>JBCNOF010000001.1:0-2500 GCA_039594005.1 Roseateles sp.
CGATCTTGAATTCTCAAACGGCAATCGACCACAAAGGTCACTTTCATGCCTTCGATTCATTTTCAAACGTGAGCATCTAGCGATTTAACTCGTTCATCAGCGTCGCTCGTCCAGACGCCCACGCTTATCGGCTGTCCAATTCTTTCAAAGAACATCGAAGCAGCTTTCGCCTCAGCTTTCGTCGCTCGCTGCTTGCGTCAGCGGAGATGGCTCTACGGTCATTCACTTTCAGCACTTTTTAGCATTCATCTTCACACGCGTTGGCTTCCTGCCTCGAGATCAGCGCTGCACGAAGCGCTGATCTTGCAGAGAGAAAAACGCCCAGCCATCGCGAGCTGGGCGCTTCGCAAGTATTAGCCTGACGATGACCTACTTTCACACGGGAATCCGCACTATCATCGGCGCGGAGTCGTTTCACGGTCCTGTTCGGGATGGGAAGGGGTGGTACCGACTCGCTATGGTCATCAGGCTTGACTGGTTGGTTTGCTGCGTTTTGGTCAGCAAACCCAATTCGGTAGAGTCAAATCAGCTTTGGTTTGATTGCGTCTTCGAGTTTGAAGAACGGTAAAACTGCGTGACCTCAGTCTCTGACGTTTTGAGTGTCAAAGTTATATGGTCAAGCCTCACGGGCAATTAGTACTGGTTAGCTCAACGCCTCACAGCGCTTACACACCCAGCCTATCAACGTCGTAGTCTTCGACGGCCCTTCAGGGGAATCAAGGCCCCGGGGAGATCTCATCTTGAGGCAAGTTTCCCGCTTAGATGCTTTCAGCGGTTATCTCTTCCGAACATAGCTACCCGGCAATGCCACTGGCGTGACAACCGGAACACCAGAGGTTCGTCCACTCCGGTCCTCTCGTACTAGGAGCAGCCCCTCTCAAATCTCCAACGCCCACGGCAGATAGGGACCGAACTGTCTCACGACGTTCTAAACCCAGCTCGCGTACCACTTTAAATGGCGAACAGCCATACCCTTGGGACCGACTTCAGCCCCAGGATGTGATGAGCCGACATCGAGGTGCCAAACACCGCCGTCGATATGAACTCTTGGGCGGTATCAGCCTGTTATCCCCGGAGTACCTTTTATCCGTTGAGCGATGGCCCTTCCATACAGAACCACCGGATCACTAAGACCTACTTTCGTACCTGCTCGACCCGTCTGTCTCGCAGTCAAGCGCGCTTTTGCCTTTGCACTCTGCGACCGATTTCCGACCGGTCTGAGCGCACCTTCGTACTCCTCCGTTACTCTTTAGGAGGAGACCGCCCCAGTCAAACTACCCACCATACACTGTCCTCGACCCGGATAACGGGCCAGAGTTAGAACCTCAAACATGCCAGGGTGGTATTTCAAGGATGGCTCCACGCAGAACTGGCGTCCACGCTTCAAAGCCTCCCACCTATCCTACACAAGCAGGCTCAAAGTCCAGTGCAAAGCTACAGTAAAGGTTCACGGGGTCTTTCCGTCTAGCCGCGGGTACACTGCATCTTCACAGCGATTTCAATTTCACTGAGTCTCGGGTGGAGACAGCGCCGCCATCGTTACGCCATTCGTGCAGGTCGGAACTTACCCGACAAGGAATTTCGCTACCTTAGGACCGTTATAGTTACGGCCGCCGTTTACTGGGGCTTCGATCAAGAGCTTCGCCTTGCGGCTGACCCCATCAATTAACCTTCCGGCACCGGGCAGGCGTCACACCCTATACGTCCACTTTCGTGTTTGCAGAGTGCTGTGTTTTTAATAAACAGTCGCAGCCAGCCGGTTCTCTTCGGCCTCATTGGGCTCCTCCCAAGTAAATGCCTTCACCTACTAACGGCGGCGACCTTCTCCCGAAGTTACGGTGCCATTTTGCCTAGTTCCTTCACCCGAGTTCTCTCAAGCGCCTTGGTATTCTCTACCCGACCACCTGTGTCGGTTTGGGGTACGGTTCCTGGTTACCTGAAGCTTAGAAGCTTTTCCTGGAAGCATGGCATCAACCACTTCGTCTGCACAGCAGGCACTCGTCATCACCCCTCAGGGTTGCGTTAAGCACCGCGGATTTGCCTACCAGGTCACGCCTACACGCTTAAACCTGGACAACCAACGCCAGGCTGGCCTAGCCTTCTCCGTCCCTCCATCGCAGTAACCCGAAGTACAGGAATATTAACCTGTTTCCCATCGACTACGCCTTTCAGCCTCGCCTTAGGGGCCGACTCACCCTGCGCCGATTAACGTTGCGCAGGAACCCTTGGTCTTTCGGCGTGCGGGTTTTTCACCCCCATTATCGTTACTCATGTCAGCATTCGCACTTCTGATACCTCCAGCAAGCTTCTCAACTCACCTTCACAGGCTTACAGAACGCTCCTCTACCACGCACAGTAAACTGTCGCATCCGCAGCTTCGGTGTATGGTTTGAGCCCCGTTACATCTTCCGCGCAGGCCGACTCGACTAGTGAGCTATTACGCTTTCTTTAAAGGATGGCTGCTTCTAAGCCAACCTCCTAGCTGTCTATGCCTTCCCAC
>JBCNOF010000001.1:12500-409191 GCA_039594005.1 Roseateles sp.
ATCGCCGGCTCCGCCAAGCTCCACCGGATCGCACGAAGTCCCATGGCCGGATTCAGCACGTGCTCATGACGGAGTTCGTTGACCGACATCCGATCCAGGGGCTTGTCGGCACCGATGTCCACCGTTCGGATCGTCACCGGCAGGCCGGCCATGGCCTCCACGGCACTCTTGTAAGCGAGAAACTGCTCTTCCTCACTGGGCAGGTCGCCGTCGCGGTTCATGAACAGGAACTCGCTGCGGAACAGTCCCACGCCGGTGGCGCCGGACGCCAGGGCCGCCACCGTATCCCCGGGCAGTTCGATGTTGGCGTGCAGCTCGATCCGCTGGCCATCCATCGTGATGGCGGGCGTGTGGCGCAAGCGGGCCAGTCGGGCGTTCTCCAGCTCCGCCTGCCGCTGACGGAAGCGGTACTCCTCCAGCACGATGGGGGACGGATTCACGATCACGGTCCCGGCGTCGCCGTCGATGATCACCCAATCGTCCTGCCGGATCAGCCGCGACGCCTCTCGCGTTCCCACCACGGCGGGAATCGCCATACTCCGCGCCACGATGGCGGTATGGGAGGTCTTCCCACCGATGTCGGTGATGAATCCCTGGAAGACGCTGCGCTTGAACTGAATCATGTCGGCCGGCGCGATATCGGCGGCCACCAGCAGCAGCGGATCCTCGCCTGCGAAGTCACGGGCCACGACCGACGCCGGCCCGCTGGGCGAGTCGTCCAGCTCGGCGGCCAGCGCGGACAGGATGCGCTCGACCACCTGCTCCAGGTCCGCCTTGCGCTCGCGCAGGTAGTCGTCCTCCATCTCGTCGAACTGACGCGCGAGGACTTCCAGTTGAGCCGACAGCGCCCACTCGGCGTTGTAGTGCCGGTCCACGATCCAGTCTCGGGCGGCGTCCACCAGCGCCTCGTCGTTCAGCAGCAGCAGGTGCACATCCAGCAGCGCGTCCAGCTCGTGGGGCGCGTCCTCGGGCAGCTCCGCCTTGAGCGACTGCAGTTCGCGCGTCACCTCGTCCCGCCCGCGGACCAGCCGCGCATATTCCTGCTCCGCGTCCGCGGGGCCGATGAAGTAGTGCGCGACGTCGACGCGGCTGGAGGCGACCAGCACCGCTCGGCCGATCGCCACGCCGCGAGAAACGGGAATGCCGAAGACCTGAAAACTCATGCGCTGACTTTAGCAGCGGGCGAGAAAGACCGTGACGACGCCGCGACTGTCACGGTTCGTTCACCCATGAGTCACCGACGCGTCACCCCGTCCGCTCAGCATGCCGGGCATCACTTGAGCGAGGCCTTGCCATGAGGGATCTGCCGCTGCCCACCCTGCCGTTCTCGGATCTGCGCCCCGCCGAGGCGCCCCGGAGGTCACTTCCAGTCCGACCGCAGGACGTCCCTGAAGAAGCTGCGCGCACTCGCTTCCACGTGGGCTGGGCGCGCACGCAGGAAGAAGTCCGCCAAGCCCAGCGCCTGAGGTATCAGGTCTTCGTCGACGAGATGGGCGCCCGACTGAGCGTGCCCGCGGGCACCCCCTCCGGGCACGACGTGGACCTGTTCGATGCCTTCTGCGAACACCTGCTGGTCCGCACGCTCGACGCGCATGGCCAGCCGGGCGAGGTCATCGGCACCTATCGGGTGCTGACCCCGGAGGCCGCGCGGCGCGCCGGCGGGCTCTACAGCGAAACCGAGTTCGACCTGACCCGATTGCGCACGCTGCGTCCGCGCATGGTCGAACTGGGTCGCTCCTGCGTGCATCCGGACCACCGCAACGGCGGCGCGATCATGGCCCTGTGGGGCGCGCTCTGCGAGTTCATGGTCCGCAACGACCTGGACACGATGATCGGCTGCGCCAGCATCAGCATGCGCGACGGTGGCCATTACGCTGCCAGCCTGTGGCGGCAATTGGAGGGCAGCCACATGGCGGACATCGCCTGGCACGTCCGTCCGCGCCTCCCGCTTCCGGTGGATGAACTGCGCCAGGACCTGGTCGTCGAGCCGCCGCCGCTGATCAAGGGTTATCTGCGCGTCGGCGCCCGCATCCTCGGTCGCCCAGCCTGGGATCCGGACTTCAACACCGCGGACCTGCCGATGATCATGCGCATCGCCGACCTGCCGGCGCGCTATCGGAAGCACTTCCTGGGACGCTGATTCCCGGCTCGGCCGCTTTACTGGCCCTCGCCGAACTTGTCGTTGACCAGCGCGGTGATGGCCTCATGCGCGGCCTGCTCGTCCTCTCCCGCGGTCTCGAGCTCGACTTCCGCGCCGATGCCCGCGGCCAGCATCATCACGCCCATGATGCTCTTGGCATTGACGCGCCGTCCGTTGCGGGTCATGAAGACCTCCGCCTTGAATCCCCCCGCCAACTTCGTCAACTTCGCCGAGGCCCGGGCATGCAGGCCCAACTTGTTGCTGATGGTGAGGGTCGACTTGATCATGAGCAGGACGATGGGGACGAGGAGTTGTTGGAAGCGCACGGAGTCACGGCATCGCAGAGGATCCCCTGGGTACCGCCCTGGCTGGCGCGCTGGATCAGCGCATCCAGCCCCTCACCGGCGTAGCACAGCGAGCGCCACAGCATCGGCACGTTCACGCCGGTCAGCACCTTGACCTGAGCCCCCTGCAGACGCAGCGCGGCATTGGTCGGCGTGGCGCCATAGACGTCGGTCAGCACCAGCGTCTGCACATGCCCGGACGCGACGATCAGCGCGCGGGCCTGCGATTCGACATCGTCGGCGCTCATGTCCGGCGTCACGTCCAGCACGCTGAGCTGCAGCGCGCAGTGCGGGAAGGTGTGCTCGGCCACCTGCTTCAGCGCGGTGGCCAGCGGAGCATGGGCGATCAGCAGGAGGCCGGACATGGCGCGCATTATCGTGCGCCGCAGCAGGGCTCGGGCGGGGCTCGCACAAACCCGCAATCACGGGGAGGATGCGAGCGGCCCGCGCTCAGGCCGGCAGCTCCACGGATCCCAGGAAGACGTCCCAGGCCTCCGCGTCGACACGCTCGCCCTGCATCAACACCTGATAGAGGAACGCGCCGCGGGAGAACACCGCCTGCCTCGCCTGCTGGCGGCCCTGGCCGGGCCGCGTCTCGAAGGCCTGCTGGAAGGCCTGGGGATCGGGCGTGATGCCGCGAACG
This sequence comes from Roseateles sp., assembly GCA_039594005.1. GTDB lineage: Bacteria > Pseudomonadota > Gammaproteobacteria > Burkholderiales > Burkholderiaceae_C > Roseateles. Next base: position 15,628 of record JBCNOF010000001.1, read on the forward strand.
CCCAGGGGCGCCGAGGCCTGCGGGGCCATCTGCCGGGCAATGCCCTCGTGCATGCGTCGCATGGCGGGCGAGGCCGCGCCCGCGTCGCCCAGGTCCGTCCAGGTCAGGGAGTACTGCTCGCCGCGCGCCTTGCAGCTGAGCGTCGTGACGGTGACGGCCCGGCCGGCGGGACCGGGCTGCGAGCGCGACTCGCGCTCCGGCTTGCAGGGAAACATCACGGTCAGCTGCGCGCCTTCCGGGCTGAGCTTGCGCCAGTTGAGCGCGGGGCTGCAGCCGGCGAGCGCGCTGACCGCTCCGATCATGGTGACCAGGAGCCCGCACGCGAAGGACAGCCCGACGCGGGGGCAGGGACGCTCTGAAGAGGGACGCATCGGCAAATTATGGCGGGGCGACGGATGGTGGGCGGCGTCATCGACGCGCACAGCCACCGGGCGCCCTCTTCCGGCTTCCTCCACAATGCCCCGATGAGCGAAGCGAACCCCTCCCGTCCCTCCGCCATGGCCCTCGCGGGCGTGCGGGTCCTGGATCTCTCCCGCGTGCTGGCCGGCCCCTGGTGCACCCAGACGCTGGCCGACCTCGGCGCCGACGTGATCAAGGTGGAACGTCCCCCCGGGGATGGCCACCCGGGGGGTGACGACACCCGCGGATGGGGGCCTCCCTATCTGAAGAACCGCGACGGCGAGGACACCGCCGAGGCCGCCTATTACCTCGGTGCCAACCGCAACAAGCGTTCCATCGCGATCGACATCGCCAGCCCGCAGGGGCAGGCCCTGATTCGTGAACTGGCGTTGCGGGCGGACGTGCTGGTCGAGAACTACAAGGTTGGCGACCTCGCCCGCTACGGGCTCGACGCCCCGACGCTGCTGGCGCTCAACCCGCGGCTGGTGTTCTGCTCGGTCACCGGCTTCGGCCAGACCGGCCCCTATCGCGACCGCGCCGGCTACGACTACGCGGTGCAGGGCCTGGGCGGGCTGATGAGCGTCACCGGCGAGGCGGACGCCCTGCCCGGTGGAGGGCCCCAGAAGGTGGGGGTGGCGGTGGCCGACCTGTTCACCGGCATGTACGCGACGGTCGCGATCCTGGCCGCGCTTCGACACCGCGACGCCACCGGGCAGGGTCAGGTCGTGGACATGGCGCTGCTGGACACGCAGGTCGCGATGCTGGCCAACCTGGGCGCCAACTACCTGACCACGGGCAAGGCGCCGCGCCGCATGGGCAACGCGCATCAGAACATCGTGCCGTACCAGGTCTTCCAGGCGAGCGACAGCCACCTGATCGTCGCCGTCGGCAATGACGGCCAGTTCGCGAAATTCTGCGAGCTGCTGGACCTGCCCGCGCTCCCGCGGAACCCGCGCTACGCGACCAACGCCCAGCGCGTGCGGCATCGCGACGCGCTCGTCCCGCTGCTCGCCGAACGCATCGCCACGCGGCCGCGCGATCACTGGCTCGCCGCGATGGAAGCGGCCAAGGTGCCGGGCGGCGCGGTGAACGACCTGTCCGAGGTCTTCGCCGACGAACAGGTCCTGCACCGCGGCATGGTCGTGGGCATGGACCATCCGCTGAGCGATTCCCTGCGGGTGGTGGCCAGCCCGATCAAGCTCTCGCACACGCCGGTGGCCTACCGATTGCCCCCGCCGCTGATGGGACAACACACGGACGAGGTCCTGGCGGAGCTGGGCCACGGCCCCGAGGCGATCGCGGCCTGGCGCCAGGACGGCGTCATCGGATGAATGACACGGAGAGACATCGCATGACAGACACCCCCGACGACATCACCCGCAAGGACGCCCCCACCGGGGTGGCCATCGTGCTGGTGCATGGGGCCTGGCTGGGCGCCTGGACCTGGCGGCGGGTGCTGGCGCCCTTGCGCGCAGCGGGACACCGGGTGTTCCCGGTCACCCTGAGCGGGGTGGGCGAACGGGCGCATCAGCCGCAGGCGGGCATCACGCTGCAGACCCACATCGACGACGTGAAGGCCGTCATCGAGTGCGAGGAACTGACGCGGGTGCTGCTGGTCGGGCACAGCTATAGCGGCATGGTGATCACCGGGGTCGCGGACCAGATGCCGGACCGCATCGCGCGCCTGGTCTACCTGGACGCGGTCGTGCCGGAACCGGGCGAATCGTGGTCGAGCCGGCACACGCCCGAGACGCAGGCGCAGCGCCGCGCGCTGATCGCCGAATTCGGCCATCTGCCGGTGACCGAGCCGCACGGCATGGGGCTCAAGCCGGCCGACTTCGACTGGATGATGCGCTGCCAGCGTCCTCAGCCCGGCGGCGTCTACGACAGCCCGCTGAGCTTCGACAAGGACGCCTGGCTGCGGCGCCCGCGCACCTTCATCGACTGCAACCGCCCGGCCCTGCTCACCATCGCGGCGGCGCGCGAACGCGCCCGCAGCCAGCCGGGCTGGGAGCTCTTCGAGATCCCGACCGGGCATCAGGTGATGGTGTCGGCGCCCGAGGCGCTCACCGAGCGGCTGCTGATGCTGGCCGATCGGCAAGGCCGGGAGGGCTGATCCGGAATTCGCCCCGCTTTGCGCGCGATTCGTGAGCCATTTCACGGCATCCACCCCGGGGGGCGATGGCCCCCGAGTCACGGGATGGCCTCCCCCAGGGGGGCGCGGAACCATGGCGCCTCACCGTCCCGGCACCCCGCCGAGGACCCACAAGAACGAGAGAGCATGTCCCGCCCGCCCCCCACCGTTGCCGCGCCCCTGGCCGCCAATGACATGGTGCCGCGCCCCAGCGATTCGCAATGGGGCGACATCGTCCAGCAGCTCGGCGCCGAGATCGCCGGCCCGCTGAGCGCGGCGCTGGAGCGGATCCATGCCCTGATCAGCACCGGTCAGATCGATCGCCAGGGCCTGCGCGCGCTGCGCGACTCGGTGGCGCAGGCGCGCGAGGCGGGCATCGTCACGCAGCAGCTCGCCCGGCTGGCCTCAGGTCGCCTGCGGCTGTCGCGCGAGCGGGTCCATCTGACGCAGGTCCTGCGCGGCGTGCTCACGCAGCGCAGCCGCGAGACCCAGGCGCGCGGCATCCAGATCCGCCAGCTGCTGCAGCCCATCGAGGTGACGACCGACGCGTCGCTGCTGTTCTCGCTGCTCAACGCGGTGATGGACTGGGCCCTGATCAACACGCATTCGTCGCTCGAGATGCGCCTCGATCTGACGCCCTGGCCGGCCAAGGCGCGATTGATGTGCCGTTTCGCGCATCGCTCGCTGGACCTGGGCAGCGCGCCCTCGCAGGCGATCCACGAGGCGCCGGAGTCCTTGAACTCGTTGACCTGGCGACTGATCGAGCAGACCGCGCTGACCCTGGGCGCGCTGCCGCTGCGCGAGGACGAGGCCGGCATCACGATGCTGACGATCGAGTTCCCCAGCGTCGCCGGCGAGGAGCCCGGCGTGCAGCATGCCGAGCAGCCCGTGCTGCCGCCGGATCGGCCCGAGCTCGAGGACCCTGCCCCGTCGCACAACTCCAAGCCGCTGGCCGGCTGCCACCTGCTGATCGTGTCGCCGCGGCGCGAGGTCCGGCAGGAGATCCAGTCCGCCGTGCGTCACATGGGGCTGATCATTGACGCCGTGGGCTCGATGGACGAGGCCCTGCAGTTCTGCGAGGAGGGACTGCCGCACGGCATCGCCTTCGAGCAGTCGCTGCGCGACGCGGACTTCGACCGCCTGCGCGCCGACATCACCGGCGAGGTGCCGGGCTTCAGCTTCATCGAGGTGATGGACGGCGACCAGCAGACGCAGCTGTCCACCGCGACGGCGGATCACCTGGCGCGGATCTCGCGTCAGAACCTGCAGGACGCCCTGCCCTCCGTGCTGCTGTTCGAGCTGTCCAAGGCGATCTGACTTCCGCCCTGCCTGCTTAAGCCCCACCAAAGTGGCGGGGCAAGGGGCGCGGGCCTACACTCCCCGCCCATGAAGCTGCCTCGCTGGACCGGACTCCTGTTGCTCGTCGCCGCCGTCGGTGTCGGCGCCGGCCTCGCCTATGAGGGGCTCAAGCCCGAGGCCGCGCCGCAGGTGAACTACGTGCTGCTGGACGGCTCCAGGCACAGCTCCGCGCAGGCCTGGACCGGCAAGGTCATGCTGGTCAACTTCTGGGCGACGTCGTGCACGACCTGCGTCAAGGAGATGCCCAACGTCATCGCCACGCACCAGAAGTACAAGGACAAGGGCTTCGACACGCTCGCGGTGGCGATGAGCTATGACCCGCCCGCCTACGTCGCCAACTACGCCGAGACCCGCCACCTGCCCTTCGGCGTGGCGATGGACAGCACGGGCGAGATCGCCCGCAGCTTCGGCAAGGTGCAGCTGACGCCGACCACCTTCCTCATCAACAAGCGCGGCGAGATCGTCAAGCGCTTCGTCGGCGAACCCGACTTCGCCGCGCTGCACGGCACCATCGAGAAGCTGCTCGCCGAGCGCTGAGCGCCCCGCGCGACACCGCGCGATCCTCCCCGTCATGCCGCTCCTGGAGCGGCATTCTTCATGGCCGTTCCCCGGGTTAGCCCGGACGCTTTGCGATTCTTTTCGCGGGCGACACCAGGCTGCTGTAGCCAGATACTAGGGTGGCGACATCACGCTTCGTCTGCCCGAATGAACACGAACAACAAGCTGCCTCGCGTGCCGGTCTCCGGCGTCGTCTCCACCTCCGCCGCGCCGATGAGCCGGCGACAGCGCGGCCGCGCTGCCCCGTGGATCCTGGGACTGGTCGTGCTGGCCGTCGCGGCCGGCGGCTGGTGGTGGTGGAAAGGCCGAGGCGCTGACGGCGTCGAGGGAGTGCCAGGCGGTCCGGCCCGCGCGGCCAGTGGCGCAGGCGGTCCTGGTGCCGCGGGCCGCGGCGGCCGCTTCGCCGCCAACCGCGTGCAGCCCGTGTCGGTGATGCCGGCGCGCCTGCAGGACATCCGGCACACCGCCTCCGCCATCGGCACGATCACCGCGTCCAACACCGCGGTCGTGCGCGCGCAGGTCAGCGGCGTGCTGCAGCAGCTGCACTTCACCGAAGGCCAGCAGGTCAAGGCCGGCCAGCCGCTGGCGCAGATCGACGCGCGCGCGTTCCAGGCCGCGCTCGGTCAGGCCGAGGGCCAGCTCGCCCGCGACAAGGCCACGCTGGACAACGCCCGCATCGACCTGGCCCGCTACAAGGACCTGCTCGCCAAGGACGCGATCGCGCGCCAGCAGGTCGACACGCAGCAGGCGACCGTCCGCCAGCTGGAGGGGACCGTCAAGTCCGACCAGGCCGCCGTCGACAGCGCGCGGCTGCAGGTCACCTACACCCGCGTGCTCGCGCCGATCTCCGGTCGTGTCGGCTTGAAGCAGGCGGACATCGGCAACGTCGTGCAGACCGGCGACACCAACGGCATCGTCAGCATCACGCAGACGCGCCCCATCGCGCTGACCTTCGCCGTTCCCTCGGCGCTGCTGCCGCAGGTCACGGCCGGCCTGAAGGGCGGCGGGTCGATGGCGGTCGAGGCCTGGAGCCGCGATGGCAAGGTCCGCCTGGCTACCGGCAAGCTGGCGACCGTCGACAACGCGATCGACATCGCCACCGACACGATCAAGCTCAAGGCGCTGTTCCCCAACGACGATGACGCGCTCTACCCTAACCAGTCGGTCAGCGTGAAGCTGCAGCTCGCCACCGAGCAGAACCGCCTGGCCGTGCCCGCGGCCGCCGTGCTGCGCGGCGCGCAAGGCTTCTACGTCTACGTCGTCGCGCCGGACAACACGGTGAGCACGCGCGTGGTGCAGACCGGCGCGGTCGACGGCGACTGGATGGCCGTGGACGGCAAGCTCGAGGCCGGCGACCGCGTCGTCATCGACGGCGTGGATCGCCTGCGCGAGGGCGCCAAGGTCGAGGTCATCGCCAGCGATCCCAAGCAGCGCGCCGGCGCGAACGCCGCGCCGCGCCGCCAGCGCGGAGCGAGCGCGCCGGGTGCCGCCGCCTCGGGGGCCGCTTCCCGGGCCGCTTCCGGGACCGCGTCCGCCGGCGGCGAGTTGCCCGCCTGGCTGGACCGGGTGCCGCCCGAGGTCAAGGAGAAGTTCCTCAAGATGAGCCCCGAGGAGCGCGAGGCGTTCATCGCCGAGCGGCGCGCCAAGCGCCAGGCCGCGTCCGGCGGCGGCAACTGATCGCCGCGGGAGTCCGGCCATGGCCATGAACCCGTCCCGCCCGTTCATCCTGCGGCCGGTCGCCACCACGCTGCTGATGGTGGCGATCCTGCTGGCCGGCCTGATCGCCTACCGCCTCCTGCCGATCTCGGCGCTGCCGGAGGTGGACTACCCGACCATCCAGGTGACGACGCTGTACCCCGGCGCCAGCCCGGACGTGATGACCTCGTCGACCGTCACCGCGCCGCTGGAGCGCCAGTTCGGGCAGATGCCGGGCCTCAACCAGATGCCTCGTCCAGCTCCGGCGGCGCCTCGGTGATCACCCTGCAATTCCAGCTGGCCCTGTCGCTGGACGTCGCCGAGCAGGAGGTGCAGGCGGCGATCAACGCCGGCCACCAACCTGCTGCCCACCGACCTGCCGAACCCGCCGGTCTACAGCAAGGTCAACCCGGCCGACGCGCCGATCCTGACCCTGGCGGTCACCTCCGACGGCATGCCGCTGCCGCAGATCCAGGACCTGGTGGATACCCGCCTGGCACAGAAGATCTCGCAGATCTCCGGCGTCGGCCTGGTCAGCATCACCGGCGGCCAGCGCCCGGCGGTGCGCGTGCAGGCCAACCCGCGCGCGCTGGCCGCGCTGGGCCTGTCGCTGGACGACGTGCGCACCGCCATCGCCGCGGCCAACGTCAACCAGGCCAAGGGCAGCTTCGACGGCCCGCCCCGCGCCTCCACCCTCGACGCCAACGACCAGCTGCGCTCCGCCGACGAGTACCGCAACCTGATCATCGCCTACAAGAACGGCGCGCCGCTGCGCCTGAGCGACGTCGCGCAGATCGTCGACACGACGCCGAGAACGTGCGCCTGGCCGCCTGGGCCAACACGACCGCCGGGCGTGATGCTGAACATGCAGCGCCAGCCGGGCGCCAACGTGATCGAGACGGTCGACCGCATCAAGGCGCTGCTGCCGAAGCTGCAGGCCACGCTGCCGGCCTCGGTCGACGTGCAGGTGCTGACCGACCGCACCACCACCATCCGCGCCTCGGTCAGCGACGTGCAGTTCGAGCTGCTGCTGGCGATCGCGCTGGTGGTGATGGTGATCTTCCTGTTCCTGCGCAACGTGCTGCGCCACCCTGATCCCCAGCGTCGCGGTGCCGCTGTCGCTGGTCGGCACCTTCGGCGTGATGTACCTCGCCGGCTTCTCGATCAACAACCTGACGCTGATGGCGCTGACCATCGCCACCGGCTTCGTGGTCGACGACGCCATCGTGATGATCGAGAACATCGCGCGCTACATCGAGGAAGGCGAAACGCCGCTGGAGGCCGCGCTCAAGGGGTCCAGGCAGATCGGCTTCACCATCATCTCGCTGACCTTCTCGCTGATCGCGGTGCTGATCCCGCTGCTGTTCATGGGCGACGTCGTCGGCCGGCTGTTCCGCGAGTTCGCCATCACCCTGGCGGTGGCGATCCTGATCTCGGCCTTGGTGTCGCTGACGCTGACGCCGATGATGTGCGCGCGCTTGCTGCAAGCCACGAGGTCGAGCAGAAGCGTTACTCCGCGCCTGGGCACATGGTTCGGCGAGAAGTTCGAGGCCATGATCCAGGCCTACGGGCGCGGCCTGGACTGGGTGCTGGACCGCCCGGTGCTGACGCTGCTGGGCTTCGCCGCCACCCTGGCGCTGACCGCGCTGCTCTACCTGGTCATGCCCAAGGGCTTCTTCCCGGTGCAGGACACCGGGGTGATCCAGGGCATCGCCGAGGCGCCGCAGTCGATCTCCTTCCAGGCCATGTGCGAGCGCCAGCAGCAGCCCTTGCCGAGGTCGTGCTGAAGGACCCGGCGGTGGCCAGCCTGTCCTCCTTCATCGGCGTCGACGGCACCAACCCGACGCTCAACAGCGGCCGCCTGCTGATCAACCTGAAGCCGCTGGCACGCAGCGGCACGCCTCGGCGACCGAGATCATCGCGCGGCTGGGCGATGCCAACCGCCAGGTGCCCGGCATCACCGCTGTACATGCAGCCGGTGCAGGACCTGACCATCGAGGACCGGGTCGCCCGCACGCAGTACCAGTTCACCCTTGCTGAGCTCGCCGGACTCGGCCGACCTGCAGAAAGCCAACGACCAGCTGCTGGCGCGGCTGCAGCAGCTGCCGCAGCTCGCCGACGTCGCCAGCGACTGGCAGGACAAGGGCTTGCAGGCCTACCTGAACATCGACCGCGACACCGCCTCGCGCCTCGGCGTCACGATCGCCGCGATCGACAGCGCGCTCTACAACGCCTTCGGCCAGCGCCTGATCTCCACCATCTACACCCAGGCCAACCAGTACCGCGTGGTGCTGGAGGCCGCGCCGGAGTTCCGCAGCGGCCCGCGCGCGCTCGAGGGGCTGTACGTGCCGGGCAGCACGACGACGACGAGCGCGACCGGCGCGGCCTCGACGACCTCGGTGCAGGTGCCGCTGAGCTCCGTCGCGCAGATCGTGGAACGGCCGGCGCCGCTGGCGATCAACCATCTCGCTCAGTTCCCGGCGGCCACCATCTCGTTCAACCTGGCGCCCGGCGTCGCGCTGGGCGACGCGGTGAAGGCGATCAAGGCGGAGCAGGCCCAGCTCGACCTGCCCATCAGCGTCGAGACCAGCTTCCAGGGCGCGGCCCTGGCCTTCCAGGCGTCGCTGTCGAGCACGCTGTTGCTGATCCTGGCGGCGGTGGTGACGATGTACATCGTGCTGGGCGTGCTCTACGAGAGCTTCATCCATCCGGTCACCATCCTCTCGACCCTGCCGTCGGCGGGCGTGGGCGCGCTGCTGGCGCTGATGCTGGGCGGGCAGGACCTGGGCATCATCGCCATCATCGGCATCATCCTGCTGATCGGCATCGTGAAGAAGAACGCCATCATGATGATCGACTTCGCCCTCGACGCCGAACGCGAGCAGGGCATGGCGCCGCGCGAGGCGATCTACCAGGCCTGCCTGCTGCGCTTCCGGCCGATCCTGATGACCACGCTGGCCGCCCTGCTCGGCGCGCTGCCGCTGATGCTCGGCACCGGCGTGGGCGCGGAGCTGCGCCAGCCGCTGGGCATCACCATGGTCGGCGGCCTGCTCGTGAGCCAGGTGCTGACGCTGTTCACCACGCCGGTGATCTACCTGTGCTTCGAGCGGCTGTCGCTGCGCTGGCGCGCCCACCGCGACGCACGCCGCGCCCGCCGCGAAGCGCACGCTGAGCGCGGCGACCTGCGCCGGGCCGCGGCGGGCCGGGCGGGCGGAGACACGCGATGAACATCTCGGCGCCCTTCATCTTCCGCCCGGTCGCCACCACGCTGCTGACGCTGGCGATCGCGCTGGCGGGCATGCTGGGCTTCAGCCTCCTGCCGGTCGCGCCGCTGCCGCAGGTGGACTTCCCGGCGATCTCGGTGTCCGCCTCGCTGCCGGGCGCCAGCCCGGAAACCATGGCCTCCTCGGTGGCCACGCCGCTGGAGCGCTCGCTGGGCCGCATCGCCGGGGTCAGCGAGATGACCTCAATGAGCTCGTCGCTGGGCTCGAGCACCCGCGTGATGCTGCAGTTCGACCTCAGCCGCGACATCGACGGCGCCGCGCGCGACGTGCAGGCGGCGATCAACGCCGCGCGCAGCCTGCTGCCCTCCGGGATGCCGAGCAACCCGACCTACCGCAAGGTCAACCCGTCCGACGCGCCGATCATGATCCTGACGCTGACCTCCGGGACGCTGACGCGCGGGCAGATGTACGACCTCGCCTCGACCGTGCTGGCGCAGACGCTGGCGCAGGTCGAGGGGGTGGGGCAGGTCAGCGTCGGCGGCAGCTCGCTGCCGGCGGTGCGCGTGGAGCTCAACCCGGACAAGCTCGCGGCCAACGGCATCTCGCTCGACCAGGTGCGCACGGCCATCACCAATACCAACGCCAACCGGCCCAAGGGCGCGGTGGAACAAGGCGGCCAGCACTGGCAGGTCGACGCCAACGACCAGGTCCGCAAGGCCGCGGAGTACGAGCCGCTGGTGCTGTCCTACCGCAACGGCGCCGCGGTGCGCCTGGGCGACGTGGCCAAGGTCAGCGACTCGGTGCAGGACGTGCGCAACGCCGGCATGTCCAACGCCCAGCCGGCGATCCTGCTGATCATCCAGCAGCCAGCCGGGCGCCAACATCATCGAGGCACCGTGGCCCATGTGCGCGAGCTGCTGCCGCGGCTGCAGGCCTCGATCCCGCCGGCCATCGAGCTCAAGGTCATCAGCGATCGCTCGCCCACCATCCGCGCCTCGCTGGAGGAGGTGGAGCAATCGCTGGTGATCGCCGTCGCGCTGGTGATCCTGGTGGTGTTCCCTGTTCCTGCGCACCGGCCGCGCCACGCTGATCCCCGCGGTGGCGGTGCCGGTGTCGCTGATCGGCACCTTCGCCGCCATGTACCTGTGCGGCTTCAGCCTCAACAACCTGTCGCTGATGGCGCTGACCATCGCCACCGGCTTCGTGGTGGACGACGCCATCGTGGTGCTGGAGAACATCTCCCGCCACATCGAAGCAGGGCTGACGCGCCCATGCAGGCGGCGCTGCGCGGCGCGCGCGAGGTCGGCTTCACCGTGCTGTCGATGAGCCTGTCGCTGGTGGCGGTGTTCATCCCGCTGCTGCTGATGGGCGGCCTCGCCGGGCGGCTGTTCCGCGAGTTCGCGGTGACCCTGTCGGCGTCGATCCTGGTGTCGCTGGTCGTCTCGCTGACGCTCACGCCGATGATGTGCGCCTCGCGCGTGCTCCAGGCCCGCAAGGAACCCGAGCCGGGCTCGGCGCGGCGCAAGGGCTGGTTCGCGCGCGCGGCCGGGCGCTTCAACCGCGGCCTGGCGCGCGGCTACCGGCGCTCGCTGATGTGGACGCTGCGGCATCAGCCGGTGGCGCTGCTGTCGCTGGTCGCGGTGATCGCGCTGAACGTGCACCTGTACGGCATCATCCCCAAGACCTTCTTCCCGCAGCAGGACACCGGCGTGCTGATCGGCGGCGTTCAGGCCGACCAGAGCATCTCGTTCCAGGCGATGCGCGAGAAGCTGCTGGACCGCTTCATGGAGATCATCCTGTCGACGATCCGGCGGTGGATAACGTCACCGGCTTCACCGGCGGCGGGCAGCGCAACGGCGGCCAACTTCTACATCACGCTCAAGCCCTTGAAGGAGCGCAAGGTCTCGGCCGACCAGGTCGTGAACCGGCTGCGCGACAAGCTGGCGCAAGAGCCCGGCGCCAACCTGTTCCTGATGGCGGTGCAGGACATCCGCGTCGGCGGCCGGCAGGCCAACGCGCAGCTACCAGTTCACGCTGCTGGCGGACGACCTGGAGCGCCCTGCGCGAATGGGAGCCGAAATGCGCAAGGCGCTGGCCGCGCTGCCGGAGCTGGCGGACGTCAACTCCGACCAGCAGGACAAGGGCGTGCAGACCTCGCTGGTGATCGACCGCGACGCCGCGGCGCGCCTGGGCATCTCGGTGAGCACCATCGACACGACGCTGAACAACGCCTTCGGCCAGCGCCAGGTCGTCGACCATCTACAACCCGCTGAACCAGTACCGGGTGGTGATGGAGGTGGCCCCGCAGTACCTGCAGGGGCCGGAGACGCTGCGCAAGCTCTACGTCATCAAGCAGACGAAGGCAGCGCAGGTGCCGCTGTCGGCGTTCAGCCGCTTCGAGCCGGCCAACACGCCGCTGTCGGTCAACCACCAGGGCGGCTCGCCGGCCTCGACCATCTCCTTCAACCTGCCCGAGGGCGTGTCCCTGTCGCAGGCCACCGACGCGATCAACAACGCCATGGCGCAGCTGGGCGTGCCGGTGCAGGTGCGCGGCACCTTCGCGGGCACGGCCAATGCGTTCCAGGACGCGCTGAAGTCGCAGCCCCTGCTGATCGGCGCGGCCATCGTCGCGGTGTACATCGTGCTGGGCATGCTCTACGAGAGCTTTGTGCATCCGCTGACCATCCTCTCCACGCTGCCCTCGGCGGGCGTGGGCGCGCTGCTGGCGCTGATGCTGTTCGGCACGCAGTTCTCGCTGATCGCGCTGATCGGCATCATCCTGCTGATCGGCATCGTCAAGAAGAACGCCATCATGATGGTCGACTTCGCCCTGGCGCCCGGCAGCGCACGACGGCGCACCTGACGGCGCGCGAGGCGATCTTCCAGGCCGGCCTGCTGCGCTTCCGGCCGATCATGATGACCACCCTGGCGGCCCTGTTCGGCGCGCTGCCGCTGGTGCTGGGCAGCGGCGACGGCGCGGAGCTGCGCCAGCCGCTGGGCATCACCATCGTCGGCGGCCTGGTGATGAGCCAGCTGCTGACGCTGTACACCACGCCGGTGGTCTTCGTGATGATGGAGCGGCTGCGACAGCGCGTGATGCGCCGCCGTGCCGCCCGGCGCGCGGCGACGCACACGCCCCCGACGCCACCGATGAATCCCGAGTCGCCCGCGGCTCCGACCCTTCAAGGCTGAGACATGCCGACCCCGATGACCTCGACCTTCTCTCCCTCTCCCGTCGCGGCGCGCCGTGGACACGCGCGGCCCTCGGCGGCCGCGAGCGGCGCGGCCCTGCTCGCGCTGACGCTGCTGATGAGCGGCTGCGCGGTGACGCGCGTGGATCCGCCGGCGCCGGTCCAGGCCCCGGCGCAGTTCAAGGAGGACGGGCTGTGGAAGAAGGCTCAGCCCGCGGCCGCGGAGCCGGTGCCCGAGCAGTGGTGGACGCTGTTCGACGATCCGGTGCTCAACGACCTGCAGCACCGCCTGGTGATCGGCAACGAGAACCTGAAGGCCGCGGTGGCGCAGGTGGCGGGCGCGCGCGCGGCACTGGAGGCGAGCCGGTCGGCGCTGTTCCCGAGCCTGTCGGTGGGGTTGTCGGGCACGCGCAGTGCGAGTCCCGACGGGAACGTCTCCAACGGCTCGATCAATCGTGGTCCGACCAACAGCGTGCAGGCCTCGCTGAACGCGAGCTGGGAGCCGGACCTGTGGGGGCGCTTGCGCCTGGCCAGCGAAGGCGCGGGCGCGACCTTGCAGGCGACGGCGGACGACCTCGCCGCAGCGCGCCTGAGCGCGCAGGCGACGCTGGCGCAGACCTACTTCTCGTTGCGCACGGCGGAGGCGCAGGAGGCGCTGTATGACCGCAGCGTCGCGGCCTATCAGCGCTTCCTGGACCTGACGCAGGCGCGGTATCAGAGCGGCGTGGCCGCGCGCAGCGACGTGCTGCAGGCGCAGACGCAATTGCGCTCGGCGCAGGCGCAGCTGCTGGAGACGCGCTCGACGCGCGGTCAGCTGGAGCATGCGATCGCGGTGCTGCTGGGCTTGCCGCCGTCGGCGCTTGAGCTGACGAAGAGCGCGGCCTTGCCCAAGGCGCCCGAGGTGCCGGCGATGCTGCCCTCGCAGTTGCTGGAGCGGCGGCCGGACATCGCGGCGGCGCAGCGACGGGTGGCTTCGGCCTACGCGCAGATCGGCGTGGCCGACGCGGCGTACTTCCCGTCGCTGACCTTGTCGGGCAGCGGCGGTTATCGCAGCAGCACGCTGAGCAACCTGTTGTCGGCGCCCAACCTGTTCTGGTCGGTGGGGCCGTCGCTGGCCGCGGCGATCTTCGACGGCGGCCAGCGCAAGCTGGCGAGCGCGCAGGCCCGCACCAGCGCCGAGGTCGCGACGTCGACGTATCGGCAGACGGTGCTGACGGCGCTGCAGGAGGTGGAGGACAACCTGATCCTGGCGAACCATCTGCGCGAGGAGGCGGAGCTGCAATCGCAGGCGCTGGATGCGGCGCAGCGCAACCTGGCGCTGGTGACGGACCAGTACCGGGCGGGGACGGTGTCCTTCCTGGAGGTCACGACCGCGCAGAACAGCGCGTTCAACGCGGAAGCGTCGTTGCTGTCGGTGCGCAACCGCCAACTCGCCGCCATCAACCTGCTGCTCAAGAACGTGGCGGGGAAGTGGGCGCCGGCGTGACTCACGGGCGCCCATGAAAACGGCTCCCGCGGGAGCCGTCATTTGTGGAGCGCTCAGCGCCTCAAGCCGCCGAGGCCTTCTCCGCTTCGGCCTTCTCCAGCGCGGCGTGCGCCTGCTGGTCGGCGTGGTAGCTGGAACGCACCATCGCGCCGACCGCCGCGTGCGTGAAGCCCATCTTGTAGGCCTCTTCCTCGAACATCTTGAAGGTGTCCGGATGCACGTAGCGCCGCACCGGCAGGTGGTGCCCCGACGGCTGCAGGTACTGGCCGATGGTCAGCATGTCGATGTCGTGCGCGCGCATGTCGCGCATCACCTGCAGGATCTCCTCGTCGGTCTCGCCCAGGCCGACCATCAGGCCGGACTTGGTCGGCGACGTCCGGCACTTCGTTCCTTGAAGCCCTTCAGCAGCTTCAGGCTGACGACTGGCGTAGTCCGAGCCCGGGCGCGCTTCCTTGTACAGGCGCGGCACGGTTTCCAGGTTGTGGTTCATCACGTCCGGCGGCGCCGCGTTGCAGGATGTCCAGCGCGCGGTCCATGCGGCCGCGGAAGTCGGGCACCAGCACTTCGATCTGCGTCGTCGGGCTCAGCTCGCGCACCTTGCGGATGCACTCGGCGAAGTGGCCGGCACCGCCGTCGCGCAGGTCGTCGCGGTCCACGCTGGTGATCACCACGTACTTCAGCTTCAGCGCGGCGATCGTCTTGGCCAGGTTCAGCGGCTCGTCCGCGTCCAGCGGATCCGGCCGGCCGTGGCCGACGTCGCAGAACGGGCAGCGCCGCGTGCACTTGTCGCCCATGATCATGAAGGTCGCCGTGCCCTTGCCGAAGCACTCGCCGATGTTGGGGCAGGACGCTTCCTCGCAGACCGTGTGCAGCTTGTGCTCGCGCAGGATCTGCTTGATCTCGTAGAAGCGCGTCGACGGGCTGCCGGCCTTCACGCGGATCCAGTCCGGCTTCTTCAGCTGCTCGGTCGGAATGATCTTGATCGGGATGCGCGCCGTCTTGGCCTGCGCCTTCTGCTTGGCGGTCGCGTCGTAGTCGGACGCGCTCTTGGCTTCGTGGGTGACGTTCTCGGTTGCCATCAGGCGCTCTCTCGGTTGCCGTGTTCGGGCCTCAGGGTTGGAGTTGGGCGGACAGCCGTTCCCCGAACCGCTGGGCCACCGTGGCCCAGTCCGTGAAAACCCCGAGTGTACCGAGGTCCACCGTTTCAAGCCCTGCGTACCCGCACGGATGGATGCCCCGGAAGGGCTTCAGGTCCATCGCGACATTCAGCGCCACCCCGTGATACGTGCAGTGGCGGCTGATCTTGATCCCCAGCGCCGCAACCTTGCCCAGCCCGCGGAACGGGTCGGATGGATCGGTCGGCCCCGTCAGGGCGGCATGCGCCCCGGGATCCTCCAGCCGCACGTAGATGCCCGGCGCGCCGGCCACCCGGTGGCCCGTGACCCCGAAGCCTTCCAGCGTCTGGATCACGGCGGTTTCCAGCCGGAAGACGTATTCCTTGACGAAGATGCCCAGGCGCTTGAGGTCCACCAGCGGGTAGGCCACCACCTGGCCGGGACCGTGATACGTCACCTGGCCGCCGCGGTTGGTCTGCACGACGGGAATGCCCTGGGCGTCGAGCACATGGTCGGCCCGCCCGGCCAAGCCCTGCGTGTAGACGGGGTCGAACTCGCAGAGCCAGAGTTCATCGGGAGTTTCCGGACCGCGCGCGTCGGTGAAGGCGCGCATCGCGTCCAGTGTGGCCGCGTAGTCGACGCGGCCCAGGGTCTTGATCAGCATCCCGGCATGCTAGCCGCGATGGGCCTAGCATCCGCCCCATCGGGACATTCAGCTTCAGGAGCCCCCGCCATGCGACGCCCTCCGTCGATCCTCGCCCCCTTCACCTTCGCCCTCTTCATCGCCCTGGTCCTGACGCTGGCGGCCGGCCCGCTCACGGTCCAGGCTGCGACAACCACGGCCCCGGCGACGGTCACGCTCGATCAGGCGCTCGCGACATATGAGCGCGGCGATCTGCGCGCCGCCGAGCGGCAGTTCCAGGCGCTCTCGCGGCAGGGACTCGCGCTGGGCGACTACAACCTCGCAATGATGCACATCCGCCGTGAGGTGCCCAAGCCCGATGCGCGCCTGGCCAGACGGCTGCTGGAACGCGCGGCCGAGCGCGGCCTGGTGCGCGCCGCGCTGTCGCTGGGCGAGTTCCACGAGCAGGGCATCGGCGGCAAGCCGGATCTGGTCCAGGCCCAGGCCTGGTACCTGAAGGCGGCCGAGCAGGGCAGCGTGGACGCGCAGGTCGCCGTGGCGACGGCGTTCTACCTGGGTCGGGGCGCGGACAAGGATTTCCCGCTCGCTGCGCAGTGGTACCGGGAGGCGGCCAAGGCGGGTGACGTGGGCGCGCAGTACCTGATCGCGTCGATGTACGAGCGGGGCCTGGGCGTGGAGAAGGACCTGCGCCTGGCGCGGTACTGGTACGACGCCGCCGCGCGCAATGGCGACGACGCGGCGCCGTTCAAGCTCAAGGCGATCGACGCGGAACTCGCGGCGAGCGCGGGGACGATCTGATCAGAGGACGACCTTCACCATCGGGTGCGTGGTCAGCGTGCGATAGAGCTCATCGAGCTGCTCGCGACTGGTCGCGGTGACGGTGATCGTCAGGCCGAGGTAGTTGCCGCCCTTGCTCGGACGCTGCTCGACGGTGGCCGCGTCGAACGCGGGGTCAAACTCGCGCGCGACGCTCACGATGGCCTCGAGGAAACCGTCCACATGCGCGCCCATTACCTTGATGGGGAACTGCGACGGGTACTCGATGAGCGACTGCTCGGGCGGGATCGGGGCGTTGTTGAACGTGGTCATGATGGGGAATCCAAATGGAGACGGTCAGCGGCTTTGCAAGACCTTGGCCCGCTGGTACGCCTCGTAGAGCTTCGCGTAGACGGGCCCGGGCTTGCCGCGCAGCGCGCCGTGACCGACCGGCTCGCGGTCCAGCCGCGTGACGGGCGCGACCTCCTTGCTGGCCGAGGTCAGCAGGATCTCGTCCGCCGTCAGCAGCTCCGACTCGGCGATCAGGCAGCGGTTGCAGGCGATGCCGAGCTCCTCGCAGAGCTCCTGCAGCAGCCGCACGCGCACGCCCTCCAGCAGCGTCTCGCCCGGTGGCGGCGTCAGCAGCGCGCCATCGCGCACGATCCACACATTGCTGCTGGAACCCTCGGTCACCTGCCCGTCGCGGATCAGCACGGTCTCGTCGGCGCCCTGGTCGACCGCCGCCTGCCGCGCCAGCACGTTGCCCAGCAGCGAGATGCTCTTGATGTCGCCGCGCTGCCACCGGAGGTCGCGCGCCGTGACGCAGCTCAGGCCCTGATGGCGTTGCTCGGCGGACAGCGCCGGCAGCGGCTGCGTGTACGCCAGCACCGTCGGCTCGATGTCCGTGGGCATCGCATGGCCGCGCGCCGCGACGCCGCGCGTGACCTGCAGGTAGATGGACTGGTCCTGGACCTCGGGCAGATGCGCCACGAGGCTGCGCAGCAGGTCCAGCCAGGCCTCGCGCTCGTACGGGTCCTCGATGCGCAGCGCCTTGAGGCTGCGGCCAAGCCGGTCGAGGTGGTCGTCCACGCGGAACAGCCGTCGCGCGTAAACCGGGATGGCCTCGTAGACGCCGTCGCCGAAGAGGAAGCCGCGGTCCATGACCGGCACCCGGGCATCGCCCAGGCGGCCCAGGTGGCCGTTCAGGTAGCAGGGCAGATCGGCCCAGGGCATGGTCATCGGTGGCTCCCGGAAGTGGTCACGCCATGGCCACCGACTGTACGCCGCTGGCCCCCCGCGCCAACCCCGGCAAGCGAAGGGCCTTGAGGCGAGGGACCGCGCGGGCTTACTTGATCCAGAGGCGGATCGCGTCCCAGGCGCGGCCGAAGATGCCGGCCAGCGGCACTTCCTGCTGCACGACCAGCGGGACCTCGGCCACCGGCGCGCCGCCGGCCGTCGTCACCTTCAGCGTGCCCACGCGCTGGTTCAGCGCCAGCGGCGCGACCAGCGGATCGGTGCGCTGGATGTCGGTCTTGAGCTTGCCGCCTTCGCCGCGCGGCACCGCGACGAAGACCGCGTCGGCCGCGCCCAGCTTGGCTTCCGGCGCGGCGCCCTTCCAGACCTTGACCGTGGTGATCGCCTGGTTCTTTTCAAACAGGCGCACCGCGTCGAACGCGGCGTAACCCCAGTTCAGCAGCTTCTGGCTCTCGGTGGCGCGCGCTTCCTTGGAAGCCGTGCCCATCACCACGCTCAGCAGGCGGCGCTTGCCGTTGGGCACGTCGCGCTGGGCGCTGGCGGCCAGGCAGTAGCCGGCGGCATCGGTGTAGCCGGTCTTGCCGCCGTCCACCGACGGATCGCGGCCCAGCAGCATGTTGCGGTTGGACTGCTTGATCTTGTTGAACGTGTACTCGCGCTTGGAGTAGTAATCGGCGTAGTACTGCGGATAGTCCTGGATCACGTGCGAGAAGATGACCGCGATGTCGCGGGCGCTCGTCTTGTGACCCGGCTCGGTGATGCCGGTGACGTTCTTGAACGAGGTGTTCTTCAGGCCCCAGGCCTGCGCCTGCTTGTTCATCATCGCGACGAACTGCTCGACGGTGCCGCCCACGCCTTCGGCCAGCGCGACCGACGCGTCATTGCCCGACTGGATGATCATGCCGCGCAGCAGCTCGTCGACCTTGGGCGTCATCGTGGTGTCGATGAACATCAGCGACGGGTCGCCCTTGCGTTCGTCCCAGGCGCGCTTGGACACGGTCAGCGTCTGGTCCAGCGTCAGGCGCTTGGCCTTGAGCGCGTCGAAGACGATGTAGGCCGTCATCAGCTTGGTCAGCGACGCGGGATCCTGCGGCGTGTCGGCGTCGCGCTCGGCGAGCGTCTGGTGGGTCGTCAGGTCCAGCAGCACGAAGTTGCGCGCCGCGATCTCGGGCGGCGTCAGCGCCTGCGCCGAGGCGCCGGTCGTCATCAGGAAGCTGGACAGGCCCACGCCGAGGGCCAGGGAAGCAAGGAATCGTTTCATGTCGAGGGAGGTCCTTAGGCGCGCGCCTCGCCGGCGGCATGCCAGCTGCGCGTCACCAAGCTCTTGAGCAGCGGCAACTGCCCATGGAAGAAATGCCCGACACCGGGCACCACGATGACCGGCAACGCCTGCGGGCGCGCCCAGTCCAGCACCGCGCTCAGCGGCACCACATCGTCCTGTTCGCCGTGGATCACGACGGTATCGGCCGGCACCGTCGCCACGCCGAAGCGGCTCGCCGCGGGGCCCACCAGCAGCAGGCGCTCGGCGGGCTGCTCGAGCCGGAGCGCCGCCTGCGAGGCGACGAAACCGCCGAAGGAGAAGCCTGCCAAGGCCAGCGGCAGCGCGGCGTCACGGAACGCGGCGATCACGGCCAGCGCATCGTCGACCTCGCCGCGGCCCTCGTCCCACGCGCCGGCGGACTGGCCGATGCCGCGGAAGTTGAAGCGCACGGCGCGATAACCCTGGTGGACGAAGGCGCGCGCGATCGTCTGGACGACCTTGTTGTCCATCGTCCCGCCCTGGGTCGGGTTGGGGTGGCAGATCACGACGACACCGCGCAACGGGCCCGCGTCGACCGCGGGTTCATCGATGGCGCATTCGATCTCGCCGGCCGGACCGGCGATCTGCCGGCGCTGGGTCTGGGCGTTCATGGATACGGGCTCCCGATCAGCGGCCAACGGCGTCGTCGAGCACGAGGCGGTCGACGACCTCGCCGTGCTTGAGATGGCGCTCGACGATCTCGTCGATGTCGCTGTTGTCGACGAACGTGTACCAGACCGCGTCCGGGTACACGACCGCCACCGGGCCGCCGGCGCAGCGGTCCAGGCAGCCCGCCTTGTTGACGCGCACGCCGCCCTTGCCGGCCAGCTTCTCAGCCTTCACGCGCTTCTTGCAATGGTCGAAGGCCTCCTGCGCGTTGTGCTGCAGACAGGCGTTCTCGCCGTCGCGCTGGTTCAGGCAGAAGAAGATGTGGCGTTGGTAGTAGCTGGGGGAACTCATCGGTCGATTGTAGTTTCAGGGTTTCCACCAAGCGATCGTTCGTGCGATCCGTCACGCGCGGTCACACCGTAGAGCAGCCAGGCCAGGGCCGCGAAGGGCCACAACCAGCCCACCCACTGCGCCAGGCCGTAGAGGTTGACGAAGCGGCCCTGTTCCCAGAACTGGAGGCTCTCGATGAGGTAGGGGTCGGAGGGCGCCTCGGCCATCAGCGCGATCAGCGCGGTCAGCACGACCAGGCCCCAGGCCGCATTGGCGCGGCGCGACATGAAGGCCGCCAGCAGCGCGAGCACGCCGCCGATGACGAGGCCCGGCGCGGTCGTCGCCGTCAGCCACGCCCAGGCGTGGTCCGGGCCGAAATTCAGCAGCGTCGACCAGGCCGTCGTGGTGATCCCGATCGCCAGCGCGCCCAGCACCAGCAACGCGCGGCGCCATCCCGGCCTTGCCACGGACAAGGCCAGCAGGCACGGCGCGAGCAGGCCCATCGCGATGGCGATGGCCTCCAGGCCGGGCGGCAGCGGCAGCTCGTCGGCGAGCTCCTTGGGGACGAGTTCCCAGGGCGTGTTCTCGAGCAGCAGCTCGGCCCATTCGCGCAGCCGCGGGAAGAGCTGGCCCAGCCCCAGCGGCAGCGGCGCGGGGTAGAGCAGTCCCACCGGCCACATCGCCAGCAGCGCCAGCGCGCCGGCGCTGTGCGGCACGAACCAGCGCTCGCGCCAGCCGTTCCAGCGCTCCAGTCCGCCCAGCCACAGCACGGCCCACGCGCACAGGGCGCCGAGCGCGGCGCCGGCGCTGTTGAGCAGGAAGTCCGCCAGCGAAGGCACGCGGCCGGGCAGGAAGTACTGCAGCGTCTCCATCGAGAACGACAGCAGCGGCAAGCCCACCAGCGTGAGCAACAGCGCGCGCCACAGGCCGCCGCCGCTGCGCACCACCGCGGAGAAGCACAGCAGGCCCAGCGGCCAGTAGCCGGCGACGTTGATCCACACGTCGAAGCGGCCCCAGTAGCGCGGCCAGGGCAGGCCGACGATGCCGGGCCAGGGCAGGCTGGGCGGCATGCGCCAGGGCCAGAACGGATAGAGGCTGGCGTAGATCACCAGCACGGCGTAGCACAGGGCCAGCCAGGTGGCGGAACTGCGCCTGGGCATCACGGATCAGAAGGGCTTGACGACCACGAGGATCACGATCGCGCCGAACAGCAGCACCGAGACCTCGTTGAACACGCGGAACCACTTGTGGCTGCGACGGTTGGCGATCAGCTCGAACTTGCGCAGGAACGCGCGGCAGACATGGTGGTAACCGATCACGGCCACGACCAGCGCCAGCTTGGCGTGCATCCAGCCGTTGCCCGGGCCGCGGCCGATACCGTAATACAGCCAGAGGATGCCGCCGAACAGCAGCGCCATCACCATCAGCCCGCTGCTGAAGCGGTAGAGCTTCAGCGCCATCAGCAGCAGCCGCTCGCGTTCGGCGTGGCTGTCCGCAGGGACCATGGCCAGGTTGACGAAGATCCTCGGCAGGTAGAACAGGCCGGCGAACCACGCGGAGACGAAGATGATGTGAAGCGCTTTGATCCAGAGCATCACGGCATTATGGACGGCGCGAAAAAAAACCCCGGCTTCACAGCCGGGGTCGGAAAGCCTTATCGCTGTCATCACGCTAAGGCTCCTGCTCAGGGAGGAAAAGCAGGGAATGACAACCAACGGCTATCATTCAGGAGCGACTTTAACAGATCTGCCGAATTTCTGAATCTACGTCTTTCCACCTAGACGCCCCTCATCCCGGTGGTATTTCTCGGAAACCATGCAACTTCCCGCACCTTATCCCGCCAGCCGCCCCCGTCGCCTGCGTCGCGATGCCTTCACCCGGGCGCTGGTCCGCGAAAACCGGCTGCACGCCAGTGACTTGATCTACCCCGTCTTCGTCCATGAGGGCGAGGACCGCGTCGAGCCCATCTCGTCCATGCCCGGCGTGTCCCGGCTGAGCCTGGACAGGCTGATCCCGGTGGCCGAGGAATGTGTCGCGCTGGGCATCCCGGTGATGGCGCTGTTCCCGGCGATCGAGCCCGGCCTGAAGACGCCCGACGGCATCGAGGCGACCAACCCGGACGGCCTCATCCCTCGTGTCGTGCGCGCGCTCAAGGAGCGGGTGCCCGGCCTGGGCGTGCTGACCGACGTCGCGCTGGACCCGTACACCAGCCACGGTCAGGACGGCGTGCTCGACGAGCAGGGCTACATCCTGAACGACCGCACAGTGGAGCTGCTCAAGGCGCAGGCGCTGGTGCAGGCCCGGGCGGGCGTGGACATCGTCGCGCCCAGCGACATGATGGACGGCCGCATCGGCGCGATCCGCGCGGCCCTGGAGGCCGACAGCCACATCCACACGCGGATCATGGCCTACAGCGCCAAGTACGCCAGCGCCTTCTACGGACCGTTCCGCGACGCGGTGGGCTCGCGGACCAACCTGGGCAAGGCCGACAAGAAGACCTACCAGATGGATCCGGGCAACACCGACGAGGCGCTGCGCGAGGTCGGCCTGGACCTGGCCGAGGGCGCGGACATGGTGATGGTCAAGCCCGGCCTGCCCTACCTGGACATCGTCCGTCGCGTGAAGGACGAGTTCAAGGTCCCGACCTTCGCGTATCAGGTCAGCGGCGAGTACGCCATGATCAAGGCCGCCGCCGCGAACGGCTGGCTGGACCATGACGCGGTGGTGCTCGAGGCGCTGCTCGCGTTCAAGCGCGCAGGCGCCGACGGCATCCTGACCTACTTCGCGATGGACGCGGCCCGCCTGCTGCGCGACGGCGCCTGACCCTGCCCCCGTCCCACGACACCCCATGACGCCGCCAGGGAACGCCGGCTGCCCGATCACCCCGATGCGCATCTTCCATCTCGGCGAGGCCACCTACGAGGAGCTCGCCGCCCTGCCCGACGAGCCGCCCGCCGAGGGCTTCCTGTGGATCGGGCTGCCGCGGCGCGAGTTCGAGCTCCAGCTCGGCGGCCTGCAGCAGCGGCTGATGCGCTGGACCGGCGCCCAGCTGCTCGACCTGCATGTGTCGGACCTGATGAATCCGCAGCTGCCCTCGCACTTCGACTACACGAGCTGGTATGACCTGATGGTCTTCCGACGGCTCGCGACGATGCCGGGCAGTCAGCAGTACCTGGGCGAGGACGAGCCCCGCAACGCCGCGGCGGTCAACGAGGCGCTGAAGGCGATCGACACCAGCCCGGTGGGGTTCGCCGTCTTCGACCGCGTGCTGATCACCGTGCACCCGGGCGAGTGCTCGTTGCGAGACTACTTCGCCGGCAAGCTCGGCGCGCAGCAGGAGGGGCGCGACCTGCGCGGCAGCTCGCGACTGCCGACCAGCCCCGCGGAGCTGATGCTGCGCATGGTCAACCACATGGTGGACAGCTACCTGGACCTGCGCCGGCTGCTGACCCGTCAACTGACGACGCTGCAGGGCCTGCTGCTGCGCGGCCATTTTCGCGACTGGCCGGTCGTGCTGCACGCGCGTGACACGCTGTCTCGCCTGGAGGACCTCTGCGAGGACCAGCGCAGCGCCGTCCAGGAATGGATTGACGCGCTGGGCGAATGGCCCGTTGGCGACGCGCGCGCCGAGCGCGAGCGCGAGCTGCTGCGCG
Source organism: Roseateles sp. (assembly GCA_039594005.1). GTDB lineage: Bacteria > Pseudomonadota > Gammaproteobacteria > Burkholderiales > Burkholderiaceae_C > Roseateles. The sequence goes on from JBCNOF010000001.1 coordinate 39,334, forward strand.
TGCGGTCGCGGGACGTGCTCGAACACGTCGAGCGCGTGCTGACCCACGTGCGGCGGCTGGAGACATCGGCGGAGACCTCGGTGCAGATGCACTTCTCGCTCACCGGCGAGCGCACCAACAACATCATGCGGACGCTGACCGTGCTGACGGCCATCTTCCTGCCGCTGAACCTGATCACCGGCATCTTCGGCATGAACTTCGACACGATCCCGCTGATCCACGCCGCTACCGGCTTCTGGGTCGCGGTGGGCGTGATGGTCGCCACCGCGATCGGCCTGGGCGCCTTCTTCTGGCGCAAGCGCTACCTGGGCACGCAGCAGTGACGGCCGCGCGAAGCGCTCAGCGCTTCGCTGCCTTGGCCTTCACCGCGGGCTTCTTCTTCGGGCTCGATTTGGCGGCTGCATAAGGATCCGCGAAGCCCAGGCCGAGCATCACCTCGGTCTCGCGCGCTTCCATGCATTCGGCCTCGTCGTCTTCCTCGTGGTCGTAACCCTGCGCGTGCAGGGTGCCGTGGACCAGCATGTGCGCGTAATGCGCCGCCAGGTCCAGGCCCATCTCCTTGGCCTCACGCTCGACGACCTCGGCGCAGATCACCAGATCGGCGGCCACGACCGGCTCATGTGCGTAGTCGAAGGTCAGCACGTTGGTCGCGTAGTCCTTGGACCGGTACTCGCGGTTGAGCGACTGGCCTTCCTCGGCATCGACGATGCGCACCGTGATCTCCCCGGGCAGCTCCAGCGCGGCGCGCATCCAGCGGATCACCTTGTGCCGTGGCAGCAGCGCCTTGTGGCGCGGATCGGCGAATTGCAGCGACAGGCTCAGTTCGGGTCGGCTCATCGGGCGGCTCCCGGGCGCTTCGTGGCGGCCCGTTTCGCCGCGGGCTTGGCGGCGGGTTTCTTCACGGCGGGCTTCTTCACCGCGACCTTCTTGGCGGCGACCTTCTCGGAGACGACCACCTTCGCTTTCGTCGCGGTCTTCTTCGCAGCCGGGGCCTTCTTCGCCGGGACCTTCTTCGTCGCGGCGACCGGTGCCGGGCGCTCATCGTCAAAACGCGGCGCGGCCTGGCTCAAGCGCAGCGCGCGTTGGCGGCGCTCCTCGCGCTCCTCGGCGAACTGGGCTTCACGGAGCTGCTGCTCGCGGGCTTCCTCACGCGCCTGCTCCTCCGCCCGCTCCTCGTAGGCCTGCACGATGCGCGCCACCAGCGGGTGACGCACGACGTCGTTCCGGTTGAAGCGCGTGATGGCGATGCCGTCGACGCCGTCGAGCACCTGCTCCGCGTCGACCAGTCCGCTGTGCATGCCCCGCGGCAGGTCGATCTGGCTCGTGTCGCCGGTCACCACGCACTTGCTGCCGAAGCCGATGCGGGTGAGGAACATCTTCATCTGCTCGGGCGTCGTGTTCTGCGCCTCGTCCAGGATCACGAATGCGTGATTCAAGGTCCGGCCCCGCATGAAGGCGAGCGGCGCGATCTCCAGTTGCCCCTTCTCGAAGGCCTTGGTCACGCGGTCGAAGCCCATCAGGTCATACAGCGCGTCATACAGCGGGCGCAGGTAGGGATCGACCTTCTGCGTCAGGTCGCCGGGCAGGAAGCCGAGGCGCTCGCCGGCTTCCACGGCCGGCCGGGTCAGGATGATGCGTTGCACCGTCGAGCGCTCGAGCGCATCCACCGCGCAGGCCACCGCCAGGAAGGTCTTGCCGGTGCCGGCCGGGCCGATGCCGAAGCTGATGTCGTGCGCGAGGATGCGCCGCAGGTAGTGATGCTGGTTGGGCGTGCGGCCGGCCAGGTCGGCCCGGCGCGTGCGCAGCACGAGGGCGTCGCCGCCCTCGCCGGCCGCCGGGTTGGCGCCGCTCGCCGGCGCGCCCACGTCATTGGCCGCCTCGACGATCGCCAGCCGCAGCGACTCGCCGGGGATGGCCCGATCGGCGCGTGCGTACAGGGTCTCGAGCAATGTCACCGCGCGCTGCGCGGCGGGGCGCTCGCCCTCGACGTTGAAATGCTCGGCACGGTGGGTGATGCGCACGCCGAGGCCAGCCTCGATCTGGCGCAGGTGCTCGTCCAGGGGGCCGCACAGGTGCGACAGGCGCCGGTTGTCGGCGGGGGTGAAGGCGTGGCGCAGGTTCAAGGCGGCACTGGCTCCGTATTCAGGGGGGTTGAGGGCGGTATTGTCGCGCGCCGATGTGCCGCGCGCGTGCCGCGCCTGCACAATCGCCCCCCATGCACCGGACCACAGAACAAGAAGGCATGGCCGCCGGCCGCAGCGACATGGCATCGACGTCGGCGCAGGGAGCCTCCAGGCGCACCGCCGCGGGCGCCGCGATCGCGTTGACGCTGGCGGTGCCGGTCTGCCTCGCGCAGGTCGCCGGCGCCGCAGTGGCCGGCGCGGATGGCGCCTCGGTCTGGTCCTTCACCACCTTGTGGGCGCGACTGGCGCCGCAACTCGCCTACGGCCTCCAGTCCGCGCTCGTGCTGATGGCCTTCGCGCTGGGCCTGCTGATCTGGCAGCGCCGCGCGCAGCGTCACATCGCCTGGCTGCTGGCCTTGATGCCGGGCTGGGTGGTGATGGTCGGGCTGTCGCCGCTGTCGTCCTGGCAGACCGCGATCGCGGTGATCCTCGCGCCGTGGCTGCTCTGGTGCGCGGTGCATTACCTGATGCGGCGCATGCGCCGGCGCGATCGCCGCCTGCATCGCGCATTGCTGGCCCAGGCCCTCCTCTTTCCGGCCGCGCTGCTGCTGCCGGTGCCGTCCTCGCGCATCGCGGCGTTCGCGCTGTGGTGGTTGGGCGCGCAGTTGCTCGTGGCGATGGCCTGGCACCTCTGGCAGCTGTGGCAGGACATGTTCCTGCCGACGCTCGAGGAGCGTTATCCGCGTTCCGATTTCGTGCTGTGCTGCGTGCTGATCGGCTTCGGCGCGCTCGCCGTGCTGGCCGCGTGGTGCCTGCCCGGCAGCGGACTGGCCGGCATCCTCGGACCGCTGTCGCTGCTGGGACTGGGACTGCACCGCGTGCGCGAGTTCGCCCGTGCCTTGTCGCAATCCGAGACCGCCGTGCTGCAAGGCGAGCTTCGGCTGCAGGAACGCATCGCCGAGCTGGAGCGCCACTTCGACCAGGTCGCCGAGGCCAAGCTCGAGCAGGTCACGGAGCGCGAGCGCAAGCGCATCGCCGCGGACCTGCACGACGACCTGGGCGCCAAGCTGCTCACCATCGTGCACACCAGCGAATCGGACCGGATCTCCACGCTGGCGCGCGAGGCGCTCGAGGAGATGCGGCTGTCGGTGCGCGGTCTGACCGGCAAGCCGGTGCAACTGCTCGACGCGCTGGGCGACTGGCGGGCCGAGGTGGTCTCACGCCTGGCCCAGGCCAACATCCTCGCGGAGTGGAAATCCCCAGCCGAGGACATCGAGCACACCTTCCCCGCGCGGGCCTACGTCCAGACCACCCGCATCCTGCGCGAGTCGGTCAGCAACATCATCAAGCACAGCGGCGCCACGCATTGCGTGATCAGCTGCTCGGCGCAAGACGGCTACTTCTCGGTGGTGATCCAGGACAACGGCCAGGGCATCCCGCTGGAGCTCGAAGGTCGCCTGGACAAGGGACACGGCATGGCCAGCATGAAGGCGCGCGCCAAGCAGATGCACGGCCAGTGCCTGGTCGAGTCCGGACCCGGCTGGGGCACCGTCATCCGGCTCACGATCCCGCTGTGATCGATGAACGTGCGCCCGACCGGCGCTGAATAAGCGCCCCGGGCGTGATCCATTGCCGACCGCGCCACACTCCGGCGTAGATCAGGATGGTCAGCCCGTCGAGAAAGCCGTACCGTTGCATCGACCCGCCAGGCTTCCCGCCAGGCTTGCATTCCTGAGCAAGAATCCCGCGCCATGAACCACATCCTGCTCCTAGAAGACATTCCCGAAATCCGCGCCTGGCTCAAGGTCCTGGTCAAGCAGGTCTTCGCCAACGCGGTCGTCACCGAATGCTCCCGGGTGCAGGACGCGCTCCAGCAGGTCAACTCGCAGCGATTCACGCTCGCGCTGCTGGACCTGGGCCTGCCTGACGGTTCCGGCGTGGACGTGATCTCCGCGCTGCGCGAGAAGCAGCCCGAGGTCCAGTCCGTCATCGTCACCATCCACGACGACGACGAGCACCTCTTCCCCGCGCTGCAGGCCGGCGCCTTCGGCTACCTGCTCAAGGAGCAGTCGCGCGAGTTGCTCGTCGAGCAACTGCAGCGCATCAGCCAGGGCGAGCCCCCGCTGTCGCCGTCGATCGCGCGCAAGGTCATCGCCTACTTCACCTCGCAGCGTCGTCCGCAGGCGGCGCAGGTGCTGCACGAGGTCTCGCTCACCGACCGCGAGACCGAGGTGCTGCTGCGCGTGGCCAAGGGTTTCACGCTGCCCGAGATCGGCGTGCAACTGGGGCTGTCGCGTCACACGATCGCCGACTACGTCAAGCAGATCTACCGCAAGCTCAACGTGAGCTCGCGCGCCGAGGCCGCGCTCGAGGCGCAACGCCTGGGCCTGTTCGGCCGCAACTGATCCCGCGACCCGCCGCGCTCGCGCGCGGCCTCGGGAAAATACTGGACAAACATCCAGCAAATCGCACGCCAGCTCGCGCCGAACGCGGATAATCCGCGCCCATGATCGGCAAGCTCAGCGGCGTCATCGCGGAAAAATCGCCCCCGCAGGTCCTCATCGACGTGCAAGGCGTCGGCTACGAAGTCGACGTGCCGATGAGCACCTTCTTCAATCTGCCGGGCCTGGGCGAACGCGCCACGCTGCTGACCCACCTCAGCATCCGCGAGGATGCGCATGTGCTCTTCGGTTTCCTGACCGCCGAGGAACGCGCCACCTTCCGCCTGCTGATCAAGATCAGCGGGGTCGGACCGAAGATGGCGCTGTCGCTGCTGTCGGGCATGTCGGTGGGCGACCTGGCGCAGGCGGTGTCTCAGCAGGAGGCAGGCCGTCTGGTGAAGGTGCCAGGCATCGGCAAGAAGACTGCCGAGCGGCTGCTGCTGGAGCTCAAGGGTAAGCTCAGCCCCGACCTGTCGCAGCCGGTGTCCGTGGCCAACGACGCGCAGGCCGACATCCTGCAGGCCCTGGTCGCGCTGGGCTACAGCGAGAGGAAGCGGGTGCCGCGCTCAAGACGTTGCCGGCGGACGTGGGCGTCAGCGACGGCATCAAGCTCGCGATGAAGCACCTGTCATGATCGGATCCCGACCGAGCCCCCGGACGCGCCGCCGCACGCCATGAGCATCCAGACCGACGACTTCACCCCCGCGCCGCAACAGGCCCGACTGATCAGCGCGCATCCGACCTCGTCCAACGAGGACGCGATCGAGCGCGCGCTGCGGCCCAAGCTGCTCGACGAGTACGTCGGGCAAGCCAAGGCGCGCGAGCAGCTGGAGATCTTCATCGGCGCGGCACGCAAGCGGCGCGAGGCGCTGGACCACGTGCTGCTGTTCGGCCCTCCGGGGCTGGGCAAGACGACCTTGAGCCACATCGTGGCGGCCGAGCTGGGCGTCAACCTGCGTCAGACCAGCGGGCCGGTGCTGGAGAAGCCCAAGGACCTGGCGGCCATCCTGACCAACCTCGAAGCGCAACGACGTGCTGTTCATCGACGAGATCCATCGGCTCTCGCCGGTCGTCGAGGAAATCCTGTATCCGGCGCTGGAGGACTACCAGATCGACATCATGATCGGCGAGGGCCCGGCGGCCCGCTCGATCAAGCTGGACCTGCAGCCCTTCACGCTGGTGGGCGCCACCACGCGCGCCGGCATGCTGACCAATCCGCTGCGCGACCGCTTCGGCATCGTGGCCCGGCTGGAGTTCTACACGGCCGAGGAGTTGCAGCGCATCGTGACCCGGTCGGCCTCGCTGCTGGGCGCGCCGATCGAATCGGCGGGAGCGCTGGAAGTGGCGCGGCGCTCGCGCGGCACGCCGCGGATCGCCAACCGGCTGCTGCGCCGCGTGCGCGACTACGCCGAGGTCAAGGGCGACGGCAACATCACGCGCGCGATCGCGGAGAAGGCCCTGGCGATGCTGGACGTCGACCCGCTGGGCTTCGACCTCATGGACCGCAAGCTGCTCGAGGCGGTGGTGCACCGCTTCGACGGCGGCCCGGTCGGGCTGGACAACGTGGCCGCGGCCATCGGCGAGGAGCCGGGCACGATCGAGGACGTCATCGAGCCCTACCTGATCCAGCAGGGTTTCCTGCAGCGCACGCCGCGGGGCCGCATCGCGACCCTCGCCGCCTATCGTCATCTGGGCGTGGCCCCGCCGAAGCAGGCAGGGCAACTCTTCGACAACGAGTGAGTTCCGCGTGGCGGCGATCCGCCACGTTCGGCGGGTCGATCCACCCATTCCACCAATGAAAAAGGCGCTCCGAGGAGCGCCTTTGTCGTGCCTGATCCGACGATCAGAAGTTGTGGCGGACGCCGACAGCGAACGAGTTCAGGTCGCCCTGCTTGTTCGGGGTCGTCGCGTCGACGGCCGTGTAGAACGCGTACACCTTGGTGCGCTTGCTCAGGTTGTAGTTGTAGGCGACGGTCCACTGCTTGCCACCGTTGCGGCCGCCATTGAACGATGCACCACCGGCCTTCGTGCCACCGATGTTGAAGTGGTATTCCGACTGGCCCATCGTGTACATCACGGCGGCGCGGCCGATCCAGCGCGTGTCCTTGCCCGGCAGGCCCGACACGTCTTCGCGCTGCGCGTAGCCGCCGAAGGTCCAGGCGCCCAGTTCGTACAGACCGCGGACGGCCCACTGGTTGGCGTCGCCTTGCTTGGAGTAGCCGGCGCCCAGGTGCAGCGGGCCCTGGTCGTAGTTCAGGGCGGCGTCGTAGCCGCGCGGATCCACGCCTTCGCCAGCGTGCACGGTGAACTCACCGTTGAAGCCGCCGATGTTCGGGGTGAAGTAGCCGACCTTGTTGGTCTGCGTGAAGCCGGCGCCCGAGTACAGCTTGTCTTCCGACGTGCCGGTGTCGTGGTTGTGCATCGACACGTAGTCGGCGGTGGCGTAGTAGGAGCCGGGGGTCCAGCGGCCCAGGCGGATCGCGCCGAAGTCGCCAGCCAGCTGCACGCTGGCTTCACGGTTCCAGAAGGCCGAGCTGGTCTGACGACCGTCGTCCGAGTTCAGGCCGTGTTCCAGGGCGAACGAGGCCTTCAGGCCGCCACCCAGGTCTTCCGTGCCCTTGAAACCCAGGCGGGAGTTGTTGTTGATCACCGAAGCGACGCGGTCGCCGCCGTTGGTCTTGATGCTTTCAACCGAGGTGTTGATACGGCCCCAGAGCGTCACGGAGCTTTGCGCGAATGCCGGAGCGGAAAGGGCCGCGACGGCCGCTGCGATTGCAATCTTCTTCATACCCACCTTCATCCAGTTGGAGGTTTCAGCCGGTCTGGCTCAATGGCTTTACTGCAAGGTGTGCGGAGTATAGAAGTGCGTTGCACGCACCCATAACGCCCGACGCGAAATTGCAACAGTTCCCCGTTAGGGGTGGGACGCCCCTCTGGAAGGTGTAAGGAGTCGGGCCGTCAAGACCTGCCCCGCCAGGAGCCCCGCCAGCACGGCGATCTGGCCCACGGTGCCCAGCCGATGCGCGTTCCAGAGGAACAGCGCGACCGCGATCAGCAACGCCACGAACATCAGCGACGCCGCCGCCACGTGCGCAGGGGAAACCCTAGGGTCGAATAGCGCGCGGGCGTGGGGGTCGTATCCGGGCGCTATCCGCGCGCCCACGCCGGGCTCCCAATGCGCCGGTTCCCACCACAGTCGCAGCTTGTCGCGCCAGCGCGGCGTGTGCCGGGTCTTGCTCAGCAGCCTGGTGTAGACCTGGACGTTGGCGGTCCACGGGTTCCAGCTCTGCAGCGCGTCCCGGGTGCCGTAGACGCAGGGCTCCTGGTCCAGCTCTTCCTGGAAGCTGCCGAACATCCGGTCCCAGATGACGAGGATTCCGCCGTAGTTGCGATCGAGATAGGGGTCGTTGACGGCGTGATGCACGCGGTGATTGGACGGCGAGCAGAACCAGCGGTCGAACCAGCCCAGCTTGCCGACCTGCTGCGTGTGGACCCAGAACTGGTAGAGCAGGTCGATGAGCGCGACCACCGCGTAGACCAGCGGCGGGAAGCCCAGGATCGCCATCGGCATGTAGAAGATCCAGCCCACCAGCCAGCCGCTGCCGGTCTGGCGCAACGCGGTGGAGAGGTTGTAGTCCTCGCTCTGATGGTGGACGGCGTGAGCGGCCCAGAGCAGCGCCGTCGTGTGTCCGAGGCGGTGATGCCAGTAGTAGAGGAAGTCGTAGACCAGCAGCCCAAGCAGCCAGACCCACCAGGCGCTCGCGTCCAGCGACAGCAGCGCCGCGTGCTGGAAGACCCAGGTGTAGATCCCGAGCGTGAAGAGCTTGGTCAGCACGCCCACCACCTGGCTGAGCATGCCCAGCGCGATGCTGCTGATCGCGTCGTTGAGCCGGTAGGTGTTGCGGCCGCGGCGCACGCCGATCCAGTACTCCAGCCCGATCAGGGCGAAGAACACCGGCGTCGCGAGCACGATGATCTGTGCGTCGGTCATTTGTCTCCTCAACGGGCGCTCGTCTCGGCGCCTCTGTTGTTCTGATCAGGCCTTGGCGGTGTGCAAGGCTTTCGGCATGAACCCCGGCACGCCGGGATCATCGAGTGTCAGCCCCTGCAGGTGGTGGTCGTCGTTCCAGCCCACGAGCGTGAAGCCCTCCGGCGAATGCAGCAACCGGTTGATCGCCGCGTTGCCCAGCACCCAGCTGCGCGGCGCCTGCAGTTCAACACGGGTGGCCGCCCGGTACAGGCAGTCCAGCACCCCGCCATGCGCCACGACGGCGATGGTCTGGCCCGGGTGCGCGGCGGCCAGCTCGGACACCGCGCCGACGACCCGTTCGGACAGCGCGATCAGACTCTCGCCGCCCTCGGGCGCGTAGCTCGGGTCGCGCCGCCGCCAGCGCAGCGCGTCCTCGGGGAACGCGGACTCGATGTCGGCCCAGAGCTTGCCCTCGTGCACGCCGAACGCGCGCTCGCGCAGGCGCGTGTCGACGCGGACCGTCAGGCCATGCGGCTCGGCGATGTGACGCGCGGTGACCGCGGCGCGGTCCAGGTCGCTGGCGTAGACAGCCACGACCGGCTGATCGGCGAGCGCCACGCCGACGCGTTCGGCCTGACGCAGGCCCAGCGCGTTCAACGGCTCGTTGAGATGGCCTTGCAACCGGCCTTCGCGATTCCAGGCGGTCTCGCCGTGGCGGATCGCCAGGATCAAGGTCGATTCCACTCAAACGCCCCAGACGACATCGGTGTTGGCGGCCTGCGCGGCGCGCAGCAGCTCCAGCAGCGGCCACAGCCGTTGCCGCAGCGCGACCTCGGGCGCGGGCGGCGGCTTGCGGCCCTCAGCCTGCGCCTCGGCCACGGCGCGCTCATGCGCCTGCTGCTCCTGAGCGATCGCCGCGTCGCCGCGCGCGATCAGCGCGGCCAGGTCGGCCGCCTGGAAGATGCCCTGCGGCGAGGGCTCGCGCCCCAGCGCCTGCAGCGCCTGGTCACCATGGGCCGCGAGCATGATGACGTCCGCTCCGGCCTTCGACTTGAACTTGTACAGCACGCTTGTCTCCCGGCCGTCGACATCGGCCATCGGCCCATTGTGCCGCCCTCGTCAAGCCGAGGGTGGAGAGGTCTCCCGACCTCGCGCGGCTCAGCCGCGCAGCAGGTGCACCGAGGCCCTCGCCGCGCGCGGTGCCGCCGCGGCCTGCGCCCGGACCGCCTTCTCGGCCTCGGCCTGCGCCGCGATCTGCGCGTGGCGCTCCTCGAAGGCGCGCGTCTCCAACGCCGGCGCGCAGAGGAAGCCCTGGTACTCGTGGCAGCCACAACGGGCGAGGAACTCGCGCTGGGCGTCCGTCTCGACACCCTCGGCGATGACCTTCAGGTTGAGCGCGCGGCCCATCTGCACGATGGCGTTGACGATGCCCGCGTCGCTCGCGTCGCCGGGCAGTCCCTTGATGAAGCTGCGGTCGATCTTCAGGCGCTGGATGGGGAAACGCTTCAGGTATCCCAAGCTCGAGTAGCCCGTGCCGAAGTCATCGATGGCCATGAGCACGCCGAGCTCCGACAGCGCCTGCATCCGATGCAGCGCCTCGTCGGCGTCGCGCAGCAGCACGGACTCGGTCAGCTCCAGCTCGAGCAGCGACGGCGGCAGGTCGTGCGCGCGCAGCGCCTGCGCGACCTGCTCGACGAACTGCGTCTGCTGGAACTGCAGCGCCGACACGTTCACCGCCACCGGCACCCGCAAGCCTTTCTGCCACCACGCCGCGGCCTGGGCCACCGCCTGCTGCAGCACCCACTGGCCGATGGCGACGATGAAGCCGCTCTCCTCGGCCACCGGGATGAACTCGGACGGCGGCACGTCGCCGCGCAGCGGGTCGCGCCAGCGGATGAGCGCCTCGGCGCCGATCAGCTCGCCGGTCTCCAGCGACACCTGCGGCTGGAAGTGCAGCCGGAACTCGTGTTCCTGCAACGCCTGGCGCATCGCGTGATCCAGCCGCATGCGCGAGAGCAGGTCCACGTCCTTGCGCGGCTGATGGAAGCGGAACGCGCTGCGACCGCTTTCCTTGACCCAGTGCATCGCGCGCTCGGCGCTGGCCAGCAGCTCCTCGGCGCTGGCACCGTCGCCTGGGAACAGCGCGATGCCGATGCTGCAGGTGACGGTGAAGCTCAACGTGTCGAAGCAGAACGGACGCGACATGGCCTCCTGGACGCGCCGGGCGGCGTGTTCCGCGCCGCGCGCGTCGGCCTGATGGATCAGCAGTGCGAATTCGTCGCCGTCCAGCCGCGCCACGGTGTCCACCTCGCGCAGCGATTCCTTCAGGCGCAGCGCCACTTCCTTGAGGACGCGATCCCCGTAGGAATGGCCCAGCGTGTCGTTGATCTGCTTGAAGCGGTCCAGGTCGACGTTGAGCAGCGCGAACGGCGTCGTCTCGCGGCGGGCCATGGCCTGCGCGTAATCCACGCGTTCCATCAGCGCGCGCCGGTTGGGCAGCCCGGTGAGCATGTCGTTGTGCGACAGCTCCTCGATGCGCTGATGCGCGGCGAGCTTCTCGCTCAGGTCGCGGAACGAGTACACGCGCCCGATCGGCCGACCCCGGCTCCATTGCGGCAGCGACACGCGCTCGAGCACGCGGCCGTCGATCAGCTTGAGGTTGTCGCTGGTGTGCAGCAGCGGCGATTCCTGGATCGCGCCCAGGCGCATCGCGTAGGACGCGCCGTCGACGACGCTGCGCCGCATCCAGGCCTGCACGGCCTCGTCGTTGCGATCGTTGAGCAGGTCCTCGGGAATGCCCCAGAGCGACGCGAGCCGCTGATTGAAGCTGCGGATGCGTCCGGCCAGGTCGGTGACGAGGATGCCGTCGGCGGTCGATTCGAGCGTGGCGCGCAGTTCGGCGAGCAACGTCTCGCGCTCCTCGTCGTGATGACGCTGCTGCGTCTGGTCGCGCATGGCGATGAGCCAGAGGCCGTCGCCCTGCGGTTGCGCCACATGGCTGATGCGGCGCGACACCCACAACATGCGGCCATCGGCGTGGCGCATCATCGTGTCGGTGTGCAGGGGTTCGCGGCGCCCGATGGCGGCGTCCATCCAGAACAGCGCGTCCTCGGGCGTGGCGGCCAGCGATTCGATGCTCGCGCCGATCAGGTCCTTGGCGAGCAGGCCCAGCAACTGCTGCGAGGCCGCATTCACCGCCAGCACGCAGTGCGTGCGGGCGTCCACGAGCCACACCGCTTCCTGCAGCCCGTCGATCAACGGGAGGAAGGCGGTGTTGAATGCCGCGGGGGTGGCGGCGGCGGCTCGGCTGGACAGGTTCACGCGGCCATCTCCCCCGGCGGTGACGGCGGCGTGGACGTCGGCCCCGCGGATTCGAAGAAGTAGGCGATGCGGCTGCGCGGGCTCAGGTAGTCCAGTGACGCGCGCGGCAGCTGTTGCGGCTTCACGCTTCGGCGGATGCCCAGGTCGGGCAGCTCTTCCAGGTTGAGGACCAGCGCCTCGTCACGCGGCACGCGGGTGTCGTGGACCATCACCCTGGGCTTGAGCGGCCGCGAGGAGTTGACCGCCACCACCAGCGCGTAGCGGTCGTCGGTCAGTTGCACGGCCGAGCCCGGCGGGTACACGCCCATCATGCGGATGAAGGCGTTGAGCATGGTCGCGTCGAAGCGGCTGCGGCCCTGCGCGAACATCAGCGACAAGGCTTCATGCGGCGTCATCGCCTTGGAGCTGATCAGCGGGTTGCACAGGCCGTCGAAGCGGTTGACCAGCGCGACGATGCGCGCGCCGATGCTCATGCGGTCCGCGTTGAGGCGCTGCGGGAAACCGCTGCCGTCGGCATGTTCGTGGTGCTGCGCGATGATCAGCAGCGGGCCCGCGCCCACGCCCATCTTCTGGGCGAGCACCACGCCCTTGGCGACGTGCTGCTGATACGCGGCGACCTCGGCGGCGGTGAAGGCGTCGTCGCGGTGACGGAAGCGGGGCGTGAGCTCCATCTTGCCGATGTCGTGCAGCAGCGCGCCCTGGCCCAGGTCCAGCATCTCGTCGCGACCCAGGCCGAACGCGCGGCCCAGCAGCATCGCGATCACCGCGACGTTCAGTCCGTGGGCGGTGCCGCGGTCGCCGGCGCCCTCGTTGAGCAGCCGGATGTTGATGTCGCCCTCGACCAGCATCTTGTCCAGCAGCGCGCGGGACAGCGCGGCGGAGCGATCGCGGGCATCGGTCGGTTCGCGCGGCACCTGGTCCATCAGCTCGCGCAGCGCCGTGGCGGCCTCGGCGTACTGGCGCTCGCACAGCAGCAGCGCCTCGCGCTGCTCGGCCAGCAGGCGGCGATGGCGCTCGCGGGCCTCATCCTCGACCCCGCGGCTGGTGTCGACCTCGGCCGGCGCGACCACGGCGGCCGGCATCGGGGTGGCTTCCAGCGGCAGATCGCTCTTGCCCGGACTCCAGCGGACCTGCTTCAGGCCCAGCCGGCGCAGGATCAGCAGCTGCTCCTCCGAACTCAGCTTGAAGCTGCTGAGCGGAAATGGATGCGACATCCAGCCGAGGTCGAGATGGATGAACATCCCCACTTTCAGCTGGTTCACATCGATGAGCGGATCTGCCGATCTGTCCTTCATTCTTGTAGTTCCGCGCCCGGTTCAGACGCCCTCGTCAGCAGCATCGGCTGCAGAGGGGCGCAACTTAAATGAAAAGCGCGTCCTCCGGACGGCACGCTGCATGTTCACGGAGCGATCGTGCAACTTGTCACAGGTTTTTCCTGGGGGCCCCTATGATCCCCCGCACCTCGCATTCTCATAAATATTCAGGAGACTTTGCATGCAGGCGTTCATTTGCGATGCGCAGCGCACCCCTTTCGGGCGATATGGCGGTGCGTTGTCCTCGGTCCGGGCGGACGATCTTGGGGCGATCCCGATCCAGGCCCTGATGGCGCGGCAGGCGTCGCTGGACTGGGAAGCCGTCGACGACGTGTTCTACGGCTGCGCCAATCAGGCGGGCGAGGACAACCGCAACGTCGCACGCATGTCGGCGCTGCTGGCCGGCCTGCCGATCGGCGTGCCGGGCGTGACGCTGAACCGCCTGTGCGGGTCGGGCATGGACGCGGTCGGCTCCGCGGCGCGGGCGATCCGCGCCGGTGAGGCCCACCTGCTGATCGCCGGCGGCGTCGAGAGCATGAGCCGCGCGCCCTTCGTGATGCCCAAGGCCGAAAGCGCCTTTTCCCGCGCCAACGCCATCTATGACACCACCATCGGCTGGCGCTTCATCAATCCGCGGATGAAGGCCCAGTACGGCGTCGACGCCATGCCCGAGACGGCCGAGAACGTGGCGGTGGACTTCAGCATCGACCGCGAGTCCCAGGACCGCATGGCGCTGGCCAGCCAGACCAAGGCGCTGGCCGCGCAGCGCAGCGGCTTCTTCGACGCGGAGATCTGCCCCGTCACGATCCCCCAGAAGAAGGGCGACGCGGTGGTGGTCCGTCAGGACGAACACCCCCGGGAGACCAGCCTGGAGGCGCTGGCCCGGCTCAAGGGGGTCGTCCGACCGGACGGTAGCGTGACCGCCGGTAACGCGTCGGGGGTCAACGACGGCAGTTGCGCGCTGCTGCTGGCCAGCGAGTCGGCCATCGCCCGGCACGGCCTGACCCCGCGCGCGCGCGTGCTGGGCATGGCCACCGCCGGCGTCGCGCCGCGCATCATGGGCATCGGCCCGGCGCCCGCAGCACGCAAAGTCCTGGCCCAGGTCGGGCTGACGCTGGATCAGATGGACGTGATCGAGCTGAACGAAGCGTTCGCCGCGCAAGGCCTGGCCGTGCTGCGAGATCTGGGGTTGAAGGACGACGACGTCCGCGTGAATCCCAACGGCGGGGCGATCGCACTGGGTCACCCGCTGGGCGCCAGCGGCGCGCGACTCGTCACGACCGCGATCAATCAGCTGCATCGCACGAATGGCCGATATGCGCTGTGCACGATGTGCATCGGCGTGGGCCAGGGCATCGCGGTGGTCGTCGAGCGAGTCTGATCCTCCATTCGTCTGACTTTATTTCCCGACGCAGATCCGGCGTCGGGTTGTATGACCTCATTTTGGTGCGGGTGCGCGAGGGGTGGCCGAGGCTGTCCCTGGCGCTGTCCCATAGCCAAAAGTTGGGGGCGGTAAAGAAATAGTCATGGGCGCACGTAGGACCACGTAGGCGCCAATCGCACATCGCGTGGGATACTTTGCCGGTTTGATGGCGCATACCGCTCATATATGTGGGGTATGACGTCACAGCATTGATGTCTGACTATTGACGACTTGCTTAGCGACGCTCCGATCGCGGTTTCGCGCACCTACTTCCTGCTGAACGCCCGGACAACACCGCTTTCTTGAGGCGGTGGGGCGTTGTGCGCAGCAAGTGCACCAAATTGATGCACATGGGTGCGATTGGCGGAACAAAACAATTGCCCTGGCAAACATTCTTCACAGGGTTGTCCCTATAGTTTTGGACATCACCTGCTTACGCCCAGCAGATTTGGGCGTCAAACGCACGACACCTCCCCGCCATGTCCGCTGCTCGAGCACACGATGAAGACATGACCGCCATCCAGGCGGTCGCCCCCTCCCCTGACGCTGAAGTTCGTACCGGTCCGCTGAAACGCGATCTGGTCGCCGGCCTGGAAAAAGGCCTGGCCGTGATCGAAGCCTTCGATCAGGAACGTCCCCGCCTGACCATCAGCGAGGTCGCCGGCCGTACCGGCCTGACCCGCGCCGCCGCGCGTCGTTACCTGCTGACGCTGACCCACCTGGGCTTCGTCTCGCAGGATCGCAAGATGTTCGCGCTGACCCCGAAGGTCCTGCGCCTGGGCCAGAGCTACATGCACTCGGCCCGCCTGCCCCGCATCATCGAACCCGAGCTGCACAAACTGGCGTACGCGATGAAGGAAGCCTCGTCGGCCGGCGTGCTGGACGGCAACGACGTGATCTGCATCTCGGCGACGAGCGCGGGCCGCGTGGTCTCCCCGACGCTGCAACCGGGTACCCGCGTGCCGGCCTACTGCACCGGCAACGGCCGCGTGCTGCTGGCCGCGCAACCGCAGGCCGAGGTCGATGCCTTCATCGCCCGCCAGGAACTGAGCGCCCTGACCCCGCACACGATCACCCATCCCGAGCGCCTGCGCATCGAGATCGCCCGCGCCCGCGCGCAGGGCTACGCGCTGATCGACCAGGAGCTGGAACAAGGCCTGCGCTCGGTGGCCGTGCCGCTGAAGAACTACAAGGGCGACACCGTCGCCGCGATGGCCATCAGCGTCCACGCCACGCGCATGAGCATGGAGCAGATGGTCGAGCACTGCCTGCCCCCGCTGCTGCAGGCGCAAGCGCACCTGCGCATGCTGCTCTGAGGCGAATCAGCCTTCGCGGTGTGCCAGGCACCGCGTGCCCACGAAAAAGCGACCCGAGGGTCGCTTTTTTCATGGGCCCTTTTCGCCGCGCGATTCAGCCCCAGGCGCGCTGCCGCAGCAGCGGGCTGATGCGATAACGCTCGCTGCGATACGCGTCGAAGAGCCCGTCGAGCAGGTCGACGACCGCCGGCGCGCCCAGTTGCGCGAGCCACTCGAAGGGTCCGGCCGGATAGTTGACGCCGAGCTTCATCGCCGTGTCCGCGCCGGCCTCGTCGCACACGCCCTGCCAGACGGCATCGGCGCCCTCGTTGACCAGCATCGCGATCGTGCGCGCGACCGCCAGGCCGGGCACGTCGCGCAGCACCAGCGGCGTCCAGCCCAGCCGACGCAGCAGCGCCTCGGCGCGGACGCGTGCCGCCTCGTCGACCCGCGGCGCGAAGGCGATGGCCAGACCGTCGATGCGGTCCGGCGCCAGCGGCCAGTCGATCACCGCCAGTCCCGGCTGACCTCGCTCGTGCGCGAGCTGCGCGGCGCAGCGGCCCCGCGTGAGGTGCAGCTGCAGGCCGTCGATGGCGAGCCCGGCCCAGTCCGCGGCGGACTCGCGCGCGGTGTCGGCCTCGCGCTCGAAGGCCACGCCGCGCGTCGTCATCCACGCGCCGAGCTGCTCCACCAGCGCGCCCTGCCCCACCAGCGTCACGGAGCCGAAATCCACGTCTCCGCCGGACGCCGCGTCGAGCGGCGTGGCCGCCGGGGCGGCGGCGGGCACGCCGTCATAGAAGCCCTTGCCGACCTTGCGCCCGAGGCGACCGCCATCCACCAGCGCCTGCTGCACCAGCGAGGGCTGATAGCGCTTGTCACCGTAGTTGGCCTCGAACACGGACTGCGTGACCAGCGCGTTGGTGTCGTGCCCGATCAGGTCCATCAGCTCGCAAGGACCCATGCGGAAGCCCGCGCCGCGCAGCGCGCGGTCAAGCTGCGCCGGCGACCCGGCCTGCTCCTGCAGCAGCGCCAGGGTCTCGGCGTAATACGGGCGCGCGATGCGGTTGACGATGAAGCCCGGCGTGGACTTCGCATGCACAGGCGTCTTGCCCCAGCGCCGCGCCAGTTGCTCGATCGCCTGGGCCGCGGCGGGATCGGTCTCCGCGCCCCAGACGACCTCGACCAGCTTCATCAGCGGCACCGGATTGAAGAAATGCATGCCGACGAGCCGGCGCGGATTCGCCATGCCGTTGGCCAGCGCGGTGAGGCTGATCGACGAGGTGTTGGACGCGATCAGCGCGTCGGCCGGCAGCAGCGCGTCGAGCTCGCGCAGCAGCGCCCGCTTGGGCTCGAGCTTCTCGACGATCACCTCGATCACCAGCGCGGCGTCGCTGAGCTCCGCGGTCGTGCTGGCCGCGCTCAGGCGCCCGAGGACGGCCTCACGCTCGGCGGCCTCCATGCGCCCCTTGCCCACCAGTCCCTCCAGCGCCTTGCCGATCTGGGCGATCGCCGCAGCGGCGGCGCCCTCGCGCAGGTCCATCAGCTGGACCCGGTGACCGGCCTGCGCCGCGACCTGCGCGATGCCCGCGCCCATCACGCCGGCGCCGATCACCGCCACCGGCGCGTCCGTGGCCGGCGCGCTCGCGACCCGCCAGCTTCCCGTCGATTCCGTCATTGCTGTCTCCGTTGTCTGTCTTGTCCGTCAGGTGATTCGCGCCCGAGGTCTCAGGACGTCGGCACCCAGGCCGCGGCCCGCTTGCCGAGGAAGGCGGCGAAGCCCTCCTTGGCCTCGGCACCCATGCGCACGCGGGCGATGGTCTGCGCGGTGCGCTCGCGCACCTCGTCGTCGATCGGTCCGACCTCGAGCTGCCCGAACAGCGCCTTGATCTCGGCCTGCGCCTCGGGGCCGTTCATCAGCAGCTCCGCGATCCAGCGCTCGACGGCCGCGTCGATGCCGCCGGCGGCGTCGCTCTCCACGACTTCATGCAGCAGCCCGATGCGCAGCGCCTCGGCGGCCGGGATGCGGCTGGCGGTGAGCGCGAGCCGGCGCGCCTCGCGCGGGCCGACCGCGTTGATGACGTAGGGGCCGATCACCGAGGGCAGGATGCCGAAACGCGCCTCGCTGACGGCGAACTGCGCGCCGGCGGCGGCCACGGCGATGTCGCAGGCCAGCGTCAGGCCGACCCCGCCGCCCAGCGCGACGCCATGCACCTGCGCGATCGTCGGTTTGGGGCAGCGCGCGATGCGGTCCAGCATGCCGGCGAAACGCCGCGCGTCGGCGACGTTCCAGTCCTGCGTCGCCTCCGACGCGCGCTTCATCCACTGGAGATCCGCCCCCGCGCTGAAGGCCTTGCCGGCGCCGTTCAGCACGATCAATCGCACCGCCGGGTCCTGGCCCAGGCGCTCGAAGGCGGCGTCGAGGTCCGCGATCATGGCCTCGTCGAAGGCGTTGAACACCTCGGGCCGGTTCATCGTCACGCGCGCCACGCCGCGCGCATCGGTCGCCACTTGCAGGGTGTGCAGGGTTGTCACGGTCCGGGTCTCCGTCGGGCTCCTTGGAATCGGCGGAGTATCGCAGCCCGACCGGTCGGTCGAAAAAGAATCCCTGCGCGGGCCCGGGCTGAACGTCGCCGACGCGTCAGCCCGGGATCCGAGGCGGGATCAATCCGTCCAGACTTCGTGGATGAGCTCGCGCAGCGCCGACAGCGCGTGATCCGGCGCATGGCCCGGCGCATGGCCCGGCGCGTGCTCCTGCTGCAGCCAGCACAACCAGGTCTCGTCCTGCCAGTGCGGCCAGATGCGCAGCTCGCCGGCCTCGGCGGCCGCCTGCGCCTGGTCCTTGCGCAGCACCGCCGCGCCCAGTCCGCTGGCGACCATGCCGCGCACCGCGGCCTCGGTCTCGGCCATCAGGCTGTGCGAGGGCTCCCGGCCGGCGCTCTGGAACAGGCGCTCCGCCGCGGGGCGCAGGCCGCAATCGGGCGGCGTGCCGATCCAGGGCAGCGACAGCAGCGCGTCCTGCGAGACCGGCCACTCGCGGTCGGCGAAACGCCGCGGCACCGCCACGGCCAGCTCCATGCGGCGCAGGCGCTCGACCACGAGCCCCTCGGCGGTCTCGCCGTCGTAGAGCACGTAGGCGCAATCGACCTCGCCGCGGCGCAAGGCCTGCACGCTGTGCAGCGACAGGCGCTGCAGCAGTTGCAGCCCGACGCCCGGATGGCGCTCGGCGAGCTTCACCAGCACCTCGCCCAGGCGCAGCGCCAGCGGATCGGTGACGGTGCCCATGCGAAGCACGCCCCGGACCTCGCCGCGGATCTGCGCCGCCGCCTGGCGCAGGCGCTGCGCGGCGTCGAGCGTGCGGCGCGCCTCCTCGGCCAGCTTCTCGCCGGCCGGGGTCAGCGCCATCCCGCGCGAGCTGCGCTCGAACAGGATCACGCCCAGCTCCTCCTCCAGCGCCTTGATCTGCGCGCTGACGGCGGGGACGCTGGTGAACACCTTCTCCGCGGCGCGGGTCAGGTTCCGTTCGGCCACGACGGCCAGAAAGCTCTTCAGCTGGTACAGCTCCATGGGCCGCGATTGTGACGAGTCGCGCCGCGCGCGGCGTTCGGTTTCTCCAAACGCCTGTTCCAAACATGCGCATGGACCGCGCGCCAGGCGATGCCCAGACTGCGTCCCATCGAAGTCTTCACCGCGCCCCGCGCGAAAGGGCCCGTCGCCATGACTCCCAAGAATCCCTATGCCGCCACCGTCGCGATGCTGTTCGCCGCGGTCTCGTGGGGCAGCCTGTTCCTGGTCGGCAAGCCGGTGCTGAGCCGGCTCGACCCCATCTGGTTCACCGCCGTGCGTTACCTGCTGGCCGCGGTCGGCATGACGCTGCTGGTGGTGCTCTTCGGCCAGCGGCCCTGGGCCAAGCTGCGCGCGCACTGGGCGACGCTGACCGGCTACGGCGTGCTCGGCTACGGCTTCTTCGGCGTGCTGGTGCTGGAGGGCCTCAAGCTCTCGCTGCCCGCGCATGGCGCGGTGCTGATGGCCACGATGCCGATGACGACGATCCTGCTGCGCTGGCTGCTCGACGGCCATCGGCCGGGCTGGGGCGTGGCCGGCGCGGCGGTGCTGGCGCTCAGCGGGGTGGTGCTGGTGTCGGGCGTGCTGGGCCGCACCGACGGTCCGCCGCACATGCTGCTGGGCGACGCGCTGACGCTGCTCGGCACCGTCGGCTGGGTGCTCTACACCCGCGGTGCGGCGAAGGTGCCCGAGCTCAGCCCGCTCGAGTACACCGGCCTCACCGCGCTGGCCGCGCTGCCGTGGCAAGTGCTGTTCGCGGTGGCGGCGACGGTCATCGGCGGCATCGCCGCGCCCACCTGGCAAGACCTGGCGCCGGTGGGCCCGCACCTGCTCTACATCGCGGCGGTGCCGACGGTGGCCGCGGTCGTCGCGTTCAACTTCGGCGTGCGCCAGCTCGGCGCGTCGCGCGGCACGCTCTTCCTGAACGGCGTGCCGGTGTCGGCGCTGCTGATGAGCGTGGCGCTGGGCCAGCACCCGGCGATGCAGGAATGGATCGGCGCGGCACTGGTCATCGCGGCGCTGACCTTGAGCACGCGGGCCCCGTCGCCGGCCCGGCCCGCCGCGGCGGCCTCAAGGCCTCGTCAAGACACCGTGAAGACGCACGCGATGGGTGAAGCGGCGGTGCGCTGCCCAGCCACCTGAGGCGCCCGGCCACAAGCTGGAAAGCCCCGGTGCGGTGGCCGCAACAAGCCGCGATCGGCCGCCGCATGCCTTTTGTCACGGGTCTGTCTTCTGGCATAGGCTGTCGGCTTCGTCGGGCCCGGCCCGCGCTCAAGACCCCGTTCGTGATGAAGAATGCACTCCGCCTCACCACCCTGGCCCTGCTGATGCAGCTGGGCGGCCTCGCGATGGCGGCACAGCCGCAGTCGGGCCTCGAGCTCAAGAGCTTCGACAAGTCGGTCCGTGTCCAGGACGACCTGTTCCGCGCGGTCAACGGCCATTGGCTGACCACGACGGACATCCCCGCCGACAAGTCCTCCTACGGCGCCTTCACCCAGCTGCGCGACCTCTCCGACAAGCGCGCGCGCGGGATCATCGAGGAACTCGCGAAGAAGAAGGGCCAGGCCGGCAGCGTCGATCAGAAGATCGGTGACTACTACGCCGCCTACATGAACACCGCGGCGATCGACAAGGCCGGCCTCGCGCCGATCAAGCCGGTGCTGGACAGCATCGCCGCGATCCAGGACCGCCGCCAGCTCGCCGTCTGGCTGGGCGCCCACACCGGCGTGCTGGACCTGCCCGTGCCGCTGGGCATCGAGGCCGACTACGCCGACCCGACCATCAACCGCCTGCAGACCTGGCAGGGCGGCCTGGGCCTGCCCGACCGCGACTATTACCTGAAGAAGGACGACGAGCGCCTGGCCAAGGCGCGCGGCGCCTATGCGGACTACCTGGTCAAGCTGGCCAAGGCCGCCGGCATCGCGGACCCCGAGGGCAGCGCCAAGCGCGTGATGGCGCTCGAGGAACGCCTGGCGGAAGTGCAGTGGGACAAGGTCTCGCTGCGCGATCCGCAGAAGACCTACAACCTCATGACCCCGGACGAGCTGGCGCAGAAGGCGCCGGGCTTCGACTGGAACGCGTTCTTCACCGCAGCCTCGCTGCCGGGCCTGGACAAGCTGTCGAACTCGACGCCGACCTACCTGACCGGCGCGGCCAAGATCCTGGGCGAGGCGTCGCTCGATGACATCAAGCTCTACCTGAACATCCGCGCGCTGGACGCGCTGTCGGACACGCTGCCCAAGACCTTCCGCGACGCGCACTTCGCGTATCACGGCACGGCGCTGACCGGCGCCAAGGCCGAGAAACCGCGCTGGCAGCAAGCTGTCGACAACGTCAACGGCGCGCTGGGCGAGGCCGTCGGCGAGGTCTACGTCAAGCGCTACTTCCCCGCCGCCGACAAGGCGCGCATGGTGCAGCTGGTGGACAACCTGCTGGGCGCCTACAAGGACTCCATCGACAAGCTGAGCTGGATGACGCCCGCGACCAAGGCGCAGGCGCAGGACAAGCTGTCCAAGTACATGGTCAAGATCGGCTACCCCGATGTCTGGCGCGACTACGGCGCGCTGGACGTCAAGGCCGGCGACGCGCTGGGCAACGGCCTGCGCGCCGCCACCTTCGACTGGAAGCGCCAGGCCGCCAAGGCCAGCAAGCCGGTCGACCGCCGCGAGTGGCTGATGACGCCGCAGACCGTCAACGCCTACTACAACCCGACGCTCAACGAGATCGTGTTCCCGGCCGCGATCCTGCAGCCGCCCTTCTACAACACGAAGGCGGATGACGCGGTGAACTACGGCGCCATCGGCGCGGTGATCGGGCACGAGATCAGCCACGGCTTCGATGACCAGGGCAGCCAGTTCGACGGTGACGGCAAGCTGCGCAACTGGTGGACCGACGACGACCGCAAGGCCTTCGACGCGATCGGCGCCAAGCTCGTCGCGCAGTACGAAGGCTACGAGCCCATCCCCGGCAAGCACCTGAACGGCAAGCTGACGCTGGGCGAGAACATCGCCGACCTGTCGGGCCTGCAGATCGCCTACAAGGCCTACCTGCGCTCGCTGGGCGGCAAGCCCGCGCCGGTGATCAACGGCCTGACGGGCGAGCAGCGCTTCTTCATGGGCTGGTCGCAGGCCTGGCGCGAGAAGGCCCGTGAAGAACGCAAGCTGCAGCTGCTGACCATCGATCCGCACTCGCCGCCGGAGTTCCGCGCCAATGGCGCCGCCGTGAACCACGACGGTTTCCATGAAGCCTTCAAGACCAAGCCGGGCGACAAGATGTTCAAGCCCAGCGAGGACCGCATCCGCATCTGGTAAGCCCAGTCAGAATCGCCGTGCGGCGTGACCGCACGGCAGCGCGCGCGGCCGGGACTTCCCGGCCGTTTTCATTTCCGCAGCTGCTCGGCGCTGCCGGGAAGACGCCGTTTCCCATATACGAAATCGGCAGAATTCCCACCCCAGCATATGCATATAAGCAATCATTGCTTGCCAAACGCCGGGTAATCCCTAAGGATCACGGGTTTTCTCGGCCCATCCCGTGATCGAACTTCAAGCCCTACACAAGTCCTATGACGTCGACGGCCGCCGCGTGGCGGCGCTGCAGGGCGTGGACCTGCGCGTGGAGCCGGGCGAGGTGTTCGGCATCATCGGCCCCTCGGGCGCCGGCAAGAGCACGCTGCTGCGCCTGATCAACCGCCTGGAGCGGCCCGACAGCGGCCAAGTCCGCGTGAACGGCCAGGACCTCCAGGCGCTGGACGCGGACGCGCTGCGCGCCGCCCGCCAGAAGATCGGGATGATCTTCCAGCACTTCAACCTGCTGTGCTCGCGCACCGTGGCGCAGAACATCGCCTTGCCGCTGCGCATCGCCGGCTGGGACGCCGCCCGGATCGCCCCGCGCGTGGCGGAACTGCTGGCGCGCGTCGGCCTGACGGACCAGGCGGACAAGTACCCGGCGCAGCTCTCCGGCGGGCAGAAGCAGCGCGTCGGCATCGCCCGCGCGCTGGCCGCTGGACCCGCAGATCCTGCTGTGCGACGAGGCCACCAGCGCGCTCGACCCGCAGACCACCGCGCTCGGTCCTGGAACTGCTGGCGGAGATCAATCGCGAGCTGAGGCTGACCATCGTGCTGATCACCCACGAGATGGACGTGGTCCGCCGCGTCTGCGACCGCGTGGCGGTGCTGGAGGGCGGGCGCATCGTCGAGCAGGGCCCGGTGGCGCCGAGGTCTTCCTGCATCCGCAGCCCGACGACCCGCCGCTTCGTGCTCGAGGCCTCGGAGCACGTCGACGAGGGCGACCAGCGCGACGACCACGCGCATGTCAGCGGCAGCCTGTGGCGCCTGACCTTCCTCGGCGAAGCCACCTATGCGCCGCTGCTGGGCACCGTCGCGCGGCAGACCTCGACTACAGCATCCTGTCCGGCCGCATCGACCGCATCAAGGACACGCCCTACGGCCAGCTGACCCTGGCCCTGAGCGGCGGCGACCTGGGCCGCGGCGCGCCAGCTGCTGGCCGAGCGCGGCGTGCAGGTGGAGGAGCTGCGCGCATGAGCACGACCCCTTCCTTCTTCCCTTCCCTCATCGAGACCCTCCACGCCATCGACTGGCCCGAGATCGCCACTGGCCAGCGTCGACACGCTGCTGGATGCTGGGCGGCTCGCTGCTGTTCACGGCGCTGCTGGGCCTGCCGCTCGGCATCGCGCTGTATCTGTTCGACCGCGGCCGTCTCGTGGCCTCGCCCAGAAGGCGGTCTACGCCCTGCTGTCCTTCGTGGTGAACATGCTGCGCTCGCTGCCGTTCATCATCCTGCTGATCGTGCTGATCCCGCTCACGGTGCTGGTCACCGGCACCTCGCTGGGCGTCGCCGGCGCCATCCCGCCGCTGGTGGTGGGCGCCACGCCGTTCTTCGCGCGCCTGGTGGAAACCGCGCTGCGCGAGGTGGACCGGGGCATCATCGAGGCAACCCAGGCGATGGGCGCCAGCACCCGGCAGATCATCTGGAACGCGCTGCTGCCCGAAGCCCGGCCGGGCATCATCGCCGCCATCACCGTCACCGCCATCACCCTGGTCTCCTACACCGCCATGGCCGGCGTGGTCGGCGCCGGCGGCCTGGGCGACCTGGCGATCCGCTTCGGCTATCAGCGCTTCCAGACCGACGTGATGGTGGTCACCGTGGTGCTGCTGCTGGTGCTGGTGCAACTGCTGCAGATGCTGGGCGACTGGCTGGTCACGCGCGTGTCGCATCGCTGAGCCGCCGCCCCGTCCACTCGAATCAAGAATCCCGCCTCCCCCTTTCACCGCCGCTCGTCCCATGCAGGCGAGCGGCACCGTCCTTCAGAGGAGTTCCTGAGCATGAAGAAGCTGATCGCCGCCGCCGTCGCGGCCCTGTCCCTGGCCGCCGCCGGCACCGCCTCCGCCGAGAACCTGACCGTCGCCGCCACCGCCGTGCCGCACGCCGAGATCCTCAACCTGATCAAGCCGACCCTGGCCAAGGAAGGCGTGGACCTGAAGATCAAGGTGTTCACCGACTACGTGCAGCCCAACGTGCAGGTCGCCGAGAAGCGCCTGGACGCCAACTTCTTCCAGCACCAGCCGTACCTGGATGAGTTCAACAAGGGCAAGGGCACCAACCTGGTCGCCGTGGCCGGCGTGCACGTCGAGCCCTTCGGCGCCTACTCGACCAAGTACAAGACCCTGGCCGAGCTGCCCGAGGGCGCCACCGTGGCCATCCCCAACGACGCCACCAACGGCGGCCGCGCCCTGCTGCTGCTGGACAAGGCCGGCGTGATCAAGCTCAAGGACAAGACCAACATCCTGGCCACGCCCAAGGACATCGCCGAGAACCCGAAGAACCTGAAGTTCCGCGAGCTCGAAGCGGCCACGCTGCCGCGCGTGCTGGCCCAGGTCGACCTGGCGCTGATCAACACCAACTACGCGCTGGAAGCCAAGCTCAACCCGGCCAAGGACGCGCTGGTCATCGAAGGCCGCGACTCGCCCTACGTGAACTACCTGGTCGCGCGTCCGGACAACAAGGACAGCCCCGGCCGTGAAGAAGCTGGCCGCGGCGCTGACCAGCCCCGAGACGGTGAAGCGCTTCATCCAGAAGAAGTACAAGGGCGCGGTGGTCCCGGCCTTCTGAGGACCGCTACTGCGCGGGCCGATCTCGGGCCTGCGGTGCTGGCCGTACGGGAGTACGGCTGCGCGCCTCAGACCCGACCTCGAACCGCTCGCGACGCCGTCGATTGCGGTGTTGTTGCGATTAGCGCCCCGCACCTGCGGGGCGCTTGCATTTGGGCGGGCGTTACCGCGCATTTGTGCCGGACGCGTACGTCCGCTTCTTGGCACCATGGCGGCCTCCTCCCATGCCAGGGTTGGGCGCCCGCGCGGGCGCGCGACTCTCTCCCTCCGTGTCCGAACTCTCCGCGGTCCTGCCGCAGTTCTTCCTTTTCCGCGACGGTGCCCCGACGATGCTGCTCACCGGCCAGTACGACTGGCCGCTGGTGGTGCTGTCGCTGGTGGTGGCGTCGCTGACCTCGGCGCTGGCGCTGCAGGTCGCGGGCATGGCCAAGCCGGCCACCGGCTGGCGCCGCCAGTCCATCCTGGCCACCGGGGCGCTCGCGCTGGGCGGCGGGGTCTGGTCGATGCACTTCATCGGCATGCTGGCCTTCCAGCTCTGCGCCAAGATCGCCTTCGACGCCCACATCACCGCGATCTCGATCGTCCCCGCGCTGATCGCGTCCTGGGTCGCGCTGGCGCTGCTGGCGCGCCATCAGCTCGATGCGTGGCGCCTGATCGTCGGCGGCGTGCTGGTCGGCGCGGGCATCGGCACGATGCATTACCTGGGCATGGCCGCCATGGAGATGTCCGCGGCGCTGCGTTACGACCCGCTGTGGTTCGGCGCCTCCATCGTCGTGGCCGTGCTGCTGGCGATGCTGGCGCTGTGGATCCGCTTCGGCCTGGCCCGGCGCATCAACCGCTACGCGGCCATCGCGCTGGGCGGCACCGTCATGGGCTGCGCGATCGCGGGCATGCATTACACGGCCATGGGCGCGGCGCGTTTCGTCGGCACCGCCGACGGCCCCTGCAACACCGGCATCGAGAACGCCGGCTGGCTGGCGCTGGCCGTGACCGTCATGGCGCTGACCATCAGCGCGCTGACCGCCGGCGCCAACGGCCTGCTGGCGCTGCGCCGGCTCAACACCGAGCTGGTCGAGGAACGCGGCCGCATGCTCGCGATGGAGCAGGCGCTGCGCGACAGCGAGACCAAGTACCGCACCGTCATCGCCAACAGCCCGGGCGTGACCTTCCGCTGCCGGCTCGACGAGGACTGGTCGATGCTGCTGATCAACGACGCCGTGGAGGCGCTGACCGGCTGGCCCGCGCAGGACTTCCTGGACGGCCGCCAGCACTTCGCCGCGCTGATCCACCGCCATGACCAGGCCGGCGTGAACGCCGCGGTCGAGGCGGCGGTCGCCGCCGATGCGCCCTATTCGATCGAGTACCGCGTCCACACCCGCGACGCCGGCGAGCGCTGGGTCTCAGAGCGCGGCCGCGCGGTGCGCGATGCCTCGGGCACCGCGCAGTGGATCGACGGCGTGATCCTCGACATCACCGAGCCCAAGCGCCTGCAGCGCCAGCTCGAGGAAGCCAAGGAACGCGCCGAATCGGCGGCCGCCGCCAAGAGCGCCTTCCTGGCCAACATGAGCCACGAGATCCGCACGCCGATGAACGCCATCCTGGGCTTCACCGAGCTGCTGCTGGACACCACGCTGACCGACGGCCAGCGCCGCCACCTGACGACGGTGCGGGGCTCGGCGCGCTCGCTGCTCGCGCTGCTCAACGACATCCTGGACACCGCCAAGCTGGACAAGGGCGCGATGGAGCTGGAGGTCGTGGACTTCTCGCTGCGCACCGTCTGCGAGCAGGCGCTGAACTCGCTGCGCCTGCTCGCCCAGCGCAAGAACCTCGCGCTGCACCTGGACTATCCCGACAGCGAGTCGCGCTTCTTCAAGGGGGACCCGCTGCGCGTGCAGCAGGTGCTGCTGAACCTGGTGGGCAACGCGATCAAGTTCACCGAGCAGGGGCAGGTCAGCCTGCGCATGCGACAGGAGTCCGGCCACATCCATCTGGCCGTCATCGACACCGGCATCGGCATCGCCGCCGATCGGCTGGACCGCATCTTCGACGCCTTCGCGCAGGCGGACGCCTCGACCACGCGCCGCTTCGGCGGCACGGGGCTGGGCACGACGATCTCGCGCCAGCTGGTCGAGCGCATGGGCGGCCGCATCACCGTGGAGAGCACGCTCGGCGCGGGCAGCACCTTCCACGTCTGGCTGCCGCTGCCCGCCGGCGACGCGGCGCGCGCGGAGTCCGACGCGACCGAGACCGCCGTCACGCTGCCGCCGCTGCGGCTGCTGGTGGCCGACGACGTGGCGCAGAACGGCGAGCTGCTGCAGATCATCCTGACCCGCGAGGGCCACCAGGTCACGCTGGCCTCGGATGGCCTGCAGGCGCTCAAGGCCTTCTCCGACGAGCGTTTCGACGCGGTGCTGATGGACGTCCACATGCCCGGCCTGGACGGCCTGGGCGCGACGCGCCGCATCCGCAACTTCGAGCACGCGCAGGGCCGCGGCCACACGCCGGTGGTCGCGCTGACCGCCAGCGTGCTGGAGGAGGACCGTCAGGCCGCGCTGGCCGCGGGCATGGACGGATTCGCCGTGAAGCCGGTCGAGCCCGCGCGGCTCTTCGCCGAGATCGGCCGCGTGCTGGGCCTGACGCCGAGCGGGTCCGCCTCGTCCGCCGGACCGCTGCCGTCCACGCGACATGCGCGGGACGCTGGCCAGGAGACGGGACCGCTGGACTGGCAGCAGGGCCTGCGCCTGTGGGGCAGCGTGACCGCGTGGCAGCGCGGCCTGCGCCGCTTCGCCCAGGAGCAGCGCGACGGCGTTGCGCGGCTGCATCAGCTCACGCAGGGCCGGCAATGGATCGAGATGCGCGGCCTGGTGCACCGCTGGCGCGGCGTGGCCGGCAGCCTGGCGATGCCGGGGCTGCTCGCGGCGGCGCAGCCGGTGGAATCGGCCTTGCGGCTGGGCCGGCAGGACGACCTGATGGCGCTGGTCGACGCCCTGGCGCTGGCGCTGCAGCTGGTGCTGGACGCGATCGCCGAGCTGGACGGCACGCCGTCGGGCTTCGCGCCGAGCGCGTCCATGCCGCTCACCGGCGCGGATGCGGCGGGCACGACCGCCGGCGCGTCGCCGGGTCAGACCGTGCGCGAGAAGAAGCTGCTGGTGGACCGGCTGGCCGCGGCGCTCAAGCGCAGCGAGCTGGACGACGACACGCTGGCCGCGTTGCGCGCCGCGTTCGGCCCCGAGCGTGTCGCGCCGCTGGCGCAGGCGCTGGATGATTTCGACTTCGACGCGGCGCTGACGCTGCTGCAGTCGCTGCGCACGCCGTTGAGCGAGGCCGCCGCATGAGCCTGGGCATGACTGCAGACCACCGCCCCAAGCTGCTGCTCGTCGACGACGAGCCGGCCAACCTGCAGGTGCTGCGGCATGTGCTGCAGGACGACTATCGGCTGCTCTTCGCCCGTGACGGGCAGAAGGCGCTGGAGCTGGCCAAGGCCGAATCGCCGCAGCTGATCCTGCTGGACATCATGATGCCGGGCATGTCCGGACTGGACGTGTGCCGCGTGCTGAAGTCGCAGGCAGCGACGCGGCGCACGCCGGTGATCTTCGTCACCGCGCTGGCCGACACGCGCGACGAGACCGAGGGCTTCGAGGCCGGCGCGGTCGACTACATCGCCAAGCCGGTGAGCCCGCCGGTGGTGCGGGCGCGGGTGCGCACGCATCTGTCGCTGGTGCGCGCGGACGAGCTGCGCGAGACGCGGCTGCAGATCGTGCAGCGCCTGGGCCGCGCGGCCGAGTACAAGGACAACGAGACCGGCTGGCACGTGGTGCGCATGAGCCATTACGCGCAACTGCTGGCGAAGGCCGCCGGCTGGACCGACATCGAGGCCGACGACCTGCTGCATGCCGCGCCGATGCACGACGTGGGCAAGCTGGGCATTCCCGACGCGATCCTGCAGAAGCCCGGTCCGCTGACCGAGGCCGAATGGGACGTCATGCGCCGCCACCCGGCCATCGGCGCGGAGATCCTGGGCGAGCAGACCACGGGCCTGCTCGGGCTGGCGCGTCGCATCGCGCTGGGCCACCACGAGAAGTGGGACGGCAGCGGTTACCCCGAAGGTCTGGCCGGCGAGGCGATTCCGCAGGAAGCGCGCATCGTGGCCATCGCCGACGTCTTCGACGCGTTGACGAGCATCCGGCCCTACAAGCCGGCGTGGCCGGTGGAGAAGGCGGTCGAGCACCTGCGCGCGCAGGCCGGCCGGCACTTCGATCCGGCGCTCGTGGAGCTCTTCATCGGCGTGTTGCCGAAGGTGCTGGAAGTACGGGATCGGTTCCTGGAAGAGGAGTGACCCGCGACGCGGCGTCTTCCGTTTCAGCGGCGCGCGCTTGGGCCCGTGCCCGTGCCTCCACGTGCCATCTCAGCACCTGCGCCCGCGTCGGCAAGGCAGCGCCGAGATGGTCCCACCACGTGTCGCCCTGCCCGGGCGACGGCATCGCGGGATAGGTCCCGTCGGCGTCGACCTGCTTCAACCGGAAGAACTCGACCTGACCCGAGGACGGATTCACCTGTTGATAGAACTGGCCGGGACGCCCACGTCGATTGGTATCGAAGGCCTCGAGCGCCAGCACCTGTCGGGCAACGATCTCGGCGTCCTGATTCCAGCGCTGTTCCCGCATCGCGCGATGGATCTCGGGCCAGTGGGCGCTCAGGCGCATGTGCAGCAGGCCGTCGCCGCCGACCAGCCCCGCCAGCTTCCCGCCCGGCACGAACCAGCTCACCGGCTTGTCCGTCGCCAGCAGGCCGGTGCCCTCGTCAGCGCTCAGGAACGGTCCACGCAACTGCCCCCAGCCCGGCATCGGAGGGCGGGGCCGGCGCAGCGTCATGCCGTCCTGCACGGTGCCCGCGAGCGCGATCAGCAGCTCATCCGCGGAGCGGGCCGGCTGCCCGCGCAGCGCGCGGGTCACGTGGTCCCCCAGCACGTCGTCCCAGTCCAGACCCAGTGGCCTGGCCTGGAAGCGCGTCCTCTCCGAGGACCTCAAGCGATCGAGGGTCCGATACGTCAACGGCGTGCGGCTCACGTCGAAGCTGCGCTCGCCCGGCGAGGGACCGAAGTGCCACGCATAGCTGTCGTAGCGCGAGACGCCGAAGGCGTAGAACCTCCGCCCGACCTCTCGGGATCGACCCGGTTTGGGATTCTTCAGCAAGGCGGCTTCCTGGAGGTAACTCGGGATCGGCGCGCCGGGCGAGGAGAGCTCCGACGCGACTCGGATCAGGGCGAGCCCACTGGGGGGCAGATCGGCCAGGATCGCCGGCGTGAACACCTCGCCGGCGATGGCCTGACCGGTACGTCGGACGATGAAGGTCAGCGCAGCGCCGCTGTTAGGGAACTTCGCCTTGGCGGCGCACCGGCTGGTGGTCAGCGCGACGCGCGGCGTGATCAGCGTGGCGGAACAGTCTTCCAGGCTCAGTGCCCAGGAGGCCATGCGGTCTTCGGACTGCGAGGCTGCCGTGAGCGGTGGGGCGAACGAGAGCACGAGCGCGGCGACAAGCGGCGCGGAGAAACGTGGGACGGATGACATCGACGAGCACTCCTGCCTCCCAGGACAACGGGAGGTAGCGCCATTCTTGGAAGGCCGCCACCCGCTCTCAATGACCGCGACCGGGCAAGCGTCGCGCGCTGACCGACCGACTCGAGCGCGACGCCGCGGGTTCGAGTCGTTGCATGCGCGCGGCGGCGGGCGTCGTGCGCGCTGGGTTCGTGGGTTATGCCCCGCCCCCACAAGGTGATGCTCGCAATCCCCAGTGGAGACGGCCCGGGGCGCGCGGCGCCGGAATAATGCGCGCCCATGGTGCTGAACTTCATCTGGGTCGGGTTCTTCCTGATCGGCTTCGCGGTCGCGCTGGCGCGGCTCGTCCAGGGCGACCTGACCATCTTCACGCAGGTGCTCACCGGCATCTTCGACACGGCCAAGACCGGCTTCGACATCTCGCTGGGCCTGGTCGGCGTGATGAGCCTATGGCTCGGCCTGATGAAGGTCGGCGAGAACGCGGGTGTCATCCAGCTCTTCGCGCGGGCGATGGGTCCGTTCTTCGCGCGCATCTTCCCGGAGGTGCCACGCGGCCACCCGGCCGGAGGCTCGATGGTCATGAACTTCTCGGCCAACATGCTCGGGCTGGACAACGCCGCCACGCCGCTGGGCCTCAAGGCGATGAAGGAGCTGCAGGAGCTGAACCCGCGCAAGGACACCGCCTCCAACGCGATGATCATGTTCCTGGTGCTGAACACCGCCGGCATCACGCTGATCCCGACCTCGGTGATCGCGATCCGTCAGGCGATGGCGGTGGACCAGGGCCTGGTCGGTTTCAACGCGGCCGACATCTTCCTGCCCACGCTGATCGCCACCTTCATCTCGTTCATGTCCGGACTGATCGCGGTGGCCTGGGTGCAGCGCATCAACCTGTTCAGCGCGCCGGTGCTGGTGTTCGTCGGCGGCTTCATCGCGATCATGGCCGCGGTCTTCGGGTGGTTGCACAGCTATCCGCCCGAGGTCATGTCGCAGTACATCGGGCTGCTGGGCAGCGGCGTGATCCTGAGCATCATCGTGATGTTCATCGCCGTCGGCGCGTGGCGCCGCATCAACGTCTACGAGGCCTTCGTCGAAGGCGCCAAGGAGGGCTTCGGCGTCGCCATCCAGATCATTCCCTACCTGATCGCGATCCTGGTGGCGATCTCGGTGTTCCGCACGACCGGCTGCATGGAGTTCGTCGTGAAGGGCATCGCCGCGGGCGTGGCCGCGCTGGGCCTGCCCACCGATTTCGTGCCGGCGCTGCCCGTGGGCCTGATGAAGACGCTCTCGGGCAGCGGCGCGCGCGGGCTGATGGTGGACGTGCTCAAGACCTACGGCGTGGACAGCTTCGAGGGCAAGCTCGCCGCGATCATCCAGGGCTCGACCGAGACGACGTTCTACGTGCTGGCCGTCTACTTCGGCAGCGTCAACATCAAGAAGACCCGCTACGCGCTGACCTGCGGCCTGCTGGCCGACGTGGTCGGCCTGGTCGGCGCGATCCTCGTGGGGTACTGGTTCTTCAAGTGAGCGCGCGGGTCGCGTCGCCGGATCACGCCACCCGGTTGCGACCCTCGGCCTTGGCGCGGTAGAGCGCCTCGTCGGCCCGCGCCAGCAGCGCGTCCAGGCCCGCGTCATCGGCCTGCGCCCAAGCCACGCCCAGACTCGCGGTGCACGGCGGGATGCCGGGCTCGGGGGCGTGCGCGGCCAGCGCCGCGCGCACCCGCTCGGCCGACGCCCGCGCCGCCTCGGCATCGGTGGACGGCAGCAGGATCACGAACTCCTCGCCGCCATATCGGCCCAGGCGGTCGTTCACCCGCAACGCCTGCCGCATCACGGCCGCCGAGGCCGCCAGCACGCGATCGCCGGCCTGGTGCCCGAACCGGTCGTTGACCTGTTTGAAATGGTCGAGATCCAGCAGCACCAGCGACAGGGGCTGCGCGTAGCGACGCCAGCGATCGAACTCCTCGCCGCCGGCCTGCAGCACCGCGCGGCGCGTCAGCGCCCCGGTCAAGGCATCGCGCGTGGCGAGCAGCTCGAACTCCTCACGCACCCGCTCGCTGGCCATCAGCAGCACGCCCATGCTCAGCAGCAGCACGCTGAAGCAGTAGCTGGCGATGTAGCTCGTCTGCACCGTGGTCATCGCGAAGCGGGAGGACTGCGCGCCGTCGACCCAGAAGCTCGCCAGGCCGCGCCCGATCAGCACCAGCGCCTGCAGCAGCAGCGTGCCCGCGATCAGGCGCGCCGCGAAGCCGCGGCCGTCGCGCAGGATCAGCCGCGCGTGCGCGAGCACGCAGGCCGTCATCGTTCCGGTGAACACGACCATGCGCACGCGATAGTCCGGCCGCAGCAGGAACCAGGTCAGCACGGCGAGGCTGATCAGCGCGATGCCGCCCCACAGGCGCCAGGTCACGCGCCGGTCGAAGAAGCGCTGCGAGCCGAAATAGAACAGCCCGCATCCGAGCAGCAGCAGCGCGTTGCCGGTCTGCGCGACGGCGAACTCGGGCCAGACGCCCTGCAGCGCGTAGACGCCGGCGGCGAAGGCGCAGGTCATCGGCGCCAGCGCCCAGGGCAGCAGGCCGCGGATCGTCGCGGGATAGTTGCGCCGCACGCCGAGCAGCACCAATCCCAGGACCGCGGCCATCAGCGCGGTCATGACGGTGATCGAGCGCGGGTCGAGCTGCATGAGACCGGCAGTGTAGGCCGGCCCCGTGGCGGGACAGCCTCACATCGCCTTGAACAGAGGCACGTACGCGCGGCTCACCGGCAGCTCGTTCGCGTGTCCAGGCCCGGCATTCAGGACGGGAAGTTCACGACCCGCGTGGGAAGGTCGGTGCCCAGATAGGTCCACTGGGTACTGCTCTTCCGGTTGGTCGGAAGGGGGCCGTACCGCTCGTCCGAATCCAACGACGCCAGTTGGAAGTAGTCGACCTCCCCCGTCCCCGCATCCACTTGAACGAAGATGTCCCCAACGCTGGCGGAGTCATCGCCTTCGATCCATGTCGAAGGGATGGCCACGGCTTCCTCCCGCGTGGGCAGCTTGGTGCCCAGGTACTCCCAACCGGCGCCGTCCCTCGAGTCCGATGGCAGATCGCGGTATCGCCCTTGCGCATCCAGCTGCACCAGACGATAGAACTCCACAGTGCCCGACCTGATGTTTTCATAGGGGAAGATGCTTCCCACCTGACCCTTGCGATCGAACTCGTCGAATTTCATCCGATCAGGGGCAAGCGCGGCGGCCAGCTCGCCCATCCGCGCGCGCTGGCGCAGGGCGCTGCGCTCCCAGGGGTTCAGTACGCGCTTGGCCAATGCGAGCGCCTCTGCGCGGGCGCCGTGCTTCAGCAGCATGTCGTAGACCCACGGCCAGTGCTGGCTCACACGCGAATGGGCCCGGTGTCCCGATGCAACGCCCACGAACCACTCCTGGCCCAGAAGGCTTTGCACGAACAGACCCGAGCCGCTATCGCCCGCGAAGATCGGTGGCTCGATCCTGGACCCTGCGGATGCGTCGGGGACAAGCACGATCACGGCGTCGTTCACATCCTGGTCTGTCATGGGACGGTTGCTGCCAAACATGAGCTCGCGCAAGTTGGCGTTGAAGATCGGTGATCCGTCAGAGGTGATGTTGGGCAGTTGCTTGCGTCGAATACCCTGGACGTGGCGGTAGACCAGCGGGTGCCCAACCGCGTCCCATCCGTCCAGGTCGCGGAAGCTGGTGACTTTCAACGCTGAGTTCCTGAAGCCATCGTAGGTCGCATGATTGCGCGCGTAGATCGACAGGGAAGCCCCCCAGGACATGGCGCGGCGTTCCCGCATGTACGACGGCACGTTCGCCGCGGTCTCAGCCAGCGGCTGATCCAGGAGGGTGACCCTCACATCACCAAGAGGACCATAGCGAACTGGCATGCCGACGGAGACGCCGGCGACAAAGTGTTGGTCATGGCGACGGAAGTAGCCTGTCCTGCCGTCGTCGACTGGGCAATGTTCGGCGGAGATCACCACCCTTGGCAGGATCAGCGTGCCTTGACAGGAAAAGTTGCCAACCGCCCAGACAGGGACTTTGTCGCCGGTCAACAGCTTGCCGTTGTAGGCGGCATGAGCCGCAGAAGAAAGACCGAGGGCGGAAAGCGCCAAGGCACACCCTGCGGCGACTCGCTTGAACTTCATGTAAGGCAGAGGAACAGGCGCCGCAACATCGCGGCGTCCGTGAGTCAACGAACAGTGTGCAATGGACCTTCAACGGCGGCTCGGGCCGCGGCCAGCGCCTCACATCGCCTTGAACAGATGCACGTACGCGCGGCTCACCGGCAGCTCGTTCGCGTGTCCGCGCAGGCGCACGAACAAGCGGCTGAGTTCATCGCGGCGCGTGCCGCTGACGTGGTCCAGGTTCACGATCGTCGAGCGGTGCACCTGCCAGAAGCGATCACCGTCCAGTTGCGCGGCGAGCTCGTGAATGGGCGTGCGGATCAGGTACTCCGTCGTCGCGGTCTGCACGCAGGTGTACTTGTCGTCGGCGCGGAAGAACAGCACCTCGTCCACCGGCACCTGATGCATCAGGTCGCCCTGGGTCGCGCGCACCCAGCGCAGCGGGCTCGCGCCGGGGATCGCGCCGCCGGCCGGCGCGTGCAGCCGTTGCAGCACCGCGAGCAGGCGCGCGTCGACGTCTGCACCGGACGAGCCGCCCGGATCTCCGCCAGGTCCCGTCGCCTTGGCCAGCGCGCGCCGGACGCGCTCGACGGTGCGGCCCAGGCGGTCGGCCTCCACGGGCTTGAGCACGTAGTCGATCGCCTCCTGCTCGAAGGCCTGGCAGGCGTACTGGTCGTAGGCGGTGACGAAGACCACGCGCGTCGATCCCTCGATGCCCTCGGCCACTTCCAGTCCGGTCAGCCCGGGCATCTGGATGTCCAGGAACGCGAGGTCGGGCTGCAGCGCGGCGATCTGCTCGGCGGCTTCCTGCCCGTTGCGCGCGACATGCACGATGGTCAGCTCGGGCCACACGGCCGCCAATTGCGCGGCCAGGGCACGGGCCAGGTGAGGTTCGTCGTCAGCGATCAGCGCGGTGGGTGCGGTCATGGGGGTTGTCGCGAGGTGGTGAAGCGGTGAAGGAAAAAGGGAAGAAGCGATGAAGGCATGCGGGGTCAGGCATCCATGGGCACGCGCAGCGTGACCAGGCAGCCCGGCTCGGCGGGTTCGAGGGTCAACGAGGCGTGATCGCCGTACTGGGCCATCAGCCGCTCGCGCAGGTTGGCCAGGGCGATGCCGTTGCCCGCGCGTCGCGACGCGCCGGGGCCCACGCCGTCGTCTCGGATCGTCACCACCAGCGCGCGGTCGCGCAGCGCGGCGTCCACGCGCACGCAACCGCCCTCGATCTTGGGTTCCAGCCCGTGGTGCACCGCGTTCTCCACCAGCGGTTGCAGCAGCATCGGCGGCAGCGGGAAGGCGCGCGCCTCGGGCGTGGCGTGGATCTCGAATCGCAGCCGGTCCTCCATGCGTGTCTGCAGCACGGTCAGGTAGGCAGCGGCCAGCGCGAGTTCGTCGTCCAACGGGCCCGTCTCCCGGCGCAGTCCGCCGAGCGAGGCCCGCAGGTAGGCCGTGAACGCGCCCAGCATCTCCTTGGCCTTGGCCGCGTCGTAGTCGATCAGCGAATGCACGTTGGCCAGTGTGTTGAACAGGAAGTGGGGCTCGATCTGACCCTGCAGCAGCCGCAGCTGCGCCTCGGTGGCGCGGCGCTCGGCCTTGAGCTGGCGGTTCTTGGAGGCGAACCAGTGGTGCAGCACGAAGGTGATGCACAGCGACAGCGCCGCGGTGATGCCGATGATCTTGCCGCCCTCGGCCCAGTCCAGCTTGACCCAGCGGGACATGCCGGCGAGCCACATGCCGGGAATCCAGCCGATGACGGTGCCCACCACGGGCAGGCCGGAGAAGAAGACCGTGCGCTTCCAGTCCGGCCACGCGCGGATCCGCGCCCGCCCGCCCACCAGCGGCGTGAGGATGGCGAACAGCGACTGGATGATCACCCCGATGGTCAGGCACACGACCACGTTCTTCCAGTACCACCAGGCCCAGGCGCGCGGATCGGTCCAGCGCGCGGTGCTGCTGTTCATCACGAAGCCCAGCACGGTGAACACCCCGGCCAGCGCGCACGAGAACAGCAGCGTCCAGACCCACTGCATCCAGCCGGGCCCGCTGCTCTGGGCCTCGTTGCTGAGCCAGGCATGCCAGGAGGCGCGCAGCCGGCGCGCGTCGCGCCACAGGGGTCGGGGGGAAGCGGGAGTCATGCGGCGCAGTGTAGGGACGGCCCATGGCCCTTCCGACGGGGGAAACGACCAATCGACAGCGCGCCGGATGAATCGACAGCGCCCCGGATGGGTGGCCAGCCCATTCGGCTCAAGCCCTGACCTTTGGCCGTGGCATGGGCAGGTGGTGTCCAATGGCCCGCAAACCACCGGAGACGCGCATGAGCTTCATCCTGCTGATCAACGAACCCGTCGGCCAACGCGAGGCCCGCACGCCCGAGCAAGGCCAGGACGCCTACGCCCGCATGACCGCCTTCGCGGATCAGCTGCTGGCGCAGGGCCGGCTGCATTCGGCGCAGTCGCTGCAGTCGGTCAACGGCGCCACGCGCGTGGCCAGGCGCGACGGCCGGATCACGACGGTCGACGGGCCCTTCGCCGAGGCCAAGGAAATGGTCGGCGGCTTCTTCTGGCTGAACGTCGCCACCCGCGAGGAAGCCCTCGCGATCGCCCGGGAGTGCCCGGCCGCGGAATGGTGCACGGTGGAAGTGCGCAGCATGGCGCCCTGCTACGAAGAGTCCAAGGCCTGACACGGCCGCTGGCCCTCACCCCTTTTCTCTCCCGCAAGCGGGAGAGGGCGTTCCTTTTTCGCCGGGGGGTGGGGCTTGTCGAAATCGGCGGGGCTGGGCCGTCGTGCCCGTGTGGACCTCAACCTCACATCCATTCAGGAGTCACGACATGCGACACAAGCAGATCTTCGTCAACCTGCCCGTCAAGGACGTCGAGCGCAGCAAGCGCTTCTACGCGGCGATGGGCTACGAGTTCAACCCGCAGTTCTCCAACGAGCAGGCCCTGTCGATGGTCATCTCGGACGACATCTACGCGATGCTGCTGGTCGAGGAGTTCTTCCAGACCTTCACGCCGCGCCGGATCTCCGACGCGCACACGACCACCGAGGTGCTGACCTGCCTGTCCTGCGAGAGCAAGGCGCAGGTGGACGAGCTGATCGCCAAGGCCCTGGCCGCCGGCGGCACCGTGCCGCGCGAGCCGCAGGACATGGGGTTCATGTACTCGCAGGCCTACGCCGATCCCGACGGCCACATCTGGGAGTTGATGTACATGGACATCACGCAGTTCCCCGGCGCCTGAGCGCGGGCTCGCTGGCCCGGGCGGCGACGGCCATCGCGGGCTCGCCGGCATGGCGAGCGGCACCTTGGCCGGCCAGGCCGTACCATCGCGCGCATGACCGACGAGACCCATCGCGCGATCACGACCGTGTGGCGGCAGGAATCCGCCAAGATCATCGGCGCCCTGTCGCGGCTCACCCGCGACGTGCCGCTGGCCGAGGAGCTGGCGCAGGACGCGCTGCTGGCGGCGCTGGAGACCTGGCCGCGCCAGGGCCTGCCGGACAAGCCGGCCGCGTGGCTGATGACCACCGCCAAGCACCGCGCGCTAGACCGGCTGCGGCATGTGAAGCTCAGCGGCGACAAGCTCGAGCAGCTCGGTCATGAGCTCGATGCGCGCGAGGCGATGATCGTGCCGGACTTCGTCGACCACCTCGATGACGACCGCGCCGCGCGCGAGATCGGCGACGACGTCCTGCGGCTGATGTTCTGCGCCTGTCACCCGGTGCTGAGCCTGGAGGCGCGCGTGGCCTTGACGCTGAAGATGGTGGCGGGTCTCACAACCGGCGAGATCGCCCGGGCCTATCTGCAATCGGAGCCGACGGTGGCACAGCGGCTGGTCCGCGCCAAGCGCACGCTGGGCGATGCGCAGGTGCCCTTCGAGCTGCCGCGCGGCGAGGCGTTGACCGAGCGCCTCGGTGCCGTGCTGGAGGTGCTCTACCTGATCTTCAACGAGGGGTACGCGGCGACCAGCGGGGATCGCTGGATCCGGCAGGACCTGTGCGACGAGGCCTTGCGGCTCACGCGGATGCTGGTCCAACTGGCGCCGCGCGAGGGCGAGGTCTGGGGCTTGCTCGCGTTGATGGAGCTGCAGGCCTCGCGAGCGGCCGCTCGGGTGGACGCGCAAGGGCAGCCCGTGCTGTTGCTGGAACAGGATCGGACGCAATGGGACGCCCAGGCGATCGAGCGCGGCCTGGCCGCGTTGGTGGCGGCGGATGGGCTGGCTGCGGAAGCAACTGAAGCCGCCGAAGCGGCGGCGGGAATGGGAGGCTCGGCAGGGGCGTCAGGCGTGGGCCTGGGACCCTATGCGCTGCAGGCGGCGATCGCAGCGTGTCATGCGCAGGCGCGACGGGCCGAGGACACCGACTGGACGCGCATCGCGGCGCTGTACGAGGCGCTGGCGGTGTTGCAGCCGTCGCCGGTGGTGGAGTTGAATCGCGCGGTGGCGCTGTCGATGGCCTTCGGTCCGGCGATCGGTCTGGAGATCGTCGATCGGCTGATGGAGGATCCCGCGCTCAAGCAGTACCACTGGCTGCCGAGCGTGCGCGCGGACCTGCTGGCCAAACTGGGCCGCAATGCCGAGGCGAAGGAAGAATTCGAACGCGCCGCCGCGATGACCGGCAACGACCGCGAGCGGGAACTGCTGCGCCGCAAGGCGCGGGAGCAGGGGCACTGAGGCCCCTTCGGGTTCAGAACACCTCCACGCCGGCGCGCTGCGCCGCTGCGCGAAGTCCCTTGTCGACCGTCGCAATGGCTGCACCGGTCTCCATCGCGAGCGCGAGGTAGTGGGAATCGAAACCCTGCACGTGATGGTCAAGTGCAAAGCGTACTTGTTCGGTAACGGAGCGGCGGTTGCGACGCAGCCGGACCGCATGCCGCACGATCAGATCTGTGGCGGACACCAGCCGGGTATCACTCCATCGATCTCGCCGACTACGTCGAAGCAGCGCGTGGCTGCACTCCGCCGTCATCACCGCAGGCGCGATCAGGGAGTGCGGAGTGTTGCGCCCATGTTCCGACACGCGCGCGCCATATTCCTCGTCCGATTTCGAATGGGGCGCCACCCAACTCATGGCGACGCAAGCATCAACGACAACCATAGGAGTCCCTCCCTTCGTTGATCCAGTCGGCGGCGCCCTTCGCATCGTCGGGCAGCGGATGCTGCATATCGGGATAGTTGGCCACGTAGGCGGCCATTCGCTCGGCCAAGTCGGGGGCAGGAATGCCGTCGCCGATCCATTCGGTGTCGTCCAACGCAGTCGCATTGACAGGATGTGGGCCATTCACGGGAAGCTCCAAGAGTGGATGAAGAGCCAAAGTCTAGGCATTCCATCGCCCTCTGGAGAACGCACGAATCTGCGTTTCACTTCGTGTCCACATCCGCTGAAACCACGATGAATAGGGGCATGCCTGCAGTTCATCGTCTTAGACCAGTGACTCGACTCAGTCAGGCGAATCGCCCTCGCCTTCGCTCTCGTCGGTGAGCCAGGTCCCTGAGGCCGATGCGTGCTGGCGTTCGCGCTTGGCAGCGTACATCGCCGCATCGCTGCGCGCCATCAGCGTCTCCAGCGTGTCGCCATCCTCACGCTGCGCTGCGCCGATGCTGATGCTCACGCGCAGTCCCTCGGACACCGCGTTCCAGTCGTGCCGACGCACCGCCTCGTCCAGCCGACGGCAGGCCTGCTGCGCGACCTCCTCCGTCGCGCCGCGCAGCAACAGCACGAATTCGTCGCCCGCCAGCCGCGCCGCCACATCGTGCTCCCGCACGTGTTGCCGCATCAGCCTCGCGATCTGGCTCAGCACCTGATCACCCACCAGATGCGAGTGCCGGTCGTTGACCTGCTTGAAGTGGTCCACGTCGATCAGCGCCAGGCTCACCACGCCGCCCGCCGCGAGCTGCGCCCGCGCGTGATCCTCGAAGCTGCGCCGGTTGGCCAGCTCCGTCAGCGGATCCTCCATCGACAGCTTCTCCAGCCGCTGCGCCTCATGCGCGAGCTGCACCCGGTCGCGCTCGCTGCGCCGCGCGTCCAGCTGCCATTGCACCGTCGCCTCGCGGCTCGCCAGGCTGGCAATGCGCACGCGCGCCTCGCGCTCCCGCAGCGCGCGCATGCGCTGCAGCGCGCGCTGCGGCTGGCCCTGTTGTTCCTCGATCTGGCTGGCGATCAGCTCGCCGAGCTGCGCCAGCGGCTCGTGCTGGACCAGGTCCGCCTCGGTCACCAGCTGCGCCGCCGCGCGCCGGGCCTGCGGCCACAGGCGCCTGGACCACGCGAGCTCCGCCTGCACCCAGCCCGCCAGCGACGCGAGCCAATGCCGCTCCTGCGCGGGCAGCTGCGCCAGCGTCTGCTGCAGCTCCGGCTGCGCGAAGGCTGTCGCGCCCTTCCAGATCTGCGCCATCGTCTGCATCAGCGTCCACCAGCATTGCGACTCCGCGTCGCCCTCGGCCAGCAGGTGCCGCGCGTTGATCAGATGGCCCTCGAGCGGTCCCAGCGGCGGCAACTGCCCGCGCTGCTCCCGCTCTCCCGCGTACGCCAGCAGCGAGCCCAGCGCCAGCCACAGGCAGGCCGTCAACGGGCTCAGCCGCGGCTTGCACGCGTTCGCGGCGTCCACCGCCTGGCGCAACACCTCGGCCGCCTTGTCGAAATTGCGCGCCCACACGTGACAGGCGCCCAGGTCCTGCAAGGCGACGACCAGCGCCGCCCCGTCGCCACGCAACTGCGCCAGCCGCAGCCCGAGCAGCGCCGCCTCGATCGCCTCCTCGTGATGCCCCGCCAGCGACGCGCTGTGCGCCAACACCGACAGCGCGCCGGCCTCGCCCGGCGCATCGCCGAGCTGCCGGAACATCCGCGCCGCGAGCTCGCTGCGGCCGCGGGCCTCGCCGGGCCGATGCAAGGCCCGGTCGCAGCGCGCCAGGTGCAGCAACGCCTGCGCCTGCTGCGCCTCATCGCCCTGCTCGAGCGCCAGCAACAGCCATTCCTCGCCCAGCGGCAACGCGGCGGCGGCGTCACCGGTGGCGAGCGCGGCGCGGGCTTGCTGGGGAAGCGAGGTCAGCGGGTCCAGGACGGGTTCGGAACGCAAGGCGGTTCAGGCGATCGGGGACGAGGACCCAGAGGATAGCGGTAACAGCCGGGGTGCCATCAGTTCGGCCAGCCATTGCATGAAGGCCTGCACCCGGCGAGGGAGTTGCCGTCGGTGCGCGTAGAGCAGATGGACCGGCATCGGCGCGGGCAGGAACTCGGGTAGGATCTCCACCAGCCGGCCATCCAGCACCTCCGCCTCATGGCCATGCCGCGGCACCTGGGTGATGCCCAGCCCGGCCAGGCAAGCCGCCGCGTACGAGCCGGAATCGCTGACGGTCAGCGCGCCGGCCATGGGCAGGTAGCGCGTCGTCCCGGTGTCATCGCACCACTCGAAGCCCGGGCAGCGCTGGCCCAGCGTCGTCACGTACTGCACCAGCCGATGCCCGGCGAGATCCT
The DNA here is from genome assembly GCA_039594005.1 of Roseateles sp. Taxonomy (GTDB): domain Bacteria; phylum Pseudomonadota; class Gammaproteobacteria; order Burkholderiales; family Burkholderiaceae_C; genus Roseateles. The sequence goes on from JBCNOF010000001.1 coordinate 82,071, forward strand.
CCAGCGTGCGCGGCACGCCGAAGCGCTCGAGGTAGGCCGCGCTGGCCAGGTTGGCCATCGCCAGCGCCCCCAGCGGCCGCGCGACCAGCGTGGAGTCGCTGAGCGGCCCCACGCGCAGCACGCAATCGAAACCCTCGCGCACCAGGTCCACGCGGCGGTCGGTGCTGCTGAGCTCGACCTCCAGGCCCGGGTGCGCCGCCAGGAATTCCGGCAGGCGCGGCACGACCAGGTCCTGCGCCAGGCGCATCGGCATGTCCACGCGCAAGCGCCCGCGCAGGCCGCTGGCAGCCGGCTGGAACATCGTCTGCATGTCGTCCAGGTCGGCCAGCAGGTCCTTGCAGCGCTCGTAGCAGGCCTGGCCGTCCTGCGTCAGCTGGACCCGCCGCGTCGTGCGGTGGAACAGCCGCGTGCCCAGGCTGGCCTCCAGGCGCTGCACCGCGGTCGAGGCGCTGGCCTTGGGCAGGCCCAGGCTCTGCGCGGCCTGCGTGAAGCTCGCCAGCTCCGCCACGCGGACGAACACCTGCAGCGTCTCGATCGACGGCGGCGGCGTGGTGGGTGAGATCTCCAGCAAGGCGCTCATTTGTTCATCCTGAACGAACGGTCAAATCATTATCAGCCGATTTATGCAATCCACGTCGATCAATAGAGTTCAGTCATCCGATCCACCCGTGTTCCACAGGAGCTCTCCATGACGACGACTTCCCCCACCCCACGTCCGATCGCGCTGATCACCGGCGGCAGCCGCGGCCTGGGCCGCAACGCGGCGCTGCACCTGGCGCGCAAGGGCGTCGACACCGTGATCACCTACCGCAGCCAGCAGGCCGAGGCGCAGGCGGTGGTCGACGAGATCCAGGCGCTGGGCGGCCGCGCCGCGGCGCTGGCGCTTGATGTCGGTGACAGCAGCAGCTTCCCCGCCTTCGCCGCCGCGCTGCGCCAGACGCTGCAGACCCACTGGCAGCGCGAGCGCATCGACCACCTGGTCAACAACGCTGGTATCGGTGTACATGCGCCGCTGGCGGACACCACCGAGGCGCAGTTCGACGAGCTGATGCGCATCCACCTGAAGGGCCCCTTCTTCCTGACCCAGACGCTGCTGCCGCTGATCAACGACGGCGGCAGCGTGCTGAACGTGTCCAGCGGGCTGGCACGCTTCGCGCTGCCCGGCTACGGCGCCTACGCGACGATGAAGGGCGGCGTCGAGGTGATGACCCGCTACATGGCCAAGGAATTCGGCGCGCGGGGCATCCGCGTGAACACGCTCGCACCCGGCGCCATCGAGACCGACTTCGGCGGCGGCACCGTGCGCGACAACGCCGAGGTCAACCGCTTCGTGGCGTCGGTCACCGCGTTGGGCCGCGTGGGGCTGCCCGATGACATCGGGCCGGTCGTGGCCTCGCTGCTCTCGGACGACAACCGCTGGATCACCGCGCAACGCGTGGAGGCCTCGGGCGGCATGTTCGTCTGACCGTCAACGGCCGCGCGCGTAGGCCGCTTGCGGCTCACGCGCGCGCATCACCGCTTCGCTCAGGCAGTCGGGGTAGCGGCGCTGCAGGTGCTTCAAGCCCGCCTGCCGGCTGGCCTTGTGGTCCAGGGTCTCCTGCAGGAACTGCAGACGCGCGCGGTTCTCGTCGATCAACTGCGCCCAGGTGACGATATGCACAGCGTAGTCGAACGGCATGCGCGAATGCAGTTCCTCCTGAAGCCTGGCATGACTGCGTGAGCCCTCCTCGATCTCCCGGCCAACCAGCCAGAATGACCACCTGACATTCACCGAGCGGAAGCGCTCGTCTCCCGTGACGTCCAGCGCATAACCGGTGATCTGGTTGATCTCCTTGCGCCCGATCGCCACACGAGGCGCCTTGAGCTCGACCACCAGATGCTCCAGCGTCGCGGGCTGGTGGCGCCTCGTCGCGCGGGAGAACATCAGGTCGATGATGGCCCGCTTTCCGCCCACCTTGTCATCGGACTCGTCGCGAACGTCGCCGCGGCTGATCGCCTCGTCGATCTCCACCTTGCTTCCCAGGAGCGCGCGGTGCTTGCGCAGCACTTCCGTCAGGGAGCGGTTGTCCACGGACAGCGCGAACTCGTCACCGAACAGCCAGGGGTTGCGCGAGACGATGCGATGCAGCTCGCCGCGTTCGCGGACATGCGGCTGGATCGATTCGTCGAAGAGCAAGGTCTCCAGTCCATCGAGCAGGTGAAGCCGCTGCGTCACCACATGCGTCTCGCGGATCACCGAGGCCAGGGAGACATCCTTGAGCAGCTCGGCCATCATCTGCCGCTCCTCGACCGGCAGGTTCAGCACCTCGGTGAGCAGGAGCTGCAGCTCTTCCGGGCCGCATTCGACCGCCTGCCTCAGCAGCCGGAACTGCAGCGCCACGGCCTCGGGCGGCAGCGTCCGGAACACCGGATGGAAACGCGACAGGTGCCACGCGACCTGGTCGAACAACTGCCGCTCCAGCACCTCGACAGACGTCTCCGGCTCGCGCGGGAACGGATAGAGCCCTTGCAGCTTCCACGCCTCGACGGGTGGCTGCTCCGGCTCACGATGGGATTCGGTGGACATGCGCGTACCTCGACTGCTTGACGCCCCATGGGGCGGAAGCAGTCACTCTAGGCAAGCGCGTCTCACGCGACACCTGCGCATTCGCGGTCGATGCGATGGCGATTCCGACTTGTCGATGCAGGCGCGATGCCTGATCGAAGTGGCGGATCTGCCGCTCAGTGCCCGCCGCCCAGGTAGGCTGCCTTCACCGCGGGATCCGTGCGGAGCTTCTCCGCCGCGCCATGCAGCGAGATGCGCCCGTTCTCCAGCACGTAGCCGTAGTCCGCCACCGCCAGCGCGGCCGCGGCGAACTGCTCCACCAGCAGCATCGTCACGCCCTGCGACTTCAGCCGCTCGATGATGCGGAACACCTCGTCCACCAGGATCGGCGCCAGGCCCATCGAGGGCTCGTCCAGCAGCACCACTTCCGGATTGAGCATGGTCGCGCGCGCCATCGCCAGCATCTGCTGCTCGCCGCCCGAGAGCGTGCCCGCCAGTTGCTGGCGCCGCTCCTTCAGGCGCGGGAACAGCTCCATCGCCTTCTCCAGGTCGGCCTCGACATCGCCCTTGGGCCGCGCGCCGGTGTAGCGGGGGAACGCGCCGAGCCGCAGGTTGTCGGTGACGCTCATCGTGGCGAAGACGCGCCGCCCCTCCGGCGAGTGCGCCAGTCCCAGCCGCGCGATGTGATACGACTCCAGGCCGTCGATGCGCTTGCCGTTGAGCGTGATCTGGCCGGCGCTGGGAGAGATCATCCCGGACACCGCCCGCATCGTCGTCGTCTTGCCGGCGCCGTTGGAGCCGATCAGCGTGACCACCTTGCCCTTGGGCACCTCCACCGAGATGCCATGCAGCACCTCGACCTTGCCGTAACCGGCATGCAGTTGATCGATCTTGAGCATGTCTGTCTCGCTCCGCGCTCAGGCCGCCTGGCCGCCGAGGTAGGCCTCGATCACCTTCGGATCCGCCTGCACCTGGGCCGGTCGGCCCTCGGCGATCTTCTGGCCGAAGTCCAGCACCGACACCACGTCGCAGATGCCCATCACGACATCCATGTGGTGCTCGATCAGGATCACCGTGATGCCGTGATCGCGGATCTTGCCGATGATGCGCATCAGCTCCTTGATGTCGGGCGCCGTCAGGCCCGCGGCCGGCTCGTCCAGCAGCAGCAGCCGCGGATCCAGCGCCAGCGCCCGGGCGATCTCCAGCAGGCGCTGCTTGCCATAGGGCAGGTTGCGCGCTTCCTCGAAGGCCAGGTCCGCCAGACCGACAAACTCCAGCAGGCTGAGCGCGCGCGCGCGTGCCTTCGCGTCCTCGGCGTTGTAGCGCGGCGAGTGCAGCGCCACCTGCAGCAGGTTGGCGCCGAAGCTGTGATGCAGCGCCACCATCACGTTGTGCAGCGCGCTCATCTCGCCGAAGAGCTGCACGTTCTGGAAGGTTCGCGCGATGCCCGACAACGCGATGTCCGCCGAGGTCCGCCCCACCAGCGAGCGATCAACGAACTTCAGCTCGCCCGCCGTCGGCACGTAGATACCGGTCAGCACATTCATCATCGTGCTCTTGCCCGAGCCGTTCGGGCCGATCAGTCCGTGGATCGTGCCGCGTCGCACCTGCAGGTCAACGTTGTTCAGCGCCTTCAGGCCACCGAACTGCATGAGCACGCCGCGCGCGTCGATGAGGATCTCTTCGCTGCCGCCGGCCGAGCCCGCCGCGGCGATCGCGTCGGCCGGCTTTTCCGCCACCGGACCGCCCTCGCCTACCGGCTTGGCCTTGAGATGCAGCGCGCCGCGCACGAAGCCGACGATGCCGTCCTGCAGGTAGTAGACGACGAACAGCGTGATCAGGCCGAAGATCGACAGCCGCCAGTCGGTCATCGACTGCAGCACGAAGGACAGGCCCGCCAGCGCGACGCTGCCGACCACCGGGATCGCCGCCTGTTTCAGGTCGACCTTGCCGCGGCGATAGGCCACCACCGTGACCGCGGTCACGACGATCGCGAAGATCACCGACACGTAGCGGAACAGCTCCAGGTCATCGAGCAGTTTGGGCAGCACCACGACGATCGCCGCGCCCAGCAGCGCGCCGGTGCGGGTCTTGCGACCGCCCATGATGATGGCCAGCAGGAAGAAGACCGTCAGCTCGAAGTTGTAGGTGTTGGGCGAGATGTACTGCTCGGAGTAGGCGTACAGACCGCCGGCCAGGCCCGCGAGCCCGGCGCTGATCACGAAGGCGTAGACCTTGTAGCGGTAGACCGACACGCCCATGCAGTCCGATGCGACCGGACTGCCGCGCAGCGCCTCGAACGCGCGCCCCAGGTGCGAGCGCAGCACGCGGTGCACGAAGACCAGCGAGGCCAGCAGCAGCACGGCGACCAGCCAGTAGTACTCGTCCTCGGTCATCGTGTGGCCCATCAGCTGGGGCTTGGTGAGCGTGATGCCCATGGGCCCGTGCGTGAGGAAGTCCATCTCGTTGATCAGGATCTGGATGATGGTCCCGAAGGCCAGCGTCACCATCGCCAGGTACGGACCGGTCACGCGCAGCGCGGGCAGCGCCAGCAGCGCGCCGAACGCAGCGGTGACCGCCACCGCGGCCGGCAGCGTGACGTAGACCGGCAGGCCCAGCTTCATCACGAGCACGCCGACCGTGTAGGCGCCCACGCCGAACAGGCCCGCATGGCCCAGCGACACCTGCCCCGTGTAGCCCACGACGATGTCCAGGCCGAACAGCACGATCGCATAGATCAGGATCGTCTCGACCAGGTGGATGTAATACGGATTGCCGGACACCAGCGGGAACGCGAACAGCGCGACGATCCCGATGGCGGCGGCGATGAATTTCTGCGGAGAGATCTTCGTCGTCATGGGAGATCAGACCTTCTTGATCGCCGTCTTGCCGAACAGCCCGGCCGGCTTGAGCGCCAGCACGATCAGCAGCAGCACGAGGCCCGGCACGTCCTTGTAGCCGGTGGACAGATAGAAGCCGGTGGTGGTCTCGGCGATGCCGAGGATGATCCCGCCGACGATGATGCCCATGCCCGAGGTCAGCCCGCCGATGATGGCCACGGCGAAGGCCTTCAGGCCGAGCACCGCGCCCATCGTCGCGCCCGTCAGCGTGAGCGGGGCGATCAGCACGCCGGCGAAGGCCGCGGTCAGCGAGGACAGCGCGTACGAGAAGGTGATCACCAGCCCCGTGTTGATGCCCATGAGCTTGGCGGCGTCGCGGTCGTTGAAGGTCGCCACGACGGCGCGGCCGTAGATGGAGCGCCGGTTGAAGAGCTCGACGGCCAGCATCATCGCCAGCGCGCCGCCGACGACGAGGATCTCCATCGGCAGCACGTTGGCGCCTAGGAACTTGATCGGCGCCTCGGGCAGCGGCGACGGGAACTTCAGGTCATCGCGGCCCCAGACGTTCTCGGCCACGTTCTTGAAGATGATGCCCAACGCGATGGTGGACATGATCCAGCCGAACTCGGACTTGATCTTGATGGCAGGCCGCACGCCGATGCGTTCGACGAAGGCGCCCTGCAGCGCGCCGAACAGGCACACGATCGGGATCATGAGCCAGTAGTTCACGCCGTGCCCGACGAGCGTCAGGCCGACCAGCGCGCCGAGCATCAGCGCGTCGCCCTGGCCGAAGTTGAGGGTGTCGGAGGTCGAGAAGGTGAGCTGGTAGCCGAAGGCGATGACCGCGTAGATCATCCCCAGGGCGATGCCGCTGAACACCAGTTGAGTCAGGATCTGCATACGGCGTCCGGAACTGCTGGAGGAAGGGAAGCCGCCGCACCGGGCGGCGGCTTCCACGGCGGGCGAGGCCCGGGCTTACTTCTTCTGGGTCAGGGCGCCCTTGGCGTTGACGTCCTTGACCTTGACCTCGGAGGCCGCCTTGAAGTCGGCCTCGTAGGCGTAGACCACGCGCTGGCCCTTGACCTCGCCGAACACGGGGATGTTGGCGGTGATGGCCTCGTGGTCGGCCTTGGTGAAGGGCTTGTTGTAGGTCGTGACGACGCCCTCGACGGGTGTCTTCAGGTCCTCGAGCGCGGCCTTGACCTTGGGGCCCTCGGTGCTGTTGGCCTGCTTGATCGCGGCGGCCAGCAGGTAGATCGAGTCATAGCCCTGCGCGGCGGAGACCGGCGAGTCGATGCGGCTGTTCTTCGGGTTGAACGTCTTCAGATAGGAGACGATGAAGGACTGGCGCTTGGGCGTGGTCGGTTCCTGGATGAAGGTCTGCGGCATGCGCGCGCCCTCGCCGCCGGGGCCGGCGTTGTCGATGTAGTTGGCCATGGACAACGTCCAGCTGCCCACCATCGGCACCTTCCAGCCGAGCTTGGTCATGCCGTTGGCGATCTGCGCGAGCTCGGGCCCGATGCCGTAGGTGAGCACGGCCTCGGCGCCCGCCTCCTTGGCCTTGAGCAGCTGGGCCGTCATGTCGACGTCCTTGATGTTGAACTTCTCGACGGCCACCGGCTTGATGCCCTTGAGCTCGAGGGCCTTCTCGAGGTCGGCGCGGCCGAGCTGGCCGTAGTTGGTGGAGTCCGCGAGGATGGCGACCTTCTTGAAGCCACGGCGGGTGATGGCTTCCTCGACGATCATCGGCGCCTGGATGGAGTCGTGGGCGGCGTTGCGGAAGACGTAGTTCTCGGGCTGGTCCTTGAACTGCTGGGTGATGACGGAGCCGGTGGCCACGTTGTTCATCACCGGAATCTTGGCGTCCTGGTAGAAGCGCTGGGCGGCGAGGGCGACGCCGGTGTTGATGAAGCCGACGGTGGCGACGACCTTCTCGCGGTTGATGAGCTCCTGGGCGATCTGGACGCCGCGTTCGTTCTTGGCCTCGTCGTCGCGTTCGACGAGCAGGATCTGACGACCGAGGACGCCGCCGTTCTTGTTGATTTCCTGGGCTGCCAATCGCACACCGTCGCGCATGCTGACGCCCATCGACGACGAACCGCCGGTGAACGGGCCTGAGACGCCGATCTTGATGGGGTCGGCCGCGGCGGCGGCGAAGCTGGCGGCGGCCAGGGCGGTAGCGGTGATCCAACGCGCGCTGAACTTCATGTTTGTCTCCGAATGGTCTGGGTCCATGAGGGGTCGGAATGCCAACCCTCGAGCGCCGGTACAACAAACAGCCGGACGCACGGCGTCAGCCTTCTCGGTGCATGGTGCATCAAGCGTGTCGAATTGCACGCATGCGATTACGTACTCGCAAACCCCGAGCGCCCCATTCAGCCTCGTGTCAGGGAGATGGACATGCCGCACGAGTGCGCCACGGCGGTGCGTGATCAGGCAGCTGCCCGCCACGACAAGAATGCGTCGGCACGCGGCGAAGCGGGGCGGTTTCCGGTGTGGACATAGGCCACCAGTTCCTCGCTGATCGAGTCGATCTGGGCACCGATGTCGATGCCCTTCTCCGGCGCCGATTGCGGCAGCAGGCAGGCGCGCACCACGGACTTGGCATAGGCCCGCAGGAAGACTCGCTCGATCAAGCGCACGCTGCCGAGCTCGTAGAAGGCGACCATGCCGCGGAGGTACTCCGCCTTGTCGACGTCGACGTACGACAGCGGCAGCAGACCGCTGCCCAGCAAGGGCAGGTTGGCGGCGATGCGCGCCGTGCGCTTGTTGCCGTTCGCGAAGGACTGGATGTAGGCCATTCGGGTCAGCAGGTAGAACGCTGCCTGTACCGGGTGCAGGGTCCTCGCGATGGCGATCACCCGCTCCAGCAGCGAGGTCGCATGGCCGGTGCCCGGACGGAACGGCGGGAGATAGGCCGACTGGTGCAGGCGGACGTCCTGGAACTCGCGGGGTTTGCCGCGCTGCTCGATCGGGAGGAAGTGATCACAGTCACAGATCTCCGCCAGACCATGGTCGTCGGTCAGCAGCGCATGCATCCGACAGACGTTCTCCATCGACAAGGCCCGGTGTTCCCACAGATGCTCCGCGGCCCGTTGATGGTTCAGCGCGAGCACGGCGTCATCCAGGGGCTTGGCGAGGTTGCGCTCGCCGCAAGCGAGCAGGGCCGCGGTATCCAGCGAGGAATAGCTGCTCCCCTCCAGGAGGGATGATGCCCAGGTGAAGTCCACCAGGAAGTCGGAGAGGAAGCGCCGATCGGGCGGACAGGCGCCGGACTGGATGCAGGCGCAACGCGCGGCTCGCATCGGCTCGAGCCCTGGCTCGGGATCGAGGAGGTCGTCGTTGAAGGGGACGGCTGGCCGCGCGTGCGCGGGCTGCGCGAAGTAGCGATCCTCCTCGGTCGGCGGAAAGACGGCGGCGGGCGATGGCTCGCAGACGATCGGATGAAGGGGCATGGGTCATCTCGCAGGTCGTGAGAGGACGCATTCTTCAAATCCCCGCGCCGAGCGAAATGGCCTAAAGCAGTGTCCTTCGCCTCAAGCCTGCTACCTCGATCTCAAGGTCCACGCCGCCCCACCGGCCACCGCCAGCACCACCAGCGCGTAGCCCGCGAGCGCGGTCCATCCGCTGTGGTCCCAGAACCAGCCGCCCATCGCGCCCAGCGTGCTCGACCCGATGTAGTACGCCAGCAGGTACAGCGACGCCGCATGCCCCTTGCTGCGCCCGCCCAGCGCGCCGACCCACGCGCTGCTCACCGAGTGCGCGACGAAGAACCCGATCGTCAGCAGCACGATCCCCGCGATCACCGCCGGCAGCCACGTCGCCAGCGTCAGCACCACGCCCGCCGTCGCCAGCGCGATGCCCGACAACAGCGCTGGGGCGCGACCGAAACGGTCCGACAGGCTGCCCGCCATCGCCGACGCGGCGATGCCGAACAGATACGCGCAGAAGATCAGCCCGATCGCGCTCTGGCTCAGCGAGAACGGCGGCTTCATCAGCCGGAAGCCGGCGTAGTTGTAGACCGCGACGAACATGCCCATCATCAGGAAGCCCATCGCGAACAGCAGCGGCAACATCCCGTGCGTCAGGTGCCCGCGCCACGCCGCGACATGCTCCGACAGCTTCACACCGCGGCGTCGCACGAAGTGCCGCGACGGCGGCAGCAGCCACCAGAAGCCGATCGCCGCCAGCAGCCCCAGCACGCTGACCACGAACAGCGCCGGGCGCCATCCGAAGGCGTCGCTCAACACGCTCACGCCCACGCGCCCCATCATCCCGCCGAAGGCCGTGCCGCCCACGTACTGCCCCATCGCACGGCCCAGGCCGTCCGGATGGATCTCCTCGGCCAGGTAGGCCATCGCCACCGCCGGCACGCCGCCCAGCACGAGCCCCTCGATCGCGCGCGCCAGCAGCATCGCGTGCCAGCTCGGCACCACCGACGCGATCAGGTTGAGCACCGCCGCCATCGCCATCGACGCGAGCATCAGCCGCTTGCGATCCATGCTCTCGGACAACGCCCCGGCGCACAGGATCGCGAAGGCCAACGCCCCGGTGGCCAGCGACAGCGACAGCGCGCTCGCCGCCGCGCCGACATGGAACTCCGCCGCGAACAGCGGCAGCAGCGGCTGCACGCTGTACAGCAGCGAGAAGGTCGTGAATCCCGCCAGGAACAGCGCAAGCGCGATGCGGCGGTAGGCCGTCGTGCCGGGCCGGGCGTGCGTGTGGTCGAGGTCGTGGAGGGTCGACGCGCCGGCGTCCGCGGCCGGATCGGAGGGACTGCTCATCGAGAGGAACGGCGCGCGCTCAGCGCCGGCCGAACATCATCTGGCCGGCCAGCGCGCGCTTGAGTGGCGGCAGCGCCTGCAGCGCCGCCAGCCCCAGCCCGCGCGCCGCCGGCAGGCCCGGCCACCGCCAGGCAAACGTGCGTGCGAGGAAATCCGTCGTCAGGATCGTCGCCCAGCGGTCGGGCGCGCGCTGCCATTCAACGCGCCGCAACGCGTTGTCCACCTGTGGATCGCGACGCAGCGCCTCGACCAGCGCGAACGCGTCGCGCAAGCCCAGGTTCAGGCCCTGGCCGGCCACCGGATGCAGCGTCTGGGCCGCGTTGCCGATGCGGATGCGGCGCCCCTCGACCAGCGTGCGCTCGGCGTTCAGGCCCAGCGGGAAACACTTCAGCGGGCTGATCGCCTGCAGGCGGCCGACTCGCTCGGGCAAGTGATGCTGGATCACGACCAGGCGCTGCGCGTCGCTCAGGCCGGCGACCTCGTCCTCCTCCTGGCCCTGACACCACACCAGCGCCGCGCGGCGTTGGCCGTCGCGATCGGGCAGCGGCAGCAGCGCGAGCGGGCCGCGCCGCGTGAAGCGTTCGTAGGCCACGCCCACCGGGCTGTCGGGCGACAGGGTCACCGTGCCCACCCAGGCGTTCTGCCGGTAATCGTGCGTGAGCGACTTGCGCGCCTGGTCGGAGAACACCCCGCCCTCGGCGACCACCGCGAGGTCGAAGCGTTCAGCGATGCCCGCGTCGATCTCGACCTCGTCGGGGCGGTCCTGCTTGATCGCGTCGACCGCCTGACCGAAACGGCTGATCAGGCGCCGGGGTTCCAGCGCGCTCGCCTGCTGCCACGCGGCCTGCAGCGGCGCGACCAGGTGCCCGTACGGCAACACCGCGCCGAGCTGCGGCACCGACTGCTCGGCGGCGGAGATGCGCACCTCGGGCTCGCCCGCCGGCCCGAAGAACGGGCTGGACAGCGTGGGCGGCGCCTGGCTCACATGGACCTCGCGGATCGCTTGCGCCTGGGACGCGGGCCAGACGCGCAAGCGCTGCAGCAGCTGCACGCTGCCCAGCGACAACGCGATCGTGCGCGGATCACCGGAGACGTCGCGCTCCAGCGGCCGAGCATCAAAGAGGCTGATCTGCGCCTGGGGCAGGTAGCGCGCGGCGAGCAGCGCCAGCGCCAGGCCGGCCGGTCCCGCGCCGATCACGGCCAGCCGCAGCGGGGGGGCATGCGCGTCGAAGGAGGCGTCGAAGGCGTCGGCCATCGCGGTGTCGCCGGGGGCGGCGCCGGCCGCGGGCGTCGCGTGGGGGTTCGCAGGAGGGTTGGGCTGAGACATGGCATCGACCCGTCAATGACATCGGCCGCGTCAGGCGGCCGTTGACGGTCACTATAGCGCCGGCCCGGGTCAGACCGCGACCAGCTTGCGCTGCCCCGCGCCCGGCAGTGCGCGCAGCGATTGACCGACGCTCGCGGTGTACGCGCGGTCGAGGATGGTGCTCACGAACACCCAGTCGCAGCGGCACTCGGCCGCCGTCGCGGTCACCACCATGAAGCCGCGCCGCGAGGTGTCCGCGTAGACCAGCGGCCCGATCAACTGCGTCAGCGCGCCGGCCAACTGCTGCGGGTTCTCGCTCGGCAGGTACTCCTCGAAGCCGGGCGAGGTCACGGACGAGGTCGCGAACTCCACGCCGACCTGCCGGCCGGACGCGTCCAGCAGATCGCTCGCCCACGCGTTGTGCGTGTCGCCGGCGAGCACCACGAGGTTCTTGTCGAGCTGCCGCGCGGTGCCAAGCAGGGTCTCGCGCGCCACCGCGTAGCCATCCCACGCATCGAGGTTGTAGGGAATGCTGGGCGCGTTGAGGATGGCCTGCTCCTGCGCGGTCAGCGACGCCGGACTGCTCTGCGCCTTCGCGACGATCGCCGCATACTGCGACACCGTCACGCCGCTGCCCGGCACGTTGACCTCCAACAGGATCGGCGAGGGGATGTTCATGCGACCCATCAGCACCTGCTGGCCCAGCACCTGCCAGGTCGCGCTCGAGGCCTGCATCCGCGACTGCAGCCACTGCGACTGCGCCGTCCCCATCAACGACCGGTCCGTGCGCGCCATGTCGGCCTGGAATTTCGCGCTGTCCAGCCCGGCGGCGCTCAGGTAATCGGCGTAGTCGAGCTGCTTGTCCCGCGCCAGCACGCGCGTGTCCAGCATGTGCAGGGACACCAGCGCGCCGAAGTCGAAGCTGCGATAGGTGGACAGCGGATCGCTGCCGTCGCGCACCGGCAGCCATTCGTGCCAGGCCTGCACGGCCGCGGCGCGGCGCGCGGCGAAGTCGCCCTCGGTCGCGGGTTGATGGTTCTGCGCGCCGTCCTTCCACGCATCATTGGCGATCTCGTGGTCGTCCCACACGGCGATCATCGGCAGCGCCGCATGCAGCTGCTGCAGGTCCGCATCCGAGCGGTACTGCGCATACCGGCGGCGATAGTCGGCCAGCACGAGGATCTCCTTGGGCGGCTCCACGACCCGTCCCAGCGTCTGCGCGTTCGCGCTGGCGTACTGGCCGGGACCGTATTCATAGAGGTAGTCACCCAGATGCACGGCCACGTCGTAGGCATCGGCCTCGGCGCGCCTGGCGGCCTCGGCATAGACGTTGAAATAGCCCGTCGGATAGTTGGCGCAGGAGAACACCGCCAACTTCACCTGCGCGACGCTGCCGGCGGGGAGCGTCTTCGCGCGGCCGACGGTGGACACCGCCGCATAGGCCTTGAAGCGATACCAGTAGCGCGTGGCCGCGGCGAGTCCGGTGGCATCGACCTTCACGCAGAAGTCGCTGGCGGCGCGCGCGGTCGCGGTGCCGCTCGCGACGATCGCCGCGAAGCCGGCATCACTGGCGACTTCCCACGTGACCGGCACGTCGCGCGCATCGGCGTTGTCCATCGCGAGCACGCGGGTCCACAGGATCACCCGGTCGGTCAGCGGATCGCCGCTGGCCACGCCGTGGCTGAACACCACGGCGACCTGCGGCGCAACGTCTGCGCCATCGCCGCCGCAGCCGGCCAGCGGCAGGCCCGCCAGCGCGCCGGCCGCCAGCGCGCCGCGCACCAGATGGCGCCGGGTGTGGTCGATGGATTCGGCCGGTCCGGATTCGGCGTCCTTCTGGATCAGGTTCAAGAGGGGCTTCTTGTTCATGGCGGTCTCGCGGGTCGGAGGGGCGCGCTGCAGTCTTGTCGTTGACGGTGACATCACGACGACAGCCAGTAAGGGGGCATTCGGCATGCCGACCAGCACCCGTGCGCGGCATCCGCTACGCTGCGCGCCTCTTTGAGGAGAAACGCATGCAATACCGTCGACTGGGCCGCAGCGGCCTGCAGGTGTCCGAGCTGTCCCTGGGCTCGTGGGTGACGTATCACAACCAGGTCGATACCGGCTCGGCCGTCGAGCTGATGGCCGCCGCGCGCGATGCCGGCGTGAACTTCTTCGACAACGCCGAGGCCTACGCGCTGGGCAAGAGCGAGGAGATCATGGGTCAGGTCCTCAAGCAGCTGGGCTGGGGTCGCCACACCTACGTCGTGTCCACCAAGTTCTACTGGGGCATCGACAAGTCGGGCACGACCGTCAACTACAAGGACACGCTCAACCGCAAGTACCTGATGCAGGCCATCGACGGCTCGCTCAAGCGCTTCGGGCTGGACGAGATCGACCTCGTGTACTGCCACCGTCCCGATCCGCACACGCCCATCGAGGAGACCGTGCGCGCGATGAGCGACATGATCACGCAGGGCAAGGCGCTGTACTGGGGCACCAGCGAATGGAGCGCCGACGAGATCCGCGCCGCCTGGGAGATCGCCGAGCGTCACCATCTCCACAAGCCCGTGATGGAGCAGCCGCAGTACCACCTCTTCCATCGCCAGCGCGTGGAGAAGGACTACGCGCGCCTGTACGAAGACATCGGCCTGGGCCTGACGACCTGGAGCCCGCTCGCGTCGGGCCTGCTGACGGGCAAGTACCGCCACGGCATCCCCGAGGGCAGCCGCGGCGCGCTGGAGAGCATGTCCTGGCTGCGCGAGCAGCTGCAGGAACCGCAGCGCAACGCCGCCGTCGGCGACCTGGAGAAGATCGCGCAGGAGCTGGGCTGCTCGCTGGCGCAACTGGCCATCGCGTGGATCAACCGCAACCCGCGCGTGTCAACGGTGATCCTCGGCGCGAGCAAGCTGTCGCAGCTGCAGGACAACCTCGGCGCGCTGGCCGTCACGCCCCAGCTGACGCCGGAGATCCTCGCCCGCATCGACGCGATCACGCTGCCGCTGGCGAAGTAAGGCCCGGGTTTATCCGCAGACCGCCCGGCAGGCCCCTCATTGACGGGGCCTGCGTGTCGCGCCGGTGCCGCAGTCCGGGGCACCGGGCGGCATAGCATCCTCCGCGATGCTGCGACGACGTGCCACTTCCCTGTTGACGAGTCTGTGCGCCGCCGTCGCGCTGGCATTGGCCGTCGCGCCGCGCGGTGTCGCGGCGTTGCCGGAGACGCCCCGCGCGGCCTCCGCGCCGGTGATCGCCGCGGAGGTCCCGCTCCTGGCGGAGCCCCGCTTCGAGACGGTCGGCATCGACGCGCCGGTCCCGCTGAACGTCATTTCCGCGCTCGCGCAGGATCGCGCCGGTTTCCTGTGGATCGGCACCGGCGCCGGCCTCGTGCGTTTCGACGGCTACCACTTCCGCCAGCCCGGCACGCCGCTGGAGAACGGCGTGCGCTCCGCCCGCAGCCTGGGCTTCATCCGCTGCCTGCTGGTCGCGCGCGACGGCCGCCTGTGGATCGGCACCGAGGCAGACGGCCTCGCCGCCTACGACCCGCAAAGCGAGAAGCTCTCGCTGTTCCGCTCCGACGCCCCCCCCCAGCAGCCGCGCAGCGCCGTGTCCGCCGGCACCATCCGCGCGCTGGCCGAGGACCGCGACGGCGTGCTGTGGATCGGCACCATCGGCCACGGCCTGGACCGCTACGACCCGGTCGAGGGCCGCTTCCAGCATTTCCGCCACCTCAACGGCACGCCCGGCAGCCTGCCCGATGACCGCGTCCAGGCCCTGACCGTCGACCGCGAAGGCAGCCTGTGGGTGGGCACCTGGAAAGGGCTGTCGCGCAAGCGCGCGGGCTCCGACCGCTTCGAGCCCGTCTTCTCCACGCCCGGTCAGCCGGGCCTCGCCGGCAAGATCGTGCTGAGCCTGTTCGAGGCGCCCGATGGCCGCATCTGGGCCGGCACGCAGCAGGGCGACCTCGCGCTGGTCGATCCGAAGACGGGCCGCGGGCAATTGCTCGAACGCGCCGAGGACGCCGGCAACGGCTCGGTGAACAGCTTTGTCGCGCTGGACGATCGCCACCTCTGGCTCGGTCGCAACGGCGGCCTGGAGCTGCGCGACGTCGCGAGCGGCGAGCTGCTGCGCGTGATGAAGCACGACCCGCTCAACCGGGGCAGTCTCGGCGGCAACGAGGTCCGCGCGCTGATGCGCGATCGCGCCGGCTGGATCTGGACCGGCGGCTACGGCGGCGGCCTGCAGCGCCACAACCCCGCCAACACCAGCACCTGGGTGCGCGGTCGCGACCCGGGCAAGCTGCCCCAGCTCATCGATCCGAGCACCCGCGCGATGGTGCAGCTGGACTCCGGCGAGATCTGGCTGGGCAGCAACGAGAGCGGCGTCACCGTGCTCGACGAGCAACTGCGCTCGATCGCCACGCTGCGGCCCGCCCCCGGCCAGCGCGGCGGACTGTCGGGCGGCCGCATCTCCAGCCTCGTCCAGATGAAGGACGGCACGATCTGGCTGGGCAGCGATGGCGGCCTGCACCATTACACGCGCGACCGGCAACTGCTCGGCGTGATCCAGGCCGGCACCGGCCGCGCGCGGCGGCTGCTCGCCGGCAGGGACGGCACCTTGTGGATCGGCACGCAGGACGGCCTGTTCAAGCTGCCACCGGGCTCAGCCGCCACCGCCACGCCGACGCGGCTCCTGCAGGACGGCGGCCAGCCGCTCACCGGCGACGTCAACGCGCTGTCCGAGACCGGGGACGGCGGGTTGTGGGTCGGCACCGAGAAGGGCCTCTTCCGCCTGGAGGCCGGCGGCACCGAGCTCATGCCCGCGCGTGCCCGCCCGGGCCGCGACCTGAGCCACCACTCGATCGTCGGCCTGCTCGTGGACTCGCGCCAGCGCCTGTGGGTCGACACCGCCGCCGGGCTGCACCTGCTCACCCGCTGGGATGGCCGCGAGGCCGAGTTCGATCGCATCAGCGAGAAGCACGGCGTGCTCGGCCGCGCGTTCGGCGCCAACCTGCTCGAGGACGCCGAGGGGCGCATCTGGTCGCAGAGCTTCGTCTACGACCCGGCCAAGGACAGCTACTACGAGCTGACCAACGCGGACGGCGTGGACATCGGCACCGGCTGGTTCCGCGCCTACCTGAAGACGCGCGACGGCCGGCTGCTGTTCGGCGGAAGCAAGGGCGTGCTCGTCGTGACGCCGGAGCGCTTCGAGGCCTGGGCCTATCAACCGGCGCTGGTGGCCACCGAGCTGCGCGTGGACGGCCAACGCCTGGCCGCGGGCAAGCTCCCACGCGACGGCCTGACGCTGGACGCGAGCAACCGCAGCTTCAGCATCGAGTTCGCGGCGCTCGATTTCAGCGAGCCCGAGCGCAACCGCTACACCTACCAGCTCGAGGGCTTCGATCCGGAGTGGATCAGCACGGGCGCGGACCTGCGCGTGGCGGTCTACACCAACCTCGACCCCGGCCATTACCGCCTGCGCGTGCGCGGCACCAACCGCAACGGCGTGTGGAGTCCGCTGGAGCTCAGCATCCCCGTGCGCGTGATGCCGGACTGGTGGCAGACCTGGTGGGCGCGCACGCTGGGCAGCGCGGCGGTGATCGCGCTGGTCTACGCGCTGGTGGCGCTGCGGACCTCGTACCTGCGCCGCTCCCAGCTGGCGCTGGAGATCAAGGTGCGCGCGCGCACCGCGGAGCTGGAGCGGCTGTCCGGCGACCTGCAGGCCAAGACCGCGGCGCTGGAGGAATCCAGCCTGTCCGATCCGCTCACGGGCTTGCGCAACCGGCGCTTCCTCACGCAGCACATCGAGGCGGACGTGGCGCTCGCGGTGCGTCGCCATGAGCAGGCGGTGGCGCCGGCCGACGACCCCGAGGACGGCGACCTCATCTTCTTCCTGCTGGACCTGGACCACTTCAAGGCGCTCAACGACCGGCTCGGACACGCCGCCGGCGACGCGGTGCTGCAGCAGATGCGCGCGCGCCTGACCGCCGTGTTCCGCGAGGCGGACTATCTCGTGCGCTGGGGCGGCGAGGAATTCCTGATCGTGGCACGCGACACCTCGCGCCGGTTCGCGGCCGAGCTGGCGGAACGCGCGCGGCTGCAGGTCAGCGGCGCGCCCTTCGACCTGGGCGAGGGGCGGCAGGTGGACGTGACCTGCTCGGTGGGCTTCGCGGCATTCCCGTTGTCGCCGGCGCATCCGCGCGCGCTGGACTGGGCCGCCACGGTCGCGCTGGCCGACGAGGCGCTCTACGCGGTCAAGCGCGCGGGGCGCAATGGATGGGAAGGCGTGATCGGCGCGCAGGACCCCGGGGGCGCATTGCGCCGGGACACCGGCGAATCAATGGCAGACTGGCTGGCGAGCGGCGACCTGGCGGTCGTGCGCTCTTCGCCGCCGGCCGGTGTCGCATCCCCGCGGACGATCGACGCCGGCAAGTCCTGACCCTGGCGGCCCGGGCGCGTGTTCGCCGAGATCGTGGACCCGCCGATTGCCGTGCCTGTGACGAGAGCGGCATGAGCGCGGCAAACAGCGCTCCTGCCGAGTGCCGATGACCGGCAATCGGTAAAGCCGACACGTAAAGGCTGCCAGCGCCTGTCCATGGCTTGCACGCAAGTCACGGGATTTGGGCCGATGATCGGGGGCCTCCCCCGGCCGCACTGGCCGCCGTCCACGAATCGAGGAGAACCTTCGTTTTGATGAACGACCTTGCGAACTTCCTGCAGTTCAGCACCTGGCCGCCGCGCCCGGATTGGCTGTTCTGGGCCTCGCTGACCATGGTGGCCGCCGGCGTGCTCGGCGAATTCGTGAACCGCCGCCTCGGGCTGCCGCGCGTGGTCGGCTACAGCGTGGTGGGCATGGTGCTGGCCGCGCTGGGCCACGGCATCTTCGCCAACGGCGCGCTGGACGCGCGGCTGCGGCTGGTGGTGGATCTCGCCCTGGCGCTGCTGCTGTTCGAAATGGGCTCGCGCGTGAACCTGCGCTGGCTGCGCAACAACAAGGCGCTGCTGGGCGCGAGCGCGGCCGAGGCCGCCGCGTCCTTCATCGTCGTCGGCTACGGCCTGACGCTGCTGGGCGTGAGCCCGCTGGTGTCGATCAGTTGCGCGGTGCTGACGATCGCCTCCGGCGCGGCCGTGGTCGGACGCGTGGGCGCGGAACTGCGCGCGGCGGGTCAGGTCAGCGAACGGATGCTGGCGTTGACGGCGTTGAACACGATCTATGGCGTGCTCGCGCACAAGCTGCTGCTGGGCTGGCTGGCGCTGGACCAGAAGGGCGACTGGCTCGAGGCCGTCGCGCAGCCGCTGTATGCGTTCATCGGTTCGATCATCGTGGCGGCGCTGCTGGCGCGGCTGACCGCGAACCTGATGCGTCGCCTGGACCTGCGCAACGAGAACTCCGTGCTGATGTTGCTGGGGCTGGTGCTTGTCGCGTTGAGCGCGGCGCGGGTGCTGAACCTCTCGACGCTGCTGGTGCCGCTGCTGGCCGGCATGATCCTGCGCAACACGACCGAGCGGCCCTGGGTCTGGCCGCGCCACTTCGGCACGGCCGGCGGCGTGCTGGTGCTGATGCTGTTCGTGGCGGTCGGTTCCGCGTGGACGCTGCAGGCGCTTGCGACGGGCGCGGTGCTGGCGCTGGCGCTGCTGCTGCTGCGGCTGCTGGCCAAGGCACTGGCGCTGACCGGCATGGCCCGGTTGAGCGGCATCGACTCGCGCCAGGGCATCGCGCTCGCGGTGTGCCTGACGCCGGTGTCGGGCACGATGCTGGTGCTCTTCAGCGAGGTGCAGCTGCATCACCCGCCGATCGCGGCGATGCTCGCGCCGGTCGTCCTGTCGACGATCGCGCTGATGGAGCTGGTCGGACCGATCGCCGTGCAATGGGGCCTGCGCGTGGCCGGCGAGCATCACCCTGAAACGCCTGTGAAGGAGGCTGCGAAGCGATGAGCCTCGAACCGTTTGCCATCTCGAAACCGTTGACGATGGGCGTGGAGCTGGAGCTCCAGATCGTCAACCGCCACGACTACGACCTGATGCCGGGGTCCAAGGACCTGCTGCGCGTGATGAAGGGCGAGACCGTGCCCGGCGATGTCACGCCGGAGATCACGGACAGCATGATCGAGCTCTGCACCAACGTGTGCACGAACTACGAGCAGGTGCTGGAGCAGCTGACGATCACGCGCGACGCGCTGGTGCGCAGCGCCGACAAGCTCAACCTGGGCCTGTCGGGCGGGGGCACGCACCCGTACCAGCACTGGAGCAAGCAGCGCATCTTCGACAAGCCGCGCTTCCAGGAGATCTCGTCCTGTACGGCTACCTGAGCAAGCAGTTCACGGTGTTCGGGCAGCACGTCCACATCGGCTGCGAGGGCCCGGATCACGCGCTTCGGCTGCTGCATGGGCTGTCGCGCTTCATCCCGCACCTGATCGCGTTGTCGGCGTCCTCGCCCTACGTGCAGGGCAACGACACGGGCTTCCATTCGGCGCGGCTGAACTCGGTGTTCGCGTTTCCGTTGTCGGGCCGCGCGCCGTTCGTGCTGACCTGGGACGACTTCCTGGTGTTCTTCGAGAAGATGACGCACACGGGCGTCGTGAAGAGCATGAAGGACTTCTATTGGGACATCCGGCCCAAGCCCGAGTACGGGACGATCGAGGTGCGCGTGCTGGACACGCCGCTGACGATCGAGAAGGCCTCGGCGCTGGCGGCGCTGATCCAGTGCCTGGCGCGGTGGATCTCGCACGATCAGCCGTTCGCGCTGCACGAGGACGATTACCTGCCCTACACGTTCAACCGTTTCCAGGCTTGCCGGTTCGGGCTGGACGGGACTTTCGTCGATCCCAAGAGCGGCGAGCACCGCAGCCTGCGCGAGGACCTCAACGTCACGCTGCATGCGCTGGAGCCGCACGCGGTGGCGCTGAAGGCGGAGCCCGCGCTGCGTTTCGTCCGCGAGGAGATGCGCTGGCAGGGCAACGACGCGACGTGGGCGCGCGGCGTGGTCGAGCGCGAGCAGCTGCTCAACGAGCTGGTGCGGCAGCAATGCGAGCGCTGGGCGGGGCGGCCGGTGGCGACGGCGCGGTGAACACTCTACGCAGCGGCAGGCGCCCTTAGCGGCAGCGATCCTGCGAATGGCCTGAATGCGCTGGCCTCCGGTGAACTGAAGGGTCTGGCGCGTCGACGCGACAGTGCTTCACTGCACACACGCCATTTCCAACTCGCAGCTGATCTGCGTCAACTGGGGCTTGGACACGTCCCTTTGATCTGCTTTCGAACGGCCCATCGTGCGAAGGTGTCAGGTCTTGCATGATGGGTGTCCCTCGTGATGGTCAGCCTTTCTCGCTGGACTCGTCTCTGGGGATGCGATGCCGATCCGGGCTTGCGACGACCAATGGCATCGCGTTAGACTTCGCCGCAACACACCCGCCACACGTCCTGGTTTTCGGCCAGGGTTCTGCGAAAGCAGACGTGCAAAAGGCGGGTTTTCTATTTGGTGGGCAGGGCGTGTCCCAGCAGAAGGTGTCGTATCTGAAGAAGGCCTCTTCACCGGAGGTATTGCTCCAGAAGCTTGAGGACCGAGGCTTGGTCGTCAGCAAATGCACAAGGCAGGCAGCACTCGACTACTTGCGCGGTGTCGGAGGGTACCGACTGAAGGGATATTGGCATCACCTCGTCGATGCGAGCTCGCAGCGCTTTCCATCCGGCTCATCGTTCGATCAGATCATTGATCGCTGGGAATTTGACCGAGAGTTGCGAGCGGCGACTGCGGCCGCGATCGATCGACTAGAGGTTGCGATTCGCACCGCTATTGCAGATGCGCTCAGCCTGAAGCACTCGCCACACTGGTTCTTGCTGCCCGGCATCTTCAAGCCCACTCGCGATTGGGGTATGGGTCATCTCATCCGCAAGATCGAGGAGGAGGTCCGGCGAGCAGAGGGAAAGCGGTTTGTCGAACACTACTTGGCGAAATATGACGAGCCGTACCTTCCGCCAAGTTGGGCTGTTGCGGAGTGCGTGAGTTTTGGACTGTGGTCGCGTACCTATTCGATCCTTCGCGACGTCAACGACAAGAAGGCCATTTCCAGGCGCTTTGCGATCGACGAACCCGACGTCTTCAAGTCCTGGATCCACAGCTTGACCGTTGTGCGGAATCTGGCGGCCCATCATGGTCAGATCCTTCGCGTGAAGCTGGGTGTCGCTCCCGCGAACTACAAGAAGGCGGGCATCAAGTTCCGCGATCAGAAGAGCTTCTTCGCGACCGCCACTGTGATTCAGTACCTGCTCCGTCAGACTCGCCTGCCCAATACGTGGGGGGAAGACCTCGAGGCGATCTTCTCGAAGTACCCGTCCGTGTCGCCATCGGAACTGGGATTCCCGGTGACTTGGCGATCGGAGCCGGGATGGTCGTAGGTTCGATGCGATCGACGCTCCGCCCACCGCTTTGAGGTCGCAACTTGCGACCTCCAACGGAAGTCGCTTCAACCGATGTCGTTCAACTCGGCCAACTGCTCCGGCGCCCCCACATTCGCCCACGGCCCGGTGTAGAGCTCGGCCGTCACGGCGCGCGCGGCGATCGCGCGGTCCAGGCTGAAGCGGATGCGCTGATGCTCTCCGGGCGTCACGCCATCGAAGAACGCGCGCTTGTACAGCCCGATGTTGCTGTAGACCTCCAGGTCGCCCTCAATCGTCGCGAAGCCCTCGGCATCGATGCCGAAGTCGCCCGTCGGATGCCTCGGCTGCTTGGGCACGAACCACAGATGCGCCAGCAGCGGACTCGCCACGAAGGCCGCGGCGATCGCCGGATCGAAGACGAACTCGGGGATGAAGATGTCCGCCGAGACCGCCCAGAAGGCCTCGTCGCCATCGGCGCACAACAGGTCCAGCGCCGTGGCGATGCCACCGCCCGTCTCCAGCGCGCGTCCGTAGCGTTCGCCCTCATGGCTGTAATGCAGCCGCACGCCGAAACGCGCGCCGTCGCCGAGCACGGCTTCGAACTGCTCGTGCAGCCAGGCGGTGTTGATGACGATGTCGCGGATGCCGGCGCGGGCGAAGGCCTCGATGTGCCACTCGATCAGCGGCTTGCCGCGCACCTTCAGCAAGGGCTTGGGCGTGTGGTCGGTCAGCGGCCGCATGCGCTCGCCGCGCCCGGCCGCGAGGATCATGGCTCGCATCGATCAGTCCAGAAATTTGGATCGGGAGTGTAGAGGGCCAGTTAGAGCTACCCCTCCAGGCACTTTTCGTCACCCCGCGCACACCCTGGAACCGCTTACCGGCGGTATCACTAGAATCTCGGGTTTGCCCCAACTCCTGCCCGAGCAAACCATGGCCGAAACCGCCGCAGCCGTCGCCTCCCCGAACACCACCCAGATGGCCAACGCCATCCGCGCACTCAGCATGGACGCCGTGCAGAAAGCCAACTCCGGCCACCCGGGCGCCCCGATGGGCATGGCCGACATCGCCGAAGTCCTGTGGCGCGTGACTACCTGCACCACAACCCGACCAACCCGCACTGGGCCGACCGCGACCGCTTCGTGCTGTCCAACGGCCACGGCTCGATGCTGATCTACAGCGCTGCTGCACCTCACCGGCTACGACCTGCCGATGCGACGAGCTGAAGAACTTCCGCCAGCTGCACTCCAAGACCCCGGGCCACCCGGAAGTACGGCTACACCCCGGGCGTCGAGACCACCACCGGCCCGCTGGGCCAGGGCATCGCCAACGCCGTCGGCTTCGCCCTCGCCGAGAAGGCACCCTGGCGGCGCAGTTCAACCGCCCGGGCCACGACATCGTCGACCACCACACCTACGCCTTCCTGGGCGACGGCTGCATGATGGAAGGCATCTCCCACGAAGTCTGCTCGCTGGCCGGCACCCTGAAGCTCAACAAGCTGATCGCTTTCTACGACGACAACGGCATCTCCATCGACGGCCACGTCGACGGCTGGTTCACCGACGACACCGCCAAGCGCTTCGAAGCCTACGGCTGGCACGTGATCCGCAACGTCGACGGCCACGACGCCGACGCCATCAAGGCCGCCATCGAAGAAGCCCGCAAGGTGACCGACAAGCCGTCGCTGCTGATGTGCAAGACCGTTATCGGCTTCGGTTCGCCGAACAAGGCCGGCACCCATGACGTCCACGGCGCCCCGCTGGGCGCCGACGAGATCGGCCGCGCCACCCGCGAAGCGCTGGGCTGGAAATACGCCGCCTTCGAGATCCCGCAGGACATCTACGCCGAGTGGGACGCCAAGGAAGCCGGTCAGGCCAAAGAAGCGGCCTGGAACGACAAGTTCGCCGCCTACGCCAAGGCCTTCCCGGAGCAGGCTGCCGAGTTCAAGCGCCGCATGAAGGGCGAGCTGCCGGCCGACTTCGCCGAGGCCGCCGCGCAGGCCGTCATCGTCGAAAAACTGCATGGACAACCGGCCGAGACCATCGCCAGCCGCAAGGCCAGCGCAGAACGCGCTGGAAGCCTTCGGCCCGCGGTGCTGCCGGAGCTGCTGGGCGGCTCCGCCGACCTGGCGCCGGCTCCAACCTGACCAACACCAAGAGCACCCCCGCCTTCCGCCTGGAAGAAGACGCTGCAGCTGACCAACGGCGGGCAACTACATCCACTACGGCGTGCGCGAGTTCGGCATGACCGCCATCATCAACGGCGTCGCGCTGCACGGCGGCTTCCTGCCCTACTCGGCGCCACCTTCCTGATCTTCATGGAATACGCCCGCAACGCGGTGCGCATGGCCGCGCTGATGAAGCTGCGACGTGTTCTACGTGTTCACCCACGACTCCATCGGCCTGGGCGAAGACGGCCCGACCCACCAGCCGGTGGAGCAACTGGCCAGCCTGCGCCTGACCCCGAACCTGGACACCTGGCGCCCGGCCGACACGGTCGAGACCGCGGTGGCCTGGACGCTGGCTCTGGCCAACGCGCAGCGCCCGAGCGTGCTGGCGCTGAGCCGCCAGAACCTGCCCTACCTGAAGAAGTCGGGCGAGGCCGTGGACGCCATCACCAGCGGCGGCTACGTGCTGAGCGAGCCGGCCGACGTGGGCCTGAAGAAGAGGGCGCAAGCGGTGCTGATCGCCACCGGCTCGGAGGTGCAGCTGGCGGTGGCCGCGCAGCAGCAGCTGGCCGTGGCCGGCATCGCGGTGCGCGTGGTGTCCATGCCCTGCACCAGCCTGTTCGACCGCCAGGACGCGAAGTACAAGAAGAGCGTGCTGCCCGACGGCCTGCCGCGCGTGGCCATCGAGGCCGGCGTGACCGACCTGTGGTGGAAGTACGGCGTGTCGGCCGTGGTCGGCATGGACACCTTCGGCGAATCGGCCCCGGCCAGCGTGCTGTTCAAGCACTTCGGCTTCACCCCCGAGAACGTCGCCGACACCGTCAAGGTCGTGATCGGCCAGGCGCGTCTGAAGTAAGCCGCGATCGCTCGCGCGACCGTCGACAAGGGGTGCCTCGGCACCCCTTTCTGCTTTCCGGAGAGGCCGCGATGTACCTCATTTCTGAAAACCGATGTAACCCGGTAACCCGCTCGAAACGCCGGCCTTCGCCGATCTGTTCAAATCGTGCGCTTCCGGCTTCGCCCGCCTGCGCTCCGCGCGGCTCGCCAGCACGCCGGACCGAACACCTCCGCGGCACGACGTCCACTGGCTGGGCGACGCGCCCATGACGTCATCGATTCATTTCACTCGCAGGAGACTTTCCTCATGACCATCAAGATCGGTATCAACGGCTTCGGTCGCATCGGCCGCATGGTGTTCCGCGCCGCCGTGGCGAACTTCAAGGACATCCAGATCGTCGGCATCAACGATCTGCTCGAGCCGGACTACCTGGCCTACATGCTGAAGTACGACAGCGTGCACGGCCGTTTCGACGGTGACGTCGCGGTCGACGGCAATACCCTGATCGTCAACGGCCAGCGCATCCGCCTGACCCAGGTCAACGCGATCCCGCCGAGCTGAAGTGGAATGAGGTCGGCGCCGACATCGTCGTCGAAGCCACCGGCCTGTTCCTGACCAAGGAAACCGCGCAGAAGCACCTGGCCGCCGGCGCCAAGAAGGTGATCATGTCGGCCCCGTCCAAGGACGACACCCCGATGTTCGTCTACGGCGTGAACGACAAGACCTACGCCGGCCAGGCCATCATCTCCAACGCCTCCTGCACCACCAACTGCCTGGCCCCGCTGGCCAAGGTGCTCAACGACAAGTGGGGCATCAAGCGCGGCCTGATGACCACCGTGCACGCCACCACCGCCACGCAGAAGACCGTCGACGGCCCGTCCAACAAGGACTGGCGCGGCGGCCGCGGCATCCTGGAGAACATCATCCCGTCCTCCACCGGTGCCGCCAAGGCCGTGGGCGTGGTGATCCCCGAGCTCAACAAGAAGCTGACCGGCATGTCCTTCCGCGTGCCGACCTCCGACGTGTCGGTCGTCGACCTGACCGTCGAGCTGAACAACGACGCCACCTACGCCGAGATCTGCGCCGAAATGAAGGCCCAGAGCGAAGGCGCGCTGAAGGGCGTGCTGGGCTACACCGAAGACAAGGTCGTCGCCACCGACTTCCGCGGCGACCCGCGCACCTCGATCTTCGACGCCGACGCCGGCATCGCCCTGGACGGCACCTTCGTCAAGCTCGTGTCCTGGTACGACAACGAGTGGGGCTACTCGAACAAGGTGCTGGAGATGGTCAAGGTCGTCGCCAAGTAAGCGACCCTCGCCCCTCCCCCGAAGCCCCGCCTTGGCGGGGCTTTTTCATGTCCGCTCGCTGTCCTGGATACGAACCGTCACCATTCGGCGGTCGGGCCATGTTTGCGTGAGAAATCCCCTCTTCAGAGTGAGGCGAGCCCGCAAATGTGTCAGAGGATTAGCAACTTCTTAGCAGCGACACCCATAAACTGGCTAACCCAGATTTGTGGAGTTCTCGCATGTTCGTGCTGTCTTTGCCGAAGCGCCTGGCGGCCGCCATGGTCGCCGGAGCGATGTTGTCGGGGCTGTTCGGAGCCGGTGCCGCGGTGGCGGCCGGCGGCACGGCGGTGAGACCGGACCAGCAGCCCGATTTCGCACGCGTCATCGTGCGCTTCAAGGCCCAGGCCGACGCGGTCAAGGCGCGCCCGCTGTCCGCCCGCGCGACCAGCTACGAGGCCAAGGACATCGCCCAGGTCCGCGGCACCACGCTGGGCCTGCGCCACGCTGCCTCGCTGCACGCCCGCGTGAGCCTGGACAGCCGCACGCACGTCTACGTCGCCGCCGGCATGAGCTCGGCGGAACTGGCCCGCCGCCTGGCCGCCGATCCCGATGTGGAGCTCGTCGAAGTCGACCGCTGGTGGAAACACTTCGCGGTGCCCAACGATCCGCTGTACGCGACGGCCACCTCGCTCAACGTCACCGCCGGCCAGTGGTACCTGAAGCCGCCGGACTCGACGCTGATCTCGTCGATCAACGCACCCGCCGCCTGGGACAAGGCGACCGGCACCGGCGTGACCGTCGCGGTGCTGGACACCGGCGTGCGCCTGGACCATCCCGACCTGAGCGGCCAGTTCCTGTCTGGCTACGACCTGGTGGGCTACAACAACGGCGGCACGGCCACCTCCAGCCAGATCGCCGCGGCCAATGACGGCAACGGTGCCGACAGCGACCCGAGCGACCCCGGCGACTGGGTCAGCCAGGCCGACATCGACGCGGGCCTGCTGGGCACCACCTGCACCAAGGACGACATCGGCGACAGCTCCTGGCACGGCACGCGCGTCTCCAGCCTGATCGCCGCGCTGACCAACAACGGCCAGGGCATGGCCGGCCTGGCCTACAACGCCAAGATCCTGCCGATCCGCGTGCTGGGCAAGTGCGGCGGCTGGGCCTCCGACATCGCCGCGGGCATGCGCTGGGCCGCTGGCGTGACCGTCCCCGGACTGCCGACCAACACCAACGTCGCCAAGGTGATCAACCTGAGCCTGGGCGGTGACGGGGCCTGCTCCAACACCTACCAGAGCGCCATCGACGCGGCGGTCGGCGCCGGCTCGACGGTCGTGGTGGCCGCGGGCAACGGCGTGGACAACGACGATCCGACCAAGGCAGGCGGCATCGCCGTCGGCACGCCGGCCAACTGCAACAACGTGATCGCGGTCGCGGGCCTGCGGCATTCGGGCACGAAGGTCGGGTTCTCCAACCTCGGCCCCCAGATCACGATCAGCGCGCCGGGCGGCAATTGCGTCAACACGGCTCAGGGCAGCCCCTGCCTCTACCCGATCCTCACCGCCACCAACAGCGGCACGACGACGCCGGTGGCGGGCAGCAATGCCTTCACCTACGGCACGGGCACGAGCTTCTCCACGCCGCTGGTCAGCGCGACGGTGGCGCTGATGCTGTCGGCCAACTCCGGCCTCACGCCGGCGCAGATCAAGAGCACGCTGCAGTCGACGGCCCGCGCCTTCCCGAGCGCGGTCTCCGGCGTCGCCGCCTGCGTGGCGGGCAACAGCACCCAGCCGCAGCTCGAGTGCAACTGCAACACCGCCAACTGCGGCGCCGGCATGCTGGACGCCAGCGCCGCGGTGGCCGCCGTCGCGCCGACCACGACCACACCCACCAATCCCACGCCGCCGACCACGCCCACCGACACCACGTCCTCGGGCGGCGGTGGCGGCGGCGCGATGAACGCGGCGTGGCTGGCGGCACTCGCCCTGGCGATCGTGGCGCTGCGCTGGCCGTCGAAGCAGCAGCGCCTGGCGCGGATCTCGCGCAAGAGCACCGAGCGCCGCTCGAAGTAAGTCGGAAGGCCGGGCCCGCGACAGGCCCGGCGCCGGGCTCAGTGCGTGAGCACGTCCCGGTCCAGGGCCCGGCTGGCGCCGAGCAGCGCGGCCTGGTCGGCCTCGTGCACGACGTAGGTCGGAATGGCGCGCAGGTAGGAAGTCAGCCGGCCGCAGGACTCGAATCGTGCGCGGAACGGGCTGCGGTCGAACCACTCGCCCAGCCGCGGCACGATGCCGCCGCCGATGTAGAGCCCGCCGCGCGCTCCGAGCATCAGCGCCACGTGACCCGCCACGTCGCCCAGCAGCGCGCAGAACATCGTCAGCACCTCGCTGCTGAAGGGCTCGCCGGCCAGCGCTGCCGCGGTGATCGCTGGCGCGTCGCGGCCTTCGCCCGGCGCGAGCTTCAGCCCACGCAATTCCGCCAGCGCGGTGTAGAGGTTCTCCAGCCCCGGGCCGGACACCGCGCGTTCCGCCGACACATGGCCGAAGCGGCGATGCAGCAGATCCAGCACCGCGCGTTCCTCGGGGTCGTAGGAGGACAAGGTCGCGTGGCCGCCCTCCCCGCCGACGGCGACCATCGTCGTGCCGTCCTCCGACGGCAGCAGGCCCGAGACGCCGAGTCCCGTGCCCGGCCCCACCAACCCTCTGGCCGCGCCGGCGACGGCCTCGCCGCCGCCGATCTTGCGCATGGACTGCGGTCCGAGCGCGGGCAGCGCGAGCGCCAGCGCGGTGAAATCGTTGATCACCAGCAGCCGCTCCGCGCCCAGCGCCGATTGCAGCGCGCGCGTGGAGAAGCTCCAGTGGTGGTTGGTCATCCGCACGTGATCGCCGGTGATGGCCGTGGCGATGCCGATCGCGCAGCTGCGCGGGCGCGGCAGGCCCTCGCGATGCAGGTGATAGAAGATCGCGTCGGCGAGCGTGTCGAAGTCGCGGCACACGTAGCGCGCGACATGCTCCAGCGGCTCGGACGCGCCGCCCTGGCTGGCGAAACGCACATGCGTGGCACCCACGTCCGCCAGCAGCCGCGACGCCGTCACGTCACCGGGATCGCCTTGCCTCATGCCCAACACTCCTTCACCCATGCAGTCTGTCCTCACGCGACGCGGCACGAGGCGTGCCCGCCCCGCTCGCTCACGCGGAAGTCCCGCATGCTGCCACAGTCCGGCCGCGTGACCCGGGGACCCCGATGCGCCGGCTGATGACGGCCAGTGACCGGCGCCACGCGGCCTCGCGCGGCCCCGACCTCAGCGGCCCGCCTTGAATGTCGCGATCAGATCGCGGTACCAGTGGGCGCTGTCCTTGGCCAGGCGCTCCTGGGTCGCGTAATCGACGTGGAACAGCCCGAAGCGCTTCAG
Organism: Roseateles sp.; assembly: GCA_039594005.1. Lineage (GTDB taxonomy): Bacteria > Pseudomonadota > Gammaproteobacteria > Burkholderiales > Burkholderiaceae_C > Roseateles. The sequence continues at coordinate 111,598 of JBCNOF010000001.1, forward strand.
ATAGCCCGAGTTCCACTCGAAGTTGTCCAGCAGGCTCCAGTAGAAATAGCCGCGCACGTCCGCGCCGAGCGCGACCGCCTGCGCCAGCGCCTCGAGGTGGCCGCGCAGGTAGGCGATGCGCGCGGCGTCGGGCACGCGGCCGTCGACGACGGCATCCGCGTTGGCCATGCCGTTCTCGGTGATGACGATGGGCGGCGGCGTGTACTCGCGGGTGATGCGCAGCAGGTGCTGCGTCAGCGCCTGCGGATAGATCTCCCAGCCCATGTCGGTGAAGCCGAGTTCGCCCGGCGGGGTCACGAACTGCTGCTGGGCGTTGAGCACGCTGCGCGTGTAGAAGTTGATGCCCAGGAAGTCCAGCGGCTGCCGGATCAGCGCGAGGTCGCCGTCCTGCACGCGCGGCGCGTCGGCGCCGAGGTACTCGACGATGTCGGCCGGGTACTGGCCGCGGAACACCGGGTCCATGTACCAGCGCACGTTGGTGCCGTCATCGATCCGCGCGGCGCGGCGGTCGTCCTCGCTGAGCGGATCGGCGGGGAAGGACGGTGTGTGGTTGAGCACGATGCCCAGCTGCGCCTTCGATCCGACCGCGCGCATCGACTGCATGGCCGCGCCGTGCATCATGAGCAGGTGATGCGAGACCTGGTAGGCCTCCGCGCGGTTCGTGTGACCGGGCGCGAATTGCGCGGTCTCGTAGCCCAGCGTCGCCGAGCACCAGGGCTCATTGAGCGTGGCGATCGTCGCGAGCCGGTCGCCGAAACGGCGCGCGATCTCGGCGGCGTAGTTGGCGAACAGCGGCACGACGTCGCGCGACAGCAGCCCGCCGATGGACGCGTCCAGCGCCTGCGGCAGGTCCCAGTGATACAGCGTCGCGTTGGGCTTGATGCCGGCCTCGAGCAGCTCGTCGATCAGACGGTCGTAGAAGTCGAAGCCCGCCTCGTTCCAGGCGCCCCGACCTTGAGGCTGCACGCGCGGCCACGAGAACGAGAACCGGTAGGCGTCCAGCCCCAGCCACTGCATGCGCTTCACGTCCTCGGGATAGCGGCGGTAGTGGTCGCAGGCCACGTCGATGTTGGAGGCGTCCTTGATGCGGCCGGGCTGGGCGCAGAAGTGGTCCCAGATCGATTCGCCCTTGCCGTCCTCGCGGGCCGCGCCCTCGATCTGCGCGGCGCTGGTGGCGGAGCCCCACTGGAAGCCCGCCGGCAGCGACTGGATCAGCGAGTGGAAGGTGGCGGTGTCGGCGGCGGGATTGGCGTCGTTCGCGTGCATGGTCGGCGTCGTGGTCGTTGTTGTCGGGGGGATCGAGGGGATCGAGGAAGTCATGGCGGAGGTCCGGTCAACCGCGCACGGCGCCGGAGGTCAGCCCGGCGACGAGCCGCCGGGCGCTGAAGAAATACGCCACCAGCAGCGGCAGCATCGCGATGGCGCTGCCGATCATCAGCGCGCCCCATTCGGTGTTGTTGGGCGCCTGCATCGAGCGCAACGCCAACGGCAGCGTGAAGTGCTCGGCCGAGCGCATCACCACCAGCGGCGCGACGAAGTTGTTCCAGCTCGCGATGAAGGTGATCAGGCCCAGCGTGCCCAGCGCCGGCGTCAGCAGCGGCAGCACGATGCTCCAGAAAATGCGCAGCTCGCCACAGCCGTCGATGCGCGCCGCGTCGAGCAGGTCCGGCGGGATGGCCGAGCCGATGTACTGCCGCATCAGGAAGATGCCCAGCGCGCTCGCGGCCGCGGGCACGTACAGCGCGCGCGGCTCGTCGATCCAGCCCAGCGCGTCCATCACCATGAAGCTCGGGATCATGTGCAGGAAGGCCGGCAGCATCATCGAGCCCAGCACCACCGCGAAGAGCGCGCGCTTGAAGCGGAATTCGTAGACCGCGAACGCGTAGCCCGCCAGCGAGCACAGCAGCAGGTTGAGCGCCGTCGTCATCGAGGCCACGTAGAGGCTCATGCCCAGGTTGCGCCAGAAGGGCAGGCGTTCCTCGAGCAGTGCGAGGTTGGACGCCGCCGCGCCGCCGAACCACAGCGGCGGCGGCGTGTCGAAGATCTCGGCCCGGCCGTGCGTCGCGAAGACGAAGGTGAAGTACAGCGGCGACACCAGCACCAGCGCGCCCGCAGCCACGATCAGCCAGGCCAGCCAGGGCCGGCCCGCGGGGCGTCGGCGACGCTGCCCGCCATGCGCGCGCGGCGCGGGCATCGGCGGCGACGACCACGTCATCTCAGCGCGCGCCACGGCTGCTCCTCGGGTCGCGGCCGAAGAGCCGCGCGTTGAGCCAGGTCAGCGCGGCGATCAGCACGAACATCAGCCACGACATCGCCGAGGCGGTGCCGAAGTCGCCGTCCGAGAACGCGGTGCGGTACATGAAGATCGCCGTCGTCATCACCGACGACGCCACGCCTTTCTCGCCGTCCACCAGGATGAAGGGCTCCTCGAAGAGCTGCAGGTTGCCGATGATCGTCAGCGTCACCGCGAAGAACATCATCGGCTTGAGCAGCGGCAGCGTGACGTGGCGGAACTGCTGCCACTCGCTCGCGCCGTCCAGCGTCGCGGCCTCGTAGAGGTCCTTGTCGATGACCTGCAGGCCCGACAGGTACAGCACCAGGTTCCAGCCGAGGTAGCGCCAGAACACGACGAAGGCGACCGCCGGTCGCGTCACGTCGGCGTCGCCGAGCCAGTCGATGCCGCCCTCGCGCAACGCGGTCAGCGAGGCCAGCGGGCTGCCGATGAAGGGGATGCGCGTCAGCTCCGCGAGCGCCGCGTTGATCAGGCCGTAGTCCTTCGAGTAGAGCGTCGTGAAGATCAGCGCGATGGCGACGCTGGAGGTGATGTAGGGCACGAAGTACGCGCCGACGATCAGGTCGCGGCCGCGCCTGATGCGGCGATGGATGAAGAAGGCCAGCGGCAGCGCCACGAGGTGCTGCGGCACGCCGGCCACCAGCGCGAACCACGCGGTGTTGTAGAGCGCGTCCCAGAACCACGGATCGGTGAGCGCGTAGCCGTAGTTCTCCAGGCCTACCCAGTGCATCGTGTGCAGGCCCTCGGCCGGGTTCCACTGCTGCAGCGACAGGTAGACCGAGAACAGCAGTGGGAAGAGGCTGAAGACCAGGAAGAGCCCGAAGAACGGCGCGATGAACAGGTAGGGCGCGACACGGCGCGAGCGCGCGGTGCTCGCGATCAGCGCGCGCAGGCGCCGAGGCAGGGGCAGACGGAGGGCGCGCATCGACAGGCTCAGCGGCGGCGCGCGCGGCGCTCGATCAGATGGCGAGCATCGGCCAGCGCCTCGGCGATGGCCTTGCCCTTGGCGACGACACGCTCGAACTCGTCGCGGATCACCGTCGTGGCCAGCGCGTCGAAGCGGTTGACGGGAATCGCGGGAATCCGCTCGGCGGTCTCGCGCCACAGCAGGCGCGCGCGTTGGCCGCCGAGGAACGCGATGGGCTCGTCCATCACCGGGTCCCGGTGCACGGCGCGCATCGCGGGGAAGCTGTCGAGCTGGCGCAGCGCGTCGAGCTGCACCTGCGCGTCGGCGGTCATCAGCCGGATGAAGTCCCACGCGGCGGACTTGTTGGCGGCCTTCTTCGGGATCGCGTAGAAGGAGCCGCCGTAGGCCGCGCGCACGCCGCCGGGCAGCGGCGCCGATCGCCACAGGCCCGCGGTCTGCGGCGCGATCCAGTTGCGCAACTGGCCCACCAGCCAGGCGCCCATCATCTGCGTGGCGATGCGCCCTTGCTTGAAGCCGGCGGCCCAGTCGTTGGTCCAGGCGATCGCGCGGGCGTCCAGCCCGGCACGACGCGCGGCGCGTCCCAGCTCGAAGGCTTGACGGAATCGCGCGGACTCGACCAGCACGCGGCCTTCGGCATCGAAGTACAGGCCCTCGCCGTCCTGCAACCCCTGGCGCAACGCGATGTCACGCAGGTCCGCCGCGTCGGCCATGAGGTAGGCGCCGGTGGCCTTGCGGATGCGCTCGCCGGCGGCGAGGTAGGAGGCCCAGTCGCGGGTGATCTCGGCCTCGCTCACGCCGGCGCGTTCCAGCAAGTCGTGGCGATAGATCAGCGTGCCGGGACCGATGTCGGCGGGGATCGCGACCTGCGACCCACCCGGTCCCGCGCCCTGGGCGAGCGCGAAACGCACGTAGTCGTCCGCATCCGAGGCGGCCAGGTAGGGCGCCTGGTTGAGATCGACGAAGCCGCCCGATCCGGCGAACTTGCCGATGTAGCGCAGGTCGATCGCCATCACGTCGGGCAGCCCGGAGCCGGTGGCCAGCGCCGTCGTCATTGACAGGTGGTGATCGGCATACTGCATCGACGCGAGCTTGAGCTCGACCTCCGGATGGAGCGCGCGCCAGCGGGGCGCGGCCGCGATCGCGGCGCGGTCGAGATCGGGGAAAGTGGCGACGCGCAGCACCGAGGCCGGTGCGTGCGTCGGGGGAACCGGCGCCGCCGCGGCCATCGCAGACGTCGCGGCAGGCACGGTCCCGGGGAGCGCGGCCGACATGCCGGCGGCCAGCAGCGCGCACGCCGCCGATCGCCGATTCATGGAGCCGCCGGGCACGATGCTCAGAAGTTGTAGCCGGCGTTCACGCCGAAGGTGCGCGGCGCGGCGTACTGAGCGGTCCAGACCGGGTTGGCATAGCTCACCGAGCTGCCCGCGCTGGTCTTGATCTTCTCGTCCGAGACGTTGCGCACGAAGGCATCGACGTACCAGTTCTTCTTCGACGAGTAACGCACCGCGATGTCGGCCGTCGAGTAGGCCTTCTGACGATCGCCATCACCCAGGTTGAAGACCGACAGCCAGTTGGCCGACTGGTAGTGATAGCTGATGCGCGGCGCCACCTGGTCGCCGTTGGCGAGCGGGAACACATGCTCGTACATCAGCTGGAGCGAGACCTTGGGCGCGTGCGGCAGCTCGTGGCCGGTGACGTTCAGGCAGCTGCCGGTCAGGTTGGGCTCCGTGCAGGCTGGCAGCTGGTAGTCGTTGGACGCTGCCACGAGCTGGCCCAGCTTGGTCTTGGTGTACGACGCGGTGAACTGCAGCTTGTCGTCGTTGGTGATCATCCAGGCGGTCTCGAGCTCCAGGCCGGACACCTTCGCGCCTTCCGCGTTGGAGTAGGCGAACTGCCGGTTGCCGTTGACGATGACCGGCGCGCTGAACTGGAAGTCCTTGAACTTCATGTGATACGCGCTGATGTTGAACGTCATGCGGCCGTCCAGCAGCGAGGTCTTGTAGCCGACCTCGTAGTTGGTCAGCGTCTCCGGGCCGTAGGGCAGGCCGCCGTCGCCGGTGCCGCCGGACTTGTAGCCGGTGGACACGCTGGCGTAGGCCATCGAGTCCTTGTTGATGTCGTAGGTCGCGCGCGCCAGCCAGGTCGTCTTGCTGCCGGTGTAGTGCGCGTCGTTGATGTTGCCGGCCTGATAGCCGTTGGCCGGATCCGTCGGATCGATCGTCGGGTTGAGCGGGATCTGCGGCGCGGCCGCGTTGTAGGCCCAGGTCCAGCCGCGACCACCGATGTTCTTGCGATCGTCGTGCGTGTAGCGCAGGCCGCCGGTGACATGGAAGGCGTCGGTGAGGTTCCAGGTCGCCTGGCCGAAGGCGGCCTTGGAATCGACGGTCTCCTTGGGCTGGATGAACGACCCCTGCCAGCTGACGGTGCCCTGCTGGGTGCCGTTCATGATCGGGATGTCGAAGCGGATGCCGTTGTCCTCGGCCGCGTAGTACAGGCCCAGCACCCAGTCGATGGTCTGCTTCTGCGTGCTCTGCAGCGTCAGTTCATGGCTCTGGCTGCGGTAGCTGGTCCAGACGGTGTTGTCTTCCTGATGGGTGGCACCGGTGGTGAAGCTCGTCGGCATCTGCACGCCGAAGTCCTGGTCATAGGTGCCAGAGCCCTTGAAGTGCGTGTAGCCCGCGACATAGGCCAGCGCCATGCCGCCCAGGTCGTACTCCATGCGGCTGCGGATGGAGGTCGAGTCCCGCTTGAGCGAGGGCGCGGTATCGATCAGCGCGGACCACAGCTTCTCGCCGGCGCGCGGCGTCTGCATCAGGCTCATCGACGGCGTGCCGCGATCGGCGAACTGCTCCAGCGACAGGTCCCAGCGGAACGCCTTCACCGGCTGCCACAGGAAGCTCAGGCGCGCGGCGGTCTGGTCCTGTGCGTTGTACTTCGGTCCGCCGGTGACGAAGAGGTTGTAGTTCAGCGGCTGGAACGGGGGCAGCGTGCCCGCGGTGTTGGCCGCGTTGTACGCGGCCTGCTGCTGCGCCAGCGTGTACTGCGTGGGCTTCTGGTAGTCCACGTAGCCGTCGTGCTGCTCGTGGATGAAGGCCACGCGCGCGGCCAGGGTGTCGGTCAGCGGGATGTTGATCGCGCCCTTGGCGCCGAGCCGGTTGTAGGTGCCGGTGCCCAGCTCGACGTAACCCGAGTTGTCCTTGAGCACGGGCTTGGCCGTCTTCATGTTGATCGTGCCGACCGTCGAGTTGCGGCCCCACAGCGTGCCTTGCGGACCGCGCAGCACCTCGATGCCGTCGAGGTCGAAGAGCATCGTCGCCGCGCCCTCGGGACGCGGTGCGAAGACGCCGTCGACGAACAGGGCGACCTCGGGGTCGGCGTATTCGGTCTTGGCGGAGTCGTTGCCGATGCCGCGCAGCGTGACGCTCACGATGCCGTGGTCGCCCTGCCCCGTGCCCTGCATGCTGGGCACGAGGTTGAACACGTCGAGCATGCTCTTGACGTGGTTGTCCTCGATGGTGGACGCGCTCAGCGCGGTCACCGCGATCGGGGTCTTCTGCAGCGAGGTCGCGCGCTTGGTCGCGGTCACGACCACTTGCGGCAACGCCTTGTTGTCCTTGGCGTCGGGGGATGCGGCGGGGGCGGCGGTGCTGGTGTCGGCCTGAGGCGCGGGCGCGGCGCCCTCGGTCGATTGCGCATGCGCGGCGCCGGCCAGCAGCGCGAGAACGGCGATCTGGACGGGCGTGGTCAGGCCGAGTCGCGGCCGGCGGATGAAGCGGTCAGTCATGTTGTCTCCAGGTGGGCTCTTGAGGTGAAGCTCTGTTCCGGGTCTTGTTCTTGTAGTTTGAGTACATCGTAGGCGGCCGATGACAACGTTGTCAACGCATCGGTTGACATCGTTGTCATTTTGGACCCTATCATTTACCCGTAGTCCGGTTACGCCTGCACGCGGGGCGAGACCCTCGATGAACACGGGGTTGTCGCTCAAGCACCACAACGATCACGGAGACACGACATGACCCCGATCCAGGACATCCTCATCGTCGGCGGCGGCACGGCCGGCTGGCTGACCGCCGCTTTCCTCGCGCGGCAGCTGGGCACGGCGAACGGGGGCGTGCGCATCACGTTGGTCGAGTCCAGCGACATCGGCATCATCGGCGTCGGCGAAGGGACCTTCCCGTCGATCCGCGGGACGCTCGCGGCGATCGGCATCGGTGAGGCGGAGTTCCTCGAGGCCTGCTCGGCGACCTACAAGCAGGGCATCCGCTTCGACCACTGGGTGCGCCCGCCCGGCTCGCCCGGTGCCGATCATTACTTCCACCCCTTCAGCCAGCCCAGCCAACGCCCCGGCGCGCCGGAGCTGCTGCCCTACTGGTTGCGCGGCGAGGCCGGCGAGGGCCGCGCGTTCGCCGAATCGGTCACCCTGCAGAAGGCCGTGGCCGACGCGCGCCATGGACCGAAGCGCGCTGGCGACGGGGACTTCCTCGGCCCGCTGAACTACGCATATCACTTCGACGCGGGGCGCTTCGCCGCGCTGCTGGCCACGCACGGCCAGGCACTCGGCGTGAAGCGCGTGATCGCGACCGTGGACCGTGTCGATCTCGATGAGCAGGGCGCGATCGCCGCGGTGCACACCCGCGAGGCCGGCGCCTTGCGCGCCGGGCTCTACATCGACTGCAGCGGCTTCCGCGCCCGGCTCATCGGGGAGGCACTGGGCTCACCGTTCACGTCGATGCGCGATGTGCTCTTCGTGGACCGCGCGCTCGCGATGCAGGTTCCCTACGCGCGGGCCGACGCGCCCATCGCCTCGTACACGATCGCAAGCGCCCAGGCGCACGGCTGGATCTGGGACATCGGCCTGCAGGAGCGACGCGGCATCGGCCACGTCTACAGCAGCCGGCATTGCGACGACGCAGAGGCCGAACGCACGCTGCGCCGCTACATCGGCCCCGCGTCCGACGCGCTGACGCCGCGCCAGCTGACGCTGCAGATCGGTTATCGCGAGACGCAGTGGGTGAAGAACTGCGTGGCGGTGGGGCTCTCGGGCGGCTTCCTCGAACCGCTGGAGTCCTCGGGCATCGGCCTCATCGAGACCGCCGCCTACCTGATCGGGCAGCTGTTCCCGTTCAACGGCGACACGGCGCCGGTGGCCCGCCACTTCAATGCGTTCATGCGGGAGCGCTACGCGCGCATCGTCGACTTCATCAAGCTGCATTACGGCCTGACGCGGCGCACGGACACGGCGTTCTGGCGCGACAACGCGGATCCGGCGTCCTTCACCGAGTCGCTGCGCGAGAAGCTCGCGATGTGGCGCAGCCGCCCGCCGCAGCGGCTGGACTTCATCACCGACGTCGAGATGTATTTGCCCGCGAGCTGGCAATACGTGCTCTACGGGATGGAATTCGAGACCGAGCTCGGGGTATGGACCGCGCCATTGACGCGTGGCGAGGAGGCGCGGCGCGAGTTCGCGACCATCGCGCAGCTGGGGGCGCATGCGCTGCGGGATCTGCCGCCGCATCGCGCGTTGATCGAGCAGATGCTGGCGCGGACGGGACGGCGCGCGGCGTGATCGCGCGCTGATTGCGACAGACGCTTCAGCCGGACTTCTTCGCGCGCGGCACGGCCTTCGCGCCCAGCGCGGCGGTGGAGTCCCGCACGACCAGCTCGTGCGGCAGCACCCGGTGCTTGGACTTGGGCGTCGCCTCGGCTTCAGCCTCGGCGGCGCGCGGAGCGCCGATCAGCAGGTCGACCGCGGCGCGCGCCATGTCGTCCATCGGTTGGCGCACCGTGGTCAGCGGAGGCCAGACGCGCGCGGCTGCGGGCGTGTCGTCGAAGCCCGCGATCGACAGGTCGCCCGGCACCGACAGTCCCAGGCGCTGCGCCGCGGCCAGCACGCCCAAGGCCATGTCGTCGTTGCTCGCGAAGACCGCCGTCGGGCGCTGACGCCGGCTCAGCAGCTGATACGCCGCGTCGACGCCGGTGTCGAAGGTGAAGTCCCCCTGCACGACCAGGTCCTTGTCCAGCGCGATCCGATGCGCCTTCAGCGCCGCCGCGTAGCCCTGGTAGCGGCGCTTGGACGCCACCTGCTCCTTCGCGCCCCTGATGATCGCGATGCGCGTGTGGCCCAGGCTGATCAGCAGGTTGGTGATCTCCTCGGCCGCGTGCACGTCATCCATGCGCACGCTCGGATGGTCCGGGTCGTCTGCCGCCGGCGAGATCAGCACGCACGGCGTCTGGCTCTCGCGCAGCGCGGACAGCACCTGCAGGTTGTCGCACAGCGGCGGGGTCAGAATCATGCCGTCGGGCCGCAGCGCCGAGACCATGCGGTCCACCTGCATGGCGAGGTCGGGCGCGTCGTTGTGCAGCGACTCGACCACGAGGTGGTAGCCCGCCTCGCGGCAGCGCAGCGTCGCGCCTTGCTGCACGCCGCCGACGAACGCGGCCGACGGGTCGTAATACAGCAACCCGATCAGGAAAGACCGCCCGCCCGCCAGGCTGCGCGCCGATTGCTTCGGCCGGTACTTCAGGTCGGCCACGACCTTCAGCACCGCCTCCCTCGTCTCGGAATGGACCCCTGGCTCCTGATTCAGAACCCGGGAAACCGTCTTGATGGAAACGCCCGCTTCGCGCGCGACGTCGATGATGGTGGCGGGTTTCGGTGGGGGCATATCCAGTCGGTAAAGCTTGGCCGACTTTGCCACAGCGATTCGAAGCGCGTGGAAGGGAGAGCCCGAAGACGGCCATCACCCCCATCAGCGCTCATCGCGGAGAGGACTCGGTCACGCAAGCGCGACCCCGGTTCGGACCTCACGGTCCAAACCCTTCGAGTCCACCCGCAAAGCCCACTGGGCTTTGCTTCCTGGGCGCCAGAATGAGAAAAGCCGGCTGGAAGCCGGCTTTTCATGTTTGGTGCCCAGGAGAGGACTCGAACCTCCACGGAGTTACCCGCTAGTACCTGAAACTAGTGCGTCTACCAATTCCGCCACCTGGGCTTTCAGGATTTGTTTCGCGTCAACTGCGTTTGCGTTGCAGCGAAGAATTGGACTGTAGCACGATTTCGGAATCTGACAAGCGTTTCAGCCGCCCCAATTCACTTTCCCCAATCGAGCGTGCGGATCCCACAACATCTGTACTCTCCGCGCCCAGTCCAGCACCCCCGGCTCCACCTGCGCCCAATGCGCCCGATACGCCGTCTGCAGTTGAGGCCCGACCCCATGCTCCGCGCTGATCGAGCCGCCCAGCTCCGCGACCAGCGCATACAGCCCCTCGCGGAGGGTCAGTTCTTGCTCGGCGCCCCAGTTCCCCGCCTCCGACGGCCACACCATGTTGAAGTGCATGCCGCCGTCGCCGAGGTGTCCGAAGTCGGCCAGGCGCAAGGCCGGGAAACGCGTCGCCAGCCAGGCCGCGCCGCGTTCCCGGAACGCCATGAAGTGCCGGCGCGGTAGTGACAGGTCCAGCCCGATCACCTTGCCCTGGACCCGCAGGCCCTCGCTGATGCGATGGCGCAGGCCCCAGATAGCCTCATCGGCATCAAGCACCGCATCCCGCACTCGACCGGATTCGAATGCTGATTCAAGCCAGCCCTGCAGCAGTCCGTTCAGGCCGAGCTGGTCCGCCGGCAGCTCGCTGCTCAGCTCGATCAACATCGCGTAGTCGGGCAACTGGCCGTCAAACCAGCGCGTGACGTCCTGTCCGTGCAGTCCGGCTTCCAGCGCCGCGCGGCTGATGCCCTCGAAAGCCGACACCAAGCCGCCCCAACGCTGCATCACCTCCGCGTAGAGCGGGAAGACCTCGTCCAGCGACGCCGGCGCCACGAGCGCGACCGCGCGTTGACGCGGCAGCGGCGACAGCTTGATCGTGACCTCGCTGACCAGCCCCAGGCTGCCCGAGGAGCCGATGAACAGCTGCCCCAGCGCGAGTGCGGAGTTGTCCTTCTGCAGGCCCTGGCCGAAGCGCACGACCTGGCCCGCGGGCTCGGCCAGCACGACTTCCAGCGCCAGCGTGTTCGCGCGCACGTCGCCGTAACGCAGCATCCGCGTGCCGCCGGTGTTGTGCGCGACCATGCCGCCGATCGAGGGATCGGCGCTCAGGTCCACCGGGAACCACAGTCCGTGGGGTTCGAGCCGCTCGTTGATCTCCGAGAGCCGATAGCCGCAGGAGACCCGCAGCGTTCGGTCCAGCAGGTCGAGCTCGAAGATCTCGCGCAGGCGCTCGGTGCTGAGCAGCACCTCGCCTTGCGCGTCATCGGGCGTGGCCGCGCGCACGAGCCCGGTATGGGCGCCCTGCACGACGACGCGCAACCCGCAGGCCGCGGCCAGCGCGAGCAAGCGCGCCGCCTCGTCGCGGCTGCCCGGACGCACCAGCGCCGCCGCTTGCCCGGCCGCGTAACGCGCAGGCTGCAGGTAGCGCGGCTCGATGGCCGCGCCGTCCTGCACGAAAGCGTCGCCGCAGACCGCGCGGGCCTCGGCGAGGAAGCCGCCGAGCTGGCCGGCATCGCTCAGCACGCGGCGGCCTCGCCCGCGGTGTCGGCGTCCTGCTGGGCGCCGGCCGTCATCTTGAAGATGCCGGTCGCATTGCCCGCGTCGAAGGCCAGATCCAGCGCCCCGGACGCGTCCAACGGCGCGCGCTGGATGAATTCGTGGAAGCTGCCGGGCACCTCGAGCATCACGCGCTGGCCACGATCCAGGAACTCGCGCATCACGCGCGCCGCCTTGAACGCGGTCTGCCGCACGCGGCCGGTGGCCGAGGTCTCGATCGAGTCCTTGACCGGCCGATCCAACGCGCGCTGCGCCGCGACGACCGCCTCGATGTCGGCCACGCGATCCGTCGCGTGGTTGAACGCGTTGCCCTCGGTGGCGATCCAGGCCATCTCGGCCGATTCGGCCAGCAGCGCCTGGTAGTCGTCCGCCTCGAACAGCCCGTGCTGACGCGCGAAGCAGCCGATCAGACGCGGCAGCAGCACGACGGCCGCGGCCATCGGCAGCGCGCCGTCGCGGGCGAGCTGCTCCAGCGCGGCCAGGTCCGCCGGCGCGAGCGGATCACGCGACGTCGCCAACACGCGCGACACCGCACCCTGGAAGCTGCCGGAGAAGCGCTCCGGATGCAGCTCGGACACGAAGAACTGCGCGATGTCCTCGGGGAAGTCGGCGTGACGCCAGGCGCGGCCTGTCATCTTCAACCGAGGCAGCGGATAGGTCGCGGCCATCGCGAAGCCCAGCGGGCGCAGCACGCGGGTGATCGCGGCCTCGCCCGGCGGCAGCGCCCCGGACGGCCATGCCACCGTACGCAGCGCGCCGTGATCGAAGACCAGCTGCTGCCCGTCGCGCTGCAGGTCCGCGACGTAGGCCGCGGCCATCGGCACGCGCTCGGTGACGTCGAGGAACAGCGCCATGTTCAGCGCCTGCGCCAGCTCGGCGCGCGAGACGGACTCGCCGGCCGGGCGCAGCAGCGCCGGCACGACGCGCACGCGCTCGAACGCGGCGCGCGCCGGTTCCTGGCCGAGCGCATCGGCCAGCAACCGGAACAGCCCGCTGCCCGCCGCGATGGCGACCTGCGCGTTCAGCGCGGTCAGCGCCTTCGGCTCCGCCGCCCGCTCAGACATCGAACTTCACGCCCTGGGCCAGCGGCAGCTCGCGCGAGTAGTTGACGGTGTTGGTCGGGCGGCGCATGTAGGCCTTCCACGCGTCCGAGCCGGACTCGCGGCCGCCGCCGGTTTCCTTCTCGCCGCCGAAGGCGCCGCCGATCTCCGCGCCCGAGGTGCCGATGTTGACGTTGGCGATGCCGCAGTCCGAGCCGCTCGCGCTGACGAAGGTCTCGGCCTCGCGGATGTCGTTGGTGAAGATCGCACGACGACAGGCCCTGCGGCACGTCGTTCTGCAGCGCGATGGCCTCGTCCAGCGTCTCGTACTTCAGCACGTAGAGGATCGGCGCGAAGGTCTCGTGCTGCACCACGGCGGTCTGCGCGGGCATCGCGCACCAGCGCCGGGACGGCGTAGAAGGCCTCGGGGTATTGCGACGCCAGCGCGCGCTCGCCGCCGCTGACCTCGCCGCCCTGCTCGCGCGCGGCGGCCAGCGCCGCCTGCATCGCGTCGAACGCGGCCTGGTCGATCAGCGGGCCGATCAGGTTGCCGGGCTCGACGGGGCTGCCGATCTTCAGCTGCGCGCGGGCGCGGTCCAGTCGGGCCACGAGTTCATCGTGGACGGACGCGTGGGCGATCAGCCGGCGCATCGTGGTGCAGCGCTGGCCGGCCGTGCCGACGGCGCCGAACAGGATGCCGCGCACGGCCAGGTCCAGGTCGGCGCTGGGGGCCAGGATGATCGCGTTGTTGCCGCCCAGTTCCAGCAGGCAGCGGCCGAAGCGCGCCGCGACGCGCGGACCGACGGCGCGGCCCATGCGGGTGCAGCCGGTGGCGCTGACCAGCGCGACGCGCGCGTCGTCGACCAGGGCCTCGCCGACCGGGGCGCCGCCCAGGATGACCTGCGACAGGAAGCGGGGCGCGCCCTCGTAGCGGGCGACGGCTTTCTCGAAGAGCGCCTGCGTGGCGAGCGCGGTCAGCGGGGTCTTCTCGGAGGGCTTCCAGACGCACGGTGTCGCCGCAGACCAGCGCCAGCGCCGAGTTCCACGCCCACACCGCGACCGGGAAGTTGAAGGCCGAGATGATGCCGACCACGCCCAGCGGGTGCCAGGTACTGCTCCATCATGCGGTGGCCGGGGCGCTCGGAGGCGATGGTCAGGCCGTAGAGCTGGCGCGACAGGCCGACGGCGAAGTCGCAGATGTCGATCATTTCCTGGACTTCGCCCTCGCCCTCGCTGGGTGATCTTGCCGGCCTCCAGCGACACCAGCCGGGCGAGCGCCGCCTTGTTGGCGCGCAGTTCCTCGCCGAAGAGGCGCACCAGTTCGCCGCGCTTGGGCGCGGGCACGGTGCGCCAGGCCAGGAAGGCCTCGTGGGCGCGGCCGATGGCGGCGGTCATGTCGGCGGCGGCCGCGTCATGGACCTGGCCGATCACGGCGCCGTCGATGGGGCTGCGCACGGCGCGTTGGCCGCCGGTGAAGGCGGCGGCCGGCACGCCCAGCGCGGCCAGCAAGTCGGTGGTGGTGGAAGTCATCCCGGGATTCTCCTTCAGCCGATGGATTCGACCTGGCGCGACTGCTGATAGGCCTTGCCGAAGCGATTGGCGAGGAAATCAGGCAGCGCGACCTCTTCCTGGCGGATGAAGCCCTTCTGCGGCAGCTTGCCTTCGCGGAACAGATCGACCGCGGCGCAGATGCCCGCGGCGGTCGTGATCTGGATGGCCGACAGCGGCTGCTCGCCGTCGCGCTCCGCGAAGATCTTGCGGGCGAAGACCTCCTGCATCAGCACGCCGTTCTTCATGCCCGACACGGTCACGAACACCAGCACCACGTCCTGCATGGTCGCGGGCATGCTCTTGCGCATGATGTCCTTGAGCTTCTCCTGGTCGTTCTTCAGCGCCAGGTCGTCCAGCAGGAACATCATCAGGTCGCGGTGACCCGGATAGCGGACCGTCTTGTAGTCCAGGTTGCGGACCTTGCCGCCCCAGGTCTCGCACAACGTGCCCAGGCCGCCGGAGGTGTTGAAGGCCTCGTACTCGGTGCCATCCAGCGAGAAGTGCTCCAGGCCTTCCAGCGGCAGCGCGGCGATGGTGTCGCCGTCGTGGATGGCCTCGCAGGGATGGCAGTACTCGTTGATCAGGCCGTCGACCGACCAGGTCAGGTTGTACTTCAGCGCGTTGGTCGGGAACGCGGGCAGCGCGCCGACGCGCATCTTGACGTCCTGCAGCGCGTCGAAGCGCTTGGCCAGGTGGTGCGCGACGATGCCGATGAAGCCGGGCGCCAGGCCGCATTGCGGCATGAAGGCGGTCTTGGCGCCCTCGGCGATGCGCTTGATCTCCTTGGTCGCGGCGACGTCCTCGGTCAGGTCGAAGTAGTGGCAACCCGCTTCCAGCGCCATGTGCGCGGCGGTGATCGCCAGGTGGTAGGGCAGCGCGTTCACGACGACCTCGTTGCCGCGCAGCGCGGCGGCCAGCTGGGCCTTGTCCTCGGTGTCCACGGCCTGGGTCGACAGACCCTGCGCGGCCAGCAGCTTCAGCGCGCCGGCGTTCTTGTCCATCACGGTGACCTGATAGTCGCCGCTGCCTTGCAGCAAACGCGCGATGGTCTGGCCGATGTGTCCGGCGCCCAGCAGTGCCACTTTCATGTCGTGCTCCTTGTGATCCTGGAAAGGTGTGATTCGAGAGAGAGGTGAATGCACGCAGTGTCCCGACCCCTCCTGACGAAAGAAAGCGCGAGTTCGACGAAAAACACCTCTATGCTGACGATCCGTCATCCGATTCCGCCATTTCGGCGAGAACGAGGGTATTTCCCGAGGCCTCCTGAACGCTGCTGAGAACGTTCCCATGAACGCCCGCCCATGAACGCCCGCAAATCCACGCCCGACAGCACCGACTCCCCCGCCGCGCCCGCGATGCTGCGCGACCAGATCGACCGCGACCTGATCGCGCTGCTGCAGGCCAACGCGCGGGAAAGCACGGCCGATCTCGCACGCAAGTTGGGCGTGGCCCGCACCACGGTGGTGGCCCGGCTGGCGCGGCTGGAGTCCGACGGCCTGATCGCTGGCTACACGGTGCGCCTGGGCGGCGAGGCGGTGGAGCGCGGCGTGCGGGCCTTCGTCGGCATCACGGTGCAGCCGCGCGCGGGCCGCGAGGTGGTCAAGCGGCTATCGCGGCTGCCGGAGTTGCGGCAACTGGCGTCGGTCAGCGGCGAGTTCGACTACATGGCGCTGTTGCAGGCCGACAGCACCGCGCGGCTGGACGCCTTGCTGGACGAGATCGGCGAGATCGAGGGCGTCATCAAGACCCACACCTCGGTGCTGCTGGCCTTGCGGGTCGACCGGAGCGCCTGACCGATCCGATCGCGCGCGCATCGGAGGTGACGCGATGTGACGGCCGTGAAGTGGGTCACGGCAATGCATGTCGATCGCGTGAAGCGACGGTAACGCTGTGTTTTTCAGCCGGTGGCGAGGTCAACGCGCCGGTCTGGCACGCCGTTTGCAACCCATGAGCCGCCAGCTCAAGGAGCGCACCATGTCGAAGCCATCCGTCACCGCCAAGCACGTCCCGCCGATCTTCGTCGGCATGAAAGCCCTCGCGATTCTCGCGGTGGCGTGGGGGGCCGTGTATCCGGCGCTGCTGTGGGGTCTCGGCGCCGTGCTGCCCTGAGCTCGTCGGCGATCTCTTCCGGAGCTCCGCCATGAAAGCCCCCGCCCGCGTCGGCGGCCCCGCGCCGCACCTGCCCCTTCCCTCCGTCTCCGCCCATCGCTGGCGCCGCGTGCTGTTGCCCGCGGTCGGCGTCGTGCTCGCGGTGCTGGCGGTGGCCGTCGTCATCGCCTGGCTTGACCACGCTGAAGGCGACCTGCGCCAGGTCAGCGTGCCCGCCGCGCTCGTCACGTCGACCGCGACGGCCTGATTCGCCATCCGCCGTCCGGCGCCGTGCATTCACGCGCCTGGCGGCAGGCCTGGGCCGTGGTCAGGGCCCAGGCTCAAGTTCAGAAGCTGCGCCGGCGTTGCAGCACCAGCAGGGTGAAGCACAGGCCCGCGACGACGAGTCCGCCGACGAACTGCGGGCTGACCGCCAGGTGCAGCACCTGGGGCAGGCTGTCGCGCGCGGCATCGGGCACGCGGAAGAGCATGTCGAAGAAGTCCTGCATGTCGACGTGCTCCCCCTCGCCCTTGACGATGATGGACACGCCGCCCTCGATCATCGACTGGCCGGCGCCCTTGACCTGATTGACCAGCAAGGTCCGCAGGCCCTCGGCGGCGGGTTCGCCTTGGTAGATCTTGAGGAAGGCCGCGACCGCGATGAACAGCAGCGGAGCGCCCCAGCGCTTGATCCAGGCCGAGGCCGCCATCAGCGCCAGCACGAAGGGCGAGAGCCACAGCGCGGCCATCGCCAGGCCCAGCAGCAGACGCAGGCCCATCCACATCGTGGCCTGGAACAGCGCCGCCCACTGGGTCTGATGGAACGCGGCGAGGCCGAATTCCTTGAACGCCATCGACGTGCCGACGATGGCGCCGCCGATGATGGCCAGCGCGGTGGCCGCCAGCGGCACGAGCAGCCCGTGGGCCAGCAGCGGCGCGGCGACGCTGGAGGTGTGCGAGCCGGGCAGCGAGGCCCAGAACTCGATGGAGCGGTCCTGCTGGTCGCGCCGGGCCACGCCCATCAGCTGGTAGCCGGACACGCCCAGCGACAGGATGAGCACCAGGCCGACGGTGATCAGGCCGGCGATCAGCGCGATGGGCTCGGGGCTGGGCACGTCCACGCCGTTGACCTGGCTGAACGGGACCAGCGCGAGCAGCACCAGCACCGGGCCCAGCACCAGGCCGATCCAGGCCCGCTTGTATTGCAGCCACTCGCGCAGCAGCAGGGTGTTGAAGAGCGTCATGGGATGTCCTTGCGGTGGGTCGCGGATCAGGCCTCGCTGGCCTGGCGGGCTTCGTTCTCGGGCTTGCGCGTCAGGGCCAGGAAGAGCTCGACGAGGCCGGGGCGCACGCGTTGGCCGAGGTGGGCGACGGACTGCGGCGGCACGCCGTCGAACAGCGCCGTGGGGCGGCCCTGCGTGCGGTAGCGCAGAAGCGGGTGGTTGGCGGCGACGGCGTCTGCGGCCTCGGGGTCGTGGGACAGCGCGACGAAGCGCTCGTCCATCTCGGCCAGCGAGATGTTCAGGACCAGGCGACCCTCGTCCAGCATCATGACGTCCGACAGCAGCGACTCGACCTCCTCGACTTGGTGCGTGGAGATGAGCACCGAGCGCTCGCCGTCGCACCATTCGTCGATGAGCATCTCGTAGAAGCTCTTGCGCGACATCACGTCCAGGCCGAGCGTGGGCTCGTCCAGGATCATGAGCTTCGCGTCGATGGCGGCGACCAACGCCAGGTGCAGCTGGGTGACCATGCCCTTGGAGAGGTGGCGCACGCGGTCCTTCTCGGTGACGGAGGTGCGGCGCAGCAGCTGGCGGGCGCGATCTGCGGAGAAGCGCGGCTGCAGGCCCTCCATCAGGCGGATCAGTTCCGAGACGCGGGCCCAGCGCGGCAGGACGGCGACGTCGGGGATGTAGCACAGCGAGGTCAGGAGCTGGCCGCGCTGGGTGTGCGGGTCCAGGCCGAGCACGCGGAGCTCGCCCTCGGCGCGCTTGAGGCCGACGAGGGCCTTCATGAGCGAGGTCTTGCCGGCGCCGTTGTGGCCGAGCAGGCCGACGACGCGGCCGGCGGGGATGGAGAAGGTCAGGTCCTGGAGCGCGGTCTTCTTGCCGTAGCGCAGGCTGAGGCCGCGGGCCTCGATGAGCGTGTTCATGCGTCCTCCCAATTCAGGTCCTGGGGCCCCAGACCGAGGCGGCGGATTTTCTCTCTGAGGCGGGGCCATTCCTGCTGGAGGAACTGTTCGCGCTCGCTGTGCAGCAACCGGATCCGGGCGCCGTCGCGGACATACATGCCCATGCCGCGCCGGCTCTCGAGCAGGCCTTCGTCGACGAGGGCCTGCAGCGCGCGGCTGACGGTCAGGGGGTTGATGAGGTACTGGCTGGCGAGGGTGCGCACCGAGGGGAGCGCCTCGCCTTCGGGGGGATCGCCGTCCAGCAGCTGCGACGCCAGACGGTCGGCGAGCTGCTGATAGATCGGCGCTTGATCGTTCCAGCTTTGCATGACGCGAGGCGCCAGGGCGCCGGTGTGTTGCTGATGTAGCACACCATATCAAGCCCCCCTCCCCGCCCCCAGCGTCCGGCGACGAACTGCAGAAAAGGGGGGATGAAGCGGAAGGAGTGTCGGTTCTCACTCATGCCAAAACTGGTCTGCCCGCGCGCGGCGGGGTTAGCCACAACCACCTCAACGCACCTTGAACCGCCGTCTCACTGAAGGTTGAACTTCCCGCGATCCGTTTCGTTCAAGATGAAACTTAAGCGTCGAACCCAGCGGCAGATGGCTCACGCAAGCGTCTACTTGACGCCCCACAGCACTAGCGAGAGCGTCGCGCCGACGGCGAGAACGAGGAACAGAAGGCCGACCCACCACCGATCAAAGGGAGGTCTGCGCCTCGCTACCAGCATGGCCGAGCCGAAGCCCACGACCAGCATGAAGTCGAACAGGGCAATCATCAAGAACAGCCCGATGCCGCCGGCGGTGATGGTGAGCAGCGAGTGGCAAAGCGCGGTCAGCGACAGTCCGAGCGTGAACGCGATGATCGAGCTGGCCAACTGTGCCAGTCTTACTTGCAGGTGGCCCACCACACGCTCAAGGCTGGGCCAGCGGACGTTCAGCGCTGCCAAGCATGTGACCGCTGAGCCGAGGGCGAGCAAGCCAAGGAACACGAGGCCAAAGGCGTTGAATGACACGAAATCCGAAAAGAGCGCGTCCGCCAACGAATCTTTCGGCCCAATGCCGTTCTGCGTGAGCCGGTGCTGAACCAGCATCAGCCATCCCACGGCAAAGCCACAAGCGCCGAAGAAGGGCAGGTCCTTGAGAAGCTCCTCCTTCAGGCGGAGCGCGACCGTTCTGATTTCAGCCTCCGTTGGGCTCAGCGCTCCATGCCCCGCCTCTCCCGATTGGTTCTCGGTTACTGACTGCGTTTCCTTCATCCAATTCCCCTGATGTGCCACGGATCTGGCACGTCGAGGATAGGCAGTTCCTAGCTCATAGGATGAGCCACACCACGCCTTCTCGTAGCTACGTCATCGACAAGGTGGTCAGCACCGCGCCTTCGGGAAGCTTGATCGATTGGCTCCAAACCTCCATCCGGTACGCGCCTCGTCCGCCGAGCCAGAGAGAGGCTGGATTCTTCTTCGGTCGTGAGATTCCCTTCGCTGTGCCGAAGGCCATTTCGAAGGCGACTGTGTCCTGATGCAGCTCCTTGAGGATGTAGAAGTCATCGGGGAAGGCGCGGCTTCGCTGAAACCACTTGAGCCTCCGTTGGTCATGGCAAACCACGGCGGCTGCCGTCTTGGACCTCTTGACGAGCTTCAAAGCCGAGGCGGTCACGCTAGCCTCGAAGGCCTGCCCTAGAGACTGCGCGAGGTCCAAGTTGACCCTGCGATCTCCGATCCACGGCTCTACCAAGTAGTCCGGCAGGATCAGTTGGCTGGCATAGCTATTGGCATTTGCCTCCACAGTTCGCGCCTCAGCGTTCTGCGGTCCAATATCGGCGTTGGAGCATTTGAACGACGACCGTTCAGCGTCGCATAGCCAATGCGCCAATTCGTGGCCAAGTGAAAATCTCTGCCGGCCCTTGTTGTCGTCCTTAGAGACACTGATGACTGCTTGATCCGCGGCCGCCACCAGCCTGGCTGCACAGCCATCCAACCTGCGATAGATGACTCTAGCTCCGTTCGCCCCGGCGATAGCCTCCAGATCGATGTGCTCCGGTTTTCGGACGCCGTGTGACCACAATAAGCGTTCAGGAGCACTTAGCCGCTCGGGGTCAAACTTCATCGCTTCCGCCGGGTGCAATCTTTCCCATCAGCACCAGTTCGTCGTACAGCGACTCAAGGTCGGCATCACTTTGCTTGGTGCCCTCGCGAAACGCTGTTGCGAGCTGTGGTTCCGCGGCGAAGGCTTGGTTAATCCGCTCCTTGATTTGCGCCAGGGACGGCTTAGCAAAAGCTTTTGCTTTTTGGGCGTGCATCGCGATCTTGGCCGAGGCTGGGATGACGCGCCAGACTCGGACTGCCTTTCCGACTTTCTGACGATGGTGCCCATGGCCGAGCTCGCGGAGCAGCCGATGTGGTTGAATGGTCCCTACCTGTACTGGCACGAGCGGGGGGCCTATTCCGAGGAGCGCAAGCGCAGGGAAGGCGCGGTGAAGACATGGCTATTTACGCAGCCGGTTATTGAAGCCGGGGATGCCCGTCTTGCCGCAAAGGCATCCCGGTCATGACCCGCCAAACTTCAGCGATCAGGTCGAATGCGAAGACCGCTTCAGGCTGGGAGCAGCCGGTCGCCTTCCCGCGATCTCGGTGCGACATGAGCGCGAGGCGGGCTGCCGGTCAGCGGTCATTCGTGTGGGGCGGCGATCGACCCTGAACGGACATCCGGAGCCCTAAGTTCGTCGCCTCAAAGCGGCAGGTCGGCCACGTCGAGGGGCGGTGTGCTGAGGACTGACAAGCTCGCCAGAAACGCTGCAGTCACCGCCAAGCAACGCTGCTTCACGAAGTTTTCGGCTTTGGGCCGTTGATGGTCTGCCGGCGCGCCTGGCTGCTTCCCGCAACGCGGCGTCGAGCCAGGGTCTCATCCGCGAGTACGGGCGCCTGTGCGAGCAGTTGCTCCAGCCGTTCCATGCGATGCCGATGCAGCGTGGTGATGGCGTAGAAGTTCTCCTGCAGCAGTGTCGATTGCCCTACTGTCGTTAGCACGCCGGCACCGAGCTCGTCCTGCACCACCACCTCGGGCAGCACCGTGAGCCAGCCGCTGTCGCGTGCCACCAGGCGCAGCATGGCCATATCGTCGACTTCGGCCCGCAACCGCGGCGTGACACCTGCCGCCATGCACAGGGCATCGAACTGCCCGCGCAGCGCGTGGCGAGGCCCTGGCACGGCCAGCTCCAGGCCGCCAAGGTCTTCCGGCATGCGCAGCGTGCGCCCGTGCCACACGGCCGCCGGGCCGACGAGCGAGATGGCCTGGCTACCCAGGAAGCGGCAATGCAGCGGCCGGTCGGGATGAGCCGCCACCGCATCATTGGCCAGCACCACGTCGAGTTGGTGCGCAAGCAAGCGGCCCAGCAGGTCATCGAGCATGCCGGACTCCAGCGAAAGCATCACGGTCGGGTCGGCGAGCAGCGGCCGGATCCAGTTCTCCTGGTAGTTCCGCGACAGAGTCGCGACGCTGCCGACCCGAAGTCGCACCATGCCCTCGCTGCGGCCCTGAAGCCGGCCGAGCATTTCCTGGCCCAGGCCGAAGATGTTCTCGGCATACGACATCGCAAGCTGCCCAGTCGCTGTGAGCACCAGGCGGCGGCCGGTTCGCTCGAACAGCGCCTCGCCGAGACGGTCTTCGAGCTGGCGGATCTGGTTCGACAGCGCCGACTGGGACACATGCAACTCCTTCGCCACCTGCGTCAGGTGCCCCGCCTTGGCAACGCGCCAAAAGTAGAAGAGGTGGTGGAAGTTCAGTTGTTCGATGTTCATTGTTCTTGTTTATAGATTACATCGTGCCTATCTATGAATTTTACAGAACCACATCCAGCCTGCACCATCCGCGGCATTCGCGATTTGGATGGCCCCCATGTCCCTCACAAGCTTCCTTCTCCTGGCCTACGCGCTGCTTCCAGCCGCCCTGATGTGCGCGGCCATACCGCATCTGCGCACCACGACCGAAACGGCGGCCTGGGGGCGTTTTCGTGGACTCGCGGTGGCCGCCCTGGCGTGCACGGTCGTGGCCCTGGGCCTGCAACTCGCTGTCGCCCCGGGCGCACCAAGGCTCACGCTGCCCGGGCTGAGCGCGACACTCACCGGAGCCTGGGTCGCGGTGTTGGTCCAGTTGCTCGGCACGGTGATCGGCGTGTTCTCGTCGCGCTACCTCCAGGGCGAACCGGGGCAGCCGCGCTACGTGGCTGCACTCGCGGGTGTGCTGGCTGCCGTTCACCTGCTGCTGCTGGCTGACCACTGGCTGGTGCTGATCGCCGCCTGGGCGGCCGTCGGCCTTGCGTTGCAGCACCTGCTGTGCTTTTACACCGATCGTCCCTTCGCATTGCTGGCGGCACACAAGAAACGCCTGGCCGACCGCCTAGCCGATGCGCTGCTGATCGCTGCGGCAGCGCTTGCTTGGCATGAGGTCGGGTCGGGCTCACTGTCCAACCTGTGGCGCCACCTCGAGGCTGGGTCACCCTCGCTCGCACTTCAAGCGAGCGCGGTCTTCCTTGCCTTGGCGGTCGTGCTGCGCACTGCGCTGCTTCCCATGCACGGTTGGCTGATCCAGGTGATGGAGGCGCCCACGCCGGTCTCAGCGCTATTGCATGCCGGCGTGATCAATCTCGGTGGTTTCGTTCTCATCCGGTTTGCGCCCTTGCTCGAGGCCGCGCCGGTGGCGCGCTGGTTGCTGGTAAGCATCGGACTGGTCACCGCGTTGCTCGCCGGGTTGGTGATGCTGACGCGGATCAGTATCAAGGTACGGCTGGCCTGGTCGACCGTCGCCCAGATGGGTTTCATGGTGATGGAGTGCGGCTTGGGCCTCTACACACTCGCGCTGCTGCATCTGATCGGCCACTCGCTCTACAAGGCGCATGCCTTCCTCTCCGCTTCAACGGCCGTGGAAGCGGCGCGCCTGCGCATGATGCACAGCGCCGTGGCGCCCTCCGTCGCCAGCCTAGCCCTGGCGCCCGTCCTGTCCACGGGGCTGATCACCGGCCTGGTCACGCTGCTCGTGTCGGCCGGGCCGGTGGCGCTGTGGCCCTGGTGGTGGAGCGGCGTGCTGGCGATGGCCTGGGCGCCGCTGCTCTGGCTTCCCTCGACACAGGATCCCGAGTCCCCCGGCGTCGTGCGTGGCGTATTGACCGGCGCCGGCATGGTGGCCGCACTCGTGCTCGCTGCGCTGGTCGGTCACACGATTCCCTTCGGCGTGACGGATGCGCCGGACGGCTCGGCCGGCCCCGTGGCGCTGGCCAGCATGGTCGTGCTGTACGGCTGCCTAGCGCTGCTGCAGGTCCAGCCGATGGCGCTGGCCACCTGGCGCCGCTGGAGCTATGCCGGTTTCTACATCGACGAAATCGCCACCCGCGGGGCGCTGCGCCTGTGGCCGAGCCGCTGGACCCCAGTAGCCAGCAAATGACCCGAACCGAGGAACGACCATGGACACCCTGCTAACACCTTGCGCCGAAGCCAGCCACAGCCTCAGGGCAACGGCACCGACCGACGCCGATCTCGGCCGGCGCATCGACGCCGCCTGCGAACAGGCCTGTCGCGCCATCGCACCGACCTGGCCCTTGGACCGCGCCATCGCCGTCAACCCGCACTGGGAGCGCATCAGCCTCAGCGTGCGCACGGTCGCCGCGCGCATGGCGGTCCTGGGCGACATCCGCGTCTTCCCGCCGCGCGCCCACCTGCGGCAGGCCTGGGCGTCGGGCCGGATCAAGGTCGCCGACCTGGACGAGGCACTGGCGCAACGCCCCGCCGCGCAGGTCGCTGGCCTGGACGCCGCGAGAGCCATCGGCGCACTCGCCGAGACACCCGTGCTGCCAAGGTTGCCGTTGCTGATCGATGTGCTTGACGACGACCCGCAAGGACAGGGACGCCTCTCGTGGCGGCAGGCCATCACCCACCAGGTGAGCCAGGTCTGCGCCGCCTACTTCGATGTCCATCAGGCCGATTGGCAGCCCGAACGGGTCGGTGGCCTCTACGCCTTCTGGCGCGAAACGCTGACGCACGACCACGGTATCGGCGTGCTGATGGGCCTGCCCGACATTGCGCGCGGCGTCTCAACCCTGCCTGCCACGCGCGAGGATGCAGAACGTTGGGTGCTGCGCCGCTTGGGCCTGCCCGAGGAGGCCTGGGCTGACTATCTGGAAGCCGTGCTGCTAACGGTCAACGGCTGGGCGTCTTGGTGTGCCTACCTCGCTTGGGAGGCTCGCCTGGCCGGCTCCAGCGACTCCCACCTGCGCGACTTGCTGGCGATCCGCCTTGCATGGGGCGCCATCCTTTTGGAGTGCCGCGACGACCAGGCAGCGCAAAGCGCTTTTGCCGCGCTGCAGGTTGAATGGGAACGCGCACCGGCTCTGATGCAGCAGGCCGAGACCGAATTGCTGGTCGACGAGGTGTGGCAACTGGCTTACGAGGTGGGGTATCAGCGCGACTTGGCACTACGGCTCAGCGCGGTATCGCCTTTGCCGGCCGCACCGGAAGGGGCGCCGGGCTTCGATGTGCAGGCCGCCTTTTGCATCGACGTGCGCAGCGAGCCCATGCGCCGGGCCATCGAGTCGTCATGGCCTGCGGTGCAGACGGTCGGCTTCGCCGGCTTCTTCGGCCTGCCGGTGGCCTACACGCCACTGGCCACCTCGGCGCGTCGGCCGCAATTGCCCGGCTTGCTCGTGCCCGCCATGGAAGTGACCGATCGCATGGCTGACACGGCGGCCGACTTCGGGCCGCAGGGCGACGCACTGCAGGCGCCTGCACGCCATGGGCGGTTGCACCACTTCGCGCGGTCCGACCGGTGGGGTGCCAGCAACCGCTGGCCGAATGCGGCGTTTTCGTCGGTCGAGGCGGTCGGTGCCGGCTACCTGGGCCGGCTGGTGCAATGGCTGCGACCGTCGTCCGCCGCGCGCCGCTCGCTCGACGGTCATGGTCTAGCGCCCCGCTATCGCGCGGTATGCCGGCCCGTGCTCGCGGGACTGGACCTGGGCGCGAAGGTGGATCTGGCCGCCCGTGTGCTGCATGCCATGGGCCTGGACCGCGGCCTGGCCCCGTTGGTGCTGCTGGTGGGCCATGGCAGCCAGAGCGCCAACAACGCGCAGGCCGCCGCGCTGGACTGCGGCGCCTGCTGCGGGCAGACCGGCGAGGTCAATGCCCGCGTGCTGGCGCGGCTGCTGAACGAGCCCGATGTGCAGGCTGGCCTGCGTGCACGCGGCATCCGCATCGCTGAGGGCACGGGCTTCATCGCCGCGCTGCACAACACGACCACCGACGAAATCGAGGGATTCGACCTGGACCTGCTGGACGCCCCTGCACGCGAACGCTGGGCCCGCCTGCAGCCGGTGTTTTCGCAAGCCGGAGACCAGGTGCGCCGCGAGCGCGCGGTGACACTCGGGCTCGATCCGAAGTCGCCACATGCCGCCTTGCTCGACCAGTTGCGCCGCCGCGCCAATGACGGTGCGCAGACGCGGCCCGAGTGGGGCCTGGCCGGCAACGCGGCTTTCCTGATCGCGCCGCGCGCGCGCAGCCTGGGCACCGTTCTCGGGGGCCGCGTATTCCTTCACG
This sequence comes from Roseateles sp., assembly GCA_039594005.1. Classification (GTDB taxonomy): domain Bacteria; phylum Pseudomonadota; class Gammaproteobacteria; order Burkholderiales; family Burkholderiaceae_C; genus Roseateles. The sequence goes on from JBCNOF010000001.1 coordinate 137,781, forward strand.
ACTACGACGTGGTCAATGACGCCGATGGCAGCGTGCTGGAGCTGCTGATGACGGCGCCGATGCTGGTGACGCACTGGATCAACTGGCAATACCACGCGTCCACCTGTGACCCGCAGCGCCTGGGCAGCGGGAACAAGCTGCTGCACAACGTGGTCGGCGGTCGTATTGGCCTCTTCGAAGGCAACGGCGGCGACCTGCGCATCGGCCTGGCGCGGCAGTCGCTGCACGACGGTGTGAACTGGCGCCATGAACCGCTACGGCTGACGGTCGTGATCGATGCGCCAGTCGAGGCGATCGAACGCGTGATCGCCAAGCACGCAGTCTTACGCCAAGTGCTGGGCAATGATTGGCTGCACCTGTGGCGATTCGACGGCGACGCCCGCTTCATGCGGTATGCGCGGGGGAGCTGGCACGCAGTGATGGCATGAGGCATGCGTAGGGCACTGCAGCTTCGCCGAGCATTGCCAGCGGCCGGGGGCGTCTCGACAAGTTGTCAGCTCGCACAAAAGCAGCCGATCGTCGATGGCCGGAAATGGCCGAGTCGAGCCCGCCAGCTTTCGGATTTGCTCGCACTGAAGCGGCCGTTCAAGACGCAACCTCTGAGGGACTGCTCTCAGGCAGTGAACTTCGCCAAGTGACCACCCGCAACCGGCCAGTAGCAGGCATTGGGAGATGACTGCTTCTGGGCGGTTCAATGCTCCGGCGGGCGGCCCAGTGCAAATCCGATCAGCCGCCGGCGCGTAACTCCCGCACGCCGCGGCCCAGCTTGCGTCGCAACAAGGCGCGCAGGGTCACGCCGTCGGAGTAGCCGATCTGCGCGGCGATCTGGTCGACGCTGTCGGTGCTGGTGCGCAGCAGATGAACAGCACGCTCGACGCGCAGATCCTGGAAATACGACAGTGGTGACCTACCCAACACGCCCTGCAGGCGTCGCGCCAATGTGCGCTCGCTGGTCCCTGTTGCGACGGCCGCCTGTGCAAGAGAGAACCCGTGCGCGAGCCGCTGGCGGGCCCAGCTTTCGAAGCGCTCGACTACCGGGTCGGCGTGGGCAAGGTGATCGGGGATCACGAACTCCGCTTGCGAGCCTCGTGCCTCGACCAGCAGGTATCGCGCAGCCAGCGCCGCCAGCGTCGGGCTGCAGTTGCGCACGATGCCCAAGGCCAGATCGAGGTGCGCCAAGGCGGCGCCGGCCGTGGTGAAGCCGGCCGAGTTGACGAGCATGCGGGAGTCATCAAGTAACACGCGCGGATAGCGCTGGCGAAACATCGGCGCCAGCCACCATGACGTGGTGGCGCGCTGACCGTCCAGCAGCGCGCTTTCCGCCAGCAAGAAGGTGCCGGTGCATGCGGCGCCGGTAAGCGCTCCGGCGCCCGACCACCGCCGCAACGCGACCACCGCGTCGGCCACGTCAGCACGGCCCAGGCGCGCCGCGAGCGTATCTGGCATCTTGGCGCCAAGCGCCGGCATGAGCACGACGTCGGGGTTCTGCACACCGTGCACTGGCACCACGGGCACTGTCAGACCTTGCGCCGTGCGCACGCGGCGCCGCACGCCGACCAGCGTGACCTCGATAGGCGCTGGCGGCTGTTCGAGCGAGCCCGCCAGTGCGTTGGCCGTGCTGAGTGTATCGGTCAGGGCCGCCAAGCCCAGGTCGAACACGCCATCCAAGACAAGCAGGTAAATTCGCATGGCCGAAATGATATCAATATTGTCTTTTCTGCCACTCGTGGGAATTGCCGACACCGCTTACGCTGCAGGCTCGTTGAAGCCCCCACCCGTGAAGACCAAGGATCACGCCATGACCAAGTTCGCCCTGTTCGTCCGTCTCGAAGCCAAACCCGGCCAGGAGGCCGCGGTTGCCGAATTCCTGGCCGGGGCGCTGCCGCTCGCCAACGCGGAGTCGGGCACCACCGCCTGGTTCGCCTTGAAGTTCGGCCCCTCGACCTTCGGCGTGTTTGACGCCTTTGCCGACGAGGCCGGGCGCGAGGCTCACCTGCAAGGCGCCATCGCCGCCGCATTGATGGCCAACGCCGCTGCGCTACTGAGCACGCCGCCAATCATCGAGAAAATCGATCTGCTGGCGGCGAAGTTGCCGGGCTGATAAGTCGCACCCATCACCGCACGCACCGCCGCACCGGCACAGGCTTCGTCCTGACTCGACTGCGCAGCAGCCCAGGCTAAAACCCACGTTATCCCGCCTTACCGGGCGATGCCGGCTGGCCCCGGCAAGTTCTCGGTGATGCTGGCGGTGCAGGAGATCTTCGGCGTGCACGAGCACATCAAGGACATGTGCCGCCGCTACGCCAAGATGGGTTACTTCGCCATCGCGCCCGAGATGTTCGCTCGCCAGGGCGATGTGTCGAGGATGACCGACATGCCGGCCATCCTGTCGCAGGTGGTGTCCAAGGTGCTCGACGCCCAGGTCTGCGCCGACCTCGACACCACCCTAGCCTTTGCACGCGCCACCCGCCACGCCGACGCCAAGCGCACCGGCCTAGTGGGCTACTGCTGGGGCGGCCGCACGGCCTGGGTCTACGCCCGCCACAACGGCAACCTGAACGCCGCCGTGGCTTACTACGGCCTGCTCGAAGGCCCGAAGACGCCCGAGCTGCGCCCGCAGGACCCGATCGACTCCGCCGACGAGATCAGGGTGCCGATGCTGGGCCGATATTCCGGCATCGACGCCTTCGTCAAGCAGGAGACCATCGCCAAGATGCGCGGCCTGATCAACAAGGGCGGCAGCGGCTCGGAGATCGTGGTGTTCCCAAACGTCGACCGCGGCTTCAACGCCGATTACCGGCCCACCTACGACAAGGTCGCCGCCACCTACGCGCAAAAGCTGGCGGGCGACTGGTTCAAGAAGTACCGCGCCGGACCCCAGGATGCACAGCCCCGCCGCCGGCAGTGCATCAACCCGCGCACACGGCAAGTAAAGATCGTGGCAGTGCCGCTGCGGCTTGCACCGACTTGCCTGGAGGGGCGTTCAGCCGGCAGCTTCAAGGTGGCGAGATCAGGACAGCGAATGTTCCCTCAGGGTCGATCGCTGACCCTCGCGAATGACCGCTTGATGGGCTCTGCCCTGGCGGGCAAAGCGCAACGAGACTGCTCGGTGCTGACCGGCCGCTATCGCTGCATACCTGCCTGCCACCATGTGAATTGCAGCGTGAGTCTTGCCCCGGTCATTCGGGGCCCGTGGCCTGACAGGCCACTGCGGGGGGCAGAGCGAACGCCTGCTACAGGTCGCTAATTGCTCGACACCATACAAGCCGATTAGTCAGTGCTGACGATCGGCAGGACTGAGCGCAATCTCGTGGAGAAATGACTGACGTTGGGCCTGCCGAATGTTGGATGCAATCGTTTCGGCTAGTTCAGACGCTTCCGCATCGAAGAGCCACCAGTTCGGGGTGGATTTTTGATGCCTGTCCAGATAGAACCCGTCCTCGAGTTCTTTGATCAAAGGGTGGGGGCGCAGCAAATCAGGTGTCGGCAGTATGGACTTGCGACTGAGTCTGTCGAAGTCGGCCAGCTGCCCGGTGCGGATGCGCGGCATACACCTACAAGGCATATTGGTGTTGGCCGCTACCCGCCGAGCTATGGACTAAGCAAAATTGCATCCAAGCCTTGGGGGCCAATACGGTATCCAACAAAGTACCAGGCGAGACCACCTAATACGAACCCGCCGATGGCGCTCCAGAACGTGGCGAAGATCCTGTTGTCCAGCCTCGCGGAGGGGCGGCAAATGCCAACAAGGCAAAGAAGATGCAAGGAGCGAATGCCCAGATCAAGAAGCTCTTCCCCTCGGAGACATCGATACGCCACGTACGGAGAGCCTGTCCGACACGCTGATGAACCGCCGCCCGGAAGTATCAGCGCTACGCTTTGGTGTGACGGTACTCCAAACCTGGCCTTCTCTTAAAGACTGTCTTACTTGGCTCAAAGCTACCTCCGCCTTGGCAGGCTAAAGGTCGCACGGTCCAGCGCCGGAGTCTGCGGTGGACTCATTTGGGCGCGGGCGTAAGCCCTTAGTGGCGACTCTCCGTTCGCTGAGTTGTTTGATCAATATCAAACGGCGCACCGCAACAATAGACAGTGCATTGACATCACGACCTGCGGACACTTTCTAGTGGGCGCGCATCGTTGCCTGCCCAGTTGAGAGCGAGTGCAATGAGAATCTGGATCACTACCTCTGTGTTGGCCCTCGTTTTGAGCGCCCGCGCTGCGCCCTGCGAATTGGAATTCGTGCTGCACGTACAGCCGTCACAAATAGACGTGAGCCTGCGCCTGCCGGCAAACGCGACGGGGGCGACGAAATTGGGCATGACTACTAGCTGGGCCGGCGTCGGCGACTTGGCGGCTAAGCAAATACTGGTAGAGGGAGAGGGCGGAACGCTGGAACTTGGCGAGGGGCCGGGTCGTTGGCTTCTGCGCCACACCGATACAACAAGGTTGCATTACCGCATCCCGCTGAAGCAGTTGCGACCCGGCGAAAGTCAGGAGCAGGTCGAGATGCACCGGCCGCAGGGTGCACCCGACCATTTCCAAGTATTCGGCTACGGGCTTTTCCTCTTGCCTGAGGCGGAGCAGGACGTACCGCGCGAGGTGTGCCTGCGTTGGCAGCTGCAAGAGCCGCTGACTGCGCCGCTTTTCAATAGTTTTGGACGCGCCAAGCCGGGTAGTACGCAGCAGTTTCGGGCTAGCGCTAATCAGCTGCGGCATGCGGTGTACGCCGGTGGTGAAGGGTGGCGTCTGCGTGAGGAGCACCTTCCCAACGGCGGGCTACTGCAAGTTGCCGTGCGCGGCAGCTTCCCCTTCGCCAGCGACCGCCGCTTCGCGCAACGTGCCGGACAGTTGGTGGCCGAGCAGCAGCGCTTCTGGCACCAGCCCGGCGACGGCAAGCCATCTCCGCAATGGTTGCTGGTAACGCCGAATTTCTCGCCTCGCGGCAGCTACGGGGGCACTTTGGTGAACCGTTCAGCGGTACTGCATGTGACGCAGGATTTCGCACTCGACTCACCGAGCTTCGTGAAGCTGATAGCGCACGAGAGCCTGCATGATTGGATCCCTGGCCGCTTCGGCGCGAGCAACTTCGGGGCCAAGGCGGATGTCTCCGGCTATTGGTTCAGCGAAGGCTTCACTGAGTTTTTCACGCACCGGCTGCTGCTGGCCAGCGGAGTGTGGTCGCTAGAGACTTATGCAAATCGACTTAGCGACCGGCTGCGCCACTACGAGGCCTCGAAGCAAAAGACGCTCACGGCGGCCGCCATCGCACCTATCTTCCATAGTGAACTTGCCGCCAGCGAGCAGTTGTATTTGCGCGGCGAGTGGCTGGCGTTGCGCTGGGAAGATGCTCTGCGGCAGAAACCCGGCGCACCCTCGCTCGCGGTTCTGATGCGGGGCTTGCTACTGCCAGTGAACCATTCCGAGAAAACGCAGCCGGGGGAGCGTCTACTCGCCGCGCTTCGGCCCTATTTGGGCGACCAAGCCGACGAGGAGGTTCGTCGCGTCATCGGCGAGGGGGAGGTGCTTAAGCTTGAAGATATCCCTGGGGGGCCTTGCCTGCGCTTGGAAACCGTGGCCGAGTTCCCTTACACGCTTGGCTTTGACCCGGGCTCCTTTGATAGTAAGAAAGTCAGCGGCGTGGATCTAGATGGGCCGGCACATGCCGCTGGGCTGCGGGAGGGCGTGGCGCTGGTGCATTGGTCATTCGCTCATGGTGACAAGCAAAGAGAGGTGGTGCTGCAGGTCCGCGGGGAGGATGACAAGCTGAGCGATGTTCGCTATCTGCCTGTTAGTCGAAAGGCGGTAGAGGCGCATGTCTGGCGCCCGAGAGCTAATGCGGCGAAGGAGCCAACGTGTCACAGGTGGCGAGCGTTGCTTTGAGGTCCGGTTGCTGAGTGCGTCGCGGCGTCATCCTTAATACTCATTCCGCTCAAGTCGGTGCGGGCATTAAGCGAGCGATCCACTCCGAAGAAATCAACACACGGTGAGCATCACATTGTCGTGCCAGATGCACGACGCACGGCGATCCTTAGCGAGCAGACCTTGTCCCACTAGGGAGGGGGTTCGGTAATGTCGAGCTGACCTGCCGGACTCGCGGCGAAGCATCACATGCAGCCAACGGTAGCCCGCGCATAAACGGGGACGCGATCCAGTGCGAGGCGACGCAATTGAGGGAACCTCCTATGGCGTGCAACGGCCCGCTTTTCCAGAGGGGTCGCCGCATCGCGTTCACTTCACATGCTTGTCCAGGAAAGCCCGGATCACCGTGCCGATTTCGACGCCATGCGTTTCCAGCGCCAAATGGCCCGTGTCGTAAAAGCGCACATCAGCGCCTGGGATGTCGCGCCGCCATGCCAGCGCGCCCGCAGGAAGGAAGAACGGATCGTTCTTGCCCCACACCGCCAGCAGCGGCGGTTGATGCTCGCGGAAGTAGGCCTGGTATTTCGGATACTGCGCGACGTTGGACGCGTAGTCGAGCAGTAGGTCGAGCTGCACGTCCGCATTGCCCGGCCGCGATACCAGCATGCTTTCCAGCGCGATCGCGTCGGGCGCGACCAAGATCTTGTCGGGCACACCCTGCAGGTATTGCCACTTGATCGACGCCGCGGTCGGGAACTCGTGCAGCGCCTCGCGGTTGGCCGGGGTCGGTTGCTTCCAGTACTTCTGGATGGGCGCCCAGCCCTCGCCCAAGCCTTCCTCGTAGGCATTGCCGTTCTGCGACACGATGGCGGTCACGCGCTCCGGATGGGCCAGCGCCATGCGCCAGCCGACCGGGGCGCCGTAGTCGAAGACCTGCATCGCGAAACGGTCCAGCTTCAGCTGCTCGGTGAAGCGCGTCATGGTCTTCGCGAGCTGGTCGAAGGTGTAGGTGTACTGGCCGCGCGGTGGCGCCTCGGTGAATCCGAAGCCGGGCAGGTCCGGAGCGACGACGTGGTACCTGTCCGCCAGCATCGGGATCAGGTTGCGGTACATAAAGGACGACGCCGCGTACCCGTGCAACAGCAGCACCTTAGGCGCCTTCGGATCGCCCGCCTCCCGGTAGAACACCTTCACGTCGCCGACCTGCTCGAAGCGGTGCCGCACCTGCAGGTCCGCCGCGCTCACCCCGGCGGACAGCATCGCCGCCGCCAGTCCTACCGCCGTCACCGAATGGATCGAAGTCATCGTTGATACCTTGTAACCTGTCAAAGAGGAATTGCAGGTTACCGCCTGCGTCCGTAACCGGTCAAGAGATTTTTCGTGGTTACAATGCGTGGTATGCAAGAGAGCTCTTACCCTCTGCGCGACGCGCTGTTCGTGGGCGACCACCTGGCGCTCGATTTCATCAACACGCGGTACGGCGTGGGCGACGCGCAGCGCGAGTGCCTGGCGGACGACGCCAGCGTGCTAACTTGGCTGAGGCAAGCCGGGGTGCTGCCTGACGACGTCCAGGCCGCACCGCGTGGCTTGCTGAAGCTCGCGCTGGAACTGCGCAATAGCGCCGCGGCGCTCGTAATGGCGGCCAAGGCTTCAGACGAAGCGGAGGCGGATGTCGTCAACCGCGTGCTGGAGGCGGGGCGCCCCTCGCGGAAATTGCAATGGGACGCCGCGACCCGGTCGTTCCAGGTAGTGATGGCGCGTCGCCGCGACGACGCCGCGAGCCTGCTGGAGCCAGTCGCCCAGGCGCTGGTGACGCTGCTGACCGACACACCGCTCGAACTGGTGAAGCCCTGCGAGGCGCATGACTGCACGCTGCTGTTCCACGACATGACGAAGTCGCACCGTCGGCGCTGGTGCAGCATGGCCGCGTGTGGCAACCGGATGAAGGTGGCGGCGTTCCGGGAGCGTCAGCGCGCGGGCTAGTTGTGAAGCGTCAAAGCGCGCGGCTGGTGGGGGCAGGTCCGCCGTCAAGGGTGTCGAGGTCTAAGGCCGGCAAGTAGGTCGGCCTGCGATGAAAGCGCATTTAGCAGCCACTCTCGCAGCGCCTTTACGCGCAACGTCTCTCGCAGTTCGGGATGCGAGAGCAACCAGAGCTCCGAGTCGCACGACTCGATGAGATCGCCCAGACGGACTAGGTTTGGCTCAGTGTCACCCAGGAAGCAGGGCAGGATTGCCAGCCCGAGTCCACGCACGCAAGCAGCTCGCACCATCGTCATTCCCGAGAAGCGAAGCGAGACCTCCTCAAGAGGCAAGATATGCGAGAGCCAAGCCAACGCGCGGCTGCCGTTGGCACTCTCGTCCAACGCAATCCACGGCTGATGTGCCAGTGGAGAGCGCTGGAACCGCGGTGCCTTCTCGCGCTGCGCGTAAACGGCGTGGCGAATTCTTCCGATGCGTTGACCTATCAAGTGCTCCGGTGGAGAAGGCACCGCGCGCAACGCCAAGTCTGCATCGCGCTGCGAGAAGTTTGGAAGGTCGTTGCGGGCAGTCAGCAGGATCCGCAAATCGGGCAACGCCTCACGTAGCAGCGGCAGCAGCGGCAGCAGCAAGCCGCCAATCAGGTCCTCAGTGCTGGCGACCCTGACTCGTCCTTGTGGATGCACGTCACAGCCATGTACGCGCAGCAACGCCGCGTCGGCTTGAGCGCGCATGGCGCGACCGGCCTCGGCCATTGCGGCGCCAGCCTCCGTCGCCGCGTACTGCCCGGCACGTCGCGCAAACAGGTTCACGCCGAGTTGCTTCTCTAGGGCGGCGAGTCGTCTGAACGCCGTTGCGTGACTGATGCCTAGCCGCTGGGCTGCGACCACCAAGCTGCCAACCTCGGCCAGTCTGTCTACCAAGATCCAGTCGTCCAAGCTGACGTTTCGGGTCGTTTTCATTTATGCAAGCGCCACTTTCACTTATGACGATCTTCACGCAATCTTGATTACTAAACTTGCCCTCGGTGCGCAAACGTACGGCGTAACAGGGGAGTCTCTAACTGAACACTGAACGGCCTGAGTGACAAATGTTCGCTCAATTACAGAACTTGATCGCATTATGAACTTTCTCTGCACTCGCTGTGGTGGCACGTTAAAGCAATACTTTCCGCTGACATCGGTGAAAATTATTAATTTATTTTCTAATGTTGGTATTGGCGGTCCCTAGGAAGCAGCTGACCGCAGCAACTTGCCACTGCTTAGAATATTTTGAGAAAAATGAGCCAACTATCCCAATACCTAATCATTGGAGAGCGGAAAAAGCATTGAATGGACTTGGAACCTCGATCGTCCAATATCGGGTGATCCGCAGATTCATGCTGGCCGTATAAGTGTCGGGTCAAGCCAATAGGTTGTGTATCATGTCAAAGATTCTGGAACTTCCAGATAATCTAATTAGCCAAAGTTCTAGTAGAGTGTTCAGTGGGGTAACGGTCGAAGTCACTGAATACACTTGTGAAGGTCGAGCGCTTCTCCTATTGCCGTTTGTCGATAAGACTCGATTGAACGTCATCCTGGAGGAGGTGAGTAGAGATAGGTGCGAGGCTCGGGAAAAGCCGTATGTGCCCTGTCACGTGGAATACAAACCGCGATGCATGAGTTTCTTTCCCGCAGGAATGGAACTGTGGGGATATAGCGCGGACGTCCGCTACACCAAAGATGTGCAAATCGCGCTGGACACGGGCCCGTTGAGCGAAAGACTACAAATCCGGGAGAACGTGGACCTTGCCAGCATGCCAAGACATCGTTTCACGGACGACCGGATCTGGTATCTCGTGCGACTCCTCGCGGAGACCATCGAAGATTCAGATCCGTCCGCACAGCTTTATGGTGACAGCTTGGTCACGGCCATCGCCGCAAGGTTGATCGCGAAGGGGAGCGAAACGCCCAAGGCGGTCGGGGGGTTGTCGCCATTGCAACTAAAGGACGCTCTCAGCTTTCTGGACTCACAACTACCCAACCGAGTCGATCTGGCCACGCTGGCCAATCTTGCGGGACTGTCGCCGTCTCACTACTGCCGAGCTTTCAAGGTATCCACCGGTTTGGCCCCCTATCAGTGGCAACTGCAGGCGAGAATCGAACGCGCGAAGGGGTTGCTCTTGAACACCAACCGGTCGCTCGAAGAGATCTCGGAGGCCACGGGCTTCGCAGACACGGTGCACTTCGGCCGAACCTTCCGGAAACTGACAGGCGTGACGCCAGGCAATTGGCGAGGAGAGCGGGTAATGTGAAAGTAGCGGCGTTGAACGGTCTTACGGCGCCAGGTACCGTCCTGCGACCTATTCAACTACTCGTCTGTGAACGGAGGCACATTGCCGCCGAACTCGCGCCTATCGCCGGCGGCAAACAGGAGCTGGCGGAGTCTTGAGATGTTGGCTTCGCCGCGGGCCAGAGACTCTTGCGAGGTGTGAACTGAGTACCGGCCCACATGGAGCTCGAATGGATGGACCTCAGCGCTACCGAGGACCATTACTGCATCTTGATTTGGACCCGCTTGCAGGAAAATAGACCGGGAAGAGTTGGCGAAGACGAGCATCTCGCCAGCGTCTGCGATCACATCGCCAGTCAATTTCCCACTGGCCAAAGCAAGCCATGCGAGCTCTTGGCGTTCAGAAGGGAAAAATTCCCAGCTCTGCCCAGCTCGCAAGCGCAACATCAAGTAGGTTACTCCCGCCGGTGCGCGAGCCGGGCTGTTGACCCCGGCATACGAACCGAGGATGACATGGGCTGGTCCCACCGTCGGGACCACGTGAGCTTCCACGTACTGGCTATCGACAGTCTCGTGCTCAAGTTCGGGCCTGAGAGCGATCCACAGTTGAAACCCACGAGCGCGAAGCGACTTGCCTGCCGACAGCTCTTGACCGTGCCAAACGCCGGCACCCGCGCGCAGCCACTCGAATCCTCCGAAGGCGATGCTACCCGCACCATCGGCCGCATCCTCAAATGAGAGGTCGCCATCAGCGACGACGGTAATCGTGGCCAAGCCCGAGTGCGGATGCAGAGAGAACCGCGATCGAGGGTCTCTAAGATCGACGTCGAACAGATCGAGGAAGACGAATGGCTTGAGTTGCTGACCAAGGTCGCCTGGACTCATCAGTCGCGTGATCGTCCCATTCGTCTCACCACGGGTGCGGTGCACCACCTCTCGCGGAGCCCGGACGGTTGTGGACGAAAGCGTCAATGCGTGAACCACCTCATCTTGGTTGCCGGTCATCCTCATACTCCAACGAGATAAAACAAGTCGACGAGCAGCCTGTGGTGTCGCTGCTCGTCAAGTGCCACGAGGGTTCTGCGGAAGACCAGGCGGACGGCGGGGCGCAGGCGATCAGAGATTTAAGGCCGAAGCCAGACACCGCGAAAGGCTCACGCGCCCCGCAGTTCGCCACGGACATCACATGCCGCCGGAGGTCGCCATACCGGCTGAATTCAACAGTTGGATCTCCCACGCATAGGCGATGCCAGTGCCGCCGCCATGTTCGGCCAGCACCTCTGTCATGGGTCCTGCGGTTTCAGCGCGTGCCCAGTCGCGCTGCCACTCTGCAAGCACCGCCATCCAGGTGATCGGCACAGCGCCAGCCTGGACCATGCGGCGGACCGCCATGTCATGCGCTTCGGCCGAGACGCCACCAGAAGCGTCTGTGACGATAAAGACGTCGTAGCCTTCGCTCAGCGCCTGCATCGTGGGCATGGCAAGGCACACCTCGGTCCACAGGGCAGCCAGGATCAGCTGCTTGCGGCCGCTCTTCTTGACCACGTCCGTAACGGCCGGATCCTCCCAAGTGTTGATGAAGGTCCGATCAATCGGCTTCTGCTCCGGGTAGACGTCTTGCAAGCCCTTGATGAGAGCGCCGCCGCGGCCTTCGACCACCGTCGTGAGGATCGTCGGGACCTTGAATACTTTGGCGCCCTTGGCCAGGCCGATCACGTTGTTGGCGATCATCGTGGGCTCATGGCTATGAAGGTTGGCAAATTGGAAGGGCTGATGGTCGATCAGCACCACGATGCTGTCCTCGGGACGCAGCAGTGAGGGCAATCCGGTCTTGGCCATGATTCGTCTCCAGAGAAATTGGGGAGTTGCAAAAGAAGATTGATTAATCCGATCGCAGTATTGGATGACTCTCCGACATCACGGCGGCGTCTTTAATCCTTGCAAATCGAATGGCTAGGATGTTGCCAAGCAAGTCTGAACAGGTCATTGACCGTTCTTGCTCGCAGTAGCCTGAAATTCTCGTCCGCGCGGCGATGCGCCTCGACTCGCTGCTTGCCTAGGACACACGTCAGAAGTCATGTTGACTTCAGAATGACCGTCGTACTTTCACCTATTGGGCTTTGCGCGCTCCCCGTTGGAGAGAACCGGTGCAGCGCATTTTCCAGAGCAGCAATCTGAGACCACGCTGAGCATTCCAAGACAGTGCATGCGGATTGAGCCATCAAGACACTGGAGGCTCGCGATTGGTCGTGACCCGCGCTTTGGGCGACACCCGCCGACCGGCCAACGCTCTTCTACCGGGGAGAACCATGAATAGCGGAAACGCTCAAGCGACTGCAGCGCAATATCCAGTGGGACTTGTATTCGATGTGACCTTCAATGAATTCAAGGCACGCATCAAGACCCTGGGGAATAACAAGCTTCAATTTCATATTGACGAAGGCGTGTATATGCATACCGAAATCGTCAATGCGTCAGCAAAGTACGTCCGTCCCGGTCTTTTCATTGTTAGCTGGACGGAGAGCAGCTGCGCAACCGTGGTCCACGTCCAAGATTTCGACGCGATGAAAGTCTATTCGCACGCGACGCTTTCCGACGGGACGTTTTTGCGAATGGAAGGTCCGATGACCTTCGTGAACGAGGAGAACCAACCATGAACCGAGATCTCGAAAAGAATAAGGCACTCGTGCTCGAGGCAATGACGGCGCTATTTCAGAGGCATGACGTTTCAGTCGTCGAGCGTCTGTACGCACCGAATTACATCCAGCACAACGCTTCGATGCCGCAAGGGCGCGATGCGCTTGCCAAAATTGTCGAGACCATGTCCGATGACGTTTTCTACGAGCCTGGGCTCATCGTCGCGGAAGGCTCGATCGTCGCCATCCATGGGCGCATCCGAGGTTGGGGCCCTAAGCCGCAAGTGGTCGTGGACATCTTCCGTATCGAAAATGGATTGCTCGCCGAGCACTGGGATGTGCTCCAAGAGGAGGAATCCCCCTTGCAGTTCTCCGGCAGTGAGGGGGCGACGTCGGGAGTTAGACAATGACCGCCGCGCTGGCATCCGGAGAAGTCTTTGCGCTCACAAGCGACGGACCCAGATACCAGTGCGCCGACGCTGTGGTGATCCACAACAACCCGATTCAACGGGCTGGAATTGCCGCTGCACTCGCGGAGTGCATGCGTACGTGCAACGCCGCAACGATGCCCGCTTCTGCATGGCTAGGCGCGACGCGGCCGCGTGTGATCGTCGCCGATCACGAGGGCGCAATGAGCAAGCTCGCGGAATTGAGGCGCCATGATTACCTTCAGGCTGACGCTCAGCGTTGGCTCGTCGTCGCTGACTTGCTCAGCGGCCGGCGGATCAGTGAAGCCATGGGCGCGGGGGTGACGGGCTACGTTCACGCGTCGTGTCAACTCGAAGAGCTACGGGATGCCGCACTCGCAGTGGTCGCGGGAAAACGATATCTGTGCCGCGCTGCGGCGACCTCGCTGGCTGAAAGCACCCTGTGGGAGCCGCTGACCCGGCGAGAGATCGATGTGCTCGCGATGCTTTGCCACGGCTTGGATAACAAGTCGATCGGACTGCGGCTGGGCGTAGCGCCAGGAACCATCAAGTCGCACGTCAAGACGCTGCTTCACAAGCTCAGCGTGCGTAGTCGGACTCAGGCGGTTGTCGAAGCCATTCGCAGAGGCTTGGTGGACGATCCATTGCCCAAAGTCACGCGCCCGTGCGTGAGAACTGCGGTTCAGCGTCGAGACCATGGCTACCCGCCAAACACGCAGCGCTGCCCCGCACGGCCCCCGTTGTCGCGCATCGAGCACTCGATCAGCGCGTAGTTGGAAGTAATCCGCTGCATGAGCGGACACAGCAGGCCATCCAGCTCGGTGAACCGAGCAAGGCCTGGAGATCCCTGAATGGTTTTTCTTGACCCCGACCGCGGATTTATGTCGGCGCGAGGGGGCCACAACGAGGGCGGGCAGCAGCCGAGCAATGCAATCGGTGCGCTTTGCCGCTGAACTGACCTCGCATCTTCACGCCAACTTTTGGAAGAGAAATATGAAAGTCTTTACGAGCCTTTTCCGTGCCCTTTCTTGCGCCGCCATCATCGGCGGGGCGGGCGGAGGCGCAATAGCGCAAAGCAACGTGACCGTGATCCTCGTTCACGGCGCATTCGCAGACAGCAGCAGCTGGAATGCAGTAATTCCCAAGCTGCAAAGCCAGGGACTGCGCGTCATCAGCGCAGCGAATCCTCTGCGCACGCTTGAGGGGGATGTAGCTAGCGTTCGGGCGCTGGTGCGGGCGACGCCGGGCGACGTCGTGCTGGTGGGCCACTCCTACGGTGGAGCGGTGATCAGCGGCGCCGCGACCGGTGAGGCCAACGTCAAGGCGCTGGTCTTCGTCGCCGCCTTCACGCCCGATCGCGGCGAGACAGCCCTGGAACTGTCGGGGAAGTTCCCAGGAGGAACGCTGGGCAGCGCTCTGGCCGCACCGGTTCCCACACCCGAAGGCAGCAAGGACCTCTACATCCAGCCAGAAAAGTTCCACGCGCAGTTCGCAGCGGATGTCGACGCCAAGGCGGCCAATCTGATGGCAGCCACGCAGCGTCCCATCGCCGAGGCCGCGCTCACCCAGGGTGCTGGCGCGCCGGCTTGGAAAACCGTTCCGAGCTGGGCCATCTACGGCACCGGCGACAAGAACATCCCGGCCGCAGCGATGTCCTTCATGGCAAAGCGCGCGCAGGCAAAGAAGGTCGTCGAAGTGCCCAATGCGTCCCACGTGCTGATGGTGAGCCACCCGGACAAGGTGACCAGCCTGATCGTGGAAGCCGCGGCTTTCGCTTCCGCCACTCGTTGAGCCTGGGCATCAGATGAGGTCAAGCCAGCGCTGAACAGACGCTGGCGGCTTCTCTACCGGTTCCCTCTTTGGCGCGCCGGGGACGGGCGGCGCGCCTTTTTTTCGCTCACGCCCTATCCGGCCAAGCGAAGGGGCGCAAGCGATCGATGAATCCCTTACGTAACGCCGATGCGCCGCGTCTCGACCCGGAGACCATTTCAAGCGCGTTCTCCCGACGAGAACCGCTGCTGACCTTGCGAACCTCGGCGACGCCCGTCCAAAGCGAAGCATCGAGCCGTGCAGATCTGCTACTTGAGACAGGACCGGCCCGCGTGCTTATGCCTCTGAGTCGATCGCAGGCGCAAGTGCGTGAATGAACGCGACAGTTCTGGAGGCATCTGGACCGTCACTACGAGGCGTTAGCAATTCTTTGACAGCACTTGATGGAGCAGAAAGTGGCAGAAACGATGAACGAACACTCGGCGGTGGACTATGACCGTCTCATGCGAGCCAACCTGACGCTGGTCTTCGGAGAACGCGACGCGGCCAAACGGCTGATCGCCATTGCGGAGCTTTACGCTGAGGACGCGGTGGTCAACGAGCCCCACGCCTCCACCCAAGGCCATGCCCAGATTAACGCCGCAGTGTCGGCGTTGCTCAGCCAGCTGCCGCCCGACTTCGTGTTCACCGCACCCCGCCCTGCCATGGCACACCACGACATTGCGATCCTCCAATGGCGCTCCGGTCCTCGCACCGGACCCGTCGCGGTCACTGGAATGGACGTCGCACACTTCCGCGCGGGCCGCATCCAGTCCCTGTTCGTTTTCCTGAATTCCGGCGACGACCTCTGACCAGAAATTAGGACGGCGAACGGTAGGCATAAGGGCAGGGCTTGCCGACCGCGACCCCGAGCAGCTGCGAACTGCGAGGCAACAGCTGCGCTCCGCCTTTTGCGGTTCAGCGCGCCCGATCGTCAACACCTTCTCATCGGCGTCAGCGTCAGGTCCCTGGACACCAACAGTGGATACACCATGCAAATCGACATCACCTCCTCTTCCTCACCTATCCGTATTGGCTACTGCCTGTCCTTGAGCGGCGTCGTTGGCGGCAACGGACGCGCTGCCAGACTCGCACACGAGATCTGGCTCGATGACGTCAACGCGCGCGGCGGCCTACTGGGTAGGCAGGTCCAGCTGACCTGCTATGACGACGAGTCGATCGCCGCGAACGTGGAGCCGCTGTACCGAAGACTCATCGACCAGGATCGAGTCGACCTGGTGATCGGCGGATACGGCACCAACAACCTGTCACCGGCGATGGCATTGATCATGGAGCGCAAGCGCTTCTTCGTCGGGCTCATGGGGCTGGGCGTGAACAACGAGCTGGCCTACGAAAACTACTTCGTCATGATCCCCACCGGACCTAGCCCGAACACCTCACTGACCGAGGGATTCTTCGAGTTGGCCGCCCAGCAGACCCCACGGCCCACGACGGTGGCACTCCTGTGCGCCGACGCGGAGTTTGCCAAGAACCCGATCCTCGGAGCCCGCGCCAATGCGCACAAGCATGGATTTCAGGTCGTACATGAAGCGCTGTACCCGCTGAGTACAACCGACTTCGCTCCGTACATCGATGCGGTGGCCAGGAGCAATTGCGACCTGCTGTTCTTATGCTCCTACCTGCAGGATTCGATCGATCTGGTTCGGGCCGTGCGTGCGCACGATTTCCGACCCAAGATGGTTGGCGCGTCGATGATCGGACCGCAAACCGGTTCTGTGAAGGCCGAGCTTGGTCCCCTGCTCAACGGCTTCGTGAACTATGAGTATTGGGTTCCCGCCCAGAGCATGAAGTTCAATGGGGTCGAGAAGATGCTTTCGGAGTACCGATCACGCGCAGCTGGCCGTGACTTGGACCCGCTGGGCCACTACATGGCGCCGACAGCTTTCGCCCAGATGCAGGTGATCGAGCAAGCGGTGCGAGCAACGGGGGGCATCAACGATGAAGGCTTGGCCTCTTACACGCGTGAAGCAACGTTTGACACGGTGATGGGTCCGGTGCGCTTTGGGGAGCGCGGCGAGTGGGCCGAGCCAAGAGTTCTGCAGGTCCAGTTCCAACGCGTCGAAGGGCATGACGTCATGCAGTTCTTGGACGACTCCAAACAAGTCATCGTCTCTCCATCGGCGGCGAAATCCGGTGAGCTGATCTACCCATACGCCGCGGCGATCTGACGCACGGGCCGTCGGAGGAATTTGATGAGCGAACGATTCTCGATCCACGACGAGGTGTCCTCGCTGATGCGCAAACGAGGGACACGCTTGGCATTGGCCTGGTTGGTGGCCGCGGCGCTGCAGGGCTGTGCTTCGCCGACCAGGCCACCAGCCAACGCGCCACTGACAAGCGAGCCGACGTTCACTATGGGTCGTCCTCAGGACCTGGTACAGGAGTACACCATCGGAGTCGCGTTCTCTGGGGGCGGCCTAAGAGCGTCGGCATTTGCTGCGGGCGTGCTGCAAGGGTTGGCCGACACCAAGGCTGGCGAGGGCGATCTACTTGACTCGCTGGCGTTCATTAGTTCCGTCTCCGGCGGCTCGCTTACAGCGGCCTACTATGTCCTCAACGGCCGAACTGGGCTCGAGCACATCAAGGAGCGCGTGCTCATGCGCGACTTTGAGTCGCATATGAACCTGAGCCTGGCATACCCGACCAACTGGGCACGCATTCTTCGAGGCGGTCTCAACGACCGTGCCAATTTCGCGCAGGTACTGGACGACCAGGTCTTCCAGCACGCTACGTTCGCCGACATGTACGCGAGGGGCAAGCCAGACCTGTGGATCAACGCGACCGACCTCTATCACCGCACGAGCTTTCCCTTTCTGCCAGGCCTCTTCAACGCCCTGTGCTCAGATATACGCGCATTCCCAGTAGCCGACGCGGTCGCCGCCTCAATGGCCGTGCCGGTTGTCTTCAAGCCCACCGTGCTCAAGACGTTCAGGGGAACGTGTTCTGCTCCTGATGTGCCCTTGATCGGAGCCGTGCAAAGTGATGCACCAGCGCCCCGGCTCATGCGGTCGATGTCGGAGGCCCTGCACAACTATCGCGACCCGGCCGGGCCGGAGTTCGTAAAGCTGGTTGACGGCGGCGTGACCGACAACTTCGGTCTCTCCAGCATCCTGATGTCCCGGGCGACGGCGAAGAACGCCTATAGCCCCATGACCGCTCGCGACGCGATCCGAATAAAGAAGTTGCTGTTTCTGATCGTTGACGCAGGGCGCGGCCCCAGCGGAACGTGGAACAGGCAGCTCGACGGACCGGGCGGCATCGATTCAGCCATGGCGGCCACCGATGCCGCTATCGACGCCGCAGCGCGGCTGGCAGCCGATTCGTTCCAACTCGTCATGCAGCACTGGCGCGACGGCTTGGTGCGCCACCGATGCAAGCTAACTCGTCAGGACATCGTCGCTTTGGGAGGCGTGTCACCGTCGTGGCGTTGTGACGACGTGGAGTTCATCGTCGAGCTCCTCAGCTTCCAAGACCTCGAGCCGGCAATGGCAGCACGTACGCGCGCGATCGAAACACGCCTGAAGTTGCCGACACATGAAATCGAGACGGCCATGGAAGCGGGCCGGACGCTGGTAAATCGCTCGTCTGCCGTTCGCGAGTTTGCCAAGCGCGCCGCTGACCGCTGAAACGTCTGCACGCCCATCCATAGAGCGATGCTCGAAGTGAGCTTGGCGTCTGCGTACATCGGCGATTCGTGATCACGGTCCGCTTGTCTCACATGGCGTCAGACGTGCGTTACCGCGGACCGGGTCTGCGCACCTTCAAACAAAAACGAGATCAGACGATGGATTCACAACACCTGGGAAGCGACCTCATGCCTGCCGTGCTGCTGCTGGCCGCGGCCGTAATCGGCGTCCCCCTGTTCAGGAAGCTTGGGCTCGGCTCCGTGCTGGGCTACCTCTGCGCTGGCTTGTTCATCGGGCCGTTCGGCTTTGGATGGTTCAGCGACCCAGGCGCTATCCTTCACGTCGCCGAGCTCGGCGTGGTGATGTTCCTGTTCGTTGTTGGTTTGGAGATGAGACCTTCGCACCTATGGGCGTTGCGACGATCCATATTCGGCTTGGGTAGTGCGCAAGCGCTCGTGTGCGGCGCTCTACTGACTGCCGTGGGCATGACGTTCGGGCTGCCCTGTTCAGTCGCCCTCATCTGTGCCATGGGGTTTGTGCTGACCTCCACGGCCATCGTCATGCAGACGTTGACGGAGCGCGGTGACGCGGGGTCGCCCCGAGGGCAACGCATCATCGCCATCTTGCTGTTTGAAGACCTGCTGATCGTGCCCTTGCTGGCCCTGGTGGCCCTTCTGGCGCCGGGATCAGGAGAAACAGCCTTAGCATCGACATCGGGGTGGATTCCAGTAGCCATCGCGATCGGGTCGATCGCTGCGCTCGTCGTTGCAGGCCTGTGGCTGCTCAACCCGATGTTCGAGATGCTCGCCGGCGCGCGCGCCAGGGAGGTTATGACCGCCGCTGCGCTGCTTGTGGTGCTCGGCGCGGCGCTTCTGATGCAGCTCGGAGGCCTGTCCATGGCACTGGGAGCGTTCCTGGCCGGAGTGCTGCTTTCCGAATCGCGGTTTCGCCACCAGTTGGAGGCCGACATCGAGCCGTTCCGAGGCTTGTTGCTGGGCCTGTTTTTCCTGGGCGTGGGTATGTCGCTCAACCTAGACGTCGTGACCAGCAACGCAGTGCTCATCGCTGCGGGCGTGGCGTCGTTGATGGTCACCAAAGCTGCTTGCATTTATGTCGTGGCTCGAATCTCAGGCAGCGCGCAGGTCGAAGCGGTGGATCGGGCAGTCGTCATGGCCCAAGGCGGGGAGTTCGCCTTCGTGCTGTTCGCAGCCGCGGCTGCGGCGAACGTCATCAGCCCCAACGTGAAGGCGAACATGACAGCCATCGTGGTGCTTTCCATGGCGCTCACTCCAATGGCGTGTGCTCTGCATAAGCGCTTGGGGGTAGGAAGTGACGCAAGCGCGAGCGATGCGGAATCCGCTATCGACCGCACGGCCAACGTGCTCATCATCGGTTTTGGACGCATGGGCCAGATTGCCAGCCAGGGCGTGCTCGCTCGCGGGGCATCGATTACCGTGATCGACAACGACACCGAGGTGATCAAGCAAGCGCAGACCTACGGCTTCAAGGTCTTCTTCGGTGACGGTAGTCAGGCGGGCATTCTGCGTGCGGCTGGTGCCGATCGAGCTAGCGTGGTGATGGTGTGCATCAATGACCGTGCCGCCGCGACCCACATCGCAAGGTTCGCCAAGGACGTCTTCCCCGCCGCCAAGCTGCTCATTCGCGCGTACGACCGTGAACACGCGTTGAACCTTACGAAGGAGGGCGCCGACTTTGTGATCAGGGAGACCTTCGAGTCGGCTATGGAATTGGGTCGGCAAGCCGTACTGGCCACCGGCGTGACAAGCGAAGAAGCCCAGGAGGCGATGGACATGGTGCGGCGACTGGACGCGCAGCGCATGGACCTGGAAAGCGTAGGGGGCAAGTTCGCAGGTCGTGAACTGCTTTTGGGTACCCGGCGCCACGGATCTCAAAATGACATTTGGGCTGGTTAAGCCCTGCTGCTTCAATCCGCTCAGTCTTCGCTATCGCTCAAACATTCGCTCATCCGTTAGAGCAAGGCGCACGACCTGGGTGCTAACCGAGTTGGTGAAGCTTCGCTGCAGGGACTCCAGCATCAAGAACCGGTCCCGCAGGAATATGAGCGCCAAGAAAGCCGACGCGAGTGTCGCGAGAGTTGCTGACGCCATCCCGGTCATCGCGCGATCTCGCTCGCCCTCGATCTTGGCCGGCGAGTCGATGAGTTTCTGCAGCAGTGCGGCCTCCTCCTGCGCATGTTTGGTGGAGCGAGCGCGCCATCCCTCCATGGTGCCGAGAGACATCGATTGGCGGGAGACCCGGTCGGGCCACTGACCAGGTTGACGAGGATGTCGACCACGACGAGCGACCACCAGTAAACAGTGGCGATGTCCCGCCAGAATTTTTCTATCTCCCACCCTTTATCAGTTTTGTGCGCAGAACATAGCCTTGAGCAGGGCACCGGCGTTCCAAGCGTGATGGGCTCGTACCGAGCGATTCGCAAGCAACGTGACGCAGCATCACAGTAAGCCGCGAGCTTCAGCAGCGTTTCGTCGCGATTCAAAGGACTGCTGACGTTCAATGTCTGATGCAGTTTGCGAATCTGCATCAGTGATCGGTTCCCCAGCGTGACCATCACGACCGGCCCGCCGGCAACGGGCGTGTGGCTTATATCGAACCGGTCAGACTTGTTGACCTCGACACCGTAGATCTCGGAGACGCGCTCGAACAGGATCTCGAACGCCGTGCACAGCTGGATGGTGCTCAGCGCCAGCGCCAACTGTCCATATTCTTTGGACTGGATGCTCAGCTTCAGGTCGCCGACCGTGCGGATGGTCGTGGCCCCTTCAGGGAAGTCATCCGAGATGGCCAGCTTGAACGAATCGGCAAACGCCGACAGATCAACGGCCTCGATTAGCCGCGCGCCGGCATACAGGGTGGCGATTCTGAGAACGAAAGACCGGTAGTCGTTGAATGCTTCAACAACTTGGGGGTTGAGACCTGTCGGGATCCAGTTCATGCGTGTTGTCACCTGGTCAAGTGGTACAGCTGGACTGAATGTCAGCCCCCAGGAAGTGCTAGCCCCAGAATGGCCGCGCCACCTACGCTTGGCGCGTGTAGATAGTCTTTTTATCGGCCCGCGCGGCCACCTCATCGAACGGCGAGGTCATGTTGATGTGCTCGGACACGGCCTGAAGGGCTTCATTGACCTCGTCTTGTTCTTCCATGTCCTCGGGTGTGACGCCCTCGGTCGGATCCGTAAGGTGAACGATGACGTCGACGTCGCCAAAGTCGGTCCCGTCGCGCAGCGTGCTGCCAAACAGGTCGAGGCGCTCGACAAACACTCTGGCATCAGCACGCGCGTTAAGCCGCTCCACCTCCGCCAACAGTCTGGCGATGATGCGATCCACCACATCGCGCGGAATTCGCGGCAGGCCCTTGTCATGCGCCAACGCCATGGCCGGCGCAAGTGGCTTGCCTGACGCGTCCAGGTACCCGCTGGAAACCAACTCGGCCATCAACGCGCTGGCGCGGCCAAGGTCATTTCCCAAGTGTGGTGACAAAAAAGCTGGTGTCACCCGCTTGAGCGGCGGCTTCACAACTTGCCCATTCCAGATCTCCGGCATCTCCATGGGAAGGTCTAGAAACGCCCGAATCGCCGATTGAACTTCGTCGGTCGACGCGCTTTCGAACTTGATGCTAGAGATGTCCATGACTTGCAGCCTAGGCTGATCTGCGATGAGCGACGCGACCCTAGCGGGCCTGCTTTGACAGGCGTGTGGCGAGGACTTCGAGCTCCTTGCTGTGCATCAGGTCGATGCACTTCATCGTGTTGAACTCCGACTGCACAGCACCGCTGTAAACCCGCTTGGAATAACTGTCGGCGAGTTCGCGCAGTGGCTCGTAGGCTTCGATGGGCTGCCTTCCAAACTCCATGTAGGCACTGGCGGCTGCGTTCGCATCCTCCTTGCCCTCCTGGGTCTTGGCCACTTTGGCCAAGCACACGCTGACGGTCCAGTTCTTGAGCAGCGTCTTCTGAGAGTAGCTGGCCGTCGCGCTCGCTGTGGCCTTCGAAGCTGGGGACTGGCTCGGCTGGGCGCACACGGCGGAGGAAATGATCATGGCGCCGAGAAGGAGCACTCTCATCGCAGAGTCCAGATAGAGGCCGTCTCCGGAACGAAGGGGCCATTGTCAGGGTCGTGCATCAGGTGGCAGACGTCGGAGCACTTGGTGCCATCCCAGAGCGTAACGTGGCCGCGGGCGTCGCCCCAGCCGCTGCCCTTGACGACGATGATGCCCCTCATGCCTGCAAAGTCCGATTCCTTCGGCGCCCTAGCCGTCTTGTCCGGCCTCCCGAAGGTCTTCTCCATGTAGGTCATCATGTCCGCCACCCGGTACAGATATTGTTGACCGTCGCCCCCGCTGACCATGGCGTACAGGCGGCTCTTGGGGATCGGGAAGCCGGTCTTGTTGAGGACGTAGCTCATCCGAATGGGGCACGCATTGCGGAAACCGCCTTCGGGTAGCTCGATGTTTTTCTGAACGTTCCCACCGATTTTCTTGCCCACTTCGAGGACCGGAACCCGAACGGCCATGAACGCCGCCCAGGCGCTGTTGAAAGATGGTCTTGCCACGCGAACACTCCCTGGTTGCGCAGGAGCCGCGGGGACGCTACAGCCCCAAAAATGCCCTGCTGGGGAACATTTTGGGGACGTGCGCCGAACGTGCAATCAGTCGAAGGTCACTCAGCAGCCATGCGCCCACCGGAGACTGCGAACGCGCTGCTTAAGGCGAAATCTCAGTTTCCTTGGCAAACCAGGCTGAGGCCTCCGGATCCCTGGCCACCACTGGCCTTCGGTTGAAGCGCCGCCTCCGCCTGATCATTAGCCGCGAGTCATCGCTGCAAACGCGTCCAGCGCGGCCATCTCGGCCACGTCCGGGTCGGCGAACTTTCCGTCTATAGGAAGTCGGATTGGCGGTCCGATCTCCGCAGGCGGTACAAGAACGAGAACAGCGGAGAACCAGCCCTCGGCACATCTCGTCACGTAGATGCTCGCATCCCAGTTATCGTCCATCCGCTTCCTCCTACGGTTCTGTGTCTTGTAGGTCTGAAGGTGCGACCTTGGTACAGCTAGCCGAGTGGCGCCGATCGTCCGGTCAATGTCGTTACACCCGCGCGCGAGTCGGCACGTCGTGCCTTTGATGACCCTTTTTTTGCCCCGGGGTGTTGATTGCCGCCGAATCCTGACCCACCGACCGCACTGATTTCCGTTCAAACCTGACCCACGTATGAACCCTAGCCTGCCGCAACTTGCGGCAGGAGCATTGGAGTGATTGACGTGGCGACACTAAGTGTCATCAGGCGATGGGCCCTGCGTGAGCAGTTGTCCATCCGAGAGATAGCCCGGCGCACCGGCCTGTCTCGCAACACCATCCGGAAGTACCTGCGCAGCGATGACAAGGAGCCGTCGTACGCCAAGCGCGAGAGCCGCAGCCGGCTCGATCCGTTCGCGGAGAAGCTGGCCCAGTGGCTCAAGACCGAGTCCGGCAAGAACCGCAAGCAGCGGCGCACCTTGAAGCAGATGCACGCTGAGCTCATGGAGCTCGGCTACGACGGCTCCTACAACCGCGTTGCCGCCTTCGCGCGGGACTGGGCGCTCAAGCGCCAAGAAGCCCAGAAGACCACCGGCCGCGGCACCTTCGTGCCGCTGGTCTTCGAGCCCGGCGAGGCCTTCCAGTTCGACTGGAGCGAGGACTGGGCCGTGCTCGGCGGCGAGCGCACCAAGCTGCAAGTGGCGCACTTCAAGCTCAGCCACAGCCGAGCCTTCTACGTGAGGGCCTACCTGCTGCAGACGCACGAGATGCTGTTCGACGCCCACAACCACGCCTTCCGCGTGTTTGGTGGCGTGCCCAAGCGCGGCATCTACGACAACATGAAGACCGCCGTGGACAAGGTCCTGAGCGGCAAGGCGCGCGACGTCAATGCGCGCTTCGCCGCGATGGTCAGCCACTACCTCTTCGAAGTCGAGTTCTGCAACCCGGCCTCGGGCTGGGAGAAGGGCCAAATCGAGAAGAATGTGCGCGACGCTCGGCACCGGCTCTGGCAACCCGTGCCGGCCTTCCCCTCGATGGACGCGCTCAACGTCTGGCTGGAGGAGCGCTGCAAGGCGCTGTGGACCGAGATCTCGCACGGCAAGCTGCCCGGCACCGTGCACGACGCCTGGCAGGACGAGCGACCACTGCTGATGCAGCTGCCGCGCCCCTTCGACGGCTTCATCGAGCACACCAAGCGCGTCTCGCCGACTTGCCTGGTCACCTTCGAGCGCACGAGGTACAGCGTGCCGGCGTCGTACGCCAACCGGCCGGTGAGCCTGCGCGTCTACGCCGACAGGCTCGTCGTCGCGGCCGAGGGCAACATCATCTGCGAGCACCAGCGGTTCATCGACCGGCGGCACGACACCCTCGGCAAGACGATCTTCGACTGGCGTCACTACCTGGCGGTGCTGCAGCGCAAGCCTGGCGCGCTGCGCAACGGCGCGCCGTTTGTCGAGCTGCCGCAGGCCTTCAAGCGGCTGCAGGCTGAGCTGCTCAAGAAGCCGGGCGGTGACCGAGAGATGGTCGACGTCCTGGCGCTGGTCCTGCACCACGAGGAGCAGGCGGTGCTGGCGGCCGTCGAGCTGGCTCTGGAGGTCGGCGTGCCGACCAAGATGTACGTGCTCAACGTGCTGCATCGGCTGGTAGACGGGAAGACCGAGCCACCACCGGTGAATGCCCCGCACGCGCTGCGCTTGACCAACGAGCCGCAGGCCAACGTGAATCGCTACGACGCCTTGCGCGAAGAAAGGAAGGTCCGCAATGCGTGACTCAGCAACCAACGGGCTCATGACCGCGCTGCGCGAGCTCAAGATGTTTGGCATGGCCCAGGCCGTGGGTGACCTGGCCGAGCAAGGCGCGCCGGCGTTTGAAGCCGCGCAGCCCTTCCTGGCTCAGCTGCTCAAAGCCGAGTCCGCCGAGCGTGAGGTGCGTGCCGTCGCGTACCAGCTCAAGCAGGCGAAGTTCCCGGTTTACCGAGATCTGGCTGGCTTCGAGTTTGCGCACAGCGAGGTCAACGAAGCGCTGGTGAAGCAGTTGCACCGCGGCGAGTTCATGGACCGGGCGGAAAACGTCGTGCTGGTCGGCGGGCCAGGCACGGGCAAGACCCACCTGGCCACGGCCATCGGCGTGCAGGCCCTGGAGCATCACCGGCGACGGGTGCGCTTCTTCTCCACGGTGGAACTCGTGAACCTGCTGGAGCAGGAGAAGCTGAACAACAAGACCGGCCAGATGGCGCACCGGCTTGCTCACATGGACCTGGTGATTCTCGACGAGCTCGGCTACCTGCCGTTTAGCTCATCGGGCGGCGCGCTGCTCTTCCATCTGCTGAGCAAGCTCTACGAGCGCACCAGCGTTGTCATCACGACGAACCTGAGCTTCAGCGAATGGGCCAGCGTCTTCGGCGACGCCAAGATGACCACGGCCCTGCTGGACCGCCTCACCCACCACTGCCATATCCTTGAAACCGGCAACGAAAGCTACCGATTCAAGAACAGCTCTGCACAACCCCCCCCGAAGGAGCCCAAGACCAAGAAGTTACCCACAGCCTGAGCCTCAGAGGCTCGAACAAGGGTGGGTCAAGATTGGATGGAAACGGCGGGTCAGTATCGAGCGGGAATCAACAGAGTTGGTGATGATCGAGCCGACTGGCGGCGTCATTTCCCTCTGCAGCGGTAGCGAACTCACCCCTACCACTTCGCATTGGCCTCACGGAACGGGTGCATCCTGCGCCATCTCTTCCAACTTTCGAGCCGATGAAAAGAGTTCTCATGCGCCTGCTACTGTCGTCCGTCGTTGGGCTTGTTGGCTGGTTGGGCCTCACAGCGATACTGATGGAATTGCTTCTTCCCCCGGTTCCTATCGGCGAGGACGACCTTGGTGCAGGTCTTCTGGCCGCGGCCATCTTCCTGCAGACACTCTCCTTGGCGGTTGTAGGTATTGCGGCGTTCAACCTTTGGGCTTGGAGGGCTGAGGCACGCAAAGCCTCGTTGATGCGTTAGCCACTTCACCGAACTTCAATTGCCTAGCGGGCGCGGCTGGAATGCAGCGAAGGCGGTCGTTTACTTGAATCGATGTAGCACTGAAGCTCCGGACGCAAAACCCTACGCGCTAATGCCATATCTATTACTTATGGGCTTGTTGCTAATCCCAATAGCTGTAGCCGTCGGTGGTCTTTGTGCCTACATGATTCTTCCGCGTCTGCGTTTCCTGTTGCTCATCTTCACATTAGTTGCGACTCCTTTTCTGGCCTCTAAGAGCTACGAGAGAAGCTTTAAGCTAGGTGTGGTTCCTAGTGCGCTCCAAGTAACCTCTATTTCATACAGCGAAGAGAAATCTTGGGGATTCGGTCCAGGCGGCAATGAAGCGGGGATCCGAATTTTTCCGCTGCCAGATGAAGTCGCCGATGATGTGTGTAAGCGGGGAATAGACTTTTTCAACGATCTGTCATCTAATAGTAACACGCAGTACGATCAATCGGGCGAGAGATACGAGGAGTGGCATTCAACGCCGATAAGCGCGGGTAACAGATGGAAGTCAAGCGGAGTGGCTGGTGAACTCGATGTTTATGACTACATTTGCGCTTATGGATTTTGCATCACCATTGACGATGCAGTGGAGCGACAAGCAACAGAGATTATCAATAGCAAAGGAAGTTACTACGCTTACGGGCGAAGCGGCTTAATCGTAGTAAGCCCCAGCAAGAAATTAGTCTTGTTCATGTACAACGGATAAGAACCGGTGAATGAGGCACTGCGGGAATGGCGTGGTGTTCTAAGCCGCTTCTTTCGCGCCGCCTACTTTAAGCAGCCTGTCTACTCTCAGCCTGAAGCAGACGACAGCTCTGCAGCGAAAGCGAACCGCCGAGCCGCATCCGGTCATGTACGCTTCGACCGGAAGTCGCCCCTCATATTCAAATTTTGGCAGCACAGTGAAGCCAGCAGAGCTCAAAGCACCGATAGTTGCCGCGCTGGACGCGTTACTCAAGCCGGCCGGATTTCGCAGGTCTGGTGCGTTGTTCCAGCGCCATAGCGAGGATGTGGTGCACCTCATCGAAGTGCAGGGGTCTCGGACAAACGGGGCCAACGATGCGCGCTTCACGGTCAATGTTGGCATCTTCGCCCCGGCAGTCGTTTATGAGGACATTCGAGCCCAAACCAAACCTTCTATCGGAGCCGCTCACTGGCGGGAACGGATCGGATTCCTTGGAAATGATCGCGCTGACCTCTGGTGGGCAGTCACTGGGCCAGAAAGTGCCGAAGGTGCGGCCAGGGAACTCTGCCTACGTGTGCAGCGAGATGCACTTCCCCGCCTTCACGAGCTCCCCAACTTGGCGGCGCTGGTACAGCTATGGCTCGCGGGGCGATCCCCTGGCATTCCACCAAAGCTGCGCGAAGACTTTCTGAGCCGTCTAGGGCGCGATTTAGGCAGCAGTCACGTCTAACGGCCGACGCACATTCGGGCCAAGCTCAGGTTCAGGTAGAGAGTCGGCGGTGTTGCTGGAGGGATGCCTGGTTGCCAGAAAGTAGCCAATCTGATGCCCCGACACGACTGCAGCGTGTACCAGTCCGCTCTCAGCCTAAACTGGCCAGCCCTGACTCGGTCAACTTGAACCGGAACAGGAAGTCGAGCCGCCGAGAATCCCGAGGAAGGTGCGGCGCCAGCAACCGTACGGACTCGAAGTCCCACTGCCCAGTCGGAGTTCCGCATGACGATCCCCAGCGATGGATCGAACTCGAAGTTCCATATGGGGGTCGGGATCAGTCGTCATGCGGCGCTTCGCCACGCCTCCAAATACCAGTTTGGCCCTTCCCGCCAAAGGAAGTCAGCCGCCTGGCCGCTTTCTCCTCGAATTGCATGCCGTCGATCAGCATCTGACAACTCGTGCGAGCCAATCGCGAAGCATGTGCGCTCACAGCCAGATAAATGGGCTTGCGATTCAACAGGGAGACCAAGCAGCTTGGTCCCTCTGCCTTTCGATAGCAGCCCATCGCAGCGCTGAGGCTCGCCAGAAGGAGCGCCCGCCTGAGGGACTGGTCCCCGCCGCGCCAAATGTGCCCAAGTACGGTCCTGTCAGCAGATGAGCGCTGCACGGCTCGCTCAGGATCGACGTTCAAAAAGGTCAACAACAACCTGGAAATCACATTCCCGGGGACGACGGACGGACAAAGTCGTGGTCAAAGATTGGCACTTAGGCCCCGCCAATCAAGTTGAGCGTGTCCTGTACGCCGATGGCACCGTCCTCACGCATGCACAAGTGAACACTGCGGCAGGGCAGCCAGCCGGCGCTAAGGCGGCGATAGTGGAAGATACCTCCCAACGCGAGTCGGTGGAAATGGCCGCCGAGCGCGTCGTCCTGCGAAGCACGATGGAGATCTCGGCGGTGACACGCCAGGTAGATGCCCTCCTCGCAGCAATGGCGTCGTTCTCCGGATCGGCGGGCATGCCAACCCACGCGATGCTGCCCTCCTACACACTTGAACATCGCCACTTAATCGCCGCCCCTGCTCGCTGATCGTACTGAGAAGGAGCCTCTCGAGCGCGGCACAGGCGCTCGAGACGGCTTTAGATTTTGCAGCCACCGTCGGCGCAGTGTTTGGTCTGTCACTCGAGGCGAGATGGACTACCCTCGCGGTGCTAAGTTCAGAGGTCTTTAATGAGATTCGTTTATGTCTTCGGATTTGGAATGGCGCTGGGGTGGGCAATTATTCCAACCCAGTCATTTGCGGAGGATTCGGCAAGAATCCCGGAGGTGACAAATCGAGCAGAGCAAGAGCGAATCGTGAAGCAATCTTGTTCGATGAATGACGCTAAGAATCGAGGTGCCACCCCGGTTTCGGATATCTTCATCGATTACCGATTTCTTCCGATGGCAATCGGGTCGAAGTATGATCCAAAACGGAGCAGTTGGCCGTACGTCATGGACTACGACGTGATCCGCTTTCTGCTTCGCTCCGGATTCTCAGCGATTGAAACGCAGAAGGATTTCTTTCTCTCAAGCACACGCGAGTTGCCGAGCGCCACGCCCATCCTCCGATTTGAAGTAATGGCCGCAGGTGCTTCGGCATGCAGGAATTGGCCAGATCAATACAGTGCTCCACTCGTATTTGTACCAACATTGAGGATGCTTGGACTTCATTCGGATCAATGCATTGGGATTCGCGAGCTTCCACGTCCCACCGCAGAGGGCAGGATCGAGGTGAAACGAAATCGCCTCTATTTGGACCCGTCAGCGCCCTCTGATTTCCGATGGCGTCTCGATATCAAGACTTCCGTTAAGGTGCGCGATGGCGTGGAGAGCCAGCTAAATCAGTCGGTGATGCATCTCAACTTTCCTACCGTGGGTCAGCACGGCGAAGCGAAGTATGTGCTAGGTTGTGGAACAGCGAGAACAGCGTCATCCAGCAGCGATGTCACGGATATTTCAAACTCTCTTCCTCCAAACGGAAGAGGCATTTTTGCTCCGCCGCCAATCCTTATCCGCCGTACAAAACCACCCACCATCGAGCCGGCGCAGCTGGAAAGAATCTCATCAATTCGATGGCTAAAGACTCAAGCGGTGGAAACTGGAAATAACAGGTTCTACGATATCGACTCAAAAGGTGTCATATGGACGGCCCCCACACCCGAGTCGCCGTTGCGTTGGGGTGTGTATGTCGCGCAAAGGGATCGAATTTTGTTCAGCCCAATTCCAGCCGAACAGCCACAGTTGTTCTATTCGACCCGCGCGCTTGGGGTCACCTCTGGCAACGGCTACGCTGCAATTCTAGAGTTAAATACAAAGCCAGCAGAAATCCGTCTTTTCGAGTTTGACAACGACCTCAATCTCATCGGAATCTTCAGGATCACACCATCCCAATTGTCGGAAATAATTAATAAGGCAAAACTGGCGACATAATCTGCTTTGCCATGAGCCCATCGGAGACTGCGAAGGAGCTGCTCAAGGCGAAACTCAGTTTCCTTGGCAAACCAGGCTGAGGCCTCCGGATCCTTGGCCCCCACTGGCCTTCGGTTGAAGCGCCGCCTCCGCCTGCTCATTAGCCGCGAGTCATCGCTGCAAACGCGTCCAGCGCGGCCATTCGGCCAACTGCGGGTCGGCGAACTTACCGTCTATAGGAAGTCGGATTGGCAGTCCGATCTCCGCAGGCGGTACAAGAACGAGAACAGCGGTGAACCAGCCCTCGGCACATCTCGTCACGTCGATGCTCGCATCCCAGTTTTCGTCCATCCGCTTCTTCCTACGGTTCTATGTCTTGTAATTGCTGAAGGTGCGTCCTTGGTACAGCTGGCCGATTGGCGCAGATCGTCCGGTCAACGTCGTTACACCCGCGCGCGAGTCGGCACGTCGTGCCTTTGATGACCCCCTTTGTGCCCCGGGGCGGTCGACTACTGTTGAGATCGACGTGTCAGTCAGACAACCCGGCTCCACGAGTAGGTTATGTGACGCGAACCTTGTGCAGACAGCCTTAACGTCGCGAGCGGATCTCACTTGATTGATCGATGTCGCGAGAAGCGTTGTTGGCGCTCGCTTCCGAAGCGTCGTTATCCCTGACTTGAGCACGCGCCAAGCTCGCTGCGCGTGCCTGCTCATGCGACATGCTGCCCTCGATCACCGCTTCGCAGTCCGCGAGGAACTCTGCGCTTGGCCGATGCCCTTCGATACGAGTGCTGGCTAGAGCCTGTTCGTGAGCCAGTCGCCGCGCGGCCTTGGTCGTGATCATTGAAATCCTTCAAGCGCAGAGGTTTTTCCAACGGGGAGAGCCGACGATCAAACCTATGGATGCTAGGAAGCAGGGTGGACGTCGGTGCGCCATTTCAACTCTAGCGGCTGGGGGGCCATGGCCAAGCTGAGCGTTCGATCTCTAGCTTGCTGAAATGGCTTTTTGAAGTTGCGTTTGCATCGCGCGTAGCTTCAAAACGTATGCGTGCTTCGGCCATGCGCCACGTTTCCGGGCGCGGAAGGTCATCTAACACCATCAACAGCCGCTCCATCGAAGGGCGGAGGTGGTGTGGATCGCCCGACCCTCTACCGCAAAACGTCGCCACGAATTTCCGCCCCGCCAGCAGCCATCCCTGTTCACGCTCAGAAAAGCGCGCGGCGCTATCGAAATCGACCGTCACCCGCGGCGCCACAGCGAGGTCGGCTGCACAGTTCTGGCACCGCCGTTGTGACGCGAATCCTTCGCGACCCGCGCGGGTCTGGGCCATGTCAACTGGGAACCTTATATGGGATCGACATGCAAAACATCGCTCGTCCATCAAGCACCGATGAAGCGGGCAATATCGCCAATCCACGAAGCGCCACAAAATGAACATGGTCCCGCCACCTTCCCCTTCTCGCATTAGGCAGTCTGGGCACACGCGGAATCGCGAGCTTCTTTGACGGTCGGAGAGCAGACAGCGGTGGCGAAGCCTGGCGTACTGGACTCCGTCGATGACGAATTCAGCGTACGCGAATGAGACCCCCGGCAAGCCGCACTTGCGTCGCAGCTCGGAGAGCGCATGGCCTCGGAGCTGAACATCCAGATCTTCGTCGCTGCGCAGGTTCAGGAACCGCAACAGTTCGCGCACAGTGCATCCTTGAGCGAGCGCCAGCCGGCTGAGCCAACTGCTGGCCGCCTCAATGCTGAATGGCTTAGGAACACCGCCAAGCAGCACAGGATCCCCACTCATGAGATGAACAGCGGGAGCTGTCCTCGTGGTCGACTTCCTGCCCGAGTCGCGCCAGGATCCACGCTGCTGCGCATGCTCTGCATCAACCACCACGCAAGCGCCTGGTCTTCGACGGCTACAGCGTCCGCCGCGATCTGCGCTAACGCTGGCTGATTCGCCACCATGGAAAACCGCATGGCAACTCCCGGGTCCGCCTCAATCGCCTTGAGTCGCTCCACCCCTCGCTGCACGACGGCGCCCAGTCCACGAGGTGTTTTGCACCCCGCCAGCGCGGATCGGACCGACGCTCCCGCGCGAGGGCAGAGCCCAAGCGCCTCGATGATCCGGAAAGCGCCGTCGATGCTCAAGTGCAGCGCTGCGGTTGGAAGCGCCGTCGGCGACGAAGGCGCGACATCGCCGAGCGCGCGCTCCATCCAATTCAGCCAGGCTTGAACCTCCGGTTCAACCGCATCGGCTGATTGGGTCTTGAAGTACCGGCCACATCGGCAGATGTCCACGTCCGGCCTGTTCCATGCGATGGTTTGACCGCAGTGAGGACAAAGCCAGATCAAGCTGTAGCCGTGCTGTGCGCACCCGACTGCTGCACGCAGCTGCCAGCTCACCTTGGCGATGCCATGCTCCCTCAGGCATTGGGGGCAGACCTTGGCGTACAGTCTGTTGGTCGCCACCTGGCGACGGAAGCGCATGCCGGCGAAGCGCACCCATCCGACATCGGCGTCCTGCATCACCAATCGCTTGCCCAACTGGCTGCTGTCGACGTCAAGGCACCAAGCGATGCGTCGCACCGATCGCTGATCGAGCGGCCGATGGCGTTCCAAGCCAAGCCACCGGATGCCCTGGTCGAACGCCACGCCGTTGGCTCGAAGGGCGCGCAGCGCGAAGCCCAAGCCCGACTCCGCCGGGGCGAGTTCGAGCTTCACCGGCAACTGGCGCGGCTCAAGCGTTTCCATAGGGATTGGGCAGTTCATGGCCTGGCCCCCTCGTGCGCTGGAATGCGAGTTGCAGGTGGGCTTGCGTCACCTCAGCCGCTTCCGCATCGACGGCGATAAGGACGGCTTCGACAACCAGCCGCATGGTGGCTCGACGCGAACCCGCTGTCGCGGTATGCGTGGCGGCCCGGGCCGCAGTGTTGGTGAATAGTTTCATGCTCGGCTGGTCGACGCAGCGGGTCAACCCCGTCAGGAAGGCGGCCCATGCTGCGTCGTTGTCGAAGTGGGATAGCGACAACCGAACCGAGACGCGGTCGGCCAGGGCCCTGTCCACGTGGTCGAGCCCCGGCAGCCGCTGATCGGCCAACAACACCAGGCCGATGCCGGCGCGGTCCATGATCTCGCGAAGCATGTTTGCCGCGGACGTGTCCCGTTCGTCGACGACGCGCCCGCGTCCACGTTGGGTCAGGGACTGCGCCTCGTCGACGAAGAGCAATCGCGTGCCCTTGTGCTGCAGGGCTTCGCAGGCTATGTCCCGCATTGGCGCTAGCCGATCGTGCCGCACGTTGGTGAATGGATGCCGGACGGCATTGAGCACCTGGGAGACGATCAGACCCGCCGTGGCGCCAGGCCTCATGCGCACATACAGAGCTCCAAAGCCATCGACGACATCTGACGCTGGCGGCAGGGACTGCATGAAGTAATGCGCCGCGCTCGTCTTGGACGAACCCGGCGGCCCGATCAGAAGCACGCCCTGAGGAATGGCGACGTCCCGGGAGAGCTGATAGACGCGATCGAAGGCCGCTAGTGCTGCTTTGATCTGGGGGAACAGGATGTAGGCGTTTGAAAGGCTGCGGGCCGCTTTAATGGCTCGTGGCGAGTACATGGACATGCGCCTTGCCTGCACGTTCTCGTCGTCATCATCGAGCTGGTCTCCAGTGTCGATTACATGGAGTGCCATTGGCCACCTCGCTTCAAGACGACGGTCTCATACTCTTCCTCGCACACTGGAATCGGCGGTTCGGGAAGTGCTTGGCTGCGCTTGTCCGCTGGCGGCTGCGGGTCGTCCCTCGCAAGTACGCGTGCAGATGTGTAGCCTGCCGCGATCGCCGCTAGCTTGCGGTCTACCCGCGTTTTCCAGCCCGTCGAGTCCATCCAGTGTTCATGCAGCCGCAGTCGGGCCTGCTCCAGATATTCCCCAGCGTTGCAGTCCTGCAGCTCTTGGCGCGCGAACTTCCTGATGGCCAAATGCTGGTTCCAGCTCAGACCGTCGGCGTAGTGGCGCCACCGGCAGCCGCTGACCACCCATTGCTTGGTCTGCGGGTCTTGCACCCAGATCTGGCTCATGTCGTCCAGGTCCCATTTGACGAGCGCCTTGAATCGCTCCCCGTGGCGCTTACGCATGTCCAGCAGTTCGGGGCCGCCAAACGGCAAGCCTTGGATCTCCACACCGCCAGGGCCAACCGTTCTCGTCGCCGACCGCGCTGAAGCCATCCGCAGTGCCTCCATGTCACGCGGAAAGTGAACGGGCGGTCGCCGCTCTACACCTTCCACGAAAAGATCATGAGGGCGGGCCAGCTTGCGTTGGTTGATCTGGAAAGGATGCACGTCGACGACGAACTGAACGATGCCCTTCACGAAGTCCGAGAACATCACCGCGGCACCTTCTATGGGATCGATCTCGACCACGTTGGCCATGCGCTTGTGAATGCGGCCCTTGGCCAGAGTGAGCGTGTCCAGCGTTGAAAAGAAGCGTTCGACGTGCGGCTTGAGCCACGGAGTACGGACTCGGCAGTAGGTGAAGTCCATACCCAACTCCCAACCCATCAGCTGGAAGACCGGGCTGTGAAATTCCAGCCCGTTATCAAGCATGAGTCGGTCCGGGACGCCTTCCGCTAGCCATCGGTTGGACAGCGACAATCCGTGGGTCATTTCGTCCTTTGCCTGGATCGCACATCGCAACGCGCCCGACACGCTGGTCAGGCCGGCCCCGTAAAAGCTCACATAGAAGCCCAACACGTAGTTGGAGAAGGCATCGATCAGAACGGTGAGCAGCGGACGACCCAGCGGCAGCCCGGTTCGATCGCAGACGACGACCCAGTTCATCGGCGTGTGATCGACTTCAACCCGCTGCAGCGGATAGCTGGCTGCAGCTCCGTGCATGCTGGTCCTGCACACCATGCGCGCCCGCGCCGAACCATGACGCGCTTCGATTACGCGGTAGCGATCGACGTCGGCAACCCGGCGGCTGAGCGTCGCCAAGCTGATTCGTGCATCGTCTTGCGTAAGCTGACCAGCCCGAACCCTCTTTGCAGCCTCAGCGTGGATCACCGCCTGGGTATGGACGAGCGAATTGCGTGCTCGCGTCAGGTAGACCTGCTGAAGAACTTTGGCAACGATCTCCTCCATCACAGGAGCGATGCGGCGACTCGCCTTTCTCGTCGCCCGTCTGTCCACGACCGCGCCGGCATATCCCTGAGCTGCATGCAGCTGCCGCGCCCACTGCATCACGGCAGAGGTCGATGGCCTCTTCTTGTCGCCCAAGCGGGAGGCGACGGTGTCGATCACCTTGGCGATCTGGGCGCGTCTGCCCAGCGAAACGTGCGCTTGATCGAGCCCCTTCAGGTATGCCATGCGTCGTTCCAGCTCCTGCCGGGCCGCCGGCTTCAAGGACGCGATCATCTGGATGCTCGGTGCTGCAGCTCGTGCAGCAGTTGGCGCCGCGGCGCCTTGATCCAGAAGGGCCAGCCGGCCGCTCCAGACTTGCTTGAGCAGTTCCGCTCTATCAAACACGGCTTGTCGGCGAGTCAGGCAGTCTTC
Organism: Roseateles sp.; assembly: GCA_039594005.1. Taxonomy (GTDB): domain Bacteria; phylum Pseudomonadota; class Gammaproteobacteria; order Burkholderiales; family Burkholderiaceae_C; genus Roseateles. Next base: position 173,879 of record JBCNOF010000001.1, read on the forward strand.
AAGGGCCAACCTGCCGTCCGGCAGCTCGCGCATGAGTTCCAGCGTTCGTTCGCCACGGCGAAACATCAAGCCAGCTTGCAAGCAGAAGGTCATCTTCTTTCTCCAGGAATTCGGGCAAGGTGATGAGGTCGGCTTCGCCGATGCGGCGCTTGAAAGTTAGCCGGCGACGAGCGAGCAGGTGGTAGATCAGTTCCAGCGGAGCCCTGGCACGGGCGGCGAGTCGCACCGCCGAGCACCCATTCGGATGGCCGCGTGCCTCGGTCAGCACGCGGGTGACATCGGCCTCAGCTGGCTCTGCCTTGCCGTAGCGGTGCAGCAGCTCGGCATGCAGGTGGTGTCCACGGAAACGTAGCGACACGTTGGAGATGGCGTAAAAGCGCTCGCCTTGCTCCTGCAGGTATTGCGCAGCCTGGTCGAACAGCGCTCGGTAGTCGTTGAAGCGCTTCTCCAGCTTGACTTCCCAGTACGACACGGCGCCGCTGTGGCACTCGACGCGGTAGTCCGGCGTGTACGCCTGACCGCTGAGGAGCAGGGTGCATGGCTGCGCTGCGATGTGCTTGACCGTAGGGCACAGCCCGGCCAAGCGCACGAAGCGGCCTCGGTCGTGGCCTCTGCCTGAACTGGCGCGGCCAACGCGGGGATGTTGAGCAAGTGGACCGTTCGCGGCGTCGTCGGCTTGATAAGCCGACGCACTGGCGCAGTGAAAACGTCAGGTGGCCGCGTCACGGCTCTGATCCCGTCAGGGGGATCGTCAGGTGCGCTGGAGCGCGTCGCGGGCATGGTCATGCCTGCTGAAGTGCTGGGCTTCCGCATGGGCGGTCCTTTCAAGATGAAGGGATGAGTTCGCCCAGCTACCCCAAAGCTTGACGCCTTGCGGTATGCGGCCCATACTGACCACAACAAGTCGCTACTTGATCTGGCCTTCTGGTCGGACGCAAAGCCCGAGGTTCCCGCCTCGGGCTTTGTCGTTTCTGGGCGGGATAGAGGTCAGGTCGTCAGGTCGTCGGCTCCTCTCGCTGCGTTCGGGGTTTGTGAATGAGATGCGGCGAGTCGAGCTTGGGCAAGCCAGATCGCCACATCTCGGGTGAGGGCGAAAAATCCGCGCCGTTTCGGCAGCGTGAATAGGGGAACGGGCACGCGGCCTCGCCTGCGCGCCTGACGCAGCGAGGCTGAGCTGGTGAGGCCTAGCGCTGCAATCAGCTTCGGTCCGCCAAGAAGCGGGCCGTGCAGCGATTCAAGCTCCCCGCGCAGTTCATCAACGAAAGCGGCCTGCTCGGCGGCTCGTTCAAGTGACATGGGCTTCAGGCTCAGGTGAGGGTGCGCGCAGTGTTCTACCCGGTCACGCTTTTGAACAGCCGTACAGTTAATCGAATATCTGTACTCTCCGACGTCATGGCTGACGATCTCAAAGGAAGAGGGCGTGGGCACCCACCGCGGCACATCATCGACGTGCTGTTCACGCAACTATGGTTTGGCGTCCTCCAGGTGCGGTCGGGCCTAGTCTCCCCTGACGACATCGAGGAGCACCTTGAGCCGCGGCTTGTTCAGCGAGGTAATGACGGAAAGAAGCGCACCGGAAAGTGGGCGATGTACCCGGCAGGCCGGCGGGTGCCTCAGGCCCCGACGATCTCGGTTGCCGAAGGTCGCTATCCTGGTACGGAAAGATTCATCGCTTCGCCGATGCGGGCGCTGCTTCGAGATGAGCCGGTCTCGGTTGATTGGGTGCGGGAGCAGCTGCTCACCTTGCCATCTCCGGTGGATGACCTGCTCTGGAAGCCTTTAGCGAATGGTGGTTCGCGCCGGCTGATGTACGCGTTTGATGAAGAGCGCGCCGAGGCTTTGGTGCAGCTTGGCGGTTTTAGCGCGTTGGAGGCAGCGGTTTTGCTGATGAAGCTGGCAGAGTTGATCTCGTCGCATGCACTTAGAAAACTCGCCCGCGAGACCGCCATACGCATCCATCCGAGCCTTCGCGAGTCGACGGAACTGTGGCCAGCTATCGAGGCGGTGATGGTAGCCATCGACATCAGTTTTCCAAACTGGGTGTTCCTGCGAGACGATCTACGGTGTGACGTACTTGAGATCACCTACGTCCGCCGCGGAGAGGATCCGATAGGTCTATGCGAAATGTTAGCCGCCGACTCCTTGGCAAGCGCAGTCTTCGAGCTAAATCGGGAAGCGCTTGAAAGTCTCATTCAGGCGCCTGGCAACCCGCTCGTCCTCATGCACACGTTGTTTGAGCTGCTACCGCGCGTAGCGGGTCAGCGGCAGTGACGCCACGAAGTTTTGCAGCCCTTGAAGCGAACCCGAGCCCTTTTGAACTACGGACTCCGCAGCTCCCTGCAGCAGCGGCGCGTGTTCTTAGCCCTCCTAGGCAACTGGAATCAGACGCGCCGAGCCAGGGTCGTAGGCCATGCTCGTAATCGAACCATCCCGAATCCGTTGCACAGCTTCGTCAATTACCTGAAGCGGCACGAGGAACCATTCCCGAGGCTTGACCGGATTTCCAAAGCGGTCCTCTATCGTCAAGTCCAGTTGAGCAGCACCGAACAGGCGATGAAATATGTTTTCAAGCTTGGTACGGTTTAGGTTGTGCAGCTTGTAGGTTGCGACGACTTCGACATCTGCCAGCAAATAGGTGGCGTCCTTGTCCGCGCCAGCGATGCGCGTCTCCACCTTGCCGCCCGTCACCCCAATCTTGTGGATCAACTCCCGGTGCTCGGCTACGAAGGGATGATGGGACTTGCTGCGCAGTACATAGATCGTGCCGGACTCGACATCGTCGGGCTCGGCCTCCCCGCTGAACAGCGGTCCAGCGTCTGGGTCGGAAATGAGCCTAGCAGCATCGTCTCGATGCAATGAACGCTGCAGCGAGCGCATCAATACACTGGCCTCGGTGCCGTTGTCGAACACGACACGCAGGCGGCTGTCGCGTCGGTCGTACTGGGTCGTGAACGCTTCGCCCACTTCAGCGACATAGGCAATCTGGCCGCCAATGATGAAGTAGGCCCCCTGCACGATGTCGTCCAGTGCCCTTTCCTTTGATTGGAAGGTCAGTCCACGCCGAACGCCCGATTGAAGGTCTCGGCGCACCGCATCAAACAGGTGGGCAAACCGCTCGAAGTCTTCGCACTTGTCGCGATTGGCGATCTCCTCAGCCAACCGCTTCTCAGCGACCGACCGAACATGCTTCAACACACGGATGTCTTGTTCGTCGACGATCGGCAAATCCACGCCGAGTTGAGCTAGCAGCGCGTCTTCGTCAAGAGCATCAACATTAGGCACATTGTCAGCGGCGCCGGACAGCAGCCCGGGCGTATCCAGCCCCGCCAGCAGCGCATGCGCCTCTGGAAGCCTGCGCAACTGATCCAACCGAACGGCATACAGACGTTCGAAGATGTCCCTGCCTTCGCCGTGCTGCGGTGCTCGCCCGTGGGTCTGGTGAAAGCGCAAGATGTCTTCGAAGCCCGCGATGATGCGTTCCTCACGTGGCGTGCGACTGGACGCCTTAAGCGGTGCGACTTCAACGCCCAGCGCATCCAGCAGTTCATCATCGTCCATGTCAGCCATTGGCGGTGCCTCCCTGGGCTTGTGCCGCCTTGGCCTGCGCGCGGTAACGCGCGAAGGCGGCCACGCCTTCGGCCATGCGTTTCTCCCAAGCGTCGGCCGAGTTGATGTCCGGCAGGCGGCCTCGCTCGGTCTTGAATTGCAAGGCGCGTTTCGACAGATCGCGCGCCTCTTCCTCGGGAATGCTCACCTTCTTCGCCGCAATGGCGGCCTGTACTTGGCGCAGTGACTTCTCGTCCATCGCCTTGGCCAGCACGGCATAGGCCGCATCGAAGGGGTTGATGCGGTCGATCAGGTCAATATCCAGGTCGCGCACGTTGACGAACTTTCGTACGCCATCCAGCAGCGCCGTGCTGCCTTGCACCGCGACGCCGCCCGCAGCGTCCGCCTGGGCCAGGGCCAGCTTGGCTTGCTGAGTGATGTTCATGGCGGCAATGGCGTGCTGGCGAATCGCCTCCTGGTCGCCCTCGCTCAGCTCCGGGTAGCGCTCGCGCACGATCTTGCCCATACGCAACTGCGTCAGCTCTTCCGGCAGGGTGTTCTCTTTGTCGAACAAGCCGCGCTCCAGCGCAGTTTTGTCCTGAAGGAAGCTGGTCACCACCTCGTTCAAGTCTTCCTTGCAGATGCGGGTGGCCTCGGGCGTTTCTGGCTTGGTCAGGCCGTTGATTTCGACGTGGTACTGGCCGGTCGCTTCGTTTACGCCGACGTTGGTGCAGCCTCCCTGGTAGCCCTCGCCATCGTTGTAGGTGAAGCCTGGCTGGGGGCCGGCATCCTTGGGCGTGAACTCATAGCGCGGTGCGAGCACCTGCTCCATCAGCAGGCTGGCCGAGATGGCCTTGAGCATGTCGTTCACGGCCTCGGTCACTGCCGACTGCTCGGCCGTCGGCTCGGCGATCAAGTTGGTGAAGCGCGAGCGCTCTTTACCCTTGGCGTCGCGCGTGGCCCGGCCGATGATCTGCACGATCTCGGTCAGGCTGCTGCGGTAGCCGATGGTCAGCGCGTGTTCGCACCAGATCCAGTCGAAGCCTTCCTTGGCCATGCCCAGCGCGATGATCACGTCCACGTGGTCGCGGTCGTCCTTGTGCGCGGGGTCTTTCAAGGCGCCCAGCACGCGAGTGCGCCGCGCAGGGTCGCTGTCGTCCACCAGGTCGGCCACCTTCAATGTGCGGCCGTCCTTCGCAGACACCAGGTGGAAGCCGGTGTCGGGGTCCACGCCCTTCCAGTCGCCCAGGCCATGCATGATCTCGTCCACCTCGCGCTGTTTGTCCTTCAGGCTCTCGCGCGCGTTGACGTTCGGGATGTGGACGATGGTTTTCAGTGCCGGGTCCAGCACCTTGGTCACGGCATCCACATAGGGGCCGGTGTAGAAGAAGTAGCCGATGTCCAGCGACTTCAGCCATTGGTAGCCGTTGAGTTGTTCGTAGTACGTGTAGGTCACCGTCTCGAACTTCGATTCATCGGCCGGCCCCAGCACGGCCTCGCTGTCGCCCCGGAAGTACGAGCCCGTCATGGCTATCAGGTGCGCCTTGTCGCGGGCGATGAAGGCGCCCAACTGGCTGCCCAGCACGTTGTCGGGGTTGCTGGAAACGTGGTGGAACTCGTCGATGGCGATCACGCGATTGTCGAAGGCGGCTATGCCCAGTTCCTCCACCGCGAAGCGGAAGGTGGCGTGCGTGCAGACCAAGGCCTTGTCACCGCTGGCCAGGAACTGGCGTACCGCGTCCACCTTGGACTTGGCCGCGCGCGGCTCATCGCCACCGGGCGCGTTGCACAGGTTCCACTGCGGGGCAACGTGCCAGTCCCAATGGAAGCCGTAACGGGTCAAGGGCTCGTCGGCAAAGCTGCCGCCGATGGACCGCTCAGGCACCACCACGATGGCCTGCTGCAGGCCCTGGTTGTTCAGCTTGTCCAGCGCGATGAACATCAGGGCGCGGCTCTTGCCCGAGGCCGGCGGCGACTTGATCAGTAGGTACTGCTCGCCCCGCTTGGCATAGGCCCGCTCCTGCATGGCACGCATGCCCAGCTCGTTGGCCTTGCTGGACGCGCCCGTGCGTGACGTGGTAATGGACACCGACGGCACGGTGTAGACGTTGGTCGGATTGCTGGCGTGGTCGCTCATGACGTCTTCTTCCTTCCCTTGGCGGCAGGCTTGCTCTTCTCAGCGGCTGTCATCTTCGTGTACAGCTCAAACAGCTTTTCCAGGCGCTCAGTGTCGTTCTTGAAACGGCGGCCGATGTAGATGCGCTCCAGCACCTCGTCATTGCGCTCGTGCGCGTGGCGCAAGTTGTCCGGCATGGCGTCCGGGTCGTACAGGTCGGCGATGGTGGCCGGGAAATGCACCTCTCGGGCCAGCAAGATGTCTTCGGCGCAGCGGGTCAAGTCGGCCTTGTTTTGGTCGGTGAGCAGCGGGACGGGAAAGGTGTTCCAGCCAAGAGTGTTGGAGTATCGCGGATCTGACTTCATACGTCCGCATACCGTTTTCGCCCACGCTGTGTGTAGGCGTGACACAAGCACCGCTAAACTCCATAGCGGGGCATCGAATATTCCAAAAGCCTCCGTGATAATTCCGCCTCGTTCTAATAGTGCCGCCGGCAAATAATCGCGATTATCGGAGGCAGTTTTAGAAACTATAACCGCCGATTCTTCGCCCGACTGACGAACCTCTCCGAAACGATAGGGGTATCGACCTAGGGCAATGGTGGCTGGCCGTTTGCTAGCGTATCGCGCGCTCTCCACACGATTGAATCGCGACCGTAAGAATGGAATCTGATTTGCTTCCTCGAAATCGGCGTCATTGACCCAGATGCAATATCTTTTGACGCCGTTTATGAACTCTTTGGTTCCTGCGGCCGGTCGAATAAATTTCTGCACGCGGGAATCAGAGGACGCCTCTTTAAATTCATCGATGCGCAACAACAACGCGCCTCCGTCGTTCGGCATGCTTCCAAATGACATTGCCGGCAACTCCGAAAGTGGTGTTCTTCGCTCGTCAACAAATACCGTTCTTCCGGGGACTAGGTATGGACTAATTTCTGCGACATCGCGGGCAAGCCCCCCGGAGAATATGCGACACCGGTCCGGCGGTCTTGATATTCCAATAATGGACACGGTGACAACTGCCTTCTTCGAGGCGAGGTTCGACCATTTGAACGATGGCTCCGCAAAGAATATCTTGAGTTCACCGCCGAGCAATGATGGCCAAAATCTTGCAACTTGTCGGCCTTGATGTACGCTATTCGTTGTTACGAACGCAAACTTCGATTGGTATTTTCGAGTGAAATTTGCCGCTTTGGAGAACCAACCAAGAACATAATCTGCGGAGCCGGCTTCGATGCCTTCCTGAAAAAATACTTGCGCCAAATCTGACTTCTGCTGGTCAGTTTGATCCTGGCTGCCCTTGTACGGCGGATTTCCGCAGATATATGTTTCGCCGCCTTTGTGGGCAAAGTCAATTTCAAGTTGATCAAGCGGCGTTTCAAAGAGGTCATCCGAAACAAGCTTGACGCCTGTTTGGTGCATATCCATCAGGTTCGGCCAATCAATTTGCAATCCATTGCCGCAAATTATCCAATTTTGGGCATCAAGCGGTAGGAACTCAGCCAACGCATCCTTCTGTCCGCGATACAGCACGTCGCACTGAAACTCGGCAATGATCAGTGCTAGGCGCGCTATCTCTGCTGGAAAGCTGCGCAACTCGATGCCCCGAAAGTTGGTCAGCGGAATCTCGCTGCCCAGATGCGCTTCACCCCTGCGGCGATTGATCTCCGCCTCGATCTCGCGCATTTGTTTGTAGGCAATGACTAAGAAGTTGCCGGAGCCGCAGGCCGGGTCAAACACCCGGATTCGCGCCATGCGCTTGCGCAGGTTCAGCAACTTTCGTTCGTTGTCGCCGGCTTCGGCCAGCGCTGCTCGCAGGTCGTCCAGGAACAGCGGGTTCAACACCTTCAGGATGTTAGGCACGCTGGTGTAGTGCATACCCAGAGCGCCGCGCTCTTCGTCGTCGGCCACCGCCTGGATCATGCTGCCGAAGATGTCGGGGTTGATCTCGCGCCAGTTCAGCGCGCCTGCGTGCAGCAGGTAGGTCCGCGCCATCTGGGTGAAGCGCGGCACCTCCGTGCTGCCCGAGAACAGCCCGCCGTTCACGTAGGGGAAGGCATTGGCCCAGGTCGGTAGGCGTGGCGTGGTCGCACCTCGCTCCGAGGGCTTGATGTTCATGGCCCGGAAGATTTCGGACAGCACTTCGTGGGCGTTGCTGCCGCTGCGCTCGCTCCAGCGGTCGACCGTCTGGGTGAACAGGCCGGTGTCGCTGAAGATGCCCGTGTCTTCGGCGAAGAAGCAGAACACCAGGCGCGCCATGAAGTGATTCATGTCGCTGCGCCGGTCATCCTTGGCCCAGGCCGGGTTCTCGCGCAGCAACTCGACGTACAGCTTGTTCAGTCGGCCCGTGGCGCGCACGTCGATGGGGTTGTCCTTGATCTCCTTGATGGTGGAGATGCCCGCCAGCGGCAGCAGGAAGCCAAAGTGGTTGGGGAAGTCCTCGAAGTCGCACGTGACGGTTTCGCCGCTGGCCAGCTCTTGAGCCTCCAGGGTTTGCCCATCAGTGGCCAGCACGAACTTGGCCTTGCCCTTGGCGGTAGCGGTGCTCGCCAGCAGCGCCGTGAAGGTCTCGCTGACGTTTCCCGCCTCACAAGTGGCGATGTGGATGTTGTTGCGCAACAAAACACCACCCGGCATGTCGGAGGTGTTGTTGTTGCCGCTGCGCAGCCGCTTGAGCGTGACCTCCTTGTTGCCGAAGGCGGCCAGGAAGGCATAGGGGAACTCAGCCGCGTCGAAAGGCTGCAGGGCCAGGTCCGAGATGGCCTGTTCGATTTCTACGGCGTTCATGCGCTGACACGATCCTGATTTCGCCCACAGGGGGCAGTCGCGGTTAAATCCGCTGAATGGGGGCTTGTTGGTTGGGCACGGAAGGCGTCGCCGTCCAAACGTTCCAGCCGCGCGGCATTAGGGGAAAGGATGAGCTCAGTCCCGAGCCAGGCCGACGCGTCCGCGGAGTCGAAGCACCCAAAGGACGAGACCGATAAGGGGAAGCAGACGCGCTCTGCGCCGCAGTTCGGGACCAGCTTCATTCGATCTTTCCCTCTCCCTTGCCTTCACCAACCGCACTGGCGTCACCCACGGAAGATTGGGCAGCAATCCAGCCCTCGATATCGGACCGCTTGAACCGCCAGGTCGCCCCGACTTCGAAACCTGGCAGCTTGCGGCCCACCGCCAAGCGGTAGACGGTGCGCTGGTTGACGCGCAGGTAGTCCGCGACTTCCTGCACCGTCATGACCTTGTCGGGTGGATTGCTCATGTGGCCTGAACTTTCTTGGGCGAAATTCAGTGTAGGCCAGTACATCGCTGGCATTGCCAATGCAGCCGTTTGCAGGCAACGATGCATGCTGGCGTGCCGATTGGGCAGCGCGAAAGTGCATAACCAGGTCTGCCCGGTCGTCCAGCGCCTCCCGAGGTTGCTGTCGAGCGGAGGATGCAGTTCGCCGGTCGGCATGCGTCGAGTGCGTCGGCCCTCGGAACTTCCTCCGGCCGTCATACCGGCCGGTTCGGAATCGGCGGCGATAGCCGCGTTCGATCCCTCAGCCAGTTCAACACTCAGCGCAAACCGGCGGTAGTTCCATCTGCAATGAAAAAAGTTCCACGTTGAGTGAGAACCGACAAGGAGGTCAGGAAACGCCCGCCCCCCGCTCCACCACCGCCGCCGGCACCCGCACCATCACCCGCGTCGTCCGCTCGTCCACGCGATCGATCGTCACCTGCATGCCCGCCCGGGCGGCCCGGGCCAGCATGCCCGGCAGTCCCCAATGCCCGTGGCGACCGCCGCCGGCCAGCACCTCGGCCGGGATGCCCACCCCGTCGTCCTCCACGCTGACCTGGAGATCGGCCCCGCTGTAATCGACCGTCACGGCCACCCGCGTGCCCTTCGAATGCTGGAAGGCGTTGAACAGCGCCTCGCGCGCAATCAGCCCGAGCTGGTCCCGGAGCTCCGGCGGCAGCACGCGCGGCGACCCCTCGACGCGCAGCTCGAAGGCCATGCCGTGGTGCCTGGACAGATCCTCGCCGAGCGGCGCGAGCATCTCCTCCACCGGTCCGGCCGCCGGTGGCCGGTGCAGGTCGGAGATCCGGTCGCGCCCTTCCACCAGCAGGTTGTCGGCCATCGCCATCAGGCGGTCGAGGTCCTCGCTCGTGCGCTCGGGCGCCTGACGCGGCACCGCGCGCGCCACCGCCTGCATGCGCAGCACCAGCCCCAGGAAGCCCTGGAGCAGCGTGTCATGCAGGTCCTGGGCGACCCGCACCCGCTCCTCCAGCCGCGCACGCAGCCGCTCCTGATCAACGCGGGCCGACGCGCGCGTGCGCCAGCGCACCAGCAGCGCGACCGCGACCAGCACCGCCAGCGCGAGCCCCGCGCGGAACGAGGCGCGCTCCGTCAGCGTGGGCTCGATCTCGAGCTCTGCCACCGCCGGCGTCGTGCCCCAGACCCCGTCCTCGTTGCTCGCCACGACCTCGAAGCGGTACTTCCCCGGCCCCAGGTTGGTATAGAACGCGCTGCGCCGCGCGCCCGCCTCCTGCCACGCCTGATCCAGGCCGACGAGCCGATAGCGGAAGCGAACCCGCTCCGGAATGGCCAGGCTCGTGGCCGTGTAGACCAGCGTCAGGTCGCGGGTGCCCGGCGGCAGCGACAGGCCCGTCCGCATGTCGAGGAAGGTCTGCTCCGGCGTCGCGATCCGCTGGACGAAAACCTCGGGCGCCCGCTCGTTGCGGCGCAGCGTCGCGGGGTCCACCGTCACCACGCCGTTGGTCGACGAGAACCACAGGCGTCCATCGGGCGTCTCCATCGCCGTGCGCAGCGGCCAGGCCTGCTCGGCGAAGGCGGGCAGCCCGTCCAGCGTGTCGAAGCGCGTGACGGTGACCCGATACGCGCCGTCACCGAGCGCGCGCTCGATCTCGGCAGCGGTGATGCGGGTGATGCCCGTCAGGCCGTTGAGCCACAGGTCGCCCTGCGCGGTCTCGACGATGCCGGTGATGCCCTCGAGCCCGGCGCCGTCCCGGGGCCGGATCGCCGGCATGCCGGGCAGGTCCAGGCGCTGCACGCCCGCGTCCCCGCCCGCCCACACGTGGTCGCCACGCGAGGTGATCGCCTTGACGGTGCCGACCTGGAGCCCGTCCTTGGCGGTGAGCATCGTCAGCTCGTCGCCGCGCACCCGCAGCAGCCGCCCGCCCAGATAGCCGATCCACACGGTGCCCGTGGCATCGCTGCCCAGACTCACCGGCGGCTCCTTGGGCACGCCGGGCCGTTGATGGAAACGCTCCCAGCGCCCGTGGTCGTAGCGGAAGAAGCCCATCCCGTTGCACACCATCCAGACCACGCCTTGCGGGTCGACATGCAGGTTGATGACGGAGAAATTCCATTCCGGCGCATCGGGAGGCAGGCGCAGCGCGGGTTTCGCGCCGTCCTTCCATTCCCGCAATCCGCTGCGATACCCCAGCCAGCGATCTCCCTGCGCGTCCATGGCGATGAAGCTCGGCGCACCGGGCACGCCGGTGTCCACGCGCTCGAGGCTGGTCCCGTAACGGAACAACCCCCGCTCATGCGCCGAGAACCAGGGCACGCCGGACGCGTCGACCGTCATCGACACCGCGGCCGGCGCCTCGGGGAACGGCACCTGCAACAGCCGCGTGGTCCGGAAGCGGTCCAGGCCGGCGTTGGTGCCGATCCAGACGTTGCCCTCGCGATCCTGCAGCGCGCTCAGCAGGTAATAGCCGGAGACGCCGCCCGACGAGGGCGCGACGCGCTCAAGCGCGCCGGGCACCAGGGGCCCGGCCGCTGGCGGCACCACGCGCGCGATGCCATTGCCGGTGCCATGCCAGAGATGGCCCTGCGCGTCGAAGAAGGGCCGCGTGATGCCGCCCGCCACCTGGCGCCAGTCCCGCAGCGGTCCCCACGCGCCGCCGGCCTCGGGTACTTCCGGAAGTCTCAGGACGCCGCGTCCCTGCGCCGCGTCGGACACCCAGACCCGCCCGTCCGGCGCGACGGCCAGTCCGGGAAAGCTCAGGTCCGCGATCGGGACCTGCATGAAGCGATCGCCCTTGCGGGGTTTGACGAAGAGCCCCTGGTTGGCCGACACCCACACGTTGCCCGCGCGATCGGCGAGCATCTCCATCGGATGGAAGCCGCGCGGATCGGGGAGTCCCTCGCTCCAGACGACCCAGCGCTGGCGGGAAAAGCGCAGCACGGCGCTCCCGTCGACGGCCCAGAGCACGCCGTCCTGATCCAGCGCGAAGCGGCGGGTGCTGGCGGTGCTGAGCGGACTGTCCTGGTCGACGCGCAGCACGCGTCCGTCCTTGACCTGGGCCGCGCCGCCCTCGACGAAGCCGATCCAGAGCGAGTTGTCCGGCATGGCCTGCAGCGCGTGCACGCCGCGCGAGGGCAAGGCCTGACCGGCGAGCGACTCGAAGGACTCGAAGCGCACGCCGTCGAAACGCATCAGCCCGCTGCCCGTGCCTAGCCAGAGATAACCGTCGGCGGTCTGCGCGATGTCCAGGACGTTGCCGGCCAGCCCGTCCTTGGCGGTCCAGGCCGTGTGGTGCAGGTGCACGAGCGGCTGCCGCGCCGGAGTGGGCGCGTTGGCAGTCGACGCGGCGATGCCCGTGTCAGAAACGACGGCGGCGGTGGCAGCTGGGACCGCTTGGGAGAAGACAGACACGCCGACGCACAGGGCGGCGATGAGCGCGAGGCGCATGGGAGAAAGGGCGAGCAGAAAAGTGGCCCCCGGATTGTGCGAGCAGAACGGGCCGCCGACCGGCGGCCTGCGCCCGCCGAGCCGATCCAGGGCGCTCATGCCCACAGCTCGGCGCAGAAGCCCCTCGCCCGCGGAGCGGGAGAGGGGTTGGGGTGAGGGCTGGCGTCAGTGCACGGTGCCCCGAAGCTCTTCGAGCACCCGGTATTGCGCGTCGATCATCGAGGGGTTGGGATCGTGGCCCGTTCTCGCCAGGGGGATGAAGCGCTTGCTCGGAGCGATCAGCTCCTCGAAGTAGGCGCGGCTCACCACGGCTGGAGTGACGAGGTCCTCCTCGCCCTGGATCAGATAGACCGGCATCGCGAAGCGCAGCCCGAGCCGGCGCAGGTCGATGCGCGGGCCCATGCCATCGCCCTTCAGGCCGACGAAATTCAGGAACGAGTAATCCTCCCCCGCCTCGTAGGCCGCCTCATAGGCGGGCGTGTCGTACCCGGGGCCGAAGGCAAACCACCCCTTCGGCGCGGGATCGGTGCTCAGCGCCTCGTACTTGCGGGTGATGCGCCGCAGCACGCCGAACGCGCGAGGATCGGTCCACGGCGGCGGGCCGATCTTGCGCAGCTTGGCGAGGCTGTCCGCATCGCCGGCCGCCTCGGCCAGGGACAGCGTCCTGGCGTGGCTGGCCGCGAGATCCAGTTGATAGTTCACCAGCTGGGCCGTGCCCACGTAGGCCTGGAAGAGCTCGGGCGCGCGCATCGCCATGTGCACGGACAGCGCCGATCCCCAGGATGCGCCCATCAGGATGACCTGCCGCTTGCCCAGGCGCCGCGCGGCGTACCGCGCCACCTCCACGCCGTCCTCGGTCAGGCGGTCGATGGTGAGCGGCTCGTCCTCGGCGGGCTTGCTCTCGGCGTAGGTCTTGCCGGCGCCGCGCTGGTCCCACTGGACCACGGTGAAGTGCCGCGACCAGCCGCCGAACAGCTGATGCGCGAACGGCGTGTTGGGATTGCCCGGCCCGCCGTGGACGATGAGCACCACGGGGTTGGCGCAGTCCTGGCCGTCGATCGTCATCCACTGGCGGATGCCGCCGATCGTGACGTAGCCGGCTTCCCGGATGGCCTGACCCGGCGCGGCGCACGCCGGAAGAAGCCCGGCCTCGGCGGCCGGCGCCGCGTGGGTCCCCCCGGCCAACGCCAGCAGGGTGGCGAACAGGGGCGCGAGGCTCATCGATCGAAAGAAGCGTTGCATCGGGCGACTCTAGCGCGCCCCATCTGCAAGGCCATCCGTCACGCCGCCGTGCAGCAAGGCCCGATACGCGTTGCGCTTGAAGCGCGCCGCGTACGGGTGGGCGTGGCCGAAATAGCGCTGCGTCAGCAGCACGGCGGCGATGCCGCGTTGCGGGTGGATCCACCACAACGTGCCGGCCAGGCCGCCCCAGCTCGCCTCACCGGGGATCTCGGGCGGCTCGCCGCGCGCGGCGGCGTCGCGCACCGCGGAGCCCAGGCCGAATTTCCATCCGCGGTTGGGCGGCGCGAGGTCGAAGCGCACATGCAGTCCCGGTGCCAGTTGATTGCTGAACATCTGCGCGATCGTCTCGGGTCGCAGCAGCGTGGGCCCGCCGGGGCCGGGGATGAGGCTGCGGAGGAAGCGGATGGAATCGTCCAGCGTGCTGATCAGGCCGCCGCCGCCGGACTCCAGCTTCGCGGGGTTCAGATAGGCGCCCGGATAGGGTTTGTCGTCGACGCGCGGCAGGCCGGGCTTGTCGGGGTCCCACTCGTCCGCCCCCTCATAGAGCACGGTCAGGCGATCCCGCTTGGACGGGGGCACCCAGAAGTCGGTGTCGACCATCCCCAGCGGCTCGAAGATGCGTCGGGCGAGGAAAGCCCCGAAGCGCTCGCCGCTGATGACTTCGACCAGTTGACCCAGCACGTCCATCGACACCGAGTACTCCCACTGCGTACCGGGATGGAAGCACAACGGCAGCGGTGCGAGCGCCGTCATCATCCCGGCGAGGTCACGATCGCGTCGCAGCACTGCGGCGCGGTTGTAGGCCTCGTACATCGGGGTGCCGGGATCGAAGACGCCGTAGGACAGCCCCGACGTGTGGGTCAGCAGGTGACGCGTGGTGATCGGCGACCGGGCCGGCTCGACGTCGGAGAGGTCCTTGGCGCCAGGGCGCAGGACCTGTCGGTCGGCGAGCTCGGGCAGGAACCGGTCCACGGGATCGTCGAGCCCGAGCTTGCCCTGCTCGACCAGCAACAGCACGGCGCAGGCGGTGATGAGCTTGGTGCTGGAGAACATGCGGAAGAGGTGATCCTCGCGCAGCGGAATGCCTGCCTCGCGATCGGCGGCGCCGTAGCAGAAGCGGTCCACCACCTCGCGTCCGCGCAGCAGCGCCATGCTGACGTTGGGCAGGAACTCGTTGTCGACCTCGGCGCGCAGCGACGCATGGAGGGCGTCAAAAGGGGTGTCGCTCATTGGGGGAGTCGGTGGGATCGGAGCGCCGACTTTAAGGGGAGCGTGGACTTGGCGGATATGCTCGCGCGCCATCACGTTTGAGGGGAACCTCGCCATGGCGAATACAACCTGTGATTCTTCACGGTCAGCCGGAGGCGATCCATGAGCGCGAGGAGAAGCGCGCTGCGATGCGCGAGTTTTTCCGCAGGACCTTGCCGGGTCGCAGGGAAACGCTGCGGGACGTGCGCGAGGAAGAACTCGATGCGATGACGGTGTCTGCCCAATCACCTCCGCGATTTCGAGGGCAAGCCGGATTTCGCTGCGCGTGTGGATGCGGCTGGATGAGGAGCTCGCGCCCGTGATCGAATCAGCACCAAACTTGATCGGTCGCGGCGCGCGGCCGGAGCGCGTGATTCCTACACTGGACGCCTCATCCACAGGGACCGCTCATGTTCAATCACATCGTCATCGGCACCAACGACATCGACCGCGCCCGGCGCTTCTACGACCAGGTGCTCGGCGTGCTGGGCGTCGGCGCCGCCATGCCGCATCAGGCCCGCTCCGGTCATCACCGCCTCTTCTACCGCCATGACGGCGGCACCCTCGGCATCGCGCAACCGATCAACGACGAGCCCGCCACCTTCGCCAACGGCGGCACCCTCGCCTTCCGATGCGACTCGCCGGAGCAGGTCCGCGCCTTCCACGACACGGCCGTCGCGCACGGCGGCATCTCCATCGAGGATCCGCCCGGCCTGCGCGTCGACTCGCTCGGCCAGTTCTACCTCGCCTATGTCCGCGACCCGGATGGGAACAAGCTCTGCGCCGTCCATCGCGTGAAGAGCTCAGCTTGAGCCGCCGCAACCACGCGATGTCCGCCTCCGGTGCCGAGCTTGCGCGGACCCTGCACGTGCGGCCCGGCCTGGGCGTGGCCGCGCATGTGATGCAGGGCGAAGGCCTGGAGATCGTGCGCATCCGCGTGGAGCGGCCCGCCGTGATCCTTGTCGATCGGGGCATCAAGTCCGTGCAACCAGCCTCGGGGCGCGCCGTCCGCGCCCTGCCCGGCCAGATGCTGCTGCTGGCCGGCGGGCAGACCGTCGACTTCCACAACCGCATCACCGACGGCGAACGCTACGAAGCGCGCTGGCTGATGTTCGGCGGCTCGGTGCTGGACGACCCCTACTTCCTCGCCACGGCGCAACGTCTGCCTGCAGGCTCGGCCGACAGCTCGCCGGTGGGCCTGTTGCGGCGCGTGCCGTCGGGACTGGTAGAGGCCTTCGAGCGCGCGCGCCAGGGCATGGCGCCGGACCCGTCGCGGCCGGAAGCGGTCGTGCGCCAGCAGATGCTGGAAGTCGCGCATTGGCTGCTCGCCGAGGGGCTGGTCTTGCGCGTTCCGCCCAATGACGCGCGCATCTCCGGACAGATCCGCGCCATGTTGGCCACGCAGCTGGACGGGGACTGGCGCTCGGAGACCATTGCGAGTTCGCTGGCCATGTCGGAGGCCACACTGCGGCGGCGTCTGGCGGTCGAGGGCGTCACGCTGCGCGAGCTCATCGCCGATGTGCGCATGGCCTCGGCGCTGGTGCTGCTGCAAGCCACGACGCGGCCGGTCTCCGACATCGCCTCGTCGGTGGGATACGACTCGCCGTCGCGATTCGCGGTGCGCTTCCGCGACCGATTCGGCTTCGCGCCCACCGCCGTGCGCGGCCATCTGCGGGCCTCGTCCTGAGGCAGGGGAACTACCAACCGCGGCTCGCCCGCGCGGCGCCCCGCCCTCCAGGCCCCGGTGGCAAACTCCGCCGACTCACCAGGAGGGCGCATGGGTTTTGTGACGACGCGCAACATGGCGCGCGACTACGACGTCATCGTCGTCGGCTCAGGCGCCGGCGGTGGCCAGACGGCCTACACGCTGGCGCTCGAGGGCGTGAAGGTGCTGATGCTGGAAGCCGGCCGCTACTACGACTTCCGCTCCGAAACGCCGATGTTCCAGGCCTCGCACGATGCCCCCTTGCGCGGCGCCAGCACCCCCGACAAGCCCTTCGGCTTCTACGACGCGACCGTCGACGGCGGCTGGCAGGTTCCCGGCGAGCCCTACACCCAGGCCTCCGACAACGACGAGCAGCGCTTCGACTGGTGGCGCGCCCGCATGCTGGGCGGCCGCACCAACCACTGGGGCCGCATCTCGCTGCGCAACGGTCCCTACGACTTCAAGCCCCACACCCGCGATGGCCTGGGCTTCGACTGGCCCATCGACTACGCGGAGCTCGCGCCCTATTACGACAAGGTCGAGATGCTCGTCGGCATCTACGGCAGCAATGAGGGTCTGGAGAACACCCCCGACTCGCCTGAGGGATGCCTGCTGCCCGCGCCGGCCGCGCGTGTCGGGGAACGCCTCGTCGCGCAGCGCGCCGCCAAGCTGGGCATCCCGGTCGTGCCCATCCACCGCGCGGTGTTGACCGCCAAGCTCGACGACGCGCGCATCCCCGCGCTCCTCCATCCCGGCAATCCGCGCGCGCAAGCGCTGGTCGCGCAGTCGATGCGCGAGCGCGCCGCCTGCTTCTGGGCGACGCCCTGCGTGCGCGGCTGCTCCATCGGCGCGACCTACCAGAGCCCCGCGGTGCACCTGCCGCCGGCCCTGGCCAGCGGCAAGCTCGACGTGCTGTGCGATGCCATGGTCTACGAGGTCACGACCAAGGACGGCAAGGCCAGCGGCGTGCGTTTCGTCGACCGCAAGACCGGCAGGCACCTCGAGGCCAAGGCCCGCGCCGTCGTGCTGTCCGCCAGCGCGTGCGAGTCCGTGCGCATCCTGCTGAACAGCAAGTCGAACGCCCATCCGCAAGGCCTGGCCAACAGCAGCGGCAAGGTCGGCAAGTACGTGATGGACACGGTGGGCAGCGACCTGTCCGCGCAGGTGCCGCTGCTGGAGAACCTGCCCCCGCACAACGAGGACGGTGCCGGCGGCTCGCACATGTATGCCCCGTGGTGGCTCTACGGCCAGCAGGGCGCGAAGTGGTCCGAACTGGGACTGGGCTTCCCCCGCGGTTATCACATCGAGCTCGGCACCGGGCGCCGCATGCCGGGCGCGGGCACTGGCGCCAACCTCGAGTGGCTGACGAAGGGCAGCTACGGCGCGAAGTTCAAGCAGGACGTGCGCCGCACCTTCGGATCCTTCGTCTACTTCGCCGGCCGCGGCGAGATGATCCCCAACGACGACTCGTTCTGCGAGATCGACCCCACGACCAAGGACCGCTTCGGGATTCCCGTGCTGCGTTTCCACTGGCGCTGGGCCGAGCACGAGACGCGCCAGGCGGCGCACATGCAGAAGACCTTCGCCGACATCGTCGCGGCCATGGGCGGCAAGGTGCTGGACGGCGGCCCCGAGCTGGACGGCCGCAAGGCGATCGCGCCGGGGGGATCGATCATTCACGAGGTCGGCGGCGCGATCATGGGCGCGGACGCCAGGACCTCGGTCACCAACCGCTGGGGTCAGACCTGGGACGTGCCCAACCTGTTCCTGTCCGATGGCGCGCCCTTCGCGTCCAATGCCGACAAGAACCCCACGCTGACCATCATGGCGCTGGCGTGGCGCCAGGCCGATCACATCGTTGATCGCTTCCGCAGGAAGGAGCTCTGAGCATGGACCGCAGAACGACGTTGCAATGGATGCTGGCAGCCAGCGCGGCGCTCAGCCTGGACGTGTCGGCGGGCACGACGCCCGCGCGGCGATCGGGTGCGAAGGCCGGCAAGGGCGGCAAGCCCGTGGGCTACGGCACCGACCCTGACCTGACCCGGTCCTACAAGAGTGGCGAGCTGTGGCCGTTGAGCTTCGATGCCGCGCAGAACCGTACCGCGCAGGCGCTGTGCGGGCTGATCATCCCGGCCGACGATCACTCGCCGAGCGCGGCGCAACTACAGGTGCACCGATTCATCGACGAGTGGATCAGCGCGCCCTATCCGAATCAGGCCAAGGACAAGCTCGTCATCGTGGACGGCCTGGCCTGGCTGGAGGCGGAAAGCGGCCGGCGCTTCAACGGCAAGCGCTTCGATCAGCTGGACGTCGCGCAGCAGTCGCGGATCGCCGACGACATCTGCTGGATCGAGACCGCACGACCCGAGTTCGCCGCTGCCGCGCGCTTCTTCAAGCGTTTCCGCGACCTGACCGCGGGCGGTTTCTACACGACGCCCGCAGGCATGAAGGATGTCGGCTACGTCGGCAACATTCCGTCCGTCACCTTCGACGGCCCGCCGCCCAAGGTCCTGAAGATCGTAGGAGTCGCCTGATGCGTCTTGCTCCCCTGGCGGCTGCGGCCGCCCTCGTCCTGTCCGTCACTGCCCAGGCTGCCGACATGCCCAACACGCTCACTCCGGAAGAATCCGCCGCCGGCTGGCAACTGCTGTTTGACGGCAAGACTCTGGATGACTGGCGCGCGAGCGACCAGCCCGGCTCCTTCAGCGTGAAGGACGGCGCGATCGTCGTGCGCGGGCCGCGCTCGCATCTCTTCTACATGGGGCCGGTGCAGCAGCACGACTTCAGGAACTTCGAGTTGAAGGTCGACGTCAAGACGTTCCCCAAGGCGAATTCGGGGGTGTACTTCCACACCCGATGGCAGGAGGTGGGGTGGCCGGAGCTCGGCTATGAGGTGCAGGTCAACAACTCGCACAGCGACCCCAGCCGGACGGGGGGGCTGTGGGGGGTGCAGGACTACCCGAAGGTGGTGTCTCCCGACGGGCAGTGGTTCACGCTGACGGTGCGGGTCGAGGGCAAGCACGTCACGACCTTCGTGAACAGCGAGAAGACGGCCGACTACACCGAGGAATCCCCGATCGTTCGCAAGAAGGGATTGGAGAAGCGCTTCCTGGCCAGCGGCACCTTCGCGCTGCAAGGCCACGACCCGGAAAGCGAGGCGCACTTCAGGAACATCAAGGTGCGGGTGTTGCCGTGAGCGCAGCCGCGAGAATGCGGCCATCTCATTTCCCGCGAAGCGTTGAGATTCGATGACCTGGTTTGCCTTCTCCATCGCGCTCCCGTTGGCGGTCCTTGCCGCAGGGGCGCTGCTCTTGAGCCTGTTGCGGATCGCCTGTCGATCGCTGCCTGAGACGCATCCGATGCGGAGTCGCGTGGAAGCCCTGTCTGCCTGGTTTCGCAAGAGTCCGCGGCGCACCGGCATGAGCGTGGAGCTCGTGTCCACGGGGCTTGTGCTGGGCTACTTCGTGGTCCTGCTCGTGCTTTACGGATGATGCCCATGGGCGCGCGTGCCTGGCCGTGGCGCGGGGAGGGCTGAAAGCAATGACCTCAGCCACGGATCATCGAATCGGCGACCTCGATCCCTCATTGGCCAGCAGGCCGCATTGGGGGTCGGGCGTGTCGGATCGTGCGCACGCGCTGACCGACCGCCGGCTCGGAGAGCTGGACGCGGCGGACCTGGCGTTCTGCCTTCGACAACAGATCGCCGTTGCCGCGGTGATGGATGCGTCATCGATATCCTCGTGAGCCGGCCCTTGCTTGAGGCGGAGTTCTACGAGGGCGACCTGTTGCTCGCCGCCATTCACGCCGAGCGAAGCGGCTGGGTGACTGCGTCGCAGCGATCGGAGCTGCGCGCCATCTGCTCCACAGCCTCAGCGGCGATCGCCACCCTGGTCAGCGAGGTCAGCCCGGAGATCGACGACATGATTCAGCGTCACGATGGCGTGTGACGGGCGCGGCACGCGTAATCTCCGGGGTCTGGCCGCTTAGCCGGCAGACGTGTTGCCGAAGCGACGTCGGCCGATTCAACAAAGGAGCTTGCCTTGGATGCCCTGACCGCCAGCGGACCGTTCGAGGTCCAACTCTCGCCCCAGCCGCCCACCGAAGCCGCTTCCCAGGCCGGGCTGGGCCAGATGACCTTGAACAAGCGCTTCCATGGGCCCTTGGAGGCCGTCAGCTCGGGCGAGATGCTCGCCTTCCGCAGCGGGGTGGACGGGTCGGCCGGGTACGTCGCGATCGAGACCGTGCGCGGCACGCTGCCGGTCACGCCGGGAGCTTTGTGCTGCAGCACAGCTCGACGATGGATCGAGGCGTGCCGACGCAGTCGATCACCGTCGTGCCGGACTCGGGCACCGATGCGCTGATCGGGCTGACCGGCCGCATGACGATCGACATCGCGCCCGGTGGCGCGCATTCCTATCGCTTCGAATATGCGCTGCCGGGCAAGGCGGGGTGAGAGGACTGCACCCGTCAAGCGTTGCATGCTCCGATCGCGCCGTCAGTCCCCAGGCGGGATCGAGGTTTGCCCATGTCGCCACCTGTCGATCATTGATTCATGGAGTTCAGATGGCTACCAAGAAGAAGTCTCCGGCCAAGGCGAAGCCGGGCCGTGTCGATGCCGCTCACGCCGCGACCACGCCCACCATCAGCCACGCCGGGGCGACGGGCTCGCAGGAGACGCAGCGCTACGGCGAAGTGATCAAGATGCCGCACGGGCTGTCCGAGGCGGTCGTGAAGAAGAGCGTGGCCTCGCTGAATCAGGTGCTGGCGGACACGATCACCCTGCGCGACATGTACAAGAAGCATCACTGGCAGGTGGTCGGCCCGACCTTCAATCAGCTGCATCTGCTGTTCGACAAGCACTTCGAGGCGCAGGTGGAGCTCGTCGATCTGCTGGCCGAGCGCATCCAGGTGCTGGGCGGCGTCGCGCTGGCGATGGCGCCGGACATCGCGGAGGAAACCCGGATCGCCCGTCCGCCGCGTGGTCGCGAGCCGGCGACGGTGCAGCTCAGCCGGCTGATCGAGGCGCACACCCTGATCCTCACCTACGCGCGCGAGCACGCCGAGAAGGCCAGTGACGCCGGCGACGCGGGGACGGACGACCTGCTGATCAGCGATGTCGTGCGGACCAATGAGCTTCAGGTGTGGTTCCTGTCCGAGCACCTGGTGGCGGCATCACCGATCTGAGGCCGCCGTGTCGTCACTCGACCTTGGCCTTGCAGCCGGTCGAGGGGACGATGGTCGTGTCATTGGCGGAAAGGAACCCGCCGTTCTGCTCTGCGCGCTTGGCGCTCATGTAGACGGCGACGCAATCGCCGATCTTGAAGGTCGTGGTGGTGCGGACCGCGTAGATGCTGTCGTCGTCGAGCTTGAGGCGGTAGAGAGATGCCGGGCCGCTGCCGCCGACCTCCATGAGCATTCCCTTGGCGGCCACCACCGTGCCCCGAGAACCCGCCAGCGCCTCGGTCGAGTAGACGACGCCCTTGAATCCGAGGGTGTCGTGCGCGGGCCCGGCGCAGGCCGCCGACAGGGCTGCGGCGACGGTGATTCCGAGGACAGAGCGGATCGAAGCGGTCATGGTCGGGTCTCGATTCGAGGGTGCCGGATCTTGCCATGAGGCGACCGCGCCGGTGCGCGAGCTTGAGCAAGACGCCCGCCATGCCCAGGTAGAGCACGACCGCCACAAGCCTGCCCTCCGCGCCCAAAGTATCACCCGACAGCCAGGCGGGTCCCGTCAGCGTGCCGTGAAGCCAGGACTCCCCCGACTGCCCGGAGACCGCGATCGAGAACACGGCGCCCTACACGAAGTTTCAGGCGAAGTGCACCGCGGTGCACAGCCAGATGCGCCGGGTCAGCAGGTAGGCCGCGCCAAACAGCAGATCGACCTCCAAGCCGAGCAGGACGCCGATCAGCGGCGTCGCGCCGGCGTTGCCGAGGCGCCACTCTCGCAGGCCCGAGTCGGGCATGAGGAGCTTCGTACAGAGGTTGGCTGCGATGACGGGCAGCGCGAAAGGAAACCACTCTTCTACGATAGGCTGCACATTGCCGGGCTCGAACTGAAGCAAGCTGCCTGAAGTGCCCTTCAACGCAGAACGCCCGGAGAGAAAGGGTCGCGACACCATGATCATTCGCAGTGCCGAGGCGTCGGTCGAGCGTTTCGAGCGTGAATCGTTCGGCATCACGGACACCACACGCCTGTCGGCCCTCGGGGGACTGACGCAGTTTGGCGCCTACGTTCAGACGCTCCAGCCCGGCGCGAGGACTTCCAACAAGCACTGGCATGAATGCGAGGACGAGATGCTCTTCGTGCTGTCCGGCCAGGTGACCATCACCGAAGGCGATCGTGCGGAGGTCTTGCATCCGGGCGATACCGCGTGCTGGCCGGCCGGGGCGCCGATTGCGCACCATGCCTCCAACCAGTCCGACGAGCCGTGCTCCTTCATGATCGTCGGAACACGACGGGAGCACGACATCTGCCATTACCCGGATACCGGGCGAACCTTGCATCGGGATGGCAGCGAATGGCGTCTGCTCGAGGCCGACGGACGGGTCTTCAAAACCGGCAGTTTCTGAGGCGCGGATCGACAGGTTCTGCGGAAATGCAAAACGCCCGGCACGAGCCGGGCGTTCTGTTTGGGGAAGAATTCTTGGGCGTCAGCCGATGGACATCCCCATCGAGGCAGCGCAACCGCCGGGGATCACAGCGCCGAAGCGACTTGCACGCCGTCGGCCGACGTGTCGCGCTTGCCGGTGATGTAGACGGTCGGCAGTTGCTGACGCTTCACGGTGATCACCACCGGATCCAGCGTGACGATCTGAGCGCGTGCTTCGCGTTGGCCTTCAGCGTGCGCGATACCCAGACCCATGACCACCGCGGCGACTGCGCCGAATGCAACCGCCTTGATGGTGCGGCTCGTTGCGGATTCGAGGTTGAAGCGGTGGGTCATTTCGGTCTCCTGAAGGGGTTGGTTGCGTCGATGAATGCAGTGTCGTCATCGATCCCTTCGTCCTCCAGCGACAAGCGATGAAGCCGCGCCGGCGCGGCGTGAACTGCATCCAATGAGGATGAGCGAAAGCCGTAGCACGTCCGTTGCTGAAGCGAAAACGCCGACTGGGCACTGGCCAGTCGGCGCTCTCGCGAGTCGGAGGGTGTTGCCCCCTCGCCCGCTTGCGGGAGAGGGCAGGGGTGAGGGCCAGAGGCGATGGCAGGACAGCCGTTCAGCGCGCTGCCACACCCTCGGTCGCCGCGCCCTTCGCGGCTTCCTTGGCTGCGAATTGCTGGACCAGTTGCGCGTACTTGGGCGAAGCCTTCAGCTCGGCGTAGCGGGCTTCGGCCTTGGCACGTTGACCGGCGTTGAGCGCGAAGTCTTCCGTGCGGTCGACCGCGGCCAGGCCGGACTCGCGATAGATCTGCAGATCAGCCAGCACTTCAGCACGCGATTTCTGCGATTGGGTGATCGGGTCGAGGTGGCTGTAGCTCTGAGCGAAGGCCGGCACGGCGGCGGTCGACAGGGCGATCAGGGCGGAGGCGATCAGGGTCTTGGCGTTCATGATGGGTTCCTTTGAGAGAGCGTGTGGATCGGGGTTTCTGCTTCAGTCCGGCGTTTGTGTTTGCCGATGACTGAAGGTTAGAAGTCCGAGCGCTTTGCATAAATGGCTCACTTCGGAACGCGTCGTTGAGATCGCAGCAACAATCCCGTACTGCCCAGGGCCTCGGCCCTCACCCCGCCCTCTCCCGCAAGCGGGCGAGGGGGACCAGCCCGCGGTGTCACGTATGGGGCGCTCGGAAAGGCAAAACGCCTGGCATTGGCCAGGCGTTCTGTTTGGGGAAGAATTCTTGGGCGTCAGCCGATGGACGTCCCCATCGAGGCAGCGCAACCGCCGGGGATCACAGCGCCGAAGCGACTTGGACGCCGTCGGCCGACGTGTCGCGCTTGCCGGTGATGTAGACGGTCGGCAGTTGCTGACGCTTCACGGTGATCACCACCGGATCCAGCGTGACGATCTGAGCGCGTGCTTCGCGTTGGCCTTCAGCGTGCGCGATACCCAGACCCATGACCACCGCGGCGACCGCTCCAAAAGCAACCGCTTTGATGGTGCGGCTCGTGGCGGATTCGAGGTTGAAGCGGTGGGTCATGTCGTTCTCCTGAAGGGGTTGATTGCGTCGATGGATGTAGTTTCGTCATCGACGACCTGCACCTCCAGCGGCAGGAGACGAAGCCGCAGCGCAGCGGCGTGGAATGCATTCGAGACGGATGAATGGGAGTTGCAAGGACTGCTTTGCTTTGAAAGCGGACATTGCAGGGCGGCCATACGTGCGTCAGTCACTTCGTTCGAACACCAGCGTGTGCCACAGCGTGCCAGTGCTCTGCAGCGCAACCTCGCTGGCCTCCCAGCGTTTCATCACCATTCCCCGGCCTCGCAGGAGCTCTTGGACGTAGCGAGGGTCATGGTTGAAGAACTGCCTGCCGTCCTCGTCCCTGTTCTTTGAAAGCCTCGATGGATTCAAGGCCGGTAGAGAAAGGAAGACGAACTTTGGCAACCTGGACGAGTCGCTCTGAGGCCGTCGGAGCTGCTGCTCAAGGTCCGCCAAGGCGACTATCAACTCTTCGCCGTTCAGGTGCATCAGCACTGCACTGCAGACGATGGCGTCAAACCCTCCGGGGCACGCTTGGTCGAACGGGCGCCCCAACTTTGGAAGAGAGCCGCTCATAATGCGGCCAACTAGCTGTGGGAATAACGCTAGGGCTCTAGCCCTCATGGAGTCATTCGGTTCGACTCCATAAGCGTCCAGGCCGTGGCCAAGCATGGCGGCGACGTCGCGTCCCGAGCCGGCCCCCACATCGAGAACTGTTGCGCCTGCCCGCAGCTCTTCGAGGATGAACGCCAGCATGGCGCTTCTAGTTGACTCACCACCCGCGGCGAGGTGAGATGCATACGCGTCGTAGAAGCGCGAGGTCTCGATATCGATGCTCATGAGGCGACTATCGCACCCCCAACCTGTTGCTTTCGAGGATGCTCAGCTTTGCAGCGGAAGCTGACATACTTCGCCGCGCCCAGGGCACCATGCCACCCGATTCAACCTTCGCGCGCCTGAGTGGAGAATTTCCCTGCATGACCATCACCCAACAGACCGCAGACGCGGCCATCTCCGCCCGCTTGCGCAGCATGGAGCAGGAGATGGACCTAGACGGATCGGCACTTCCTGCGAATAGGGACCGCCCGCCCCATCAGCTCGTCGTGGTCGGGGTGGAAGAGCACGACTTTGGCTGGGTGTACTTCTACAACTCCAAGGAATACGCAGAAACCGGCGACTTCCTCTGCGCGCTAGCGGGCAACGCACCTTTGATCGTGGATCGAGACGAAGGCAAGCTCTATGTAACGGGCACCGCCGAGCCATTCGAACACTACCTCCGTGAGTTCCGTGCTGGCGTTCGACGTCCGCTGTAGATATCGGCTCCCAGCCTGAAGCGGACCTCGCAAGACAGGCTTGCCCTGTTCAGCCAAGTCGCTTGAATACCAGCGTGTGCCACAGCGTCCCAGTGCTGTGAAGCGCTACCTCGTCCCAAGGGTCTGCGCGGCAGTCCGGCGCACAAACGCGCTGCGAAGAAGTCTTGAGACAGCGGGCAGAATGCGGGCAAAGATGGCTCCGCCTCCGAGAGCCGATTCGCCCAGGGAGGGCATTCCATTGAAAACGACCACTGTCTTCGTGGCCGGCCTTTGGCTGTGTCTGCCCGTCTTGGCATCCGCCAACGTCTACCGATGCGCCAATGCCCAGGGCGCGGTGGCCTACCAGTCGCAACCTTGCGCCGACACGGATGCGAGCCGCAAGCTGGAGATTGATTCGCGCAATGGATCCGCGGCTTCGCCTGCGGCGCCTCGTCTGATCTCGCCGGAGCTGAGAAACGCGCCGTCCGACAAGGGGACGATCGATTCGAAGCAGGTGATGTCAGCGCCTGCGCTCAAACCGAAGGGATCGTCGCCATCGGCGGCATCCGCCAGCGGGCCGACCGATATGTCGCAATGGGGCGCTCAAGCGGACACACTGGTCGTCTCGGCCTACGAGTTCACCGCCAGAGCCACGCAGGTGGTTGTCGACCATCCGGCACGTCCCGTTCTGTTGGTCCTGAGCAGCTACAACGGGACCCATTGGCAGGTGCAGGTTCAGCCGGGGACCCGACTGCTGGGGATCGTCGTGGGCTCGTATGAAGATCAAAGTGTCGTGAGCGGGCCGCCGCAGGTGCCTGTGGTCACGGATCAGGTGCCCTATGCCTATGAAGCCGACAACATCAAGTTCCGGAGCTTGATGCGTCGGCTGAACGTCCGCTATGGGGTGACGCAGGTGACGGCCTTGAGAGGTAGCTATCGCATGCCGGGAACGATCACGCTGCGCGGACCGTTCGTGCTTGATCCTTCGCTGACCCTGGTCGGCACCAAGCCTCAGCCGACCACGCTGAAGATGAACTTTGCGCTCCTGGGCGTTGACGGGCGCCGGCTGCCCTGGACCAACACTGGCCCTGGTGAGGGCAAGCGATTCACGGGCACCGTGCGTGGCGGCGGCGTCTGGGCGCGGAGCAAGGGCGCACCGGCAGCAGTGCGCGACGATGGCGCCGAGGCGTACGAGCTGGACGGCAACGGAGGCGATCTGGTGTGGCTCCCCAAGGGTTTCTCTGGGCCGAGGCAGAAGGTGGAGGTCCCCAAGTCGCTGCCGCCGCTCTCTTGGGGCTCCGCAATGGCCTGGGATCAGACAAAGGGCGTGCTGAGCCTGGTGTCATTCGGCGGCGAAGGCTATTTCTATCGCTACGACACGCGCCGCCGCGAATGGCTGGGGGCCACCTCCCTGAGAAATCGGGACTTGACGGGACTCGCCCACGATCCGAGTACGGGCCGTTACGTCGGCATTTCGAACGCGGCGGAACTGCTCGTCTTCAATGAGCGAGGCGAGGTGGACGAGGTGCTGGCGCTGCGCGATCAGCTCACAGACCTCGGCAGCGTCTATGACCGCGGCAACGAGCGGTTGGACAGCCTCTCCGTGGCCATTCAGGGAAAGCTCGTCAGCATCATCAACATCCGCGACAACACGGTCACCCACATCTGGACGTACGACCTGAGCGCCCGCAAGGCGCAGCTGACCTATAAGGCCACGGACGCTTGATCGAGAGCGGGCGGCTGAGGCTGCCCTCAAATGCAACGCGCCCGGCGTGAGCCAGGCGTTCTGTTTGGGGAAGGATCCTTGGGCGTCAGCCGATGGACATCCCCATCGATGCAACGCAACCGTCAGGGATCACAGCGCGGAAGCGACTTGCACGCCGTCGGCCGAGGTGTCGCGCTTGCCGGTGATGTAGACGGTCGGCAGTTGCTGACGCTTCACGGTGATCAGCACCGGATCCAGCGTCACGATTTGAGCGCGTGCTTCCCGCTGGCCTTCAGCGTGCGCGATACCCAGACCCATGACCACCGCGGCGACCGCTCCAAAAGCAACCGCTTTGATGGTGCGGCTCGTGGCGGATTCGAGGTTGAAGCGGTGGGTCATGTCGGTCTCCTGAAGGGGTTGGTTGCGTCGATGGATGTAGTTTCGTCATCGACCGGCAGGCCTTCCAGCGACAAGCGATGAAGGCGCACCGGCATGGCGTGAACTGCATCCATACGGGATGAGCGGAGCGCCCATCGAGCCGCTTTGACGCTTGTGTCCGGCGCGTCAGGATCCCGATTGCCGATCGGCCCTCTGGATCAGCTCAGAGATATACGCCTCCAGCGTCACCTGACCGCGCAGCGAGTCGTCCGGGATCTCCAGCTCGTCCATCGCCACGGCGGTCATGCGCGCGTAGGACTGCGCCGCAGCCTCGGAGAATCCTTGCTGGCGATACGTCGCGACCCACTCGGTCCGAGGGATGACCACGACGTGGACCTCCCGCTGCAGCGCCTGTCCGAAGGCTCGTGCCACATCGTTGGCGCTGTAGCGCTCGGGACCCTCGACGTACCGGATGCGCGCGTCCTGCGTTGACGACAGAAGTCGCTGCACGGCGGCCTGCCCAAGATCGCGGGGCGCAGCCATCGGCAGATGCAGGTCGGCTGGAAACATGGATACCAGCTCGCCGGTCCGGCGCACCTGCTCAAGCTGCGCATCCCAGTTGCTCATGTAGAAGCCTGCTCGGTTGATCGCAGCCGGTATCGGCTGACGGGACAGACCTTGCTCAAGCTCCCACAGCACATTCAGATCGCCCAGCCGTTCTCCGGGTCGCGCGCCGCCCGTGGACTGGGCCACCACCTTCTCGAGGCCGCTGCCCTCGAGGGCCTCCAGGATGCAGGCGACCGTGTGGCGCTCGACCTGATCGGTGTCGCTATCCACGGGCGCCGGCGGGTTCAGGACAAACGCACGCGTGCCCGACTTGAAGGCGCCGCGCAGCGATTGCGGCGAGGTGACGTCGGCCAGCGCCACGCGCCAGCCCGCGGCGCGCCACTGCGTGGCCCGATCCTCCCTGTGGGTCACAGCCGTCACGGGCTGACCGCGGTCCAACAGCTCCTTCACAACCTCCGAGCCGACGTGCCCGTGGGCACCCATGACGATGAACATAACCGGCCTTTCGCGATGTCTGTCCGTGAAGCGGCAAGCGGCCCGCCCGTTCCTGGCCGCTCCTGTCCGGCATGCCCATTGCCCAAAACAGGCATGCCGAACGCCCCCGTCCATCGCGCCTGCCGCATCCTGGTCGTCGACGACAACATCGATGCCGCGGACACCCTGGTCCTGCTGCTCAAGTCGCTGGGTTTCGAGGCCTGGGGGACATATGAGGGGAGCGAAGCCGTGCTCCTGGCCGAGTTGATCCAGCCCGACCTCGTCATCCTGGACATCCAGATGCCAGGCATGGACGGGTTCGAGACCGCGGCCTGCATCCGCGGGACCGAAGTCGGCGAACGGTCCTATCTGGTGGCGCTGACCGGGAGCGAGGCGGACCTCGATCCCGTGCTCGCCACCTGCATGGGCTTCGACCGCTTCATCACCAAGCCGGTCAGCAGCAGGAAGCTGGCGGAACTGGCCCGAGCTGCCACGCGCTAGGCGCGTGGCGTGAGCTCAGTGAAGGGCCACGTTCAGGTGGTCGACGACCACGGCCCAATCCGCGTCCTGCAGCAGGAGTTCCTTCAGGAGGCTCGCCTGAGCATCGCTCCAGAACGGCGCCTCGGTGACCTTGACGTCGCCCGGAAGCGGTCGATGGTCCGCGATGAATGCGCGGATGTCCGCCTCTGAAGACGGAAGTCCGAGCTGCTCGAACAGTTCGTGGAACTCGTGCTGATTCGATTCCATAGGCGTGCTCCTATTGAAGAGGTGAAGGCCATCGGCCGTCTTGATCATTTCCGCGCTGATCGCGGCCATGAACCTCCATGGCAGTTGGGATGCCAGACCCGTGGCACGGGGCTTGCCCAGCTTCGATATCAGCAATACCTGGAGACCATCATGAGCAACACCTTGATCAGGAACTTGACGCTTGTGGGCGTCTGCGCTGCGATGTCGGTCGGCTGCGCGAGCAGCGACGTGAAGCACGCGGGCGTGGGCGCTGTGGGCGGCGCGGTCGTGGGCGCCGTGGCCGGCGGCAGTGCGCTGACGGGCGCCGTGGCTGGTGCAGTCGCGGGTGCCGTCATCGGACGGCTGATGGTCGACGGCAAGGACCGAGAGGTCTACTCCGACGGCAATGGCGGGCGCTACTGGGTCGACGACAACGGCAATCGTCGAGCGGTGCGCTGACGGCGTACTGCTGAATCCGACCCGAACGCAAGACGCCCGGCACAAGCCGGGCGTTCTGTTTGGCCTCGATCGGCTGCGCCCAGGGTCGGCGACCAGGCGGGCCTGGCGCGCCTCACTCCGGAGGGGCGCTATGTCAACGAGCTCAAGGAGGCCATGCCCGACTGGAACGGCGGCGTGACCGACCTCATCGAGGACAGCACGGGCACGATCTGGCTAATGGCGCAGATGTTCGGCCCCATGCGCCGCTCTCCGGATGACCGATGGGAACGACTCGCGGGCCAGCGCGGGTTCCCCAACGCCACCTTCCACTGCATGGCGGTCGACCTCCAGGGACGCATCTGGCTGGGTTCCGGCGCCAACCGCCTGTTCCGGGTCGAGCCCGGCGATCAACTGACGCGCATCACCGAGAAGGAAGGCGTCAACGTCGGCGATCTGATGGCCATCACGCCGGGCAAGGGCCACCTGTGGATCGGCGGCTCCAACGGGCGCGTCGCCGGGCCTTCTATACCAAACTCGGACCGGGTCGTTATGACTTCGAAGTCCAGGCGACCCACGACGACGTCGCCTGGAGCGCGACGCCGGCGGCGCTGGCCTATCCGAGCGCGGCGGATCGCCCGGTGCTGTCGAAACTGCAGCGTGGCGCGCGCGAGATCCTGGGCACCGCGGACTGATTGCTGATGAGGTCGGGCGAGCGCGGGCTGCGGGCACCGCGCTTGCTGTGAGGGCAGTGGCGGCGCGTTCCTGCGAGGCCCTTCCTTCAAGGTGATCAGCGAATGGCCCTCTCGACGCCTCGCGCCGCCGCGGTCCCCGCGGGCTCCGCGGCCTCCCACGATCTCGGCAAACGCCTGCGCGAGCTGATCCGGCACGGCGAGGCGGACTTGCCGCTGCCGGGTCGAGGCCGGACGCTCGAGCGCTGGTCGGCGCTCGCGGCCGTCGCGGCAGAGGACCTGTCGCTCGCGAAGCTCTTCGAGGGCCACACCGACGCCATCGCCATCCTTGCGGAGGCGCGCCCCCCCGGCGTGATCGATGAGATCGACGACACCGCCGCCTACGGCATGTGGGCGGCGGAGGCCCCCGGCGCGCGCGTCCTCTTCCGACCCACGGCGCAGGACACCGTCGCCCTGATCGGCAGCAAGGCCTGGTGCTCCGGCGCCGCCGCCCTGGATCGCGCGCTGCTGACGGTCTGGCCGGAGCAGGCGCCAGCCGCAGGCGAGGCCGGCGCGGGCCCATGGCTCGCCGATGTCGACCTGCGGCAGCCGGGCGTGGTCATCGACGACTCGAGCTGGCGCGCGGTGGGCATGGCGGAGACCGTCAGCGCGACGGTGACCTTCGAGTCCGCGTCGGCCCGGCTCATCGGCCCGGCAGGGTTCTATCTGTCGCGACCGGGGTTCTGGCAAGGCGGCATCGGCGTGGCCGCGTGCTGGCATGGCGCGGCCTGCGCCGTCGCGCAGGCGCTGCGCACGCAGCTTCGCGACGCGGGTCCGGAAGCGGCTTGGCATCGAGCGTTGGCGCTCGGCGAGGTCGACCGGGTGCTCAGCGCCAACGCCGCGTTGCTGCGCGAAGCCGCGGCCTGGGTGGATCGACATCCCGAGGACGATGCGCGGGCCTGGGCGCTACGCACCCGGGCCGCCGGCGATGAAAGCGCCCAGCAGGTGCTGCGCGCGACCATGCGGGCGATGGGAGCCGGTCCCCTGTGCCATGACGAGGCCTTCGCGCGCAGGGCCGCGGACTTGCCGGTGTTCATCCGCCAGTGCCACGGCGATCGGGACCTCGTCGCGCTGGGCCACGCTCTCCTCCAGCAGAAGGACACGCCATGGACGCTTTGAGGGCCGCGCACTTCGAGTCCCTGTTCAGCCAGGATCCCGATCCCTGGCGCTATCGCACGCGCTGGTACGAGCGGCGCAAGCGCGCGCAGCTCCTCGCGAGCCTGCCCTCGGAACGCTACGAACGCGCCTTCGAGCCCGCCTGCGCCAACGGCGAGTTGAGCGCTGCGCTGGCGGAACGCTGCGATCGACTGTCCTGCAGCGATGGCAGCGCGGCCGCGGTGGCCCATGCCCGGCAGCGTCTGGCGGATCTGCCACACGTCGACGTGACGCAGGCCCGTTTGCCGATGGATTGGCCGGAGGGACGGTTCGATCTCATCGTCCTGAGCGAAATCGGCTACTACCTCGATGACGACGCGCTGCGCGACACGATTGATCGCGCGGCGGCCAGTCTGGCCGCGGAAGGCACCCTGATCGCCAGTCATTGGCGCCACCCCGAAGGCGACTACACCCGCAGCGGCGACGAGGTCCATCTCCGCCTCGGCAACGCGCTGCAGACCCAACGCGGCTGGACGCGACTGGTGCGTCACGAGGAGGCGGACTTCCTCGTCGAGGTGTGGAGTCCGGATGGCCGCTCAGTGGCGCGGCGCGAGGGCCTGCGACCATGATCGGCGCCGTCGTGCCTGCCCATGACGAAGAGGCCTTGATCGACCGCGCGTTGCGCGCGCTGCGCCTCGCTGCGGCGCATCCCGATCTGCTCGGCGAGGAGGTCCGCATCCTGGTCGTGCTCGACGCCTGCCGCGATCAAACGGGCGAGATCGCGCGCCAAGCCGGCGCGCAGTGCCTCAGCGTCGAGGCACGCAACGTGGGCGTCGCGCGAGCGGCGGGCGCGCAGGCGCTCATCGAGCAAGGCGCGCGCTGGCTCGCGTTCACGGATGCCGACTCGGTGGTGGCGCCGTGCTGGTTCGCGCGTCAACTGGCCTGCCGGACCGAAGCGGTCTGCGGCGTGGTCGAAGTCGATGACTGGACCGGTTTCTCCGCGGAGGAACGGACCGCCTATGAGCGCGGCTACATGGATGCCGAGGGGCATCGGCACATCCACGGCGCCAACCTCGGCGTGAGCGTGCACGCGTACCAGAAGGCGGGTGGCTTCGCCCAACTGCGCAGCCGCGAGGACGTGGAACTCGTGCAGCGGCTGCATGCCCTCGGCATGCGCATTGCCTGGACCAACAGCGTGCGCGTGGTCACGAGTTCCCGGCAGGACGGTCGGGCTCCGGATGGCTTCGCGTCCCACATGGCGCACCTAAGGTGCGCCTAGGAGCGACACATGACCTCATCCAATCACATCGCCTTCCCCAAGCAGTCCCAGCCGTGGCCGGGCCTGGCGCGCGACATGATCCCGCCGCCCGATCACGGCGAGAAGACCTACGTCGGCCATGGTCGGCTCACTGGGCGGCGCGCGCTGATCACCGGCGGGGACAGCGGCATCGGCCGCGCCGCGGCCATCGCCTTCGCGCGCGAGGGCGCGGACGTCGCGATCAACTACCTGCCCGACGAGGAACCCGATGCGCGCGAGGTGATCGAGCTCATCCGCGACACCGGGCGGAAGGGCATCGCCTTGCCCGGCGACCTGCGCGAGGAGGCGTTCTGCGAGAAGCTCGTCGCGGACGCGGTGCGCGAGCTGGGCGGGCTGGACATCCTCGTCAACAACGCCGCGCGGCAGCAGAGCCACGCGTCCATCCTGGACATCAGCACCGAGCAGTTCGACTGGACCTTCAAGACCAACATCTACGCGCCGTTCTGGTTGTGCAAGGCGGCACTGCCGCATCTCGGCGAGGGCAGTTCGATCATCAACACGGCCTCGGTGAACTCGTACGACCCGGGCGAGAACCTGCTCGATTACGCGACGACCAAGGGCGCGATCCTGATCTTCACCAAGGGCCTGGCCAAGCAGGTCGCCAAGCAGGGCATCCGCGTCAACGCCGTCGCGCCGGGGCCGTTCTGGACACCGTTGCAGGTCTGCGGCGGTCAGACGCAGGAGAAGCTCGAGAAATTCGGCATCGACACGCCGATGGGCCGCGCGGCTCAGCCGGCGGAACTCGCGGCCGTCTACGTCCTGCTCGCCTCGTCCGAGTCCAGCTACGCCACGGGTCAGGTGTATGGCGCCTCGGGCGGGCGCGGCGATCCTTGAAGGATCGCGGATTGCGGCGCGGCATCTCCTGCTGCAGATAATCCCCGCATGAAACTTGTCGTGGCTGTTCATGTCGAGGGCGCGCGGGCCGTGGCCGCCGCCGTGGCTTTCGAGGCGTGGGACGCCTCGGAAGCCACGAAGACCTACCTGTCCCACATCGCCCACGTCGAGAAACCCGAGCGCGGGGCGCTCGACCTGCGCGAGCTGCCTTGCGTGATGCAACTGCTGCGCGAGCACCAGCTGACGCCGGAGCTCATCGTCATCGAGGGCTTCGTCCATCTGGATGGCGATGACACGCCCGGACTGGGGCGTCATCTGTTCCAGGCGCTGGGCGAGCAGGTTGCCGTGGTCGGGGTGTCGAAGAAGCGACTGCCGGGGCTGTCGGCGCAATACGAGGTTGAGCGCGAGGAAGAGTCCCCGCCGCTGGTGGTGACCAGCGCGGGCATCGACATCGGCGCGGCCAAGGTGCGCCTGCGATCGATGCATGGGCGCAAGCGGGTGCCCACGCTGATGAAGCTCGCGGCGCGGCTGGCGAAGAATGGGGAGTGAGCGGGAGATGAGCGGGGGTTGAGCGGCACGGGTCCGTGTCGATCCCGTGGACGGTCGTTCGTCGTGACAGGTGCGGCGGCTTGCCGCGCCATTAACCGGAGAACCGCAATGGACTACGTGGATGGATTCGTGATCGCCGTGCCCACCGCCAAGCGCGAGGCCTACCGCAAGCTGGCGCAAGAAGCGTCGGCGGTGTTCAAGGACCACGGCGCGCTGCGCGTCGTCGAGTGCTGGGGCGACGACGTGCCCGAGGGCAAAGTGACGTCGTTCCCGATGGCCGTGCAGCGCAAGGAGGACGAGACCGTGGTGTTCTCGTGGATCGTCTGGCCGTCGCGCCAGGTGCGCGACGAAGGGATGAAGAAGTCGATGGAAGACCCGCGCATGAACCACGACCCGAAGGACATGCCTTTCGACGGTCAGCGCATGATCTTCGGCGGCTTCGAGGTGATCGTCGACGCCTGAGCGCCGCTTCCGGGGCTCTATATTCCCGCGCATGCACGCTTCGCCTCAATTGCGCCCCGGAACACCGCAGGACGATACGACCATCGCTGCGCTGGCCATCCAGGTCTATCTCGACACCTACGCGATCGAGGGCATTCGGCCGGATCTCGCTCGCGAGGCGCTTCGCGACCATTCGCCGCAGGCCTATCTGGAGCGGCTGCAACGCCCCGGCAGCCGTTTCGTCCTCGCGGAGATCGGCGCCGGGCTGGTCGGTTTCGCCGAAGTGGATCTGACGGCTGAGCCCTGCCGCGACACCGGGACCCACGGCGCGGAGCTGGTCCGTCTGTATGTGCAGCCGGCTTTCCAGCGCGCCCGCGTGGGGTCGATGCTGCTCGCCGCCGCGGAGGACGCGGCCAGGGCTGCGAAGTCCCCCGCGCTGTGGCTGACTGCCTGGGAGGGCAATCAGCGCGCGCGCGACTTCTACGGGGCTCGCGGTTATGCCGACGTCGGCGAGACCTTCCATGTGATCGAGGGCCAGCGCTTCGGGAACCGCGTGTTCCGGAGATCGGTCTGACGCCCGTCCGACCTCGAGTACCGAAACCTGAAGGCTGCCAACGGCCCGCGTTGAAGCGGACGTACGATGTGCGCCCCCGCTCGTGATCGGCTGGACAGCTTGTCCCTCTCACCGGCGGGTGCTGCCCGACCCTTCATGACCGACGCTCAATACACGACCCTGCCGCAGTGGCCCAACGCCTATCCCGTGACCGGCGCCAGCGCCACGCTGAAGCTGCACAACGAGGACTTCCTCGTGACCGAACTGCCGCTGCAGCTGCCCTCCGGTGAGGGCGAGCACGTCTGGCTGGACATCGAGAAGAACGGCGCCAACACCGCCTTTATCGCGCTGCAGCTGGCTGACGCCACCGGTGTGCAGGAACGGGACGTGGGTTATGCCGGTCTCAAGGACCGCTACGCCGTCACGCGCCAGTGGTTCAGCATCTACCTCCCCAAGGGCGAGACGCCAGACCTGACCCAGCTTCAGCACCCGGAATTCAAGGTGTTGAGCCAGAGCCGTCACGTGAAGAAGCTGCGCCCGGGCGATCTGCTGGGCAACCGCTTCCGCATCGTGCTGCGTGAGGTGACCGGCGACCGCAACGCCATCGAGTCCAACCTGAAGGCCATCGCGGCGCAAGGCGTGCCCAACTATTTCGGCGCCCAGCGTTTCGGCCACGAGGGCGGGAACGTCGAGCAGGGACGGGCCATGCTGGCGCGCGAGATCCGCGTGCGCAACCCGAAGAAGAAGGGCATCTACCTGTCGGCGGTGCGTTCGTTCATCTTCAACGAGGTGCTGGCGCTGCGCATCCAGCAGGGGCTGTGGGGCAAGGCCCTGCCCGGCGATGTGATGGACGAGGCCGGCCGGCCCACAGGACCGATGTGGGGACGAGGTCGCGTGAGCACGACCGATGAGGCGCAGGCGCTGGAGAACGGCGTGGCGGGACGTCACGCGATCTTGTGCGACGGCATGGAGCACGCCGGACTTGATCAGGAGCGCCGCGCGCTGGTGGCGAGTCCCGCGGACCTGACCTGGGAATGGCCGCAGGCGGATCAACTGGTGCTCACGTTCTCGCTGCCCGCCGGGAATTACGCGACGTCCGTGCTGAACGAGATCCTCCGCACGACGGAGCCGGATCGGCAGGTCGAGGGCGAGCCGGCGGTGGGCGAGTGAGCCGACCGGGATAAGCACGAAACATGGGCCTCACCGGGGACGAGGCCCTCATTGGGGTTCCTCCGCCTCGGCGCGATGCGGCCGCCTGATTAGCATGCCGACCATCTTCACAGTCAGCCTTTCAGGAACCCGCCCATGGACACGACGGTCAATGCAGCCCAAGCGGACATGCGACGCGGGTACTACAGCGGTGCCACGGGCATCCTCGCCTCCGCCATCGCCTGGACGGCATCGGCCGCCACGGCGGCGATCCATTCGCCCGAACGCGCGATCTGGGTGTTGCTGCTGGCGGGCATGCTGATCCATCCCGTGGGACTGCTGCTGTGCCGCCTGCTGGGCGCATCCGGTTCCCACGCCAAGGGCAATCCGTTCGGGCTGTTGGCTGGCGCCAGCACCTTCTGGCTGATCTTCAGCCTGCCGCTGGCCTATGGTGTCGGCCTGGGCCATGCGACCTGGTTCTTCTGCGCGATGCTCCTGACGATCGGCGGGCGCTATCTCGTGTTTGCCACGCTGTACGGCATGCGCGTGTATTGGGCGCTGGGGCTCGTGCTCGCGTCGGCGGGCGTCGCCCTGGCGTTCCTGCGCGCCTCGCCCTTGGTCGCGGTATCCGCTGGCGCGGCCATCGAGTTCGTCTTCGCCGTGGTGGTCATGCTGCAGCACCGCCAATGGGTGCGGCCGGACGGATCGCCTGAACTGCCAGGCGCGGTGAAGGCGGCGGCGTGACGCCTCCACCGGTCACGCGCGCCGAGGCGTTCCGGTTCTGGCTCAAGCTCGGCTTCCTCAGCTTCGGCGGCCCCGCCGGACAGATCGCCCTCATGCATGAGGAGCTGGTCGAGCGCCGCCGGTGGATCTCCGAGCAGCGCTTCCTGCACGCGCTCAACTACTGCATGGTCCTGCCCGGCCCCGAGGCGCAGCAGCTCGCCACCTACATCGGCTGGCTGCTGCATCGCACCTGGGGCGGCATCGTCGCGGGCGCGCTCTTCGTGCTGCCTTCGCTGGTCATCCTGATCGCCCTGTCCTGGGTCTACATGGACTACGGCCACGTGCCCGCCATCGCCGGCGTGTTCTTCGGCATCAAGCCCGCGGTCACGGCCATCGTGGTCCATGCCGCGTGGCGCATTGGCACCCGCACGCTCAGAAGCCCCTGGCTGTGGGGCATCGCAGCCGCGGCCTTCCTGGCAATCTTCGCGTTGAACCTGCCCTTCCCGCTGATCGTCCTGGCGGCCGGCCTGATCGGATGGCTGGGCGGCCGCTACGCGCCGGCGCATTTCCGAGGCAACACCGCCCACGGGGCCAACGCCTCCACGCACGGACCGGCGCTGATCGACGACGACACGCCGACCCCACCTCATGCGCGCTTCAGCTGGGCCCGCGCGTCGCGCGTGCTGGCCACATGCCTGGCGCTGTGGGCCGCGGCGATGGGCGCATTGATCGCGCTCTTCGGCTGGTCAGGCGCGCTGCCGCAGATGGGCTGGTTCTTCACCAAGGCCGCGTTCCTGACCTTCGGTGGCGCGTATGCGGTGCTGCCCTACGTCTACCAGGGCGCTGTCGAGCAGTTCCACTGGCTGACCGCGCCGCAGATGATCGATGGCCTGGCCCTGGGCGAGACCACGCCCGGCCCGCTCATCATGGTGGTGGCCTTCGTGGGTTTCGTCGGTGGATGGAATCACGCGCTCTTCGGCGCCGACGCGTTGTTCCTGGCCGCCGCCGTGGCGGCCTGCGTGGTCACGTTCTTCACCTTCCTGCCCTCGTTCCTCTTCATCCTGCTGGGCGGCCCCTTCATCGAATCGACACACGGCAAGCTCCAGTTCACCGCACCGCTGGTCGCGATCTCGGCGGCCGTCGTCGGTGTGATCGTGAACCTGGCGGTGTTCTTCGCGATCCACGTCCTGTGGCCGCAGGGCTTGCAGGGCCGCTTCGAATGGCCCGCGGCCGTGATCGGCCTGCTCGCCGCGGTGGCGCTGTTCAGGTTCAAGGTCAATGTGATGGCGGTGGTGATCGGCGCGGGCGTGGCGGGATGGCTCGTGCAAGGCCTCCATGGCATACAAGCGATGCCCTGATCGGTCCATCGCGCAGCCGCTCACCGCCTCCGCATCCTCACCCTCACCACCGTCCCCTTCCCCGGCGTGCTCTCGATGACCAGCCGCGCGCCTAGCGCCTGCGCGCGCTCGCGCATCGACGCCAACCCCAGGTGCCCTGGCCGGCCATGCGCGGCCAGCTCCGCGCTCATGCCCGTGCCGTCGTCGCGCAGCTCCGCGCGCAACCACCACCAGCCGAAACGCCAGCGCATCGTGATCCGCTGCGCATGCGCGTGCCGGAACGCGTTCAGCAGGGCCTCACCGAAGATCAGCCGCAGCTCGTCCTGCACCGCCGGCGCCAGCCGCCGCTCACGTCCCTGGACCTCCAGCCGGAACTCGCCGTCGTAATCGCGCGCCAGCTGCGATGCGATGTCCTCCAGCGCCCTCGTCAGACTGCCGCCGCCATCGCCCGCCCCGCGCAGCGCCATCACGCGGCGCCGGCTCTCGTCCAGCACCTCGTCGGCCATCGCCAGGTCCACATGCATCGCCGCGCGCACCGGATGGTCCGGCGGCAGCTGCGCCGAGTGCGCCTCGATCCGCAGGATCAATCCCTGCACGCCCTGCAGCAGCGTGTCGTGCAGCTCCCGCGCGATGCGCTCGCGCTCGGCCATGCGCGTGCGGACCTGCTCCCGCGCCCGCCGCGCCGCCTGACGCAGCCGCAGCCGATGCAGCACCCAGATCAGCGCTGCCGCCGCGACCACGCACAAGGCGCGGAACGCCGCCGTCTGGTACCAGGCCGCCGGGATGACGATGTCCTGCACCGCCTCCTCGCGCGCCGCGATGCCGTCGTTGTTGATCGCCAGCACCCGGAAGCGGTATCGCCCCGGCGCCAGGCTGTTGTAGACCGTCTCGCGCCGCGTGCCCGCATCGCGCCACCGCGTGTCCACCCCATCCAGCCGATACCGGAAACGCACCCGCTCCGGAATCGCCAGGCTCGCTGCCGAGAAACGCAGCTCCATCATGTCCGCGTGCCGCGGCAGCTCGATCGGGTCGCCCGGCGCGTGATCGACGCCGTTGGCCCGCAGCCCCGTGATCCGCACCACCGGCGGCACCGCGTTGCGGCGCGGCTGCTGCGGATCCAGCCAGGCCACGCCCGTCGTGCCGGCAAACCACAGCCGACCGTCCGCCGCCTCCACCACGCTGGGCTGCGGCCAGAACGAGGTCGCGCTGCCCGGATATCCGTCCAGCGCATCCAGCACCTCCACGCGCAGCGGATGCCGCGTGTCCGCCAGGTACAGCTCGAGGTCGTCCCGGCGCACATGCACCGCGCCCTTGCGCGCGTTGAACCACAGGTCGCCGTTGGCCGTCTCGGCGATGCCCGACACTCCCGCCAGCGTCTCCTGCCCCTCGGCCTTCAGCGGCAGGAATCGCTCGCCGCGCAGCAGGCTGACGCCGCCATCCCCCGCGATCAGCACCCGTGAGCGCCCGGCGAAGACCAGCCGCACGTCGCCCACGTCGATGCCGTCGGCGGGTCCGAACCGTCGGGTCTCCTCGCCGCGCCAGCGCCACAGCACGTTGTCCTTCAGGCCCAGCCACACGGTGTCGCCGGCACCCGCGGCCACCGCCGCCTCGGCTGACGCCGCCACGCCCGGCAGCTCGACCGGATGCCAGCGCGCGCCATCCCAGCGCTGCACGCCCGCGCGCTGGAAGGCCACCACCACGCCGTCCCCCTTCGGAGCGATGCCGTTGATCCAGCGCTCGCCGACAGCCGGCGGACGGGGGATCTCCTCCCATCGCGCGCCCTCGCGCCGCCACAGGCCGGCCGGGCCGCCCATCCACAGGCGACCCGCGCGATCGCGGCCCATCGCGTTGATCTGCGCCCCAGGCCCGGCCACCGGCTCACGCACCGACGCCGATCCCGCCACGCGCCACACCGTCGACGCCACCGGCGAATACGCCGCCACCGTCACCGCGCCGTCCGGCTCGGCCGAGAGCGCGTAGTTGCTGGTCGCGCGCGGCATCGGCGCGGGCACCAGCGGCGCGCGCCGGAAGCGGTCCAGCCCCGACTTCGTCGCCACCCAGAGGCTGCCCTCGGCGTCCTCCAAGATCATCATCCCGAAGTCCCCCGAGAGCCCCTCGGGTGCCGCCATGCGCTCGGACTCGGCCTCCAGCGGCAGCCGATCGCCCTCGGGTGGCCACGGCAGCTTGCGCCGGCACAGCCCGGCCGGGCAGAACACCGTCCACAGATTGCCTTCGCGATCCGCCACGGTCGACGACCCGCGACGCGTCGCCAGCAGCGGATTACGCGTAACCGGCACCTGCGACAAGGCCGGCGCCTTGCGCATCTGCTTCGGATAGACCAGCCACAACTCCCCGCGCAGGACCTGCAGGCTCTGCGCGCCGCTGCAATCGCCGCCGTCGCGGAAGTGCGTCTCGCCCTGCGGCAGCGCCTTGAGCCGGTTGTCGTCGCAGACCCAGACCGTGCCGCGGCCATCGGCCTGCACGCCCGAGATCGACGTCGACGCCAGCCCCTGCGCTGCGCCCATGCGGTCCCAGCGCTGACCGTCGAAGCGGAACAGCTCCGAGGTCCCCCCGGCCCACACCGTGCCGCCGGCACCCTCGGTGATGTAGCGGATGCGGGCCGCGCCGGCCGGCTCGGATTCGGGTACCCGCCACGCCTGGCCGTCACGGATGCGCACCAGCCCGCGCGGGAAGAACGCCGCCCAGAGGTCGCCGGTGGACATCGACACCAGGCGCCCGACCGCGGTCGAGGGGAACAGCTCCGGCGAGGCCGGGCGGAAGCGCTCGAATCGCACGCCGTCGAAGGACGTCAGACCGTTCGGTCCGCCCATCCAGAGCAAGCCGTCGGGTGTCTGCGCCATGGCCCAGGTCTCCATCGGCACGCCGTCGGCGGCAGTCCAGGAACGGTGATGGAACTGGTCCAGCCGCAGGTCCCGGTCCAGCGCCCGCGTCGGCATCGCGCCCAGCGCGAGCGACAGAACCGCCACGGCGGCCATCGCGGCCGACAGCGCTCCCCCGAGCCTTGATCGCCAGGCATGTCGCGGACGCGGCCGGGCCGCATCGAGTCCGGAAGGAGGGGCGGAGGTCACACGGGGAGTCGGCATTCGAAGGAGGGGCCGGGGGGCATCGCCCCACCCGACCGGGCGAGACGCTAGCAGAACTTTGGACATCAGACGCGGCGCGCGCGCGACGAGCGGAGCTAACTCTTTCGAGGGAGCCGATGGCCGGTGGCTCGACCCGGACTGGCGGGTCGGGCTACGCTTGGGGACTGGCACTCCCTGCCCGAGCCTGTGTGACCGACCCCGCCCTGCCCCTTTCCCCCATCACCGTGATGGCCGTCGACGACCATGCGCTGATGCGCAGCGGCATCGCCACGGTCATCGACGCCGAGCCCGACATGCGCCTGGTCGCCGAGGCGTCCACCGGCCTGGAGGCCGTTGCGCGCTTCCGCCAGCACCAGCCCGACGTCACCCTGATGGACCTGCGCATGCGCGACATGGACGGCATCGAGGCGATGACCGCCATCCGGCGCGAGTTCCCGCAGGCGCGCATCGTCATCCTGACGACCTTCCCCGGCGACTTCCAGGCCGTGCGCGCGATGAAGGCCGGCGCGGCCGGCTACCTGCTCAAGGGCCTGCTTCGCACCGAGCTCGTCGAGACCGTGCGCAACGTCCACGCCGGACTGCTGATGATGCCGCCCGTCATCGAGGCCGCCATCGCCGAGCACGCCGGCAGCCGGACGCTGTCGCTGCGCGAGACGCAGGTGCTGCGGCTGGTCGCGCTGGGCCACGCCAACAAGGAAGTGGCCGAGAACCTGTCGCTCACCGAAGAGACGGTGAAGGTCCACATGCGCACGATCCTGGGCAAGCTCTCCGCCAAGGACCGCACGCACGCGGTGACCATCGCGCTCAAGCGCGGAATCATCGAACTCTGACCTCGAGCCATGAGCGACACGGGCCTCGCGAACGAGGCCCGCATCGATCACCGCGCTCAGCCGCGGATCAGGCCACCGTGAAGGTGACCTCGATGTTGCCGCGCGTGGCCAGCGAGTACGGGCAGATCTGATGCGCGCCGTCGACCAGCGCCCACTTCTGCGCCTCGGTCAGACCGGGCAGCGTCACATGCAGCTTGGCCGCGAGCGCGAATCCGCCGTCGGCCGTCGTGCCCAGCGAGATGTCGGCCTGGATCGAGGCGTCATCGGGCACGCGCAGCGGCTCGGCGGTCTTCACGCGGCGCATCGCGCCCATGAAGCAGGCCGACCAGCCCACGGCGAGCAGCTGCTCGGGATTGGTGCCGGCGCCGCCGGAGCCCGGCAGGCTGAGCTTGACGTCCAGCGCGCCATCGCTGGACTTGCCGGTGCCGTCGCGGCCGCCGGTGGTCAGCGTGGAGCCGGTGTAGAGAACCTTGTCGATCGTGCGGGTCATGGAGAA
The DNA here is from genome assembly GCA_039594005.1 of Roseateles sp. GTDB lineage: Bacteria > Pseudomonadota > Gammaproteobacteria > Burkholderiales > Burkholderiaceae_C > Roseateles. The sequence goes on from JBCNOF010000001.1 coordinate 217,304, forward strand.
CTTCCTGATTCAATGAGGAGCGGAGAGGGCCATCGAGCCGCGCGCGGCCTGCGCCGCGCGCATGCCGATCACCACTGGGCGACGTCGATGACCGCCTTGGCGAAATCCGTCGGGGCTTCCTGCGGCAGGTTGTGGCCGATGCCGCCGGTGAGCTCGCGGTGTTCGTACTTGCCGGTGAAGCGCGACTTGTAGGCCGCCGCAGGCGGATGCGGGGCGCCGTTGGCGTCGCCTTCGAGCGTGATCGACGGCATCGCCACCGTCTGCACCTTCGCCAGACGCGCGTCCAGCGCCGCGTACTGCGGATCGGGTTCGGCCGCGCCGATGCGCAGCCGATAGTTGTGCACCACCAGCGCGACGTGGTCCGGGTTCACCAGGCTCTCGGCGCAGCGGTCGAAGGTGGCGTCGTCGAAGTTCCACTTCGGCGAGGCCTGGCGCCAGATGAATTTCGCGAAGGCCTTGAGGTTCTTCTCGTAGCCGATGCGGCCCCGCTCGGTGGCGAAGTAGTACTGGTACCACCACGAGAACTCGTCGGCCGGCGACAGCGGCTTGAGCGCGGTGCTGGGGTCCAGCACCAGGAATCCGCTCACCGACACCAGCGCCTGGCAGCGCTCGGGCCACAACGCGGCCATCACGCAGGCATTGCGCGCTCCCCAGTCGCAGCCCGCGAAGATGGCCTTGCGGATGCCCAGCGCGTCCATCAGCGCCAGGCCGTCGGCCGCCAGCGCGGTCTGCTGCGCCGAGCGCGGCGTGGCCGCCGACAGGAAGCGCGTCGTGCCGTAGCCGCGCAGGTGCGGCACGATCACGCGGAAGCCTTGCGCCGCCAGGATCGGCGCGACGTCCTCATAGCCGTGGATGTCGTAGGGCCAGCCGTGGAACAGCAACACCGGCGTGCCGTTGCGCGGTCCGATGTCGATGTAGCCGACGTTGAGCACGCCCGCGTCGATCTGACGCAGTGGGCCGAAGGCGGCGCGTCCCGCCGGCGAGGGCAGGGGCGTGGCGGCGGAAGAGGTGGCGGAAGAGGTGGCGGAAGGACCGGCGAATGCCTGGGCGCTCAGGCCCGACAGCGCCAGGCCGGCGCCGGACGCGGCGGCCAGCGACAGGAAGTCGCGACGGTGGGTATCGGTGGTCATGACGGGCTCCTCATTCGGCGGACTTCGCCGCGGTCTCGATCAGCGCTGCGACCTCGTGCGCATGGCTGACCATCGCGACGTGCGACGCGTTGGCGATCACGACCGTGCGGCGCGCATGGGCGCGCTCGGCCATCCAGGCCATCGCGGCGGGCGGGATGTTCTTGTCGGCGCTGCCGTAGACGAAGTACACCGGGTGGTCCTTCCACGCGGTGCCCTGGCTGGGCTCCTTCAGCGCGGCCTCGGCCACGGGGCGCTGGCCCACGGCCATCAGGCGCGCGGCGTCCGGCTTCACGTCGGCGGCGAACTGGTTGCGGAACTTGTCCTGGTCGATGTACAGGTCCACGCCGCCTTCGGGCAGCGGCACCGGCGCGGCCAGCGCCTCGCCCAGCGTGCCGCCGGGGAACTTGCCGGCCAGCTCGACGACGGACTCGCCTTGCTCCGGCGCGAAGGCCGACACGTACACCAGCGCCTTCACGCGCGGGTTGCCGACGGCGGCGTTGCTGATGACCGAGCCGCCATACGAGTGCCCGACCAGCACCACCGGCCCGGCGATCTTGTCCAGCAGGCTGGCGGTGTAGCGCGCGTCGCCGGACACGCTGCGCAGCGGGTTGGCCACCGCGACGACCGGATAGCCCTTGCCGCGGAGCTCGCCGGCCACGCCGTTCCAGCTCGAGGCGTCAGCGAAAGCGCCGTGCACCAGCACGATCGTGGGCTTGGCGGCGTCCGCCTTGGCTGCGGCGGGCTTGGCGTCCTTCGCGAACGCGGGACCGGCCGCGGACAGCGCGACGGCCAGCGTCAGCGCGGAGAACGCGCCGATGGCGGCCAGGGGAAACACGCGGGGGCCGCGCGCGGGACGGGAGGAAGATGAAGTCATGGGTTGCCTCTGCTGGATGCTGGGGGATGCCGGCGGGAACGCGCTCCCGCCGCCTGTCCGCCATCAGAGCAAAGCGGCCTCGCCGGGCAAATTGAACCCGCGGGGTCCTGGCGGCATACCTTGGTAGGGGATCGGCCCCGGGACCACGGGACTGCGGACGACACGGTTGCCGCTGCGCGGGACGGTGCGTATGATGTGGCCATTCATGTAGCGATCACTACATGAAAAGCATCAGGACAGACATGGTTCAGAAGAAGACTCCGGCCGTGCGCGGCACCGGCGTGCGCGAGGCCGCCGCCCAGGCCACCCGCGACAGCATCCTCAAGGCGGCGACCAAGGTGTTCGCGCGCTACGGCTACGACGGCGGCAGCATCGAGAAGATCTCCAGCACGGCCAAGACGCACGACCGGATGATCTATTACTACTTCGGCTCCAAGGAGGGCCTGTTCATCGCGGTGCTGGAGGGCATCTACCACCGCATGGACCAGGCCGAGGCCACCTGCGCGCCCGACCCTCAGCGCCCCGAGGAGGCCCTGCGGACCGTCATCCGCTTCAAGATCGCCTACTACCGCCGCCATCCCGAGTTCGTCACCCTGCTCAACACGGAGAACCTCCACAAGGGCAAGCACGTCGCGAAGTCGGAGAAGGCGACCGAGTACTCCTCCCACGCCGTGGACCTGATCCGCGACATCCTCGAGGCCGGCGCCGCGCAGGGCCTGTTCCGCGACGACCTGCGTCCGCGCGATGTCTACCTGCTCATCGTCTCGACGGCCTACTTCTTCACCTCCAACCGGCACACGCTGTCGGCCTTCCTCGGCGAGTCGCTGGAATCCGACGATGCCGTGGACGACTGGGAGCGATTCGTCACCGACAGCGTGCTGCGCGTGGTGCGGGCCGAGAAGTCCGGGAAGGCCGCGGTTTAGCGCAATGCTTCATCGCTCGCACGCGGCCTCTCGTTTTCCCTCGCGAGCTACCCCGTTCGAGGTAGCGGATCACCGTCGCCATCGGTGATGCGCCCGCTTGGAAGAGGCAGTCCGGTCCTCGACTTGTAGGATGAATTCGTCTGGTCCGGCCTCCGCGCCCCGATGAACTACTTCCGACCCCCATCCCTGGCGGACGCGCTTGCCGCGCTCGCCGCGCCTGCTGACAGGGGCTCGCCGCCACCGCGCGTGATCTGCGGCGGCACCGATGCCTACGCCGATCCCGCCGACCGCTCGCCGGCTGCGGGCTGGCTCGACATCGGCCATCTGACCGAGCTGCAGGGTATCGCCCCGCGCGATGGCGACTTGCGCATCGGTGCAGCCACGCGCTGGGAAACGATCGCGCGCTCGACGCTGATCCCCGAGGCGCTGCGCGAGGCCGCGCGCCAAGTGGGATCGCGGCAGATCCGCGTCGCGGGCAGCCTGGGCGGCAACCTCTGCCAGGCCTCCCCCGCCGCGGACGGCGTGCCGCCCCTGCTGACGATGGACGCACGGGTGGAGCTCAGCAGCCGACGCGGCGTGCGGCGGCTTCGGCTCGATGAGTTCCTGCTCGGCCGACATCGCACCGCGCGCGCCGCCGATGAGCTGCTCACCGCCGTCGTGCTGCCCGCGGCGGACACCGCCGGGCGCTCGGCCTTCGAGAAATGCGCCAATCGCGACGGCACCGCGCTGGCCGTGGTGTCCGCGTCGGTGCGCCTGCGCTGGAGCGATCGCGGCGTGATCGCGCAGGCCGCGATCGCGATCGGCGCGGCCTCCGAGGTCGCGGTGCGCCTGCGCGCGCTGGAGCAGAGCCTCGAAGGCGCGCGGCCGGAGTTCCTGTCGCGCCTGATCGACGAGGCGCGCTGGTCGGAGCTCTCGCCCATCGACGACGTGCGCGGCTCCGCCGGCCTGCGCCGACACCTGGCTCGCGTCGCCGTCGAGCGCGCCTGCGCGCGTTGCCTGCCGGAGGCCGTCCATGGATGAGGGCTGGATCGAGGTCAACGGCCAGCGCCACGCGCTGCCGGCCGACCCCGCCCGCACGGCGGTCGACTTCCTGCGCGAGGACCTGCGCCTCACCGGCACCAAGGTCGGCTGCGGCCAGGGCGATTGCGGCAGCTGCACGATCGTCGTCGACGGCGAGCCGCGTTACGCCTGCGTCACGCCTGTGGCGCAACTCGACGGACGCCGCGTGACGACGGTCGAGGGCCTGCCCGCCGCGAGCCCCTGCGGCGCGCGCCTGCAGCAGGCGCTGCTGGCGCATCAGGCCGTGCAATGCGGCTTCTGCATCCCGGGCATGCTGATGGCGGCCTCCGCGGCGATCGACGCGGGCGAGGTCCGGGATCGGGCCGGCGCCTGCGCCGCGATCGACGGCGTGCTGTGCCGCTGCACCGGGTACCGCAAGATCGTCGATGCCGTGCTGGAAGTCGGCACGGGCGCACCGGCCCGCGCGCTGACGCCACCGCCGCGCGCCGGCGAGGGCATCGCCGTGGGACGCCCGTTGACCCGCCTCGACGGCGTGGAGAAGGTCGACGGCAGCCAGCAGTTCGGCGCTGACGGCATTCCTGCGGACAGCCTGTACCTGCGCGCGGTGCGCAGCCCGCACCCGCACGCCCGCTTCGTCCTCGGCGATATCGACGCGTACGTGCGCGCGCACCCCGGCATCCACCGCGTGCTGACGCATGCCGACGTGCCGGGACGCAACGTGCATGGCATCGCGCCCGCCTATGCCGACCAGCCGGTGCTGCCCGCGAGCGAGGTCCGGCATCACCTGGAGGCGATCGCGCTGATCGCGGGCGAGCGCGAGGCGGTCTCCGCGCTGGATCTCGCCGCCTTCCCCGTCGCGTGGGAAGCGCTGCCGGCGGTCTTCTCGATCGAGGACGCCGCCCGCGCCGGCGCGCCGCTGCTGCATCCGCAGCGCGCGGGCAACCTGCTGGTCGAGGGCCGCGTCCTGCGCGGCGACGCGGCCGCCGCGATCCGCGACGCGGCCCATGTCGTCACCGGGCGGTTCAGCTCGAGCTTCGTCGAGCACGCCTACCTCGAACCCGAGGCCGGCTGGGCCCACCGCGTCGGCGACACGATCGAGGTGCACTCGCCGACCCAGGCGCCGCACCCGCATCGCGAGGACCTCGCGCGCGTGCTCGGCGTGAGCGAGGAGCGCGTGCGCGTCGTGCCGACGGCGGTGGGCGGCGGTTTCGGCGGCAAGCTCGACATGACCGTGCAGCCGCTGCTCGCGATCGCTGCCTGGCATCTGGACCGGCCTGTCGCGCTGGTGTTCACGCGCGAGGAGTCGATGGCCTCGTCGACCAAGCGGCATCCGGCGCGCATCGTCTCGACCATGGCCGCGGACAGCGACGGTCGGCTGCGCGCCGTGGAATTCGATGGCGACTACAACACCGGCGCCTTTGCCTCCTGGGGCACCGCGGTGGCCAATCGCGTGCCGGTGCACGCGGGCGGGCCGTACCGGCTGGCGCATTACGCGGCGCGCGCCCGCGCCATCCACACGCACATCACGCCGGCCGGCGCTTTCCGCGGCTTTGGCGTGCCGCAGACGACGATGTCGCAGGAGCAGCTCATCGACGAGCTGGCGCTCAAGGCCGGCTGGGATCCGCTGGAGTTCCGCGCGGTCAACGCGCTGCGTGCCGGCGACACGCTGCCCACCGGCCAGCGGCTGGACGACAGCGTCGGCCTGGTCGAGTGCCTTGATGCGTTGCGCCCGCGCTGGACCGAAGCCCGCGAACGCGCGGCACAACGCAACGCCGCCGCGCCGCCGCACCTGCGGCATCTGCGGCATCTGCGGCATGGGGTCGGCATGGCCGCCTTCTTCTACGGCTGCGGCAACACCGGCACCCCCAATCCGTCGACGGTGCGCATCGGGCTGAAGCCCGACGGCACGCTGGTGCTGCATCAGGGCGCGGTCGACGCGGGCCAGGGCGCCAACACGGTGATCCCGCAGATCGCCGCCGATGCGCTGGGCGTGCCGATCGGCCGGCTGCGCATCGTCGGGCCCGACACGCACCTCACGCCCGACTGCGGCCGCACCTCGGCCTCGCGCCAGACCTTCGTCACCGGCCGCGCGGCCTTCCTGGCGGGCACCGCGCTGCGACGTCGCATCCGCGGCCTGCTCGACGCGCCCGAGGACGCCCCCGTCGTCTTCGGCGCCGGCTGGGTCGGCGTGGGCCGGCCCGGCGCCGTCATCGAGGCGAGCGCCGCCACGGAGGAAGACCACGAGGTCGTTGCCCGGCTGTCGCTGCGCGAGCTGCCGCTGGACGCGCACGGCTACGCGCTGTGCGCCGAGGAACGCTTCGATCCGCCCACGCGATCGCTGGACATCACCGGCCAGGGCCGCCCGTACGCCACCTACGCCTTCGGCGCGCAGATGGCGGAAGTGGAGGTCGACCTGCAGACCGGACGCGTGCGCGTTCGCCGCGTGGTGGCGGCGCACGACGTGGGCCGGCGCGTCAATCCGACGCTGCTCGAGGGGCAGATCGAGGGTGCGGTCGCGCAGGGCGTGGGCCTGGCGCTGATGGAGCAGTACCTGCCCGGCCGCAACAACAACCTGCACGACTATCTGATCCCGACGGTGCACGACGTGCCCGAGGTCGAGACGATGTTCGTCGAGGCGCCGACGCCCATCGGTCCCTACGGCGCGAAGGGCATCGGCGAGCCCGCGCTCGTGCCCACGGCCGCCGCGATCCTCAACGCCATCCACCACGCCACCGGCGCGCGCGTGCGCGAGGCGCCGGCCACGCCCGAGGTCGTGCTGCGCGCGCTCGCCGCGGCCGGGCGCGGCCTGCCCCGCCATGGCGCCCGCTGACTCCGCCCACCGAGGCCGCCCGCTGACGGCCCCCGGCACCCGAGGAACCTCCATGCGACTGCACCGCTGGCTGGCCCTGCTGCCCGTGATCCATGCGCTGATCGGCGTGATCGCGGCCAACCGCGTCCACCCCTTCGTGGCGGGACTGCCCTTCTTCATGGCCTGGATCATCTCGGGCGTGATCCTCACCGCGGTGGTGATGGCGCTGGTCTATCGGCTCGATCCCGCCAACCGCGGCCCCGCCGATGCCGACGAGGAGCACCCATGAACGCCGCCTCGGCGGTGATCCTGCTGGTCCTGGCGATCGCGCTGTGGACGGGCCTGCGCGCGCGCCGCGGCGTGACGATGGACCTCGCGCAATGGAGCGTGGGGGGGCGTGGCTTCTCCGCGCTGCTCGTGTTCGTGCTGATGGCCGGCGAGCTCTACACGACCTTCACCTTCCTGGGCGCCAGCGGCTACGCCTACGGGCACGGCGGCGCCGCGCTCTACATCCTCGTCTACACGACGCTGGCCTTCGTGATGTCGTACTGGCTGCTGCCGCCGATCTGGCGTTTCGCCCGGCAGCATGGCGCGATGACCCAGCCCGAGGTCTTCGCCCGGCTTTATGAGAGCCCCGCGCTGGGCCTGCTCGTCGCCGCGGTGGCGCTGCTGGCGCTGGTGCCCTATCTGGTCGTGCAGATGAAAGGGCTGGGGCTGATCGTGGAACTGACCTCCTACGGCGCGCTCTCGCCCGCGGCGGCGGTCTGGATCGGCGCCAGCGTGATGACGGTCTACGTGATGCTGTCGGGCATGCACGGCTCCGCGCTGACCGCCGTCGTCAAGGACGTGCTGGTGCTGGCGGTGTGCGTGTTCCTCGGCCTGTACCTGCCCTGGCACCATCACGGCGGACTGGGGCCGATGTTCGAGCGTATCGAGGCGCTCAAGCCGGGTTTCCTCGCGCTCCCGGCCGAGGGTCGCAACGCCGTCTGGTTCGCGTCGACGGTCGCGTTGTCGGCGCTGGGCATGTACCTGTGGCCGCACGCGTTCAGCGCGGTCTTCACCGCGAAGTCCGAGCGGACCTTCCGCAAGAACGCCGTGGTGATGCCGCTGTACGCGCTGGTGATGCTGTTCTCGATGTTCGCCGGATACGCCGCGGTGCTGCAGGTGCCGGGCTTGACCGGCGGGCAGATCGACCTCGCGCTGCTCAAGCTGTCGCTGCAGACTTTCGATCCCTGGTTCGTCGGCGTCATCGGCGCGGCGGGCATGCTGACCGCGCTGGTACCTGGATCGATCATGCTGATCTCGGCCTCGACGCTGCTGGCGCGCAATCTCTATCGGCCGCTGTTTCCGGCCAGCAGCGACGCGCGGCTCACGCAGGTCTCGCGCCTGGCCGCGCCGGTGCTGACGCTCGTGGCGGTGCTGCTCACGCTGGGCGGCGGCGCCAGCATCGTCGCACTGCTGCTGATGGGATTCGGCATCGTCACGCAGCTGGCGCCCGCGCTGCTCGTGGCGTTGATCGCGCCGCGCCGCGCGCATCGCGCGGGCGCGATGCTGGGCATCGCCACCGGCGTCGGATTCGTCGCCTGCACCGTCGTCACCGGCGCGACCACGCGTTCGCTGCTGCCGGGCGCGCCGGGCTGGGTGCATGACCTCAACGTCGGCCTGGTCGGCCTGGCCTTGAACGTGGCGGTGATGGCCGCGGTCACGGTGTCACTGCGCGCCGTACCCAGGCTTCGAGTTCCGCCGCGTCGACCGGCTTCTCGATGACGCACAACGCGCCCTGATCCATCGCGCGGCGGCGTACCGCCTCCGAGGTCAGCGCGGTGATGAACACCGTCGGCACCGCGATCCCGTCCTGCTGCAGCCGCGCGAGCAGCTCGATGCCGTTCAGACGCGGCATGTGGATGTCGCAGACCAGGCAGGTGACCGCGGGCGGCGCCGGGCGGCCGGACTGCGCCTCCAGGAACTCGATGCCTGAGGCGAACGCGCGCGCCTCCCAGCCCACCGCGCGCAGCAGGCTGCAGGTGGCCGCGCGGACGAAGGGGTCGTCGTCGACGATGGCCACGAGCACGCGCGACGGCGCCGCGGGGTGGCCCGACGCGATCATCAGGCGGCCTCGCGGATGACGCCGATGGCCTGCATCTTGCGGACGAGCTCCGCCACCGAGCGCGAGCGCATCTTGCGCATCGCCTGGCCGCGATGGATCTTGGCGGTGATCTCCGCGATGCCCATCTCGCCGGCGATCTGCTTGTTCATGCGACCCGTGGCGACGTGGCCCAGCACCTCGCGCTCGCGCGGCGTGAGCGAGGCCCAGCAGCCGCGCACGTCGTCCAGCGCGCGCTCCACGGCCAGACGACGCGCATCCGCCTCCAGGGCGGCGACGACGGCGTCGATCATGTCCTGGTCGCGGAAGGGCTTCTCGAGGAAGTCCCGCGCGCCGGCCTTCATCGCCCGCACCGTCATCGGCACGTCGCCATGGCCGCTCATGAAGATCACCGGCATCGCGCCCAGGCCGCGGCTGGCCAGCGTCTGCTGGAAGGCCAGGCCGCTCTCGCCGCGCAGGCGCACGTCCAGCACCAGGCAGGCCGCGCCCGGGCCCTTGGGCGCGGCGAGGAAGGCCGAGGTCGTCGGGTAGTCGCGCGTCTCCAGCCCCATCGAGCGCAGCAGGCTGGCCAGCGAGGTGCGGATCAGGTCCTCGTCATCGACGATGTAGACGGTGCGACGCGCGGCGGCGTCCGGCGTCGATATGACGGCATGACCGGTCCGGACCGGCGGGGAAATCAGGGACTGCATGACGGACACCTCGATGCGCTGGCGCGCAAGGTAGCAGAACAAACGACGACAGGGACGCCCCGAGGGGCGTCCCTATACGCATGGATGAGGCGGTGCGCGCGCGTCGCACCGCCTCCCGCCGTGACGGCAGCGATCTCAGCCGAAGGTGAAGGCATAGGCCCGCACGCCCGGGTCGAGGAAACGGATCTCGAGGCGACGGTCGCGCACCGCGCCGCGCTGGCGCACCAGCTGGTAGAGCCGACTCGCGTCGACGCGCCCGTTGCCCTGCGCGTCCACGTCCAGGCCATGCTCGTCGCCCGGCGGCTGGCCGTCGATGGTCAGCACGAAGCGCGCGCCATCCGGCGGACCGGCCATCACCAGGTGGGCGTCCCGCGCGTGGAACTTCAACGCGATCGCGCCGCCGGCATCCCGCGCCTGCGCGAACTCCGGACCCACCGTCCAGACCCCCGACAGCGCCCATTCGTTCATGCCCAGGCGGCCCACCGAGTAGCGCCGCGGCTGATCCCGCGCGAGCGCCTCGGGCGACGCCATCGCGCTGGCCTGTGCGTAGCCCAGGTAGCTCTCGGGCGAGCGCAGGTTGTCCAGGTCCGCCGGCATGCCGATGCCGCCGAGGTCCGTGGCCACGGTGCCCGCGGGCATCGGTGCCTTGGCCTCGCGCAGCAGCGTCTGGATGATCTGCTCGGTCTGCGGCGCGCCGTCCTCGCCGAACTGGTGGTGGCGCACGCGTCCCTGCGCGTCGACGATGTAGATCGCCGGCCAGAAGCGATTGCGCCAGGCCCGCCAGACCTGGTAGCCGTCGTCCAGCGCGATGGGGTAGCTGAGCTTCAGGTCCTTGATGGCGCGGGTGACATTGGCCGGGTCCTTCTCGAAGGCGAATTCCGGCGTGTGCACGCCCACGACCGCCAACCCCTGCCCGGCGTATCGCTGGGCCCAGGCGCGCACATGCGGCAGCGTGCGCAGGCAGTTGATGCAGGAGTAGGTCCAGAAGCTGACGACCACCACCTTGCCGCGCAGCCCGGGCAGGCTCAGCGGCGCGGTGTTGAGCCAGCCGGTGGCGCCCGTGAAGCCGGGCGCCACCCCCTCGACGGGTGGCGCGCCAGGCGGGACCGCGGCGACCGACGCGGTCTGCGCCGCGGCGGGCACGCCGGCCCCGAGGCCGATCAGCATCGCGACCGCCGCGAGCGAACGCCTCGGACTGGCGGCAGCGCAGGCGCCGGCCGCGAGTCCGAGCGCCAGCGCGCAGGCACCGAGGGCGAGCAGGGCCAGCGTCTGCATCGCGTTCAGCCCTGTCCGCCCAGCGCCATCACCAGCGACTGGTAACGGCCGTCGCGCTTGAGCTCCTCGTACCGGGCGCGCGCGGCCTGATGCGCCGCCGTGTTGGCGGAGGGCTCGCCCTCGCTGCGGTCGAACGCGGCCAGGCCCGACTCGCGATAGATCTGCAGGTCGGCCAGCACCTGGGCGCGGGTCAGGGGCTTGTCCATCATGTCCATCATGGTCAGGTGGTCGTAACGAGCCTGCGCGGCGAGCAGCGCGGCGGACTGGCTGGATTCCTCGCCGTCGCGGCGTTCCGCGTCGGCCAGGCCGGAGTCACGATACGCCTTCAGGTCCCTGAGCACGTCGGAGCGGCTCAATGCCTGCATCTGCGCCACGGGCAGGCCGCGCAGCGCCAGGTAGCGCCGACGCGCGTCGCGCCAGGCGGGCGTGCCGACCTGGGACTGCGAGTCGTCGCGCTCCAGCGCGGCCAGGCCCGACGCGTTGTATGCGGCGAGGTCCTGCTCGACCTGGGCGCGCGTGAGCTGCGCCGGGGCATGCGCCGGGGCGCTGTCCTCGGTGGCGGCCGCGGCGTCGCCGGCGAAGGTCACCGACATCAGCCCGGCGAGCAGCGCGCCGCCCAGCGTGACGGCCAGGACCAGGCGCTGGGAGGGCAGGCGCGCGGTGAGGCGCGAACGGGTGATCAATGGGGACGGGTTCATCTTCAACTCCTTGGATCGGGATGCCCGGCGGCACGGGCCCGCCACCCTGTGCGGCGGCCCGCCGTCGGGACGGCGGATCGCGGCGATGCGGGCCCTGGGGCGCCGTGTTCCGCGATGGGATCGATCGGACCAGAGCGCGCCCCTCTGGCCCATCCTCCCCGCCGGTGGTGCCGGCCATACCTCGGTTTCCCCCACCTCATCCGCGTGGCGGCGCGTCCGACGCGCGCGGGCCGGCGTCCTCATGCGTCCGCCAGGACCTGCTCATCCGACGGTTCACCCGCCGCGGGCGGCTCCGGACCGTCGCCGCAGACGCCGAAGCTCGGCAGGTGCAGCGTGACCCGCGTGCCGCCCTCGCTGCCCGGGGCGAATTCAAGCGTGCCGCCATGCGCGTCGACGATGGACTTGCAGATCGCCAGGCCCATGCCCATGCCCTCGGACTTGGTCGTGAAGAAAGGCTCGGTGAGCTGCCCGGCGGCGTCAGGCGCGATGCCGGTGCCGTGGTCCTCGATCTCGACGCGGATCAGGTCGGGCCGCGCGACGCCCCAGCGCATCGTCAGGCGACGCTGGCCGACGGGCGTGTCGACCATCGCCTCGGCGCCGTTCATGAGCAGGTTGATCGCCACCTGCTGCAGCTGCACGCGATCGCCGCGCACGCGGCACGGCCGCGCCGGGCCGATGACGCGCAGCGTGACGCCGAGCTCCACCATCGAGCCGCCCACCAGCGACACGCATTCGCGCAGCGCGTCGCACAGGTCGATGTCGGCGAACTGCGGCTCGGCCTTGCGGGCCATCGCCCGCAGGCCCTGGATGATGCTCTTGGCGCGCTTGGCGCTGAGCCGCACGTGCGAGACCATCGCCAGCGCCTCGACGATGTCGGGCTCCTCGCGCTCCAGCCAGCGCGACGCGGCGCTGGCGGAGGTGTCGATCGAGCTCAACGGCTGGCCGATCTCGTGGACGATCGAGGCCACCAGCTCGCCCATCGCCTTGAGCCGGCTCGCGCGTCCGAGTTCGGCCAGCGCGGCGCGCAGCCGCTCCTCGGCCTCGGCGCGCTGACGGTTCTGGTCCAAGAGCGCCTCGTACAAGCGCGTGTTCTCGAGCGAGAACGCAGCCTGCGACGCGATCACCTCCAGCAGCTCGGCCTTGGCCGGCGTGAACAGCGCGGCGCCAGGCTGTTCTCCAGGTACAGCACGCCGATCAGGCGCGCGTAACGCATCATCGGCACGCACAGCAGCGAGCGCGGTCGGGCGCGCTTGACGTACTCGTCCTGCGCCAGCGCCGCGGCCTCCCGCGCGTCGTCGTACTGCGCGCCGTGCTGCGTGCGCGCCACCGCGTGCGCGATGGACACGGGCAGCACCTCGCCGCTGAAGGCCGCCGGATCCTGCGTCACCGCGATCTGGCCGCCGACCATGCGGGCGCGCGCCCGCACGGTCCATTCGCCGTCGCGCCACAGCGCCAGCGCGCCGTAGTCCGCGCCCGCCGATTCAAGCGCGGTGCGCATGGTCGTGTCGATGAGGCGCTCGGGCACGATGTCGCTGGCCAGCGCGTGGGTGATGCGCAGCACGGCCTGGACGTCGAGTTCATGCAGCCGGCTCGCCGGGCCGGCGCTCTCGACGTCCTGCAGCTCCGGATGCCGCTGCTGGAGCTGGCGCGCCTTGGCCGCCGCGCCCCAGCGCTGCCACGCCGCGAGCGCATGTCGCAGGTAGGCGCGGCGTTCGATCTCGCGGCCCAAACCCGCGTGGAAGCCCGCCGCGAGTTCCGCCGCGAGCGCCTCCACCTGCGTGAAGCCGTGCCGGCGCGCCTGCGACACCGCCGCGGCGTAGAGCTCGGCGGCCTCGGCCCGCTTGCCGCGCACACGGGCGAGCTCGGCGTGGGCGAGGTCGCGCCGCGCGCTGAAGTTCTCCGGACATTCCGCGGCCCAGGCACCGAGCGCGAGGAGATGCCGCTCCAGGGCGGCGTCCTGCGCCACGTCGCGCTCGCGCAGCTGCAGCAGCGCCAGCGCGCCGTAGAAGGCGAGATCACCGCACTCGGCGAACTTGCGCGCGACGGTCACGCAGGCCTCAGCGCGGCGCCGGGCCTCGATCGCCTCGGGCAGATCGCCGAAGAGCAGGCCCACCTGCAGCCGGTGGACCCAGTAGGCCAGGTCCACGAGCGTGACCGGCGCGCCCTCGATGGGCTCGGCCATCTGCTCGATCCGCGGGTCCCCGCGTGGCTCGCCGTCCTGCAAGGCCGCGAGCAGCGAGCGCTGCGCCAGCACGGCGTTGACGACCAGCTGGAAGTTGGCGTCCCGGGCCCGCGCGAGCGCGCCGTCCACGGTCTGGCGCACGTCCTCGAGGAACTCGCCGGCGAACAGCATGCCCGTGGCCTGGTTGCGCCCACAGTACAGCGCGAAGGTGTGGTCGCCCTCGCGGGTGGCGATGTCGAAGGCGCGCACGAAGTACTCGCGCGCCACGCGCGCGGGCTGGGTCCAGGGCACGACGAAGGTCGCGTAGGTGTGCAGCACGCGTGCCCGGTAACGCCGCAGGCCGCGCGTCTCCACCAGGTGCAGGGCCAGCTCGCCGAAGGCGCGCGAGCCGGCGAAGTCGAAGTAGCGCGCGCCCAGCACCTGGATCAGGCAGACATAGCCGTTGGCCGACGCGTCGCAGTGGCCATGCGCGATGGCCAGCCGCACCATGCGCAGCAGCATGAAGTCCACGAGCTGCTGGTCCGAGTACATCGCCGGCGGCAGCAGGTCGGCGAAAACATCCACGCAGGCGCGGCGGCGCGGATCAGGATCGATCGGCCAGTCGCGCAAGGTCGCCACGCCGTGTTCATCGAGCCACGCCCGCAGCAGCGCGTACTCCGCGTCGACCTGCCCGGGGGTCGGATGGCGCGGGATGTCGATGGCCACGGCGCTGGCGAGGAAGGCCAGCCCGATGTCCAGCGCCAGGTCGAATCGGCCCAGCGTCGTGTACAGCGCCACGCGCAGGCGCGCCACGTCGGCGCCGAAGCTGGCGTCTGCGCCCAGGCCCTGCAACGCGGACAGGCGCATCTCGGCCGCCTCGAGCGCGCCGGTCATGAACTCCGCCTCGCCGCACAGCAGGCTGGCCTCGAGCGCCTCCGGGCTGGTCTGCTCGTCGCCGAACCAGCTCAACGCCCAGCCGAAGAAGTCCAACGCGGCGTGGTGCGCGGTGGCCGCCTTGGCCCGCTTGCCGGCCTCCAGGTTGATCAGCGCGAAGGCGCGCCGCTCGGAGGCGGTGTCGACCGCGGACAGTGCATGGTTGGCCTGGGTCGCAATCAGGAACGGCGCGACGCGCCCGTCCTCGGACACCGCGGCGACACGCAGCCGGCGCGCGATGTCCAGGTGCTGCGCCGCGCGCCGGGCGGCGGGCACGCCGGCGTGCACGGCTTCGCGGACGTGGTCGTGCGTGAAGGTCCAGTCGCCGCGATCGAGCGCGACGAATCCGGCGGCAATCGCCTCGGCGAGCGTCGCGGCGAGGGCGCGTTCGTCCTGGTCGGCGGCCAGCGCCAGCAGCGCGGGCGAGGCGCGGTCGCCCAGGCTCGCCAGGGTGCGCAGCAACGCGAGTGTCGCCGCGGGCAGTTCATCGAGTTCACGCACGAGCAGCTCCCCGACATCGTGGATCACCGGACACGCGGCGATGCGTTCGGCAAACCACGCCCAGCGCGAGCTGGCGGCGTCGTAACCGAGCAGGCCCTTGCCGACCAGCCGCGCGAGCAGCCGACGGATGAAGAAGGGGTTGTGGCCGGTGAGGTCCCGCACCATCGTCAGCAGGGGGCCGAGTTCATCGGCGTCCTGGCCCAGCACTTGGCGGATGAGCGCGCGCACGGCCTCGACGTCCAGCGGCTGCAGGTCCACGTGCAGCGCGCCCGGGCGCGTGCACAGCGCCGAGGCGCGCAGCGGATGCGCCGAGGGCGCGTCGCTCGAGCGTATCGAGCCGGCCAGCAGCAGCGGCGCGTCGTCGAAGTCGATCAGCAAGCGCTCGAGCACGCGCAAGGTGTCGACGTCCGCCCACTGCAGGTCGTCCAGCAGAAGCACCAACGGTTGCTCGGGTCGAGCGAAGGCGGCGAAGAGACGCGCCATCGCGCGCAGCACGATCTCGCGCTCGAAGATCAACGCGGTGTCGCCGGGCGCGGGCGCCGCGGGCGCGTGATCGAGCCCCAGCACCGCGCCGAGGCCGGGCACCCAGCCGGCGAGCGTCGCGCCCACCGGTGCGGTGGCCTGCGACAGGCGATCGCGCCAGGCCTCGAATTCGAGGTCGGCGCTGCCGAGCACGCCCTGCAGCAGGGGCTCCAGGGCGCGGGCCAGCGCGTCGAAGGGCACGCCGCTGCGCGCGGCGTCGCACTTGCCGCTGGCCACGCGCGGCGCGACCGGCACCCGCATGCGGGCGACGGCCTCACGCAGCAGCGTGGACTTGCCCAGCCCCGCGCCGCCCCAGACCCACGCGGTGCGGGCACCGTGGCCCTCGGCCACCGCGCGATACAGCGCGGCGATGCGCTCGAGTTCATCCTCGCGGCCGACGACGGGACCGGCGTCCCGCGCCGCGGAGAGCACCGCGCCGGCATCGAGCGCGAAGTCCGGGATGGTGCCGTGGCGGCGCAGCAGGTCGTCGCAGCTGCGCAGGTCCGCGAGCAGCCCGCTGGCCTCGGCGTAGCGGCGGTCGGGGGATTTCTGCAGCAGCCGCAGCACGATGCGCGACAGCTGCGCGGGGATCTCCGGCCGCAGCGCGTGCACCGGCATCGGCAGGCGCGTGGCGTGCGCATGGATGCGCGCCGCGGCATTGGGGCCGTCGAACGGCGGCGCGCCAGTGAGCAGCTCGTGGAAGATGCAGCCCAGGGCGTAGAGGTCGGCGCGGGCATCGACGTCGACATTCATGCGGGCGCCGAGCTCGGGCGCCATGTAGTCGAAGCGCGCGTCGTCCCAGGCCAGCGATTCGTCGCCGCGCGGCTGGGCCTCGCCCTGGCGCTGCGCGAAGCCGAAGCCGGTGATCGCGGCGGCGCCGGTGACCTCGTCGACGAGGAAGCAGTCGGGCGCCAGCGCGCGGTGCACGATCCGCGCGGCGTGCATGCCGGCGACCGCGGCCGCGAGGCCGCGCGCCACGCGCAGGAAGGCAGCGGGCACGAGCGGCTGGCGGTGGGCCTCGCCGAGCAGGCGGCCGCCGGGATCGCGCAGCAGCAGCACGACGCCCTCGCCGCTGGGTTGGAGCGCCTCAGGCACGGCGGCCCAGTCGGGATGGAGGGCGGCGCGCAGGGCGTATTCGCGCTGGAGCAGCGCCAGCGCGGCGGGCGTCTGGCTGCCGCGGCCCGCCACCAGCACGGACGGACCGCGCTGCGGATGAGCCCGGTGCAGCCGGGTACCGCGCGGGGTCAGCTCGAGGAAAGGGAGGCGGGCAAGATCATTCATCGGGAGTTTCAATGTAGGGAACACTACATGAACTTCCATGATATGAGCCGACCTCGGCACCCGCAAGACGACAGGCGGGAGCGGCCTCCCTCTAAAGAGTTAGTTCGAGGGTTTGGGAGGGGGTGTCCGTGCGTGGAGGCGATCGGACTGCAGGTGATGGTGGGTTTCGCTTCCCTCGGAGGAGCGAGGGGCGACGAGCCCCTGACTTGAACAAGGCATGCAGCCAGTCAATTGAGCAATTGGCAAGGGCGGGAGCGATCCGAAGAATCGGCGCCTTGCTCATCCAGGCAGCTGATCACTCCCTTTCAAGAAGACCCTCACCATGACCAGCGAAGTGCTCATCCTCAACAAGAAGGCGGTCGTGATCGGCGCGGACAGCGCGGTGACGAGCTCGACCGGAGCTGGTCCGCTGCGTTACGCCAAATCCGGCCACAAGATCTTCGAGTTGGCGAAATGCGGCTCGGTCGCGGTGGCCGTCTACGGCTCCGCCAGCATCGACGGCGTGCCGTGGGAAGTGGCGATCAAATTGTTCCAGGCGCAACTGGGTTCAAGGACTTTCGGCGGCGTGGACGACTATGCCAATGCATTGCTCGCGTTCTTGTCTGCCAATGACCAGCTCTTCCCACGCGCACAACGAGACCTTCAGTTGTCGGCCCAGTTCGACGCCGCCGTGCAGGAGGTGATCTGGAGCGCGGCCGAGTCGGATCCGAGGATCCTGGACGTCGGACTTCCCCTGAAGCATCGCCAGGCCGCCTGGTCCGCTCAGGTCCAGCACATGCGCCGCCTCCAGTGCACCGTCTCAATGTCGGAATCGCTGTCCGAGGCCGCCCGGGACCATCTGCTCCAGGACCTCACCCCGTGGGCCAATCGCGTATGCGTTGAGCTTGAAAGGACACCTGCCCGCAAGGCCATCGATGCGTTCGAACTGGCCGAGTTGGGTCATCGGCTCAGGTACGCATGCCCAGAAGTCCTGATGCGGTGCTCCGGCCTGGTTGTCACCGGCTATGGCGAGCATCAGATCTATCCGGCGTACGCGCAGTTTCAAGTCTTCGGGCACATCGGTGAAGAGCTTTGTCACAACAAGCTGGAGAGCTTCGAGATTGGAGACAGCCAAGTCTCAATGATTCGGCCCTTCGCCAAGACTGCTGCCATCGACATGTTCACATCCGGCTTCGATGTCGCATTGGAAAGGGCCATCGACTTCCAGAGCAGGCGTTGCTTTGCTGCCATGCTTGAACAGCTGAAAGCGCGTGGTATCCCTGTACCCGAGGACATCTGCTCCGAAGTTGCTCTGTCCTGCCAACACGTGTTCATGTCCCGCTGGAAGGCGCACTGCCGCACGCATCACCTCACCCCCTTGCTGGAAGTGCTGCAGTCCATGGGAACCCGAGAGATGGCGCAACTGGCCGAATGCCTGATCGAAATGGAATCGCTGAAGGAGCGCGTCACGACCTCAACGGAGACCGTTGGAGGCCCTATCGATGTCGCCGCCATTACGAAAGACGACGGCTTCGTCTGGATCCACCGCAAACCTTGATCTCACCCTTGACCGAAGGAATCTCCATGACCCCGAAGCGTCCCCCAATGAACCCGGACGGTAGTCCGCTACCGCTGAGCATCCTTTTCGATTTTCTGGAGAACCCGAAACCCAGCTTCGAGGACGAGCGCCTCGCATTCATCGAGGCTGCGCGTGCCCATACTGAACGGCCCAGGCCGTCCCCACTATCCCAATGGATCAGGCACAAGTTCGAGAACGGCCCGCCGCCCGAGAAGATCAGGGCGCCATGGGAAGGCGTATCCTGCTGGCGCGCCACGCCGCCGCTCCATCTCACCGATTGACCATCACGATCCCCGCCGCCAGTCCGGCGAGGGCCAGCATCAACCGCGGCGTGATCGGCTCGCCGAGCAGCATCGCGCCGGCCAGCAGCCCGAACAGGGGCGTGCTCAGCGTGAAGCTCGACAGCTTCGTCGCGGGGTAATGACGGATCAGCCAGAACCACAGCAGGTAACTCGCGAACGAGACGATCACCGCCTGGAAGCCGAACAGCCCCGTCAACCGCCAGGACCAGTCCGGCGGCAGCACCTCGCCGGTCGCCACCGCGCCCGCCGCCAGCGCCACCGCGGACACCGCCAGCTGATACAGCAGCGTCTTCTCAGCACTCGCCGAGGACAGCCTCGTCGCACGGATCGCCAGCGTCGTCCCGCCCCACAGCAGCGCGGCGAGCAGACCCAGCGCATCGCCCAGCCATTGCAGCCGCTGGCCCGTGCCCTGCAGCCCCTCGCCGAAAGCGAAGGCCACCGCCGCGAACGCGATCAGCAGCCCGATCGCCTGACGCCGCGACAGGCGCTCCGCCGGCGAGATCAAGGGCATGCCCAGCGCGACCACGAACGGCGAGAGGTAGAGGAACACCACCATCCGCGACGCCGTCGTGTATTGCAGCCCGACGAAAATGCAGGCGAACTCGGCGGCGAACAGCAGGCCCGCGAGCAAGCCACCCGGCAGGCTGCCGTCAGGGCGGAACAGCGCGATGCCGCGCACCGCGGCGAACGCCCACACCAGCACTCCGGCCAGACCCGAGCGCAGCGCGGCCTGCCACAGCGGGCCGATCTCCGTCAGCGCGGCCTTGGCCGCGACTTGATTCAAGCCCCACAGCACGCAGCATCCCAGCAGGATGACCACCGCCGCGCCGTCGAGATGCTGCTTGCGTTCCATGGCGCCGGATCATGCCCGGCGGCGTGTCCAGGCCCGCGCGGCCAACGCACACAGCAGCGCCGTCGCCACGCCGGCCACCAGACCCGTCAGATGCGCCAGCGGCGCGATCGCGATGCTCCAGCCATCCCAGTGCCGCAGCGGCGGTCCGGACAAAGGCCGCTCTGCCGCCACCTTCGCGATCAGGCCCAGTCCGATCAGCAGGCCGATGACCCGCTCGCGTCCATGCGAGGCCCGCATCCGCATCATACCGATCGCGGCTACCGCCACGCCCGCATGCAGGACGCCGGACGCGCCGCCGAATCGCGTCAGCGAGGGCTCGATCAGCAGTCCCACCTGCGTCAGCGGCCACGCCAGCAGCCACGCCAGCGCGTCGCGCGCGCTGAGCCGCGCCGCGACGCCCAGCAGGCCCACGACGGCGCAACCCGCCAGGTTGGCGATCAGGTGCTGCGGGCTCCAATGCAGCCATGCGGCGCTCACCGCGCGCCAGGGCTCGGCGGCGGCCAGCCCGGGACGCCATTCGAGCGCCGCCTGCACGGAGGCGGGTTGGATCCACGCGACCATCGCGCCGATCGCCAGCGCCATCGCCACCAGCAACCATGCGCGTCCCGGCATCGAGGGTCTCCTTGCGGCGGATGCGGTGAGTCGGGCGGTTCGGGCGTTCAGCCGAAGACGGCCCGCCAGAGCGCCAGCACCGCGTCACGCTGCGGCGCGAGCGCCTCGGCCGCTTCGCCCTCCAGCGCGGTGGCCTGCTCGTTGAGCCGCGCTCGGTGCTGCACCCGGCGAAGCTCGCGATAGGCATCGGCCGCCGCGCGACCGACATCCGCCGGCAGCAGCCCCGCAGCCTCGGCGCGCTGCAGCAGCGCGATGTTGCCGGCGTTGGCCAGCAGATCGGGCAACTGCGCCGAGTGCGCCAGGATCAGGTACTGCAGCGCGAACTCGGCGTCGACCATGCCGCCCGGGCTGTGCTTCACGTCGAAGAATCCCGTGCGCACGGCCCGCGCCGCGCGCAGCTTCTCGCGCATCGCGACGACTTCCTCGCGCAGCGCCGCCGGATCGCGCGGCGCGGTCAGCACCGCGCGACGCGTGGCCTCGAAGCGCTCCGCCAGCGAGGCGTCACCCGCGCAGAACCGGGCCCGCGTGATCGCCTGGTGCTCCCAGGTCCACGCCGTGTTGCTGCCCCGCCCGCCCTGGTAGTTCTCGAAGGAGCTGATCGACGTCACCAGCAGCCCCGAGTTGCCGTTGGGCCGCAGCGCGGTGTCGATGTCGAAGAGCTCGCCCGCGGCCGTGCGGATCGTCAGCCAGGTGATGAGCTTGCGCACGAAGGCGCCGTAGATCTCCGCGGCGTTCTCGTCCTCGTCGTCGAAGAGGAACACCAGGTCCAGGTCGCTGCCGTAGCCCAGCTCCTTGCCGCCGAGCTTGCCGTAGGCGATCACCGCCAGCCGCGGCGCGCCGCGATGCTTCTGCTTGAGCCGGTCCCAGGCCCAGTCCAGCACGCATTGCAGCGTCGCGTCCGCGAGCAGCGACAGCTCGTCGGCGACCTGCTCCACGCTGATCTGGCCCTCGACGTCGCGCACCAGCGTGCGGAAGACCTCGGCGTGATGGGCGCGGCGCACGCTGTCCAGCAGCGCGTCCTCGCTCGCCTCGCCGTGCTCGGCCCAGGCATCGTGCCGGGCCTGCAGGTCCTGGATGAAGGCCGCGCCGTCGAAGCGCTCGTGCAGCAGTCGCGCGTCGGCCAGCTCGTCGATCACGCCGGGATGCTGCATCAGGTAGCGCATCGGCCAGCGCGCCAGGCCCAGCAGCCGCAGCAGCCGGCCCTGCACCGCCGGACGCTCGACCAGCAGCGCGAGATAACTCTCCCGACGCAGCAGCGGCTCGATCCAGTCCACGAAACGCAAGGCGGCGTCCAGCGTGCACTCGCCCTGACGCACCGCCAGCCCCGCGCGGCCGACCAGCTTGGCCAGCCGCAGCCGCGACTCCTCGCGCAGGTTCTGCACCCGCGCCTGCTGCGCCCAGCGGCGCACGTTGGCGGCCAGCTCGGGCTGGAGCTTGTCCAGGAATTCCTCGCTGTCGATGGGCAGCGGCGGACCGCCACACATGCCGTTCTTGCAGCTGCCCTTGCCCGGCGCGACGCCGTCGTGCAGCAGCGCGTCGAACTCGGTGGCGACCAGCTCGCGCACCTCCATCAACTTGTCCATCAGCGGGCAGGCGTGGCTGTTGCACGTCAGGCACAGGCTGCGGGCGATCCAGCCGATGTCCTCGTCGGACGCCGGCAGGCAGTGGGTCTGCTGGTCGTCCAGGTACTGGATGCGGTGCTCGACGCGGCGCAGGAAGTCGTACCCCTGCGCCAGCGCGGTGGCGGTCTCGGCTTTCATCAGCCCGCGCGCCGACAGCCGCGTCAGCGCCTTCAGCGTCGACCTGGTGCGGATCTCGGGGAACTGGCCGCCGCGCACCACCTGCAGCAGCTGGACGATGAACTCGATCTCCCGGATGCCGCCGCGTGACAGCTTCACGTCATTGGCGCGCTCGGGCCGGCCGGCGGCGCGGCGCTGGGCCTCGTCGCGGATCTTGCGGTGCAGTTGGCGCAGGCCCTCGAAGACGCCGTAATCCAGGTAGCGGCGGTAGACGAAGGGCGTCACCAGGCTGCGCAGCTGCATCGCGCGACCGTTCTTGACGCTGGCGCGCGGGGCGACGACGCGGCTCTTGAGCCACGCGAAGCGCTCCCACTCCCGACCCTGCACGAGGAAATACTCCTCGAGCATCGCCATGCTCACCGCGGGCGGCCCGGAATTGCCGTTGGGCCGCAGCGCCAGGTCGACGCGGAAGACCTGGCCGTCCTCGGTGACGTCGCCGATCAGCGTGGACAGCCGGCGCGACAGCTGCGCGAAGTATTCGTGGGCGGTGATCTTCTGGCGGCCCGGGCCGGCGTCGGCCCCCTCGGTGACGCCGTCCTCCTCATAGACATAGATCAGGTCGATGTCGGAGGACACGTTGAGCTCGCGCCCGCCGAGCTTGCCCATGCCGACGACCCAGAAATCGATGTCCTGGCCGACCGCGTCGCGCGGCGCGCCGTACTGCGCGTCAAGTTCCTCGCGGCAGTGCGCGACGCCGATGTCCAGCGCGACCTCCGCCAGGTGCGTCATCGCCTGGGTGACGTCGGTCATCGGGGCGCCCTGCTCGACGTCGAGCACCGCCAGGCGTTCCATCACCAGCTGACGCATCACCCGCAGCGCGGCGGGCAGCGGGCGCCCGGCTTGCCGGAGCTGCTCGACGACGGCACGCATGATGGCGTCGTCCGGCAGCCCGGGCGGCAGCAAGGGCAACTCGGCCGCGTAACGGCGGCGGATGCGCTGAACGAATCGGCTGTGGTCCGCGGACGCGGCGGGCGTCGGAACGCCTGTCGGGTCGGAGGTTGCCGAGGCAACTGAATCCATCGGTAAAGAAAGCTCTCGCTGGCTCATGCCGGAAATGGCTGTGCTAGATTCGGCGACCGCCGTCCCCTCTTACATGTCTTCGTCCGCCGTCACCAGTTCTGACTCCGGTTCCGCGGTCGCGAAGCGACGCTGGTGGGCACGTTGCGCCCTCTGGCTGGGACTGACTTCGCTGGGCGTCTTCTCCCTGCTGATCGCGGCCTGGCTTGCATTGCACTGGGCGATTCTGCCGCACATCGACGACTGGCGACCCCAGCTCGAAAAGCAAGCCACCCAGGCTTTGGGGGTACCCGTGCGGATCGGCGCGATCCATGCCAGTTCCTCCGGCTGGATCCCCACGCTGGACCTGCGCGACGTCCGCGTCATCGACGCCGCCGGCCACGAGGCCCTGCACCTGCCCCGCGTCAGCGCGTCGCTCTCGCCGCGCTCGCTGCTGGTCTTCGAGCTGCGCTTCTCCCAGCTGCTGCTGGACAGCCCCGAGCTGCTGCTGCGCCGCGACGCCCAGGGCCGCGTCTTCATCGCCGGGCTCAGCGTGGACGGCCCCTCGGACACACAGGCCTCGGACGCCGCCGCGGACTGGTTCTTCGAGCAGCACGAATTCGCCATCCTCCACGGCCGCATCCGCTGGGTCGACGAACTGCGGGGCGCCCCGCCGCTGGAGCTCTTCGACCTCAACCTCGTGCTGCGCAACGGGCTGCGCCGCCATGCGCTGCGCCTGGACGCCACGCCGCCCGCCGGCTGG
Organism: Roseateles sp.; assembly: GCA_039594005.1. Taxonomy (GTDB): domain Bacteria; phylum Pseudomonadota; class Gammaproteobacteria; order Burkholderiales; family Burkholderiaceae_C; genus Roseateles. The sequence continues at coordinate 241,107 of JBCNOF010000001.1, forward strand.
GGCGAGCGCTTCACGCTGCGCGGTGAGTTCACCCAATCGCTGCTGGACCGCCCCGGCGCGGTGCAGCGCTGGAGCGGCCAGCTCTACGGACAACTCCCGCGCACCGACGTGAGCGAGCTGCGCCGCTACGTGGATCTGCCCTTCGAGCTCAACGAGGGCGACGGCGCATTGCGCGCCTGGCTCGAGCTGGACCGCGGCCAGCCGCGCAGCCTCACGCTGGACATGGGCCTGCGCGCGGTGAAGCTGCGCGTCGCGCCGGGACTGCCCGAGCTGGCACTGGCGCGCATCGGCGGCCGGCTGGTGCTCAAGCAGACGCCGCAATCGCTGTCGCTGGAAGCGAAGCAGCTCGGTTTCCAGGCCGGCGACGGGCTGGACTGGCCGCGCTCGGACTGGGCGCTGGACATCAAGCGCGACGCCAAGACCGGCGCGCTGACCGGGGGCGACTTCCAGGCCCAGCAGCTCGATCTGGCGCTGGGCTCGCAGATCCTGGCGCGCTTGCCGCTCGCGGAGCCGCAGCGCCAGCTGATCGCCGACATGAAACCCGGCGGCCTGCTGCAGGCGGTCCAGGTGCACTGGGACGGCCCGCTGGACGCGCCGCGCGCCTACCGCGCCAAGGGCCAGCTCCAAGGCCTGCAGCTGGCCGCGGCCGCGCCCGAGGCGCCCGCGGACCCGGGATCGGCGCCGCCCGCGGGCCGGCCCGGCGTGCGCAATGCCTCGCTGCAATTCGAGGCCAGCGACCAGGGCGGCACCGCCACCGTGTCCATCGCGGATGGCGACGTGACGCTGCCGGGCGTCTTCGAGGAAGCCACGCTGCCGTTCAAGCAGGCGCAGGCCTCGCTGCAGTGGCGCGCGATCCGGCCCATCGCCCAGGCCGGCGCGAAGCGCGTCCCCACGCCTTCCCTCACCACGCCGCCGACGACGGCGGCCCCCGCGGCTCGACTGGCGGCGGCGTCCGCCGCCAGCGCGCCGGCGGCGGCGGCCTCCGAGCCCCGCACGCGCTGGTCGGTGCAGTTCAACGACGTGCGCATCGCCAACGATGACCTGCGCGCCGAGGTCCAGGGCAGCTGGCAGAGCAGCGAGGGCAAGCATCCGCACGACGCGGGCAAGCTCGACCTGACGGGCCGCATCGAGGAGATCCGCGCGCCGCGCGTGCTGCGCTACCTGCCCGCATCCATGGGCCACGACGCGCGGCGCTACGTGCGCGACGCCATCCGCGACGGCAGCGTCCAGAAGATCCAGGTGCGGCTGCAGGGCGACCTGGCCGAGTTCCCCTTCGATTCACCGCGCAGCAAGGGTCAGTTCCGGGTGTCGGGCCAGGTGCGCGGCCTGACGCTGGCCTACGTGCCCAGCCATCCGGCCGAGGGCGAGCTGCCCGCGTTCCAGTCGCCCTGGCCGCAGATGGACCAGCTCGACGCCGAGCTCATCTTCGACCGCGCCGCGATGAACATCCGCAACGGCAAGGCCAGGCTGATGGGCGTGGACCTGGTCAACGTGCAGGGCGCCATCGCCGACCTGTATCACCACGCCCCGGTGCTGGAGATCGACGGCCAGGCGCGCGGCGCGCTGACCGACGCGCTGCGATACGTGAAGAGCTCGCCCGTGGCGGCGCTCACCAGCCACGTGCTGGACAACACGACGGCCACCGGCCCGATGGCGCTCAAGCTCAACCTGCGGCTGCCGTTGATGCACATCGACGACACCACCGTGAAGGGCCTCGTCACGCTGACCGGCAACGATGTGCGCATCCGCCCCGACACGCCGCTGCTGGGCCAGGCCAAGGCACAGGTGAGCTTCGACCAGAAGGGCCTGCAGATCCGCGGCGGCCAGGCGCGGGTGCTGGGCGGCGACGCGAGCTTCGACGGCGGCAGCCAGCCCGACGGCACGATGCGTTTCGCCGCGCAGGGCACGGTCACCGCCGAGGCGCTGCGCAACGCGCCGGAGCTCGGCCTGCAGCAGGTCGCCTCGGTCATGACGGGCCAGACGGCGGTGCGCTTCGAGCTGGGCGTGCTCAAGGGCGGACAGACCGAGGTCGCGATTACCAGCCCGATGCAGGGCATCGCGGTGACGCTGCCCGCGCCCATGCACAAGGCGCCCGAGGATCCCTGGCCACTGCGCATCGCCACGCGCGCGATCGCCGCGCCGGCCGGCGCGCAGCGCGACGAACTGCGCGTGGAGGCCGGTCCGCTGCAGGCGCTGTACCAGCGCGATGTCACGCACGAGGCCAAGGTCCTGCGCGGCGCGATCGCGGTGCGCGACAAGCTCCCCGAGCTGCCGGCGCAAGGCGTCGTCGCCCGCGCGAGCTTCGAGCAGTTCAACGCCGACGCGTGGCAGACCGCCCTGCCCAGCGTGAACGGCGGCAAGAGCGTGGAGCTCGACGCCAGCGCCGAGGACGGCTACACGCCCACGCAGCTGACGCTCAAGGCGCAGACGCTGCAGGTCTCGGGCCGCACGCTCAACGGCGTGACGGCGGGTATCTCGCATGACGTCGGCGCGGGCTGGCGCGTGTCGATGGACGCGCAGCAGCTCAGCGGGCTGATCGAGGTCCGCGCCGCCAAGCCCAACCAGCCCGGACGCGTCTACGCGCGGCTGTCGCGGCTGTCGGTGCCGCGCAGCGACGTCGACGGCGTCGAGCAATTGCTGGACAAGCAGCCCCGGTCCGTGCCCACGCTGGACATCGTCGTCGAGGACTTCGAGCTGCGCGGCAAGCGCCTGGGCCGGCTGGAGATCGACGCGCAGCAGCAGAGCGACGCGCGCGACTGGAAGCTCAACAAGCTGGTGCTCAAGAGCGCGGACGCGACGCTGAGCGCCTCGGGCAAGTGGGCGCCGGAGCCGGGCCAGGCGGTGCGCCGCACCGACCTGGACTGGAAGCTCGATGTCGCGGACGGCGGCAAGCTGATGGAGCGCCTGGGCCAAGGCCAGGTGCTGCGCGGGGGCAAGGGCGCGCTGTCGGGCAAGGTGTCCTGGTCGGGATCGCCGCTGTCGCCGGATTACGCCAGCATGAGCGGCCAGCTCAGCGTGGAGATGGCCTCGGGTCAGTTCCTCAAGGCCGAGCCCGGCGTGGGCCGGCTGCTGGGCGTGCTCAGCCTGCAGTCGATCCCGCGGCGGCTGATGCTGGACTTCCGCGACGTGTTCTCAGAGGGTTTCGCCTTTGACAACGTCACCGGCGACATCCGCATCGCCAAGGGCGTGGCGCGCAGCGACAACCTGCGCATGCGCGGCCTGCAGGCGGCGGTGCTGATGGAAGGCAGCGCCGACCTGGCCGCCGAGACGCAGGACCTGCATGTGCTGGTGCTGCCCGAGATCAATGCCGGCGGCGCCGCGCTGGCCTACGCCGCGGTGAACCCGGCCATCGGGTTGGGCGCCTTCCTTGCGCAGTGGCTGCTGCGCAAGCCGCTGGCGGCGGCCAACTCCGAGGAATTCCGCGTCACCGGCACCTGGTCCGATCCCCGCATCGAGCAGTTGCCGCGGCGCGCGCAGCCGCAAGGCAGCTACAACAACGCCACCGCGCAAGGAGAGTCCGTCCAATGAGCGCCCCCGTGACTGTCGCTGCGGTGCAGCTGGTGTCGAGCACCCGGCTCGAGGACAACCTCGAGCGCGCCGCCCACTGGATCGGCGAGGCAGCGCGCCAGGGCGCGACGCTGGTCTCGCTGCCCGAGTACTTCTGTCTGATGGGCCATCGCGACACGGACAAGCTGCCCTTCGCGGAACGCCACGGTGACCTCGACGCGCCGATCCAGGGCGCGCTGAGCCGCGCGGCGCGCGCGCACGGCGTGTGGATCCTCGGCGGCACGCTGCCCATGGCGATCGACGGCGAGCCCGCCCCCGCCCAGCGCGTGCGCAACACCACCTGCGTCTTCGCGCCCGATGGCTCGATGGCCGCGCGCTACGACAAGCTCCATCTGTTCTGCTACGACAACGGCCGCGAGCGGTATGACGAGGCCCGCGTGCTGCAGGCCGGCGAGGCGCCCGTGACGCTCGACGCCGCGCTGCCGGGCGGACCCACGCTGCGCGTCGGGCTGTCCATCTGCTACGACCTGCGTTTCCCGGAGCTGTACCGGGCGATGAGCTTCTCCGGCGACCGGCCGCTGGACTTGATCAGCGTGCCGGCGGCCTTCACCTACACCACGGGGCAGGCGCACTGGGAGCTGCTGCTGCGCGCCCGCGCGGTCGAGAACCAGGCCTACGTCATCGCCGCGGCGCAGGGCGGCACGCATGAGAACGGGCGCCGGACCTGGGGCCACAGCATGGTCATCGACCCCTGGGGCGAGGTGCTCGCCTGCGTGCCCGAGGGCGAAGGCCTGGCCGTGGCCCGCATCGATCCGGGCCGCATCGCGCAGGTCCGCCAGCAGCTGCCGGCGCTGCAGCATCGGCGGCTCTGATCGGCGGCGCTGATCCACGGCTCTGAGCGGGTTTTCAGGTTCACATCGCCCGATGCCCGCCCGCCACGCCCAGGCAAGATGCCCGGCATGATCGACCGTCGCCCCGCCCCTTCCCGTTCCGCGCTGGCCTCGCTGGCCGCCGCGGCCTGCGCCTGCGCGCTGATGGCGGGCTGCGGCACGCCGGCCCGGCCGCTGGAGTCCTCGCTGACGGACATGGATTCGCTGCAGCTGCGTTCGTGGCTCAGCCCGCAACTGCGCCGCAACATCGACCTGCTGCCGGTGACTGGGGGCGAGGAGACTTCGCGCTGGTGGGGCAGCCGGATCAACGGCATGACGCTGAACCAGACCTATCAGGAGTCGCTGCGACGCCTGGGGCTGATGCCCGACGTGCCCGACACGGGGCGTTATCAGCTCAAGGTCGAGGTGCTGGCGCTGGCGCAGCCCAATGTGCCGGTGATGCCGGAGGTGGCGCTCTCGGTCCGCTACACGCTGACCGAGCGCGCGGCCGGCGGCGGCAAGGTGCTGTACCAGCGGGTGCTGCGCACCACGCAGAAGGCCGGCATCGACGACAGCCTCAATCCCACGGAGCAGTTGCGCATCGCCACCGAGGGCGCGCTTCGCAACAACATCGGGGAACTGGTGCGCGAGCTGGCGTCGCTCTCGCTGCCCGCCTGAGGCCGGCGCTCAGCGGCTGGCGCCCGAGCCCGCGGCCGAACCGCTCGCCGCCGCGCTGGCCTCGGCCGGCGCAGCGGAAGCTTCCACGGCGCAATCCTTGCGCTTCTCACCCCAGGGCGGATTGGCCAGCGCATTGAGCTTGCCGGTCTGCACGCCGTCCAGCCGGGAGAGTCTCAGCGTGGTCTGCTGCAGCGGCTCCTGCAGGCGCAGGACGCGCAGGCCCTTGTAGGCGCGCTTGGTCATGCCGTCCAGCGCGGCCTGTGCCGCCGCCTCGCTGTCGTGCTTGCTCAGCACCAGCGTGGGCTGCTCGTCGGGGAAGCCCTGCAGCGGCTCGAAGGCGATCCTGGCGTTGCGGTAGGTCTCTTCCTTGCGCTCGCGGAAGTCCTTGCTGGGCATCTTGATCGTGGCCAGCGCCCAGACGCCTCCCGTGTCGACCGAGCGCGACTCGATCGCCGCCGTCGGGATGCCGGCCGCAGCCACCGCGGCGTTCGCGCGCTTGAGCAGCTCGTCGCCGATCAGCGGGCCGAGCTCCAGACAGGACCGCGCGGCCAGCGCCGTCACCGCCTTCTGGTTGAGCAGCGACAGGCGCTCCGGATGGATCTGCTGGTCCAGTCGCGGCGCGGAAGACGACGCGCCCGCGATCCAGCCCTTGTTCCAGGCGAAGACGAGCACGTTGGCGACGAACAGCAGGATGACCGCGGCGCGCAGCATCTGGGCTTATCCCTGTCCGGCGCCGAGCCGCACGCTGACCTCGCCGCCGCTGACCGTCTGGCGGCCCTGCGTGGTGTCGATCAGCAGCTCGCCGCGTTCATTGACGCCCGCGCCGGTGCCTTCCAGCAGGCCGGCGGTGATGGGACGACCCTGCAGCAGGTCGCGGGCGGAGAAACGCTCGCGCCAGGCGCCGAATCCGTCGCGCGGGAAGGCGGCCAGCGCCTTCACCAGCGTCGGCGCCAACCGGGCCAGCGCCTCGGGCGGCGAGACGTCGGGGATCAGTTCCTGCAGGCAGGCGAAGCCGGTGCCCAGTTGCGAGTCGGCGACCTTGGCCCGGTCCGACACGTTCAGGCCCACGCCGATGACAGCCATGCGCGAGCTGCCCGCGGGGACGGTCTCGATCAGGATGCCGCCGAGCTTGCGCTCGTCCAGCCAGAGATCGTTGGGCCACTTCAGCGCCAGGCGGCGGCCCTCGGGGTCGAGCGCCTCGGCGATGGCCGCGCCCACGACCAGCGACAGGCCGGACCAGTCGGCGACGTCCAGCGGCAGCGACAGCGAGAACGTCAGCGACGCGCCCGCCGTGCTGTGCCAGGCGCGGCCCTGGCGGCCTCGGCCGTGGGTCTGGTGCTCGGCGATCAGCAGGCAGGGGTGCAGGTCGTGCTGGCGGCGGCCATAGGGGCGGTCACCGGCGCGGGCGGTGCCAGCGTTGCTCGGCGGGGTGGCGTCCTCGCGCCGCACGCGCTCGACCAGCGTGGCGTTGGTCGACTCGACGCGCGCCAGCACCTCGATGCTGAGCCCCGGGAGCAACGGCTCCAGGTCTTGCCACAGGGCTTCGGCGCCCCAGTTCTGATGTTCTTGCATCGCCGCGAATGTGATCCTGCGATCCGGTCTTGGTCTTCCCGGCGCGTCGCCGCGCCGGTGGTGGGAATCCCCCGAGTCTAGAGGGAAGCCGGGGGGGATGTCAGCGCTTGGGCGCGAGCATCGTGCCGCGGCAGCCCGCGGTGCCGCATCGGCACTCGAAACGCTTCTTCAGCTTGGGCGTATAGCGCTCATCGATCACCAGACCATAGTCGTAGAACAGCTCCTCGCCCGGGGAAATGTCCGTCAACGCGTGGATGAACACGCGGCCGTCCTTCTCGCGGGCCTCGCAGTTGGGACTGCAGGCGTGGTTGATCCAGCGCGCGTTGTTGCCGTCGACGGCCGCGTCGATCACGCCGCCGGTCTCCAGGTGGAAATAGAAGGTGTGGTCCGGCTGCGTCGGATCGTGCGGATGGCGGCGCAGCGCCTCGTCCCAGTCGATGCGCTGGCCCTTGTACTCGATGAGCTTGTCGCCGGCCTGCAGCGGCACCAGCGCGTAGACGCCGCGTCCGTGGACCCCGGAAGCCCGCACCGCGATGCGGGCGCCGCGCTTGCCGGCCGGCTCGGTGGAGGGAAAGACCTTCGAATCGGGACGCTGTTGCGGCATGGAGCGAGTCCGGTACATTGAATTCATGGGTGCGCGCGCGTGTACACGTACGTAGGTGCGTGGGCGCGCGCGAGGCCGGATTGTAGGCAGGCGTTCACGAGGAATCGGCGCGCCTGGACGAAGACGACGAAGAGACGAAAGAAACAAGCGCAATGAGCAAGGCATTGGTGATCGCGGAGAAGCCGTCGGTGGCGCAGGACATCGTCAAGGCGTTGACCCCGCTGTCGGGCAAGTTCGACAAGCACGACGAGTATTTCGAGAACGACGAGTACGTCGTGACCTCCGCCGTGGGCCACCTGGTGGAGATCAAGGCGCCGGAGGAATTCGACGTCAAGCGCGGCAAGTGGAGCTTCGCCCACCTGCCGGTGATCCCGCCGCACTTCGACCTGAACCCGATCGACAAGAGCAAGGGCCGACTCAACGCGCTGGTCAAGCTGATCAAGCGCAAGGACGTCGACCTCGCTGATCAACGCCTGTGACGCGGGCCGCGAAGGGGAGCTGATCTTCCGCCTGATCGCCCAGTACGCGGGTTCGGCCAAGGCGCAGATCGCCAAGCCGGTGAGCCGGCTGTGGCTGCAGTCGATGACGCCGCAGGCGATCCGCGACGGCTTCGCCAGGGCCTGCGCAGCGACGCGCAGATGCTGCCGCTGGCCGACGCCGCGCGCTGCCGCTCCGAGGCCGACTGGCTGGTGGGCATCAACGGCACGCGCGCGATGACCGCCTTCAACTCGCAAGCGACGGCGGCTTCTTCCTGACCACCGTCGGCCGCGTGCAGACGCCCACGCTGTCCATCGTCGTGGAGCGCGAGGAGAAGATCCGCAAGCACGTCGTCCCGCGCGACTACTGGGAGATCCGCGGCACGTTCGACGCCGAGGCCGGCCAGTACGAGGGCAAGTGGTTCGACACCGCGTTCAAGAAGAACCCCGAGGATCCCGAGCAGCGCGCCGACCGCGTCTGGACGCAGGCCGAGGCCGACGCGATCGCCGCGGCCGCCAAGGGCCAGCCGGCGACGGTGACCGAGGAATCCAAGCCCAGCTCGCAGGCCAGCCCCGGCCTGTACGACCTGACCACGCTGCAGCGCGAGGCCAACTCGCGCTTCGGCTTCTCCGCCAAGACCACGCTGGGCCTGGCGCAGGCGCTGTATGAGAAGCACAAGGTGCTGACCTACCCGCGTACCGACTCGCGCTACCTGCCCGAGGACTACCTGGGCGTGGCGAAGCAGACCGCCGAGATGCTCGCCAGCGAGGACCTGCCCGGCCCGCTGCAGGCGCTGGCGCCGCATGCGGCCACCGCGCTGAGGAAGGGCTACATCAAGCCGACCAAGCGGATCTTCGACAACAGCAAGGTGTCGGACCACTTCGCCATCATCCCGACGCTGCAGGCGCCGCGCAGCCTGTCCGAGGCCGAGGCCAAGCTCTACGACCTGGTCGTCAAGCGCTTCCTGGCGGTGTTCTTCCCGCCGGCCGAATTCCAGGTCACGACGCGGATCTCCACCGTCAAGACGGCGGCCAGGTCCTACGCGTTCCAGACCGACGGCAAGGTGCTGGTCAAGCCGGGCTGGCAGGCCATCTACGGCAAGGAAGCCACCGACGAGAACGCCGAGCCGGGCACCAGCGGCGCGATGCTCGTGCCGGTGAAGGCGGGCGAGCTGGTCCGCACCGAGGACACCGACGTCAAGGCCCTGCAGACCAAGCCGCCGGCGCGCTACACCGAAGCGACGCTGCTGTCGGCGATGGAAGGCGCGGGCAAGCTGGTCGACGACGACGAGCTGCGCGAGGCCATGGCCGAGAAGGGCCTGGGCACGCCGGCCACGCGCGCGGCCATCATCGAAGGCCTGCTCGCCGAGAAGTACCTGCTGCGCGAGGGCCGCGAGCTGATCCCCACCGCCAAGGCCTTCCAGCTGATGACGCTGCTGCGCGGCCTGGGCGTGGAGGAGCTGACCGCGCCCGAGCTGACCGGCGACTGGGAGTACAAGCTCTCGCAGATGGAGAAGGGCCGCCTCAAGCGCGAGACCTTCATGGCCGAGATCGCCGCGATGACCGAGAAGGTCGTGCGCAAGCGCCAAGGAATACGACCGCGACACCATCCCCGGCGACTACGCCACGCTGAAGACGCCGTGCCCGAAGTGCGGCGGCGTGGTCAAGGAGAACTACCGCCGCTTCACCTGCATCGGCAAGGTCGGCAACGGCGACGAGTGCGGCTTCTCGATTCCCAAGATCCCGGGCGGCCGCAGCTTCGAGCTGCACGAGGTCGAGGCCTTCCTGCGCGACAAGAAGGTCGGTCCGCTGGAGGGCTTCCGCTCCAAGGCGGGCTGGCCCTTCACGGCCGAGCTGGCGCTGGTCTTCGACGCGGAGATCGACAACTGGAAGCTGGAGTTCGACTTCGGCGAGGACGCCAAGAAGGCCGAGGAGAACGGCGAGCCGGTGGACTTCAGCGGGCAGACCTCGCTGGGCCATTGCCCCAAGTGCGGCGGGCGTGTCTTCGACTTCGGCAGCAACTACGTGTGCGAGCACGCAGTGGGCGACAAAGTCACCTGCGACTTCAAGAGCGGCAAGATCATCCTGCAGCAGCCGGTCGAGCCGGAACAGGTGAGCAAGTTGCTGGAGACCGGCAAGACGGACCTGCTGGAGAACTTCGTCTCCAACAAGACGCGCCGCAAGTTCAAAGCCTTCCTGGCCTACGACAAGAAGGAAGGCAAGGTGGTCTTCGAGTTCGAGCCGCGCGCCGCGAAGCCGGGCGCCAAGACCGCCGCGAAACCGGCCGCCAAGGCACCGGCGGACAAGGCACCAGCGGCCAAGGCGCCCGCGGCCAGGAAGGTCGCAGCCAGGAAGGCGACAACCAAGAGCTGATCGGGACGGGCGATGCACTGAGCGGCCTTCGCCACTCCCCGCATCGCCCATGTATCGCGCTCCCACCGCGGCGTCCTCCGGGCCGCCGCCCAGTCTCCAGGCGAGCAGCCCCGCAGTGGCCTCGTCCGCGGCCTCCGCCCCGTTCGACGAGATCGCCGGTCTGCGCGAGTTCCACCGGCTGCAAGACCGCGCGCTGCCCTGGATCAAGCAGCTCTCCGCGGCGTGGGCGGTCCCGCATCCCGCCGTCGTCGACTTCAATCTGGCCAGCGATCGCTACATGCGGGCCGTCGATTCGCCCGGGATGCACGGCGGGCTGGCAGCGCTCCAGGAGGCCTGCGCCCATCTCGAGCGGGTCGCCGCTCCCGCCACGAACGTCGCGGCCATGCCGCCCGGAGCCATGCCGGCGGATCGCCCCGGCGCCGAGGCGGACACCCGGCGTCTCGTCCGGACCCGCCTGCAGACCTCGCAGCTGATGCGCAGGCTTGGGCAATGCGGTCCCAGTGCACGACGACTGCTCAGCACGCGCAAGCAATTCCTGGGTCGCCTGGACATGTTGGCCGCACGGGGGCTTCAGGGCGGGTCGCCCTCGAGCGCCGATCGTCTGGTCTCCCAGAACGCCCTCCAACGGATCGAGCAGATCCTGGCGGCCAGCCGACAGCTGCGCGGTTGTCCGGAGGCTCAACTCGCCCCGCTGGCCAGGGAGCAGGCACGCCTGGTGGCGAAACAGAGGCAGCTCCGTGAGAGCGGCATCGTCGATGCACACGCCCTGGACAGCTCGGAAGCGCGCGGACGCCGCCTCCTCGCGGTCTACACCGCCGCCACGCCCGGCGAGCTCGCCCGGGCGCTGGCCAGCTACGAAGCGTTCCTCGATGGCCTGCCGCGCCGGCACGCCGCCGCGGCCGACAGCCACCCGGCGCCGCCGAATCCCCACGACGACGACGATGTCTACGATCCGTTCGGCGTGTTCGCCGGGCTCTAGCGCGGCTCCCGGGTTGCCCCGCGGCGCCCTTACGCCTGGCGCAGGAAGGACTCGCCACCCAACACCGGCTGCGCGCGCAGGCGCTCGGCCATGTGATCGATGAGCAGCCTCAGCGTCGCGGGCACCCGCCGCCCTGCCGCGTGCACCAGATGCACCGGCGCGGCCGGGATCTCGTCGCCGGCCAGCACGATGCGCAAGCGGCCCGCCTGCACGGCGTCGGCGGCCTGATAGATCTGGCAGCGCACCAGCCCCACGCCCGCCTCGGCCGCGGCGATCGCCGCCGCGCTGTCGTTGACCATCAGCGTCGGCGTCAGCGCCTGCATGCCGTCGCGGAATCGCCAGGGCGTCATCCCCTGGCCGTCGAAGTAGCCCGCGACGATGCGGTGCCCGACCAGATCGCGCGGCGCCACAGGCTCGCCGGCTCGCGCGAGGTAGTCCGGCGAAGCGACGATCACCCGCCGCATCGCGCCCACCGGCACCGCCGTCAAACCGGAGTCGGGCAGATGGGCGATGCGCACGGCCAGGTCCTGCGACTCCTCCAGCAAGGACACGACGCGGTCCACCAGCAGCAGCTTCATCCGGATGCGGGGATGACGCTGCAGGAACTCCGCCGCGAGCGGCGCCACGTGCAGGCGTCCGAACATCGACGGGGCCGTCATCGCCAGCACGCCGGCCGGCTCCGACTGCGCGCCGGCCGCCGCGGCCTCGGACTCGTCGAGGTCGCCCAGGATGCGGCGGCAGTCCAGCACGAAGCGCTCGCCGGCCTCGGTCATGCGCACCGAGCGGGTGCTGCGCTGGAACAGCAGCACGCCCAGGCGCTGCTCCAGCGCCGCGATCGCCCGCGTGGCGGCCGGCGCGGAGATCCCCAGCCGTCGCGCCGCGGCGGCGAAGCTTTGCGTGTCGGCCACGGCGACGAAACAACGCAGGCGGTCGAGGTGGTCCATGGGGAGGGTCGATCATTTCAATGGTTGCAATTCTGAATGATCGCTCTCGGTGATTCCAGTCGCGCGCTGCAATGGCTACGGTAGAGGCCTTGTTGACGCCCCCTGATGGAGCCCCGATGAACGCCACCGCCACCGCCACCGCCGCCGCCGTCCCGCCCGCCTCGATCCACACCGCCCGCCGTGTCGCCGGCCCGCTGCGCCTGCACCGGCTGGCCGCGTCCGGCCATTGCCACCGCGTCGAGCTGCTGATGTCGCTGCTGGGCCTGCCGTACGAGGTGGTCGACCTCGACCTGCGCCGCGGCGACCAGCATGTGCCGGACTTCCTCGCGCTCAACCCGCTGGCGCAGGTCCCGGTGCTGGAGGACGGCGACGAGGTCCTGCCCGAGAGCAACGCCATCCTCGTCTACCTGGCCACGCGCTACGCGCCTGAGGCCGGCTGGCTGCCGCGCGACGCGAACGAGGCGGCCTGGCAGCAGCGCTGGTTCAGCCTGTCGGTGAGCCTGCTCGGACCGGGCGCGGCCTCGCCGCGCTACCGCGCCTTGACCGGCCGGCCGGTGGATCCGGCGTCCCAGGCGATCGGCCATCGGCTGTTCGCGCTGATGGAGGCGCAATTCGCGCACAGCGCCTTCCTGATCGCCGACCGGCCCACGCTGGCCGACCTCGCCTTCTACGGCTACACCTCGCAGGCGCCGATCGGCGGGGTGTCGCTGGAGGCTTACCCGCGGCTGCGGGGCTGGCTCGCGCGCATCGAGGCGCTGCCCGGTTTCGTGCCGCTGACCGATCAACTCTGAGGACGGCCATGGACACGACCTCCCCCCGAGCCGATGGCCGCGCCGGCGCCCCCGCCGGTGACACGACCTGGCACCCCGGCGAGCAGGCACTGCAGACGCGCACCGGCATGCGCGAGCGCATGGCCGAGATCGGCCCGCAGGTGATCCGCGACCACATGCCCGACCAGCATCGCGAGCTCTTCGGCAAGCTGCCTACGATGCTGCTGGGCGCGCTGGACGCGCACGGCCAGCCCTGGGCCACGATGCTGGCCGGGCCGCCAGGGTTCGTCACGACGCCGGACGCGCGCGCGATGCGCATCGCCGCGTCGCTCGACGCGCAGGATCCGGCGCTCGCGGCGCTTCGCGCGGCCGGGCCGGGCGCGTCGGTGGGCCTGCTCGGCCTGGAGCCGCACACGCGCCGCCGCAACCGCATGAACGGACGCTTGGCGGCGATGTCGGACGGCGAGCTGCGGGTCGGGGTCGTGCAGAGTTTCGGCAACTGCCCGAAGTACATCCAGGCGCGCGATCCGCTGCGCTGGGACGATGCACCGCCCGCGCTGGCGCAGCCGCTGGACGCCGTGCTGGATGCGTCCGCGCTGGCGCGCATCGCCGCGGCGGACACCGTGTTCATCGCGAGTGCTTCCGCGCCGGTGCCCGGCGACGGGCGCGCGGAAGGGGTGGACGTGTCGCACCGCGGCGGCCCGCCGGGGTTCGTGGCGACGCATCGCCGGCTGGACGGCGGCATCGAGCTGCTGATCCCGGACTTTCCCGGCAACCGCTTCTTCATGACGCTGGGCAACCTGCTGCGGCATCCGCGCGCAGGGCTGCTGATCCCGGATTACGACACGGGCGAGCTGCTGCACCTGGCCACCGAGGCCTCGGTGTTGTGGAGCGACGAGGCACGCGGCCTGCGCCTGCGCGTGACGGCGGGATTGCGCCGTCCCGGCGCCCTGCCCTGGCGCTGGAGCGAGGCGCGCCTGGCACCGCAGTTCGAGCCGGCCGCATGACCCGCGCGCCGCAGCGCGCCAATCACCACTATGGGGCCCTCTCCAGGAGCGCCTCATGTACTCGATCCCCTCGACCACCGCCCTCAACACCACGACGACAACCAAGACAACAACAACAACAACAACAATGGCGCGGCCGAGATCGCCCTCGCTGGCCGATCGCAGGGGCCAGATCGCTCAGGATCTGATGCTCGCCAGCGCCGATCTGCGCGTTCTCGAACGATTCGCGGCGCGCGCGCCGGCCGCGCTGCGAGACGCGCTGGCCCCTCGGCTGCAACGTTTTCGCGACCTCGAGACGCATTGCACTGTCTGGTTGAACCACCCTCTCGCATTCAAGTCGGACACGCTGGTCAGGTCCGTGCAGCTGTTGCAGGACGAAACCGCCGCCTTGGATGCGCTCACATCGAGCCTGTCCTCCCAGGCCCTCACCTGGCACCTCCACCAGCGCGAGGCGCTGGCGCAGCAGGCCCGCGCGGCGTTCAGGCTCCTGCCGGTTCCGGAACGCGACTGCGAGGCCGCGCGGAACTGCTTCGAGACGCTGGCGCAATGCGACTCGACCGATGACCGGGAGCAACTCCCACGGGCGATGGACATGCTGCAAACCGCCGTCCAGGTGCTGGACGAGCACGCCACGCGCCGGCAAGAGCAGTCGCGGCTCTCGGCCCACCTCCGCGCGGCGCAAGCGCCGTCGGAGCAGCCTCCGCAACCCGTGAAATCCTGAGGGCCCTCCCCAATCGGAACGACAGGGGCCGGCGCGCATTTGCGCGACACTCGGCCGCAAACAACGTCCGAATCAGGAGAGGGCATGCGGTCATGGGCCGATCGACGCTGAGCATCCAGACGCGGCTGGTCGCCGCGCTGAGCCTCAGCGCCACGGTGCTGGTGAGCTTGATCGGCCTGTACTGGGTCGACCGCCACGAGCACGAGCTCAACGAGGCGCTGGTCGAGCGCCAGCAGCGCATGTCGCAGCTGGTGGCGCGCGGCTTCGCCGAGCCGGTGTGGAACCTGGACAGCGCCGCCTTGTCGGAGCTGCTGGACGCCGTCATGGCCGACCCCGAGGTCTACGCGATCACGTTGACCGCGCCGGGCCTGGAGACGCTGCAGCGCTCGCGCTCCGAGCCCGCGGTGCGGCCGCTGACGCTGGAGTTCGAGCTCAGCCATCGATCCGGCACGCAGGGGCCGGCCGGCGCGCTGGGTCGCGCCACGTTGGTGTACACCCGCAGCTACATCGACCAGACGCTGGGCGAGACCCGCCGACTGGTGGCCAGCCTGCTGGCCACGGTGCTGGCGGCGATCGCGCTGACGAGCTACTTCCTGGTCCGGCGTCTGGTGGAGCGTCCGGTGTCGCGGCTGCGCGGACTGGCGCAGCGCGTGGCCAGCGGCGAGCTCGGCGCGCACATCGAACCCGAGCATGCCGACGAGATCGGCGACCTCACCGAGCAGCTCAATGCGATGAGCACCCGGCTGCGCGGCTTCGCCGAGGGCCTGCGCGCCAGCGAGCAGCGCTACCGCAGCCTGTTCGAGAACGCCGCCGAGGGCATCTTCCAGGCCGACGGCCATGGGCGGCTGCTCGCGGTGAACAAGGCGCTGGCGCAGATGCTGGGCCTAGGCCGTCCCGAGGACGCGCAGGGCGCGACGCTGCAGCGCATGGTGCGCATCGAGCGCGACGAGTACCGGCGACTGGCGCGCGCGCTGGAACGCCATCGGCTGCTGCAGCAGGTGCCGCTGCTGGTGACCACGCGCGACGGGCGCGACCTGTGGGTCGAGCTCAGCCTGCACCTGGTGCTCGACGGCGCGCCGCGCATCGAGGGCCTGGTCAGCGACATCACGTTGCGCCGCCAGGCCGAACAGGAGCTGACGCAGCATCGAGACCATCTCGAGGAGCTGGTCACCGAGCGGACCGTGGAGCTCTCGCAGGCCAAGCAGCGCGCGGAGGCCGCCAACCAGGCCAAGAGCCGCTTCCTGGCGACGATGAGCCACGAGTTCCGCACGCCGCTGAACGCGATCCTCGGTTTCGCCCAGCTGCTGCAGATGGACGCGTCGCTGAACGATGCGCAGAAGCAGCGCATCCGGCTGATGCGCGAATCGGGCGAGCATCTGCTCGTGTTGATCACCGACCTGCTGGACGTGGCCAGCATCGAGGCGGGCAAGCTCACGCTGCAGTTGAATCCGCTGGACCTGCGGGCGCTGCTGGAGATCTGCAGCGAATCGATGCGACCGCGCGCGGCCGAGAAGGGCCTGGCGTTCGATGTGAAGCTCGATCCGCAGCTGCCCACGCGGGTGCGCGCGGACGGGCAGCGGCTGCGGCAGGTGCTGCTGAACCTGCTGTCCAACGCGGTGAAGTTCACCGACCACGGCCGGATCGGTCTGGCGGTGGACGTTGTCGCGCAAGGGCCCAGCAGCCTGGTGCTGCGCTTCACCGTGTCGGACACCGGCATCGGCATGGCGCCCGAGCAGATGGAGCGGCTGTTCCAGCCCTTCGAGCAGGTGGCGGACCTGTCGCGCCGCGCGGGCGGCACCGGGCTGGGGCTGGCGATCAGCCAGCAGCTGGTGCGCCTGATGGGCGGCGAGATCTCGGTGCAGACCTCGCCCGACGAGGGCAGCCGCTTCAGCTTCGCACTCGAGCTGCCACTGGCCTCATGACCCCCTCGCCCGCTTGCGGGAGAGGGAAGGGGTGAGGGCCAGAGGCGTCGGCAGGACACCAGCGCCAAGCTGCGTGCGTGCCGCGCCCGCTGCGGCGAGGCGCTTCGGCATACTCCCCGCCCATGACTGCCGTCCTGTTCTACAAGCTGCTGGCGATCTTCATCGCCGCGGGCATGGGCTGGTTCGTCGGCCACATGCGCTGGCTGGGCAAGGCCGGCGGCGAGAACGACCCGGCGCGCATCCTGTCCAACGTCGCGTTCTACCTGTTCGTGCCGGCGCTGATGTTCCGCACGACCGCGCGGGTGGAGTTCTCCGCGCTGCCGTGGCTGACGGTGGCCGCGTTCTTCGCGCCGGTGGTGCTGATGCTGGTGGCGGTCTACCTGTACGAGCGCAAGCGTCATCCCGAAAGCCCCGCGGCGCCGGCGGTGCGCAGCATCACGGCGAGTTTCGGCAACACCTTGCAGGTGGGCGTGCCGCTGGTGGCGGGCGTGTTCGGCGAGAGCGGCCTGGCGGTGCACATCACGGTGGTGAGCCTGCACGCGCTGACGCTGCTGACGATCGCGACGGTGCTGGTGGAGATGGACCTGGCGCGGCACACGGCGGGCGGGGCGCATGCGGTGAGCCTGAAGCGCACCATCCTGACGACGCTGCGCAACACGGTGATCCATCCGGTGGTGCTGCCGGTGCTGTGCGGTTTCGCGTGGCACCTGACGGGGATCCCGTTGCCGGCGGTGCTCGACGAGGTGCTGCAGATGCTGGGCAGCGCGGTGGTGCCGCTGTGCCTGGTGCTGATCGGGATGTCGCTGTCGTATTACGGGATACCGCGCGGGGCGATGCGCACGCTGCTGGGCCTGGCGGCGCTGAAGCTGCTGGTGCTGCCGGCGCTGGTGCTGGGCATCGCGCACTGGGGCTTCGGGCTGTCGGGCATGCCGCTCGCCGTGATCGTGATGATGGCGGCGCTGCCGCCCGGTTCCAACGCGATGATGTTCGCGCAACGCTACCGGACGCTGGAGGCCGAGGCCTCCGGCGCGATCGTGCTGGGCACGCTGCTGTTCGCCGCCACCGCGCCGATCTGGCTGGCGATTCCGGCGTGGCTCAGCCCGCAGAACTAGGTCGTCCGGAAGCCGCTTCTTGACGCTCAATAGCACGATCGTCGCGACTCGT
Organism: Roseateles sp.; assembly: GCA_039594005.1. Taxonomy (GTDB): domain Bacteria; phylum Pseudomonadota; class Gammaproteobacteria; order Burkholderiales; family Burkholderiaceae_C; genus Roseateles. The sequence continues at coordinate 258,693 of JBCNOF010000001.1, forward strand.
GAATGACTGGGATGCGTATGAAATCGCGCCTCTGAACCGGACACAGAATCGTCGGTCTCACTTTCAACGAAACCCTCGACCATGTCCGCACGTGACCTTCAGAGTCAACTCCAGCAGGCTCGCCGGCAGATCCTGACCGACAAGTACGAGATGTCCTTCGGAGAGGTTGTCACCTTGTACCGATCCAAGGAAATCTTGATCCACGCGGCCTATCAACGGATGTTCCAGTGGACGGTGTCGCAACAGACCCGATTCATCGAGTCCTTGCTGCTGGGGCTGACGGTCCCGACGATCTACGTGGCGCAGAACGACGACGGCACCTGGGATCTGCTGGATGGTCTGCATCCGGTGATGACGGTGCTCCGCCTGACGGGCGACCTGCGGGATCCTGAGGGCCACCCCGTCCCCCCGCTGGTCCTCGAAGGCACGGCGCGTTGCCCAGCCTTGGAAGGGATGTCCTGGAGCGGCGACGTCGCAGAAGAGGACGAGGAGGACGATGTGGAGGATGAACGCGCGTTCAACATCCATCTGCGTCTCGATCTGCGACGCGCGCGGATTCGCGTGGAGATCCTCAGGTTCCAAAGCGGAGCGTCCGTCAAGCTGGACCTGTTCGAGCGGTTCAATCTCTGTGGCTGGCCGTTTGACCGCGCTGAGCTGCAGGAGGCCACGATCGCCCTTTCTGCGTCGGGGGCGACTTCACGCGATTGACGTCCCTGCGCGTGCACGTTCACCAGTTGCCCTCCTGTCCAACCTGCGCAGCCAAGACACGATCATGAAGATCCGGACCACCGCGGACCTGTTGGATCACCTGCGCGCCGATCTGGGATGGCGGCTGGCAGAGATCCACGAGCTGCGAGCTTGCGTACATGCGGCCAGGCCGCATCGCGTCGACGTTCATGTGCGAGCAGGGATCACCATGCTCTACGCGCACTGGGAAGGGTTCGTGAAAGGGGCGGCCAATGCGTATGTCGCCTATCTCGCACACCGGGGTGATCGCAATCGTGACTTGAAGAACTGTTTCGTCGCGCTGGGATTGCGCTCGGTCCTGGCGCCGTTGGGCGGCCTTGGGAGTGCCGACTCGGCGATCGCTGCGGTGGCGTTCCTGCGAGAGCATCAGGATCTTCCCGCGCGACTTTCCAAAGCCAGCATCGGGGCGAGCTCCAACCTGAACTCGGAGGTGTTCAGGAACATCGCGAGGTGGTTGGACATCGACGCGACACCCTATTCGACGCGCTTCTTGACCCTCGACGAGACGCTTCTGGCCACGCGCAACGCGATTGCCCATGGCGAGCACCTCCACATCGATGCAAAGCAGTTTCACGTGCTGACCGAGGAGATCCTCGAGATGCTGCATTGGTTCAAGACCGACATCGAGAACGCCGTCGCCCAGCGCAGTTTCCTGACCTCGGTACCATGTCCGGCTCACGCGACCTATCCCGTCGCGGCGACCTCTCACAGGAATCACCCGCCTCCGACATGAGACAAGCCAACGACCTTCCCGGCACCGCGATCACGTTCCTCCGCGGCGACGAACTTGCCCCCGAGCTGCTGCACGCGACCTTCACGCGGGCCTTTGCCGATTACCTCATCGGTCCGTTCCAGATCCCGATCGCGCAGTGGCCGATGTTCCTGGCGCGCCAGGGCGTGGACCTCGCGCTGTCGCGCGTCGCGGTCGACGCCGCCGACGCGCCGCTCGCGTTCGCCTTTGTCGCCCCGCGTCCCCTGCCCCGCCGCTGGCGGCTGGCCACCATGGGCGCGACACCCGAAGCGCGCGGCTCCGGCGCCGCGCCCGCGCTGCTCGACGACCTCATCGCCCGTGCCGCCGCGGCCGGCCAGCACGCGGTCGAGCTGGAGGTCTTCGTCCAGAACGAGCGCGCCCGCCGGCTCTACGAGGGACGCGGCTTCCGCAAGATCCACGACCTCTTCGGCTACGTCGCCGACGCCGGCACCATCGCGCCGTCGGCTCCGGGCGCGGGCGAGACCGCGCCGCGGTCGGTCGACATGCCCCATCTGCTGGGCTGGCTCGAGGCCGCCGAGCATCGCATCGACGAACTGCCCCTGCAGGTGACCGCGACCGTGATCCGCCATGGCGTCGATTACCACGGCTGGCAGAGCGCCGACGCGCAGGTCGTGTTCAGCCTGCCCGACGAGACCGTCATGATCCACAGCCTGATCGCACCGCGCGACACCGATGCCCGCGCGCTGATCCAGGCGCTGGTCGCCGTTTATCCTGAGCGCCGCCTGCGCGTGCCGCAGCTGCAGCGCGAGGACCTCGGCGGTGCCGGGCTGCGCGCGCTCGGCGCGGTGCCGCAGCCGCTGCACCAGCAACTGATGCTGCGACCGCTTTGACGCGGCCTTGACGGCGAGCCCGTCCCTTCGCGGGGGCGAGCGCGCGAAACCTTGATCTTCCGGAGTTCCGGCACTTGTGAGGCCCGCCCGCTTTGGATAGCGTGCCCCGCATCAACTTTGAAGGGAAGCGTCCCACCATGCGATTCAAGCCCGCGGCGAGCGCCGCCATCACCCTGGCGATCCTGACTGCCCTCGGCGGCTCCGCCCTGTCGACCTCCGCCCTCGCCGCGCCCGCCGCCGCCGGCACCAGCGCCATCTCGGCCGCCGGGGACACGCTCAGCGTCAAGCTCGAGAAGGTCAAGCTGCCCAACGGGTTCGAGGTCATCCTGGTCGAGGACCATCGCCTGCCGCTGGTGGCCTTCAACCTGTGGGTGCACGCGGGCCCGCGCAACGAGGCCAAAGGCCAGACCGGCTTCGCCCATCTGTTCGAGCATCTGATGTTCGCCGGCACCCGCCACATCCCGCGCGGTCAGGCCGACAAGATCATCGACGCCGCCGGCGGCACCGACTCCAACGGCTCCACCGACTTCGATCGGACCAACTACTTCTTCACATTGCCCTCCAACCAGCTCGAGCTGGGCCTGTGGCTGAAGTCGGACATGCTGGGCTACATGATCGACGAGGTCGATTCGGTGTCGCTGGCCAACCAGCAGGACGTGGTGCGCAACGAGCGCCGCCAGTCCGTCGAGAACCGCCCCTACGGCATCGTCGAGGAAGCGCTCTATCAGGCGCTGTTCCCCGAGGGCCATCCCTACCGCGCGACCGTGATCGGCTCGCACGCCGACATCCAGTCGATCAAGCTCGACGATGTGAAGGCATTCGCGCGCAGCTACTACCGGCCCAACAACGCGACCCTGGTGCTGGCCGGCGACTTCGATCCGGCGCAGGCCAGGAAGCTGGTCGAGAAGTACTTCGGCCCGCTCAAGGCCGGCGATCCGGTGCCGCCGGTGAATGTCGCGCAGCCCAAGCTGACGTCGGAGAAGCGCGTCGAGGTCACCGATCGCATCGAGCTGCCGCGCCTGGACATCGCCTGGCACACGCCCGCGGTGTTCCAGCCGGGCGACGCCGAGCTCGACATCGCCTCGCACGTGCTGGGCGGGGGCAAGTCCAGCCGCCTGTACAAGACGCTGGTCTACGACAAGCAGCTCGCGCAGTCCGTGCAGGTGCAGCAGTACTCGCTGTCGCTGGGCTCGGTGTTCTCGGTGGAGGTGATCGCGCGTCCGGGCAAGTCGCTCGACGAGATCCAGAAGATCGTCGACGACGCCGTCGCGGAGCTGGCGATCAATCCGCCCACGCCCGAGGAAATGGCCCGCGCGCGCGCCTCGATCGAGACCGGCACGCTGTCGCGGCTGGAGAAGGTCCAGGCGCTGGCCGACCAGATCAACTACTACAACCAGCAGGCGGGCGATCCGAACTTCATCGGCAAGGACCTGGCGCGTTACCAGGCCGTCACCGCGGAGAAGGTGCGTGACGTGGTCGCGCAGCAGCTGAAGAAGGACGCGCGCGTGGTCGTGGTGGCCACGCCGGGCGAGCAGAAGCTGGCCGCGGAGATCCCCACGCCGCCGATGCCGGAGAAGGCCGCCAAGGGCGAGCGCGAATCGATGAACGCGGACGTCGCGTGGCGCAAGACGCAGCCCAAGGGCGGCAAGGCCAAGGCGTTGTCGCTGCCCGCGGGCCAGCGTCTGACGCTGGCCAACGGCCTGACGCTGATCCACGTGCCCAATCCGGGTCTGCCGCTGGTGAGCGCGACGCTGGTGGTGCGCGCGGGGCAGACGGCCAATCCGTCGACGCAGCCGGGGCTGTCGAGCTTCACGGCGGGCATGCTGCAGCAGGGCACGCAGACGCGCACGGCGCAGCAGATCGCCGACGAGGCGGCGGCGCTGGGCGCGGCGATCAGCGCGGGCGCGGGTCGCGACGAGGCGCGCATCGAGGCGAGCAGCCTGAAGCGCAACTTCGCGCAGACGCTGGCGCTGGTGGCGGACGTGGCGCTGCATCCGGCCTTCGACAAGGGCGAGATCGCGCGCATGCAGAACCAGCGCCTGGCGGCGCTGCAGCAGCAGCGCGAGCAGGCGCCGGCGGTGGCGGGCGTGGTCGCGAATCGCGTGATCTACGGCGAGGGTCATCCGCTGGCCAAGGCCGCGATCGGCGACGAGGCCTCGATCAAGGCGACGGACGCGGCGGCGCTGCGTCAGTTCTGGTCGACGCATTACCGACCGGACCAGGCCGCGCTGGTGGTGGCGGGCGACATTTCCGCGGATGAGCTCAAGGCGCTGGCCGAGCGGCTGTTCGGCGGCTGGGAGCGCCCGAAGACCGCGGCGGCCGCGGTGGACGCGACGCCGCCCAAGCCCGTGGCCGCGCGCGTGGTGCTGGTGGACAAGCCGGGCGCGCCGCAGACGGCGCTGAGCGTGGTGGCGCCGGGACCGAAGGCGGGCACGCGCGACGCGGAGGACATCAAGGTGATGAACGCCGCGATGGGCGGCCTCTTCACGTCGCGGATCAACACGCAGCTGCGTGAGGTCAAGGGCTACACGTACGGGATCTACTCGGCGTACACGATGAACCGGGACAGCGGTCTGTTCGGCATTCGCGGCAGCGTGCGCACGGACGTGACGGGCCCGGCGCTGACCGACATGTTCAAGGAGATCGACGGCATGCGCGCCAAGCCGATGGGCGCGGACGAGCTGAACCGGGTGCGCAACGCGCAGTTGCTGGCGCTGCCGGGGCTGTTCGACACGAACCGGGTGGTGGCATCGAGTTATGCGAGCGAATGGGCGGTGGGTGCGCCGGCGGACAGCATCACGTCGCTGCCGCGCAAGTACGCCGCAGTGACCGCCGGCAGCGCGTACAAGGCGACGAAGACCTACGTGGAGCCGGCGTCGCTGATCGTGGTGGCGGTAGGCGACAAGGCCAAGGTGCTGCCGCAGCTGGAGGCCCTGGGCCGCAAGCCGCTGGAGATCCGCGACCCGCAAGGCGCGCCGGTGGATGTGACGGCCCCGTCGATGCCGGCATCGGCGGCCAAGCCGTGATGTCGCGCTGAGATCAGCCAACGAGACGGGCGCTTCGGCGCCCGTTTTTCATTCCCGCGGACTTCGCGCGATCACCTCGTCAACGGCAACGCCAGCCCCATCGCCGCGAAGAGCGTCCCGCACACGCGGTTGAAGCCCTTGCCGGAACGCTCCAGCCACGGCCGCACGCGGTGCGCAAGGCTCGCGATCAGGAACTCCACCACCGCCTCGACGATCACGAAGGTCGCCGCCAGCCACGCGAACTGCACCCACAGATCCCGCTGCGGGTCGATGAACTGCGGCAGGAACGCGCCGTAGAACAGCAGCACCTTCGGGTTGGACACCGCCGACAGCAGGCCCTGCCGGAACAGCACCCGGCCTCGCCCCTGCGCCGCCGAGCCCGACGCCGCCGTCAGCCGAATCGCCGGCGAGCGCCACAGTTGCACGCCCAGCCAGATCAGGTAAAGGCCGCCCACGACCTTCAGCACCAGCAGCGCGCTGGCCGTCGTCTGCAGCAGCGCGCCGATGCCCAGCATCGACAACGCGATCAACGCCGCGAAGCCCGTCGCGCCGCCCGCGATCGTCCACAAGGTCCGACGACTCCCATGCGCCGCGCCGTGCGCCAGCACGAGCAGGCTGTTCGGACCGGGCGTCAGCGACAGGCCGATCACGGCCAGGAAGTACAGGGTGAAAGTGTGCAGGGCCATGGCGGCCGATTGTGCGCTTTCGCCGCACCGGCCCCTGCGCCGCCACTCCCCACGCGCGCCTCAGGTCGGCGTCAGGTGATCCAGCGCTTCCTCGACACGGCCGCGCTCGTGCGTCGACAGCCCACGCGCCGATTGGCGATAACGCGCGATCAGCGCGGCATCCGGCGGCATGCGCTCGGCCAGGGACACCAGCACCTCCGCCCGTTCGAAGTCGCCGCCGATCAAGTCCACCGCGCCCAGCACGCTCAGCGCCAGGTCGCGGTCCACCGCCGGTTGCGCCTCGATCAGCGCCGTGATCGCCGAACGCTTCTCGAAGTCGCCCTCGATGCCCTGCACCGCCTGCTGCCACGCGCTCACCACCGTCGCCTCGCGGCTCATCTGCGGCGACAGCGCCTCCAGCACCTCGCGGCGCTCGAACGCGCCCTGCATGCCGGCCGTCGCGGTCAGCACCTCGCGCTGCAGCGCCGGGGTCAGCGTCCGATGATGGATCACCGCCTCCAGCGCGCTGCGGCGCTCGAAGTCACCGTCGAGCTTGGCGCTCAGCGCGATCAGGCGCGACAAGGTCGCGTCGTCCTGCGGGCCCGTCGACAGCAGCGCCTCCAGACGGCTGCGACGGACGAAGGCATGCGGCGAGCGTTCGATGTCCGCCAGCACCAGCGCCGTGCCACCGCGTTGCAGCAGCCGGCGCGCGCGGTACTCGCTGCCATGGGCGACCTCGGCGACCAGGCCGATCTGACCGGTGAGCCACTTGCGGCCCTCGGCGTCCAGCGGCTTCTCGTCGCCGTCGACCCAGTAGCGGCGCGTCGTGCCGCCCTTGCCATCGGAGGCGATCACCGCCCGGCGCGTCACGCCCAGCAGCGTCTCGCTGATCTCCAGCTTCTTGTCCAGCGACACCACGTCGGTCTCGTCGTCGTTGAAGACGATGTCGCCGTCGTAGCTCGCGCGCTGCACGTGGCCGTTCTCGTTGTTCTCGAAACGCGTGACTTGGCGCTCGCCCAGCACGGCGCCCAGGTCGATGCTGATGCGCGGCACCTTGCCGATGACCAGCATCGGCACGGTCAGCGCCACGGCGCACAGCCCCGCGGCCAGCGCGATGCGGCCCGCGCGGCGGCGGGCGGGAGTGGATTCGGACATGGGGGATTCCTCCAGCAGCGCGTGCATGCGCGCCATCAACGGGGACCGGGCCGCGGCCATCGCGCTGGCCAGCACCGGCATCGAACGGACACGCTGGCGCGCGGGGCGGCGCGCCTGTCGCGTGGATGAATCGGAGGTCGCGCCGGCCGCTGCGGCGTTCGCGGCGGCCGCGGTGTCCCGGGCGCAGACGTACAGACCCTGCGCCAAGGGCATCGCGCCGGCTTCCTCGGCCGCCCAGGCGTCGCAGGCCAGTTCGGCCAACAAGTCCAGGCGGCGCATCGCGAGCCGGTTCAACGGCTGCAACCAGCCCAGTTGCGCGACCAGCCGCGCGGCCAGCCGCCAGGCCAGGTCACGGCGGCGCAGATGCGCGATCTCATGCGCGAGCACGGCCACGCGCTGCTGGCCTTCCAGCGATCGCATCAGCCCCGCAGGCAGGCAGATCTGGCCGCCAGGCGCGACCAGCGGGCTCGGCCACCAGGCGCTCAGCCGCAAGGTCGGCGTCGCGACGCCGGCACTGCGGGCGAGCTCGGTCGCCGCCTGCGTCAGCTCGGCGTCCTCGCACAGCGCGAGCGCGCGCACCTGCCGGCGCAGCGCCAGCCAGCGCAGCAGCGTCATCGCCAGGCCGGCGAGCGCCACCAGCGGCCACGCCAGCAGCAAGGCGGCGGTGGCATCGCGCACGGTCTCGCGCCGCTGCTCGGCGGCCTCGTCGGTCAAGCCGATCGAGTGGTCCGGTCCCTGCGCCAAGCGAGGCGCGTCGCGCGTCGCTGAAGCGAGGGCTGCCGACTCTACTTGGGACGCGTCGTCCGAGGCCTTCAGCGTCGTGATCGAGGTCGTCGCTGCGCCGGCGTCTTCCTCGGTGGAAGCGTCATGAGCCGCCGATGCGAGAGGCGCGAGCGGGGGGAACAGCTCCGGCAGCACGATGCGCGTCGCTTGCGTGAGCGGCTGGGCGCTGGCGGTCAGCACCGCGCCGAAGAAGGCCCAGCGCCAGAAGGCCTCGCGCCAGGTGCGCTGCGTCAGCCAGCCCGCGCGCTCCAGCAGCCAGACGCCGCCCAGCAGCACCGTGCTGTGCAGCAGGTAGTTCAGCAACCAGCCGGTGAGGACCTCAAGCATCGCCGCCTCCCCGCTTCTTGAGGAGCGCCCGCATCTGCGCGAGGTCGTCATCGCCGATCTCGCCGGCCTGCACGAGATGGTTCAGCAGCGCCGCCGGCTGACCGCCGAACAGGCTGCCCAGCAGGCCCGACACCATCGAGCGCTGCACCTCGGGTTCGCTGACCGCGGCGCGGTAGACCAGCGATCGGCCGTCGCGTTCACTGGCGATCAGGCCGCGCTTCTCCAGCCGCGACAGGAGCGTCGCCACCGTGGTATGCGCCAGCGGGCGTTGCTGCTCGCGCATCGCCTCGGCCACCTCCGCGGTGCTCGCCTGCCCGCGCGTCCACAGCACACGCATCAGCGCCAGCTGCAGCTCGCTGAGCGAGACCTCGCCCTTGCCGTCGTCGTTGATCGACTCGTCCATCACCGAATCCTGAAGTTCTACACCTGTCGTACTACGACTGTAGAAGATCAGCGGGGGCCGCTGCAAGTGATGGATTCCCGGGACAAACCCTCAGATCACGAAGGGTGGGCTTTCTGCTCGCGATGGCCCCGGACAGAAGGGGCGAGCGGGGCATCAGTCAGAATCGCCCGTCTATGACCGACCTCAACGCCTACATGACCGGCGTCGGCGAGGCGGCCCGCGCGGCCGCGACGCTGATGGCCGCCGCGCCGACCGCCGCGAAGAACACCGCCCTGCTCGCGCTCGCCCGCCGCTTGCGCGAGGCCGGCCCCGCGCTGACCCAGGCCAACGATCGCGACCTTGCCGCCGCCACCGAGGCGGGCCTCGACGCGCCGATGGTCGACCGGCTGCGCCTCACTGCCAAGGTCCTGGCCACCGTCGCCGAGGGCTGCGAGCAGATCGCCGCCATGCCCGACCCCATCGGCGAGATCACCGGCGTGAAGCGCCGCCCCACCGGCATCAGCGTCGGCCAGATGCGCGTGCCGCTGGGCGTGTTCGGCATCATCTACGAGAGCCGCCCCAACGTGACCATCGAGGCCGCCTCGCTGTGCCATCAAGAGCGGCAACGCCTCCATCCTGCGCGGCGGCTCCGAGGCGCTCCACAGCAACCTGGCGCTCGCCGCGCTGCGTCGCGGACAGCCTCGAGGAAGCCGGCCTGCCGCGCGACGCCGTGCAGGTGGTCAACACCACCGACCGCGCCGCCGTCGGCGCGCTGATCAGCGATGCCCGACTACGTGGACGTCATCATCCCGCGCGGCGGCAAGGGCCTGATCGAGCGCATCAGCCGCGAGGCCCGCGTGCCGGTGATCAAGCACCTGGACGGCATCTGCCACAGCTACGTCGACGCCGAGGTCGACCTGGACCTGGCTGTCACCGTCGTGGACAACGCCAAGACCCAGAAGTACAGCCCCTGCAACGCGACCGAATCGCTGCTGGTCCACAGCGCGCAGGCGGCTGCGTTTCTACCCCGCATCGGCATGGTGTTCGCGGCCAAGGGCGTGGAGATGCGCGGCTGCGAGCGCACGCTGGCGCTGCTCGAGGCCGTGCCGCGTGACCTGCTCAAGCCGGCGACGCCCGAGGACTGGGACACCGAGTACCTCGCCCCGATCATCAGCATCAAGGTCGTCGATGGGCTGGACGAGGCCATCGCGCACATCAACCGCCACGGCTCGCACCACACCGACGCGATCCTCACGACGAATCACGTGCACGCGATGCGCTTCCTGCGCGAGGTCGACTCCGCCAGCGTGATGGTCAACGCGAGCACGCGTTTCGCCGATGGCTTCGAGTACGGCCTGGGCGCGGAGATCGGCATCTCCACCGACAAGTTCCACGCCCGCGGGCCGGTGGGCCTGGAAGGTCTCACCTCGATGAAGTGGGTGGTCCTCGGACAGGGCGAGATCAGGAGTTGATCCCGCCCGGCGCCGGTCAGGCGGCGGGGCGGCGGAGTCGCGTCAAGGCATGCCCGAAACGATCGCGTCCTTGGGCACGCTGATCCGGTACGTTGCCTGGAAGCGTTGCGTCTCGTTGGGCGCCAGGGGCAGCTCCCACATCTGGATGCCGCGGCGCTCGCGCCAATCCGCCTGCGTCACCGGCGGCGCGTACTGCGCTTGCACACGGATGTCCTCATGCTGTGGCACCGGGGCGGCTGCCAGCACCTGCAGCGTCACGGGCCGTCCGCGCAGGTTTTCCACCTGCCACCGGCGGGTCAGCGACACCTCGCGCCTCGCGCCAATGAAACCAGCGTCAGCGCCTTCGCGCTTGTCCGGCTCGACCTGCACGCGGATGCGATCATCAAGCCCGAACGGCACGGTCCAGGTCGACTCGCTTCCAAAGCGCAACGGCACCTCGCCGATCAGCGAGCCGTCGCGGAACAGCTGCAGCGGACCGGCCGGCCACGAACCCTGCGGGCGAGGCAGCTCCGCGATCAGATAGGCGGCGGCCTCGGTGGCGGGTTGCACCCGGACCAACACGCGTGAGGCGACCGCGGTCCGCCCCAGATCCACCGTCGACATCGCCCCGTTGGCGCGCAGCGTCACGCGCTGCGGCAAGTCGTATTCGGTGCCGAACTCCCCTTCGAAAACACTTGGATCGAAGCGCAACTGCCCGACCGCGGAGCCGGTGACCTGAACCGAGTTCAGATCCACCGGCGCCGGGGCCGGCGCCGCCGCAGGCATCGGCGAGGCTTCATCGAGGAGCGTGCGGGCGCGAGCGAGCGGCTGGTGCAGCCACATCGTCCACGGCTGCAGGACGGCAAGCTCCCTCGCCTGACGAGGTCGGACCGTTGACAGCTTGAGCTTCACTTCGTTCCAGTCCTCGCCGCTGGCCTGCGCGATCTGGGCCAGTCGTTCGAGCACCAGCCCGCCGGTCGCCGTGTCCAGCCGCGCGCGGTACTGCGGCTGCCAGCCCGCGCTCGAGAGGCGGTAGCTCAGGCCGATGTCCGCTGCCTGCGCTGTCGACAGGCGCAGCGTGACCACGGACACCTGTGTCGACGCTGTTGGCGCGGCGGCCTTCGCCGCGGTCAGCTCGTGCCCGAGGTCGCTCAGGCGCTCTTGCAGTGCCTGCTTGCGGGAGGTCAGGTCCTGGGCGTTGCGGCGCAGGGCGTCCAGGCTGGCTGCCAACGCCGGGCCCGGGCGGGCCTCGCGGTCCCAGAGTCCCTTCAGATATCCGAGGGAAACGTCGACGCCCGCGATCTCGGCCTCGACCGCGGCGCGTTGCTGCTCGATCTCACGCACGCGCGGATCGCGCTGGCGGCACTCGGACAGCGAGTCACGGGCTACGCGCTCGATCTTGAGTTCGCCAAGGTTGACGCCTCCAGGCGCCTGCACCTGCAGCGCGTCCCGCTCCAGGGAAGCCGGCAGACAGCTGAAGCGGGCCTGCGTCGCACCGGCCGGCACGCGCTGCGTCCGATCCACCTGCGCACCGCCCGGATACAGCAGCACCTGGGCGATCGTGGACGCGGTGGCGGCCGAGGCGGACTGCGCGGCGGCATTCGTCGCGGCACCTGCGGAGACCCCCATCGCGGCCGCGGCCGCCATCCAGGAAACGACACGGCGCGAACCCGTCCGGCCGCGCGCGAGACACCATCGTTGCATTGCTTTTCCTCCTGAGGCCGACGACGGTAGCACGGTGCTGGCACACTTCCGCCCTGCTGAATTCCTTGTCAACCGCTGGTCTGCCATGTCGTCCAACGTCGCCACCGCTGCCCCCATTCCTGCCGTCCACGCCTCGCGCCGCAAGGCGCTAGTGCTGTTCTCCGGCGGACAGGACTCCACCGCCTGCCTGGCTTGGGCGCTGGACCGCTTCGCCGAGGTGGAGACCCTGGGCTTCGACTACGGTCAACGCCATCGCGTCGAACTGGACTGCCGCCAGACGGTGCGCCAGCAGATCGCCGCGCAGTTCCCGCACTGGGCACCCAAGCTCGGCGAGGACCACCTGCTCGACCTGAGCCTGCTGGGCCAGATCTCCGACACCGCGCTCACGCAGGAACGCGCCATCGAACTGCAGGCCAACGGCCTGCCCAACACCTTCGTTCCGGGGCGCAACCTGCTGTTCCTGACCTTCGCCGCGACGCTGGCCTACCGCCGCGGCGCGTCGGTGCTCGTCGGCGGCATGTGCGAGACCGACTTCTCCGGTTACCCCGACTGCCGCGACAACACGCTCAAGGCGCTGCAGGTCGCGCTCAGCCTCGGCCTGGACACGCCGATGACGCTGGACACCCCGCTGATGTTCCTGACCAAGGCGCAGACTTGGTCGCTCACCGAGGAACTCGGCGGCGAGGCGCTCAACGATCTGATCGTCGAGCACACGCACACCTGCTACCTCGGCGAGCGCAAGACCCGTCACGCCTGGGGATGGGGCTGCGGCCACTGCCCGGCCTGCGAGCTGCGCGCCAAGGGGTGGGTCGAGTTCCAGCGCGGCAAGGCGGCCGTCGCGGCCTCCCGGCCTGGAGCCGCGCCCTGAACGCCGCCGACACCATGCAATGGCATTGGAACTGGGGCGCGTGGGCGCTGGCCGCGGTGCTGGTGTTCTGGTGCATCGGCGCCTACAACCGCGTGATGCTGCTGCGCAATGAGATCGGCAAGGCCTTCGCGCAACTGGACGACGCGCTGACGCGCCGCTTCGCGCACGGCGACCTGCTGCTGGAGCGGCTGCGCGAGCGCCTGCCCAGCGAGCAGGCCAGCCTGGACGCGCTGGCCGCGGCGCAGACCGAGGCCCGCGCCGCGACGCAGGCGGTGCGCGGCAAGCCCTACGCGGCGGATCCCGTGGCGACGCTCGCCGTGGCCGCCGCCGTGCATGGCGCGGCGCTGACCCGGCTGGTCTCGCTGGTCGAGCACAACGTGGAGCTGATCGTCGAGCCCGACCTGGCCGCCGCGGTGGACGAGCTCAAGATGATCGACCGCCAGCGCGCGTTCTCGCGTCAGGTGTTCAACCAGGCGGTCGAGGCCTACAACGCCGCGATCCGCCAGTTCCCGACCCGTGTGCTGATGAGCTTCGTCGGGTTCTCGGAAGCTCGCAGCCTCTGAACGAGGGCTGGAGCCTCAGCCCTTCTTCTTCATCAGCGCGAGGAACTCCGCGCGCAAGGTCGCATCCTTGAGGAAGGACCCGCGCATGACGCTGTTGGTCATCGTGGAGTCCATGTCCTTGACGCCGCGCCAGTGCATGCAGAAATGGTCCGCGTCCATGACGATGGCCAGCCCGTCGGGCTTGACGCGGTCCTGCAGCTCGTTGGCCAGCATCACCACGGCCTCTTCCTGGATCTGCGGACGGCTCATGATCCATTCGGTCAGGCGCACGTACTTGGACAGGCCGATCAGGTTGGAATGCTCGCTGGGCAGCAGACCGATCCAGACCTTGCCGATGATCGGGCACAGATGGTGCGAGCAGGCGCTGCGCACCGTGATCGGGCCGACGATCATCAGCTCGTTCAGGCGCTCCGCGTTGGGGAACTCGGTCACCGGCGGCGGCGGCGCGTAGCGGCCCGCGAAGACTTCCTTCAGGAACATCTTGGCCACGCGCTTGGCCGTCTCCTGCGTGTTGTGGTCGCTGTCGGTGTCGATCACCAGCGCCTTCAGCACGTCCTGCATGCGTGCCTGGACCTCGGCCTGGAGCTGGTCGAGCTCGCCCGCCTCGATGTAGGGGGCGATGTTGTCGTTGGCATGGTGGCGGCGGCCCGCCTGGACCAGCCGGTAACGGATACGGTCCGACGCCGGCAGCGCGGCCAGCTCGTCGGGGCTCAGGATCGGGGTACTCGTCATGGGGCGGGATTGTCGCGGCTTCGGATCGGGAATGCGAAAGCAAGGCTTCCCGGGCTCGCGGGACCCTCGCTCGGCGCTCCGTGTCGGCCCCCTTTAAACTCCCGCGGTGTCTTCTCCCACCTCCCCCAAGGCCGGCGGCGCGCCGCCGCTGCACCGCCTGCTGGCCAACGCCGCCGACGCCGTCCAGGCCGTGCGCGAGGGCCACTCGCTGACCGACTGGCTCTCCCGCTGCCCCGCCGACATCCGCCCCGGCGTGCAGGCGCTGAGCTTCACCGTGCTGCGTCGCCTGGGTGCCGCCCAGGCCGTGCGCGCGGCGCTCGCCCCGAAGAACCCGCCCCCACGCGTGGATGCGCTGCTGGTCACCGCGCTGGCCTTGCTCTGGCCCGGCGAGACCGCCTACGCCGATCACACGCTCGTGGACCAGGCCGTGCACGCGGTGCGCCAGCGCGCGCCCAACAGCGCCGGTTTCGCCAATGCCGTGCTGCGGCGCTTCCTGCGCGAGCGCGAGGCGCTGGTCGCCGCCGCCGAGGCCGATCCGGTCGCCCGGTTCAACCATCCGCGCTGGTGGCAGGACCGCCTGCGGGCGGACTGGCCCGAGCACTGGCAGGCGCTGCTGCAGGCCAACCAGCAGAAGCCGCCGATGACGCTGCGCGTCAACCCGGCGCATGAGGAGCTCTCCGGCTACCTGGCCCGGCTGACCAACGCCGGCATCGGCGCCCGTCCGGCCGGGTCGCTGTTCCCGCAGGCGGTCGTGCTCGACGAGCCCCGCCCGGTCCAGGCCCTGCCCGATTTCGATCGCGGTCATGCGTCGGTGCAGGACGCGTCCGCCCAGTTGGCCGCGCCACTGCTGCTGGGCCGGGTTCGTCCGCAAGACCTGTCCCCGGACGAGGCCTGGGCCGAGCTCGGCGCCGGCGCGCGGGTGCTGGACGCCTGCGCCGCGCCGGGGGGAAAGACCGCGCACCTGCAGGAACTCGCCGGCAACCGCCTCGATCTGCTCGCATTGGACGCCGATGCGAAACGGCTGGAGCGCGTGCGCCAGAACCTCCAGCGCCTGGCGCTGGACGGCTCGGTGAAGGCCGCGGACGCCCGCGCCACCGCCGACTGGTGGGATGGCCGCCCCTTCGACGCGATCCTGCTGGACGCGCCCTGCAGCGCGTCGGGCATCGTGCGTCGCCACCCGGACGTGCGCTGGCTGCGCCGCCCGGAGGACATCCCGGCGCTCGCGCGCATCCAGGCCGAGCTGCTGGACGCCCTGTGGCCGCTGCTCAAGCCGGGCGGCCGGCTCGTGTATGCGACCTGCTCGGTCTTCAAGGCCGAGGGCCAGGACCAGATCGACGCGTTTTTGCAACGCCATGGCGATGCGCGGTCGCGTCAGTTCGACCGAGGGGCCGGGCATCTGCTGCCGCTCGCGGAGAATGCCGGACAGGACCTGGCACCCGGCGCCGCCGCCGTCACCGACGGCTTCTATTACGCGCTGCTGCACAAGTCCTGACCATCGAACTTCCCGCCTCACCCAGCCCGCCTGCCTGCTCGCGTGTCTCCGCCATCCCGTCCCGTATCGCTGCGTTCCCGGTGGCAGCGCCTGACCCTGGTCGGCGCGCTGCTGGTGCTGCACGGCTGGGCGATGGCGCAAGGCGTGGCGCTGCAGCTGCTGAACGCGGAGCGCGCCGAGGACGGTCTGGCCGTCAGCTTCAGCACCCGCTTCGAGTTGCCCCGGCAGGCCGAGGAGGCGCTGCTCAAGGGCGTGGCCATCTATTTCGTGGCCGAGGTGCAGGTCTTGCGCAACCGCTGGTACTGGCGCGACGCCCGCGTCGCGCAGGCCTCGCGCACCTGGCGTCTGACCTGGCAGCCGCTGACCCGGCAGTACAGAGTCAGCACCGGCGGCCTGCATCAGAGCTTCGATTCGCTGGGCGAGGCGATCGCGTCGCTGCGCGGCGTGTCGGGTTGGCGCGTGGCCGATGCCAAGGAGATCGAGGACGATGGCCGCTATTACCTGGAGTTCAGCTACAAGCTGGACACCGCGCAGCTGCCTCGGCCGCTGCAGATCGGCCTGGGCGGGGCGCAGGGCTGGTCACTGAGCGTGGACCGCAACCTGACGCTGCAGCTCGAGTCCCCCGCCGCGCCGCCCGCCAGCAAGCCGCAGCCCTGACGCCGCGTCACTTCCCCGACTTCCCCCTGACCTTGCAAGGATCCTGACCCGTGACCAAGTCGGCGCGCCTGGCGTGGTTGATCTCCGTGGCCGCGATCGCGGGCGCCAGCGGCATGCTGGCCTTCCTGCTGTCGATCAGCACGACCGCGCAGCGCGGCTTCCTGGAGCGGCATTACGAGTGGCTGTTCTGGGTGAACGTGGCCGTGGCCACGGCGCTGATCATCGTGATCGGCGTGGCCGGCACGCGGCTGGCGCTGCGCGTGCGTCGCGGCCGCTTCGGCAGCGGACTGCTGCTCAAGCTCGCCGGCATCTTCGCGATCGTGGGCGTGGTGCCCGGGCTGCTGATCTACACGGTCTCGTACCAGTTCGTGAACCGCAGCATCGAGAGCCTCTTCGACCAACGGCTGGCCAGCGCGCTGGAGGCCGGCCTGGCGCTGGGGCAGGACACGCTGGAGAACCTGCGCACGGAGCAGACCACCCGCACGCGCGCCGCCGCGGAGCGCTGGGAGGACGGGGCGCTCGCGCCGCTGGCGCTGGAGCGGCTGCGCGACCAGATGGGCGCGCGCAGCGTGGCGCTGATCGCGGGCAACGGGCAGGTCCTGCTGTCCGCGGGCGGGGAATCCAGCGAGCTGCCCGAGCGCCCGAGCGCCGCGTTGCTCACCCAGGCGCGCAACAACGGCGTGGCCTCGCGGCTGGAAGGGCTGGAGGACGAGCAGGCCGCGGCGCTCGGCGAGGCGCGCATCCGCTCGCTGGCGCTGCTGCCCAGCAGCGCGCTGCAACTGACCAACAGCGACCGCTACCTGATGGTGGTCAAGCAGATCTCGGGAAAGGTCATCAGCAACGCGCTGAACGTGTCCGCGGCGAACCAGGAATACCTGCAGCGCTCGCTGCTGCGCGACGGGCTGCGGCGCATGTACCTGGGCACGCTGACGCTGGTGCTGATCCTGGCGGTGTTCGCCGCGCTGCTGCTGGCGGTGGCGCTGTCCAACCAGCTCGTGCAGCCGCTGCTGCTGCTGGCCGAGGGCATGCGCGAGGTGGCGCAGGGCGACCTGACGGCCAAGCCGGTGTTCCGCTCGCGCGACGAGCTCGGCGGGCTGACGCGGTCCTTCGCCGACATGACGCAGCAGCTCGCGGACGCGCGCGGACAGGTGGAGCTCAGCGTGATGCAGCTCGAGCGGGCGCGCACGCAGGTGCAGACCATCCTCGACAACCTGACCGCGGGCGTGATCGTGTTCGACGCGGAGCGCCGCATCGAGAGCGTCAACCCGGGCGCGACGCGGATCATGAAGCTGCCGCTGACGGCCTACGTCGGCCGGGCGCTGGACGAGCTGCCGGCGCTGGCGGCGTTCAGCAAGGACATCTGGCAGCGCTTCGAGCTGCAGGGCGGCGAGCCGGGCGAGCGCGAGCACTGGCAGGATTCCTTCGAGCTGCAGCTCGACGAGAAGACGGCGCTGACGCTGCTGGTGCGCGGCGCGCCGCTGCCGCAGGACGCGCGGTTGCTGGTGTTCGACGACATCAGCGAGGTCGTGTCGGCACAGCGATCGGCGGCGTGGAGCGAGGTTGCGCGTCGGCTGGCGCATGAGATCAAGAACCCGCTGACGCCGATCCAGCTGTCGGCGGAGCGGCTGCAGTTCAAGCTCGAATCCAAGCTTGAGGGCACGGACCAGGCCATGCTGGTGCGCTCGGTGGGGACGATCGTGAATCAGGTCCAGGCGATGAAGCAGCTGGTCAACGAGTTCCGCGACTACGCGCGGCTGCCGGCGGCCAAGCTGGGGCCGCTGGACCTGAACGGGCTGGTCAGCGAGGTGCTGACGCTGTACGCGGAGGCGCAGGAGGCCGGGCGGCTGCACGCGGACCTGGCGGCGGATCCACCGCAGATCCTGGGCGACGCGCCGCAGTTGCGTCAGGTGATCCACAACCTCGTGCAGAACGCGCTGGACGCGGTGAGCCAGTCGCCCGAGGGCCGGGTGACGGTGAGGACGCAGAAGTCGCTGAACGAGGCTGGCGAGCTGCGCGCACTGCGACTCGTGGTGACCGACAACGGCCACGGCTTCGCGGAGAACGTGTTGAAGCGCGCCTTCGAGCCTTACGTCACGACCAAGTCGAAGGGGACGGGACTGGGGCTGGCGGTGGTGAAGAAAATCGCCGATGAACACGGCGCGAGGATCCGGCTGGTGAATCTCCCAGCGTCCAGCGGCGGTGATCTACCGCCGAGCGGCGCACAAGTTTCGTTATCATTTTCAAAACTCGCGACTGCACCGAGCCCTGCGCAGGACGCGCCTCGGCCCGCGTGAACAGTAGGCATACATGGCAACCATTCTTGTTGTTGACGACGAATTGGGCATTCGCGCCCTCTTGTCCGAAATCCTCTCCGACGAGGGGCACACCATCGAACTCGCGGAGAACGCTCAGCAGGCGCGGGCGAGCCGTGAGCGGTCGCGACCGGATCTGGTGCTGTTGGACATCTGGATGCCTGACGTGGACGGCATCACGCTGCTCAAGGAATGGGGCAGCACCGGTCAGCTGACGATGCCGGTGATCATGATGAGCGGCCACGGGACGATCGACACCGCGGTCGAGGCGACCAAGTTCGGCGCGATGGCGTTCCTCGAGAAGCCGATCACCTTGCAGAAGTTGCTGCGCGCGGTGGAGCAGGCGCTGGTGAAGACCACGCCGCGTCCGGCGCCGCCGGCGGCGCCTGTGCCGGGGGTGGTGGGCATCGGCACGAGTTATCCGCGTCCGGAGGCCTTGCCGCCGATGGTGCCGGGGACCTTGCCCATGCCGAGCGCGGGCTTGGCGCCGGTGGCGCCGATGCCGCATCAGGGGTTGGCGTCGGAGCAGGTGTTCGAGCTGGACCGTCCGCTGCGGGAAGCGCGTGACGCGTTCGAGAAGAGCTACTTCGAATTCCACCTGGCCAAGGAGAACGGCTCGATGACGCGGGTGGCCGAGAAGACGGGGCTGGAGCGCACCCATTTGTACCGGAAGCTGAAGCAGCTGGGCGTTGATCTTTCAAGAAACAAGCGCGGCAGCGGAATTTAGTGTTATAGTCGCGGTCTTCGTTGTTCAGCACGGGTCGCCAGACTCGGAACGATGAAGACAGAGACCCAGTCTCAAGGCCAAGTAGCTCAGTTGGTAGAGCAGCGGATTGAAAATCCGCGTGTCGGTGGTTCGATTCCGCCCTTGGCCACCAGATTCAAGAAAGCCCGGCTCTGCCGGGCTTTTCTCATTGCGGTGACCCGTCCTGCCCCGCGTTGACACCTCGGACTCCCTGAAAGGGCGAGATCGATGAATACGAGGGCAAAGAGAACGCAGCGCGACTACACGATGGCTTTTAAGCTGGCGGTGGTGGCGCAGGTGGAAAAGGGCGAGTTGACCTACAAGCAGGCGCAGGCCCAGTACGGGATCCAAGGCCGGTCGACGGTGTTGACGTGGCTTCGCAAGCACGGTCGCCTGGGCTGGGGAGCTGCGGCATCATCTGCAGCCATGCCGATCGACAAGACCCCGACCCCGCTCACGCCGGAACAGCAGATCAAGGCGTTGCAGGTGCAGCTCAAGGAAGCGCAGCAGAAGGCGCAGCTGTTCGAAGCAGTGATCGATGTGCTGAAGAAGGATTACGGAGTGCGCGTCGTAAAAAAGCCTTTAGGCAAGTCCTCGAGCAAGACTTCGTCCAAGGGTTGAGCATCAGCGGGGCTTGCCGACACATGGGCATAAGCCGTCAGGCTTACTACCAGTCTCGCTGCCGTCAGGCAGCGCTGGAGACGAAGGCGCAGACCGTGGTGAATCTGGTGCGTGAGCGGCGGTTGAGCCAGCCTCGCGTGGGAACGCGTAAGTTGCATTGCATGCTTCGGGAGCCGCTGAGTCGAGAGGGCCTCAGGGTGGGGCGTGATGCGCTGTTTGATGTGCTGCGCAACGCCAGGCTGCTGGTGGCGCCGCGCAGGGCGTATCACAAGACCACCGATAGCCATCACCGCTTCAGGCGCCATCCCAACTTGCTCAAGCCTGGTCCAGAGCAAGTCACGCCGACGGGGCCGGAGCAGGTCTGGGTGGCGGACATCACCTACCTGCCGACGGCGGGCAAATTCGTCTATCTGAGCTTGGTGACGGACGCGTACTCGAGAAAGATCGTGGGCTGGCACGTGCACGCGAGCCTGCAGACGGAGGAGGTGGCGCAGGCGCTGAAGCTGGCGCTCAAGGGAAGAAGGACGAAGCAGCGGCTGGTGCATCACTCGGACCGAGGCATCCAGTACTGCTCGACGCATTACCAGGAGCTGCATCGGCGTCACGGACTGACCTGCTCGATGACCGATGGCTACGACTGCTACCAGAACGCCTTGGCAGAGCGGATCAACGGGATCTTGAAGATGGAGTTCTTGCTGGAGCGGCCCGCGGACCTGAGTCAAGCGCGGCGAATGGTGAAGGAGTCGGTCCAGATCTACAACGAGGAGCGGCTGCACTTGTCGCTCAACATGCAAACGCCCGATGCAGTGCACCGGGCGCTCCTGGCTGGCTGACGCCAACCTTTACAACCGTCCGAAAGTGTCAACGCAGTTCAGGACGGGTCACGGCTTCAAGATCGCCCAGGATCCCCCGCCTGGCATGTAGTACGCGCGATCGAAGCGCTCCCGTGCGCCTACGCCTGCATGCACGATCGACGGGCACACACCACCCGATCTCCTGCGCAACTCGTCCGGCGCCACTGCGATCAACTGATTGCCCTGCGCGCGTGCCATCAAGACCAGGTCGTTGGAGGGCAGGATCAGCATCATGCAATCGCCCTCCTTCAACGCGTCGACAAGGTCCTTGAAGAACGGTGGCGGCTTCGTGGAAGTCTCCTGGCGCGACGCCCCCCGAGACGATGGCAACGGCTGCAGGGACCGCGGTTTCAGTGTCTTGCACGACTCCGGCAGCTGCTCCCATCCCCGCGACATCTGGTTGCCCAGTGCGATGAGGTCCCGATCCATGCCCAAGGTGTAGTGGAAGTGCACGTCACGCTGGCGCGCGGAGTCAATCATCTCGGGGATCGACCATTTGAACGAGCACCGCCCCTTCGACGGTGGCGGCGCATCCAACGCACGTTCGAAGCCATCCCAGCGTCCCGTGGCAAGAAATTCCAGCGCGCCCACGGCCATTTCGACCGGCGGCAACTGGCGGGCATTCCACGCCTGGACTTGGTCCATCAACGCAGCGACCTTGTCCGCGTCGATGCAGCCATGCGAAGACACCGCCTCCTTTGGCGCGGAAGCGTCGACCGGCACGGTAGGCAATGTTTGAGACAGGGGATTCATGGCACGACTCCTCGTCGCCTTACGGCGCAGTCACGGCCCCGCCGGGATGACCGGGCCAGGAGCGTCGAGTCGCCTCGCGGAGTCGGCCGGTTCGCGCGATCTATCGCGTGATGATGTCCCGATGCATCGGCGCCAGCAGCGCCAGCAAGCGGTTCTGCACCGCGAACGGCACCCGCTGGTCATCCATGGCGAGCTGCAGGTCCTCGACCAGCGCGTTGAAGTCAGCCTTGTCCAAGGCCAGCTGCGCGTGGGAGTTCTTCATCGTCTCGCCGTCATACACGCAAGGGCCTCCGCTGAGCTGGCAGAACTGCTTGCGGATCGACTCGTTGAGCGCCTGCGGCTTCACGCCGTCGAACTTCTTCTTGATGCGATCGTCCGCATAGGCGCGCGTCAGCATGCCATCGACGATGCGCGCGATGCCCGCCTCACCGCCCAACGCCTGATACAGCGCATCGTCGGCCGCTCCCGCCGTGGACATCCCGCCCACACCGACCAGCACCGCCAGCGCGACCCGCGCGCTCCATCGTCGAATGCCTTGCATCGTCAGAGCCCCCTCGTCGACGTGATCGCGATCAATAGGCGAATTGGATGGACCCGTACACCCCGCGCTGGCGCCGCGGCTGGATGCCCGGCGCGATCCGCCCCAGGTCCACATAGGCCGCCGTCAGCGACACATGCTTGTTGGGCGCCCAGGCGACGAACAGGTCCTTCCAGTCGTCCTCACGCAGCGCGTCGCCCAGGATCGACGGATTGAGCTTGTCGGGCTTCACGCGGTACTCCGCGCCGATCGCCCACTGCTTGCTCAGCAGGTAGGCCACCGAGAACTCGGGCACCAGCGCATAGCCGCCACTGCCCGCGCCACCGAAACCCAACAAGCCGTTCTGGTTGGCCTTGGTCGCGCGCAGGGTGACATTCACCAGCGTGCTCTGCGCCAGGAACAGCTTGGTCGCGCTCAGGTAGACATCGACGCCATGGCGCCTGGCGCCCAGCACCTCCAGCGTCGGCGCGAGGCCGCCCGCGTCCAGGCGCTTCACTTCCACGCCCAGCGCGACCTGCGGCATCCAGGTGTCGGCATCGAGCACCGCATCGCCGCCCAGTCGCAGCTTCGCGCCAAGGATCGTCTGCTTGAGCCGCAAGCCCGGCAACCCCAAGGCCGCGCCCGTGCCGCCCGCGCTGAAGTCCTGACGAGCGATCGAGAGTTCCGCGCGGTCGCCGAAGGACACGGCCGCGCCGTAACCCGTCAGGCCGTAGTCCTGCACCGGCAATCGCGTGAGGTAGGCGGTCGCGCCGACCTGCCCGCTCGTGGCATAGCTGCCGGTCAACGCCCAGGGCGACAGGCCACCACCGGCCGCGCCGTCGATGCTGCTCACGCCACCGGTCAACAGCAGCTTGCCCTGCGCCTGCGCGACGCAAGCCAGCGGCAGGGCCATCAGGACGGAAAGCAGGAGTCGCGGCAGGCCTTGTGTCATGGCGGCGAGGGACGCCTTACCAGGCGCCGACGTTGGGCATCGAGATCCAGGGCTCGGCCGGCGGCAGCGCCGGTCCGTCCTGCAGCAATTCGACCGAGATGTTATCGGGCGATCGCACGAAAGCCATGCGGCCGTCGCGCGGCGGACGGTTGATCGTCACGCCGGCGTCCATCAGCCGCTGGCAGGCCGCGTAGATGTCGGGCACGGCGTAGGCCACGTGGCCGAAATTGCGGCCGCCCGTGTACACCTCGGGGTCCCAGTTGTAGGTCAGCTCGATCTGGGCGTCCTCGTCGCCGGGCGCGGCCAGATAGACCAGCGTGAAGCGGCCGGCCTCATGCTCGCTGCGGCGCACCTCGCGCAGGCCGAGGGCCTCGCCGTAGAACTGGAGGGAGGCATCGAGGTCGGTCACGCGGACCATGGTGTGCAGATACTTCATGTGCGATCGGCGGATGGCGTTGGAATGGAAAGAACTTGTGAATGACGCATTGTGGCCGCCGACGCGCGGCCGCGCCTGCGCCAAAAGAAAAGGCCCGCGGATGCGGGCCTTCGAACAGGCGGAGCGAGCCGACGATCAGGTCGCCTGCGGCGCGGCGTCGCCGCCCTGCGCCTGCTGAGCGGCCTGGGCCAGGCGTTGCGTCAACTCCTTGCGGAAGCGGTTCAGCTCCTGGACGCTGGCGAAGCTGCGCTCCATCAGCAGGCTCATGTTGTGCAGGATGCGCTCGACGACCTTGTTCTCCCAGACGCTGTCGAACTGGATCTGCTTGTCGAGCCATCGCTCCAGCCATTCCGGATCGGGCAGCCGGCTCTGGATCGTGTCGCGCGGGAACAGCTTCGCGTTCACGTGGAGGTTGGTCGGATGCAGCGCCTGCGCGGTACGACGCGCGCTGGCCATCAGCACGCCGACCTTGGCGAAGGCCGCCTTGGCCTCGTCGCCGAACTTGACCATGGCGCGCTTCATGTAGCGCAGGTAGGCGCCGCCGTGACGGGCCTCGTCGCGCGACAGCGTCTCGTAGATCGCCTTGATCACCGGCTCGGTGTGCCATTCGGCGGCACGGCGATACCAGTGGTTCAGGCGGATCTCGCCGCAGAAGTGCAGCATCAGCGTTTCCAGCGCCGGGGCCGGATCGAACTCGAAACGCACCTCGTGCAGCTCGGCCTCGGTCGGCACCATGTCCGGACGGAAGCGGCGCAGGTATTCCATCAGGACCAGCGAGTGCTTCTGCTCCTCGAAGAACCAGACGCTCATGAAGGCGGAGAAGTCGCTGTCGTCCTGGTTGTCGCGCAGGAACATCTCGGTGGCGGGCAGCGCGGACCACTCGGTGATCGCGTTCATCTTGATCGTCCGCGCCTGCTCGTCGGTCAGCTGGGACGCGTCGAACTTGTCCCACGGGATGTCCGTGTCCATGTTCCAGCGCACGGCCTCGAGTTGCTTGAAGAGTTCGGGATAAAGCATCTGTCTGCGTCCTGTTAAGCGCGCCGGATTCTACCGGTCGCACCATGACAATCCCTTACGCCGCCGGCTCGTAGGGCGATCTGGCCTAATCGCGCTTCCAACGAACCTCACGCCGCGTTCGCTTCTTACGCAGTGGCGCGCGCCACGGACCACCGATCCAGGAGACAACGACATGACCCCATTCCTCGGTTCCTTCCTGCGGCGCGCCGCCTTCACCGCCGCGACCGTGGCCGTTGCGCTGACCGCCACGCTCACCACCGGCGCCGCTTCGACAGCCATGGCCGCCCCCGCGGCCGAGGCCTCCGGCACCGTCTCCGGCGCCGCCTGCCCCGAACTGCTCAACCGGCAGATGCCGCGCCTGCAGGACGAGAAGCCACAGGCGTTGTGCCAGTACGCGGGCAAGGTCGTCCTGGTGGTCAACACGGCCAGCTTCTGCGGCTACACGCCCCAGTACAAGGCGCTGGAAGCGATCTCCGCGCGCTATGCGGACAAGGGCCTGGTCGTGCTGGGTTTTCCGTCCGGTGATTTCGGCAACCAGGAGTACGGCAGCAACAAGGAGATCGCCGAGTTCTGCGAGAACACGTTCAACGTGAAGTTCCCGATGTTCAGCAAGAGCAGCGTCAAGGCCGGGAAAACCGACCTGAATCCGCTGTTCGCCGATCTGGCCAAGCGCACGGGCCAGTCGCCCAAGTGGAATTTCCACAAGTACCTGATCTCGCGCGATGGCAAGCAGGTCATGAGCTTCGCCTCCGGCGTGAGCCCCGACAGCGACACGTTCACCCAGGCCGTCGACAAGCTGCTGGCTCAACCGAAGTGATCGAGGCCGTGCGCGACTCATTCGAACAAACCTGCTTCAAGGTCGCGCACAACGCCTGAAAAAGCGAATAAAGAAGCGCGGGAGACGGCAATCGGCACGCCTGTGGCAGAGGGACTTCATCACGCTGAAAACTGTCCCGGCTAGCCGGGACAGCGGTGACAGTTGCTCACTTTTTCGTTCATCGGCGGGATGACATCGGCCTCGATGCGCTGCACCATAAGGCCTCGTTCAACAGATCGCCGGGGTTGACATCCCGGGGTCATCGAGCCGTAACAGCGCAAGCTTTGAGCACGCTTAAATCGGCCGGATGGCGCAGCAGCGTCGGAGGGCATTCCGGGTTTTCACCAGTCCCATCCGTGATGGGAGTACAGTCAATGCAACCACTTTCAGCCGCAAGACCTGCTTCCTCGTGAAGCTGCAATCCCGAGGCCTTTCTCCTCCTCCTCCCTCCCTCCCTCGTTGGCCAGGGGCGTCTTGAGGCTACTTTTCTACCCAGGGCTTCCGCTTCGCGGAAGCCCTTTGTATTTGCATCGGAGGAATGCGGGCCGCGCCCGCGCTGACGGCGACTCCCGTCGCCGCGCCGAACCTGCTCAGGCCAGCCAGCCCTTGCGTCGGAAATAGATGAACGGGGCCGCCACCGACGCCACCATCAGTCCGATGGCGAAGAAGTAGCCGTACTTCCAGTGGAGCTCCGGCATGCCATCGAAGTTCATGCCATAGACGCTGGCGATCAGCGTCGGCGGCAGCAGCGCGACGCTCGCCACCGAGAAGATCTTGATGATCTTGTTCTGGTTGATGTTGATGAAGCCGACCGTCGCGTCCATCAGGAAGTTGATCTTGTCGAAGAGGAAGGCCGTGTGCGAATCGAGCGAATCGATGTCGCGCAAGATCTGCCGGGACTCCTCGAACTGCTCCGCGTTGAGCATGCGGCTGCGCATCATGAAGCTGACCGCGCGGCGCGTGTCCATCACGTTGCGCCGGATGCGGCCGTTCAGGTCTTCCTCGCGCGCGATCGCCGACAGCACCTCGCCGGCCTCGTTGTCGTTGACGTCCTTCTTCAGCACGCGCGCGCTGACCTTCTCGAGGTTGTCGTAGATGCCCTCGAGCACGTCGGCGGAATATTCCGCGTCCGCGTCGTAGAGCTTCAGCAGGACGTCCTTGGCGTCCTCGATCAGGGCCGGGATGCGCCGCGCCCGCAGGCGCAGCAGGCGGAACACTGGCAGGTCCTCGTTGTGGACCGAGAACAGCACGTTGTTGAACAGGATGAAGGCCACGCGCACGTTGCGCGGCGCCTCGGCGTCGTCGATCAGGAAGTCGGAGCGGATGTGAAGCTCGCCGTTGTCCTCCTCGTAGAACCGGGCCGATTCCTCCAGGTCCTCGTCGACGATGTCCTCGGGGATCACCAGGCCGAAGCGCTCGCGGATCCAGTCCTTCTCCTCGACGCTGGGGGATTGCAGATCGACCCAGACCGGGTGGCGGTCGGCGCCCGCGACCGACTTCAGCTCAGCCGCGGTCGAGATCTCTTCCTGCACCATGCCGCCCTTGAGGCGGCCGTTATCCAGCGTGAACACATTGAGCATGCAGATCCTTCGTCGGCGTTGACGCGCTCTGGCGAACGCACCGGCCGGGAGACGCGTTGACGGGTCCATCCGGATCGCCGTGGCGCGTGGGGGTCGGGAGCAGGCGGCGCCAAGCCAGGCGCGACGCCAAGGGGGTCGAAGGGGACCGTCTCGCTCCGGGCAAGCCTCACGGCAGCGCTGACGGGCGATCGCTGGGAACGCTCAGGGGCTGCGGCGGATTGACGCTGGAGAAGACGGCCACCGAGGGTGGTCGCTGTCCAAGGAGGACTCCAGTAATCGGGACGCGGGATTATCACATCGCGCCCTTCTCAGCGACAAGGCGTAACCCCGTCCTGGGGCCCGCCGCGCAACATCCAGCATTCCAGCACGGACCTCGCCATGTCGCAAGGCGGGAATATTCGCCCCCAAACCTTGCTTTTGATCACTTGCCGAGCCTTCGGATCGGGAGCAGACTGGACTCGTCTTCTTCATCGATCTCGCCTCAGAACCCCCATTCCATCGGCCCTCGCGGCTTTCCGGGTCCCTCGCGGACCGCTCACTTCCAAGCCTCATTCGATCCCGCATCCGCTTTCCCCCACGCCTTCGGCATCCGCCCGACGGCGTGTCCTTCGACCCTCAGAAATTCCCTGACACCCCCAAGACCTCACTCGCTCTTTCCCTGCGGGATCTCCCGCCGACTCCGACTCTTGTTTCCGACCAAGCCCTTGTGAAAGGAGGCTTTATGAACCTGACCATCAGCGGCCACCATCTCGAAGTGACACAGGCTCTGCGCGAATACGTGCTGAACAAGCTCAGCCGGGTGCTCCGCCACTTTGACCAGGTCGTGGACGTCAACGTCCTGCTGACCGTGGAAAAGCAGAAGGAAAAGGATCGACGCCAACGCGCTGAAGTCACGCTGCATGTGAAGGGACGGGAAATCTTCTGCGAGAACTCGCACGAGGACCTCTACGCGGCCATCGACGAGCTGATGGACAAGCTGGATCGCCAGGTTTGCCGCCACAAGGATCGGGTGCAGAACCATCACCACGAATCGGCCAAGCGCATGGACCTGAGCGCCGGATGACCGGCCAGGGCCTCCGGTGCCGGCCCGCGTGGTCCGCCGGAGACCCTTTCGGGCCTGGGGACTTCCCCAAGGCCCTCGCCCCAAGGCGGCCGTCGGGCCGCCTTTTTGCTGTCAAATGTTGCAATGCAACACCAAGGGCGACGTTTTCACAGGAGCGTCGCATCCGTCACACCCCCTGTCGGTGGCGGGATTCCTATAATCTCGACCTTCAGTCCTCGAATCTGCGCGCCGATGGTGCGCAGGCTGCTTCCCCAGCCCGTCGGCCCTGCAGGCCGGCACATGCCCGATGAACCGTCTCGCCGCCATCCTTCCCGCCAGCAACGTGCTGGTCGATGTGGACGCTTCCAGCAAGAAGCGGGTCTTCGAGCAGGCCGGGCTGCTTTTCGAGAACAACCATTCGATCTCCCGCGCCGCGGTCACGGACAACCTCTTCGCCCGCGAGCGTCTGGGCTCGACCGGCCTGGGTCACGGTGTCGCGATTCCGCATGGCCGCATCAAGGGCCTGAAGAATCCGCTGGCGGCGGTGCTGCGCGTTCAGCAGCCCATCGGCTTCGATGCGCCCGATGACGAACCGGTCACGCTGCTGATCTTCCTGCTCGTGCCGGAGGCGGCCACGCAAAGACACTTGGAGATCCTGTCCGAGATCGCCGAGATGCTGTCCGATCGCGAACTGCGCGAACGTCTGAAGACCGAATCCGAAGCCGCCACGGTGCATCGCCTGATCGCCGACTGGGAACCGCTGAAGTCGGTCGCCTGATCGACGCGGCGACCGGAACGCTCTCCTCCACCGACACGGCCCGCCCCACTTGAAAGCCACCTCGATCAGCGCGGACCGGTTGTTCGAGGAACACCGCGAGGCCTTGCGTTGGGAGTGGATCGCCGGCCACGCCCATCCCGAACGCCGCTTCGACGAAGCTGCCCTGCGCGACGCGCAGTCGGCGGCCGACCTCGTCGGCTACCTGAACTACATCCACCCGTATCGCGTCCAGATCGTGGGCCGGCGCGAGGTTGCCTATCTGAGCCAGGCCTCGGGCGACGTGCTGGATCGCCGCATCTCCCGGATCGTGACGCTGGAGCCGCCGGTGATCATCGTCGCCGACGACCAGGTCCCGCCGGACCGGCTCGTGGCGATGTGCGACCGCGCCGAGATCCCGCTGTTCACCACGGCCGAGAGCGCGGGGCACGTCATCGACCTGGTGCGCGCGTACCTGGCCCATGTCTGCGCGAACCGGACGACGCGCCATGGCGTGTTCATGGACATCCTGGGGCTGGGCGTGCTGCTGACCGGCGAATCCGGCCTGGGCAAGAGTGAATTGGGCCTGGAGCTGATCAGCCGCGGCCACGGCCTGGTCGCCGACGACGCGGTGGACTTCTTCCGCATCGCGCAGACGGCCATCGAGGGCCGTTGCCCCGAGCTGCTGATGAACCTGCTGGAAGTCCGCGGCATCGGCCTGCTCGACATCAAGGCGATCTTTGGCGAGACCGCGGTGCGCCGGAAGATGCGGCTGAAGCTGATCGTCCATCTGGTCCGCAAGGAAACGATGGAGCGCGACTTCGAGCGCCTGCCCTACGAGCCGCTCTACGAGGACGTGCTGGGCATGCCGGTGCGCAAGGTCGTCATCGCGGTGGACGCGGGCCGCAACCTGGCCGTGCTGGTCGAGGCCGCTGTGCGCAACACCATCCTGCAGCTGCGCGGCATCGACACCTACCGCGAGTTCGTCGAGCGCCATCAGCGCGCGATCGAGCAGGGCCTGAACGACGGGAACTGAGCGCTCAGCGCGCGGTCTTGTTCGGGCAGTCCTTCTTCACGCAGTTCGCATACAGCGCCAGCGAGTGCTCCTGCAGCTGGAAACCGCGCTCCTGCGCGATCGCATGCTGGCGTTCCTCGATCTGCGGATCGTAGAACTCCTCGACGAAGCCGCAGGTCAGGCACACGAGGTGGTCATGGTGATGCCCCTCGTTGAGCTCAAAGACGGCCTTGCCTGACTCGAAGTGGTTGCGCGACAGCAGCCCCGCCTGCTCGAACTGCGTGAGCACGCGGTAGACGGTCGCCAGACCGATGTCGGCGCGTTCATCGAGCAAAGCTTTGTAAACGTCCTCCGCGGTCATGTGACGCTGCTTGGCGTTCTGGAAGATCTCGAGGATCTTGATGCGGGGCAGCGTGGCCTTGAGGCCGCTGTTCTTGATTTCGTCTGACCGGTTCATGGGGTATGCGCCTGCGGAAGAGCGTGGGTGCGTGCCGCTAGAATCTGGCGATCATAGCCCTAGCGCCTAGGCCGACCCGCGCCATGTCATTGAATTCCCGTATCGCCCCCTTCGCCCGTCGGAACGCCTCCGGCGTTGCGATGGCCGGCCTGGTTGTCGGTCTCCTGGCGCTGGGCGGTTGCTCGCAGATGCCGAAGTTCGACGCGTTCTCCGTGAGCGGGGACAAGGTGCTGGGTCTGGTCACGCCGTACCGCGTCGAGATCGTCCAGGGCAACGTCGTCACGAAGGACCAATTGGCCGCGATCAAGCCCGGCATGACGCGCGCGCAGGTGCGTGACGTGCTCGGCTCGCCGCTGCTGACGGACGTCTTCCACGAGGCGCGCTGGGACTACGTCTTCACGATCCGTCGCCAGGGCGCCGCCCCGCAGAACCGCCACATCCTGCTGACCTTCGACGGCGACTCGCTGTCCAAGATCGACGCGCCGGATGACCTGCCGACCGAGAAGGAATTCATCGCCTCGATCAACACGCTGAAGGTCTCCGGCAAGGAACCCAAGCTCGAGCTGACCGAGGAAGAACGCAAGGCGCTGCCGCCGCCGGCCCGTCCGGCCGCGACGACCGCCGCCGCCGAACCCATGGGCGCCACGCGCGAGTACCCGCCGCTGGAGCCGCGTCGATGAGCCGTCTGCGGATCGCGATCACTGGCGCCTCCGGCCGCATGGGCCGGATGCTCGTCGAGGCCGTGCTGGCCGCCGACGACCTCGAGCTGAGCGCCGCGCTGGACCGCGACGGCAGCCCGTCGCTGGGTCAGGACGCTGGCGCCTTCCTCGGACAGACCACCGGCGTGGCGATCTCCAGCGACGTCCGGGCGGGGCTCTCCCGGTCCGACGTGCTGATCGATTTCACCCGCCCTGAAGGCACGATGGCGCACCTGGCGCAGTGCGCCGAACTGGGCGTGCGCACCGTCATCGGCACCACCGGCTTCAGCCCGGATGAGAAGGCGAAGATCGGCGAGTACGCGCAACGCGCCGCGGTCATGATGGCGCCCAACATGAGCGTCGGCGTCAACGTCGTGCTCAAGCTGCTGGCGCAGGCGTCCAAGGCGCTTTCGCACGGCTATGACATCGAGATCGTCGAAGCCCACCACCGCCACAAGGTCGACGCCCCCAGCGGCACCGCGCTGAAGATGGGCGAGGTCGTCGCCGAGGCGCTGGGCCGCGATCTGAAGTCCTGCGCGGTCTATGGCCGCGAAGGCGTCACCGGCGAACGCGATCCGTCCACGATCGGTTTCGCGACCGTGCGCGGCGGCGATGTCATCGGTGACCACACCGTGATGTACCTGGGCATCGGCGAGCGCATCGAGATCAGCCACAAAGCCTCCAGCCGCGCCACCTTCGCCCAGGGCAGCCTGCGCGCCGCGCGCTTCCTGGGCGAGCGCAAGACCGGCCTGTTCGACATGAACGACGTGCTCGGCATGGCCTGAACGCAGGCCGCGCGCGGACTGCAGCACGATCACCGGCGAGCGACCGAACGACGCGATGACCGAACTGATCCACCTCTGGCAAGCGGGCGACGGTGTCGCCCGTTTCGTTTCCCTGCTGCTGCTGGCGATGTCCGTCTGCAGCTGGGTGCTGATCTTCTGGCGCAGCTGGACGCTGGCGCGCGCGCGGGCCGACCTGGGCCGCGGACTGCCCGTGTTCTGGGCGGCCGCGGACCTCGCACAGGGACGCGATCAGCTGCGCGCGCTGGACCGCGGCGTGCTGATGCTGCCGCTGATCGACGCCGCGATGCGCGACAGCGCGCCCGGCTCTCTGGCGGCCGCTGCGCGCCAGACCTCGCAACTGACACGCCGGCTGCGCGACGCGCTGCACGCCGTGCTGGGCGGACTGAGCCGCGGTCAGGTCGTGCTGGCCACCATCGGCGCGACTGCCCCCTTCGTGGGGCTGTTCGGCACCGTCTGGGGGATCTACCACGCGTTGCTGAGCATCTCCTCGTCGGGCGACTTCAGCCTGGACAAGGTCGCGGGTCCGGTCGGCGAGGCGCTGATCATGACCGCCGCCGGCCTGGCCGTCGCGATCCCCGCGGTGCTGGCCTACAACCTGTTCGGCAAGTGGGTGTCGGTCTGCGAGGCCGAGCTCGAAGGCTTCGCGCACGACCTGCGCGAGCTGCTCGGCGGCGCCTGAGCCCTTTGCCCCCTGTCCCCGGACGCGATCACGATGAAGTTCGGCCGCCTGGAACGCCGTGAAGCCCCCAAGCCGATGGGCGAGATCAACATGACGCCGCTGATCGACGTCATGCTGGTGCTGCTGGTGATCTTCATCATCGCCGCGCCGCTGATGGGCCGCGCGCTCAAGCTGGACCTGCCCCGAAGCGACGCGGCCGCGCCCACGCCCGGCGCCCGTTTCATCGCGCTGGCGATCACGCCCGAGGGCGACTACCTGCTGGGCGACGACAAGCTCGACCCGAAGGCGCTGCGGGAGCGCCTGGCCCAGCTGGCGCAACGCCAACCTGACGCCGAACTGCGCCTGAGCGCGGATCAGGCCGTGCCCTACGGCAAGGTGGCGCAGCTCATCGGCTGGGCCCAGCAGGCGGGACTGAACCGCATCGCGTTCATCGCCCAGAAGGGCGAGTCCGAAGAGGCGGCGACGCCCCCGAAGCGCTGATCGCTCACCCCCGCAGGGTGGCGCCCACCGGGAGGATGGGCGACGGCGCGCGGCCTCCTACAATCGGCGGCTACGTTGCCCGAGCCACCATGAACGAGAAATACGCCCCCTCCGAGGTCGAACAGGCCGCCCGCGATCACTGGAACGCCCGCGACGCCTACCGCGTCGTCGAGGACGCGTCCAAGCCGAAGTTCTACTGCCTGTCGATGCTGCCGTACCCGAGCGGCAAGCTGCACATGGGCCACGTGCGCAACTACACCATCAACGACGTGATGACGCGCCAGCTGCGCATGAAGGGCTACAACGTGCTGCAGCCGATGGGCTGGGACGCCTTCGGCATGCCGGCGGAGAACGCCGCGATGAAGAACAACGTCGCCGCCGGCGGCGTGGACCTACGACAACATCGCCTACATGAAGTCGCAGCTGACAGCCGATGGGCCTGGCGATCGACTGGTCGCGCGAGGTCGCCACCTGCAAGCCGGACTACTACCGCTGGAACCAGTGGCTGTTCACCCCCTGAAGATGCTGGAAGCGGGCATCGCCGAGCGCCGCACGCAGGTCGTGAACTGGGACCCGGTCGACCAGACCGTGCTGGCCAACGAGCAGGTCATCGACGGCCGCGGCTGGCGCTCGGGCGCGCTGGTCGAGAAGCGCGAGATCCCGATGTACTACCTGAAGATCACCGACTACGCCGAGGAACTGCTCGCGGCGGTGGCCGATCCGGCCGATCCGAACTACCTGCCGGGCTGGCCGGAGCGGGTGCAGTCCATGCAGCACAACTGGATCGGCAAGTAGCGAGGGCGTGCGCTTCGCCTTCCCGCACGCGATCCCCGGCGAGGACGGCCAGCCCATCCAGGGCGGGCTGCTGTACGTCTTCACCACCCGTCCCGACACCCTGATGGGCGTGACCTTCTGCGCCGTCGCCGCCGGAGCACCCGCTGGCCGCCCACGCCGCGCAGACCAACCCGGCGCTGCCGGCGTTCATCGAGGAATGCAAGCAGGGCGGCGTCGACCGAGGCCGACCTGGCCACCCAGGAGAAGAAGGGCATGGCCACGGGCCTGTTCGTCGAGCACCCGCTCACCGGCGAGCAGGTGCCGGTATGGGTCGCCAACTACGTGCTGATGAGCTACGGCGAAGGCGCGGTGATGGGCGTGCCCGGCCCATGACGAGCGCGACTTCGCGTTCGCCAACAAGTACGGCCTGCCGATCCGGCAGGTGATCGCCAAGGTCGAGGGCGACAACGACTTCGAGTCCAGCGTCTGGAAGGAGTGGTACGGCGACAAGGACGAGTCCGTGCTCACCGTCAACTCCGGCAAGTACGACGGCCTGACGGCTAGCAGGCCGCCTTCGACGCCATCGGCGCCGACCTGGTCGGCTCAAGGGCCTGGGCGAGAAGAAGACGCACCCAGTTCCGCCTGCGCGACTGGGGCATCAGCCGCCAGCGCTACTGGGGCACCCCGATCCCGATCATCCACTGCGACAGCTTGCGGGGCCCGGTGCCGGTGCCCGAGAAGGACCTGCCGGTGGTGCTGCCCGAGGACCTGCGTTCCGGACGGCACCGGCAACCCGCTGAACAAGCGCGCGGACTTCCTGAACTGCAGCTGCCCGAAGTGCGGCCAGCCGGCCAAGCGCGAAACCGACACCATGGACACCTTCGTCGACTCCTCCTGGTACTTCGCCCGCTACGCCTGCCCGCAGTTCGAAGGCGGCATGCTGGACAGGACGGCGGCACCGACTACTGGCTGCCGATGGACCAGTACATCGGCGGCATCGAGCACGCCATCCTGCACCTGCTGTACGCGCGCTTCTGGACCAAGGTGATGCGCGACCTGAAGGCCTGGTCGGAAGTTCGACGAGCCGTTCAAGAACCTGCTGACCCAGGGCATGGTGCTCGCCGATACCTACTACCGGCAAGCCGGAAGACGCCGGCAAGCATTACTACTGGGAACACGAGGTCGACGTCATCCGCAACGAGCATGGCCAGCCCATCGGCGCGCGCCTGAAGAGCGACGGCCAGCCGGTCGAGATCGCACCGAGAAGATGTCGAAGTCGAAGAACAACGGCGTCGACCCGCAGGCGCTGATCGACCAGTACGGCGCCGACACCGCCCGCCTGTTCATGATGTTCGCCTCGCCGCCGGAGCATGACGCTGGAGTGGTCCGACGCCGGCGTCGAGGGCGCGCACCGCTTCCTGCGCCGCGTCTGGGGCTTCGGCGCGAAGCAGGCCGAGGCGATCAAGGCCGGTGGCGCCGATTTCGCCGCGCTGAACGACGACGGCAAGGCGCTGCGCCGCGAGATCCACCTGGTGCTCAAGCAGGCCGCGTACGACTACCAGCGCCTGCAGTACAACACCGTCGTCTCCGGCGCGATGAAGCTGCTGAACGCGCTGGAGGGCTTCAAGGCCGAAGGTCAGGCGGCAGCGGTGCGCGAGGGCTTCTCGGTGCTGCTGCGCGTGATCTACCCGGCCTGCCCGCACATCGCGCATGCGCTGTGGACGGAGCTGGGCTTCGCCGCCGAGCTTGGCGAGCTGCTGGACGCCCCGTGGCCGCAGGTCGACGAGGCCGCGCTGGTGCAGGACCAGATCGAGCTGGTGCTGCAGGTCAACGGCAAGCTGCGCGGCTCGATCAAGGTGGCCGCCTCGGCGGACAAGGCCGCGATCGAGGCCGCCGCGCTGGCCAATCCCGAGTTCGAGAAGTTCGCCGAGGGCAAGACGCCGAAGAAGGTCGTCATCGTCCCGGGCCGTCTCGTCAACGTGGTGGTCTGACGCCATGAAGCGCCGCCAACTGCTGTCGTTCGCCTCCCTGGGCGCGCTGGGCGCCGCCGGCCTGTTGTCGGGCTGCGGCTTCGAACTGCGCAAGGAGCCGGTCTACCACTTCAAGACGCTGGCGCTGACCGGCTTCGTGCCGCATTCGCCGCTGGCGCAGGAGCTGCGCCGGCAGGTGCAGCGCAGCACCGTGCGCCTGGTCGAGGATCCCAACCGTGCTGACGTGATCATCGAGGCTGAACGCGAGGTCCGCGACAAGACCTCGGTGGCGACGACGGCCGCGGGGCAGATCACGGAATGGCAACTGCGCCTGTCGCTGGACTACTCGCTGCGCACGGCGGGCGGCGACATCCTGCTGCCGCGCACGGAACTGCGCCTGACCCGCGACATGAACTACAGCGAAAGCGCGGCACTGGCCAAGGAACAGGAAGAGGCTTCCTTGCAGAAGGCGATGCAGGTCGAGGCCGTCGGCCTGCTGCTGCGGCGGCTGGCGGCGGTCCACTTGGCCAACTGAGCGGAACACGCGCTGATGCAGATCAAGGCCGACGCACTGGCGGGCCACCTGGCCAAGGGGCTCAAGCCGGTCTACGTGGTGCACGGCGATGAGCCGCTGCTCGCGCAGGAGGCGGCCGACGCGCTGCGCGCCGAGGCTCGCAAGCAGGGGTACAGCGAGCGCCAGGTCTTCATCGTCTCCGGTGCCTACTTCGACTGGGCGCCGGTGATCGCGGCGTCCCAGGCGATGAGCCTGTTCGCCGACAAGCAGCTGATCGAGATCCGCATCCCGGGCGGCAAGCCCGGCAAGGACGGGTCCGAGGCGCTGCAGCGCTATGTCGACGGCCTGCCGCCGGACGTGCTGACGCTGGTCACGCTGCCGCGGCTGGACAAGACGCAGCTCAGCAGCGCCTGGTTCACCGCGCTGGATGGTGCCGGGGTGTCGGTCAAGGTCGACCCGGTGGAGCGGCGCGAGCTGCCCGCCTGGATCGCCCGTCGCCTGCAGCAGCAGGGGCAGTCGGTGGCGGCGGGCCCGCAGGGCCAGCAGGCGCTGGAGTTCTTCGCCGATCGTGTCGAGGGCAACCTGCTCGCCGCGCACCAGGAACTGCAGAAACTCGCGCTGCTGCATCCACCCGGCGAGCTCAGCCTTGAGCAGATCGAGGCGGCCGTGCTGGACGTGGCGCGCTTCGACGTGTTCAAGCTCAGCGAGGCGCTGCTGGGCGGCAAGGTCGGCCGGGTGCTGCGCATGCTCGACGGCCTGAAGGCCGAGGGCGAGGCCGCGGTGCTGGTGCACTGGACGATGGCGGAGGACATCCGCGGGCTCAAGCGCGTCCACGACGCCGTGGCCGCCGGCAAGCCGCTGCCGATGGCCCTGCGGGAATCGCGCATCTGGGGCCCGAAGGAGCGACTCTTCGAACGGATCGTGCCGCAGCTCCAGGGCGCGGCGCTCACCCGCCTGGTGGTGGCGGCGCAGACCTGCGACGGCATCGTCAAGGGGCTGAGACACCCGGACTGGCCCACCGATCCGTGGGAGGCCCTGGGCCGATTGGCCCTCATGCTGGAGCAAGCCCTGCGTCCGCCGGCCCAGAAAACCCGCTATGGTTGACGCCATGTCGTCTTCCTGGCGCCGCCGATGAGCCTGCACCGTGTCCTCACGCTCCTGACTTCCGCCTGGATCGTCCCGCTGCTGGGCGCCCCCTCGGCGTTCGCGGCGGACTGGACGATCCAGGTCCGCGACACGGCCGGCGCACCGGCGCCCAACGTCGTGGTGGCGGTCGAGCTCAAGGGCCAGCCGGCCAAGCCGGCCGTCGGAGCGACCGCCACGATGGCGCAGCGGGATCGGCAGTTCCAGCCGCAATTGCTGGTCGTGCAGACCGGCACCGCGGTGAACTTCCCCAACTTCGACACGGTGCGGCACCACGTCTATTCGTTCTCGCAGACGAAACGCTTCGAGCTCAAGCTCTACGCGGGCACGCCGACCGACCCCGTGGTCTTCGACAAGCCGGGGGTGGCGCAACTGGGCTGCAACATCCATGACCGCATGACCGCCACCATCGTCGTCGTCGACACGCCGGCCTTCGGCATCACCGACGCCAAGGGCGAGGTGAAGCTGAACCTGCCCGCCGGGGACCATCGGCTGCGGCTGTGGGCCTCGCGGCTGGGAAATGCCGCGCCGACCACGCAGCCGCTGGCGGTGGGGCCGGCCTCGACCGGGGTGCTGAAGGTGGACTTCAAGGACTGACGCCGCGATGCGCTGGCCGGACTTCCTCAACCTGCGGCGACTCGAAGGGCGCATCGTCGCGCTGTTCCTGGCGTTGCTGCTGGTGGTCCAGCTGCTCAACCTGCTGCTGATCAATGAGGGTATCGGGCGCAACGCGCGAGCGTCGGTGGCCGAGGAGCTCGAGGCCGGCGAGCGCATCCTGGTGCAGCTGATCGAGGAAGACAACGAGCAGCGCGGCCTCGTGGCTGATCTGCTCCAGTCGGACTACGGGCTGCGGCAGCTGGTGGCGGCGGGGATCCAGGGCGAGGAACTGCGGGCCATGCTGCAGGACGTCTTCGCCAACCTGAGCGCGCGCGGCGACGCCTCCTTCATCGGTTACGCGGACGACAGTTTCAAGCTGGTGACCGCCACCGACCCCATCGCGGCGAAGGTGACGCCGCTGCTGCGCGGCGTGACACGGCAACAGCAGGGACGCACGCAGAGCCAGCTGTTGCTGCTCGACGGCCGGGCCTACCAGGTGGTGGTGGCGCGCATGCGCGCGGCGGGACTGGGCGGCTGGATCTTCACCGGCTTCGAGATGAAGAGCGACCAGCTGCAGGAGCTCAAGCGCATCGTGCACATCCAGGGGGTGTTGCTGGCGCAGTCCGCGAGCGGGCAGTGGCAGGTCCTGTCGACGGTGCTGGATCCGGCGAACACCGCGCGCGCGGTGCAGTCGCTGCCGGTCCTCGGCGCCGCGGACCACGAGGTGCGTAGCTTCCACCTGGAACTCGATGGCGAGCAGTTCCAGGCCCGCCTGCAACCGCTGGCGCACGGCGGCGACACCGACAAGTCGGTGGCGGTGCTGCTGCTGCGCTCGGTGGACGACGCGCTGGCGCCCTATCGCCGGTTGCAGTGGATGTTGTTGGGGCTGAGCGCCGCGGGTGTGTTGCTGTTCGCGGTCGGCGCGGTGCTGACCGCGCGGCGGATCAGCGGGCCGGTGAAGGCCTTGGCGAGCGAGGCCCATCGCCTCGGGCAGGGCGACTACGCGCGGCCCGTGGTGCGGCCGTCCAGCGATGAGATCGGCGATCTGGCCGAGGCCTTCGAGGCCATGCGCCAGGGCATCCGCTCGCGCGAGGAGGAGGTCAACCGGCTGGCGTTCTGGGACCCCCTGACCGACCTGCCCAATCGCGAGCAGTTCCATCAGGCCTTGGCACGGCGCATGGCCGAGAGCGACGTGCGCTTCTCGCTGCTGATGCTGAACCTGGACCGCTTCAAGCACGTGAACGATGTGCTGGGCAGAGGCTTCGGCGACC
The DNA here is from genome assembly GCA_039594005.1 of Roseateles sp. GTDB lineage: Bacteria > Pseudomonadota > Gammaproteobacteria > Burkholderiales > Burkholderiaceae_C > Roseateles. Next base: position 297,651 of record JBCNOF010000001.1, read on the forward strand.
GGCTGCTGCGCGCGGTGGCGGACCGCTTGCAGCACCTGCTCAAGGACGAGGTGCGGCTGATCGCGCGGGTCGGCGGCGACGAGTTCCTGCTGTTGATCGAAGGCGCCGGCGCGACGCGCGCCGAGACGATCTGCAATCGGATCCAGCGCGACTTCGAACGCGCGCTGAGCATCGACGATCAGACGGTGGACCTGTCCGCGGGCATGGGCGTGGCGCTGTATCCGCAGCATGGGCGTGATCCGATGCTGCTGCTGGCGCGCGCGGAGCTGGCGATGCACGCGGCCAAGCGGGGGCAGAGCGGCTGCGAGGTGTATTCGCCGAGCATGGACGCGGCGAGCCAGGAGTCGCTGTCGCTGCTCAGCGAGTTGCGGCATGCGATCGACGCGGGGGAGCTGCGGTTGTTCCTGCAGCCCAAGGCGGATCTGCACGGGCAGAAGATCGCCGGGGCGGAGGCGCTGGTGCGCTGGCAGCATCCGACGCGGGGCCTGGTGCCGCCGATGGAGTTCATCCCCTTCGCGGAGCAGACAGGTTTCATCCGCCAGATCACGGCGTGGATGCTGCATGCGTCGGCGCAGGCGTGGATGGGGCTGCAGCGGGAGGGTTTGTCGCTGCCGATCAGCGTGAACCTGTCGACGCGCGACCTGCTGGACCAGGACCTGCCGATCAAGGTGGCGGACCTGGTGGCGGGGGTGCCGCCGCCGGCCTTGTGCCTGGAGATCACCGAGTCCGCGATCATGGACGATCCGCAGCGGGCGCTGCAGACGCTGGAGCAGCTCCATGCGCTGGGCTTCAAGCTGTCGATCGATGACTTCGGCACGGGGTACTCGTCGCTGGCGTATCTGAAGCAGCTGTCGGTGGACGAGTTGAAGATCGACCGCAGCTTCGTGATGAACATGGAACGCGACATCGACGATGCGAAGATCGTGCGCTCGACGGTGGAGTTGGCGCACAACCTGGGCTTGTCGGTGGTGGCGGAGGGGCTGGAGACGGCCAAGCAGTGGACGCTGCTGCAGACGCTGGGATGCGATCAGGGGCAGGGCTATTTCCTGTCGCGCCCGATGCCCGCGGAGAAGTTCGCGGACTGGCTGCGCGACTGGCAACCGCCCGACCTCGGCGACGCACGCGCGAGCACTATCCTGGCGGGGTTGTGAGCCTCAGCGCGCTTGTTGCGCCGCGTAAGGTCTCCCCTTCCGGCGTTGGCGCCGGATTCGAAGCCCACCGATGACGAGGTGGAACGTGGTCATTCCGAGCCCGAGCCAGATGGCCGGTCCGGGCTCCATGCTCGCCAGTGTCATGAGCCCGATGGCAAAACCACAACCGGCGAAAACAGACCAGCCGATCAGCGATGGCCAGGTACTGGGATGCTTGTTCGGCCTGTCATTCATTCACGCGTTCCTCGTCGTCGATGGTTCATCTCTGCGGAGCCTGACTCCGCGCGACGAGTTCAGTTGAGCGCGCAACCTGAAAGAGTTCGATGTGCACCCGGCGCCGATCGCAGACGCGACGGCGCCGATTGCTGACGCGAACGCTGTCGTGTTGTCAGCTGCGTCCCCCGCTTGTTGGGGATGCCTGCTCCCCCTACGATGTGATTTCCTTTCGCAGGCACGACCGAGATGATTCACGCAGACCTGGGACCCGAACTGGAGGCCATCGTGCTGAATCTGATCGAGAGCGGAAAGTATTCGTCGCGCACGCAGGTGCTGCGGGACAGCGAGGAGCTGAGCGGTTGGCGTGAAGCCACGCTGAAAGCCTTCGAGGACTCCTTCGCGGAAGGCGTCGCAGAGGCCGCCACCGGTGGTGGGGAGTCGGTCGAGGAGGTTTTCCTGCCCCTCATCGCCAAGTACCAGGCGATGGCCGACAAGAAGAAATGATCGTTCGCCTTCTGAAGAAGGCGAAAGCGGATCTGACAGCTATTGGCGACTACATCGCGCGGGACAACCCGGCGCGGGCGGCCTCGTTCCTCAGCGAACTGATGGGCAAGGTCAATGAGTTGGCCACCATGGCGGAGTCCTTTCCCACCGCGCGCCTTCGACCCTATCCATACATCCGTCGCCGCGTCCATCGACAGTACGCGATCTTTTACTCGGTGAATGTGATGACGCAACGCGTCCTGGTGCATCGCGTGATTCACACTGCCCAGGACCTCGCGAGGATCTTTGGCTGCTGACCAGAGCCGCGCTCAGCTATCCCTGTCCTCAAGAGCATCACACAGCGCCTCCAGCCCCGCGCGCACCGTGCGGGCGCGGACCTCGTGGCGATTGCCGGCGAAGTGCTCCTTCCACACGCGGATCCGCGTGCGGCCGTGCATCAGCGCCAGCCACACCGTGCCCACCGGCTTCGAGTCCGTGCCGCCCCCCGGCCCCGCCACCCCCGTCACCGCGATTGCCCAGTCCACCGGCGCATGCGACACCAGCCCCCGCGCCATCTGCTCGGCCACCTCGCCGCTCACCGCGCCATGCAGCCCGATCAGCGCCGCGGGCACGCCCAGCAACTCCGTCTTCGCCTCGTTGCTGTAGCTCACCACCCCGCGCTCGAACCACTGGCTCGATCCCGCCAGGCTCGTGCACGCCGCCGCGATCAGACCGCCCGTGCAGGACTCCGCCGTGCCCATGCGCTCCTTGCGCTGGATCAGCGCCAACGCGATGCGTTCGATCAGTTCAGACTCGTCGGGAAACAGCATGGGGATCTCCTCGTCGATGGATCGATCAATGCAGCAGCGCTCTCGCGCCCGCCAGCACCACGAGCGTACATCCGGCCGCCACGAGATCGTCGAACAAGATCCCGAAGCCTTGCCACACCGTCACCGGCCGCCCCGGCTCGATCTTGAACAGCGCGTCGGCCCAGCGCACCGGCCCCGGCTTGGCCGCGTCGAAATAGCGGAACACGCCAAACGCCGCCAGCTGCCACCAGAAGCCGGCCGGCATCAGCACCCACAGCACCAGCCAGATCGCGATGATCTCGTCCCAGACCACCGAGCCCGGATCGCAGGTCCCGAGATGCCGCGCCGTCACTGTGGAGGCCCACCAGCCCACCGGGATGCTCGCCGCGATCAGCAACGCCCATTGCATCGGCGTGAGCCACAGGTTGAGCACCACGAACGCGGCCCAGCCCCACAAGGTGCCCACCGTGCCCGGCGCCTTCGGCGACAACCCGCTGCCGAAGCCCATCGCGATCCAATGGGCCGGATGGCGCAGCATGAAACCCAAGGTCGGACGAACGGCGCTCATGACTTGAAGTGATCGAAACTCTGCAGCGAACCCTGCAGCGGCTGGCCCGCGCCATCCACGACGCGCAGCCCCGGCGCTTCCTCGACGCGCCCGACCCGGTACACCGGTGTGCCCGACATCCGCCCCGCTTCCAGCACCCGCGCGTGCGCCTCGGCCGGCGCGGTGAAGACGAGCTCGTAATCGTCGCCGCCCGTGAGCAGGCACAGCCGCTGCACGTCCTCCGGCATCGCGCCCAGCACCTCCGAGCGTGGCAGGTCCGCCAGGCGCAGCGTCGCCCCCACCTGCGAGCGCTGCAGCACATGCCCCAGGTCGCCGGCCAGCCCATCGGACACATCGACCGCGCTGGTCGCCAGGCCGCGCAGCGCGCGGCCGAGCGCGACACGCGGCTCGGGCATCTCCATGCGCAGCCGGACCTCGTCGAATTGATGCGCGCTCAGCGACAGCGTGCCGCGGAACACCTCCAGCGCCAGTCGCGCGTCGCCCAGCGTGCCGCTGACCCAGATGTCATCACCCGCGCGCGCGCCGGAACGCAGCAGCGCCTGGCCCGCCGGCACCTCACCCATCGCGGTGATGTTGAGGTTGAGCGGCCCCGCGGTGGTGTCACCACCGGCCAGCACGATCTGGTGCGCGTCCGCCAGTTCGAAGAGTCCCTGGGCGAATCCCGCCAGGAAGCTCTCATCCACACGTGGCAACGCCAGCGACAGGAAGAAGGCCCGGGGCGTCGCTCCGCAGGCGGCAAGGTCGCTCAGGTTCACGGCCAGCGCCTTGTGGCCCAGCCGTCGCGGCGAGACCGTAGACAGGAAGTGCCGGCCTTCGACCAGCATGTCCGCCGTCACCAGCCACTGGTGCCCGGCGGTCGGCGTCAGCACCGCGCAGTCGTCGCCGATGCCCAGCGACACCACACCCCCTTCGGTGCGACCGGCCCGCCCCGTGCGGCCGAAGTAGCGCGCGATCAGGTCGAACTCGCCCAGCGGCTGCTCGTCCCGTCGCTCGCGCGGATCTGAAGAATCACCCATGGGCGGCATTGTCGCCGCGCAACAGGTTGGACAGTTCGACCGCGGACTTCACGTCCATCTTCTCGAACACCCGCGCGCGGTGCACTTCCACCGTGCGCACGCTGATGTTGAGCTGATCAGCGATCAGCTTGTTGGGCAGCCCCTGCACGACGAGCTGCATCACCTCGCGCTCGCGCTCGGTGAGATCGCCGACGCGGCTGCCCAGCGCCGCCCGCGAGTCCCGCGCCTCGATCGCCGCCGCGCTCTGCGCCAGCGCCTGCTCGACGCGGTCCACCAGCGCGTTGTCGGAGAACGGCTTCTCGACGAAGTCGTAGGCGCCCTGTTTCACCGCGGCCACCGCCGTGGGCACGTCGCCGTGGCCGGTCAGGAAGATCACCGGCAGCGTGTCCAGCAGGCCGCGCTCGATCAGGCGCTCGAACAGCGCCAGCCCGCTCATGCCGGGCATGCGCACGTCCAGCAGCAGGCAGCTCGGCGCCGAGGGCCAGTCCCGTCCGCTGCGCGGGAGCGCATCCAGCATCGACTCGAAGGCCTCGGCGCCGCCGAAGCCCTCCGACAGCAAGCGGCGCGAGCGCAGCAACCACGCGAGCGCGTCGCGCACCACCTCCTCGTCGTCGACGAGATAGACCATCGGCAGGGACTGCGGCTTCATGCGGAGGACTCTCCAGATCCAATGATGGGGAAGCGATCGGCGCCCGGTTTCGGCGCCGCGCCGGACGCATCCTCGCACGGCAGGCTGAAACGGAACTCGGTGCCGGTGGGCGACGCGGGCGCGACGCGGCTCTCGAAGTCCATCGCGCCGCCGTGCTGCTCGATCACCGTGCGGCACAGGCTCAGGCCCAGGCCCATGCCCTCGCTGCGGGTCGTGAAGAAGGGCGTGAACAGCTGGCGCGCGACCTCGGGCGGAATGCCGGGCCCGTGGTCGACCACCGCGAAGCTCAGCCACTTGGGCTGCAGACGCTTCACGCGCAGGATGAGCGCCCGGTCGGCCAGCGGCGTCGGCCCGTCCATCGCCTGGATCGCGTTGCGGGTCAGGTTCAGCAGCACCTGCTCGACCATCGTCCGGTCACAGCGCACGCGCGGCAGGTGGCGGGGCACGTCCATCTCGATGCGCGCGCCGCTCTTGCGCGCCTGCAGCCGGATCAGCGGCAGCACCGCGTCCAGCAGCTGCTCGACATTGACCCACTCGCGCGCCGCCTCGCGACGGCGCACGAAGTCGTGGACGCTCTTGATCACGCGGCCGGCGCGTTCGGCCTGCTCGGCGATGCGCGTCACGGCCTGGCGCACCATCGCCGGCGTCTGCGGGTCGTCGGCCTCGCGCACCATCAGGTTGATCGACGCGGTCGCATAGCTCGCGATCGCCGCCAGCGGCTGGTTCAGCTCGTGGCTCAGCAGCGAGGCCATCTCGCCCACCGTGGCCAGGCGCGCCGTCGCCTGCAGGCGGTCCGACTGCTGACGCGACAGCTCCTCGACCTTGCGTTGCGCGCTCAGGTCCAGCACCGCGCTCATCCAGCCCGTCTGCTGGCCCTCGGCGTTGAGCAAGGGCGCCTCGTAGATCATGACCGGGAAGCGCTCGCCGCTGCTGCGGGCGAACACGGTCTCGAAGCCCTCGCGTGGCGGCAGCCCGGCCTCCCAGCGCGCCTCGCGGTCGTGATGGCGGCGCCAGTACTCGTCGGTGAATTCCGGCGGCCAGTACGGCGGCGCGTTCGGCGGCCGGCCTGTTCCCACGAGCTCCTCCGCCGGATACCCCACCATCGCGCAGAACGCCGGGTTCACGTAGCTGATGTTGCCGTCCAGGTCGCGCGCCCGCAGGCCGGTGATCAGCGAGTTCTCCATCGCCTGGCGAAACGCGAGCGACTCCGCCAGCGCGTGCTCGGCCTGGGCGCGCTTGCGCGTGTCCCGAGCCAGGATGATCACGAGCGCGAACAGCGCCAGCGACAAGCCGATCACCAGCGCGGTGGCCAGGTTCGGAATCAGCTGCGGCCGGCCGGTGGCGTTGTCCACGCGCAATTGCAGGCTCAGGCCCGGCAGGTCCAGCAGGCGTTCCGACAGATAGAAACCGCTGCCGCGCGTCAGCCCGGTGCGGGCCAGCCGCGTGCCGTCGCCCTCGACGAAGGACATCTCGAAGCGGCGCGCCTGGTCCTGCGACACCGATTCCTCCAGCAGCGGGCGCAACCCCATCGTGGCCACGACGTAGGACCGCGGCTCGCCGGCGCGCACGCGCGGCAGGCAGAGGTCGGCCACTTCCATGCCCTCGCCGCCCGGGCCGGGCACGAAGTACGAGCGCGAGAACAGCGGCGTGCCCTGTCGGAGCGCGGCGATGCACGCCAGTTCGGTCTCGATCTGGATCTGCTCGCGCGACAGCGTCGAGAACAGCGGCGGCGCGTACGGCGTGTCCACCGCGCGGCGCACCTGGCGCTCGGCATCGCGCAGCTCGATGCGCAGCAGCACGCGGGTCTGGCGCAGTTGCGCCGCGGCGTTGCCGCGCCAGTCGTCGTCCTCGGCCCACATCAGGCCCTGCAACCCTTGCAGGTCTCGGCCGATCAGCTGCTTGGCGCGCGCCGTGACCTCGGCGGCGGCCTGGTCGGAGGCCTCCTGTGCGCGCGCCGCCTCGTGGCTCAGCGTCAGCGACAGCAGCAGCGACTGGGCGACGAGCAGCAGCCCGACCAGCGTGCCCCACAGCAGCGCGCGGCGCCAGCGGCGCGGCCGGGCACCCGGCGTCAGGGGGTGGGGGACGCGGCGGGCGGCATGAAGGTCGGAGAAGGCATGCGGGGCGAGGAGTATGGCGCCGCCGGACGGCCCCGGCGTGCGCAGTTTCGCGTATGCCCCTGCGGCCCGGACGACATGCAGCATACGCATAGTCCGCACTGTCGCCGCCGGGACGGACTCCTACAATCGCCGACCCGGCCCACGACGGCGGACCGGTTTCAACCTGAAGAGTCCCCCATGTCCACGTCCGAAGAAAAACGTGCGCAGCTGCGCCAGGCCGCTCTCGAATATCACGAGTTCCCGACCCCCGGGAAGATCGCCATCGCGGCCACCAAGCAGCTGATCAACCAGCGTGACCTGGCCTTGGCGTATTCGCCGGGCGTGGCCGCGGCGTGCGAGGAGATCGTGGCCGATCCGGCCAACGCGTTCCGCTACACCTCGCGCGGCAACCTGGTCGCGGTGATCTCCAACGGCACCGCCGTGCTGGGCCTGGGCGACATCGGTCCGCTGGCCTCCAAGCCGGTGATGGAAGGCAAGGGCGTCCTGTTCAAGAAGTTCGCCGGCATCGACGTTTTCGACCTCGAGATCGACGAGAAGAAGGACCTGGACAAGCTGGTCGACGTGATCGCGGCGCTGGAACCGACCTTCGGCGGCATCAACCTCGAGGACATCAAGGCTCCGGACTGCTTCTACGTCGAGCGCGAGCTGCGCAAGCGCATGAAGATCCCCGTCTTCCACGACGACCAGCACGGTACCGCGATCGTCGTGGCCGCCGGCCTGCTCAACGGGCTGAAGGTGGCGGGCAAGGACATCGCCTCGGTGAAGCTGGTGACCTCGGGCGCCGGCGCCGCCGCGCTGGCCTGCCTGAACCTGCTCGTGAAGCTGGGGCTGCCCAAGTCCAACATCTGGGTCACGGACCTGGCGGGCGTCGTCTACGAAGGTCGCACCGAGTTGATGGACCCGGACAAGGCCGTGTACGCCCAGCCCACCGAGCAGCGCTCGTTGCGCGAGGTCATCCAGGGCGCCGACGTCTTCCTGGGCCTGTCCGCGGGCGGCGTGCTCAAGCAGGACATGGTGGCCTCGATGGCCGCCCACCCGATCATCTTCGCGTTGGCCAACCCGAACCCGGAGATCCAGCCCGAGGACGTCCACGCGATCCGCAACGACGCGCTGATGGCCACCGGCCGCACCGACTACCCGAACCAGGTCAACAACGTCCTGTGCTTCCCCTACATCTTCCGGGGAGCGTTGGACTGCGGCGCCACCACGATCAATGACGAGATGGAGATCGCCGCCGTCCACGCGATCGCTGAACTCGCGCAAGCCGAGCAGAGCGAGGTCGTGGCCGCCGCCTATGCCGGCGCCAATCTGAGCTTCGGCCCCGAGTACCTGATCCCCAAGCCCTTCGACCCGCGCCTGATGATGAAGATCGCGCCGGCGGTGGCGCTGGCGGCGGAGGCCTCGGGCGTGGCGCTGCGTCCGATCCAGGACATGCCCGCCTACCTGGAGAAGCTGCAGAGCTTCGTCTATGCCTCCGGCACGACGATGAAGCCGATCTTCCAGATCGCGAAGAAGGCCAAGCACAAGCGCGTCGCCTACGCCGAGGGCGAAGAGGAACGGGTGCTGCGCGCGGTGCAGGTGGTCGTCGACGAAGGCATCGCCCGTCCGACGCTGATCGGTCGCCCGCAGGTGATCGCCCAGCGTTGCGAGCGCTTCGGCCTGCGCCTGCAGGAAGGCCGCGATTACGACGTCGTGAACACCGAGTTCGACCATCGCTACCGCGACTACTGGCAGACCTACCTCGCGATGACCGAGCGCAAGGGCGTCACGCAGCAGCTGGCCAAGATCGAGATGCGCCGCCGCCTGACCTTGATCGGCGCGATGATGCTGCACAAGGGCGAGGTCGACGGGATGCTCTGCGGCACGTGGAGCAACACCGCGATGCACCTGCAGTACATCGATCAGGTCATCGGCAAGCGCCCGGGGGTCAAGAACTTCGCCTGCATGAACGGGCTGATCCTGCCGGGTCGCCAGGTCATGCTGGTCGACACCCATGTCAACTACGACCCGACTGCTGACCAGATCGCCGAGATCACGATCATGGCCGCCGAGGAAATGATGCGTTTCGGCCTGCGGCCCAAGGCGGCGCTGCTGTCGCACAGCAATTTCGGCTCGAGCAACTGCCCGTCCGCGGTGAAGATGCGCGACGCGCTGGCGCTGATCAAGGAGCAGGCCCCCTGGTTGGAGGCAGACGGAGAAATGCATGGCGACGCCGCGCTGGACCCGCACTATCGCGAGCAGCTCGTCTCCAACAGCACGCTCACCGGCGAGGCCAACCTGCTCGTGATGCCCAACATCGACGCCGCCAACATCAGCTACAACTTGTTGAAGACGGCCGCCGGCGGCGGCATCGCGATCGGGCCGGTCCTGCTGGGCGCGGCCAAGCCGGTCCACGTGCTGACCCCGTCGGCCACCGTTCGCCGTATCGTGAACATGACCGCGCTGACGGTCGCGGACGCCAACGCCGCACGCTGATCCCGGCCGCAGGAAAGCCCTCCAAGTGCGCCCTCCCCGGGCGTCGGAGGGCTTTCAAACCCGACCCTGGAACCGGCCTATACAAAAAGTTTGTAGTGGCTCACCAGCCGATTTCTGCTGGATGACTACTCATATTTGCTAGCGATACAGCAAAAGTATGCACACGCTGACAATGCCGCTTTTTAAGGCATTGTGGTAGCCCCTGGCTTGAGCATTCGAGGCCGTTTCTGTACCATCACGGTCTCAGAGTTCAGGGTTAACCCTCTCTGACCCAGCCCACACCCCCAAAGATCGCATGCCCCACGGTGGGGTGTTGCCCGGTGGCGTGGCTTGGGCTGGACATGAACTCGGATACCCCATCTAGGAGGAACGCGACAATGCTTTTGCAGACAGTCCGTCCCAACATCGTGCAGGCGATCAGAGCCTACCGGGTCGAGGACTTGATGCAGGCCGCGCAGGACGCCGGCCAACATTTCCTGTACGCCGACCTGTCTCCAGCGGAGACCAAACAGGACGTACTGGAATTGATCGCCAGCAGCTTCCTGTTCCCGGCGCATTTCGGGAAGAACATGGACGCGCTGTACGACTGCATGACCAATCTGGTCCACAAATCGGGCGCGCAGCCAGGATTCGTCGTGGTTCTGGACCAACTGCCGGACCACGCCAGGTTCGACCGTGAGGCCCGTGAACAGCTGCTCGATGTCTTCCGTGAGGCTGCCGACTTCTGGGCGGAACGGAAGATCTCATTCAGGTGTTTCTATTCTTTTCAGTAGCCCGCTCTCAAGACAACGTGTCCTGGGAGCGGGCGACTGAAACGGCCCCCGAAGTGAAGCCGGTGATCAAGAGCACCAAGGCGAATCCGAACCCCAACTTCGGCGTGAACATGCCGATGATGTGCAGCGCGTTCGATACGTCCATGTGGCTCAGCGCCGCCTGACGCGTTGAAGGACGGGCACCGCGAGGTGTCCGATTCCGCGCCTCGACGCCCCCTGCAAAAGGCCTTCCGGCGACGGAAGGCCTTTTCTCTTGGCCGCTCAATGCCCGTCGAAGGCCACCAGCGAGAACACTTTCAGGCCGCCATCGCGCAGGCGCTGCGAGCCGCCCAGCTCGGGCAGGTCGACGATCGCCGCGCCTTCGATGACCTCGGCGCCCAGGCGCTCCAGCAGCCGCTTCCCGGCCATCATCGTGCCGCCGGTGGCGATCAGGTCGTCGATCAGCAGCACGCGATCGCCGGCCTTCACCGCATCGGTGTGCATCTCCACGGTGGCACTGCCGTACTCCAGCTCGTAGGTCTCCTGGACCGTCGTGAACGGCAGCTTGCCCTTCTTGCGGATGGGCACGAAACCGACGTTCAACTCATACGCAAGCACCGATCCGATGATGAAGCCCCGCGCGTCCAGGCCCGCGATCGCATCGGGGCGGACATCGAAGTAACGATGCACGAACTGGTCGATCAACACGCGGAACGCCCGCGGATTGGACAGCAGCGGCGTGATGTCGCGGAACTGCACGCCCGGCTCCGGCCAGTCCGGCACGTTGCGGATCTGCTGCTTCAGGAAAGCGATCGAGTCTTGGGTGTGATCAGCGGGCTGCATGGACGCGATTGTCGCGCTCCGCGCGCCCGGCCGGGCGCTACGGATCAGGCGGCGAAGGCTCAGGCCGTCTGCTGCTGGCAGATCAGCCGGGCACGCCCCGCCTGCTTGGCCTCGTACAGGGCAGCATCCGCGGTCTGAATCAGACGCTGCGCGGCCTCGCCGGTCTGCGGCACGAAGGCCGCGACGCCGATGGACAAGCTGACCGATCGTCTGACCGGCGATCCCACATGCTCGATCGCGGCGAGCCGCACGCTGTCCAGACAGCGTTGCGCGACCACCTGCGCGCCAGCGAGGTCCGTGTCCACGAGCAGCACGGCGAATTCCTCGCCGCCGTAGCGGCAGACCGACTCACCGCCCCGGCCCGCGCAGCTGCGCAGCAGGGTGGCCACACGGCGCAGGCAGTCGTCGCCGGAGACGTGGCCGTAGCAGTCGTTGTATTGCTTGAAGTGATCGATGTCGACCATCAGCAAGGCCAGCGGGCGATTCGCGCGGGTCGCCCGGTGCCATTCGGTATGCAGCAACTGGTCGAAAAGGCGCCGATTGCCAACACCCGTGAGCCCGTCCGTGGTCGACTGCCGCGCCAGCAGCTCGTTGGCGCGGCGCAGCCGCTCTTCCTGGCGCTTGCGTTCGGTCAGGTCGGTGACGATGCAGACGTAGAGGTGGATCGTGTCGGTGCGGACTTCCGCGATCGCCAACTGCAGGTGCAGCGCCTCGCCGCTGCGATGCCGCGCGGTGAACTCGCGCGGCTGACCGAGCAGCGCGCGCGGATCCAGCGGCGCGTCCGGCGGGGTGCCGGACATCGCGTTCGGGTCCGGCATCGCGGCCGAGGAGGCGCCCAGCAGCATGCCGATGTGCACCCCCTGCAGCTCCGCCGCGGTGAATCCGAACAGCAGCTCGCAGCTCGGGTTGGCTTCCAGCACGTGGCCGCCCGAGTCCAGCGTCAGGATCCCGTTGGCGGCCGACTCGATCGTCGCGCGCAGCTGCGCGCGGCTGGCGGCCAGGTGCTGCTGTTCATGGATCAGGTCGGTGACGTCCATGCGCACGCCGACGATGCCGCCCGACGGCGTGCGCGACTCGTAGATCCGCAGCCACATGTCGTCGTGCACACGCTGGAGCAGCGGCGAGGTCTGCTTGCCCCGCGCCTGCTTGCGCTCCTCCAGCCACTCCGGCTCGCGACCGCGGGCTTCCGGCACACCGCCACGCGCGAGCGACTCGCGCACCAGATCCTCGAAGGTGCATTTGCGCTGGAAGTGGCGCAGCATGTGCGGATAGATCTCGACCAGGCGCCGGTTGTAGGCGATCAGCCGATCGTCGGCGTCGAAGATCTCCACGCTGGCGGGCAAGGCGTCGATCGCCTCCTCCATCGTGCGCTGGGCCAGCTTCGCGCGTGCCTGCGCCCGGGCCAGCGTCGACACCACCGCCACCGCCAGCAGGACCGTCAGCGCCAGCGAGGCCATCCCGATCCACGCCAGCCAGCCTTCCACCGCATAGCCGCCCAGGCTGACCGTGAGCACGATCGCCTGCAGGCCCACGAGCAGCGCGAACGCCAGCAAGGGCCAGGTGCGGACTTCGGCGAAGCGGTTCATCGCGGGCATCGGCGCTGCGGGGGCGTCCAGGAAAAAGGTGGCTGATCCTAGCCACCGGCTTCCGTGATGAATACCGCTCTCCGGGGGGAGACACCGGTTCCGGCGACGTCCCCTCGTTGGAGCGATGCCACGCTTTTGGGGTGGCGGTGTACGGAAATCCTCAGCCGCCGCGCGTGATCGGCATGTCGCCCGCGTTGGGCAGCGTCATGTGCCGCGCCAGCTCCAGCTTGGCCAGCGAGTTGCGGTGCACCTCGTCCGGGCCGTCGGCCAAGCGCAGGGTGCGTTGGCCCGCCCACATGTAGGCCAGCGGCGTGTCGTCGCTGACGCCCATGCCGCCATGCACCTGGATCGCCCAGTCGATCACCTTCAGCGCCACGTTGGGCGCCACCACCTTGATCATCGCGATCTCGGCCTGGGCGACCTTGTTGCCCACCGTGTCCATCATGTAGGCCGCCTTGAGCGTCAGCAGGCGCGCCATGCTCGATGCTGCAGCGCGCCTCGGCGATGCGCTCCTGCGTCACGGTCTGCTGGGCGATGGGCTTGCCGAAGGCGGCACGCGCGAGACCGCGCGCTTGCACATCAGCTCCAGCGCGCGCTCGGCCACGCCGATCGAGCGCATGCAGTGGTGGATGCGGCCAGGGCCCAGGCGCCCCTGGGCGATCTCGAAACCGCGGCCCTCGCCCAGCAGGATGTTCTCCACCGGCACCCGCACGTTCTCGAACAGCAATTCGGCATGGCCATGCGGCGCGTCGTCGTAGCCGAACACGCTCAGATGGCGCTTGACGGTGATGCCCGGGCGTGTTGGCCGGCACCAGGATCATCGACTGCTGCTCGTGGCGCGCCGGCATCGGGATTGGTCTTGCCCATCACGATGTACAGGCTTGCAGCGCGGATCGCCGGCGCCCGAGGACCACCACTTGCGGCCGTTGATCACGTACTCGTCGCCGTCGCGCTCGATGCGCGCACTGGATGTTGGTGGCGTCCGACGAGGCCACGTCCGGCTCGGTCATCGGGAAGGCCGAGCGGATCTCGCCGCGCAGCAGCGGTTCCAGCCAGCGGTCCTTGAGCGCCTCGCTGGCGTAGCGCTCCAGCGTCTCCATGTTGCCGGTGTCGGGCGCGGAGCAGTTGAAGACCTCCGGCGCCCAGTGCACGCGGCCCATGATCTCGCACAGCGGCGCGTATTCGAGGTTGGACAGCCCCTCGGGCGCGCGCGCCGAGCGCGGCAGGAACAGGTTCCACAGCCCGGCGGCGCGGGCCTTGGCCTTGAGTTCCTCGATCACCTTCGTCGGGATCCACGCGTTGCCCGCGCGGCGATTGGCCTCGATCTCGGCGTGGTAGCGGTGCTCGTTCGGATAGATGTGCTCGTCGAAGAACGCCAGCAGGCGCTCGCGCAGCTGGTCCACCTTGGGGCTGTAGTCGAAGTTCATGAGGAAGTCTCGCGTTGGCTGCGATAGAGGAGGTACTGCGCGAACAGCGCCTCCATCGTGGTGGACCGCTCCTCCGCGTGCAGCGGATGGGTCGGGGCGAAATTGCAGGCGCGCAGCAGCCAGTCGCCGGGCTGATCCCCGACGGGCGGCGCGACGTCCAGCACATTGATGCAAGCCGGTGACTGGACCCAGCTGCCCAGCATCAGGCGCTGGCCGCCGGTCACCGCGTGCGACAGCAGCGCCGCGTTCACGACGCCGTGCAGCACGAGCAGCGCGCAGTCCCAGTCGGGATCGGCCTGCAGCCGAGCCACGCCGCCGAGCACGCGATCCAGAAGCTCGCCGATGCTCTCGCCGTTGAGGAATCGCTGGGACTCGGCGACCGGGCTGCGCTGCAGGCCGGTGAAGGCCTGCATGAGCTGGTCCCGCGGGATGTCGCCGAGGCGGCCGCCGCGGATCTCCTGCCACTCGGGCCAGACCTGCGGCGTGAGATCGGCCTGACCCGCGTGGCGCAGCACCAGGTCCGCCGTCTCCACCGTGCGCGGCAGGCCCGAGACGATCACGCGATCGAAGCGCACGCCCGCGGCGCGGAAGGCCTCGCCGGCGGCCCGCGCCTGCGCGATGCCGTCGTCGTTGAGCCGGACCTGCTCGGGCAGCAACGGACGGCCGGTCGTGCCGTCGAAGTAGGTCACCGCGCCGTGACGCATCAGGTAGACGCGGCGGCGTTGCGGGCTGCGGGGCAGGGTGTCCAACATGGGCGGCAGTGTGGCGCAAGGGCACGGGGCGCACTGTCACGCAGGCGGCAGGCCACAATCCGTCGCTTCTCCCGTCCTGCCCGACCTGACGCCTTGGTGACAAGCCCCGCCCCGACCACCTTTCATCTCCCGCATGGGCCGCAGACGGCCGGCGAGGTCCCGCTGCGCGACGACATCCAGGCGCTGCGCGCGATCGCCGTGCTGTGGGTGCTGCTGTATCACGCGCAGATTCCCGGTGCCTCGGGCGGCTACCTCGGCGTGGACATCTTCTTCGTCATCTCGGGCTTCCTCATCACCGGGCTGATCCGGCGCGCGCTCGCCCGCGGCGACTTCAGCTTCCGCGCCTTCTACGGGCGGCGCGCGCGGCGCCTGCTGCCCGCGGCCTATGTCGTGCTCGGCGCGACGTTGATGGCCGTGCCTTGGGCGCTCAATCGCAGCGAGCAGATCGACTTCGTGGGGCAGTTACTCGGCGCGCTGGGCTTCGCCAGCAACCTCGTGCTGTGGAAGCAGACCGGCTACTTCCAGGGCGCGTCCGATCTCAAGCCGCTGCTGCACTTCTGGTCGCTGGCGCTGGAGGAGCAGTACTACCTGCTGCTGCCGGCGCTGCTGGTCTTCAGCCCCGCGAGATGGCGCCTGGGCGTGGCGGTCGCGGTCACCGCGGCGAGCCTCGCGCTGCTCGCCTGGTGGCAGCCGATCGACGCGAGCGCGGCCTTCTACCTGCTGCCTACGCGGGCCTGGGAACTGGGCCTGGGATCGATCGGCGCGCTGCTGGGCGCGAACCGCGAGGGACCGTCGGCGGTCGCCGGTGCCGCGAGGCTGCAAGCGCTGCTGCGCTGGATGTCCTGGCCGGCCTGGGCCGTGTTGCTCATCGTGCCGGCATCGCCGCAGTGGTTCGGCGCCGCGCATCCCGGCCCGGCGGCGCTGATCGTCGGACTGGCCACGCTGGTGCTGCTGATGCGCGAGCCGGCGCGGCTGCCCCGTCTGGCCATGCCGCTGGTGCGCATCGGCGACGGGTCCTATGCGCTGTATCTCGTGCACTGGCCGCTCATCGCGTTCCTGCACAACGCGTGGGTCGGACTGAAGGCTGATCCGCATGGGCTGATGGTGTGGCGCGTCGGCGCGGTGCTGCTCGCGTTCCCTTTGGCGTGGCTGCTGCACCGCGGCATCGAGCGGCCGGCGAAGGCGCTGCTCACCGGGCCTCGCGGCGCGTGGATCCTGGGCGTCGGCACGGTGGCGCTGGCCGCGGGCGGCATCGCGCTGGCGCTGCACAAGCCGCCGGCGGGCGCGGTCGACTTCGTCGAGCTGCGCAAGCCCAATTACGGCCTGTCCGCCAACTGTGACGCCGAGGAGCCCTTCGACGGCCGCGAGGACTGCCGCACACGTCCCGGCGCGCGCTGGCTGGTGTGGGGCGACTCGTATGCGATGCACCTCGTGCCCGGGCTAGTGCGCGTGGCCAGCGACCAGGGGCTGGTGCAGGCCACGAAGTCCTCATGCGGCCCGTTCCCGGGCCTGACGCCGGTGCGGCCGGAGCTGGGCCGCGGACACAGCTTCGCCTCGCCGTGGATCGAGCAGTGCCAGGCCTTCAACGCCTCGGTGCTGCGCTGGCTCGCACGCCATCCGGAGATCGAGACCGTGGTGTTGTCCAGCCTGCTGACGCAGTACCTCGATGCGTCGACCTACGAGTTGCAGCGCACGCGCGAGGATGACCGCGTTCGCGGCGAACGCGCGATGCGCGAGGCCCTGCTCGCCGACATGGCCGAGACGGTGCGACGCCTGCGCGCGATGGGCAAGCGGGTGATGGTGGTGGCGCCGCCGCCGTCGGCGCCGTTCGACGTCGCGGGTTGCCTGGAGCGGCGCCAGGCGCGGCGCTGGATGATCGGCGCGACGCCGGGCTGCGTGATCGACGTCAAGGACGACGAGCGGCGCCGGGCATCGGAGCAGGCCTTCATCACGGCGCTGGCCAAGTCCGATGCGAGGCTGCCGGTGCTGCGCTTCGAGCCGCTGCTCTGCGACGCCACGACCTGTCAGGTCGAACGCGACGGCGTGCCGCTCTATCGCGATCAGGGCCACCTCAGCCGCGAGGGCTCGCGTCTATTGATGCCGGCGGTGATGTCGGAAGCAACCGGAGAAACACAAGTGGCACTCGCCCCCTGATTGGAGACCCTTCGGCTCCCTCGCCCGCGAAGCGGGAGAGGGCGGGGGGTGAGGGCTCTGCGAAGGGCACCGTGCCCTCATACGAGCCCTCACCCCCACCCCTCTCCCGCTCCGCGGGCGAGGGGAGGAAGAGGGATCAGCCCACCAGCAGCCCGTGCTCCGCGCGCGCTAGCGCCTCGGGGGTGCCCGAGACCACCAGCGTGTCGCCGCCCTGCAGCACGAGGTCGTCGCTGGCCTCTCTGACCGCGCCGTTGGGCCGGCGCACCGACACCACGCTGACGCCCCAGGCCGCCACACCGATGTCCGCCAGCGTGCGGCCTTCGAGGATGCTGGCCAGCGGCAGGCTGATCGACTGCAGCCGCGCCTGATCGCGCTCCTCCGAGGTGTCGTCATCCGCGCCATGGAAGTAGCCGCGCAGCAGTCCGTATCGACGATCCCGCGCGTCGCGAGCGATGCGCAGCACGCGGCGCATCGGCACACCGACCAGCGCCAGCGCGTGACTGGCCAGCATCAGCGAGCCCTCGATCGCCTCGGGCACGACCTCGGTGGCGCCGGCGGCGCGCAGCTTCTCGAGGTCAGTGTCGTCGATCGTGCGGACCACCACCGGCACATGCGGCGCGTGCCCGCGCACCTCGTGCAGCACCTTCAGCGCCGAAGCCGTGTCGTGGTACGAGATGACCACCGCGCTGGCCCGCGTCAGGCCGGCGGCCATCAGGCTGGGCAGACGCGCGGCGTCGCCGAAGACCACGCTCTTGCCCGCCGCCGCGGCCTGCCGCACGCGATCGGGATCCAGGTCCAGCGCCATGTAGGGGATGTGCTCGGCCTCCAGCAGCGTGGCCAGGTTCTGCCCGCTGCGGCCGTAGCCGCAGATGATCACGTGGGCGTCGGTCTTGATCGACTTCTTGGCGATCGTCGTCAGCTGCACCGACTGCAGCAGCCAGTCGCTGGCCGACAGTTTCATCACGATGCGATTGCTGTGCTCGATGATCAGCGGCGTCAGCAGCATCGACAGCACCATCGCCGCGAGCACCGGGCTCACCCATTGCGCGGCGATCAGGTTGTGCTGCGCGCCCAGCGTCAGCAGCACGAATCCGAACTCACCCGCCTGCGCCAGGTACAGGCCCGTGCGCAAGGCCACCCCGGTCGGCGCGCGGAAGAGCTTGGCCAGCCCCGCCACGAGCACGAACTTCGCCATCGTCGGCACCAGCGTCAGGATGATCACCAGCGGCCATTGATAGACCAGCGTCTGCCAGTCCAGCCGCATGCCGATGGTGATGAAGAACAGCCCGAGCAGCACGTCGTGGAAGGGGCGGATGTCCAGCTCCACCTGATGCTTGTATTCCGTCTCCGCGATCAGCATCCCGGCCACGAACGCCCCCAGCGCCAGCGACAGTCCGGCGTGCTCGGTCAGCCAGGCCAGGCCCAGCGTGACGAGCAGCAGGTTCAGCATGAAGAGCTCCTGGCTCTTGCGCCGGGCCACCAGCGTCAGCCAGCGCCGCATCACGTGCTGGCCGCCGGTCAGCAGCAGCACCAGCAGCACCACGGCCTTCAGACCCGCCCAGCCCAGCGATTCGATCATCTGCGTGCCGCTGCCGCCCAGCGCCGGGATCAGCACCAGCAGCGGCACCACGGCCAGATCCTGGAACAGCAGCACGCCGATCACGCGCCGGCCGTGCTCGCTCTCCAGCTCCAGCCGCTCGGCCATCAGCTTGACGACGATCGCGGTGGAGCTCATCGCCATCGCCGCGCCCAGCACCAGCGAACCCTGCCAGCCCAGGTCCCAGGCCCAGCCCATCACCCCGAACAGCCAGCGCAGGAAGACATTGCCCGCCATCGTGCCGCCGATGGTCACCACGACCTGCAGCAGTCCCAGCCCGAACACCATGGACCGCATGCTGTGCAGCTTGGGCAGGTTGAACTCCAGGCCGATCGCGAACATCAGGAAGACCACGCCGAATTCGGCCAGGTGCTGCACGCCGGGAACGTCGGAGGCGAGTGCCAGCGCGTTGGGCCCGATCAGCACGCCCACCACCAGGTAACCGAGGATCGGCGGCAGCTTCAGCGAGCGGCAGACCACGACGCCGAGCACGGCGGCGATCAGGTAGATGAGGGTCAGGTCCAGCGCGGAAAGCATGCCGGCGATGGTACTGGTCGGCGCCTGCCGGCAGCCCGGTGCGCAGTGGGATTTGCGCAACCGCGCACCTGGAACACCCCGTCAGGGCGATGCGGGGCGCACGAACCGGGGGACGCCGGTCTCGCCCATCGGGGGCTTGGCTTACGTCACGTGACAGGCGCAAACTACCCGCCTTATGCACGGGGCGCATGCCCGCATGTGCACTCGGCTTTGCCGGACGTGGCGGACGGTCAGGGCTTCGGGGTACCGTTCGCGCCACCGAAAAGTTACGGAGCATTTCATGCCCAACCTGTCTTTCGTTTCCCCCACGCGCAACAGTCCCTGGGGCACCTACCTGTCCCAGATCGATCGCGTCGCCCCCTACCTCGGCGAGCTGTCACGCTGGGTTGATACGCTGCGTCACCCTAAGCGCGCTTTGATTGTCGATATCCCGCTGCAGATGGACGATGGCACCATCCGTCACTTCGAAGGCTTCCGCGTGCAGCACAACCTGTCGCGTGGCCCGGGCAAGGGCGGCGTCCGCTTCCACCCTGACGTCACGCTGAACGAAGTGATGGCCCTGTCCGCCTGGATGACCATCAAGAACGCCGCGGTCAACCTGCCGTACGGCGGCGCCAAGGGCGGCATCCGCGTCGACCCGTTCAAGCTGTCTGAAGGTGAACTGGAGCGAGTGACCCGCCGCTACACCAGCGAAATCGGCTTCATCATCGGCCCGACAGAAAGACATTCCTGCGCCGGACGTCAGCACCAACGGCCAGAGTGATGGCCTGGATGATGGACACCTACTCCATGAACCACGGCACCACCGCCACCGGCGTGGTCACCGGCAAGCCAATCCCCCTCGGCGGCTCCCTGGGCCGCGTGGAAGCGACCGGCCGCGGCGTGTTCGTCGTCGGCAGCGAAGTGGCGATGCGCCGCCTGAACATCAACATGGAAGGCGCCCGCGTCGCGGTGCAGGGCTTCGGCAACGTGGGCTCGGTCGCGGCCAAGATGTTCTGCGCCAACGGCGCGAAGGTCGTCGCCGTGCAGGACCACACCGGCACCATCCTCAACGCCAACGGCCTGGACATGGCCCCGCTGCTCGATCACGTCGCCCACACCGGCGGCGTCGGCGGCTTCAAGGGCGCTGACCGCATCGACAACGAGAACTTCTGGGACGTGAAGTCCGACATCCTGATCCCGGCGGCGCTGGAAGGCCAGCTCACGGGCGAGCGCGCCAAGCGCGTCCAGACCCGCCTGGTGCTGGAAGGCGCCAACGGCCCGACCACGCCGGACGGCGACGCCGTGCTGGCCGACCGCGGCATCATCGTCGTCCCCGACGTGATCGCCAACGCCGGCGGCGTGACGGTCGTCCTACTTCGAGTGGGTGCAGGACTTCTCGACCTTCTTCTGGACCGAGGACGAGATCAACGAGCGCCTGGACAAGATCCTGGTCGGCGCGTTCAAGGGCATCTGGGACACGGCCGAGCAGCACAAGATCCCGCTGCGCACGGCAGCCTTCACGGTGGCCTGCACGCGGGTGCTGGAAGCACGCGAGGAGCGCGGTCTGTACCCCTGATCCGGCGATCGGGACATCGCGCGAAGCCCTTCAGGTTTCGTGCGGTTACCAACCGCCAAAGCACATCGGGCCCCTCGGGGCCCGATTTTCATGGGGCGGCGGACGCCTCAGCGCGGGCGCATCCAGGGCGACGCGACCATGGCGAGCGCCCAGCAGATCCAGGCGGTCCACATCGTGTGGCTGGGGTAATGCGCGCCACGCGCCATCTGTGCGACGCCATACATCACGCCCAGCACGACCACCGCGCCCAGCGCCACGCGCGCCTGCGTCGGATACGCCCGGCGCAACATGAAGAACAGGCTGAAGAAGGCGAACGCGGAGCTCGCATGGCCGGACGGGAAGCAATGCCCCGGGCCGCCATCGCGCACGCCGAAGCTCCAGTGCGACACGTAATGCGCGACGCCGCCGAACTCGGCCAGGTCCCAGGGGCAGCTCGTCGTGCTGCCCTGCTTGAGCAGCGGAATCACGATCAGGCTCACAGCCGTCAGCGCCACGGCGCCCCAGCGCTCGCGTCGGCTCAGGCCGGGCCATAGCGGGCGCACCGCGTTGATCAGCAGCATCACGGCCAGCCCGGTGGCCAGCCAGCGCCCGCCCTGGTGCATCAGACCGGAGGTCACCCAGTGGTCGCGCAGCGCGAAACCGTGGAGGTCGCCCAACAGGCGCACCACGGCGAGGTCCCATCCTGCGGCATCCCACAGCAGCAGCGCCGCCAGGCCTGCCAACGCGAGGATCCAGCCCCGACGCAGGTCGGGCAGCGACATCGCCCCGACAGGCGATAACGTGGGCGACAACGCGGGCGCCGAGCCGGCTCCGCCCCCCACCGAGAGGGTGGGCGAGAGGGAGGAAGACAAGGAGGACGTCAGCGAGGAGAGGGGAGTCGGCTTCACGCGCCGCAGTGGGCGCCTTGGCGCTGAAGTCCTCCTGAAGCTAAGCTGAAGCCCGGCTGAAGCGGCGAGCCGCTTCTCACGTCCATTCACACGCCGTCAGGCGCCCGGCACGAGGCAAGGGTGCCGGTACCATCCTTCGGCTCGACGAACCGGCCCCGGGGGCCCCAAGAGATTCCATGCGACTGCTGCTGCTCGAGGACGACGAACTGCTGGGCGAGGGCCTGCGCGACTTCCTGCGCGCCGAGGGCCATCAGGTCACCTGGGCGCGGCGGCTGTCGGAGGTGCTGCCCCGGCAACACGAGGAATTCGACGCGCTGCTGGTCGACTGGCAGCTGCCGGACGGATCCGGCCTAGACTGGCTGCGCGGCCTGCGCCAGCGCGGCGTGTCGACGCCGGCGCTGATGCTGACGGCCCGCGACCTGCTCGCCGACCGGCTCCAGGGCCTGGACGGCGGCGCCGACGACTACCTGGTCAAACCCTTCGCGCCGGAGGAGCTCGCGGCCCGGCTGCGCGCCGTCAGCCGCCGCCACGTCGGCGCCAGCAGCTCCCAGCGCCGGCATGGCGACGTCGTCCTGGACCTCGCGGCCAAGCGCGCCCTGCGCGCGGGGCAGCCGGTGGAGCTCACCGCGCGCGAGTGGGCCGTGCTGGAGGCGCTGGCGCAGCGCGCCGGCCGGCTGTATCCCAAGCGCGACCTCGAGCTGCAGGTCCTGGGCGACGACGCCGAGGTGCTCAGCAACGCGTTGGAGGTCCACGTGTCCAGCCTGCGCCGCAAGCTCGGGCGCGAGCTGATCGAGACCGTGCGCGGACTGGGTTATCGACTCGGGCCGGAGGCGGCGTGAGCACGGCGGCTCCCGGACCGCGCCGCCCCACGATCGCCGGGCGGCTGGCGCGTCAGCTGCTGCTGATCTCCGCCTTCTGGGCGGTGCTGGCCGGCGTGAGCGTGTGGCTGGTCGTGCAGGAGGAGGTCGATGAGCTGCTGGACGAGACCCTGCAGGCGTCCTCGCAGGTGCTGGGCCAGCTGCTGCGCCAGGGCAGCGCCATGCCGGCGGAGATCGCCGACAGCGACGACCTGAGCACCCATTTCGCCTGGCAGCTCGTCGGCCCGCGCGGCGACCTGCTGCACCGCTCGCCACTGGCGCCGGTCAAAGCCTGGAAGCTGCCGCCCGGATTCAGCGACTGGGTCGACGACGGCAGCGACGGCGACGACTGGCGCGTGCATGTGCGCGCCATCCCCACCCCGGCGGGCCAGTGCTGGCTGATGGTCGCGCAGACCAGCGCCGAGCGGAAGGAGGTCCGCAGCCGCGTGGGGCTGGCCAGCGCGTTGTCGGCGCTGCTGGTGGGCGGTCTGTGCATGCTGTGGATGACCAGCCGGGCGCGCGCCGAGCTCGCGCCGCTGGGCGAGTTGGCCGGCGCGGTCGCCCACTACGACCCGCTGGACACCCGCCAGCTGCTGCCCGAGCAGCACCGGCGCGAGTTGGCGGAGATCCGCGGCGCGGTGCTGGACCTGGGCCAGCGCCTGGCGCAGCGCGTGGCCAACGAGCGCGCATTCAGCGCGCACGCCGCACATGCGCTGAGAACGCCACTCGCCGGCATGGACGCGCAGCTCGCGATGGCCCTGCGAGAGGCGCCGCCCGAGGCGCGCGGCCGCCTGCAACGCACACGCGAGGCGGCGGATCGGCTGCGCCGCGTGGTCACCGCGCTGCTCACGCTGTTCCGCACCGGGATGAGCCTGCACTGGCAGCGCATCGACCTGATCGAGCTCGTCTCGCTGCTGCCGCTGCCCGAGGGCCTGGCGCTGGACCTGCCCGAGGACCAGGACGGCATCGACGCCGACCCCGACCTGCTCGCCGCCGCGCTCATCAACCTGATCGACAACGCGTTCCGGCATGGCGCGTCGCGCATGACGCTGTCGCTGACGCGGCTGCCCGCCGGCGGCCGCGTGATCGAGCTCCAGGACAACGGCGACGGCGTGGCCGACTGGCAGCGTGTGGACCTCAACGATGCGCTGGAGCGGCAACAGTACGAAGGCCGCATGGGACTGGGGCTCATGATGGCCGACCTGGTGGCCCGCGCGCACGGCGGCGACCTGCGTCTGCCGCCGCTGGCGGCGGGCTTCTGCGTGGCGATGCGACTGGGTCCGGCGCCGGACTGAATCGACCCCGGCGGCTACACTTTCGCCCTTATGACGACTCACGCCGCCCTTACCCATTCCCGTGTGCTCGACGTCGCGCGGCAGGCCCTGCAAGTCGAGGCGGACGCGTTGCTCGCGCTCGGTCCTCGCCTGGGCGACGCCTTCGTGCAGGTCATCCACAAGATCCTGGACTGCCAGGGGCGCGTCGTCGTGATGGGCATGGGCAAGAGCGGCCATGTGGGCCGCAAGATCGCCGCCACGCTCGCTTCCACCGGCACGCCAGCGTTCTTCGTCCATCCCGGCGAGGCCAGCCATGGCGACCTGGGCATGGTCACGCCCGCGGACGTCGTGCTGGCGCTGTCCAATTCCGGTGAAAGCGACGAGCTCAACGCGATCATTCCCGTGCTCAAGCGACTGGGCGTGACGCTGATCGGCATGACCGGCGGCCTGTCGTCGTCGCTGGCCCGTCACTCGGATTTCGTGCTGGACTCGCGCGTCGCGCAGGAGGCCTGCCCGCTGAACCTGGCGCCCACGGCGAGCACCACCGCGCAGATCGCGCTGGGCGACGCGCTGGCGGTGTCCCTTCTGGACGCGCGCGGTTTCCGCGCCGAGGACTTCGCGCGCTCGCACCCGGGCGGCTCGCTGGGCCGCCGGCTGCTCACGCATGTGCGCGACCTGATGCGCAGCGGCGATGCGCTGCCGCGCGTGGCCGCGGACCTGCCGCTGCTGGACATGATGCGGGTGATGTCCGACAAGGGCCTGGGCTGCGCGGTGCTGACCGATGCGGAGGGCCGTGTCGGCGGGATCTTCACAGACGGCGACCTGCGCCGCCTGATCGAGCGCGGCACCGACCTGCGCGGCCTGACCGCCGCCCAGGTGATGCACGCGAATCCGCGCACGGTCTCCGCCGACGCGCTGGCCGTCGACGCGGCCGACCTGATGGAGCAGGCGCGCATCACGCTGGTCCTGGCCGTCGACGACGCGCAGCGGCTGGTCGGCGCGATCAGCATCAACGACCTGATGCGCGCGAAGGTGATCTGATGAGCGGCACACCTTCCTACACCCCCAGCGGCGCGGCGGCGGCCATGCCGGCCGTGGTGCGCGAGCTCAAGCCCGCGCTGTCCTTTCCGCCCGAGCTGCTGCTGAAGGCGCAAGGGCCGGCGCTCGGCCTCAAGGCCGCGATCTTCGACGTCGACGGCGTGCTGACCGATGGCCGCATCTACCTGAGCGAAGCGGGCGAGACGATCAAGGCCTTCGCCACGCTGGACGGCCACGGCATGAAGCTGCTGGCGCAGGGCGGCATCGTGCCCATCGTGATCACCGGCCGGGACTCGCCGGCGGTGCGGCGCCGGGTGGCCGATCTCGGCCTGCCGCACGCTGTCTACGGCGCGAAGAACAAGCTGGCCGCGGCGCAGCCGCTGCTCGATCAACTGGGGCTGCACTGGGACGAGGTCGCCGCCATCGGCGATGACTGGCCCGACCTGCCGCTGATGGTGCGCGCCGGGTTCGCCTGCGCCCCGGCTCAGGCGCATGCCGAGGTCAAGGCCGTGGCGCACCACGTCACCGAGGCCGCTGGCGGACACGGCGCGGCGCGCGAGTTCTGCGATCTGCTGCTGATGGCCGCCGGCCAGTACGCGCGGCTGCTGCACGGCCACCTCGAGACGCTGGACGGGAGCAGCGCCTGATGGCGGCGCTCGTTCCGCCGCCGGTCGGCGTTCGCCGCCGCGCGCAGCCGCTGCTGTGGCGCCTGCAGTCGATGCTTGCGAGCTACGTGCCGCTGCTGCTGATGGCGATGCTCGCGGGCTTCACCTGGTGGCTGATCAAGAACACGCCGCAGCTCGAGACGCCGCGCGAGAAGGCCGCGCCCAGGCATGAACCGGACTACCGGATGAACGGCTTCGAGGTCGAGCGCTTCAGCAGCGACGGCCGGCTCACGGGTCGCATCATCGGCACCGAGATGCGCCATTACCCCGACAACGACACGCTGGAGATCGACGCGCCGCAACTGCGGGCCTACGGCAAGCAGGGCGAGCTGCTCGTGGCCGATGCCGCGCGCGGCCTGGCCAACGGCGACGGCAGCGAGGTCCAGTTGCTGGGCGACGTGAAGGTCAAGCGTTATCCCGATGGGGATCCCGCGAAGACGCCCGACCTCGAGCTTTACGGCGAGTTCCTGCATGCCTTCGTGCCGCAGCAGCAGATCCGCTCGCACCTGCCGGCGCGGGTGGTCGGCATGGGCGGTGAGATGCAGGTCAAGAGCTTCGTCTACGACCAGCTGACCGGCCGGCTGACCTTCAGCGGCGGCGGCCGCGCGACCTTCTCGGCGAGACCCGGCGCCCGTGCTCCAGCCGCCGCCAAGCCCGCCCCTGCGGCTCACGCTGCCTCCACGCCCGCCGCGGCCACTCGCAAGCCATGAATCGACTCGTCTACATCACCGGTGCCTCCAGCGGCATCGGGCAGGCGCTCGCGCTCCAGTACTACCGCGAGGGCTGGCAGCTCGCGCTGGTGGCGCGCCGCGTCGAGGAACTCTCCGCCTGGGCCGGGGCCCAGCAGCTCGATCCGGCACGCTGGCGCGTGTACCGCGCCGACGTCAGCGACATCGAGGCCATCACGGCCACCGGCCGGCAGTGCATCGAGTCCCAGGGCCTGCCCGACGTCGTCATCGCCAACGCCGGCATCAGCATCGGCATGGACACGGCGATCTATGAGGACCTGGCCGTCATGCAGCGCCTGTACGCGACCAACAACGTGGGACTGGCCGCGACCTTCCACCCCTTCGTCGCGCCGATGCGCGCTCGACGCAGCGGCACGCTGGTGGGCATCGCCAGTGTCGCGGGCATCCGCGGCTTGCCGGGGCATGGCGCGTACTGCTCGAGCAAGGCGGCGGTGTTCAGCTACTGCGAGAGCCTGCGCGGCGAATGCCGACCGGATGGGGTCAAGGTCGTGACGATCGCGCCGGGGTACGTGGACACGCCGCTCACGCGCGAGAACCGCTACAGCATGCCCTTCCTGATGCAGCCCGAGGACTTCGCGCGCAAGGCCTATGCAGCGATCGACGCGGGTGCCCGCGTGCGTTTCATTCCCTGGCAGATGGGCGTGGTCGCGCGCGCGATGCGACTGCTGCCGGGCGCGGTCTTCGACCGGCTGCTGGCGGGTCGTCCGCGCAAGCATCGCCAGGGCGAGAGCTGATCGTCCCAACCGCGCACGCCCCGTGTTCATCGGGGTTGCGGGCCGAAGGACGCGCGGGCACGCCGCGCGACCCGAAAGAAAAAGGCGCTCCGAGGAGCGCCTTTCTTCATCGCGAGGCGGGGATCAACCCCGCCGTGGCTCAGTAGCCGCCGCGACCGCCGCCGTAGCTGCCGCCACCGCCGCCGCCGTAGCCACCACCGCCGCCGCCACCGTAGCCGCCGCCGCCGCTACGGCCACCGCCGTAACCGCCGCCACCGCTACGGCCGCCGCCGCCGCCGCCGTAACCACCGCCGCCGCCACCACCGTAGCCGCCGCCGCCGCTACGGCCACCGCCGTAACCGCCGCCGCCACCGCTACGGCCGCCGCCGCCGAAACCACCACCGCCGCCCGGACGGTCTTCACGCGGACGAGCCACGTTCACGACGATCGCGCGGCCCTCGAGGGGCTGACCATTCATGCCGTCGATGGCGGCTTGCGCCTCCGCGTCGGTCGACATTTCCACAAAGCCGAAGCCCTTGGAACGGCCGGTCTCACGGTCCATCATCACCTTGGCGGAGATGACCGTACCGAATTGCGAGAACGACTCCTGAAGCGACTCATCTCGCACGCTGTAAGCGAGGTTGCCCACGTATAGCTTGTTTCCCATGGGGGAAGCCCTTTCAAAACCAAATAACCCAATGTGCTGCTTCAACCCATCGTGAACCACTCATACGAAGGCGCTGCATTCAGGCGATCCGATTATGTGTGACAGGATTGGCGGTTCGCAACGCGTCAAGCCGGTTGTTGTTTTTCAGCTTATGCGAGCAAACCCGGAGCAGTGTCGGAGGCGTTCAACAATCCGCACCTCCGGCTTGCCAACGGGGCAAAACGGACTCCCGACATCCCCCGCCCGCGCTCAGTGTTTTCCACTATGCGGGTGAACCCTCGTCAAGATCGCCCTCTCGTGCCGCCAATCGCCCTGATCCCGCCAAATGAAGCAGGCCTCGTCAAGACCGGCCATCTGCGCATCGTGTCGCTGGTGCCCTCGGTGACGGAGTTGCTGTTCGCCCTCGGACTGGGGCCTTGGGTGGTCGGACGCACCGGTTTTTGCATTCATCCCGCGCCGGCGGTGTCAGCAATATCAAAGATCGGCGGAACGAAGGATGTGAACCTCCCCAAGGTGAGAGCTCTGACCCCCTCGCATGTGGTGGTCAACGTCGATGAGAACCGGCGGGACACGGTCGACGCCTTGCGCGAATTCCTACCCGAAGTGGTGGTGACCCACCCCTGCACGCCGGCCGACAACCTGTCGCTCTTTCAACAGATCGTGGACATGGTGGCGAAATTTGCCGCCGGTTCGGGGGTCAGGTCTGAACCCATCCAAACCCCTCTCGCCCCTTTGGGGGATTCCTCGAATTCCGCATCGACCGCTGCGTCCGCGTTGCCCGCTGTCCCAGATCTCCGTGACCGCGCCCAAGCTCTCGCCGACGAACTGCGCGCCGAACTCGCCGCCTGTGAGGATTTCCGCGCGCGCCTCCCCAAGTCCACGTCCACGCCGCGAGTGCTCTATCTGATCTGGCGTGACCCCTGGATGACGATCGCGCGCGACACCTACATCTCCCGCATGCTGGCCGAGGTCGGGTGGCTGAGCTGGCCGCCGGTCGAGGGCGGTCCGCACGGCGCAGCGCGATATCCCGTGCTCAGCGGCGATGAGCCCTGGCTCGCCGACATCGACGAGCTGCTGCTGAGCTCCGAGCCCTACCGCTTCGGCCCCGAGCATCTGGCCCAGGCCCAGGCGCTGTGCCCCAACGCCCGGGTGAGGCTCGTCGACGGTGAGCTGATCAGCTGGTACGGGCCGCGCGCCGCGGCGGGCCTGCGTTACCTGCGCGGACTGGCCCAGGCTCCGCGATGATCGCGCCCATGACGCTGACTGTTTCCCCTCGCGGCCCGGCCGCGACCGTGCTGCTGCTCGAGGACGACCCCGCCATCGCCCAGACCGTGGGTTTCGTGCTGGAGCGCGAGGGCTACCGCGTGCGCGTCTGCGGCTGGCTGCATGAGGCCCGCGCCGCGCTGGCCGAGGCCGCCCCGGACCTGGCGATCCTGGACGTCGGGCTGCCTGACGGCAACGGCCTGGATCTGTGCCGCGAGCTGCGTCAGGGTCCGCACGCACGCTTGCCGGTGCTGATGCTCAGCGCGCGGGGCGAGGAAGGCGACAAGGTGCTCGGCCTGGAGCTGGGCGCCGACGATTACCTCGCCAAGCCCTTCAGCAACCGCGAGCTGGTGGCGCGCGTGCGGGCGCTGCTGCGCCGGGCGCAGGTGTCGGCCGAGCCCGCGGCGCCGACGGTCGCCGGATTCGTCGTCGAGGCCGAGGGCTCGCGCGTGCGTTTCCACGGCGAGCTGCTGCCGCTGACCCGGCGCGAGCTCGGCCTGCTGCTTCGCCTGATCAAGGCGCCCGGTCGCATCCACAGCCGCGACAGCCTGCTGGACGCCGTCTGGGGCATGGACGCCGACAGCGGCGACCGCACCGTGGACACGCACATCAAGACGCTGCGCGCCAAGCTGCGCCAGGTGCGACCCGAGCTCGATCCCATCCGCACGCATCGCGGCATGGGTTACTCGCTGGAGTAAGCGCGCATGCGCCTGGGCCTGCGGCTGTTCCTCGGCTTCTTCCTCGTGGCCGGGCTGAGCGCCTTCATCCTGCTGCGTGTCGTGCTGGGCGAGTTCAAACCCAGCGTGCGCGAGGTCATGGAGGACATGATGGTCGACACGGCCAACCTCGTGGCCGCGCTTGCGCGCGACGAGCTTGACGCCATGCCACCCGGCGGCACGCTCGTCGGCACGCCCTTCGCGCGCCGCGTCAAGGACTACGCCGAGCGGCCGATCAACGCGCGCATCCTCAGCGCGAGCAAGCGCACGCTGGACTTCCGCATCTACGTGACGGACGCCGCCGGCCGCGTGGTGCTCGACACCAGTCCGTCGCCGGCGGTGGGTCAGGACTATTCGGCCTGGAATGACGTCGCGCGCACGCTGCGCGGCGAATACGGCGCGCGCACCTCGCCGGAGCAGCTCACGCCCTACGGCAACGCGGGCGACCTGGGCAACGGCAAGGACGCGCAAGGCAGTCCGATCATGTACGTGGCCGCGCCGGTGCGCGCCAACGGCCGCACGATCGGCGTGGTCACGGTCGCCAAGCCGGCGGCCGCCGTGCAGCAGATCATCTACCGCGCCGAGCGCCGCATCTGGATCGCGGGGCTCTCGCTGCTGGCGGTGTCGCTGGCGGTCGGTGTGGCGGTGACGGCCTGGATGATCACGACGGTGCGACGCCTGCGCCGCTACGCGCAGGACGTGCAGCTCGGCGAGCGGCGCCCCCGCCCAAGGTGCCTGGCGAGCTCGGTGACCTGGCGCAGGCGATGGACGCGATGCGCGAGCGGCTCGACGGCCGCGAGCGGCTCGAGCACATGGCCCGGGCGCTGACGCATGAACTCAAGAGCCCGCTCGCGGCGCTGCGCGGCGCGGGCGAACTGCTGCAGGACGACCTCGGTCCGGCGGACCGCCAGCGCTTCGCCGCGCAGGTCGTGTCGCAGAGCGAGCGCATGACCGAGCTGGTCGACCGCCTGCTCGCGTTGTCGACGCTGGAATTGCGGCGCGGGCCCGAGCATCCGCGCCGGGTGCGCCTGGTCGAGGCGGCCGACGAGGCGCTCGCGCAACTGGGCGACCGGCTCGAGCAGCAGTCGCTGCGCGTGCGATGGCTGCGCCGCGAGGATGTCACGCTGCAAGCCGATGCCGAGATGCTGGCGCTGGCCATCAGCAACCTGCTCACCAACGCGATCGACTTCGCGCCGGCGGGCTCGGCGCTCGATCTGTCCGTCGGTGTCGAGCTCGACACCGGCACGGGCGTCGCCTTCCTCGAACTGCGCGACCACGGCCCCGGCGTGCCCGCCGCGGCCTTCGCGCAACTGGGCGAGCGCTTCTTCTCGACCGCGCGCCCGGGCAGCCTGCGCAAGGGCTCGGGCCTGGGGCTGGCGATCGTGCGCCAGATCGCGGGCCTGCATCGCGGCGAACTCCGCTTCTCGCCGGCCGAGCCTGGCCTGCGCGTGCGCCTGGTCTTCCCGCACTTCACCGTCGCCACACAAACTTCGTCCTGAGCTCACCCCGCCTGACCAGACTGCCGCCTTCTCGACGTGTCCCATGGAGGAGGAACGATGCAGATCAAGGTGCTGTGGTGGAAGCTGGTGATCCTGGGCGGCGTGACGCTGCTGTTGATGTTCGTGCTGATGCGCATCGGCTGGCTGGTCGACGAGCGACAGCAACGCCAACGCGCCGCCGAGGCGAGCGTCGCCGCGGCGCAGGCCGGACCGCAGGTGCTGCTCGGGCCGATCGTGCAGCGCAGCTGCACCGAGGAGTGGGAGACCGTCTCCGGCACCGGCAAGGACGCCCGTCGCAACACCGAGCGTCGTGACTTCGTGCTGTCGAGCGTGCCGGCAGAGCTCGCCGTGACAGGCACGCTCAACCAGGAGCAACGCATGCGCGGCCTGTTCAAGGTCAACGGCTACAGCGGCGAGGTCAAGCTGCAGGCGCATTGGGCCTCGCTCGCCGCGCTGGTCCCGGTGGCCGAGCACAAGGGGTCGCTGCGCTGCGAGGACCCGCGCGTGATGATCGCCGTGAGCGACGCGCGAGGGCTGCGCGCAGTCACGCTCACGCGCGGCGATCAGCCGCTGGTCGTCGCGCCCGGCACGCGCAACGACAGCTACGCGCACGGCCTGCATGCCGCACTGCCCGGCCAGCCGACGGACCAGCCGTTGACGCTGGTCGCAGCGATCCAGTTGATCGGCATGTCCGACTTCGGCATCGTCCCGGGCGCGTCCGCGACCCAGGTGACGCTGCGCTCGAACTGGCCGCATCCGAGCTTCGGAGGCCGCTTCCTGCCCGTGTCCAGGCAGATCGACGAACGCGGTTTCGAGGCGAAGTGGCAGGTGACCGAGCTCGCCACGACCGCGCCGCGAGACGTGCTCGCCGGGCTGTCGCTGCCGGGCGTGGAACGCGATCCGGACGCCGATGAGTCCTACGCTGCCGGCCCCGCGGCGGTGCGCGGCCCCAAGACAGGCACCGTGGCCGACACGCTCGCGTTCTCGATGATCGACCCGGTGAATCCGTACGTGATGAGCGACCGCGCGATCAAGTACGGCCTGATGTTCATCGTGCTGACCTTCGTCAGCGTCGGCATGCTGGAGCTGCTCTCGCGTCGGCGCGTCCATCCGGTGCAGTACCTGCTGGTGGGCCTGGCGATGACGCTGTTCTTCCTGCTGCTGCTGAGCCTGTCGGAGCACCTGAGCTTCGCGCTGTCCTACGGGCTCGCGGCCGGCGCGGCGATCAGCCTGCTGACCTTCTACGGCGCACCGATGCTGGGCACGGTCCGGCGCGGCCTGGGCTTTGGCGCGCTGGTGACGGTGCTCTACGCCGCGCTGTTCGTGCTGCTCAACCTGGAGAAGGCCGCGTTGCTCGTCGGCGCGACCCTGCTCTTCGCGGTGCTGGCGGCGGTCATGGCCCTGACGCGGCGCATTGATTGGTACGCGCCGACCGGGCGCACTGCGGACCAGCCGGCGCCGACGACCGCAGGGACTCCGTGACAACGCGCTTGTCGCCGCCCCGTCGCTCGGTCAGCATGGGTCATCACAGACCCATCACGACAAGACCGACATGGGCGGAGACAAGCGCATCGATCCTCGCGAGGCCGCGTCCGGCGGCTTCGACTACATCATCGTGGGCGCCGGCACGGCCGGCTGCCTGCTGGCCAATCGCCTCAGCGCGGATCCCGACAAGCGGGTGCTGCTGCTGGAGGCTGGCGGCCGCGACGACTATCACTGGATCCACATCCCGGTCGGCTACCTGTACTGCATCGGCAATCCACGCACGGACTGGCTGTTCAAGACGGAACCCGACGCCGGCTTGAACGGCCGCAGCCTGCGCTACCCGCGCGGCAAGGTGCTGGGCGGCTGCTCCAGCATCAACGGGATGATCTACATGCGCGGCCAGTCCCGCGACTACGACGGCTGGGCTGCCGCGACTGGTGATGACGCCTGGCGTTGGGACGCGGTGCTGCCCTTCTTCCGTCAGCACGAGGATCATTGGCGACTTGACCCCGGCGCCGAGCGGCCGCCGGGATTCGACGCCGCGCAGCACGGCCACGGTGGCGAATGGCGTGTCGAGAAGCAGCGGCTGCGATGGGCGGTGCTGGACGCGTTCGCGTCGGCCGCGCAGGAGGCCGGCATTCCGGCCACGCCCGACTTCAATCGCGGCAACAACGAAGGCGTGGGCTACTTCGAGGTCAATCAGCGCGCCGGCTGGCGCTGGAACACCGCCAAGGCCTTCCTGCGTCCGACCTGCTATCGACGGTCCAACTTCGAGATGTGGACCGGCGCGCAGGCGCAACGGCTGCTGCTGGACACCGTCGATGGCGTCACGCGCTGCGCGGGCGTGCGGGTGCGCACGCCGCAGGGACTCGAGGAGGTGCGCTTGAACGACGGCGGCGAAGTGTTGCTCGCGGCCGGGGCGATCGGCTCGCCGCAGCTGCTGCAGTTGTCGGGCCTCGGGCCGGCGGACTTGCTGCAGCGCCTGGGCATCGAGGTCGTGCGGAATCTGCCCGGTGTCGGCGCCAACCTGCAGGACCATCTGCAGATCCGCGCGGTGTTCCAGGTCGACGGCGTGAGCACGCTCAACACGCTGGCGTCGAGCTGGTACGGCAAGGCGCGCATCGGCCTCGAGTACGCGTTGCGCCGCTCCGGCCCCATGAGCATGGCCCCGTCGCAGCTGGGCGCGTTCGCGCGCAGCGGTCCGGACAAGGCCTGGCCGGACCTGCAGTACCACGTGCAACCGCTGTCGCTGGACGCCTTCGGCGAACCGCTGCACGCCTTCAACGCCTTCACCGCGAGCGTGTGCAACCTCAACCCGACGAGCCGCGGCACGGTCGCGATCCGCAGCGCCGACGCGGCGGACGCGCCGCTGATCGCGCCCAACTACCTCAGCACCACCGAGGACCGCGACATCGCCGCGCGCAGCCTGCGCCTGACGCGACGCATCGTCGAGCAGCCCGCGCTGTCGCGTTACCGGCCGCGCGAGGTCAAGCCCGGCGTGCAGTTCCAGACCGATGAGGAGCTGACCCGGCTGGCCGGCGACATCGCCACGACCATCTTCCATCCGGTGGGGACCTGCCGCATGGGCCGGGCCGACGACGACGGCGCGGTCGTCGATCAGCGGCTGCGGGTGCGCGGCGTCAGCGGCCTGCGTGTGATCGACGCGAGCGTCATGCCGACGATCACCAGCGGGAACACCAACTCGCCCACGCTGATGATCGCGGAGCGCGCGGCCGCCTGGCTGCGCGCCGGCGAGTGATCACGCGCTGAAGCGTTCCTCGAGATAGGCCAGCAGCGTGCGGATCGTCTGCGCCTCGCCGCCCACCGGACGGCCGGGGCGCGCGATGTCGTTCCACGCGAACAGGTCGATGTGCAGCCAGTCCTGCTCGGCCGGGATGAAGGCCTCCAGGAACAGCGCCGCGTTGATCGCGCCAGCCAGCGCGCTGCGACCCGTGTTGACGATGTCGGCGATGCTCGACGTGATGCCTTCCTTGTAGGGCGCCCACAGCGGCATGTGCCACATCGGGTCATCCAGCTTCAGGCCCAGGTCCACGAGGTCACGCGCGGTGTCCATGTGCTTGGAGAACAGCGCGGGCAGCTGCGCGCCCAGCGCGATGCGCGCCGCGCCGGTCAGCGTGGCGAGATCGATGATCAGTTCGGGCTTGAACTCGGTCGCGTAGGCCAGCGCGTCGCACAGGATCACGCGGCCTTCAGCGTCGGTGTTGCCGATCTCGATGTGCAGACCGGCGCGCGTCTTGACGACGTCGCCCGGGCGGTAGGCGTTGCCGCTGATCGAGTTCTCCACCGCCGGGATCAGCACCTGCAGGCGCACCGGCAGCTTCAGCGCCATGATCAGCGTGGCCAGGCCCAGCGCGTTGGCCGCGCCGCCCATGTCCTTCTTCATCTGGCGCATGCCGTCGGCGGGCTTGATGTCCAGCCCCCGGTGTCGAAGCACACGCCCTTGCCGACCAGCGTCAGGCGCGGGTGCTTGTCGCTGCCCCAGTTCAGCTCGATCAGGCGCGGCGCGCGATCGCTGGCCCGGCCAACGGCGTGGATGGCGGGGAAGTTCTTCTTGAGCAGGTCGTCACCGACGATCTCCTTGAACTTCGCGCCGTGCTGCTTGCCCACGACAGCGGCGGCCTTGGACAGCTCCACCGGGCCCATGTGCTCGGCCGGCGTGTTGACCAGGTCGCGCACCGCGCTCATCGCGGTGGCGATGGCCAGACCGCGCTGGCCGTCCGCGCTGCTCTTGATCAGCAGTTGCGCGGCCTGACGCTTGCGCGGCTTGTAGAGGTCGAACTGATAGCAGCCCAGTTCCCAGGACAGCGCGGCGGCTTCGTCCTGCAACGGCAGACCCTCGGCGGACAGCGTGTAGTCACCCTCGGGCAGCGCCAGCGGCAGCGCCGACAGCGAGAACGGGTGAGCGGCGTGGGCCACGCCGGCGAAGACCTGCGCCAGCTTGCCGTCCTCGCCCGGCACCAGCGCGAAGGTGTCCGGCGCCGCGGAGAAGCCCAGGGTGGCCAGCCACTGCTGGGTGCGCTTGGGCAGCTTGGGCGCGAGGGCCTGGTAGGTGGCGCGGTCCAGCGCCAGGATGGGCGTGGCGCGAGCCACCGAGTTCTTGAATTGGACGTTCATCGATGCACCGGGCGCCGCGGGTCACGCGGGCCTCCGGCCTAGGGGTTGGCGGTGGCGCATTCTCGCTCGCCATCCCCCGGCGGTGCGGCTCAACAGGACTGTCGCAAACGCGACAGCAGCGCCTGGGCCGCCGCCGTGCTGCCGGCGGGCGCGGTCGGGCTGGCGGCGGACATCGCGGGGTTGTCCTGCGCGGCCTGGATGAGCCGTTGCGCGGCGGCCGGGCCCGGCAGCACCGGGCCAATGAAGCAGAGCCGCTCGGCCTGGCCGATCAGCAGGGTCGGAAAGGTCTCGACCTCCAGGTCGTCGACCAGCTCCGAGTCGTCCTCGATGTCGACCCACAGGAAACGCGCCTGCGGGTACTGCTGGCGCAAGGTCGCGAAGTCGTCTCGATAGGTGTCGCAGGTGCGGCACCAACCCGCGCACAGGCAGGCGACCAGCAGTTCGGAAGCCCCTTCCACGGAGGGCGTCGAAGCTGCAGATGAGGGGGTCGGCACAGGAGACACGGAAGACAGGGCGGACATGAGGGCGAGCTTAGCCGAGTTGGCCCGCCACGATTTTGTTCGCAATACGTCCAAAGCACCTTGTTGGTGCACCATGCGTGAGCGTGGCGCGAGCTTTGTTCACTTTTGTGAGGAAGCTGTCAACGGTATCCCAAGGGCCTGCGTTAGCTGGCACAAAGCGGTCATCCCCCGCTTCAGCCCCTGAAAGGCCAGAAGGTCCCCGACCATGATGAAGTTCCAAACCCGCACCGAATCCCAGCCGCGCCGCCTTCCGATGCCGGAACTGGCGACGCAAGACAAAGGCCGCAAGCACGAGGCGTTCGAAGTCGCCAGCCTGGGCTGCGACCGCCGCAGCGTCGCTCGCGCCCTGCGTTTCGACCGCAAGCGCTGATCCGCGCCGCGAGGCTGCCCCGAGTCCGGGTCGTGGCCTCGTCGAATCCGAGCCGCCGCTCAGTCCTCGTCTTCCGATGACTCGAGCGGCGCCAGCAGCCGGTCGATCTCATCGGCGCTGAATTTCTCCAGACCGTCCCCGCCGTCGTGGCCGAGCAGGCCCTCCGCCAGCGCGCGCTTACGGGCCTGGAGCTCGAGCATCCGCTCCTCGATCGAGCCCTCGATCGCGAGTTGGTGCACGAAGACCGGCCGCGACTGGCCGATCCGATGGGCTCGCGCGTGCGCCTGCGCATCAACCGCCGGATTCCACCAGGGATCGACCTGGATCACGGTGTCCGCCGCCGTCAACGTCAACCCGACGCCCCCGGCCTTGAGGCTGACCAACATCAGCGGCGCCTCGCCGGCCTGGAATCGCCGCACCACGTCACCGCGTCGCGCCTCGGGCGTCTCTCCCGTCAGCTTCATCAGCGGCACACCCGCCTCATGCATCGCCTCCTCGATCAGCGCCAACATGCCGGTGAACTGCGAGAACACCAGGATCGTGCGCCCCTGACCGATCATCTCGGGCACCTTTTCCCGTATCCAGTCGAGCTTGGCGGACTCCATGCCCACGGGCAGCTCGATGCCAGGCACCAGGCGCGGATCGCAACAGACCTGCCGCAGCTTGAGCATCGCGTCCAGCACCGACATCAGCCCCGAGCCGAAGATCTCCGACTGCTTGAGCAGCCGGCGGACCAGGTGATCCGCACCGATCCGGACGCTTTCGTACAGCTGACGCTGGCGCCCCTGCAGGGGAATGCGCGCGGTGAGGACCGTCATGGGCGGCAGGTCCCCGGCAACCTCCTGCTTGAGACGGCGCAGGATGAATGGGCGGACCCGTGTGGCCAGCTCGCGCGCCCGGCGGGCGTCACCGGTCTGTTCGATCGGCTTACGCCAATGGCGGGCGAACGAGCGCGCTTCGCCGAGATACCCCGGCATCAGGAAATCGAACTGGGTCCAGAGCTCGCCCAGGTGGTTTTCCAGCGGCGTGCCGGTGAGCACGAGACGCTGGTCGGCCTGGAAACGTCGCAGGGCTCGCGCAGCCCGCGATCGCGGGTTCTTCACTGCCTGTGCCTCGTCCAGCACCAGCACCGAGAACCGTCGCTTGGCCAGGGCGCGCACTTCCCGCCACGCCAGACCGTAGCTGCAGAGCAGCAGATCGATCTCCCCGAGCCGCTTGAGCACGTCCGCGCGGGTCTCGGGATCGGACAGCGACGCCACGCGCAGACCCGGGGCGACCCGCGCGGCCTCCTGCGTCCAGTTGAAAATCAGCGAGGTCGGCGCGACGACCAGCGCCGGCGCCCCCAGTCGGCCGGCCTGCTTTTCCATCCACAGATGGGCCAGCGCCTGGGCGGTCTTGCCCAGGCCCATGTCGTCCGCGAGGATGCCCCCGAGCTGCTGGCGCGCGAGGTACTGCAGCCACGCGAGCCCTTGCACCTGATAAGGCCGAAAGGTGATGCCCAGACCTCCTGGCGGGGGCAACAGCGCCGGCGGGCCGGCGTCCCGCAGGCGCAACCACATGGCGCGAAGCTCGTCGGCGCCATAGACCTGCCATCGGCTGTCCGGCACGTCGAGCGCCGCCAGCCGCGCCGCCTCCCAGGACGTCAGCTTCACCGGCCCGCGCCGCGAGCGCTGCGCCACCAGCACATCGAGCAGGTTCAGCATCAGCCGCTTCAGCGGGGCGGCCGTCGTGTGCAGTCGACGGCCGCCCGGCGCCTTGAGGCTGATGATCGCGTCGTCGTCAATGTGCGAGATCGCATCGGCGTACAACCATCGGCGATCCTTGCGCAACAGGTCCCAGATCATGGGCGCGAGGTCCACGCGCTGCCCTTGCACCGTCACGCCCAGGCTCAGCAGCCAGGAGCCCTTGCGCCGAGAGAGCGAGAGCGGCGCCAGACGATCGGGCGGGGGGACCGTTTCCTCGATCGGCGAACCGTCCTCGGGTTGGATCTCGAGGGACCAGGCATCGATCGCCACGCTGTGATGCGCGAAACCGGGGAGGAACTCGATCTCCCAGCCCAGCTCGCGCAGCCGGGCGACCTCATCGGCGGCGAAATCCGCGAACAACTCCTCCTGGGCCAAGGTCCAGCACGGCGTCAGCCCCTGGCCGAAGGACGCATCCCGCCACTGCAGCATCTCCGCGTCGACCGCGTGCAGGGGGAGCGACTGCCATTGCGCGAGCGCCTCAGGATCCGTAGGCCAACGCGCCAGTCGCATCAAGGACACGCGATCGCCGCGCGGCCCGAGCTTGCCGTGCGGCCGCAGACCGAGCAGGCCGTCGCCGCGGGTGAGCGTCTGCAGGATCAGCTTGGGCGGAAGCGGCGAAGGCGAATCGGTCATCGGACGCGATTGTCGTCGTCGCCACGAGGACCGTCGGCGCGGCGTCAGCCTTCCTTCTGCTCCTTGGCGTCCTTGGGCGCACGCGGCTTGGGCAAACCGGTCCGGGTGAAGTCCGCAGGGACCCGCATCAGCGCGGCGTCCGGCTCGGCGCGGCGGATGTTGCGCAGCTGATAGTTCTGTTCACCGCTTCTGGGATCCTTGGATTGCGCGCTGACGGTCACCTTCAAGTCCGGCGAGGTCCAGACTTCCCGCGAGATCACGATCGGCTTCTCGTTGCCGATCTTGCCGGCCGGGATGGTGCGCTCCGCCCGTCCCCCGGTGACCTTGAGGCCCTCGATCTCCTTGGGTGGCAGGTTGTTGAGCGGCGTGTCCTGGCCCGGCACGGTCAGCGGTTCCAGGCGCAGCGACAGTGGCACGGGGATCGGCGGCATGGGCGCGGTGGGGCTCATCGGCGTCTCGATGCGGATCACCCGCACCTCCTGACCGCCTTCACCGGGAGCGATGACGACGGGTGTCGGCGCGCGCGGCGCCGTGGGCACGGACGGGTTGGCTGGCGGCGTGGCGGGCCGGGCCGCTTCGGCACGCGGCGCGGTCTCCCCATGGCTGAAGTTCTCGCGGGCCCATTCGCCCATCTTGCGACCGTACTCGCGCACCTTCGCGTTGTACTCGCGCATCTTGTCCTGGTACTCGCGCATGCGTTCGCCGTACTCGCGTTGGGCCTCAGCGCTCTGCCGTCCGCCGCCCAGGTAACGCGCGGTCTTGCGATCGGGATCGAGCAGCCAGTTCTCGCCGCTGACCGCATCGCGCAGATAGACCATCTTGCGCCCCTGGCGATCGACCTCCTGCCGCGTGCGCCCTTCGCCGTCGCGGCAGAGCTGGCTGGTCTGCTGGTGAACGATGCGGTTGCCGTCCGCCAGCGGCTGGACGGTCTCGTGCACCGCCTGCGCGCAGTACGGCGCGCCCTTGACGACCCGCTCGTTGCTGAGGATCTGCATCGCCACGCCGGACTCGGCGATCAGCTCCGCGACATCCGGCACGGCGGGCGCTGGCGGCGCCGGCGGCACGGGGGGCACCAGCGCCGGCATCGCGGGGGGCGTCGGACGCGGCGCGGCACCGGATTCCGGGCTCGGCTGTGCCTGGACCGCGGCGGCGGCCAGTGCCAGGACGAGTGCGGTGGACGAGGTCTTCATGGCGGTCTCCAACGAGGAATTCGAGGACAAGGACTTGAAAGGGATCACGGCACGACCCGCATTGCGAGGACGTCGCCCGAGGCATGCACGAGCAATTCGGCGCGTACCGGCGCTGCGGCATCTGCGGGGTCGTAGGGCAGACCGAGGAGCGCCAGTCGTTCACGTGGCACTTCGGTCGGGACCAGCCACGCGGTGCTGGCACCGGCCTTCTCGTAGGCGGCCCAACGATCGGCGGACACGAGCACGATGAAGCCGCTGCCCGAACTGCCCATCACGGTGGCGCCGGATTCACCCGGAGGCGCCGAGCCCAGCAGCCAGACGCAGGCCACCAGCACCGAGGCGCAGAGCGCGGGGCCCGCGAAGGCCCATCGCCATCGCCCCACCCTGCTCGATCTTTGGCGGGCGGCGAATCGCGCCTGCATGGCCGCGAGCACGGCCTCGTCGTGGCCCGGCTCGGGATGGCGTTGCCGCAGGTCCTGGCCGACGGCCCACAGCCAGTCGGCCAGTCGCGCGGTACGGGGTGGGGAGGGGTCGGAGGTGGTCATCATGCGGACTTCGATGAACGTTCGGACGCGGCCAGCGGTTCGGCCCCGGCCGGTTGACCGGCAGCGGGGGACGACTCGCCGGGGCGGTCTTGTGACTGCAGCACCGCGAGCAGGCGAGCGCGCCCTCGGTGGAGGCGGGTGCGCAACGTGTTGAGCTCGACGCCGGCGATCCGTGCCGCCTCGACATAGGCGCGCTCCTGCAGATCGACCAGCACCACGGCCTCGCGGAAGGTCCAGGGCAGCGCCTGCAGTGCCGCCCAGACCCGGGCCTGATCCTGGGCGCGGACCAGTTGCTGCTCGGGAGCGTCGGCGTGATCGCCGGCCTCCTCGGTCTCGTCCTGCGCCACGGGCAGATCGCGCCAGCGCGCCAGCAGGTGATGCCGGGCCATGCCGGCCAGATAGGCCCCCAGCGTTCCCCGCCCCGCGTCCCATCCCTCGGGACGACCGGCAAACTGGACGAAAGCCTCCTGCATCGCGTCGGCCGCCCAGTCGCCCTGCCCGCACAAGGCCATCGCATAACGGAACACGCCAGGCGACTCGCTGCGATACAGCGGCTCCAGCGCACTCGCATCCCCATCGCGCAAGCGTCGCACCAGCGCTTCGCTGGTGACGGCGTTGGTAGCGGGCGGCGAGTCGGTCTCGCCGCCGATGGCGGGCGGCGGGCGGTCACGGCCGGCAAGGCGGGTCCAGAAGCTCATCGGCGTTCGGCGGAAGGTTGCGTCGGTGGCGGGGGAGATTCAACGGCGGGATCGCAGATCGCATCTCGCAGCATGACCGTATTGCGCGAGCCGCTCCAAAAGTTCCCGACGCCAGAACGACTCCCCCATGTTTCAGGGGAATGACACCTCCACGCCACACCGGGCGACACGCGCCCAAGGGTCGAACCCAGTGCGCCGTGCGATGTTCGCAAATCGTTTTCGACGGGGCCATTTCACGCAAGTGAGGGCCGGCTAACCGTTCCAAAATGGTGCATTCGACGGGTGAAAACCCCAAGTGCGTGCATGGAGGTCGAGTCCTAGCATCCACCCCACTCGACGCGACACCCGTCCCGCGCTGGTCACGACCGACGCTCCAGGGGGTTGCCTACGGGGGCTGAGGAGACAAACAGATCAAACCAACACCAACGAAATGCAGTGACACTGTCACAATTCGCGGGCACCTGGATCAGGTGCCCGTTTTGTTTTCGTGGCCTGGTTTTGCGCGCTCCCCGCGATCGTTCTCGGCCCGTATCCGCGTTCCGGCGCCTGACGTCCGGGCCGTTCTTGCGAGTCGTTGCAGATGATCGAGTTGTTGACCGCGGCCGGTGCGTCGCTCCTGGCTGGTTTCGTCGATGCCGTCGTCGGCGGCGGCGGACTGATCCTGGTGCCCGCGCTGTTCAGCCTATATCCGAACGCGGCCCCCGCCACCCTCTTCGGCACCAACAAGGGCGCCTCCATCTGGGGGACGGCCTGGGCCACCCACCAATACGCCAAGCGCGTGACCCTGCCCTGGCTGGCGCTGATGCCGGCGGCGGCGGCGGCGCTCGTCGGCAGCTTCACCGGCGCCTGGGCGGTGACGCAGGTCGATCC
Source organism: Roseateles sp. (assembly GCA_039594005.1). Taxonomy (GTDB): domain Bacteria; phylum Pseudomonadota; class Gammaproteobacteria; order Burkholderiales; family Burkholderiaceae_C; genus Roseateles. The sequence goes on from JBCNOF010000001.1 coordinate 339,861, forward strand.
CAGCGGCCTGCGCAAGGCCTTGCCGCTCATCCTGCTGGGCGTGCTGCTGTACACGCTCGCGAAGAAGGACCTGGGCCGACATCACGCCCCGCGCCACGAGGTCGCCACGCAGACCGCGATCGCCAGCGGCATCGGGCTGGTGATCGGCTTCTACGACGGTTTCTTCGGTCCGGGCACCGGCAGCTTCTTCGTGTTCCTGTTCGTGCGGCTGCTCGGGTTCGACTTCCTGCACGCCTCGGCCACCGCCAAGCTGATGAACACCGCCACCAACTTCGCCGCGCTGGTGCTGTTCGCCGCCAAGGGCCACGTGTGGTGGCACGTCGCGGCCGTGATGGCCGTGGCCAACGTGATCGGCAGCCTGGTGGGCACGCGCATGGCGCTGGCCAAGGGGGCCGGTTTCGTGCGCGGCATGTTCGTGATCGTCGTGTCGCTGCTGATCCTCAAGACCGGTTACGACGCCTTCCTGCGCTGAACCTGACACCACTCCCCCTTTCAGGCGCCCACCGCCCGCCGGGCATGCCAGCCGCCCGCTGAACAACTGGTCACCGCGCGTCCGCCAAAGGCGGGATGCCGGGGCCGGGCCGCCCGGGCTACCATCCGTCCAAACAACCGCACACCACCATGCCTGTCGATCCTCAACTCCGAGCGCTGGACATCGAGATCCCCACCCAGCCCGAAGTGCTGGTCAAACTGTCGCTGCTGATGGCGGACGAGGACATCGATCTCCAGGCCGTCTCGGCATTGGTGGAGACCGACATGGCGCTGGCCGCCGCCGTGCTCAAGGCGGTGAACTCGTCGCTGTACGGCCTGCGCGGCCGGGTGCAGACGGTGCATCAGGCGCTGACCTACCTGGGCATGCGCGAGGTCGCCGCGATCACGTTCGAGATGGGCCTGCGCGCGGCCTTCCCGCCCGCGGCCGAGCTCGAACCGGTGTGGGCCCGCGCGGCCAAGCGCGGCCTGCTGATGGGCCGCATGGGCCAGATGCTGGGCGTCGACCCCTGGGCGGCGCACTCGGCGGGCCTGTTCGAGGAATGCGGCAAGGCGGTGCTTTACCGGCACGCGCCGGGCCATTACCCGGCGATGCTCAGAGCGGCGGGCAGCGACAAGGAACTGGTGCAACTCGAGCACACGGCCTTCGGCGTGAGCCACGACGCGCTAGGCGCCGCGCTCTGCGAGAGCTGGGGCCTCGCGCCCGCGGCGGTGGCCAGCGTGCGTTTCCACGTGCAGGTCCAGCATGACGTGGTCATGCCCGAGGCGATGCAGCGCCGCGGCGTCGGCGCGATCTCGCTGGTCGCCTGGACGCTGATGAACAAGCCGGAAGCGCTGGACGAGACGGTGATGGAGATCGCCCCTCAGGCACAGCTCGACGAGACGCTGATGCTGCGCGCCGCGCGCCGCGTCGAGGAACAGCTGCAGCAGGCGGAATCGCGCGGTCGCTGATCGCTTCTGCTTGAGGCGCTCCCGGCGGGCGCCCTCGACTCGTCGTCAGGACACTTCCTGCGTTTTCAGGACGCGATGCAGAGCCGGTCCCGGCCCATGTGCTTGGCGAGGTAGAGCGCCTCGTCGGCGGCCTGGATCAGCGCCTGTGAGCTCAAGTACGGATGGCCGGGCTGCGAGGCCGCCAGGCCGGCGCTGATCGTCACGATGCCTTCGCCCGGCGGCTCGTCCGGCAGCGCGCCGTGCGGCACGGCCATCGCGCGCCAGTCCTCGCGCAGCACCTCCAGAAGGCCCTGCGCGGACTCGGCATCGAAGCCGGGCAGCAGCACGACGAACTCCTCGCCGCCCAGGCGCGCGACCACGTCGGTGTCGCGCTGGAAATGCTCCGCGAGCCGCCGCGCCAATCGGCGCAGCACCTCGTCGCCGGCCGCGCGCCCATGGCGCTCGTTGAACGGCTTGAGGTGGTCCACGTCGATGATCGCCAGCGCGAGCCGGCCCTGATCCCGCTGCGCGCGTTTGAACTCCCGTCGCAAGGCGTCGTCGAACGCGCGCCGGTTGCCGATGCCGGTCAGCGCGTCATGGCGCTCCATCGAGGCCAGTTCGCGCCGCTTGGCCTCCAGCGAGCGTTCCGCCTGCTGGAGCGCGCGATGCTGGCGCGCGATCTCCTCCTGAAGCTCACGCCCGCGCGACTGTTCGCGGTGCAATTCATCGCCCAGCGAGGTCCTCACATGATCGATCGCCTGCTCGAGTCGCAGCAGTTCGCGCGGGTGAGGTTCACCGGGGTCATCCCAGCCCAGCGCCGGCAATGAGGGATCGAAGCGGCTGGCCTGCTCGGACAGGCGATGCAGGCGTCGCAGCAGCCATCGATCCAGCAGCAACGCCGCCACCAGGCCCAGCGCCGTGGCCAGGGCCAGGTGGATCAGCGTCGAGCGCAGCAGCGGGTCGCGCCGCAGCGTGTCACCGACCGTCGCGGCCGCGGCCTGCAGGCGAAGCTCGCCGGTCTCGGCCAGCGAGAAGTCGGCGCTCTGCCCGGGCTCGCTGTCGTCATCCGACAGCGCGCGGAACTGCTGGCCGTCAGGCGTGTGCAGCTCCACGCGGCGCAGGTGATGACGGGTCAGGATGTGACGCAGCAAGCCATGCAGCGCCTCGGGTTGCTGCAGGCGCTGCTGCAGGCTGTACGCGAGCGGGCCGGCATACAGCAGCGGGATGGCGCTGAGCTCGGCATCGGTCTCGGCGGCGCGGCGCTGCGTGGTCTCGCGGAGCTGCCAACCGCTGGACAGGGCCACCAGCAGCAGTCCGAACGCGAACAGCGCCAGCAGCGGGCGGGCGCCGAACGAGATGCGCAAGGCCTTGTGGGTCATGGGTGGGATGCCGAGCCTGCGACGAAAGTCGCGATGTACAGCGTCAAGTCACCGTCGGACCATTGTGCCGAGCCGCGCTCGCTGGTTTCCCCGGGGAAACTCCAAGCCGGGACGACCCTCAGAATGGCGCCCCACACCTCAGGGGGAGCCATGACACGCCAGGGACGACACATCGCCGCGACAGCACTGGCCGCGGCGTTGGCGCTCGGCGTGGGGGTCGCCCGCGCCGATCCTGGCTACTACCTGGTGCGCCCCTACAGCGAGGCCGGCCAGACCACGCTGGATCTGCGCTACTGGCATGTGAAGTCGCCGGGCGAGTCGGCCACGCTGTGGCCCGAGGCCGGCCTTCGGTACGGGGTGAACTCGCGCTGGAGCACCGAGCTGCTGCTGAGCTGGATCGGTCCGACGCTGCACGAGCAGACGCTCAGCTCGGTGAACTGGATCAACCAGTTCCTGCTCACGCAGGGCGACACGCCTTATGACCTCGGCCTCCACCTGCAGTTGATCCGCAATCGGGGCCAGGGGAACGCCGTCGAGGTGGGCCCCATCTTCCAGACCGAATGGGGACTGGCCCAGCTCAACCTGAACGTGTTCTTCAGCCACGACGCGGGTACGCGCCGGCAGAACCAGACCAAGCTGCAGTGGCAGGCGCTGTATCGCTGGCAACCGGGATGGCGCGCCGGTGTACAGGGTTTCGCCGAACCGGCCTCCTGGCGCGGCGGTCCCACCGTGAAGGTGGACCTCGGCGCGGGGGCGGAACTGTCGGTGGCCTACCTGTGGGGGAACACCTACCGCAGCCGGGGCGACATGCTCAGCGCCATCCTCCAATGGGGCTTTTGATCGCCGCCTAGAATCCGACCCGCTCGGATGCGCCTTCCCTCGAAGGAGCGACGAGCAGCGTTCTCAGGGCGGGGTGAAAGTCCCCACCGGCGGTATCCGGGGCGCGGTCCACGACCGATGACCCCGGGAGCCCGCGAGCGCCCGGCACCGCCCTTGTGGTGCCGGGGTCAGCAGACCTGGTGAGAGGCCAGGGCCGACGGTCACAGTCCGGATGAAAGAGATCGCGTCCATCGTCGGCCCGTAGGCTGGCGCAAGCGTTCGCGCCTGCGCCGGCGGTGGGTCGCGTTGTGCGTGCGCGCCCTGATTCATCGTTCCACCTGAAAGGGTTCACATGAATCAGATCCCCCACTCCTCTCCCTCCTCCGCCGCCGTTCCGCGCGTGGCCATCGTGTCCGCGAGCTGGCATGCCGATCTCGTGGGCCGTTGTCGAGAGTCCGCGATCCGCGGGCTCGAAGCCGGCGGTCCCGTGCGCGTCGAGACCTTCGAGGTCCCCGGCGCCTTCGAGATCCCGCTGCATGCGATGAAGCTCGCGCGCAGCGGGCAGTTCGACGCGGTGCTCGCGTGCGCGCTGGCCGTGGACGGCGGCATCTACCGCCACGACTTTGTCGCCCATGCCGTCATCGACGGGCTGATGCGCGTGCAGCTCGACACCGGCGTGCCGGTGTTCTCCGCCGTGCTGACGCCGCAAGCGTTCCACGAGCACGCGACGCACCACGCGTTCTTCCACGAGCACCTCGTGGCCAAGGGCACGGAGCTCGCCAGCGCGTGCCGCGCGACGCTGACCGCGCTGCGCAAGCTCGATGCGCTGACCGCTTGATCTCGCGTCACCCTCGCCCGCGCAGCGGGAGAGGGCGGGGTGAGGGCTCGTCGAAGGGCACCGAGCCTACACACGAGCCCTCACCCCAACCCCTCTCCCGCTTCGCAGGCGAGGGGCAATCCGGCCAACCGCAGTGCGCTTTCGAAGCGCCTCGGCTGACCGGTCACCGGATCAATGAACGCGATCTCGCGGGCCAGGAGCTGGAGCGGGCGGGTGAAGTCCACCTGCTCCTCCACCGGCTGCAGCACCGGATAGATCCGGTCGCCCTCGATGGGCAGGCCCAGCGCGCACAGCTGCGCGCGCAGCTGATGCTTCACGCCGCTGTGCGGCCGCAATTCATACCGCGCGCGATCGACGCCCAGGCGCTCGATCAGCGCGATGCGCGTGCGCGCGTTCGGCTCGCCCGCCACCGTGCGCATCTGCATGAAGTCCACCGGGTGTTCCTCGAGCCGGCTGTCGTATTCGAAAGGCAGCCGAGCGCCCACATCCTCGCGCCACGGCGCGATGGCTTCGTAGACCTTCTCCACATCGCGCTCCCGGAACAGCCGCTGATACGCGTCTCGCGTGGCCGGCTGCACGGCAAACATCGTCAGCCCCGCGGTCTCGCGGTCCAGCCGATGCACCGGCGTCAGGTCCACCAGCCCCGTCTCGCGCCGCAGCCGTGTCAGCAGGGTCTGCTGCACATACCGGCCCTTGGGCGTGACCGGCAGGAAGTGCGGCTTGTCCGCGACGAGCAGGTGCTCGTCCCGATGCAGGATGCGCGCGTCGAAGGGCACGACCGGCTCATCGGCCAGCCAGCGCCAGTAATACAGCCGGCGCCGCGCCCGGTAGGGTGCGTCCGGATCGAGCGGATGCCCGTCGTCATCGAGGACATCGCCGCGCGCCATGCGCTCGGCCCAGTCCTCACGCGTGACCAGCGGCAGCCGCTCGGCAAGGAAATCCAGCACCCGCGCCCACGGTCCGGGCGGACACGCGAGCGCGCTGGCGGCGACACCGTCGCGCAGCGGCAGGGCGAGCTTGGGCGGGCGGGCCATCGGGAGTCCAGCCGATCACTCGATCTGCGCCGGGCCTTTCGCGCGTTCGTCGAGGAAGCGGTTCAGCTGCCGCTGATCGTCGGCATCGATCGGCGAGCCATTGCGCCATGCGCGGATCCACGCGTCGCGTTGCGGATCAGCGGCGAGCTGACGCACCGCCTGATCGAGCGCCTCGATCGCGCGGCGGCCTTCGGGCGTGCGGCTGCAGCCGGCGGTCGCGACCAGCGTGCTGCGGCCCTCGGCCAGCGGCAGCTTGACGAGTTCAGGCCCGCCGGGGTGGTTGGCGGTGTACTCGTCGGCGGCGGTCGGGTACTCGAGCGTGTAATCCATGCGCCGCGCGCGCAGCATCGGCAGCAGGTTGGCCCCGCGGCCCGCGACGATGGAGCGCGGCGCGCGCTCCGGCGACGCGGCCAGCAGGCGATCGATGCGCGGGCCGAAGCTGCGATCGCGGGGCAGCAGCCCGGTGAGGTCGGTGCGGCGCATCAGGTCCGCGAGCTGCAGCGGCTGGCCGTTGGACTCGAACTTCGCCAGGTCCTCGCGCCGCACGATCACATGGATCTGCCGCGACAGCATCGGCGGGAACAACGTCGTGAAGTACAGCCATTGCAGCCGTTCGGGCGTGCGCACATGCAGCACGGAGCAGATCGTCTCGCCCTGGCGCACCTGGGCCTCGAAACGCGGCAGGCTCAGCTCGATGAACTCGTGCCGGTACTGCGGCATGCGCTCCAGGACCAGGCGCAGGAAACCGTCGACCTCGCCCTGGCTCAGGTCCTCGGGGCGTTGCGGCGCCTTGCCGTCGCGGTAGCTGAAGTGCGGCGGCATGTCCTGCACCAGCCAGCGCAGAACAGGCGGCGACGGCTGCGGCGGCGACGGCTGCGCCGCGCCTGGGCCGGCCCAGCCCGCCACGAGCAGCCACGCCGCCAGCAACAGGGTCAGTCGCCCTCGACCCATTCCACCTTGGCGCCGAGGCGGGTGATGTTCTCGGCGAACTGCGGATGAGCGCGGCGGACCGGCGTCGCGTTGCGGATGATCGACTTGCCGGGAATGCTCGCCGCCACCATCAGCAGCGCGATGGCCACGCGGATGATGTACGGGCTCTCGACTTCCGCCGGGCTCAGCGTCTTGCCGCCGAAGGTCACCATGCGGTGCGGGTCCGACAGGAAGGCATGGGCGCCGAACTTGGACAGCTCGGTGGTCCAGCCCATCGCGCCGTCGTAGACCTTGTTCCAGAACATCACGCTGCCTTCGGCCTTCACGCCGAGCGCGACGAAGATCGGCAGCAGGTCCACCGGCAGATAGGGCCAGGGCGCCGCCTCGACCTTCTGCAGGATGTTGCGCGTGAAGGGCTCCTTGACCTTGAGCTTGCCCTCGACGACCGAGCGCGACCAGCCATCCTCATGAATGATCTGGACGCCGAACTTGGCGAAGGTGCGGTCGATCAGCGGGAACTGCTCGGGCTGGGAATTCTTGACCCGCACGTCGCCGCCGGTGATCGCGCCCAGCGCGAGGAAGGTGACGATCTCGTGGAAGTCCTCGGCGAAGGTGAACTCGCCGCCGCCGAGTTCCTTCACGCCGTGGATGGTCAGACGCGAGGTGCCCAGGCCCTCGAGCCGGGCGCCCAGCAGCTGCATGAACTGGCAGAACTCCTGCACATGCGGCTCGCTGGCCGCATTCATCAGCGTGGACGTGCCGTGGGCCAGCGCGGCGCAGAGCACGAAGTTCTCGGTCGTGGTGACCGAGGCGTAATCGGTCCAGTGGTCGTTGGCCTTGAGCTGGCCCTCGACCTGCACCAGCAGGCCGTCGCTGGCGCGCTCGACCTGGGCGCCGAAGCGCTGGAAGACCTCGACGTGCGGATCGATCTCGCGCGCGCCCAGCGTGCAGCCCTTGACGTCGTCCTCGATGCGCGCGGCGCCGAAGCGCGCCATCAGCCCCGGCACCAGCATGATCGAGGAACGCATCTCCTCGGGCAGGTGGTCCTTGGCCGGATCGAAGTGAGTGTCCTTGTGGTGCAGGTCCAGCACGCCGGTCTTGAAGTCCACGGCCACGCTGCTGCCGAGGTTGCGGAAGACCTCCAGGATCTTCTTGACGTCGGTGATCTCAGGCACGCCGTGCAACCGCACGGGCTCACGGGTCAGCAGCGTCGCGCACAGGATGGGCAGGACGGCGTTCTTGTTGGCCGAGGGGACGATGCGGCCCTTCAGGGGCGAGCCGCCGTGGACGATGAGATTGGACATGGGCTTGCGCGAAGCGCGCCAGTGGGATTCGATGGACGAGCGCGAATTATCAATGTTCCTAGGGAAGACATGGGCGCCAGCGCGGTTACGGCTCGCGACAATCCCGGCCCATGTCCTTGCCTGTCGATCCGTCGCCCACGCCAGCCCCGGTGCGCCCGTCCACGCCCACCAGCGAGGCCCCGCAGGACCCGCGCGACTGGATCACCCCCGAGGACCTCAACGTCGCGCCCGCGCTGCTGGGTCTGCCGCTGGCCTCGCCCTGGCAACGCGCCAAGGCCATGGGCGTGGACATCGCGCTGGTGACGATGCTTTCGAATTTCGGCAACACGGTGCTGCTGGGCGGTTTCATCTGGGTCGCGCTCAAGTGGCACAAGCAGCAGCGCGCCTCGCGCGGCGAGGTCGTCAAGGAACAGGGCTGGCTGGGCTGGGCGCCAGCGCTGTGCCTGGTGGCGTTCGGGCTGTACGGCAGCACGATGTCGCACCTGGAGGACACGCCCAAGCGCCCGCGCAAGGCCGTGGCGACCGCGGCGTCCGAGGCCCAGCGCGACGCCTCCCCGGATGAATCGTCGGAGTCGACCGATGCCGCCGAGGACATCCGCACGCTGGTGAAGTCAGCCGTGGCGACGGCCGCCTCCGCGGCCTCGGCCGGCGGCTCCAACGGGATCGAGCACGCGGTCGAGCAGCTCGAGAAGGACCAGGCGCTGCAGCGTCAGGCCGACAAGATCCGCATCAAGTCGCTGGAGGCGCAGGTCCGCCAGCTCAAGGACGAAGCCCGGCAGACGCCGCTGGAAAAGCTCAAGCACTGGTGGCAACTGGTGGGTCTGAACCTGGCCTGGGCCTTCACGTATTTCGTGGCCTTCCCGCTGATCTGGCCGGGCCAGACACCGGGCAAGAAGCTGATGGGGTTGCGCATCGTCGAGCTGACCGGCAAGCCGCTCAAGCCGATGCTGTGCGTGCGGCGCTACGGCGGCTACGCGGCGGGCGCGACCACGGGCGGCATGGGTTTCCTGCAGATCCTGTGGGACGCCAACCGCCAGGGCCTGCATGACAAGGCCGCGCACACCGCCGTCATCGACACGCGCAATCCGCGCCGGCTGCGCCTGACCCAGGATCTGACCGGCTGAGCCGCCCGCGCTCAGCCCTTCGGATCGAGACGCTTGGCTCGCGCGAGGCGCCAGGCCTCGGCCGGATCGTTACCGTAGACGTCCTCGGCGGTCGTCGCGGTCTCCTGGCGGTGCGTGTCGATCGCGATGCGCTTGTCGAAGACGAAGCACTCGCCGCGCCAATCCGCGTCGGCATCGGGCATCTGCTCGAAGTAGTTGAGGATGCCGCCGTCGAGCTGACGCACGGTCAGTCCCCGATCGCTCATCCAGCCCGAGAGCTTCTCGCAACGGATGCCGCCGGTGCAGTACATGGCCACGGTCTTGCCCTCGCGGCGCCAGGCCTCGGCATGGGCATCGATGTAGGCGGGGAAGTCGCGGAAGTGGCGCACGCCAGGATCGACCGCGCCTTCGAAATGACCGAGCTCGAATTCGAAGTGGTTGCGGTTGTCCAGCACCACGACGTCCTCGCGCCGGATCAGCTCGCGCCACTCGCGCGGCGACACATGCGTGTCGCGCGTGTCGGCCAGGCCGGTGACGCCGTGCAGGCCGAAGGCGACCAGCTCGGGCTTCTCATGCACCTTCAGCAGCGTGAACGGGCGCGTCGCGCAGAAGCTGCGCTTGAAATGCAGATCGGCGAAGGGCGGCTCGGCGCGCAGCGCGGCCTCGAAGGCGTCGAGCGCGGCGAGCGGTCCGCCCAATGCCCCGGTGATGCCTTCCGGCGCCAGCAGCACGTTGCCGCCCACGGCATGACCCAGCGCGGCGTTGAGCTCCCGCAGCCGTTGGGCGAGCGCCTGGGTCTCGCCCAGCCGGACGAACTTGTAGAAGGAGCTGTGCTGATGTTCAGCCAGCTCGGGGCGCTCGGGGCGCTCGGGAAGAAGGGGGGACTCGGGGGCAGCCATGGGAGGGACAGCCGGACGCTGGAGGCGGACGGAGACGAAAGCGCGATGGTACCGAGGTCCCTGTCGGGTCCCGCTGGCGGCCCGGGAGCAACCCGGGTGCGGGACTCGGACTTGCCCGCCTAGAATCCGCCACCCTTTTTCCCGCCCTTTCGGGGGCCCACCACCGTGTCCGATCGCCTTGCCGTCCTGCCCCAGTACCTGATGCCCAAGCTGGCCATGACCCGGCTGGCGGGCCGTCTGGCGGGCGCGGAACTCGGCGGATTCACGACCTGGACGATCAAGCGCTTCATCGACCGCTACGGCGTGAACATGGCCGAGGCGGCCGAGTCCGATCCCGCCGCCTACGCGACCTTCAACGAGTTCTTCACCCGCGCGCTCAAGCCCGGCGCCCGTCCGATCGCCGACGCGCCGCTGATCTGCCCGGTCGACGGCGCGATCAGCCAGTTCGGCCCGATCCGCGCGGACCAGATCTTCCAGGCCAAGGGCCACCAGTACTCGACCGCCGCGCTGGTGGGCGGCGACCAGCAGCTGGCCGCGCAGTTCCGCGACGGCCACTTCGCGACGATCTACCTCAGCCCGCGCGATTACCACCGCATCCACATGCCCTGCGCCGGCCGGCTGGTGCGCATGATCCACGTGCCGGGCGACCTGTTCTCGGTGAACCCGACCACCGCGCGCGGCGTGCCGGGCCTGTTCGCGCGCAACGAGCGCGTGGTCTGCGTCTTCGAGGGCGAGCACGGCCCCTGGGTGCTGGCACTGGTGGGCGCGACGATCGTGGGCTCGATGGCCACGGTCTGGCACGGCGTGGTGAACCCGCCGCGTCCGGGCCGTCCCCGCACCTGGCATTACGAGAAGGAACACTTCAGCTACGCCAAGGGCGAGGAGATGGGCCGCTTCCTGCTCGGCTCGACCGTGGTGCTGCTGTTCCCCAAGGACCTGCCGATGACGTTCAACCCGGCCTGGCTGCCCGCCGGCCCCGTGCGCCTGGGCGAGCCGATGGCCGCGCTGGGCTGACGCCCGCCGGCTTTGCGGGACAATCGCCGTTTTGCGAAACGACGGCGATCAGCGCCCGACCAGCCCCATGACCCTGCGCGTCCTGACCGGCATCACCACGACCGGCACCCTGCACCTCGGCAACTACGTCGGCGCCGTGCGCCGCGCCATCGCGGCCAGCCGCGAGCCCGGTGCCGAGAGCTTCTTCTTCATGGCCGACTACCACGCGCTGATCAAGTGCGACGAGCCGGCCCGCATCGAGGCCTCCCGCCTGCAGATCGCCGCGACCTGGCTGGCCGCCGGCCTAGACACGAGCCGGGTCGTCTTCTACCGCCAGAGCGACATCCCCGAGATCCCCGAGCTGACCTGGCTGCTGACCTGCGTCACCTCCAAGGGCCAGATGAACCGCGCCCACGCCTACAAGGCCTCGGTGGACGCGAACCTGGCCGCGGGCGAGGACCCGGATGCCGGCATCACGATGGGCCTGTACAGCTACCCCATCCTCATGGCCGCGGACATCCTGATGTTCAACGCCCATCGCGTGCCGGTGGGCAAGGACCAGGTCCAGCACATCGAGATGGCCCGCGACGTCGGCCAGCGCTTCAACCACATGTTCGGCAACGGCCAGGACTTCTTCGTGCTGCCCGAGGCCAGCATCGACGAAGAGATGGAGCTGCTGCCCGGCCTGGACGGTCGCAAGATGTCCAAGAGCTACGACAACGTCATCCCGCTCTTCGAGGGCGGCGAGAAGGCACTGCGGGACGCGATCTCCAAGATCGTCACCGACTCGCGCCTGCCCGGTGAACCCAAGACGACCGAAGGCTCGCACCTCGTCCAGATCTACGACGCCTTCGCCACGCCCGCGCAGCGCCAGGCCTTCCGCGACGCGCTGCATGGCGGACTCGCCTGGGGCGAAGCCAAGGAGCAGCTCTTCGCCCTGATCAACGCCGAAATCGGCCCGATGCGCGCCAAGTACGAGGCGTTGATGGCCAACCCCGAGAAGATCGAGGAGATCCTCACCGAAGGCGCCGCCAAGGCCCGCGCCATCGCCGCCCCACTGCTGGCCCGCGCCCGCGAGGCCGTCGGCCTGCGCCGCTTCAAGCCGCTCGCCGCACCCGTCGCGACCACGGTCAAAACCAAGTCCGCCGCGCCCGCGTTCAAGCAGTACCGCGAGTCCGACGGGCTCTTCTACTTCAAGCTGCTCGCCGCCGACGGCACCCTGCTCCTCCAGAGCACCGGCCTGCCCCAGGGCAAGGAAGCCGGCCAGTGGGTCTCCCGTCTCAAGCGTGAAGGCGCCGCGGCACTCGGCGAAGCACCCGTCAGCCGCGAGGCCGCTGACGACGTGCTGCTGCCAGCGCTCGACGCCCTCGTCACCGCTGAGCTCGAAGCCGCCGCGGCCAAGGGCTGACGCCCCCTGCCTCGAGCCCGTCAGCGCAAGCGGCCGCGCCCCTGAGCCCACGCTCCGCACGCTCGCTCAAGGGCTCAGGCGCGCAACCGCTCGCGCTGACCCTCCGTTCGGGACACCTGGCTCACTTCGGCCGCTTCGGCGTTTCCAACGGAAACGCTGGAGTAGGGTGCCAAGTCGATCACGATCATCGAAGAAACCCGCTCGTTCACCGACGTCAGGCGGCGTAGTCTCCACAGCTGATTCCGTCCAGTTTCAGCACACCAACAACAAGGAGACCCCCCGATGTCAACGACCCGCCTGCCGGCCGACTCCCTCGCGCTCCAACGCCTCTACGCCTGGGAGCTCGACACGCCGAACCGGGTCACGCTGCGCCAACCCATGGGCAGCGGTGTGCTCAAGGACTTCACCTGGCAGGAAGTCGCCGATCAGGCCCGCCGCATGGCCGCCCATCTGAAGACCCTCGGCCTCGAACAAGGCTGGGAACCCGGCGCCCGCGTCGCGATCCTCTCCAAGAACTGCGCCTGGTGGCTCATGAGCGACCTGGCCATCTGGATGGCCGGCTACGTCAGCGTGCCCCTGTACCCGACGCTCGCCCCCGACACCATCCACCAGATCCTCTCGCACAGCGAATCGAAGCTGCTGTTCGTCGGCAAGCTCGACGGCTGGGAAGGCATGCGCCCCGGCGTGCCGCTGGGCCTGCCCTGCATCTCCTATCCGGTCTCGCCCGAGGAAGCCCAGGACGCCTACGACCACTGGGACGCGATCTGCGCCGAGACCCAGCCGCTCAAGGGCCGCCCCACCCGCGCCGCCGACGAGCTCGCCACCATCATCTACACCTCCGGCACGACCGGCACGCCCAAGGGCGTGATGCACTCGTTCGGCAACTTCGCCTGGGCGATCAACGCCGGCCTGAAGCGCATCCCGCTCACCGAGTCCGACCGCATGCTGTCCTACCTGCCGCTGGCGCACGTCGTGGAACGCGCGCTGGTCGAGCACGGCTGGCTGCACACCGGCATGACGATCTACTTCGCCGAGAGCCTGGACACCTTCGCCGCCGACCTGCAGCGCGCGCGGCCCACCGTGTTCTTCTCGGTCCCGCGCCTGTGGACCAAGTTCCAGCAGGGCGTGCAGGCCAAGCTGCCGCAACCCAAGCTCGAGCGGCTGCTCAAGCTGCCCTTCATCGGCAACCTGGTCCGCAAGAAGATCCTCAAGGCGCTGGGCCTGAACGAATGCAAGTTCGCCGCCGGCGGCGCCGCGCCCATGCCCGTGGCGCTGCTCAAGTGGTACCGCGAGCTGGGCCTGTCGATCAACGAGGGCTACGGCATGACCGAGAACCTGGCGCTGTCGCACATCACCGTGCCGGGCCAGAACCAGATCGGCAGCGTGGGCCCGGCCTACGACGGCGTGCAGGTGCGCCTGGACCCGATCACCGGTGAGCTGCAGATGAAGAGCCAGGCGCTGATGCTGGGCTATTACAAGCAGCCCGAGCTGACCGCCGAGACGCTCACCGCCGACGGCTGGCTGCACACCGGCGACAAAGCCGAGATCTCCGACAAGGGCTCGCTCGCCGGCTGCGTGCGCATCACTGGCCGCGTCAAGGACCTCTTCAAGACGAGCAAGGGCAAGTACGTGTCGCCCGCGCCGATCGAGGACCGCCTGGCCACGAACCCGGCCATCGAGGCCTGCGTGGTGACCGGCGCCAACCTGCCGCAACCGGTGGGCATCGCGATGCTGTCGCCCGAGGCCGCCGGGCGCGACCGCGCCGCGCTGGAGATCGAGCTGGCCACCCATCTGGACAAGGTCAACGCGCGGCTGGACCCGCATGAGCAGCTGGAATGCCTGATCCTCACGGCCACGCCCTGGACGGTGGACAACGGCCTGATCACGCCGACCTTCAAGGTGCGCCGCAACCGCGTCGACGAGATCTACGGTCCGCGTCTGGAAAACTGGACCGCGCAGCGCCGGAAAGTCATCTGGGCCGATTGTGGCGCCGATGAAGCGGACACCGGCGCGGGGCGCATGATGCGGGCATGAAACGCGGATCCCTCAAGCGCTGGGCCGCCCTGCTCAAGGGCGAACTGCTGACCGTCTTCTACGCGGCACGCGATCCGGAGGCACCCTGGCTGGCGCGCTTCGTGGCGATCGCGGTCGCCGCGTACGCGCTCAGCCCGATCGACCTGATCCCGGACTTCATCCCGGTGCTGGGTCTGCTGGACGATCTGATCCTCGTCCCGCTCGGGTTCTGGCTGGTGCTGCGGCTGATGCCGCCCGCGGTGATCGCGCGTGCGCGGCTGCGCGCCGCCGAGCAGCGCGGCCGGCTGCCGCGCAACCTCAAGGTCGCCGGCGCGATCGTCGTGCTGTGGGTGCTGCTGATGGTGTTGCTGGTCGTGTGGCTGATCGGACGCGGCAGCGCGACGGCGGTCGGCAGCGTCTGAGCTCAATCCGGACCCAGGCCCTTCTTCGCCAGCGTCTCGGCCACCCACTCGATGAACACGCGCATGCGCGCCGACACGTAGCGGTTGGGCGAATACACGAGGTAGACCGGCACCGCGTTGTGGTGCCAGCCTGGGAACAGCGGGATCAGTTCGCCGCGATCGAGCTCGTTCTGCACCGCGTACTTGGCCAGTTGCACGACCCCCAATCCCGCCAATCCAGCGGCGACGTAAGCATTGCTGTCGTTGACGTCGAGCCGCCGCCGGCCCTCGATCTCGACGCGTTCGTCCTCTCGGTGAAAGACGAACGGGAACACGCGTCCGGTGCGCGACGAGAAGTAGCCCACCGCCTGATGCGGCTCTCGATCGAGGTCCTGCGGCGTCTCGGGCGTGCCGTGCTTCTTCAGGTAGGAAGGCGCCGCGCAGGTGCAGAACTGGATCTGTCCGACGCGCCGTGCCACCAGCCCGGCATCCTGCACCGCGCCCACGCGCAGCACGAAGTCGACGTTGTCCACGAGCAGGTCGATCGCGCGGTCGCTCACGCCCAGCGCGATCTGGATGTCGGGGTAACGCTCGTGGAAGTCGGACAGCGCCGGGATCAGCACCCGCGAGCCGGTCAGCGTCGTGACGTCCACGCGCAGGCGTCCCCGCGGCTTGCTCTGGTCGTGGAGCATGCCCTGGTCGATGGCCTCGAGCTCGCTGAGCAGCGCCATCGTGCGCTCGTAATACGCGGCGCCGTCCTGCGTGACGGTCACCTTGCGCGTGGTCCGCGTCAGCAGCTGCACCCGCAGCCGTGCCTCCAGCGCCTGCACCAGGCGCGTCAGGCTGGCCTTGGGCAGGTCCATCGAGTCGGCCGCCTTGGTGAAGCTGCCGGTTTCCACCACCCGGGCGAACGCCCGCATTTGCACGATCCGGTCCATCCGATGTCCTCGATCTCGCGGCCCGGGGGAATGGAACTGCTGGCAGGCCGACGGGCGATTCTCTTTGAATCCGCACGGTCGTGCGCGCTGCGTCCCGAATTCGCCGCAAATGCCCCCTCCCGGGGTGGACTGGGCGAATAACGGAGGAGTATGTCCTCTCCCGTTTGGGGTATGTCGATGGATTTATCGGTGGATGCGCGGATGAATTTCCGTTTGCAAAAGAAAACCCCCTCGGCGAGTCGTGGCTCATCCGAGGGGGTATAGGCGGTCGTCGGCGGTCAGGAGGAGGAGTGCGGAGGACCCGCCGGCGACCAGGGCTTGCGCCCTTGACCTCAAAACTACGCTCTCAACTGTTGTTCGAGTTCTTGCTCTCTCAGGGGGGATTCAGGCGTCTCTTGCAGGATCTCAGCGGCCGGCGACGGCCGTGGCCGGGGCGCTGCCGCCGAACTTCTTGACCAGGGTCGCGTAGTACGGCGAGGTGCGCAGCTCGGCGTACTTGGCCTTGGCGACGTCACGGCGGGCGTTGTCGTAGCCGTAGGTTTCCGATTGCTCGACGGCGGCCAGACCCGATTCGCGGTAGATCTGGAGGTCGGCGAGGACTTCGGCGCGGCTGACTTGGCTGGGGGTGTTCACCGGCTGGGTGTGGGGGTTGTCCTCGGCCATCGCGGAGCCGGCCACCAGGGCGGCGGAAGCGAACAGGACGGAAGCAACGATGTTCTTGGCATTCATGATGGGTTCCTTTCAGATTCGGTCCCAGGGCATTCTGCGAAGGGGCACGGGTTGACTCGAAGTGAGTATTCGGCCCGTCGATCCGTATTTCTGGAGGAGGTTTCCGGAAGCGGTTTCGATGTGTCGATGGGCTGAACTATGAGCGATAAGGGTTGACCCTTAAACCCATCCCGTTGCAACAGACCGTTGAAAAGATCGGAACAATCGCCGGGCGCTGTGCGCCAAAAGCGTGGGCGGGGCAGGCATGATGGCGACCTTTCCGGAGACACCTTCCATGCTCGGCACCCACGACCTCGGCCTGTTCATCGCCTCGGGCCTGCTGCTCAACATGACTCCCGGACCCGATTCGCTGCTGATCATGGCCCGCAGCGCGACGCAGGGCTTCCGCGCCGGCTCGGCCGCGGCGCTGGGCATCGGCGCCGGCACCTGCGTCCATGTGCTGGCCGCGGCGCTCGGGCTGTCGGCGCTGCTGTCGGCCTCGGCCGCCGCGTTCACCGTGGTGAAGCTGCTGGGCGCGGCCTACCTGGTCTACCTGGGCATCGGGCTGTTGTTCAAGCGTCGCGCCGCGAAGGTCGCCCCGGAGGGGGAGGCTTCCCCCGAAGGCATGCCCCCCTCGGCCCCGCCGACGATGCCGCTGCGCAAGATCTTCGCGCAGGGCTTCCTGACCAACGTGCTCAACCCCAAGGTGGGGCTGTTCTTCCTGGCCTTCGTGCCCCAGTTCATCGCCGCGGACGCGCCCAGCAAGGCGGCGGCCTTCCTTTTCCTCGGCGCGGTGTTCAACATCAACGGCATGGTGTGGTGCCACCTGCTGGCGTGGTCCGGCGCGGTGGCGGGCGCCCGCGCCCGCGGTCGCGGCTGGGCGCGCACAGTGGGCGCCTGGCTGAATCGCGGCATCGGCGCGCTGTTCCTGGCCTTCGGCGTGCGATTGGCGATGGCCGAGATGGGCTAGCCCACGCGGCGTGCGCGTGGCGTTCGGTTTGTCCGAACCGCGTCTGCGGGTTTTCCATCGCGGGAGTAGTCTGTGGGGCATGACTGCCAAGACTCCTCCCCTGTCCGGCGCGACGCCGGCGTCCGGCACGCCCGGGCACTACACCGCACACGAGAAGCGCGATCGCATCCTGGCCATCGTCGGCGCCTCGTCCGGCAACCTGGTCGAGTGGTTCGACTTCTACGTCTACGCGTTCACGGCGATCTATTTCGCGCACGCGTTCTTCCCGAAGGGCGATCCGACGGTCCAGCTGCTGAACACCGCCGGGGTGTTCGCGGCGGGCTTTCTGATGCGCCCGATCGGGGGATGGCTGTTCGGCCGCATCGCCGATCGCAAGGGCCGCAAGACGGCCATGATGATCTCGGTGCTGATGATGTGCGGCGGCTCGCTGACCATCGCCTGCATGCCGACCTACAACACGATCGGCGTGCTGGCGCCGACGCTGCTGCTGCTGGCGCGCCTGTTCCAGGGGCTGTCGGTGGGGGGCGAGTACGGCACCAGCGCGACCTACATGAGCGAGGTCGCGCTGCGCGGACAACGCGGCTTCTACGCGTCGTTCCAGTACGTGACGCTGATCGGCGGTCAGTTGCTGGCGGTGCTGGTGGTGGCGGTGCTCGAGCAGACGCTGACCGATGCGCAGATGCATGCGTGGGGCTGGCGCATCCCGTTCGTGGCCGGCGCGGCGACGGCGGTGATCGCGTTCTACCTGCGCCGGTCGCTGGCGGAGACGGCCAAGGCCGAGCAGCTGGGCGCCAAGGAATCGGGCTCGATGCGGGAGCTGTTCCGCAAGCACACGCGCGCGTTCCTGATCGTGCTGGGCTTCACCGCGGGCGGCTCGCTGGCGTTCTACACCTACACGACCTACATGCAGAAGTACCTGGTGCTGAGCGTGGGCATGGACAAGAAGGTGGCAAGCACGGTGATGACGGCGGCGCTGTTCGTCTACATGTGCATGCAGCCGCTGTTCGGCGCGTTGTCGGACCGGATCGGGCGCAAGACCTCGATGCTGTGGTTCGGCATCCTGGGAACGCTGTGCACCTGGCCGATCCTGTCGGCGCTCAAGGGCGTGCAGAGCCCGTACGCGGCGTTCGGGCTGATCATCGTGGCAATGGCGATCGTGTCGCTGTACACGTCGATCGGCGGGCTGATCAAGGCAGAAATGTTCCCGCCGGAGATCCGCGCGCTGGGCGTGGGGCTGTCGTATGCGATCGGCAATGCGATCTTCGGCGGCTCGGCGGAATACGTGGCGCTGAGCCTGAAGACCTCAGGCATCGAGAGCGCGTTCTACGTGTACGTCTCGGTGATGTGCTTCTTCGCATTCCTCGTCTGCTTCCTCATCCCCGACCTGCGCAAGCACGGGCATCTCAACGAGGTGCATTGAGCTCGATCGGGTGACTTTCAAACCAGCCAGCTTCAGACGTACACTGACCGCCGGCAGCCAAGCGCAGCGCGCGTAGAGGTCTCCGCAAGGAGGCAGCCCTGAACGGGTGGGATCCTCGAAGCTGGGGGCTGTCACCAATCCTCGAATGCCGCACCCAGGTGCGGCATTCGGCTTTTCAGCGATCCGAAATCCGAAAGGAAGTGCACGCCGAACCCCAGCCATGCGCCTTCTTGTCGATAGACGTGATGGCGCAGGAAGTGCAGATAGCTGGGATCGGTGATGCCGAATCGGCTCGGATTGACCGCGTAGAAGGTGCTGCTGGCCACCGCGTCCGCGATCTGCAGACCGGCCAGCTGACTGTGCTGCACCGCGCGCAAGCGCTCGATGTCGCCAGCCCGCTCTTCGGTGCGTCGAAACACGACTGCCGAGAGGACGAACCATCGAGAGCTTCCGCGGCCATCGTCCTTGAAGTGGAACCCTTCGTCGCCAGACTCGTCGATGTACGCGATGAAGCTCGAATGCATCCGAGGAATTCTGTTGTCCGCGCTGGGGTGCGCTGGAGCAGACAGACCTCGAATCAATCAATGCGAAAGCACCTCTCGTGATCAGCGGCGCTCGCTCCCTCAGATAGAGAGCTCACCCGTGATCCTGCATCCCCAGGTGGTGGGACAGGTACACCCGTCCGCGGAACCACGATTCCCATTGGCTGTCCTTGAGCCGGTCCAGCACCGGCCCCTTGATCTCGCTGAGATCCAGCCGGCGGCCCTGCCGCTCCAGCGTCTCGTGCAACTCCTTGAGCGCGCTCAGCCCGCTGAAGTCGATCGTGTTGACCGGCGACATCTGCAGCAGCACCCGCCGCGTCGACGGATGCGTGTCCAGATGCGCCTGCACCACGTCCGCCAGGCTGCGTCCGTTCAGGAACAGCAGGCTCTCGTCGATGCGCAACCCCAGCACCAGCGGGTCCAGCTCGACCTGATACCGCTCGACGTTGCGGTAGTGCTCGGTGCCGGGGATGCGCCCGATCAGCGCCACATGCGGCCGCGCGCTGCGTTGCAGCAGCAGCGCGATCGCTCCCGCCACGCCAAGTCCCAACGCCGCGGTGATGCCCACGAACACCACGAGCAGCGTCACCGCCACCATCAGCAGCGCCTCCGGCCGCGCATACCGCCACGCATCCGCGTACGGTCCGAATTTCAGGCCCGACAGCACCGCGACCATGATGCTCGCCGCCAGCACCGGCTTGGGCACCCAGGCCAGCAACGGCGACGCCGTCACCAGCGTGAGCCCCATCAGGCCCGCGACGAACACGCCGGTCATCCGCGTGCGGCTGCCCGCGTCGCTCATCAGCACGCTGCGCGAGAAGCTCGCCGCCGACGGCATGCCGCCCGACAGCGCGGCCGCCAGGTTGGCCCCGGCCAGGCCCATCAGCTCACGGCGCGCGTCCACGCGTTGCCCGACCCGACGCGCGAGCGACTCCGCCACCGCCAGGCTCGACACATAGCCGAGCAGCCCGATCAGCGCGGCGCCCGGCAGCATCGCCATCCAGAGTTCAGCATCCAGCCGCGGCAGCGTGAACACCAGCGCCAACGGCGGCAACTCGCCCACTCGCGGCAGGCCTTGCGGATCCCAACCCCATGCGACGCCCACGCCGATCAGCAGCACCGCCAGCGGCGCGATGCGCGACAGGAACCCCTTGGGCAGCCGCCGCACCGCGATCAGGGCCACCAGCGACACGAAGCCGAACAGCGCCGCCACGCCGCGCCAGTCGAACCCGTGCGCCATCAGCGAGCGCGCGAGCTCCGGCACCGTGCCGCCCGTCGCGGCCGAGCCGATCAACACCGGCAGCTGACTCGCCGCGATCGCGATCGTGGCGCCGGACTCGAAGCCATGCAGCACCGGCACCGACAGCAGGGCCGCCAGCGCATGCAGCCGCAGCAGCGCCGCCGCGCCCAGGAACAGGCCCACCTCCGCGGCGAGCACCAGCGCGGCCTCGCTCGGGCTCACGCCCGCCGGCGCGAGGCCCAGCGTCTGCATGATCATCAGCGCGAGCACCGCCACCGGACCGATGTTGAGATAGGGGCTGGAGCCCAGCGCGGCGTAGACCAGCGGCGGCAGCAGGCTGGCGTAGAGCCCGACCTGCGGCGGCAGGCCGGCGAGCATCGCGTAGGCCAGGCTTTGCGGAATGAGCAGCACGCTGACCACCACCGCGGCGACGAGGTCGTCGCGCAAGGCGTCGCGCAGATAGGGCCGGCAGGCGGCAAGGGACGGCAGCGTCGGCATGGGCGGGGGAAGCCGCGGCAGCAGCACGGCGCGCGGCAGTATAGGCGCGGCGTCAGGCCCGGCCGCTCCAGCAGCATCGCCCGCGGCGTCAGAGGATCAAGGGCCCGCCCGGTCCGCCGCCCCCTTCCGCCGCGCCCCGCAGCCGCGGCAACGGCGGCAGCCTCGGCGTCATCAGGTCCAGGCTCAGATGCAACTGCAACTCCTCGCCGCGCGGCAGCGGCACCAGCCGAGGCGAATCCGCGGTCATCAATCGCAGCTGCACCCAGGACCGCGTCGCATGGCGCTCGTAGGCCAGCGTGTCCAGCGGCGCCTGCGCGCGCATGAGCACCATGCGGCCGCCCGCGCCGCTCAGCGAGGCCAACCCGCACCACGGATCCCGCTGCTCGACATGACCGCGGCCGGGCAGCCGCAGCGCGTCAAAGCCCTCGTCCAGCCACACGGCGCCGGCGAAGTCGTCCGGGAAATGCAGTTGCCATCCGAAGCGCGCGGGCAAGGCCAGGCGGCTCAGGTTGCGCACCGACAGCGACCACTCCAGCCGCTGTTCCTCGAGCCGCAGGGTCTGGCTCGCCTGGAAGCCCCACGAACCCGGCGACTCGCCGCCCGGGTGCAGCATCAGCGTCACCCGGTCGGGCACCCACTGCGTGACCTGCCAGCGCGCGTTCAGGCAGGCGGGATCGGGCACCTGCTGTTCCAGCCCGGCGACCGGACTCGACGGGCCGTGCAGCACCACTCCGGCGCCGCCCAGCGCGAGGCCGCGCTCGATCAGCAACGGGCGCAGCCAGGGCTCCCGCCCTTGGGGGCCAGCCTCCCCGAGCCATCTCAGCCGCCCCCCTCGGTCGGGTGACACCACCGCGCGCCAGCGCCCCGCTTTCAGTTCCACATCGCGACCCACATGCGTCCCCGTGATCGAAAGGGGCGGAGTCTGCGCGCGAGGTGGGCGCTCATGGCCCACCCAAAGGAAGGCCGCTCCACGCGGGACTGACGTATCGAAGGGGTCGCCCCTGCAAGCCTTTGCTCAGGCCCGGCGTCAGGCTCAGGAGTTCGCGGCGATCAGCGTCGCGATGCGCTCGTCGGACAGCCGGATCGGCGAGGCGTGCGTCGGCAGCAGCGCCACCACGGCATGGTCCTCACGGCTGCTGTCGCGCAGCACGGGCGTGTGGCGCGGCTCGCCGTTGGCGTTGGTCAAGACCGAGACCATCGGCCGATGCGCCTTCTCGCCGTTGCGCACCACCAGGCCGATCTCGCCGCTGGCCAGGCGCACCACGCTGCCCGGCGGGAAGATGCCGAAGGCCTTGATCAGCGCCGCGGCCAGCGGACTCTGCGCGGCCATCTGGTGAAGCTCGCGCCCGGCCTGCGCGGCGCTCATCGCCGGGCGGTTGGCGCGGCTGCTCAGGCGCGCGGTGTAGATGTCGGCGTAGCGCAGCATCTCGGCCAGCTCGCCGATGTCGCTCAGGCCGTGCGGATAGCCGCCGCCATCGGGCGTCTCGTGATGCTGCAGCACCGCCTCGAGCCAATCCGGATCGTCGATGCCTGCGGCGCTCAGCATCTCCACGCTGCGGATCGGGTGCTCATGGATCGCCTCGCGCTGCATCGCTGTCAGCGGCGACACCTGGCTCGACAGGCGCGCCTGCAGGTCCAGCATGCCCAGGTTCATCGTCAGCGCCGCCTGGAAGGCGCGCCGCTGATCGTCCGGTCCCCAGCCCAGATAACGGGCCGCGGCGTGGCAGGCGGTCGCCGCATGCAATGAATGGGTAACGCCGTAATGCCCGCTAGCTGATTCAGGTTGGCGAACCACCTGTGCGAGTGCGACCGCCGGCGAGCTGTCGATCAGCGACAGCAGCAGCGTCGTCGCCCCGTCGAGCGCCTCGGCCATGCGGCCGGCGTCGGCGGACAGCGCGTTGCGCACGTCCTGCAGTCCGCGATCCCACTCCTCGGGCAGACGGTCGCGCAGATAGGCGGCCGATCGCGGCTGTCCGACCGGCTGGCGCATCGCCTCGGCCAGCTCGTGGACCTCCACCAGCGCGCCGCGGTTCATCAGCGCGCTGAGCTGCGCCTCGTCGGCGATCACCTGCCCGCGTGCGAGCAGCAGCGTCCGGTCGGTGTCGCGCACGCTGAACGCGAGCGGTTGACCGAGGACGATGCGGTTCTTGACCGATGACAGTGAACAGACACGCATGACAGGCGCGGTGAGCCGGGGAAGAGGCGACCGCGCTGGGGAATGTCTGAAATTTGTAACGCGGGCGGTCCGCACTCTACATCGTCCGTTCGAATGACGATCTGAATGGCGGGTGGGGCATTTCCCGTCATTTCCCGGCTTTTCCCCCTTGCCGCACCCCGCCACGCCCATTCCGTCACGAACGAGGCGCGGGCCCCGGGCGCGTTCACTGGATCAGCGCGCCGCCGTCGAGGTCGATCACCGCCCCGGTCATGAAGGCGTTGTCGATCGCGAACAGGTAACCGGCGGCCAGGTCGGACGGGCGGCCGACGCGGCCGGCGGGCAGCGTCGCGGCGGCCTTGGCGAGCATCGCCTCGCGGGCCTCGGGTGCCATGCCGGCGTAGGCGTCGGTGTCGGTCAGGCCGGGGCTCACGACGTTCACGCGCAAGGGGGCGAGCTCCCGGGCCAGCAGCTTGGCGCTGACCTCGAGGGCGGCGTTCATCGCGGTCTTGACGAAGGCGCCCGGCACCGTGCGGCGCGCCAGGAAACCGGAGGTCAGCGTCAGCGTGCCGCCCGGGCGCAGGTGTGGCGCCGCAGCCTGCGCCACGGCGATCGCGCCCCAGAACTTGACGTCGAACGCGGCCTTGGCGGCGTCCAGGTCCACCGCCGACACAGCGCCCCCCGGCGCTTGCGAACCCGCCGTGACAACGACGTGGTCGACCGGGCCGAGCTCGTCGAAGAAGGCGCGCACGGCGTCGGCATCGGCAACATCCAGGCCCGTGGAAAGACCCGCGACGACCACGCGTCCAGGCCGTTGGCCGAGCGCTTGCGCCACCGCGCGGCCGATGCCGGAGCTGCCGCCGATGACGACGCTGACGGTGTCGGATGTGAAGGAAGTGGAAAGGGCGGCAGTCATGGCGTTCTCCGAACCTGTGTTCCAGGTGATTTGATGAACGAAGTTTGGAAGCTGTAAGGGCGGCCTTGACGGGGCTGGTCAGCGAAGGTTTTTCAAAGAAAATCGAACGATGACCCGGATCGCCGACCTCGAACTGCTGGTGCGCATCGCCGATCTCGGCAACCTGACGGCCGCGGCCAAGGCGCTGGACTGGTCGCCGGCCGCGGCCAGCGCGGCGCTCAAGCGGATGGAGGAGCAACTCGGCGTGCCGCTGTTCGTGCGCAGCACACGCAGCCTGCGCCTGTCGCCGGAGGGCCAGCGTTACCTGCCTCACGCGCGAGCGGCGCTGCGCGCGCTGACCGAGGGCCGCGACGAGGCGCTCGCCGGCCGCGAGGCCTTGAGCGGCGAACTGCATCTGACGGTGCCTTCCGATCTGGGCCGCCACGTGCTGCTGCCGTGGCTGGAGCAGTTCCAGGAGCGCCATCCCGCGCTGACGCTGCGCTTGCAGATTGGCGACCCGCTCACCGACCTGCTGCGCCGCCCGGTCGATGCCGCCGTGCGTTACGGCCCGCCGAGCGGCGGCTCGCATGTGGCCCTGCCGCTGCTGCCCGACTGCCGCCGGGTGCTCGTCGCCGCGCCGCACTACCTGGCCTTGCGCGGCACGCCCGCCTCGCCCGAGGACATGTCGCGCCACGAGGCGCTCCGCTACCTGGTCGCCGATGAGGTGCCGGCGCACTGGCCGGTCGAGATCGCCGGCGTGGCCGTGACCCTGCCGTTGAGCGGGCGGCGGGTCGCCGATGACGGCGAGGTGGTCAAGCGCTGGGCGCTCGCCGGTCTCGGACTGGCCTACAAGTCCTGGCCGGACGTGGCCCAGGAACTGGCCAGCGGCCAACTGATCCATGTGAACCCCCACTGGCGGGGCGACCTCGCGCCGCTGAACCTGGTCGTGCCCGGACGCGCGCAGCTGTCGCCGGCGCTGCGCTCGGTCCGGGACGAACTCCGGCGGCGCCTGGAGGCCTTCGCCGAGGCAATGCCGCGCTGAGTTCAGCGCTTCGCGCGCAAGCCGCTCTCAGCCTCCGACGCCGGATGGCAGGCGCAGGCTTCGCCGTGCGCCGCGGACACCAGCTCCTCGAGGATCCCGCAGGCGTGGTGGTCGTGGTCGGCGTCGCAGCGCTTCTGCAGCGCCACCAGTTGCGCTTCGAGCGCCTGCATGCTCTTGAGCCGGGCTCGCACCTTGCCGAGCTGCGACGCCACCAGCGCGTCCACCTGCACGAGCGCGTCGGGATCGCTGGCCTGCAGGCTGTCCAGCAACAGCGTCACGTCGGCCAGCGACATGTCCAGCGCCCGGCAGTGCCGGATGAAGGCCAGCCGCTCGAGGTGGGCGTGCGCGTAGTCCCGATAGCCGTTGTCGCTGCGAGCGGGCGGCGGCAGCAGGCCGCTCTTTTCGTAGAAGCGGATGGTGTCGATGTCCACCCCGGTGGACTTGCTCAATTCGCCGATGCGCATGGGGCCAAGGATAGCCGCTTGACCTTGGAGCCGCTCCAGACTATCCAATCCACCCCCATGGCACATCAGGAACACGATCACCGCCCTGCAGCACCGGCGCCCGCCGCGTCCTCGTGCGGAAACTGCTGCGGACACACGGCCGAGATGGCACTCGCGCCGGCGTCGGCGTCGGCCTCGGCGTCAGCGCACGAGCACGAGCACGAGCACGAGCACGAGCACGGGCACGAGCACGGGCACGATCACGAGCACAGCCACGGCCACGGCCACGGCCACGGCGCCAGTTGCGCCGCGCCAGCGGTGAAGGCGCCCGCGCCGTCCGCCGAGGCCCTCGCCGGCACCACGCGGCAGCGCTACTTCATTGCCGGCATGGATTGCCCGACCGAGGAAGGCCTGTTGCGCAAGCAGCTGCAGGGCCAGCCCGGCGTGGTCGCGCTGGAGTTCGACCTGATCAACCGCCTGCTGGATGTCCATCATCGTCTTGGCGACGACGCGCCGCTGCGCGCGGCGATCGCGTCGGCCGGCATGAACGCCGAACCGGTGCAGGCCGAGGCCCCGCCCCCCGCGCCGCCGCCGGCGATCTCGACCGGACTGAAATGGCGCATGGCCATCGCCGGCATCGCGGCGATCGCGGCGGAGACGCTGGCGTTCTCGGGTTTCGACGAGTCCGGCCCGCTGGTGATCGCGCTGGCGCTGGCCACCATGCTGCTGGGCGGCCTGCCCACGCTGCGCAAGGGCTGGATCGCGCTGCGGAGCATCACGCTCAACATCCACCTGCTGATGAGCCTGGCGGTGATCGGCGCGATCGTGCTGGGCCAGTGGCCCGAGGCGGCGATGGTGGTGTGGCTGTTCGGGCTGTCCGAAATGATGGAAAGCCTGAGCCTGGCGCGTGCCCGCGACGCGATCCGGGCGCTGACGCAGCTGGCGCCTGAAACCGCGCAGGTCCGCGACGCCGAGGGCCGCTGGTCCTCGGTGCCGGCCGCCGAGGTCGCGATCGGCGCGACGGTTCGCGTCCCTCCGGGCGAGCGCGTGCCGCTGGACGGCCGCCTGGTGACGGGCCGGTCGAGCCTGAACGAGGCCGCGCTGACCGGCGAGGCCATGCCCGTCGACAAGGCGCCCGGCGACACGCTGCTCGCGGGCAGCATCAATGGCGACGGCTTGCTGGAGATGACCGTGACCGCGGCCAAGGGCCACACGCTGCTGGACCGCATGGCCGCCGCGGTGCAGCAGGCGCAGTCGCAGCGCGCGCCGACGCAGGCCTTCATCGACCGCTTCGCCCGCGTGTACACGCCCGCGGTGGTGCTGGTGGCCGTCGCGCTCGCGGTGCTGCCGCCGCTGCTCGGGCTGGGCAGCTGGAACGACTGGATCTACAAGGGCCTGGTGCTGCTGGTCATCGCCTGCCCGTGCGCGCTGGTGATCTCCACGCCGGTCACGGTGGTCAGCGGACTGGCCGCGGCCGCGCGCCGCGGCATCCTGATCAAGGGCGGGCTCTACCTGGAACGCGCCCGGCAGCTCAGGACGCTCGCCTTCGACAAGACCGGCACGCTGACCGAGGGCCGGCCGCAACTGGCCGCGGTGCAGCCGCTGGATCCGGCACCCGGCGCGGCGGGCACGGCCGCGACCGCGATCACCGTCGATGAGGCCCTGCACCTGGCCGCCCGCCTGGACGCCGGCAGCACGCATCCGCTGGCGCAGGCGATCGTCGCGGCGCACGCGCAGCGCGTGGGCTCGACGCTGGAGCCGGTCGAGGACCTGCTCAACCTGCCGGGCCTGGGGCTCACGGCGCGGCTCGACGGTGAGGAATTCGCACTCGGCAACGAGCGCTTGGCTGAGCAGCGCGGTGCCGTCGATGACGCCGCCCGTGCCGCCGCCCGCGCGCTGCAGGCGCAGGGCCACACGCTCGTCTGGTTGATGCGCGGCGCCCGCACGCTGGCGCTGCTGGCGTTGTCAGACACGCCCCGGCCCGAGGCCGCCGAGGTGCTGCGCACGCTGCGCGCGCGCGGGCTGTCGCTGACGATGCTCAGCGGCGACCAGCGCGCGAGCGCCGTCGCGATGGCCGCGCGGCTCGGCCTGGCCGAGGACGCCGTGCGCGCGCCGCTGCTGCCGCAGGACAAGCTCGATGCGATCGCCCGATTGGCTGACGAGCAGGGGCCGGTGGCGATGATCGGCGACGGCGTCAACGACGCGCCGGCGCTCGCGCGCGCCGACATCGCCATCGCCATGGGCGCCGCCGGGAGCGCCACCGCGCTGGAGACCGCCGACATCGCCCTGATGCAGGATGACCTGCGCAGGCTGCCGGAGCTGATCGGTCTGTCGGAGCGCGTGGCCACGGTGCTCAAGCAGAACATCGTCGTCGCGCTGGGCCTGAAGGCGGTGGTGGCGGCGCTGACGCTCGCGGGGATCGGCTCGCTGTGGCTGGCCGTGCTGGCGGACGCGGGCGCGAGCCTGCTGGTGGTGCTCAACGGGCTGCGGCTGCTGCGCGAGGAGCGCTCGTGATGTGCGCGGCAGCCTGAGGATGGCGTTCCGCACCTAGGGTGATCCCTCATCCCGCCGCGGCGGTTGAAGCTGACCTTTCGCTGACAATGGCGCGCCTGCCGCTGGCGGGCCCCAGGGGATCGATCGATCCGGGGCCTGAACCAGCGGCAAACGCGTTCTGATCCCTGGAACGCGACTTTCC
The DNA here is from genome assembly GCA_039594005.1 of Roseateles sp. Classification (GTDB taxonomy): domain Bacteria; phylum Pseudomonadota; class Gammaproteobacteria; order Burkholderiales; family Burkholderiaceae_C; genus Roseateles. The sequence continues at coordinate 367,947 of JBCNOF010000001.1, forward strand.
ATGACCCGGAGCGCGGGTCATCGATCCATCACGGAGCGTCGTTTGAACACAATTCAAACTCCCGGAGCGCGGCAGACCATCCTCGGCCAGCCCAACAGCCTGTTCGTCCTGTTCTTCACCGAAATGTGGGAACGGTTCTCCTATTACGGCATGCGGGCGCTGCTCGTGCTGTTCCTGATCGCCACCGCCACGAAGGGCGGCTGGGGCTGGACGCGCGAGGAAGCGGCCCGGCTGTACGGCACGTACACGATGATCGTGTACTTCACGCCGATCCTGGGCGGCTACATCGCCGACCGTTTCCTCGGGACGCGGCGCGCGGTGGTGCTGGGCGGCTTCATCATCGCGGCGGGTCACATCGCGCTGTTCTTCGACACGAAGGCGACCTTCTTCCTCGGCCTGGCGCTGGTGATCCTGGGCACGGGCCTGTTCAAGCCGAACATCTCGGCGATCGTGGGCCAGCTCTACGGCAAGGACAACGAGGGCCAGCGCGACGGCGGCTACACGCTGTTCTACATGGGCGTGAACGCGGGCGCGTTCTTCGGCATCTCGCTGTGCGGCTACATCGGCGAGAAGATCGGCTGGCACTACGGTTTCGGCCTGGCCGCGGTCTTCATGATCCTGGGCGCGCTGCAGTTCTGGCTGGCGCAGGGCATCTTCGGCGACATCGGCGGCACGCCCAACAAGAACGCGCCGGTGGTGGATCCGACCGAGAAGCTGGACGACACGCCGGGCCACATCGTGCGTGACCGCCTGCTCGCGATCGTCGTGTTCTCGTTCTTCACGATCTTCTTCTGGTTCGCCTTCGAGCAGGCCGGCGGATCGATGACCATCTTCGCGGCGGACTACACCGACCGCACGCTGGTGGGCACGAGCGGGTTGATCTTCAAGGTCGTCAATTCGCTGATGACGCTGATCCCGGTGGCGATCCTGAGCTGGCTGCTGATCAAGCTGACGCGCAGCACCGAGGGCTTGTACAAGGCGTCCAACCTGCTGCTGGCGCTGGCGCTGGCGGTGATCTGGGGCCTGTCGCTGTGGATGCTGGGCCGCGAGTTCCAGATGGAGCAATCGGAGATTCCGGCCACGTGGTTCGGGGTGCTGAATTCGTTCTTCCTGGTGATCCTGGCACCGGCCTTCAGCAAGATGTGGGAGCGTCACTGGAACCCGAGCGGTCCGGTGAAGTTCGGCGTGGGCCTGGTGCTGCTGGGTCTGGGCTTCGCGGCGCTGTCGTACGGCGCGTCGGGCATTCCGGCGGGCGCGAAGACGGCGCAGGTCAGCATGATGTTCCTGACGCTGGCCTACCTGCTGCACACGATGGGTGAACTGTGCCTGTCGCCCGTGGGGCTGTCCTACATCTCGAAGCTGGCGCCGGCGCGATTCCTGGGCCTGATGTTCGGGGTCTGGTTCGTCAACGCGGCGATCGCCAACGGCCTGGCGGGCTTCACGGGCTCGTACATCGACGCGATCTCGGCGACCTACTCGATGTCGGGCTTCTTCCTGATCTTCACCATCATCCCGGCCGGCGCGGGCGTGCTGCTGATGCTGCTCAGCCCCTGGATGAAGAAGCTGATGCACGGCGTGCATTGAGGGCTCCGCCCTCCCCAACAGGCGCTTCGCGCTGAACGACGAACCCGGGCTCTGCCCGGGTTTTTTCTTGCCCGCTCGCCCCCTACCTTCGTTCACCCCCCTCATGCCTGAGGCCGAGTCCCGGATGCACCGTTGCGGCTCAAACGCGCCTCGCGGCGGCGCAATTACCGCACCCGCCTCGAACATCGCCAACTTCAATCCCTAGGAAAGTCGCGCCCGTGCGGGGGCCACTTTTCAGAGGAGATCCTCCTTTCTGCTGACGCGTTCTGGCAGCCTCTCCCGCGAGACTTGTTCACAGCCCCGTCCAGCGGTCAATGAAGCCCTGGGTCAAAGGGACAGGTATTGCCCTAGGCACTGGTCGGTCATTCGTGTACCGCGTACATTCCGCCGCACGCTGCGGTGCAACAGATGCCGTGGGCGTTTTCGGGAGTGATGCATGGCTGGACCGTCTTTCAATCGCAACGCCGTCGCCACCGCCTTCATGGCGCTGCTGGTGACCGCCTGTGGGAAACCACAGGATCAACAACAACAGCACGGCGGCCCCCCGCCCGTGACGGTCGCCCCGGCGATCACCCGCGAGGTCCAGGACTTCGATGAGTTCACCGCGCGCCTGGAGGCGCCCGACACCGTCGAGATCCGCGCCCGCGTCGCCGGCACCCTCGACAAGGTCCACTTCCGCGAGGGCCAGGTCGTCAAGAAGGGCGATCCGCTCTTCACCATCGACCCCCGTCCCTTCCAGGCCGAGGTCAGCCGCGCCGAAGCGCAGCTCGCTGCCGCGCGCACCGCCGCCGACCTCAGCAAGGCCGACCTCGGCCGCGCCGAGAAGCTCGTCGCGATCCAGGGCGTCAGCCAGCAGGAGATCGACCAGCTCAAGGCCGCCGTCCGCAACAACGACGCCAACATCCGCGCCGCCGAAGCCGCCGTCACGCAGGCCAGGCTGAACGTCGAGTTCACCCAGGTCCGCGCCCCGGTCACCGGCCGCAGCTCGCGCGCCAACGTCACCGCCGGCAACCTCGTCAACGTCGGCGAGCCGGTGCTCACCACCGTCGTCTCCGCCGACAAGGTCTATGCCTACTTCGACGCCAGCGAGGCGACCTTCCTGAAGTACGCCGCGGCCGCCCGCGCCGGCGGCGCCCAACGCGAGAAGGCCAACAAGGTCTACCTCGGCCTGGCCAACGAGCAGGGCTTCCCGCACGAGGGCCGCATGGACTTCGTCGACAACCGCCTGAACCCGGCCACCGCCACCATCCGCGGCCGCGCGGTCTTCGATAACAAGGACGGCACCTTCACCCCCGGCCTGTTCGCGCGCGTCAAGCTCGAGGGCACCGGCTCCTACACCGCCACCCTGATCCCGGACCGCGCCATCGGCACGGACCAGGCCAACAAGGTGGTCATGGTCGTGGGCGCCAACAACATCGTCGCCCCGCGTCCGGTCGTCGTCGGCGCCCAGTTCGACGGCTACCGCGCCGTGCAGGGCATCAAGCCCGGAGAGCTCGTGATCATCGACGGCCTGCAGCATGCGATGCCCGGCGCGCCGGTCACGCCGCAGCAAGCCAGGCTCGATGACAAGGGCCGCGCCGTCGCCGCACCGCAAGGCGCCGCCCCCGCACCCGCCGCAGCATCGGCCGCGTCGAAGTAACCGGCGCGAGGCCATCCATGGATATCTCCCGCTTCTTCATCGAGCGGCCGCGCTTCGCGTCGGTCCTCTCGATCTTCATCTTCCTGGTGGGCCTGCTGGCGATCTTCCGCCTGCCCATCTCCGAGTACCCCGAGGTCGCGCCGCCGCAGGTCGTCGTGCGCGCCCAGTTCCCGGGCGCCAACCCGCGCGTGATCTCCGAGACGGTCGCCACGCCGCTCGAGGAGCAGATCAACGGGCTGGAAAACGTCCTGTACTTCGACAGCCAGGCCACTGCCGACGGCGGCATGACCCTGACGGTCACCTTCAAGATCGGCACCAATCCGGAAGCCGCGGAAACGGCGGTCCAGAACCGCATCAACCGCGCGCTGCCCCGGCTGCCCGACATCGTCCGCCAGATCGGCGTGACGACCGAGAAGTCCAGTCCCCAACCTGACCATGGTCGTGCACATGGTCAGCCCGGACAACAGCCGTGACGCGCTGTACCTGCGCAACTACGCCACCCTGAAGGTCAAGGATGAGCTCGCCCGTCTGCCGGGCGTCGGCCAGGTGCAGATTTTCGGCGCCGGTGAGTATGCGATGCGCATCTGGCTCGATCCGAACAAGGTCGCCGCGCGTGGCCTGACCGCCTCCGACGTGGTGAGCGCCATGCAGGAGCAAAACGTGCAGGTTTCCGCCGGCCAGCTCGGCGCGGAGCCGATGCCGACGCGCAGCGACTATCTGCTGTCGATCAACGCCCAGGGCCGCCTGCAAACCGAAGAAGAGTTCGGCAACATCATCCTCAAGAGCGGCGACAACGGCGAGATCGTACGCCTGCGCGACGTGGCGCGCATCGAAATGGGCTCCGGCAGCTACGCGCTGCGCGCCCAGCTCAATAACAAGGATGCGGTCGGTATCGGTATCTTCCAGTCGCCGGGCGCCAACGCCATCGAGCTGTCTGACGCGGTGCGCGGCAAGATGGCCGAGCTGGCGACCCGCTTCCCGGACGGCATGAGCTGGAAATCGCCTTACGATCCGACGGTGTTCGTACGCGATTCGATCCGCGCGGTAGTGGATACCCTGCTGGAAGCGGTGATCCTGGTGGTGCTGGTGGTCATTCTGTTCCTGCAGACCTGGCGCGCCTCGATCATTCCGCTGCTGGCGGTCCCGATCTCCGTGGTCGGCACCTTTGCCGCGCTGTATCTGCTGGGCTTCTCGCTCAATACCCTCAGCCTGTTCGGACTGGTGCTGGCCATCGGCATCGTGGTGGATGACGCTATCGTGGTGGTGGAAAACGTCGAGCGTAATATCGAAGAGGGGCTGTCGCCGCTGGCGGCGGCGCACCAGGCGATGCGCGAGGTCTCCGGTCCGATCATTGCCATCGCCCTGGTGCTGTGCGCGGTGTTCGTGCCGATGGCGTTCCTCTCGGGCGTTACTGGCCAGTTCTACAAGCAGTTCGCCGTCACCATCGCCATCTCGACGGTGATCTCCGCCATCAACTCGCTGACCCTGTCGCCGGCGCTGGCGGCGCGCTTGCTTAAACCGCACGGCGCGCCGAAAGATCTGCCGTCACGCCTGATTGACCGGCTGTTCGGCTGGCTGTTCCGGCCGTTCAACCGCTTCTTCGCCAGCGGCTCGCAACGCTATCAGCGCGGCGTCTCCCGCGTGCTGGGCCGGCGCGGCGCGGTGTTCGTCGTCTATCTGCTGCTGCTGGCCGCCGCCGGCGTGATGTTCAAGACCGTACCCGGCGGGCTTTATCCCGACGCAGGACAAGCTGTACCTGATCGGCGGCGTTAAGATGCCAGAAGGCGCCTCGCTGGAGCGCACCGATGCGGTGATCCGCAAGATGAGCGCCATCGGCCTGAGCGTGCCGGGCGTCCGGGACGCGGTGGCCTTCCCGGGCCTGTCGATGCGCTGCGGCTTCTCCGCCACGCCCAACGAAGGCATCGTGTTCTTCGGCCTGGACGACTTCGAGAAGCGGACCTCGGCCGACCTGTCCAAGGACGCAGATCCTCGCCGAGATCAACGCGCGCATTTCACAGATTCAGGAAGGCTTCGCCTTCTCAATCATGCCGCCGCCGATCCTCGGCATTGGCCAAGGCTCCGGCTATTCGCTGTACGTGCAGGATCGTGCCGGGCTGGGCTAGCAGGCGCTGTTCGGCGCCGTCTGGGGCACGCTGGGACCGATCTATGGCGATCCCAAGAGCGGCATCGGCACGCCCTACTCGACCTACGACACCAACGTGCCGCAGCTGGACGCCAAAATCGATCGCGACAAGGCCAAGGGCAGATGGGCGTGAAGCTGCAGGACATCTACGGCACGCTGCAGACCTACCTCGGTTCGTCTTACATCAACGACTTCAACCGCTATGGCCGCACCTGGAAGGTGATGGCGCAGGCCGACGGCCAGTTCCGCGACAGCGTGGAAGACATCGCCAACCTGCGCACCCGCAACGACAAGGGCGAAATGGTACCGATCGGCAGCATGGTCAGCATTGGCACCACCTACGGCCCGGATCCGGTGATCCGTTATAACGGCTTCCCGGCGGCGGACCTGATCGGCGACGCCGATCCGCGCGTGCTCTCCAGCGGCCAGGCCGATGGGCGGCGATGAAGCAGACGGCCGTCAAGCTGTTGCCGAACGGCATGAACATCCAGTGGACCGATCTGAGCTACCAACAAGCTGACCCGCGACATCAAGGCGGGCGGTTTCTCGATCCCGACGCTGGGCGCAGTGCTGGCGGTCTCGGTGCTGCTGGCGTTCCTCGCGCTGGCGGCGCTGTACGAGAGCTGGACGCTGCCGCTGGCGGTGATCCTGATCGTGCCAATGACCATGCTGTCGGCGCTGTTCGGGGTGTGGCTGACCGGCGGCGACAACAACGTGTTCGTGCAGGTCGGGCTGGTCGTTCTGATGGGGTTGGCCTGCAAGAACGCCATCCTGATCGTCGAGTTCGCCCGCGAGCTGGAAATGCAGGGCAAAGGCATCGTCGAGGCGGCGCTGGAGGCCTGTCGCCTGCGGTTGCGGCCGATCGTGATGACCTCCATCGCCTTCATCGCCGGCACCATCCCGCTGATCCTCGGCCACGGCGCCGGCGCCGAGGTGCGTGGCGCCATGGGCATCGCGGTGTTCTCCGGCATGCTGGGGGTCACCCTGTTCGGCCTGTTCCTGACGCCGGTGTTCTACGCGCTGCTGCGCAAGGGCACCGAGAAGCAGCGCGCCCATGCGGTCGAGCTGCGTCATCAGATCGACGCGGCTGCCCATCCGTTCCACGCGGGCATCGACGATGCCGATCCGCCCAAGGGCCACTCGCCGAAGGGGGGCGCATGATGTTCTTTCGAGTCTCTCTGATGGCCGCCGCGGCGGCCGCGACGATGGGCCTGAGCGGCTGCTCGACGGCCCCGGCGCCCAAGGCGTCCGAGGTGCCGCTGGCACCCGGCTTCACGAACGCGCCGCAAGGCGACGCGGCCACGCTGGCGCAGGCGCCGGTGGGGCGCTTCTGGCAGGGCTTCCATGACGCCGGGCTGGACGCGCTGGTGCAGCGCGCGCTGCAGGCCAACACCGACCTGCGCGTGGCCACGGCCAACCTGCGCGAGGCGCGGGCGCTGTCGCGCCTGGCCGATGCGCAGCTGTTCCCGACGGTCGATGTGACCGCCGGCGCGGCCCGCGTGCGTGCGCCGGACTATCAAGGCAATCCGCAGACGAACAACGCGTTCTCGGTGGGCTTCGACGTGCGGTGGGAGGCCGACCTCTTCGGCCGTCTGTCCGACGAGCGCCGGGCCGCGACCGCGGACCTGCTGGCGGGCGAGGCGGGGCTGCGCGCGGCGCAGGTCAGCGTCGCGGCCGAGGTGGCGCGCAACTACTTCGAGCTGCGGGGGCTGCAGGAACAGCTGCGCGTGGCGCAGCAGTCGCTGGACACGCAGCAGGGCGCGCTGAAGCTGGTGGCGGGCCGACAGGAAGCGGGCCGCGGCACGGGCTTCGACACCGAGCGCGCCCGCGCGCTGGTGCAGAGCACGGCCGCGACGATCCCGGCGCTGGAGATGACGCTGGCGCGCACGCGGTATCGGCTGGCGGTGCTGACGGGTCAGCCGCCGACCGCGCTGGACGTGGAGCTGGCGGATGTGCGACCGCTGCCCGGACTGCAGACCATCGCGCTGGACCGGATCGGCACGCCGTCGGATCTGCTGCGCCGGCGTCCTGACGTGCGGGCCGCGGAAGCGCAGGTCGCAGCAGCGGCAGCGCGTGTGGGCGTGGCGAAGTCGGCGATGTTCCCCAAGATCACGCTGGGCGGCACGATCGGGCAGAACGCGACGCGCGTGGGTGCGCTCAACGATGGTCCGGCCTACGCCTACAACCTGGGCGCGCAGCTGGTGTGGAACCTGCTGGACTTCGGCCGCATCCGCGCGCAGATCGCGGCGGCGGACGCGCGCAACGAGGCGGCCTTCGCCAGCTACGAGCGCACCGTGCTCGCGGCGCTGGAGGAGACCGAAGGCGCGCTGGTGACCTACAACCGCAGCCAGCAGCAGGCGCAGGCCTTGTTCGACGCGGCGGTGTCGGCGGAGAAGGCCGCGCAGATCGCGCGGGAGCGCTTCAAGGTCGGCATCAGCGATTTCCTGGCGGTGCTGGACGCGGAGCGCGAGCTGCTGACGGCGCGCAACCAGCTGGCGCAGTCGCAGACGCAGGCGGCGACCTCGCTGGTCGGCGTCTACAAGGCGCTGGCCGGCGGCATCGAGGCGGACGCACCCGCCACAACGGCGTCGCGCTGAGCACGGCGACACCGGACATCGACGTCCACGGTCGACGTTCAACGCAAATGGGGGCCTCGCGGCCCCCATTTTTCTTGCGTGTCTCCTGGCGCGTTTCCTGCCGCGTCTTCCTGCGGGCCCGGGCGCCGGCTCACTGCCCTTTGAACAGCCCCTGGAACTGCCTCGACACCGGCAGTTTCTCCTCGCTGCCCTTGAGCGAGAGCTGCATGGTGTTCTCGTCCACGCGCGTCGCGCTGGCGATGAAGCGGCTGTTCACCAGCACCGAGCGGTGCACCTGCCAGAACACGCCCGGATCCAGGTCCGAGAGCAGCTCCTTGAGCGCTGTGCGGATCCAGGCCTCGCCGTCCCGATGCACCACCCGCGTGTAGCGGCTGTCGCTCTGGAAGAACAGCACGTCCTCCGGCGCGATCAGCTGGATCTCGCGGCCCTGGCTGGCCTGGATCGGCCGCATCGCCGGCCGCTGGGCCGGCAGCAGCTGACGCAGCAGGTCCAGCGTCGCCGCGGACATCGCCGGCGGCACCAGCGCGTCATGGGCGGCGAGACCCTCGCCCCGCGCCGCTTCACTCGCCTCGTCCGCGTCCGCCGCGCCGTTCATCGACTGGCGCTGCCGCAGCCGCTGCAGGCACTGCTCGAGCCGGACGTCCTCGACCGGCTTCATCACGTAATCGACCGCGCCGGCCTCGAACGCCGACAACGCGTGATCGCCATACGCGGTCACGAACACCACCTGCGGCGGCTCGGCCAACTGCGCCAGCCGCTGCGCGACTTCCAACCCCGACATGCCCGGCATGCGGATGTCCAGGAAGCACAGCTGCGGCTCGTGCTCCAGGCAGTCATCCCACGCGTCGCAGCCGTTGACGCTGGCCGCCACGATCTCCAGCTCCGGCGCCAACCGGGCCAGCGCCGCGCGCAATTGCTCGCGCGGCCCTTCCTCGTCGTCCGCGATCAACGTGCGGATCTTCATCGTCATGGGTCTCTCCCTCGTTGGTCTTCTGACGGCTCAGGCCCCGGCCGACATCGCCGATGCGGGCGCCTCGCGCGGCACCTCGATCCAGGCCAGGCAACCGGGGCCGGGCTCGGGCGCCGGATCCAGGCCCAGCCGGGCGCGGTGACCGAACTGCGCCTGCAGCCGCTCCCGCGTGTTGGCCAGCCCCAGCCCGTCACAGGCGCCGGAGCATCAGGCCCTGGCCGCCGTCCTGCACCTCCAGCCGCAGCCCATCGGCCACCGCCTGCACCCGCACCGCGATGTGCCCGCCGCGCAGGCTGGGCTCGATGCCGTGCGTGATCGCGTTCTCCGCCAGCGTCAGCAGCGTGCCCGGCGGCAGGCTCGCGCCGGCCATCGCGCGCTGCGCGTCCTCGTCCATCTCCAACGACCAGCTCAGCCGCTGCCCCAGCCTGGCCTGCATGATGTCCAGGTAACTGCGCACGATCTGCAGCTCCTGCTCCAGCGGCAGCCGGTCCTGCTCGAACATCGGCAGCGTCGCGCGCAGATACCGCGTCAGCGAGCGCAACATCGGCCCGGCCCGGTCGTCGCGCGTGTCCACCCAATGCTGGAGCGAGGCCAGCGTGTTGAACAGGAAATGCGGCTGGATCTGCGCCGTGGCCAGGCGCTGCGCCATCGCGACGCGCTCATCCTGCGCGTCCAGCTCCGACAGCCGCGCGCTGAGCTGCTGCGTCCGGTACAGCGTCAGGAACCACCAGGACGACACCATCAGCGTCATGCCGCCCGCCACGTAGGGCATCAGGTCTCGGGCCTGCTCGCGCAGCCCGAGCTTCACCATCACCAGCGTGATCAGCACCATCAGCACGCTGAGCGCCACCGTCGCCGCGTTGAACCGCGTGCGGTTGGGCTGGCGCCAGAGCCAGCGCGCCACGCTCAGGCCCAGCGACGCCAGCGCCAGCCCGCCGATCAGGATCACGTGCGCGTAATGGCGCGGCAGCATCGTGTAGAACACCAGCCCCAGCACCAGTACGTTGCTCATCACGTAGCAGTCGATGGCGGTCGACCAGGTCTTCAGGCCGGAGCGTTCGATCTCTGCCTCGCTGAAGACGCGGCGCGGGCCCGGGAACAGCCACTGCGTCCAGTCGACGGAAGCCGGGCCGGCAGCGGGTTTCGCATCCTCGGAAGGCTCGGGAGCGGCCGGGGCCGCAGCGCGGGCGGCGGCATCGGCGGGGACGGGGGCGCTGGGCGTGCTCATGGGGCGGAGTCTAGGCGAGCGCCCCGGACGCACCCGCCGGATGCGGCGAATGGCGGCTGGCGGGGACGGTTGGCGTGGAAATCCGCGTCAGCAGACCGGTTCGCCGCCCAGGAAGACCTTCAAAGTGCCCGGCTCGATCGGCACCCAGGCCTCGTCGCGGGTCAGCGGCTCGGTGGCCACGATCGCGATCCGGTCGTCGGCCGTCGTCTTGCTGGACAGGTCGATCGTCAGGTCCTCGTCCTGCAGCGTCACCTGGCCGAACGGCGGCTGGCGCAGCAGGTAATGCAGCTTGGTCGAGCCGTGCGCCCACAGCGCCTGTCCGTTGGACAGCAGCATGTTGAAGGTGCCGTGCCGGTTGAGCTGCGGCAGCAGCTCGCGCAGCGTGTGGTTCAGCTCCTCGATCGCGGGCATGTCGGCATGCGCCTTGGCCAGCTCCTGCATCAGCCAGCAGAACGCCTGCTCGCTGTCGGTCTGCCCGACCGGCTTGAACGCCGCGTGCAGCCGCGGCGCGAAGCCCTTCAGGTCGCCGTTGTGCGCGAAGACCCAGTAGCGCCCCCAGAGCTCCCGCACGAAGGGGTGGGTGTTCTCCAGCGACACCACCCCTTGGGTGGCCTTGCGGATGTGGGCGATGACGACGTCGCTGCGGATCGGATAGGTCTTCACCAGCTCCGCCAGCGGCGACACCCGCGCGCTGTGGTGGTCGACGAAGTGGCGCAGCCCGCAACCCTCGAAGAAGGCGATGCCGAAGCCGTCCTTGTGCTCGTGCGCGCGCGTCGCCAGGCCCGCGAAGCTGAACATCACATCGGTGGGGCGGCGGGCGTTCATGCCCATCAGCTGGCACATCGCGGTCTCTCCAGGATCAGGCGGCGGTCGGTCGAGCCATCGGGCGCGCGCTCACTCGAGGAACAAGCGGCTCAGGCCCTTCAGGCTCACCAGGTTGCCGGGGTTGCTGGTCTCGTTGAGCACGCCGCTCATGCGCTGCAGCAGCCGCGGGCTCTTCTTGGCGCGCCAGATCAGCAGATCAGCCAGCCACGGGAAACGGTTCACGCGATTGCCGCGCTCGTACAGGTCGTACTTGGGCTGCAGCGCGCGCAGCCCCTGCTCGTACTGGGCGCGCGCCTTCGCGTCGTCGCCGCCGTGCGCCAGGATGGCCTCCGCGGCCAGCAGCCCGGTCTCCATCGCCTTGCCGATGCCCTCGCCGGTGAAGGAGTAGGTCGACCCCGCGGCCTCCCCAGTGACGATCAGCCCCGGGCGGCTCCAGCGCGCGCCCTTGAGCGTGCAGCGCAGCGGCGCGCCCTTGAGTTCGCCGACCAGTTCGCCCTCGGTCATCAGGCGCTTGGCGGGCGGGTAATGCTCGACGAAGGCGTCGAAGATGGCGCGCAGGTTGACGTCCTTCTTCTGGCCCTTGCCGGCCAGGTCCTGATGGCTGTCGGTGACGCCCACGCCGATGTTGAAGCTGCCGTCCGGCGCCGGGAAGATCCAGCCATAACCGGGCTGCACCGCCTTGCACCAGACCACCTCCAGCGCCTTGATCTCACCCACCAGCGCGGGCGCGCGCACGTAGCCGCGCAGCGCCACGCCGCTGGGGGTGTGGCGCTCGCACATGCCGGCGGCCGTCAACGCCTTGGGCACCGCGCCAGTGGCCAGGATGACCCAATCGGCGCTGATCTCATGCGCTTCGCCATCGATGCTGAACCGCGCGCCACGCACGCGGCCTTGTGCGTCCTCCAGCGGCGCCTCGAAACGCGCCGGCGCCAGGAATCGCGCGCCGGCTTCCTGCGCGCCGAGGTTCAGGATCTCGTCGAGCTGCTTGCGCGGCAGCACCGCCAGGTGGCCGGGCACGTCGATACGGCCGCCGCGCGGCCCGACGCACCCGACATGCGCCGACCGCTCGGCCTTGGCCATCACGCGATCCAGCAGCCCCAGGCGGTCCAGCGCCTTGTGCGCGTCGGGAATCAGGCCGTCGCCGCAGACCTTGTCGCGGCCCAGCGGATGCTGGTCGGCGAGCACCACGTCCAGCCCCGCCCTGGCCAGCCAGCGCGCCGCGGCACTGCCCGCGGGACCCGCGCCGATGATGAGGACCTGGCAATGGGTGGGCACGGCGCGCAGCGGTTCGGACATACGGGGTTCAGGGCAGTTCAGACAACGTGACAGGGACGTCGACAAAGAAAAAGGGCCCCCGAAAGGGCCCTTGGATTGTGCTCGGAAATTCGAGACGGATCAGAAGTCGTACGAGCCGCGGACGTAGAAGGTACGGCCAGCCGCGTCGGTGTAACGCGGGTCGTAGCCGGCCTGGAAGACGGCCTGCTGGTACGACAGCGGGGGATCGCGGTCGAACAGGTTGCGCACGCCGGCGGTCAGCGACAGGCTCTTGATCGGCTTGTAGGCGCCGAACAGGTCGAAGGTCGTGTACGACGCGACGCGGTTGGCGGCGCCTTCGTCCGTCGACGGATCATCCGCGTAACCGGTCTTGTGGTGAGCGGTCAGGCCCACGGTGTACTTGTTCGCGTAGCTCCAGACGGCGCTGACCGTGTGCTGCCAGCGGAAGACCGGGCCCGCGCCGGCGTACACCGACACGTTCTGGTTCCACGGACCGTTCTGGTATTCCTGGAACTCGTACTTGGTGACGTACGTGCTGTTCAGGCTGAAGTTGACCGTGCCGTACGAGGTGCGCAGGCGGTAGTTGCCATTCAGATCGAAGCCGTTGGTGTTGGTGCCACCCAGGTTCTGCTGACGCACGTCGATGTAGCCGCAATCCGCGCCCGGGCAGGCGGTGCCGTCGGTGGACAGCTGGCCGGCCGGGTTGCGGTGGAAGTACTGGCCGAACTGGCCGTAGTTGGCCGGGTCGTACAGCGAGGCATCACCGATCACGCCGATCAGGTTCTTCAGGCGCAGCCACCAGAAGTCGATGCCGAAGCTGGCATCGGCGATCGGGGCGAACTGGAAGCCCAGCGTGGCGCTCTTGCTCTTCTCAGGCTGCAACTGCGTGTTGCCGCCGTTCAACACCTGGAACTGCGTCTTGCACAGCAGCGGGCTGCCGGAGCCGGTCGGGCACAGCTGCGGGTCGCTGACGGTGCTCGAGTTGGTGAAGGTCTGCGCGGCGTTCAGCTCATACAGCGACGGGGCACGGAATCCGGTCGAGTACGAACCACGCACCAGGACTTCCTTCGTCGGCTGGTAGCGGAAGCTGAACTTGGGGTTGGTCGTGTTGCCGAAGTCGTTGTACTTGTCGTAGCGGACGGCGGCGGTCAGGTCCAGGTCCTTGAGCACCGGCACGTTCAGCTCGCCGTAGAAGGCGTAGACCTTGCGGTCGCCACGGCTGTTGGTGTTCGGGTCGACGCCGGTGGAGGCCACGACGATCTCGGCGTAGTCGGTGTTGGCGACCTGCGAGAACTTCTCCTTGCGGAACTCGGTGCCCACGGCGATGGCGGCGGCGCGGCCGGCGCCGAACCAGTCACCGACTTCACGGCTGGCGTGCGCGTCGATGTTCCAGGTCTCGCCCTTGCCGGTCATCAGCGTGCCCGCGGCCGCGGCGCTCTGCGCCAGGGCCAGGCCGGCGGCCGTCTGCTCGCCGAACGGGTTGATGATGCCGTCGGCCACGCCCTTGGTGATGATGTTGCCGTCGGCATAGCCGTGCGTCAGCTTCTCGGTGACCTTGTTGACGTTGTAGCTCGCGCCGACCGAGTAGTCCCAGCTCTGCACGGTGCCGTCGGCGGTCAGCAGGAAGCGCTGCTGCGTGTTGACGTTCTCGTCACGGCGCGGGCCGTTGACGGTGTCGCGCCAGCGCACGGTGATGTCCTGGCCGCCCAGGGCCGGGTTGTTCGGGTAGTACGGGTTGGTCGCGCTCATCGACAGCGCGCCGTACGGCACCGGAGCGATCTGCGTGCGCACCTCGCTGCGGGTCACGAAGTATTCAGCGCCGATCTGGTGATCGTTGTTGAGCTTCAGGGTGCCCTTGATCATGCCGGAGGCGCGTTCGCTCTCGGGGATGTAGTCCACGTACGGCGAGGTCGTGATGTAGCACGAGGTGTTGTCGCCGGCGGGCAGCAGGTTGTTGCCCGAGCAGGCCGGACCGGCCGGGTTGTAGACCGTCACCGTGTCAGAGGCGGTCTTGGGCGGGACGTAGTAGTTCGCCGGGAAGGTGCTGGCCGACAGACCGCCGGGGTAACGGCGGTTGAAGTCACGCTGGTTGCCGTTGATCGAGTCTTGCTTCTGCAGGTCGACGAAACCGAAGACGTTGAAGCCTTCCTTGTCCAGGTCGCCGTAACCGAAGCCGGCGTTGGCGTTGCGGGTCTTGCCGCCGGCGTGCTGCGGCGAGTCGAAGCCCAGGCTGATCGAGCCGCCGGTGTAATCCTTGCGGGTGATGAAGTTGATCACGCCGCCGATCGCGTCCGTGCCGTACAGCGACGAGGCGCCGTCACGCAGCACCTCGATGCGCTCGATGGCGGCGATCGGGATCATGTTCAGGTCGGGCGCCGAGCCGTCGAAGGCGTTGTTGGCGATGCGACGACCATTCAGCAGGACCAGCGTCTTGTTGGCACCGATGCCGCGCAGGTCCGCGAAGGACGCGCCGCCGGTGGACGAGCCCACGGCCTGGCTGGTGCCCAGGCTCGACTGGCTGGCCGTCAGCTGGCCCAGGATCTGTTCGACGGTCGTGAGGCCCTGCTCGCGCAGGTCGCTCATCTTGACGGTGGTGACCGGCACCGACGACTCGGCGTCCAGGCGCTTGATCGCCGAACCCGTCACGACGACGCGCTCCAGCTGGGTCTCTTGTTCCTGTGCCAGCGTCTGGAAGGACGCGGCCGCGAGGGTGGCGGCAACTGCCAGGCTCACCGCGTTCAGCTTGTACATCTGCAACTCCTAAGCGTTAACAGCGCGGGTAGCGCCGTGGCGGCGCGATGGCGCCGCGATCCGTCCACCGTTCACGTCTGTCGTGAGGGTGTCGCCGGGGCAGTGTGCAGAGGTGCGTGTTTCCCGATGTTGCTCCCGTGCGCAATGCGGGTCGTTTCCGGTTTAAGCAGGGTTAACCCGATGCGACAGGCGCATGACAGTGGTAACAGGGCAACGGAAGCGCACCGGGAAGGTGCGACGGCAATTTCGACTCCTGGGTACCCCTTGAAGGTGGGGGCGAAATGCGGACGCGGCTCCGGGGAAACCCGGGCGCGCATTCACATTCGTGCCACATCCATGTTGCTTGTGACCAACGACACCCGGGTGACATCGGTCATCCTCAGCCAGAAAAACATCTTTACAAAGCAACAATGCTTCAAGTTGGTGCGCGCAAAATAGTTAATCAAATCAATTGGTTAGCGGTTTACCAATGGCGCAGGCGAACACAAAACGTATCTTTACGGGTCTCCAACAGCGGGACGCATTAGGCGCTTACCCGAAGGATTTGGGCGGAGGGGGCTCTCCACAATCGGTCCGCTCAAGTCGCCGACGCGGCCGTGGGACCTATCCGACCTGGAGGGGCCGCAGCCGAGCCAGCGGAGAGGTCTACAAGCCCCACGCATCCTTCGGAGAAGTCATGCACCATCGTTCCAAGATTGCCCTCGCGGCAACCCTCGCGCTCGGCAGCCTGGCCGGCGAAGCCCTGGCGCAGCAAGCGCAACCCACGCAGATCGAACGCGTGGAGATCACCGGTACCCGCATCCGCCAAGTCGATGCCGAGACCGCCCAGCCCGTCCTGAAGGTGACGGCTGAGGACATCCAGAAGAGCGGCCTGACGACCGTCGGCGACATCGTGAACGCGCTGGCCTCGGCCGGTTCGCCCGACTTCTCCAAGGGCGCCGTGCTGACCTCCAACCGCGAGCAGGGCGGCCAGTACATCAACCTGCGCAACCTGGGTTCGCTGCGTCTGCTGGTGCTGGTCAACGGCAAGCGCTGGACGCAGACCGTCGCGGGCTACTCCGACGTGTCGACGATTCCCGCCTCGATGATCGATCGCGTGGAAGTGCTGAAGGACGGCGCCTCGTCGATCTACGGTTCGGACGCCATCGCCGGCGTGGTGAACTTCATCCTGAAGAAGAGCATGACTGGCGCCAATGCCAGCGTGTACTACGGCGAGAACTCGAAGGGCGACGGCAAGACCGAGATGGGTCAGTTCACCGTCGGCGCCGGCGACGACAAGGCCTCCATCATGGTGGGCTTCAACTACAACAAGCAAGGCACCGTCTGGGCCAAGGACCGTGAGCAGACGTCCTCGACCTACGGTCCCGAGCTGCCCACCGCCGGCTACGGCCTGGGTCCCTGGGGCCGCTATCGCACGCTGAACGCAGCGGGCTCGCCCACCGGATCGACCTTCGTGCTGAACCACACCGGCGGTCCCCTCGGCGACGGCACGGGCGCCGATTCGCGCAACCCCGCCAACTACCACGTCGGCGCGGTCACGAACGACAACTTCAACTCGACCAGCCAGATGATGTTCCAGTCGCCGACGGAACAGAAGTCGATCTTCACCAAGGCTGGTATCGACCTGACCGACGCGGTCCGCTTCAACACCACCGCGATGTACTCGGACCGCGAGTCCTCGCGCCAGGTGGCCGGCTACCCGCTGCAGTCCACGACGCAGGCCGCCTACCCGGTCTACATCGACAAGGACAGCTACTACAACCCGCTGGGCTCGTCGGTGGTCGGTGCCGGCAACGGCCAGAACCTGTTCTTCCAGCGCCGTGTCATTGAAGTGCCGCGCCTGACGAAGAACAACAACAAGACCTTCCACCTGGACGGCAGCCTCGAAGGCGACCTGACCATCCTGGGCAAGGCCTGGAATTGGAACGTCGGCTACAACTACAACAAGACCTCGGGCACGGTCCTCTCGACCGGCAACCTGAACCTGCTGAACCTGAAGAAGGCCCTGGGCCCGTCCTTCAAGAACGCCAGCGGCGTGGTCCAGTGCGGTACGGCCGCAGCCCCGATTCCCCTGGCCGAGTGCGTGCCCTGGGACATCCTGGGCGGCCCGTCCGCCTCCAACGCTGACGTGCTGAAGTACGTCATGTCGACCGGTCAGGCCAGCTACGGCTCGGTCGTGAAGAGCGCGACGGCCGACTTCGGCGGCGAGCTGTTCAACCTGCCGGCCGGCGCCGTCGGCCTGGCGGGCGGCTTCGAGCATCGCAAGGTTTCCGGTTACGACCGTCCGGGTCAGTTCGAGCAATCGGGCTACTCGACCGACCTGGCTGGCAATGCCACGACCGGCAGCTACTCCGTCAAGGAAGCGTACGCGGAACTGAACATCCCGCTGCTGAAGAACCTGCCGGCCGTCGAGCTGCTGAGCATCAACCTGGCCACGCGCTACTCGGACTACAGCAACTTCGGCGACACGACGAACAGCAAGTTCAGCTTCATGTGGAAGCCGATCAAGGACCTGCTGGCCCGCGGCACCATCGCCCAAGGCTTCCGCGCGCCGACGCTGGCTGACACGTTCGGCGGCGGCAGCCAGTCGTACGACACCTACCTGGATCCTTGCGACACCGTCTACGGCTCGGTCAAGGGCAACGCCGCGGTGCAAGCCCGCTGCGCGGCCGCCGGCGCCGGTTCCGCCACCTTCCGTCAACTGCAGCAAAGCGGCGCCGCGATCAGCAGCGCTGGCGGCGCGCAGAGCACGGCGCCGTTCTCGACCGGCGCGGGCAACTCGTCGCTGACGCCCGAGACCTCGCTGTCGAAGACCGCCGGCCTGGTGTACAGCCCGTCCTACGTCAACGGTCTGACCGTGACCGTGGACTGGTACAACATCAAGGTGAAGGACCGCATCACGGCCGTCTCCGCCAACTACATCCTCGGCCAGTGCTACACGCAAGGCGTTCAGAGCTTCTGCTCGTCGCTCAAGCGTGATCCGGCCACGGGTCAGCTGATCGGCCTGTCGCGCGGCAACGCCAACCTGGGTCAACTGGAAGTGTCCGGCTGGGACTTCGGCGTGGCTTACCGCCTGCCCAAGACCGCGTTCGGTCAGTTCAACGTGAAGGGTGACTTCAGCTACACCGACAAGTACGCCATCAAGAGCACGAACGACGCCAGCTCGCGTTGGATCGACTACGCCAAGGAGTATCCGATCTACCCGGTCAAGGGCAACGTGTCGCTGGACTGGACGATGGCTCAATGGTCGGCGACCTGGACCTCGCGCTACTACAGCGCGACCAAGTCGACCTGCCTGACCGCCACCATCCAGTGCAACCGTCCTGACGGCTACTTCCAGGGCACCGAAGGCGAGGGTTACAACCGTCTGGGCGCTCAGGTCTTCCACGACGTCAGCGTCGGCCTGAAGACCCCCTGGAAGGGCCAGCTGATGGTCGGTATCAACAACGTGTTCCTGAAGAAGCCCCGCTTCAACCTGGACGCCGATGCCAGCGCCACCGCCGTCGATCCGGATCTGCCGATCGACCGCTTCTTCTGGATCCGCTACAACCAGTCGTTCTGATCTCCTGATCAACGCCTGACACGAAAGCCCCGCGCAAGCGGGGCTTTTTTCATTGGGCGCCGCATTCAAGCGGCCATGAAAAAGCGCGCCTCGGCGCGCTTTGTCGCAAGCGTATTGCCGCTCAGGGCTCCGCGCCCGGAGGCACGCCGCGCGGGTACATCTCGGCGAGCATCTGGCGCTGTTCGTAGACCAGCGCGCGCAGCCTCGCGTCGATGACCGAGGCCTCGATCTGATCCGAATCCCGCGCGCGCGACTGGCGCAGCGCGGAGCGCAGCCGGTCGATCGCGCCGTTGATGTCGCCCAGCGCGGCGCGGGACTCGCCTTGCGCGCGCACCGAGCGCAGCGGTTGGCCCAGCTGCTGCCACAGCGTCGAGATCTCCTGCCAGCCCAGCGCGTCTTGGCCGTGCAGGCTCAGGTAGGTCTGCAGCGATTCGGCGGCCTCGCGCTTCACCTCGGGCCGCGCATCGGCCTGTGCCAGGTCCGCGCGCAGCATCAGCATCGGGCGCGAGCGCTCGTTCTTCAGCGGCTCCAGCGCCGCGAAACCCGCGGCCGCGTTGCCGCGCGCCAGTTCCAGCTCCGCATGCAAATAGACCAGCAGGCGCTTGGCGCCCGGGTCCGCGCCCAGCAGGCCGGCGAGCGCGTCGGCGGTCTTGAGCGTCGCCTCGGCGCGCGCGAAGTCGCGCAGCTTGATCGAGGCCAGCGCGCTCGTATAGCGCGCCGCGAGCTGGTCGATGTTCTTCTCGCCCTGGCGCGATCCCGCGTCCAGGCCCTGCAGCACCCGCCACGGATCGGTGCGCTGATCCATCAGCACGCGTGCGCGCGCGGCCATGAGCGCGTGCTCGGAGGTGCCCACGAGCTTGGTCTCGCCGGAGGTGCCCAGCCGCGCGCGGGCCTCCCCGATACGCTCGCTGGTCAGCGGGTGGCTGCGCAGGTAGGGATAGGCGCCCGAATCCATCAGGTGATAGGCCTGCTCCATGCGCTGGAACATGCTGGCCATGCCGGCGGGCTGGTAACCCGCCTGCGTCATGACCTGGAAACCGACCCGGTCGGCCTCGCGCTCCATGTCGCGGGAGAAATTCAGCTGCGCCTGCGCGGCGGCGGCCTGGCTGGTGACGATCGCGGCCTGCGCGCCGTCGACGCTGCGGCTCTTGGCGGCGGCCAGGATGCCCAGCAGCAGGCCCGCGGTGGCGAGCAGGCTGGTGCGGGCGTCGCCGACGATGCTGCGCGCGATGTGGCGCTGCGTCACGTGCGAGAGTTCATGGCCCAGCACCGAGGCGAGCTCGTCGCGCGCGCCGGTCATCGCGATCAGGCCCAGGTGCAGACCGACGTAACCGCCGGGCAGCGCGAAGGCGTTGACCGACTTGTCACGCACCAGGAAGAGCTCCCAGGCGAAACGGTCGCTGGTGTCGTCGCTGATGTTGCCCAGGCGGCGCGCGGCGTCGACGAGCGGCTGCCAGGTGTTCTGCGCGTACTCGAGCAACAGCGGATCGTCGATGTAGTCGGGGTCGATGCGGATCTGGCGCATGACCTGATCACCGAGCTTCTTCTCGGCGCCGATGCTGACGTCGGCGGACACCGAGTCGCCCAGCGCCGGCAGGTTCACCTGAGCGTAGGCGCCCACGAAGGCGCCCTGGCCGAGCAGCGCGACGCTGACCAGCGCGGCGACGCAGCGTTTGCGGAAGGGAATGGGGTGCAGTCGGTTCAAGGGATCTCCAGGGACCAGAACTATGATGCCGGCTCTACGGTTTCGCGATTGTTGCCGCGCCCATGAGCTCGCCTCTGACCCATTTTGACGCCGACGGACAAGCCCACATGGTGGACGTCTCCGGCAAGGATGTCACGCATCGCGTGGCACGCGCCTCGGGCCGCATCCGCATGAAGCCGGACACGCTCGCGCTGATTCGAGATGGGAACGCCAAGAAGGGCGATGTCATCGGCGTCGCCCGCATCGCGGCCATTCAAGCCGCGAAGCGAACTTCGGATCTGATCCCGCTGTGCCACCCGTTGCCGATCACCCGCGTGGCGGTGGAGTTCGCGCTGGACGAGGCGGCGGTGGCGGTGGTCTGCACCGCGCAGGTGGAGACCCACGGCCGCACCGGTGTCGAGATGGAGGCGCTGACCGCCGTGCAAGTGGGCCTGCTCACCGTCTACGACATGTGCAAGGCCGCGGACCGCGGCATGGTCATGGAGCAGATCCGCGTGCTGGAGAAACACGGCGGCAAGTCGGGCGACTGGCACGCGGAGGTCTGAACAGGCCTGGACCGGCGGAACGCCTGCGAGCGCTCTCCTGGCGCTCAGCGCAGCTCGCGGAAGCTGTACTCGCGCTGCGGCGGTTCGCACTGGAAGGGCTTCGCGGCGGCACCGAGCTCGGCGACCTCGTCGCATTCGCCCAGCCATTCCTGGCTGGCGTTGTTGCGGAACTCGCGCAGGCGGGCGACGACGTAACGCGCCTTGTCGGTTTCGCCGACCGCGTTCAGCGACCGGGCCCACGCCATCATGAGCCGCGTGTCGATCAGGTGGTGACCGGTCTCGCGCGCCGCCAGCAGCGCCACGGCGCCGGGGGGCTGCACGGTGGCCTCGGCGTAATCGGCCTGCAGCGCGAACAGCGGTGAGCGTTGGCCCGAGAGGATGCGGTCATCCAGCGATGCCGCGCCCGCCGGGGGCGCGTAGATGTGCACGATGCGCAGGTAGTCGACGACGACCAGCGGCACCAGCGCCGCGACGATCACCCCGATGGCGGCCAGCAGCGGTCGACGGGTGCCCGCTTCGGCGGGAGCGGTCGTGCGTGCCGCCGCGGAGGGCGTATCGGACTCCCCCGTTCGGGCCCGGCACAGGCCGTAGGCCAACGCGGCAGGCAGCAGGAAGTAGGCATACCAGAGGGGGTACTCGAACTGGCTGTGCAGGCCGATCATCGCCACCAGCATCGCCGCGCAGCGCGTGGCCGCGCTGCCGCGCACGGCACCGGCGAACGCGCGCCACAGGCCCGCGGCCAGCAGCGCCAGCGTCACCAGACCCAACGGCAGGCCCATCTCGACCAGCAGTTGCAGCTCGAGGTTGTGCGTGTGATCGAAGAACGCGACCGGACGATCCGGGAACGGCGTCATCGTCCAGGCGAAGTTGAAGTCACCCCAGCCCGAGCCCGTCAGCGGATACCGCTGCAGCAGCCCGATCGCATTCTTCACGATGGCGATGCGCGACGGGGATCCGGCGCCCTCCTCCGACACGCGCGACTGCGCGCCGAAGGCGTGGTGGCTCATCGAGGTGTAGAGCTCCAGCAGCGCCCAACTGATCGCGAACATCACCAGCGTCGAGCCCAGCGCCCAACGCACGCTCCGCGTCAGGCGACGGTCGACGAGGCCCCAGACCGCCAGCATCGCCACGCCGATCATCCCGGTGCGGGAGGCGCTCAGGAGCACGCAGAACACGAACAGGAACAGCAGCCCATGCAGCGCCACCGTGCCGCGCAGCGCGCTGCCCAGTCGCCGCGCCAGCCAGCCGCCCTGGGCCAGCCACACCGACGCGACGCAGGCCCACATCAACAGGCTGGCCAGGTGGTTCGGCTGCCGCATGTTGCCCACCGCGCGGCCGGCCAGGCCCGAGCGAGCGATGAATGTGCCGTCGGCGATCGCCGGGAAGAACATCTGCACGATGCTGACGACCACGCTCAGCAAGCCGGCGCCCACCAGCGCCACGCAGAACATCGTCAGCACCGGATCACGCTGGGCCGGTGACACGGCCTGCCCGGCCTGCACCGCGAGCAGCGCGCCCAGCAACATGGCCAGGCTGGTGAGCGACATCGACCACGGCAACCCGTGCGTGAACGGCGCGGCCAGCGCGACCACCGCCATCAGCGCCAGGCCCAGCGACACGCCGTCCCACTTCAGGCCCGCAACCAGCGAGCGCCCCCAGGCCAGGCCCGCGACGAGCAGGCCCAGGCCGGCGAAGGCCATCAGCTGGTTGTAGAGCGTGGCCGAGGGCGTCTGGTTGTAGGCGATCAGCGGCGCCAGCGTCACGCCCAGCAGCAGGCCCAGTCCGGTGAGGAACTGGCGATGCGGCGCGGCGGTCTTGGCGGGGAAATCGGCGGCAGGGGCCGTCGCGGCGAGCGTCATGGACGATCCGGGTCGTGAGGACAGGGCGGAACTCTACCGCCCTTGCCGGCACTTGCCGCTGGTGAGATCGGAAACAGCAGGAACGCTCAGAACGCGTCGATCGGCGCGAAGCCGACCGGATCGCCGGTCGTCTTGTCGATGAGGACGGACCAGTCGGTGCTGCGCGCGATCATCGGAATCACCGCGAGTTGATCCACCGGCTTGCCGGAGCGAGCGATGGCGTCGTCGAGCGCGGCGTGGTCTTTGGCGCGCGACATCAGCGGCGCGAGCGGACGGGCCACCTTCAGCGCGTGCGCGCGGCCCTCGGCGCCCCACGGACGCCAGAAGATGGGGCGGGAGCCGATGTCCGCGCCTTGCATCGCCTTGAAGATCGCATCAGGGCGTTGCGCGTCGGAAGGCTCGGCCGTGTTCACGACGCGAGGGCCATCCAACGGCAGGCGGCGCATCCCTTCGACGGCGTTCGGCAGCTCGTCGGCCAGGACGTCATTCGCGATGGTCAGGCGAAAGCGCTGTGTCTCGAGCGCAAGGACCGCCGGCCGGGCGAGATAGACGGTGTGCAGTCCATATCCAAGCGCGGCCAATTGCAGGGCCACGATGATGACCAGATCGCGCTTGAGCTCGCGCATCGGCTTGCGGATGTCGAAGATCGCCAGCGTGATCAGCGGACCCATGACGATGTCCACGCCCATCACGAGGAAGAGCAGCTTGTCGCCGCCGGAGATGATCCGGTAGGGCCAGGGATACCAGACCAGCAGCACCAGCGCGGCGACACCGGCCGCGACGGCCAAGCAGGTCAGCAGGTGGACGCCAGCGGCGCGAACGCGGCGGCGCCATTCGAAGGGAGCTTTGGGAGAAGTCGTCATCAGAACCAGCCGTAGGACCAGAAGCGGAAACTGAGATATTGCTCACCGATAGGCTGCTTCATCGGCTCGCCGGTGTACAGATGCGGGATGTCATCGGGAATTTCCATCAGCGCCATGCCGGTGGCGGTGACCATTACCGACAGCACCAGTGCCCGCCCCAGCAAGCGAAGACGTGGGCGGCGATCGATCACCGCAGGCGCCGCTGAAGCTTGTTCCAAGGACATCAGCAACGCCACCAGCACCGCAATCCACATCTGCGAGATCGGCATGACCCAGTTCCCGGAGAAACCGCTGTCGACCAGCATCGCGACCGTCGAAGCCAGCAGCGCGCAGGCGAGGATCGGCTGGGTCGACCCCAATTCACGCACGCGAGCGAACGCGCGTCGAAGGAATCCGCAGGCGATCCAGAGGATCAGCAAGGTCGCGGCGACTCCGTACTCCGACAGGACCATCACATACGCGTTGTGAGGATGGCCCGCGATCAGGTTGACCGTGTTCGTGAAGTGCATCGGCCCCACACCCAGCCAAGGCGAGGTCGCGAACAGGCTCAGCGCTTGATGGACCAGGAAGTCGCGGAAGTGGGGGCTCAGGATGTCATCCGTCATCGGCGCAGACGCGTGCTGAAGCCAGAGGTACCAGAGCAAACCGGTGACCGCGGCGCCGCTCCCGAGCGTCGTGACCATCGTCAGCGCGTAACGCATGCTCGCACGTCCGAAGACGGCGACCGTCACCACCGCCCCGACCAACAGCGCCAGGATGGACGCGCGTGCAAGGTACAGCGTGAGAATCGCTCCCCCGGTCGTCAGCGCGATTGCCGCCGCAGCCTTCAGCCATCTCGGCGCGCTTGGCCTGAGCAGTACCACACCGGCCAGCGGCAGGGACATGGACTGCACGTGATTCAGGAAACGGCCATTGTCGAAACCGAAGATGACTTCCCATGGAGCAAAGAGCTCGCGCTGCAGCGCGGCTCCAAGCAACAGGACGACGGCCCAGATCACGCCATACACCGCCGCGCCGACAGCCACCACGTCGAGGAATCGATCGCGCACCTCGCGATCGGAGAAGCAGCGCGCCAGCTGTTGTGCCAACAGCAGCAATCCAGCGAAGAGCGCGACCTCGCGCAGCGCGATCAGCGGATGTGCCGCGTGAAGGCAGGACGCTGCGACCAACCCAGCCAGCGCGAGGCAAGGCAACTTGCTGGCCAGACGGAACCGCGTCGAGTGGCCCGGTGTCGACAATGCCCAAGCGACTGTGGGGACGAGCAGGACCAGCAATTGCACCACGCGGGAGAAGTCATGCGGGCCGAGTTGGGTCGGCATTGCGCTGTGCATCAACGGCACGGCCCATAGCAATACCGCCAATGCGAGGGGCAGCCAGCGGGTCATGCGCGTCGAGAAGGTGAGGGGCGGTTTCAAGGCGGGCCAGATGGTAACGCCGACGTCGCGACCGACGCCAGCCGACAGGACGTGCAAAGAAAAAGGAGCCCGAAGGCTCCTTGTCTTCTGGATGGCATCGAGGCCATCCGCTGATCCGTTCAGATCAGATTAGGTCGGCTTGCAGCTGGCCGGCAGATACTTCAGAGCGATCGGGCTCGCGGCGCCCGGGGCGCAGGTCCAGACCAGCTGGTCGGTGGTGCCCTTCGTCGCCGAGATCATGACGGTGCCGTTGTCGACGCCGGTGCCGATGTTGGAGTTGGCCGTCACGGTCAGGGTAGCGTTGCTGCCCGAGGTCGCGTAATCAATCTGCTTCACGTACTTCGTCGTGACGGCTTCCAGGCCGAGCTTGGTCGCGTCGGACGGGAAGGCGCCGTTGACCGACACCCATTCCTGGATGGCTGCCTTGGGCTGGCCGACCACGGCGATCAGCTCGCTGACCTTCGACTTCTTGATGTAGTCCGAGTAGGCCGGCAGGGCCACGGCAGCCAGGATGCCGATGATCGCCACGACGATCATCAGTTCGATCAGGGTGAAACCTTGTTGAACGCGCTTCATTGAAAAACTCCTAGGAGAGAGTGAGGTAGAGACGAGCCTTCTGTACGCAGGGGCCGTGCCAACCCGTTTGCTTCTCCAATTCGTGAATGACATCACGGGCGCGCGGGCCCTCGCAGGTTGAGCGCGCCGGGCGACTGACGATTTTTGTCAGTCAACCTGCCCAGATTTGTCACCCACTGTCGGGCTGACAAAGTTTGTCGCCCCCATTCGGCGGACGCCCCCCCGCGCGAGGGCAAGGCTGAAAACAAGACCGCCCGCGGTGGGCATCCAGCGCGGGCGGTTTGGGATCGTCAAGAAGACGTCAGCCCAGGGTGAATTCCTGGAAGTTCTCGAGCGCAGAGATCCGATGTGTCGTCTTCATCGCCGTGACCGCCTCCATCACCGCCGCGCGCTCGCCCGGCTTGATGTGGGTGATGTGGACGTCAATCGCGCCGTTCAACTTCGCGAGCTCCTCGCGCAAGGTCGTCGGGCACAGATGCTTGCTGATCCCCGCCAGGCCGCACTCGTCGTCACCGAACGCGCATTCGATGATCAGGTGAGCCACGCGGATCTCCGACAGGCGCTGCCACAGCGCCAGATTCGGACCCGTGTCGCCGGTGAACACCCAATGGCCGGCCTCACCGCCATCGACCGCGAAGCCCACCGCCGGCACGGTGTGCGCGGCGCTCAGCACCTCGACGTGTCGGTCGCGACCCAGGTCCAGCCGGTCCCCGACAGCGAATTCATGGAAGGTCAGCGCGGGGCGCTCCCGCGTCGGCAGCCGGGTGAAATCCGGCCAGATGACACCGTTGAACACATGGGCGCGCAGGGCCTCAAGGGTCTCCGGCAGCGCATGCACCCGCACCGGCGGCCGACCCGCCTGGGCGCGGCGGCGCTGCACGGTATCCGCCAACAGGCCGATCGCCAGCACATGGTCCAGATGGGAGTGCGTGACCAGGATGTGATCGACCTGAACCATCGCATCGACGGTGAGCTCAGCCACACCGCTGCCGGCGTCGATGAGCACATCGTCGTCCAGCAGGAATGAGGTGGTCCTGTAGCCGGCCGCCAAGGCGCCGGCGCAACCGAGCACGCGAATCTTCATGCGCAGCACTGTAGAGGCAGCGCCGCACCGCGCTAAGCGCCGAATCCTCGAACTGGGGACTTATTGCCGTCGCTTACGCGACCCCACCGGGATGCCGTGAAAACCTGCACGCGTGTCGGTGATCGCCTGACATCGCGGAAGCATCTCGATACATCCATGACAGCCCGGAAGGCCCATGACGACGGGCATCGGGCGCGTCGCCGTGGCTCGTCAGACCTGGACGAACTGCATCTGCGTGCCGGCCAGCTCGATCACGTCGCCGTTCTTCAACGGGACCGATTCCGCCGTCAGCGGCGCGCCGTTGACCACCGGCCGGGCGTTGCCCTCGACGTGCGCGAACACGTAGCCGCTGGGACGCTTGGTGATGGAAGCCACCTGCACGCCAGGCTTGCCGACCGTCGTCACGACCTTGGTCAGCGTGACCTCGCGGCCGGCCGCTGGGCCGTTGAGCACCTTGATCGCCGCCGGGGAGGTCGCCACCGGCGCCGGGCCCAGGCCACCGAACGAGGACGGCAGACCGAAACCGCTGCTCGGGGCCGTGCCCGGACGCAGGATCATCGTCTTCTCGTAATCGGCGTTGTCCTCGACCAGGTACTTGATCTTGTACTTGCCGACCTCGATCACATCGCTGTGCGAGAGCAGCTGCTTCTTGATCGCCTTGCCGTTGATGTACGTGCCGTTCGTCGAGTTCAGATCCTCGATGAACACATCGGCGCCAACCATCTGCAGCACGGCGTGTTCGCCGCTGACCGCGAGGTTGTCGATCACGATGTCGTTATACGGCCGACGGCCGAGCGTGGTCTTGTCCTTGGTGATCTGCACTTCCTTGATCACCACGCCGTCCAGCGACACCACCAGCTTGCCCATGCTTGACCTCGAGTCCTGTCTTTATTTGTAGCGGGCCGCCTCAGCGGCGCCCATTGTTACGACTGAATGGCCACCACGCCCATGGCTTGGTGCGACTTTCCGCGCGAACCAGAACGATCGCAATATTATCCTTGCCGCCCATGTCATTGGCGGCGTCCACCAGCGCCTGCGCCGCTTCAGGCAGGTCACTGTGGCTTTGCAACACCTGTGCCACGCTGACGTCATCGACCATGTCGGACAGTCCGTCGCTGCACAGCAGGATCTGGTCGCCCGGCAGCAACTCATGCTGATGGACCTCGAGCATCACCGTGTCTTCCACGCCGACCGCCCGTGTCACCAGATTCTTGTTGCTGCTGAACACCGCTTCCTCGGGCGTCAGTAGACCCGCATCGATCTGCTCCTGCAGCAACGAATGGTCACGGGTCAGTTGCACCAGTTGCCCATCGCGATATCGGTAAGCCCGCGAGTCCCCCACGTGACCCAGCAGCAGGCTCTGTTCCCGGAACACGGCCAGCACCAGCGTCGTTCCCATCCCGGCGTAGCGCGGATTGGTGTTGGCCGCGTTGAAGATGGCGCGATTGGCGTTGTCCACGCAGATGTCCATCGCGCGGCGCACGTCGATGTCGGTGGCATGCTGGCCCGCTTCCGACAACCAGCGTCCGAGCTCGGATTTGATGAAGGTCGTCAGCATCTGGCTGGCAACTTCGCCAGCGTTGTAGCCACCCATTCCGTCCGCGAGAACCGCCAGCCCGACGCCCGGTTCCAGGGCGACCGAGTCTTCATTGTTGTCGCGCACACGTCCGGTGTCGGTGGCGCTGAAGAACTCCAGGGTCATGTCTTGCTGGCGGGATCGGCTGGGGGAAGGGGATTGTGCACTGCGCCCTGGGACTGTAGCCGCAAAGTTTGCTCGAATGCCTGTCCCGCCGGTGGGGGGGTGTGGCGCCGGTGCTATTGGCCAATTCGACCGGAATCTGGCTCAGCACGGACTCCAGGTCCTGCGCCAGCACGTCGCCGCGCTGGTAGCGGAGTTCGGGACGTTTCTCCAGCGCGAGCGCCACCACCAGGGCCAGCGATTCGGGCAGCTCCGGCCGGAGCTGACGGACATCGGCGGCGGCCTGATTCATGATCTGGTGCATCAGCGTCGCCATGGACTCGGTCTGATGCGGCAGGTTGCCGGTGAGCAGCTGGAACAGCATCGCGCCCAGCGAATAGAGATCGCTGCGGCCGTCGATCTGCAGCCCAGCGAGCTGTTCCGGCGACATGTACGACGGCGTGCCCAGGACCAGGCCGGTGCGCGTCCGGCTGCCGTCGGCGACCCGGGCGATGCCGAAATCCATGATCTTCACGCTGCCCGAGGCGCGCTCGAGCATCACGTTGGCCGGCTTGATGTCGCGATGCACGACCCCGTGGCCATGGGCGTACTGCAGCGCACGCGCCAGGCGCGCGCCCAGCAGCAGCACCTCTCGCAGCGGCAACAGCTGACCGGGGCGGGTGTGGTGGCTGAGGTCCTGGCCCACGACGTATTCCATCGCAATCCAGGTGTCGCCCGCGCATTCGCCGGCGTCCAGCACCCGCAGGATGTCCGGGTGATCGAGGTGACGCGCCGCGCTGGCCTCGCGCATGAAGCGGTCGCGGACATCGACGAGATCGTCGGGCGAGAACTCACGCTGCAGGGCCAGTCGCTTGATCGCGACGGTCACCCCGCTGCGCCGGTCGACGGCGCGATTGACCACCGCCATGGCGCCGCGACCGATCTCCTCGCCGATTTCGTAGTTGTCGAGCGCCACGCCGGCCGATCTCGGCATCGGCTGCGTCGTCGGCATCGAATCGGACGTGGCGAAGCCTTCGTCATCAGACGCACCCCGGCCCAGCAGTCGCTTCAGGAAGCCGGAGGCGCTCATGACATGGCGGGCCTTTCGTCAGGCTTGTGCCGGTTTGCGCGCGGCCAGCAGCTTGCCGACCGCCAGCACGAACAGCGCGCCGCCCACGCCCAGGGCGTAATAGACCTGCGGCAGGACTTCGGTCGTGCCCGGCTTGCTGCCCGGCTGCATCGGCACCCAGCTGTTGAGCGCGGGATCGGTGACCAGCATCGTCCCGGCGATCCAGCCCAGCAGCATCGCGCCCAGCGTGATGACAATGGGGAACTTGTCCATCAGCTTGATCACGAGCTGGCTGCCCCACACGATGATCGGAATCGACACCAGCAGGCCGAAGATCACCAGCGGCATCTGGTGATGGGCACCCGCCCCCTCGGCGGCGCCGGCGATCGCGATCACGTTGTCCAGGCTCATCACGAAGTCGGCCACGATCACCGTCTTCACGGCGCCCCACAGCTTGTCGCTGGCTTCCATCTTCGAGTGGTCGTCGTCCGCCTCGGGCAGCAGCAGCTTGATGCCGATCCACAGCAGGAGCACGCCGCCGACCAGTTTCAGGAAGGGCAGCTTCAGCAGCGTCAGTGCGAAGAAGATCAGCACGACACGCAGGACGATGGCACCCGCGGTGCCCCACAGGATGCCCTTGGTGCGCAGGTTCGGCGGGAGCTTGCGGCAGGCAAGCGCGATGACGACGGCGTTGTCGCCACCCAGCAGGATGTCGATCAGGATGATCTGGCCGACGGCGAGCCAGAACTCGGGGCTGGTGAGCATGTCCATAGGAAGGGAACCCGCGCCAGGCCTTGCGCGAGCAAGGGCCCAGTCTAAAGCGTTGGAGGGTCGAACGAACGAAGGGGCCCGTCGGGCCCCTTCTTCGGTTCGGGGAAAGCGAACGGATTGTCCGCTTTCAGCCCCCGGAACCGCAGTGCGTGAAATTACGCAGCCGCGGTCTCCAGCATCAGGTTTTTCCTGCTACTTACAGCAGGCCCTTCAGCAGCTTGCCCATTTCGGACGGGTTGCGCGTGACGGTGATGCCGCACGCTTCCATGATGTCCAGCTTGGCTTCGGCCGTGTCGGCACCGCCCGAGATCAGCGCGCCGGCGTGGCCCATGCGCTTGCCGGGAGGGGCGGTGACGCCGGCGATGAAGCCGACGACCGGCTTCTTCATGTTGTCCTTGCTCCAGCGGGCGGCTTCCGCCTCGTCCGGGCCGCCGATTTCGCCGATCATGATGACGGCGTCGGTGTCCGGATCGTCGTTGAAGGCCTTCATCACGTCGATGTGCTTCAGACCGTTGATCGGGTCGCCGCCGATGCCGACGGCCGACGACTGGCCCAGGCCCAGCTCGGTCAGCTGGGCGACGGCTTCATAGGTCAGCGTGCCGGAGCGCGACACCACGCCGATGCGGCCCTTGCGGTGGATGTGGCCGGGCATGATGCCGATCTTGATCTCGTCCGGCGTGATCAGGCCGGGGCAGTTCGGGCCCAGCAGCAGCGTCTTCTTGCCGCCGGCCGCTTCCTTGGCCTTCATCTTGTTGCGCACTTCCAGCATGTCGCGGACGGGGATGCCTTCGGTGATGCAGATCGCCAGGTCCAGGTCGGCCTCGACGGCTTCCCAGATCGCGGCGGCGGCGCCCGCGGGCGGCACGTAGATCACCGAGACGGTCGCGCCGGTCTGGGCGTCGGCTTCCTTGACGGTGGCGTAGATGGGGATGCTCCGAGAACTCCTCGCCGGCCTTCTTGGGGTTCACGCCGGCGACGAACGCGTTCTTGCCGTTGGCGTAGGCCTGGCAGCCGCGGGTGTGGAACTGACCGGTCTTGCCGGTGATGCCCTGGGTGATGACCTTGGTGTCCTTGTTGATGTAGAATGCTCATGTCGTATTCCTTGGCTGGGTCTGCGGCTTACTTGACGGCGGCAACGATCTTCGTCGCGGCTTCGTCCATGGTGTCGGCGGAGATGATGGGCAGGCCGGACTCGGCCAGCATCTTCTTGCCCAGGTCTTCGTTGGTGCCCTTCATGCGCACGACCAGCGGCACGTTCAGGTTCACGGCCTTGCAGGCGGCGATCACGCCTTCGGCGATCACGTCGCAGCGCATGATGCCGCCGAAGATGTTCACCAGGATGCCCTTCACCTCGGGGTTCTTCAGCATGATCTTGAAGGCTTCGGTGACCTTCTCGGCCGTGGCGCCACCGCCGACGTCCAGGAAGTTGGCCGGCTCGCCGCCGAACAGCTTGATGGTGTCCATGGTGGCCATGGCCAGGCCGGCGCCGTTCACCAGGCAGCCGATGTTGCCGTCCAGCGAGATGTAGGCCAGGTCGAACTTCGAGGCTTCGATTTCAGCCGGATCCTCTTCGTCCAGGTCGCGGTAGGCGACGATTTCCGGGTGACGGAACAGCGCGTTGGAGTCGAAGTTGAACTTGGCGTCCAGGGCGATCAGGTTGCCCTCGCTGGAGTCGCAGTTCAGCGGGTTGATTTCCACCAGCGACGCGTCGGTTTCCATGTAGCACTTGTACAGCTTGGCGAACAGGTCGACGGCCTGGTCCACCGAGGCGCCGGTCAGGCCGATGGCCGCGGCGATTTTCTTCGACTGCTCGGTGGTGATGCCGGTCAGCGGATCGATGTACTCGGTGATGATCTTCTCGGGGGTCGAGTGGGCGACTTCCTCGATGTCCATGCCGCCTTCGCTCGACGCGATGAAGGCGACCTTCTGGGTGCCGCGGTCGGTCACCAGCGAGACGTACAGTTCCTTCTTGATGTCCGCGCCTTCCTCGATGTACAGGCGGCGGACCTTCTGGCCTTCCGGGCCGGTCTGGTGCGTGACCAGCTGCATGCCCAGGATCTGCTCGGACAGCGCCTTCACGTCGTCCAGGCTCTTGGCCACCTTCACGCCGCCGCCCTTGCCGCGGCCACCCGCGTGGATCTGCGCCTTGACGACCCAGACCGGGCCGCCCAGCTTTCTGCGCGGCTTCGACCGCCTCTTGCACCGTGAACGCGGGAATGCCGCGCGGCACCGGCACGCCGAACTGGCGCAGGATTTCCTTGCCCTGGTACTCGTGAATCTTCATAGGGAGGTCTCGCTTGATGGATGGATCAGGAAGAGGCCGCCAACGCCGCGGGCAGTCCGCGGTGCCGGCGCAGAGAGGAGGTTTGCAGTGCAGGAATCAGCCGCGCCAGCGCGCCGGATCCCCCGTCTTCGCGGCCATAGGCGCGCGCGTCGGCGGTGCGACGAAGGTGCGGCGGATGGCGCTCGGGGGAGGCGGTGGAAGACATAAACCGGTGCAAACACGCAAAAACACGCCCGCGGACAACGTCAGCGGGCAGATTTGCGAAGCCGAAAATGTAGCATGCTGCGCTGCATCAGGCCTTTGGCGCGGTTGCGACGCGCACTGGCGTAGGCTTGTCAGCGAGCCGCAAGCTGCGCATGGCGCACGAAATTACGGGTAGTTTCAGCGCTCGCGCGCGCTGATCACCGCTTGTCGCCGCTTCAGGTGTCAGGACCGGCGGCCACGCGGCGAACCGCTCGCCGGGCCAGCTCCGGACCGAACCCGCGACCGATCAGGAAGCGCAGGCGCTTGGCCTCGGCGGAGACGTCCTCGGGGGCGCCCTCTCCGAACTTGCGACGCAGCAGCTCGCATGCCCGGTCGAGCTCACCGGCGGCAAGCGCCGCGCGCTGATCGGCGTCGAGCGCCAAACCATGCTGCGCCAGTTCCTGTTCGATGCGTCGCTGGCCGAAGCGCTGCGATCTCACGTGCAGGCGGGATTCGACGAACCGGGATTCGTCCAAGTAGCCGTTGGCCATGACCCAGGCGATCACGCCGTCGACTTCTTCGCCCAGATCCGAGGAGGTCGTGTCCGCATCGGAGGAAGCGGACTCGTCGCCGTCACTCCCCGCGGCCTGCGCCGACCGGTCCCGCGCGATGCGCAGCAACTTGCGCCGCAATTCCATCGCGCTGTGTTCGCGCTGGGCCAGAAGCGCTACCGCGCGCGCCTTCAGCGACAAGGGCTGCGAGGCACGACCCCGCCGGCCTTCGGTCGGGGTCATGTCGTCGGTGCCCCGTGCTTACTCGGCGTCGCCAGTCGCGGCGCCCAGCAGCGGGATGCCCAGCGAGTCGCGGATCTTGTTCTCGATCTCGACCGCCAGATCCGGGTTCTCGCGCAGGAACTCGCGGGCGTTGTCCTTGCCCTGGCCGATCTTGCTCGCCGCTGGTAGCTGTACCAGGCGCCGGACTTCTCGACGATCTTGGCCCAGTTGCACGCCCAGGTCGATGATCTCGCCCTTACGGTAGATGCCCTCGCCGTAGAGGATGTCGAACTCGGCCTGGGCTGGAACGGGGGCGCGACCTTGTTCTTCACGACCTTGACGCGGGTTTCGTTGCCGACCACCTCGTCGCCCTTCTTGATCGCGCCGATGCGGCGGATGTCCAGGCGGACCGAGGCGTAGAACTTCAGCGCGTTGCCGCCGGTGGTGGTTTCCGGGTTGCCGAACATGACGCCGATCTTCATGCGGATCTGGTTGATGAAGATGACCAGGCAGTTGGTCTTCTTGATGGTGCCGGTCAGCTTGCGCAGCGCCTGGCACATCAGGCGGGCCTGCAGGCCGGGCAGCGCGTCGCCCATCTCGCCTTCGATTTCGGCCTTGGGCACCAGCGCCGCCACCGAGTCGACGATGATCACGTCGACCGAGCCGGAGCGCACCAGCGTGTCGGTGATTTCCAGCGCCTGCTCGCCGGTGTCCGGCTGGGAGATCAGCAGGTCGTCCACGTTGACGCCCAGCTTGCCGGCGTAGTCTGGACGTCCAGCGCGTGCTCGGCGTCGACGAAGGCGCAGGTGCCGCCCAGCTTCTGCATCTCGGCGATCACCTGCAGGGTCAGGGTGGTCTTGCCCGAGGATTCCGGACCGTAGATCTCGACGACCCGGCCGCGCGGCAGGCCGCCGACGCCCAGCGCGATGTCCAGGCCCAGCGAGCCGGTGGAGACGACCTGGATGTCCTCGATCTTCTCGCCTTCGCCCAGCCGCATGATCGAGCCCTTGCCGAACTGCTTTTCGATCTGGGCGAGGGCGGCCTGCAGGGCCTTGGCTTTTTCGGTGTTGGCGTTCTTCACGGGGGCGTCCATGCAATCTTCTCCTGTTGGGCTGCGGCGGATTATGGCGCAATCTGTATATCTGTACAGTACTTTGTCGAACGGGCCGATCCGCGAGGCGGCTTGCTTGAGGTCCGATGCAGCCATCTTAGGCACCTGGTAGCTCATGGGATGAGCCAGCACGACGCGATCCCACCGATTTCCACCATCAGCGGGAGAGCTCCCCCGACGAACCTGTCGCGGGCCTGACCCGACACCCCCTCACCGGCGCCTGCGCACGGCTCGGAAACGCCTAGGGAACACGCGCAGGCGGCTCCCTAGAATGTCTTCATAACCAGAGGGGACGACACATGCGCATCCTGATCGCTGAAGACGACCAAGTCCTGGCCGACGGCCTGCTGCGCTCGCTGCGCGCATCGGGCTGCGCGGTGGACCAGGTCGGCAGCGGCAGCGAGGCCGACGCCGCGCTCGCGTCGCATGAGTTCGACCTGCTGATCCTGGACCTGGGCCTGCCCAAGCTGCACGGTCTGGAGGTGCTTCGGCGCCTGCGCTCGCGGGGCTCGTCGCTGCCGGTGCTGATCCTGACCGCGGCCGACAGCATCGAGGAGCGGGTCAAGGGGCTGGACCTGGGCGCCGACGACTACATGGCCAAGCCGTTCGCGCTGCAGGAGCTCGAGGCGCGGGTGCGCGCGCTGACCCGCCGCGGCCTGGGCACCGCCTCCAGCGTGATCCGCCACGGCCCGCTGACCTTCGATGCCACCGGCCGCGTGGCCTACATCAACGAGCAGATGGTGGACCTGTCGGCGCGCGAGCTCGTCTCTGCTCGAGGTACTGCTGCAGCGCGCCGGCCGGCTCGTCAGCAAGGACCAGCTCGTCGAGCGCCTGTGCGAGTGGGGCGAGGAGGTCAGCAACAACGCCATCGAGGTCTACATCCACCGGCTGCGCAAGAAGATCGAGCAGGGCCCGATCCGCATCGCGACGGTGCGCGGCCTGGGCTACTGCCTTGAGAAGATCCCGGGCTGACCCCGCGCGGCGATCGGCGCGCCGTGACGCTCTGACCCCGCAGCAGGACCCCACACGGCATGGCGTCTGAATCGTCCGGCCACCGCTCCCTGTTCGGCGAGATCCTCGACTGGATGCTCGCGCCGCTGCTGGTCATCTGGCCGATGAGCGTCGCGCTGACCTGGCTGGTGGCGCAGGGCATCGCCAACAAGCCGTACGACCGCGAGCTCGACGAGATGGCGCGCACGCTGGGCCTGCAGGTCGTGACCGAACCGGCGCCCGGCGACGCGGTGACGCGCAAGGGACGCTCGCGATACGCGCTCGCACCCGAGGCGGCGGCGCTGCTGCGCGCCGACGAAACGGACACGGTGTATTACCAGGTGCTGGGTTTGCGCGGGGAGCTGCTCAGCGGCGACGCGCTGCTGCCGGTGCCCGAGGTGGAACCCCCCATCGTGCCGTGGGAGGTCAACCGGCGCTTCGACGAGGTGAACAACGAAGCGGTGCGGGTGTCCTACCTGTGGGTGGTGCCCGAGGGGATGGCCGGCGGCGACAAGATGATGCTGGTGCAGGTCGCGGAGACCTTGGGCAAGCGCTCGCGGCTGACCAACGAGATCATCAAGGGCGTGATCCTGCCGCAGTTCGTGATCCTGCCGCTGGCGGTGCTGCTGGTGTGGCTGGCGCTGGCGCGCGGCATCGCGCCGCTCAACGACCTGCAGCGGCGGATCCGCTCGCGCGACAGCTCGGACCTGAGCCCCATCGATGAACAGCGCATCCCGGATGAGGTCGCGCCGCTGGTGCAGGCGATCAATGACCTGCTGGAGCGGCTCGACCAATCCATACGCGCGCAGAAGCATTTCCTGGCTGACGCGGCGCATCAGCTCAAGACGCCGCTGGCGGGCCTGCGCACGCAGGCCGAGCTGGCGCAGCGCGAGATCGACGAGGGGCGCAGCTCGCCGGCCGAATTGCGCCGCTCGCTCAAGCAGATCGCGGTCTCGAGCCAGCGCGCGGCGCACATGGTCAACCAGCTGCTGGCGATGGCGCGGGCCGAGGATCAGGAGCACGCGGCGCGGCGCAGCGAGGTGAACCTCGCGGTGCTGGCGATCGAGACGGTGCGCGACTTCGTCCCGCGCGCGATGGAGAAGCGGCTGGATCTCGGGTACGAGGGGCCGGAGGCGAGCCAGGCGGGGTTGCGGGTCCACGGGCATCCGCTGCTGATCCGCGAGTTGATCCGCAACCTGGTCGACAACGCCCTGCTCTACACGCCCAGCGACGGGACGGTGACGGTGCGTGTCGTCGAGGATCCGTTCGGACAGGTGTGCGTGCTGCAGGTCGAGGACTCGGGGCCGGGCATCGCGGAGGCGGAACGCGAGCAGGTGTTCCAGCCGTTCTATCGCGCGCTGGGCACCAACGTCGATGGGTCGGGCCTGGGGCTGGCGATCGTGCGCGAGATCGTGCAGCAGCACGACGCGGAGATCACGGTGGACGACACGCGCGCGCGGCGTCAGGCGGAAGCCGATGGGGGCGGCCCGGGCGCGCGCTTCACGGTGCGTTTCGCCGCGCATCCGAGATCGAACGGCGCACATTGAACCAGGAGCCGCTGCGGCCTCCACACACAAGTCAGCCGGTGGCTTGAACCTGGGCTGCTGGATCAGCGAAGTCCCCAATCAAGCCAACGACGCCTGCTGAACCGAACAGAAGAATCGCCGCTTCTCTTCAAAGAATGCAGGTGATGCATGGCCTACCCCCTTTCCACGACGACGAAGATGCGCATGACCAGCGACGAGTTCCTCGATTGGGACTCGCAAGACGACAAGCGGTACGAACTGATCGATGGCCATGTCGTCGTGATGGAGACCGGCATTGATCGTCACCAGACGGCGTCGCTGAACATCGCGATTGAGTTTCGTCGTCACCTCAAGGGCACGCGCTGCACTGCGTATCAAGCGCTGGCAGTACGCGTCGACGATGGCAACTGCCTCGTGCCCGACGTGTTCGTGAGTTGCGGAAAGGCTGACCAGCAAAGACCGCACTTCAAGCAGGACGTGCCCCTGGTCGTGGAAGTCCTGTCCCCCAGCACCGCCGCGTTTGACCGCAAGGGCAAGTTCTTTCGCTATCGACAGCTCCCGGCGCTGCGCGAATACATGCTGGTCGACGTCGAGAAGCTCACGACCGAAGTGCATCGCCGGTGCGATGACGGTGCTTGGGAGGTCTTTCGATACGCGGCATCGGACCTCATGGTCCTCGCGTCGATTGATCTGCACATCGCGGGCGATGCGGTCTTTGCCGGCCTTGAACGGGCCGCCTGATCAGCGCTGCGTGCCCCCGCGGCTCTTCGCGATGGACATCAGCATGCCCAGCGACAGCCCCAGCGTCACCATCGCCGTGCCGCCGTACGAGATGAACGGCAGCGGCACACCCACCACCGGCAGGATGCCGGTCACCATGCCCATGTTCACGAACACGTACGTGAAGAAGCTCAAGGTGATCGCGCCCGCCAGCAGCCGCGAGAACAAGGTCGGCGCCTCATGCGCGATCGCCAGTCCCCGCAGGATCAACGCCGTGAATCCGATGAGCAGCCCCGCCGCGCCGATCAGCCCGAACTCCTCGCCATAGGCCGCGAAGATGAAGTCGGTCGTGCGCTCCGGAATGAACTCCAGGTGCGTCTGCGTGCCCTTCATGAAGCCCTTGCCCGTCACGCCGCCCGAGCCGATCGCGATCTCGCCCTGGATGATGTGGAAGCCCTTGCCCAGCGGATCCTTCGTGGGGTCCAGCAGCGTGCACACGCGGTCCTTCTGATACTCCTTCAGCACCACCCATTTCACGTCGGGCTGACAGATCTGATCCTCGCTGAACACCAGCGCCGTGATGCCCGCGCCGGCCAGCACCAGCGCCGGGATGATCAGCTTCCAGGACAGCCCGGCGAAGAAGATCACGTACAAGCCCGCGCCCAGCACCAGCAGCGAGGTGCCCAGGTCCGGCTGCTTGGCGATCAGCCCCACCGGCACTGCCAGCAGCACGAACGCGGCGATGAAGTCGGGCAGGCGCAACTGGCCCTCGCGCTTCTGGAACCACCACGCCAGCATCAGCGGCACCGCGATCTTCAGCAGCTCCGACGGCTGGATCTGCGTGCCCACGTAGAGCCAGCGCGTCGCGCCCTTCTTCGTGATGCCGAACAGCGCCACCGCCACCAGCAAGGTCACCCCGATCGCGTACAGCGGCAACGCCAGCTGCATCAGCCGCTGCGGCGGCACCTGCGCGGTCACGAACAGCACGCCCATCGCCAGCACCATGTTGCGCGCGTGATCGATGAATCGCGTGCCGTGGTCGTAGCCCGCCGAGTACATGCACATCAGGCCCAGCCCCATCAGCCAGGCCATCGCGAGCAGCAACGGGACGTCGAAACCCTGGAACAGCGGCTTCACGCGCTGCAGCAGGCTGGGTTTGCTGAACACGGCGCTCATCGTGAGGCTCCCGGGTTGGGGCGCGGCGCGGCGGAGGCCGGTCGCGGGGCGGCCGGTGCCGGGGCGGCTGCCGACGTCATGGTGGGCGACGACGCCGCGAGATTGCCGCTGTTTGCCGAGGCACCCGACGCCGCGGCCTCCGGCGCGCTCGCGGCAGCGCCCGGCAGCGCGATGTCCTCGACACGGCGCGGTGTGCCGATCGGCGCGCCGACCTGACCCAGCCGCACCTTGGCGATGTCTTCCTCGCTCGGATACGTGCCCGTGAGCACGTAATCAAACACCCGTCGCGCGATCGGCGCGGCCGATTCCGAGCCGAAGCCCGCGTTCTCCACGATCAGCGCCAGCGCGATCGTCGGCGCCTGATAGGGCGCGAACGAGATGTACAGCGAATGGTCGCGCTTGCGCTCGTCGGCCTTGATGCTGCTGTAGGTCTGGCCCGCGCGCAGGCCCACCGCCTGCGCCGTGCCGGTCTTGCCGGCGCTCTGGTACTGCGCGCCGGCGAAGACCATGCGCGAGGTGCCTTCCAGCGTCACGTCGTGCATCGCGTTGCGGATCACGTCCACGTCGGCCTTGCGCAGCGCCAGCGGCGACAGCGCGTCGCTGGCGGTGCGGCGCTGGGCATGCTTGACCACGTCCTCGATCTCGCGCACCAGGCGCGGCCGATACCGTTCGCCGCCGCTGGCCAGCGTGGACATCGCCGTGGCGAGCTGCAGCATCGTGAAGTTGTTGTAGCCCTGGCCGATGCCCAACGAGATCGTCTCGCCGGCGTACCACTTCTGCTGCTCGGGGCGCTTGTAGGCGCGGCGTTTCCACTCGGTGCTGGGCAGGATGCCGGTGACCTCGCCCAGCAGATCGATCTCGGTCTTGCGGCCGAAGCCGAAGGGCTCGAGCTGGTCATGGATCATGTCCACGCCCATCTCGTTGGCCAGCGAATAGAAGTAGACGTTGGATGAGGTGACGATGGCCAGCCGCATGTCCTTCGGACCGGCGCGGTCGCCGGTGGCGCTGCCGAAGACGCGGCCGCCGAAGCTGTAGGTCAGGTTGTCTTGGACGACGACATTCGCCGCGCGCTTGCCCGTATTCAACGCGGCCATCGCCATGTATGGCTTGAAGGTCGACCCCGGCGGATAGGTGCCGCGCAGCGCGCGATTGAGCAGCGGCTTGTCGATGTCCTCGTTGAGCTCCTTCCAGCTGTCGGCGTCGATGCCATCGACGAACAGGTTGGGATCGAAGGTGGGCTTGGAGACGAAGGCCAGCACCTCGCCGTTGCGCGGATCCATGGCCACGAGCGCGCCGCGGCGGTCGCCGAAGAGGCGTTCCACCAGCGCCTGGAGCTTGATGTCGATGGACAGGTGCAGCGTGTTGCCCGGCGTCGGCGGCCGGTTGCGCAGCCGGCGCACGGCGCGTCCGCCGGCGCTGGTCTCCATCTCCTCGAAGCCGGTCTGGCCGTGCAGCTCGCGTTCGTAGGCCTGTTCCAGGCCGAGCTTGCCGATGTACTCGGTGCCGCGGTAGTTGGCGACGTCCTCCTCGGACCAGTCGTCCATGGCCTTCTTCTCGGCCTGGTTGATGCGGCCGATGTAGCCCAGCAGATGCGCGCCGACATCGCCCAGCGGATAACTGCGGAACAGCCGCGCCTTGATGTCGACGCCGGGGAAGCGGAAACGCTGCGCGGCGAAACGGGCGACCTCGGTGTCGGTGAGTTTCGTGCGGATGGGCAGCGACTCGAAGTTCTTGCTTTCCTCCATCAGCCGCTTGAAGCGGCGACGGTCGCGCGGCTGGATGTCGATGACGGCGGTCAACGCGTCGATCGTGCGTTCCAGGTCGGGCACCTTGGAGGGCGTGATCTCCAGCGTGTAGGCCGAATAGTTGCTCGCCAGGACCACGCCGTTGCGGTCCACGATCAGGCCGCGATTGGGCACGATCGGGACGACGGAGACGCGGTTGGTCTCGGCGCGCTCGAGCAGCGTGTCGTGCTGCGTGATCTGCAGGTAGACCAGGCGAGCGACGAGCAGGCCGAAGCAGAACAGCACGAAGAGGGCCGCCGCGACCAGCCGCAGCCGGAATCGGCTCAGCTCCGCCTGGAGGTTCTTGATGACCGTCATCGCGGGCCAGTCCTGGGCGCGCTCAGAGCGGACGGTGCGCGTCGGGATCCGGCGCGCGGCGCTGCGGCGCCAGCAGCAGCGCCGCGGCGATGGGCCACAGCGCGGCCTGCAGCAGCGGCGCGAGCACCAGGCTCCAGCCCGGCCACATGCCGCCCACCATCAGGCGCACGATCACCGCGATCGCGGTGGCCAGCACGAACAGCGGCAGCACATGCAGCGCCTGCGCGCCCAGCGAGAACCA
>JBCNOF010000010.1:0-3379070 GCA_039594005.1 Roseateles sp.
CTTCGGCGCCATGCGGATCGCGCCGTCCAGGCGGATCACCTCGCCATTGAGCATGTCGTTGGTGACGATCTGGTGCACCAGCTTGGCATAGTCCTCCGGGCGGCCCAGGCGCGAGGGGAAGGGCACGCTGGCGGCCAGCGCGTCCTGCACCTCCTGCGGCATGCCGAACAGCATCGGCGTGCCGAAGATGCCGGGGGCGATCGTCATGTTGCGGATGCCGTTGCGGGCCAGGTCGCGCGCGATGGGCAGCGTCATGCCGACCACGCCGCCCTTGGACGCCGCGTAGGCCGCCTGGCCCATCTGGCCGTCGTAGGCGGCCACCGAGGCGGTGGAGATCAGCACGCCGCGCTCGCCGGTGGCTTCGGGCTCGTTCTTGCTCATGGCCTCGGCGGCCAGGCGGATCATGTTGAAGCTGCCGACCAGGTTGACGGTGATGACCTTGGCGAAGGTCGACAGCGCATGCGCGCCGTCCTTGCCGACGGTCTTGGCCGCCGGCGCGATGCCGGCGCAGTTCACCAGGCCCATCAGCTTGCCCAGCGACACCGCCTTGGCGACGGCCGCCTGCGCATCGGCTTCCTGGCTGACGTCGCACTTGACGAAGGCGCCGCCGAGTTCCTTGGCCAGCGCCTCGCCGCGCTCGACCTGCAGGTCGGCGATGACGACGGTCGCGCCTTCGCGCGCCAGCATGCGGGCCGTGCCTTCGCCCAGTCCCGACGCGCCGCCGGTGACGATGAAGACCTTGTTCGCGATGTCCATGGGCATGTCTCCTTCAGAGTTGTTGGTTGCCGTTGACGTAAACGTCAATTGTGGACGAAAAAATGGCGGCCACGCGGGCCGCCATCGTCATGCGTCGGGGGTGGGCTCAGCTCAGCGCGGCGAGGGCGCGGCCGGTGATCTCGTCCACCGAGCCGATACCTTCGATGCGGCGGTACTGCGGCGCCTGCGGGTCGCCGCTGGCGGCCCAGGTCGAGTAGTAGTCGACCAGCGGACGGGTCTGGGCCTGATAGACCTCCAGGCGCTTCTTGACGGTCTCTTCCTTGTCGTCGTCGCGCTGGATCAGCTCCTCGCCGGTGACGTCGTCCTTGCCTTCGACCTTGGGCGGGTTGAACTTCGTGTGGTACGTGCGGC
Organism: Roseateles sp.; assembly: GCA_039594005.1. Classification (GTDB taxonomy): domain Bacteria; phylum Pseudomonadota; class Gammaproteobacteria; order Burkholderiales; family Burkholderiaceae_C; genus Roseateles. Next base: position 1,129 of record JBCNOF010000010.1, read on the forward strand.
CCGAGGCCAGGTGCACGCGGCGGCCGCTCATGCGCTCGATGATGGCGCTGTCGGGCACGTCGATCTCGAGCACGTAGTCGAGCTTCACGCCGGCGTCCTTCATCGCGTCGGCCTGCGGGATGGTGCGCGGGAAACCGTCGAACAGGAAGCCCTTGGCGCAGTCCGGCTGCGTGATGCGTTCCTTGACCAGGCCGATGATGATGTCGTCGCTGACCAGGCCGCCCGCGTCCATCACCTTCTTGGCTGCGACGCCAAGTTCGGTGCCGGCCTTGACGGCGGCGCGCAGCATGTCGCCGGTGGAGATCTGCGGAATGCCGAACTTTGGCAGATGAAAGAGGCCTGGGTGCCTTTGCCGGCGCCGGGGGCGCCCAGAAGAATCAGTCGCATGGGTCTCCTCGATATGGGGAGAGGGCGCGCCGCACTGGTCGACGCGCCCTCGAAAACTGCGGGCGAGGATAGCATGGGCCGGCCTACGTCCCGCTGACGCGACCGTCGAATGAACTGGGGTGTAACCCGGTCGGGCCAGGGGCCCGAGGCCCGCGATTCAGCTGGCCATCAGCTGTCTGACGCGCTCGAGGTCCTCGGGCGTGTCCACGCCGGGGCCGGGCCGCTCGGCGCTCACGTGCACGGCGATGCGCTCGCCGTGCCACAGCACGCGGAGTTGCTCCAGCGCCTCGATCTGCTCCAGCGGAGAGACGGACAAGGTCGGGAAGCGGCGCAGGAAACCCGCGCGGTAGGCATACAGGCCGACGTGGCGCATCACCGCCTCGGGCTTGATCCGGGCGCCGCCGCCCGGGGCATCGCGCCACCAGGGAATGGGGGCACGCGAGAAGTACAGCGCCAGGCCGGCCGCGTCGGTGACGAGCTTGACCACGTTGGGGTTGGAGAACTCGGCGTCGTCGTCGATCGCGTGCGCCACGGTGGCCATCGCGCACGCCGGCTTGGCGGCGAGCAGCTCGGCGCAGGCGCGGATCATCTCCGGCGCGATCAGCGGCTCGTCGCCCTGCACGTTCACGATCAGCGCGTCATCGGCCAGGCCGAGCAGCTCACAGGCCTCGGCCAGGCGATCGCTGCCGCTGGCGTGGTCGGCGCGCGTCATCAGCGCGCGCACACCGTGGGCCTCGCAGGCGGCGCGGACTTCCTCGGCATCGGTGGCCACGACGACCTGCGCCGCCCCAGCCAGCGCCGCGCGACGCGCGACCTGCACGATCATCGGCGCGCCGGCGATGTCGGCCAGCGGCTTGTTGGGCAGCCGGGTGGAGGCCAGGCGCGCCGGGATGACGATGTGGAAGGGCGTGCTCACGCGGCGTCGCCCTCGGCGTCGGTGGAGCGGGCCTCGTTGGCCAGCATCACCGGGATGCCGTCGCGGATCGGGAAGGCCAGCCGGTCGGCAGGGCACAGCAGCTCGCGCTCGGGGAGTCCGGTGGCAGCGGCGTTGCGGCGGTCTTCCAGCGGGCCCTTGCAGACGGGGCACACCAGCATCTCAATCAGTCGATGGTCCATGGGGGAGCAGTCGCCGCAGCTCGCGCTGCAGCGCCTCTTCAAAAGCGGGTTCGGGGCGGAAGTCTAGCGCCACCACCCAGATGCGGCAGCCCTGGAGCGACTCCGGACGCAGCTTGACGGCGTCCTTCTCGGTGATGACGACCTCGTCGGTGCGCGCCCAGGGCAGCGGGTCCAGCGTCGCGTGGTCGGGCAGGGCCAGCGCGCGGAAGTTCAGTCCCTGCTCGCCGAGCATGTCGAAGAAGCGCTGCGGCCGGGCCAGGCCGGCGGCGGCCAGCAGCGGCTTGCCGCGCAGGGCGTGGAGCTTGTCCATGCGGCCGGGCTCGCCGCGCCACCAGTCCGCGAGCGCGACCGCGCCGGCCAGCGAGCGCGTGCCGACGTAGCCCGGCAGGGCGGTGCTGGGGCGGCCCGTGCTGTAGAGCACCAGCGTGTCGGCGGTCGATCCCGGCAAGGGCGGCAGCGCGCGCGCCTGGCGCAGCGGCCCGGCGGGCAGCAGGCGGCCATTGCCCAGGCCGCGTTCGTCGAACACGAGCAGGCTGAGCTGGCGCGGCAGCCGCCAGTGCTGAAGGCCGTCGTCGGAGACGAGCAACTGGAGATCCGGGTGCGCCGCCAGCAGCGCGCGCGCCGCGGCGATGCGGTCACGCCCGACCGCCACCGGCACGCCGGCGCGGAGCTTGATCAGCAGCGGCTCGTCGCCGACGTCCTCGGCGCGGTCGCCCTCGGCGATCACGCGGACCTGGCTGTCGTCGGCACGACCGTAGCCGCGTGAGATCACCCCGGCGCGGATTCCCGACCTCTGCAGCGTTTCCAACAAGGCGAGCGTGGTCGGGGTCTTGCCGGCGCCGCCGACGACCCAGTTGCCCACGACGATCACCGGCACCGGCAGCGTCTCGGTCTTCTTCAGGCCGAGCCGATACAGCCAGCCGCGCAGCCCGAGCACCGCGCCGTGCAGCGCGGCCAGCGGACGCAGCAGGTGCGCGAGGCGGTCGTCGTCGCGCCAGGCGCGCTGGAGCCGGTCCTCGAGGCCGGCGCGGCTCATCGCGCGCTCACCGCGGGGTCATTGCGGCTTGTTCGCCGCAAAGGTCAGACGCGTCAGGTTGGCGCGTCTGGACGCGTCCATCGCGTTGATCACCGCCTGGTGCGGCGTGGCCGCGTCGGCGGAGATGATCACCACGGGCTCCTGGCGCCCTTGCGCCGCCTGCAGGAGTGCGGCGGTCAGCAGGTCCACGCTGCGGCCCTCGACCGCGTTGCGGTCGATCGAGTAGCGGCCATCGGCCGAGATCGCCACGATGATCTCCGCCGGCCGGTCCTTCAACTGCTGGGCGTCGGCGGTGGGCAGCGTGAGCTGCAGCTCGGTGAACTTCGAGTACGTGGTCGACAGCATCAGGAAGATGAGCACCACGAGGAGCACGTCGATGAACGGGATCAGGTTGATCTCCGGTTCCTCGCTCTGGCGACGGCGGAACTTCATGCCTTGGCCTTGCCTTGGGCGGGGGCCGCGACCGGCGGGGGCACCGTGACCGGGCCGCCATGGCCGCCCGCGTGCGTGCCGGTGGGCATCGCGCGATTGACCAGATGGGTCAGCAGGCGTTCGCTGGCCTGTTCCATGTCGACGATGTAGCCCTCGATGCGACCGCGGAAGTAGCGATAGAACATCAGCGACGGGATCGCGACCACCAGGCCGAACGCGGTGTTGTACAGCGCGATCGAGATGCCGTGCGCGAGCAGTCCCGGGTTGTTCCCCGTGGGGCTCTGGCTGCCGAAGATCTCGATCATGCCCACCACCGTGCCCAGCAGGCCCAGCAGCGGCGCGGCTGCGGCGATGGTGCCCAGCGTGTTGAGGTAGCGCTCCATCTGATGGATCGCGTGGCGGCCGGCGAGTTCGAACACCTGGCGCAGGCGGGTTTCGCCTGCACGCGGATCGGCCTGCGAGGCGCGCAGCCCGGCGGCCAGCACCTGGCCCAGCAGCGAGTTCTCGGCGAGCTTGCCGACGACTTCCCCGCTCGGGATCTGCAGCTGGGTCACGCCCAGCACTTCCTCGATCAGGCTGGGCGGCGCCACGCGGGCGGCGCGCAGGCTCACGACACGCTCGATGATCAGCGCCAGCGCCACCACGGAACACAGCAGCAACGGCCAGATCGGCCAACCGGCGGCTTGTATGATCGAAAACAAGGCTTTCCCTCCGTTCGGGCATCTCCGGCCCGGCGGCGCATTATGGCGCCACGCCGCCCCTGCGCCGACCACCTCGGCCCCTCATCACAAGCCCTTACAAACATCCACCGATCCTGTGGATAACTTTGTGGGCAACTGGTCTCGGAACCGCGCCAGGGCCCGTCGCCAAACGGCAAGGATTAGCCTGCTCCAAAAAAAGGCAGGAAAAAGCTTTTGAAAAACAAGCGCTTATCGATCTGTGACGCGGGCATGACGGGCAATGTGGCCCGCAGAACCAGCATTGGCGCGGCTGTGGAGTTCCAGACCCGCGCCAGCATTGGGTTTGCGCATGATTGACGCCTCCAAACCCGCATCGCCACGGATGGTCTGGGGGGTGGCGGCCCTGTTGACGGCCCTTTCCGACGCATTGCACGCCAGATTCCCCGTGGTGACGGTGCAAGGCGAGCTCTCGGGATTCACGCGAGCCGCCAGCGGGCATTGCTACTTCAGCCTGAAAGACGCCGACGGCCAGCCCGCGATGCTGCGCTGCGCGATGTTCCGGCGCGCGGCGTCGATGATCGATTTCTCGCCCCGTGACGGCATGACCGTCGAGCTGCGGGGGCGCCTGGACCTTTACGGGCCGCGCGGCGAGTTGCAATTCATCGTCGAGGCAATGCGGCGTTCCGGCGAGGGCGCGCTGTACGAGCAGTTCCTGCGGCTCAAGGCGAAGCTGGAGTCGCTCGGCTACTTCGACGCGGACCGCAAGCGTCCACCGCCGCCGTACGCGCAGCGCATCGGGGTGATCACGTCCACGGGCGGGGCGGCGCTGCACGATGTGCTGACCGCGCTGCGCCGGCGCGCGCCGCATGTGCGGGTGTTCATCTACCCGACGCTCGTGCAGGGGGCCGAGGCGCCGCCGGCGATCGCGCGGGCCCTGGCCGTCGCTAATGACCGGGCGGACGCCGAGGTGCTGCTGCTGGTGCGTGGCGGGGGCTCGCTGGAGGACCTGTGGGCCTTCAACGACGAACGCGTGGTGCAGGCGGTGGCCGAGTCGCCGCTGCCGGTGATCTGCGGCGTCGGCCACGAGACCGACCTCACGCTGGCCGACCTGGCGGCCGACCTGCGCGCGCCCACGCCCACTGCGGCGGCCGAACTCGCCACCGTCGCGCGTCAGCAGTGTCTGGACACGCTGGAGTCGCTGGAGCGGCAACTGCGCCGCCGTGCCGAGCAGCGCCTGGACGCCTCGGCCCAGCGGCTGGACCGTCTGGCGCTGCGGCTGGCGCGTCCGGGCGACGCGCTGGCCCGCCAGCGGCGACGGCTCGATCTGCTGTCCCAGCGGCTTGGACAGATCGCGCCGCGCGCCGTGTCGATGGAATCCCAGCGCCTGCGCCATCTCGAGCAGCGGCTCGCGCAGGTCGCGCCTCGCACGGCCGCGCTTGAGCAGCAGCGGCTGCGTCACCTCTCCCAGCGCCTGGAGCGCGCCTTGCCGCAGCAGGCACAGCGCGGCGCGCAGCGGCTTGAAACGCTGGCGGCGCGGCTGGAGGCGCTCGACCCGCGCCAGGTGCTCGCCCGCGGTTATGCGTGGCTGGACGATGGTCAGGGCAGGGCGCTGAGTTCGGTCGCGCAGCTCAGCGAGGGTCAGGACTTGCGCGCGGTGCTGGCCGACGGCGAGGTGGATCTCCAGGTCACGCGAATCGATCCGGGCCGCTGACGCGAGCCGCCCAATCCGGTGGATGCGTGCCAGGGGCTTGGATCGCTGCCTACAATCGCCGCCTACACCCGTCCACCACCATCAACCGATTAGGAGTTCTTCATGGAACATACCCTGCCCGATCTGCCGTATGACAAGAAGGCGCTGGAGCCGCACATCAGCGCGGAGACCTTCGAGTACCACCACGGCAAGCATCACAAGGCCTACGTGGACAACCTGAACAACCTGCAGAAGGGCACCGAGTTCGAGAGCAAGACCCTGGAGGAGATCGTCAAGAGCTCCTCCAGCGGGATCTACAACAATGCCGCGCAGATCTGGAACCACACCTTCTTCTGGTCCTGCATGAAGCCCAATGGCGGCGGCGCCCCGACGGGCAAGCTGCTGGACGCGATCAACGCCAAGTGGGGCAGCGTCGATGCCTTCAAGGAAGCCTTCCAGAAGAGCGCCGTGGGCAACTTCGGTTCGGGCTGGACCTGGCTGGTGAAGAAGGCCGACGGCACCGTCGACATCGTCAACACGGGCGCCGCCGGCACCCCGCTGACCACTGCCGACACCGCGCTGCTGACCATCGACGTGTGGGAACACGCCTACTACATCGACTACCGCAACGCGCGTCCGAAGTTCGTCGAGACCTTCCTGAAGAGCCTGGTCAACTGGGACTTCGCGCAGGCCAACTTCGGTCAATGACCTGAGGCGTCCGCCGCGGTGGACGCCTTCGGAAACAAGAACGGCCCGGGAGCGATCCCGGGCCGTTCTTCATGGGGCGTGCGATGAGCGCCGCCTCTCGGGCCTCATTTGGGCCACGGGCCGCCGCGCAGCTTGGCGCCGGCCTTGAAACCGCGCTTGTCGAACCAGCCCTTGTTCATCTCGAGGACGTAGCGGACCGGTTTGGTCGAGCAATGCGACTGGTCGGACAGCGGCTGCATGTCGACGATGTTGACGATCGTGCCGTCGTCGGCGATGAAGGCGGCCGAAAGCGGAATCAGCGTGTTGCGCATCCAGAAGCATTGCTGGCTGGGCTGCTCGAAGACGAAGATCATCCCGGCGTTCTGCGCCATTTCCTTGCGAGCCATCAGGCCGATGGCGCGTTGCTCGTCGGTGCGGGCGACCTCGGCGTGGATCAGGTGCATGCCGGCGCCGATCTCGACGACACGGCAGGCCCGATCTGCGGGATCTGCTGCGCGACCGCGGGTTCAGCGACGACGAGGGCGGAGATCAAGCAGGCCGCCGAGAGCAGGGCGGACGATGCCGCGCGTTTGATATTGAGCATGAGTTGACCTCGATGTTTGGCGGATTATGGCGGCCATGTTGCCCGCCCCTGCCGCCACGGCGTCCGCCGGCGCCCAGGGCGCCGATGCAGGACGCGCCAATCGCCCCCACCCCGACGCCACCCTGACGGACCCTGGTCCCGTTGGACGGCTTCACCGACTGGCTCGGGGACCCTCGCGGCGCTCGTTTCGCGCGTTCGCGGCTTCGGCTGTCGGGCATGCACTGCGCGGCTTGCGCCGGTCTGATCGAAGCCACGCTGCGCGCCCAGCCCGGCGTGCTGGAGGCCCAGGTCAACGCATCGACGCAGGGCCTCCTGCTGGACTGGCGACCGGAGGATATCTCGCTCGACGATCTGCGCCAGGCGCTTTCGGGCGCCGGCTACGACTTCTCGCCCGACCTGGCCGGCCCGACGAGGGCGCTTCGGCAGCGCGAGCATCGGCAGGCGATCTGGCGGCTCTTCGTTGCCGGCTTCCTGATGATGCAGGTCATGATGCTCGCCTGGCCCTCCTACGTGGCGGCGCCGGGTGAGATGGCGCCGGACCAGGCGGCGCTGCTGCGCTGGGGCCAGTGGGTGCTGACGCTGCCGGTGATGCTGCTGTCGGCCGGACCGTTCTTCCAGGCCGCCCTGCTCGCAGTTGCGCGCCAGACGGCTGGGCATGGACATGCCGGTCTCGCTGGGGCTGGCCGTGGCCTTCGTCGCCGGAACCGGCGCCACGCTCGACCCGGGCGGGCCCTTCGGGCACGAGGTCTACTTCGACTCGATCACGATGTTCGTGGCCTTCCTGCTGGGCGCGCGGTATCTCGAGCTGCGCGCGCGCCACCGGGCCGCCCAGGCCCTGGAGCAGGCAGCGGACGCGCTGCCGAAGCGGGTCGAGCGGCAGACCCCGGAGGCAGACGTGGACCTGGGTCGCCGTGGAAGCGCTGTCGCCGGGCGACCGCGTGCGGGTGAGCGCCGGACAGCGCGTGCCGGCCGATGCGGTGGTCGAGTCAGGGATCGGCGCGGTGGACGAATCGCTGCTGACCGGCGAGTCCCGTCCCGTGGCGAAGGCGCCGGGCGCCGCGGTGCTGGCGGGCAGCTTGAACCTGGCCGCCGCGCTGACCTTGCGTGTGATGCAGGTCGGGGAACACACCCGCCTCGCGGGCATCCGGCAATTGATGGCGCAGGCCTTCCAGGATCGGCCCGCAACCTTGCGTCTCTCCGAGCGGGTGGCCGGCTGGTTTCTCGGTGTTGTCCTCCTGCTGGCAGCGGGCGCGGCGATCACGTGGCAGTTCGTGGAGCCCGCCAAGGCCGTGGCGGTGGCGGTGTCGGTCCTGATCGTGACCTGCCCCTGCGCGTTGTCGCTGGCAGCGCCGGCGGCGTGGGTCGCCGCGGCAGGCCAGCTCGCCAGACGCGGCTTGCTGTTGGTGAGACTGGAGGCGATCGAGGCCTTGGTCGGCGTCGATCGCGTGGTGCTCGACAAGACGGGGACCCTGACCGATCCCGCGCCCGGTGTTCCTGGGCAATGGCCCCCGGCCCTCGACGCGGACGACCGGGCGGCGGTGATCGCCATGGCCGGGCGTTCGAGTCATCCGTTGTCGCGCGCGCTGACGACATGGTTGGGTGAGACGCGCCTCGTCGAGACGACAGTTGGTCGATCGAGGAGTTCAGCGGTCGCGGGCTGCAAGGGATCGATGCGCACGGGCAGCGCTGGCGCCTGGGATCGCCGGAGTGGGCCGGGCCGCACACACAGTCTCAGATGGTGTCACCGATCGCGTGGTCGACGGCGTTGGTGATGACCTCGGCGACGGCGCGCTGCTCAACGCGCGGATCGTGCTGACCGTGGACGGTCGTCTGCGCGCGATGTGGGAGATCGACGAGACCGTGCGTCCGGGCGCCATCGATGCGATCGCCGACTTGCAGACCCTCGGTCTGACGGTCGAGCTCCTGTCCGGCGATTTGCCGAGGCGCGCGGCGCGACATCGCGGCCCTGGCTGGCATCCATCGATGGCGTGGCGGCGCGAGTCCTGAGGACAAGCTGGCGCACGTGGCCGCGCTGCAGGCGCGAGGTCATCGCGTGCTGATGATCGGCGACGGGATCAACGACGCGCCCGTGCTCGCGCGCGCGCAGGTGTCCGTGGCGATGGGGCAGGGCGCGGACCTCGCGGCGTCTCGTGCCGACGCGCTGCTGGTGTCCGAGCGTCTGGAGCGTCATCGGCGAGGCGCTGCGCCTGGCGCGCCGCGCGCGGCGCGTCGTGCGACAGAACCTGGCCTGGTCGGCGCTCTACAACGCAGCCTGCGTGCCGCTGGCGCTCGTCGGCTGGCTGCCGCCCTGGGCCGCCGGCCTGGGCATGGCGATGAGTTCGCTGCTGGTGATCGGCAATGCCGCTCGGTTGGGACGCGCGACCTTGTCGCGCTGATTGATCCTCCAACTCGCATAGGCCCGCGGCATGGACATCCTCTATCTGCTGATTCCGCTCTCGGTCGTGCTGGTGCTGGTGCTGGGCGTGTTCGGCTGGGCCGTGCACGACGGCCAACTCGAGTCCCTCGACCGCGAAGGTCAACGAATCCTCGAGGACGACGCGCAGGCTTGACCGTCGTCAACACGCTCCCGCGGGCGGCGCCAAACAATCGCCGCCCATTCGCGCCATGAGCGCCCCAAGGAGCCAGCATGCCAAGTCTTTCAAGGTCCAACGCAGGGCACGATCACGTGCCCGTGTACGAGGACGGTGTCGTCCGCGCGTTCGCGCTGGCGGCGGTGGTCTGGGGCATCGTCGGCATGACCGTCGGTGTCCTGATCGCCGCCCAGCTGGTATGGCCCGACCTGAACTTCGGCTTGCCCTGGACCAGCTTCGGCCGCCTGCGCCCGCTGCACACCAACGCGGTGATCTTCGCCTTCGGCGGCTGCGCGCTGTTCGCCACCACCTACTACGTGGTGCAGCGCACCTGCCAGGTGCGACTGTTCTCCGACACCCTGGCCGCCTTCACCTTCTGGGGCTGGCAGACTGGCGGTGATCCTGCTGGCCGCCATCAGCCTGCCGCTGGGCTACACCACCTCCAAGGAATACGCCGAGCTGGAATGGCCGATCGACATCCTGATCGCGATCGTCTGGGTCGCCTACGCGGTGGTGTTCTTCGGCACCCTGATCAAGCGCAAGGTCAAGCACATCTATGTGGGCAACTGGTTCTTCGGCGCGTTCATCCTCACCGTCGCGATGCTGCACATCGTCAACAACCTGGAGCTGCCGGTCTCGCTGACCAAGTCCTACTCGGTCTACGCCGGCGCCACCGACGCCATGGTCCAGTGGTGGTACGGCCACAACGCCGTGGGCTTCTTCCTGACCGCCGGCTTCCTCGGCATGATGTACTACTTCGTGCCCAAGCAGGCCGAGCGTCCGGTCTACTCCTACCGCCTGTCCATCGTCCACTTCTGGGCGCTGATCTTCACCCTGTACATCTGGGCCGGCCCGCACCACCTGCACTACACCGCGCTGCCGGACTGGGCGCAGTCGCTGGGCATGGTGATGTCGCTGATCCTCCTGGCGCCGAGCTGGGGCGGCATGATCAACGGCATGATGACCCTCTCCGGCGCCTGGCATAAGCTGCGCACCGACCCGATCCTGCGCTTCCTGGTGGTGTCCCTGGCGTTCTACGGCATGTCCACCTTCGAAGGCCCGATGATGGCGATCAAGACCGTCAACGCCCTCTCCCACTACACCGACTGGACCATCGGCCACGTCCACGCCGGCGCCCTCGGCTGGGTCGCGATGATCTCCATCGGCTCGCTCTACCACCTGATCCCGAAGGTCTTCGGCCGCGAGAAGATGTACAGCGTGGGCCTGATCAACGCGCACTTCTGGCTGGCCACCATCGGCACCGTGCTGTACATCGCCTCGATGTGGGTCAACGGCATCACCCAGGGCCTGATGTGGCGCGCGGTCAACGAGGACGGCACGCTGACCTACTCCTTCGTCGAGAGCGCTGGAGGCCACGCCACCCGGGCTTCGTCGTGCGCCTGCTCGGCGGCCTGCTCTTCCTGCGCGGCATGCTGCCTGATGGCCTAGAACGTCCTGGCGCACGGTCCGCGTCGGCACGGCCGGCGCGTCATCCCATCCCCGGCGCCGCGCTCGCGGCTGCCGCCTGACCTCGCGGAGCCGAGGAGCACGTCATGGCCAACACCCATGCCCACGCCGCCGGCCACGAGCTCCTCGAGAAGCAACTTCGGCCTGCTGATCGTGCTGGTGCTGCTGGCCGTGAGCATCGGCGGCCTGACCCAGATCGTGCCGCTGTTCTTCCAGGACGCGACCAACACCCCGGTCGAAGGCATGAAGCCCTACACCGCGCTGCAACTGGAAGGCCGCGACATCTACATCCGCGAAGGCTGCGTCGGCTGCCACTCGCAGATGATCCGTCCGTTCCGCGCCGAGACCGAGCGCTACGGCCACTACTCGGTGGCCGGCGAGAGCGTCTGGGACCACCCCTTCCTGTGGGGCTCCAAGCGTACCGGTCCAGACCTGGCCCGCGTCGGCGGCCGCTACTCCGACGACTGGCACCGCGCGCACCTGTTCAACCCGCGCAACGTGGTGCCCGAGTCGAAGATGCCGGCCTACCCGTGGCTGGTGGAGAACAAGCTCGACGGCAAGGACATCGAGAAGAAGCTCGAAGTGATGCGCACCCTCGGCGTGCCCTATACCGACGCGGAGATCGCCGGTGCCCGCGACGCGGTGAAGGGCAAGACCGAAATGGATGCCGTGGTCGCCTACCTGCAGGTGCTCGGCACCTCGATCAAGACGCTGAGCGGAGGTCGACATGCACGACATGGATCTGAACGCACTGCGCTCCGCGGTGACCGTGCTGTCGCTGCTGGTGTTCGTCGGCATCGTGGTCTGGGCCTATGCCCGCCGCAACCGCGAACGTTTCGAAGACCTGGGCGCGCTCGTCCTGATCGGACGAGGACGCCGGCGTCCCCAAGGAGGTCGTCATGAGTGATTTCGTTTCGAACGGCTGGTCGCTGTTCGTCGCCGCGGCCACGGTGCTGGGCCTGGCTGCTGTGCCTGGCCCTGCTGATCATCGCCAGCCGGCGCAAGGTGATGGCCGAGGACAACTCCACCGGCCACGTCTGGGACGAGGACATCCGCGAGCTCAACAACCCGCTGCCGCGCTGGTGGATGGTGCTGTTCGTGCTGACGGTGGTCTTCGGCGGGCTCTATCTGGCGCTGTATCCGGGCCTGGGCAGCTACGCCGGCTCGACTGCAGCTGGTCCAGCGCCGGCGCAGTACCGAGGACGAGCAAGGCCAAGGCCCGCGAGGCCATGCAGGCGATCTACGCCAGGTTCGACGGCAAGCCGGTGGAAGCGCTCGCCAAGCGACCCCCAGGCGACCAGCGCATCGGCGAGCGCCTGTTCGCGAACAACTGCGCGACCTGCCACGGCTCCGATGCCAAGGGGCTCCAAGGGCTTCCCCAACCTGACCGACAACGACTGGCTGTACGGCGGCAGCGGCGACACCATCGTCGAGACCATCACGCAGGGGCGCGAAGGCACGATGCCGCCGATGGCCGCGGCGGTCGGCAACGGCGAGGATGTGCGCAACCTCGCCCACTACGTGCTGAGCCTGTCGGGCAGCCCGCACAACTCGGTGGCGGCGGCGCTGGGCAAGTCGAAGTTCTCGGCCTGCGCCGCCTGCCACGGCATGGACGGCAAGGGCAACCAGGCGCTGGGCGCGCCCAACCTGACCGATCACGATCTGGCTGCATGGCTGGGGCGAGGCCGCCATCGTCGACGATGGTCAACAACGGCAAGCACAGCCACATGCCCGAGCACGGCTCGCGCCTGAGTCCCGAGCAGATCCGCGTGCTGGCGGCCTATGTCTGGGGGCTGTCGCATGAGCGGCCCTGAGCTCAGGACGATCTCGCTCTACGCGTCCGAGGCGAAGATCTATCCCCGCGCCGTGCACGGCTGGTTCGCCGTCTGGCGCTGGGTGCTGGTGTGGGCGACGCAGCTGCTGTTCTACGGCCTGCCCTGGCTGAACTGGAACGGCCGCCAGGCCGTGCTGTTCGACCTGGAGGCGCGCCGCTTCCTGATCTTCGACCTGATCCTGTATCCGCAGGACTTCATCTACCTGACCGCGCTGCTGGTCGTGTCCGCCTTCGCGCTGTTCTTCTTCACGGCGGTGGCGGGCCGGCTGTGGTGCGGCTATGCCTGCCCGCAGACCGTCTACACCGAGATCTTCCTGTGGATCGAGCGCCACACCGAAGGCGACCGCGCCGCGCGCATGCGGCTCGACAAGGGGCCGGCTGGACGGCGGAGAAGGCGCTGCGCAAGGGCGGCAAGCATGCGGCCTGGCTGGCGGTGTCGCTGTGGACGGGCTTCACCTTCGTCGGCTACTTCGCGCCCATCCGCGCGCTGGCGCGCATGAACGCGCTGACAGGGGCCAGCTCGGCGGCTGGGAAATCTTCTGGATCCTGTTCTACGGCTTGGCCACCTACGGCAACGCCGGCTGCCTGCGCGAGCAGGTGTGCAAGTACATGTGCCCCTACGCGCGCTTCCAGAGCGCGATGTTCGACAAGGACACCCTGATCGTCACCTACGACGCCGCGCGCGGCGAGCCGCGCGGCCCGCGCTCGAAGAAGGCGGACCCGTCGACAAGGCCCAGGGCCTGGGCGACTGCATCGACTGCCAGCAGTGCGTGCAGGTCTGCCCCACCGGCATCGACATCCGCGACGGCCTGCAGATCGAGTGCATCGGCTGCGCCGCCTGCATCGACGCCTGCAACGACGTGATGGACAAGTTCGGCTACCCGCGCGGACTGATCCGTTACGCGACGCAGAACGGCATGCAGCATCGCTGGTCCTCCGCGCGACAGTGGCGACGCGTGATGCGGCCCCGGGTGCTTGATCTACGGAGCGATCCTGCTGAGCGGTGTCGGCGCGCTGCTGGTGGGCAGCCTGGCGGTCCGGATGCCGTTCAAGGTGGACGTCGTGCGTGATCGCGCCACGCTGGCCCGCGAGGTCGAGGATGGCGTGATCGAGAACATCTACCGCCTGCAGATCATGAACGCCGCAGAGTCGCCGTTCAGCACCTCGCGCTGGAAGTCCGAGGACATCGATGGCCTGCGAATGTCGCAGCCCCGACGGTCCGCTCACGCTGGCGCCCGCCGAGGCGCGATGGGTCACGGTGTCCCTGCGCCTGCCGCCGCGCCGACGCGCGACGCCTGGGCCGCGGTGCGCATCCGATGCACTTCTCCGTCCGGCCCGTGACCGCCTCCGGAGAGCTCGTGAATCCGGGCGGCTCAGCGCTGCTTGAGAAGTCCACATTCATCGTTCCGAGATGACACGCTCGTCGCGTGTCCACAACGGAGTTCGCCCATGAGCCACTTCCACCCGACCTCTCGGATCGCCCAACTGCCAGGCAGCGGTCCGTGGTGGCGACATCCCATGATGTGGCTGATTGTTGGCGGCCCCGGCATCGTGGTCGTGGCCGGCGATTGCCACGTTGATGCTGGCGATCGCCTATCCGGACCCCGTCGTTGGGTCGGCAGGGGGGCGGACTCGGATCGCGCGCGCCGTCGCGGCCGAGCGCCGTGCGCCGACGCCGGCGACCCTGGCGCCGGCGATGGCGGCGCGCAACCACGCGGCGACTGGCGGCCAGACCCCGACGCCGCGCGGCGCCGCGCGCCGCCGTGGCAGCGGCGGGCGGGACGCGGACCTCGCGCGCCCGCACCTCCAGGCCTCGTCCTGTGGGGGTGCGGCTGACCGTCTCCAGCGTGAGCCGGAGGAAGCTGCCGATCTCGTCGCGCGTCATGCGCAGGACCACGCTCGAGGACGAGAAGCCGCGCGCGCGCAAGCGCCGCATCAGGTTGATCAGGAAGGCGGCGACGCGCTGCTCGGCCCGCATGGCGCCGAGCAGCATCATCACGGACTGGTCGCGCACGATCTCCCGGCTCATCAGGCGAAGGAACTGACGGCGCAGGCGATCGATCTCGCGGCAGGTCCTCCAGCGCCGTCGGACGACGCAGACCTGGGGTCCTCCAGCGCCACCGCGCCGCGGCGTGGCCCGCTGAAGATGCCATCCATGCCCAGCCTCGCCGGCCATCTGGAAACCGGTGACCTGCTCGCGCCCGTCCTCGGCCGACGCGGGGTCTTGGAGCCGGTGGACGGTGATCGCTCGAAGGCTCCCGGCCTGAACAGCACCGTGTTGCGCGCGACGGCGCGTCGGCGACCATGCGTTCGAGCTGTTCGACCTCGGCGGCCGGCAGTCCCGTGGGCAGGCAGACCTGGCGCAGGCGCAGGTCGAGCAGGCGACCTTGAAGCCTTCCTGCGGCGGTGGGAGAGGGGCGGGACGCGCCGGCATGAGTTCGGCGGACATGCGAGGAAGCGGCGGATTCTTTGTCGGGGCATCGGGGCCAGCAATGACATCAATCAATGACGCGCTGCCAACAAAGGGTGAGGATCGCGCCCCATGAGCCCTGACCCGACCCCGTGGGACCGCAGCATCCCCGATGCTGAACTGCTGCGGCGATTCGACATCGCTGGCCCGCGCTACACCTCGTATCCGACCGCGGACCGCTTCCGCGGCGTGCCGAGCGTCTGGGGGCGGGGCGCGCCTTCGGCCGGCGGCGGCCGCCGTGTCGTCCGTCCACATCCCGTTCTGGTCGGCGGGCGGGGCCCCGTGGGGGGTGGGATCCGACCGCTGATCGCTTCAATGCGTCGATGGATGCGGAGCGCTACGGGGAGACGCTGGCGCTGCGGGCGTTCGGCCCCGCCGGCATGCAGCCACTGTCCGTCTACGTGCACATCCCGTTCTGCGAGTCGGTGTGCTACTACTGCGCCTGCAACAAGGTGGTGACGCGGCACCATGAACGGGCTGCCGCCTACCTGGAGGCGCTCGCGACCGAGATGGCGCTCGTGCAGCAGCGTCTTGGCGGACGCGCCCCGGTGTCGCAGCTTCATTTCGGCGGCGGCACACCGACCTTCCTCGATGACCGCGAGCTCGCCACGTTGACGGCATTGCTGCATCGCCACTTCCAGGTCACCGTTGATGCCGAGATCTCCATCGAGGTGGACCCGCGCACGGTCGATGCGGACCGGCTCAGGCATCTGCGCGCGATGGGATTCAACCGCTTGAGCTTCGGCGTGCAGGACTTCGACCCCGACGTCCAGCGCGCGGTGCACCGCGAGCAGAGCCTGGCGAGCGTGGCCGCGCTCATGGCGTCGGCGCGGGAGCTGGGTTTCCGTTCAATCAACGTCGACTTGATCCACGGCTTGCCGCTGCAGACGCCCGATTCGTTCGCACGCACGATCGAGCAAGTGGCGGTATTGCGCCCGGATCGCGTCGCGCTCTACGGCTACGCGCATCTGCCCCATCGCTTCAAGCCTCAGCGGCGCATCGACACGGCGGCGTTGCCCGGCGCGGCGGACAAGCTGCGCATGCTGTCCGATGCGATCGCCGGGTTCATCGCACGCGGTTACAGCTACATCGGCATGGACCATTTCGCGCTTGCTGACGATCCGTTGGCGGTGGCCAAGCGGGAAGGTCGGCTGCACCGCAACTTCCAGGGCTACAGCACGCAGGCGGACAGCGACCTGGTGGCGCTGGGGGTGTCGGCGATCTCCAAGGTGGGCGCGGTCTTCGCGCAGAACGAGAAGACCCTGGACGCGTATTACGCCGCGCTGCGGTCGGGCCGGCTGCCTGTCGAGCGTGGGCTGGCGCTGTCGCAGGACGACCTCGTGCGCCGCGACGCCATCATGGCGTTGATGTGCCAGGGACGCATGGCCTTCGAACCGATCGAACGCTCGCACGGCATCGTGATTTCGGATTACTTCGCACCTGAGCTTGAACGGTTGCGCCGATTGGAGGATGACGGGCTCGTTGTGATCGAGCCGCGCGCCATTCAGGTCACGCCGATGGGGTGGTACTTCGTGCGGGCGGTGGCGATGGTCTTCGATCGCCATCTCGCCCAGGCGCGCATCAGCGCGGATGAAGCCATGGCGGAAACGGATGCCGCATCGGCCTCGCAGGCGACGTCTCCGGTGCGTTTCTCGCGGCTTCTCTGAATCAACGAGGGCCGGACATGTTCGCGCTGACCTTGGTGGGCTCTGCGTTCCTCATGGGGCTGGCCGGCAGCCTGCATTGCGCGGCGATGTGCGCGGCGCCGTGTGCGGCAGTGACGGGTGGCACTCGCGCATCGATGTGGGCCCTCCAGGCGGGACGCCTCATCGGTTATGCCGCCGGCGGTGCCGCCGTCGCGGCGAGCGTCGGCGGTCTGCTGCGATGGGAGACGGTCTCCGGCGCCTTGCGGCCGGTCTGGCTCTTCCTGCATCTGGGACTGCTGGCGCTGGGCGTGTTCCTCGTGTGGCGCGCGCGGTGGCCGGCGTGGATGCAACGGATCTGGTCGGCGCGCACGCGGGAGTTCGTCGGCTTGCCGGTGGTGGCGTTGAGGGGCGCGGGCTCTGCGGCGGTGTCGGTCAGACCGAGAGGAGGTCCCCGGTCGGCCTTGATCGCCGGCGTTTTGTGGCTGGCCTGGCCTTGCGGGATGTTGCAGGCGGCCTTGATGGTGGCCGCGCTGGCGGAAGGGCCGTGGCACGGTGCCGCCGTGATGGCGGCGTTCGCGCTAGGTTCGTCGCCTGGCCTCGCGGCGGGCATCGGTCTGCTGAGCTGGCGCCCGGGATCGATCCGAGGCCGGGGTACCGGCGCGTCAGCCGAGGCCGATGGCGGGCGCGGCGTGCGATTGGCGACACGACTGTCGGGTGGGATGCTCGCGGCAGGGGCGTTGTGGGCGCTGGGACACGGCGTGTGGGCGCAGATCCGCGCGTACTGCGGTTGACGCGGTCAGGGGCTTGCGCGACGCATCAGCCGATTGAAAGTTCCGCTGTCATAGAATCAGCGCTTCCGGTTTACCCCACCCACCCACGCGATTCGCGGAGACGACTCCATGTACCAGCACATCAAGGTGCCCGAGGGCGGCCAGAAGATCACGGTCAACACCGACTTCTCGCTCAACGTTCCGAACAACCCGATCATCCCGTTCATCGAGGGCGACGGCATCGGCGTCGACGTCACCCCGGTGATGATCAAGGTGGTTGATGCGGCCGTGGAGAAGGCCTACGGCGGCGCCAACGTAAGATCCCCTGGATGGAAATCTACGCCGGCGAGAAGTCGACCCAGGTTTACGGCCAGGACGTGTGGCTGCCGGACGAAACGCTGCAGGTCCTGATCCGCGACTACGTCGTGTCGCCATCAAGGGCCCGCTGACCACCCCGGTCGGCGGCGGCATTCGTTCGCTGAACGTGGCCCTGCGCCAGGAGCTGGACCTGTACGTCTGCCTGCGCCCGGTGCGTTACTTCAAGGGCGTGCCCTCGCCCGGTGAAGCAGCCCGAGCAGACCGACATGGTGATCTTCCGCGAGAACTCCGAAGACATCTACGCCGGCATCGAGTTGGAAGCCGGCAGAGCGACAAGGCCAAGAAGCTGATCAAGTTCCTGCGCGAGGAAATGGGCGTGAAGAAGATCCGCTTCCCCGAGACCTGGGGCATCGGCGTGAAGCCGGTGCTCCGAAGGAAGGCACCAAGCGTCTGGTGCGCAAGGCGATCCAATACGCCATCGACAACGACAAGCCGTGACTCTGTGACCCTGGTTCACAAGGGCAACATCATGAAGTTCACCGAAGGTGCCTTCCGGGATTGGGGCTACGAGCTGGCGCCCGAAGGAGTTCGGCGGCGAGCTGATCGACGGCGGCCCGTGGCTGCAAGTTCAAGAACCCGAACACCGGCAAGGAGATCGTGGTCAAGGACGTGATCGCCGACGCCTTCCTGCAGCAGATCCTGCTGCGCCCGGCCGAATACGACGTGATCGCCTGTATGAACCTGAACGGCGACTACATCTCCGACGCCCTGGCGGCGCAGGTCGGCGGCATCGGTATCGCGCCGGGCGCCAACCTGATCGACTCCGCTGCGCGCTGTTCGAAGCGACCCACGGCACCGCGCCGAAGTACGCCGGCCAGGACAAAGTGAACCCGGGCTCCGTGATCCTGTCCGCAGAAATGATGCTGCGCCACATGGGCTGGACCGAAGCGGCTGACCTGATCATCTCGTCGATCGAGAAGTCGATCCTGTCGAAGAAGGTCACGTACGACTTCGCCCGTCTGCTGGACGGCGCGACCCAGGTGTCGTGCTCCGGCTTCGGTCAGGTGATGATCGACAACATGTGAGAGCCTGCCCGGTCCACGACCGGGCAGTGCCCGACATGAAGAACCCCAGCGCGGTCGCCCGCCTGGGGTTTTTTGTCGTCAGGGGCGTTGAGTGACCCGTCCTGAACTGCGTTGACACTTTCGGACGGTTGTAAAGGTTGGCGTCAGCCAGCCAGGAGCGCCCGGTGCACTGCATCGGGCGTTTGCATGTTGAGCGACAAGTGCAGCCGCTCCTCGTTGTAGATCTGGACCGACTCCTTCACCATTCGCCGCGCTTGACTCAGGTCCGCGGGCCGCTCCAGCAAGAACTCCATCTTCAAGATCCCGTTGATCCGCTCTGCCAAGGCGTTCTGGTAGCAGTCGTAGCCATCGGTCATCGAGCAGGTCAGTCCGTGACGCCGATGCAGCTCCTGGTAATGCGTCGAGCAGTACTGGATGCCTCGGTCCGAGTGATGCACCAGCCGCTGCTTCGTCCTTCTTCCCTTGAGCGCCAGCTTCAGCGCCTGCGCCACCTCCTCCGTCTGCAGGCTCGCGTGCACGTGCCAGCCCACGATCTTTCTCGAGTACGCGTCCGTCACCAAGCTCAGATAGACGAATTTGCCCGCCGTCGGCAGGTAGGTGATGTCCGCCACCCAGACCTGCTCCGGCCCCGTCGGCGTGACTTGCTCTGGACCAGGCTTGAGCAAGTTGGGATGGCGCCTGAAGCGGTGATGGCTATCGGTGGTCTTGTGATACGCCCTGCGCGGCGCCACCAGCAGCCTGGCGTTGCGCAGCACATCAAACAGCGCATCACGCCCCACCCTGAGGCCCTCTCGACTCAGCGGCTCCCGAAGCATGCAATGCAACTTACGCGTTCCCACGCGAGGTTGGCTCAACCGCCGCTCACGCACCAGATTCACCACGGTCTGCGCCTTCGTCTCCAGCGCTGCCTGACGGCAGCGAGACTGGTAGTAAGCCTGACGGCTTATGCCCATGTGTCGGCAAGCCCCGCTGATGCTCAACCCTTGGACGAGGTCTTGCTCGAGGACTTGCCTAAAGGCTTTTTTACGACGCGCACTCCGTAATCCTTCTTCAGCACATCGATCACTGCTTCGAACAGCTGCGCCTTCTGCTGCGCTTCCTTGAGCTGCACCTGCAACGCCTTGATCTGCTGTTCCGGCGTGAGCGGGGTCGGGGTCTTGTCGATCGGCATGGCTGCAGATGATGCCGCAGCTCCCCAGCCCAAGCGACCGTGCTTGCGAAGCCACGTCAACACCGTCGACCGGCCTTGGATCCCGTACTGGGCCTGCGCCTGCTTGTAGGTCAACTCGCCCTTTTCCACCTGCGCCACCACCGCCAGCTTAAAAGCCATCGTGTAGTCGCGCTGCGTTCTCTTTGCCCTCGTATTCATCGATCTCGCCCTTTCAGGGAGTCCGAGGTGTCAACGCGGGGCAGGACGGGTCAGAGGCAAGACAAAAGGCCCGCATGTGCGGGCCTTTGTCGTGGGGCGAGAGCGTCAGCCGGCGATCAAGCCGCCGCTTGTTGCTGCCCGACTTGCGACTCGGCCATCAGCGGGAGCACCACGGGGGTGTTGATCGCGTCGCCGCCGTCGCCTTCGTCCAACGGACGGATGTCCTGGGCCAGTTGTCCCTTGGGACCCTGCACCAGCTCGTAGCTCACTTTGGAGCCTTGCTTCAGCGTACGGAAGCCGTCCATCTGAATGGCCGAGAAGTGCGCGAATACGTCCCCTCCGCCTTGTTCAGGCTCAATGAAGCCAAACCCCTTGGCATCGTTGAACCACTTGACCGTGCCTTTTGCCATGTTCTTCTCCATCCCGGTGTCATTTCTCGCACCGGGGCGGATTCTCAAATCCGTGTCAAGTCAGTGTCAATTGAGGAACTCCCCGGGGTGGGGAGCCGCGAAGGTGACAAACTCGGGGCATTGACAGGCAGAGGCCTGTCCCCATGTAGGGTGCTCCCGCTGTTTATAGAATCGGTCCATGCCATTGTTTGCCCAACAGCCCCCACCTGCGGGACCGCCCGGTGCTCAGCCGCCGGGGACGGAGGACGGTGGGAATTCCACCACGCTGGAGCGTGTCGCTCAGAAGACCGAGCCGCCGCGCCTGTACCAGGTGCTCATGCTCAACGACGACTTCACGCCGATGGAGTTTGTGGTGATGGTCTTGCAGGAGTATTTCCGCCATGACCTGGATACGGCCACCCAGATCATGTTGAAGATCCATCACGACGGTCGTGGCGTCTGCGGTGTATTCACCAAGGACGTCGCGGCCACGAAGGTCGAAATGGTGCTGGCCGCCGCCCGGCGAGCCGGCCATCCCCTGCAGTGCGTGATGGAGGAAGCATGATTGCGCAAGAGCTTGAAGTCAGCCTGCACATGGCGTTTGTCGAAGCGCGCCAGCAGCGCCACGAGTTCATCACCGTGGAACACCTGTTGCTGGCGCTGCTGGACAACCCGTCCGCAGCGGAGGTGCTGCGCGCCTGCGCGGCCAATATCGAGGACCTGCGCAAATCGCTGGCGCAACTTCATCCAGGACAACACGCCCACGGTGGGCGGCACCGACGAGGTCGACACCCAGCCCACGCTGGGTTTCCAGCGCGTGATCCAGCGCGCGATCATGCACGTGCAGTCCACGGGCAACGGCAAGAAGGAAGTGACCGGCGCCAACGTGCTGGTCGCGATCTTCGGCGAGAAGGACTCGCACGCCGTGTACTACCTGCAGCAGCAGGGCGTCACGCGCCTGGACGTGGTGAACTTCATCGCTCACGGCATCAAGAAGAGCGAGCCGCCCGAGCCGCCCAAGGGGCCGGAGGGCAGTGGTCCGGAGTCCGAGCGCGAAGAGGGCGAGGGCGGGCAGGGCCAGGGTGGCGGCAAGGGCAGTCCGCTCGAGCAGTTCACCCAGAACCTCAACCAGATGGCGCGCGACGGCCGGATCGATCCGCTGATCGGCCGCGAGCACGAGGTCGAGCGCGTGGTGCAGGTCCTGTGCCGCCGTCGCAAGAACAACCCGCTGCTGGTCGGCGAGGCCGGCGTCGGCAAGACCGCCATCGCCGAGGGCCTGGCCTGGCGCATCGTCGAGGGCCAGGTGCCGGACGTGCTGGCCGACAGCGCGGTGGTCTATTCGCTGGACATGGGCGCGCTGCTGGCGGGCACCAAGTACCGCGGCGACTTCGAGAAGCGCCTCAAGGCCGTGCTCAAGCAGCTGGAAGGACCAGCCCGCGCGCGATCCTGTTCATCGACGAGATCCACACCCTCATCGGCGCCGGTGCGGCGTCGGGCGGGACGCTGGATGCGTCCAACCTGCTCAAGCCGGCGCTGTCCTCGGGCGAGCTGAGGTGCATCGGCTCGACCACCTTCCAGGAGTTCCGCGGCATCTTCGAGAAGGATCGCGGCGCTGGCGCGCCGCTTCCAGAAGATCGACGTCACCGAGCCGACGGTGGAGGAGACCGTGGAGATCCTCAAGGGCCTGAAGTCGCGCTTCGAGGAGCACCACAGCGTCAAGTACGCGCTGGGCGCCTTGCAGGCCGCGGCCGAGCTGTCGGCCAAGTACATCAACGACCGTCACCTGCCGGACAAGGCGATCGACGTGATCGACGAGGCGGGCGCGGCGCAGCGCATGCTGCCGAAGAGCAAGCAGAAGAAGACCATCACGCGGGCCGAGGTCGAGGACATCGTCGCCAAGATCGCGCGCATCCCGCCGGCCTCGGTGTCGTCGGATGACCGCGGCAAGCTCAAGAGCCTGGACCGCGACCTGAAGAGCGTGGTGTTCGGCCAGGATCCGGCCATCGAGGCGCTGTCCGCGGCGATCAAGATGGCCGCGCGCGGGCCTGGGCAAGCCGGACAAGCCGATCGGCTCCTTCCTGTTCGCCGGCCCGACCGGCGTGGGCAAGACCGAGGTGGCCCGGCAGTTGGCCTACACCCTGGGCATCGAGCTGGTGCGCTTCGACATGTCCGAGTACATGGAGCGGCACGCGGTCAGCCGCCTGATCGGCGCGCCTCCGGGCTATGTCGGTTTCGACCAGGGCGGCCTGCTGACCGAGGCGATCACCAAGCAGCCGCACTGCGGTGCTGCTGCTCGACGAGATCGAGAAGGCGCATCCGGACGTCTTCAACCTGCTGCTGCAGGTGATGGACCACGGCACGCTGACCGACAACAACGGGCGCAAGGCGGACTTCCGCAACGTGATCCTGATCATGACCACCAACGCGGGGCGCGGAGGCGATGACCAAGGCGACGATCGGCTTCACGACCAAGCGCGAGCACGGGCGACGAGATGGCGGACATCAAGCGCCTGTTCACGCCGGAGTTCCGCAACCGCCTGGACGCGATCATCAGCTTCGGCGCGCTGAGAACGAGGACATCATCCTGCGCGTGGTCGACAAGTTCCTGCTGCAGCTCGAGAGCCAGCTGGCGGAGAAGAAGGTCGAGGTCGCTGTTCAGCGACGCGCTGCGCAAGCATCTGGCCGAGAAGGGCTTCGATCCGCTGATGGGCGCGCGTCCGATGCAGCGCCTGATCCAGGACACGATCCGTCGCGCGCTGGCCGACGAGCTGCTGTTCGGTCGCCTGGTCGATGGCGGACGTCTCAGCGTGGACGTCGACGACAAGGGCGAAGTGCAGTTGGACATCGCGCCCAACAAGAAGGACAAGCCCAAGTCCGAGCCGGCCACGGCCGACTGACCCAGTCCCGCACGCACCTCAAAGCCCGCTCACGCGGGCTTTTTCGTTTTCAGAGCGCGATCTTTCGCATCGGGCGACAGCGGGCCCTCTCTCCCGAGGTAAAGGAAGGAATGCGTTTGCTGGAAGCAAACGCAGGGGGGACAGGAGGGAGAGAGGGCCCGCTGTCGCCTGATGTTGCTCAGGCCAGAGCCGGGTCTTGGAGGAAGAACTCGGTGAAGAGCCGATAGAGCCGAGGCTGTTCCGCGAGCAACTCTCGCGGCGCGACGAAGAAAGCCTCGACCGCGACGGCGAAGAATTCCTCGGGGGCTTCCGCGCCGTAGGGGTCGATGAGTGTCGCGGCGCCGGCGTCGACCTGATCGCAGAACCACTGCCATTCGGCGTCCATGGTGGCGGACCAGCGCAGTCGCAGCGTGGCGTCGTCGATGGGCGGCATGCCGTCGGGGTTGCCGTCGCGCATGTCCAGCACGTGGGCGAATTCGTGGATGACGACGTTGTAGACGGTGTCGTGGCCCTCGACGCGGTCGACGGCTTCGGGTGCGATCTCGCTCCAGGCGAGCATGACCGGACCGCCTTCCATGGCTTCGCCGGCGAGGGTCTCGTCGTACTCATGGACGACGCCGTCGTCATCCATGGTTTCGCGTGCAGCGACGACCTCGCCCTCGTGCATGACGATGCCCACGAAGCTGTCGTACCAGGACAGGCCGAGCCGAAGCACGGGCAGGCAGGCCTGGGCGGCGACGGCCACGGCGACCTCATCGGTGACGTCGAAGCCGTTGACGCCGTGGAACTCCTTCGAGGCGAGGAAGAGCGAGCAAAGCCGGCGGAGCTCACCCCGGTCCGCCTCGCTGCGGCGGGCGATGAACGGGTACTGTGCGAGCGTCAACGCCCACAGCGCGTCGGGGATCGCGAAGTCCTCGAGCAGCTTGCGCTCGCGGCGTTCGCGCCAGCGCTGGAGCAGGCTGCCGATCATCGGGGGAGGGGGGGTCTCGAGCGCCGAGGTCATCGGCGCGATCCGACGCAGGCCGGTGGTCTCGATCACCAGCACATCGCCGCGGCCGGGGCCGTGGTCGTAGTCCCAGTCGGACAGCACCGCGCGGGTGAGTCCGTCACCCAGATCGTGGCAGGCGGGCCGGTGCGTGTGGCCGTGGATCAGCGTGTCGCAACCGGACGCGCGCAGCCAGGCGCGGGCGGCGTCGTCGTCGACATCGGCCCAGGTGCTGGGGTCGGTCTGGCTGGCGCGGCTCTTGGCGCGCAAATGGCGGGCCAGCGCGCGTCGGGTGAACAGCGGCATCGCTCGCAACGTCGCAAGCACGCCAGGCCGTCGCACGACGGCGCGCGCGCGCAGGTAGGCCATGTCGGCCAGGCACAGCTGGTCGCCATGGCTCAGCAGCCAGGAGCGGCCGAAGGCGTCCAGTCGTGTTGGGTCGTCGAGCAGGCGCAGTCCCGCGTCGTCAGCCATCGGCTGGCCGAGCGCGAAATCGCGGTTGCCGTGCATGAAGAAGAGGGGCTTGCGCGCGGAGATCTCGCGCAGCGTCTCGAGCATCTGCTGCTCGAAGGTGCCAGCCTGCCAGCGCGCGTCGTCGCCGATCCAGGCCTCGAAAATGTCGCCGAGCAGGATGACGGCGTCGGCGGGCGTGGCCGCCAGGTGGGCGCCGAAGCGCGCCAGGGTCGCCGGGAGGTCCGGCGACAGGTGCAGGTCGGACAGCACGTCGATCCGCCGCCAGCCGGGCGCCGCCCGCAGCGACGTCTCGGACGTCAGCGGGCGGGGCAGGGGGAAGGCGGCGGACCCGGGACTCACTCGACCGCGACAGCGCGCTCGATGATCACCGCGTCGACCGGCACGTCGTCATGGAAGCCCGAGCGGCTGGTCTTGACCTTCTCGATCTTGTCCACGACGTCCTGGCCGCCCACGACCTTGCCGAACACCGCGTAGCCCCAGCCCGACGGGCTTTCGCTCTTGAAGTTCAGGAAGTCGTTGTCGACGGTGTTGATGAAGAACTGGGCGCTGGCCGAGTGCGGCGCGTTGGTGCGCGCCATCGCCAGCGTGTACTTGTCGTTCTTCAGGCCGTTGTTGGCCTCGTTCTGGATCGGGGCGTCGGTGGGCTTCTGCTTCATGCCGGCCTCGAAGCCGCCGCCCTGGGCCATGAAGCCCTTGATGACGCGGTGGAAGATGGTGCCGTCGTAGTGACCCTTGGCCACGTAGGCCAGGAAGTTCTCGACGGTCTTGGGGGCCTTCACGTCATCCAGCTCGATGGTGATCAGACCCTGGTTGGTGTGCAGTTCGACTTTCTTGGTCATGTCGGTGACTCCTTATTTCTCGACGGTGGCCTTGTTGATGAGGATGGGCGTGGTGGGCAGGTTCTGGAACGCCGGGTTCTTGGGCGACACCGCGGTCTGCGCCGCGCGGATCTTGTCGACGACCTCCATGCCCTCGGACACGTAGCCGAACACCGCGTAGCCGCGGCCGTCCGACGCGAAGCCGGGATCGAGGCCGGGGTTGTCGACGACGTTGATGAAGAACTGCGAGGTCGCCGAGTTCGGATCCCCGGTGCGGGCCATGGCCACGCTGCCGCGGATGTTCATGAGGCCGTTGCCCGCTTCCAGCGGGATCGGCGCCTTGGTCGGGCGCTGTTTCAGGTCGGGCGTGTAGCCGCCGGTCTGCACCATGAAGTCGCCGATGACGCGGTGAAAGATCACGCCGTTGTAGTGACCGGCCTTCACGTAGGCCAGGAAGTTGGCGACCGACTTGGGCGCCTTCTCGGCGTCCAACGTGATCTTGATGTCGCCGACGCTGGTGTTCAGCTTGACGACCTGCGCCTGGGCGAGCGAGGCGGCCAGGCTCAGCGCGAGGGCGCCGGCGGCGAGCAGGAGACGGGAAGTCCGCATGGTCCTGGGGTCCTGGTGAGGTGGGAGGGGAGGGACCGCGCCCGCCGCGAGCGCGCCGAGTGGCGCGCCGGGGCGTTCAGCGCTGGAGGGTCTTGGCGTTGTTGAACGCGGTCACGCGCTGGAGCTTGACCTTGAGCCCGGTGTCGTCACCGAGCGCCTGCTTGAGCGCGCGTTCGTAGGACTGCTGGGCCAGGCGCATCAGCACGTCGCCCATGTTCTCCTGGGCCTGCGCGTGGTCTGGCTGCAGGTCCAGGGCGCGGGTCAACGACTGGCGCGCCGCTTCATACTCGCCGCGCGCGGCGTGGATGACGGCCAGGTTGTTGTACGGGTCGGCGAGGTCGGGGAAGTCCTCGGTCAGGGCGACGAACAGCACCCGGGCGCGCTCGAGCTGTTGCTGCTCGAGCAGCATCGTGCCGAGCGCGAAACGCAGGCGCGGATCATCGGGCGTGGCCTTCAGGCCCGCCTCGGCGGTCTGGATGGCCTGGTCGCGTTTGCCGGAGGCCCACTGGGCCTGCGCTTCGTCGAGCGCGGCGGCGTGGGTCAGGGTCGCGCCGGTCATCGCCAGGGCGATGCACAGGGCGCGGATCAGGACATGGACATAGGCGGGAGATCTAGGCATAAAAAGCGGGCCGCTATACTGCCGGGCATTCTAGAGCGAGCTTTCGTCTCCCGCTCGCCTCCCGGCCGGCCCTCCGCCCCACCCGTACCGCACCGCCGAATGCGCCGACGCCAGCGACCCTCCGCCGGCCCGGCGATGGCGGCGTCGTCGCGTCGGCGGCTCCGTCCCCGAGGCACGCGGCGCGACACACGTATGTCCTCCTTGCGCATCTACAACACGCTGACCCGTCAGCTGCAGCCCTTCCAACCGATCGAGCCGGGCAGAGTCCGCATGTACGTCTGCGGCATCACCGTGTACGACCTGTGTCACATGGGGCATGCGCGCATGAACATCGCGTTCGACGTCGTGTACCGCTGGCTCGCCGCCAGCGGCTTCGATGTCACCTTCGTGCGCAACATCACCGACATCGAGGACAAGATCATCCGCCGCGCGCTGGAGCGCGGCATCACGATCCGCCAGCTGACCGACGAGATGATCGCCGCCATGCACCGCGACTTCGCGGCGCTGGGCATCGCCACGCCGACGCACGAGCCGCGCGCGATGGACTACGTCCCGCAGATGCTGGACATCATCGACACGCTCGAGCGCAAGGGCCTGGCCTATCAGGCCCAAGGCGGCGACGTGAACTACGCGGTGCGCAAGTTCGAGGGGTACGGCAAGCTGAGCGGCAAGTCGCCGGACCAGCTGCGCGCCGGCGAGCGAGTCGCGGTCGACGACGGCAAGCGCGACCCGCTGGACTTCGTGCTGTGGAAGTCCGCCAAGGCGGAGGAGCCGGCCGAGGCCAAGTGGGCCAGCCGCTGGGGCGAAGGCCGTCCGGGCTGGCACATCGAGTGCTCCGCGATGAGCTGCGCGCTGCTGGGCGAGCGCTTCGACATCCACGGCGGCGGCATGGACCTGCAGTTCCCGCACCACGAGAACGAGATCGCGCAGAGCGAGGGCGCGCTGGGTCATCCGTTCGTGAACGTCTGGATGCACAACGGCTTCCTGAACATCGACGGCGAGAAGATGTCCAAGAGCCTGGGCAACTTCTTCACCATCCAGGAAGTGCTGCAGAAGTTCGACGGCGAGTCGATCCGCTTCTTCATGCTGCGCACGCAGTACCGCAGCCCGTTCAACTTCAGTGATGTGAGCCTCGACGACGCGCGCACCGCGCTGCGCCGTCTGTACACCGCGCTGGACGCGGTGGCGCCGGCGGAGGTCGCCATCGACTGGACGCATGGCCATGCGGCCGCGTTCAAGGCCGCGATGGACGACGACTTCAATACGCCGGGCGCGCTGGCGGTGCTGTTCGAGCTGGCGAACCAGGTCAACCGCGACCGTTCGGCGCAGGACGCCGGGCTGCTCAAGGCGCTGGGCGGCGTGCTGGGCGTGCTGCAGCAGTCACCCAAGGCCTTCCTGCAGTCGGGCGCGGGCCTGGACGAGGGCGCGATCGAGGCACAGATCGCCGCGCGCGCCGCGGCCAAGGCCGCGCGCGACTTCGCCGAGGCGGACCGCATCCGCAAGGCGCTGGCCGAGCAAGGCATCGAGCTGAAGGATTCCGCCGCCGGCACCACCTGGGTGCGCGTGGCCAAGGGTGGAGAGCTGGCCTGATGGCGCGTGTGGCGACTGCCGGGGTGACCCCGGACTACTGGGACGAGGCCTGCCGTCACCTGGTCAAGCGCGACCGCGTGATGAAGAAGCTGATCCCCCAATTCGGCGAGGCCCGGCTGCAGAGCCGCGGCGACGCGTTCACGACGCTGGCGCGGTCGATCGTCGGTCAGCAGATCTCGGTGAAGGCCGCGCAGAGCGTGTGGGACAAGTTCGCCGAGCTGACTTCCGGGCCGTCCAACCGGATCAAGCCGGTGGAGGTGCTGGGGCTGGAGAAGGACGCGCTGCGCGGCGTGGGCCTGTCGGCGCGCAAGGTCGAGTACCTCAGCGACCTGGCGCAGCACTTCGAATCGGGCCAGGTCCATGTGCGCCAATGGGCGCAGATGGAAGATGAGGCCATCATCGAGGAACTGGTCGCGATCCGCGGCATCGGTCGCTGGACGGCCGAGATGTTCCTGATCTTCCACCTGATGCGCCCCAACGTGCTGCCCCTGGATGACCTGGGGCTGTTGAAGGGCATCAGTCAGCATTACTTCAGCGACGAGCCAGTGTCGCGGGCCGAAGCCCGCGAGCTCGGCGAGGGCTGGGCCCCGTACCGCTCGGTGGCCACATGGTACATTTGGCGGAGCCTCGATCCGCTACCCGTGGATTACTGAGAATGAGCAAGAAACACTTCCTCGAATTCGAGCAGCCCATCGCTGAGCTCGAAACCAAGATCGACGAACTCCGCTACGTGCAGAGCGAGTCGGCGGTCGACATCTCGGAAGAGATCGACCGTCTGGGCAAGAAGAGCCAGCAGCTGACGAAGGACATCTACGCGAATGTCCTGCCGTGGCAGGTCTACCAGATCGCCCGTCACCCGCAACGCCCGCAGACGCTGGACTACTGCAACGAGGTCTTCACCGAGTTCCAGGAGCTGCATGGCGACCGCCATTTCGCGGATGACGCCGCGATCGTGGGCGGCTTGGCGCGCTTCAATGGTCAGGCCTGCATGGTCATCGGCCACCAGACGCGGCGCGGACGCCAAGGAGCGCACGCTGCGCAACTTCGGCATGCCCCGTCCCGAGGGCTACCGCAAGGCGCTGCGCCTGATGAAGCTGGCCGAGAAGTTCGGCCTGCCGGTCTTCACGTTCATCGACACGCTGGGCGCGTACCCCGGCATCGGCGCCGAGGAGCGCGGCCAATCGGAAGCGATCGGCCGCAACATCTTCGAGATGGCGCAGCTGGAAGTCGCCCATCATCGCGACGGTGATCGGCGAGGGCGGTTCCGGCGGCGCGCTGGCCATCGGCGTGGCCGACCAGGTGCTGATGCTGCAGTTCTCCACCTATTCGGTGATCTCGCCGGAAGGCTGCGCGTCGATCCTGTGGAAGACCGCCGCCCGCGCGCCCGAGGCCGCTGAGGCCCTGGGCATCACCGCGCATCGCCTGAAGGCGCTGGGCCTGGTCGACAAGATCGTCAACGAGCCGGTGGGCGGCGCCCACCGCGATCACAAGCAGGCCGCGTCCAACCTGAAGCGCGCATTGGGCGATGCCCTGCGCCAGGTGTCCGACCTGAAGACCAAGGATCTGCTGGAGCGCCGTTACGAGCGCCTGCAGGCCTATGGCCGATTCGGCGACACCAAGAGCCGCTGATCCCGCGCTCCTGGGTGCCGATGGCGTCGCCGAGTCCGGCGACCTGATGTCTCGCCGCGTGATCGCGGTCGCCTGCAGCGGCGGCCGGGATTCAACCGCCTTGCTCCACGCCACCGCTGTCGCGGCCCGCTCGTTCGGGTCGCGCGTGGTGGCGTTGCACATCCATCATGGTCTCAGCGCGCAGGCGGACGCCTGGCTGGACCATCTGCACGCGCAGGTGGCGGACTGGGCGGGTCAGGGCTTGCCCGTCGAGCTGGTCGTCGAGCGCTTGAGCGGCGCGCCCGGACCAGGTGAGAGCATTGAGGCCTGGGCCCGCGAGGGCCGTTATCGCGCGCTGCAAGGCCTGGCTCTCGCGGCAGGCGCCGATCTGCTGCTGCTGGCCCATCACCGCCGCGACCAGGCCGAGACCTTCCTGCTGCAGGCGCTGCGCGGCGCGGGCGTGGCCGGACTGTCGGCGATGCCGAGGCTGCAATGGCGCGACGGCGTGTGTTGGGCGCGGCCCTGGCTGGACCGCCGGCGCGAGGCGATCGAGGCCTACATCGTCGAACACGGCCTCCAGTTCATCGACGACGACAGCAACGGCGACGAGCGCTTCGCCCGCAATCGCCTGCGCCTGAACGCGTGGCCCGCGCTGACCGCGCAGAGTCCCGGCGCGGAGGCCGCGCTGGCCCAGGCCGCGGCGTGGGCGCAGGAAGCCACCGCGCTGCAGCGCGAGATCGCGGAGGAGGACCTCGCGCGCTGGTCCGATGCGGACGGCCTGTCGCAGGCGATGCTGCGTGAGCTGAGTCCGGCGCGTGCATCCAATGCCTTGCGTGCGTGGCTGCATCGCGCGACGGGCCGCACCGCGCCGGCGACGCTGATCCGCCGCCTGCTGGATGAGGCGCCGGCCGCCGGCGTCGCGCGATGGCCGTTGGG
Organism: Roseateles sp.; assembly: GCA_039594005.1. Lineage (GTDB taxonomy): Bacteria > Pseudomonadota > Gammaproteobacteria > Burkholderiales > Burkholderiaceae_C > Roseateles. Next base: position 32,236 of record JBCNOF010000010.1, read on the forward strand.
CGGTCATGAACTGCATCTCTACCGTGGACGCTTCTTCGTGCAGGTGCCGCCCACGGTGCGGCGATCCGCGCGCGCCGAGCCCTTGCCCGCCTCGCTGATCGGCCTGGGCATCGTCGCGGCTGACGCGGCGACGCACGAGCGCATGGACCTGTCGACCGCGGGCCGGCACCCGGTGCCGGGCTGGGGCGGTGCGATCGAGGTCAGACCCGTGAGCTCGGGGGGCGTCGCGCTTTCTGCGCTCAGCAATGTCGAGTTGCGCCCGCGCGAAGGCGGCGAGCAGTTCCAGGCGCATGCCAAGGGGCTCGCGCGCGCGCTGCGCAAATGCTGGCAAACGGCGGGAATCCCCGCTGTCCAGAGGGAAGGACCGCTGATCCACGTCGATGGACGGCTGCTCTTCGCGCCCGGTCTGGGCGTGGACGCGCGCTGGTGGAGCGAGCCCGGTGAAGCACAGATGGGGCTGACTTGGGTGCCCGATGCATGCGGATCGTGCATGGACACCGACGTTGCGGGTGAGGGTGCGTCTTAGAATCCGCCGTTCCCCCCTGCAGTCACCAGACACTCCCATGGCATTGATCGTTCACAAGTACGGCGGCACCTCGATGGGGTCGACCGACCGTATCCGCAATGTCGCCAAGCGCGTCGCCAAATGGGCGCGGGCCGGCCACCAGATGGTGGTGGTCCCCTCGGCGATGAGCGGCGAGACCAACCGGCTGCTCGGCCTGGCCAAGGACCTGTCGCCCGGCAGCTCGTCGCCCGCGCTGATGCGCGAGCTCGACATGATCGCCTCCACCGGCGAGCAGGTCTCGGTGGGCCTGCTGGCCATCGCGCTGCAGGCCGAGGGCATGGACGCGGTCAGCTACACGGGCTGGCAGGTGGGCGTGTCGACGGACAACTCGTACACCAAGGCCCGCATCGAGAGCATCGATGACGCCAAGGTCAAGGCCGACCTGGAGGCCGGCCGCGTGGTCGTCATCACCGGCTTCCAGGGCGTGGACGAGGACCGCAACATCACGACGCTGGGCCGCGGCGGCTCGGACACGTCGGCGGTGGCGATCGCCGCGGCGCTCAAGGCCGACGAGTGCCTGATCTACACCGACGTGGACGGCGTGTACACGACCGACCCGCGCGTGGTGCCCGAGGCCCGCCGCATGAGCACCATCAGCTTCGAGGAGATGCTGGAGATGGCGTCGCTCGGCTCCAAGGTGCTGCAGATCCGCTCGGTGGAATTCGCGGGCAAGTACCGGGTGCCGATGCGCGTGCTGAGCAGCTTCACGCCGTGGGACATCGACATCAACGAGGAAGCCAAGTCCGGCACCCTGATCACTTTTGAAGAGGACGAACAAATGGAACAAGCCGTCGTCTCCGGCATCGCATTCAACCGCGACGAGGCCAAGGTGACGCTGCTGGGCGTGCCGGACAAGCCCGGCATCGCGTTCCAGATCCTGGGCCCGGTGGCCGACGCCAACATCGACGTCGACATCATCATCCAGAACGTGTCGCAGGACGGGAAGACCGACTTCTCGTTCACCGTGCACCGCAACGACTACCAGCGCGCGATGGAGTTGCTGGAGAAGGTCGTCGGACCGGCGGTGCAGGCCGCCAAGGTGACCGGCGACCAGCGCATCTGCAAGGTGTCCATCGTGGGCATCGGCATGCGCTCGCACGTGGGCGTGGCGTCGAAGATGTTCCGCTCGCTGTCGGAAGAGGGCATCAACATCCAGATGATCACGACCAGCGAGATCAAGACCTCCGTCGTCATCGACGAGAAGTACATGGAGCTGGCCGTGCGCGCGCTGCATCGCGCGTTCGACCTGGACCAGGAAATCGAAGCCTGAGCTCGGTGGATTGAACGCTTTCAACCGGAGTTTCGGTTGAGAGCGCAAATAGCCGTGTTATAGTCTCGGCTTCCCCGGTTGGAGACGTGACCGAGTGGCCGAAGGCGCTCCCCTGCTAAGGGAGTATGCGGGCAAAACCTGCATCGAGGGTTCGAATCCCTCCGTCTCCGCCAACCAGAATGTGAAGCCCCCGCAGCGCAAGTTGCGGGGGTTTTCGCATTTCGGGGCCGACCTCAGTCATGCAGGAATGAGCCAAGAAAACTTTCCGTTGGTCCGCGGCGATGTGGCCTACATTGGACGGATGTACACGCCCAAGCATTTCGACCTGCCTGATCTCTCGCATGCGCGATTGATGATCCAGGAACATCCGCTCGCCACGCTGATGCTGATCGATCCGACGCACGGCCTGTCGGCGACACCGGTGCCGATGATCTGGGGGGCGCCCAGCGACGCCACGGCCGGCGAGGGCTGGTGGCTCGAGGGCCACCTCGCGCGCGCCAATCCGCATGTGGCGGCGCTGATGTCGGGACAGCTCGACCAGGTGCTGGTGCAGTTCAACGGACCGGGTGCATACATCTCGCCCAGCCATTACGACACGCCGCTGTCGGTGCCGACCTGGAACTACCTGACCCTGCAGGTGCATGGGCCGGTGCAGGTCATCGATGACGAGGCCGGCAAGGACGCGTTGCTCAAGCGCCTGATCGCGACGCAGGAGCCCGACTACGCCGCGCAGTGGCGAGGACTGCCCCCCGACTTCCAGCACAAGCTGCTGGGCGCGATCGTGGGCTTCCGCATTCCCGTGACGCGTTGGACGATGAAGGCCAAGCTCAGCCAGAACCGCAACGCGGCCGAGCGCGCGCGCATCCTCCAGCACCAGGAGCATCACGGCTCGCTGGAGGAGCAGATCCTCGCGCGCTGGGTGAGAGAGCTGGAGCCGCGCTGAGCAGAGAAAAGGCCCGCTTGAAGCGGGCCTTTTCTCACATGCTCACGTAGTTCGGCCCGCCGCCGCCCTCGGGCGTGACCCACACGATGTTCTGCGTCGGGTCCTTGATGTCGCAGGTCTTGCAGTGCACGCAGTTCTGCGCGTTGATCTGCAGCCGCTCGCCGTTGTCGTCGGTCTTCACGAACTCGTAGACGCCGGCCGGGCAGTAGCGCGCTCTCGGGGCCCGCGTACCTGGCCAGGTTCACGTTGACCGGCACGCTCGCGTCCTTCAGCGTCAGGTGCGCGGGCTGGTTCTCCTCGTGGTTCGTGTTGGACATGAACACCGACGACAGGCGGTCGAAGGTCAGCTTGCCGTCGGGCTTCGGATAGGCGATCTTGGGGCTTTCCGACGCGGGGCGCAGGAAGGCGTGGTCCGGCTGGTCGCGGTGCAGCGTCCACGGCGGGCTCTTGATGCCGAGCTTGGGCAGCAGCCATTGCTCGATGCCCGTCATCAGCGTGCCGACGGTGTTGCCCTTCTTGAACCAGGTCTTGAAGTTGCGCGATTGATCGAGTTCCTCGCGCAGCCAGCTCTGCTCGAAGGCGGCGGGGTAGGCGCTGAGCTCGTCCAGCGAGCGGCCCGCGGCGAGGGCGTCGGCGATGGCGTCGGCGCACAGCATGCCGGACTTGATCGCGGCGTGGCTGCCCTTGATGCGCGCGGCGTTCAGGTAGCCGGCGTCGTCGCCGACCAGCGCGCCGCCGGGGAAGACCGTCTTGGGCAGGCTCAGCAGGCCGCCGGCGGTGATCGCGCGGGCGCCGTAGCCCAGGCGCTTGCCGCCTTCGAGGTGCTTGCGGATCGCCGGGTGCGTCTTGCAGCGCTGGAACTCCTCGAACGGCGACAGCCACGGGTTCTTGTAGTCGAGGCCGACCACGAAGCCGAGCGTCACCTTGTTGTCCTCCAGGTGGTACAGGAAGCCGCCGCCGTAGGTCTCGTTGTCCAGGGGCCAGCCGGCGGTGTGCACCACCAGGCCGGGCTTGTGCTTGGCCCGCGGGTCGACTTCCCAGAGTTCCTTGATGCCGATGCCGTAGGTCTGCGGGTCCTTGCCGGCGTCGAGCTGGAACTTCGCGATCAGCTGCTTGCCCAGATGGCCGCGCGCGCCCTCGGCGAAGAGGGTGTACTTGCCGTGCAGCTCCATGCCGAGCTGGAAGCCCTCGTGCGGCTCGCCGTCCTTGCCCACGCCCATGTTGCCGGTGGCCACGCCCTTGACGCGGCCCTCCTCGTCGTAGAGGACTTCCGCGGCGGCGAAGCCGGGGAAGATCTCCACGCCCAGCGCCTCGGCCTGCTGCGCCAGCCAGCGCGTGACGTTGCCCAGCGAGATGACGTAGTTGCCGTCGTTGTGGAAGCAGCCCGGGATCAGGAACTGGGGGGTGGACTTGGCGCCGGTCTCCGACAGGAACAGCACCTGGTCGCCGGTGACCGGCTGATTGAGCGGCGCGCCGAGTTCCTTCCAGTCGGGGAACAGCTCGGTGATCGCGCGGGGATCCATCACCGCGCCCGACAGGATGTGCGCGCCGGCCTCCGAGCCCTTCTCCAGCACGACGACCGAGATCTCCTGGCCCTTCTCGGCGGCGATCTGCTTGAGCCGGATCGCGGTGGCCAGGCCGGCGGGGCCGCCGCCGACGACCACCACGTCGTATTCCATGCTGTCGCGCGGGCCGTACTGGGCCACAAGTTCTTCGGAGGTCATGGTCATCCTTGCTTGTTCTGATCGGGGTCCTGGCCGTGACCGTGCGAGAAGGCGGGGGCCGACTCGCTGTCTGGCTGGGGCGGTTTGCGGCGCATTCTAGCCGTGTGAACCGAAAAAAGAACGGTCGTGCTTTTTATGAAATAGAGAGTCGCGTCGACAGCTCGCCCGAACGGGGCTCCCGGCCTCAGGGTTGTCCCCGTACGATGAGGCGGATCCAGGCCATCGGCCTGTCCCTCCCGCTTCCTTCATCTGATCCGAGGACCCCTCATGAGCATCCACGTTCAACGCGACAAGTCCGGCCCGATGCGCCAGACGGTGAGCATCCGCCAGCACACGCTGACGGCCGATCAACCGGTGGCTGGCGGCGGCGAGGACGCGGGCCCGGACCCGCATGAGCTGTACGACTCGGCGCTGGCCACGTGCAAGGCGCTGACGGTGCTCTGGTACGCGCAGCGCAAGGGCCTGCCGCTGGAGGACGTGCTGGTCGAACTGGAACGCGACGGCTCGCAGGAGCGCCAAGGCGTCTACAAGCTCAAGGCCTCGCTGACCTTCGTCGGCGATCTGACGGACGAGCAACGCCAGCAGTTGCTCGCGGTGGCGGAGAAATGCCCGGTGCACAAGCTGATGACGCAGGTGACAACGGAAATCGAGACGGTGATGGCGGGTTGAAGCTGCGCGCGCGGATTCGCGCCCGGGTCCGCGCGGCAGGCTCGCGTGCTATCGTCGCCGGCACCTGTCCGGTCACACGAGAAGTTTTGCGAGAGACCTTGCCATGAGCTACAGCATCGACCTGGAGGGCCGCGTGGCCCTCGTCACCGGCGCGTCCAGCGGATTGGGCGCGCAGTTCGCGAGAACCCTGGCCAAGTCGGGCGCCTGCGTGGTGCTCGCGGCCCGACGCGTGGACCGCCTCAAGGACCTGCGCGCGGAGATCGAGGCCGGCGGCGGCGACGCGCACGTGGTGCAGCTCGACGTCACGGACCTGGACAGCATCAAGGCCGCGGTGGCGCGCGCGGAGACGGAGGTCGGCACGCTCGACATCCTGATCAACAACTCGGGCGTGGGCACGACGCAGAAGCTGGTGGATGTCACGCCCGAGGACTACGACTACGTGATGGACACGAACGTGCGCGGCGCGTTCTTCGTCGCGCAGGAAGTCGGCAAGCGGATGCTGGCGCGCGCGCGGGGCGCGGCGCCGGGCACCTTCACCGGCGGGCGCATCGTCAACATCGGATCGATGGCGGGGCTGCGGGTGCTGTCGCAGATCGGTGTGTACGCGATGAGCAAGGCGGCGGTGGTGCACATGACGCGCGCGATGGCGCTGGAATGGGGCAAGTACGACATCAACGTCAACGCGATCTGCCCCGGCTACATCGACACCGAGATCAATCATCACCAGTGGCAGACCGAACAGGGACGCAAGCTGGTGGAGCTGCTGCCGCGCAAGCGCGTGGGCACGCCGCAGGACCTGGACACCACGCTGCTGATGCTGTGCGCGAAGGAAAGCCGCTTCATCAACGGCGCGATCATCCAGGCGGACGACGGTTTCGGCGTGTGAGCCGGGACGCGACAACGACGAGAGAAGTGGGCCGATGGCTGTGAGAGAACTGAGCGCGCTGGAAGCGCGCGTGCTGGCGGTGCTGGTGGAGAAGGCGTCCACGGTGCCGGACAGTTATCCGATGTCGCTGAACAGCCTGACGCTGGGCGTGAATCAGAAGACCGCGCGCGATCCCGTGATGAACGCGAGTGAATCGGACGTGGCGGCGGTGCTGGACGAGTTGAAGGGCATGAGCCTGGTCAACAGCGTGAGCGGCAGCCGCGTGGCGCGTTTCGAGCACAACATGAAGCGCGTGCTGGGCGTGCCCGGTCAGGCCGAGGCGCTGCTCGCGGTGCTGATGCTGCGCGGACCGCAGACCTCGGCGGAGCTGCGCCTGAATTGCGAGCGCATCCACCGTTTCGCCGACGTGTCGTCGGTGGAGGGTTTCCTGGAGGAACTCGCCACGCGTGAACCCGCGCTCGCGGTGAGGCTGCCCAAGGCGCCGGGCGCGCGCGAGGCGCGCTGGGCCCATCTGCTGAGCGGTGAGCCGGAGATCCCGGCGGGCGGCGTGTCGCCGTCGAGCGCGGCAGCGTCCGCGTCCGGCAACGCGCGCGACGAGGAGATCGCCGCGCTGCGCGCCGAGGTCGAGCAACTGAAGGCCGCCGTGGCGCGCATCCAGTCAGACCTCGGTCTGGGCTGATCTGAGCTGATCTGGGCCTGATCTGGGCTGATGGCGAACAGCAGGGCATGCCCGTTGCCAGCAAGTGCTTGTCCATCACTCGTGGAGAAGCACCATGCCCAGAGGCGACAAGTCGTCCTACACGGACAAGCAGAAGCGCAAGGCCGAGCACATCGAGGCCGGTTACGAACATCGCGGCGTCTCGCACGACGAGGCCGAGCGCCGCGCGTGGGCCACGGTGAACAAGGAATCGGGCGGCGGCAAGCTGTCCGGGTCCGGCCGTGGCCATGCGGAGAACCACACCGCTTCGCGCAAGGGCGGCAAGCTCGGTGGCCAGGCGGCGGCCAGCCGCACGCCGGAACAGCGCTCGGCCTCGGCCAAGAAGGCTGCCGCCACGCGCAAGCGCAATGCCGCGCAGCGCGCGGCGCACCATTGAACGGGGAGGGCGACGATGGCCAAAGCTCCCCGCACCCCCGCCCGTTCGGCCGCCAAGGCGGCCGCTCGCAATACTGACAGCGCGCCTTCGAGCGCTGCGCCCAACGATGCCAGTGACCTGGCCCTGCGCAAGGCCGCCGAGACCGGTGAGCTCGCCGCCGCGTTCCCGCACAACGCGAGCAAGCGCGCCGAGCACGCGGATGCTCAGAACAACGGAGGGGCGATGCCCCCCGAGGGTCAGCATGCCGCAGCCCCGTCCCGCCTGCCGTCTGCCAGTACGCTGTCGGAGAACCAGGTCAGCGACAAGACCGGCACGCAGGCCGAGGAAGGCCGCAATGCCACGATCGCATCGCTGGACCGCGTGCGAGTGGACTCGAGCGGACAACGGCTCACGACCAATCAAGGCGTGCCGATCGCGGACAACCAGAACTCGCTGAAGGCCGGCGAGCGCGGCCCCGCGCTGCTGGAAGACTTCATCCTGCGCGAGAAGATCACCCACTTCGACCACGAGCGCATCCCGGAGCGCATCGTGCACGCGCGCGGTTCCGCGGCGCACGGCTACTTCGAGTCCTACGAGCCGCTGGGCGACCTGACGCGCGCCGCGCCCTTCCAGGCCGCGGGCAAGCGCACGCCGGTGTTCGTGCGCTTCTCCACCGTGCAGGGGCCGCGCGGGTCGGCGGACACGGTGCGTGACGTGCGCGGCTTCGCCGTCAAGTTCTATACCGACGAGGGCAACTTGGACCTGGTCGGCAACAACATGCCGGTGTTCTTCATCCAGGACGCGATCAAGTTCCCCGACCTGGTCCATGCGGTGAAGCCCGAGCCGCATCACCACATGCCCGAGGCCGCGAGCGCGCACGACACCTTCTGGGACTTCGTCTCGCTGATGCCCGAATCCACGCACATGCTGATGTGGGTGATGTCCGACCGCGCCATCCCGCGCTCCTACCGCGACGATGCAGGGCTTCGGCGTGCACACCTTCCGCTTCGTCAACGCGGCCGGCGAGAGCGTCTTCGTGAAGTTCCACTGGAAGCCGAAGGCCGGCACGCACTCGCTGGTCTGGGACGAGGCGGTGAAGCTCGCCGGCGCGGACCCGGACTTCCATCGCCGCGACCTGTGGGAGCGCATCGAGGCGGGCGACTTCCCCGAGTGGGAGCTGGGCCTGCAGGTCTTCCCCGAGGAGCAGGCGGACCGCTTCAGCTTCGACCTCCTGGACCCGACCAAGCTGATCCCCGAGGAGCTGGTGCCGGTGCGGCTGGTCGGGCGCATGGTGCTCAACCGCAACCCCGACAACTTCTTCGCCGAGACCGAGCAGGTCGCCTTCTGCGCCGCGCACGTCGTCCCGGGCATCGACTTCACCAACGACCCGCTGCTGGAGGGGCGCATCCATTCGTACGTGGACACGCAGATCTCGCGCCTGGGCGGGCCGAACTTCCACGAGATCCCGATCAACGCGCCCGATCGCGTCCGGTCCACAACAACCAGCGCGACGGGATGCACCGCCAGGCGATTCCGCGTGGCCGCGTGTCCTATGAGCCCAACTCGCTGGGGGGCGGTTGTCCGTTCCAGGCGGGGGCCGAGCACGGCTTCACGTCGGTGGCCGCGCGGCAGCGCGGGCAGGAGGAACAGGCCAAGGTGCGCGCCAAGCCGGCGCTCTTCGCCGAGCACTACCTGCAGGCGCGGCTGTTCTTCGAGAGCCAGACGCCCGCCGAGCAGGCGCACATCGCGGCGGCCTTCCGTTTCGAGCTGAGCAAGGTGACGGTGCCGGCGATCCGCGCGCGGATGCTGGCCTCGTTGCGCAACGCATCGGAAGAACTTGCGGCCAGGATCGCCGAGGGCTTGAACATGACGCTGCCGCCCGCGATGCCCCTGGCCATCGGGAACTCGCCCAAGCCGGAGGTCACGGCATCGCCGTCCCTGTCGCTGATGGCGCGCCCCGGCGATGGCTCGATCGCGGGACGCAAGGTGGTGGTGCTCGTGGCGGATGGCGTGTCGGGCCGGGCGGTGTCGACGGTGGTCGATGCGCTGTTCGCGGCTGGCGCGGTGCCTCGCTTGTCGGCGACGCGTATCGGTCCCGTGAAGACGGCGGACGGTGTCGCGATCGAGGCCGACGTGTCGATGGAGAACGAGCCCGGCTTCCTCTTCGACGCGCTGGTGATTCCTGACGGCCAGGCGGCGATCGGCGCGTTGGCGCGGGACGCGCATGTCTTCGAGTTTGTCCGTGACCAGTTCCGTCACTGCAAGCCCATCCTCGCGCTGGGCGAGGGCGTGTCGCTGCTGCATGCGGCGGGATTGGGGCCGGCGCTGGATCCGGCGGCGCTCGCGCCGGGCGTCCTGCTCGATGACGACCCGGCACGCGGCGCGCAGGCGCTGGCGTTGGCGCTGGGTCAGCATCGCGCCTTCGAGCGGGAGACCGATCCGCCGCGCGTGTGAGTTCGTCTCGCCGCGTGAGCGGCAATGAAAAGGGCGCCGCTGGTGTGCACCGGCGGCGCCCTTCGGCTTGGGAGCTCAGCGCGCTGTCACTTCGTCTTCAACGAGGACGACGAGGCACTGGCCGGGCCGGAGAGTCCGGACGACGCCGAGGCATGATCGGAAGACGATCCCGTGCCGGTGGCGCTGCTGGCCTGGCTGCCGCTGCCGGAGGCGGTGGAAGCGCGATCGCCTGAAGAGAGCCGATCGGTGCTGTCGGTCGTGCTGCCCGCATGGCTGCTGGCATCGCTGCCGACTTGGCCGCCGCCGACGGTCTGGCGAGAGGAGCGCTCGGAGCGCCACTTGTTGAAGTCCTCGGAGAACTTCTGGTACCGATCCTGGCGCCAGCCGTGGTAGTCGCTGTCCAGCAGGCGCATCTGCTCGGCGCGCCATTGTTCGTAGTCGGGGTCGTGATGACGGCGCTGCTGCTGCTGCGAGGACCAGTCCGCGCGCTGGTCGTGTTGGCCGCCCTGGTATCCACCTTGGTAGCCGCCTTGCGAGCCGCCCTGATAGCCGCCCTCATAGCCGCCCTCATAGCCGCCCTGGCTCTGATAGCCGCCCTGGCCCTGATAGCCGCCTTGAGGGCTGCCTTGGTGGTTGCGGTCGTCGGCCCAGCGCGAGTCGCCGCCGCCGTAATGCTCGCTGAGCGTGCTGCTGTAGCGGGCATCCTGTGGAAGGCCCCGGTCCTCGCGCCAACCCTCATGGCGGGGGCCTTGGTCGCGGTAGCGCCCGCCAGAACCGGTGTCGCCGCTCCAGCCCTGCGCGTCGCGGCCGCCGCGGTAGTCCTGACCGCCGCCATAACCACCGTAACCGCCTTGGCCGCCTTGGCTCGCGCCGTATCCGCCACCCTGGCTGCTGCCGTATCCGCCGCTTTGACCACCGCCGTAGCCGCCATAGCCGCCTTGGCTGCCTTGGCTGCCTGACTGGCCGCCGTACCCGCCGCCACGCTGATCATCGCGATCGGCCTGGAAGCTGGTGCCTTGGTAGGCCGGCTGGTAGTCCTCGCGTGAGCGATCCGGCCGGTAGTTGCCGCTCTGCGCGCCGTAATTGGGGCGGTCGTGATCGCCTTGCCACGGCGAGTCGTCCTGACGTTGATCCTGTCTGCCTCGTTGTCGATACGGGTTCATGGCCACTCCTTTGATGCCTTGGACCGGTTGAAGAACGCTTGCGGCGCCCGCCGCGGGTTCTCAACTGCTTCGGGCAAGGCCCGTGCCGAACATCAGACGACATCGGCGCCGACCGAGCGGGCATGAAGCGGACATGAAAAAGGCGGGCGCCAGGGCCCGCCTTCCGCATCAGACGGCGATCACTTCATCGCCTTCTCATCGGCCTTGGCCTTTTCCTTCATGGCCTTGGCGTCCGCCTCGGCCTTCTCGTGCGTGGCCTTCGCGTCCTTCATGCACTGCTTTTCCGCGTCGCCCTTCATCGCGTTGCAGGCCTTCTTGGCGGCCTTGTAGTCGGCGTCGGCCTGCTTCTCCAGCGCCTTCGCATCGGCCTTGGAACCCATGGCGGGCGAGGAGGCGGCTTGTGCCATGGCCAGCGGGATACCGCCGCCCAGGGACAGGAAGGTGGCTGCGGCAGCCGTCAGAAGAACACGCTTCATGGGAATCTCCTAGAGAGTGGGGGATGTGTGAAGGCGGCAAGCCGCCTCCGCGTTCGTTGTGTGGCAATCGATATGCCTTGGGCCGAACATCGCGCGCGTCTTCGAGGAAGAAGCTGCGCAGGGGCATGCGCATTGCCCGGCAATGGAGGTCGGTACTCCTGCCGACGTCCATCCGATGGAGACCACCATGGCTCAGCAACCCAATGCCAATCAACGCCAGCCGTCCCAGAGTGGACAGGGCCAACAGCAGCCATCCCAGCAACAGCAGCACCAGCAAGGACAGCAGGGGCAGAACCAGCCCGGCGGTCAGCAACAGGGCTCGGGCTCGCAGGGTCAGCGGCAATCGCCGCAGCAGAGCCAGCCGGGCTCTGGTCGTCAGGGTCAGCTGAATCCGGGCTCGCAAGGGCAGGATTCGCGCACGCGCGACGCGTCGCAAAGCATCTCGCGTGACGACGAGGATTCGAGCAGCGGCTCCTCGCGCGACGAACGCTGACGACCCGCCGGCTGGGCGGGCGCCGCGCTCACATCGCCAGGCGCTTGCCCAGCCGGTACATGAATTCCTGGAAGTCGCTGAGCGACTTCACGCGCACGTGTTCATCGAGCCCGTGCACGCCGCTGGGCTCGATGCCGGTGAAGGCGCCGACGCCGTAGGTCCAGATGCCGGCGTTGTTGAGGAAACGCCCGTCGGTGGTGGCGACCAGCATCGTCGGGATGACCGGCACACCGGGCCAGAGCTCGGCCACCGACTGTTCGACCGCCTGGATGACCACCGGTGACATCGGCGGTTGCGGCGACGCGAGCGCCTCGCCGGTGGCGCGCACCGAGATCTTGTCGTCGGCCATGACGCGGATCAGCGTCTGGCGCACGTCCTCCGCGGGCTGACCCGGCAGGATGCGGCAATTCACGGTCGCTTTCGCGCGTTGCGGCAGCGCGTTGGTCGCATGGCCGGCTTCCACGGTCGTCGCCACGCATGTGGTGCGCACGCTCGAGTTGTACGCCGGTGACTTCGCCCACAAGCGTTCCAGCGCGGCCGTGTCGGTGGGACGGGCGAGCAAGGCGCGCAGATCGGCGGCTGCATCCTGATTGCCGTCCAGCGCGGCCACGCGCTCGAAGTAGGCGCGGGTGGTGTCGTTGAACTGGATCGGGAAGTCGAAACGGCCCAGTCGCGCCAGGCCCTCGGCGAGGTGGTGGATGGCGTTGTCTCGCACCGGGAGCGCGCTGTGGCCGCCGGGATTGGTGACCTCCAGCTCATAGGTCACGAAGACCTTCTCGCCGATCTGCAGGCTGTACGAGACGGGGCGCTCGTCCTTGTCGAGCCGGCCGCCGCCGCCCTCGTTGATCGCGAGCTCCGCGTCGATGAGCGCGCGATGGTGCTTGAGCAGGTAGTCCACGCCGTCCCAACGGGACGGAATGATTTCCTCGTCGCAGGTGAGCGCCATGATGATGTCGCGCTGCGGGACGAGGCGTTCCTCCTTGTAGCGGAGCATGTTGCTGACATGCGCGGCGGCCTGGGACTTGTCGTCGAGCGTGCCGCGGCCGTAGTAGACGCCGTTCTCCTCGATGAGCTTGAACGGATCGCGGACCCAGTCCTCGCGTTTGGCCTCGACGACATCGAGGTGGGCGACGAGCAGCAGCGGGCGCTTCGCGCCGGAGCCCTTGAGCCTCGTGACGAGGTTGCCCTTGGTCGGCGCGTCGGGCGGGACGATGAGCTGGAGGTCCGCGTCGGTGTAGCCGGCCTGTCGCAGACGCTTGGCCATGGCCTGCGCGGCGACGGTGCAGCTGCCGCTGGACTGCGTGGTGTTGATCTCCACGAGCTCCTTGAAGATCTCGTGGAAGCGGCCGAGCGCGGGCTTCGGGGTGATGTCGGTGGCGTGCGCGGGAGCGCAGGGCACGAGGATCGTCAGCGCGACGGCGAGCGTCGACCAGGCACGGGTCATCGGGGTCTCCCTTGAATTCGCGTGGATGACGCGCCCGCGTGGGCCGGGCGGGGCGCGGGGGCATGGTCCTATGGGCGACGCAAAGGGGGAGGGGAGGCAAACCCTGAGACGTGGAGTGCGGCTGCATTAACACAGCTGGAGAGCGTCGCCGATTAACTTGTGCGTGCTAACAAATTCAAGTAATTGCGGGACCAAGGAGTGTGTCGATAAGGTCAATGCACCATTCACATCAACTACAGGGCATTGCCGAGGGGAAAGAAATGGGGAAATTCGTCAAGGTATTGGCATCGTCGGCATTGGCGGCCGGATCCTGCATGCCTTCCGCTTTTCAAGGCGCCATCGGACAAACGGTGCTGGCTCCAGTCGTCATCAATGGAACTTCGAGTGGCGGCGGGTCCGGCGGCTCTGGATCCACCGGCACGGGATTTGGTGGCTATTCCGGAGGAGGCGGATGCCAAAGCTGCGGAGGATATCCGGAAGGTGAATATGGGGGCGGAAAGCCTGCGCCTCCGCCTAAGTCTGCGGAGCAAAAGCAGCGGGAGCGCGACAAATGTGAAGCTGCGAGGAAGGATTCGAGGGAGGAATTGTTCAAGTCTTACGAAGGGAATATGAACGAGTGTGCCGCTCGAAACAGCACGCTGTTGGGATTTTTTTCTGAGCAGTCGAAGCAGTTCTTGCACGAGGTGGCCGGGGCTGGTCCAGGAAGTTGTTCGACTAATCTAACTTATCAATACAACAAGCTGCTAAAGATATACGATGACAGGCGAGATGCCTGCGTGAGGGCTGTTTATAAAGGTTGAGGTATGTCAGTTATTAAAAAATACCTCGTCCCAACTGTTGTGGCTGCGGGGTGTTCCATTCTTGTCGTTGCATGGCAGTCGAGCCGCACAGGTTCCTCTGAAACAAATCAGCGCTCGGAGGTCGCGCGTTCAAATGGCGTGCAGTTGGTCGAGGTTGAAAGGTCGCAATCCAGGGTAGACCTTTCCAGTTCGGCCGCGTCAGTGACTGTCACGTCGCCCCAAATTCCAGCACTGCGCAGCGGCCATGAGGCAACCGGGACCTTGAACGATCAGATTGAGCGAGCGCTTGCCGCCAAGGATGGGCCTGTGGCCGCGAATCTCGCATTCATGCTGAAGGAATGCGAGATAAACATGGGAATTTTGGAGGTCGCAAGCTCTGAAGGTGCCAATCCGCATACTGACCCGGAATTGCTGGCGATGCGGTTGGAGCGACTGCGGCAGTATGAGCGGGAATTTGCGGCTTGCCAGACCGTGGCGGGCGATCATAAGCAAGTTCGCTTGCGTCTCCTCGATCTGGCAGTGCAGCAAGGCGTCGTAGGCGCAGCAAGGGAAAGCTTTTCAATGGGTTCTCGCGAGCCTGCAACGCTTTCACAGTTGATCCGTGATGCCAATGCCGGTGATCGCTATTCCCTGCTCAACGTGGCCATGTATGACAGAAAGCTCCTTGGCATTACACGCGATGAGCAGGATGCGGTGCGATTTGCCCTGAAGCTGAGTTCGGCTGATCCGGACGTCGGGGCTCGCGTCGTTAACTCGTTGAGGATTGCAGAGGAATACGCTGTTCCAAATTCGCACTTTGATTTTTCGGAGATCAGCAACGACGCGCGTATGAAGGGTGCTGAGATTGCGGAAAGGCTCAAGGAAACGCTTCGATAGAAATGAGCTCGAATCCTTTTTTTGATCCTTTGATCCCCGTACGAGGTTTCGCAGTTGCATCAAATAAATCTGGAAGACCTGAGCCCGTTGTCGTTGATCGACTGCGAGCTTCCAATCTTTTCGGGTGGGAAGACGGTCTGGTCGGCCCCGAACTTCAGAGGACCGCTCCCATTGGCGTTCACGCCTGTGGACGCAGGTGGGAGTGGCCGTCTGCAGCGGGCAGGAACCCTCGTCGCCCAATTGGAGATGTATGGCGGCTCCGGCATTGGCTCGAATGCCGGCGGCGTTCGATGCGGAAACTACGCGGGCGTTCAGATCAAGGGCATCGGTCCGAGTTTTCTCGCGGGGCCTGGACCGGACAAGTGGCATCGCCACGGCGCGCTGTCGCTGCAGGACGCCGTGCGCGACACCTTGATCGGCGAACTGTTCTCGGTGGCTGCGCCGAACGGTGCTGTCCGGGCGCTTGCCATTGCGGATCTCGGATTCACGTTCGCGACGGAATTCGGGAAGGAAAAAACCCCAAGCACTGCTCCGCGCGCGTTGCTCTATCGCGAGCAATCCTTGAGGGTCGCGCATTTCATGCGCTCCTCGTTCATGAACGTGGGCCATGAATTCGCGCAGCGCGAGTTGGCTCGCATGCGCGATGGCATCCCGCGCTTGGTGGATTGGCTCTGTGCGGCCGAGGATCGAGTCGATTTCGAAGCCGCAGCGCGAGGCGTGCAGAAGATGTTTGATTCGCTCATGAATCAACTCGCCGTGCTCCGGACGAAGCGGCTGGTGCACGGATCGCTGATCCCCTCCAACTTCTGCATCGACGGTCGATTCGTCGATTTCACGACGACGACCGCCGTTTCGACACTTCAGCCGGTGCTGGTCAGCGTGGGCGGTTGGTCCAGCCAACATCAACACCATCAGGTGTTGCTCGCCATGCCGGACCTGTTGTTCTACATCTCGAAGTTTGATCACCGCTGCGCAGTGCCACGCGCCACGCTTCAGACGACTTCCGAGGCAATGACGGCGGAACTGACGCTCGCGCATCACCGCTATTTGATGCGGGAGCATCTCGGTCTGGTGGGCTTCCCGCTGGAACGCGCCCTTCAATTGGACGCCCAAATCAGCGAGGCTCTGCTCTCAGCACTCGTGGCGGTGATTGAAAGCGGATCCGTTCAGGGTCACATGTATTTCGGTGGCGACGATCACGAGATGCTTCCGCAAGCCGGGACAGACGACATGCTTGCCGTGATCGCCGAGGCCATCTGCGAGACGACGGGCCTCTCTCTAACCCTCGGGCACGCCTATCGACCGGATCCCGGTGCATTTCCGTCTGGTGTGAGGCGCGGCTTCATTCAAGCGTTCGGTAGAGCAGCCGAATGCATGCACTCGGACGGCCTGAGTCTGGTGGAGCAGGGGATGGCCTGGTTGATCCGCGCGACGCAGCGCAATGCAGACCTGAAGCCTCTGTATCGCCGTTGGCTGGATGGGGTGATCAACGACGTCTGCAGGAATCGAGCCGCGGAAGTCAGTGATTTCATCGAAGAAATGCTCGGCCATTGGTCCGGCGTCTTCCACACCCCGCCTGATGGTCGTGTGACCTTGAAGGGATGGTTGACTGAGTCAGCTCTGTCCTTGACGCCAGAAGGGCGCCTGGAGGTAGACGGTGCTCAATTCAGCCCATTGGCGCTGGCCGATTTCAAGCCAGCCAGGGATATTCGTCCGAGACATCAATGGCTCTTTGCGGTGTCGACGCTGAATCAGTCGCGCGAGGGCGGACATGCTTGAGCTGGCCATGCACGACTGCGAATTGCAAGACCCGGTCAGGCAGCGCGTGGTGGGCGCGGTGACCATGATTCTTGCGCAGGACGAAAGCTGGCATGGCGACCTGAGGAGGTTGCTGGTCGATGAAATCATTCCCTCCGCCAGGCACGGGAAGATCGCCTTCTTCCTGAACTTCGAGAGTGTCCCGGTCGGTTTCGTGACCTGGGCCCATCTGGCCAGCGAAACCGAGCAGCGCATCCTTCACTCCCTGGATCCGTGGCTCCATCTGAGCGAATGGAACGAGGGTGAGGCGCTCTGGATCAGATCGCTGCATTTGCCGTCCCGTCTGCGTCGCGAGGGCCTGCGCCTCTGTCTCGACGGACTGTTCCCTGATGAGCAGGCGGTGCGCTTCATGCAGCCGCGCCGGTCTGACGTTCGCGCCATTGAGCTTGAGCGCACTGTCGTCGAGCGCATGGCCCGCCTGATTCGTTGAAAGCGCCATGGCAATGGCGTCGTGTTGAAATCCCCCGATCCCATCACCGGCCGCCGACCATGCGCTTCGACCTGCCCGACGACAAGAAGCTCGTCCACGAGACCCGCATCCCCATCCGATGGGGCGACATGGATGCGATGGGACACGTGAACAACACGATCTACTTCCGCTACCTGGAGATCGTGCGTGTCGAGTGGCTCGAGAGCCTGGGCCATCCGCCCAATCCCGATGGCACCGGGCCGGTGATCGTCAACGCGTTCTGCAACTTTCATCGGCAGCTCGCCTACCCGGGCGAGATCCTCGCCAGGCATTACGTCTCCAACCCCGGTCGATCAAGTTTCGACACCTGGATCACGCTCGAGCGTGTCGATGAACCCGGCGTCATCGTCGCCGCGGGCGGAGCGACCACGGTGTGGCAGGACGCGGCGTTGAAAAAGTCGGTGCCTCTTCCCGACTGGCTCCGCGACAGCATCGTCTGAAACCCCTTCGCCGGATTGGCCGACACCACCGACGAGGACTTCAAACGCCTGGTCAGCGTCAACATGCGCAGCCTCTTCCAGGTCACGAAGGCCGTCGTCCCCTTGATGCCCGCGCGCGGCCGCATCATCAACATCGGCACCGCGGCGGCCCCGATGGCGCCTGGACCACCGGCCAGATCGTGGACGCGAGCGGCGGCACGAAGCTCTGAGATCGCCTCGACGGGCTGAACCGCCTCGATGCCGGCGATGCACCGCGCGAGTGCATCGTCGGCGTTCGTATGGTCCTCGCACAGGTCGTCGTCGCGTCATGCCGACGACACACCCGATTCCTAGAGTGACGCGCTTTCCTTCACCGGCACTCGCGTCATGTCTGCTTCCTCGCGCTTTCCCTTCGTCCTGCGTCCGCTGACCCTGGCCCTGCTCACGGGCTTCCTGATGGCCGGCTGCGGCGGCTCTGACGACGAGGACCTCAGCGTCGCCACGCTGCCCGAGCCGCCCAAGGGCCTCGGCACCACCGACACCGCCGCCGTGCAGGACGAGACCAAGGTCCTGCCCTTCGTCGATTTCGTCGCCACCAACCAGCGCGGCGATGCACGCTACGCCACCCTCGACACCAACGCCGGCGTGCGTGTCGTCAGCGGCATGCTCGCCCTGTGGCAGCCCAGCTCGCTGATCGTCGATGCCGGCGTCACCGCGCCCGCGAACGGCACCTTCCCGGCCGTCGCCGCCTCGCCCTGGACCGGCATCCCCGGCGACGCCACCGACGGCAAGGTGCTCAACACCGCCGTGCACGCCGCCAACATCCAGTACGTCATCGACGCCACGACCAAGCGCACCGACGCGCAGTCGCTCGCGGCCTACCTCGACGACCGCCGCGGCAAGGGCTTCTCGATCAGTGATGGCCTGGGCCCGCTCGCCGCCGCGTGGCGCTCCGCCTCGGGCATGAGCACCACCATCACCGGCATCCCCGCCGACGCCACCACCGTCCTCTACAACGACGGCGGCTCCGACATCGGCACCGGCAGCGCCACCAACGCCACGCTCGGCAAGGCCGTCGACTTCGTGAGCAACGTCGGCGAGAACGCGTCCACCGAGCCCGCCAAGCGCTTCTACAAGTACGCCCGACCCTGGCGCTGGAGCAGCAGCGTCGTGGTCGTGCCCGCGCTGATGCCCGCGCGCAGCAGCACGCCCACCACCGACGGCGGCTTCATCAGCGGCCACACCGCCGAGGGCGTGCGCAAGGCCCTGGCCATCGCGTATCTCGTCCCGCAGCGTTATCAGGAGATGGTCGCCCGCGCGCTGGAGATGGGCGAGAACCGCATCCTCGCCGGCATGCATTCGCCGCTGGACGTCATCGGCGGCCGCATCCAGGGTCAGGCCGCCGTCGCCGCGGCGATCGCCACCGGGTCGAACAAGGGCGATCTCAAGTCCGTCGCCTATCAGCAGGCGCAATCGGTCATGTCGACCGCCGCAGGCGTCACCACGCCCGAGGCGCTCTTCAGCTACGCCCATGCGGGCACCGCCGCCAACGACCGCTTCACCGACCTCGCCGCGATGCGTGCCGACGTCGCCCGCCGCCTGAGCTTCAACCTGCCCGGCGTCGGCGATGCGACCAAGGCGGCGGTCGTGCCCAAGGGCGCGGAAGTGCTGCTCGAGACGCGCCTGCCGTATCTCGACGCCGCGCAGCGCCGCGTCGTGCTCAAGACCACCGCGCTGCCCTCGGGCTCGCCGCTGGTCGATGACGCCGAGGGCTGGGGCCGCGTGAATCTGTTCTCCGCGGCTGACGGCTACGGGGCCTTCAACGGCGACGTGGTTGTCGTGATGGACGCGACCAAGGGCGGCTTCCACGCGATCGACGCGTGGCGCAACAACATCGGCGGCGCCGGCAAGCTGACCAAGCAGGGCACCGGCACGTTGCGGCTGTCGGGCACCAACGTCTACAGCGGCGGCACGCAGCTCGACGCGGGCACGCTGTCCGCGGAGAGCGTGGCCGCGCTGGGAAAGGGCGACGTGTTCCTGACCGGCGGCACGCTCGTCAGCAAGACCACCGCGCCGCTGGGCATCGCGGGCCGATTCAGCCAGCGCGCCGTGGCCTCGCTGCAGGTCCAGGCCGGTGCCAACGGCGCGGGCAAGCTGCTCGTCACCGGCGACGTCGCCATCGAGGCCGGCGCCAAACTCAGCGTGAAATTCGCCGCCGGCTACACGCCCAAGGCGGGCGACACGATCGAGCTGATCGCCACCTCGGGCCAACTGGCGGGCCGCTACGGCACGCTGAGCGTCGACGGCTTCAGCAAGGTCACCCCGACCTACAGCCGCAATGGCCTGAGCGTGCGCCTGGACGGCTGATGCCGGGCGCCGGGGAGGGGGCTTTCACGGCGGGCGGCGCGCGAAAACGCGTAGCATCCCGCCTTCCATGAAACGCACTCTCTTCGGCCTCACGCTTTCCGCGCTGGTCACGCTCTTCTTCCTGTGGCTCATCACGCGCGGTTTCGGCCAACTGATGGACCTGCTGCGCGGGGCCGGTCAGCCGGGCAAGGGCGGCAGCGCCCTGTCGATGCTGGGTATCGGCCTGGCGGTCTTCGTGCCGCTACTGTTCTACCGGCTGCGCCGTGCGCGAAAGGCGCGTGCCGCGCGCAACGCGGCCGCGCAGACCGGCCTGCCGAGCGCCGCTTCCAGCCCCTGGTCGAGCGACAAGACCTCCTGATTCCGGGAACATCCCCGCTTCCCCCCAGGTTGAAGGTCGCGCCTGCTTCCCTTCTGGCACGCGATATGCAAGATGGGGGCATGGATGCCCTTCGTACGCCCTCGCGCCCGAATTCGGGCCGACCCCCACTCGCGCTGCCCCGGTGGGGCCGCGCGCTGCTCGCGACCGCGCTGCTGCTCGGTGCGGGCTCGGTTGCCGCTCAGACCGCCATCGTCATCGGCGGGGCGCTGCGCGCGGACAACGACCCCGTCTGGCAGCGCATCGTCCAGGAGGCCGGCGGGCCCGGCAAGGCACGTTTCGCGGTGCTGGCTACTGCGGCGGCCAATCCGGAGCTGTCCGCCAAGCTGATCGTCGACGTGCTGCGCAAGCATGGCGCGCAGGCGGAGCACATTCCCGTCGCGCCGCGTCTCGAGGGTGCGGACCTGCAGAAGAACCTGCACGACCCCGAGCTGATCGAGAAGGTCCGCAACGCCAACGGCGTGTTCTTCTCCGGCGGCGCGCAAGGGTTCATCGTCGACACGCTGCAGCCCGACGGCAAGCGCACGGCGATGCTGGACGCGATCTGGGACGTCTACCGCCACGGCGGCGTCGTCGCGGGCACCAGCGCGGGCGCGGCCATCATGAGCCGCGTGATGTTCCGCGACGCGCTCAATGTGATGGAGGTGATGCGCGGCACCATGCGCGAAGGTCACGAGATCGACCAGGGCCTGGGCTTCGTCGGCGACGAGCTCTTTGTCGATCAGCATTTCCTCAAGCGCGGGCGCATCGGCCGCATGCTGCCGCTGATGCTGGCCAAGGGGTATCGCTTCGGGCTCGGCGTGGAAGAGAACAGCGCCGCCGTCGTGCAGGGCGATCGCATCGACATCATCGGCGGACGCGGCGCGTTGCTCGTCGATCTGAGAGACGCGCGCAGCGATCCCGCCCTGGGGATGTTCAACGTGCGCGGCGCGCGCCTGAGCTATCTGGACAACGGCGATCGCCACGACCTGCGCTCGGGCGTGACTTCGCCGGCCGCGCGCAAGACGGCCGCCGGCGCGGCGGTGCCGGTGCAGGCGGCGATGCAGCCTTCAAGCACGGGACTGGCGGCGCCCTCGCGCGGTCCTGTGGACAGCTTCCAGCCCGACATTCTGGGCGACAACCGCATCGTGCAGGCGATGGCCGAGCTGCTGAGCTCGCCCGCGGCGGAGGTCCGCGCGATGGCCACACGGATCCGGCCTGGCGCCACGGAGGCGCGCGACCGCACCGGTTTCGTGTTCCGGCTCTATCGCGGTGCGGGCACGCAGGGATGGATCGATGCCGAGGGCAAGGACGTCACGCTGCTGGATGTCCGCCTCGACATCCGGCCGGTGCGGCTGCCTGATCCGAACGCGGCGGCGCCGGCGTCGACCTTGCCAGGCGCAGCGCTGGTCGCGCCGGCCGGACTGCGCTAGGCCCCACGGCAGACGAGCCTCATTCCAAGAACTTCCCCTCTCCCGCTTCGCGGGCGAGGGGGCCTCAAGGCTTCAGGCCTCCAGTGCTTCGGTGATGAAGTGCTTGGGCACCTTGGGCTTGGGCACGCGCACGTTGAACCAACGCCGCACGTCCTGCTCCAGCCCGATGCCGTGCATGAAGTTGTAGAGCGCCTTCTTGAGCGCCTCGCCCATCGCGTCGTGGTCGGTGCCTGTCGGGTCGACGAACCCCACGTCGTTCTTCGCGAACGGCGACGGCGGCAGCGACAGCAGTTCCACGCCGAAGGCCTTCGGGTCCTTGCCCACCGGCGAGTGCACCGTGCAGGCGAAGCGGTGGAAGAACCCGCTCTGGATGCAGCCGTTCTCGAAGAGCTGGCGCACGTACTCGAGCGCGTCGACGGTGTCCTGCACCGTCTGCGTCGGGAAGCCGTACATCAGGTAGGCATGCACCAGGATGCCGGACTCGGTGAACGCGCGCGTGACCCGCGCGACCTGCTCCACCGACACGCCCTTCTGCATCAGCTGCAGCAGCCGGTCCGACGCGACCTCCAGTCCGCCGCTGATCGCGATGCAGCCGCTGTCGGCGAGCAACTGGCAGAGCTCGGGCGTGAAGGTCTTCTCGAAGCGCACATTGCCCCACCAGCTGATGGAGACGTTGCGGTCGATGAGCTCCTGCGCCAGCGCCTTGAGCACCTTGGGCGGCGCGGCCTCGTCGACGAAGTGGAAACCCGTCTGGCCCGTCTCCGCGACGATCGCCTCGATGCGGTCCACCAGCGTCTTGGCCGAGGCCGCCTCGTAGCGCGAGATGTAGTCCAGCGTGATGTCGCAGAAGCTGCACTTCTTCCAGTAGCAGCCGTGCGCCACCGTCAGCTTGTTCCAGCGGCCGTCGCTCCACAGCCGGTTCATCGGGTTGAGCATGTCCAGCAGCGACAGGTAGTCGTGCAGCGGCAGCCCGTCCCAGGTCGGCGTGCCCACGTCCTCGAAGGGCACGTCGGGCTCGACGAAGTTGATGTAGCGGACCTGGCCGCTGAGCTCTCCATCGGTCTCCCGCACGAAGCACCGCACCAGCCGCTGCTGGCCGCGCTTGCCCGCGAGGTGCTCCAGCAGCGCCAGCAAGGGGCGCTCACCCGCGTCCAGCGTCACGAAGTCGACGTAGTCGAAGAGCCGCGGCTCGGTCAGCTCGCGCAGCTCGGTGTTGACGAAGCCGCCGCCCAGCAGCACCCGCAGGTGAGGGCGCTCGCGCTTGATCGTCTGGCCGATGCGCAGCGCCGCGTAGACCGCGCCGGGGAAGGGCACGGACAGCAGCACCACATCCGGCCGCTCGGCGTCGATCGCCTCCAGCGTCAGCTCGCGCAGCAGCTCGTCGACGAGGTTGGCCGGGGCCTGCAACGCGTCATGCAGGGGATCGAAGGTCGGTTGACTGGTCGCCAGCTGCTCGGCGTAACGGACGAACTCGAAGCGCGGATCGACCGATTCGCGCAGCACGTCGGCCAGGTCGTTCAGGTAGAGCGTGGCCAGGTGCCGCGCGCGGTCCTGCAGCCCGAGTGCGCCGAAGGCCCAGGCCAGCGGGTCCTCGCCCTCCTCGGACACGTACACGTCCAGTGACTGGAAACGCGCGCCCTCGGGCAGGAAGGCGCGCGTGTTGACGCGGTGCGCCAGCGTCGGATCGCGCCCTTGCAGGAACGCGATCACCGGCGTGATCGTGGCGAGGTAGCGATCGAAGGACTCGTCGAAATGGCGCGACGCGATGCCGCGATCGGGCAGCGGGATCGCGTGCACGGCCGCGCGCACGCGCTGCAGGCCGTCGCGCGAGAACAGCCGCAGCACCAGCGCCAGCGCCAGGTCGCGTTGCGCCGCGGGCACGCCGCGCGAGCGCAGGAAGCCCGTCAGGTAGGCGGTGGACGGATAGGGCGTGTTGAGCTGCGTCATCGGGGGGATGAGCGACAGCACACGCAGGGCGGGCGCGGCGGACATGTCGGAACTGTAGGAGGAAAAAAACAAACCCGGCGCGGGCCGGGTTTGTTCGGGACCGCCGGGCCGAGGGCCGGGCGATCGGCGTGTACCAGAAGTGGATTACTTCTTGGCAGCCTTCTTGGCGGGCTTGGCAGCGGCGGCCTTGGGGGCCTTGGCCGGCTTGGCGGCAGCCTTGCGAGCGGCAGCCTTCGGGTCCACGGCGGCCTTGAAGCCGGCGCCCGGGGTGAACTTCGGCAGCTTGGCGGCGGCGATCTTGATCTTGTCGCCGGTGCTGGGGTTCACGCCGGTGCGGGCAGCGCGGGCGTGTTGCTTGAACGAGCCGAAGCCCGGGATGGACACGGCGCCACCCTTCTTCACCGTGGACACCACCGCGTCCAGCAGCGTTTCCAGGATGCGGCCTGCTTCGGCCTTGGTGATTTCGTGCTTGGAAGCCAGGTGTTCGATCAGTTCGGTCTTGTTCATTCGTTGACTCTGCAAGTTAAGGCCCGGCTGTCGCCGGACGGCTCCGGCTTGGGCCGGACGGCGCGTATTGTGCGGGAGAAATCACGTGTGCATCCTCGGGTTGCCCCGCAAATGACCGATGAAATCGCACATCCGGGGTCACGTCTTGCGGGATCTTCGTGCCCATCGGGGTTCCCGGCGTCAGGACTTGCCCGGGAATTTGTCACAGCGCGATTCAGGACACCAGCAGCCGGTGCACCAGGTCCGGCGTGCTGGCCGCGCCGTACTTCTTCATCAGCCGCGCGCGATAGACGTCCACCGTGCGCGGGCTCACGCCCAGCCGCTTGCCGATCAGCTTGCTGGTCAATCCCTCGATCAGCAGCGCGGCGATCTCGCGCTCGCGCGCGGTCAGGTCCGCCTTGATCTGACGCACGGCCGACAGGTCCTCGAAGCTCCAGATGCCGCTCGCATGCGGCCGCGCCGGATCCAGCGCGCGGCCCGACACATGGCACCAGAACAGCTCCCCGGCGCGCGGTCCGCCCACGCGCTTCATCACGCGCTCATCGGCGTAGAAGCCGTTGGCATCGAGGCTGGCGACGATGCGCTCGCCGGTGCGCTCGAACTCCGCCGGCGTCGGATAGAGCAGCGCGAAGCTCTGGTCGATGAGCTGCTCGGGCTGCGCGCCGAAGATCTCCAGCACCTGGCGGTTGCAGTCCTTCATCAGCCGATGCTCGGAGAGCACCAGCCCGATCGGGGCCAGGTCGAACGCGGTGCGGTAGTCCAGGCTCATCACAGCAGCGCGTAGGTCGTCGTGGACTGCACGGCCACGCGGCCCTGCTCGTCGAGCAGCTCGATCTGCCCGAAGGCCAAGTTCCTGCCGCGCCGCAGCAGGCGCGCCTCGATCGTGCAGGTCGTGCCGGACACCGGCCGGATGAAGGTGGACTGCAGCTGCACCGTCGTCATCGGGCGGAACTCGCCGAGCTCGCGCATCATCAGCAGCACCATCGCCGTGTCGGCCGCGGCCATCGAGGCCTGCCCGCACATCACCCCGCCGACATGCACCAGATCCGGCGCCACCGGCATCGTCAGCCGCAGCAGCCCGTCCTCCGCATGGACGGGCTCCAGGCCGAGCGCGACGATCCAGGGGGCGAAGATCTTGGGCATCTGCGCGCGCAGCTCGTCCAGAGGCAGGGTCATCGGGCTTCCTTGAAGGGATCGGTGGCGGGGATGATGCTTAATCAATTCTACGTAGCGCTTACGTAATGCCTTACGTAGCAGAATGGCCGGCTATTTCTGGATTCCCGTGCATCAACGGCAAGCAGGAGACATCGGATGAACAAGCTTTTCCCCAGCGCCCAGGCGGCGCTGGACGGCATCGTGGCGGACGGCCAGTTGATGGCCGTCGGCGGTTTCGGCCTGTGCGGCATCCCGGAGGCGCTGATCGCGGCGCTGCGGGACAGCGGCGTCAAGGGGCTGACCGTGATCAGCAACAACGCGGGCGTGGACGGCTTCGGCCTGGGCCAGCTCCTGGAGACGCGGCAGATCAGCAAGATGATCTCCAGCTATGTCGGCGAGAACAAGGAATTCGAGCGCCAGTACCTGGCCGGTGAGCTCCAGCTCGAATTCACCCCGCAGGGCACGCTCGCCGAGAAGCTGCGCGCCGGCGGCGCGGGCATCCCGGCCTTCTTCACCCGCACCGGCGTGGGCACGATGGTCGCCGAGGGCAAGGAGCTGCGCGAATTCGACGGCCACACCTACGTGATGGAGCGCGCGCTCAATCCGGACGTCGCGCTGGTCAAGGCGCACATCGCCGACAAGAGCGGCAATCTCATCTTCCGGCGCACCGCGCGCAACTTCAATCCGGCCTGCGCGATGGCGGGCAAGGTGACGGTGGTGGAGGTGGAGCAGATCGTGGAGGTCGGCGAGCTCGACCCCGACAGCATCCATCTGCCCGGGATCTACGTGCACCGCATCGTGCACAACCCGACCCCCGAGAAGCGCATCGAGAAGCGCACCATCCGCCCCGCTGCCTGAGGAGACCGACATGCCCTGGACCCAAGACCAGATGGCGGCACGCGCCGCGCAAGAACTGGAAGACGGTTTCTACGTGAACCTCGGCATCGGCATCCCGACGCTGGTCGCCAACTTCGTGCCTGCCGACAAGGAAGTCTGGCTGCAGAGTGAGAACGGCATGCTGGGCATCGGCCCGTTCCCGACCGAGGACGACGTCGACGCCGACCTGATCAACGCCGGCAAGCAGACGGTGACAACCATCCCCGGCTCGTCGATCTTCGGCAGCCACGACAGCTTCGCGATGATCCGCGGCGGCAAGATCAACCTGAGCATCCTCGGCGCGATGCAGGTCAGCGAGCGCGGTGACCTCGCCAACTGGATGATCCCCGGCAAGATGGTCAAGGGGATGGGCGGCGCGATGGACCTGGTGGCCGGCGTGCCGCGCGTGATCGTGCTGATGGAGCACGTCGCCCGCAAGAAGGACGGCACCGAGGACCTGAAGATCATCCCGCAGTGCACGCTGCCGCTGACGGGAGTGGGCGTGGTGAACCGCATCATCACGGACCTCGCCGTGATGGACGTGACGCCGCAGGGCCTGAAGCTGGTCGAACTGGCGCCCGAGGTCACGCGCGATTTCGTGCAGTCCAAGACCGGCGTCACGCTGCTCTGACCAGGAGCGATCACCACGAGCGGTGACGGGGCCGGAGTAGGGCTTGGGGTTCCCGGACGGGAGGCCCCATGCCCTGCGGAGCGCCCGGGCTCGGTCTGGCACCTCGGCCTTGCACGTCGAGTTTGTTGCTGGCTTTTATCCGACCGGATCAAGAAACGCTCGTGAAGAAATCACGCGGCAACAGCCTGTTGCCGCGCCTTTCACCTGTTGTACGAATGACGGTGTATTGAACGCGCCGGCTCGTCACCATCCCGCATCCGCTGCTTCAGGCCGATGCCCAGATGACTGCCGCCGTTCAAACCCCTTTCGTGACGAGCGACGACGAGCGCGTCGTTGATGAGCCGACGTCCCTCGGCGCTCCCGCCGCGCTGACGGCCGCGGCTGCGGCGGCCCTGCTCGCCGCGTGCGGCGGTGGTGGCAGCTCCACCGGCGCCGACAGTCCGGACACCACGCCGCAGAACACTACCCCGCCCACGGACAACGAGTCGGCGCGATTCCTCGCGCAGGCCGGCTTCTCGGCCAGCACGAGCGAGATCGCCGCGCTGAAGTCGGGCGGCTTCTCGCGCTGGCTCGACCAGCAGTTCAGCGCCGCGCGCACGCAGAGCCACTTCGACTGGCTGGTGGCCAAGGGCTACGGCGCGGAGTCGTTCCGGTACAGCCTGTCGGGCGTGGATGCGACCCTGTGGCGCAAGCTGATCGGATCGCCGGACCAGTTGCGCCAGCGCGTCGTGCTGGCGCTGTCGGAGATCTTTGTCGTGTCGATGAACGGCCTGCCGGTTGCCTGGCCGCAGTTCGCCACCGCCGCCTACGTCGACATGCTTGAGGAGCGCTGCTTCGGCAGCTTCCGCGCGCTGCTCGAGGGCGTGACGTTGTCGCCGGCGATGGGTGTCTACCTGGCCATGCGCGGCAACCGCAAGGAGGACCCGAAGTCAGGCCGCCAGCCCGACGAGAACTACGCCCGCGAGGTGATGCAGCTGTTCACCATCGGCTTGAACCAGCTCAATGCCGACGGCACGGCCAAGACCAGCAACGGCAAGACCATCGACACCTACACGCTGCAGCAGATCACCGACCTGGCGCGCGTGTTCACCGGCTGGGACTTCGACATCGATTCCAGCGACACCGACGGCAACGACTACAGCTACATGAAGCGGCCGATGAAGCACAACGCGTCGCGCTTCTCGACCGGCGCGAAGAAGGTGCTGGATGTCGTCATCCCCGACACCGCCGACGGTCCCGCCGCGATGAAGCTCGCGCTGGACACGCTGGCCGCGCATCCCAACGTCGGCCCCTTCATCGGCCGTCAGCTGATCCAGCGCCTGGTGGCCTCGAATCCGAGCGCCGCCTACGTGCAGCGCGTGGCCGCGGTCTTCGACAACAACGGCAAGGGCGAGCGCGGAGATCTGCGCGCCGTGATCCGCGCCATCCTGCTCGACACCGAGGCGCGCCAGCCCTCGACCGCGCCCTCGGGCGGCAAGCTGCGCGAGCCGGTGCAGCGCCTCGTGCAATGGGCCCGCACCGTGGGGCTGAGCTCCCCCGGCGACCTGTGGGCCATCGGCGACACCAGCAATCCCGCCTCGCGCCTGGGCCAGAGCCCGATGCGCAGCGGTTCGGTCTTCAACTTCTTCCGTCCCGGCTACGTGCCGCCCAACTCGCAGCTGGGCAACAACAACGTCACCGCGCCCGAGTTCCAGCTCTGCAACGAGAGCACCGTGGCGGGCTACCTGAACTTCATGCAGGGCCTGATCGGCAACGGCATCGGCGACATGAAGCCCGACTACACCGCCGATCTCGCGCTGGCGACCGACGCGCCGGGCCTCGTGCGGCGCCAGGCCCTGCTGATGACCGGCGGCGACATGGCCGAATCGACGATCACCACGATCGCCACGGCCGTGGCCACGATCAAGGCCGAGACGGACACCGGCAAGCTCAACCGCGTCAAGGCCTCGTGGCTGATGGTGCTGGCCGCGCCGGACTACCAAGTGCAGAAGTGAGCGGAGCCCCGACATGACCCACGTCTCGAAACTGGCGTCGCTGCGTCGCCGCGAATTCCTCAAGCGCGCCTCGGCCGTGTCCGTGGCGGGCACCGCCGCGCCCTGGGCGCTGCAGCTGGCCGCGATCGGCGAGGCCGCCGCGGCCGCCGCCCCGGGCGACTACAAGGCCATCGTCTGCCTGTTCATGTACGGCGGCAACGACTACGGCAACACCGTCGTGCCCTACGACGCCGCCAGCTACCAGGCCTACGCCAACATCCGCCAGGCGCTGGCCACGCCGCGCGACCAGCTCGCCGCGACCGCGCTGACGCCTTCGGTGGCGCTGCCCGACAGCCGCCAGATGGCGCTCGCGCCGACGATGGCGCGGCTCAAGCCGGTCTTCGACGCGGGCCGGCTCGCGGTGATGCTCAACATCGGTCCGCTGATGCAGCCCACCACGCTGGCCCAGTACAAGGCCGGCAGCGTGCCGCTGCCGCCCAAGCTCTTCTCGCACAACGACCAGTCCAGCCTCTGGCAGTCCTCGCGGCCCGAGGGCGCGACCTCGGGCTGGGGCGGCCGCATGGCCGACCAGTTCCTGGCCAGCAACGGCAACGCCACCTTCAGCTGCATCAACGTCTCGGGCAACGCGGTGTTCATGTCCGGCGGACAGGCCGTGCAGTACCAGATGACCAGCGGCGGCGCGGTGGCCGTCAACGGCGCGACCAAGCCGCTGTTCGGCTCGGCCGCCTGCGCCGAGGCGCTGAAGGGGCTCGTCACCGGCGAGCGTCAGCACTGGATGGAGCAGGAGCTCAACCGCGTCACGGCACGCTCGATCAGCGCGCAGGGCACGATCACCACCGCGCTGACCAACACGACGCTGCAGACGCCGTTCGAGACCAACCAGCTCGCCGCGCAACTGCAGACCGTGGCGCGGCTGATCGGCGCGCGCGCCGCGCTGGGCGCGCAGCGGCAGGTGTACTTCGTGTCCATCGGCGGTTTCGACCTGCACGACAACCTGATGTCGCAGCACCCTGGGTTGCTGGGCAGCGTGGCCAACGCGATGGCAAGCTTCGACGCGGCGCTGACCGAGCTGGGTGTCTCGCAGAACGTCACGACCTTCACCGCCTCGGACTTCGGCCGCACGCTGAGCTCCAACGGCGACGGCTCCGACCACGGCTGGGGCAGCCATCACCTGGTGATGGGCGGCGCGGTCAAGGGCGGCCGCTTCTACGGCCAGCTGCCGTCGGTCAGCGTGAACGGTCCCGACGATGTCGGCCAGGGCCGCCTGCTGCCCACCACCGGCGTCGATCAACTGGCGGCCACGCTGGCGCTGTGGATGGGCGTGGCGCCGAGCGAGCTGCCCCGGGTGCTGCCGGGGATCGTGAACTTCAACCAGAAAGACCTCGGTCTCCTCGCGGCCTGATTGCGGACTGGATCGCCGGGATTGGCCGGGATGTTCCGGCCAATTACATCGCGGGCCCGAAGTGATGCACGGCGGCGGCGCACCGGTCCCGTGCATGCGACGCTCGCGCCGTGAGATCCCGCACGGCGCTCCTCGCGAGCTGCCAACAATCACCGCGGCGATCGAGGTGAATCGACGAAAACCCCGATGGTGACGGGCTTCCCGCGCCTGCGTCGAGGTCGAAAGACACGGTAACCAAAAGCGTTTCCGGCCCTTTCCGCTGTTGCGGATCGGATGCTGAAAGCGGGGGCGGAACTCCCTAGAGTGCCGAGCGTCAGCAGTCACGACGCCCCACCCATGTTCCGATTCCCCTGGTCCTCCGCCGCCGTCACCGCGGCTGCCGCTGCCCTCAGCGCCTGTGGCGGGGGAGGCGGCGGCGACTCGCCGTCCGCCACGCCGTCCGGCGCCGCACCGACGCCCGACAGCGGCAACGCGCCCGCGCCGTCGCCCGCACCGGCACCGGCACCTTCTCCCGGACAGGCTCCTGCGCCGGCTCCTGCGCCCGAACCGGCACCCGCGCCGGCCCCCGAGCCCGCGCCCGCGCCGCCGCCGGTGGCCGTCCTGCCCTTGCCCAACGACGCACAGGCCGCGCGCTTCCTGGCGCAAGCCGGTTTCGGCGCGACCGAGGCCGACATCGCCACGCTCAAGTCCGTCGGCTACGCGTCCTGGCTGGACCTGCAGTTCATGGCGCCGCGCACCGAGTCGCACTGGGACTGGCTCACGCGCAACGGCTACGCGACCGACGCGAAGAAGACCGCCAACTTCGACGGCCTGCCGGGCAGCGTGTGGTGCAAGTTCATCAGCTCGCCGGACCAGTTGCGCCAGCGCATGGTGCTGGCGTTGTCGGAGATCTTCGTGGTGTCCGCCGTGGGCGCGACGCTGCCGTGGCGCACGATGATGATGGCCGCCTACGTCGACGTGCTCGAGGCCAACGCCTTCGGCACCTTCCGCGGCCTGCTGGAGGCGGTCACGCTGTCGCCGGCGATGGGCAGCTTCCTGGCGATGCGCGGCAGCCGCAAGGAAGACGGCAAGGGCCGCCAGCCCGATGAGAACTTCGCCCGCGAGGTGATGCAGCTCTTCACCATCGGCCTGGCGCGCCTGAACCTGGACGGCAGCGTGCAGACCGCCGGCGGCCGACCCGTCGAGACCTACGACCAGCAGACGGTGACGCAGCTCGCGCGCGCGCTCACCGGCTGGGACTTCGACACCGCCGCGCCTGCCGGGGCCGATCCTTCCTACCTGCGTCGGCCGATGACGCACGACGCGTCGCAGTTCTCCGCCGGCGCGAAGACCGTGCTCGGCACCACGATCCCCGCCAGTGCTGACGGCCCCACGGCCCTGCGTCAGGCGCTGGACATCCTCGCGAACCACCCCAACGTCGGACCGTTCTTCGGCCGCCAGCTGATTCAGCGCTTCGTCTGCTCGAACCCGAGTCCGGCCTACGTGCAGCGCGTGGCGCAGGTCTTCAACAACAACGGGCAGGGCGTGCGCGGTGACCTCCAGGCCGTGCTGCGCGCGGTGCTGCTCGATCCCGAGGCACGCCTCGTGGAAGCCGGCTCGACCAACTCCGGCAAGTTACGCGAGCCGGTGCTGCGTTTCGTGCAGGTGGCGCGCGCGGTCAAGCTGAGCTCCGCGGGGCAGTGGACCATCCCCGAGACCAGCGACCCCGAGACGCGGCTCGGCCAGAGCCCGTTCTTCAGCCCGTCGGTTTTCAATTTCTTCCGTCCCGGGTATGTGCCGGGCAACTCGGCGATGTCGGCCGGCGGGGTGACCGCGCCGGAGTTCCAGCTGCTCAACGAGGTGACGGTCACCGGCTACCTGAACTTCATGCAGACGCTGCTGACGACCGGCATCGGCGACACGAAACCGGACCTGACGGCCGACATGGCGCTGGCCACCGACGCGCGCGCGATGGTGGCCCGCCAGGCGCTGATCCTGGGCGGCGGGTCCATCTCGGAGTCGACGCAGCAGCGCATCGCGGCCGCGGCCACGACCATCGCCGCCACCACCGACGACGGCCGCATCAACCGCGCCCGCGCGGGCTGGATGCTGCTGCTGGCCTGCCCCGAGTACCAGATCCAGAAATGACGGCGTCGCGCCGCGCGCGCGACCTTCACCGGAGAATCCCCGTGGCCCATGTGTCCAAGCTGTCCTCGCTGCATCGCCGCGAGTTCCTCAAGCGCGCCTCCGTGGCGTCCGCCGTCGGCGCCGCCGCGCCCTGGGCCCTGCAGCTCGCCGCGATCGGCGACGCCGCGGCGGCGACCTCGGGCGGCGATTACAAGGCGCTGGTATGCGTGTTCCTGCACGGCGGCAACGATCACGGCAACACCGTGATCCCCTATGACGCCGCCAGCCACCAGGCCTACGCCGCGATCCGGCCGACGCTGGCGATCGGGCGCGACGCGCTGGCCGCCACCGCGCTCGCGCCAACGCTGGCGCTGCCCGACGGCCGCCAGATGGCGCTGGCGCCGGGCCTCTCGGCGATCAAGCCGGTCTTCGACGCGGGACGGCTCGGGGTGCTGCTCAACATCGGCACGCTGGTCGCGCCGATGACGCTGGCGCAGTACAAGTCCGGCGCGGTGCCCGCGCCGCCGATGCTGTTCTCCCACAACGACCAGGCCAGCCTCTGGCAGTCCTCCGGCGTCGAGGGCACCCGCACCGGCTGGGGCGGCCGCATGGCCGACCTGATGCTGTCGGCCAACGGCCGCGCGGGGCTGACCTGCATCAATGTCTCTGGCAACGCGGTCTTCCAGGCCGGTGAGACGGCCTTCCAGTACCTGACCGGCCCCAGCGGCAAGAAGCCCATCACCGGCATTGGCCCGCAGATCTTCGGCTCCACGTCGTGCGCGAAGCTGCTCAAGGCGCTGATCACCGAGGAGCGCAGCCATCCGATGGAATCGGAGCTCAATCGCGTCACGGCGCGCTCGATCGATCTGCAGACGACCTTGTCCACCGCGCTGGCGGGCGGGGCGACGATCGCCACGCCCTTCGCCGCGGACGCGCTGGCGCGTCAGCTCAAGATGGTCGCGAGCCTGGTGGCGGCGCGCTCCTCGCTGGGCATGACGCGGCAGGTGTTCTTCGTCTCCGTCGGCGGCTTCGACGTGCATGACGGGCTCAGCACGCGCCATCCGGCGCTGATGCAGCAGCTCGGCGGCGCGCTGGCGAGCTTCGACGCCGCGTTGCGCGAGGTCGGCATGGCCGATCAGGTCACGACCTTCACCGCGTCCGACTTCGGCCGCACGTTGAGCAGCAACGGCGATGGCAGCGATCACGGCTGGGGCGCGCATCACTTCGTCATGGGCGGCGCCGTGCGCGGCGGGCGTTTCCACGGCACGGCGCCCTCGGTGAGCGTGAACGGGCCGGACGACGTCGGCCAGGGCCGGCTGCTGCCCACGACCGCGGTGGACCAGCTGGCCTCGACGCTGGCGCTGTGGATGGGCGTGCCGCCCAGCGAGCTGCGCACCGTGCTGCCCAACATCGGCAACTTCGCCGCGTCGGACCTGGGCTTCATGGCCTGACGGGCGTTGCGAGGCGGGTTCCCCGGCATATCGGGCCCGAACCCGACATCGCCGTTCCCCCAACCCTAGGGGGCCGCCGAGGCCGTCAGGGGGCTACGCAAGACCCGGGCGTTCTCCTAACATCTCGCGAGGCGCTTGCGGCGACCGCGGCGATCAGACCGCGCGCATCGAGGCCGTGTTCCACACACGCCTGTCAGGGAGGCCGAGATGGATGCCATGTTGGGGAGGGCCCCGGAGGCGGGCAGGCTCGTGTCCTATCGCGGACCGGAACGCCGGCGTGGATCGCCGGACCGATGGTGGCGCCACGCGCTCGAGGCGATCGACCTCGGGGTCTGCCTGGTCGGCGGCGACGGCGTGCTGCTCTACGCCAACAGCACCGCGCGGCAGCAGCTCGACGCGCATGCGCCGCTGCAGCTCATCGACGGGCAGCTGCTCGCGCCCCAGCCCAACGACCAGACCCGGCTCGACAACGCGCTGGCCGACGTGCAGCGCGGTCTGCGCCATCTGATCTGCCTGGGACGCGGCGCGGCGCGGCTGTCGCTGTCTGTGCTGCCGCTGCAGGACGGTCACACGCGACCGGCGCAGGCGCTGCTCGTGCTGGGCAAGCGCAACCTCTGCGGCGAACTGCCCATGCTGGCCTTCGCCCGCGAGCATCAACTCACCGCGGCGGAGCAACAGGTGCTGCAGTCGCTGTGCGCCGGCTTGCAGCCGCAGGAGATCGCGCAGCGCCACGGCGTGGCGATCTCCACGGTGCGTACCCAGATCGCCAGCGTGCGTGCCAAGACCGCCACCGAGAGCATCCGTGACCTGGTGGCGATGGTGGCGCAACTGCCGCCGATGCAGGGCGTGCTGCGGGTGATGGAGCTGCGCTGATCCGGTGCTGCTGACGCGGCGCTGATCACGCGCGTTCAGCCACGTTCAGGCGCGAGCGTCTTCGTGAACAGGCTGTTGCCCGCGAGGTCCTTGAGCGTGACCGTCATGGCGCGGGTCTTGGCGTCGATGTCGACCTGACCGAAGAACTGGGTGTCCACGGCCGGTGCGGCATTGGCGATGCCTGGGCCCTTCTGGTAGACGACCTGCATGCCGAAGGTGCCGTCGGCCTTGTTCGGGCCGAAGCCGCCCGCGTGCAACGGGCCGGAGATGAATTCCCAGAACGGCAGGAAGTCCGTGTACCTGGCCTTGGCCGGATCGAAGTAGTGCGCGGCCGTGTAATGCACGTCGGCGGTGAGCCAGACGATGTTGTGCAGGCGATGGCGCTTGATCTCGCTGAGCAGCCGCGCGATCTCGAGCTCGCGGCCGCGCGGCGCGCCGTCGTCACCGTTGGCGATGGCTTCCCACTTGTCCCGGCCCTGCGCGTCCTTGCCGTCGTTGACGTGCAGCCCGATGGGCATGTCCGCGGCGATGACCTTCCAGGTCGCCCTGGAGCGCTTGAGGCCCTCCAGCAGCCACGCGATCTGGGGGCGGCCCATGAAGGCGCTGTCGGCGTTCTCCTCGGTCTGCAGGTTGGCGCTGTTGGGGCCGCGATAGCTGCGCATGTCCACGACGAAGACGTCCAGCAGCGGGCCTTGCGGCAGATGGCGATAGATGCGCTCGCTCTCCACGTCGCCGAAGCGGCGCATCGGCGCGTATTCCTGGAAGGCCTTGGTGGCGCGGGCGACGAGCAACGGGATGTGCTTCTCGGTGTAGCGGGCGTCGGCCGAGAGGTCCTTGCTGTCGGAGTAGTTGTTGGTGACCTCGTGGTCGTCCCATTGCCAGATCTGCGGGACGTCGGCGGCCATGCGGCGGACGTTGGCGTCCATCAGGTTGTAGCGGTAGCGGCCGCGGTACTCGTCGAGCGTCTCGGCGACCTTGCTGGTCTGCTCGGTGACGAGGTTGCGCCAGGTGGAGCCGTCGGGCAGCGCGATCTCGGCGGGGATGGGGCTGTCGGCGTAAATGGTGTCGCCGCTGTGCAGGAAGAAGTCGGGGTTGATGCGGCGGATCTGCTCGTAGATCTTCATGCCGCCCCAGGCCTCGTTGATGCCCCAGCCCTGGCCGCAGGTATCGCCGCTCCAGGCGAAGCGCACGTCGCGCGGCGTCCTGGCGCCGAAGCTCGAGGGCAGGCGCAGGTGGCCGGCGACGGGCTCGGACATCACGCGTTCGTTGTGCAGGTCCTGGAGGATCACGCGATAGAAGACTTCTTGACCGGCGGGGAGCTGGCGCAGGTCGATGCGGCCGGTGAAGTCGGTGTCCTCGAGCAGGTGGGGGCCGCGCAGGCGGCGAGTGTCTGCGAAGCTGGCGGTGGTGGACCACTCGAGCCAGAGCCGGGAGGGGCGGTCGGCGCGGGTCCAGATGACGGCGCCGTCGGCGATCGGATCGCCGGACTGGATGCCGTGAGGCATCTGGGGGCGCATCGCGTCGCGGGTGATGAGGGCCGGGGCCGACGGGCCCTGGGCGTGGAGCGTGGGCGGGGAGAGCAGCGCGCCGCCTCCGAGCAAGGTGCTGGCGTGGAGGAAGCGGCGGCGGTCCATGCGGGTCTCCCGGCGGTCTGGCAAAGCCGGCGATCTTGGCGACGGGGTGTGACGCGGCGGTGACGCCGAGTCACCCCGGTGCGCTCACTGCCCCTCAGGCGGCTGCCAGAGTTCGACCTTGTTGCCCTCGGGATCGATGACCCAGCCGAACTTGCCGTACTCGGAGTCGTCGGTCTTCTCGAGCACGTCGCAGCCCTCGTCGCGCAGCGCCTGCAGCAGCGACGCGAGATCGGCCACGCGGTAATTGATCATGAACGCAGCCTTGTTCGGGCCGAAGCCGTCGCCGCCCTCGGCCGCGCCGATGCACCAGATCGTCGAGCCGCCCGTGGGCGTGCCCGACTCGTCCGTCCACGTGAACGCCGCGCCGCCCCATGGCTGCACATCCACGCCGAGGTGGGTCTTGTACCAGTCGCGCAGCGCCGCGGGATCCTTGGCGTTGAAGAAGATGCCGCCGATGCCTGTGACTCGCTTCATGAGGGAACTCCCGTCGGGTTGATCGATCTCAATGACACCGGCGCGCCGTCTCACCGACGATGCACCGCTCCGCGCTTGAGCGTCAGCAGACACAGCAGCGCGATCAGGGTGTACAGGGCGCCGCTCCAGATCTCATAGGGCAGACCGAGCAGCGTGTACGCGGAAGCCTCGCTGCAATTGGCCGTGACCATGAAGACGCTCGGGAAACGCTCCTCCAGCTTCAGCGCCGTGAGCACGCGGTCCGCGAAGGTCATGTCGCAGCTCGCCAGCTTGGAGGCGACCTCGTGCTGATAACCCGCCGCGAACAGGCCCGCCACGCCCAGCGCCGCCGTCAGCAGCAGCGCCAGCACGCGCGCGGCGCCGACGCGCTGCAGCACCCAGCCCAGCGCGCTCACCGCCGCGATCAGCAGGAAGATGCCGCGTTGCATCACGCACCACGGGCAGGGTTTGACGCCGAACTGGTACTGCGCCACCAGCGCCGCCGCCACACCGGCGAGCGACACCAGCGCGCTGAACGCCAGCACGCGCGAGGCGGTCAGCGCGCGCATCAGTCGGCGATCTCGGCGATCAGCTCGATCTCGACGCAGGCGCCCATCGGGATCTGCGCCACGCCGAACGCGCTGCGCGCATGCGCGCCGACCTCGGGTCCGAACACCTGGCCGAAGAGCTCGGACGCGCCGTTGGTCACCAGGTGCTGCTCGGTGAAGTCGCCGGTGCTGTTGACCAGGCTCATCAGCTTGACGATGCGCGTGACCTTGTTCAGGTCGCCCACCGCCGCGTGCAGCGTGCCCATCAGGTCCACGGCGATCGCGCGCGCGGCCTGCTGGCCGGTGGCCGTGTCGGTGTCCTTGCCCAGCTGGCCGACCCAGGGCTTGCCGTCCTTCTTCGCGATATGACCGGACAGGAACACCAGGTTGCCGGTGCGGACGAAGGGCACGTAGGCCGCGGCGGGCACGGCCACGGGCGGAAGCTCGATGCCCAGTTGCTTGAGGCGGTCGTAGACGGAAGTGCTCATGAGGGTCAACGCGGAAGTGAAAAAAAGCGTCGCGGATCCTACACCCCGGCCTGGTGCTGGAGCCTGGTGCCCGCAGCAGCCCTGTTCGGGATGGGGCTGGTGCAGGCGCTGCCGGCCTTGCCGGACTCGCCTGTCCGCGCGGCTTGGTGCGTGGCGGTGGCGATCGCGTCCGCCTGGGTGGTGCTCGTCACGATCGGGGTGTCACGGCCGCGGCCGCGAGCGCTGCGAACCTCGCTGTCAACTTCGCTGCCAACTTCGATGCGACTGGTCGCCAGCCGCTGGTTCGCCTGGGCGGTGCTGGCCGCGCTGCTGGGCGCGGGCTGGGCGGTGTCGCGGGCCGACGGACGTCTGGCCGAGCGCCTGCCCGCCGCGATGGCGGGCCGGGTGCTGACGCTCACCGGCCGCGTCGCCAGCCTGCCGCAACGCACCGAGGGGCAGGGCGGCGTCGAGGGCTGGCGCTTCGTGCTGGACGTCGATGAGCGGGAGATCACCACGCCGACCCGCGTGCTGCTGTCCTGTTATCAGATGCCGACCCCGCCGCGCGCGGGCGAGCGCTGGTCCTTGCCGGTGAAGCTGCGTCCGCCGCACGGGTTGATGAATCCGGGCGGCTTCGACACCGCGCTGTGGATGCTCGAGCAGGACCTGCCCGCCGCCGGCAGCTGCCGCGCGCAGGGGCAACGGCGACTGGACGCGGGCGGCGGCGGTCTCGCGATGCGGGTGCTGGCGCTGCGCCAGGACCTGCGCGACGCGATTGACCGGCAACTGGGCGAGGTCCGCGACCGGCGCGGTGCCGGGGTGCTCGCCGCGTTGAGCCTGGGCGATCAGGGCGCGGTGCAGGCGTCGGACTGGGCCTTGTATCGCGACACCGGCGTGGCGCATCTGCTCAGCGTGAGCGGGCTGCATGTGACGATGTTCGCGTGGCTCGCCGGCGCGGTCGGCGCGTGGGGCTGGCGACGCAGCGCGCGCCTGTGCCTGGCCGTCCCCGCGCCGCGCGCGGCCATGTGGATCGGTGTGGCCGCCTCGGCCTGCTACGCGGTGTTCTCCGGCTGGGGCGTGCCGGCGCAGCGCACCGTGGGACTGCTGGCGCTGCTCGCGTTGCTGCGCCAGCTCGGCGCGCGCTGGCCCTGGCCGATGAGCCTGCTCGCGGCGGCGCTCGGCGTGTGCGCCGCTGACCCCTGGGCGCTGACGCAGGCCGGATTCTGGCTGTCCTTCGGCGCGGTCGCGTTGCTGATGGCGGCGGATCACCGCGCCGAACCCGGCTGGCGCGGCGCCGTGCGTCTGGCGTGGCGCACGCAGTGGCTGGTGACGCTGGGCCTGGCGCCGCTGACGCTGCTGCTCTTCCAGCAACTGGCCCTGGTGGGGCTGGTCGCCAATGCCGTGGCGATCCCGCTGGTGTCCTACGTCATCACGCCGCTGGCGATGCTGGGCGCGCTCTGTCCGCCGCTGTGGCAACTGGGGGCGTGGCTGGTGACGGCGCTCAACGCCGGGCTGGAGCTGCTGAGGAACTGGCCCTTCGCGGTCTGGCATCTGCCGTGGGCGCCGGGCTGGGCACAGGGGCTCGGGTTGGCGGGCGGCGTCGCGCTGTCGATGCCTTGGGGCTGGCGGCCGAGGCTGGCCGGGTTGGCCTTGTGCGTGCCGCTCTTCTGGCCGGCGCTGGAGCGGCCCGGGCCCGGTCATCTGGAGCTGTGGCTGCCGGATGTGGGGCAGGGTGGCGCGGCGGTGCTGCGCACGCGCCGGCACACGATGGTCTTCGACGCCGGACCGCGATGGGGGCCAGGCTCGGACGCCGCGCAGCGCGTGCTGCTGCCGCTGCTGCGCGGCCTGGGCGAGCGCCGGCTGGATGCGTTGATGGTCAGCCATGCGGATCAGGACCATGCCGGCGGGACGGCCAGCCTGCTCCAGGCCTTGCCGGTCGGGTGGCGGGTGGGCGCGGTGCCGGGTGGAGA
Organism: Roseateles sp.; assembly: GCA_039594005.1. Lineage (GTDB taxonomy): Bacteria > Pseudomonadota > Gammaproteobacteria > Burkholderiales > Burkholderiaceae_C > Roseateles. The sequence goes on from JBCNOF010000010.1 coordinate 71,944, forward strand.
GGGCTGCCGGCGAGGTCAGCGCTGGGTGTGGGACGGCGTGCGCTTCGAGGTCCTGTGGCCGACGGAGGCGACGCAGAACGAGGGGGCCGGCGCGAAGCGCAACGCGGCGTCCTGCGTGCTGCGCGTCGAGGCGGCCGGGCGGCGCGTGCTGCTGACCGGCGACATCGAATCGGCGCAGGAGGCGTGGCTGACGCGCGAGGAGGGCGCCGACGGCTTGCAGGCTGAGGTGCTCGTGGTGCCGCATCACGGCAGCCGGACCTCGTCGTCGTGGGCCTTCGTGCAGGCGGTGGGGCCGCGGGTGGCGGTCGTGCAGTCGGGTTTCCTGAACCGCTTCGGGCATCCGCGCGCCGAGGTGCTGGCGCGCTACGCCGCGATCGGAGCGACGGTCGTGAACACGGCCGATTGCGGCGCGTGGCGTTGGCGCAGCGATCGATCGGGCCCGCCGATGCGCGATTGCGAAAGGTCGCTGCGGCGGCGGTATTGGCTGACGCCGCCGATCGCGCTCGGCGAACCGCCCGACGCCGTCCTCCCTGGCGACGATCCTGACCCGGCCCCACCGCCCTTCAGGCCGTGAAAACCAGCGCGATCTGCTCGGGCTCGCGCGTCGCGCGCGCCTTGGTCGCGGTCTTCGGCGCCGTCGCCTCCAGGTGATCGACGAGGAAACGCGCCGTCTCCGGCGATCGGCTCATCTCCGCGGCCACCACCGCCTCAAGCTCCGACGCGCGCACCTCCATCGCCGCGCACAGCTTGAGCAGGCGCGCCTCGACCTCGAGGTAATGCCGCTCCACCGTCAGCTTGCGCGCGCACAGGCCGATCACCTGCGCCACGCGCAGCAGGTGCGCGTCCAGCAGCGCGACGTCCTCCGAGGCCGACCAGCCGCGCACGATCGCCGACGCGGTCTTCGGCCCCACGCCGGGCAGCGCCATCAGCCAGTTGCGCACCTCCTGGCCCGAGTCGAAATCCGGCGCCGACAGCAGCGCCGGCATCACCGCCGCGAGGTGGCGCGCCTTCTGCGTCGCGAAGCGGAACCCCAGCGCCTTGCCCTGCACCTCCAGCGGCTCGCTGAGCCACGCGGTCAGCATGGCCTCGCACACGCCCGGCTGCACGAAGGCGCCGCGCTCGCGCACCCGCGCGAAGGCCGCCAGGCCCACCGCCGCCGGAATGCCGGGACCGCCCAGCAGCGACGCGCCGACCTCCTCGGCCAGCGAGCGCCCCGACGCGCGCGGCGCCGGCGCCTCCAGGCGATGCGTCAGCGCCTGCTGCGTCCAGTACGCCGGCGTGGGGAATTCCTCGACGGCGCCCCAGCGCACGCCGGTCAGGATGGGTTGATGGGGATCGGGAAGTTCTCGGTGAAGCGAGCCGTGGCGGGAAACGATGGCGACGATCTGGGTCATGGGAAAGCAATGCCGGGGAGGGCAACGCCGCCTCTCTGGGCGGCTGGATAGGTGGTGTTCAGCCATTGGGTGAACGCGGCGCGTTCGACCGGATCCATGGCGTGGACACGCTCTTGAAGACGTTCGAGACGTCGCTTGAGGGTCTGGCGCTCGCGGAAATTGGCCCCGCGATGCCGGCTGTCATGAAGCATCCGAGGCGGCTCGAAGTTGAACCACAAGGTCTCGGTGCGCACGTCGGTGTGGGTCTTCGCCCGGAACTCCGTCGTGCGCCATCCCCGCAGCAGCGCGTCGTACATCGGATGCGCATACCCCGACACGATCACCGCGCACGGCAGGCCCACGAGCTGCGCCAGCAGGGCCTCGTGGTCGTCTGCATCGTATTCATGTCGGTAGATGCGCTGCTGGCGCCGTGTCTCGGGGTGATAGGGCGGGTCCACATAGACCAGCTCGTCCCCCTGGAACACGTACTGCGCGAGAAACTCCTCCGCACGCCCGTGAATGAACTCGACGTCCGGCATCGCCCTCGCGCGCCACTGCGCGATGACCTGCTCGTCCGCGTCGATCGCGATCGAACGCGCCGCGGGCAGCTTGTGACGCAGAACCGCGCCGCCACCCACATGCGTCTCGATGTACACCCGGTGCGGAGGCATGAGGTTGATGACGTGCTGGTACGTCTTCCCCTTGCCACCTGGATACTTCATGGGACGAATCATCGTCAGATCTGACGATGATGTCAAGGCGCCGGCAGCCCCCCTTGGCCGCGCCCGTCCGAGGTCAGAGCGCGGTGAGCCAGTCGCAGCGCAGCCGGCCCGACCGGTGCAGTCGGCGCCGCCCACCGGTGTACGCCATCGGCAACAACCACGCGCACAGGCACAACGGCAGTGCGATCCACGCCTGGATCAATAACGCGCCCGGAACGCCCATGAACCCCAGCATCCAGATCGTCAGCACCACGTTCCAGACCGCCAGCTCCACCGGATGCCGCGTGCTGTGCATCACCATCCAGCGCTTCACTTGGCTGAGCTGCTTGAGGGTCATGACGGGCTCCTGGACGGCGGAAAAAGAATGGGCGAGAGTGTAAGTTTCGAGTCAGGGTTATCCCATCCCCAGGACGTGGAGCCCGAGCGCGGCCCTGGGTTTTCCCGCGATGTGGCATGCAGACAGGGGGAGGGACGGGTGCCGATCGGCACGGGGTGCGGCGGCGTCCCTCGTGTATGGTTCGCCCCTTCTCAAAGAGGTGGACAGGAGTCCCGCGAATGAAACGAGTCATGTGGGTCGCGCTGGCGCTGGGCGCCGCGGCCGGCGCCTCCCAGGCGCATGAAGGCATGTGGATGCCGCAGCAGCTCCCGCTGGTGGCCAAGGACATGAAGTCCCTGGGTCTGAAGTTCGACCCGGCGCGGCTCTCGCAGCCGCTGGGTTATCCGATGGGGGCGGTGGTCAGCCTGGGCGGCTGCACGGCGTCCTTCGTGTCGCCGCAGGGCCTCGTGGTGACCAACCACCACTGCGCGTTCGGCTCGATCCAGTACAACTCGACGCCGCAGAAGGACCTGCTCAAGAACGGCTTCCTCGCCGCGTCGCTGGGCGAGGAACTGCCCGCCGCGCCGGGCAGCCGCATCCTGGTCACGGTGGCGCTGACCGATGTCACCGACAAGATCATCGACAAGGCCACCGCGGCGCTGCAGGGCAAGGCCCGCATCGATGCGATCGAGGCCAACGAGAAGGCGATCGTCGCCGCGTGCGAGAAGGACGCCGGCCACCGCTGCTCGGTGGGCTCGTTCTACGGCGGCCTGATGTACCAGCTGACCAAGCAGCTCGAGATCCGCGACGTTCGCCTGGTCCACGCGCCGGCCGAAGGCGTGGGCCTGTTCGGCGGCGACACCGACAACTGGATGTGGCCGCGCCACACCGGCGACTACAGCTTCTACCGCGCCTATGTCGGACCGGACGGCAAGCCGGCCGACTTCAGCAAGGACAACAAGCCCTTCCAGCCCGCGCAGTTCCTGAGGCTGGCGAGCTCGCCGCTCAACGAGGGCGACTTCGTCGCGGTGGCCGGTTATCCGGGCCGGACCAATCGCCATCGCCTGCCCAAGGAAGTGGACTTCGCGTTCTCGTGGGACTTCCCGCACCGCGTCAAGGCCATGGGCGAGCAGCTCGAGCTGATCAAGGAAGCGACCGCCGGCCGGCGTGACGCCGAGATCAAGCTGGCCAACACGGTGGCCGGCGTCAACAACTACTACAAGAACTACCAGGGCCAGATGGCCAGCTACGCGGGCAGCGACATCCTCGCGCGCAAGCAGGCGGGCTTCGACGAGATGAAGGCCTGGGTGAACGCCGACGCCAAGCGCCGCGCGAGCTACGGCCCGGCGCTGGCCGAGGTCGATCGCCTGATCGTCGAGCGCCAGGGCATCGTGCGTCGCGAGTTCCTGCTGAGCTACGCGACGCCAACGCTGGTCAAGAGCGCGGGCGATTTGTACGAGCAGGCGTTGCAGCGCCAGAAGCCCGATGCCGAGCGCAAGTCCGGCTATCAGGACCGCGACCAGCTGCGCCGCAAGCAGGCCGTGGAGACGGTGGATCGCCGCTTCGACGAGGTCACCGAGAAGAAGGTCGTCAGCCACTTCCTGACCCAGTATCTGGCGCAGCCGGCGGATCAGCTCAACACCGCGTTCCTGGACGCGCTGGGCGTGCGCGCCGGCATGGACGCCGCGGCGGTGAGCGCGCGCGTGGACGCGCTGTACGCGGGCACCAGGCTGACGGACAAGGCCGAGCGCACCGCGTGGCTGTCGCGCGACGCGGCGGCCTTCGAGGCCAGCACCGACACGCTGGTCAAGGCCGCGGTGGCGCTGCGCGCCGACGAGCAGGCGCGCGAGAACCGCGACAAGGAACTCGCCGGCCGGATGCAGCAGGCCTACGCGGCGACGATGCAGGCCGAGATCGACTTCAAGGCCAGCCGCGGCCAGCCGGTCTATCCCGATGCCAACAGCACGTTGCGCGTGGCCTTCGGTCAGGTCAAGGGACGCAACCCGGGCGTGGACGGCACGACGTGGACGGCGTTCACGACGCTGCGCGGCATCGTGGCCAAGCACACGGGCAATGGCGAGTTCAACGCGCCGGCCGAGCAACTGGCCGCGATCAAGGCCAAGCGCTTCGACAAGTACGGCGTGAAGGCGCTGGACTCGGTGCCGGTGAACTTCCTGGCGACGCTGGACACGACGGGCGGCAACTCGGGATCGCCGGTGCTCAACGGCAACGGTGAGCTGGTCGGCCTGCTGTTCGACGGCACGCTGGACGCGGTGATCTCCGACTGGGACTTCAACGACCACATGAACCGCAGCATCTGCCTGGATGCGCGCTACATGCTGTGGCAGATGAAGGTCGTCGACAAGGCGGATCGCCTGCTCAAGGAAATGAACGCGCTGTGATCGTCTGACCGATCCGACGTGACCACGCCCCGCGATGCGGGGCGTTTTTCATGGTGCGTCGATGTCAGGTCGGGAAGGTGCCCGGCAACAGGATGCCGCGATCAACCTGGGACAGCTCGCGATGGCCGCAGAAGGCCATGGTCAGGTCCAGCTCGCGGGCGATGATCTCCAGCGCCTGGGCCACGCCGGCCTGCCCCAGCGCGCCCAGCCCGTAGAGGAAGGCGCGGCCGATCATGGTCCCGCGCGCACCGAGGGCGATGGCCTTGAGCACGTCCTGCCCGGAACGGATGCCGCTGTCCATCCAGACCTCGATGCGCTCGCCCACCGCCTCGACGATCGCCGGCAGCGCGCTGATGGTCGAGGGCGCGCCGTCCAGTTGGCGTCCGCCATGGTTGCTGACGACCAGCGCATCGGCGCCGGTGGCGGCGGCCAGCCGCGCGTCCTCCTCGTCGAGGATGCCCTTGAGGATCAGCTTGCCGCCCCAGCGCCGCTTGATCCATTCGACGTCGCCCCAGTTCAGCCGCGGGTCGAACTGGCGGGCGGTCCACTCGGACAGTGAGCCCATGTCGTCGACGCCCTTGACGTGCCCGACGATGTTGCCGAAACCGCGACGCCGGGTGCCGAGCATGCCCAGCGCCCAGCGCGGCTTGGTGGCGATGTTCAGCAGGTTGGCCAGGGTCGGCCGCGGCGGCGCCGAGAGGCCGTTCTTCAGGTCCTTGTGGCGCTGGCCCAGGATCTGCAGGTCGAGGGTCAGCACCAGCGCGTCGCAGCCGGCGGCCTTGGCACGGTCGATCAGGCGTTCGATGAAATCGCGGTCGCGCATCACGTAGAGCTGGAACCAGAACGGCTGGCCGACTTCCGTGGCGATGTCCTCCAGGGAACAGATGCTCATGGTCGAGAGGGTGTAGCGCACGCCGAACTCGGCGGCGGCGCGGGCGGCGAGGATCTCGCCGTCGGCATGCTGCATGCCGGCCAGCCCGGTGGGCGCGATGGCCACCGGCATGGCCATCTCCTGGCCGAGCATGCGGGTGCGCAGCGAGCGGCCCTCCATGTTCCCCGCGACGCGCTGGCGCAGCTTGATCGCCGGGAAGTCGTCCTGGTTGGCGCGGTAGGTGCCCTCGGTCCAGGAACCGGAGTCGGCGTAGTCGTAGAACATCCGCGGCACGCGCTTGTGCGCGAGCCGGCGCAGGTCTTCGATGTAGGTGATGACGCTCATGCGCCGGATGCTAGGTCAGCGGCGGGTTGGCGGGTCGGAAAGTTTGGCCGGTGGGGCCGGAGAAACGTTCCGGTCGGGCAGGGACTTCCCTGGAGCCGCGGCGCGTCTGCGCCGCGTTCAGGCGTGCGCGGCGGCGGCGCTCAGCGACGCGCAGTGACGCGCCAGCCAGCGCGCGAAGACGCGTGCGGCCTCGCCGTCTCCGTGGCGCACGAGGCCATAGGGCATGGCCGCGGGCACGGCGAGGTCAAAGAGGCGTTTCAAGGTGCCGCCGCGCAGGTAGGTGGCCGCGAGGCTGGGTCGGCCCAGCACGATGCCTTGACCGCAGGCCGCGGCTTCCAGCGTCAGCCCGAGGTCTACGAATCGCGTGCCGGAGGCGGGCTCCGGCCAGTCCAGTCCGGCGGCGCGCAGCCAGGGGGACCACGGCTGCAGCGGCGTGCGCAGCAGCGGCGCCGAGGCGAGGTCCGCCGGCGTCTCGATCGCGCCGAGCCGCGCGAGCAGGGCTGGTGCGGCCATCGGGGTGACGACATCGTCGAGCAGGACGACGCCGCCGGCCGGGATCTCGCCGGCGAAGATCTCCACCTCCGCCGGTGGGGCGGGCTGGTCCAGGTAGGGCGTGGACAGCAGAAGCTCAAGCTCGATGCCCGGATGCGCCGCAGCGAAGCCGGGCAGGGCGGGCACGAGCACCTGGCGGGCGAAGGTCGGCGGACTGCTGATGCTCAGCCGCGTGAGGCCTTGCTGCTCGCGCTGATGCAGCGGCACGGCGGCCAGCAGCGACAGCGCGGTCTGGACCTGGCCGAGATACTCCTTGCCGGCGGCGGTCAGGCGCAGCGGCTGACGGGTCAGCAGCGGCTGGCCGAGGCGCTCCTCGAGTGTCGCGATGCGCTTGCCCACCGCGCTGGCGCTGATGTGCAGCGCATCCGCGGCGCGCTCCAGGCTGCCCAGGCGCGCGGCGGCCTCGAAGGCCAGCAGGCCGTCGATGGACGGCAGCCGCAGGGAGTCGGTGGGGGTACCGAAGGGCGAGGCGGTTGCGGAGGCGGACGAGCTCGCGTTGGAGGAAGCGCTCATGGCGTGTGACTTTAGCGGCGCGGCTACAGTGTCGGGATGTCCGATGTCTCCGATGCCGCCAACCCCGCCGATGAGCGCGCGCTGACCCGAGCGGAGGCGGCGCTGTGGCGGCGCGTGCCGTGGCTGGTGGCGGGCGTGTTGAGCCTGGTGCTGGGGGTGATCGGCATCTTCCTGCCCTTATTGCCGACGACGCCCTTCGTGCTGCTGGCCGCGTTCTGTTTCGCGCGCGGATCGGCGCGGTGCGAGGCGTGGCTGCTCGGTCATCCGCGCTTCGGTCCGATGGTCGTGCAATGGCGCGCCCGGCGCGCCGTCCCCTTGCGTGCCAAGCAGATGGCCTGGGGAATGATGACCGTCAGCTCGGTGATCTCCTGGCTCGTGATGCCCGTCGTGCCGTGGCTGCCGGCGGTGTGCTGCTTGGCGGTGGGGATCTGGTTGTATCGGCTGCCGACGGCCTGAGGAGCCACCGAGGCCCTCGATGGCCATCGAGATCGTCGACAGGAGGGCGATGATTCCCGCGAATGAAATGATGACCCGGTTGGTCGCCATCAGGGCTGCCACCGGTGCGGACGATGCTGCAGCCAGACACATCAATGCGAAGGGGTAGAGCGACAGGCCCAACCCGACGTCGGCAACCACTTGCTTGAGTTGGAGGTCGTTGAGCCAGAGGCGCTTGGCCAGGACTGCCACGAATGCCACCAGCACGGTGGCGATGTCGTGGGGGCTGCCGTCGATCAGATCACGCAGTTCGCCCATGACGGACCTCCTTCCTCAGATGGCGCCATCGCGGCGAGCGAGGACCAGGCAGACGCTGGCGCCCAACAGCGCCGCGATCAGGTTCAAGGCGATGCGGTCACCGACGACGGCGATGCTGAGCCACGTGCCGACCATTCCGCCGGCCCCGATCAGGCGGCCCAGCGTGCAGATCCGAGTGAATGCGGCGACCTTTCGCTGTTCATGCCATGGAGGGCCGTCGATGGGGGATGGGGAGCGAGGGCGATCTGGCTTCATGACGGTCTCTCCTCAGGTGAGCAGCGAGGTGGATGGGAAGCTCGTCACTGTGCGCCGATTGCATGCATCGAAAATCGAAAAGCCGCCTCCCTCGCGCTTCAGCAACGCCATCCTTGCGCGATGCCGACTCGCCCCATCCCCTGAATCTGCTGGTCAGTTTTCGACCGCGAACCCGCGCGTGGCGGCGGGCAGACCGCCTCACCCGAACAGCGTCAGGTTCTCCGGCTTGGGCATCGCCGGCGAGTCCGTCTTGGCGTTCGACGCCGACCGCGCGCGCCGCGGCGGGTCGACCTCGCCCGGTCGGCTCAACTTGCCCACCCGCACGCCCAGCAGCCGCAGGCGCTGGCTCAGGTCCACGCGCTTCAGGCACAGGCCCGCCGCGTGGCGGATAGCCGCCGCGTCCTGCACCGGCGCGTCCAGCGTCAGGTCCCGCGTCACCGTGCGGAAGCCCTCGAAGCGCAGCTTGATGCCGATCGTGCGGCCCAGGTAACCCTTGCGCTGCAGGTCGGACGCCAACTGCTCGCACAGCGCGGTGAAGATGCGCGACAGCTCGGGGCGGTCGCGCTTGGCGTGCAGGTCGCGCTCGAACGTCGTCTCGCGGCTGATCGACACCGGCTCGCTGTGCGTGACCACGGGGCGCTCGTCCAGTCCCCACGCCGCCTGGTGCAGCCAAGCGCTGTAACCCGCGCCGAAGTGCTGCAGCAGCAGTTCAGGCGCCGCCAGCGACAGCTCCCCGATCGTGTGGATGCCCAGCCCCTCGAGCTTCGCACCGGCCTTGGGCCCGATGCCGTTGATGCGGCGCACCGGCAGCGGCCAGATCCGCGTGGGCAGGTCTGCCATCGTGACCAGCGTCAGCCCGTCGGGCTTGTCCAGTTCCGACGCGATCTTGGACAGCAGCTTGTTGGGCGTCACCCCGATCGAGCAGGTCAGCCCCGTGGCGCTGTGCACCGAGTTCTTGATGTCGCGCGCCAGCGCCCGCACCCCGCCCAGCGGATCGTGGCCGACCGGATCGCGCGCGCCCGGCACGTCGGTGAGGTCGATGTAGATCTCGTCGATGCCGCGATCCTCGATGACCGGCGCGATCTCGCGCACCGCGGCCTTGAACAGCCGCGAGTAATGCCGGTAGGAATCGAAGTCCGCCGGCAGCAGGATCGCCTGCGGCGCGCGAAGCGCGGCCTTCATCAGCCCCATCGCGGAGAAGACGCCGAGGTCCCGCGCCGCGTAGGTCGACGTCGTCACGACGCCGCGCCCGGTGTAATCGGCCAGTTTGAAGAACTCGCGCGTGCCGTCAGGCCGCTCCTGCGGCGTGTGGGCGCGCCGGCCGCCCACCACCACCGGCAGGCCCTTGAGCTCCGGATAACGCAGCAGCTCGACGGACGCGTAGAACGCGTCCATGTCGAGGTGGGCGATCAGGCGATCGGGCAGCGCTGGCGTCGGCTCGGCCATGCGAGGGATTGTGAGCGCCGGCGCTGACAGCCGCTGTCAGCAGGGCCGGCGGCGGTCAGTGTCCGCAGCTCGTCGACCCGCAGGCCGAGACGGTTTCCTCGGCCTTGGCCGGTGCCTTGACGGGATCGCGGCATTCGCCGGTCTTCGGATCGAAGCCGCGCTGTTCCATCGTGTAGACCAGCGCCGCGTCCATCATCTCGGCGTGACCCGGGAACCATTGCGACAGCTCCGTGCGCACGATGGTCAATGGTTCGCGGTCGCCGAGGTCCTCGGCGTAGCGCACCACCTCGCGCATCACGTTGAGCACCATCGCGTGCTGGCTGCTGTGGCAGTTCTCCGGCTCGAAGCCGGTCGCCGCCATCCAGCGTTCCTCCATCGCGAAGTGCTCCTCCGTGTGGGCGAGGAGCTCCTTGAACGCCGGCAGCGCGTCCTCGCCGCGATCGAGCGTGTCGGCGTAGCGGTTCAGCAGGTCGACGAATTCCTCGTGCGTGTGGTCGAGCTCGGGCTGATTCAGCACGAGCTCGTCGGTCCAGGCCAGCGCGCTCATGGTCAGGCCTTCACGTCGTTGCCGGCGGGGATCACGCCCAGACGCGCGCGATGCCGCGCCACCTGCGCGCGGACCTGCGCCGGCGCGGTGCCGCCCAGGATGTTGCGCGCGTTGAGCGAGCCCTGCAGCGACAGCACCTCGTAGACGTCCTCGCCGATGCGCGGATCGAATTGCTTGAGCGCGTCCAGCGGCAGCGCCGACAGGTCGATGCCCTGCGCCTGCGCGATCTTGACCGCGTGGCCCACGATCTCGTGGGCGTCGCGGAAGGGCAGGCCCTTGCTTGCACCAGGTAGTCGGCCAGGTCGGTGGCGGTGGAGAAACCCTTGAGCGCGGCGCGCTCCATCGCCTCGGGCTTCACGGTCAGGCCGGTCGCCGGGACCATGTCGGCGAAGATGCGCAGCGTGTCGTGCAGGGTGTCGACGGCGTCGAACAGCGGTTCCTTGTCTTCCTGGTTGTCCTTGTTGTAGGCCAGCGGCTGGCCCTTCATCAGGGTCAGCAGGCCCATCAGGTGGCCGAACACGCGGCCGGTCTTGCCGCGCGCCAGCTCGGGCACGTCCGGGTTCTTCTTCTGCGGCATGATCGAGGAGCCGGTGCAGAAGCGGTCGGGCAGGTCGATGAAGCCGAACTGCGGGCTCATCCACAGCACCAGCTCTTCCGAGAAGCGCGACAGGTGCATCATCGCCAGCGCTGGCGGCGGCGCAGAATTCGATGGCGAAGTCGCGGTCGGAGACGCCGTCCAGGGAGTTACCGCCAACCGCGTCGAAGCCCAGCAAGTGGCAGGTGAGCTCGCGGTCGATCGGGTAGGTGGTGCCGGCCAGCGCGGCCGCGCCCAGCGGCAGGCGGTTGACGCGCTTGCGGCAGTCGACCAGGCGCTCGGCGTCGCGGGTGAACATCTCGACGTAGGCCAGCAGGTGGTGGCCGAAGGTCACCGGCTGGGCCACCTGCAGGTGGGTGAAGCCGGGCATGATGGTGTCGGCGTGCCGCTTCGGCCAGGTCGACCAGCACGCCCGCTGCAGCTCGCCCAGCAGGCCGACGAGCGTGTCGATCTCGTCGCGCAGCCACAGGCGGATGTCGGTGGCCACCTGGTCGTTGCGCGAGCGGCCGGTGTGCAGCCGCTTGCCGGTGACGCCGACCAGCGGTCGGTCAGGCGCGCCTCGATGTTCAGGTGCACGTCTTCCAGGTCGAGGTGCCACTCGAAGCTGCCGGAGGTGATCTCCTCGCGGATCTGGGCCATGCCCTTGCGGATGGCGGCCAGGTCCTCGGCGCCGATGATGCCCTGCGCGGCCAGCATGTCGGCATGGGCCAGCGAGCCCTCGATGTCCGCAGCCCACAGCCGCTTGTCGAAGTCGACGCTGGCGGTATAGCGCTTGACCAGCTCGCTCATCGGCTCGGAGAACAGGGCCGACCAGGCCTGGGATTTATTCGCCAACTGGTTGTCGGCGGGCTGGTGGGCTTCAGGCGGCTGGGCAGGGGAGGAGGACATCGGCTTGCAAGGCGTTACGACTTGGCGGTGCCCCGGGCGCGCCCGCATTGGAAGCGGCGCGACGCCTGGGTGAGAATGAGCCGCCGATTCTAAAGGGGGCGCCGCCGGGACGCCCCGCGGGCACGGACAACACGGCACACAGGGCACGGGCAGTGCACGGAGGGCAGGGAGCGATGGGCAGCGAGGCGAGCAACGGGCACAGATCGCGGGATCCGTGGGGATCGACGCAGCCGACCCCGCTGGACCCGGCGCCCACCGAGCTGATGTCCACCCAGCCGATGTCCACCCAACCCCCACCCACGCAGCCTGCCTGGGAGGAGACGCGCCTGGATGCGCGGCCGCCGGGCCCCTCGCGGCTGATCGACGCGCGCCGCCGATTCGATGTCTGTCACGTGGGCCTGGTGCTGCGCGCGGTGCTGGGCGTGCAGTTGGTGCTGGCGCTCGGGCTGGCGATGACCAGCAACACGCCCGCGCAATGGGTGTGGTCCATGGGCGGGGCGACGGTCGGATCGCTCAGCGCCGTGCTGGCCTGGCTGCTGATCGTGTGCGCGGCCAAGAACGTGCTGGCCCGCTGGCCCGAGTGGGCGCAATGGGCCGCGCCGATCGTGCTGGGCGCGCTGTGCGCGGTGGGCGGCGCGCGGCTGCTCGAGGCGGTCGAACTGGGCCGGCTCGGCGCGATGCAGGGCACGGCCGCGGCGCTCAGCGGGGCGCTGGCCGCGGCGGTGCTGCTCGGCTGGCTCAAGCTGCGCGAACGCGCGCAGGCCCCGGCCGACGCGCTGGCGCGGCTCGTGGAGCTGCAATCGCGCATCCGGCCGCATTTCCTGTTCAACACGCTGAACACCGCGATCGCGCTGGTGCGTGTCGATCCCACCCGCGCTGAGGAAGTGCTGGAGGACCTGGCCGAGCTGTTCCGCGTGGCGCTCGAGGACACGGGCCCGACCGCCGAGGGCGTTCGGCTGGATCAGGAGGTGGAGCTGGCGCGCCGCTACCTGGCGATCGAGCAATTGCGCTTCGGCGACCGGCTGCGGGTGCATTGGCAGCTCGATCCGCATGCCTCCGACGCGCGCGTGCCGCCGCTGCTGCTGCAGCCGCTGGTGGAGAACGCGGTGCGCCATGGCATCGAGCCCAACGACTTGGGCGGGGATGTGGACATCGTGACGCGCGCGCGGGGCGGCGAGGTCGAGATCCGGGTCTCCAACACGGTGGGATTGCCCTCGCGCGGGCAGGGGCACGGATTGGCCCTGCGCAACGTGCGGCAGCGGCTGCGGCTGATGCATGACGTCGCGGCGAGGCTGGAGGCCGGGCCGGGTGAGGGTAGTTTCGTCGTGCGCATCGTGATGCCGCGCTGAGCCAGGACAAGGAAGGAAGACATGCTGACGCATCCCCCGCTGAGGGTCTTGATCGTGGATGACGAGCCGCTGGCGCGGCTGCGGCTGCGCGGGCTGGTGGAGGCCAACGAGGAGCCGCGCGCGGAGGTCGCCGCCGAGGCCGGCAGCGGCGAGCAGGCGCTGGCCTGGCTGCGCGATCACGCCTGCGACCTGATCCTGCTGGACGTGCAGATGCCGGGCCTGGACGGACTGGGATTGGCGCAGGCGCTGCGCGGACGGCCTTTCGCGCCGGCGATCGTGTTCGTGACCGCGCATGCGCAGCACGCGTTGCAGGCCTTCGAGCTGGAGGCGCTGGACTACCTGACCAAGCCGGTGCGCCGCGAGCGGCTGCAGGCCAGCCTGGCCCGCGCGTCGCAGCGGCTGGATGAGCGCTCGGCCGCCAAGGCGCGCGAGGCCCGCGAGTCTCACGCGACGGGCGCGACGCCGGGCGGCGAGGCGCCGGTGATCAACATCACCGAGCGCGGCCGGCTGCTGCGCGTGCCCTTGTCCGAGGTGCTTTATTTCAAGGCCGAGCTCAAGTACCTGACGCTGCGCACGGCCACGCAGAGCCATGTAATGGACGGCTCGTTGAGCGAGCTGGAGCAGCGGCTCGGAGATCGATTCCTTCGGGTGCATCGCAACGCGCTGGTGGCGCGCTCGGCGGTGCGCGAGCTGGAGCGGCATGTGCCGACCGACGGCCCGGCGGAGGGCGACGGCGACAACGGCGGTGAACTGGGATGGGCGGTGCGCATCGCCCATGTGAACGAGTGGCTCGCGGTGTCGCGACGACAGGTCGCGGCGGTGCGGGAGGCGCTGGCGGGGCAACGCTGATGCGGCGCCGCGCCATGGGCGGCGGGGTGGCCGGCGCGGTGGCGCTGGCCCTGGCCGGACTCGCGTTGTGGTGGTGGCCAGGGGATCCCCGGGAGGCCGCGTTGCTGGCCGAGAGCCGACGCGTCGAGCAGGCGTCGGCCTCCACGAGCGCCGCGTCGAGCACGGCGTGGGTGCAGCTCGCCGAGGCCACCCGGTTGGCGGATGGAGCCGCGGCAGGGCCGCGTCCTGCATCCTCGGCAGCCAGCGATGGCGAGCGCTTTTGCGGCGCGCCCTTCATGGATGAAGCGGCGAGGCCGTCGCCCGCGATGGAGCAGCGCCTGCAAGGGCACATCGACGCGGCGGTCTCGGCGACGGCGCAGCGCCTGGCACTGGCGCCGGACGACATGGGCCGCATGACCTCGGCCGTGCTGGCCAAGGACGCGTCGCGGATCGCCTCGATCGCGGGTCAGACGCGGGATCCGGTCGCTTACGGGATCGCGCTGCATGCGTGCCGGCAGTTGCAGGGCGATGCCCTGTTCAAGCTCGCGACGGAGGCCGCACGGCGCGGGCAGAAGTCCCTGGTGAATCCGCCGGTGCCGGGCTCGCCCTGCGATCAGGTCAGCGTCGCGCGGTGGGTCGAGGTGGATCCCGGGAATGCCACGGCGTGGTGGATGCTCGCGTCAACCCTGAGGAATCGCGATGAGGCGCTGCGGGCCATGCGCACGGCCAATGCCGCGCCGCGGATGGTCTCGCTGGAGGGGCAGCTGTTCAAGCGCATCGCCGCGGATGGCGCGGATCCTGCAGCGCTCACGCCCATGCTGGTGCACACGCGGGGCATCGATGAGAGGCGCCTGTCGCCGGTCGGGCCGGCTTTCCATCAGGCCTGTGGCCTGAAGCCCGAGGGCGATGCGTCGCGGCGGGCGGCGTGTGAGGACGTGCTCGTCGATGCGATCAAGCGGCAGACGGTGATCGAGGAGCAGGCCAAGCTGACCAGCCTGGCGGTGACGATGTATGGCGTCGCGCCCGAGAAGATGCCGCGGCCGCTGGACGAGCTCCAGAACTGGACGCGGGTGGTGAAGACCTGGCGATCGATGGGGCATGAGCCCTCTGACGAGCGGCTGACCTGCCGGCGGGCGCGCAGGCAGCAGGCGTTTGCCATCGCCGCGGTGACCGAGGGGGATCTGCAAGCGTTCCGGCGAATGAACCCGAAGGCGACGACCACGATCGTGTTCCCGCCGCCGCCCGAGGACGACAGCGACGCGCCGGAGGCTCGCTGATGAAGCGGGGCGTGATCGCGGGCGTGGTGGTCGCGATCCTCGGCGGCATCGCGCTCTGGGCGTGGATGCCTGCGCCGCACGACGGTGTCGTGCTGGCCAAGACCGCGCGAGCGACGGCTGCGTCGACGACCGCGAGCGCGGGGCAGGGCGGTGCTTGGGCCTTGCTCGCTGAAGCCACCCGACAAGCCGATGCGGCCGAGCCGCAAGGCAGGCGCTTCTGCGGGGCGCCCTTCATGGACGAGGGAGCCGAGCCCACCGACGCGATGAACGAGCGGCTCGACCGCCACATCAAGGACTCGATCGCCGCCCAGGCGCGACGCCTCGCGGTAGCGCCCGACGACATGGGCCGGCTGACCGGCGCGATCCTCGGCAACGACGTCGCCCGAATCGCCGAGATCGGCCGCACGACGTCCGATCCCGCGGCCTATGGCCTGGCCCTGCGCAGTTGCCGACAGGCCTACCTGATGGCCCTCTATCAGGAGGACCCCACGCGCTTCCTGCGCGATGATCCGGAGTCTCGCAAGACACCGACGGCCTGCACCGCGCTCTCGGCGCAGCGGTGGACGGAACTCGATCCAGACAACGCCGCTGCCTGGTGGACGCTGGCCTCGCAGTCAACGACGCAGGAGGCCGCGCTCAAGGCCATGATCGCTTCGAAGTCGGCGACGCGTGTGGTGGGGACGCAAGGGCAACTGATCACGCGCATCGCCGTGGACGGGCCGGTCGACCCCGCCGCCTTGCTGCCGGTCTCAATCATGACCATTGGCCTTGACGTCGCCGAGTTGGCGCTGTCGTCGAGCGCGCTGCGCCGCGCCTGCGGCAGCAAGCCTCCCGCCGATCCTTCTGCACGCGCGGTCTGTCAGGACCTCGCCCTCAACCTCGCCGACAAGGATCCCGGCCTGATCGGCCGCACGATCGTGTCAAACATGGCCGTCAACACCTACGGTGTCCCCACGGAACAGTTGCCCTACAGCCCCGAGGTCCTGCGCAAGCTGGCGGTCGAGTTCGACGCCTGGCGGGCGCCCGAGTCGGCCAAGGGCAACCACGACATGGGCTGCCGCCAGACCGCGCGCTTGATCGAGGCCGACATCGAACGCGCCAAGGTCGGCGAGATCGCCATCCTTCAGCGCCTGGGCAAGATGCCGCCGCGCTCACGCGCCGCGGTGTCCGCGCCGGCGTCCTGATCCGCGCTCGACCTGTATTCCTCAACCCGTATTCCGCAACCCCGCCGCGATCCCGTTGATGGACAGGTGGATGCCGCGCTGCACGCGCTCCAGGCGTGGATCTTCCTGGCGCTTCTCCGCCGGGATCGCGCGGTAGCGCCGCATCAGCTCCACCTGCAGGTGATTCAGCGGATCGATGTAGGGGAAGCGATGCTCGATCGAGCGCGCCAGCGCCGGATTCGCCGCCAATCGGTCCGACTCGCCCGTGATCAGCGCCAGCGCCTCCTCGGTGCGCGCGAACTCGGTCTCGATCGCGCTGAAGATCTTCTTCGCCAGGCGCTTGTCCTCGACCAGCTCCAGATACCGCCGCGCGATGTCCAGATCGGCCTTGGCCAGCACCATGTCCAGGTTGGACAGCAGCGTCTTGAAGAACGGCCACTGCTTGTGCATGCGCTTGAGCAGCGCCAGCTTCTCCTCGCGCCCCGCCTTGTCCTTGCCCAGGAAGGACTGGATGCCCGACCCGAATCCGCACCAGCCCGGCAGCGTGATCCGCGACTGCCCCCAGCTGAAGCCCCACGGGATCGCTCGCAGGTCTTCGATCGCCCGCGTGGCCTTGCGCGACGCGGGCCGCGAGCCGATGTTCAGCTCCGCGATCTCGCGGATCGGCGTCATGGCGAAGAAGAAATCGGCGAAGCCCGGCGTGTCGTACACCAGCCCGCGATACGCCGCGAAGCTCGCATCCGACAGCGCCTGCGCGGCCGTCATGAACGCGGGCGTCGCCGGCTTGGTCGGATGCAGCAGCGTCGCCTCCAGCGTCGCGGCCACCAGCGTCTCCAGGTTGCGCCGGCCGATCTCCGGATTGGCGTACTTGGAGTTGATGACCTCGCCCTGCTCGGTCAGCCGGATCTGGCCGTTCACCGTGCCGGGCGGCTGCGCCAGGATCGCCTGGTAGCTCGGACCGCCGCCGCGACCCACCGTGCCGCCGCGGCCGTGGAACAGGCGCAGCGTCAGCGGCCCTTGCGCGCGCAACTCGTCGAAGAGCTTCACCAGCGCGATCTCCGCGCGGTACAGCTCCCAGCTGCTGGTGAACACGCCGCCATCCTTGTTGGAGTCGGAGTAGCCCAGCATGATGTCCTGCTCGCCGCCCGATCGGCGCACCAGCGCGGCCATGCCCGGCAGCTCGTAGAAGCCGCGCATGATGCCCGGCGCGTTGCGCAGGTCGGCGATGGTCTCGAACAGCGGCACGACGATCAGGTCGCTCACCGCCTCGCCGTCCAGCGTGCCGCGCAGCAGCCCGACCTCCTTGAGCAGCAGCTGCACCTCGAGCAGGTCGCTCACGTCCTCGGTGTGCGAAATGATGTAGTGGCGCAGCGCCTGACGACCGAAGCGCTTGAGCGACTCGCGCGCGGTCTCGAAGATCGCCAGCTCGCCCAGCGCTCGCTCGCTGTACTCCGCGCCCAGCACGCGCAGCGGGCGCGTCTGGTTGAGCAGGTCCACCAGCAGCGCGCGGCGCTCCTGCTCGCCCAGCGCCGAGTAGTCGTCGCACACGCGCGCCGTCTTCAACAGCTCGACGATGGTGAGCTCGTGCTGGTCGCTGCTCTGGCGCAGGTCCAGCGTCGCGAGATGGAAGCCGAAGACCTGCACCGCGCGGATCAGCGGCTTCAGCCGCGGCGCGATCAGCGCCTGCGCGTGGTGCTGCTCCAGCGAGTCCTGGATCACACGCAGGTCCGCCATCAGCTCCTCGGGCGTGAGGTAGGGGTCCTGCGGCGCGACCGCGTGTCGCAGCGCCTCGGTGCCGGTCAGCGACTCCAGCGTCGCCGCCAGCCGCGCGTACATGCCGGTCAGCGCGCGCCGGTAGGGCTCGTCCATGCGATGCTCGTTCTGGTCGGGGCTGCGCTCGGCCAGCGCCTGCATCGCCGGCGTGACGCCCGCCAGGCGCAGCGAGATCGACAGCTCCGCGCCCAGCTCATGCAGCTCGGTCAGGTAATGGCGCAGCGCCAGCTCGCTCTGACGGCGCAGCGCCAGGCGCATCGTGTCGGCGGTGACGTTGGGATTGCCGTCGCGGTCGCCGCCGATCCATTGACCCATGCGCAGGAAGGGCGCGACGTCCTCGCCGGGCAGCGCTTCCTCGAGCTCGGTGTAGAGCTTGGGGATCTCGCGCAGGAAGGTCGCGTGGTAGTAGCTGAGCGCGTTCTCGATCTCGTCGGCCACGGTCAGCTTCGAGTACCGCAGCATCCGCGTCTGCCACAGCTGCGTGACGCGCGCGCGGATCAGGTGTTCGTTGGCGGTCCGCTCGCGGTCCGTATGCAGGCGGTCGCGCGCGCCCACCAACTCGGCGATCGCGCGCTCGGCGTCCAGGATGCTCTTGCGCTGGACCTCGGTCGGATGCGCGGTGAGTACCGGCGACACGAAGCCGTTCTCCAGCGTCTTGGCCACCTCGGCCGGCCGCACGCCGGCGTCGAACAGGCGCTCCAGCGCGTAGGCCAGCGACCCGGGCTGCAGCGAGCCGTCGCGATCGTGGACCTCGCGTCGGCGCACGTGATGGCGGTCCTCGGCGATGTTGGCCAGGTGCGAGAAATAGCTGAACGCACGAATCACGCTGACCGTCTGTTCGCCCGACAGACCCTTGAGCAGCTTGTCCATCTGCTTGCCGGCCTGCGCATCCCGCTTCAGGCGGAAGGCCACCGACAGCTGCCGCACCCGCTCCACCAGTTCGTAGGCCTCGCGACCCTCCTGCTCGCGGATCACCTCGCCCAGGATGCGGCCCAGCAGGCGGATGTCGTCCATCAGCGGCTGGTTCTTGTCCTTGATCGTCTTGATCGAGCGGCGGGCCGCGGCCGCCTTGGCGGTGGCAGGTCTTGCGGTCGACTTCACGACGGAATTGGCAGCGGACTTCACGTTGGGCTTCGAAGTGGGCTTCACGGCGGGCTTGGCAGGCTTGGTGGAGGACTTGGCAGGCATGGCGGCAGACGTGGTGATGTAACGGAGTTACCTCCGGCTGACTGTAGCAGTTTCTTCGTGCGCGGCTCGCCCGGCGGCGTGGCGCGGGCGCGGCGACAAGCTCCGGTTTCGCGCAAGCCACGCTTCGCGGCAAGCGGTGGTCCCTCTATCGGGTGAGGGCCGACGGGCGGGCTCGGCTAGCATCCCGGCCCATGAACCAAGAATTCGTGATCGCCACGCGGGAAAGCCGCCTGGCGTTGTGGCAGGCCGAGCACGTGCAGGCGCTGCTCGTCGCGCGGGGACTGGGCGTGCGGCTGCTCGGCATGACCACCCGCGGCGACCAGATCCTGGACCGCACGCTGTCCAAGGTCGGCGGCAAGGGCCTGTTCGTCAAGGAGCTCGAGACCGCGCTGGAGGATGGTCGGGCGCAGCTCGCGGTGCATTCGCTCAAGGACGTCCCGATGGAGCTGCCTGAGGGCTTCGTGCTGGCCGCGGTGCTGGAGCGTGAGGATCCGCGGGACGCGCTGGTCTCGCCGAAGTACGCGAGCCTGGCCGAACTGCCGCACGGCGCCTGCGTGGGCACCTCCAGCCTGCGTCGCGTGACGCAGCTGAAGAACCTGCGGCCCGATCTGCGCATCGAGCCGGTGCGGGGCAACCTCGACACCCGGCTGCGCAAGCTCGACGAGGGCCAGTACGACGCGATCGTGCTGGCCGCCGCGGGGCTCAAGCGGCTGAATCTCACGGGCCGCATCCGGCAGTACTTCGGTGTCGAGGAGATGATTCCGTGCGCCGGACAGGGCGCGCTGGGCATCGAGACCCGGGCGGCGCAGCAGGCGCCGGGCGCGCTCGGCGGCCACTTGCAGGCGCTGGCGCACCGACCGACCTGGCTGGCCACGGCGGCGGAGCGCGCGGTATCGCGCGCGCTCGGCGGCAGCTGTTCCATGCCCCTGGCCGCCCACGCGGTGTGGACCGCTGACGGCCGCCTGACGCTGACCGCTGCCCTGGGGCATCCGATCCACCCGGAGCGGGCCCTGCTGCGCACGCAGGCGCAGGCCGAGGTCGCCGACCTCGACGCCGCCGAGGCGCTGGGCATCGCCGCGGCCCGAGCCCTGGACGCGCAGGGCGCGGCCGAGTACCTCCGGGACGTCTGATGCCGGACGTGGCCGCCCCCGTGCGCCTGCTGCTGACCCGCCCCGCGGCCCAGGCCGAGGACTGGGCGAGACGGATGGCGGCGCTGGGCGTGGTCACGGTGTCGCTGCCGCTGATCGACATCTCGCCCGGCGAGGACCGCCTGTCGATTGACAAAGCCTGGACCGCGCTCCCGGAGACGGACCTCGCGATGTTTGTCAGCCCGAACGCCGTCGAGCACTTCTTCGAGGGAAGATCCCCGCTCGAAGGGGTGTCCTCCCAAGGGGGCGGGCCGAGCGCGCGTCCGAGGACCTGGCCGGCCCGCACCTGGGCCGCCACCGTCGGGCCCGGCAGCGCGCGCGCGCTGGCCGAGCGCGGCGTGCCCGAGGCTCGGCTGGTCCAGCCGCCCATCGGATCTGACAGCCTGGATTCCGAGCATCTCTGGCCGGAGTTGAAGCGCGTCGCCGGCGCGGACTGGACCGGTCGGCGGGCGCTGCTCGTCCGCGGCGATGGCGGTCGCGAATGGTTGGGCGACCGGCTGCGCGAGGCCGGGGCGACGGTGTCGGCCGTCAGCGTCTATCGGCGCACCTGTCCGCAGCCGACCACCGCGGTCCGGGCCCTGCTGCGCGAGGCGCTGACGGCGCCGGAACGCCACGTCTGGCTATTCAGCAGTTCCGAGGCCATCGCCCATCTGGACACCCTCGAACAAGGGACGCGCGAGGCCAGAATTCCCGCCGATTGGGGGCGCGTGAAGGCGCTGGCCACCCACGAGCGCATCGCGGCGCGGGCACAAGCCCTCGGGGTGGGGCATGTGGTTTTGGTGCGACCCGATGCCGACGCTGTCGCCGCCGGGTTCCGGATGCTGTCAGGGTCCACCCTAGAATCGCCGACGTGAGCGAGACCAACACCCCAGCGGCCGACGTTTCGTCGCCCCACAAACCCGCCCGGCCCGCCGGCGCCACCCTGACCCAGGCGGTCGTCGCCGGCGTGGGCCTCGTGGCCTTGCTGGCCCTGGGCCTGGCCTGGCAGAGCCAACAACGGCTGAAGCAGGTCGAGCAGGAGCTCGTCCGGCGCCAGGACAGCAGCCAGAGCGAGGCCAACATCGCCCGCGATCAGGCGCGTCAGGCGCAGGACCTGAGCCGCGACACCGCGGCCAAGGTCGCGTTGCTGGACGCGCGGCTGGCCGAGGTCGCCGTGCAGCGTGAGCAGCTCGAGGGCCTGATGCAGTCGATGAACCGCTCGCGCGACGAGAACGTCGTCGGGGACATCGAGGCCTCGCTGCGCGTGGCGATGCAGCAGGGCACGATCACCGGAAGCGCGGAGCCGCTGGTGGCGGCGCTGAGGCAGGCCGATGATCGGCTGGGCCGCTACAAGCAGCCGCGCCTGGAGGGTGTGCGCCGCGCGGTCACGCGTGACCTGGAGCGCATCAAGGCGGTCAGCGTCGTCGACGTGTCGACGCTGACGATCAAGCTCGACGAGGTGGTGCGCCAGGTCGACGACCTGCCGCTGCTGGCCGTCGCGCAGCCGGGTCGCGAGCCCGCGCCGGCCGCGACCCCGCCTGCGGTCGCCGCGGCGTCGACCCGCAGCGCCTTGGCGCCGCGCAAGGCCGCTTCGGCCGGCGCGCAGGCCGGATCGGCTGCCGCGCAGGCGGAGGAGGGCTGGTGGTCACGGGCGTGGGATCAGGCGGGGGAACGCTGGACCACGCTGTCGGGCGACATCTGGCGCGAGGCGCGCGGGCTGCTGCGCGTCACCCGCATCGATCATCCGGAGGCGGCGCTGATGGCGCCCGAACAGGCGTTCTTCCTGCGCGAGAACCTCAAGCTGCGACTCCTGAACGCGCGGCTCGCCCTGTTGAGCCGCCAGTTCGACACGGCGCAGGTCGACCTGCGCGAGGCGCAGGCCATGCTGGACCGCTACTTCGACGCGCGTTCGCGCAAGCTCTCCCAGACGGTGGAGCTGCTGCGTCAGGTGCAGGGCCAATCGCGCCAGGTCAGCGTGCCTCGCCCCGACGACACCCTCGCCGCGCTGAGCGCGGTGGCGCGTTGAGGAGATCGCCATGCGGATGGTGATCTGGCTGGTGCTGCTGTTCGTCGCGGCCGTGGTCGCGGCGCTGACGCTGGGCAACAACGACGGTCTGGCCAGCTTCTACTGGCGCGGCTGGCGCATGGACCTGTCGCTCAACCTGTTCCTCCTGCTGCTGGTGGGCGGATGTTTCGCGCTGATGACGGTCATGCAGTCGCTGGACGCGCTGCTCACGCTGCCCAAGCGCGCGCGCCTGTGGCGCATGGCGCAACGCGAACGCAGTGCGCAGGTCGCGCTGCGCGAGGCCTGGGCCGAGTATTTCGGCGCGCGCTACAGCCGCGCCCAGAAGGCGGCGCAACGCGCGCTGTCCATCCAATCCCAGACGCCGGACCTGGCGCAGGATGGCGCGTTCATGGCACTGGCCCACCTGGTGGCCGCGCAGAGCGCGCACAAGCTGCAGGATCGGCGCAATCGCGATGATCATCTCCGTCAAGCCCTGCAGGTGGCCGCCACCTCCGCCGGTGCGCGTGTCCAGGAAGAGGGTGCCCGTCTGCTGGCGGCCGAGTGGGCGCTGGACGATCGCGACGCACCTCGCGCGCTGGGATTGCTGGGCGAATTGACACCGGGCGTGGCCAGACGCACGCAGGCGCTGCGCCTGAAGCTGCAGGCCAGCCGGCTTGCGCATCAGCCGCTGGAAGCGCTGCGCACGGCGCGGCTGCTGGCCAAGCACCAGGGCTTCTCGAAGTCGGCCGCGCAGGGCTTGTTGCGCTCGTTGGCCTGCGAGGCGCTGGACGCGGCGCGCGACATCGATCAGCTGCGTGGGATCTGGCAGCAACTCGATGCCTCGGATCGGCGGGACGTGTTCGTCGCCTCGCGCGCGGCGAACTGCGCGGCGGGCCTGGGCGCGCCGGAGGACGGACGTGGCTGGTTGCGCCCGTTCTGGGAAGCGATCGCCGAGCAGGGCGCCGACGAACGGCAGGCGCTGGCGGAAGCGCTGGTCCTCTGTACACCGGGCCTGGGCCCGGAATGGCTGCAGCGGTTGGAGGGCGCCGTCCAGCGTTTCCCGCGCGATGGCACCATGGCCTTCGCCCTGGGGCATGCGCTCGCTGAGCGACAGTTGTGGGGCAAGGCCCGCCTGATGCTGGAGCAGGCCGCGGACGACCGCGAGCTCACGCTCAATGCGCGCCGCCGCAGCTGGCTGCGCCTGGCGGAGATGGCCGATCAAGACGAGGACGCCGAGCGCCGCGCGCGTTGCTACGAAGCGGCCGCCCGGCTGGGCTGAAGCGGCCCTGTCGGACCGTCTCTCCGAAGAGATTCAAAGATTTTTCTCAGAGAATCTTGCGCAGATCCAAAAACGCATGCTATAGTCACATTCTTTCAGCGGCTGTAGCTCAGTTGGATAGAGTACTTGGCTACGAACCAAGGGGTCGTGGGTTCGAATCCTGCCAGCCGCGCCAGAAAAACTGTTGAATCCGAGGGAAACCAAAGATTCAGCAAACAAAAGAAGAAGTAACAAGAAAAACCAGGAATCGCTTCCACGACGGCGATCCTGATCAGTAAAAGTCGCGCGGCTGTAGCTCAGTTGGATAGAGTACTTGGCTACGAACCAAGGGGTCGTGGGTTCGAATCCTGCCAGCCGCACCAAATCAAAAGGCCACCGTTTCACGACGGTGGCCTTTTTCTTTGTCTGGGCCATTCAGTATCTGGGCCTCGTCTATCGCGGACGGGGATCGAGTTTCCAGTCAGTCGGTGCGAATATCGTCCGTCTCGGATACTCCGCCCGTCATATTGCGCCTCGACACGGGCCCGCCCGGTTTGGCGGGTGTCCGTGAGAGTTTGGGCGCCGGCATCGGCCACGTCTGACCTTCCTGCGTGAAGAAGTTGCGCCGGGCCTGCTGGTGCGGGTGAAACGGCGCCTCCGTCGCAGACAGGACCGGCGCCGCGCAGGCATCGGTGCCTTCGAAGACTTTCGCCCAGTGCGCGAGCGGGCGCTCCTTGAGCCGCTCCGCGACAGCGGCTCGCCACTCGGGCCAGCGTGTCGTGTCCTCGTCAGCGCCGATCGACGGCAGATCCAGCCGGCGCAGAAGTTCTTCACGAAAGGGCCCCTCGATGGCGCCGAGCGACAGCCAGCGTCCATCGGCGCACTCGAAGCTGTCGTAGAAATGCGAGCGATGCAGGAAGAAGTTGCGCGTGGGATCGTCTGTCCATTGGCCTCCCGCGCGCAGCGCCTGGATCAACGTGCCCATGTAGCCGACGCCGTCAACGATCGCGGCGTCCACGACCTGACCTCGGCCCGAGCGCCGTGACTCCCACAACGCGCACATCAGTCCGAACAGCATCGTCAGCGATCCGCCGGCGACGTCGCCCAGCAAGGTGGCGGGCAGCGCGGGCGCCTGACCCGGGCGGGCGGCGAAGGGCATCAGGCCGCTGAGCGCCACGTAGTTGATGTCGTGACCGGCGCTTTGTGCCAGCGGTCCCGTCTGGCCCCAGCCCGTCAAGCGCGCATAGACCAGGCTGGGGTGTGCGGCGAGCAAGGTGTCGGGCCCCAAGCCCAGCCGTTCCATCACGCCGGGTCGGAAGCCCTCGATCAAGGCGTCCGCCTCCGCCACGAGTTCCCGCGCCCGCGCGAGCCCGGCGGGCGACTTCAGATCGACTTGTTCGACGGCCTTGCCGCGATTGAGCGCGGCGCCTCCGCCCAGGCGCTGTTCGCCGCCAGGGCGTTCCAGCACGATGACCTCCGCACCGAAGTCGGCCAGCATCAGCCCGGCGTAGGGCGTCGGACCGATGCCGGCGAATTCCACGATCTTCAATCCGCTCAGCGGCCCACCGCAGCCGCGGTCCATCGGTTCGACCATGCCTGGATCACCTCGCAAGTGCTGATCACTTGACGATACCCGGTCCGACCACCGGAGCGGAGTGGGGCATCCGCGAACCGGTTTCACCTGCATCCCTACTGCTTCGGCCGTGCGAAGGCGCGGTCGGTGGTGACATCGATCGGTGAGCGCACCCTGATTCACCTACTTCGGAGGATTCGAAGACATGTATTTCAACAATTTCCGCCCGGGCTTCCCGTCGACCCTGCCGTCCTTCGGTGCGGTATCGGTCGGCGGCGGCTTCCGCCCCTCCTTCGGTTTCGGAGGCGCGTGGGGCGGCATGAACAACTGGCTGGGCAATCAGTTCATGGGGTTCGGTTGCCAGGGGATGAACAACTGGTTCCGGCCGCCGCAACATCGCCCGGGGTGGTCCTGGCAGAACCAGAATCAATGGAATCATCACGGGCACTGCAACAACGGGCATGCGCCGGTCTCGGGACACCGTCCGCCTCATTCGCATGGCTGTCACGGCGTGCGCGATGGCGGTTGGGATACGTCTTCCGGCGGCTATCGCGTGGGTCCCAGCGGTGAACTCCAGGTCACGATCCAGAAGCCGGATGCGGACTTCAACAACAGGATCCAGTACCGCACGGAGAACGGAGAGTGGAAGGATGTGGGCTGGTCCAAGGATACGGGCAAGACCCAGTCCATCCATGCTCGTCCGGGGTCGAACGTTGAATTCCGGATTCAGACACCGGAAGGCAACAACTTCCAGGCCGGCACCACGGCCAACAAGGGCGGGCAGGATCACGGCAAGGTCAACGTCAATGCCGATGGCAGCGTGCGCGTCGGCTTCGAGGACATCGCCGGCGACAACTCTTTCGATGACGCCATCATCGACATCCGGGACGTGCCCAGGCGCTGGTGAGTTCGCCCTGATCCCTTCGTGACAACGAGCCGGTGGTTGAGCCACCGGCTCTTTTCTTTGGCGCCCCATCCGAATGAATGCCCGGCGGTTGGCGACACAATTGCCGGATGAACAAGGCATTCACGAAGGAAACCGACAGCGACGATGACGACGACGGCCCGTCGCTGCCCGCGCTGCCGCAGGGATCGCGCAACTACATGACCCCTCAGGGCTATGCGCGATTGCGCGCGGAGTTCATGCAGTTGCTGGACGTCGAGCGTCCGAAGATCGTCGAGATCGTCTCCTGGGCCGCCAAGAACGGCGACCGCTCCGAGAACGGCGACTACCTCTACGGCAAGAAGCGGCTGCGCGAGATCGACCGCCGCCTGCGTTTCCTGACCAAGCGCCTGGACATCGCCGAGGTCGTCGACCCGAGCGCGCACCACGGCAGCGATCAGGTCTTCTTCGGCGCGACGGTGACCTACGCGAACTCCAAGGGGGAAGAGCGGACGATCACCATCAAGGGCATCGACGAATCGGACAGCCTGGCCGGGGAGGTGAGCTGGGTGTCCCCCATTGCTCGCACGCTGATCAAGGCCCGGGAGGGCGACGAGCTGCAGTTGGTCACGCCGGTCGGCGTGGAGACGATCGAGATCGTCGAGGTCCGCTACCCGAAGCCGGAGGCCTGATCAGGGCTTCACGCGCCAGACGCGCATGACGGCACTGGAGCGCTTGAGCGTGCGCAGCGTGTCGGCCAGGTGCAGGCGGTCCCGGACCGCCAGCAGCAGCGTCATCTCCGCGGTCTCCCGCTGTTGGGAGTCGTCGCTCATGGCGATGTGCGTGATGTCGGCCTCGGCGCTGCTGACGGCCGTGGCGATCTGGGCCAGCACGCCCTTGCCGTTGCGCATCAGCACGCCGACCTCGGCCTCGAAGCTGCGCGAGAGCTCCTCCGCCCAGCCCACCGCGATCCAGTGTTCGCTGTCGCGCTGGAAGAGCCGCCGGCCGACCGCGCATTCCGACGTGTGGACGACCAGACCCTCGCCGCGGCCCAGATATCCCTTGATGTCATCGCCCGGGATGGGGCGGCAGCAGGTCGCGAGTCTGACCGAGGCGCCTTCGCTGCCGTCGATCAGCACCTGGCCCTGGGCCGGCGCGTCATCGGTGGAGAAGCGCCCCATCGTCAGCAGCACCGCGTCGGGGCGCTGGCCCTGGTCGGACAGGGTGCGCGCGAGCTTCTTGGCCACGATCGTCGCGATCTTGCGGCCCAGGCCGATCTCTACGAGCAGCTCATCCACTTGGCGATTGCCCGCCCAGCGGGCGAGGTCCTGCCAGAGCGCCGCGGCGGTCTCGTCCTCGGGTTTGAGACTGGGCAAGGCCAGACCCTCGGCGCGCAATGCCTGCGCGAGCATCTTGTGCCCGAGATCGCGCGATTCCTCCTGCTCCAGGTTCTTCAG
Source organism: Roseateles sp. (assembly GCA_039594005.1). GTDB lineage: Bacteria > Pseudomonadota > Gammaproteobacteria > Burkholderiales > Burkholderiaceae_C > Roseateles. The sequence continues at coordinate 99,403 of JBCNOF010000010.1, forward strand.
GAAGTGACGGATCTTGGACCGCGCGCGACCGGTGCGCACGAAGCTGAGCCAGGCCGGATTCGGTCTGGCGCCGGCCGCCGTGACGACCTCGATCACGTCGCCCGAGCGCAGCTCGGTGCGCAGCGGGACCGGCTCGCCGTTGACCTTCGCGGCCACGCAATGGTCGCCGACGTCCGAGTGGATCGCATAGGCGAAGTCCACCGGCGTGGCGCCCTTGGGCAGCGCCATGATCTTGCTCTTGGGCGTGAACACGTAGACCGCGTCGGGGAAGAGGTCGATCTTGACGTGCTCGAGGAACTCGGTGGCGTCGCGGGTCTCGTCCTGGATGTCGAGCAGCGACTGCAGCCAGCGCGATCCCAGCTGCTGCGCGCCCTTGGCGTCGCCCTTGCTCTTGTAGAGCCAATGCGCGGCCACACCCTTCTCGGCGACCATGTGCATCGCCTCGGTCCGCATCTGGAACTCGACTGGCGTGCCCAGCGGGCTCACCAGCGTCGTGTGGAGCGACTGGTAGCCGTTGGGCTTGGGGATGGCGATGTAGTCCTTGAACCGGCCCGGCTGCGGCTTGTAGAGCTGGTGCAGCACGCCCAGCGACCAGTAGCACTGCGGCAGGTCCTGGACGATGACGCGGAAGCCGAAGATGTCGCTGACCTGGGCGAAGCTCAGGTGTTTCTCACGCATCTTCTTGTAGATGCTGAACAGCGTCTTCTCGCGCCCCTGGATCTCCACGCGCAGGCTGGCCTCGGAGAATGCCTTCTGGACGTCGCGCTCGATGCGGGCGACCAGGTCGCGCCGATGGCCGCGGGCCTTGGTCACCGCCTTGGCCAGCGCGCCGTGGCGCCACGGATGGATGTACTGGAAGGAGAGCTCCTGGAGCTCCCGGTAGATCTCGTTGAGGCCGAGCCGATGCGCGATCGGCGCGTAGATGTCCAGCGTCTCGCGGGCGATGCGGCGGCGCTTGTCGAAGGCCATGTGCTGCATCGTGCGCATGTTGTGCAGGCGGTCGGCCAGCTTGATCAGGATCACGCGGACATCGCGCGCCATCGCCAGCAGCATCTTGCGGAAGCTCTCGGCCTGGGACTCCTCGCGCGTGGAGAACTGGAGCTTGTCCAGCTTGGTCAATCCGTCGACCAGCTCGGCGGTCGGCGCCTCGAAGCGTTCGATCAGCTCGGTCTTGGTGACGCCGCAGTCCTCCATCGCGTCGTGCATCAGCGCGGCCATGATGGCCTGCGCGTCCAGGCGCCAGTCGGCGCACAGGCCGGCCACGGCGATCGGATGGGTGATGTAGGGTTCACCGCTCGCCCGGAACTGGCCCAGATGGGCCTCGTCGGCGAACTTGTAGGCTTCACGGATGCGCTTGACGTCGGCCTTGGGCAGGTAGTGCAACCGGTCCACGAGGGCGTCGAAGGACGATGCCTCGGTCGACGGATCGGGCACGGTCCGGGGACCGGCCAGGCCGGTCAGGCCAGGAATGTGAGCGGTGGCGAAGGAGCGGAGACCCATGCGTGGCAATTTAACCGATGGCGGCAGGGGTTTCCGACGAGTGGACTTCGGCGTGCGACGCCGTTCCGTGACGCAAACCTAGGGTTTATCCCTATCAAGAAGGTACGAAAGCGGGCCTTCCAGGCCTAAAGTCCGGAGATCGCCCGCCGATAAACCGAACATGCCCTGGAAGGGCTTTGGCCTGGAACGGTTTCCGGGCCCGGCAACCGCTGGCCGAAATGTGCGGACACCTCGCGGGAGGCTCGCCATGATTGCTGCCCTGAACAACACAACGACATTGAATGGTCCCGGTGCGACCACCGGGCAGTCGGCGCGCGTTCGCGAAGCCGGCGTGGACGATCCGTCGGCCGCATCGCAGGCCGAGGCCTCGGCCGTGGTGAGCCTGTCCGCGCAGGCGGCGAACCTGGCCGCGGCCGGCGGCTCCAGCAGCTCCGCCGGCGCGCAGGCCGCCACGGGACCGTCCGCCGCCGTCCAGACCGCCACCGCTCAGCCCGTGACTGCCACGCCTGCCGCGCAGGCCGCCTCGCCCCAGACCGTCGCGACCACGGTGCCGTCGACGTCCACTTCACCCTCGACGGCCACCCCGGCCTCGGCCGCGCCGGCTCCGGCACCTGCATCGGCTCCGACCCCAGCCCAGTCCCAGGCTCCTGCCGTGGCCGCCCAGACCACGTCCTTCCAGCCGTCCAATGCGCGTGCCGCGGCCACCGGCGAGAAACAGGAGTTCCCGCCGACGGTGAGCCTGGTGCCCAATCTCGTCTACGCCGAGGCCGATTCCGATCAGAACGGCGTGGTGTCGCCCTCCGAGCGGCGGGCGTATGACGTCGTCCACCCCAAGCTGGGCGAGCGCCCGGCGGACGTGCCGCCCAAGCGGGTGGTCGACGCCGAGCTGCGTGAATACACCTCGATCGCCAATAACCGGTTCTGATGCTTGACCAGGTCCGGCGCATCGCGCTGGATCGATCTCTCGCCCGAACGGGGGATTCGCATCCGACACCCCCTTCAGAGGGCCCTCCTCAGTTGGGTAGGCATCGCGCGGTCCAGCGCGCAAAGTTGACTCCATCGCGGCCAGACGGCGGTCGCGCGTCCAGGAGTCCAGCCATGCATTTCGCCGAAGTCGAGACCGGGGATTACCGCATCTATGCCGGCGCGATCGAGCGACCGCGGCAGTTCGGCTACGTCGCGGCCGTCGTGGTGGTGCGCATGGGGCTGACCGAGGCGCTGAACAAGCGCGAGGCGTTCCGCGACGAGAACCTGGCGGGTGGTTATGGCTGGGCAACACCGGCGGAGGCGCTGCGTTTCGCCATCAACGCCGGCAAGGAAGCGGTGATGTGCCGAATCGGGATGTACGCATGAGCCCGGACCCGTTGTTCGACGAATTCCTGGACAGCCTGCCGAGGGTCGCGACCGGCCCGCGCGCCGTGGCTCAAGCGGCCCATCCCGTGCTTCGTCGCGTGAACGCCCCGGAAACCTTGGATCGGGGCAGACGGCCCGTTATCGTGCGGGCATGTCGACCCCGGTCCTTCCCGCCAGCCCGTCCGAACCGGCGCACCCGGCCTGGCACCGCTTCGTCTCGTACCTGACGCCGCAGCGCGTGTTGCTGGCGCTGGCGCTGGCGACCGTCTTCGCGCTGGCGCTGCAACCGATCTTCATCACCCCGTTCCCGGTGCTGCTGGGGCGAACGATGTTCGTCGGCATGCTGGCGCTGCTGGCCTTCTCGGCGGCCGGGCAATGGCCTCGGCGCTTGCCGCGCTGGTGGGCGCGCTGGTTGTTCCAGGTCGTCGTGGTCGCCGCGGCAGTGCCGGTGGCGACGCTGGCGGTCTACATGGTGGCCGTCGGCGGCGACTTCTCGAGCTTCGTCGAGTCCGAATCCCGGATGATGGGATTCATGTGGATCGCGGGATCGGGGCTGGTCGTGGGCCCGCTGCTCGCGATGGGCGCGCTGTACCGCCAACGCGACGCGGAGGCCCGCAACCAGGCGCTCAGCTTCGAGCTGGAGCGCAGCGAACTGGAGCGCCAGGCACTGGATGCGCGGCTGCGGCTGCTGCAGGCGCAGGTGGAGCCGCATTTCCTGTTCAACACGCTGGCCAACGTGCGCGCGCTGGTGGAAACGGGCTCGCCGCAGGCCGCGCCGGTGCTGCGCAGCCTGATCGCCTACCTGCGCGCGGCGATGCCCCGGCTGCAGGGGGAGTCGACGACGCTCGCGGACGAGGTCGCCCTGGTGCGCGCTTATCTGGAGCTGATGCACTTGCGGATGCCGGACCGACTCGATGTCGTGGTGGACCTGCCGCCGGAACTGGGCGGCCTGCGTTTCCCGCCGATGGCGCTGCTGACGCTGGTGGAGAACGCCGTGCGGCACGGCATCGACCCGGGCGAGGAGGGCGGCCGCATCGAGGTCGGTGGCGAGCGGATCGATGGCCAGGTGCGGTTGTGGGTCAGCGACACCGGGGTGGGCATGACGCAGAGCATGGGCAGCGGGACCGGGCTGCGCAACCTGCGCGAGCGGCTGACGCTGTTCTACGGGCTGGGTGCCGGCTTGTCGCTCACCGAGAATCAGCCGCACGGCCTCAGGGCCGAACTGCGTTTCACGCCGCAATGACATGACCGCCACCGCTGTTTTCGACGCTGACCCCATGACCGCCGGGACCGGTCCGACCGCGCTGATCGCCGACGACGAGCCCTTGCTGCGCGACAGCCTGCAGCGCAGCCTGGCGCTGCTCTGGCCCGAGCTGCGCGTGGTCGCGCAGGCGCGCAACGGGCGTGAGGCGGTCGAGCTGTTCGAGGCTCACCGGCCGGACATCGCTTTCCTGGACGTGCACATGCCGGGCCTGAACGGGATGGAGGCCGCGCGCCAGATCGCACGCCAGGCGCATGTGGTGTTCGTCACCGCGTACCAGGAGTACGCGCTACAAGCCTTCGAGCGGGGCGCGATCGATTACCTGGTCAAGCCGGTCGAGGAAGACCGCCTGGCCGACACCATTGGCCGCCTGAAGGAGCGGCTGGCGGACCGCCAGCGCGGCGCCGGGAACGGATCCGCCATCCGTGCGGATGCGGCGGCGCTGGAGGCGGTGATCGACGAACTGGCCAGACGCATGGCGCGGCCGCCGGGCAACCCGGCGTCGCCGGTGGCGTCAACAGCCTCGGCGGCGGGCGGGCTCGCGTCGGACTCGGGTCCGCTGCAATGGATCCGGGCCTCGGTGGGCGCGACGCTCAAGCTGATCCCGGTTGACGAGATCCTGTTCCTGCGCTCGGACGAGAAGTACACGCTGGTCGTGACCGCGGAGGGCGAGGCCTTGATCCGCACGCCGATCCGGGAACTGATCGAGCGGCTGGATGCGCAGCGCTTCGTGCAGGTTCATCGCTCGGTGGTCGTGAACCTGCACGCGATCAGCCACGTCACGCGCGGTCCCAACGAGACGGCCGACCTGCACCTCAAGGCGCGCCCGGAGGTGCTGCCGGTCAGCCGCAGCTACCTGCACCTGTTCCGGCAGATGTGACCGGATAGATGACGGGACAGGTGACGGGGCGCGCGGACGCGTCCCGTCGCGGGTGAATGCCGCTCAGCGCCGCGGCTGAGCCTGCTCGAGCGGCAGCGGTGCCGCGGGCAGCGCCACCTGCTGCGCCTTGCCCTGCACGACGACGGGCTCCAACTGCCACATCTGCACGCCGACATTGATCATCTGCACGATGGCCATCACGGCCACCGCGATGATCGCGGCCATCAACGCGGTGTGCATCGCGCTGTCGGAGAAACGATGCAGCGTGTGCTCGTCGTGGGCGGGTGGCCCGGTGCGCGCATGGGTACGCCAACCGTGCCATGCCTGGGAGAGTCTGGTGTCCATGGCCTGCTCCTCGAAGTCCAGGGGTCCGGGTCTCTGCGAAGGCGGACGGCTCGCGAGCCGCCCGCCTGCAACAACTTTAGGTGGCGCCTCGGAGGCCTTCCAGAAAGGCCGGACGTAAAAAAGCGCGGCTCAGCCGCGCTTTTCGGTCTTCTGTCGCAAGGGCCGGCTGCGAGTGGTCTGAGACCACCCGCGACCCTGGCGGATGTTCAGCGGTGCAGCGGCTCGGTGCGCAGGGTCAGCCATGCGAGCGCCTCGCCGTCGACCAGCGGCGCCAAGCGGCGCCGGACCTCGGCGTGGTAGGCGTTGAGCCAGCCGAGTTCATCCTCGCTCAGCAGTGCCACGGCGATGCAGCGCGTATCGATCGGGCACAGCGTCAGGGTCTCGAAAGCGAGCATCTCGCCGAACTGCCCCTTCTCGGGGGTGTCCAGGGCGACGTTGAGCACCAGGTTCTCGATACGCACCCCCCATTGGCCGGGGCGATAGAGGCCGGGTTCGATCGACGTGATCATCCCGGGCTCCATGGCCATGTTGGCGTCGGGCACGGCCTTGGAGATGCTCTGCGGGCCTTCATGCACGTTCATGAAGTAGCCCACGCCGTGGCCGGTGCCGTGGCCGTAGTCCAGGCCGTGGGCCCAGAGCGGCGCGCGCGCGATGGCATCAAGCATCGGGCTGAGCGTGCCGCGCGGGAAGGCGGTGCGCGACAGCGCGATCGTGCCCTTGAGCACCAGCGTGTAGTCGCGCTGATGGTCCGAGGTGATGGTGCCGATGGGCCAGACGCGGGTGATGTCGGTCGTGCCGCCGAGGAACTGGGCGCCGGAGTCGATCAGCAGCAACCCGTTGCCCTCGATGGTCGAGAAGGCCTCCGGCGTGGCGCGGTAATGCGGCATCGCGCCGTTGGCGTTGAAGCCGGCGATGGTCGGGAAGGACAGGCCCACGAAGCCGGGGCGCTTGGCGCGCTCGGCGCTCAGGCGCTCGTCGATGGTCAGCTCGGTCATCGCCTCGCCGCGCGCGAGGGCGGCCTCGAACCAGGCGTAGAAGTGGCACATCGCGGCGCCGTCCTGCTCCATGGCTTGACGGATGAACTGGGCCTCGGCGTCGTTCTTGCGGCTCTTGAGCAGCGTGCTGGGGTTGATGGCCTCGACGACTGCCGCGGTGGTGGGCAGCGACTCGCGCAACCCCAGCGTCACGCGGCGCGGATCGATCAGGACCTTGGCGTCACCGGGCAGCGCGCCGAGCGTGGCGCGGGCGTCGGCGTAAGGGGCCAGGCGCACACCGTCGGCGGCCAGGCGCGCGCTCAGCGCGGCGTCGATCTTGCCGGGTTGGACGAAGAGCGTGGCGCCAGCGGTGTCGATCAGCGCATGGGCGAGGAACACCGGGTTGTAGGTGACGTCCGAGCCGCGCAGGTTGAACAGCCACGCCACGTCGTCGACGCTGGAGATCAGGTGATGCGAGGCGCCGTGTCTGGCCACGCCTTCGCGGACCTGGCGGAGCTTGTCGGCGCGCGAGACGGTGGCTTGCGGGGCCGCGTGCTCGTAGATGGGGGCGTCGGGCAGGCCGGGGCGCTCGTCCCAGGCGTGGTCGACGAGGTCACGCGAGGTGTCCAGCGTGATGCCCTTGGGCGTGAGCGCGGCGCGCAGGGCCTGGGCGAGCGAGAGGCCGAGGACTTGGCCGTCGACGACGAGGGTCTGGCCGGACTTGAGCGTGTCGGCGATCCAGGTGATGTGCTGGAGCGAGGCGCCGGTGGGGATCTTGAAGAGCGAGATGCCGGAGTCGGCGAGTTCGCGCTCGGCCTGGGTCCAGTAGCGGGAGTCGGCGAAGAGCTGGGCGTCATCCAAGGTGACGACCAGCGTGCCCATGGAGCCGGTGAAGCCGGAGAGGACTTCGCGGGCTTGCCAGCGGCGGGGCAGGTATTCGGAGAGATGGGGGTCGGCCGAGGGGACGAGGATGGCGTGGGCGCCGGCGTTGCGCAGCGCGTCGCGGAGCTTGGAGATGCGCAGCTTGATCTGGGAAAGGCGGGTATCCATGGTGGCCTCGGCGGGTTGGCGGGCGAAGCTGCGATTGTAGAAGTCTGCTCCCCATGACTTCCTTCCGGAAGTTCTGCATGGGGAACGCTGGTGCGCTGGTTGGCTCGGTCCCCTGAGGAGCGGACCGACCATATCCCCTTCTCGGAAGTATTAGGGGGAGCCCGCGGAGCGGGCGGAGGACTTCGCTCGGACATCAACAGTCCTGAGGACTGTTGATGCCTAGCGAAGGCCAGGGGCCTCCGGCCCCTGGCATGGAGAAAAGGGGATGTGGTTGGTTCGCGAGCGCTCGGTCCGGATTCAGAGTTCCGTTCGCAGCGCCCAGAGCTCGGGGAAGAGCACGACGTCGAGCATCTTGCGGAGGTAGCTGACGCCGCCGGTGCCGCCGGTGCCGCGTTTGAAGCCGATGACGCGTTCGACGGTGGTGACGTGGCGGAAGCGCCAGAGCCGGAACGCGTCTTCGAGGTCGACGAGTTCCTCGCCCATCTGATACAGGTCCCAATGCGCCTTGGGATTGCGGTAGACCTCGAGCCAGGCGGCTTTGACGCCGTCGTCGGCGGAGTAGGGCTCGCGCCAGTCGCGATCGAGGCGATGGGCGGGCACGGTGATGCCGCGCCGCTGCATCAGACGCAGGACCTCGTCGTAGAGCGATGGCGCCTCATGCGCGGCCTGCACGTCGGCGAGCAGATCGGCGCGATGCGCGTGGGGCTTGAGCATGGCGGCGTTCTTGTTGCCGAGCATGAACTCGATGCGCCGGTACTGCGCGCTCTGGAAGCCGCTGCTGTTGGAGAGATAGGGCCGGATGGCGGAGTACTCGGGCGGCGTCATCGTGCCGAGCACGTCCCACGCGTGGACGAGCTGCTCCATGATCCGCGACACCCGTGCCAGCATCTTGAAGGCTTCGGGCAACTGGTCGGCGGCGACGTGGGTCACCGCGCCGTGCAGCTCGTGCAGCATCAGCTTCATCCAGAGCTCCGAGGTCTGGTGCTGGATGATGAAGAGCATCTCGTTGTGGTCGGGCGAGAGCGGGTGTTGCGCGCTCAGCACCTGGTCGAGGTGCAGGTAGTCGCCGTAGCTCATGTCCTTGGAGAAGTCGAGCTGCGCGCCTTCCTCGCGGACGATCGCCTCGCCGGTGCCGGTGCCGGTGTCGGGCTTGCCGCCATGTCCCATCGGGCAACTCATGTGACGGCCGCCTTCTTGTTGAAGCGCGCCTCGCGCCATTCCTCGGTGGTGAGCACTTGATGCAAATGCTCGACCGCGTCCCAAGCGTCGGCGAAGCCGACATACAGCGGCGTGAAGCCGAATCGCAGGATGTGCGGGATGTCGTCGAGTCGCGCCGGATCGCCGGCGCGGTAGTCGCCGATGACGCCGCGCCCGATCAGCGCCTGCACGACGGCGTAACCCGCTGCCTCATGCAGCGGGGCCTTCAGCGCGAGGCAGACCTGGCTGCCACGTTGCGCGGCCTCGCGCGGCGACACCACGTAGACACCCAGCGCGCCGCAACGTTCCTCGGCCAGCCACGCGAAAAGCTCGGTCAGCGCGATCGATTTCTCGCGCAGCGCGTTCATGCCGCCCAGGGACTCAGCCGCGAGCAGCGTGTCGACGCCGCATTCCAGCGCGGCGGTCGACAGGATCGCCGGCGTGCCGCAGATGTAGCGCTTGATGCCGGCGGCGGGCGTGTAGTTCGACGTGAACTGGAACGGCGACGCATGACCCAGCCAGCCCGAGAGCGGCTGCCAGAAGCGGTCCGCGTGACGCGGATGCGCCCACACGAAGGCCGGCGCGCCGGGGCCGCCGTTGAGGTACTTGTAGCCGCAGCCGATCGCGAAGTCCGCATCGGCGCCGTTCAGGTCGACCGGAATCGCGCCGGCCGAGTGGGCCAGGTCCCACACGGTGAGCGCGCCGGCCGCGTGCGCCGCGGCGGTCACGGCCTTCATGTCATGCTTGCGCCCGGTGCGGTAGTTGACCTCGGTCAGCATCAGCACGGCCAGCCGATCGTCCAGCAGCGCGGGGATCTCCGCGACGTCATCGACCAGATGCAGCGACATGCCGTGCTGCTGCGCGAGGCTCTCGGCGATGTAGAGGTCGGTGGGGAAGTTGCTGCGCTCGGAGACGATGACGGTGCGCCGGCCCGCGGGATCGTCCGCGCGCACGATGCGCAGCGCGGCGCTGAGCACCTTGTAGAGGTTCAGCGAGGTCGAGTCCGCGACGATGGTCTCACCGGGCTTCGCGCCGATCAGGCGGCCGACTTTGTCGCCGATGCGCGCGGGCAGCTCCATCCAGCCGGCGGTGTTCCAGCTCTTGATGAGGTCGCGGCCCCATTCCTCGGCGATGACCTGCTGCACGCGGGCCGCGGTCGCCTTGGGCATCGCGCCCAGCGAGTTGCCGTCGAGGTAGAGCGTGCCCGCGGGCAGCGAGAACAGGTCCTTGAGCGGCGCGAGCGGGTCGGCGGCGTCCAGGGCCAGACAGTCTTGTCTTGTGGTCATCGAGGTTCCAGGGGGAGGAAGGCGGATCAGAGCGCGCGCAGCACGGCGCGCACCGGGGAGGCGCAGGCGCCGGCCAGCTTCAGCGGCAGCGCGATCAATTCGTAGTCGCCCTCGGGGACCTCGTCCAGCACGAGGTTCTCCAGCACGCGCAGGTCCAGGCGCAGCAGGCGTTGATGGCTGTCCAGCGTCTTGCTCGTGGCGGGGTCGACGCTGGGCGTGTCCAGGCCGATCAGCTTGACGCCGCGTGCGGCCAGCCACTCGACGGTCTCGGGCGCGTAGGCGCTGAATACGGGATTCCACACGGTGTCGGCGCGCTCGTTGCAACGCACAAGCACGCGCGGCGGCAGGTCGCGCGCGGCGTGCTCGAGATGCTCGATGCGGATCAGCGGACCGCAGCCGATCGCATGGATCACGCGGCAGGGACCGAGGTAGGGATCGAGGGCCACTTCCGCCGCGCTGGCCACACCGTCGGCGTAATGCAGCGGCGCATCGGCATGCGCGCCCACGTGCGGCGACATCGTGATCGCGCTCAGGTTCACCGGGCACTCCGGCGACAGCCGCGCGGTCCACTTCAGCGCGTAGGGCTCGTCGCCGGGAAAGATCGGCGCATCGGGCGCCACCACGGGCGAGATGTCCCAGAGCGACCGGGCGCCACCGGTGGTGGCAGGTGGGGAAGGGGACTGGCTCGTTGACTTCATCTGCTGCTCCTGCCGGGCCCTCGGCACGACGGCGCGCACCTTAGCGCGGGGTCCGAGGCCGTGGTGTCGGTTAATTCCAACAAGGCCGGATCGTTTCCGCAAGCCGCCCGCCGCCAGGACGCCGATGGACTCAGGGTTATCCAGATCGTTGACACCTCAACTATCCAGACCTAAAGTGATCGCGTCAAGCAGTCACCGCCCGTCCTCGCGGGCCTCACCCCATGCGTATCACCTGCATCGGCGGCGGTCCCGCCGGCCTGTACTTCGCGCTGCTGATGAAGCGCCAGGACCCTTCCCATGAGGTCACGGTGCTGGAGCGCAACCGCGCGGGCGACACTTTCGGCTGGGGCGTGGTGTTCTCGGACCAGACCCTGGCCGCGCTGCGCGAGGCCGATCCCGAGACCGCCGAGCAGATCCTGCAGGCCTTCAACCACTGGGACGACATCGCCGTGCACATCGACGGCCGGACGATGGTCTCGGGCGGTCACGGTTTCTGCGGCATCGGCCGGCGCCGCCTGCTCGACATCCTGCGCGCGCGCTGCGAGGCATTGGGCGTGGACATCCGCTACGAGACTGACGTCACCGACGATGCCGGCATCGATGCTGACCTGATCATCGCTGCCGACGGCCTCAACAGCCGCCTGCGCCAGAAGTACGCCCAGACCTATCAGCCCGACATCGACCTGCGCCAGTGCCGCTTCGTGTGGTTGGGCACGACCAGGCTCTTCGACGCCTTCACCTTCGATTTCCAGAAGACCGAGTGGGGCTGGTTCCAGGCGCATGCCTACCGCTTCGACGACACGCATTCGACCTTCATCGTCGAGGCGCCCGAGCCCGTCTGGCGCGCCGCGGGCCTGGAGGACATGAGCAAGGAGGACGGCATCGCCTTCTGCGAGCGTCTCTTCGCGAAGGTGCTCGACGGCCATCCGCTGATCTCCAACGCCGCGCACCTGCGCGGCTCCGCGCAGTGGATCCGCTTCCCGCGCGTGGTCTGCCAGCGCTGGGTGCATCACAACGGCCGCGCGCCGGTCGTGCTGATGGGCGACGCGGCGCACACGGCGCATTTCTCGATCGGCTCGGGGACCAAGCTCGCGCTGGAGGACGCCATCGCGCTGGCCGCCGACATCGCTCGTCACGGCGGCGCGGCCGACAGCCTGCCCGCCGCGTTGCGTGAGTACGAGGCGACGCGCTCGATCGAAGTGCTGCGCATCCAGAACGCGGCGCGCAACTCCACCGAGTGGTTCGAGAACGTCGATCGCCACGCGCGGCTGGCGCCGGAGCAGTTCGCGTACTCGCTGCTCACGCGCTCGCAGCGGATCTCGCACGAGAACCTGCGGCTGCGCGACGCGCGCTACGTCGGCGAGTACGAGGCCTGGCTCGCCCGGCGCGCCGGGCTGGACCGCGCCGCGCCGCCGATGTTCACGCCGTTCACGCTGCGCGGCACGACGCTGAAGAACCGCGTCGTCGTCTCGCCGATGGCGCAGTACTCGTGCGTCGACGGACTGCCCGCCGATTACCACCTGACGCACCTGGGCGCGCGCGCGATGGGCGGCGCGGGCCTGGTCTTCGCGGAGATGACCTGTGTGTCGCCCGACGCGCGCATCACGCCCGGATGCCCGGGCCTGTGGAACGACGCGCAACGCGACGGCTGGCGGCGCATCGTCGATCACGTGCATGCGCGCTCCACCGCGAAGATCGCGATGCAGCTGGGCCATGCCGGCGCGAAGGGGTCCACGCGCGTGGCGTGGGAGGGCATCGACCAGCCGCTGGCCGAGGGCAACTGGCCCTTGATCTCGGCGTCGCCCCAGCAGTACCTGGAAGGCGTCAGCCAGTGGTCGCGCGAGATGACCCGCGCCGACATGGATCGCGTGACCGCCGACTTCGTCGCCGCCACGCGCCGCGCTGCCGAGGCCGGCTTCGATTGGCTGGAGCTGCACTGCGCGCACGGCTACCTGCTGTCGAGCTTCCTGTCGCCGCTGACCAATCACCGTGAGGACCGCTACGGCCGCTCGCTGGAGAACCGCCTGCGTTATCCGATCGAGGTGTTCAGCGCCATGCGTGCCGTGTGGGCGCAGGATCGGCCGATGTCGGTGCGGATCTCTGCCAGCGACTGGGTGAACGGCGGCACGACGGCCGAGGACGCCGTCGCGATCGCCGAGGCCTTCAAGGCGGCGGGCGCCGACCTGATCGACGTGTCCTCCGGGCAGGTGAGCAAACGCGAGAAGCCCGTCTACGGCCGCATGTGGCAGACGCCGTTCAGCGAGAGCGTGCGCAACCGGGCCGGTATCGCGACGATCGCGGTGGGCGCGATCTCGGAAGCGGACCACGTCAACAGCATCATCGCGGCCGGCCGCGCCGACCTGTGCGCGATCGCGCGGCCGCACCTGGCCAACCCGGCCTGGACGCTGACCGAGGCGGCGCGCATCGGGTACCTGTCGGGGCCCGGCCTGGACTGGCCGGTCCAGTACCTCTCGGGCAAGAGCCAGATGGAGCGCGACTTCGAGCGCCAGCGCGCGATGGGCGGCGGTGCCGCCGCGCAGGAACAGGCCAACAAGGCGCTCGGCGTCTGAGGCGGGAGGCGAGGCCATGAGCAACAAGTACCCGCTCGAAGGGATGCATGCGGTGGTGACCGGCGGCGGTTCGGGCATCGGCGCGGCGATCGCGCAGGCGCTGATCGCCGACGGCGCGCGCGTGACGCTGATGGGCCGGCGGCTGGATCGGCTGCAGGCGCAGTGCGATCGCATGGAGGTCGACGGCGGACCGGCCGTGACGCTGCAGGTCTGCGACGTGAGCGACGAGGCCAGTGTGCGCGCGGCCTTCGCCGCGGCCGCGGGCGAGTCCGGCGCGGTCGACCTGCTCATCAACAACGCCGGCCAGGTGGAGACCGCGCCCTTCGCGAAGACCTCGCTCGAGACCTGGCAGCGGCTGATCAACGTCAACCTCACCGGCAGCTTCCTGTGCAGCCGGGAGGTCCTGCCGGGCATGACCGAGCGCCGCTTTGGCCGCATCGTCAACGTGGCGAGCACCGCGGCGCTCAAGGGCTACGCCTACGTCGCCGCCTACTGCGCGGCCAAGCACGGCGTGCTGGGCATGACGCGGGCGTTGGCGCTGGAGACCGCGCGCAAGGGCGTGACGGTCAACGCGGTGTGCCCCGGCTACACCGAGACCGACATCGTCGCCGACGCGATCGACACCATCGTCGCCAAGACCGGACGCTCGCCGGAGGCCGCGCGCGCCGAGCTCGCGGCGGTCAACCCGCAGGGGCGGCTGGTTGATCCGGAGGAAGTCGCCGCCGCCGTCGCCTGGCTGGTCCGGCGCGACAGCGCCGCCGTCACGGGTCAGGCGATCGCCGTCGCCGGCGGGGAGGTGATGTGATGCGCGAGACCGGTGCCGGCATGAATGGTCAGGACCACGGCGATGACCGCGACGGCGGGCTGGGCCAGGACTTCGGCCCCGACCTGGAATCGCGCGTGCACGACGGGGACCACCAGGCGCTGCGCCTGTGGCTGCGTCTGCTGGCCTGCACCACGCGCATCGAGGATCAGATTCGCCAGCGCCTGCGCAATGACTTCGGCACGACGCTGCCGCGCTTCGACCTGCTCGCGCAGCTCGAGCGCAGCCCCGACGGGCTGACGATGCGCGAGCTGTCGCAGCGACTGATGGTCACCGGCGGCAACGTCACCGGCATCACCGACCAGCTCGAGGCCGAGGGCCACGTGGTGCGCGAGCCGCATCCGTCGGACCGGCGCAGCGTCACCGTGCGGCTCACGCCGGCGGGACGCCGCCAGTTCAAGCGCATGGCCGCGACGCACGAGGGCTGGATCGTCGAGCTGCTCGCCGGCTGGCCGCCCGAACAGAAGGCGCAGGTGTACACGCTGCTCGCTGGGCTCAAGGGCCACCTCGCGCAACTCGACGCCGCACGCAAATGAAACAACCCGATGCCCACCACTCCCTGACTCCCTCGCCCGCGCAGCGGGAGAGGGCGGGGGTGAGGGCTCGTTTGAGGACCACAGTTTGAGGAGCACCCATTGATGGACAGCCATCTCATCACCGGCAACCGGCGCAGCCTGCAGGCCTTCGCGCCGACGCATTTCAGCTGGCGCCAGGAGGGTGCGGTCGGCGTGATCACGCTGAACCGGCCCGAGCGCAAGAACCCGTTGACCTTCGAGTCCTACGCCGAGCTGCGCGACCTGTTCCGCACGCTGGCCTACGTGGACGAGGTGAACGCGATCGTCGTGCAGGGCGCGGGCGGCAACTTCTGCTCGGGCGGCGACGTGCACGAGATCATCGGCCCGCTGACGAAGATGCCGATGCCGGACCTGCTCGCGTTCACGCGCATGACGGGCGACCTGGTCAAGGCGATGCGGGCCTGCCCGCAGCCCGTCGTCGCGGCGATCGACGGCGTGTGCGCCGGCGCGGGAGCGATCATGGCGATGGCCTCGGACCTGCGCGTGGGCACCGCGCGCAGCAAGACCGCCTTCCTGTTCACGCGCGTGGGCCTGGCCGGTTGCGACATGGGCGCCTGCGCGCTGCTGCCGCGCATCGTGGGCCAGGGCCGCGCGTCGGACCTGCTCTACACCGGCCGCAGCCTGGGCGGCGAGGAAGCGCTGCAGTGGGGCTTCCTGAACCGCCTCGCCGAGCCCGACGCGCTGGAATCGCAAGCGGTGGGCTGGGCCGCGGAGATCGCCGCGGGTCCCAACTTCGCGCATGCGATGACCAAGCGGATGCTGCATCAGGAGTGGACGATGGGCGTGGACGAGGCCATCGAGGCCGAGGCGCAGGCCCAGGCGATCTGCATGATGACGCAGGACTTCCACCGCGCGTATCACGCGTTCGTCGCCAAGCAGCGGCCCGAGTTCCAGGGCGATTGAGGGCAGCCATGCAACATCTGAGACACCTGGACTGGCCGTTCTTCGACGACAGGCACCGCGTGCTGGCCAGCGAGCTCGACGCGTGGTGCGCGAGGCACCTCGCGCATGGCGCGGTCGATCACGAGGACGTGGACGCGTCGTGCAAGGCGCTGGTCAAGGCGCTGGGCGAGGGCGGCTGGCTGACGCACGCGGTGGCGGGCGAGGGCGAGGCCATCGACACCCGCGCGATCTGCCTGCTGCGCGAGACGCTCGCGCGGTACGACGGACTCGCGGACTTCGCCTTCGCGATGCAGGGTCTGGGGTCGGGCGCGATCTCGCTGATGGGCACGCCCGCGCAACGCGCCGCCTACCTGCCGCGCGTCGCGCGCGGTGAGTCGCTCGCGGCCTTCGCGCTGTCGGAGCCCGAGGCCGGATCGGACGTGGCCGCCATGCAATGCGCGGCGCGACTGGACGGTGATCACTACGTGCTCGACGGCGAGAAGACGTGGATCTCCAACGGCGGCATCGCCGACTTCTACGTGGTGTTCGCGCGCACGGGCGATGCGCCCGGATCGCGCGGCATCAGCGCCTTCATCGTCGACGCCGGCACGCCGGGCTTCGAGATCGCAGAGCGCATCGATGTCATCGCCCCGCATCCGCTGGCGCGTCTGCGCTTCGCGGGCTGCCGCGTGCCGAAGGACGCGATGGTCGGCGCGCCGGGCGAGGGCTTCAAGGTGGCGATGCGCACGCTGGACGTGTTCCGGACCTCGGTCGCGGCGGCCTCACTCGGCTTCGCTCGACGCGCGCTGGAGGAAGGCCTGCATCAGGCCAAGGACCGCGCGATGTTCGGCGCGACGCTGGCCGACTTGCCGCTGACGCAGGCCAAGCTCGCCGACATGGCCTGCACCGTCGACAGCAGCGCGCTGCTGGTCTACCGCGCGGCCTGGGAGCGCGACCAGGGCCGCACCATCACGCGCGAGGCCGCGATGGCCAAGCTGATGGCCACCGAGGGCGCGCAGCGCGTCATCGACGCGGCGGTGCAGTTGCACGGCGGACGCGGCGTGCGGCGCGGCGAGATCGTCGAGTCGCTCTACCGCGAGATTCGCGCGCTGCGGATCTATGAAGGCGCCAGCGAGGTCCAGCAACTGATCATCGGACGCGATCTGCTGAAGAACGGATAAGGACGCCCCCATGCACCGCACCGCCCACGTCGACACCTTCGCCCGCGATCACCTGCCGCCGCGGGATCAGTGGCCCGAGCTGGTCTTCGACCTGCCCGAGCTGCAGTTCCCCGAGCGGATGAACTGCGCGTGGGACCTGCTGGATCGGTGGGTGGACGGGGGGCAGGGCGTGCAGGACGGTGACGCTCGCCTTTTCGGTGGCGGCAACGGCAACGGCGGCGTCATCGTCGGCGCGGGCCGTCACGGTGTCGAGGTCCGATGGACCTACGCCGAGCTCCAGGCACAGGCCAATCGCATCGCCCATGTGCTGGTGAACGAGCTGGGCGTGGTGCCGGGCAACCGGGTGCTCCTGCGCGGCGCCAACACGCCGACGCTGGCGGCCTGCTGGTTCGCGGTGATGAAGGCCGGCGCGATCGCGGTCGCGACAATGCCGCTGCTGCGCGCCAAGGAGCTGGCGCAGGTGATCGACAAGGCGCAGGTCACGCATGCGCTGTGCGAGGCGGCGCTGCTCGAGGAGCTGTCCGCCGCCCAGGCGCTGTGTCCCGTGCTGACCCGTGTCTGCCGTTTCCACGACGACGCGCCCGAGGGGCTGGAGGCGCTGGCGGAACGTCAGTCGCCGCGCTTCGACAACGTCGACACCGCCTCGGACGATTGCGCGCTGATCGCGTTCACGTCGGGCACGACGGGGCAGCCCAAGGGCACGATGCATTTCCATCGCGACGTGATCGCGATCTGCCGCTGCTGGCCGGTGCATTGCCTGCAGGCCCGCGCGGACGACGTGTTCATCGGCAGTCCGCCGCTGGCCTTCACCTTCGGACTGGGCGGGCTGCTGCTGTTCCCGATGAGCGTCGGGGCCTCGGCGGTACTGCTGGAGAAGGCGTCTCCGGATCTGCTGCTGGCTGCGATCGCCCGCCACCGCGCCACGGTGTGCTTTACCGCGCCCACGTCCTACCGCGCCATGGCGATGACGGTGGCGCAGGCCCGGGCCGAGGCGGGCCAGTCGGGTAAAGCCGTGCCCGACCTGTCCTCGCTGCGCAAGTGCGTGAGCGCGGGCGAGGCGCTGCCGGCCGCGACCCGCCAGTTGTGGAAGGACACGACCGGCATCGAGCTCATCGACGGCATCGGCGCGACCGAGATGCTGCACATCTTCATCTCCCACACCGAGGGCAGCGCGCGGCCGGGCGCGACCGGCAAGCCGGTGCCGGGTTATCGCGCGCGCATCGTGGACGATGAAGGCCGCGAGCTGCCGCCCGGCACCGTCGGCAAGCTCGCGGTGCAGGGCCCCACGGGGTGCCGATATCTCGCCGATGACCGTCAGCTCAAGTACGTGAAGGACGGCTGGAACCTCACCGGCGACGCTTATGTCCTCGACGCCGACGGCTACTTTGTCTACCAGGCTCGCACCGACGACATGATCATCTCCGGCGGCTACAACATCGCCGGTCCGGAGGTGGAGTCCGCGCTGCTGGCGCATCCGGCAGTCGCGGAGTGCGCCGTGGTCGGCGTGCCCGACGAGGAGCGCGGTCAGCTGGTCAAGGCCTTCATCGTGCTCAAGCCCGGCGTCGCGGGCAACGCGGTCGCCGACGACGCGACCGCGCGGGCCGCGCTGGCCAAGACGCTGCAGGACTTCGTCAAGGCCACGATCGCCCCGTACAAGTATCCCCGTGCGATAGAGTTCCGCGCCGACCTGCCCAAGACCGAGACCGGCAAGTTGCAGCGTTTCCGCCTGCGTCAGCAGTAAGCGCAGTCTTCCGACCGTCCCTTTCCTTTCTTCCCCGGAGCCGCCGATGAAGATGACGTCGAAGTCCCTCGCGATGCTGCTGGCCACGGCCGGCGCGTTGCCCCTCGCGGTGTCCACCGCGCACGCCGCCGACAAGCTCAAGGTCGGCATGCTCAGCACCCTGTCGGGCGCGGGCGCCGGATTGGGCGTCGACATCCGCGACGGCTTCGCGCTCGCGGTCGCGCAGAACGGCGGCAAGCTCGGCGGACTGCCGGTGGAGACAGTGATCGCCGACGACCAGCAGAACCCCGAGGTGGCCAAGCAGTCCGCCGAGCGGCTGCTCAAGCGCGACAAGGTCGACGTGATGACCGGCATCGTGTTCTCCAACGTCATGCTCGCGGTCGGTCCCGGCGTCTTCACGGCACAGGTGCCCTACGTCAGCGCCAATGCCGGTCCGTCGCAGTACGCCGGCGAGCAGTGCAACCCGTACTTCTTCAACGTCGCCTGGCAAAACGACAACCTCCACGAGGCCGTCGGCAAGACGGTGATGGACAAGGGCTTCAAGAAGGTCGTGGTGCTCGCGCCCAACTACCCGGCGGGCAAGGATGCGGTGGCGGGCTTCAAGCGCTACTACAAGGGCACGGTGGCCGATGAGATCTACACCAAGCTCGGCCAGCTGGACTACGCGGCGGAGCTCGCGCAGGCGCGCGCGGCCAGGCCCGATGCGATGTACATCTTCCTGCCCGGGGGCATGGGCATCAACTTCATCAAGCAGTTCGTCGGCGCGGGTCTGTCCAAGGACATCACGCTGTTCGGGCCGGGCTTCTCGGCCGACGAGGACGTGATCAAGGCGGTCGGCGAGCCGATGCTGGGCATGTTCAACAGCTCGCACTGGGCGCATGACCTCGACAACCCGGCCAACAAGCGCTTCGTGGCGGACTTCGTCAAGGCCTATGGCCGGCTGCCCTCGCTGTACGCGAGCCAGGGTTACGACGCGGCGCAGCTGATCGGCGCGGCGGTGCGCGACGTCAAGGGCAAGGTCGAGGACAAGTCCGCGTTGCTCAAGGCGCTGAAGGCCGCGAAGTTCGACTCGGTGCGCGGCGCCTTCCGCTTCAACCACAACCAGTACCCGGTGCAGGACTACTACCTGCGCGTGATCACGAAGGACCCGCAGGGCCGAGTGACCAACCGGACGCTGGGCAAGATCTTCGAGCAGCACGCGGACGCGTACGCGCCGCAGTGCAAGATGAAGTGACGACGCACGGGGCAGGGCGCTGAGCGATGGATGCGATCCTCGTGGCCGAGCAGCTCCTGAACGGGCTGCAGTTCGGGCTGATGCTGTTCCTGCTGGCGGCCGGCCTGACGCTGGTCTTCGGCATCATGGACCTGATCAACCTGGCGCATGGCTCGCTGTACATGGTCGGTGCCTACCTGGCCGCGGCGGCGATGGCCGCGGGCGCGTCATTCGGCGTCGCGGTGCTCGCGGCGGTCGCGGGCACGGCCGTGCTGGGCATGGCGCTGGAGGTCACGCTGCTGCGCCGGCTCTACCAGCGCGATCACCTGAGCCAGGTGCTCGCGACCTTCGCGCTGATCCTCATGCTCAACGAGGGCGTGCGCCTGATCTGGGGCGAGCAGCCGCTGATGCTGAACACGCCGGCGGCCTTGTCCGGTCCGGTGGAGCTGCTGCCCGGGCTGATGTATCCGGCGTACCGGCTGCTGATCATCGGCGTGGGGCTGGCGGTGGCGGTGGCGCTGTACGTGCTGGTGACGCGTACGCGCTGGGGCATGTGGGTGCGCGCGGGCGCGTCCAACCGCGCGATGACCACCGCGATGGGCGTGCCCGCGGACCGGCTGTTCACCGCCGTCTTCGGCGTGGGCGCGGCGCTGTGCGCGCTGGCGGGCTCGTTGCTGGGTCCGCTGCTGGCGGTGCAGGTCGGCATGGGCGAGAGCATCCTGATCCTCGCGTTCGTGGTCATCGTGATCGGCGGCATCGGCTCGATCCGGGGCGCGCTGGTGGGCTCGCTGCTGGTGGGGCTGGTGGATACGGGCTCGCGCACGCTGTTGCCGGCGGTGCTGCGTCAGGTCGCTTCGCCGGAGGTGGCGTCCACCGTGGGTCCGGCCGTCGCGGCCATCCTGATCTACGTGCTGATGGCGGCGGTGCTGTTCTGGAAGCCGCGGGGACTGTTCCCCGCGCGCGGCTGAATCGAGGAAGGCAGCGATGAGCGAATCGATCCGAGCCCGGCACACGATGCTGCATCACCGCGGCCTGGGCGCGATGGCGTGGGCGGTCTTCGCGGTGCTGGCCGTGTTGCCGCCGCTGCTGCAGGCTCTGGGGCTGGAGTTCTACACGGTGGTCGCCACGCGCGTGCTGATCTTCGCGATCGCGGCGACCAGCCTGAACCTGATCCTCGGCTTCGGCGGGCTGGTGAGCTTCGGTCATGCGGCCTTCGTCGGCCTGGGCGCGTACTCGGTGGCCGTGCTGGCAGACGCGGGCGTGGGCTCGGCATGGATCGCCTGGCCGGTGGCGATGGCGGCGTCGGGCTTGGCCGCGGCGGTGATCGGCGCCATCAGCCTGCGCACGCGCGGCGTGTACTTCATCATGATCACGCTGGCCTTCGCGCAGATGTTCCATTACCTGGCGGTGTCGCTGAAGGCCTATGGCGGCGACGACGGCCTGCCGGTGGCGGCGCGCTCGACGCTGGGCGGCCTGCCGCTGAACCTGGCCGATGACGCGTCGTTCTACTGGGTCGCGCTGATGCTGTTCGCGGTCGTGTTCATGGGGCTGCGCCGGCTGGTGAATTCGCCGCTGGGCTGGTTGCTGCAGGCCGCGCGCGAGAACGAGACCCGCGTGGCCGCGACCGGGGGACGTGTCTTCGCGGTGCAGTGGACGGCGTTCGTCGTCGCGGGCGCCGTCGCGGGCCTGGCCGGCGCGCTGCTGGCCAATCTCAACGGGCTGGTGTCGCCACACCTGATGCACTGGTCGCAGTCGGGCCAGCTGATGGTGATGGTCATCCTGGGCGGCGCCGGCGCGCTGTGGGGCGGACCGCTGGGCGCGGCGGTGTTCCTGCTGCTGGAGGAGCTGCTCTCGGGCGTGACCATCCACTGGCAGCTCGCGCTCGGCGCGATCCTGCTCGCGGTGGTGCTCTTCGCGCCGCGGGGAGTGGCGGGCGTGCTCGCCGGTCGGCGGGCCGCGGCGAAGCCGGGAGGCCGCCATGCGTGATACGCGTGAAGTGCGTGAGGCACGTGATGCCGCCACGCCATCGCAGCTCCCCGGGCTGGCGCTGCTGCAGGTCCATCGGCTGGTGAAGCGCTTCGGCGCGCTGACGGCCACCGACGAGGCGAGCTTCTCGGTGCGGGCCGGGGAGACCCATGCGCTCATCGGCCCCAACGGCGCGGGCAAGACGACGCTGATCCATCAGATCTCCGGCGCGCTGGCGCCCGACGCCGGCGGACTGTTCCTCGACGGCGAGGACATCACCGCGCTGTCGATGCCGCACCGCGTGCGCGAGGGCCTGGTGCGCTCGTTCCAGATCACCAGCCTGTACAAGCGCTTCACGGTGCTGGACAACGTCGTGCTGGCGGTGCTGGCGCGGCGGGCATCGGCGCCATCGTGGTGGCGCGTCGCGCGCGCGGACGACGCGGCCTATGCCGATGCCGAGGCGATGCTCGCGCTGACCGGGCTGGCCGCGATGGCCGACCGCGTCGCGGGCAGCCTCGCGCACGGCGAGCAGCGTCAGCTGGAGCTCGCGCTCGCGTTGGCGGCCAAGCCGCGGCTGCTGTTGCTGGATGAGCCGATGGCGGGCATGGGGCCGGACGAATCGGCGCGGATGGTGCAGCTGCTGGCCGCGCTCAAGGCCCAGCATCTGACGCTGCTGCTGGTGGAACACGACATGGACGCGGTGTTCCGGCTCGCGGACCGGGTCTCGGTGCTGGTGAGCGGGCGCGTGATCGCGAGCGGCACGCCCGAGGAGATCCGCGCTGACGCGGCGGTCCGTGCGGCCTACCTCGGCGACGAGGCCGAGCTCGACGTGACGGAGGTGCGCGCGTGAGCGATCCGCTGCTGGAGATCGACGGGCTGCGCGCCGGCTACGGCGACAGCCAGGTGCTGTTCGGCCTGGACCTGCGCATCGCGCCGGGCGAGGTCGCCACGCTGCTGGGCCGCAACGGCATGGGCAAGAGCACGACGCTGCGCTGCCTGACCGGCTGGCTCGCGCCGACGGGCGGCCGGATCCGCTTCGCCGGCGAGGACGTCACCGGCTGGCGGGCGGACCGCATCGCGCGGCTCGGGCTGGCCATCGTGCCCGAGGGCCGCCAGGTTTTTCCCAACCTCACCGTGCTGGAGCACCTGCGCGCCTTCGAGGCCAATCGCTGTCGCAGCGCGGATCCGTGGACGGTCGAGCGGGTTCTCGCGCTCTTCCCGCGACTGCGCGAGCGCGCGGGCAACCTCGGACAGCAGCTGTCCGGCGGCGAGCAGCAGATGCTGGCGATCGGCCGCGCGCTGGTGACCAATCCGCGGCTGCTGGTGCTGGACGAGGCCACCGAGGGCCTGGCGCCGCTGATCCGCGAGGACATCTGGCGCTGCCTGGACACGTTGCGCCAGGCGGGCCAGACCATCCTGGTGGTCGACAAGTACGTGCGACGCCTGGTGCGGCTGGCCGACCGGCACAGCATCCTGGCGCGCGGCGAGGTCGTGTGGCGGGGTGACTCGGCGGCGCTGTCCGCGGATCCGTCGCTCTGGCAGCGGCATCTGGGTGTGTGAGGAGATGGATGTGATGACTCCCGCGTTCGAGCGCGACGTGCTGATCCGCTTCGGGCATTGCGACCCGGCCGGCATCGTTTTCTTCCCGCGCTACTTCGAGCTGCTCAACGCCTTCGTCGAGGACTGGTTCAACGACGGCCTGGGCGTGTCCTATGCCGAGCTGATCGGTCCTCGCCGCGTGGGGCTGCCCACGGTGCAGCTGCAGACCAACTTCGAGCGCATCAGCCGCATGGGCGATCGCCTGACGCAGCGGCTGTGGATCGAGCGCGTGGGACGCAGCTCGCTGTCGCTGCGCGTGAGCGTCGACGGCGCGGACGGTCCGCGGGTGAGCTTCGGCCAGGTGCTGGTATGCACCTCGCTGGAGACGCACCAGTCGCAGCCGTTCCCCGAGGATGTCCGTGCCGCGCTGGTGCGCGCGGTCCAGCAACAACAATCCCATCAATCGTCATCGCAGTAGAGGAGTCCGACGATGAGCCAAGAGAACAACAACGACAAGCGCGTGCTGCAGCCCGCGGACTGGACCGCGCCGCGCGGTTACGCCAACGGCGTGGCGGCGGTCGGCACGCAGGTCTTCGTCGCCGGGCAGATCGGCTGGAACGGCCGGTGCGAGTTCGAGAGCGACGATTTCGTCGCGCAGTGCCGGCAGGCGCTGCTCAACATCAAGGCGGTGCTGGCCGAGGCCGGCGCCGAGCCGCGGCACATCGTGCGGATGACCTGGTATCTGCTGGACAAGCGCGAATACGTGGCGCGCGGGCGCGAGGTCGGGCAGGCGTATCGCGAGGTGCTGGGCACCGAGTACGGCATCGCGATGACCGCGGTGCAGGTGGCCGGGCTGATCGAGGACCGTGCGAAGCTTGAAATCGAGGTGACGGCGGTCGTGCCGCCGCGGGACTAGGATCGGTGGCAGGCCGCGCCGCCCGCCGAGCGCGCATCGTCATCGCTGACGCATTCAAGAACGGAAGAGACATCATGAGCCAAGCATCCAAGGCCGCCCATTCGAGCAAGGCCGCATTCCACTGGGAAGATCCGCTGCTGCTGGACCAGCAGCTCACCGAAGAAGAGCGCATGGTGCGCGACGCGGCGCGGGCGTACTGCCAGGACAAGCTGGCCCCGCGCGTGCTGGAAGCCTTCCGCCACGAACAGACCGACCCGGCGATCTTCCGCGAGATGGGCGAGCTGGGCCTGCTCGGCCCGACCATCCCCGAGGCCTACGGCGGCACCGGCCTCAACTACGTCTGCTACGGCCTGATCGCGCGCGAAGTCGAGCGCGTCGACTCCGGCTATCGCTCGATGATGAGCGTGCAGTCCTCGCTGGTGATGGTGCCGATCCATGAATTCGGCAACGAAGCCACCAAGCAGAAGTACCTGCCCAAGCTGGCCAGCGGCGAATGGATCGGCTGCTTCGGCCTGACCGAGCCGAACCACGGTTCCGACCCGGGCTCGATGGTCACCCGGGCGAAGAAGGTCGACGGCGGCTATCGCCTGACCGGCAGCAAGATGTGGATCACCAACAGCCCGATCGCCGACGTCTTCGTGGTCTGGGCCAAGGATGACGAAGGGCAGATCCGCGGCTTCGTCCTGGAGAAGGGCTGGAAGGGCCTGAGCGCCCCGGCGATCCACGGCAAGGTCGGCCTGCGCGCCTCGATCACCGGCGAGATCGTGATGGACGACGTGTTCTGCCCGGAAGAGAACGCCTTCCCGGACGTGCGCGGCCTGCGGGGCCCGTTCACCTGCCTGAACTCCGCGCGCTACGGCATCGCCTGGGGCGCGCTGGGCGCCGCCGAATTCTGCTGGCACACCGCCCGCCAGTACGTGCTGGACCGCAAGCAGTTCGGCCGGCCGCTGGCCGCCAACCAGCTGATCCAGAAGAAGCTGGCCGACATGCAGACCGAGATCACCCTGGCCCTGCAAGGCTGCCTGCGCCTGGGCCGGATGAAGGACGAAGGCACCGCGGCGGTGGAAATCACCTCGATCATGAAGCGCAACAGCTGCGGCAAGGCGCTGGACATCGCCCGCCTGGCCCGCGACATGCTGGGCGGCAACGGCATCTCCGACGAATTCGGCATCGCCCGCCACCTGGTCAACCTGGAAGTGGTCAACACCTACGAGGGCACCCACGACATCCACGCGCTGATCCTGGGCCGCGCGCAGACCGGCATCCAGGCGTTCTGAGGCCGGCTTTCTGTCGGATCAAGGACGGGCGCCTGCGGGCGCCTTTTCTGTTTCCGGGGCGCTGACGGGCTCCCAAGTCATATGCAGAAAGTTGCAAAAACGCGTCTTTCTGAATATGGTTCGGGGATGGGTCCCTTGGAACGTTTCATCGACGAGCAACTGGCAAGAGGGCGATCGACGTTCTCGCGCGACGAGTTGGCAACCAGTCTGCCGCTGTCCGACTCGGGCCTGCGTTCCGCCCTGGTTCGCCTCGGGAAGCGTCATCGCGTGGTCAGCCCGTACAAGAACTTCTACGTGGCGCTGCGCCCCGAGCATGTGTGGATGGGCGCGCCGGACGCCGAGCAGTGGATCTCGCCGCTGATGGGCCATCTGGGTCTGGACTACCGCGTGTCACTGCTGCGCGCCGCCGAGCTGCACGGCTCGTCGCATCAAGCAACGATGGTGTTCCAGGTGGTTGTTCCGAAGCAGTTGCGCGGCATCGAGATTGGTCGCCAGCGCGTCGAGTTCATCAGCCAGGCGCCACGTGAATTCAATGCGGTCAATCAGAGCGAATTTCTGACGAGCATCAAGTCGCCCACTGGCTTTGCGAAGGCGGCAGGCATCGAATTGACGCTCCTCGATGCTGCTCGTTATCTGGACAAGGCGGGTGGCATCAACGGCGTCGCCCAGATGGTGTGGACCTTCGGCGGCAAGGCCGCTCCGCGGCGCTTGTCTCGACTGGCTGCCCATTACGAGACGCCGTGTGTGCGACGACTCGGCTTTCTTCTCGAGCACTTCCAGCATCACCGGCAGGCCAAAGCCTTGGAGGCTTTCGGCGCGTCAGCGAAGACGAACGTCCTTCTGGACCCGTTCGCCAAACCGACGATCCCCTCCCTGGCGATGGAGTTCGAGCGGGACGCCACCTGGAAGCTCCTCTTGAATGGGGAGGTGGAGATTGACCGGTGATTCCCCAAGCCTTCATCAATGACTGGATGGCTCATGCGCCCTGGGCCAACCAGCGCCAAGTCGAGCAGGACCTGCTCATCTGTCGCGCCCTGTGCGACCTCTTCAATGCGCCGGCGCTGAAAGGGCGCATTGCCTTTCGAGGCGGGACGGCGATCAACAAGCTGCTGTTCGAGCGGCCGCTGAGGTACTCCGAGGACATCGATCTGGTGCAGACGATCCCGGAGCCGATCGGCCCGACCCTCGATGCGATCCGGGAGGCCTTGTCGTGGATGGGGACGCCGATCCGCAAGATCGCCGGGCATTCCATGCACCTGATGTATCGGTTTCATCCTGAGGCCGCGCCGACCGAGCGCCTTCAGTTGAAGGTGGAGATGAACACGCGCGAGCATGCGCATCTGATGGGTCTGCGACAGATGCCCTTCGCCATGGAGAACGGCTGGTACAGCGGGCGCTGCGAGATCACGACCTTCGCGCCGGAGGAGCTGTTCGGGACCAAGTTGAGGGCCTTGCTTCAGCGACGCAAGAACCGCGATCTCTTCGACATGCATCACGGGCTGAAGGGCCTCGGACTGGACCCGGATCAGGTGATCGCGGCGTTCCGCCATTACCTCGGCCTGGAAGGCGCGACCATCACGCGCGCGCAGGCCGAGGAGCGGATGCTTCGGCGCTTGGTCGCCAGCCTGACCGATGACATCGGCCCGATGCTGCCTGCGGGCGTGCGCTTCGAGGAGTCCGATGCGATCGAGGCTTTCGAGCACATCTGGATCGAGTTCATCTCACGCCTGCCCGGCGACGGGTGGAAGATGACGGCGAAAGTGCTGGAGGAACTGCGGGAGAAGAAGTTTCCTGATCTGCTGAGGGAGGCGGTGCTGTCCTGAACGCGACAGCCCTGCATCGCGCTCGGTAGGACGATGCCGCAGACCGGACCCGCTCGATGGTCCGGCGTGATCAGGAGACGCCTGCATGGACCCCATCGACCAGATCCCCTCGCTCCACGGCAAGGTCAGCGACGCCGAATGGCAGCTGCGCGTGGACCTCGCCGCCTGCTACCGGCTCGTCGCCCGCTACGGCTGGAGCGACCTGATCTTCACCCACATCAGCGCCCGACTCCCCGGCGATGCCCATGAGTTCCTCATCAATCCCTATGGGCTGATGTTCGACGAGATCACCGCGTCCAGCCTCATCAAGGTCGACGCCTCGGGCAACAAGCTCCAGGACACGCCGTTCCCCGTCAATCAGGCCGGCTTCATCATCCACTCCGCCATCCACGCCGCGCGCCCCGACGTCGGCTGCGTGCTGCACACCCACACTCGCGCCGGTGTCGCCGTCTCCGCGCAGAAGGCCGGCGTGCTGCCGATCTCGCAGCAGTCGACCTTCGTGCTGGCCTCGCTCGCGTACCACGACTACGAAGGCGTGGCCATCCGACCCGAGGAGCAACCGCGCCTGCAGCACGACCTCGGCGACAAGATCTTCTACTGCCTGCGCAACCACGGCCTGCTGACCGTCGGCAAGACCATCGGCGACGCCTTCCTCTCGATGTACACCTTCGAGAGCGCCTGCCAGATCCAGATCGCCGCGCAGTCCGGCGGCGCCGAGCTCACCGCCGTCGACGACGACATCATCCGCGGCACGGCCGAATCAATGCGCGTGCAGACCGGCGGACTCGGCGGCGCCTTCGTCTGGCCGACGCTGCTGCGCCAGGCTCGGCGTCATTGCCCGGGTTTCGATCATTAACCTGCAGGAACGATTGAATGATCCGGCGCCGCATTCACGGCGCCTGTCTCCCGCCTAGCATCGAGGCGATCCCGGCGCACGACCAGGACTTCATTGGAGACAAGATGATCCGAACCCCTTCGACCGCTGGCTTGATCGCCGCTGCGATCGCCACGGCAGGCGCGCTCGTCGCGGCGGCCCTCGCGCCTGCCGCCGCGCTGGCCCAGTCCTATCCCGATCGGCCGGTGCGGCTGGTCGTGCCCTACGCCCCGGGCGGCAGCGCCGACATCGTCGCCCGGCTCGTGTCCGACGAATGGGGCAAGGCGCTGGGCAAGCCGCTCGTCGTCGAGAACAAGGCCGGCGGGGGGGCAACGTCGGTGTCGCGGAGGTCGCCAAGTCCGCCGGCGATGGCTACACGATCGGCCTGCAGACCGTGTCGCTCGCGATCAACCCGGCGCTGACGCCGAAGATGCCCTACGACACGCTCAAGGACCTCGCCCCGATCGGCATGGTCGCGAGCTCGCAGCACGTGCTTGTCGTCAACGAACGCGTGCCCGCGAAGTCCGTCAAGGAACTCGTCGCCCTGGCGAAGAGCCAGCCCGGAAAACTCTCGTATGCCTCGGCCGGCACTGGCAGCACGTTCCACATGTCGGCCGAGCTCTTCAAGGCCGTGGCCGGCGTCGCCATCGTCCACATCCCGTATCGCGGCGGCGGGCCGGCGCTCAGTGACACCATCGGCGGGCAGGTCGAGATGTCCTTTCCGGTCGTCTCCGCGGCGCAGGGGCATGTGCAGTCGGGCAAGCTGCGCGCGCTCGGCGTCACCGGTCCGAAGCGCTCGCCGCTAATGCCCGACGTGCCCACCATCGCCGAGGCCGGCGTGCCCGGCTACGCCTTCGAGACCTGGTTCATGGTCTTTGCGCCCGCGTCGACGCCGCGTCCGGTGCTCGACAAGCTCAACGCGACGCTGAATGCCACGCTGGCCTCGCAGGCGGTCAAGGATCGAATGGCCAAGGAGGGCTTCGAGGCCACGCCGTCCACGCCGGCACAGGCGCGCGCGCGACTGGAGAAGGAACTGCCGCAGTGGGCCAAGCTGGTGAAGGAGCGCGGCATCACCGCGGATTGAGCGTCGGCCCCCACGCCGGGCCTCAGATCCACACACGCGGACGGCGTCCCGCGCGCGCCTCGCCGAGCAGGCGTCGCGTGCGCGCGTCCAGCGCGGTCTCGGGCACATGCTCGAGCACCAGCCGCGCGAAGTCCGGCAGGCCGGACAGTCCCGTCGAGACGCGGACCTTCGCGCCGGCCGTGTCCTCCAGCACGAACCACTTCATCGTCGGCGAGAAACGCACTCGTCGCACCTCGGCCCATCTCAAGGTGACGCGGCGGCCCAGGCGGCGGCCGGCATCGAGCGCGTCCTCGTTCAGCAGATGCCGCGCGCGGAAGTAGTCGATCGCCATCGGCAGCGCCATCAGGCCCAGCGCCACGAAACACACCGCGGTGCCCAGCGTCGCGCCCGCGTGCTGGCCGGTGAACGCGGACACGGCCGCGAGCCAGAAGAAGAAGGCCGCGCTCAGCGTGCCGGTCACGAGCGTGCTGAGCGGATGCCGCATGGAGATGGTCATCGCGGAAGTATCGAGGCCGGGCCCTTCGGCGCGGCGAGCGGCTGGGCGTTGAAGAACAGCACCAGCTCGCGCACCGTGCGGACCCGGCCGTTGAGGGGATTGGCGGAGGCCCCGTCCAGCGAGCGGCCGGCGCGTTCGGCGATCGCCTCGGCGATCTCCTGCTCGGTCGCCTCGGGGTCGATATGCAGGTCCTCGATCAGGCGGTCGCCGCCGCGGATGGGGAAGTCACGCTGCGCGTGGCCATCAAGCAGCTCGACCTGCAGCCGCTCGTACACCGCGCGGATGATGCGGGTGTCGACCTCGCGTCGAGCGAAGTCGCGGGCGAACTCGCAGATCGATTCACCGGCGCGCGATCGCGCGAGCGTCGTCAGCGAGGCCTTCTGACGCCGCCATTGCAGGTCCGCGAAGACCCAGAGCGCGACGAGCAACAGCACGATGAACACGGCGATCTGCATCAGGAACTCCAAATCGATGGCACGGCGGACAGTGGCGTCACCGGCTCCACGCAGGCCAGCATCGCCTCGATGAGCCGCGCGCCCTGGCGCTCGCGCAGGCAGTAGAGGTACTCGCGCACCAGCGGCATCTGCGTGTCGAAGGGCAGGGCGATCAGCTCGGGATGACGGCCCGTCTCATGCGCGGCGAAGATGCTCACGCCCAGCCCGCGCACGACGGCCTCGCGCAGTGCCTCGCGGCTGGCGATCTCCATCTGCGCGCGCGGACGCACGCTGGCCGCATCCAGCGCCTGCTCGCCGAGCTGACGGGTCATCGAGCCTCGCTCGCGCACCAGCAGCGTCTCGGCCGCCAGCGCGCCCAGCGGCACCGACGGGTGCCGGGCCAGCGCGTGGCCGCGCGGCACCAGCAGCACCAGCGGGTCCGCGCCGAGTTCGAGCCGGTGCAGCCGGGGGTCCTCTTCCAGATGGCTGGAGGTCGCCAGGTCCACCTGATAGGCGAGCAGCGCATCCACCATCTGGCGGGAGTTGCCCGCCGACACGCTCAACTCCACCTGCGGGTGGCGGGCGCGGAAGCGTTGCGCTAGCGTCAGCGTGTAGTACGGCGCCGTCGCGCCCAGCCGCAGCGTGCCGCCCTGCAGTTCAGCCGAGTTGCGCAGCGCGAATTCGATGTCCAGTTCCTGCTGCAGCAGCGTGTCGACCTGCGGCATCAGCCGCCGGCCGGCCTCGCTGAGCGTCAGGCGGCCGCCGCCGCGGTGGAAGAGCTCCACGCCGTACTGCTCCTCGAGCGCGCGGATCTGCGTGGTCACCGTCGGTTGCGACAACCCCAGCTGACGGGCGGCGCCGGTGATCGAGCCCAGGCGCGCCACGGCGAAGAAGGCCTTGAGCTGATTCACCAGCATGACCGGGGTCCCAAATCCGCCAATACCGGCTTTCGGGACTTTGGGCCGTTTGACGCGTCAATGACATATGCCATTCCTACAGTGTCGCCCATCGACTGCCGGCCTGGTGCCGGTCCCCCGTGCGGGTTCCCCCCGATCCCGTGCCCACATCCCCAGATGGAGCGCCCATGCGTCTGAAGTCCTTCTCGACCATCCTGCACACCGCCGCCGCGCTCACGCTCGCGGCTATCGCCGCGCTGAGCAGTCCCGAGGTCCGCGCCCAGGGCAAGACCGAGCTGCTGGTCTACAGCGCGTTGGAGGCTGACCAGATCAAGGCCTACAAGACCGCGTTCGAGCAGGACCACCCGGCCATCGAGCTCAAGTTCGTCCGTGAGTCCACCGGCATCGTCACCGCGAGGCTGCTGGCCGAGAAGGCCAATCCCCAGGCGGACGTCGTCTGGGGCCTGGCGGCGACCTCGCTGATGCTGCTGGACAAGGAAGGCATGCTGGCCGCCTACGCGCCCAAGGGCCTGGAGCAGGTCCGCGGGACCATGCGCGACCCGCGCCCCCAGCCGACCTGGGTCGGCATGGACCTGTGGTCCTCGGCCGTGTGCTTCAACACCGCCGAGGCCGCCAAGCGCCACCTGCCCAAGCCGACGTCCTGGGCCGACCTGACCCAGCCCGCCTACAAGGGCCTGCTGACCATGCCGCATCCGGCCTCCAGCGGCACCGGCTACCTGATGGTCTCTGCCTGGCTGCAGATGATGGGCGAGACGCAGGGCTGGGCCTTCATGGACGCGCTGCACCAGAACATCGGCGTCTACACGCACAGCGGCTCCAAGCCCTGCCGACAAGCCGGCGCCGGCGAGTTCCCGGTGGGCCTGTCCTTCGAGTACCGCGCCAACAAGACCAAGAAGGAAGGCGCGCCCATCGACATCGTCTTCCCCAAGGAAGGCCTGGGCTGGGACGTGGAAGCCACCGCGGTGATGAAGTCGACGAAGAAGCTGGAAGCCGCCAAGGCGCTCGCCGACTGGTCGGTGACGCGCAAGGCCAACGAGCTCTACGCGAAGAACTTCGCCGTGCTGGCGCTGCCCTCGGTGCAGGAACAGCTCGAGTACGTGCCCTCCGACCTGGACAAGCTGCTGGCGAAGAACGACTTCAACTGGGCCGCGGCCAATCGCGACCGCATCCTCGCCGAGTGGTCGCGCCGCTATGAGGCCAAGGCCGAGAAGAAGTGACCCGGTGAACCGTGCCATGCTGCATCTGCGTCAGATCACCAAACGCTTCGGGCCGCAGACGGTGCTGCAAGGCATCGACCTGGACCTGCGCGCCGGCGAGTTCGTCTCGCTGCTCGGCCCGTCGGGCTGCGGCAAGACCACGCTGCTGCGCGTGGTCTGCGGCATCGAGCTGCCGGACCTCGGCCAGGTGCTGATGCAGGGCCAGGACATCACCGCCTGGCCGGCCTCGCGGCGCCGCTTCGGCGTGGTGTTCCAGTCCTACGCGCTGTTCCCCAACCTGACGGCGATGGAGAACGTGCGCTACGGCCTGTCGGCGTTGCCGCGGCGCGAGGCGATCGAGCGCGCGTCGGAGCTGCTCGCGCTGGTGGGCCTGCTGGAGCAGGCGGACAAGTTTCCCGCGCAGCTCTCCGGCGGACAGCAGCAGCGCGTGGCGCTGGCCCGGGCGCTCGCGCCGCGGCCCCAGTTGCTGCTGCTGGACGAGCCGCTGTCGGCGCTGGACGCGCAGGTGCGCCAGGCGTTGCGCGCCGAGATCCGTGCACTGCAACAGCGCTTGGGCATCACGACGCTGATGGTGACGCATGACCAGGACGAGGCGCTGGCGATGTCGGACCGCGTCGTGTTGCTGGCCAAGGGGCAGATCGCCCAGCAGGGCGCGCCGCGTCAGCTCTACGAGCAGCCGGCCAGCGCGCTGGTGGCCGGCTTCGTCGGTCGCATGAACTGGCTGGACGGCCAGGTCGTCGCCGAGGGCCGCGTGCGCGTGGGAACGACCTTGCTGGACGCCGACACGCGGCTGTACAAGACCGGCAGCGTGGCGCGCATCGGGATCCGGCCCGAGTCGATCCGGCTGGTCGACGCGGAGGGCGCGCCGCTGCGCGCGCGCATCGACAGCTTGCAGTTCCAGGGCGCGATGACGCAGGTGTCGCTGCGATGCGAGGCACTCGGCGTGGGGCAGGCGTTGACGCTGGAACTGGCCAGCGCGGAGGCCGCAGGGCTGGTCGAGGGCGAAACGCGCGGTCTCGCGCTGCCGGCCGCCGCGCTGCAGCTCTTCGACGCGCCGCTGTCGATGCGGAGGGCGGCGTGAGCGTGATCGTCCCTGATCAGCCCCCTCGCCCGCGCAGCGGTGCACAGGATGTCCCCGACCAGCCCCCTCGCCCGCGCAGCGGGAGAGGGCAGGGGGTGAGGGCTCTTCGAAGGGCACTGAGCAGCCTCCCCGAGCCCTCACCCCAACCCCTCTCCCGCTCCGCGGGCGAGGGGCTTCCTCGTCTCGAGACGGGGATGCTGCGCGTCCTGCTGGGCGCCGGGCTGGTCGTGCTCACGGTGCTGATCCTGTTGCCGCTCGTGTCCCTGCTCGCGCAAAGCGTGCTCGATGGGCAGGGGCGTTTCGTCGGCGCGGCGCATTTCGTCGCGTATTTCTCCACGGGGCGCTGGGCCGCGCTGCAGAACAGCGTCGCGCTGTCCGCCGTGTCGTCGTTGCTGTGCGTGGCGCTGGCCTATGGCTACGCCTGGGCGCTGACGCACACGGCGCTCCCGGCCAAGGCGCTGTGGCGCGCGCTCGCGCTGTTGCCGCTGCTGGCGCCGTCGCTGCTCGCGGCGATCGGCCTGGTCTATGCCTTCGGGAACCAAGGCCTGCTCAAGCCGGCGATGGCCGCGCTCGGCGTGGACAGCCTCTACGGCCCCGTGGGCATCGTGATGGGTTCGGTGCTGTGGACCTTCCCGCACGCGATGCTGATCCTGGTCACCACGCTCTCCAGCAGCGATGCCCGCCTCATCGAGGCGGCCCGATGCCTGGGCGCGGGCGGCGGCCGGGTGTTCCGCACGGTCACCGTGCCGGCGAGCCGCTACGGCGTGCTGATCTCGCTGGTGGTGGTCTTCGTGCTGGTGCTGACCGACTTCGGCGTGCCCAAGGTCGTCGGCGGGCAGACGGCGATGCTGGCCACCGACATCTACAAGGAGGTCGTCGGTCAGCAGCGCCTGGACCGCGGCGCCGTCGTCGCGCTGCTGCTGCTGGTGCCGGCGCTGGGCGCCTTCGTGCTGGAACAGCGGCTGCGCGCGCGTCAGCGCGCGACGCTCAGCCTGCGCGCCGTGCCGCACGTGCCCGAGCCGCATGCGCCGCGCGACCTGGCCGCGCTGCTGTATTGCGCGCTCGTGGCCGCCGCGCTCGTGGGCGTCTTCGGCATCGCGGTCTACGCGTCCTTCGCGCGGTACTGGCCGTACGAGCTCACCCCGACGCTATCGCATTACCAATTCGACACGAGCGACGGCGGCGGTTGGGCCAGCTATGGCAACTCGCTGCGCATGGCCCTGTGGACGGCGCTGGCGGGCACCGTGCTGAGCTTCCTGCTCGCGTGGCTGGTGGACAAGCCGCGCGGCCTGCGCGCCGGCAGAGGGCTGTTGAACGCGCTGGCCACGCTGCCGATGGCGGTGCCGGGCCTCGCGCTGGGGCTGGGCTACATCCTGTTCTTCAACGCGCCGTGGAACCCGCTGCGCGGCTGGTATGGCGGGCTGACGATCCTGGTGCTGTGCACGGTGGCGCATTACTACTCGGTCGCGCACCTGACGCAGCTCGGCGCGCTGCGGCAGCTGGACCCCGAGTACGAACGCGTGGCCGAGTCGCTGGGCCTGCCGTTCTGGACCCACCTGCGCCGGGTGCATCTGCCCATCGCGGTGCCGACGCTCGTGCAGGTGGCCGGCTACTTCTTCGTGA
This sequence comes from Roseateles sp., assembly GCA_039594005.1. Classification (GTDB taxonomy): domain Bacteria; phylum Pseudomonadota; class Gammaproteobacteria; order Burkholderiales; family Burkholderiaceae_C; genus Roseateles. The sequence continues at coordinate 134,178 of JBCNOF010000010.1, forward strand.
GCGCGTTGACGACGGTGTCGGCGGTCGTTTTCCTGTACGCGCCGGACACCACGCTCGCCGCGATCGCGGTGCTGGCGATGGACGACGCGGGCGACACCGCGCCAGCCGCCGCGATGGCCACGCTGCTGTTCGCGACCGCGGCGGTCGGGCGCGGGGTCATCGGCCTCATCGGCCATGTGCTGGTGCAGCGCACACAGCGCTGGCGGGCGACGTGATCCCGCTGTTCAGCTTCCTACTTCAAGCAGTCTCTCCATGACCTGTGATCTCCTGGTGGTCGGCGCGGGCATCGTCGGCCTGGCCCATGCGTGGGCCGGCGCCAAGCGCGGCTGGCGCGTCGTCGTCGTCGAACGCGACGCGGCCTGCATCGGCGCGTCGATCCGCAACTTCGGTTTCGTGACCGTCACCGGCCAGCAACGCGGCGCGCACTGGCAACGCGCGCGGCGCTCGCGCGACCTGTGGGCCGAGCTCGCGCCCCAGGCCGGCCTGCGCATCGAGCACGCCGGCCTGCTCGTGGCCACGCGCAGCGAGGAGGGTGCCGCCGTGCTCGACGCCTTTCTCGACACCGAGATGGGCGAGGGCTGCGAGCGCCTGACCGTCGCGCACGCGCTGCAGCGCCAACCCGGCCTGCGCGCCGAGGGGCTGGTCGGCGGCCTCCACAGCCCGCACGAGTTGCGCGTCGAGTCGCGCGACGTCATCCCCCGCATCGCCGCCTGGTTGGCCGAGACGCATGGCGTCGAGTTCCGCTTCGGTGAGTCGGTGCTGGAGGTCGAGGCCCCGCATGTACGGACCTCCCGTGCGAGCTACCGCGCCGAGCGCGTGGCCGTCTGCGCCGGGGCGGAGCTGCACGGCCTCTTCGCGGACCGCTGGACGCCGCATGCGCTGTCGCTGTGCCAGTTGCAGATGCTTCGCGTGCGCCCGCCCTCGGGCTTCCGTCTGAACGCCGCGCTGATGGCCGACCTGAGCCTGGTGCGCTACGACGGATACGCCGCGCTGCCAGAAGCGGCGCCGCTGCTGCGCCGACTGTCCGCCGAGCGCCATGACGCGCTGGCGCACGGCATCCACCTGATCGCGGTGCAGAGCGCCGACGGGACGTTGGTGGTCGGAGACTCGCATCACTACGGGCCGGTGCTGCCGCCGTTCGCGAGCGAGGCCGTCGATCGCCTGATCCTCGATGAGCTGCATCGCCAGCTCGCGCTGCCCGCGCTGGAGATCGTCGAGCGCTGGACCGGCGTGTACCCGGTGAGCGCGCAGGCGCCTTGCCTGGTCGAGGCGCCCGACGCGCGCACGCGCCTCGTGATGGTCACCAGCGGCACCGGCGCGAGTACCGCGTTCGGGCTCGCGGAGGAAGTGCTGGCCGACTGGTAGGCGGCTGCTCAGCGCTCCCGCAGGCTCTCGCTGCCGATGCGCTCCAGCGGGCTCAGCAGGAACTCCAGCACGCGCCGGCTGCCGGTGCGCACCTCCGCCTCCAGCGCCATGCCGGGACGCAGCGGCACGCGGGTGCCGTCGATGTCGATGTCACGCTCGGCCAGCGCGAGCGTCACCGCGAAGCGTGGCCCCAGTTGCTCGTGATCGATCGCGTCGGGGCTCACGCGCGTGACCGTCGCGGCGATCGTGCCGTGGCGCGTGAACGGGAACGCCGCCAGCTTCACGGCTGCGGCGTCGCCGACGCGCACGAAGCCGACGTCCTGGTTGTCGAGCATCACCTCCGCGGTCATCGGTGCGTCGTCGGGCACCACGACCATCAAGGGCTGCCCCTCGGTGACGACGGCACCGGCCCGGTACACCGCCAGTTGCTGCACGGTGCCATCCACCGGCGCCGACAAGCGGGTGAGTTGCTCGCGCCGGTCGGCCTTGCGGCGCTCGGGCTCCACCTGCGCTTGGCGCGTGGCAGCCTGGTTCTGCTGCGACCACCAGCGCTGTCGCCATTCGGCGATCAGCGCCGTGCGCGCTGCCCGTGTCTCGGTCAACGCGGCGTCGGCCTCGCGGGCGCGCGCCTGCTGGGTGTGGAGCTCGCCCTCGAGGTCCATCCGCTCGCGTCGCCGGTCCTCCCAGGCATGCGTGCTGGCGAAACCCTCGCCGGCCAACGCGCGCAGGTCGCTCTCGCGGCGCGCGGCCGTGTCCAGCATCGCAGACACGCGCGCCGCCGCGGACCACGCCGTGGCTCGCTCGGCCTGACGGCGTGTGGTCTCGGCCTCCAGGCGGTCCAGTCGCGCGCGCAGGTCGGCCCACTCGGCACGCAACAGCGCGATGGCGGCGCGTGCGCGGACCTCGGGCCAGTCCGGTGGCACCGCCTCGTCCGGGCCGCTGGCGGGCGGCGCGGCCCGCGCGCGCGGGGAGGGGCGAGTCTCCCAGGCCTGCAGCGCGTGCAGCAGCCGCGATGCGCGCCACGCGGCCGCGCTGGCGTCAAGGCCTTGCTCGTGGAGCGCGGCCTTGTCCGCGGCAGGCGCGGTCACATCAAGTTCCACGAGCGTCTGATCCGCCGTCACCCGGTCGCCGTCTCGCACCGCGACGCGCTGCACGATCGAGCGTTCCAGCGGCTGGATCGCATGGCTGCGATCGCTGACCACGAGCTTGCCGGACGCCACGGCGACGATGTCGACACGCCCGAGCGCCGACCAGGCCAGCGCGAGCGCGACAAGCGCGATCAGCAGCGCCGCGCAGCGGCGGGGCGCGGGATGAAGCGGCGTGTCGCGCAGCGCCAGCGCCGCAGGCAGGAAGGCGGCCTCGTCGGCGAGCCGCGCCGGACCCGCGAGTTCGGCGCGCGCGGCCCACGCGGCGCGCAAGACGGAGACAGCCCTCACGTCGCCGCCCCCGTGGTGGCCTGCATCGACCACAGGTGCCGGTACAGGCCAGCCGGGCGCGCGAGGAGCTCCTCGTGCCGGCCCTGCTCGACGATGCGGCCCGCGTCCATCACGACGATGCGATCCGCGCGTCTCACCGCGCTGAGCCGGTGGGCGATGATCAGCACCGTTCGCCCGCGGCAGATGCTCGCCATGTTCCGGTGCAGCGCGGCCTCGCTCTCATAGTCCAGCGCGCTGGTGGCTTCATCGAGGATCAGGATGCGCGGGTCGCCGAACAACGCGCGCGCGATCGCCACGCGCTGGCGTTGACCACCTGACAGCGAGCTGCCTTGCTCGCCGACGATCGTGTCGTAACCCTCGGGCAGCTCGCTGATGAAGCCATGCGCACCGGCCAATCGCGCGACGCGCACGACGTCCTCGATCGGGGCGGCCGGGTCGACGATGGCGATGTTCTCCCGCAGCGAGCGATGGAACAGCACGTTGTCCTGCAGCACCACGCCGACCTGGCGACGCAACTGCGCGGCGTCGATCAGGCCGGTGTCGACGCCGTCGATCAGCACGCGGCCTTCCTGCGGCAGGTGCAGCCGTTGCACCAGCGTGGTCAAGGTGCTCTTGCCGCTGCCCGACCGGCCGACGATACCGACCACCTCGCCCGCGCCCAGCGTCAGGTCCACGCCGCGCAGCGCCGGCGCGGCCTCGGGCCGGTAGCGGAAGGTGACGTCGCGCAGCTCGATCGCGCCGCGCAGCGCCGGCAACTGCGCGGCGCTGGTGGAAGGGGTCTCGGTGCGCGTGTTGAGGATGTCGCCCAGGCGGTCCATGGACAGGGCGGTCTGCTGGAAGTCGGTCCACAGGTTGGCCATGCGCATGACGGGCTGGGCGACGTGCTGCGCGAACATGTTGAAGGCGACGAACTGGCCCACCGTCAGCGCACCGTCCATGACCTGCCGCGCGCCGAACCACAGCATGGCGGCCTGGGTCAGTTGACCGACGAGGCTCACGCCCTCATGGCCCCAGGTCGCCAGGTTGCGCGACCGGAAGCTCGCCGAGACGTAGGCCGCGAGCTGACGATCCCAGCGTCGCGAGAAGGTGGGTTCCAACGCGCCGGCCTTGACGGTCTGGATGGCGGTCACGGACTCCACCAGCATCGCCTGGTTCTCCGCGCCGCGGGCGAACTGCTCGTCGAGGCGGCCTCGCAGCACCGGCACGATGAGCAGGCTCAGCAGGATGTAGGCGGGCAGGCTGAGCAGCACGATCAGCGTCAGCGGCACGCTGTAGAGGAGCATGACCGCGATGAAGACGATCGAGAAGAACAGGTCCAGCACCACGGTGAGCGCCTGGCCGGTGAGGAAGGCGCGGATGTGCTCGAGCTCGCGGACCCGCGCGACAGAATCGCCGACGCGACGGGCCTGGAAGTAGGCCAGCGGCAACGCGACGAGGTGGCGGAAGAGTCGGGCGCCGAGCTCCACGTCGATGCGGCTGGTGGTGTGGCTGAGGATGTAGTGGCGCAGTCCGGAGAGCAGGGCCTGGAAGAGCATCACCACGACCAGACCGGTCACGATCACGTGCAACGTGGACAGGCCTTGATGGACGAGCACCTTGTCCATGACGACCTGGAAGAAGAGCGGATGCGCGAGCGCGAGCGCCTGCAGCACGAAGGAGATCAGCAGCACCTCGCCGAGCAGACGCCGGTGCTTCACGAGGGCAGGGATGAACCAGGAGAAGTCGAAGCGTGCGCGGGCGCCGATGAGGCTGGCCTGGCTGGCCGCGAGCAGCAGTTCGCCGGTCCAGCGGGAGAGCAGCTCGTCGCGGCTGAGCGGCGTGGGTGGGCTGGTGTGGAGGGAGGGATCGACGATGAGCGCGTCGTGATCGCTGATGCGTCCGATCACCACGGGGCGTGGGGTGTCGGCCGCGTCGGCGGGCGGGGTGTGGTTGTCGGGAGGGGGCTGGGTGTTCTCGCTGCGCAGCCAGGCGATGGCGGGCAGAGGCAGGCGAGAGAGGCGGGCGGGGTTGACGCGCAGGAGGCGGGCCTTGAGGCCGAGCAGTCGCGCGGCGCGGAGCAGGTCGCTGGGGCTGACGGGCTCGTGGGGTCCGAGGCCGAGTTGATGGGCGAGGGTGTCGGGCTCAGCGGGGATCTCGTGGAAGGCGGCGAGGAGGCAGAGTGCGGCGAAGGGGGATGGGGATGGGGAGGGTGAAGGCGGATCTGACATTGGAGCTCACGAGCGTGGGGAGGGCGCGTGAGTCGAGGTCGATGGGGTGGGGTTCCGAGCCGAAGTCCTCGGTGAATCGGATCGACCCGACCGGGGCCCCTCCTCGGAAGTATTAGGAGGAGCCCGCGGAGCGGGCGGGGGACATGGAGAGGAGGGGACCCGGTCGGGTCGAGGGTGCTCGGTCTCAGCGGCTGTGTGCCGTGAGCTTGGCCAGCGGAGATGCGAGGCTGATCCCGGGTGCGGCGCGACGCGCGGTGGAGCGGCCGTCCTCGTCGGTTTCATCGAGGTCGGGGTGGGCGGCTCGCAGGGCGGGCTGCGTGGGGTCTCGGCGCATGGCCACGCCCACGGCGAGCATGTCGATGACGAGCAGGTGGAGGATGCGGCTGATCATCGGCAGGTGGGTGGCGACATCTTCGACGTGGTCGACGATGAGGGCCGCGTCTGCCTTCTTGGCGAGCGGGGACTGGCTGGCGGTGATGGCGACGACATGGGCGCCGCGTTCCCGGGCGGCGTCTGCCACGGCGATCAGCTCGGGCAGTTTGCCGCTGGAGCTGATGAGGACGGCGACGTCGCCGGGTTTGAGGGTCTGGGCGGCGAGCAGCTGGAGGCGGGGTTCGACGTAGGCGTTGCAGGCCACGCCCAGGCGCAGGAACTTGAATTGGGCGTCCTGCGCGACCACGCCGTAATGGCCGATGGCGAAGAACTCGATGCGGGAGGCGTTGAGCAGCAGTTCGATGCTGCGGTCGATCATGTCGCGGTTGAGTTGGCTGCGGACTTGCAGGATGGCGGAGGCGGTGTTGCCCAGCACCTTCTCGCCGAGTTCCACCATCGAGTCGTCCTGTGTCACCTGCGTGTGGCTGACGGGCACCGTGCCGGTCAGGCCCGAGGCCAGGCGGAGCTTGAAGTCGGACAGGCCTTCGCAGCCCAGTGAGCGGCAGAAGCGGATCACGGTGGGTTGGCTGACGTTGGCGGCCTTGGCGATCTCGGCGATCGGGTCGTTGAGCACCTTGCGCGAGTGCGCCAGCACGTGATCCGCGACGCGTTGCTCAGCCGGCGAGAGGCCGTCGCGCGCGCGGCGGATCTGGCCGACGATGGCCGAGGCGCCGCCGCTGGTCTGCAGGCTGCGCAGCTGGGCTTCGAGGATGGCGGAGGCGCCCTTGAAGGTCGCGTGCTCGGCGGTGATGACGAAGGTGGGGATCGCGGTGACGTAGTCGGAGAAGCGTCCCTTGTCCTCGAAGCGCTCGCGGAAGCGTGAGCGGTCGAAGTACTCGCCCAGCCGAGGCACGATGCCGCCGCCGATGTAGATGCCGCCGAGCGCGCCCAGTGTCACGGCCAGGTTGGCCGCGGCGGTGCCCAGCAGCGTGCAGAAGAGCTCGAGGGTCTCCTCGCAGACCGGATCGGCGGCCTCCAGCGCGCGCGCGGTGATCTCCGGCGCGGACAGCGTCTCCGACGGGCGCTTGAGGTAGTCGGCCATCGCGCGGTGCATCAGCTCCAGGCCGGGGCCCGAAAGCAGGCGTTCGAAGGAAACGTGCTCATACTCGTTCCAGGCGAAGCGCAGCAGCGCGATCTCGCGTTCGTCGCGCGGCGCGAAGTTCGTGTGACCGCCCTCGGAGCCCAGCGAGATCCAGCCTTCGCCGGCCGGGATCAGTCCCGAGACGCCCAGGCCGGAGCCCGAGCCCAGCAGGCCGATGACGCTGTGGGGGCGGGCCTCGCCGCCGCCGACCTGGCGGATCTCGCTGCCGCGCAGGCGGGGCAGCGCCATGGCCAGCGCGGTGAAGTCGTTGACCACCACCAGCGTGTCCAGACCGAGCCGCTGACGGGCTTCCTCGATCGAGAACTGCCAGTGGTAGTTGGTCATGCGCACCAAGTCGCCCTCGACCGGGTTGGCGATCGCGATCGCCGCGTGCGCGATCTTCAGCTGCCGGGGCAGGCGATCCATGAAGGCGCGCACCGCCGCGTGGAAGTCGGCGTGTTCGGCGCAGCGCAGGAGCGCGATGTGCTCGAACTCTCCCGGAGACGTTTCCAGGGCGAAACGGGCGAAGGTGCCGCCGATGTCGGCGATCAGTCGGGGACTGTCGAATTCACGCATGAAGAGGGGGCGCAGGGAAGCGGTCATTATGTCTTGGCGCCGGGTACCCCCCGAAAGGGTTCGCCCTAGCCGGGGAGCCCACCTGCCATCGGGTGCCGTCCAGGGTGGGGAGGTCTTCAAACTGTAGTGTGACTACAGCAGGATTGACAGCCGTTGGAGAGATGGGATGAAATGGAAAAATCCAGTGCCGACAAGCAGTTGGCAGTGATTTTTGAAATCGGGCGTCCGGACCCGCTTGGCGTGCGTTCGGACACCGGGGACTCCGCTCTTGTGCATGACTTGTAGTTTTGCTACCTTGCGCGGATGCCGCCATGAGCGGCCCCCGGTTTGCCGTGAAGGCGGGCCATCAAGCCGAACCAGCAGGACAAGAACAGTGCAAGCAGATCAGGGTGTGGCCGCGAGCCGGACAGAGACAGCCGGCCAGGCAACGAACGCCGCGGGTTACCCGTGGCTGGTGGCGGACATCGGCGGCAGCAATGCCCGGTTTGCCTGGGTCGACGGGCCCGGCGCGCGCGTGCAGCATGTGCGCAAGCTGCCGGTGGCGCAGTATGAATCGCTGCGCGCCGCGGCGGAGGCCTATCTCCAGGAGCTGGTTGGCCTGGGATTGTCGGCGCGTCCGCGTCGGGCGTCCCTCGCGCTGGCGACGGCGCTCGAGGGCGATCGGGTCGAGTTGACGAACAGCCACTGGACTTTCTCGCGCAGTCAGCTGCAGGCGGACCTCGGCCTGGATGAGTTGCGTCTGCTCAACGACTTCGAGGCATTGGCGCTGTCACTGCCAGGTCTGCGCGCGGACCAGATCGCCACCTTGCCCGGCCCGGCCCTGTCGGCGGCGCGCGGCACGCTGGCCGTGATCGGTCCGGGCACCGGACTGGGCGTGGGCGGCGTGATCGAGACCTCGGGCGGCTGGGTCGCACTGCCGGGCGAGGGCGGTCACATGACGCTGGCGCCGACCAACGATTACGAGAGCGCGCTGCTCGCCGTGGCCCGCCAGGAATTCCCGCATGTGTCTGCAGAGCGTTTCCTCTCGGGGATCGGGCTGCCGACCTTGCACGCCGCCGTGGCGACGGTCGCCGGCGAGCCGCCTGCGCAGCGCCTCAGCGCCGAGCAGATCGTGGAGCGCGCGCTGTCCGGTGATGCCATCTGCGCCAAGACCATGGACCAGTTCTGCGCCTTCCTCGGCAGCTTCGCGGGCAGCGTCGTGCTGACGCTGGGCGCGCGGGGTGGTGTGTACATCGGTGGCGGCATCGTGCCGCGGCTGGGTGAGCGCTTCTTCCAGTCGGCCTTCCGCACCCGTTTCGAGGACAAGGGGCGCTTCTCCTCCTATCTGGCCAGCGTGCCCTGCGTGCTGATCACCGACACGCTGACCGCGCTGGATGGCGCTGCCTTCGCGTTGGAACAGTCGGTGCGCTGAATTGGTGCGCTGATCACTGGATTCGACTGTAGTCCAGCTACATCACAGCCTGTTAACGGCGGCCCCAGTGGCCGCCGTTTTGCCTTTCTGGTCCCTAATTTGATGGATTATCCGTAGAAACCCGAAGTAACTTCGTCGTTTTTACGCCATGAACCGGGCGGAGCGCGTGCGACAGGGTTTGCGAGAACTTGGATCGTGATCTAGTTTTAGTACAGAATTCTTTTCGAACGTTGGGTTCCGTCGTTCATACAGGAGACAAACAAATGAAGACATCGCACGCCTCGCGCGAGCTGTTCCGTGTGCAGCCGGTCGCTGCCGGTTGCCTGGTGACGCTGGCCCTGATGGCCGGCGCCGCGCACGCGCAACAGGCGCAGACCGAAGCCGACCGTCAGGCCGCCGAGAAGGCCGCCGCCGACAAGACGCTGGAGACGGTCACCGTGACCGGCATCCGCCGCGGCATCGAGGCCGCGATCTCGGTCAAGAAGAACTCTGACCTCATCGTCGAGGCCGTGTCGGCCGAGGACATCGGCAAGCTGCCCGATGTGTCGATCGCCGAATCGATCGCGCGCCTGCCGGGCCTGTCCGCCCAGCGCGTCGCGGGTCGCGCGCAGGTGATCTCGGTGCGCGGTCTGTCGCCCGACTTCGCCACCACGCTGCTCAACGGCCGCGAGCTGGTCTCCACCGGCGACAACCGCAGCGTCGAGTTCGACCAGTACCCGTCCGAGCTGCTCAGCGGCGTGGTCGTCTACAAGACGCCGGACGCCGGCCTGGTCGGCCAGGGTCTGTCGGGCACGATCGACATGCAGACGGTCCGTCCGCTGAATTTCAGCAACCGTGTGGTCACGCTGAACGCGCGTGGCCAGCGCAACTCGCTGGGCAGTGCGGCCAACGCCAGCGCCAACGGCAACCGCCTGAGCGCCAGCTACATCGACCAATTCGCCGACCGCACCGTTGGCGTCTCGCTGGGCTATGCGCACCAGGAAACGCCGACGCAGGAAGAGCAGGTCGGCCTGTACGAGCCCTGGGACACCTCGGGCCGCACGGGGCTGCCCGCGGGCACCTACAACTCGGGCGGCATCAAGGCGCTGCGCCGCACCGGCAAGACCGAGCGCGATGCGCTGATGGCGTCGGTCGAGTTCCGCCCGACCAAGAACTGGACCAGCGTCGTCGACGGCTTCTGGACCAAGGCCAAATCCGAGGACACGGCCAACCAGTTCGAGATGAGCATGACCTGGAACGGCAACAACGCGCCGCTCGACTGGTCCGGCGTCACGACCAATGGCAACAACACGCAGACCGGCGGCACGCTGATCAACGCGTATCCGCTGGTGCGTGGCATGTACAACAAGCGCGATGACAAGATCGTCGCCGCGGGTTGGAACAACAAGCTCAAGTTCGAGAGCGGCCTGTCGCTGACGGCGGACGTCAACTACTCGAAGGCCACGCGCAACGAGATCAGCCTCGAGAACAACACGCAGCTGCTGGCCGTGCCGGGTGCGATCCCGCTGGACAACGTGGCGCTGGCGTTCAAGTCGGGTGACTTCTCGCAGATCGTGCCGACGCGCGATTACTCCAACCCGTCCAACCTGTACCTGCAGAACACCATCTACGGCTCGGGCTACGGCAAGACGCCGAGCGTCAAGGATGACCTGACCGGCTTCAAGCTGGTGGCCAACCTCCCGGCGCCGGAGATGGTCAGCGGCTGGTTCTCGGACTTCGAGGCCGGTCTGAACTACGCCGACCGCTCCAAGAAGAAGCGTCAGCCCGAAGGCAACATCAACGTCGGCGCGCAGGGCAACACGGCGATCGGCTCGCAGTTCCAGTACAGCCCGGTGGACCTGAGCTTCGCCGGCCTGGGCCTGATCCCCGCGTGGAACGTGCCGGGCGCGGTGGGCCAGTACATGACCTTCCAGCCGACCGAGTCGGCCAGCTACCTGATCCCCAAGGCGTGGCAGGTCAAGGAGAAGGCCACGACGGTGTACCTGAAGGGCAATCTGGACGCGACGACCTTCGGCGTGCCGATGCGCGGCAACGTCGGCCTGCAGATCATCAACACCGACCAGTCCTCGCAGTCCAACTACTGGGACGGCACCGCCAACAACGGCGCGGGCGTGGCCAAGCCGATCAACGGCGGCAAGACGTACACCGACTTCCTGCCCTCGCTGAACCTGGCCTGGAGCCTGCCGGGCGAGCAGACGGTGCGTTTCGCGCTGGCCAAGCAGATGGCGCGTCCGCGCGTGGAGCAGCTCAACGCGGGCATCGAGTTCGGTGTCGACTCCTCGACCGGCAAGCCGGGCGCGTCGGGCGGCAATCCCAACCTGAATCCGTGGCGCGCGAACGCGGTGGACGTCTCTTGGGAGAAGTACTTCGGCAACAAGGCCTACGTGGCCGCGGCCGCGTATTACAAGGACCTGCGCAGCTACATCTACAAGCAGACGGTCGACAACTACGACTTCTCGCGCTTCGTGGCGGATTACGTGCCGCAGCCGGGCCAGCCGCCCGCGCAGCTCACGGGCAACTTCACCGCGCCGTACAACGGCCAGGGTGGCCAGCTGAAGGGCCTGGAGCTGACCGCGTCGCTGCCGCTGAACCTGCTGACCGCCGGCGCTGAACGGTTTCGGCCTGATCGCCAGCGCGAGCTTCAACGACAGCAACATCTCGATCAAGGATCCGGACAGCGCGAGCAGCGTGGGCAGCGGCCCGATCTCGTTGCCGGGCCTGTCCAAGCATGTGTACAACCTGACCGCGTATTACGAGGCCAACGGCTTCGAGATCCGCATCAGCCAGCGCAAGCGTTCGGACTTCATCGGCGAGATCGGCAACTTCAACGGTGCGCGCACGCTGCGCTACGTGGTCGGCGAGAGCATCACCGACGCGCAGATCGGCTACAACTTCACCGAAGGTCCGCTGAAGGGGCTGGGTCTGCTGGCGCAGGTCAACAACCTGACCAACGAGGCCTATCGCACCTACGCCGGCACGAAGGATCGCCCGCTGGAGTACATCAAGTGGGGCCGGACCTTCCTCGTGGGCGCGACCTACAAGTTCTGATCTGACCGCACCGGCTGAGGCCGGTCACCCGACAAGACAAGACCCCGTCCGGCGTGAACCGGGCGGGGTTTTTTCATGTGGACTCACTCCCCGATCAACACCCGCCCCGTCATCGCACCGATCTCCACGAGCAGCTTCCCATTGGCCGCCGCCTTCATCGGCGCCCCCGGCGTCATCGCATCGATGAACGGCACGCCGCGCAGTGCTGCGGGCAGCGCGATCTCCACGCGCATCGGCTCGGCCGCGTTGTTCATCGCCACGATCGCGTTGCGCTTGCCGTCCTGGCGCAGCAGCACGATCACGTGTTCATCGAGCCACAGCGGCGCCGACAGGCTGCCGTGGCGCAGCACCGGCTGCGCGTGCCGCAGCGCCACCAGGCGCTTGACCTGCTCGCGCAGCACCAGGTCCGGCTGACCGCCTTCATCCGCCCACGGGTACGGCGCGCGGTTGTAGGGATCCTCGCCGCCGCCAAGACCCACCTCGTCGCCGTAGTAGATCGTCGGCGCGCCGGGCCAGGTCATCTGGAAGAACATCGCCAGCAGCAGCTGGCGCTTGCCCTCGGCGACCTTCTCGGGCGGGCTGTCGTCGCGCACGCCGAAGTGATGCAGCGCGCGCGGCTGGTCATGCGAGGACAGCAGCGTCATCGACGCGAAGAGTGCCGGCGCGGGATACGACTCGCGCAGCAGCTCCAGGTTCTGATAGACGCGCTCCGCGTTGGCGCCCGCGGCGAAGTCCAGCGCCGTGTTGCGGAAGATGTAGTTCATCGTCGCGTCGAAGGTGTCGCCGAGGAAGAACTTGCTCGCGTCGAACCAGGTCTCGGCGATCGTCAGCGCCTCGGGCTGATGGCGCTTCACCGCGACGCGCCATGCGCGCCAGAAGTCGTCGGGCACCCAGGGCGCGACGTCCATCCGCCAGCCCGCGGCGCCGCGGTCCAGCCAGTACTGCATGACGCCGCCCTTGCCGAAGGCGTAGTCCCGGAAGGCGCGGCTGGATTTGTCGATCTCGGGCAGGTCCTTGATGCCGATCCACGCGGCGTACTGATCGTCGGGATTCGGCTTGGAGCGGTCGAACCTGAACCAACTCGCATAGGGCGAGGCCGGGTTGGGCTTGCCGTTGTCGAAGGCGCCGCCCGCGGGGAAGTTGCCGAAGCGATTGAAGTAGGGCGAGTCCGCGCCGACGTGGTTGAGCGAGGTGTCCGGAATCACGCGCAGGCCGCGCTTGCCGGCCTCGCTGGTCAGGCGCTGGAAGTCGTCGTTGGTGCCGAAGGCGGGATCGATGCGCTTGTAGTCGCCGGTGTCGTACTTGTGATTGCTGGCGGCCTGGAACACCGGCGTCAGGTAGATCGCGTTGGCGCCGAGGTCGCGCAGGTCGTCGAGCTTCTCGATCAGTCCGGCGAGGTCGCCGCCGAAGAAATCGTTGTTGTAGACCGCGTCGGAGCCGTCGCCGCTGCCCGGCTTGTAGGGCTTGTCGATCCAGCGGGGATGGCGCTCGATGCCGTGGTCCTGGTATTTCGCGCGGCCGACCTCCGGGTCGTTGGTGTTGTCGCCGTTGCGGAAGCGCTCCGGGAAGACGTAGTAGTAGACGAGGTCGCGCGCGAAGTCCGGCACCGCGAAGTCCGAGGCGTGGATGGTCTGGCGATAACGCCGGATGGCCATCGGCGGCACGGGTCCCTGGCCGGCGGCGATCGCAGGCATCGGCGCCACCTCGGCCGGGCCCATCGAGCCCTTCTCCTTGGTCCAGTAGATGGTGTCGGCGTTGTTCTGCACGACGTAGCGTGCGCCGTCGATGGTGGCGACGAAGTAGTAGCCGTAGACGCCGGGCCCGCCGAATCGATGGCGCGCCTTCCACTGCTCACGGCCCGAGGCCGCACCGGCCTTGTGCAGCGGCACGCGGGCTTCCTCGGCATAGGCGATGAGGTCCTCGTTGCCCTCGACGCGACGCCGCTCGATGACGAGCTCGAGCTTGTCGACGCCGGGCAGGGCGGTGAGCGAGAACTCGATCCAGGTCTTGGCCGGCTGTGCGCCGAAGGGCCGCTTGAACGCCGCCACGCGCGAGTCGTAACGCAGGCTGGCGGCGATGGGGTTGAGCGTGGCGGCGGGCGTCGAGGCCGGCGTCGATGCCGGGTCCGCCACCGGCGCCTGGCCGATGGCCAGGATGGGTGCGAGCAACAGGGCGGCGATGAGGTGCTGGCGGGGCGAGGCGTTCATGAGGCCGACGCTACCGCGAAGCGCCTTTTCCGCGTGAGGGTGTTGCTCCGGATGTCCCGCTAAGTTGTCGGACTGTGGGATGACGCGATGCCTGCGGGGTCAGATGAGTGAACCATGGCCGCAGCGATGGCTTCGCCTGCCCGAGCGCTGCTGAAGAGGTCGGATAACTCCTGGACGAGTGTGTCCGTTCCATCGCACGCAACGACCCGGGTGTCGGAGAAGATCGTGCACGGATAGCCCTGGTCGCTTTGCCGCCAGCCAGCAACTTTGCGCGGCAGGAAGGAGGCTGATGCAGGATTGCGCACCATGATGGCCAGCTTGACCGGTTCATTGGAGAGCGCGCTGACAGCCCGGACCACGGCGTTCTTGCTCATGGTTTCGTCGCCGACGAAAACCTCGGCGGTCCCGCCGCTCAGCTTTTCCAATGACGCGTTGAACTGCGAGAAGACACGGTCGACTTCCTCTCGATTCTTGACGGCAGTCGCTGCTGCACGGAGACCGTTCTCAAAGGGGGATGAAAAATCCATGGTCAGACTTTCCGAAGGCGGCCGACGATCGGCAGATGGTCGAAAGAGGTTGAGGGGCGTTCAACGAGTGTCCTGAGTTCTGGGACGTGGAGAACACGTGTGGCCAGTTCGTCCAGCTGCCAGGGATGCTCGCCAGACACCAGGGAGGACGAAAACAGCATCTGATCCACTGTCTTCCAACGCGTCCACGGATCCCCGCTCAAGTGCACGGTGCCGACATCGGTGAAGCGATGTCCAGGGTCCTCGTGCAAGTAGGACGACATGTGGCGCCAGAACGGGTTGTAGAGGAGGTGGGGCGACGCCTTGGCGAGCTTGACGTCGCGCGTGGATTGCAGCGCCTCATGAACCGCGCACTCGAACGGCTCGGCGTTGAAGTCTCCGAGCAGGAGGTAGGGCCGGGCATCCGAGTGCTGCTCGATCGCTTGCCGGAGCAGCGTGCCATTCAAGTTGCGATCACTCTCGGACAGCAGGCTCATGCGACTGGGCCAATGCGAGACGTAGCAGTGCAACTGCAGGTCTTCGTCCGAAAGAATGATGTCGAATCGCTGGGCCACGCGGAAGACACGCCCTCCGATGGGTCGGAGAACGATGGTTCCAGGTGTCACGCTGAGGTCACGTCGCCAGATGAGCGCCGTGTCGAAGTGACTGCGGCCTGCAGGGTCCGCCGTGGCGCAGAACTCGAAGTCGTTCGCGCACTCCGGAAGTCGAGCCCGTATCGCGTCGAGATCCTCCGTGGAGATCTCTCCAAGCGCGACAAAGTCGGTCTCCGACTCGCGGAGCATCTTCCTCAGGACTGCGGCCACCAGGGCCCGACCCTCATCGCCCGCGCGATTCAACCGGGCGTTCGGGGATAACGCCGTGTTCCACCAAGCCAGGGAGAGTTGCATACGCCAACCTGATGCGGCTGAAGGAGCCGCGATCGAGTACCTAGGGCGTCGACCGATGCAGCAGAGGCGTGCGAGCCGACGAGAAGGACCGGGAGCGTATCCGAATCGTCAGGCGAAAAGGCGGCTCTCCCCCCACGGGCGGAGCCGGGTTTGATCGGTGCGGTTGATTCCCACCGATGGGTGGGGTTGTCAGATGTAGAGCGTCTTCAGCCCTTCACCCCACCCGCCGTCAGTCCCGACACGATCCAGCGCTGGGCCAGCAGGAACACCGCCGTGATCGGCAGCCCCGACAGCACCGCCGCGGCCGCGAAGTCGCCCCACAGGAATCGCTGGTCGTGCAGGAAGTACTTCGATCCCACCGCCAGCGTCAGGTTCGACTCCTCGCGCAGCAGCACCGACGCCACCGGGTACTCGATGATGCAGCCGATGAACGCCAGCACGAACACCACCATCAGGATGGGCACCGCCATCGGCAGCAGCACCAGGCGGAATGCCTGCCAATGCGTCGCGCCGTCCACCTTGGCGTTCTCCTCGATCTCCACGGGGATCGTCTCGAAGTAGCCCTTGATCGTCCAGATGTGCGTCGCCACGCCGCCCAGGTAGGCCACGATCACGCCCGCGTGCGTCTCGATGCCCAGCCACGGCACGAAGGTGCCGATGGTCTCGAAGATCGCGTAGATCGCCACCAGCGCCAGCACCGGCGGGAACATCTGCAGCAGCAGCATGCTGTTCAGGATCCCGCCCTTGAAAGGGAAGCGCAGCCGCGCGAAGCCATAGGCCGCCGTCGTCGAGATCGCCACGATCAGCACCGCCGAGATCGTCGCCACCTTGATCGAGTTCCACAACCACGTCAGCACCGGGAAGGGCGGTTGCACCAGCGAGCCGTCCGCCGCCTGGTACGGAATGCCCAGCGCGAGCTGCCAGTGCTCCAGGCTGATCGTCGTCGGGATCAGGCTGCCCGTGGCGAAGTTGCCCGGCCGCAGCGAGATCGACACCACGGCCAGCAGCGGGAACAGCGTGACGGCCAGGAAGCCCCACAACATCGCATGCGCCGCCACCACGCGCCAACGCGCCTGCTTGCCTCGAACGATCGCCATGTGATGCTCCTCAGCGGTTGGCGTTGCGCATCAGGCGCAGGTTCAGCAGCGACATGCCCGCCACCAGGATGAAGATCAGCGTCGAGATCGCCGCGGCGAGCCCGAAGTCCGTGCCCGAGTCGCGGAACGCGATCCGGTACGTGTAGCTCACCAGGATGTCGGTCTGCCCCGCCGGGATCTTGGTCGACAGATAGTCCGGCCGTCCGTCGGTCAGCAGCGCGATCAGCACGAAGTTGTTGAAGTTGAACGCGAAGGCCGACACCAGCAGTGGCGACAGCGGCTTGATGATCAGCGGCGCGGTGATCTTGAAGAAGTTGGTCAGCGGTCCCGCGCCCGCGAGCGCCGAGGCCTCGTACAGGTCCGAGGGGATCGCCTTCAGCAGCCCGGTGCACAGGATCATGATGTACGGGTAGCCCAGCCACACGTTCACGATCAGCAGCATCGTGCGCGCCAGCGTCGGATCGGCGAACCAGGCGGGGCGCACGCCGAAGAGCGCGTCCAGGATCGCGTTGATCTCGCCAAAGTTCTGGTTGAACAGGCCCTTGAACACGAGGATCGAGATGAACCCCGGCACCGCGTACGGCAGGAACAGCAGCGTGCGGTAGGTCGTGCGGTAGCGCAGGTCCTCCCAGTTCAGCAGCACCGCCAGCATCATCCCGATCGCCGTGGCGAAGATCACCGTCAGCAGCGAGAACACCACCGTCCAGCCGAAGATCGACAGGAAGGGGCCGCGGAACTCCGCATCGAAGAGCATGCGCTGGTAGTTCTGCGCGCCCACCATCACCTTGTAGCCCGGCGCCAGGTGCAGGCCCGCGGCCGTGCCCTGGCCCTCGTAGTAGCCGGTGGTGGCATCAGGCTTGAAGAGCGCGCCGTCGGCCACGCGTTTCAACGCGCCGTCGGGCTGCTCCTGGAAGTGAGGCCGGATCGGGCCGAAATCGCGCAGGCCCAGGTAATGCAGCGTGGTGGCTTCGCCAGATTCCCCCGGCAGCTTCAGCCGCAACTGCGACAGCGCCTGGCGGTGCTCGACCAGCTCCTTGAGCGTGAGCGCCGTGCCCAATGTCGCGTCGGCCGGACCGGCGGCGTGCATCGCCACGTCCAGCGGCTTGCTCGTCGCGCGCAGCGCCAGCGGCGGCGACACGAACTGCGGCGCGCCGTTGGCCGGATCGCGCAGCACCACGCGGAAGTCGCTGCCCGCGCCGTGCACCGAGTAGTCGCGCACCGCGTCGAGCACCGTGTCGTGCTGGTCGAGCAGGAACTCGCGCACGCGCTCCTGGCTCAGCAGGTGGGCCGAGGAGTAGTTGGTGAAGCCGATCTGCGTCGTGAACGCGAGCGGGAACGCGATGAACAGCAGCATCCCGGCCACGCCGGGGAACAGGTAGCGGTAGGCGAAGCCGGCCTTGGACAGATACACCGCGAAGCCCGCGCCGAACAGCAGCAGCGCGCCGAGCGCCCAGCTCGTCAGGCCCGCCGCGTACAGCATGAACACGAGGTACAGCGCCGCCAGCGCGATCACCGCGATCGTGGGCCAGTACAGCGCGCGGCCCAGGCGGTCGAGCGCGCCGGGCGGCTGGCGCGTGTAGGCCTCGGCCAGCGGGGAGCCGGGCAGGGCGGCGGACAACGCCGGGGAGGAAGCGGTCGTGGCGTTCATTGCTTGAGCAGCATCCGTCCCGACGCGCCGTCCAGCGCGTCCTTGGGGCTTTGCAGGCCGTTGGTGATCGCTTCCAGCGCCGCGTCCATCGCGGTCCAGAAACGTCCCACCTCGGGGATGTTGGGAATGGCCTCGCCGGCGCGGGCGTTCTCCATGCTGGCGCGGATCAGCGGGTTCACCGACAGCGCCTGGTAGAAGGCCTTGTTGGCCGGCACGCCGATGGGCACGTCGGCATCGAGCACCTTCAGCGATGCGGGCCGCATCAGGTGCTGCTCGATGAACTCGCGCGCGAGGTCCTTGTTCCTGGAAGGCGCGGAGATCATGCAGCCCAGCACGCCGACGAAGGGCTTGCTCGGCTTGCCCGGCACCACCGCGGGAATGGGTGCCACGCCGATGTCGATGCCGGCCTTGCGCGCGTTCTCCCAGGCCCAGGGGCCGGAGATCATCATCGCGATCTCGCCGCGCGCGAAGCTGGATTCCATCTCGGAGTAACGCGCGCCGCGCGGCATCACGCCCTCGTCGATCAAGCGCGCGAGCATCCGGCCGGCGCTCAGCGCACCCTCGTTGTTGACCTGCACCTGACGCGCGTCGAAGTCGCCCTGCGCGTCACGGCCGAAGATCACGCCGCCCGCGCCGGCGAACATCGGCCAGGTGAAGAAGCTCTTGTTGTAGTCCCACAGGATCGCGTGCTTGCCGCGCTGGCGCAGCGACTTGTCGATCTCGATCAGCGCGTCCCAGGTCGCGGGCGGCTTGGGCACCAGCGCCTTGTTGTAGATCAGGCCCGTCGTCTCGATCGCGATCGGGTAGCCCCAGTAGCGGCCCTGGTAGCGGAAGGCCTGCCAGGCGGCGGGCTCGACCTCGTCGTGCAGCGCCTTGCGAGGCTGCACCGGCGTGAGCAGCCCGGCCTTGGCCCATTCGCCCACGCGGTCATGCGGCCAGCAGAAGATGTCCGGACCCTTGCCGGCGCCGGCGGCCTGCGTGTACTTCTCGGGCGCGTCGACCGGATGCTCGACGACGACCTTCACGCCGGACTCGCGCTCGAACGCGTCGCCGACCTTCTGCAGGCCGTTGTAGGCCTTGTCGCCGTTGATCCAGACGAGCAGCTTGGGCGCGCTCGCCGATGGCGATGCCGATGAGGTCTGCGCGGCCGCTCGCTCGCAGCCGGTCAACAACACCAGCGCAGCGAGCGCCGCGCCGGCCAGCGCCGGCGTGCAGGACAGGCGACGCGTCATGCCGCGGCTCCGAGCCGCTTGAAGGCCAGGCCCTGGGCATCGAAGAGGTAGCAGAGCTCGGGCGGCAGGTGCAGCTGCAGCGTGTCGCCAGCGCGCACGCGGGTGCGGCCATCAAACTCGCAGGTCAGCGCGTCCTCGACGCCGGGATAGGCGCAGTAGGCGTGCGTGACGCCGCCCAGCGATTCGACGAAGGTGACCGTGCTGGCGATCAGGTTGGCGTCGCCGCCGACCTCGAAATGCTCCGGGCGCAGCCCCAGCGTGACCTTGTCGCCGGCCTTGGCCCGCGACGCGTCGACCTGCGTGCGGATGGTCGCGCCGTCGCTCAGGCGCACCACCGCGTGGTCGGAAGCGGCGCTCACGATCTCGGCCTCGATGAAGTTCATCCGCGGGCTGCCGATGAAGCCGGCCACGAAGAGGTTGTCCGGATGCTCATAAAGCTCCAGCGGCGTGCCGACCTGCTCGATCTGGCCGGCGCTCAGCACCACGATGCGGTCCGCGAGCGTCATCGCCTCGACCTGATCGTGCGTGACGTAGACCATCGTCGTCTTGAGGTCCTCATGCAGCTTGGCGAATTCATAGCGCATGCGCACGCGCAGCGCGGCGTCCAGGTTGGACAGCGGCTCGTCGAAGAGGAAGACCTCGGGCTTGCGCACGATCGCGCGGCCGATGGCCACGCGCTGGCGCTGGCCGCCCGACAGGTCCTTGGGCTTGCGCTCGAGCAGGTGCTCGATGTGCAGGATGCGCGCGGCGTAACGCACCGCGCGGTCGATCTCGTCCTTGGGGACCTTGGCCAGCTTCAACCCGAACGCCATGTTGTCGTACAGGTTCATGTGCGGATAGAGCGCGTAGCTCTGGAAGACCATCGCGATGCCGCGTTCCGCGGGCGGCACGTCGTTGACCAGGCGGCCGCCGATGCGCAGCTCGCCGCCGGTGATGTCCTCCAGCCCGGCGATCGTGCGCAGCAGCGTGGACTTGCCGCAGCCCGACGGGCCGACGAACACCATGAACTCGCCGTCCCGGATCTCCAGGTCGATGCCATGCAGGATCTTGGTCTCGCCGTAGGCCTTGGCCACGGCTTGAAGCTTCACGTCCGCCACTGGGTGTCTCCTAATTTGTAGAGAATATACATGCCTGATCGCCGATTCACAACGCGGTCACACCCGAATTCGCCCGAGTGAATCGTCTGAAATCAATGGCTTAGCATGACTCTCGGGATAACCCGATGTAGTCAAACTACAGGATTCGTAAAGGCTTGAGGGATACTTCATCCCATGACGACCGCCTCCCTTGCCCCCGCCGTGGCCGCGACCGACACGCGCGCCGCCTTCCAGCATGCGCTGCGGCGCGAACTGCACGCCACGGGCGCGACCGCGGACGCGGTCACCGCGCCGACGCTGATGCGCGCCGCCGCTGCGGCCTGCCGCGAGCTGCTGGGCCAGCGCTGGGCCGACACGCAGGCCGCGGACGCCGCGCGGGGCGCGCGCGCCGAGGTGCGCCGCGTGCATTACCTGTCGATGGAATTCCTGATGGGCCGGGCGCTGGGCAACGCGCTGGCCGCGCTGAAGCTGGACGATACGTTGCGCGAGGCCTTCGCCGCACAGGGGCAGTCCCTGCCCGACGTGCTGGAGCGCGAGCCCGACGCTGCGCTGGGCAACGGCGGCCTGGGCCGGCTGGCGGCGTGTTTCCTCGATTCCTTCGCGGAGCTGGGCCTGCCGTCCTTCGGTTACGGCCTGCGTTACCAGTACGGCATGTTCGCGCAAGGCATTCAGGACGGCCGCCAGGTCGAGGCGCCGGATGACTGGCTCGCGTTGGGCAACCCGTGGGAAGTGATGCGGCCGGAGCTGCGTTATCCGGTGGGCTTCGGCGGCCACGTCGAGGTGCGCGCCGACGGCTCGCGGCGCTGGATCCCGGCCGAGGCGATGGTCGCGACGGCATACGATTTCATCGTGCCCGCGCATCACAGCGCGCGGGTGTCCACGCTGCGCCAATGGCACGCGCAGGCCGCCGCGCCGATCGACTTCGCGGCGTTCTGCCGTGGTGAGCACCACGCCGCCGCCGCGCATCGCGTCGCCGCGGACGCGCTCAACTGGGTGCTGTATCCCGACGACAGCACCGAGTCCGGCCGCACGCTGCGCCTCAAGCAGGAGGCCTTCCTGGTCAGCGCCTCGCTGCAGGACCTGATCGCGCGCCACCTGCGCGAGACCGGCTCGCTGCAGGGCCTGGGCCGCGCCAACGCGATCCACCTCAACGACACGCACCCGGCGCTGGCCCCGGCGGAGCTGATGCGGCTGCTGCTCGACGAGCATGGCCTGTCCTGGGACGCAGCCTGGGCGATCACCCGCGAGGCGGTCAGCTACACGAATCACACCCTGATGCCCGAGGCGCTGGAGACCTGGCCGGTGCGCATGTTCGAGGCGCTGCTGCCGCGCCACCTCGAGCTGATCTACGAGATCAATCGTCGTTTCCTGGACGACGTCGCGCTGCGATTCCCCGGCGACGTGGCGCTGTTGCGCCGCGTGTCGCTGATCGACGAGGGGCAGGGCGACGACGGCCACGGCCGGGGCGAGCGCCGCGTGCGCATGGCCGCGCTGAGCATCGTGGCCTCGCATCGCGTGAACGGCGTCGCCGCGCTGCATTCGGAACTGATGGTCCAGACCATCTTCGCGGACTACGCGCGGATCTTCCCCTGCCGCTTCCACAACGTCACCAACGGCGTGACGCCGCGCCGCTGGCTGCAGCAGGCCAATCCCGGGTTGTCCGCGCTGCTCGATGCGCGCATCGGCAGCGGCTGGCGCCAGCGGCTCGATGAGCTCGAACGCGTGAAGCCGCTGGCGGCCGATGTCGGTTTCGGCGAGGAGCTGCAGGCCGTCAAGCGCGCCAACAAGCAGCGCCTGGCCGCGCGCATCCAGCGCGAGCTGGGCGTGGCGGTGAACGTGGACAGCCTCTTCGACGTCCAGATCAAGCGCATCCACGAGTACAAGCGTCAGCTGCTCAACGTGCTGCACGTGATCAGCCGCTACCAGGCGATCGTCGCCAATCCCGATGCCGACTGGGTGCCGCGCACCGTGGTGATCGCCGGCAAGGCCGCGTCGGCCTATGTGACGGCCAAGTCCATCATCCAGCTCACGCACGACGTGGCCCGCGTGATCGCGAGCGACCCGCGCGTGGGCGACCGGCTGCGCCTCGTGTTCCTGCCCAATTACGGCGTGTCGCTGGCCGAGACCATCATCCCGGCGGCCGACCTGTCGGAGCAGATCTCCACGGCGGGCACCGAGGCCTCGGGCACCGGCAACATGAAGTTCGCCCTCAACGGCGCGCTGACGATCGGCACCTGGGACGGCGCCAACATCGAGATGGCGCAGGCCTTCGGCGAGCGCAACATGTTCACCTTCGGGCTGCGCACCGAGCAGGTCGACGCGCTCAAGCGCGCGGGGTACGAGCCGCGCCAGGTCGTGGAGCAGAACCCGACGCTGCGCGCGGTGATCGACGCGATCGCGCGGGGCGATTTCTCGCAGGGCGACGCGGGCCGCTACCGCGCGCTCGTGGACAAGCTGCTGGGCGAGGACGTCTACCTGCTGATGGCCGACTTCGCCGACTACCTGCGCGCGCAAGGCGAGGTCGACGCGCTGTTCCGCGACCGCCAGGCCTGGGCCGCGCGCGTGGCCCTGAACATCGCGGGCATGGGGATGTTCTCGTCGGATCGCACGATCGAGGAATACGTCGATCGCGTCTGGTCGGTGAAGAGCCTGGGCTGAGGCGGGAAGGACCTCGACGTGTCGACCTCGCCGCTGCTGCCGCAGGCCGAGCTCGCGCTGCTCGCGCGCGGTGAGCATCCGCGTCCTTGGCTGTGGCTGGGCGCGCATCCGGGGATGGCGGACGGTGAGCCAGGCGTTCGTTTCGCCGTATGGGCGCCATCGGCCTCACGCGTGGCGGTGGTCGGCGATTTCGACGGCTGGCGCGGCGACGCGCATCCGATGCGACGCGTCGATCCCATCGATGGACGCGATGCAGGCATCTGGGAGGTCTTCGTGCCGGGCGCGGCGCGCGGTCAGTTCTACAAGTACGAGATCACCGGCCCGGACGGCACGCGGCTGCCGCTGAAGGCTGATCCCTACGCGTTCCGCGCGCAGCTGCGGCCCGACAACGCGAGCGTGATCGAGGGGCTGCCCGACGCCCATCCGCTGC
The DNA here is from genome assembly GCA_039594005.1 of Roseateles sp. Lineage (GTDB taxonomy): Bacteria > Pseudomonadota > Gammaproteobacteria > Burkholderiales > Burkholderiaceae_C > Roseateles. The sequence continues at coordinate 157,517 of JBCNOF010000010.1, forward strand.
CCGCGCACCGGGCCACGCTCAACCGGCGCGACGCGCCGCTGAGCATCTACGAGGTCCATGCGATGTCGTGGCGGCGACCGGACCTGGAAGCGGACCCGGATCGTGACCCGGCCGAACAGCCCCTCGAGGACCGCGGCGCGGCCACGGCGGTGGATTGGGACTTCCTCGCGCGCGAGCTGCCCGCGTACGCCGCGGGCCTGGGCTTCACGCATGTGGAGCTGATGCCGATCACGGAGTTTCCCTTCGATGGCTCCTGGGGTTATCAGACGCTGGGCCTGCACGCGCCCACCGCGCGACTGGGCGCGCCTGACGGCCTGCACCGGTTCGTCGCGGCCTGCCATGCGGCGGGCCTGGGCGTGCTGCTCGATTTCGTGCCGGCGCATTTCCCCGAGGACCCGCATGGGCTGGCGCACTTCGACGGCACGGCGCTGTACGACTACGCCGATCCGCGCGAGGGCTGGCACCGCGACTGGCACACGCGCATCTACGACTTCGGCAAGCCGCAGGTGCGTCAGTTCCTGTGCGGCGCAGCGCTGTACTGGGCCGAGCGCTACGGCATCGACGGGCTGCGCGTGGATGCGGTGGCGTCGATGCTCTACCGCGACTACTCGCGGCCGTCCGGCGAGTGGGTGCCCAACATCCATGGCGGCACCGAGAACCTCGAGGCGATCGCGCTGCTGAGGCAGATGAACGAGTTGCTGGGCCGCGAGGCGCCCGGCGTGATCACGCTGGCCGAGGAGTCGACCGCGTTCCCGCGCGTGTCCGCGCCGACCTCGATGGACGGCCTGGGCTTCCACTACAAATGGAACATGGGCTGGATGAACGACACGCTGCATTACCAGCGCGAGCAGCCCATCCACCGCGCGTGGCACCACGAGAAGATGAGCTTCGGCCTGGTCTACGCGTTCAGCGAGAACTTCCTGCTGCCGCTGTCACATGACGAGGTGGTCCATGGCAAGGGATCGCTGCTGATGAAGATGCCGGCCGGGGACGGGGCCAGTCACGGCGAACCGGGTGATGCGGCCGACCTGCAGCGCTTCGCCAACCTTCGGGCCTACCTCGGGTTCATGTGGGGGCATCCCGGCAAGAAGCTGCTGTTCATGGGCCAGGAATTCGCGCAGCGCGACGAATGGGACTTCCGCCGCGCGCTGCCCTGGGCGCTGCTGGACGATCCGCGCCATGCGGGGGTGCAGCGCCTGGTGGGCGCGCTCAACCGGCTCTACCGCGAGCAGCCGGCGCTGCATCGCCGGGATTGCGAGGCCGAAGGCTTCGAATGGTTGGTCGAGGACGACCGCGCGCAATCCGTCTTCGCGTGGGTGCGCCGTGGCGGGGAGGGTGCGGAAGGCCGCGAGATCGTCACCGTCTGCAACTTCACCCCGGTGGCGCGACCGGGCTACACGCTGCGCGTGCCGCGCAGCGGCGACTGGCGCGTGCTGCTGGACACCGATGCCGCGGTCTTCGGCGGCGGCCAGTGCGATCCGTCGTCGGCGCCGTCGCAGGACCCGTTGCCTCGTCTCCGCGCGAGCGGCGATGATCCCGCGATCACCTTGACCCTGCCGCCGATGGCGACGCTCTTCCTGGCGCCGGCCTGAGGCCGATCCGCCGACACCTCGACCTCCCCGATATTGAGCATGAGCGCTTCTTCCGGTCTCCTCGAACCCGGCCGCCACGAGCCCTTGGGCGCCACCGTGCGCGACGGCGGCGTGAACTTCGCGGTGTTCTCGGCGCATGCGACGCGCGTGGAGGTCTGTCTGTTCGACGACAGCGGCCGCACCGAGCTCAGCCGTCATGCGCTGCACGGACCGGTGGACGGCGTGTGGAGCGGCTTCCTGCCGGGCGCCGCGCCCGGCCAGCTCTACGGCTTGCGCGCGCACGGGCCGCATGCGCCGCGCGAGGGCCATCGCTTCAACGCGGGCAAGCTGCTGCTCGATCCGTACGCGCGCGAGATCGTCGGCGAGTTCCGCAACCTGCCCGAGGATCACGGCTATCCGTTCGGCCATCCCGACGGTCCGCTCGCGCTGGATGAGCGCGACAACGGCGTCACCGCGCTGAAGGCGCGCGTGGCCGCGCCGCTCGTCGGACCGAGTCCGCGCGTGAACGCGCCGCGTCACTCGCCGCGCGACGTGGTGTTGTACGAGGTCCATGTGAAGGGCTTCTCGATGCGGCATCCGGGCCTGCCGGAGGCGCTGCGCGGCAGCTATGCGGCGCTCGCGCATCCCGTGTCCATCGCGCATTTCCAGCGGCTGGGCGTGACCACGCTGTCGCTGCTGCCGGTGCAGTTCGCCGTGGACGAGCCGCATCTCTTCGGCACCGGGCTGCGCAACTACTGGGGCTACAACACGCTGGGCTTCTTCGCGCCCGATCCGCGCCTGGCCTGCGGCGCGGCGCGCCACGATCCGACGGCCGTCGCCGCGGAGTTCCGCGCGATGGTCCACGCCCTGCACGCCGCCGGCATCGAGGTGGTGATGGACGTCGTCTACAACCACACGCCCGAGGGCAACGAGTGGGGACCGACGCTGTCGCTGCGCGGCCTGGACCAGAAGAGCTACTACCGGCTGCAGCCCGGCGACGCGTCGCGGATGGAGAACCTCACCGCCTGCGGCAACACGGTCAATGTCGAGCATCCGCGCGTGGCTCAGCTGGTGCTGGACTCGCTGCGTTTCTGGGTTGGCGAGATGGGCGTGGACGGCTTCCGCTTCGATCTCGCGCCGGTGCTGGGGCGCACGGCCACGGGCCACGATCCGCGCGCGGCTTTCTACACCGCGCTGCGCCAGGACCCGCTGCTGGCGCAGGTCCACCTGATCGCCGAGCCCTGGGATGCCGGCCCCGACGGTTATCAGCTGGGGCGTTTCCCGGGCCGCTTCATGGAGTGGAACGACAAGTTCCGCGACGCCGCGCGCGGCTTCTGGCTCGGACACGGGCCGGACGGCACGACCATCGGCCGCGGCGAATTCGCGCGCCGCTTCAGCGCCTCCAGCGACGTCTTCGATCCGTCGACCCCGGCCAACGGCGGCGGGCAGCGCTCGCCGCTGGCGTCGATCAACTTCCTGGCGGTGCACGACGGCTACACGCTGCACGACCTCGTCAGCCACAGCCGCAAGCACAACCTGGCCAACGGCGAGGACAACCGCGACGGCCGCGACGGCGAGCTGTGCGGCAACTTCGGCCTCGAGGGCCCGACCGACGATCCCACCATCCGCCAGGCCCGCGAGCGCGCGCGCCGCGCGATGCTGGCCACGCTGCTGCTGTCCCAGGGCACGCCGATGCTGTACTCGGGCGACGAATTCGGCAACAGCCAGGGCGGCAACAACAACGCGTACTGCCAGGACAACGAGATCGGCTGGCTCGACTGGCCGACCGCCGACGACGCGCTGATCGCCTTCACCGCCGAGCTGACGCGGCTGCGCCGGGCGCACCCCCTGTTGCGGCATGACGCGTGGTTCACCGGCACGGCCTCGTTGCGCTGGTTCGATCCGGCGGGCCACGAGATGGGCGAGCACGACTGGCGCGCATCGGACCGGACCGCGCTGACGGCGATGCTGGCCAACGGCGATGAACGCCTGCTGCTGCTGGTCAACCCGGCCGCCGATCCGATCGCCTTCCGGCTGCCGGCGGCGGGCGAGGGGGGTCAGGTGGGCGACTGGTCGCTGCTGCTGGACAGCAGCGGCGAGACGCCGACGGGCCCGTGCGGCGAAGATGGCGTGAACGTTCCGGCGCGCGCGCTGATCCTGTGCCGGCAGCCGGTCCGACCCCAACCCCTTTCCTGATCCTTCGCGCATCCCTCCCGATCACTCCCGAGCGACACGACACCATGACGATCGACCTCCACCAACGCCAGTCCGGCGTGCTGCTGCACATCACCTCGCTGCCCGGCCCCAACGGCATCGGCGACTTCGGCCCCGAGGCCTTCCACTTCGTCGACTGGCTGCAGTCGGCGGGCCAGTCCATCTGGCAGTGGCTGCCCAGCACACCGATCGGCCCGGGCGAGAGCCCCTACCAGGGCGTGTCCGCCTTCGCCGGCAGCCCGTGGATGGTGGCGCTGGAGCCGCTGGTGGCCAAGGGCTGGCTGGCGCAGCCGGTGCCGCCCGAGGGCGGCTTCGACGCCGCGCGTGTCGACTACGGCCGCGTGCTGCCGTGGCGTGAGCAGCAGCTGCGCGCCGCGGCCGCGGGCTTCTTCGCCACGGGGGCGGCCGAGGACCGCGCCGCCTACGAGCTCTGGTGCGAGTCGCAGAAGGACTGGCTCGCGGACTACGCGCTGTTCATGGCGATCCGCTCGCCGCTCAACGGCCAGCCGTGGTGGGCCTGGCCGCGTGACCTTGCCGCCCGCGAGCCCCGCGCGCTGGCCGCCGCGCGTGAGCGCAACGCCGAGGAGGTCGGCTTCTGGCAATTCGTGCAGTGGTGCTTCGATGTGCAGGTCGGCGCGCTCAAGGCCTACGCCAACGCGCGCGGCGTGAGCATCATGGGGGACCTGCCGATCTTCGTCGCCCACGACAGCGCCGATTGCTGGGCCCGGCCCGATCTGTACGAGCTCGACGAGCACTTCCAGACCACGGTGGTCGCAGGCGTGCCGCCCGATGCGCTGTCGGCGACCGGGCAGCGCTGGGGCAACCCTATGTACCGGTGGGACAAGATGGCCCACGAGCACTTCGCGTGGTGGACCGCGCGGGTGAAGCGCATGCTGAGCTCGGCTGACGTGTTCCGCATCGACCACTTCCGCGGCTTCGCGGCCTATTACGAGATTCCCGGCGACAGCCCCGACGCGACCCGCGGCGTGTGGAAGACCGGCCCGGGCAAGGCGCTGTTCGACGCGATCGCCAAGTCGCTGGGCGATCTGCCCATCGTCGCCGAGGACCTGGGTTTCATCACGCCCGACGTGCACGAGCTGCGCGACGCGCTGAACTATCCCGGCATGAAGATCCTGCAGTTCGGCTTCGGCGGGGATGGCGCCCACGAGTTCCTGCCGCACAACTGGCCGCGCGCGGCCGTCTGCTACACCGGCACGCACGACAACGACACCGTGCGCGGCTGGTGGAACCAGGCCAGCGCCCATGAACGCGCCTATGCCGCGTCCTACCTGCCCGCGGGCGATGCCGACATCCACTGGGCCATGATCCGCGCCTGTGCGAACTCGGTGGCCAACGTGGCGGTGTATCCGCTGCAGGACGTGCTTGGCCTGGACAGCGCCCATCGCATGAACATCCCCGGCGTCCTGGGCGGCAACTGGGAATGGCGCTTCACCTGGGACATGGTCGGCGCCGAGCCGGGCCGCGTGCTCGCGCTGATCTCGGCCACCAGCGGGAGATCCCCCATTGCCGGGGCGAAGCTGCCGGAGTGAAATGATCTGAAATCGCTTTCAGATCATGAGCACCACCGAGATCTTCCTGATCGCCATGGCGATCATCTTCACCGTCCCCTACCTGGTGTGGCGGCTGGGGGGCACGGACTACTTCGCGCCCCTGGTGGTGGTGCAGATCATCACCGGCATCCTGCTGGGGCCGGGCGTGCTCGGCCGCGCCTTCCCCGACTACTACCAGTTCGTGTTCAGCGCGCCGGTCGTGCAGTCGCTCAACGGCGTGGCGTGGTGGGCGGTGATGCTGTTCGTCTGGATCGCCGGCATCGAGCTGGATCTGAAGAAGGCCTGGGCGCATCGCGTCGAGAGCGGCATCACCGCCGGGCTCGCGCTGGGCGTGCCGATGGCGCTGGGCGCGGCGGCCGCGGCGCTGCTGCTGGGCATGGGCGCGCAGTGGATGGGTCCGCAGGCGCGCACCTGGCAATTCGTTGTCGGCGTGGGCATGGCCTGCGCGGTGACCGCGCTGCCCATCCTGATCCTGCTGATGGAAAAGCTCGAGATCCTGCGCCAGCCCATCGGCCAGCGCATCCTGCGCTACGCGAGCCTGGATGACATCCTGATCTGGGCGGTGCTCGCGGTGATCCTCATGGACTGGTCGCGCGTGGGCAAGCAGGCGCTGTTCATCGCGGCCTTCGCGCTGGCCACCTGGGGCTTCCGCCGCGTGATGCGCGCGATCCCGGCGCGCGACCGCTGGTATGTCGGCCTGATCTGGCTGGCCGTGGTGGCCTTCGGCGCCGATTGGTGCGGGCTGCATTACATGGTCGGCGCCTTCCTCGCCGGCGTCGTGATGGACGCCGAGTGGTTCGACCAGGCGCAGATGGACGCCCTGCGCCATCACGTGCTGCTGGTGGTGATGCCGGTCTTCTTCCTGAGCACCGGGCTGCGCACGCAGTGGGGCCTGGAGGGCGGCATGGTGTTCGCCGCTGCGGCGCTGCTGCTGGCCGCATCGGTCAGCGGCAAGCTGCTGGGCACGCACCTCGCGGGACGGATCCTGCGCTGGGCGCCGGGCGAGGCCGGCATCATCGGCTGGCTGCTCCAGACCAAGGCGTTGATCATGATCATCTTCGCCAACGTGCTGCTGGACAAACAGATCATCACCAGCGAGACCTTCACCGCGCTGCTGCTGATGGCGGTGGGATCGACGATGCTCACGGTGCCCGTGGTCGCACCGCGGCTGCGCCGCATCCGCGACCTGGTGTTCCGGGCGAGCTGAGGACCGGGCGGGCGCAGGTCCGGGCTGTGCGGCGCTTCGTCGCGACCGCAGACACGCCCGACGGGCCAGGGCGACTAGTCGCGCCTTGGTGATCTCCGACCGCGCCCAGCGGCCCCTGCCATGCGTGCTCTCTTCCCGTTCGGTCGACGTGCGTCGACTGCTCACGGCGACCCGGCGTCCCACGATCGCCGCCTTGAACGACAAGCCCTGTTGGCAAGGTCCGGGACCGGCGAGCCCGACCGGGCGCCATGGGCGCTGGGACAACGCCGCTTCACCTTCGAGCATCACCGGACCCTGCAGGTCGTGGCGACGCTCCAGGGCAGCGTCTGCGATGTGCTGATGCCCGATCGCGTCGGTGCGGCGACTCGCGCCACGCATCGATTGCTCGAACGGGATTCGATGTCAGCGCTCGGCGATCTGCTCGACATCCATCTGCCGACCCGTTCGCTCAAGGACCTGGGCGCGGACCTGGATCTGCGCGCGGAATGTCGACGCACCGTGGGGGTTGTGCTTGAGGCGATGGGTCTCCAGTTGCGACGCTGCCGGATCGCGCCGCAGGAGCTCGCGCACGCATTGACGGTCGCGGGCATGGGGGATCGTCCACCGTTCCTGCTGGTACTGGCGACGGCGGCGATGCACGACCGGGAACTCGCCGATGCGATGTGCGATCTGCTGACGACCCTGTCCGAGACGCTGGGCAAGCCGACGGTGAGCCGGATGCTGCTGACCACGGACAGCGCCCTGGGCTGCCGGCCCCTGGAGCGGCTGCCGGAGGACCTGAGCGAGAAGTACACCGACTTCCTTGGCCGCCTGATCGGCGACGGCCTCGGCGAATGGGGCAACGACGGCGCGGTGCATGCGATCAAGCGGCTGAATGACGTCGGCCTGCTGCCGGACAAGGAGGCCGTGCGTCGCCGCCACTCGACGCAGCGGTGGCGCAAGCAGGCGCAGTTTGTCCGGATCTGCGAGGACCTGGCGCCGCGGCCACCCTGGAACTCGGCGCCGCCGACCCGATGTCCGCACGAGCGGCAAGCCGCGATGGCGCAAATCCTGGCAGCGGCGGACGAAGTCGTCGCGCGCGCCTCGGGACGAACTCTGGATGACGGGACGGGTGCCGTCGAGGAGGCGGTCGCTGCCTGGCAATCGCGGATCTGGGACGTCCTGGACGACACCTGGCAGACGGCCCGTCTTCAGTTTCGGGCCCTCTTGCTGCATGAGCTGCAACTGCCCAGCATCGGTCTGCCTGGCGGCGGCGGCAGTGGTGCCGGCGGGGAAGAGCGAGATCGTTGCCTGCCTGGCCTGCTGCGCCTGGGTGGGACGCCGTCGCCGCACGCCCTGGACGTGGTGATGCGGGAGGTGTTCCAGCACCGCGAGGTGCGGGACGGATTGGCGCGAGGCGCCAATCTCGACGATCCGCGCCTGAGCGCCGTCGTGGAGGTTGCCGCGCGGGACGCCGCGAGGCGCCTGCTTGACCCGAACGAGCGTCTGGATGGCTTCCTGACGGCCAGGGAGCTGGCCGTCCGCGACCGGCGCCATGCGCCGCTCGCCCGGCGCTGACGGAGACCCCTCAGCGCGCGAACGCGGCCGCGTGGGTCATCGCCAGCGTCGGTCCATGCACCAGCAGGGCCGCCGGCGCGACCATCGCCGCCTGAGCCGCGGCGCTGACCATCACGGCGGCGGTCGCGGACCACGGCAGGCCGACCCGGGCCTCGGACAGCAGGCGCGCCGGCACGGGCTCCTCGTTCTCGTGCGGGACGATGCGCAGCGATTCGTCGGCGCGCGCCAGCTCGATCTCCTGCGCGGACATGCCGACGAAGACATGCGCGAAGCCGCGCTCGATCGCGTCCAGCGCCGCCTCGGTGGCCCGGCGCCAGCGCTTGACGGCCGCGACCTCGGCGCGGCTGGCGCTCTCGGGGATCGGCCAGCGCGGATCCCCGCCGGTCACCGCCTGCGCGGCATGGAAGGCGTCCACCACGCCCGAGGCGCCCCCCAGGCGCGCGTCCAGCACCTGCGTCGCGATCACGCGCGCCAGGTCGTGCTGGTGGTAGGGGACCATGACTCGTTCCAGGATGACTTCGTAGCGGCGCATGACAGATTCCTCGGGGCTCTTCGGCGGAGTGGAGGAATCAGAATACTGGATGGATGTACAGTATTCAACTGTCATCCATTGCCATCGCGCTCACCACCCGGTCATTGGTGACATGCCTTGGCAGCAGGCCGGGACGGCGCCGCCGTCGCCCGGCCTCGGGGAGGGGCGGAGGGCGCCGGTTACTTCAGCCCGCCGCTGAGGAAGGCCTTCAAGCGCTCGCTCTTGGGATTGATCAGGACCTCGCGCGGGTCGCCCTGTTCCTCGACCCGGCCCTGGTGCAGGAACATCGTGTGCGAGGACACCTCGCGCGCGAAACCCATCTCGTGGGTGACGACGATCATCGTGCGGCCTTCCGCGGCGAGGTCGCGCATCACCTTGAGCACCTCGCCGACCAGTTCCGGATCCAGCGCCGAGGTCGGTTCGTCGAAGAGCATGACCTCGGGCTCGACCGCCAGCGCGCGGGCGATGGCCACGCGCTGCTGCTCGCCGCCGGAAAGCTGCGCCGGATAGACGTCCTTGCGGTGCGACACGCCCACGCGCGCCAGCAGCGCCTCGGCCTTCTCGATCGCCTCCGCCCGGGACTGCCTGAGCACATGGACCGGCGCCTCGATGACGTTCTCCAGCACCGTGCGGTGGCCCCACAGGTTGAAGTTCTGGAACACCATCGCCAGCCGGGCGCGCCAGCGCTGGAGCTGGGCCGCGTCGGCGGACTTCAGGCTGCCGTCGCGGTCGCGGACCAGCTTGAGCTCCTCCGCGCCGAGCTTGAGCGTGCCCTCGTACGGTTGCTCCAGCAGGTTGAGGCAGCGCAGGAAGGTGCTCTTGCCCGAGCCGCTGGAGCCGATCAGCGTGATCACGTCCCCCGGCTTGGCGGCAAGGCTCACGCCCTTGAGCACCTCGCGGTCGCCGTAGCGCTTGTGGAGGTTGTCGACAACAAGACTGGCCGCGGACATCAACGGGCTCCCAACAGTTTTCCGGTGCGGGTCGACTCGCGACCCGCGACTTTCGCCACCCGCGCGCCGGCCGTCACCAGGCGCAGCGTGTCGCGTGCGAAGAGGAGCCCGTCCACCGGGCTCTTCAGATCGGTCACCTGCGCGGTGATCGGATCGATGACCTGGGCGATCACGTCGCCGGCCTGCACCGTCTCGCCGACCTCGCGCAGGAAGGTCAGCACGCCGCCCACCGGCGACGGGATGGGCATCGAGCCCGCCAGCGGCCGCGCGTCGCCGACCGGCGCGGGCACCGGGGGCGCCTTGCCGTCGGCCGTCTCTGGGGCGATCACGCCGCGATGCATCAGGAAGTCGACGATCGCCTGCGCGTCCTTGCCGGCGAGTTCATGGCTCACGTCCTGCTGGCCGCGCAGCTCCACCGTCACCGACAGCGTCGCCTGCGGAATGGGGAAACGGTCACCGAAATGGCGCGCCCATTTCCACCAGACCTGCGAGCAGGCCTCGTCGAAGGGGTTGTCGCCGGAGTCCGTGGCCAGCAGCGTCACCGCCGCGCCGAGGTAGGCGGCCAGCGGCTCGCACTGCGGCCAGCACGGCGTCTCGGTGTAGAGGTGCATCAGCGCCTGCGCGTCGCAGTGCAGGTCCAGCACGACGTCCGCGTCGCAGGCTATCAGCATCAGCGTCTTGCGCAGCGCCTTGAGCTCGGTGTCGGCGCTGGACGCCTGGATCTCGGTCTTCAGCGCCGCGCGCAGCACGGCCACGTTCTGCGCGGGATCGGGGCCCAGGCGCGATTCGGCATGGCGGGCGGCGGCCTCGATGTGCTCGGGATAGTGGCGGTTGAAGTTCTCGCCCGACAGGCCCTCGAAACGGCCCAGGTGCGATTGCAGCCACCACTGCGACAGCCCGATGGGATTGGCCATGGGCACCAGCACGATCTCGCCGCGCAGGCGCCCGGCGGCCTCCAGCGCGTCGAGCTGGCGGCGCAGGTGCCAGGCGGTCAGCATGCCGGGCAGCTCGTCAGCGTGCAGCGAGGCCTGGATGTAGACCTTCTGGCCCTGGCCGGGCTGGCCGTAGTGCAGCGAGACCAGCTCGCGCTGCGTGCCCGGGGTGGGGCTCGGGAGCGGGTGTTGTCGGAGTTGCATGGGAGCGTGTGGGGTTCAGCGCGGCATCACCGCGGCGTCAGCGGGGCATCAACGCGGCATCAGCGGGGCATCAACGGCTTGAGCCACCGCTTCTCGGCCTGGTGGAAGAGTCCCACCAGCGTCAGCGTCGTGATGAAGTAGAAGATCGCGGCCGTGATGAAGGCCTCGAACGGGATGTAGTAGGTGGCGTTGATGTCGCGGGCGATGCCGGTGACGTCCATGATCGTGACCACGCTGGCCAGCGCCGTGCCGTGCAGCATGAAGATGACCTCGTTGCTGTAGGCCGGCAGCGCGCGGCGCAGCGCGTGCGGCAGCACGATGCGGCGCAGCATCACCGCGCGGCTCATGCCCAGCGACTTGGCGGCCTCGATCTCACCGTGCGGCAGCGATCGGATCGAGCCCGCGATGATCTCCGTCGTGTACGCGGCGGTGTTGAGCACGAAGGTCAGGCAGGCGCAGAACCAGGCCGAGCTGAACAGCGGCCACAGCGCGCTCTGCTGCATCCATTCGAACTGGCCCAGTCCGTAATAGATCAGGAAGAGCTGCACCAGCATCGGCGTGCCGCGGAACACGTAGGTGTAGACCCAGACGGTGCGCGACAGCCACTTGATCGGCAGGGTGCGCAGCACCGCCAGCGGAATGGCCAGGGCCAGGCCGATCGCCAGCGAGACGGCGAGCAGCTCCAGCGTGATGACCGCGCCGTCGAGGTAGCGCGGGAAGTTCTCGAGGATGGCGTCCAGGTTCATGAGGCTCACAGCGAATGGCGACGCACGCCCGTGGACAGGCGCTTCTGCAGCTGGTCGAAGACCAGCTCCGAGACCGACGTGAAGACGAGGTAGATGATCGCCACGGCCAGGTAGAAGACGAAGGGCTCGCGCGTGCCGGCGGCGGCCTGCGAACCGCGCATCATCAGGTCGTGCAGCCCGATGACGGACACGATGGCGGTGCTCTTGATCAGCACCAGCCAGTTGTTGGACAGACCCGGCAGCGCGTGCCGGAACATCTGCGGGAAGGTGATGCGCCACGCGACCTGCGCGGGGCTCATGCCGAAGGCCAGGCCGGCCTCGCGCTGCCCGGGCGGCACGGCCAGGAAGGCGCCGCGGAAGGCCTCGGTCAGGTAGGCGCCGAAGATGAACGCGATCGTCGCCACGCCGGCCACGAACGGGTTGATGTCGATGTACTCGTCATGCCCGAGCTGCAGCGCGATCGCGTTCACCGCGACCTGTCCGCCGAAGAAGATCAGCAGCATCAGCACCAGGTCGGGCACGCCGCGGATCAGCGTGGTGTAGACGGTGGCGAGGCCCTTGGCGACGCGGTACTTCGACAGCTTGGCCATCGCGCCGATCAGCCCCAGCACCATGGCCAGCGCCATCGAGCTCAGGGCCACGCCCAGGGTCAGTACAGCGCCCTCGAGCAGGCTGGGCAGATAACCGTGCAGGTTCATGGGACGGGGTCTCGATCGATCCCGACGAGACGGGACAGGGGCAACAGGAGGGAGGAACAGGACCCGGCGCGCGGCCGGGTCCTCGTGCGCGAAGGAGGCCGGAGCCTCCGCGGCGTCTTACTTGGTCTTGCCCGAGATGTCGTACTCGAAGTACTTGTCGTTGAGCTTCTTGAAGGTGCCGTTGGCCTTGACCGCGGCGATCGCGTCGTTGAACTTCTTGCCCAGCACCTTCTCGTCGGCCTTGCGCAGGCCCACGCCGGAACCGACGCCGAAGTACTTCACGTCGTCGTAGCTCGGACCGACGAAGGCGTAGCCCTTGCCCGCGGGCGTCTTCAGGAAGCCGACGTCGGCGGCGACCAGGTCGGCCAGCGTCAGGTCCACGCGGCCCGACTTCAGGTCCAGGAAGGCCTGGTCCTGCGTGGCGTAGCGAACGATCTCGCTCTGCTTGAAGGTGTCGGCGGCGAACTTCTCATGGATGGTCGCGCGCTGCACGCCGATCTTCTTGCCCTTCAGGCCGGCGGGCGAGAAGTCGAACTTGGCGTCGGCCTTGGCGGTGAAGCGGGCCGGGGTGTTGTAGTACGGGTTGGAGAAGGCGATGACCTTCTTGCGCTCGTCGGTGATGGACACCGAGGCGATGATCGCGTCGACCTTGCGCGCCTGCAGCGCGGGGATCAGGCCGTCGAAGTCCTGCTGCACCAGCGTGCACTCGGCCTTCATCTCGGCGCACAGCGCGTAGGCCAGGTCGATCTCGAAGCCCTTGAGCTTGCCGTCCGCGCCGACTTCGGAGAAGGGGGGATAGGCGCCCTCGACGCCGATGCGGATCTTCTTCCAGTCAGGGGCCTGGGCGTGCGCGGCACCGGCGGTGGCCAGCAGGGCGCAGGCCGTCAGGGCGGCGCGGGCGATCAGTTGTCGTCGTTGCATGAAGGCTCCTTGTGATTGAGCAGGAATCGTGAAATGGACATCCGGTTCCGACCTGGTGGCGGTATGAGTCCGCCGTGTGAGGGAGGCCGGTCCGGAATGGGGGGATTGTTGCAATGCCGCACGGGCGGCGGCCATCAGGGTTAAGGAGAGTGCAAGAACGTGTGAACGGCCTGGACGGTGGACGCCGGGTCCTCCTCCTGGGGGACATGCCCTAATCCGGGGAAGACCTGCACCTGGCTGTGCGCCAGCGCCTCATGGAAGCGCTCGGCCGCCACGGGCGGGATCAGGCGGTCCTTGCCGCCCCACAGGATCAGCGTCGGCGCCTGGACCTGGGGCAGCAGGCCGGCGAACTTGCCGGGTGCGCGTTGTGCCAGGCGTTGCGCCAGCGCCTCACGGTTGCCCTCGCGCAGCGTCAATTCGAAGTAGCGGTCCACCAGCGCGGCGTTGACCTTGGACGGATCGCCGTAGACCTCGCGCACGCTGCGGTCCACCAGCGGTCGCGGCAGGAAGATGCCGGCCAGCCAGTGCAACAGGCGCGAGTCCGGGATGCGGAAGCCGTCGGGGACGGCCTCGCTGGGCACGTCCAGCCCGCTGGCGTCGACCAGCACCAGCGCCGCGACCTGCTCCGGATGCCGGGCCGCGTATTGCCAGGCCAGGCCGCCGCCCAGCGAGTTGCCGCCCAGCACCATGCGGCCCAGACCCAACTGGCTGAAGAAGCTCGACAGGAAGAGGTCATAGCTCTCGTCGCTGTAATCGCCCAGCACCGACGGCCCGGTGAGTCCGAAGCCCGGCAGGTCCAGCGTGATCACGCGGCGCGTGGCGCTGAGCGACTTCACCCAGCCTTCCCAGGTGTGCAGGCTCGCGGCGGTGCCGTGGAGCAGCACGATGGGCGTGGTGTCGGAGCGCGGGCCCTCGTCGCGGAAATGCACGAGCTGGACCTGGCCGCCTGGCAGCTTGAGCTCCATGAAGTCCGAGGGCGGCGGCGCCCAGCGCGCCACGAGGCTCTCCATCGGCCGGTCCGGCGCGCGGAAGGCCATCGCCAGCAGCGCCGTCGCCAGCACGGCGAACCCGAGCAGCTTCATGAGCCGGGCGCCGAGGGTCGGGCGGTCGCTCATTCGATGACGGAATCGGGCGAGGCCGCGAGCGCGGGATCGACGGCGCGGCGCTCGTCGAAGACGAAGCAGTCGCCGTGGTAATGCGCGCCGCCGACCTCCTCGAAGTACTTCAGGATGCCGCCCTCGAGCTGGTAGACCTTCGCGTCCACGCCGTGGGCGAGGGCATCCTGCTCCAGGTAGAGCGCGGCCTTCTCGCAGCGGATGCCGCCGGTGCAGTAGCTCACGACGGTCTTGCCGGCGAGTTCCTGGCGATGGGCCTGGACCGCGTCGGGAAACTCGCTGAACTTGTCGATGCGCCAGTCGATGGCGCCGTCGAAGGCGCCGACGTCGACCTCGAAGGCATTGCGCGTGTCCAGCGTGACGACCGGGCGGCCCTCGTCGTCATGACCCTGGTCCAGCCAGCGGCGCAGCGTGGCCGCGGGCAGCGCGGGCGCGCGCGGCGCCTGGTCGGGGCGGATCGTGGGGTGATTCATCCGGATGATCTCCGGCTTGACCTTCACCAGCAGCTTGCGGAAGGGGACCTCGTCGCTCCAGCTCTCCTTGGGCGCGAGCGACGCGAAACGGCGGTCCTGGCGCAGCGCGTCGACCCACGCGTTCACGGCCTCGGCCGGGCCGGCCAGGAAGAGGTTGATGCCTTCCACGGCGATCAGCACCGTGCCCTTGAGGCCCAGCGCCTGGGCGCGCTCGTGCAGCGTCTCCCGCAGCGTGTCCGGCGCGTCGATCGCGACGAACAGGTAGCAGGAGATGTTCAGGACGGGCAGGGAATCAGGCGGGACAGCAGCGTTCATGCCGGTGTGGCGGCATCGCGCCACGCAGGATCAGCAAAACGCGGGATTGTAGGGCGGCTGACGCCCGTGCTGCCGCCGACGCTCAGCGACGGGTCTCCGGCGACTTCGGCTCGTTGAGCTTCACGTCCGGTCCGGGGCCGGGCTTGACGCGCACCGGCACGGCGGCGCTGCACAGGTCGGTATAGCCGGGGCTGTGCACGAACCAGCCACCGCGATTGCGGCGCGCGTGGAGCAGCTCCTGCCAGGTGGGCGTGTCGGTGCGCAGCACCTGCAGCGCGGGCCGCTGCTCGGCCGGCAGCGTCGAGGCCAGCGCCACGCGCTCGATGCCCAGCTTCTGCTCGGGCTTGTCGTAGAAGCCCATCGCCGCGCCGCCGCGCGGCAGCGCCGACAGGTGCTCCATGCCCTTGAGCACGCGGCCCACGACGGTGATGTTCAGGTCCAGGCCTCGTGGCGCGTTGCCGATCACGGCGTAGAGCTCCGCGCCGGTGCTGGAGTCGACCGCGTTGCCGCGGCCCGCGCCCACCGTGCCGTAGCAGTGCGCCATCCAGGCCGTGCCCTTCTTCGGATCGGCCGCGGCGGGGAAACCGTCGACCTGGCCCACCCGCGGCGCCCAGCCGTCGACGTCGGGCAGCACCGTCATCGGCACGCCCTTGAGGGGGATGGAGAACTCGGCGGGGATCTTCGCCTTCGCGCCTGCGGGGAAGGGCTTGGCCTTGCCCTTGATGCCGGCGTCCTCGTCGTCCGCGTTGGGATCGCCCCATTGGGTGACGAAGTTGTCCTGGACCCGCACGATCGCCAGCCCGTCGTAATACCCGCCACGGGCCAGCGCTCGGATGTTGTCCACATGGGCGGGGGCGAAGCGCGGGGCGAGCTCGATGAAGACCTGGCCCTGCGGCAGCGTCATCACGAGCAGGTTGTCCGGGTCGACGTCGCGCCACACCGCCGCGGGCGCGGTGGCGAGGATGTCGGCGGAGCTGCGCGGCGGCTTGGGCGGCTGGGCAGGCGCCTTGGCATCGGCGGCCAGCGCCAGCAGCGGGGCGCACAGGGCGAGGGCGGCCAGCGCCGGAGCGCGGAAGGGGATCTTCATCGTCATGCGCATCGTCCTGCGGGCGGTCCGCGAGAGTGTTCGATGGGGGGCGAGCATAGCCTTCTTACAATCGCCGGATGGCTTTCGTTCACCTTCGTCTCCACACCGAGTATTCCGTCGTCGATGGCACCGTGCGCATCGATGACGTCGCCCAGGCCGCCGCCAAGGATGGGCAGGTCGCCCTGGGCCTGACGGACCTGGCGAACATGTTCGGTGGGGTGAAGTTCTACAACGCCTGCCGCAAGAAGGGCGTCAAGCCCATCCTGGGCGCCGATGTCTGGCTGGAACCCGAGGCCGCCGACAAGCCGCCCGGCCGCGTGCTGCTGCTGGTGCAGAACTTCCAGGGCTACCTCAACCTGAGCGAGCTGCTGTCGCGGGCCTGGATCCAGAACGTGCAGCGCAATCAGGCGCTGGTGAAGCTGGAATGGATGCAGGAGCTCCACGAGGGGCTGATCTGCCTGGGCGGCATGCAGTTCGGACCCGTGGGCCAGGCGCTGATCGCCGGCGACGAGGCGCGCGCGCTGGACATGGCCAAACGGCTGGGCGCGATCTACCCGAACCGCTTCTACATCGAGCTGCAGCGCGCGGGCCTGCCCGGCCAGGAGGCGCTGCTGCGCCAGCTGGTGCCGCTGGCGGCCAAGGCGGGGTTGCCGGTCGTGGCCACGCATCCGATCCAGTTCCTGGAGGAGGACGACTTCGAGGCCCACGAGGCCCGCATCTGCATCGCCGACGGCGAGACGCTGGCCAATCCGAAGCGGATCAAGCGCTTCCTGCCCAGCCAGCACTTCAAGTCGCAGGCGCAGATGGAGAAGCTCTTCGCCGACCTGCCCAGCGCGATCGCCAACACGGTGGAGATCGCGCGGCGCTGCAGCCTGTCGCTGGTGCTGGGCAAGCCGCAGCTGCCCAACTTCCCCACGCCCATCCAGGCCGACGGCACGCCGATGCCGATGGAGCAGTACTTCCGCATGCTCTCGTTCGAGGGCCTGGAGGACCGGCTGCGGCTGCTGTTCCCGGACCCGGCCAAGCGCGACGCGGCGCGGCCGCGTTATGTCGAGCGGCTGGAGTTCGAGCTCGAGACCATCATCAAGATGGGCTTCCCCGGCTACTTCCTCATCGTGGGTGACTTCATCCGCTGGGCCAAGAACAACGGCTGCCCGGTGGGCCCGGGCCGGGGATCGGGCGCGGGCTCGCTGGTCGCGTACGTGCTGCTGATCACCGACCTGGACCCGCTGCAGTACAACCTGCTGTTCGAGCGTTTCCTGAACCCGGAGCGGGTGTCGATGCCTGACTTCGACATCGACTTCTGCCAGGGCAACCGCGACCGGGTCATCGAGTACGTCAAGGACAAGTACGGCCGCCCGGCGGTGAGCCAGATCGCGACCTTCGGCACGATGGCGGCCAAGGGCGCGCTGCGCGACATCGGCCGGGTGCTGGGCATGGGCTTCGGCCATGTGGACTCGATCGCCAAGCTGGTGCCGGCGCCCCCGGGCAAGACGGTGACGCTGGCCAAGCTGCCGCCGGACTTCGATCCGGACAAGGCCAAGATGGTCTACGCGCGGCACGAGTCGCCCGAGATCGAGGAACGCGAGAAGTCGGACGAGGAGGTCGCGGGACTGCTGGAGATGGCCGCGCGGGTGGAGGGCATGGTGCGCTCCATCGGCATGCACGCCGGGGGCGTGCTGATCGCGCCGGGCAAGATCACCGACTTCTGCCCGCAGTACCAGCAGCCGGGTTCGACCTCTGCGGTGAGCCAGTACGACAAGGACGACGTCGAGGCGATCGGTCTGGTGAAGTTCGACTTCCTGGGCCTGGCGACGCTGACCATCCTCGAGCTGGCCAAGGACTTCATCGTCGCGCGGTATCCCGAGCAGAAGGACTTCGCGTTCGAGACCATCCCGCTGGACGACAAGCGGACCTACAAGCTGTTCTCGGACGGGCTGACCGAATCGGTGTTCCAGTTTGAATCCAGCGGCATGCAGCGGATGCTGAAGGACGCCAAGCCGTCGCGGCTCGAGGACCTGATCGCGCTGAACGCGCTGTACCGGCCGGGCCCGATGGACCTGATCCCCAGCTTCGTCGCGCGCAAGCACGGCAAGGAGGTGGTGGAGTACCCGCATCCACTGGTGGAGCCGGTGCTGTCCGAGACCTACGGGATCATGGTCTACCAGGAACAGGTGATGCAGACCGCCCAGGTGCTGGGTGGTTACTCGCTTGGCGGCGCGGACATGCTGCGTCGCGCGATGGGCAAGAAGAAGGCCGAAGAGATGGCCATGCACCGCGACCTGTTCCGCAAGGGCGCGGCCGAGAAGGGCATCGATCAGAACAAGGCCGACGAGGTCTTCGACCTGATGGAGAAGTTCGCGGGTTACGGCTTCAACAAGTCGCACGCGGCCGCGTACTCGCTGCTGGCCTATCACACGGGCTGGCTGAAGGTGCATTTCACGGCGGAGTTCTTCGCCGCGAACATGACGATCGAATCCGACGACACGGACAAGCTCAAGGTGCTCATGAATGACGCCAAGCTGTTCGGCATCGAGTTCGAGCCGCCCAACATCAACCTCGGCGTGGGCCGGTTCGAGCCGATGGGCGCGGACGAGGGAACCCACAGGACCGCGCCGAAGGAGGCGCCCAAGCCGGGCATGACGCCGCGCGCGCGCAAGATCAACTACAGCCTGGGCGCCATCAAGGGCACCGGTGCGGGCGCGATCGAGGCGATCGTGCGGGCGCGCACCGAGGGCGGTCCGTTCACGAGCTTCTTCGATTTCTGCGCGCGGGTGGACCGCAAGGCGGTCAACAAGCGGGTGGTGGAGGCGCTGGTCAAGGCCGGCGCGTTCGACGCGCTGCATCCGAACCGCGCGCGGCTGCTGGCCAGCGTGGGGCTGGGCTACACGTACGCCGACAACCTGGCGCAGAACGCCAACCAGGGCGGGCTGTTCGACTTCGACGGCGGGCATGGCTCGTCGACAGCGGAGCCGGACTTCGTGGACGTGCCCGAGTGGGGCATCAAGGAGCGGCTGAGCCTGGAGAAGACGGCGATCGGGTTCTACCTGTCGGGTCACCTGTTCGACCAGGCGGAGACGGAGCTGCGCAAGATGGTCAAGCGCCGGATCGTGGACCTGCAGGACAGCCGCGAGCCGACGACGGTGGCGGGCATCGTGTCGGACATGCGGGTGATCAACGGGCAGCGGGGCCGGGTGGCGATCTTCAAGATCGACGACAAGACGGACGCGATCGAGGCCGTGGCCAACGAGGAGCTGCTCAACGCCAACAAGGAGTTGCTGGCGGAGGATGAGCTGATCATCGCGGTGGGCAAGGTGCAGAACGACCGGTTCTCGGGCGGGTTGCGGATGAACGTGCAGCAGGTGTTCGGGCTGGCGGCGGCGCGGGCGCGATTCGGGCGCTACCTGCGCACGGCGCCGAACCTGTCGGCGGCGCAGGTGCTGGAGCTGGTGCAGAGCTGGCCGGCCAAGCGGGTGGAGACGGAGCAGGGGGTGCTGAGCCAGGGCCTGGAACTGCGCATCCCGATCAAGCGCGCGGGCGCCACGGCCGAGCTCGGCCTGGGCGGCGCGGGCAAGTTCTGGCCAAGCGACGAGGCGCTCGAGAAGCTGAGGCCGGCGGAGATCGTGTATTCAGAAGGTGGTTGACGCGATTGAGGGCGGTTCTTTAAATATTGCTACAGCACGATTTATGGCCTATAAATCGTGCTGTATGAAGAGTTTGAAGATCCTCCCTTTCGTCGTTGAAGACGCGCTGGGCGACCTGGGCGAGCGGATCTCGCTCGCACGGCGCGCGCGGCGCATCACCCAGCCTGATCTGGCCGCCAAGGCCGGGATCAGCCTGAGCACGTTGCTGGCGATCGAGAAGGGCACGCCCACCGTGCAGATCGGATCGGTCCTGATGGTGCTGTGGGCCCTGGGGCTGGAAGGCACCTTTGATACCTTCACACAGCTCGGGTCAGACAAGGAACTGTCGGAGTTGATGGCAGACGCGGTGCCATTGACGGTGCGGCCCAAGCGGGGGCCGCGATGAGCGCGAGCAAGCCGGTCTGGGTCTGGCTCCCCGGTGAGACCACGCCGACCGAGTGCGGCGTGTTCACGCTGGATGGCGCGCGCGGCATTTTCGAGTACCGGCAGGGCTACCTCGACCGGCGGAGCCTCGCGCTGGATCCTGTCCATCTGCCGGCGGCCGCGCGCTCGCGCCCGATCCGCGAGGTCAAGCAAGATGGTCTGTTCGGCGTGATCCGCGATGCCAAGCCGGAGGGTTACGGCCTGGACTTGCTCGCCAACGTGCGCAAGCTGGACGTCAACGACCATCTGGCGGTGCTGGAAGCCTCGGAAGGGGATGCCGTCGGCGCCATCGCCGTCTGCGAGGACGTGGCCCACAAGCAGGGCTTTCGTGCCCCGGCGTCGTCGGATCTGCTGGACATCCTCGCGAAGGTGCCGGACTCCCGCCCCGCCAGTGACGCGGTCCGGGAGGTCCACGGACTTGTCGGCACGAGCGCCGGCGGCGAGCGGCCCAAGCTCACCGTGCTGCACGAGGGCCAGCAGTGGCTGGCCAAGCTGCAGGATCGGGGGGACCGGCCGCATTCCCCGCTGCGCGAGTTCGTGGCGATGCAGGTCGCCACGGCGCTGGGCGTGCGCACCGCGCCGACCGAGTTCCGCCGTGTCGAGGACCGGGAGGTCATCCTCGTGCGCCGTTTCGATCGGGAGGTGCTCCCGGACGGCGGGGTGGCGCGTCGCCTCTATGCCAGCGCCCACACGGTGCTGGGCCTGGACAAGCAGATGCGCGGCAGCCGCGAGCGGTCCTACGTCGCCCTGGCCCATGAGCTGCAGCGATGGGGGAATCGCGCCAATCCGGCACAGCGGCGCGAGGACACGCGCGAGCTGTTCCGTCGCATCGTCATGAACACCGTCCTGGGCAACGGCGACGATCATCCGCGCAACACCGGGTTCATCTTCGACGGGACCTCCTGGACGCTGTCTCCCGCGTTCGACATCGCGCCCTACGGGATCGCGTTCGCGGGCAACCAGTCCATGGACATCTCCCGATCGAAGACGCATGCGGCCCTGGGCGCCGTGTTCAATCTCGTCGACGCGAGCGAGGTCTACGGCTACCCGCAAGAGGAAGCGCGCGAGTACATCGCGCAGGCGCGCCGGCTCGCGCCGGACCTCTGGGCGCAGCAGGTCTCGAAGGCCGGTTATCCCGAAGAGACCTTGCCTTTCCAGCCTCCGACCTGGATGGACACGCCGAAGCCGCCCTCCGACCTCCCGACCCGGCGAGGGACGCGCCCGCGCTGAGCGGGGAGCGAAGCGGACCGGGCGGGCTCGTCGCCCGGCGGCAACACCCACATCCCCCATTTGACGGGTCTCCACGGGACAACGCGTTCGCATGGCAGGCGTAAGCTGGCGCCCATGCAGGATGCCAAGCCCAAGACTGGCCTGATCCTTACCGGAGGGGGCGCCCGAGCGGCCTATCAGGTCGGCGTGCTCGCGGCCATCGCCCAGCTCCGGCGCGACGCCTGCACCACCGGTGACAACCCCTTCCAGGTCATCTCCGGCACCTCCGCCGGCGCCATCAACGCCGCCACGCTCGCCTGCCAGGCCGACGACTTCTGCTCCGCCGTCGACGGCCTGATGTACATCTGGCAGAACATCCACGTCGACCAGGTCTACGCCGCCGACTCCTTCGGCGTCATCCGCACCGGCGCCAAGTGGCTCAGCATGGTCTCGCTCGGCTGGGCGCTGAACCGCTGGCGCCGCACCCGCCCGCGCTCCCTGCTCGACAACACCCCGCTGCGCGGCCTGCTCGACCGCTGGATCAAGCTCGAGCGCCTGGACGACATGCTCGCCCAGGGCCACCTCGACGCGCTCGCCGTGACCGGCTCCAGCTACACCTCGGGCCACCACGTCACCTTCTATCAGACCCACCAGCAGCGCGAGCCCTGGGTCCGCACCCAGCGCATCGCCACGCGCATCCCGCGGATCTCCATCGAGCACCTCGTCGCCTCGTCCGCGATCCCGTTCATCTTCCCGGCCGAGCCGCTGGAACTCGGCGGCGAGGTCGAGTGGTTCGGCGACGGCTCCATGCGCCAGACTGCCCCGATCTCGCCCGCGGTGCACCTGGGCGCCGAGAAGGTCCTGGTCATCGGCGCGGGCCGCATGCACGAGGCCGGCGGCGAGGGCCAGCACGGACCGCAGCCCACCGGCCATCCGAGCCTGGCGCAGATCGCCGGTCACGCGCTGTCCAACATCTTCCTGGACGCGCTGGCCGTGGACATCGAACGCCTCAAGCGCATCAACAGCACGCTGGCGCTGCTGCCCGAGGAAGCGTTGCGCAACACGCCGCTCAAGCCGATCGAGGCGCTGGTGATCGCGCCCAGCCGCCCGCTGGACACGCTGGCCGCCGAGCACCAGGGCGCGCTGCCGCCCGCGATCCGCGCGCTGCTGCGCAGCGTGGGCGTGTCGGGCGAGGGTGCCACCGCCAGCGGCTCCACGCTGGTGAGCTACCTGCTGTTCGAGCCCGAGTACACGAGCGAGCTGATCACGCTGGGCATGGCCGACACGCTCGCGCGCCGCGCCGAGATCCAGAAGTTCTTCGACTGGCCGGCCCAGGCTCCGCAGGTCGATCCGGCCATGATGCGCAAGCGCGCCGGCGGTTTCGCCCTGCAGATCCCGCCGAATCCGCCCGGGCCGCCGCGCCTGGTCGCCTGACGGGGCGAGTCCGGTCAGCCGGACGTCAGCCTGACCTCGGCCATCAACCCGCCTTCGGGGCGATTCGACAGCACCAGCGAGCCGCGCTGCCGCAAGGTCAGCTCGCGCGCGATGTACAGCCCCAGGCCCGCGCCCCCGGTGTGGCGATTGCGCGAGGCCTCCAGCCGGTAGAAGGGCTCGAAGACCGCCTCCAGCTGATCGGCCGGAATGCCCGGCCCGCGGTCCATCACGCGCAGCCAGGGACCCTGCTCGTCGCGCCCGACCTGCACCTCCGCGCTGCCGCCGTAGCGCACCGCGTTGCCGATCAGGTTGCCCAGCACGCGGCGCAGTGCCATCGGCTGGCCCTTGGCCAGTACCGGCGCGGGACCGTCCTCGTCACCGGGATCGCCGGTGACATCGCCGATGACATCGCAGGTCACCGGCATGGCCTGCTCGACCAGGTCGTCGCTCAGCGCCATGGCCAGCGCGCCCAGGTCCACGTCCTGCAGCGGCTCGGCCGCGCCGGGGCCGTCGCCGCGGAAGAGCTCCATCACCGCGTCCACCAGCGCATTCATCTCGCGGATGTCCTCGACCGAGCGCTGGCGCTGCAGATCGTCGATGTCCAGCGTCTCCAGCCGCATGCGCAGCCGCGTGAGCGGCGTGCGCAGGTCGTGGGAGATCGCCGCCACCATCAGCCCGCGTTCGTTGAACTGGCGCCGCAGCTGCCGCGCCATCGTGTTGAAGACCTGCGCCGTCTCACGCATCTCCACCGTGCCTTGCCGCTCATCGAGCAGCGGCAGCCGCTCCTGCTTGTGCAGCGACTGGCCCAGGTCCTGCGAGGCCCGCACCAGATCGCGCATCGGCCGTGACAACCAGCGCGACGCGATCCACGCCGCCAGTCCGGTCACCAGCAGCCGGATGCCGTAGTCCAGCGTCAACTCCCAGGCGGTGAGCGCGCGGAACGGGCCGCGCCACCGCGGCGGCTCCGACGGCGAGGCGCCGTCCTGCGGGAAGCCTCGGAAGCCCTCGCGCGGGGGCATCGGCAGGTCGCCGGGCAGGGGCACGTCGTGCATCTCGGGCGGCGCGTCCTGCGGCCCGAACGGACCGCGAGGTCCTTGCATGCCCTGGGGCTCCGGCTGCTGCGGCCCACGCCCCGGCGGCAGCATCGGCGGGAGCACGGGCACGGCGCGCACGCGCTGGACGTCGAACTCGCCGCGTGTCCAGGTCACGACGCCGATGGCCAGCGCCTGCGCCACCACCAGCGTCACCCACAGCAGCAGGAAGATCCGCCGCGCCAGCGTGTCGCCGAAGACGCGTTCGAAGCCGCGGCGCAAGGGGCCGGGCCGCCCGGGCGAGCGCTGGTCCGCGTTCAAGCCTGCACCTGGGCGTCGAAGAGGTAGCCCTCGCCGCGCATCGTGCGGATCAGGCGCGGCTCCTTGGGCGAATCGCCCAGCTTCTGCCGCAGCCGCGAGATCGTCAGGTCCACGCTGCGGTCATTGACCTCGACGCCGGGCGCGCGCGTGAGCTCGATCAGCTGCTCGCGGCTGAGCACCCGGCCGGGGCGTTCCACCAGCGCGCTGAGCATGCGGAACTCGGCGCTCGACAGCGGCACCACCACCTGCTGCGGCGACACCAGCTGACGCAGCAACCGATCGAAGGCCCAGCCCTCGAAGCGGAACTCGCGCCGAGTCTGGGCCTCGTGCTCGCCGCGGCGCGCGCGGCGGCGGATCGCATGGATGCGGGCGACCAGCTCGCGGGGCTCGAAGGGCTTGGCGAGGTAGTCGTCGGCGCCCATCTCCAGCCCGAGCACGCGGCTGATCGGGTCGCCGTGCGCGGTCAGCATGATCACCGGGACCGACGGATGGTGCTGCTGGATCCACTGGCACAGCGTCAGGCCGTTCTCATCGGGCAGCATCAGGTCCAGCACGACGACGTCGAAGACCTGCGCGGCCATCTGGCGGCGCATCTCGCGGCCGTCGGCCGCGGTGCCCACCGTCACGCTGAACTTCTGCAAGTACTCGCCGAGCGACCGGCGGATCTCCGCATCGTCGTCGACCACCAGACACCGCGTCATGCGCATCTCCCCCGGCACGGCCGGCGGCATGCCGGCCTGAGCCACGCACGATACACCGGCCGATCCGGCGCTCAGCTCCAGCGGCGACGCCGGCGAGAAGCCTGGCTGCTGCGCGGAGGTCGAGGGAATGAAGCGCGGCATGCGGGATCAGGCGGCGATGCCCACCGTCAGGGTCGCGACGTAGCCGGCGGCGACGCTGCCGGTCAGCGTGGCCAGCTGCGTCGAGTAGCCGTCGCTGAACACGTTGTCGGAGGCGAAGCTGATGCGGTTGAAGTTGGTCAGGCTGCTGCTGTAGCCCGAGGCGGTGCTGTAGACCGTGGTGCAGACATCGGTCGGGAAGGCGATCTGCGAGGTCTTGATCTTGTTGGCGTACGAGGTCGCGGCGCTCGCCGACTTGTAGACCTCGAAGTGCATGTGGGGCATGCGGCCGTCGTAGCAGCCGGGGAAGATCGTCGTGAAGGTGACGGTGCCGTCGCTGCCGGTGCTCTGCACGCCGCGCAGGTAGTTCTCGTTGACGATGCTCGCGCTGTACAGCGAGTAGCGACCCTCGCGGTCGCAGTGCCAGAGGTAGATGGCGTAGCCGGAGAGGTCGGCGCAGCTGCTGCTGGTGTTGACCAGCTTGAGCGTCAGCGTCAGCGGCACGCCGCCCGCGGTGGCGCTGGCGGTGCCGATGCTGGTGCGGATGTCGCTGCGCACGATGCCGCTGAGCGCCAGCGCGTTGGTGACGCCGCTGCCGTTGCTGTTGGAGCCGTCGCCGGGGTAGGGGCCTGCGGTCTCCTCGGGGATCACCGAGCAGCTGCCGGTCGTGCCCGTGGTCGTACCGGTGCCGGTGGACCCCGAGCCCGAGGTCGACGAGCCCGTGGTGACGGTGGTGGTGTCGGAGCCGCCGCCGCCGCAGCCGATCAGCGACAGGCCGCCGATGCCGGCGATCCCGGCGAGCAGGCCCAGCGCGCGGCGGCGCTGCAGCAGGACGGCGAGGTCGTGCGCCAGGCCCTGGTCGTGATCATGACCGTGGGTGGCATCGGAAGCGTGGCGATGAGGCTGCATGCGGAACTCCTGAGGGGGATGTTCCGCATTGGATAGACGCCCCTTGTCCGGGGCTTATCGTCTTTGTGTCAGCCCTGACAAGCTGTAGAGACCGAACGCGCCTTGCCGGGGAGAGTTCCCCCTCTCCCGCTGCGCGGGAGAGGGAGAGGTGACGGCCAGCGGCCGTGTCAGTGCTGGACCTTCACCATGCCCGCGTAGGTCCCGTCCCGGGCCATGAGCGCGTCATGGTCGCCGGACTCGATGACCTGCCCATCGGCCATCACCTGGATGCAGTCCGCGCGGCGGATGGTCGAGAGCCGATGCGCGATCACGATCAGCGTCTTGCGGCCCTGCCACTGCTCCAGCGCCTGCTGGACGGCGCGTTCGCTCTCGGTGTCGAGCGCGGAGGTGGCCTCGTCGAAGATCCACACCGGCGCGTCCTTGTACAGCGCGCGCGCGATCGCCAGGCGCTGGCGCTGACCGCCCGACAGCTTGCTGCCGTTGGCGCCGACGGTGGTGTCCAGCCCCTCGGGCAGGCCTTGCACGAAGTCCCACAGCGCGGCCGCGCGCAGCACCTGCTCGAGCTTGGCGTCGTCGCGTTCCTGCGCGTAGGCGATGTTGTCGGCGACGGAGAGGTCGAACAGCACGATGTCCTGCGACACGACTGCGAACTGCCGGCGCAGGTTGGCCTTGGTCAGTTCGTCGATGGGCACGCCGTCCAGCAGGATGCGGCCGCTGTCGGGGTGCTCGAAGCCGAGCAGCAGGCTCACCACCGAGCTCTTGCCCGCGCCGGAGCTGCCCACCAGCGCGGTGGTCCTGCCCGACGGGATGCGAAGGTCCAGCGCCGCGAGCGCGTCGCGGTTCGCGCCCGGATAACGCAGCGTGACCTGCTCCAGCACGATGTCGCCGCGGACGTCGGTCAGCTCGCGCGTGCCGGTGTCGCGCTCGGCGGGCGTGTCCAGCAGGCCGATGCAGCCGCGCGCCACGACCAGCGCGTTGGTGATGGGCTGCATGACGTCGCTGAGATGGCGCAGGCGCGAGCTCATCAGCAGCAGCGCCGCGACGAAGGCGGCGAAGTCACCCACGCCGGTGCCGTTCACGCGGGACTGGTACAGCGCCAGGCTCACGATCAGCGAGATGCCGACGCTGGCCATCAGCTGTGACAGCGGCTGGGCCATCGCGTTGGACGCGGCGGTCTTGAGCGAGGCGCGCTGCACCTCGCGGGCGCGCTCGGCGAAGCGGCGCTTCTCGTAGTCGGCGGCGTCGAAGCTGCGCACCACGCGCCAGGCGCGGGTGATGTCCTCGACCACCGACACCAGCCGCAGCTGCGCGTCGTAGGCCCAGGTGCCCATGCGGCGCACCCGCTTGTTGACCTTGCGCACGACGAAGGCCAGCCCCGGCACCGTGATCAGCGACAGCAGCGTGAGCTTCCAGTTGATGAAGAACAGGTAGCCCATCAGCGCGAGCGCGGGCAGGCCGTCGCGCAGGATGGTCACGAGCGCGCCGGCGATCAGCGTCACGACGTGCTGGGGGTCGTTGACGACCTTGGTCACGGCGGTGGCGGGCTGCAGGGTGGTGTAGACGCGGGCGTCGGCGCGCAGCAGCACCTGCAGCAGCGCCGCGCGCAGGTCCATCACGGTGCGCGAGATCGTCCAGTTCAGCAGGTACTGGCCGCAGAAGCTGAACAGCCCGCGCAGCGCGAACAGCCCGATCAGCACGATGGGCACCATCCAGATGGGGAAGCTGTACTGGACGTGCATGGAGGGCATGGACACGCCGCCGGGCAGCGTGGAGCCGGTGCCGGCCGGCTTGCCGCTGAAGCCCTCGCCGAGCGCGAAGCCCAGCAGCTGCGGGATCAGCGGCTCGGTGGCCGCGACCAGCACGAAGGAGAGGATGGAGAGCAGCAGGCCCCAGCGATGCGGCTTCATGAAGCGCCACAGTCGGCTCGCGGTGGGGGCCAGCGGTTCGTTGTCTTTGGCGGAGGTGGGGTCGGTCATGGCGCAGGCCGGCGCCGGGCGCGACGCGCCGGCCCCGGCCAGGGGAGCGATGGGAGAAAGCGGGGATTGTGCCGGAGTCGGGCGCTGCGGCGACGTGGGGGCGCGGCGCTCAGCGTGCCGCGTCCAGCCAGGCGGTGACCGCGCGCGCGGCGCGGCGTTTCCAGCGGATCCACTTGTTGGGGGTCTCGCGGGCGACGAAGGTGCGGTGGTACCAGGGGCTCTTCACCAGTCCGGGGGCCTCGCGGGCGATCAGGTCCAGGCTGGCCTGGCGCAGGATCTGGCGTTCCTGCCAGGCGGTGCGGCCGTTGCGGTAGACCTTCTCGCCGCTGGTGACCGGGCGTCGGTGGCTGGCCATGACGGTGTCCAGCAGCGCGGTGCGGGTCTGGCCGCGCAGCTGCTGCAGCGTGGGGATCAGGAAGCGGTCTAGCCCCCAGGAGGAGATGTTGTCCTGGTAGTAGGCGCGCGCCGCCATGAAGAGGTCCCCCCGATAGAAGGGCATCATGACCTCCACCCAGTCCACCTCGCGGTAGAGCTTGTGGGGCTGCTGACGCATCCATTGGTGGGAGTAGGGGCTGTCGTGGCTGAGCACGGGCGAGAAGACGTCCAGCCGCTCGCTGCGGCCCAGGTGCAGCGCGGTGTTGATCTGGGCGACCGAGATCAGGATGTCGTCGTCGATGACGCCGACGTACTCGGGCCAGGTGCCGGCCGCAGGATCGGAAGCGGTCGCGGCGAGGTGATCGGCGAGGTGCTTGTAGATCTCACCCTTGCACTCGGTCTTGGCGGCGAGCACCGTGACGGGCTGACCGCGCAGCGTGCGGGCGCCCGGCGCCTGACGGCCGGTGTAGTCGAAGAGGATCCAGTCGAATTCGGGGGCGGCGTCGAACTGGACGAGGGCCAGCGGCAAGCTCGCGCCATCCCACGACACCAGGACGGCAGGTCGCCGGATCGCCTCGGGCGTCCGGTCTTCGGAGTAAACGGTCATCCCGAGATCATGCCTTGGGAATCTCCAGCAGATCCTGCGCCGTCTTCAGCGCCGCGGCGACGATCTGGTCCATGTTGTAGTAGCGGTACTGCGCCAGCCGGCCGACGAAGGTCACGCCCTTGGCCTGCTCGGCCATCTCGGCGTACTTCTTGAAGAGCGCCTCGTTCTCGGGCCGCGGCACGGGGTAGTACGGGTCGCCCTCCGCCTGCGGGTACTCGCGCACGATGGACGTCCCGGCGTGAGCCTCGCCCGTCAGGTGCTTGAACTCGGTGATGCGCGTGTACTCGTGGTCGTTCGGATAGTTCACCGTGCCGACCGGCTGCACCCGCGCCGTCGTCGGCAGGTGCTCATGGTCGAAGCGCAGGCTGCGGTAGGGCAGCGGGCCGTGGCAGTGATCGAAGTAAGCGTCGATCGGGCCGGTGTAGATGATGTGCGCGCCGGGGAAATCGCCCCGCACGTCGTGGAAGTCGACGCCGGTGCGGACCGTGATGGCCGGGTGGTCGAGCAGGCGCTCGAACATCGCCGTGTAGCCGTCGGCCGGCATGAACTGGAAGGTGTCGGCGAAGTAGCGGTCGTCGTCGTTGCTGCGCGTCGGGATGCGTGCCGCCACGCCCGCGGAGAGCTGCGACAGGTCCAGCCCCCATTGCTTCTTCGTGTAGCCGCGGAAGAACTTGTCGCACAGGTCGCGGCCGACGCTGTTCAGCACCACGTCCTCGCTGGTCTGGATCGGCTCGCGCGGCTCGCGCACCGTCTCCAGGTAGCCCTGCACCTCGTCCTCGGTCAGCGACAGGCCGTAGAGCGTGTTGATCGTCGTGCGGTTGATCGGGATGGGCAGCAACTGCTCGCCGACCTTGGCCAGCACGCGGTGCTCGTAGAAGCGCCAGGTGGTGAAGCGCGACAGGTACTCGAAGACCTTCTTCGAGTTGGTGTGGAAGATGTGCGGCCCGTAGGGGTGGATGAGCACGCCATGGGCGTCGCGCTCGTCGTAGGCGTTGCCGCCGATGTGCGGGCGCTTGTCGATCAGGACCACGGTCTTGCCGGCGTCGGCCAGCTCACGGGCACAGACGGAGCCGGCGTATCCGGCGCCGACGATCAGGTAATCAGGGGTCATGGTGGGCAAGGGCGCGGAGCGCGCATTGACGTGATCCGGCATTGTGACCTCGGATCGCCGCGCGCCCGCGTGCCCGCCCCGACGCCAAGACCGTCATGACAGGGGCATTCCCACCCCAGTTCGACCCGTCAAACCTTCCGGGCCAGGAGCTCGCGATAGAACGCTTCAATGCGCGCGGCCTGATGACCGGCATCGAAACGCGATAGCTCATAGCCGCGCCGCGGCGGCCGCGAGCACGCCAGGCGGTCCAGCGCCTGAGCCAGCGCCCCGACATCCCCGCGCGGCAGCAGCGGCGTGTCGATGACGCCGGACAGGTGCCGTGCGCCCTCGCTGTCGCTGGCCAGGATGGGCAGTCCCGCGTACATCGCTTCCAGGAACACCAGCCCGAAGGGCTCGCTGCGAGCCGCGCTGACGAACACGTCGAAGGCGGCCATCCAGTCCTGCGGACGTTCCGCGAAACCGGGCATCACGATGTCCGCCGGCGCCATGCGCCGCAGGCGATCCCAGTCGCGGCCGTGACCGACGATGACCAGCCGGGCCCGCGCCGGCCGCGCCTGTTGCCAGGCCTCGATCAGGATGTCTAGCCCCTTGCTCTCTTCCACCCGGCCCAGCGCGCCGAACAGCACCTCGTCGTCGGCCATGCCCAGCGAGCGGCGCAACTGCGCGCGCGCGTCCTCGCGCGGGGGACGCGCTTCGCTCCAGTTGTCGATCTGGACATGCGGCAAGTGGGCCGGCAGGTCCTCGAGCTGCCACGGCGCGATCGCGATCACGCCGTCGAGCTTCGATTGCTGCGGACCTTTGTAGCGGATGTGCAGCGTGGACACGCGCGCCGTCGATTTGCCGCGCCAGCCGTTGAGCGCCCGATTGGCCCAGCTGAGATGGCCATGGGCGACATCAGGACGCAGCGCGCGCAGCCGGCGACGCACGGCCAGCATGCGCAGCGGCGCCCAGCCGTCGACGAATTGGACGTCCACGCGCGGATCCAGCCGATGCGCGAGCGCGTCAGGCCGGGACTCGCCCGCCGAGCGCGTCAGGATCATCGTCACGCGGTGATGCGGCGCCTGCAGGTTGGCCAGGTCGATCGCGTAGCGCTCGCTGCCGGCGAAGCGGTCGGTCAGCAGCACATGCGCGATGTGGAGCGCCTGTCCGGTCACGTTGCCGGGCGCGTTCTCAGGCTGCTGCACGGGTCCCCGCCAGTTCCGCCCGGCGCAGCCAGTACCGCAGCCGGTACGCCCGCACGAACCAGCCGCGCGATTTGTAGGCCCGGTCCAGTTCCCGCAACGGGATCGGCGAGGCCTCCTCGAAGGCCTGGCGGAACATCGCCACCGTCTTCTCGCAGCCGTCGGGCAACGCCTTGTCGGCCATGCGCGAGGCGCCGATGAAGTTGCGCGCCGCGAAATGCGCCCACGCAAAATTCGCCGCGTGGTCCAGCGGTCGGCCCTGGGCCGCGTCGCGCAGGTTCGCCAGCGCATGGGCCAGGTGCTCGGCCTTGGTCACGTTGGGCGTGCTGAGGATGGACCCGGCGCGCTGCCGGTAGGCCACCCACACCGCCGGCTCATACCAGGCGCTCTCCGCCTGCAGCGCCAGCCACGGCGTGGTGGCCATGTCCTCGAAGTAGCGGCCGACCGGGAAACGCAGCTCCTCGCCCCAGACGCTGCGCCGCGCGATCTTGGACCAGCTGTGCATCTGGCCCGCCTCGAACAGGCCGCGCATCAGCAACGAGTGGTCGGACACCAGCTGACGCTCAGGTCCGAAGAAGGTGCGGCGATGCATCTCGCCGCGCAGCCGGTGCTTGAGCTTGGTGTGCTCGCGCAGCATGAAGAAGTCGCACAGCACCAGGGCCGGCGCATGGGCCTGGACCACCTCGCGCAGCCGCGGGATCGCGCCGGGCATCAGGTAATCGTCCGAGTCGACGAACCACACGTACTCGCCGCGCGCCGCCTGCAGCATCGTGTTGCGCGCGCCGGACAGGCCCAGGTTCTTCTCATGGAACAGGCCGCGCACCCGCACCGGGCCGGCGGCGTGCTCCGCCGCGATCGTCCGCACCAGGTCGCCGGACCCGTCCGTGGAGCAGTCGTCCACCAGCAGGATCTCGACGCCGCCATCCGCCTGCGAGACCACCGAGTCCACGCACTCGCGCAGGTAGTCCTTGACGTTGAAGACCGGGATCAGCACCGACAGCCACGGCGTGGCGCCGCCGATGTCAGTGACCGCCGCGGCGCCTGTCGCGGCGGGACGGGCGGGGGAGGAGAAGCTCGTGCTCATGCGCCACCCGTCACTCGCGCCAATGGTCGGCGATCCAGCCGGCGGGTTTGGGACGGCGCCAGTTGCCGTTGCTGCGGCCCGCCAGCGCGTCGGGCGGATTCATCACGCCGTGGAAGATCAGGATGCGCGCGCCCTCGGGAATGAACGGCGCCTGGAAGTAGTTCAGCGGCCAGCGCGGGATGCTGTGGTACTTGAAGCTCGCGCACCAGCGCGCGTCCCAGTACTTCAGCAGCCCCTTCTGATGCATCTCGTCGGAGAGATAGGCCTGCTCGTTGCGGAACTTCGCGCGGATCGCGTCGAACTCGCGGCGGAACTTGGCCAGCACCTCGGGATGCGCGCCCAGCGTGAAGCGGTAGACCGAGGAGTTGCCGGTGATGCGCCAGGGGCGCTTCCAGTCATGGATGATCAGGAACTCGCCGGGCTCCTCGAAGAAGGGCGTGATGTCGTCGACGATCACCACGTCCAGATCCAGGAACAGCGCCGTGCCGCGCAGGCCGTACTTCTGCACCAGGTCGTCGCTGAAGGTGGTCAGCTTGGTCCAGCCGCGCTCCGGGCTGCCCGGGGGCAGGTCCAGCGGCGGGATCGGCAGGCATTCGACCTCGGCGCGCACGCCTTCACCGCGGTCCGTCAGGCAGACGAAGCGGAAGTCACCGCGCAGGTGGCGGCGCACCATCGCGTAGAGCCGGTTGACGTACTCGGGACCGTACTTGGTGCCCCACTTCATGCACAGGATGACGCGCTGCGCGGCGGCATCGGCCGGCGCGCCGGGCGCGGTCGTGGGGGAGGAGCTCATCGGGGTGGTCATCGCGGGCTCAGAGCTCTTCGACGTGACGGGGAGGGTAGCTGTCCCAGCTGAGGCAGCCGGGGCATTGCCAGAAATAGTGTTGCGACTCGAAGCCGCAGGCCGCGCAGCGGTAACGCTGCAGCGGACGCACGGCGCGCTGCAGCGCGGTGCCGACCAACTGGGCCTCGTCGTCGTTGAGCGGCTGCTGGCGCGACTGGCTCTGCTGCAGCAGCTGCGTGGCCGCGGACAGGGCTGGCTCCACGCGCAGGTGCTCGGCCAGGCGGCGGCGCTGCGCGTCGGGCGCGGGTTCCAGCAGCGCGATCGCCTGCAGCAGCGCCATGCTCGGATGGCGGCGGTATTGGGCCTCGATCAGCGCCAGCGCCTGCGCCACCGTGCCGGTGGCCTGCGCGCCCTGCGCGTAATCGCGCGCGACCAGGTTGAACGCGTCCGGATTGGCCTTCAGCAGCTCGCCGTACAGCGCCATCGCGCCCGGCTGGTCGCCCTGACGGGCCAGCATCTGGCCCAGCAGCACGTAGGCGCGCGCGGACTGCGGCGCGCGCTCGCGTGCCTGGTCCAGCCAGCGGCGCGCCTGGGCCTCGTCCTGATGGGCCTGCGCCTCCAGCGCCAACTCGCACCAGTAGTTGGCGATCCGGCTGGCGAAGCTGCCGGTGCCCGCGGCCTCCAGCTGCTCGGACACCTCGGCCGCCTTGGCCCATTCGCGCGAGCGTTCGTACAAGGACAGCAGCGCCAGCGCCGCCTCGTGGTCGAAGGCCGTGCCCTTGAGCGCCTCATAGGCGGACTCGGCGCGGTCGAACAGGCCGGCCTTGAAGAAGTCCTGCGCCAGCGCGTACTGCGCGCGGTCACGCTCGGACTTGGGCAGGTCGCCGCGCGACAGCAGGTGCTGGTGCACGCGCACCGCGCGTTCGTACTCGCCGCGGCGGCGGAACAGGTTGCCCAGCGCGAAATGCAGCTCGGAGGTGTCCGGGTCGGCCTGCACGGCCTCGATGAAGGCGTCGATGGCCTTGTCCTGCTGCTCGTTGAGCAGCAGGTTCAAGCCCTTGAAGTAGGCGCGCGGCGCGTCGCGCTGCTCGCGCTTCCATTGCCGCGAGTCCAGCTTGGACGCGAGCCAGCCCAGGCCGAAGACCAGGGGGACGCCGATCAGCAACCAGCTGAGATCAAATTCCATCGGGGATCTTGGGGTCGTTGGCGGAGGCACTCGCCGCGGACGGCGGCGGCACATCGTCCGCGGGAGGCAGCGATCGGGCGGCCGCGCGCTTGTGGCGCCACCAGGACGGCACCATCGCCAGCACGCCGAAAGCGCAACCGAGCCCGAAGGTCAGCAGCACCACGATCACCAGCGGAGAGCGCCAGGCCTGGCCGAAGAACCAGTGCACGACGACCTCCTGGCTGTTGTTCAGCGCGAAGGCGAACAGGCAGAAGAACAGGAAGGCGCGGAAGAGCCAGACCAGGATTCGCATGGGGGGCGATTCTAGGCGCGTGCGCGGTACGCCAAGGCGAGCGCATGACGTTCGGCACGGCGAAAAAAAAGCGCCGCTCGAGGCGGCGCTTGTGCCAGGGCGCAGCGGCGCCCCGTTGACGTTCAGGCGGCTTGCTGGTCTTCATCCGTGACGGGCAGTTGCGCGTCCACCGCCTCGCGCAGGGCCTTGCCCGGCTTGAAGTGGGGCACCAGCTTCTCGGGGATCAGCACCTGCTCGCCGCTGCGCGGGTTGCGGCCCATGCGCGGCGGGCGTCGGTTGATCGAGAAGCTTCCGAATCCGCGGATCTCGATGCGATGGCCACGGGCCAGCGCGTCGGACATCGCGTCCAGGATGGTCTTGACCGCGAACTCGGTGTCTCGTTGCGTGAGCTGGCCGAAGCGCTCGGACAAGTGGGCCACCAGGTCGGATCGGGTCATGGTCGTCAGCATCTGAAGAAAAACAGGCTCGCTGCGGAGCGAGCCTGTCGAAGCGCTTGTGCGTCGGTTGGGCGTGTCTGCGGCAGTCAGGCTAACTCAGCCTGCCGCCGGCCAGAACAGGGGATTCTCTCGAGACGGGGCGCCACGCAACGCGTAGCGCCCGACGCTCTTGAGGATCAGCCGTTGTTCTGGTTGTCCAGCTTGGCGCGCAGCAGGGCGCCCAGGCTCGTCGTGCCGGCGTTTTCACGCTCGTTGGACTGCGACAGGCGCTGCATGGCTTGCTGCTCGTCGGCGTTGTCCTTGGCCTTGATCGACAGCTGGATGCCGCGCGACTTGCGGTCGATGTTGATGATCATGGCTTTGACTTCGTCGCCTTCCTTCAGCACGTTGCGGGCGTCTTCCACGCGGTCGCGGCTGATTTCCGAGGCGCGCAGGTAGCCGATGACGTCTTCGCCCAGGTCGATCTCGGCGCCACGCGCGTCGACGGTCTTGACCTTGCCGGTCACGGTCATGCCGCGGTCGTTCACCGACACGTAGTTGGAGAACGGATCGCCTTCCAGCTGCTTGATGCCCAGGGAGATGCGCTCGCGCTCGACGTCGACGGCCAGCACGACGGCTTCGACTTCGTCGCCCTTCTTGAAGTTGCGTACGGCTTCTTCGCCGGCTTCGTTCCAGGAGAGGTCGGACAGGTGGACCAGGCCGTCGATGCCGCCGTCCAGGCCGATGAACACGCCGAAGTCGGTGATCGACTTGATGGGGCCCTTGACGCGGTCGCCGCGCTTGACGTTCTCGGCGAACTCTTCCCACGGGTTGGCCTTGCACTGCTTCATGCCCAGGGAGATACGACGCCGGTCTTCGTCGATGTCCAGAACCATGACTTCCACTTCGTCGCCCAGCTGGACGACCTTCGACGGAGGGACGTTCTTGTTGGTCCAGTCCATTTCGGAGACGTGTACCAGGCCTTCGACGCCCGCTTCCAGCTCGACGAACGCAGCCGTAGTCGGTGAGGTTGGTGACGCTTGCCGAACAGGCGGGTGCCTTGGCCGGGTAACGGCGCGACATGCCGACCCACGGATCTTCGCCCAGCTGCTTCAGGCCCAGGGAGACGCGGTTGCGCTCGCGGTCGAACTTCAGGACCTTGGCGGTCAGTTCTTGGCCCACCGTCACGACTTCGCTCGGGTGACGGACACGGCGCCAGGCCATGTCGGTGATGTGCAGCAGGCCGTCGATGCCGCCCAGGTCCACGAACGCGCCGTAGTCGGTGAGGTTCTTGACGACACCGTTGACCTGATGGCGCCTTCCTGCAGCGTTTCCAGCAGCTTGGCGCGCTCTTCGCCCATCGAGGCTTCGACCACCGCTGCGGC
This sequence comes from Roseateles sp., assembly GCA_039594005.1. GTDB lineage: Bacteria > Pseudomonadota > Gammaproteobacteria > Burkholderiales > Burkholderiaceae_C > Roseateles. The sequence continues at coordinate 193,817 of JBCNOF010000010.1, forward strand.
GCGACACCACAACGTTGTTGCGCTTGCGGTCCAGCTTGATGACCTTGAACTCCAGCTCTTTGCCTTCGAGGGGGGTGGTGTCCTTCACCGGACGCACGTCGACCAGCGAACCCGGCAGGAAGGCGCGGATGCCGTTGACCACGACGGTGAAGCCGCCCTTGACCTTGCCGGTGACGGTGCCGGTGACGAATTCGCCCGATTCCAGGGCCTTTTCCAGCGACAGCCACGAGGCCAGGCGCTTGGCCTTGTCGCGCGACAGGATGGTGTCGCCGTAGCCGTTTTCGATCGCGTCGATCGCGACCGAGACGAAATCGCCGACTTGGACTTCGACTTCGCCCTGGTCGTTCTTGAACTCGTCGACGGGCACGTAAGCTTCGGACTTCAGGCCGGCGTTGACGACCACGAAGTTGTGCTCGATGCGCACGACTTCAGCGGAGATGACCTCGCCGGCGCGCATGTTCGACTTCTGCAGCGATTCCTCGAAGAGGGCGGCGAAAGATTCCATTTGGGACATGTGAGATTTCCTTGCCAGGCACAGAGCGTCCGGCGGCCTGATGAGTCAAGCGGCCTGATCCGAGAGGTGCGCGGGCTTGTGTTGCAAGCGGACTTGCGGGTTAGGTTGTCGAATGCGCCACCCCCAGTGGACTGTCGTCCGGCGGGAGGGGCGGCGCTCCATTCGCGCGTTGAACTCAGGCCTTGAACGGACGCCGTTCCTGCCACCAGCTCAGCACCAGGTCACGGGATTCCCCGATGGTCTGCTGCGAGTTGTCCAGCTCGATCGCGTCCGCGGCGGCCTGCAGCGGAGACGCGCTGCGACCCTTGTCGCGTGCGTCCCGCGCTTCCAGATCAGCGCGCAAGCTGTCGATATTAGCCGAAATGCCCTTGGAAATCAATTGCTTGTAGCGCCGCTCGGCCCGCGTGGCCGCGCTCGCGGTGAGGAAGACCTTCAGCGGCGCGGCGGGGAAGATGGCCGTGCCCATGTCGCGTCCGTCGGCCACCAGGCCGGGCAGGCGGCGGAAATCCAGTTGCAGCTGGTGCAGCGCGCGGCGCACCGCCGGATGCGCGCCCACCTGTGAGGCCATCAGCCCGGTGGCTTCCTGGCGCAGGTCGGCCGAGACGTCCTCCTCGTCGAGCAGCACCCGGCCGGACTCGAACTTCAGGTCCAGCGTCGGCACCAGCGCGGCGACGGCCTCGCCGTCGTTCAGGTCGATGTGGCGGCGCGAGGCGGCCAGGCCGGTCACCCGGTACAGCGCGCCCGAGTCGAGCACGTCGTAACCCAGCGCCTGCGCGACCTCGTCGGTCAGCGTGCCCTTGCCCGAGGCGGTCGGGCCGTCGATGGTGATGACGGGGATGTCCGCGGCCTCGGCGCGCACGACGCCGAACAGCGTCTCGAAATAATCCGGGAAGGTCTTGGCCACGCATTGCGGGTCCAGGATGCGCACCGGCACCGCCGGACCGACCCGGTCGTCCTGCAGGCCGTTGAACGCGGCCAGCGAGAAGCACATCGCCACGCGATGGTCGTCGTAGGTGTGGATCGCAGCGGGCTTCCAGGCCTTGAGCGGGTGGACCCGCAACCAGTCCGGGCCTTCCTCGACGCGCGCGCCCAGTTTGCCCAGCTCCGTGGCCATCGCCGCGATGCGGTCGGTTTCCTTCACGCGCCAGGACGCGATGTTGCGCAGCGTCGTCGGGCCGTCGGCGTACAGCGCCATCACCGCCAGCGTCATCGCGGCGTCCGGGATGTGGTTGCAGTCCAGGTCCAGTGCCTTGAGCGGCCAGGCGCCGCGGCGGACCTCCAGCCAGTTCGGGCCGATCTCGACCTGGGCGCCCATCGCCTGCGCCGCCTCGACGAAGCGCACGTCGCCCTGCACGGAGGCCGAGCCGACGCCCTCGATGCGCACCGGCGCGTCGGTGGCCGCGATCGCGCCCAGCGCGACGAAGTAGGACGCCGACGAGGCGTCGCCCTCGACATGGACCTCGCCCGGCGAGCGGTAGCGGCTGCCCGCGGGGATGACGAAGCGCTGCCAGTCGTCCGCGCGCTCGACCTGCACGCCGAAGCGCGCCAGCAGCTCGAGCGTGATGTGGACGTAGGGCTTGGAGATCAGCTCGCCGGTGACCTCGATGACGATGTCGCGCTCGGCGACCAGCGGCAGCGCCAGCAGCAGCGCGGTCAGGAACTGGCTGGAGACGTCGCCGCGCACGCGCACCGGCACGTCCAGCGTCAGCGCCGCCGGACCGTTGAGGCGCAGCGGCGGGTAGCCCTCCTGGCCCAGGCAATCGATCGGGCAGCCCAGCGCGCGCAAGGCGTCGACCAGGTCGCCGATGGGGCGCTCGTGCATCCGCGGCACGCCCGAGAGTTCGAAGCGGCCGCCCTGCGTCGCGGCCAGCAGCGCCAGCGCCGCGGTCAGCGGGCGCATCGCGGTGCCGGCGTTGCCCAGGAACAGCCCGGCCTCGTCGTTGCGCAGCTTCCCACCGATGCCGGTGACCGACAGCACGCCCTCGGCGTCGGTCTCCAGCGCGCAGCCGAGTTCGCGCAGCGCGGCCAGCATGACCTTGGTGTCATCGGAGGCCAGCAGGTCGTGCACGCGCGTGACGCCGTCCGAGAGCCCGGCCAGCAGCAGCACGCGGTTGGAGATGCTCTTGGAGCCGGGCAGGGACACGGTGCCCGCGGCGCCGCGCAGCGGGGGCAGGTCCAGGAAGGGAATCTTGTACATGGCGCGGTGGAGCGCGGCCGGCGCCGCGCCCGCGGGAGGGGTTGGATTACTTGGACTTGGACGAGCCCGACGCCGGCGCGGCGAGCTGCCACTGCGCGCGGCCCTCGGAGGCCTGCCGGATCATCGTCTCGAGCGCGTGCGCGTCGCCCTGGCGGATGGCGTGCTCCATCTGGTCGAGCACCTCGCGGAAGCGCTGCGACTGGGTCAGCAGGTCCTGCTTGTTGGCCATCAGGATGTCGCGCCAGATCGTCGGATCGCTCGCGGCGATGCGGGTGAAGTCGCGGAAGCCCGAGCCGGCCAGGCTCAGGAAATCGCGGCCCGAGGGCTGCCGGGCGACCGAGCTGAAATAGGCATACGCGAGCAGGTGGGGCAGGTGGCTGACCGCGGCGAAGGCCTCGTCGTGGTGATGCGGCGCCATCTTGAGCACCTGGCATCCCAGCGCGGACCACACATCGGTGGCAGCTTGCACCATCTCCGCCTTGGTCTGGTCCAGCGGCGTCAGGATCACCTGCTTGCCCTGGTACAGCGCCGCGTCGGCGTGCTGCACGCCCGCGCTTTCCTTGCCCGCGATCGGGTGCGCCGGCACGAAGCTCGGGAACTGCTTGCCCAGCGCGCGCTTGGCCGCGTCGACGACGTCGCTCTTGGTCGAGCCCACGTCCATGATCAGCACGTCGGCGCGCACGAGGTGGCGGATGGCCTTGAGCGTCGATTCGGTCGCAGCCACCGGCACGGCCACCAGCACGATGTCCGAGCCGGACACGGCCAGCAGCGCCGACTCCGCGGCAATGTCGATCACGCCCATCCGGCGGGCGGTGTCGGTCGTGGACGGGCTCTTGCTGTAGCCGACGACACGGCGCACCAGGCCGGCCTTCTTCATGGCCAGCGCGAACGATCCGCCCATCAGGCCGCAACCGATCACGCCGAGTTGGTTGTACATCGCGAGAAACCTCTTTCGCTCAAGACGTCAGCGTCAGGACTTCAGCGGGTAAGCGCCGATGACCTTGTAGAACGCGCACAGCTCGCGCAGCTCCGCGAGCGCGGCCGCGACATGCGGCTGCGACGGGTGGCCGTCCAGATCGATGTAGAAGTAGTACTCCCACTGTCCGGTGCGCGCCGGGCGCGATTCCAGGCGTGTCATCGACACGCCATGCTTCTTCAACGGGACCAGCAGATCATGCATCGCGCCCGGGCGATTCGCCACGGACACGATGAGGCTGGTGCAGTCCCGCCCCGTGGCCGGGGGGGTGGCCATGGTCTGCGGCAGGCAGATCACGGCGAATCGGGTGCGGTTGTAGGCCTCGTCCTGCACCGCGTGCGCGGTGATGTGCAGGCCGAAGAGCGTCGCCGCGCGCTCGCTGGCAATCGCGGCGTAGGCCGGGTTCTCCGCAGCCAGGCGCGCGCCCTCGGCATTGCTGGACACCGCGCGGCGCTCCGCGTTGGGCAGGTGCTTGGACAGCCAGTTCTGGCACTGCGCCAGGGCCTGCGGATGCGCCAGCACGGCCTCGATGCCCTGCAGCGAGTTCTCCTTGCGCAGCAGGTTGTGTCGGATCAGCAGGCTGACCTCGCCGACGACGTGCGTGGGCGTGTGCAGGAACAGGTCGAGCGAGCGCGTCACCACGCCCTCGGTCATGTTCTCGACGCCGACGACGCCGTACTGCGCGCTGCCCGAGGCGGTCGCGTGGAAGACCTCATCGAAGCTGTTGCAGTAGATCAGATCGGCCGCGCCGCCGAAGTACTCGATGGCGGCCTGCTCGCAGAAGGTGCCGAACGGGCCCAGCACCGCCACGCGCTGGGGCGACTCCAGCGCCAGGCAGGCGGACATGATCTCGCGCCAGATCGCGGCGACATGCTCGCCCTTGAGCGGGCCCTGGTTGGCGCCGCGGATCTTGGCGATCACCTGCGCCACGCGGTCCGGGCGGAAGAACGGCGTGCCGTCGCGGCGCTTGATCTCTCCGACCTGCTCGGCGACGTGGGCGCGCTGGTTGAGCAGCGTCAGAAGCTGGGTGTCCAGCGCGTCGATCTGGTCGCGCAGCGCGAGCAGCTCGGGATCGGCCACCGGCGCCTGCGGCACGGGGGCGCCGCCCGGTGCGTCGGGCAGGGGGGTGTTCGGCGTGTCAGCCATGTCGGGTCTCGAAGTCTTTCAGGTGGCTTACCAGGGCTTGAACGCCCTCCAGCGGCATCGCGTTGTAGATCGATGCCCGCATGCCGCCCACCGACTTGTGGCCTTTGAGTTGCAGCAGCCCCCGCTCCCTGGCGCCAGCCAGGAAGGCGTCGTTCAGACGCTCGTCGCGGAGGAAGAACGGGACGTTCATCCGCGAGCGGCAGGCGGCCGCCACGCGGTTCTCGTAAAGGGAGGAGCCGTCCAGCGCGGCGTAAAGCAGGGCCGCCTTGTCGACGTTGCGCTGCTCGATCGCGGCCAGGCCGGTCTTGCCGCCGTACGTGAAGCGCTTGAGCCACTGGAACACCAGGCCCGCCACGTAGATGCCGAAGGTCGGCGGCGTGTTGTACATGGACTGCGCCTCGGCGACGATCTTGTAGTCGAAGGCGGAGGGGCAGATCGGCAGCGCGTGACCCAGCAGGTCCTCGCGGACGATGACCAGCGTCAGGCCGGCCGGGCCGATGTTCTTCTGCGCGCCGGCGAAGGCGATGCCCACGCGCGACCAGTCCACCGGGCGCGAGGCCACGTGCGACGAGAAGTCGATCGCCAGCGGCGCGTCGTGGCCCAGCGCCTTCAGGTCGGGCAGGGCGGAGAACTCGACGCCGTCGATGGTCTCGTTGGTGCAGACGTGGACGTAGGCGGCGTCGCGGCGCAGCTGCCAGGACGCGGGATCGGGGATGGCGAGGTAGCGGCCGCCGTCGGGGTCGAGGTCCGCGCCATTGGCGGCGATGCGCACGTCGGCATATCGACGGGCCTCGGCGGCGCTCTTCTTCGACCAGGAGCCGGTGACGACCACGTCGACCGCGCCGCCGCGCGACAGGTTCAGCGGCAGGATGGCGTTCTCGCCCAGGCCGCCGCCTTGCATGAACAGGATGCGGAAGTTCGAAGGCACCTGCAGCAGCTCGCGCAGGTCGGCCTCGGCGGCTTCATAGATCGAGATGAACTCGCGGCCGCGGTGGCTCATCTCCATGACGCTCATACCCGAACCGTGCCAATCCAGCATCTCCTCGGCGACCTGGCTCAGGACCTCGGGCGGGAGGGCGGCGGGACCGGCGGAGAAATTGAACGGGCGGGAGGCGGACATGGCGGGCGCGGGGTAAGCACGGGGTGCGGGCAAGGGGGCGCGAGGACCGGGGAGGGCGGAGCCGTCCGCCGGCGCCTCGCGGAAACCGGCGGGCCGCGCGAGCCGCCCTCCGGTCACGGTGACGGCACGGGGCCGCCGCCGCGGCTTACTTCTTCGGCGTCGGCGCGGGCTTGGTGGCCGGCTTGGCTGCGGAGGCGCCCGGCTGCGCCGGCGCGGGCTCCAGGCCCAGCTGCTTGGCGACATTGGCCTGCAGGGCGGTGAACTTGTCGTCCAGCGCCTTGCCGTTGTCGTCGATCAGCTTCTTCGTGTAGATGCTCTGCAGTTCCTGCGAGGACTCGGCGAACTTGCGGCTCACCGGCGATTCCAGCCAGGCCAGCAACTGCTTGAGCTCGTCCTCGGTGAACTTCTCGTCCAGCGCCACGCCCATCGTCGACGGGGCCAGCTTCAGGCCCTTGTCGACCAGCGGCTTGGCGTTGTCATCGACGAACTTCTTCAGGTCGGTGTCGATCTGCTTGGCCACGGCCTCGCGGCGGGCCTCGGGCACGTTGCGCAGGGCCGGGGCGGCCTTGGCGGCCAGTTCCTGCACCGGACGGGTCAGCACGCTCATGGTCAGCGCCTCGATGGCGGGCTGCTGGAGCTTGAGCAGACGGGCGATCAGGTCCTTCTTGGACTGCGGGCTGTCGGCCTTCTGGGCGAAGACGACGGGGCTCGCCAGCAGCGATGCGGCGATGACGCCGGCTTGGATGGACTTCAGCAACAAGGTCATTCCTTCACGTCGGGAGTGGAGTCGCCCGCGGCGCCCGTGGCGTCGCCGGCATCGGAACCGGCGGGACCGCTGGCGTCCGCATCGGTGGAGTCGGTAGACTCGTTCGCATCGTTTTCCACGATGCGCTGCAGGCCCGAGAGCTTGGCACCCTCGTCCAGCGAGATCAGCGTCACGCCTTGCGTGGCGCGGCCCAGCTCGCGGATCTCGGCAACCCGCGTGCGCACCAGCACGCCGGTGTCGGTGATCAGCATGATCTCGTCCTCCGGACGCACCAGCGTCGCGGCGACCACCTTGCCGTTGCGCTCGCTCTGCTGGATCGCGATCATGCCCTTCGTGCCGCGGCCATGGCGGGTGTATTCGGTGATGGGGGTGCGCTTGCCGTAGCCGTTCTCGGTGGCGGTCAGCACGCTCTGCGTCTCGTCCTCGGCCACCAGCATGGCGATCACGCGCTGCATCGGCCTCGAGCATCATGCCGCGCACGCCGCGGGCCTGGCGGCCCATCGGGCGCACGTCGTTCTCGTCGAAGCGCACGGCCTTGCCGCCGTCGGAGAACAGCATCACGTCGTGCTGGCCGTCGGTGAGCGCGGCGCCGATCAGGTAGTCGCCCTCGTCCAGGTCGACCGCGATGATGCCGGCCTTGCGCGGGTTGCTGAAGTCCTTCAGCGGGGTCTTCTTGACGGTGCCCAGCGCGGTGGCCATGAAGATGAAGTGGTCTTCCGGGAAGCTGCGGAACTCGCCCGTCAGCGGCAGCACCACGTTGATCTTCTCCTCGGGCTGCAGCGGGAACATGTTGACGATGGGCTTGCCGCGCGAGTTGCGCGAGCCCTGCGGCACTTCCCAGACCTTGAGCCAGTAGACGCGGCCGCGGTTGGAGAAGCACAGCATGTAGTCGTGCGTGTTGGCGATGAAGAGCTGGTCGATCCAGTCGTCTTCCTTGGTGGCCGTGGCCTGCTTGCCGCGGCCGCCGCGCTTTTGCGAGCGGTACTCGGACAGGGGCTGGCTCTTGATGTAGCCGGTGTGCGAGAGCGTCACCACCATGTCGGTCGGCGTGATCAGGTCCTCGGTGCCGAGTTCCTGCGCGTTGTGCTCGATCACGCTGCGGCGCGCGCCCAGCTTGGTCTGGCCGAACTCCTGCTTCAGCGAGACCAGTTCCTCGCCGATGATGGTCGTCACGCGGGCCGGCTTGGCCAGGATGTCCAGCAGGTCGGCGATCTGGGCCATCACGTCGCGGTACTCGCCGACGATCTTGTCCTGCTCCAGGCCGGTCAGGCGCTGCAGGCGCATGTTCAGGATTTCCTGGGCCTGGGTATCGCTCAGGCGATACAGGCCGTCGCCCTGCAGGCCGAACTCGGCGCCCAGGTCGTCCGGACGGAAGGCCGCGCGGCCTCCCGGCGTATCGCCATCGGCGCGCGACAGCATTTCGCGCACCAGCGAGGAATCCCACGACTTGGCCATCAGTTCCTGGCGCGCGACGGGAGGCGTCGGCGCGGCCTTGATGATGGCAATGAAGTCGTCGATGTTGGCCAGCGCCACGGCCAGGCCTTCCAGCACGTGGCCGCGTTCGCGGGCCTTGCGCAGCTGGAACACGGTGCGGCGGGTGACCACTTCGCGGCGATGCTGCAGGAAGTAGTCGATCATCTGCTTCAGGTTGAGCAGGCGGGGCTGGCCGTCGACCAGCGCCACCAGGTTCATCCCGAAGGTGTCCTGCAGCTGCGTGTTCTTGTAGAGGTTGTTCAGCACCACCTCGGGCACTTCGCCGCGCTTGAGCTCGATCACCAGGCGCATGCCCGACTTGTCGGACTCGTCCTGGATGTGGCTGATGCCCTCGATCTTCTTTTCCTGGACCAGCTCGGCGATGCGCTCGAGCAGGGTCTTCTTGTTCACCTGATACGGGATCTCGTCGACGATGATCGCCTGGCGCTGGCCGCGATCGATGTCCTCGAAATGCACCTTGGCGCGCATCACGACCTTGCCGCGGCCGGTGCGGTAGCCCTCGCGCACGCCCGACAGGCCGTAGATGATCCCGGAGGTGGGGAAGTCCGGCGCGGGGATGATCTCCATCAGCTCGTCGATCGAGCATTCCGGATTCTTCAACGCGTGCAGGCAGGCGTCGACGACCTCGTTGAGGTTGTGCGGCGGGATATTCGTGGCCATGCCGACCGCGATACCGGCCGCGCCGTTGATCAGCAGATTCGGCAGACGCGCCGGCAATACCAGCGGTTCTTTCTCGCTGCCATCGTAGTTCGGGCCGTAATCGACGGTTTCCTTGTCGATATCGGCCAGCATTTCATGGGCGATTTTGGAGAGGCGGATTTCGGTGTATCGCATGGCCGCGGCGTTGTCGCCGTCGACCGAGCCGAAATTGCCCTGGCCGTCCACCAGCATGTGGCGCAGCGAGAAGTCCTGCGCCATCCGCACGATGGTGTCGTACACGGCGCTGTCGCCGTGCGGGTGGTATTTACCGATGACGTCGCCGACGATACGGGCCGACTTCTTGTACGGCCGGTTCCAGTCGTTGTTGAGCTCGTGCATCGCGAAGAGCACGCGCCGATGCACCGGCTTGAGGCCGTCACGCGCGTCGGGGAGGGCGCGGCCCACGATCACGCTCATCGCGTAATCCAGGTAGGAGCGGCGCATCTCCTCTTCGAGGCTGATCGGCAGGGTTTCCTTGGCGAACTGGGTCATGCGCATGGGGCGCGCACGAACATGCGCGGCCTCTGGAGAGATCGGAAGACAGGGATTCTAATTGCGCGCGCTTGTCGTGCTTGCGCAACAGGTTCATGAACTGTCGCGGTGCATGCCGCGAGAATGGAGGCGTCCTGTTGCCCTATGGCACAATCGGTTCGTCCCTAGGAGAAACCCTTGGTCAGGGAACTCCTGAGGTTTTAGTTCCGACATTGGACGTTTCGCAGGGCAACTGCGGCTTTCCTTGAGAGGAGAATCATGAAGAAACTGAACCGCGTGGCAGCGCTCTTTGCTGTCGCCGCTGTGGCCACCTCGGGCGTGATGGCCCAAACCGTGGACAACTGGCGCGCAACGGATGGCACCGTTTGGAAGAACGGCACCAACGAGCTGTGCTGGCGCGATGCATTCTGGACCCCGGCAACGGCTGCCAAGGACTGCGACGGCGCCCTGAAGCCGGTGGCCGCTCCGGTCGTGGCTCCGCCCGCTCCGGCACCGGCTCCGGCCGTGACGCCCGCACCGACGCCCGCTCCGGTGGTCGCACCGACCAGCGAGAAGGTCACGTACGCCGCTGACGCCTTCTTCGACTTCGACAAGTCGGTCCTCAAGCCTGAAGCCAAGGCGAAGCTGGACGACCTGATCTCGAAGACGGGTGGCATCAACCTGGAAGTGATCATCGCCGTCGGCCACACCGACAGCATCGGCACGGACGCCTACAACCAGAAGCTGTCGGTGCACCGCGCCGAAGCCGTCAAGACCTACCTGGTCTCGAAGGGTCTGGAAAAGAACCGCGTCTACACCGAAGGCAAGGGCAAGAAGCAGCCCATCGCCGACAACAAGACCGCGGAAGGCCGCGCCAAGAACCGCCGCGTCGAAATCGAAGTGGTCGGTACCCGCGCCGTCAAGTAATCGGATCGTTCGCGATCCGTGGCAGGTGGCTTCGGCCACCGTCCGCGAAACCCCGCCAGCCGTCAGGCTCGCGGGGTTTTTTCATGCCCGTGTCATTGGCGGGAATGCGGTGTTCATCGGAGATCCGGGCGATGTCGCGCTCGGCGCGGATGGGCTCGGCTACCATTGCGCCCCATGGCGAACGTCGACGCAAAAGAGCTGGAGAAATTCAGCGAACTCGCCCACCGCTGGTGGGATACCGAAAGTGAATTCAAGCCCCTGCACCAGATCAATCCGCTGCGATTGAACTGGATCGATGGGTTATGCGCCCTGCAGGGCAAGACGGCCCTGGACGTCGGTTGCGGCGGCGGCATCCTGGCCGATGCGATGGCGCGAAAGGGCGCCAACGTGCTCGGCATCGACCTGGCGACCAAGTCGCTGCGCGTGGCGGAGCTCCATGCGATGGAAGCCGGCACCGAGAACGTCGCGTATCAGGAGATTGCCGTCGAGGATCTAGCCGCGCAGCGGCCTGCGTCCTTCGATGTGGTGACCTGCATGGAGATGCTGGAACACGTGCCCGATCCGGCCTCGGTGGTGACGGCATTGGGTCAGCTGGTGAAGCCGGGCGGCTGGGTGTTCCTGTCCACGCTGAACCGCAACGCCAAGTCCTTCCTGTTCGCAATCGTCGGCGCGGAGTACGTGCTGCGGATGCTGCCCGCCGGCACGCACGAGTACGCGCGATTCATCCGTCCGTCGGAACTCGCGCAGATGTGCCGCGATGCCGGCCTGGAGGTGCAGGGCGCCAAGGGACTGACCTTCAACCCGTTGACGCAGCGCTACGCCTTGAACGCGGACACCGACGTCAATTACCTGCTGGCCTGCCGCCGTCCCGCATGAGCGCCGTCCTGCCGATGCCGCCGACGGCGGCGACCCCGCCTGCCACCGCCGCGCGCGCCGCCATGCGCGCGGTGCTGTTCGATCTGGACGGCACGCTGGTGGACAGCGCCCCGGATCTGGCGGGCGCGACCAACGAGATGCTCGTGGCCCGCGGCCTGCCGGAAGTGCCGTTCGAGCGCCTTCGTCCCATGGTCGGGGCGGGAGCGCGAGGAATGATGGGCGTGGCCTTCGGCGTGTCGCCGATGGAAGTGACCTTCCCGGCGCTGCGTGATGAATTCTTCGATCGCTATGAGCAGCGCCTGCTTCGCGAGACGGCGCCTTTCGATGGCGTGGTCGCGATGCTGGATTCGCTCGCGCAGGCGGGTCTGAGCTGGGGCATCGTGACCAACAAGTCCGAGCGCTTCGCGTTGCCCCTCGCGCGCGGGTTGGGTTGGGCGGATCGTGCGGCGGCTGTCGTCGGCGGCGACACGACCCCACACGCCAAGCCACATCCGGCGCCCTTGCTGGAGGCAGCGCGCCGGGCCGGCGTGCCGCCGGAGGCCTGCGTGTACGTCGGCGACGACGCGCGAGACATCGCGGCCGGGCGCGCGGCCCACATGCTCACGGTGGCGGTGCGTTGGGGCTACCTGGGCGACGGTGAACCCATCGAGGCCTGGGGTGCGGACGTCATCGTCGACACGCCCGAGCAGTTGCTCGAGTGGCTTCGCGCGTGAGTGTCACGACACTGGCATAATCCAAGACTTCTCTCTCTGGGGCCGACCTGGTTTCGACGTGGGTACGGAGTCGGAGTAGGGCATGCCGAGGGCCAGGCACCTCGTAAATCCATCTGGAACAAACCAACTGCGAACGATCAAACGTACGCTCTCGCGGCTTAAACCCCGCGGACCTCTCACCGGTTGGCCGATGGGCCGGGTGACGGGACGCAAGTCCTGACACAGAGAGGTTATTCACATTGGCTGGCTGTCATTCGTGCACCTTGGGTGACGGCGAGATTTAGGGTGCTGGCTGATCCGGTAGCGTGCTCCTGCGCGACTGGATTGGCGAGATCCAAATCAGAGAGCTAAGCATGTAGAACTGCCCGGCAAAGGCTTGCGGACGCGGGTTCAATTCCCGCCGGCTCCACCATATATGAGTGTCATGACCGCTCATGACCTGCCAAGCGCCTAAGTGAATCAAGCACTTAGGCGCTTTTTCTTTGTCACGTTGACGCACATCCACTCTTTACTTCGCAGGCTAGGCCGCACAACAATCCGCACAACAGCCCGATCGGGCAGCTGAATCTGAGGAGTTGTGCGGTATGCCTGGCGTGAATCTGTTGAGCGTGAAGGGCATTGAGGCTGCGCTGAAGCGGGCTGCGGCGGCTGGGAAGGCGGTGAATGTCAACGATGGCGCCGGCCTCACTTTGGAGGCGCAGCCTTCAGGAACGGGGTGGTGGCGCCTGAGGTACTGGGTGGACGGCAAAGCCAACCGGCTCAGCCTCGGCACCTATCCGGACACCTCGCTCGCATTGGCTCGACAGAAGCGAGATGAGGCAAGGCAAGGCCTTGCGGCCGGCAAGGATCCTGTGCAAGCGAAGCGCGCCCGCAAGGATATGGCGACGGCCACCAGGTTGCGCGCCCAGCTTGAGGCCGAAGGCAAACCGCTGCCGGGTTCTTTTGAGTTCGTTGCGCGCGAGTGGTTGGACAATGTGCACCGAGTCAAGGTCAGCACCAGCCACGCCGACCGCACGCTCGCTCGGTTTGTGAACGACGCCTTCCCGGCGCTGGGCCGCCGTCCTATCGCCGACATCGATCCGCCCGAGCTTCTGCAGGCGCTCCGCAAGGTCGAGGCCCGCGGCGCTATCGAGACGGCGCATCGCCTCAAGGACGCTTGCGGCCAAGTGTTCCGCTATGGTGTAGCCACTGGCGTCTGTGGCCGGAACCCGGCGCAGGATCTGCGAGATGCGCTGCAGCCGGTCCAGACTAGACATCACGCTGCATTGGTAGCGCCAGCGGAAGTTGCGGCTCTCTTGCGCGACATGGCCAGCTACAGCGGTCACCCCGTCACGAAAGCTGCGCTGGCGCTCACGCCGCTGCTGCTGCTTCGGCCAGGAGAGCTGCGTCAAATGCAATGGGCCTGGGTCGACATCGAGAAGGCGATGCTCACGGTTCCCGGAACGGTGATGAAGCGGCTCAAGGCTGACAAGACCGCCGGGCCTCCGCACCTTGTGCCGTTGGCTCGACAGGCAGTAGATGTGCTGCGCGAGTTGCAGCCGCTCACGGGGAGTGGGGCGTTTGTCTTCCCCGCATTGACCACACGCCAGCGGTGCATGTCTGAGAACACGGTGCGAAGTGCGCTGCGGCGGATGGGCTACAGCAACGACGACATGACCGCGCATGGTTTCCGTGCAACCGCGCGCACCTTGATCGCTGAGCGTCTGGAGATCGAGGACAAGATCGTCGAGGCCCAACTTGCACACGCGGTACCTGACGCGCTCGGCCGTGCTTACAACCGCACGCAATACCTTGAACAGCGTCGCGACATGCTTCAGCGGTGGGCCGACTACGTGGAGCGACTGCGAGCCGGCGGCGAAGTGATCGAACTTCGGAGCGCTTGAGGGGGTCTGGTGCGGGCGCAGTCGGGTGCTGGAGGGGCCCCGGGAGCCGTTCCCTCGTCTTAATCCCACTCTGTTACTTTGGAGGTCAATCTCACCTACGTCGGACCACGTCTGCGCATGTACAGTTTGGACGCCTCACAACGACGATTTGAACTGTCCCGGCAAGGGATTGATCTTCCGGCCATAGGCCCGCATCCCAGCGTCCGTGACGCTCAAACCGGCTAGGCCGGAAGCTAAGGGATGGAAAGGTGCGCCTGGAAGTTTGGCAGCGCCATACCCCAGAGAGTTCGCCGTAGCGCGACCGCAAGCACCACCAAGTAGGGCCCGCCGGAGTACCGCGCGGGCTCTTTTCATTTCCGCCTCAACCCAAGATTCGTCTGGGTTCACATGGCCCGCCCAGCGCAAGCTCGGTGGGCTTTTTCATTTGAAAGCACGCACATGACTCACACGCAGGGTATCTCCGTGAAGGCAGCGCCGAATCGAGGTAACGCACTCAACCCTCAACCGCTGCAAGCACTGGATCTGCCAGACGCGCTCTTGCGCCTTGACACGCTCGCTGCGGCGACTGGGTTGAGTGTCTCAACCCTCTACCGCAAAGCGGCGGCGGGCGAACTGCAGTTGGTCAAAATCGGAACCCGTTGCACCCGGGTGCGAGCGGCACATGCCCGCCACTTCATCGAATCGCTCGGTCGCGCAGCATGACGGACCGCGCCGAGACCACCGGCGTCATCGCCGGGTGCGTTGATCCCGACGCACTTGCCAGAAATGGGAAGGCCCGGTCAGCCGTTGCAGCGGCGCCGGGCCATCAGGAAGAAGCACACCGCGATTCTCCACATCGCGACGAGGAGCGCAAGAGCTTCCGTGGCCTCCAGGCGCGCTTCGCGCTACTTGGACTCGCACTCCATCGCACCGACGAAGGCCTTCTGCTGGTTGACTCTGTTGGCCGCGCTCGAGCTTTGCAGGCAGTTGAGCAGGCTGAGCAGATCATCCAGGAGATGGGAGGTGCGCTATGAGCGACATCGACCAGTTGCAGCTCTTCAACGCCGATGAGTCACTGAGGAGCGGCTCCACGTTCCTGGGCCCTACGAGTCCGCGGCAGGAGCGCGTGCTGGAAGCGCTGATGAGCGGCGTGTCAATGACAAACGCAAACGTCCGAGCCATTGCCCACGCGGCAAACGGGCCAGACGTCATCGCGAAGCTGCGTGCTCGCGGCCTGAGCGCGTCGGACGATCTCGTCACCGAGTACGTAGACATCGTAGACGCGGACGACAAGACGGCACGCATCGGACGATGGAGGCTTACCGACGCCGGCCGCGCGAAGGTCGCCGCTTGGATGGCTGACCAGCAGCCAAGGGAGGCCGCTTGAGCGTCGAAGCCATCACCTGGGCGTTGAAAGAGCGCGTCGGTCGCAGCTCAACGAAGTGCGTCCTCATCGTGCTCGCAAACTGTGCAACTCCGGAGGAGTCGATCTGCTGGCCATCGGCAGAGTACCTCGCCGATGCGACCTGCCAAGATCGCAAGACCGTCATTGAGAACCTCCGCAGACTTCGCGAGCTCGGCTATCTCGAGGACACCGGTGAGCGCCGCGGGAGGACCGGGCAGGTACACGTCTATCGCCTGAAGCGTCCCGAAAGCGGAACAGTTCCCAAAACGGAGGCGAAGGGTGCCGATTTCGCCGCTGAACAGTCCCGTATTTCCTTGCCAAGTGTCCCGAAATCGGGCCACGGAAACGACAAGGAAACGACAGCGGAAACAACAGAGAAACGACAGCGCAAATCTGCGCAGTCTGCCGTTGTTGAGGTCGCCGTCGCCCTCCTTGTGGAGGCGGGGTTTGATGAGCTCACAGCAAGGGACTTTCTCGCTCACAAGCGAGCTCGGAAAGCGCCGCTAACGGAGCGAGCGTGGAGGGACCATCTGCGTGAGTGCTCCTCCGCAGGCTGGTCGCCCATGGCCGCCGCGGAGAAAGTCATGGCGCGCAATTGGTCCGGCTTCGAGGCGAAGTATGTGCAAGGCCAAGCGCAGGCGTCGAGACCGAGAACCTCGCGTCATTCCGGCTTCGATGGCCTGGACTACGGCAAGGGGGTCGGCGATGACGGATCGCTCAACTGATGACGCTCCAAGCCCGCGCGGGGCGCTCTCGTCGCGCACGGGCCTGGGAACAAAGGACGCGGTGTGCCCGGAGCACGGGGAGTTCGTGTCGAAGGGTTTCCGCCTTGAGGCCTGGAAGCGGGAGATCTGGTCGCAGTGCCCGCAGTGCCAGCAGGCCGCCGAGCGGGAGCAGCACGACGAGGAGCGCCGCAGGCGGGCGGACAAGGTGGCGCGCGAGCGCCAGGAGGCGATCGGCCAGACCTGCATCCCGCTGCGATTCCAGGACAGGACCTTCGAGGCATTCCATGCGGCCGACGAGGTTCAGCTTCGGGCTCTGACTGTTGTCCGGGACTTCACCGAGGGCTTCGTGACCTACGCGTCCAAGGGGAGCGGCCTGATCCTGTCCGGCAAGCCCGGCACCGGCAAGACCCACCTGGCCTCGGCCGCAATGCTCGCGCTGATGGGATCGGGCCGATGGGTGCAGTACGTGACCTGCATGGGGATGATCCGGATGGTCCGCGAGACCTGGTCGCGCAACTCGGAGCGTACTGAGCGCGAGGTCCTGCGCCTCCTCGGATCGGAGATCGACCTGCTGGTTATCGATGAGGTCGGCGTGCAGTACGGCACCGAAGGCGAGCAGAACATCGTCTTCGACGTGCTGGATCGGCGGTATGCGGAGATGAGGCCTTCGATCCTCATCACGAACCAGGACGCTGAGGGCCTGAGAACGTCGCTAGGCGAGCGCACGTTCGATCGACTGCGCCAGACCCATGCATTGGTGAAGTTCGACTGGCCCAGCTACCGGCGCACCGCGCGCAAGGAAGGCGATGGCAAGGCGTCGGTTCATCCCTGCAGAGCTCGCCCGCCAGACAGCAGCTGACCACCACAGTGTTCCGCCGGTCATACGTTCATCAAGTCATACACCCCCACACGAAATGCAAACCACCAACCGTCCCCAGACCTCCTACGAGATCGAAGCTGAGAAGCGTCAGCGCGAGAACGATCAGCGCTGGCCCATGGCCTCTTCCGACCGAGAAGTCCGACGCCAAGCCATCGCCGACTTCATGCGCAAGAAGGCTGCCGTCAAGTCCAACTCGAACATCTGAAGGAAGCGCCATGAAGGTCATTGCTTATGGACTCCGTCGCGACGGATCCGCTTTCCCCGCGGCCGGTGAGACCGAGATGCCCCGACTCACCATGGACGGCTTCAAGAAGGCCTACGGCGGCGAAGCGGTTGCTGCTGGCCCCGGCTGGCGTCTTCCGCCTGATGGCTACAGCATGTGGAAGACCAGGGCAGGGCAAATCTTCGCGGTGAATTTCGCCGCTGGCCATTGAGCCGGGGCTGGTCCAAAAGGCGCACGACATCAAAAGGTAAACATGACTCAAAACATGGCCGCAGCGCTCATTGCAGCGCACAACGAGACTGACACGGCATTCCAGTCGCTGGCTCGCGAAGCGGGGCGCCACCAGACCTCCGCGAGGCTCATCCTGGGCGGGGCTCGCATCGAAGGAGTCCAGCACGGCCGGGTAGCGTCGGCGTCGAAGACCCTCGGTGAAGCGAAGCACGACGGGCGTCAAGCGAGCAGGGCCCTCGCCGCAGCAATGAAGGTCTCCAAGGCGGCCAACACGGCGCTGTGGGCCCTGGCCTATGGAACAGCGCCAGCCGTTCTGAGTGCGCGCCGGGAAGGTCACAGCCCCACGACTCAAGAGTGCAACGCCGCATTGATCGATTTCGACGAACCCTGGCCGCTCGACGAAGGTGACCTGCAGCCCGGAGACCGCCGCGCGTTGATCTCGCCCAACGAGGCGCTGCAGCCGGAGGCGGGCATGAACCTCAGCCTTGGCGGCGTCACCTGGCAGATCGTGAAGTCGCGCCGGCTGGCTCCCGCTGGTGCGCCCCTGCTGTTTCTTTGCCAGGTTCGGCCATGAGCAGCTGGAGCGTTCCGTTCGACCAGCTTGCTGAGAAGGCGAGGCTTGATCTCGAGGTTGTGGTGCGGCGAAGCACGTTTCAGCTGTTCAAGTCCGTCGTTGATTTGAGTCCAGTCGACACGGGGCGCTTCCGCGGCAACTGGTTTCCATCGCACGGCCTAGTCCTGAAAGAGGTCAACGAAGCGGCAAGGTCGAATGATTCCTACGCGCGTCTTGCACGGGTCTACGAGTTCCCCGTGGGCGGCGTCGTCTACATGACCAACAACCTTCCTTATGCCCAGCGCCTGGAGCACGGTTGGTCCAAGCAGGCGCCCACCGGCATGGTCCGGAAAAGCGCCCTCCAGTTCAAGCGATTCGTGCGCGCCAGCCTTCGAGGCTGAGCGCCGTCATCCCCCCTCCAATACAGAAAGACTCACATGCAAGCATCCGTCAACGCAAAGCCCACGTTCGTCGCCACCGTCGAGATCCGTCGACCAGGTGAGGACGGCCCGATGAAGTTCCGCGGCGTCTTCAAGCACCGGACAAAGGATCAGTTCGCAGCGTTCGCCCAGGCCTCTCAAACCGACCCGCAATCCGACCTGGATGCGGTGCTAGACGTGCTGGTTGGCTGGGAAGAAATGGCGGAGGAATTCAGCCGAGAGCACGTTGCGTCACTGCTTCAAAACTTCCACCACGCGGCCGATGACATCGCGCGCACCTACGTCCGCGAACTGGGACCTGCACGCTTGGGAAACTGAGACAGGCCGGGGTCAAGCTCTACAAGAAGCGGCCCTCAGCCGAAGAGCTCGATGACCTCGGCCTGACCTTCGAAGACGTCGCGGACCAGTACGACATCGAACTCTGGCCCGACACATTCGAGTCGTTCGTTCTGTTCGATCGCGTGCGTCATCAGTGGGTGATGGGTCCTATGGGCCCTACGGCGCTGAACTACCAAGCAGTTGAATCCGCGCTTCGATTGATGGCCATCCCGCGCAAGCGCTGGCCCGAACTGTTCGAAGACATCCAAGCCCTTGAAGCTGGCGCGCTGTGCGAGATCTACGCAGCCTCCGGCAAATCGAAATGAGGTCCCACACATGGCAGACCAGAACGCAACATCCTTGAGCATTGCGGTCGACAGCTCCGGGGTCCGGACCGCGGAGGGAGACCTCCGCGGCTTCGCGAAAGCCGGCGGCGAAGCGGCGAAGTCGGCGTCGCTGTTCGAGCGCGCGATGTCGTCGAACGCGCAATCCACAAATCAAGCCGCTGGCGCCGCGGCCAAGCTCGGCAGCGCCTCGAATGTCTTCAAGGCTGCAGCGGCCGGTGCTGAGAAGTTTGCCGCCAGCACGAAGCTCAGTGCCTACCAGGCGCAGCAACTGTCCTTCCAGCTGCACGACCTAGGCGTGCAGATCGTCGGCGGCAGCAACCCGTTCACGGCGCTGATCCAGCAGGGCAGTCAAGTTGCGGGCGCCTTCGGCGGCATTCGCTCTGCAGCTTCCACCTTGGCCGGCGCGGTTTCGGGCACCGCCGCGGTCCTTGGTTCGGCCTCCGCCGTCATCGCTGGACTCGGCATCGCGTACAACGCAGGGGCAGAGCAGAGTAAGGCGTTCAAAAACGCGATCCTGCAAACGGGCAATGCGGCAGGGCTGACGGAAGGAGCGTTCAACTCGCTTATCGACAGAACTGCGGACGTGACGAAGACGTCGAAGGATTCTGCGCGCGAGATGGCGCTCGCCTTCGTGCAGTCCGGCCAGCTGAGCGGTCAAGCTCTTGAAGCGACCGTCACCGCCGGCCTGAACATTGCGAAGGCGACCGGCGCTTCGATCGAGGAGGTGCAGAAGCAGCTGCTGGGCGTGACAGCCGGCGTCGCCAACTTCGCTGCGGCCCAGAATCGTAGCCTCAACTTCCTAACCTCTGCGCAGTACCGCTACATCAAGTTGCTGGAGGACCAGGGCAGCACCGCCAAGGCCATTACGGTCACGATGGAGGCGCTCAACGTGCGATACAAGGATCAGGCCCAGAACTTGGGCTTGATCGAGCGCGCGTTTAAGAGTGCGAAGAAGGAGGCCTCGGACTTCTGGGATTCGCTCAAGTCGATCGGTCGCGACCTCACCCTCGAGGAGCGCCTAAAGCAGAACACGCAGCGTATCCAGACCTTGCTGGAGGGTATGGGCAAGTACGACCCCGCAGCACGCAAGGCCGCGGCGGCGCTGGAGCTGGCCAACTTGGCGTTGATCAAGCAGCGCGATGCTGCGGAAGCGAACGCCGCTGCGCAAGCTGAGAGCGCACAGAAGGCGAAGGTGGGTATCGAGTACACCGACGTGCTCGCGCGAGCGATGTCTCGGCAGGCGTTGGCTGCGAAGACCCTCAGCGACGCAAAGAAGAAGCTGGCGACGTCTGACCTCAGCGCTGCAGAGCAAGCCAAGGTCATCGCCCAATTGCAAAAGGAATTGGACTCTGGAGCAACGCAGGCGACGGACCAGTCTCGTGTGTCGGGCATCAAGCGTTCGCTCGACGACATCGTAGCGAGCTACGAGGCGGCGGAGTCGACGCTTGAAGCGACCCGCCAGGCCGGCCTCGTATCCGACCAGGACTACTACGTCGAGAAGATCAAGTTCGTCGAACGCTATGCCCAAGCGCGCAAGCTCGCGCTCGAGCTGGAGAACGAGGAACTCCGCCGGCAGCGGGGCAACCCAGACAACATGACGGCCGACCGTCAGGCCATCGATGATCGGATCAAGGACAATACCGCCGAGATCGGTCGCCTCCAGCAGAAGGCCGCGGCGGACGCTCGGAACTACGGCATTCAGGCCGGCGCCGCGCTGGGCAACGTGAGCAAGGGGTACGCCGAGGCCCGCGCCGCCGCGGAGGCGTACCTGCAGACGCTGACGCGCCAGCAGGAGCGTGAGCTCTCGCTCTTCGGCGCTGGTTCTGAGGCGCGCTCGCGCGAGGCCGGGCGCAACCAGATCTCCGACCGATACGACGAGGAGCGCCGCCGAATCGAGGCGGAACGCGAAGCGCTGCGGATCCAGCAGGGCCCGAGTGGCCTTCGAGCTGACCAGGAGAAGCAGTACGCCACGCTGCTCTCGGTCAACGAGGAGTATCGGACCAAGGCCCTCGAAGGATGGGAGTCCTACTACGGCCGCCTGCGCGACATGCAGGGCGACTGGGCCTACGGTGCATCCGAGGCCTTTGCGAACTATGCGGAGGCCTCGCGCAACACAGCCGCGCAGTCGCAGCGCGTGTTCGAGAACGCCGCCAGGAGCATGGAGGACGCCATCGTCACCTTTGCGCAGACCGGAAAGGTCAACTTCTCTCGGTTGGCGAGCTCGATCATCGCTGACATGTTGCGTGTTGAAGCGCAGCGCGCGACGAGTTCGATCTTTAGCACCGTGCTTGGTGCGCTAGGTTCGTACTTCGGAAGTACCAGCCTGACTGCAACGGCTGCGTCGACCATGGGTGGCAACTCGCTGGACAACTTCCTTAAGCTCAATGACAACTTCTCCGGCCGCGCCATCGGCGGTCCGGTGTCGCGCGGCGGCGTGTACCAGATCAACGAGCAGGGCCGGCCGGAGGTGGCCACGTTTGGCGGGAAGGACTACCTGCTGACCGGCGGCCAGGACGGGACCGTGCGGCCCGCCTCGGCCGGGCAGGGCGACAGCGTCAGTGTGACCGTGAACATCGGATCCGGCGTGACGCGCGCGGAGCTCCAGTCCTACATCCCGGTCATTACGAAGCAGGTCGAGGCAGCGGTGTCACAGAAGCAGCGCCGCGACGTGACGTTGGGACGCGGTTGATAGCCTCCTCGCGAGCGGTTTCCAGCCGAAGTTTCCAGGCGTGTTTCCACGGAAATTCGACTTGGGCGCGGGCCCGAAAGTGATGCGCGATAAAGTGGCTCGGTGGCTAGTGCGCGCAGGTTGGCGAACTGGCTAGCGCAGATCCCGTCATCGGAGGGCTCGTCGTATCCCTACGAATTCCGGTCGATCCATGGGCGCGATGTGATCCAGATGGATAGGCCTTTGGTCCGCAGGAACTGGGGAGCGGGCTCGCCCGACCCACCAGTCTGGTTGGTCACGGCCGTTCGAAAACCTCTCTCTTGATGACCTTGTTGCCCTTGTCCTGTCCTGCGCTCGTGGCTTCTTTGATCATTTGTTCGTGAGACTTGGGCGTCGTGACGCCAGCACCCCCGTACCAGCCAGTGGCAGTAGAACCGCTGGCGGTTGTGCTGACGATGGTCGTCTCGCCGTTGGCATGAGTAAGCTTCGTCATCTGCGGGGCAGCTGCGGCAGAAACGGATGAAAGGGCAAGCACGGCAGCGATGGCAGCGAACTTCATATGAACTCTCCTGTGATGGAGGAGTTATTCGACACGCTGGCAACGCCGATCGAAATTGGTGGTTTCGCGTCATCAACTGTGAGGATCTGGCTTCACATGTGCACTATGGCAGGACGGGCGGTAGGGCCCGGCGAGCGAAGTCCGAACCAGAGTTGCTCGTCGGCCGGGGCGTTCGCTTCATCGCCCCAATGACCGACGCGGACGTCAGTCACTGCTCCCGGACTGCAGGCTCGAAAGGTGAGATTAGACGACG
Organism: Roseateles sp.; assembly: GCA_039594005.1. Classification (GTDB taxonomy): domain Bacteria; phylum Pseudomonadota; class Gammaproteobacteria; order Burkholderiales; family Burkholderiaceae_C; genus Roseateles. The sequence goes on from JBCNOF010000010.1 coordinate 216,180, forward strand.
GCGCCGGATCCATCGAGGGAGACCCAGGGGATACAGCAGCGGGGCGCCAGGACGGTCGTCAAAGTCTGGCCAGGACGATTTCGTATCGGGGGGCTAGCAGCCGTAAGAAGCTGGCGCGCCGAGGGGCCTCAGTCTGGTTTTCGAGTGTGTTGGGTGGCAACTCGGCATCAACGACCGTGGGGACGTTCGGAATAACTGCGGGATGAGCGCGGCCACGGTCACGAGAACATTTAGGGCGGCCGCGTCGGCCTCGCCGAGAATCGTCGACGGGGGAGCCATGAAGCACTGCATCTTTTGCAACGCGCCGCTGGTGGGGAAAGCTCGAGCGAAAGAGCACGTCTTGCGGGCAAGTTGGTTGAGGGCGCTCGATCTGTCAGAAGCACGCGCACCGGTCACTTTGCGCAGGGCCCACAGCGTTGTTGAAGTGCGAGACCATCAAGCGGAGCAGCTCCAGGCAGGAGAGATCTGCAGGAGATGCAACAACGGTTGGATGCACTGCCTAGATTCCTCGGTGAGCGACGACCTTCTCGCGATGGCACGAGGTCAGCTTCGACCCTCTCACCTTGGCCGCGACGCGCGATTGCGATTGGCCCGTTGGATGTTGAAGACCGCGTGCGTCTTTGAATCACTCCAGCACGCGGCGCGTAGGCATATCCCCGCGGAGATGAAGCGGGCGCTCATGGCGGGAGGCTTCTTACCACCAGACGGCTTCGTAATGGTGGCCCATCAGTTCCCGACCGAAGTGCAGCCGCGCGTGGGAATTTGCTTGGTGGATGTTTGGCCGACTGACGAGAACAGAGCTCGCCTGCAAGTCCTCCCGCAATCGGACCGCCTGAAGTTCGCCGTGCAATATCGAAGGATTGTCCTTTCCTGCGTATGCATCTCCACCGTGAGTATGGTCGGCTGCGAAACGATCTTTGGCGCTGAAGTCATTACCAGCCCCGTTCTCATAGCTCAAACGGCCGGCGCCATCAGTGAGGAAGATCTGATCGCAGCAGGCCTTGAGAATCACCCTTCGGTGTTCTTTGCGGCGAATCTAAACCCCTGGCTTGATTGATCGGCTGCACCAGCTCCATCGCCGTAAAGTCGGAGCATGTGCAACCTGTACCACATGGCCCCGCGCGACGACTTCGAGGTCTACGTGCGCCGGCACCTGGGCAAACTTTGGCTGCCGGAGCAAGCCCCCGAGAAGCCCTTCGTCGGCCCCTTCGACACCGGGCTGTTCCTCCGCTCGGACGGCGAGGGCGGGGCGGTGGGGGAGTTCGGTCAGTGGGCCCTGATCAGGCCCGGCGCGCCGGCGCGCAAGGACATGATGCGCTGCTTGGCTGAGCGGGCCGGTTGACGCGGCAAAAGCGCTGATCCGGCCGCAGCCGGCCGACTTTTTCGACCAGGCTGACGCGGTGCGCATTGACGCGTTGCTCGCCTTGCGCTGAGAGGACCGCTTTGCAGCGGAAGCTGACATACTTCGCCGCGCCCAGGGCACCATGCCACCCGATTCAACCTTCGCGCGCCTGAGTGGAGAATTTCCCTGCATGACCATCACCCAACAGACCGCAGACGCGGCCATCTCCGCCCGCTTGCGCAGCATGGAGCAGGAGATGGACCTAGACGGATCGGCACTTCCTGCGAATAGGGACCGCCCGCCCCATCAGCTCGTCGTGGTCGGGGTGGAAGAGCACGACTTTGGCTGGGTGTACTTCTACAACTCCAAGGAATACGCAGAAACCGGCGACTTCCTCTGCGCGCTAGCGGGCAACGCACCTTTGATCGTGGATCGACACGAAGGCAAGCTCTATGTAACGGGCACCGCCGAGCCATTCGAACACTACCTCCGTGAGTTCCGTGCTGGCGTTCGACGTCCGCTGTAGATGTCGGCTCCCAGCCTGAAGCGGACGACAACACTGCAGCGGGAGCTGACTACGTTGGTCGGTACCATGCGCCACCCGCAGTCTCCAGGAGATCTGAATGTCGATCGACACTTCCGGCAAGTGGTGGAAGGGTTCAACGCCCGAGGACGTGGACGAGTACCTACAAGCTTTGTCTTCGGGCAGCAACGCGGTCTCGGACTTCAGGCTGTCGCGCTGCGCTTGCGGCGGTAACGCATTCAGATTGGAAGTGGAGTGCGATGAGGGCATTGCCAAGCGGACGTGCGCGTCCTGCGGTATGGAGCACCTCATTGGCGACAGCGCCGAGAACTTCGAACCGCGCATGCGCCTCAAGAAATTCAAGTGCATTTGCAAGAAGTCCGACATAGCCAATGTTGGGGTGGGATTCTCTCGCTACGAAAGGTCCGAGGGAGTCCGATGGCTGTGGGTGGGACATCGGTGTGTGCGCTGTGGTGTGCTGGGCTCGATGGTGGATTGGAAGATTGGATACGAACCGTCTAGCCATTTGTTGGCGCAGGCGTAGCAGGAACTGGCGCCCCAGAGTGAAGTACCTTGCCTTGAAGGCGGCTCTCAGCCTGGAGCACGCTCAACTAACTGCGGGGAATCCCCACCATTTGTGGACAAGTCTGTTGGCTGCCTGGGCAGGCGCGTCGTAGCGCGTTGATTTCAAAGGCTCCTCGGTACGCTGCTTCAATAAGAGGCGGTGCACGTGTCGGTGGCGCGGGGCAGGCACCTAGAATCGCGCCCGCCCAACAACAAGTCGATCGGGAGGGGCACGATGTCCAAGCCGCTGGTGCTGGCCACCGCCTTGTTTGCGTTGATCGCGATGCCTATCTCAATGTCGCAGGCGATGGCCGCAGACGTATCCACCGGGATGTCAACAGCCGATCTGCGCTGGGCCTGCGAGCAGCGGCTTGTGGCCCGCGTCCGTCTGACCAGCATCGGTCTGCAGGCGCCCGATGCGCCGTGTGCCGAGGGCGCGACCAGTGCGTGCGAGGTCGTGGTCGCGCAGGGTCTCGTGATGGACTCTCTGCCTACGATCGGCGGCGAATCGGCCCTGGTCGTCACCCAATCCGGCCTGGGGCGCACGTCGCCGAACCGCGTCAACTTCCGTTTCAAGACAAGGGACGCGGTGCCGCCCGCCGAGCCGCCCCTGAGCCTGGTTGGTGTGACGGGGCTGCTCACGCTGCCCGAGCATCCGGGCTGGGGAGCGGCCGATCCGGCCAAGTGGACGCTGGGGACCTTCGTGCCCGACGGCACGGCGAGGATCGAGGACCTTGATGCGCAGTGCAAGCCCTTCCGCCATTGGAGCGGCTTGCGCAGCGCCTCCATGCCGGAGCAGCTGCCTGGTGACTTCGCGGCTCGCCACGAGGGGCCAGAGGCACTGGGCAAGCGGATCGCCGCGCTGATCGGACCGACGCCACCGGACGTTGCCGCCATCGAGCGGAGCTTCGGTGCGCGCATGGTGTCGCCGAGCGCGCCCACGGCGCGAAGTGTCTTCACCCGTACCCTGGCCAGGCTAGACACCCACTGGGTGCGGATCGGCCATAACCTCTATCTGGACCCGGCGGGGCCGCCGAGCCTCACCCTGACGATCGAGTTCTCGGGCCCTCAGAAAGCGGGACGGCAAGAACCCTGGTGGGCGAGCGATCCCACGGACAGAGAGGCATCCCGCTGTGTGACCTCCTCAATGGTGGTGGACCAGGTCGCCGACGAGTGGGGGTTCTCGAGGATGACTCTGCCGTATCGTGGCCGCTTCATGCGGGGTTATCCGCAGTACGACGTCCAGTTCGAGTTCAGCCCGCCATATTGGGTGGCCGGCCGCGACACGGTGCGCGCGCCGCAATCGCATTGCCTGAAGGCGATCTATATCTTCTTCGCGGCGCGCTCGAAGGGGTCCTGAGATGAAACGGGCAACAAGTCTGCGGATCGGTCTGACGCTCGCGATGGCGAGCCTGCTGCCCGTGGCCGCGACCGCGGCGGCCCCGGCCACACGCCTGTCCGGCGAAGAGCTGCGCTGGCTCTGCGAGCAGCCGTCGGTCGCGCGCGTGAAGGTGACGCGGGTCGCCGTCGACGCGCCGGATACCGCCTGCGACGACGCGTCGACCGAGCGTTGCCGTATGGTCACGGCGGAAGTCGTGGTGCTCGAGTCGCTGCCGCTGCTGGGTGCCGCGCCGGGTTTGTCGCTCAAGGCCTATCTGTCTGAGGCGCCGAACCGTGTACGCGTGCAGATGGCGTCGCGTGATTACGTGGGGCTGAGGGCGCCGCCATTCGCGCTGGTCGGCAGTGTGGGATTGATGGGCATGCGTGCGCTGCCAGAGGACGCTGCGGGAAAGCCGACGCCTCTCCTCCTGGGCGTCGTGCTGTCCGGCGAGGTTCCGGGCGGTGATCTCGACGCGGCTTGCAAGCCGATCCGGCACTGGAGCGGTCAGCGGCATCCGGCGCTGCCGGCAGCGTTGCCCGGCGATCATCCGGCGCGGACCGAGACCGCTCAACAGCTTGCGCGCCGTCTGGCGGGGTTGGCAGGACCGAGGCCGCCGGAGCCGGCGGCGCTGGAGCAGCGCTTCGGCACTCGCCTGGTGACGGCGGGGCTGTCGAGCGGGGAGGCGTCGAGCTACCGTGGTCTGGCGCGGCTCGAGGCGTCGTGGCTGCGCCTGTGGCGCCGGTCCTGGACCGACTCGAACGGCAGGGCGCGCGTCAACATGATCACCACTCTCACGGACCCTTATGCGGAGGATCGCGCGAAGCCATGGTGGGACGATGATCCGTCGGACCGGGCCCACAAGATGACATGCATCAGACCGTCGATGGTGCTGAAGGAATTGGGGGAAGAATGGCCCCGCGCCGCACTGGGCCCGCCGTATGACCGCGGCTTCCAGTTCCGCTATCCCGACTACGAGGTCACCATCAGTTTCCTGCCTCACGGCTACCCGATAGGCCCACGCGAATCGAGGAATATCTCCGATGCGTGCATCGACAGCATGTACGTGTCTTTTTCGCCGAGGTGAGGTAGACCTTCGAGCCCCAGAAGACGACGCCAAGCGGTCGAAGCATAAATTGCAAGTGGCGGCGGATAAGCGGGAGCTGGGAAATCTGTTCTGCAGCGAAAGCGGCCATGAACGATGTCGATAATCCGGGTCACGAATCAAGTCAGACAGCTATCGACTGGTGAGGCGCGCTCGTTGGCTGCGCAGGGCACGCATGTCGTATTCCTAACATCCTCCACCCGGATGACCAAACCCATGGCGTACTTCCGGAAGCTCTATCTCATGACCTTGCAGAACCAGCCATTGCGTGCCCGGCTTTCGCTGCTTTGCGTTGCCCTGTTTTCGGGCCTAGCAGCGCTTCCGGCTGTCGCCGCCGCGCCTGCTCGATACTTCGTCGGCCAGTTAGAGCTTGACATCAACGGCGAGACCGTCGCCTATCAGCGCTCTTGGATCTGCGAGGAGACGACGATATTCCGCCCTGCTGGCAACGATCTGTTCGAGAAGCACTACCTTCAGGCGCCGGTGCCGCCGAACTTTGTGGCGCTGCGTACTGCAACGGGTCGGGCCGTCATCTTCGCAAACTGGACCGGTTGTGAGTTTGAGCGGCAACGGATCGACGAGATGCGGGAGATCACCGTCTACGACAACGCGGATGAGCCTACTTATGGAGAGCGTTTCTTCACGCGACTTGGCGCGCCGACGGCAAGCATCCCTTATCCGCTGAAACACTCTTTTCAGGTGCGCGTGGTGAAGGATTCCAAGAAAGAACTCGACCTTGCCCAGTACGAGGCGTTGAAGCCCACGTCCAGCAGCACAGGAGGCAGCATTCTGAATCGTCTGATCCAGAAAGCGGCTTATTCGCTGGAGGTGGCCGCCATTGCCTGGAACACCACGGGCAAGAGGGGCGCAAAAACGCCGCTTACGTTCACGGAAGAAGGCTGGGTTGTCCCCGAACTTCTAGCGCCGCAGCCGATCGATCAGATCTTCGACAACAAGCGCCCCCCGCCCAACACGCCCCTTCTTCCCATGCCCTTGCAGACCCGGGAGCCCGGCATTCCGGTACCCCTGCGCGTGTCGATCGGGAAGCGAGTGGTTGAGATGAACGATAAAGGATTCGGCGAGCTGTTGCCGCCGCCGCCCGGCCTGACGAAAGCGGTTGTCTGGGCCAGAGTGACGAAGCATTCATGGTCCTCGAGATGCACATTGGTGCCCCCACCTGAATGCCCGAAGCCACTGCCTTAAGCCATGACGCATGAACGAAATGGGAGACCGCTTCTCCGCGCCTGTCCGATCATCCTTGGCGCTTATGCCGGTCGTATGGTGCTGGCAGTCGTGCTGGCGCTCACCGCTTGTCAGCACGCGCAATTGGCGGCAGAGGCGCCTCCGGCCAGACCTCAGCGCCTTTATCTCTCATCGGACGAGCCGAGCGAGGAGCGACTGCGGGATCTGATCGCGCAGATGGAAAGCGCGCTTCGCAACGATCTGCTCCTTCGACCGGATGCTCTGGAGGAGCACTTCGGCTTCAGGATTCAGGACTCGATTGGCCTCGGCATGCGGACAGCTAATGCCGTGGCACTGCCCGAGCCTCCGATCTACCTCCGCGCCCGATTCGAGCTTGATCAGCGGCGTGGGCCTGTGCTGACGCTCTACTGGTACGGACGCGATCAAGCATCGATCGGAGAAGCCGAGATCTCCCGCGTTCTCGGATCGACAGCGGATAGGTTCGTCGACTTGAGCTTTCACTCGCAACCGATGCCGTTCACTGACACGTACTTCATCGGCGATCCGTCTCACGTGCTGCAGGTTCGTTATTCGCGTGAGGGGCGCGTGGACGAAATCAAGATCCGGCTCGTGGTTCGTCATTGAGTTGCCGCCTTTCCCCGGGAAGCTTCGAGGTGGCTGGGGCGTTCATCTCGACGACGCCGCTCGGACAGGGAATCGACCAGCCTGAAGCGGAAGTCCGCTGCGCAGCGTGAGCGGACCTTCGCATCGACCCCGGCCACGCCGCACTTCCCCGGCGGAAGCCGCTCGCGTTCGCTTCGCCGCGCTGCGTTGCCAACATTCGTACTGCTTTGGCGCAGCGCGCGTGTAGATAATCATGAACCATGAACGCTTCAAAAGCCAAGAAGAATGGGCCGTTTGCTCCCATCGAAGCCCTGCTCAACTGGTTCGATGCGCAGACTCTGTCGCATCAAGTTCGATTGGCGATTCACGTCGTCGAGGCCGTCCCTTCGGCCTGCGAAGTTCCGTATGACGATCCAAGAGCGCACTTCCGAGATTGGCTCGAAGCGCCCATCCAGCGGGACGTCGAACTAGTAGCTCGGCTCGGGTCGGTCAAAGCAGTTTTTGATGTGTGCCTCGGCGTCCCGATTGCCAACAATGAAGTCCAGGCGTTCTCTAAGGCTAACGTTGCGTTGCGGCTCGCGAAGTTCAAAGCCAACGGTGACTCGTCCAACGAAGAATTCTGGCGCTTGATTCAAAAGAACAGCCCCGCGTTCGAGGACAGCGATGCTGACTTCTATATTTCATGGCGTGAGCTATGCGATGGCGGAGGTCCGCTGTCTGACAAGTCGCTCTATGCATGGCTCTTTAGAGAATCGGGACGAGACAGCCCCCTTCTTGACTAAGGAGCGCGTGACGTTCGACGTGCTAGGGGCGCCAAGCGCAAGCCGATGGCACTTATTGGCTGAACCTCCACCACGCCTTCGACGAACTTACGTCTGACCGCTTGCGGTCGACAGCTGCAACCTAATGGCTTCCGTGCGAACGGCAGCACAGCCTATAGCTGACGCAGGCGATCTATAGCCGGTTCATGATTGATCCCCCTGAAGGAACCGCGGGGTGCTCATCATGGATCTCGGCTCGGCTCGATACGTAGGTCTCGACCTCGGCAAGCGGATCTTCCACCTGCAGCTCCAGGACGCTGAGGGCAAGGACCTCGGGTCTCGAAGCCTTAGACGCGGAGAGGTGTTGGAGTTCTTCTCGGCCCTTCGTCCGTGCACAGTTGCAATGGAGGCGTCGGTCGGGGCCAGCTACTGGTGCGATGCGCTCGCCGCTCTCGGCCATCGCCCCCTCCCACTTCATGCTCGTGCCGTATCACGCCTGAGGATGGGTCCCAAGAACGACAAGAAGGACGCTGCTCTGATTCTTCTGGCTGCGCGTCTGCCGGATGCGAGACCTGTAGTGCTGAAGTCTCGAGAGCAACTGGCAGCGCTTTCTCAGCATCGATTGCGCGAGCTGGTCAGCAGACAGGAACGGGCAGGCGCCAACCAGGCGCTGGGATTTCTGCTGGAGATGGGGTGCGTGCGCTGGACGACGGCGGCGCAACTGCGAAGCGCGACGCCCCACGAACTAGAGCAAGAGCTTCAATCGATGCCTGCGGAGATGCGGCGAACCATCTCTGCCAGTCTTGACCGCCTTCGAGAAGCACACGCTGCAGTGGGGGCGATCTCGAAGCACCTTCGAGACTGGCACGCCTCGGATGCAAGAAGTCAAAGGCTGGGGGAGGTACCAGGCATTGGCCTTGTTGCCGCTACCGCCCTGGCAGCGTCGATCTCTGATCCTCCCCCTTGGGCATCTGGACGCGCCTTTGCCGCATTCCTTGGACTGGTCCCAGTTCAACGCTCTTCTGGCGGCGTGCAGCGCCTGGGGAGGATCGGCCGTGGTGGTGACCAGTACCTACGAAAGTGCCTCTTCCTGGCGGGCCGCAGCGCTGCCTTGCATTGCTATCGCAAGGCGGAGGGCCCATCGTGCCTCGTCGACCTGCTGACCCGCAAGCACCTCTACGTCGCGGCGACGGCTCACGCAGCCCGTTTGGCGCGCACCTGCTGTCAGATGTTGATCGACGGGAGCGATTTCGAAGAGACGCCAGCGTGGCGCATTGTTCCATTCGGCAGAAAGGTGAATACTCGGATCGAGGGCTGCGGCGAGGAGCCGCGCGACACCTGAGCCCGTCTCCAAGCGTGAGTAGCTGAGCTCGAGCTGCTGCAGGGAGGGCGTCGCGCGGAATCCGGCAGATGTTGGGGACCTTGAGTCCGGGGAATTGCAGGAGCCGCCGCCCTCCTCAACTGCTTCACGATGGCAGCCGCTGCAAACCCTCATGCCCGATGGAACTACCTTCCGCCAAGCGTCGACTTCCCGCCTGTTTCACGCGGGTCGATGGGCTTGGGTGGTGGGGCAGGGACCGCGCTCCTCCCTAGCATCGTGACGGGCAGAGACCATTCGCGCCCGGCCAGTAGCTCGCTCTCGATGTCGTCGCAAACCTCTGGCGGAAATTCCGCCAGCGCCCAGGTCTGACGCAAGGACACCTCAGTCCCTTCTATCTCCTCCCGCTCAATTCCAGTGACCGTCCAGTAGCGCCGGTTGGCGTAGATCACCGTCGCGTCCCAAAGGGGCATCAGCACTTCCTTAGCGGGCTCGGAAGATGAAATCGGCATCAGCCGTGCAACGCGCAGCGTCCGGTGTGAGTCGGGATCGAACTGCTCCGTCAGGCGGAAGAGGCCGTACTTCGTCGACGCCCCAAGGCGCGACGTGGGCAGCTTTCGCCCGCGGCGAAACAGTGGAGTGGCGAGGCAAAACATGACTGTATGTTTATACAGCAATCGCCTAGCTTCCCATCGTTAATACGGCACACGCAGCCGATACGCCCACACCGCTCCCATGGATCGCGGGGAGCCCCCCAAGGGCCTTGGAGGTGCGCCCTGTCTACTTCATAACCCCCATGGTGGGCGGCTGCAGGCGATGCAGGCTGTAGTCCATGGCCTTGGCGGTCGCCGAGCCATCCGACACCTTCGGCCGGAAACTCCATCAACCACTTGTGCAGGGTCTGTGCAACCGGCGCTGCCCTGCCTCCTGATCGTCGGTCATTGCCAGTGCGCTAGAGTTCCGCTGAGATCAACCGCGACGGGGGCGCCATGACGGACGAGGAACTCTTCCACCAATGCTTCGGGCACCTGTCAGCCGACATCAAGGTTCAGGATGAGTTTCCACGTCCGAAGTTGGCGCATTACTGTTCGATCGCTACCCTGGAAAGCATTCTCAGGGGCCGACAACTCTGGTTGTCGAACCCGCTTTACATGAACGACCTCGAAGAAGTGAGGTTTGGCATCAATACGGGGATGCGCCTCGCGCTGGCCAACGAATCCCTTCGGGATGCCCTCGCGTCAAAGGAACGTGTTACCGCCTTCACCGGAGCTCTGGAGTTGCGGTACGCAGACTTCGCGAACGAGCACGCATTCAACCTCTACGTCGCTTGCTTCTCGGAGATTGATGACGACGACGAGGACGGCCGGCTGTCCATGTGGCGCGCTTACGGCGCCAACGGGGACGGAGCAGCCTTGGTGCTCGATGTGAATCCGGTGAGCAATCCCGAGACGGAGTTCAACGGCTTGGCCATAGGACGCGTTCACTACGGTACAAGGGCCCAGCGCGAGGATTGGCTGAACCAGAAGGTAGAGGAGGTTGCCAACTTCGTTCGGCAGAACGACATTCCGGACGCTCAGTTGCCGTTAGTCGCCGCGGCGCTCTTCGAGAGAATCAAGCTGATGGCGATCTTCTCGAAACATTGCGGGTTCGAGGAGGAGCGGGAATGGAGGCTCGTGTACCTGCACGAGCATGACCAGAAGAAGTTGTACGAGCGCCATCTCGGGTACCACCTGACGCCACGGGGGATCGAACCCAAGCTCAAGTTGCCTATCGACGGCGAGGTAGCCTGGCACCAGCAACCCGTTGACATGAAGGCGCTGGTGTATCGAATCCTGCTTGGCCCCAGCGTCTCGAATCCCCTGGCGAAACGAGCTATTGAGCGAATGTTGAACGTGCTCGGCCTGGGCGAACTGCAGCAGAAGTTGAGCGCGAGTTCGATTCCACTGCGGCCAATCGGTTCTGGCGTGTAGCAAGTCGCGCATCGTCTCGCCGGCAGTGTCGATCAACCCCGCGAGATCAGGGGATCGCGTCGGCCGACTTCAACGACCGGGCTGACTGGCTGCATCGACGGCGCCCGCGCCCTGATCCGGCCCCGGCCCGCCGAGTTCTTCGATGGGCGAGGGCTGCGTCACCGCTTTCGATGTGGCTTGAGTGCCCCGCAGTTCTCGGGGGGCAGTAGGTCAGAGATCGGGAGCGCATGTGCCGCCTCCACGAGCTCCGACCACAGCCAGCCGACACGCGCGCTGGAGATCTTGCGGGGCTTCGGCAGCTTGCCCAGCGCCACCTCGCGCTCGAAGGTGCTGACACTCAGCGCGAGTGCTGCGGCAGCCGTGGCCCGGTCCACAAGAATCGGTTCAACGCGAACGACAGGCTGCCCCCGCCGTTCCAGCCGGCGCCGCGGACCTTCACTCGTCGTCATGCGTCGCGGCCTCCACCAACCTTGAGCGGCGGCCTAGCCCTGGCGCTGGTTGGCGATCTGCTTCGCCAGTTCCTCGGCTTGCTTGAGCAGTCCAACAAGTTGGTCCGCCAACTCAGAGGACGGCGTCGCTGCAATCTCATCGAGACGAAGGGATTGCTCAAGACGCTGGACCACCTCCGCAGTCAGTGAGCGCGACGCCGACGTCGAGGCGGCGTCCAGCCGGTCCTTGAGGTCATGGGGAATGCGGATGTTGATCTGCAGGTCAGTTCTCGCCATGACGCAATTATGGCAAGCACGGTGCTTGCATTCAATGTAGCACGGTGCTACATTGAACTCACACCGACACGGAGAACGTCATGGCCCAAATCATCAACATCCAAGTTGCCCGCCAAGCTAAGGAAGCCCAGCGCGTCGTCGCTACTCCCAAGCGGAAGGCGAAGGCTTCTGGTCGACTGAGCCTCGCTGGCTCCATCAACCGCGATGCAGTGCGTCAGCGCGCCAAGGCTGCACTCTGAGTGCCCGCCACTGCACCCACGACCACCAACGGCAGGAGATTGAAGATGGACAAGCGCAAGAGCGCGCCGACGCGCAGCCCCAACGACGTGATGAGCCGAATCATTGATGCATTGCCCGAGCGACAGGCCCAGATCCCGCCGGACGCTGTCGTAAAGCTGGTCGATGCGCTTCAAGAGTTCATCACGGCTGTGCAGCCGGCTCTTCAGAAGGGGCGTGGCGTGAGAAATTTGCCCGTGCACCTCAGTCCTGGCCGATCTGGAACGGCGGCCTGGGTGCGGCAGATGGTCGAGATGACGCGCGGGACCTGATCACCACCGCACGCAGCCGCGCCGCCATAACATGAGGCATGGCTCTCAAGCTCGTCCCGCCCGCAGTGACACCCGAACCGACGCCCGCCGAGAAGGTGAGGCGCCGGGTTGTCGCCGCGGCGCCGCGCCACATGCTGACCTGCCGCCGATGCGGCGGGTCGGAGTTCATCGAGACCCGAGTCGGGGTCGAGGTCACGCCGGCAGGCAAGGCCGTCGGCGGGAAGAAGGCGCTGATCTGCGCGTTGTGCATGATCTTGAGACACGAGCGCGTCGAAGCGCCGTAGGCCTCCTGGTGGAAGCCGAACATCTTGCCGGCAACTTATGCGAAAGACGAGGCGCGGCAGGGACTTTTCAACGGATTGCGCGGGAATAGGTTGCCGGCGCCCTGGTCGTTCAGCGAATACGGAAGTGTTGATTCCCGACTGCGCAACTTTGCGCGCTCCCCGCATACGGCATGTCTGTCCGACCATGGGCGATTGAATCCCCGCAGTTTTACGGCCATTGGCCAGCTGACGGGAGAGCGGGCGGCCGGTGTGTCCAAGGCATCGCCCGCCATGCTGCGGCCGGCAACTCCAGCTCCCAAGCGCTTGTGGGGCTAGTGCGAACGTACTTGGCTGGCGGAGGGGTCGCGAGCGTCGTGGCCCTCAGGGAGTGGGATGGCGCTGGTCGACGAGCTCGTCGGGCGAGAGCCGCCGCAGAAGTGCTGATGCGAGGAATTGAAGCGGATCCGCGCGACCTACGCCGCCGCTACGCTTGGCTTGCAGGCAGCCGCGAATAGACGAATACGCATCGACGGCTGCGCGAAGTGATTCATGTCATCGGCGGTGCATCCGCGGTCTGCGAGGATTCGGGCCAAGGCAGCGGTGGGAACAATTTTCGTCGGTCCTCGGCGTCGCGTCGCGCCTTATCGACGTTCTCGACGGCCTGCTTCAGCTTGTTGTAGAGCAACCACCCGTCAGTCTCCGCGCCAGTCGGGAGATCCACCAGCCTCCGAAGATCCTGAGCGAGAAGCACAACTACTTGGCCGAACTCCGCATACAGCCTCTGTCGCTCGCGGAAAGAGTCAGCCATGTCTCCGTACCAGTCGTCGTGATAGAACCAGTCGGAGATCCGGGCGTCGATCCTTGCTTGCTGATGGGGAAGGTCGAGTAATCGAATGACGATCGCAGCAGGGAGTGATCTCCAGTCGGCGTCCTTCAGAATCTCGGAACTTTGGGGCTCCTTTGCCGATGGATAGGTGCGTCCGTTCTCCTCGTCCTCCTCTCCGAGGTCTTCGGTCACCTCGACACACCGTCGACCGAAGATCTCCAGGTTGGCGACGAGGACGGCGGCGCCGTGGCTCTGCTCCCGTTTCACGCGTTCGCGCTCCTTCTCGCGCTCACTTCGGCCGGTCAACCAGGCGCCGAGACCGACACCCCCTAGACCCGCCACTGCGGAGATCAGCGCCCCCCAGACCTCATTCGCCATATGCCCTCCTTCAATTTTTTTCTGGTCCAGGATTGTCAGGGCTTGACGATCCACTGGCTTACGCCGCCAGGCTGCACCCATAAGGCCGACCGTTGGTCGATGAGTCCGGGCCGAGTTTCGTAACTCAAAGTTCGCACCTGACTTGACCGCTTGACCGCATGGATCCTGGTGTTTGGCCTTGACGATGGCCTCGATAAGTGCGCAGTTTCGGAACTGTTTTGACTGGTTCCGGCTGACACCTAGCGGGCCGATTGTTCCTTCGCCGCAGACGATTCGGTGTAAGCGCACTGGCATGTCATGTTGACTTTCCCAGGCCCGGCGCGTCAACGTGACCACGAGGTTGACGACTTGGGGCGTACCATTTCCCGCATGGGAAGCACTTCTGAAGCTGAGCTTGCGATCCAAGTCATCCGGTCGTTGAAATCGGACTTCTTGGTTCTGCGGAGGGATGACGCCAGTCTCGTCATGCATCTGGACTCGGCAGAAGTGGCTGGTGAGCGAGGGGCGTGGCTGATCGAATTCGAAACGCCTTCGCACGAGTGGGCCCGCGAATGGGATGCCGTCGCCAACGACTGGCTATCCAGGTCAGACTTGGCGAGACCAGTCGACGGCCGCATCACGGAGGCATTTATCAAGCGCGGCGGCGGTGGCTACCTTTTAAGCTTTTCTGACGGCACCGATCCGATTGTTCGATGGGGCTTTGGCGCAGCTTCTGTCGCAGTACGTCGTGCCACCTAGCCGCGGCCTGAATGCAAACTGCACGGCGCACGGGCTGCCGCGCCGGCTTGGCGTCTGACATGGTGTCCACCTAACCTGTTTGGTGGGCACCATCCTGGCTGCCGGCCACGGGCCGTTCAAGGTGAGTTGGCCGGACAGATACCCTTCAGCGGACAGCTGCTTGGAGATCCGTGCCAGCGGCCAGTCGGTCATGCCAACATGGCGTCTTTCCCGCCGTGGAGGAAGTCGAAGTGGATCGTGAGCAGAAGGATATGGGCGCCGCGCCTAAGCGAACGATTCCACCGCTGCTAGTAACGCGTGAAGAGGCTGCCAACGCTCTTTCGCTAGGAGTGTCGACGTTCATGCGCGAGGTGCGCGCTGGCCGTATCCCACCGCCGCGCGTGGTCAGCCCAGGCCGTGTCGGCTGGCTGTGGTCGGAGTTGGAGGCATTCGTCGGGGCATTGCCGCCCTCGGCTTTACTGCCCCCGCCGAATACAGGGAACCGGAAGCGCAAGTCCTGAGATACGCCGACGCTCGTCGGACTAGGTGGGTGAATGTCGCGCTCTTGTTGCACGACGCCGCGTCGTTTTGCTGTGCCTAGAATCATCCCCTTCTTGGGGAGGTTCTATGAACACCGAAAATAGGGACAGTCAGCCCGTCGTCGAAGAGGCGCTGACCTGCGGCCTTGTGATGCCGATCTCGACGCTAGACGGATGCCCTGCAGAGCACTGGCTGGAGGTGAAGTCGATCATCACCGACGCAGTCCATAGCATCGACGAGCCCCGCTTCGCGGCGCGTTTGGTCAGCGAGGCGGATGACGTCGGTGTAATTCAGAAACGGATAGTCCAGGGTGTCTACGGAAAAGACATTGTGGTCTGCGACGTCAGCGGCAAGAATCCGAACGTCATGTTCGAGCTCGGGATGCGCTTGGCCTTCGATAAGCCGACGGTCATCATCAAAGACGACAAGACCGATTACAGCTTTGACACGGGGCCCATCGAGCATCTGACATATCCTCGCGACCTTAGGTTCTCCAGGATGGTGGACTTCAAGCAGCAACTCGCGAGTAAGGTGAAAGCCACATATCTCGCGTGGAAGAAAGACCCGCAAGAGGCGTCTCTCCTCAAGAGCTTTGGAACTCTGAAAGTCGCGCAGTTGGGGGAAAAAGAGGCTCCCGCGAGCGAGGTCTTGCTCGCCCTGGTGACGGATCTTCAACGCGAGGTGCAGCGGCTGGGGCGCACGCTCGCGCCAACGTCCCTGAGGTCGGTTTCCACGGACAGGGTGGCAATGCGCCGCCTGAATGAACTGGAGGTCCTGGAACAAGCGGAAGCGCTAATGATGGCAGGCTCGGAGGCCGAATTGACGCAGCTTATCGGCATGGCGCCCAAGCTCGCAGAGCTGCGCTCGTCCGACGCTCTGACCCCTAGGGAGAGAAAGCGCCTCGCCGAGATTAACGATTTCCTCGCCGTCCTTGCTTTCGGTCCAAGCGCTGGATCCAGGCGCAACCAGCTCCTAGAAGGTGCGGGCGGCTGATTAGAACGCGGCAGTTTCTTCAGACCCTTGCCGCCGGTCCCGAGCCTCCGTCAAAGCAGCCTCCCGGCGCTCGTCGATGTACGCGGCCAAGTCGTTCAGGTGGATGCTATTGGCCGACGTCTGGGTCGCTATAGCGTACCGTGAACCTGCCCAGACTGTTGCCTTGGAAGATCCGACCTGGCAACCCCATGGCAAAGGTACAGGGAGCGCCTTTCAATCAACACGGTCACTCGCGTCAGAGCCCTAGACCTTGGCGCAACGCAATGAAGGTTTCGAGGACCGGTTCGTCGACGCTGGAGGACTCAAGCCTTGCCTGAACCAATGTGAGCTGCTGCGATAGTTCCTGCGCGAACGCAGGATCACGGCCGAGGTGATTACAGATGGCGCCCAGGATGGCGGTGTGAAGCCAGTGTGTTGCTTCGAGCTCGACAGGCCTAGCCTCGTTCATCGTGAGCCTCTCAGATCGTGCGGTCGTGAAGTCAACAAGTGTCTCGGGTATCCGATGATGCGTCTGCACAGCCGCCATCCGTTGTAGGCAAGCAGGCGTCTCGACCGCACAAGTGACCGCACAACTCTGCTGCCGAACTCTTGCCGTTCTCTGTATTCATGCTGTGTTTCGTCTAGAGTTCATGTGACGCCGGCCCACCATTCAAGACGACCCCTGCTCATGGAAGACCATGGGCAGGGGTTTTGTTTTTCCGCTTCACGATCACTGCGGGGCGAACGTCAGGTTGGCCGATACGTAGCTGATCGGCATGAACACGCCGCCGCCGACGTATTGCAGGTGCATCGCGTCCCCCTGTCCACCGGACAGTGAACCGCCCACGCCCAGGGTGGTCGAGGTCCGGCGCGATCCACCGTACACCGCCGCGCCCGATTTGCCGGCCAACAGCGTCAGACCGTCGGCGCTGCTCGCGACGGACGTCCATGCCCCCGCATCGGCGGTGGCACGCCACGTCTGACCGCCGTCAGCCGATTCCTGCAGGCGCCCGCCGCTGGTCGCCGCGACGACATGGCGACCGTCCGCGGAGGTGGTGATGCCGCGCCAATCGCGGTTGGTCGCGACCGAGTCCCAGGTGGTGCCGAAATCGTCGGACCGCCAGACGGCGCCGGTGTCGACCGTTGCGTAGAGGCGCTTGCCATCCGCCGACGCTGACGTCCCCCACCAGAATTGGGCGGAGGCGCGGGCGGTCCAGCTCACACCGAAATCGGTCGACACGTAGAGCTGGCCGCCATTCGTGCCGGCGACCAGCACGCGACCGTCTGCGGATGAACTGACGCTCCGCCACGCGCGGTTGCTGTCGCGCGCCGTCCAGCTCGCGCCGCTGTCCGAGGACGTCCAGATCTGTCCGAGATACGCCGTGGCAACGAGACGCGAGCCGTCAGCCGAACTTGCGACGGCGGTCCAGGCCCGGCTGCTGCCGTCGTTGGTCCAGTTGGCCCCGCCGTCGATGGACAGGTAGAGCGCGCCTCCGTTGGTCGATGCCAGGATCCTCAGACCGTCGGACGAGGTGGCCACACCGGACCAGGGCTGACCGCTGAGCAACTGCACCCACTGCGCCCCCGAGTTGGTCGAGCTGTACAGCTCTCCGGACGCGGCGACGGCGACCTGGCGCGTTCCGTCGGCCGACATGGCCGTGCCGGTCCACGAGGCGACGGGCGCCCGTGCCGTCCAGCCGATCAGGTTGCCGCCTGGCAGGCCTGCCGTCGAGATGCGCTGGCCAGGGTTCTGCGCGATCGTCCAGCCGCCGCTCCCGGCACCGGTGACCTTGATCCAGTCGCCGATGGCGGGGGATGCAGGCAAGGTGACAACGACGGCGGTGCTCGAGTTCGCCAGATAGCCCGTATTTGATTCGGCCTGCACGGCGGAGCCTGTCACGTTGACCCACCGCGTATCGGCCGGGGCGGCGCTGCAGACGTAGGAGGTCGCGGAGACTTCCCCCGCGTCAAGCACGCCATTGCGGTTGGCGTCCTGGCCCGACTGCACGCGCTGACCGCCATAGGCACAGTTGGCGCCGGCGGATTCAGCGATGACCGTGATCAAGGCGTCCAGGCCGGAGGCGCCGGTGGGCCCAGTGGGCCCAGTGGGGCCAGTGGGGCCGGTGGGCCCGGTGGGCCCGGTGGGGCCGGTGGGGCCGGTGGGGCCGCTGCCGCCATTCGAACCGTTGGATCCGTTGCACACATACGCGACGCTGCCGGCCTCGCCGTCTTCCAGCGCGCCATTCCCGTTGGCGTCCAGCCCGGCCAGTACAGCTGAACCTCCCTGTGCGCAGTTCGCGCCAGCGGCCTCGGCTCGCACCCTGACGAGCATGGATGGCCCGGCGGCGCCGGTGCTGCCAGGCACGCCATTGCAGACGTACTGGGTGTTGACGACTTCCGCATCCGCGAGCTGGCCGTTGGCATCGGTATCCGGACCCGACTGGACCCGCGTGCCGCCGGCGGCGCAGTGGCCGCCCGCCGGCTCTGCGGCGACGCGAACCAGCGTCGTGGCCGCCTTCGCGGGGCTTTCCGCGGGATCGGCGTCCGGTTCGGAGGAGCCGCCGCCGCAGGCCGCGAGCCCGGCGGTGGCCATCGCGGCCAGGAGCACGCGAAGCGAGGAGCAGATCAGACGCGCGTGACGCGGGCGGTGACGGGCGATGGCTGGAA
Organism: Roseateles sp.; assembly: GCA_039594005.1. Classification (GTDB taxonomy): domain Bacteria; phylum Pseudomonadota; class Gammaproteobacteria; order Burkholderiales; family Burkholderiaceae_C; genus Roseateles. Next base: position 234,583 of record JBCNOF010000010.1, read on the forward strand.
TCATGATGGTGGGACGCGCCCTTGGCCGCCGCACGATGCGACCGCTGCGCAGGGCGGTAGACCGGGGAGTATCTTCAAGCTGGCATCGGTCCGGAACAGGTCCGACCACGGCACCACCGAAAGTTACAGAAGTGTCGTGCCCACGCTGCGACGTGGCTGGCGCCCCGGGGTCGGGGCGCTCGCGCTCAGAGCTCGATCTTCGCGTTGAGCCCCAGCGTGCGGGGCGCGCCGGCGAAGGTGTAGCCCCAGGCCAGGAATCCCCAGTATCGGCGGTTGAAGGCGTTGTCCACGCCGGCACGCAGCGTCACCGGGTAGTCCGAGGCCCCCGATCGGAGGATCTCCCCTACCATCCGCCCATCTTTGAGGAGGGCGGACCTTGAACATCACCGCACGAATGGGGGTCGTCGCCATGACGGTGGCCGCCCTGGGCCTGGGGGTCGCGCAGGAAGCGCGGTCCGGCGGCGTCACGCCGTTCACGCGCAAGGCCTATGAGGCGGCGGGCGGGGCGGCCTCGAGCAAGGGCGTCGTGCTGATTTCCGCCAACTGGGCCAGGCGCTGGAAGTGCGGCGCCTTCCAGAACGCCCAGCTGCAATCGCTCGGATTCGATCGCGCCGGGACCGGCAAGTCGGGCTCGGAGCCGGTGGACCTGCTGCTCGAGGACGACTCGCTGCTGCCCGCGAGCGCGCGTTTCGTGAACTTCGCGTTCATCGTCGAGCCGGGCGAGTATCTGTTCAGCAGCTACCGCATCAAGGCCGCGAAGTCGCTGAGCGAGGTCGGCGCCTTCGCCAGCGATCGCGGCACGTTGATCACCGACGACGTCTCCAAGGCGGGCAGCTTCCGCGTGGGCGCCGGGGAGGTGGTCTACGTCGGCCACTTCGCGGTGGACTGCGCCAGCACGCCGATGCCGTGGCGCTTCTTCCCGCAGGACCGGGCGGCCTTCCAGTCCTACCTCTCGGGCGTGGCCAAGGAGATCGACGGCCTGCCGGTCGACCGCGCGACCTTCCGGCTCTTCAAGACCGAGATCTTGGGCACCGACTTCGAGCTGCCGGAGTAATTCCGGGCGGCGGCGCCTCGTCGCGCCGTGGGCGGCCGCGCCGGTCGGCAAGCCTGGCGCGGTATGCTGCGCGCCGCGATCCATGCCTCCCCACGATGACGTCCCGTTCCCCCCGACCTGACCCCCAGCCCGACACCCCGCCCGCGTCGCAACCGCCCGTCGAGCGCGGCGAGCTGCTCGGTTACTCGCTGATCGGCGTGCTGGCGGCGCTGATGGTCCTGACGCTGCGCGCCGAGGGCGCCGCCAAGTCCGTCACGATGGGCCTCTACCTGATCGTGCTGGGCCTGATGTTCCTGGCCAGCGTCTTCTACAGCCACAAGACCTTCCTGCTGCGCGGCCTGGCCTGGTTTTGCGTGAAGCTGTCCTATCCGTCCACGCCGAAGATGGCGTACTTCTATGCCGCCGTGATGGTGGTGATGGGCGCCGTGTCGGTGCTGTCGGGACTGGGCGTGGTCTGATCCGGCGCGGTGCCGCTGTGGTCTGGACGGCCGCGAACGCGCCTGTCGGCTCGTGTTGAATGCGCGCTGTCGCAGCTCTTTCGACTCGTTACCCGGCGCTGTCCCTGAAATGTCCCTTGCGACGGGGGGCCCTGGCAGGCGTCTTGCCGAAGACTGGCCCAGGTGCGCCAAGGCGACCGCGTTTCTCGCGGCGTCGAGCGGGCCCCACAGGAAGGAGACGCCTCAGCATGGAAGCCTTGCCGCAACACGCCGCTTTCCCCGCCGCATTCCCCGTCGCCTCGCCCGCTCCGCGCGGCCTGGGCATGACCGAATTCCCCGACGACGGCCTGCGCGGGCCCAGCTTCGGCCCGACCCTGGGCGATGCGGGGCCGGCCCTCCCGCGGGGGCACTCGCTGGCGGGGCAAGGCACGCCCGAATGGGCGTGGCGCCAATGGCGGCCCTTGTGGGCCTCGCCGCTGACCTCGCTGGAGGAACTGGTGCCCGACGGCCGCCGGCTGGTCGTCGTCGCGCCACATCCAGATGACGAGGTGTTGAGCTGCGGCGGGCTGCTGTCGCTGCTGGTGGCGCGGCACCGCGCGCAACTCCCGCCGCATCGCGCCACGCCCGCCCCGGTGGAGTTGGTCGCCGTCACCGATGGCGAGGCCAGCCACCCCGGTTCGCCGCGCTGGTCGCCGGGCCGGCTCGCGACGCAGCGCCGCTCGGAGCGCATGTCGGGGCTGCGCCGTCTCGGCCTGCACGTGCCGGTCCATGCGCTGGCGCTGCCCGATGCCGGCGTGACCGCGCACGAGGAACGTTTGGCGCTGATGCTGACGCAGCGGCTGCGCCCGGATGACGTCGTCATCACGACCTGGCGCCACGACGGCCATCCGGACCATGACGCGACCGGACGCGCCTGCGCGCGGGCCGCGGCCTGGGCGGGCGCCACGCTGCTGGAGATCCCCGTGTGGGCCTGGCATTGGGCGCAGCCCGGCGACATGGCCGTGCCCTGGCACCGGCTGCGTCGACTGCCGCTGAACGCGCGCGCGCTGCGGGACAAGCGCAGCGCGCTGGCCGCGCACCGCAGCCAGCTGCTGCCCGACGACGATCGCGCGCCGGTGCTGTTCCCCGAGGCGGTGAACCGGCTGATGCGGCCCTTCGAGTTCGTGCTGGTGTCGGAGACCTGACGCGCGGACAGCGCGTCGGGAGCGGTGCTTGCTCAAGAGGGCTCATCACTTCAAGGAGCTCTGCATGACCGACCAAGCGCTGTCCGACACCGAACGCCGACACAAGCTCTGGACGCTGATCAAGGACATCAAGTTCGGGATGTTCACGACCCACCATGCCAACGGCCATCTGCATTCGCGGCCGATGACGCTGCAGAACAAGGACATCGACGAGGGCGAGTCGCTGTGGTTCTTCATGTCGCGCAGCGGCGAGCCCTACGCGGACGTGGCGCACTCGTCGCAGGTGAACGTGGTCTTCGCCGACGCGAGCGCCGACAGCTATGTCTCGGTCTCCGGCGTGGCCGGGCCCGACGAGGACCGCTCGCGCCGGCAGGCGCTGTGGAACAAGGCCGCCGAGGCGTGGTTCCCGCAGGGCGTCGACGATCCGGACCTCGTGCTGGTGCGGGTGCGCATCAGCCACGCGAGCTACTGGGACGTGAAGTCCTCCAAGCTCACGCAGCTTTATGCGATGGCCAAGGCGGCGGTCACGGGCAAGCCGCCCAAGGACCTCGGCGAGACCGGCGAAGTCCGCATGAAGTAGGCATTGCGGCACGCCCCGGGGGCTAGCGGGAGCGGGCGGTCCTTGGATAGGATCGCCCGATGATGTCGCCCCTGGTACTTCGCGGTCGGTGCGCATGCGGACGTGCCGAATACGCCGCCCACGGCGCCGCGGACCTCGAAGCCGCCGTGTGCTACTGCGCCATCTGCCGGCGCTCGTCCGGCGGCGCGGGCATGGCTTGGCTCGGCGCGGACCGCGTGACGCTGCGCGTCAATGGCGAGTTGCACGCCTGGCTGGATGCCGACGGCGCGACGCGTCAGTTCTGCCCGGCCTGCGCCACGCAGCTCTTCCGATTCGTCGGTGAAGACGCCAATGTCGTGGAGATCGCGGCGGGCACGCTCGAGGACCAGAAGCTGATCAAGCACACCGTCAGCGTGTCGGTGGAGGAGCGCCCCGCGTGGGACGCGCGGCACACGCTGGGCCAGCCCGCGGATGTGGTGCCCGCCGCGCCGCCCGTGACCGCGCTCACCAAGGCCGCCGCGGATGCCGCCTTCCGCAGCGCGCTCGCGAGCAGCCCGGATGCGTTCCTGAGCATCGATCCCGAAGGGCTCATCACCGAATGGAACCGGCAGGCCGAGCGCACGCTGGGCTGGACCTACGCCGAGGCCATCCGTCGCCCGCTGCATGAGCTGATCATCCCGCCCGAGATGCGCAGCGCGCATCTTCGCGGCATGTCGCGCTTGCAGATCACGGGCGAGGGCCCGGTGCTGGGGCGGCGCTTCGAGGTCGATGCGATCCACAAGCTCGGGCATCGCCTGCCGGTGGAGCTTTTCGTCGCGCCGCTGCGCATGAGCGGCGGCACCGGGGCCACGGCCTTCCTGCGTGATGCCAGCGCGCGGCGCGGCGCGGAGACCGCGATCGAGCAGGCGCTCGCGGGCGAGGCGGTGGACCTGGAGCTCGATCTGCGCCTGGCGGGCATCCCCCGGCGCAAGCGTCTGCGGCTGCGCGCCCGCGAGGAATCGGCCGAGGGCGGCGAATTCATCCTCAAGATTGAGGACGCGCCGGGCGGGTCGTCCTGACCGCCCGCGGCGTGTAGGCGATCGCCTGACCGGCGGTCGGCGCGCCGGCCCACCCGGACTGGGGTCCGGGCGGCCTCGCCATCCGGTGTGCCATCTCCCATCATGAAGCCATACAGGGAGAACAACAGATGAAAGTCGCAGTCATTGAAGACAACGCCCTCCTGCGTCGTCTGATGGTGACCCGCCTCCAGGCGGAGTCCTCCATCACCGTGGTCAGCCAGGCCTCCAGCGAGAACGCCGCCGTGAGCACCATCGCGCTGAGCGCGCCGGACGTGGTGCTGGTGGACTTGAGCATCGAGGGCGGATCGGGCCTGGGCGTGATCGAACGGCTGCGCGCCGCGCGTTTCCGCGGCCGCATCCTGGTGCTGAGCGCGGAAGACCGCGCGGTGTTCGAGCCGCGCGTGCTGTCCTGCGGCGCCGACGGTTTCTACGACAAGGCGTGCGACTTCGAACGCCTGGTCGAGGAGCTCAGCACGCTGGCCACCAGCGCGTGGATGGCGGAGTGATCCGACGCGCCCGCCGGCTGGCGGCGGACGGGCAAGGCATCAGCACATCAGCAAGTCAACACATCACGACTTCAGGAACTTCAGCAGGTCCTGGTTGAGTTCGTCCTTGGCGGTGTCGCCCAGGCTGTGGCTGCCGCCCTTGTAGATCTTGAGCTGCGAGCCCTTGACCAGCTTGTGCGACAGCAGCGCCGAGCCGCCGATCGGCACGATCTGGTCGTCGTCGCCGTGGATGATCAGCGTGGGGACGTCGAACTTCTTGAGGTCCTCGGTGAAGTCGGTCTCAGAGAAGGCCTTGATGCAGTCGTAGGCATTCTTGTGGCCCGACAGCATGCCCTGGTGCCACCACGACTGGATCAGCCCCTGCGAGACCTTCGCGCCGGGACGGTTGAAGTTGAAGAACGGACCGCTCGCCACGTCGAGGAAGAACTGCGCGCGGTCGGCCAGGTAGGCCTTGCGGAAGCCGTCGAACACCTCCATCGGCAGTCCGCCCGGATTGTTGGGCGACTTCACCATGATGGGGGGCACGGCCCCCATCAGCACCGCGCGCGACACCCGCTTCGTGCCGTGCCGCCCGATGTAGCGGGCGACCTCGCCCCCGCCGGTGGAGTGGCCCACCATCGTCACGCCCTTGAGGTCGAGCTGGGTGAACAGCTCATGGAGGTCGTCGGCATAGGTGTCCATCTCGTTGCCGTTCCACGGCTGGCTGGAGCGCCCATGGCCGCGGCGATCGTGCGCGATGCAGCGGAAGCCGTTGCTCGCGAGGAAGAACATCTGCGCTTCCCAGGCGTCGGCGGTCAGCGGCCAGCCGTGGCTGAAGCTGACGACCGGGCCGCTGCCCCAGTCCTTGTAATAGATCTGGGTGCCGTCCTTGGTGGTGATGGTGCTCATGGTCTTCCTCTCGATGACAGGGGATGGGGCGGGCGACGAAACACCCGGTCCGGCAGCGCAGGCGCCCAGGACGCCCAGCGGCAAGGCAGCGAGTGCCGCGCCCTGGGCCGCGGCGACCAGCACCTCGCGGCGGGTCGCGCCCTGCGGCGAGCCGGGCGTGGCCGGTGCGCCGTCGGCGATGGGGGATGGATCGTTCTGGGGTCCGGACACGTTGCGCCTCCTGGCCCGTGGGCCGTCGCGAGCCTGGCGGCAACATGCCGACAGTGCCCCGGCATCGTGGCCGTCCGCGCGCCGCGGGCCATCGCCCCGTGAGGCCCCCCGCGGGGGGATCGGTGGAGCCCCCCGGTGCTCTCCCGAATGGGGGCCGTCCGCGGGAGGGAGTCGTGCTCGGCCACCTGGGGGAGGACAGACGGCGCGCTCGCGCGCATCTTGTCGGGGCTGTCCGCCCTCGGCGGATCCACCACGCCAGGGAGGCCCCACCATGAATCGACCCATCAGCCACGCGCACGGCGCGCCCGTCGTCGACAACCTCAACATCCAGACCGCGGGACCGCGCGGACCCGCGCTGCTGCAGGACGTCTGGTTGCTGGAGAAACTCGCGCACTTCGACCGCGAGGTCATTCCCGAGCGCCGCATGCATGCCAAGGGCTCCGGTGCCTACGGCCGCTTCACCGTCACGCACGACATCACGCGCTACACGCGGGCCAAGCTGTTCTCGCAGATCGGCAAGCAGACCGATGTCTTCCTGCGCTTCTCCACCGTGGCCGGCGAGCGCGGCGCGGCCGATGCCGAGCGCGACATCCGCGGCTTCGCGGTGAAGTTCTATACCGAGGAAGGCAACTGGGACCTGGTGGGCAACAACACGCCGGTCTTCTTCATGCGCGACCCGCTTCGCTTCCCCGACCTGAACCACGCCGTCAAGCGCGACCCGCGGACCAACCTGCGCAGCGCGCAGAACAACTGGGACTTCTGGACGCTGCTGCCCGAGGCGCTGCACCAGGTCACCATCGTGATGAGCGATCGCGGCCTGCCCGACGGGTATCGCCACATGCACGGCTTCGGCAGTCACACCTTCAGCTTCATCAACGCCGACAACGAACGCCACTGGGTCAAGTTCACGTTCAAGTCGCAGCAGGGCATCCGCAACCTCACCGACGCGGCCGCGGCGCAGGTGATCGCCGGGGACCGCGAGAGCGCGCAGCGCGATCTCTTCGACGCGATCGACCGCGCGGACTTCCCGCGCTGGACGCTCTACATCCAGGTGTTGAGCGAGGCCGCCGCGCGCGCCTTGCCCTACAACCCCTTCGACCTGACCAAGGTCTGGCTGCACGCGGACGCGCCGCTCATCGAGGTCGGCGAGCTCGAGCTCAACCGCAATCCCGACAACTACTTCGCGGAGGTCGAGCAGTCGGCGTTCTCGCCGGCCCACGTGGTGCCGGGCATCGGCTTCTCGCCCGACAAGATGCTGCAGGCGCGTCTGTTCAGCTACGGCGACGCGCAGCGTTACCGCCTGGGCGTGAATCACCATCAGATCCCGGTGAATTCACCCAAGTGCCCCTTCCACAGCTACCACCGCGACGGGGCGATGCGCACCGACGGCAACGCCGGCGCGGTGCCGGCCATCGTGCCCAACAGCCGCGGCGACTGGCAGGACCATCCGCAGCTGCATGAGCCGCCGCTGGCGCTGGACGGCGCCGCGGCCCACTGGGATCACCGCCTGGACGACGACTACTTCACCCAGCCCGGTCTGCTGTTCCGCCTGATGGACGCCGCGCAGCGACAGGCGCTCTTCGACAACACCGCCCGCGCGCTGGGCGGGGCCGACGCCGACGTGCAGGGGCGCCACATCGCCCACTGCACGCAGGCCGACCCCGCCTACGGCGCGGGCGTGCGTGAGGCGCTCGAGAAGCTGCTGGCGTCGCGCGGCTGACCGGAGCGGCCGTCCTGGCCGTTCCGGGCTGATGCCGGCGCGACGCCCCGCGCTCACGCGCTGCGGAACTTCACCGACGGGAAGTCGACCGGCACGGCGAACGCGACGTTCACGTAGTTCGTGAACAGGTTGAGCGCCACGTGCGCGAGGATCTCGACGATGGCCTCGTCGTCGAAGCCCGCATCGCGCAGCGCCTGCACGTCGGCATCGTCGATCTGGGCGCGATCGGTGACGACCTTGAGCGCGAAGCGCAGCGCGGCGGCGGTCTTGGGATCCGCGGATTCGCCGGCCTGCGCCGCGGCCATCTCCTCAGCGCTGGCGCCGGCCTTGCGGCCCAGCATCGTGTGCGCGGCCAGGCAGTACTCGCAGGCGTTGCGATCGGCGACGGCGACGGCGATCTGCTCGCCGAGCCTGGCCGAGATCACGCCGCCGCCCAGCGCGCCGAAGCTGCCCCACAGGCTCTTGAGCGCGGCGGAGGAGTTGGCGACGGCGCGGAACATCGCCGGCGTCGCGCCGAAGGCGCCCTGGATCTGGTCGAGCGTGAGCTTGACGTCGCCTTGCGCCTGCTTGGGATCGACGAGCGCGACACGTGCGGTGGTGGAGGTGGCAGTCATGGCGAGTCCTTTCAGGATGAGGTTGAAGTCGTTGGCGAGACCGCGCCGGTCCTTCCGGTGGGTGGCTCGCAGCGTTTGCCGCTGGGATGAAGTGTGGGCGAGGGTGGAGTAGGATTGGATGCGTTTCATCCGATAAACATATCTAAACGTCCGTTGAGGTCCCCGTGAGCATCCCCAAGAGCACGCCCGATCGACCACGGGCCGCCGCCGCGCCGGCTGACCGCCTGTCCTCGCTGCTGGAGCACTTCCGTGTGCGCGCAAGGCTGTTCCATGTCGGGCCGCTGTGCGGCATCAATCCCTTCGATCCGCTGCCGGGCCGCGGCTTCCTGCATGTGATGCAGCGCGGCGAGATGGAGCTGCGTCATCCCGCCGGCGTGGGCCTGCCGCGCAAGCTGCGCGTGGAGGAGCCGTCACTGCTCTTCTATCCGCGCCCGGTCGCGCACGAGTTCCGCAACCCGCCGCGCGAGGGCTCGGACTTCACCTGCGCCGAGCTCGAGTTCGACGGCGGCGCGCTGAATCCGCTGGTGCGCGCGCTGCCGCCGCTCGTGTTGCTGCCGCTGGCACGGGTGCAGGGGCTGGAGCTGTCGCTGCAGCTGCTGTTCTCGGAGACCGAGCGCGCGCGTTGCGGTCATCGGCTGCTGGCGGACCGGCTTTTCGAGGTCGTGCTGATCCAGCTGCTGCGCTGGCTGATCGACCATCCCGCGGAGGCCGGGGTGCAGCCGGGGCTGGTGTCGGGACTGTCGGATCCGCGCGTGGCGCTGGCGCTCGCGGCGGTGCACGAGGCGCCGGGCGAGGCCTGGTCGCTGGAGCGCATGGCCGAGCGCGCGGGCATGTCGCGGAGCGCCTTCGCGGCGCGATTCCGCGACCTGGTGGGGCAGTCGCCGGCCGCCTATCTGGCCGATTGGCGATTGAGCCTGGCGCAGGAGCAGCTGCGGCTGGGGCGGCCGATCAAGCAGATCGCCGATCAGCTGGGATACGCCAATGCATCGGCGCTGTCGCGCGTGTTCACGCAGCGCGTGGGACGCTCGCCGCGCGAATGGAAGCAGGCGATGGCGGGGCAGGTGGCCGAGGGCTGAGGAAGGTGGCGGGCTGTGGGTCCGCGGACGATTCGATGCGTGTGCTGGACGATGAGGCGCGTTCACGCGGCGGGGCGACGGGACACTGGCCCACCCCAACTCCTGTCTGATGTGGACCCCATGAAGATCGCCGTGTTCGACACCTACGTCACCCGTCCGGATGGCCGCCTGATGCATTTCGACATCCTGGTGCCGGACGCCTCGCGCGCGCTGGAGCAGGTGCTGGCCTTCGGCCGCGTGTACCTCGCGGCCAAGGGCGTGCCCGCGACGCAGCTGAGCTCGGAGGAGTGCCGCTTCTGCCACATGGAGATCGCGCCCGAGCCGGTGATCGAGGAGATCGCGCGCGAGGGCTTCGCGATCATCGAGCTGGCCAACTGCGATTGATCGCTCGACGCGGCGTTCAGGCCGCCAGGCGCTGCAGCAGCGCCGCAGCTCGCCGCAGGTCCGCGGTGTCGTGTCCTTCCGTGAAGCGCGCGAGCACGCCGCGCAGCAGCGCCGCGCCGCCCGCGCCGCCCGCGCCGCGCGGTCCCTCCGCCCACAGCGTCGCCAAGGTCGTGGCGATGCGCAGCTCCCAGCTCAGCGCCCCTTGGAAGCGCGCGAGCTGCAACGCGCGCTGCAGCAGCGCCTCCGCCGCCGCCGTCGACCCCGCTGCGATCAGCCGCAGCGCCCGCGCCCGCAGCAACTCCGGCGCGCACCAGTCGCAGATGCCGCGCTCCGCGCGTTCCAGCGTCGCGGCGGTGAGCAGCGCCGGGTCCAGCGTGGCAAGCATCTCCTCGTGGACCGCCGTCCGCGCTTCCGACGGCGGCCACTTCGGGTCGATCTCGATCTCGGCGTCGGTGCGAGCCCGCCGTTCCAGCAACCACCCGTAGAGCGTGACCCACTCGTCGTCGTAGTTGAAACCGTGCTCGACCGCATGGCGGCGCACGCGCTCGACCATCTCCGCCGCCAGCGCGTCGTCGCCGCGCCAGAGCGTCACCGGGCCGGCCGCGAGCACGATGGCGATCGCCAGCGAATGGGGCTTGTCCTCGACCGCGTGCCGCATGGTCTCGCGGGCCATCGCCGCGGCCTGGTCCGACAGACCGCGCAGCCAGAGCGTGCGCGTCTGCACGATCCGCGCCGAGACCCGCCGATCCAGCGCCGCCTGGTGGTAATAGGCCTCGGGCAAGGAGGTGGTCGGAAAGTCCAGCAGGCGCTGCGCGTAACGCGTCGCGCTGTCGTGGTCGCCGCGGTAATGGTCGCCGAACATCATCGCGCGCAACGCGTAGACGATCTGCGCGGGATCGTCGAGTTCCTCCGCCAGCACGAGCATCGCCTCGGCGTCACGCCGCAGCCGGTCGTATTCCCCGGCCATGTGCGCGGTGCGCCAGCGCGTCACCAGCGCGAGATGGCGATCCTGCGGCGATGACAGCGCGTGCAGGTGCTCATGGGCCTTGTCATAGGCCTTGCGCGCCGCCTCGGGACCGGCGGGCAGGGCGAGGATCTCGCCCAGCGCCGAATAGAGCTCGAACTGCAGCCGCCGCGTCAGCAGTCCGCGGTCCTCCAGCGCGCCGATGACCTGTCGCAGCCGGTCGCCGAATTCGCTCATCAGTGTCAGCCGGCCCGCCAGCGGCATCGCGGCCATGACGATCTCGGCGGCCAAGCGCGGGTCGCCGTCCTCGGACACGGCCCAGTCCAGCGCGGCGCGCATGTCGTCGACCAGGTGGCCATGCCGGTCGGCCCAGATGCGCGAAGTGCCCGTCGTCAGGCCGCCCACGTCCGCATGTCCCAGCCGATCGCGGCATTCCGCAGCGTGACGATGCAGGACCTGACGGACCTCGCCGGCCTCGGCCAGGCGCGCCAGCGCATAGGCGCGGGTGGACTCGAGCAGGCGGTAGTCGACGGCGCCGCGCGACGTCTCCACCGTCAGCAGCGAACGCGTCGCGAGGCCGAGCACCGCGTCCATCGCGCGGGCCGTGTCCAGTTGCTCGTCGACGGCCACGCGCACGGCGCTTTCCAGCCCGAAGCGGCCGCGGAAGACCGCCAGTCGCCGCAGCACGACGCGCTCATCGGCATCGAGCAGCGCGTGGCTCCAGTCCAGCGTGGCCTGCAGCGTGCGGTGCCGCGTCAGCGAGTGGTCGGCGTCGGCAGTGCCCAGCCGCAGCAGCTGGCCGGCGACCTGGGCCAGCAGCGCATCGATGCCCAGGGCCTCGACATGCGCCGCCGCCAGCTCGATGGCCAGCGGCAGTCCGTCCAGGCGCCGGCAGAGCTCGCCGATGCGCGCCAGCCGCGCCGGATCGAGCGAGGCCAGCGCGGGCCGCAGCCGCGCGCGCTCGACGAAGAGCTCGATGGCGCCGTAGCGCAGGGCCTCGTGCGAGCTCAAGGGCTCATCGCCGGCGGGGAAGTTCAATGCGGGCAGTTGATAGAGCGCCTCACCCGCCACGCCCAGCGGCTCGCGGCTGGTGGCCAGCACCTGCACCCCGCCAGCCGCCAGCAGCGTCTCGCACAAGGCCGCGGCACCTTCGGTCATGGGCTCGCAGTTGTCGAGCACGAACAGCATGCGCCGGCCCTCCAGCCGCCGCAGCAGCCGCTCGCGCAGCGTCGCCTCACCGCCCTGGAGATCCGGTGCCAGGCCGAGCTGGCCGGCCACGGTGCCCGGCAGCAGGCCCACCGACGGCAGCGAGGCCAGGTCCACGAAGACGATGCCGCCGGGGAAGGCCTCGCGCAGCGGCACCAGCGCCTGGACGGCGACGGTGGTCTTGCCCATGCCGCCCGCGCCGACCAGCGTCAGCAGCCGGCGCGACTGGAGCAGCGACACGACGCTGGCGATGGTGGCCTCGCGCCCCACGATCTTCTGCCCGGCCGCGCGCGGCGGCGGCAGGCCGGGGGCGTGGTCGACAACGCCGCTGTCGGCGGGCGCGCCCGCCGAGACCGCGCCGACGAAGCGGTAACCCGAGCCGGGCAGCTCGGCGATGTAGTGCGGCCCGCCGGTGCCCAGCAGCCGGTTGATCGCAGCGACATGCGAGGCGACATGCGCGGCGACATGGGCGGCGACGTGCGCGGCGACCGGGGCGTCGACGCGCCCCATGACCTCTTCAGGCGGGAGCACGGACGCACGCGGCGGCGGGCCGCGCAGCTGATCCTGCAGACGCGCCATGCTGAGCGTGTCGCCTCCCGCGTCCAGCAGTGCCTGCAGCAGCGCCACGCGTGGCGGCGACAGCGGCACCGGGCTGCGATCCAGCAGCAGCAGGCGCTCGCAGCGATGCAGCGCGAAGCGGCCGAAGTGCAGCACCGGCGTCAAGTCGCGGTCGAGGTGCGGGGCCGTGGGCGTCATGGCGGGTCTCCCGAGAGCGCGTCCAGCAACGCGCGGGCCTGGGTGGGGTCGGCATCGCCGTGGCCCTGGGGCAAGGCCGCCAGCGCGCATCGCAACGCCTCGGCCGCCTCGCGGCGGCGATCCATGCGCTGCCACAGCCGCGCCTGCGTGATGGCGATGCGCAGCGACCAGGCGACGGCGCCCTGGTCGCGCGCCAGCATCGCCGCGTGGGCCAGGTCGGCGTCGATGGCCCGGAACTCGTCCTCCTGCGCCGGCCGATCGGGGTGGTCCAGGCGGACGAGGCGCAACGCGGCATCGGCCCGGATCAGTTCCGCCGCGGCCCAGCCCACGTCACCGTCCCAGGCGCGCCGCACGCTGGCCTCAGACACCCACGGCAGGCCGAAGGTGCCGAGCTGGTCCTCGACCAGCCGCGACGGCCAGGGCGGTGGCGGGTTCGCGGGCGCGTCGGGGATGGCCGCACCGGGAGACGCGTCGCGCTGGCGCCGCTCGTCCAGCGCCCATCGCAGGCTGTCCAGCAACGGGGGCCAGAAGCCTTGACGATGGCGCGTCACATGGGCGTACAGGCGGTCCAGCCGTTCCCGGGCGAGGTCATCGCGGCCCTGCCAGATCGCCACCGGGATGCCCGTCATGCCCAGCACCATGCCAGGCGCCAGCGGCGTCAGCGGATCGAGTTGCTCCAGCGTGGCGTCGATCAGCGCATCGGCCTCCTCGCCGCGACCCTGCAGCCACAGGATGCGCGCCGTGTACTGCGCGCAGTTGATCGGCAGCGGCGCGGCGCCGGTGTAGCTGCGGCGGAGATGGCGGGTCGAGAGCGCGAGCACGGCGTCGAGGTGCCGGCGCGCCTCGTCGAAGCGGCCGTCGAAGAAATCGAGCGTGGCCTGATGCCGGCGCACGATCAGCACCCATGATGGCGACCCGTCACCTCCGGGAAGCAGCGTGCGCAGTTCGTCGAGCCAGGGCGCCATGCGCCGATGCTCGCCGAGACCCCATGCCGCGGCGACCAGCACGAACAGGGCATCGATGTGGGCCCGCCGGTGTGAGCGGCCTTGGCCGGGACGACGCGCCAGGGCCAGCAGGCGATCGACCATCTCCTCGCGCCGGGCGCCGCCGCGGCCCGCGACGATGCCCAGGAAGCAGGCACAGATGCGCAGCTGCAGTTCCAAGTCGAGGTCGGGCGGCTCCAGCGTGGCGACGAGCGTCAGTCCCCGTTCGACCCAGGGCATGGCCTCGGCGAACAGGCCGAACTCCAGGATCAGCGGACGCGCGGCCGTGATCACGGACAGCGCCGCGCGGGCATCGCCGCCGGGAGCAAGGTTGCGGGCGACCGCCGCGCGCAGCTCGTCGATCAGCCCGGCATGGCGACGGTGCCAGTCGCTCAGCCGGTCGGCGTTGATCGCCTGCAGCTCGCGACCGGCGCGCACCAGTTGGGCCTGGATGTGGCGCGCATGGCGCGCCGCCCACTCGCGCTGTTCGGGTGAGGCCGCGAGCCGTCGCTCGGCGTAGGCGCGCGTGGCGAAGAGCAATCGCAGGCGGGGCGGCTCGTGGCCCTCGACCGGCGTCAGCAGCGACTTGCGCACCAGGCGGCGCAGCGACAGCGCGGCGCGTTCGGGCGGGATCTCGGCGTCAGCGGCCAGCGCGATCGCGTCCTCCGGGCTGAAGTCCTGCCGGAACACCGAGAGCCGACGCAGCACGGCCCGATCGGGCGCGGCGAGCAGGCTGTCGCTCCAATCGATCAGCGCCTCCAGCGAGCGGTGCCGCCGGGAGCTGTCGAGGCTTGCGCCCTGGGGCGCGCCGATGCTGCCGGCGAGCACCACGTCGAGCCGCTGCACCAGACCCGGCAGGCCCAGCGCGGGCAGGCGCGCGGCAGCGAGCTCGAGCGCCAGCGGCAGCCCGTCGAGGCGGCGGCACAAGGCGTCGATGCGCGGCAGGTCGTTCAAGCCCTGCAGCGCGGCCCCGGCGCGCTCGGCCCGCTCCAGGAACAGCCGCGCGGCCGGCGAGGGGCGCTCGTTGGGCGACTCCGTCGCCAGCGGCGGCAAGGGCCAGGCGAGCTCGCCATCGACGCCCAGCGGCTCGCGGCTCGTCGCCAGCAGGCACAACGCGCCGGTGTGCGCGAGCAGCGCCTGCGCGAGCGCGTGGACGGCGTCGAGCAGGTGCTCGCAGTTGTCCAGCACCAGCAGCGCGCGCCGGTCCCGCAGGCCGTGCGTGAGCGCGCTGACCGGATCGGCGCCGGGCGCCATCAGGCCGAGCCGGGCCGCGACCGTGCTGGGCAAGGCCGCGGCGTCGGCCACGGGCGACAGGTCGATCACGGCGCAGCCGTCCGGGAAGCGGCGAGCCTCGCGGTCGGCCAGTGCCAGCGCGACCCGCGTCTTGCCGATGCCGCCGGCGCCGACCAGGGTCAGCAGGCGGTACTGGCCCAGCGCCGGGGCCAGCGCGACGAGGTCCGCCTCGCGGCCGATCAGCGGGTCGGCGCGGACCGAGGCGGCACGGGCGTCGAGCCGAGGGATCGCGACGGGCGCGGCGGCAGCGCGGGCTTTCCCGCGCTCGTCATGCGCATCGTGCTCATCGCGTCCTTCGCGTCCTTCGCGTTCATCGCGCTGATCCCGCTGATCCCGCGCTTCGGCGACAACTGGCGCCATGAAGCCGTAGCCCTGGCCCGGCACGGTGGAGATGTAGGGCGCGCCGTCGTCCTCGTCGAGCGCGCGGCGCAGCGCGGCGATGTGCACGCGCAGGCTGGACTCCTCGACGAAGCTGGCCGGCCAGACCCGCCGCACCAGCGTGTCGCGTGCGACGATCTGCCCCGGCGTTTCAAGCAGCGCCGCCAACAGGTCCAGCGCGCGGCCGCCCAGCCGGACCGGCGACTGACCGCGCAGCAGGCGGCGGGCGGGCAGGTCCAGCAGGTAGGGGCCGAAACGCAGGCAGGGTTTGGCGGGATCGGTCGCCATGAGACGGTCAGCGGCGCTCGGCTCGGCGCGGCAGGGCAGTGGAGGCGGACCAGTGTAGGAATCGCCCCCGGCGCGGCGGCGTGAAAAGCCGTGAAACGTTGTTCTCCGCGCCGCCGCATCGCCTCGCGATGACGCGCCATGACCTATCGTCCGGCGCGGTGAACCTCGACAAGGCCTGGAACGGATGAACGACGATATCGCCGCGCGCATGGACCGACTGCCGCTGACCGCGCTCCACGGACTCGCGCTCGTGCTGTGCACCGTGGGTTTCCTCGTGGACCTGATCGAGATCGGCCTGGGCACGGTGCTCGCGTCGGTGTTCTCGTCCGGGTCGGGGCGGCTGCCCGCGGCCGAGCTGTCGCTGCTGCTGTCCTCGGTCTACGTCGGCGCCATCGTCGGCGCGCCCCTGCTGGGCGCCGCGGCCGACCGGGTGGGGCGGCGCCTGGTGATGATGGGCGTGCTCGCGCTGCTGGCGCTGACCTCGCTGGCCGGCGGCCTCAGTCCGGACACCCTGACGCTGACGCGCGCGCGCGGGCTGTCGGGACTGGCGCTGGGCGCGTTCCCGCCGCTGATGATGTCCTACCTGACCGATGTGCTGCCCCCGGCGCGGCGCGGCCGCTGCATCCTCGTCGTCACCGGCGCGGCGACGCTGGGGCTGCCCGCGGGCGTGTTCGTCGTGCGCTGGCTCACGCCGATGGACCTCGGCATCGAACCCTGGCGGCTGGCCTTCCTCGCCGGCGCGGCCGCGTCGGCCGTCGTGGCAGGCCTGTACGCGCTGCTGCCCGAGTCGCCGCGCTGGCTGGCGTCGCGCGGCCGGCTCGCCGAGGCGCAAGCGCTGTGCGAGCGCTTCGAGCGCTCCCGCCCGTGGACCTCCGGGCCCGATCCGGCGTCGGCCGGGGACGCTCCCGCGGCCTCGGCATCGTCGATGTCCTCGATGCCTTCGCTGCCCGCCACGGCGCCGGGCTGGCCGCGCATCGCCGCGCTGTTCCTGCTCGGCGCGTGGAGCACGGTGACCTTCCCGCTGCTCACGGGCGCGGTGCTCGCGGCCAAGGGCTTCAACCTGAGCGACACGCTGCTCTACCTCGGCCTGTCGACGCTCGGACCGACGGTGGGCACGCTGGTGGCCTCGCTGTGGATCGACCGCTTGGAGCGCCGCGTCGCGCTGGGCATCTGCTGCGCCGTGCTGCTGGTGGCGGGCGCGGCCTTCGTCGCGACGGGTGAGGCGGCGTGGCTGGTCGCGTCCAGTTTCCTGTTCGGGGTCTTCGCCGTGATCTACGCGGCGGGCATCAACATCTACGCGGCCGAGCTCTTCCCCACGCATCGGCGCGCGGGCTCGCTGGCCACGGCCTGGGCCTTCAATCGGCTGGGCGCGGCGATCGCCCCGCTGGTGCTGCTGCCGCTGCTGCGCAACGAGGGGCCGCTGGCGATGTTCGGCGTGATCGCGCTGTGCCTGGTGCTCAACATCGCGCTGCTGGCGAGCTCGCCCCGGGGCCGTGAGCGCCGCGCCGTGGCCTGAGGGGCACGGGACGCGGATCGCTCAGAAGTCGTAGCGCGCCGTGACGAGCACGGTGCGCGGCGCGTTCCAGTAGGTGGAGTTCACCGCCACCGCAGGGATGTAGACCGGCAGCAGCGCGTACGCGCGGTCCTGCAGGTTGCGCACGCGCAGCGAGAAGCTCCAGCGGCTGCCGGCCGGCGCGACGCGCGCGCCCAGGTGGACGTAGCTTTGCCGCGGCAGCCGCATCGGGTCGGAGTTGGCGACGTCGGAGAACTGGCGCTCGATGAACTGGAATGTGAGGTCGGCGCCGAGTTCCGTGCCGCCGGGCAGCGTGTGCTGCCAGACCAGGCCGGTGCTCATGCTCCAGCGCGGCGCGTTGGGCAGCTCGTTGCCGACGTAGTTGGTGTTGGCCGCGCCGGTGGGATTGAGGAAGCTGTCGAAGCGCGAGCGCAGGTACTCCAGCGACAGCGTCCAGTCCAGCGACCGCCCCAGGCGCGCGGCGATGTCCACGTCCACGCCATAGGTGCGGGCCTTGCCCGCGTTGATCAGCACCGCGTCGGACACGCGCACGCCGTTGATCTCGGTGTTGGTCAGCTGCGCGAGGTAGTCGCGGTAGTCGTTGTAGAAGAGCGCGGTGTTGAGCGTGAGCGCGCCGCCGAGCAATCGGCTCTTGCTGCCGGCCTCGTAGGTCGTGACCTCCTCGGGCCGCGCGGCCTGGCCGGCGGAGGCCAGCGATTCCGCGGCGCGGTTGAAACCGCCGAATTTCGCGCCCTTGGCGAGGCTGGCATACAGGAAGTGGTCCTCGCCCAGTTGATGGTCGAGGCTCACGCGCGGCAGCCAGCCGTTCTTGCCGGTGCTCAGGCCGGTGGCCGAGTACACGGTCGCGGTGCGGTTGTAGGCGGCGTCCGTGCGCCAGAACTCGTTGCTCGCGTCCTGGCGCGTGCGGTAGGCCCGCAGGCCCAGCGTGAGCCCGGTGTCCGGTGTCAACGCGTAGCGGCCTTGCGCGTAGGCGCCGAGATCGCGTGTGGACTGATGGGTCTTGGCCTCGGAGTACGCCGGCGCGCTCGCGCCCACCGGCAGCAGCCGGGTGTGACGGCCGAAGTCGAAGCGGTCGCCGACCCAGATCGCGCCGGCCGTCATCGTGAGGCGATCGCCGCGGTGCTGCCACTGGAACTCCTGGGACAGCGCTTTCTGCTCGACGGTCTGCTCGAACCAGTAGCGCTCGATCTCCAGCCCGCCCCAGTCGCTCTTGACCGGGTCGTCGTGGAACGCGCGCAGCGCCGTGATCGAGCGCAGCTCGGTGCGCTCCTCCAGCGCATGCGTGAGCTTGAGCGAGAGGCCCCCCCGCACGGCGCCCGAACTGGCCGGTGTCGCGCGCGGTCCAGGTCACGCGCGGCGCGCTGGGGACGTGGTTGCGCGGGTAGTTGGTCGCGTTGATGTCGGAGTTGTCGGTGAGGCCGTCGATGGCCAGTTGCACGACGGTGCCGCCGAAGGACTGTCGCAGCTTCGCGCGGAACTGCGCCACGTGCAGCTTGTTGATGTCCTTGCCGAGGTTGGCGTTGTAGCCGAAGCCGTCGTTGTGGCGCGTGGACGCGGCCAGGCTGGCGGTCATGCCGGCGTCGCCCAGCGGACCGGTGACGTAGCCGTGCGCCTCCTTCGCGGCGTAGTTGCCGAGCGAGCCCGACACCCAGCCGCCGGCCTCGGCGCTCGGCTCCAGCGAGACGATCTTCACCGCGCCCGCGCTCGAGTTCTGGCCGTAGAGCGTGCCCTGCGGGCCGCGCAGCACCTCGATGCGCGCGATGTCGGGCAGGTCCCAGAGCGCGGTGGCGTAGCCGCGCACCAGCGGCACGTCGTCGACGTAGATGCCCACCGCCTGGGCCATCGCGGGCAGGGACACGCCCACGCCGCGGATGCCCACGGCCTGCGGCATGTTGGTGAAGCCGTTGGGCACGGTGACGCCGGCGATGGTGCCGACGAGGTCGCTCAGTTGGCGGATCGCGCGGCGCTCGATCAACGCGCTGTCCACCACCCCCACCGACACCGGCGTGCGGCGCAGCAGGCTCTCGCGCCGCTCGGCGCTGACGACGACCTCGGGCAGCGAGGCCGGCGATGTGGCGGTGGATGCGGCGTCCGGGACCGCGTCCGAAGCGGCGCCCTGAGGCGGCGTCGCGCCCTGGACGAGCGCCGCGGCGGGCAGGAGCAGGGTGAGGGCGCTGAGCGGCATGGCGGAGGCAAGGCGGGCGGTGGATCGGTGCGCGCGATGCTAGGTGGGCCTCTTCCCGCGCGGACGGGCGCTTCACCACGTTTCACCACCATTCACGGCGGACATGGCGGGCGCTCGACGCGCCGCTCGCGCGTCCGGGAAAACGCGCATGGGAAGCGCGGCCGAGACCGACGGGGGAGGGGGATCTGCCCCGTTCGGGAGAGTGGGGTCGACACCGTTGTCACCAGAATCGCCGACGCCCCGTGCGCCGTAAGCTACGTCGAAGGCAGCGGGCGTAGGCTCGCGCCGCCCGATCCCTCGCACCCCCCACGTCCTGGCAGGCCCGTGATGTCGCCCCCTGAGGAAGTCTTCAGTTTCGGTCCGATGCGGCTGTTCACCCGCAGCAAGGTGCTGCTGGAGGGGGACACCCCGGTGCGCCTGGGCGGCCGCGCCATGGACCTGCTGCTCGCGCTGCTGGAACGCGCGCCCGAGGTGGTGACCAAGGCGGAACTGGAGACCCGCGTGTGGCCGCGCTCGGTGGTGGAGACCTCCAGCCTGCGCGTGCAGATCGGCGCGTTGCGCCGCGCGCTGGGCGAGGGCGGCGATCATGGCGGCTTCGAGGGCCGCTACATCGCCAACGTGCCGGGCCGCGGTTATTCCTTCGTCGCGCCGGTGTCGCGCTACCTGGTGCCGGACGCCTCCGGCTCGGCCGCGCGCTCGCCGGAGCCCGGCGGGCGGGACGATGCGTCATCCGGCGAGGCCGAGCCCGGCGCGCGCTTCCAGCCGCCGCCGCGCCTGACCCGCACCATCGGCCGCGACGAGGTCATCGCCACCGTCTGCCAGCTGCTGTCGCAACACCGGATGGTGACGTTGGCGGGCACCGGCGGCATCGGCAAGACCACGCTCGCGGTAGCGGTGGCCGAGCGCTGTCTGGCGTCGTCGCCGGACTTGCCCGTCCACTTCGTCGACCTGTCCACGGGACATGGCGACGGGGGCTGCGTCGCCGCGCTGATCGGCACCGCGCTGCGTGTGCCGCTGACGGCGGTCCCGCCGGCCGGTGCCGATCCGCTGCCCGAGCAATTGCGCGGCCGGCAGGGGCTGCTGATCCTGGACAACTGCGAGCACGTGCTGGACGTGGTCGCGCCGCTGGTGGCGCGTCTGCGCGACTGCGGCCCGGCGCTGCAGGTGCTGGCCACCAGCCGCGAGGCGCTGCGGGTCGCCGGCGAGCGCGTGTACCGGCTGGAGCCGCTGCGTGTGCCGCCGCCCGGCGTGCTGATGGATGCGCGCACGGCGATGGGGTATCCGTCCGTGGCGCTGCTGGTCGAGCGCGCGACCGCCCAATCGGCGGACTTTGAATTGACCGACGCCGACGCCAACCTCGCCGGCGCCTTGTGCCGCCGGCTCGATGGCCTGCCGCTGGCCATCGAGATGGCCGCCGCGCGGGTGGGCGTGCTCGGACTGCGCGATCTGGCCGAGCGTCTGAGCGATCGCATCGGGCTGCTGCACGGCGGGCGCAGCACCACGCCGCGGCATCAGACGCTGCAGTCGCTGGTGGACTGGAGCCATGCGCAGCTGCCGGCCTCGCACCAGGCGGTGTGGCAGGCCATGTCGGTCTTCGCCGGCCCCTTCACGCTGGAGGCCGCGTCGGCGGTGATGGGCGCGGACGCGGATCAGCACGACGCGGAGGATCCCGTGGTCGTGCAGATCGTCATCGACCTGGCGGAGAAGTCGCTGTTGATGCCGGACTTCAACGGCGAGCAGGTCGTGTACCGGCTGCTGGAGACCAGCCGTCACTACGCGGCGGCGCGCCTGCTGGAGCAACCGGGCCGGCATGCGGTGCGGGCGCGTCACCTGCGCTGGCTGCTGCGCGTGCTGGCGCGCGCGGAAGAGCGCTGGACGGGCAGCCGTCGCGCGGACTGGCTGAGCGTGCACGCGCCCTTGTGGGACGAGGTGCAGGTCGCGTTGAACTGGGCGCTGGGCGAGGGCGGCGACGTGCTGCTCGCGGCGGACCTGGCGCAGGCGGCGCTGCACCTGGCGCAGCAGTTGTCGGCGCACGAGCGTTTCCGCCAGCCGCTGGATCGGGTGCATGAGCGGCTGGCGCTGCTGGGCGAGGCCGAGCCGCTGCGTCGCCTGCGCGTGGCGGTGGCGCTGACGATCTGCCTGGGCCTGAGCGGCGCGTCCAGCGTGGCCGCGCAGCCGGTGCACCGCGCCGCGCGCGATGCAGCCGCCGCCTTGCATGACCGCGCGTATGAGATCGAGCTCGCCTATGCGATGTTCTTCGGGCACTTCATCGCAGGCGACTACCGGCCGGCGCGTGTCCACGCCGAGCGCATGGTGGAGCTGTCCGCCGCGCTGGGCGACGAGGCCAGCCTGCTGGTGGGGCGCCGGATCCTGATGCAGTCCGCGCATCACCTGGGCGATCACGCGGTGGCGCGGGACCTGGCGCAGACGGTGCTGCGCACGGACCGCCGCCGCGCGCGGGTGAACGGCTTCTGGATCGATCCGGCGGACCGTCAGGTGTCGGTGCGGGTCGTGCTGGCGCGCGAGGCGTGGATGGCCGGTCAGTCCGACGAGGCGCGGCGCCTGCTGCACGAGGCGCTGGCGCGCGCGGCCGAGGACGTGCACACGCTGCAGGCGCATGCGCTGGCGACGGCGGCGCTGCCGATCGCGCTGTGGAGCGGCGACATCGCCGCCGCGCGGCGCTGGAGCGAGGAACTGCGCGGCGTCGCGGGCCGGCATGGCCTGTCGCACTGGCTGCGCTGGGCGCAGACGGTCGACGCGGTGCTGGATGGCCGCCCCGTGCATTCGCCGCGACCGGAGGATCCGGCCCTGGCCGATCTGCTGTGCACGCTGTCGCCGGACCATGTCGATCTGTCGTCGGTGCATCGCGTCGAGGACGGCCTGGTCGGCTGGTGCGCGCCCGAGGTGCTGCGTGGCTGGGGCGAACGCCTGCTGCGCGAGGGCGTCAGCGAGGAGGCGCCGCGGTGGTTTGAGCGCGCGCGTGAGCTCGCGCGCGGACGCGGTGCCACGGCTTGGGAGCTGCGCGCGCTGCTCAGCCTGGCGCGCGTCGATCCTGGCCGGTGGTCGGCGGAGCTGGCCGCGCTGGCGCGGCATTGGCCGGCCGCGTCGGCCGAGGCGGACGTCGTCGCGGCGCGCGCGCTCCTGGGCGAGCTCAGCCCGAGCGCACCGGGCCCACGAAGCGATAGCCCCGCCCGGGCAGGTGGGCGACGTAGTGCGCGGGGCTCGACTGCAAGACCTGATTGATCAGCCCTACGCGGGCGAGCAGGTCGAAGGCCGGGGCGCGCTCGCCGAGATCGGCGGACATCGCGGCGAGCAACTCGCGTCGCGGCATGGGCGCACCGTCGCGCCGCGCCACCAGCAGCCACAGCAGGCGCGTGTCGTCGCGACACAGCCCGACGGACCGTCCGTCGCAGGACAGGGACGGCGGGTCGTCGCTCAGCTCGAAGCCGCCGAAGAACACGCGCGTGGGCGTGATGCTCATGCTCGCCCTCCCGCGCGCTGATCACGGGTCGATCATCGTCATCGCGAGGCGCGTTGGCGTGTGAAACGCTGTGAAAAATCGCGACGGGCGGCGTGATGCTGAATGCGCTTTGACCCGGCTTCACCCAAATTCACGTGCGGCGCCGGCGTGCTTGGCGAATGATCCACAGCACGCGGCGTTCCTGGCCGCGGTTCCACGATGCGACGAGGAGAAGACGCATGGCACCCCTTCCAGCTTCCGGTCTGATCATCGCGATCCGTCATGCCGAGCACCTGATCGGCTCGGGTCTGTTGTCCACGCTTGCACAGGTGCCGGGGCTGACGGTGCGCGGTCCCGGGGCGCCCGGCCTGGCTGCGGCGCAGGTGCTGATCACCGATCACGACGAGGCGCTGCGCGTGGCGAGGCAGCGCGCGGCGGAGAGCGCGGCGTTGATGGTGGTGTCGGCGCGGGTGCGCGAGCAGGAGGTGCGCCTGGCGCTGCAGGCGGGGGTGCGGGGTTACCTGCACAGCAACTGCGGTCAGGCGGAGATCCTGGCCTGCCTGCGGGCGGTGGCGGCGGGCGGGCGTTACCTGTGCAGCGTGTCGGCGCAGCGCATGGCTGACAGCCTGATGCACGAGGCGCTGACCGCGCGCGAGATGGACGTGCTGGGCCTGCTGGTGCGTGGGGACAGCAACAAGGTGATCGCGCGGTCGCTGGACATCGCGGTGGGCACCGTGAAGGCGCATGTGAAGGCGATCCTGTCCAAGCTGGACGTCAGCACGCGCACGCAGGCGGTGAGCGTCGCGGTGGAGCGGGGACTGATCGTCGCGGCCTCCGCGGCCAATGCGGTCGTCCCGTCGCCGGCGCCAGTCGCGGCGACCGGGCGGCTCATGTGGATGGATGCGCGCGCGGCGTGAGGGCCAGTCGCTCGCGCTAGAGTCGACGGCGGATCGCCGGAGGGCCGGCGAATGGAGTGTCGGCATGAAGTCCTGGCTCGCGTGCGTGCTTGTCGCGTTGGGTCTGGCCGCCCAGGCCCGAGCGGCCTGTCCCGCCGACTACGGCCAGCGCCTCGTCGACTGGCTGGCGGCCGATCAGGCGATCCGCAGCGCGGCCGGCGGGGTGATCGCCGACGAGCGCCGCCTGATCAATGCGATGGAAACGCTGGGTCAGCGGCATGCGCGCGACTTCGGCGCGCTGCTGCGTGTGTGCGGATGGCCCGATCAACGCGTGTGGGGCGAGGAAGCCGCCAAGGCCGCGTGGATGCTGGCGCAACATGCAGACGACGATGTCGCGTTCCAGGAAACCGCGCTGCGCGCGCTGCGTCGCGCGGCCGATCAAGGCGCCGCGCCGCGACGGCAGGTGGCCTATCTCACCGATCGCATCCTGTCGAATCGACGGCGGCCTCAGCGCTTCGGAACGCAACTGCAAGCGGTCGATGGCCGCATGACACCCCTGCCCATCGAGGATCCCGCGAACGTCGACCAGCGGCGCGCGGCCCACGGCCTGCAACCGCCGTCCGAGTACGTCGCCGAGGCGCAGCGGCGATTCGACGCGCGCTGAGGCGACGCGCTCAGCGCGCCGTCTTGCGCCGCTGGATGTCCATCGGCGTGTCCGGGCTGAGCGTGCGCACCAGGTAACGCGTGCGGGCGTCGAAGGCGCCGCGGGCGATGACCACGCCGGGACGGTCCGCGTGATACACCGCCGCCTCCAGGATCACCGGATCCTTCGACGGCGCGATCAGCCAGCCGCCCGGCTCGACCTTCGGCATCGGATGGCAGGGCATCGGGCCCGTGTGCTCCGCCACCCCCTTCTCGGGATACCAGATCACGCATTGACCGTTGAGCGGCAACAGCGGCGCCGGGATGCGGTTCTTCGCCGTCACGTTGAAGTAGGAGTTGTCCTCGCCCGGCGCGGCGCGGCCGACATCGCGCGCAGGATCGGAGGACTTGCCCTGGGCCTGCGCGTGCGCGCCACAGGCGCTCAGCAGGACGACAAGACCGGCCGTGGCGGCCAGGAAGGGATGAAGGGACATGCGGATCTCCAGGAGTTCAATGGCCTCGCTTGAGGCGGTTGCCCCCCACCGGGCAACCGGGGTGCCAAGCCTGGCCATGCCCGAGGCGTTTCGTCACGGCGTCACGCGCGTTCCCCGCAGCAGTCGCTGCATCACGTCCTCCAGCTCGCCGAACTCGACGGGCTTGACCAGGTGGGCGTCGAAGCCGGCGGCCGAGGTGGCGTCACGGTCCGCGCGCTGACCCCAGCCGGTGATCGCGATCAACGACAACACCTCCGGACCCGCCACCGCCCGCAGCCGCCTGGCCACGTCCAGCCCCGAGATCCCCGGCAGGCCGATGTCCAGCAGCATCGCCCTCGGCCTCAGCCGATCGAAACATGACAACGCTTCCTCGCCGCTGAAGGCCACCGCAGGCCGATAACCCGCCCCGCGCAACACCTCCGCCAGCGTGTTGGCCCCGTCCTCGTTGTCGTCGACGACCAGCACGTCGGTCTCGGCGAATGCCGGTGTGTCCTCGTGCATCGCCGCTTCTCGCGAGATTGACGCCAGCGACGCCCCGGTCGCCACCGGCGGCTCCGCCTGCGGCAACCGCTCGCGCGCCACGACGGGCAGCCGGACGATGAAGCGGCTGCCGTGCCCGAGGCCCTCGCTCTCGACGCTGACGCTGCCTTCATGCAGCTGCATCAGCTGTCGCGAGACTGCCAGCCCGATCCCCAGCCCCGAGGGCGCGCCCGGCTCGTCGATGCGCGTGAACAGCTCGAAGACGCCGGCTTGCCGCTCCTGCGCGATGCCGATGCCGCGATCCGTGACCACGACCTGCGCGGTCTCGCCGTCGCTGGTCACGTCCACCCGCACCTCGCCGGGCACCGGGCTGTACTTCGCCGCGTTGTCCAGCAGGTTGCCCAGCACCTGCTGCAGCCGTGTCGGGTCGCCGTCGACCGGCACGGGTTCGTCCGGCAGCGACAGCACCACCCGGTGCGCCCGCTCGCGATACAGCGGCTGCACCGCTTCCAGCGCCTGGCGCACCACGCCGCGCAGGTCCAGCACCTCGCGGCGCAGCGCCACGACGTTGCGCGTCACGCGGCTCATGTCGAGGAGGTCGTCCAGCAGCCGCGCCATGTGCGCCGACTGCCGGCCGATCACCTCGATCGCCTGCGCGCGCGCCGCCTCGTCGCCGGGCTGGCGCAGCATCGCCACCGCGTAGCGGATGGGCGCCATCGGATTGCGCAGCTCATGCGCCAGCGTCGCCAGGAAGGCGTCCTTGCGCCGGCTTTCCCGCAGCAGCTCTTCCTGCGCCATCCACTGCGTGGTGACGTCCACCGCCACGCCGTACGCATGCAGCGCGCGGGCCTTGGCATCCAGGCTGACGTAGCCGTCGAACTGCGTCCAGACGACTTCCCCGTTGTCCGCACGCGTGATGGGGCAGACCAGGCTGAAGCGGCCGCCGCTCTCGGTGGCGTAGCGGTAACGCTCGCGAAAGCGCGCCGCATCGGCCGGCGCCATGTCCGAGAGCACATCGTCCAGCGAGTTCCACTTGCGGCCGAACAGCACCTGCACGCCGCCCGCAGTGGAGGCGAAGCCGGTCTCCGCGTCCCAGTCCCAGGTCACCATCCGCCCGGCGGCCAGCGCCAGGCTCAGCCGCCGGCGGCTGTCGCGCTCCTTGCGCATCAGGCGGCCGGCCCAGGCCGACACGGCCCCCACCACGCAGCCCGTCAGCAGGAAGAGCGTCACCAGCACCGCGTCCGGCAGCGAGCTGATGGGAAGCAGCTGACCGAAGGGGCTGACCCAGAAGTACAGGATCGCCACGCCGGCCGCGAGCACGACGGCCAATGCGGGTCCCAGTCCGCAGGCCAGGCCGACGATCACGAGCGCGGGGTAGTAGGGCAGCAGCGGCGCGCGACCCTCCAGCACCGGCTGCAGCTGCAGGTTGAGCCACGTCGCCGCGACGAAGACCAAGGCGGCCGCGGGCCAGCGCAGCCAATGCCTCTCGATGACCATGGACCGACTCCCTGGACTGCCCGTACAGCCGGCATGGGCCGGCGCTCGCGCCGCATGGGGCCCTCGAGGCGCCCGGCGCGGTCCGCAGCATATCGGTCCTGAGGGCAACTTCCGTGCCCCGGCGTCTCCTCAATCCTTCAAGGTGTAGCGCCGCCGGCCCGGGCGGCGAGGTCCTTGACGAGCGACGGCCCAGATACCGCCACTCCCATCAGACAGGCGTGAGCCAGCGGCCCACCGGCGCGTCGCTGTCCAGCGCCCAGACGCGCGCGAAGACATCGCGCAGTTCCGCGGGCGTCGCGCCGTCGCGATAGCCGCCCAGCGTCAGCGCCTTGGCCTCGAGCTCGGCGCGGGTCAGCGTGTTGCCGGGGTCGCCCTTGGGCTCGTCGACGCGGCCGCTCAGCCGGCGGCCGTCGCGCGTGGTGACCTCCACCTTGCCGATCCAGCGGCGCGGATAGGCGGCATCGACCTCCGCGTCCAACGTCATGCGCACGCGGCCTGCGAAGTCGCGCACGCGCCCGGCGCGGTACTCGGCGTCGAACTCGCCAACCCCCGCGTGACCGTGCAGCGCCGCGAGCGCCAGCACGGTGCCCATCGAGAACTTGGCCTGATGCACCGTCTGCGGATCGGTCACGGGACCGAGCACGTCGATCGCCCCCTGATGGACGAAGGCCTCGACGTTCTCGACGTCGTCGGCCGTGAGGCGGTGCGCGCGCAGGGCTTGCAGCAGCGCGTCGGCCGCGGGATGCGTGTGGCGGCAGGACGCGTGGTACTTGAACGAGGTCTCCGCCGTCGCCCAGCGCGTGCCCAGGCCGTCGGTCAGGCGCGCCGGGTCGCTGTCCACGGACATGCCCGCGGCCATGCCCTGCGGGCCCTCGAGGATCTGCCGCGCGCCGGTCAACCCGTCCGCCGCGAGGTAGGCCGACGCGAGCCCGGTGGAGGCCGCATGCGCCGTGTGCAGCTGCTTGGAGTCGGCCGCGTCGCGCAGGAACTCCCACAGGCCCGCGGCCTGCGTGCCCGCCGAGCCGAAGGCATGCAGCATCCGCGTGGCATCGAGGCCGAGCAGGTGCGCCGCGGTCGCCGCCGCGGCGACGGAGCCGGCGGTCCCCGTCGTGTGGAAGATCCGGTAGTGCGGCCGGCCGAGGTACTCGCCGACACGGATGCCGACCTCGTAGCCCACCACGCTGGCGGCGAGCAGCTCGCGGCCGCTGCGGCCCAGCGCCTGCGCGACGGCCAGCGCCACGGGAAACACGACGGTCGCCGGATGGAAGACCGAGCCGTTGTGCACGTCGTCCTGCTCGGCGTGATGCGACGCCGCCGCGTTGATCGCCGCGGCCACCATCGGGCTGCTGCCCCGGCGATGGATCAGCACCTCCGACGGGCCGTCCGCGGGACCCTGCGAGGCCCAGAAGCGCGCCAGCGTCTCCACCGGCCGCGCGCCCTTGCCGGCCAGCGCCGAGGCGAACCAGTCGAGGAACAGGTCCTCGGTGCGGCGCATCACCGGCGCGGGGATGTCGCTCGGGCGCAGCCCGGCGGCGAATTCGGCCAGCGTCTGGCTGGGATGGGGATGGCTCATCGGGAATCCTCCTCGGAATAGCGGGCGTGTTGGGCCGCGATGCGCCGTGCCTGCAGCACGACCGGCGCATCGACCATGCGGCCGTCGAGCTGGAAGGCCGCGCCGGCGGCGGCGGCATCGGCCGCGATCACGCGCCGCGCCCAGGCGATGGCGGACTCGTCGGGCCGCCACGCGGCATGCAGCGCGGCGATCTGTCGCGGATGGATGCAGAGCTTGGCCGTGAAGCCCAGCCGCCGGGCACGTTGCGCGTCGCGGTGCAGGCGGTCCGGATCGTCGATCGCCACGGTGACGCCGTCGATCGGCGGCGGCAGATCCGCGGCGCGGCTGGTCACGGCGAGCGCGAGGCGCAATGAGGCGAGCTCGGCCTCATCGTCGGAGGGCGTCATGCCCACGTCGGCGATGAAGTCGATGTGCCCCAGCGCGAGCCGGGCGACGCCGGGCACCGCCGCGATCGCGTGCAGCTGGAGCAGGCCGCGCGCGCTTTCGATCAGCGGCACGAGCGGCACGCCGGGCAGCGCCCGCGCGAGCGCGGCGAACGCGTCCGCGGACTCCGCCTTCGGCACCATCAGCGCATCGGGCGCTGTCTCGGTCAGCGCGTCGATGTCCGCCTGGAACCACGCGCTCGACGCGGCGTTGATGCGCACGAGCACGGGAACGCCGTGTGCGTCACGTCCGTGCAGATGGACGCTCACTGCCTCGCGCGCGGCCGACTTGCGCTCGGGCGGGACAGCGTCCTCGAGATCGAGGATCACCGCATCCGCGCCGCTGGCGATCGCCTTGGCGAAACGCTCAGGCCGGTCGCCCGGCACGAAGAGGAAGGAGCGGGCGTTGGCGATGCGGTCGGTGGTGTCGCTGTGCTCGGTCACGTGAGGACGCTCCTCAATCGGCGAACTGGCCGGCCGACTTGATCAGCGGGCCGTAGCGATGGACCTCCTCGGTCAGCCAGGACTGCAGGCCGGCGGGCGTGAGCCGGTCGTCGGACGGGATGACCGCGCCGAGTTCCATCATGCGCTGCACGACGACCGGGTCCTTGAGCGCGACGCGCAGCGCCTGGCCGAACGCGTCGATCGCGACCTTGGGCGTGTGCCTGGGCGCGTAGATGCCGTGCCAGACGACGACCTTGAATCCTGCCAGGCCCTGCTCGGCCAGTGTCGGCGTGTCGGGTAGCGTGGGCAGCCGCGTGGGCGTGGTGACGCCGTAGAGCTTGACCGCGCCGGCCTTGATCTGGCCGGTGGTCTGCGTGGTCTGGTCGCACAGCACGTCGACCTGGCCCGCGAGCAGCGCGGCCATCGCCGGCGCCGTGCCCTGGTACGGGATCGTCGTCATCTCCGCGCCCACCGCCTGGCGCAGCTGCATGCCGCACAGGTGCGACACCGCGCCCAGGCCCGCGTGCGCGAGGTTCACCGCGCTGCCCTTGGTCTTGAGGAAGACCAGCAGTTCCTTGAAGTCCTTGGCCGGCAGGTCCTTGCGGCCGATCAGCGTCATGGGCACGTCCACGACCTGCGACACGTACTCGAAGTCGGTCAGCGGGTTGTAGGAGAGCTTGCGGTACAGCGAGGGCGCGGTGGCCATGCCGTTGTGGTGGATGAGGAAGGTGTAGCCGTCGGGCTGCGCCTTGGCGACGACCGCCGCGGCGATCGTGCCGCCGGCGCCGACCTTGTTCTCGATGACGATGGTCTGCTTGAGCGTCTTCTGCATCGACGCGCCGATGGCGCGCGCCACGACGTCGGTGGGACCGCCCGCGGCGAAGGGCACGACCAGCGTGATCGGTCGCGAGGGGTAGGTGTCGGCGTGCGCCGCGCCGACCGCGAGCAGCGACGCGGCGAGGCCGGTGGCCATCACGGCCGTATGGAGGAATCCGCGGGTCATCTCTTGTCTCCTGACGTTGTCCTTCGATGGAACTTCGGGCCGGAGGGCCCGCTACACGGCGCCCTCTGCATGGAGCGCTCGGATCTGGTCAGCGTCGCGGCCGAGCTCGGCCAGGATCGCGTCGGTGTGCTGGCCCAGGCCCGGCACCGCGTCCATGCGCGGGCCGAAGGCGTCGTTGCGACCCGGCGGCAGCAGCGCGGGGATCGGTCCTTGCGGCGTGTCCACCTCGCGCCATCGCCGCGCGCCTGCAGTTGGGGATGCGACCAGACGTCGCGCATGTCGTTGACCCGCGCGTTGGCGATCTGCGCCTGGTCCAGCCGCTGCATGACCTCGTCGGCGCTGAGCGCGCTGAAGCTCTCGACGATGCGCGCGCGCAGCGCCTCGCGGTGGGCGGTGCGCCGGGAGTTGGAGTTGAAGCGCTCGTCGGTGGCCAGCGTCTCGTCGCGCAGCACCTCGCGGCAGAAGGCCCGCCATTCGCGCTCGTTCTGCAGGCCCAGCATCACGGTGCGGCCGTCGCCGGCGGGGAAGGGGCCGTAGGGATAGATGGTCGCGTGCGCGGCCCCGGCGCGCGGCGGCGGCGGCGCGCCGTCGAAGGCGTAATAGAGCGGATAACCCATCCACTCCACCATGCTCTCGAGCATGGACACGTCGATGCGGCTGCCCAGACCGGTGCGATGGCGTTGCAGCAGCGCCGACAGGATGCCGCTGTAGGCATACATGCCCGCGGCGATGTCGGCGATGGAGCAGCCGGCCTTGGCGGGCGCGTCCTCGTCGCCGGTCACCGAGAGGAAGCCCGACTCGCTCTGGATCAGCAGGTCGTAGGCCTTGCGGTCGCGATGCGGGCCGGGCCGCTCGGGGTCGTCACCGTAGCCGGAGATGTCGCAGACGATCAGGCGCGGATTCAGCGGATGCAGCGTCTCGAAGCTCAAGCCCAGCCGTGCGGCGGCGCCCGGCGCGAGGTTCTGGACCAGCACGTCGGCATCGGCCAGCAGTTCGCGCAGCACGTCCTGCGCCCGCGGATGCTTGACGTCCAGCGTCAGGCTCTCCTTGGAGCGGTTGGTCCACACGAAGTGGGAGGCCAGGCCGCGCACCCGCTCGTCGTAGGCGCGCGCGAAGTCGCCGGTGCCGGGGCGCTCGATCTTGATCACGCGGGCGCCCAGGTCCGCGAGCTGGCGCGTGCAGAAGGGCGCGGCGATCGCGTGCTCCAGCGTGACGACCTTGAGGCCGTCGAGCGGACGCGGCGCGACGTCGGAGGCGGCAGCGGTGGAGGACAGCATCGCCGGCTCCTCAGAACGACCGCGGCAGTCCGAGCAGGTGCTCGGCCACGTAGGCGTAGATGAGGTTGGTGGAGATCGGCGCGACCTGGTACAGCCGCGTCTCGCGGAACTTGCGCTCGACGTCGTACTCATTGGCGAAACCGAATCCGCCATGCGTCTGCAGGCAGACGTTGGCCGCTTCCCACGAGGCCTTCGCCGCGAGGTACTTGGCCATGTTGGCCTGTGCGCCGCAGGGCAGGTGGGCATCGAAGCGGCGGGCCGCGTCGAAGCGCATCAGGTTAGCGGCCTCGGTCTCGATGAGAGCGTCGGCGATGGGGAACTGCACGCCCTGGTTCTGGCCGATGGGGCGGTCGAAGACGACGCGCTCGGTGGCGTACTTGCGGGCACGCTCGATGAACCAGTAGGCGTCGCCGATGCATTCGGCCGCGATCAGCGTGCGCTCGGCGTTGAGCCCGTCGAGGATGTAGCGGAAGCCCTGGCCTTCCTCGCCGATGAGGTTCTCCTCGGGGATCTCGAGGTTGTCGAAGAAGAGCTCATTGGTCTCGTGGTTGACCATGTTGGGGATGGGCCGCACGGACAGGCCGTGGCCGATCGCCTGGTGCAGGTCGACGATGAAGACGGACATGCCCTCGGACTTGCGCTTGACCTCGGCCAGCGGCGTCGTGCGCGCCAGCAGGATCATCAGATCCGAGTGCTGCACGCGCGAGATCCAGACCTTCTGCCCATTGACGACGTAGCGGCCGTCCTTCTTCACCGCGGTGGTCTTGATCTTGGTGGTGTCGGTGCCGGTGGTGGGCTCGGTGACGGCCATCGACTGGATGCGCAGCTTTCCCGCGGCGATGTCGGGCAGGTACTTGTCCTTCTGCGCGGCGCTGCCGTTGCGCAGCAGCGTGCCCATGTTGTACATCTGGCCGTGGACCGCGCCGGCGTTGCCGCCGCAGCGGTTGATCTCCTCCATGATCACCGACGCTGCGGTGAGACCCAGGCCGGTGCCGCCCCAGGCCTCCGGGATCATCGCGGCGAGCCAGCCGGCCTCGATGAGCGCGTCGACGAACGCGACGGGATAGGCCTTGTGCTCGTCGACCTCGCGGAAGTACTCGTCGGGGAACTGCTTGCACAACGCGCGGATCGCGTCGCGGATCTCCTGGTGCTCGTCGGGTTCGTTGAACATCGGTGTCGTCCTGGAATGTCGATGGAATCGGAGATCGGAGGCGTCGACAGCGGCCGCGGCTGTGGCGGTGTGGCGATCGGGTCTCAGGCCAGCGTGGCGCTCGCCTCCATGGCGAGCTGTCCGTCGGCGTCGCGCGCCCACAGGCGCACGGTGTGGCCGCCGTCGTGGTGGCCGCAGACGAAGAAGGGCGCGGTGTCGAAGGTCGGCGCCACGGCCTTGAAGCTGAAGCCGCGCACGACGGCATCGGGCAACTCTCGGCGCAGCAGGTCCAGCAGCAGCGTGGCGATCAGCGGGCCATGCACGATCAGCCCCGGATAGCCCTCCACGCCGGTCACGTAGGCGCGGTCGTAATGGATGCGGTGGCCGTTGAAGGTCAGCGCCGAGTAGCGGAACAGCAGCACGTCGTCAGGGGTGATGCAGCGGGTCCACGTGGCGTCGGCCGGAGCGGCGATGCGTGTCGGCGTCGTTGCGGCCGCCGTGTGGGTGGATGGCGTGCTGGCCGACTGCGGCGCGGGCAGATCGCGGTAGACGATGTCATGGTGATCGCGCACGCAGAGCTGGCCGTCAGCGTGGATCGCGTGTTCGACCTTGACGAAGACGAGGGTGCCGGTGCGTCCCTCGCGGACGTTGACGTCGGCGATGCGGGAGACGCGCGTGAGCGCCTGGCCGACGCGCAGCGGGGCGAGGAAGTCGAGCCGGCTGCCGGCCCACATGCGCCGGGGCAGCGGGACCGGCGGCAGGAAGCCGCCGCGGCGCGCATGGCCGTCGGGGCCGATGTCGGACTGGCGATGCGCCGGCAGGAAGTAGAGCCAATGGCTGAGGGGCGGGAGCGCGTCGCCGCCGCGGGGCGGCGGGTCGTCGCGGTCCAACGTCGCGGAAAGACCGCGCGCGGGCGCGGCGGTGGCGACGTCTTCTGTCCGTTCCTCGCGACCGATCCAGCCGCGCAGATGCTCGATGTCCAGGCCCATGCCGTCTCCTGCTTGGCCCCGCTTCGTCGTGCGCCGGAAACCAACTCGGTGGCGCATGCGGCAGGGCTGACGGCGATTCTGGGGAGCGCCGGGGTAGCTGTGAAATACTTCATCGAGCTACGCGCTATACGGAGATCAGCTACATGGAATTCCGCCAACTGCGTTACTTCGTCGGTGTCTGCGAGGCGGGCAGCCTGCTGAAGGCGTCAACGCGGCTGCATGTTGCGCAGCCTGCGCTGGGCCAGCAGATCGCGGCGCTGGAGCACGGGCTGGGGGTGAAGCTCTTCGACCGATCGAGCCGCGGCATGGCGCTGACCGAGGCGGGGCGGGTGTTCCTGGAGCACGCGCGGGTGGTGCTCGCCGACGCGGACCGCGCGCGCGAGGCGGTGCGCGCGACCGATGCCGAGCCGAGGGGCGCGGTGAGTCTCGGCCTGCCGACGACGGCGGGTCTGATCGCGACGGTGCCGCTGCTGAGCGCCTGCCGCGAGCGCTTTCCGCAGGTGACGCTGCGCATCGTGGAGGGCTACAGCGGTTTCCTGCGCGAGTGGTTGCAGGGTGGGCGGCTGGACCTGTCGCTGCTGTATGGCGACGCACCGGATCCGGCGCTGTCCAAGCGACTGCTGATGGAGGACCGGTTGGCGTTGATCAGCACGCCGGGCGGCCGCCCGGTGCCGCGCAAGCTGACGTTGGCCGCGCTCGCGGACTGGCCGCTGATCCTGCCCGGGCCGGACCACGGGCTGCGGCGCATCATCGACGAGGCCTGCCTGAAGGAGGGCGTGCGGCTGAACGTGGTGGCGGAGATCGAGGCCTTGAACAGCGTGAAGCGCGCGGTGGAAGCGGGGCTGGGCGGGACCATCCTGCCGCTGGGGTCCGCGGCCGACGAGATCGCCGCGGGACGGCTGCGGGGGCGCGACATCGCGAGCGCGCACATGGTCCGCCGGGTGGTGATCGCCACGAGCGTGACGCGGCCCGCGACCACGGCGGCCAACGCCGTGATGGGGCTGGTCACCGAGGTCGCGATGGAAATGGTGAAGGACGGAAGGTGGCCGGCGAGGTGGGTGGGGAAGGGGCCTTGAGTTGTGGTGATGGACAGAGCCCTCACCCCAACCCCTCTCCCGCTTCGCGGGCGAGGGCTTCCAGTGCCAGTTCCGCGACCGCTGAGGCCTGATCCTGAATGGCCCCCTCGCCCGCGAAGCGGGAGAGGGTGGGGGGTGAGGGCTCGAGGCAGTCAGCGAACTGACCGGCCATTGAGCCATCGAGCCCGCATCGAACCGTATCCGTGCCGTCTCGTCTAAGCTCGCTTCGTTCCACGGAGACTTCCACGATGCCCATCCGATCGACTGTCATCACGGCCGCGCTGCTCGCGGTGGCGCATGCCTCATTCGCCACGACGCCGGCAGCGAAGCCCGCCGCCACCGGCCCGAGCTTCAACTGCGCCAAGGCCAGCGGCCAGGCCCAGCAGCTCGTGTGCAAGGACGCCGAGCTTGCCCAGCTCGACCGCGAGATCGCTCGGCTCTATGCCTTGGCGAGCACCGGTCCCGAGGCCAGGCGACATCCTGAGTTGAAGGCCATGCAGCGCGGCTGGATCAAGGGCCGCGACGATTGCTGGAAGAGCGACGACGCGCGCCGCTGCGTCCGAGATGCCTACGCGCTGCGCATCGCCGAGCTGCGCGCCTTGCCCGATGCGCGCCGGCAGGACGCCAAGCTGGGCGACAAGGCCCTGGCCATCGGTCCGATGCCGCTGCGCTGTCCGACGGTCGAGGGCGAGGTCGCCGTCACCTTCATCAACAGCGAGCCCGGCGCCGTCGTGCTGCGCACCGCGCAGGGCAGCGTCGTGCTGGACCACCTCGTCAGCGCCTCGGGCGCGCGCTACGGCGGCAAGCTCGCTGGCGGCGACTATCTGCTCTGGAACAAGGGCCGCGACTATCGGTTGGAGCTGCCAGGGCAGCCGGCGGCCGAGTGCGCCGACGCCGCACCATGAAAAACGGCGCCCCGCGGGGCGCCGTCTCGGCGGCTCGGATCAGCGACCCGAGCGGTTGATCGACAGATCGATCAGGCCGGCTTCACCAGCAGCGAGCGCGCCCAGGCGTCCGCTTCGCGCGCCGGCGTCGTCTGGCCGCTGGTCTTCACGCGATCCAGCAGCTCGGCCACGCGGCCACGGATCTGGCCGACCTCGGCCATGACCGCGCCTTCCTCGCCCTCGTTGCGGTACTCGCGCGCCACGCTGATGATGCCGCCCGCATTGACCAGGTAGTCCGGCAGGTAGGTGATGCCGCGCGTCTGCAGCGCGTCGCCGTCAGCGGCCGTGGCCAGCTGGTTGTTCGCCGCGCCGGCGATCAGCACGGCCTTCAGCGCCGGGATCGACTGCGCGTTCAGCGTCGCGCCCAGCGCGCACGGCGCCACCACGTCGACGTCCGCCGCCAGGATCTCGGTCACGCTCACGGCCTTGGCGCCCAGCTCGGTCTGCGCGCGCGCGACCTTCTCGGCGTTGACGTCCGCGACCACCAGCTTGGCGCCCGCCTTGTGCAGGTACTCCGCCAGGTGCCAGCCCACCGCGCCCAGGCCTTGCAGCGCCACGCGCACGCCTTCCAGCGACTGGCGGCCCATCACGCGCTTGACGCCTTCATCGATGGACACGAACACGCCGTAAGCGGTCTTGGGGCTCGGGTCGCCGCCGAAGGCGCCTTCGCGCGGAATGCCCGACACGTACGAGGTGTGGGCCATCATGCCCTTCATGTCGGCCGTCGTCGTGCCGACGTCCTCGGCCGTGATGTAGGCGCCTTGCAGCGACTGCACCGCGCGGCCGAAGGCCGCGAACAGCGCGGCGCGGTCGAAATCGCCTTGCGGCTTCAGGATCACCGCCTTGCCGCCGCCGAAGGGCAGGTTGGCCAGCGCGTTCTTCAGGCTCATGCCCTGCGACAGGCGCAGCGCGTCGTTCAGCGCGGCCAGTTCGTTGTCGTAGCTCCAGAAGCGGCAGCCGCCAAAGGCCGGGCCGCGCGCGGTGCTGTGCACCGCCAGGATCGCCTTCAGACCGGTCACCGGATCGGCGGCCAGCAGCACGCGTTCGTGCGGGGCCTGATCGGGCAGGCCGAAGAGCGAGGAGGGGAGGGAGTCGGACGATCCGGCGGCCAGCGCGCGGGCGATGTCGGTCAGGGCGTTCATGTGAACCTGCACTTGTGATGCTTGAAAGGGACCGGATCGGGCGATCCGGTGGGGCCCGCCACGCTTGTGGCGCGCGGGTGCGTCAGTGTAGGCCCTGCGGCCGCGGCGCTCCAGGCGGCGCGGGCATCGCCCCATGCATGCCGTGCATGCGGGCGTGAAGGATCGCCGCTCAGCGACCCATGAAGGCGTCCGCCCGCAGCGTCACGACCAGCGTGTCGCGGTGGCCGGCGTGCGCGGGCTCGATCGGCTGGATCGGCGTGGTCTCGTGGATCACGCGTTCATCGTCCAGCAGCAGCAGGGTCCAGGGCTCCATCATCGTGAAACGTTGGCCGCGCGGGCCGTCCGCCTCGAAGACGCGCGACTCGCCGCCCTTGATCCCGTGGCGCGACAGCATGAACACCGCCACCAGGTCCACGCCGTCGCGGTGCGCGCCCTCGGGCGTGGGCCGCCCGATGCCGCCGGCGGTGTCGATGCGGAACTGGTGCGCCTCGACGAACCAGGGCCGCGCGCCCTTGAGCCGGTCGGCCACGCCCGCCAGGCCCAGCAGCAAGCGCGGCCAGATCGGCAGGTCGACCGCCGCCGGGTCCATCGGCTCGAACCAGCGCTCCAGGCCGCCGTGCAGCGCGTTGTAGTCCACCGGCTGCCAGTGCGCGCGATGCGGCGCCAGCCGCACCGAAGGATCGGCCTGCGAGTCCACCACGAAGCTCGCATGCCGCCGGAAGCGGTACTTGCCGCCATCGCGCAGGTAGGCGTCGGGCGGCAGGTCGTTCCAGTAGGTCTGCAGCGCGCGCAGCTCGCCGGCCTGGCAGTGCAGCCAGTGCGTCAGGCTCTCGGGCGCGATCACCGTGTGGCCGAGGTCCTGCAGTTGTTGCTCGAACTGCGCGGCGCTGGAGTAAGGCGGCGGGAAATGCTTCATGACCGACAGTATGGAACGATGAACGCCGGCGCGTGAGCTCAGCCCGCGTGCTTGTCGGCCTCCGACGTGAACGCGTCGGCGTAAAACTCGCCGTCGGGCAGGCCGCAACGGGCGACGAAGTCGCGATGCGCGGATTCCACCATCACCGGCGCGCCGCAGGCATAGACCTGGTGACGCGACAGGTCCGGCAGGTCCGTCATCACGGCCTGATGGACGAAACCGGTGCGGCCCGTCCAGCCGTCCTCGGGCTTGGGCTCGGACAACACCGGGATGTAGGTCAGCGAGGGCATGGCCGCGGCGGCCGCCTCGGCCCAGTCGTGCAGGTAGAGATCGGCCTTGGCGCGCGCGCCCCAGTACAGCGCGACCGGGCGCGTGATGCCCTCGTCCTGCAGTCGCTCGATGATGGCCTTGATCGGCGCGAAGCCGGTGCCCGAGGCCAGCAGCACGATGGGCTGATCGCCGTCCTCGCGCAGGAAGAAGCTGCCGAACGGACCTTCCATGCGCAGGATGTCCTTCTCCTTGAGCGCGCCGAAGACGTGGTCGGTGAACTTGCCGCCGGGCATGTGGCGGATGTGCAGCTCGATCGCCGGCGGCGTGCCCAGGCGGCTCGGCGCGTTGGCCATCGAGTAGCTGCGGCGCGCGCCGTCGCGCAGGATGAACTCGACGTACTGGCCCGCGCGGTACTGCAGGTTCTGCGTCGCGGGCAGCTGCAGCCTGATCACGGCCACGTCGCCGGCGGGTTTCTCCATGCCGAGCACGCGGCTGGGCAGCTTGAGCACCGGGAACTCGCCCGCGCCCGGCACGGTGCGGGCCTCGACCGTGCAATCGGTCTGGGGCCGCGCGCAGCAGGTCAGGATGAAACCGGCGGCCTCGTCGGCGGGCGGCAGCGCCTTGGTCTGGTGCTCGCCGTGCACGACCTGGCCTTCGATCAGCTTGCTCTTGCACGAGCCGCAGGCGCCGTCCTTGCAGCCATAGGGCAGGCCGATGCCCTGGCGGATGGCGGCGGCCAGCACGGTTTCGTCGTCGTCGACGGTGAAGTTGCGGCCGGCGGGCAGGACAGTGACCTGGAAGCTCATGGTGCGGAATCGGCGCGAGGAGGGGCGCAATTAAACTGACCCGCCATTTTGCCCCAGCCCCATCGCGACCCATGCCTGGCCCTACTTGCGACTTCACTGCCGCCGACCCCCCTGTCGGCGCAGGCCAGCCCGGGCGCGCCCGCCGGGGCCGTCTGCTGATCGTGGGCTGCGGGGACGTCGGCCTGCGGGTGCTGCGGCTGCTGGCCGGTCGATGGACCGTCTTCGCCCTGACCAGCAGCGCCTCGCGAGCGCCAGAGCTGCGCGCCGCCGGTGCGATCCCGCTGATCGGCGACCTGGACGACGCGCGTTCGCTGGGCCGGCTGGCCGGCCTCGCGGACCGCGTGCTGCACCTGGCCCCGCCCGCCGCGACCGGGCGCACCGACGAGCGCACGCGGCATCTGCTGCGGGCGCTGGCGCGTTCGGCGCCGCCCCGGCGGCTGGTCTACGCGAGCACCAGCGGCGTGTACGGGGACTGCGGCGGCGCGCGCATCGACGAGACCCGCATGCCGCGTCCCGCCAACGACCGCGCCTGGCGGCGTGTCGACGCGGAAGCGCAGCTGCGCCAATGGGGCCGCGTGAGCGGCTGCGCGGTGACCGTGCTGCGGGTGCCCGGCATCTACGCCTTCGACCGCGAGGGCGGTCATCCGCGCGAGCGCCTGGCCAAGGGCCTGCCGGTGCTGGCGCGCGAGGACGATGTCTACACCAACCACATCCAGGCCGATGACCTGGCCCGGGCCTGCCTGCTGGCGCTGATGCGCGGACCGGCGCCCCGCGTGCTGCACGCCAGCGACGACAGCGAGCTGCGCATGGGCGACTACTTCGACCTCGCGGCTGACCTCTGCGCCCTGCCGCGGCCCGAGCGCGTGGCGCGGGCGCAGGCGGCCGAGCGCTTCTCGCCGATGCAGATGAGCTTCATGAACGAGTCGCGCCGGATGGACAACGGCCGGCTCAAGCGCGAGCTGCGCTTGCGCTTGCGTTATCCGACGCCGCGCGAGGGGCTGCTCGCGGTCGAGGGCTGAGGGCGTGTCGGCGCGGGACTAGCGCCTGGGCGCGCCGCGCCAGTGGTTGATTATCAGCCACGCGCCGAGCATGCCGCCCAGATGCGCGAAGTGCGCGATGCCGCGTCCGCCGGTGAACCCGAGGATCAGCTCGGCCGCGCCGAACAGCGCCACGGCGACCTTGATCTTCATCGGGATGGGCGGGAACAGCGGCACGATGACCCGTTCACCGAACTGCAGCCCGTAGGCCAGCAGCAGCCCGAACAGCGCGCCCGAGGCGCCCACGGTCGTCGATCCGGAGTTGGTCACCAGCGTCACCACCAGTTGGGCGGCAGCGGCGGTCAGCACGCTGGCCAGCAGCAGCAGCGCGTAGCGGGTGCGGCCCCAGATGGTTTCCAGCTCGGCGCCGAACATCCACAGGCCGAGCATGTTGAAGAACAGGTGCAGCGGATCGCCATGCAGGAAGGCGTAGGTGATCGGTTGCCAGAGCTCGAAACGGCCGGTGTTGAGCGGCCAGAGCCACATCGCCACGAAGACGTCGGTGATGCCGGGCATCCCCGCGACGAGCATCCACAGACAGTACAGGCCGACGCAGAGCAGCATCAGGGCCTTGGTCACCGGGGGATGAAGGGCATGGTCGAGGCGTCTTCTGAGGGCGCCGCACGCGGCGCGATGGAAGGCGCAATGGTCATGTCTGCCAATGCGTTGAACGGGCAGTGTAGCCGTGCCCGTCCACCGGTTGCCCCAGGGCAAGCACGTCGGAAAAGCCGCGGTGCGCGCATGGCGCACGGGGGTTTCCCGCCGCGCGCAACGGCACCGAGGCCTGGCGCTCGGTCAGCGTGGGCAACGCCGGTCCGGTGGTGCTCTTGGGTGACAAGTCGTTGATTTGCAAGACCTTCCGAGGACCTGATGTCCTCTTGGTGCCCGGAGCCGGACTCGAACCGGCACACCTTGCGGCGGCGGATTTTGAGTCCGCTGCGTCTACCGATTTCGCCATCCGGGCGGCACGGTCTTGCTGATCGCGAAGGCCGCCCGAGGCGGCCTTCCTGGCGGCACCGGAGCGTTGACGAGAAGGCAACGGGGCGCCGCGAAATGAGAAAGCCATTATGCCACGCAAGACCTGGCCTCCGCTGAGAGAATGCGAGCTTATGACTGACGCAAGCGCCTTCGCCCCCCCCAAGCTATCCGACCCTGGAAGACGTGATCGGCAACACGCCGCTGGTGCGCCTGCAGAGACTGCTCGGTCCCGAACTGGACGCGCGCGGCAACGTCCTGCTGGCCAAGCTGGAGGGCAACAACCCCGCCGGCTCCGTCAAGGACCGCCCCGCCATCAGCATGATCCGGCGCGCCGAGGAGCGCGGCGAGATCCGCCCGGGCGATACCCTGATCGAGGCCACCTCCGGCAACACCGGCATCGCGCTGGCCATGGCCGCGGCGATCCGCGGCTATCGCATGGTCCTGATCATGCCGGAGGACCTGTCCGTCGAGCGCGCCCAGACCATGAAGGCCTTTGGCGCGGAACTCATCCTCACGCCGCGCTCCGGCGGCATGGAATACGCCCGCGACCTGGCCGAGCAGATGCAGCGCGACGGCAAGGGCCGGGTGCTGGACCAGTTCGCCAACAACGACAACCCCCGCATCCATTACGAGACCACGGGCCCCGAGATCTGGCGCGACACCGGCGGCCGGATCACCCACTTCGTCAGCGCGATGGGCACCACCGGCACCATCACCGGCGTGTCGCGCTTCCTGAAGGAAAAGAACCCCGAGGTGCGCATCGTCGGCGCGCAACCCGCGGAGGGCTCGCGCATCCCGGGCATCCGCAAGTGGCCCGCCGCCTACCTGCCCAAGATCTACCGGCCCGAGACCGTCGATGAACTCGTGCTGGTCGGCCAGTCCGACGCCGAGGACATGGCCCGGCGCCTGGCGCGCGAGGAGGGGCTGTTCGGCGGCATCTCCGCCGCGGGCGCTTGCTGGGTGGCGATGCAGATCGCGCGTCAGGTCAGCAACGCGACGATCGTCTTCGTTGTCTGCGATCGCGGCGACCGTTACCTGTCCACCGGGGTCTTCCCGGCCTGATCCGACCAGGACCGCCGCATGACCGTTCCACCGACCTTCCGCTTCTGCCCGCAATGCGCCAGCGAGCTCGCGTGGATCGAGCTGCCTGAGGACAGCGGCCCCACCACGCGCTTGCGTTGCCCGAACTGCGACTTCACGCACTGGAACAATCCGACGCCGGTGCTGGCCGCGGTCGTGGAGTGCGTGGACCGCGAGGGCCAGGTCTTGCTCGCGCGCAATGCCGCGTGGCCCGGTCCCTTCTTCGGATTGATCACCGGGTTCATGGAAGCCGGCGAAAGCCCCGAGGACGGCATCCGGCGCGAAGTGCTCGAGGAAACCTCGCTGGAAGCGCTGGGCGCGACGCTGATCGGCGTGTACGACTTCCAGAAGAAGAACCAGGTCATCATCGCGTACCACGTGCCCGCGCGCGGTGAGATCGCGCTGTCGCCGGAACTGGCCGAGTACTCGCTGACGCCGCCCGGGCAACTCGAATGCTGGCCCGCGGGCACCGGTCAGGCGCTCGCCGACTGGCTGCGCGGCCGCGGCATCGAGCCCCGCTGGATGGCGCCGCGAAGCTGAGCGCGGCTGACTAGAATCCGCCCCATTACCGACGCCGGTCGCCGGCCAGGACACACGCATGGACATCCACAAGGAACTCGACACCCGCGGCCTCAACTGCCCGCTGCCCATCCTCAAGGCCAAGAAG
Source organism: Roseateles sp. (assembly GCA_039594005.1). Classification (GTDB taxonomy): domain Bacteria; phylum Pseudomonadota; class Gammaproteobacteria; order Burkholderiales; family Burkholderiaceae_C; genus Roseateles. The sequence goes on from JBCNOF010000010.1 coordinate 277,103, forward strand.
GCGCTGGCGGAGATGGAGAGCGGTCAGCTGCTGAAAGTGGTCGCGACGGATCCGGGGTCCACGCGCGACTTCCAGGCCTTCGCCAGACAGACGGGCAATGAGCTCGTCGAGCAGAGCGCCGCGGGCGACGAGTTCATCCACGTGCTCAAGCGGCGCTGACACGCAGCGCCCCAAACGACGAAGGCCACGCGATGCGTGGCCTTCCTGCTTCATGACACGGCAGTGACGGGAAGTCCTGCCGTCAGAAGTGCCGGGTGATCAGAACTCCAGCGCCCTCAGATACTCGCGGAAGCTTGCGCCGAGTTCCGGATGCGCCAGGGCCAGTTCGACGTTGGCCTGCAGGAAACCTTCCTTGCTGCCGCAGTCGTAGCGCTTGCCTTCGTAGCGGAACGCGAAGACCTTCTCGCGGCGCATCAGCGCGGCGATGCCGTCGGTCAGCTGGATCTCGCCGCCCACGCCGCGCGGTTGCGTGGCGATCTCGCGGAACACGCCCGGGGTCAGGATGTAGCGGCCGGCCACGCCCAGGCGCGACGGAGCGTCCTCGGGGGCCGGCTTCTCGACCATGTGCGTCAGGTCCATCAGGCGGTCGCTGATCGGCGCGCCTGCCACGATGCCGTAGCGCTTGGTGTGCTCGGCGGGCACTTCCTGGACGGCCAGGATGGAGGCCTGCCACTCGGAGAACTGGTCCACCATCTGCTTGAGCACCGGCGGCTTGCCCACCATCAGGTCGTCGGCCAGCAGCACCGCGAAGGGCTCGTTGACGACCACGCACTGCGCGCACAGCACCGCGTGACCCAGGCCGAGCGCCTTGGGTTGGCGGATGTAGATGCACTCCATGTCGTCGGGCTTGATCGAATGGACCAGCGCCAGCAGTTCCTTCTTGCCGGCGGCCTCGAGTTCGGTCTCGAGCTCGAAGGCGGTGTCGAAGTGATCGGGAATGGCGCGCTTGTTACGCCCGTTCACGAAGATCATCTGACGGATGCCCGCCGCGTAGGCTTCCTCGACGGCGTACTGGATCAGCGGCTTGTCGACCACCGGCAGCATCTCCTTGGGCTGCGCCTTGGTGGCGGGCAGAAAGCGTGTGCCAAGTCCAGCAACCGGGAAGATTGCCTTGTTGATGAGGGCCATTTACGTACACTCCAACGGTAATTGCGCCGGCATTCTTGCATGGCGCTGCTGAAAGAAAACCAAACAATCCTCTCCAAATCCCTCATGTCAGTGCTTGTCCTGGAACCGCTGGAGGCTGACGTCCTGGAGTGGCTGGCGGAACGCCATGCCGTCCAGGCCGCGCCCGAGTTGGCGACAGCGCCGATGACCTTGAGGGAACATGTTGCGCAGGCCCAGGCAATTTTCCTGCCCGCCTCCGTCGCGCTCGATGCGGACACGGTCCGCCGCGCGCCTCGCCTGCGCGCCGTGGGCCGCATCGGCGCCGGCGCGGAGAACATCGACCTGGAAGCCTGCCGCGCCGCCAACATCGAGGTGGTGAGAGCGCCGACCGCGGCGGCATCGGCGGAAGCCGAGTTCGTCATAGGTGCCTTGCTGGCGCTGCTGCGCCGCGTGCCGGTGCAGGGCGCGGATGGCAATTGGGTGGGACGTGAGCTCGGCTGCGCCACCGTGGGCCTGGTCGGGCTGACACCCTCGGCGCGCCAACTCGCGACCTTGCTGCCGGTCTTTGGTGCACGGGTGATCGGTTATGACCCGAGCCTGCACCATGCCGATCCGTTGTGGGCGCAATGGGGCATCGAGCCCTACGGCCTGCGCGAGCTGATGCAGGCCGCCGACGCCGTGAGCGTGCAGTTGGCCTACTTCCCGCGTTATCGCGGGCTGATCGGGGAGCGGGTGCTGAACTTCTGCAAGCCGTCGCAGGTGCTGGTGTCGACCTCGCACTCGGCGTTGTTCGACGAACAGGCCCTGGCCGACGCCTTGCACGGCGGCCGGCTGCTGGCGGCCTGGCTGGACCTGATGGAGCCCGGCCTGATGGAGGCCGGGCGCCCGTTGCACGGGGCGCCCGGATTGCAGGTCACGCCGCGCGTCGCGGCGACGACCCGCGAGTCACGCATGCGTGCCGCGTGGAGCGTGGCCAGACGGATCTCGGAGATCCTCGCCACGCCTGCGGCGCAGGCCGAGTTCAGGCCGACGCACCCAGGCGCGCTGCCTGATCTTTTAGCCGAGCCACGGTGGCGCTGAAGTCGGCGATGCGCTGACGTTCCTGCTCCACGACGGCCGCCGGCGCGCGCGCCACGAAGCTCTCATTGCCCAGCTTGGCGGTGGCCTTGGCCACTTCCCCTTCCAGGCGCGCGATCTCCTTGCCGATGCGGGCGCGTTCGGCCTCGACGTCGATCTCGACCTTCAGCGCCAAGCGCGCGGCACCGTGCACCAGCACCGGCGACATCGCGCTCTGCGCGTTGAAGGCGGCCTCGTCCTCGATCAGCTCGACGTTCTCCAGCTTGGCCAACACCTTGAGCGCCGGCGCGGCCTCGCGCAGGAAGCTCAGGTCGCCGCCGGCCAGCAGCGGCACGCGGTCCGAGGGGCTCAGGCCCATCTCGCCGCGCAAGCTGCGGCAGGTGCCGACCACCGCCTTGAGCTGCTCCACCCAGGCGATGGCCTGCGGGTCGATGCGCTCGGGCTGGGCGATCGGATAGGGCGCGGTGACCAGATAGTCCGTCGACTTGCGGCCGGCGATCGGCGCGACGGTCTGCCAGAGTTCCTCGGTGATGAAGGGCGCGATCGGGTGCAGCAGGCGCAGGATGGTCTCCAGCACGCGGATCAGCGTGCGGCGCGTGCCGCGCTGCGCGGCCTCGTCGCCTGCGGACTGCGCCGTCTGCAGCTGCACCTTGGCCAGCTCCAGGTACCAGTCGCAGTACTCGTCCCAGACGAAGGAATAGATCGCGTTGGCGACCTGGTCCAGCCGGTAGTCCTCGAAGCCTTGCGCGACCGCCTGCTCGACCTTCTGCAGCTCGCTGACGATCCAGCGGTCTGCCTGCGAGAAGCGCAGGTAGCCGTGGGCGCTGCCGCCCGGGGCGCATTGTTCCTTCGCGTGCTCCACCAGGCCGCAATCCAGGCCTTGCGTGTTCATCAGCACGAAGCGGGTCGCGTTCCAGAGCTTGTTGCAGAAGTTGCGATAGCCCTCGCAGCGCTTGGAGTCGAAGTTGACGCTGCGGCCCAGCGTGGCCATCGCCGCGAAGGTGAAGCGCAGCGCGTCGGCGCCGTAACCGGGAATGCCCTCGGGGAATTCCTTCTCGGTGGCCTTGCGCACCTTGGGTGCCGTCTCGGGCTTGCGCAGGCCCTGCGTGCGCTTGTCCAGCAGCGGGGCGAGCTCGATGCCGTCGATCAGGTCGACCGGGTCCAGCACGTTGCCCTCGGACTTGCTCATCTTCTTGCCTTGCGCGTCCAGCACCAGGCCGTGGATGTACACATGCTTGAAGGGCACCTTGCCGGTGAAGTGCGTCGTCATCATGATCATCCGGGCGACCCAGAAGAAAATGATGTCGTAGCCGGTCACCAGCACCGACGACGGCAGGAAGAGATCCTGCTCGATCGTCTTGGCCGGCCAGCCCAGCGTCGAGAACGGCACCAGCGCCGACGAATACCAGGTGTCCAGCACGTCCTCGTCGCGCTTGAGCGGGCCGGTGTAGCCGGCGGCGGTGGCCTTGGCCTGCGCCTGGGCCTCGTCATGGGCGACGAAGATCTCGCCGCCCGTGCCGAACCAGGCCGGGATCTGGTGGCCCCACCAGAGCTGGCGCGAGATGCACCAGTCCTGGATGTTGCCCATCCACTGGTTGTAGGTGTTGACCCAGTTCTCGGGCACGAACTTGACCTCGCCGCTGGCGACGACATCGATGGCCTTCTGCGCGATGGACTTGCCGTCGCGGCCGGGCTTGCTCGTCGCGACGAACCACTGGTCGGTCAGCATCGGCTCGACGATCTGGCCGGTGCGGGTGCAGCGCGGCACCATCAGCTTGTGCTTCTTGATCTCGACGAGCAGGCCCTGGTCCTCCAGCGCCTTGACGATCAGCTTGCGGGCGGCGAAGCGGTCCAGGCCGCGGTACTCGGCGGGGATCTCGGCCATCGTGTCGACGACGGTCGCGTCCAGCGTGAAGATCGTCAGCATCGGCAGCTGGTGGCGCTGGCCGACCTGGTAGTCGTTCGTGTCATGCGCCGGCGTGACCTTGACGACGCCGGTGCCGAAGGCCTTGTCGACGTACTCGTCGGCGATCACCGGCACCAGGCGGCCGGTGATGGGCAGACGCACCTGCTTGCCGATCAGGTGCTGGTAGCGCTCGTCCTCGGGGTGGACCATCACGGCGGTGTCGCCCAGCATGGTCTCGGGACGGGTCGTGGCCACGACCAGCGACTCATCGCCCTCGGCCATCGGATAACGGATGTGCCACAACGAGCCGTCTTCCTCCTCGCTCTCGACTTCCAGGTCGGAGACGGCGGACTTCAGGATCGGATCCCAGCTGACCAGGCGCTTGCCGCGGTAGATCAGGCCCTCGTCGAAGAGCTTGACGAAGGTGTCGACGACAACGGTCGAGAGCTTCTCGTCCATCGTGAAGTACTCGTGGTTCCACGACACCGAGTCGCCCATGCGGCGCATCTGCTGGGTGATCGTGGAGCCGGACTGCTGCTTCCACTCCCAGACGCGGGCGACGAAGTTCTTGCGGCCCAGGTCGTGGCGGCTCTGGCCCTGGCCCTGCAGCTGGCGCTCGACGACGATCTGCGTGGCGATGCCGGCGTGGTCCGTGCCCGGGACCCACAGCGTGTTGTGGCCGCGCATGCGGTGGTAGCGCGTCAGCGAGTCCATGATGGTCTGGTTGAACGCGTGGCCCATGTGCAGCGTGCCCGTGACGTTGGGCGGCGGCAGCTGGATGCTGAACGACGGCTTGGCCGGGTCGAGCGACGGCTCATAAAGGCCCTTGGACTCCCACAGCGGGCCCCAATGGGCTTCCAGGGACGCGGGTTCGAAGGACTTGGCGAGTTCGGTCATGGGGGCGCTCCGCCGTGAGGCGGTGTCATCTGGGCGAGGGACACAGGGTGAGCCCGCGATTGTAGGGGGGCGCACGCTGCCGGCGGCTGCCGGGGACGGGGGACATCCCAGAGGGGGAGACACGGGACATCGGGGGGATGTCGAAAGGCGACTCCCTGACGCGTCGTGTCAGCAGAGGGGCTTGGCGTCCCTCCTATTCGCCGGATTTCGCCCGGATTTCCCCCCTTGGAGGCATTCCCGGGGGTGGGGCGGGGCGATACAAAACGAAAAACAGCGATACCGCGGTGAGATGCCCTGGCGAGCGGGCATGGGAATCATGGCGACATGGATTCACCGCCCGGACACCCGGGCTTTACCAAGGAATTGCACCATGCATCTGTTTCGACGCTGGAGCCACCACCATGAACGTCAGCACGCTCTTTTCGGCCACGATGGTCGCTTCGGTCCTGTCGGCCCTGTGTGTGACCACGGCTACTACGGCCCGCTGCCCGTCCACGGCCCCTGGCATCGCCTCGGCGGCTTCGGTGGTTTCCCATGGGGCTGGGGTGGCTTCGGACGCGGCCACGGTCACGGTCATGGCGGACATGGACGACACGGTGGCCACGGCCGCCACGGTCGCCATGGTCACCACGGCGGTGATGGGTGGGGCGGCCTCGGCGGGGGCCTGGGATCCGATGCCCACGGCCACCGCGGCCACCGGTTGCAAGCCCGGGCCCGCGCCTTTCTGGACCTGAGCGAGCGTCAGGACGCGCTGCTCGGGCTGCTGCTGGAGCAGCTCGGCACGGCGCGCCGCGCGCTCCAGGCGCTGGCGCGTGGCCCTGAGGTCGCCCGCCTCATCGACACCGACAACTTCCGCCGCGAGGAGGCCCAGGAGCTCCTCGACGGTCAGCTCGACGCGCTGCGCGCGACGGGCCCGGCGCTGGTCGCTGCCTTCGGCGACTTCTTCGACGCGCTGGACTTCGACCAGCAGCAGATGCTGCGCTTCGCGATGCGGCGGCTGCGCAAGCGGGCCGGGCGGCATGACGGTCGTCATGACAGCCGCCGTGACGAAGGGCGCCGCGGTGACGCCGCCCCCGCGCCCGACGCCGATCGAGGCCTGTGATGGACGCGCGCGACTGCCGGCAGCCGCCGGGGCTGCTGCGACCGGTGATCGATCGCAACCGCTGCGAGGGCAAGGGCGATTGCGTCGCGGTCTGTCCGCATGACGTGTTCTCGGTCGGCACCTTGCCGGCGGATCGCCGCAAAGAGCTGAACCTGCTGGGCAGGCTGCGCGCTTACGCCCACGGCTGGCAGCAGGCCTTCACGCCCAACGCCGACGCGTGCCGCGCGTGTGGCCATTGCGTCAAGGCCTGCCCGGAGCGCGCGATCACGCTGGTGAAGCACACCCGGGTGCGGGACGGCGCGGACAGTGCGTGTGGGGTGGCTGGGCACAATGGACGTCACGATGCATCGATTGCTGCTGATTGACGACGACGAGGCGCTGGCCGCGCCGCTGGCGAGCTACCTCGCGCGTTTCGACTTCGCGCTGAGCGCGGTCACGCGGCCCAGCGCCGCGCTGGCGCGGCTGGCGCAGGAGCGCTTCGACGCGCTGATCCTCGACGGCATGCTGCCGGAGATGGACGGCTTCGCGTTCTGCAAGCAGCTGCGCGGCGGGCAGGATCCGTGGCGCGAGATCCCCATCCTGATGCTGACCGCGCGCGGCGACCTGACCGATCGCGTGGTCGGCCTGGAGCTCGGGGCGGACGACTACCTGGCCAAGCCTTTCGAGCCGCGCGAGCTCGCCGCGCGGCTGCAGACCATTCTGCGACGCACCCGGCTGGCGCCGGCGGCCGCCGCGCCCACGTCCCACGCGTTGCTGCGTTTCGAAGGCCTGACGATCGACACCGCGCGGCGGCAGGTCAGCGCCGACGCCGGGGCCATCGAGCTGACCAGCACCGAGTACGAGCTCCTGGTGCTGCTGGCACGCGAGCCGGGTCGGGTCTTCTCGCGCGACGAGATCCTGAACCGCTTGCGGGGCCAGGAGGCCGACCTGTACACGCGCGCCGTGGACATCCTGGTGAGCCGGATGCGGCGCAAGCTCGAGCCGCTGGAGGCGCTCAAGACCCTGCGCAACGCGGGTTACTGCTTCGCGCTGCCGGCGCTGGCGTCGGCCGCGCGGGACGGGGAGGGCGCGCGATGAGGGGGCGTCGACATCCCTACGACCATTGGAGCCGGCATCACCGCAAGCTGGACAAGCTGCGTCGCTGGGCGGAGATGGAGGCCCGGGGGCTGCCGTTCCCGCACGAGCGTCTTCGGCAGCGCGACTGGCGCTGGCACTGGCGCGCTCGCAACCGCTGGCATCAGCGCTGGCATCGGCATCACGCGCGGTTCAAGCACTCGCTGGGCGCGCGGCTGATCGCGATCTTCCTGGTGCTGGCCGGTGCGGGCAGCGCGATCCTGTGGGGCGCGATGCGCTTCGAGTACGGCCTGTTGTGGGCCGTGCCGCTGCTGCTGCTGGTGACGGGGCTGGCCTATGGCGGCATCCGCCACCTCGTGGCGCCGCTGCATGAGCTGGCCGTTGGCGCGGAGGCCTTCGGCCGGGGCGACCTCGACCATCGCGTGCGGATCTGGCACCGTGACGAGATCGGCGATCTGGCGCACCGCTTCAACCAGATGGCCGAGGACATCCAGGCCATGCTGGACGGCAAGCGCGCGCTGCTGCTGGCGATCAGCCACGAGTTGCGGAGCCCGCTCACCCGGGCGCGGCTGCATGCGGAGCTGGTCGACGAGGGCGCATCGAAGGACGCGCTGCTCGATGAGCTGGCGCAGATGCGCGAGCTGATCTCGGCCCTGCTCGAGAGCGAGCGGCTGGGCGGCGGGCATCGCGCGCTGCAGGTCGACGACTGCGACCTGGGCGCGCTTGCGCAGGAACAGGATCAGCCGGGCGTGGCGCTGCGGATCGACCGTGACCTGCCGGTGCTGCGCCTGGACCGCGTGCGGGTGCAGCTGCTGCTGCGCAACCTGGTGCACAACGCGCTGCGCCACAACGACGCCGCGGCCGGACCGGTGCTGGTGTCGGTGACGCGAGACGGGGAGGGCGCGCGTCTGACGGTGCGTGACCATGGGCCGGGCGTGACGCCCGAGGCGCTGTCGCAGCTGGGTCAACCGTTCTTCCGTCCGGACGAGGCGCGCGCGCGCAGCGACGGCGGCGTGGGGCTGGGGCTGTCGCTGTGCCGCCTGGTCGCCGAGGCGCACGGCAGCCGGCTGGAATTGCGCAACGCGCAGCCGGGGTTCGAGGCGACGGTGCGCTTTCAATAGACAGGACCAGTCAGCGACCCCACCGAGACAAGTCGGTCGCGTCCCCACAACCCGTGTGGCGCCGACGTTGAAGACTTCATCGAATCCATTTCATTGATTCTTTCGTGCCAGGTCTTGCGGCCCGCGCGCGGAAGATCCATCCCCCGCGCCCCCAGCGCGGTTCCCGTCATCCCGACGAAGGTGATGTTGATGCAGTGATCCGATTCGATTGGAGTTGTCCATGTCCCTGATGCCTTCCCTCCGTGCCGGCCTGTCCGGCCTTCCGCCCGCCGCCGCGGCCCGCTTCGCCGCGATCCACACGGACGATGCGTCCGATGACCTGGCCGATCCGCCGGCCGGCGAGTCCGAGGCCGCCGGCGGCCACCCCTCCGAGGCCCATCCCGCCGATTCCGGCCCCGCCGATCCGCCGCGCCCCGGCAAGACGCTGGTCATGCAGTGCGCGCTGGAACACATCCGCCCGCTGCTGCGGCTGAACCCCGAGGAGATGGAGGCCTTCCTTCTCGAATCGCGCATGTACCCGTCGCTGAGCCGCTTCGCGCTGGGCAGCGTCGAGTTCTTCGTGCCGCGCCGCGACATCACGGTCGGCCTGGCCATGCGCACACTGCGCGAGCGGCTGCAGCGCGCCGCCGTCATCGCCGAGCTGGTCTGCCGGCTGCAGGACGACGATGAGGGCGCCATGGACAGCGATGACGAGGCCGTCATCGCCGCCGCGGCCATCCGCGACGACCTGCGCGAGGCCATGGGCATGCTCGGCGTCTACGAGCTGGCGGTCCGCGATGGCGTGCCCGTCGTGCAGTACTTCGAGCCCGTGCCCGACACGGTCGCCTGAGGCCCGCCCACGCGAGGACGGCAGCGGTAAGAAGCGGGTAAGTCGACCCGCCCGACGATCCGCTCCGTCCTCACTTGGAGTCGCCTCGATGGCCGCCTTTCTCTCGTTCCGCGCCCCGTTCACTGCCCAGGCCGTGGCCCTGGGCCCCGTCGTCCTGCTGGGCGCGCTGGCGACGCCCGCCCACGCCCAGCTGCTCGGCGATCTCGATCCGCAGGTCCAGCCGGGCCTGCAGACCGGCCTCGGCATTGCGGTCGCCAGCCGCCAGCTGCCTTACGCCGGCGTCGATCGCAAGAACAACGCGCTGCCGGTGCTCCTGGTCGAGAACCGGTGGTTCCGTCTCGCCGGCGGCAACGCCGACCTGAAGCTGTGGCGCGAGGGCTTCTCCGCCCAGCACAGCCTGGCCGCCAGCCTGCGTGTGAAGTACGACGACGAGGGCTTCAAGGCCAGCGACTCGCCGGTGCTCGCCGGCATGGACAAGCGCAAGGCCTCGGTCTGGGGCGGCGGCGCGCTGACCTGGCAGACGCCGTGGGTGCAGCTCGGCGCGGAGTACGTCGGCGACCTCTCGGGCGAGAGCAAGGGCCAGAAGTTCTCGCTGCAGGCCGATCGCCGTTTCGGATTCGGCGCGTGGAGCCTGACGCCGCGCGTGAAGGCGCAGTGGCTCGACAAGAAGTACGTCGACTACTACTACGGCGTGCACGCGCACGAAGTGACCGCGTCACGCGCGCTGTACACCGGCCAGTCGGCGACGACCGCGGAGCTCGGCCTGCGCGCGGACTACGCGATCGCCCGCAGCCATCTGGTCTACATCGATGCTAGTGTCACGCGTCTGCCCGACGAGATTCGGCAGAGCCCCATCGTCTCGCGCAAGGACACCTCGCGCCTGGTGCTGGGCTACATGTATCGCTTCTGATCCCTCGCTGCCCGCTCCCCGCATGAATCGAATCGCCCTGGTCGAGGACCATGTCCGGCTCGCCGGACTGATCCGGCAGGCCTTGCAGAACGCCGGCATCCCGACCGATGTCTTCCACGCGATGGAGGCCGCCTGGGTGGCGCATCGCGAGGTCGGCTACGCCGCGCTCGTCATCGATCGCGGCCTGCCCGACGGCGACGGCCTGGCGCTGGTCAAGCGGCTGCGCGCCGAGGGGCAAGGCACGCCCTGCCTGATGCTCACCGCGCGCGACGCGCTGCATGACCGCATCGAGGGCCTGGAATCGGGCGCCGACGATTACCTCGCCAAGCCCTTCCCGATGGAGGAGCTGGTGGCGCGCGTGCGGGCGCTGATGCGGCGGCCCGCGGCGGTTCGGCCGCCGCGGGTGGCCTTCGGCGACATCGAGATCGTCGTCGAGCAGGCGCTGCTCGTGCGCGGCGACGACGCGGTGGCGCTGGCGCCGGCGGAACTGCAGATCGCCGTGGCGCTGGTGCACCAGCAGGGCCGCACGGCACGGCGCGCGGCGCTGGAAGCGGCGGCGTGGGGGCTGTCCGAGGCGGTCACGCCCAACGCGCTCGACGTGGCGCTGCATCGTCTGCGCAAGAAGCTGGCGTCGGTAGGCTCCTCGCTGCGCATCGTCAATCTCAGGAATCACGGGTATGCGCTTCAAGATGCGATGGCCGAATAGCCTGCGCGACCGCGTGCTGGCGGTGCTCGGCGCGAGCATGCTGCTCAGCGCGCTGATCGTGGGCGCGGCGTCCACGCTGTGGTGGGAGCCGTTCACGCGCTGGGTCCTGCGCGACCAGATCGAGGACAACGGCGCCGCGATCGCGCGCCACCTGCGCTTCGACGCGAGCGGTCAGCCCGTGGGCATCGAGGAGAAGGCGATCCAGCCCTGGCTCTTCGAGAGCCTGCGCAACGAGGTCATGCTGCGCGTCGTGGACGCGCAGGGCCGCGTGGCCTATGCGACCGACGGCGTCGCCGAGACCATCGCGCCCGACGGCCGCGCGTTCGAGCCCAGACGCCAATCCTTCGTCTTCGCGCGCAGGGGCGTGGCGATGCACGGCGCGACCGTGCCCTTCGATCACGAGGGCCGGCGCTGGTACGCGCAGTTCGCCGTGACCGACCGCATGGTGCTGCAGATGCGCGAGTCCATCGGCTTCGACGTGCTGCGCCAGGGGACGATCGCGCTCGGCGCGACCTTCGTGCTGGTGTTCCTCGTGACCATCCACCTGGCGCTGAAGCAGGCGCTGGCGCCGGTGCGGGCGGCCTCGCGCGCGGCGCGGCGCATCACGCCGCGCACGCTGGCCGAGCGTTTGCCGGCGGCGGATCAGCCCCGGGAGCTGCGCCCGCTGATCGAGGCGCTGAACGGCGCGCTGGACCGGCTGCAAGGCGGCTTCCGCACGCAGCAGGACTTCCTGTCCAACGCCGCGCACGAGCTCAAGACGCCGCTGGCGCTGATCCGCGCGCAGGTCGAGCTGGCGGATCCCGGCCCGTGGCGCGAGCAGATCCTGGAGGACGTCGACCGGGTCGCGCGCCAGGTCCAGCAGTTGCTGCTGCTGGCCGAGGCGAGCGAGCAGCGCAACTACCGCGTCGAGGCGATCGATCCGGCCTCGGCCGTGCGCGAGGTCTTCGACCTGATGGAACGCGTGGCGAGCCGGCGCGGCGTCACGCTCGGCCTGCGGCTGGACCCGGCGTTGCGCTTCTGGCAGGCGGACCGAGGCGCGCTGTTCACGCTGCTGAAGAACCTCGTTGAAAACGCGATCCAGCACAGCCCGCCGCAGGGCGTGGTCACGCTGCGGGCGCGGGCGGAGGGATTCTCGGTGATCGACGAAGGCAAGGGCGTCGCGGCGAAGGACCTGCCGCGCATCTTCGAGCGCTTCTGGCGCGGTGCCGACCGGCGCGAGCAGGGCGCGGGCCTGGGTCTGGCGATCTGCACCGAGATCGCCGCCGCCCACGGCTGGCGGCTGAGCGCGCACCAGCGTTCCCCGGGGCTCGAGGTGCGGTGCGACATGACGCCGCCGGGCGAGGAGTCGATGGCGACCTCATCCGACGATGACGCTCGGGCCACGACCGCGATGCCGCGGGACGCCATGGCCCCAGCCGCGCCGCGGCCCGCCGGTGCGGGCATCCAGTCGGGCTACTCGCAGGCGGTGCGGCGTGCCTTGTTCTGAGCTGGCGCCGGTCTGACGTCCCTCTGACTTTCGGCACCTGGCTTGTCCGGGATGGTCCCGAGGCCGGCGCTGGATTTCGCGCGCGGTGGCTGGTTAGGATCGCCGGATGCCTGATCCCGCCGCTCGCGCAGTCGCTGATCCGTCCTCCTCGTCCGTGGCGCCGGACACGCGCCTGCGCGACCTCGCGCGCCTGCGGCGCGTGCGTGACCGCATCGACCGCGAGTACGCCCAGCCGCTGGACGTCGAGGCACTGGCCGCGGGCGTGGCCATGTCCGCTGGCCACCTGAGCCGCCAGTTCCGCCTGGCCTACGGCGAATCCGTCTACGCCTACCTCATGACGCGCCGCATCGAACGCGCGATGGCCTTGCTGCGTCGCGGCGACCTCAGCGTCACCGAGATCTGCTTCGAGGTCGGCTGCGCGTCGCTGGGCACCTTCAGCACCCGGTTCACCGAGCTCGTCGGCGTGCCGCCCAGCGTCTACCGGCGCGACGCCGCGAGCGAGACCCAGGGCCTGCCGTCCTGCGTGGCCAAGCAGGTGACGCGTCCGATCAGGAATCGAGAAGCGCCGGAGAAAGCGTCCTCCTAGACTGCATCGCAAGGGCCCCCAAACAACCCGGGCGGCCGGCGGCGACGGCCGCCGCGTCCGCCACCCACGACCTCTTGGAGACTTGCATGGACATCACCATTCACTCGACCTTCCTGCCGCACACCGACCCGGAAGCCTCGCTGGCGTTCTATCGCGACGGGCTGGATTTCGAGATCCGCAAGGACGTCGCCTTCGGCGGCAACCGCTGGATCACGATCGGCCCCAAGGGCCGGCCTGACACCTCCATCGTGCTGTTCCCGCCGGCGGCCACGCCCGGCGTGACCGATGAGGAGAAACGCACCATCGCCGAGATGATGGCCAAGGGCACCTACGCGATGCTGCTGCTGGGCGCCAAGGACCTGGATGCGACCTTTGAGCGGCTCCAGGCACGTGACGCGGAGATCGTCCAGGAACCCACCGACCAGCCCTATGGCGTGCGTGACTTCGGCGTGCGCGACCCCGCGGGCAACATGATCCGTATCCAGCAGCTCAAGAACTGACCGGAGCACCGCCATGCCCGCCACGACCGCAAGCAAGACCTCTGCCGCCACGGCCAAGGCCAAGGGCGTCGACGCCAACGCCGATGCCGACATCAACGCGTCCGAGATGATCGATGCCCGCATCGCGCAGCTCGATGACTGGCGCGGACGCACGCTCGCGCGCATCCGCCAGCTGATGAAGGACGCGGTGCCCGGCGTCGAGGAGACGTGGAAGTGGCGCGGCACGCCGGTGTGGGAGCGCCAGGGGCAGATCTGCACCGGCGAGACCTACAAGGAGGTCGTGAAGATGACCTTCGCCAAGGGCGCCAAGCTGGACGATCCGGCCAAGCTCTTCAACTCGAGCCTGGACGGCAACGTGCGCCGCGCGATCGACATCCGCCAGGGCGAGGCCATCGACGAGAAGGCGTTGAAGGCGCTCTTCAAGGCGGCGGCCGCGCTCAACGAGGCGTCAGCCAAGCCGCGCGTCAAGCCGAGCGTCAAGCCGGCCGCCTGAGTTCAGCCGCCTGAGCTCAGCCCTGCTGGCTCGCAAAGGTGCGCCGGAACTCCGGCGCCGCGTCCTCGCGCGTGTTGACTTCCAGCATCAGCCGGCCCGGCATCCAGCAGAAGAAGCGCGAGCCGCGCGCATGCGCGAAGACGTCCGTCTCCATCGGCACGCCGGCCTCGCGCATCTCGTCGAAGAGGCGGCTGAGGTCCTCACGCGTCGCGACCTCGACGCCGACGTGGAAGTTGCCCGGCCACTGGACATCGCGATCGCGTGCGTCTTCCAGGACGATGTCGAGCTGGTCCTTCTTGACGACTCGGCTGCTGCCCATCGCGAGGACGGTGAAGCCGAGGAAGCGCTCGAAGAACGCCGCGGTGGCGGGGACGTCGTGCGACGGGAAGCTGAGGTGATTGAAGGTGGTACGAACCGTGGTGATGAGCGTGGTCATGTGAATGCCTGTGCGCAAGCCGGCACGACGCGACAGCGTCGAGGGACCGGTGGGGTTGCGCGTTGGCTGACGTAAACGCTTACGGCTCGGTGCAGTGCGAAGGACTGCGAAGCGGGCGCGATCGTAAGACACCCGCTCCAATGCCGTCAAGCACGGCAAGGCAGTCCTTGCGCGCCCCATCAGGCGCTCGATCAGGCGCTCGATCAGGCGCTCGATCAGGCGCTCGATCAGGCGGCCGATCCCGCGCCCAGGTAGTTGTCCTTGACCCGGACGTAATGCTCGGCGGAGTAACGCAGGTAGGCGATCTCCTCGTCCGTGAGCGGGCGCACGGCCACGGCGGGGCGGCCGATGTAGAGGTGACCGCTCTTGAGCGTCTTGCCCGGCGAGACCAGGCTGCCCGCGCCGATCATGACGCGGTCCTCGATGACGACATCGTCCATCACGATGGAGCCCATGCCGATCAGGCATTCGTTGCCGATGCGGCAGCCGTGCAGGATCACCGAGTGCCCCACGGTCACGTGGTCGCCGATGATCAGCGGGGAGCCCTCGGGCTTCTTCGTGCTCTTGTGCGAGACGTGGCCCATGCTGAAGTCCTGCACGTTGGTGCCGGCGCCGATCACAATCCGGTTCACGTCGCCGCGCAGCACGGTGTTGCACCACACGGAGCTGTCGGCGCCGATCGTGACATCGCCGATCACCTGCGCGGAGTCGTGGACGAAGACGCGCTCGGCGAGCACGGGCGAGGTGTTGAGGTAAGAGGACAGGGGCATGGCGGTCAGCGGCCGGAAATCAGCAACGAAGCGCATTGTCGCGGCATCAGCCGGGAAGGCCGAGAACAGCGACAAGGCCCCGCGGACGAAGCGTGCGCAGCGCTATCACCATCACGTCTACGTGGTGGAGCTCGCCGACCAGGTCTGGAACGAGCCACGCTTTCGCAAGGCCAATCCGGACTACCGGCTCGGCATGCCCTTCGTGTACGTCGGCATGACCGGCCTGGACCCCGACCTGCGCTTCGACAAGCACAAGGCCGGCATCCAGGCCAATCGCTTCGTCTTCGACTACGGACTGCGGCTGCTGCCGCGCCTGTACGAGGTCTACAACCCCATGCCCTACGACGCCGCGCGGGACATGGAGGTCGAGCTCGCCATCGGCCTGCGCGAGGCCGGGTACGGCGTCTGGCAAGCCTGATCCCGCAGGCCTGATCCCGCAAGCCTGATCCCCTCGATCAGAACTCGTAGGACGCGGTCACCGACAGGTAGCGCCCGTAGGCGTTGGCCACGCTGCCCGACACGCCGACGTCGGTCTCGTTGGGATCGAGCGGCGGACGCGAGTCGGCCACGTTGCGGACCGTCGCGCTCAGGCGCAGCGAGCGGAAGCCCTTGTAGCTGACCGACAGGTCCACCGTGCGCCACGCCTTCATGCGGCAGTACTCGCCGTAGCCGTTGGTGGTCAGCGTCGAATCGCAGCTGCCGCCGGCGTCGAAGCTCTGGAAGCCGCTCTGGTGGTTGCCCGTCACCGAGGTGCTCCAGTCGCCCATCGTCCAGTTCGCGCTGAGCGCGGCCTTGCTGCGCGGCACCTTGTAGAAGCCGAGCGTCTCTACCATCGGGCTGCCGGCCTCGGTCTGCTCCTTGCGCATGAACATGCGCGTGCCGCGCAGGCTCAGCTTGAGCTTGCCCCATTCGCCCGATTCGCCCAGCGTGAAGCGCTGCGACAGGTCGTAGTCCAGGCCGGAGGTGCGCGTCATCGCAAGGTTCAGATACGGGCGGCGGACCTGGTAGACCTGGCCCAGCGTGCCGTCTGTGGTGGGCAGGCGCAGCACCATGCCGGGGAACTCCGCCTCGCGGTTCAGGATCTCCTGCGCGCTCAGGCGGTCGACCTCGCCGCGGCGCTCGATGTACCAGCCGTCGACGATCACCTCGGTGCTGGGCGTGGGCGAGAACAGCAGGCCCAGCGTGTAGGAATCGGACTTTTCCGGACGCAGGTTCGGATTGGCCAGCGAGACCGTGGACAGGCTCAGCGAGCAGTTGGTGTTGGTGGTGGTCACCGTCGGGCACAGGATCGGATCGCGATACCCCGAGCTGAACGAGAACACCGAGGACTTGCTGATCTGCGACAGCGAGGGTGCCCGGAAGCCGTTGGCCCAGCTGCCGCGCAGCGACAGCGACTCGGTGAGCTTGTACTTGGCGCCCAGCTTGGCGGTCAGCGCGTTGCCGAAGTCGGTGTAGTGCTCGACGCGCAGCGCGGTCTGCGTCTCCAGGCCCTTGAACAGCGGCGCCTGCACTTCCGCGTAGGCGGCGGCCACGTTGCGCGCGCCGCTGGCCTCGCCGATGCCTCGACCGATGATGTCGCCCGCCGCGGTGCGCGGATCGGCGCCGACCTCGAAGTTTTCATGCCGGAACTCGCCGCCCAGGCCCAGCATCGCCGCGCCGCCGGGGAGCTGGCCGATCTCGCGCGAGCCGCGCAGGTCCGCCGAGCTGGTCGAGGCCTTGCCCCAGTCGTGCAGGTCGGGGGCCATCAGCGCGAGCGTCTCGGCGCTGTTCACGCCGCCGAAGACATAGCTGCCGTCGTTGACGACCTTGGTCAGGCCGGACAGGCTCAGCCGGCCATGCAGGTCCTTGGTGTTGCGCTGCAGGTGATGGAGGAGGCCGCCGTCCAGGTCCCAGCCGTTCCACTCGGTGCTGCCGCTGACGACCATGCGCAGGTTGTCCGCGGTCGTGCTGTAGCCGTAGGGGATGTCGGCGAAGCGGTAACGCAGGCCCATCACGGTGGGCTTGGTGTAGGTCGTCGTGCCGCCGTTGCTGTTGGGCAGCTTCACCGGGTTGGTCGTGCTGGCCAGACGCGTGGGGTTCTGCGGGTGATTGGCCGGCAGCGCCAGGCCGAGGTACTGCACCGTGTTGCCTTGCGAGTCGCCCCAGGTCGACAGCGATTCGCTGCGGCTGGTGGGCGAGTCCGCGTACTCGTTCTTCACGCGCGAGGCCATCACCTCGGCCGACAGCGTGGTGACGCTGTTCACGCGCAGCGAGGCACGTGCGAAGACGGAGCCGCGTTCCTGGTCGCCGACGTACTGGCTGTACCGGGTCGAGTCCCACAGGCAGCGCGGCGTGGCAACCGTCGACGAGTAGGGCGCCTGCGTCGCGCAGTCGTTGGACAGCATGCCGCGCCAGCTGCCGCTCAGCCCGTTGTTGTAGGTGTAGAGGTTGCCGGGATAGGACGAGGTCGAGCTCGGCACCAGGCGGTTGTAGAGCTTGGTCAGCAGCTCGCCGCGCACGCGGTCCGGTGCCTCCTTGATGCCCACGCCGTCGCGCAGGTAGACCTCCGCGCCCAGCATCACGTTGAAGCGGTCGGCCGCGAAGTCGCCGAAGCCGGCCACCGCGCTGACGGTCTGGTTCTTGAAGAGGCCATCGAAGCGCTGCTTGGCGTTGACCTCGATCAGCTGGCCGACGTAATCGTTGCGCAGGATCACGTTGACCACGCCCGCCAGCGCGTCGGACCCGTACAGCGAGGACGCGCCCGACTTCAGGATCTCCACGCGATCGATCGCCGACATCGGGATCGAGTTGACGTTGAACACGGTGGACTGGCCGGAGTTGGGATCGACCACGCCGGCCGGCGCGATGCGGCGGCCGTTGATCAGCACCAGCGTTGCCGCCGAGCCCATGCCGCGCATCGAGATCGACGCCGTGCCCGCCGCGAAGCCGTTGCCCGAGCCCAGGTCATCCAGGCCACCGGTGCCGGTGGAGGGGTCCATGCGCAGCAGCTCATCGAGCGAGGTGGCGCCCGCGCGCTGGATGTCCTCGCGGCGCAGGATGGTCACCGGCGCGGGCGTCTCGGCGTCCAGCCGCTTGATCATCGTGCCGGTCACCTCGACCTTCTCGAGCTTCTTGTTGTCGTCGGCGGGCGCGGCCGGCGCGGTCTGGGCCGCGACAGGCAGCGCGACGGGCAGCGTGGCGGCCAGGCAGGCCAGGGCGGTGAGGGAAAGGCGGGTCTTCATGGGGTTGCAAGCCTCTGGAGGGTCAACGAGGGGAGGAACGGGCAGGGCTGCGCCTCGGCAGGGCCGAAACGTCGCGAACGTGGGGGCCGGCATCAGGCCGGCGGAATCAGTCGGACCGCCGCAAGGCGGCGGGATCAGGCAGACCGCGTCGGGGTGGCGCGGGTCTGGCTCAGCTCAGCGCACGGCGGCCAGTTCGGCCCGGGCGCGCTGGAGGTCCTGCTGGAACTCGGGGTTCAAGTCCAGCTGGGACACGACGGCGGTCGCGAGCTGTCGGCCCGCTTCCAGGTCGCTGGGGAAATGCATGCCGCAGATCAGGCGGCTCTCACCGTAATCGCGCGCCCGCGCCAGCAGCGCGGGGGCCTGGTCGGGGGCGACGCGCGCCAGCACCAGGGCCGTCGTCCAGCCGTAGGTCGCGTGACCGGAGGGATAGGAGGTGCGCTGCTTCGCGTCGGGATCGGGCTTGGATTGACCGCTCTGGCCGCAAACGTGGTCCAGGGTCAGCCGTTGATAGGGACGCAGCCGGCGGTACAGCGCCTTCGCGGCGAAGGCCGGCTGGCCGGCTTCCTTCAACGAGCGGTTCAGCAGGTTGATCAGCGCGGGGAAACGCTCCCGCTTGAGCTCGATGCCGAGCAGCGGGGCGAAGCGGTCATAGAGCAGATCCGCGTCGGCCTCCGCCATCGCGCGGCGCGCGGCGTCGACCTGCTGGCGCGCGAGCACCGCGGCGACGTCGTCCCGGTCCGCCTGCGTGCCTTCCTCGGGCGGCGCGGGCAGCGTCAGGCCATGCAGCGCGGTGACGTTGGCATAGGGCTTGACGTCCTTGTGGCTCGCGGTCGGCGTCTCCCACTCCGGCGAGGCGGCGCGCACCGCGTCGGCGCCCAGCGCCAGCAGCGTGGACAGGACGAACAGCGCGGGGGCGCCGAGCCAGGAACGGGGGGAGGGGTCGTTCTGCATGTTGCGCATTGTTGATTTGTGCGAAAAATTCGCAAATCGAGAGTAACCCGCATGCTGTCGCGCCGCGGATGCGCGACAGTGCGCATCGTCCGGGCACGGTGCGAGGAGCGGTTCAGGCATCATGCGGACCGCCCGCGCCCCCGGTGGAGACATGGATGAACGCCAACACACAAGAACAATCCCTGCATATCGCGACGCTGCTGATGCGGCCGCTGATCCGGCTGCTGGTGCGCGAGGGCGTCGGCGTGGCCGAGCTGGTCGAGCTGTCCAAGCGCGTGTACATCGAGCAGGCGGCCGCGCAGCTCGAGGACGAGGGCCGGCGCATCACCGACGCGGCGCTGAGCACGCTGACCGGCGTGCACCGCAAGGACGTCAAGCGCATCGGCGCCGAGGCGCCGCTGGCGCAGTCCGAGCGTCGGCGCAAGAGCCTCCTGGACGGCGTGATGTCGCTGTGGAGCGGCGACGCGCGCTTCATCGACGAGCGCGGCGCGCCGCGGCCGCTGGAGCGGCGCAGCACCACGCGCGCGGCGGAGGGCGAGACCTTCGAGGACCTGATCGAGGAGATCACCAAGGGCGTGCCGCCCAAGGCGCTGCTGGACGCCTGGCTGCAGCAGGGCGCGGTGCGGCTCGATGAAGCGGGGCGGGTGTGCTGGGGCACGCCCGAGCGCGCCGCGGGCGAGGAGCTGCAGAGCCTGACGCGCAGCGCGCGCATCGCCGCGGACCGCATGCAGGCGGCCTGGGAGCGGCTGCAGGGCGATGAGACGGCGCACTTCCTGTTCTCGGTGCGCGGCGACAGCCTGCTGGATGAGGACGTGGCGCGGATGCACGCGCTGGTGCGGCGCTGGGGGCGGCGATTCGCGGACCGGCTCAACCGCGAGGTGACGCTGGCGCAGGCGCGTGGGCGCAAGGCCGGCGGCACGCAGCGCTACAGCTTCGGCCTGCAGAGTTATGCCGAGCCGGTGCGCGCGGACGCGCTGCCCATCGATGCCACCGCCGCGCCGCGCAAGGCCGTGGCCGCGGCGACGTGAGCGGGCCTGGCTGGACGTGACGTTGCGTGACGCTGACGCCTGAACGACGACTTCAAGGAACACGATGACGACGATGAACCGGCGCGGCTGGCTGCGCCTGTCCGCGGCCGCGCTCGCGGCGCTGCAACCGTGGTGGGCGGGGCGCGACGCCGCGGCGGCCTCTGCGCGGCTGGGCGCGCGGATGACCGCGGACGGCATTCCGCGCTTCGAAGCGTGGCTGTTGGGCGAGCGCGAGGCGCCGATGATGCGCTTCGCGGGCTGGCATCCGGTCAGGCCCGAGATGCTGGTGCTGACGCGGCTCGGCGCCCGCGTGCAGCTGCACCGGCTGGGCGGACGGGGCTGGGTGCCGGAGCCGCTGACGCAGGGCCGCGACGCGGTCGGGAGCGCGGCCTGGGAGCCGTCGCGCGCGGAATACCTGGTCTTCGCCCGGGATCAGGGCGGCAACGAGGCGTACCAGCTGTTCCGGCTCGATGCGGGCGGCGATGAGCGACGTCCCGCGCCGATCGCGCTGACGCCCGAGGGCGAGCGGGTCAGCGAGTACGCCTTCCTGCCCGATGGGCAGGGCCTGGTCTACCTTCAGCAGCGGCTGGACGCGCGCGCGGCGGTGGAGCCGGAGGATTCGGACGAGCCGGAGAAGACCGAGGAACGGGCGAAGGCCGAGGAGCGGGAGAAGGCCGAAGAAGCGGAGGAGGCCGAGGCGGTCTCCGCCGCTGGCCCTGGCCTGACGAATCTCTGGTGGACCGACCCGATGCGGCCCGGCGAGCGCCGGCTGCTCGGCGCGAGCGACGGCCGGCTCGGCGCGCTGCGCGTGAGCCCGGCGGGGCGCGTGATGGCGGCGTTGTCCCGCGGCGGGCGCACGACCGGGCTGGTGTTCCCGCTGGACGGCAGCGGCCCGCATGTGCCTGGTGGGACCCGTGCCACCGGCGCGCACGGTGCCGCGGCACGGTCGCAGGGAGCGTCGGGCGAGGACATCGTCTGGCGCCGCCAGGCCGTGCAAGGCGAGTTCCGCCATCTGGTGCGCGGCGACGCGGCGGGTGGGCGCTCGCGCAACGAGCTGGTCGACATCGGCGCGGACCTTGAAGGCCTCGCCGTGCCGCCGCGCGTGAAGGGCAACGCCACCAGCACCGACCACCACGTCGACCATCACGCCGACAACGACGCCGACGACCGGCCGCTGGCCCTGGTCTACAACGTGGACGGCGTGTCGTCGCTGCGGCTGTATCGGCCCGGCGGCACGCCCACGACGATCGCGCCGGACCTGGCGCCGGGCGTGATCCGCGCGCTGCAGTGGCATCCGCGCCTGCCGCTGCTCGGCTTCGAGCAGGTCTCGGCGCAGAGCCCGGGGCAGCTCTTCGTGCATTCGCTCGAGGACGGCAGCACCCGTGCGTGGAC
Source organism: Roseateles sp. (assembly GCA_039594005.1). Classification (GTDB taxonomy): domain Bacteria; phylum Pseudomonadota; class Gammaproteobacteria; order Burkholderiales; family Burkholderiaceae_C; genus Roseateles. Next base: position 298,695 of record JBCNOF010000010.1, read on the forward strand.
CGACGCCGCCGAGGGCCCGGGTCAACGCGCCGGCGTGCTCCGCTGGAAGAGCTTCGACGGACGCGAGATCACCGGGCTGCACCTGGCGCCGCCGTCGCGCTTCACCGGGCCGCGGCCGGTGTACGTGAGCCTGCACGGCGGACCGGCCTCGCAGGCGCGCCCCGGCTATGTGGCCGGCCTCACGCGGGCGTTGCTGGAGCGGCTGGGCATGCATGTGATCGAGCCCAACGTGCGCGGCTCCGACGGATTCGGCAAGAGCTTCCTCAAGCTCGATGACGGCCGCCGGCGCGAGGACGCCACGCGCGACGTGAGCGCGCTGCTGGACCTCATCGCCACGTGCGAGGACATGGACGCGTCGCGCGTCGTCGTGGCGGGCGGCAGCTACGGCGGCTACCTGTCGCTCGCGGTGGCCACGCGCGAGTCGGCACGGCTGGCCGGCAGCATCTGCCGCGTGGGCATCGCCAACTTCGTGAGCTTCCTGGAACGCACCGAGAGTTATCGCCGCGACAACCGGCGCGAGGAGTACGGCGACGAGCGCGACCCCGAAATGCGCGCTTTCCTCACGTCCATCTCGCCGCTGACGCATGCGGACGCGGTGCGCAAGCCGCTGATGGTCATCCACGGCCGCAACGATCCGCGCGTGCCCTTCGGCGAAGCGCAGGCCATGGTCGCCGCGGTCCGCGCCCAGGGCACGCCGGTGTGGTTCCTGAGCGCCGACGACGAGGGCCACAGCTTCACCAAGGCCGACAACCGGGCCTATGCCAACCAGGCAAGTCTCGAGTTCGTGCGGCGCGTGATCGAGGGCGCGCCGCTGGACCAGTGATTCAGCCCGGCGGGCGCAGGAAACGGTCGACATCGCGCGCGAGCACCGCCTCGCGCAGCCGCTCGACCCAGGCCCGCACGGCCGCGCGGCGAAGGGGTGACACCGGGGCGGCATCGGTACCGCCCTCAGCGCCCCCCTCGGCGAGCACGGCCTCCTCGCGTGTCGCGTACCGGCAGTCGCCCGTCATCACGCAAGGGCCCCAGACGCTCTCGTCGCGCTCATCGCAGGCCAGGCCCAGCGCGCAGGGCAGCAGCCGCGCCGCGGCCTCCAGCGCGCGGCGATCGTCCTCGCCGGCCAGGCGTTGACCGTCGAAGACGAATGCCTCGCCGTCGCGCTGCAGCAGCGCGGGGCCCAGCTCCGACAGCATCAGCGGATCGGGCCGGGCGAGGATCGCCGCGAGCCGCTCGCGCGCCGCGGCGCTGCCCGGCGGGGCAGGGCGATCCATCAGCTGGATCAGCGGGTCGGCGCCATCGGGCGTGCCGGACGCGGCGGCCGGCACATTCATCGCTTCGCGCAGTTCCTCCGGCTGCAGCTGCGCGCAGCCCGCGGCGAGCTGCTCGCGCCAGGCCGACACCCGCTGCGCCAACGGCTGGTTGAGATCGGCCGGCGCCGGCCCGGCGACGCCCTCGCGCAGCGTGGTCATTTCCAGCAACACGCATTGCCGCGCCAGCGCCCGCGCGTAGAGCCATCCGCCCTGATCGCGATGCCGCATCGCGGTCTGCAGGCTGGGGCGCAGCGCGGACGGTGGCGCGCGCAGCAGGGCCTGCAGGTCCGGCACACCGACAGCGCCGCGCGGCGCGAGGTCTGAGGGCGCCGCGCGTTGCCCGTCGAGGTCCGGGCGCTGGCCGCGCCAGGGCGCGTCGTCCTTGGCGCGTGGTGGCGGACGCTCGGTCGCTGCCAGGGAAGGCGTGGCCGGGTGGGGGCCGGCCCCGCCGGGTCCGACCCACCAGCCCGCGCCGGCGCCCGCGAGCGTGCCCAGCGCCGCGGCGAGGAGGGCGACGCGGCCGACGCCGGCGGGGCTCACCACACGGCCTGCGGCCAGCCGTCCGAGCCCCAGGTCACGTTGTTGAGGAAGAGCACCGGCGCGCCGTTGTTCTGCGCGTCGTAGGCATGCCAGGCCATCACCGAGCCGTCGGCCACCAGCGACTGCCCGCCCGGGCCCTTGAAGCGCGAGCCGCTGGAAGCCAGCACGGTGCCGCCGCCCGAGAGCATCGCCACGCCGGCCTTGTCGACGTAGGGTCCGGTGATGGCGCTCGATCGACCGACGACGATGCGGTAGGTGCTGTTGGCGCCCTGGCAGCACGCGCCCTTGGACGCGAACAGGTAGTACCAGGTCGTGCCGCCCGTCGCGTGCGAGATGACGAAGCCGTTCTCGATGCCGTTGGCGGTGTCGCGCGCGATGTTGGTCGCGCTGCCCGAGGGCTTGAGCGTGGTGCTGCTCACCGGGCGGATGAAGATGCCGTTCCAGAACGAGCCGTAGACCAGGTAGGGCGCGCCGCCGGTGGTCCTGGCCAGCGCGGGATCGATCGCGTTGTAGGTGTCGCCGGCCTGCGAGGTCACGACCGCGCCCTGGTCGATCCATTGGCCCGCGGCGATGCCGCCCGCCGAGGTCGTCAGCCCGATGGCGGACTTCTGCGAGCCGAAGCTCGACACCGCGTAGTAGCAGTAACCGAGTGAGCCCCATTCGCCGCAGCCCGGTGCCCAGACCTGCGCGGTCTTGTTGGACGGGAGGTAGGACTTCCACCACGACAGCCCGCCGCTGAAGATCGGCAGCCCCTGCGTCCACGCGTGGCCGTCGCCGGAGTACTTCACGGCGATGCCGCCGTTGTCGGTGGTCTCGAAGATCCACCAGGTCGAGCTGGTCTTGTAGAGGCTGGGGTCGTGCGTGCCGAGCGCGCCGGTGAGCGTCCACGGGGCCGCCGAGGCGGTGGTGCTGAAGGCGAGGGCGGCGCCCGCGGCGAGCGCGGCGGTCGTGAGGGTGGCGAGGGCGGCACGCGCAGGGCGCAGCCACCGCGCCGCGCGCTCGCGGCGCGACAGGGTCAGGGTCATGTCTTGTCTCCGGTCTTGTGGGTGTGATGAGCCGGACCTGGGCTCGCGGACGATGCTAGGAACCGGACGCGGCGCGCACCAATGAATTCGCGCAGCGTTGCGATGCCGGTTCGGGCATCGGGCCGGCCAACGTGGTGCCACGGCTCAACTGCCAGGAACCGGCCGCGCGCTCGCTACAGTCGAGCGCATGACCGATCATCCCCGCGCCTGGATCCGCCTGCCCTCCGGGGCGGCGCTCGACCTGATCAACCCGTCCCCCGAGGCCTGGACCGACGAGGACCTCGCGCTGCGGCTGGCGCGCACCTACCGCTGGGGTGGGGAGTCGATCTGGCCCTGGCCCCTGTCCGTCGCGCAGCACTCGCTGATGGTGCTGGCGCTGCGCCAACAATGGGCCGAGGAGGCCGGCGAGCCGCTCTCGCGCGCGCTCCAGCGCGCCGAGCTGCTGCACGACGCGGAGGAGGGCTTCCTCGGCTTCGATTGCATCTCGCCGCTCAAGCGCGTGCTGGGCGAGCCCTTCCGCGTCGTGGGCGACCGGCTGATGGCCGCGATCGGCGTGCGCTACCGCCTGCCGGCCTGGACGCCGGACACGCACGCGCTGCACAAGCGCGCCGACAGCATCGCCGCCGCGACCGAGGCCGTGCGCTGCACCGGCTGGTCCGAGCGCGAGGTCCGCGAGGTGCTCGGCATCACACATCCGGTGCTGGCGAGCGATCCCTTGTCGGCGCTCTACGGGGGCACGGCCTGGGAGCCCTGGCCCTCGGATGTCGCCGCGGCGCGATTCCTGGAGGCGCTGCGGGCGCTGGCGGACTGAAGCGGCTGAAGCGCACGCCCTCGCTCAGATCTGGCGCGCGATTGAGCGCCAGGCCGCCTCGGCCAGCATCTCGGCGCGCTCGGACGGGCTGGCGATGCGCCGCCCCGCCAGCCACGAGCGGCTGTACCACTCCGCCGCGCCCAGCACGAGCGCGGGGATCAGCTCCTCCGGCAGGGGCATCACGCGGCCGTACTTCACGTCGCGGGCGAAACAGGCGTCGATCGGCGCGTAACGGGATGAGATCCGCTGGCGCAGCTCGTCGCCGAAGGGCCCCGAGGCCACCACCTCGCGCGCCATGAACACGAAGCGCGCCAGGTCCGGATACGCGGTGATCCAGTCCACATAGGCCGTGATCAGCGACTCCACAACGGCATGGCTGTCCTCCAGGCCCTCGATGCGGGTGGAGATGGCGCGGCTCTGGTCGTCGACCGCCGCGAACAGCAGCGCCGCCACCACGCCTTCCTTGTTCTTGAAGTGGTGATAGATCGTGCCCACGCTCTGGCCGCTGGCCGCGCGCAGGTCGTCGATCGTCGTGGCCTCGATGCCGCGCGCGTTGAACGCGGCCAGCGCGTGCGCGAGGATCAGCCGCTTGGTTTCCGCCCGGTCCTCGGGCAGCGCGGCGCGGAGCACCTGTTCCGTCCGGGCGGCGGCCGTGGCGGTCTTGCTGGGCATGCTTGGAATAATCTTCTAGGAGAATCTTCTAGGCAACGCGATCATCCCGTCATTGCCGCGGATAGCCGCGATCATCCCTCAAAGGCCACGTGGTGCAGGCGCTCATGACTCCTTCCTCGCCGGACATGTCGAACAAGACCGACCCGCCCATCCCGGTGCTCAACGCGCTGGGCGTGCTGGACAACCCGAATCTCGCGCTGGCGGAGAGCGCCGAGGGCGCCGAGAACGCTGGAGGTCGCGACGCGATGGCCTACGCCAGCAGCGCGCGTTTCGTCGATGCGCGCGCGCTCGACGACGCGATCGCCTCGGGCCTCTACGCGGTCAACGTGACGCTGGGGCATGTGGCCGGCAGCGACGATCCGCGCGCCGCCACCGAGCGCGACATCGCCGCCTGGGACGCCTTCATCGCGGCCGAGCCGCGGCTGCTGAAGGTGCGCGATGGCGCGGACCTGGCCACCGCGCGGCGCGACGGGCGCATCGGTGTCGTCTACGGCTTCCAGAACACGGAGATGCTCGGCGATTCGATGGCGCGCGTCGACCATTTCGCCGCGCTGGGTGTGCGGGTGGTCCAGTTGACCTACAACGGCCGCAACGCGGTGGGCCACGGCGCGACGGTGGTCGAGGACGGCGGCCTGAGCGCCTTTGGCACGGCGATCGTCGAGCGACTGCAGGCGCGCGGCATGCTCGTGGACCTGAGCCACAGCAGCACCCGCACCTGCCTGGACACGCTGCGTCACGCGCGCCGGCCGGTCGCCATCACGCACACCGGCTGCCGCGCCATCGCCGATCACCCGCGCAACAAGAGCGACGAGGAGCTGCGGCTGCTGGCGGACCGGGGTGGCGTCGTGGGTCTGTACTTCATGCCCTACCTGCGCCTGAGCGGACAGCCGATGGCCGCGGACCTGATCGCGCACCTGGAACATGCGATCCAGGTCTGTGGCGAGGATCACGTCGGGCTGGGCACCGACGGCGGCACGAGTCCCTACGACGATCCCGCCGCTTATCGGCGCCACCTGGAGGCGGAGGTCGCGCTGCGCCGGCGGCTGGGCATCGGGGCGCCAGGCGAGACGGCCGATGTCGGGTTGTTCCTGCCCGACCTGTGCGGGCCGGGGCAGTTCCAGCAGCTGGCACGCCTGCTGGCGGGGCGCGGTCACGGCGCGGCCCGCATCGACAAACTGCTGCACGGCAATTTCCATCGATTGATGACGGAGACCTGGGGATGACACGACGCTTGCAAGGAATGCGACACACCGGAGCCTGGACCGTGGTGCTGGCGGCGGCCACGTGGATGACCGCGATGGCGCCGGCGGTCGCGCACGACGACGCCGCGCGTCAATGGGTCCCCAGCGCCGCGCAGGCGCAGGCGGCCCAGGTCGAGCTGCCCGCGCCGCAGGTGTTGCCCGGCGCCAGGCCGCAGCTCACGCGGGTGCAGATCCACGGCATGGCGGTGGGCCGGCAGGTGCTGAGCCGCTCGGGCGACGAGACGCTGGTCGACTACGCCTTCAGCGAGCGTGGCCGTGGCGATGCGATCCGCGCGCGATGGACCCTGGACGCGCGCGGTCTGCCGCTGCGTTACGAGGCCGAGGGCAACGATTACTGGAAGGTCCCGCTCACGGAGCGCTTCGAGCGCACGGAGGGCGCGGGCGCGCAGGCGAGCTGGAAGAACCGGGTCGAGCAGGGCCACCGGGCCTGGCCCGAGGCGGGGGCCTTCTACCTGCCGGCCAACGCGCCGCCGGAGTTCACCGCGGTGCTGGCGCGCGCGCTGCTCAGGGCGCCCGGGCAACGTCTGGCGCTGCTGCCGGCGGGCGAGGCCTCGCTGGTCAAGGGCGCGACGATCGCCGCGGGCGGTCGGCGCCTGACGATGTACCGGATCTCGGGCATCGACTTCACGCCGGTGCCGGTCTGGCTGGACGAGCGGCTGCAGACGGCGGGTGTCGTCGACGACTGGTTCGAGGTGATCGAGGCCCGCGACGCCGCGCTGCTGCCGCGCCTGGTCGCCGCGCAGCGCGACGCCGATCAGCGCTGGTCCGCCGACCTCGCCAAGCGGCTCACGCACGTGCCGGCGGGCGATCTGCTGATCCGGCATGCGCGGCTGTTCGACCCGCGCGACGGCGTGGCGCGCGAGGACATGCGGGTGCTCGTGCGCGGCGGCCTGATCCTGCGCGTGGAACCCGACGACGCGTCACCCGCGCCGCCGGGCACCGAGGTGATCGACGCGGCGGGGCGTTTCCTCATGCCAGGACTGTGGGACGTGCATCAGCATTTCGCCGGCACCGACGGCGTGTTCGACCTGATCGCCGGCGTGACCAGCGCGCGCGACATGGCCAACGACAACCTGCCGCTGATCGAGCGCGTGCGGCGTTTCGACGCGGGCACGGAGCTCGGCCCGCGCGTGGTGAAGGCGGGCATCGTCGAGGGAGTCGGTCCGCTGGCCGGGCCGACCGACGTGCGGGTGGAGACGCTCGAGCAGGCGCGTCAGGCCGTCGATTGGTACGCCGACCGCGGCTACGCGCAGATCAAGATCTATTCGTCGTTCAAGCCGGAACTCGTGCGCCCGATCGCGGACCTGGCCCATGCGCGGGGCCTGCGCGTCAGCGGTCATGTGCCGGCGTTCATGCGGGCGCAGCAGTTTGTCGAGGCGGGCGCGGACGAGATCCAGCACCTGAACTTCGTCGTGCTCAATTTCTTCCCGGAGGTCGCCGACACGCGCGGCAAGGACCGCTACACGGTGATGGCCGAGAAGCTGCTGCAGCTGGAGCTGGACAGCGCGCCGGTGACGGGCTTCATCGCGGAGCTGCGGCGCCGGCACACGGTGCTGGATCCGACGGTGGCGATCCTGGAGGGCCTGTACTCGGGCGCGCCGGGCGAGCCGCCGGCGGCATTGCGCGGCCTGGTCGAGCGTTTCCCGCCGATTGTGCGGCGGCGGCTGCTGTCGGGCGCGGTGGCGGTGCCGCCGGGCAGGGAGGAGGCCTATCGGCAGGCCTTGCCGCGCCTGCTGCAGCTGATCAAGCGGCTGCACGACGGCGGGGTGACGCTGATGCCGGGCACGGATGCCTTCGCCGGCTACACGCTGCATCGCGAGCTGGCGCTGTACGTGCGCGCGGGGATTCCCAACGCGGAGGTGCTGCGCCTGGCGACGCTGACACCGGCGGAGGTGCTGGGCGTGTCGGGTCAGCGCGGGGTGATCGCCGCCGGCAAGCAGGCCGACATGGTGCTGCTGGACGGCGACCCGCTGACCGACATCGCCGCGCTGGGGCAGGTGCACCGCACGATCAAGGCGGGCCGGGTCTTCGATCCGGCGCAGTTGGAGGCGGCGATGGGGATGACGCGATGACGAAGTCGATCGATGGGATTGAGCGTTTCAACAGCGGCCGCGTGCTGCCGGCGAGTGTCCCGTTCCCGGAGGGCACCGCCTTCGGCGGGCTGGTGTTCCTCTCAGGACAACTGGGCAATCAGCCCGGGACCTTGACGCTGGTGCCGGGAGGCCTGCGCGAGGAGGCGCTGCAGACGCTGCGCAACATCGAGACCGCGCTGCAGGCGCAAGGACTCGGGGTTGAGCACCTGTTGCGCTGCACGGTGATGCTGGCGGACATGGCGGAGTGGGGCGAGTTCAACGAGGTCTACCGCGCCTTCTTCGGCGACCGGCCGCTGCCCGCGCGCAGCGCGCTGGGCTGCAACGGCCTGGCGCTGGGCGCGCGCGTGGAGATCGAGTGCATCGCAGCCCGGATTCAAGGCAGACCTCCATCGGCGTGAACGAGCCGCCCCGAAGGTGTTCAGGGTGAACTCTGCCCTACTGCATTGCGAAAGAGGTGATGTCGCCCTGAGCGCCTTCGTCGACCGTGATCGCATTCAGCCGATTCAGCTCATGGCGGATCTCTTGATATGCCAGCCACCGCTTGACGTCCGCTTGTGGAGGCGCGGCAAGAGCGAAAAGGAGGTCTGATTCCGGCGGCAGTAGTTGGCGGCTCTTGAGGCGTTTCACCTTTTGAATCCACGCATCGCCATGGTCGTAGATCGCATTCGGCTCAGCCTTGTTCAAGTTGAGAGGCTTTATCACCTTGAGGATCTCATCACCTCGCTGCTGAACCAGCGGGAACGTGGCATGGATCTGATCGTCCCCGATCCGTAACGGCTTGAATGGTGTCTGCAGGTCGAGGGATTTCAGCAGCGTCCCCAACCGCTTCGCCATCTCGGTCTCTGCGTACTCCCGAGTCGCAAAGTTCCGGTCCACATAATGCCTGTAGAGGCGATCCAGCTCATTTTGCGGTGACTCAGCAAGGACAACCCGAGGCGAGCTGAACCTGATCATCGCTTCCCGGGCGTGTGTTGCTCGGTCGAAGAATGCCCTGGTACGCCAGACGACCTCGTCCCTCAGCTGCTCAGACAGTTGGGTTTGCACGCGCTGCAACTCCCCGCGAATGACTCGGACGGCCGCACGGTACATCTCCGGCGACAGCTCATCGAAGAAATCGGTGACGCGCTTGTACTTGCGTGATTCGAGTTGGAAGTCAAAGAAGCCAGTCTGTGGACAGGCGAGGACAACTCCGATGTTCACGAACTCTTCCGTGTCGGCATGTGGCATGAACTGAACCACTGCATAGCGGCAAGCTAGCTTGTTCATTCCACTCTCCAGAAGTTGGGTTCGACACAGCGGGCCAAGTGCCGCAACGCTTCCTCGGGGTCGTAGGCCGCAGGGATGTCCTGTTCTGCATTGGCCCAATGCCACTCGGGAGGCGCATTATCACAGGCCCATCTTGCCATCGAGAGCGCGGCCGCCATGCGCTTCTCCCAGTCCGCGTGAAGTACGAAGTCCTGAGAGAGCCCGATCCATTCGTCTGCAAAGACGTGGTGTGTGATGAAGGTCGCTGGGTCGAAGTCGTCGTCGAATGCTTGGTTGTGGTCAATGATCACCAGTCGTTCATCAACCGGTTCCCACAGCATGTTGGTGTTGCCGATCTGGCGGTCACCGTTTCTGATCCACCAATCGAAGACGAGAACCCCTTGACGGAGTTGTGCGTTCACGTCGGCGGAGAGACTGTTTTCGTACCAAGCCACGTTTGGACATTCCACAGATCCAAAGGCGGGAGTAGAGCCGAGGAGACGAAGGTCCGGAGAGAGCTCTCGCAAGAGAAGCTCATCTACCTGTACCAATGCGAAAGGCGCGATCGGCAGGTCGAGGGCCTGTGCCAGATGCCCCGCAATCCATTCGCGCCAAAGGCTGGCGCGATCAGTTTGCTGCCCTTTGACGTAGTACCTCTGCCCATCCTCGCCTCGGCAGAGGATGGGCTTTGTCATGCCTTGCTCTGCCACTCGAATCACTTCCGTGATCTGGACTAACCGGGGCGGGTCGGGGTATGGCATCTGGCGAGGGGCCCTTGTGCTTCGGCTCGAAGTGGCGGTGATTGTCGCTGGACTTCACCACCATCGCCTCCAGGGCCGGACTGCCCTCCAGGTGAGCAAACCGAGCGCGCTTACAGCCGCGCCATCGCCTTCGCGCACTCGGGCACGAGGGCGGGCCCCTTGTAGATCAGGCCGGTGTAGAGCTGGACCAGGTCCGCGCCCGCCTGCAGCTTGGCGCGCGCCTGCTCGCCGCTGAGCACGCCGCCCACGCCGATGATCGGATAGCCGCTGCCCAGCGCCGCGCGCAGCAGCCGGATCACGCGGTTGCTGGCCTTGAACACCGGCGCGCCCGACAGGCCGCCCGCCTCGTTGGCATGCGGCAGGCCCTGCACCGCGTCGCGGGCGATCGTCGTGTTGGTGGCGATCACGCCGTCGATGCCGTGGCGCTGGAGGCTGGCGGCGATCAGCGCGACCTGGTCCTCGTCGAGGTCGGGCGCGATCTTCACGAACAGCGGCACCCGGCGGCCGCTCTGGTCCTGCAGTGCCAGGCGGCGCGCCTGCAGCGGACCGAGCAGCGCGTCCAGCGCCTCGTCGCTCTGCAGCTGGCGCAGGTTCTTCGTGTTCGGGCTGGAGATGTTGACGGTGATGTAGTCGGCGTGCGGGAAGACGCCTTCCAGGCCGATCAGGTAGTCGTCGACGGCGCGCTCGATCGGGGTCGCGGCGTTCTTGCCGATGTTCAGGCCCAGCAGCCCGCCGTGGTGGCGGAAGCTGTGCGAGCGCTTGACGTTGGCGATGAAGGCGTCGAGGCCCTCATTGTTGAAACCGAGCCGGTTGATCAGCGCCTGGCGGGCGGGCAGGCGGAACATGCGCGGCTTGTCGTTGCCCGGCTGCGCCTTGGGCGTCACGGTGCCCACCTCGATGAACCCGAAGCCCATCGCGCCGAGGCCGTCGATGCAGCGGCCGTTCTTGTCCAGGCCGGCGGCCAGTCCGATGCGGTTGGGGAAGGTCAGGCCGGCGACGGTGACCGGGTCCGAGACGCGGGTCTGCGCCCAGGCGCATTGCGCGGGCGTGTTCTGCAAGCGCGCGATGCTGCCCAGGGTCAGTTCATGCGCGTGTTCGGGATCCATGCCGAACAGGAAGGGACGGGCGAGGCCGTAGGGGATGAGAGCCATGATGGGGCGGCATTGTCTCATCGCGGCTCGCCACGGCTACCCGCCGCGTGCGAACGGTGATGGGGGAAGCGCCCTAGTTCCTTTGGGCCGGAGGGCGGTCCGCACAGAGCCCTCACCCCAACCCCTCTCCCGCTTCGCGGGCGAGGGGCTTCCCGCAGTGGGACGTTGGGGCTCCCTCGCCCGCGAAGATTGAGAGGGGCTTCCCGCAGTGGGACGTTGGGGCTCCCTCGCCCGCGAAGATTGAGAGGGGCTTCCCGCAGTGGGACGTTGGGGCTCCCTCGCCCGCGAAGATTGAGAGGGGCTTCCCGCAGTGGGGCGTTAGGGCTCCCTCGCCCGCGAAGATTGAGAGGGGCTTCCCGCAGTGAGGCGTTAGGGCTCCCTCGCCCGCGAAGATTGAGAGGGGCTTCCCGCATTGGGGCGCTAGGGCTCCCTCGCCCGCGAAGATTGAGAGGGGCTTCCCGCAGTGGGGCGTTAGGGCTCCCTCGCCCGCGAAGCGGGAGAGGGCGGGGGGTGAGGGCTCAATGCAGTCAGCCGATGTCCTCGCGATCCCACGGAGGCACCTCGCCGAAGCGCTCGACGCAGAAGTCGATCAGCGCGCGGACCTTGGGGCTGGGATAGCGGCTCGGCAGATAGACCGCGTAGAGCACATTGGCCTCAGCGGGTCCGCCCAGCGGCGTCCAGTCCTGCAGCAGCGCGACGAGCCTTCCCTCGCGCAGATCGCGCCCGATCGCATAGGTCGGCAGCACCGCCAGCCCCATGCCCGCGAGCGCCGCCACCCGCAGCGATTCGCTGCTGTTGGCCGTCAACCCGCTCTCGAAGCGCAGCGCGCCGGAGATCTCCACCTCCTGCTCCCCGTGCTCCGGATGACTGAACCGCCAGCGCTCGGGCGCATGCAGGTAGCCGAAGCGCAGGCAGCGATGCCCGGCCAGGTCCGCCACCGAGGCCGGCGTCCCCTGCGCCGCGAGGTAGGCCGGCGAGGCGCACAGCACGAAGCGGATGTCGGCCAGCCGGCGTGCGACCAGCCCCGGGCTGGGCCGTCCGGTCAGCCGCAGCACGACATCGAATCCCTCCTCGGCCAAGTCGACGTATCGGTCGTTGAGCCCCAGCACCACCTGCAACTGCGGATGGCGCGCGCAGAACTCGGTGATCAGCGCGGTGAATTGCAGGTTGCCGAAGGCGGTGGAGGTGCTCAGCCGCAGCACGCCGCGGGGTTGCTCGCGCTGACCGGCGAGCTCGGCGTCCAGCGCCTGTGCCTCCTCCAGCAGCCGCTGCGCGCGCTCATAGACCCCACGTCCCTCGGCCGTCGGGCTGATGCTGCGGGTGGTGCGATGCAGCAGCCGGGTGCCGAGCTGCTGCTCCAGCCGCGCCACCTGCTTGCTGACCGCCGACTTGGTCGCGCCCAGCAGCTTGGCAGCGCCCGAGAAACTGCGCGCGTCCACGACGCGGGCGAAGGCTTGCAGGTCTTCCAGACGTCCCATGGCCATCTCCGATTCGAGGCTTGGATTGTTCTCAAAATGGAAACTCTAAAACGAATCGACAGCGAATTGTGTCCAGAAGCTGCCTTTTCCAGAATCCAGCCATCGACCTTCATGCCTGGAGTCGCCATGTCCACCACGCTCTCGACCCCCGTTTCCGCCCGCCGTTCCGCCGTGCGACCCACAGCGCCCGCCACGCCCGCCGCTCTGCCCGCGGCCCCCGACCGCCTCGGCGCGCTGGTCGCGCTGAGCCTGCCCGCGCTGTTCATCCTGCTGTGGAGCACCGGCTATGTCGCCGGCAAGCTCGCGCTGCCGCACGCTGGCCCGTTCACGCTGCTGGCGCTGCGTTTCGGCCTGGCGGCGGCGGTGCTGCTGGGCGTGTCGCTGGCCACGGGCGCGCCGTGGCCCAAGACGCCGCGCGCCTGGATCCACCTTGGCGTGGTCGGCCTGCTGATGCAGGTGCTGCACTTCTCGGGTGTCTACTGCGCGATCGCGTGGGGCCTGCCCACCGGCGTCGCGGCGTTGTTGATCGGGCTGATGCCGCTGGCCACCGCGCTGGGCGCGCACCTGTGGCTGGCCGAGCGCATGGGCGCGGGGCAGTGGCTGGGGATGCTCGGCGGACTGGCCGGCGTGGGGCTCGTGCTGCTGGACCGGCCGCTGGGTGGCGGCGCCTGGGCCGCCTACGGCGCGGGGCTGCTGGGCCTGGCCGGCCTGGTGGCCGGCACGCTGTACCAGAAGCGCTTCTGCGCCGGCATGGACCTGCGCACCGGCAGCGGCATCCAGATGGCGGTGTCCACGCTGGCGGTGACGGCGCTCGCGCTCTGGCGCGAGCCCGGCGTGGCGGACTGGAGCGCCGAGCTGATCGGGGCGACGCTCTGGCTGGGCCTGGTGAACTCGATCGGCGCCTTCAGCCTGATGTTCGTGATGATCCGGCGCGGTCAGGCGGGCGCGGTGGCGCGGCTCTTCTACCTGATCCCGGGCGTGTCAGCGCTGATGGGCGTGGCGCTGCTGGGCGAGCATCTCGGGGCGATCACGCTGGCCGGTTTCGTGGTCGCGGCGGCGTCGGTGGGGTTGGGCGCGATGACGCCCGCCAAGCCGTCCGCCAAGTCAACGACGCGTGCACCGGGACAGCCCGGGGAAGCGGGACGATAATCGCCGGTCCTTTTCCGCGTTTCCGTGTCCGAGAGGGCACGCGCCGCCGCCATGAAGCACCTCGACCATCCGCAGCACGACCGCGAGGTCGGCTCCGCCGACACCACCCGCGACGCCACCCGCACCGACGACACCCGCATCGACGCGGTCCGCCCGCTGATCTCGCCGGCGCTGCTGCTGGACGAGCTGCCGCTGCCCGAGGCCTCGCTGAGCGTCGTCGAGACCGCCCGCCGCGAGATCAGCGACGTGCTGCACGGGCGCGACGACCGGCTGCTGTGCGTGGTCGGCCCGTGCTCCATCCACGACCATGACCAGGCGATGGACTACGCCCGCCTGCTCAAGGACCTGCGCGGCGAGCTCCAGCAGGACCTGCTGATCGTGATGCGCGTGTACTTCGAGAAGCCGCGCACGACGGTGGGCTGGAAGGGTTACATCAACGACCCGCACCTGGACGGCAGCTTCCACATGAACGAGGGCCTGCGCCTGGCGCGCCAGCTGCTGCTGGACGTGACCGCGCTGGGCCTGCCCGCGGGCACCGAGTTCCTGGACCTGCTGTCGCCGCAGTACATCTCCGACCTGATCGCCTGGGGCGCCATCGGCGCGCGCACCACCGAGAGCCAGAGCCATCGGCAGCTGGCGTCGGGACTGTCCTGCCCGGTGGGCTTCAAGAACGGCACGGACGGCTCGGTGAAGATTGCCGCCGACGCGGTGCTGGCCGCCCGCGCGAGCCACGCCTTCATGGGCATGACCAAGATGGGCCTGGCCGCGATCTTCGAGACCCGTGGCAACGACGACTGCCACCTGATCCTGCGCGGCGGCAAGGCGCCGAACTACGACGCGGCCTCGGTGCAGGCGGCGGCCGAGGTGCTCAAGGCGGCGGGCCTGCCGGAGCAGCTGATGATCGACTTCTCGCACGCCAACTCGTCCAAGAAGTTCGAGCGCCAGATCGACGTCGGCCAGGACGTGGGCGCGCAGATCGCCGGCGGCGACGCGCGCATCACCGGCGTGATGATCGAGTCCCACCTGCAGCCGGGCCGCCAGGACCTGCTCGCGGGCCAGACCAAGGCGGACCTGCTGCCCGGCGTGTCGATCACCGATGCCTGCCTGGGCTGGAGCCAGACCGAACCGCTGCTGCGCTCGCTGGCCGCCTCGGTGCGCCAGCGCCGCGATCGCCGCGGCGCCTGACGGCCCACCGCTCGCGCCTGCGGTCCGCCACTCGCGCCTGACGCCGACCGCTCGCGCCGCGGCGCGACGGCTCGTCGCAAGGCGCTGCCCGGCGGACCCGGCGATTCCTAGAGTGCGCTCCATCGATCAACGACTGGAGCCCTCGATGACCTTCGCCCCTCACTCGCGCCGCTTCCCGGCCTCCGCCGCCCGTTCCCGCCTGCTGGCGCCGATGCTGGCCGTGCTGCTGGCCGCGGCGGGCGCCCAGGCCCGCGCGGCCGAGCTCGAACTGGAAGTCAGCGGCTTCTCCACCTCCACCTCCACCTCCGGCGGCGACGGCGGCATGCTGATGGTCGCCGTCTTCGACGCGCAGGGCTGGCTGCGCAAGCCGGTGGCGGTGGACCGCCAGGCGGTCTCGTCGGCCCGGGATGGCAAGCTCGCGCTGCGCCTGACCGGCCTGCCTGACGGCCCCATCGCCGTCAGCGTGTTCCAGGACCTCAACAGCAACGGCAAGCTCGACATGAACCCGATGGGCATGCCGATCGAGCCCTTCGCGTTCTCGCGCCAGGCGCAGGGCCACTTCGGTCCGCCGAGCTTCGAGCAGGCCGTGCTGCCGGCGGGCACCACCCGTCACGAGATCCGCCTGCCGGCGCAATGAGGGAGCGCGCCATGCAACACCGCAGGGACTGGATGCGCGGCTCGCTGCGCCTGGGAGCTGGCGCGCTCGGCGCGACGGCGTTGGCCACGGGCGCGGGGTGGGCGAGGGCGGCCGAACTGCTCTCGGCCACCGCGCATGAGACGGGCGCCGCCGCGTTGTCGGCTGCGGACTTCGATCGCGCGGTTGCCGAGGCGCCCGAGCTGCTGCCGTTGCGCGGCTGGTCGGGTGAGGACCGCGAGGCGGCCGAGCTGCGCATCGAGGGCCGCTGGCCGCGCGAGCTGCGCGGCACGCTCTATCGCAACGGCCCCGGCCTGATGAGCCGCGGCGGCGAGCGCTACCGCCACTGGTTCGACGGCGACGGGCTCGTGCAGGCCTGGCGATTCGAGGACGGCCGCGCGCGGCATCAGGCGCGCTTCGTGCGCACAGCCAAGTTCGAGGCCGAGCAGGCCGCCGGACGTTTCCTGCTGCCCGCGCTGGGCACGGCGATCCCGCCGCGACGACCGATCACCGGGCCGGACAGCCTGAATGTGGCCAACACCAGCGTGCTGCGCGTGCAGGACCGCCTGTATGCGCTGTGGGAAGGCGGCAGCGCGTATGAGCTCGATCCCGACACGCTCGCCACGCGCGGCGTGAAGACCTGGGCGCCGGATCTGCGCGGCATGCCGTTCTCGGCGCATCCCAAGGTCGAGCCCGATGGCACGGTCTGGAACTTCGGCACCAGCACGCGGCATCTGTCGGTGTTCCGGCTGGGCGCGGACGGCGCGCTTCGCGAGCATCGGATGCTGGCGCTGCCGATGCCGGCGATGGTGCATGACTTCGCGGTGTCGGCGCGTCACCTGATATTCCTGCTGGCGCCCATCGGGCTGGACATGGCCGCGCTTCGCGGCGGGCGGAGCATGGCGGCCTCGATGACCTGGCGCGAGCGCGACGCCACGCGCGTGCTGGTGCTGGACAAGGACACGCTGACGCCGCGCTGGTACGAGCTGCCCGCGAGCCTGGTCTTCCACTTCGCCAACGCGTTCGAGGACGGCGGCGAGCTGGTGGTGGATTACGCCGTGGCGGCGCCGCTGCCCGAGTTCCAGGCGCGCATCGAGGCGCTGATGGCGGGCCGGCGACACCGCGCCTCGGTGGCGCAGCCGCGTCGCCTGCGCCTGCCGCTGGACGGCGGGGCCCCGCGGCTGGCGCGGCGTGACGAGGCGATGGAGTTCCCGGTGGTCGATCCGCGCGTGGTCGGACAGCGGCATCGCTTCGTCTACGCGCCCACGCGCGTCGCCGGTGATGAGCGCTGGGGTTTCGACGGGGTGATGCGCCTGGACATGGACCAGGGCCGGCGCGACCGGTTCCGGTTCGACGAGGAGGTGCTGATCGAGGAACAGTTGCTGGTGCCGCGGCCGGGCAGCACGCGGGAGGGGCAGGGCTGGCTGCTGGGGCTGGGGTACGACGTCCGGCGCCAGCGCAGCTTCGCCAGCGTCTTCGACGCGGAACGCCTGGGCGACGGACCGCTCGCGCGCGCCTGGCTGCCTTACTGGGTGCCGCTGGGCTTCCATGGGCGCTTCCATGCGGCGTGAGCGGGGTGACCGCGAGCACATCGTTCCCCCTGCCTCAGCGAGCAACGAGGGTCAGAGGTCCCTGATCAACTGGACGAGTCGATTCAGGGTCTCATCTCGATCGATGGCGGCGTTCAAGGCCTCGGGGCTCAAGAGCTTGGCGATGGCGCCTTGCTCATGGGCCTCGGCCCCGGCGACGCGTTGAAACTGCTGCTTGGCCTGCGCTGAGGTGATGCCGTTGCGAACCGGCTCTCCCAACAGTCGCAGCAACCAGGCCTCCAGGCAGGGCTCGGAGCTGAAGACCTGCACGTTGGCGCGACGGGCGGAGGCCTGCGTCGCCTGGGTCCAGTCGTGGTCGGTATCGAGGAGCACGCCGATGCGATCGAACTCGGCGTTGCGCATCTGCGCGATCGCGTACTGGACCACGTGACCCGCGCCGCGTCCGCGTGCGTTCCTGATGGTCAGCTCGCAACCCTGACGATTCGCCGTCAGCAGACTCTTGAGGTGGCGCAGCAACTCGACCTCGGCGAACCCCTCGCCGACGATCAGCGCGGTCCGCCTCAGCGGCCGTGAATGGTTTCGCCGCATCGTCAGAACCGGGGAACGCCGCCGAGGGCGCCCGACATGTACTTCGCGCGCAGGTTGTCGTCGGCGCGCAGACCCTTGATCTCATCGGCCCGGTAACCCTGGCTCTCGCCGTCGGCCTTCTCCACGATCAACACCTGGCTCTTCTGCAGGAGATCGAGGACCTCGGGCGTATGACAGGTGAAGACCAACTGGGCCCGTTTGGCATTGGTTTCGGGATGCGCGAAGAGATCGAGGATCGGCTCCAGCATGTGGGGATGCAAGTCGCTGTCGAGCTCGTCGAGGACGGCCAAGCCGCCGTCGCGCAGGACCGGCAGGAGGCGCGACAGCAGCACGAAGGCGCTTTGCGTGCCGCTCGATTCCTGTTCCATGCGAAGCAGGAACTCTCCAGCGCCGCTTCGATGAGCCACGCGCGCGAACCAGGTCTGCTCCTGGGTGCCGTCCTGAAGTTGCACGCCGGCACTGTCGATGGTGACGTCCGACACGCCGAGGTCCCACCCGGCCAGCAACTCCACCATTCGGCGCCGGGCCCACGGATCTTGCCCGTACATCTGCGCAGACGAGCCCAGGTGTTGCGCCAGGTAGGGCGTGCGTCCGTGCAGGTTCACATTGGTCACAAGATGCATGGTCCGCAACCACTGCGCGACGCCGACACCGTACTGTGCCGCCGTGGAGATCAAGGACGCGTTCGGGCGAACCTTTCTGGCCTCGCCGGGGCTGAACTCGAAGCCTTGCTGCTTGATGTCGTAGCCGCCGCGCTCGTTCCTCGTGCGGATGAAGACG
This sequence comes from Roseateles sp., assembly GCA_039594005.1. GTDB lineage: Bacteria > Pseudomonadota > Gammaproteobacteria > Burkholderiales > Burkholderiaceae_C > Roseateles. The sequence goes on from JBCNOF010000010.1 coordinate 316,926, forward strand.
TAGTTGAAGCGCTCACGCTTGCGGTACAGCGCTTCGCGGATCACGCCTTGGGGTTGCTGCAGTTCGAGTTCGTAGCGCCAGAGCACACCCTCGATGTCCTCGGCTTCCAGTTCGATGCGCGTTGGCTCCTGCGCGCTCAACGCGTGCGGGGTAAATGGAATCGGCTGGTCTGGGGCGAGGTGGAAGGAGTCGGCGATGAACCAAGCCGTGAAGACAAGCGGCTTCAGCGCCGCGGTCTTGCCCGCTCCGTTGGCGCCGATGACCGCGAGCACGGTCGTCAGGCGCGCCCCGCCAGGAGAGGTCACTTGCCAGCCGTGGCTGGCGGACTTCTGGTTGAGCTCCAGCGACATGACCGTTTGGGTCTTGAAGCTCTGGAAGTTGGAGAAGGCGCAATAGTGAAGCATCGTCTGATCTCGCGAATCCCGGCATGGTGCCGAATTTATCTAGAAGATTCAACAAATGGCTGTTGAAAACAACGATTGTTCGAGGATTGGAGGCGATGGATAGAGGGGATTCGGGGCGACGGGAGCCCAGCGATAATCCCCGCTTTCCTCCGCAGCCCCTCCCACGTCCATGACCCAAGACGAATTGAAGACCCTGGTCGGCCAGGCCGCATTGCAGTACGTGACGCCCGACACCATCGTCGGCGTGGGCACCGGATCGACCGTCGACAAGTTCATCGACGCGCTCGCCGCCAGCGGCGTGCGCATCGCCGGCGCGGTGTCGAGCTCGACGCGCAGCACCGCCCGCATGCAGGCCCTGGGCATCCCCGTGCTGGACGCCGCCGAGGTCGAGTCGCTGCAGGTCTACATCGACGGCGCCGACGAGATCGACCGCCAGGGCCACATGGTCAAGGGCGGCGGCGCGGCGCTCACCCGCGAGAAGATCGTCGCCGACCTCGCCAAGACCTTCGTCTGCATCGCCGACGAGAGCAAGCTCGTCGACGTGCTCGGCGCCTTCCCGCTGCCGGTGGAGGTCATCCCCATGGCCGCCGCCCAGATCGCCCGCCGCTTCCGCGCCATGGGCGCGGACCCCGTGCTGCGCAAGGACTGCGTGACCGACAACAGCTGTCACATCCTCGACGTCAAGGGCCTGAAGATCACCGATCCCGCTGCCTTCGAGGCCGAGGTCACCCAATGGCCGGGCGTGGTCACCGTGGGCGTCTTCGCCCGCAACAAGGCCGCCGTGTGCCTGCTGGGCACCTCGCAGGGCGTCAAGACGCTGAACTTCTGAGCCTCGTGGCCTGCGCGCCCTGCTTGCACGGTATCGGCCGTTCCGGTGAGGAATCGTCGCTTCGCGGCAAATTTCCGGTCTCTCCGGGCCTGCCGCGTTGACCCTGCCGGAAGCGGCGCGCAAGATGCCTCGCCATGGGGACCCGTCTTGATGAGATCAGCACCTGGCGGACCGCCGTCGAGCGGGGTGCCTTCGGCGTCTGGGACCTGAATCCGCCGCTGGAGCTGGTGCATTACTCGCCGCGCTGGAAGGAGCATCTGGGTTATCCGCATCCGGATCAGCCCGACAGCACCGCGTTCTGGCGCTGCCGCGTCCATCCCGAGGATCTCCCGCCGATGATGGCCGCCTTGCGCGAGCACTTCGACGGCTTCACCGCCAGCTACGAGCAGCGCTTCCGCCTGCGCAGCAACGGCTCGGGTTACCGCACCGTGTACTCCCGCGGCCGCGTCGTCGCCCGCGACCACAGCGGCAACGTGCTGCGCATGGTGGGCACGATGGTGGACCTCACCGCGCGGCCGGTCGTGCCCTTCGACGACCGCTTCCTGGGCCACGACCTCTCGCCCTCGGCCCTGGGCTGCACACCCTTCCACACGCTGCTCGCGGACGCCACCGCGCCGCTGCTCGACCAGGTGTCGGAGATGCTCGCGGCGTCCTTCGAGCAGGCGATGGCGGTGGGGTGATCAGGTCACCGGCGCCGGGTTGAACAGCACCAGCGCGTTGGCCAGCCCATGCTGCTCGGCCCAGGTCTTCCGGCCCGAGGCGACGTCCAGCATCATCCGGAACATCTCCCAGCCCATCTCCTGGATGGACTTCTCGCCGTCGGCGATCTGGCCGGCGTTGATGTCCATCAGGTCGAACCAACGCCGCGCCAGGTCGCTGCGCGTGGCGACCTTGATCACCGGGCATTCCGCCAGGCCGTAGGGCGTGCCGCGGCCGGTCGTGAACACATGCAGGTTCATGCCCGCGGCCAGCTGCAGCGTGCCGCAGATGAAGTCGCTCGCCGGCGTGGCCGCGTAGATCAGCCCGCGCTGGTCACGCCGGAGCTTGTCGCCCGGCGAGAGCACGCCCGAGATCGCCGAGCTGCCGCTCTTGACGATGGAACCCATCGCCTTCTCGACGATGTTGGACAGCCCGCCCTTCTTGTTGCCCGGCGTCGTGTTGGCGCTGCGGTCGACACTGCCGCGCTCCAGGTAGGCGTCGTACCAGGCCATCTCGCGGACCATCGCCTCGGCCACCTCCGGCGAGGCGGCGCGCGAGGTCAGTTGGGCGATGCCGTCGCGGACCTCGGTGTTCTCGCTGAACATCACCGTCGCGCCCGCGCGCACCAGCAGGTCCGCGCAGAAGCCCACCGTCGGGTTGGCGGTGACGCCGGAGAATGCATCGCTGCCGCCGCACTGCACGCCCACGACCAGCTCCGACGCGGGCACCGTCTCCCGACGACGCGCGTTCAGGCGCTCGAGGTGGACCTTGGCCTGCGCCATCACCGAGTCGATCATCGACATGAAACCGACGTGCTTGGCGTCCTGCAGGCAGACGACATCGAGCGGCTCACCGCCGGCCTTCGTCTCGCCGCGCTGATCCGCGATCGGGATCACGCCGGGCGGCATCAGCCGCTCGGGCTGGAGCTTCTCGCAGCCCAGGCTGACGACCATCACCTCGCCGCCGAAGTTGGGGTTGAGGCTGATGTTGCGCACCGTGCGGATAGGGATCACCGCGTCGGGCGCGTCGATCGCCACGCCACAGCCGTAGCTGTGCGCGAGCCCGACGACATCGTCGACGTTCGGGTACTTCGGCAGCAGCTCCCGTTTGATGCGCTCGACGGCGAACTCCACGACGCCCGCGACGCATTGCACCGTCTGCGTGATCGCCAGGATGTTGCGCGTGCCCACCGAGCCGTCGGCGTTGCGGTAACCCTCGAAGGTGTAGCCCGTGAGCGGCGCCATCTCGGGCGCCTTCACCGTGGCCATCGGCAGGCCTTCGAGCTCGCGTGCCGGCGGCATGCGCAGCAGCCGCTCGTGGACCCAGCTCCCGGCGGGGATGTCCTGCAGCGCGTAGCCGATGGGCACGTGGTAGCGCAGCACCGCGGTGTCGGCGGGGAGGTCGACCAGCGCGACCTTGTGGCCCTGCGGCACGTGATGGCGCAGCACCAGGCCGGACGGCAGCACCGTGCCCTCGGGCAGTCCGCCGTCGTTGGCGACGATGGCGACGTTGTCGGCCTCGTGCATCTGGATGGTCAGCGGGGAGGTGATCATGGAGAGTTCCTGGGTCAGGTCTACCTGGGGGAGGTCAGCAGCGGGAGCGGCGCGGTCAGACCGGCTTGAGTTCGACCCGCTTGATCTCGCCCACGATGAGCAGGTAGCTCAGCACGGCCACCAGCGCATGCGCGCCGACGAAGACCAGCGCGCCGTTGAACGAGTGCGTCGTCTGCACGATGTAGCCGATGACGATGGGCGTGACGATGCCGGCCACGTTGCCGAAGGTGTTGAACAGCGCGCCCGACAGGCCCGCGATCTCCTTGGGCGAGGTGTCCGACACCACCGCCCAGCCCAGCGCGCCCAGGCCCTTGCCGAAGAAGGCCAGCGCCATGATGCCCACGACCACCGCCTCGATGCCCACGTAGTTGCACGCGATCATCGATGTCGACAGCAGCATGCCCACGACGATCGGAACCTTGCGGGCGAAGGTCAGCGAGTGTCCGCGGCGCAGCAGCCAGTCCGAGATCACGCCGCCGAGCACGCCGCCGGCGAAGCCGCAGATCGCGGGCAGCGCCGCGACGATGCCGGCGTTGAGCAGCGACATGCCGCGCTCCTTGACCAGGTAGATGGGGAACCAGGTCAGGAAGAAGTAGGTCAGCACGTTCACGCAGTACTGCGCGATGTACACGCCCATCAGCATGCGGTTGCCCAGCAGCTGCTTCAGGTAACCGAGCTTGGGGCCGGACGCCGCCTTGCCCGAGCTGCCTGCAAGCAACGCGCCGCCGGCCTCGATGTGATCGCGCTCGGCGCGGCTGATGGTCGGGTGCTCGGCCGGGCTGTTGTGCATCGTGCGCATCCACACGACGCTCATCACGATGCCCAGGCCGCCCATGAAGTAGAAGACCTCGGACCAGCCGATGGCGTGCACGATCCAGGCCATGATCGGCGCGAACAGCACCGTGGCGAAGTACTGCGCGGAGTTGAAGATCGCCGAGGCGGTGCCGCGCTCCTTCACCGGGAACCAGGCGGCGACCATGCGGCCGTTGGCGGGGAAGGAGGGCGATTCGGCCAGGCCCACCATCAGCCGCATCAGGAACAGCGCCGACACCGCCAGCGGCAGGCCGAAGAGCATCTGGTCCATGCCCATGTGGTGGACGCTGCCCTGCAGCATCGTGAACAGCGACCACAGCAGGATGCTCCAGGCATAGACCTGCTTGGCGCCGAACTTGTCCAGCAGCCAGCCGCCGGGCAACTGGCCCAGCACGTAGGACCAGCTGAAGGCCGAGAAGATGAAGCCCATCTGCACGGCGTCGATGCCGAGTTCCTTGGACAGGACCGGACCGGCGACACCGACCGTGGCGCGGTCCGCGTAGTTCAGCACCGTGACGATGAAGATCATCGCCAGCACGCCGAAGCGCGCGCGACCGATGCCGCCCGCGGCGGAGGAGGAAAGGGATAACTGCATGTTGTCTCCGGATCGTATCGAGGGCCGGTCTGCGCCGGCTTCCGTCATGCCTGCACCACACGTGGGTCAGGCGTGGATCACGCCTGCGATCACGCTTGCGTGTACGCGGTCTTCACCGTCGTATAGAACTCCGCGGCGTACTTGCCCTGCTCGCGAGGGCCGTAGCTGGAGGACTTCCGGCCGCCGAAGGGCACGTGGTAATCGACGCCCGCCGTCGGCAGGTTGACCATCACCATGCCGGCCTGCGCGTGGCGCTTGAAGTGCGTCGCGTGCTTGAGCGAGGTGGTGGCGATGCCGGTGGCCAGGCCGAACGGCGTGTCGTTGGCCAAAGCCAGTGCCTCGTCGTAGTCGCGGGCCTTGATCACGCTCACCACCGGGCCGAAGACCTCTTCCTGGTTGATGCGCATCGAGGGCGCGGTCTCGGTGAACAGCGCCGGCGTCAGGTAGAAGCCGGGCGCGCCCGCGCTGCTGGTGGGCAGCGCCTCGCCGCCAGCGGCCAGCGTCGCGCCCTCGGCCTTGGCGATGGCGATGTACTCCAGGTCCTGCGCGAGCTGGCGCTCGTCGACCACGGGTCCGATGTCGGTGCCGGCCTTGCGCGCGTCGTCGACCGTGAGCGTCTTCATGCGCTCGACCACGGCGGCGACGAAGCGGTCATGGATGCCCTCGGTGACGATCAGGCGCGAGGAGGCCGTGCAGCGCTGGCCGGTCGAGAAGAAGCCGCTGTTGACCGCGGCCGCGACGGCCACGTCGAGGTCGGCGTCGTCGAGCACGACGAACGGGTTCTTGCCGCCCATCTCCAGCTGGAACTTGGCGCCACGCGCCACGCAGGCCGCGGCCACGCGCTGGCCGGTGCCCACGCTGCCGGTGAAGCTGATCGCGTCGACCTGGCGGTTCTCGAGCAGCTCGGCGCCGACCTCCGAGCCGCGGCCCATGACGAGGTTGAACACGCCGTCGGGCAGGCCCGCGCGCTGGAGGATGTCCGCGAGATGCCAGGCCGAGCCGGGCACCAGGTCCGCGGGCTTGAGCACGACGCTGTTGCCGAAGGCCAGCGCAGGCGCGATCTTCCAGGCAGGGATCGCGATGGGGAAGTTCCACGGTGTGATCAGGCCGATCACGCCCAGCGGCTCGCGCGTGACTTCCACGCCCACGCCGGGACGCACCGAGGGGATCACCTCGCCGCCCACGCGCAGCGCCTCGCCGGCGAAGAACTTGAAGATGTTGCCCGCGCGCGCGACCTCGCCGATGGCCTCGGGCAGGGTCTTGCCTTCCTCGCGGGCGAGCAGGTCGCCGAGCTCGGCGCGTCGCGCCAGGATCTCGGTGCCGGCAGCGTCCAGCACGTCGAAGCGCTGCTGCGGCGTGGACAGGCTCCACTTGCCGAAGGCCGCGCGCGCGGCGGCGATGGCGGCGCGGGCCTGCGCGACGTCGGCCTGCGCGAACTCACCGACCACGTCGCGCGTGTCGCTGGGGTTGATGTTGCGGGACGTGCGGGCGCCGGCGACCCACTCGCCGTTGATGAGGTTCTTGAACATGGGGGACTGCTCTGTTGCGTCAGGGGCGTCTGGATGAGGCAGGCGCGGCGATCGTCGCGCCTGCCGCAGGAGGGCTTACTGCGGGCCGAGCCTGGAGATCAGCGCGCCCAGCTCATCGACCTCGGCGGGCTTGAGGTCCGACAGCGGCGGACGCACCGGACCGGCGGTGTGACCGATCAGCGTGGCGCCGGCCTTCACGATGGAGACCGCGTAGCCGTGGCCCCTGTTGCGCAGCGCGATGTAGGGCAGGAAGAACTCGCGGATCAGGCGGTCCGTCGTGGCGGTGTCGCCCGAGGCGTGCGCGTTGTAGAAGTCGATGGCGGTCTTGGGGATGAAGTTGAAGACGGCCGACGAGTACACCGGGCAGCCCATGGCGCGATAGGCGCCGGCGAAGACCTCGGCGGTGGGCAGGCCGCCCAGGTAGCTGAAGCGGTCGCCCAGTTGCTGGCGGATCGAGACGAAGGACTCGATGTCGCCGATGCCGTCCTTGAAGCCGATCAGGTTGGGGCAGGTGTCGGCCAGCTTGAGCAGCGATTCCGGCGTCAGGCGGCAGGCGCCTCGGTTGTAGACGATGACGCCGAACTTGACGCTCCGGCACACGGCCTGCACGTGCGCGACCAGGCCCTCCTGCGAGGCCTCGGTCAGGTAGTGCGGCAGCAGCAGGATGCCCTGGGCGCCCAGGCGCTCGGCTTCCTGCGCGTACTGGATGGCTACACGGGTCGGGCCGCCGGCGCCGGCGATGATGGGCATCCGGCCCTTGCAGGTCTCGACGGCCACGCGGATGACGTCGCTGTACTCCTTGGGCTCGAGCGAGAAGAACTCACCCGTGCCGCCGGCGGCGAACAGCGCGGTGGCGCCGTAGGGCATCAGCCATTCCAGGCGTTCGGCGTAGGGCTTGGGCGCGAAGTTCAGCTGGGCGTCGAAGTCGGTGAGCGGGAACGACAGCAGGCCGTGGGAGATGGTGGTCTTGAGGTCTTGGGGCGAGGTCATGAGGGGCTTGTCTCCGTGGATGCAACAGCACTGGCGGCCGACGTCGCACCTCGCCGCGATGGGCTTGGTACCGGTACCAGTGTCGACGAATGGTAGCGATACCAATGTCGCGGTTCAAGCGGATGTCGGACAACTGCGGGTAATCACCTAACCGGTCTTCGCGCGCCTCCGTCGCTTCAGCGGCTTCAGCGGCGCATCCCCCATTCGGGGACCCTCTTTGCGGTTGCCTCCTTGGAGGGACCTCTTCAGAGGGGGGAGAGCTAGGGGGGCGAGCCCGGGAACGGCCACCTACAACGGGGAGGCGTCTTTCACGCGTTACCCAACCAGGAGGCTCACATGAAGTCCGATACCCGTTCCGCGTTCCAACAGCAAGTCATCGAGGCGCTCGTCGAGAGCAAGGCCATCAACGTCGCCGCCGTCGGCGCGACCTTCGCGAAGTTCGGCGAGCGGGCCCTGCTGCACGGCGAGACCCTCGTCACCATCGTCAACCGCAATGCGATCTGGAACTGCGGCTGGCCCGGCCCGGAACTCGACATCGTCCGCAACGCGCGGCAGTTCAACGAGTGATGCCATGAGCGCGGTCGTGTCGATGCCTGCGGTCCGGCGGGTCACAGGCAGGAGGCCAGCACCGGTCCGGCATCGGGACGACCTGCTCGGGCGGGTGCACCTGGCGGTGCGCATGGCCCGGCGCGCGGTGAAGGCCGCGGTGAACCGGGAGGTCCTGACGGGGGAGGGGGCGGCCGGGGAGGAGGCGGCGAAGACCTCGGCGGGTGTGTCCGCTGCGGCCGGTTCGGCCAGTTCGGCCGATGCGTCCGGTGCGTCGGCGTGTCATCCGCCGGCGCTGGTGCCGGCCAAGGTCGTGGGCGAGGCCGCGATGCTGCTGCGCATGACCGCGCCGTTGCGGGGGCTTGACGAGACGCTCGATGTCGAGTCCCGCCTGCTCGCGGTGCAACTGGTGCCGCAGGCGCGGGGAGGGCGCGTGCGCGAGCGGCTCTGCCATGACCCGGGTCGCGCGCTGGAGCATGCGTCGGCGCATCTGTTCCTCAGCGATGCCGGTTATCCGGACGAGGCCTTCGACCGGTTGCTGGCGGGAGTCGTCGAGGGCAACGCGGTGCAGGGGTCGGAGCGCCTGCCCAATCACCTGCTGGAGGGCGAGTGGCTCGACCAGATCTGGCGCGGGCGCGTCGATGCCGAGCCGGCGAACGCCGCGCTGCTCGATCGCACCTGCCTGGGCTGGCCGCTGGACGTGCTGGGCTGCTCGACGCTGGATCTCTACCTGCTCACGCACGTGGTGATGTACGCATCGGACATGGGCCGGCGCGCGGTGACGCTGCCGCGCGAGCCGGTCGACGTCCTCGCCGAGGTGGAGGCGGCGCTGGCGGCCGCGCTGGACGCGGACAACCTCGACCTGGCCGCGGAGCTGCTGTGGACCTGGCCGATGCTGCGCCAGCCGTGGAGCCCGGTGGCCACCTTCGCCTACGGCGTGCTGGCGCGCGAGCAGGACGAGCTCGGTTTCCTGCCCGGGCCGGACTACGCGCGCTGGGCGGGTCAGGCGGCCGGGCGGGACGCGCTGTCGCATGAGGAGCTCGTGCTGCGCAGCTCGTACCACGCGACCTTCGTGATGGGCATGTTGTGCGCGGCGGCGCTGCTGCCCGGCGGCGGCGGCCACGCGGTGGCCATGCCGGTGACCCCGTTGCAGGACGGCAGCTCCGATGTCTGCGATCGACCCCGATGGGAACGGGCCTTCGAGTCGCTCGACGACGCGGCGCGATCGCGGCTCGAGCCGTTGCGGGTCAGCGTGCGTTTCCGGCGCGCGGCCGCGACGGGCGACATCGACGCCTTGCGCGAGGTGCTCGCCGCGACGCTGGACCAGCGCGGCGGGGATGGACCGTCGGCGCGCCAGGCGCTGAGGAAGCTGCAGCGGGCGATCGCGATCTCGCGCGCGTCTGCCGTGTCTGTCGCGTCTTCCGCGTCTTCCTTGCAACGCTGAGCCGCGCGCCGAGTCGTGCTTCGCACGAAGTTCCCTGCATTCGCCCATTACGTTGATTGGTTACATGCGGGTTCACCCGTGTTGGCAACAATGGCCGGCCTTTGTTGTCCGATCTCTTGATCCCGTGCTGACCATGCCCCTTGCCTCGACCTTCGCGCTGCCTCTTCGCGCCCGCCGCCTGCTCGCGCTGCTTTGCCTTGCCGCCGCGCCGGCCGCGCATGCCGACATCGTGGTCGGCCAGGTGGCGCCGTTCACCGGCCCGCAGGCGGTGACCGGCAAGGCGATCCACGCGGGCGCCAAGCTGTGGATCGACGAGGTCAACGCCAAGGGCGGCATCCGTGGGCAGCGCATCAAGCTGGTCACGCGCGACGACGCGCAGAAGCCCGAGGAGACGGTGCGCCTGGTCAAGGAGCTGATCGCGCAGGAATCGCCCACGGCGCTGATCGGCACGGTGGGCACGTCCAACCTGGAGGCGCTCAAGCAGGACGGCGTGCTGGAGAAGAGCCGCGTGTCGATGCTGGGCGCGGTGTCGGGCGCCACGAGCGTGCTGACCGCGCGCGGGCTGTATCCGGTCAAGGCCAGCTACCGCGAGGAAGTGGAGCGTCTGTTCAAGCAACTCGCCGAGACGGGCCGCATGCGCGTGGGCATCGTGTTCCAGGACGACGGCCTGGGCCGTGACGCGCTGGCGGGGGCGCAGGTCTCGGCCAAGGCGCACGGGCTGACGCTGGTGGCGCAGTCCGGGTACGCGCGCAACACGGTCGAGGTGGGCAAGGCGGTTGACGAGATGGTCAGGCAGACGCCTGACGTGATCTTCCTGGCCGCGACGACGGCGGCGGCGATCGAGTTCACGACGCGCTATCAGGCCGCGGGCGGCCGCGCGGGTCTGTATGGCATGTCGATCATCGACGTGCAGACGCTGCTGGCGAAGCTGGGTCCGGAGAAGGCGCGGGGCTTTGCGTTCTCGCTGGTGCTGCCGACCGATGACCGGGCGGACCGCGAGGTGGTGCGCGACTACGTGCGCCTGCGCCAGGGTTCGAAGGATGCGGACCTGTCGGGCCGCTCGCTGGAGGGCTTCATCGCGGCGAAGGCGCTGGTGCGCGCGCTGGAGCGCACGACGGCGCCGGGCGCGGCGGGTCTGTCGGACACGCTGGAGCGCGGCTTCGACACGGACGTCGGCGGCCACCGGCTGACCTTCGGCAAGGGCCAGGCCCCGTCCCGCTACGTCGACTTCGCCGTGCTGGGCGCGGGCGGGCGGTTGATGCGCTGAGGGGCCAAGGGGCAGGTCTTGCCTCGGGCGCTGGCCCTCGCCCTCGCCGGGAAGCGGGAGAGGGGCTTTCGCTGAGCCGTTACCCCAAGGTCCCCACCACCGCGATCTCCTTCTGATCCGGCACCTCGTTGTACGAGAGCACCGCCAGCCCCGGTGCGAAGAGCCGCGCGTAGCGCGCCAGCAGCGGGCGCACCTGCGGCATCACCAGCAGCGCCGGCGGCGCGCCCAGCGTCTTCATCTGATCGCGCGCGCCCGGCATGTGCTGCTGCAGCTGCGACAGCAACTGCGGGTCCACCGGGTAGCTGTCCAGCTGCACCTTCGCTCCGCCGGCCCGCGCCTGGTTCAGCGCGTTGAGCAGATGATTCTCGAGCTCGCTGCCCAGGTTGAAGACCCTCAGCGCGCTCAACGCCCCCTGCGGTCCCTGCAGCTGCGACACGATCTGGCGCTTGAGCGCGCAGCGGACCTCCGCCGCCAGCAGCACCGGATCCTTGGTCGTCTCGGCGTTCTCCACCAGCGTCGACGCGATCGTCTGGATGTCCTTCACCGCCACGCCCTCGGCCAGCAGCAATCGCATCACCTTCAGCAGCTGCGCATGCGTGTAGGCCTTGTCCAGCGCCGCGCCCAGCTTGGGCGCGATCGCGTTGAGACGCTCCAGCAGCGCCGCGATGTCGTCAAACCGCAGCAGCTCCGGCAACTGCTCGCGCAGCACCTTGGACACATGCGTCGCGACGACGCTGGCCACGTCCACCACCTGGTAGCCCAGCCCCAGCGCATGCGCCTTGTGCGCCGCCTCGATCCAGGTCACCGGCATGCCGTAGGCGGGATCGAAACCCGGAATCCCGTCCACGTCGCCCCAGACCTGCCCCGACGCGATCGCCATCAGTCGATCCGGATAGACCTCCGCCTGCGCGACCGCCGAGCCGCTCAGCGCGATCGTGTACTGGCTCGGACGCAGCGACAGGTCGTCTCGCACCGCCAGCGTGGGCAGCAACACGCCCAGCGACTCGCTCAACGACTGCCGCATCCCACGTACCCGCGCCTGCAGCGGCGCACCTTGCCCCGGGTCGATCAGCCCGACCAGCTTGTAGCCCAGGCTCACCGACACCGCCTCCACCACCGGCAGCGCGCGCCAGTCGATTTCTGGCGGCGCTGATGCGGCCAGCGCGCTCGCCACCGGCTCGGCGGGCCGGATGCGCTCCTCCGCGCGCGCGCCCATGCGCCACGCCGCATACGCCAGCGCGACCGCGAACGCGCTGAAGGCCATCCACGGCATGCCCGGGATCAGCGCCAGCACGAGCATCACGCCCGCCGCGCTGTACAGCACCTGCGGCGACGCCAGCATCTGCTCGCTGACCTGCTGCTCGAATTCGCCCGAGTCGCTGACCCGCGTCACGATGATCGCGGCCGCCGCCGACAGCAGCAGCGCCGGGATCTGCGCGACCAGGCCGTCGCCGATCGTCAGCAGCCCGTACTGGCGCACCGCCTCGCCCAGCGACAGCCCGTGCATGAACGCGCCGATCGCCACGCCGCCCACCAGGTTGATCAGCAGGATGAGGATCGAGGCGATCGCGTCGCCGCGCACGAACTTGCTCGCGCCGTCCATCGCGCCGTAGAAGTCGGCCTCGGTGCCGACCTCCTGGCGGCGCTTCTGCGCCTGCTCCTGGTTGATCAGCCCGGCATTGAGGTCGGCGTCGATCGCCATCTGCTTGCCGGGCAGCGCGTCCAGCGTGAAACGCGCCGAGACTTCCGAGATCCGCTCCGCACCCTTGGTGACGACGATGAAGTTCACCACCATCAGGATCACGAACACCACCAGGCCGACGATGAAGTTGCCGCCGATCACCACGTTGCCGAAGGACTCGATCACCTTGCCCGCCGCGTGCGTGCCCTCGTGACCGTGCAGCAGCACCACGCGGGTGGACGCGACGTTCAGGGACAGCCGCATCAGCGTCGTGGCCAGGATCACGCTCGGGAAGATCGAGAAGTCCAGCGGCCGTCGGCTGTTCACGCTGACCAGGATCACCACCAGCGCGAGCACGATGTTGAACGTGAACAGCACGTCCAGCAGCACCGGTGGCAGCGGCAGGATCACCATCGCCAGGATGGCCAGCAGGAACAGCGGCGCGGCCACGCGCAGCTCACGCAGTTGACGCGCGGCACGGGCCAGGCCAGAAGCGCCTGAAGCACCGGAAGCGGCGGAGGACGGCGAGGGGACGTTGGGCTTCATGGGGATTCCGGATCGGAGAGGTGACGCGGCACCGGCAGGTCGGCGGCCAGCTGCGGCGCGTCCTGGCGGCGCCCCGCGTGGAAGGCCCGCAGCTGCATCACGTGGCTGAGCACCTGCGCCACGGCCTGGTACAGCGAGGCCGGGATCTGCTGCTGCACCTGGGAGCTGTTGTAGAGCGCGCGCGCCAGCGGCGGCAGCTCGAGCTGCTGCACGCGGTGCTCGCGCGCGAGCGAGCGGATGTAGAGCGCCATCTCGTCCACGCCCTTGGCCACGACGTAGGGCGCCTCGGCCTTGGTGCTGTCATAGCGCAGCGCGACGGCGTAGTGCGTCGGGTTGACGATGACGACGTCGGCCTCGGGCACGGCCTGGCGCACGCTGCGCCGTGCGAGCTGCTGGCGCAAGTGGCGCAGGCGCTGCCGCACCTCGGGTCGGCCCTCGTTCTGCTTGTACTCGTCCTTCACTTCCTGCTTGCTCATGCGCTGGCCGCGCAGGAACAGCAGCCGCTGCAAGGGCACGTCCACCAGCGCATACGCGACGAGCACCGCCACGAGCGTCAGCAGCGCGTCCATCACCAGCCCCGCCGCGCCGGCCAGTGCCGCGGGCAGGCTCAGCGCCTGCAGCTGCACGTAGCGCGCGGCGTAGGCCGTCGTCACCCAGTAGAGCACCGCGAGCACGCCACCGGTCTTGAGCAGCGTCGCGGCGAGCTCGCTGTAATGCTTCGCGCTGAAGAGCCGGCCGAGGTTGGCCAGCGGGTCGAGCTTGGAGAAACGCGGCAGCCATTGCGACGGCGTGAACACGAGTCCGCCGCCGAGTTGCGTGGCCACGATCACCGCCGCGGGCAGCGCCAGCAGCGGCAGCAGCATCCTCGCCAGCAGCCACAACGACTCGTGCGCCGCCTCGCCCCACAGCGTGTCCAGACCCGGCAGCGCGTCGTTGCCGTCCAGCGGCGCCAGCGCCAGGCGGAACAGCCGGGCGAAGTCCTCGAGGTAGAGCGGCGCGATCATCACCAGCAGCTTCAGGCCGACCAGCAGTCCGACCGCTGCGCCGATGTCGCGGCTGCGCGCGACCTGGCCCTGCTCGCGCGCCTTGCGCAGCTTCTGCTCGGAGGGCTTCTCGGTCTTGTCGCCACCCCCGCTGCCGCCCGCTTCAGCCATGCGCCGCCTCCAGTCCCGGCACGGCGGGGACGCCGCGCATGCCTTGCTCCAGCATGCGCAACAGCTGCTGGGTCATGCGCAGGTAATGCGCCGGCACATGCGCGAGCATCTGCGTGAGCATGAACAGCCCGAACAGTGTCACCAGCGAGTATCCGAGCGAGAAGAGATTCAGCGCCGGCGCCACGCGGTTCAAGAAGCCCATGCCCAGCTGCACGACGAGCGTCGCGGCCACGACCGGCAACGCCAGCAGCAGGGCCGCGGAGAACACCCAGGCCAGGTTGTAGCCCAGGTTCTGCAGCGTCAGCAGCGACAGGCCCGCTCCCAGCGGCCAAGCGCGGAAGCTTTCGCCCAGCACCGCGGTGAACAGCAGGTGGCCGTCCATGCCGAAGAAGGCCAGCACGCACAACACGTTGAGCAGCGCGCCCACCACGTCGGAGGAGCTGCCATTGATCGGATCGTTGAGCACCGCCATCGCCAGCCCGAGTTGCGAGGACAGCAGGAACCCCAGCACGCCGATGACGGCCATCGCCAGGTGGAAGCTCAGGCCCATGGCCAGGCCGACCACGGCCTGCTCGGCGGCGGCCAGCACGCCGCGCGTCGAGAACACCGGGATGTGCACGGCCGTCGACTGCGCGATCGGCATCATGACCACGGCCAGCACCAGCGACAGCAGCACGCGCGCGGACATCGGCATGCCGGCGTCGCCGATGGTCGGCGCGGCCGCCAGCATCGCCAGGATGCGGCAGAAGGGCCACCACAAGGCGGTGAGCCAGGCGGTGAGCTGGCTGAAGTCGATCTCCACGGCGGCGCTCCGCTAGCTCGCGAGCTGGGCCGCGCGCTCGAAGATGGACACGCAGTAGTCCATCAGCAGGCCCACCATCCAGCGACCCGCCACGCCCAGCACCAGCAGCGTGACCAGCAGCCGCGGCAGGAAGGCCAGCGTCTGCTCGTTGATCTGCGTGGCGGCCTGGAACAAGGCCACGATCAGGCCCACGGCCAGCCCTGGCAGGATCAGCACCAGCACCAGCAGCATGGTCAGGTGCAGGCTCTCGCCGATGAGGTCGGCGGCGATCTCGGGCGTCATCCCGCCACCCCGCGCACACTGGAAACCAGCGTGTTGACCGTCAGCGTCCAGCCGTCCACCAGCACGAACAGCAGCAGCTTGAGCGGCAGCGAGATCACCAGCGGTGACAGCATCATCATCCCCATCGCCATCAGCACCGAGGACACCACCAGGTCGATGACCAGGAAGGGGATGAACAGCATGCAGCCGATCTGGAACGCGGTCTTGAGCTCCGACAGCGTGAACGCCGCGAGCTTCACCGCGAAGCTGTGGTCCTCGGGCTTCTCGATCGCCGTCTCGCCCGAGAGCTGAGCGATCTGCGCCAGCGCGCTCTTGCTGGTCTGCGCCAGCATGAAGCGCGAGATCGGCTGCTCGGCGATCCGCAGCGCCTGCATCAGCGTGATCTTGTCGCTGTCGTAGGGCAGCATCGCCTGCTCGTAGACCTGCTGGCCGATCGGGCGCATCACCAGGATCGTCAGGATCAGCGCGATGCCCGTGACGATGCGGTTGGGCAGGCCCTGCTGCAGGCCCAGCGCCTGGCGCAGCAGCGACAGCACGATCACGAAGCGCGTGAAGCTCGTCATCATCAGCACCAGCACGGGCAGCAGCCCGAGCAGCGTCATGATGACCAGCACCTGCGTCTTCAACGTGAAGTCGCCGCCGCCCGCGCCCGCGCCGGCAATGCGGATCGCCGCCATGGCGGGGTCCGTGCCGAGGGCCATCGCGGCCACCAACCCCGTCAGCGCGAGCGCACCCGCGCTGCGGCTGCTCGCCCGCTTCATGCTCATGCGCCCAGCCGGTCCAGGTCCAGGCCGTCGATGTCCAGCACGCGCAGCGCATGGCTGTCGCCGCTCACGACGACCTCGGCATGTCCGATCGGCGTGCCGTTGACCTTGATCACCAGCGGCGCGCCGGCCAGCGTGTCGAGTTCCACGACGCTGTCCGTCTGCAGCTGCGCCAGGTCATGCAGCGACACGCGCGCCTGGCCCACCTCCAGCGTCAGCGTCACGGGGATCTTGCGCATCAGCGCGGGCAGGTCGCGGCCCGCCGGCCGGGTGTCGACGGCTTGCGCGTCCTCCACCGGCGTTTCATCCAGCAGGCCTGCGATCAGGTCGGTATCGCTCATCATCAATCACTCCAGGTCTTGGAAAGAGGTCAGGCACAACTTGCCCTGGTGCTCGGCCACGGCCGCGCTCATCAGCTCGGATCCCTCGACCATCACGGTTGCGTCGGCCAGCCGGATCGGGATCAGCGCGCCGGGGCGCAGGTCCAGCACGGTGCCCAGGTCGAGCTCGCGCTCGAGCAGTCGCGCCTGCAGCGTCAGCGCCAGGCGGCGATCCAGCGGGGGCAGTGGCGTGGCCGCCCGCGCGGGCCGGTGCTGCGTGGAGAGCCGGCGCAGCAGCGGGCTCAGGTAGTCCGCGGCCAGCACCAGTGAGAGCTCGGCGTGCGGCGCGTCGCCGTCGCGCAGCACCGCAGTCAGCGACCAGGCCAGCGCGCCGAAGTCTTGCAGGGCCGGCAGGGCGCCGCCCTGCATCGCCGGCAGCTCGGTGGCGTCCGCAGGCGGTGCCTCGGGGTCGGCGTCCCGCACGAGCCAGCCCACGCACGCGGCAGTGAATTGACCCGCCAGCAGATGCAGCAGCCGGTCCTCGGTCGCGGTGGGCGGCGTGTCGGCGGTGGCGATCGCGGTCTCGGGACCCAGGCCCAGTCGCCGAGCCATCAGCGCCAGCACCAGTGATCGATCGATGCGGCAGGCCAGTTGCCCCGACGGCCCGCTCGCGCGCAACCAGCGCGACATGTCGGCCGTCTGTGCCGCCTCAGGCGAGAACGGGCGGAGCGTGATCGCGTGCAACTCATGTCGGCTGTGATAGCGGCGGTTCCACGGCTGCACGAGCGTGCGCTGCAGCGCCTCGCGCAGCCGCTGGGCCACCTGCGGCAGCAGGTGCACCGGGCGGCCCAGGCTGCGCGGGTCCAGCGCGGCGGGCCGGGGCGGCATGTCGGGGCGAGGCGAGGTCATTCGTGGTCCAGTGATTCAAGCCATAACCATCGAATTCTAGGAATCGACGGGAAATTCGACCAGCATTGGAATCGTTTTGATCTCGCCTGCGGGAAATAAATCACAAACGATGGACTGCAAATCGCACGACGCCGGGAGTAGTCATTTAAGTCGTGCCATTCCAGCGTCGCCTAATACCCGAGCCGAACGCAGGTGATTAGCCGGGGTGGATGGGCGATTCATCTGCCGTATTTATCAATCTGGAAACAGAATCGATGAAAACGCGCGAGCAGCGGATCGTCGAAGGATGGGTATCGTTGACGAATCGTGACATCCGTCACGCGGTGCTCCGCTGATTTGGTGCAGTGCAAAATCGGTTCTTGTTGCGGACGAACACAGTGGCTACAGTGCGGACACATCAGGGCACACCCGAGCGAAAGCCGGGGTCGCAAAGCCTCCGGTCTACCGCCGGGCACTGTGGAAACAACTCTCTCCAGCGCCGGGTCACGATAGCGGGGTTGCCAGACCTGAGTCTGTGAGCCATGTGACGCATGGCTTCTAGGCGCTCGCCTGCCAGGCCCCACCCGGGCCTGTTGTGACCCTGCTCGCCCTCGCCGAGGTGCGCCCGTTTTCACGAGAGAGAACGGACATGAGCAGCCATCGACAGCATTCCCCTGCCTGACCCGCCCGCGGCGGCGTCCCCTCATCGGGCGCCCGCCAGGCTTCGCCGAGCCCCCAGCGGTCGCGCAACCGCGTCCGGGTTCCGGCGTCCCGAAACGACGATATGAATCTCGATCGCTGCCTTTCCGGCGCGAGGGAGAGTCTCGGTCTTGATCTCGGGCGGCGATTCTGTCGATGAATACTCAGGGCGGTCGCGCCAAATCACGAGAGAAATCTCGGATCGATCCGTGGGTGATATCAAGCGTCATCCATCGAGTTGATATATCGGGACGCGAAATTCCTGTCCGTTGAATATTCCCCTTGCGGGGATTGGGTCGCCACTGCTGAATCCGCATCCATCACCAAATGGCATGGCCGGATAAGGTGAATGAATAGAAACCGGGAAAACCGCCGTCGAACGCGCGGATGGGATTCCCTTTGCCTGGAGCCTGGAGATGTCGGCCTTGATGCCCAATTTCGCCATCGGTCAATCGATGGGGCAATCCGCGATGGAGTCGCTGCTGAAACAGGATGCCGTGCGCCTGCAGCAGCAAGCGCAGAGGCCATTGCTGGGGTCGGGTGATAACCTCGCCGCGACCGGCTTCGAGCAGATGCTGCGTCGGGTGGACGACCGCGACCAGGCCGCCGCCGCGCGCGCCGAGGCGGTGGAGCGCGGTGAGAGCGACGACCTGGTCGGCGCGATGCTCGCCAGCCAGGAAGCGAGCCTGTCCTTCTCGATGCTCATGCAGGTGCGCAACAAGGTGGTGGGCGCCGTGGACGAGCTGATCAAGATGCAGCTCTGAGGCCGGCAGGACATGAACGACCTCCAGACCCTGTCCGCGCCTGAGACTGGCGCGCCCGCATGGCGCCGCCGCGTCGAGGCGGCACTGCGCGGCCTGTCGGGCGCCTCCGCGGGCGCGAGCGGCGCGGGTGGTGCCTGGGGCCACGGCCTGCGCCGCGCCGCGCCGCTGCTGATCCTCGCGGCCGTGGTCACGGCGCTGGTGCTGATGCTGCTGTGGCGCGACCAGGCCGGCTACAAGCCGGTCTTCGGTCAGCGCGAGCACGTGGCCACGGCCGATGTGCTGTCGGTGCTGGACGCCGAGCGCATCGCCTATCGCCTGCATCCCGAGAGCGGCCAGGTGCTGGTGCCCGAGTCCGAGCTCGGCCGAGCGCGCATGCTGCTCGCCGCCAAGGGCGTCGTGGCCAGGCTGCCGGCCGGGCTGGAGCTGATGGATCAGAACGATCCGCTGGGCGTGAGCCAGTTCGTGCAGGACATCCGCTTCCGGCGCGGCCTCGAAGGCGAGCTCGTGCAGAGCATGCTGGCGCTGGACGCGGTCGAGGGCGCGCGCGTGCACCTGTCCATCGCCCGGAGCAGCTCGTTCGTGCTCAACGACGGGCAGAAGAGCTCCGCTTCGGTGGTGCTCACGCTCAAGCCGGGCCGCACGCTCAACCCGGAGCAGATCGCCGCGGCGATCAACCTGGTGGCCGGCTCCGTGGCCAACCTGGATCCCTCGCGCGTGAGCCTCGTGGACCAGCAGGGCAACCTGCTGTCGGCCCGCGTGGACCTGAGCGAGGGCTTCGACGGCGGCGCGCAGGGCAACGAGGCCCAGCGGCGCATCCAGGAGGAGGTCCGGCGCAACGTGCATGAGCTGCTGGCGCCGGTGCTCGGCGAGCAGAACTATCGGCTCAGCGTCACCGCCGACGTCAACAACGACCGCGTGCAGGAAACCCGTGAGCAGTACGGCGACGCGCCCAAGCTGACCAACGAGGCGATGCGCGAGGAGCAGGACCGCGAGCGCATCGCGCTGGGCGTGCCGGGCTCGCTGAGCAATCGACCGCCCGCGGCGATGGCCGCCGCGGCCGCCTCCGCCGCCCAGGGCGAGGACGCCACCGGCGCGACCGGCGCCAACGCGGGCAGCAACACCGCGCGCAAGAACGCGTCCACGCGCCAGTACGCCTATGACCGCTCGATCACGCAGGTGAAGAAGAGCCGAGGCCGGCTGGAGCGGCTGAGCGTGGCCGTGCTGCTGAACACGGCCGCCGCGCCTGGCGGCGCCAAGGACTGGAGCGCGGCCGACATCGCCAAGGTCGAGCGGCTGCTCGGCGGCGGCCTCGGCATCGACACGCAGCGCGGCGACAAGCTGAGCGTGTCCACGCTCGCCTTCCCCGCGCCGCCCGCGGTCCAGCCCTGGTACCAGCAGCGCGACACGATCGTCGAGTTCGGCGGCTGGGGCGTGTACGCCGTGGCCGCGCTGCTCGCCTACCTGCTGCTGGCGCGACCGCTGCTGCGCATGGGCCAGCACGCGCTGGGCATGGGCCCGGGTCGTGGCAAGGCCGCGAAAGGTCGCGCCGGCGGCCCCGGCATCACGCCGCTGGAGCCGATGAACGGCGGCGCGCGCCCGGCGGGCTCCCTCAGCCCGGCCGGCTCGCTGACGGCGTCCTCGTCGGACCTCGGCGCGCCCGCGCTGGCCGGCCCGATGGACGCGGCGCTGGCGCCGGCGTCGAGCAGCTCGGCCGTGACGCCGCTGCTGGAGAACTACGAACTGCCGCCGCCGGGATCTCCGGTGGACGTGCTGGTGGACCACCTGAAGGTGCTCGCGGCCAAGGAGCCGGAGCGGGTGGCGGAAGTGGTCAAGCAATGGGTGCAGAAGAAGAATGGCCGAAGCGAGTGATTTCATTCCGCCTGGCAGCGCCGCGGCGCTGAGCCCGGTCGAGCGTGCCGCCATCGTGCTGCTGAGCATGGGCGAGGAGCCCGCGGCCGCCGTGCTGCGCTGCCTGTCGCGCGAGGAGCTGCTGGACGTCACGCAGGTGATGTCGCGCCTGTCCGGCATCAAGGTCGACTGGGTGCGCACCTCGCTGCAGTCCTTCTTCGACGATTACCGCGAGCAAAGCGGCGTGCATGGCGCGTCGCGCAGCTACCTCAAGCGCTCGCTGGACCTCGCGCTGGGCGGCCAGATCGCCGCCAGCGTGCTCAACAGCATCTACGGCGACGCGATCCGTCCCAAGATGCAACGCCTGCAATGGGCCTCGCCGAAGTGGCTCGCCGAGCAGATCGGCCTGGAGCACCCGCGCATGCAGGCCGTGTTCCTGGCCTTCCTGCCCAGTGCGATGGCCGGAGACGTCGTCAACGCGCTGCCCGAGGACGGGCCCGCGGGCGGCCGGGACCGCGTGCTGCTGCAGATGGCGCGGCTGTCGGAGGTGGACGCGGAACTGCTCGCCGAGCTCGACGAGCTGGTCGAGCGCTGCCTGGCCGGACTCGGTCAGCAGGGCGCCAGCGTCGAGGGCGTCAAGCAGGTCGCCGAGATCCTCAACCGCATGCCGGGCCAGCGCCAGCAGATGGTGGAGCTGCTGCGCGCGCACGATCCGCGCGTGGTCGGCGAGATCGAGACGTCGATGTACGAGTTCTTCATGCTCTCGCGCCAGACCGAGGCGACGCTCACCCGCCTGATCGAGGAAGTCCCGCTGGAGCTGTGGGCCGTCGCGCTCAAGGGCGCCGAGCCGCCGGTGCGCGACGCGCTGCTCGCGGCGATGCCGCGCCGCCAGGCGCAGAGCTTCGAGGACCTGATGCGCCGCGGCGGGCCAATGCCCACGAGCCGCGTCGAGCAGGCGCGCGCCGAGATCATGGCGCAGGTCAAGGCGCTGGTGGACGCGGGCGAGATCCAGGTCCAGCTCTTCGCCGAGGACGTCGTCGAATGAAGACGACGCGTCCGCACCGCTTTCCGCCGCTGGCGCATTTCAGCCAGGGAACGGGGGCGCTCGCCGCTTCGGCCGGTCTGACCGGCGCGCAGCTGCAGGCCAGCCTCGCCCAGGGCTTCCAGGAAGGCCTGGCCAAGGGCTATGAGGAAGGGTACGCGAGCGGCGTGACGACCGGCCAGGACGAGGCGCGCAGCGCCGCGCGGGCGGCCGGCTTCGCCGAGGGGCAGGCCCAGGCGGGCGAGGACGCGGCCCGGCGCCTGGCGGGTCCGCTCGCCGTCGCGGAAGAGCTGCAGCACCACCTGCGCCAGTTGCAGCAGGACTATCAATCGGCGATGCGCCGCGAGGTCGTGGAGCTGGTCGAGCGCGTGGCGCGCCAGGTCATCCGCGCCGAGCTGACGCTGCGCCCGGCGCAACTGCTCGCGCTGGTCGACGAGACGCTGGCCGCGATGCCGCCGGCGCGCGACGGTGTCGAGGTCTTCCTGCATCCGGACGATCGACTGCGGCTGCTCGAGCTCGCGCCCGAGCGGCTGCGCGACTGGACCGTGCATCCCGACAGCACGCTGGAGGCCGGCGAGTGCCGCGTGGTCGCCGGCGGCCGGGAGGCCGATGCCGGCTGCCGCCAGCGCCTGGCCGCGGTCATGACGCAGGTGCGCGGTCAGCTCAGCGAGGAGGCCTCGTCATGATCAGCAACGCGCTGCGCCGCGTCGAGCTCGGCGAGGTGCCCGTGGCCACGCCCACCGGCCGCCTGGTGGGTGCCTCGGGACTCCTGCTCGAGGCCACCGGCTGCGTGTTGCGCACCGGGCAGCGTTGCTGGATCGAGGCCCGGCCGCAGGGCGCCGTCCACGAGGCGCGACCCGACCCCGCCACCGGCGGCGAGGGCTGGATCGCCGCGCAGGTGGTCGGCTTCCGCGACCAGGTCGCCTACCTGATGCCGTTCAAGAAACCCGACGGCCTGGCTGCCGGCGCCCGCGTGCTCCCCGCGCCGGAACGCGGCTCGCTGATGATCGGCCCGCAATGGCTGGGGCGCATCGTCAACGGCCTGGGTGAACCCATCGACGGCGGCGGTCGCCTGGGCGGCGACCTGCCGCTGCAGGCCGTGCCGCCCAAGGTCAATCCGCTGCGCAAGCAACCGGTGCGCGAGCCGCTGGATGTCGGCGTGCGCGCGATCAACGGGCTGCTCACGCTGGGACGCGGTCAACGCGTCGGCCTGATGGCCGGCTCGGGCGTGGGCAAGAGCGTGCTGCTCGGACTCATCACCCGCAACACGGTCGCCGACGTCGTCGTCGTGGGCCTGATCGGCGAGCGCGGCCGCGAGGTGCGCGAGTTCATCGACCTGTCGCTGGGTGCGGAAGGCCTGGCGCGCGCGGTCGTCGTGGTCGCGCCGGCGGACGAGTCGCCGCTGATGCGGCTGCGCGCGACCGAGCTCTGCCATGCCGTCGCCGCGCATTACCGCGACCAGGGCCAGCACGTGCTGCTGCTGGTGGACTCGCTGACCCGTTACGCGATGGCGCGGCGCGAGGTGGCGCTGGCGCTGGGCGAGCCGCCGGCCACGCGTGGGTATCCGCCGTCGGTCTTCAGCCTGCTGCCCGAGCTCGTCGAGAGTGCCGGCAACGGCGAGGGCGAGGGCAGCATGAGCGCGATCTACACGGTGCTGGCCGAGGGCGACGACCAGCAGGATCCGGTGGTGGACACGGCCCGGGCGATTCTGGACGGTCACATCGTGCTGTCGCGCGCGCTGGCCGAGCGCGGGCATTACCCCGCCATTGACGTGGCGCGGTCGATCAGTCGCTGCATGGCGCTGGTCGCCGACCGCGAGAACCAGCAGGCCGCGCGCGAGATCAAGCAGCTGATGGCCCGCTTCGAGCAGGTCCGCGAGCTGATGCCGCTGGGCGCCTACGTGCCCGGCGCGGACCCGGCCACCGACCGCGCCGTCGCGCTGTGGCCGCGCATCGAGGCGTTCCTTCACCAGGGCACGCACGAGGCCGCGCCGCTGGCCCAGACCCAGGCCTGGCTCACGGAGGTGTTGCGATGAGCGCCGGATCGAACGACGCGCTGCGCCGGCGCCTGGGGACGCTGGCGGAGCTGCAGCAGCTGCAGCTGGAGCGCCAGCAGGCTCGGCTCGTGGCCGAGCAACAGTTGTGCCGCCGCGTGCAGGGCACGGTGGAGCGGCTCGAGGCGCTGGGTGCGCAAGCCACGCTGAGCGGCGTCGCGCTGCCCGGTCTGATGCAGAACAGCGCGGCCTACAAGCAGGCGATGCTGACCTGGGCCGATCAGCAGCGGGCGGAACTCGCCCGGCGCGAGGCCGAGCTGGCGCTGGCACGCGCCGACGCGTTGGCCGCCGCGCGCAAGCAGGAGACCCTGCAGTTGCTGGTCGGCCGCGCCGATGCCCGCGCGCGGGCGGAGGCCGCCCGGCGCGAGCAGCACGGCCAGGACGAACTGGCCACGCTGAAGTCCGCCCGCGACGCGGCGGCGGCGCTTAAGTCCGGCCGCGAGACGGTCGCCCTCCACCGGGGAAGTCTCAACCCCGGACCTTGTGGAGGAGCCCGCCATGGCGACTAGTTTCGATCCGACCTCGACGGCCACCAGCCTGGCCACCGCGTACACGCAGCCCACGCAGACGCTGCTGGACGCGCAGACCAAGGCGGCGCAGGCCGCCTCGAGCGGCCTGACCAAGCTGCAGAGCGCGCTCAGCGCGTTCAAGACCGCGATGGCGGCCCTGGCCTCCAAGACCGGCCAAACGGTGACGCAATACAGCGCCACGCCCAGCGACAGCACCGTCCTGACCGCCACCGCGGCCACCGGCGCGCAGCCGGCCAGCACGCCGCTGTTCGTCGAGCAGCTCGCCACGACGCACCAGGTCGCCTTCCAGGACCTGCCCGCCGTGCCGGCCGGCCCGGGCAGCATGTCCGTGCAGCTGGCCAACGGCACCAGCTTCAACGTCGACCTGGCCAGCGCCGACGGCGACGGCGACGGCACGCTGTCCCAGACCGAGATTGCACGCGCGATCAACACCGCCGCCAGCGGCAACGCCACGGCGATGGTCGTGACGGTGGGCGGCGCGACGCAGCTCGTGCTGAGCTCCGGGGTCAGCGGCGAGGGCGGCAAGCTCACGATCGACACCTCCGGCCTGTCCGGTCCGCTCAGGACCGCGCTGGACGATCCGACCAAGCGCAAGGAGCTGGTCGGCGCGCAGGACGCCGTCGTGTGGCTGGGCGCGCAAGGCTCGGGCGTGCGGCTGCAGCAGGCCACCAACACCGTCACCGCCATCCAGGGCGTGTCCATCACGCTGAAGAAGGCGCAGGCCGCCGGTGAATCGCCCGTCACGCTGAGCGTGGCCCGCGACGACAGCGCCACCAGCGCCAAGCTGCAGGGCTTCGTCGATGCCTACAACACGCTGGAGAAGGCGCTCGACGACCTGACCGTCATCGGCAAGGACGGCGCGGCCAACGGGGCCTTCGCCAGCGATGCCAGCGTGCGCGCGCTACGCGACCGCATCGGCAACCTGCTGCGCAACGACTATGGCGGCTCCAACCTGCGCACGCTGGGCGTGTCCATCGGCCGCGACGGCAGCGCCTCGCTGGACAGCGCCAAGCTGACCAAGGCGCTGGCCGCCACGCCGGACGCGCTGGACAAGGTCCTGGGCTCGACCGCGCTGTCCAGCCCCTCGGGCCTGCTCGGCGCCATGGACAAGCTGGCCGACAGCTGGACCAACAGCTCGAGCGGCCAGATCAAGCAGCGCCAGACCTCGGTGCAGGCGCAGCAGAAGAGCATCAGCGACCGCCAGCTCCGGCTGGACCAGCAATACAACCAGGCGTACACGCGCTACCTCCAACAGTTCACGCAGCTGCAGAACCTGCAGTCGCAACTGTCGGGCACCGGTGGGCTGTTCGACGCCGTCTCGGCCTGACGCCGGGAAGACTGCCACGACACGATGAGCCACGACGCCTACCAGAGCTACCAGTCGGTCCACCTCCACGCGCAGACCGCGCAGGCCTCCCCGATCCAGCTCGTGCTGGTGCTGATGGACGGGCTGCTGGACGAGCTCGCCCGCGCCCGCGCGCACATCGACGCGCGCCGCTTCGAGCTCAAGGCCGCCAGCCTGGACAAGTGCGTCGCGATCATCAACGGGCTGTCCAGCGCGCTGGACCTGGACGCGGGCGGCGAGGTCGTCGCCAACCTCGCGCGGCTCTATGACTACTGCGCCGAGCGGCTCTACCGCGCCGGCGTCGACCTGGACGTCGCGCTGGTCGACGAGGTGCGGGGGCTGCTCGCGCAGATCCGCGGCGGCTGGCTGGGCGTGCAGGCCCGCCATGGCTGATCGGACCGAGGAGACGACCATGCCCCACACCCTCCGTGCCATGCCCGTGACCACCCGACTGCAGCGGCTGGGCGAGCGGCTGCGCGATGCCTGCGCCGCGCGCAACTGGACCGCGCTCGCCCGCACCGACGCGGAACTCGCCGCGCTGCTGACCGGGCTGGACGTCGCCGCGCTGAGCCCCGGCGAGCGCGGCGCGCTGCAGCAGCTGCGCCGCCTGCATCAGCAGATCAGCGCCGACTGCCAGCGCGAGCTCGACCGCGTCGGCCAGACGTTGGCGCAGATGCGCGCGCAACGCCAGGGCTGGTCAGCCTACGCGGAATCCGCCGATTGGGGCGTGGGAGCCTCGGCATGACGATGACGACGATGCCCCAGGGCGCCACGCCGGTCGCGGTGCGGTCGAAAGTCGCGCCGGCGGCAACGCCCGCCTCGGCCGAATCGACCCGCGAGCCAGCCGCTTTCGCGCCGCTGTTGGCGGTCCTGCCACCGCAGCCGCCATCGGCACCGCAGGCAACGACGCCGGCTGCTGTCGAGTCGGACACGGACGCCATCGACGTGCTGGACGCCTCGTTGATGCAGGCGATCGACGAGATGCTGGGCCGCTCGCCGGCGGCGGTGACGCCGGAAGACGAGGCGACGCCGGCGACCCCGCCGAGCGCGCCGCCCGCCGCGGCCACCCTCGCGATGCTGATGCCCACGATGATCCCCGCCGAGATGCCGCCGGCACCGGCGATAGCCGAAGGGAGCCGGATGGGCCGGACCGGCCCGGCGGGTCATCCGGGTGATGTGCCGCAGGCGCTCCCGATGTCCTCGGCGCTGATGAACGACACCGCGCGGTGGATGACGCTGCAGGCCGATGCCCAGCCCGCCGCCAACGACACCACGGCCCGGCAAGGCTTGCAGCGCTGGAGCGCCGAGCTGATGTCGGCGATGACGTCGATGTCCGCCGTCTCCCCGACCGCGGCGGCTGGCGCGGGTGCGCCGAGCGCCGTCGCCGATGCGGGGCTGTCTGCGGCGTCCTCCGGCACGCTGACGCTACCCGCGTCGCGCGAGGCTTGGCAGCAACCGCTGATGCAGGCCCTGGGCGACCGCCTGCAACTCCAGATCGCGCAGCGCGCCGAGAGCGCGCGCCTGCACCTGGAGCCGCCGCAGCTGGGCCGCATCGAGATCGACATCCGCCAGCAGGGCGGCGTGCTGCAGGTGCAGTTCAACGCCAGCCATGACGAGGTGCGCCAGCAGCTGCGCCAGATCGCGGAGCCGCTGCGCCAGGACCTGGTGCAGCGCCACGCGGGCGAGGTGTCGGTGCAGGTGGCGGGTGCGCAGGCGGCCGGCGACGGGCGCGGCCGCGACGGCGCCGCCGGCGGCCAGGGCCAATCGAGTGGGCAGGGCGGCCAGAACAGCCCGCAGCGCGACGCGCAACGCCAGCCCGGACGCGCGCTGCATGACGAGGACGCGGCACATGGCACGCACGGCGCGACCGCCGTCTTCGCGTTCGCCGACGCGCTGGACCGCAACACGAGGACCCTGTGATGAAGAACAAGACGAAGCTGGTCGCGCTGATCGCCGTCGTTGCCCTGCTCGCCGCCGGCGCGGCGGGCGCGGCCGTGTGGTGGATGAAGGGAACGGCCCTTCACGCCGACACGGCCCAGTCCGGCAAGGACGGCAAGGACGCGCATGCGGCCAAGGACGACGGCAAGCCCGCACCCGACTACAAGTACGTGACGCTGGACAAGGTGCTGGTGATGCTGCGCGGGCCCAACGGCGCGGCGGTGTCGCATTACATGGCGGTGGACATCGTCTTCAAGACCCTGCCCGAGCAGGAGAGGCGCACCAAGGACCACCTGCCGCTGCTGCGCACCGTGGCGGTGAAGGCGCTGTCCGCGCACACGGTCGACAGCGCGCAGGCGATGAGCGTCGAGCAGTTCGCGCAACTGCTCAATCAGGCCTATGCCGAGAGTTACGCGGCGGACCGGCGCGAAGCGCCGTTCGCCGAGGCGCTGATCGGCAAGCTGATCATCGAGTAACGGCCCAGGACGAGCGGGAGCCACACGTGCAGCACGCCTACGCCGAATGGGGCGCCGTCGCGACGGCGGGCCTGAGCGCCGACATCGAGCAGCGCGCGCTGCACGAGTACGCGCCGCTGGTCAAGCGCGTGGTGCGTCAGCTCTCGGCCCAGGCCAGCGCGGTCATGGACCGCGACGACATGGCGCAGATCGGCCTGATGGGATTGCTGGAGGCGCTGCGCCGCTACGGGCTGCCGGACGCGGGATTCGGTGCCTTCGCCGCGCTGCGCGTGCGCGGCGCCATCCTGGACGAGCTGCGCCGCCAGGACTGGCGCCCGCGCACCGTGCGCCAGGACAGCCACAAGCAACGCGACGCGCTGCGCGCGCTCACGCGCCAGCTCGGCCGCGAACCCACCGAGGCCGAGATCCTGCGTCACCTGCGGCTCACGCCGCAGCAATACCAGGACTTCCTGCAGGCCGAGGTGGCCGAGGAGCTCGCGAGCTTTGACGAGCTCGTCGAAGAACTCGCGCAGCTGCCCAGCGACCACCGCAGCCCGGAGGCGCAACTGATGGTCACGCGCTCGATCGCGCAGGCGCTGACAGCGCTCAACGAGCGCGAGCAGCGCGTGATCCAGCTCTATTACGAATTCGACGCCAGCCTCAAGGAGATCGCCGCCGTGCTCGATCTCACCGAGGCGCGCGTCTCTCAGATCAACAAGGCGGCGCTGGCCAAGATGCGCGCCTTCCTGCAGCAGGCCTGAGGGCAGGGGAACACACATGCAAGCACTCGTCGGAATCCTCATCGTGCTGGGCTGCGTCTTCGGCGGCTTCATGCTGCACGGCGGCCAGTTCAAGGTCATCTGGCAGCCGGTGGAACTGCTGATCATCGTGGGCGCGGCGGTCGGCGCCATCGTGCTGGGCAATCCGCGCCACGTGCTGTCGGAGATGCTGCTGCAGTTGCGCAAGCTGGTGCGCCGCGGTCACGGCCAGGAGTTCCAGCGTCAACTGCTGCTGCTGATGTACGAGCTGTTGCAGGCGGCCGCGGGCGGCCTCAAGGCGCTGGACGCGCATGTCGAGGCGCCGCACGAGAGCCCGCTGTTCCAGCGTTATCCGCTGGTGCTGCACCACCCCAAGCTGCTGCACTTCATCGTCGACAACTTCCGGCTGATGGCCATGGGCAAGATCAGCGCGCATGAGCTCGAGGGCGTGCTGGAGCAGGAGCTCGAGGCCATCCACGACGAGCTGATGCAGCCGTCCAAGTCGCTGCACAAGATCGCCGAGGCGATGCCGGGCTTCGGCATCCTGGCCGCGGTGCTGGGCATCGTGATGGCGATGAACCACGTGGCCGACGGCGCGGGCACGGGCGAGATCGCCGTGATGGTGGCCGCGGCGATGGTGGGTACCTTCATCGGCATCTTCTTCTGCTACGGCGTGCTGGATCCGCTGTCCAACATGATGAAGCAACTGGTGCACGAGGAACTGTCGTCGCTGGAGTCGGTCAAGGTGGTGCTGGTCACGCATGTGTCGGGCAAGCCGCCGCTGCTGGCCATCGACGCGGGCCGCCGCCTGGTGCAGCTCAACATCAAGCCCAGCTTCGCGACGCTGGAGGGCTGGATCGACGCGATCGGCGCCGATGAGGCCGATCGCGATGCCGCGCCGCGACGCCGCGCCGGCGATCGCGCGCCCGAGGGAGAACGTCGTGCCGCCTGAGGTCGTCGCGCTGGGTCGAGGCGGCCGCGATCACCACCCGACGGTGGTGAAGCGCGTGTCGCGCCGTGCCGAGGACGAGGGGCACGGCGGCGCGTGGAAGGTCGCGTTCGCGGACTTCTGCCTGGCGCTGCTGTGCCTGTTCCTGGTGCTGTGGCTGCTGGCCTCGCGCAACTCCGAGCGCCTGCAGGTCGTGCTGCAGAACGCCGGCGCCAACCTGATCGAGGACGGCCAGGGCCTGACCAACTCGCTGGCCGCGGGCTCGCGCGGCAGCATGATCGAACGTCACCCGGTGCCCGCGCGCAGCGAGGAGACGACCCCGGGCGATCCGCAGCGCGGCGCAAACGACGCGCGCATGGGCAAGCCCAGCCTGGACTCCCCGGAACAGCTGCAGGCGCTCGCGCGTCGCATCGCGGGGCTGGCCGCGGAAGAGGGCCTGCAGGGCCACCTGCGCAGCGCGATCACACCGCAGGGCCTGCGCCTGCAGCTCCATGACACCGAGGCCAGCGGCATGTTCGAGCGCGGCAGCGCCCAGCCCGCCGAGCCGCTGCGCGCCTTGCTGCGCAAGATCGGTCCGCTGCTGGCGGAGATCCGCAACCAGTTGCTGATCGTCGGCCACACCGACGCGACCGCTTATCAGGACCGAGGACCGGGCGCGTTCACGAACTGGGCGCTGTCCAGCCATCGCGCGATGGCTGCGCGACATGAACTGCTGGTGGGCGGCATGCCCGAGTCCAGCGTGCTGCAGGTCACCGGCATGGCCGACGCCGCGCCGCTGGACCCGCTGGCGCCGACCGCGGCACCGAATCGCCGCATCGAGCTGATGTTGCTGACCAGCGCGCAGTCGCGCGCGGTGACCGGCATGTACGGCCCCGCGGGTCTGCGCGACGTGGACCCGATCGCGCAGGTGCGCGGCGCGGTGTCGACGTCCGCGCCCGCCGCCTCGGTGCCCACCGTGACCCCCGCTGCCCCGGCGGCCTCCCGCTGACGGAGGCCCCATGCGCACACGATCCAAAGGTGAACGAATGAAGATCCCCGGCACTCCCTCGATCACGCCGGCCGCCGGCCAGCCGGGCGCGGCCGTCGACAGCGTCGATCGCCTCGACCGCGCGGCGGCATCGACGGTGTCCGCCTCGGCCGCGGCCTCTGCCGTCGCCTCGCCTGCATCGCCTGCCGGCAACGCCGGTCCGGCGATGCGCGCGGGCGAGCTCACCAGCGAGGTGCTGCAGCCCGCGCGTGCGGCGATGGCCGAGATGCCCGAGGTCGACGAGCTCAAGGTCGCCGCGCTGCGCGACGCGCTGGCCAAGGGCGAGATCAGGTTCGACGCCAACCGGCTCTCGCAGCTGATCCAGCGCTTCCACGGAGGTCACGGATGAGCGACGCCCTGACCCGCACCGCGCGACGTCCCGACAGCACCGCCGCGGTCATGCTGCAGCAGCTCAACGAGGCCCTGTCCCAGGACCTGAGCGGCTACGGAGCCCTGCGCGAGCTGCTCAACCGCCAGTTCGACGCGGCGATGCGGCACGAGGCCGACGCGATGGCCGCGTTGTCGGCGCAGATCCTCGCGCAGACGGTGCAGATCGACGCGCGTCGCCTGCGTCAGCGCGAGCTGCTCGTGGCCTTGCTGGGGCGGCACGCCGAGCCCACGCTGCGCGTGCTGGTGGCGCGGCTGCCGGCCGCCGCCGCGGCACCGATCGCCTCGATCCGCCGCGCCATCGAGCGCGCGCTGGCCGAGTGCAAGGCGCTGAACCTGCGCAACGCGCAATTGATCACCGAGCAGCAGGCGCTGATGCAGCGGCTGCTCGGCCACGAGGAGCACGTCTATGCAGCGCCTTGATCTCGCGGGCGAGTTCCCGGCGCTGGGCAACGCCTCCGGCCAGCCCGCAGCCCCGGCGCGGCCCGGCGGCGACGGCGCGCGATTCGATGCGCTGTTCAACGAGCTGCATCGCGACGTGGTGCGCTACATCGAGCAGGGCGACGGCCAGGGACATGGTCTGGGCAGCAGCGCCGAGGGCGCCGCGGTGCTCAGCCCGGAGGGCGCGTGGGGCCGCTTGCAGGCCGCGGACGGTGTCGATCGCGCCGACGCCACGGTCAGCGACGCGCAACGCCAGGCCTTCATCGACGAGGTGTTGCCGCTGGCGCGCGGCGCCGGGGCGCGCCTGGGCGTGGCGCCCGAGGTGCTGACCGCGCAGGCGGCGCTGGAGACCGGCTGGGGCCGCTCGCCGATCCGCGCCGCGGACGGCAGATCCAGCCACAACCTCTTCGGCGTCAAGGCCACCGGCTGGCAGGGAGCCGTCGCGCAGGCGATGACCACCGAGATCGAGGGCGGCCGCGCGGTCGCGCGCAGCGAGGCCTTCCGCGCCTACCCGTCGCCGGCCCAGTCCTTCGATGACCTGGCCGCGCTGGTCGGCGGCAGCGCGCGGTACGCCGACGCCGTCAACACGGGCGCCGACGCGCGGGCCTACGGCGTCGCGCTCCAGCGCGGCGGCTATGCGACCGATCCGGCCTATGCCGACAAGCTCGCGAAAGTGGCGTCCTCGGTCGCCGCGCTCGTGAAAGGCGCAGCCCGATGAACGCGCCGATCAACGCCTCGATGAACGCCCTCGGTTCAGCGCAGACCGGCGGGCTCGACCAGCCCGGCGTCCAGCACGCGTGCCTGGATCACGCGGCCACTGGCCAGGTTGCGAACGCGGATCACGGCGTGCCGGGCGCCGCTGTCCAGCGCCTCGCCCGCGCCATCGACACTCACGCCGCCGCGGCTCGCCTGGATACGTACGTCGTCGCCGCGCTTGACGACGATCGCCGCGGCCAGCAGCCGCTTCTGCAGCAGCTGGCCGGGGCGCAGCGTGGTGCGCGCGGCCAGACCCGGCTCCAGCGTGGACAGGGCGTCGGGTGCCTGGCTGATGTCGCGGCGCTGGAGCTGGACCTGGTCGTCGCCGACCGGCTGGCCGCTGGCCACGGGCTGCGTCACGACAAGCACCTCGGCGCTCAGCGAGGCCCGCAGCAGGAAGTCCTGTTGCGGCACGCGCGCGGCGTCGTCGGTGCAGCGGGCCACCAGGCGCAGCCGCATCAGGCTGCGGCTGTCTTGCATCACCACGTCCCAGCCCGCCGCGCACGCCGGGCGGGGACGCGCCGCGGGCTGCGTCAGCTGCAGCTCGGGCGCGATCAGCCCGGCTTGTCCGGCTTGGTCGAGCAGGGCGGCGCGCGCGGTCTCCAGCACCTGCTCATCGAGCGATGCGGCGGCCGCGGAGCGGGTGGCCGGCAGGCCCAGCAGGCACAGGGCTGAGGCCGCCACGGCGGCACGCAGCGTCACGGACACGGAATCAACAGAGGACAGGGAGTCGCGCATGAGCATCGATTTCAGCAAGGCGGCAGGCGTGCATGACGACGCGCTGCGTCTGCGCGCCGAGAGGACCAAGGTGTTGGCCTCCAACATCGCCAACGTGAGCACGCCCGGGTTCCAGGCGCGCGACATGGATTTTGCCGCGTCGCTGCGGGGCGCGCTGGCCGCGAGCGGCGATGCCGGCGACGGCTTCTCCAGCGGACTCGCGCTGGACACCGGCGCCGAGGACCTGCCGTACCGCGTCCCGTACCACCCGGCGCAGGACGGCAACACCGTCGAACTCGGCGTGGAGCAGGCCGCCTTCGCGCAGAACGCGCTCGATTTCCAGACCAGCCTGACCTTCGTGAACATGAAGCTCAAGGGCCTGGCCAAGGCCATCAGCGGTCAGTAACCCCCATCACGCCGCATACCGGAGCCCCTCCATGTCCTTCAAGCAGATCACCCAGATCGCCGGCTCGGCGATGTCCGCGCAGACGGTGCGCCTGAACACGATCGCCTCCAACCTGGCCAATGCGCAGTCCGCGGCCGGCAGCGAGGACGCCACCTACCACGCGCGCAAGCCGGTCTTCGCCGCGCTGGCCGCGCGCGAAGGCCTCGGCGAGGACCAGCTCGCCGGCACCCGCGTGCAGGTGCTGGACGTCGTGCAGAGCCAGGAGCCGCTGCGCAAGGCCTACGAGCCCGAGAACCCGCTGGCCAACGAGAACGGCGAGGTCTTCTATCCCAACGTCAACCCGGTGGCGGAGATGACGGACATGCTGTCCGCGTCGCGCGCCTTCGAGACCAACGTCGAAGTGCTCTCGCGCGTGAAGTCCATGCAGCAGTCCTTGCTGCGCCTGGGCGACGCGTGATCGCCCGTCCTTCCGACACCAGGAACCCCGCATGACCACCGCCGTCAACAACAACGCCTCGACGACCTCGGGCGCGTCCGCCGACAACGCAATCGCCGGCAACGGCGACAGCCTCAGCTCGCTGTTCACCACGCTGCTCGTGGCGCAGATCAAGAACCAGGATCCGCTGTCGCCGCAGGACCCGTCGCAATTCGTCAGCCAGCTCACGCAGCTGAGCCAGGTCGAGTCGATGCAGAAGCTCGCCTCGCAGGGCCAGACCAATGCCAGCATGCTCGCCAGCCTGCAGCTGATGACGCTGGGCGCGCAGGTCGGCACGACGCTGCAGGCCGGGGTCTCGCAGCTGCAACTGCAGGGCGAGCCCGTCGAGCTGCGCTACACGCTGGACGCGAGCAGCCCCGCCAACACGCTGGTGCTGACCGCCGGCGACGGCCGCGAGCAGCGCATCGACCTGGGATCGCAAGCCCTGGGCGAGCACGGCTTCACGCTGGACCCATCCGCGCTGGGACTGGCCGACGGCCAGTACCGCGTGCGGCTCGAGACCCAGGACCAGCGCGCCGTGGCGGTCGAGACCCTCGCGCGCCTGGAGGGCGTGCGCCTGGCCGCCGACGGCAGCGTGATGCTGCAGCTCGCCGGCGTGGGCGAGGTCACCAGCCAGGCCATCACCCAGTTCAAGGGACGCGCGGCGTCCTGATTTCCCGCATTCCCCGCATTCATCGCCTTCACCGCTTCACCGTCCCCGGAGAACCCCATGAGTTTCGAGATCGCACGTTCGGGCATCAACGCCGTCAATGCCAGCCTGGAGACCATCAGCAACAACATCGCCAACTCCGGCACCTATGGCTTCAAGGCCAGCCGCAGCAACTTCTCGTCGATGTACGCCGACAGCCACCCCACCGGCGTGGAGGTGGGCTCGATCTCGCAGAGCATCCAGACCGGCGGCGGGCTGTTCAGCACCGGCCGCGGCATGGACGCGATGATCCAGGGCCGCGGCTTCTTCGCCGTGAAGAGCGATGACGGCCAGACCGTGTTCACCCGCGTGGGCCTGTTCGACGTTGACAAGGACG
Organism: Roseateles sp.; assembly: GCA_039594005.1. Taxonomy (GTDB): domain Bacteria; phylum Pseudomonadota; class Gammaproteobacteria; order Burkholderiales; family Burkholderiaceae_C; genus Roseateles. Next base: position 351,668 of record JBCNOF010000010.1, read on the forward strand.
GCTACGTGATCGACAGCCTGGGCCGCAAGGCGCAGGGCTACGCCGCGGTGCTGGACGCCAACGGGCGTCCGGTGCAGGGTGCGGGCCTGGGTGCTTTCGGCGACCTGCGCGTGGCCACCGGCACCATCCCGGCGCAGGCCAGCGACGTGCTGAACTACAGCGGCAACCTCAGCGCCGACTGGACCGTGCCGACGGTGACACCCTTCGACAAGGACGATCCGCGCAGCTTCAACAGCTCGGTGACCTCGGTCGTCTACGACTCGCTGGGCACCAAGCACAGCGTCACGCAGTACTTCGTCAAGAGCGGCGTCGGCCAGGTCGATGCGTACTACAGCTTCGACGGCGCGGCCCCGGGCGGCGTCGGCGCGACGCTCAACTTCGACGCGCAGGGCCAGCTGACCGCGGTGCCCGCGGTGACGCTCAACGCCGCGCCGGCCAACGGCGCCGCCCCCATCGCCATGCGCATCGACTACACCGCCACGACGCAGTTCGCCGGCGACACCACCACGCGCACCAACTCGTCCAACGGCTACGCGGCCGGCACGCTGACGGGCACCAGCCTGTCGGAGGACGGCTCGCTGGTGGCGACCTTCAGCAACGGCGAGAAGCAGACGCTGGGCACGATCGCGGTGGCCACCTTCGCCAACGAGAACGCGCTCAAGCCGATCAGCGACACCAGCTGGACCGCCACGCCCGACAGCGGCGTGGCGCTGTACGCGCGACCCGGCGCCGGGACCTCGTCCAAGCTCAGCGCGGGCGCGCTGGAGCAGTCCAACGTGGACGTCACCGGCGAGCTCGTCAGCCTGATGAGCGCGCAGCGCAATTACCAGGCCAACACCAAGCTCATCTCGACCGAGAACGAGATGATGCAAGCGCTGATGCAGGCCGTGTGATCGCATGGACGCCCTGATCTACACCGTCATGAGCGGCGCCGAGCGCATCCAGCGCGCGCAGGCCGTGCATGCCAACAACCTGGCCAACCTGGAGACGGCGGGTTTCCGCGCCAACCTCGAGCAGGCCAGCGCCGCTCAGGTCAAGGGCTACGGCTACGACGCGCGGCACCTGGCGCAGGCCCGCTCCGACGTCATCAGCGCGCGCGCCGGCAGCCAGCGCGAGACCGGCCGCGACCTGGACCTGGCCATCGAGGGGCAGGGCCTGTTCGCCGTCGCCCAGGACGGCCCGACCGGCCGCGAGGCCTACACGCGCAGCGGCAACTTCACCGTCGACGCCGACGGCACGCTGCGCCTGGGCCGCCATGTGGTGCTGGGCGAGAGCGGCCCGGTCGTGCTGCCGCCGCATGACCGGCTGGAAGTGCTGCCCGACGGCTCGATCACCGTGATGGCCAATGGCCAGCCCGAGCCGCAGACCGTGGACCGGCTGCGCCTGGTGCAGCCCGAGTTCAGGCAGCTGACCAAGAACGAGGCCGGCCTGCTGGTCACGCGCGACGGCTCGACGCCGCCATCCGAGCCTGCGGTGCGCGTGGCAAGGGCAAGCTGGAGGCGAGCAACGTGTCGGCGGTCGAGGAGATGGTCGCCACGATGAACCTCGCCCGCGACTTCGAGCTGCAGATGCGGCTCTACAAGGCCGCCGACGGCCTGGCCGACACCGGCAACCGGCTGGTGCGCGAGTGACGCGCCGGTCTTTCCATTCGAATTCCAGAACCTTCGACAGGAGTCCCCGATGAACCCCGCCATGTGGATCAGCAAGACCGGCGTGCAGGCGCAGGACGCCAAGCTGCAAGCGATCGCCAACAACCTGGCCAACGTCAACACCGTCGGCTTCAAGCGCGACCGCGTGATGTTCGAGGACCTCTTCTACCAGGTCGAGCGCCAGCCGGGCGCGCAGGCCGAGGACGGCAGCGCCTCGCCCACCGGCGTGCAACTGGGCAACGGCACGCGCATGGTCGGCACGCAGAAGGTCTTCACCAACGGCAGCCTGCAGACCACCGGCCAGAGCATGGACGTGGCCATCGTGGGCAACGGCTTCCTGCAGGTCGAGGGCCCCAACGGCCGTCCCGCCTACACGCGCGCCGGCCAGCTCAACGTGAGCCCCGAGGGCCGCATCACCAACGCGCAGGGCCTGCGCCTGCAGCCCGAGATCACCATCCCGGCCAATGCCAGGTCGCTGACCATCGGCGAGAACGGCGTGGTGTCCATCACCACCGCCGACAACGCCGCGCCGCAGGAGCTGGGTCAGCTGCGGCTGACGCAGTTCGTCAATCCGGCCGGTCTGCTGGCCCTGGGCGACAACCTGTACCAGGAGACCGGCGCCAGCGGCGCGCCCACCGAGGGCGTGCCCGGCGAGAACGGCCTGGGCAAGCTCAAGCAGGGCGCGCTGGAGGGATCCAACGTGCAGGTCGTCGAGGAGATGGTCGACATGATCGCCGCCCAACGCACCTATGAGATGAACACCAAGGTGCTGTCCGCCGCGGACAACATGCTGCAGGTGCTGGCGCAGGCCGCGCGCTGATCGGAGCCGACATGCACGCCGTCGTTCGTCCGCTGTTCCGCGTCGCGCCGCTCGCCAGCGCGCTCGCCGCCGCGCTCTCGCTGGGTGCCTGCGCCGCCATCGCGCCGCCGGAGCTGCCCAGCGCCGATCCGGGCGGCCTGCCGCTGCCGGTGGCCGCGCCGGTGCGGCCCTCGGGGGGCGGGGTCTTCTCCGCCGGCCGCAGCGCCAGCCTGATCGCTGACACGCGCGCGTTCCGCGCGGGCGACGTGCTGACGGTGGTGCTCGAGGAGGCGACGCAGGCCAGCAAGAGCGCCAACACGCAAAGCGGGAAGTCCAGCAGCGGCAACTTCGGGCTGGACCTCAACGGCAAGCAGCGCGCGTACGGCATCAACGGCAGTCGCGACTTCAACGGCAGCGGCAGCAGCACGCAGCAGAACACCTTGCAGGGCGCGATCACCGTGGTCGTGCAGGAGGTGACGGGCAACGGCCTGCTGCGCGTGCACGGCGAGAAGAGCCTGACGCTGAACCAGGGCGAGGAACTCGTGCGCGTGGCCGGGTATGTGCGGCCCGCCGACGTGGACAGCGAGAACCGCGTGTCCTCGCAGCGCGTGGCCAACGCGCGCATTGCCTACAGCGGCCGGGGCCAGTTGGCCGACGCCAACACGCCGGGCTGGTTCACGCGCTGGTTCAACAGCCCGTGGAATCCGATCTGAGCCTCGTTCCGAGAGTCGTCATGAAACCCATCCTGATCTCCGCCGCCGCCCTCGCCCTCGGGCTGTCCGTGGTCGTGGGCGCTTCGCCCGCCCGCGCCGCGCAGCCGCTGCGCCAGCTCGTGGACATCGAGGGCGTGCGCGACAACCAGCTGCTGGGCTACGGCCTGGTGGTCGGCCTGAACGGCAGCGGCGACAGCACGCAGGCCAAGTTCTCGAGCCAGTCCGTGGGCAATCTGCTCAAGCAATTCGGCGTGAAGCTGCCCGAGAAGACCGAGGCCAAGTCGCGCAACGCCGCGGCGGTGATGGTGAGCGCGAGTTTCCCGGCCGGCTATCGGCGCGGTCAGGCGATCGACATCACCGTGTCCTCGCTGGGCGACGCCAAAAGCCTGCGCGGCGGCACGCTGTTGCTGACCGAGCTGCACGCGGCCGACGGCGAGGTGTACGCGCTGGCGCAGGGCAACCTCGTCGTGACGGGCCTGAGCGCGCAAGGGCAGAGCGGCTCCAGCGTGACGGTGAACACGCCGACCACGGGCCGCGTGCCCAACGGCGCGACCATCGAGCGCGAGATCGCGACCGACTTCGACGCGCGGCCTGATGTGGTGCTCAACCTGAAGCGCCCCGGATTCCAGACCGCCACACAGATCGTCGAGGCCTTGAACCAGCGTTACGGCGCGGGCGTGGCCGCCACGCGCGACGGCACCAGCGTGGCGGTGCGCGCGCCGGTGGAGCCCACGCAGCGCGTGGCCTTCGTGGCGCAGCTGCAGGCGATCTCCATTGACGCGGCGCCGGCGCTGCCGCGGGTGATCTTCAACTCGCGCACGGGGACAGTGGTGATCGCCGACGGCGTGAAGGTGCGACCGGCGGCGGTCTCGCACGGGTCGCTGCGGGTAATCATCAGCGAGCGGCCGCAAGTCAGCCAGCCCAACGCGTTCAGCCAGGGCAGCACGCAGACGGTGCCGCAGTCGCAGCTGCGCGTGGACCAGGGCGACGGGCGCATGTTCCGCTGGCCGGCGGGGACCTCGCTGCAGGCCATCGTGGACATGGTCAACAGCATCGGCGCCAATCCGGACGACCTGATGGCCATCCTGCAGGCGCTGGACCAGGCCGGCGCCATCGAGGGCGAGTTGCAGGTGATCTGATGAACGACATCCATTCTTCCTCCTCCCCCGCAGCGCCCCTGGGCACGTCGCTCGACGGTGCCCAGGACCCCGATGCTCGGGTGAGGGCACAGGCCACCGATGCCGCCGTCAAGTTCGAGGCCTTCTTCATCAAGCAGATGATCAGCCAGATGCGCGCGGGCACCCGCGCGCTGGCCGACGAGGACAGCGACGGTGCACGCCGTTCCGGCCAGGACATGCTGGACCTGGCCGACGGCCTGGTGGCCGACGCGCTGGCCCAGCAGCGCGCCTTCGGCATCGCCGACCTGATGCTGCGCCAGGTGCTGCCGGCGGCCGGTTTAAGTTCCGCGCCCGACGGGTCGCCCTCCGGGGGCAAGCCCTCCGTTTCCCTCGGGACCCCGACTCCATGAGCATCCTCCTCAACGGCCTCACCGGCGCGCAGGCCGCCCAGGCCGCGCTGACCGCCACCAGCCAGAACGTCGCCAATGCGATGACGCCCGGCTATACCCGCACCGGCGTATTGCTCGGCTCGCTGCAGACGCCGCAGGGCGGCGCCGGCGTGCAGGTCTCCAAGCTGCTGCGTTTCGCCGACAGCTTCAAGAACGTGCAGCTGTGGCAGGCCACCAGCCAGCTCGGCCAGTACAGCGCGGGGCAGTCCTACCTGACCCAGCTCGAGCAGGTCATGTCCGACGACACGGCCAACATCAACAACGGCATCGACCAGTTCTTCGCCGCGCTCAACGCGGCCAGTGTGCAGCCCGAGTCCGGCCCGCTGCGCGAGGCCGTGCTGACCGCCGCCGACGGCCTGGTCAAGCGCTTCGACAGCCTGCAGAAGCTCTTCGCCAACCAGCAGGCCGCGATGGCCACGCAGCGCGAGGGCGTGGTCAACCAGGTCAATGCGCTGACGCAGGACATCGCGTTGCTGAACAAGCAGATCGCTGCCGGACGCAGCGCCGGCACCAACGACGCGGGCCTGCAGGACGCGCGCGACGAAAAGATCAAGGCGCTGTCGTCGCTCGTGGGCGTGCAGGTCGTGGACACCCCGGACGGCGCCCGCAACGTCTCGCTCAAGGGCGGTCAGCCGCTGGTCGTGGGCGCCGACGCCGCGGTGTTGGCCACCAACGGCCCCGGCGCGCTGAAGATCCAGTTCGCCAGCACATCCTTCACGCTGAGCGACGTGGGGCAGGGCGGGCAACTCGGCGGGCTGGCCGACCTGCAGCAGCAGGTGCTCAACCCGATGCGCACGACGCTCTCCGAGCTCGCGCTGGGCCTGGGCAACGCGTTCAACACGCAACTGGCTGCCGGCTACGCGCCGCCGGCGACCACGCCGGGCGCGCCGCTGTTCGACACCAGCGGCGGCACGCTCAAGATGACCGGCATCACCGCCGGCCAGCTGGCCTTCTCCAGCAGCTCCACCGTCAGCGGCGACAGCGGCAACCTGAGCGCGCTGATCGCGCTGCGCAACAAGCCGATGACGATCACCACCTTCGACGCGGCCGGCAACGCCGCCGGAACGACGCAGGTCGTCACCGGCGATGTGTTCACGCAGCTCGTGGGCAAGCTGGGCGTTGCCAGCGCGCTGAACCAGGCCTCGCAGAAGACCGCCACCACGGTGCGCGATCAGGCCGAGGAGGACTGGAAGTCCAGCGCCGGCGTCAACACCGACGAGGAAGCCATCAACCTGATGCAGTACCAGCAGATGTACCAGGCCAACATGAAGGTGGTGGCCGTGGCCAACCAGCTGTTCGACAGCACGCTGCAGATGCTGGGTTGAAGACAGGTCGAGGACGGGAAGGACCCCATGCGCATTGCCAGCAACCAGTACCACACCACGATGAACAGCGCGCTGCAGGCCGCCAACGAGGGCCTGACGCACGTGATGCAGCAGATGGCCTCGGGCCAGCGCGTGCTCAAGCCCTCGGATGACAGCATCGCCGCGCTGCGCCTGGCGCGGCTGTCGCGCGAGGAGTCCGCGCTGGCGCAGTACCGCGACAACATCGGCGCGCTGCAGAGCCGGCTCAAGACCAGCGAGGTCACGCTGGACAGCATCCGCGAGGACCTGCAGGCCACGCGCGACCTGCTGGTCTGGGCGGCCGACGCGGGCAATACCGGCGACGACCTCAACGCGATGTCGGGCTCGATGAGGACGCTGCACGACAGCCTGCTGTTCCTGGCCAACAGCAAGAACGCCGAAGGGCGCTACCTGTTCTCCGGCACCGCCAGCGACCAGCCGACGGTGGACGCGGGCTACAACTTCCAGGGCAACTCGTCGACGCAGCAGGTGGCGGTGGCGGACAACATGTCGGTCAACGCCAATGTGTCGCTGGAGGGCATGGGCGCCTTCCTGCGCCAGCTCAACACGCTGACCGGCCAGCTCGCCGCGCCGGGTGCGACCGCCGAGGGCGTCCACGCGGACGTGAGCGCGATGATCGACGCGCTGGACCAGACGCTGGGCGATGTCGCCGGCAGGATCGGCCAGCTCGGCGGCCGTCAGAACATCCTCGACACGCTGGACACCAACCATGCGTCGGTGAGCCTCGCCAACCAGCAGAGCGCGCTGGACATCGGCCAGGTCGACTACGGCGAGGCCGCCACGCGGCTCAACAGCTACACGCTGGCGCTGCAGGCCACGCAGAAGGCCTATGCGAAGGTCAGCCAACTGAGCCTGTTCGATGCGATCTGACGGCTTGAGCTCGCCGGTGCCGGGCAGCGACCGCGCGTCGCGGGCCGCGGAGGGCGGACGCGGATTCCCGGCGCCGGCCGGTGCGAGCGCCGGTGCCGCGCCTGTCGCCCCTCTGGACCCGATCGCGCGGGCTCGCGCGAGCACGGCCGACGCCGCCGCGCTGGATCGCGGCACGATGCCCTTGCGCGCGGGCGATGCCGAGGCCCTCGCGCGCGAGCCCGGCGCGCAGCAGCGGCTCGGCCGGCTGCAGCAGGGACTGGATTACCTCGACCGCCTGTCCGATGCGATGCAGCAGCTCAAGGGCGGATTGAGCCAGTCGCTCGCGCGGGCGTCCACGGCGTCCGCGAACGCCGTGGAGAGTGGCACGCCCGCGGTGCTTCAGGCCCAGCTCGATCAGTTGCGACAACTCTGGTCGCAGCGTCGGCGCGAGGCGGCCGGGCGGGTCGATGGCGATCTGCAGGCCGCGCCCGAGGACGGCAGCGCGCGGCAGCGCTTCAAGTTGCGCGGGCTGGACCTGGCGGTGCTGCAGCAAGGCGGCAGGGAAACCTTGCGCCTGCAACTGCCGGGCCAGCGCGGCGACGACATCGGAGCCGCCTTGACGCAGCCGGGAGAGGCCGCGGTCGCCACGGCCGGAAACGGCGGCAGGCCGGTGCTCATCGCGGTGACGCTCGATGGCGAAGGCACGCAGGACCAGTTGCAGGCGCTCACCCGGGCTTTGTCGCCGGCGGGGTTGTCGGTGCAGGCGCAGGGCGCGGACGTCGTCTTCAGCGTGGCCGAGTCCCGCTGGCCCGCGCTGCGTGACGGGATGACGCTGCGCGGCGAGGGCCGCCGCTTCCCCAGCGGCCAGCCGGTGCGCGCGCTGCTGGAACCTGCGCCCGAGGCCTTGCAGCCGCAGCGCTGGACGCTCCAGGACGCACCGGGCCAGCGCCAGGCGCTGGGGCAGTTGCTGCAGGCTCAGCCCAAGCTGGCGCAGGCGCGTGCGCGCCTGAACGAGCAGCTGGAAGCCGCGGCCCGGCCGGTCGCCTCGATGGCGCCGGGCCAGGCGCAGGCGCTGACCGGAGCGCTCGCCGGGGCCTTGTCGGGCGCCGAGTACGGCGACGTCGGCGCCTTGCTGCCCGCGCTGCGCGGCATGCACCGCCAGCGGGTGAGGCAGTTGCTGGGCTGAGCGCCCGCGGCACCCACCCGGCATCCTCCTCGCGGCCCGATCTCAGAGCCGGCCGACGAAATCGTCGAGCTGGAAGGGCAGGCAGATCGTGTGCGGCAGCGACTTGCTGTGCGAGAGCCCCAGCAAGGCCTTCACGAGCGCGGAGTCCTCCCGGCAATCGCCGCGTTCGACATGGGCGACGCGCTGCGTGCCGCCCTTGAAGGTCGTGATCATGTCTTCGGTGTTGCGCGCCGCGATCAGCGTGTCCTTGCTGAAGTGGTACATCCGCACCTGCGCGAGTGGCAGGTCGTAGCGCTGCGAACCCGCGGCCGGGCTGTTCACCGCCAGGTGCGGCGCCCAGTGGGCGTATCGGCCGGCGCGGTAGTCCGCGAGGAACGAGGGCTGGAGCGAACCGTCTGGCTGGAAGACGGCCTTCGGGTCGTAGGACAGGCCCTGGTAGGCCTGCAGTGCCGCGAGCGTGCGGCCGAGGTAGTCCGGAATCCGCGCCAGGTCCGCGCGATCGGAGTACGGGTCGCGGGGCAGGCCGGCGGCCGCGCGCAGGGCGGCGTCCAGCGTGTGGCGGATGGCGAAGGGGCCGTCGCCGGTGGAGACCAGCCGCACCGTCGCGTGACGTGACAGGTGCGGCAACGCTGCGATCGCGGAGAAGCCGCCCTGCGAGGGACCGACGATGCGCAGGTCGGCACCGGGTTGCGCGCGGTGGAACTGCATGAAGTACGACATCACCGCGGTCCGCATGTCGTCGGTCTGGGCGGCCGTGTCCGCGGCGATCAGGAAGGCTTGCGTCGCCGAGGCCGAGTCTCCCTTGCCGATCAGGTCCGGCGTGAAGTAGATGTGCCCCTTGCCTGCGGCGATGAGACCGATCAGCAGCATCGCGTTCTTGCCCGAGGACGGCGCGTCCGCGTCATTCTTCTCGGCGCCGCGCTGACCGATGACCATCGGCAGGCCGTTGAGGTCCACGGCGGGGCCGCCCGGGGATTGGGCCGGGTAGATCAGCAGGCCGCTCAGCGTGACGGGCGCGCCGCTGGCGTCCGCGCTTCGATAGCGCACGCGCTTGACCACGGCATCGTGGCTGGCGTTCGGCGCGGCGAAGTGGGGCAACTCGTGCCGGAGCAAGGGCCGGAGCAGATCGGCGACCGCCGCGCTTCCCTTGGCGTAGTCCTGGATCAGGACCTCCAGCATGCCGTTGATGCTGTCGCGGCCGATTCGCGCCGCCTTGGGCAAGCCCCCGTACTGGACGATGAGGTCCTCCACCGGCCCCTGGAGGGCGCCGCGCTGCTCGGCGCCGTTCTTGAAGGTCGAGAGCGTGAGCCCGTTCAGCTGCACCATGAACTGGCCGTCGCGTGGCAGCGGGGCGTCGGGCTCGATGGTGCGCGAGCCGGCGATGCGGCCGTTCGGCAGCGGCCATTCGCTGCTGGCGACCACGCTGGCCGGAATCCGTTGGCGCTGGGCGTTCACCAGTTGCACGCCCTCGCACGCGCCGATCGTGGCGGCGGTGTAGGCGACGGTGACGAGCGGATTCGTGAACGCGGTCTGCATCGCGTCGCGGGGTGTCACCCGCAGGATCTGACACGCGGGCGCGGCGGGCTGCGGCGTCGGGTCGTGCTTCTGGCAAGCGGTCAGCAGGAGGGGGAGGGCGAGCAGCAGGCTCAGCCAGCGGGAACGTGGAGTCATGGCAACGAGGGAAGCCCGAAAGCCCCCGTAGTGGAGCCTTCGCCGACTGGCGTGCCATCGATGGAGGAGGACGCGACGCTCGGCGCGCGGTGTCATCGAGGTTCGAACCGCCTTCGGTAGACTTGGCCCCTGATGAACTCGCCGGCCCGAACTCCGACCGCAATGCCTGACCCCGGCCCCGAGGCCGTGGTCGATCCCCGCCCTCCGACCCCGGAGGCGCCCACCCCGCGATTCGACCGGCTCGATGCCGTGCGCGGCCTGGCGATGGTGTGGATGACGGCGTTCCACTTCTGCTTCGACCTGAGCTACTTCCGGGTCATCACGCAGGACTTCTACCGCGACCCGTTCTGGACCTGGCAGCGCAGCGGCATCGTCAGCCTGTTCCTGCTGTGCGCCGGGATGGGTCAGGCGGTGGCGCTCGGCCAGGGGCAGACGGCCTACCGCTTCTGGCGGCGCTGGGGCCAGATCATGGGCTGCGCGCTGCTGGTGTCGCTGGGCTCGTGGTGGATGTTCCCGCGCTCGTACATCAGCTTCGGCGTGCTGCACGGCATGGCGCTGATGCTCATCCTGGTGCGTTTCGGTTTCGCGCGGCTGCCCACCGTGGCGCTGTGGGCGCTCGGCGCGCTGGCCATCGCGCTGCCCTTCCTGGTCGCCGATCCCTTCTTCGATACCCGCACGACGAATTGGCTCGGTCTGGTCACGCGCAAGCCGCTGACCGAGGATTACGTGCCGGTGCTGCCCTGGCTGGGCCCGATGCTCTGGGGTTGCGCGCTGATGCGCGTGGCGGCGGTGCGGCGGTGGATGCAGCAGCCGCTGACCCTGTCGCTGCGGCCGTTGGCGGGGTTGGGGCGGTGGTCGCTGTCGTACTACATGGTCCACCAGCCGGTGATGATCGGCGCGCTCATGGGCGCGCGGCAGCTGGGGTGGATCTGAAGGGCTGCGATCCGTCCTGGCCTCAGGGCAACTGACCGACGAAGTCGTCCATCTGGTAAGCCACGCACAGCGTGTGCTTCAGCATGCCGCGTTTGCTGAGCTTCAGCAGCAGCTTCACCAGCTCCGAATGCTCGTGGCAGTTCCCTCGCTGCACCTCAGCGAAGCGGTGTCGCGGTTGCTGCAAGGCCGTCAGCAGGTCCACGGTGTTCTGCGCGGGCACCAGCGGGTCCTGGCTGAAGTGGTAAAGCTGCAGTCGCGCGTGCGGCAGGTCATGGACCTGGGTCCCGACGACCAGACTGTTGGCCGCCAGGTGCCGATCGAGGTCGTGCGCCTGACCGTGGCGATAGGCCTGGAGGAAGCTGGCGAGCAGTTGGCCGTCGGTGTCGAACACGCGGGCCGGGTCGAAGGCGTAGTTGCCATGCGCCTGGTGGCTGAGCATCACGTCGCGCAGATGGCCGGGGAGGAAGGCCAAGTCCTCTCGCTCGGCATAGGCGTCGCGCGGCGCGCCGGCCGCGGCCAGCAATGACCCCCGGAAGGTGCGCTGCACGTCGTACGGGCCCTGGGCGGCGGAGACCAGCCGCACCGTGCCCTCTCGGACCAGCAGCGGCAGCGAGGCGATCGTCGAATGCGCGCCTTGGGAACCGCCGAACAGACGCAGGTCCGGGCCGATCGTGGCCTGGTGTGATTGCGCCACGAAGGCGCGCGCCGCGCGCAGCAGGTCGGCGGTCTGCGCAGCCGTGTCCGCGGCCACCAGGTAGGCCTGAGGCTGGTCGGCAGAGTCACCGACGCCGATCAGGTCCGGCGCGAGGAACAGGTGGCCGCGACCCGCGGCGACAAGGGCCGGGATCACCATCGAGGTGGCTGCGGAGGAGGGCGCGCCGCCATCGTTGTCGGTGCTGCCGCGCTGACCGATCACGACGGGCATGGCCCGGAAGTCCACGGCCGGGCTGCTGAAGCTCGGCTCTGGGGTGACCATCAGGGCGCTCAGCGTGAGCGGATTGCCGTTGGCGTCGGCGCTGCGGTAGGTGAGCTTGCGCACGTGGGCGCCGAACCGCGCGCGGGGCTTCGCGAGTTGGGGCAGCCCGGAACGGAGGACGCGTTCGAAGAGCCACTTCCTCACGCCGCTGCCCTTCGCGATCGATTCGGCGAAGGCCTCCAGGACATTGTCGACGTCGCCCTTGCCGGGATGGGCGATCCCGGGCAGACCACGCACTTGCAGGGGCGCGTCGACGACCGCGACGACCGCGCCACGGCGCTCGGTCCCGACCGCGAAGGTGGCGACGTCCTGCTGGTTCCAGTGGATGCGATAGGTCGAGCCCTGGCGCAGGGGCGCGATCGGCTCGATCGTGCGCCGGCCGACGACGCCGCCCTTCGGATCGGGCCAGTCGGTGTCGGCGACGGTCGTCGTGGGGATGATCGCGCCCTCCGCGTCGCGCAGCGTGATCGGTCCACAGTCGCCGGCGCCGGGGCCGACGTGGGTCAGCGTGATCAACGGATCGATGAAGGTTTGTCGGGCGGCGTCGTTCGGCGTGACGCGCATCAAGGCGCAGGCGGCCTGAGGGGCAGCGTGGAGGGATGCCGGGTTGGAAGGGGGGCGGCCCGGGCAGCACCGCCGCCGACGGCGAGCGCGGGCAGGGCGATCAAGAGCAGGGTGGGCAGGAGCAGGAACGAGGGACGCATGAGGCGGGCGCGAGCGCGGGCTGTGGACGAACCGACGATCGTGGCTGCACACGGTGCCGGGAGCCAATGCCCGATGGAGGTCAGGCGGAGGTGTCCGACTGACAACTCCGGGCGGGGAGGTGCATGAGCGCAAGGGGGCAAAGGGAGGAAGGGGGAAGGGCTGCGACAATCGCGCCCCATGAGCTCCTCCCCCTCCAAGACCCAGATCCTGTTCGGCTTCCACGCCGTGACCGTGCGCCTGAAGACGGCGCCCGCGTCGGTGCAGGAGATCCTCTTCGACGCCACCCGCAAGGACCAGCGCATGCGCGGGTTCCTCGAGAAGGCGCAGGCCGCGGGCGCGCGGCTCGTGGAGAGCGACGACGATCGGCTGCAGAAGCTGTGCGGCACGACACGCCATCAGGGCGTCGTGGCCCGGGTGAAGGTGGTGGCGCAGCAGCATTCGCTGGACGATCTGCTGGACACCGTCGAGGGCCCGCCGCTGGTGCTGGTGCTGGACGGCGTGACCGATCCGCACAACCTCGGCGCCTGCCTGCGGGTGGCCGACGGGGCGGGCGCGCACGCGGTCGTGGCGCCCAAGGACCACGCGGTCGGCTTGAACGCGACGGTGGCCAAGGTGGCCAGCGGCGCCGCGGAGACGGTGCCCTACCTGATGGTGACCAACCTGGCGCGCACGCTGGGCGAGCTCAAGGAGCGCGACATCTGGGTGATCGGCACCTCGGACCAGGCCGAGAAGACGCTGTACGACCTCGACCTGAGCGGCCCGGTGGCGCTGGTGCTGGGCGCCGAGGGACAGGGGATGCGGCAGCTCACGGGCAAGACCTGCGACGAGCTGGTGCGCATCCCGATGCAGGGCGCGGTGGAAAGCCTGAATGTCTCGGTGGCGGCCGGCGTGTGCCTGTACGAGGCGCTGCGTCAGCGGCAGAAGAAGGGCTGAGGCCGGGCGCGGGCGCGTCCGGGCACGCCGGGCACGCCTCTTGCGACGCGAGATAATCGCGCCACTGCGGCCCTGCGGGGCCGCTCCGACATTCCAGGGCCCTGACCGGGGCCCGATCCTCTCTTACCGGACCTCCTACCCGCCATGGCCGTCATCGAAGTCAAGCACCCCCTCGTCAAGCACAAGATCGGCCTGATGCGCGAGGGCGACATGTCCACCAAGAAATTCCGCGAGCTGACCGGCGAGGTTGCCCGCCTGCTGGCCTACGAGGCGACGGCCGACTTCCCGCTGGAGAAGACGACGATCGCGGGCTGGTGCGGCGAGGTCGAGGTCGAGCAGATCGCGGGCCGCAAGGTGACGGTGGTGCCGATCCTGCGCGCGGGGCTGGGCATGCTGGACGGCGTGCTGGACATGATGCCCAACGCGAAGGTCAGCGTGGTGGGGCTGGCGCGCGATCACGAGACGCTGCAGCCGGTGAACTACTTCGAGAAGTTCGTGGGCCAGTTGGACCAGCGCACCGCGCTGATCGTGGATCCGATGCTGGCGACGGCCGGATCGATGATCGCGACGATCGACCTGCTGAAGAAGCGCGGCTGCAAGGACATCCGCGCGCTGGTGCTGGTGGCCGCGCCCGAGGGCGTGGCCGCGCTGACGAAGGCGCACCCGGACGTGCGCTGCTGGACGGCCGCCATCGATTCCCACCTCAACGAGCAGGGCTACATCATCCCGGGCCTGGGCGACGCGGGCGACAAGATCTTCGGGACCAAGGACGTCTGAACATCACCGCCGGGAGGCGGTGGTCGTTGGGAGCGCTCACCCGTTCGCCGCCACCACCATCGGCATCGGCCGGTGATCGAGGTCGGACGAGATCGCCTGGTCCACCGGCCGCGGCAGCTCCAGGCCGGGGCCCTGGCAGGCGGTCGCGCGGACCCACGGCGCGAAGGGCGCGCGGACCTCGCCGAACAGCATCGCGAACGGCACCTGCGCCGCGTCGAAGCCAGTGCCGATGCGCACGAAGCCCATCGGGATGCCGGTTCCCGAGGGATCGAAGAGATACCAGCGACGGCCGACATACACCTCCACGTAGGCGTGGAAATCAGGCGCTCGCACGGTGTCGGCGCCGAAGTCCGTGCCGGTGACATAACGGGCCGGGATCGACAGCGCGCGGCACAGCGCGATCATCAGGTGGGCCATGTCGCGGCAGACCCCGACGCGATCCGTCATCGTGTCGAGCGCGGAGGTCCGCGTCGTCGACGCCCCCGGCACATACGCGATGTGCCGGCGCACCCAGGCCTCGATCGCCCGCACCCGCTCGTGCCCCGGCGGCATCGCGCCGAAGGTGGCCTCGGCCCAGGCGCCCAGCCGGTCGGACTCGCAATAGCGGCTCGGCATCAGGTAGGGCAGCACGTCGACCGGCAAGGCGTCGACCGGTGTTTCCTCCAGCGCGACGGGGTCGCTCAGCAGATGCTCGATCGTCACGCTCGCGGCGTAGCTCAGGTGAAGCGGTCCGCGCGGGGCGCGGACCCGGATCACGCGATTGCCCGCGGGGGCGTTCTCGGCGCGCCAGGGCAGGTCCTGCGGGATCGCCACCCGCTCGCAGAGCACGCGTTGCGCCGCGGTGCGCGCGGGCTGCACGTTGAAGAGGAAGTCGCCGAAGGCCGAGTCGACGAGGTAGTCGAGCTCGAATTGCAGGTCGAGGCGGATCATGGCGTGGAGAGCCCGGGATGAGGTGAGGCGTCGCCGCGCGCGGCGGCATCGATGACGCAATGGATGAAATGGAGCTTGGGCACCACGTCGCGGACCAGTACGAACGGATAGAAATCAGGCTGTCCCATCGCGCGGGACATCTCGTTCATCACGCTGGTCACGGCGATCCAGGTGTGGAGGTGATCGAGGAAGGCCGGGCCGGTCGGGTGGTCGGGCCGCCAGAGCGCGGCGGCGGTGAAGGGCTTGTCGCCGCCCGCCTCGGCCAGAGGCTGGAGCAGCCGGAATCCCGCGGCGGTCGCGAGGGTGTCGCGCAGGTGCAGGTAATGGGCCCAGGTCTCGGCCCAGTCCTCCCAGGGATGGCTGCTGGCGTAGGCCGAGATGAAGCGCGACGGCCAGTCCGGCGGCGGGCCGTTGTCGTAGTTGCGCTTCAGGGCCGCGGCGTAGTCGGCACGCTCGTCGCCGAAGAGCTCCCGGCACGCGGGCAGCCAATCGCTGTCGGCGATCAGCTGCAGCCAGTAGTGATGGCCGACCTCGTGTCGGAAGTGGCCCAGCAGCGTCCGGTAGGGTTCGTGCAGTTGCTGCCGGGCGCGCTCGCGGTGGGCGTCGTCGGCCTCGTCGATGTCGATGGTGATGACACCGTCGGCATGACCGGTCATGACCTTGGGCTCGCCGGGCAAGGAACGCAGGAAGTCGAAGGCGAGGCCGCGCCGCGGATCGACGGCCTTGGACACCACCGGCAGCCCGAGTTCGAGCAGCTGCGCGATGACGCGCCGCTTGGCGCGTTCCATGCGGCCCCAGAGCTCGCCGTTTTCCGGCACCGACAGGTCGGGGATCCTGCGGTTGAGCGCGCAGGCGATGCAGTACCGATGCGCTGATTGATCATCGAGCGGCACCAGCCAGTTGCAGCCGGCGGCGGTGTCGAAATTCGCGCATCGCGTGAAGAGACCGTCGTGGCCCGTCACCCGCCAGGTGTGGGGAGAAGCGCCCGGCACGAGCGCATGCAGCGAAGCGTCGCTCGAGAGAAAGCCGAGCGCCGAGCCACAGGCGAGGCACGCGCTGTTGCGGAAGAAGACGCGGCGCCCGCAGACGCAGCGGTAATGGTGGGAGGAATGGGTCGGCACACCGGCGAGATGGCAATCGCCGGGCCTGTCACGCCGTCGTCATGGAGGCCTCACGGAGACTGCGTGTCGCGTCGCGGCAGGAGCCGGGTGCGGCGTGTAGGACATGTAGGAGCGGTCCGACTCGCGGAAGCGACACGCGCCTGCACAGTGCTCGACGGCCTTTCCCTACGATGAAGTTGTCCCACCGACAAGCAGTTCCGCAACGGTGGCAACGCAGCTTCACTTCCAGGAGATCGATCATGAACAAGGACCAAGTCAAGGGCACCGCGAAGGACATCGCTGGCAAGGTGCAGCAGAAGACCGGCGAGATCGTGGGCAGCACCGAGCAGCAGGCCAAGGGCCTGGCCAAGCAGGTCGAGGGCAAGACCCAGAAGAACTACGGTGACGCCAAGGAAGCGATCAAGGACGCCAACAAGCATTGAGCGTCACGCCCCTGCGAAGCGCCCTGAGCGCTTCGCCAGTGCGGCAAGCGCGGCAAGCGCCGGAAGGCCGATGGATGCAAGTCCATCGGCCTTCTCGCATTTCGCCGCTACCGTTGTCGATTTCCGGCACGGCGCTTCGTCGTGGTGGCATCAACCCTCGATCAGCTTGGAGCTCTGCATGAAATATCTCGGCCTTGCCTACTTCACCCCGGAGAAATTCGCGGAAATGTCGCCCGACGAGGTGAAGGCGCTGGTCAGCCAGTGCCCGGCCCTGGACGAGAAGATGCAGGCGACCGGCAAGATGGTGGTGTCCGCGTCGCTCGGCGATCTGGAGACTTGGCGGACGCTGCGTCCTCGCGCCGGCAGGACCCACGTCACCGACGGCCCCTACACCGAGGCCAAGGAGGTGGTGGGCGGGCTGTTCATCATCGAGGCGGACGATGCCGACGAAGCCCTGCGCATCGCCTCCATGCATCCCGCCGCCCAGATCGGCGAAGCCGGCGGCTGGGCGGTGGAACTGATTCCGATGGATTTTTATCTGGGGCGTTGAAGTCAGCGCCGTAATGCATAGAGCGCAGCTCCGTAATAACCGACCTGCATCGCGCAAATCACTGGAATCCAGCCGATCTTGTTGTATTGGGTGGGGAAGTGGAGCAGCACCAGGACGGCTATGCCAGTCAGGATGATGGGTGTCGCCAAGAGGATCTGACTGAGCCTGGGGAAGGGTTGTTCCGTGTCCCAGCACAGCCGCTCCTCATGGATATGTCTAGGCAGAGATACTCTTAAGACGTAGACGAAGTACAGCGCCATGACGGCAATGCTGGTGAAAGACCATATATTGCTGTCGCGGATTGGTGCGGTATTGTAGATGGCGATCAAGGAGATCGCCGAGGCGATTCCGTTGAGAATCACCAACTGTCGGTGAAGCGCGTGTGGGGTCATGGATGCTCGAAATGCACCCGCAGGGCGGGTGCGTTCCAGTATCAGGAAGTCAGTTGATCGGTTTCGGTGCCAGTCACCCGGTCCCCGATATAGCCTCCCGCCGCACCGCCAAGCGCAGAGCCGATGGTCTGGCCGAACTTCCGCCCCACAACATAGCCGACCATCGCGCCAGCCGGGCCGAAGAGGGCACCAATGGCGGCGCCGGCCACGCCGCCATACAACTCGCCGGCGACGCCCCCAGCGATGCCGCCTACCGCTACACCCGCTGCCGCCCCTTCGGCGGTGCCGCCGTGGACCAGATCAATTTCTGCGTCTGTCAAAACTTGCATTCTTAAAACCTGAATGGTTGTCGATGGATCCGCGGCCATCGATCGCCGCCGGTACGTTTCTCTCGCACCTTACAGATGCCTGCCAAGGCCTCTGTTGGTCCGAAGGTATTCCACAGGTCTGATTGTGCGCACGCAATGTTGAGCAGCCCAGGAGAGTATTTCGAAAGTTCAATAATCGAATAACTTCTGTCTTATGTTTTCCCAAACATAAGCCGGCTTGCTTCTCGGTGGATTCACCTAGTGTTTATTGGTGTGGGGAGTTTTTGGATTGACTTGGATGATGATGTGTCTAGCAAAGGTGAGTGGTCTGAATTCGACGTCATCACCTCAAGCGTGAATTTCAAACCATGTCAAGCGCCACGTTTCTGCGTGACGATCTGTAGCTAAATAATCAACTCGGGTCACGCGGGGGTGGCGGGTGATTCGACCTGCGCCCCGCGCTGCGCCGCCACCCCTTACAGCTCGTCGTCGTCCTCATGCTCCGGATCCGGCCCCGCCGACGGGTCGTCGCCGCTGGGCAGGTCCTCGACGTCGATCGAGGCGTCGATGTCGCTGTTGTCCGGAGAACGGGTGACGCGATCCGGGAGGATGTCCGCCGCCTCGTGATCGTGGCCGGGCGTGGCGGACGCGCGCTCACCGGTGCCGAAGCGGTCGGTGTCGGAGCCAGTCTCGGCCGGCGTGCCGCCCAGTTCATCGGGGTCGTCGGCGCCGGTGGCCATGCGGCGCTCGTGGGAGACGTCGCTGCCGCTGTCCGAGCTGTCGCTCGGGCCGAGCGCGTCGGTGCCGCGGCCGCTGGATTGCGAGGGGGCGGGCGTGCCGCCAAGGATGCTGCTGGTGGCCATGGAAACTCCTTGCAGGGACCCGAAGGTCGATGCCGGAGATCGGCAAGCGCGGGGCCCGCCCGACCGGGTGTCAGGCCCCGTCGAGCGCCGCCTTCAAATGTGGCGCGGTCCGCGAGCCCGGATGCGCGGCGACCTCCTCCGGCGTGCCCGCCGCCACCATCCGCCCGCCCGCGCCGCCCGCGCCGGGTCCCAGGTCGATGACCCAGTCCGCGGCGGCGACCACGCGCATCTCGTGCTCGACCACCACCACCGTGTGGCCCGCCTCGACCAGGTCGCGCAGCTGCGCCATCAGCTTGTCGACGTCCGACGGGTGCAGCCCGGTCGTCGGCTCGTCCAGCACGTACAGCGTGTGCCCGCGCGCGGTGCGCTGCAGCTCGGTGACGAGCTTGATGCGCTGGGCCTCGCCGCCCGACAGCTCCGTCGCCGGCTGACCGAGCCGCAGGTAACCCAGCCCGATGCCCTGAAGCAGGCCCAGCGGCCGCGCGAGCGCCGGTTCATCGGCGAAGAACTCGAACGCGGCGTCCACCGTCATGCCCAGCACGTCGGCGATGCTGCGGTCCCGGTACAGCACCTTCAGCGTCGCTTCGTTGTAGCGCGCGCCATGGCAGGCCGGGCACGGCGCGTAGACACTGGGCATGAACAGCAGTTCGACGCTGACGAAGCCCTCGCCTTCGCAGGTCTCGCAGCGGCCCTTGGCGACGTTGAACGAGAAACGCCCGGCGTCAAAGCCGCGCCGCCGCGCCGCCGGTGTCGCGGCGAAGAGCTTGCGCACGTGGTCGAAAAGCCCCGTGTAGGTCGCCAGGTTGGAGCGCGGCGTGCGCCCGATCGGCTTCTGGTCGACCCGCACCAAGCGCCGGATCGCCTCGGCGCCTTCGGTGATGCGGCCGGCCGTCGGCAAGAGCCCGGCGCCGCCGTCGCCGCTGCGTTCCGGACCTGCGGCGTCCGTGTCCTCGTCGTCATCGAGGCTCGCGGGCTCATGGCCGAGATGCGCGCCGACCAGGTCCACCAGCGCACGGCTCACCAGGGAGGACTTGCCTGAGCCCGACACGCCCGTGACCGCCGTGAACACGCCCAGCGGGAACGCGGCGTCCACGTCGACGAGGTTGTTCTGCGTGATGCCTGCGAGCTTCAACCAGCCCTTGGGCACGCGGCGTTCGAGAACCGCTGGCTCCGCCGCGCTCGTTCCGGGCGGGTCATCGGGGAAGAGATACGCGGCCGTGCGCGAACCCTCGATGCCGCGCAGTCCCTGCGGTGGTCCGCTGTAGAGCACGCGGCCGCCGAGCTCGCCCGCGCCCGGTCCGACGTCGACGATCCAGTCCGCGGCGCGCATCAGGCTCAGATCGTGCTCGACGACGAAGATCGAGTTGCCCGCCGCCTTCAGCGCCTGCAACGACGCGAGCAGCGATTCACCGTCCGCCGGGTGCAGGCCCGCGGAAGGCTCGTCCAGCACGTACACCACGCCGAAGAGGTTGGAGCAGATCTGCGTGGCCAGGCGCAGCCGCTGCAGCTCGCCCGGCGAGACGGACGGCGTGGCGCGCTCCAGCGACAGGTGCCCGAGTCCGAGCGTGAGCAGCGGCCGCAAGCGCATCAGCACGTCGTCGACGAGGCGGCGCGCGGCCAGGCGCTTCTCGTCGCTGAGGCCGTCCATCGCCGCGTCGCCGAGGTGCCGCGCGAGCTCCGCCAGCGGGCAGCGCGCGAGCGCGCCGATGTCCAACCCGCCGAAGGTGACGCTGAGCGCTTCCGGCTTGAGCCGCTTGCCGTCGCACACCGGGCAGGCGCCGCCGATCAGGTAACGCGACACGCGGCGCTTCATCAGCGCGCTCTGCGTCGTCGCGAAGGTGTGCATCACGTATCGCCGCGCGCTGCTGAATGTGCCCTGGTAGCTCGGCTCCATCTTGCGGCGCAACGCGTCCTTGGTCTCCGCGGGCGTGAAGCCGGCATAGACGGGGACGGTGGGCTGCTCGTCGGTGAACAGGATCCAGTCGCGCGTCTTGCGCGGCAGCTCGCGCCAGGGCTTGTCGACGTCGATGCCCAGCGTGACGAGGATGTCGCGCAGGTTCTGCCCGTGCCAGGCCGGCGGCCACGCCGCCACGGCGCGATCGCGGATGGTGAGCGTGTCGTCCGGGACCATCGACGCCTCGGTGACCTCGTACACGCGGCCCAGGCCGTGGCAATGCGGGCAGGCGCCCTGTGGCGTGTTGGGCGAGAAGTCCTCCGCGTACAGCATCGGCTGCTTTGGCGGGTATCGCCCGGCGCGCGAGTACAGCATGCGCAGCAGTGAGGACAGCCCCGTCACGCTGCCCACCGAGGAACGCGCGCTGGGCGTGCCGCGTTGCTGCTGCAGCGCGACGGCCGGCGGCAGGCCCTCGATCGCGTCGACCGCCGGCACGCCGACCTGGTCGATCAGCCGGCGCGCGTAGGGCGCGACCGATTCGAAGTAGCGGCGCTGGGCTTCCGCGTAGATCGTGCCGAAGGCCAGGGAGGACTTGCCCGAGCCCGACACGCCGCTGAACACCACGAGCGCGTCGCGCGGCACGTCCACGTCGACGTCGCGGAGGTTGTGCTCCCGCGCGCCCCGCACCTGGACGAAGGCGGTCCGGCCACGGCCGGGTCCGTTCGCGTCGAGGAGGGGCTCGGGATTCTGGGACGGGGGCATGGGGGTCCTTTGGCGGCGGGCCGGTGAGGGCCGCGGGATCGTCATTCTGGCAAGCGCGAGTCCCATGCGCCTCATGCCCACCATGCGCCCGTATCATCCGGCTCGCTCGCGCGCGGCCGCGCGGGACCCAGCCCCTTGAGATGACGCGACCGATCCTTCCGATCCCGGCGATGCCCCCGCGCGGCCAGCGAGCCCGGCGCGTGGAGCGGGCGCGCCTGGCCGCGCTGGGGGCGCTCACGGCACTCGCCTGGTCCTGCCTGGTCGGGGCCGCGCCGATGCCGGCGTCGCTGGCCGAGTTCAAGCACACCGCCTGGCCGATGGAGCGCGGCGCGCCCAGTCGCATCAATTCCATCAGCCAGACCCGCGACGGTTTCCTGTGGATCGGCAGCGTCGAGGGCTTGTTCCGCTTCGACGGCGTGAGCTTCGAGCCCGTGAGCCTGGCCGGTACCGAGCCCGCGCAGCGGCTCGTGGTCTCCAGCCTGCGCGCGGCGCGCTCGGGCGAGCTGTGGGTCGGCCTGGCGCGGGGGCGCGGCGTGGCGGTGCTGCGCGACGGGCGGCTGGTCGATGCCCGCATGCCGCATCCGTCGCGCGAGGTCAACGACATCGAGGAAGACGCCCAGGGCGGGATCTGGATCGCGCGCGGCGGCCGCAGCACGCAGGGCCTGGCCCGTTTCCACGCCGGGGCCTGGCGGGAGTTCGGACCCGACGACGGTCTGCCCGCCCAGCCCGTCTGGGACCTGCACCTCGCGCGCGACGGAGCGATGTGGGTGGCGTTGTCGCAGGCGCTGGCAGTGCTGCGACCGGGCGAGACGCGGTTCACCGTCACGCGGGATCGTCTCGAGCCGCGCGCCAGCCTGTCCGAGGACGCGCAGGGTCGGCTCTGGATCTCCGATGCCAAGGGCACGCGCCGGCTGGCCGCGGCCGACCGGCAGGATGCGGTGATCCCGCATCCCGGACCCGTGGGCGGCACGCGGCTGTTGTTCGACCGGCAGGGCGACCTCTGGACCACCACCTGGAACAGCGGCCTGCTGCGCATCCGCGTGCCCGGCCAGCCGCTGCCCGCCACGGGCGCGGGCAAGGATCGTGTCGCCTCGCTGGACGCCGCCGATGGGCTGACCTCCGATCAGACACGCGCGCTCTTCCAGGACCGCGAGGGCAGCCTGTGGGTGGGCACCGAGCTCGGGCTGGACCAATTGCGTCCGGCCAGCGTGGTGGTCGAACCCGGACTGCCCAGCAACTCGGCGACGAGTTACCGCCTCGCCGCGGCGCGCGATGGCACGGTCTACGTGGCCGACGCGCAGGCGCTGTACGCGATCGCGCCGGGTGCGGATCCCCGCCGGGTGCGGATCAACGGCAGTCCGGCCGAGGCGCTGTGCGCGGCGCGCGCGGGCGGCGTGTGGCTCTTCCTGGCGGATCAGGTGCTGCGCGTCGATGCGCGCGCCGTCGAGCGCTTCGCCAAGCCCGCCGGGACCATGGCCTACGGCTGCGCGGAGGACGTCGAGGATCGCCTCTGGATGCCGGCGCTGGACCGAGGCCTGTACTGGATGAAGGACGGATCGCGGGGCCGTTGGTCCCGATGGCCGGAAGCCGAGCCGTCGCCGGCCCTGCCCGCCAATGCCATGCTGGACGATCGCGGGCGCGCGGTGATCCTGTTCCGCGCGGCGCCGCCCGCGGGGGAACTGCCGTTCCTGGCGCTGGATGCGTCGCGCTCGCCGGCCGGCGGCATCGAGGGCGTGCTGCCCACGAGCGCCGGCCTCGCGGTCAGCGGCAGTCGAGGGCTGGCGATGGTGGAGCCGGTGGCGGCCGCGGCGTCGGATGCGGCGTCGTCCGCGCTGCTGAGCAGCGAGGCGGCGCCCTGGGCCGCGTCGATCAACGGATGGGCGCAGGCGGTCAACGGCGAGGCCTGGGCGATCGGCGATGCCGGCATCGTGCGGCTGCGCGCGGGCGAACTCGAGGCCGCGCTCGCGGGTGGCCCCGCGCCGACGGCGCGTGTCTACGGTTTCCAGGATGGTCTCAACAGCTTCGTCCAGAAGGCACCGGGCGCGCAGGTGGCGGTGGGCGGCGATGGCCGGGTGTGGTTCCTGACGCGGCGCAATGTCGTGCGGATGGACCCCGCCACGCTGGCCGACAACGCCTTGCCACCGCCGGTGCTGGTGCGCTCGGTGGTCGCGGGCGACCGCGAGCTCGTCGCCGGTCCGACCGTGGTCCTGCCGGCAGGAACGACCACGGTGCGCGTGGCCTTCACCGCGCTGAGCCTGGCGGTGCCGTCGCGCGTGCGGTTCAGCCACCGACTGGTGGGCGTGGACGAGACCTGGTCCGCGCCGAGCCCGCAGCGCAGCGTGGTGCTGTCGGACCTGCGGCCGGGGAACTATCGATTCGAGGTCCGCGCCACCAACAACGACGGGCTGTGGAGCGCGCAGCCGGCGGTGATGAACGTGTCGATCCCGACGACGCTCACCCAGTCGCTGCCGTTCAAGCTGGCGATGGGCGCGGCGGGCTTGCTGCTGGTCTACGGCCTGTCGATGCTGCGCATGCGCCAGGTGCTGGCGCGGGTGCGCGAGCGGGACGCGGAGCGCGCGCGCGAGCGCGAGCGCATCGCGCGGGACATGCACGACACGCTGCTGCAGAGCGTGCAGGGGCTGATCCTGCATTTCCAGGCGGCGGCCAACAAATTGCGCGGCCAGGGCGGCGAGGGCGACGCGCGGGGCGAGCTCGACAGCGTGCTGGAGCGCGCCGAGGACGTGCTGAGCGAAGGCCGCGATCGCCTGCAGGGACTGCGCCGCACGCGCACGGGCGAGCTTGAATTCGAGGCCCGCCGACTGTTGCAGCAACAGCCGTTCACGGACCGCACGCGGGTGGGCGTGGTGAGCGACGGGGCGTCGCGCCGGGTGAGGGCGGATGTCTTCGATGAGCTGTCGTTCATCGTGGGCGAGGCGCTGTTCAACGCGGCGCGGCACGCCGATGCCACCGAGGTGGCGGTGCATCTGCATTACGGGCGCCGTTGGCTCGGGATCGAGGTGAAGGACAACGGCGTGGGGCTGCGGCCGGAGAAGCTGTCGCGCGCGCAGGCCTCCGGTCATTTCGGCATGCGCGCGATGCGGGAGCGTGCCCGGTCGATCGGCGCGCAGTTCGCGGTCACCGATCTGCCGGGGCAGGGCACCTGCGTGTCACTGCGCATCCGCGCGGGGATCGCGTACGCGAGCGGCGGGGGCGTGAGCGCGGAGGGGGCGGTCGTGGCTTGAGCGGGTGAGCCCGGCCGCGAACGCCCTCGCCGCCGCGGTCCTCGTTCAGAAGACCCAGTGGATCTTGCCGCGCAGCGCCGGGCTCATGCCGTCGCAGTGCTGCTCGAAGCGCAGGTCGATCGAGGTCATCGTCGTGCCGGTGTAGGTCACGTTGTCCACGGTGAACCAGCCGGTCAGGCGGTTGCAGCCGCGGCCATTGCCGGACCAGTTCATCCCGCCCTTGACCGGGTTGTTGAACGGATACCGCTGCAGGTCGGCGTAGTAGCCCTGCTCCAGTCGCGTCATGCCCTCTCCGCCGACGAAGTTGGCCGACCAGCCGCCAAACGGTCCCACGTCCACCTGGAGATTCGACCCGGTCGAGGTGAGCTTGATCGCCGTGCCGGGCAGCGTGTAGAGCGTGGTCGCGCCCTGTCCGATGTAGTCACCGGCATCGCTGGTCAGGAACACGTAGTTGCCGCTGGCGGGCAGGCTGGATGCGGGCGGTTGCCACAGGTGGCCGGCACCGGCGTGACGGGGCCGGTGGCCGGGGTCGTGTCGTAGACCGACCAGTTCACCTTGCCCCGGATCGCCTTCGTGCCGCCTTCGCAGAACTGCTCGAAGCGCAGGATCACGGCCTTGAGCGTATCGCCGCTGTAGGTCACGCTGTCGACCGTGATCGAGCCGACGGACGTGTTGCAGCCGCGGCCTTCGCCCGTCCAGCTCAGGCCGCCCACCGCCGGGTTGTGGAACGGGTAGCGCATCAGACCCGCGAAGGTGCCGGGCTCGAGCCGGGCCTTGGCGGCGGGCAGCTGGAACTCGCCGGTCCAATCCTCATCACCCGCGATCGCCACCTTGAGCAGGCCGCCGTTGCTGCTGACCTTGAGGCGCGCGTTGGCATTGCTGTAGCTGTAGCGGCCGCCCGCGCCGATGAAGTCGCCCGAATCGCTCTCCAGCGTGATCGCGTTGGGGGCGATGACCTGCGTCGAGGCGACGACGCTGTCGTTGGCGGTCGCGGCGTCGTTGGACGCCTTCGCCGTGGCCGTCAGGCCGACCGTGCCGAAGGCCGAGACCGGCACCGAGGCCGCGACGGAGAACGAGAGCTTGCCGCCGCTGGGCAGCGTTGGCGCCGCCATGGAGGCGCCGAGCGTGGTCGGGCAGATCGCGCCGCCCGCAGCCGAGCAGGTGACGGCCTTGAGCTGCTGCGAGGCGTCGAACTGCAGTTGCAGCGTCGCGTCGGTGGCCGCTTCCGGGCCTGCGTTGCTGACGCTGACCGTGTAGGTGGCCGTGCCGCCCGCCACGGTGGGATCAGTCGCCTGGATGACCGTCCAGCCCAGGTCGCTGCTCAGGACGGGCGGCGGAGCGGTGACCGGCGGAGCGGTGACCGGCGGAGTGGTGACCGGTGGCGTGGTGACCGGAGGCGTGGTGACCGGAGGCGTGGTGACCGGAGGCGTGGTGACCGGAGGATTGGTCACTGGCGGGTTGGTGGATTGATTGGGGGGCGGGGTCGAGCTGTCGCCACCCCCGCCGCCGCAAGCGGCGAGCACGGTCGCGGCTGCCGCGACCAGCATCTTTCGGAACGTCATGGAACTCCCTGTTGAGCGCCGGGCGGCCTCGATGGGGCCACTCCCCGCGCCGCGACGATCGCGGCGCGTCGTCTGTCCGTCGCCGCAACGTTGCGGCAACAGACATGACATGCGCGGGCCGCATTCTGCCCGGGAATGGACGCTTGTCGCGTCACGAGGGAGAGGGCGGCATACTCCGCCCATGTCGAAAGCCGAAGAGCCGCTCATCCGTCCGGGTCAGGTGTTGCGCACGCTGTCCGAGGACGAGGCCGCAGCGATGACGAAAGCCTGGATGCAGGTGTATGGCCGTCGTGGACATGGGCTCAACATGAAGGACTTCATGTGGCACGTGTTCAGCGGCGGCGGATATGACTGCGTGTCCGGGCGGGATGCGCTGGCGGCCTACGCCACACGGCAGGCGGCGGAGTACGTCGTGCTGTCCAACGATCGACGCACCGCGTTCGTCACCGATGTGCGGCCTGATCGGGCCGCGCTGTCCGACTACATGGTCTTCCCGCCGAACCTCGCGTGGACGATGGCCTTCACGCATGAAGACGGTTGGCTCGGCCCGTACTTCGCGGTTCATCCGGAGGCGGCCCGGCTGGAGGCCGACATCCTGGCGGGCATCCGCAAGAAGCAGCAGATCGAGGCCGCCCGGGCGAGAGGGTGGATCTAGCCGCGGGGGTCCACGGCCGCAGCGCTCAGTTCATCACCTACCGGTCACACCACCCCCAACGCCCCCAGCACGCCGCCGGCCAGCACCAGCCACACGATCCCGATCCTGGTCCGCATGGTCAGCAGCACCGTCGCGACGATCATCGCCAGCGTGGCCCAGCGATGCTCGGGCTCGACCAGGTACGGCGCGGCGAGCAGCCAGCCCGTGGCGATCATCAGCCCCAGCGTCAGCGGCGCCATGCCCACCGTGAACGCGCGCACCCCCAGGTGATCGCGGTTGCGGCGCGCCCAGCGCGTGGCCGCCACCACCAGCGTCGTCGACGGCAGCAGGATGCCCGCCATCGCCGCCGTCGCGCCCAGCAGCCCCGACACGTTGAATCCCAGCACCGCCACGAACAGGATGTTGGGTCCCGGCGCGGCCTGCGCCAGCGCGATCGAACTCGTGAAGCTCTGGTCCGTCAGCCAGTGCCGCTCGTCCACCAGGTAGCGATGCATGTCCGGCGCCGTCGTGATCGCGCCGCCGATCGACAGCAGCGACAACATCAGGAAATGCAGCATCAGCGCGCCCAGCTCGGGCCAGCTCAAGGTGCCCGTCAGCATCTGATGCCAGGGGACGGGAACGCTCGCCGCTGTCGCCACGGCGGCTGTCGCGGACATCGCAGCGCTGACAGTGGCGCTCATGGCTGAACTCCGGCGCGGCTGCGCTTCAACGCGATCATGGCCAGCGCCATGCCCAGCCCGCCGACGCTCAGCACGATCCAGAACAGCGGCAGCTTCAGCCACACCGTCGCGCCGAACACCAGCGCCGCCAGCGTCAGGCCGGGCATCAGCCCGACCGGGTTCTTCCTCAACGAGGGCAGCAGCTTGAAGCCGGTGGCCAGGATCAGCCCCGCCGACACCGCGCCCATGCCGCGCAACGCGCCCGTCATGCGGGGCGAGGCCAGCCAGGTCGTCGACAGGGCCGCGAGCACCAGCACGATCACCGCGGGGAACAGCATCATTCCCGCCAGCGCCACCAGCGCGCCGCGCAGGCCGAAGAAGCGATCGCCGATCATCAGCGAGATGTTCACGATGTTGGGCCCGGGCAGCACCTGCGCCACCGCCAGCGTCTCGACGAACTCCTCGCGCGACATCCAGTTCAGCCGCTCCACCAGCTCGCGCTGCGCCACCGCCAGCACGCCGCCGAATCCCTGCAGCGCCAGCCACGTGAACGCCCAGAACAGCTGCGACAGCGATTCGGGCTGCGCCAACGCGGGCGATCCGTCGGAGGCCGTGGCGTCTTTCAAGGCGGCGCCCGGGCGGGAGCCTTCAGGGTCGGGGGAGGGCGGTGTCGCCGGGCTCACCGATGCACCTTCAGCGCATCCGGATTCACGATGTGGGTCGGCTTGCCGGCCATGTAATTCAGCACGTTGTCGAAGGCCGCGTCGAAGTACATCTGGTAGCTGTCCTGTTCGACGTAACCGATGTGCGGCGTGCACACGGCATTCTCCAGGCGCAGCAGCGGATGGCCTTGCAGGATCGGCTCGGACTCGAAGACATCCACCGCCGCCATGCCCGGACGGCCTCGGTTGAGGCCCGACACCAGCGCGCCGTCGGCGACGAGCTCCGCGCGCGAGGTGTTCACGAACAGCGAGGTCGGTTTCATCCGCGCGAGGTCCTCGCTGGTGACGATGCCGGTGGTCTCGTCGGAGAGCCGCAGGTGCATCGACAACACGTCGGCCTGCTCGAAGAAGGCCTCGCGGGTGTCGGCGGCCTGGTGGCCGTCGGCCTGGGCGCGCAGCCGCGAGGCCTCGCTGCCCCAGACGATCACGTGCATGCCGAAGGCCTTGCCGTAGCCGGCCACCAGCTGACCGATCTTCCCGTAGCCCCAGATGCCCAGCGTCTTGCCGCGCAGCACCATGCCCAGGCCGAAGTTGGGCGGCATCGAGCCGGACTTCAGCCCCGACTGCTGCCACACGCCGTGCTTGAGCGTGGCGATGTACTGCGGCAACCGCCGCATCGCAGCCATGATCAGCGCCCAGGTCAGCTCGGCGGGTGCGATCGGCGATCCGCCGCCTTCCGCCACCGCGATGCCGAGCCGGGTGCAGGCGTCGATGTCGATGTGCTTGCCCACGCGGCCGGTTTGCGAGATCAGCTTGAGCTTGGGCAGCTTTTCCAGCAGTTGGCGCGAGAAGTGGGTACGTTCGCGGATCGTTACGAGGACTTCGGCATCCCGCAGCCGGATCGACAATTGGCCGATCCCCTTGACGGTGTTGGTGAAGACCTTGGCGTTCAGCGCGTCCAGCTTGGCGGCGCAAGGCAGCTTGCGCACCGCGTCCTGGTAGTCGTCGAGGATGATGATGTTCATAGGCGTGCGAGGTCCGATCCTACTCGCGTCGCACGACCACCTGAAGGCCATTGGGCGAGCGTCGTGCAACAGATCGGAACAGGCACTAGCATCCGGCCCGCTTCGCATCCCACCCCCCTAGAGACACGAGGAGATCTCCATGGACATGTACGCCGCCACCGTGCCGGTGTTCGATCGCATGCTCGCCAGCATGCAGACCTGGCTGCGCACCGCGCGCGATCACGCGATCGCCAAGGGCTTCGATGAATCCGTCTACCTGACGATGCGCCTGGCGCCGGACATGCTGCCGCTGTCGCGCCAGATCCAGATCGCCAGCGACGCCGCCAAGAGCGGCGCGGCCCGCCTGGCCGGCATCGAGGTGCCGAGCTGGCCGGATACCGAGGCGACGCTGGAGGAGCTGGTTCAGCGCATCCAGAAGACGAGGGACTTTATCAAGACGGTCAGCGCGGAACAGATCAATGGCTCGGAGACGCGTTCGGTGAGCGTGCCGCGCCGCGACAAGGAACCGCTGCAGTTTCAGGGGCAGGACTTCACCCGCTTCTTCAACCTGCCCAACTTCTACTTCCACGCCACCACGCTGTACGCGCTGCTGCGCCATGCGGGCGTGCCGCTGGGGAAGATGGACTTCCTGGGGCAGCCGAAGTAAGGAGCAGCGGTTTCTCTCGACAGCACATCGGGGGAGCCCTCACCCCAACCCCTCTCCCGCTTCGCGGGCGAGGGGCTTCTGCGCTGTTGGGCATTGAGGCTCCCTCGCCCGCGAAGCGGGAGAGGGCGGGGGGTGAGGGCTCGTGTCAGCCCAGCAGTCGGCGCAGCAGGCTCTTGCTCTGCGCCAGCTGCCGGTTGAGCGCGATCAGGCGGGCTTCGGCTTCCGCCTGGTTGATGCACCGGGCGACCTCCGTGTAGATCGCCGTGCGCAGGTGCCAGAGGTCCTGCGGATGCCGCGCATGGACGATGTGGCGGAGCAGGGCGCGCACGCGCTCCTGCGTCGGCGCGTCCGCGTCCACCGCCAGGTCATTGACGCTCGCCCGGAACGCCGAGCGCAGCTTGGCCATCGCCCGGGCGCTCGCCTGCGGCCGGCGGCCCTCGCCGGGCCACAGCCGCATCAGGCTCTGGAACAGCGAATCCCCGCTGCGCCGGCGCGTCGGCGCGTCATTCATGGCCGCGCCTCCGGTGCCGCCCAGGCGGCTGACCGGCTCCACCCAGCTCCGGGTATCCACCGCGCGCGTGTCGATGTCGTCGAGCTCGGCCCCGTCGGCCGCGTCCACGATCTCGTCCCAACGAGACAGGCTAGGAATCACCTTCATGGGTGGTTTCTTCTTGGCGTGATTGATCGAACGCGCGTCCCTCGACGTCCCTTTCCGGGCTTGCTCGCACCGCGCGGCGTCCCGGCTCTGAGGCCCGGATCGCGAGACGATTGTGGAAGTCGGCCCTGTCCCCAGAACCCCGGATAAGGCAGTGACGCGGGCCTCAAATCGTGCTCAAGTTCTCGTTCCGGCTGCCGATAACGGGCCCAAGGGGCAGGCCGCCGGTGTCCGCGGCCGCCCGGGAAACGGCATCCGAAGGAGGGGAAATGGGCGGTCGGCACCGTCCAATTGCCGGGATGCCTCCCGTGAACGCGCGGACACAATTCGCCTAGGCGGCCAAAGGGTCCGTGCCGGCATGTCCGGCCGCGCCCGCCGGACCGCGTCACGTGCCCGAAAGCCCGATCACATGGACATCGCCCGCCCCAGCATGCCGAACTTGAGCGTTCCCGCCCCGCTGGCCCAGGAATGGGAGCAGCTGCTGAGCCGCGCCCGCGAGGCCACCCTCCCGCTGCCCGAGCTCATGGACCGGGGCAACTTCTTCCAGGCGCAGAACCTGGGGGATGCCGCGGCCCATCTCTATGAGACCTGGCTGGCGCACGACGGCCATCCGCCCGCGGCGCGCCTGGTGGCGCTCTACAACTGGGGCACGGTGCTGGGCAACATCCAGCAGCACGAACGCGCCGAGCAGGTCTACCGCGAGGCCCTGGCCATCAGCCCGACCTTCGCCCAGGCCCGGCTCAACCTGGGTCACCAGCTTGAGCACCTGCAGCGCGTGGACGACGCGCTGGCCGCCTGGCGTGAGGTCTACGACGGCACGCAGCCGATGGAGGCGCTCGGCGCCGAGCCCACCGGCCTGCGCACCCATGCCCTGAACAACGCCGCCCGTCTGCTCGAGCTGCAACGCCGCTACGAGGAGTCGGAAGCCTTGATGGTGCGCAGCCTGACGCTCAACCCCGAGCAGACGGACGTGATGCAGCATTACGTCCATATCCGGCAGAAGCAGTGCAAATGGCCGGTCTACGAGGCTTTTGGCGAAGTCACGCACAACAAGCTGCTGATCGCGACCTCGCTGCTGGCGACGCTGAGCGCCACCGACGACCCCGCGCTGCAGATGGGCGCGGCCCAGCGTTTCGTCCACGAGAAGGTGGTCAAGCAGAAGGAGGCGCTGTGGCGCCATCCGGTCTCGGTCGCGGCGCGCCAGCAGGGCGGCAAGATCAAGATCGGTTACCTGTCCGGCGACCTCTGCATGCATGCCGTGGGCCTGCTCACCGCGGAGCTCTACAGCCTGCACGACCGCGAGAAATTCGAGATCCACGCCTTCGACTGGAGCCGCGAGGACGGCACCTCGCTGCGCAAGCGCATCCTGATGTCGATGGACAAGGTCTGGCGCCTGAAC
This sequence comes from Roseateles sp., assembly GCA_039594005.1. Classification (GTDB taxonomy): domain Bacteria; phylum Pseudomonadota; class Gammaproteobacteria; order Burkholderiales; family Burkholderiaceae_C; genus Roseateles. Next base: position 383,537 of record JBCNOF010000010.1, read on the forward strand.
GCGATGGATGACGCCACCGCCGCCAAGCTGATCGCCCAGGCCGGCATTGACGTGCTGGTCGATCTGCAGGGCCTGACCAGCGGCGCCCGCCCCAACATCCTGGCTTACCGGCCCGCGCCGGTGCAGGTGAGCTATCTGGGCCTGCCGGCGACCTCGCTGCTGCCCGGCGTGGACTGGATCCTGGCGGATCGCTTCACGATGCCGCCCGAATACCTGCCGTACTGCTCCGAAAAGCCCATTTACCTGCCGCACTGCTACCAGGTCAGCGACCGCCAGCGCGAGGTCGGCGCCGATCCGACCCGCGCGCAGTACGAGCTGCCCGAGGACGCCTTCGTCTTCTGCTCGTTCAACAACAACCACAAGATGAACGCCGAGATGTTCGGCGCCTGGATGCGCATCCTGCACGGGGTGCCGAACTCGGTGCTGTGGCTGCTGGCGGACAACGAATGGGCCAAGGCCAACCTGAAGCGCGAGGCCGAGGCCGCCGGCATCGACGCCTCGCGGCTAATCTTCGCGCCGCGCGTGGCGCCGCCGGACTACCTGGCCCGCTTCCAGCTGCCGGACCTGGTGCTGGACACCTTCCCGTACAACGCCGGCACGACCGCCAGCGACTGCCTGTGGATGGGCACGCCCATCCTGACGCGCTCGGGCCGCAGCTACATCTCGCGCATGTGCGGCAGCCTGCTGACCGCCGTCGGCCTGCCGGACCTGATCACCTTCTCGGTCGAGGAATACGTCGAGCGCGCGATCCAGATCGGCCTGAATCCCGGCCGGGCGCGTTCCTACAAGCGATACCTCCGCGACGAGGGCCGCAACAGCGCACTTTTCGACATGCCGGCCATCGTCCGTGACATCGAGCGCGAATTCGAGCAATTGGCCCTCGCCCATCGGGCGTGAACTGACGAAGATCCCGTAAATGACCCGGCCGCACGATCCCTTCTTCGACGGTGACCCGCAGGCGCGCCGCCCCGGCCTGCGCCTGGCGGCCGAGGACGGCCAGCGCGCGCCCGGCATCCCCGACGAGCCGGTGGATCCGCTGGCGGACCTGGCGGCCCAGCCCGCGGTCGATCCGCTGCTGCAGTGCCTGGCCTGGCTGACCCAGCACCATGGTCGCGCGCGCTCCGTCGATTCGCTGCGCGCGGGCGCGCCGATCGAGGGCGCCATCAGCCCCGACCAGGCCATCCGCCTGATGCGCGAGGCCGGCTACAACGCCGGGCTGCTGCGCAAGGGCATCGAGGAGATCAACCAGCTGCTGCTGCCGGCGGTGCTGCTGCTCAACGGCGGCGACGCCTGCGTGCTGGTGCGCCGGCTGGACGACGACGCCAGCGGCGTGCGCTACGAGGTCGTCTTCCCCGGCCCCGAGGCCGCCAGTTGCGTGGCTCCGGCCGCCGAGCTGGACCAGGAATACAGCGGCTTCATCCTGGCCGTCACCCCGCAGGAGGTGTCGCAGGCCAAGCCCATGGGCGGCGCCAAGGACGAGGCCCCGCTGCTGCAGGCCGACTCGCACTGGCTGTTCGGCACGCTCAAGCGCTTCATCCCGTATTACCGCTCGGCCATGCTGGCCGCGCTGCTGAGCAACGTGCTCATGATGGTGTCCGGACTGGTGACCTCGGTCATCTACGACAAGGTCATCCCGCACCAGGCCTTCGTCACGCTGTGGACGCTGGCCGTGGGCGCCGGTCTGGCGCTGGTGTTCGACCTCTTCGCACGCCAGTTGCGCGCCCACCTGATCGACTTGGCCGGGCGCAAGACCGACCTGATCGTCGGCGCCAAGCTCTTCCGCCAGACGCTGGGCGTGCGCATGGAACACCGTCCGGCGTCCGCCGGCTCCTACGCGCATTACCTGGCGCAGGTCGAGGTCGTGCGCGACTTCTTCACCTCGGCCACGATGTCGGTCCTGACCGACCTGCCGTTCGTGATCCTGTTCGTGGCGATGACCTTCATCATCGGCGGCCCGCTGGGCTGGGTGCTGATGGTCGCCATCCCGCTGATGCTGCTGATGAGCTTCGGCATCCAGGGCTATCTGCGCCGCGCGATGCGCACCAACATGACCGAGTCGGCCGACCTGCACGGCACGCTGGTCGAGGCGCTCGAGGGCCTGGAAGACCTCAAGACCGCCGGCGCCGAGGGCCGCTTCCTGCGCCGCTACGAGCACAGCACCGCCATCGTCGCCGAGTCCGCGCTGCGCGCCCGCACGATGGCCAGCTGGAGCATGAACATCTCGATGACCATGCAGCAGGCGATCAACCTGGTCATGCTGGTCTGGGGCGTCTACCTGATCAACGAGAGCGTCATCAGCGCCGGCGCGCTGATTGGCGCGGTCATGTTTGCCGGCCGCGCCACCGTGCCGCTCAACAGCCTGGTGAGCCTGGCCACGCGTTATCAGGGCGCGCGCGCCGCGATGCTCTCGCTGAACTCGGTGATGAGCGCGCCCGTGGAGCGCGATTCCACCCGCAACTACGTGCCGCTGAACCAGATCACCGGCCGCATGGGCCTGAACGACATCGGTTTCTCGTATCCGGCGCAGGGCGACGCGCAGTCGCCCAAGGTGCTGCGCAACGTGACGATGCGCGTGCAGCCCGGCGAGCGCATCGCGATCCTGGGCCGCATCGGCAGCGGCAAGTCCACCGTGCTGCGCATGCTCGCGGGGCTGTACCAGCCCACCGAGGGCAGCGTGGAGATCGACGGCATCGACCTGCGCCAGATCGACCCGGCCGAATACCGCGGCAAGGTCGGTTTCGTGTCGCAGGAACCGCGCCTGTTCCACGGCACCCTGCGCGACAACGTGCTGATGGGCCGCCACGTCGACGCGCAACGCCTGGTCGAGGTCGCCAAGCTCACGGGCCTGGACCGCGTGGTCGCGGGCCACCCGATGGGCTGGGACCTGCCGGTCGGCGAGATGGGCTCGCTGCTCTCGGGCGGTCAGCGCCAGCTGGTCGCGCTCGCGCGCAGCCTGGTCACCAAGCCGCAGATCCTGCTGATGGACGAGCCCACCAGCTCGATGGACGCGCAGTCCGAGATCGCCTTCCTGCGCCAGCTGCGCGACGCGGCCGGAAGCTGCACCCTGATCATGGTGACGCACCGTCCGGCCGTGCTGGAGCTGGTCTCGCGCATCGTCGTCGTCGACAGCGGCCGGCTCGTCATGGACGGTCCGCGCGACCAGGTGCTGGCGGCGCTGTCGGGCGCGCGCCCGCCGGGCCAGCCCCAGCAGCAACAGCCGCAACCGGGCCAGGCCGCGCAGGGCGCGCCGGTCCACGTGCATCCGGCCGCGCAGGCCGTGAACCGCGCGGCGTCGGTCTGACGCCCGTTTCGAGATCCCCACGACCATGTCGCAGTCCCGCACTCTCAGCCGCGAAGAAGGCCTGTTCGTCGGCAGCGTCCAGTCGGCGCTGATCGACGAGCCGCTGCCGCGCGCCGTCTGGGCCCTGTACCTGCTGGCGGCGGTGCTGCTGGTGGGGATCGTGTGGTCCTCGATCGCCACGGTGGACGAGGTCACGCGCAGCGACGCGCGCGTCGTGCCCGACGGCAAGGAGCAGGTCATTGCCAGCCTCGAGTCCGGCACGCTGGGCAAGCTGCTGGTGCATGAAGGCCAGGAAGTGGAGGCCGGTCAGGCGCTGGCCGAGCTCGACCCCACGCGCGCCGAGGCCGCCGAGAACGAAAGCCAGGCCAAGCGTCTGGGCCTGATGGCGCAGGTGGCGCGGCTGCGCGCCGAGGCGCTGGGCGTGCCGCTGAAGTTCCCCGACGAGGTCAAGCATGTGCAGCGGCTGGTAGACAGCGAATCCGAGGTCTTCGACACGCGCCGCCGCGTGCTCGACGAGGCCACGGCCAGCATCAACCGCAGCATCGGGCTGCTCGCCACCGAGCAGAAGATGGCGCAGGACATGGCGTCCAAGGGCCTGATGTCCAACGTCGAGGTCATGCGCGTCACGCGTCAGGTCAACGAGCTGCAGCAGCAACGCAACGAGCGCATCAGCCGCTTCCGCCAGGATGCGAGCACCGAGCTGTCCAAGGCGCAGACCGATCTGGCACAGCTTGATGAGCAGCTCGTCGTGCGGCGCGACGCGGTCACGCGCTCGGTGCTGAAGTCACCGGTCAAGGGGCTGGTCAAGAACATCAAGATGAACACGGTGGGCGGGGTGATCACCTCGGGCTCGCCGATCATGGAGATCGTCCCCATCGGCCCGCGCATCCTCGTCGAGGCGCGCATCAAGCCCAAGGACATCGGTTACCTGCAGGTCGGCCAGACGGCCGTCGTCAAGGTCAACGGCTATGACTTCAACGTCAACGGCGGCCTGCACGGGAAGATCGAGTACGTCAGTCCGGACGCGCTGGGCGAGACCGAGAAGAACAACGAGGGCACGTACTACCGCGTGCTCATCACCGCCGAGCGCAACACGCTGCGCGCCAAGGGCGAGCCGCTGCCGGTCATCCCCGGCATGACGGCGATGGTGGACATCCGCACCGGCGAGCGCTCCGTCCTCAGCTATCTGCTGCGGCCCATGCTGAAGTCCAAGGAAGCGCTCAGGGAACGCTGATTCCACCTGCGCCTACCGCGCATGGGCCCGCCCGGGGCATGGGGCCGTCGGCCCTGCGGCCCTCCAGCGCTCTCCGGCGTCGCTCAGTCCACCGGACTGAGCTCGGTCCGGCTCGCCCCCGGCGTCAAGCGCCGAAAACCCAAGCCCCATGCAGACCCGCCATCACCGAGCCCTCAGGGCCTTGGGCATGCGGGTGGACTGCGACGGATGTTTTCTGTCGGGCGTTTCATTTGTAAGCCTCGTCTGAAGGTCACGAACAGGCCGGTTGCGCGCCGCTTATCCACGCTTCGATTTCCCGCCGGGATGGTCCAGTAGAGGCCATGGGAAATTGCTTGCAGTACGCGTGACCATGATCCATTCGACTCGGCGCCGGAGCCTGCGGCGCGCCTCCACTTTCCGCCTGAACGCGGGCATGGCCGTCGTCGTGACCGCCCTGGCCGGCTTCAGCGCGTCCGCCTGGGCGCAGGACCCGCCGCCCAGCCGTTGCTCGGACGAGCGCACGCTCCCCGCGGCGCAGCTCTCCGCCAAGGACACCGCGCTGCTGGACGTCGGCGACGCCGACCCGCGCTCGCAGCTGCAGGAACTGGTCAACCGCGCCCTCAATCGCAGCAAGGCGCTGGGCGCCACCCGGCTGCTGACGCAAGCCGCCGAGGCCGACCTCGCCGAGGCCAAGGCCCAGCGCCTGCCCACCGTCAACCTCGGCCTGACCGCCGGCCACACCGGCACCATCCTGCCGGGCGACGGTCCGGGCAACCACTCCAGCGGCATGATGGGCCGCGGCTCGCTGAGCGTCACCGCGCCGATCTACGACTCGGGCCGCATCACCAAGCTCACCGAATGGAAGTCGCAGCTGCTCGAGGCCGCGCGCTTCGGCCAGTCCAGCGCCGAGGAGCAGGTCGCCCTGCAGACCGTGTCGCTGGCCCTGGATCGTGGTCGTTATCAGCTGCAGGCCCAGGTCTACAGCCAGTACGTGCGCAAGATGTCCTGCCTTGTGGAGGCGCTGGACATCATCACCAAGGCCGACCGCGGCCGCGCCAGTGAACTCGTGCAGGCGCAGAAGAGCCTGCAGCAGGCCGATCTCTCCTATGAGCAGACCACGTCCGCGCTGCGCCAGACCGAGGTCCGTCTCAAGCGATTCGTCGGCGACGAGCTGCCGCGCGGCGCTGCCATGAGCGCCGTGCTGGCGCGTCTGCCCGATCTGGGCGAGATGCTCGCCGACGTGATGGCCTCGCCCGACGTGGCCGCCGCCGCCGCGCAGGCGCAAGCCCAGCGCAGCTACGCGGAATCGGTGCGCGCGGGCCAGCAGCCCAGCGTGAGCCTGCTGGTGCAAGGCAACTCGACGGTGGGGCAGTCCCGGCAGACCGACTGGATCGGCGGCGTGACGGTCAACATCCCGATCGTCCAGCCGGGCGCGGACTCTGCGCTCACCTCGGCCCGCCGCCGCGCGCAGGCCGCGTCGATGCAGCGCGACGAGACCATCGAGGCCAAGCGCTACCGTGTGCAGGAAATGTATGAAGCGGCCTCGTCGTCGCTGGACCGCTCGCGCCGCCTGGTCGACATCCTGCGCAACAGCGAGCGCGTTCGCGGCTTCACGCTGCAGCAGTGGCAGCAGCTGGGCAAGCGGTCGCTGTTCGACGTGATGGCCGCCGAGGGTGACTACTACTCGATGCGCATCGCACACGTGAACGCGCTGTACGACGCGCAGCAGGTCGTGGCCATCATCTGGTCGCAAGGCCGCGGCGTCGTGACGCCGCTGCGCTGAACCCCTCCCACCTCGATCGGCCAGGCGCGGGCTCTCCGCGACGCAGGGGGCGTCCCGTCCGGGAACCCCCAGCATCACTCCGGCCCCAGCCACACCCGTTGACTGCGGGTTTCCGGACTGCCAATGAAAAAACCGCCCCGAGGGGCGGTTTTCGTTTCAGCCGAGGCTGATTACTTGCGCAGGGCGCGGCGGCGTTGGGCGAAGCCCAGGCCAGCCAGGGCCAGACCGACCAGGGCCAGCGAGCCCGGTTCCGGCACGTTGATCACCAGGGAACCGTCCAGCGTGGACTGACGGATCAGGCCGGAGCCGGTGTTCCACAGTTGGTCCGGGGTCGGGATCGGGGGATCCACGTTGGTGTCCAGGACCCAGCTCACCGAGATGTTGTTGGCCAGCCAGTTGCTGTACAGCGTGCCCAGGCCATCACCGGAGTTGAAGAAGTTCTGGACGAAGGTGTCGCCGCCGGCGTACAGGTAGTCGACATAGCCGCTGACGCTCAGGTTGGTCAGCTGGATGTTCGAGCCCGTGACGATCAGGCGCAGCACTTCCTTGTTGTTGTTCGGGTCCGTCGCCGCGCTGCGGTAGAAGACGCTGAACACACCGCCGGTGTACTGCACGTAGTCAGACACGCCGTCGCCGTTGGAGTCCACGGTCTTGCCAACGATCTGGTACTGGTAGGTCAAGCCCCACGCGCCGCCCAGGCCGCCGACGTTGCCGGCACCGTACTGCGGGAAGCCCACGCCGCCGGTGAAACCGTTCAGGTCATTGCCCGGACGCGGGTTGTTCAGCGCGTCGATGTTGGTCTGCGACGGGTCGTTCGGGTAGGCGAAGTTCGCCGAGCCGCCCGACTGCGTGGTGTGCGAACCCGGGGCGAAGCCGTACGAGTTCATCACCGACGGAATGTTGGTGTCGATCACCGTGGTGCCCGGCGTGGCCGGCGAACCCAGGTAGATCGAGGTGGCCAGCGTGCCGGAATAGCCCAGCTGGTCGAACACCGCGGTGGTCGTCAGACCGTTCGGGTCCAGGTTGAAGTCTTGCCCGGTGTTGATGTACAGCGGCGCTGCCATCGCCGGCAAGGTCGCCGCCGCCAGCGCCACGGCTGCCAGTGCGAGCTTTGCTTGCTTGAACATGTGTCTCTCCTTGAGGATGCGTCTTGCCAGATGCACGTTAGGAAGCGGCACGTGCCGGCTTCTTGGCGGACATCAAAGCGAGGACCGTGCCAGCCCACTTTCGTCCTTTCAAATCAACGACTTGACATTTGGATGCGGTATTCCTCGACGCCCGCTGTCAAGTTTCTCGACAGCGGCTTTCCCCACATATCAGGGGGGTGCGCGGGTGCATACTCGCCGCTGGCGTCGTCGGACCGGACCAGGAGCGTCTCCGGCCGAGCGGCGCTCCGAATACAGGGAGACCCCATGACTCGCGACCCCGCCCCCGGTTTCGCCTTCGATTACGACCGCGCGTTTTCCCGCAATATCGGCTGGGTGACCCGCGACGAGCAGCAGCGTTTGCGCCGCGCCCGCGTGGCCGTGGCCGGCCTGGGCGGTGTCGGCGGACTTCACGTGCTGGCGCTGTCGCGTTTGGGCGTGGCCAACTTCAATATCGCGGACTTCGACGAATTCGACGTCCACAACATGAATCGGCAGGCTGCCGCCTTCATGTCGACGATGGGGCGTCCCAAGCTCGATGTCGTCGCGGAAATGGCCCGCGACATCAACCCCGAAAGCGACATCCGACGTTTTCCGCAAGGGGTCACCGACGCCAACCTCGATGAATTCCTGAAGGGCGTCGACGTGTATGTCGACAGCCTGGACTTCTTCGTCCTGGAAGTTCGTCGCAAGGTGTTTCGCCGCTGCCGCGAGCTGGGTATCCCCGCGATGACCGCCGCGCCTCTGGGGATGGGCACCGCCTTCCTGTACTTCAGCCCCACCGGGATGAGTTTCGAGGACTATTTCCAGGTCGAGGGGCATGACCACGAGGAGCAATATGCGCGCTTCATCGCCGGGGTGTCCCCGTCCATGATGAGCCGGCAGTATCTGGTGGCGCCCGAGGCGGTGAATTTCAAGGAAAAACGCGGCCCGTCCACCGGCATGGCCTGCGAGTTGTGCGCCGGGGTCATGGCGACGAATGTGCTCAAGCTGCTGTTGAATCGCGGACCCTTGCGCGCGGCGCCCTGGGGCATGCATTTCGATGCCTATCGCGGCAAGCTCAAACACACCTGGCGACCTTGGGGGAATTCCCACCCTTTGCAGCGTTTGTTGATCGCGCTGATCAAACCCGTGCTGAGAGGGCGCTGAGCTAGCACGGAATTCGTTCACGCCAGGGAGGGATCGCCCTCAGTCCGGGGGGTTCCACACCCGGGCGCGCTGAGGTGCAATCCGAGCAGCTTCCTGCAGGGGTGGACATGTTCAAGAACACTGGATTCAAGATCGCTACGTTCAAGGCGGCACAAGGTGCGCTGCTGGCCGTCACGGCCATGCTGGCCGGCTGCTCGACCACCGGCAACCTGCCGCCCGCGCCTGTCGCGGCCTCGCAGGCCGACTACAGCTACGTGGTCGGTGCCGGCGACAACCTCAACATCATCGTCTGGCGCAATCCCGACCTGTCGACCACCGTGCCCGTGCGCCCGGACGGCAAGATCGCCGCGCCGCTGATCGACGAGCTGCCGGTGCAGGGCAAGAACTCCGTGGAGATCGCCCGCGACATCGAGAAGCAGCTCGGCAAGTACGTGCGCGACCCGGTCGTCACCGTGATCGTCACCAGCTTCGTGGGCCCGTACAGCGAGCAGATCCGCGTCGTGGGCGAGGCCGCCAAGCCCCAGTTCCTGCCCTACAAGCAGAAGATGACGCTGCTGGACGTGATGATCGCCGTGGGCGGTCTCACCGACTTCGCCGCCGGCAACTCCGCCACCATCCTGCGCACCGCCGAGGGCAACAAGCAGTACTCGGTGCGCCTCAAGGACCTGATCCGTCGCGGCGACGTGTCGGCCAACGTCGAGATGCGTCCCGGCGACATCCTGATCATTCCGCAGAGCTTCTTCTGATCGACGGCCCGGCCGCGGCCGCGCTTGTCGCGTCGGCCGCCGCGGGGCGTCTCCCGGGATCGATTCCCGCAGTACCGGTCCGCGTCGCCGCGGGCCTTGACCGGCGTTGATGCCGGTGCAACAGAGATCGCCGCATGGATTCCCTCATCGCGCAACTGATGGCCGTCTTCAAGCGGATGTGGCGCTACCGCTGGCCGGGCCTGATCGCGTCCTGGCTGGTGGGCATCGCCGCCGCCGTCGTGGTCTTCGTCGTGCCCGACCGCTACGAGGCCAGCGCGCGCGTGTACGTGGACACCCAGTCCATCCTCAAGCCGCTGATGTCGGGCATGGCCGTGCTGTCCAACACCGAGCAGCAGGTCAACATGCTCAGCCGCACGCTGATCAGCCGCCCCAACGTCGAGAAGCTCGTGCGCATGGCCGACCTCGACCTCAAGGCCACCAGCAAGTCCGACCAGGAAGCGCTGATCGACCGCGTCACGCGCAATCTGTCGATCCAGACCGCCGGCAACTCCGCCAACAACCTGTACCTGCTGTCCTACCGCGACTCCTCGCCGGAGGTCTCCAAGAAGGTCGTCGCCTCGCTGCTGTCGATCTTCATGGAGTCGAGCCTGGGCGCCAGCCGCAAGGACAACACCACCGCCGCCACCTTCCTCAGCGAGCAGATCAAGGCCTACGAGACCAAGCTCGAGGAGGCCGAGGCGCGTCGCAAGGAATTCCGCCTGCGCAACCTGGCGCTGACGGCCGCGGACGGCAAGGACTCCGCCGCGCGCCTGGCCGAGGCCAGCAACCAGCTCGAGGCGGCTCGGCTGCAACTGCGCGAGGCCGTCAACGCCCGCGACGCCGCCAAGGCCCAGCTGGACCTGGAGACCAAGCGCTCCGCCTCCGGCGGCAGCCTGTCCAGCCTGCTGCAGGAAAGCGCCCAGAAGTTCGCCACGCCCGAGCTCGACGGCCGCATCGCCGAGCTCAAGCGCGCGCTCGACCTGAACCAGCAGAAGTACACCGACCAGCACCCGGACATCATCAACATCAAGCGCCAGATCCGCGACCTGGAAGAGCAGCGAAAGCGCGAGGTCGCCGACCTGCAGAAGGCCGCGATGTCGCAGCCCCAGGCCGCCGGCGGTCGCAACGACAGCCTGGCCAACCAGGAGCTGGCCCGCGTGCTGGCGACCAAGGAAGTCGAGGTCGCGCAGATCCGCGCCCGCGTCGACGAGTACGCGAGCCGCTATGCCAGCGCGCAGGGCGCCATCAAGATGGCGCCGCAGCTGGAGGCCGAGTTCGCCCAGCTCAACCGCGACTACGACATCATCAAGAAGAACTACCAGGAGATGGTCGAGCGCCGCGAGTCGGCGTCGCTGTCGACCGACCTGGACAACACCTCGGGCGTGGCGGACTTCCGCATCATCGATCCGCCGCGCGCGTCGACCAAGCCGGTCGCGCCCAACCGGCTGATGCTGCTGGCCGGCGGCCTGGTCGTGGCGCTGCTGGCCGGTCTGGTGACCGCCTTCGCCGCGAGCCAGATCCGCCCGGTCTTCCACGACCTCAATGAACTGCGCCACCGCCTGGAGCTGCCGATCCTGGGCGCCGTGTCGCGCCAGGAAACCCCGCAGGACCGGCGCCGCCAGAAGGTGGACCTGCTGCGCTTCGGCGTGGCCTCGGGCAGCCTGGTCAGCCTGTACGCGATGGGGCTGATCGGCATGGCCATCTGGATCAGCCGCCAGGCCGGGTGAGGGGAGCATTCGCATGACGAGCCTGATCGAACAAGCCGCGCAGCGGCTGGAACAACTCAAGCAGGCCGGCGTTGACGTCGGCCCCGCGCCCACGCCGGTGGCGGCCTCGGCGGCTGCCGCTGCAGCCGCGGTGCCTGTCGCGCCGGTCGCCCCGGTCGCGCCTGCGGTGGTGCCCGCGCCGGTCGCGCCGGCCGCCCCGGTCCGCGCTCCCGCCGTGATCCGCTCGCCGGGCGACGCGACCTCCAAGCGCGTGGAGCTGGACCTGGACGCGCTGGCCGCGCAGGGTTTCCTGACGCCCAACGCGCCGCGCAGCGTGATGGCGGACCAGTACCGCAACATCAAGCGCCCGCTGATCCGCAACGCGATGGATCGCAGCGCCACCTCGCTCAAGCACGCCAACCTGATCATGGTGACCAGCGCGCTGCCCGGCGAGGGCAAGAGCTTCACCTCGCTGAACCTGGCGATGTCCATCGCCGCGGAGTTCGACAACACCGTGATGCTGGTGGACGCCGACGTGGCCCGCCCGTCGATGCTGCGCATGCTGGGCCTGCCGCCCGGCCCGGGCCTGCTGGACGTGCTGGAAAAGGAAGCCGACATGGCCAGCGTGCTGCTGCGCACCAACGTCGACAAGCTGACGCTGCTGCCCAGCGGCCGCCCGCACGCGCGCGCCACCGAGCTGCTGGCCAGCGACGCGATGAGCGCGCTGCTGGACGACATGGCCCAGCGTTATCCCGACCGGATCATCATCTTCGACAGCCCGCCGCTGCTGCTGACCACGGAGTCCCGCGTGCTGGCCACGCACATGGGCCAGATCGTGATCGTGGTGCAGGCAGAGCGCACGCCGCAGAGCGCGGTGCAGCAGGCGGTCTCGGCCATCGAGCACTGCCCGCTGAAGATGGTGCTGCTCAACCAGGCCAGCAACAAGAAAAGCAGCGGCTACGGCTACGGCTATGGCTATGGCTACGGCTACGGGTATGGCTACGGCCAGGCCGACGGACAAGGCGATGCCCCCGCCGAGCCGGCCGTCCGCGCGGACCGGGCCTGACACGATGACGCGGGCCACCGACCTGAACCGCCGGCCGCCGATGCCCCTGCGCCGGGCCGCGTGCGCGACGATGGCCGCGATCGCCGTGCTGGCGCACGCGCCCGCGCGCAGCCAGGAAGACACGAGCGGCGCGCGCCGCGGCTGGTCCTTCGAACCCCGCGTGTCCGTCACCGAGACCTGGACCGACAACCTGCAGCTCGCGCCCAGCGGCTCGCGCGACAGGGCGCTGATCACCGCGGTCTCGCCCGGCATCTCGATCACCAGCAACAGCGGCGCGATCAAGGGCAACTTCGACTACCAGCTCGACGGCCTGATCTACACGAAGAGCGACCGCTCCTCGCGCGTGCAGAACCAGCTCAACTCTCGCCTGCTCGCCGAGGTCGTGCCGCAGGCGCTGTTCGTGGACGTGCGCGGCAACATCAGCCAGCAGTCCATCTCCGCCTTCGGCCAGCAGTCGAGCAACAACGAGCTCGACAACCCCAACCGCACCGAGGTCCGCACGCTGCAGGTCTCGCCGTACTGGCGCGGCAACCTCGCGGGCGTGGCCAGCTTCGAGCTGCGCGCCACGGGTGTGATCCGCGACTCGAGCGACGGCGGCGGCGGCGGCCTGGCCGCCAACAGCGGCGACTCCAAGCAGGGCTCGCTCTCGCTGAGCCTGGCCGGCCCGCAGGGACGCGCGATCAACTGGGGCCTGAGCGCCAGCACGCAGCGCACGCACTTCGAGCAGACCGGCGTCGACAACCGGACCTCGTCGGTCGTGGGCTCGCTGTACTGGATCCCCGACATCGACTGGATGTTCGGCGTCAACGCCGGGCGCGAGCGCAGCGACTACTTCGGCAGCGAGACCACGACGATCTACGGCGCCAGCGCGCGCTGGACGCCGTCGGCCCGCACCAAGCTCGACGCCGACTGGCAGCACCACAGCTACGGCAACAGCCACAACGTGTCGCTGGAGCACCGCATGCCGCTGATCGCGCTGCGCGCGACGAGCTCGCAGAGCGTGCAGACCAACGACACGCCCACCGGCCAGGCGACCAACTACCAGCTGCTGGACCTGCAGTTCCAGGGCCTGCAGCCCGACCCGGTCAAGCGCGACGCGCTGGTGCGCTCGGTGCTCGCGGCGATGGGCCTGAGCCCGGACGCGCTCACCGGCAACGGCTTCGTCTCCAACTCGGCGATGCTGCAGCGGCGCACTGATCTGTCCATCGGCTACAACGGGCCGCGCCTCGTAGCGACGCTGGGCGTCAACGACAGCATGAACCGCCGGCTGGGCGTGTCGCCCACGGGCACCGGCGACCTGACGCTGACCGACCGGCTGCGCCAGCGCGGCGCCACGATCAGCCTGGGCTACCGCTTCACGCCGCTGGCCAGCGGCAGCCTGAGCCTCACCCGCCAGCACTCCAGCGGCGACCAGATCGGCTCGACCGACGCGAAGTCGCTGCTGGCCAATGTCACCATGCGCCTGGGTCCGCGCGCCGACGCCAGCGTCGGCCTGCGGCACTCGACCTACAGCGACAACGCGTTCTCCAACTCCGGCTACCGCGAGAACGCGGTGTACGCCTCGCTGTCGCAGCGCTTCTAACGTCATCACCGCCATGTACGAGGCCTTCTACGGGCTGGCCAGCAAGCCGTTCCAGCTCAGTCCCGACCCCAGCTTCTACTTCGGCAGCAAGCAGCACCGGCGCGCCAAGGCCTACCTGGACTACGGCGTGCTGCGCAGCGACGGGTTCATCGTCATCACCGGCGAGATCGGCGCGGGCAAGACCACGCTGGTGCGCGGCCTGCTCGACAGCCTGAACCGCAGCAACGTCGTCATCGGCAATGTCGTGACCACGCAGCTTGATGCCGAGGACACGCTGCGCCTGGTGGGCGCGGCCTTCGGCGTGCGTGTCAAGGACCTGCCCAAGAGCGAGCTGCTGATGGCGCTGGAGGCCTTCTTCGTCAGCGAGGCCAGCCGCGGCAAGCGCTGCCTGCTGATCGTGGACGAGGCGCAGAACCTGACCGCGCGCGCGGTCGAGGAACTGCGCATGCTGTCCAACTTCCAGTTCGGCAACCAGTCCCTGGTGCAGACCTTCCTGGTCGGCCAGCCCGAGTTCCGCGGCATCCTGCAGCGGCCCGAGATGGAGCAGTTCCGCCAGCGCATCGCCGCGAGCTGCCACATCGGCCCGCTGGACGAGGAGGACACGCAGCGCTACATCGAGCACCGGCTCAAGTGCGCCGGCGCCGCCGACAAGCCCAGCTTCGACGCCGACGCCTTCACCGCGCTGCACCGGGCCAGCCATGGCATCCCGCGCCGCATCAACACCTTGTGCGACCGCCTGCTGCTGCTCGGGTTCATGCACGAGAACCCGCACCTCACCGCCGCCGATGTGGAGGAGGTGGTCGAGGACCTGGCCAAGGAATCCGCCTCGGCGCCCGCGCCGGCGGTGCACGGCGCGCAGATCAACGGCCACGCGTCGGGCGGCGAGCTCGCGGTGGACCTGGACCTGAGCCGGCTCCGCGCGCGGGTGGAGCAGGGCGGTGCCAACGGAGAGATCGGCGCCTTGGCCGATGAACTCGCCGGCCTGAACCTGGACGGCCAGGATGCGCGGCTGCAGCGCATCGAGGACAGCCTGGTGCGCCTGGAGCGCATCAACCAGCAGACCCTGGCGCTGCTGCACAAACTCGTGGGAGCGATGCGATGAACACGACCGCCGGTCCGATCCGCAACGCGATGAGCATCGACGTGGAGGACTACTTCCAGGTCTCCGCCTTCGCCCCCTACATCGCCCGTGGCGACTGGGACGCGCGCGAGTGCCGCGTCGAGCGCAACGTGCATCGCATCCTGGACCTGCTCGACACGAACGGCGTGAAGGCCACCTTCTTCACGCTGGGCTGGATCGCGCAGCGTTATCCGCAGCTGGTGCGCGAGATCGTCGCGCGCGGCCATGAGCTGGCCAGCCACGGCTTCGGCCACGAGCGCGCCAGCGACCTGGACCGCGCCTCCTTCTTGAAGGACGTGGGCGACGCCAAGGCGCTGCTGCAGGACCTGGGCGGCGTGGAGGTCAAGGGCTACCGCGCGCCGAGCTTCTCCATCGGCAAGGACAACCTCTGGGCCTTCGACGTGCTGCAGGAATGCGGCTACCGCTACAGCTCCAGCGTCTACCCGATCGAGCACGACCATTACGGCATGCCCGATTCGCCGCGCTTCGCCTACGAGGTCCGCCCGGGCCTGATCGAGGTGCCGGTGACCACGCTGCGTTTCCGCGGCAAGAACTATCCGAGCAGCGGCGGCGGCTGGTTCCGGCTGCTGCCCTACGGCATGACGCGCTGGATGATCGAGCGCTTCAACCGGATCGAGGGCCGCAGTGCGGTCTTCTACTTCCATCCGTGGGAGATCGATCCCGCGCAGCCGCGCATTCCCGGCATCGACGCCAAGACGCGCTTCCGCCATTACGTCAATATCGGCCGCACCGAGGCGCGCATCGCGCAGCTGCTGGGCGATTTCGCCTGGGCCCGCATGGACGAGATCTTCCTCGCGCCCGCGGGCGCCGAGCGGCTGGCGGCATGAGCCCGCTGCCCCCGAGTGCCGCGAGCGCCGTCCAGGTCAAGCGTCTGGCGGTCAAGGACAGTGCCGGCGCCGCGCGCTGGGACGCCTTCGTGCAGGGCTGCGCCCAGGCGAGCTTCTTCCACCTGTCGGCGTGGCAGCGCCTGCTGCGCGAGCAGTTCGGTCACGAGGGCTTCTTCCTGTACGCCGAGCGCGACGGCGTGATCGAGGGCGTGCTGCCGCTGGCCGAGAACCGGAGCCGGCTCTTCGGGCATGCGCTGGTGGGACTGCCCTTCGCCGTCTACGGCGGCGTGGCCGCGCTGAACGACGAGGCCGCCCGCGCGCTCGAGGACGAGGCACAGGCGATCGCCCGCAAGCTCGGTGTCGAGCACCTGGAGCTGCGCAACGTCGAGCGCCGCCATCAGGACTGGCCGCACCAGGATCTGTACGTCACCTTCCGCAAGGCCATCCTCGAGGACGAGGAGGCCAACATGCTGGCCATTCCGCGCAAGCAGCGCGCGATGGTGCGCAAGGGCATCAAGAACGAGCTCAAGGCCGAGATCGACCACGACGTGACGCGCTTCTTCGCGCTGTACGCGGACAACGTCCATCGTCACGGTACGCCCGCGATGCCGCGGCGCTACTTCCAGGCGCTGCTGGACGCGTTCGGCGACGCGGCCGAGGTGCTCATCGTCACCAGCCCGCAGGGCGAGCCGCTCTCGGGCGTGCTGAGCTTCTACTTCCGCGACGAGGTGCTGCCGTACTACGCCGGCGACGCCGTGGCCGCGCGCGACCTGGCCGCCAATGACTTCAAGTACTGGGAGCTGATGCGCCGCGCCTGCGCGCGCGGGCTCAAGGTCTTCGATTACGGCCGCAGCAAGCAGGGCACGGGCAGTTTCTCCTTCAAGAAGAACTGGGGCTTCGAGCCCACGCCGCTGAACTACGAGTACTGCCTGTACAAGCGCGACGCCGTGCCGCAGAACAACCCGAGCAACGCCAAGTACCAGCTCATGATCAAGGCCTGGCGCCGCCTGCCGATCGGCGTGGCCAACTGGCTGGGGCCGCACATCGTGCGCAGCCTGGGCTGAGGACGGGACCGCCGCATGGCCAACATCCTCTATCTGGTCCACCGCCTGCCGTATCCGCCCAACAAGGGCGACAAGCTGCGGTCATACCACCTGCTCAAGCACCTGGGGGCGCACCACAAGGTGTGGCTCGCCACCTTCGTCGACGACCCCGAGGACTGGGCCCATGTGCCCGAGCTCGAGCGCCAGTGCGAGCAGGTCTTCGCCGCCGACCTGAATCCGCTCCTGTCGCGCGTGGCCAGCCTGCGCGGCCTCGTCACGGGCGAGGCGCTGAGCCTGCCGTACTACCGCCACCGCGCGATGCGCGCGTGGATCGATCGCATCGCTCGCCAGCAGCGCTTCGATGCGATCGTGGTGTTCTCGTCGACGATGGCGCAGTACGCCGAGCAGCTGCGCGCCATCGCCGGTCCGGTGCCGATGCTGATCGACTTCGTGGACGTGGACTCCGCCAAGTGGACCGACTACGCGCAGGCGCATCGCTGGCCGATGTCGTGGCTGTACCGGCGCGAGGGTCGCGAGCTGCTGGCCTATGAGCGCCGCGTGGCGGAGCAGGCGCGCTGCTCGTTCTTCGTCACCGAGGGCGAGAAGGCGCTGTTCCAGCGGCTGTCGGCCACCGGCGCGCCGGTGGAGGCGCTGGGCAACGGCGTGGACAGCGGCTACTTCGCCCCGCTGCCGCAGCAGGCCAATCCCTTCGAGGCCGATGAACTGCCGCTGGTCTTCACCGGCGCGATGGACTACTGGCCCAACGTCGACGCGGTGCAATGGTTCGCCGCCGAGGTGCTGCCCGAGCTGCGCCGGCGCTGGCCCACGCTGCGCTTCACCATCGTGGGCCGCGCGCCCACGCCCGCGGTGCTGGCGCTGGCCGGCGATGCGGTGCGCGTGACCGGCACGGTGCCCGATGTGCGGCCCTATCTGCAGCATGCCGCGGCGGTGGTCGCGCCCTTGCGCCTGGCGCGCGGCGTGCAGAACAAGATCCTGGAGGCGATGGCCGTGGGACGTCCCGTCGTCGCCGCGCGCTCGTGCGTCGAGGCGCTGGGCGCGGACGGCGTGCTGGCCGGCCAGGACGTGCTGTCGGCCGACAGCGCGGCCGATTACCTGGAACTCGTGCACGCGCTGCTCAGCGCGCCCACGCGCGCGCAGGCCATCGGTCAGCAGGCGCGCGAGCGTGTGCTGCGCCAGTTCAGCTGGCAGGCCCATCTGGCCAAGCTCGACGGCTATCTGCCCCAGGCGGGCGGGGCCGGCCTGCACGGCGCGCAGGGGCATGCGGCATGAGCGCCACCACGCCCTCCGCGCTGCGCTCGCCCGGCTTGCCGCCGGCGTGGCGCGGTCCGCTCCTGGCATTGGTGCTGCTGATGCTGGCGCTCCTGTTGCTGTACCGCCAGACGGCGCTGGGCATGGTGGCGATCTGGTGGCGCTCGGGCACGTTCACGCATGCCTTCCTCGTGCCGCCGATCGCGATCTGGCTGGCCTGGCGCCGCCGCGCGATGGTGACGCCGCTGACGCCGCGACCGGTGCCGTGGCTGGCGCTGCCCATCGTGGCGCTGGGCGCGGTCTGGCTGTTCGCCGACTTCGCCGCGATCAACGCCGCCACGCAGTTCGCGCTCGTGGCGATGCTGGTGCTGCTCGTGCCCGCGGTGCTGGGCTGGCGCGTCGCGCGCGAGATGGCCTTCCCGCTGGGCTTCCTGTTCTTCTGCGTGCCGGTGGGCGAGTTCCTGCTGCCCCAGCTGATGGACTGGACCGCGCGGTTCACCGTCGTGGCGCTGCGCCTGAGCGGCCTGCCGGTCTACCAGGAAGGCCTGCAGTTCATCATCCCGAGCGGCCAGTGGTCGGTCGTGGAAGCGTGCTCCGGCGTGCGTTACCTGATCGCCTCGGCGATGGTGGGCACGCTGTACGCCTATCTGAGCTATCACTCGACACGCCGCCGCCTGGGCTTCATCGCCTTCGCGCTGGCGCTGCCGCTGGTGGCCAACTGGGCGCGGGCCTACCTGATCGTGATGATCGGCCACCTCTCGGGCAACACGCTGGCCGTGGGCGTGGACCACCTGATCTATGGCTGGCTCTTCTTCGGGCTGGTGATGCTGGCGATGTTCCTGATCGGCGCGCGCTGGGCGCAGCCCGAGCTGCCGCTCGTGCCGCCCGCCGCGGACGGCGCACGCCCGGCGGGAGCGTCCGCGGGCTGGCCGGCCTTCGCCGCGGTGCTGCTCGCGCTCGCGCTGCCGATGGTCATCGGCGCCTGGCTGCGCCAGGGCCACACCGCGCCCATCGACACGCTGCCGGCCGTGGCCGCGGCGCCGGGCTGGACCTCGCAGGTCGTGCCGTCGGACGCGTGGTCGCCGGGCTTCGAGGGCGCCAATGCCGCGCGCCATCAGCAGTTCAGCGCCGCGGGCGCGACCGAGCCTCGCGTGGGCCTGCACCTGCAGTACTTCCGCGACCAGGACTATGAACGCAAGCTGGTCAGCTCCAGCAACGCGGTCATCGCGGCCGAGGACAAGCACTGGGCCGTGACGGGGCAGGGGGGCGCGAGCTTCACGCCGGCCGCTACTGCTGCTGCTGCCACCGCTTCCACCGCCTCCACGATCCCGGTGCTGACGACGCAGGTGCGCGCCGCGTCGCTGGATGCCATCACCGCGCCGCGGATGCTGGTGTGGCATGTCTACTGGATCAACGGCCAGCCGATGACGAGCGCGTTGCGCGCACGGCTGTGGGGCGCGTTGGAGCGGCTCAAGGGCCATGGCGACGACGCCGCGCTGGTGCTGGTCTACACCGACGCCGACGAGCAGGCGCCGCAACGGCTGGACGCCTTCCTGCGCCAGCACTGGGGCGCGATCGACGCGGAGCTGCGCCAGGTGCGCGCGGCGGGGGGCGGTTCGGGTTCCACGGCCACACCCGGGGGCGCCCGATGAGCGCCGACCTGAGCGTGGCGGGCGCGCGCGACGCGGCGGACCCGCGGCCGCTGGTGCTGCACGTGATGTACCGCTTCGACACGGGCGGGCTCGAGAACGGCGTCGTCAACCTGATCAACCACATGCCCGCGGACCGTTACCGGCACGCGATCGTGGCGCTGACCGAGGTCACCGATTTCCGCCAGCGTCTGCAACGCGACGACGTCCAGTGCATCGCGCTGAACAAGCCGCCGGGCCAGGGCTTCTGGCTCTATCCCAAGCTGTATCGGCTGTTCCGCGAGCTCCGGCCCGCGATCGTGCACAGCCGCAATCTCGCCGCGCTGGAAGTGCAGCTGCCCGCCTGGGCCGCGCGCGTGCCGGTGCGCATCCACGGCGAGCACGGCCGCGATGTCGGCGACCTGGACGGCCGCAATCGCGCGTACCAGCGCGTGCGGCGCTTCTACAAGCCCTTCGTGTCGCACTACATCGCGCTGTCGCGTGACCTGGGCGAGTACCTGACCGGTCCGGTCGGCGTGCCGCCCGCGCGGGTGAGCCAGTTCGTCAACGGCGTGGACACGCAGCGCTTCCAGCGCAGCCGCGTGGAGCCCATCCCGGGCTGCCCCTTCGATCCGGCGACGCACTGGCTGATCGGCACCGTGGGCCGCATGGCGCCGGTGAAGGACCAGCTGATGCTGACGCGCGCCTTCATCGCGCTGATCGCGCAGGCGTCGGATCTGCGCGCCACCGCGCGGCTGGTGCTGATCGGTGACGGCCCGCTGCGAGCGCAGTGCCAGGCGCTGCTCGACGAGGCGGGCCTCGCGGACCTGGCCTGGCTGCCGGGCGAGCGCACCGACGTGCCCGCGGTCATGCGCGGCCTGCACGTCTTCGCGCTGCCCTCGCTGGCCGAGGGCATCTCCAACACCATCCTCGAGGCGATGGCCAGTGGGCTGCCGGTGGTGGCCACCGAGGTCGGCGGCAATGCCGACCTCGTCACGCGCGACGTGAGCGGGCTGCTCGTGCCCGCCGCGGATCCGGCGGCGATGGCCGCGGCGCTGCTGCGCCTGGCGCGCGATCCGGCGCTGGCCGCGGCGATGGGCGAGGCCGGCCGCGCGCGCGTCGAGCAGGATTTCAGCATGCGGGCCATGGTCGCGAGGTACCAGGGCCTGTATGACACGCTGCGCGGCCACAATGCCGCCAGCCACAAGAACTGACACGGGATAGAACCATGTGCGGAATCAGCGGACTCTTCGACACCCGGGGGCGGCGCGACTTCGACGGCGCGCTGATGCATCGCATCAACGACTCGCTGCACCACCGCGGGCCGGACGAGGGCTCCATCCACCTGCAGCCCGGCCTGGCCTTCGGCCACCGGCGCCTGTCCATCATCGACATCGCCACGGGCCAGCAGCCGCTGTTCAACGCGGACCACTCGGTGGGCATCGTCTTCAACGGCGAGATCTACAACTACCGCGAGCTCACCGATGAACTGACCGCGCTGGGGTATCAGTTCCAGACCAAGAGCGACACCGAGGCCATCGTGCACGCGTGGTCGGCCTGGGGCGAGGACTGCGTGAACAAGCTGCGCGGCATGTTCGCCTTCGTCCTGTGGGACAAGGCGCGCGACCAGCTCTTCATGGCGCGTGACCGGCTCGGCGTGAAGCCGATGTTCTACGCGCTGCTGGACGACGGGACGCTGGTCTTCGGCTCCGAGCTCAAGGCGCTGCTGGCGCATCCGGCGATGAAGCGCGACATCGTGCCGCAGGCGGTGGAGGAGTACTTCGCGCTGGGTTACGTCGCCGAGCCGCGCACCATCTTCCGTCAGGCGCTGAAGCTGCCGCCGGCGCACACGCTCGTCATCAAGCGCGGCGAGCCGCTGGGCCAGCCGCGTCGCTACTGGGACGTGAACTTCACGACCGACAACAAGATCGACGAGGTGCAGGCGCAGGAGGAACTGACGCGCCGGCTGCGCGAGTCGGTCAAGCTGCGGCTGATCTCGGAGGTGCCGCTGGGCGCCTTCCTGTCGGGTGGCGTGGATTCGAGCGCCGTCGTCGCGATGATGGCCGGCGAGACCAACGGACCGGTCAAGACCTGCTCGATCGCGTTCGACGACCCGCAGTACAACGAGTCCGAATTCGCGCAGATGGTCGCGGACCGCTACCAGACCGAGCACCACGTCGAGACCGTCCAGAGCGACGACTTCGACCTGATCGACACGCTGGCCCGCTTGTACGACGAGCCCTATGCCGACAGCTCCGCGATCCCGACCTACCGCGTCTGCCAGCTCGCGCGCAAGCACGTGACGGTGGCGCTGTCGGGTGACGGCGGCGACGAGAGCTTCGGCGGCTACCGCCGCTACAAGCTGCACATGATGGAGGAGCGCATGCGCGCCAGCCTGCCGCTGGGGCTGCGCAAGCCGCTGTTCGGCACGCTGGGCCGGCTCTATCCGAAGGCCGACTGGGCCCCGCGCGTGTTCCGCGCGAAGACGACCTTCCAGGCGCTGGCGCGCAACTCGGTCGAGGCCTACTTCCACACCATGTCCGTGATCCGCGACAACGAACGCATGCCGCTGTACAGCGCGCGTTTCAAGTCGGAGCTCGGCGGCTACAACGCGCGCGAGCTGTTCCTGCAGCATGCGGAGCGCGCCAACACCGACGATCCGCTGGCGCTGATCCAGTACATCGACCTGCAGACCTACCTGGTCGGCGACATCAACACCAAGGTCGACCGCGCGTCGATGGCGCATTCGCTGGAGGTGCGCGAGCCGCTGATGGACCACCCGCTCGTCGAGTGGCTGGCCACGCTGCCGTCCCACCTGAAGCTGCGCGGCGGCGAGGGCAAGTACCTGTTCAAGAAGACGCTGGAACCGCATCTGCCCAACGACGTGCTGTACCGGCCCAAGATGGGCTTCGCGGTGCCGCTGAACCGCTGGTTCCGCGGCCCGCTGCGCCAGCGCGTGCGCGGCGCGCTGCTGGGCGGCCCGCTGGCCGATTCCGGCATGTTCGACTTGCAGGCCGTGGGCCAGATGGTCGAGCAGCACGAGAACGGCAGCCGCGATCACAGCACGCCGCTGTGGACGCTGCTGATGTATGACGCGTTCCTGCGGAATGTGATGGGTGCATCGTCGATGCGCGAGGCCGCGTGAGCGTTGAGCGGACTGCCCGGATGAAGATCCTCTATCACCATCGCACCGCGTCCAAGGACGGACAGGCGGTCCACATCGAGGAGATGATCGCCTCGCTGCGCGCGCTCGGCCATGAGGTGCGCGTGGTCGCGCCGGGTGGCGAGTCGGCGCCGGAAGAGAAATCGAAGATGGGCGACGACGCGGGCTGGGTGCATCGCCTGCGCGCGAAGCTGCCCAAGTCGCTGTACGAGCTGCTGGAGCTGGCGTACTCGCTGCTGGCCTACCGCCGCCTGGCCGCCGCGGCCCGGGACTTCCAGCCCGACCTGATCTACGAGCGCTACAACCTCTACCTGCTCAGCGGGCTGATGCTCAAGCGCCGGCTGGGCGTGCCGCTGCTGCTGGAGGTCAACGCGCCGCTGGTGGACGAGCGCGCGAAGTTCGGCGGCCTGGCGCTGCCGCGCGTCGCTCGCTGGGCCGAGGACAAGGTCTGGCGCGGCGCCGACGCGGTGCTGCCGGTGACGCAGGTGCTGGGATCGATGATCGCCGCGCGCGGCGTGCCGGCTGAGCGCATGGTCGTCATTCCCAACGGCATCAACGAGGCGCACTTCGACGCGGCCCCGTCGCCCGAGGCCGCCAGGAGCGCGCTGGGCTGGGACGACGCGCTGGTGCTGGGCTTCACCGGGTTCGTGCGCGACTGGCATGGCATGGACAAGGTGATCCGCTGGATGGCCACCGAGGCCGCGCCCGCCAACGCGCGGCTGCTGGTCGTCGGCGACGGCCCCGAGCGCGAGAACCTCGAGCGGCTGGCCGCGGAGCTGGCCCTGGGCGAGCGCGTGCGCTTCACCGGCGTGGTCTCGCGCGATGCGGTGCCCGCCCATGTCGCCGCCTTCGACATCGCGCTGCAGCCCGCGGTGGTGGCGTACGCGTCGCCGCTCAAGCTCTTCGAGTACCTGGCGCTGGGCAAGGCCATCGTCGCGCCGAGCACACCCAACATCGAGGAAGTGCTGGACCACGACGTCAACGCGCTGCTGTTCGATCCGGCCGAGCCGGGCGCGCTCGAAGCCCGATTGGCGCGTCTGAGCGCGGACGCCGCGCTGCGCCGCCGGCTGGGCGAGGGCGCGCGCGCGACCATCGGCCGGCTGCACCTGACCTGGCACGGCAACGCGCGTCGCGTGGTCGCACTGGGCCAGGCGCTGCGCAACGGGCAGGGCGCCCGCGCGGCGCAGCAGGCCGCGCACCAGGCCGTCCTGCCGGTCGTGCATCCGGCGGCCCATCCGGCCGTGCATCCCACGGCCCCCGCCGCCGACGCGAAGGCCTGAGCGATGCTGAAGCTGCTGACCTTCTCGACGCTGTATCCGAGCGCGGTGATGCCCAGTCACGGCATCTTCGTGGAGACGCGCCTGCGCCACCTCGTGGCCTCGGGCCAGGCGCAGTCGCGCGTGATCGCGCCGGTGCCCTGGTTCCCGTTCAAGGGCGAGCGCTTCGGCGAGTACGCCAAGTTCGCCGCCACCCCGGCGCGTGAGTCGCGCCACGGCCTGGACGTCGAGCATCCGCGCTTCGTGCGCCTGCCCAAGGTCGGCATGAGCAGCGCGCCCTACACGCTGGCCTGGAGCTTCCTGCGCGCCGCCAGGCGGCTGCAGGCGCAGGGGTATGACTTCGACCTGATCGACGCGCATTACTTCTACCCCGATGGCGTGGCCGCGGCCTTCGTCGCCAAGGCGCTGAACAAGCCGCTGGTGATCACCGGGCGCGGCACCGACATCAACCTGATCCCCGAGTACGCGTTCCCCCGCAAGCTGATCCTGCGCGCGGCCGCCCAGGCCGACGCGATGATCACCGTGTGCGAGGCGCTCAAGGACGAGCTCGTCGCGCTGGGCGCCGATGCGGCCAAGGTGACCGCGCTGCGCAACGGCGTGGACCTGACGCTGTTCCATCCGGGCGGCCGCGAGGAGGCACGCGCCGCCCTGCAGCTCGCGCCCGGGCGCTTCACGCTGGCCTCGGTGGGCCACCTGATCGAGCGCAAGGGCCATGAACTCGTCATCGGCGCGCTGGCCGAGCTGCCTGATGTGGACCTGCTGATCGCCGGCGCCGGGCCGGAGGAGGGCGCGTTGCGCCGCCTGGCGGAGTCGCTGGGCGTGACGTCGCGTGTGCGTTTCCTGGGCGCCTTGCCGCAGGCGAAGCTGCGTGAGGTCTACACGGGCGTGGACGCGCTGGTGCTGGCTTCCAGCCGCGAGGGCTGGGCCAATGTGCTGCTGGAGGCGATGGCCTGCGGCACGCCGGTGGCCGCGTCCAATGTCTGGGGCACGCCCGAGGTGGTGGCCCGTCCCGAGGCCGGCGAGCTGATGCCCGAGCGCACCACCGCGGGCGTGGCCGAGGCGGTGCGCCGGCTGCGGCAGTCGCCGCGCGAGCGCGCGGCCACGCGGCGTTATGCCGAGCTCTTCAGCTGGGACGCGACGACGCAGGGCCAGCTCGATCTCTTCCATCGCATCCTGGCCGCGCGTCGGTCGCCGGAGTTGCGCCATGCGTGACCTGCTGCTGCTGGGCCTGTTCCTGGCCCTGATCTACAAGACCTTCAAGGACCCGATGTGGGGCGTGCTGGGCTGGGTGTGGATGGGGGTGATGAATCCGCACCGCCTGGCCTACGGCTTCGCGCGCGAGGCGCCCTGGTCGATGGTGATCGCGCTGGTGCTGTTCACCACGCTGCTGATCCATCGCGACAAGCTGGTGAAGTTCCCCGTCAACGCGGTGACCATCCTGCTGGGGATCTGGATCGTGTGGATCGGCGTGTCGCCGCTGCTCTTCTCGTTCTATCCGGACAAGGAGATGCACTTCTGGTCGCGCGCGTTCAAGGTGCTGCTGATGGTGATGGTGTCGATGCTGGTGGTGAAGCGCCGGCGCGACCTGGACTGGCTGGTGCTGGTGCTGGTGATCTCGATCGGCTACTACGGCATCAAGGGCGGCGTGTTCACGGTGCTCTCGGGCGGCTCGGCGCGGGTGTGGGGGCCGGAGGGCTCGTTCATCGAGGACAACAACTCGCTGGCGCTGGCCACCATCATGACGGTCCCGCTGATCCGCTACCTGCAGCTGCAGGCCACGAAGAGGTGGCAGCGCTGGCTGGCCGGCGGGGCGATGCTGCTGTGCATGGCCTCGGCGGTGGGCTCGCAGTCGCGCGGCGCGTTCCTGGCGATCATCGCGATGTCCTTCTTCATGTGGATGAAGAGCCGCAACAAGCTGCCGCTGGCGATGGTGGTGCTGCTGGCGCTGCCGCTGATCTTCGTGTTCATGCCCGACAGCTGGTCGGAGCGCATGAACACGATCAAGACCTATGACCAGGACGCCTCGGCGCTGGGGCGCATCAACGCCTGGCACATGGCCTGGCGGCTGGCGACCGATCTGTTTCCGTTCGGCGGCGGCTTCACGGTGGCCGGTCCGGCGGTGTTCGCGCGCTACGCGCCGGACCCGTCCATTCCGCTGACCGCGCACAGCATCTACTTCCAGGCCCTGGGCGAGCACGGCTTCTTCGGGCTGTTCGTGTTCATCGGGATCTTCTTCACGACCTGGCGGCTGGCCAGCGCGACGATCCAGGCCAGCAAGGGGCTGCCCGAGCTGCAATGGGCGCGCGACCTCGCGGCGATGTGCCAGGTGGGTCTGATCGGATATGCGACGGGCGGGGCCTTCCTGAGCCTGGTGTATTTCGACCTGCCGTATTACCTGGTGCTGATCGTCGTGGTGCTGAACCGCATCGTCGCGGCGGAGATCACCGAGCGCAAGCAGGTCGCGATCGCGGCGGGCAAGGCGCCGCGCGACGTGCATTCGCCGTACTGGGGAGGCACCTGATGCTGGCCTCGTTGAGCCTGCTGGGCTGGCCGCGCGGCACGCCGGCGTTGAGCATCCTGATCTATCACCGCGTGCTCCCGTCGCCCGACGTGCTGCGTCCGGGCGAGATCGACGCGGCGCGCTTCGAGGCGCAGGTGGCCTTCCTGGCGCGGCACTTCACGCTGATGACGGTGGGCGACGCGGCGATCGCGCTGCGCGAAGGCCGGCTGCCGGCGCGCGCGGCCTGCATCACCTTCGACGACGGCTACGCGGACAACTGGACCGTCGCGCATCCGATCCTGGCGCGTCACGGCGCGCGCGCCACGGTGTTCGTCGCCACCGGTTATCTCAATGGCGGGCGCATGTTCAGCGACACCGTCATCGAATTCGTGCGGCGCGTGCCGGGGCCGGTGCTGGACCTGAGCGCGGTGGACATGGGCACGCACGCGGTGGTGACGGTCGAGGACCGCCTGAAGGCCGTGACCGCGCTGCAGGTGCAGCTCAAGTACCTGGCGCCGGAGGAACGTGACGCGCAGGTGGCGCGCATGCTGGCCGCCGTGCCGGTGGCGGGGCTGCCCGATGACCTGATGCTTTCGGATGCGCAGTTGCGCGAGCTCGCGCGGGCGGGTCACGAGATCGGCGGCCACACGGTGGACCACACGGTGCTCACGACGCTGACGCCCGAGGGCGCGCGCGAGCAGGTGGCGCGCGGGCGGGACCAGCTCGCCGCGCTGCTGGGCCGGCCGATCCGCAGCTTCGCGTATCCGAACGGCCGCCCGGTGCGCGACTACGACGCGGGTCACGCGGCGATGCTGCGCGAGCTGGGGTTCGAGGCCGCCGTGAGCACCGCGGCCGGCGTGGCGCTGCCCGGCGACGATCTGTTCCAGCTGCCGCGCTACACGCCGTGGGGCGACTCGATGACGATGTTCGCCGCTCGCATGATGCGCAACGCGCGCATGCGCCGGCCGGCCGCGGTGGTGTGAGGCGCGGCCCCTCGTTGTCGCAAGCGATCGATCAAGGATCGCCGCGACGCCGTGGATGGTGCGCAACGATGGCCCCGATTTACGGCGGTTCGCGCGTCGTGGCTCGAATTCGAGGGCAGCGAACGGGCGAAGAATCGCGGGCTCGGAGGTTCTCATGCTTCAAGCCCCATCCCCCTCGTTCCAACGTTTCGTGCAGCACATCGAGGCCCGCGCCCGGGTCACCGACCGCGCGCCCCGATTCCCGCGGCCGGCGCTCGCCGCGTCGACGGTGAAGGATCTGCTGTCGCGCTCGCATGCCGGCGGCCTGCTGCTGACCGGCGGCCGCTTCACCGGCAAGAGCACGTTCCTGCGCCACGATCTGCTGCCCGCGCTGCGCGCCGAGCCCTTCCTGCACGTGATCGACATCGACTTCCTGGCCCACGAGGACGCCGAACCGGGCGACGTGATCCTCGACGCGCTCCGCACGGAGTTGCGCGCGTATGACGGTGTCGTGCGGCGCATGGCGCGCAAGCTGGGCCTCACGACCTTCAGCGTCGGCGGGATGCAGATGGACATCTCGCTGGCCGAGGCGGAGGACTTCAACACCGTGCTCAAGATGCTGCAGGGTCTGTCGAGCCAGTCCGGCCGCCGGCTCGTCTTCGTGCTGGACGAGGTGCAGCGCACGCTGATGTCGTCGCGCGGCAGCCGGGTTCTGTGCGCGCTCACGCGCAGCGTGAATCATCTGAATCTCGGCGACGGACCGGGGGCGCGCGTGCTGGCGACCGGCTCGCACGAGCACAAACTCCGCAGGATGTGCCTGGGCAAGGCCGATCCCTTCCATGGCGCCGCCGTGCATGCGTTCCCGCCCTTGGGCGAAGACTTCCTCGCCTGGTTGCACGATCAGTTGCCGGAGCCCTCGCGTCCCGGGCTGTCGCTGATGTCGCCCGCGTTTGATCGACTGCTGCACCGGCCGAAATCGCTGATGGACGTCTGCCAGGTGCTGCGCGATTCCGCCTGCCATTCCCGGGTCGCCGTCGATCGGGTGTTCCAGCTGCTGGTCGAGGAATGCGCCGACGAGGGCCGGGCCGCGTTCCTGGTGAAGTTGCGGGAGTTGCCCGATCTGTCGCTGGCGCTGGCGCAGGTGATGGCGGAACTCGGTCCGCGATTCGGGCCCTTGCAGCACGCCTGCGTGCAGCGGGCCGCCCGCAAGATCCAGGCCTTGCGCGGATGGCCGCATCCGCCGGTGCTCTCGGATGCGGAGGTCGGCGCGGCGCTGGAGGAACTCGTCGTCAGCGGGCTGGTCTGGCGCGGACTGGGCTTCGTGTTCGAGCACGCACGGGCCCAGGAGTGGATCCAGGGGATGGCCACCGATGAGGACGATCCGGCGCCCGATCTGATGCCGGGCGCGCTCGTCGCTCCACCGACCGCGGAGGCGCCCAGACTCGTCTCCTGACGAGCGCCCGAGCGGAGCTCACAACCGATAGTTCGGCCGCCTGCCTCGGAGCCACTGCTCCAGCATCATGAGGATCCAGACCATCTCGCCGTAATAGCCAGGGTGTTCCGGCAGGCGGTCGCTGAGCAGGCTCTGGATGAAGACCGGACGCACGATCCCGCGCGAGGCCAGACTGCCCAGCGAATCGGTCGCCAGCGCCCGCAGGCCGTCGTCGCGCGTGGCCCACACGCCGAAGGGCAGGCCGAAGCCCTGCTTCTTCTTCACGATGATCTCGTCGGGCAGGAAGCCGCGCAGCGCCTCCTTGAAGAACCAGCGCAGCTTCAGCCCCTTGAGCTTGTAGTCCGCCGGCAGCCGCTGCGAGAACGCCAGCAGCTCGTCGTCCAGCATCGGGAAACCCACCGAGGTCCCCGCCAGCGACGTCGTGCCCACCACCTTGGGCAGGTCCGTGTCGGCCAGCGTGTAGCGCCAGTCGAAGGCCAGCATGCGGTCCACCAGCTTCCCGGTCTTCACCGTGTTCCACACCTGCCGTTGCTGCTTCTGCGGGCCCAGCGGATCCACGCGGCGCAGGAAGTCCATCTCCAGCACCTCGCCCATGCCCAGGCGCGTCAGCAGGTTGTAGCTCTGCAGCCGGTCGGGCATCGGCACGCGGGCCTGGTCGATGTAGCTCGCACCCTTCTTCAGCAGCGGCAGCTTGCCGATCGGCGAGCCGAACACCGGCTGCAGCACCAGGTCGCGCAGCGGGGCGGGCACCTCGTCGTACCAGGAGAACACCGTCTGCTTGGCGTAACGCGTGTTGCCGCCGAAGAGCTCATCCCCGCCGTCGCCCGCCAGCAGGTGCCGCACGCCGTTGTCGTGGGCGCGGCGCGCGCAGTAATACGCCGGCAGCGCCGAGCTGTTGCCGAAGGGCTGGTCGTAATGCGTGGCCACCTTGGCGATGCCGTCCACCAGGTCCTTGGGCGTCACGTAGTACTCGTGATGCCGGCAGCCGAAGTGCTTCGCGGCAATGCGCGCGAAGGCCATCTCGTCGTAGCCCTCGGCCTCGAAACCGATCGAGTAGGTGTCCGCCGGCCGGCCCGCGACGCGGCTCAGCATGCCCGCGACGGTGGAGCTGTCCGTGCCGCCGCTCAGGAAACACGCGGCATCACCCTCGCGCATCGACCGCTGCACCGAGCGCTCCAGGATCTGCTTGAACTCGTCCTTCAGGTCCTCCAGCCGCGGCGCGGGATCGGCGCGGAAGGTCGGCACCCAGTACGGCATCACGCGCAGCTCGCCGCGCTCGAAGATCGCCACATGGCCCGGCGGCAGCCGGAAGATGTTGCGGAACACCGTCCGCGGCGACGGGATGACGTGGAAGTACAGGTAGTCGAACAGCGCCTGCGGATCGAGATCGGCGTCATCGCCCGCCAGGTCGTCCGCGCGCGTGGCGAAGCGCAGTTCCTGCCCGACGATGCGATAGCACAGCGGCTCGATGCCGAATCGGTCCGTCGCCATCACCACGCGACCGCCGGGCTGGCGCCAGGCCACCGAGAAACGGCCGCCGACCTGCGCCAGCGCCGGCACGGGATCGCTCGCCGACAACAGCGTCTGCCAGGCGGCCTCGCGCTGCGCGTGCGACGCCTCGGCCCCCAGGCCGGGAAGGACGGGCTGGCCCGTGCAGAGGAAGGAGGCGGTGCTCATGCTCATCGTCATGGTCATTGTTCTTGGTGTCCCTGAAGGCGATCGGGAAGGGGGAGCCAGTGCGCGCCACGCGTCAGGCAGGCGTCGCGGTGGCGGCGGATGCGCGGCAGCTCGGGCAGCACGCGCAGCACGGCCGCCCATCCCGCGACGGCCTCCACCCAGTTGAAGTACACGAACAGCTGCTGCGCCGACTGCAGCGTCTGCGCCGCCAGCGCGTACCAGGCGTTGCGGCCGAAACGGCCCTCGGGCCGCTTGATGTCGTTGACGACGATCGAGCGCAGCCGCGAGCGCCGCTTGCGCAGCAACTGTGACGCGGACATCGACGCGGCGGGCGCGTGGAATCCCCGCAGGTGGCGGAAGCGGGCCGCCGGCACGAGCGCGATGCCGAAGCCGTGATGGCGCGCGCGGGCGCACAGGTCGTCGTCCTCGCAGTACAGGAAGAACAGCGGATCGAAACCGCCCACCTGCTCGAGGAACTCGCGCGTGAACAGCCACGCGGCGGCCGGCAGCGCATGCGCGCGGTAATGGCCGGCGATGGCGTGGCCCATCACCGCGTCGGTGAGGTAGGCCGTCGCGTGCGGGGCGACGTAGTAGCGCAGGAAGGTCGGGTCCATCGCCGCGCCGTCGCCGTCGAGCTGCAGCGGGCACAGGATGCCGAGCGCCGGATCAGCCGCGGCCTCGCGCGCCAGGTGCTCGAGGCAGTCCGGCGCGAGCACCGTGTCCTGGTTGAGGATGAACACCTGCTGCGCGCCATCGGCCAGCGCGCGCGCGATGCCGATGTTGTTGGCGCGGCCGAAGCCCAGGTTCTCGCGCTGCGGCAGCAGCGTCACCTCGGGGAAGCCGGCGACGATCGCGCGGGTGTCGTCCGAGGATGCGTTGTCCACGACGATCACGCGCATCGGCACGCTGCTCTCGCGCAGCGCGCGCAGGCAGTCCGCCATCCACGGTCCGCCGTTGAAGCTGACGATGACGCAGGCGACCGGGGGCAGGGGCGGGGTCATGGGCGAGGTCACGGGCGAGCTCATGGGCGAGGGCAGGGACGAGGACATGTCGATGCTCATGAGGCCACCCGCTTGGTCATGCGCTGGCGCAGGCCCTGGAACGCGCGCGAGAGCTCGATGGCCAGCGGGTGACGCAGGCCCTGCGCGGTGATCACCAGGCCCGCCAGCCCGGCCGCGCCGGTCGTGAGCAGGCTCACCAGCAGCGGCCAGTCGTAGTGGTGCGCCGCCTGCGCCATCAGCGCCTGCGGCCCGATCGAGCCCGCCGCCACCAGCGCGCTCTTCAGGCTGGGGCCGAGCAGCGTGCGCGTGGACGCGCCCAGCAGCGTGCGCATGTAGTAGACGTACAGCGACAGCGCCACCAGGTGACTGACCACCCACGACGCGGCCAGCGTCTCGAGGTTGAAGCGCGAGGCGATCACCAGCACCACCAGGTGGACCGGGCTGTAGATCAGGTTGATGCGCAGCCGCTTGGACACGTTGCCCGTGGCGTTGAGCAGGTTGGGGCCGAAGCTGTAGAGGTAGGTCGGCATGATGGCCAGCGCCAGCAGGCTGCAGATCGGCGCCGCGGCGTCCCACTGCGGCCCGAGCAGCAGCCGCATGATGTCGCGGGACATCAGCGCCACATAGCCGAAGAAGGGCCAGGCGATGGCCGTCATCAGCGCGGTGCTCTGCGCGTAGGTCACCGACAGATCGGTGCCCGAGCGGTGCTGGTCGGCGAAGACCGGCGTGGCCACGCGCAGCACCGCCGAGGTGACATTCGAATAGAACATCTCCAGCAGCCCCAGCGCGCGGCTGAACAGGCCCACCGAGGTCAGCCCGAAGCTGCGCGCGATGATGAACTCGTGGGCGTTGCGGGTGAAGGTCTCCAGCAGCCGGCTCAGCACGAAGAACGAGCCGTAGCCGAAGACATGCCGCATGCCCTTGAAGCTGGGCATCAGCAGCGTGCCCGGCGAGCGCATGACCAGCAGCAGCAGCGCCTGGAACGCGGTGTTGGCCACGCTGGCCCAGGCCAGGCTGCGGAAGCCGTAGCCGTTCAGCGCCAGGATCACGCCGGTGCCCGCGTGCACGAAGGTCGACGAGAACTGGATGACGAAGATGCGCCGGAACTGCAGGTCGCGGTTGAGCAGCGCGAACGCGGGCGAGGCGAAGGGCAGGATCGCGAAGTTCAGCGCCAGGATGCCGATCACCTCGACGACCGCGGGCTCCTTCAGGTAGACCGCCAGCGGATGGCGCGCGAGCATCGCGATCGCGCCCACGCCCCAGCCGATCACGATCGCGCCGGCATAGGCCGCGCGCAGCTTGTCGTCGTCGAGCTGCTTCTCCTGGATCAGGTATTCGCTGATGCCGAAATCCCGCAGCACGGTGGCGATCGTCACGAAGGCCGCGCACACCGAGAACACGCCGATCTCCTGCGGCGTGAGCAGCCGCGCCAGCAACATCGTCGAGGCGAGGTTGACGACCAGGCTGGCGTAGCGTTCCGCGAAGGACCAGATCAGGGCCCCGCGCACCTTGCCGCTCATGCGCGCTCCTTCATGCGGGCGCGCTCCCGGAGCGGCGCAGCAGCTTCTCGCCCAGCACGCGGAAGGGCACCGCGGCGGCGTAGAGCACGAAGGTCGGGTCGAAGCGCGCGATGTCGCGCACCAGCTTGAAGTGGATCGGCTTGCCGTGGCGCACGCGGTGCAGCAGGTCGCGCATGACGTCCTGCTGCAGGTTGCGGATGGTGCGCTGGTTGTTGCGGTGCTGCGTGTCGGTCAGCGTGTAGAAGCGCGGCACCGAGGTCCACACGAACAGCTCGTTGCGCATGCGGTGCAGCGAGCGCTCCGTGCCCCAGCCCGCGCCCTGGTAGATGTTGATGCCCTCGCCGTTGTTGCAGTCCACCTCGGTGGAGAAGCAGAAACGCGCGCCCCCGGCGCCCAGGTCCATCCAGAAGAAGAAGTCCTGGCCATTGAAGAACTCCTCGCGGAAACGCAGCGCCGGGAAACGGTCGAAGCGGTAGACCACGGTGGAGGTCTGGATCAGTCCGCCGCCGTCGCTCAGAATGTGCTCCAGCGGGGAGACGCCCAGATCGAAGCCCGGCGGTTGCGCGCTGACCTCGGTGTGCGGCTTGTTCAGGGTGCCGATGCGCTGGAAGTTGGTCTGGTCCGGATAGTTGAAGGACCACCAGTCGGCGAAGTAGCCGTCGAAGCGCTCGCCCATCACGGCCAGCGCGTTCTCCAGATGCTGGGGACGCCAGTCATCGTCCGAGTCCAGGAAGGCCACGAAGGTCGTGCCCGCGGGGACGAGGTCCAGCGCCTTGTTGCGCGCCGAGCCCGCGCCGCCGTTGGGCTTGCGGTGCACGGTGAGCTGCGCGCGGGGGAACTCGGGATGGGCGTCGATCTCGGACTGCGCGGACACGGGCGACTCGTCGTCGACGACGATGACGTGGAGGCGGTCGGCGATCGTCTGCGCGAAGCACGAGGCCAGCGCCTTCGGCAGCAGCCCGGGTTGGCGCTGGAAGTGCGGGATGACGACGGCGATCAGCGGCGGGGACGGGTTCATTGGGAAGCTCCCTGGACATCGGCCCGAGGCCGGACGAGGCCGGTGTCGGGCGTGGGGGCGGAAGGGGGTGGCGCGGGCTCGGCGGAGGGCGCGACGGCTGCGTCTGCCGGGGCGGCCGCGGCGTCGTCCCCCTTCAGCAGGCGCTTGAGCACGGGCAGCCAGCGCCAGCGGAACAGCGTGGCGTGATAGACCGGCCGGGCGTTGTCGGTCCAGCGGGTGTGCCACTCCATGACCTTGCCGTAGAACTCGATGCGGCGCAGCGGACCACCGGCGGCCGCCGCCTCGAACAGCTGCTGGAACTGCAGCTGGCGCATCAGCGTGGACGGCGACACGGCCTTGTGGGCCTCGTCATAGGCGGTCTTGAGGATCACGATCTTGCCGCCGGACTCGATGCACAGGTCCATGGCGACGACCGCGTCGTCGAACCAGTACTGGTAGATCCGCGCGCGGCCCTTGCGTGCGAAGCCCTCGAGCATCGCCCGGTAGAACTCGTACTGCGGATGCCCGGGCGCGATGGCCGTCCCTTCCTGGCCCTTCCAGCCGCTGGCCTCCAGCCGCCCGTAATGGGTCAGCGCGGTCGCGACGTCCTCGGGCGCGGTCAGGCATTCCAGCCGCGTGGCGGTGCCGGCGGTCTCCAGCTTCTTGGCCTGCTTGCGCAGGTTCTGGCGCAGGTTCTTGCCGCGCGCTTCCCAGTAGGTGTCGAAATCGCCGGCGAGCTCGACCCACGCGGTGTCGATGTAGTCCTGGCCGAACCAGCGCGCGTCGTCGGCCGCGCGCGGGTGGAAGAGGCTGTCGATCTGCGTCAGCCCCAGCGCCAGCGCGGGCAGCGGCAGCGCGCGCAGCAGGCCCTCGGCGAGCGGCTCGAGCGGCTCGCTGGCGGGGCTCAGCCAGGCGCCCAGCGGCAGCTGGGAGGGCTGGAAGGTCGCCCACTGGCCCTTGCCGACGGGCATCACGATCGCCGCGGCGCTGGGCGCGCGCGGATCGCCGCGCAGCGCCAGGCGCTCGCGGCCGGAGCCGAAGACCTCCAGCAGCGGCGCCAGGAAGTCGCTCTCCAGGAAGGGCAGCGGCGTGACGCGGGCCTGCAGCGCGTCCCACGCGGCGGCGTGCGGGGCGAAGGCGGCGGCGTCGGGCAGCGGGAGCAGCGTCCAGCGCGTGGCGCCGGGAGAGGAACTCGGGGTCGTCGACATCATGGGCGAGCCTCGGCGGTAGGCATTCTTGGGGCGCAGGCCTCGTCGAGCACGCGGGCGAGCTCGCCGGTGCGGGACTCGCGCGAGGCGGCGGCGATGGCCGGCGGCGCGGGCAGCGCGGCACGGTCGTGGAACAGGTCGTCGAGGAAACGGGTCAGCGCCTGGGCCACGCCGGGGCCGTCCTCCAGCGCGGCACCGTGCGGCAGACCGGCACGGCGCATCAGCTGCGCGGTGTCGCCGGCCGGATCGGCCAGCGTCAGCACCGGACGGCGCGCGCGCAGGTATTCATAGGCTTTGGCGGGGATCTGGTCGTTGCAATCGTTGGACTGCAGCAGCAACAGCGCGTCCGCGCGCAGCATCTCCGCCAGCGCGTCGGCATAGGGCAGCAGCGGCGCGAGCTCGATGAGCTCGCTCACGCCGTGGCGGGCCGCCAGGTCGCGCACGAAATCGTCGTGGCCGCTGGCGCGGAAACGCAGCCGCAGCCGCGACGCGTCGACGCGGCCCTCGGCCTTGGCCGCGGCCAGCGCCTCGAACAGCCGCACCGGGCTGCGCCAGTCGGGATAGACGATGCCGCTGTGCACGATCACGCGCGGACCGCGCGCGCGGTCCGTGTCGACATCGCGCGAAATCGCTGCTTCCGCTTGGCGGAACGCGTCTTCGCTATAGCCGTTCTCGATCACGCGGATGCGCTCGGCGGCCTCGGGGAAACGCTTCGCGTACAGCCGCGCCGCGCCCGGCGTGGTGAAGGTGAAACGGGCGGCGCGCGAGAACACCTGGCGCTCGATCGCCGCGTAGCGTCGCCAGAGCGCCGGATCGGCCGGGTAGCCGTCGTGCGCCATCGGATCGCGGAAGTCCGCGACCCAGGGCAGACCGCTCAGGCGCGACAGCCAGTAGGCGATGACATGGGCGGTGGGAATGGGATAGCTGCTCCAGATCGTGTCGGGCCGCTCGGCGCGGATCATCGCGAGTCCGGCGGGCAGGGCGCCGAGCAGCCAGCTCTTCCAGCGGTCCGGGCTGGCGAGGACACCGGGATAACGCCCGCCGACGGACAGGTGGCGCGCGGCGTCCAGCGCGAAGGCGCGGCGCACGGTGAGCCCGGAGGGAATCTCGCCGATGAGGTCCTCGCCGGTGTGCGCGTGCACGCGCGGATGCGCGGTCAGCACGCTGGGCGTCCATCCCGCGGCGGGCAGCTGCTGCGCGAAGCGCAGCGCGCGCTGCACGCCGCTGGTCCCCGCCATCGGCGGAAACTGGAAGGACACCATGAGCACGCGCTTCATCGTCGTTCTCAGGGAGCGGCCGGCGCGGTGGGCGCGGTCGGGGCCGCAGAGGCGGCGGGCGCGATGTACAGGCGCTCGATCTGCGCCACGATGCGGTGCAGGTCGGCGTCGCTCAGGTCCTGGTGGCAGGCGAGCTGCAGCACGTGGTGCGACCAGGACTTGCCCGAATCCCCCGGCAGCGCGGGCACGCCCGGCCATAGCCGGTCCCAGCGCGACACCGGCACGCCGAGCTTGCGCATTTCCAGATAGCCCGGATCGGGCGAGCGGACCCACAGCGGGAACACGTAGGGCGCGCAGTCCGCGGGCAGCTCGGGCAGCAGCGGCCGCACGCCGTCGCGCGCGCTGAAGGCCTCGGTGAAGAAGGCGTAGTTGCGGCGGCGCGCGTCGACGATGCGCCGGCGCGGCACCCGCGTGGAGATCCAGCCGCTGGCGCTCGTGAGCGCGCGGTGCGACAGCGGCAGGTCGATCAGCGCCATGTTGGCGTCGATCTCGGCGTCCTCGTCCAGATCGCCGTGGCGGCTGGGCACCGGCGCGGGGCCCGTCTGTCCCCCACGCCACTGTCCACGCAACAGGCCGCGCAGCGCGCTCTTGATGGCGAACGCGCCGCGGATCAGCGCGTTGAGGCCGGTCAGCCGGTCGTGGCTGGCGCCCATGTGCAGGATGTCCGAGGCGGCCTTGACCTGCTCGATCGAGGAGGCCGGCGTCAGCGCGGGCAGGCGCAGGCCGTCGCGGTTGAGCGCGAGGACGCCGCCCTCGGGCGTAGGGAAGAACTTGGTGAGGCTGGCGATGGCGACATCGCCCCAGCTGCCGATCGCGCGCGCGCCGGCGCGGCCGAACATCGCGTGCGCGCAGTCCTCGATCAGCGCGATGCCGCGCGCGTCGCACCAGGCGCGCACCGGCTCCATCGGCTGCGGCAGCCCGAAGAAATGCGGCACCAGCAGCGCCTTGGTCCGCGGCGGCACGTTCGCCGAGAGCCAGTCCAGGCGCGGCGCGCCGTGATCGTCGATCGGATAGAAGACCGCGTCGGCGCCCAGCGTCATGACCGGCGAGACCATCGTCGGGCAGTGGTAGGTGGGCAGCAGGACGATGTCGCCGGGGCCGACGGCCAGGCATTCCAGCGCGAGCAGGATGGCCGCGCGGCCGCTCGTGGTGAGCACCTGGCGCGGATGCGCGAGCAGCGTCGGCACCGCCGCCTCCTGCGGACCGGAGAAGGTGTTCCAGCCGACGACGGGCAGTCGCGGCGCGGGCAGGCGCGAGGCGCTCACGGCTTGGCGGGCGCGGAGGCGGCGGGGGACGCCGGGGTCGAGGACGCGGCCGGCGCGGCGGGGGCAGCAGGGGCCGAGGCACCGCTGGCGGGCGCGTCCGGCGGCGTGGCGCCGGGCTGCGAGGCGGCCTCGTCCTCGGCGCTCCAGCGCCGGGCGGCGATCAGGCGCTGCTTGAGCGCGGGCTGGACCATGCCGGCCGCGTAGGCCTTGCGCGCGTACTCGACAGCCGTGTCGGTGTCGTTCATGTCCAGCGCGACCATGCCCAGGTTGTACTGGCTGAACGGATTGGTCGGCGCCAGCTTCTTCGCGTCCTCCAGCGCCTTGCGCGCCGCGTCCATGCGGTTCGAGTCCTTCAGGTACACGACGAAGAGCAGCCGCACGACGATGTCGTCGGGCACGAAGCGGATCGCGCGGTTGAAGTAGCAGGGCACCGAGTAACGCGCGTCAGGCGCGTGCTCGGTCTTGTATTTGGAGGCCAGGCGCACCATCGCCACCAGCGCGCGGTGGTGGTTGGGGAAGGCGCGCAGCGTGTAGTCGAACTCGCGGCCGGGCGTGCCCGCGGCGCAATAGACCATCGCCTCGCAGGTCTCCAGGAAGTGCGCGCTCTCGACGAGGAACAGGTTGGAGCTCGTGCCGGTGCGCGGATCCTTCTCCGGCGCGTCCTTGTACTCGCGGTAGTCGTAGGGGCCGAAGTTGTTCTCCAGCGGCCCGCAGCCGCCGGCGGTCTGGGCGATCGCCAGCGTGGCGCTCAGCGCGCAGGCGGACAGCAGCGCGGCGCGGCCGGCATGGGCGAGCGACCGGACCAGCCGGGCAGGGCGTCGATTCGTCATCATGGTGCGGGGCTCCCTCCAGCCGCGACGCCGCGCGCGAAGGCGGCGGTGAGTTGCTCGACCCGCGCGCGCCAGGCGGCGGTCGAGAACGTGTGATCCGCCTCCGGCAGGTCCTCGCGGCGCAGGCCCGGGCGGTCCAGCAGGCCGCGCCAGGCCGCGCCGCCATCGCGGCAGCGGTCCAGGAATTCCTTGGCGACGTAATCGTCGCCCGACAGCACCAGCAGCACCGGGCCGGCGAAGCCCCGCAGGCCGTCGGCCATCTGCTCGGTGTAATGGCGAGTGTCGTGACGCGCGTCGTGACGGGCGTCGCGGGTCCTGTCCCCGGACGTGCCGGCGGAGCCCGCGGACGCGGTCGCGCGGCTCTGCGCCAGCTTGCCCAGCAACTCGCGCACGGCGGAGACGCCGACCCGTCCGCTCAGCAGCTTGCGCCAGAAGGCGGGCTGGCGCAGCCGCTCCAGGTAGTAGTGCCGGACCTGCGTGCGGGCCAGGCTGGCCTCGGTGCGCACCCATGGGTTGGCCAGGCACAGGCCGGCCACGCGCGGGTCGCGCTGGCGGTGGACGTACAGCAGCGCGGCCGAGGCCGCGTCGCACAGGCCCCAGAGCACGACGCGCTTGAGCTGCGGGCGTTCGCGCGTCCAGGCGTCGAGCGCGGCCGCGATGTCAGCGTCGACCTGCTCGAAGCCGCGCTGATCGCCGCCCGCATCACCCATGCCGCGGTAGTCCAGGCGCAGGCAGGGCACGCCCGAGGCGGCCAGGGCCCGGCCCAGCAAGGTGAACTGACGGTGACTGCCGACGCGGTACTGCGGGCCGCCGACGATCAGCAGCACGCCGGTGTCCCCGGCGACGGGGGCGGTCGGCTCGCTCAGCAGGCCGACCAGCGGCGTGCCGTCGCAGTCGATGCGCAGCACGCTGTCGCGATGCAGCGGGGCGGTCAGGGCCGAGGGGGCGGGAAGTGCGCTCATGCCGGCACGGCCTCCGCCGTGATCGTCGCGAAGTCGTCCCGCGCGGCGAACGCGGCCAGGCTGGCCTCGATCAGGCGCGGGGCTTCCTCGATCTCGGTCGCGGCCCAGAAGGATGGGCCCTGGCACACGGCGGCGCGCACGGCCGCGCCCTGCGCGGTCCAGGCCTGGGCGGCCATCGTGGCGGCAGGCGTCAAGGTGGCGTCCTCGCGGGTCGACAGCTCCAGCCACGCCACGCGGGACACCCGCGCGGTCGGCGTCAGCTTCGCCGCTTCCAGGCCGTCGGCCAGCGCGGGGGCCAGCGCGTACCCGGCGATCTCCACCGACTCGCCTCGGGCGAGCTGGTCGCGCATCGCCTGCACGGCGCCCTTGGCCTGTCCGCCGATCAGGTCCGCGGCCACGCGCAGCCGCATGAACTGCTGCAGCTGCAGCTTGCCCGTGGCGATCGGCTGCCACAGCAGCAGGTGAACGGGGCGCTCCGGCGCGGCGGCGCTCGCGGCCTCGATGCCGGCGTTGGCCAGCAGCGCGCCGGCCCGCAGGCCCCACAGCCACAGCGGCACCGGTTGGCCGTCCGGCCCGGGCCGGGCGCGTTCAGCCAGCCAATTGACCGCCAGGCGGACATCGTCCTGCCAGTCGGCCCAGGTCGCGTCGCCGAAATCGCCGCTGCTGTCGCCGCATCCCAGCAGGTCCAGCGTGAGCACCTCCAGCCCGGCGGCGGCGAAGGCGCGCGCGGCCAGGGCGGTCATGCGGCGGGACTTGTTCATCTCCTCCGCGAAGGGCGGCAGCAGCAGCACCTGGCCGAGCGCGGGCGCGCCGTCCGGGTGAGGGGAAGCAAGGGGCTGGACGACTGTCGACTGGAACGCGGGGTAATGGACGCACAGCCGCTGGCCGCGCGCGCCGGTCTCCAGGAAGAAGGGGGTGTCGGCGGCGGCCATGGCGTCAGGGCGCGGCGGTCCCGGCGCCGGTCAGGCGGCGAGCTTGCCGTTCACGAAATCCAGCAGGGCGCCGACCGTGGCGAAGGTGGCGCCGTCGATCTCGTCGTCGTCGACGACGATGCCGAACTGTTCCTCCAGCGCGGTGATCAGGCTGACGACGGCCATCGAGTCGAGCTCGGGGATGGCCCCCAGCAGCGCGGTGTCGACGGTGAAGTCCTTGGCGCGGCCTTCCAGGCTCAGGACGTCGTCGAGGATGGCGAGCAGGTGTTGTTGGGTGTTCATGATCGGGGCGGATCTTAACTGTGGCCCTCTGGAGCCGCCCCCGCGGCGCCCCCCCATCCCAAGGGGATCTCCGCAGGAACGTGAGGTACTGCCGCCAAGGTGCGTGAGATACTTTTTTCGACCCCGTACAGTGACGACACCGTGACCGCAACCGCCACCGACAGCCACCTGCTCCCGCACCTGATCTGGCACAGCGCCGATCGCGATCCGGCCGCACCCGCGCTGCGCGACGGCGCGCGCACGCTGGACTACGCCGAGCTCGCCGCGCAGGTGCGCGCGCTGGCCGGCGGCCTGCTGTCGCTGGGCCTGCAACGCGCCGAGCGCGTGGGCATCTACCTGGACAAGCGCCTGGAGACGGTCGTGGCGAGCTTCGCCGCGCCCGCGGCCGGCGGCGTGTTCGTGCCGATCAACCCCATCCTCAAGCCCGAGCAGGTCGGATTCATCGCGCGCGACTGCGAGGTCCGCGTCCTGATCACCTCCCGCGACCGCTACGCCGCGCTGCAGCCGGTGCTGGCGCAATGCCCGTCGGTGCGGCACGTGGTGCTGGTGGACGCCGCCGCCGACGGCGCGCCGGACGGCACCGTCCGCTACAGCGACCTGCTGGACGCGCCGGCCCCGGCCGCCCACCGCGTCATCGACACCGACATGGTGGCCATCCTCTACACCTCGGGCTCCACCGGGCGGCCCAAGGGCGTGGTGCTGTCGCACCGCAACATGGTCGCCGGCGCCAAGAGCGTGGCGAGCTACCTGGGCAACCGGCCCTCGGACCGGCTGCTGGCGGCGCTGCCGCTGTCCTTCGACGCGGGCTTCAGCCAGCTGACGACGGCCTTCCACGCCGGCGCGTCGGTGACGCTGCTCAACTACCTGATGCCGCGCGACGTGCTCAAGGCGCTGGCGCGCGACCGCATCACCGGGCTGACGGCCGTGCCGCCGCTGTACATCCAGCTCACGCAGCAGGACTGGCCCGCCGAGATCAATGAACACCTGCGCTACTTCGCCAACACCGGCGGACGCATGCCGCGCGAGACGCTGGGCCTGCTGCGCCAGCGCGTGCCCGCGGCGCAGCCCTTCCTGATGTACGGCCTGACCGAGGCCTTCCGTTCGACCTACCTGCCGCCGGAGGAGGTCGACCGCCGGCCCGATTCGATCGGCAAGGCCATTCCCAACGCCGAGATCCTGGTGCTGCGCGAGGACGGCACGCCCTGCGCACCCGACGAGCCCGGCGAGCTGGTCCACCGCGGCGCGCTGGTCGGCCTGGGCTACTGGAACGACGCCGAGAAGACGGCCGAGCGCTACAAGCTGCTGCCTGCGGGCGTGGGCGGCCGCGAGGCCGGCCTGCAGCTGCCCGAGTACGCGGTCTTCTCCGGCGACAACGTGCGCAGGGACGCCGAGGGCTTCCTGTACTTCATCGGGCGGCGCGACGAGATGATCAAGACGTCGGGCTACCGGGTCAGCCCGACCGAGGTCGAGGAGATCCTCTACGCGACGCAGCTGGTGGGCGAGTGCGTCGCCTTCGGCGTCGACCATCCGGCCATCGGCCAGGCGATCCAGGTGATCGCCACGCCGCCGGTGGGCGCCGCGTCGGTGGACACGGCCGCGCTGCTCGCGGCGTGCAAGCAGCGCATGCCCGCCTACATGATTCCTTCCGGCATCCAGGAGATGGCCGGCCCGCTGCCGCGCAACCCCAACGGCAAGATCGACCGCAAGCTGCTGAGCACCGACTGGGTGGCGCGGCAGGAAGCCCAGTGAATCCCGTGAGCTCCGACGACAAGACCTCCCTCCCCACGTC
The DNA here is from genome assembly GCA_039594005.1 of Roseateles sp. Taxonomy (GTDB): domain Bacteria; phylum Pseudomonadota; class Gammaproteobacteria; order Burkholderiales; family Burkholderiaceae_C; genus Roseateles. The sequence continues at coordinate 426,231 of JBCNOF010000010.1, forward strand.
CCCGGCCCCGCCCAAGGCCACTCCGCAACATGCGCCGATGGACCAGTTCCCGGCGCGCGACGGCGTGCTGCAGATCGGCGGCCAGCCGCTGACCCGCCTGACCGACCGCGTGGGCCGCACGCCGTTCTACGCCTATGACCGCGCGCTGCTGACGCGCCGCGTGGCGGAGTTGCGCGCGGCGATGCCGGAGAAACTCGAGCTGCATTTCGCGATGAAGGCCAATCCGATGCCGGCGGTGGTCGCGCACCTGGCCACGCTGGTCGACGGCATCGACGTGGCCTCGGCCGGCGAGCTGCAGGTGGCGCTGGACGCCGGCGCCGATCCGCGCGAGATCAGCTTCGCGGGTCCCGGCAAGAGCGCGCTGGAGCTCAAGCAGGCGCTGGCCGCTGGCATCCTGATCAACCTCGAGTCCTTCCGCGAGGTCGAGCTGCTGCGCGAGCTGTGCGCCGAGACGGGTTACGCCGCGCGCGTGGCGGTGCGCGTCAATCCGGACTTCGAGCTCAAGTCCTCCGGCATGAAGATGGGCGGCGGGCCCAAGCAGTTCGGCGTCGATGCCGAGCTGGTGCCCGAGCTGCTGGCGCGCATCGGCGAGGCGGGGCTGGGGTTCGAGGGCTTCCACCTCTTCGCCGGCTCGCAGAACCTCAAGCCGGAGGCGATCGTCGAGGCGCAGCTCAAGAGCTTCGAGCTCGCGCCGCGGCTGGCCGCGCACGCGCCCGCGCCGGTGAAGGTGCTGAACCTGGGCGGCGGCTTCGGCATCCCGTATTTCCCGGGCGAGCAGCGCCTGGACCTGGGCCCCATCGGTGAGAACCTCGCCGCGCTGATCGAGCGCGCGGCGGTCGAGCTGCCGCAGGCGAAGATCGTCGTGGAGCTGGGTCGTTACCTGGTCGGCGAGGCCGGTGTGTATGTCTGCCGCGTGGTGGACCGCAAGGTCTCGCGCGGGCAGGTGTTCCTGGTCACCGACGGCGGGCTGCACCATCACCTCGCGGCGTCAGGCAACTTCGGTCAGGTGATCCGCAAGAACTATCCGGTGGCCATCGGCAACCGCGTCGGCGCCGAGCTCGAGGCAGGGGTCTCGGTGGTGGGGCCGCTGTGCACGCCGCTGGACCTGCTGGGCGAGCGCATGAGCCTGGCGCACGCCGAGCCCGGCGACCTGGTGGTCGTGTTCCAGTCCGGCGCCTACGGCATCACCGCGAGCCCGCAAGGCTTCCTGAGCCATCCGGCGGCGTCGGAGGTCCTGGTGTGAGCCAGACCCCGCGCCTGGCGCAGCTCGATGCCCTGCGCGGCATCGCGGCGCTGGCGGTGGTGCTGTTCCATTACACGACGCGCTACGACCAGCTCTTCGGTCATGTCGAGGCGCCGCTGGTGGCGTTTCCGCACGGCTGGCTGGGCGTGAACCTGTTCTTCATGATCAGCGGCTTCGTCATCTTCATGACGCTGGAGCGCACCGCGCGGCCGATGGATTTCGTGGTCTCGCGCTTCAGCCGGCTCTATCCGGCGTACTGGGGCGCGATCGTGCTGACCTTCGCGATGACGCATGCGATCGGCCTGCCCGGCAAGACGGTGGGCTGGGACGTGCTGGCCGTCAACGTGACGATGGTGCAAGGTTTCTTCGGCGTCCCGCATGTGGACGGCGTGTACTGGACGCTGGAGGTCGAGCTGCTGTTCTACGCCTGGGCGCTGCTGAGCTTCCGGCTCGCTGGCGCGGCGGGGCTGCGCCACTTCCTCCTTGCCTGCCTGGCCTTGCGACTGGTGTACGCGGCGGCGCTGGCATTCTGGGGCGTCAACCTGCCGTGGATGGGGCAGCGCTGGCTGCTGCTGCCCTACATCTGCTGGTTCGCGCTGGGCGTGACGATCTATCGGTTGAGCCGGCGGGGCGGGGTGATGGGCGCGCCGTCGTCGTCATCGGGGATGTCGTCGCTGCTTCTGCCGCCGACGCAGGCGCGCTGGGACGTGGCGCTGGCCTTCGCGGCGCTGGTCGTGATGGGCGTGTGCGACGGCTGGCATCAGGCGATGTTGGCGGCGGTCTTCTACGCGGTGCTGTATGGCGCGGCCAAGGGCCGCTGGACCTGGCTGGAGCACCCGGCGCTGCTGTGGCTGGGGGCGATCTCGTACACGCTGTACCTGCTGCACGAGAACATCGGCTGGGCGCTGCTGCGCCGGCTGGAGAGCTGGGGCGTCGAGGTCCATGTGGCCATCGCGCTGACGATGGCCGTCGCGGCGCTGCTGGCGCATGCGCTGACGCACTTCGTGGAGCAGCCTGCCATGCGCTGGATCCGCTACCGCGCCCGGCGCCCGGACGGCCCCCTCGCCCGCGCAGCGGGAGAGGGCGGGGGGTGAGGGCTCGGGGCAGGACTCCGTGCCGTCCCACGAGCCCTCACCCCAACCCCTCTCCCGCTTCGCGGGCGAGGGGCTTCAAGGACCTTCGAGGACAATGCGCGCGGATTTCAGATGAACGACGGCGCGTCGCGCGCGCCCAGCCCCCGATGACCGAAGAACGCAAGAGTTTCCTGATCCCCGTGGCGATCGGCGCGGTGGCGCTGCTGTCCTGCGCCGGGATGATCGCCGCGGGCGTGGCCATGCTGCGCCAGTCCAAGGGCGCGACGCCGGCGGACGATCTCGCCAAGCGCATCGCCGCGATCCACGACATGCCCATCACCGCGCCCGATTGCGGCACCGTGTTCCAGGGCCAGGAGCCGGTCGTGGTCCTCGTGATGGGCCAGTCCAATGCCGCCAATCACGCGGACCCGGTGCCCGCGGGCGCCGCGCCCGTTCCGCAGATGCCGGTGCTTCACCTGGGCGGTTGCGGCCTGGCCGGCGCGCCCGTGCCCGGCGGCACCGGCACCGGCGGCAGCCTGTGGCCGGCGGTCAACCAGGCGCTGGGCGGCCGCTGGGCGGGCCGGCCCATCGTCTGGGCGGAGATCGCGGTGGACGCATCGACCATCGGCGAATGGACCGCGCCCGACAGCCAGTTGCGCACCTACTGGCAACAGCAGATCGACCGCATCAAGGGCACGCCGTGGCCGGTGGTGGCGGTGCTGTGGCAACAAGGCGAGGCCGACGCGCGCGACCGCACGGCGATGGCCGACTACCGCGACGCGCTGGCCGCGTTGCGTGCCGGCGTGGCCGCGCGGGGCGTCGACGCGCCGTGGTGGATTGCTCGATCGACCTACTGCCCGCCGCACGACGGCAGCCAGGTCCGCGAGGCGGTGCGCGAGCTGCTCGTCATCCCCAACAGCGGCTTCCGCGAAGGCCCGGACACCGACACCCTCGGTCAGCCGCTGCGCAACGGCTGCCACTTCACGGCCGAAGGCGCGGCGCGCGCCGCCGCGATGTGGGCCGACGTCCTGAAGCCGGCCGCGCAGGCCACCCGCTGAGGGCTTCGCGCGCACGGTTTGATGGGCGGCTGACGCGGTTTTGACGCCGCGTTCATGAGACGTCGCGCCAGCCCATCGTTTCCCCCTTGAGAGGGGACGTTTCTCACCGATTCCGCTCTGACGCGCAGGTATCGTCCCGGGTCACGACGGGCGATGGATCGCCCGCGAGGACATCCCAGGGAGGGACGATTGAACGCTCGACATTTCGCGCCGGTGCTGGCGCTGATCCTGGCCGCCACGGGCGCGGCCGCGCAGACGGACACCAAGGCCGACCCCAACCGCTGCCGCATCCAGACGATGGACATTCCGGTCCAGCTCGTGGACCAGCGCCCGGTCGCGACCGTCAAGCTCAACGGCGTCGCGGTGCCGATGCTGGTCGACAGCGGCGCCTTCTACGGCATGCTCAGCGCGGCGACGGCCAAACAGCTCAACTTGCCGCTGCGCCATCCGCCGCAGGGCTTCCGAATTCACGGCCAGGTCGGCTCGGTCGAGCAGCTGCGCGTGACCACGGTCAAGGAGGTCGGGCTGGAGATCGCGACGGTGAAGGACGTGGACTTCTTCGTCGGCGGCAACGAGCTCAATGCCGGGATCATGGGCATCCTGGGCCGCAACTTCCTGTCCGCCGCGGACACCGAGTACGACCTCGCGCACGGCGTGGTGCGGCTGGTCTTCCCCAAAGGCGACTGCGAGAAGGCGAACCTGGCCTACTGGGCCGGCGAGGCGCCGGTGATCGAGGTGCCCATTGAAAGCACGAACCGCCACAACGACACGGCGGTGCGCGTGCGGGCGATGATCAACGGCCAGCGCGTGACCGCGCTGATGGACACCGGCGCACCCGTCACGTCGTTGTCGCTGGTGGCGGCGCGCCGCGTGGGCGTGGCCACGGACGCGATGCAGCCGGCGGGGCGCACCTCGGGCATCGGCGCGGGGCGCGCCCAGCGCTGGATGGCCGACATCCCGAGCTTCGAGCTCGCCGGGGAGAAGGTGCTCAACAACCGGATGCCGGTCAACGACGTCGACGCCAGCGACCACGGCATGCTGCTGGGGCTGGACTACTTCCTGTCGCACCGGGTCTACGTGTCGCGGCTGCAGGGCAAGGTCTACGCGACCTGGAACGGCGGGCCGATCTTCGCGCAGGCCCGCGGCCAGGGCGGCGAGTACGACCCGCGCTACGCGGCCAAGGCCGAGGCGCTCGCGGACGACGACGCCGATGGCTTCGCGCGGCGCGGCGCCGCGGCGTTGACTGCCGGCGATCCCAAGCGCGCGCTGGACGACCTGAACCGCGCGGTCGCGCTGAAGCCGGACGTGGCGAACTACCGCGACTTGCGCTCACGCGTGCATCAAGCCTTGCGCGACCCCAAGCAGGCGCTGGCCGATCTGGACCAGGCGCTCATGCTGGATCCCGCGCTGCATGAGGCCCGTGTGCGTCGCGCATCGCTGCGCGTGGCGGCCGGGGACCGCGACGGCGCGAACGCGGACCTGTCGGTGCTGGACGCCGCGGTGCCGCCGTCGTGGAACCTGCGGCGCGCGATGGCGGATCTGCATGGCCGGCTGAACCAGGGGCCGGAGGCGCTCAAGCAATACGCGCTGTGGATCGACTCGCATCCGAAGGACCTGCAACTGGCCTCGGCCTACAACAGCCGCTGCTGGTTGCGGGCGCGGATGAACCTCGAGCCGGCGCAGGGGCTGGAGGACTGCAAGGAAGCGGTGGACCGCGACGGCGATTCGCCGGTGTACCGCGACAGCCTGGGCTGGACCTATCTGCGCCTGGGCGACGCGGGCCGCGCCCGGAAGGCCTTCGACAAGACGATCGAGCTGCGCAACGGCCCCTGGGCGCTGTACGGCCGCGCGCTGGCGCGCTTCAAGCTGAACGAGACGGACCAGGCCCGGCTCGACCTTGAAGCCGCGCGCAAGCTCTCGCCGAAGATCGACGAGGACGTGCGCAAGGCCGGCTTCGATGCGCTGATCGTGGGCTTGCAGTGATGCAGTGATGAGGCGGAGGCATCAGCCCTGATCGCAGCGCTCGATGCGCGCGGCGTAGCAGCCGCGCTTGGCGAAGTGGACCTGCAGGTAGTGCACGGCCGGATCGGCGAAGAGGCGCTCGATGAGCGTCTCGAGTTCATCGCCCGCGGTGAGATCCGCGTCGCGCATCATTCCCGCCGCGTCGAAGGCGCGCACCGACAGCATCCGGCCGCGCAGCGCGGGCGGCACGGTGTTGACGCGGTCGTAGCGCTCGGCGTCGGCCTCGCGCACGTAGATCGCGTGGGTGCCGCGATAGGGCGATTCGACATCCAGGTAGACGTGGTTGAGCAGCAGCACGGTCTCGCCGGGTGCGGCGTCGTCCAGCGTGACGCGGTCGGGCGCGGAGCGCGGGCTGTCGATGCGCACACGCCTCGCGCCGACCTCGCGCAACAGCGCGTCGCTCATGCGGAACATCGGGCGGAAAGGGGCGGGGTCCAGCCCCAGGATGCGGAAGTCCATGTCAGCGCGGCGCCGAGGCCGTCGTGGTGGTTGATCGCCGCACGATAGGACGGGGGCTCGCGGCGGTCGCGCCGTTTCCGGACATGGAATTGGGCGTCCGCGCGTGGCGCCTGGGGTCATGACCGTTGCCCGTCATGCCCCGCCCACCCGGCGCGCCGTCTCGCTAGCCGTCAGCGCGAAGGTCAACGGCTTCGCTGGCCGGCTCGATCGTCAGCCACGGCCAGCGCCGCTGGTACGACGCGGCCTTGCGCTCGTACAACTTGCGATGCGGCACCAGCGGATTCATCGCGAGGCGGCCGGCATACAGCCCTTCCAGGCCGTAGGGCGCGTAGACCTCGTCCGGGCGCACGCCCACGCAGGTGCAGGGCACAAGGAAGCGTTCGATGCCGTCGCGCGCGCTGTGCAGCGGCTGATAGGGTTCGCCGAAGTCCTCCTCGTACCAGAGGTGCACCCGCGCCTGGTTGGCCGCCTCGATCGGAATGCCCAGGTCGCCGAGCACCGCGTCGACGCGGGCCTGGACGCGCTGCTCGGCCTCGCGGCTGAGGTCCTGCGGATCGAAGTAGAAGAGGTCGTAATCCTTGATGTCCGCCGTCGGCGGCCGCCCGTCACGCAGGTTCCAGACGGTCTGGAACAGGCACCCCGCGACCAGCCAGCCATCGGGCAGCGCGAGCTGATCCCAACGCTCCAGGATCGCCCGGTTGTTGGGGTTGGTCAGCAGGTCCGCGACGAAGCGGTCCTGTAGCGGGGCCGCTTCTCCAGCGGTGATGCCAACATCGGCGCCAGCAGAGGCGCGCTTGGGGTGGGCGGTGAACATCCGGACGATTCTGTCCGGCGCCGGAGAGGGACCCCGGTCAGTGGAATCCCTCTCTAGCCAGCGGCGCTCGCGGACGCTCCGGCGCGTTCATCGCAAGGCGGTCATTTCGCCGCCGCGCCCTGGCCCGTGGTCTGCGGCAGCTTGACCATCTCCGGCACGCTGACCACGACCAACGCCTGCTCCGGGGTCAGCGACGCGAGCTCGACCTCCACCCCCGAGGGCTCGCGCCGGGCGCCCGGTTCACGCGTCAGCGCGGCCCGGCAGGCGGTCTCGTTGGCGCAGACGATCACGCGCAGCCAGCGGCCTTCGTAACGCACGCGCACCTCGGCCTGGTCCCAGTGCACCGGCAGGCAGGCCCGCACGCGCAGCCGACCCTGCTCGATCACCACCCCGCAGATGGACTCCAGCGAGGCCCGCAGCAACCAGCCGGCCGAGCCGCTGTACCAGCTCCAGCCGCCGCGTCCGACCCAGGGCGCATGCGAGTAGATGTCGCCCGCCATCACGTAGGGCTCGATCGCGTAGATCGGACCCAGTCGCGGATCCGCCCAGCGATGCGCCGGGCTCAGTCCCGTGTAGACCTGCCACATCGTGTCGCGCTGTCCCAGTTGCGCCAGCGCCATCAGCGCCCAGACCGCGGCGTGGTTGTACTGGCCGCCGTTCTCGCGCACGCCCGGCGCGTAGGACTGGATGTAGCCCGCGCTGGGCTGCGCCACGGCCAGCGGCGGATGCAGCAGCCGCGCCAGCTTCGCCACCGGATCAAGCAGCTGCGCGCAGGCGCTGGCCATCGCCTGGCGCGCGCGCGCCGGATCGGCCGCCCCGGTCAGCACGGCCCAGCTCTGCGCGATCAGGTCGATGCGGCATTCGGCGTTCTGCGCCGACCCCAGCGGCGAGCCGTCGTCGAAGAAGCCCCGCCGGTACCACTCGCCGTCCCAGCCCGGCCCGTCCAGCGCCCGCACCCAGCCGTCGCGCGCGCTCTTCCAGCGCTGCACGCGCTCATGCTCGCCGCGCGCCGCGGCCACCGGGGAGAAGTCCTCGATCACCTGCGCGAGGAACCACGCCATCCACACCGATTCGCCGCGGCCCTCGTGACCGACGCGGTTCATGCCGTCGTTCCAGTCCCCGGTACCGAACAGCGGCAGGCCATGCGGACCGCTGTCCAGGCTGCGGTCGATCGCGCGCGCGGCGTGCTCGTAGACCGACGCCGGCGGCCCGTCGGTGCGCGGGCTTTCGTAGATGTCCTCGGCGCCCTCGGGCACCTGCTGACCCACGAGGAAGGGCACGTTCTCGTCGAGCAGCGCGAGCTCGCCGGTCCGCGCGAGGTAATGCGCCAGCGCGTAGGGGAGCCAGAGCCGGTCGTCGGCGAAATGCGTGCGCACCCCCGCGCCGCCGGGCTCGTGCCACCAGTGCTGCACGTCGCCCTCGGGGAACTGGCGCGCCGCGCTGCGCCGGATCTGGTCGGCGAGCAACTGCGGCGCGACGTCCGTCAGCGCCATCGCGTCCTGCAGCTGGTCGCGATAACCGAAGGCGCCGCCCGCCTGGTAGAAGCCGGCCCGCGCCCACATGCGGCACACCAGCGTCTGATAGGGCAGCCAGTGATTGGTCAGCGCGTCGAAACGCGGATCGGGCGTGACGACCTGCAGGCCGCCGAGCAGCTCCGGCCACTGCCGGCGCTGGCGGTCGAGCCGCTCCGCCGGGTCGACCGCCCAGGCCGCGGCCATCAGCGCGTGGGTCGCCTCGGGCGAGGGACCATGGCCCAGCAGCACGCTCAGCCGCGCCGGAGAGGCGCCGTCGAGCTCGATCTGCGCGCCCAGTGCCGCGCAGGCATCAAGCCCGTCGCCGCTGCGCGGCGTGAGCGCGCGCGGCAGCACCATGTTGCCGGCGGCGTCGAAGAAGGCGCGCCGGTCGCAGGTCCAGTCGCGCGGGTCCGGGCGCACGCCCGGGCCGGGGCGCAGGCACAGCGCCGCGGTCGCGCCGCCGAAGCCGCCCAGGTGATCGAGCTGCGTGGCCATCAGCACGCGGGCGCGCTCGGGCTGGGGCAGACCTGCCCCGTCCTCGCCGACCGTGAGCCAGGCCTCGCGCGTGGTCACCGACAGGCGCTCGCTGCGCGCGCTGCCGAGCTGCCATTCCGCCAGCGCCACCAGCCGCAACCGCCGTCGCGCGCGACCGTCCGACGTGATCGTCACCTGTACCTGCTTGATGGACGCGTCGCGGTCCACGCACCAGCACAGCTCCACGGTGAGGTCTTCCAGGTGCTGGCGGCTGCGCGAGTAGCCGATGCCGTGCTCCACCGTCAGCGGCGCGTCGCTGCGCAGTTGCCGTCCCAGCGGCCAGACGCGGTCGTGGTTCAGGTCGTGCAGCAGCAGCCACTCGCCCGGTGGATCCAGCAGCGGATCGTTGGACCAGGGCGTGACCTGATGCATGCGGCTGTTGCCGGCCCAGGTGTAGCCGGCGCCGATCTCGGTGACCTGGCAGCCGAAATCGCGGTTGGCCAGCACGTTGACCCACGGGCGCGACGGATGCCGTTGCGGCGAGACCTCGAACGAGAAGCCGCCGTGGTCCGGATCGAAGCGACCCTCCGGCGGCCGCGCGACCGCTTCGGGCCGCGGGCGCTCCACGAGCGCGTGTGCGACCGGCAGCCGCGGCGTGTCCGGCACCGCGGCGTGGTCCTCGATCCAGCGCTCGAGCTGCTGCGACAGCCCGCGGCCGTCGGCCTGCAGCCGCAGCCGGGTCAGGGTGTGCAGCGTGAAACGCTCGTCGGGCTGCAGATCGCTGTCGCGCAGCACATGCAGCGCCGAGCACAGATGCGCCGGCCGGCCCTGCGCCTGCCCCTGCAACCGCGACTGCAAGGCCGCCAGCGCCTGCTGCACCGGCGCGAGGTAGGAGGGCGGTTCCTCGTTGAGCACCACGAGGTCCACGCCCACCGCATGCGTGGTCCACATGCGCAGCGCCTTCTTCAGCGCGCGGATCAGGTCCAGGCCTTCCTCGCCGCTGACCGTCACCATCAGGATCGGACGATCGCCCGAGATGCCGAAGCGCCACAACGCGCGGCGATCACAACGTGCGACCGGCGCGCGCGCATGGGCGGGCTCGCGCACGGCCTGGCCGGTGATCAGCGTGTTGAGCTGCAGCAGCGCGCCCCAGGTGACGGTGTCGAACTGCAGCTCGCGCAGCCGGATGCCGCCCATCGTGTGGGACATCGACGCCGCGCGCTCCACGTGCGCGGTCTGGCGGTACTTGTCGACGAGCGCGCGCAGCAGGTCCGCGTCGCGCGACGCGGCCGTGCAGAAGGTCAGCCGCACGGTGGCGCCGGGCTTGAGGATCAGGCCCACGCGCAGCCCGGCCACGGGATCGAGACCGGTGTCGAGCAGCCGGCCCGGTTCGCCCTCGGCGCTCACGTCCGCCTCGTCATCGACGAATCGCGGCATCGCGTCACCGACCGGCCGCGTCGAGCTGCCGTATCGGCCCAGCCAGCGCGCGCGATCCGCGATGGGCAGGACCTCGCGCACGACATGGGCGTCGGGCTTGAGCTCCGGGCCGCTCGCGCCGGCCGGACCGGCGTCGATGCCGGCCAGGAAGAACACCGCGCGCATCGCCGCCTCGTCGAAGAGGCGCGGGCGGCGGCGCAGGTGCAGCGCGTGCTCGGATTCGTCCCAGCGCGCCTGGATGAACAGGTTGGAGAACGCGGGATGCGCCTCGTCGCCGCGTTGCGGCGCGAGCGTGGCCTCGAAGCACGAGACCACGTCCAGCGACAGCGGCTCGGTGCCCCGGTAGGTGAGCTCGACCTGGCGCAGCTCGCAGTCGTCCTCGGGGCTGACCCACACCGTGGTGCAGCTCTGCAGATCGGGCCAGGTGGCTTCGAAGAGCACCCGCTCGGCCTGCATGCGGGCCTGGTAGCGCGCGCGCGGATCGGGCGTGGGACGCGCGGTGTTGCTGAACCAGTCGGCCTCGCCGGCGCGCCGGATCATCGTGAAGCTGCCGTGCTGGTCGCGCAGCAGGTCGTCGCGCCAGCGCGTGATCGCCACGCCGTCCCAGTTGCTGTAGCCCGCGCCGTGGCTGCGCAGCACCACCGAGTAGCGCCCGTTGGTCAGCATGTGCGTGAGCGGCAGGGACTCGGCCAGCGGCTCGCTCTCGCGCACCATGCGGGTCTTGCGCACCGCCTGCTTGCGCGGCGTGAGCTCGGCGACGCTCGCCTCCAGCGGCGCCACCTCGCGCGGCGCGCGCTCGTGCAGCAGCGTGGCGACCGCCTTCACATGCGGGTCGCTCATCAGCCAGCGGCGCGGCGCGTCGTCGGCCAGCAGCTGCGTCAGCGCGACGAAGCCCATCGCCTGGTGGTGGGCCATGTAGGTCTGCACCAGCGTGTGGCCCGCGCCCGCGGTCTGACGTTGCGGCGTGTAGTCGACGGCCTCGATGAACCCGAGATCGCCGCGCGCGCCCAGCCGCTCGAAGGCCTGCAGGTTGCTGACCACCTGCACCGGCGCGACGATCGCCGCCATCAGCGTGGCATAGGGCGCCAGCACGCGCTCGTCCACCGGCATGCGCGCCAGCGCGAGCGTCTGCACGCCCTGCGGCCCGTACTGGTAGGCCAGCGTGTGGTCCTGTCCCGCGATCGCCGATTCCGAGATGCCCCAGGGCGTGCCCTTGCCGTTCGCCTCCCGCTGCTGCTCGCGCACGGCGGTGCGGATCGCCCGGCCCAGCGCGCTGGCCGCGGGTTCGCGCAGCACCAGCGAGGGCATGAGGTACTCGAACATCGAGCCCGACCACGACTTCAGCCCCAGCGAATCACCCGCGCCGTCACGCGCGAAGAAGGGCCGGCCCAGCGAGCGCCAATGCTCGGGCGGCAGGTCGCCCTTGGCGATCGCGATCAGGCTGGTGAGCCGCGCCTCGCTGGCGAGCAGGTCGTAATGGTTGTCGTCGAGCTGCTGCGCGTCACCGCGCCAGCCGATGCGCAGCAGGCGCCGTTCGCCGTCATACAGCGGCCGGTAGTCCGCCTCCAGCCCCAGGCGACGCGCGCGGCTGGCCAGCTCGCGCAAGCCCACGCGCGCCTGCTGGAACGCCGCGCCGTGGTCGCGCCAGGCCGAGTCCAGCTGCGCGATCAGGTCGCGCAGCAGCCAGTGCGACGGCGTGGCCGCGTAACCATCCACCGCGGCGAGCGCGTCCAGCTCGGCGCGCGCGGCGTCGACCTGCCCGCGCAACACGGCTTGCTGTTCCTCGGCGCCGGCTTGCCGGTTTTCCGGATCGATCAGCGCGGCCACCAGCGCGGCGCCCGCGGCCAGCACGCCGTCGCCCGCCAGCGGCGGCTGCATCACGCGCAGCCGGTGCAGCGTGCGCGTCAACGCGTCGCGCGCCGGCGCGGCGAGCTGCTCGGGCGAGAGCTCCGCGGCCATCTCGCAGGCGCGCGCTACGGCGAGCAGATGGGCCGAGCAGTTGCCGCTGTCCACCGCCGACACGTAACCCGGCGCCAGCACCACCAGCGACTGCGTGTCGTACCAGTTGTAGAAGTGGCCGTTCCAGCGCGGCAGGCGCTCGAGCGTGTCCAGCGTGGCGGAGAGCCGCTCGCTCATCGTCACCAGGCCGATGAAGCCCAGCTCGCGCGCGCAGGCCACCGTGAGCAGGTACATGCCGATGTTGGTCGGCGAGGTGCGATGCGCGACCAGCAGGTGCGGCGTGAGCTGCACGTTGTCCGGGGGCAGGTGGTTGTCCTCGGCGCCGACGTGCCGGTCGTAGAAGCGCCAGGTGTCACGCGCCACGCGCCAGAGGTACTCCCGGCCCTGCGGGTCGATCTCCGTCTCGCTGCGCAGCAGCGGCGCGCGCGGGGCGCTCGCCCACCAGATCCACAGCGGAGACAGCGCCCACAGCACCAGCATCACCACCGAGGCCGGCCCGTCGACCGGCGCGCCGTTGAGCGCGGCCAGCGCGAGCACGCCGCCGATCACGAGCGCCGCGATGGGCACGCGCAGGTGCTGGCGGACCAGCGTCGGGAGTTCGTGACGCGCGGCGGCGGCCGCCGCCGCGGCGGTCGTCCACTCCAGCAGATGGCGCCGCGTCACGGCCAGGCGCCACACCGCGCGGCCGATCGCGTCCAGGTAGAGCATCGACAGGTGCAGCAGCAGCGCGACATGCCAGGCCGCCAGGCCGAGCGCGCGCCACAGGTCGTGGCCGGTCTCGCGATAGAAGTGCCGGCGGGCGAGTCCGTCGCGGCTGGGCACCAGCCCGGCCAGCGCGCCGACCAGCGGCCCGATCGCGAAGGCGCTCGCCACCACGGCCAGCGTCAGCCCGAAAGGCAGCACCTCGGTGGCCAGCGCCAGCAGCATCAGCGCGAGCGCCATCGGCGCGACCAGCGAGCGGCGCAGGTTGTCGATCAGCTTCCAGCGATTGATCGGCGCGATGCCCTCGCGCCGCGCGTGCACGATGAAGGGCAGCAGCTGCCAATCCCCGCGCGTCCAGCGGTGCAGCCGGCCGTGGGCGACGTCGGCATGCATGGGCGAGTCCTCGACCAGCGTGATGTCGGACACCCCGGCGCAACGCGCGAGGCTGCCTTCGAGCAGGTCGTGGCTGAGCACGCGGCCCTCGGGCAGCCGCGCGTCGAGCACCGCATGGCAGGCACGCACGTCCAGCAGGCCCTTGCCGGTGAAGCTGCCTTCGCCGAACAGGTCCTGGAAGATCTCGGAGCTGACGGCGCTGTAGGGATCGATGCCGAACTGGCCGACGAAGAGCCGGTGGTAGGGCGTGCTCGCCTTGTCGTCGGGCATCGGCGAGAGCACGCGCGGTTGCAGGATCGCGTAGCCCTCGACGACACGGCGCGTCGCCGTGTCCACGCGTGGCCGGTTCATCGGATGCGCGGCGGTGCCGACCAGCGCGCGCAGGCGTCCGGGCGGCATGTCGGTGTCGGCGTCCAGCGTGATGAGGTGGCGCACGCCGACGGCGGGCCGCGAGAGCGCGCCCAGGTCGACGAAGGGCGAGGTCCCCGCCGGCGCGGCCAGCAGCCGCAGCAGCAGCTCGAGCTTGCCGCGCTTGCGTTCCCAGCCGATCCAGCGCCGCTCGGTGGCGGACCATTCGCGGCCGCGATGCAGCAGCAGGAAGCGTGGCTGACCGTCGGCCAGCGGGCCGTGTCGCTCGTTGAGCGCCGCGATGGCGTCGGCGGCGGTGACCACGATCATCGTGTCGCCGCTGTGATGTTCCTCGTAGGCATCGGCGTGATCGCTGAGCAGCGCGAACTGCACGAGCCGCTCGGGATTGGCCAGGTGATGCTGCTCCAGTTGCGCGGCGAGCGGCGCGATGCTGTCCTCGCGCGGCAGCAGCACCGGCATGACCACCAGCGTGCGCTCGTCATCGGGGAGGCCGCCGCTGAAGTCCAGCCGTGGCAGCCGCGCCGGCCGGGCGAGCTCGCTGATCCAGCGATTGGTCAAGGCGACGACCGCCTCGCCGATCGGTCCGGCCGCGAGCAGCGCCGTGGCCGCCAGCAGCCAGACCGGCAGGCCGGGCCTCGCCTGGCTCATCAGCCAGTACAGGCCGAGCAGGCCCAGCACCGCCAGTCCGGACAGATAGGCCACGGCGGCCCAGCGCTGGCCGGGGGCGGTGTCGTGCGGCGGCCAGCGGCCTTCGTGCAGGCCCAGCGCGGCGAGCAGCGTGGGCCGTCCCGCGCCGCGCCACCAGTAGATCGGCGCGCTGCGGCGGTCGGGGTCGCCGTCCTCGGGCGGCCCGGCCCGCTGCGTCAGCGCGAGCAGCTGCTGCGCGATCTCGAGCTCCGTGCGGCCGCTGCGGCGCGCCAGCCGCTCGATCTCATGCAGCGTCAGGTCTTGTGTGTCCGTGGCCTCGGCCGCGAAGACGGGGCACTGGCCCAGCGTCTGCATCACCGGGCTCACGGCCTGGATGAGCCGGCGCCAATCGGTCTGATCGATGCGGCGCAGCGCGGTGATGGCGTTGCGGATGCTCTGCAGGTCCTTGATGGACTCGTCCTGCTGGCGCGCGAGCGCCTGCGCCGGCGCGGGCAGCCGCGTGCTCAGCCAGGCCGCGAGCTCGCCCATCAGCGGCGCGGGCAGTTCCTCCATGCGGTGGTCGAGCTGCAGCCAGAAGGCCTCGGCCACGCCGCGCTCAAGCATGCGCGGCTCCAGCCGCGTGATCGCGCCGATGCCGGTCTGCTGCGGATGGCCGTCGTACCAGTGATGCACGACGTCGCGCGCGGCCTGCAGCGTGGCGAAGCGCTCGGCCAGGCGGCGCAGGTTCTCGACCAGCACCACCCGCAAGGTGGTCGGCAGCGCCCAGAGCTCGGCCAGCGACAGCGGACGCTCCTGCTGGTAGGCGCGCAGGTAGGCGGTGAGCAGCTCCGTGTCGAAGCCGCCGTCGGTGTGGGCCACCCAGGCCCAGGCGATGCCGTAGATGCGGGGCAGGCCGGCCAGCGGCTCGTCACGCAGCCGCGGCAGCAGCCGGAAGAAGCCGCGCGGCAGGCCGCGACGGACCTGATGCGTCTGCTCGTCGATCAGCGCGGCGTTGTCCAGCAGCCATTTCCCGGCGGCGCCGAGGTGGCGGAAGTCGCGATGGCGTTTCTCGATGAGGCGCCGGGACTGGCGCAGCATCGCCACGTTCTCGTCCAGGCGCGGGAAGAACTGGCCCGCGCCGGCGGTGCCCTGGACGGCCTGCGCCTGCGCGAGGCTGCGTCCGTGCTGCTCAAAGCGGGCCAGGCCGAAGAGCACCGAGCGCACCGGCGGCTCGATGGCGCCCAGCGACGGGTTGAGCAGCGCAAGTTCTTCCGCAATTTCCGGGTGGGCGTCCAGCCCCTCGTCGGGTGGACGCGCCGAGGCAGACGCCGGGGCGCCCTCCAGGGAGGGGGCGGGCGTCGCGGCGGGGGAGGGCTCAGCGTCGTTCGTATGCCGGTTGGCGGTCATAGCCAGTGAGCGAACAGGCCCAGGGTGAGGGCGCTCAGGGCGGCGGTGGTGGCCAGGCGCGGAAGCACGAGGCCATGAAGCCGCTCAGCCAGCACGGCCAGGCCGAACCAGCGGCCGCGCGCGCGGGCGCATTGGGCGAGGTGGCGCTGCAAGGCCAGGTCATGCGCGAACGCGGGAGTGGCGGCGCCGGAGAGGCCAGGAAGGACGGGGAGCGGGCCGACAGGGCGAGTCATGATTGGCTTACCTCTTGCAAATGGTGGATGCGGTCTGAAACCGAGCGTTTCAGTTAGGCAAGCCCCATGCCTGCTCAGGCACGCAAATCGCGCGCCCAGAAAGCGCAAGGGCCCCGAAGGGCCCCTGCGCAGCTGTTACATGAAAGAAGGCGTCACTGGATGACGCCGCAGGCGACGCGCGCGCCGCCGCCGCCCAGCGGGGCGGGGTGGTCGGCGTGGTTGTCGCCGCCGGCGTGGATCATCAGCGCGTGGCCCTTGACGTCGGCCAACTTCAGGCGCGGCGCGAGCACGGGCTGGGAGGCCTCACCTTCGCCGTTGACGAACAGCGGCGGCAGGTCACCGAGGTGGCCGTCACCCCAGGGTTCGCCGTGCTTGCCGGACTTCTTGGGGTCGAAGTGGCCACCGGCGGCCTCGGCCGGGGAGGGCTTGCCGTCCTTGTCGGCGGCGGCGCAGGAAGGATTCGCGTGCACGTGGAAGCCGTGCAGGCCGGGCGGCAGCCCCGTGAGCTTCGGCGTGAAGACCAGGCCGTACTTCGTGTCCTCCATCGTCACCGTGCCGATGGGACCGCCTTCCCCCTGAGGGGTGGCCACCTTCAGGGTGACGGTGGCGTCAGCGGCGAACACGACGGTCGCGGGCAGGGCGGCCAGCAGCGCGGCGGCGATCAAAGGGCGAAGGGTCATGCGAGTCTCCGGAATGGGGGAGGAGCAAGGCGGCAAGCAGCGTGCCGCGACGTGCGGGAAAGCCCCATCGTCGCGGAATCCTCGTTCGGAGGTCGACAAGACCGCGTTGACAACGCGGGTCAGGCCGCTCTTTTGCGAAGGTATTCCGCGGCAGCTTGCGAGCTGGTGTACCGAAGCGGCGTCACGCCGCGCAGGGATGACTCGCGCGTGATGAAGTCCCAAGTCTCGATCAGCGCTTCGCGTTGGCGTTTCGGATGGCTGTCTCCGGGACTCTCGACGCCGACGATCAACTCGGCGTCATGGATGTCGAGCGCGTTCTCTCGGCGCAGGACCTCCAGGTCGAAGAGCTTGAGCTTGAGCGCGCGCTGGTCGGTGTTCAAGCTCTTGCCCACGCGCAGCACGCCGAACTGGGCAACGTAGCCGCCGCGAACGAAACCGATGCGAAGCCGCTTGGCGTTGAGTATCGGCAGCTGGACATTGAAGGCGTCCGCGAGGTAGGCGGAGTTAATGTCCGCCAGGGTGTGCTTGCGTACTTGCTCCGTCCATTCGTCGAAGGCCAGTTGCGCGTCGGTGTCGCCAGCGTTGTTCTCCGAGCCGAACGGCGATTGAGAGAACGCGGTCCCGAGACGCATCGCGATGTCGAATACCTCGTCGGCGTCTCTGGCCACGCAATCGCGGACGGTGCCGAATCGGAAGCCTCCGAACGCAAAGTCCAGTTCCTCGACGCGAGTGAATCCGTTCAGTTGGCGCTGGAGATCCAGCACGGTCTGCTCGATGATGAACGTCATTCCTTTGCCGCCGCTGCCAAACAGCGACCGCAGAACGTCAGGGGAAATGGCCTGCCTGACAGCGGCTTGTCCGCTGGCCGCGCGCATCAGGACGGCGACGCAGAGCTGCTCGCTGGATCCGGGAACCGTTTCCAGGAAGATTGGCCACCAGACGGCCTCGAAGCTAGGCAATTGATGCGCTGTCATTGCTGGGGTCTCGCATGTCGAAGGCGCGTCCTCGCACGGCATTGGCAATCCATTCGTCGAGCACGCAGGCACCCTCGGTTGCCTTTGCCTTGCGAAGC
Organism: Roseateles sp.; assembly: GCA_039594005.1. Lineage (GTDB taxonomy): Bacteria > Pseudomonadota > Gammaproteobacteria > Burkholderiales > Burkholderiaceae_C > Roseateles. The sequence goes on from JBCNOF010000010.1 coordinate 443,767, forward strand.
AGATCCAGCATCAGCGACAGATTGCGGACCGGATACGCGAGTGAGGTGGGGCCTACTTGTTGGCAGCCAAAGGCCAGCATCGTCGGCCCACGAGCGCGTCCGACATGGTGTGGCGCCACAGAGGTGATGAATGGGTCAGGGCAGGGAAGCCCGAGGCAATGTCCTACCTGCGCGGCGACCAGCTCGGCGACCAGTTGTCGCACGGTCAAACCGGGCTTCACGTAGAGCATCACCGTGTCGGCGCCGCTGTAAGCCGGGCAAAGCCAGACCTCGTTGCGAGAGCCGTTGAGGCGCACACCGGCGCTGTGAATAGAAGCCGTTCGAATCTCGCGTAGCGATGAACGACGCAGTGGAATGATCTGTGCGGTGGAGTGCCTCATTCGAACCCCGAGCGACACGCGTCGCAGGCAAGAGGTCGAACGGTATCAGTCGCCCTGGCTGGCGCACATCATCAAAAGTGGGGGACCGGATCGCATGGGAAGGTCAGATCCACCGACGATCTGCGAAAGGGTGATGCAGGTGCTCAGCGCGACACGATCAAGCGCAGCCCCAACGCGACGAACACGGCGCCGGCGATGCGGTCCAGCCAGAGTCCGGCGCGGGGCTTGCGCTGCAGCCATTGGCCGATCGCGCCGGCGAAGTAGCCGAGCAGGCCGAACAGCACCGCGGCCTGCGCGGTGAAGACCAGGCCGAGCAGGGCGGTCTGCGCGGCCACATGGCCTTGCGCCGGCACGACGAACTGCGGCAGGAAGGACAGGAAGAACAGCACGACCTTCGGATTGATCGCGTTGGCGAAGACGCCCTTGAAGAACAGGCGCGCGAGCGAGTCCTCGACCTGCGAGGCATCCGCCACGCTCGCGCCGCCGCGGCTGCGCAACGCCTTGAAGCCCAGCCAGATCAGATAGAGCCCGCCGGCCACCTTCAGCGCCGTGAACGCCACCGGAGAGGCCGCGATCAGCGCGCTCACGCCGATCGCCGCCAGCACCGTGTGGCTCAGGCAGCCCAGCGCGCAACCCAATCCGAAGGCCATGCCATGACGGCGTCCCTTGGACACGCCCATGCCCAGCACCATCAGGTTGTCCGGCCCCGGCGACGCGGTGATCAGCATCGCGGCCAGCAGGAATCCGAAGACTTGTTCAAAGGTCAGCATGGGGGCGGATGATAGGCCCGCCGCCTGCGCTGCCGGATCTACTCGCTGATCGTCTTGGTCGTCAGCGCCGGGTCCTTCGCGATGTCGGCCTCCGAGAACGGCATCCGCTGCCACTGCCCCGCGCTGTAGGCGCGCGTGTAGTCGCCGTAATGCGCGGACGCCGGATCGTCGGAGAGCGAGAAGGTCAGGAAGGTGTAGGCCTCGACCCCGTCGCTGGGGAAGCGCACGACCTGCATGTAGCTGTTGGCGCTGGTCGCCGTGTCCAGGTTGTAGCCGCCCTGATCGATGCGCGTCGGGGAACACGCGATCGTGAAGTAGCCCTGCGCGCCGCACCCGCCGAACATCGGGATCTTGTCGGCACCGCGCGGTGCGAACAGGGTCTCGCCCCGCGTGGCCGTGAGCGCGAAGCCGCTGGCCTGCACGCGCAGGATGGCCGCGCCGAAGGCCTGCCGCAGCGTCGACACCGCGGCGGGATTCAGATCGCGCGGCGTGTGAAGGGGGTCGGCCGCGCTGAACGGCACCGCATACAGCGAGGCCTCCGGCAATCGCAAGGCGCGTGTCCAGAACTCGTCCCACACATGCGCGCCGCGAGACCCCACCAGCGCCTTGTTGTCCCAGGCCTGCAGCGCCGCGCACGCCTCGGTCGGATCGACGTTGCGCGCCGGGTTGAAGGTCTCTCCTGTGGCCGTGTCGCCGGTGACGCTGATCGCCGCGGGCGGCGCGCACAGCAAGTTCAGCGCCTGGTCCTTCACCAGCTCGGCCGACAGCGCGCGGCTGTTCAGCACCATCGCGCGGACCGTGTCGCTCGTTGCCCTGTTGCCCGCGTAGCCGTCGGTGCCCGCCAGCCGTCCCTGCGCGAGCAGATGCGCCAGGCGGGTGCGCAGGCTGATGGCGGTCGTGCCCGCGGGGCCCATCAGGTCGGGGAATCCGGTCAGCGGCGCGGCCGGGTTGCTCAGCCAATAGCTGTCGTTGCTGTTGAGCACGTAGTCGTCGCGCAGCAGGCTGGGCATGCGCGAGGTGCCGATGGCGCCCGGCTGCTTGGAGTCCGCATCGGTCAGCCAGTCGCAGCTGCTCTTCGAGCCGTCGAGCACCGGCGTGCGCGGCAGCGCGGCGCTGAGCGCCGTCGTCAGCGGCGTGGCGCAACTGGTCATCTGCGCGGGCGAGACGTTGGGCACCGCGCCGATGTCGGCATACCAGGCCTGGCTGCCGCCTCGCGCGACGGCCACCGTGTTGACCCAGGGGATGGACGATTCCTCGCGCTGGATGGCCGCAAACTCGTCCAGCGTCCTGGCCTGGCTCCAGCGCAGCCAGACACGGAACACGCGGAAGTTGTCCGCGTTGATGTCCCGGATCGCGAAGGCGGTGTTCGTCGTCCAGCCCAGCGCCGGATTGAGCGCGCCCAGGTTCACGATGGGCCCGTACTGCGATTCATACAGCGTGCGCGTCACGTTGGCCACGGTGCCGTCGCCCTGCTTGACCGCCACGGTCAGCGCCCGAGCGGTCATCTTCACCGGCACGCCGTCGCGCAGGTAGCTGGTCGGATCGCCGGGCACGAGCGTCAATTGGAACAGGCCATAACGGCGGGCGGCCGAGACGGTGTGACTCCACGCGACGTCGTTCGTGTAGCCGATCTGGATCACGGGCACCCCCAGGAAGGAGGTGCCGGCGACGTTCAGTTCACCCGGAATGGTGAACTGCGCCTGATAGAAACGATCGGGACCGCGCCAGTACCAGTGCGGATTGCCGAAGAGCAGGGGGCTGCTGTCGCCGGTGGCCGCGGTGCCGAAGCCAATCATGTTGCTGCCGACGCCCTCGTGACCACCGACCCCGAAGCGGGGAAGCTGGTCCGTGGCGAGCGCCAGCTGCGTCGCCTTGAGCGGGGGTGTGCGCCGAGCAGCGGGTGTCGGCCTGGCCGCCAGTGCCGTCGCGGCGGACGCCATCGTCGGGGTCGCCGCGGCGGGCGCGGTGGCGTTGGCGATCTGGACGAGGTAGTTGCTGTAGCCCGCCGCGAAGTGGGCCGCGTACATGCGGCGGAAGACGTCGGTGTCGGTGAGCGGCTTGACCCATTCTTCGCCCCGGCAGGCCATATGGGCGGTGGGCTCGGCGCCGGCCTTGATCTCGCGGACGTAGCGGTTGTAGCCCGCCGCGTATCCGGCCACGACCTGCTTGAGGCGCTCCGGCTGCGCGGCGATCAGGCGCTGCATCACGTCGTCGTTCAGGACATGGCGGTGATAGAAGTCCGCATCGAGGTTGCGGGGCTGTCCGATCGTGCCCTGGAAGGGGATCACCGCGTCCGCGCCGAAGTAGCGGGAGCGCTCGCCGCGGAAGGTCAGCATCGAGTTGGCGATGGTGCACAGGTCGTCCTGCGCCTGGGCGTAGCCGTATCCGTAACCCACGCCGCTCCAGTTGGGGGCCTTGATGTGCGGCACGCCCATGGCGGTGCGCCGGATCTCGGCGGAGTAAGTGGATGCGGGCGGCGCCGGCCCGTCGTCATCGTTGTTGCCGCTCCAGCAGGCGCTCAGCAACGCGGTGGCGCCAAGGGTCAGCGTGAGCAGCGGCATCACGCCGCGCCAGACGGAATGTGTCATCTTGTCTCCCTGTTTTCTGTCGACGGCCCGATGCACCGGGCAGGGGGCAAGCGTAGCGGCGACTGACCACGAGTCGACCGGGTCGAGACGAGGTCGACCCGGACAGGGGACAAGGCAGAAATGAAAAACGGGCCCTGATCGCTCAGGGCCCGTTCCATGTCTTGGCGGAGAGAGAGGGATTCGAACCCTCGGTAGGCGATTAACCTACACACGCTTTCCAGGCGTGCGACTTAAACCACTCATCCATCTCTCCGAAGCCCGCCATCATAGCGCAGTTTTCTGGATCCAAATGAAACTTGTCCACGAACTTGCGATCAGCGCCCAGGCTGGATCACCTTGTCGCTCTTGATCAGCGCCATCGCCGTGCCGATCAGCCCCGAGACCTCGCTCATGTTGGCCGGCACGATCATCGTGTTGTTCTTCTGCGCCAGCTGCGAGAAGGCCTCCACCGCCTTCTCCGCCACCTTCAGCTGCACCGCGTCACCGCCGCCCGGCTGCTGGATCGCCGAGGCGATCTGACGGATCGCATCCGCGCTGGCTTCCGCCACCGCCAGGATCGCCGCCGCCTCGCCCTGCGCCTTGTTGATCTCCGCCTGCTTCTCGCCCTCGGAGCGCGCGATCGCCGCCTCGCGCTCGCCTGTGGCGATGTTGATCTGCTCCTGGCGGCGACCCTCGGACGCCGCGATCAGCGCGCGCTTCTCACGCTCCGCCGTGATCTGCGCCTGCATCGAGCGCAGGATCTCCGCCGGCGGCGTCAGGTCCTTGATCTCGTAGCGCAGCACCTTCACGCCCCAATTCAACGCCGCCTCATCCAGCGCCTGCACCACCGAGCTGTTGATGACGTCGCGTTCCTCGAAGGTCCGGTCCAGCTCCATGCGGCCGATCACCGAGCGCAGCGTGGTCTGCGCCAGCTGGGTGATTGCGATGATGTAGTTGCTCGAGCCGTAGCTCGCGCGCATCGCGTCCGTCACCTGGAAGTACAGGATCCCGTCCACGGTCAACTGCGTGTTGTCACGCGTGATGCAGACCTGGCTGGGGACGTCCAGCGGGATCTCCTTGAGCGAATGCTTGTAGGCCAGCCGGTCCACGAAGGGCACCAGGATGTTCAGCCCCGGCGTGAGCGTGCCGTGGTACTTGCCCAGGCGTTCCACGACCCAGGCGTTCTGCTGGGGGACCACCTTCACCGATTGCACGACGAAGACGATGGCGACAAACAAGATGACCAGGGCAACGATTTCCATGAGCGGGGTGCTCCTCCGGGAAAGTCAGAGACAGTGAGAAGGGAGAAAGAAAAGGCGGGGAGGGCGAGTCAGGCAGGCTCGACCAGCAGGCAGCTGCCCTCGACCGCTCTGATGACATGACGCCCGGCATGCGGCGCGCCGGTGCCGACGAAACGCGCCTGCCAGGCCGCGCCGCGATACCGGACCTCGGTCGTGCCGTCCTCGCGCCAGTGCGCGACGTCCAGGCTCTGGCCGACGTCCAGGTTCACGTTGGGGTTCTCGTTGGCGGGCAGGCGCGGGTGCTTGCGCAGCCGCAGGTGCCACCAGGTCACCGCGCCGCCGCCGACCGCCGCTGCCAGCACCAGTTGCGCCCACAACGGGCCGCCCGCGTGCGCGGCGATCGCGGCCGTCGCCGCGCCGAGCGCCAGCATCAGCAGATAGAACGTCGTCCCGCTGGCGAGTTCCGCTGCCACCAGTCCGCCGCAGATGACCCACCACCAGGTGGGAGCACTCCAGTCCATGGATCCTCCTAGCTGCCGGGCGATCCGTGATTCGCCCGGTCCTTTGTGCCAGGGCAGTGTACGCCCCGGGTGCCTGCGTGCGGCAACGCTCTTACGGGGGGCTTCTCCCTGCTTTTGGAGGCCATCGGCCGCTTGTCCGTTCTGTTTCTGCGACAACCTCCGGTCAACACTTGCGTGACACGGCTGTAGCCCTACACTTCGCGCCTTTCTTGTTTGACCTGCCCCGCTTCGGAGGCCCCAATGACGCCGCGTTTCCGCTTCCCCATCGTCATCATCGACGAGGACTATCGCTCCGAGAACACCTCGGGTTTGGGCATCCGCGCGCTGGCGGAGGCCATCCAGAAGGAGGGCTTCGAGGTCCTGGGCGTCACGAGCTACGGTGACCTGAGCCAGTTCGCCCAGCAGCAGAGCCGGGCCAGCGCCTTCATCCTGTCGATCGACGACGAGGAGTTCTCCGGAAACGGCGACGGCGGCGAGCTCGACCCGGCCGTGCTGAACCTGCGCAAGTTCATCCAGGAGATCCGGTTCAAGAACGCGGACATCCCGATCTACGTCTACGGCGAGACGCGCACGTCGCAGCATCTGCCCAACGACGTGCTGCGTGAACTGCATGGTTTCATCCACATGTTCGAGGACACGCCGGAGTTCGTGGCGCGTCACATCATCCGCGAGGCCAAGAGCTACCTCGACGGCCTCGCGCCCCCGTTCTTCAAGGCGCTGATGGATTACGCGCAGGACGGGTCGTACTCGTGGCACTGCCCGGGTCACTCCGGCGGCGTCGCCTTCCTGAAGAGCCCGGTGGGTCAGATGTTCCACCAGTTCTTCGGCGAGAACATGCTGCGCGCGGACGTCTGCAACGCGGTCGAGGAACTCGGTCAGCTGCTGGACCACACCGGCCCGGTCGCCGAGAGCGAGAAGAACGCGGCTCGCATCTTCAATGCGGACCACTGCTTCTTCGTCACCAACGGCACCTCGACCTCCAACAAGATGGTCTGGCACCACACGGTGGCGCCGGGTGACGTGGTCGTCGTGGACCGCAACTGCCACAAGTCCATCCTGCACAGCATCATCATGACCGGCGCTGTGCCGGTCTTCATGACGCCCACGCGCAACCATTACGGGATCATCGGCCCCATCCCCGAGAGCGAGTTCTCGCCCGAGACCATCCGCAAGAAGGTCGCGAAGAACCCGCTGCTCAAGGGCGTGGACCCGAGCAAGGTCAAGCCGCGCATCATGACGCTGACGCAGAGCACCTACGACGGCGTGCTCTACAACACCGAGACCATCAAGGCCAAGCTGGACGGCTGGATCGACACGCTGCACTTCGACGAGGCGTGGCTGCCGCACGCGGCGTTCCACAACTTCTACGGCTCGTACCACGCGATGGGCAAGCACCGCCCGCGCCCGAAGACCGCGATGGTCTACGCGACCCAGTCCACGCACAAGCTGCTGGCGGGCATCTCGCAGGCGTCGCAGGTGCTGGTGCAGGACTCGCAGAACGTGAAGCTGGACAAGCATCTGTTCAACGAGGCCTACCTGATGCACACCTCGACGAGCCCGCAGTACTCGATCATCGCCAGCTGCGACGTCGCGGCCGCGATGATGGAGCCCCCGGGCGGCACCGCGCTGGTGGAAGAGTCCATCAGCGAGGCGCTGGACTTCCGCCGCGCCATGCGCAAGGTCGAGAAGGATTACGGCAAGGACTGGTGGTTCAAGGTCTGGGGGCCGGACAAGCTCGCCACCGAGGGCATCGGCAAGGCCGCCGACTGGATGCTCAAGGCCAACGAGAAGTGGCACGGCTTCGGTCCGATCGAGGCCGGCTTCAACATGCTGGATCCGATCAAGTCCACGGTGATCACGCCGGGACTGGACATGAGCGGCAAGTTCGCCAAGACCGGCATCCCGGCCAGCATCGTCACCAAGTTCCTGGCCGAGCATGGTGTCGTGGTCGAGAAGACGGGGCTGTACTCGTTCTTCATCATGTTCACCATCGGCATCACCAAGGGCCGTTGGAACACGCTGCTCACCGCGCTGCAGCAGTTCAAGGACGACTACGACAAGAATGCGCCGATCTGGCGCATCCTCCCGGACTTCGTCGCCGCGTTCCCGCGCTATGAGCGCATGGGCCTGCGCGATCTGTGCCAGAGCGTGCACGAGGCCTATGCCTCGGGCGACATCGCCAGACTGACCACCGAGGTCTATCTGTCCGACCTGGAGCCGGCGATGAAGCCGTCGGACGCGTACGCGCACATCGCGCATCGCAAGACGGAGCGCGTCGAGATCGACAAGCTGGAAGGTCGTGTCACGACCGCGCTGCTGACGCCGTACCCCCCGGGCATCCCGCTGGTGATCCCGGGTGAGCGTTTCAACAAGCGCATCGTGGACTACCTGATCTTCACGCGCGAGTTCAACGCCAAGTTCCCGGGCTTCGCCACCGATGTCCACGGACTCGTGTCGGAGAAGGGTGTCGATGGCGTCACGCGCTACTACGTGGATTGCGTGGTCGACGCGGAGCCGGCGAAGACAGCCACGCCTGCGAAGACGGCCGCACCTGCGAAGACGGCCGCGCCTGCGAAGAAGGCGGCTCCGGCCAAAAAGAAGTAAGCCCGTCTCGAGCGGAGAAAGAAAGTCAGGCCCCGCGGGGCCTGATGTTTCTTGGGGCGGGGAGATTTACTCCGTGCCGGCCATCGCGCCGTGGCTGAAGCCGCCGTCGACGTACACGATCTCGGAGCTGATGCCGCCGGCCAGGTCCGACAGCAGGAATGCGGCCGTGTTGCCGACGTCCTCGATCGTGACGTTGCGCTTGATCGCGGCGCTGTCGGCGAATTGCTTGAGCAGCTTGCCGAAGTCCTTGATGCCCGAGGCGGCCAGTGTCTTGATCGGGCCGGCGGAAATGCCGTTCACCCGGATCCCCTTGGCGCCCAGGCCGTAAGCGAGGTAACGCACGCTGGCTTCCAGCGAGGCCTTGGCCAGGCCCATGGTGTTGTAGTTGGGCACGAAGCGGTCGGCGCCCAGGTAGGACAGCGTCAGCAGCGCGGCGCCCGGGCGCAGGCGGCCCTGCGCGGCCTTGGCCATCGCGGGGAAGCTGTAGGCGGAGATGTCGTGAGCGATGCGGAAGTTCTCGCGCGTCATGCCGTCCAGGAATTCGCCGGCGATCGCGTCACGGGGCGCGAAACCGATCGAATGCACGAAGCCGTCGAATTCGGGCCAGTGCTGGCCGAGATCCTCGAACAGGCGCTCGATCTGGGCGTCGTCGCCCACATCGCAGTCGAACACCAGCTTGGAGTCGAATTCGGCGGCGAATTCGGTGATGCGGTCCTTGAAGCGCTCGCCCACGTAGCTGAAGGCCAGTTCAGCGCCTTCGCGGTGGCAGGCCTTGGCGATGCCATAGGCGATCGAACGGTTGGACAGCACGCCCGTGATCAGCAGTCGCTTGCCGGCGAGAAATCCCATGTCTGCTCCTGGTATTCATAGATTCGAGGGAGGCCGGGATTCTCGCACGCCATGCCGTGACCGAAGCCACAGCCTTGTCGGCATGCTGTTTGCATAGTACACTTCGAGCTTCGCTGAGAAAGTGAACGGTGGGCGGATTCATCCAGCCCATTTTTTTTGGCTGTCCAAACTGGATAGATACCGTCGTCGATGAATTTGAGCTGGCAAGCCGTTGTTGAAAAAACCGTGACCGGATTGGGTTACGAGGTGGTGGGCTGCGAACGCAGCGCCGGGGGCTTGCTGCGCGTGTACATCGACAAGCCGCTCGTGAATGGCGTGGAGCCCGAGCAGCCGGTCAACGTCGAGGACTGCGAGCGCGTGACGCGCCAGCTGCGCTACGTGATGGAGGTCGACGAGGTCGACTACACGCGCCTGGAAGTGTCCACCCCCGGTCTCGACCGTCCGCTCAACAACGCAGCGGACTACGCCCGTTTCCGCGGTCATGAAGTGGAAATCACGTTGCGCGAGGCTTTCCAGGGTCGCAAGAAGTACCGGGGTGTCCTGGTCGCGGCCGAAGGCACTGCCGATGACGCCGACCTGGCCACGCTGGCCGCCGCCACCGGCTGGCGCGTGATCTTCACCGACGGCAAGACCGAACAGGCGCTGGACTTCGCACTGGATGAGGTGCGCTCGGCCAAGCTGGTGCCGGAGATCGTTTTCAAGAACCGGGCGTCGGGAACGGCGACCGGTGCCGCTGCGGGCAAGGCCGCCGCGGCGAAAAAGAACACGGGCTTGGCGCCCGGATCGGAATCTGCTGACGGAACGGCTGCGAAGCCCAAGGCGTCGAAGAAGAAGAGCAATGCCAAGTCCCGGCAGACGGATGACAAGGTTGACGGAGGTCTCGATCAATGAACCGCGAACTGTTGATGCTGGTGGACGCCATCTCGCGCGAGAAGAGCGTGGAGCGCGATGTGGTGTTCGGCGCCGTTGAGGCGGCGCTGGCTTCGGCCACCAAGAAGTTGTATGGCGGCGAGGTCGACATCCGTGTGGCCATCGACCGCGACACCGGCGAGTACGAGACCTTCCGTCGTTGGCACGTCGTGCCCAACGAGGCCGGCCTGCAGAACGCCGACTCCGAGATCCTGCTCTTCGAGGCGCAGGAGCAGATCGCCGACATCGAGGTGGATGACCACATCGAGGAAGGCGTGGAGTCCGTGCCCATCGGCCGCATCGGCGCGCAGGCCGCCAAGCAGGTGATCCTGCAGAAGATCCGCGATGCCGAGCGCGAGCAGCTGCTCAACGACTTCATGTCGCGGGGCGAGCGCATCTTCGTGGGCACCGTCAAGCGCCTGGACAAGGGCGACATCATCGCCGAGTCGGGTCGCGTCGAGGGCCGTCTCAAGCGCAACGAGATGATCCCGAAGGAAAACCTGCGCACCGGCGACCGCGTCCGCGCGGTCATCCTGGGCGTGGATCCGACGCAGCGCGGTCCGCAGATCATGCTGTCGCGTTCCTCGGGCGAGTTCATGAAGGAACTCTTCGCCCAGGAAGTGCCCGAGATCGAGCAGGGCCTGCTGGAGATCAAGAGCTGCGCGCGTGATGCGGGCAGCCGCGCCAAGATCGCCGTCGTCTCGCACGACAAGCGCGTCGATCCGATCGGTACTTGCGTCGGCGTGCGGGGCTCGCGCGTGAATGGCGTGACCAACGAGCTGGCCGGCGAACGCGTGGACATCGTGCTGTGGTCGGAGGATCCGGCGCAGTTCGTGATCGGCGCGCTGGCGCCCGCGAACGTGCAGTCCATCGTCGTCGACGAGGAACGCCACGCCATGGACGTCGTCGTGGACGAGGAGAACCTCGCCATCGCGATCGGCCGCGGCGGCCAGAACGTGCGTCTGGCCTCGGAGCTGACCGGCTGGAAGATCAACATCATGACCGCCGAGGAATCCGCCGCCAAGCAGGCCGAGGAATCGGACGTCGTGCGCAAGCTGTTCGTCGAGAAGCTGGACGTGGACGAGGAAGTCGCCGACATCCTGATCGCCGAGGGCTTTGCCTCGCTGGAAGAAGTCGCCTACGTTCCGATGCAGGAGATGCTGGAGATCGAATCCTTCGACGAGGAGACCGTCAACGAGCTGCGCACCCGTGCCAAGGATGCGCTGCTGACGATGGAGATCGCCCGCGAGGAGAAGGTCGAGGAGGTCTCCCAGGACCTGCGCGACCTCGAAGGCATGACCCCGGAGCTGATCGCCAAGCTGGCGGCCGGCGACATTCACACCCGTGACGATTTGGCAGACCTGGCCGTTGACGAATTGGTCGAGATTTCGTCCCTGGACGAGGCAGCGGCACGCGCATTGATCATGAAGGCGCGCGAGCACTGGTTCAACGCATAACGCCCGAGCAGACACGCTCTGAAGCGACTTCAAGCGAAACCAGACCGCTCCGCCCCACACAAGATTTAAGGATTTCAACAATGGCCGTGACCACCGTCGCCCAGCTGGCCGCAGAGCTGAACAGGCCTGCGAGCACCCTGCTGGAGCAGCTCCAAGCTGCGGGCGTCAACAAGGCGTCCGCCGAGGACAGCCTGAACGAAAGCGACAAGGAACGCCTGCTGGACCACCTGCGCACCGCGCACGGCGACCGGCGGCGCCGAGCGCAAGAAGATCACGCTGACCCGCAAGTCGACCAGCGAGATCAAGCAGGCCGATGCCTCGGGCAAGGCCCGCACCATCCAGGTCGAGGTCCGCAAGAAGCGCACCTTCGTCAAGCGCGAGGACGGCGTCGATGACGCCGCCGCCGCCGCGGCCGAGGAAGCCGAGCTGAAGCGCCGCGAGGAAGAAGCGCAGGCGCAGGCCGAGGCGCTGCGCCAGCAGGAAGAAGAGCTGGCGCGCAAGATGCGCGAACGCGAGGACGCCGAGCGCGCCGCGCGTGAAGCCGAGGAAAAGCGCCGCGAGGAAGAGCGCGCCGCGCGCGAGGCCGCTGAGGCCGCCGCCGCGCAAGCCGCCGCCAAGGCTGCCGCCGAGGAAGAGGCCCGCAAGGCCGCCGACGCCGCCAAGTCCAAGGCCGAGAAGGCCGCGGACAAGGCCGCCGAGAAGGCCAAGGCCGCCGCCGCGCCCGCACCGGCGCCTGCGCCCGTGGCCGCCGCACCTGCGCCCGCGCCCGCCCCGGTCGAACCCGCCAAGCCCGTGCTGCGCGTGGTGAAGGCCGCCGACGTGGCAGCCGATGAGAAGGCCCGCCAGGCCGAGCTCGAGCGCCGCCGCAAGGCCGCCGAGGCCGAGGCCGCCGCCATCCGCGCGATGATGAACGCGCCCAAGAAGGTGCTCGTCGCGAAGAAGGAAGAGCCCAAGCCCGAGGCCGCGGCCGCCGGCATCAAGGGCACGATCCACAAGAAGCCGGGCGGCGCCCCGGGCGCTGCCGGCACGACCGCCGCCGCGGGCGCCGGCGCGAAGCCGGGCGACAAGAAGTCCGTCAAGTCCGAGAAGCTGTCCTCCAGCTGGGCCGACGACGCCAAGAAGCGTGGCGCACCCGGCAAGCCGGGTGGCCGCACCGACGGTCCGGGCGCCCGTCCGGGTTCGCCGGGCTGGCGCGCGCCGGGCCGTGGCGGTCCCGCGGGCCGCCGTGGCGGTCGCGACGATCGCAGCGCGACGCACTCCAACTTCCAGGCTCCGAACGAGCCGGTGATCCAGGAAGTGCACGTGCCCGAGACCATCTCGGTCGCCGATCTGGCGCACAAGATGTCGGTGAAGGCGTCCGAGGTCATCAAGCAGCTGATGAAGCTGGGCCAGATGGTCACCATCAACCAGCTGCTGGACCAGGAAACGGCCATGATCGTCGTCGAGGAAATGGGCCACAAGGCCTTCGCCGCCAAGCTGGACGATCCGGAAGCGTTCCTCGAGGAAGAGGGCGCCGCCGCCGAGTCGCAGCACGAGCTGCTGCCCCGCGCGCCGGTCGTGACCGTCATGGGTCACGTCGACCACGGCAAGACCTCGCTGCTGGACTACATCCGCCGCGCCAAGGTGGCGGCGGGCGAAGCCGGCGGCATCACGCAGCACATCGGCGCCTACCACGTCGACACGCCGCGCGGCATGGTCACCTTCCTGGACACCCCGGGTCACGAGGCCTTCACGGCCATGCGTGCCCGCGGTGCCAAGGCGACCGACATCGTCATCCTGGTGGTGGCGGCCGACGACGGCGTCATGCCGCAGACCAAGGAAGCCATCCACCACGCGAAGGCCGCTGGCGTGCCGATCGTGGTCGCGATGAACAAGATCGACAAGCCGGATGCCAACCCGGAGCGCGTCAAGCAGCGAACTGGTGGCCGAGGAAGTCGTGCCGGAAGAGTTCGGCGGCGAGTCGCCGTTCGTGCCGGTGTCGGCCAAGACCGGTCAGGGCATCGACGACCTGCTCGAGCAGGTGCTGCTGCAGGCCGAAGTGCTGGAACTGAAGGCCCGGTCGAAGGACTCGCTGGCCAAGGGCCTGGTCATCGAAGCCAAGCTGGACAAGGGCCGCGGCCCGGTCGCGACGGTGCTGGTGCAGTCCGGCACGCTCAAGCGTGGCGACGTGGTGCTGGCCGGCTCGACCTACGGCCGCGTGCGCGCGATGCTCGACGAGAACGGCAAGGCCGCCACCGAGGCCGGCCCGTCGATCCCGGTCGAGATCCAGGGCCTGACGGAAGTGCCGCGCGCCGGTGACGAGTTCATGGTGCTGAGCGACGAGCGCCGTGCCCGCGAAATCGCGCCCTTCCGCCCCGGCAAGTTCCGCGACGTCAAGCTGGCGAAGCAGCAGGCCGCCAAGCTGGAGAACATGTTCGACGACATGGGCGCCGGCGACGTCCAGACGCTGCCGCTGATCATCAAGGCCGACGTGCAGGGTTCGCAGGAAGCGCTGGCCTCCGTCGCTGCTCAAGCTGTCGACCGACGAGGTCAAGGTGCAGATCGTCCACGCGGCGGTCGGCGCCATCAGCGAGTCCGACATCAACCTGGCGATCGCCTCCAAGGCCGTCGTCATCGGCTTCAACGTGCGTGCCGATGCCGGCGCGCGCAAGCTGGCCGAGCCCAACGGCGTCGACCTGCGCTACTACAACATCATCTACGACGCCGTGGATGAGGTGAAGGCGGCGATGTCCGGCATGCTGGCGCCGGAGCAGCGCGAGGAGATCATCGGCACCGCCGAGATCCGCACCGTGTTCGTGGCGACCAAGATCGGCACCATCGCCGGTTCGATGATCACCAGCGGTCACGTGACGCGCAACGCGCGCTTCCGCCTGCTGCGCGACAACGTGGTGATCTACACCGGCGAGATCGAGTCGCTCAAGCGCCTGAAGGACGACGTCAAGGAAGTCCGCGAGGGCTTCGAGTGCGGTATCAAGCTGAAGAACTACAACGACATCAAGGAAGGCGACCAGCTCGAAGTCTTCGAAATCAAGGAAGTGGCGCGCACGCTGTAAACCGGCCTGCCGCAGCTTCATGCCCGGCGGTTCGCACCGCCGGGCTTTGTTGTTTGAGAGAGTGAGGAAAGAGCCATGCGTCACAAGCGATCTATCCCCAACCGCGGTCTGCGCGTGGCGGACCAGATCCAGCGCGACCTGGCCGAGCTGATCCGGGAGCTCAAGGACCCGCGCATCGGCATGGTGACGATCAGCGCCGTGGAGGTCACGCCCGACTACGCGCACGCCAAGGTGTACTTCTCGCTGCTGGTCGGCGATGTGAAGGCCACCGGCGATGCGTTGAACGAGGCGGCCGGTTTCCTGCGCAACGGGCTGTTCAAGCGCCTGCAGATCCACACCGTGCCGAGCCTGCATTTCCATTTCGACCGCACCACCGAACGTGCCGCGGAGATGAGCGCGCTGATCGCCAAGGCGAACTCCGATCGCTCCCGGGACGACGAGACGACCGAGGACTGAGGTCCTCCGAGAGATTGAAAGGCGACGCCCTGAGAAGGGCGCCGCGATGTGATGAGCGCAGTAGCCCCCCGCCCCAAGATCGTGAAGCGCGCCGTGCATGGCGTGCTGATGCTGGACAAGCCGCTTGGCCTGACCAGCAATGACGCATTGCAGAAGGTCAAGCGCCTGCTGCGCGCGGAGAAGGCCGGCCATACCGGCACGCTGGATCCGCTGGCCACCGGGCTGCTGCCGCTGACCTTCGGGGCGGCGACCAAGTTCAGCCAGGTCTCGCTGGAGGCCGACAAGGCCTATCGCGCCACGCTGCGCCTGGGGATCACGACGACGACGGGCGACGGCGAGGGCGAGATCCTCGAGCAGCGCGATGACGTCGCCCGGACGCTGGACGTGGCCGCGATCCGCGCCGCCTGCCAGGCCTTCCGCGGCGAGATCTCGCAGCTGCCGCCGATGTACTCGGCGCTCAAGCACCAGGGCCGCGCGCTGTACGAGCTCGCCCGCGAGGGCGTGACCGTCGAACGCCAGCCCCGCGTCGTCACGATTCACGCGCTGGACATCGTCGAGTGGCAGGCTGAGGAGCTGCTGCTGGTGATCGACGTGCGCTGCACCAAGGGCACCTACATCCGCACGCTGGGCGAGGACATCGGCGCCCGGCTGGGCTGCGGCGCGCACCTGGCCGGACTGCGCCGCACGGCCAGCGGGCCGGTGTCGATCGCGCAGGCGGTCACGCTCGAGCAGATCGAGGCGCTGGACGATGACGCCCGCCTGTCACTGCTGACCGCGCCGGACAGCCTGCTGGGCGAATGGCCCGAGGTCGAGCTGAGCAATGACGAGGCTGGCCGCTTCCTGTCGGGCATGCGCCGACGCGTGGCGCTGCCGGACATGCCGCAGGCCCGTGTCTACGGCCAGATGCCGCGCGCGTTCCTGGGCAGTGCCCATGTGGCCGCCGGCGAGCTGATCGCCGACCGGTTGCTGAGCCCCACGGAAATCGCCTCCATGCTGATGCAGGCCGCCTGAGCCGACATCGCCCCAACAAGATCCGAGACATCCCCGAGTTCCCGACTTCCTCCAAATCCGAGAAAGCCCTCCAAGCGAAAGCCGCCCCATGAGCAAGCAAATCCGCAACATCGCCATCATCGCCCACGTCGACCATGGCAAGACCACCATGGTGGACCAGCTCCTTCGCCAGAGCGGCACCTTCGCCGAGCACGAGAAGGTCGTCGACACGGTGATGGACAACAACGCCATCGAACGCGAGCGCGGCATCACCATCCTGGCCAAGAACTGCGCGGTGAGCTGGAAGGGCACCCACATCAACATCGTCGACACCCCGGGACACGCGGACTTCGGCGGTGAGGTCGAACGCGCACTGTCGATGGTCGACGGCGTGGTGCTGCTGATCGACGCCCAGGAAGGCCCGATGCCGCAGACCCGCTTCGTGACGAAGAAGGCGCTGGCCCTGGGCCTCAAGCCCATCGTCGTCGTGAACAAGGTCGACAAGCCGGGCGCCAAGCCCGATGCCGTCATCAACGCCGCCTTCGACCTGTTCGACAAGCTGGGCGCCACCGACGAGCAGCTGGACTTCCCCGTGGTCTACGCCTCGGGCATCAACGGCTGGTCGTCGCTGGAAGAGGGCGAGCCGGGCGCGAAGTGGGGCGAGGACATGTCCGCCCTGTTCGACACCGTGCTCAAGCACGTGCCGTCGCAAAGCGGTGATCCGACCGCCCCGCTGCAGCTGCAGATCTCGGCGCTGGACTTCTCGACCTTCGTCGGCCGCATCGGCGTGGGCCGCATCAGCCAGGGCACGATCAAGCCGGGGATGGACGTGGTCGTGATGGAAGGGCCGGACGGCAAGACCACCAAGGGCCGCATCAACCAGGTGCTGACCTTCCAGGGTCTGGACCGCATGCAGACCAACGAAGCCGGCCCCGGCGACATCGTGCTGATCAACGGCATCGAGGACATCGGCATCGGCGTGACCGTCACCAGCCCGACCAACCCGACCCCGCTGCCGATGCTGAAGGTCGACGAGCCGACGCTGACGATGAACTTCTGCGTCAACACCTCGCCGCTGGCCGGCCGTGAAGGCAAGTTCGTCACCAGCCGCCAGATCTGGGACCGCCTGCAGAAGGAACTGCAGCACAACGTCGCGCTGCGCGTGAAGGAGACCGACGAGGACGGCATCTTCGAGGTGTCGGGCCGCGGCGAACTGCACCTGACCATCCTGCTGGAGAACATGCGCCGCGAAGGCTACGAAATGGCCGTGTCGAAGCCGCGCGTGGTGTTCCGCGAAATCGACGGCGAACGCCACGAGCCGATCGAGCTGGTGACGGCCGACATCGAGGAAGGCCATCAGGGCGGCGTGATGCAGGCACTGGGCGAGCGCAAGGGCGAACTGGTCAACATGGAGCCGGACGGCCGCGGCCGCGTCCGCCTCGAGTACCGCATCCCGGCCCGCGGCCTGATCGGTTTCTCGAACGAGTTCCTGAACCTGACGCGCGGTTCGGGCCTGATCTCCAACATCTTCGACGGCTACGAGCCGCACAAGGGCGACATCGCCAGCCGCAAGAACGGCGTGCTGATCTCGATGGACGCGGGTGAGATCTTCACGTACGCGCTGGGCAAGCTGGACGACCGCGGCCGCATGTTCGTCAAGCCGAACGACCCGGTCTATGAAGGCATGATCGTCGGCATCCACAGCCGCGACAACGACCTGGTCGTGAACGCGACCCGCACCAAGCAGCTGACCAACTTCCGCGTCAGCGGCAAGGAAGACGCGATCAAGATCACGCCCCCGATCGAGCTGACGCTGGAATACGGCGTGGAGTTCATCGAGGACGACGAGCTGGTCGAGATCACCCCGAAGTCGGTGCGTCTGCGCAAGCGCCATCTGTCCGAGAACGAACGCAAGCGCGCGGCGCGCAGCTGAGCTGCGCACCGCGCGCCAGCGCGGGTCCGTGTGCTCCCCCAGCCCCCTCCAAGAGGGGGCTCCAGTCAGAACTGGAAGGCCCCCTTGGGGCCGAAACGCCCGGCGCACTGCGTCGGGCGTTTTGCTTTTCAGGCATGAAAAAAGCGACCCGCGGGTCGCTTTCGTTTGGAGCGTTGAGGCTCAGCGGGTCTTGCGGCGGCGCACGCCGATCAGGCCCAGGATCGCGACCGAGGCCAGCGCCAGCGACGCCGGTTCCGGCACGTTGCCGTTGTTCGAGCCGCCACCAGTCTTGGTGCTCGACACCGAGTACAGCTTGACGAAGTCATACCCGGCGTACGAGCTGCCCAGGCCACGCGTCAGGCCGGACTGGCTGCCATCCGCGCCCGTCGGCGAACCACCCAGCTGCGAGTTGTAGGCCGTGACGATCCACCAGCTGGAGCTGACGCTCGTGTTCAGGTTCAGCTGATTCGCCGTGCCGACGTCCGCGTAGCTGTTCACCAGCGACCAGCCGTTGGCGGACTTCAGGGTCGCGGCCGTCTTGCCGGTGATCGTGCTGGCGACGTTCACGCCGCTCGTCGATCCGGTGTAGGCCAGCACGGTGATGTCGCTGTCGTAATCCGCCCAGCCCAGCTTGAGCTGCGTCAGGTTCACGGCCGAGTCGAACTTCAGGAGGATCAGGTCCTGATAGCCGTAGTTGTCCATCGAGTGCTGCGGCGATCCGGTGTCGTTGCTGTTCGCCTGCACACCGTAGCCGTTGCCGCTGTAGTACGCGAGCGTGCTCTGCGCGAAGGCGTTGGTGCCGGTGTAGACGCCGCTGCTGTTCTGGGTGATCTGCGCCGAGTAGGCCGAGAAGCTCACGTTGGGCGCCGCATCGCCCGTTTCCGAGCAGCTGCTGCCATTGACGCAGGCCTGGCTGGCCGTCCAGGTCGAGAGCGCATGCGCGCTCATCGGCAGCATGGATGCCAGCGTCAGCGCGGCGATCCCCATCAGGCGTTGTTGAACTTTTTGCACGGTGTTCCCCTCGGTGCCCCGACGATCGTCGGAGTGTCAGATTCGGTCGGAGCCTTCAAAGCAAGCCCTGGGCCAGCCTCATGTTTTCGTTGCGGCACAAGCACTTGGGGGTGAATGTGTCCGTCATTGGAGAAGGAATGTAAGTTTTTCTGACACGGTCCGAAACCCCTCACCAGAGGGGCGCCGAGCTTTCAGCGCAGGGTCTGGCTCAGGGAGAGCGCGTCCTTGTGACTTTCGAACGCCGTGCTGCGCAGCGCGGCGTCCAGTTCCTCCTTCGCCTCCGCCTTGCGGCCGGCCTTGGCCAGTGCGGCGGCGAGGTGATAACGGATGTCCGGGCTGTTGGGATCGCGCAGGCGCGCGTCGCGCAACAGTTGCAGAGCGCGGTCACCGTTGCCGGACAGGTGATAGGCCCAGCCCGCCGTGTCGATGACCGCCACGTTGCGCGGTTCCTTGGCCAGCGCGCGCTCGGCCACGGTGGCCGCCGCCGCCGGTTCGCCCTGGCGAATCATCGTGCTGGCCAGGTTGTTGAGCGCCTCGACGTCGTCGGCGCGCAGCTTGAGCGCCGCCTCGTAGCTGCGTCGCGCGGCGGGGAAGGCGCCCGCCCGGGCCTGCGCGTCGCCCAGCGCCTTCCACGCGGGGAGGTCCGACGGATGGGCCTTGAGCCAGCGCTCGCCGAGGTCCTGTGCGGCCTTGCCGGCGGGATCCTGCTGGCTCAGCGCCCGCATCAGCGCGAGCAGGCTGCCGCTGCTGGGCTGGACCTCATGCGCCTTGCGCAACGACTCCAGCACCTGTGCCGGTTGGCGGCGGGCCTGCGCGACGTCGGCCAGCAAGGTGTAGCCGACCGCCGCCTGCGGGCGCAGCTGGATGACCTGCCGCGCCTGCTTCTCGGCCAGCGCCGCGTTGCCCTGCTGCAGCGCCACCGTCGAGGACAACCCGAGCGCCGCCAGGTGCCGGGGCGCGGACTGCAGCGCCTTGTCCAGGCTGTAGGCGGCGCCGGCCAGATCGCGGGCGTCGAGTTGCAGCGCCGCGATCTGCGCCAGGGGATCGGCGCCGAAGCCCGATCGACGCGCCGCGTTGGTCAGCGTGATACGCGCGCCGTTGAGGTCGCGGTTGGCCAGTTGCGCCTGGGCGTAGGCGATCATCGCCTGCGGATCCTCCGGGGTCTTGGCGAGCAGGCGCTTGGCGGCCTCCTGCGCCGGCCCGGGCTGGCCCTGGCGCAATTGCCAGGCCACGAGCGCCAGGTCGGCGCGCGTGTTGCGCGCGCTGCTCACGTCGGCGGCCTTGGCCAGCCAGCGCGCCACCTCGGCCGTCTGGCCGCGCGCCTCGCTGAGCAGGGCCATCTCGTAGAGCGCGTCGGCGTTCTTCTCGTCGGCCTTGATCAGCGCGTCCAGGCGGGCCTGGGCGGCGTCGAACCTGCGCTCGGCGATGTCGATCCGCGTCACGCCGAGCTGCGCGTCCACCAGTGTCTTGTCGAGCTGGCCGGCCTTCTCATAGGCCTCGCGCGCACCCGCCAGGTTGCCGGCGGCGCGTCGCGCCAGGCCCAGCTGCATCCACACCGTCGGATTGTCGGGCGACTGCTTGACGAGCTTGTCCGCGGTGGCGACCGCCTTGGCGGACTGCCCGCCACGCAGGTACAGCGACACCAGCGCCATGCCGGCGTAGCTCTGGCGCGGGTCGCGCTGGAAGGCCTTCTCCAGCTCGCCGACGGCGTCGCCGGACTGGCCGCTGCGCAGCAGCGACAGGCCCAGCGCGGTGCGGAACTCGGGCGCGTCCTTGGCCTTGAGCGCCTCCTGCATCAGCGCGGCGGCGCGCGCGTGGCGGCCTTGCGCCATCTGCAGCGTGGCCATCATGACCAGCGCCTGGCCGTCGCCCGGATAGGCCTTCAGGTAGGCGTCCAGGACCTCGGCGGCCCGGTCCAGGTTGGGCTCGGCCACGTAGACCTGCGCCAGCAGCTTGGACAGCGGGCTGTTGGGCGACTGGCGCTGGGCGGCCTCCAGGTAGGGCTTGGCCTTGCCCATCTCGGCCAGGCTGAAGTGCGCCAGTCCGTTGAGCATCAGCGCCTGGGGGCGGTAGCGCAGAAGTTCCATCGGCACCGGGTCGAGCTCGTCGGTGACGGCCTTGAGCGCCTTGCGCGCGCCGACGGCGTCGCCACGGCGCTCGGCCAGGACCGCCGTTAGGTAGAGCGCGCGCGGCTCGGTCGGCGCCAGCTTGAGCGCGGATTGCGCCTGCGCCATCGCGTCAGCATCCCGATTGAGGTCGATCAGCAGCCCGGCGCGCGCGAGTTGCGCCTCCAGGTGGCGAGGATCGGCGGCGAGGGCCTGGTCGTAGCCCTTGAGCGCTTCCTCGGAGCGTCCCTGCACGTGCGGCACGGTGGCGCGCTGGTAGAACGCCTCGGCGTTGCCGGGGGCGAGCCGCAAGGCGCGCTCCGCCGCGGCCGTGGCCTGGTCGAACTGGCGGGCGCGCACGCGCAGCGGCACCTCGGCCAGCCACGTGTCGGCGTTCTCGGGCGGAATGGCCCGCGCGAGCTCGATCTGCGCCTGCGCGCGTGTCGGGTCGCCCAGGTCGGAGGCGGCGCCGGCGCGCACCAGCAGCAGCTGCTTGCGCACGGTGTCGGGCAGGCCCTCGGGGACCAGCGCGGGCTGCTTGAAGACCTCGGCCTGCTTGCCCTGCGCGACCAGCGCCTGCGCCAGCGGGACGGCGACCTCGGCGCGGTTGATGCCCTGCGAGAGCGCTTCGTTGAACTCGATCTCGGCGGCCGCGGCCTCGCTGCGCATCAGCAGCGCCTTGCCCAGCAGCACGTGCACGGTGAGCATGCGCGCGTCCTGTTGCAGCGCGTTCTTGAGCTGGATGACGGCGCCGTCGATGTCCTGGCGCTCGAAGCGCTTGAGCGCGTCCTCGTAATAACGCGAGGCCTTGGCGCTGTCCGCGTGCGCGCCCGCGGCGCTCAACGCCAGCAGCGCAGCCGCGGCGGGCAGGCGCCAGCCGGTGCCAGGAATGCTCATCTCCGTCCCCCGGATCGTTGTTCTTTGGGCGCTGACGCGCGC
Organism: Roseateles sp.; assembly: GCA_039594005.1. GTDB lineage: Bacteria > Pseudomonadota > Gammaproteobacteria > Burkholderiales > Burkholderiaceae_C > Roseateles. The sequence continues at coordinate 465,552 of JBCNOF010000010.1, forward strand.
CGCTTACTTGCGGTAGTTGTCGAAGCTCAGCGGCAGATCGGGCAGCGCCTTGCGCAGCGCGCCCTGCGCGGCCTGCAGGTCGTCGAGCGACTTGCCGGTGATGCGCACGATGTCGCCCTCGATCTGGGCCTGCACCTTGAGCTTGCTGTCCTTGATCGCGGCGACGACCTTCTTGGCCTCGGGGGCTTCCAGGCCGTTCTTGATCTTGTAGACCTGCTTGACGCGGTCGCCGCCCAGCTTCTCGATCTTGTCCTGCTTGTCGACGAAGCCGAGCACGACGCCCTGCTTGGTCAGCTTCGAATAGAGTACGGCCTCGATCTGCTCGAGCTGGAACTCGGCGTCACCGGTGGCGTGGACTTCCTTTTCCTTGTCCTTCCACTCGATGGCGGCGCTGGTGCCCTTGAAATCGAAGCGGGTGGCGATTTCCTTGGCGCTGGCGTCCACGCTGTTGCGGACCTTCACCATGTCGGGTTCGAGGACGGTGTCAAAGCTGGGCATGTGCGTACATCTCTTTCAGAGGAGCGAAGGTCCGCAACAGGACCTTCGAGGGGATATGGGCGAGAATTCTAGCCATGCAGTCTCCCGCCATCCCCCCCTCGACCGAGCGACGCGAGGGCGTCGTCGTCGAGCACGACGTCAACCTCAAGCCCTACAACACCTTCGGCCTGCCGGCCACGGCGCGCCGGCTGGTGCGCATCCGCGAGGAACTGGACGTGCGCCGCGTGGTCGACCATCCCGAGCTGGGACGCGCGCCGAAGTTCGTGCTGGGCGGCGGTTCCAACCTGGTCCTGACGCGCGATGTCGACGCGGTCGTGCTCAAGATGGAGATCCCGGGCCTGCGCGTCGAGGAACGCGAGGACTGCTGGATCGTGGAGGCCGGTGCCGGCGTGACCTGGCACGAGGCGGTCGCCGGGTCGCTGGCGCACGGGGTGCCGGGGCTGGAGAACCTGGCGCTGATCCCGGGCACCGTCGGTGCCGCGCCGGTGCAGAACATCGGGGCCTACGGCGTCGAGTTGAAGGACAGGCTGGAGAACGTCGATGTGGTCGATCTGACGACGGGGCGCCGCGTGACGCTGCCGGCGGAGGTGTGCCGCTTCGGCTATCGCGACAGCGTGTTCAAGCAGTCGGGTTACGGCGGACTGGCTGGCAAGAGCGTGATCACGAAGGTGCGCCTGCGTTGTCCCAAGCCGTGGCAGCCGCAGCTGGGGTATCTAGACATCGAGCGCAAGATGGCCGAGACCGGGATCGCGACCCCGGATGCGAAGCAGGTGTTCGACTGGATCTGCGAGATCCGTCGCGCGAAGCTGCCGGATCCGGCGCGCATCGGCAACGCGGGCAGCTTCTTCAAGAACCCGGTGGTGAGCGCGGAGCAGTGCCGCGACATCATCACGCGCGATCCGCACATCGTGCATTACCCGATGCCTGACGGGAGCTTCAAGCTGGCGGCCGGGTGGCTGATCGACGCGTGCGGCTGGAAGGGCAAGAGCGTGGGCGGCGCGGCCGTCTACGAGAAGCAGGCGCTGGTGCTGGTGAACCGCGGCGAGGCGCGCGGCGCCGAGGTGGTCACGCTGGCGCGCGCGATCCAGGAAAGCGTCTACGGTCGCTTCGGCATCCGGCTGGAGCCGGAGCCGGTGGTGGTGTGATCAGATCCACTGGAATCCCTTCGCCACGAGCGCTGCCATGCCCACCGCGAGGGTGATGATGGCGCCGAAGATCAGCTGATAGCCTCGACGAAGAGATCGAAGGTGTCCGATCACCTCGTCATTGGTCGGGGCGTCGTCTTCGTGAATCAGAGTCAGCATCGTCGCTCCTTGAGAGATGTGTTGGCGACGATGGATCGTGCTCGCTTCGGTGTGCGCATTCAATGACCTCAACATGTGTTGAAGGTCGCTGAGGCAACACCTGGCCCTATATCAATCCCCAGGCCCGCAGGAAGAACCTCGACATCGCCGCGAACGGCTGATCGGCGTCGGCGCGGCGGCGGATGCCGGCCAGGACCTTCGCCGCGTTCGGCGAGCCCGGCGCCATTTCCTGGAACGCCAGCGCCATCGTGCGCAGCAGGTCGTAGTGATTCCAGCGCAGCCGCAGCAACTCCGTGCGGTTGAGCCCCAATACCTCCTCAGCCGCCTTCGCCGCGGCCTTGGCCCTCGCCGAGCGGCCGCGCGCCGTGAGCCACACCTCCTGCGTGGCCTCGATCTCCTTCCAGGCCAGCAGCGTCTCGGGGTCGATCAGGTACGGATCCGGCAGATGCGCCTGCTCGCCAGCGAAGAAGCGCTTGAGCGACGCGTCCGTCGCCGTGGCCGGATCAGGGCTGAAGCCCGCCGCCAGCGCCGCGGCCTTCGCCGGATCGCTGGGTCGCGCCGCCGGCATGCGCGGTCCCTTCAGGCGCGCGCCGGTGACCGGGAAGCGGTTGCCCTTGTAGACCTGGTTGCAGACCTGGCAGCTGAAGGTGTAGTTGTCGACGCAGTACGCCAGCCACCAGTACAGGTCCTTGGGTCGGAAGTGCTCGACGTCGCCATGCGCGACCACTGCCGTGTCGGCCTCGCAGTAGGCGCACTTGCCGGCTGATTCGCGCTTCAGCGCCGGCTTGGCCGTCGACCAGATCTGCCGCGCCTTGGGGCGGAAGTCGACCTGCCGCCCATCGTCGTAGAAGTAGCCTTCGAGCTTGAGCAGCCGATCCTGCAGCTTTTGTCCGGTGAACGCGCCCAGGCTCGCGGCATCGCGGTCGCGCCGCAAGCGGATCACTTGGAGCGCTCCACGCGCTTCACCGCCGCCTTGATCTTCGTGGGGGACAACTGGGGCGTCGCGGCTGGCTTGGCGGCGGTCTTCGACCTCTTCGCCGCGGGCGTCGCCTGCTTGTCTGGCTTTGCGGACTTCGCTGCCTGCTTCGCGATCGTCGCCTTCAGCTCCTTGATCAGCGCCGTCTGCTGACGCGCGTAATCCGGCACCGCGTCCCAGCCGGGCGCGGCGCGCAGGACCTCGGTGCTGCGCTGCAACTGCGCGCGCTCACGCGCGGTCAGCGACTTGCCCAGGGTCGACGTCTTCGTGTGCAGCTTGCGCGCCGTGTCGCGCGCCTGCTCGACGACGACCGAATCCATCGACTCGAGCCCGAACATCGGGCTCATCAGCAGCTGATGCACGCCCATCAGCCGCGGCTCGCCAACGAAGGGCACCAGCACCGGCCGATGTTTCGCGCCCTCGCGCCGGATGACGAAGAGCTCGCCCTGGCCGCTCTGCTGCGCGGTCAGCGCCGAATGCGTCGTCGCGACGAACTGGAAGTTGGGCAGCAGCGCTGACAGGAAGTCCACCAGCTGCCGGCGCCAGACCGGATGCAGGTGCAGGTCGAGCTCATCGATCAGCAGCACGCCCCGCGTGCTCAACGGGTCCTTGCGATCGGGGAAGGCCTCGGTGATGCGATAGAGCAGGTCGCCGCACCACGCGGCCATGTTCTGGTAGCCGTCGGACAGCTGGTTGAGCGGCACCTCGCCGTCGACGGTCTTGAACATCAGCTGGCCCGAGGCCTTGTCGATGCGCGAGAAGTTCATGCCCCGCATCAGCTGATCGAGCGCGGTGCGGATCGGTGCCAGCGCCGCCTCGCCGCGCTGGTAGTCCAGGCTCATCGCCCAGCGGGGCAGTGAGACGAGCGACGCGTCCGGCGAGAACAGCGAGATCAGCGCCCGGGCGCGCGGCGAGCGCGCCGCGTCGTCCAGCGGCAGGCTCATGCGCGCGCTGGTCTCGGGCGGACGGCGCGACACGCCGTAGCCCAGCACGAAATAGTTGCGGTCGGTGTGGCGGATGGCCGCGTCCAGCGCGTCCAGCGACGGCGCGTTGCGCTCGAAGACCTGGCGCAGGCCGTCGCCGCGATGCAGCTCCAGCGCGATCTCGCGCGTTGCGCCCTTGGCCGTCACCAGCGTGCCGGCGATGCGGCAGCTGCGCGCGCCGTTGCGGATCCAGCTGTCGGCCTCGCCGAGCAGTTCAGGCAAGGCCTCGCTGCCGGCGAGCAGCAGCCCGATGGCGCGCAGCACGGTGCTCTTGCCGCAGCCGTTCTCGCCGAGCAGCAAGGTCCAGCGCCGGTTCATGCCGGCGGGCGCGTCCGTCCCGGCGCCGAAATCGATGGCCAGCGAGGCCATCGAGCGCACGTTCGTCAACGTGATGCGGGACAGGAACATCAGGCGGCCTCGGGCCTCGCTGCCGGCGCCACCGCCTGCAGGCAGGCGCGTAGCGTCTCCAGCTCGACCGGCTTGGCGAGGAAGGCCGAGATGCCGGCCTCGTCGGCCCGCTGGCGCGACTCCTCGAAGGCGTCCGCGGAGAAGGCCACGATCGGCAGGTGGCCGCGCGGCGCGGGCAGCTCGCGCATCAGCCGCGTGGCCTCGAAACCGTCCATCTGCGGCGTGTGCAAGTCCATCAGCACCACGTCGAAGGCCTGCTGCCGCAAGGCGTGCAGGGCCTGCAGGCCGTTCTCGCACAACGTGACGTGATGGCCCAGCCGCTCCAGCATCGCCTCGATGACGATGCGGTTGGTCGGGTTGTCCTCGCTGACCAGCACGCGCAGGCCGGTGACCGGGGCCATGACCGCGGCGGCGGCGGCGGCGTGGTCGTGCGAAGGGGAGGGCGCCGCGGTCGACCCGAGCGCTGCCGAGGACGGTGCCGGCCGCCCCAGCGGCAGGTCCGCGCCGGCGCGCAGCGGCATCGCCAGCGTGAAGCGCGCGCCCTGGCCGGGCGCGCTCGCCACGTGGATGTCGCCGCCCATCGCGCGGGCCAGCCGCCGCGAGATCTCCAGCCCCAGCCCCGCGCCGCCATGTCTGCGCGAGGTGCTTGCGTCGCCCTGGCTGAACCGTTGGAAGAGCCGCGCCTGCGTCTCGGCATCGATGCCGGGGCCGGTGTCGCTGACCTCCACCAGCAGCAGGTCCTCGCCCAGCGCGCCCACGCCGCGGCGCATCTGGCAGCCGACCTGGCCGCGGTCGCAGAACTTGAGCGCGTTGCTCAGCAGGTTCAGCAGGATCTGGCGCAGCCGCGTCGGGTCGGCCAGCACCCAGCCGGGCACGTCGTCGTCGATGCCGAAATGCAGCGTCAGTCGCTTGGCCGCTGCCTGCGGCCGGCTCAGCGCCTCGAGCTCCCGCATCAGCGCCCCGGGCTGCAGCGGCTCCGGCGCGATCGACAGGCCGCCCGCTTCCATGCGCGTCACGTCCAGGATGTCGCCCAGCACGGCCAGCAAGTGGCGTGCGCAGTCATTGGCGGCCTTGTGCTGCTCCTGCTGCGCGGCGGTCAGCGGCGCTTCCTTGATCAGCCCCAGCATGCCCAGCAGACCTTGCAGCGGCGTGCGCAGCTCATGGCTCATGTTGGCCAGGAACACCGTCTTGGCGCGGTTGGCCGCGTCGGCCTCTCGCTGGGCCTCGTTGAGCCGCGCGGCCAGCGCCTTCTGCTTGTCGCCGTAGCGCTCCAGACCGCGGAACTGTCGATAGATCACGGCCGCGAAGAGCATCGTCATCGCCGAGAGCGCCGCCGTCAGCCCCAGGCTCACGCGGCTCTGGCTGCGGATGATCTCGTTGCGCTGGGTGACCGACTCGGCCACGTGATGCGTGGAGGTCAGCGAGAGCTCGCGGATCGGGTCGGCCAGCGGCTCCATCCGGGCGATCACCTCGGGCAGGCGCTCGGGATGCTCGCGGATCAGCGCGCCGTTGAGCGGCAGCGCGTCGGCCCAGCGCACGAAGTCCTGCGAGCGCGCGACGGTGCGCTGGTAGTCGGGGTGGTGCGCCAGCACCTGCGCCGCGTGCTCGCTTTCCACGAGGTTGAGCCGGCTGACGAAGATCTCATAGCGCTGCGCGACCTGGTCCGGGTCCACCGCGACGCTGGGGCCGGCAGCCTGTTCCAGCGCCAGGCGCAGCTTGAGGTACTCGGTCTCGAACTGGAACAGGCTCCAGACAAGGTAGTCGTCCTGGTAGCGGCGCGTGCCGTTGAGCGCCTCGTACTGGCGCGCCTGCAGCCACGCCACGCCGGCCATCGCCAGCACCAGCAGCAGGCCCATCGTGGCGATGGCCAGGCGCCAGCGGCGCTGCCGGGCGGCGGCCAGGGAGGACAGCGGGGCAGCGTCGCGCGGCATGGTCAGCGCAGCTCCAGGTGGGTCAGCTGCCACGCGCTGCGGCCGTAGAAGACGCTGTTGCGCAGTTCCGGCGCGCGATCGAAGGGATAGATCAGGAACAGCGGGCCCTTGTCGCGCACGGCCATGGGCTTGTCGTCCAGCAGCCGGGCGACGATCACGTCGTAGCGCTCGATGTCGCCCGCGGGCAGCGTGACGCGGTAGTCGTTGAGCGCGCGGGCCTCGATGACGCGGCCCTGCGCGCCGGCCGCGGCCAGCACGTCGCGCAGCAACGGGCCGGTGAACTTGCGCGCCTGCGGATACCAGGGGGTCTGCGTGCTGAAGCTGACCTGCGGGAGCTTCTCCAGCATCGCCATGTCGAAGGTGGCGCGGCCGTCGCGGTTGGCGTTGCGCAGCGCGCCGCCGACGGTCAGCACCACCGGGCCGGTCGGCGACGCCAGCGGGGTATCGACAGGCGCGGCGGCGGCTGGCGCGGCGAGGGCGCCCGTCAGGCTCGTCAGGCCCGTCGTCGTGAGGGCACAGGTCAGCAGGCCCCGCAGGGCGGTACGTCGCGCGATCAGCATGAACGAAAAGCAGACATGGCCCGGTCACGCCTCGTCGCCCGCCGGTGGGTGGGCGATGGCCGCGCGGGCTGGGGCATTGGTGAAAGCCCGCATGCTACGCGCGGGCGCCGGATGGAGCATGTCCCGAGTCACCCCGATGACGGGGGCGAGTGACGTTTACGCCACAGTCCCGTGGCGGGAGATCTGTCGCTGCCGAGACAAGGTCCGGGGCACGGTCGGCAGAAGATCGGCCAAAACATCAGACAGGAGACAAACCCGATGCCGCGCGTGGTCACCCCTCGTCCCGAGAACACCGACGTCCAGTACCGTCACTGGCCGGCCCGTCTGCCCCGTCACCTGGCGATCCCGCGGACCTCGCTCTGGTTCAACCTCGAGGTCGCCGCCACGCGCTATCCGGACAAGGCGGCCACGCAGTTCCTCGGCGCCACGCTCAGCTTCGGCGAGATGCGCCGCCAGGCCGAGGCGCTCGCCGGCTGGCTGCACGCGCAGGGCGTGCGCAAGGGCGACCGCGTCGCGTTGTTCCTTCAGAACTGCCCGCAATACCTGATCGCCTTCTACGCGATCAACCGCGCCGACGCCGTCGTCGTGCCGGTGAATCCGATGAACCGCGAGGACGAGTTCGGCCATTACCTGACCGATCCCGAGACCAAGGTGGTGATCTGCAGCGGGGAGCTCTCGGGCATCGTGGCCAAGGCCGCGGCGAAGTTGCCCGACGCGCAGCGCCCGCGTGCGATCCTCGTCACGCAGTACTGGCAGATGCTGCCGGCGGACGGCCCCGATCCGGCCTGCGACGCGCCCGAGCCGATGCGCGCCTGGCTGACCGCGCGCCACGAGCTGCCGCCCGGCGCCACCGACTGGCGCGACGCGATCGCCGCGGACCTCGTGCCCGCCGCGCACACCGCGGGTCCGGATGACCTCGCGATGCTCCCCTACACCTCGGGCACCACCGGACTGCCCAAGGGCTGCATGCACACCAACGCCACGCTGATGTCCAACAGTTGCGGCGGCTGCCAATGGGGCTACGCGAGCGCGGAATCGGTGGGGCTGGCCGTCGTGCCGATGTTCCACATCACCGGGACGCTCTACGGCGTGCTGGGACCGGTCTTCATCGGCATGACGCTGGTGATCATGCCGCGTTGGGACCGCGAGCTGTGCGGCCGGTTGATCTCGAAGTACCAGGTCACGCACTGGACCTGCATCCCGACGATGATCATCGACCTCTTCGCCAGCCCGAACTACAAGTCCTTCGACCTGCGCAGCCTGCGCTACCTGAGCGGCGGTGGGGCGGCGATGCCCAAGGCGGTGGCCGAGCGGCTGCAGCAGGAGTTCGGGCTGACCTTCGCCGAGGGCTACGGCCTGACCGAGACGGCCGCGCCCAGCCACGGCAATCCGCCCGAGCGTGCCAAGCTGCAATGCCTGGGCATTCCGATCTTCGGGGTCGATGCGCGCATCGTCGATCCGACCACGCTGGAGGAACTGCCCGTCGGCGAGGTCGGCGAGATCATCACGCACGGACCGATGGTGTTCCAGGGCTACTGGCGCCAGGCCGAGGCCACCGACGCCGCCTTCGTTGAGCTCGACGGCAAGCGCTTCTTCCGCACCGGCGACCTGGGGCGCATGGACGACGAGGGCTACTTCTTCATCACCGATCGCCTCAAGCGGATGATCAACGCGAGCGGCTACAAGGTCTGGCCGTCGGAGGTGGAGATGCTGCTGTACCGCCATCCGGCGGTGCAGGAGGCCTGCATCATCGCGGCCAAGGACGCCTATCGCGGCGAGACCGTCAAGGCCGTGGTCGTGCTGCGCGCCGATGCCAAGGGCAAGACCACCGACAAGGACATCATCGACTGGTCCCACGAGCACATGGCCGCCTACAAGGCACCGCGCATCGTGGAGTTCGTCGACGCGCTGCCCAAGTCGGGCTCAGGCAAGGTCATGTGGCGCCTCCTGCAGGAGCAGGAAGCCAAGTGATGCCGGATGACCCCCTCTCCCGCTTCGCGGGCGAGGGGAAGTCCTGGAGGATCTGGAAGATCTAGAAGCGCGAGCCGGGTTGCTTCAAAAACTCGAGTTCATCCGGCGTGCTCTCACGGCCCAGGATTTCGTTGCGATGCGGGAATCGGCCGAATCGCGCGATCACGTCGCGGTGGCGGATCGCGTAGTCCAGCGCATCGGCCAGCCGCGCATCCTCGGCGGCAAGCGCCTCGAAGGTCGCTACGCTGCGGTCCTGCATCGCCAGGTCCTCCGCATGCTCCAGCGGCATCGCGACGAACCAGCGCTCCAGCGTGCCCAGCTCCTGCGCCCTCGGCAGCAGCGCCAGCGCGGCCGCCAGCGCCAGCGCGTCGCCGGCGAAGGCCAGCGGCGTGTCGCGATGGATGTTGCGCGTGAACTGGTCCAGCACCACGATGCGCGCCAGCGCGCCCCAGGGCGTCGACTCCCACTCGCGCAGCCCGCCAGCCAAGGCCTGCTCGACCAACGCGCCGAAACGGTCGCGCAACTCGGCGTCGAAGGCCGGGTCCTTCTTGAACCACTTCATCTGGACCTGGCCGTCCTGCGCGGACCCGGGCGCGCCGAACCATTCGTTGAGCACGCGCTGCGCCGCGGCGGGCGTCAGCAGCCGCTGCCAGCGCGGATGCGCCGACAGCCAGTGCCGCACGTAGCTGCAGCCCGGCACGAGCTGCAACGGAAACTCAGCCAGCCATCGCGCCGCGGTCTCCACGAGCTGCGCGGCCAGGCCTTGCCCGCGCAACTGCGCCGGCACGCCGGTGTGGGTGATGATCAACTGCTCGCCGTGGCGCTCATAGTCGAGCCGGCATTGCAGGCCGGGTTGCGGCTGGGCAAGAAAGCATCTCGCGTCGGGATGATGCTGGATGACGAAATTCACGCTGCGTCTCCACTCTGGGCCTCCCTGCCGAGTTGTCGCCACAAGTAGCTGAACTCGAGCGCTTGCAACTGCGCGCGCTGCTGGTTGTCCGCCGCGCCGCCGTGGCCGCCCTCGATGTTTTCGTAATAGAAGCACGGCTGCCCCAACGCCGCCATGCGGGCCGCCATTTTCCTCGCATGGCCCGGATGCACGCGGTCGTCGCGCGTCGACGTGGCGAAGAGCGCCCGCGGATACGTCACGCCCGCCTTCAGCTGCTGATAGGGGCTGTACGCGGCGATGCGCGCCCACTCGTCGGGCTCGTCGGGGTCGCCGTACTCCGCGATCCACGACGCGCCGGCCAGCAGCAGGTGATAACGCTTCATGTCCAGCAGCGGCACTTGGCACACGACGGCGCCGAAGAGCTCGGGCCGCTGCACCATGCACGCGCCCACGAGCAGTCCGCCATTGCTGCCGCCCATGATGCCGAGCCGCCCGGGCCGGGTCAGGCCGTGCGCGACCAGGTCCTCGGCCACGGCGATGAAGTCGTCGAAGCTGCGCTGCTTGTGCTCGAGCGTCGCCGCCTGATGCCAGCGCGGGCCGTATTCGCCGCCGCCGCGGATGTTGGCCACGACCAGCTGGCCGCCACGCGCCAGCCACGCGCGGCCGTTGCCGCCCGAGTACCAGGGCTGCAGCGAGACCTCGAAGCCGCCGTAGCCGTAGAGCAGCGTGGGCGTCTCGCGGCGCTCGGCCTCGGGCCGGGTCCTGCCGATGACGAAGTAGGGGATGCTCTCTCCGTCCGCGCTGGTGGCGAAGCGCTGCTCCACCGTCATGCCATGCGCGTCGAACTGCGCGCCGCGCTGCTTGAGCGTCTCGCGCGTGTCCACGCCCGCCTGCGCCAGGCACACGATGTCGGGCGTCAGGAAATCGCAGTAATGCAGCAGGTAGCGGTCGCCCAGCGGATCGTGCGCGAGCTCCGGGTCATGCAGGCTCTGCACGCTCAGCGTGCCGGGGAAGGGCGCCTTGACCTGGCGCAGCGTCGGCGGCTTGTGCGACAGGTCCCATTCCTCGAGTCGGCTCGCCACGTGCTCGCTGACATTGAGCAGCAGGTGGTGCGCGGTCAGCGTGTAGTCCTCCAGCGATCGTCCCGCCGTGGGCGAGAACATCACGCGGATGTGCTTGTCGTGGCGCTCGTGTTTCCAGAACGCGGCTTCCTCCATCAGCAGCAGCGCGCCCGACGGATAGGTCGGCCCGTGAGGAATGTGCCAGTCGGTGCGCGGACGCAGCAGCATCCACGGTCCTTCCAGGTGCACGCTCATGTCGCTGGGCAGGTCGATGGGGACGAACTCGCCGTCCTTCCACAGAAAGCGCGACTCGTTGTAGAAGTCCAGCGCTCGGCTGAACACCACGCGCTCGAAGCCCGGCGTGCGGTCCACCGAGGCCGAGACCGACACGTCGTCCTTCTCGCCCTCGAAGATCACCGGGGCGTCCACCAGCGGCGTGCCGCGCGCCCAGCGCCGCACCTGGCGCGGATAGCCCGACTCGGTCAGCGAGTCCGGCCCGAAGTCGCTGCCCACGAGCAGCGTGTCGGCGTCCAGCCATTCGACGTCGCTCTTGGCCTCGGGCACGAAGAAACCGCCCTCGGCGGCCGGGATGAAGCGCAGCTCCTGCAGGTCGAACTCGCGCAGCTCGGCCGCGTCGGCGCCGCCGTCGGACAGCGACACCAGGCAGCGGCGGTACTCGGGCGCGAGCGCGGTGGCGCCGTGGAAGACCCAGCTGCGGCCCTCGTCGCGGCCCAGCGCGTCCAGGTCCAGCACCAGCCGCCAGGGCGGCTCGGCGAGCTGGTACTCCTCCAGCGTGCAGCGCCGCCACAGGCCGCGCGGATGGGCCTCGTCCTGCCAGAGGTTGTAGAACCAGTCCCCGCGGCGGGCCACATGCGGGATGCGGTCGCGCGCGTTCAGGATCTGCAGCAGCTCCTCGCGCACCGGCTCGAACTCGGGCTCGGCCTGCAGCACGGCCAGGGTCTCGGCATTGCGCTCTCGAACCCACTGCAGCGCGCGTTCGCCCTCGGCGCCTTCGAGCGCCTCCAGCCACAGGAACGGATCGTCGGCCTCGGGCGACGGGGTCGGATCAACGGATGACGGCACGGCGGACTCCTTTGGGGCTCTACCTTACTCCGGGCAGAAGGCGGACATGGGCGCTGTGTGGCAGCTGTTGTTCAGGCCTCGCGTTCCTTGAGCAGCACCGGGGTGACCTCGACGGCGCCCTTCTCGGTGCTGACGTACGCCGTCCCGTCCTGGATGCTGACCTGCCATTGCATGCCGCGCTCGGCCAGCGCGGCCAGGGCCTGCGCCTGGTCCGCAGGGATCTGCCAGACCGCCAGCTTGGGCGTGCGCTGCAGCTTGTTCTGGATGCCGGTCCACCACACGGGGGTGCTGGACGCGTAGCTGATGACGGTGACGCGCTCGGCGCGGCCGTGCGCCTGACGCAGCCGGCGTTCGTCGGGCTGGCCCAGCTCGATCCAGTGCACGACCTCGCCGGTCAGGTCCAGCTGCCACAGCGGCGGCTCGTCGACGTCGGACAGGCCCTTGCTGAACTCCAGCCGGCCGCGCAGGTCGTCAGCGGGCACGTTCAGCGCGAAGGCCAGGATGCGCAGCATCATGCGCTCGTCGGTCTCGGAGGGGTGGCGGGCGACGGTCAACGAGTGCTCGCCGTAGACATGGCGATCCATGTCCGAGAGTTGCAGCTGGGCTTTGTGGATGGTGGCCTTGAGCGCCATGGTCGGGGGGGCCGCCTCGGGGCGGTCGTGTTCGGGTGGACGGCCCGCCGTGCGGGCTGCACGCGGGTCGGAAACGATCTGAAGCGGCGCATTATCCCGGTCGTGGCATCATCCCGACCCGCATGGCGGCCCGAGCGGACCGCCCCATGAGAATCGCGGACCGCCCGGCCTGCCGGCCCCGGCCCGTACCGACGAGACAGCGCCCACCCGGCGCAATGACCTGAGAGACGACATGAACACGCTTCGCACCTCCCTCGCCGTGGCCGCGCTGCTGGCCTGCGGTCTGGCCGCCGCCCAGACGACCACCCCGGCCAAGCCCGCCGCCAAGCCGGCTGCCGCCGCCCCCGCGCCCGCCGCCACCAAGGGCGGCAAGGGCAAGCTGATGACCCGCGACGAGCTGCGCGCCTGCATGACCTCCAACACGGAGAACGAAGAGAAGGCCGCCGAGCTCGACAAGAAGAAGGCCGTGGTCCTGAAGGAGCGCGACGAGCTCAAGGCCGCCAAGGCGGAGTCCGACAAGGCCGAAGCCGCCATGCAGGCGCAGAGCACCGCGCTCAAGGGTGAGATCGACTCGGTCAAGGCCTTCGGGGCCGAGATCGAGGCCGGCGCGGCCAAGATGGAGAAGGCCGAGCTCAAGGCCAAGCAGGAGGAGTACCAGGCCCGCGCCAACGCCCTGCAGCCCAAGATCGATGCCTTCAACAAGGAGCGCAACGACCGCGTGGAGATGCACAAGGCCTTCAACGTGAAGGTCGAGGCGCACCAGAAGACTGCGGACGAGTTCAACGAGGCGGTCGAGGAGCTCAACGACAAGCGCAACGAGTGGAAGTTCAAGTGCGCCTCGCGCTCGTACGACGAGAAGGACGAGATCGCGATCAAGAAGGAAATGGAGAAGAAGTGATCTCGCTTCTTCGTCCCTGACGACGCCTCGGGAACGGCGCCGGCACCGAACACGGTCCGGCGCCGTTTCTACAATCGGCGCCGCTCGCGGCCGATGCCGCCTCGCCTGGAGTCTTGATGAGCGCCAATCCGCTGATGTCCGCCTGGACCGGCCCCTACGGGCTGCCCCCGTTCGACGCGATCCGCGCCGAGCATTTCGAACCGGCCTTCGAGGCCGCGCTGGCCGCGCACCGGGCCGAGCTGGACGCGATCGCCGCGTCGGCCGAACCCCCGAGCTTCGCCAACACCGTCGCCGCGCTGGACCGCGGCGGCCGCGCGCTGACCGCGCTGGAGCACCTGTTCTCGACGCTGAGCGCCTCGGCCAGCTCGCCCGAGCTGCAGGCCGTACAGCGCCGCATGGCCGCGCCGCTGGCCGCGCACGCCAACGCGATCTACCTGAACGCGCCGCTGTTCGCGCGCTTGGAGCGGCTGCATGAGCAGCGCGCCGCGCTGGGCCTGACGCCCGAGCAGCGACGTCTGCTGGAGCGACTGCACCTGGACTTCGTGCGCGCCGGCGCGCGGCTGCAGGGCGAGGCCCGCGCGCGCTACGCCGCGATCATGGAGCGCCAGGCCGAGCTCAACACCCGTTTCGCCCAGAACGTGCTGGCCGACGAGAGCAGTTATCGACTGGAGCTGCGCGGCGAGGCGGAACTGGCCGGGCTGCCCGACTTCGTGCGCGCCGCCGCGCGTCAGGCCGCGCTGGATCGCGGCCTGGACGAGGAGGGCGTGCACGTGGTGACGCTGTCGCGATCGCTGATCGTGCCCTTCCTGACCTTCAGCGAGCGCCGCGACCTGCGCGAGCAGGCCTGGCGCGCCTGGGTCGGCCGGGGCGACGACACCGGCGAGACCGACAACCGCGCCATCGTGCGCGAGATGCTGACGCTGCGCCGCGAGCAGGCCGCGCTGCACGGTCACCGCAGCTATGCCGATTACGCGCTGGCCGACACGATGGCGGGTCGCCAGTCGGCGGTGCAGGCGCTGCTGGACCAGGTCTGGGAGCCGGCCAAGGCGGCGGCCGCGCGTGAGCGTGCGATGCTGGAGGAGGTCCGCGAGCAGCTGGGCCATCAGCTCACGATCGAGGCCTGGGACTGGCGCTGGTACGCGGAGAAGGTCCGCCAGCAGCGCTTCCAGCTCGACGAGGCCGAGGTCAAGCCCTATTTCCCGCTCGACGCGATGGTGCAGGCGATGTTCGACTGCGCCCAGCGCCTGTACGGGCTGCGCTTCGTGGCGCAGCCGCAGGTGGCGGGTTATCACCCCGACGTGAAGGTCTACGAGGTGCAGCGCGCGGACGGCACGCCGCGCGGCGTCTTCGTGCAGGACAACTTCGCGCGTCCGACCAAGCGCAGCGGCGCCTGGATGAACGCGCTGCGCTGGCAGGCGCGCAACGGCATCGACGCGCTGCCGATCATCCTCAACAACAACAACTTCGCCAAGGGCGCGCCGGGCGAGCCCACGCTGCTGTCCTTCGACGACGTGCGCACGCTGTTCCATGAATTCGGCCATGGCCTGCACGGGCTGCTGTCGGACGTGGAGTTCGAGCGCCTGTCGGGCACGCAGGTGCTGCGCGACTTCGTCGAGCTGCCCTCGCAGCTGATGGAGCACTGGATGGCCGAGCCGTCCGTGCTCAAGCAGCACGCGCGTCATTACCGCACCGGCGAGCCGCTGCCCGACGCGCTGCTGGCGCGGCTGAAGGCCGCGGCCACCTTCAACCAGGGCTACGAGACGGTGCGCTACACGGCGTCCGCGCTGGTGGACCTGGCGATCCACGCAGTGGAAGACGAGCAGGCGCCCGAGCCCGTCGGATTCGAGCGCGAGACACTGGAGCGCCTGGGCCTGCCGCCGGCGATCGGGCTGAACCATCGCCTGACGCACTTCCAGCATCTGTTCTCGGGCAGTTCGTACGCCGCCGGGTATTACGTCTACCTGTGGGCGGAGGTGCTGGACTGCGACGCCTTCGAGGCCTTCGTCGAGGCGGGCGATCCGTTCGACACCGCGACGGCGCAATCGGTGCTGGCCAACATCCTGGCCGTGGGCAACAGCCGGGAGCCCGGCGAGACCTACCGCGCCTTCCGCGGCCGGGACGCGCGGGTGGAGCCGATGCTCAAGGGGCGGGGATTGATTCCCGCTTGACCGTCTCCGGGAGGGCGCCCCGCCCGGATTCACCCCCAAAGGGGCCCTTCGTGGGCCCCTTGTCGTCGGGGGTTAACCCTGAACCAAAGCGCCATTCATCGCCATAGGCCGCAGTTCGTCGCCTGCAAGTTCGTGTTGGTCGCAGCAGACTTTTGCTAGGGGTTAACCCCTGTGATCATTCGCTCCATGCCGCAAGAACAAGGACCGCGGCCCCTGGAGGACACGATGAACACCATTCGCTGCTACGACCGTTACACGACCCTGAAGCGCCTGATCACGGTGCTGGGTGTCGGCGCGGGCATCGCCGCCGGCCTGCTGCTGACGCTGCCCAGCCGGGCCGAACCGCAGCGTCTGCCCACCGTCGTGATCAACGGCAAGTCCACGCAGACCCTGGCCGCCATGCGTGCCGCGGGCGAGCTGCACACGCTGCCGACCGTCGTCGTGACCGGCCGCCGTGCCGACCTGGGCCTGGACGGCGAACAGGTGGCTGCGCGATGAGCGAACATGACGCGCTGTCCGGCATCCGGCTGTCCTGGCCGGCTCCCCTGCAAGGGGCGGTGGGGCGGGGCGCAAGTCGCGCGTCGGTGGGCGCGGGTTCAGCCCCGCGTCAGCCGAACGCCGACACGCTCCCTATGATGGGGGGATGGACTCTGCCCACGCCGCCCTCGATCCCGTCGCTGCCGACGTGACCGCCTCGCCCGAGGTCGTCCCGCTCGCGGCGGCGACCCCGCTCAAGCTCCGCTTCGCCGCCGTGACCGGTGCCGGCTCGGGCATCGGCCGCGCCAGCGCGCGCGCGTTGATGCAGGCGGGCTGGCAGGTCGCGCTGCTGGGGCGTCGCGAGGACATGCTGCGCGAGACCGCCGCGCTCGCGCCGGAACGCGCGCTGATCCTGCCCACCGACGTGGCCGACGAGGCCCAGGTTGGCGCGGCCTTCGCCGCCATCGAGCGCCGCTGGGGTCGGCTCGACTTCCTGTTCAACAACGCCGGCCGCGGCGCGCCCGCGTCCGACATCGACGAGCTGAGCCTGGAGACCTGGCGCGCCGTCGTCGACGTCAACCTCACCGGCAGCTTCCTGTGCGCGCGCGCGGCCTTCGGGCTGATGAAGCGGCAATCGCCGCGCGGCGGGCGCATCGTCAACAACGGCTCGATCTCGGCGCACGCGCCGCGGCCGGGCTCGATCGCCTACACCTCGACCAAGCACGCGGTCACCGGGCTCACCAAGACGCTGGCGCTGGACGGCCGCAAGCACGACATCGCCGCCGGCCAGATCGACATCGGCAACGCCGAGACCGACCTGACCGAGCGCTTCAAGCAGGGCGTGCCTCAGGCACACGGCGGCACCATGGTGGAGCCGGTGATGGACGTCGGCCATGCCGCCAGCGCGGTCCTGTACATGGCGGAATTGCCGTTGTCGGCCAATGTGCCTTTCCTGACGGTGATGGCCACCAAGATGCCCTACATTGGTCGAGGCTGATCGCCGACGCCGCTTTTTCGAGGACTTGATTCCGGGCGATCGCCCCGATCTGAAGGACCGATGAACGCTCTCTCCATGCTTGTCTCGATCGTCGCCCGCGTTGTGCTGGCGGCGGCTTCCCTCGTGCTGTTCCTGGCGGTGCTGGCTGCCGGGCTGGTGATCTTCGGCGTGGTGCTGCTGTGGAGCCTGATCCGCGGCCGCAAGCCGACGCTGCACACGGCGACCTTCCAGCGCGCGGCGCAATTCCGCTCGCAGGCCTTCCGCGGCGCCGCCGGCGGGCGCGTTCCTCAGCCGCAGGGCGACATCATTGATGCCGAGGTGCGCGAGGTGCCCAACAGCGATCCGCGTCTGGAACGCTGAGCGCGCTCAATACTTCGGCGGTGCGCTGAGCTCATCCCAGAGCTCGTCGTAGATCCGGTAGCGCGAGGGGCTGATCTTGCCGGCCTCGACCGCCTGCAGCACCGCGCAGCCCGGCTCGTGCCGATGGCTGCAGTTGTGGAAGCGGCATTCGCCCAGATACGGCTTGAAATCGGCCATGTAGCTCGCCAGCGCCGGCGCCGCGATCTGGCGCAGGCCGAATTCCTGGAAGCCCGGCGAATCGATCAACGCGTCCTCGCGCGCCGCATCCATCCAGTACCACTGCGTCGTGGTCGTCGTGTGGCGGCCCGAGTTCAGCGCCTGCGAGATTTCGCCCACCTGCGCCTGCGCGTCCGGCACCAGCAGGTTGATCAGCGTGCTCTTGCCCGTGCCGCTGGGCCCCAGCACCAGCGTGGCCTGACCGTGCAGCAGCGGGCGCAGCACCTCGCGCGACTCGTCCGGGCGGCCCTTCAGGCTGAGCTCCAGCACGCGATGCCCCATCGCCGTGTACGGCGCCAGACGCTCGCGCGCCGCGTCGGCGCCGGGCAGGTCGGTCTTGTTGAGCACGATGTCCGCGGCGATGCCCGCGCTTTCCGCGGCGATCAGCGCGCGCGTGAGCTGCGACTCGGAGAACTGCGGCTCCACCGCCACCAGCACCAGCAGCCGGTCCAGGTTGGCCGCGAAGCTCTTGGTCTTCCACTCGTCCTGGCGGAAAAGCAGGTTGCGACGCGGCTCGACCTTCTCGATCACGCCCTCATGCTCGCTGCTGCGTATCCAGCGCACGCGGTCGCCGACCACGCAATCGCTCTTCTTGCCGCGGGTCAGGCAGTGCACGCGCTGGCCGTCCTGGTCTTCGACCACGTAATGCCGGCCATGGCCGCGCACCACCAGGCCGATCTGGGCGGAGGGGGTCTTGCTCATGCGGGCTGCCCCATGACGGCGTTGCCGGAGTTGGCCGAGATGGCCGCCAGCCGCTCGCCCGTGGGCGGATGCGAGTAGTACATGCGAGCGAACAGCGGGTCCGGTGTCAGCGTGCCGGCGTTGTCCTCGTGGAGCTTGAGCAGCGCGCTGGACAGGTCCGCACCGCTGGCATGGGCGCAGGCATAGGCGTCGGCCTCGAACTCGTGCTTGCGCGACCAGAACGAGGACAGCGGCGTGAGGAAGTAGGTGAACGGCGGCAGCGCCATCAGGATCAGCAGCAGCGCCAGCGCGTCATTGGGCGCGTCCAGGCTGGGGCGAACGCCCAGGCCGAGATAGAACCCCGCCTGCGCGCTCAGCCAGCCCAGCAGCGCGAAGAGCGCCAGGCTCATCGCGAACATCAGCACCAGGCGCTGCAGCAGGTGGCGGCGCTTGAAATGGCCGAGCTCGTGCGCGAGCACCGCCTCGACCTCGCCCGGCCCCAGCCGCTCCAGCAGCGTGTCGAAGAACACCACGCGCTTGGCGCTGCCCAGCCCCGTGAAGTAGGCATTGCTGTGCGCCGAGCGCTTGCTGCCGTCCATCACGAACAGGCCCTTGGACTTGAAGCCGCAGCGCGCCAGCAGCGCGCCGACGCGCTCGCGCAACGCCTCGTCCTGCAGCGGCGCGAAACGGTTGAACAGCGGCGCGATGAACACCGGGATGATCACCATCAGCGCCAGCTGATAGGCGGCCCAGGCGCCCCAGGCCCAGAGCCACCACAGGCTGCCGGCGGAGGCCATCAGCCACAGGATCAGCGCCGCGAACGGCAGTCCCAGCACCAGCCCGATGCCGATGCCCTTGAGGCCGTCCGTGATGAACAGGCGCAGCGTCATGCGGTTGAAGCCGAAACGCTCCTCGAGCCGGAAGGTGTTGTAGAGCGACCAGGGCAGGTCCAGCAGCCCGGAGACCAGCGCGAAGACGGTCAGCAGCGCGAGCTGGTAGCCCATCGCGCCGAGTTCGGCACGCCACGACAGCGCCCATTGGTTGAGCAGGTCCAGTCCACCCAGCAGCGTCCAGCCGATCAGCAGCGCGGTGTCCCAGGCCAGGTGCAGCGTGCCGAAGCGTCCGCGGGCGACCGTGTAGTCGGCGGCCTTCTGATGCGCCGACAGCGGCACCGTGCCGACGAAGGCGGCGGGCACCGCGCCGCGATGGCCCGCCACGTGGCGCATCTGGCGCGAGGACAGCCAGAGCTTGGCCAGGAACGACAGGATCACCGCGGCGACGAAGGCCGCGGTGAGCGCGAGCGGGGAGTGGGCCAGCGACAGGGGCGCCGGCGCGGCGGCGAGCGCCGCGGGAGAGATCTGCATGGGCACGGAGTGTAGGTCCCCGGGCCGATGCGCCGGCTCAACGGCCGCATCCGGCGGAGGGCGCCGGCGGGTTCGCTGCCGGGACGCCGGCGGCGTTCGGGGTGCCCGGCGCGTTCGCGGTGCTTGGGGTGCTTGGGGAGTTTGGGGCCTCGGCGCTCACCAGTTGCACCGGGACCTCGGACGCGGCGGCGGTCGCCACCGCGGGCGCGCTCGTCACCGCCACCTCCCGGGTGAGCTCCAGCGCGGCCAGGCGCGTCATCGCCTCCAGGCGGTTGTCGCGGGCGCGCGCATGTCCGGCGTCCAGCCGCAAGGCCTCGTCGAAGGCGGCGAGCGCGGGCGCCGGCTGATCCTTGAGCAGCAGCACGTAGCCGAGGTTGTTGTGCGCGCGTGCCTGTTCGGGCGCGAGGTCGACCGCGCGGCGCAGCGCCGATTCCGCCTCGTCGAGCCGGCCCGCCGCGGCCAGTGTGCGGCCCAGCCCGTCCCAGGCGGTCTCGGAGGCCGCGTCGCGCGAGGCGGCCTTGCCGTAGGCCTGCGCGGCGCGGGTCCAGTCGCGCGAGCCCTCGTAATACCGGGCCGCAGCGAGGTAGGCCTCGGCGCTCAGCGGCGTGTCATCGACCTTGTAGAGCGGCGTGACGCGATACCCCCGCGCGTCCGCGCCGGGCTCGGCGTGCCGCGCGCCGGGCCACAGCGCGCAGCCCGCCAGCGTCAGCGCGGCCGTGGCGCAGGCCGCCGCCGCGCCGAGCCCGGCCCGGCGCCCGCGCAAGGCACGCGGAGCCGCGCTGCCCGCCGCGATCTTGGACGTGATCGCGGCCGTGGCCGGCGCCGGCTCGCCGCGCAGGTCGATGTCCACAAGGCCCGCGGCGGCCGCCCGGGAAGCGGCCTCGTTCGCGGCGACTTCCTCGTCGGTCATCGCGGGAACAGGGAATCGGCTGGATACACGCATGACGTTCTCCTCAGCCGCCGGCCATCGTCGGCAGCAGCACGCGGTAGATCTGGATCATGGCCGGCCCCATCAGCACGACCATCAGCGAGGGAAAGATGCAGAAGATCAGCGGGAACAGCAGCTTCAGCGCGATCTTGGCGGCGGCCTCCTCGGCCCGCTGGCGACGCCGCGTGCGCAGCATCTCGGCGTGGATGCGCAGCGAGGTGGCGATGCTGGTGCCGAAGCGCTCGGCCTGGCTGATCATCGTGACGAAGCCGTCCACCTCTTCGACGCCGGTGCGGATGGCCAGGTTGCGCAACGCGCGCTCGCGGTCCGCGCCCGCGCGCAGCTCCAGGTTCACGAGCCGCAGCTCATCGGCCAGCGCCGGGCTCTTGAGCTGCAGGTCGTCAGCCACGCGCATCATCGCGGCCTCGGTGCCCAGGCCCGCCTCCATGCACACCGTCATCAGGTCCAGCGCGTCGGGGAAGGCCTCGAAGATCTCGCGCTGGCGGACCTTCACGAGGTGGTTCAGCACGACGTTGGGCCCGTAGTAGCCCAGGCTCGCGAGCACCAGCAGCAGGAGCATCAGCGCGGCGCCGCGCGGCATGTCCCCGCCGGTGGACAGCGCCACGAAGCCCGCCAGCGGCAGCCCCAGCGTGAGCAGCGTCTTCAGGCCGAAGTAGGCCGAGGCCGCGATCGGCGTGCGGATGCCGGCGTGCACGAAACGCAGCCGGATGCTGGACTTCTCGAAGCCTTCCTCGGGCATCGACAGCTTGCTGATCGGGCGGGTGAGATCGGCCACGACCTGCAGGAAGCGCTGGCCCGACGGGCCACGCGACGGGGTGCCGCCATCCAGCGCGCGCAGGCGTTGCCGCGCCGGATCGGGCTTGAGCAGCGCGCCCACGCCGAGCACCGCCGTCACCACGACGATGAACACCAGGCCCAGCATCAGCCATTGCATCGGGGACATGTCGATCTCCCTTCCCGGTCGGTGACGGTGGGTCCGCTCAGACGCGGATCTTGATGATCCGGCGCATCCAGAAGATGCCCAGCGCCATCATCGCCAGCGCCACCGCGACCATGCGCAGCCCCAGCGGGTCGTTCCACAACACGGCCATGAACTCCGGATTCACCAGGTTCACCACCAGCCCCACGCCGAAGGGCAGCGCCGTCAGGATCAGCGCCGACAGCCGGCCCTCGGCCGACAGCGTGCGGATCTCGCCGAGCAGCCGCAGCCGGTCGCGCACCAGCGCGGAGATCTTGTCCAGCAGCTCGGCCAGGTTGCCGCCGGACTCGCGCTGGATCATCACCGCGACGACGAAGTAGCTCACGTCGGCGATGGGCACGCGCTCGGCCAGGCGCGCGAGCGCGTCGTTGACCGGCACGCCGTAGTTGATCTCGTCGAAGAGCAGCCGGAAGTCGCGGCCCAGCGGCGCGGGCATTTCCTCGGCCACCATGCGGATCGCCGACGGGAAGGCGTGTCCGGCGCGCATCGCGCGGCCCATCAGGTCCAGCGCTTCAGGAAACTGGCGCTCGATGCGCGCGACGCGGTCCGACGCGCGCGAGGCCACGCGCCACCAGGGCAGGGCGCCCAGCGCGATCGCCAGGCCCATGCCCAGCGCCATGGGCTTGCCCAGCAGCGAGGGCAGCATCAGCCCGCACGCGGCCAGCGCCAGCGACAGCAGCAGCAGCTCCGCCACCGACGCCGTCACCGCCGCCGCGCCCGCGAGCCGGCGCAGGCGCCGTCCGGCGATCGTGCGTGCGATCAGCCCGTTGAGCCGCGGCAGCCGCTCGGGCGCGGTCGCGCGCTCGATGCTGGTCACGCCGGGCGCGGCCTCGCCGCTGAGCGCCGCCAGCCGCGCGGCGATGCGCTTGGCCTCGGCGCTGTGGCGCGAGGCCCAGAGGATGTACATCCCTTCCAGGGCCAGCAGCACCGCCAGGAAGGCGACACCGGCGAAGAGGATCAGGCTGATGTCCATGGCGGGCTCCGGGCGTCGTGCTTGCTGTTGCTGTTGCTGTGGCTGCTGCTGTTGCCGTGGGGCTCAGACCTCGACCCGCATCGGCGTGAACAGCGTCTGCGGCAGGTCGATGCCGCGCGCGCACAGCCGGTCCCAGCAGCGCGGGCGCACGCCCGTGGCGCTGAAGTAGCCCTGCACCGCGCCGTTGCCCGCCACGCCGGTCTGCTTGAACGCGAAGATCTCCTGCAGCGTGACGGTGTCGCCCTCCATGCCGGTGACCTCCTGGATGCTGGTGAGCTTGCGCGTGCCGTCGGACAGCCGGTTGGCCTGCACGATCACGCCGATGGCCGAGGCGATCTGCGCGCGCGCGGCCTTGGCGGGCAGGTCCACGCCGGCCATGGCGATCATGCTTTCGAGCCGCGCCAGCGCGTCGCGCGGCGTGTTGGCGTGCACCGTGGTCATCGAGCCCTCATGGCCCGTGTTCATCGCCTGCAGCATGTCCAGCGCCTCCGCGCCCCGCGTCTCGCCCAGGATGATGCGGTCGGGCCGCATGCGCAGCGCGTTGCGCACCAGCGCGCGCTGCGCGACCTCGCCCCGGCCCTCGATGTTGGGCGGCCGGGTCTCCAGCCGGACCACGTGCGGCTGCTGCAGCTGCAGCTCGGCGGCATCCTCGATCGTCACGATGCGCTCGGTGTGCGGGATCGCGCCGCTGAGGATGTTCAGCAGCGTCGTCTTGCCCGAGCCGGTGCCGCCCGAGATCAGGATGTTGGCCCGCGCCTGCGAGAGCGCAGCCAGGAAGCGCGCCATCTCCGCCGACATCGAGCGGTACTCGATCAGGTTCTCGGCCTTGAGCGGCACCGCGGCGAAACGCCGGATCGACAGGATGGGGCCGTCGATGGCCAGCGGCGGAATGATCGCGTTGACGCGCGAGCCGTCGGGCAGCCGCGCGTCGACCATCGGGCTGGCCTCGTCCACGCGCCGGCCGATGCGCGACACGATCTTGTCGATGATCTTGAGCAGGTGCTCGTCGTCGGCGAAGCGCACGTCGGTCAGCTCCAGGCGGCCGCGGCGCTCGACATAGACCTGCGCATGCGTGTTGACCAGGATGTCCGACACCGACGGATCGGCCAGCAGCGGCTCGATCGGGCCGAAGCCCAGCATCTCGTACTGGATGTCGCGCACCAGCGCGCGGCGCTCGGCGGCGTTCAGGACCAGGTTCTCCTCGAACAGCAGCCGCTCGACCATCTGCCGCAGCTCGTCGCGCAGCGCGTCGGCGCCCAGCCCGTCCATCGCTTCCAGGTCCAGCCGGCCCAGCAGCAGCTGATGGATGCGGGTCTTCGTGGCCTGGTAGGCCTGCGTGGGCGCGGCGATGGTGTCCTCGTGCGCGCCGTCGGCGGGCGTGAAGCCCGGGATCGCGGCGCCCAGCCGCTCGCGCAGCGTCATGGTCATGTCCTTCATGTGGCGGCTCCCCGGAACAAGCCTGACAACCAGCCGCGCGGCGGCACGTTCGGATCGGGCGCGATGCGGGCCGTGAACTCGCGCAGCGCGCGCGCGATGCTGCTTGTCGGCGCGATGGTCTCGACCGGCACGCCCTGGTTGACCGCCGCGGCGACGGCCTCGTAATGGTTGGGCAGCGTGATCGGCTCGTCGATGGACAGCGTGCGGCGCAGGTCCTCGAGGCTGAACTGGCTGTCCTTCTGGTAGCGGTTGACGATCCAGCGCACCTTGTCGGCCGGATAGTCCAGCGAGCGGAACACCTCGCGCAGCCGCTTGCCGTCGCGGATGAAGGGCAGCGTGAGCTGCAGCACCGCGAAGAGCTTGTCGGCCTCGTCCAGCACCGCCAGCGTGGCCGCGCTCAGCGAGCGCCCTACGTCGACGACGACGTAATCGAAGCTCTCGCGCGCCTGGCGCAGGATGGCCTGCACCTGCGCGGGCGTGACGTCCGCGGCGTGCGCGGGATCCTCCGGCGCGGCCAGCACCCACAGGCCCGGACCGGCCTCGGCCATGGCCGACTGCAGCAGGTCCGCGTCCAGCCGGGCCAGGTTGCGCGCCACGTCGGCCACATGGCTGGGCGGGGTCTGGTTGCCGAGGAACAGCGCGGCGTCGCCGAACTGCAGGTTCATGTCGATCAGCGCGACGCGGCGCCGACCGCCCGCGGCCAGCAGGTGGGCGAGGTTCGCGGCGACGAAGGTCGCGCCGCTGCCGCCCTTGCACGACACCAGCGCCAGCAGCTCGCCATGGCGGGGCGGGGCGGCCGCGGCCGCGGCGGCTCCCGCGCCGCGCTTGCGCTGCAGGCGCCGCGCGGCCGCGAGCACCGCCTCGCCGGAGGCGGGCGCGGGCAGCACCTCGCGCACGCCGGCGCGCATCGCCCGCATCAGGAAGTCGGGCGAGAGTTCCGGCGCCACGAGCATGATGTCCACCTCGGGATGCGCCATCGCGAGCCGCTCCAGCGCGAGGAAGTCCTCGGCGCAGCCGGTCTCCGCGAGCAGCAGGTCGGGCCGGCTGCCGTTGACGATGGCGTTGACCTCGCGCAGCGGACGCTCCAGCGCGGAGACCCCGAAGGCCGGGTCCGCGCGCAGCGCCTCGCTCCAGGCGAAGGCATGCGCGGTGTCGGGCGTGACGATCTTGACTCTCACTGGCACACCTCGTTGGCGGCGCTGTTCATGTACTCCTTGCGCAGCGTCGTCGCGAACGCCGGCAGGGTCAGGGTCATCGGCACGAAGGGGATCATCGTGCGGTGCGAGTACCCGGTCAGCGCCACCTGCACCGCCTTGCAATCCGCGGCCGAGCAGGTGTTCACCGCCGACGGCGGGTTCAGGTAGTTCACCGTGATGTTGGACGTCGTCAGCGTGGGCAGCCGCGAGATCATGCGCGACTTGATGTGGCTGTCGTTCATGTCGCAGACCACCGCCAGCCGCGCGCCGTAACGCGTGGCCTCGACCGCGGCGTTCCAGGTCCACAGCAGCCGGCCCATCTCGATCACGCCCAGCACCAGCGTGCTCAGCAGTCCGCACACGAGCGCGAACTCGACGACGGCCGCGCCGCGCTGTTGGCGCATCGTGGGCTTCATAGCTGGGCCCTCATCGTCACCGCGATGGTGTTGAAGTTCATGTCCGGGATGACGAAGGCCACCACCGACTTGTAGGGATAGTTCTGGATGCTCGCGGTGACCAGGTTGACGGTGCCGCTGCCGGTGAGCTGGTTGGCGTGCGTGGACGGGCACAGCGACGCATCGCAGATCGTGACCATCGCGGTGGTCAGGCCCGGCGCGAGCGCGGTGCCGCTGCAGTCGGTGGTGCCGTAGACGGCCAGGCAGCGCGCCTCGGTGGCGATGGTCGAGTCGCCCGGACCGTGCTGCGACAGGTGGCGCGAGGCGTCGCGCACCGACTTGTCGAGCATGTTGTAGCTGAACACCGCGCGGCCCAGCTCGCTGGCGCCGAAGACCAGCAGCAGCAGCGGCGACATCAGCAGCGCGAGCTCCACCGCGGCCACGCCGCGCGGCAGCCGGCGACGGCGACCATCGAGGGGGGAGGAGCGGGCTGCGACGCGCATTGGGGGCCTCACTGGACCAACGCCGGAACCATCGGTCCGACGCTGGCGGAATCGCCGGCCACGCCCGAGGTGGCGCAGGGGCTGCCGGTGGCGCTGGACAGCCCCAGGTACTCCATCCGGATGGTGTCGTTGGGGTTGTCAATGGGCTGCAGCATCAGCACGCAGGCCCAGCCCAGGACATTGGTCGTGTGCGAGCCGGCGGCGAGCGCGGCGCAGTCGATGATCGGCGCGACCACCAGGCGGCGGTCCGCGCCGTACTGCGTGTGCTGCGCCACGGTGGTCGTCGGGTTGTAGGCGTTGCTGATCGACAGCCCGGTGATCGAGTTGCCGTTGGCCACCGTGCTGCCATAGGGCGTGTGCGCCGCGCGCCTGGAGAGGAAGTCGGTACGCGCGTTCGCGCCCGCGGGCCAGTTCGTCGTCGTGTAGGCGTAGCCGGTGAAGTCGGGCGGCGCGTTGGTGACGTTGGTCGAGCCGGTCTGGTACAGACCGAAGCGCGTGTTCCAGGCCTTGGCCGCGGCGTTGCCCATGTTGCCGGGCTGACCGACCGGGGTGGTGGTGCTCAGCGAGCACATGCCGTTGCCGGTGAGCAGTCCGGCCAGCTCGCTCTCGCCGCCGCTGGGCGGGCTGAAGTCGATCCAGTTCCAGTTGCCGCCGCCGTCCTTGAAGCGGCCGCTGATCCAGGTGCCCGCGACCAGGCCGAAGGGCGGCGACGCGCCCGCGCCGGCCGATCCCGCGCGGCACACGCCCAGCGGGATCGCGCAGTTGCTCTGCGCCGGCGTCAGCGTCGCGGTGGCGATGGCCGCGACGGTCTGCGCGCCGAAGCCCATCACCTGCATGAAGTAGGGCGAGAAGCCGCCACGCGTCAGCGTGCAGCGCACGTACTTGGACGAGGGCGCCGCGGCGCCCGCGCTGCTCCACAGGCTGCCCGAGGTCAGCGCGCTGCCGAAGGCCACGACGATGTTGCCGTCGACGACACCGGCGTTCTGGAAGCCCACGCGGTTCTGCTTGGCGATCGCGCGCCCGGCGGCCTCGGCGCGAGGGAAGGCATCGGCGGGAATCGAGGGCGAGCCGATCAGCTCGTAGCTCGCGGCCAGCGCGCAGGCGTCGGCCGTGTTCTGCAGCTCGGTCTTGGCCAGGTAGAGCCGGCCGCCGTCGATCGCCAAGCCCAGGAAACCCACCATCACCGCCAACAGCAGCGCCACGATGATGGCGACGGCCCCGCGCTGCGCGTGGCGCCGGGCGCCGGGCGAGCCGAGCGCACGCCGGCGAGGCGAGCGACCGGGGACATGGCGAGGAGCGTGGCGGGCGGACATGGCGAGGGCTCCGGTTCAGCGGTCCGATTCAACGGTCCGACGCACCGGCGCCCACGCCGATGTTGATCACGTTGCTGGGCGGCGGCGCCTTGTAGCTGTCGACCAGCCGCACGCCGGCCTCGCGGGTGAGGCGGGCGTCGTTCTTCGTGCCGCGGGCGGCGTTGCGCGCGGGCGCTGCGGGGTCCAGCACCTGCTGCGCCATCAGCGCGCGGCTGGCGTCGCCGAAGTTGCGGTCCAGGACCGGGGTCGTGGTGGCCGCGCAGCCGCTCAGGCTGACGACGGCCGCGACAGCGGCGGCCACGGCGCTGAGCCGGGCGGCGCGGGGGGAGATCGAGCGCGTCATGGTCACTCCTTGTCGAAGCCGCCGCGGGCGGGGGCGTCCTTGGCCGGGGTGTTGGCCGGGGCCTTGGCGGGGGCGGGTGCAGTTGCGGGTGCGGCGGGCGTGGCGTCCTGGGCCGGCGCCTGGCCCTCGAGCCGGCCTTGCAGGATCAGCTCGCTGCGGGTGGGCGGGGTGTAGCTGTCGGTGGGCAGCTTGTAGTCGGGCGGCAGCGGCTGCACGAGCCGGGGCGTGATCACGAAGACCAGCTCCGAGCGGTCAGTCTGGAACTGCGTGCTGCGGAACAGCGCGCCCACCACCGGCAGCTCGCCCAGGAAGGGGAAGGCCTTGATGTTGGTCGTCGTGTTGTTCTTGATCAGCCCGCCGATGGCGAAGCTCTGGCCGTCCATCAGCTGCACGGTCGTCTCGGCCTTGCGCGAGGTGAACGAGGGCAGCACCGAGTTCAGCGTGCCCGCGCTGATCTGCACGCCCGAGGCGTTGAGCTCGGAGACCTCCGGGCGCACGCGCAGGTGGATGCGTCCGCCGCCCAGCACGGTCGGCGTGAACTTCACCGACACGCCGAATTCCTTCTCCTCCAGCGTGACGGTGCTGCCGCCGATGGCGCCGCCGTTCTGCACGACCGGGATCAGGATCTTCCCGCCGGCCAGGAAGCTGCCCGTCTGGCCGCTGATGGCCATCACGGTGGGCTCCGCGAGCACCTTCACCAGGCCGTCGGTCTTCTGCATGTTCAGCGTGGCGTTGGTCGCGCTGCGGCCGGGCACGGTGCCGTAGGTGGTGGTGTAGGTCGGACGGCCGAAGGCGTCGTAGCTCACCGTGACGTTGCCGCCGCTGATGCCGGGGATCTGCACGTTGCCGCCGACCACCGCGTCCACCGAGCTGTAGGGCACGCCGTTCGGGCCTGTGCCGGTGATCTGGCCCAGCAGCCCGGCGTTGCCGCCAAAGATGCCGCTCAGGAAACGCACCATCGAGCCGTTGCCCGGCGCGTAGGCGCGCGAGAAGTCGATGCCGAAGGCGTCCAGCAGCGACTTGGAGACCTCCGCGACCTTGACCTCCAGCATCACCTGCTGCGGCGCGCCGACCTGCAGCATGTTGACCACGCGGGCGCTGCCGCCCTTGCCGTCGCCGCGCACGTAGGCGTTGGCCAGATCCACGGCGCGGGTGACGGCCTCGCTGTCCGAGACCTCGCCCGAGAGCACGATGGAATCGAACGCGGCGCTCACGCGCAGGTGGCGCTCCTCGGGCAGCAGCTGCTGGAGCACGCCCTGCAGCGCGGCGGTGTCCATGCCCACGACGACGTCGAAGGCGGTGCAGGTGCCGGCACGGTCCAGCATGACGACGTTGGTCGAGCCGATCGCCTTGCCCAGCAGGTAGATCTCGGTGGGCGCGAGCAGCAGCACGTCCACCTCGCCCACGCCCGGGCGCGTGTCCTGCGTGGCGGCGCCGGCCTTGCCGTTGGCCTCGTCCTTCTTCGGCGCGGTCTCCACCGGGCGCGCGGCACGCGCGTTCTCCGGATTGCCGAGCAGGATGCGGGCGATCGGCTGCGCGGGCCGGAGCACGGTGGACTTGCCCACCGGCACGTTGACCGTGGGCGCGGTCTCGACGCGGCTGCACATCGGCGCGCCGGAGGAGGTCGACGCCGCGCCGGTCGTGGAGGCCTTGGCGGCGCCGGTCGCGGGGGCGGCGGCCGGGGCGCCGAGGACGGCCGCGGGCATCGTCATCGCGGCGAGCGCGAGCGTCAGGGCTGACGGAAGCGGGAGCGTGGGCATGATCGGTCTCCTCCTTGTTGCGCTCACCTGGCGGTCTTCTGGATGGAATCCTGGCCGGTCAGAAGCACTCGGTGACCTTGTCCAGGCCGCGGATCAGCTCGACGCAACCGGCGCGGTGCGCGGCCACCAGCGGGGCGGGCGCCGGAGCGGCCGGAGCCGGCTTGCGCGGCGCGGCCATCTTGACCGGCGCCGGGGCGGGCGCGGGCGGTGCCTCCAGCTGGGCCCGCAGGCCGAGCAGCGCGGCCTTGGTCGCGCCGTTGCCGTTGCCGGCAGACTTGGGATCGGTCTGGTTGCGCAGCACCAGCGACAGGTTGCCGACGCTGCGCGCCAGGTCCAGCAGCTCGGCCTCGTCGGGCGAGACCTCCAGCGTGACCGCGTTGACGACCTTGGGCCGGGTGGTGTCGCGGTCCGCCTCCTGCGCGACGGCCAGCACCAGGATGCGTTCCAGCACGATCTTGGAGATCGAGTGGTCGCGGTCGTTGCGCGCGCCGCCCTCGTCCTGCGTGTTGACCATCACGTCGACATAGGTGCCCGGCAGCGCGAAGCCGGCCACGCCGACGACATCGTTCACGCGCACCGTCATCGCGCGCTTGCCGGTGGGCACGACGGCCGACAGGCCGCCCTTGGTGCCCACGGGCGCCAGGCGCGCCTCGGTCAGCGGCTCGCCGCGCTGCATGGCCACGAGCACCACGCGGCCCTCGAGCGCGACCGGGTCCTCGAAGGCGCCGGCGGGCACGCTGCCCGTGGGCCAGTCCGCCATGCGGACCATCTCGCGGGAGATGCGCCCGCCGAGCTCGATGTCGGCGTTGGCGATCGCGATCCGGCCCTGGTTGCCGTTCTGGCCCTGCATCCAGCGCGCGGCCATGACGACCGCGGCCAGGCCGGCGATCGCGGCGATGAAGAGCATCAACAGGCCTCGGCTTCTCATGATGGCCTCCTGGACGGAGTCGGTGGCGGGGGCGGCGGGGGTGTCGCCGAAATGCGTGCACCAGGCCCAGTCGAGCAGGCCGGCGTCGAGCGCCGGCGCGGTCTCGAGGTAACGCGCGCGGCTGGCCACCAGCCGCAGCAGGTCGCGCGGATGGCAGGCCAGCAGCGCGCGGCCGTGGCGTGGCATGCAGCCGGTCGAGCAGGTGGGTCAGGCCCTCGGCGTCGAAGGGCACGCCTTCCTCGGCGCAGGCGCCCTCGAAGATGCGGCGCATAGGCTTCGGCGCGTACCGGGCCGATCTCGATCTTGTGGCCGATGCGGCGCAGGAAGGCGTCGTCCAGGTCGCGCGGCGACAGGTTGGACGAGAACACCAGCATCATCTCGAAGGGCACGGTGAAGCGCGCGCCCTGGCGCAGCGTGAGGTGGTCGTGGCGGCGCTCCATCGGCACGATCCAGCGGTTCATCAGCTCGCGCGGCGTGACGCGCTGGCGGCCCAGGTCGTCGACGATGAACAGGCCGTTGTTGGCCTTCAGGTGCGGCGGCGCCTCGTAGTAGCCGGCGCGCGGATCGAAGCCCAGGTCCAGCATCTCCAGCGTCAGCTCGCCGCCGCAGGCGACGACGGGGCGTTCGCACAGCACCCAGCGGGCGTCGGCGCGATGGCGGCTGTCGAGGCTGACCGCGTGGCACGGCCGGTGCGGGCGCGGGCTCGAGCGGGTGGTGGCACAGCGGATCGAAGACGCGGATGACCTCATCCTGCACGCTGATCGCGTACGGGACCGCGACCGGTCCGGGCAGCAGTCGCGACAGGCTGCGCGCGATGTAGGTCTTGCCCGACCCCGCCGGCCCGTGCAGCAGCATCGGCCGGCGCCGCGTTCATCGCGGTGCCGAGCCGGTCGACCAGCGCGTCGGCGAGCACCATGCCCGGCGAAGGCCTCGCGCGCGCCGCGCAGCGTGACCGGATGCAGCGACGCGGCCTGCGCCGCGACGCGCTCGGCATAGACGCTCGGCCGGCACCGGCGCCGGCCCGATGTAGGCGCTGCGCGAGAACGCGTCCAGCGCGCGGGCGCGGCCCGCGAGCGTCGAGCTCGAATTCGACGTCGGCTTCGTTCTGCGCCGCGGCGCGCGACCTCCAGCAGGCCGTCGCGGCGCATCGCCTGGCACAGCGCGTCGACGATCGCGCCGCCCAGGCACAGCCGCGCGCCCAGCTCGACCAGCCGGCCCGACGGGCCCTGCAGGAGGGTCTTGGCGACCAGGTCGGCGAGGAAGGGCACGGACAGGCCGGTGTCCTCGACGGTCAGCGGCGACGGCGGGCAGCGCGGTGGCGGCGGCGCGGCGCGGGCCGGCGGGGCGTGGGGGAACTGGAGCAGGTTCATGAGGCGCGTCCGGTTCAGATCAGGGGCGGCGCGATCAGCGCCACGGCGGTGCCCATCGCGATGGCGACCGCGTAGGGCAGCCGCGCGGCGGTGCGGGCGAGCGGCGTGGCATTCGACGCATGGGCCGTGCCGCGCGGGTGCTCGCGCAGGTCGGCCATCAGCTGGCCTTCATGGTCGTCATGACGCGGGCCAGCACGCTGGCGTCGCGCATCGCGAGCAGCGACAGCAGGCCGCCCGCGAGCATCGTGTAGAGCACGGCCGCGGCGACCGTGGCCGCGCCGGCGAAGGCGCCGACGACCGCCATCAACTTCACGTCGGCGGCGCCCATCGCGCGCAGCAGGTACAGCGGCAGCATCAGCGCCAGGCCGGTGAGGGCGCCGCCGAGCGGCGACCACCAGCGCGCGCCGGCCGAGTGGGGGAGACCGGCCGCGGTGGCCGCGGCATGCAGGCCCAGCGCCAGCGCGGCACCGAAGGCCAGCCAGCGGTTGCCCACCCGGCGCGTGCGCAGGTCGCTGCGCGCGGCCACGCCCAGCACGAGGGCGAGCGCGGTCAAGGCGGTCAGCGGGACCAGCAGGGCGAGGGCGGGCGCCGGGGACGACATGGCGGCGGTCCGGTCAGAGCGCGGCGGTGATGGCCGCGGAGATCGCGGTGAACACGGCGTCGAGCTTGGAGCCGACGAGCGTGACCGACGCGATGATGAAGACGGCGATCAGCGCGGCGATCAGGCCGTACTCGATGGCGGTGACGGCATCGTCGTCGCGGACCAGCGCGTTCAGGCGGTGCAGCAGGGTCATGGTGGATCTCCTCGGGGGAAGCGTCAGGAGGACGGGCGGTGGATCGTGGGAACCGGGAGGGGCGCGGCCGGCATGGGCCGGCGCGGCCGCGCCGGCGCGGTCACAGCGCCGCGGTCAGTGCGGTCGAGATCGCGGTGAACACGGCCGCCAGCTTCGAGCCGACGATGGTGACCGAGCCGATGATGAACACGGCGATCAGCGCGGCGATCAGGCCGTATTCGATGGCGGTGACGCCCTCGTCGTCCTGGCCGAATTGCTTCAGGGCGCGGGTGGCCTTGGCGATGGAGAGGAGTTGCATGATGAAAGTTCCTTCAAGTTGCGTAAGGACCGGACGACCCATCGGGGTCGGATCCCTCGGCTGTCGGCCTGTTGGGGGAGGACGCCGGCCGGCGAGGCGCGTCTTGGGAACCTGATGCGAATCGTTCGTGCGTGTCCTCAGAGCGCGGCCACCACGGCCGACGACCAGTACTGGTACAGCGCCGCCAGCGACGAGCCGGTCAGCGTCAGCGCGCCCAGGATCGCCACCGCGATCAGCGCGGCGATCAGGCCGTACTCGATGGCGGTGGCGGCGCGCTCATCGCGCAGGTCGACCGGGCAGCCGCTCGCGACGCGGTCCTCGGCGGGCGCCTGTTCATCGGCGATCGGGGCGGTGGGAAGGGGCGTGTCCATGGCGTTCACTCTAGGCATCGCGGTCGCGGCGCGCAGCGGAGGATGGCGCCATGTCGCGGGGGGAGCTTGACCCTTGGCGGGGGGAGTTTTGTCCTGCGCGCCGAGGCGCGTCCAGCGGCGCGAGGCGCCCAGCGGCGCGGCGCCGGGGCGGCCGAGCCCGCCCAGCCGCACCAGCGTGCCCAGCAGCTCGGCGGCCGGCAGGTGCTTGGCGAGGAAGGCCTGCGCGCCCAGGCGCAGCGCGCGGTCGCGCGTGGCGTTGTCGTCGTGGCAGGTCAGCACCAGCACGCGCGACTGGATCAGCAGTTGCGGCAGCAGCGCCAGGCCGTCCTCGCCGTTGAGGTCGACATCGACGACGACGACATCGGGCAGCAGCTGCCGGGCGGCGAGCAGCGCCTGCTCCCCGGTGGCGACGGCGCCCAGGCAGCGCAGCGTGCGCGGCGAGCAGGCGATCAGCCGCGACAGGCCGTCGCGCACCGCCTGCTGGTCATCGACCAGCAGGACGCCGAAGGGGCCGGAGGCGGTGACGGCGAGGACAGCGGAAGGCAGCGGGCTCATGGATCAGGGATGCTAGGCAGCGAAGGCGCGCATGCGCGCGGGAGCTTGCGGGCGGCACGGGGAGGGAGATTCCTCCCACGCCGCGCGCGGCGGAGCGGCGTCGGAGACGTCAGTAGACGAAGGGGATCAGCCGGTAGGGCACGCGGCGGCGATAGGCGCGGTATCCGGCCTGCGGGTCGTCGAGCATGGCTTCCTCGCGGCGCATGCGCACCACCTGCGCGACATAGAGCAGCGCCAGCACGGCGGCGTTGCGCGGTGATGCGTTGACCAGCAGGAAGCCGCAGTGGCCGATCAGGTAGCCGAGGTAGATCGGGTGCCGCACCACGCGGTAGGGGCCGCGCACGACCAGCGCCGCGCTGCGCCGGCAGCAGGCCGAAGGAGCGCCCGAGCGCGACCTTCGCCGAGAACTGCCAGAGCATGCCCGCGAGCTGCAGCGCGGCGCCCACCCATTCCGGCGCGAAGGACGCGCGTGCCCGAGGGCGACAGCAGCACGACGAAGCCGGTGGCGTAGAGCGTCGCGGCGATGGCGGGGATCGACAGGTCGCGGCGCTCGGCGCGCCGCGCCAGCAGCACCAGCAGCCAGCGTGTAGCCCTCGGAGATCAACAGCAGGAGCAGCGTGCCGCGCGCCGGGTCCTGCCACCAGGCGTAGCCCCAGCGCGCCAGCACGAAGGCCAGCGCCAGCAGCGCGAAGCTGCGCAGCAGCCATTCGGTGAGGCGGCCTTCGCGGTGGCCGTCGCGCCGCATCGGTCATGCGCTCTCGCGGCGGGGCGATCGGGGTGGGCGAGGTCCGAGGGATCGGTGCGAGACGGGAAGAGGGGAACGACGGGCATGGCGGACTCCGGGGTCGGACAGCGGGAGAGGCAACCAGCGCGATGGACAGGCCGCCGCGAGCGCGACGCCCGCCAGCACGTCCACGACGTAATGGCCGCCGAGCACCGGCGTCGCGGCCAGCATCAGCGCGTTGAGCGCGATCGCCGGCCAGCGCCCAGCGCGTGCGCCACAGCGCATGCGCCAGCAGCACCGCCATCGCCGCGTGCAGCGAGGGCATCGAGATCAGGCCCTGCATGGACGGCAGCGCCAGCGTGCGCAGCCGGCCGTCGCGCAGCGCCTCGAAATGCCATTGGTCCGCGGGCGGCGTCAGGCCGAGCCCGGACCGAAGTGCTTGAAGGCGCCCGCCGCCGGGATCAGGCGCGGACAGCAGGATCACCGCCAGCGTCACCGCGACGTATCGCGCCATGAAGCCGCGCAGGCGATCGCCGTCCCGGCCGCCCAGGCCCAGCATCAGCACGACCGCCAGGATCTGCGGCAGCCCGCTGTCGTAGGCCGCGCTGCAGCGTGAGCTGCATCCACGGCCGGCATCGCCGCCTGGCGCGGCGCGCAGCACGCGCCAGTCGATGCCCGAGCGCGGCATCCCAGGCGGCGAGCGTGGCGTCGGTCAGCGGCGGCGCCAGCGCGATCAGCAGGTAGCTGAGGCAGGCCGCGGCGGCCTGGAACACGAGCAGCAGCAGCGCGCAGCGCAGCGTGACGGCGATGCGCGGCGTCGTGCCGGTAGCGCGGCAGCAGCAGCGGCGCGCCGAGGGCCGCGAGCGCCGCGGCCAGCACGGCGAAGTCGCGCGCCGCCAGGTGCCAGCCGCCAAAGGCGATCCCGAGGGCATCGGCCGCGATCACCAGCGTGGTCAGCAGCAGGGCGGGGCGCAAGGGCTCGCGCCGGACGAGCGACAGCGCAGGGCCAAAGCCCGCGCGACGGTCGGCGCAGGGTCCGATGGCGACGGGGGGAGGCGGCGAGGGAGTCGGTGACGCCGGGCGGATCGGCACGACCTTCGCGCTTCGGGGACGCTGCGAGGACCGAGGTCGGGCCGGCATGCGCGGAGGCGCGCGGTCGGCGGGGGTGCCGGGGGTGCCGGGGGACGTCGGCAGGCGGTGGATCGACATGGCGGCGTCGTGCAGCGATGGGCCCCATGGTCGGCGCGCGCGCGCGCGCGCCAGGGAGGCGCCGCGCCGGCGGCCTAGGACAATGCTCCCCCGCCGGCCCGGGCGGGCTCGCGGTCCAGGCCGTGCGCCGTCGCGTAGACGTGCAGCTCCAGCCGGCCGCGCACGCCCAGCTTGGAATAGATCGCGGTGAGGTGGTTGCGCAGGGTGTGCTCGCTCATGCGCAGGGTGTCGGCCACCGCCAGCAGCTTCGCGCCGGCCTGGCGCAGCAGCACGCCGATGATGTCGCGCTCGCGCGGCGTGAGGCTGGCGATGCGCTCGGCTTCGGGGTCGCGCGGCGCCGTCCGCGGGCTTGGGGCCGCCGTCGGTCAGCAGGCCCAGCACCTCGCCCATCAGCGCGCGGTGCAGCCAGACCTCGCCCTCGCTGACGCACTCGATGGCGCGCAGGATGGTCGCGGCCGGCGCCGACTTGTGGACCACGCCGCGCGCGCCGCGCATCACCGCGCTGCGATGCCGCGTGGCGTCGTCGGCGCCGGTCAGCACCAGCACCTGCGCGTGGCCGCGGCGGCGCAGCGCGTCCATCGCGGCGGCAGGCGTCCTCGCCGGCCAGGTCCAGGTCCAGCAGCAGCAGGTCGGCCTGCGCCAGGCCGTCGTGATGCAGCAGCTCGTCCAGCGTCGAGGCGCAGCCCACCATCTCCATGCGCGGGCGCGACGCGTCGATCAGCTGGTGCAGGCCCCAGAGCGTGATCTGGTGGTCCTCGGCGACGAAGACCCGGATCGGCCGCGGCGTCTGGCCCG
The DNA here is from genome assembly GCA_039594005.1 of Roseateles sp. GTDB lineage: Bacteria > Pseudomonadota > Gammaproteobacteria > Burkholderiales > Burkholderiaceae_C > Roseateles. The sequence goes on from JBCNOF010000010.1 coordinate 501,901, forward strand.
GCAGGTGGGCGGTGACGGTTCATCGGTGTTCTCCTGTCGTCGATCGTCCGGCCGCGCATCGGCGCGGCCGGCTTCAGGGGATTCAGGCCGGAATGCGGAACAGCAGTTCGGTGTCGAGCCCGTCGCGGCGCGAGATCGTCAGCGTGCCGCCGAGCTCGGCGACGCGCTCGTGCAGCGAGTGCGGATGAAAGGCCGGCGCGGGCCGTCCGGTGACGGAGCCGCTGTCGTCGCCCACGCGCAGCGTGACCGCGCCGTCCTCGCCTCGTGGCTCAGCGCGATCGAGACATGGCGCGCCTGCGTGTGCTTGCGCACGTTGTTCAACGTCTCGTTGAGCAGATGGAACATCGCGCCGGCCAGCGCGCGCGAGCTGGGCAGCGATTCGGGACAGTGGACCTCGACCTCGATGCCGAACAGCAGCGCGAAGCGCCGCGCCTGGCGCCGCACCGCCGGCACGAGCGCGTTGTCGCCGCCGCGCGCGCCGGTGCGCAGGCCCGAGATCAGCTCGCGCAGCGAGGCGACCTCGGCATTGACCAGCTCGGCCAGCGCGTCGACCTCCGCCGCGCGCCGGGTTCTCCGGCCGGGATGCGCAGCGCCACGCATTCGACCGCGTACTTGAGGCCGAGGTAGGGCTGGATCGCGCTGTCATGCAGGTCGCGGCCGATGCGCGCGCGCTCATGCGAGGCGCTCTCGTCCTGCAGCTGGTCGACCAGCGCGGCCTGCTCGATGACGCGCAGCAGCTCGGGCATCGCGTCGGTCAGCGCGCGCAGGTCCTGGCGGTGCGCGCGCAGCCCGTGATAGCCGATCACGACGTGGCCGTGCTGGCGGTCGTAGCGGGTCAGCGGCGCGATGTGCAGCCCGGCGACGTCGAGCATGCGTGGCCAGCTGATTCCAGCGGCGTCAGCAGCGCGCGCGACGGCCGCGGACCGGCATGGACGCGGATGCGCGGGCGCGGATCCCACCAGCGGCGCGAGGTGAAGCTCAGCGCCTGCGGACCGGTCTGCGCGAGCAGCGGCTCCAGCGCCTGATGGACCTCGGGCCGGGCGCGGAAGCCGCCGTCCTCGCGGCTGGCGATCATGGCCGGCGCGCCGAAGCGGCTGGGCAGCACCAGCGCGAGCACGTCGGCCTGCGTGCCGTGGCGCAGGCGCTCGACCAGCTCGCTGCAGATCGGCTCCAGGCCGCGGCGCGGATCGAGGCCGGCCTCGATCTCGTCGATCAGCGCGATGCGCCGGTGCAGCGCGCGCATCGGCCGGGCCAGCAGCGCGGCGGCCGGGATCAGCGCGAGCAGCAGGATCTGGGCGTAGCCGCCGAGTCCCTCGGCCGTGGGCAGCGGCGCGCGCCCGGTGTCCGGATCGATCGCGATGGCCACCGTGCCCAGCGCGGCCAGCAGCAACCCGTGGCCGACGCCGTAGCCGATGCTCGCCAGCACCACCGGGTGGACCAGCGCCAGCATCAGCATCATGTTGCCGACGCTGAAGTGCCACATCATCGACGTGGCCCAGGCCACGTCCAGCCAGTAGGCGGCCAGGCCGGGAACGATGGGGCGCTCGCGGGCGTCGGCCCACATCAGCAGGCCCGCCCAGGCGATGTAGACCAGCATCGTGACGGCGGCCCCAAGATCGACGGCGGGCTTGCTCGAGATCAGCAGCACGGCTGCACATCAGCGCCGTGACGACACGCAGGCCCGCGGAGAAGCGGCGCATCTCGGCCGACGGCCCCGGCACCTGGCGGACCGGCGCCGCGGTAGCGGCCCCTGCGGGGCGCCGGGCCGGCTGGCGGGCTCACGCACGCCGGCGGCTCCGGCAGGCCCGGCGATCCCGTCCGCGAGGGACGGGTCCAACGACTCGCGCATCATTGTTGTTGACCTCTGGGCACTGCCGTGGTGGGCGGCGTGCTTGCGGCAAGTCTGACACCGTGCGCCGTACGCCGCACCCCCCGGGATCGGGTGCCCGACGCGGAAAACGTTGGCGAGACGACGTCAGCGTTTTGTCGGGGTCGTTCACGGGTTTACCCCGACGAAAACTCGATGGGCCGGAGCGGGCGCTCGGCGGGCCGCGCCGGCCGCTCGTCCGCGCTGACGGGCGGGGTGTTCCCGGGACGCCCGCCAACGCTGCGACAATCCGCGCCATTCCCGCCGGCCGGGCGGCGCTCCTTGCGAACAGGGGGCCCTCGGTCCGACCAGACCTCAAGACAAGACAAGGACGCCGCCATGAGCGAGAACCCCGTGCTGCCGCTGAATGACCAGAACCTGATCTGGATCGACCTGGAGATGACCGGCCTCGATCCGGACCGGGACGTCATCATCGAGATGGCCACCATCGTCACCGACAGTGACCTCAAGACCCTGGCCGAAGGACCGGTGATCGCCATCCACCAGCCAGAGGAAATCCTCGCCGGCATGGACGAGTGGAATACCCGCCAGCACGGCCAGTCCGGCCTGACCCAGCGCGTTCGGGAAAGTACCGTGAGCATGGCCGAGGCCGAGGCCGAGGCGCAGACCCTGGCCTTCCTCGAGCAGTGGGTGCCCAAGCGCAGCTCGCCGATCTGCGGCAACAGCATCTGCCAGGACCGCCGCTTCCTCTATAGGCACATGCCCAAGCTGGAAGGCTACTTCCACTACCGCAACCTCGACGTCTCCACCCTCAAGGAGCTGGCCGCGCGCTGGGCGCCGCAGGTCCGCGAGAGCTTCAAGAAGGGCAACACCCACCTGGCGCTGGACGACATCCGCGAGTCGATCGCCGAGCTGCGCCACTACCGCGAGCACTTCATCAAGCTGGACTGAGCGCCGCGACCGGCACTCGACTCCGACGAGGACCGCGCCCCGCGCGGCCGAGACCTCCGATGGACACCCCGCGCCGCCCCCAGGACCTGTGGGCGGCCTTCGACTTTCCGCGCCATCCGCTGGCGCGCGAGGACGGCGAACGCCTGCGCGGCGCCTTCTTCGCGCCGCCGGCGGAGCGCCTGGTCGCGCGCGACGCCGGATCGGCTGCGCGCCGTGCTGCGCCTGGCGCATGCCGCGGCGCGCGCCGGCGCCTGGGTGCTGGGCGGGCTGCGCTACGAGGCGGCCGGGGCGCTCGATCCGGTGCTGCGCACGCGGCCGGCCGGGGCAGGCGCCGCTGGCGGAGTTCCATGTCTGGACGCAGTCGCCGGCGCCCTGGCCCGAGGCCCTGGCCGCCGAGGGCGCGCGGCCGCGCGCATCCGATCGACGGCCTGGCGCGACGCGCAGGCCGACGGCGACGAGCAGGCGCAGGTCGAGCGCATCCGCGAGTACATCCGCGCCGGTGACTGCTATCAGGTCAACCTGACGACGCGGCTGGACGCGCCGCCGAGGTGATGCCGAGGCGCAGCCGCCGAGCGTTGACTTCGACCCCGGCGCTGCATTTCTTCGCGCTGCACGCGGCGCAGCCGGGCGGCTTCGCGCTGTTCCTGCGCACCGGTGGGGGCGAGGGCGGCGACGACGAGCAGCGTCGGCGAGCGTGTCGCCGGAGCTGTTCTTCGACTGGCGCCCGCTGCCCGAGACGCCGCAGGCCAGCCACACCTGGCTGCTGTCGGCGCAGCCGATGAAGGGCACCGCGCCGCGCGGCCGCGACCGCGCCGGCGACGAGGCCGCGCAGGCCTACCTGCGCACCAGCGCCAAGGAGCGCGCCGAGAACCTGATGATCGTGGACCTGCTGCGCAACGACCTGTCGCGCGTGGCGGTGCCGGGCTCGGTGCGCGTGCCGCGGCTGTTCGAGCTGCATGCGCTGCCGACGGTCTGGCAGATGACCTCGACGATCAGCGCGGTCACGCGCGCCGGCCTCGCGCTGGACGAGGTGATGGCGGCGCTGTTCCCCTGCGGCTCGATCACCGGCGCGCCGAAGAAGCGCGCGATGGAGGTCATCGACGAGCTCGAGCCCGGCCCGCGCGGCTGGTACTGCGGCGCGCTCGGGCTGCTGCAGCCGGGCGGGGCGGTGACCTTCAACGTGCCGATCCGCACCGTCGAGCAGCACGGCGCCGCGCTGCGCTGCGGCGTGGGCAGCGGCATCACGCTGGACTCGCAGCCGCGTGGCGAGATCGACGAGTGGCGCGCAAAGGCGCGCTTCCTGAGCCGGGCGCGGGCGCCGATCGAGGCGCTCGAGACGATGCGGCTCGAGGAGGGCGAGTTCGCGCGTGCGGCGCGCCACCTGGCGCGGATGCAGCGCACGGCGCGGCACTTCGGGCTGGCCTGGTCGGCGGACGCGGTCAAGGCGCGGCTGGTCGAGATCGCGCGGCGGCATCCCGGCGGCGCGTGGCGCGTGCGGCTGACGCTGGCGCGCGATGGCGCGCTGAGCGATCCGGCGCAGCCGTTGCCGGCCGCCGACGGACGCGGGCCCGCTGCGCGTGGCGCTGGCGCGCCGCGCCGATCGACACGCGCGGCGCCGACGCCGAATTCATCCAGCACAAGACGACGCGCCGCGAGGTGTACCAGGCCTTCCTGGACGCGAAGCCGGCGGACTGCTTCGACGTGCTGCTGTTCAACCGGGACGGGCGAGCTCACCGAGGGCTGCCTGACCAACCTCGCGCTGCAACGGGCGCCGGACGGGCCGTGGCTGACGCCGCGCGCCGATGCCGGCCTGCTGCCCGGCACGCTGCGCGAGGAACTGCTGGAGCAAGGCCGGCTGCGCGAGGCGCGGCTGACCCTGCACGATCTGCGGCGGGCGCATGCGCTCGCCATCTTCAACGGTGTCCGGGGCTGGCGCGAGGCGCGGCTGCGGCACGAGGACCTTCATGACGACGACAACCCAACGCCGCCGCCCGGCGGCGCGCAAGACCCGAGCGGTTGACGAGGCGGCGGCGCCGCCGGCCGAGCGCGGCCGATCGCTGACCGATGCGGTGATCGCTGAACCCGGTGATCGACGCGGCGGCCGATGCGCCGTCGAGGCGCCCAAGCCCGCGCGCAAGCGACGCGAGCCGCGCGCCAAGGTGCCCGCCGAGCGCGCCGAGCGCAGGCGGCGATGCGCCGCGCCGCGCGAAGCCGTGGCGGCCGCCGCGCCGGCCGAAGCGACCGATGTGCCTGATGCCGCCCGATGTCCAGGAAGCCGCGCCCGCGCCGCAAGCGTTCCGCACAGCAAGCGCCCGGCGCCGCCAAGCCTGGCGCGCGGCCGCCGATGGCCGAAGAGCCCGTGCCGGCAGCGGCCGCCGTGATCGAGGCCGAGGCCGTCGACGCAGCTCGGCCGGAGCCGACGCGCTCGAGCCGACTCGCAGGCCGCCCGCCGAAGGCCAGCGACCGCGCGAGGACAGGCCGCCGGAAGCGCGAGGCCGAGCTGATCGGCCCGCAAGCGGTGCGTCGCACGCCGAAGGCCGAGGCCGGTCAGTCGAGGCGCAGGCCGTGCCGCCCGAGCCGCCGCGCTTCACGCTCGGCCCGCGCGAGGACGACGGCGTGTTCGGCGACTACGAGCTGCGCGACCGCCGAGACCGGCGGCACCTTCCGGCTGCGCCTGCTGGGCCGCCACACCTGGCGCTGCGATTGCGCGGGCTATCGCGCCCAGGGCACTTGCGAGCACGGCGCGCACCTGCTGTCGCTGTTCGACGAGGCGCAGCATCGAGGCGCTGGACGCCGGCTGGCCGGCGCGCGAGGCCGAGGTCTGGCTGGTGCCGGGCGCGCGAGCGCGGCCTGCAATGGGTCTGCGGTCGCGATGTGCCCGAGCGCCTGCGCGACCAGGAGGGCCTGGACGAGCAACAGCGCCGCGCCGCCGAGGGCGGCCATGCCTGGCTGCAGCAGACTGCTGAGCGAGGCCCGCGCGCTGGGCGTCGCGCTGCGCGTGGATGCGCCGGTGTGGCCGCAGCTCGCCTGCGGTCGCGACGCCCAGGCGCGCGTGCAGCGGATCGAGGCCGCTGATGGCCGATGGCGCCGCGATGCGCGCGCTGCTGCGCGACGAGTTGCCGGTCCACGCCTGGGAAGCGGCGCTGTTCGCCGTCTGCGCCGGCCGCGCGCTGATCGCCGACGACCTGGGCCTGGGGCAGCGCGGCGCGGCCATCGCCGCGATCCGCCTGTGGGCCGAGCTGCTTCGGCGTGAAGCCGGCCGTGGTCATCGCGCCGGAGGCGCGCGCACGCCGCCTGGCAGCGCGACCTGACGCGCTGGCTCGGCGACGAGGCGAAGTCCGTGACCGTGGCCGCGACGCCGCCCGCCAAGCCGCACGGCCTCGGCGCTGCTGGTCGTCGACGGCATCGAGGCGGTCGACGCCGAGCGCCTGGCGCGCGCTGCGCGCGCTGCCGGCCGCGCAGCTGCTGCTGATCGCGCATCAGGAGCCGCTGGGCGACGCGCGGCTGGGCGAATGGATCGAGTGGCTCGACGAGATGCGCCGCGGCCCCGCTCGCGCGGCTGCGCGCGCTGCCGGCCGACGCCGGCAAGAAGCTTCAAGCGCGAGGCGCTGGAGGCCGTCGTGCTGTCGCGCCGCAAGCGGGAACTGGTGGACCAGCTTGCCTGCCGCGCTGCTGTCGCCGCTGTGGCTCGACGGCGCCGGCGCGAACGGCGCCAGCCTGCCGGCCGCGCCGCTGAAGCAGCTGCGCCAGCTGATCGAGCGCTGGACGCGCGCTGCGCTTCCTGTCCAGCGCCGAGCAGCAGCAGTTGCTGGAGGCGCTGGCGCTGCTGCCGCCGGCCTCGCGCCAGGCGCTGGCCGCCAAGGCCGAGGCGGTGCTCGCGCTGCGCCGCGAATGGATCCAGGGCGCCGTGCCGGCCGCCGCGCGCCTGGTGGTCTGCGCGCGGTCGGAGACGCTGCTGGACAGCCTGTCGATGTCGCCGCAGCTGCGCCGCCTGCCGCCGCAGCGCCTGCGCGCGGGCGACGACGGACGCGTCGCGCGAGGCCGCGCTGTCGCGCCTGGCGCGCGGCGCCGAGGCCGGCGTGCTGCTGGCCAGCGACGACGCGCTGGGCGGCCTGCAGGACGAGCGGCCTGGAGGAGGGTGCGCTGGCCGAGGACCGCGTCGCCCTCGTGCACGCGGACCTGCCGTGGCAGCCGGCCGTGCTGGAGCAGCGCGTCGACGCGGTCTGCGGCGACGATGCGAGCGGCGTGCCGGCGGCGCTGCTGCTGATCGAGGAGTCGCTCGACGCGGCCGTGCTGCGCGCGCAGCGCGACGGCGTGGCCTTCCCCGACTGGCTGGATGCCGCGCCGGCCTGGCTGGATGGCGATCAGCTCGAGGCGCTGATGGCGGTGCTGCCGGCGCTGCTCGAAGGCCTGTGAGTTCGGCGAGGACCGGCGCCGCGGGAACGCGCGGCGCAACTGCGGGATCTGGGGCACTGATGAAATGCGCGGATTGCTAGGTGAAAACCCGAAAAGTCGCTATACTCTCGGGCTTCACCGTTTCGTGCGGTGCTTCGTACGTCTCCTCTGACCTCTTGCAGACCGCTGCGCCGGCCATCCGAACGGATCGCCACGCAGGCTCCGGATCCTCTCCGAAGCTGTTTCCCGCCATGGGACTCGCGCACTGCATGCCCTCGGGTTCGGTCGGCGGCGATGCCGTCGCTTTGACTGTTCCCCGGCGCCTCACCAGGCCCTTCATTCGTTCGACAGGCTGCTCCGCCAGCGCCGCCGCGCGTGCGTTTCTCTTTCCTGGTGATCGACGCGAGCTTTCTCCCAGCGACATCACGGTCCTGCCGCGAGCCAATCGACCTCGCGTGACAGGCCACAGCGCGCCAGCGCGGACGCCCATGTTTCGGGCGTCGGCGGCGGCGCGTGCCCTTGGACTGCAAGACAGATGAGTTTCGACCACGACATGAACGCCGACGCCCAGAACCAGACGGGCGGGACGACGAACTCGATCAGGACGATCGAGGCCGGGCGAGCTCGGCAACGACGCGGAAACGACCGGCACGCCGTTCGCCGCGCTGGGCCTGCACGACGCGCTGCTGCGCGCCGTCAAGGACTCCGGCTACGAGAACGCCACCGAGGTGCAGGCGCAAGCGATTCCCCCGGCGCTGGGCGGCGCGGACCTGATGGTCTCGTCGCGCACCGGCTCGGGCAAGACGGCCTCGTTCATCCTGCCCGCGCTGCAGCAGGTGCTGAACGCCCGCGCCGAGCGCGCCGCCGGCAACAAGACCAAGACCATCGGCCCGCGCGTGCTGGTGCTGGCCCCGACGCGTGAACTGGCGATGCAGGTCGCCAAGTCCGCGATGACCTACGGCCGCCACATCCAGGGCCTGCGCGTGGCCACCGTGCTGGGCGGCATGCCCTACGCGCAGCAGCTGCGCGCGCTGAGCGGCCACCTGGACATCCTGATCGCCACCCCGGGCCGCCTGCTGGACCACATCAACAGCGGCCGCTGCAAGCTCGAGAACGTCACGATGTTCGGTGCTCGACGAGGCCGACCGCATGCTGGACATGGGCTTCATCGACGACATCAACTGTCGTCGCCGATGCAGATCCCGGCCGACCCGCCAGACGCTGATGTACAGCGCGACCCACGCTTCGCCGGGCAACACCGGCCGCCTGGCCGCCCAGCTGATGAAGGACCCGCAGGCGCATCGACCGTGTCGGGCCACACCGAGACGCACGAGAACATCGCAGCAGCGCCTGCACTGGGCCGACAACGTGCCAGCACAAGCGCAAGCTGCTGGATGGCACATCCTGGGCGAGCGTGACGTGGACCAAGGCCGTGGTCTTCACCAGCACGCAGCAGGACACCGCAATCGGCTGGCCGAGCAGCTCGATGGCCATCGGCCAGCGCAAGGTCGCGGCGCTGCACGGCGAGCATGCCGCAGGGCAAGCGCAACCGCACGCTGCATGGCGCTGCGCCGCCGCGACCTGCGCGTGGCCTCGTCGCCACCGACGTCGCCGCACGCGGCATCGACGTCCCGACGATCTCGCACTGGTCATCAACTTCGACCTGCCGATGGTGGCCGAGGACTACGTGCACCGCATCGGCCGCACCGGCCGCGCCGGCCGCTCCGGCATCGCGGTGACGCTGGCCGAGCGCGGCGACATCTCGATGATCAAGCGCATCCAGCAGTTCACGACGCAGCAGATCCCGGTCTCGCGCATCGAAGGCCTGGAGCCCAAGAACGAAGAGCCGCGCATCTACCCGTCGCGCCCCGGCTTCGACCGCGGTGACCGCGGCGGTTACGGTGGCAACCGTGGCGGCTTCGGTGGCAACCGCGGTGGTTACGGCCGTCCGCAAGGAGGCGGCTTCCGCGGCAACGACCGTGGCGGCGATCGCGGCGGCTTCGGTGGCGGTGACAACCGCTTCGACAACAGCGCCCGCTTCGAGCGTCCGGAAGGTCAAGGCCGTCCGCCCTTCGGCGAGCGTGGCCAGGGCGGCTTCGGCGGTGGCAACCGCTTCGAGCGCCCGCAAGGCGACCGTCCGCGTTTCGGTGACCGCCCGCAAGGCGATCGTCCCTTCGGTGACCGTCCCCGTTTCGGCGATCGCCCGCAGCGCGACGGCCAGGGCTTTGGCGCCGCCGCGCAACTTCGGCGACCGTCCGCAGCGTGACTTCGGCGGCCCGCGTGAAGGCGGCAACGGCGGCGGCTTCGAGCAGCGCCGTGGCGGCTTCGACCCGCGCTTCGATCGCTCGGCCGAGAACAACGACCGCTACGGCCCGCGCGCCGAGCGTCCGGCGTTCAACAAGGGCGGCGACCAGCGCTTCGAGCGTCCGGAAGGCCGTCCGGCGGGCAAGCCGTCGTTCAGCAAGGGCCCGCGCAGCCAAGGCGGCGACGACCGCGGCGGCTTCGTGAAGAAGGGCCCGCGCAAGGGCTACTGAGCCCTCGCGGCTCGGCCTGAAGGGGAACGCTGACGGATGCGCGTCGAGGGTCGGATCGTCCAGTGGGATGACGCGAAGGGCTACGGCTTCATCGCGCCGTCCGACGGCGGCGCGAAACGCTTCGTGCACATCAGCGCCTTCGGCATGCGCGCCCACCGGCCCTTCGTCGGCGAGCGCGTCAGCTACCAGCCCGGCGCGGACGCGCAGGGCAAGCCCCGCGCGCTCCAGGTCAAGAGCCTGGAGCCCCGGCCCGCGCCCGCGGGCCCCGCGCCGGGGCAGGGCAGCGCCCGATCCGGTGCGCGCGCCCGGCCTCCATCGCCACCGCGCGGTGCATCGGCCTCGTCTTCTTCCTCCTCCGCGTCCCCTGCCTCCCGGTCCGCCGACACCGGCGCCTCGTTGTGGCTGGTGCCCGGCTTCGCCTCGCTGGTGCTGCTGACCCACCTCGCGTGGCCCTTGCCGCGCGGCCTGTGGGGCGTGTATGTCGCGATGAGCTTCGCGACCTTCATCGTCTACGCGCTGGACAAGCGCGCCGCTCGCCTGGGCCAATGGCGCGTCAAGGAATCCACGCTGCACGCGCTGGCGCTGCTGTGCGGATGGCCGGGCGCGTTGCTGGCACAGCACTTGCTGCGCCACAAGAGCGCCAAGCCGGTTTTCCGGCGGGTGTTCTGGTTGAGCGTCACGCTCAACATCCTGGCCTTCGTCTGTCTTTTCACGCCGCTGCTGTCGCCGTTCCTGTCGGGTGTGTCCGAGCACTGGAACGCGCGGTCGGCCGGCGTCTCCGTTTGATGTTGCAGTTGAAAGTGATCGGCACGGCGGACCTTCCCGCCGTGCTCGCCTTGCAGGCCCAGTGCTATGGGCCCGAGTTCCTGGAAAGCGCACGAGGCGTTCACCGCCAAGCTGCGCGCGGCGCGCCACCTGCATTGCTCCTACCTGGCCGTCGAGGCCGGCCAGCCGCTGGCCTACGTCGTCAGCCTGCCGGTGGACGACGGGCAGTTGCCCGCGCTGGACGCGCTCTCGGTGACGCCGGCCCGCGCGCCGCGCACGCTGTACCTGCACGACCTCGCCGTCTCGCCCGCGGGCCGCGCCCGCCGGCTGGGCCACAAGCTCGTGCAGCAGGTCGTCCACCGCGCGCAGGACATGGGCCTGACCCAGGTCGCGCTGGTGGCGGTGCAGGGCTCCACGGCCTACTGGGAACGCCACGGCTTCTCGGTGTCCGAGCCCGCGCCCGGCTCGCCGCTCGCGGCCAGGCTGGCGACTTTCGGCTCCGGGGCGACCCTGATGCGACGCGCGCTCAAACCGGTGTGATCGAGCGGCGATAATCCGCCGATGACCCTGACCCCGGGAGGCGCGGACGATGCGCTGCGCGACGATCTCCCCGAACCCTCTTTCGAAGACCATTTCCGCGAAGGTCAGCTCCCGCAGGACTCCCTGCTGTGGTGGCAGCTTGAACGCAACGACGCCCTGATCGGCGCGCAGCGCGCGCTGTTCCACGGCCCGGCCACGCTGGTGCGCCTGCGCGTGTGGGTGTTCATCGAGCTGATGAGCCTGCCGCAGTCGCGGCTCTCCCGCGACGACCTCAACCGCCATTTCCACGTGCTGCGCGACGAGGCGCTGGAGCTCGTGCTCAAGCGCCTGCGCGATGGCCAGCTGCTGGCGTGGGACGCGTCCAATCAGCAGTACGGCGTGACGCCGCTGGCGCAGCAGCTGATGGCGATGGTGTCGCCGCTGACGCAGGGCCAGGCGGTCGACGAGGACGGCGACCTGGCCGGCCTGCTGGCCAACGTCGCCGGCGCGCAGCAGCTCGGCACGCTGGAGCCGGCGCAGCTGCAGCATCTGCTGGCGCAGCTCTCGCGCCTGTACAACGAGTTCGCCGACGCGATCGCCTCGGGCTCCGAATTCCACCTGCGCCGCGCGCGCATGCGTTTCGACCGCGCGCTGTCGCTGGTGGAGCGCGCCAGCGAGGCGCTGTCCGCGATCATCCGCCAGGCCGAGAACGACGGGAACGCCCGCCTGGAGCGCCTGGCGCGCGAGCTCGGGCTGGCGCAGGCGCGGCTGCTCGCGATGGCGAGCCAGTTCAACCGCGCGCTGCAGCAGGCCGACCGCCAGCGCGTCACGCTGGGCACCACCGGCATCACCACCACCGACGTGCGGCGCTGGCTGCAGGACGTCCCCTTCCTCGAGAACCTGGCGCTGGGCGCGCTCTCGCGGCCGGTGCATCCGGTCTTCGTCGCGCAGCATGAGCTGCTGGACGGCTGCGAGGCCGAGTTCGAACGCGACCGCCCCGTGCCGCCCACGCCCGAGCCGCTGCCCACCGGGCTGGCCGCGCCGCCGGGCGAGCTCGCCGTGATGAGCCTGCCGCCGGAGATGGCGCAGCTGCAGGCGCTGCTGGGCCGCTGGAGCGGCGAGCGCCAGCCGATGAACGACCTGCGGCCCGCCGTGCTGGGCGGCAGCTACGCGCGCGCGGCCTACCGCGCGCAGCTGCTGCCGCTGCTGGGCGACCCGCAGGCGCAGCATCTGGCCGGCGCCACCGGCGACATGGCGCGCCAGCCCTGGCGCGTGCGCTGGTCCGCCGCGCAGGGCGAGATCGACGACGAATTCGTCCGCTGGATGAGCCAGGGCGTGCTGCACACCACCGACGTCGAGCCGCCCGTGGAGCCCGAACCCGAGCCCAAATGGCGTCCGCCCGAGCCCGAGGCGCCCAAGCGCGGCCGCCGCAAGGCCGCGACGGTCGCCGCTGCTGCTGATGCGGCACCTGCTGATTCCGCCGTGCCCGCCGCCACCGACACGGCATCCGATTCCTCCGCATCGACCGATGCTCCCGCGCCGTCCGACGACGCGGCGGGCGCGGCCGATGTCGACACCACGTCCTCGCCATGAGCCAACCTCTCGACGACGCCGCCCAACTGGCGGCCCAACTGCTGGCGCGTCGCTGGCTGCCGCGCAACCAGCCCCTGGTGCGCCGCGCGCTGATCGACCAGGAGCTCTGGCGCGCGGTCAATGAGCGCGTCGCCGCCGTGGGCTTGCGCGTCGTGGACAACGTCTACGCCGACCACATCACGCTGGCGATGCTGCGTCCGGCCGAGGTCGCCGTCTTCGGCGAGACCGGCCTGGCCGCCAACAACAATCTCGACCTGCCGCGCGACGGCGTGGCGCTGCTGGTGGTCGTGTGGGCGCTGATCGTGCTGCCCAAGCGCCAGCGCCAGCTCGCCCGCGCCGAGGAAGCCGCCGAGGGGCAGGGCGAGATGTTCTCCAAGGACAAGCCGCTGCCCAGCGCCGCGAGCAGCGCGCCCACGCTGTCCTACCGCAGCCTGCTGGCCGACTTCGGCAACCAGCTCGGCAAGAAGATGCGGCTGGACGCCAACCTCAAGCTGCTGGAACGCCAGGGCTTCATCACGCGCAAGGGCGAGGACATCTGTGAGGGCCCGCTGCTGGACCTGCTGCTGGACTACGACACGCTCGCGCCGCGCATCCTGGACGGCGCGCTGGCCGACGTGCTCGCGCGCAGCACCGACGCCGAATCCGGCCCGATGCTCAATGCCATCCTGGCCGCCCGCCACAACGAAGAATCCGACCTGAGCGACGCCTGATGTTTCACCTGCAATCCCTGGAACTGCTGCACTGGGACTACTGCCGCCGCGTCTCGATGCCGCTGGACGGCAACATCATCACCATCGCCGGTCCCAACGGCTCGGGCAAGACGACGCTGCTCGACGCGATGCGCACCCTGCTCGGGCTGGAGTGCTCGGGCGGGCGCACCTACAAGACCTACGCCCGCCACGCCAACGCCGAGCACGCGTGGCTGCGCGCGCTGGTGGACAACCGCCCGCGCGGCCGCCAGAACAGCAGCCGCCCGTTCGCGAGCTCGCTGCTGTACGCGGACCAGGTGACGCTGGCCTGCCGCATCTCGCGCCAGGGCGGCGACTGGGTGCGCCGCTACATCCTCGTGGACGGCGTCCATGAGATCGAGGAGCTCGACACCAAGGCGGACAAGGACTGGTTGGGCATCGAGGCCTGGAAGAAGCGGCTGGAAGCCGCGGGCCTGACGCGCGCGATCGGGCGCGTGCTCGCGCTGGAGCAGGGCCAGACGGACCGCCTGTGCGAGCTCTCGTCCAAGGAGTTGCTGCGCCTGGTCTTCGAGGTCTTTGGCGACCAGGAGGTGCTGGACCGCTATGAGCTCGCGCGCAACCACCAGCAGCAGCTGCTCAAGGAGGTCGACCAGTCCACGCATGAGCTCTCGCACGCGCAGGCGCAGCTGTCGGACCTGTCCAATCGCGTCAACAGCTACCAGCAGTACCAGTTGCGGCTCAAGGAGCGCGAGCGCCTGGCCACCGAGATCGTGCCCGTGATGCAGTGGAGCGAGCAGCGCCAGCGCACCGCGCAGCAGCTGCGCGAGCTGCACCGGCAGCGGCTCTTCGCGCGCACGGACGCGCGCGGGATCAGCGACAAGCGCGCCCAGCTGCTGGCGCTGTTCAAGGCGCAGGAAGCGGCCAAGGACAAGCTGGCCGACCTGGAGCAGCAGCGAAAGGAGGCGCGCCAGGCCTTCGAGGCCGCGCGCGACGGCGAGCGCCCGATGGAGCAGCTCACCAAGCGCGAGGACGAGATCAAGGCGCTCGCCGCGGTGGAGACCGACGGCGCGGCGCTCGCGGCCAAGCTCGAGGAGCTGGGCACGCGCCAGCATCAGGTGCGCGAGAGCTTCACCCGCACGAACGACCAGCAGCGCAAGGCGCAGGCAGCGATGGACGCGCTCAGCGGTCAGCGCCTGCCGCCGCCGCCGGTGGAGGTCACGCGCTTCCGCAAGGCGCTGGACGAAGCCGGCATCGCGCATCACGTGCTGGCCGACGCGATCGACATCGCCGATGACACCTGGCGCGCCGCCGCGGAAGGATTCCTGCGGCCGTCGCGCTGGGTCGTCGTGCTGGCCCGCGCCAGCGACGAGAGCCAGGCCTACCGCATCGCGTCGCGCGAGCGCTACCGGCATTACGTCGTGGCGGACGGCGAGCATGCGCCGGCGGTGAGCCCCAAGGACAGCCTGCTGTCGGTGCTGAAGTTCAACGCGAAGGCGCCGGGGTGGCTGTTGCGCCAGCTCGCGTCGATCCGCTGCGTGAGCGACACCGAGAAGGGCGCGCAGGCCGGCGGCGAGTGGATCACCACCGAGGCCTATTACCGCGACGGACGCGGCGGGCGCAGCCTGTGGGTCGAGCCGCGCGAGTACCAGTTCGGCGACTCCGCGCTGGACGCGCGCCGGAGCTCGCTCGACAAGGAGCTCACGCGTTACGACCTGGAGCTGTCCAGGCTCGCCAAGGAGCAGCTCGAGATCGAGCGCCAGTTGAAGGACGCGCAGCGCGCGGCGCAGGGCCACAAGGCCGCGCTGGAGCTGGTGGAGCGGGCCGAGGAATTCGCGCAGGCGCGCGCGCGCCTGCCGGGCCTGCGTCAATCGCGGATCGAGGCGGCCACGCGCATGGCCGCGCTGGACCAGGAGCACGACCGCACGGTGGCGGCGTCCACGCGCGCCGAGCGCGATTACGAGGCGGCCCAGGCCAGCCTCAAGGCCAGCGAGGACAACGTGTCGCGCGCCGAGCGCGACTGGGCGGGCAAGCGTGATGACCTGCTCGCCGCGGCCAAGGCCTCGCGCGAGGCCCGGGCGCGTTTCCCCGCCGCGTGGGTGCATCCGATGCGGTTGGCGACGCTGCGCGACGAGTTCGAGAACGCCAAGCAGGCCGAGATCGCCTCGCGCCATGTGCAGCAGGAGCTGGACAACGGCGTGTGGGAAACCGACCCGGGTGTGCAGGAGCGTCATGCGCGCATGCAGCTCTCGGTGCTGGAGCAGACCACGCAGCTCGATGACCGCCGCGCGAGCAACGAGATGGCGCGCATCGCCGCGTTCAACGCGCGCGAGCGCTACATCGACGTGCTGCGCGCCACGGTGCGCCGCTACAAGAAGAACGTGCAGGAACTGGGCGAGCTGGCCGGCGTGCACGCGCAGGCCGAGTTGCCGCACCTGGACAACGACGACACGGTGCTGGCGCAGGCCGGGCTGCATGTGAAATTCAACTTCGACGGCAAGGGCGAGGTGGGGCTCAATGACGGCGAGGCCTCGGGCGGGCAGCAGGTGCTCAAGAGCCTGATCCTGCTGGTGGGCCTGATGAAGGACGACGACTCGCCGGGTGGTTTCGTGTTCATCGACGAACCCTTCGCCCATCTGGACGTGCGCAACATCCAGCTCGTGGGTCACTTCCTCAAGAGCACGCGCGCGCAGTACCTGCTGACGACGCCGATCACGCACAACGTCGAGGTCTTCGAGCCCTCGGAGATCACGCTGGTCACCAGCAAGAAGCCGCGCGGCGAGCGCTGGGCGCCGCCGATCGCGGTGCTGGCGCGCCGGCCCGAGAAGTCGATCTACGACTGATCGGCGCGGCAAGACAAAAGGCCCCGGGGCTCACGCCCCGGGGCCTTCTTTCTTGCGTGTCGCATCGGGCCTCGGCAACGGCGTCCCGCAGGCCGCCGCCGCCGGTCACCGCGCGGTCACATCGTCACTTCAGGCCGGCGCCGATCGCCTTGGACAGCGAGGCGGTCGGATCGTCACCCGAGAACTCCCAGAAGAACGCGCCGCCGAAGCCCTTGGACTTCACGTAGGCCATCTTGGTGGCGATGGTCGCGGGCGTGTCGAAGCTCCAGAAGGTCGTGCCGTTGAAGATCCACTGCGCCTTGCTGACGTCGTCGATCCGGCTGGTGTAGCCCTGCAGGTTCTTCAGGACCTTGTAGTCCTCGTTGCCCGCCTCGTAGGTGCCCGGGGCGGGCGTGCCGCTCTGGTACAGGCCGTTGTTGACGTTGGGCACGTTCGTCCAGCCGCGGCCGTAGAAGCCGATGCCGACGTTGAGCTTCTTCGCCGGCACGCCCTTGTCCAGGAAGGCCTGCATCGCGTCGTTGGTGTTGTACTTCTTGACGTCACCCGTGGACGGGTCATTGGCCGGCGCGTACAGCGCCGAGTGGAACCCGGTGATCGAGTCCCAGCCGCCGTGGAAGTCGTAGGTCATGACGTTGATGAAGTCCAGGTACGGATGGACCTTGTCCGGGTCGTACGACCGGATCTTGTCCACGCCCGCGCCCGACGCGATCGACAGCAGCAGGCCCGGACGCACCGCGTCGAGCTGCTTGCGGAACTCGGCCAGCAGGCCGGTGAAGTTCTCGCGGTCCTCGGCCGTGCCGCAGGCCAGGCCGCAGGCGTTCGGGTACTCCCAGTCGAGGTCGATGCCGTCGAAGACGCCGGCCGCCGCGCCCGGGCCGCCCGCGCCGTCGGTCACCGGCACGTTGCCCTTGATGTAGGCGTCCACGCAGCTCTTGACGAAGTTGACGCGGTTCTCCGGACGCGCCGCGCTGGAGAAGCCGCGCGACCAGGTCCAGCCGCCCAGCGAGATCAGCACCTTCATCTTGGGGTACTTGGCCTTGAGCTGCTTGAGCTGGTTCCAGCTGCCGCGCAGCGGCTGGTCCCAGGTGTCGGCCACGCCGTCGACGCTGAGGTCGGCGCCGTAGGACTTGCCGTAGTCGGCGAACGCGTCGCCGCCTTCACCGGTGGACTCGTTGCTCGGGATGATCTTGCCGACCTCGCACACGTTGTTCCGGACGTTGCCGAACGCGTAGTTGATGTGCGTGAGGTTGGCCGCCGAGCCGCTCGTGTCGATGTTCTTGACGTGGTAGTTGCGGCCGTAGATGCCCCACTGCGCGAAGTAACCCAGCACGACCTTGTCGCCGGTCGAGGCGGTGTCGGTCTTGACCGTGATCGGCGCGGAGGGCTGCGACGAACCGGCCTGGTTGAAGGCCGACACCGTGAAGGTGTAGCTCGTGTTGGCCGTCAGGTTGGTGACGCTGGCGCTGGTGGCCGCGCCTTGCGCGACCTGCGTGCTGCCCTGGTTGACGCGGTACTGCACCGTGCAGTTCGGGCCCGCGGCGACCGCGTTCCAGGCCAGGTTCACGCTGGTGGAGGTCTTGGACGGCGAGGCGAGGCCCGACGGCGTGGCCGGCGCCGAGGCGCAGGTGCCGTTGCTCGCGGTGCTGGTCATCAGCGTGGCGCTCAGCGCGGACACGTTGCCGGCCTTGTCCTTGGCGCGCACCTGGTAGCTGTAGGCGGTGCCCGCGGCCAGGCCCGAGTCGGTGTAGGTCGTCGCGGTGGGCGAAGCGATCAGCGCGCCGCCGCGCAGCAGCTCGTAGTTGTTGACGCCGCTGCCGGCGTCGGTCGAAGCGCCCCAGTTCAGCGTGATGCTGCTGCTGGTGATGTTGCTGGCGCTCAGGCTCGCGGGCACGGTCGGCGCGGTGGTGTCGGTGCCGCCGCCGGTGTCGCAGGTGCCCAGCGACTTCCACACGTCCCATTGGCCGGAGTTGGTCGCGGGCGAGTTGTTCTGCGTCCACCACTTGGCCTGGTAGGCGATGTTGTTCTGCTTGGCGAAGCTGTTGGAGGTGCCGGTGTAGACCGCCGAGGCGGACCACTCGGGGACGTTGGTGCAGTCGTACGCGTGGGCGGTGCCGGCGGCCATGGCCGCGGCCAGCGCGATGCCGCTGATGCCGCCGAGGCGGGCGATCTCTCGTTTCATGGGAGCTCCTGTGAGGGTTCTTGGGGTGGTGGAAAAGTCCCGAGGCGCGGCGCCGCGTGCACGCGGCGCCGCCTGGTCCGCGTTACTTGGACGCGGCCGAGGTCTTGGAGGTCGTAGAGGTCTTCGAAGCCGTGGAGGCCTTGGCGGCCGATGCGGCGGCAGGCACCGATCCGCGGCGCGCTTCCTGCGCCAGCGCGTAGGCCACGCCATTGACGGTGACGGTCCAGTTGCTGGGCATCGTCGACGGCAGGAAGTAGTTGATCGTGAGCGTCACGCTGGCGCCGGGGGCCAGGCTTTGCCACGAGGGCAGCTTGAAGCTGGCGCGGTGGAAGTCGTTCTTCAGCCCTCCGATGTTGTTGCCCGCGGGGTTGGAGCCATTGCTGATCACGGTGAGCCCGAAGCCGCTCTGGTCCGTCACCGTCGCGGGGATCGCGGTGGGGACGTCGAACTGGAACTCCGTGCCGCCGGGCAGCGTCATCGTGCTGTTGTTGGTCAGCGTGAGCTTGGGCGTGATCGGGTAGTTGCTGTCGCCCAGCGCGAAGCCGGCGAGCGCGTAACCGATGTCCAGCGTCTGCGCGGGCAGGCTGGCCGGAGTCAGCCGGTTGCCGTAGGCGGGCGCCGCCTTGAGCTTGTTGTAGAGCAGGCTCGTCAGCGTGTTGCCGATGAAGTACTCGTTGCGCGCGGTGTCGAAGGCGTAGTCGCCGGCGAATTCCCAGAACATCACGCCGCCGATGCCGCGATCAGCCACGTACTGCGCCTTCACGCCCAGCGACTGCTCGTCCTCGGTACTGATGAAGACCTGCTTCTGCGCGTTCCACAGCCACGGCGCCACCAGCGTCGCGTCGTAGTAGCGCGTGTAGGTGCCGGTGAGCCGGTCGGCGGGGTTGGCCGTCGGGTCCAGCCCATAGGCGGCCAGGTAGCTGCCCGCGCGGCCCGAGGCGAGGTTCATCGTGTGCCACAGCGGGTTGGAGCCGGCGGGCACTTCCTTGCTGGCGACGTCGAGGTCGTGCCAGAGGTTGTCGATGCCCACGGCGCCGTTGCCGCACTTCTGCACGGTGCCGCCGCCGGTGCCGGCCGGGCACTTGCTCTGGTCGGGCAGCGAGGCCTGACCCCACAGCCCGTTGGTGCCTCCGGTCACGCCTTGCCAGCCGCGGGTGTAGTACGGCACGCCGATGTTGATGCGGCCTGCCGGCATCGCGCCGCGGAAGTAGTGGTAGGCCCAGTCGGTGTTGAGGTAGCCGATGCGCGCGTACTGGCTGCTCGAGTAGTAGTTCCAGGCGGTGAGCTCACCGTCCTTGCCGTCGTCGTACAGCGCCGCGTTGGGGCCGACGAACTGGTTCCACGCCCCGTGCAGGTCGTAGCTCATGATGTTCACGTAGTCCAGGTACTGCGTGACCTGGAAGGCCTCCATCCCGCGCAGCAGGTAGGCGGAGGAGGGCGCCGCGATCGTGAGCATGTAATGCCGCGCGTCGGCCTGGCTGGCCGCGTCGAGCTTGGCGCGCAGGGTGCGCATCAGCACGACGTAGTTCTTCATCAACGCGCCGCGACGGGCATTGCTGATGGCGAAGTCCACCGGGTTGCCGGCGTTGTTCATGCTGGTGGGGTACTCGTAGTCGATGTCCACGCCATCGAAGCCGTACTGGCGCAGGAAGGCCACGGCGGAGTCCGCGAAGGTGTTGATGCCGGCGGTGTTGGTCGAGCCGTCGGCGTTGGTCGTCATCGTGTAGAAGCCGCCCGTCTCGGCCCAGCCGCCGACGGAGATCAGCGTCTTGACGTTGGGGTACTGCTTCTTGAATTTGTTGAGCAGGTTGAAGTGGCCCTTGTAGGCGTAGGCCGGGTCCATCTCCGCGCCGGCGATGCCCGGCCAGGTCAGGCCGGTGGCGGGATTGGCCGCGTCCGCGGTGTT
Source organism: Roseateles sp. (assembly GCA_039594005.1). Classification (GTDB taxonomy): domain Bacteria; phylum Pseudomonadota; class Gammaproteobacteria; order Burkholderiales; family Burkholderiaceae_C; genus Roseateles. The sequence continues at coordinate 522,100 of JBCNOF010000010.1, forward strand.
GCCCACCGAGAGCTTGTTGGCCGTGTCCACATGCGCGAAGGCGTAATTGATGTGCGTGACCTGCGCCCACGGGATCTGGTGCGCGAGGAACGCGGGCTGGCCGGTCTTGCCGGTGCGCCAGCTGGTGAAGTAGCCGATGATGCGGCGCGGCTTGTCGGCGCCCATCTTCTCGCGGCCCTGGTCGTCGTAGACCTTGCAGTAGGCGGGCGCGGTGCCGGCGGTGGTGACGAGGCCCTCGGGGCGGCAGCGCTCGTCACCGGTGACCTGGCCCGCGACGTTGATGCGCACGGCGGCGCTGTCGGTGGCGGCGCCCTTGTCGTCGGTGGCGCGCGCGGTGATGTCGGCCACGCCGGCGCGGGCGGTCCAGGTGATGCTGAACGGCGCGGTGGTGTCCTCGGCGACCAGCGCGCCGTTGACGTAGAACCCGACCTTGGCGACGCTGCCGTCGCTGTCCGCGGCGGTGGCCGAGATCGTGACCGAGTCGCCCGCCGTGGGCGTGGCGCCGGCCGAGGGCGCGCTCAACGCGACGGTGGGCGGCTTGTTGGTGCCGCCGCCTCCGCCGCCGCCGCCCGTATCGCAGGCGCCCAGCGACTTCCACACGTCCCACTGCCCCGAGTTGGTCGCCGGCGCATTGTTCTGCGTCCACCACTTGGCCTGATAGGCGGTGCTGTTCTGCTTGACGATCGCGTTGCCGCTGTAGGCGGTGGCCGCGTTCCACTCGGCCACGGCGCTGCAGTCATAGGCCATCGCGGAGCCGCCGGCCATCGCCAGCATCATCGGCATCAGCCAGGGGAGCATCGGGTGCGGGGAGGCGCAGGGACGAAGTCTCATCGGGGTTCTCCTGATCAGGTGTTGTCGTTGTGGTCGTCGGCACGGCAGGGATGAGCGCCGCCACGCCGGGCCACTGCCAAGGGCAGCGCGGCGGGGAGGAAACGGGGCTCGGGAGAGGGGGCGCCGGGCGCGGCTCAGCCGGTGGGTGCGGCGAGCGCGGCGGGTACAGCGGAGCGCGTGGGGGCGCGTTCAGACATGGCAGTCACTCCTGGTGATCGACGTGCTGTCCGCGGGCGGCTGGCGTCCGCGGCGTCTAGGAGATCGGTACCGCTGCTGATCTCATAGTGGTATGCAATGTAGATACCACTCGCATCCGCATCATTCAGGTTAACCCTGGGGGATGGCGTAACTTGTCGTAATGATGTCGCCGAAACGCTGTAATGGCGTCATTTCTGCAAGCAGATTGGGGTTTTCGACAGGCGCCTGATGCTGATTCAGGAAAAACCAGTGTGGGACCAATTCTTGCCGTGACCGCCCTCCGGTGGCGTCGATGCGGCGTCAGAAGTCGTGCGACAGGCGTAGACGCACGCTTTGGCCGCGCGGACCGAGCGTCACGCGGGTGAGCCCCTGGTTGAAGTGCATGCGCAGGCCCAGGAAGGGTCGGGTCGAGCGCCGATGCGGCATGCCCGCGAAGACCGAGGGCGGCCCGTCGTTGAGGTCCTGGGCGAGGAGGGGGGTGTTGAGGTGGTAGTCCGGCGTCCAGCGCAGGCGCAGGGCTTCGGGTTGCGGGAGGGTCGTCTGGGCCTGGCTCGTGGCGGGCAGCGCCAGCAGGCCGATCAGGGCGAACAGCGTGACGGTGGCGACCAGCGCGGCCGTCGCGGCCGCCGCCCGGCATCGTCGGGATAGGGCATTCATGGGGATCACTCTTCTTTCCGTGAAAACGAAAAGTGATCCTAGGAAGCGCTCCTCCGGGCCGGCAATGACATCAATGGGTTGTCATCTGCGGCGACCTGACAGGCGTCGGCGCCGCCGCCGATCAACGCTCAGCGCTCGACGCGCGCCCATTGCCCCTCGCGCAGCAGCTCATGCGGCAGGAAACGGGCCTTGTAGGCCATCTTGTCGCTTTGCGCGATCCAGTAGCCCAGATAGAGGTGGGGCAGGCTCAGATCGCGGGTCTGGCGCAGCTGCCACAGCACGTTGTAGGTGCCGTAGCTGACGCCGTCCTCGGGCTCGTAGAAGGTGTAGACCGCCGACAGGCCGTCGCCCAGGATGTCCAGGATGGACACCATCTTCAGCGCGCCATCGGGCTCGCGGAATTCGACCAGGCGCGAGTTCACGCGGCTCTGCAGCAGGAACTGGGTGTACTGGTCCACGCTGTCGTGGTCCATGCCGCCACCGCTGTGCCGGCCCGCCTGATAGCGCAGGTAGAGCTGGTAATGCTCGTCGCTGTAGCCCAGCCGCATGACCCGCGCCTGCAGCGACTGGTGCTGCGACCACGCGCGGCGCTGGCTGCGATTGGGATGGAAGTCCGCCACCGGGATGCGCATGGGCACGCAGGCCTTGCAGCCGTCGCAGTAGGGCCTGTACGTGAACATGCCACTGCGCCGGAAACCGGCCGCCACCAGGCTGGAGTACGCATCCGCGTGGATCAGGTGGCTGGGCGTGGCGACCTGCGACCGGGCCTGGCGGTCGCTCAGGTAGCTGCAGGGATAGGGCGCCGTCGCATAGAACTGCAGCTCGGCCAGCGGAAGTTCCTTGGGATGCGTCACGGTCGGGGCTCGTGGTGCGTGGGGGACGGAATGGGGGTGACGGTGGGGGTGTCGGCCGCAGCCGGGGCGGGCCCCGGTTCCAGGCCCAGGTGCGCCCACAGGCGCGGATGATAGGTCCAATCCCCGGGCGGCGGCCCCCCGGTGTGCGCGGCGAGGTGTGCCTCGAAGACCTCCCGCGTGACAGGGGCCGCGCCCAGCGACGCGAGGTGGCTGGTCTGCTGCTGGCAGTCGATCCAGGGGATGTCGAACTCGCGGCACAGGCAGATCAGCGCGGCCAGCGCGATCTTGGAGGCATCGGTCCTGCGCATGAACATCGATTCGCCGAAGAACATCCGGCCCAGGTTCACGCCGTACAGGCCGCCGACGAGCACCCCATCGACCCAGGTCTCCACCGAATGCACCGTGCCTTCGCGGGCCAGGCGCAGGTAGGCCTGCTGGATCTCCGGCACGATCCAGGTGCCGTCCTGGCCGTCGCGCGCGGTGCTGGCACAGGCCTTGAGCACGGTCTCGGTGGCGGTGTCGACGCGGATCTCGCAGCCCGGCGTGCGGATGAACTTCGCGAGCGTCTTGCGCAGCGAGCGCGACAGCTTGAAGTCCGCGGTGCGCAGCACCATGCGTGGATCGGTCGTCCACCAGAGGATGGGTTGACCTTCGCCGTACCACGGGAAGATCCCCCGGGCGTAAGCCGCCCGCAAGCGCGCGGGCCTCAGGTCCCCGCCGGCGGCCAGCAGGCCCGGCGCGTCGCTGCGCGGTCCCAGCGCGCGACGGGTCGGCGGGAAGTCCAGGGTGTCATCGTCGAGCCAGGGGATCATCGTCTTCATGGTAGCGTGCCGGGATGATTACCCTCTACGGCATTCCCAACTGCGACACGGTGAAGCGCGCGCGCGCGTGGCTCGACGAACAGGGCCTGGGCTACCAGTTCCACGACTACAAGAAGCAGGGCGTGCCCGTCGACCGCCTGCCCGGCTGGATGGCCGAGCTGGGCTGGGACAAGGTGCTCAACCGTGCCGGCACCACCTGGCGCAAGCTGGATGACGCGGTCAAGGCCGGCGCCGCTGACGCTTCCGGCGCCGCGGCGCTGATGGTCGAGCAGCCCAGCGTCATCAAGCGCCCGATCGTCGAATGGAACGACGGCCGCCTGAGCCTGGGCTTCTCGCCCGAGCTGTTCGCGTCGCACGCCGCGACGTCGTCCTCGTCCACCGCCTCGCGCTGATCGGAGACCCGCCCATGTTCACCGGCATCGTGCAAGGCATCGCCCGCGTCGCGGAGATCACCGACAAGCCCGGGCTGCGCAGCTTCACGCTGGACTTCCCCGACGGCTTCTGCAAGGACCTGGAGATCGGCGCGTCCGTCGCCTGCGACGGCGTGTGCCTGACCGTCACCGCCCTGAAGGGGGACCACCAGGCCGACTTCGACGTGATGCAGCAGAGCCTGAACCTGACCACGCTGGGCGGACTCGCCCCGGGCGGGCGGCTCAACGTCGAGCGCGCCGCCAGGGACGGCGCGGAGATCGGCGGCCATCCGCTGTCGGGTCACGTCGACTTCATGGCCACCGTGGCATCGATCCGCCGCCCGGCCAACAACCACGTCATCCGCATCGCCGTGCCGGCGCCGTGGATGCGCTACATCTTCGCCAAGGGCTACATCGCGGTGAACGGCGCCAGCCTCACCGTGGCCGAGGCCGGCCGTCACGCCGACGGATCGGGGTGGTTCGAGGTCTGGCTGATTCCCGAGACGCTGCGCATGACGACCTTCGCCGACAAGGGCGAGGGCGCGCCGCTGCACATCGAGATCGAGCGCCAGACGCAGGTCGTGGTCGACACGGTGCGCGACGCGGTGGCCGAGAAGATCGGCGCGCTGATGCCGGCGTTGAAGCTTTTCGCCCAGGAACGCGGGCTGGACCTCGGCCTGGAGTAGGCCGTACGGGGGCGCTCCTCGCATAGGCGACGCCTGGTGTTTCGCCATCCCTACAACTTCAGGTGACCTAAGTCATCGCAGGCCCGGGCCCCCACGATGGGGGCCTCGTCTTTTTCAGGTCAGCGTCTAACAATCCGCCGCATTCGTTCGGGTTCGTGTCGATTCGTTGGGAATCGTCCGGATCCGTGACACGCATGGGAGAAGACGAATGATGGCCAAAGGCCTGGTGGCTGCCGGACTGCTTGCCGCGTCGATCGCGACGCTGGCGCAGGTGCCCTACGTGTTCAGCTACAACCCGGGCCCGACCCGGGGCACGAAGTGGATGGCGCGGGCCTCCGACGGCAACAGCGAAGGCGCGGCCTCGGTCGTGTCCTCGGCACCGCGTCCGGTGTGGGCGCGGGTCTGCTACACGATCGGCCCGTCCGACAGCACCGTGTCGGTCTACGCCCAGACCCGCAACGAGGAGCCGCGCGCGCTGGAGATCGCCTGGGGCGGTTGCAGCGACGTCTTCGGCACCAGCATCTGGGTCGGCAACCCGCATGGCCAGCCGGTCGGCGGTTATTACGGCGTCGCGCCGGCCACCCCCATCGATTGACCCCCTTTCCCTTGCCCCGGCCGGTCGCGCCCGACCGGGACGTTCCCGCTCGTCCTGAGATGTCGTTAGAAAAACTGGAGGATCCCATGCTTGCCACTCCCCGCCTGACCCCCACCGCCGCGACCCCCGCCGGCCGCCTGCTGAAGTCCGCCCTGCTGCTGTCGCCGCTGCTGCTGGCCGGTTGCATGGCCACCGCGCCGACGATGGGCGACAACAAGGGCACCGTCTCCGGCGCGGCCGGCGGCGCGACGGCCGAGAACAAGAACAGCCAGCTCGAGCATTGCGACGAGTCGCTGGGCACGCTGGCGATCTTCGAGGACCAGAACGCGCCGTGGTGGTCGCAGCTGCGTGATCGCCAACTCGGCTCGACCGTGCCGGTGCTGCGCCTGATGGTCCAGCAGTCCAACTGCTTCGTGATCGTGGAGCGCGGCAAGGCCTTCGCCAACATGGAGCGCGAGCGCGCGCTGATGCAGTCCGGCGAGGTGCGTGCCGGCAGCAACTTCGGTCAGGGCCAGATGGTCGCCGCCGACTACACGATGAGCCCCGAGATCCAGTTCGCCGGCAAGACCGGCGGCGGTGGCGGCGGCATCGGCACCGGCGCGATCGGCCTGCTGACCGCGGTGGCGGCCAACATCAGCCAAAACGAGGCCTCGACCACGCTGCTGCTGGTGGACAACCGCTCGGGCGTGCAGATCTCGGCGGCCGAAGGCACGGCCAAGAACTTCGACTTCGGCGTCGGTGGCGCGAGCTTCTTCGGCAACGCCGCGGTCGCCGGCGGCGCCTACGGCAAGACGCCGGCCGGCAAGGTCGTCGTGACCGCGTTCGCGGACTCGTACAACCAGATGGTCAAGGCCCTGCGCAACTACAAGGCGCAGCAGGTCAAGGGCGGCCTGGGCACCGGCGGCCGACTGGGCGTGCAGGGCGGCTCCACCGCGGCGTCCAAGGAACTCGACCAGGCCGCACCGGCCAAGGCCGCGCCGAAGGCCGCCGCCAAGCCCGCGGCGAAGAAGCCGGCCACGCCGCCCGCGACGAAGTGATCGCCTGAGCGTCCGGAGGGACCGCCCGACGCCGTCAGGCCAAGCGCGGGCTCTCCACGACGCGGGGGCGTCCCGTCCGGGAACCCCCCGCATCATTCCGGCCCCACCCGCACTCGCTGACCTCGCGTCAGCGATGCAGTGGGGCCGAGTCGTTTCAGCGGGTGTTTCAGCGCGCGTTTCAGCGGGACTCGATTTCAGAGCGCAACCGGTCCTCCTGCTCGCGCAGTTCGGGGGTGAACGCCTCGCCGAAATCCTCGGCCTCGAAGATCTGCCGGATCTCGATGTCCGAGTCCGTCATCTGCGGATTGGGACACTTCTTGACCCACTCGATCGCTTCCTCGAGCGACGCGCAGCGCCAGATCCAGAAGCCCGCGATCAGCTCCTTGGTCTCCGCGAAGGGGCCGTCGATCACGTGGCGGTCCTTGCCGGAGAAGCGCACGCGCACGCCCTTGCGGGTCGGGTGCAGGCCCTCGCCGGCGAGCATCACGCCCGCCTTGACCAGTGCTTCGTTGTACGCGCCCATCGCGGCCATCAGCTCCGTGCTGGGCATCTCGCCCGCTTCGCTGTGGCTGTCGGCCTTGACGATGACCATGAATCGCATGTCGTGCTCCTGAAGCTCCGCGCGCTCGGCCTTTCCCTGCGAAAGGCATCGCGACGCCGAAAGTGAATGGGGGTGGACGAATCTCTTCGTCTCACCCCCACGACGTCCCGGAGCGGCGGTTTTCGACAAGCGCCGTGGCGCTCGTCTGAATCAGTCCCCGGTCACGCGCCGATCACGCCGCCAGCAGGTCCCGCAGCACGTAGGGCAGGATGCCGCCGTGGCGGTAGTACTCGACCTCGATCGGCGTGTCGATGCGCAGGATCAGCGGCACGCGGCGCTCGGGCGCGCCCGCGGTCGACCGGATCACCAGCGTCGCCTCGGATTGCGGCTTGATCTCGGCGCCGAGTTCGATGTCGATGATCTCGCTGCCCGTCAGGCCCAGCGACTCCCAGGAATCGCCCGCCCTGAACTGCAGCGGCAGCACGCCCATGCCCACCAGGTTGGAGCGGTGGATGCGCTCGAAGCTCTTGGCCACCACCGCCTTGATGCCCAGGAGTTGCGTGCCCTTGGCCGCCCAGTCGCGGCTGGAGCCGGTGCCGTACTCCTCGCCCGCGAAGATCACCGTCGGCGTGCCTGCGGCGATGTAGCGCATCGCGGCGTCGTAGATGAACAGCTTCTCGCCGCCGGGCTGGAACAGCGTCAGGCCGCCTTCCTCGCGCGCGCCGTCGGGTTTGGCCGGGATCATGAGGTTCTTGATCCGGACGTTGGCGAAGGTGCCGCGCATCATGACTTCATGGTTGCCGCGGCGAGAGCCGTAGCTGTTGAAGTCGGCCTTGAGCACGCCCTGCGACTTCAGGTAGCTGCCCGCGGGCGAGGCCTCCTTGATCGCACCGGCCGGCGAGATGTGGTCGGTGGTGATCGAGTCGCCGAAGAGCGCCATGATCCGGGCGCCCTTGACACCGGACTCCTGCGCCTGCGGCACCTGCGTGAAGCCGCTGAAGAAGGGCGGTTGCGCGATGTAGGTGCTCTGCGGCCAGCCGTAGACCTGTCCCTTGCCGCCCTTGATCTTTTCCCAGAGCTTGCCGGGTTCGGCCTTCACCTTGCCGTAGTTGGCGCGGTAGGCGTCGGGATTGAGCGCGAGCTTGAGCAGCGCGTAGATCTCGTCGCTGGTGGGCCAGATGTCGCCCAGGTAGATCGCCTTGCCGCCGGTGCCGTGACCGACCGGTTCGGTCATCAGATCCCGGGTGACGTTGCCGGCGATCGCATAGGCGACCACCAACGGCGGGCTGGCCAGGAAGTTGGCCTTGATGTTGGGGTGGATGCGGGCCTCGAAGTTGCGGTTGCCCGACAGTACCGCCGCGCAGACGAGGTCGTTGCCGGTGATGGCCTCGTTGATCTCCGGCGTCAGGTCGCCGGCATTGCCGATGCAGGTCGTGCAGCCATAGGCGGCCACGGTGAAGCCCAGCTGCTCCAGGTAGGGCAGCAGGCCGGCCTTCTCCAGGTACTCGGTGACGATGCGCGAGCCCGGCGCCAGCGAGGTCTTGATGTGCGGCTGGACCTTGAGACCGGCTTCCACCGCCTTCTTCGCGAGCAGCCCCGCCGCCAGCAGCACGCTGGGGTTGGACGTGTTGGTGCAGGAGGTGATCGCGGCGATCAGCACGTCGCCGCTGGCGATCTCCAGGCCCTTCTGCACGCCGCCCAGCGGGAAGCGCTGCGACAGCTTTCCGGCCGGCTGGTTGAAGCCGTTGTCGGCCACCGGCTTGCTGTACAGCGAGGTGAAGGTCCTGGCCAGGTCCGTGATGACGATGCGGTCCTGCGGGCGCTTGGGGCCGGCCAGCGAGGGCACCACGGTGCCCAGGTCCAGCGACACCACCTGGCTGAAGCGGATGTCGCCCGCCTTGGGAATGCCGAACAGGCCCTGCGCCCGGAAGTAGGCCTCGAACGCCTCGATCTCGTCGGTGGTGCGGCCGGTGCCCTTGAAGTAGTCGATGGTGCGCTCGTCCACCGGGAAGAAGCCCATCGTCGCGCCGTACTCTGGCGCCATGTTGCCGATGGTGGCGCGGTCCGGCACCGACAGCGACGCCGTGCCCTCGCCGAAGAACTCGACGAACTTGCCCACCACCTTGGCCTTGCGCAGGATCTCGGTGACCGTCAGCACCAGGTCGGTGGCGGTCACGCCCTCGCGCAGGCGGCCCGAGAGCTCGAAGCCGACGACGTCGGGCGTCAGGAAATAGACCGGCTGGCCCAGCATGCCGGCCTCGGCCTCGATGCCGCCCACGCCCCAGCCGACCACGCCGATGCCGTTGATCATCGTGGTGTGGCTGTCGGTGCCCACCAGCGTGTCGGGGTAGTAGACGGTGTCCTTGCCGGAGCCTGCCTTGTGCACGCCGCGCGCCAGGTACTCCAGGTTGACCTGGTGCACGATGCCGAAGCCCGGGGGCACGACGCCGAAGGTGTCGAAGGCCTGCATGCCCCACTTCATGAACTCGTAGCGCTCGCGATTGCGCTCGAACTCCAGCTTCATGTTCAGGTCCAGCGCCTGCTTGTCGCCGAAGTGGTCGATCATGATCGAGTGGTCGACCACCAGGTCCACCGGCACCAGCGGCTCGATGGTCTTGGGGTCCTTGCCCTGCGCCAGCGCGACGTTGCGCATCGCGGCCAGGTCCGCCAATAGCGGCACGCCGGTGAAGTCCTGCAGCACGACGCGGGCGACGACGAAGGGGATCTCCTCGTTGCGGGCGGCGTTGGGTTGCCAGTTGGCGAGCTGCTCGACGTGCTCGGCCGTCACGCGCTGGCCGTCACAGTTGCGCAGCACCGACTCGAGCACCAGCCGGATCGACACCGGCAGCTGGTTCACGTTGGGGAAGCGCTCGGCCAGCCTGGGCAGCGAGTAGTACTGGCCGGACTTGCCGGAGGCGGTCTTGAAGCTGGCGACGGTGCTGGCGAAAGCATGGGACATGGCTCACTCCTTGGCGTTGATTCTGGGCGTGCGGCGCTTGGCAGCGGGGGATGGGGGCTGATTGTGGCCTCGGCGGGCGAGCTTGTGATGACTCCTTTGGGCGAGGGTGTGCGAGGGCACAACGGGGCCGCCTTTGGGGGAGGCGCGGGGGAGGGCGGGCACGGCACTTGCAGCAATGCCCCCTGTCCGGGCGGGGCGTCGCCGAGGCCGCCCGCGGCGCCCGAGGCCATTGGCTAATATCCCCGCACGACTTCCCGGCCGCCAGTGCCTCGGGTCACGCAAGAACTGACCCTGACCCGCCGGCGACCCACAAGCCTTTCGCGTGGTATCGAAAGAGGACTTGCATGGACCAGGACCTGATGTCCCCGACGTCGACCGGCTCCGCGCCCCCCACCGGGGCGTCCGCGGGCGAGGCCGGCATCGCGCCGCTGCCGCCTGCCGGCATGACGCTGCTCCAGCGCCTGTTTTCCGCTTATCCGGGGAGCATGGGTCTGCGGCTCGGCCACTGGTCGGCGCGCCTGGGCCGGCACGCCCAGCAGCCCCCCCGAATTCACGCTGGTGCTCAACGAGCCGACGGCGCTGCGCCGGCTGCTGCTGGGGCGTGATCCGCTGCGATTCGCCGAGGCCTACTTCACACAGCAGATCGACGTCGAGGGCGACTTCTTCGCCGCGCTGCAGCTCAAGGACCACCTGCCGGAGCTGACGCTGTCGTGGAGTGACCGGCTTCGGCTGGCGGTGCGCCTGCTGGCGCCGCCGCCGGGCGCGGCCGACGCGGAGCTGCGATCGAGCGGCGTTCGCCGGCACACGAGGGCGGAGAACAAGGCCGCGATCGCCTTCCATTACGACCTGTCCAACGACTTCTACGCGCTGTGGCTGGACCCGGCGATGGTGTATTCCTGCGCCTATTACGAAAGCGCCGAGACCTCGTTGGCGCAGGCGCAGTGGTCCAAGCTGGATCACATCTGTCGCAAGCTGCGGCTTCAGCCGGGTGAGGAGCTGCTGGACATCGGGTGCGGCTGGGGGGCTCTGGTGATGCACGCCGCGCGTCATTACGGCGTGAAGGCCACCGGGATCACGCTGTCGGAGCGGCAACTGGCGCTGGCCCGGGAACGCATCGAGGCCGCGGGGCTGCAGGCGCAGGTCGACGTGAGGCTGTGCGACTACCGCGACATGAGCGGACAGTTCGACAAGATCTCCAGCGTGGGGATGTTCGAGCATGTCGGGCTGAAGAACCTGCCGACCTACTTCAACAGCGTGCACCGGTTGCTCAAGCCGGCCGGGCTCTTCCTGAACCACGGCATCACCCATGAGGAGGATGGCTGGGGGCAGGACACGCTGTCCTCGCGCTTCATCAACCGGTATGTCTTCCCCGATGGGGAACTCGATCGGGCGAGCAACGTCATGCGGGTGATGGAGCAGGAACATTTCGAGCTGCACGACGTCGAAAGCCTGCGCATGCATTACGCGCGCACGCTGCGGGCGTGGGTGGCCCGGCTCGAGGCGGGCCACGACCAGGCATTGCAGTACGTCGACGAGGCCCATTACCGGATCTGGCGGTTGTACATGGCGGCGTCCGCGCTCGAGTTCGAGACGGGCGAGCTCGGCCTGTACCAGATCCTGGCCAGCCGGCGCGACGGCGGGCCGGCCCCCGTGCCGCTGACACGGCGCTACATGTACGAACCCCGCTGAGCCCAGGGCGTCAGCGGGGTGGGGGAGCGGCCGCCGCGCGGCGGCCGTTCGGGTCAGGTGCGCCGCGAGGCGCGCCCGGGGCTCATCAGCCCAGCAGCGACATGACCAGGCCGGACATGCTGTTGCTCTGCTTGAGCATCGCGGTGCCCGACTGCATCAGCATCTGCTTGGTGGTCATCGTCGACGATTCGGCGGCGAAGTCCGTGTCCATGATGCGGCCCTTGGCGGCCGACGTGTTGGTGCTCATGTTCTGCAGGTTGTTGTAGACATGGTCCAGGCGGTTGGCGGCGGCACCGAAGGTGGCGCGCAGCTCGCCGACCTTGTCGATCGCGGTGCCGATGGTCGTCAGCATCGTGTTCGCAGTGGCCGACAGCTCGGTGCCGGCGGCCGGGGTGGCGGCGTACTGGGTCGAGATCGCGGCCAGCGAGGTCGTCAGGGCGGTCAGCTGCGTGCTCGCGTTCACCGACATCGTCTCACCGGCGGAGGCGCCGATCTGGAAGCTCATGGCGGCGGACATCTTGCCCAGCGTGCCGTCGATGGTCGTACCGTTGGAGAACAGCTGCGTGCCGCCGAAGGACGTGTTCTTGATGATGTTGGTCAGTTCGGTGCCCAGCGCGTCGTACTCGCCCTGCATGGCGGTCTTGTCGGTGGCGGTCGACGAGGCCGAGAACGCCTCGGTGGCCAGGTCCTTCATGCGCAGCAGGATGTTGCTGACTTCGTTCAGCGCGCCTTCGCCGGTCTGCAGCATCGAGATGCCGTTCTGCGTGTTGCGCTGGGCGACGGCCATGCCGCGGGTCTGCGCGTCCAGACGCGTGGCGATCTGCAGGCCGGCGGCGTCGTCCATCGCGGAGTTGACGCGGAAGCCGGTGCCCAGGCGGGTCATCGACGTGGCCAGGCTCTTCTGCGTCGAGCTCAACGAGTTCTGGGTCGACAGGGCCGCGGCATTGGTGTGCAGGCTCAACATGGTGATTCGCTCCTAGAGAGTTCCGCGCTTTCGCGCTTCGTGGGTCGAAGGGCAACTGCGCCCTCCCCATTCCAGGACGACCGGCCAGGCGCCGGACTTAAATGCCGCGGAGAAAAAACTTCGGCCGAGCGTGGCGATCAGCGCGCACGCCCGGCGTGGCGGGTCAGCGCAGGCGGAACACCGAGATCGCGCCGGCCAGGCGCTGCGACTGTTCCTTGAGGCTCTCCGCGGCGGCGGCGGATTCCTCGACGAGCGCCGCGTTCTGCTGCGTCATCTGGTCGAGCTGGCCGATGGCCGCGTTGACCTGGTTGATGCCGTCGCTCTGCTCGCGGGACGCGGCGCTGATCTCGCCGATGATGTCGGCCACGCGCTGCACGCTGGCGACGATCTCCGTCATCGCGCCGCCGGCGTCCTCGACGAGCCGCGAGCCCGACTCGACACGCTCGACGCTCGCGCCGATCAGCGTCTTGATCTCCTTGGCCGCCTCGGCGCTGCGCTGCGCGAGCGAGCGCACCTCGCTGGCCACGACGGCGAAGCCGCGTCCCTGCTCGCCGGCGCGGGCCGCCTCAACGGCGGCGTTCAACGCCAGGATGTTGGTCTGGAAGGCGATGCCGTCGATGGTGCCGATGATGTCGGCGATGCGGCGCGAACTGTCGCTGATCTCGCCCATCGTGCTGACGACCTGGCCCATCACCGAGCCGCCGCGCTGGGCGGTCTCCGCGGCGGAGCTCGACAGCTGGTTGGCCGTCATCGCGGAGTCCGCGGTCTGACGCACCGTGCCGGTGAGCTGCGTCATCGACGCGGCCACTTCCTGCAGGTTGGAGGCGGTCTGCTCGGTGCGCGCGCTCAGGTCGTGGTTGCCGGTGGCGATCTCGGCGCTGGCGGTGCCGATGCTCTCGGCGGAGCCGCGCACGTCGCCGATCAGCTTGAGCAGCTGCGACTGCATGCCGCCGAGCGAGCCCAGCAACTGGCCGGTCTCGTCCTTGCCGCCGGTGGGCACGCGTTGCGTCAGGTCGAAGTGGGCGATGGCGTCGGCGACCTCGGCGGCGCCACGCAGCGGGCCGGTGATCGAGCGCGTCAGCGAGACCGCGAACCACACGCCCAGGCCCAGCGCCACGAGCGAGAAGATCAGCAACGCGGAGCGCGCGCGGCTGTTGGTCGCGTCGAGCTGCCGGGCGGCGCTGTCCAGCAAGGTGCGCTTGTGCTGCACGATGGCCTGGATGGCTTCCTGGAACTTGGCGGCGGCCGGCTGGAACTCGCGGTCGAAGATCTCGCGGGCCTTGTCGGCATCGCCGGCCTTCTTGCTGGCGGCGACGGCGTCGCGCGTGCTCAGGTAACCCTTGCGCGCCTCGCTGAGCGTGTCGAAGAGCTTGCGCTCGTCGGGGGTGACCATGTAGCCGTCGAGTTGCTTCTGGAGCTCGCCCGACTGCTTGGTGGATTCAGCCGAGGTCGCGGCGAAGAACTGCGCGAGGCTGGGGTCGGCGCTGACGGCGATGGCGCTGGTGCGATTCACGCCGTTGGTGATGTTGCGGTACCAGTCCGAGGCCACGCGCTCGGCGGCCAGGTCCTGGTTGAGCATCACGTCGGTCTCGGCCGCGACGCGGCCCAGGGCGAGGTAACTGAGGCCGGAGCCCACGAAGGCGATCAGCAGCACCAGGCCCAGCACCACGCCGAGCCGTTGGCCGATCGAGCGACCCGCCACGAGATGAATCATGTTTGTCCCCACAGAGTTTGGATCCGCCCGCGGCGCCCTCGAGTGGGCGCAGCGCGCCCGTTTTCGCCGGGCGTCATGGGCGACTTCGCACCATATCGACGCGCGCGCAGGAAAACTTAAATGCCGGTGGCGCGCCGATGCGGACAATGCGCCATCCGTCACGACCGCGGCCGCGCCGCCGATCGCCATGTCCTCGACTCCAGCCGCCTCGACCGCTCCGACCGCTCCCACCACGCCGGGCAGCTTCCTCCAGGTGATCGCGCATTACCACGTCAAGCCGGGGCTGGGCGACCAGGTGGGCGCGCTGCTGGTGGAACTCACCGCGCAGACGCGGCTCGAGCCCAAGAACCTGGCGTATGCCTTCTATCGGTCGCCTCAGGACCCGGACCGCTACGTGATCCTGGAGCAGTACACCGATGCCTCGGGCCTGGACGAGCATCGCGCGTCCGAGCATTTCCAGCGACTGGGCTTCGGCACGATCATCCCGATGCTGGTGTCCCGCGAGGTGTCGAGCTACTTGGTGCGCACCGGCGACCAGGGTCAGCCGATCGACGCGGTCAAGGCCTGACCCCCGCGCGCCCACCGGTTGTGGCGGCGGATCTCGCGGCGGAACTTGTCGCGGATCTGGTTGTCGTGTGTGGATGTCGTCCTCCACAAGGGGGAGGCCCATCCCCCATCTCGCCCTTGTCGTCTCCCCCGAAGTCGGACCCCGGGATCAGATCGACGATGGCAGAGTGCTCCTCAGAGACGGACGAGGGTCCGCCGTTGAAGTGGAGTACACGATGCACGGTCCTGAGAGTGGATTCGGCGTGCGGGAGCGCGCCATCGGCAACGATTCGGAGCTGGCCATCCAGGTCCAGGCGCTGAAGACGCGTCTGGACACGGTGCTGCCGACCCTCGCGACACGCGAGCAATTGGCGCAGGAGATCGGCGCGCTGCGCAGTGAGATGAAGCAGGGATTCGGCGACCTGCGCAGCGAGATGAAGCAGGAGATCGGTGGCCTTCGCGCTGAGATGGGCAGTTTGAGGGCGGAGATCCATCAAACCGTCGGCTCGGCCATCAAGTGGGGCTTGGGCATTGGCTGCAGTGCGATCCTGGCGGCCGCCGCGCTGGTGACGCTGTCTCAGCACGCCCAGTCGAGCGCGAATCGGCGGGAAGCGAAGGCGATTGAGCAGCGTCGAGGCGGGGAGGCAAACACCGGTCATGGCCTGTCGGTCCCGCCCCGGCTTCCCGCGGTCACGCAAGGGCAGGAGTGAGCGGGGATGCGGCGGACTCCTCAGCCCTGGCTCCGCCGCTGCTTCGCGCCGAAGCGTGCCGGATCGATGGCGTCGGCGAGGCTGCACTCGACCGGCCAGGGTGCCCCGGTCAACTGCGCGGTGATGAGCTGGGCGCACAAGGTCGCCGACGTGATGCCGCGTGATCCCAGCGCGCCCAGCACCATCAGACCCGGATGGCGTGGCCAGAAGCGGACCTGTTCCGCGCGTTGCACCGGCGCCTGTGTGGGCAGGGCGCCCACGATGGGAAGCCGGTCCGGCACCATGCTTCGCCAGCCCACCCGACCCGCCAGCGGCTTCGCGGTGAGATCCGCGGGGCCGTCTGGCAGCAGCTCCGCGAGCCGCGCCAGGTTCTGCGCCTGGTCGGCCGCGCGCAGGTTCGGCTCTGGGTCGCCCGCATCGGCGCTGGCGCCGAAGCACATCGACCCGTCCGGCAGGCTCAGCGCGTAGCCGAGTCCGGCCACGGGCGTCGACAAGCGGCCGGGCGCCAGGTCGGCGCTCAAGGTGCTCAATTGTCCGCGTTGCGAGATCCAGGGCCACGCGACCTCCGCGGTCCAGCCGGTGGTGAGCGCTGCGTTGGCGGTACCGCCGCACAACACGACCGCGTCGGCGGACGCGATCTCAACGCCTGCCACGTCGCGGGCGATCCATCGACCGCCGAGTTCATCGCGCTGGAGGGCGGCGACCTGCGTGTTCAGTCGCAAGGTGAAATCCGCGCCGCGCCCGGCCTCCGCCAGCCAAGTCGCCACCAGCGCTGGCGGCGACACCGCGCCGCCGCCCGGGAAGTACCACGCGGGCCGACCCAAGGGCGCGCCGGCAAGCGCCGCGGCCGCGTCAGCCTCCAGCGCCTGGACGTAATCGGCGGGCAGGCCGCAGCGCGATTGGAGCCGGCGCATGTCCTCGAGCGCCTGCGCCTCGCGCTCGACGCGCAGCAGGCCCCATTGCAGCCAGGGCAGGGCACCGGCCAGTCGACGCAACTCGCGCTCCGTGGCGAGCGCCGCGGCGCGGTTGAAGCGCGCGTGGACCCCGTCATCGGCGTGCAGCGTCCCATGGAAGAGTCCGCCCGGATTGCCCGAGGCCTGCGGCGCGGGTGTCGCGCCTGCCTCCAGCACGGTGACCCGAAGGCCTTCCCGGCTCAGCGCGCGCGCGCAGGCCGCGCCGGCCAGGCCGGCGCCGATGACCAGCACGTCCCTCGGCAAGGTTGACGGCACGCTTCGGCCCGGCGGTACCGGCGCGCGGTGGCGCGGCGCGAAGGTGGCCACGGTCGTCTGCCACTTGCCGCCCGTGCCGGGGCGTTTCTCGACCTGGAACCCCGCGGAGGTCAGCCCGTCGCGCACGCTGCGCGCCACGCTCCAGGTGGCGGCCGTCGCACCGGGGGCGGCCAGTCGCCCGGTCTGGCGCAGCACGGACTCATCCCACACGTCCGGATTCTTGGCCGGCGCGAAGCCGTCCAGGAAGAACGCGTCGACCGACGCCACGAGTTCGGGCATCCAGTCGCGCGCGTCGCCCAGCGCCAGCATCAGGCGCACGCGGCCGTCCTCGAAGTCCAGCGTGTGCAGGTTGGGGGTGAGCGGCGGCCAGGCCTCGATCAGTTGGCGCGCCAGCGCGGGCTCAGGCGATGCCGCGTGCGCTCGCGCCAGGTCCTCGCGCGTGAGCGGGTGTTTCTCGATGCTCAGGAAGACGAGGCGCTCACAATGCGCGGGATCGTCCCGCCACGCGGCCCAGGTCGCCAGGAAGTTGTTGCCCAGCCCGAAGCCGGTCTCCAGCACGACGAACCGCGTGCGGCCTGCCCAGCGCCCCGGCAGGCCGTTGCCGGCCAGGAAGACGAGTCGCGCCTGTTCGAACGCGCCGAACGGGGCGTGATAGCCGTCGCCGAAGTCCGGCGCATGGGGCACGGCGCCGGAGAAGTCGACACGGGCGGGGACGATGGGCGCAGTCTTCATCGAGGCGGTCAGGCAGGCGGGTACCAGGATTCGTCGGAAGTATGGGGGAGCCGCAAACGGAAACGGCGCCCGCGAGGGCGCCGTTTCAGCAAGCCTGGGAGGCTGGGCTCAGGCTCAGGACGTCGACTTCGGACGCGTCAGCGCCGAGCCACCGGCCGGGCGGTTGCCCTGGCTGCCGTGACGGCTGCCCTGGCCTTGGCCCTGACCTTGACGCTGACCGCCGCCGGCGTTCGGACCCTGGCGCTGGCCCTGGCCTTGGCCACCGCCGCCTTGGCCCTGGCGCTGGCCCTGCGAGCCGCCGCCAGCGCGTTGACCGCCCTGGCCGCCATGCGCGCCCTGCGCGGGACGACCTTGACCGCCGCCTTGCGGACGACCCTGGCCCTGGCCTTGGGGACGACCACCGCCGCCGCCGCCGCCACGGCGCGCCCCGCCACCGCCGCCCGCCGGACGCGGCGAGCCCGAGGACTTGCCCAGGCCGCCATTGAGCACCATGCGGCCCATCACGATGGGTTCGGCCTTGGCGTTCGGATCGGGTTCGAAGCCCGGCACGACCTCACGCGGGATCTCGCGCTTGATCAGCTTCTGGATGTCGCGCAGGAAGCCTTCCTCGTCGACGCACACCAGCGACAGCGCCTCGCCCTGCGCGCCCGCGCGGCCGGTGCGGCCGATGCGGTGCACGTAGTCCTCGGCGACGTTGGGCAGCTCGTAGTTGATGACGTGGGGCAGTTGGTCGATGTCGATGCCGCGCGCGGCGATGTCGGTCGCCACCAGCACCTTCAGGTCGCCGCTCTTGAACTCCGACAGCGCCTTGGTGCGGGCGCCCTGGCTCTTGTTGCCGTGGATCGCCATCGCGGTGATGCCCTGCTTGTCAAGGAACTCGGCCAGGCGGTTGGCGCCATGCTTCATCCGCGTGAACACCAGCACCTGATGCCAGTCGTGCTTGGTGATCAGGTGGGCCAGCAGTTCCTTCTTCTTGTCGCGGTCCACCGGGTGGATGCGCTGCGCGATCGTGTCGGCGGTGGCGTTGCGGCGCGCGACCTCGATCAGGCCGGGGTTGTCCAGCAGACGGTCGGCCAGGGCCTTGATCTCGTCGCTGAAGGTCGCCGAGAACAGCAGGCTCTGCTTCTTGGCCGGCAGCAGCGCCAGCACCTTCTTGATGTCGTGGATGAAGCCCATGTCCAGCATGCGGTCGGCTTCGTCCAGGACCAGGATCTCGACCTTGGACAGGTCCAGCGTGCCTTGCTGCGCGTGGTCGAGCAGGCGGCCCGGCGTCGCCACCAGGATGTCCACGCCCTTGCGCAGCTGGCTGATCTGCGGATTCATGCCGACGCCGCCGAACATGACCATGCTGGTCAGCGGCAGGTACTTGCCGTAGGTGCGCACGCTTTCCTCGACCTGGGCGGCGAGTTCACGGGTGGGCGTCAGCACCAGCGCGCGGATCGCGGGGCGGCCCTTGGCGTCGCGCACGGGCTTGCCGGCGGACAGACGTTCCAGCAGGGGGAGGGTGAAGCCGGCGGTCTTGCCGGTGCCGGTCTGGGCGCCGGCCATCAGGTCGCCGCCGGTCAGGACGGCGGGAATCGCCTGGCTCTGGATGGGGGTGGGGGTCGAGTAGCCGGCATCGGCGATCGCGCGGAGCAGGGGCTGGGACAGCCCCAATGCGTCAAAACTCATAAGCTGCTTTGTTGTGGCCCGATCGGGCTTTGGGTGTGCAGCACGCCGGCCCTTTGCAGGCCTGGCGCCAGTCTTCGGCTGCCGTGGGAGAGCGGTGAGCTCAGAAAGATGAAAGCCGCGACAAGACTGAGCCGCGGCGATCGGGCGATTGTAGCCGAGCGGGCCCACTCGTCCGGTCAAGGGTCGCATGGGTCAGCGAGCGAGGTGAATTCGTTCGCGGAGCTGGGCGATGGCCGGATCGTCGCGGCCCGCCGGACAGCTTGCTGACAGCTCGTGGACAGCCCTCGCACGGGGATTCTTGTCGGCGTCCGCAGCCGTGTTTCAGCGCGGTAAACCGACGGTAAAAAGGGCGGTGAGGCCCCGGCTGATCGGCCTTCAAACGGGTTTGGAGCGGCATAGTCTTGCGCCAATGTGTCCACTTGCCCAGTCGTCATGAGCGCCCCGTTTCCCGATCCCGCCGCCGGCACCCATCTGCTGCTGCTGGACCCCGACCCGCATGCGCGACTGCGATTCGCCGCGCTGATGCGGGCCTGGGGTCACCGTGTCACCGACAGCAGCGAGCCCGCCTTGCTGGACCGCGTGCCGCTGCTGCCGGTCGACCTGGCCCTGATCGACCCGAGCGACGCCCGGGAGGCGGGGTGGGGCGCGCTGACGCGGCTGCGCCAGCGCTCAAGGCTGCCGGTGATCGTGCTGCTGCAGCACGACAGCACGCTGGAGCGCGTGCTCGCGCTGGAGCGCGGGGCCGATGCGGTCGTGGCCAAGGACGGCGAGCCGCGTGAGCTGCAGGCGCGCATCAAGGCGCTGTTGCGGCCGCGTGAGGGCGATCCGGCCGAGGTGCTGATGTTCGGGCGCTTCCGGCTGGAGCCGATGACACGCCGGCTCACCGGGCCGGGCGGGTTCTGCGTGGTGCTGTCGCAGAGCGAATACAAGCTGCTGCGCGCCTTCCTGGAGCGCCCGCACAGCGTGCTTCAGCGCCAGGAATTGCTGCACCTGGCTCGGGGCGATGGCGTCACGGCGCTGGAGCGCTCCGTGGACCTGATGGTGTCGCGTCTGCGGCAGAAGCTCAACGACGATCCGAGCTCGCCGTTGATCCGCACCGTGCGGGGGATCGGCTACCTGTTCGATCCGCCGCTGCGCTGACCGAGTCAGGCACGGAGCCCTCACCCCGACCCCTCTCCCGCTTCGCGGGCGAGGGGCTTTCCGTCACTTCGCGGCGACCGAGGCCCAGCGCAGCTCGAACCAGTTGTCCGGGCGGTGGATCACCGTCACGTTGGCGCGCGTGGCCCACGGGATCATCTGGCGATGCAGCGGGATCAGGTGCACCTGCGCGCGGAACTCGCGCAGCGCGTCCTTGATCAGCGCCTCGCGCTTCTTCGGGTCCGCTTCCTCGCTCGACGCCGCGGCGAGCGCGTCGAACTTGTCGTCCTTCCAGTTGCCGAAGTTGTACTGGCCCACCGACTTGTCGCCGCGGTTGCGCATCAACGGAGTCAGCGCGGTCTCGGCGTCGGTGATGCTGCCGCCCCAGCCGTACAGGTAGAGGCTGGTGTCGAGCTTCTCCAGCTTGGGGAACATCAGCACGCGCGGCTGCGCGTTCACGTTGACCTTCACCTTGAGCTGCGCCCACATCGAGGCCAGCGCCAGGCAGATGCGCTCATCGTTGATGTAGCGGTTGTTGGTGCAGTCCAGCGTGACCTCGAAGCCGCTCGCGTAACCCGCGTCGGCCATGAGCTTGCGCGCGGCGGCCAGGTCGAAGGGCAGGCGGGTCTCCAGTTGCGCGTCGTTGAACGCGCCCAGCGGGGAGGGCGTCAGGCCGCCGGTGGGCAGGCTCAGGCCGTTCATCAGCTTCGTGCGCAGCGCCTGGATGTCGATCGCCTGGTAGAGCGCCTGACGCACGCGCAGGTCCTTGAACGGGTTCTTGTCGCCGGGCACCTTCGCGTACAGCAGCTTGTCGCGTGCCTGGTCCATGCCGATGAACACGATGCGGTTCTCGGGCCCCTCCTGCACCTTCACCTGCGGCGTCTGCTTGAGCCGCGGGATGTCGCGCGGCGAGGGGTCCAGCACGAAGTCGATCTCGCCCGAGACCAGTGCCGCCAGGCGCGTGGCGTCATTGGCGATGGGCGTGTAGACCGCGTCCTGCACGTTGCCGTCGAATTTCCCCCACCACGCCGGATTGCGCTTGAACGCGGTGCGGATGCCGGGCTCGCGCGCCGTCATCATGTACGGGCCGGTGCCGTTCGAATGCGTCGCCGCGTAGGTCTCCTGCTTGTCCTTGAAGTTCTGCGGCTTGACGACGTTGTGCTGCTCGCACCAGCGCTTGCTCATGATGAACAGCGTGTCCAGGTGCTGCAGGAAGATCGGATTGACCTTGTCGAGCTGGAACTCGACCGTGAAGTCGTCGATCTTGCGCGGCGTGCCCACGGCCTGCGCGTAGACGCTGATCTGCGAGTACGGATCCTTGGCGCGGTTGATCGAGAAGATGACGTCGTCCGCGGTGAACGGCGTGCCGTCCTGGAACTTCACGCCCTGGCGCAGCTTGAGCCGCCACAGCGTGGGCTTGAGCTGCGTCCATTCGGTGGCCAGGCCCGGCACCAGGTTGAGCTGGCGATCGCGCGAGACCAGGCGCTCGTAGACCTGGCCGTTCATCGCGTTGGTGACGATCTCATTCTGCGCATGCGGATCGGCGGTCTGCATGTCGCCCTGGCTGGCCCAGCGCAGGGTCTGGGCCTGCGCGGCGCCGGGGAGCAAGGTCATCGACGCGCCGATCACGCCGAAGGCGCCGATCACGGCCAATGTGCGCAAGCGAACAGAGAAGGGGCGGTGCGGCAGGGTGGTCATCACGGGAGCGATCTCTGGAGCGGCATGGGCGGTCGAGTTTAGGGTCAGGGGCATAAGCTGCGACAATGCACGTCTATTGCCCGGGCGACTCACCGCCCTGGCACGCCCCGCCCGCCGGATCGATCCTCGATCACACGCGGCCCGCGGGCCCTCCAGGTCAACCCACGAAACGCTGAAGAACCATCGCCATGGCTCAATACGTCTATACCATGCACCGCGTCGGCAAGATCGTTCCGCCCAAGCGTCAGATCCTCAAGAACATCTCCCTGTCCTTCTTCCCCGGCGCCAAGATCGGCGTGCTGGGCCTGAACGGCGCGGGCAAGTCCACCCTGCTGCGCATCATGGCCGGCGTCGACACCGACATCGAAGGCGAGGCCGGGCCGATGCCGGGCATCAAGATCGGCTACCTGCCGCAGGAGCCCCAGCTGAACCCCGACCAGACCGTGCGCGAGGCGGTCGAGGAAGGGCTCGGCGACGTGCTCGGCGCGCCAAGAAGCGCCTGGACGAGGTCTACGCCGCCTACGCCGAGGCGGACGCCGACTTCGACGCGCTGGCCGCCGAGCAGGGCGAGCTGGAAGCGATCATCGCCGCCGCCGGCTCGGAGAACACCGACCTGCAGCTGGAACTCGCCGCCGACGCGCTGCGCCTGCCGCCCTGGGACGCCAAGATCGGCCACCTGTCCGGCGGTGAGAAGCGCCGCGTGGCGCTGTGCCGCCTGCTGCTGTCAAAGCCCGACATGCTGCTGCTGGACGAACCGACCAACCACCTGGACGCCGAGTCGGTGGCCTGGCTGGAGCACTTCCTGCAGCGACTTCCCCGGCACCGTGGTGGCGATCACCCACGACCGCTACTTCCTGGACAACGTCGCCGAGTGGATCCTCGAACTGGACCGCGGCCACGGCATTCCGTGGAAGGGCAACTACTCCGCCTGGCTGGAGCAGAAGGAACGCGCGCCTGGCGCAGGAAGCAGAAGTCCGAGGACGCCCGCGCCAAGGCGATGAAGGAAGAGCTGGAGTGGGTGCGCTCAGGGCGCCAAGGGCCGTCAGGCCAAGGGCAAGGCCCGTCTGGCCCGCTTCGAGGAACTGAGTCGACGCCGAATACCAGAAGCGCAACGAGACCAACGAAATCTTCATTCCCCGTGGCCGAGCGCCTGGGCAATAAGGTCATCGAGTTCAAGAACGTGACCAAGTCCTACGGCGACCGCCTGCTGATCGACAACCTGTCCTTCAAGGTCCCGGCCGGCGCCATCGTCGGCATCATCGGCCCGAACGGCGCGGGCAAGTCCACCCTGTTCCGCATGATGTACCGGGCAAGGAGCAGCCGGACTCGGGCACCATCGTGATCGGCGAGACCGTCAAGCTGGCCTCCGTCGACCAGAGCCGCGAGAGCGCTGGACGGCTCGAGCAAGACCGTGTGGGAAGAAGTCTCCGGCGGGCTGGACATCATGCGCATCGGCAACTCCGAGATGCCGTCGCGCGCCTATGTCGGCCGCTTCAACTTCAAGGGCGACGACCAGCAGAAGCTGGTCGGCGAGCTGTCCGGCGGTGAGCGTGGCCGTCTGCACCTGGCCAAGACGCTGCTGCAGGGGCGGCAACGTGCTGCTGCTCGACGAACCGTCCAACGACCTGGACGTCGAAACCCTGCGCGCGCTGGAAGACGCGCTGCTGGAGTTCCCCGGCTCCGCCATGGTGATCTCGCACGACCGCTGGTTCCTCGACCGGATCGCCACCCACATCCTGGCCTTCGAGGGCGATTCGCAAGGTGGTTCTTCTTCGACGGCAACTTCCACGAGTACGAAGCCGACAAGAAGAAGCGCCTGGGCGAAGAAGGCGCCCGCCCAAAACGCGTGCGTTTCAAGCCGATCACCTGATCGGTCTTTCATCGACCGCGGACCCGTGCCCTCTGGCGCGGGTCTTCTCAAGCGCCCGCGAGGCCTCGATTTCAAGAGGCGCCGCGGGCGTTTTTCATTGGGCTCGATTCATTTCACGAATCTTTACGGGATGCCCACGGCCAATTGACGCGCGCCGCCGACGATCTCCTCACCCCACAACACGTTGGAGATCCCGAGATGGTCAACCGCATTACCCGACCCCTCTCCCTGTTGGCCCTGGCCGCGAGCCTCGGCTTTGCCGCCCTCTCCGCGCAGGCCCAGCCCGCGCCCGGCGACACGCCCCCGCCGCCCCCGCACATGCACCGCGGCGGTCCGGACTTCGGCGGCCCCGGCTTCGGCCCCATGGGCCCGATGCACGGCAAGCTGCTCAAGGAAGCCGGCGTCACAGACGCCCAGCAAGCCCAGATCAAGCAGATCTTCGAGGCCGCCCACAAGGACCTGAAGTCCCAGCGCGACTCGGAACGCCAGCTGCATGAACGCATGCAGGCGCTGTTCACCGCGCCCACCGTCGACGCCAACGCCGTCGAGCAGGTCCGCCAGCAACTGCACGCGGCCCACGATGTCTCGTCCAAGCGCCTCACGCTGGCGATGATCGACGCCTCGCGTGTCCTGACCCCAGAGCAGCGCGCCAAGATCGCCGAGCTGAAGACCCAGCAGCGCGAGAAGATGAAGGAACGCATGAAGGATCGGGCGCAACGCGGCAAGGACCGCCGCGCGGCCGATCAGAACAACCCCGTTCCGAAGCCTTTCACTGACCGCTGAACGCAAGAGGCCGGCTATGCTCCAGTCTTTCGATGAGTCCGCGGCGCGCGGCCTGGCCGATCCGGCCCGGTCGGTGGCTGCCCCGCAACGCCCGATGAACCCACGACTGCTCCTGATCGACGACGACGCCCGGCTCACCGCCATGCTGGGCGACTATCTCAGCAGCGCCGGCTTCGACGTCAGCTTCGCCGGATCCCTCGCGCAAGGCCGCTCCGAACTGGAGTCCGGCCAGTTCGAGCTGCTGGTGCTGGACCTGATGCTGCCCGATGGCGACGGCCTCGAGTTCTGCCGCCAGCTGCGCGGCGACAAGCGTTGGCGCCGCCTGCCGGTGCTGATGCTGTCCGCGCGCGGCGAGCCGATGGACCGCATCCTGGGCCTGGAACTCGGCGCCGACGACTACCTGCCCAAGCCCTTTGAGCCCCGGGAGCTGCAAGCCCGCGTGAAGGCGCTGCTGCGCCGCACCGAGCCGCAGGCCATGGGCGACGAGGTGCTGCGCTTCGGCCGCCTGGAGATCGACCTGGCCGCGCGTCAGGTCCGCCTGGATGGCAACGCCTGCGACCTCACCAGCCATCAGTTCGACCTGCTGGTCGTGCTGGCCCAGAGCCCGGGCCGCGTGCTGTCGCGCGACCAGATCATGGATGCGCTCAAGGGCCATCCGCTGGAGGCCTTCGACCGATCGATCGACGTGCACATCTCGCGCATCCGCTCGGTCATCGAGGACGATGCCAAGAACCCACGCCGCGTGCTGACGGTGCGCGGCGCCGGCTACGTGTTCGCCCGCAAGCAGGATGCCGAAGGCCTCGAATAAGTGAAGTCGCTGTACCTGCGGATCTACATCACCGTCGTGGTGGTGTTGCTGGCGTTTGCGCTCGGCTCGGCCTGGTTGTTCCAGGGGCGCATCGAGCAGGAGCGCGGCACCTTCGAACAAGCCGCCTCCGAGCGGCTGGTGGCGTTGGCGGTCCTGGTGCAGCGCGCGCTGCCGCCCGCCACCGCGCCTACCGACGAGCAGGCCGACGCGGTCGAGGACTGGGGCCAGCGCCTGCGCATGGCGCTGGCGCTGGAGGATGCGCGCGGCCGGCGCATCGGCGCCTCGCCGCTGTTCGAGCGCCGCGAGGACATTCCCGGCTCGCGCGTGCAGCGCATCCCGCTGGATGACGGGCGCCATCTGCTGTTCCTGAGACTGGCCCGCCCGCCGGGCGCGTCGGGACCGTTCGGGCAAGACAAGCTCGAGGCCGACGCCCGCGCGGCCAGCGGGCCGCATCGCGCGCCGCGCGAGCGCCGCGATCCCTTCGTCGACGGGCCGCCGCCGCAGGACTGGCGAGGGCAGGGCGGCCGGGATGTTGTGGGCCGCGTGCCGCAGGACGACAGTCGTCAGGCTGCGAGCCAACCCGCGCGCAGGGAGGGGCGCCCCGAGGCCGAGCTGATGCGTCAGCGCATGCTGGATCGCCTGGAACAGCAGCGTCGCGAGGAGGCCGCCAACGGGTCCTGGCTGCCGGGCTGGATTCCGCGTCCCAGTGGCGAGGCGCTGGCCGTGCTGCTCGCGGTGCTGTTCCTGGCCGTGTCCGGTGGCGCCTATCCGGTCGTGCGCCGGCTGACGCGCCGGCTGGAGTCGCTGAAATCCGGCGTCGAGCAGTTCGGCTCCGGCGACCTGGGATTCCGCGTCCAGGACAACGGCAAGGACGAGGTGGCCGCGCTGGCCACCAGTTTCAACCGCGCCGCCGAGCAGATCGAGGCGCTGCTGCGGGCCCAGAAGAGCCTGCTGGCCAACGCCAGTCATGAGCTGCGCTCGCCGCTGGCGCGGCTGAAGATGGCGTTCTCGATGCTCGACGATGCCTCGCCGGCGCAGCGCGCGCGGCTGGGGCAGGAGATCAACACCAACATCGCCGAGCTCGACGCGCTGGTCGAGGAAGTGCTGCTGGCCAGCCGGCTCGAGGGCGGCGCCCAGTCGCTGCGCCTGGAGCCGGTGGACGTGCTGGCCATCGCGGCCGAGTCCGCGGCCGTCGGCGGCGCGGAGCTGCAGGTCGAGGACGGCATCGAGCGCCTGACGCTCAGCGGCGACGACCGCCTGCTGCGCCGCGCGCTGCGCAACCTGCTGGAGAACGCCAGGCGGTATGGCGGGCCCGAGGTCGAGCTGAAGGTCAGACGCGCTGGCCAGGACCGCATTGAACTGGCGGTCTGCGATCGCGGGCCGGGCGTGCCGGAACCGATGCGCGAGCGCATCTTCGAGGCCTTCTTCCGCTTGCCCGGGCATGCGGAGGTGTCAGGCGGCGTCGGCCTGGGGCTCAACCTGGTCAAGCAGATCGCCACGGCCCATCACGGCACCGTGCGCTGCGATGCCCGCGAGGGCGGCGGCAGCTGCTTCGTGATCACCCTGCCGTTGACCGCGGCCTGACCCAGGCCTGCACGGAGCCCTCACCCCAACCCCTCTCCCGCCTCGCGGGCGAGGGGCTTCTTGCCAGTCGCCCGGTCTCTCCGGCCCCCTCTCCCGCCTCGCGGGCGAGGGGCTTCTTGCCAGTCGCCCGGTCTCTCCGGCCCCCTCTCCCGCGGAGCGGGAGAGGGCGGGGGTGAGGGCTCGTCGATGCCAGCGAGCCGTGCAGCCCTTGGACTAGCCTCGGATCTCGCGCCGGTGGACCATGGCCAGCAACACGCTGAGTCCGATCGCCGCGGCTGCGAGTCCTACCGACGCGGCGCTCCAGAACCCACGCGCGCCTTGCATGACGGCGGGCAGTTCAACGTCGTGGCTGCCGAAGGCCAGCCAGTACCCGCCACCCAGGCCCAGTCCCCAGATCGCGAACGCGTAGATCAGCATCGGCGCGGTCGCGATGTGGTGGGCTCTCAGCACGAAGGCCGCCACCGTCTGGCCCGCGTCCGAGACGTGGAACAGCCACAACCAGCCCAGCAGCGGCAAGGCGGCGGCGACGATGGCCGCGTCGTGGGTGTACAGGCCCAGTACCTGCTCGCGCAGCGAGAAGACCAGTCCGCCCAGCACGAACGCGATCGCCAATGCGATCTCCAGCCCATGCCAGCCCAGGCGGCGCGCGGCGGCGTAGTCGCGCGCGCCAAGCGCCTGCGCCACCAGCGTGCTGCAGGCATTGGCCTGCGACAGCGGCAGCATGAACATCATCGCCACGAGGTTGGCGCACAGCTGATGTCCCGCGACCGGTGTCGTGCCCAGCCGCGCGATGAAGATGGCCATGAAGGTGAAGCCGGTCACCTCGATCAGCACCGAGGCGCCCATCGGCACGCCCAGTTTCACCAGGCGCAGCAGCGTGTCCTTGCGTGGTCGGTGCAGCCCGGTGCCGGCGAAGCCGAAGGGCGCGTAGAAGGGATCGCGCTTGAGCACGACCAGCGCGATCAGCAGCTGGCTCCACATCACGATCGCGGTGGCGATCGCGCAGCCCACCGCTCCGAGCGCTGGCACCTGCAGCGGTCCCAGGTGGAAGCCGCCGATCAGGAGCATGCTCGCGGGGAACTTCAAGACCAGCCCGCCGATCTGCAGCGCCATGACCGCCTTGGGTCGCGACACCGCCGTGTTGAAGCCGCGATACGCGGTGAACAGCAAGGCCGCCGGCAGCGCCACGCCCAGCATGCGCAGGTAGTCGCGCACCTTGGCGGCGATCTCGGGGCTGACCTGAGAGATGGCCAGGAACGGCTGTGGGAACCACAGGATCAGCTCGCCGACGACGGTCAGCGCGAGCGCCAGCCACGCGGCCTGATGCAGGCTGTCGCCGGCCTCGCTCATGCGCCGGGCGCCGAAGAGCTGTCCCGCCACCGGCGAGATCGCCAGCACCACGCCCATCAGGCCGACGAACACCGAGGTGTAGACCGCCGAGCCGACCGCCAGCGCCGCGAGGTCAATGGCCGAGTGCCGCGCCACCAGCAGGGTGTCGATGGTCGAGTAGGCCAGCACGGCCAGTTGCCCGATGAACACGGGCCACGCGAGCGGCAGGATCTGGCGCAGGCTCGCGAGTCGGCCGTGGATCGCGGCGCTCAAGCGGGGTCCTTGCCGGGGGCGCTGTCCCCGGCGCGGGCAGGCGCATCGGTGGCGGATGTGGCCGGGCCGGGTTGACCCGGCTGGCGCCGTTCGATGGCCCGCTCGGCGTAGCGGTTGAACCGCCACGCCGTCCCCTCGAGCGTGATCCTGCGCCAGGTCGCGCGCTTCTCGCCCGGCGTCAGCACCGGCCAGTTCTGGACCTCGTCGAAGCTGCGCCCGCAGCCCTTGCAGAGCTCGTCGCCCTGGCTCGTGGAGCAGATGGCGATGCAGGGCGCGTCGGGCGTCGTGTCGTACCAGCGCAGCCAGGCCGAGCGCGCGGCCTCGGGCATGCTGTCCTCGTCGCACTCGGTCTCGTGGTGGAAGACCAGCAGCGCGTAGACCTCGGCCAGCGCGCGCAGCTCCGGGCCCAGCGTCACGCCGTCGCCGGGCGCGCGATGCCGCCACCAGTTGATGGCGGATTCGATGTCAGTGATGTGGATGCCTGCCATCGGGGTCGTCTCAATAGTCGATGCCCATGGCCGCGCGCACCTCGCGCAGCGTCTTGCGTGCCACGGCGCGGGCGCGCTCGGTGCCGACCTCCACGATCCAATGGACCTTTTTCGGATCGGCCAGCAGTTCATCGGCGCGCGCGCGCCACGGGGCCTGCTCGTCGTGGATCGCGTCGATCAGCGGCTGCTTGCAGTCCAGGCAGCCGATCGCGGCGCTGCGGCAACCCGATTCGACCCAGGCGCGCGTGTCGCTGTCGGCGTAGACCTGATGCAGCGACCAGACGGGGCAGCGCGTGGGCTCGCCCGGATCGCCGCGGCGCACGCGCTGCGGATCGGTGGGCATCTTGCGGACCTTCTCGGCCACGACCTCGGGCGCGTCGCGCATCGCGATCGCGTTGCCGTAGGTCTTGCTCATCTTGCGACCGTCCAGCCCGGGCAGGCGCGAGGTCTCGGTCAGCAGCGCCTGCGGCTCGGGGAAGAGCGGCGGCGACGACGGCCGGTACAGGTGGTTGAAGCGTCGGGCAACCTCGCGGGTCACTTCGACGTGCGGCGCCTGGTCTTCGCCCACCGGCACGAACGCGGCCTTGTAGATCAGGATGTCGGCGGCCTGCAGCAGCGGGTATCCGAGGAAGCCGTAGGTGGCCAGCTCGCGGTTCTCCGCCACCAGGTCCTTGTAGCTGGGCATGCGCTCCAGCCAGCTCGACGGCGTGCTCATGGCCAGCAGCGTGAAGAGCTCGGCATGCTCAGGCATGCGGCTCTGGATGAACAGCGTGGCCTGCTCCGGATCGACGCCGGCGGCCAGCCAGTCCACGACCATGTCGTACACGCTTTGCTCCAGCCCCTCGCGGTGCTGGTAATGCGTGGTCAGCGCGTGCCAGTCGGCGACGAAGAAGAAGCAGTCGTAGGCCGACTGCAGCCGCACCCAGTTCTTCAGCGCGCCGTGGTAATGGCCCAAATGCAGCGCGCCGGTCGGGCGCATGCCGGAGAGCACGCGCTGGCGCGGGGAGGGAATCGGATGGTCGGTCATGGCGAAGGGCTCGAGCGCTGGCCACACCGTTGGCGCGGTCCCGGGACGGGACCCGACGCGGTCCGGCGGGAGGGCGATTGTAGGGAGCCGCGGCCCGGGTGCCGGTCCGTCATGCCCATGCCCTTGGCTACACTGCCGCCCCATGAAGCACATCGTGATCCTGATCTCTGGCCGCGGCTCCAACATGGAAGCCATCGTGCAGGCCTGCGCCGCCGACGGCTGGCCGGCCCGCATCGCCGCGGTGATCAGCAACCGGCCCGATGCCGCCGGACTCGAATTCGCCCGTGCGCATGGCGTGTCGACCGCCGTGGTGGATCACAAGGCCTTCGGCAAGGGCGACGCGGCGCGAACCGCCTTTGACGCAGAACTGCAGCGCGTGATCGACGGCTTCTCGCCGGATCTCGTCGTGCTGGCCGGATTCATGCGCATCCTGACGCCCGCGTTCACCGGGCACTACGCCGGGCGCATGCTCAACATCCATCCGTCGCTGCTGCCGGCCTTCCCGGGGCTGCACACGCATCAGCGCGCGATCGACGCGGGCTGCCGCGTGGCCGGGGCGACGGTGCACTTCGTCACCGCCGAGCTGGACCACGGGCCGATCGTGGCGCAGGCGGTGGTGCCGGTGCTGGACGGCGATGACGAAGCCGCGCTCGGCGCGCGGGTGCTCAAGCTCGAGCACCGCATGTACCCGAGCGCGGTGCGCTGGTTTGTCGAGGGGCGATTGAGCGTGGAGGGCGCCCGCGTGCGCCATGCCGGCGGCGAGCCGCAGATGTTCAGCTGATCCTGGAGCGCCCGGGGCGCGGCGGATTTCTCAGCCCAGCATGCCCGCGAGGAAATTGATGGTCAGCGCCAGCACGACGGTGTTGAACACGAAGGCCTGCACCGCCTGCACGAGCACCAGCCGGCGGATCGGTCTGGCGCTGACCACGACGTCGGAGGTCTGCGAGGTCGCTGCCACGGTCGCGGCGAAGTACAGGAAGTCGATGTAGTCGGGCGCGTCTTCGCCGGGGAACTCCAGCCCGTGCGGCGCCTTCGGTCCGCAATGGAACAGCGACGCGTAGGCCAGGCCGAACTCGACCGGCAGCAGCAGCCAGGACCCGGTCAGGGTCGCCGATGCCACCAGCAGGTGGGGCCAAGCCTGCCGCAGGCCCGCCTCCTTGACCTGCGCGAGCTCCAGCGCGATGGCCGCCATGCTCGCCGCGCCGCCCAGGATCGCCAGGCCCAGCACGACGTAGACGCTGTCGGCGACGGCGCGGGCCTGCTCCTCGACGTCCTCCGCGTCGGTGCGCACCATGCGCCAGCCGATCAGCAGCAGGTAGGTCCACACGCCGGCGCTCCAGCCCAGCAGCAGCCGGGTGTGCCAGGCGAGGTCCACGGGCCAGCACGCGGCCAGCAGCGCGCCGGTGGCTGCGCCGATCAGCAGGCGCGGGCGGCGTTGGATCTGGTGGAGGAGCGGCATGTCGGGGCGCGTCGGCGGAGGTGTCAGTCGCCGATCCTCGCGAAGCGGGGCAGGGCGCGGCCGTCGATCTCGACGGTGCCGAAGAACATCGCGTAGGGCCGCACCCACAGGCCCGAGTCGTTGTACAGCGGCGCGTACAGCACCAGCGGCTCCAGCGTCTCGCTGTGGCGCACGACGCCGCGGACTTCGTACTCGCCGCCCTTGTAATGGCGGTAGCGGCCGGCGGGCGCCTCAGGCAGCGGCGGGAGCGGGTCGCCGGCGCCGTGCGCGGTCGGATCGGCGCCGGCCGAGGCGGCAGCGGGGTGCGGGATGGCGTGGGGATCGGACGTGGCGTCGCTCATGCGGGAAGCGTCGGGGATAATCGGGCGATGCATCCTAATGCCCTTCTCGAACTCTGCGCCGAACTGGTGGACAGCCTGCTGCTGTTCGACAAACCCGCCGACGCCCTCGTTTCCGACTTCTTCCGCGCCAACAAGGCCCTGGGCCAGCGCGAGCGCCACACCGTCGCCGAGACCGCCTACACCGTGCTGCGCAAGCGCGCGGAGCTGCAGCACCTGGCCCAGTCGGGCCGGGGTCCGATGTCGCGCCGGCTGGCGATCCTGGCCTGGCAGGGCAACGAGACCTTCCTGCGCGCCGCGCTCAAGGACGAGGAGCAGCACTGGCTCAAGCAGGTCGCGTCCATCGACCGCGCCAAGCTGCCCGAGAAGCTGCGCCACAACCTGCCCGACTGGCTGGTCGAGCCGCTGCGCCAGCGCCTGGGCGACGAGGAGTTCTGGCAACTGGCCGAGGCGGTCAACGAGTCCGCGCCGCTGGACCTGCGCGTGAACCTGCTCAAGGCCAAGCGCGAGGATGTGCAGGCCGCGCTCAAGGACAAGGGCTTCAACTCGGCGCCGACGCCGTTCTCGCCGTGGGGCCTGCGCCTGGAGGGCAAGCCCGCGTTGCAGAAGCTGGACGTCTTCACCAGTGGGCAGGTCGAGGTGCAGGACGAGGGCAGCCAGTTGCTGTCCCTGCTGACCGAGGCCAAGCGCGGCGAGATGGTCGTGGACTTTTGCGCTGGCGCCGGCGGCAAGACGCTCGCGCTGGGCGCGGCGATGCGCAACACGGGCCGCCTGTACGCCTTCGACGTGTCGGGCCATCGGCTCGACAAGCTCAAGCCGCGCCTGGCGCGCAGCGGGCTGTCCAACGTCTACCCGGTCCAGATCAGCAATGAGCGCGACGAACGCGTGAAGCGCCTGGCCGGCAAGATCGACCGCGTGCTGGTCGACGCGCCGTGCTCGGGCCTGGGCACGCTGCGCCGCAATCCCGACCTGAAATGGCGCCAGTCCCCCAAGAGCATCGAGGAGCTGCAGGCCAAGCAGCTCAACATCCTGAACAGCGCTTCGCGGCTGCTGAAGCCGGGCGGCCGACTGGTCTACGCGACCTGCTCGCTGCTCGACGCCGAGAACGAGGCGGTCGCCCAAGCCTTCGCCGAAGCCCATCCCGACTTCACGCTGCTGCCCGCGCAGGAGGTCCTGACCCATGCCCAGGTGGACGCGATCCAGGCGGCCGAGTTGTCGGACAGCGGCTACCTGCGCCTCTGGCCGCACCGCCATCACAGCGATGGCTTCTTCGCGGCCGTCTGGGAACGCAAGAAGTAAGGCCTGCGCAGGGGTGGCGACCCGCGACCTCTCGGCCTGAAATTCTTTTGGCGAACTTGATGCCTGGGCAGTGAGCGGTGAAGGCCTTGCGCCGCTTCGGTCTGCCCTGATCTGGTTCGTTCGATGAATCACGTTTCCTGGTCTTCCAGACGTGAAGCGTCAAAAGACCAGCGGGAAAGGCGGTCAGATTTGGGCGATTTCTAGAGTGGCTCGCCTACAATCGTGGCTTCCTGTGGACAACTGGCTCCTCGCGAGCAGGGTTAGGACCGAATGAACGTATTGATGTCTGTGCACGACGCCGTCTTGAGCTTCCTCATCGACGGCCTGACCGGCGCCAGCTGGTGGCAGATCGTGGTCTTCACGCTGGTGGTGACGCATATCACCATCGCCGCTGTCACGATCTTCCTGCACCGCGCCCAAGCGCACCGCGCGCTGGACCTGGGCCCGATCCCGTCCCATTTCTTCCGCTTCTGGCTGTGGATGACCACGGGCATGGTGACGCGCGAGTGGGTGGCCATCCACCGCAAGCACCACGCCAAGTGCGAGACCGAGGACGATCCGCACAGCCCCGTCACCCGCGGCATCAAGACCGTGATGACGCGCGGCGCCGAGCTGTATCGCGCCGAAGCCAAGAATCAGGAAACGATCAAGAAGTTCAGCCACGGCGTGCCGGATGACTGGATGGAGCGCAACGTCTACACGAAGCGCTCGGTCTGGGGCGTGTCGCTGATGCTGATCATCGACGTCTCGCTGTTCGGCGTGGCCGGTCTGGCGGTCTGGGCGACGCAGATGGCCTGGATCCCGATCTGGGCTGCCGGCGTCATCAACGGCGCGGGCCACTACTGGGGTTATCGCAACTTCGAGGCGACCGACGCCTCCACCAATGTCTCGCCCTGGGGCCTGATCATTGGCGGCGAGGAGCTGCACAACAACCACCACACCTATCCGACCTCAGCCAAGTTCTCGGTCAAGCCCTTCGAATTCGACATCGGCTGGGGTTACATCCGCGCGATGGAGCTGATCGGCTGGGCCAAGGTCCGCAAGACCGCGCCGCAGATGAAGACCGGCGAGATCAAGGCCGTGGCCGACAAGGACACGCTGGAGGCGATCATCGCCAACCGCTACGAGGTCATGGCGCAGTACGCGCGCGGCCTGCGCAGCGCCTGCAAGGAAGAGCTGGATCGCCTGAAGGCAGCTGGCGAGCAGCACAGCGTCAAGTTCCACCAGTTCAAGCTGGCGAAGCGCTGGCTGCACCGTGACGCCGAGAAGATTCCGGCGGCCTATCAGGCGCAGCTTGACGGCGTGCGCGCCG
The DNA here is from genome assembly GCA_039594005.1 of Roseateles sp. GTDB lineage: Bacteria > Pseudomonadota > Gammaproteobacteria > Burkholderiales > Burkholderiaceae_C > Roseateles. Next base: position 556,349 of record JBCNOF010000010.1, read on the forward strand.
AGAGCCCGGTGCTGGACAAGCTGGTGACGATGCGCGAAGAGCTGCGTCAGCTGTGGACCCGCACGAACGTGTCCGCCGAGCAGCTGGTGCATGACCTGCAAGCCTGGTGCCGCAAGGCCGAGGAAAGCGGCATCGCCGAGCTGAAGTCCTTCGCGATGAGCCTGCGCACCGTGAGGGCCTGATCGTCGAATCGGAGATTCCGACGTCGGCCATCGTCTGGGTGAATCGCATTACCCAGGGGTAGATGAAGGAATGCAAAGGGCGCCCCTACCGGGCGCCTTTTTTCTTGGTGACGCCCATAATTTGTCAGGACCGTCACACAAGGAGACCGACATGAATGCCTCGACCCTGATCAAGCGCGCAACGCTGCTGGGATTGACCACGCTGAGCCTGGCTGCAGTGGCGTCGGTGGCGCAGGCGCAGGCCGAAGTGAACTTCATCAAGCCGGAGACCTTCGCCGACATCGGCTGGAGCGCGCCGGATCGCGAGACCGCGATGAAGCAGCTTGAGGAGCACTTCAAGACCGTCGCCGCGCGCGAGTTGCCCGGCAAGCAGTTGAAGATCGACGTGACCGATGTCGATCTGGCTGGCGATGTGGAGCCCCGCGTTCGCGCCGACCGTATCCGCATCCTGCGCACGGTGACCATTCCCCGGATGAGCTTCTCGTACACGCTGAGCGAGAACGGGCAGGTGCTGAAGTCCGGCAAGGCTGACATCAAGGACATGGACTATCAGAACACCGCGCGCAACCGCTACTTCGAGTCGGAGCCGCTGCGCTACGAGAAGAAGATGATCGACGACTGGTTCGCCAAGACGCTGCTCAACAAGTCCGATATCGCGCGCGCCACGCCTTGAGGCTCAGCCGGCGGCGCGTCGATTGACCGACACGCGCTGCCTTCGCAGGGCAATGCCCTCTGAAATGAAAAAACCCGCCGAGAGGCGGGTTTTTACTTGCAAGGTGAGGGCGCTGCTGAAGCGGCGACCTCCCAGCTGAATCACTTCAGCTTGGTTTCCTTGTACAGCACGTGCTTGCGTGCCTTGGGGTCGAACTTCATGAATTCCAGCTTTTCGGGCGTGGTCTTCTTGTTCTTGTTGGTGGTGTAGAAATGACCGGTGCCGGCAGTGGATTCCAGCTTGATCTTCTCGCGTCCGCCTTTGGATGCCATGGTGTCGCTCCTGGTTCAGTGATTAGGCTTGACCGCGGGCACGCAGGTCGGCCAGCACGGCGTCGATGCCCTTCTTGTCGATCAGACGCAGCGCGGCGTTGCTGATGCGCAGACGGACCCAGCGGTTTTCGCTTTCGACCCAGAAACGGCGGTATTGCAGGTTCGGCAGGAACCGACGCTTGGTTTTGTTGTTGGCGTGGGAAACATTGTTTCCGACCATGGGCTTCTTGCCCGTGACTTCGCAGACGCGTGCCATGTGGACACTCCGATACTTGTCATCCGGCGACCATCCCAATCGGCCCGACCTGGCTGTCGGATCGCGGGTGGCGGCCTCACCTCGCCATAGAGTGGCGGTATCCCATCTTCCCCGCGTCGAGATCCTTCACAGGTTGTCGGCGCAGGAAAAACATCGAGTGTAGCAGAAACAGACCGGCCCGCGCAAAGGCGGGCCGGTCAGAGGCGTCAGACGCGGGTCAGTCCGCGGCTTGCTCCAGGAAGCGCTGCGCGTCCAGCGCGGCCATGCAGCCGGTGCCGGCGCTGGTGATCGCCTGGCGGTAGACGTGGTCCGCCACGTCGCCGGCGGCGAACACACCGGGCACGCTGGTCACCGTGGCGTTGCCTTCCAGGCCGCTCTTCGTGCAGGATGTAGCCGTCCTTCATCTCCAGCTGGCCCTGGAACAGGTCGGTGTTGGGCTTGTGGCCGATGGCGATGAAGCAGCCTTGCAGCTTCACGTCGGTGGTGGTGCCGTCCTGCGTGCTCTTGAGGCGCACGCCGGTGACGCCCCTGGCGTCGCCCAGCACCTCGTCCAGCGTGTGGAACAGGTGCAGCTCGATCTTGCCGGCCTTGACCTTGTCCATCAGCTTGTCGACCAGGATCTTCTCGGCGCGGAACTTGTCGCGACGGTGGATCAGGTGGACCTTGCTGGCGATGTTGGCCAGGTACAGCGCCTCCTCGACGGCGGTGTTGCCGCCGCCGACCACCGCGACCTCCTGGTTGCGGTAGAAGAAGCCGTCGCAGGTGGCGCAGGCGGAAACGCCCCGGCCCATGAACGCCTCTTCCGAGGGCAGGCCCAGGTATTGCGCCGAGGCGCCGGTGGCGAGGATCAGCGCGTCGGCGGTGTAGGTGCCGCTGTCGCCGGTCAGCGTGAAGGGGCGCTTGCCGGACAGGTCGACGCTGTGGATGTGGTCGAAGACGATCTCGGTCTCGAAGCGCTCGGCGTGCTCCTGGATGCGCTGCATCAGTGCCGGACCCGGCACGCCCATCACGTCGCCCGGCCAGTTGTCGACTTCGGTGGTGGTCATCAGCTGGCCCGCCCGGCCTGCCATGCCGGTGATCAGCAGCGGCTTGAGGTTGGCGCGGGCGGCGTAGACGGCGGCGGTGTAGCCGGCGGGGCCGGAACCGAGGATCAGCAGTTGGGCGTGGCGAGTGGTTTGGCTCATGACGGGGCAGATGGGGATGCGCACGGTGCGCACAAGGGTCGACAGCCTACGGCGGCCTACAGCGTTGACCCTATGAACAGCCGTGAACAAATTGGCACAATGCATTCATTCTAGGTGGCGGCTCCCTCTGCCATCCTGACCACCACGATTGACCCTAACCCCCGACAGGAGGCATCCCTTCATGGCCATGTTGTCCAATTTGGATCTGATCCGCAGGGTTCCCTTGTTCTCCCTGCTGACCGCCGACCAGGCCCAGTCCATCGCGGACAGTGTCGTCAAGCGCCGCTTCAAACGCGGCGAGTTGATCGTCGAGCAGGGCACCAAGTCCAACGCGCTCTTCATCCTGCTCAACGGCCGCGCCCGCGTGCTGACGGCCGACTCCCGCGGCCGCGAGGTCATCCTCGCGGTGTTGCAGCCGGGCGACTATGTCGGCGAGATGAGCCTCATCGACAACGAACCTCACTCGGCCACCGTGCGCGCCGAGGTCCAGACCGACATGCTGGTGCTGGGTCGCGCCGATTTCGCACGCGGCCTGCCGGAGCCCTCGAGCCTGGCCTACGGCATCCTGCGCGGCCTGGTGGCGCGCCTGCGCAACGCCGATCGCCAGATCGAGTCGCTGGCGCTGCTGGACGTGTACGGACGCGTCGCGCGCACGCTGCTGGACATGGCCGAGGAGGAGAAGGGCGTGAAGATCATCCGCGGCAAGGTGTCGCGCCAGGACATGGCCAAGGTCGTGGGCGCGTCGCGCGAGATGGTCAGCCGCGTGATGAAGGACCTGGAGGACAAGGGCGTCATCGAGACGCTCGAGAACGGCTCCGTGGTCATCAAGGAACGTCTGCACCACGATTGAGGCTTCAACGTTTCTTCACCTTGCGGCCGGCCCCCGCGTCTGAGACGCGGGGCGCTTGCGTCACAATCGCGGCATGAGTTTCCCCGGTTCCCTGCTGGGCGGAGGCGACGACGCCGCCCCGTCCGAGCGCCCCGCGCCGGCGCGCAAGTCCAAGAAGGCCGCGGCGGCCGCGCCGCCGCCGACGCCGCCCAGTCCGCTGCGCACGCCGCTGTGGCTGCTGCTGGGCGCGCTCGCGTGGTGCCTGGTCTTGCTGGCGATGGTCAGCCATGACCGCGCCGACGCCGCCTTCAGCACGGCCGGCGCTGGACTGCCGACGCACAACCGCGTGGGCGCGCTGGGCGCCTGGATCTCCGACCTGATGCTCTTCGGCTTCGGCTACTCGTGCTGGTGGCTGATGCTGGTGTCGCTGCGCACCTGGCTGAGCGGCCTGGCGCGGATGCTGCGCGCCGACGCGGGGACGCCTCCCACGCTCAAGGACCGACTGCCGGCGATCGGCGGCGTGCTGCTGCTGATGGCGGCAAGCTGCGCGCTCGAATGGACCCGCCTGTACGGCTGGGAGTCGCGCCTGCCCGGACACGCCGGCGGCGTGCTCGGTTACCTGCTCGGACCGGCCAGCATGAAGCTGCTGGGCTTCGCGGGATCGGGCGTCGTGTGGATCGCGGCGCTGGTGGCCGGCGTGTCGCTGGCGCTGAAGTTCTCGTGGCTGCGCGTGTCCGAGCACATCGGCACCGCGATCGAGCGCCTGATCGAGAAGCGCGAGGTCCGCCGCGAGATCGCCGAGGACAAGCGCGTGGGCAAGGAAGCCAAGCGCGAGCGCGAGGCCATCGTCGAGGTCGAGCGCCACATCGAGGAAGAGCACCACATCCCGATCGTGATCGAGCCGCCGGTGGTGGAGGTGCCCAAGTCCACGCGAGTGATCAAGGAGCGTCAGCAGACGCTGTTCACCGATCCGACCGACGCCAAGCTGCCGCAGGTCGACCTGCTGGACGCGCCGCCGCCGCGCATCGAGACCGTCACGCCCGAGTCGCTGGAAATGACCAGCCGCCTGATCGAGAAGAAGCTGAAGGACTTCGGCGTCGAGGTGCGGGTGGTGGCGGCCTCGCCGGGCCCGGTGATCACGCGCTACGAGATCGAGCCGGCCACCGGCGTGAAGGGCAGCCAGATCGTCGGCCTGGCCAAGGACCTGGCGCGCTCGCTGTCCCTGGTGTCGATCCGCGTGGTCGAGACGATCCCCGGCAAGAACTACATGGCGCTGGAGCTGCCCAACGCGCGGCGCCAGACGATCCGCCTGTCCGAGATCCTCGGCTCGCAGGTGTATGCCGACGCGTCGTCCTCGCTGACGATGGGCCTGGGCAAGGACATCGGCGGCCAGCCGGTCGTGGCCGACCTGGCCAAGATGCCGCACCTGCTGGTGGCCGGCACCACCGGCTCGGGCAAGTCGGTGGGGATCAACGCGATGATCCTGTCGCTGCTGTACAAGGCCGAGGCCCGACGACGTGCGCCTGATCCTGATCGACCCGAAGATGCTGGAGCTGAGCGTCTACGAAGGCATCCCGCACCTGCTGGCGCCGGTCGTCACCGACATGAAGCAGGCCGGCAACGCGCTGAACTGGTGCGTCGGCGAGATGGAGCGCCGCTACAAGCTGATGTCCAAGCTGGGCGTGCGCAACCTGGCCGGCTACAACAAGAAGATCGCCGACGCGGCCGAGCGCGAGGAGAAGATCCCCAACCCGTTCAGCCTCACGCCGGAGGAGCCCGAGCCGCTGGATCGCCTGCCGCACATCGTCGTGGTGATCGACGAGCTGGCCGACCTGATGATGGTCGTCGGCAAGAAGATCGAGGAGCTGATCGCGCGCCTCGCGCAGAAGGCGCGTGCGGCCGGCATCCACCTGATCCTGGCCACCCAGCGCCCGTCGGTGGACGTGATCACCGGCCTGATCAAGGCCAACATCCCGACCCGGATGGCCTTCCAGGTGTCGTGCAAGATCGACTCGCGCACCATCCTCGACCAGATGGGCGCCGAGTCGCTGCTGGGCATGGGCGACATGCTCTACCTGCCGCCGGGCACCGGGCTGCCGGTGCGCGTGCACGGCGCCTTCGTCTCCGACGACGAGGTGCACCGCGTCGTCGAGTACCTGAAGGAGCAGGGCGGCGAGCCCAACTACATCGAGGGCATCCTGGAGGGGGCGTGCTCGACGGCGACGGTGGCGGCGATGGCCTGCCCGGGCTGACGGCGGGCGGCGACGGCGAGTCCGACCCGATGTACGACCAGGCCGTGGCCATCGTGCTGCAGCACAAGCGGGCGTCGATCTCGCTGGTGCAGCGCCATCTGCGCATCGGCTACAACCGCGCCGCGCGGCTGCTCGAGCAGATGGAGAAGTCGGGGGTCGTGTCGGCGATGGCGACCAACGGCAACCGCGACATCATCGTGCCCAAGAGAGATGAATGACATGGTCCTCCGAATCCTGACCCGCGGCGCCGCCGCGATCGCGCTGACCGCCGCCGCGACGATGGCGCATGCCGACGGCATCAACGCGCTGCAGCAGTTCGTCACCGAGGTGAAGAGCGGTCGCGCCAACTTCACGCAGACGGTGACCGCGCCGGACGGCAAGCGCAAGAAGACGACGACGGGGACCTTCGAGTTCCAGCGTCCGAACCAGTTTCGCTTCGCCTACGGCAAGCCGTCGGAACAGCTGATCGTGGCCGACGGCAAGCAGGTGTGGATCTACGACCCGGACCTGCAGCAGGCCAGCGTGCGCGCCATGGACCAGGCGCTGGGGGCGACCCCGGTGTCGCTGCTGGCCGGCGGCGACCTGGGCAAGGACTTCACGCTCAAGGCGCTGCCCGCGGCCAACGGCCTGGACTGGGTGCAGGCCACGCCCAAGCGGACCGACAACACGCTGCAGAGCCTGAAGCTCGGCTTCAAGGGCCGGGAGCTGTCGGCGCTGGAGATCGTCGACGGTTTCGGCCAGCAGTCGGTGATGCAGTTCAGCGCGGTGGAGCCCAACGCGAAGGTGGCGCCGGAGCGCTTCCGCTTCACGCCGCCGCCCGGGACCGACATCGCGCGCCAGCCCTGAGCGCGGTACGGGTGTCCCGATCGGCATCAGCCGGCCATGAATCCGCGATGAGCCTCCGATGAGCAACGCCTCGCTCTTCCCCGACGAGTTCGACCCCGTTCCAGCGGTCTCGCCGGCGCGCACCGCGCCGAGCGCGCATGCGCCGCTGCCCGAGCGGCTGCGGCCGCGTCAGCTCGACGAGGTCGTCGGCCAGCGTCACCTGCTGGGGCCGGGCATGCCGCTGCGCGTCGCCCTGGAGAGCGGCCGGCCGCATTCGATGATCCTGTGGGGCCCGCCGGGCGTCGGCAAGACGACGCTGGCGCGGCTGATGGCGCAGTTCTTCGATGCGCAGTTCATCGCGATCTCGGCGGTGCTGGGCGGCGTCAAGGACATCCGCGAGGCGGTCGAGCGCGCGCTGGCCGCGGCGGGGCAGGGCCGGCGCACGATCGTGTTCGTCGACGAGGTGCACCGCTTCAACAAGGCGCAGCAGGATGCCTTCCTGCCGCATGTGGAGTCGGGGCTGTTCAGCTTCATCGGCGCGACGACGGAGAACCCGTCGTTCGAGGTGAACTCGGCGCTGCTGTCGCGCGCGACGGTGCACGTGCTGAAGTCGCTGGACGAGCAGGACATGCGGGAGCTGCTCGCGCGTGGCCGGGAGGCGCTCGGCGCGCCGCCGGTCAGCGAAGCCGCGACGCAGCGCCTGATCGGCTACGCCGACGGCGACGCCCGGCGCCTGCTCAACACGCTGGAGACGGTGTCGCAGCTGACGCCGGCGGACACGGCGGAAATCGACGAGGCGTTGCTTGAGCGCACGCTCGGCGAGCAGCTGCGTCGTTTCGACAAGGGCGGCGACCAGTTCTACGACCAGATCTCCGCGCTGCACAAGTCGGTGCGCGGCTCCAACCCGGACGCGGCGCTGTACTGGTCTGGTACGGATGCTCGATGGCGGTGTCGATGCGCGCTACATCACGCGGCGGCTGATCCGCATGGCCAGCGAGGACATCGGCAATGCCGACCCGCGCGCGCTGCGCCTCTGCCTGGACGCCGCCGAGACCTACGAACGCCTCGGATCGCCGGAGGGCGAGCTGGCGCTCGCGCAGGCGGTCGTCTACCTGGCGATCGCGCCCAAGTCCAACGCCGTCTACAACGCCTACAACCAGGTGCGCGCGCTGATCAAGCAGGACAGCTCGCGGCCGGTGCCGGTGCACCTGCGCAACGCGCCGACCCGGCTCATGAAGGAGCTGGGCTACGGCAAGGCCTATCGCTACGCGCATGATTTTCCCGGGGCCTACGTGGCCGGCGAGCAGTACCTGCCCGACGGCCTGGAGGACCAGCGGTTCTACGAGCCGGTGCCGCGCGGCCTGGAGATCAAGATCGGCGCGCGACTCGACGAGCTGCGTCGCCTGGACGGCGAGGCGTTGGGCCGCGCCAGCGCGGAGCCTTCGCCGGACGGGCCTGGCGCGTCGGCCTCGCCAGCCTTGGACGACGAGGCCTGAACGATGAACGCGCGGATCGTGTGGCGGCGGACGGCGTCCTGGCTGACGATCATGGCCGCGACGCTCGGTGTGTCTGCCCAGGCCGCGCCCGCCAAGCCCTCGCCGCCGCGTTCCGGCGCGGCCTCGCACGCGGCGCCGCCCGCGATGCCGGCCGAAGGCCCCACGCTCACGCGCATCCGCGAGACCGGCGTCATCGTCATCGGCTACCGGCCGGCGTCGCTGCCGTTCTCCTACCTGGATGCGCAATTGCGGCCGACCGGTTACTCGGTCGAGCTCTGCGAGCGCGTCATCGGCGCGTTGCGCGTGCGGCTCAAGCTGCCCGACCTCGAGGTGCGTCGCGTGGCGGTGGGCTCAGCGACGCGCATGCCGATGGTCAGCAACGGCACGCTGGACATGGAGTGCGGCATCACGACCAACACCGCGGAGCGGGCGCGCAGCCAGGCCTTCTCGGTGACGATCTTCGTGGCTGAGACCAAGCTCATGACGCGTCACGGCGAGCGGGTGCAGAGCCTGGCCGACCTGCGCGGCCGGCCGGTGGTGAGCACCATCGGCACGACCAGCATCCAGCACCTGGCCAAGGTCAACGAGCAGCAGGGGCTGGGCATCCGCATCGTGGCCGGGCTGGATGATCCCGATGCGTTCCAGCTGCTGCGCAGCGGGCGCGCGGACGCCTTCATGATGGACGACGTCATCATGCGCAGCGTGCTGGCGCAGCAGGGCGCGGCGACCTCGAGCGAGGATTACGTGATCTCGGAACGCGCGCTGACGGTGGAGCCGTATGCGATCGGCTTGAACCGCGACGATCCGATGTTCAAGGCGATGGTCGACGAGGTGCTGACCGGCCTGTACCGCAGCGGGGAGATCCACGCGATCTACAAGCGCTGGTTCGAGTCGCCGCTGCCGCCCAACGGCATCAACCTGAAGCTGCCGATGAACGCCGCTTTCCGACGCGTGGTCGCGCAGCCGACGGACTCGCCGGATCCGGAGCGCTACCGCTGAGCGGTGCGTCGCCCCGGAGCGCGGGCGGCTCCGTCCGGCCGCTGGCCGTGGCGCCTGAGCATCCGTCGCGCCCGCCCAGCAGCTCGACGAATCGTCGCGCTGCCAGGCCCAGCGGGCGGGTCTGCGTCCACACGACATCCACGTAGAGCTGCAGCGCGGTGGTGAAGTTGCCGGCGGGGACCTGCACAAGCTCGCCCGAGTCCAGTGCCGCCCGCACGAACCCCGAGGGCAGCCATGCCCAGCCCAGTCCCGCCGACACCATGCGCAGCGCCGCAATCGGGCTGTCGGTGCGCCATTGCACGCGCGACACCGAGATGCGCTTGTCCACGTCGCAGGCATCGCGTCCGGCGACGAGGACCTGGCGCTCGGCGATCAGGTGCTCGTCGCGCAGCGCGCCGGTGCCAGCCTCCTGGCCGCGCGCGAGCATCGGGTGATCCGCGGCGACGACGGCGATCAGCGTCTCGCGGGCGACTTCCTGGAACTGCTCGGACGGGTCCAGGCCCTGGCGCTCGAAGACCAGCGCCAGCTGCGCGCGCCCGGACTTCAGCATCGCCAGCGCGTCGGCCTGCGGCGCGGTGAGGATGTCGACGGCCAACAGCGGGAATTCGGCGGACAGCGTGTGCAGCGCGTCGCTCCAGGGCGTGGCCGCGAGCAGCTCGGGCGCGACGGCGATTGCGAGCGCGGGCTCCAGGCCCTGGGTCATGGACAGCGCATGCCGATTGAGCTGTCCGAGCTGTTCCGCCAGTCGACGCGCTTGCGGAACCAAGGCGAGCGCCTGCGGCGTGGGCACCGGTTCGCGTCCGCTGCGGTCGAACAGCGGCAGGTCCAGCTCGGCTTCCAGGTGCGCGATCGTCATGCTGACCGCCGAGGGCACGCGACCGAGCGCGCGGGCGGCCGCCGAGAACGAGCCGTGATCGATCGCGGCGAGGAAGGCGCGGACGTTGTCGAGGTCGAAGGCCATGTTTCATCTATCAGGTGATCTGATGGATGCTGACTTTATCTATCAAGATATGGAACATACAGTCGAGGCCATCGTGGATCAAGTCCTCGGCCCGTCGGCGCCAGCTGCCGTGGACGCGGGGCTCAACAAGGAGTTCGAGATGGTGTGGGGTGTGTTGTTCCTGGCGGGCCTGTTCGAGATCGGCTGGGCCGTGGGCCTGAAATACACCGAGGGATTCACGCGGCCGTGGCCGACGGTAGGCACGGTGCTGGCGATGGTCACGAGCGTCGTGCTGCTGGGCTGGGCGCTGAAGCACCTGCCCGTGGGCACGGCCTACGCGATCTGGACCGGCATCGGCGCGGTAGGCACGGCAATCGCGGGCATCGTTCTGCTGGGCGAGTCGGCGTCGCTGGCGAGGTTGGCCTGCATCGGGCTGATCGCCGTGGGGATCATCGGGCTGAAGGTGGTGTCGTCCTCCTGAGCTGCGGCGAGGGCGGCAGCGCGAGGTCAGCGCGAAGGGGCCGCGGGCACGCGGCGAAAGGCGGCGAGGTCGCGCTCCCCGTCGGGGGAGAGGAAGCGCCAGGCCCGCTCCAGCGGCAGGGACCAGTCGCCGTTGCACATGCGCATCCCGTAGCTGCCGGCCTCGGCGCGGAAGACGAGTTCACCGGGTCGCGCGAACAGGACGCTCCAGCGGATCGAGTCCTTGCATTCGGCGTCCCCGTTGTCCGGCTCATACATCCGATCCAGCAGCTGGCGAAGGCTCGGTCCCTCGTCGGGATCTGTCGGCTCGTCCGGGGCAGGCTGGTCCAGCGTGGCTGCGATCCATGAGCCGGCGTCCACCGCCTCGCCGGTCTGGGGCCGGTAGATCCGGACCTCGTGCGAGGTCATCGGATGGTTGCCGCCGCAGTACGCGTCCGAGTCCAGGCTGATGGCCACCTGCTCGGGCGTCCAGGCCAGCACGGACTGCACGCCGGAGGTGTGGAAGGCCGCGTCCGGCGAGCGCTCGACGCGCCCGTAGGCGATGCAGTCGAGGTGCTCGCGCAACCACGCCATCCATTGCGCGCGAAGCTCCGCGTTGATCCGCAGCAGGCCGGGGTCGGCGCCCAGGAGGCGGACGCCCTGGATGCCGCTGCCGTATTCCTTGAGCACCTCGCCGTTCGCGTCCGGCACGGGCAGCGTGAGGGTCTCGTAACGGCCCACGCCTTCCTGATGCGGTGTGGCGATGGGCCGCAGGTTGGCTTCGCGGGCCGTGTGGTACTGGTCGTCGGCGATGCGCCGAGCCCGGATCGGGATCGGCCGCCCGCCCGCGGCCGGCGTCCATCGGCCTTCGAGCGTTTGAGCGTCGCAGGTCAGATGCAGGCGGCCGGTGATGCGGCCCTTGGCGCCGATCTCGCGCCATTCGCCGGGCTGCCCCTCCGGCAACAGCACCAGGTCGGACAGCTCGGCGCGGTAGTAATAGCTGCCGCTGCCCGGGCCGCCGGCTTCATCGGGCGTGAGGTTCAGCGTGATGGGCGCGGTGCCGACGGTGCCGGACCAGACGCCGTCCGTGCAGGCGGTCCCGGAAGGCGCGGCCGCGAGCACCGGCCCCGCGAAGGCGGCCAGCAGGAACAGGCGGGCGGCGACGATCGCTCGACGCAAGGGCCCGGCGCGCTGGTCCGGACGGAAGGGCACGATCTCAGCGGCGCTCGATGTCGTGGATCGAGCCCTGGCTGCTCCAGGTCTGGATCACGGACTGGGGCAGGACGATGGTCTTGTCCTCGAAGTAGCCGGGGCCGGACAGCTTGGCGGCGTCGCCGGCATCGCGCGTCGCGCCCTTGAGCTTGTTGTAGCCCATGCGCGGCAGCTGGAACTCGACCTGTCCGTCGGCTACCCGCAGGACGCGCATCACGCCAAAGGTCGTGCCCGATTCATTGGTCAGCTTGTTCAGGTTGACCACGTACAGGTCGCCCACCGCGGGCGCTGCCGCGAGCGTCGAGACCCTTTGACCGCGCTCGTCGTCGGCGAACTTGCCGACCACGATCACCAGCCCGATCAAGGCGACCAGCAGCACCCAACCGAAGCGGTGCATCACCGGGATGGGGTTCTTGGTCAGCTTGGATTCGACGTCCTTGGCGACAAGTTGGCTGCCGCGCTGGCAGACCTCGCAGACCAGCAGGTACTGCTTGCTGGAGACCCACTTGAATAGGTAGTACAGGTGATGGATCTTGTACTGGAGCGCCAGCTTGAACGGGCGTTCGCGCTCACAGGTGGCGCAGTGGTGGTGGGCTTGGACGCCCAGGTCGGCGACAGCGCCCTTGGATCCCCAGATCAGCATGTGAAAGTTCTCCCTCGGTGAAGGCTCAGCATATTTCGATGCTGGCGCGCGGGAAATCCGAAGTTTCCGGGGGGAGGGGCGGGTTCAGCGGAAGGTCTTCAGCGCTTGCTGCCCAGCGGGCGTGAGGAAGGGCCAGATGCGATCAATCGGGAGCGAGACGTCCTCGGCGCACGGCGTCATCGCGTAGGACGCCTGCGTGTGGAAGACGAGCCGGCCCGGCTCGGGATGGATCGATGACCCCCGCCACCGGACTTCGTCCCGGCAATCCGCCTCGGCGCCATTGCCGCCTTTTGCATAGGCCTGGGCGAGCAGCCGACCGAGCAAGCCACTCTTGGCAATCTCGTCCTTGAACTCCGGGCGGAGCCAGAGGCCCACCTCGGCCTCGGCGCCGGTGTCCAGGCGATAGGTCGTGACGCTGTTGCCGTGCCAGGGATGGGCGCCGCCGCAATAACCTTCACTCCAGGTGTCGATGACGGCGTAGGAAGCATTCCACGCGACCACCTTCTGCGTTTGCGCGGACTCGTAACCCGCGTCAGGGCCCCGGTCCCGGCGGCCTTGCGCGCGGCAGTCGAGGTGGTCCATCACGGCGTCGACCGCCGCGCGCCACAAGCTCGCGTTGACCGCCGCGATGCCCGGCTCGGTGCCTGCGAGGCGCACGCCGAGGTGCAAGACCTCGGGCGACGCGCCGCCGGTGCCGTAGGGCGCGGGCCCTGGAAGCGTCAGGGTGTCGAATCGCCGGCCGGCGATCTGACCCGGCGTGACCTTCAGCGGCTTGAGCGCCTCCTTGCGCGTGTCGTTGAACTGATCGGCGGGGATGGCGCTCGCGACGATGGGGAGCGACTTCTTGCCGTCCGCGGAGCGCCATTCGCCGGACAGCGTCTTGGCATCGCAGGACAGCCGGAGCCGGCCGGTGAGCGTTTCCCTGGCATCGAGCTCCTGCCAGTCGCCGGTCTTCGCATCGCGCACGAGCGTGAGGTCGCCAAGTGCGGCGCGGTAGTAATACCGGCCGCTGGCGGGACGTCGATCCTCGGCCGGGGTGAGCTCGATGGACACGGTCGTTGTGCCCAGCGTGCCGCGCCAGGTGCCCGTGCTGCAAGCCTCGGATGCAGCGGCCACCTGGGGCGCCAGCGCGACGACGACCAGGCCCAGGATGCCCGCGAGGCCCCAGGCGCCGATCGGCGAGCGGTGCGGAGCAGGGAGCAGGCCACGGAACGGGGATGGAGAGGGGCGCATGCGGGCGACTGTAGTCGGGACAGGGCATGGGACTTGCCGACCAAGGTCATCCAGACCTCAGGAGCAAGCCATGCCCGACTTCGATGAACGCCGAGACCATGCCTTCGACCGCGACCAGGAGTCCGCCTACTGGCGCGAGAACTACGCCAAGCGGCCTTACATCCAGCAAGGCGACACGCACGATGACTTCGGCCCGGCCTATGCCTATGGCGTCGATGCCTTCGCCCGCTACCCCGATCGCGACTTCGACGACTTCGAGGCCGAGCTGCACCGCGACTGGGGCGCGCAGCGCCAGGGGTCGTCGCTCGAGTGGGCGCGCGCCAAGCCCGCGGTGAAGGACGCGTGGGACCGCATCAAGCAGGCCTCGAACATGCCGCCGTCGACGCGCTGAGGCCCCTCAATTCGACGATGCCGGTGCTGACGCCGCCGACGCGGCTTCCGCCGGCACGCCGAACAGCGCATTCGTGTCCGCGTTCGGATCGGTGCGTCCGTCCTGTCCCGCATCGATGCCCTGCAGCATCTCGGTGGCCTTGTCCATGTCCACCACCTCGGGCTTGTCGAGGAAGGCCGTCACCGTCTGCGGGAAGAAGATCACGATGCCCACCAGGATCAGCTGCATCGCCACCCAGGGAATCGAGCCCATGTAAATGTCGCTCGACAACACCTTGCGTGGCAGCGCGCCGTTCTTGAACAGCGAATCCGCAATCCCTCGCAGATAGAACAGCGCGAACCCGAAGGGCGGATGCATGAAGCTCGTCTGCATGTTCACGCACAGCATCACGCCGAACCACACCAGGTCGATGCCCATCTTGTCGGCCACCGGGCCGAGCAGCGGCAGGATGATGAACGCGATCTCGAAGAAGTCCAGGAAGAACGCCAGGAAGAAGATGAACAGGTTCACCACGATCAGGAACCCGATCTGACCGCCCGGCAGGTTCGACAGCAGATGCTCGATCCACTTGCCGCCTTCCACCCCTGGAAGACCAGTGAGAAGGTCCGCGACCCGATCAGGATGAACACCACCATCGCGGTGATGCGCATCGTGCCGATCATGGCGTCCTTGGCCACCGGCCAGGTCAGCCGCCGGTGCGTCGCCGCGAGGATGAACGCGCCCACCGCGCCCATCGCGCCGGCCTCGGTCGGCGTGCAGATGGCGGAGTCCTGGAAGGGCAGTCCGCCCATCGAGCCCAGCACCGCGAAGATCAGGATCGCCGACGGGATGATGCCGCGCAGGCACTTGCGCCACAGCGCCCAGCCGTCCAGCGTGCGCGCTTCCTTGGGCACGCCGGGCACGAACTCCGGCTTGATGCGCGACAGTGCGAAGGTGTACAGCGCGAAGATCAGCACCTGCAGGATCGATGGTCCCCAGGCGCCCTTGTACATGTCGCCCACCGGCTTGCCGAGCTGGTCCGCCAGCACCACCAGTACCAGCGATGGCGGCACCAGTTGCGTGATCGTTCCCGAGGCGGCCAGTACGCCTGTGGCGTAGCGCATGTTGTAGCCGTAGCGCATCATGACCGGCAGCGAGATCATCGCCATCGCGATCACCTGACCCGCCACCGTGCCGGTGATCGCGCCCAGGATGAAGCCCACGATGATCACCGAGTAACCCAGCCCGCCCCGCACCGGCCCGAACAGCTGACCCATCGAGTCGAGCATGTCCTCGGCCAGGCCGCACTTCTCGAGCAGGGCGCCCATCAGCGTGAAGAACGGGATCGCCAGCAGCAGGTCGTTGGACAGGATGCCGAAGACGTTCTGCGGCAGCGCGGACATGAACTCCGGCGGGAACCAGCCCTGGCTCACCGCGAAGAACCCGCACGCCAGGCCGAGTGCGGCCAGCGAGAACGCGACGGGGAAGCCGATCAGCATGACGATGATCAGCCCCGCGAACATCAGCGGGGGAAACTGCTCCATCGTGATCATTGCAGCGGCCTCTCGTAATGCGTGTCCATCTCCACGAGATGCGCCAGGTAGCCCACCCGCTTGATCACCTCCGACAGGCCTTGCAGGAAGACCAGCGCGAAGCCCACCGGCAGCGTCAGCGCCGCCGGCCAGCGGATCAGGCCGCCCGCGTTGCCCGACACCTCACCGCTGGTGAACAGCTTGTGCAGGTAGCCGCCCGTGCCGAGCGCGGCCATCGTGTCTTCCGGCCGCATGCCGGTGGTCAGCTTCACCCAGAAGAAGTCCCACGACAGCCAGCCCGCATACCCCATCACGGGAAGGAGGAACACGATCAGGCCGAACAGGTCGATGTAGACCTTGCCGTGACCGCGCCAGCGTGTGTACAGGATGTCCACCCGCACGTGTTCGTTGAGCCGCAGCACCTGCGCCGCACCACCCATCACGCACACGGCGAACAGGTACCACTGGATCTCGAGAAAGGCGTTGGAGCTGATGTCCAGGCCATAACGGACCACCGCGTTGGTGGCGCTGATCAAGCACGACAGCAAGACAGCCCAGGCGGCAAGTGTGCCGAACCGGTCCGTCAGCCAATCAATGCCCTTGGCAATCGCAAGCAGGGCGTTCATCGACAGTCCAGGTCTCCATCCCGAGCCCGTGACGGGACAGGCTCGATGTTCTTTTGCGTCAGACCCGGACTGTAGCCAGCGGGTGCTGTCGGGAACCTGAATTCGTTGCGTGTCTGGGGAAAGTCCCGACAAATGAAAAAGGCCCTGGTCAGGGACCGGGGCCTTGATGCGAAGCGTCGACGCGGCTCAGAGCTGCGTCGCGGCGGCGAAGAGCCGCGTGGACCGCGCGCCGGAGCGGCAGAACGCCAGCACCGGCTTGGGCACCTCATCCAGCAGCGCGCGCATCGCGGCGATCTCCTCCGGCGATTGATAACCGCCTTGCACCGGCAGGTGGTGATACACCAGGCCGGCGGCTTCTGCCGCGGCTCTCACCTGCTCGCTGGTCGGCTGATCGGGGCCGCCCTCGAAATCAGGACGGTTGTTGATCACCGACTTGAAGCCCGCGTCGGCCAGCGCGGCCATGGCTTCGGGCGTCAGTTGCGGAGCGACGCAGAAATCGGGCGTC
Organism: Roseateles sp.; assembly: GCA_039594005.1. GTDB lineage: Bacteria > Pseudomonadota > Gammaproteobacteria > Burkholderiales > Burkholderiaceae_C > Roseateles. The sequence continues at coordinate 572,876 of JBCNOF010000010.1, forward strand.
AGTTGTTGAACGGTCAGTTCCATCGCGGACTCCTGTCGTTGACTCGGGAGCGGGCAGGGCGCTCAGCCCGCCAGCGCCGCCTTCACCGCGGCCGAGACCAGGCCCATGTCGGCCTTGCCGGCGAGCTTGCCCTTGACCGCGCCCATCACCTTGCCCATGTCCGCCGGCCCTTTGGCGCCCAGCTCAGCCACGATCGCGGCGACCTCGGCCTGGATCTCGGCCTCGCTCAGGCGCTGCGGCAGGTAGACCTCCAGCACCTTCAGCTCCGCCGTTTCCTTGTCGGCCAGGTCCGTCCGGCCCGCGGCCGTGAACTGGCTGATCGAGTCCTTGCGCTGCTTGATCAGCTTGTCCACGATGCCCACGAGCATCGCGTCGTCGACCTCGACGCGCTCATCCACTTCCTTCTGCTTCACCGCAGCCAGCAGCAGGCGGATCGTGCCCAGGCGCTCGCTATCCTTGGCGCGCATCGCCGTCTTCATGTCTTCGGTGATCTGTTCCTTCAGGCTCATGGGGACTCCTTGCTTGTCCTGCCCGTCTTTCGACGGATCGTCTCAAACGTCATTCCGCCGGCGCGGAAAACAAAAAAGCCCGCGGCAGCGTCCTGCGCGGGCTTTCTGTGCTGTTCGGGCAATGGGGCGCGGTCAGTGGTGACGGTCCCCGGTGCCGAAGCGTCCGATCAAACGATCAGTACAGCTTCTTGGGCAGCTGCATGCTGCGCACGCGCTTGTAGTGGCGCTTGACGGCCGCAGCCTTCTTGCGCTTGCGCTCAGCCGTCGGCTTCTCGTAGAACTCGCGGGCGCGCAGCTCGGTGAGCAGGCCCAGCTTTTCGATGGTGCGCTTGAAGCGGCGCAGGGCCACGTCGAACGGCTCGTTTTCTTTGACGCGAATGGTGGTCATGAAATTCCTTCAAATAGCGCTCGGTGTTCGCGAGGAAGGACTTGCCTTCGAAGCGGAGTATCCGGATTCCACTTCCGAATCGACGCGCAGGGTTTGCCAGCAAAACGAGGATTCTAGCCTTATTTTTGATGCTCCGCCAGATCGAATGTGGTTCGGTCACGCGTCCGACATGGACGTGACCAGCCGTGACATTTTCCCGGCTTGTCCTGCCAGCCGCCCGGGTCTCCCTTCTGGGTGAAGTGCATCGCCGTCACCCCCCCGTCGGGGCGAGCTAGGATGCCTGACCCCAAGTTAGGGGGAGTGACGCCCCCACGCGGGTGGCAGCACTTGCCCGGGCAACCGGCGCCCATCTACATTCAATCCACCACCATTCGACCGCCAGGGGCACTCCTGGCCCGGCCCGACCCATGGAATTACAAGCCGCCGCGACACCCGCGCCTGCCAGTTTCGATGCCTGGCTGGAATCGACGGGAACGCCCCAGTCGCCCGTCGCGGCCAGCCTGCTCAGCTTGCTCGAGCCGACGGGCGCCTGCCTGACCGTGAAGTCGATGGCCACGGGCCGCTACGTCTTCGCGAGTCCCGGCATGTCCGAGCTCTTCGGCCGCACGGAGACCGGCATCATCGGCGCCGCCGACAACGAGCTGATGCGCGGCGATGAGGTCCAGGCCATGCGCCGCTCCGAGCAGGCCACGCTCGCCCAGCGCGGCGTGGTGAGCTCCGAGCATCGCCTGGAGATCGGCGGCCGCCGCCGCGAGTTCATGGTCACGCGCGTGCCGCTGGGTCAGGAACACGTGATGGCGCTGTGGAGCGACAAGACCGAGGAACGCCATCGCGAGACGCACCTGCAGCGCGCGCTGCAGCAGCTCGAGCAGCAGCAGAAGTCGCTCGAGCAGTTGCGTCGCGAGTTGCAGCAGGGCAGCGGCCGCGACGAGGTCTCGGGCCTGTACATGCGCGCGCAGTTCGATGATCAGCTGCTGCGGGAGATCGATCTCTCCACGCGCGAGCATCGCGAGTTCACGCTGGTGCTGATCGCGCTCGATCCCGTGGCCGCCGACGCGGGCCTGGGCGAGGAAGCGCGACAGCGCCTGCTCGAAGGCCTGGGCCGCATGCTGCGCGCCAACACGCGCGCGATGGACGCGGCCTGCCGCATCGGCGATGACCTGTTCGCCGTGCTGCTGTCGGGCGTGGGCCTGGCCACCGCGCATGCGCGCATGGAGCAGCTGCGCCGTCAATGCCACGCGCAGATCGTCGTGCTGCAGGGGCAGGACCTGGGCCTGTCGCTGTCCATGGGCGTGGCGAGCTTCCCGCACACCGCCTCGCGCCAGGAAGAGCTGCTCGGCGCCGCCGAGATGGCGGTCAAGGAAGCGCAGCGCCGCGGCGGCAATCAGGTCGTGCTGGCGTCGATCCCGTTCGGGATGGGCAGCTGAGACTTCAGGCCAGCAATCGCTGCAGATGCGCCCATTCCTCGGGCGTGACCGGCGTGATCGAGAGACGGTTGCCCGGCTGCAGCGTGCGCATGCCCGCCAGCGCGGGATCGCGCTTCATCTCCGCCAAGCTCAGCAGCCGCGTCTTGCGCACGAAGCGCACGTCGACATGCGACCAGCGGGGCTCCTCCTGCTTGGACTTCGGATCGAAGTACGGGCTCTTCGCATCGAACTGCGTCGCGTCGGGATACGCGGTGCTGCTGACTTCGGCGAAGCCGGCGATGCCGGGCTCCGGGCACGAGGAGTGATAGAACAGCACGCCATCGCCGATGCGCATCTGGTCGCGCATGAAATTGCGCGCCTGATAGTTGCGCACGCCGGTCCACGGCAGCTCGCCGGCGGTCTGCAGGTGATCGATCGAGGCCTCGTCGGGCTCGGACTTCATCAGCCAGTACTGCGGCGATGCGGAGGGAGTGCTCATCGGCGTGTCCATGAACGGCGCATCCATGAAAAAACCGCGCTCTGAACGCTCAGGCGCGGTTTGGGGAAGAGGTGTCCACGGCGAGCCGTGAGCCGCATTCCTGAACCCAAGGGGTACAGGTGGGCGAGGTCAGCAGGGCTTCGGGTTCATCTGACGCGAGACGCTCACACCAGCTCTGCAATGTTCCAAGCCCTTGCTCGCGAGAGCATCGGTTCAAGGAAATATAAAACTCACGCGAACGCAGTGGACGGTTTGGATTCTACGCGCCGCGATCCATCGATCACAGCAGTTGCCCGTCTTGGACAAGGGCTTCATCCAGCTTCTTCATCAAGCCGTCCAGATCGGGTATGGCAGCTTGTCCGCCAGCGTTGCCAACCGTTGCATCGCTTGCATCGCCGGTGGTCGAGTGTGAAGCGGATTCGGTCAGCGAATACGCGAGATTCAGCGCCGCGAGCACCGCGATGCGCTCACGTGCCTTGATGCGGCCCGCATCGCGGATGGCGCACATCTCCTTGTCGACGCGGGCCACGGCCTTCTGCAGCGCGGCCTCGCCGCCCTCGGGGCAGCCGAGCAGGTAGCTCTGGCCCATGATCGTGACTTCCATTTGCTTCATGCGCCGGTCTTTCGAGAATCTGTGGTGTCGGGGCCGTCGCCGCCCTCCAGGAGGCCGACGGCCTCCAGCGGCAGGCGGTCCAGCAGCGCGTCGACGCGCGCGCGGGCCGCGGCCAATCTCGAACGCAGGCTGTCGCGCTCCAGCGTGAGGCCTTGCACCTGCTGTTCGAGCAACGCATTCGTGCGTTTCAGTTCCTCGTGACGCACCAGCAGGCGCTCCACGCGGTCAACAAGGTCGGTGATGCTGGACATGGCTTCCCTGACGGAATGAACGCGCGGATTGTAGTTGGCGAGGTTCGGTCAAAGTGCCGCCGCCATCGGCGCGCTGTCACATTGCGCGACGACGGCGCAACGCTCGCACAGCGGCCGGCGCGCCTGGCAGACATACCGTCCGTGCAGGATCAGCCAGTGATGCGCGTCGACGAGGAACTCCGGCGGCACGCGCTTCAGCAACTGCTCCTCGACTTCGAGCACGTTCTTGCCCGGTGCCAGCCCGGTGCGGTTGCCCACGCGGAAGATGTGCGTGTCCACGGCCATCGTCGCCTCTCCGAAGGCGACGTTCAGGACGACGTTGGCGGTCTTGCGTCCGACCCCGGGCAGCGCCTCCAGCGCCTCGCGGCTCTGGGGCACCTGGCCGCCGTGCTGCTCGACGAGGATGCGGCAGGTCGCGTACAGGTTCTTCGCCTTGGTCTTGTACAGGCCGATCGTCTTGATGTAGTCCGCGAGCCGCTCCTCGCCGAGCGCGAGGATCTTCGCCGGCGTGTTGGCCACGACGAACAGCCGACGCGTGGCCTTGTTGACGCCAACGTCGGTCGCTTGCGCCGACAGCAGCACCGCGGCGAGCAACTCGAAGACGCTGGCGTACTCCAGTTCGGTCTGCGGCGACGGATTGGCAGCGCGCAGGATCTCAAAGAATTCGCGGATCTGGGTCTTGTTCATGGCGAGGGGTGTCTGGCGCGCGCCGTCACACGCCGCGCTTGGCGCGCGAGCGGGCGAGCGCGGCGGCGATCACGGCGCGCTTGCGCTCGATGTCGGCCGGGTCGGTGAGGCGGGTGGACGACTCGAGATGATCGAGCTTGTGCTGCGCCTTGGCCTCCAGGCGCGTGGCCTGCTCGCGCTCGTCGCGCGCGACGCGGATCTCGTGCAGGCGATAGCGCTCGCGGGCGCGCTCGGCCTGCGGGGCGCTCCAGGCCGCCCAGCCGCTGCGTCCGGGCGTGACCTCGGCCAGCGAGATGCAGTCCACCGGGCAGACCGGAATGCAAAGCTCGCAGCCGGTGCAGTCCGCGTCGATGACGACGTGCATGAGCTTGTTGCTGCCCACGATCGCGTCGACCGGGCAGGCCTTGATGCACAGCGTGCAGCCGATGCACCAGTCCTCGTCGATGACGGCGAGCCGTCTCGGGCCCTCGATGCCGTGCTCGGCGTTGAGCGGCCGCGGCTCACGGCCGGTGAGGGCGGCCAGACGCGCGATGCCCTCGGCGCCGCCGGGCGGGCACTGGTTGATGGGCGCCTCGCCGCGCGCGATCGCGTGGGCGTAGGAATGGCAGTCCGGATAGCCGCAGCGCGTGCATTGCGTCTGCGGCAGGGCGACGTTCAGCCGCTCGACCAGTGCGTCGAACGTGGGTTCTGGCGCGGGGTCGAGGGGGGCGTCGGGTCGGGGATCGGTGGCGGGCGCGGCGGGGTTCACTCGGTCGGCTTGCGCGTGCGACGCGCCGCCGGACGGGTGGCGCGCTTGGCCGCGGCGGGCTGCTTCAACGGGGCCGCATCGTACTGGGCAATGAAGTCCCGGATCACCGGATAGACCTTCTCCCGCCAGCGGCGGCCCGAGAAGATGCCGTAATGCCCCGCGCCGACCGCGTCGTAATGGAACTGATGCTTGGAAGCGATGCCGCTGCACAGCTCATGCGCGGCCTTGGTCTGGCCGGCGCCGGAGATGTCGTCGAGCTCGCCCTCGACCGTCAGCAGCGCGGTGGTCGTGATGTCCTGCGGCCGCACCAGGTCGCCGCCGACGGTCCAGGTGCCATTGACCAGCGCGAAGTCCTGGAACACCGTCCTGATCGTGTCCAGGTAGTACTCGGCGGGCATGTCCAGCACGGCGTTGTACTCGTCGTAGAAGCGGCGGTGCGCTTCGGCGGCGTCGTCGTCGCCGCGCACCAGGTCCAGGAAGTAGTCGTAGTGCGAGGTGAGGTGGCGGTCCGGGTTCATCGCCACGAAGCCGGTGTGCTGCAGGAAGCCCGGGTAGACCTCGCGGCCCGCGCCCGGGTAGTTGGTCGGCACGCGGTAGATCACGTTGTTCTCGAACCAGCTGTAGCTCTTGTTCATCGCCAGGTTGTTGACGGCGGTCGGGCTCTTGCGGGCGTCGATGGGGCCGCCCATCATCGTCATCGTGCGCGGCGTGGTCTCGCCGCGCCGAGGCCATCAGCGAGATCGCCGCCAGCACCGGCACGGTGGGCTGGCAGACCGAGATCACGTGGCAGGTTGCGCTCGCCGACATGGCGGATGAAGTCCTGGACGTAGTAGATGTAGTCGTCGAGGTGGAAGGGGCCGGCGTCCATCGGCACCATGCGCGCGTCGATCCAGTCGGTGATGTAGACCTTGTGGTCCTTGAGCAGTTGCTTGCACGGTGTCGCGCAGCAGCGTGCAGTGGTGGCCCGACAGCGGCGCCACGACCAGCACCGTCGGCTGCGCCTTCATCTTGGACAGCACCGCCGAGTCGTCCGTGTAGCGCTTGAAGCGCAGCAGCTTGCAGAAGGGCTTCTCTTCGGCCACCAGTTCCTGCACCGCGACCTCCACGCCGTCGACCTCGACGCTGGTGATCTCGAACTCGGGCTTCTCGTACTCCTTGGCCAGCCGGTGCATCAGGTCCAGGCCGGCGGACATCCGGTGCGACAGCGGCGTGTGCGCGAACGGCGACAGCGGATGGCTGTAGAGCTTGGCCGTGGCGCTGGCGAACTCGGAGAACGGGCTCAGCAGCGCGCGTTGGGTTTCATAAAGCTGGTAGAGCATCTGGCGGACCTCTCGAGGGGGAGTGAGGCGAAGGCTGGCACCCGTTGTGCAATGCAGCAATTCTAGGTCCCGGCCTTGTCCAGTGTGTGTCCCCGATGTGCCGGCCAAGGCCCGAACAGGGACTTCGAAGCGCCGGATTTCGCCATAAATGCGCAGGGCCGGCCCGCTTTTGACGGATCCGGCCCTGGGAGCGAGGCGCGATCGTGCGATCAGCGCATCGATGTGTGGCGTCGGCGGAGCGTCCGCCGGGCGTTCAGCCGCGCTTGACGGCGGCGATCGCCGCGGCGACCGGCTTCAGGTTCTTGCTGTTGAGCGCGGCCACGCAGATGCGGCCGGAGTCCACGCCGTAGACGCCGAACTCGGCGCGCAGGCGCTGCATCTGCTCGGCGGACAGACCGCTGTAGCTGAACATGCCCTTCTGACGAGTGACGTAGCTGAGGTCGTCGGTGATGCCGGCGGCCTGCAGCTCGGCGACCAGCGCCTCGCGCATCTGCTTGATGCGCACGCGCATGCCGGCCAGTTCCTCCTCCCACTGCGCGCGCAGCGCCGGGGTCGACAGCACGGTGGCGACGACCTGCGCGCCGTGCGTCGGCGGGTTGGAGTAGTTGGTGCGGATCACGATCTTGAGCTGGCTCAGGACCTTCACCGTCTCCTCGGCCGAGGCGCAGACCACGCTCAGCGCGCCCACGCGCTCGCCGTACAGCGAGAAGCTCTTGGAGAAGCTCGTGGAGACGAAGAAGTCCAGGCCGGCGGCCAGGAACTGCCGGATGACGGCGCCGTCTTCGGCGATGCCCTCGCCGAAGCCCTGGTAGGCCATGTCCAGGAAGGCGACCAGGCCGCGGGCCTTGACCACCTCGACGACCTTCGTCCACTGGGCGGGCGTCAGGTCGTCGCCGGTCGGGTTGTGGCAGCAGGCGTGCAGCACGACGACGGTGCCGGCCGGGGCGGCGTTCAGCGCCGCCAGCATGCCGTCGACGTGCATGCCGTGGTTGGCGGCGTCGTAGTAGGGGTAGGTGTCGACCTGGAAGCCGGCGTTGGCGAACAGCGCGCGGTGGTTTTCCCAGCTCGGGTCGGTGATCAGCGACCTTGGCGTCGGGGTTCAGGCGCTTGAGGAAGTCGGCGCCGATCTTCAGGCCGCCGGTGCCGCCGATGGCCTGCACGGTGGCGACGCGCTTCTGCTGGAGCACCTCGGCGCCGGCGCCGAACACCAGCTCCTGCACGGCCGCGTCGTAGGCGGCGATGCCGTCGATCGGCAGGTAGCCGCGCGGCTTGGGGGCGGCCTGCATCTGCGCCTCGGCGGCGGCCACGCAGGCCAGCAGCGGCAGCTTGCCGTTGTCGTCGTAATAGACGCCCACGCCCAGGTTGACCTTGTTGGGGTTCGGGTCGGCGTTGAATTGCTTCGTTCAGACCCAGGATCGGGTCGCGGGGGGCCATGGCGACGGCGGAGAACAGGGACATGGAGGCTTTCCTGACAATCGGTGGCAAGAGGACTGCGCTACGCTGTCGCGTCCTGACGCCCGAAGGCGCCTCCTGAGCGCCCAGCGAAGCCCGCCGATTGTAGGCAGGGAACATGCGTTGCCCCTGGGAAACCCTGATGAGCCGATCCTCCGCCGCCAAGCCTCAAACCCCCGCCGCCAAGGGCGCGAAGTCCGCCGCCACGCAGGCGGAAACGTCCGCGGCCGCTGCCGCCGACGCCGCGACGTCCGAGGCGCCGAAGGGCGAATTCGTCTCTTTCGAAGGCTCTCCGTTCCAGCTTTTCCAGCCGTATCCGCCCGCCGGCGACCAGCCGGCCGCGATCCAGGGCCTGGTGGACGGGGTCAATGACGGCGAGAGCTTCCAGACGCTGCTGGGGGTGACGGGCTCGGGCAAGACCTTCACCATCGCCAACGTGATTGCGCGAGCTGAGGCGCCCGACCATGGTGCTGGCGCCGAACAAGACGCTGGCGGCGCAGCTGTACGGCGAGTTCCAAGAGTTCTTCCCGCAGAATGCGGTGGAGTACTTCGTCTCCTACTACGACTACTACCAGCCGGAGGCCTACGTGCCGCAGCGCGACCCCTTCATCGAGAAGGACTGCTCGATCAACGAGCACATCGAGCAGATGCGCCTGTCGGCGACCAAGGCGCTGCTGGAGCGGCGCGACGTGGTGATCGTGGCGTCGGTGTCGGCGATCTACGGCCTGGGCAACCCGAGCGACTACCACCAGATGGTGATGACGCTGCGGGTGGGCGACAAGGTCGGCCAGCGCGACGTGATCCAGCAGCTGGCGCGCATGCAGTACACCCGCAACGAGATGGATTTCGCCCGCGGCGACCTTCCGCGTGCGCGGCGACGTGATCGACATCTTCCCGGCCGAGCACTCGGGAGCTGGCGCTGCGCGTCGAGCTGTTCGACGACGAGGTGGAGCGCCTGTCGCTCTTCGATCCGCTCACCGGGCAGGGATCCGGCAGAAGATGCCGCGCTTCACCGTCTACCCGAACAGCCACTACGTGACGCCGCGCGAGCCGCGTGCTGGAGGCGATCGAGACGATCAAGGAGGAGTTGCGCGAGCGCGTGGCGTTCTTCATCAAGGAAGGCAAGCTGGTGGAAGCGCAGCGCCTGGAGCAGCGCACCCGCTTCGACCTGGAGATGATGCACGAGCTGGGCTACTGCAAGGGCATCGAGAACTACTCGCGCTACCTGTCCGGGCGCGCGCCGCGGCGAGCCGCCGCCGACGCTGTTCGACTACCTGCCGGCGGACGCGCTGCTGGTCATCGACGAATCGCACGTCGCCGATTCCGCAGATCGGCGCCATGTTCAAGGGCGACCGCGCGCGCAAGGAGAACGCTGGTGGAGTACGGCTTCCGCCTGCCGTCGGCGCTGGACAACCGGCCGCTGCGCTTCGAGGAGTTCGAGGCGCTGGCGCCGCAGACCATCTATGTCTCCGCGACGCCGGGCGACTAGGCTGGAGAAGCGGTCAGGCCGGCGATGTCATCGAGCAGGTGGTGCGGCCGACCGGGCTGGTCGATCCGGTGGTCGAGGTACGCCCGGCGGCGCACCCAGGTGGACGACCTGCTCTCGGAGATCCGCAAGCGCGTCGGCGATCGACGAGCGCGTGCTGGTGACCACGCTGACCAAGCGCATGGCCGAGGACCTCACCGAATACCTGGCGGCGACCACGGCGTGCGGGTGCGCTACCTGCACTCGGACATCGATACCGTCGAGCGGGTCGAGATCATCCGCGACCTGCGGCTGGGCGACGTTCGACGTGCTGGTGGGCATCAACCTGCTGCGCGAAGGCCTGGACATGCCCGAGGTGTCGCTGGTGGCGATCCTGGACGCGGACAAGGAAGGCTTCCTGCGCTCCGAGCGTTCTCGCTGATCCAGACCATCGGCCGCGCGGCGCGCAACCTGAACGGCAAGGCGATCCTGTATGCCGATCGCATCACCGATTCGATGGAGAAGGCGATCGGCGAGACCGAGCGCCGCCGCGCCAAGCAGATCGCCTTCAACGAAGCCAACGGCATCGTGCCGCGCGGCGTGGTCAAGCGCATCCGGGACATGATCGACGGCGTCTACAGCGACAAGCCTGGACGCGACGACGCCAAGGTGATCGCCGAGACCGCCGAGGTCGAGGCGATGAGCGAGAAAGACCTGAGCAAGCGCATCCAGCAGCTGGAGAAGCAGATGCTGGAACACGCGCGCAACCTCGAGTTCGAGAAGGCGGCACGGTTGCGCGATCAGCTCTCGCAGCTCAAGGAGCAGGCCTTCGGTGCGGCGACGCACGACAACGTCGTGCCCATCGCGGCGGCCAAGGCGAAGTAACGGCTCAGCCCTCGATGGGCCGGAAGAAGTGCGTGCCGTCGCGCTCGAGTTGCGCGACCAGGCCGTACTCCCAGTCCAGGTAGGCCTGCATCGCCGCGCGCGGGTGATGGGTGCCCTCGTAAGGGCGCCGATAGCGGTCATCGCGTGGGAACGCGAGACGCGGATTGGCCGATTCGATCGGAAATCCCGCGTCATACCAGGCCGTGGTGCCGCCTTCGAGCACGAGCAGCTCGCGGCCCTCGGCCGCCAGCTCCGCGGCGAGGTCGGCGGCCACGAAGCGCGGCAGCACGCCGAGGTTGCCGGTCAGCACGACGCGACGCGACGGCGGAATCACGTCGCGCAGCGCCTCGGCAAGCCGCGCGCGGGGGCTCCACCACGCGCCCGGGATGTGCCGCACGACGTAGGTGATGCTCGGCGCGACGTCGACGACGACCGTCTCCGGATGCTCGCGATCCGCGTCCTCGGCACGCCAGCGCGCGAGCTTGGCCGGCGTCACCGTGGCCACGGTCGGGGAGAGCGGCTGTGGCGGCAGGTCCGGGCCGGTCTCGGTGTGCGAGGCGGGGTCCGGCGGCAGCACGGCGACCTCCCAGCCCATCTGCGCCAGCCAGGCCGCGGCCATCGGCGCGCGCACGCCGTCGTCGTCGCTGAGCACGATCCGCGCGCCCCGCACGGGCACGTGGTGATCGGTTTCCTGCACGAGCTGCCCGCCCGGCGCGTGGCGGAAGCCGGGGCGATGTCCGCGGGCGTACTCGGCGGCGCCGCGCACGTCGAAGCGGTAGGTGCTGCGGCGCGGATCGGCGAGCCATTCGGTGAGCACGCGGGTGTCGATGCGCTGGACATGCGCGCGGCGAGCGAGCGCCGCGGCGCCCTCGCGGGCGGCGTCGAGATCGCCCAGCGGCACGTCCTCGTGCGAGCGGCCCTGGCCTTGCGCGAGCGTCAGGCCGGCGAGTGTCCAGCCGATGGTGCCGTTGCGCAGCGCGACGACGGGATTGGGCACGCCCGCGTCGATCAGCGACTGCGCGCCGATCAGGCTGCGGGTGCGCCCGGCGCAGTGCACGACGATGGTGGTGGCGGGGTCGGGCGCGAGGTCGCGGGCGCGGCGCACCAGCTCGCCACCGGGCACGCTGATCGAACCGGGCAGGCTCATGGTGCGGTACTCGTCGAAGCGGCGGGCGTCCAGCACCACGAGATTGCCGCCGAGCGAGCGCCTTGCGTTCACCTCCTCGGCGGTCAGCGAGGGCGTGTGTCGGCGGGCCTCGACGAGCTCGCCGAAGGCCTTGCTCGGGACGTTGACGTCGCGGAAGAGTTCGAGGCCGGCCTCGCGCCAGGCAGCCAGGCCGCCATCGAGCAGCGCGACGTCGGTGTAGCCGAGCGACTGCAGCTTGCGCGCCGAGGCGGCGGCCACGCCCTCGCCGTTGTCGTAGATGACCAGCGGCACGTCGCGGCGCGGCAAGCGGCCCCAGGCATCGAGTTCCAGCCGGGAGGCGGCGAGGTTGGCGGCCCACAGCGGATGAGCCTCGGCATAGGCGGCCTCCTCGCGGACGTCGAGCAACGCGATCTCGACGCGCGCGAGCAGCGCGGCGCGAACATCAGCCACGCTGCGGGTGGGCAGGGGCGCGGGATGCCGAGGCGAGGGCGGGCGCGCGAGCGCGGAGGTCGAGGTCGGGGCCGAGGTCGAGGTCAAAGTCGACGCGGTGGTGTCGGGATGCAGGACGGACATGGACAAGCTCCTGGCGATGGGTGGGCCGCGGTCAGGCGGGCTTCCAGACCGGCGATTCCTGGATGGCGACGCGGCGCGGCAGGATCTGGGCGCCGCTGAAGGCGTCGGCGATGCGCTGCTGCTCGGTGAGCGATTCGGTGTCGACGGGGCGCACGGCGTAGCTGCGGCGCTCGTTGGCGGCGGCGACGATGGCGGGGTCGAGTCCCAGCACCGGCGCGTGCCAGTCGGCCGCGGCGGCGGGGTTCTTCTTGACCCACTCGCCGGCGCGCTGGAGCTCGTCGTAGACGCGTTGCAGGACCTCGGGGTTCTGCTGCGCGAAGGACGTGGCGGCGAGATAGAAGCGGCGATAGGCGGCGATACGGGTGCCGTCGACGAGCAGCCGCGCGCCGGACTGGCGTTGCACGGCGGCGAGGAAGGGATCCCAGACGACCCAGGCGGCGATGGCGCCGTTCTCGAAGGCGGAGCGGCCGTCGGCGGGGTTGAGGTAGGCGGGTTCGATGTCGCGGATGGAGAGACCGGCCTGGGCGAGAGCCTCGAGCAACAGGTAATGCGCGCCGGCGCCCTTGGCGAAGCCGATCTTCTTGCCCTTGAGCTGGGCGACGGAGGTGATCGGGGAGTCCTTGCGCACGACGATGGCCTGCGCGGTGGGCGAGGGCGTCTCGATCGCGTAGTAGGTGAGCTTGGCGCCGGCGGCGAGCGCGAAGGGCGGCACGGCGTCCGCGACGTCGGCGCTGAGGTCGAGCGCGCCGATGTTGAGGGCTTCCAGCAGCGGTAGGCCCGAGGTGAACTCATGCCACTGGACCTTGACCTGCTGCGGCGCGAGCGCGGTCTCCAGGATGCCGCGCGACTTGAGGAACAGCGTCAGCGTGCTGGACTTCTGATAGCCGATGCGCAGGGTCCTGGCGTCGGCGGCGCGGACGGGGAAGGCGGGCAGGGCGGCCGCGCCGACGAGCGCGGCGGTGTGGGTCAGCCAGCGGCGGCGGGAGAGGGCGTCAGGGAGCGGGGAGTCGGACGGGGAGGACATGGCGGCGGGCTCGACGAGCGCAAAGCGTGTGAACGCCGCAGCCTAGGGATCCCTCTCGGGGATCGGAACGAAGCAAAGCGAGGATCGATAGATGCCGCCGTCCGATCCGGCGCTCCGGCGTCAGCGAGCCGGAGGTGTCTCGCGCTGGTCGGTCTTCGAAGGTGCGGTCGACGGCGCCTTGTCGGTCTCCAACGCCCAGTCCAGCAGCTTCGCGGTCTTCTCGTCGCCGAGGTCGATCAGCTGCAGGCGGGCGGCGCGGACAGTTTCGATTTGCGTGAGGCTCATTGAAGGCTCCTGGGTGAAGTCGCAGTGCTGAGGCAAAAGGTGATCCCACATGTCCCCCTTTCGGCGGCGAGCGGGGTCAATCGAACTTGCAGCGTACGTCCTCGGCCAGCGATCGACGCCCTGAATCTGTGACGCCTTGCTTCAAGGCTATCGCTCGGAGGTGTGCATCAGCAGCCCCACCTCTAGAAGCTTCACGGATTGCCGGCTTGAAAGCTTGAAGGGGAACTGGTCCAGCAACGACACGAGTGACTCGTACGCGATTCCGTACTCGCTGGCGTGTTCGATCCATTCCTGGATCTGGGCCATCTGCTCCGGGAAGCCCAGAAGATCTTTGGGGAACATGGCGCCGACGTGCTCTTGTTGTCTGATCTCGGAGAGGATTTCAGAAAGGTTGGCTTCAATCAGTTTCGCGTCTTCCTGGGCATCGCTCGGCGCTGTCATGTCGCACGCTCCCGGAAACGTCGAACGGACATGCAAGCCCAACATCTCCAGTCGCTCGCGAGTGCGGCCTCGATGGCCGGCAGCCCCTCGGCGTCCTGGGCGTCATGGAGGTCGAGTTCAGGGCCGCAGGCCAGAACGGCAGTGTCGAACACACTGCTTGCCCAAGCCGCGAGGCGAAGCATGGCTTGCGTGGCCAGGCTCGCGTCACCGAGCCATGCAGCATCGAGCGAGATGCTGATGACGCTGGCCTGCGAGCGCGCGTCGATGGAGATGCTCTGCCTCGCTTCTGCGCTTGATGCCATCGAGAAGTAGGCCACCAGGAGCGAGTGGGGCGTGATCGGAGCTGCGACCAGATCCTCCGCTTGCTCCCATGCGGTCGCGGTCTGGCTCACCGCGTCACAGTCAATGCGCAGGGCCTCGATCAGTCGGTGCGGCTGTCCCGAAGACAGACCTGCCACGATCGCTTGAATCGACGACCAATGCTCGGAGGGGGCGAGTAGTCGGTCGCCGACGCACAGGACAGCCAGGCGACCCATTCCAATCGGCTGGGCTGCAGCGCCACTCATCGTCGCCGTGCCTTCTCTGAATCGGGGATGACCGCCAGAGCTGCGCTTGCCGCTTCGATGACCGTCCCCCATTCCGGCGTCGCGATGTATTCAGCATCCGAGAGACCGCTGCCATGCTTCACCAAGACGGCGTCGATTGCCTCGATGACCGCAGTGACCAGATCCGCCTCCGCCCTGTCGCGCAACATCCATCCAATGTTGTCGACCCAGACCCGTTGCTGGTACTCCGGGTTCGACAGCGCGTAGAGGTTGGCAAAAAGCTCCACGCGTTGCTCGGGCGACTGGATGTGGGTCATGGCGATTGCATCGGATCACATCGACCTCGATGTCGCCTACCCCCGGTTTCCCCTAGGCTCGCGGCCTGAGCCAGTTGATCGCCGCCTGAGCGCTTCTCCCCGCTGGCGAGGGCCGGAGCGTGCCGCTCTCGACGTCGATCTGGACGAAGCCGCGGCAGCGCAGATCCTCAAGGATCTCGAGCGCTCTGGGATTCGCCCGGCTGGGATCGAAGGGCATGGCGCCAAGCACCTGCAGCTCCTCCTCGCTCAATGCGGCAGGCGGCCGCGGCGCCAGAACGGTTAGATCTTCCAACCGCGCACCTTGTTGTAGGGGTCAAGTTCGATCTTCACGTATTCCGCCAGCATCGCATCCTCGACATCCTGCACCAGCACCACCAGGGTCGGCTGATCGGTCCGGTTCTCGCGCTCGAACAAGTGCCGGCTCCTGTCCGACGCGGTATCCATGAGGATCACCGTGTCGTAGAGAGACAGCGAAACGCCTTGCAGATATTTCAGGTGCAATTCGGGCATCGTGACTTGGACGGATGGACAGATGGACGGGGGTGGACGGGAGACGCCGCGCATCCAGGCAGATGAACGCATCGCCATGGCGCTGTTGTCCTAGATGAACCGGCCGAAGGTCGAATCCGAGTGATCCAGCTTGCTGACCGATTTCGTCTCGATCGTGGCGGTACCCATTCGCTTGCTGCGGTCGCGCTGGTCAAAGGCCTCGCGCTTGAGCGGATCGCGGCGACGATCGTTCGACGGCGCGGGCTGGGCAACTTTCGGGGGATTGGCAAACATGGACGGCTCCTCGGGTTGTAAGCAGGTGTTGGCAAATCCCTTGCCCGACCTCGGGCTCGACATGCATGACGACTTGCACTCCACGGAGTGACGGCAAGACCACGCGCACGAGAGGGGCAAGGCGTCCTGCGGCTGCCGGCGCCTAGCGCAAATCGCGCCCGCCCGCCTGGCCTGAACAGGCCCCCGCGCCGCCTGTCGGGGCTAACCCGAGCAAGCCTTTCTTAATTGAGTAAAATGGTCGGACTTAGCGGGGGTTAACCCTGCTCCGTGAGTCGACCCGGCGTCAGCCGAGCCGCCGCCTCCATGTCCTGAAGCCCGACACGGGCGCCAAGGAGAAGTTCGATGCGTCTCACCACCAAAGGCCGTTTTGCAGTCACCGCGATGATCGATCTGGCCCTGCGCGAAAACAGCGGCCCCGTCGCGCTGGCAGCGATCAGCCAGCGCCAGCAGATCTCGTTGTCCTATTTGGAACAGCTGTTCGGCAAGCTCCGGCGCCATCAACTGGTCGAATCCACCCGGGGCCCGGGCGGCGGCTACTCCCTGGGTCGCCGTTCCGATGAGATCACCGTCGCCGACATCATCGTCGCTGTCGACGAGCCCATCGACGCCACCGGCTGCGGCGGCAAGGAAAACTGCATGGGCGAGGACAACGGCCGCTGCATCACGCACGACCTCTGGACCGCGCTGAACAACAAGATGATCGAGTTCCTGGACTCGGTCACCCTGCGCAAGCTCGTCGACGACCAGCTCGCCAAGGGCGTCACCGTCGAGGAGGCGCCCATCAAGCGCGCCATCTCCAGCACCCCCGTCGTCAAGCCCATCCGCATCACCGCGCCGAACTCCGTCTTCGCGCTCGGCAACGCGATGAGCAAGTGAGCCCGGCCCGCCGGCCCGTCATACCGATTCAGTAGTCGACAAGAAGAACGTTCCCATGGACATGACCCCGCACTTCCCCATCTACATGGACTACGGCGCCACCACGCCGGTGGATCCGCGCGTCGTCGACGCGATGATCCCGTGGCTGCGCGAGCACTTCGGCAACCCGGCGTCGCGCAGCCACGCCTGGGGCTGGGAAGCGGAAGAAGCCGTGGAGAAGGCGCGCGGCCAGGTCGCCGAACTGGTCAACGCCGACCCGCGCGAGATCGTCTGGACCTCCGGCGCCACCGAGTCCGACAACCTGGCGATCAAGGGCGCCGCCAACTTCTACCAGGCCAAGGGCAAGCACATCATCACCGTGAAGACCGAGCACAAGGCCGTGCTCGACACCTGCCGCCAGCTGGAGCGCGAAGGCTTCGAAGTGACCTACCTGGCGCCGAGCGAAGACGGCCTGATCGATCCTGGACGTGCTCGAGGCGGCGCTGCGCCCCGACACCATCCTGGTCTCGGTCATGCACGTGAACAACGAGATCGGCGTGGTCCAGGACATCGCCGAGCCATCGGCGAGCTGTGCCGCGCGAGGGGCATCCTCTTCCACGTCGACGCCGCGCAGTCCACCGGCAAGGTCGAGATCGACCTGGACAAGCTGAAGGTCGACCTGATGTCCTCGTCCTCCGCACAAGACCTACGGCCCGAAGGGCATCGGCGCGCTGTACGTGCGCCGCAAGCCGCGCGTCCGCATCGAAGCGCAGATGCACGGCGGCGGCCACGAGCGCGGCATGCGTTCGGGCACCCTGCCCACCCACCAGATCGTCGGCATGGGCGAGGCCTTCCGCATCGCCAGCGAAGAGATGGCCACCGAGCTGCCCCGCATCAAGGCGCTGCGCGAACGCCTGCTGGACGGCCTGAAGGACATCGAGCAGGTCTTCATCAACGGCGACCTCGAGCGCCGCGTCCCGCACAACCTCAACGTCAGCTTCAACTACGTCGAAGGCGAGTCGCTGATCATGGCGCATCAAGGACCTCGCCGTGTCCTCCGGTTCGGCCTGTACCTCGGCCAGCCTGGAACCGTCCTACGTGCTGCGCGCCCTGGGCCGCAACGACGAACTGGCGCACAGCTCGATCCGCTTCACCTTCGGCCGCTTCACCACCGAAGAAGAGATCGACTACGCCGCGAAGAAGGTGGTCGAGGCCGTTTCCAAGCTGCGCGAACTGTCGCCGCTGTGGGATATGTACAAGGAGGGCGTCGACCTGAGCACCATCCAGTGGGCCGCTCATTGATCTGATCCCCAGGACACCTGAACAAGAGACGTTGGAGAACTGACATGGCATACAGCGAAAAGGTCATCGACCACTACGAAAACCCGCGCAACGTCGGCTATTTCGACAAGGCCGACCGAATCGGTCGGCACCGGCATGGTCGGCGCGCCGGCCTGCGGCGACGTGATGAAGCTGCAGATCAAGGTCAACGAGCAGGGCGTCATCGAAGACGCGAAGTTCAAGACCTACGGCTGCGGTTCGGCCATCGCCTCCAGCTCGCTGGTCACCGAGTGGATGAAGGGCAAGACGCTGGACGAGGCGGTGGCCATCAAGAACACCCAGATCGCCGAAGAGCTGGCCCTGCCGCCGGTGAAGATCCACTGCTCGATCCTGGCCGAAGACGCCATCAAGGCCGCCGTGCGCGACTACACGCGCCAAGCACGGCGCCGCGGCCGAAGCCACCGTTTCCGCCTGAGGTCCGCTCGATGGCCATCAGCCTGACCGAAGCCGCCGCCCAGCACGTGCAGCGCTACCTCGAGGGCGCGGCAAGGGCGAGGGCATCCGTCTTGGCGTGCGCACCACCGGCTGTTCCGGGCTTGGCCTACGTGCTGGAGTTCGTCGATGAACTGGCGGCCGAGGACCTGGTCTTCGAGAGCCATGGCGTGAAGGTCATCATCGACCCGAAGAGCCTGGCCTACCTCGATGGCACCGAGCTGGACTTCGCCCGCGAAGGCCTCAACGAAGGCTTCAAGTTCAACAATCCACGTGAGAAGGACCGCTGCGGCTGCGGCGAATCCTTCCGCGTCTGATCTCCCACGCGAAAAAGGGCGCGGCCACGGTGCCGCGCTTTTTTGTTCATGAAACTCGACGACGACGACTTCACCCTGTTCGGCCTGCCCCAGCGCTTCGCGCAAGGCGGCGCCGAGATCGCCGAGCGCTGGAAGGCGCTCGCCGCGAAGGTGCATCCCGACCGCTTCGCCGCGGACGGCGCGGCCTCGCAGCGCCTGGCGATGCAATGGTCGCTGCGCGTCAACGAGGCGCATCAGCGCCTGCGCGATCCGCTCAAGCGCGCCGGCCTATCTCTGCGAGCTGCGCGGCGCGCCCATCCAGGCCAACGAGAACACCCGCATGCCGGCCGCGTTCCTGATGCAGCAGATGGAGTGGCGCGAGGCGCTCGACGAGGCGAAGACCCCTGACGCGATCCTGGCCATCGACCGTCAGGTCGCCGAGCGCGAGGCCGCGCTGCTGGCCCAGGCCGGCCGCCAGCTCGATGAGGCCGGCGACGCCGCGGGCGCCGCCGAGTCCGTGCGCGCGCTGATGTTCCTGACGCGCTTCCGCGCCGACATCGACCGCCGGCTGGACACGTTGTCCTGATCAGGCCGTCCTGCTCACGCTGCCCTGATCACGCTGCCCTGAACACGCTTCCCCGACATTTCAAGAACACGTCCTGACACCATGGCCCTACTGCAGATCTCCGAACCCGGTCAGAGTCCCGAGCCCCATCAGCGTCGCCTGGCGGTGGGCATCGACCTGGGCACCACGCACTCGCTGGTCGCGGCGGTGCGCAACGGCGTGGCCGAGTGCCTGCCCGACGACGCAGGGCCGCGTGATCCTGCCCTCGGCGGTGCGCGTGATGCCCGAGGGCCGCCGCCAGTTCGGCTACGACGCGCTGGCCGCGCAGGCCGAGGATCCCGAGAACACCATCGTCTCGGTCAAGCGCTTCATGGGCCGCGGCGTCGAGGACGTCGCCAATCGCGACAAGCTGCCGTACCGCTTCGAGGACACGCCCGGCATGTTGAGCCTGGCCACGCGCGAGGGCCTGAAGTCGCCGGTCGAGATCAGCGCCGAGATCCTGGCCACGCTGCGCCAGCGCGCCGAGGACACCCTCGGCGACGACCTGGTGGGCGCCGTGATCACCGTGCCGGCCTACTTCGACGACGCGCAGCGCCAGGCCACCAAGGACGCCGCGCGGCTGGCCGGCCTGAACGTGCTGCGCCTGCTCAACGAACCGACCGCCGCCGCGATCGCCTACGGGCTGGACAACGGCGCGGAAGGCCTGTTCGCCGTCTACGACCTGGGCGGCGGCACCTTCGACATCTCCATCCTGCGCCTGACCCGGGGCGTCTTCGAGGTCCTGGCCACCGGCGGCGACGCGCGCTGGGCGGCGACGACTTCGACCATGCCATCGCTGGCCGACTGGGCGCTGGCGCAGGCCGGCCTGAGCGCGAGCAGCCCCGCGGACAAGCGCCGCGTGCTGGTCGCCGCGCGTCAGGCCAAGGAGGCGCTGACGGACCACGACCGCGTGACGCTCGCCGCCGCGCTCGATGCCGGCGCGCTGAGCGTCGAGGTCACGCGCGCGCAGTTCGACGAGCTCGCGCAGCCGCTGGTCAACAAGACGCTGCTGGCCGTGCGCCGCGTGCTGCGCGACGCCAAGGTCGGCGCCGACGAGGTGCAGGGCACGGTGATGGTCGGCGGCTCCACGCGCATGCCGATCGTGCGCCGCGTCGTCGGCGAGCTCTTCGGCCGCGAGCCGCTGACCGACATCGATCCGGACCAGGTGGTCGCCATCGGCGCCGCGATCCAGGCCGATGCCCTGGCGGGCAACAAGCGCCGACGGCGAGATGCTGCTGCTGGACGTGATCCCGCTGTCGCTGGGCCTGGAAACCATGGGCGGGCTGGTGGAGAAGGTGATCCCGCGCAACACCACCATTCCGGTGGCGCGCGCGCAGGAGTTCACCACCTTCAAGGACGGCCAGACCGCCATGGCGATCCACGTGCTGCAGGGCGAGCGCGAGCTGGTCAGCGATTGCCGTTCGCTGGCGCGCTTCGAGCTGCGCGGCATTCCGCCGATGGCGGCCGGCGCGGCGCGCATCCGCGTGACCTTCCAGGTCGATGCCGACGGCCTGCTGAGCGTGCCGGCGCGCGAGCTGGGCTCCGGCGTCGAGGCCGCCGTGCAGGTCAAGCCGTCCTACGGCCTGTCCGACGACGAGATCGCCACCATGCTGCGCGAGGGCTTCGCCAGCGCCGAGGCCGACATGGCCGCGCGCAAGCTGCGCGAGGCGCGCGTGGAAGCGGAGCGGATGATCCTCGCGACGCAGTCCGCGCTGCGCGCCGATGGCGACCTGCTCAGCGACGCCGAGCGCGCCGAGATCGCCGCGCTGCAGTCGGACCTGCTGGCCAAGGCGCAAGCCGAGGACGCCGTCGCCGACGCCGATGCCATCGACGCCGCCGTCGAGGCCCTGGCCAAGGGCACCGAGGCCTTCGCCGCCGCGCGCATGAACCGCGGCATCCAGCAGGCCCTGACCGGCCGCAGCATCGATCAGGTCTGAACGCGAGCCGACGCCGCCAGCTTCAAGGACACCCCCATGCCCGTCATCAAGATCCTTCCTCATCCCGAATACGCGCCCGAGGGCAAGAGCATCGAGGCCCCGCCCGGGACCACGATCTGCGAGGCGCTGCTCGACAACCACGTCGACATCGAGCACGCCTGCGACCAGGTCTGCGCCTGCACCACCTGCCACGTGATCGTGCGCGAGGGCTTCGCGTCGCTGTCCGAGATGGAGGAGAACGAGGAAGACATGCTGGACCGCGCCTGGGGCCTGGAGCCCAACTCGCGCCTGTCCTGCCAGGCGATCCTGTCCAACAAGGACGTGACGGTCGAGATCCCCAAGTACTCGATCAACCACGCCAAAGAGAACCATTGATCGGCGCCTGATCCCATGCGAGTCCTCGGCATCGAATCCTCCTGCGACGAGACCGGCGTGGCGCTGGTCGACGCCTCGGGCGACGGCGTGCCGGCGCTGCTCGCGCACGCGCTGCACAGCCAGATCTCGATGCACCAGGCCTATGGCGGCGTGGTGCCCGAGCTCGCCTCGCGCGACCACATCCGCCGCGTGCTGCCGCTGACGCGCGAGGTGCTCGCCAGCGCGGGGCTGTCGCTGGCCGATGTCGACGTCGTGGCCTACACGCAGGGGCCCGGACTGGCCGGCGCGCTGCTGGTGGGCGCGGGCGTGGCGGCCTCGCTGGGCGCGGCGCTGGATCGGCCGGTGATGGGCATCCATCACCTCGAGGGCCATCTGCTGTCGCCCTTCCTGTCGGCCGATCCGCCGGAATTCCCGTTCGTCGCGCTGCTCGTGTCGGGCGGCCACACGCAGCTGATGCGCGTGGACGATGTCGGCAGGTACGAGCTGCTGGGCGAGACCATCGACGACGCCGCGGGCGAGGCCTTCGACAAGTCGGCCAAGCTGCTCGGCCTGCCGTATCCGGGCGGGCCGCATCTGTCGAAATTGGCGGAGCAGGGCGATCCCGAGGCCTTCGCGCTGCCGCGCCCGCTGCTGCACAGCGGCAAGCCGGACTTCAGCTTCGCCGGGCTGAAGACCGCCGTGCTGACGCAGGTCCGCAAGCTCGAGGCGCAGCCCGGCGGCATCACCGAGCCGCAGCGCGCGGACCTTGCCGCGTCGACGCAGGCCGCGATCGTCGAGGTGCTCGTGAAGAAGGCGATGCTCGCGCTCAAGGAGACCGGGCTGAAGCGCTTGGTCGTCGCGGGTGGCGTCGGCGCCAACAAGCATCTGCGCGAGCAGCTCAACGCGATCTGCGAGAAGCGCCGCGTGCGCGTGCATTACCCCGAGCTGCACCTGTGCACCGACAACGGCGCCATGATCGCGCTGGCCGCGGGGCTTCGGCTGCAGCGCGACATGGCCGCGCTGACGCGCGGCGGCGGCTTCGAGGTCAAGCCGCGTTGGGACCTGTCCCAGCTGAACGGCCCGGCCGCGCTGTGAGGCGCTGGACGAGGCGGGCGGCGGTCGCCGTGACCGCCGCGATGGCTGCATCCGTGATGGCCGCATCCGTGATCACCGCGACCGCGGTCGCCGCTCCCGCGACCGTTGCCGCGAAGCCCGCCGCCGTGCCCATCCGGCTCGCGCTGATCGAGGGGCTTTCCGGGCCGCTGGGCAATGGCGGCGAGGCCGTCTTCCGCAACCTGATCTGGGCCACCGAGCGCGTCAACGCGCGCGGCGGCGTGAAGCTGCCCGGCGGCGCGCGGCCGCTCGCGCTCGTGCGTTTCGACAGCAAGGGCTCGGTGGAGGAGTCGTTGTCGCTGCTGCGTGCCGCGACCGACCAGGGCATCCCGGTCGTGCTGCAGGGCAACAGCTCCGCGGTGGCGGGCGCGATGATCGCGGCCCTCGACAAGCACAACGCGCGCGAGCCCTCGCGCCGCGCGCTTGTTCCTGAACTACGCCGCCGTCGACCCGGCGCTGACGGGCGCGCAATGCAGCTTCTGGCATTTCCGCTTCGACGCCCACACCGACATGCGGCTGGCGGCGCTGGTCGAGGTCATCGCGCAGGACCAGCGGCTCAAGACGATCTACCTGATCGGTCAGGACTACAGCTTCGGCCAGCACCTGCGCGAGCAGGCGAGGGCGATGCTCGCGGCGCGCCGGCCTGATCTGCGCATCGTCGGCGACGAGCTGCATCCGCTGGGCCGCGTGAAGGACTTCCTGCCCTACGCGACCAAGATCCGCGCCAGCGGCGCGCAGGCGGTGCTCACCGGCAACTGGGGCAACGACCTGACGCTGCTGATCAAGGCGGCGCGGGACATCGGGCTGGACGCGCGCTTCTACACCTTCTACGGCAACTGCGCTGGGCGTGCCCGGCGTCCTGGGCGAGGCCGGTGTCGATCGGGTGCTGGCCGTGGCCGAATGGCATCCGAATGCCGGCACCGCAGATGCGGAGCGCTTCTATGGCGCCTTCCGCCAGCGCTTCCCCAAGCCCGAGCACGACTACCTGCACGCACGCATGCAGCTGATGATCGAGATGCTGGTCGCCGCGATGGAGAAGGCCGGGTCGACCGATCCCAAGGCGGTCGCCCTGGCGCTGGAGGGCCTGCGCGTGGATGGCCGGCCGCTGGGCGTGGCGCACCAGGGCGTGATGCGCGCCAGCGACCATCAGCTCCAGCAGCCGCTGTACGTCAGCGTGATGCGGCGCGCGGGCGAGGCTGGCGTGCCCCATGACAACGAGGGCTCGGGCTACGGCTTCCGCACGCTGCGTTACCTCGACGCGGACCAGGCGGCGCAGCCGTCGGCCTGCCGCATGAAGCGCCCCGATTGAGCGCACGCCAGGCGATCCTTCAGGCCCAGAACGGTTTGCGCTATACTGCGCGCTGTTTTGCCCGGTCCGTCCGGGCGAACGATGAGCACGGCACGGGTCGGTTTCACCTGTGACCGCAAGTCAATCCTCGGAAACCGTCTGCGCACTTGTCGCCTTCATCGGCCATGCCGGCGGACCTTCCGAATCATTCCGGAACAAGGAACGCATCATGTCCATGGACACCCAGAAGAAGGCCGACATCGTCGCCGCCAACGCCCGCAGCGCCAACGACACCGGCTCGCCGGAAGTGCAAGTGGCCCTGCTGACCGCTCGCATCAACGAGCTGACCCCCCACTTCAAGCTGCACGCCAAGGACCACCACGGCCGTCGCGGTCTGCTGAAGATGGTCAACCAGCGCAAGAGCCTGCTGGCCTACCTGAAGAACAAGGACGCCGAGCGTTACACCGCCCTGATCCAGAAGCTGGGTCTGCGCAAGTAATTCGCGCGTGAATGCAAAGAGCCTGATTGGTCCCATTCCAACAGGCTCTTTGTCGTTTCTGCGAGCCGTCGCCGGAGTGTTCCGGCCGGCCGCCGCGCCGGGACTTCCCGTGGTGGGAACCCCGGCGATCCGACAGACGGAGTCGGGCTGACGTGGCAGTGATGTGTCATTCCAATGCGCTTGCCGGCAAGGACCGGTCAAGCAGGCGCTCTGGAATGGCATCCCGCCAAACCCAGCTTCACTCCCGGTTTCGCGCCGCACCGCGAGCGGCGCATGCCTGAACTGAGGAGAACTCGAATGAGCATGTTCAACAAGGTCACGAAGACCTTCCAATGGGGTCCGCATCAAGTCGTGATGGAGACCGGCGAGATCGCCCGTCAGGCGACCGGCGCCGTGCTGGTCAACATCGAGGACACCGTGGTGCTGGCCACCGTGGTCGGCGCCAAGTCGGCGGCCCAAGGCCGGTCAGGACTTCTTCCCGCTGACCGTCGACTACCTCGAGAAGACCTACGCCGCCGGCCAGATCCCCGGCGGCTTCTTCAAGCGTGAAGGCCGTCCGACCGAGCACGAGACGCTGACCTCGCGCCTGATCGACCGTCCGATCCGCCCGCTGTTCCCCGAAGGCTTCTTCAACGAAGTGCAGGTCGTGGTGCACACGCGTGTCGCTGAACCCGGAAGTCCGAGCCCGACATCGCCGCGCTGATCGCCACCTCCGCCGCCCTGGCCATCTCCGGCATCCCGTTCAACGGCCCGATCGGCGCCGCGCGCGTGGGTTACATCAACGGCGAGTACGTGCTGAACCCGGGCAAGACCCAGCTGATCGACTCCAAGCTGGACCTGGTCGTCGCCGGTACCGAAGCCGCCGTGCTGATGGTCGAGTCCGAAGCCGACCAGCTGACCGAAGACCTGATGCTGGGCGCCGTGGTGTTCGGCCACGACCAGCGGCAAGATCGCCATCGCCGCGATCAACGAGCTGGTCCGCGAAGCCGGCAAGCCGTCCTGGAACTGGACCGCTCCGGCCAAGGATGAAGCCTTCATCGCCAAGGTCACCGCCCTGGCCGAGGAAGAGCTGCGCGCCGCCTACCAGATCCGCTCCAAGCAAGCCCGCACCGAGGCCTGCCGCACCGCCTACGCCAAGGTCAAGGACGCCCTGACCGCTGAAGGCAGCGCGCCTTCGACGGCGTGGAAGTCGACGGCCTGCTGTTCGAGATCGAAGCCCGCATCGTGCGCGGCCAGATCCTGGCCGGCGAGCCGCGCATCGACGGCCGCGACACCCGCACCGTGCGCCGCCATCGAGATCCGCAAGCGGCGTGCTGCCGCGCGCCCACGGCTCCGCGCTGTTCACCCGTGGCGAAACGCAGGCGCTGGTCGCCGCGACCCTGGGCACCGCGCGCGACGCGCAGATCATCGACGCGCTGGAAGGCGAGTATTCCGAGGCGCTTCATGCTGCACTACAACTTCCCCCCGTTCGCCACCGGCGAGACGGGCCGCGTGGGCAGCCCCAAGCGCCGCGAAATCGGCCACGGCCGCCTGGCCAAGCGCGGCGCTGGTCGCCGTGCTGCCGACCCAGGAAGAGTTCCCGTACACCATCCGCGTGGTCTCCGAAATCACCGAGTCCAACGGTTCCTCGTCGATGGCCTCCGTCTGCGGCGGCTGCCTGGCGCTGATGGACGCCGGCGTGCCGATGAAGGCGCCCGTCGCCGGTATCGCCATGGGCCTGATCAAGGAAGGCAACAGCTTCGCCGTGCTGACCGACATCCTGGGTGACGAAGACCACCTGGGCGACATGGACTTCAAGGTGGCCGGTACCGACCGCGGGCATCACCGCGCTGCAGATGGACATCAAGATCCAGGGCATCACCAAGGAGATCATGCAGGTCGCCCTGGGCCAGGCCAAGGAAGCGCGTCTGCACATCCTCGGCAGAAGATGGTCGACGCGATGGGCTCGGCCAACGCCGAGCTGTCGGAGTTCGCGCCCCGCCATGTTCACGATGAAGATCAACCCGGAGAAGATCCGCGACGTGATCGGCAAGGGCGGCGCGACCATCCGCGCGCTGACCGAAGAGACCGGCACGCAGATCGACATCGCCGACGACGGCACGATCACCATCGCCTCGACCGACGGCGACAAGGCCGAGCTGGCCAAGAAGCGCATCGAGCAGATCACCGCGGAAGCCGAGATCGGCAAGATCTACGAAGGCACGGTGCAGCGCATCCTGGACTTCGGCGCCTTCGTCAACATCCTGCCGGGCAAGGACGGCCTGCTGCACATCTCCCAGATCGCCCACCAGCGCGTCGAGAAGGTCACCGACTTCCTGCAGGAAGGCCAGGTCGTCAAGGTCAAGGTGCTCGAGACGGACGAGAAGGGCCGCATCAAGCTGTCGATGAAGGCGCTGCTGGACCGCGACGCGGCTTCGGCGGCTCCGCATCACGGCGAAGGCTCGGCCGAGTAATCGGCCCGGTCTCCGGCCACGACGCCCGCGCATCGCCCCATGAAAGCCATCGCCATCACCCAGCCCGGAGGGCCTGAGGTCCTGCAGCTGATCGAGCGCGCCGACCCCGTCGCCGGGGTGGGCGAGTGCCTGATCCGCGTGTCGGCCTACGGCATCAACCGCCCGGATGTGCTGCAGCGCAAGGGGGCCTATCCGGCGCCCGCCGGTGCCAGCGATCTGCCGGGACTGGAGGTCGCGGGCGTGATCGAGTCGGGTGACGCGCAGGCCTTGGCCGAAGCCGGCCTGAAGGTCGGCGACGCGGTCTGCGCGCTGGTGGCCGGCGGCGGTTACGCCGAGCTGTGCGTCGCGCCGGTGGCCCAGTGCCTGCCGGTGCCCGCGGGCTGGTCGATGGTCGAGGCGGCGAGCCTGCCGGAGACCTTCTTCACCGTCTGGAGCAACGTCTTCGAGCGGGCGCGCCTGCAGCCGGGCGAGAGCCTGCTGGTGCATGGCGGCAGTTCCGGCATCGGCGTCACGGCGATCCAGATCGCCAAGGCGCTGGGCTCGACGGTGCTGGTCACCGTCGGCAACGCGGACAAGGCCAAGGCCTGCCTGGCGCTGGGCGCCGATGTCGCGATCAACTATCGCGACGAGGACTTCGTCGAGGCCGTGAAGGCCGCGACGAACGGCCGTGGCGTGGACGTGATCCTGGACATGGTCGCCGGCAGTTATGTCGCGCGCAATGTGCAGTGCCTGGCCGACGACGGCCGTGCCGTGATCATCGCGGTGCAGGGCGGGGTGAAGGCGGAGTTCGACGCGGGCCAGGTCTTGCGCCGCCGCCTGACGATCACCGGCTCCACGCTGCGCCCGCGTCCGATCGCGTTCAAGGCCGGCATCGCCCGCGCGCTGCGCGAGCGGGTGTGGCCGCTGCTCGAAGCGCGTGCGATCGCGCCGGTGATCTACCGGCAGCTGCCCGCGTCGGAAGCGGCCGCGGCGCACGCGCTGATGGAATCGGGCGAGCACGTCGGCAAGATCGTGCTGAGCTGGTGAGCGGTTTCGCTCAACGGCAGGATTTTTCGGAAGTTCCGGATTCAAGGGAGTTGATCTGATGCGCAAGAAACTGGTGGTCGGCAACTGGAAGATGCATGGCACCCGTGCATCCAACGCCGTGCTGCTGGCGGGCCTCAAGGAAGCGGGCCCGTGGAACGCCCAGGTCGCCGTGTGCGTGCCGTTCCCGTACATCACGGACACGGCGCTCGCGCTGACCGGCACGCAGGTCGCGTACGGCGCGCAGGACGTGTCCACGCACGAGCAGGGCGCCTACACCGGCGAGGTCTCCTCGGCGATGCTGGCGGACCTCGGCTGCCGTTACGCGATCGTCGGTCACTCGGAGCGCCGCGCGTACCACGCCGAGGGCGATCAGCTGGTCGCCGACAAGGCCAAGGCCGCGCTGGCGCATGGTGTCACGCCGATCGTCTGTGTCGGCGAGACGCTGGCCGAGCGTGAGGCGGGTCGCACCGAGGACGTCGTCAAGCGCCAGCTCGCGGCCGTCATCCACACGCTGACGCATTGCATCGGCGAGATCGTGGTGGCGTACGAGCCGGTGTGGGCGATCGGCACCGGCCTGACGGCCACGCCCGAGCAGGCCCAGCATGTCCACGCGCTGCTGCGTCAGCAGTTGCGCGCGGCCACGCAGAAGGCCGATCAGATGCAGATCCTGTACGGCGGCAGCGTCAAGCCCGACAACGCCGTCCAACTGTTTGCGCAGCCCGACATCGACGGCGGCCTCATCGGAGGCGCCGCGCTGAAGGCGGCGGATTTCGCGGCGATCTGCCGCGCGGCCGGCTGAAGCCCGGCGTTCAAGGTTCCTGGAGAAAGAAGCAATGCAAGTGTTGATGAACCTCGTGCTGGTGCTGCAGCTGATCGCGGCCCTGTCGATGATCGGTCTGGTGCTGGTGCAGCATGGCAAGGGCGCCGACATGGGTGCCTCGTTCGGCAGCGGTGCCTCGGGCTCGCTGTTCGGTGCGACCGGCAGCGCCAACTTCCTGTCGCGCTCGACCGCCGTCGCCGCGACGATCTTCTTCGTCGCCACGCTGGCGCTGGCCTACATGGGCAGCCATCGTGACGGCGGCATCGGCTCGGGTCCGTCCGCCGGCGAACAGCTGCTGGACCGCGCCGCGACCCCGTCCGCACCGGCCTCCGCGGCCGTGCTGCCGGGCGCGTCGATCGCCCCGACCGCGCCTGCCTCCGGCGCGTCCAACTGACAGACGTGGGCGGCAAGCGCAAGGACCTGAAGAAAATTGCTTTGGTTTTCTATTTGGCCTCAGAAAGCTGTATAGAATTCGAGGCTGTCTGAAACGCGAGCCGTCAAGACAAGTCACTGCAGAGTGACAACCAGCCGACGTGGTGAAATTGGTAGACACGCTATCTTGAGGGGGTAGTGGCGAAAGCTGTGCGAGTTCGAGTCTCGCCGTCGGCACCAGAATAAATCGGCCTGCCATGGTCTTCACGATCTAGCCGGAAAGCCGGATCGAGGTGATCAAGCAGGGCGAAGGACCCAGGGAGACCAGCCGCGCGAAACGCGTGTGCGAAAACCCTGGGGACAAGGCGGGCGCGGTCCGTGAGCGATTGGATAATCGCTGGCGGCGCGCCCGTTGCTTTTGCCGAATCGTTGGTCGGCCCCGGCCCGCCATACTTCGGTGACACGTCGGGGCCCGGTATTGCAGCGCGCCAGCGCCAATATCGGACCCGGCCATACAACGAGAGCACGTCGTGAGCCTGGAACAATACCTGCCCGTCATCCTTTTCATCCTGGTCGGTTGCGGAGTGGGTATCGCCCCGCAAGTGCTGGGTTTCCTGGCCGGCCCGCGTCGCCCTGACGCGGCGAAGAACAGCCCCTACGAGTGCGGCTTCGAGGCCTTCGAGGACGCGCGCATGAAGTTCGACGTGCGCTACTACCTCGTCGCCATCCTCTTCATCCTCTTCGATCTGGAAATCGCCTTCCTGTTCCCATGGGCGGTCTCGCTGCGCGAGATCGGCGCCGAGGGCTTCTGGGCGATGATGATCTTCCTGGGCATCCTGGTCGTGGGCTTCGCCTACGAATGGAAGAAGGGCGCGCTCGACTGGGAGTGACGACCCGACGGCGGGCCCGTGTGTGACGCACCGGGCCCGTGAACGCATCAGGACACGGCGCCCGTTCAGGGCGCGTGTCCGTTAGGGAAGGGCAACGCGTCAAGGCGGCGTCAATGCGTGTTCGCTGCCGCGGCTCGAGGGTCCTTCTCCGCTGATCTCGAAAGATTGGAAATTCGATATGGGTAACGAAGGCGTATTGAAGGAAGGCTTCATGACCACCCAGCTGGACAAGCTGGTGAACTGGTCCAAGACCGGTTCGTTGTGGCCGATGACCTTCGGTCTCGCCTGCTGCGCGGTCGAGATGATGCACGCGGGCGCGGCCCGTTACGACCTCGACCGCTTCGGCATGCTGTTCCGTCCCAGCCCGCGCCAGTCCGACCTGATGATCGTGGCCGGCACGCTGTGCAACAAGATGGCCCCGGCGCTGCGCAAGGTCTACGACCAGATGGCCGAGCCCCGCTGGGTGATCTCCATGGGCAGCTGCG
Organism: Roseateles sp.; assembly: GCA_039594005.1. Lineage (GTDB taxonomy): Bacteria > Pseudomonadota > Gammaproteobacteria > Burkholderiales > Burkholderiaceae_C > Roseateles. The sequence goes on from JBCNOF010000010.1 coordinate 602,978, forward strand.
CCAACGGCGGCGGCTACTACCACTACTCCTACTCGGTGGTGCGCGGCTGCGACCGCATCGTGCCGGTCGACGTCTACGTGCCGGGCTGTCCGCCGACCGCCGAGGCGCTGCTCTACGGCATCCTGCAGCTGCAGGCCAAGATCCGTCGCGACAACACCATCGCTCGCTGAGCAGAAGCAGGCTGATTCCCATGACCATGAAACTCGACACCCTGCAGGCGGCGCTGCAATCCGTTCTGGGCGACCAGATCGTGGCGCTCAAGCGCGAGCTGGGCGAAATCACCATCACCGTCGCGGCCAAGGACTACTTCGCCGTGGCCAAGCTGCTGCGCGACCACTCGGAGCTGCGCTTCGAGCAGCTGATCGACCTGTGCGGCGTGGACTACTCGACCTACAGGGACGGCGCCTACGACGGCGCGCGTTTCGCGGTCGTGTCGCACCTGCTGTCGATCAACAAGAACTGGCGCCTGCGCGTGCGGGTCTTCGCGCCCGACGACGACTTCCCGTCGGTGGCCGCGGTCACGCCGATCTGGAACGCCGCCAACTGGTTCGAGCGCGAGGCGTTCGACCTGTACGGCATCATCTTCGAGGGCCACCCGGACCTGCGCCGCATCCTCACCGACTACGGCTTCATCGGCCACCCGTTCCGCAAGGACTTCCCGGTGTCGGGCCACGTCGAAATGCGCTACGACCCCGAGCAGAAGCGCGTGGTCTACCAGCCGGTGACCATCGAGCCGCGCGAGATCACCCCGCGCGTGATCCGCGAAGACAACTACGGGGGCCTGTGAGCATGCCATGGCCGAAATCAAGAACTACACCCTGAACTTCGGTCCGCAGCACCCGGCCGCGCACGGCGTGCTGCGCCTGGTGCTGGAGCTCGACGGCGAGGTCATCCAGCGCGCCGACCCGCACATCGGCCTGCTGCACCGCGCCACCGAGAAGCTGGCCGAGACCAAGACCTTCATCCAGTCGCTGCCCTACATGGACCGCCTCGACTACGTGTCGATGATGTGCAACGAGCACGCCTACGTGCCTGGCCATCGAGAAGCTGCTGGGCCTCGAGGTGCCCGAGCGCGCGCAGTACATCCGCGTGATGTTCGACGAGATCACCCGCATCCTGAACCACCTGATGTGGCTGGGCGCGCACGGCATCGACTGTCGGCGCGATGGCCGTCCTCCTCTACGGCTTCCGCGAGCGCGAGGACCTGTTGGACATGTACGAGGCGGTCTCGGGCGCGCGCATGCACGCGGCCTACTACCGTCCGGGCGGCGTCTACCGCGACCTGCCGGACGCGATGCCGCAGTACAAGGCGTCAGCAAGATCAAGAACCAGAAGGCGATCGACAAGCTCAACGAGAACCGTCAGGGCTCGCTGCTCGATTTCATCGAGGACTTCTGCAACCGCTTCCCGGCCAACGTCGACGACTACGAAACCCTGCTGACCGACAACCGCATCTGGAAGCAGCGCACCGTGGGCATCGGCGTGGTCACGCCGGAGCGCGCGCTGAACCTGGGCCTGACCGGCCCGATGCTGCGCGGCTCGGGCATCGCCTGGGACATGCGCAAGACGCAGCCGTACGACGTGTACGGCCAGATGGACTTCGACATCCCGGTCGGCACCAACGGCGACTGCTACGACCGCTACCTGGTGCGCGTCGAGGAAATGCGCCAGTCCAACCGCATCGTCCAGCAGTGCGTGGAGTGGCTGCAAGGCCAACCCGGGTCCGGTGATGACCGACAACCACAAGGTGGCGCCCCCGTCGCGCGTGGCGATGAAGACCAACATGGAAGAGCTGATCCACCACTTCAAGCTGTTCACCGAAGGTTTCCGCGTGCCCGAGGGCGAGGCCTACGCAGCGGTCGAGCATCCGAAGGGCGAGTTCGGCATCTACCTGGTCAGCGACGGCGCCAACAAGCCGTACCGCCTGAAGATCCGCGCCCCGGGTTACTCGCACCTGGCCGCGCTGGACGAAATGGCGCGCGGCCACATGATCGCCGACGCGGTGACCATCATCGGTACGCAGGACATCGTGTTCGGCGAAATCGACCGTTGAGTGGTGAAGCGATGAGCAGCACTGAAATTGCAAGCACCGGGTTCGTGCTGAGCGAGGCCACCGCGGCCCGCTTCGCGCGCGAAGTCGCCAAGTACCCGGCCGAACAGGCCCAGTCGGCCGTGATGGCCTGCCTGTCCATCGTCCAGCAGGAGCAGGGCTACGTGTCCCGCGAGGCGGAAGACGCGATCGCCGATTACCTTGGCATGCCGGCCGATCGCCGTCTACGAGGTCACGACCTTCTACAACATGTACAACCAGCGCAAGCTGGGCGTGTTCAAGCTCAACGTCTGCACCAACCTGCCGTGCCAGCTGCGCGACGGCCAGAAGGCGCTGGACCACCTGTGCTCGAAGCTGGGCGTCGAGGCCGGCGGCACGACCGCCGACGGCGTCTTCACCGTGCAGCAGAGCGAGTGCCTGGGCGCCTGCGCCGACTCGCCGGTGATGCTGGTCAACGACCGCCAGATGCTGAGCTTCATGAGCGCCGAGCGGCTGGACGAGCTGGTGGACGCGCTCAGAGCGCACCATGCAGCCAACAAGAACTGAGGGACCTGGACGATGACGAACATCGCGAACATCGACCTCTCGAAGTGGCAGGCGACCGGCGTCGAGACCTGCTTCCACGACCGCAACATCACCCCGCAGATCTACGCGGGCCTCGATGGCAAGAACTGGTCGCTCAAGGACTATGAAGCGCGCGGCGGCTACCAGGCGCTGCGCAAGATCCTCGCCCAGGGCGAGGGTCAGGGCATGACCCCCGAGCAGGTCATCGCCGACGTGAAGGCCTCGGGCCTGCGCGGCCGCGGCGGCGCGGGTTTCCCGACCGGCCTGAAGTGGAGCTTCATGCCGCGCCAGTTCCCGGGCCAGAAGTACCTCGTCTGCAACTCCGACGAAGGCGAGCCGGGCACCTTCAAGGACCGCGACATCCTCCGGTACAACCCGCACATCGTGATCGAAGGCATGGCGATCGCCGCGTACGCGATGGGCATCACGGTCGGCTACAACTACATCCACGGCGAGATCTTCGAGGTCTATCGAGCGCTTCGAGGCGGCCCTGGAAGAGGCCCGCGCGGCCGGCTTCCTGGGCGACAACATCCTGGGTTCAGCAACTTCAGCTTCCAGCTGCACGCGCACCACGGCTACGGCGCCTACATCTGCGGCGAGGAAACCGCGCTGCTCGAATCGCTGGAAGGCAAGAAGGGCCAGCCGCGCTTCAAGCCGCCGTTCCCGGCCAGCTTCGGCCTGTACGGCAAGCCGACCACCATCAACAACACCGAGACCTTCGCGGCGGTGCCCTGGATCATCCGCAACGGCGGCCAGGCCTACCTCGAGGTCGGCAAGCCCAACAACGGCGGCACCAAGATCTTCTCGATCTCCGGCGACGTCGAGCGTCCGGGCAACTACGAGATCCCGCTGGGCACCCCGTTCGCGACGCTGCTCGAGCTGGCCGGCGGCATGCGCGGCGGCCGCAAGCTCAAGGCGGTGATCCCCGGCGGCTCGTCCGCCCCGGTGCTGCCCGCGGACATGATGATGCAGTCCACGATGGACTACGACTCCATCGCCAAGGCCGGCTCGATGCTGGGCTCGGGCGCGGTCATCGTGATGGACGAGACGCGCTGCATGGTGACGAGCGCTGCTGCGCCTGTCGTACTTCTACGCGCAGGAGTCCTGCGGCCAGTGCACCCCGTGCCGCGAAGGCACGGGCTGGCTGTACCGCGTGGTCGAGCGCATCGACCACGGCAAGGGCCGCGTCGAGGACCTGGACCTGCTGAACTCCGTGGCCGACAACATCCTGGGCCGCACCATCTGCGCGCTCGGCGACGCCGCGGCGATGCCGGTGCGCGCCATGCTCAAGCACTTCAAGGGCGAGTTCATCGCGATGATCCAGCAAGCCCAGCAGAACAAGGCGCCCGGCGCGTCGTCCCCGTCCGCCGCGGCCAAGTCGCCGGCGCACGCCTGATCCGGAGCCGCTGAGAAGAACTATGGTTGAAATCGAACTCGACGGCAAGAAGGTCGAGGTGCCCGAGGGCAGCATGGTGATGCATGCGGCCGAGAAGGCCGGCACGTACATCCCGCACTTCTGCTATCACAAGAAGCTGTCCATCGCGGCCAACTGCCGCATGTGCCTGGTGGACGTGGAGAAGGCGCCCAAGCCGCTGCCCGCCTGCGCCACGCCGGTGACGCAGGGCATGATCGTGCGCACCAAGAGCGAGAAGGCCATCAAGGCCCAGCAGGCCGTGATGGAATTCCTGCTGATCAATCACCCGCTGGACTGCCCGATCTGCGACCAGGGCGGCGAGTGCCAGCTGCAGGATCTGGCCGTCGGTTACGGCAAGCGGGCTCCTCGCGCTACCCCGAAGAAAAGCGCGTGGTGTTCCACAAGAACGTCGGCCCGCTGATCTCGATGGAAGAGATGAGCCGCTGCATCCACTGCACGCGCTGCGTCCGCTTCGGCCAGGAGATCGCCGGCGTGATGGAGCTGGGCATGCTGGCCATCGCGGCGAGCACTCCGAGATCCCGACCTTCGTCGGCCGCACCGTGGACTCCGAGCTGTCGGGCAACATGATCGACATCTGCCCGGTCGGCGCGCTGACCAGCAAGCCCTTCCGCTACAGCGCCCGCACCTGGGAGCTGTCGCGCCGCAAGTGCGTCAGCCCGCACGATTCGACCGGCGCCAACCTGATCGTCCAGGTCAAGAACAACCACGTGATGCGCGTCGTGCCGCTGGAGAACGAAGCCGTCAACGAGTGCTGGATCGCCGACCGGGACCGCTTCTCGTACGAAGGCGCTGAACAGCGACGAACGCCTGACCACGCCGATGCTCAAGCAGGGCGGCGAGTGGAAGTCGGTGGACTGGACCACCGCGCTGGAATACGTCGCCAACGGCCTCAAGCAGGTCAAGACCGAGAAGGGCGCCGCCGCGATCGCCGCGCTGGGCTCGGAGCACAGCACCGTCGAGGAACTGCACCTGCTGGCCCAGCTGGTCCGCGGCCTGGGCAGCGAGAACATCGACACGCGCCTGCGCGTGAGCGATGCCGCGCTGCGCGCCGCCGACGGCAAGGCGCTGTGGCTGGGCACGTCGATCGCGTCGCTGTCGACGCTGGACCGCGCGTTCGTGGTCGGCTCGTCGCTGCGCAAGGACCACCCGCTGTTCGCGCAACGCCTGCGCCAGGCCGCTCAGCCGCGGCGCGCAAGTGCTGTCGCTGAATGGCTCGGTCGAGGACTGGAAGATGTCCGTCGCCGCCACGATCGCCGCTGCGCCGTCGGCCTGGGTCGCTGAGCTGGCCGGCGTCGCCGCCGCCATCGGCACCGCCAAGGGCGTGAGCGCTCCGGTGGCCGACACCGCCTCCGACACCGCCAAGGCCATCGCCGACGCGCTGCTGTCGGGCGAGCGCAAGGCCGTGCTGCTGGGCAACGCCGCCGTGCAGCACCCGCAAGCGGCGACGCTGCTGTCGCTGGCGACCTGGATCGCCGAGCAGACCGGCGCCAGCGTCGGTGTGCTGTCCGCCGCGGCCAACACCGTCGGCGCGCACCTGGTCGACGCCCAGCCGGGTCAGGGCGGTCGCACCGCGGCCCAGCTGCTGAACGACCAGCCGCGCCAAGGCGCTGCTGCTGCTGAACACCGACCCGGTGCTCGACGGCGCGAATGCCGCCGCGGCCAAGAAGGCCATCAACGCGGCCGAGATGGTCGTCGTGATGAGCCCGTTCAAGACCGGCCCGGTGGTCGAGTTCGCCGACGTGCTGCTGCCGATCGCGCCGTTCACCGAGACCTCGGGCACCTTCGTCAACGCCGAAGGCCGCCTGCAGAGCTTCGTCGGCGTGGCCAAGGCGCGCGGCGAGACCCGTCCGGCCTGGAAGGTCCTGCGCGTGCTGGGCAACCTGCTGGGCCTGCAGGGCTTCGAGTTCGACAGCTCCGAGCAGGTCCGCGCCGCGGCGCTGGGCTCCGAGCTGGACCTGACGAACCGCCTGAGCAACGCGGTGGCGGCGCAGTCCGCTGCTGCCGCCGCGCCGGTGCAAGGCCTGGAGCGCCTGACCACGGTGCCGATCTACGCGACCGACGCGCTGGTGCGCCGCGCCACCTCGCTGCAACTGACCCGCGACGGCCGTGACGCCGCCGTGGCCTCGCTGCCGCAGGCGTTGTGGACCGAGCTCGGCCTGGCCGAGAAGGGGGCTCAGGTGCGCGTGACGCAGGACGGCGGCGAAGCCGTGCTGGCCGCGCAGCTGGACGCCACGCTGCCCGCCCACGTGGTGCGCATCCCCGCCGGCATCCCCGAGACCGCCGCGCTGGGCGCGTTCACCGGCGCGATCGCCGTGACCAAGGCCTGAGGACGAGACGACGATGGAAAACTTCTACAACGCCGGCGCCTCGATGCTGGGCATGGTCTGGCCGGTGATCTGGAGCCTGCTCAAGATCATCGCCGTGCTGCTGCCGCTGCTGGGTTGCGTCGCCTACCTGACGCTGTGGGAACGCAAGGCCATCGGCTGGTCGCAGATCCGTCCGGGTCCGAACCGTGTCGGTCCGCTGGGCCTGCTGACCCCGATCGCCGACGCCGTGAAGCTGATCTTCAAGGAGATCATCGTCCCGAGCGCCGCCAACAAGGGCCTGTTCTTCCTGGGCCCGATCATGACGATCATGCCGGCGCTGGCCGCCTGGGCGGTGGTGCCGTTCGGCCCGGGTGCCGCGCTCGCCAACGTCAACGCCGGCCTGCTGTACCTGATGGCCATCACCTCGCTGGGCGTCTACGGCGTGATCATCGCCGGCTGGGCCTCGAACTCGAAGTACGCCTTCCTGGGCGCGCTGCGCGCCTCGGCGCAGATGGTGTCGTACGAAATCGCGATGGGCTTCTGCCTGGTCGTCGTGCTGATGGTCACCGGTTCGATGAACGTCAGCGCCATCGTGTCGAGCCAGGAGCAGGGCTGGTTCGCGTCGCACGGCGTGAACTTCCTGTCGTGGAACTGGCTGCCGCTGCTGCCGATCTTCGTGGTCTACTTCATCTCCGGCCTGGCCGAAACGAACCGCCACCCGTTCGACGTGGTGGAAGGCGAATCGGAAATCGTGGCCGGTCACATGATCGAGTACTCGGGCATGGCCTTCGCGCTGTTCTTCCTGGCCGAGTACGCCAACATGATCCTGATGTCGGCGCTGGCGGCGCTGATGTTCCTGGGCGGCTGGTCGGCGCCGATCTCGTGGTCGCTGCTGGGCATGGACACCCCGTCGTTCATCCAACAGACGATGGCGTTCTGGAACTGGTTCTGGCTGTTCGCCAAGACCTTCTTCGTCGTGACCTGCTTCATCTGGGTGCGCGCCACGTTCCCGCGCTATCGCTATGACCAGATCATGCGTCTGGGCTGGAAGATCTTCATCCCGGTCACGTTGGTGTGGCTCGTCGTGGTGGGTCTGTGGATCCAGTCGCCGTTCAATATCTGGAAGTAATCCGAGGGTACCGCTGTGAGCGCCATCAAGGACATCTTCAAGAGCTTCATGCTCACCGAGCTGCTGAAGGGCATGGCCCTGACGGGCCGGCATTTCCTCTCGAAGAAGATCACGGTGCAGTTCCCGGAAGAGAAGACCCCGATGTCGCCGCGCTTCCGCGGCCTGCACGCGCTGCGCCGCTATGAGAACGGCGAGGAGCGCTGCATCGCCTGCAAGCTGTGCGAGGCCGTGTGCCCCGCCATGGCGATCACCATCGAATCGGACGTGCGCGCCGACGGCACGCGCCGCACCACGCGCTACGACATCGACCTGACCAAGTGCATCTTCTGCGGCTTCTGCGAGGAAAGCTGCCCGGTGGACTCGATCGTCGAGACCCACATCCTCGAATACCACGGCGAGAAGCGCGGCGACCTGTACTTCACCAAGGAGATGCTGCTGGCGGTGGGCGACCGCTACGAGCCGGAGATCGCCGCCAGCAAGGCGGCCGACGCCAAGTACCGCTGAGCGGTGCGCGGCGCCTGACCCTCGCGCGAGCGAGGGCAGGGGACCGCGACCGTCAGCCTGCTTGCAGGACATCACATGGACATCACTACCGCGCTGTTCTTCGTTTTCTCGGCCGTGCTGCTGGGCTCCGCGTTCCGTGTCATCACGGCCAAGAGCACCGTGCACTCGGCCCTGTTCCTGATCCTGGCCTTCTTCAACGCGTCCTGCCTCTGGATGCTGCTGAAGGCCGAGTTCCTGGCCATCCCGCTGGTGCTGGTCTACGTCGGCGCCGTGATGGTGCTGTTCCTGTTCGTGGTGATGATGCTGGACATCGAGTCCACGGCCGTGCGCGAGAGCGTCTGGAAGCACCTGCCGGTGGCCAGCCTCGTGGGCGCGCTGATCGCGCTGGAGATCGCGGCCGTGCTGATGGGCGGTTTCCGCGGCGTGGAGAACGCGCCCGAGATCGCCAACATGGCCAAGCTGGGCAACACCAAGCTGCTGGGCATCGAGATCTACACGAACTACCTGTTCCCGGTGCAGATCGCGGCGGTGCTGCTGCTGGTGGCCATCATCGCCGCGATCGCGCTGACGCTGCGCGGCCGCAAGGACTCGCGCAAGCAGGACGCCTCGCAGCAGGTCCGCGTCAAGAAGGCCGACCGCCTGAAGATCGTCAAGGTCGCCCCGACCGTCGAAGCCCCGTCCGTGCCGGCGGCTGAAAAGAACGAAGGAGCCGCGTGATGGGTGCGCTGAGCCTGAACCACTTCCTGATCCTGGGCGCGATCCTGTTCGCGCTGTCGGTGATCGGCATCTTCCTGAACCGCAAGAACCTCATCGTGCTGCTGATGGCCATCGAGCTGATGCTGCTGGCGGTCAACATGAACTTCGTGGCCTTCTCGCACTACCTGGGCGACATGGCCGGCCAGGTGTTCGTGTTCTTCATCCTGACCGTCGCGGCCGCCGAGGCGGCGATCGGCCTGGCGATCCTGGTGGTGCTGTTCCGCAACCGCAGCAGCATCGACGTGGAAGAGCTGGACGCCCTGAAGGGCTGACCGAGGGAAGCGAGAAAAACAATGTCTGCAACACTCTCTCAGAACATGCTGCTGGCGGTGCCGCTGGCCCCGCTCGCGGGTGCCATCGTGGCGGGCCTGTTCGGCAAGCAGGTCGGCCGCCGCGGCGCGCACATCGTCACCATCCTGGGCGTGCTGATCGCCTTCATCCTCTCGGCGATGACGCTGAGCGAGGTGCTGGACGGCGCGCGCTTCAACCAGACCGTCTACGAATGGATGGTGCTGGGCGGCCTGAAGCTGGAAGTCGGCTTCCTGATCGATTCGGCCTGACCGCGATGATGATGGTGCGTGGTGACCTTCGTCTCGCTGATGGTGCACATCTACACCATCGGCTACATGGAGGAAGATCCGGGCTACCAGCGCTTCTTCTCCTACATCTCGCTGTTCACCTTCTCCATGCTGATGCTGGTGATGAGCAACAACTTCCTGCAGCTGTTCTTCGGCTGGGAAGCGGTGGGCCTGGTGTCCTACCTGCTGATCGGCTTCTGGTACACGCGCCCGACGGCGATCTTCGCCAACATGAAGGCCTTCCTGGTCAACCGCGTCGGCGACTTCGGCTTCCTCCTGGGCATCGGCCTGCTGGTGGCCTACGGCGGCTCGCTGAACTACGCCGAGACCTTCGCCAAGTCGGCGGAACTCGCCAAGATCGGCTTCGCCAACCCCTTCGGCGCTGAACCCTGGATGATGCTGACCGTGGCCTGCATCTGCCTGTTCATCGGCGCGATGGGCAAGTCGGCGCAGTTCCCGCTGCACGTGTGGCTGCCGGACTCGATGGAAGGCCCGACCCCGATCTCGGCGCTGATCCACGCGGCGACCATGGTGACGGCCGGCATCTTCATGGTCTCGCGCATGTCGCCGCTGTTCGAGCTGTCGGACACCGCGCTGACCTTCGTCATGGTCATCGGCGCCATCACCGCGCTGTTCATGGGCTTCCTGGGCATCATCCAGAACGACATCAAGCGCGTGGTCGCGTACTCGACGCTGTCGCAGCTGGGCTACATGACCGTCGCGCTGGGCGCGTCGGCCTACTCGGTCGCCGTGTTCCACCTGATGACGCACGCCTTCTTCAAGGCGCTGCTGTTCCTGGGCGCGGGCTCGGTCATCATCGGCATGCACCACGACCAGGACATCCGCAACATGGGCGGCCTGCGCAAGTACATGCCCATCACCTGGATCACCTCGCTGCTGGGTTCGCTGGCGCTGATCGGCACGCCGTTCTTCTCGGGCTTCTACTCGAAGGACTCGATCATCGAGGCGGTGCACGCTCTCCCACCTGCCGGGCGCGGGCTTCGCGTACTTCGCGGTGGTGGCGGGCGTGTTCGTGACGGCCTTCTACTGCTTCCGCATGTACTTCCTGGTCTTCCACGGCGAGGAGCGCTTCCACCACAAGCCCTTCCCGGGCGAGCACGACCACCACGACGATCACGGCCATGGTCACGACCACACGCCGCACGAGTCGCCCTGGGTGGTGACGGTGCCGCTGATCCTGCTGGCGATCCCGTCGGTGGTGATCGGTTACCTGACGATCGGCCCGATGCTGCACGGCGAGTTCTTCAAGGACGCGATCTTCGTGAACCACGAGGTCCACCATGCCATGCACGAGCTGGGCGAGGAGTTCCACGGCGCCTTCGCCATGGCGCTGCACAGCATCCAGACGCTGCCGCTGTGGCTGGCCGTCGCCGGTGTGGCCGTCGCCTACTGGTTCTACATGATCAGCCCGGCCATCCCGGCCGCGATCGCGCGCATCTTCCGCCCGGTCGTGACGATCCTCGAGAACAAGTACTACATGGACTGGTTCAACGAGAACGTGCTGGCCCGCGGCGCGCGCCTGATCGGTACCGGCCTGTGGAAGGCCGGCGATCAAGGCGTCATCGACGGCGTGCTGATCAACGGCTCGGCGCGCACGGTGGGCGGTGTCGCCGGCCTGGTGCGCCTGATCCAGACCGGCCACCTGTACTGGTACGCGCTGGTGATGATCCTGGGTGTCGTGGGTCTGATGACCTGGCAGCTGTGGCCTTACATGGGGCCCCAATTCAAGGCCCTGTTCGGCCTCTGACGCGGGCGGAGAATAAGAATGTTGCTAAGTCTGTCCATCTGGCTGCCCATCGTCTGCGGTGGCCTGCTGCTGGCGCTCGGACGCGACAACAACGCCGGCGCGGTGCGCTGGATGGCGCTGGTCGCCGCGGTGCTGTCCTTCCTGGTGACGCTGCCGCTGATCTCGGGCTTCGACACCACGAGCGCGGCCATGCAGTTCGTCGAGAACCACGCCTGGATCGAGCGCTTCAACATCAACTACCACCTGGGCGTGGACGGCATCTCGATGTGGTTCGTGCCGCTGACGGCCTTCATCACGGTCATCGTGGTGATCGCCGGCGTGGGAAGTCATCGACACGCGGGTGCACCAGTACATGGGGGCCTTCCTGATCCTGTCGGGCCTGATGATCGGCGTGTTCTGCGCGCTCGACGGCATGCTGTTCTACGTGTTCTTCGAGGCCACGCTGATCCCGATGTACATCATCATCGGCGTCTGGGGCGGCCCGCGCCGCGTCTACGCGGCCTTCAAGTTCTTCCTGTACACGCTGGCCGGCTCGCTGCTGATGCTGGTCGCGCTGCTCTACCTGTACAACCAGTCGGGCAGCTTCGACATCCTGGCGTGGCACAAGCTGCCGCTGCCGCTGTCGTCGCAGACCTTGCTGTTCTTCGCCTTCTTCGCGGCCTTCGCGGTGAAGGTGCCGATGTGGCCGGTGCACACCTGGCTGCCGGACGCGCACGTGGAAGCGCCGACCGGCGGCTCGGTGGTGCTGGCGGCCATCATGCTGAAGCTGGGCGCCTACGGCTTCCTGCGCTTCTCGCTGCCGATCGCGCCGGATGCGGCCCGTCATTACGACTGGTTCATCATCGGCCTGTCGCTGATCGCCGTGATCTACATCGGCCTGGTCGCCATGGTGCAGGCCGACATGAAGAAGCTGGTGGCCTATTCGTCGATCGCCCACATGGGCTTCGTGACGCTGGGCTTCTTCATCTTCAACGAGCTGGGCGTGGCCGGCGGCATCGTGCAGATGATCTCCCACGGCTTCGTGTCGGGCGCGATGTTCCTGTGCATCGGCGTGCTGTACGACCGCGTGCACTCGCGCGAGATCGCCGACTACGGCGGCGTGGTCAACACGATGCCCAAGTTCGCGGCGTTCGCGGTGTTCTTCGGCATGGCCAACTGCGGCCTGCCGGCGACCGCGGGCTTCGTCGGCGAGTTCATGGTGATCCTGGGCGCGGTGGAGCACAACTTCTGGATCGGCCTGCTGGCGGCCACGGCGCTGATCTTCGGCGCGGCCTACACGCTGTGGATGGTCAAGCGCGTGTACTTCGGTGCGGTGACCAACGACAACGTCCGCCACCTGACCGACATCAACGGCCGCGAGTTCCTGATGCTGGGCGTGCTGGCGGCGGCCACGCTGTTCATGGGCCTGTATCCGAAGCCCTTCACCGACGTGATGCACCCGTCCGTGGACGCGCTGCTGAAGCACGTGGCCGTGTCCAAGATCCAATAAGGACCCAACACAATGAACGACATGAACTGGGTCGCGGTCTATCCCGAAATCCTGTTGCTGGTGCTGGCGTGCGTGGTCGCGCTGGTGGACCTGTTCGTCACCGACCCGCGTCGCACGCCGACCTACTGGCTGACGCAGCTGAGCCTGGCCGTCGTGGGCGCGATGCACTTCGCGGCCATGGGTCAGCCGCAGGTCGAGGCCATGCAGGGCATGCTGGTGGTCGACTCGCTGAGCCATCTGCTGAGCGGCTTCAGCGCCTTCGCGCTGATCATCACGCTGGTCTACGCGCGTCCGTACGCCGAGTCGCGCGAGATGCTCAAGGGCGAGCTGTTCACGCTGAGCCTGTTCTCGCTGCTGGGCGTGAACGTGATGATGTCGGCCAACAACTTCCTGACCGTCTACCTGGGCCTGGAACTGATGTCCCTGTCGCTGTACGCGCTGATCGCGCTGCGCCGCGACGGTGCACACGGTCTCGACCGAGGCGGCGATGAAGTACTTCGTGCTGGGCGCGCTGGCCTCGGGCTTCCTGCTGTACGGCCTGTCGATGATGTACGGCGCCACCGGCTCGCTGTCGATCCCGCGCGTGGCCGAGGTCATCCACAGCGGCACGGTCAACCAGGGCGTGCTGGTGTTCGGCGTCGTGTTCGTCGTGGCCGGCCTGGCCTTCAAGCTGGGCGCCGTGCCGTTCCACATGTGGGTGCCCGACGTCTACCAGGGCGCGCCGACCGCCGTGACGCTGCTGATCGGCGGCGCGCCGAAGCTGGCCGCGCTGGGCATGACGCTGCGCCTGCTGGGCGACGGCATGCTGCCGACCTGGCCCGTGACTGGCAGCAGATGATGCTGGTGATGGCGGTGGCCTCGCTGGTCGTGGGCAACCTGGCCGCGATCGCGCAGACCAACCTCAAGCGGATGCTGGCGTACTCGACGATCTCGCAGATGGGCTTCGTGCTGCTGGGCCTGGCCTCGGGCGTGGTCAACAACGACACCGCGCTGGTGCAGAACGCCTACAGCTCCTCGATGTTCTACGCGATCACCTACGTGCTGACCACGCTGGGCAGCTTCGGCCTGATCATGCTGCTGGCGCGCCAGGGCTTCGAGTCCGAGCAGATCAGCGACCTGGCGGGCCTGTTCAAGCGCAGCCCCTGGTATGCGCTGGTGATGGCGATCTACATGTTCTCGCTGGCCGGCATCCCGCCGATGGTGGGCTTCTACGCCAAGCTGGCCGTGCTGCAGGCGATGGTCGCGACCGGCCAGTCGCTGTACCTGTGGCTGGCCGTGATCGCGGTGATGCTGTCGCTGATCGGCGCGTTCTACTACCTGCGTGTCGTGAAGGTCATGTTCTTCGATGAACCGACCGACACGAGCCCGCTGAACGCCCCGGCCGACGCGCGCCTGGTGATGTCGCTCAACGGTGCCGCCGTGCTGGTGCTGGGCCTGCTGCCCAGCGGCCTGCTCGCGCTGTGCGCCCGCGCGCTGGCGCCCTGAGCGCCTGAGACACGTCACTTCACGGGACAGGACTCGGCACGATGGAGCAGGGCACATCGGTGTGGGCGGTGCTGGTGGTCGCGTTGATCGCGGCCAACGCGCCTTACTTGAGCTCGCGCATCCTGCTGGTCGGACCGCGCCGTGATCCCAAGGCCGCCGGCTGGCGGCTGCTGGAACTCTTCCTGCTGGCGCTGATCACGCTGGTCGTGGGCTTCGGACTCGAGTCCCGCCTCGGCCAGCGCGCGCCGCAGGGCTGGGAGTTCTATGCCGCGGCGCTGGCGTTGTTCGTCACGCTCGGCTTCCCGGGCTTCGTGTGGCGTTACCTGCGCCGCTCGCGGTCCAAGGTGCGAGAGTTCGATGACGAAGAAGCTGCCTGAGGCCCTGCGCCCCGATGCCGACGACGTGATCGGCATTCCCCCGGCCCCGGACGCCGACCCTCACCTGCGCGAGACCCCGCTGCGATCCGACTGGATCCTGCGGGGCAACTTCCTTCAGGTGAAGCGCGACCACATCGCGCTGCCCAACGGCCGTGAGGCCACCCGCGAGTATGTGCGCCACCCCGGTGCCGCCGTGGTCGTGCCCTTGCTGGACGACGGCCGCGCGCTGCTGGAGCGCCAGTACCGCTACCCGCTGGGCCGCGTGGTGCTGGAATTCCCCGCCGGCAAGCTGGACCCCAACGAATCCCCGCTGCGCTGCGCGATCCGCGAACTGCGCGAGGAAACCGGCTACAGCGCGCGCGAGTGGGCCTACGCGGGCGTGACCCACAACGCGATCGCGTATTCCGACGAGCGCATCGAGATCTTCTTCGCGCGTGGATTGACCCTCGGCGAGCGCCGGCTGGATGACGGTGAGTTCCTCGACCTGCTGCCGGTCGCGGAGGACGAGCTGGACCGCATGGTGGCCGACGGCCGCCTCACCGATGCCAAGTCCATGGCCTGCCTGCTGTGGCTGCAGCGCTGGCGTGCCGGCGCCTGGACGCTGGACTGGATGTCCGCGGACGAAGCCTCGAGCCGCTGAACGCTACCCGCCAACCGCCAACCGCTAGCATCGGCGCATGCTCGTCCTGAACCTGGCCTGCGAGACGGGCCATTCCTTCGAAGGCTGGTTCGCGTCGGCGTCCGACTTCGAATCGCAGCAGCAGCGCGGTCTGCTGAGCTGCCCGCTGTGCAACAGCGCGAACGTGCGGCGCATGCCCAGCGCGCCGCGACTGAACCTGTCTGCGGCCCCGGTGCCCGCGGCGCCTTCTCGTCCGGCACCCGTGGCTGAAGGCGAAGCGGCGCCCGCGATCGCCGTCGAACTGCAGAAGCAGGTGATGCAGGCGGTGCGCACGCTGATGGCCAAGACCGAGGACGTGGGCGACCGATTCGCTGACGAGGCGCGCCGCATTCATTACGGCGAGGCCAAGGAGCGCGGCATCCGCGGTCAGGCGACGCTCGACCAGGCGCGTGAACTGGCGGACGAAGGCATCGACATCGTCGCATTGCCGGTGCCCGATGCGCTGAAAGACCCTCTCCAGTAAGGACCTGACCCCAAGTGGGATTGCGGGCGACACCACGACCGGTGTCGAATGGCCCGTCGCATCCTCAGAGGAATCAGGTTCATGAAGACTTTCCGATTGCTGGTCTGCGCCGCGGCGGCGTGCGCGTCGCTGTCCCTCGCGCCGGTCGATCCCAGCGTCGCCGCGTCGGCCGCGCCGGTCGCCGCGCCCAACGGCATGGTGGTGACCGCGCAGCACCTGGCCACGCGCGTGGGCGTGGACGTGCTGAAGGACGGCGGCAATGCCGTCGACGCGGCGGTGGCCGTGGGCTACGCGCTGGCGGTGGTCTATCCGGCCGCAGGCAACCTGGGCGGTGGCGGCTTCATGACGATCCAGCTCGCCGACGGCCGCAAGACCTTCCTGGACTTCCGTGAGAAGGCGCCGCTGGCCGCCACGGCCAACATGTACCTCGACAAGGACGGCAACGTCATCAAGGGCCTGAGCACGCACGGGCACCTGGCGGTGGGCGTGCCCGGCACGGTGTCGGGGCTGGAGTACGCGCGGGAGAAGTACGGCACGATGAAACGCGCCGCGCTGATCGCGCCGGCCATCGCGCTGGCGGATCGCGGCTTCGCGCTGGATCAGGGCGACGTCGACATGTTCCAGACCGCGACCAAGGACTTCGAGGCCGACGCGGCCTCGGGCGCGATCTTCCTGAACAAGGGCAAGCCCTTCCAGGCCGGCGACAAGCTGGTGCAGAAGGACCTGGCGAAGACGCTGCGCGAGATCGGTGCCAAGGGCACGGACGGCTTCTACAAGGGCTGGGTGGCCAAGGCGCTGGTGGAGTCCAGCCAGGCGGGCAAGGGCATCCTGACGCAGGCCGATCTGGACCAGTACAAGACGCGCGAGCTCGCGCCGATCGAGTGCGACTACCGCGGGTATCACGTCGTGTCGGCGCCGCCGCCGAGCTCGGGCGGCGTGATCATCTGCGAGATGCTCAACATCCTGGAAGGCTATCCGCTGCGGCAGCTGGGCTGGGGCTCGGCGCAGGGCACGCATTACCAGATCGAGGCGATGCGCCACGCCTACGTGGATCGCAACAGCACGCTGGGCGATCCGGACTTCGTGAAGAACCCGCTGCAGCGGCTGCTGGACAAGGACTACGCGGCGCGGATCCGCGCGGCGATCGATCCGACGAAGGCGGGCGTGTCCAAGGACTTGAAGCCAGGCGTCCCGCCGCATGAGGGCAGCAACACCACGCATTACTCGATCGCCGACAAGTGGGGCAACGCGGTGTCGGTGACCTACACGCTCAACGACTGGTTTGGCGCGAAGGTCACCGCGGCGAAGACCGGGGTGCTGCTCAACAACGAGATGGACGACTTCACGTCCAAGGTTGGCGTGCCCAACATGTACGGGCTGGTGCAAGGCGAGGCCAACGCGATCGCCCCGGGCAAGCGGCCGTTGTCGTCGATGAGCCCGACCATCGTGACCAAGGACGGCAAGCCGGTGATGGTGGTGGGCACGCCGGGCGGCAGCCGCATCATCACGGCGGTGCTGCAGACGATGATCAACGCGATCGACTTCGACATGACGGTGCAGGAGGCGGTGGATGCGCCGCGCATCCACCAGCAGTGGCTGCCGGACGTGACCAACGTGGAGCCCTATGCGCTGTCGCCCGACACGAAGCGGCTGCTGGAGGGGATGGGCCACAAGCTGGGCGCACCGCATCCGGCCAATCACCTCGCGGCGATCATCATCGGCGCGCCGTCGCTGACCGGGAAGCCGGTGGGCAACAACCGCTTCTACGGCGCCAACGATCCGCGGCGCAACACGGGGCTGGCGGCGGGGTATTGATCCGCGTACTGAGCCGCGTGTTGATCCGATCTCAGCGCGCCGCCTTGTAGCCGGGCACCTCGCCCAGGCCGATGGTGCGCACGCGGATCAGCAACTCGGTGCGCTTGTCGCCGTCCGGCGCGGTGAACAGCGTGGCCTCCTTGCCGTCCTCGACGAGGACCGCGCTGCGCAGCAGCGGCCGATCGCCCTCGGTCGCGAGGACGTTGAGCATGACGTGCTTGCCGTCGCGGCGCTTGGGCGTGATCTCGATGCGGATCTGGTCCGGCGTGGGCTGGTCCGGCCGTCCGCCGAGCACGACCAGCGCCTGCTGGCCTTCCTCGGCGACGAGCCGCATCTTGGACGTGCGTTTGTCCGTGGCCACGCCAGGCTCGATGCGGCTCACGTCGACGGCGAGATCCAGCGCGACGGGATCGCGGGCGAGGTCCGGCATCACCGCGTTGACCGCGTGCACGGCGCCGGCCGCGCCCAGCGTCAGCACAGCGAGGGCGCCGGCGCCGAGCAGTCGGCGCGAGCGGGAATGAGGACGGACGGCGAGCATGGTGATCCTTTCGATCAACGGGTGGGAGGAGCGCCAGCCGGACCACGGCTGGAGCCCTGGGCGAGACCCGTCGAGGAGACGGAGTATGCCGGTCAAAGGACTTCAGTCGAACACCCTCGCCCGCTTGCGGGAGAGGGCAGAGGTGAGGGCCAGAGGCCTCAGCAGGCCACCAGATCGTCCGGATGGACCATCAACCCGCGCACGCGCGTGAGCGTGGCGTATTGATGCAGTACCGGCGTGAAGGCCGGTGCCGTGAGCAACTGCTGCCACACCGGCTCGAGGTCCTCGATCGGCGCGCCGTCGATGTCATGCGCGGCGCGCTCGAGGCTCGCGGTCGATGACAGCAGCTGCATGCGGCTCGCCGCGTTCAACCAGCGGGGACGGAGTTCCGCGGGCGCATCGCTGCAGTACAGGACGGCACGTGGCAAGTCTGCTTCCTCGGTCGGCAGCAGTCGCAGCGAGTCGCCCCGCACGAGCACTTCCCCCGACGGCGAACTGAATCGATACGTGGTGTCGGCCTGCGCTTGCGCCAGCAGCCGCAATCCGCGCAGCAGCTTGGGCAGGTCGGTGGTCGCCGCGTCCGCGGAGGCTTTCGCCTCGACGAGCAGGACGACGTCCCAGACGCGCTCCCCGACGTCGGCTGCGCGCCGCAGCAGCACCCCATCCCATTCGCTCTTGGCGCGTTGCGCGTCGCCGGGGAAGGATGGCGGGACACGCATCGACGCGACCACGCGATAGACCTCCTCACCGCCCGCACCACCCGCGTCCGTCGCGTCATTGAGCCGCTGCGCCAGCGCCCGCAACGCCGAGGCCGCGAGCGCCTCCACCGCGTCACCGCGCCGCTGCGCGCCGGCGCCCAGTACCGACGCCCGCACCGAGCCCGACATCGGCCCCTTCTGCTCGCACAGCGCGCGATGCTGCCGGACCAGGGGCTCCACCGCGAGGACCTCGACACGCCGAAGCCGCGCGAGCGCCGGCTCATCGCGCAAGCGAGCCAGGTCACGTTCCAGCGCCGGCTCGTTCACATGGATCCCTGCGAGCGTCCCCACGACCGTCGGCCAATCATTCGCCGATGCCGCTGCCTGCAACGCGGCCAGCGCGTCCCGCAACGGCCCGGCCGCGCGCTGCGCGACCTTGGCTGGATGCGCGATGGCATTCACGATGGCCAGCACCTGTCGGCGATCCCGGTCGACATGCGCGCTCAGCGACGCGTGCTCGCGCACCAGAGGCGATCGGTGGCGCAGGACCATGGCCTGAAAGGCGGGATCCCCGGTGCGGGCTTCGTCGACCAGGCGCGCGAGCGAGCGCAGGAACAAGCGCCGCACCTCGTCCGGCGGCGCGTGTCCAGCGGCCATCGACTGCCGTGTCTGCTCGATCGCGATGGCCAGCGCCGTGGACGCGCTGCGTGAATCGGCGGTCGAGGCATCGGGCAGGGGCGCCATGCGGAATCGCCGCGGCACCTGCGCGAGCGCGCGGGCCAGCAGCGGGTCCACGGGGGTGACGGCAAGAGGAGCGTTCGACATGGCGGCCGCCATTGTGGCGCCCGCCCGCTGCCTCGCGAGGATCGCTCAGCCGCCCGCGCCCTGCGCGCGCCACGCGAGATAACGGCGCGTCAATCGCGAGGCGCGCCACTGGTCGATGAGCAGCGTGAAGAAGGGCGACACGCGGTGTGACGGTGCACGCCCCGCGGCCATCCGGCGAAGTTGCCGGCGCGCCAGCGCCATCGTCGCGAGGCTGGCCATGGCCTTGTTCTTCCATCCCAACGCCACGGGCTGCGCGACGGCCTCGGCGGCCATCCACTGCGCAGGCAAGTCCGGCGCGTAGGCGAGCGCGGTGCCGATGCCCACGAGCGCGATGCCGCTGTCGAGCACCTGCTGCGCGACCGCGCGGCGACGGATGCCGCCGGTGGTCATCACCGGCATGCGCGCCTGGTCCGCGAGCTCGCGCGCGAACTCGAGGAAATAGGCCTCGCGCGACAGCGTGCGACCGTCGGCGGTCCGGCCCTGCATCGCCGGGCTCTCGTAGCTGCCCCCGGAGAGCTCCAGCAGATCGATGCCCTCGGCGTTGAGCATCTCGATGACCGCGCGGGCATCGGCCTCGTCGAAGCCGCCGCGCTGGAAGTCCGCGCTGTTGAGCTTGACCGCGACCGCGAAGTCCGGTCCCGCGACCGCCTTCACCGCCCGCACGACCTCCATCAACAGGCGCGCGCGATGCGCGATGGGGCCGCCGTAGCCGTCCTCCCGGCGATTGGCCAGCGGCGACAGGAACTGCGACAGCAGGTAGCCATGCGCCGCGTGGATCTGCACGCCGTCGAAGCCGGCCTCGCGCGCGGCGCGGGCGGTGTCGGCGAAGCGGCGCACGATGGCGGTGATCTCGGGCTGGCTCAGCGCGCGCACGGGCGCGAAGAGCTTGCCGTGCTTGCCCATGTCCAGGGACACCTCGGACGGCGCGAAACCCGGATTGCCGAGCGCCGCGAAGACCTGGCGGCCCGGGTGGTTGATCTGCATCCACACGCGCGTGCCGCCGGTCTTGGCCGCGGCGGCCCAGGCGCGGTACGGCGCCAGCGGCGTTCCGGCCTGCAGCACCAGGCCGCCTGGCCCCGTCAGCGCGTCGGGCGCGACCATCACGTTGCCGGTGATCAGCAGGCCGGCGCCGCCTTCGGCCCAGCGGCGGTAGAGCTGCTGGCTCGCCGCGCCGGGCAACTGACCGGGTTCGGCCAGGGCTTCTTCCATCGCGGCCTTGGCGATGCGGTTCTTGAGCCGTTGACCGTTGGGCAGGACCAGCGCGTCGTGCAGGGAAACGGAAGCAGGAACGGAAGCAGGAACGGAAGCGGAAGTGGAAGTCGACATGAGGACGGCGACCGGGCGTTACCCGGCGGCAGGCAAGGGAGATGGCCGCGAGCGTAAGCTTCAAGCTCACTTGAAGGTCAAGAGGTTTCGCATGCGCATCGGAGAACTGGCCCGGCAGACGGGCATGAAGCCCTCGGCGATTCGTTTCTACGAGGCCAGCGGGCTGTTGCCCGAGGGCACGCGCTCGGCCAACGGCTACCGCGAATACGGTCCGGCCGCGCTGGAGCGCTTGCAGTTCATCCAGTTGGCTCAGCGGCTGGGGTTCTCGCTGGACAGCCTGCGGCAGGCCTTCGCGCAGGGGCAGGGCGGTCGCCTGCCGCATGACCTGGTGCAGGCCGGCCTGGCGCGAAGACGGGCCGAGATCGCCCGCATGCGGGCCGAGCTCGACGAGCAGGACGCCGAGCTGCAGCGCCTGGCCGCGGCCTGCAACGAGAGCTGGTCCGTGGGCGAGTGCCTGGATGGCGGCGCGTATCTGGCAACATCGCCGCTTTCCAGACAGGCGTGATGAGCGGGGTGACGAGCGTGGTGATGAGCGTGATGCATCCGATGCGTGGGGTCCTGATGTCGATGCGGTGCGCCGCGATGGCGGCGGTGATGTGGGGCGCCGCGACGGCTGGCGCCGCGCCCTTGCCCGCGGCGGCCAAGGCCGAGGTGACGGCGCTGCTGGGCCGTCTGCAGGCCTCGTCCTGCGAGTTCAACCGCAACGGCGACTGGCACGCCGCCGCCGAGGCCCGCGCCCACCTCGAGCGCAAGCTGGCCTACCTCGAGGACAAGAACCTCGTGAAGACGGCCGAGGAGTTCATTGAACGCGGCGCGTCCAAGAGCAGCATGAGCGGCAAGCCCTATCTCGTGCGCTGCGCCGGCGGGGCACCCGTCGAGAGCAAGGTCTGGCTGACGCGCGAGCTGACGGCGCTGCGCTCGACGTCCGGGCGCTGATCCGGCTGACCATCCCCGCAATGAGGGGGCCACACGAGCTGGCGGGAGGCCTTGTCACCCATTCCCGGTCATGGTCGGCCGATATGATTTCGCCCGCTGCCCACCATCACATCGAATAACGGGCGGCCGCGCGGCAAGGCATGTGGTCCGCGCGTCTCGGCGCGATCGGCGCCATTCAGGGAGGAATCTGTCATGCGTGTGGTGTTGCTCATCGTGGCCTTGGTCGTGGCCGGTGTCGTCGGCTGGAAGAAGCGCGACGAGATCCCGTTCCTGCGCGATGCGACGCGCCAGGTGGAACGGCAGGTGCAGAACGTCGAGCTGCCCAAGGTACCGGGCCTGTCCTCGGCCAACGACGCGCCGGCCAGCGGCGGCGGTCAGCCCGCGCCGGGCAGCGTGCGCCGGTGCCTGGTCAACGGCAGCGTGCTCTACACCAACGATGCCTGCCCGGCGGGCAGCACCGAGCAGAAGGTCAAGGGCGGCACTGTGTCGACGATGCCGGGCTACAAGGCACCGGCCCCCGCGGCCTCCGGCACTGGCATTCCGAACGCGCGCGAGCTGCTCGCGCCCAAGGACGGGACGCTGAAGGACAAGGCCGCGGAGAAGATCATGGAAGGTCTGTGAGACCCCCGCGTTCTCGGGTTTCCCGGCATCGCCGGGGCCGGGAGCGGATCAGTAGACTGGCCGGGAAGCCGGACCACGACGGAGTTCGCGAGATCCGGCCGGGCTTCAGGGAGTTCAGGCCAGGCCGCCGGGACCGGGTTCGCCCCGGCCGGCATGCCGATGCGTGGTTCAACTGCCCATGCCGCTGACCGATCCGCAAGTGCTTGTCGAAGGCGCCGCGCGTCGCCGGCGCCGGCTCACGGGCTGGCTGATCGGCGCGAACGTGACGGTCGCGCTGGTGCTGGGCGCGCTGGTGGCGCATGTGCTGGACAACTCGCGCCGGGCCTACGAGGCGCAGGCGCGCGACGTCACCGAGGGGCTCGCCGCGGTGGCGCAGCTGAATGTGGAATCCGAGATCGGCCGCATGGACGCGGTGCTGCGCGCCACGGGCGGTGAGCTCGAGCGGATGCTCACCGAGGGCGCCGGGGACGCGGCGCTCAACGAGGTGATGCTGGCGCGCTTCGGCCTGATGCCCGGCGTGGAGGCGATGCGCGCGGCGGATGCGACGGGCCGGGTGCGCTGGGGCACGCGGCTGCCCGAGGGCGCGCCCACGCGGGTCGACGACCGCGACTACTTCGCGCGCGCCCGGGATGAGGCGCAGCCGACGACGCAGGTCACGGGGCCGCTGGTGTCGCGCGTGTCGGGCAACTGGATCGTGGCCTTCGTGCGCCCGATGCGGATGCAGGGACGTTTCGCGGGCGTGATCTACGTGACCGTGGGCGTGGAGCACTTCCGGCGCATCTTCGAGCGCTACGACCTCGCGCCGCTGGACGCGATGACGCTGCGCCGCGACGACCTGCGGCTGGTGGCGCGGGTGGCGCCGGACAGTCCGGTGCAGGGCGAGATCGGCGATACCGCCGTGTCGCCGGGGATGCGCCAGTTGCTGGTCGAGCAACCGCGCAAGGGGACGTTGGTCTCGACGGTGCGGATCGACGGACAGAACCGCACCAGTTCCTATCGCGCGCTGGAGCAGTGGCCGTTCGTCGTCTACGCGGGCGTGAACAACGATCGCTTCTTCGCGCCGTGGCGCGCGCAGGCCTGGCGCGTGGGATCGCTGGCGGCGCTGGCGTGGCTGCTGGTGGTGCTGGCCTCGGCCTATGCGCATCGCGTGAGCCGCCGCGAGTTCGAGGCCATCCGTGAAGTGGCGGCGCAGGGACAGCGCATCCGCGCGCTGATGCGCGTGGCGGGCGACGGCATCCACATCATCGACCGCGACGGTCGGCTGGTGGAGATGAGCGATTCCTTCGCGGAGATGCTGAAGTCGACGCGGGCGTCGCTGCTGGGACGGCACATCGCGCAGTGGGACGCCAACCAGGACGAGGCCGCGATCCAGCGGTGGCTGTCGAGGATCAAGGCCGGGGATCGGCAACAGGTGGATGTGCAGCACCGGCGCGATGACGGCGAGGTGATCGACGTGGCGCTGCACCTGAGCGTGGCGGAGATCGGCGGGGAGCTGCTGGTGTTCTCGTCCGGGCGCGACGTGACGCAGGAGCGGCGGCTGCAGCGCGAGCAGGCGGCGATGCTCGACAGCGACCTGGTGGCGATGGCGAAGATGTCCAACCGGATGATCACGTGGCGCAATCGGGCGGTGGAGCGCTTGCTCGGGTACGGGCCGGGGGAGTTGGACGGCGTGTCGGCGCGGGTGTTCTATTGGGACGACGAGCAGTTCGAGGAAGTCGGCCGGCAGGTGTATGCGGCGTTGGCGTCGCACGGGTATTACCGCTCGCAGATCCGGATGAAGAGCAAGGCCGGTGAGGCGGTGTGGGTGGACTTCAACGCGGCGCCGCTGTCGGAGACGGAGGTCTTCGCGATGGCGGTGGACATCACGCCGATGAAGGCGGCGCACGAGCACCTGGCGCATGCGGCGTTCCATGACGCGTTGACGCAGTTGCCGAATCGGGTGCTGCTTTACGACCGGATCGAGCAGGCGCTGGCGATGGCGCGGCGGGAGAGAAAGCGGGTGGCGGTGTGCTACCTGGACCTGGATGGCTTCAAGGCGGTGAACGACGAGCACGGGCATGACGCCGGGGATCAGCTGCTGCAGACGATCGCGCAGCGGCTGACGGCGAGCATCCGGCCGCTGGACACGGCGGCAAGGCTGGGCGGGGATGAATTCGTGCTGGTGCTGACCTGCGTGGACGACGCGGAATGGCCGCCGGTGCTGGCGCGGGTGATCGAGGCGATCAAGGAGCCGGTAACGCTGGCGTCAGGCGCGGTATTGCGGGTGGGGGCGACGTCGGGCGTGGCGGTCTTCGCGCCCGAGGACACCGCCAGCGCCCATGAACTCATCGAGCGCGCGGATCATGAGATGTTGAGGGTGAAGAGGGTGAAGAGGGGATGAGGACTACCGGGCCGACCGACGCCAAACCAACCAGAACGCGAGCCCTGACGCGGAGCCGATGGCGCCATAAAGCGTCAAAGCGGCGGCGCTCTCAACGTTCCCAGAGTTGAGGATCAAGATCGCCAGCGCCCCGGCGACGGCACCCCCCAGCATCGCTGACCACCAGCGCACGAGGCGCCATCGATTGAACAGCGCGAACGCCGGAAAGCCCAAGACCAGAGCGGCGGCCGTGGAAAACGGAAACACGACCAGGAAGGTGCCCAAAACATCGACAAGGCCGTGGGAACCGGAAAGCGGGAAGAGCGAAGCGATCGCGGCAGCCGTCACCGACGACGCCGCGATGAATGCGCCAATGAGGCCGCAGAGCGTCGCTTCGGGGTGATCAGTCACGAGGTTCAATCTCAAATGCGTCGATGGTCTTCGTGGTCCTGCGGATGGTGAGCTCGCGACGCAGTAAAGCCCTCACCGACCGCTTGTCGCGACGGACGTCATCGATCAGCCAGTCGCGATTGAGGCTGACCAGATGCAGGCGTGCGGTTTGGATGGCGGAAGCGGCATCACCGCACTCGCAGTGGTACTCGAAGTCGACCTGTCGTTGACGACCGCTCGCCACGATACGGGTTGCGCACATGTCATTGGGCCCGCGATTCGTTCTTTCGCGTTTGCCGATACTTCTCCGGTGAAATGACAGCAAGGGCGGCGCGCCGCACACCCGCTCCAACGAAGACGATGGCTGCTGCAAATGCGGAGCAGGTCAGGAGGGCGCTGAAGCCGGCGGGTCCACCTCGGCACGAATTTGCCCACGGCGCAGCAAGCATTCGGCAATCGATCCAAGCGAACAGAAGCGCCATCAGCGTACCAACGAGGGCCAGGCCAAGCCACCCGATTGGAGAATGCGCAGCCGCTTTCTGCCATTGCGGAACGCTCAGCGCCCACACGATGGCTGTAGAAAGTAGACGCAGAAGGATGGGCGCGTCAGGAGTGAATATCGCGAACAGCAGCCAAGTGGTGAGAAGTGAAATTACCGCAGCCAAACAGGTGGCGAGTGCATTGGCGCGGGAGGAGAATAGTGCAGTTACCTGCACGATAGGCCCCAATTCTCTTCTTGAATATGTTTGAAATCTAGCCAGCGCTGCTTCGTATTGTCAGCGGCATCGTGTCCGAATGAAGGAGCAAGCTCGGCGCTGCCCAAAAGAACGCTGATTTCATGCAGTTCCAAGATCTGCGACATCTCAAGAGCAGACTCGCCGAACTCATTTTCGATCGACTTGTCGCTCCCAAGACTCAGCAGGAGTTTCACCGTCCGAGCGCAACCGCCTAGGATGGCGTAGTGAAGCGGGGACAGGCCCAAGTCGCCGATGGCGTTGGGGTTGGCGCCAAGAGCCACCGCTAAAGAAATGTCTTCGTGCTCCCCGGCGAAAGATGCCAGATGGATGATCTGCGAGTCAAACGAGCCAGCTTGATTGACGTCCAGCAGTTCTTCGTCAAGGAATTCCAAGTGTTGCCCGTACTTGGACTTTAGATGGTTGTTCATGGATCACCTCTTCAGATCCTGAGCTGACGTCGTCCGGAAAGCTTTCCCTCGGCACCCCGAAAAGGCACCACTTGAACGAACAAGCCAATGCCAAAGGCGAATGCCGCGACGGCCCAGTGATCTGCGATCGCCAGCGAAGTCCAGAAGCTCCATTCGAAAAGATGCGGCCCGGACAGCAGCCAGTTCGAGAGCAAGCCGAGGAGCAGCACCCCCAATCCAACGAGCGCGAGCCTTGATCGACCGTAGAGATCGACGATCTCGCGTGTTGTCGTGGCGTGCATGCCCGCGACGATCGCGCAGGACAGTGCGATCTTGATGCAGAGGAATAGGGCGGTGAGCAAGGCGGGTGACGATCGTGCGAATCGGCGGATGGTGCCAGGGTTTGCCCCCAACGCCCAGAGGAACGTGCACCTCTAGCATTCCGTCGCCGGTGACGGACCACAGGTCGGCAACTCTCCCCCATGTCCCTGGCAACTTAACGACCGCAAGGTCGATCCGGGTCCTCCATCTTTGGCCAGAGTAGACAGAACGAAGCGTCGCATATGAGGTGGTACAAGTGGCTTCACATTGCTGTCATGGCATTGATGTTTGTGTTTGTTTTTGTTCCTGGAGTCGTCGACAGGTTTCCTTTCCTGTTTCTCCTGCTTATTGGATTGATATTTGTGATGGCTCCTATTTCCGGAGCCATCGCTGTAAAGAGGTGGTGGCGAAGTGAAAAATAGACGGGACGTGGAAATTCTCTGCTTCGTCTCATGCGTTCTGGGTTGGGGATGGATGAAAAAGTGGCAAGTCTGAAAATTGGCGATGTGGTTGAAGTGAAGACAAGTCGAGGCTTCAGCTATCTGCATTACACGCACAAGCATCGACAATATGGAGCGTTGCTGCGGGCGTTCGCTGGATTTCATGATACTCGCCCGTCGGCTCTGCCGGAGTTGATGGCGAGACCGGCTGCCTTTCAATGCTTCTTCCCTCTCCGCGCAGCTTTGGATCAAGGGATTGTTTCTGTTGTTGGAAATGTCGAGCTGTCCGCTTCTGAAAAGAATTTCCCGACATTCCGCGCTGGAGTCATGAATCCTGCCACGCGAAAGGTTGACGTGTGGTGGCTGTGGAATGGCCAGGAAGAGTGGAAGGTCGGTGATTTGACCGCGGAGCAGCGTCGGTTATCGATTCGAGGCGTATGGAACGATACTCTGCTGCGGGACCGCCTCGAATCCGAGTGGTGGCCTGAAACCGATTCAGCGTAGCGATGGTCTTTTCGAGGCTCTAACCATGCAACACGGGACGAAATTGGCCCTGCGAGAAATGTCGGTTGACGCCTTCATCGTCATCGCGATCGCCATCCCGATGTTTCTCCTGCAAACCTACCTTTGGCGCGAATGGGCCTTGGTCGCCTTGCTCTGCGCGCTGCCTGTCCTCTTCGGAGGCTTCGGTCTATGGCCTTGGCGGATTCGCCTGTTTCGGCAGTTGGGCGCCGGGGCGGTCTTCGGTGTGTTTACCGCGTTCTGCGCCAACGTCGTGGCCCGAGTGATCTGATCGGACAACGAGAAGCCATGAAGAGTTTCAAGCGCCTCGCGATCGAAGTCGTCCTTCACGGCGTTTGCATGCTGATCGGCATCGTCGCGATCTATCAAGCGATCCTGCGAGGGTCGATCTGGCCAATTGCTTTTGCTGGCGCGATCTTGGTGGCGATCGAGCTCATCTGGCTGCGATGGCGATTGAAGCGGATGAGGGAAGAAGCATGAGATTGAAGGCGACGATGCTCTTGCTTCTCGGCGTCATCTTGTTTGCCTTGGTCGCGTTCTTCGGTTTGCGCTGGCAAGCGTCTTCGCGTCCTCCCAAGCCAGCCTCGAACTTCGCGCTGACCGCCGACTTCATCCAAACCCACATTGAGCCCACGCTCCTGTTGCCCGCGCGTGCCCACGAACTGAGCACCTATCGCCGGTCCTACTCGCTGGAGCGCACGCCAAATAGCGGCAGGGACGTTCTGGTCGGGACCTTCCTGTACGACGGTAAGGCGGACGGCATCGAGATCCTCGATGCTCCTCGGAGCCCGGTCGTCATGGACGGAGGATGCGATGTGATCCGTTTGCGCTACTCGGTCGTTGATCGACGCGTCACCACCCTTGAATGCAACGGCCAAGGATGAGCGGATGGCGATGAGAAGCACTTGTTTGGCCTCTTGGTTTCTGCACCTGTCGCTCTACCTCGCGATCGCGCCCGCCCACGCCCAATCCTGCCCGCCGACGATCGACATCGCCGAGCGCCTGACGAAAGCCGCCGATGGCTTCAACGTCAAGGACCATGCATCGACGCGCAGCCTCACAGGCATGAGCGTGGTTGAGGGCCCCTTGCTTGAAGAACCAGCAGCGAACGCCGTGCTCGCGCCACTCTCGATGCGCGCGAATGGACATTTCTGGCCGTTCCGCACGGCCATCGGCGACTCGGAAGTCTGGATGCGTTGCCATTACCAAGGTTCGGGCATCTCGCTGGATCGCCGAGTCGAGCCGCATGTCCGCAAATGCACGGTCACACGCTCGAAAGACCCGAAGACCGGCAACACCTCCTTCCTGGCCGAGTGCGCCTGACCCCGCGCTACTTCGTCCCATTCGGATCGGCGACCGGCCGATGTGGCGCTTTCTACCAGTCGCAGAGATCCAATCCTGCATCTGCCTCGTAGAACAAGGCGTCACCCCTCCCAGGTCACGCCATGGATCTCGCCCTGTCTTCGCTTGCGATGCGTCTGGCCGAACGCGGCCTCCTGCCCGATCCGGCCTTGCGGCTCGGCATCCGCCACCTGCTGCGCCAGCGCCTCGATGAATCCCATCACGAGGACCACGAGACCGCGGCCGCCCTCACGCAGCGCTTCCTCGACTCGCTGAAGACCGCGCCGCTGGCCGTCCTTCCCGACAAGGCCAACGAGCAGCATTACGAACTCCCGCCCGCGCTCTTCCAGGCCATGCTCGGCCCGCAGCGCAAGTACAGCTGCTGCTGGTGGCCCGACGGCGTCGACACGCTCGAGGCCGCCGAGGAAGCCGCGCTCGCCGAGACCGCCGCCCGCGCCGGACTCGCCGACGGCCAACGCATCCTCGAGCTCGGCTGCGGCTGGGGATCGCTCAGCCTCTGGATGGCCTCGCACTTCCCGAATGCCGAGATCCTCGCGATCTCCAACTCCGCGTCCCAACGCGAGTTCATCGAGGGCAAGGCCGCCCACCGCGGTCTGCGCAACCTGCGCGTCCTCACGCGCGACTTCAACAGCTTCGGCGAAGGCGATGACCCCGATGTGGGCGCGCTCGCCCAGCGCTTCGACCGCATCGTCTCCGTCGAGATGTTCGAGCACCTGCGCAACTGGCCGCAGGCCTTCCGCAAGGTCGCCGGCTGGCTGCGCGACGGCGGCCGGTTCTTCATGCATGTCTTCGCGCACCGCGACGCGCCTTATGCCTTCGAGGTCCGCGACGCCACCGACTGGATGAGCCAGTACTTCTTCTCCGGCGGCATGATGCCCAGCGATGACCTCGCGCTGCTGTGCCAGGACGACCTCGCGTTGCAGCAGCGCTGGCGTTGGGACGGCCGACATTACGCGCGCACCGCCGCCGCCTGGCTGCAGCGCCTCGACGCGCATCGCGCCGAGTTGATGCCCGTCTTCGAATCGGTCTATGGCGCCGCCGACGCCCCCATGTGGTGGCAGCGCTGGCGGCTCTTCCTGCTCTCCGTCGAGGAACTCTTCGCCTACGATCGCGGGCAGCAATGGTGGGTCAGCCATTACCTCTTCGCGCCGCGGCGCACCGCCGCCCGTTGAGCCATGTGGAGCACCGCTCTCCTGGGATTGCTCATCGCCGTCGCGATCGCGGTGCCGACTTGGCTGGTCAGCATCGCGCGCGAGGACGCGAGCCTCGCTGATCGCGTCTGGTCGCTGTTCATCGCCGCGCCTGCCGCGTTCTACGTCTTCCATCTGGGCGGCGACACGCGTGCCCTCGTGATGCTCGCCATCACCGTCGCCTGGGCCGTGCGGCTGGCCGTCTACGTGACCGCGCGCAACTGGGGTCATGGCGAAGACCGCCGCTACCAGGCCATCCGCGCGCGCAATCAACCGGGCTTTGCGCTGAAGAGCCTGTGGCTGGTGTTCCTGTTGCAGGCGGTGCTGGGCTGGGTCGTCACCTGGCCGCAGCTCGTCGCCAGCGGGGAGGGCCGGGCAGCGTGGAGCTTCTGGGACGGCTTCGGCGCGGCGCTGGCGACGGTCGGGCTGCTGATGGAGACCCTCGCCGACGCGCAACTCGCGCGCTTCCGCCGCTCGCCCGGTCACGGCGACCGGGTGCTCGACACCGGCTTGTGGCGCTATTCGCGTCATCCCAATTACTTCGGCGAGACCTGCGTGTGGTGGGGCCTGGGTGTGATGGGCCTGAGCGCCGGCGGCTGGGCCGCGGCGTGGTGCCTGGCCTCGCCGCTGCTGATGACTTTCCTGCTGCTCAAGGTCAGCGGTGTGACGCTGCTGGAGAAGGACATCGGCGGGCGCCGTCCCGCCTATCGCGACTACATCGCCCGCACCAGCGCCTTCATTCCCTGGCCGCCGCGGCGCGGCGCGGCGCGATGAGGGCGCCACGTCTTGTGGCCGCGTGCGCCGCGGCTGCATGGGCCGCCGCCGCTGGCGCAGCGACCTGGGACTTCGAGGTCCGCCTCGACGGCAAGCCGATCGGCACGCATCGATTCGTCGTCGAGGAAGTCGCGACCGCAGCTGCTGCTGGCACCGAGGCGCCGATCGCGCGCACCGTGCAAAGCACAGCGCGCTTCGATGTGAAGCTCTTCGGCCTGACGGTCTTCCGGTATCGCCACGAGGCCAAGGAACGCTGGCGCGGCGATTGCCTGCAATCCGTCCAGAGCCGCACCGATGACGACGGCAAGCCTGTGCAGGTCGACAAGACCTTCTCCGACCCGGACTGCCCGATGAGCTACGCCTACTGGAACCCCGCGCTCGTGCGACAGCAGCGCCTGCTGAACCCGCAGACCGGCGAGTTCGACGAGGTCCGCGTCGAGCGCCTGCCCGACGGCGTGATTCCCGTGAACGGACGCGACGTGGAGGCGACGCGATGGCGCTTGACGGCCACGCCGCCCGCGACGTCGGGCAAGGCCGCCGATCGCCAGCAGATCACGCTGTGGCGCGATCGTGGCGATGGTCGCTGGATCGGCCTGGACGCGGTGGTGAAGGGCGGACGCGTGTTGAGTTACCGGCTGCCCTGAACGCAGCCCCAGGAGATCGAGATGACTGCTTCGACCGGATCCCCGGCCGCCACCGGCTATGTCGCGGAGCCCGCGCCGGCTTGGCGCTGGCCGCTGGCCTATGCGCTCACGCTGGCGGTGTTCCTCGCGATGGATGCGGTGTGGCTGAGCACCGCCACGGCCAGCCTCTACCGCCCCGGCATCGGCCATCTGATGGCCACCGAGGTCGACTGGCGCGCGGTGGCGATCTTCTATCCGCTGTACATCGTGGGGCTGGTGTTCTTCGCGATCGCGCCCAGCCTGCGGCGAGGCCGACCGGCGCTGTCCTTCGCCCATGGCGCGCTGTTCGGCTTCCTCGCCTACGCGACCTACGACTTCACCAACCAGGCCACGCTGCGCGACTGGCCCTGGCTGATCACCGCGGTCGACCTGCTCTGGGGCACGGTCATCAGCAGCGTGTCGTCCGGCATCGCGGCGGTGCTCACCGCCCGAATCACATCCCGACTAGCGACCCGAACCACCGGGCGATGAGCCCGTCGAAGTGAAGGCGGCCCTCGACGGCGGCGATGCAGATGCATTCGCTGCCTTCCTGCACCACCGGTTGATGGTGGACTTCACCGTCGGCCAGGTCGAAGTCGCCCGGTCCGAACAGCGCGCGTCCGTCATGGAAACGCCCGTAGATCACTTGCGTGAGCTCGGTGCCGCGATGCGTGTGCGGCGGCAGGTACTTGCCCGCACCGATGCGCAGCAGGAAGACGTTGGCCTCGGGCGCGCCCGGCACGCTGACCCGGCTCCAGCGCATGCCGGGGCCCAACCATTGCCAGCGCGTGGCGCTGCAATCGGCCAGCGCGCGCGGCCAGACCGCGCCCGCGGGCAGCGGCGGCGGAGCAGGGACCTTGCGCGGAGCCGCTGACGCGTCATCGGAACTCCCCGCTTCCAGCGCGTCGATCCGTGCGAAGGCGCGCGCCAGCGCGTCGTCGCGCATCGCGACGGGCGCTTCTTCCTCGAGGATCGCCCCGCCCACCGCGCGCAACATGGCGACCCGCTCGCGGCAGCTGGCGCACAGCTCCAGGTGCACCTCCGTCACCAGGCGGATGCCGGTCGGCAGACCGCCGGCGGCCAACGACAGCAGCAGCTCGTCGTCGGGGTGATGGTGGATATCGGGCGGCAACATGATCAGGATTCCAGCAACTTGCGCAGATGCGTGACGGCGAGCCGGATCCGCGACTTCACGGTGCCCAGCGGCAAGCCGAGTTCCGCCGCGATCCGCGCATGCGGCTCGTCGTCGTAGAAGGACAGGCGCAACACCTGCGCCTGCTCCGGCGGCAGGCGCGACAGGGCGTCGCGCACGCGCCGGCACTGGCGGGACGCATCTGCATGGTCGGCCACGTCGGCCTGGTCGGCCGGCAGGTGATCGAACTCGAAGCACTCGTCCCCGGCGCCATCCAGCAGATGCCGGCGCGCCGCGTCGATGCGCAGGCGCCGCGCGATGGTGAAGATCCAGGTGGAGACAGCGGCCTGCGCCGGATCGAACATCGCCGCCTTGCGCCAGACCGTCACGAGCGCGTCCTGCACGAGCTCCTCGGCCGCGGCGTCGCTGCTGCCGGTGCGCATCAGGTAGCTCTTGAGCCGGGGCGCGAAATGGGCGAAGACCCGCCCGAAGGCCTCGCGGTCCTGATGCTCCGCGATGCGCCGCATGAGCGCCGGCCAGTCCGGCTCGGACGGCGAGGGCGCTGCGGAGCGCGTCGGATCGAGCGGAACGATCTTCAAGTGGCGGACCCGGGACAGTGTGGACGTGGACGTGACCCCGCCCGGCCCGGTGGCCGGGACGGTGGTCGGAGGTTCGCGACGTGACTGGCCCATGGACCCTAATACGCGGCGAACGGCGACTCGGATCATCGCCTACCGCGGACAGGATCGCCAAACGGGCGTTTGTCGCCCAGGAATCGGCAGGAATTCGCGCGGCAAATCCTCGCAAAGCCCCGCCGACGCCTCGCCAAAGCCGTGAACGGCCTGCGATCCCGCCCTCTGCACGCCCACGTGAGGGGGCCGAGGAATCCAAAACCCGATCGCTCGCGTACAAGGCACACATTCCCAGGACGCGACGATGGACCGCACCGAAGCAACAGCTCCCCAGTTTCCGCCTCACCCCGAGGGCCGCCCCTGGCGCATCGCCGTCGTGGGAGCCGGCATCTCCGGGCTGTCCTGCGCCTGGCTGCTGTCGCAACGGCATGACGTGCAGGTCTTCGAGGCGGAGGGCCGGGTCGGCGGTCACAGCCACACGGTCGATGCGCCGGCCGCCGCCGCGGCTTCGGCTTCGGCTTCGGCTTCAACCTCGACCGTCCCGGTCGACACCGGCTTCATCGTCTACAACGAACCGGCCTATCCCAACCTGAGCGCGCTGTTCCGCCACCTGGATGTCCCGACCCGGGCGTCCGACATGTCCTTCGCGGTGAGCCTGGACGGGGGCGCGCTGGAGTACGCCGGCACCGATCTCAACGGGCTCTTCGCCCAGCGTGCCAACCTGCTGCGGCCGCGATTCTGGTCGATGCTGCGCGAGCTGCTGCGCTTCTACCGCGAGGCGCCACGTGACGCCCAGACCTGCGGCGACATGGCGCTGGACGCGTACCTCGACCGGGGCGGCTATGGCCGCGCCTTCCGCGACGACCATCTCTATCCGATGGGCGCGGCGATCTGGTCGACGACCGCGGCGGAGATCGGCCGCTACCCGGTGGCCGCCTTCGTCCGCTTCTGCCAGAACCACGGCCTGCTGCAGGTGGCCGATCGGCCGGTCTGGCGCACGGTGGACGGCGGCAGTCGCGAGTACGTGCGCCGCCTGACGCGGACCTTCATCGATCGCATCCATCGCGACGAGGCGGTCATCGCCGTCGCCCGCGAGCCTGGCGGCGTGCGCCTGCGCACGCGGCGCGGCGTCTGGACGGGGCTGTTCGACCACGTCGTGCTTGCCACGCATGCGGACCAGTCCTTGCGCATGCTGCTGGCGCCCAGCGAGGCGGAGCAACGCCTGCTGTCGGCCTTCCCGTACACGCGCAACCTTGCCGTCCTGCATCGGGACCCCGCGCTGATGCCGCGCCGCCGCGCGGTGTGGTCGAGCTGGAACTACCTCGGGTCGCGCGGGGGATCTTCCAGGCCCGCTGCGCCTGGGGAGTCGGCGCCGCCCACGGTCACGTACTGGATGAATCGCCTGCAGCCGCATCTGCCGCAGGGCGCCGATGCCGCGCCGCTGTTCGTGACGCTGAATCCGACGGTGGCCCCGCGGCCCGAGCACCTGATCCGGACCGAGGTCTACGAACATCCGCGATTCGACGCGACCGGCATCGCCGCGCAGCGCGAGCTCTGGTCGCTGCAGGGGCAGCAGCGCACCTGGTTCTGCGGCGCCTGGTTCGGGTCGGGCTTCCATGAGGACGGCCTGCAGGCAGGGCTCGCGGTGGCCGAGGCGCTCGGCGGCGTGCGCCGGCCCTGGACCGTGTCCGACGAATCCGGCCGCATCCACTTGCCGTCGACGAAGCGGGCGCTCGATCCGGCGGGCATGGTGCCGACATGAACTCCGCGATCTACCGCGGCAGGGTGATGCATCAGCGCCTGCGCCCGCTGCGCCACCGGTTGAGCTATGGGATGTTCATGCTCCTGCTGGACCTCGACGAGGTGCAGGCACTGGATGCGCGACTGCGGTGGTTCTCGGTCGGCCGCTTCAACCTGTTCAGCTTCCGCCCTGCCGATTACGGGGATGGACAGGCGAAGGACGTCGCCGGACTGCGCGCGCAGGTCCAGGCCCGTCTCAGCGAGGCCGGCCTGCCGGTCGGCGGCGCGATCCGGCTGCTCACGATGCCGCGCCTGCTCGGGTATGCCTTCAATCCGCTCAGCGTCTGGTTCTGCGACGCGCCCGACGGCAGGCTGCAAGCGATCGTCTACGAGGTCAACAACACCTTCGGCCAGCGCCACAGCTATCTGATCGAGGTCGAGCCCGGACAGCGCGACGCGGCGCTGATCGAGCAGCGCAGTGACAAGCAGTTCTATGTCTCGCCCTTCCTGGGCATGGCGCTTCGCTATCGCTTCCGCATCGAGCCGCCGCGTGTGGATCGTCCGGGGCTGTCCCTCGGCATCAGCGTGGAGGACGCTGCGGGATCGACGGCCCAGGAGCGGCCAGCCGGAGTCGCCGAAGGCGCCGGTACCCCGGTGCTGAACGCCCGGCTCGATGCGCGGCGCGTGCCGCTGACCGACGCGGGTCTGGCACGGCTGCTCGTCTCGTATCCGCTGCTGACCTTGAAAGTCATCGTCGGCATCCATTGGGAAGCGCTGCGGCTGTGGCTCAAGGGCGCGCGGCTGCATGACCGGCCCGCCGCGCCCGACCAGCCGATGACCGTCGTGCGGCGCGAACCTCTTTCCTGATCGACCTCTCGAGACCCTCATGCATCACGATTCGAGCTCGACCCTGACCGCACCGTCGTCGACGACGACAACGTCGACAACAACAACGTCAGCGACGGCGACAGCGACAACAACGGCGACGACGACGCTGACGGGTGATCGGCTGTCGCCGTGGCACGCGCCGCTGCGGCGCCTGCTCGCGCGCGTGCGCCACGGCCAGCTCTCGCTCACGCTGCCCGATGGACGGCGGATCGAGGTGATGGGCGCTGCCCCCGGCCCGCGCGCGGAACTTCGGCTCCATCGCTGGCGTCCAGCGTGGCGCCTGCTGCTGCAGGGCGACCTGGGGCTGGCGTTGTCTTATCGCGATGGTGACTGGTCGTCCGCGGACCTGACCGAGCTGCTGCGCTTCGGCCTGGCCAACGAAGCCGCGCTGGGCGTGATCGAGTCGCGCGGACCGGCGCGATGGCTGGCCCGGTGGCGGCATCGCGCCAACGCCAACACGCGGCGCGGCAGCCGGCACAACATCGCCGCGCATTACGACCTCGGCAACGACTTCTACAAGCGTTGGCTGGATGAATCGATGCTGTATTCCAGCGCGATCTATGACGGGGAGGAGGCCCGCTCGACTGCTGGCGCGGAAGACGAGGCCCTCCTGGCCCCCTCGCCCGCGCAGCGGGAGAGGGCGGGGGGTGAGGGCTCGTCGCAGACCCTGGAATCGGCCCAAGCCCAACGGCTGGACCGCATCGTCGAGTTGCTCGATCCCCGTGCGGGCGAGCGCGTGCTGGAGATCGGCTGTGGCTGGGGCACGCTGGCAGCGACCTTGGCGCGGCGCTGCGGGGTCGAGGTCGTCGGTGTGACCTTGTCCACCGAGCAGCTCGCCTTCGCCCGCGAGCGCGCTGCCCAGTACGGCGTGGCGCCCGAGGTCGACCTGCGGCTGCAGGATTACCGCGACGTCAGCGGACAGTTCGACCGCATCGTCTCGATCGAGATGATCGAGGCGGTCGGCGAGGCCTACTGGCCGACCTATTTCGCCACGTTGAAGGAGCGCCTCAAGCCGGGCGGCGTGGCGGTGCTGCAGGCCATCACGATCGACGAGCCGCACTTCGAGCGCTACCGCGACAGTCCTGACTTCATCCAGCATTGCATCTTCCCGGGCGGCATGTTGCCGACGCCGGAGCGCATGGCGGCGGAGGCGCGCCGCGCGGGCCTTCGTCTGACCACCGAGTCGCGTTTCGGCCGCGGCTACGCGCTGACGCTGCGGGAATGGCGGCGGCGATTTCTCGCCGAATGGCCCGCGATCCAGGCCCTGGGTTTCGACGAAGCGTTCAAGCGCCTGTGGACCTATTACCTCTGCTATTGCGAGGCTGGCTTCCTCGCCGGACGTGTCGATGTCGGGCTGTATCGGCTCACGCACGCGGACGGTGAGCGCTAAGCCGCAATGGGTTTAGCATCCGTCCTCCTTTGCGGCGCACGCCGCCGCTGTTGCCTCTGTCCTTGACGCTGATGTACGACCGACCGTTCACCGCTCATTCCCTGGATGTCGCCATTTCCGAGTTGCTGGCCGCCACGTCGGACAGCTTCGATCCCGAGCTCGACGCCCGCATCACCGACGTGCTGCGGGGTCTTCGCCAGCAGCTGCACATGGACGTCGTGTTCGTGTCCGAGTTCCAGGACGGGGAGCGGGTGTTCCGATTCGTCGACGGGCATTCGGAGATCGGCGTGCACGTGGGGGATTCCGCGCCGTTGGAGCAGAGCTACTGCCAACGCATCGTCGAGGGCCGCGCGCCGGAGCTGATGACCAACGCGTCGGCGGTGGCGGCGCAGTACCAGCTGCCGGCCACGCCGATCCCGATCGGCGCGCACCTGAGCGCCCCGGTGGTGCTGTCCGACGGCCGGATCTTCGGCACGGTGTGCTGCTTCAGCGCCCATCCCAATCCGGGCCTGCAGGGTGAGGATCTCTCGCGCCTGAAAGGCTGCGCGCGCCTGGTCGCCCGCAAGGTCGAGGCGCAGGACTTCCAGGACACGATGCCGTTCGAGAAGGATTGATCGGGTGGCGCCAGTTGGGAGGCTGATCGCCGGGCTCGTCCTGGCAGCTTCGACCGCGTCGGCGCAGACCGGCAAGGAATCCGGTGATGCGTCGCGCGAGGTTCCGCCAGCGACGGCGAAAGCTCTCGTCGATCGACTGCTGGCCGCAGTGGATCGAGATGGCCTGCTGCCGACCGACAGGACCGACTACGACGCATCGCGCGAGGCTCTTCGGCGCTACGTCGACGCGGCGGCCGGTTCGCCTGTTCCTCGATCGGTGCTCTACACCCTGGCGCGCCGGCATCTGCGCACGCTCGACGCCGACGGCCATACGCTGTTGTGGAGCCGTGTCCAGACGCAAGGCTGGACCCAGCGCACGGCGCCCGAGGAAGCGGGACGAGCCTCCACCGTGGAGCGGCTGGAGACGCCTGATGGCGTCGTGCTGGTCTTTCATCCGCCGGCCGCCACCTTCACCGACCCGAAGCAGGCAACCGCCTATGCCCGGGAAGTGGCCGAGCAGGTCGCGCGCGCGGACGTCGCACCCAGACCCTGCGCGCTGGTGGTGAGCCTGGACGATCAGACCGGCGGCAACGCCTGGCCCGTGATCGAAGCCATGCACAACGTCTTCACGCCGCGGAACCAGGCGCGATTCGTGTACGGACGCGGTCAGCGCGTGCCGATCGTCCAGTCCTGGTCCTACGCACGCAACGAGACCTTCGCGAGGTTTGCCGGCACCCCGGTGGGCGTGGTCATGTCCGAACGCACCGCGAGCGCCGGCGAGATGCTGGCGGTCATGCTGCAAGGAGAGCCTGGCGTGCGGACCTTCGGTCAGCCGAGCTACGGCATGACAACAGCCAACCAATCGATGCCCATGCCCGACGACGCCTTGCTGCTGCTGAGCGTGGCGCGTTATGCCGTGAGCCAGGGCGCCCCCGTGCGCGGGCCGTTGCAACCCGACGTCGCCGTGCCGACCTCCGAGCGCCAGTCGCGCGCCGTCCGTGAGGCCGCCGAATGGGCCGCGTCGCAGGCCCCGGCCTGCAAGGCCGCTCACTTGAGCTTGTGATCCTCCCGCTTGGCTTCCTGCATGGCCTCGGGTTCGAGCTCCTCGGCCGCGCGGTTCAGCCGGATGAACAGGCCCCAGCCAGTCAGCAGCGCACCCACGGCGAGCACCATCGCCGCCGCATGCAGCAGCAGCGTCGAATCCGAATGCGCCGAGCGGAAGGTCGCCACGAGCGCCTCGATCGCCAGCGCCACCACGATCACCACCATGAACCGCGACAGGAATCGCCGCACCCGCGTCGGCGCGCTGATGTGGGCCGTGCGGATCACCTCTTCCTCGGTCACCGTCTGCGCGATCTGCAGCGCGACCACGGCCGCGGCCAGCACGCCCATCGCCTCGATCACCAGCTGCGCGGCCTGATCGTCCCAGTCCGCGTGCAGCGCCACCCACATCTCCTTCGCGGCGATCGCCAGCAGCATCAACGCCATCAGCGTGAACAGCAGCGCCAGCGCCGCATGCACCACCGAGAAGCCTCTCAGCAGCACCGGCACCGTCTCCTCGGCGGCGGCGTCGCGCGGCGTGCCCGAGGGGCCGTCTGGGGCGGCAGGCGCTGAGCTGGGAGCGGGCGAGGGCGGGGTCTCAGGCGTCATGGGCGGCAGTCCACGTGGATGTCAGTTGCGGTCGGGGCGGATGGGCAGCGCGCCGGAGTGCTCGCCAGGGTCGGTCACCCGGCCGCTGGCGCGTCGCGAGGGCCGTTGCGGGCGCTCATCGGCGGCGGGGGCGGGCGCCGCTCCGGGCGCGGGCTCCACAGTCGCGGCGGAGGCCGGCGGCGTCGCCGGAGCGGCCGGGACAGGTGCGGTCGACGCAGTCGAGGCGGCGTCCAGCGGTGGGCCCACCGTGCCGGATTGGCGGCGGGCTGCGGCCGGGTCGATGGGCGCTGTGCCCGGTGCCTGGGTCTGGGCGAAGGCCGCCGCGGCGACGACCGTCGCCGAGGAAGCGAGGAATGCGAGGCTGATCGGTTTCATGGCCAGTCCTGCCGAACGGCGTTCGCGGCATCTCTGCCGGGATCGTTCGCAGGGCAATCGGCGAGCCAGCCGCCCGGACTGGTACCCTGTGCGCCGGCATGCCCCGTCGACGGGGGCGAGCGACGATCGCCAGGTCGTCGCCCGACCGGTGCCTGACCCAGCAAGGACGCGCAGTGAAGACCATCGACGAGATGTTGAACCTTGACCTGATCACGGCTGAACAGCATCAGGAGATCGATGCGTGGATCGCCCGATCGCCGACGCCCGAGGGGATCCTTGCGATGCCCGCCGAGCTCTGGCAGGCCGTGGAGCGCGCCAGCGAGGCGATGGGCGTGGACGCCGACCTGCTGCGCCCGCCCGCGCTGGACGCTGGCGGCCACCTCGGCGAGTGACCCCGGTGGTCGAGCGCCTCGGCCGATCCCGCCACTTTTGCCGCACATCCTCCTGCTTTCCCTCCCCCGATTCGGGTAGGTCGGGGGACGCGCGCGGCCCGGCGGCCTCTACAGTTCCGCCCATAAGAAAACTGGGTTGGGATGAGGTCGGGAATGAGGATCGCGTATGGAGCCGGCGCCGTGGCGTTGGCGTGCGCCGCCGTATGGAATCTGCGGATCGGCGCCGAATTGCAGGCCACGTCCTTCGAGGACGCGCTGGGTCATTACTTCGGGTCGGCCTGGGCGCTGGGCATCGCGGCCTGGCTGATGTGGCGGGCGAGGGGCCCTGGCTCGTCGTCCCGGTAGCTGGCTCGCGGGAGTCAATGGCTCGGGAACGTGTAAACTCCCGCCCTTCACCGTATTTCCGACGCTGCTCAAGGCAACCGGTCGCCCAGGTGGGCCCGAGGCCGGTGAGTCTGTGACTTCGGGCAGGTGTCTCTCGTTCATTACCGGAGCCAACATGGGCAACAAGATCGTCACCGAAGCCGACCGCAAGGCTTCTCCCCGTCCCGCCGCCCCCAAGGGCGTGACCGTCACGACCCACCGCGGTCAGAAGAGCAGCCTCGAGCGCGGCTCGCACACCCGCTCGAAGAAGAACCCGGGCAAGCGTCCGCACTCGGGTTGAGGTCGCGGGGAGCAAGACCCCATCGACCTGACGACAGGCCCACGCCCCGCGGCGGGGCCTGTTTTGCTTTCAGCTGCCCGTTTTTCAGCTGCCCGTTTCTCCCTTGCTCGATCAATCGCCATGATCCGCATCAACGAACTCCGCCTGCCCCTCAACCACCCCGAGGAGGCGCTGCGCCCCGCCATCGTCGAACGACTCGGCATCCCGGACACGCAGCTCACCGCCTTCACCGTCTTCAAGCGCAGCTACGACGCGCGCAAGAAGACCGCGATGGTGCTGATCTATTCCGTCGACTGCGAAGTCGGTGATGCCGCCGCCGAGGCCGCGCTGCTCCAGCGCCATGCCGGCGAGACCCACATCAAGCCTTCGCCCGACACCCGCTACCAGTTCGTCGGCCAGGCGCCGGCGGACTTCGCCGCCGCGGCCTCGAGCGGCGAGCGCCTGCGCCCCGTGGTCATCGGCTTCGGTCCCTGCGGCCTGTTCGCCGCGCTGATCCTGGCCCAGATGGGCCTGCGCCCGATCGTGCTGGAGCGCGGCAAGCAGGTCCGCGAGCGCACCAAAGACACCTGGGGCCTGTGGCGCGAGAGCGTGCTCGACCCCGAATCCAACGTCCAGTTCGGCGAGGGCGGCGCGGGCACCTTCTCCGACGGCAAGCTCTACAGCCAGATCTCCGATCCGCGCTTCCTCACCCGCAAGGTGCTGACGGAGTTCGTCAAGGCCGGCGCGCCCGAGGAAATCCTCTACGTCAGCAAGCCCCACATCGGGACGTTCCGGCTGGTGAGCATGATCATCAAGATGCGCGCCGAGATCGAGAGCCTGGGCGGCGAGATCCGCTTCCAGCAGAAGGTCACCGACCTGCTGATCGAGCCTGACGTCCAGGGCCGGCAGCACCTGCGCGGCGTGACGCTGGCCTCGGGCGAGCAGATCCGCGCGGATCACGTGATCATGGCCCTCGGGCACAGCGCGCGCGACACCTTCACGATGCTGCATGAGCGCGGCGTCTACATGGAGGCCAAGCCGTTCTCGATCGGCTACCGCATCGAGCATCCGCAGTCGATCATCGACACGGCGCGTTTCGGCCCCAACGCCGGGAACCCCATCCTGGGCGCGGCCGATTACAAGCTGGTCCATCACGCGAAGAACGGGCGCTCGGTCTACAGCTTCTGCATGTGCCCGGGCGGCACGGTGGTGGCGGCGACCTCGGAACCTCAACGCGTGGTCACCAACGGCATGAGCCAGTACTCGCGGGCCGAGCGCAACGCGAATGCGGGCATCGTCGTGGGCATCTCGCCCGAGGACTATCGCCAGGACGGCAAGAAGGACGGCAGCACGGTGAACCCGCTGGACGGCTTCGCGTTCCAGCGCTTCTGGGAGTCGCGCGCCTACGAGCTGGGCGAGGGCGAATACAAGGCGCCGGCCGCGCTGGTGGGCGACTTCGTCAAGCGTCAGCGCAGCACGGCGCTGGGCAATGTCGAGCCGAGCTACAAGCCCGGCGTCACGATGACGGACCTGCAGCAGAAGGGCTTCGGCAGCCTGCCCGAGTACGCCCTGTCGGCCATCCGCGAGGCGCTGCCGGCCTTCGAGCGCCAGATCCGCGGCTTCTCGATGAACGACGCGGTGCTGACCGGCGTGGAGACGCGCACGTCCTCGCCGCTGCGCATCACGCGCGGCAAGGACTACCAGAGCCTGAACGTGCGCGGCCTGTTTCCGGCGGGCGAGGGCGCGGGTTACGCCGGCGGCATCATGTCCGCCGGCGTGGATGGCATCGAGGTCGCCGAAGCGGTGGGCCGCAGCGTGCTGGGGCTCACCGCCTGAGCCTCAGATCGCCTGCCACAAGGTCGGCGAGGAGGCCGGGTTCCAGCCCGCGCCGACGTAGGCCGTGTGCGCCTGCAGGCAGCGGTAGGACTTGCCCGCGTAGCTCACCACCTGTCCGACCGTGTAGCTCCCGCCTTCGGTCCAGGCCGTGGTGCCGGGCGGGGTGGTCGGCGGCGTTGTCGGCAGGATCACGTCCATCGCATAGCTCGCGCCCGAGTTGGCGTTCTGCAGGTACACGTCCATCACCGTCGCGCCGCTGGGCACGACCACCGCGCCGCCCTGCAGCGTGCCCACCTTGACGTAGGCGGAGCTCTGGTTGACCTTGGTCGCGATCTGGCCCAGCCACACGGCCTTGGTCGCCGCCGCGGTCAGCGACACCGAGATCGTCTCCAGGTCGTTGCCGGCGGTGTTGAACACGCGCAGCTTGACCTGGCTGCCCGACGGCAGGTCCTGCGCCGCCGACACCTGGCCGATCTGCTTGAGCCCCGACGGCGTGCCCGGCGGGGTGCTGCCGCCGCCGAAGTCCACGTCCGAGCAGGCGTAGAAGGCCTCGGTGCTGTCCGAGCGCTGCCAGGCCGAGAACAACACATGCTTGCCGGTGCGCTGCGGCAGGCTCAGCTTCATCGTGTAGGTCTTACCCGACGTGACGATCTGGTCCGGCCCCAGCTGCTGGACCTGCTCCAAGTCGGACCAGCGCAGCGGCGAGGCGCTCGGGTTCCAGCCGTCGCGCGTCAGGAAGAAGGTCCAGTTGAGCGAGCGGTGCGGCGCGGTGGCGTTGTAGCGGTACTCGTACTTGCCATCGGCGCCTGGGGCGTAGGCCGTGACGGGCCAGTCCGCGCGGGCGAGGTCGAAGCCCTTGAACTTCTCCTGGCCG
Organism: Roseateles sp.; assembly: GCA_039594005.1. Lineage (GTDB taxonomy): Bacteria > Pseudomonadota > Gammaproteobacteria > Burkholderiales > Burkholderiaceae_C > Roseateles. The sequence goes on from JBCNOF010000010.1 coordinate 646,629, forward strand.
CCGGCGCAGATCTTGAGGTCGCGAACGACCGCCTTGTGGTTGCCATTGGCGGCGGCCTGGTTGACGCCGTTCCAGTCATAGATGGCCTGCTCGCCACCGTAGGCGATCGCCGCCTGACAGGCCGGCAGTGACGGGTTCTTGAAGCAGTTGTACTGGCGCGAGATCGGGAACTCCGGGGCGCCATGGGCCAGGGCGACGGTGGGGGCGAGCAGCGCGGCGAGGGCGCCGCTCAGCGAGGCGAGCGCGAAGGCGCCGCCCAGTCGGGCACGGATGTGCATGGAATGTCTCCTTGAAGGTGGTTGATGTGCTTCAACGCGTGGCCCGACACAGCACCAAAGCAGGACCACCATAAGACCTGAAGCAGACCAATACAAGTCGGGAAGACGTAACGAGCGTCACACAAGCCGTGGACAGCTCTCGGCCTTCGGTCGGTTCGAAATCAGCAAAGCGCTGATGGGCGGGCAGGGGGTGGCGCTTTAGGCTGGCGCATCCCCATCTGAAAAGTCGGCCATGTACGCTCCCTTTGGCAGAAAGCCCTCCGAGCACGAGCCTGCCTCAAGCCGCAGTTCCTCGCCGACGCGTGAACGGGAGCGGGAGCGCGTTCCTGCCGCGGCCAGCTCAAGTTCCGCGCCAACGCGCACCGCCTTGATGATGCATCCACTGCCCGCCGAGGAGCCCTTTGCTCCTTACAGCTCTTCGGAGACCTTCGCAGCGATGAAGGACGCCGCCGGGGCGCTCCCGGGTCCTCTCGAGCGGCCGCTCCCTGTCCCCGGCACGCCCATGACCGGGCCCGAGAGTGAGGAGTGGTTCAAGGTCTGGCAAGAACGACGCGCCGCGATCGAGGAGAGGCGAGCGAAGAAGCGAGCGGAGAGGGAGGTCGCGTCCGAGCGAGGAGGAAGAGGCGGCAGAGGAAGACGTGGCGCGACCTCCAGCAGTGGCGGTGGCGGGCGGGGCGGGCGAGGCGGCAGTTCGGGTGGGCCCGGCGGGCGGGGGGCGAGTGCGGAGGCGGAGAAACGCTCCATGCAGTCGTATGGGATCGTCTATGGCTATGACGATGAGGGCGATGCCGAACCCAAGGTCATGTTGTCGCGCAAAGGGCTGATCAATCGGTACACCACGAAGGAGGGCGTCAAGGTCAATCAGCCTGATCCAACTGAAATGAGAGGGGCGATGCAATGGGGGCTTCCGGGCGGGGCGTCGCTTCCCTTGGAAAGCTATGGCGTGAGCGGGCCGGTGCCGGACGAGGGGCCGGCGGGCGCGCAGGTGGCGATTCGTCGGCTGGCGAGGGATTCAGGCGCCGACGAGCTGCTAGCGGAGACCGGCGTCAATGTCAGAAGCAAGGCTTTCCTGCCGAGGGGCACCACCTACGCCAACGACAAGGGGAGCGAGGCGGGGGATGGGGAGCGCACCCATGCCGCGTTCCAATACCGGGGGAAGATCTCGGAGTTGGTCCAGCAGGCGAATGCTCTGGTGGCCCTGAACGGCACGGCGGACAACGAGACGAGTCAGTTGGCCGCTGTGCCGCTGAGCGTGGCCTTCAAGATCATGCAGGGTTCGTTTGACCAGGCTCAGAGTTCGTCGTTCGATGAACGGTCTCCCGTGAAGGACAACGAAGAGGCCAGGAGTCGCTTGGTCGGTGGTGGTTTCGGCTGGCATGAGGCGCCGCTGCTGGCGCTGATGGACACGCTGAAAGGGCAGAAGGCGCCCGGCGAGTACGCGAAGCTTGATGCGTTCCCCGACGCGCTCAAGAGCATCCATCTGCGCACCGCCTCATCCGCGGCGCGGGAGGGCGACGGCGCCTCCTCCTCCGCGCCCCTCGCCGCCAGCGTGGTCACCCCGGAAGAAGTCAAGAAGACCACCAGCTGAGGCGGATGAGCTCAGATTGAGGCTTCGTTGCCTGCGAAGCGGCTATCATGAACGACGGTAGTCTTCGCTTTCGGGCGAAGGCTAAAGTTCAACCCAGCCGCCGCCAGACCATGCGCCTCGACCTCACTACCCTGAACCTCGTGTTGGCGATCGAACAGACCCGGTCGATCACCCGCGGAGCCGAGCGCGAGCACCTGGCGCTGGCCGCCGCCAGCAAGCGGATCTCCGACCTGGAGACGCGTCTGGGCGTGCAGCTCTTCGAGCGCCGCGCCCGGGGCGTGGAGCCCACCGAGGCCTGCCGCGCGCTGGTGCGCCACATCCGTTCGCTGCACGCATCGCTGCACGCGCTGGAGAGCGAGGTCGTGGAGTTCGCCCGCGGCATCAAGGGCCATCTGCGCATTGCCGCCAATGCCGGCGCGATCGCCGAGGCACTTCCGCCCGACCTGGCCGCGTTCTCGCAGGCCCATCCGCAGATCCGCATCAGCCTGGAGGACCAGACCAGCGCCGAGGTCCAGGCCGCCGTCGCCGAGGGCCGCGCCGACGTCGGCGTCTTCACCACGCCGCTGCTGGACAACCGGCTGCAGACCTGGTCCTACCGCACCGGCCGCCTCGCTGTGCTGGTGCCCGCCGCCCACGAACTGGCCGGGCGCGAGTCCGTCAACTTCGACGACCTGCTGGAGCATGACCTCGTCGGCCTGCACAGCGGCGCCGCGGCCCAGGAGCTGATGCTGCAGGAAGCCATGACCCGCGGCCGCACGCTCAAGGCGCGGCTGCAGGTGCGCGGCTTCGACGCCATCGCGCAGCTGGTCGAGGCCGGCATGGGCGTGGCGGTGCTGCCGGACGCGCCGGCGCGCCGCTTCGCGCAGGTCTTCGACGTGCGCCGGCTCACGCTCGATGAAGCCTGGGCCCAGCGCGACTATGTTCTGGGGGTGGCCCGCCAGGAGCGTCTGCCCACCGTCGTGCAGCGCTTCGTCGACGCGCTGTGCCCGGCGGCCAAGGCCGAGGCCGCCGCCGCGCAGGCCGCGAACCCGCCAGTTTCCAAGGGCGGCTCCCGCTGAGCCCCCGATCCCTGAAGTGATGGAGAGCCATCCCATGACCGCCAACATCTCCGCAGCCCCTCGCACGCTCTACGACAAACTCTGGGACGAGCACGTGGTGCACACCGAGGACGACGGCACCGCCGTCCTGTACATCGACCGCCACCTCCTCCACGAAGTGACCAGCCCGCAGGCCTTCGAGGGCCTGGACCTGGCCGGCCGCAAGCCCTGGCGCCTGTCGGCCAACCTGGCCGTCAGCGACCACAACGTGCCCACCACCGACCGCAGCCAGGGCATCGCCGATCCGGTCTCGCGCCTGCAGGTCGAGACCCTGGACGAGAACTGCGACGGCTTCGGCATCACGCAATTCAAGATGAACGACGTGCGCCAGGGCATCGTCCACGTGATCGGCCCGGAGCAGGGCGCGACGCTGCCGGGCATGACCGTCGTCTGCGGCGACTCGCACACCTCCACCCACGGCGCCTTCGGCGCGCTGGCGCACGGCATCGGCACCTCCGAGGTCGAGCATGTGCTGGCCACCCAGACCCTGCTCGCGAAGAAGGCGAAGAACATGCTGATCAAGGTCGAGGGCCAGGTCATGCCCGGCGTCGGCGCCAAGGACATCGTGCTGGCCATCATCGGCAAGATCGGCACCGCCGGCGGCACCGGCCACGCGATCGAGTTCGCCGGCAGCGCCATCCGCGCGCTGTCGATGGAAGGCCGCATGACCGTCTGCAACATGGCCATCGAGGCGGGCGCCCGCGCCGGCCTGGTCGCCGTGGACGACACCACCATCGACTACGTGAAGGGCCGCCCGTTCGCGCCCGCCGGCGTCGAGTGGGACCAGGCCGTGCAGTACTGGCGCACGCTGCATTCGGACGCCGATGCGCGCTTCGACACCGTGGTCGAGCTGGACGCCGCGCAGATCCGCCCGCAGGTCACCTGGGGCACCTCGCCCGAGATGGTCCTGTCCATCGACGACCGCGTGCCCGATCCCGACAAGGAGAAGGACGCCGTCAAGCGCGGCGCCATCGAGCGCGCGCTGCAGTACATGGCGCTCGAGCCCAACCAGGCGATCACCGACATCCGCATCGACAAGGTCTTCATCGGCTCCTGCACCAACTCCCGCATCGAGGACCTGCGCGCGGCCGCCGCCGTCGTGAAGCGCCTGGGCGGGCGCGGTCGCCGCCACCGTCAAGCAGGCGCTGGTGGTGCCGGGCTCGGGCCTGGTGAAGGCGCAGGCCGAGCACGAAGGCCTGGACAAGATCTTCAAGGCCGCCGGCTTCGAATGGCGTGAGCCGGGCTGCTCGATGTGCCTGGCGATGAACCCCGACCGCCTGGAGCCGGGCGAGCGCTGCGCCTCCACCACCAACCGCAACTTCGAAGGCCGTCAGGGCGCCGGTGGCCGTACCCACCTGGTCAGCCCGGCGATGGCCGCGGCCGCCGCGGTGCAAGGCCATTTCGTCGACGTGCGACGCATCGCCTGAGCGCGCACGCAGGAGCAAGACATGGACAAGTTCACCCTGCACACCGGCCTCGTGGCGCCGCTGGATCGCGCCAACGTCGACACCGACGCGATCATCCCCAAGCAATTCCTCAAGTCGATCAAGCGCACCGGCTTCGGCCCGAACCTGTTCGACGAGTGGCGCTACCTGGATCACGGCGAGCCGGGCCAGGACAACGCCAAGCGTCCGCTCAACCCGGACTTCGTGCTCAACCAGCCGCGCTACCAGGGCGCCATCGATACTGCTGGCGCGCAAGAACTTCGGCTGCGGCTCCAGCCGCGAGCACGCGCCCTGGGCGCTGCAGCAGTACGGCTTCCGCGCGGTGATCGCGCCGAGCTTCGCCGACATCTTCTTCAACAACAGCTTCAAGAACGGCCTGCTGCCGATCGTGCTGCCCGAGGCCCAGGTCGCGCGCCTGTTCGACGAGGTCTTCGCGTTCCCGGGCTACCAGCTGACCATCGACCTGGAGCGCCAGGTCGTCGTCAAGCCCGACGGCGAGGAGCTGCCCTTCGACGTGCAGCCCTTCCGCAAGTACTGCCTGCTCAACGGCTTCGACGACATCGGCCTGACCCTGCGCCACGCCGACAAGATCAAGGCCTTCGAGGCCGAGCGCCTCGCCACCAAGCCGTGGCTGAATCACCGAATTCCGCGCTGAGCGCCACGCGGCGCCCGCCCAGTCTCAACAAGGGAAGTCCATGAAGATCGCAGTCCTGCCGGGTGACGGCATCGGCCCCGAAATCGTCGCGGAGGCCGTCAAGGTCCTGAACGCGCTCGACTTGCCGCTGGAGATGGAAACCGCCCCCGTGGGCGGCGCCGCCTACGAGGCCTCCGGCCACCCGCTGCCCGAGGCCACGCTCCTGCTCGCGCTGGAGGCCGACGCCGTGCTGTTCGGCGCCGTCGGCGACTGGAAGTACGACACGCTCGAGCGCGCGCTGCGCCCCGAGCAGGCGATCCTGGGCCTGCGCAAGGCGCTCGGGCTGTTCGCCAACTTCCGCCCGGCGATCTGCTACGAGCAGCTGGCCGACGCCTCCAGCCTGAAGCCGGAACTCGTCGCGGGCCTGGACATCCTGATCATCCGCGAGCTGACCGGCGACATCTACTTCGGCCAGCCGCGCGGCGCGCCGCACCGCCGTCGACGGCCACTTCCCCGGCAGCGAGGAAGCCTTCGACACGATGCGCTACTCGCGCCCCGAGATCGAGCGCATCGCCCACGTCGCCTTCCAGGCCGCGCGCAAGCGCAACAAGAAGGTGACGTCGGTCGACAAGGCCAACGTGCTGGAGACCTTCCAGTTCTGGAAGGACGTCGTGACCGAGGTCCACAAGGACTACCCGGACGTCGAGCTGGAGCACATGTACGTGGACAACGCCGCGATGCAGCTGGTGCAAGGCGCCCAAGAAGTTCGACGTGATCGTCACCGGCAACATGTTCGGCGACATCCTGTCGGACGAGGCTGCCATGCTGACCGGCTCGATCGGCATGCTGCCCAGTCGGCCTCGCTGGACAAGAACAACAAGGGCCTGTACGAACCGAGTCATGGCTGCGCGCCCGACATCGCAGGGAAGGGCATCGCCAATCCGCTGGCGACCATCCTCTCCGCTGCCATGATGCTCAAGTTCTCCCTCAACCAGCCCGAAGCCGCCGCTCGCATCGAGTCGGCGGTTCCATCCGTGCTGGCCCAGGGTCTGCGTACCGCGGACATCTGGAGCGAGGGCACCCAGAAGGTGAGCACCCGCGAGATGGGTGACGCCGTCGTGGCCGCGATCCTCGCGGGCAAAACCACGACCACGTCCACCATTGCCACGACCAAAACCATCAAGAGCTAGTCCGCTCCGGTTCGTCTCGCCCCCTCTCACAAACCCGGCGAAGCGAGCCGGGCAGGCTCCCCAGGGTTTGTGACGGTGTTTTGGGCGACTTGCCCGGCCAATGCAGTGCCGGGCCTCTTCAAGGAACGCAAATGACGACTTTGGTTGGACTGGTGGGTTGGCGCGGCATGGTCGGCTCGGTGCTGATGCAGCGCATGGCGCAAGAGCGCGATTTCGATCTGATCGAGCCGGTGTTCTTCAGCACCTCGAACGCCGGCGGCACCGCCCCGGCCTTCGCGAAGAACGAGACCGCGCTGCGCAGCGCTTTCGACATCGACCAGCTCAAGCGCTGCGAGATCATCATCACCTGCCAGGGCGGCGACTACACCAACGAGGTCTTCCCCAAGCTGCGCGCCGCGGGCTGGAACGGCCACTGGATCGACGCGGCCTCCTCGCTGCGCATGGAGGACGACGCCGTCATCGTGCTGGACCCGGTCAACATGCCGGTGATCAAGAACGCGCTGGCCAAGGGCGGCAAGAACTTCATCGGCGGCAACTGCACCGTCAGCCTGATGCTGATGGGCGTGGGCGGGCTGTACAAGGCGGGCCTGGTGGAGTGGATGTCCACGCATGACCTACCAGGCGGCCTCGGGCGGCGGCGCGCAGCACATGCGCGAGCTGCTCACCCAGTTGGGCACGCTGAACGCCGCCGTGCGCCCGCTGCTGGACGACCCCAAGAGCGCCATCCTCGACATCGACCGCCAGGTCATCGCCACGCAGCGTTCGCTCTCGGCCGAGGAAACGGCCAACTTCGGCGTGCCGCTGGGCGGCTCCCTGATCCCGTGGATCGACAAGGACCTGGGCAACGGCACGTCCAAGGAAGAGTGGAAGGGCATGGCCGAGACCAACAAGATCCTCGGCCAGGGCGAGGGCTTTGGCTCGCCGGCCGTCCCGGTCGACGGTTTCTGCGTGCGCGTCGGCGCGATGCGCTGCCACTCGCAGGCGCTGACCATCAAGCTGAACAAGGACGTGCCGCTGGCCGACATCGAGGCGATGATCGCCGCCGACAACGAGTGGGTGAAGGTCGTGCCCAACACCCGGGAGGCAACGATCAAGGACCTGACCCCGGCCGCCGTCACCGGCACGCTGACGATCCCGGTCGGCCGCCTGCGCAAGCTGGCGATGGGTCCGGAGTACCTGTCGGCGCTTCACCGTCGGCGACCAGCTGCTGTGGGGCGCGGCCGAGCCGCTGCGCCGCATGCTGCGCATCCTGCTGGATCGCTGAGCGTTTCCTGCCTCATGAACGAAGCGGTGGCTTGCCACCGCTTCTTTCGTTCCAAGGTTAGGGATTGCCAGGAGAAGCGCCGCGTTGCCTTCTAGCGACAAGGCTGTAACGAGCGGTGAATCGAGGGACGCTCATCGTTGTTATTCATGAGCTACCTCAGCAACGATGCGTATATGCTTGCCACCGTTGTGATTTTCTACCGCGGGAACGGCTGGGAGCCTGCCCGGGCGCATCAGTCGCACAACAACAATACGTCAGACAGGCGGTCCTCAGGGTGGGCCGCTTTGTTGCTTTGGGGGACGCCTTGAAAAAACATGCGAGCGCATATGCGCGATTTGCGCTGAGCCAGGTGGCCGCGGTCACCGTGTTGGGACTGGCGGCGGGCTCGGCCTGGGGGCTGGGACTGGGGAAACTGACGGTGCAGTCGGCGCTCGGCGAGACGCTGCGCGCCGAGATCGACGTCAGCAGCCTCAGCCCGGAGGAAGCCAGCTCCCTCAAGCTGCGCGTGGCCTCGCCGGACGCCTATCGGTCGTCGGGCCTGGACTACAACGCGGTGCTGTCCAGCACGCAGGTGCAACTGGCCCGTCGCGCCGACGGCCGCCCGTACCTGCGCCTGACCAGTGATCGCGCGGTCCAGGAGCCGTTCGTCGACGTGATCCTCGAGGTGAACTGGTCCAGCGGCCGCCTGACCCGTGAGTTCACGCTGCTGTTCGATCCGCCGAACAACAACGTCGCCCGCAGCGCCGAGCCCACCACGTCCCCGGTGATCTCCGCGCCGGCACCGTCAACCGCGCCGGTCGCGCGCACCCAGCCGCCGGTGGCCTCCGCCCCCGCCGCGCCGGTGAGCCAGCCGCCCGCGCCGGCCGTGAGCGCCAAGCCCTCGCGTCCCGCGCCGGCCCCTGCGCCGACCGCCGCCGCGCCGGCACCCGCCACCGGTGCCTCCGAGTACACCGTCAAGCCGGGTGACACGCTGTCGCGCATCGCCTCGCGCACGCAGCCGGCCGGCGTCTCGCTGGACCAGATGCTGGTGGGCCTGTACCGCAGCAATCCGGACGCATTCATCAACCAGAACATGAATCGGCTGAAGTCGGGCGCCACCTTGTCGGTGCCGGGCAGCGAGTCGGTCCAGTCGATCACGCCGCAGGAAGCCCGCAAGGTCATCCAGGCGCAAAGCAGCGACTTCGGCGGTTATCGCCAGCGCCTGGCCGAGGCGGCGCCGACGCTCAAGCCCGACGAGAACGCCCGCCAGGCCAAGGGCTCCGTCCAGGCAGCCGTGGAGGACCGCAAGCCGGCCACCTCCGCCACGCCAGACAAGCTGACGCTGAGCAAGCCCAGCGTCGCCGGCGGTGAGGCCAAGGTCTCCAAGGACACCGAGAAGAAGGACTCCGCCGCGCGCGTGGCCGAGCTGACGCGCAACGTCGAGGAGCTCAAGAAGCTCTCCGCCGCCGCCAAGCCGTCCGCGCCGACGACGGCCGCCGCTCCGGCACCCGCACCCGCACCTGCACCTGCACCTGCACCTGCACCCGTGGTGACGCCGCCCGTGAGCGTCGCGGCCAACGTGCCGGCGTCCGCGCCGGCGCCGGTGGCCTCCGCCGCTGCTTCGGCCGCCGAAGCCGCCGCGCCGGCCTCGGTGCCGGTGGCCGCGTCGGCCCCGCGCAAGGCGCCGGCTCCGCAGCCTCAGGCCGAGGAACCCGGTTTCCTGGATTCGCTGTCCGACTATCTGCCCGCGCTGCTCGCCGCGCTGGCCGTGATCGGCGGCGGTGTGTTCTACAACCGCTGGCGCGCGCGCCGCGACGCGGCCTCGCGCTCCGAGACCGCCTTCGCGGAAAGCCGCCTGGCGCCGGACTCGTTCTTCGGTCACAGCGGCGGCCAGCGCGTGGACACGCGTGACGCGTCCACGACCGGCCAGTCGTCGATGAGCTACTCGCTGAGCCAGCTCGACGCGATCGGCGACGTCGATCCGGTCGCCGAGGCCGATGTCTACCTGGCCTACGGCCGCGACCTGCAGGCCGAGGAAATCCTGAAGGAAGCGCTGCGCGCCAATCCGGAACGCCTGGCCATCCGCCTGAAGCTGCTCGAGGTCTACGGCAAGCGCCGCGACATCAAGGGCTTCGAGCAACTGGCCGTGCAGCTGTACGCCGAGACCAAGGGTCAGGGCGAGGACTGGCTGAAGGTCCAGGAACTGGGCCGTCAGGTCGATCCGGAGAATCCGCTGTACCAGCCGGGCGGCGCGCCCGTCATGTTCGAGAACGATGACGAGCGTCCCGAGCCGATGAACGCGAGCACGCTGCCCGCGGCAGGCCTGGCCCACCCGGGTTCCGGCGCGCTGGCCCGTGCCGCCGCGACGGCCGCCGCCGGAGCCTCCGTGGCCGCGGCTGCCGCCCCGCGCGACAGCGGTCCGTCCAGCCTGATGGACCTGGATCTGGACCTGGACCTGGGTTCGCCCCCGGCGCCGGCGCCCGCGATGGCCGCGACGCAGGCGCTGCCCAGCTCGGGCAGCCAGGCGCCGATGAACATGGACCTGGACCTGAGCACGCCGCAGTCCGCGCCGACGACGGCCTCCGCCCATGAACTCGAGTTCGACCTCGGCGACCTGGACGATCTAGGCGGCACGACGCCCGCGTCGGCCCCGGCCGCCGCGCCGGAGTCGCTGGACTTCGACCTGTCGAGCATCGACCTGGATCTGCCCGCCGACGCCCCGGCTGCCCGTGCCGACCACGGCTCGATCGAACTGCCGAATCTGGACGTGCCGTCGGACGCCAAGCCCACGACGCAGGACACGATGAGCCTGGACGACCTCGGCGTCGATCTGGACAGCATCGATCCGAACGACGACGAGGCGCTGCAGCGTCAGCTGGAACTGGCCGAGGAATTCCGCCAGATCGGCGACACCGAAGGCGCGCGCGACGTGCTGCAGGAACTGGTCGGCAAGGCCAGCGGTCCGCTGAAGGATCGCGCGCAGCTGATGCTCGACTCGATGCGCTGATCCGCTTCGCTACACTGCGCGGTCTACGCGACAAGGCGCTCGGCCTGGCCGGGCGCCTTTTCTTTTTTCTGGTTCGGAGATCCGCATGCGCGTGGCGCTGGGTGTGAGTTATCGCGGCGATGCCTACAAGGGGTGGCAGAGCCAGCCCGGCGGCGGCACCGTGCAGGACGCGCTGGAGGCAGCGCTCAGCCAGTTCGCCGCGCAGCCCATCCGCACCATCTGCGCCGGCCGCACCGACACCGGTGTGCATGGGCTCAACCAGGTCGTGCACTTCGATTCGCCGGTCGAGCGCGAGCCCTTCTCGTGGGTGCGTGGCACCAACCGTTACCTGCCGCCGGACATCGCCGTGCAATGGAGCGCCTTTCCCGGCGAGGACTTCCATGCGCGCAACCTCGCGCGCGGCCGGCGCTATTGGTACCTGCTGCTCGAGTCCAACGTGCGTCCGTCGATCCAGAGCGGCGGCGTGGGCTGGACCTTCCGCCCGCTGGACGGTGACGCGATGCGCGATGCCGCCGCGCGCCTGATCGGCGAGCACGACTTCAGCTCCTTCCGCTCCGCCGAGTGCCAGGCGGCGTCGCCGGTGAAGCTGCTGCGCCGCATCGAGATCCAGCGGCATGGCCCGTACTGGCGTTTCGAGTTCGACGGCATCGCGTTCCTGCATCACATGATCCGCAACCTCATGGGCTGCCTCGTGGCCGTCGGGGCCGGGCAGAAGCCGCCCGCGTGGATGGACGAGGTGCTGGCGGCGCGCTCGCGCGACGCGGCGGCACCGACCTTCGCGCCGGACGGGCTGTACTTCGTCGGGCCGAGCTACGACGATCACCTGAACCTGCCGCGGCACACCGCGGCGATGGACTGGCTGCCCGGCGGCTACTCGGCGCCGCTGCCCAATCTCTGACCTTGACGACCATGACCCGTACCCGCATCAAGATCTGTGGCCTGACCCGCGAGGAGGACGTGGACGCGGCCGTCGCCGCCGGCGCCGACGCGATCGGCCTGGTGTTCTACGAGAAGAGCCCGCGCGCGGTCAGCGTCGCGCGCGCCGCCGAGCTGGCGCTGCGCCTGCCGCCGTTCGTGACGCCGGTGGGTTTGTTCGTCAACGCGGCGCCGGCGGCCATCGAGTCCGCGCTGGCCGCGATCCCGACGCTGACGCTGCAGTTCCACGGCGACGAGTCGCCCGAGGACTGCGACCGCTGGGCACGCCCTTATCTGCGCGCGGCACGGATGGCGCCGGGTTTCGATTTGCTAGACTTCGCGTCTCGTTTCTCCCGCGCCCAGGCCGTGCTGCTCGATGCCTTCGTCGACGGATACGGCGGAGGCGGAAAGGTCTTCGATTGGTCACTGCTGCCTCCAAGCGTTCCCTCTCCGGTCGTTTTGTCTGGTGGGTTGAGTGCAGCCAACGTGATCGATGGCGTGCGGCAGGTCCGGCCCTGGGCCGTTGACGTCAGCTCCGGCGTGGAGGCCAGCAAGGGCCTCAAGGACGCCGTGAAGATCCGCCAGTTCTGCGATGCCGTGCGCGAGGCCGACCGCCTGATGTCGGTCTGATCGCCAGATCCCTTTCGCGATCCGCGCGCGGGCATCCTCCAACGAGGACCCCTCATGTCCAAGACTTCGATTCCCTTCGCGACCGGCCCGCTGCCGGGTTATGCGCAACCGGACGCGCTCGGCCGCTTCGGCCCCGTGTCCACGCCCGCCTCGCACGGCTACTACGGCGGCCGTTTCGTCGCCGAGACGCTGACCCACGCGCTGGATGAGCTCAACGAGGCCTACGCCCGCTACAGCCGGGACCCGGAGTTCATCCGCGAGTTCCAGTACGAGCTGGCCCACTTCGTCGGCCGCCCCAGCCCGATCTATCACGCCAAGCGCCTGAGCGAGCACTGCGGCGGCGCGCAGATCTACCTCAAGCGCGAGGACCTGAACCACACCGGCGCGCACAAGATCAACAACTGCATCGGCCAGGCCCTGCTGGCGCGGCGCATGGGCAAGAAGCGCATCATCGCCGAGACCGGCGCCGGCCAGCACGGCGTGGCCACCGCCACCGTCGCCGCGCGCTTCGGCCTGGAGTGCGTGGTCTACATGGGCACCACCGACATCGACCGCCAGCAGGCCAACGTCTACCGCATGAAGCTGCTGGGCGCGAAGGTGGTCCCGGTGGACCTCGGGCTCGCGCACCCTGAAGGACGCGCTGAACGAGGCGCTGCGCGACTGGGTGACCAACGTCGAGAGCACCTTCTACATCATCGGCACCGTGGCCGGCCCGCACCCGTACCCGGCGATGGTCCGCGACTTCCAGGCGGTGATCGGCAAGGAGTGCCGGGAGCAGATGCCCGAGATGATCGGCCGCCTGCCCGATTCGCTGATCGCCTGCGTCGGCGGCGGCTCCAACGCCATGGGCCTGTTCCACCCGTACATCGACGACGCCGACGTGCAGCTGATCGGCGTGGAAGCCGCCGGCCACGGCATCGACACCGGCAAGCACGCGGCCAGCCTGAACGGCGGCGTTCCCGGCGTGCTGCACGGCAACCGCACCTACCTGCTGCAGGACGACGACGGCCAGATCATCGAGACACACTCGATCTCCGCCGGCCTCGACTATCCCGGCATCGGCCCCGAGCACGCCTGGCTGCACGACACCGGCCGCGTCGAGTACACCTCGATCACCGACGACGAAGCCCTGGAGGCCTTCCACCGGCTGCTGCCGCCTCGAGGGCATCATCCCGGCGCTGGAGTCCAGCCACGCCCTGGCCCAGGCGATCAAGCTGGCGCCCACCCTGCGCCCGGAGCAGCATCCTGCTGGTGAACCTGTCCGGTCGCGGCGACAAGGACATCGGCACCGTCGCCGACCTGTCCGGCGCCGAGTACTTCGACCGCCCGTCGATGGCCGGTCACGCTGTCAAGGGAGGTGCGCGATGAGCCGCATCGAGGCCACCTTCGCCCGGCTGGGCGCGCAGGGCCGCAAGGCGCTGATTCCGTACGTGACCGCCGGCGATCCGTACGCCGACGTGACCGTGGAGCTGATGCTCGCGATGGCCCGGGCCGGCGCGGACGTCATCGAGCTCGGCGTGCCGTTCTCCGACCCGATGGCCGACGGTCCCGTGATCCAGAAGGCCAGCGAACGCGCGCTGGCCAAGGGCATCACGCTCACCCGCGTGCTGGACATGGTGCGCGAGTTCCGCCAGCAGGATGGCGACACGCCGGTCGTGCTGATGGGCTATGCCAATCCGGTCGAGCGCTTCGGCTGGGAGGCCTTCGGCGCCGCGGCGCAGGCCGCGGGCGTCGACGGCGTGCTGATCGTCGACTACCCGCCCGAGGAGTGCGAGGCCTTCGCCGCGACGCTGAAGGGCCATGGCCTGGATCCGATCTTCCTGCTGGCGCCGACCTCCACCGACGAGCGCGTCGCGCGCATCGGCCAGCTGGCCAGCGGTTACGTCTACTACGTCTCGCTGAAGGGCGTGACCGGCGCCGGCCACCTGGACACCGGCGCCGTCGCCGACGCGATGCCCCGATTGCGCCGTCACGTGACGATCCCGCTGGGCGTCGGTTTTGGCATCCGTGACGGCGCGACGGCCGCCGCCGTGGCCCGCCATTCGGACGCGGTGGTGATCGGTTCGGCCCTGGTTCAGCTGATCGAGTCCCAGACAAGGGATAATGTCGCGATCCAGGCAGCGGCCTTCATCCGAGACATCCGCGCCGCGCTGGACGCCTGACCGGGGCGCCGATCCACCCGATCGCCCCCGGTTTCGCGTTCCGCTTAGACATAGGAGCCCGCCATGAGTTGGCTTGAGAAACTGCTTCCCCCGAAGATCCAGCAGACCGATCCCGACCAGCGCCGCACGGTGCCGGAGGGCCTGTGGATCAAGTGCCCGTCCTGCGAGACGGTGCTCTACAAGACCGACCTCGAGCAGAACGTCAACGTCTGCCCGAAGTGCGGCCACCACCACCGCATCGGCGCCCGCGCCCGCCTGGACGCGTTCCTGGACGGCGAGGGCCGCTACGAGGTCGGCCAGGAGGTGCTGCCGGTCGACGCGCTGAAGTTCAAGGACAGCAAGAAGTACCCGGACCGGCTCAAGGAAGCGCTGGAATCGACCGGCGAGACCGACGCGCTGGTCGTGATGGGCGGCGCGGTGATGAGCATGCCGGTGGTCGCGGCCTGCTTCGAGTTCGACTTCATGGGCGGTTCGATGGGCTCCGTGGTCGGCGAGCGCTTCGCGCGCGGCGTCGAGACCGCGCTGGAGCAGAAGACCCCGTTCATCTGCTTCACCGCCACCGGCGGCGCGCGCATGCAGGAAGGCCTGCTCTCGCTGATGCAGATGGCCAAGACCAACGCCGCGCTCACGCGACTGGCCAAGGCGAAGCTGCCCTACATCAGCGTGCTGACCGATCCGACGATGGGCGGCGTCTCGGCCAGCTTCGCGTTCGTCGGCGACATCGTCATCGCCGAGCCCAAGGCGCTGATCGGCTTCGCCGGTCCGCGCGTGATCGAGCAGACCGTGCGCGAGAAGCTGCCCGAAGGCTTCCAGCGCGCCGAGTTCCTGCTGGAGAAGGGCGCGATCGACATGATTGTGGACCGCCGCAAGCTGCGCGAGATCATCGCCCGCAACCTGGCCATCCTGCAGCGCCAGAGCTCCGACGCGGTCGCCTGACGGCGCGCCGCCGAACCGCCCGGCGCGGTTCCGGTCCTCAGCACGGCCAGACCCGACCCGGTCTGGCCGTCTTCATTTGAGCCTTGGAAGTCCCGATGTCCTCTCCGAATCCTCACGATCTCTCAGTTCCCGTGCTCGCGCCCGGCGGTGACGCGCAAGCCGTGCTCGACGCCTGGCTGGCCCGCTGCGAGCGGCTGCACCCCAAGGAAATCGACATGACCCTGGCCCGCGTGGCCGAGGTGCGCGATCGGCTGGGTCTGAAGTTCGGCCCGGACACGCCGGTGGTCATGGTCGCCGGCACCAACGGCAAGGGCTCGACCTGCGCGATGCTGGAGAGCGTCGCGCTGCAGGCGGGCTATCGCGTGGGGCTCTACATCAAGCCGCACCTGGTGCACTTCCAGGAGCGCTGCCGCGTGGGCGGCGCGCCCGGTCGACGCCGCGACGCTGCTGCCGCATTTCGAAGCCGTCGAGCGAGCGCGGGGCGATCTGACGTTGACCTACTTCGAGTTCACGACGCTGGCGATCCTGCACTGCCTGGCCGCCGAGCCGCTGGACCTGGTGATCCTGGAAGTCGGCCTGGGCGGTCGACTGGACGCGGTCAACGTGATCGACGCCGATTGCAGCGTCATCACCAGCATCGACCTGGACCACACCGAGTACCTGGGTCCGGATCGGGAATCGGTCGGTCGCGAGAAGGCGCACATCATGCGCGCGGGTCGGCCGGCGATCGTCTCCGACCCGATGCCGCCGGCCTCCATCGCGGCCCACGCCGAGTCGATCGGCGCCGATCTGCGTCAACTGGGCCGCGACTTCACCTATTCCGGCGACCGCCAGCAGTGGCAGTGGGCGGGCAGGGCGCGTCGCTACAGCGGCATGTCCTACCCGGCGCTGCGTGGCGTGAACCAGCTGCTCAATGCCTCGGGGGTGTTGGCGGTGTTCGAGGCGCTCTACGAGCGGCTGCCGATCTCCGCGCAGGCGGTGCGCGCCGGGCTGGCGCTGGTGGAACTGCCGGGACGTTTCCAGGTGGTGCCGGGGTCGCCGATGCTGGTGATGGACGTGGCGCACAACCCGCACGCCGTGGCGGCGCTGGCGCAGAACCTGGACCAGATGGGCTTCTTCCCGCGCACCCGCGCGGTGTTCGGCGCGATGGCCGACAAGGACCTGGCCAACATCCTGGCGCGGATCTCGCCGCTGATCGACCACTGGCACTTCTGCGACCTGCCGATCGCGCGTGCGGCGAGCGCCCAGGCGCTGTCGCAACGGTTCGAGGAGGCGCGGGCTGCGGGCGCGCTGCAGACGCCCAAGGACGTGGCGTTCACGCTGCACGCGGATCCCGCGTCCGCCTTGGCCGCCGCGGCCTCCGAGGCAGACCCCGCTGATAGAATTTTGGTCTTCGGTTCGTTCTTCACCGTGGGCGGCATCCTCAAGAACGGCATCCCGAGGCTGGGCGTCGGCGTCCAGCCGGAATCCGAGTCCTGACACGCCCGCGTTGAACGCATCGCAACGCTGCATTCGAATCTGTCGCGATTGAAGTCGGCGGCCCTGTCCGTAGATGCGGAGGGGCCGCTTCCCGCTTTCGGGGCGGCGACGGCGCGGCATCAACCAGGTCATCCGAGTACATGGGTTTTCTGTCCTTCCTGAAGCGCGGCGAAGCGAACGATTCCGGCGACCGGGGCGGTGAGCGTGGCGATCGGTCGCGCGCCGACGGCGGCCGTGGCCGCGGACGCGGCGGCGCCGAGGCGGTCGACGACGTCCAGCAACTGCGCCTGCGCGCGCGGCGTCGGCTGATCGGCGCGGCCGTGCTGGTGGGGGTGGCGGTGATCGTGTTCCCGCTGCTCTTCGAGACGCAGCCCCGCTCCATCCCGGTGGACCTGCCCATCGACATCCCGCGCAAGGACGGCACGCCGCCGTTGAGCATTCCGGCGCCGGCGGCGCAGAACGCTCGTGGGGCGACCGAGGCCGACGCCGGCCGCGGCATCATCACCGAGTCCGCCGAGCAGGCCGCCGCCGACCGCGCGGTCCCGCCGCCCGGGTCGCACCCCGGCGTGACGCCCGAACAGCAGGTCGCGCAGGCGATGCCGCCCACGCGCATGGCCACGCAGCCCGAGGAGCGCGCGACGATGGCCGAACCTGCCCGCCAAGCGGTGGTCGAGCCCAAGGCTGAGACCAAACCCGAGGTCAAGCCCGAGCGCAAGCCCGAGGCCAGACCGGAGACGCGCGCCGAGGTCAAGCCGGAGCGCAAGCCGGAACCGAAGCCGGAGGTCAAGCCGGAGCGCAAACCCGAGATCAAGCCTGATACGCGCTCGGCCGATGCCGCTCGCGCGCAGGCGCTGCTCGAGGGCCGGTCCACGCCGGAGCGCAAGGCCGACGCGGCCGCGGGCAGCGCCCGCTTCATCGTGCAGGTCGGTGCGTACGCCGACGGCAAGGCCGCGCAGGACGTGCGCGCCAAGGTCGAGCGATTGGGCCTGAAGACGTACACGCAGGCGGTCGATACCGCCGACGGCAAGCGCATCCGCGTGCGGGTGGGCCCCTTCAACTCGCGGGACGAGGCGGACAAGGTCGCGGCGAAGGTCCGCGGCGGCGGCCTCTCGTCGGCCGTGCTGACGCTCTGACGGGCCGGCACGGAGACCCCGACGATGACCGGCCATGACCGCCTCGTGCCACGCCCCATCTCCAGGCCTCGCGGAGCCGCGCGATGAACTGGGTCGACCTCGCGCTGCTCAGCCTGTTCGTGATCTCGGTGCTGCTCGGCGCCTGGCGGGGGCTGGTCTTCGAGTTGATGACGATCGCGGGCTGGATCGTGGCCTACCTGGCTTGCCCGTTCGTAGCTCCGCTGGTCGAGCGTTTCATTCCGCTCGACAAGGTCGGGCCGACGATGCTGCATGCGCTGGGCCTGGTGCTCGCGTTCGTGCTGGTGCTGCTGGTGTGGGGCATCGCCGCGAAGTTGATCCGCGCCGTGATCCACGCGACGCCGCTCGGCGTGTTGGATCGGCTGGGCGGCGCGGGCTTCGGCGTGCTGCGCGCGGTGCTGCTGGCGCTGCTGACCACCGTCATCGTCGCCATGACACCCGCGGCGCATTCGGCGCCGTGGGTCGAGTCGCAGATCGTGCCGTACCTGCAGGTGACCCTCACGCAGGTCAAGCCGCTGTTGCCCGCGGTCCTGCACGACTACATTCCGGCCTGAACGTCCCGAACGCGCAGGCCTTGATCCCGAATTCCGTTTCCTCCCCAGTTTCCAGAGCATTGAAGGACCTCCCATGTGCGGCATCGTCGGTGTGATTTCCAAGGCGCCGGTCAACCAGCTGATCTATGACGCGCTGCTGCTGCTGCAGCATCGCGGCCAGGACGCGGCCGGCATCGTCACGATGCAGGGCCAGAAGTGCTTCATGCACAAGGCCCGCGGCATGGTGCGCGACGTGTTCCGCACCCGCAACATGCGCGCGCTGCCCGGCAACGTCGGCATCGGCCAGGTGCGTTACCCGACGGCCGGCAATGCCTAGCTCCGAGGAGGAGGCGCAGCCGTTCTACGTCAACGCGCCCTACGGCATCGTGCTGGCGCACAACGGCAACCTGACCAACGCGCACGCGCTCAAGGACGAGCTCTTCGAGGTCGACCGCCGCCACATCAACACCGACTCCGACACCGAAGTGCTGCTCAACGTGTTCGCCCACGAGCTCGAGATGGCGGGGCGCGACCTGCCGCTCACGCCCGCGCAGATCTTCAAGGCCGTGGCCACGGTGCACAAGCGCATCAAGGGCTCGTACGGCGTGATCGCGCTGATCGCCGGCCACGGCCTGCTGGCCTTCCGCGACCCCTACGGCATCCGCCCGCTGTGCTTCGGCCAGGCCGCCGACGGCGAGGTGATGGTGGCCAGCGAGAGCGTGGCGCTCGAGGGCACTCGGCTTCACGCTGATGCGCGACCTGGCGCCGGGCGAGGCGCTGTTCATCGACACGAGGACGGCACGGTCCACACGCAGCAGTGCGCCGAGAACCCGACGCTCAACCCCTGCATGTTCGAGTACGTCTACCTGGCGCGTCCGGATTCGGTCATGGACGGCATCTCGGTCTACAAGGCGCGCCTGCGCATGGGCGAGACGCTGGCCCAGCGCCTGATCTCGACCATTCCGCCCAGCGAGATCGACGTCGTGATCCCGATTCCCGACTCCAGCCGCCCCGCGGCGATGCAGCTGGCGCACCGGCTCGGCGTGAAGTACCGCGAGGGCTTCGTCAAGAACCGCTACGTCGGCCGCACCTTCATCATGCCGGGCCAGGCCGCGCGCAAGAAGTCGGTGCGCCAGAAGCTCAACGCCATCGAGCTGGAGTTCAAGGGCCGCAACGTGCTGCTGGTGGACGACTCCATCGTCCGCGGCACCACCTGCAAGCAGATCGTCCAGATGGCCCGCGAGGCCGGCGCGAAGAAGGTCTACTTCTGGCCTCCGCCGCGCCGCCGGTGCGCTTCCCCAACGTCTACGGCATCGACATGCCGACGCAAGGAGGAGCTGATCGCCCACGGCCGCTCGATCGAGGAGATCCGCCAGTTCATCGGCGCCGACGCGCTGATCTACCAGGACGTCGACGCGATGAAGCGCGTGGTCGGTCAGTTGCGTCCGGGATTGAACGGTTTCGAGGCCTCGTGCTTCGACGGCCAGTACATCACCGGCGACGTGAGCGCCGAGGACTTCGCCACGATGCAGGCCCAGCGCAAGTCGCAGCCCGAGGAAGAGGACCTGCCCGCGCGCAGCCGCCTGGCGCTGCAAAGCGGAGGCGACCAGTGATGGCGGACGACGCGAAGCGCGGCAGCCTCCCGGGCGGCATTCCCCGCGTCGGTCTGCCCGAGGACGCGCGGCTGGACACGCTCGCGGTGCGCGAGGGCCTGCCGCCGTCGCCCTGGGGCGAGAACTCCGAGGCGCTCTATCTGACCAGCTCCTTCGTGCACCCGGACGCGGCCACCGCCGCGCGCCGTTTCGCCAACGAGGAGGAGGCCTTCGTCTACAGCCGCTTCTCCAATCCGACGGTCATGATGATGGAGCGCCGGCTGGCCGCGCTCGAAGGCACCGAGGCCTGCATCGCGACGTCTTCGGGCATGTCCGCGATCATGCTGCTGGTGATGGGCCTGCTGAAGTCGGGCGACCACGTCGTGTGTCTCGCGCTCGGTGTTCGGCTCCACGATCAAGCTGCTGCAGGGCGAGTTCGGCAAGTTCGGCATCCAGACGACCTTCGTGTCGCAGACCGACCTCGCCGAATGGAAGAGCGCGCTGCAGCCCAACACGAAGCTGCTGTTCGCCGAGACGCCGACCAACCCGCTGACCGAGGTCTGCGACGTCGCCGCGCTGGCCGACATCGCCCACGCGCATGGCGCGTTGCTGGCGGTGGACAACTGCTTCGCCTCGCCGGCGCTGCAGCAGCCCGCTGAAGATGGGCGCGGACTTCATCATCCACTCCGGCACCAAGTACCTGGACGGCCAGGGCCGGGTGATCGCCGGCGCGCTGTGCGGACCGGCCAGGTACGTCAACGACGTGTTCACGCCGGTGATGCGCACCGTGGGCATGTCGCTGTCGCCGTTCAACGCCTGGGTCGTGCTCAAGGGCATGGAGACGCTGTCGGTGCGCATGAAGGCGCAGACCGCCAGCGCCGCGCTGCTGGCCGAGTGGCTGGAGGCGCATCCGGGCGTGGAGCGCGTGTACTACCCGGGCCTGAAGTCGCACCCGCAGCATGAGCTGGCCATGCGCCAGCAAGGCGGGCAGGGCGGGGCGGTCGTGGCGTTCATCGTCAAGGGCGGCGCGGACGCGGCGTCCGATGGCGGCCGCGCGGCCGCCTTCCACGTGATCGATCACACCCGCATCTGCTCGATCACCGCCAACCTGGGCGACACCAAGACCACCATCACCCACCCGGCCAGCACCTCGCACGGCCGCCTCACCGAGCCGCAGCGCCAGGCGGCCGGCATCACGCAGGGGCTGATCCGCGTCGCGGTCGGCCTCGAAGACATCGATGACATCAAGGCCGACCTGGCCCGTGGTTTGAACTCGCTATGACCTCTCCGATCCGCACCCGCATCGCGCCATCCCCGACGGGCTTCCTGCACCTGGGCACCGCCCGCACGGCGCTGTTCTCGTGGGCCTACGCACGCCACTTCGGCGGCGAATTCGTGCTGCGCATCGAGGACACCGATGTCGCGCGTTCGACGCAGGACTCGGTGGACCAGATCCTGGCCTCGATGAAGTGGCTGGGCCTCGAGTGCGACGAGGGCCCGATCTACCAGATGCAGCGTCTGGAGCGTTACCACGCGGTGATCGACCAGATGATCGCCGCGGGCACGGCCTACCGCTGCTATTGCACGCCCGAGGAGCTGGCCGCGATGAAGGCCGGTCAGGAAGCGCGCGGCGAGAAGCGCCGCTACGACGGCACCTGGCGCCCGGAGCCGGGCAAGACGCTGCCGGCGATTCCCGCGGGCGTTGATCCGGTGGTGCGCTTCAAGAATCCGATCGACGGCGACGTGACCTGGAACGACCTGGTGAAAGGCCCGATCACGATCAACAACCGCGAGATCGACGACCTGATCCTGCTGCGTCCGGACGGCGTGCCGACCTACAACTTCTGCCGTCGTCATCGACGACTGGGACATGCGGATCACGCACGTCTTCCGCGGCGATGAGCACATCAACAACACGCCCTGGCAGATCAACCTGTTCAACGCGCTGGGCGCCCAGCTTCCGGCGTTCGGGCATATCCCGGTGATCCTGGGCGACGACGGCCAGAAGCTGTCCAAGCGCCGTGGCGCGGTCAGCGTGACCGCCTACGAGGAGAACGGCTATCTGCCCGAGGCGATGCTGAACTACCTGGCGCGCCTGGGCTGGAGCCATGGGGACGATGAGCTGTTCTCGCGCGAGCAGCTGGTGTCGTGGTTCGACGGCAGCCACATCTCCAAGAGCCCGGCCCAGTGGGACCCGGCGAAGCTGGAGTGGGTCAACGCCCATTACATCAAGCTGGCTGACGACGCTCGCCTGGCCGCGCTGGTGACGGCGCAGATGGCCAAGCGCGGCCTGACCGCGCCTGAACGCCTGGAAGCGCTGTGCGCGTTGTTCAAGGATCGCTGCAGCACCACGGTGGCGCTGACGGATTGGCTGGCGATGTACGTGTCGCCGGTGACCCCGAGCGAGACGGATCGCGCCCAGCACCTGACCGATGCCGTGAAGCCCGCCGTGCTGGCGCTGGCGGACAAGCTCGAGGCGCTGGCGGTGTGGGACAAGGCTGGGATCAACGCCGCAATCAAGGAAACCATCGCCGCGCACGGTCTGAAGATGCCGCAGCTGGCGATTCCGGTGCGGGTGCTGGCATGTGGTCGGACGCAGACGCCGTCGGTGGATGCGGTGCTGGAACTCTTCGACAAAGAAATTTTGTTGAACCGCTTGCGTTCCGTTTAAAACTCGGTCTATACTCTCGTTCTCGCTTGAACAGCGCGATGTTCGAAACGAACTTCGAAGCGGCAGACAGCGAATCAAAACGGGGAGCGTGAGCTCCCCGACGAGATTCAAGGAAGCCGAATAGACGTCGGATCGAATCCCCGAAGGGGGTATAGCTCAGCTGGGAGAGCGCTTGCATGGCATGCAAGAGGTCAGCGGTTCGATCCCGCTTACCTCCACCAAGCTTCGGTTTGTGTGGCGCGCGGTTCAAGGAATGAAGGTTTAGTCCCCTTCGTCTAGAGGCCTAGGACACCACCCTTTCACGGTGATTACAGGGGTTCGAATCCCCTAGGGGACGCCAAGTTGTCGAGCTTGGTTACTGACCGAGAGATTGAACGAGAAAATCGAAAAATTCTTCGGAAATCGATTTGATCGTTGTCAAAATCAGGTATAGTAACGACATCGACGCAGCGATGCGATCAAGCAATTGATTGAATTGTTGCCAAAGAGATAGAGAAGAGTTTGATGCGACGGGTCGAAAGATCTTGAGTATCTGGAGTGGTAGTTCAGTTGGTTAGAATACCGGCCTGTCACGCCGGGGGTCGCGGGTTCGAGCCCCGTCCACTCCGCCAACGTTTTGAGACTCGGGCAGCGTACCGATTCGATGCGAAAGCATTCGGGGGTATAGCTCAGCTGGGAGAGCGCTTGCATGGCATGCAAGAGGTCAGCGGTTCGATCCCGCTTACCTCCACCAGAATTCCTTCGGGAAGTCTGGGCGCGGTCTGAGTCGATGCGAGAAGGTTCAGTCCCCTTCGTCTAGAGGCCTAGGACACCACCCTTTCACGGTGATTACAGGGGTTCGAATCCCCTAGGGGACGCCAAGTTTGACAAGGCTTGGCTGCATCACAGATCTGAATGGATCTGGAGTTTTGCAGCGAAACTTGTCCGCGAACAAGAATGACGTGCTTAACAACGTCTTCTTAGGAGTGGTAGTTCAGTTGGTTAGAATACCGGCCTGTCACGCCGGGGGTCGCGGGTTCGAGCCCCGTCCACTCCGCCAACATTAAAACCCTGTCGATGCGAATCGACAGGGTTTTTTCTTTTGCATTTTGCTTTCGCGAGTTTGTTTGGCCTTATTGGGTCGAATCTCCGCGCGAACACGTGAGTCCACGGGCTCCTTCACAGATCCGGATACTCGCGTTTGCGCTGGGCGGTGTAAGTCCACCAATCCCTGGGCGGCCCGCCATTCATGAAATCAACTGCGGCCATATAGGTATCGAGCACGCAGGGATCGTGGCGTTTCCCGGTCAATTTGCAGATGCGCTGATACAGCGCGAAGGCATCGGCACCGACGAGATCCGATGGCTGATGGATGCCCATCAACTGGAAATCGCGGACCATGGCCGGTCCGATGTTGGGAATCTGCCGCAGTTGGATGCAGTCTTGCGCCGAGGCCGCCTTGCTGTGCGACTTTCGCGCGGGTGTGCGGGCGGCCGGCATGGTCAGTGGAAGCCGCCGGAGCGGATCAATCCCACCGCCAGGCCTTCGATGGCGAACTGCTCATCGGGGGTGACCTCAATCGGTTGGAAATCCGGATTCTCGGGCAGCAATCGGATGCCCTCGGCGTGACGCTCCAGACGTTTCACGGTGACTTCCTCGCCGATCCGGGCGACGACCACCTGACCATTGCGCGCCTCACTGACCTTCTTCACCGCCAGCAGGTCGCCATCCATGATGCCGATGTCCTTCATGCTCATGCCTTTCACGCGCAGCAGGAAGTCCGGCGCCTTCGAGAACATCGAGGGGTCGACGCTATAGTGCTGCTCGACATGTTCCTCCGCGAGGATAGGCGCGCCCGCGGCCACGCGGCCCACCAGCGGCAGCGTCAACTGCGCGAGGCTGGCCAAAGGCAACGCGAATTGACTGTGCTCGCGGGCCCGGTTGACCTGGCGCAGCGCCGTCGATGGCAGACGGATGCCGCGCGCGGTGCCGCCCAGTAGTTCGATGACGCCCTTGCGGGCCAGCGCCTGCAGGTGTTCCTCGGCGGCATTGGCCGACTTGAAACCCAACTGCTGCGCGATCTCCGCGCGCGTGGGCGGGGAGCCGGTGCTTTCGATGCTGTCGCGGACCAGATCAAAGATCTGTTGTTGGCGGGCGGTCAGTTTGGGCGGTGTTTCCACGAGCACAGGCCTTTATTCGGTGAAGAAAGCGGGATGCCCGCAGGTGCTGCGTCGAACCAGTTCAGCCCGAAGCAGGGCGCATGAGCGGTTCGATTCACGCCTGAGAATCCATCCAGCATCTGGATTTTTATACAGGAGACGACAAATTGCAAAGCGCGGCGCAGACCCTCGTGATCATCGGCACCGGCGGGACGATCGCCGGAGCCTCCGGCAGCGCGACGGACAACGTCGGCTACAAGGCCGGCTCGCTGTCGGTGGACACGCTGGTGAAGGCGGTGCCGGCCCTGGCCAGCCGCTCGCTGGAGGCCGAGCAGCTCGCGCAGCTCGACAGCAAGGACATGGACCACGCGACCTGGGCGCGCCTGGCGCGCCGCGTGCAGGCGCACCTCGAGCGGCCTGAGGTCCGGGGCGTCGTGATCACGCACGGCACGGACACCCTGGAGGAAACCGCCTACCTGCTGCAACGCGTCCTGGCGCCGCGCAAGCCGGTGGTGCTCACCGCCGCGATGCGGCCTGCCACGGCCATCCAGGCCGACGGACCGCAGAACCTGCTCGATGCGGTCGCCGTGGCTGAATCCGACGGCGTGTCGGGCGTCGTGGTGGTGGTGGCGGGCCACGTATGGTCCGGGCTGGAGTTGCGCAAGACGCATGCCTATCGACTGGATGCCTTCGAGGCAGGACCCGACGCCGGTGCGCTCGCGGTGGTGGAGGAGGGCGTGGTGCGCCGCTTCCGCGACTGGCCGGCAGGAGAAGCGCTCGGCGTGGCGCGCTTGCCGGCCGAGGGCGAGACCTGGCCCTGGGTCGAGGTGCTCGGCAGCCACGCGGGCGCCGATGCGCGCGCGATCGAGGCCTGGCGCGTGGCGGGTCTTCAGGGACTGGTGCTCGCCTGCACCGGCAATGGCACCCTGCACCAGGCGTTGGAAGCGCCGGTGCAGGCGCTGAAGGAGGCGGGCGTGCCGGTGTGGCGCACCACCCGCTGCGCGCAGGGCCGCATCGTCGGCGCCAGCGACGAACCGGCTGCCGCGTTGTCGCCGTGGGCGGCGCGCGTCGAGTTGATGTTGCGTTTGCTGGCCGATTGAACGACATGCCCACAAGGCCTCAGGCCCTGCGTCGCGCGAGCCAGACGCCAACCGCGACCAGGGCCATGCCGGCCATCGACAAGGCTGAGAGCGTCTCGCCGAACAGCGCCCAGGCGATCAGCGCCGTGGTCGGGGGCGTGAGATAGAACAGACTGGCGACGTGCACCGCGCTGCCGCGACGGATCAGCACATTGAGCAGGCTGACGGCGCCCAGCGACAACACCAGGACCAGCCATGCGAGCGCGAAGACGAACTGCCTGGACCAGGTCACGTGCATCGTCTCGGTGGCCGCGGCCAGCGCGGCGGTGACGAGCAGGCTGGGCACGAACTGGATGATCGAGCCGGTGCGCAGGTCAAAAGACGGGCAGAACCGCTTCTGGTACAGCGTGCCGATGGTGATGCCCAGCAGCGCCAGCACCGCCGGCAGCAGCATCGTCACGAGCGCGCCACCGGGCACCGCGGCGATCTTCTGCGCGACGACCAGTCCCACGCCGACGAAACCGAGGCCCAGTCCCAGCCACTGGAGCCGGTCGATGCGCTCGCCGAGAAAGGCGCGCGCACCCAGTGCGGTCACGAGCGGCTGGAGGCCGACCACCAGCGCGGTGATCCCGGCGGGCAGGCCGTGTGAGATCGCGGTGAAGACGCCGCCCAGGTAGACACCATGCACCAGCAGCCCGGTCACCGCGATGTGTCCACAGGCGCGCAGCGAGCCGGGCCACGGCGCGCGCAGCACCAGGACCACGGGCAGCATCAGCGCGAGCACCGCCGCGTAACGCCAGGACAGGAAGGTGAGCGGTTCCGCGTCGGGCAGGCCGAACTTCGCGCCGATGAAACCGGTGCTCCACACCGCGACGAACACCAGCGGAAGCAGGCCGTTGGACGCGCCTGCTGCGCGGGGAGCGGACGGCGGGGACGCGGGCGACGGGCTCATAGGGGCTGGATGCTACCCAGCCCCGTCACGCTCGCGCCGCCACGCGGGCGACAGGCGCGCAGCCTTCAGCCGCCCGAGCCTTGTTGCGGCTCGCGCAGGAAGATCTCGACGCGGCGGTTCTTGGCGCGGTTCTCGGGCGTGTCATTGGACATCAGCGGCTCGCGCGAACCGCGGCCCGCCACCTCGATGCGGTCGGCGCGCACGCCGCGGTCAGCCAGGTAGCCGCGCACGCTCTCGGCGCGGCGCAGCGACAGCGGGTCGTTGATCGCGTCGGAGCCGGTGTTGTCGGTGTGGCCCACGACCCGCACCACCGTCGGCGACGGATTGCTGTTCAGGCCGTTGGCGAAGGCGTCGAGCACCGGACGCAGACGCGGCTCGACGGTGGCGCTGTTCGTGGCGAAGGAGATGTCACTCGGAACGTCCAGCTTGAGCTGGTTGTCGGCGGTTCGCGTGACTTCGACGCCGGTGCCTTGCGTGGCCTGCTCCATCGCTCGACGCTTGTCCTCCATGTGGCGAGACCAGACGTTGCCGGCCACCGCGCCGAGCGCGCCGCCGATCAACGCACCGGTCCCGGCCTTGCCGCCAGTGGCCGAGCTGATGACCGCGCCCGAGACCGCACCAATCGCCGCGCCGCCCGCGGTGCCGCGCTGGCGTTCGTCCATGTTGGCGCAGCCGGCCAGGACGGCAGCGGCCAGGGCCGCGACGGCCAGTCGGGTGTGTCGCATCTGCATGTTGTTTCTCCTTGTGATCCGGATAAGAAAACCCAACGACCCGGGCGGCTGTGTCGTCGCCTGCGAAGAGCAGTATCGCCCCGCGACGGCCAACGGGCCCCAGGTCGGCGGATGAGTCGACGAGGTCTCGCACCGGGGTTCCGGTTTGAGGCCCCGCGGCGAACGGTGTTCGATTTCGGCAAGCGGTGGGCCCGCATCGCCACCATCCGAGTGGGGGCGACCCACTCTTAACTGTTAGCGACTGGTCATGGATGACAAGGAGTTGCTATTCGGCGCTGAGCGGGCGATTCATAGCATGAAGGCCTGCTTGCTCCCATCTTCTTCGAGTGCCTATGCCCCGTCTCCACGACTCCGGTTGCACCCCCGTCAGCGGTGCGGAAGACCTCGGTACCCACGTCCGGTACGCCAGCCAACCGATCATCGATCGGACGGGGCGCGTGGTCGCGACCGAGCTGCTGTTCCGCTGGAACCGTGGCGACGGGCACGTCGGCCCGGAACTCGGCGGCTACGGCACGGCGGCGGTGTTGTCGAACGCGCTGATCGATGCCGAGTTGCTCACGCGCACACCTGCAGCCGAGCATCCGCTGGGGGATTTGCTGGTCAACATGGACGCGCGGACGCTGATGAGCCCGATCGCCGAGACGGTGACCCCGGACATCGGCGTGATCGAGGTGCTGGAGACGGTGCCCGTGGACGATGCCCTGACCCGGCGACTGCGTGAGCTTCACGGCAGAGGCTACCGTTTCGCGCTGGACGATCTGCAACGACTCGACGACCCACGCTGGGCGTTGGCGCCCTGGGTGCAATTCGCCAAGATCGACGTGGCTGATCTGGATACAGCGCGCTTGTCGGCGCTGGTGCGCCAAGCCCATCGCCTCGGTCTGTCGGTGATCGCCGAGAAGATTGAGGACGAGGCGACCCTCGTTCGCGTGCGCGACGCGGGTGCCGACTACTTCCAGGGTTATGCCATCGCCCGGCCGACGACCACGGCGGTGGCGGCCCTTCCGGGATGCGATCCGCGCGTCATCGGCCAATTGCTGGCACTGGCTCGCGCCGGTGTCGAGGCGAGCTCGCTGGCAATGCTCGCAGGCAGGCACCCGGCCGTCGTGGTCCGGTTGACAAGAATCCAGGCCCTGCACGCGCCGCAGACCCTCGTTCAGGCAGAGACGATGGAGGAGGTCCTGCAAGCTCTGCCACGCGCGCTGCTGACGGGATGGTTGACGGTGCTCAACCTCGCGGCCACACATGGGCGCGATGCTGACCTGGCCTCTCAACTGCGAGAGGAACTCGCCGCCGGCAGGCGACGCTTGTGCGAAGCCGCGTCTGGCCAGTCCCCGCGGGCCGTCGATCGCGCGACCTTCTTCCTCTGCCAGCAGTTGCTGCGCATGCGCCTGAGACTGTCATCGATGGCGCCGATCCCCGGCGCGGAAGTCACCCGCTTGCCGATACCCGCGACGCCCCCCGCCGACACGCAAGGCCTGGCGGCGGCCTGAGACGCGGGGTTCGGGAAGACCCCTTTTGAGCTCCCCACAACGAAAAGCCGCCCGAGGGCGGCTTTCTCCTTGACTCGCGGAACAAGTGTTGACCGGGGCGCCTGGAGAGCGCGCCGATCATGCCTTGCTCACTCGTCGATCAGTCCATGCATCCGAGCGACGCTGGTGGCCATGGCGCGGGAGTTCACGTTCAGCTTGCGGTAGATCGAGCGCAGATGCTGATTGACCGTGAAGCGGGAGATCGACAGTCGGTTGCCGATGTCGACGATGGGCAGCCCTTCAATGAGCAGATTCAGCACGCTCCATTCACGTTGGCCGAGACCGAGCTCCTTGAGCTTTTGCGCCTTGTCGACCTTGGGTTTCACACCGGTTTCCAGGCTCTCGAGCTTGTCCAGCACCAGACGGGAGACGGCCGGGCTCAGCGGGGCGTGGCCATTGTGGGTGGCGATGATCTTGTCGATGAGACTTGGCTGGATCTCTTCCTTGAGCAGGTAGCCCGACGCGCCGGAGCGCAGGCTGCGCATCACGTGCTTGGCATCGCCGAAAGTGCTGATCACGATGCTGTGGGCGTCCGGGCACTTCTCGCTGATCAGCTTGATCAGGTCGATCCCGTCGACGTCGGGCAGACCCAGGTCCACCAGGTAGATGTCCGCGCGGTTGGCCAGGATCGCCGAGACCGATTCGCCCCGGTTGCGTCCGATGCCCACGATCTGGCATGCGCTGCTGGCAGACACGACGTCGATCAGTCGCTGCAGGACGGTGGCGTCGTCTTCGATGATGGTGACAGTGATCATGTGAGGGTTCCCCTGAGGATCGGAGTTGTTGTCGGTGACGTCGACGATGGGTCAATGACGCGAAGTGAGTGGCGAACGTCGACGGGTCGGGCGGCGGCTTGCGGTTCAGCGCTCGCCGAGCGATTCAGACATGGTCTTCCTGACGGGTTTGAGGAGGTAGTCCAACACGGTGTGACGGCCGCTGATGATCTCCGCGGTGGCGGTCATGCCGGGCTGGATCACGATGGCATCGGCCTTCTCGCCATGGAAGCGCTTGCCCTGGATGCGGATGTGCGTCCGGTAGTAGGGTTGCTCGCCTTGCGGCGTGCGTTCGGTCAGAGAGTCCGGGCTGACGTAGCTGACGGTGCCGTCCAGGGCGCCATAGATGCTGTAGTCGAATGCATCGAGCTTCACCGTGGCGCGCATCCCCGGGCGCACGAAACCGATGTCCGCGGCGCGCAATCGCGCCTCGATGATCAGATCCTCGCCGGTGGGCAGCAGCTGCATGATCTCGTCGCCCGGACGCAGCACCGCACCGACGGTGGTCTGCGTGATCAGGTTGACGATCCCGTCCACCGGTGCGCGGAGTTGCGTGTGTTCGAGGTTGCCGCGACGATCGTTGAGCACCTGGTGGATGCTGGCGAGGTCCTCCTCGGTCTTGGCCAGCTCGGCCTGCGCGTCCTGGAGGAACTTGTTGCGGCGGGTGGTCACCAGGCCGGCCGCTTCGTTGGCGGCACGTTGCAGTCGAAGGAACTCGGCCGCGCTGATGTCGCCGGCCTGGCGCAGGGGCTCGTTGAGCTCCACCTCCCGCCGCGCGAGATCCGCAGAGGTCGTCAGCACCGCGAGTTCCTCGCGCAGGGCGGTCTGCCGGCGCTCGTAGAGCTTGCGCTGCAGGTCGCTGAAGGCGCCGCTGGCGCCCGGGCGGTAGGGGGTGCCCAGCGTCTCCGCGCGCAGGCGCGCGAGCGATGCGTTCAGCGCCGCGGCCTTTTCGCTGGAATCGGCCAGCGCGGCGCTGGCCTTGGTGTTGTCCAGCTGGGCGAGCAGGTCGCCTTGGCGGACGGCATCTCCCTCTCGCACGAACAGCTTCTCCACTACCCCTCCGTCTGGAGCCTGGATCACTTGTGTGCGCGAGGATGCCATGACCTTGCCGCCGGCGCGAGTCACTTGTTCGATCTCGGCGACCGAGGCCCACCAGAGGCCGGCGCCGAGCGCGGCCACGGTGGCCAGGACGGTCCAGCGGACCCGGGAGGGTGCATGCGAGGAGGAAGGGGAGGTCGACATGGGAAATCCTTGCTGAGCTTGCAGAACTTGCTGGGGGCGTTTCAGGGGGCGGCCGGGATCGCCGCCGCGGGGGGCTGAACCGGGCGGCCCTGCAGGCGCGCGAGGACCTCGTCGCGAGGACCGTCAGCGAGGATGCCTTGCGGGGCCAGCACGATCACGCGGTCCACCAGCGCCAGCATCGACAGTCGATGCGTGACCAGCAGCAGCGTCGCCTCGGGTTTGAGCAGCTCCTTCATGAGCCGCACCGTCGCCTGCTCGAGCCCGTCGTCCATGCCGGACGTGGGCTCGTCGAGCAGCCATACCGGTCGATCCGCCAGGACGAGGCGGGTCAGCGCGACGAGCTGGCGCTGACCGCCGGACAGGCCGCGACCCCCTTCCGACAACTTGCGGTCCAGCCCGTGCGGATGCTGCGCGACCATCGGCCACAGCCCGGTCTTGCGGCAGGCTGCGATCAAGGCGTCGTCGTCCAGGTCCGGCAGTCCGAACAACAGGTTCTCACGCAGCGTGCCGGCGAACAGCCAGGCGTGCTGCGGCCCGTAGGCGAGGTGCGAGGCCCGCCATCCGGCATGGATCTGCTGCTGGTCCACACCGTCCAGGTACACCGTGCCGCGAGACGGCTTGGACAGCCCGCAGGCCAGCGAGAGGAGCGTGGTCTTGCCCGCGCCGACCGTGCCCAGGATGGCGACCTTCTCACCGGCGCGGATGTTCAGGTGGCCGATGCGCAACGGGTCCTTCTGGCCGGGGTAGCTGAACTCGACGTCCTCGAAGCGCAGGTCCCCGCGCAGGGTCTCGGGCACGAGCGGCCGCTCGATCGCGTGGTTGTCGACCTGGAGCCGGAAGATCGCGTCCAGCGCCTTCATCGAGGCGCGCGCGCTGCCCAGTTGCACCAGCAGCGGCGGGATCGAGGCCAGCGGCGACAGCACCCGGCCCGACAGGATGGAGCACGCGACGATCGCGCCCTGCGTCAGCTCGCCATGGATGGCCAGCACGGCGCCGACGCAGATCAGCGAGACGTAACTCGCCTGTTGCAGCGCGGCGGCGAGGTAGGAGGTGGTGTCGCTCTCGTGCTTCAGCGCCAGACTCTGCGACGCGTTCACCTCGCACAGCGCGGCCCAGCGAGCCTCGAAGCGCCAGGACGCGCCCAGGCCCTTGATGGCCTCGGTGCCCTCGATGGTCTCGACCAGCAGGCCCGTCTTGGCGTTGGCGCCGGACTGATTGCTGGCCGTCAGCCGCGCGATGCGGCGCGCGCGCAGCAGGCCGGTGAGCACCGTCAGCCCGAAGAGCACGACGGCCGGCAAGGCCATCCACGCGCCTCCAATCGCCGCGATCACCAGCGCAAAGAGCAGCGCCATGGGCATGTCGAACAGCAGGAACAAGGTGCCGGCGGACAGGATGCCGCGGATGGATTCGAAGCTCTGGACCTGCGAGGCCAGCGTGCCGACGGCACCGGGCCGCTGGTCCATGCGCACCGTGCCCAGACGGGCCATCAGCGCCTTGGAGATGCCGACGTCCAGCAGCTTGAGCCGGGGCTCGAGCAGCGACGCGCGGGCGAGCTTGAGCAGGAACTCGATCAGCACGGCCAGGCCGACGCCCACCGTGAGCACCCAGAGGGTCTGATGCCCCTGGTTGGGGATGACGCGGTCGTAGACCTGCATCGAGAAGAAGGAGATCGAGATGCCGATCACCGACAGCAGCAGCGACAGGCCGGCCGCTTCGGCGAAGGTGGGCCATTGGCCGCGCAGGTGGCTGAGCATCATGCCGTGCGCCGTCGTGTCGGCGGCCTGGCGCGCGTCTTCTTCCGCGACGGCGTGCAGGCAGGGCTGGGCGTCCAGCACCAGGTCGCGACGGACCTGGTCGGGGCCGACGCAGCGCCACAGGCCTTGCGGCGTGCGCGCGGTGATCACCTGCCAGCCATGCGCCTCGTGATGGCACAGCAGCGGCAGCGCCGCGAGCTGCGGTTCATCGAGGCAGACGAAGCGGGCGGTTGTGTCGACGGCGCTCGCGAGATGGACTGCCGCGCGCAGGCCCTCGAGGCCGGCCGGCTGCTCGGCCTGGCGCAGTCGCACCTGCTCGATCGGGACCGGGCGGCCCTTGAGCCGCAACCAATGGGTCAGCGCGGGGGCCAGCGACTGCGACGCGGGGGCGGGCGGCGTGGCTGGGCGGCGCGAGAGGAAGTTCCAGGACATGAGGCGCTTTCGAGGGGCGGGCGAGGCGGTGGAGGGCGAGGGCGTCGTGATCACGACCGCGACGGGTCGGTCCAGACGGTCGCTGGGGTGTTCGAGGGGGCGGCGGGGCCACCCTCGTCGGTGCGACCGGTCCTGTTGTCGGTCCTGCGGTCGAGCCCTGTGTCGGTCCCGGTGTCGATGTCGCCGGTGAGCAGCCGCAGTCGGTACAGGCCCGCGCGCTCGTCGATGGCGGCGTCGCGTTGGGCCTGGCGCGTCGCATGCGCCTCCCGGACCATGTTGAGCAGGTCCAGCCAGGCGCGCTTGCCGGCGTCGAATTGGCGACGGTAGGACGCCAGGACCTCGTCGCTGGTCGCGACTGTCAGGCCCGCGTTGCGCAGCGAGGCGACCGCGGCGGCGTAGCGCGTGTATTCGAGTTGATAGTTGCCGAGCTGATCCTGCTCGGTGGCGGCCACGGCGGCCTCGGCGGCAACGATGCGCGAGCGCGCGGCGTTCACGCCGGAGAGACCGGACAGCCCGCCCTGGAGGCCCGCCTGGAACACCAGGCCGACGCGCTGATCGTTGATGGCGCCACTTTGATGGTCCAGGCGCAGGCTCAGCGTGGGCATCAGGGCGGCCTTGGCGCGCGCGAGTTCGTCCCGCGCCGCGTCCACCGCCGATCGCGCCAGCGCCATTTCCGGCGACAGCTGGATGCGGTCCAGGACGGTGTTCAAGGTCGGCGGGGCGGGCAGGTCGCCGTCGAGCGCGGCCGTCAGCGAGGCGTCCACCGGCCGCCGCGAGAGGCGCTGCAGGCGGTCGCGCTGCAGGTGCTCCTCGAGCCGCGCCTGGGCGAGCTCGGCTTCGACCGCGCTCATGCGCGAGGTGGCCAGCGCCGCGTCCGCGTTGGTCGCGACCCCGGCCGCGTTGCGCCGCCGGATCATGTCGAGCAGCTGGCGATGGCTGTCGCGCAAGCCTTCCAGCGCCTGCACGCGGCCGCGCGCCTTGGACCAGTCCGCCCATCCCTGCACGATCCGCAGTCGAAGCTGGAGCTGCGCGGCGAGGAGATCCTGGCCGCTGCTGCGCACGGCCGTGCGGGCGGCCGCGAGGTTGGCCGACAGCAGCCCCCCGGTGTAGAGCGGTTGCTGCACGCTGAGCACCGTGACGTAGCCCGAACCGGTCGCGCGTTGGCGCGAGATCGTCGGCGACGGCGCGAACTGCCACTTCGCCGCCGTGACGCCGTCCTCGGCGGCCGCGATCGCCGCGCGGGCCCGTTCGATCGACGGGTCCTCGGCCAGCGCGGTCTCGACGAAGGCCGTCATGGGCGCCCCCCACGGGGCGGCGGAAGCCGCCTGGGCCGCCATGCCCGGCGTGAGGCCGGACGGCGTCTTTGCCGTTTCGGGCGCCGGTTCAGGGACCGGTTCAGCGATCGCCGCGGTGGCTGCGAGCGCCAGCGCCATCAGTCCGCGGGATACCACCGAATGGGTCGAATCGATGAATCGCGGGGATGAGCGCCGATGGATACTCGGTCCTTGCCAATCCTGAAAATGTCGGTGGGCGGGCACGAAAACTCCCGGGTGGTTATTCAGCGGCCCTCAGTTTCGTTTCCCGGCGTGCGGGCCCACAATAGCATTGATGTGCTAGTTATTCGCGGCGGGGATTCGGCGATGCGAGGAGCGGCTCGAAATAACTAGCAAAAAGATGCTGGTGCCCTACTGATCAAAGTCCTTCCGCTGTCGCTTGGCGCCGTCGCACTGTGGCGGCGCTCACGACGCGATGATGTGAGGGCGCAGAGGGCGGGGAACCTCCGACCAAATCCCACCAAAATTAACTACTGACTAACAAGAATTAGCTATCTTTGAGGGGTCGGTAGTTATTTGTTGCGGTCGCTGACTCACCAATGCGATCTCTAGAATGCGGGCGTCACATTGAAGAGATTCGGTGTGCGTTTGATGGATTTCTTACTCCCGACATTCGAATATCCGGCCTTCGCGCCAAGGGAATGTCGGTCGACTCTCACCAAGGACCGCAGCCATGAGTGACCTCGACACCATTCCCCTCGATCCTTCGATGTTGCCCTCGGCGCGCCCGGCGCCGCGGCCGCCCGAGCCCTTCGAGCTCACCTTTGGCGGCGGGACGCGCTCCGCGCGCGCCGCGAACGACGTGCCGCAGGTCCGCTTCGGCGCGGAGGAGATCGTCGACGCGGACGGCCGGCTGGTCGCGCACGAGTTGCTCTTCCGCTGGAACGTCGCGGAGCAGCCCGATGGCCTCGTGCCCGGCGAGTTCCGCGTCGCGACGATGCTCTCCAACGCGCTGCTCGACGGGGGGGTGTCCGGGCGCACGCCCTCGGGCCTGCACCTGATCGCCATGGACGAGCCCACGCTGCTCGGGCCGCTGGCGGACCTGGCGACGCGGCTGGGCCTGGTGATCACGCTGACCGACGCCGTGTCCGTGGACACGCCGGTGCTGTTGCGCGTGGCGCAGTTGCGCGCGCGCGGGCAGCGCTTCTGCATCGACCACCTCCGTGACCCGGCCGACCCGCGCTGGCTCTTCGCCCCCTACGCGGAGTTCTGTCGCCTGGACCTGCGCGCGACCCGCTCCGACTGGCTTCGCCCGCTCGCGCAGCTGGCGGGCAAGCGTGAACTGACCGTCATCGGTCAGCACGTCGAGACCATGCACGGTTACCAGCGCCTGACAGGTGCGGGCGTGCGGCTCTTCCAGGGCGCGTTCATCTCACCGACACAGCAACTTGCGGTCGACGCCTTGCCGGGATGTGACGCCGGCGTGGTGGCTCGCCTTCAGCAGCTGCTGACCGATCGCGCCTCGACCGAGGCGCTCGCCGTCGCCGCGATGGGCGATCCCGCGGTGATCCTGCGCCTGCTGGTGCTGCATCGGTTGCACGCGGGACGCGGCGCGCCGGAGCCCCCGAGCGTCGCGGCGCTGATCGCGGCACTGCCCACGGAGGCCTTGTCGGGTTGGCTGCGCGCGTTGCTCCTCGCGGCGTGCCATGGCATGGGGAAAGGCTGGGCGCCGTCGGTGCGCCAGCAGGTGGACCGCTATCGTCGCGGTCTGCGCAGCCCCGGGCTCGACGACGCGCGCAACGCGCGTGCGATTGACGAGTCGCTCTGGATCTTCCTGCGGCGGCTCTGTCACCCGCGGCATTACGTCAAGACGCTGCGCCATCCAGGGTGACGCTCGGACCGGCAGCCCCCAGGTCCTCGCCCACCAGCGGCAGCCGCAGCGTGGTACGGGCGCCCTCGGGCCCGCGCTCGAAGCGATACTCGCCGCCCACCTGGCGGGCGCGTTCGCGCATATGGGCCTGACCGCGGCCGGTGGACGTCCCGAACGAGGGGCGCACCGCGCCGGTGGCATTGCCCGCCGCGTCGCCATCGTCCGACACCGTCAGCACCAGGCAGCGGTCCACCTGATGCAGCCCGATGACCAGCCGGGTCGGCCGTGCGTACTTGAGCGTGTTGGCGACGCTCTCCTCGAGGACCTGCATCAGATGCCGCGACCGGTCGCCGAGCAGCACGCATTCGTGGCCGCTCTCGATGTCGTACTCGACCCGGAAGTCCGGCGCGCTCAGCAGTCCGTCCAGGCCGACGCAGTAGTCGAAGACGATGTCCTGGATGTCGCGGTGCTCGGTGGTGTCGGTCTCGCTGATCAGGTCGCGCACGCCCTGAAGCACCTCGAGCAGGCCATGCTCGATCTGGTCACGGTCCAGACGTCCGTCGCGAAGGCTGAAGATCGTCGTGACCAGCCGTGATCCGATGCCGTCGTGCAGTTCCGAGTAGATGCGCTCGCGTTCCTCCTGTCCGGCCTCGCGGCGCTCGAGCTCGGACTGGCGCGAGTAGCTCAGCGCCAGTTCCATCTCGCGGCGGCGCAGCGCCTCGGCCAGGATGCGGTTGGCCTCGCGCACATGCTCGACGCTGAGCCGGAACTTGCTCAGATGCACACGCGCCATCACGATCAGCAAGGGCGGCAGCGCCAGGTGCGTCAGGTACATCGGCGCGCCGAGCAGTCGCACGAGGTTGGGGTCCTCGTCATGGGCCGGCCAGCGCACCAACTGCGTCAGCACGTTGTAGTCGTGCAGGATCAGGCACCCGGCCAGGACAACGGCCCCGAGCAGCATGGCGGCATGGGCGTTGCGCGTGCGCCAGGTGTGGCGGGCCAGGTGCGCGATCGCCCAGAGCTGGAACGGCATCAGCGCCCAGATCCAGAACATGTCCAGGTCCCATTCGACCAGCGCGCCGAGGAACGGCCACACCGTCCCGGCGATCGCCGAGAACACGACGATCGCGATCAGCGGGCGTCGTTTCACGGGCCGGTCGATGTAGCGCATGACGAACTGGATCAGCAAGACGTTGAGCGCGCCCGCGCTCAGGTAGAAGGCCCAGAACCAGTACGGGCGCCAGGCCGACGGCAGGTAGACCCACAGCGCCAGCGTGTAGACCAGGGCCCAGGTCAGCGAGGCCGCCCCGAGCAGTCCGAAGGACGTGTCCTGCCGGTTGGCCAGCCACACGCCGATCATGAACAGCCCCGTCAGCAGGCAGAACCAGCGCGAGGCGTCGGCCAGCTGCCGGCAGATGAAATCGATGGCCTCGGCCACGTACGCGACCTGCGCCGTCGGCCCGATGCGGATCGGCGCGATCGTGAAATAGGGCTCCCAGCTGTTGATCTCGACGGTGACGATGTTCGGCCCGTCGGGATGGAGCAGCTCTCGCGGCAGCTCGGCCACCATCGGCCGGAACCACATGAACCGGGCATGGCGGCTGGACTGCGTGAGCCCGTCCAGCCACACGCCGTTCAGGTAGACGTCCACGCCATTGATCGCCTGGGTCAGCACCAGGCTCTTGGTCGGGCGGCGGATCGGCGGCGCGCTGCCGTCGGACGGCGGCGGGGCGGCGAAGTCCTTGTGGGTGAGGTAGGGCGCGAGATCGATCTGGAAGCGCACCTTGTGCAGCGCCAGGTCCGAGTCCGCGCGCACGAACGCCGGCAGCGCCAGCCGCTCCTGCGACTGGACGAGCGGCCCGTCGAAACGGGTGGCGTGCTTGTCTCCGCGCGAGACCTCCCGCAACTCGAAGTGCTGGACCTCGGGCACCGCGGCGAGCGGCGCCGTGGGCGTGGCGATCGACCAGATCGCGAATCTCGCGAGCAGCCACAGCCCCGCCGCGATCAGCAACAGCCGGACGACCACGCGCACGCGATCGCCGCGCCAGGCCTCGAACGGGCCGTGCAGCCAATGGTTCATGACTCTCCCTGAGCATGGGGCGGGGGCCTCTGACGGGCCCCGCGCTACGGATCCAACCTGGGCTCAGCTCAATGCAGCGCGAGGTTGAGCTGGTCCACGACCTCCGCCCAGTCGGCGTCGTTCGCGAGCATGTCGCGCAGCGCCTTGGCCTGGGCCGGCGACCAGAACGGTGCCTCCTGCACCCGCACCTCGCCCGGCAGCGGTCGATGGCGCTCGATGAAGGCGCGGATGTCGGACTCGGCGGCGGGCAGGCCCAGTTGCTCGAACAGCGCCGAGAACGGATGGACGACGGGTTCCATGAGGCACTCCTTGAGACGAGGGTCGGACGCTCGCGGCCAGACCCACTCATCAAGGCTAACATCAAGAAGTCAGACACAAGAGTCAGATCACTGGCCGTTGCAACTCGGGTCGGAGGACGTTCGGCGGGATCCCCCACGAACGGCGTGAGAGAGCAGTGAGCACCACCCATTTCCACATCTGCGCGTTTTTCGACAGCCGGGACGAGGCCCATCAGGCGCTGGTCCCGTTCTATCGCGAGGCCATGGCGCGCAACGAGCGCAACCTGCACCTGGTCGAGCCGCATGGCCAGGACGCCCATCGCGCGCGGCTGGCGCAGGCCGGGATCGATGTGCCGGGCTGCGAGCTCCGCGGCCAGCTCGCCGTGCGGCCCTGGCCCGCCGATTGGGCCGAACCCGGCGGGCTGGACGTCGAGGGCCTGCTCGAGGCGATGAATCGGGCCACGGCGCCGATGCCTGCCCCTGGGCCGGCGGGCGGTTTCGACGGCGTCCGCGTGATGGCCCAGATGGGGTGGGCCGCGCGGCCGGGGCAGGATGGCCTGGACCTGCTCGCCTACGAGGCCCGGCTCAACGCGCTGCTGGCCGAGCGCCGTCAACTGGCCATCTGCGTGTACGACCTCGCCGCGCTGGACGGCACGCTCATGATGGATCTGCTGAGGACGCACCCGCTGACGATGATCGGCGGCGTGCTGCGAGAGAATCCCTTCTTCACGCCGCCGGCCGAGATGTTGCGCGAGCTGTCCGCGCGCCGGGCCATGGGCCGTCGCCGCGGACGGCCGGCACCGGAGGCGCTTCCTGTGCCGGCCTGGCGCCGGCAGGCCGAATGACCACGATGTCCCGAGAACGAGAACCGTCCGCCGCCGATCAGGCGCTGCGGGACCTGATGGGCCTGCTGGCGCTGCCCGCGCTGTGGGTCGGGCGCGATGCCGCCACCGTGTTGCAGCTCACGACCGAGGCGGTGAACCGCATCGTCGGCACGGCCGTGTGCCTGGTGCACGCGCCGCTGGTGCCAGACGCGCCCCCCGCGACGACGCTGCAACTGGGCGGCGTGAAGGTGTCGCAGGATGCCTGGACCGACTTCATCCGCGCCTGCCGCGAGATGCCCGACACCGCCGAGGTCGCCACGCCGCTGGAGTCGCCGCTGGGCACGCTGCGCGTGGTGCGGCTGTACCTCGGGCCGGCCGGCCGCGCGGGCAGTCTGTGGTTCGGCAGCTCGCGCCCGGACTTTCCTTCCGCCCATCAGAGCGCGTTCATGCGCGCCGCGGCCACGCTGGCGTCCACCGGGCTGCACGCGGCGCGGCTGGACCACGAGCGCGAGCGCGCCGCCAGCGCCAAGGACGAATTCCTGGCGATGCTCGGCCACGAGCTGCGCAATCCGCTGGCGCCGATCTCCACGGCGCTGCACCTGATCCGGCTGCAGACGGGCCAGCTCTCGCGCGAGCACGAGATCATCGAGCGCCAGGTCGGCCACCTGTCCAAGCTCGTGGACGACCTGCTGGACATCACCCGCATCACGCGCGGCAAGATCGAGCTGTCGCGCGAGCCGGTGGACGTGCAGTACCTGCTGACCGACGCGATCGAGGGCGTGAGCCCGTTGCTCGAGGAGCGCAACCACCTGCTGCGCGTGTCCTGCGACGTGGGCGCGGAGCTGCGCCTGGTGGGTGATCGCGCGCGCCTGCGCCAGGTCGTCGTGAACCTGCTGAGCAACGCCGCCAAGTACACCCCGACCAACGGCGAGATCCGCGTGGCGGCTCGGGCCGTCGAGGACGCGCTCGTGATCGAGGTCCAGGACAACGGCGCGGGCATTGACGCGGACATGCTGCCGCGTGTGTTCGAGCTCTTCGAGCAGGGCTCCACGACGCTGGACCGGTCCAAGGGCGGCCTGGGCATCGGGCTGGCGATCGTCAAGCAGCTCGTGGAGATGCATCACGGCCAGGTCGCCGTGCACAGCCCCGGTCCGGGCCTGGGCGCGACCTTCCGCGTGACGCTGCCCGCCGAGATCCATGCCGTGCCGCCGGTGCCGGGGCCCACCGCCGAGGCGCTGGACACGCTGCCGCCGGTGCAGGGTCGGGTGCTGGTCGTCGACGACAACCGCGACGCGGCCGAGACGCTGGGCATGGCCTTGCGCTATGCCGGCTATGACGTGGTGACGACGACCTTGCCGCAGGAGGCGCTCGAGCGGGTGCGGGCCTCGCGCTTCGACGCGGCGGTGCTGGACATCGGCATGCCGGTGATCGACGGTTACCAGCTCGCCACGCTGATCCAGACCGAGCTGGGCTCGACCGCGCCGCGGCTGATCGCGCTGACCGGTTACGGCCAGGCCTCCGACCGCGACAAGGCGCTGAGCAGCGGCTTCGACGAACACATGGTCAAGCCGATCGACCTGGATCGCCTGACGCGCACGCTGGAACGTCTGATCCGCGCGGACGCGGTCTAATGCGCACCCCATGACCTCGACCGGACCCGTGACGCCCCCGACCGCGACCGCCCCCGTGCCGGCGCACGTGGCCATCCTCGATGACGAGCCCGACATCACCGTGCTGCTGGCCGGTTATCTGGCCTCGCACGGTTTCCGCACGACGCAGCTGCACAACGGACGCGCGCTGATGGCGCTGATGGCGTCCGACCCGCCTGACCTCGTGCTGCTGGACCTGGGCCTGCCGGGCGAGGACGGGTTCGTGATCGCGCGCCAGCTGCGCGAGCACTGGCGCTGCGGCCTCGTGATCGTCACCGGGCGGGGCGACGCGGTCGACAAGGTCGTCGGGCTGGAGGTCGGCGCGGACGACTACGTGACCAAGCCCTTCGACCTGCGCGAGCTGGTGGCGCGCGTGAAGGCGGTGCTGCGACGCCTGGCGCCGCCTCCCGAGGCCGCGGGTGGCGGCGTGGGCTCGGCGAGCGACGCGAGCGCGGCCCCGCGGCTGCATTTCGAGGGCTGGACCGTGGATGTGGCGGCGCGCCGCGTGACTGGTCCCGATGCGAAGGAGATCGCGCTGACGACCGGCGAATTCGATCTGCTGCACACCTTCCTGCTGCACCCCGGGCGGGTGCTGTCCAGGGACTTCCTGCTGGACCAGACCCGCGGGCGCGAGTCCGGCCCGTTTGACCGCACGATCGACGTGCAGGTCGGCCGGCTGCGCCGCAAGCTCGGCGCGGAGTCCGGCGAGGGCCCCTGGATCAAGTCGG
Organism: Roseateles sp.; assembly: GCA_039594005.1. Lineage (GTDB taxonomy): Bacteria > Pseudomonadota > Gammaproteobacteria > Burkholderiales > Burkholderiaceae_C > Roseateles. Next base: position 688,516 of record JBCNOF010000010.1, read on the forward strand.
TGCGCGGCGCCGGGTATCTCTTCGCGCCGAGGGTGACCTCGACGCAGTCGGCCTGAGGCCGTCGGGGAAGGGGCGTCGATGAGCGACGGGACGACGGGCATCGACGAAGCGGTCCTGCTGCGCGCGCTGTTCGCCGCGTCGCCCGACGCCTTGATGCTGGTCGACGACACCGGCCGCATCCGGCTCGCCAACCCGACGGTCTCCCAGCTGCTCGGCTACACGAACGAGGAGCTGATCGGCGCGCCGGTCGAGATGCTGGTGCCGGACAGCATCCGGCCGCGCCACGCCGCCTATCGCCAGGCCTATGAACACGCGCCCCGCGCGCGGCCGATGGGCGGTACGGCCACCGAGCTGGTCGCGCGGCGTCGCGACGGGTCGGAGGTGATGGTCGAGATCGCGCTCAGTCCGCTGCAGCCGCTGGGCCTGCCGTACACGATGGCCTCGATCCGCAGCGTCGCCGAGTACCCGCGGGTGCGTCAGGCCTTGCAGCGCGCTCGATACAGCGAGCACCTCGCGCAGTTGGGCCGGATCGCGGTGGACGCGCTCGATCCACAGGCCGTGCTGGAGGCCGTGCCCGTGATCGCGGCGCAGGCGATGGAGGTGGAGCTCGGCGCGGTGTTCCTGCTCGATCACGCGCGCACGACCTTGCGCCTGGCCAGCGGCGTGGGGCTGCTGGCGGAGGAGGGCGTGGGCGCGCGCGTGCCCAACCATCCGGACACGCCGCAAGGATTCGTGCTGGCGCAGGGGCTGCCGGTGGTGGTCGAGGACTACGCATGCGAGACCCGTTTCGTCGTGCCCGAGACGTATCGCCAGGCCGGACTGATGTCGGCACTGTCGGTGCCCTTGTCGGACCGCGGCCGCGCGGTGGGCACGGTGGTCGTGCGCTCGCGCCAGCCGCGACGGTTCGGCGACGCGGAGCTCCGGTTCATGGAATCGGTGGCCAACCTGCTGGGCACCTGCCTGCAGCGCGCGCGCACCGAGGAGGCACTCCATCACTCGCAGCGCCTCGAGGCCGTCGGTCAGCTCACCGGCGGCATCGCCCACGACTTCAACAACCTGCTCACCGTCATCCAGGGCAACCTGCAAGTGCTCGCGGATCTGCCGGCGGTCGTGGAGGACGGCTTCGCGCCTCAACTGGTCGCGGCGGCCACGAGGGCCTCTCGCCGCGGCGCGGAGCTGACCGGCAAGCTGCTGGCGTTCTCCCGCCGCCAGCGTCTGCAGCCCACGAGCGTGGATGTGGGCGCGATGATCCGATCGCTGGCGGACATGCTGCGGCGCACGCTGGATCAGCGCATCCGCATCCGCATCGAGATCGCGCCGGGCTGTCCCGACGTTCAGGCGGACGCGGCGCAACTGGAGTCGGCGCTGCTGAACATCGCCATCAATGCCCGCGACGCGATGCCCGAGGGCGGCGAGCTGGTCTTCGAGGCCGCGCCGCTTCATGCCATGCCGCCGGCGCTGCGCCGTGAGCTCGAGGAAGAGGTCCCCGGCGAGGATGAGCTCGATCATCAAGCTCCGGCCGAAGGTGCCGATCAGCAGGAGGTTCGCGCGCAGCGTTACGTGCGGATCGCGGTGAGCGACTCCGGCACCGGCATGCCCGAGGAGGTGAAGGAACGCGCCTTCGAGCCCTTCTTCACGACCAAGCAGGCCGGGCGCGGCACGGGGCTGGGGCTGAGCACGGTCTACGGTTTCGCCCGACAGTCGCGCGGCGCGATCGGCATCGACAGCGCGCCGGGGCAGGGCACGACGCTGAGCCTGGTGTTGCCGCAGACCCCGCGCGCGCCGCTGGCCGACGAGCGGGAGACGGGTGGTGCGGCCCACGGGGCGATCCACGAGCACGACGCGGTGCCCCCGGGACTGCGGGTGCTGCTGGTGGAGGACGATGCCGAGGTGCGCGCGGTCGCGCGGCGCTACCTCGTCGACCTGGGCTGTGAGGTGACGGCCTGCGCGAGCGCGGAGGAGGCGCTGCGCGTGCTGGAGACGCCCGGTGAGGCGCAGGACGCACTTCGGCCGCAGCTGCTGTTGAGCGACATCGCGCTGGGCGCCGGGATGCGCGGCACCGAGCTCGCCGCCCAGGTGCGGCGCGACTGGCCGGACATCGCGGTGTTGCTGGTGTCGGGCTTCTCGGAGGAGTTGCTCGGCGCCGACGGCGCGATGGCGGGGGCCTTGCTGCCCAAGCCCTACGACCGCGCCGCGCTGGCGCGGGCGGTCGTCGAGGTGCTCAAGCGGTGAGGGTGCCGGGGGCGCTGAGAGCGCTCAGAGCGATCAGGCCGCGGCGGCGTCCGTGCGGCCCGCCGAGCCGCTGATCACGAACTGCTCCAGCGCGGCGAGGCTGGGAATGGAGATCTGACGGCGGCCGCGCTCGCCGAAGCGGATCAGGCCGTCGCGGTTCAGGCGCGACAGGCAGCGGCTGACGGTCTCCAGCGTCATGCCCAGGTAGTTGCCGAGGTCGGCACGGGTCATGCGCAGCGTCAGCTCGTCCGCCCGCAGGCCGCGTTGGTGCATGCTGCGCGCCCAGGCGCAGAGGAACTCCGCCACGCGCGCCAGCGAGGCCAGCGTGCACACCGACATCAGCGACTGGCGCTCATGCGTGATCTCGGCGCTCATCGCTTCGTGGACGACGGACATCATCTCCGGATGACGGGCGCAGGCGGCGGTGAGGGATTCGTAGGGAATGATCGAGATGTTGCCGGTGTCCATCGCGACGGCGTCGCAGGGATGTCGGCCCTGCGCGATGCCGCTGAAGCCCAGCCAGTCGCCGCGGAACTTCAGGCTGACGATCTGCTCGCGGCCGTCCAGGCTGCGGCTGACCAGCTTGAAGGCGCCGGCGTTGATCAGGTAGACGGTGCTGAAGGGCTGGGCGGCGCGGAAGATCAGGTCGCCCGCGCGCACGACCTTCGCCGTGGGCTGCACGACATCGCGGATCACGCGCATCACCTCGAGCATCCGCTGCTGAGGGTCGCGGCTCGGATAGCGGGGATCGTTGATCGCCACGGGCATGGCCAGTCGGGCCAGCGGACGCGCGTCGGGCGAGGAGGACGCGCCGGTGAGCGCGTTGGAGGAGGGGTCCAGCGGGGATTGGTTCGCGGAGGACGCGATGCGGGGGCGGCTGGCCGGGGCATCGCGCAGACGGTCGCGGGAAGCATCACTCGGGGGGACGGCAACTGCGAGGGCGTTGTGCATGATGGTCTCTGGTTGAAGGATTGATGTGATGCTAGGAATCGGGGGCAAACACCGCGCGAATCCTTGACATCGCTCGGCAACAGTCGGTGAACCCTTGGTGACGGTTCGGTAACGAGTCAACACTCTCCGGTGCGCGGATGGCGCGGACACCGCGTCGCCGCGATCCGATTGACATCGGTCAACGCCTTCGATCGCCAGCTGACTACGCTGCGCAGCTCGTTCCGATCCCGCCGAACCGCGACCGATGCTGACGTCCATGCCCGACCGCCTCCCTGTTCCCCCCCAGCGCCATCGCCCGCTCGATCTGAAGATCGGGCTGGTGAGCGAGTGGCCGGATGCCGCCGACCGGCCGGCCCGGATTTCGCCGGACCCGGTGGGCGCCAGTGGCGCAGCGACCTTGGCGGATGAGTTCAGCGAGGCCGCACGGGCGCTGGGCGCGGAGGTCACGGCGCTGGACGCGTCCCGGCTGTTCGGCGAGGGGCGATCTCCGGGCGACGCGGCCGAGCTGCGCAACCTCGCGCGGGTGCTGGGCCGGCTCTACGACGTGGTGGTGTGCGACGGCCTCCCGGCCGCGATGACGCAAGGGCTGGCCGACGCGGCCACGGTGCCGGTGCATGTCCTGGGCGACTTGCTCCCGCAAGCCGATGCCGAGGGCGGTGAACTTGCCGGCGACGCCGACCGGCGCCGCTGGCGGACGCAGGCGGCCGTGCTGGCCGCGCTGCGCTGACCGGCGCGTCCAGCGCCGGCCGGTTCAACGATCACTTCTTCTTGTCGGCGGCCTTGGTCGCCGCTTCCAGCGCCTGCGCCTCGGTCAGGTGATGCTGCAGCGTGGGCAGCATCTTGGCCGCCCAGGCCTTCACGTCGGCGTCCTTGGCATCCTTGGACGCCTTCTCGAACAGCTTGACGGCGTCCTTGTGGGCGCTGACCTGGTTCTCGGCGTAATGGTGGTCGAAGCTCGTGCCATCGCGCTGTTCCAGCAGCTTCTCCTTGCCCTTCTGGACCATCGTGGCCTCGGTGGGGAGCTTCACGCCCTTGGAGGCGGCCAGCGTCTGCAGGTCGGAATCGGCCTTCTTGTGGTCATCGACCATCTTCTGCGCGTAGCTCTTCACGTCGGCGCTGACGCCCTTCTTGAGGGCGATGTTGGCCGCGTTGATCTCGGCGAAGTTGGACTCGGCGGCGTTCTTCAGGAAGCTGCTGTCCGAGTGCGCGGCGCGGGGCGCCGAGGCCGCGGGGGCGGTGGCCTGCGCCGAGGCGCCCGCCGCGCCAAGCATCGCGCCCAGGGCGACGGTCACGGCGGCGATCGTGGACAGGGGGCGGCGGCGTGGGAATCGTGTGTTCATCGGGATCTCTCCATGAAGGGGTGATGTCCACCACCAGCAATCGGGAGTCCCGCCCCACGCCACCCGACCCGTTGAGCCCCTGGCTCAGCCCTTGGGCAAGGCCTTGTACTGCTGGCCGAGCTCGGTCAGCGCGCCCGAAGCGCCCAGGAGGCTCGTGAAATGCGGATCCGGCGACCAGCGGCCGGTGAACCAGGCATAGCGGACGACGTCGGCACGCGACTCGCAGATCTGGACCATCTCGGCCATCTGCGCCTTCTGCTTGGCCACCGTGTCGATCTGCGCGCCGTCGTTCTGGGCATGCCAGTTGGCCATCTCGGTGACCCAGAACGGCTTGCCGTACTTCTTCAGACGGTCGAGCTGGCCGCCCAGGCCGTAGTCGTACCAGTGGAAGGCGATCGCGTCGATCTGCGGATCGCGGCCGCCGTTGGCGGCGCGGTAGGCGGCGATGAAGGCGTCCATCCAGGCGACCGGGTCGGTGTAGCCGGCCATCGTGCCCCAGGTGATCGCCGGACCCACGAGCTGCACCCCGGTCTGGCGGGCGACGTCCTCGTAACGCGGCCACTGCGCGGCGGCGCTGGCCGGCGACACATTGGCCTGGTCGGTGAGGTTGGGTTCGTTGAGCACCAGCAGCGACTTGACCGCCGGCCGCGCCTTGAGCGCGGCGACGACCTGCGCGGTGTCGAAGTTGAAGTTCCACAGCATCGGCACGTGTTCCATCGCCCCGGCGATGGCGGGTTGGGCGACGACGGTGGCGTTGGGCTGGAGCGCCCAGTTCACCCACCAGCCCACCGAGCCGCCGGCCAGCGCGCTGAAGTCGGCAGCGTCCTTGAGGTCGTAGGCGAGGCCGCGCTTGACGGTGGAGGCTGGCGGCGGCGCGGGCGCGGGCGTCGGCGCGGGGGCAGGCGAGGGGGAGGGCGAAGGCGCCGGCGAAGGTGTCGGCGAAGGTGCTGGAGACGGGGTCGGCGCCGACGGCGAGGCGGGCGCCTCGGCCCCGCCGCCACCCCCGCCTCCGCAGGCGGCGAGCGTGACCCCGAGCGCACTGGCGCCGGCGATCGCGAGCCAGCGGCGGCGATCGGCATCGGGCGGCGGCGGCGCGATCAGCGGCGCGACAGCCGAGCCGCCGGGCGTGGTGCCGATCTCCGAGGCGTGGGAGAGTCCGAGGGAAACGTCGTGTGCCGAGATGGTCTTCATGGTGCGGGCCTGGTGAGCCTGTCCCGCACAGAGGGGACAGGTCTTGCGGGGGCGGAGTATGGCGGCCCGTCCTCCCCGCTGTCTTGCAGCGAAACATGTTGTTAATGTTTCTGACAGACGTCTTTCACCGCCCTACCTCGAAATGGGACTTGCCAGTCGGTCGACGTGAAGCGCAGGCGGCGCGCCACACCGGATCCCTCCGGGCGCCAATCCCTAGCCTGACCCGCCCCTTGGGGGGCAAAGTGACTTTCGACCACTGTGCGCCTGAACAGCTGTCAATAGAGTCCAGTCCATGCAACTGCCTGGCTGCCTCCGACGCGATGGCTGATCTCGACCTCGACGCACTGCTCGCTCCGCTGCAGGACGACGCCCCCTGTGGCGCCGACCTGGAGTACGACCCTGCCTTCCTCGCCCTCGAGGTGGCGGGCGCGGGCAAACCCGAGCAGCAGTACGGCGACACCGTCATCGCCGCCGAGGAGCCCGACTGGCCCGCCGTCCATGAGCAGGCCCTGGCCCTGGCCGGCCGCACCCGCGACCTGCGCGTCGCCGTCTGGCTGCTGCGCTCGGGCGCCCGGCTGCACGGCCTGAATGCCGCGCTGCAGGGCCTGGGCCTGATCCGCGGCTTGCTCGAGCGCCATTGGGACCACGTCCATCCGCAGCTGGACGCCTCCGACCACAACGACCCGACCATGCGCCTGAACGCGCTGCAGCCGCTGATCAGCGGCACCGCGGCGCTGGCCGACCTGCGCGCGGCCAGCCTCACCGGTCAGCGCGGTGGACCGCGCGTGCGCGACGTCGAGTTGGCACTGGGCAACGCCGATCCGATCGGCGACGAATCGGTGCCATCGCCCGAGGGGCTGATGGCCGGCTTGTCCGCGCAGGCCGCCAACGATCCCCAGTTCGCCGCGCGACTGCACGAGGCGCTGCCCGCCGTGCAGGGCATCGTCGCCGCGATCGAAACCCCCTTGGGCGCCGGTCAGGGGCCCGATTTCGCGCCGCTGCTGCGGCTGTTCAAGCCGCTGGCCGCCGCCGCCGGGCAGCTGCAGGGGCAGGGGCAGGGCGTCGACCTGGGCGCCGACGCGGCGTCTGGCGCTGACGGTGCCTTCGCCGGGGCGGGCCATGTGGCCGCCGGCGGCATGGGTGCGGTCTCCGCGCCCGGCACGATCGCCAGCCGCGAGGACGCCGTGCGCGCGCTGCAGCGCGCCTGCGAATGGATCGAGCGCCATGAGCCCAGCAACCCCGCGCCGCTATTGATCCGGCGCGCGCAACGGCTCATGAGCAAGAACTTCATGGAAATCATGCGCGACCTCAACCCCGAGGGCGTGCACGAGATCGAGAAGCTCGCCGGGATCCTCAACGAGTGATCGCCGTGATCGCCGAGTGATCCCCCAGCCCGCTTCAAAGAACCCCGTCTCCCGTCGTCCCCTGATTCACGCTTCAAGGAGCAAACATGGCCACCAGCAGTCAGAAGTTCATCGCCAGGAACCGCGCGCCGCGCGTGCAGATCGAGTACGACGTCGAGTTGTACGGCGCCGAGAAGAAGGTCCAGCTGCCCTTCGTGATGGGCGTGATGGCGGACCTCGCCGGCAAGCCCGCCGAACCCCAGGCGGCGGTCGCCGACCGCAAGTTCCTGGAGATCGACGTCGACAACTTCGACGCCCGCATGAAGGCGATGAAGCCGCGCGTGGCCTTCACCGTGCCGAACACGCTGACCGGCGAAGGCAACCTGAGCGTGGACATCACCTTCGAGAGCATGGACGACTTCACCCCCGCCGCGGTGGCGCGCAAGGTCGATTCGCTGAACAAGCTGCTCGAGGCGCGTACCCAGCTGGCCAACCTGCTGACCTACATGGACGGCAAGACCGGCGCCGAGGAGCTGATCGCCAAGGTGCTCAAGGACCCGGCGCTGCTCAAGTCCCTGGCCTCGGCCCAGAAGCCCGCCGACGGCGGCGCGCAATAACCCGGACCTCACGGAGCTGACACCATGGCCGAATTGAGCACTCGCGCTCTCGCAAGCCGCGCCCTCACTGCAGGGCATCGAGTACCAGGGCGGCGAGTTCGCCTCGCTGCTGAACAAGGAGTTCAAGCCCAAGACCGAGCGAGGCCAAGTCCGCCGTCGAGCACGCCGTGCGGACCCTGGCGCAGCAGGCGCTGGAGCAGACCAACCTGATCGTTCCTACCGACGCCTACCGCACCATCCAGGCGCTGATCGCGGAAATCGACGAGAAGCTGTCGCAGCAGGTCAACCAGATCATTCACCACGACGACTTCCAGAAGCTGGAAGGCGCCTGGCGCGGCCTGCACTACCTGGTCAACAACACCGAAACCGACGAGATGCTGAAGATCCGCTTTATGAGCATCTCCAAGCAGGAGCTGGGCCGCACGCTGAAGCGCTACAAGGGCGTGGCCTGGGACCAGAGCCCGATCTTCAAGAAAGTCTACGAAGAGGAGTACGGCCAGTTCGGCGGCGAGCCGTTCGGCTGCCTGGTGGGCGACTACTACTTCGACCACAGCCCGCAGGACGTGGAGCTGCTGGGCGAAATGGCGCGCAAGGTCTCGGCCGCCGCGCACTCGCCGTTCATCGCCGCGGCAAGCCGGCGCCGGTGATGCAGATGGAGTCCTGGCAGGAGCTGTCCAACCCGCGCGACCTGACCAAGATCTTCCAGCACCCCGAGTACGCCGCCTGGCGCGGTCGCTGCGCGAGTCCGAAGACGCGCGCTACCTGGGCCTGGTGATGCCGCGCTTCCTGGCGCGCCTGCCCTACGGCGCCAGGACCAACCCGGTGGACGAGTTCGACTTTGAAGAAGAAACCGACGGCGGCGACCCACGGCAAGTACACCTGGGCCAACGCGGCCTACGCGATGGCCGCCAACATCAACCGCTCGTTCAAAGAGTACGGCTGGTGCACCGGCATTCGCGGCGTGGAATCCGGCGGCGCGGTGGAAAACCTGCCGTGCCACACCTTCCCGAGCGACGACGGCGGCGTGGACATGAAGTGCCCGACCGAGATCGCCATCAGCGATCGCCGCGAAGCCGAGCTGGCCAAGAACGGCTTTATGCCGCTGGTGCACCGCAAGAACTCCGACTTCGCCGCCTTCATCGGCGCGCAGTCGCTGCAGAAGCCGGCCGAGTACGACGATCCGGACGCCACCGCCAACGCCCACCTGGCCGCGCGCCTGCCGTACCTGTTCGCCTGCTGCCGCTTCGCGCACTACCTGAAGTGCATCGTGCGCGACAAAATCGGCTCCTTCCGCGAGCGCGACGACATGGAGACGCTGGCTGAACGACTGGATCATGAACTACGTCGACGGCGACCCGGCCAACTCCTCGCAGGAGACCAAGTCGCGCAAACCGCTGGCCGCGGCGGAAGTGCAGGTGGAGGAGATTGAAGACAACCCGGGCTACTACAGCGTCGAAGTTCTTCCTGCGCCCGCACTACCAGCTGGAAGGCCTGACCGTCTCGCTGCGCCTGGTGTCGAAGCTGCCTTCGCTGAAGGGCAAGTAAGCCCGACCGACGGAAATCGAGAAATCGCGCGCGATGACGCGCGACGTGTTGAAGGGAGCGCTGTCGAAGGCGCCGTTCTGATCTTTCGAGGCAAAAGCATCCGGGCCCTCGGGCCCGAAATCCCCGGTCTCCGCCGCTGATTGAGCGTTGAAGCGGAGACTGTTTTCAAAGAGTCCATCTAGGAGAAACCGACCATGACGATCGACGCCAATCTGAAGTTCGCCGGAGTCGAAGGCGAATCCACCCACAAGGACCACAAGGGCGAGATCGATCTGCTCGCCTGGTCGTGGGATGTGCGTCAGGAAAGCACCGCCAACGCTGGCGGCGGCTCGGGCAAGGGCAAGGGCGTTCCCGGCCAGTTCGTGTTCGCGCATTACTACGACAAGGCGTCCCCGGTGCTGGCCAAGGCCTGCGCCTCGGGCAAGCACTTCGATCAGGCCGTGCTGACCTGCCGCAAGGCCGGTGAAGGCCAGCAGGACTTCCTGAAGGTCACGCTCAAGCAGGTGCTGGTCACCTCGGTGTCGCCGTCCGCCTCCGCCGGCGGCGAGATCAGCGAGAGCGTGTCGGTGTCCTACGCCGACATCGAGTTCGAGTACAAGGCCCAAGACGCCAAGGGCGGCCTGGGCGGCGCGGTGAAGTTCGGCTGGAACATCTCCACGACCGAAACGCGTTGATCCCCGGCGATCGCGAGATCGCACGAGGATGACCCGCGGCGCGCCGGCCCCGGCCGCGCGCGCCGCGCTCGAACACTGGGACAACGCATGGCGGTGGCAGCCCGTCGCCGCCATGCGTTGTCCATGCCGGAGCGAGAGATGAATCCGTTGACCAGCGGCGGCGCGCAGAGCGCCGACATGTACCTGGACCTGTCGCTCAAGCGGGCGGGCAAGGTCAAGGGCGAGTCCACCTCGGCGGGCCACGCCAGCGACATCGTCGTGCGCGGCTTCAGCTGGGGCGTGGGCGCGGCGGGCGATGCGGTGGCGGGCCAGCAGACGGGCCGCCGCAGCTATCGCCAGCTGACGATCACCAAGGGGCTGGACAGCGCGAGCACCGCGCTGATGAGCGCCGTGGCGACCAATGACGAGGTCAAGAGCGCCAAGCTCTACCTGCGCAAGGCCGGCGGCTCGCAGGAGGACTACTTCTGCCTGACGCTGGAGAAGGCGCGCGTGGCGTCCTACGACATCGAGGCCGACGACAGCGGCGCGCCGGTGGAGCGCATCGCGATGAGCTTCCAGAAGGTCTCCATTGAGTACCGCACGCAAAACGCCAAGGGCGCGATGGGCGGCACGCACACCTTCGACGACGACCTGACATGAGCACGGTGCAGGAGCTGCTGGCCGCGGGCCGCCCGACCGACGCGCTGGCCGCGGCGCAGGCCGAGGTGCGTCAGCGTCCGCAGGACGCCAAGCTGCGCACGATGCTGTTCCAGCTGCTGGCGCTGACCGGCCAGTGGGCGCGCGCGGCGGCGCAGCTGGAAGTCTGCGGCGAGCTCGACGCGGGCACGCTGGCGATGGTGAACACGTATCGCGAGGCGCTGAAGTGCGAGCTCGTGCGCGAGGCCGTCTTCGAGGGCCGCACCACGCCGATGGTGATGGGCGAGCCGGCCGAGTGGGTCGCGAACCTGGTGCATGCGCTGAAGGTCGAGACGGACGGCGACGCGGCCGGCGCACGCAAGCTGCGGGCGCAGGCGCTGGAAGACGCGCCGACGACGGCCGGCAGCATCGATGGACAGGCCTTCGACTGGATCTGCGACGCGGATTCGCGGCTGGGTCCGGTGCTGGAGGCGGTGATCAACGGGCGCTACTGCTGGGTGCCGTTCTCCGCGCTGAAGGAGATCCACATCGAGCCGCCGACGGACCTGCGCGACCTGGTCTGGGCGCCGGCGCATCTGGAGTTCCCCAATGGGGGCGCCTCGGTGGCGCTGATCCCGACGCGGTATCCGCGCACGGTGGCCTTCGACGACGAGCGCGTGTGGATGGCGCGCCGTACGGAATGGCAGGCGCTGCCGGGCTCGCAGGACGACCAGTACGCGGGCGTCGGGCAGCGGGTGCTGATGAGCGATCAGGGTGAGGCAGGATTGCTGGATGTCCGTCTCATCGAGTTGAGGAATTGAATGCCGTTCCGTTCGTCCCCGACGCGCGCCACCCTGGCGCCGTCCACCGTGTTGATGTCCGTGCTGGGCGCCCTGGCGTTGACCGCTTCAATGAGCGTGCCCACCGAGGCGCGCGCCGATGCCGGGTCGATGCCGCCTGCGGCCAAGCCCGCCAAGGCCGCTACGCCCGACACCGTGGGTGGCAAGGGTGGCGCTTGGCGGACGTTGGACGCTGAGAGCTGCACGCCGCTGGGAGCGGAGGACCAGGCCCGTCTGCCTGCCAGTTGGCAGCCTTATCTGGCGTTCACACGCCGGTGCGAGTTGACCGCACCCGGTGGTCAACCTCAGGTGGCGCTGATCTCGATCTTCACGCTCGCGTATTACGAGGGCAAACCGGACAACGCGCCGTGGGAGAAGTTCCCGACGCCGCTTCTGGTGGACCGTGAGTTCCGCTGCCTGGGCGGCCTGTCGCAGCTGTTCCCCTGGGACCAGCCCGCCATGCTGGAGCTCAAGCATGGCCGCTGGAAAGCGGGCGTGCCTCAGGAGATCCGCGTCCACGTCGACAACCCTGCGGTCAGCGGTCCGTATGACCTGCCCACGCTGCGCTGGAACGCCGCGCAGCGGCGCTATCAACCTGTCGGCAAGGCCGACGCCAAGGAAGACCCATGTCCGAAGTCGTGACGCCGGTGGATCGTCAAGCGGTGGCCAAGCTCCAGCGCGTGGCGGGCGAGGCGTACATCAAGTACCCCAAGTCCTGCAGCCACTCGGTCTGGTACGTGATCAAGCAGTACCTGCCCGATCAGCCCTACATGGTGGCCAATGCGTTGGTCCCGGCGCTGAGCCAGGACAAGCGCTGGAAGGAGACGCCGCTGAGCGAAGTCGCCGAGCGTGCCAGCCGCGGCGAGCTGATCGTGGGCGGCGCGGTCGAATCCGGCAACGGCCACGTGGTCGTTGCGCTTCCCGGCGCGGAGAAGTTCAACGGCGGTTTCGATATCCCCGTGAAGGGCAAGCTGATCAAGGCGCGCGCGACGGGTCTCTATCCCTTGGCGATGTCGACCTCCATCGGCAGTTGGCCTGGCGCGATGAGCAACGGCGACAAGACCGTGTTTGATGCCTGGGGCAAGGAACTCAGCTTCAGCAAGGTGAAGTTCTGGCGCCTGGACACCAGCGCCTCGAAGTGAGGCGAGCCGCGTCGCGCCTGCCATGAGCCAGATCCACCGCGATCGCCTGCAGCCGGCCTTGCTGGACCGGCTGACCGATGACGAGCCCTTCCATCGCGTCGAGGCCGAGGACCGCCGCGTGATGAGCAAGTCGCAGCTGCGTCAGGCCGTCCTGCGCGACCTGGGCTGGCTCTTCAACGCGACGCAGCCGTTGGGCAAGGAGGCCGATCCCTACGCGCGCGTCGGCGAGAGCGTCCTGAACTTCGGCCTGCCGCCGCTGTCCGGGCAGCTCGCCTCGCGCGTGGATGTGCACCTGCTCGAGAAGCAGATCCGCCAGGCCATCCTGCGTTTCGAGCCGCGCATCCTGCCCGAGTCGCTGGAGGTGCGCGCCATCGAGACCTCCAGCGTGATGGACACGCACAACGTCATCGAATTCGACATCCGCGGCCACCTGTGGTCGCAGCCGGTGCCGCTGGAGATCCTGCTGCGCACGCAGCTCGACCTCGAGGCGGGACAGGTCGAGGTCCGCGAGGGCTGAGGACACCCATGGATCCGCGCCTGCTGCGCCTGTACAACGACGAGCTCGCCCATCTGCGCGAGGTCGGCGCCGAGTTCGCGCGCGACTTCCCCAAGATCGCCGGCCGGCTCGGGCTGGAGGACGCCGAGGTCGCGGACCCCTATGTCGAGCGCCTGCTCGAAGGCTTCGCCTTCCTGTCCGCGCGCGTGCAGCTCAAGCTCGACGCCGAGCATCCGCGTCTGATCACCCACCTGCTCGAGTCGATCTATCCGAACTTCCTCGCGCCGGTGCCCTCGATGATGATCGCGCGCCTGAGCGTCGATCCCACCGACCCCAATCTCTCCAAGGGCCACCCGGTGCCGCGCGGCAGCGTGCTGCAGTCCGGCGTGGCGCGCGGCCAGGACACGCGCTGCGAGTTCCGCACCGCCCACGACCTCACGCTGTGGCCGCTGACGCTGGAGGACGCGCAGTACTTCAGCCACGCGCCCGACCTGCCGATGTCGCGCCTGCCCGAGGCGGCCGGCTCGCGCGGCGGCCTGCGACTGCGCTTCAAGACCGGCGGCGGTCTGCCCGTGCGCCAGCTCGGACTGGACCGGCTTGCGCTGTACCTGAGCGCGCCCGACGAGGTCGCCTACCGGCTGCACGAGCTCGCGCTGGGCGCGCCGCTGGGCAGCTTCGTCACCGGCGAGGGCATTGATGCGCCCGCGGTGCTGTCGCAATGGCGCGGCGCGACGAGCATCCGCCCGCTCGGCTTCGCGCCCGATGAGGCGCTGCTGCCCGAGACCCATCGCAACTTCTCCGCCTGCCGCCTGATGCAGGAACTGGCCGCGATGCCGCGCCGCTTCCTGTTCCTGGAGATCGATCACCTGGCCGAGCGGCTGTCGCGCATCGACGGCACGAGCTTCGAGATCGTGCTCTTCTTCAGCCGCGGCGACGCGGCGCTGGAGGCAATGGTCGACGCGGACAGCGTCTCGCTGCACTGCACGCCGGCGATCAACCTGTTCCCCAAGCGGCTGGACCGCATCCAGCTGGGCACCGGCAACTGGGAGTACCACGTCGTGCCGGACCGCACGCGGCCGATGGACTACGAGATCCACAGCCTGCAGTCGGTCACCGGCTACGGTGCCGGCGCGCTCGGCCAGCAGGGTTTCGAGCCGCTGTACGCGACCTATCACGAGGCCCGCTCCGACGCGCCCGGTTTCTATACCGCGCGTCGCGAGCCCCGGTTGCTGTCGACGCGGCAGAAGGAGCAGGGGCCGCGCACCGGTTACATCGGCGACGAGGTCTTCCTGTCGCTCGTCGATCCGCGGCATGCGCCGTATCGCGAGGACATCCGGCAGCTGTCGGTATCCGCGCTCGTCACCAACCGCGATCTGCCCATGCTGCTGCCGCACAACGGGGCCGGCGTGTGGCGGCTGGATGCCGCTGGGCCGGTGCTCAAGGTCGAGGCCGTGCAAGGGCCGACGCGGCCGGTGAACCGCCAGCCCGTGGGCGAGGCCGGCTGGAGCCTGGTGGGCCTGCTGACCCAGCAGCAACTGCCCTGGGGCGATGAGCCCCCGGCGCAGGCCGCGGCGACGCTGCGGCGGCTGCTCGCGCTGTACGGCCCGCCCGGCGATGCCGCCTGGCTGCGTCAGGTCGAGGGCGTGCGCGCGGTCGAGGCGGTGCCGGTCGTGCGCCGGTTGCCGTTCACCGGGCCGCTGAGCTTCGGCTCGGGCACGGAGATCACGCTGGACCTGGATGAGCTCGCGTTCCAGGGCCACAGCGCCTTCCTCTTCGCCAGCGTGCTGGAGCGCTACTTCACGCGCCATGCCGCGATCAACAGCTTCACGCAGCTGAGCCTGCGCACGCCGCAGCGCGGCCCCGTCAAGCGCTGGGCGCCGCGCATCGGCGGCGATGCCGAGGGCCGCTCGGAGCGCTCCGGCGCGGGGAGCCGCGCGTGAACGTCCGCGACGCCGGCTCGCCCGACGACGGCCCGGACGCACCCGGGCCGTCGCGCGGCGCGGATCTCGCGGGCACCTCGGCGTCGCCCTCGGTGGCGTCGGCCGTTCCCGAGAGCGATCCCTCGCCGGCCTCGTTGCTGGCCCGCCGGCCGGGCCGGCGCGGCGTCGATGACGCCGCCTTGCGCGCGCTGTTCGAGGACGTCGAGGCCACGCCGTGGGCGCACGATTTCTTCGCGCTGCTGCGCCGCATCGAGGGCCTCACGCCGGACGTGCCGCGTCTGGGTCGCGGCCTGCGGCCGTCGCAGGAGGCGATCCGGCTGGGCCAGGAGCCCGAGCTCGATTTCGCCCCGGCGGCGCTGTCCAGCCTGACGCGCGGGCAGAACCCGGCGCCGCGGCTGGGCGTGCGTTTCTTCGGCCTGCTGGGACCGCAGGGGCCGATGCCGCTGCACCTGACCGAATACACGCGCGAGCGACTGCATCAGCGCGGCGATCCGACGCTCAGCCGCTTCCTCGACGTCTTCCATCACCGACTGCTGCTGCATTTCTATCGGGCCTGGGCGCAATCCCAGCCGACGGTGCAGCACGACCGGCCAGCCTCGGACCGCTACGCCGCCTGGCTGGGCGCGGCGTCGGGGCTGGACGGCGCGCAGCGGCCGGGGGACTCGCTGCCGCAGACCGCGCGCCTGTTCCAGGCCGGGCTGCATGGCGGCCGCGCGCAACACGCCGAGGGGCTGGAGAAGATCCTGTCGCTGCACTTCGGCGTGCCGGTGCGCATCGAGCAGCATGTCGCGCACTGGCTGCCCGTGGAGGACGGCGAGCGCACCCGGCTGGGCTTCGCGCGCCAGCGCCCGGAGCGCATCGGCCGCGAGCTGCCGCAGCTGGGCCGCAACACCGCGGCCGGCAACAAGGCCTGGGACCGCCAGTACCGCTTCCGCGTCGTGCTGGGACCGCTGACGCTGCGCCAGTACGAGGGCTTCCTGCCCGACGGCGACGCGTGGCGGCCGCTCAACGACTGGATCCGGCAATACGTCGGCCACAACCTGCAATGGGAGCTGCAGCCCGTGCTGCGACACGACGAGGTGCCCGCCGCGGCGCTGAGCGGTCGCGCGCGTCTGGGCTTCACCTCCTGGACGGTCCGCGCGGGCGGCCGTCCGCATCGTCACGACCGGGGCGACCTGCGCCTGCATCCGCGTCAGCGGGTGAAGGGACGGGCCACGCCGCCGGCATCACAGGGAGCATCGTCATGACAGAAATCGCCCGTACCAGCCTCTTCGGCAAGCTCAATCCGCCTGGCCTACAAGGCCATCGAGGGCGCCACCGTGTTCTGCAAGCTGCGCGGCAATCCCTATGTCGAGCTGGTGCACTGGTTCCACCAGATCCTCCAGTTGCCGGACTCGGACCTGCACCAGATCGTCCGCCAGTCCGGGATCGACCCGGCGCGCCTGGCCAAGGACCTGACCGAGGCCCTCGACCGCCTGCCGCGCGGCTCGACCTCGATCACCGACCTGTCCTCCCATGTCGAGGAAGCGGTGGAGCGCGGCTGGGTCTACGGCAGCCTGATGTTCGGCGAGAGCCAGGTGCGCACCGGCTACCTGGTGCTGGGCCTGCTGAAGACGGCGTCGATGCGCAACGTGCTGCTGTCCGTCTCCAAGCAGTTCGAGAAGATCCCGGTCGACGACCTGAGCGAGCACTTCAACCAGATCCTGGGCGCCTCGCCGGAGAACGGCCTGTCGGCCAGCGACGGCTTCAACGCCGGCGCCGCCCCGGGCGAGGCCAGCGGCGCCCTGGCGCCGAGCGCGATGGGCAAGCAGGAGGCGCTCAAGCGCTTTACCGTGGACCTGACGCAGCGCGCGCGCGACGGCGAGATCGACCCCGTCGTCGGCCGCGACGAGGAGATCCGCCAGATCGTCGACATCCTGATGCGCCGCCGCCAGAACAACCCGATCCTGACCGGCGAGGCCGGCGTCGGCAAGACCGCGGTGGTGGAGGGCTTGGCGCTGCGCATCGTCGCCGGCGACGTGCCGCCGCCGCTGCAGGACGTGTCGCTGTGCCTGCTGGACATCGGCCTGCTGCAGGCCGGCGCCAGCATGAAGGGCGAGTTCGAGAACCGCCTGCGGCAGGTGATCGACGAGGTGCAGGCCTCGCCCGACGCCGATCATCCTGTTCATCGACGAGGCCCACACCCTGATCGGCGCGGGCGGGGCCGCCGGCACCGGCGACGCCGCCAACCTGCTCAAGCCGGCGCTGGCGCGCGGCGAGCTGCGCACCATCGCGGCCACCACCTGGGCCGAATACAAGAAGTACATCGAGAAGGACCCGGCGCTGACCCGGCGTTTCCAGGTGGTGCAGGTGCACGAGCCCGAGCGAGGCCAAGGCCGTGCTGATGCTGCGCGGCGTGGCGTCGATCCTGGAGCAGCACCACCGCGTGCTGCTGCTGGACGAAGGGGCATCGACGCGGCGGTGCGGCTGTCGCATCGCTACATCCCGGCGCGCCAGCTGCCGGACAAGGCGGTGAGCCTGCTGGACACCGCCTGCGCGCGCGTCGCGGTCAGCCAGCACGCCGACGCCGGCCGAGGTCGAGGACTGCCTGCGCCGCATCGAGGCGCTGGAGATCGAGCGGGAGATCATCGGCCGCGAGGGGGCGATCGGCATGGACGTGGCCGAGCGCAAGCAGCGCGTGGCCACGCAGCTGGACGAGGCGCAGACCCGCAAGGCGGAACTCGAGGCCCGGCACCTGAAGGAAAAGGGCCTGGTCGATCGCGTGCTGGAACTGCACGCGCTGCTGCGCAAGGACGGGGAGGGCGCACCGGCCGAAGCCGAGCGCGCGACGCTGCTCGACGAGCTGCACGGCCTGCGCGCCGAGCTCACGGCGCTGCAGGGCGACGCGCCGCTGATCCTGCCGCAGGTGGACTACCAGGCCGTGGCCGCGGTGGTCGCCGACTGGACCGGCATCCCGCTGGGCCGCATGGTGCGCAACGAGATGGAGGCGGTGCTGCAACTCGCCGACACGCTGAACCAGCGCGTGATCGGCCAGCGCCATGCGCTGGAGCTGATCGCCAAGCGCATCGAGGTGCGCACTTCGCGCGCCGGGCTGGACGACCCGAACAAGCCGGTCGGCGTGTTCCTGCTGGCCGGCCCCTCCGGCGTGGGCAAGACCGAGACCGCGCTGGCGCTGGCCGAGGCCCTGTACGGCGGCGAGCAGAACGTCATCACCATCAACATGAGCGAGTTCCAGGAGGCGCACACCGTCTCCACGCTGAAGGGCGCGCCGCCGGGCTACGTCGGCTACGGCGAAGGCGGCGTGCTGACCGAGGCGGTGCGCCGCCGGCCCTACAGCGTGGTGCTGCTGGACGAGGTCGAGAAGGCCCACCCGGACGTGCATGAGATCTTCTTCCAGGTGTTCGACAAGGGCTGGATGGAGGACGGCGAGGGCCGCCACATCGACTTCCGCAACACCATCATCCTGCTGACCTCCAACGTCGGCACCGAGCTGATCGCCGGGCTGTGCAGCCGATCCGGAGCTGATGCCCGAGCCGGAGGCCATCGCCAAGGCGCTGCGCGAGCCGCTGCTGAAGGTCTTCCCGCCGGCGCTGCTGGGCCGCCTGGTGGCGATCCCGTATTACCCGCTGAGCGACGACATGCTGGGCCACATCGTGCGCCTGCAGCTGGGGCGCATCCAGCGGCGCCTGGCGGAGAATCACGACATCGTCTGCACCTTCGACGACGCGGTCATCGAGCAGATCGTCAGCCGCTGCACCGAGGTGGAGTGCGGCGGCCGCATGGTCGACGCGATCCTGACCAACACCCTGCTGCCGCACATCAGCCGCGAGTTCCTCACCCGCCTGACCAACGGGCAGACGATCACCAAGGTCGGCTTGAGCGTGAAGGATGGGGACTTCGAGTACGGGTTCGACTGAGCGCTGAAGCTTGCATGTCATCGCATGTTCGTATAAAACGCGATACATGCCGGCCAAAGCCCTTCCTCTCAGCGATCATCTCCAGCACCTCTGGGGGCAGGTGAGCGAGCGCGTCCGGGAGGCTCGTCTGCGTCGGAACATGACCGCCGAGCAGGTGGCCAAGGAGGCGGGCATCACCCGAGTGACCCTGCATCGTTTGGAGCAAGGCGATCCATCGGTGACGGTCGCCACCTTCCTCAAGGTGCTGGATTCGCTTCGCTTGTCGCAGGATCTGGCGGACGTGGCCGGCGACCCCGAGCGAAAGACGCCCGGCGAGCGCCTGCCGCCGCGTCGAATGCCCGCACGGATCCGCATCGAGGACTATCCGCAACTTCGACAGATTGCCTGGCACATCCAAGAGCCTGGTGCCACGGTGTCGCCTCAGGAAGCCCTCGAGCTCTATGAACGCAACTGGCGTCATGTGGATCAGGCGCTTGTGCCTCCCAAGGAGCGCGCCTTGATCGACAAGCTGGTGGCGACCGTGGGCAGGGGGGTGTTCCTTGTTTGAGCGGCCTCATCACCGCCACATCGCCGCAGTTCTGGAGCAGTTGAACAGCGAAATGCTGAAGGGGTATCGCTGCCTTTTCGGCGGCGGGACTGCCATCGCGCTGGCTTATGACGAGTTCCGAGAGTCGGTGGACCTCGACTTCCTGTGCGACGACAAGGGCGGCTATCGCGAGATGCGCTCGCTTGTCGACCAGCGTGGTCTGGCGTGGGCGTTTTCTCCTGCGGTCAAGGTCGAGCGGGAAGCTCGCGTCGATCAATACGGCATTCGAAGCGCGGTTTCGATTGGCGGCGAACGAGCCATCAAGTTCGAGATCGTCTTCGAGAGCAGGATCACGCTGGATGAGCCCAAGGCCGAGGAGCGGATCTGCGGCGCGTGGCGATTGACGGGGGTGGACCTCGTGGCGTCCAAGTTGATGGCCAACGCGGACCGTTGGGCAGATGACAGCGTCGCCTCTCGGGACCTGATCGATCTGGCGATGATGGCCGCGGATGCGCCCGTGATGGCGGCTGGCCGCGAGAAGGCGGAGCTTGCCTACGGGTCGTCGATTGAATCCTCCTTCAGGAAGGCGAAGGCAGGCCTGCTGGAACGGGAGGGCCGCCTGAAGGCCTGCATGCAACGGATGGGCATGACGGCCTCGGAGACGAACGTGCGATCGGCCATCAAGCGCTTGCGCCTGGACGTTTGATCCTCGCGGATACTCCCCCGCCATGACCCGTTCCCTTTCCGTGCTGGCGGCGCTGCTGCTGGCCGCGACGCTGTCGCCTGTCGCTCGCGCCAATGACTCGATGGCTCGCGTGGGTACCGGTGGCATCGAGCTCCTCAAGAGCGCCGATGTCCGCATGGCCTCCGAGCTCCTCGAGATCTCCCAGGAACGCATCCGCGTCACCTACCAGTTCGTCAACGAGGGCCGCGCGGACATCCGCAGCACCGTCGCCTTCCCGATGCCCGACTACGGCTGGAATCCGGGCATGTCGATGCTCAGCCAGAACGACTACCCGCTGCGGCCGTTCAAGGTGCTCGTCGACGGTCAGCCCGTCCCGACCCGCTTCGAGCACAAGGCCATGCTCAAGGGCCGCGATGTCACCGCCGCGCTGCGTCGCGCCGGGCTTTCCGACCTCACGATCTTCGAGACCTTCGGCTGCGACCGTGAGGACTGCGACTACCCGAAGGCGCTGCAGCGCAAGCTCGAGGCGATCGGTGCCGTCGAGCACGGTTTCCCGCAGTGGCGCGTCGCCGAGACCGTCTACTGGGAGCAGCGTTTCCCCAAGGACCGGCCGCTGCGCGTCGAGCACGAGTACAAGCCGCTGTACGGGCAGGTCTACACCTATCCGTATCAGCAGAACCGATGGGTGCCGCCCCAGGATCGTCTGCCGCCGCCCGCCAAGCATGGCGAGGACGCCGTCTGCCTCGATGAAGGCGCGCGTGCCGCGCTTGAGCGGCGCATGCAGCGCGAGGTCGATGCGGGTGCGAAGATGATCCAGGTCGTGCTTCGGGATGTCGAATACATCCTGGGCACCGGCCGCAACTGGAAGGGGCCGATCGGCGATTTCACGCTGCGCATCGAGAAGGCCAAGCCCGAGGAGATCGTGTCGCTGTGCTTCCCGGGCCAGGCCAGGCGGATCGACGCGAAGACGCTGGAGTTCCGCGCCAAGGACCTCCTGCCGCAGGACCGGCTCGTCATCCACTTCTACGAAGTGATCGGGGAGCGCTGAGCCATGGGCCTCGCCAAGACCTTCCTGCTGTTCGTCGTCACCGCGGTCGCCGAGATCGTCGGCTGCTACCTGCCGTATCTCTGGCTCAAGCAGGACAAGTCCGCGTGGCTGCTCGTGCCCGCGGCCGGCAGCCTGGCGCTCTTCGCGTGGCTGCTCACGCTGCATCCGACGGCGGCCGGCCGCGTCTATGCGGCTTATGGCGGCGTCTACATCGGCGTGGCGATGGTGTGGCTGATGCTCGTGGATAAGATCAAGCCCACGCCCACCGACTGGATCGGCGTGGCCGTCAGCCTCGTGGGGATGGCGATCATCATGCTGGGGCGCCGACAGGCGCCTTGACCTGGACCTTGAGCTGGGCCCTTGAGCCGCGCTAGCTTGATGCTCAGGGTTGCCCGATCGTCAAGGTCCCATCCTGCGCGTTGTTTGGCTCGCCGCCGACCGCGCGGCGATCAACCTGACCCTCGCATCCACGCGCGCTGCATTGATAGGCCACCAGCCGCAGCGGCTTGTCGGCCTTGGGCTCGGAGCGCTCCACCACGCGCAGCGACAGCGTCCCCGTCGTCGCCCCCGTCACCAGCGAATCGCAGCCCGTCCAGTACCCGACGAAGCGATGCGCGGTCGTGCCGGGCGCCGCGCCGTTGAACGGCACCAGCACCACGCTGGTCCAGCGCTGGAAGGTGCCGCTCTTGCCCACGCCCGCGTGCGAGAACTCCAGGCAGCTGCCCCAGCGCTGACCGCCCGCCATCACGCGATACGCGTCCGTCGGCGTCCAGTCAAGATCGGGCAGGGCGTCGCCGCCCAGCGCCTTGTGCTCGACGACCTGCAGCTTCTTCCCGCCCTCGGCGCGCGCGAAGCCGCCCTTGTCGCGATCGATGCGCAGCTCACCGGCATCGACGAAGCAGCCTTGGGGACCGCACCAGCCTTCGGTCTTGAGCGGCTCCAGCACCGCCGCGGGCGTGCTGCCGCGCAGCGCGTCGCGCAGCTCGGTGGCGTTGCGGGCCACCGTGTCGGCCTGCGCGGCGCAGGCCGTGAACAGCACGCCGGCCAGCGACACCGCCACCCACGTGGACATCGAGGAGGCGAGGGCGCTCACCAGGACGGGAGCTTTCGGCAGCAGGCGCGACGGTCCGGGCATCAGTCGTATTCCTTGTTGTTGGTGGCCTTCACGAAGTCCGCGTTGTACTTCCAGAAGATCGTGCCGCCGTACGCGGCGGTGGACTCGTACTTGTAATCCCATTTGCCGCGAAGCTTCGTCTTGACCCCTTGCGCGTTGCGCCACCACTCCTCGCCGGGCACGTTCTTGTCCTTGATGTCGTAGATGTTGTGTTTCGGATCGGTGATGTGGATGCCGGCCTTCACCTTGGGGTGCTTGTCGTAGTTGGACTTGATGTCCGCCCCGTCCCAGAAGTACGCGCCGTTGGAGTAATCCGTGCCCGTCGAGCTCAGCGCGTTGCGCGCGCCGCGCAGCGCGTCGCTCATGCCGGTGTCGGCGGCGATCTCCTCGGCGGTGGCCTTCTTGAGCTTGTCATGACGCTGGTTGCCGTCATGCGCGGCGAAGGCGAAGGTCTTGTCCTTCTTGATGAAGGCGCTGATGGTGGCGAAGCCGCGCGCCTTCTGCTGACGCACCAGCACGTTGGCGATCGCGGCCATCTCCTCGTAGACGTTGCCCGTGGATCCCTCGCCATAAGCGACCGCGGCCAGCGCGCGGGTGTCCTCGTCGATGGCGGCGGGCTTGTCGGCGCGCGCGGCGGTGCCCACCGGCGCGACCAGCGGCGAGGCCGCGCGGATCATCGTGCCGTCGTCGATGGCGAAGGTGTTGGCCCCGGCGCCCAGGGGGCCGGGAATGCGGGCTGCGGGCATGGCGGACTCCTACATGAGCTCCCGATGCGCGATGGACGCCCCGGTCTGCAACCGGATGTTTCGCCCAGGGCAAGCCCTGCCCCTGGCGCGGGAGGAGTAGACGGACGTTAGCGGGCGGACTGCGCGGCCCAAAGTGACTTTCGCCTCTTTCCCGCGCGATAGGCGCCCCCTACCGTGCTGGGCAGGGAGATCCAGCAAGACCTATGGCCTCACCGTTCCGCCTTCAATCCGCATTGCCCGAAGAGACCTTGCGCGTGCATTCCTGCGTGTCGCGCGAGGGCCTGAGCGATGCCGGGGACACCGTGCTGACGCTGCTCAGCGAGCGCAAGGACATCCAGGCGTCCGAGCTGCTGGGCAAGCCTGCCACGCTCACCATCGCGCTGCGCGACGACGCGCCGCGTTACCTCAGCGGCTATGTGACGCGCTTCGCGCAACGTGGCTTCGAGGGCAAGCACTGCGTCTACGAGATGCAGCTCAAGCCGTGGCTGTGGCTGCTGTCGCGGACCTCGGACTGCCGCATCTTCCAGGAGCTGACCGTTCCGGAGATCGTCAAGCAGGTCTTCGAGGACCACCCGGTGGCGCGTTACGAGTTCAAGCTGCTGCGCCCGTACCGGACCTGGAACTACTGCGTCCAGTACCGCGAGACCGACTTCAACTTCGTGGCGCGGCTGCTCGAGCACGAGGGCATCTATTGGTACGTCGAGCACGACGAGAGCGGACACAAGGTGGTGCTGTGCGACTCCGCGAGCGGCCATGACGCGAAGGCGGGTTGCGAGTCGCTGCCGTTCTACGGCTCGGAGGCGCAGGCCGCGCCGCAGCTGGAGTACGTGCAGAGCTGGGCGAGCGCGGAATGCGTGAAGCCGGGCAAGGTCGTGATCACGGATTACGACTTCCAGCGGCCGTCGACGTCGCTGGAGACGAATCAGAGCGTGGCGCGCAACTACGACCTGTCCGACGGCGAGATCTTCGATTACCCGGGCGGCTACATCCAGACGGGTGACGGGTCGCAGTACGTCGAGGATCGGCTCGACGAGCTGCAGACCGCCTTCAACACCTATGACGGCACGACGAACGCGCAGGGCGTCCAGACGGGCCATCTGCTGTCGTTGACGCGTCATCCGCGCGATACCGAGAACGCCCAGTACCTGATCACGGGCACGCAGATCAGCCTGCGCCAGGCGGCCAATGAGGCGGGGTCGGGCGAGACGGGGCTGCGCTGCAGCTTCAACTGCATTCCGGCGGCGCAGCAGTACCGGCCGCCGCGCAAGACGCCCAAGCCGCTGGTGGCGGGGCCGCAGACGGCCATCGTGACGGGTCCGGCGGGCGAGGAGATCCACACCGACAAGTTCGGGCGCGTGAAGGTGCAGTTCCACTGGGACCGCCGAGGCAAGCGCGACGAGCGCAGCTCGTGCTGGGTGAGCGTGGCGCATCCGTGGGCGGGCTCGAACTTCGGCGGCATCCACATTCCGCGGATCGGGCAGGAGGTGATCGTCGGGTTCATCGAGGGCGACCCCGATGCGCCGATCATCATGGGCCGCACCTACAACGGCGAGAACCTGCCGCCGTGGGACTTGCCGGCCAACGCGACGCAGAGCGGCTTCCTGACGCGCTCGACCAAGGGCGGAAGCTACGGCAACGCCAACGCGATCCGCTTCGAGGACAAGCAGGGCGCCGAGCAGCTGTTCATCCATGCCGAGAAGAACCAGGACATCGAGGTCGAGAACGACGAGACCCACTGGGTCGGCCACGACCGGACCAAGACCATCGACCGGCATGAGACGGTCCATGTGAAGGGCAACCGCACCGAGACCGTCGATCTCGACGAGACCATCACCGTTCATCAGAACCGGACGGAGCGGGTGGATCTCAATGAGACGGTGTCGATCGGGGACAACCGGTCGGTGACGATCGGGGGCATGAAGACCGAGACCATCGCGCTGGCCAAGGCCGAGACGATCGGGCTGGGCAAGGCGCTGACGATCGGTGCCGCATATCAGACGACCGTCGGCGGATTGATGAACACGACGGTGGGCCTGCAGCAGTCGGAGCAGGTCGGCCTGAGCAAGACGACGCGCGTGGGCAAGACCTACGAGCTGGTCGCCGGTGACGCGATCCGTTTCGTCGTCGGCAAGGCCAGTCTGACGATGACCAAAGACGGCAAGGTGACCATCGTCGGATCGGAGTTCCTGTTCGACGCCTCGGGTCCGGTGCAGATCAACGGCAAGGACATCGACCTCAACTGAGGTCGGAGCCCGGCATGGAACTGGTCAACCTCACGCCGTTCGGCGCGGCCGGCTATCGCGGCATCGACACGCAGGACCGCGAGCACGAGGTCGTGGCGATGCGCACGGTCTACAAGCTCGTGCCCGCGTGGCAGCTCGAAGGCGCGGTGCCCGCGACGAGCGGACCGCTGCGCCTGGTGCCGCAGATCATCGACGCGGGCGCGCCGCCGCTGGTCACCGACGACTTGTATGTCGGCGAGGTCGGCCACAGCAGCGTGCGCGTGGAAAGTGACCTCGCGCCATTCAAGCCCAAGTGCGACGTGCTGGTGACGGGGCGCTCGTATGCGCCGGGAGGTGTGGCCAGCGAGGGCTGGCTGGCCCGCTTGCGCGTGAGCCAACCGGCGCGTCACCCGCAAGCCGATGCCGCGGCGGGCTACGAGCCGCCGCCGACCGATCCTGAGACGAGCTTCGCCGACCGGGTGGCCTGGCAGGAGCGTCGCCGCATCGCCATCGATGCGTGGCTGCGCGCGCCGGGGCCGCAAGGGGAGCGCAACCGGGAGATGCTGCTCGACAAGGCGCTGCATCTGCGCGCGCCATCGGCCTTCGCGCCGGATGGCGCAGGCGGCTGGGAGCGTCGAGTCGAAGGGCCGGTGACGTCGGTGCCGCTGTTGTACGAGCTGGCCTATGGCGGCGCGAGCCGTGTGGCCAATCCCGACTTCGAGCAGCGGCCCGATGAGCCTGAGCTGCTGCTCAACGAGGTGTGCTTCCTGAATCCGCTGGGCCGTGGATGGCTGCATGCGGATCTGGGGCGCGCGCTGCGAGACGCGCGTCTGCCGATGCCGGCCTCGTGGCCCGCGCCGCAGATCGAGTTGCCGGACGATCTCGTCGAACGGCCCGACATCACGCAGCAGCCCGCGGGGCAACAGCCGCCGCAGATGCTGGAGCAGGCGACGAAATATGCGCATCGTCCAGCGGGCTTCGGGCCCGTGGGTCGCGCGTGGACGCCGCGCATCCAGCGCGCGGGTTCCTACGACGAGCAGTGGCTGCAGAGGCGGTGGCCGAATCTGCCGCGGGACTTCGACATGGCGTACTGGAACGCCGCGCCGCAGGACCAGCAGATCGCCTTCCCGAGGCCGGACTGCTACCTCGAGCTGGGCAACCTGGTCGACCCGGCGCTGTGCCCGAGCGGGTACGCGTTCATCGCGCTGCCGGGGCATCGGGCGTCGGTGCTGTTCCATCTGGAGAGCGGGCTGATGCTGGGCGGTGCGTGCGTGATCGACACGCTGCATGTGGATACCGAGGCGATGGAGTTGGCCATCGTGTGGCGCGCGAGCGTGTCGGCGGAGATGAACGTGAAGACGGCCGAGCTGAGGTTCGAGACCGATCTGGCGGCGCCGCTGTTCAAGATGGAGGAGGCCGCGCATGGCTAGCAACCTGGGGGCTCGCAAGGAAAGCGGCTGGGTGGTTTACAGCATGCCGCCGGACGTCTGCAAGACGCCGATGGGCAGCTCGATGGTCCCGGTGCCGTATCCGATCACGTCGCAGGTGAGCGCCGCGACGGGGGTGGTGAAGAGCGTGAAGCTCAACGGCAATCCGGCGGTGGTCTTCGATCAGAGCAAGACGCCGAGCAGCGTGGGCGATGCGCCGGGCAGTGGCACGGGCATCAAGAGCGGGACGGTGGGCAAGAAGTGCGAGCCGATCGACAAGAGCTCGACGGTGCGCGCCGGCAAGAAGTGGCTGGTGCGGCACGGCGACAAGTTCTGGATGAACGGCGGCTGATCGCATGGGTAGCTACAACACGACAGGCATCCTGCAGAAGTCGCCCGCGGTGAGCGCGGGGAAGGCGGAGGATGCGAATGCAGGCGTGAAGATCGACCCGTCGGAGATCAGCAAGCTTGACGCGTTGCAGATGTTGCTGGACCTCGTCGGCCTGATCCCAGGTGCGGGCGCGCCAGCAGACATCCTGAACGGGCTGATCAGCGCGGGCCGAGGCGATTGGGTGGGCGCAGGGTTGTCCGTGCTCGGTGCAGTGCCCATCGCGGGCGAGGCCGCGACCGCCGGCAAGATCGCGCAGAAGTCCGAACGTTATGCGGCCGGCTTGAAGAAGGTGGCGGAAGAGGTGCTGCCTCATTTGCCTAAGCGCTTTCAGAAGCCTTTGCGGGAAGCGCTGGAGAAGGCGGAAGCGAAGCTGGATGAATTGGCGGGAAGACCGCCGAAGAAGAAACCTGAAGCGGAGCCGCCCAAGGCCAAGAACGAGGGAAGCGACGGCGCGAAGGTCAACCCCAAGACTCAGAAGCCGCATCCTGATTGCGGTAAGGTCTCGTACTATCGCGCGGCTCCCAAGAAACTCGGTGAGTTGAATGCAGACCATGTGCCATCCGGAGCCGCGCTGAAGCAGGCTGCTGAAAGGTACTTGAAGCAATTGGGCGTCCACGGTGACTTGTCACAAAAGCAACTTGAGTCTGTTCTCAATCGTGTCTACAACAACGCCAAGACGATCACCGTTCCTGAGGATGTCCATAAGGAAGGGCGTACTTGGGGGCCGAAGAACACTTCTGCGCAGTCCAATGCTGACTCTAAGGATCTGAAGGGTGCGTTCCGTAAAGATGCGGAGGCGATCCAGAAGTCTATGGATACCAAGGACCATGGTTGCAGCGAAAAGTATGCCGAGGCGGTCAAGGAACTTGAGAAGTTCGACTTCGACCAGTACGTGAAGGACGCGGTCAGAAGTCACCGCTCCGTAAAGCCGCTACTTTGAACAGGTGTGTGAATGAAAATTGAAAGCTACATCCCCTTCCTTGGAGACTCGCCCAACAATGATCGACTCGACGATCAGTTGGAAGATGACGGTTTGAAGGGGCGCCCAAAGGGTGAGGATCCAACGGTGTTTGTGAAGAACTCAGACGGAGGGTTTGTACTTGGCTTTAGCTCCGATGCGGCCTATGAAGAGTTCTACGCGGCTAAGCCGAAGACACCGGGCAACTACGTCCTTGTCTCAATCTATTCGGAACCACAGAAGGCGGACCTTCCCTTTGGCTTGGCCTGGGGCATGGCGTTAGACGATCTCAAAGCCCGGCTGGGTGAGCCGAGCAGAGTTGCGGCTACGAATGCAACGTTCTTCTACGAAGGCCTGCAGTTGGTGTGCCGCTTCAAAGACAAATCGATGAAGGAGATGAGCTCCGCGACTGTGTCCTTGGTCGATGTGTACGCGAAAGAGCGTTACGGGCTGTGATCAGAGTGATCCGGACAGGACGAAGCAAATTGGACGCTAAGCATGTTTCCAACTGATCAGTTGATTCAGTTCATTGGTCGCTCCCCTCTGGCGCCTGAGGTGGACGCTTGGCTGAATCAACATCGAATCCGCCACCGTCCGTTCACAGCTGAAGAAGACGAGTACTTCAAGCGAGACCCGTATCGAGCTGGCCGAAATGCACAGGCCAGCGAAGTGGACGAAGTCGAGCGGCACAGTCTTGCGCTGATCTACGACGCGAAGGAGCTCTACTGGTCGCTGGTGGCGAAGCCCGATGAGGTTCCGCCACTTGACCCGGGTGCGTTCATTCTTCGCGAGGTCGCTTTCTTCGCTCCGGGTTTCCAGTCCTATCGTGGATTCGACGGGGCGCTTCCAGCGGGGCTCCGGTTTGGTCAGTCAGTGGCCGAGGCAAAGGCTCTTCTTGGTGAACCGCTAGCGCGCCGCAATGTGCAGGAGCTGATGTCGCTCCTTTGGGCGCCCGAAGATTGGGTATTGAACGCCAGCTTCTTCGATGGAGAGGATGACCTCGGCGTGGTTCACCTACGTCGCCAGAACATCTATGACCGGCGGATGCTCGGTACCGAGTCGATACCGCCGGATGAGGAACGCGGTGACCCCAACATGGCGATCAAGGCGTTGGGGCAATCCCTTGTGGATGCGCTTGCTGCCGAGACGCTGGCACCCATTGGTTGGTCCGCGAAGCTGTTCGACTTCAGCAATGCGGGTGAGATCACCCACTACATGCCCTCGCACGGCGTGACGCTGTATGTCGGCGAGCATGGCCGACCGAACTCCACCCTCACCGGCATTCGATTCAATCGCCGCGGCGACATGAAGAGCGCGGGCTTTGAAGGACGGATGCCGCATGGCATTGAGTTCCACGATACGCCGACGGTTGTGGAGCAGCGCATCGGGCGTCGACCGGACAGGATCACGCAAGC
Source organism: Roseateles sp. (assembly GCA_039594005.1). Lineage (GTDB taxonomy): Bacteria > Pseudomonadota > Gammaproteobacteria > Burkholderiales > Burkholderiaceae_C > Roseateles. Next base: position 717,890 of record JBCNOF010000010.1, read on the forward strand.
GCCGGACACGGGTTCGTATCTCTGGACGATGGACGGCTACGACCTGCATGTCATGTTCAGCCTGATCGACTATCAGGTCTATCGTGTTTCGCTGTTCTTGCCTCACTCGTCGAATGCGTGAGCATTGAGACAAGTGGCTCAAGGGGATGTCGAGGGCCATTGAGACGGGTCGAGACGAATGAATCCAGAACAGTTTTTCGCGCTGATCGGCCTGACCAACACCGATGCGGCGCTCGTGGACGCCATTCAATGCAACGGCGCTTCCATCGAGGACCTCTCACCGAAGAAGCTCAAGGAGTTGACGACAGACTTCGTTCAATTCAAGCAACTCGGCGTGGTCCTCGCGTTCACGCCCAAGGGCTTCTTTGAATCGCACCATGGTGCGGCCCCGCCTGGGGATGGCCCCTACGCGGTGGACAGCGTCATCTACTACCCCAACGGAAGCGTCAGCCTGTCTGCTTATCTCTCAGCGTTGCCTTTCGCTTCCGGACCGGTGCACACGCGCGATCAAGCCTTGGCGGCTTTCGGCGAGCCGCAGGAAACGGAGGAGGACGATGGCGATATCGATTGGGACATCTGGAAGCGGGGCGATCTTCAAGTCCACGTGGACTACAAGAGTGACCTGTCGGTGAAGACCGTCACCTACTCCTTCCCGATGAAGGACTGACCCGTCCGTATGCGCTGTTCAAGCGAGTCGACACTGCGGATCCCTTCTGGCTCTAGGAGGTGTCGCCAAGGTGGAGGCGCTCAAGAAGGTGGACGTCCATGTCCCTTTCGATCTGCTTGCTCAGGTGACGCGGCCAGATCATGGAAGACGTGCGCAGACTTGCATGACTCGTCGATTCGACGGCGCATTGATCGCGGTCTCTCGCAATGAATGCTGAAACGTCTGCCTCGTGGGCCGATCGCCTGTGCACGCTTAGAGGCCTGACACCTTCGGCTCAAAGGGATGTCGACCTAGCTGATCTGTTTGATGAGCCCTTCGATGGCGAAAACGGGGCGTGTATTGATCAGCTATTTCTGTCGTTCACATCGCAGATCGATTCGTCCGTTTTGCAAGGGGCGGAGAATGCGTTTGGGCGTGTGGGTTATCGTGAATATTATCTAGGGCTTGTGCGTTGCTTCGAGGTGATGATGGAGATCAGCCCAAGGATTACCGTCGAACGAATCAACTACCCGTCCAGGGAGCTCCTCGGCGCAAAGGTAGAGGAAGGGTTTTGGCTATTTGTCTCTGGCCTGAAGCGCCTTGCGGCTTTGGACCTCATGCGAAACACGATCGTTGAATGGCAACTTATGGGTGGTGATCCATATCGCACATTCTTTTCTCTAGCACGTGAAGGCGAGGCGCGGCGTGGATAAGTTGCTGGAACAGTTTTTATTGGATGGCGTGGCGCTGATGGAAAACGTGCCGCTGGCCTTCTTTGGAAATCATGGTGGCGAATCCCAGCTGAACCACGTGCACATCGTCTGGTTCATTGCGTGGGCTCGCGCAACCGGGCATCTGGCGCAAAATTTCAATGTGGCCATCGATGATTATTTGAAGTCCGGCGCCCAAGGTGGTGAGTCGCTTCTCGACTTCTGTGCCGAGTACACCCAAGGGTCATTGAAGCCAGAACATTTCTCCGAGGATGCAAGCGCGTTTGCGAGGAGTTATTGGACTACCGGCTGGGATCTTCGATATCTGCTGGATCTCGGGGTGTTGTTCCCTGCTGTCGAATCGTTCGATCAGCTCGCCGATCAGGCGGCGAACTACCAAGCCGTCAGCGAAATCATCGCCAAGCGATTCGCTGAGTTCCGGGCCTCGATTTGAACGGCCCTGGTCTTGTCTCGACCTTGCAGTGTGGGCGTTTGGGATGCTTGCAAGCCAGTTCCCCCACAGCTTCTAAATGGAATTGTTCAGATGAATGCGGACAAGTTTATAGAGTTGATTGGCTTCACTGAAACCGAACAGGCGTTGCTTGCGGCGGTAGAGGCGGGCGGGAGTGATCTGACCACCTTGACGCCCAAGCGCTTCCGCGACTACGGAAACGCATACGTGCGTTTCCCCGATCACGGGGTCGAGCTGGTGTTCGTCAATCGTGGGATGTTCCAGGAAGAGCGAGGTGCGCCGCGGGGCGCCGGGAAGTACGCGCTCGAAGCTGTCTTTTGTTTTCCGAACGGTGGAGACGTCGCGCCGTATCTTGGGCCGGCGCCATTCACGGATGCAAGACTCAACACGCGAGCAGAAGCTCTTGCCGCCTACGGAGAACCGTTCGATACGGAAGAGTCGGATGGGGTGTTTGAATCTGATGACTGGGCCAAGGCGGGGCTGCAGATCAGTTGCGCCTACAACGACGATCAGAGCATTGCCAACATCTGCGTGATGCCGCCTTACAAGGGCTGAGAGCCTGAGAAGAAATTCGGGATCATCCTTCTTGGGAGAATTATCTTCATGCGAATCGAAGAATTGCACAACGTTCTTGGTCTGACGAATGTAGATGCACTGCTGCAACAGGCGATTGAAGCCGCGGGCGGATCGGTCCAAGTGCTGTCGCCCAAGAAGATTCGCGAGCTGGGTTCGGACTTTGTGAATATAAACGACAAAGGTGTGTCGCTGTCCTTTCTGTCACGGGGCCATTTCGAGGATGAGCATGGTGTCCCGCGAGGCGCAGGTCCTTATGTCCTGGCATGTATCTTCTACTTTCCTTTCGGCGAAGGCGACGCCCAGGCTTATGAAGGAATGGCGCCTTTTGCCGACGCGTCATTAAAGTCAAGGGGCGATGCTCTGGTGGCGTATGGCGCGCCGCATAAGACCGAAGTGGACGAGGGCGAGATTGAATGGGACGAATGGATCAAGGGCGGTCGGCAGTTGCGTGTTTCTTACACTAGCGAATTGGCAATTCAGGATATTTCTGTCGCGGTTCCAAGGGTGGATCGCTGACCATGACGGCCGTGTTTGATCGTGAGTCTTGGGATCGTTTCATGTCGGGATATTTCGTCCGCGACTGCACCATCGGATTCGAAGATGGTCGGCTGGGCTTCTTGCTCTTCGAAGAACTGGACGACGACGCCCGGATGGAAGACGGTTTCCAGATCCGACTGCTCGCGGTAAAGACTGGTAACCCGATCGAAACTCGATTCTTCTCCATGTCCGCCAACGGCTTGGGTGTCGGGTCCCATCTGACCAGCGCTTGGGCACCACAGGATTCAGAATTCGTCGCCGTCGGCATCGCTCTGGAGATCTATTGCTACAAGCCGAAGGCCTACAAGGGCCGCGAAGAGGATATCCCCTTCGAAGTCCGCAAGCTGAGCCCTGAGGCTTACAGCGAGTTCGGCGCAGGGGTGCTCAAGACTGTGCGCGTCGGTACGACGGTATTCGCGGTGGGTGGCCCTTTCCGCATATTCGAACGAGTAGGCGCTCAACAGTGGAAGGAACACGAGGACATTCCGCTGCCGGCAGAAATCGGCAGCAGCGACCGGGAGACGGCGCTGTCAGCGATCGGCGACTCGTCGTTCCGGGATTTGGCAGGGCTGTCGACGGAAGACATGTATGCCGTTGGGTGCGCTGGCGCGGTGTGGCGCAGGCAGGCCGGGCGCTGGACTCAATTGCCGTTCCCCGGGCACCTGCGCCTGCATACCGTCGCGGTCTCGCCTGACGGCACTGCCTACATCACCGATATCCGAGGCTCGGTCTGGAAGGGGCGGGATCAGGAGTGGGAGCGGATCGTACAGGCGGAAAACTCGTTGCCTTATCAGGATTCGGTCTGGTTCAATGGCCGGCTTTACTGCAGCAATGACTCTTCCGGATGCTTCGTGCTCGAGGACGGCGCAATGGTCGGTGCTCATCAGGCCAAGCGTGACACGATGCCTGCACACACCGCTGCGCATGCGCAGCGCCTCGATCTGTCACCTGACGGCAAGCAGTTGCTGATTGCAGGCATGTATGGCGCGACGATGTACGACGGCAAGGACTGGAGCGTGCTGTTCGACGGCGAACCGGACGCATGATCGGAATGACCGCCTCCGACTTCGAGTGGCTCTTGAACATGTCCAACAACAACACTGCCTCCGTCTACTTCCTCGACGCGGTCTGCATCGACCCTGACTGGCTCTACTTGGCGACTCAGCTTGACAGTCTTGATTCGGCTGAGACTGCACACACTCGAATGAGCGTGCTTGATATGACCCAGCCGAATCGCTGGGGTTATCACGATTACGAGGACAACATCGTTTCCGTGCATGCGTACCGCGGTGCCAGGGAAGAGTTGCCCGATGGGAGTCGATATGCCGCTCTGGGGCAGCATGGCACCGTCCACTTCAATGAACGCAATACGCCGACCTTCAAGGAAGCCATTCCCGGTGCTGGCATGCTTGACGGAAGCTTCGGTGGGCTCATGAGCCACCTGCGTCTGATTGATGGTCAGCTTTGGGCTTGCGGCCAACGTGGGCAGGTCTATCGCCGATTCGGTCGGGACGACTGGAGGCGTGCTGACGAAGGGATCCGCGTCCTCGTCAATCCGGCCGAGCATGCCGACGACATGGAGGGCATGCTGGAAAAGATGACGAACGCGCCGATGCTCAGTTGCATTGATGGATCTTCAGGCAGCGATGTCTATGTCGTTGGCATGCAAGGCTACATGGCCCATTTCGATGGCAAGCGGTGGGCACGCATCGACCTCCCTGTCGACGAGCATCTGGAGTGGGTCCGGTGCTACGGTTCCGATGAGGTCTGGGTCTGTGGATACAACGGGACGGTCCTGCGCGGCAACGCGAGGCAAGGATTCAAGAATCTGAGCGGCTTGGATGACCACCAGACTTTCGTATGCCTGACCAAATTCAACGAAGCGGTGTATCTCTGTGCTGAGGAAGGCTTGTTCATCTGGAACGGCAAATCTCTCACCGAAGTTCGTACGAAGCTGAAGCCCGAGTTGCAGGATGCATGGCGTGTCGACCACGTGGACGGCGTGCTTTGGAGCATCGGGGTGGCCGACCTTGCCCGCTTCGACGGGCAGAGTTGGGAGCGTGTTGGTCACCCGGACAATGAGCCGATCAGCGAGTGATCCCGCCAATCAAGGATCGACCAGACCCATTCAAGAAGTCGTGACCAATGAGAATCGAAGAGTTGCATGAACTTCTCGGCATGACGAACACAGACCAGACGCTGATCGCCGCGATCGCGGAGCACGGCGGGAATGTCGCTGGCCTCTCCGCACAGCGGCCGACGACGACGAGATCGATTGGGATCAATGGGGTAGGGAAGGGCGACAACTCCGCGCCAACTATCGTGAAGACCTGACGATCGACACGGTGTCGGTGTCGGTGCCCATGGCGAAGAAGTGACGACAGGGCTCCATCGTCGTGACGATGCCAGTTTGAACGCCGCCCCCGTGAACCCCTCAGTTCGCGTTATCGTCCACCCCATGACCACCGTCGCCACTGCCCCGTCCTTGCCCGACCTCCACAGCCTGATCGGGCTGACCGAGGTGGATGCTCCGCTGATCGCCGCCGTCCTGGCGTACACCACGCCCCCAGGCACACCGGCCCCCACCGAGCTCTCCCAGAAGCGCAAGAAGGAGATCCGCGCCGGGTTCGTGCTTCTCAAGGAAGCCGGCGTGGTCCTGTCCTTCACGCCCCGCGAGGCCCATGCCACCGACTTCGGCGAGCCTCTGGGCCCCGGCACCCACGTGCTCAGCGCCGTCTTTTACTACCCCGAGGGCAGCGAGGAAGTCGATCCCTACGAGGGTGACGCCCCGCTGGCCAACGCCCCCGTCACGACCCGCGACGCCGCCATCGCCGCCTACGGCGAGGCCCTCGACGGCGAGGAGGAAGAGGGCGTCTTCGAATGGGAGCAATGGCAGATCGACGGCCGCGAGATCACCGCGGACTACGCCGACGACGGCGCCGTGCTCACCCTCACCGTGTCGCTGCCGCTGCCGATGTAATAGCGACGTCACCCACACGGGTGACACGGGGCCCGCGCTGAATCCCGCGCTTACAAGCCCCCGCGCCGCGAATGACTTTGGTCGCTTTCGACGGGGAGCGACCACGCCTACCGTGAAGGACCGTCAGGTGAAGGACCGTGTGTTCCGGTCCGCTGCGACGGTCCGCTCATGGCCGCACCATTCCGCCTCAAGACCGCTCTCGCCGACGATCTCCTGCGCGTGCACGCCTGCGCGTCCCGCGAGGCGCTGAGCGACCTCGGCGAGTCCACCCTCACGCTGCTCTCCGAGCGCAAGGACATCCGCGCCGCAGAGCTGCTCGGCAAGCCCGCCACGCTCACCATGGCGCTGCGCGACGACGCCCCCCGCCACCTCTCCGGCTACGTCACCCGCTTCGCGCAGACTGGCTTCGAGGGCAAGCACACCGTCTACCAGATGACGCTGCGGCCCTGGCTCTGGCTGCTCACCCGCACCGCCGACTGCCGCATCTTCCAGGAGATGACCGTCCCCGACATCGTCAAGGCGGTCTTCGACGACCACCCCGTCGCCCGCCACGAGTTCAAGCTGATGCGGGCCTACCGCCCCTGGACCTACTGCGTCCAGTACCGCGAGACCGACTTCAACTTCGTCGCCCGCCTCCTCGAGCAGGAGGGCATCTACTGGTACTTCACCCACGACGAGGGCGGCCACACCCTCGTGCTCACCGACGCGGCCTCCGCCCATGACTGCGCGCCGGGCTGCGAGTCGCTGCCGTTCTACGGCGGCGTGAACAACGCCCCGCCCGAGCTCGAGTACGTCGACGCCTGGGTCACGCAGGAAAGCCTCAAGCCCGGCAAGGTCGTCATCACCGACTACGACTTCGAGCGCCCATCGACCTCGCTGGAAACGAAGCAGGACCGCGCCCGCGACTACGACCTCTCCGACGGCGAGATCTTCGATTACCCCGGCGGCTACGTGCAGAGCAGCGACGGCGCCCAGTACGTCGAGGACCGGCTCGACGAGATCCAGACCGCCTACGCGCGCTTCGACGGCGACACCAACGCCCAGGGCGTGCGCACCGGCCACCTGCTGTCGCTGTCGCGCCATCCGCGCGAGGACCAGAACGCCAAGTACCTCGTCATCGGCACCACCACGCAGATGCGCCAGGCCGCCACCGAGTCCGACTCCGGCGAATCCGGTCTGCGCTGCCGCTTCCACGCCATCCCCGCCGCCCAGCAGTTCCGCCCCGAGCGCCGCACGCCCAAGCCCATGGCCCCCGGCCCGCAGACCGCCATCGTCACCGGCCCCTCGGGCGAGGAGATCTTCACCGACAAGTACGGCCGCGTGAAAGTCCAATTCCACTGGGACCGCCGCGGTCAGCGCAACGAGACCAGCTCGTGCTGGATCCGCGTCTCGCAACCCTGGGCCGGCAAGGGCTGGGGCGGCGTCTCCATCCCGCGCATCGGCCAGGAGGTGGTCGTCGACTTCCTCGAGGGCGACCCGGACCGGCCGATCATCACCGGGCGGGTCTACAACGCCGAGCAGATGCCGCCCTACGGCCTGCCCGCCGCCGCCGTCATCAGCGGCATCAAGTCCAAGACCCACAAGGGCGCCGGCTACAACGAGCTGTCGATGGACGACACCGCCGGCAAGGAAATGATCACGATCCACGGCCAGTACGACATGGCCACCACGATCGAGCACGACCAGACTTCCACCATCCACAACAACCGCACCGACACCGTCGACGTCGACGACTCGGAAACCGTGGGCAACAACCAGACGCAGAGCGTCGGCGTGAACCAGACGATCAGCGTGGGCGCGGACCGCAGCAAGTCCATCGGCGCCAATGAGACCGTCAGCGTCGGCGCCAACCGGACCGAGTCCGTCGGCGCCAACGAGACGATCACCATCGGCGCGCATCGCACCGAGACCGTCGGCGCCGGCGAGACGCTCACCATCAACGCCGGCCAGACCGTCACCGTCAACGGCATGCGCAGCCACACCGTCAACGGCGTGCAGACCACCACCATCTCGCTGGCCGAGGCCCACACCGTGGGCGCCGCGCGCGCGCACACCGTCGGCGCGGCCGAAGCGATCACCGTGGGCGGCGCGCAGATGGTGTCCATCGGCGGCCTGCAGCGCGTGAACGTCGGCGCCCTGCAATCCATCGGCGTCGGCGGCCCGCACAAGCTGTCCGCCGCCACGATCGGCCAGACCGCCAAGGGCACCTACAAGACCAAGGCCGGCGGCAGCGCCACGATCGAGGCGCCGTCGATCACGCTCAAGGCCGGCGGCAGCAAGATCGTGATGGACTCCAGCGGCATCACCATCTCCGCGTCCAAGATCACCGTCAAGGCCAGCGGCACCGTGAGCGTCAAGGGCAGCGGCGGCGTCGCCGTCAAGGGCGCCAAGATCGGAGAGAACTGACATGGCCGAGCACCGCCGCAACACCGATCCGCTGGGCGCCGCGTCCAGCCCCGGCCCCAGCCGCCGTCGCGGCGACGTCACCGCCGCCGTGCATGCCGCCGAGCAGCTGATGGACCGCGTGCGGCTCGTCGACGCGGGCGTGCTCGTCGGCGTCTTCTGCGGTTTCGACGCGCAGGGCCGTTTCCTCGTGCGCATGGCCAAGGGCCTGCCGCCGGTGGCGGCGCTGTCCGTGGTCGGCCTGCGCGTCGAGGACGAGGGCGACGAGGTCATCGTCTCGCTCGAACGCGGCGATCCGCTGCGCCCGGTCATCCTCGGCCGCGCGCTGCGCACCGCCGCGGACGAGGCCCTGCAACCCGAGGTCCGTCCTGCCGAGGCGCTCCCACCTGAACGTCATCCCGAAGCGCCGGCGATCGCCGAGCCGGGGAACTCGCCCCAGTCCGACGAGGCGCGCCATTCACCGGGGCTGACCACCCACGGCCAGACGCTGGTCGTCGACGGGCAACGCGTGGTGCTCAACGGGGCCAAGCAGGTCGAGCTGCGCTGCGGCCAGGCCAGCATCGTGCTGACCGCCGCCGGCAAGATCCTGATCAAGGGCACCTACGTGATGAGCCGCTCCAGCGGCGCGAACCGCATCAAGGGCGCGTTCGTCGATATCAACTGATGGCGCGACCCGGCGTTTCCCGATGTGGCAACTGGACAATCGCACGCCTTTCGCCGCCGAGCGCGGCTGGGTGCGCGACCGTGACGGCACCGAGATCTGGCTGGTCGCGGTCAAGGCCAGCTTCACGCTGCAAGCCGACGGCGTGGCGCGGGTGGCCGAGTCGCAGCCCGAGGTGCTGCGCGGTCCGGTCCATCGCGGCGACGCCATGTCGACCAGCTTGGCCGCCGACGCCGACCTGATCCGGACCAAGGTCGCCACCGATGTGCTGCTCGATGGCCACGCGCATGCGCCGGGCGGTGAGCCCGTGACCGAGCTCGACGTGGGGCTGGCCGTCGCCGGCCGCGCCAAGGTGCTGAAGGTCTTCGGCGACCGGGTGTGGCAGGGCCGCTCGATCGGGCGGCCCGCGCCGTTCACCGCGATGCCCATCGTCTGGGAACGCGCCTTCGGCGGCGCCGACCCCAAGGCCGAGCCCGCGTCCTGGGATGAGCGCAATCCGGTGGGGCAGGGCTTCGCGACGCAGGCCGAGCACGTCGATGGTCGCCCGCTGCCCAACATCGAGCATCCCGACCATTTGATCCACGGCTGGAAGGACCGGCCCGAGCCGGCCGGCTTCGGCCCGCTGTGCAGCCACTGGGCCGCGCGACGGCGCTTCGCCGGCACCTATGACGAGCGCTGGCAGCGCGAGCGCCTGCCGCTGCTGCCCGAGGACTTCGACGACCGCCATTACCAATGCGCGCCCGCGGACCAGCAGCATCCGGGCTTCCTGCGCGGTGGCGAGACGGTGACGCTGCTCAACCTCACCCCGGGCGGCGGCACCTGGCGCTTCGCGCTGCCGCGCGTGTTCCTCGGGATGGAGACCGTCTTCGGCGACGGACATCGCGAGATGCACGCGCCGCCGCGGCTGCACACGGTGCTGCTCGCGCCCGATGAGCGCCGCGTGTCGCTCGTGTGGCACAGCGCGCTGCCGTGCCATCCGCGCGTGCTCAAGCTGGAGCGCACCCGGCTCTGGCTCAAGCAGGACCTGCGCGACGGGCAGCTCGGCCCGGCCCACGCGGAGCCGGACGAAGACGTGCCGGCCTCTCGCGCGGAGGCGGCCTGACATGCGCGACGCCCACCTGACGCCCGCGAGTGCCGACGCCGATGCGCGGAGCGCGTCGGACCGTGGCGCCGGGCTTCGCGTGCTGGCCCTCGGTGCCTGCACGCCGGTCGGCGGCAACGCGCGCGCGACCGCCGCCGCGGTGCGCGCCGGGCTGTGCGGTTTCGTCGAGCACGACTACCTGATCGACGACGCCGGCGAGCCGATGCGCGTCGCCCGCGTCGCCTCGATCGACGCGGAGCTGCAGGGACCGGAGCGTCTCGTGGCCCTGCTGGCGCCGGTGCTCGATGAAGTGCTGACCGACGAGCACGCCGCGCCGCGGGGCCGCATCGGCGTGGCGGTGGCCTTGCCACCGCCGCGACCGGGCGGTCCCGGCGAGGCCCATGAACAGAAGCTGGACGCCGGACCCGCGGCGCAGGCCGTGCGGGCGTTGTGCCGCGCACGGCTCGGCGAGCGCCTGGGGCCGTACCAGGCCTTCCCGACCGGCCATGCCGGCGGCTTCCAGGCGCTGGATCAGGCCCGGACCTGGCTGCGCGCCGGGCAGGCCGAGGCGGTCATCGTCGCCGGGGTGGATTCCTACCTCGCGCCGCTGACGCTGGAATGGCTGGAGGCCGAGGGCCAGTTGCACGGCGCGGGCCTGACCAACAACGCCTACGGCTTCGTGCCGGGCGAGGCCGCCGGCGCGCTGCTGCTGGCGGGCGCGGCGGCCAGCTCCGGCACCGATGTCGGTTCGGCCCCGGCGTGGGCGGAGCTGCTCGCGGTGGGCCTGGGCCGCGAGACCCGATTGAACAAGAGCGACGGCGTGTGCGTCGGCGAGGGCCTGACCCAGGCCCTGCGGCACGCGCTGGATGAGGTGGCGACGCAAGGAATGATCGACAACGTGGTCTGTGACATGAATGGCGAGGCGTACCGCGCCGATGAATACGGCTTCAGCGGGTTGCGCGTGCGCGACCGGCTGCGCGATCCGACGGACTTCCTCGCGCCGGCCGATTGCTGGGGCGACGTCGGCGCGGCGGGCGCTCCACTGCATCTGCTGCTGGCCGCGTCGGCCGGCCGCAAGGGGCATGCCAAGGGGCCGCTGTCGCTCCTCTGGGGCAGCTCCGACGGCGGCGAGCGAGGCGCCGCGATCATCCGCGCCCCCGTGGCGCAACGGACATGACGATGGATAACGGGCGACTGCAGGTGGGCGAGGGCGCGTCCCTGGCGCCGGTCACCGCCGACCAGATCGAGACCTACCGCGACGAGGCGGCCTTCCTCTGGACGCAGCGGCGCGACGCGCTGGACGCGCCGCATTACTCGCCGCGACAGTTCGCCGACCTGGACGAGCAGCTCGCCGCGCAGCTCGACGGCCTGGCCGAGGCTGGCGACGAGGCCTGGCCGCCGTGCGAGGCGGCGCTGGTCAACGACTGCGCCGAGGACTTCTTCGTCGCCGGCGTGCTGGCGCTCAACGGCCGCGCGGCCGCATGGTCCTCGCTGGTGCGCCGCGCCCGCGAGGCGCCGGAAGCCGCGCCCGGACTGGCCGCGGCGCTGGCCTGGGTCGGACCCAACGAGGCCCTGCAGGCCGAGGCGCTGATGACGGCCGAGGACTCGTTGAGCCGCCGCCTCACGCTGGAGGCCTATGGCGCGCATCGGCTGGACGCGGGCGAGCGCTGGTCGGTGTCGATGCGATCGACGAATGCGGGCGAACGCGCCCGCGCGCTGCGCCTGGCGGGCGAGCTCGGCCGCGTGGACGGACTGAACGCGGTGCTCGAGAGGATAGGCGACGAGAAGAGCGAGCCGCGCTTCTGGGCGCTGTGGTCGGGCGTGCTGCTGGGCGACCGCGGCAAGGCGCTGGCCGCCCTGACCGGCGCGGCGCTGCGACCGGGCACACGGCAGATGGATGCCTTCCGGCTGGCCGTGCTGGCGCTGCCTGTGGAGGACGGCCATCGGCTGCTCGTCGAGGCCGAATCGATGGCCGGCGCGGCGCGGCTGCGCGTCATCGGCGCGGGCCTGTCGGGCCAGTTGCGCTACGTGCCATGGCTCGTGGACCAGATGGCCCAGCCGGCGCTGGCGCGCATCGCGCTGGAAGCCTTCTGCCTGATCGTCGGTGCGGACGTCAACGTCGACGGCCTGGAGGCGACGCCGCCCGAGGACCTGGAGGAAGGCCCCAACGAGGACCCCGAGGACGACGACGTCGAGCTGCCCGTGGACGTGGCCTTGCCCTGGCCGCAGGTGGAGCGGGTGCGCGCCTGGTGGTTGTCGCACCAGTCGCGCCTGCCGGCGCTGACGGGGCAGCCCGCGACCGCGCGCTACTTCCTGGGCGAGCCGCTGAGCGAGCTGCAGTGCCTGCGGGTGCTGCGCGACGGGCACCAGCGCGCCCGCGTGCTGGCCGCGCTGCACCTGTGCCTGCTGCGTCCAGGCACGCCGCTGTTCCCGGTGGAGGCGCCGGCCTGGCGGCAGCGACGGCGGCTGGACGTGCTCGGCGCGGGGGACTGATGCCATGACGGCCACGATCAAGGTCAACGGGACCGTACATTCGCTGGTCCACAAGTTCAGCAACGGGATCACCATCGCCACGATCCCCGACGTCTGCAAGACGCCCAGTCCCGGCGGCCCGGTCCCGATCCCGTATCCCAACATCGCGCAGTCGATCACGCTGGCCGACGGCACCACCACCGTCAAGGGCGACAAGACGATGGCGGCAGTGAAGGGGTCCAAGTTCGCGCTCTCCAACGGCGACAACCCCGGCGTGGCCGGCGGCGTGAAGTCCAGCACCTTCATGAAGGAGGCCACCTGGATCCTCTACTCGTTCACCGTGAAGATGAACAAGAAGAACGCCGCGCGGTTCATGGACAAGATGTTCCACAACCATGAGAACGCCGCCAACCTCAGCGGCGCGATCAACCCGCCGGTGACGATCCAGGTCTTCGAGCAGATCCTCAAGGACTGCATTGAGGCCGCGGCGGCCTCGGTCAACAAGAAGCACCTGGGCAGCCCGACGGGCCCCAAGACCCAGGCCGCGTGGCAGCGCTTCTGCAAAAGCGTGGTCGGCAAGGACGCGCGCGGCAAGGACATCACCGGCGCGATGCAGCGCGGCACCGACATCGGCGAGGAGGCCGAGGCCTGCGTCAACGAGAAGATGCAGGCGCAGGGCCGCGGCAACGAGGTGTCCACCGAGCAGTCCTACAACGGCACCGCGAACGGCCCGCAGGCGGTAGGCAACCGCGGCGACGTGATCAAGGGCTCGCAGCGTCCCGACGTCGTGCTGCACGAGGCGGGCAACCCCAATGCCGTGCGCGCGGTCTACGACTTCAAGGCCCCATGCCCGCCGTCCAACATGCCGCACTGGGGCGATCGCGGCGCCTTCGACCAAGGCGAGCTCTACATGCATGTGTTCCGGCAGGTGCCCAGGATCGTCGCGCCGGGTTATCGGATCGCGCCCTTCGCCACGCCGGTCATGAAGGGCGTGGCCCGGCTGCTGGGGCTGCCCATCTGACCGCCTACCATGCCCGTCCTGGAGGACCCGACTTGAGCGACCCGAACTCCCCGAACTCCCCGAATTCCCCGAACTCCTCGGCCTCCCCGAGCGGCTCGCCCGCTGGCGAGCTGCCGCGCTACCAGGTCGACGTCGAGGCCGGCGTGCCGGTGCTGCGCGACGGCTGGACGGCAGTGTTCTACCTGAGCGGGCCGAGCGAGCGGCACCAGGCCGGCGCCGCGCGCTGCATTGCCGAGTACCTGCGCCTGGTGCGCGAGCCCGCGTTGCGCTGGACCATCGACGAGGAGGGCGATGCGGTCGAACTGGAGGACGGCGAGATCGAAAGCCGGCTGGACGACCTGGCGCAACCGGGCGAGGACTCGGTCGGCTTCCGTTTGATGGACAACCCCGAGGGCGTGAGCGCCCATCGCGTGCGTTACATCGGCTTGCATGCGGACGACCCGATCGCGGCGATGCGGCCCGACGCGGTGAGCCTGCTGCAGCTGACTTATGCGACCGAGACGGTGGAGCGCATCGGGCTGGAGCGCTTCGTGCGTTTCCACGACGCGGTGGCCGAGACCTTGCCGCTGTCCTTCGGCTATGTGTCCCCGGCCTTCCTGGCCGCGACCGGCGCGGGCGAGCCGCCCGCGTTCGAGCGGATCCGCGGGTGGAGCCGGCGTTTCCCGTGCCTGGACGTCAGCCATGTCTCCATCGACACGCTGACGCTGGGGGATCGCGTGCGCGGCGCCTACTGGCTGAGCTATCTGGGTCCGGCCAATGTGGAGGCGCTGGGCGGGGAGGCGACGCTGCGCGCCGCGCTGGCCGCCGAATGCCTGCACGTCGCCGGGCAAGGTGTGGGCGCGCGGGCCCTGCCCGGGGGCGTGCTGGCGCTGCAGGTCCAGGCCGCGCCGATCGCCGGGGACGTCAACCGGCGCGAGGACGTCGGCGCGTACCGCGCGCTGGCGGCCTGCCTGGCGCCGCGGCTGTACGAGCCCGAGATCGCGTTCCCCGAGTTCGAGCTCGAGGAGACGCAGGCCTGGTTCCGGCGCTTCCTGGGGGACAAGCACGCGTAGCGTGTGCGGGCGTCGTGACTTTCGTTCATTGCCCCCTCTGTCCGTGACACGAAAATGCGGACTGGGCGGCGATCCTCGCCGCGGCGAGGCGCTCGATGTCAGGTTCTGAAGGTAATTCCCGCTCGGCCAGGCCGGGCCATGCTCCGGCCCCGGGCGCCGACGATCCGACGCTGGATCCGGACGCGACGCGCATCGTGCCGGCCGGTGCCCCGCTGGACCGCATGCCGCCGATCACCGCGGCCAACCGCGCTCCGGCCGCCGAGCTCCCGCCCGAGCCGGAGCCGCCGCACGATGACGGCCCGGAGACCGTGCAGCAGGAGCGCGAGGTCAGCTTCATCGACCCGACCTTCCCGGACACCTTCTCGATGCGGGCCGGCCGCAAGCCCGCCGACATCCCGCTGGACAACGACCACACGGTGATTGCGCCCGCGCCGCTGCTGGAGCCGCGCACGCCGGCTGCCGAGTCCGCCGCGCCTGTCGCCCCCGTTGCCTCCGTTCCACCCGTTGCCCCTGCGGCGCCGGTTGCACCGGTGCAGCCCGCAGCCGTCGACAACGAGACGGTGATCGCCCCGGCCGCGCCGATCTCGAACGAGACGGTGATCATGCCGGCCTCGGCGCTGAACGCGCTGTCGCCCAAGCCCGCCGAGAAGCGCCCGGAGCCCCCGGAGCCCCTGGAGGCCCCCTCGCCCGCGCAGCGGGAGAGGGCGGGGGGTGAGGGCTCGGGGAAGGACGCCGTGCCCTCACGCGAGCCCTCACCCCCACCCTCTCCCGCTGCGCAGGAGAGGGGGCCATCGGCGGCGGAGGAGGCGGGTGACTCGACCTTCCAGGCCTCCGAGTTCGCCGAGACCGTGCTCGATCCCGACGCGGTGGCCGCGGTCGCCGCGCTGCGCGCGATGCCGCCCACGCCCGAGCCCGAGCGGCGCCCGTCCACGGGCACCTTGCCGGGCGGCGCGCTCGCCGGCATCACGAGCATCACCAAGGCCGCCAGCGCGGACGCGCCGGTGCGCCAGGTCGGCCGCTTCCAGGTGCTGGACCGCATCGGCCGCGGCGGCATGGCCAGCGTGTTCAAGGCCCATGACCCGAGCATCGGCCGCGACGTCGCCATCAAGTTCCTGCACGCCTCGCTGTGCGAGGACGAGGAATACCACGCCCGCTTCCTGCGCGAGGCGCGGGCCTCGGGCAGCCTGTCGCATCCCAACATCGTCACCGTGCACGACGTGGGCGAGGTCGACGGTCGGCCCTACATGGCCATGGAGCTGCTGGACGGCGAGCCGCTGGCCGACCTGCTCGAGCCCGGCGCGCCGCTGCCCATCCGCGATACCGTGGTGATGGCCATCCAGCTGGCGCGCGCGCTGGACTACGCGCACAAGCGCGGCATCGTCCATCGCGACATCAAGCCGGGCAACATCGCCCGCGTGCGCGGCACGCTGGACATCAAGGTGATGGACTTCGGCATCGCGCACATGGAGTCGACCAAAGGGGAGCAGCGCACCCGGGTCGGCGACGTGCTGGGCACGCCGCAGTACATGGCCCCCGAGCAGATGAACGGCGAGAAGATCGACGGTCGCTCGGACCTGTTTTCGGTGGGCATCGTGCTGTACCAGATGCTCACGGGCGTGCGCCCGTTCACCAGCGACAGCGTGGTGAACCTGGCGCTCAAGATCGCCAAGGATGACCCGACGCCGCTGAACAAGCTGCGCCCGGAGATTCCCGCGTCGCTGCGCCGCGTGGTCGACCGCTGCCTGGCCAAGTCCCCGGACAACCGCTTCCAGACCGGCGCCGAGCTGGCGGACGCGCTGGTCAAGGTGCTGGCCGAGATCGACGAGGAGGCGCGCAACAAGGGCCGCTCCAAGCTCATCCCGCTGCGCGTGAAGTGGGCCGCGATGATGGCCGGCATCGTCGCCATCGTGATGGCGGTGAGCGGCTCCATCATCAGCCAGCGACAGAACGCGGCGCTGATGCAGCAGGTGGCCGATTACGGCACGGCGCTCTCGCGCTTCATCGCCGCGCAGAACGCCACCGCGGCGCTGGGCGAGGACTGGGTGTCGGTGGACGTGTCGCTGCAGGAAATCATGAAGACGCGCGACTTCGAGAGCGTTACCGTGATCGACCGCGCCGGCGTGGTGGCGGCCTCCAGCCTGCCGGAGGCTGTGGGCAAGCCGTATCAGCCGCCACCGGGCGAGACGCTGGGCGAGCAGGGCGGGGTGAAGCGCACGCGGTATCACGCCGCGGCGGGCGCGGCGATCCTCGGGTTCGAGTCGCCGATCACCTTCCAGGACAAGACGGTGGGGCGCGTGGCGCTGGGCCTGCCCGAACGGCCGCTGGAGAGCGTGGCGCGGCTGTCGCGCACCTTGATGGCGGTGCTGGCGGTGACGACGGTGCTGGCGGTGGCCATCGCGATGTTCTTCGTCGCCAACTGGTTCTCGCGACCGATCAAGCTGGTCGTGGAGGCGCTCGACGAGATCGGCCGCGGCCGCGTCGACTTCCGCATCCGCGAGCAGCGCAAGGATGAATTCGGGCTGCTGTACGCGGCGTTCGACCGCATGGCGCAGGCGCTGCAGGACAAGCAGGCGCTGGCCGCCTCCGCCGCCAAGGCCGAGGCGCCGACGACGATCGGTCGGCGCTCGGGGTTGAAGCCGACGGCCGCGACCGCTGACGCGCCTGAGGCGACGCCCGCTTCCGCGGACGACGCGGACGCCCCCAAATCCTCGTGACCGCGCCGTGATGACGTTCGTACCGCCCATGTCTCCCATGACGAGCCCTCACCCCAACCCGCTCCCGCTGCGCGGGGTAGGGGGCAAGACCTTGCTCGCCGTCGCGGCGCTCGTGCTGAGCGCCTGCACGACCGCGCCGACCTCGACGCCGCCGCTCAACGAGCCCGCACCGACCAAGGCCGCCGCGCCGACCGCCACGGGCGAGGTCCTCGCCCGCAGCGATCGGATGGTCATCTACTCGCCGGTGGCCGGCGAATCGCTGCGCGGCATCGCCGCCCGGCTGCTCGGCAGCGAGGACCGCGACTGGCAGATCAGCGAGGCCAACGGCGGCGTGACCAAGGTCGACCCCGGTCAGCCGCTCATCGTGCCGCTCAAGCCGATGAACCCGGCCGGCGTGCGCGCGGGCAGCTTCCAGACCGTGCCCATCCTCTGCTATCACCGGCTCGGCACGGTCGGCGGCAAGATGGCCGTCTCGCCGGGCAACTTCGCCGCGCAGATGGAATGGCTCGCGAAGAACGACTACCGCGTGATCAAGCTGTCGCAGCTCGGCGGCTACCTCGACGGCAAGGAAGCGCTGCCGCCCAAGGCCGTGGTGATCACCTTCGACGACGGGTACGAGTCCGTCTACAAGTTCGCCTACCCGGTGCTGCGCAAGCTGGGCCTGCCCGCGACGATGTTCGTCTACACCGATTTCGTCGGTGCGGGCGGCGACGCGGTGAGCTGGCCGCAGCTCGTGGAGATGCAGGCCTCGGGGCTGATGGACATCCAGGCGCATTCCAAGTCGCACCGCAACCTGATCGAGCGCGTCAGCGGCGAGAACGAGGAGCGCTACAAGCGCGCCCTGGACGCCGAGACCGCCGGCCCGCGCGACCTGATCGAGAGCAAGCTCGGCACGGCCGGCCAGGTGCGCCATTACGCCTATCCCTACGGCGACGCCAACGAACTGGTGCTGGACGCGCTGACGCGTCAGAAGTACACGCTGGCGGTGACCGTCAACCCGGGCGGCAACGCCTTCTACGCGCAGCCGCTGATGCTGCGCCGCACGATGATCTTCGGCGACCACGACCTCGAGGCCTTCAAGGCCCGGCTGCAGACCAGCCGCCGCATCGGACAGACCCCATGAGGGCGGCGCTCCTCGTCCTGATGGCGGCCGCCGTTCTGGCGGCCTGCAGCAGCGGCCCCGGCGCGGTGCGTGGCGGCGACGGTCCCACCGGCCCCGGCCCGACGGCCTTCGAGCAGGCGCAACTCGCGCGCGCGCAGGAACAGGTCAAGGACGGCCAGTTGGCCGACGCCGCCTGGACCTGGGAATCGCTGACCGTGCTGCGGCCCGACAACAGCGCTTATCGCGACAGCCTGGCCGCGACGCGGCAATTGATCGACGCGGGCGTGGCCGAGAAGCTGGACAAGGCCCGGGCGGCGCACAAGCGCGGCGACCTGGACGGCGCCGCGACGCAGTACCTGGGCGCGCTGGCGCTGCAGCCCGACAACGACGTGGCGGCGGATGCGCTGCGCGCGCTGGAGAAGGAACGCAACCAGAAGAGCTACCTCGGCAAGCCCGCGCGCGTGACGCTGCGCAAGGCCGCGCCGCCGGTAGCGGCCAAGCCGGCGCCCAAGGCGAAGGACTCGGCCCCGACGGGGGAGAAGTCCACGGCGTCCGCGACGGGTGGATCGCCCACGGCGTCAAGCAAGGACAGCGGACCGACCGCGGGCGGTGACCGCAACGAGCTGGAGCACATCGCGATGCTGGCGGCGCAGGGCGAGCTCGACGAGCCGATCCGGCTGCTGGAGAAGCGCGCGCCGCAGGACCGCAACGATCCGTCCGCGCGGCGCCTGCTGGCCGACCTCTACGTGCGCAAGGCCGAGAAGATCTCGACGATCGACAAGTCCGGCGCGGTGATGGTGCTGCAGAAGTGCCTGCGCGTGGATCCGAAGAACGCGCGGGCGACCGCGTTGATGCGGCAGCTCATCGACGAGTCCGCGGCCAAGGCCGCACCCGCGCCGGCCTCGCCGGGGGCGGGTACCTCGCCGGCGGCGGCGAAGGCCAAGGCCGAGCGCAAGTGAGCCGGCTGCCCGAGCACCCAAGCTGGGCGTCCGTTCAGAACGTCACCGTCACCGAAGGCGCGCTGCGTTCAGCTTCGCCATGGAACACGGCCTCGATGTTGTTGCCGTCGGGGTCCAGCACGAAGCACGCGTAGTAGCCCGGGTGGTAAGGGCGCTCGCCCGGCGCGCCGTTGTCGGTGCCGCCGCTGGCCAGCGCGGTCTTGTGGAAGGCGTCCACCGCCGCGCGGTCCGCGGCCTGGAAGGCCAGGTGATGCCGGCCGGTCAGATGGCCCTGCGCCGACGAGCTGTCGGCGCTCGACACGAACAGCTCGTCGAACCAGAAGTAGTCCTCGCCCGCGCCGCCCAGCGGCACGCCCAGCGGCGGCAGCACCGCTTCGTAGAAGCGGCGGCTAGCGGCGAGGTCGCGCACGACCAGCTGGAGGTGATCGATCAGGCGGCCGCGCTGCAGTTGCATCGTTTCCATGGACATCTCCGTGCGGTTGGGGGTTGGCCTCGACGGGGCAAGGCGCGTTCTTAACCGCCGCGCGCGCGGATGCCATTCGTTTCGGCGCCGCGCGGCGTCGGCGACCCCGGAGTACGGGACGCGCGGCGCTTTTGAGCGGTTTGGAGCCACCTTGGGCGCCTCGCTTGCTCCGCCCGCGCATCGCGTGCGCCGCACGTGTCTCGAGGGCCTTTCCTGCATGAAACCGATCCTCCTTGCCGCCACGCTGATCGCGGCCTCCACCGGCGCGCTCGCGCAGTTCAATCCCCCTGCGGCGCCAATGCAGCAGGTCGAGGTCGATGCCAACGGCACGACCGACCAGCGGCAGCAGACCGGCACGCCCGGCTCGCTCGGCGCCGACGTTGCGCGCTCGGGCCTCGACGCAAGCGGTCAGCCGTACGCGGCAAGCGCGTCGGGCGCGACGCGGATCGGGCCCGGCCAGCTGACCGGCAGCCTGGACCTGCAGGTCACCGGCACGGGATCCGCGTCCGGCGCGCTGACCGCCTACCAGCATGACGCGCTGACCTTCCAGCGGCGCGACGGCGGCTTCGACGACGCGTTGATCGTCCACTACAACATCGTGATCACCGGTGGCAGCGCGGGCTCGGCGTCGGGCGGTGGCGCGGGCCAGGTCGGCGCGCTGGACTGGACCCTGGTGCATCAGCTCGACGACCACTACCTCACCAGCTGGGACAGCCGCACGACGCTGCAGGGCGACGGCAGTACCGCCACGGTCAGCCACTGGAATGTCGGCGACATCGGCAATGTCTACGCGGTCTACAGCTTCTCGGCGGCAGTGATGGCCGGCTCGCCGCTGAACATGGACTTCTACCTGGAGATGAGCGGCGCGCTGCAGGGCGCGGTGTCATCGACGAGCGCTGCTCTCGCGGCGAAGGCCCCGTCGATCTACTGGGGCGGCATCACGCAGGTGTCCGACTGGAGCGGCAACGCCGTCGACTACGCGGTGAGTTCGGCGTCGGGCTTCAACTACCGCCTGAACGCGCTGGCCTCGCCGGCGCCGGAACCCGCGACCTGGGCGATGCTGCTGATGGGCGGCATCGTGCTGGGCGCCTGGGCCCGGCGCCGAGGCCAGCGCCATGTGACACCCCCACCGCCGCGTCGCGGCTAGGAGATCGCGCATGCTCAAGCTCTATGGGTTCTCCCGCGTCAACGCGATGGCACGCGGCCATACCCGCGACCTGCGCGTGCTGTGGGCGCTCGAGGAAATGCAGCTGCCGTGCGAGATCGTCGGCATGGACCATCCCGCGCATGACCTGAACACCGCGTCCTATCGCCAGTTCAGCCCCTTCGAGCAGATCCCGTCCATCGACGACGACGGGCTGATCGTGTCAGAGTCCGCGGCGATCCTGGTCTACCTCGCGAGGAAGACCGGGCAACTGATGCCCGCGGACCGCGAGGGCGAATCGCAGGTGATGCGCTGGTGCTTCGCGGCGATGAACACCGTCGAGCTGCCGCTGATGGGCCTGCTGACGCTGGACTGGACGTCCAAGGGCAGCTGCGAGAAGCACCGCGAGTTCCTCACCGGCTGGGTGCACCGCGTGCTGGGCAACCTGGACCGCTGGCTCGCCAGTCGCGCCTTCATCGCGACCGAGGCCTTCTCCGTGGCCGACATCCTGATGGCCCACGTACTGGAGTCCGGCGTCAGCGACCCGGCGACGATCGCGGCGTATCCGAAGGTGATGGCCTACCGTGATCGCTGCCTGTCGCGGCCGGCGTGGCAACGGACGAAGACGCGTTACCTGGAGCGCGTCGAGGCCGCATGAAGCGCGGCAGCAGCGGACGGGCAGCGAGGTCGCGCATGAAGCGCTCGACCAGCACGGCCAGCCCGACGCACAGCGCCACCGTGGGCAGATACACGACGAAGGTCCAGTCCTGCGACGACCCCAGCAGCGCGCGGTAGCCGGCGACCACCGCCAGCACGACCAGCATGTGGGTCAGGTAGAGCTCGTAGCTCAGCCGCCCCATGCGCGCGAGCCACTGCAGGCCGCGGCGCGGTACCGGCGGATGGGTGCGGAACGCGATCAGCATCGCGGCGGTGCCCCCGCACAGTCCGTACATGCCGGACTTGAAGAGCCCGCGATGCACGAGGTCGCCCCAGCCGATGACCATCAGCACGCAGAAGCCGCCGAAGAGCGCCAGCGCGCGGGCGTCGCGCGCGGCCGGCGTCCAGCGCCGGGCGGTCAGCGCGGCCAGCACGCCCCACGCGATCGCGGACATGCCCGGCAGATAGGCCTTCTCCCACCACACCTCGTTGCTGATGGGGACGAGCGCGCGCAGCGGCATCAGGCTCAGCGCGAGCACCACCAGTCCGGCGATCAGCAGCCCGCGCGGCAGCACCAGGCACAGCAGCGGGAAGCCGACATAGAAGACTTCCTCGATGGACAGGGACCACAACACGTCCCACGCGGCGGGCGCCCAGCCGGTGCGTCCCTCATACCAGTTGAAGGTGAAGCTGAGCGCCGAGCCGACCAGGCCGTGCAGCGTCTGGTGCTCGCCGGGCGCGAAGCCCTCCAGCCCGATCCGCGCGAGCAGCGTCAGCACGGTCAGCACGACCAGCAGCAGCGGCAGGATGCGGCGCGCTCGGGCCAGGTAGAACTCGCGCAGGTCCACGCGGCGCAGCTCGCCGTGTTGCTCGAGGATGCGCGTCGTGATCAGGAAACCCGAGACCACGAAGAACATGAAGACCGCCTCGTAGCCGTTGAAGCTGATCGCGTCGATCAGCCGCTTGGGCAGCCACTCGCCGATCAGGCTCGGGCGCAGCGGCAATCGGAAGGGCAGGGCCAGGTGATGCACGACCACCAGCAGGATGGCCAGACCGCGCAGGCAGTCGATGGCGAAGTTGCGCGGAGCGGGCGTCGTCATGGGGCGAGGTCGGCAGGGGAGGGGCGGCGGTGAGCGCCGCGGCGGTCGCGCATGTTAGCGGCGCGGTCCTCGCCCGCGGTGGATGCGATCGCGTGACGGCCGTTACGAGCTCGGTGCGGTCGGTGCCTTCGATGCGTCGGGCTCGTCCGCAGCGCCCGCGGCCTGTGGCGATCTGTCGATCGGCGCGATCGGCCGCAGCCGCCGCGGCGCCGTGGGCTCGGCCTCGAGCATGCCGTCCATGCGCGCCTGCGCCTGCGCGACCAGCGGCTCGATCAGCGCGGCTTCCGGCAGGTTGGCCCAGTAACGGCGCGGCATCTCGCGCTCCATCATCGCGACCTTGAGCCGCGCCGGATTGAAGATGCTGCGGTAGTAGGTCAGCCACAGCCGGGCGCCCGCGTCCGGCGCGGGCGCCTGCTCGCGCGTGCCGCCGGGCCCGAGGGCCAGCGAGACGCCATCCCACGTCACCGAGCATCGCGGCGACAGGATCGCCCAGCGCTCGTTGGCGAAGCGCCGCGCGAAGAAGGGCGCGGCGGCCTCCAGCACGTGATGCTCGGGCTCGATCCAGGCGACGAGGCGCTCTTTGCCGCCGAGGTCTTCATCGACCACCGGCACGAAACGCACGAACGCGTGCAGCTTGTGGATCTCGTGGCGGACCTCGCGGGCGAGCTGCTCCGCGCGTCGGCGATCGGGATCGAGTGGGTCTCGCCAGAACGCGGGCTCGCGAGCAAGCCGCGCCAGCAGCCGGTACATCAGCGCGAAGCGCTGCGGCTCGCGGTGCAGGAGCACGTCCTCGCACAGCCGCAGGAAGTCCTTCGGCACGTGGAGCGGCGGGGGCGGGCGCTCGGCACTGCGTGCATCGGCGAATGACGCCCGACCGGTCCCTGCCGGTGACGTGGGGTCGTTCTCGGCGGGTTCTGTCTCCGCGAGGGACCACAGGTCTCCGTCCGTGGCGTCCCCGCAGTCCCAGACGACTTCCTCGGGCTGGGCGCCCAGCGCGAGCAGCCGCTTGGCCTCGCGGCGGAAGCCGGCCAGGTCGATCGGCCCATCGAGCCGCGCGCGTCGCATCAGAACAAGCCCATCTGGATCGCCGGCATCGGCGCGGATGCCGATGTGGCGTCGGGCGCCGAGCGGGGCGGGGCGCCTTGGAGATCCGCCTTGCGGGGCTGATGGCCGTCGACGATCACGAAAGGCATCACCTTGCGCGTGGGCAGCTTCAGCTGGCGCAGGTCCTCGGCCCGGAGCCGGCGCGTGCCGCGCGCGGCCAGCAGCTTGTCCACGGATCCGACGCCCAGCCCCGGCACACGCAGCAGCAGCTCGCGCGGCGCCAGGTTCAGGTCTACCGGGAAACGCTCCGGGTGCGCGAGCGCCCAGGCCAGTTTCGGATCGACGTCCAGGCGCAACAGCCCGGTGCCGTCGTCGACGATCTCGTCGTGGTCGAAGCCGTAGAAGCGCATCAGCCAGTCAGCCTGGTAGAGCCGATGCTCTCGCACCAGCGGCGGGGACTTCAGCGGCAGCGCGCGCGACGCATCGGGGATCGGGCTGAACGCCGAGTAATAGACGCGCCGCATCCGGAACCGCCCGTACAGCGTCGCGCTGCTGCGCAGGATGCTGCGGTCGTCGCTGGCGTCGGCGCCGACGATCATCTGCGTGCTCTGCCCCGCCGGCGCGAAGCGCGGCGGCCGCGCAGGACGCGCGGCCGCCCCCGGCAGCACGCGGATCGGCGCCTCGGTCACCGCACGACGCTCGGCCTTGGCGTCGTCGATGTGCAGCTTCAGCCGGCCCATCGAGCGATGGATGGCGGCGGTGTCCTTCTCCGGCGCCAGCGCCTTCAGGCCCTGGTCGGTCGGCATCTCGACGTTGATGCTCAGGCGGTCGGCATACAGGCCGGCGCGCCGGAGCAGTTCCTCGCTGGCGTCGGGGATGGTCTTCAGGTGGATGTAGCCGCGGAAGTCGTGCTCCTCACGCAGCGTCTGCGCCACGCGCACCACCTGCTCCATCGTGAAGTCAGGACTCTTGACGATGCCGCTGCTCAGGAACAGGCCCTCGATGACATTGCGGCGATAGAAGTCCAGTGTCAGCGCGACGACCTCCTCGACCTGGAACCTCGCGCGCGGGACGTTGCTGGAAGCGCGGTTGACGCAGTACAGGCAGTCGTACTGGCAATGGTTGGTCAGCAGGATCTTCAGCAGCGAGATGCAGCGGCCGTCGGGCGCGTAGCTGTGGCAGATCCCCATGCCCTCGGTGGAGCCCATGCCCGCGCCGTCGCGGGAGTCGCGACGATCGGTGCCGCTGGAGGCGCAAGAGGCGTCGTACTTCGCGGCGTCCGCCAGGATGGCGAGCTTGCGGTCGAGATCCATGAGAGAAGCGCAACAAGGCAATGACCAATGACTGTATGAATATACAGGCCTGATGCCACCTTCCTGTCAGGAGACCTTGGCGTCTTGCGGGTCACCATGAGAAAGAGGCGCCGCAGCGCCTCTTCGAGGGGATCCAGGCCGAGGGGCCGTCAGCCCGTCACTTCAGCTGATCGGCCTTGGCCTTGAGCGTGACCGCCTTCTGGCGTTCGAGCTTGGCCAGCTCGTTGTCCGGATCCAGCTGCAGCACCGTGTCCCAGCCCTTGATCGCGCCGGCCAGATCCTGCTTGGCGAAGGCGGTGCGGGCGGTCAGCGTCGCGCGGGCGATCTGCTTCTTGCGCACGGCCTCGATCCTGGCGGCGGCGCCGGGCTGGTCGGCGGCCTCGGCGCGGCGGTATTCCTCCAGCGCCTTGTCCAGACGGCCCGCGCGTTCGTGCGCGTCGCCGGCACGCAAGGCCTTCTCGCCGGGCGAGAGCTCGGGCACGGGCGGTGGGGCGGGCGGCGCGGCCGGTGCCGGCGCGGCGGCGACCGTCGTGGCGGGCGTGGCGGCGTTGGCGGCAGCAGCAGCGGCCGCTGCGTCCTTGGCCGCCTTCGGATCAGGCTTGGCCGAGGGGCGCGGATACAGCGGACCGGCGGGCGGCTTGCCCGGAATGCGCAGCACCTGACCGCCGGCGACCTGGCGCGGCACGCGGATGTCGTTGTACCGGGCCAGGATGTAGAACGAATAGATGTCGCCCATGAAGCGGCCGGCGATGCGCGAGAGCGTGTCGCTGGACTGCACCGTGTAGGCGAAGGACTCGCGGCCCAGCAGCGCCACCGGATCGGCGGTGATCTGCTTCATCAGGTTGTTGGCCAGCTTGTTGGCCGGATCCAGCTGCAGCGCGCGCGACAGCTCGGCGCGGGCCTGGTCTTCCTGACCGGCTTCCAGCAGCTCGATGGCCTGCATGGCGGTCTTCTGCGACAGGGCCTGCTCGGCCGGCGTCGGCGGCACGGGTTCGGGCGGGGGCGGCGGGGGCGGAGGCGCGGTGACTGCCGGCTCGGGCGGCGGCGGCGGGGGCGCAGGCGTCTGGCAGGCCGCGAGCGCCAGGCTCAGCAGCAGCACCGTCGTGGCCGACAGGGCGAACGGCGCACGGCCACGCGTCGCGGGGGCGAGGCGGGCCGTGGATGCGGTCCTGGGGGAGGAGGTCAGGGCGTCGGAACGGAAGGTGGTCGACATCGGCGTCACGTCGGGATTCGAGCGGGTTGGAGTATGAAACAGCGACAAGCCCGCCGCAGGTGACTTTCGTTCATTGAAGCGTGACCTGCGACACGCAAACATGCCATGCCTGTCGCTTTAGGTCCCGAAGGCCGCAACCATGACCCTCACCCTGCGCGCGGTGTCGCTCAACGACCTGCCCCTGACGCAGCCCATCACCGCGCGTTTCGACGCCACCGGGGGGACCATCGGCCGTGCCGATCACAACACGATGGCGCTGCCCGACCCGGAGCGCCACATCTCCCGCCAACAGGCCGAGATCCGCGCCGAGGGCGACGCCTTCCTGATCCGCAACGTCGGCAGCGCCAATCCGATCACCGTCGCCGGCCAGGCCGTGGCGCAGGGTCAGGCCGTGCCGCTGCGCCATCTCGACCAGGTCCGCATCGGCGGTTATCTGCTGGAGGTCCAGAACGAGGCCGGCGCGGAGGGCGCGACGGTCATCCGCCGGGCGCCCGACCTGCATCGCCCGTCCACGCTGGGCCCGACCACCGCGCCCGCGCCGCTGTCCAGCTCCAACCCCTTCGCCGACCTCCTCGGCGGCACGCCGCCGCCGCCGGATGTCTTCGCGACGTCCCCCGTGCCGGCGCCGCCGGTGTCGGCCTTCGCCTCGCTGCCGGCCAGCGTGCCGCCGCCCAGCCCGCCCGCCAGCCCCATGCTGCTGCCGGACGACTTCGACCCGTTCGCGCCGCCGCCGTCTCGCGGGGCGTCATCCGGGGCGTCATCCGGGGCTTCGTCCGGCGCGGCGATGGGCTCGCCGTTCGGTGCGTCCGGAGCGTCGTCATCGGCCGCCGCCAGCGGCTTCGATCCCTTCGGCGGGCTGGACCTCGCCCCGCCGCCCGCGCCGGCCATCCCGCCGCCGCCCGCCAACGACCTCGGATTCGGCGGCGCCTTCTCCGACCTGGTGCCCGGCGACGGCAACCGCTCGCTGGATGACCTTTTCGGCCTGCAGCCCGGCAACAACGCCGACCCGCTGGCCGGATTCATGGCCGGCGCCGCGCCGTCGGGCTCGGGTTCCGGCGGTGGCTCCAGTTCCGCCGGCGCGCATGGCGGGCTCAACACCGACCCGCTGGCGCTGTTCGGCGCCGCCGCGCCCGCCACGCATTCCGAGCCGGTGACCCCCGCGCTGCCGGATCACACCCCGGCGCTGCACTCGTCGTTCCGGCCGCCCGAGGTGCGGGCGACGCTGCCCGTCTCGCCGCCTGCCGTGCCGCCTGTGGCGCCGCCGGTCGCGCAGATGGCGCCGCCCCCGCTGCAGCCGATCGCGTCGATCGCGCCTGTCGCGCCTGTCGCGCCTGTCGCGCCCCCCGTGGCTGCGGTCGCGCCTCCGATCTCGCCTGTCGCCCCACCGGTGGCGGCTGTCGCTCCGCCTGCCGCCACCGCCCAGCCCGGCGACACCGCCGCGCTCTGGCAGGCCTTCTGCGAGGGCGCGGGCGTGCGCATGGCGGCGCCGCCGCAGGGCCTCAATCCGGACCTGATGCGCGTCATCGGCCAACTGCTGAACGCGTCGGTGGACGGCACGCTGCGCATGATGGCCGTGCGCGCGGCCACCAAGCACGAACTGCGCGCGCAGGTCACCGTGATCCGCTCGCGGGAGAACAACCCGCTGAAGTTCTCGCCGGATCCGCAGTCCGCGCTGGAGCAGCTGCTGCAGCCGCCGGTGCGCGGCTTCCTGCCCGGTCCCGCGGCGATGCAGGACGCGATGCGAGACCTGGTCGGCCATACCATCGGCACGATGGCGGGCACCCGCGCGGCGCTCGAGGGCGTGCTCACCCGCTTCCAGCCCTCGGCGCTGGAGGCCAAGCTCACGAGCCGTTCGGTGCTGGACAGCGTGCTGGCCATGAACCGCAAGGCCAAGCTCTGGGAGCTGTACCTGCAACACTTCGAGTCCATCCGCGACGAGGCGCAGGAGGACTTCCACACCCTGTTCGGCAAGGCCTTCCTGGAGGCCTATGAAGATCAGCTGGAGCGCCTGAGCCAAGTCAGCCAGGGCGGCCAGGTCGGCCAACCCGCTTCCGAGTCTTCCGCCGCCTCCGCGCACACACACCAGAGCGGGGCCTGAGCCCCGCCATCCGTCCTACACGTCGTTCACACCATGCTCAAGATCCGGGTCGCCGCCTGCAGCGAACAAGGCGCGCGCGCCAACAATGAAGACGCCATCGTGGCGCACGAGAACGGTCCCGGCTGGTATGCCGTGCTGGCCGACGGCGCCGGCGGTCACCGCAATGGCGCGGAGGCCGCGCGTCGCGCCGTCCATCGCATGCAGACCAGCCTGGGCGATGCCACGCTGCCGTGGCGTCCCGAGCTGCTGACGGGCGCGGTGCTCGCCGCGCATGACGACGTGCGCCGCGGCGTCGAGGGCACCGGGCGCGACCGCATGCACACGACGGTCGTCGCGCTGTGCGTGGACGCGCAGCGCAACTTCGCGATGTGGACCCACGTCGGCGACTCGCGGCTGTACCGGATCCGGGCCGGCCGCATCGACACGATCACGCAGGACGACAGCGTCGTGCAGATGCTGATCGAGGCGGGCCTGCTGACGCCCGAGCAGGCCGAGGACCACCCGCACAAGAATCACCTGGTGGCCGCGCTCGGCATCGAGGACGAGCTGCATCCGCACACCACGACGCCACAGCCGCTGCAGGACGGGGACGTGTTCCTGCTGGCCAGCGACGGCTGGTGGGGCACGGCCGGCGACACGCTGATCCACGACACCTTGCGCGACGCGGGCTCGCCCGACGACTGGCTGACAGCGATGCGCGCGGCCATCGAGGAGCGGGGACTGCCCGATCAGGACAACTTCAGCGCGATCGCGCTGTGGGTGGGTGAGCCCGCCTTGCAGACCGAGGCGCAGACACCGGCCGACGAGACCGGATCGGCGGTCGAGGCGGTCGCGGTGGATTCCGGTCCGGTGCCGCTGGAGGCCGAGGAAGAGGACGAGACGACACGGCGCATGCCGCTCTGATCCTGGCGCGCCCCTGACCGGGGTTGGGGTCGCGCATACCTTCGTTCAATGTCGCGCGAGGGCCGGATCTGGTCTGATCCCTGCCATGGTTCCACTTGGCATGAGGTCTCCCATGAATTCGAAGCGTCTGGCGCCGGCCATCTTCCTGGCCCCGGCCCTGGTCCTGCTCGCCGCCGCGAGCTTCGGCGCCGCAGCCCAGCCCGCACAGCCCGCCACCTCCGCGCCAGCGAAGGCTGCCAAGGCCTCGAAGTCCGCCAAACCTGCCTCACCGATCTACGGTGTGACCATTCCCGACGGCTATCGCCAATGGGAGCTGGTGGGCGTGGCGACCGAGGACGCGCCGCTGGACGAGTTGCGCGCGGTGGTGGGCAACAAGATCGCCGTCGACGCCTACAAGCTGGGCAAGCTGCCGTTCCCTGATGGCGCGATGCTGGTCAAGCTCGCGTGGAAGCGCCAGCGCTCCAGCGAGTTCCCCGCGGCGACGGTGCCCGCTCAGGCGACCACGGTGCAGGTGATGGTCAAGGATTCCAAGCGATACGCCGCGAGCGGCGGCTGGGGCTATGGCCGCTTCATCAACGGCCAGCCGGTGGACGTGGCCCAGCATCAGACCTGCTTCGCCTGTCACGAGTCGCTGGTGAAGGCCCGCGACGATGTCTTCACGCGACTGGCGCCCTGAACCGGCGTGTCGGTGATTTGCCAGCGCGCATAGGGGCTGCGGTACAGCGCCAGGTGAGGCTGACCCACGGCGACATCGGCCTGGTGGCGGGCCGCGGCGACCGGACCTACACGCCGCAGGTCGTGGCGATGCGCCGAGAAGACGCCGGCATTCGGCACTGAACGATGAAGTCGGCTACGACGGGAGGCGATGGCGTCAAGGCGACGTCCAGCGCGTCTTCCTGATCACCCGGTGGTCGGCGTCGAGTTCCACCGACCACGCTTGCGTGTCCAGCGACAGCCTGTTCTCGAACCAGAGGCGTTCGGTGCATACGCCCTGGCAGGCCTGGTCGGCGTATCGGGTGAAATGGGAGCCTGATCGCTCCCGGACCGAGGGCCGTGACCCAAATCGCTCGATCACCCGCGCTTCGGAGTCGCCAATGGCGACCTCATCAAAGGCCTTGTCGGCGCGATAGGCGTTCAGCGTGCAGGCAGCGATCGCGCCCAGGGGCAGCGCGAGCAAACCAAGGATCACCCACCGCATGTGACTGCCGCGAGGCGGCATCTCGCTGCTCATGTCGTCCTCACCACCGCGCCCAGCCCCGACCGCGATATCACCCGATTCCACATGCCCGGCATCTCTTGTTCTCCCTGTTGGAGTCCGGATCTTGCCCAAGCGCGTCGCGTCGCGCCCTTGCGGCAGCGTCGGATTGACAGCCGCTCACGCCCTGTGGCGCCATTCGTCAAGTTGTCAAAAGTGACACTATTTGTCGCTGGCTGACAAAACCTGGCCCCATACGGCGTCCCAATGTCGGCCTCGATACCTCTTTGGAATTAGGCAGCCCACCCAAAAAACCGCTGCTCGCACGACTTCAGGGTCAGGTGTTTCCAATCGAAACCGGCACGTTCCCTGCATGAACGAGATCAACGTTCACCTCGGCATCGTGTTTCGCGGATCCGGGTGTCTCGATTGACCGGACTCGCAGGAGCGCCATGCGCAGCAATGATTCCCAGGCCGACCAGAAGTTGGCCTGCCCGCCGCCCCCCGCCACCCCCCGGGGATTCATGCTCGGTGCCGTCGTCGCGCTGAGCGCCGTCAGCCTGCTGGCCGGATGCGGCGGTGGTGGCGGCGGTTCCGCCGATCCGGGCAACCAGCCCGTGGCCGGCACGCCCGCTCCGGCGCCAGCACCGACACCGGCCCCGGCGCCGCCCGCGTCCTCGCCCGTCGGGGACGCGGAGCCCGAACTGCCTCCGCCCGCGCCCACGCCGCCGCCGCTGCCCACCGGCACGGACTCCGGCGCGCCCGCGCTGCCCCCTTCCATGCAGTTGCCCGGCGGCCTCGATCTGAGCCAGCCCGGCAAGGCCCTGACCGTCGTCAAGGCGACCTCCAGCGCCACCGAGAACAACGCCAACGGCCCCGAGAAGGCCGTCGACGGCAACCTGACCACGCGCTGGGCGAGCGCGCAGGACGACAAGGCCTGGATCCAGTTCGACTTCGGCGCCAAGACCCCGCTGGGCTACATGAAGCTGCTGTGGGAGAACGCCTATGGCAAGGAGTACGCCCTGCAGGTGTCCGACGACGGCCAGACCTGGTACCAGCTGCGCTACGTCTCGGGCGGCCACGGCGGCACCGAGGAGTTCTTCAATCTCAACACCAGCGCCCGCTACGTCCGCCTGCAGGGCGTGGCCCGCGGCACGCAATACGGCTACTCGCTGTTCGAGGTCACCTTCACCGGCCCGGGCAGCGACAACACGCTGCCCACGCTGGCGACCTCGGCCTTCGCGTCGGTGCCCACCGGCGCGGCCGTGGTCACGCCGGCCGCGCCCCCGCTGCTCGAGCAGACCCAGTTCACGCTGGCCGACGGCACGCTGGTGACGCGTTTCGGTTTCGTCGGCCGCTCGCGCCACGGACGCGAGCGCGGCGAGGAGTGGAATGAAATCGGCTTCGGCCCCAACGACACCGTCGATGCCAACGGCAAGCCGCAGGACAAGGGCCCCGGCGCCTACCTGAACTTCATCGCCAACTACTTCAAGAACCGCACCTGGGGCGTCGAGTTCATCGACAACAGCCGGGTGGCCGGCGTCACCAAGCCGCGCCTCATCATCAACCAGTACTACCAGCAGGCGCAGCGCGGCGGCGGCCATTCCTTCTTCCGCCGCATCGACGACCCGAACGTCACCGGCTACGGCTGGATGTCGCCGGGCGAGCTGCTGGACCGCACCACCTACACCGACGGCTTCGTCGACAAGACCTCCTGCCCGATCGTGCCCAAGCCGCCCGAAAACGCGTTGGCCAAGCCCACCACGGGCTACAACGGCGTGATCGGCGCGAATGACGGCTGCTCCGTGGTGCTGGACAACGTGCCCAGCCACTCGGATCTGGCGCCCAACGCCAACGGCGTGATGGTGCCCAACGGCGTCACCATCCCGTCGCGCAACCTGAAGGTCGGCGACGCGATCGAGTTCACCGGCTCCTTCTTCTCGAGTCGCGCCGCGATGGACGCGATCGGGGACAACGGCAACTTCCGCTACTACACCAACGAAGTTACCTACGTGGTGGGCAGCGGCCTGCGCCCGCAGTACGGCGTCCAGCCGCGCCTGAACAACGCGCCGCTACCGGTGGAGACGCTGTCGGGCGGCACCGGGTCGATCTCCTACGACTACGCCGACAACGCCACCTTCATGTTCCAGCAACCGAATCTCCAGATCGGCATGCAGAACATGCAGCGCTTCGTCGAGGGCCGGCGCTGGTTCCACACCAACATGTGGACCGGCGACCACAACGAGCAGGGCAATGACCGCAACACCGCGGCGGTCCAGCTGCAGGGCCCGCGCTACAACCAGACCAACTGCTTCGGCTGCCACATCAACAACGGCCGCAGCCTGGCGCCGCAGGTGATCAACCAGCGCCTGGACACGATGGCCGTGCGCACCGCCTCGGTCGACGCCAACGGCAAGCAGCTGCCGCATTCGGTCTACGGCCTGGCCGTGCAGATGAATGCGCGCTCGCCCGCCACCGGCGTGCCGCAGGACTGGGGCAACAGCGTGCGTGTCACCGGCTTCGACACGAAGACGGTCACGCTGGCGGACGGCACCGTCGTCACGCTGAGCAAACCCAAGGTCAGCTTCGATGGCCCGACGCCGGCGGTGTACTCGCTGCGCAGCGCGCAGCCGGTGATCGGGATGGGGCTGCTGGAGGCGATCTCCGACGCCGACATCCTGTCGCGCGTGCGCACCACCCCCGATGAGGACGGCGTCAAGGGCCAGGCCAACCTGGTCTATGACCCGGAGTCGGGCACGGTCCGCGTGGGCCGCTACGGCTGGAAGGCGGCCAAGGTCAGCCTGCGTCACCAGACGGCCAGCGCGCTGCTGCTGGACATGTCCGTCACCTCGCCGGTCTATCCGAACCGCGACTGCCTGGCCGGTCCGGCCAAGTGCAACCGCAGCAAGGTCGAGAAGGGCGTCACCGAGGACGAGCTCACGCTGTTGTCGCGTTACGTCGCTCAGCTGGGCGTGCCCGCGCAGCGCAGCCAGACCAGCGGATTCCCCAAGGGTGTGACGCCGCTGAAGTACCTGGACGTCAACCCGGTCCAGGTGGCCGCGGGCGCCAAGGTGTTCTCGTCGATCCGCTGCACGGCCTGCCACGTGGCGGAGATGAAGACCGGCCTGGCCACCGAGCTGGCCGAGATGCGCAATCAGACGATCAAGCCCTACACCGACCTGCTGCTGCACGACATGGGCAACGAGATGGCCGACAACCTGGTCGAGGGCCAGGCCGCCGGCAGCCAGTGGCGCACCTCGCCGCTGTGGGGCATCGGCTACACCGAGTCGGTCGCCGGCACCGGCGTGCGGGTGGGCTACCTGCACGACAGCCGCGCGCGCACGCTGAGCGAGGCCATCCTGTGGCACGGCGGTGAGGCTGATGCCAGCCGCAAGCGCTTCATCAACCTGAGCACCGCGGACCGCGAGGCCTTGATCGCCTTCCTCAACTCGCTCTGATCCAGAGGGAATGGGCTGAAGGGCCGAATGGCTGCAGGCCCGACCCTTCGCTCCGATCTCACGCCGCCGGGTGCTCACGCCCCGGCGGCGCTTTTCATGGGCGCGAGGCGGGAGGGGCGGAAGCAGGCCCCGCAGGCGCCGGCGTGGATGCCGCAGGCGAGCGCGAAGGAGGCGGAGCGAGCTCCGGCAACAGCGCCGTCATCGCGAGCGAGTCCACCGATCTCATCGTGTCGGCCAGCACCACCACGCCTCGCTGTCCATCGGCGGTGAAGCCGATGAAGCTCGCGTAGCCGCCCGTCATCCCGTTGTGCCAGACCACCCGTCGCCCGCGGGTGTCGGTGATGTGCCAGGCGTAGCCGATGCGCGTGCCGGGGATGCCCGTGTCTCGCAGCGGCGTCTGGGCCAGTCCCATGGGCGAGTCGCGCTCCGTCGCGCCGCGCATGGCCGCGCGCAGGTAACGCAGCAGGTCGTCCGCATCCGACTTCAGCGCGCCCGCGCCGGCGATGGCGTCGAAGTCCCAGGCGTGTGACGGTTTGCCCTCCGGGTCATGACCCGGCACTAGCCGCGCCCGCATGGCGTCATCGACGGTCACGCCGGTCGAGGTCATGCCCAAGGGCGTCAGGATGCGCGCCTTCACCAGATCGCCGTAGGACTGCCCGGCCTCGGTGGCCAGCGCGACGCCCAGCAGCCCGAAACCGAGGTTGGAATACTCGTAGCGCTCGCCCGGTCGAAGCTTCAGCTGGTACCCGTCGAGGAAGCTGCCCAGCGCCTGGCGGTCATATCGCGCGTAGGGGTTGGCGCGCTGGGTCCAGTCCATGTTGGTGGGCAACCGGGGCAGGCCGGAGGTCTGGGTGGCGAGGTCCAGCACGGTGATCGGCCGGCCCTCGAAGTCAGGCACGCGCTGGCCGGGCAGCAACTGGCTCACCGGCGCGTCGGGCTTCAGCTTGCCCGCGTGGACACGCTGCGCGAGCAGCAGTCCGGTGAAGGTCTTGGTCACCGAGCCGATCTCGTAGACGCTGCGGCCGTCGGGCTGCGAGGTGCCCTTGGCCGAGAAGCCGAAGACCGCGCTGCGGTCGCCGTCCACCAGACCGATCACGATGCTGCGGAAGGCGCCGGCGGCGATCTCGCGTTCGGTGAACTCGCGGGCGCGCTCGGGCAGCACCGGTTGGGCCATCGCCTGGAACGCGCAGGCACTGGCGAGGATCAGCAGCGCGTGACGAACTCGATGGTGGGGCAGGGCGTGATGCGTCGTGCGGTTCATGTCAGCGGGCCTCCTGGTCCAGACGGTCAATGCGTTGTTGCAGCTGGTGAGCGGCGTAGCGGTTGAAGAGGACCACGGCCACCAGCACGGCCGCGATGACGAGATTGGCGATCAGTCCGCGCGCGAAGGGCGCGCCTGGGCCGAGCTCGGTTTCCACGCCCCAGCGGAAGACGATCACGCCGGGCACGAGGGGGCCGATGTACCAGGTCGCCACCGATCTCAGCGCGTCGCGCTGGCGCGCCCACTGCGCGCGCTGGTAGTCGAGCCAGGACTGGGCGCCGCGGTCGGTGGGCGCGGGCTGGCCGGAGGCCCGGCGATGCAGCTGCCAGGCCACGATCAGCGTGCCCGCGATCACCAGGGCGCTGCCGGTCCGCATCAGCGGGGAGGGGAACTGGACCAGGTAGAACACGAAGACGAGCGCGATCACGGCGCAGGCCAGGTATTCGGTGGCATTGCGCCACACGATGCGGCGCTGGAACCGGTCGGCGGCGCGGCGCAGATCGTCCAGGGCGAACTCGGTCGCGGGCGTGGACTGCGATTGCCAGAGGCGCTGCAGGCTGTCGTCCGAAGGGGTGGCAGCGGTGTCGGGTCGGGTAGCGCCGGAGGGGTCAGAGGGGCCGGAGGGCGTGGAGGGATCAACGGGGCGAGTCATCGCGGCGTCTCCTGGCGTCGAAGTTGCTGGGCGAGCACCGACTTGATGCGGTGCACCTTGGTCGCGACGTTGCGCGCGGACAGGCCGGTGATCTCACCGATGGCCGCGGCGTCGACGTCTTCGAGGTAGAGCAGCATCACCTCGCGGTCCGGAGGCTGGAGGCGGTGGATCAGCGCGAAGATGCGCTGCAGGTCGATGCGGCGCTCGGTGTGCGCCATGTCGGCGCCGTCATGGACGAGCGTCTCGACCTCGGTGTCGTCCAGGGCGAGGTAACCCCGCTCGGCCACCTTGCGGCTGCGGTCGATGTGGGAGGCGCCCACGTTGTGGGCGATCCGGTAGACCCAGGTCCGCAGGCTGCATTGGCCGCGGAAGCCGGCGAAGCTCTGCCAGAGCGCCACATGGACGTCCTGCAGCAGCTCCTGGCGGCGGGCCTCGTCGCGTTCGTAGCCGGCGACGAAGCGGGCGACGTCGGGGCCGAACTGCCGTATCGCGTCGCGATAGCGCGAGTCTTGGGTCTCTGGGTTGGATGCCATACCCAGGTAGTCGCCGGCCCGCGGAGTTTCTTACACCGCCCTGAGGATCACTCCTTGGCGACCGCTTCCACCTGGATGCGCAGGTTCACGTCCATCTTGAAGCCCCAGTCCTTGCCGGCTGCCAGGCCGAAGTCCTCGCGGTTGAAGCTGCCCGAGGCGTCGGCGCCGCAGAGGTCGCGCTTGTGCAGCGGATGCGGGATGCACTTGAGCTGGTGGATGGTCAGGTTCAAGGGGCGGGTCTTGCCGTTGAGCGTCAGCTCGCCGGTGACCTGGGTCGGGACGCCGGCCTTGATCGCGTCGAAGCGGCCCTGGTAGGTCGCGCTGGGGTTTTGGCTGACGTTGAAGAAGTCCTTGCCGGTGGCCCAGGCATTCATCGCGGGCAGGCCGAAGTCGATGCTCGCGAGGTCCATCTTCACCTCGACGCTGCCGGCGCCGGTGGCCTTGTCGTAGACGATGGTGCCGGCGCTCTTGGTGAGCTTGCCGCGCCAGTACGACAGGCCCATGTGGTCGGCCTCGAAGCTGGGATAGGTGTGGGTGGGCTCAATGTCGTAGGTCTGCGGGGCAGCGTGCGCGATCGGGGCGAACGACGTGGCCGAGGCTACAGCGGCGGCGGTGAGCAGGGCGGGAAGGGTCTTCTGCGGGGTCATCGTGGGTCCTTCAGATGCAGTGTGGCGGGGCGCCATCCTGTCGACGATCGGGGCGGGACGAAATCGACAGCCGGCGAAGGCGTCAAGAGCCGCAAGGGCCGAGACGGTAGCGGCCGTTCCAATCCGACGGGGCGCGCGGCTCCTGTGCCTGGATCAGCTTGACGTCGACCGAATCGCCCGAGAACTGGAGGGCGCCGTCGAAGTGTCGCGAAGGGTTGTCCAGGTCGATGACCTCGCTCGCGGGCACGAGTCCGGCGATGCGTGGAACGACCAGCTCCATCCTGTCCTTGACGGTGGGACTGAGCAGGAACAGAACGATGGAATGGGTGAGGTTGTCGCGCACCGCGTGGAAGACCAGCAGGTGTCCGTCCGGGCGCCGCTGGCATTGAACGTCCGGCGCATTGCCTGGCGTCGCGCAGCCGGCCAGCAAACTCAAGCTCAGCGCCCACGGCGCGGCTCGTCCCACGCCCTTGGCGAGCTTCTGGATAGGACGCTTCATGGTCTCTTGTTTCTCCCTCGTTCCGGCTCGGGAGTCTAAGTCCGCTGGACCAGCGGAGGACCACCTCAGTTACCCGACTCCTCAGCGGTCGGAAGGCCACCCCAATGCCGCGCCTCGCCGTCCTCGTCCACGCGGATCACCTCCTCGGCGGCCTTCAGGTAGGTCAGCGCCGTCTCGGGATTGCGGGAGCCCCGCGCCACCTCGTCGAGCGATCGCGCGCGGCGCAGCGCCTTGTTGAGCTCGGGGACCTCGTCGCCGAGCACCCGAGCCGCGTCCAGCGCCTGCATCAGGTCGAGCAGGCCGCCGCGCTTCGGGCGCGAGACGTCGGGGCACAGGCGCGCGATCAGCCCGGGTTGCGTGCGCAGCGCGTCGGCCAGCGCGATGGCCTCGCGGTCGCGCAGCGGGGCCAGATGACCCGTGCCATGCATCAGCATCGGCGCCACGGCGCGCAGCAGGCGCGAGGGCAGATTGGCGTAGAGCTCGCGCAGCAGTGTGGCGGCCTCATGCAGCTGGAGACGAATCGCCGCGCGCGCGACCGGCCGCATCGCCGGGTCCTTCTCGATCTGGTAACGCCACACGCAGGCGGCGGCGAGGTAGAGGCACGACAGCACATCGCCCAGGCGGGCCGAGAGCAGCTCCATGCGCTTGAGCTTGCCGCCGAGCAGCCCCATCGCGAGGTCCGCGGTGAGCGCGTAGCGCGCCGACAGCGATGCGATCAGCCTGGCCTCGGCACGGAGGTCCTCGGGCGGCTGGCCGATCAACGGGGTGTGGACCACGCTGCGCCAGGCGTTGCGCATCACATGGCTGACATGGCCGAGCAGCGCGCGCCCGAGCCGCTCCGGGTCCTTCGCCTGGACGGCGGACATCTCCTCGAGCACGAACGGATGGCAGCGGGTGGCGCCCTGGCCGAAGATGATCAGCGCGCGGGACAGCAGGTTGGCGCCCTCGACGGTGATGGCGATCGGCGCATGCCGGTAGGCCACGCCCAGCAGGTTGCGCGG
Source organism: Roseateles sp. (assembly GCA_039594005.1). GTDB lineage: Bacteria > Pseudomonadota > Gammaproteobacteria > Burkholderiales > Burkholderiaceae_C > Roseateles. The sequence continues at coordinate 756,457 of JBCNOF010000010.1, forward strand.
CCCGGCGATGATGCCCTTGCCGCCGAGCACATCCATGCCGTCGTTGATGGCGCGGCGTCCGGCTTCGGTGAGCTGCACCTTGAGGATGGCGCTGGCGACGCTGGGCCGCTCGCCGGCGTCGAGCGCCGCGGCGGTGTAGCGGCGCGCGGCGTCGGTGGCGTAGAGCCGCGCCGCCATCTGCGCGGTGATGCCCGCGATGGCGTGGAATCGGCCGATGGGCAGCCCGAACTGCTCGCGCACCTGACCGTAGCCGTTGACCACGAACAGCGCGGTCTGCTGCATCGCCGCGCCCAGCGCCGGCAGCGAGATCGCGCGGCCTGCGGCCAGGCATTCCATCAGCATGCGCCAGCCCTCGCCGACGCGCGCCTCGCCGCCGATGATCCAGTCCATCGGGACGAAGACGTCCTCGCCGCGGATCGGACCGTTCATGAAGGCCGAGTCCATGGGACGGTGGCGCTTGCCGATCTCCATGCCGGGCGTGGGCACGGGCAGCAGCGCGCAGGTGATGCCGAGTTCCTGCTGGCCTTCGGGCCGCGACGGGTCGATCGCCTGGAAGGCCAGGCCCACGACGCTCGCCACCGGGGCGAGCGTGATGTAGCGCTTGTCGAAGCGCACGCTGAAGCCGCGCACCATCCGCCCGTCGATCTCGCGCTCGGTGAGCACGCCGCGGTCGGGGATGGAGGCGGCGTCGGAGCCGGCGTAGGGCGAGGTCAGGCCGAAGCAGGGCAGCTCGCGGCCATCGGCCAGGCGCGGCAGGTAGTGCCGCTGTTGCTCAGGCGTGCCGTAGTGGAGCAGCAGCTCGGCCGGGCCGAGGGAGTTGGGCACCATCACCGTGACCGCGCAGGCGGTGTTGACGGTGGCGATGCGGGTGACGACCTCGGCGTGGGCGTGATGGCTGAAGCCCAGTCCGCCGTGTTCCTTGGGGATGATCATCCCGAAGAAGCGGTGCTCGCGCAGGTACTGCCAGACCTCGGGCGGCAGGTCGCCGGCGGTGTCGATGGCGTGGTCATCGAGCATCGCGACGAGCGTGGCGACCTCGTGGTCGAGGAAGCGCTGTTCCTCGTCGGTGAGGCGATTGGGGCCGCGCTGGATGAGAGCGTCGAAGTCGGGTTGTCCGGCGAAGAGCTGGCCCTCGAAGCCGACGGTGCCGGCCTCGAGCGCGGCGCGTTCGGTGTCGCCCATCGCGGGCAGGGCCTTGGAGAAGGGCGCCATCGCCAGGCGCCCGATGAGGCTATGCAATCCCATGTGACGAGCCTAGGGCCGCGTGATCGACCAGCGCGTCAGCCGGGTGCGCGTGTGCGTGTAGGACTCGGGGAATGGCGACGCTCATCGGCTCGTTCACATGCGTTGTCTGCCCCGCGGTTAGCATCGTCGCCATGTCGTCTTCCGATCGCCGTCACCGCGCGGACACCACCGTCGAGGCGCTGGTCCAGCGCGCTTCAGCCCAGCAACGCGCCGGTGACCCGGCAGCGGCGGCGCAGACCCTGCATCAGGCGACGCAACAGTTCCCCGATGACTGGCGGCCGTTCACGCGCTTGGGCGCCTTGCTCGCCGAGCATCACAACTGGGACGGCGCTGCCACCTGCTTCGCCGAGGCCTCGCGCCTTCAACCCGGCAACGCCGACATCGCCTTCAACCTGGGCACCTCGCTGCGCGAGGCCGGTCGACTCGATGACGCCATCGGCGCGTTCGAACGCGCAGCGGGATTGAATCCCGCGTACGGCGGCGCCTATCTCGGACTCGGGCTCACGTACCGGTTGATGGGCGCGACGGACGCTGCGGTCATGGCCTTCAACGTGGCCGAGGACACGCTGCCCGGTGATCCACGACCCCTGCGCGAGGCCGCCCGGACGCAGATCGATGCGGGGCAGGTCGACGCCGCGCTCGCGACGCTGAAGCGCATGGCCGAACGTCTGGATCGCAGTGCCGACGCCCACAACATCCGCGGCCTGTTGCTGCAGGAACTCGGTCTCGCCGATGACGCATTCGTCGCGTTCACACGCGCGGTCGACATCGACCCGCGCCACGTCGCCGCGTTGAACAACCGCGGCAGCCTGCTGCTGTTGAACCGGCGCTTCTCTGACGCGATCTCGGACTTCGACCGCGTGCTGGCGATCCAGCCGGAGGTCGATGGACTGCGCAGCATCCGGCTTTACGCCGCGATGCATGTGTTTGACTGGGCCCGCTTCGACGAGGACGCGAAGCGTTTGGCGCAGGACATCGACGCCGGCCAGCACGCGGTCCAGCCGCTGGTCGTGCAGACCGTGCTGGACGATCCGCAGCGGCAGCAACGCGCGTCGTGGCGTTGGATGCGGGACTTGGCAGTCACCGATGCCGCGGCTGCGGCGGCTGCCGCTGAGCCCGCGGGCGATCCGATACAAACGGCCGGTCACCGGATCAAGGTCGCCTATGTCTCGCGGGACTTCCGCTCCCATCCGGTGTCGTTCCTGATGGCCGAGGTCATCGAGTTGCACGACCGCGCGGCCTTCGAGGTCATCGCGATCAACTATGGCGACGTCAAGGATGACGCGATGCAGCAGCGACTTCGCGGCGCCTTCGACGCTTTCCACGACGTGGCGCGCCTGTCCGACGCGGAGGTGGCTGGCTTGTGCCGGCAACTCGGCGTGGACATCGCGATCGACCTGACGGGATTCACGGACGGTGCGCGACCCGGCATCTTCGCGGCACGTGCCGCGCCGGTGCAGATGCTGTATCTCGGCTTCCTCGGCACATCGGGGGCGAAGGCCTACGACTACCTTGTCGCCGATCCGGTGCTGATTCCCGAGGCCGAGCGATCGTGCTTCGATGAGCGTCTGCTGATGCTGCCCTGGTATCAGGCCAACGATCGGCAACGGCCGATGCCCTCGACCGGGTTGACGCGCAAGGACGTGGGCCTGGCAGAGGAGGCCGTCGTTCTTTGCTGCTTCAACAATCCGTGCAAGATCCTTCCCGATCAATTCGCGCGTTGGGCCGCGATCCTGCGAGACGCGCCGCGAGCAGTGCTCTGGATCCTCGAGGAGGACGCCGAAGCCGCGTTGAACCTGCGTCGGCACGCCGAGGCGCAGGGAGTCGATCCCGAGCGCATCGTCCTCGCGCCGCGGGCCTCGCGCGAGCTCTACCTGGAGCGCCTCGCTCTGGCTGATCTCTTCCTGGACACGCTGCCCTACAACGCGGGCACGACGGCCAGCGATGCACTCTGGATGGGTGTTCCTGTGCTGACGCTGCCGGGGCGGAGCTTCGCAGCGCGCATGGCTACGAGCCTGCTGAAGGCGCTCGGCTGCGAGGAGTTGATCGCGCGGGATGCGGCGGATTACGTCGCCAAGGCGATCGCGCTGGCCAGTGACGAGCTCGCGCTCGCGCAGGCGAAGCAGTCGGTGCGGGATGCGCGAGGCACAGGACAGCTCTTCGATTCAAAGGCGTTCACGCGGCACCTGGAGCAGGGACTGCGGCGCGTGCATGCGCATCGGCGGGCGGGGCGGCCGCCCGAGGATCAATGGGTCGAGGCCTCGATCTAGCGCGGCGGGGTGGCGTGATCGTCGTGATATCGACGCGGGCCGTCGGGATGAACGCCGGGATCGTCCGGATGCTCGTGCGGTGCCTGGTTCGGACCGGGCGCGGGCTTGTCGGCGGGAGGATGCGGCGCCTTGGCAGGGGCAGGACCGGGTGAGGGCGCGGCGCTTGCGGCGATGGAGGAGTGAGACATGACAGGTTGCTCCTTGCAGGATGGTTGCTGCTGCAGGGGCAATCGGGCGACCTGTCTCCCGTCGCATCAAGCCTGGATGACCGCAGGCTTCACGAACACCACCGTCCGCTTGGGCCGCCAACTGTCCTGCCAGACAGCTTCATCAGCCCAACTGCGCGCAAACGCATCGGGGTCGAAACCGGGCAGTTGATGCAGCCGCTCGATGAGGCTGGATTGAACGAGCAGATCGCCCCGCACGGTCATGCGTCGATCGGGCGTTTCGATCCGCAGCGACATCGACGGCTCCCCGAATCCATCCATCACTGAACTCGTGACCACGCGCGTGATCTCATCGAACGCGATGCGGGTCGGACGGCGCAGGCCCCAGCTCAGCTCGATCGCCTCGGGGGTCAGGACCAGGGAAGTCTCCCCGGCGGCCTGGCTGCGCTGCCGACGGCGCTTCACCCACAGCATTCCGCCCATGAACGCCGGGAAGGCGAGGAGCGTGGCGAAGATCCACCACGGCGCATGGGCCGCAGGGGTCAGCGCGAGCACCAGGACTGCCGCCGCGAGCGCGAGCGACCAGATGAAGTCCCGCCTGTCGAGTTCGATCGGCGGCATCGGGACGGAGGTGCGCTCGATCTGCTGGAAGTCGGATGGGGTCGTCATGTCCGCACCCACACGCGTGTCTGCTTGAGCGGCCCGATGTTCAGACGACCGCGGAGGATCAAGCCGCCGAGCACGCCGCAGACGATGGCGCCATACGCCAGCATCCGGGTGAGCAGCCAGATCTCCATGGGCTCGTTGACCTTCGCGGATGCGCCATCGCCTGGCAGGTAGAGCACGGCCACCCGCTGCTTCACGCGGAAGGTCGGATTCATGGACGTGCGCGACGACCGGACGGTCTGCTCCGTCCCCGCGTCATCGACGAATCGGAAGGTCGCCTGGTTGTCCTTGCCCGGCGCGATGACGGTCCCGGCCGCGACCCGGGAATCGCGGAGGAAACGCCGCTCCACCGTCCATTGCCACGACGCAGCGATGGCAAAGGCCCCCGCCAGCGTGAGCAGCGTGAGCGCGATGCGTCGTTGGATGGGGTCGCCGAAGGGTCGCGTGATCATGCGCGGATGCTATCTGCGGAGCGGACATGTCCCTGCTCATCGGAACGCCACGGCGACTGGGTCGCATTGCGTGCCGGCGACGCAAGGCGACAGGTCCATCCAACCGGTTGCCACGTGGATCGTGAGGATCGCGCGTCCATTCGTCCTGAGGGGACGCGCCGCGCGCTGAGGCTGGATCCGTTGGGCACTCGGCTTGCCGCGTTGCTCGGCAGGCTCGATGAGCACATCGAGCGCGGTGTTGAGAAAGGTCCGCATGAACAACTTGAAGTGGCGCGGGTTCGCGCTGGTCGTCGCGACGCTGGCGCTCGCGGGATGCGACAACGCGAAGCCGCCGACAGAAGGGCAGGCGGCATCGGCGCCCACGTTGGTCGCGCCGTCCGCCTCGACGGCGTCGTCCGAACCAGCCTCAACGCCTGACCCCGCGCAAGCCTGGACAGGCCGCTGGATCGGACCGGAAGGCACGTATCTGCAGCTCGACGCTGCGGGTCCTGGTCGCTATGAACTCCGGATCAAGGATCTGGATGCCGAGCGGAAGTTTGCTGGCGTGAGCCACGACGGCGTCCTTCGCTTCGAGCGTGACGGGAAGTCCGAGACGCTTCAGCCCACCGATGGCGACGCCACGGGCATGAAGTGGCTGGCAGGGAAGAAGGCCTGTCTGACGGTGCGGGCGGGCGAAGGGTATTGCAGGGATTGAGCGATCGGCGCCGTCGGATGGACGCTCAGTCCGGGAGCGGCACGTAGGGGGACCATCCGAGGTGCTTGCGGTTGGGGACCGACCGGAGCAGGGCTCGCTCGCGCCGCACGCGCCAGCAGAATTGAACCAGGCCCTCTCTCCCACCCGGGCACCGCGAATCTCTCTCCTCGGGTCATCGTCACCGGCGGCGCGGTCGACGGATGATGTCCGTCATCGCAGAGAAGCAATCCGCTCGATGCCCCCGATCCTCACCGACCACGCGCTCGTCGACCGCATCCTCGCTGCCCATCGCGCGGCGCTTGGCGCGGACTTCGACGGTTATCGCCATCACATCTACCGGGTCGTCAACTTCTTCAACGCCCTTGGCCCGATCGATTTCAACGGCTCGCCCGCTCTGCCGATCGCCGCGGCCTTCCATGACCTCGGCATCTGGATGGACGGCACGTTCGACTACCTTGAGCCCTCCAGCCGGCTCGCCCTGCGCTTCATCGAGGGCGAAGGCCTGGACGATGTCGACCCCGAGCTCGTTCACGAGCTGATCGTCCAGCATCACAAGCTGCGGCCATTCCGGGCCGGCCCGCGGGCCGCGATGGTCGATCAATGGCGCCGCGCGGACACCATCGATGTGTCGCTCGGGATCGTCACTTTCGGCATCCCCCGCGCGCGCATCCGCGAGATCCAGCGCCGGCTGCCCGATCGCGGCTTCCACGTCGGCCTGCTCCGGCGCACCGCCGCGGAATTCCTGCGCAAGCCGTGGAATCCGCTGCCGATGATGCGGTGGTGACGCCCATCCGATCACGCGCATCCCCCATTCGCCGCCGCCATCCGCAGCTCAGGACACGCCGACCCCATTGATTCACCCCCGCGCCTACAAACCGTCCTCACGCATCAGGAGGACAAGGACATGCGCAGAGATTCGGCACCGGCGACCCTTCAGGCCCCGCCGCCCGCACCCCCGCGGAGGAAGAGTTATCTGAAGGCCAACGTGGCCGTGACCGCCGCGATCGCCATCGCGGCGACCGCCACCTGGCTCACCGCCATGAGCCTCGTCGAGGCCCATGGCCTGGGCGCAAGCCATCTCGGCCAGGCCGCCGACATCGCCAGGCGCGGCGGCCCGAGCACGTTGATGATCGCGGGCGATATCGCCGCGCTGATCGTCGTGGCCGTGCTCGCACGCTTCGCGGCGCGACGCTTCAAGGCCTGAGGATGCGCAGGGGCGTCCGTGAGCGTCCCTTGCGCGCGCTCAGCGCTCACGGCGCCTGCTTGGTCAGCAGCGCTGCGAAAGCCTCGACATAAGGCAGCCCCGGCCCCCAACGCATGTGGACCTGCTGTCCCGGCTCGGGGTTGGGCGACCACACGGTGCAGCCGGCCAGGCGCTCCATCAGCTCGCCCGCCGCCAGCATCGGCACCGCCGAGGTGAGCAGGCTCGCCGACGCGGTGTAGCTCACCCACTGCACCGCGTTCTCCGGCGCGGGCAGCAGCGCCGCGTGGCTCGTCGGCCAGGGCGGGGCGCTCGCGAGCGCGTGCTCCAGGCTGTCCACCGTCGCGGTGTCGTCCAGCGTGCGCATCGCCGCGTTCGCCAGCACCGTGTACCAGCGGTCCAGGTGATCCAGCCCGGCGCGGTCCACCGGCGGCTGCGCGCGTGGCTGCGCGATCACCAGCGGGAAGTAGCGCCCGACGTTGTCGCAACTGGCCATCAGCACGCCGAACCACCACTTCATGTCGACCACGCCCGGCGCCCACGCGAAGCGCAGCACTGGCGCGGTCAGGTAGGTGTCGAGCCAGCGCGGGCCCAGCACCTTGGGCAGGTCCTGCATCATCCCGGACAGCCAGGTGTCGCAATGCCGCACGCAATGCGGCGGCAGCCGGCGCTGCGCGAAATCGCCCAGCGCGGCGACCTTGCCGTACCAACCCGGCGTGCCATCGCCGGACGTGTTCAGGGCTTCGGGCAGCGCGCTCATCTCGGGGGTCTCCTGATGGGGGTCACAGCCCGCCCGGGCAACGGAACTCGTTGAGCTCCGGCAGTCGGAAGGGATTGCGGACGCTGCTGGCCGTCACCTCGAAGACCGCCTTGCGGCCTTCGACCTCGAACGTGGCCTTGAAGCGCTCCGGTGCATTCGTCTTCTCGATCTTCACCCGGTCGAACAGCCGGAACAGCGCCCAGGGTCCGTCGTTGACCATGCCGCTCGATCCGCTCGTGCTCGCCGGGCTCAACTGCACCCGCACCTGCGAGCTGCCGCGCGGACCGGGCCATTGCACCGAGGTCGGGATCTGCGGCCCGTGGCTGTAGCGCACGATCTGGCCGTCCACGTCCAGGATGAACTGCTGGATGGACGTGTCCATCTCGATCGGCTTGAAGTCCAGCCGCAGCGACGGCGTGTTGCTGCCGGGGAAGAAGGTTTCCTTGATCGCCTGCGCGCGCTGGAACTGCGGCAGCGTGCCGACGTCGCCGCCCAGCGGCGTGCCCTCGACGGCGCGGAACTTCCACGGCCGCGTCGTCGTATCCACGTAGGGCGCGAGCTTGCTCTGGAACAGCTGGTCGATCTTGCCGCCCGGTCCGAACAGCATCGCGAAGTCCGCCTGCGTCGCGTCACGCGACGAGTTGCGGTCCAGCGGATAACGCCCGGCCACCGCCTGGTTGCAGAACTCGCCGACCTGCGAGCGCACCTCCATGCCCAGGTTCTGGCGCATCGCGCCCTGCGACACGCGCGCGCTGCTGCTGCCCAGGTCGTCCAGCATCGTGCGCAACGGCTCGGGGCTCATCGCCGCCGCCGCCTTCAACCGCGTGGGCACCGGCGAGGGCGGCGGTGCGCTGCCGCCCTTGAGCGCCGAATCCGCTGCGGTCAGCATGATGTTGGCCTCGGCGATCAGCCCCACCGTCTCGTCCAGCGGCGCCTTGCCGCCGCCCTGCGGCGCGGTGACCATGCTGCGCAGCGCGACGAAGCGCTCATCGACGATGTTCTCGATGCGCGGCGCGTTGGGATCGTTCGTCGCCGGCTGGCCCGGCCGGCCCGAGAACATGCCCGCGACCTTCTCGCGCGTCTGCTGCACGAGATCCGCGGCGCGGCGCTCGGCGTTCTCGATCGCGTTGCCGGGCTGCGCCAGCGTCGTCTCGCGCGATGCGGCGCGCAGGAACGGACCCAGCGGGCTGTCCGGCGCGGACAGCATCCGCGAGCGCTCCACCGACTGCGGCACCGTGGCCATCGGCAGCAGCTTCACGCTGTTGAGGAAGGCTTCCCACGCCGCGGCGTAGTCGTTCAGGTAGAGCCGGCGCACATCGTCCACCAGCGGGGCGTTGGCGCGCACCATCTCCTGCGGGTTCTTCGGCGCGGCGGCCACGCCCAGCACCCAGGGTTCCTCGGCCGAGAGCTCATCCGTCACCTGGCCCACCCGCGGCTGGAAACCGCGCAGGTAGGCGTCGCGCGTGAAGAAGCCCGGCACGCCCTGCGTCAGCGGCGCGCCATTGGTGCGCGTGAACAGCAGCGGCGCGTTGTGCCCGCCGGCGCGCGCGACGGTGAAGTCCGGGTACTCGGTGCCCAGGCCCTGCGCGCGCAGCCGGTTGTAGATGCGCTGCGGCAGCGGCTGCGTCGCGAGCTGCGTGCGCACCGCCGTCAGCAGCGAGGCGTCCTCGGGCAGCGGCGAGGCGATGCCGCCCTGCGACAGCAACGCGTCCAGGTGCGCGCCGAGCGCTTCGCGCTGCTCGGGCGTGAGCTCGCGGCGCGTGGTCTCCCAGTCGCTCTCGATGTGCTGCTTGAGCGCCTTGGCGTCGAAGTGCTGCGGGTCATGCAGCATCACGTAGGCCTTGAGCGCCTCGTACAGCGTGACCGGCGTGGCCGCGCCCTGGCGCAGCTGCTCCTCAATGCGCAGCACCAGCCGCGGCAGCACCGCGTCGCCCAGCATGCGCTCGTAGGACGCGCGCGCCGCGCTGTCCAGCTTCTTGCCCTGGAACAGCCCCATGCGGTGCGTCCACGACACGTCCTCGTCGACGGCGGCCAGCGCGCGCGTGGCCTGCAGCGCGGGCAGGATGGGCAGCAGGTCCGCCGAGGCGCGGTTGGGCGTGGCCTGCAGCAGCTCGCGCACGTGGTCCGCGCGGGCGGAGGTCTCCTCGAGGTACTTGCGGTTGTTGAAGTAGCTCACCGTCCAGGCCGTGATCAGCCCGATGCCCGCGATGGCGACCGCCGCGTATCCGGCCAGCGCCAGCGCGTTGCGGCGGCGTTCCCAGCCGCGGTGCGTGCCGCCCAGGCCGGCCTCGGCGAAGACGACCTCGCCCAGCAGCCGGTTCAGGAAGTAGCTGCGACCGCTGGCCTGGTTGGGCGCCAGCACCGCGTTCTCGATCTGATAGCTGCGCGCGACCGACCCCAGCACCCGGTCGATCGGGGTGCCTTCCTGCGTGCCGCTGACGAAGTACACGCCGCGCAGTTGCGGTTGCGCCTCGTAGGGGGAGGGCGCGAAGACGCCCTCGGCGAACTCGGCCAGCAGGCCGCGCAGGCTCGCGAACTGCGCCGGGAAGCCGTAGATCCGGGCGCGGCGCTGCGGGTCGCGCTCGGCCTGCAGGCGGTCGATCAGGCCGTTCTGCAGGCGCTGCTCCAGCGCGTCGAACTCGGCGCCGAAACCCGCCAGCGGCTCGCTGGACTGGCGCGGGAAGGTGAAGCCCCAGGGCGCGGCGCGCTGGTCCTTGTCCACCGTCGCGAAGTAGTCCATGAAGCCCGACAGCAGGTCGGCCTTGGTCACCAGCAGGTAGACCGGGAAGCGGATGTCCAGATCCTTCTGCAGCTCCTGCACCCGGGCACGCACCGTGGCGGCGTGCTGGGCGCGTTCGGCGGGGCTGCGCGCGAGCAGGTCCGTCACCGACACCGTCACCAGCGCGCCGTTGATCGGCTGGCGCGGCCGCGAGCGGCGCAGCATCTGCAGGAAGCCGCTCCAGGTCGCCTTGTCGTTGTCGGGATCACTGTCCTGCGTGGTGAAGCGCCCGGCGGTGTCGATCAGCACGGCGCGATCGGTGAACCACCAGTCGCAATGACGCGTGCCGCCGACGCCGCGGATGGCGTGATCGCCCATCTGCTCCGCGAGCGGGAAGTTCAGCCCGCTGTGGCGCAGCGCGGTCGTCTTGCCCGACCCGGGCGCGCCGATGATCAGGTACCAGGGCAGCTCATACAGATATCGGCCACCGAATCGCGAGCGCAGCTTCGCGCCGAAGCCGGCCGATCCCTCCGCGCCGAAGCGCGAGCGTTGCAGCATCTGCAGCGCCTGACGGAAGCGCTCGCGCACGGCCAGCATGTCGGCGCTCTCGCGCTCGGGCACATCCGCCGCGGGTTGCTGCAGCAGCTGGTTCACGACGGCCGTGTTGCCGCGCCTGGCGCGCCAGCGGCTCCAAGCGATGCACAGCGCCACGATGAGCACCAGCACGCCGATCGTGATCCAGCGCGAGCGCGCGGTGTCCAGCGGACGCGCCTCGCCGATGGCCACCAGCGGGCCGACGATCCAGATCAGCAGCGCCACCGCCAGCACCAGGACCGCCAGCAGCACCCAGCGGTTGAAGATCCATCCCAGCACGCGTTTCATCGGGAAGCTCCGCGGGCCGGCGCATCCGCGGCGCGGCCGTTGATCATCAGACTGACCTCGACGCGCCGGTTCAGCGCGCGGTTGGCGGGGGAGTCGTTGGCCGCGACCGGCTCGGCATCGGCGCGGCCCTCGGCGCGGATGCGCTCGGGCGCGACGCGGCGCGCCACCAGCAGCTCGCGCACGGTGTTGGCGCGCTCCTCCGACAGATGCCAGTTGGACGGGTAACGCGCGGTGCGAATCGGCGTCGAGTCGCTGTGACCCGTCACCAGCACCGAGCCCTGCACCTGCGTCAGCGCGTCGGCGATGCGGCCCATGAGCGCCTCGCGCTCGGGCACGATCGTCGCGCTGGCGGGGGCGAAGAGCCCGTCGCCGCGGATGGTCACGACGCTGCGGTCGACCTCGTCGCGCACGGCCACCAGGCCGGCCTTGATGTCGGATTGCAGGAACTGCGCCAGGCGCGGCTTGGCCGGCGGGGGCGGCGGCGCCACCACGGGCGGCGACAGCCGCAGCGACTGGATCTGGCCGAAGACCGGGTCGGAGCGCTCCGCCAGCGACAGGGTCAGCGACAGGTACACGCCCACCAGCACCAGCGCGGTCAGCGCGGCGGTGGCGGCCAGCGGCAGCCAGCCGATGTGGCGGCGCTGGCCCACGGCCTCGACCTGCCAGTGCTGCGCGAGCGCGGCGGGATAGTCGCCGCGCTGCTGCTTGAGGATCTGAGCGAGGCGGTCGCGCACGGCCTCGAGCTGCGCGGGGCCGTTGTCGATGACGCGGTAACGCCCGGCGAAGCCCAGCGTCAGCGCGGCGTAGATCAGTTCCAGCAGGTCGCGGTTGGCGTCGGGCTTCTCGGCCAGGCGCGCCATCAGCTGGAAGACCTTCTCACCGCCCCAGGTCTCGTTGTGGAACATCGACAGCAGGCTGTGGCGGGCCCACACGCCCGAGCCGCCCCAGGGGGTGTCGGCGCAGGCCTCGTCGATCATCGTGCAGAGCACGTAGCGGGTGGCCATCACGCGCTCGGGCGGGATGCCTGCGGCCGCGGCGCGCGCGGCGAAGTCGCGGATGCCCTGCGCCAGGTTGTTGCGCAGCACGGCCACGTCGTCCACGCGGCGCGTCGCGCGCAGCTGCGGCACGAGCAGCAGCAGCGGGTTGGCCAGCGTCAGCAGCGGGTTGAGCCCGGCGGCCGGCGGGGCGGCGTCGGGCTGCACCGAATCGGGCGCGGGCGTGCCGCGCGGCGCCTGGGCGCCGCCCGGACGAGGCTTGATGAAGGTGCGCTGATCGTCGAAGCCTGCGAACGGATCGTTGAGCGCGGAGGGGTCCATGCCGGCTCCCGGGGGTTACTGGTGTGGGGTCGTCGAGTGGCGCGTGGGGGCCAGCGTCGCTTGTGTCGGTTGGCAGGACGCCACGGCTACTGCCGGATCGCCCAGAGCTCGAGCTCCAGGCCGGGGAAGTCGCCTGCCACGTGCAGCGCCAGGCTGCCGCTGCGCTCGAGCTGCTTCCACAGGTCGCCGCCGCGGTCCAGTTCGAAGTAATGGAAGCCCGCGTGGAAGGGCAACTGGCGCGGCGCCACCGGCAGCGCGCGCAGGCCGATGCCGGGCAGCTGCAGGTTCACCAGGTCGCGGATGCGGTCCACCGGGCCAAGCTTGGACTGCGCCGGGAAGCGCTGGCGCAGCTGTTCCGCGGCCACTTGCGCGTTGACGGCGATGACGAAGCTCGCGCTGCGCAGCAGGTCGGCGTCGGGCACGACGGCGGTGCGCACGCCGTGCGTGCGCTCGGTCAGGTCGATCTGCAGCGCGTTGCGCTCCAGCACCACGCTGAGCATGCGGCGCAGGTCCTCCAGCAGCGGCGCGAAGCTGCCGCGCAGGTCGTCGTGACGGTACAGCGGGTACTCGGACGCGAGGCGGGTGTCGCTGACGAAGGTCGCCAGGTCGCCGGCCAGCTGCAGGCAATCGCGGTGCAGCACCTCGGGGTGCACGTGCGGCGACGCGGCATGCTGACGGAACAGCGGATCGGCGCGGTTGAGCGCCTGCAGCATCAGGAAGTCGGCCAGCTCGGACACGCCGTTGCCCATCTGTCCCATGCGCAAGGACAGCAGCTGCGCGCGCTGCCGCACCAGGCCGTGCAGCAGCGAGGCCATCGCCGAGAGATGGCTGCTGGCGTCGATGCGGGTCTGCGGCGGAATGTAGCTGCGGTCCAGCACCAGTTGCTGGTCGGCGCGGCGCTCGGCGATGCGGGCCACGCCCAGCGCGGCGTAGGCGTCGTTGAGCTCGCGCGCGGGCAGCAGGCGCAGCGTGAGCGCGCCGGTCTGCACGGGTTCGGGTTCGTCGCCGGCGCTGGTCTGGTCGCGCAGGTCCTGGTCGACGACGTGGTAACGGTGCAGCTCGCCGGCATCGACGCCGTTGAAGGCGACCTGGTCGGTGCCGGGGCGGGCGATCGGGGCGGCCAGGACGACGAGGTCGCCCTTGAGGTCCGCCGGGACCTCCAGCGGGGCCATGGCGGCGTCGGCCTGCGGGATCTGGAAGGGCGTGCCGTCGGGCAGGATGCCGCTGGCGCGCACGATGCCCAGGCGGCCCACGCTCATCAGCGCCTCGTCCAGGACCAGCTCGGTGAAGCCCCAGCCGTGGGGCGCCAGCGCGCGGGCGCGGCTGTCCACGAGGTGCTCGAGGTAACGGGTTTCCTGCTGGAAATGGTGGGGCAGCAGGAACATGCCCTGCGACCAGATGACCTTGCTGTGCCAGCTCACGGTTGCTTGACCGACGCGCTGACCGACAGCTCGTCGGCCTGGATGACGATCTCCTGCTTCTTGCCGACGGCCACCGGTGCCACCGCGCGCCAGCGCGCGTGCTCCAGATCGCGATAGGCGCCGAAGACGGCGATGAAGCGGGTCTCAGGCGACAGGGTTTTCTTGGCGATCGTGCGGGATTCGCCGGGCTGCAGCGTCATCTCCTCGCGGGCGACGAGCTCGGTGCCGAGCTCGGCCTGGTCCTTCTGGTACAGGCTGACGAAGTCCGCCGAGTTGAAGGCGTTGGCCGATTTCAGCTCATAGACCCGCACCAGCAGCGGCGAGGGGCGCTTGTTGACGCTGGGGTTGAGCTGGGCCGAGGCCGTGATGGTGCCGCGCACCTCGGTCGGCTTGACCGAGCTGGAGAACGGATTGAGCTTGTCCATGGAGGAACATCCTCCGAGGAGGCCTCCGAATAGGCCCAACGCGCCCAGCGCGAACGCGGCGCGGATGATTCCCTGGTGTCCCGAACGAGGCGTGAGCATCTGGCTTGTCCTTCTTGACCGGAGGAAAGGATAGCCAGGGGGGGCGCCTCGGGAGGGTGACTTAGGTAATCGGACGGGGGCGGCGGCTCGTCGAACCGCCTCATTTGCCGGTCGTTCCGGTCTCGGATTCCTTGAGCTTGGCGGCCTCGGCCTCCTTGGCCAGCCGTTCCTTCTCCAGGTCCTCGTCGTGGTTGGCCCTGGACTGGCCGTCGCGCCAGGTGCCGAAGGCGTTGCCCCGCGCGGATTCGCCGCCGACGAAGTAATCCTGTCGCGGGCCCTCCTGGGTGTCCCAGCCTTCGAGGCCGTGGTCCACCACGCCGCTGGCGGGAATCCACCGTGTCACGACCTCCATGTTGCGGTAGCCGCTCATCTGGACCTTGTCGGCGGCCTCCTTTCTCTTCTCCGGGTTCGTCTTCGCCACGGTCGCCAGCTTGCTCGTGTCCAGCGGGACCTTGTGGCCCGTCGTTGGATCGATCTCCCATTGCGCGCCGATGTCGTCGGTCTGCAGCTCGGCCAGATCGGTGATCATGGCGCCCTTGTGTCGGGGCTTGGGCGGCTTGTCCACCTCGTCGGGCTCCTGTTCCCCGAAGCTGAAATGCTTGTTGCTGAGGATGGGGCGATGGGTCGAGGTGTGACTGAACGCGAGCTGGTTGTTGCCCCCGCCCATCGCTTGCTGGGCAAACTCGCGGTGGTCCCAGCTGATATCCGCGCCGCGCAGTGCGCGCGTGGTCCCCACATCGTCGGCGTGGGTGGGAACCGGGATGCCCTTCCACTCCTTGAGATCGCCGTAGGTCTTGGGCGTGGGCTGCAAGTCGGCGGAAGTGTCGTCGTGGTCGTTCAGCTCGCGGCGGACGTAGCGCGGAACGAAGGTGCCGCGGCGGTCCTTGACGTACTCCTTGCCGTTGTCGGGTCTGCGGAAGACTCTGGAACCTTCCACCTGGGCGCCGTAGTAGTCGGCTCCCGAGATCAACGGCAGGTCGTGTGTCTTGGACAGCGCCGTCATCGCCAACTCGTGCGTCGAGCGAATCCGCTTGATGTCGTCGTTGTAGGCGTTGTCTCGGGCGATGCCCTGATCCTCGCTCGTGTCCGGCGTCGCCGCCCACGTCGCCACCTTGTCCCGCTTCTGGGCGCGCTTGGTGTCCTTCAACCGCTTGATCTCGGCCTCGACTTCCAGACGCTTCTTCTCGTCGGCGATCTTGCTGGTGTCGATGCGTCCCTTGCGCTGCACCGGCGCCGCGTTCTGGGCCCTTGCGCCCATCACGTCGGCTTCACGCTCCAGCGACCCGTGATCGTTGACCGGCACGCCCCCGCCCATCGTCGTGGTCGGCTTCACCCGGCCCTGCGCCTGCTGCACCACATGCCAGGCCTCGTGCGGCAGGTGCTGCTCCTGACCCGGCGCCAGATGGATGTCGCGCCCTTGCGCGTACGCATGCGCCTCCAGCTGCGCCGGTCTCGACGACCCGTAATGCACGCGCACGTCCCCGAGGTCCTGGCCCGACATCGCCTCCAGTCCCGCGCGCAATTGCGCAGGCAGGCCGCCCCGCGCGGGGCCCGCGTCCGTCGAGGTCGCGGCACCCGTTGCCTCCGACGCCGGCTCGCCGCCTCGCAAGCGCTTCAATTGCGCGGCCTGGCGGACCATCCGCGGGCTGTCCGGCGGCGCGCTCGTGGTCGCGGCCTCGTGCCGGGCGGCAGCCGCCGGCGCGGCCCATGCCGGGTCCGTGTGCCGCGCGCCAGCGGGGTGACGATCCGCGACCGACTCCTTGGTGTCATGTTGTTTCATGGCTTGTCCACCTTGCGCTTGAGCAGGGTCCTGACCAGGAATGCCACCATCGTGGCCACCAGCAGGCCCATCAGCGCGATGCCGTTGCGCAGGAAGGCCATTGCGGGATCGCAGGCGGTGAGCGCGAAGGCCACGAGCAGCGGCGGCAGGCCCGCCAGCAGCGCCACGCGTCCGAATCGCCGCCGCCACTCGCAGTTCAGCTGCAGCGCTACCCATACCGCGATCCCCGCCAGGACCAGCAGCTCCAGCAGCAGCCGCAGCGCCCAGCGGTTGGGGCAGACCCAGTTGCACACCGAGGACAACTGACCCGGCTCCGCCCCCGGCCCGAAGACGTTGCCCAGCGCTGCGAGCCTGGGCGCGTCGAGCATCTTGTCGTCCAGCGGCGCCGGCCAGAAACCGAGCCCGCCGAAGTTGTCCTGCGCGTAGACCATGTCGTCCTCGAACTGCTGCAGCTCGGGCGAAGGCAGCTGCAGCACGGGGATCAGGCTGCGCAGGAAGATCCGCCGGTCCGTGCCGTGCAGCGCCGGACTGTCCTCCGCGAGCTGGCGCAGCTGCTTCTTGGACAGCGCCGTGGGCTCTGGCATCAGCACCAGCACGCGCAGCTCCACGTTGCTGCCGCGCTGGTAGTCCGAGCCATCCATCACGATCCGCCCGTTGACCACCTTCGGCTGCTCGACCGCCTTGAGCAGGTCGAACAAGGACGTCACGCCGAAGACCCCGCTGCCCTGGATCATCGGCAGCGTCACGACGAGGTTGATCGTGTAGGTCCGCGCGCGGTGCCTGCCCATCTCCTCGGCCAGCGCGCGCACGAAGGCGGGATAGAACTCGGCGAAGCGCGCGGCGCCCTCGTCGTCGGTGGGCGGGTCCTCCACGACCAATGTCACGCCGTCGCCCAGGTACTGGCGCTCGGCGAATCCCGGCATCCAGGCCTTGGCGTCCTCCCACCAGCCGGGCAGGTGGGTGTCGAGGATCTGCCGCGTGCGCGCCGCCAGTTGCCGCGGCAGCCGCTGCCGCGCGGTCGGCCATTGCTCGGCCGTGGGCAGCCGCAGGAAGCGCCAGTCGTCGCCGTACAGCGCCAGGTCCAGCTGCGTGCCGTGACGGCGCGCGGCGCGGATGAAGGCCGTCTGTCGGGTCGAGGTCGACCACTCTGGCGGCAGCGCGATGTCCCCGCCCAGCGGCAGCGCGAAGACGCTCATCCGGTTGATCAGCCCGAACTGGATCGCCTGCTCCTTCACGTCGTTCATCCAGGTCGGATAGAAGGCGTAGATCGGCTGCTCGCCGCGATCAGCGGCGCAGCCGCAGCCGGGGCTGGCAGGCCAGTTCAGCGGCTTGTCGGGCAGCAGCGGCCGGTCGCGCTTCGCGGCGGTCGCGAGCCAGTCCTCCAGCCCAGGCGGCAGCAGCCAGGTGCGGACCGACTTCACCGGCAACTGGCCCGCGGCTGCCGATGCCGCAGCCTCCGCGTAGGCCGCCTGGGCCGAGGCCGCCACCGCGGCGGAGGCCGCCTCGCCACGCCTGGACGGCGCCAGCCTCGCCGCGGCGAGCTTCGAAGACTTCGGCGCATTCCACCGGTTCTGCGCGTCCTGCGCATCGGCGGGCTTCGTGCAGTCGGCCAGCAGCACCTCGGGATCCTGCGGGGCGCGCTTGAGGCGGCGCGCCGCGTCCGCGATCGCGCGGCCCATGTGCGCGCAGACGCGCATGCGCACCGCGGCCTCGAAGAGATCGCGCGCGGGGAACTCCTGCGTCAGCAGGGGCGCCAGCGCGGCCTCCAGTTGCGCCTGCTGCGGCTTGGTCCAGTCCAGGCCGTCGGGCAGCTGCGGCAGCAGCGGCGGCGCGGAGGCGGCCGGATCGGGCGGCTCGACGATGGGCGGATCGCTGCCCTCGGCCGCTGCGGCGTTGCGGGCGGCTTCCTCGGCCAGCGCCTTGATCGCCGCGGCGGGCAATTGGTAGGTCGTCACCGAGGGCCCTTGCTGCGTCGAAGGCGCGCTCACCGCGTCAAAGGTGTTCAGGTCGGCCAGCGTCAATGGCGCGGGCGCCGAAGCCTGCACCTTGACCGGTGACACCGGCCGCGGCGCTTCCGGCGCGCGCACGCGCAGGTCGAAGGTCTGGCGCAGGCGCACGCCCGCCTGGTCCTGCACGGCCACGGTGAAGCGGCTGAGCTGCGCCTGCTCCGGCACGCCCGACACCAGCCCGCGCGCGCCCAGCATCAACCCGTCGGGCAAGGCGCCATCGAGCAAGGTGAACTGATAAGGCGGACGGCCGCCCTCGACCGCGATCCACTGCGAGTAGGGCTGTCCGCGGCGCGCCACCGGCAGGGGCTCGGGCGCGCGCGCGAGCCGCAGCGGCGGCGCGTCGGCCGCGCAGCACGCCGTGCCGCATGTGGCGGGAACGCCCGAGCCCGATCCGGGCAGCGATGACGCCGCCCAGACCGGGCAGGCCGCCGGCGGCGCGGTCCGCGAGCCTGCGACACCGGTCGGCGCGGAAGCAGGCGGCGCGGTGGGCATCGAGACGGAAGCCGATCCGGCCGCGGACGCGGCCGCCGCGGTCGCCGGGACCACCGGCGTGGCGACGATCGCCCCGGGCGCGCGCAGCGGCGTCGTGGCGGCGGGCGCCGACCAGGCGGTGACGGCGATCGCGCAGATCGAGGCGCCCAGCGCGATCACCAGCGCAAACGCGGCGGGGCGCCGCAGCGGCGAGGCATGGGGGCTCACAACGTTCTCCCTTCCTTGCCCAGCTCGCGGGCGATGCCGGCGCGCAGCTCGGCCGGCGAGATCCGGTCCCGGCCGCGGCGCAGGCTGGCCAGGGCCGCGTGGCGGATCACGTTGGCGATCGCGCCGCCGGACAGGGCATAGCGCTGCGCCGTGATGCCGAGGTCCACGTCCGCGCTCCAGTGCCGCTCGTCGAGCATGCCGCGCCACAGGCGCAGCCGTTGCTCGGCGTCGGGCAGCGGGAAATGCACCATCGACTGGAAACGCCGCGAGAAGGCCTCGTCCAGGTTGCCGCGCAGGTTGCTGGCCAGGATCACGATCCCGGGGAAGTCCTCGATGCGCTGCAGCAGATAGGCGATCTCCTGGTTGGCGTGGTGATCGTTCGCGCTCTGCGCCGCGCCGCGCTTGCCGAACAGCGCGTCGGCCTCGTCGAAGAACAGCACCCAGTGCCGGTTCTGCGCCTGGTCGAAGACGCGGGCGAGGTTCTTCTCGGTCTCGCCGATGTACTTGGACACCACCATCGACAGGTCGATCCGATAGACGTCGGCCCCGGCGGACTGGCCGATCAGCGTGGCCGTCAGCGTCTTGCCGGTGCCCGGCGGTCCGTGAAACAGCGCGCGGTACCCGGGCTTGAGCGCCCGGGCCAGGCCCCAGTCGCGCATCAGCCGGCCGCCGTCGCGCATCCACGCGCGGATCTGCTCGACCTCGTCCATCACCTCGGGCGTCAGCACCAGGTCGTCCCAGGTCAGCGCGCTGGTGATGCGGCGCGCGGGGAACTGCAGGCTGTGGTCGGGCTTGTCGGCGTCGCCGGTGCACAGGCGCTGCAGCGCCTCATCGCTGAGCAGCAGCAGCCCGGCCAGGCGCGGCTCGCCGGGCGGCGGACTGTCCACGCGCAGGTAACCGGCCTCGGCCATCGGATGCGCGCCGTCCAGCCAGGCCTGCAGCGCGATGCGCGCGGGCAGCGACTCGCCGGCCACGAGGAAGGCCGCGGTCTCCCCGGTGGGCAGGAAGCCGCCGTGCGCATGCGCCTTGACCCCGCCGAACTCGGTGAAGCCGCGGTCCAGGTGCTGGTTGCGCATGAAGAGGAGGTCCAGCGCCGCGGGGCGCAGATGCGTCGCCAGCGCCAGCGCGAGCACCAGGCGCTGCGCCGCGGTGAGCGCGAAGCGGTCCACCCACTGGCGCAGCTCGCTGCCGTCGGGCAGCTCCGGCGCTTGAGGCAGACCGGCGTCCTCGGCGGCGTTCCCGGGACCCGCCTCGCCGGCTTCCTCGGCCCGGAAATGGCCGGCGAGCCGCCGGTCCAGCGCGCGGGCGAACCAGTCCAGCTCCAGGCGCAGCGCGCGCGTGTGCGCGTTCTCTTCGGCTTGTGCGGCTTGAGCGGCCTGGGCCGCCTCGGCCTTCTCAGCGCCAGTCCACATGCAGCGCTCCTTGCATCCAGGGCAGGCGGATCGTGTGGAAGCTCCACGGCATCCGGTCCAGCAACACGTCGAAGCCGCGCGGCTGCACGCGCATCCGCCAGCGCGGCGGTTCTCCCGCCGCCACGCGCTCCTGCAGCAACCGGCCCTGGCGCTGCAGGAAGTTCTCGCGCAGGCCGGCCACCGAGGTCCGCCCCAGCGCCGACCAGTGCGCGATCACGGCGCCCAGCAGCTGATCGAGCAGGGTGTGGCGCTCGTCGTCGAAGGGCGTGGGGGCGGGCAGCACCGTGTCCGCGGCGACCCCGCACAGCAGCCGCGACAAGACGGTGCAGCTGTCGTCGGGGGGCGCGGGCTCGCGTCCGTGGCACAGCGTCTGCAGGCACTGCACGGCGGTCGCTCGGGCGTCGTCGTCGATGAACACGCCGTCGCGCACCAGCTGCAGGTGCTTGAACAGGCGCTCGGCGTAGGCCGCGAGCAGGACCTGTCCGGCGTCGTCCACCCAGACCGGCTCCGGCCGGCCCTGGGACCGCGCGGCTCGCCCGGGTCGTTCGGGTCGTGCCTGGGCAGGCGCGGCGATCGAGGCCTCGGCCTCGTCGACGTCAGCGGTGTCGTCGAGGTTGGCGTCCGGCAGCGGATCCTCCTGGTAATGCCGGCGCAGCGAGGCCGCGTCCGGGCTCAAGCCGCGGATGAAGAGGTGGCGGCACAGGCGGCGCCAATGCTCGGCGAGCGCCGCGGCGGGTTCGCGCACCAGGCCGCGCAGCCAGCCCTGCAGCCGCCCGGCGCGTTGACGCAAGGGTCCGGCGGCCGCGCCGAACTGCGCCTGCAGCATCGACCAGCGCCGTTCCTCGGTCAGCAGCTGCAGCCAACGCTCGCAGCCCTGCGCCGTCTCCAGCAGGCGCGCCAGGCGCAGGCGCTGCGGCCAGCGCCAGCGGCCTTCGCGGCATTCGCGCTCCAGGTGGAGCAAGGCGTCGGCGGTCGCGTCGCCGGCCTCGCGGCGGCGCCGGGGCGGCGGTGGTTCGTCCTCGGCCGCGGCCTTCGCGCCTGAGGCATCGCGCGAGGCCGCGCGCGAGGCGGTGGGATGCGCTTCCCAGCCGCGGGCGTCCACGCTCGCCCGTCGCCACAGCGCGAGCCAGCCCGCGTGCTGATCCGGCGCCCGCCGCCCCTCGGCGAGGTGGCGCAGACTGGCCTGCATCAGCAGCGCCATCAACCGGCTCACGCCGAGGCGTTGGCCTGCCGGCGCCTCGCGCTCCAGCCGCAACGCGGTCTGGCGCAGCGATTCCGCCCAGTGCTGGCCCGCCGAGCCGACGAGCGCGGGCAGCGGTCGAGGGCTCATCGCCCCGAGCAGCAGCGCCAGGCTGGCCGGCGGCAACGTGAGCGACCAGGTGCGACGCTCGCGTCGTTCCATCGCCCAGGCGCGCAGGCGGTGGCGCAGCAGCATCGGATGCGAGGCGGCGAGCTGCGTCAGCAGATGCCGCAGCCGTTCCCCCTGACCGGGCCGGCGCTGTCGCAGCAGGGCCTGCAGCTGGACCAGCGCTTGCTCCCAGGTGCGTCCCGGCGTCGTCCGTGCGGAGTCCGGCGACGTCCCCGGCACCTCGTCGGCCAAGTCCATCGGGAAGCGCTCGTCGGACGGCGATCGCGTCGCGCCGGCCAGGGCGGCGAGGTCCTCGCGCCAGCGCCCGCCCAGCGCGTCGGCGAGCAGTCGCCGCCATCGCGCGATCAGCGTGCGACGTCCGCGTCCGCCCAGGCTGCCCAGGCCGCCGAGGCCCGCGGCGCCGGGGGATCCCGTCCCGCGCGCGGCCCACAGTCCCTCGAGCGCCGCCACGCGCAGCGCCTGCTGCAGTTGTCCGCGTTGATAGGCGCTGAGCCGGCCGCGACCCTGCAAGGGGATCAGCACCTCGTCATCCAGGCGCGTCAGCGTGGTCGCCAGTCGAGGGTCGCGTTGCGCGATCAACGCCTGCAACCCGTCGTGCGGCGCGATCCGCGACAGTCGTGCGAGCAGTCGGTCGCGCGCGCGATCCTGCGACAGCGCTCGCCACAGCGCCGCGCCCTGACGTCGCGCCAGACGTGCCAGCCACAGCGACAGCGCGCGCCGCCCGCCCAGGTTCATGCCCCAGGGCAGTCGGCCATGGCGCAGGTAATACAGGAACTGGTCGACCTCATGGCGCTCGCCGTCGCGCTGCTCAATGACGAGCGGCATCGAGGGAGGAGGGATTGCCGACGTCGCCGATGTCGGCGTTGCCGCGGCTTCCGTCTCCACGCTCGGTGTCGCTCGCCCGAGTTCACGTCGCAGCGTCCGCGTCAACCGATCCAGCCACTGTCGCTCGTCCTGCCGCGCTTCCACGACGCCAAGATCCAGCGTCAGGCGGGGCAGCACCCAGACCTGGCCCGGCGGGCACGCGTCGTCGAACGCCGCCTCGATCGCCGCGAGTCCTTCCCGGCGCAGGAACACCATCAGACGATCGTGCAGCTCGAAGCCTTGCCGGGCCTCGCGCTCGTTGCGGTGGTCCAGCTCCAGGCGCAGCGTCTCGATGCGATGGACCCGGGGCAGGGCGAGCGGCGCGTTCATGACGGGGCTCCCGGCCCGCTCCGGGCCGCCGAACCGCTGGCGCGCGAGGCATGCCGGGGCCGTTGCCGAGCGTGCCAGCGTCGCAACCAACGGCTGAGCGCCGAAGCCGCCTCGTCCAGCGGTGCGACCAGCGATGCCGCGTCCCCGCTGAGCAGCCCCTGCTCATACGCCATGCGTCGCTTCAGCCAGTCCTGCCACAGGGACTCGAAGGCCAGCATCCCGGGCGCGTCGAGCCAGACGAGCGCGCAGCGCAGATGCGCGGGCGCCTCGCGTTCCAGCGCCTGCGCGGCGAGCTGGCGGAAGCGCTGGTCCTGACCGCGCGCGGTCCAGCCCGCCATCACGAGGCTGACGCGCTGGTCGGTGTCGAACGGGTCGGTCGCGCCGGGCTCGGCGACCGGAGCAGGCGTGGCGATCGGGCGCAGCAGCAGGTGTTCCACCAGATGCAGGCCTTCGCCGTCGGCCTGCAGCAGGCAGGCCGCGGCGTGGAACTCGCGGGCGAAGCCTCGCGCGGCGTCGGGGGCGAGCGCGTCGGCGAGCACCCAGTCGCGCTCCGCGTCCGCGACGATTCGCAACTGACCGGTGTCCGGGTCGTGGCGGAACCGGGAGGGATCCACCGCCGCGCGCAGCATCGCCAAGGGCACCGTGGCCTCGTGGTGCGCGTCGGCCCAGGACTTCAGCCGCTGCGCCAGCGTGCCCCAGTGCACCCGCGCGTTTGGCAACCGGGGTTCTGTCGGATTCAGCAGCGGCGTGCTCGGCGTCGGTGCCGACCCAGGCTCCCGCCCGTGCGTCGATGGATCGCGCTCGCCGCGCCGGCGTGCCGGGGGCCGGTGACGCGTCTCTCGGGCGAAACGCACTCCCGCGCCCTGGAGCATCGCCAGCACGCGCGTGAGCGGTCGGCTTTCCGTCCGGACCAGGGCCAGCATCAGCCCGAGCCGTTCCTGCAGCGGCGGCGTGTTGTCGCGCTCGCCCAGCAGCGGACGGCTGAGGTCGGCCCCGGCGCCGCGGTCGCGTCCCAGGCGGATCACGCGCCGCATGAAGTCGCGCTTGAGCAGCAGGAGATGGCGTGGCCACGCCTCCGGCGCGTGGTAACGCGGCAGGCCGTCGAGCACCGTCTGGTCGAGCGCCTCGCCATGCAGCGCCAGCTGGAAGTCCAGGAAGCGATGGCGACGGCCGAGCCGGTCCGCGTCCAGCGAGGCGTCGTCCTGCGCCTGTCGTCGATCGACGAGGTACAGCGACTCGACGTCGGCCAGTTGCGCGTTGCCCGGCCATTCGTGCCAGTAGCTGCGGACCTCCGGGTCGTCCAGCGCGAACAGCCGCGGCAATTGCTCGCGCTGCTGCTGCGCCTGGTTGAGCCCGACCTCCAGCAGCGCCGCGTAGCCGATCCACTGGCGGCGCAGCCCGGGCTGCGTGCCCGCGCGCAGTCGCAAGGCCTCGTCGTACAGCGGCGGCAGCGCGCTGACCGCGGCGAGGTGCCCGTCACGGCGCACGGGCAAGGGCGGCGGCTTCACCACCGTGGCGACTGCATCGTCCTCAGCGGCATCCGCTGCCGACATGCCCGAGGCCGCGCCGAAGGCCGCGGCGGAGGCAGGGTCGAGACCCGAGGGTCGAGCGCGCTGCAGGGCCGTGTCGCGGGCCTGATCGGCGCGCCGCTGCAGCGCGAGCTGAGCGAGCAGCGCGTCCTCGGGCAGTTGCACGCGCAGCCCGTCGCGGCGGACCCTCCAGCCGCGCAGGTCCTGCGGGGTCGACGGCCAGCGCAGCCGCAGCGCCCAGTCCCGGCCGCGCCGGGCGACGCTGCCCGGCGGCGCGGAGGCATCCTCGGAGCGGTCGTCGCCGGGTTCGACCGCGCGCAGCCACAGACCCTCGATGCTCGCCACGCCGGGCACGTCCTGCAGCAGGCGGCCCAGGTCGCTCGCGTAGAGGAAGTCGTCGTCCTCGGCCAGCCAGCGGCGCTCGGCGCGTGTCGTCGGACGGCCCATCGGACCGCCCGGCAGGTCGGGATCGTCCGTGAGACCGGGCGGCGGATCGGGATCGTCCTGACCGTCGAGCGGCGTCTGCACGCGTCGCGACACCCCCGCGTCGCAACGCCGCAGCACCTCGGTCAGCACCTCGCCCAGGTCGTGCTCGGTCGCGACGCTCAGGTGCAGCTCCAGCCGCACCCAGCGCGGCGCGAGCAGCCGCGGCGGTTCGGCGAGGTCCTCGCCCAGCGCCCGCGTCGCGTGGAAGACCCGCAGCGCGCGCTCGCGCAGCCGGTGGTCGTCGTCGGGTCGGTCGGTGCCGGCCTGCAGCGTCATCCGCCACAGGCCGGTGGCGCGGCCGCGCCAATCCTTGAGGGCGTTCATGGCGAGCTGGCGCGTGCCCGGCAGCGCGTGGCCCAGCCACAGGCGCCAATCGGCCTCGCTCACCGGGCGGCACGGCAGCACCGCGTCGCGCGTGTGCAGGCCCAGCCGCTCCCAGGCCGCGGGCGGCGAGGCCGCGTCCAGACCGAGCAGCGTCGGCACGGGCTGGCGCGCGGCGAAGACGTCCTCGGTCAGCGCGAAGCACAAGGCCTCCAGCACGCTGACGCCCGGATCGTGCAGGTTGTAGTCGGTCCACAGCTCGCCGCTGGCGGCCTGGGCGCGCTCGATCGCCAACGCGCGCAGCGCGTCGAAGCCCAGCGGATCGGGCTCGGTGCGTCGCGCGATGGTGCGGGGCGCGGTCATGTGGGGAGCGGTCATGTGGGGAGCGGTCATGTGGGGAGCGGTCATGGGTCCACCCCCCAGGTGCCATCCTTCGTGTCGGTGTCAGCCTGCATCTCGGGCCAGAACCACAGCCGGGTCAGTTGCACCCGCAGCGGCACGTTGTCGCCGAACCTGCACGCGCTGCGCACCTGCAGCCAGTAGCTCTGGTCGCGACCCTGCTTGCCGAACCAGCGCAGCTCGACCTTGTCGCAGCGCCGTCCCCACCAGGCCTGCGTCTGGCGGATGCCGCGCCGGCTGCCACGGCCGGGGAACCAGCTCGGCATCGGGTTGTAGGTGCTCAGCGCGATCGCATGGACCAGCCCGAAATGTCCGCTGCCCCGGGCGCCGCCCGCGCCGGCCATCACCTCGAACCCCTGGCAGCCCGTGAGCGGCGGCGTCAGGTCATGCCACTCGCCGTCGGCCTTGAGCTTGGCGGCGAGCGTGGCGTCGATCGGGAAGGTGCCCAGGCGGCCCTGCGACGCGGCCACGCCGCGCACGTCCAGTCGCGCGCAGGGTTCCAGCGTGCCCACGCCGACCTTGCGCGACGCGTCCAGCGTCATCACCGGCACGCGCGCCCCGTCGGCGGTCGCGTCCGCATGCGGAGAGCCCGCAGCTCCGGCAGCCCCGGCCGAGCCGGGCGCACCAGAAGCCGCAGGCGCGCCGGGCGCATGGAACTGCAGCTGGTCCTGGACCGTGCCCAGGCGCAGCTGCCACAGCGGGGCGTCGGGCTGCTGGTCGCGGAAGAAGCTCATCAGCGCGTCATGGCCGATGGGCGCGTAGAGCTGCTCGCCATGCTCGACGGTCTTGCGGAAGCCCTCGTCGTTCATGTTGAGCATGGAATCGATGAGGGCCTCGAAATGCCGCTGCGACGGCATCTGGCCGTCGCGGAAGTAGTTCTTGAGGGTCTCGCGGTTGACGGTCTTCATGCGACGGCCCGTCCGATGATGAAGCTGCCGCCCACGCTGAGCTGCGACAGGCCGCTGACGTCGGGCCGCCCGCCGGGATCCTGGGCGAGCTCGAGCAGGTGGCCGCGCGTGGGCAGCGCCAGGCTCCACGGCGCGCGGGGACGCAAGGCCCGGTCCCCGCGCGCGGAGTCGCCGAAGCGGTACAGCCCCGCGTCGTCGCGCGTCACCTGCAGCAGCGAGACGCGGCCCACGGCGTCCACGCCGGGCAGCGCGCGCAGGTAGGCCTCGACCTCCTCGGCGCGCAGCCGCCAGTCGAAGCGCGCGGTGAGCCCGCCGGCCCGCCACGGCGAGAGGAAGTCGCGCAAGGCCTGGTTGAGCTCGCGCAAGCGGCGCCCGGCGGGTTCGCCCTCGGCCAGGCGCAGCGTGCAGCGCACCTGGATGCGGTCGTAGGTGGCGTTGCGCACCAGCAGCGCGTGGCCCGGCGCCAGGCGCGGCATCAGGAAGCGATGCACGCGGCGCAGCGTCGCGGCGTCCAGGCGCGGCGCCTCCGTGCCGTCGACCTCGTGGCCGGGCGCCAGCGCGGGCACGACGACGACCACGATGCGGTCCTGCGCCGATCGTGACGAGCGCGGCAGGCACTTGACCTTGAAGACCTCGGGGAAGGCCTGGAGTACGAGGCGCTCGATGTCCCCCGGCGTGACCGCGCGATCGCGATGGCGAAGCCGCTCGGCCACGCGCTGCTTCCAGGCGTCGCGGTCCTCGGCGATCCGCTGCGGCAGCGAGGGCCAGGGTTGTCGGATCGCCGCGAGCCCGGGCACCGGCGTCTGCGCCGCGCGGATGCTTCCTGGCCG
This sequence comes from Roseateles sp., assembly GCA_039594005.1. GTDB lineage: Bacteria > Pseudomonadota > Gammaproteobacteria > Burkholderiales > Burkholderiaceae_C > Roseateles. Next base: position 783,710 of record JBCNOF010000010.1, read on the forward strand.
CAGGACCTCGTCGCGCGGCGGCCCCTCCAGCCGCACCGCGACGCCGTTGACCCACACGCCCTTGACGGCCGCGAGCAGGTCCAGCGCGCCGGCCCGCGCGCTGTCGCCCAGCATCCTGAGCCAGAACAGGCCGGGCGGCAGCGCCGGGTGGTCGGCGCTCAAGCCGCCGGGCAGGTCCAGCATGACGAGTCCGCTGCGCAGCAGGCCGTCGGTGGCGTCGAGCAGCACGCGGTGCGGCTCCAGCGTGCGCCAGTCGCCGTCGCACCAGGCCTGCCAGCGCAGCACGGGACCGGCGCGCCCCAGCGCTTCCACGGCGGCCTCGGCGCGCAGCAGGAAGAGCAGGCTCAGGGTGCCCGAGGGCGGCTGCCCGGACATTCCGATCAGCAACTGGCCCTCGGCCGGCTCGGCGGGCAGGGCCATCACCGGATGCCGGGCGGGCAACGCACGCAGCGGCCAGGACCCGAAGGGCGTGAGATGGAAGAGCTGGTCCGAGGCGGCGTCCGCCGACGCCGGGCGCGGCAGGATGCGGGTCCGCGCGGCGTAGTCCACGCGCAGGAACTCCAGCACCGGCGTGTAGGGCGGCAGCGGCACGGGCAGCGGTTCCTTGCGGCGGCTGTTGGCCGTCATCCGCTCGGCCAGCACGCGCGGATACAGGGTGTGGCCGAAGCCCGCGCGCGGCCCGTCCAGGCGCAAGCGGAAGAAGCCCTGACGGCTGCGCAGCGAGTAGTCCGCGCCCGTGGCCTCGGGCTGCGGCGCGTGCAGGCGCAGCCAGCCCGGCGAGGACAACTCGATCGACTGCTCCGCGTCGGCCTGCCCGGCGGTGGTCGCGGGGAACAGCGGCATCGACGGCTGGTCCGCGTCCTGCCAGCGGCCGTCGCGCAGCAGCTCCGCGCGGACGCGGAAGACGTCCGGTGTCCAGGGGCCGTCGGGGTAGCCCTCGTACTGCGCCGCCAGGCCTGCCGCGCGCAGCGAGGCATGGCGCATGCGCGCGCGCAGCCGCGTCAGCGGCTTGCGCATCAGCTCCAGATGGCTGAACTGCAGATAGGCGCTGGTGTCGGGCAGGGGACCGAAGGGCAGGAAGGGCTTGCTCGGATCGAGCTGGCCGAGCTGGTTGTTCAGCTGCACCGAGCGCAGGCCCTGCACGTCCACCTCGACCTGCACCGCGGCCAGCGCCAGCTGCTGCATCAGGCTGGCCGGGAACAGGCGGCTGCGGCCCTCCAGCACCAGTTGCAGCACCGGCTGATCGGGCCAGCCGGGGCCGTGGATCGCCGCCTTGGCCACGCCCACGGCGGGCACGTCCGCGCCGATGAGCAGCCGCAGCTGCAGGCCCGGCGCGGCGCCGGCGGGCGAGGCCACCAGCGCCGCGCCCAGGTCCAGCCAGCCGGCGTCGCCGCTGGCGCGCACCCGCCAGGCGTCGTGGAAGACACGGTTGAGGATCAGCGACCGCTCCAACGGTCGGTCGCTGTAGAGCATGGCCAGCGGATCATCGACATCGACCGTCGCCGCCTGCCGACCGGCGCGCGAGAAGACGCGCCGGGCGTGACGGCGCAGCAGCGCGAGCGCGTCGGCATCGAGGTCCTCGGCGGTGCCGCAGAGCCAGACCGCGAACAGCCGGCCCAGGCGCCGGGACAGGATCTCGGCGTCGGCGCTGGCCAGGCAACGCGACCAGAGGCAGGCAAGCCACGGCCGGGACGCCAGCGACGGACACAGCCGGCGCACGCGCGCGAAGAGCCGCTCGGCCGGTTCTCGCGGGCCGGGTTCGGGCTGTCCGGACGCGGCTTGCGCGTGGGCCTCGAAGCGGGCGGCGGCGGCGAAGCGCGCGGCGTCGACGCCGCCGGGCCCCGGCAGGTCGGGCCCGGCGATCTCCAGCGTCAAGCGCACATGGCGGGTCCCCTCGCGAAGCAACAGCAGCGCGGAGGCGATCGCCAGGCCGACCCGGGCCGGCGACGCGAGCACGCCCCCGCCCAGCGCGGGCCAGCTCGCGGCGCGCGACTCCGCGGCAGCGTCGGGCGTCGGGGGCGTGAGGTCGGTGGCGACGATCGCGCTGGCGTAGCCGTACTCGCGTTGCGGCGAGATCAACGGGTCGCGCAGGTGCCGCAGCGTCAGCAGTCGCGCGACCTGCAGCGGCTGCAGGGCCGGCGGCTGCTCGATGACGAAGCTGCGGCTGCCGCGCGGCAGCGCCGCGACGAAGCGCTGGGCGGGATCGAGCGGCACGGGCTCGGTCAGCAGCGGGGCCGCCTCCAGCACCAGCCACACGCGCTGCGGACCGGCGCCCAGGCGCGGCAGCGCCAGCCGGTCGGCGTAGTAATGGTCGACCAGCCGTTCGTCGAAGGCGTTCAGCGGCGCGCGGCTCACGTGCAGCAGCTGGGTCCACGCCAGCAGCAGGCCGGTGGACGGATCGTGGCGGCCGCCGTCGAGCTCACCCGCCAGGCGCTGCGCCGCGAGCTCGCGCAGTCGCAGCAGCACCCGGCACAGGGCCAGCCAGTACAGCCGATCGTCCCGCGGCGGCGAGCTGAGTTGCGTGCGCAAGACCTCGCCGAGCCAGTTCGCGAGCGGCCGGAAACACACGTCGTCCGCGGGCCGCGCCTCGGCCTGGTCCAGCAAGGCGTGGTGCCAGCGGTCCACCCGATGCGCCAGCCGCAGGCAGCTCTCGCGCAGGCTCGGATCGTCGCCGGGGCCGTCCTCGCGCAGCCGGGCCTGCCAGTCCGCCACCGGCAGCGTGGACAGCTCGGCCAGCAGCATGGCGCCGTCCTGCGCCAGCGCGTCGCCCCAGCGGCCGATCGGACGGTCCTGCGCATCGACGAAGCGCAGCTGCCGCGCCAGCGTCAGCACCTGCATGAGCCGGTCCGCCACGCGCAGCTCGTCCGGGCGCGCGTAGCCCGGCGCCAGCGCCGCGGGCAGTCGTTGGTCCTGTTGAGCGCCCGGATGCATCGCTGTCGCGCGTTCAGCCGGCCAGGACCGGGTGGGTCGCCTGGTCGAGGTACAGCGGGTAGACCATGTTGTGGCGCGTGTTGGTCGTGCGCACGCGGTAGTCCAGCCGCAGCAGCAGCAGGCCCACGCCGCGGCCGAGCTCCTCGGGCGAGACGCGGATGTCCAGCTGCTCGAGCTCGATGCGGGGCTCGAAGTGCACGATGGCCTTCTCCAGCATCAGGCGCAGCTCGGTCAGCGTCTGGTCGTTGATGACCTCGAAGACCATCTGGTGCAGCCGCGTGCCGTAGGCGTGCTGCATGACGCGTTCCCCGCGGCGCGTGCGCATCAGGATGCGCAGGCTTTCCTCGATGTCCTCGACCCCGGACACCATGACCGCGCGGTGGTCGGTGTCGAAACGCGGGGGGAAGCTCCAGCCGCGACCCAGGAAGTTCATCTCAGCCTCCGATCATCACGGTGAACAGGCCCAGCGCGATCTGGCCGCCGTGCGCCGTCGCGTCGCCGATGCGCGCCGCCGGGCGGCCGCCGATCCTGACCGTCGAGGAGCCCTGCACGATGGTGTCGGGCGGGCCCACGCACACGGCGCTGTCGCCGACGACCGCCGCGGGCAGCTTGCCCACGAGCACCGTGGGCACGCCCGGGCCCACGACAGGTCCGCCGACATGCGGGATCGGCGGCAGTCCGGGCGTCACCATCGGGCAGGTGTGCAGGTCGGTGAGGCGGGCGGCGGGGGGCATGGCGTTCTCGTCCGAAGGGGTCAATTGATCATGACCATCGCGCCCTTGACCGTGGTCTGTCCCGCGGCGGAGAGCTCGGCCGACGCCGCGCCCTTGCCGGTGAAGCCCATCTTGGCGTCGGCGGTGATGTTGGCCCCGCTGGCGGAGATGTCCGCGTCGCAGGTGAGCGTCATGCCCGAGGCGGCCTTGAGCGCCATCGTCGTGCCCGCGGTGATCGAGATCGCCTTGGGGCTGTCCAGCGTGATGCCGGCGGGGGCGAGCTCGACGCTGTTGCCGTTCTGATCCTCGAGCCGGATGCGCTTGTTCTTGTCGTCCAGCACGACGGTGTTCTTCGCGGGCGTGACGATGGTGATGACCTTGTCCTCCTCGTTGAACTCGATGCGGTGCAGGCAACGCGTCACGATGGCCTTGGTGTTGTTCTTCGCCTCGGGGGCGTAGGGCATGGCGTGCTGGCTGCTGTACAGCGCGCCCAGCACCACCGGGTAGGACGGGTCGTCATTGAGGAACCCGACCAGCACCTCGTCGCCGATCTCGGGCACGAAGAAGTGGCCGAAGCCCTTGGACGCATGGGCCTGCGCCAGCCGCGCCCAGATGCCGGGCGCCTCGGCCTGCAGCGCGGGCAGGCGCAGCTGGATGCGGAACTCGCCCAGCGGGTCCTCGTCGAGCTTCATCACCACGCCCACCTGCAGTCCGCTCACGCCGGGCACCAGGCCGCCGGCGGCGGGCGCGGCGACATCGGTGCGCTCGACATGCCAGTCGGCGTGGCGGCCGAATTCGCCCTGGCTGATCCAGTTGCCCTGCGTGAGCTCGTGCTGCACGGCGGTCAGGTAGACGTGGCCGCCGAAACGCGCGCCCAGTCCGTCGACGGACACGACCGCGCCCGGCACCGCCGCGGCGTGGCCCTGGAACCCGATGCGGCCGCGCCGGCGCGCCAGCGCCGCGCGTGTCTGCGCGGCGGCGGCCCAGGCGTCCAGCGAGTCCTTGCCCAGCGGCGCGCAGGTCTGCAGCGGCAGCGGGTCCAGCGCCACGATGGCGGCGAGGTCGTCGGCGGACAGGTCGCCGCCCTGGGGTGTCTCGGCCGGCGGCTTGGATTCGCCCTGCAGGATGTCCTGCTGCGACGGATCCCAGCTCGTGGCCTGCACCGAGCTCCACTGGGTGCGGACGTCGATGTCGACCTGGAAGTCGATCAGGTCGCGCCCCCAGGTCACGCCCAGCACCGGATCCGCGTCGAAGGTCGGCGGCTCGACCACGATTTCCGGCCCAGCCATGTGCAGCACCAGCCCATTGGCATCGGCGCGCGCGACGATGAAGTCCCAGTCGCAGCAATGGTGCTGGGCCAGCTCAGGATGCTGGTAGGCGGTGGCCGTGACCTTGGCGCTCAAGTCGTGGCGGTCCAGCAGCGACTGCAGGATCGCGCTGTCCTTCTGGTCGACGTAATGGGCGCTGCGCCGGCCCAGCGTCGCGCGGAACGCCGCATGTCGGCAGTCGATCTCCAGCCGCGCATCGTTGTTGCCGTCGACCTTGAACCCGGTGCGCACGACCAGGCCGGTGAAGATCCCGCTCGCGTCGTCGCCGTAGCCGGCCTCGATCGAGATGGCCGTGCCGGGGCGGAACAGCGGGCCGTCGCCCAGCGGCATCTTGCCCTTGGCCATGTCTCCGTCCGCGACGACGATGCGCGCCCAGGAGATCGCGTTGAGCGCGTGCCGCACCGTGACCGACAGCAGCGGCAGCTCGGGGTGCGCCTCGCCGGCGCTGTGCACCACGACGCGCAACGGGCCGGCATCGGTGAGGGAAGGGCTGGGGGCGGGCATGGTCGGCGGCTTCAGCTCAAGGTCAGCGCGCGTGCGGCGCTGGGCGCGGATGCGGATGAGGACGCAGTGGCGGAGGCGAGCGGCGGGAAATGGAGACGCAGGCCGGGATCGAGCCGGCGGAAGCTCGACAGGCCGTTGAACGCGGCGACCTCGGGGTAGTAGCGCGCGTCGCCATAGATCCGCAGGCACAGCAGCGGCAGCGTGTCGCCGGCGACGACCAGCACGCTGTGGCTCAGGTCGGGGGAGGACGGGCTGGCGGTGCGCACCGCGTCCTCGGGCGTGGCGAAGCCGGTCAGCGCCAGCGCGACCTTGGCGCGCAGCGGCGCGCCGCCTGACTTGAACAGCGTGTAGGTCGTGTCGAAGGTCGTCAGCCGGCAGTCGAAGCTGAGCGTGCCCCAGGCCACGCGCAGGTGGTTGGGCTCATGGACCTTGCCCTGGTACTTGTAGATGACATCGCACATCGCCTTGAGCTGACCGGCGACGTCGTCGGGCTGGTCCTTGCGCGAGGGGATGACCCCGGTGCCGTCGAAGACGACGTTGAACGCGATCCGGTCCGGATTCATCGCGGAGAAACGCGTGGGGTTGCTGGTCTGGCCCAGCGTGCGGCGCGTGTTGTAGCAGATGCTGCGCGTGTGCGAGAACTCCGACGGGTTGATCATCAGGCGGTACTCCTTGCCCTGGATCGGCTGAGGGAGGTCGCCGGTGACGTCCAGCGCGGTGAGCGTGAGCGGCTGGCTGTCCATGGTCAGCGCTCGTTGAGGTGGCGCAGCTGCTCGCGCAGCCACACCTGGCAGGCGGCGAGGATCTCCTCCTTGAGCGCGGACTTGTCCTCGCAGGGATCGTCGGCCCCGCCGCCGCACCCGGCGGCCTTGCGCGTCCTTGCGCGGCCGCGCCGACGCGAGGCGCCGGGGCGGCCGACGCCGTCCTCGTCCTCCTCGTTGTCGTCATCGTCGAGCTCGTCCTGATCGAACTCGTCCTCGTCGTCCTCGCGATCGCGCACCTGCGCGCGCAGCACCAGTTGACGGACTTCCAGGGTCATGTCGGTTCCTCGGCCAGCGGTCCTCACTCGGGGCCCCAGCAGTCGCGGTAGGCGAGCTCGATCTCCTCGATCGCCACCTCGTTCTTCATCGACGCGAACGGCTCCATCGTCCAGCGCACCGGGAAGGCGCCGTTGCAGGTCCAGCTGCGCAGCGGCGCGAGGCTGGCGTCAAGCAGCTGCACCTTCACGTCCACCAGTTGCAGTGGCCGTTCCATGCCGCCGCGCAGGCTCTGCCGGCACCAGTCCACGAAGGCCGAGTCGCGTTGCACCAGCCCGCGCTTGAGCGTGAGCCGGCGCGCCTTGGCGCGCGTGGGCAACTGGTGCACGAAGCGGTTCTCGCCGCCTTCCACGAGCTCCTCGGTCTCCAGCGTCTGCTCCAGGCCGGCGACCTCGCTGAACGAGCAGGCCAGCGGACCGCTACCGGGGAGCGTGAGGAACTCGACCTTGAACGCGAAGGCCGGCGGCGGGTCGTCGCGTTTCGGGACGTTGTCGCCCTGGATGAGCTTGATGAAGTCGACCGTCTCGGTCATGGCGGGAGGGCCGCGCGCGGCGTCAGGCGTTGGCGATGGTCAGGCCCTCGTGGGCGATTTCGATCGTCTCGACGGCGACCTCGTTGCCCTCGGCCTTGAGGTCGGTGCCGGTGATCTTGGTCGGCCAGGCGTTGGTCAGGGTCCAGACCATCGTCGGCTTGCCTTCCTCGTCGAGCAGGCTGATCGTCACGGGCAGCCGCTTGATCGTGTTCATCTTGATGGTGTTGAACCAGTCCCAGAACTTGTTGTCGGACTTGAAGACGCCCTTCTTCATCGTGACGTTGCCGTACTTCTTGAGGCCCGGCATCTTGATGGACGAGAACACGGGGCTGTCGCCGTGGCGGTACTCGATGGGTTGCGCCTCGACGTCCAGCCCCGAGACCTCCTCGAAGGACAGCACCGCCGAGTCCCACTTCACCTGGAAGTGGAACTTGGGCAGGGGCCAGACATTGGTGGATTGCTTGGAACCGTCATCAGCCATTTCGCTTGCTCCCTAGCGTCGTGGATCGGCCGCGGATGGTGTGCGGCCCGATCGCGGATGGATCGTGGTGTTTCCCGGAAAGGGGGTGGTCGGTCGCGGATCCGCGCGGGATCAGGACTTGGGCATCTGCTGCTGGAAGGTGATCTCGATGAACTCGGCCGGCCGCACCATGGCCACGAGCACCGTCACGCGCAGGATGCCCTCGAGGACGTCCTCGGGCGTCATCGTCTCGCCCAGCCCGACGTGGACGCTGAACGCGTCCTCGGGCACCGCGCCCATCAGGCCGCCGCGCTTCCAGATGCCGGTGAGGAAGTTGCTGATCATGCTCTTGATGGTGACCCAGGTATTGGCCGTGTTGGGCTCGAAGACGAGCGCCTTGGCGGCGAGCCGGCAGGACTCCTCCAGCATGATCATCGTGCGGCGCACGTTGACGTAGCGCCAGTCCAGGCTGTTGCCGTCCAGCGTGCGCGCGCCCCAGACCAGCACGCCCTCGCCGATGAAGCTGCGGATGGCATTGATGGACTTGCCCTGCGGCGTGACGTTGAGGTCTTCCTGCTGCTCGGCGGAAATGGACACGGTGGGCGAGATCACGCCTGACAGGCTCACGTTGGCCGGGGCCTTCCACACGCCGCGGCTGTTGTCGACCATCGTGTAGATGCCGGCCATGGCGGGACCGGGCGGCATCACGTTGAGATGGCGGCGCGCTTCCTTGAGCACCGTGACGAAGACGCCGCTGATGCTGGACAGCGTCTTGTTGAGCAGCGCCTTCTGGGCGATCACGCCGGCGTTGATCTGGTCGGGCGTGGGGTCCTTGGCGTCAGGGTTGGCCTTCTTCTCGTCGGCGAAAGCCGCGGTGACCTTGGCCTTGAAGTCCGCGCCGAGGTCGTTGATGGCGTCGACCATGGCCTTCTCGCGCGTCACCGCGGTATCGGGCTTGAGGCGCAGCTCGGCCATGATCATGGTCTTGAGCGTGGCGAGGCTGGCCGGGTCGATGTTCTCGAAGCCCAGGTCCTTCTCGCCGACGATCGAGGTGTTGAGCCAGGGGTAGTAGGCGACCGCGAAGTCCAGGTAGTTGATGCCCAGCTTGTCGCGGAAGGTCTCGATCGGCGAGGGCATGGCGGTGAAGTCCTGGTCGCCGTCGTAGAGGTCCAGGATCGCGATGCGGCTGCGCATCTTGCCGCCGCAGTGCGCGAGCATGGCCTGCTGCACGGCGTTGCAGTCGTCCACCGTCTTGAGCCGCACCGCCTCGGGTACGAGCAGCATCGTGGGCTCCTGCTCCTTGAGCAGCGTCTCGATGCCGGCCGAGAGCTTGTCCTTGTCGAGCTCGTCCTTGTAGGAGCCGACGGAGACGATGTAGCAAGGGCCGCCCCCGTTCTGATAGAAGTGCCGCAGCGCCTGGTACAGCGCGAACTGGCCGCCCTTGGCGCCGTCCACCTGCGTCATGACGTAGCCCTTCGCCTCCTGGTCGAGGTCGGGCGCGGCCTTGAAGTCCGGGGTCTGCGGATCCTTGGCCTCGACGATGCTGAACAGCGGCGAGGGCGGGCCGCCGAAGAACTGGTGGTACTCGGCCATCGAGCTGATGCGCCACGGCTTCATCGACAGCGGCACGTTGCGGTTGTCCGCGTACTCCGTGTGTCCGATGAAGGCGGGCACGGCGGTGGCGACCTCCACCACCGAGTTGGGGAAGGCGTTCTTCTCGACGATGTAGACACCCGGCGTTTTCATCACGGCCATGGCTGGCTCCTTCGGCATTCAGCGGTTGAGGAAGATTTCGTGGACCGGCCGTCGTCGGCCGTTGCGGTGCTCGCAGATCAAGCCGGCGGGCGCGGCCAGGGGAACCGGCGTGAGCAGGCGGCGCGACGCGCCCTCGGCCTCGCGCAACTCCAGGCGCAGCGCGCCGCGCTCGCGCAGCGGCAATCGGCGCGTGGAGCGGAACACGGCGGCGACACGGCCGTCGTCCAGCGTCTCGGGCTCGTCGCGGCGGAACTCCACGGCGCCGTCGCGATCGACGAGCGCGACGGGCACATCGGGCCAATCGCCCACGAGCAGGTATTTCCAGGTGCCGCGGCGCGCGCGCAGCCGCCGCGTCGCGCGAAGCGGCAACACGGCGATCCAGGCGTCGAGTCCGTGCTCGCGGGCGCGCGGCGTGGCGTCGTCCAGCGTGAGGCGTTGGCGGTCGCTCCGATCGCGGCGGTCGGTGTAGAGGGCGTGGCGCGGATCGCTGGCATGCAGCGTCCAGCCGGGCGCGGCGGTGTCGCCGCGCAGGTCCTCCCAGATCTGTGGCAGCCGCGGCTCGGCCGCCGCGAGCAGCAGGTCGCCGTCGCGCTGGCGCACGACGAGGTCGTGGCGCCGGATCCAGTCGGCGCAGTCGGGGTCGGGAACCAGGCGCAGGCCGCGCGCGAGCCCGCCGTCGAAGTAGTCATGCTCCACGCGCAGGCGCGCCAGCTCGACGAAGCGGGTGAGCGTGCTCATGACAGGTTGCCGCGCAGGTCGCGGTCGGTCTGGCCGATGAGAATGTCGCGGCCGCGCGCCCACTGGCTGTCCACGCTGACCAGGCGGATGCGGTAGAGCACCGACGGCAGGTATCGGCCGCTGTGGATGGACCACAGGCTGTGCATCTCCGCGCTGCTCAGGTTCTCGATGTTGAGCGTGAGGCGCTCCAGCGCGCTGTCCATCCCGGGGCAGTTCTGGTGGTCCATCACCGGACGCGACTGGAAGAAGGCGATCGCGGCGGACAGGCACTTCAGCGCCTCGGTGTAGTTCGTCCCGCTGAAATTGGCGGCGCACATCACGAGCAGGTTCAGGTAGACGGGATCGGGCGTCTGCAAGCGCGAGGGCAGGCCGCCGGGCGCGGCGGCGCGGTGGGCGAGCATGTCGCGCTCGATGCCCGCGAGGAACATCACCAGCTTGTTCTGCGCCAGCGGCACCGGGCCGCCGTTCTGCTCGAGCAGGTTGGTCAGCACGACCAGGTCCTCGTCGGCGCCCAGGCGATGACGCAGGTGCTGGTTGAGCTGCTGGGCGACCTGCTGGAGCGCGGCGTCGATCATGCGTGACCCTGACGTGGAGGAACGGACCGATGGGGTCCGGGCTTGTGGGTCAAGCGTAGGGCGGCGGCCCCGGGGGGGCCATCGGCATTCGTCTGATTCGCGCCGATGCCGATGCTGAGATCACGTCGCCGATCAGCGAGGGGGCGGCGCGTCGAGCGTCGTGAGGCCCTCGCGCAGCGCGAAGCGGGTGAGCTCGGCGATGCTCTGGATGCGCAGCTTGGCGTAGACGTGCTCGCGGTGGGTGGCGACGGTCTTGGCGCTGACGTGCAGCTGGTCGGCGATCTGCTGGGCGCTGTAGCCCTCGGCGAAGAGCTGGACCATCTCACGCTCGCGCGGCGTGAGCTGCGTGACGGCGAGCTCGCGCGGATCCTGGCGCATGCCGGCCAGCGTGCCCTGCAGCAGCTCGCCGCTGATGAAGACCTGATGCTGCATGACGCGGCGCACGCCGCGCACGAGTTCGTCGAAGGAGTTGTCCTTGAGCACGAAGCCCTGCGCGCCGGCATCGATGGCGGCGACGACCTCGCGCGGCAGCGCCCGGGTGGACAGGCACACGGCCTTGCAGTTCATCGGCTCGGCGCGGATGCGGCGCAGCGCCTCCAGGCCGTTCATCACCGGCATGTCGGTGTCCACGAGCAGCAGGTCGGGGCGGTGCTCGCGAGCCAGGCGCACCAGCTCCAGTCCGTCGCGCGCCTGGGCGACGACGTCGATGTCGGGCTCGCGCTCGAGCAGCGCGACGAGGCCGTCGCGCACCAGCAGGTGGTCGTCGGCGACGATGACGCGCAGTCGCGACGCGGCGGGCGCTCGCGCCGGGAGACCGGTCTTGGCGAGCGCGGCCGTCAGCAGCCGGCGCGTTTGCTGCGCGGCGGACGAGGGCGGGTGTAGGTGGTCAAGCTCGCGCAACGCCTGCGTGAGCAGCTGTGTCAGTTCTTGCATGGGGTCCTCCCTGCCGGCATTCCGCCGTGTCAGCCGCGTGTGGAGAGCGGACGCGCAGGGTAGTGAGGCGGGAGGACGAGCGTCAACCTGTGAGAGCTTTCAGGATGGGAATCGGGACACGATGTCGGGATGCGCGAGGGAATTCCGTTGGACCCGAGAGGCCCTCGGGAAGGGCGCTCTCGGACTTTGGGAAGCACGGAATCGGTGGATGGCTGATTCCCGACCTGCGCGGGATTCCGTAGCGCGGGCGGACGACAGCGACAAAGGGCCCGGCATGGGGAGCGAGTCCACGCAGGCGACGGCCATGACGGCGGCGGGCCGTGAGCCGGCGGCCGTCGGCGCGATCCAGTCGTCGGACGGATCGACATCGACCGCTTCCGCGGCGGTGGCTGGCAGCGCCCGTCAGCGCGCACTGGGCGAGCGGATTCGGAAGCTGCGCTCGGGTGAGCACGCCGCGGTCGTTCAGCGGCAGGTCATGGTGGGTCAAGCGGAGGCGTCCTTTCAGAACATCCACGACGAGAACGGCAATCCGTTCCTGCGGGCCAAGACGGAGGATGGATCGGGAAAGATCTGGAAAATCAATCCGGACGCTGATCTCCAGGCGTCAGTCAAGGAGTCCAAGGATGGCTATCACGTCGACTACAACGACGAGACCCGCGATGCGATCCACAAGAACCTGAGCTTGGGTCGGCACATGGAGCTCAAGAGCGGCGACATGAAGTTCACGATGCTGCCGTTCAAGTCCTATCTCTTCAAGAAGTCGAGCGAGTTCGAGATCGCGCAATGGAACGAGCACGAGGACAGGGCGCCGCTGTACAGCCACCATCGGGATGAGCTGATGGCGTTGCTCAAAGAGGAGAAGGACTCGGGCCGGGGCAACGAGCATCTGGCCGCGCAGTTCACCAGTCTCGCCGCACGCGTGATGCCGACGATCATTGCTGAGCAGCAGAGGTTCATCGCCTACCGCAAGGAGGGGAAAGCGACCGACTTCATCGCGCGGTTCAACAAATTGGTCGCTTCAGCCGCACAGCGCATCAAGGAGGGGAAGAGCCTGTCGACGGCCGTGGCCGCCATCACCACCGGACTGAAATGGGCCGGTGGGAAAGGCAAGAAGAATCAGGTCGCCGCGTTGGTGAACGATGGTCATGTCCGTGACCCGGCGGTGTCATCCAGTGAGCATCAGAAGTGCGGGTCACCGATGAAGAGGGAGGAGAAGCAACCGACGGACAGCTCGTCGCCGATCGTTCCGATCGAAGATACCGCACAGACCGAAGAGACCGAAGAGACCGAGCCAATCATTGCCTCGCCGAGAACCTTCACGACCTCGACCGACGATGCCGGAGACGATGAGGCCTGGCGCCTTGAGACGTCCACGGACATGAGCACCGACTGGAGCGACGAGCCGTCGGACATTGTCACCACCGATGCCAACAGTCAGCCGTCGGCGATGTTGCCCGACACCGAGGCCAGCAGCGAGCAGTCGGATACATCGATGGCGTTCTCAGCGGAGCGACTCAAGAAGGATCCGCTGACCAAGCGCCTCTATGTCAACTATCGGTCGGACGAGAAGGCGATCGACCAACTCGAGCGCCATCCCGTGTCGGTCCAGGTGGGCGGGACCACGTACCGACTGGACACGCCGATCCTTCGCGGCGGCAGCAACTGGTACCGGCTGAACCTCCGATCTGACGACGAAGGCGACTGATCAAGCCCCTGCTTCCGGAGCCCAGCCGGTCGCTCAGACCATGGCGCGCAGCCGGAACTGCGTGACCAGCTTCGACAGCTGCTGCGCCTGGCCATTGAGGCTCTCCGCCGCGGCGGCGCTTTCCTCGACGAGCGCCGCGTTCTGCTGCGTCACCTGATCCAGATGCGTGACCGCGTCGCCCACTTGCTGGATGCCGCCGTTCTGTTCCTGCGTCGCTGCGGAGATCTCGCGGATCAGCGTGTCCACCTGGCCGACCTGCGCGACAACGCGCTGCATCACCTCACCGGCGCTCTGCGCCTGCTGCGCCCCGACGTCCACGCGCTGCGAGCTGGCCTGGATCAGGTCCTTGATCTCCTTGGCCGCGCCGGCCGAGCGCTGCGCCAGCGCGCGCACCTCGGAGGCGACGACCGCGAAGCCGCGACCCTGCTCGCCAGCCCGCGCGGCCTCGACTGCGGCATTGAGCGCGAGGATGTTGGTCTGGAACGCGATCCCGTCGATCGTCCCGATGATGTCGCCGATGCGGCGCGAGGCCTCGCTGATGCCCTGCATGGTCTGGACGAGTTCTCCCACCGCCTGGCCGCCCTCGCTCGCCGCGCCGGAGGCTTCCGCCGCCATGCGGCTGGCCTGACCGGCCGACGCCGCGTTCTGCGCCACCGAGCTGGTGAGCTGCTCCATCGACGCCGCGGTCTGCTGCAGGCTGCTGGCCTGGCTCTCGGTGCGGGAGCTCAGGTCCGCGTTGCCTTGCGCGATCTCCTTGGATCCCATGGCGATGCTCTCGCTGCTCTCGCGCACCTGGCCGACCAGGCGACCCAGCTGATCCACCATCCGCGCCATCGCGCGCAACAGGTCGGCCGGTTCGTCGCGGCCCTCGGCGCGGATGTCGACGGTGAGGTCACCGGCGGCGACGTCCTCGCTGGCGCGCACCGCCTGCGCGATCGGCGCGGTGATCGAGCGCGTGACCTGCAAGGCGAGCACGATGCCGATGGCCAGCGCGATCGCCACCACCACCAGCGTCACGCGTAGGCCGCTCGTGTAGGACGCCGCGGCATCTCGCGCCGCTTGATCGCCGCCCGCGCGGTTGAAGTCGACGTCGTCCACGATCGCCTTGGACAACTCCGAGAACACCGTCGAGGACCTGCCCGCCGACAGCCTGCGTGCCGCCTCGTGCTGCGACTCGCCGCCGGCGATCGCGCGCTGGAGCTCCGCGTCGGCCTCCAGGTAGGACTTCCAGCCCTCGCGGATGCGGCCATAGAGCTCACGCTCCCTGGCGCCGGTGATCGAGGGCTCATAACCCGCCGCAGCCTTGTCGAAGTCGGCGACGGCGGCGTCGTGATCCTGCTTGGTCTTGGCGCGCGAGGCGTCGTCGATCTCGAGCGCGCCGCGCAGCGACAGCCGCCGCGTGGTATTGGCTGCGCCCTGCATGTCCGCCAGCCTGGCCACGCTGGGCAGCCAGTTGGTGTTGAGATCCTGGACGTTGTCGTTGATCCGGCCCATCTGCTGGATGCCGAAGGCGGCGATGAAGCAGAGCAGGACCAGCACGGCGGCGAAGGCCAGCGCCAGGCGCTTGCCGATGCGGAAATTGCGGAGGATCGACATGGTCATGACCGGAGGGGAGGCCGGGTGTTACGGGAGGTTTCATCAGGCTGCGCCTCGGAGCCTTCAGAAACCTGTCCGTGACAGCCCCCTGAACGCGGTGTGAAGGCGCCGTCCCCACGTCTAGCGACTTCTCGCGAAGTGGTTCACGTACGTTAGCGGTACGCCGGACGGCGTACGGCCGCGCGCGCTCGGGCCCCGGGCCTCGCGACTCGGGCCTCGGGAGCGGCTCAACCGGCGCTGTGCACCCGGAACTGGCTGACGAGCCGTGCGAGCTGTTGGGCCTGGCCATTGAGGCTCTCGGCGGCGGCCGCGCTCTGCTCGACGAGGGCGGCGTTCTGCTGCGTGACCTGGTCGAGGTGGGTCACGGCGCCGCCCACCTGCTGGATGCCGCCGTTCTGTTCCTGCGTCGCGGCGGAGATCTCGCGGATCAGCGTGTCGACCTGACCGACCTGCGCGACCACCCGCTGCATGACCTCGCCGGCGCCCTGTGCCTGCCGCGCCCCGGTGCCCACGCGCTCGACGCTGGCCTGGATCAGCCCCTTGATCTCGCGCGCCGCGCTGGCCGAGCGCTGCGCCAGCGCGCGGACCTCGGAGGCGACCACCGCGAAACCGCGCCCCTGCTCGCCGGCCCGGGCCGCCTCGACCGCGGCGTTGAGCGCGAGGATGTTGGTCTGGAAGGCGATGGTGTCGATGACGCCGATGATGTCCTCGATGCGGCGCGAGGCGTCGCTGATGCCCTGCATCGTGGTCACCAGCTCGCCCACCGCCTGACCACCCTCGGAGGCGGCGCCCGACGCGTCCGTCGCCATGCGGCTCGCTTGGCCGGCCGAGGCGGCGCTCTGGGCGACGGAGCTGGTCAGCTCCTCCATCGAGGCGGCCGTCTGCTGCAGGCTGCTGGCCTGGCTCTCGGTGCGCGAGCTCAAGTCGGCGTTGCCCTGCGCGATCTCGCGCGAGCCGGTGGCGATGCTCTCGCTGCTGTCGCGCACCTGGCCCACGAGCTGGCCGAGCTGCGTGACCATGCGTCCCATCGCGCGCAGCAGGTCGGCCGGTTCGTCCCGGCCGGTGGCGTGGATCTGCACGGTGAGGTCGCCGGCGGCGACGTCCTCGGTCGCCCGGACCGCCTCGGCGATCGGCGTGGTGATGGAGCGGGTGACTTGCCACGCGAGCGTGATGCCGATGCCCAGCGCGGCGGCCACCACGGCCAGCGAGATCGTCAGGCCGTCGCGGTAGGACGCCGCGGCCGCTTCCGCCGCGTCGCCGCCGCCGTCCTGATTGAAGGCGATGTCCTTGGAGATTGCCTCGGACAGCGCGACGAAGCGCGTCGCCGCGTCGCCCACGGCCAGGGCACGCGCCGCGGCATGCTCCGCCTCCCCGGCATCGGCCGCGCGCATCAGGGCCGAGTCCGCCTCCAGATACGCGGTCCAGGACGCACGGATGGCCTGATAGAGCGAGCGCTCCGTGTCGCCGGTGATGCTGGTCTCGTAGCTTCTGGCGGCCGCGTCGAAGGCTTGGATCGCCGCCGCGCGCTCCCGGTGACTGGCCGCTCGGCCAGCCTCATCCGTGTTCAATACCGCGCGCATCGACAGCCGGCGCGCCAGGTTGGCCGCGTCGTGCATGGCCGCCAGCCGGGTGATGCTAGGCAGCCAGTTGCCGTTGAGGTCCTGGACATTGGCGTTGATCCGCGCCATCTGCAGCAGGCCGAAGCCGGCGCTGAAGCAGAGCAGGGCGAGCACGGTGGCGAAGGCGAGCGCGAGCCGCTTGCCGATCCGGACGTTGCGCAGCAGGGCCATGGGAACTCCCCCGGAACGATTGGCTGGAGCCTCGTACGGGGCACGTCGGGTGCCCGGGCACGTTGTTTGGCAGGGGCGGCCGAATGGGTCCCGGCATGCTCGCTTCCCCTGGGCTGACAACGTTGTCATCGTGTCGTATGCTCCACGCCAAACAAGATCCACGGGATCCAGGCGATCCCCGGTATCCAACAGGAGACATCCCTGATGAGCGCAGACCTTTCCCGGATGACCGGGGGCGGGGCACCGCCGGCCCGGACCGGGACGACGACGGACGGCCATGACGCCAGCTCCACGCGGGCCGACACCGGCGAGCACGCGCCGGGCGGCGCCGGCCCCGCGCGCCATACGCTGACCTGGGTGCCGTCGCTGTACCTGGCGATGGGGCTGCCCAACGTGATGGTCGGCACCGTCGCGGCGATCCTGTTCAAGAACCTGGGCGTGGCCAACGAGGATATCGCCCTCTACACCTCGCAGCTGTACCTGCCGTGGGTGCTCAAGCCGCTGTGGTCACCGCTGCTGGAGCCCTACAAGACCAAGCGCTGGTGGGTCATCGCGATGCAGTTCCTCATGATGGTGTCTTTGGGCGCGGTCGCGTTCTGCCTGCCGCTGGAAGGATTCCTGCGCGCGTCGCTGGCCTTCTTCTGGATCGTCGGCTTCGCCTCGGCCACGCAGGACATCGCCGCCGACGGCGTCTACATGACGACGATGCCGCCGCGCGAGCAGGCCCGGTATGCCGGGCTGCAGGGCATGTGCTGGAACCTCGGCGCGGTGGTGGCGTCGGGGTTGTGCGTGTCGATGACGAGCTGGCTGCACCAGTCCCTGGGCTGGAGCTGGGTGCAGTGCTGGATGGCGGTCATGCTGGCCGCGGCGGCGATGATGGGCGGCTTCGGGCTCTGGCACCTGCGCGTGCTGCCGCCAGGCGCGCCCGCGGCCGTGCACGGCCAGGACCTGGCCAGCGCCATGGTCTCGCTGCGCGCCTCGTGGGTGACGCTGTTCCAGAAACCCTCGATCTGGATGATGCTGGCGGTGGTCTTCTTCTACCGCTTCGGCGAGGGCTTCATCGAGAAGTTCGGGCCGCTGTTCCTGCTCGATCCGCGCAGCGTCGGCGGGCTCGGGCTGGACAACGCCGCGCTCGGTCACATCTACGGCAGCGCCGGCACGATCGCGTTCATCGCGGGCGCGTTCCTCGGCGGATTCATCGCCGCGCGGATGACGCTGCGGCGCTCGTTCCTGCTGCTGGCCATCGCGCTCAACCTGCCGCACCTGACCTATTACTACCTCAGCCACGCCCTGCCTACCGACCTCTGGTGGATCGGCGCGGTCGTGGCCATCGAGAAGTTCGGTTTCGGCATGGGCTCCGTCGGCCACATGCTGTACATGATGCAGCAGCTCGCGCCGGGACCTTTCAAGATGACCCATTACGCGATGGCCACCGGCGTGATGGCGCTGACCAAGTGGGCGACGGGGAGCGTCAGCGGCTGGTTGTTCTCCGGCGTCGGCCAGCATTACGCGAGCTTCTTCGGGTGGGTGCTCGTGTTCTCGATCCCGCCCATCCTGCTGGCCTGGCGCGCGCCGTTCCTGGTGAAGCTCGAGGATGGCGGACCAGGCGAGCCCACGCGAGCCGCGGGCGCGCATTGATTCCGCGCGCTGGAAGACGCGCGTCGACTTCGTGATTTCCAACCGGACAAGCCGCGTCACGAAGTGAGAGATCGGGCGCTCGAACCGAACTGACCTTGCGATTCAACTTCGCTTCGAGCCCTGCCATGAAGATCGGCGCAAGACTCCACTTCTTCCATTCGAAGACCGAGGTCGGCAAGGCCGCTTCGAAAGCCCCGGATCCCCAGGCCATCACTCGCCAGCAGCTGGATCGCGCACGCGTGCTGCAGGACCTCTCCAGCACCAACGCGGTGTCGCTGATGCAGCTCCAGGATGGCCGTCGCGTGGTCGTGAAGACCGGGGCAGAGGTGGTGGATGCGGACAGCGCGCTGATCCAGGAAGCCGAGACGCTCAAGGAGGAGGTGGTCCACCGGATCGGCATGCTGGTGGGGCGGGCCTTCGCGCCCAAGCCCACGATCCTGGCCTCCCCGTCGGGCGCGCGCAGCACGCTCGTGACGCCGGAGATCGACACGGGCTGCGGCACCCATGGATACCAGGAGGCTTTCCACCCGCTGGGAGACACGGATCAGGCGCGCAGCCTGCTTGGCAAGTACCACCGCGACGGCTTGAGCGTCTTCGATTTCATCGTCGGACACGGCGATCGTCACGACGCATGGGGCAGCCGAACGCGAGAACCCTCAGCGCGCATGAAGAACGTCCTGATCGACCGCCACGGCGGGCTCCATTCCATCGATCACGAAGCCGCGTTCGGGAAACCGCCTTTCGACGAGGTCTCCGAGGCCGCCGTGCGGGACTTCTTCAAGGGGCGCGACGCGCATCGGAACTTCCGCGCGACCGATCTGAAACGTCTCATCGATGACACCTACCTGCCACTCGTGGGCGGCGATCATCGGGAGCTCGACAAGCTCTACCGGTTCGCCGGGATCGACAGCCACGGCGTCGAGCAGCGCGCCCGGCAGGTGCTCAAGCAGTACGAGGCCCTGCTGGCGGACGACGCCCGCCGCCTGCATCCGACGCCGCCGGCCCGGCGCCGATTCCCGGGATTCGGTCGAGCCTGAGGTCTCAGGGCCGGCCCAGCGCGTTCAGCGGAATCTTCAGGTAGCTGACGCCGTTGTCCTCGGCCGGCGGCAGGTGCCCGGCGCGGATGTTCACCTGGATGGACGGCAGGATCAGCGTCGGCACCTCCAGCTGCGCGTCGCGCGCCGTGCGCAGCGCGACGTACTGCGCCTCGCTGACGCCGTCGTGCACATGGAGATTGCGCGCGCGCTGCTCGGCCACGGTGGTTTCCCAGGCGGGGGCGCGGCGGCCGGGCGGGTAATCGTGGCAGACGAAGAGCCGCGTCTCGGGTGGCAGCGCCAGCAGGCGCCGGATCGAGCGGTACAGCGTCGCCGCGTCGCCACCGGGGAAGTCGGCGCGCGCGGTGCCCACGTCGGGCATGAACATCGTGTCGCCGATGAAGACCGCGTCAGCGACGCGATACGCCAGACAGGCCGGCGTGTGGCCGGGCACCGCCAGCGCCTGCGCGCTCAGCTCGCCGATGGCGAAGGTCTCGTCGTCCTTGAACAGATGATCGAACTGCCGGCCGTCGGGCAGGAAATCGCGCTCCAGGTTGTAGAGCTTGCGGAACACCGTCTGCACCTCGCGGATGTGCTCGCCGATGGCGATGCGTCCTCCGACGCGCTCCTGCAGGTATCGCGCGGCCGACAGGTGGTCGGCATGGGCGTGGGTTTCCAGGATCCATTGCACCGTCAGCGCCTGCTCGGCGAGGTGCGACAGGATTCGATCTGCCTGCGTCGTCGCCGTGAGGCCGGACTTCAGGTCGAAATCCAGCACCGGATCCACGATCGCCGCCCGGCGTGTCGCCGGATCCGACAGCACGTAGCTCACGGTACCGGTCTGAGGATCGTGGAAGGCTGCGATGTCCGGGCGGGCAGAGGCGGGATGCGGGGAATGCTGGATGCTCACGGCCGTGACGCGCGGGGCAGGGTGAAGGTGCCGGCCACTATACCGAGCCTCGCGCGCGCGGCGAGCCCGGCGCGCCACTCGTGGCGGCACGCCAGGCCCGTCGCGTCCTCAGGCGGAGGGAGGTGACTTCCTGCGTGGGCCGCCGCTGACGACGGCGGTGCATTGCAGCGGGTGGCGCACCTCGTGCGCGACGCCGCCCAGCAGGAAGAGCAGGGCGAAGACGACGCGCTTCATGGGCGTGTCCTCGTCAGACCAGCTCGAGACCGACGTTGATGTTGCCGCGCGTCATCTTCGAGTAGGGGCAGGTGTCGTGGGCGCGTTTGATCAGCTCATAGGCGGTGTCGCGCGGCAGGCCGGGCACGGACACGCGCAGGCGCGCGCTGAGGAAGTAGCCGTCGGCGCCCTTGTTGAGGTCGACGCTGGCGTGGACCTCGGTCTCGGCGGGAAGCTTCACGCCGATGGCCTGCGCGGCAAGACCCATCGCGCCGATGAAGCAGGCCGACCAGCCCACCGCGAAGAGCTGTTCGGGGTTCGTGCCCGGACGCGACGAACCGGGCGAGCCCAGCGCGACATCGAGCCGGCCGTCGTCGGACTGGCCGCGGCCGTCGCGTCCGCCGCTGGTGCGGGTCTGCGCGGTGTAGAGGACTTGAACGTGATCGGTGGTCGGGGGCATGCGGAACTCCTGGTGGTGCAGCGGAACTCGCTGCGTGAACCGCATTGGATCGATCCGGTGTATCGGCGATGTGTGATCGGCGCGGCGATTTGGCGCGGCACGTGTCGGCGGCGGAGCCGGACACAGTGGCATACAACCGGTCGCGCAGGCCGGGCTCGGTGAACACGCGTGAGCCGCGCGTTTCGGTCGCGTAAAAGCCGGTGCGTGCAGCGCCGCGACGCGCGCGAGCTTAAGGATCGTCTAACCCGCGAGGCGCACCTTACGCCCAGGGCCTCGTTTTGATTGACGGCCCAGGAGAAGCAGATGAGCAAGTCCACCCCGATCCTCGCCATGGTCGCCGCGTTCGCAGCGGCGTCGGCCCAGGCCTCGACGAATCCCGATGACCTGACGCGCCGGTCGGAACGTCGCGCGGCGATGCAGCAGCAGTTGCGCGCGGTGCAGGTGGAGCTCTACTGCGATCACCAGGACAACGCCATGCACCTGCTGCGCGATGCGCGCCGGCAACTGATGGCGCAGCGCGATCCCGACAACGCGGGCGACCTGCGCCAGCTGGAGAAGGTCAGCTGGCTGGTGCGTCATGGCGATACCGTCCAGGCCATCGCCACGATCGACGCGACCCGCCTCACATGAGGCAGTAGTCCACCGGCTGCAGCGGCGGCGGCACCTCGGGGTCGCCGAGCGCCTGCAGCAGGTCGATCTCCAGCGTGCGGCAGATCGCGTCCAGCGGCAGGTCGTTGGCGCGCAGCCCGAAGGGCTCCTCGATCTCGTCGCCCACCGCGTCCAGCCCGAAGAAGGTGTAGGCCACGATCGCCACGACCACGGGCGTGAGCAGGCCCATCGAATCCACCAGCCCGAAAGGCAGCAGGAAGCAGTACAGGTGGGCCGTGCGGTGCAGCAGCAGCGTGTAGGGGAAGGGCAGCGGCGAGTTCTTGATCCGCTCGCAGGACGCCGCCGAGGCCGTGAGGCCGGACAGC
Organism: Roseateles sp.; assembly: GCA_039594005.1. Lineage (GTDB taxonomy): Bacteria > Pseudomonadota > Gammaproteobacteria > Burkholderiales > Burkholderiaceae_C > Roseateles. The sequence continues at coordinate 805,536 of JBCNOF010000010.1, forward strand.
GTGGCGTCGATGGACGCTGTCAGCACAGGATCGATGCGGCCCTGCCGCCGGCAGTCCTGCAGGTCGCGCGCCATGCGCAGCATCAGCCCTGAGGGCGTGTTGGACACCGCGCCGAGGGCGCGGGCCTCGTCGGCATCGAGCCAGTCCGAGACCTCGGTGCCGGGCGGCGTGCCCCGCAGCTGGTGCTTGAGGGCGTGCGCGAACGCGGCCATGCGGCGGACCATGCGACGTTGCAGCGCATCGACGCCTGGATCCGCGGACGGGCGGACGGTCTCGCCGGCCGGCGCCTCGATCAGCGTCAGCACCTGGCGTGCGAGGGTGCGTCCGCGCAGCAGGATGTCGCCCCAGAGCTTGCGCGCCTCCCAGTAGCGGTCGTAGCAGGCGTTGTTGCGAAAGCCCAGGAAGATCGCCAGCGGCAGACCGATCAGCGAGAACGGCAGCGCGGAGACCTGCAGCTTGTAATCCAGCAACCGGCCGTGGCTCCAGGTCACGAGGATCGCGAGCGCGATGTTGGCGGCCAGCGTCCATTTGATCTGCGCGAGGATGGACCCTCGCATCGCGAAGAAAAGACGGATGCCGGACGGGCGCTCGCGGACGATCATGGCAGGGGGCTGTGGCGCGGGGAGTCGGGAGCTTACCGGAGCCACCACCCGTCCACCCCACCGGCGCGGCACGAACCGCACATCCCGCCATTGGCTAACGTCCACACCGGGTTCGCCCACCCATTCTTGTTTCTGATCACCCCCAGATCCCCAATACCAGTTGATTTGCTGACTTGAACCTAGCAAAACACGGGGTTGGGTCGATTTTGAGCCCCCGCTGTGGGCCTAGCATCGATGACATCGAGCGCAATAGGTCGAGGCAGAGGCAACGATGAATCCAGAAACCATGGCATTTTGGTTGGCGGGTATTTTTCCGCCGGTGACTGGCTGGATCTTGAATCTCGCGATTCGAGGTCCTGGCGCCTTCAAGACCTCGTGTGCGGATTGGGCGCTGATCTTCTTCGTTTTTGACGCTGCCATCGCCATTTCGTTGCAGGACATCGTCTGCAACATTCCCAACGAGGCAGTGCGAACGTTCATTCCTTCGATTGCACCGACCTTGATGTTGAGCTCGATGGGCATCTGGATTGCGATTGTCCGCTGGCTCGAGCCGCTGAATCGCAATCGGCGTGGTACGAGCGGCCCATTGTTCTCGCGGCTGGTCGGCCGAGCCGTCATGTGGTCGCTGATTCTCCTCAATACCTTTTTTCATTACTTCCTATTCATTCGGGGGTTCCATGTGGATTGAATTTCTTCTCAATGGTTTGGCGGCATTTGTATTCGGCCTTGTATTCTTCGGTGTCGCCTATTTCCTTGCGTATCGGGCAGGGGTGTTCGACGACGAATTCGAATCTGAGTCGAGTCCTTCCGATCGGCCTGGGCCATGACGCGCCCGCGCGCTGTAGCTCCCGGCTGCCAATGTGGAAAGACACTAGCTGACACCACAAACCCGCGCGCTAGCATCGCGCGCCATGCGGATCCTGCTTGTCGAAGACGAAAAACCCCTGGCCGACTGGCTGGTGAAGGCGCTTGCGCAGAATGATTTCGTCGTCGATTGGGTGGACGACGGCCGACTCGTACTCGGGCAACTCTCGGCCACGCGCTACGACGCGATGATCCTGGACCTCGGCCTGCCCGGCCTGGGCGGGCACGAGATCCTGGCTCGCTTGCGCGACGCCGATTCCCGCGTGCCCGTCCTCGTGCTGACGGCTCGGGACTCGCTGATGGAGCGAGTCAGCACCCTGCACGAAGGCGCGGATGACTTCCTGGCCAAACCCTTCGAGGTGCAGGAGCTGGAGGCTCGCCTGATCGCCCTGATCCGGCGTTCCCGCGGCCGCGACCAGCCCCGTTTCGCCTGCGGCCCGCTCGTCTACGACGCGGCCTCCAAGCTGTTCACGCTGGACCGCGAACCCTTGGCGCTGTCCCCGCGCGAGCACGCGGTGCTGCGCACGCTGATCCAGCACAGCGGCGAGCCGATGTCCAAGCAGGAGATCCTCGAGCGCCTGTTCTCCGACGAACAGGACGTGCGGCCCGAAGCCGTCGAGGTCCTGGTGCATCGCCTGCGCCGCCGCCTGGAATCCGGCAAGGTGCGCATCACGACGCTGCGCGGTCTGGGCTACGTGCTGGAACCCGCATGAACGCGCTGGCGCTGCCGGCGCGCTGGCGGCGCTTCAGCGTGCGCCGCACGCTGCTGACCTTGGTCCTGCCGGTGATGCTGGGCGCGGTGGGCATCGAGCTCGCGCTGACCTGGGGCACGGCGCTGCAGGCGGCCAACTCCGCCTACGACCGCTCCCTGCTCGGGGCGATCAAGGCCATCGACAGCAACGTGTCGACGGAGACCGGCGGTCTGTCCGTCGAGATGCCGTACCGCCTGCTGGAGTTCTTCGAGCTGACCGCCAGCGGGCAGGTGTACTTCCGCGTCAGCACCGAGGACGGCCTCGTGGAGATCGGCAACGCCGGGTTGCCGCTGCCGGACCAGCCGCTGCGCACCGGCGTGCCGCGCTTCATCGACGCCGAGTACTTCGGCGCGCCGGTGCGCGTCGGGGCCTGGGCGCGCGAGCTCGATCCCGAGCGCCCCGGCCGGCGGATGATCATCCAGGTGGCCGAGAGCACGAACTCGCGCAACGCGTTCTCGCGCGCGCTGCTGATGCAGGCGATGTGGCGTGACCTGCTGACGGTCTCGGTCGTCGCCGGGACGCTGGCGCTGGTGATCGGCTGGGCGCTGCGTCCGCTGGACCGTCTGCGGCGCGAGGTCGAGGCGCGCGCCGAGGACGACCTGTCGCCGGTCGACGAGACCCAGGTGCCGGCCGATGCCGCGCCCCTGGTGCGGGCCATCAACCACCATCTGGCGCGGCAGCGCGAGCTGATCGACGGCCGGCGGCGCTTCGTCGATGACGCGTCGCATCAGCTGCGCACGCCCCTCGCCACGCTGGCGACGATGGTCGGCTACGCGCGCCGTGAGCAGGAGCCGGAGCGCCTGGCCGAGGTGCTGGCCGCGCTCAAGGGCCAGATCGACGACACCGTGCGGCGCACCAACCAGATGTTGGCGCTGGCGCGGGCGGACACGGCGGCGGTCGCCATGACGCCGCTGGCGTTGGACCGACTCGCCGATCGCTGCGCGCGCGAGTCCTGGCCGCTGGCCCGCGAGCAGGGCATCGACCTGGGCTTCGAGTGCGCGAGCGAGGACCTCATCGTGATGGGGCACGAGAGCCAGTTGCGCGAGGCGCTGCTCAATGTGCTGCACAACGCGCTGCGCTACACGCCGCGAGGAGGGCAGGTGACGTTGAGCGTGGAGCTTGAGCCGAAAGAAGGTGGCGATGGCGGTGCGGGTGGCGACGGCGCATCACGTCCGATGGCCGTCATCCGCGTCGTCGACGACGGCCCGGGCATCCCCGCTGATGAACGGCCGCGCGCCGGCGAGCGATTCTTCCGCGGCAGCAACATCGATCTGCCGGGCTCGGGCCTCGGACTGGCGATCGTCCGCGCGATCGCGCGGCGGCATCTCGGCGACATGCACGTCACCGCCGCGCGGGTCGATGCTGACGGCCTCGAACGTGGCACCGCGGTCACGCTGCGGCTGCCGCTGCAGGCCGCATCGGAAAACCCGGCCGCGCTGAAAGCCGGCTGAAAGCGCCGCATCCCTAGAGTCCGCTGCCAGCAGGTGGCGGGCGACCGCGCTGACCCATCGACGACCGACGAGCCTCCAGGCACGCGGTCGATGGCGGGCGGCGGCGACCCAGATCACCGCGAGGAGACAACATGCGATCGACCCCGACCCTCGGCGCGGGCCGGCGCCGCGCGGCCGCCATCCTGGTGGCCCTGTGCGCCGCCGTCTGGCCGACCACCAGCGCCTTGTCGGCGCCCACCGGACGCACGCTGCCGATCACGTCGGCGGCGCCGGCGACGGCATCGACGGCCCGCCTGCCCATCGGCGACGCGCTCCCCGAATGCATCGCGCCGGCCAAGCCCGGCGGCGGCTTCGATCAGAGCTGCAAGCTCGCGCAGGCGGCCTTCCAGCAAGCCGGGCTGACGCGTTCGCCGATGCGCATCACCTACATGCCGGGCGGCGTCGGCGCGATCGCCTTCGACCAGGTCGTGACGCGTCGCCCCGCGGAGGCGCAGACGCTGGTGGCCTTCTCCAGCGGCTCGCTGCTCAACCTCTCCCATGGCCGCTTCGGCAAGCGCAGCGTCGACGACGTGCGTTGGGTCGCCGCGATCGGCGTCGACTACGGCGTGGTGCTGGTCGGCCGCCAATCGCCGTGGAAGTCGCTGCCCGAGCTGCTCGCGGCGATCAAGGCGGATCCCGGTCGCATCAGCTTCGCCGCCGGCGGCACGATCGGCAGCCAGGACTGGGTCAAGTCAGCGCTGGTCGCCGGCGCGGGTGGCGTGGACCACAAGGCGATGCGCTTCGTCGCCTTTGAGGGCGGCGGCGAGGCCATGGCCGCGCTCAAGGGCGGTCATGTGCAGGTCTACATGGGCGACGCGTCCGAGGTCTTCGACAAGCTCTCGCCCACCGGCCCTTTCCGGGCGCTCGCCGTGCTGGCCGAGCGGCGCCTGCCCGGACCGCTCGCCGGCGTGCCCACCGCGCGCGAGCAGGGCGTCGACATCGTCTGGCCGGCGATCCGCGGGTTCTATGTCGGGCCCAAGGTGTCGGACGCCGCGCTGGCGGGCTGGACCGCCACCTTCGATCAGCTGATGGCCACGCCCGCCTTCGACGACCTGCGCGCGCGCCACGGCCTGTTCCCGCTGGCCCTGACCGGGCCTGCGCTGCGCGCCTTCATCGAGCAACAGAACCGCGAGTACGCGGCGCTCGCCACGCGTTTCGGACTGCGGCGATAGCGCCGCGCGACGCCGGGACGCACCGATTCCCTGACCGCCCATCCATGACAACAAGGAGACATCTTGAAAACTTCCCGATTCCGCAAGAGCGGCAATGGAGGCAATAGCGGCAAGAGCGCGTTGGGCGCTGCCTGCGTGCTCGCCCTGTGCGCCGCGACGAGCGCCCACGCGCAGAGCAGCGTGACCCTCTACGGCATCGCCGACGTGCTGATGGAGTACCGCGATCACATGAACGCCGCGGGCGACCATCGCTTCGGCGTGACCTCGGGCGGCATGAACACGTCGCGCTGGGGCCTGCGCGGCGCCGAGGACCTGGGCGGCGGCCTGAAGGCCGTGTTCCAGCTGGAGGCCGAGGTCGGCTTCGACACCGGCGCGGCGGGTTCCTCGTTCTGGGGCCGTCAGGCCAACGTCGGCCTGGAGGGCGACTTCGGCCGCGTGATCGCGGGCCGCTCGTACACGACGACCTACGACTTCCTGCTGCCTTTCGATCCGATGGGGTATGCGCCGTTCTATTCCTGGGCGACCTCGGGCGGCCAGATCGCGACGCTGCCGCGCAAGGACGGCATGGTCACGGGCATGTCCAACCTGATCAAGTACCAGGGGACCTTCGGGCCGGTGAAGGTCGGCGCGACCTACGCGCTGGGCGAGGTGGCCGGTTCCGACGCGGCGGGGCGCTTCTTCGCGCTGGCCGGCGCCTACACGGCAGGTCCGTTCGCGGCGACGCTGGTGGTGGATCAGCGCAATGGCGCGACCATCGCCGCCAACGGCCGCTACGACAAGGAGAAGGCGTTGCACTGGGGCGTGTCCTACGACTGGAAACCGGTGAAGCTGTTCCTGGCGCAGCGCGTCTACCGCAAGGAATTTGCCGTGGGCGGTGCCGACGCGAAGAGCACGATGACGTGGCTGGGCGCGACCTGGCAGGCGACGCCCGCGCTGAGCTTCACGCCGGCGGTGTACTTCCAGAACATCTCCAGCGGCGCCAGCGGCACGGACGATCCCAAGCTCTACGCGGTGCGCGCGAAGTACGAGCTGTCCAAGCGGACCAGCCTGTACGCGGTGGCGTCGACGGCCAAGTCGGGCAGCGGTGGCGTGGTGAGCGTCTCGCGCGACGACAACGGCTTCGCGGACTCGCAGTCGAGCGTCGGCCTGGGCATTCAGCATCGGTTCTGACCAAGGGACCTGAGCCTGAGCCTGAGCCTGAGCCTGAGCCTGAGCCTGAGCCTGAGCCTGAGCCTGAGCCTGAGCCTGAGCCTGAGCCTGCGCGCTCGAAGGCCCTGAAGGCCCCCTCGCCCGCGGAGCGGGAGAGGGCGGGGGGTGAGGGCTCTCCGAAGGGCACAGTGCCCTCACACGAGCCCTCACCCCAACCCCTCTCCCGCTCCGCGGGCGAGGGGCTTCAGACGTCCTTCACGACGATCGATTCCCCGATCGCGTAGAACTGTCCGCCTGCGATGTAGTGCAGGCTGCGCAGCGCGGGCGGCGCCGATTCGAAGTGCCAATGCCCGTTGCTGAACACGCGCGCATTGGCCCAGGCGGCGATCACCTCGCCGATGAACAGGTCATAGACCTGCTCGTTGCGCGGTTCCGGCAGCACGCGGCACACCAGCCACGCGGCGCAGCCCTCGACCAGCGGCACGCTCGCATCCGCCACGGTCACATCGACCAGCCTTGCCCCCGCGTTCGCGAGCTTCTCCGGATCGTCATGCAGGCTGCGATTCCCCAGCCGGTGCGTGAGCGCCGCCTGCTGCGCGGTCGGCACTTGCAGCACGAAGACGCCGCTGGCCTCGACCAGCTCTCGGGTGCGCGTGGCCTTGTCGAGCACCACCGTGACCTTGGGCGGCTTGAAGTCGAGCGCGCAGGACCAGGCCGCGGCCATGACGTTGCGCACGCCGTCGTGCGCGGCCGAGACCAGCACGGTCGGGCCGTGGTTGAGCAGCCGGTAGGCCTTGTCCATCGGGACCGGCGCCACGGGCGCCGCGTCGGCGAAGACCGGGGTGATCGGGGTGAGCGGGAGCGAGGAGGGCGTGGTCGTGTTCATGGCGGCGGCGATTGTCGCGTCGAAGCGATCCCCGCGCCGTGACGTGGCCTCTCAAGCTGGCGTGGCGGTCGGCGGTGCCGCCTGGGCCGGGAGCAGGCCTTCGGCGCGCAGCCGCGTGAGCACATCGAAAAGCAGGTCGCTCTTGATGCCGTAGGCCGCGCGCGGCGAATTCACGAAGCCCGAGGCATTCATGACGAGGTTGGTCCCGTCCACGCCGTCCAGTTGCACGTTGGGCGCTGGCGTCGCCAGCACACCGGGATGCGCCTGGAAGGACGCGAGCACCAGCGCCTTCACGCGGTCGGTGTCGGTGGCCAGCGGCATCGGCAGCTTGAACTGCACCATGCCCAGCGACTCGCCGTAGGTGACGTTGCGCACGATCTTGGTGATGAACTCCGAGTTCGGCACGATGACCGTGGAGCGGTCGCCCATCTGGATCTCGGTGGCGCGCACGCTGATGCGGCGGATGTCGCCCTCCACGCCCGACAGCGAGACCCAGTCGCCCACCTTCACCGGCCGCTCGGCCAGCAGGATCAGGCCCGAGACGAAGTTCTGCACGATGGCCTGCAGGCCGAAGCCGATGCCCACGGACAGCGCGCTCGCGACCCACGCGACGCTCTGCAGGCTGAAGCCGACCGCGGACAACGCGGCGGCGATCGCGGCGACGGTGCCGACGTAGCCGAAGAGCGTGGTCGTCGAGGACCGCATGCCGACGTCCATCCGCGTGGTGGGCATGTAGCGGTCGGACAGCCAGCTCTTGAGCAGCCGCACCGCGGCCAAACCGATGACCAGCACGGCGATGCCCTGGAGCAGGTCGAAGGGCTTGAGCGTCAGCGCGCCGATGGCCAGACCGTCCTGCAGGCTGCCGGAGCGGCGCACCAGGTCCATCGGCCCCTCGCCGTAGGGCGCCAGCAGCAGCAACAGCGCGAAGAACCCGATGGTGACGCGACACAGCGCGGACAGCAGCAGCGCGGTCTGCTCGCGGGTGCGCGGCGGCCGGGGCGTGTCCTCGGCGGCGCCGTCGGTCTGGCCGGCGGACTTGCCCGTGGCGTCGGGGGAGGTCGCCAGCAGCGTCATGAACAGGTCGTCGACGAGCAGCGTGAGGAGCGACGCACCGCCCAGCACGATCAGCGCCCACACGACCTGATTGAGCACGAACATCGCCAGCGAGACGAAGCCGGTCAGCAGCGCCAGTCCCGAGCCCACCAGCACCAGCCACGCGGCGGCGCGCAGCACCGACAGCCACAACGGGCGGATCGTGAGCTCCGGGTGCTGGCCGGTGCCGGCCTGCTCGTCCCGGGACTTCCGGTCGTCCTTGCCGTCTTTGGACGCCTGGGTGCTGTCGTCAGCGGAGGAGGCGGCGACGGCCTCCGTGCCGCGTCGCAACTGCGCGATCGCAGCCGCGAGCACCGCGATGAAGGTGAGCGAGGCCAGCGCGTGGACGGCGCTGTTCCAGGCGATGCTGAGCTCCAGCGTGGCGGCCGTGCGCGAGGACAACCAGCCCAGCACGACGACGGCCGCGAGCGTGCGGGGGAACCAGGCGAGACGCGCGGCGGTGTCGTCGGGCACGGGCAGCAGGCGCCATGAGGGTTTGCGCGCCATCAGCAGCGCGGCGCCGAGACCGGCGACGAAGCCTCCGAACCAGACGATGGTCTCGACCGTGTCCAGCCATGCGCCGACCGAGCCGGGCGCATCGCTGAGCTCCGCGGTGCCGCTGGTCAGCGTGAGCATCAGGCCGTGGACGATCAGCCCCGGGCGCAGCGTGCGCAGCACCACCTCGCTGACGGCGAAAAGCGATCGGCGCAGACGGCCTTGCGGCACGCGCGTGGCGCAGAGCCTGGCGGTCAGGCGGCGCGCGCCCAGGCACAGCGCCAGCCAGACCGCGACGGCGGCGAGGAAGGTGATCCAGGCCGTGGCGGGCACACCATCCCAGAGCGCGCCGAGCTCGGCGAGGAAGACGCGGGCGCGCTCGGTGTCATCGGCGCGTGCGGCGCGCAGCGAGGTCCAGAAGCTGGATTGCAGGACCGAGGGGAAGCGCTCGCCGAGCTGCGCGCTGAGCTGCAGGCGCTGGTTGGCGGTAGCGGCGGCGAGATAGCTGTCGGCCTGCAGGCCGGTGTCCTTGGCGACCTTGACCTGCGCGTCGATGGTGGCGACCTCGCGGTTGAGCTGGGCGCGCAGGGTGGCGAGCTCAGGGGCTTCCTTGACGTCGGCTGGGGGATCGCCGAGCTCGGCGAGGCGGGCCTTGGCGTCGTTGAGGCGCGGTTCGAGCGCGGAGGCGGCCTGATCGGTGCGGGACTTCACCTGATCGACCTTCTCCTTGAAGTCGCGCAGCGATGGCTCGTTGAGGGCCTTGTCCTGCTGTGACTTGAGCGCGGCGAGGTCCTTGCGGGCGGCGTCCAGCAGCTTGGCCGGGTCGGTGGATTCAGCGGCGGGGGGATCCTGGGCGAGGGCGGGCAAAGGTGTCACGCCGACCAGCGCCGCGAGCGCGAGCAGGAAGGCAGCGATCCACGCGCGCGGGTGCGCATGCGGCAGGCGGTCCAGGAAAGCGGTCATCCATCCAGTACGGAGTCAGGGTGCGGCAGGGCGGGCAAATGGCGATCCCGCAGTTGATCAGACCTGCACCAGATAGACGCCGTGCCGTCCTTCCTCCTTCCAGAAGTCCTCGTCTTGCGCATCAATACCGAGCACCTTGAGGTACACCATCAAGTCCAGCCTGCGCAGGCGGTCCCGGATGCGCCGCTTCTTCTTCAAGATCCAAGGGGCCCCTGATCATTTGATGGACAGACCCGCTGTCCCTGCTGGCCGTCTCGCCGAGCGCCGTCGCGACGTGGTCGACCTCGGTGAGAAAGCAGGAAAACACCAGATGCGGCTTCGTCGCCGGGTCAGTCTGTCCCATCACGATCCCGATCGTCGCTTGAAGCGATCCAATGCCCGGATCGCCAGGCAGCCGAAGCTGAAGTAGAAGAAGAAACCCAGGATCAGGTCGGCGGCGATCCTTGTCCATGGGTTGTCCAGCATGGCCAGCATCACGATCAACAGCCCCAGCATCAGGCCGGCCATCGCCGCTTGCAGCGGATGAGCGCGCGCCCTGTCGGCAATTCCGTGCCAGCTCTTGAGTCCGCCTGTCCACCAGGCCGGCAAGGCCAGCAATGCGCTGAACGAGGTGAAGAGGATCGCATCCACCGGGTCTTGGGAGAGCAGGCGGAACGCGAATTGCATCAGCAGGAGAGTGACCAGCGGATTCATGAACAGGGTGTTGTCGAGCGGTCAGGGAATCTATCCAACCTTCGGCCCCCCATCGGGGCGCGGAAACCCTCGACACCTCCGTCAGCGAGTGCGACTCGCCGTCCTCGGGCGACCTGCGACCAATACGCCTGTGTCCCGTCGGACATGTCCGCTGCGGCACAACCCCGCCGCAGGGGAGGGGGTAGAGTCGGCGCCCAAGATTTCTTCCTTCGTCTTCGAGGACCTTGCGATGACCACTCCCTCCTATCCCGATACCCGCCTGCTGATCGCCAATGAATGGGTCGATGCCACCGGCGGCAAGACGATCGACGTCCGCAATCCCGCCACCGGAGCCGTCATCGGCCGCGTGGCCCATGCCAGCAAGGCCGACCTCGACCGCGCGCTCGACGCCGCGCAGAAGGGCTTCGAGGCCTGGCGCAACATCTCCGCCCACGAGCGCGCCGCCACCATGCGCCGCGCCGCCGCGCTGCTGCGCGAGCGCGCCCCGAGATCGCCAAGCTGCTGACCCAGGAACAGGGCAAGCCCGTCGCCGAGGCCAAGGTCGAGGTCCTCGCTGGTGCCGACATCATCGAGTGGTTCGCCGACGAGGGCCGCCGCGTCTACGGCCGCATCGTTCCGTCGCGCAACCTCGCCGCGCAGCAGCTCGTGCTGAAGGAGCCGGTCGGCCCCGTCGCCGCCTTCACGCCCTGGAACTTCCCGGTCAACCAGATCGTGCGCAAGCTCGGCGCCGCGCTGGCCACCGGCTGCTCCTTCCTCGTCAAGGCGCCCGAGGAGACGCCGGCGTCGCCGGCCGCGCTGCTGCAGACCTTCGTCGATGCCGGCGTGCCCCCGGGCACCGTGGGCCTGGTCTTCGGCGATCCCGCACGAAATCTCGAGCTACCTGATCCCGCATCCGGTCATCCGCAAGGTCACCTTCACCGGCTCGACCCCGGTCGGCAAGCAGCTCGCCGCGCTGGCCGGCCCGCACATGAAGCGCGCCACGATGGAGCTGGGCGGCCATGCGCCGGTGATCGTCGCCGAGGACGCCGACGTCGCGCTGGCCGTGAAGGCCGCCGGCGGCGCGAAGTTCCGCAACGCCGGCCAGGTCTGCATCTCGCCGACGCGTTTCCTGGTCCACAACAGCCTCAAGGACGAGTTCACCGCCGCGCTGGTCAAGCACGCGCAAGGCCTCAAGCTCGGCGACGGCCTGGCCGAGGGCACGACGCTCGGCCCGCTGGCCAATGAGCGCCGTGTCGTGGCCATGTCCAAGATCGTGGCCGAGGCGCGCGAGCGCGGGGCCAAGATCGCCACCGGCGGCGAGCGTGTCGGCAGCGCCGGCAACTTCTTCGCGCCCACCGTGCTGGCCGACGTGCCGCTGGAGGCCGTCGGTCTTCAACGACGAGCCCTTCGGCCCGATCGCGGCGGTGCGCGGCTTCGACGCGCTCGAGGACGCGATCGCCGAGGCCAACCGGCTGCCCTTCGGTCTGGCGGGCTACGCCTTCACGAAGTCGATCAAGAACGCCCATCTGCTCGCGCAGCGGCTGGAAGTCGGCATGTTGTGGATCAACCAGCCCGCCACGCCCTCGGCCGGAGATGCCCTTCGGTGGCGTGAAGGACTCGGGCTACGGCTCCGAGGGCGGCCCCGAGGCGCTCGAGGCTTACCTCAACACGAAGGCGGTTTCCCTGCTCGGCGTTTGACAGCACTCCCGCTTGCAGGTTCGCTGGCCCCCTCTCCCGCTTGCGGGAGAGGGCAGGGGTGAGGGCTCTTCGAAAGGCACCGTGCCCTCAGACAAGCCCTCACCCCAACCCCTCTCCCGCTGCGCGGGCGAGGGGCTGCAAGGGGCTCACGCGATCCACCGTGGCCACCACAGCGTGACCACGCCCTGCACGCAGACCCAGCCCCACAGCAGCACGACCGCCTCGCGCGTCGCGTGCTGCCGGGGCCGGACGAGTCCCGAGGCGATGCGCGCCCCGAAGTAGAGCGCCAGCAACGCAGCCACCGCGACCTGCAGCCCTTGCAGACTGTGCATCGCGGCGAGCGTGCCGGTCCACGCATCGAGCGTGGGCGGACGCTGCGCCGGCCACGCGGTCCGCAGGCCGACGACGAATGCCCCGACCACGAGCCCGAACGCCGGCACGAGCAGCATCGCCCGCCACCGAGCCACGGGCGCGCGCCTGGCGCCACGCCCCGTGGCCATCACGATCGCCGCGCTGAGCGCATACGCGATCGACCCGAGCATCAAGGTCGACACCTGTGCGAGCCCGGCCCCGGGCGGCGGACACACATCCAGCCGCATCGCCACGTGCAGGTGCGCGAAGGCCATGGACGCGAAGATCGTTGCCTGCACAACGATCAGGATGACCACGCCCCAGAACGACGGCGCCTGCCAGCCGCTCGCGCCCATGGGCAGGATCACGCCATCTGCCGCCTCGGCGTCCTCGAACGGCGGCGCGCGATCCGTCTGCCACAGCCATGCCCAGATCGCTACGAGCGCCAGCACGCCGCCGATCACCGTGCCCGTGACGGCCTTCACCGTCATCAGCAGGAAGAACGCCGCCGTCCCGATCGCCGCGATCAACGGCCACAGGCTGTCCCCCGCGAGCACGACCACGCGCAGCGGATGGGCCCGCGTGGCGCTGGTCAGCAGCGTCTCGCGCCCGCCGCTGATCGTCCCCGGCAGCCAGTGCCCGCCGGCCTCGACCTCCTCGTGCAGACCGGGCCGATGCCACAGCGGCTCGTGGTGCTCCACATGCGGGATGCTGCGCGTGCCGTAGTTCTCCGACGGCAGCCACTCCAGCGTCGACGAGCGCCATGGGTCGTGATGGTCCTGCTCGGGGCCGCGCTGGCTGCGCACCAGGTCGATCACGAAGAGCAGCACGCCCGCCGCGATGATCACCGCGCCCACGGACGACAGCGCGTTCGGCAGTTCCAGCCCCATCCCCGACGGATAGGTGTGCACGCGCCGCGGCATGCCCAGCATCCCGGCGATGTGCATGGGGAAGAAGGTCAGGTGGAAGCCGCCGAAGATCAGCCCGAAGACCCAGCGTCCCACGCGCTCCGACATCGCGCGACCCTTCCACAACGGCATCCAGTGATAGAGCGCCGCGAACATCGGCAGCACCATGCCGCCGATCAGCACGTAATGGAAATGCGCGACGACGAAGTAGGTGTCATGCACCTGCCAGTCGATGGGCAGCAGCGCGAGCATCACGCCGGTCAATCCGCCCAGCACGAAGGTCACGAGGAAACCGATCAGGAACCAGGTCGCGGTCGTCCACTGCAGCTGGCCGCGCCACAGCGTGCCGATCCACGCGAAGACCTGCAGCGCGCCGGGAATCGCGATGGCCACGCTGAACACGGACACCAGGCTCATGCCCATGCCGCCCAGGCCGGCGGTGAACATGTGATGCAGCCACAGCAGGAAGCTGACCGCGCCGATGCCGATCAGCGCGGCGGTCACCACATGGCGCCCCACCAGCGTCGTGCGCGCGAGCGCCGGCACCATCGTCGACACCAGCCCCGCCGCCGGCAGGAAGATGATGTAGACCTCCGGATGGCCGAAGAACCAGAACAGGTGCTGCCACAGCAGCGGATCACCGCCGCGGGTGGCGTCGAAGATCGGCCAGTCGAAGGCGCGCTCCATTTCCAGCAGCGCGGTGCCGGCGATCACCGCGGGGAAGGCCAGGATGATCATCAGCCCGACGACGAGCATGGACCAGGCGTAGACCGGCATCCGGCTCAGCCGCATGCCCGGCGCACGGGTCATGAGCACGCCGGTGATCAGCTCGATCGCGCCGGCGATGGCGGAGATCTCGATGAAGCCGATGCCCAGCAGCCAGAAGTCCGCGTTCAGCCCCGGCGAGTAGGTCGCGCCGCTCAGCGGCGGGTACATGAACCAGCCGGCATCGGGCGCGAGCCGCCAGAAGAGCGTGGCGTAGAAGGCCAGGCCGCCGATCGCGTACATCCAGTAGGAGTAGGCGGACAGGCGAGGGAAGGGCAGGTCGCGCGCGCCCAGCATGTTGGGCAGCAGGAACACTGCGATCGCCTCGACCATCGGCACGGCGAAGAGGAACATCATGACCGTGCCGTGCATGGTGAACAGCTGCTGGAACAGCGGCGCGTCGATCAGCGTCTGGCCGGGCGCGGCGAGTTGCGCGCGCATCAGCAGCGCCAGCACGCCGCCCAGCAGCAGGAACACGAACGCGGTGGCGATGTAGAGCTTGCCGATGAAGACGTTGTTGACGCTGCCGACGCGGCGCCAGCCGCGCGGTGGCGCCCAGGCGGCCTCCAGCCGTTCGAGCTCGCCGGGCGGGCGCGGCAGGCGGTTGGCGGGACGGCTGATATCGACGTCGTTCATGGCGTCGTTCATGGCGTGGCGGCGACCAACGGCCGTTGCGCGGGGCCGCGCGCGGTGGAATCCTCGGCGAGGAACTCGGCGAGGGCCTCGATGTCTTCCGCAGGCAGATGGCGGTAACTCGGCATGCGCGCGCCAGGCTTCACTTGCTGAACGTCCCTGATCCACGCGCGCAGCGCGGGGCGCGCGTCGACAGCCGGATCGTCGGCGCCATTCCCGACGGCGTCGCCGCCTGCAGCGTACTGCCGCAGCGCGCCCGCGCCCAGCCACAGCCGGCGGGCGACATGGGTCAGGTCGGGGCCGAGGGCGGGCCGCGAGCCGATGGGCGCGGTGATGCCGCGCACTGCGTGACAAGAGGCGCAGCCATGCTCGGCGAACAGCGCGGCGCCTCGCCTCGCGCGGGGTGAGACCGGCGCGGGTGGATCGGCGGCCTGCTCTCGGCGCCAGCGCGCGAAGTCCTCGGGCGGCATCGCCACGACCTGCAACACCATCGTCGCGTGCTGCGTGCCGCAGTACTCGGAGCACGGCCCACGATAGACGCCGGGCCGCGCGGCGGTGAAGGTCAACCGGTTCAGGCGCCCTGGCACCAGGTCCATCTTGCCGCCCAGCGCGGGCACCCAGTAGCTGTGGATGACGTCCTCCGAGGCCAGCGTCAGCGCGACGGGACGGCCCACCGGCACGCGCAGCTCGTTGGCCGTGAGGAAGGCTGGCGTGTCGCCCTCGGCGTCGTACCGCAGCGACCACCACCACAGGTGACCCGTGACCGCGATCCGCAACGCGCCGGGCGGGGCCGGGTCTAGCAGGCCTCGGGTCTGGCGCTCGCCGTGCAGCAGCAGTCCACCGAAGACGAGCACCGGCAGCACCAGTCCGCCGCCCCAGAGCCAGAGCGCCGAAGGCACCGGCCGTCGGCCGCGCCACCACAGCGCGGCGGCCAAGGCGCCCATCGCGACGACGAACGCGAAGGCGCACACGGCCAGGGCGGTGCTCATCGCGCCCGCCAGCGCCTCCGCCTGCGGACCGGCCGGGCGCAGCAGGGTCGCGCTCATCGCAAGGACAGCAGGTAGCCGGCGATGTCCCGCGCGTCCTGTTCCGACACGCCGAGCCTCGGCATCGCCGTGCCGGGTTGCATCGCGGGCGGATCCCGCAACCATTGCTGCAAGGTCTCCGGCGTGTTGGGCCATTGCCCGGCGATGTAGCTGCGCCGCCCGAAACGATCCAGCGCCGGTCCGCGTTGGCCGCCGCCCGGCACCTCGGGGATGAGGTGGCAGCTGCCGCATTGGTACTGGGACATCAGTTGGCGGCCTCGCACCGGGTCCGCGGATTCGACTTGCCAGCGCCGCAGCGGCTCCTCCGGTGAGGGACCGCAGGCGGTGAGCGCTGCGCAGGTGCAGGCCACGGCGAAGAGGAGGAGGTGACGAGGGGGCATGCGCGCTCCCCGGCATGCGAAGTGCCCGACCCGCCGAATGGCCGAAGGCCCCCTCGCCCGCGAAGCGGGAGAGGGCGGGGGGTGAGGGCTCGGGGCAGGGCTCGCTGTCGACCACGAGCCCTCACCCCAACCCCTCTCCCGCTCCGCGGGCGAGGGGCTTCCG
This sequence comes from Roseateles sp., assembly GCA_039594005.1. Classification (GTDB taxonomy): domain Bacteria; phylum Pseudomonadota; class Gammaproteobacteria; order Burkholderiales; family Burkholderiaceae_C; genus Roseateles. The sequence goes on from JBCNOF010000010.1 coordinate 821,617, forward strand.
GAGGCTGCCCATTTCCCTTGGCATCGCGCTTGCCGCAGGGCGGCCATGACCGAGCCCCCCTTGTCGCGATCACCCTGGCGATCGCCGATCCGCGCCGTGATCGCCGCCTTCGCGGCGGCCGCCGTGCTGGGCATCGCGGGCGCGGCGGCCTTCATCGGTTGGGGCGCCTATGACGTGTCGGCCACCGGGCCGCATTGGCAGCCGGTGCATTCGCTGCTGGAGATCGCGCTCAAGCGCGCCGTGCAGCGCCGCGCCGACGCGCATCCGCCGCCGGCCGACTTGCGCACGCGTGATCAGGTGATGCTGGGCGCGGCGTGTTTCCGCGACCGCTGCGTGGCCTGCCACGGCGCGCCCGGCGTGGCGCCTGAACCCTTCGCGCTTGGCCTGCAACCGGTGCCGACCTCGCTCATCGAGGCCACGCGCCACTGGCGCCCGCAGGACCTCTACTGGATCACGCGCAACGGCATCAAGATGAGCGGCATGCCGGCGTGGGAGTACCGGCTCGAGGAGCGCGAGCTCTGGGCCGTCGTAGCTTTCCTCGACGCGCTGCCGTTGATGACGCCGGATCAGTACCGCGCGATGGTGGGGACGTCTCCAGGCGTGACCGCAAGGGCGAGGACCAACACGACCACGACCCCGATCACGGCCCCAGCCACGACGGCCATCGCAACCGCTCCCGTCTCCCCACGTGCCCGCTGCGACGGCCAGGTGGACGCACCGGCCCCGCTGGTCCCGGCGCTCTCCAGCGTCGAGCTGGCGCAGCGCGCCTTCCGACAGCACGGCTGCACCGCGTGCCACGCGATTCCCGGCGTGGTCGGCCCGGACACCTCCAACGGCCCGAGACTCAGCGGCCTGGCCGGGCGCGACCGCATCGGCGGTGCGGCGCCGGCGACCGAGGACGGCCTGGCCGCGTGGATCCGCGATCCCCAGGCGCTCGACGCCCACACCGCGATGCCCACGCTGGGGCTGAGCGAGACCCAGTCACGCCTGATGGCGCGTTACCTGCTCGCGCATTGAGGACCCGCGACCGCGGCGTCCACGGCCCGTGCGCGAAGCGCATGCGTCGCGCGGACGAGGGGCCTGAAGACCTCTCCCGACCGCGGTTCGGGGTATAGACTGGCCCGCGTCGCGCGCCCCACAGGGGCGCGCCGTCCTTCGCGGACGCCGGTCCCCATCCCCATTCGAAAGGCCTCCCCATGAAGTCCCGTGCCGCCGTCGCGTTCGAAGCTGGCAAGCCGCTGCAGATCGTCGAGATCGATGTCGCGCCGCCCCGCAAGGGCGAGGTGCTGGTCAAGATCACCCACACCGGCGTCTGCCACACCGACGCATTCACGCTCAGCGGCGACGATCCGGAAGGTTTGTTCCCGGCGGTGCTGGGCCATGAGGGCGCGGGCATCGTCGTCGAGGTCGGCGAGGGCGTCACCAGCGTCAAGCCCGGCGACCACGTGATCCCGCTCTACACCGCGGAATGCGGCGAGTGCCTGTTCTGCAAGTCCGGCAAGACCAACCTGTGCGTGGCCGTGCGCGCCACGCAGGGCAAGGGCGTCATGCCCGACGGCACCACGCGCTTCAGCTACAACGGCCAGCCCATCTATCACTACATGGGCTGCTCCACGTTCAGCGAGTACACCGTGGTGGCCGAGGTCTCGCTCGCCAAGATCAACCCGGACGCCAACCCCGAGCAGGTCTGCCTGCTGGGTTGTGGCGTGACCACGGGCCTGGGCGCGGTGAAGAACACCGCCAAGGTCCAGCCCGGTGACAGCGTCGCGGTCTTCGGGCTGGGCGGCATCGGCCTGGCGGTGATCCAGGGCGCGAAGCTGGCCCAGGCCGGCCGCATCATCGCCATCGACACCAACCCGTCCAAGTTCGAGCTGGCCAAGGTCTTCGGCGCTACCGACTTCGTGAACCCCAAGGACCACGACAAGCCCATCCAGCAGGTGATCGTCGAGATGACGACCTGGGGCGTGGATCACACCTTCGAGTGCATCGGCAACGTCAACGTGATGCGCGCGGCGCTCGAGTGCGCGCACCGCGGTTGGGGCCAATCCATCGTGATCGGCGTGGCCGGTTCAGGTCAGGAGATCTCGACGCGGCCGTTCCAGCTCGTCACCGGCCGCAGCTGGAAGGGCACGGCCTTCGGCGGCGTGAAGGGACGCTCGCAGCTGCCGGGCATGGTCGAGGACGCCATGCGCGGCGACATCCAGCTCGCGCCCTTCGTCACGCACACGATGCCGCTGACCGGCATCAACGAGGCCTTCGACCTGATGCACGAAGGCAAGTCGATCCGCTCGGTGGTGCACTACTGAGCCGCGATCACCGCAGTGCCTGCGCCTCCAGTTGCGCCTTGAGTCCGTCGGGCAGCTTCAGCTGCCGGGCGAGCTCGTCGAGGTAGGCCCGCTCCATGAAGCTGGTCTCGTCGACCATCAGCAAGGTGGCGAGGTACATCTCGGAGGCGATCTCCGGCGAGCTGGCCGCCTGCGCGACGCGCGCGGGATCCAGCGGCTGACGCAGCAGCTCCTCGTACCAGGCGCGCAGGCCGGGATCGTCGTCCAGGCTGGCGAGCTCGTTCTCGATCAGGCCGCGCTCGCGGTCATCGAGATGGCCATCGGCCTTGGCCGCCGCGATCATCGCCATCAGCACGGCACGGCTGTGGTGCTCGGCCTCGGCCGGCGGCACGCGGTCCAGCGTGCGCGGTTCCGCGGGCAACGCGCCCGGTGTCCAGGACGCGGATCCCGAGGCCGTTCCCGACGCGGTGGCCGCCGACCCGGTGAAGCCCGATCCCGCGGCGCCTGGTGCCTGCTGCGCCGGTTGCGCTTGCTGCTGCGCCTGCCAGTTCGTGTAGGCCTTGTAGGCCATCAGCCCGAGGGCGGCGATGCTGCCGTACTTGAGCGCCTTGCCGCCATAGCTGCGGCCGCGCTTGCTGCCCAGCAGCGAGCCCAGGACGCCGATCGCGCCGGCACCGGCGCCGAGCTTGCCCAGGTCACCCAGTCCGCCGATTCCGCCGATTCCGCCCAATCCACCGAGTCCGCCCCGGCTGGCCAGTCCGCCCAGGCCGGTGGTCGCGCCGCCGCGTCCTTCCAGCAGATCCCGGCCGGACCTCAGCAGTTGGTCCAGCAATCCGTGTGCGCTCATCAGTTGCCCTTTCCGTCCGTGAGGGACGCGAGGAAGAAGCCTGCCAGTTGAAGGCCGAATGCGGGATCCCCAAGACCGCATTCGGCTGCGGCCCGCGACGGTTCCTCCGGCTTGCCGGCCGCAGGCATCGATGCTAGCCCGCCGTCATCGTCGTGGTTGACTGCCCATCCCCCAGCGCGCGGGCGAGGTGGTCCACGAACTGGCGCACCCGCGCCGTGCCTTGCACGCGGCTCGGATAGACGGCGTAGATGTCAGCGTCGGGCGTGTCCCAGTCGGGCAGCACCTGCACGAGCCGGCCGCTGGCCAGGTAACGCGCGATGTCCCACTGCGCGCGCATCAGGATGCCGTGGCCGTCGAGGGCCCAGTTCACCGCGATCTCGCCGTCGTTGGTCGTCAGCGCGCCGCGTGTCTTGACGGCCTCGGTGAGCACCTTGCGGCCGCGCCTGGCGCTCAGCCTCCACAGGCCGTAGGCCTCCTCGCCTTGGCGGATGCCGATGCAGTCGTGGCGCACCAGCTCCGCCGGCGTGCGCGGCGTGCCTCGCACCGCGAGGTAGGCCGGCGACGCGCACAGCAGCCGCCGGTTGCCCGCCAGGCGCCGCGCGATCACGCGCGCGTCGGGTGGCGGACCGAAACGGATGCAGACGTCGAAGGCGTCCTCGTGCAGCGGCGGCGGATTCACCGACAGCTGCAGCTGCACCTGCAGCTTCGGGTGCTGGCGCGCGAAGCTCGAGATCAGCGGCGCGATGTGGGTACGTCCGAAGCCCAGCGTCGCGTTCACGCGCAGCAGTCCGCTGGCAGTACGGCCGCTGGCGCTCATCACGTCCTGCAGATCGTCGATGGCCGCGAGGATGCGCCGCGCGTGCTCCAGGTAGAGCTCGCCTTCCTGCGTCAGGCTCATGCGGCGCGTGGTGCGGCTGAGCAACGTGGCGCCCAGGCGCGTCTCCATCTGCGTGAGGTGCTTGCTGACTGCCGCGGTGGTGATGCCGAGCTCGCGCGCCGCGGCGCTCAGGCTGCCGGCGCCGCACAGCGCGGAGAAGAACCCCAGGTCGGCCGGCGCGATGGTGGCCGAGGACGGCGGGGCGAGGGAGGAGGGCGCTCGGGTGGGCATGCGGGCGACGGCTCGACTGTTGAGCACAGGTTAAGGACGGCTTGACTTTAGCGGCGATCCGAACCAGGCGAGGATGCCTAGAGTCGGCCTCGTTGTTCCATGCAAGACCAGGAGACCGATCGCATGAAGACCTATCGCATCGCCACGATTCCGGGCGACGGCATCGGCAAGGAAGTGATTCCCGCCGGCCGCCAGGTGCTGAAGGCACTGGCCGCCACGACGGACCGTTTCCGTTTCGAGTTCGAGGATTTCGGCTGGGGCGGGGACTGGTACCGCGCGCACGGCGAGATGATGCCGGCCGATGGGCTGGACGCGTTGCGCGGCAAGGACGCGATCCTGTTCGGCTCCGCCGGCGACCCCGACATCCCCGACCACATCACGCTGTGGGGCCTGCGGCTGAAGATCTGCCAGGGCTTCGACCAGTACGCCAACGTGCGGCCCACGCGGGTGCTGCCGGGCATCGACGCGCCGCTCAAGCGCTGCGGACCGAAGGACCTCGACTGGGTGATCGTGCGCGAGAACTCGGAGGGCGAGTACGCCGGCGTCGGCGGCCGCGTGCACCAGGGCCATCCCATCGAGGCGGCGACCGACGTGTCCATCATGACGCGCGCAGGCGTGGAGCGGATCATGCGCTTCGCGTTCCGGCTGGCGCAGTCGCGGCCGCGCAAGCTGCTGACGGTGATCACGAAGAGCAACGCGCAGCGGCACGCGATGGTGATGTGGGACGAGATCGCGGCGCAGGTCGCGCGGGAGTTCCCCGACGTGAGCTGGGGCAAGGAACTCGTCGACGCGGCGACCGCGCGCATGGTCAACAAGCCGGCGTCGCTCGACACGATCGTCGCGACCAACCTGCATGCGGACATCCTGAGCGACCTGGCGGCGGCGCTGGCGGGCAGCCTGGGCATCGCGCCGACGGGCAACATCGACCCGGAGCGCCGTTATCCCTCGATGTTCGAGCCCATCCATGGCTCGGCGTTCGACATCATGGGCAAGGGGCTGGCCAATCCGGTGGGGACCTTCTGGTCGGCGGTCATGCTGCTGGAGCACCTCGGCGAGGCAGAGGCCGCGCTGCGGTTGATGCGCGCGATCGAGACGGTGACCGCGAACCCGGCGCTTCACACCGGCGATCTCGGCGGGCAGGCCCGGACCACCGATGTCACCGCGGCCGTCGTCGCCGCGCTGCGTCAACCGGCCTGACTCCCCCTCTCCCGCTTGCGGGAGAGGGCAGGGGTGAGGGCCAAACCCACGTCGAATGGCCAGCAGAGCCATCGTCCAGGAGACAAGACCATGAACCACGTTGCAAGCTCTTCACGCCGTCGCACTTTGATCGCGGCGATCGCCGTATCCATCGGAGCCCTGGGCCTTTCAGCGCCGGCCTTCGCCCAACCGTGGCCGATCAAGCCGATCACGCTGATCGTGCCGTTCCCGGCGGGCGGCACGACCGATGTGCTGGCGCGCGCGCTGGCCGAGAGGCTCCAGCAGAGCCTGGGCCAGCCCGTCATCGTCGAGAGCCGTCCCGGCGCAGGCGCGACGCTCGGTGCCGATTACGTCGCCAAGGCCAAGCCCGACGGTTACACGCTGTTGATCGGCGCGGTGCACCACACGATCGCGAGCAGCGTCTACAAGAAGCTGCCCTACGACTTCCAGCGCGACTTCGTGCCCATCACCGGCATCGCGCTGGTGCCCAACGTGCTCGTCGTCAACGCGAGCGCGACGCCCGCGAAGTCCGTGCCGGAGCTGGTCGCCGCGTTGAAGGCGAACCCGGGGCAGTGGAGCTACGGCTCCAACGGCAACGGGACGGCGCAGCACCTCATCGGTACGCAGTTCCAGAACGCCACCGGCACGACGCTGCTGCATGTGCCCTACAAGGGCAGCGGGCCGCTGGCGACGGACCTGCTGGGCGGACAGATCCAGATGTCCTTCGACACCGTGACCCCGGTGCTGCCGCACATCAAGGCGGGCAAGCTGCGCGCGCTGGCGGTGACCACGGCCAAACGATCGAGCGCCTTGCCCGATGTCCCGACGCTGGAGGAAATGGGGCTCAAGGGTTTCGACATCGGCACCTGGTTCGGCGTGCTGGCGCCGGCCGCCACGCCCAAGGACATCGTCACGCGGCTCAACGCGGAGATGGTGAAGGTGATCCAGGCGCCGGAGTTCCGTCAGCGCATGCAGGAGATCGGCGCGGAACCCACCGGCGGCAGCAGCGAGCAGCTCGCGACGCAGATCCGTCAGGAGACCGGCAAATTCGCGAGGCTCGTCAAGGAAGCGAACGTCCAGATCGAATGAGCGCGACGCCGGGAGAGCGTCCGCGCGACCGCCCGCGGGGCGCGCGGGCTGGGGGCGCCGGTTGGGTTGTGGGATGCTCCTGGGTTTGAAAACCCCAGCCATGGCTCTACGCCTGGCGAAGATCCCCATGAAAACAACCAAGAACAACAACAACAATCCCTTCGTGATCGGCGTTGCCGGCGGCAGCGGCAGCGGCAAGTCGACCGTCACGCGCCAGGTCCTGTCGTCCATCGGGCCGGCGCGTGTGGCTGTGGTCATGCTCGATGACTACTACCTGGACCAGTCGCACATGTCGCCGGAAGACCGGCGAAAGCAGAATTACGACCACCCCGACGCCTTCGACTGGCCGCTGATGACGGCGCATGTGGCGTCGCTGTGTGACGGACAGGCGATCGAGATGCCGGTGTACGACTTCGCCGCCGACAACCGGTCCTCGCAGACCATCACGGTCAAGCCCGCGCCGGTGATCGTCGTGGAGGGCCTCTACGCGCTGTATGACTCCGCGTTGAGCCAGATGATGTCGCTGAAGATCTACGTGGACACCGCCTCCGACGTGCGCTTCATCCGCCGCCTGCAGCGCGACATCCTGGAGCGCGGCCGCAGCACCGAGAGCGTGGTGAGCCAGTACCTCGAAACGGTGCGTCCGATGCACAAGCAGTTCATCGAGCCGACCAAGCGCAATGCCGACGTCATCCTGCCGCACGGGGCCAACGGTCCGGCGGTGGACATCATCACGACCAAGGTGATGAGCGTGGTGCGTGATATCGAATCCGACTGATCTGGAGCCGCCCCATGTTCACGTTCTTCAAGCGCCTGTGCCTGGTCCTGCTGACCGGCGGCCTGCTCGGTGGTGCCGTGTGGGCGGCCGAGCCACCCGTGCCCGTGGAGGGCGACTTCATCGCCCGCGATTTCCGCTTCGCCAGCGGCGAGGTGTTGCCCGAGTTGAGGCTGCACTACCGCACGCTGGGCAAACCGCGGCGCGACGCCAGCGGCCGAGTCAGCAATGCCGTGCTGATCATGCACGGCACCGGCGGAACGGGGGCGCAGTTCATCCGGCCCGAGTTCTCCGGCGAGCTGTTCGGCGCCGGTGGGCTGCTGGACGCCAACCGCTACTACCTGATCCTGCCTGATGGCATCGGCCATGGCGCCTCGTCCAAGCCCAGCGACGGCCTGCGCGCGAAATTCCCGCGCTATGGCTACGAAGACATGGTGCGGGCGCAGTACCTGCTCGTCACCGAGGGTCTCAAGGTGGACCACCTGCGCCTGGTGATGGGGACCTCGATGGGCGGCATGCACACCTGGTTGTGGGGCCAGCGCCATCCGGACTTCATGGACGCGTTGATGCCGCTGGCCAGCCTGCCGACGCAGATCGCCGGCCGCAACCGGCTGTGGCGCCGGGTCGTCATCGACGCGATCCGCAACGATCCGGCCTGGCAGGGCGGCAACTACAAGAGCCAGCCGCCGAGCCTGGCCACGGCGAGCGAGATGCTGATGCTCATGTCCAGCAACCCGGTGCTGCGTCAGCAGCAACTGCCCACGCTGGCGGCCGCCGATGCGGCCATCGACGGGGCCGTGGCCAACGGCCAGAAGCACAGCGATGCCAATGACACGCTGTACGCGCTGGAGGCCTCGCGCGACTACGACCCCAATCCGGGACTGGAGCGGATCAAGGCGCCGCTGCTGGCGGTCAACTCGGCGGACGACCTGATCAATCCGCCCGAACTCGGCCTGCTGGAGCAGGAGATCCAACGTGTTCCGCGTGGCAAGGCGCTCGTCATCCCGCTCAGCCCGGCCACGCGCGGCCATGGATCGCATACGGTGGCGACGCTCTGGAAAGCATCGTTGGCAGCGCTGCTGGCCGACTCCAGCCGGTGACGCGCATCCGTCAGGAGACCGGCAAGTTCGCGAGACTCGTCAAGGAAGCGATCGTCCAGATCGAATGAACGCGAAGCGGGCAGGTTCGCCCATGAACGCATCGAGGCGTGCGCCGACTGATCCGGCTTTCCACTGGACCCTCTCGCCTCATGATCGATGCCTCCACCGCCTCGGATCCTTTCACCGAGCTCCTGGCCGCGCTGTCGCGGCGCACCGCCACCTCGCTGGAGGCCCCGCAAGGCCTGCTGGTGCTGATCGACGGGGGCGACAACGTGCAACTGGTCGTGGAGCGCGACGAGGACCACGTGATGCTGGTGGCGCGGGTGATGGCGATCCCGCAGGAGGACCCCGCCGGCGCGCTGGCGTTGCGCCTCCTGCGCCTGAACGCCGATCGCGACGCGCTGTCGGGCGCGACGATCGCCGCGGACAGCGTGCGGCGCCAGTTCGTGCTGATCCGGGAGCTCGCGCTGACGCCCGACGCGGAAGCGATGGCCGATGAGATCGACGCGATGCTGGATCTGGCCGCCGAGATCCGCGCCGACATGGCGGGCGCACGAGCGCATCGTCCACCGACTGCAGCCCTGCTGGTGCGCGCGAGCCGGAGAGCGGCATGACCCGGCTCGTTGCTTCGCTCGGTCCCATGGCGTTGATCATCGGCACGCCAACCCAGGCCCGCTCGTCGAGCAAGTCGAGCCACCCGATGCCGGCTTCGCCTGGGACGGCGGCGGGTCCCGCCACGGCGAGGTCCTTGCTGGCGGGACTTCGCCAAGGGCCCATCGACGACACGGCGCTGCGTCGGTGCGGGGCCATGCGGCGCAGGACGCCGACGGCCGGGCAGGGCGCCGGTGCTCCGAGGGGGGCGAAGGTCGAGCTCCACGGACTGCGCGCGTGCCCGTCCATCCCGGCCGCGTTCTACGAGCGCCGAGAGATGCCCACCGATGCGGTCAGCGTGACGCGGTTGATGCAGGACGCTCGACTGGCCAGCTTTCCCTACGCACGCCGCGCGGAGGCGCTGCCCGAGGGATGGTCCACGCGGGAAGACCTGGCGGCGCCGATGCGCCAGGCGCTGGGGCTGAAGTCAGCGGGTGTCGAGCAAGGGCAGGGCGTGATCGTCGATCGGGGGAGCGGCTTGACTGCGGTGCTCCTGCATCGGCCTGACAGCCGCGAGCTGGTGGTGGCGTTCGGTGGCACCACTGCGGGCAAGAAGGTGGGCGAGACGATCGCCGCACGCGTCAAGCCGGGGCGGAACTTCAGGTCCACGCTGTCGCAATGGGGCGCCAACATCTTCGCGGGGCTGGGCGGAACGCCCAGGAGCTACAAGCAGGCGAGCACGCTGCTGAGCCAATTGCAGCAACGCATGAGGTCGGATCCGACGCTGGCTGGGCTGACGCTTCGCGTGGTCGGCCACTCCAAGGGGGCAGGCGAAGCGATGTTCGCGGCGCTGGGTGCGAAGGCGCCGGTGCCGGTGACCGCGTTCTGTCCGGCTCACCTGAGCGAGGGGCTGATCAAGCAGTTGCCGGCGTGCAACCTGGCGCGGGCGAAGGAGCTGGTCGCGAGTTACTCGCCCTACGGTGACCCGGTCGCCGCCATGCGCGGCAAGTTGCCACGCATGCCGGGCGTCGGAGCCGGCTATCACTTTGATGGCATTCCCAAACAAGGCGCGATGCATCGACATGATCGTTTCCACGAGCATGTCGCGCACTGGTGCGCGGGCGCGCAGGCTGCGATGGCTCGCTGAAGACTCGCGCCGACCGAACGGTCTTCCGACCGGACGGCCATCGTGACCTCAGGGCTTGGCGACGGCCGCCTCAGGCAATTGGAGCCGCGCGCGGACGGCGCGTTCCGCGCCGGCGGGCAAGTCGCCGAGATGCCAGCGGACGAATCGGTACTCGGAAGTAGGAACGTCGATGGTCGCGCGACGGCCATCGGCCAGGCGCAATTCGCGCTTGAGCGGAATCGGGGCGTAGCGCTTGCCGTCAAGGCTGGCGAATTGAGGCGGAGTGTCGCTGGAGCCTCCCAGCAGGACGCGCAGGCCGCCAGCCGGAACCGGGAGCGTGAGGCGGACGTCAGTCGCAGGCTTGCCGGCGGCGTTGACGTAGCGGACTTCGACGTCGACGACATCGCCTGGCCGGACCTGGTGATTGAGCGGCGTGGGTTGGAGGCGATCCTGGATTTCGGTCGTGTTGACGACGGACTGGACCTCCCAGGACGGCAGCAGTCGGTAATCGGTCTTGGTGGGCCCGTCGTTGCGGGCGGACGCGGCGGTGGCCGGCGACGTGGCGAGGACTTGGAGCGCGCAGCACAGCGCACCAGTGAGGAACGACAGCTTCGACATGATGACAACTCCCTGTGGGTCGAGCGGGTGCCTCGAGGCGCCACTGTTCGACGTGAGGGAAGGATAGGGATCGGACCAGGGAGGCGGCATCCGGCAGTCGAGGAGCGGGATGCGAGTCGGATGCGCCGATGGCTGTCGGGTGATTGCCTACGATCACCAAATATCGATAGTCACATAATGCACATTGTCAATGACTCATGTTTGCTTAGAGGGTGCGGGGTTTGTCTGTTTCGGGTGCGCGGCTTGCTATTGGAGGTTTCCGCGCCAGTCGCCTCCGATGCTAGCCTTCATGCCCCGTCGCCGCCCCCCATCACCACGCACGCTCGAGCGCCAACTGCGGAGCTTCGGCTTGCGCACCTGGCGGCCCGGACAGCGCGAGGTCATCGATCGTGTGCTGCGCGGTCTGAACACGCTCGCGGTGATGCCTACCGGCGCCGGAAAGTCCTTGTGCTACCAGCTGCCGGCGACGCTCCTGCCGGGGCGCACGCTGGTCGTGTCGCCGCTGATCGCGTTGATGAAGGACCAGTGCGAGCGGCTCAACGCGCTGGGCATCGCCTGCGCGCAGATCCACAGCGGCCTGCCCGCCGCCGAACGCGCCGAGCAGGAAGCCGCCGCGCTCGACGGCACCGCGCAGGTCGTGCTGATCACTCCCGAGCGCCTCGCGGACGAGGCATGGCTCGCCGGTCTGGCCCGTCGCCCGACCGATCTCTTCGTCGTCGACGAGGCCCATTGCATCTCCGAATGGGGACACGACTTCCGGCCCGCCTTCCTGCGCCTGGGCGACGCGCGAAAGGCGCTCGGCTCGCCGCCGGTGCTCGCCTTGACCGCCACCGCCACCAGCGACGTGATCGAGGACATCGCCCGCCAACTCGACATCCCGGCGGCAGGTTGCCTCGTCGGCGGCAGCTATCGTGCCAATCTGCATTACCGCGTCGAGCCACTGGCGGACGAGGCGGACAAGTTGCGGCGCCTGATCGAGATCGTCGCAGGACCGCGCGACGACGGCGACGACGCGGTCCCGCGCGTCGATGTCGGGCCCTCGACCATCGTCTACACCTCGACGGTGAAATCAGCCCAGTCCGTCCATGAGGCCTTGCTCGCCGCGGGCGTGAGTTCGACGCTGTATCACGGCCGTCTGCGCGCAGCGGCCCGGCACGAGGCGCAGGATCGATTCATGCGCGGCGACGTCCGCGTGATGGTGGCGACCAACGCCTTCGGCCTGGGCATCGACAAGCCCGACATCCGGCGCATCGTCCATTACCAGCTGCCGGCAGGCCTGGACGTCTACTACCAGGAGTCCGGCCGCGCGGGCCGCGACGGAGACCGCGCGGACTGCACGCTGCTCTTCGTGTCGGGCGACCGGTCGGTGCAGCAGTTCTTCCTCAATGGCCGTTATCCGTCGCTGGCGGACGCGCAGGCCGTGGTCGAAGCGCTGCGCGCGGCCCCGCCTTCAGAGACGGCGTGGACCTTGCAGACCCTGCGCCACGCGACGCGCCGACCGCTCAACAAGCTGCGCGTGTTGACCGGCCTGCTGGCCGAAGAGGGATGGCTGGCGACCGAGGAGGAGCAACTGCGACTCGTCGATCCTCCCCCCGGCGATGCCCAGGCGCTGATCGACACGATGAGCCGCTATGAGACCAAGGGCGAGCAGGACCGCCACCGCCTGGAGCAGATCGTCTCGTATGCGCAGTCGGGGCGCTGCCGGTGGATCGACATCCTGGAGGCGCTCGACGAGGCCGCGGACTTCGACCGCTGCCACGGCTGCGACAGCTGCGAGCGCATCGACGCACACGAGCGCGAAGTCGAAGCCGAGGCTGACCGACCGGCAGGCGCCCCGCTTGCCGCCCTGCCCTGCGCGAATGCACCGTAGGCCGCCGGTGACGACGGTATGCTCCGCGCCCATGCCGCTGCATGCCACGACCGCCGGAAACTGAGGAAGACGGATGCCGTATCGAGGCTTTGTCGAAGAGGAAGCCAGTCCGACGCAGCGGCGGATGAGTCTGCTGGCCTGCGCCGTCGTCCTGGTTTCCGTCGGCCTGGCCACGCCCTACGCGGCCACGCCGTTGCCGCAGCTGCCGCACATCAGCGGCATGTATGGCGCGGCCACGGCCATGATCGATCTGGCGACCTTCTGGTTGCTCATCTCCGCGCCGCGGCCGCAACGGGCGCACATCATCCTTTCCGCGGCCTATCTCTTCGCCTGCCTCATGGCCGTCCTGCACGTGCTCACCTTCCCCGGGGCGGTGTTCGCGGAGGGGTCGGTGCTGGGATCGCCGCATGCGACGAGCTGGCTCTTCATCGGCTGGCGGACCGGCTTCGCGCTGTTCGTCGCCTGGGCGGCACTCGCGGAGCCTCGAGATGCCGTGGCGTCGAAGGCGTCCAGCACTTTCCCGCTGGCCCTGGCCGTGATGGCCGCCGCGGCGATGGCCTTGGGCGCGCAGCTCACCGATGCCGCGGCGGTCACCGTCGTCGGCGGCCGATCGCTGTTCAGCCACGTGAGCGTCGTCGGTTCCTATGTGAGCGCCGCCACCGCGGCCATGGCCGTCGCCGTGATCTGGCACCGCGGCCTGATGCGCCGCTCCATCTTCGTCTGGCTGGTGTTCGTACTGGTCGCGGAAGGCTCGGGCGTGTGGCTCAGCACCTTCAGCGGGCAGCGCTATTCCCTGGCCTGGTACATGACCCGGATCGAGGGCCTGCTGGCCAACAGCGTGCTGCTGGCCTTGCTCGCGATGCACTTCCGCACGGTGCAGAAGCGGCTGACCGATGCCGTCGTCGCGCTCAAGCGCCGCACCGACGAGCTGCAGGCCCAGGTCCAGCGGCGGGAGGCCGCGGAGACACAGCTCGCCCGCGCGCAGAAGCTGCACGTGGTCGGCCGGCTCGGCGCCAGCCTGGCCCATGACCTGAACAACATCCTGCAGGTGCTGACGGGGCGGCTCATGATCGTGGAGCGCCGCGTCGGTGCCGCGGTCGAGCAGGACGTGCAGGTCATGCGCCGCAGCGTTCGCAAGGCCGAGGCCCTGACGCGCCAGCTCACGCTGATCTCGGGTCGGCGGCGCAATGAGCCGCGCGTCGTGCGCGCCGCCGAGGTGCTCGAGGAGATCGCCGAGGTGCTGCGCTCGCTCGTGGGCACACGCTGCCGGCTGACGATCCAGGCGGACGACGACCTCCCGCCGGTGGCCCTCGACCCCCTGGAGCTGGAGATCGCCGTCACCAACCTGGTGACGAACGCCTGCGACGCCATGCGCGGTCAGGGCGACGTGCTGGTGCACGCGTCCCGTTCGGTCACCGCGGACGACGGGCCTGCGCTGAGGCTGACCGTGCAGGACAACGGCGAGGGCATCAAGCCTGAGATCCTCGAGAAAGTGTTCGAGCCGTTCTTCACGACCAAGCTGCGGGGCCATGGCACGGGCCTCGGGCTGGCCCAGGTGCACGGCTTCGTGACCGGGAGCGGCGGCACGGTGGACGTGCGCAGCCGCCCCGGCGAAGGCACCACCGTGACGATGGTCTTCCCCGCGGCGCTGGCCTCCATGGCGCATGAAGGCGTCCAGCCGCCCGCCGCGCCGCGGTCCGTGGAAGGACGGGTGTTGCTGCTCGTCGAGGACAACGCCGACGTGCGGGAGTCCTCCGTGCAGCTGCTGGGCGCTGAAGGCCTGGCGGTGCGCGCGGCGGCCGACGGCGACGAGGCGCTGACCGTGCTGGCCTCGGGCTTCACGCCCGACTACCTCGTCTCCGACATCGTCATGTCCGGCTCCGTCGACGGTGTGGAGCTGGTTCGCGAGGTCCGCCGACGCTTTCCCGCGATCAAGACGGTCCTGGTCACCGGCTACAGCGATGTGGCCGAGCGCGCGCGCGAGGAAGGATTCGCCGTGCTGCGCAAGCCCTACGACCTGGCATCGCTGATGGGCGCCCTGGTCTGAGCGCCTGCCTTGAACGCTCTGCTCGGAACGCCCTCGCGGGCACGGCGGTTGGCGTGCCCGACCGCGTACTCGGTGTGAGGGACAGGCGACCACGCGGCGCGTGATCCCGTGTGGGACGATCGACAGCTCACGGGCCGGCCCGCGAGGCCGTGAAGCGGCCCTTCCGGTTCGAAGCGCACTGTGGTCGGGCTCACGTCTGGCTGGAACGGGAGGTCTGCAGGCATGAGCCAGCCGTCGTACGAGGCGCAGCGACTCTCGCGCCTGGACGAGGCGCAGCGACAGGCGCTTCTCATGATCGCGTCGGGCACTCCGCTCGCGCTCTGCCTCGACGCGCTCACCGATGTCGTCGGCCAGCTCGCGCCAGGGACCCGCGCCTGCGTGCTGCTTGCCAACGGCGACCTCACGCGCATGGGCGATGGCTATTCGTCCCATTTCCCGCCCTCCTTCGCCGCGGCCATCAAGGGCCTGCCCATCGGGGAGGCGCTCATCGGGACCTGCGGCGCCGCCATCCATCACGGCCGACCCGTCGGCTGCCCGGACGTCGAGCACTCCGCGCAATGGGCACAGGCCTGGCGCACGCTGTGCCTGGACAACGGCATTCGCGCCTGCTATTCCCACCCCGCGACGGGCCCCGGCGGCAAGGCGGTCGGGTCCTTCTTCCTGTGTCTGTCGACCGCTCGCGAGGCGGACGCCTGGGAGCGCCGCGTGGCCGAGTTCGGTGCGCTGGCCACGAGCATCGTCGTGGAACGCGACCGCGCCGCGGCGCGCATGCGCGCCGAGATGGACGCCCTGAACCGGTTGCAGGCGCTGAGCGCGGAACTCGTCGGTCCCGGCCAGTTGGAGCCGCTGCTGCAGAAGATCCTGGCCGCCGCGGCGGACATCTCCGGCACTGACAAGGGCAACATCCAGATCTTCGATCCAGCGAACGGGACCCTGCGCATCGTCGTGCATCAGGGGCTGGGACAACGCCTGGTCGAGTACTTCAGGGAGGACGGCTGGGACGCGAGCTGTGGCGAAGCCGCCTTGCAGATCCAGCGGCTCATCGTCCCGGATGTCGAGCAGCTGCCGGCCTTCGAGGGCACCGAGGGACTGGAGATCGTGCGTGAGGACGGCATCCGCTCCATTCAATGCACGCCCTTGGTGAGCCGCGACGGACAGCTGCTGGGCATGCTGAACAATCACTATCGATGGCCTGGCGGACCGACCGTCGACGCGCTCCGCTACATCGATCTGCTCGCGCGGCAGGCCGCGGAGCTGCTCGAACGCCATGCGGCCGAGGAAGAACTCGCCGCGGAGCGGCGACGCAAGGATGAGTTCCTCGCGATGCTGGCCCACGAGCTGCGCAATCCGCTGGCGCCGCTCAGGAACATGCTCGAGCTGCAGAAGCGGCCCGGGCTGGACGCGGCCACGGCCGAGCACGCGCGCCACGTCATGGAGCGGCAACTGCTGCTGCTGATCCGGTTGGTGGATGACTTGCTCGACGTCAACCGGATCACCCGAGGCCGACTGGAGCTGCGGGTGGCGCCCGTGGACCTGCGCGCCATCCTCGAGCAGTCCGTCGACCTGTGCCGGCCCGTGCTCAATCACCACCGACACCAGTTGCTGGTGACGCTGCCCGCGACGCCCGTGGCCGTCCTGGGCGATGGGGCTCGGCTGACCCAGGTGTTCGGCAACCTGCTCACCAATGCCTGCAAGTACACGCGGCCGGGCGGCGCGATCGAGTTGCGCCTGCAGCCCGGGGAGAGTGACGCCGTCGTGAGCGTGAAGGACAACGGTGCCGGGATTCCATCGGACCAGCTCGACAGGATCTTCGAGATGTTCACCCAGGTGGACCGCACGTTGGAACGCGCCCAAGGCGGACTGGGCATCGGTCTGATGCTCGTCAAGCAACTCGTGCAGATGCACGGGGGCACCGTCACGGCGCGAAGCGATGGCCTGGGCCAAGGCAGCGAGTTCACGGTCAGGCTGCCCACCACGAGCGTGGCGGAGGGCGTCGCGCCGACGGCGCCAGTGTCCGGCGCCCCTCGCGCGCGGCGCATCCTGGTCGTCGACGACAACGAGGATGCCGCCCGCTCGCTGGCAACCCTGCTGGCCTTCGAGGGGCATGAGGTGCAGGTGGCCTTGAGCGGAACGGACGCGCTTGAGTCAGGCACGCAGCTGCGGCCGGACACAGTGATCATGGACATCGGCATGCCCGGCATGAGCGGCTACGAAACCTGCCGGCAGCTCCGCCAGGCGACGTGGGGGCAACAGGCCAGGGTCATCGCGCTCACCGGCTGGGGACAGGAAGACGACAGGCACCACTCGTCGGAGGCCGGCTTCGACGACCACCTGGTCAAGCCGGTCGACCTGGCGGCGCTGCGGCAGCTTCTCGAGCGCTGACCCGGGGGTAGACGCTCGGCGGCGACTTCGCGACATCCCGATGGGTTGTCGCAGTAGCCAAACTACATCGCGAAACAACGGCCAACGCTTGGCCGCCTATCTGTCAATCGGCATTCTCGGTAGTTTTCCTACGTTCCAATTCCAGCGGCCTGACTAGAGTCGCACCAGCTTGCGCGATAACCGCGCAGGTGGCCATGGCGAGCAGTCGAGTGGCCGACACCAGCCGTCTCACTTCGAAGGCGGCGGTCAATCAACACCGGAGACCCCATGAACTCGCTGCCCTCCTCGAGCCGCCGGCTCGCTCACGCCCTGATGGCCGCCGCTGGCGCCGCGCTCGCGATCACCGCCATCCCCGCGCAAGCCCTCAATCCCAAGGCCACCTCGGTCCAGATGTTCGAATGGGCCTGGCCCGACATCGCCACCGAGTGCACCCAATGGCTGGGCCCCAAGGGCTTCGGCGCCGTCCAGATCTCGCCGCCCGGCGCGTCCAAGAACGCCAACGGCTGGTGGGGCGTCTATCAGCCCGTCAACCACGTCAACCTGACCAGCCGCATGGGCACGCCCGCGCAGCTGCAAAGCATGATCAACGCCTGCCACGCGGCCGGCGTGCGCGTCTATGCCGACATCGTCGTCAACCAGATGGCCGATGGCAGCGGCACCGCCACCGATGGCTCGACCTGGAACGCCGCGACGCTGAGCTACCCCTTCTTCAGCGCCAACGACTTCCACGCCAACTGCACGATCAACGACGCCGACTACAACTCCCCGGCTGGCCGAAGCAACGTCCAGAACTGCCGACTCGGCGGCCTGCCCGACCTCGCCACCGAGAGCAGCTACGTGCAGGGCCAGATCGTCAATTACCTCAAGGCCCTGCTGGCGATGGGCGTGGACGGCTTCCGCATCGACGCGGCCAAGCACATGCCGGCCGGCTCCTGGACGTCGATCATGAGCGCCTTGAAAACGGCGTATCCCAAGACGCTGCAGGGCGAGGACATCTGGGTCACGCAGGAAATCATCAATGACGGCGAGGTGGACCGGCCCAGCTACTTCCCCATCGGCACGATCAACGAGTTCCAGTTCCCGTATGCGATGCGGGACGTGTTCCGGGGCAACAACGGCAACACGCTGTCCAGCATCCCCGGGATCATGGGCTCGTGGGGCAACTGGGGCGGCAGCTGGGGCTTCATCCAGCCGCAGAACGCCACGGTCTTCATCACCAACTGGGACACCGAGCGCAACGGCAGCTCGCTGAACATCAACAACGCCGCGAGCAACGACGCCGCCAATCAGCGCTACACGCTGGCCAACATCTTCATGCTGGCCCAGGGCTATGCCGAGGCGCAGCTGTACTCGGGCTTCAAGTTCAGCAACACCGACGCCGACCGCCCCGCCGCGAGCCCGTACAGCGGCGGCGTGCCGCAGATCAACGTCGTGTGGGACTTCGCCCACCGTTGGACGCCGCTGGCCAACATGGTGGCCTTCCGCAACGCCAGCATCGGCCAGGCGCAGCAGAACTGGATCGTCGGCGACAACGGCAACCAGGTCGCCTTCAGCCGCGGCAATGTGGCCTACGTCGCGTTGAACAACAGCGGCAGCGCCTGGACGCGGACCTTCGCCACCGGCCTGCCCGCGGGCAGCTACTGCAACGTGATCAACGGGAACAGGAACGCCGCCGGCACCGGCTGCACCGCGGACACGGTGACGGTGGACGCCAGCGGCAACGCGAGCTTCACCGTGCCGGCCAACACCAGCGGCAGCACGCCGGCGGTGGCGATCCACACGGGCCAGAAGCTCAGCGGCAGCGGCGGCGGCACGAGCGGCAACTGCGCCGTGACCTTCACCATCGCCAACGCCAACACGGTGGTGGGCGAGAACCTGCGCGTGGTGGGGAATGTGAGCGGACTCGGCGCCTGGGCGCCGGGATCGGGTTTCGCGCTGACCATCCAGGGATCTGGCGCCAACGTGCCGTGGACCGGGACGGTCAACCTGCCGGCGGGTACGGCGGTCCAGTACAAGTACGTGAAGTGGAACGGGTCGGGCGCCGTCTGGGAAGGCAACCAGACCACCGGCAGCGGCAACCGCGAGTTCACGAGCTGCGCGAGCGGCTCGCAATCGCGGTCGGACGGCAGCTTCAAGTTCTGAAAAACCTGGAGACGCCGCTCGACCCGGGGCCGGCCGATCACGGCCGCGCGATCACAGCTGCCATGTCGGCCCCGCGTCGTCGATCTTGACGTGGGCGCCGGGTCGGAACCCGGCTGCCTGCAGCGCTTCCCGCGCCAGGCGCGCCGCCGGCCCGACGCCGCCGATGCTGGCGCGCGAGGCGTCGTCCATCAAGGATGCGTAAAGCGGCAACGCCGGCAGCAGCTCGGCGAAGCCGCGTCGCCATTGCGGGCCGATGCCCGGCGCGTCGCCGTGCTCCGGCAGGAAGCGCGCCCCCAGACCGCGCCAGAACGGCGACAGGCCCTGCGCATCGCGATGGCCCTGCAGGTCCACGAACAGGCGCCCTTCCCCATCGTGTGATTTCACGATGGCGGTCAGGACCTGCCGCAGCTTCAGTTCGCCTTCGCTCGCCTGCGGATCGACCGCCAGATCGGTGATCTCGGCCGCGTCGCACAGGTCGTTGCCCAGCAGCAGGATCTGTTGCGGACTGAACAGCCGCAGCTCCTCGGAGAGATGCACCAGCTTGCCCACATGGAAGTGGAAGCGCAACGCATCGCCTGACATCGGCCCGGCCGGCCCGTCCCCCGTGTCCATCGGCAGTCCAGGCATCACCGGCGCCACCGACATCGGCGGAATCAGCCGCGCGCAGGCCAGGAGGCGGTCCTCCTGCGTCAGCACGAACAGGCGGTGACCCGCCGGCAAGGACGTCTCCAAGGGCTCGCCGAGCTGATTGACCCAGGTGGCCATCGTCTCGCGCCAGGCGGCCGGCAGCAGCCCGGGCACATCGACACGTTCGACCTTCATGCCGCGCCCTCCTCGTCGTCGCTCGTCAAGACCAGCGGCGCGACGTCCACCTGCTCCCCGGTCCGCAGCGCGAGCCGCCGCGCGACCTCGGCGCCGGCCGTCAGGGTGGCCGCCGCCGCGCCGACCCGGCCCAGCGTGGCGCGGAACGAGGCCCGGTCCCCGGCGGCCACCAGATGCCAGGACGCCTCCGGCGCCGCGGAGGCGGCCTCTGCCGACCCCACGATCAGTCGCCGCGCGGCACGCACGGTCGCCACTTGGTCCAGATGCGCGACCACGGTCGGTCCCGCGTCGAAGACATCGACATAGGTGTCCGTCTCGAAGCCCTCGCGAAACAGGATCTGGAAGGGCAGCTCGCCCACCGGATGCAGCTGGCCGATGCTCATCTGCGCCTGCGGCGGCAACAGGCCGACATAGATCGGCGTGCGCGGCATGAGGTCCGCGATCAGCGACTTGCTGCGCCCTTCGCTCACCCGCTCCGCGTCCGGATAGCCCATCTTGAAGAAGCGCTCGCCCACCGCCGACCAGAACGGCGAATGACCGTGTTCATCGGACACGCCGGGCATCTCCGCGGCGATGCGCGTGCCCGCGAATCGATCCGCGAAGCGCCGGATGAACAGCAGCCTGGCCCGGGACAGCAGCTCCGGGGCCTCGGTGCCCTCGAACTCCGGCTCGATGTAGAAGGACGTCAGCAGCGTGGCTCCCGTGAGGTCGTGGCACAGGTGCAGCGTGTGCATGCGCCTCGTCACCCGCAGGCCCCGCGAGCCATGGACCATGAACTCGTTGCGGTAGCTGTAGAAGCGGTCGTGGAAGCCGGCGCTGGCGGCGATGCCGCTGCAGCCGATGACGCGACCCGCATGCTCCAGCAGGAACAGATAGGACTCCTCACCGCTGGCGACGTCCTCGGACTGGAAGGACTGCTCGGCGTGTTCGAGCCGGCGACGCAGCTTGGCCGGGTCCTGCGGCAGCGAACCGATGCCGTGCACGCTGGACGCGGCGATGCGTTCCAGCGCAGGCAGGTCGGCGGGCGTGGCCGGACGCAGCAGCAATTCGGTGGGGTTCAAGCGCCCTCTCCTTGATGTGGCGCGCGAGCGTCAGGCTCGCACGGTGTGATGGCGGATGAGGCGGCCTCCGTCAGCGGCTCGGCGGCTCGCGGCGCCGAGCCCGCGGATCCTCCTGAGCCGGCGCCGGGCGCGCGTTCCTCGCGCGGGGTGCGGCCGAACCTCGCCTTGTAGGCATTCGAGAAATGCGGCCCCGACGAGAACCCGCAGGTCAGCCCGACCTGCAGGATCGACTGCCCGCTTTGCAGCAGCAGGCGCCGCGCGCGCTGCAGGCGCAGCTCGAGGTAGTGCCGCGAGGGCAGCGTGTCGAGATGCCGCTTGAAGAGCCGTTCCAGCTGCCGGCGCGACACGCCGCACAGCCGCGCCACATCCTCGGTCGGCAAGGGCTCGCCCAGGTTGGCCTCCATCAGCGCCAGGGCCTCGCGCAGCTTGGGACTGGCCGTCTGGCTCAGGCGTCCGGGCCGGGGTTGCGGCTCGGACGCGGGCCGGCCGCGTTCCAGGCCGAGCAGCGGCGCCAGGTCGGGCAGCGCCTGCTCGCCGTGGCGCGTCGTCAGCCAGGCGACCAGCGCGTCCATCAGCGCGGTGCCGCTGGTCGCGGTGAGGATCTCGCCGCCGGCCTCCACGTCAGGCACGCCGGGCACGGCGCCGCCGCCGGCCCACAGCTGCGTGGTCCAGATCACTTGGGGGAACTCCGCCTGCAGCGCCTCGGCGCTGCTCCACGGGCAGGCGGCGCGGCGGCGGTCGAGCAGCCCCGTCCGCGCCAGCAGGCTCACCGCGCTGCCGCTCGCGCACAGGGCGCTGCCGCCGTGGGCGAGCTGGCGCAGCAAGGCGCCGAGCTGCCTCAGCTCGGCCTCGTCCCAGACGGCGCCATCGAAGCCGCTGTCCACGTGCGCGTCCTGGCCCACGACCACGACCACGCCCCAGGTCTTGTGCGCGCGCAGTGGCTGGGTCTCGACTCGCAGGCCGGCGCTGCCCGAGACCGGGCCCCCGCCCAGCGACAGCACGCACGGACCGAGCAGGTAGGGTTGGTCCAGCAGATCGGCCGCGGCCTGCAGGGTCGACAGCGCGGCGCCCAGCGCCAGCGCCGAGAACCCGGGCAGCACCAGGGCGGCGGTGGGCGCGTAGCGGGAGTCACTCATGGGCGCGGACGGGCATGGCGGCACTGTAATCGCGCCCGCGGGGTCACCACCCCACCCATTGCGGCGCCAGGCTGGGGATCGCGAGCATCGTCAGCGCCAGCACGACGAAGACCAGCTGCAGCGGCAGCATCCAGCGCACCCAGCGCCCGAAGGGGATGCGCGCGAGGCTCAGCACGCCCACGGTGATGCCGGAGGTCGGGATGATGGGCGTGCTCAGCTCGCCGAACTGGAAGGCCAGGATCGCACTCTGGCGGCTGACCTGCACCAGGTCGCTCAGCGGCGCCATCACCGGCATCGTCAGCGCGGCCTGCCCGGTGCCGCTGTGGATGAAGAAGTTGATGACGGACTGGATGCCGTACATCTTGTGCAGCGCGAAGACCGCGTGCTCGGAGGCCACCCACGGCGCCAGCGCGTGCAGCATCGCGTCGACGATCTGGGCGTCCCGCATCAGCACCACCGTGCCCTTGGCCAGCGCGATCACCAGCGCGGTGCCGGCGAGGTCCTTGGCACCGGTGAGGAAATGCCGCACCCAGGCGTCCTGGCCCATCCGCGCGATCAGGCCGACGGCGATCGCCATCCCGAGGAAGATCGCGGCGATCTCCTCGATGTACCACCCAAAACGCACCACGCCGACGACCATCGCGCCCAGCGTCGCGGCGAAGCTCAGCAGCACGAGGCGTTGCCTGCGGTCGATGCCGGCGAATCGGGAGATCGCCTCCAGGTCCAGCGCGGCGCGTTGATGCTCGTCGTCGGCGAAACACGCGCTGGCCTCCGGCCGGCGGCGGATGCGCCGCGCATGCAGCATCAGGAAGGCGATGGTGACGCCGGTGAACACCAGCCAACAGACGAAGCGGTAACCCAGCCCGGAGAACAGCGGCACACCGGCCAGTCCCTGCGCGACACCCACGTTGAACGGATTGAGGAAGGCCGTCGCGAAGCCCACCTGCGAGCCGAGGAAGGGGATCGCTACGCCGATGAACGTGTCATAACGCAAGGCCAGCGCGAGCGGCACGAAGATCAGCACGAAGGGGATGGCCTCCTCCGCCATGCCGAAGGTCGCCCCGCCCAGCGAGAACAGCGTGACGAAGCTCGGGATCAGGAGCGCGCGCACGAGCGCGGATCGCTGGTGCGCCTTGGCCACCGCCTTGATGAGCGCGTCGATCGCCTGCGTCGCCTGCAGCACCGAGAACGCGCCGCCCACGATCAGCACGAATCCGATGATCAGCCCCGCCTCGACGAAGCCCTTGATCGGCGCCATCAGCACCGCGGCCAGGCCCTGCGGCTGGCTGGCCACGACTTGGTAGCTGGCGGGATCGATCACCGGCTTGCCGTCGACGAGCGTGGTCGCGTATCGGCCACCGGGCACGAACCAGGTCGCGGCCGCGATCACGATCAGCAGCGCGAAGATCAGGACGAAGGTGTTGGGCAGGCGAAGTGTCTTGGGGATCATCGTGAACTCACAGCGACAACAACTTGCCGGACCGGAACGCCGTCGGACCGGCGATCTTGCCCAGGCGCAGACCGCGCGTGACCCATCGTCGGGCGACGCGCGCGAACAGAAGGCCGTCGACCTCGGCGATCACCGGTTCACGGGCGCTGGTGGCCGGATCGACGATCTCCGCCACGCAGTCGCCCGCCCTCACCCGGTCGCCCAGGGCGCGGTGGAAGACGAGGATCCCGCTGTGGTTCGCGACCAGCGGCTGCACGCCCTCGAGCGGCGTCGCGGCGCAGCGCGCCTCGGGCATCGCGGGAGCGGGCCCCAGGACGTGGCCGGTGTCCTGGAGGAACTCCACCAGCGCCGTTGCATCCTGGATCGCCAAGGCATCGTCGACGTCGGCCTCGCCGCGCAGCTCCACCGTGGCGGCGAAGCAGCCCGTGGCCGGGATGGGGCGATCGCCGAAGCGCTGCGCCAATTCCCACCAATGGCGCGACAGCGACTCGTCGAACGGATCGTCGCCCGAGCAGGCGCACAGAAGCAGCGCCTGGGCGCGCAGGCGCCGCGCCAGCAACGCGGCCATGTCGGCCTGCGGCGTGCCGGCGTACACATGCAGCGTCGCCTCGTGGTCGCAGTGCAAGTCCAGCACGATGTCGGCGTCCACGGCCAGCGACTGCAACAGCTGCTTGAGCGCCTCGGTCTCGGAGGCGGGCGCGATCGCGGCCAGGGCGTGCATCGCCGCCTCGCGGATCAGCCGCGTGTTGTCCGCGCCGTCGTCGGTCCAGCGCCCGTCCACCTGCGAGGCGATGCGATCCGTCAGGTGCTGGAACTGCCGGTTGAAGTTGATGCCCGAGGCCATGTCGAAGCGGCCGTGGTGCGCGCCCTGCAGCGACTGCGAGAGCCCGATGGGATTGGCCATCGGCACCAGGACGATCTCGCCGGGGATGGCGCCGGCCTCGTCGAGCTCGGCCAGCAGCGTGCGCAGGTGGTGGGCCACCAGCATCGGCGGCACCTCGTCCGCGTGGAGCGAGGCTTGCAGATAGACCTTGGCCCCGCTGCGCCGCTGCCCGAAGTGGAGACTGCACAGCGCGCGGCGCGTGCCGTGCGAGACGCTCGGGAGCTCGTGTTGACGCTGCTCCATGCTCATTGCCCCCGGGCCGCGCCGGTGGCCGGACGTTCCTGGGAAGGTGGGGCGATCAGCTCGTAGAGCGGCGACGCGACCCTCGCCGGCCTGACATCCAGATGGACGTTGACCACGGTGTAGTCCTCGCCGCCGAAGGCGCCGGTGAACCAGCCGCTCGTGTCCGCGCCCTTGTACAGGCGGAACTCGAAGGCCACCGGCGCCTCCACGCCACTTCCAGCGCCACGTCCGTCGTCCTGTCGCGGCTTCAGCCGCGCGGCCAGGCCACGCAACTCCGCGGCCGGGCTGTCGAGCAGCTGGGCCATCGCCTGCGCGATCGTGTTGTCGCCCAGGATGTCGGCGTAGAACGGCTCGTCCTTGAAATAGGGTTTGAAGTCGGAGGCCGCCGGATCCAGGAAGCTGCTGGCGCGCTTCTCGGCCGAGGCCGTGACCGCGCCCGTCTGCAGGTCGATGCGATCGCCCCGGTCCAGGTAGCTCAGGCGCGCGTTCTCGATGTTGAAGGCGCCCAGGCGCGGATCCGTCGTCGCGTCCCGCAGGTCGACGAACAGCGCGCCCCGTGCGCCGATCACCTCGGCGTGGCCGGCATGGATGACGGCGGCGCTGTTCTCCTCGACACCGAGGCCCGCGCGATACCCCTTGGCCAGCATCAGCGGCAACATGCGGCCGATGCGTCCCCGCTTGAGGAAGTGCTGATCGATGAAGAGATCGGGGCCGACGAAGCCCAGCCCGCGGTCGATCTCGACGCCCTCTCGCAGGCGGCCTTGCATCACGCCGAGCACGTCCTGCGCATCGCGGAACATCACCCGGCTCATGATCGCCGCGCCCGCGCTGGTGCCGGCCACGACGCCGCCGCGGCGGTAGACGTCCCAGATGGCCTCGAGCATCGGCGTGGGCCGGCCCTGAGGCTGCAGCGTGTCCACGATCAGCTCCTGCGCGCCGCCCGAGAAGAAGACGCCGGTGGCCCCGCGCACACGCGCCAGCAATGCCGGGTCGCGCAGGGCGGCTGCCAGCGCGTCGGGCGCCAGCTTGGGCGTGACGGGAATGACCAGCGCGTCGGCGCCGCGGCGGCGCAGCGCCTGGACGATCTGCGCGGCGGCGCGATCCGGATTCGCGGCCGCGGTCGCCAGGACGACGAAGCGCGCGCGCGGGCCACCGGCCTCGTCGACGATGCGCTGCCACACCGGGTCGTTGTCGAACTTGAGCGCGCCACCGATCACGATCGCGGTCTGAGCCTGCGCGGCCGCGGCTGCCGAGATGAAGGCCAGGAGGGTCAAGGCCTTCCGGAAGGAACTGCGAGAGGGTTGCATGCCGCGATGTTGATCGGCGCCGGGCGGGATCACGACAGGGTTGCACCTCAGAGGTGCCTTGCATGCAAGCCGGTGTCGCAATCGCGCAAGGCGAGGCGCGTGCGCGCCACAGGCCCGGCGCCGCGCTTGCAGCGAAGCGACGCGCGCTTGCATCGGAGCGACCGCCTCGCCAAAACCCGATGTGCCGCGGTGGACAGCGACTTCTAGAGTGCTTCGCAAGGACGGCCAGCCGCCGGCCTGCGCTTCCCCAACTCTCAGAGGCCCCCATGATCACGACACAGGTTCCGCGCCCGCACGCCATCGCTCAAGCCGCTGCTCAAGCCGTCGCCCTGCTCCTTGCCACCGCCGCCATGGCGGTCCACGCGCAGGAGGCCAACAGCCAGACGCTGGAGCGCGTGGAGATCACCGGCTCCAGCATCAAGCGACTGGAGGGCGAGACCGCCCTGCCCGTCCAGACGATCAAGCGCGAGGACATCGCCAAGACCGGCGCCACCACCGCCGCGGAGCTGATGCGCAACATCAGCGGCAATGCCGCCGGTCTGACCGACGGCGCCAGCATCAGCGACAACAACGGCGGTCAGCGCGGCTTCAACGGCGCGAACCTGCGCGGCATCGGCGTGTCGAGCACGCTGGTGCTGCTCAACGGCCGCCGCCTGGCCAACTTCGCGTCCCCCGGCGACAGCGCGGGCGTGGACCTGAACAACATCCCCGCCGGTGCCATCGAGCGCGTGGAGATCCTCAAGGACGGCGCCTCGGCCATCTACGGCACGGACGCCATCGGCGGCGTCATCAACTTCATCACGCGCAAGGACTATCGCGGCGTGGATCTCAACGCCTATGCCTCGGGCACGCAGGAAGGCGGCGCGGGCAAGCGCGCCGCGTCCATCGCCGCGGGTTACGGGGACCTCGGCCAGCAGGGCTTCAACGTCTTCGGCGTGCTGGACGTGCAGAAGCTGGACGCGCTGCGCTCGACGCAGCGGGATTTCCTGAAGGAACGCCCGCTGTCGGAGCTGCTGCCCTACTACATGTCCAGCCGCCCCTACCCGGCCAACCTGCGCCTGTCCGGCAACGCGTCGACGCGCGCGGCGCAGCTCGCCGCCATCAATGCCGCGGGCTACACGATCGGCGGCCAGCCCTTCACCGATCGAACGGTCAACCTGTTCGCGCCGGATTGCCATCCGCCCGCCAGCGTCTTCACGCCCGGCACGCAGACCTGCGGCTACGACTACATGGCCGACACCGAGATCTATCCCGACGCCAGCAAGACGAGCTTCCTCGGGCGAGGCGTGGTCAAGATCACCGATCGCAGCCAGGCCTTCGTCGAGCTGCTGCGCAGCCGCGCGGAGACGACCTACGTGCTCTCGCCCAACCCGACCAACTTCACCGGCGTGAGCGTGGCCGCGCTGAACAAGAACCTGCCGCGCCCGATCAACTACACCGGCACGGTGGAGGTCCGCATGCGCGCCACCGAGCTCGGCAACCGATCCAACGAGGTCACCAGCGATGCCGAGCGCTACGTCGCCGGCATCACCGGCACGTTCGGCAACGACTGGGACTACTCGCTCGCCGCGAGCTACGCGAAGAACAAGTCCCAGGACAAGTACGTCAACGGCTATTTCCTCTTCGACCAGCTGGACGCCGGCGTGAAGAGCGGCGACATCAACCCGTTCGGACCGTCCTCCGCGGCGGGAAAGGCGCTGATCGACGCGATCCGCGTCAACGACGTCGCGCGCAAATCCAGCGGCACCACGCAAGGCGTGGACGCCAAGCTCACCGGGTCGCTGATGGAGCTCGCAGGCGGGTCGCTGGGCATCGCGGTGGGCGCCGAACTGCGCCGTGAGGGACAGAAGTTCACGCCATCGGCGCTGCTGGTCTCCAACAACATCGGCGGGGACCGCGACAGCTCGCTCGATCCGGGCGTGCCGGACGCTTCGCTCAAGGCCACGAGCAACAGCCGCAACATCGCGTCGGCCTACACCGAGCTCAGCGCGCCCTTGCTCAAGGACCTGGAGATCCAGGCAGCCGTGCGCTTCGACCATTACCAGGGCGTGGGCAGCACGACCAATCCCAAGCTCGGCGTGCGTTACCAGCCGAGCCGGCAGCTGCTGCTGCGCGGCTCGGCGGGCACCGGCTTCCGCGCGCCGTCGTTCAGCGAGCTCTACCGTCCCACGAGCTACGGGTCCAGCCCCGCGTTCATCTACGACAAGGTGCTGGACAGCTTCGACCAGTGGGCCACCCGCAAGGAAGCCAATCCCAACCTGAAGCCCGAGCGCTCGCAGCAGTTCTCGGCCGGCATCGTGCTGGAGCCGGCGCGTGACATCAGCGTGAGCCTGGATTACTGGCTGATCAAGAAGCGGGACGTCATCAGCGACCTGTACGAGAAGACCATCCTCGAGAACCCGGACCGTTACGCGCAGTACATCGAGCGCAATGAATTCGACGAGCCGACGATCGTGCTGCGCAAGGAGAACCAGGGCCGGCTGAAAACGTCCGGCCTGGACCTGGAGGCCACGCTGCGCAGCGGCCCCAGCGCGTGGGGGCGCTTCGGCTTGAACCTGAGCGGCACCTACATCCTCGACTACAAGCGCCAATTCGGACCGCTGGAGCCCTACGTCAGCAACGTCGGCCGCTTCCTCAACGACCAGGTGATCCAGCGCTGGCGTCATCGCGCGTCGCTGGACTGGGAGTTCAGCGACTTCAACGTGACGTTGGGCAACACCTTCTATTCGAGCTATCAAGACGACAGCTATCTGCCGGACACGGCGCCGCGCCGCGTCAAGGCGTACTCGCTGTGGGACATCTCCGCCGCGTGGAAGGTCAACAAGATGCTGCGCGTGCGCGCCGGCATCCAGAACCTGGCCGACACCGCGCCGCCGTTCTCCAACCAGAGCTACTACTTCCTGTCCACGTACGATCCGACCTACACCGACCCGCGCGGCCGGACCTTCTATGCCAGCGTGAACCTGTCGTTCAAGTGACGGCGACGGTGCCGGGTGAGCGTCGGGTGAAGCCGGGTGATCCGATCCGGCTCCGGCGCCGTACAGCCTCCATGACGATCACTTCCCCTGCCCTGCCACCAGATGCGCGCGAACGCGACAACGGACCTCGCGACCAGGGCGAGCCCGTGCGCTCGCTCGTCCTGGTGCTGGGCGATCAACTGGACGCCGCGAGCTCGGCCTTCGACGACTTCGATCCCCGGCGCGACGTGGTCTGGATGGCCGAGGTCCGCGAGGAGGCCACGCATGTCTGGTCCAGCCGGATCCGCATCGCGCTTTTCCTGTCGGCGATGCGGCACCACGCGCTGGCCTTGCGGCAGCAGGGCCGGCGCGTGGACTACGTTTGCCTCGACGAGGCGGGCAACACCGGCCGCCTCGACAGCGAGCTCGCACGGGCGCTGGCGCGATGGAAGCCCGAGCGCGTGCTGATGACGGCACCTGGCGACTGGCGCGTGCTCAAGGCCTTGCGAAACGCTGCCAGCGCAGCGGGCTACGCGATCGAGCTGCGGGATGACCGGCATTTCTTCTGCACCGTGCGCGAGTTCGCCGCTTTCTCCGAGGGGCAACGGAACCTGCGCATGGAGCGCTTCTACCGACAGATGCGGCGCCGGCATCGCGTGCTGATGGACGGGGACGAGCCGGTGGGCGATCGCTGGAACTTCGACGCCGATAACCAGCGCCCATTCCCGCCGGCGGGGCCGGGCTTCCTGCCCGAACGCGTGCGCGTCGCGCCGGACGCGCTGACACGCGAGGTGCTGGCGCTGGTCGAGCGCGAGTTTCCCGAGCATCCGGGCTCGTTGTCGGACTTTGACTGGCCCGTCACGCGCGAGCAGGCCTTGCTGACCCTGGATCGCTTCATCGCTGAGCGGCTCCCCGAGTTCGGGCAATGGCAGGACGCGATGTGGCCGGGCACGCCCTGGCTCTGGCATGCGCAGCTGTCGGCGGCGCTCAACCTCAAGCTGCTCGGCGCGCGCGAGGTGGTCGCGCGCGCCGAGCAGGCGTGGCGCGACGGTGACGTCCCGCTGTCAAGCGCCGAGGGCTTCATCCGGCAGGTGCTCGGCTGGCGCGAGTACATCCGCGGCATCTACTGGACCCGCATGCCGGCGCTCTCGACGGCCAATGCGCTGAACGCCGATCGAGCGCTGCCGGCGTTCTACTGGACCGGCGACACGGACCTGGCCTGCCTGAAGGATGCGCTGGAACAGACCCTGCGTCTGGGTTACGCGCATCACATCCAGCGCCTCATGATCACCGGGCTGTTCTCGCTGCTCGTGGGGGTGCGGCCGGCAGAGATCCACGCGTGGTACTTGGCGATCTACGTCGACGCGGTCGAATGGGTCGAGCTGCCCAACACGCTGGGCATGAGCCAGTTCGCCGACGGCGGGCAGATGACGAGCAAGCCCTACATCGCCAGCGGCAAGTACATCGCGCGCATGAGCGCCGGTCAGTACTGCGCGCGATGTCGCTACCGTCCCGAGCTCAAGACCGGCCCCGACGCCTGCCCCTACACCACGCTCTACTGGGATTTCCTGTTGCGCCACAAGGACCGCTTCTCGCAGCATCCGCGCGTGGGCGCGCAGTTCCGGCATCTCGAACGGCTGTCCGACGAGGAGGTCCGGGACATACGCGCCCAGGCGCAAGACTTGCGGGAGCAGTTTGCGGGCTGACGGCGACACGGGAATGCCATCCCTGCCCGCCGTCCTTGCCGCTCCCCCCGGCCGCGTCAGCCCGTCGACACCGCGATGCGCCGGGGCTGCACGTGCGGCTGCTTGGGAATGCGCAGCGTCAGCACACCGTCCTTGATGCCGGCCTCGATCCGCGACGTGTCCAGCTCGCGGCTGAGCGTGAAGCTGCGGCGATAGCGGGGCACATGGACCTCCGCCCACAGGCCGCGCATGCCCTCGGGGCCGTCGACGGCGGTGTCGCCCTCGATCACGAGCGTCTCGCCGTCGAGCCGCACGTCCAGCTTCTCGCGGGGCACGCCGGGCATGTCCGCCAACAGCGTGATGCCGACGCCGTCCTCGATGATCTCCACCGCGGGCGCGGCGGCGGCTCGCTCGCCCTGGCTCCCGCGGCTCGTGGACGATCCGGCGGCGGGCATGCTGCCCGCGTCGTTCCTGGAAATGGTCAGGTGGTTCTGATCAGACATGGCAACTCCTTGGCATCGTTCCTGGGGTCATTGCACGGTGATGCGCTGAGGACGGGCGGCCTCTCGCAGGCCGACGCTCACGCGCAGCACGCCATCGCGATAACTGGCCTCGACGCTGCTGGTGTCGGCATCGTCGGGCAGCGCGACGGCCCGGCTGAACCGGCCATGCCAGCGTTCCGCCGCGTAGACCTGCACGCCCTGCCCGGCCTGACGCTCGGTGGGCCGGCGCTCGCCCGAGAGGCGCAGCACGCCGCGCTCGACGGTGACGTCAATGCCCTGGGCGTCCAGGCCGGGCGCAAAGGCATAGACCTCGATGGAACGCTCGGTGCGGCCGACATTGATCGGCGGGAAGCTGCCGGCCGCCGCGGCACGAATGCCGTCAGGCGCGCCGCCCGGCGTCAGGGAACGCGACAGCGCCTGTTGCAACTGCGAGAGCTGCTCCAGCAGCGCTTGTGGTCGATACAGGGTGTTGTCGTACATGAAACCTCTCCTTTCGGTGGTCGATGAAACAGGTCGACGCCGGAGCGCTTCCGTCGTCGGGATGAATCGTCATGACATGTGCGAGCCGGGCCGCCGTTTCGCGGCGCGCGTGGGGCGATCAGCGTGGCTGGTCGGGGTGTGGGTCCGGCTTGGGCGGCGCGCCGGGATCGCGGGCGAAACAAGGGCTCGATGAGCGCTTGAATCGCCGCAGCGTCTCGCGGGCGAGCAGATAGGCCTGAAGCTGGGACGGGGTCATCGGGAACCGAGCCTGTCGGGGTGCGCGCTCCTCACGAGCGCTCGGGGATGGGTCTTGATGCGTGGCCATGATCCAGTTCCTCTTCCGAATCGATTGATGGCGAATCGACTCGGATTTAGGAGCTCGGCGCGGCGAGTTCAAGACGCCGAAATATCAGTGGAAACCCTGATCCGGTGACCCGCCCTGATGGCGTCGGCTCCACAGCCAATACGCCACCCCGGCGACCACGGCCACCGTGGCCGCCTTGCGCACCGCGCCAGCGGGGTTGTGCCTGAGCTCGGCCCTTCCGCCCATTTCCTCGTAGACGCGTGGCACATGGCCGCGCGCGACGTCGCTGAAGAGCCCTTCCACCATGTCCACGCGATCGGCCAGCAGCAGGATGAGCCACCGCCGCAGGTCGTTCTCGCTGAAGCGGAAGCCCGTGCGGCGCAGCACGCCGCTCAGGCCGCGGGGCGGCACCGTCGTGCCGAACACGGGCGTCAGCCCCGAGCGCTCGGTGGAATGCAGGACTTCCACGTCCGAGGTCTGCTGGGGCGGCCGCTCCCAGTGCACGCCTTCCAGCCGTGGCGGCGTGCGCTCCATCGGGACGGCCGGCCGGTCCTGCTTGACGCGGTCAACGCCCCAGCCCGGAATGTGCTCATGGCGGGCGGGGTCCACCGCGCGGCGGTGCACGTGGCCGCTGGCCATGTCGCGCTCGTGCGCGCTGCGTGCGTGCCCATGCGGGTGATAGGGATCATGGGTCATGAGGTGCTCCTGACAGGCCAGTCGAGGGATTCGGCGCCGGGCGGGATCAAGACGGTCTTGATGCAGCCATCGAGCTTGCTGGAGAAGAGGTGATACGCGTCGGCCACCTCCTCGAGCGGTACGCGGTGGGTGATGATGTCCCGGGGCCGGAGGTGCCCGGCGCGGATGTGCTCGATCAGGCGCGGCAGATGGCGTTTGACGCTGGCCTGGTTCATCCGCAGCGTGAGGCCCTTGTTCAGCGCGTTGCCGATGGGGAAGGCGTTGAAGGTGGGACCGTAGACGCCGACGATCGAGATCCTGCCGCCCTTGCGCACGGCGTTCACCGCCCAATGGAGCACGGTGGCGGCACCGGCCTGCAGCTTGAGCCGCACGCCGGTCAGGCGCTGCAGGAAGCTGCCATCGGCTTCCGCGCCGACGCAGTCGATGCACACGTCCGCGCCCAGGCCATCGGTCATGCGCTTGATGTGCTCGGCCATGTCCTTGACGTCGAGGAAGTTGATCGTCTCGCATTGCGCGAAGCGGCTCGCGAACTCGAGCCGGTACGCGACGTGGTCGACGACGATCACCCGCCCGGCCCCCATGAGCCAGGCGCTCTTGGCGGCGAACAGACCGATGGGGCCGGCACCGAAGACCACCACCGTGTCGCCCTCGCGGATGTCGCCCATCTCCGCGGCCTGGTAGCCGGTGGGCAGCGCGTCGGTGAGCAGCACCGCGTCCTCGGGATGCAGGTCATCGGGAATCTTGGTCGGCCCGACGTCCGCCATCGGCACGCGCACGAACTGCGCCTGACCGCCGTCGTAGCCGCCGGTGGTGTGCGAGTAGCCATAGATGCCGCCCACCGCGGTCGCTTCCGGGTTGGTGGCGTGGCAGTTGCTGAACAGCTCGCGCTGGCAGAAGAAGCATGTGCCGCAAAAGATGTTGAACGGCACGAGGACGCGGTCGCCCACGCTCAGTGAGCGCACCTCGCTGCCGACATCGACGACCTCCCCGATGAACTCGTGCCCGAAGGTCGATCCCACGCGCGTGTCGGGTACGAGCCCGTGATAGAGGTGCAGGTCGGAGCCGCAGATGCAGCTGCGCAGGACGCGCACGATCGCATCATGCGGGTGCTCGATCGCGGGCGTCGGCTTGTCGACCGTTCGTATGCGGTAGGGACCGCGGTATTCCATCGCGAGCATGGGCATCTCCTGGCAAGGGGTGGTGGGCGAACCCGGAATCCTTGAGGCGGCAACCCCTATTCCAGAGCAGCGATGAGGGCCATGCGCGCACCGCCCTTCACGCGGAACCCACGATGGAATGGGACTTGCCGAGGATCAAGGTGTTCGGAACATCGATGGAATCGGGGATCTCCACGATCCGATGCTCCGAGGCCGGGCTGCCCTTGCCCTACGCCCCATCGAGTGCCTGAGGAACCACCATGCCCCAAGCCGATCAACTCAAGAAGCAGGACCAACGCCTGTCCGGCGAGGCCAAGGAGCCGCACGAGAAGGTGCCGACCTATCAGGAGCTGCTGGACAACGCGCTGGAGGACACCTTCCCGGCCAGCGACCCGATCGCGGTCGGCGGCGCGACCAAGATCCTGGAGCCTCACACCACGCTGCGGGACGCCAAGGACTGGACGCTGCGCCCCGGCAGCGAGGTGCCCCTGCCCTCGCCCGAAGGCGCGACCGGCGACGCGGCGCGACGCGACGGCCCCGGCGATGCGCCGGTGCTCTCGGCGCCCTGCACCGGCTTCGTCGAGCGGCCGATGACGCTGCAGGCCTCCGTCGACCAGGCGGTGCAGGTGCCACGCGGGCCCTGCACGCTCGAGCAGAGCGAGCATGTCGCGGTGCTGCGCTGGACCGAGGACGGCGAGGAGCGCAGCGCCTCGATGCTCATCGAGGACTATCGCGATCGCCTGTCCGACGGCACCCTGCGCCGCGACAGCGATGACGCGCATCGCGACACGTCTTCCTGAATGGATCACGCGTCGCCGAGCAAGGCCTTCATCTTCAAGGCGTCGGCCGTGGCGGCACCGGAGGCGGTGTTGTCGAAGATGCACCAGACCTGCGTACCTTTGGGCCAGCGTGCGATGTCGCGCGCCCGATCGCACAGCCAGTCGTCGCCATAGGCCGACCAGTACATGCGCGGCGCGCCGTGCCAGCGGTAGTACACGGTCGCGCCGCGCCCATCGCCGTGGTCGCCAAGCCATCCGCCGGGATCACCGGCGCCCGCCGGCCGCGCGGGGTCCGCGATGACACGGCCCACGCGCTCTTCCACGAGCAGCTGATCGCTCGCCTCGGTGAACCAGCTCGCGTGGCGGGGCTCGCAGACGACCGCGCCGTCGAAGCTCTTGTGCAAGGCGCGAAAGAAGGCGCGCGCCACCCTGCGGTCCAGGTCCAAGGACGGCGGCAACTGCACGAGCAGCACCGCCAGGCGCTCACCCAGTCCATGCAGCGACGAGACGAAGTCGCGCACCTCGCGCGACGGGACCTTCAACCGGGCCTCGTGAGTCATGGCCTTCGGCAGCTTCACCGAAAAGCGGAACCCCGCGGGTGTCTGCTCGGCCCACCGCTCGAAGGTGCTGGGCCGGTGGGCCTTGCTGAAGGTCGAGTTGATCTCCGTGCATGGCAGCACCTGCGCATAGCGGGACAGCTGGCTGTCGGCTTCCGGGAAGGCGCCCTGCACCGCGCGAGGCAGGCTCCAGGCAGCGGTTCCGACGATGGGAGTGGCAGCGCGGGATGACATGGATCCACCAACGGCAAGGACGATGCCGATCCGTTGGACACGAGACCTCGATCCACCCGGGAATCCGTCTTGCCCCGTGAGCAGCGATCTATGTTCAGCCTCCAAGTCAACGCCTGGGAACTGCTCGCGCGAGCCGCCCTCATCTACTTCGCGCTCTTCATCATGGTCCGCATCTCCGGCAAGCGGACCGTCGGCCAGTTCACGCCCTTCGACCTCCTCGTCGTCATGCTGCTCAGCGAGGCCGTCAGCAACGGGCTCAATGGCGGGGACGACTCGATCACGGGTGCCTGGATCCTCGCGGCGGCGCTCATCGTCATGAACGGCCTGCTCGGTTTCGTGAGCTCACGCAGCAAGCGTTTGGAGCGCCTGATCGACGGTCACCCGATCCTCATCGGCCGGGATGGCCAATGGTTTCCCCACGTGCTCCGCCGCCACCGGCTGGGACCGTCCGACGCTGAGAAGGCCCTGCGCGAGGCCGATTGCGCGCTGCGCGACCTCAAGCTCGCCATCCTCGAGACCGACGGCAGCATCAGCATCGTCAAGAAGTAGCTCAGGGCGTCGCCGATCCCCCGCGATGGGCTGGCGTGATGCGCGCCTTCAGGTGTTCCTTCATCCATTGCAGAGCGAGCTGCTTCTGGTGCGGGGATTCCGCTGCCGTGCAGTCGCTGGGCACCCAGACGCGATGTCCACGCACGTAGGCATCCATCGCGGTGCTCTGCACGCAATAGTCCGCGGCGAGGCCCGTGATCACGAGTTGCCGCGCGCCCAGCTCATCGAGCAGCAGCGCAAGCGGCGTCTGGTAGAAGCCGGAATGCCGGGGCTTGAGCACGAACAGGTCGCCGTCCTTGGGCGACAGCAGGCGCGCCAGCTCCGCGGCCGCGCCGCCGGAACGCCGGCACTCGCGCAGCAGCACCGAGACGTCTGAGCGCCATTCTCCGAAGTTGTCGTTGACGTAGACGATGCTCCAGCCCTCGGCGGTGCACCGCCGCTTGAATGCCGCGGTGGCGCGCGCGGCCTCCACGGCCTGCGGCGCGATGGCCTCGGCCCCTTCGAAGCGCAAGGGGTTGATGAAGTCGACGAGCAACAGCACCTTGCTCGATCTCGAGAGCGTGGAGCTGCGCACGCGTGGGCCTGGGGAAGCAGTCATGGGAATCGCCTTCAGCATCGATGCCGGGGACGCAGCAATCGCCATTCCCCGTGGGCATCGGTCTTGCCGGACCACGTTCATCCTTCAACCCAATGCCAGGAGCCTCCATGCCCAGCCAGACCACTCCCAGGACCGCCAGCACGGCTGCCCGAAAGACCACCGCGCGCCGCGCCACGACCAAGACCCCGGACGCGATCGCGCTGCTGCGCGCGGACCACAAGAAGGTCAGCGACCTCTTCGAGCAGTTCGACAAGGCCCGCAGCGCGTCGCGCAAGCGCGAGATCGTCGCGCAGATCTGCCTGGAACTGACGGTCCACGCGCAGATCGAGGAGGAGATCCTCTATCCAGAAGTCCAGGCCGCGCTCAAGGACAAGGAACTTGTGCCCGAGGCCCGCGTCGAGCATCAGAGCATCAAGGACCTGATCGCCGCCGTGCAGGACGTCGAGCCCGATGGCGAGGACTACGACGCCAAGGTCACCGTCATGGGTGAATGGGTCAAGCACCACGTCAAGGAAGAACAGAACGAGATGTTCC
This sequence comes from Roseateles sp., assembly GCA_039594005.1. Taxonomy (GTDB): domain Bacteria; phylum Pseudomonadota; class Gammaproteobacteria; order Burkholderiales; family Burkholderiaceae_C; genus Roseateles. Next base: position 858,729 of record JBCNOF010000010.1, read on the forward strand.
CCAAGGCCAAACAGTCGCGCCTGGACCTGGTGGAGATGGGCGAGCGCCTGCGCCAGCGCAAGGAAGAGCTGATGGCGGAGCAGCAGCAGCGGCATTGAGCCGCCGGCCGGCATGGGCAAGCCCCGTGTCCTGCGGGAGCAGGCACCGGGCTTGCCGGTTCTCTTCCATCCGACCGCCATTCGGCGCCTGGCGTCCACACCCGCTACCGCGGCGCTGTCCACGCCCCCTCCCCGACCGAGGACTTCCCCATGCTGGCCCTGACCTATCACGGCGCGCACGATGTGCGCGTCGAGAGCGTTCCCGACCCGGTGCTCGCCGCGGATGACGACATCCTGCTGCGTGTCACGGCCACCGCGATCTGCGGCTCCGACCTGCACATCTACCGCGGCAAGATCCCCGACATGAAGGACGGGGACATCCTCGGCCACGAGTTCATGGGCGTCGTCGAGGACGTCGGTCCGGGCGTCACCCGCGTGCGCCGCGGCGACCGGGTCGTCGTGCCCTTCACCATCTCCTGCGGCGACTGCTACTTCTGCGGCCGCCAGCTTTTCGCGGCCTGCGAGACCACGAACCCCGGCCGGGGGGCCATCCTCAACAAGAAGGACATCCGCGCCGGCGCCGGCCTGTTCGGCTACAGCCATCTGTACGGCGGCTACCCGGGCGGCCAGGCGCAGTACGTGCGTGTGCCCAAGGCCAATGTCGGACCGCTGGTCATTCCCGACACGGGGCTGGCGGACGAGCAGGTCCTGTTCCTGTCGGACATCCTGCCCACCGGCTACCAGGCGGCGCTCAACGCGCAGGTCAAGCCGGGATCGACGATCGCCATCTTCGGCGCCGGCCCGGTGGGGCTGATGGCCGCGGCCAGCGCACGCCTGCTGGGCGCCGAACGCATCTTCATGGTCGACCATCACCCCTACCGGCTCGCCTTCGCCCAGGCGACCTACGGCGTGCTGCCGATCGACTTCGACCGCATCGACGACCCGGCGCAATTCATCATCGAGCAGACCGACCACCGCGGCGTGGACGCGTCCATCGACGCGGTGGGCTTCGAGGCCAAGGGCAGCACCGTCGAGACCGTGCTGACGACGATGAAGCTGGAAGGATCGGCCGGCACCTCGCTGCGCTGGGCGATCGCGGCCACGCGCCGTGGCGGCGTCGTCAGCGTGCCCGGTGTCTACGCGGGCTTCATCCACGGCTTCCTCTTCGGCGACGCGTTCGAGAAGGGCCTCAGCTTCGCCAGCGGGCAGACGCACGCGCAGCGCTTCATGCCCGAGTTGCTCGAGCAGATCGCGCTGGGCCGGCTCAAGCCCGAAGCCATCATTTCGCACCGCCTGCCGCTGACCGAGGCGGCCCGCGGCTACGACATCTTCAACAAGAAGGAGGAGGACTGCCGCAAGGTCGTCCTCACCACGTCATGACCGACATCACCCCATCCTCCGGCTCCCCGGCCTCCTCCCCGTCCGCCTCCTCGCAAGGTCTGGCCATCGTCACGGGCGCGTCCAGCGGCATCGGCCGTGAGCTCGCGCTGGAAGCGGCCCGTCATCGCTACGACCTGCTGCTGGCCGCCGATCGGCCGCTGGACGACACCGCCGCGGCGGCCCGCGCGCTGGGCGTGCAGGTCGAGACCGTCCAGGCCGACCTCGCCACGGCGCGGGGCGTGGATCAGCTCGACGCCGCCCTCGCGGGCCGCCCGGTCGCCGCGCTGCTCGCGAACGCCGGCCACGGCCTGGGACATGCCTTCCTCGACCAGGACTTCACCGCGGTCCGCCACGTCATCGACACCAACATCACCGGCACGCTGGACCTGATCCAGCGCGTCGGCCGCGACATGCGCGCGCGTGGGAGCGGCAAGATCCTGATCACCGGCTCCATCGCCGGCCTGATGCCGGGCAGCTTCCAGGCGGTCTACAACGGCACCAAGGCCTTCATCGATTCCTTCGCCTATGCGCTGCGCAACGAACTCAAGGACACCGAGGTCACCGTCACCGTGCTGATGCCCGGCCCGACCGACACCGAGTTCTTCGAGCGCGCCGAGCTGACCGATACCAAGGTCGGCACGGGCAGCAAGCAGCCGCCCGAGGAGGTGGCCAAGACCGGCTTCGAGGCGATGGTCGACGGCGAGAGTTCCGTGGTCGCCGGCTGGAAGAACAAGATCCAGGCGCTGCTCGCCAACGTCACGCCGGCGGAGGTGCTCGCCGAGCAGCACCGCAAGACCGCGGCGCCCGGAACGGGGAACAGCCGATGAGCAGCCGTTTCGTCACCGAGTCCCTCGCCCGCGCCGCGATCGACGCGATCGCCCCGTCGGTGCTGGCCCAGCTGGCCGCGCCCGAGGTCAGCGGCCTGGGCGTGCTGCACCTGGTGGTGCTCGACCCGGCCGTCGCCTGGGGCGATGGCGTCGCGCAACCCCGCGTCCTGCACGAGCAATCGATCGGCGACCGCGCCCGGTGGGACGTCGACTACGCCGACTACGCGCGCCGCAAGGCCTGGCTGTCCTGGCGTCACCGCATGGACAGCCGCCGCCTGCAGCTGCTGGAGCCGCATCGCCTGCTCGGCGACGACGCGCTGCTGTGGGGCGGCGTCCATGTGGACGGTCTGGTCGTCGCCGCCAGCGGCGCGTTCCCGATCTGGGACGAGTGCTTCTCGCTGATGACCGCCGCGCAGATTCGCGCCCGCGCCTGGGAGGCCGCCGACCGCGCGGCCTCATCGTGATCCATCCTCACGCCTCCCCTCGACGGCCCCTGCCTCGTCTTCCTTCCCGCTCACTGCCCTTTTCAGGAGTTGCCCATGATTGACGCCCCCGACACCGCCGCCGCCACAGAGCGGACCGCGCATCCGGTCTCCTTCGCCGAGACGGCGGACACCCCCTCGCTGCAGGGCCGGATCGCCCTCATCACCGGCGGCAGCCGGGGCCTGGGCGCGGCCATCGCGCAAGTCCTGGGCGAGGCCGGCATGCGCGTCGTGCTGGCCGACATCGACCTGCAACGCGCCAAGGACCGGGCCGCCATCCTGGGGGAGTTCGACATCCAGGCGGTGCCGGTATCGCTGGACGTGTCCGATCCTCGCCAGTGCGAGGAGGTCGTGGCCGGCGTGCATCGCGACTTCGGCCAGCTGGACGTGCTGATCAACAACGCGGCTGTCGACGTCACCGCGCCGCTGAGCGAGCTCTCCGTCGAGGACTGGCAGCGCGTGCTGGCCACCAACCTGTCGGGCCCGCTGCTGATGGCCAAGTTCGCCTCAGCACGGATGCTGGACCAGCCCGGCGGCGGCCACATCGTCAACATCGCCTCGACCGCCTCCAAGCGCGCCTGGCCCAACGCCAGCGCGTATCACGCGACCAAGTGGGGCCTGCTGGGCCTGTCGCACGCGCTGCATGCCGAGCTGCGCGAGCGCAACGTGCGCGTCTCGGCCGTCGTCGCGGGCGGCATGAAGACGCCTTTCCTGCTCGACCGTTTCCCCGGCATCGACGAGACCAAGCTGCAGGAGCCGATCAACGTCGCGCGGGCGGTGCGCTGGGTGCTCCAGCAGCCGCCGGGCACCGTGGTGCCGGAACTCACCGTGCTGCCCACGCAGGAGACCTCGTGGCCTTGAGAGGCGCGACACCATGACCACGCCGCTCGACCCCCTCAGCATGTTGCCCGTGCAGGACCTGGACCTGACCGCCGCGCCGCAGGAGCGCGCGCGACCGCTGCGCCCCTGCCTGTTCATCGACAAGGACGGGACGCTGATCGAGAACGTGCCCTACAACGTCGAACCGTCGCTGCTGCGCTTCATGCCGGGCGCGGCCGCCGCGCTCGCACGGCTGCGCGAGGCGGGGCTGGCCCTGGTCATCGTGACGAATCAGAGCGGCATCGCGCGCGGCTACTTCACGCGCGCCCAGTTCGCCCACTTGCAGGAAGCGTTGCTGCAAGGTCTGCGCGAGCAGGCCGGCGTGGAGATCGACGACGTCATGCTGTGCCCACATGAGCCTGATGCTCTCGGCCGCCCGGCCTGCCTGTGCCGCAAGCCGGCGCCCGGGATGCTGATCGGCGCGGCCCGCCGCCATGGGCTGGACCTGACACGCTCATGGATGGTCGGCGACACGCTCGATGACGTCGAGGCCGGTCAGCGCGCCGGGGCGCGCGGCTTGCTCTTCGACAGCGGCGGCGAGACGCTGTGGCGGCGATCGCCGCTGCGCGAGCCGCAGGCCACCTTCACCGATTGGGACGCGCTGGCCGACCAAGTGCTGCGCGAGCTCGCAGCCGAGGCCCCCGTGACGCAGCACTGATCGGCCCGATCCACGACGCCGCCAAGGACATCACCATGATCGACAAATGGGACAGCGCGCTGAAGTTCCTGGCGCCCGACCGGGTCAAGGACATGGCGCCGCGGCTCGCACGCCCGCTGGTCTTCACCAACGGCGTTTTCGACATCCTGCATGCCGGCCACGTTGCCTACCTGGAGGCGGCCAGCGCGCAAGGCAGCTGCCTGATCGTCGCGCTCAACAGCGATGCCTCGGCGCGAGGGCTCGGCAAGCCCGGCGACCGTCCCTTCAACACGCTCAAGGACCGCGCCCGCGTGGTCGGCGCGCTGGGCTGCGTGTCCTGGGTCACCTGCTTCGACGAGCCCACGCCCGAGCAGTTGCTGGCGGCGCTGCGCCCCGATGTCTACGTCAAGGGCGGCGACTACCGCGTCGAGGACCTGCCCGAGACACCGCTGGTTCGCGGCTGGGGCGGCCGTGTCGCCATCGGGCCCTTCCTGGAGGGCCGATCCAGCACCCGGCTCATCGAGCATCTTCGCGCGGAGGCTCCATGAATGCGGCCCCTTCTGCTTGGACGGTGCAACCGGGCCAGCGCCCCGGCACCGCGGACGGCAACGGCGCGGACCTGATGCCTGAATCCGCGCCGCCCTCGGTGCTGATCGTGGGCGACTGCATGCTGGACGTGTACCTCGAAGGCGCGGTCCACCGCATCTCGCCCGAGGCGCCGGTGCCCATCCTGCGCCTGCGCACGCAGTCCCAGCGCGCGGGCGGCGCCGCCAATGTCGCGCTCAACCTGGCGAGGCTGCGCTGCCCCTGCACGCTCAGCGGCCTGGTGGGCACCGACACGGCGGGCGCCTGCCTCATCGCGCTGCTGGACCAGCCCGGGATCACCCAGCGCTTCGTGCGAAGCCCGGCGATCGACACCACGCAGAAGATCCGCATGGTCAGCCAACGCCAGCAGCTGCTGCGCATGGACGTCGAGTCCGAGCCGCCGCGCGACTGCATCGCCGAGCTCAACGCGGTGGCGGGCGAGTTGAGCGCCCGGCATCGCTGGGTGCTGCTCTCGGACTACGCCAAGGGCGCGCTGCGCGACGTGCAGGCGCTGCTGGCGGCCTGCCGCGCGCAGGGCTGCCGCGTGCTGGTCGACCCCAAGCGCAAGGACCTGGAGGCCTACCGCGGCGCGTGGCTGCTCAAGCCCAACCTGGCCGAGCTGCGCGAGGCCGTGGGCGAATGGCGCGATGAGGCCGAGCTCTGCGAGCGCCTGGCCGCGCTGCAATCGCGGCTGGACATCGATCACGTGCTGCTGACCCGCGGCGAACAAGGCATGAGCCTGTACTCGCGTGGCGGCGCCTGCCTGCACCTGCCGACGCAGGCCCGCGAGGTCTACGACGTCAGCGGCGCGGGCGACACCGTGCTGGCCGCGCTGACCTGCTTCCTCGCCCGCGGCGCGTCGCTGGAGGACGCGGCCCGCGCGGCCAACCGCGCTGCCGGTCTGGTGGTGGGGAAGTTCGGCACCGCGTCCGTCACCCTCGACGAACTTGGAGTCCCCTCATGAGCGCCCTGCCCCACCCCTTACCCCAGGCCTTGCATCCGCCGCTGCACCGTCGCGCGCCCGCGAGCACCGATGCCTTCGGAGACGGCCTGCGCGAGCACCGCGCGCTGTTCGACCGGATGGAGGCGCTGCGAGACGACGTCGCGCGCGCCGCCACGCTGATGGCCGACACCCTGCGCGCCAACCGCAAGCTGATGCTGATGGGCAATGGCGGATCGGCCGCCGACTGCCAGCATCTCGCGGCCGAGTTCACCGGCCGCTTCAAGCTTGAGCGCGCACCGCTGGCCGCGCTGGCGCTGACGACCGACACCTCGGCGCTGACCTGCATCGGCAACGATTACGGCTTCGAGCAGGTCTTCGCTCGCCAGGTCGCGGGGCTCGGCGTTCCGGGCGACTGCGTGATCGGCATCTCGACCTCGGGCAACTCGCCCAACGTGCTGCGCGCGCTGGAACAGGCCAGGCAACTGGGCATCACCACGATCGGCCTGAGCGGGCGGGACGGCGGCACCATGCGCGCGCTGTGCGACCTCTGCCTGGTCGTGCCGCACGCCGATACCGCGCGGATCCAGGAGGCGCATATCTTCATCGGCCACACCTGGTGCGCGCTGGTGGAGCAGGCGCTCGTCGAGCGGCCGTGACGGTGACGGACACCCCGTTCCGGTCCTTCTGGATGGGCGGCTACGAAGGCGCCGACCACATCAACGGCCAGGGCAACGCCCTGGACATGGTCCGCGCGACCGGGCACGACCGCTTCCTCGACGCCGACTACGCGGCCGCCCGCCGCCTCGGGCTGCGCAGCGTGCGCGAGAGCGTGGGATGGCGGCTGTGCGAGACCGGTGCCGGGCAATGGGACTTCGAGCGCGCGCGGCGCATGGCGAGAACGGCGCGCCGGCACGGGTTGCAGGTGCTGTGGACGCTGATGCATTACGGCGTTCCGCCGGACCTGTCGCTGCTGGACGACGCGCTGGTGCCGCGCTTCGCGCGATTCGCGGCCGAGGCGGCCCGCGCGCTGAAGCCGCTGTGTCCGGGGCCGCGGGTGTACACGCCGATCAACGAGATCAGCTTCCTGTCGTGGGCCGCGTCCTCGACGAACGCGATGGGACCGGCCGGCGTGCGGCTGGGCGACGCCGGCATCGAGGATTCGCGCATCAGCGGGTTCGAGATCAAGCGGCGGCTCGTGCAGGCCGCGCTGGCCGGGATGGCGGCGATCCGCGAGGTGGACCCGCAAGCGCGCTTCCTGCACGTGGAGCCGGTGCTGCACGTGGCGCCGGGCGACGACAGCGAGGAGACGCGCGCGCTGGCGCAGCGCATCGCCTCGTTCCAATGGCAGGCCTTCGACATGCTGGCGGGCCGCATGGCGCCGGAGCTCGGCGGCGGTGAAGATGCGCTGGACTGGATCGGGCTCAACCACTACCACAGCAGCCAGTGGGAGGTGCCCAGCGAGAAGCGGCTCGCATGGCACCTTGGCGATCCGAGGCGCGTTCCCTTGTCGCTGTTGTTGCGGCAAGTCTGGGAGCGCTATGGCAAGCCCCTCATCGTCGCGGAGACCGGCCACATCGGGCGAGGCCGCGCGGGCTGGCTGCTCGACATCGCCGGCGAGGCGCGGCGGGCGCGCGAGTCCGGCGTGCCGCTCGGCGGCGTGTGCCTGTACCCGATGCTGGACCGGCCGGATTGGCACGAGCCGCAGCGATGGCACCGCAGCGGCTTGTGGCATGTGGTCCGGCGCGACGGCACGCCGGTCGGGCGGCGTTGCGTGAGACCTTATGAGCGCGCGTTGCGAGGGCTGAGCGGCTGGGGACGCTGAAGCCCCTCGCCACCCATCACGACACCCATCACGCCACCGTCACCCGCCGCGCGCCGAGCAGCGCCCGGAAGTGGTCGATGGTGCGCTGGAGGCCGTCGTCGAGCGAGACCTCGGGCCGCCAATCCAGCAGCTCGCCCGCGCGAGTGATGTCGGGACAGCGGCGGCGCGGATCATCCTGCGGCAGCGGGCGATGCACCACGCGCGATGGGCTGCCGGTCATGGCCAGGATGCGCCGGGCCAGGTCGATCATCGTGTGCTCGCCGGGGTTGCCGATGTTCACCGGCCCCACATGTTCCGCCTCCATCAGGCGCATCAGTCCCCGCACCGTGTCGTCCACGTAGCAGAAGCTTCGGGTCTGCTGCCCGTCGCCGTACACGGTGAGGTCCTCGCCCTGCAGCGCCTGCACGATGAAGTTGCTGACCACGCGCCCGTCGCCGGGTCTGAGCCGGGGCCCGTAGGTGTTGAAGATCCGGGCGATGCGCACATCGATGCCGCGCTCCTGCCGATAGGCCATGAGCATGGCCTCGCCGCAGCGCTTGCCCTCGTCGTAGCAGGAGCGCGGCCCATTCGGATTGACGTGCCCCCAATAGTCCTCGTGCTGAGGATGGCACTGCGCGTCGCCGTAGACCTCGCTGGTGGACGTCTGCAGCAGCCGGGCACCGGTCCGTTGCGCCATCTCCGCCAGCCGCCAAACGCCGAGCACGCTGCTGAGCACCGTGTCCACCGGTGCCTGCTGGTAATGCGCGGGACTCGCCGGACACGCCAGGTTGAAGATCCGCGTCGCCCGCTCCATCGCCGGCGTGACTTCCTGGCAGACGTCACGCCGCGCGAAGGTGAAGCCCTTATGGCCGAGCAAGCGCTCGAGGTGGCCGATGTCGCCGGTGCTGAGGTTGTCGATGGCCATTACCCGATGGCCCTGAGCGAGCAGCGCCTCGCACAGATGGCTGCCGACGAAACCCGCCGCGCCGGTGACCAGCACCTCGTGCGAGACGGGCGAGACGGTCGTGGGAGTCGTCGAGGCTTCGTCCTGTAAGCATGTCGCCGGCGTCGCGGCTTGGAGGGTGTTCGTCATGTCGTGACCTCGTGGAGGACCTGCATCCAGTCGGCGACGAAGCGGTCGATGCCGAAACGTTCCAGCGCGGTCTGCCGACCGCGCTCGCCCCATTGCGCCGCGAGACCGGGGTCGCGCAGCAGTTGCCGCATCGCGTCGGCCAGCGCCGCGGGCCGGTTGTCGATGAACCCGTTGTCGCCGCTGCGGATGACGGTGGCGAGCTCGGTCGTCGCCAGTCCGACGACGGGCTGGCCGATCAGCATCGCCTCGATCAGCGCCAGCCCCAGGCTCGTGTAGCGCACCGGATGCAGGAAGAAGCGGTGAGAGGCCATCTGGCGCGGCAGGACAAGCTGTGAGGACTCGCCGAATCCCCCTGGCATCGACTCCGATCCCATGCCCACCAGCGTGAGCGGCAGTTGCGCCTGCAGCGACAGGTAGAGGTCGGCGCCGAGGCGGCGGCCGCGTCGCGCCAGGTGGTTCACCACGACCAGGCCGCGCTCGAGTTCTCCCTGCCAGCGATCCTGCGTGAGCGGCCGCACGCCGTGCTCGACGACGCGCGTGGGCGTGACGCCGGCATCCCACATCAGCGCGTTGAAGTGCGTGCAATGCACCAGCATTGCCCCGGTGTCCTGGACCCAGTGGCGCGTGTTGGTCGGGTGCTCCTGCGGCGGATCGTGCTCCAGGTAGATCCGCGGCAGCCGACGTTGCGCGTCGGACAGCCAGCGCGGGCGGTCCTCGTCCCAGCCCGCGCGGTGCTGGTAGAGCACGACATCGAAGGGCATGTCGGCGACCCGCTCAACGGGCGCCTCGTGGACGTTGTCGCCCCAGGGCAGCGCGCCGACGCGCCCGGCCCGGCCGGGTGAACCGGCCGGATCGGTCAGCAGGAAGAAGTCATGCGGCACCTGCGTGAGATTGAACAGGTAGTTGCCGTGGACGTGCCAGGTCAGGATGCGCAGACGGCGGGACATGGGCAACCTCGCTCTCTCGGGATCGGGTGGATGACAACAGGTCCTCGAGCGCCCGCAGGACCTCGAAGACCGACAGCGCATGCGCGCACGCATGGCCGTGGGGACATTCCGCGTAGCCGCAAGGCCGGCAGGGCGCGGGCTTGGCCAGCACGCGGTGCAGCGAGCGATCGGCCGGCGCCCAGCGCAGCGGATCGCTGCCGCAGGACACCACCACGCTGGGCACGCGCAGCGCCGCGGCGATGTGCGACACGCCGGTGTCATTGCAGACCAGCACCCGGGCGCTGCGCAGCAGCGCGCCGAGCGACCACAGCGTCGTGGCTCCGGTCAGGTCGACGACGGGCACGCGCAACGCGGCGAGCATCGCGGCCAGCTCGCCGGTCAGGCTCCGTTCGCCCTCGGTGCCGCTGAGCACCACCGTCAGCCCGGCATCGTGGAGTGCTCGGCCCACCGCCGCAAAACGCCTGAGCGGCCAGCGGCGCGAGGGCAGCTGCGCCCCCACGTGCAGGCACGCATGGGCGCCCTGCCCCCAGCCCGGCCAGACGCCGCGCAGCGCGGCCTCATCCTCGTCGCGCAACGGGAACTCCAGGTGCTCATCCTCGACCGGCAGGCCCAGATGCCGGCACAGCGACAGCAGGCGCTGCGTCTCATGCCCGAGCAACGGCCAGGGGGCGAAGCGCTCGGCATCGTCCGGTGGCACCCAGGCGTCGGGACCGTGAAGGCCGGCGTTGTAGCGCGCACCGAGCAAGGCGAGCAGTGGATTGGTCTGCTCACCGCTGCCATGCATCTGGATGGCGAGGTCCCATTCGCCGGCCTGCATCGCGCTGAGAAAGGCCGGCAGCTCGCGCACGTCGGCCGGGCGCTCGGGCAGACCGGGCCAGCCCGGGAAAGGCCGCCACTCGTCGACGCAGTCCAGTCGCGACAGATACTCCCGCGCGACCGGCAGGCCCATGAACGCGATGTGCGCCCGCGGCCAGGCGCGCCGGATCGCGCGCAGCGCCGGCACGGCGCAGATCGTGTCGCCCAGGACCAGCGCCCGCAGCACGAGGATGCGGCGCACGCCGCCGTCGATGCCGGCGATCGCGCCGGACCGGTGGACGGTAGAAGGTCGGTCGCTCATGTCGGCCTCACAGGAACGGCGTGCGGAAGTGCCAGGCGCCGCGCAGCCGCCAGTACACCGACAGGAAGGGAATGGCCGCGGACGTGACCAGCATCTCCGCGACATGCGCCGGCTCGCGCGAGGTGCGCCTCAGTCGGCGCGCGGCCAGCCGCAGCACGAGCGCGACGGTCGCCGCCAGCATCAGCATCGCGGCCGGGCCGTTGCCCATCGGCGCGAGCGCCGCGGCCGCCAGCGTCAGCAGCACGATCGCGTAATAGTCCCAGGGCGGCACGCGCCGCACCCGCTCGCGGTACAGCCGCGGATGCTTGCGATACAGCAGCGCGTCGAAGAAGACGTTGCGCTGCTGGCGCAGCGACACCCCCCAGCGCTCCGCCCGGACCGGATGCCAGACGACGGCCTCGGTGGCGCGTCCGATCTCACCCAGCGCCTGCAATCGGAGCTGCAGATCGGTGTCCTCGCGCCACGCGCGCAGAAAGCGCTCATCAAAGCCGTCGATGCGCACCAGCGCTTCCCGCCGAACGAGCGCATTGGCGGTCACGAACTCAGCCGTCTCCAGGCCGCGCGTCATGAGCTCATGGTCGGTCGGCGCGACCGCACGCAGGGCGGGCGATGGATCGCCCGACGACGCCGGCACGCGCACCTGGCCGGCTGCGGCGACCCAGCCCGGATGCGCGAGCATCGCGCTCAGGCCTTGTCGCAGCCAGTCGGGGTCGGGCCGGGTGTCGTCATCGGTGAATGCGACCAACGGGGCCTGGGCCGCCCGCCAGCCGGCATTGCGCGCGACAGCGGGTCCGCGGCCCGCCGGCGGCCGCAGGTAGCGCATTGGCGGCGCGCCGGGTTCCGCCGCCAGACGCTCCACGACCGCGCGGGCGCGGTCTTCATGGCCATCGTCGACCACCACGACCTCAAACCGGTCCGGCGCGAGGGTCTGGGCCATCAGCGCGCGCAGGCATCGCTCCAGCAGGTCGGGCCGCCGATAGGTCGGCATGACAACGGAGATCTCCGGCGCGCTCATGCGGCGATTCCCCAAGGCGGCGCGGCGGCGAGCAGATCCTCCGCCGCATCGGCGATGGCTGCCGGATGGACGCGGCGCAGGCAATCGTGGTGACCTTGCGGACACACGCTCTTCTGGCAGTGCCTGCACGGCACGTCGTGCGAGAGCACATGGCTCGCCACGCGCCACGGCGTGTGTTGCGGGTTGGTGAGCGCGTAGAGGTCGACGACCGGTGTTCCGACCGCGGCGGCCAGGTGCACCGGTCCGCTGTTGTTGGCCACCAGCAGCCGGGCCTGGGCGATCAGCGCAGCCAGCTCGCCGACGCCCGATGGCGGGGCGAGGACCGCGGCGCCTGCGCCCGTCGAGTGCTGCATCGACCGCTGCATCTCCTGGACCAGCGCGTCCTCGCCAGGGCCACCGCAGAACACGATGGCGGTGCGTCCCGTGGGGTCCCGGTCGCGCAGACGCGCGGCCGCTTCGCCGAGCTGCCCGGCGGGATAGCGCCTGGACGGGGCGCTCGCGCCCGGATGCATCAGCACGAACGGCTGGCCGGCAGGCACGCCGGCGAGGATCAGCGCGCGGCGCGCGGCCTCGTGGTCCTCGTCGCGCAGCTGGAACCTGAGACCTTCGTCGCCGGTCGTGAAGCCGACGTGCGCCACCAGGTCCAACTGACGCCGCACTTCATGGCGCAGGCCGTCATGGACCGTGTCCAAGTCCGGCACCTCATCGCTGAGCAGGGCGTAACCGCGCTCGCGCGCATGCGCCAGGACCGACGGGATTCCCGCGAGCCGGCACAGCGTCGCGGCCGGGAAGGCGCTTTGCGTGCAGACGGTGAAGATGATCGCGGCGTCAAAACGCGGCGTCGAGCCGTCGCCGAGCAGGTGTCGCAGCAGCTCGCGTTCATGCTGGCCCGGCCCCGCGCCCGACCCCGTGGCCGCGTCCAGCGCGGCCGCGCCGGCCTTCATCCACGGCGCGTGAAGACCGATGACCTCGTCGACCATCGGCAGATGGGGGCGGAGTCCGACCATCGCAGGGGCCGCCAGCAGCGTCAGGTGCGCGTGCGGCAGCGATTCCCGCACCGCCGCGAGCGCCGGCGTCGTCATCAGCACGTCGCCGAGGTTGTCGAGCCGGATGAGCAGCACGCGCCGGGCCGAGCGCCAGCGTCGGCGGCGCTCATCGTCTGATGACCTCGTCGCCGTACTTGCCACCGGGTCCGCGCCCGTATCCGGCGTCGCGTCCGCGCCTGGGTCTGGATTCGGGCCGGTCATCGTTGCGCCTCCAGCGACGGCACGAGCCGCATGGACGCGCGCCTCTCCTCGTCGCCGGCCTTGGCAGGCACGGGCGCGAGCAGCCGCAGCGCGGGCGAGTCCATCGCCGCGCGCCGCGCCGCCACCCGGCCGTAGATGCCCACAAGCCGCTCCGCCACGCTGTCCCAAGTGAACTCCTGTTGCACGCGCATCAGGCCGGCCCGGCCCATCAGGCGGCCCAGCCCTGGATGCCGGCGCAGGTCGTCCAGCCGCAACGCGAGCGTGCGCGGATCCTCCGGCGGCACCAGGTAGCCGGTCAGGCCATCGACGACGGTGTGCTGCACCCCGCCGACGGCCGACCCGATCACCGGCGTGGCGCAGGCCATGCTTTCCAGCGGCGTGATGCCGAAGGGCTCATACCAGGGCGTCGTCACGAACACGTCCGCGGCACGGTAGTAGTCGCCCAGCTGGTGGCGGTCGCGGCGGCCGATGAAGCTCACGTTCGCCTCCACGCCGCAGGACTGCGCCACGCGGCGCAGCCGCGCGATCTCGGGCGTGCGTGCCTCATCGGGCACGACCGAGTCGCCCCCCACCACCAGCAGCCGCCAGGGCCGGCCCGGCGGCAGCTGGGCGACCGCGCGGATGACGTTCTCGATGCCCTTGCGCGGGACCAGCCGACCCAGCTGGAGCACGATGAATTCATGCTCATCCAGCCGCAGCTTGCGTCTGGCCGCGGCCTGGTCACCGGGACTGAACTCCTCGAGGTCCACGCCGCAAGGCACCTGCGCGATGCGATCCGGCGGCGTGCCGCAGTGATGCATCAGGTCGTCCGCATCCTGCGGGCACTCCGCGATCACGCAATCGGCCTCGCAGGCGATGCGACGCTCCAGCTCGATGCGCTCCCCGGGGAAACGGTCCGCTTCCTTCTGATGCAGGCGCCGCACCGCGCCCAGTGCATGGAAGGTCTGCACCAGCGGCACGTTCAGCTGCTGTTGCAGCCGCAGCCCCACCACGCCCGACATGAAGAAGTTGGCATGGACCACGTCATGCCGCAGGCTGCGCCGCATCAGGCGCAGCGCGGCCGTGCCGAAGGCCCGCATGTGCGGCAGCAGCTGCTCCTTGGGGACGAACTCCGGCGGGCCGGCGTCGATGTGGAGCACCCGCACGCCGGGCCGCATGTCCACCGCGGTGGGCAGCGCGCGCTGATCGCGGCGCGTCATCACGTCGACGTGGTGGCCACGCCGCGCCAGCGCCGCGGCGACATGCGCCACGTAGACGTTCTGGCCGCCCGCGTCGACGCTGCCCTGCTGGGCGAGCGGCGAGGCGTGCTCGCTGATAAGGGCGATTCTGAGAGGGGCTTCGATCATGACTGCTCCATCCATGGCGCCTCGGCGCGGATGAGGTTGAAAGGCAAGTGACGAACCGCCAACGATGTGACGCGTTGCCCGTGTTCATCGGAGATCCCGCGCGCTACGCGGCGCATCCGGTCGCCGAGCGCCGCCAGGGCGTGGTCCAGGCGGTGGTGGGACACCATGCGGGTTCGCGCCGCCTCGCCCATGCGCCGCCGCAGCTCCGGCTGCGTCAGCATCTGGTGCATGCGTCCGGCAAGGTCCTCGGCATCGCGCGGTGCGACCAGCCATCCGGTGCCGCCGTGCTCGACGATCTCCGGCACGCCGCCGACGCGCGTCGCGACGATCGGCAGTCCGCTGGCCATGCCCTCCATCAGCGCGAGCGGCATCGCCTCCGAGTTGGAACTGCACACGAGCAGGTCGAGCTCGTGATACACGGGCCGCACATCGTCGATGCCGCCGATCAGGTGGACGTGGGACGTCAAACCTTCGCGCTCGATGCACTCGCGCAACTGCGTCTTCATCGGCCCCTCGCCCACCAGCACGACGTGCGCGCCGGGCAGGCGCTGACGCAGCGCGGCGGCAGCGCGCACCGTCACCTCCGGCGCCTTCTCCGGCGACAGCCGTCCGACGAAGCCCGCCAGGGGCGTCTCGCCGTCAATCCCCAAGGACTCGCGCAGGCCGTGCAAGGGGCGCGGCCCGGGGCGGAACTCGTCCACGTCCACGCCGTTGACCTCGAGGCTGAGGCGATCGCGGTCCGCGCCCAGTCCGAGCGCGTGGTAGTAGCTCTGCCGGCACACGACGCTGAGATGGGTGCCCGCCAGGCGGTGCACTTCCAGGTCGGGCAGGATCACCTGCCGGCCGTGGATGGTGGTCATCACCGGAACGCCCACCAGCCGGGCAGCGATGCCCGCGAGCAGATGCGCGTTGGGCAGATGCGCGTGCACGAGATCCACGCCTTCGGCGGCGATGAGGCTGGCCACCATCTGGATCGACGTCCAGGGCGGATCCTCCGGCATCGCCACCACGCCGACCTGCGCGCCGGCTGCCCGCACCCGGTCGGCGAAGGCCCCTTCGGACGGGCACAGGACGGTGAAGCGGAAGGCGCCGCTGCGTTCAGAGCGTTCGGCACGATCCACGCCGTCCGCATGACCGCCGCGGCCGAGGCCGGCGACAAGGCGCTCGACACAGCGCTCCATGCCGCCGACGATGCCGTTGCCGACCACCTCGAGCACATGCAGTGGGCGCTCGTGCTGAGGCGACGGCGGTACGGACCGGAGAGGGACGTCGGCAGGAAGTTCCATCAGACGCTCCTCAGCAGCACAGCGGCCGCCACGGCCGGGGACGGAAAGGACGATCCTCCGGATCACCGCCGCCAGCGGCCACCAGGCCGGCGTCGATGTCCGCGTCGATGCCCCGCTCGATGTGGGTGCCTGAGTCGGCGCCCGAGTCGCCGACGACGAGCCCCTGCGCGACCGGCCTCGCGGCGCGTCCCGTGGCCGACAGCCCCAGCCACGCAGCGGCCGTACCACTCCAGAGCCGCTCACGGGTGTCGGCGCCCAGGTCCAGCTCGTCCATCAGCTCGAGGACCCATTGCATGCGCTCGCGCACGTGCGCGCCGGAGCACGGCAGGAAGCAGTCGCTGCCGAACTGCAGCGAGCCCGCCCCCAGCACGTCCAGCATGCGGGCCAGGACCTCGCGCCGATACGGCGGCGGCGGACCGAAGGAGATGTCGAGGCGGAACTGCGCACGCTCGTGCGGCACCCCGTGGATGCGGTCGATCAGCGCGACGGCGAGCGCCTCGTCCGTCCAGGGCCAGCCCATGTGCGCCAGGGTGACCCGCGTGCGCGGGTGATCGCGCAGCGCCTCGAAGTAGGTGGGGCGGCAGAAGCGGCCCGAGCGGCCGTCGATGAAGATGCCGCTGTGGAACAGCAGCGGCAGCGCGAGCTCATTCGCGACGGCGAAGACGGGCTGCACGCGTTCCTCGTAGGGATACCAGCCCGTGGGCACCATCTTGCTGCCGCGCAATCCGAGGTCGATCGCACGGCGCAGATCGTCCGGCGCGTCGGGGTGACGCGGATCAACGACCGCGAACCCGATCAGCCGGTCCGGATGCTGGCGCACCAGCCGCGCCAGGTGCTCGTTGCCGCGGCGCAGCGAAGCGGCGTCGTCCAGCGAGTAGCCGTCGCCGAGGAAGGGCGCCAGCAACACGCCGGTGTCCACGCCGGCCTCGTCCAGCGTCCGCAGCACGTCATCCGTGGTCTCGCGGCCGGTGCAGTGAAGGTGGGCGTCGATGATCATGCTCAGGCCGCCCGCAGCGTCGTGCCGATGACGGGCGCGTCCTCGCGCGCCGGATGCGTCACCTCGGCCAGCCAGTCGCGCACGCGGCGCGCGGCGGCATCCCAGGAACTGGCGGCCACCACCGCCGAAGCCGCGCCATGCCAGTACTCGCGCGAGGCCGCGTCTTCGGACAAGGCCTCCTCGCAGCGCGCGATGAAGCTCGCCGCGTCGTCGCCGATGCCGACCACATCGCCGTAGAGGCCCACCACATCCTGGATGGGCGTGCTCACGACCGGCTTGGCGCCAGCGAGGTACTCCAGGGTCTTGGTCGGGCTGATGAAGCGCGTGGAGGCGTTCAACGCGAACGGCATCAGCGCCACGTCCCAGCCGGCGAGCAGGTGCGGCAGCAGCTCATAGGGCTGCATGCCCAGCCAGTGCAGGTTGGCGCGGCGCGGCAACGCGACCTCGCCGATCTTCACGACGGGACCGACCATGATCAGCTGCCAATCGGGCCGCTGGTCCGCGACTTGCGCCAGCAGCGCGAGGTCCATGCGTTCGTCGATCACGCCGAAGAAGCCCAGCCGGGGCGACGCGATGCCCCGCTGCAAGGCCACCGCGCGCGCCTCGAGCGCCGGCGCGGCGCCGGCCCGTGGCGGCGCGAAGTGCGCCGCGTCCACGGCGCTGGGCAGGCAGTGGAGATGGGGATGCTGGCCGTGCCGGGCCTCGTAGAGCGCGGGTCCGCCGCAGAGCACCAGATCGGCCGCGGCCATCAGCGCGCTCTCCCGCTGGCGCAGCTGCGCCGGCGCGCTCTTGAACGCGGACAGCTCGTCCATGCAGTCGTAGACGATCGCGCGCGGCTGCATGCCCGCGATCAGCGGCAGCGCCATCGGGGTGTAGAGCCACACCAGGTAGTCGCGCACGCCGCGCGCGCCCAGTTCGCGTTCGATGAGCGGCAGCAGCTGGGGCAATTGCGCGTCGTCAAAGCCAGGAGCCGCGACCGGCGTGAACGGCACCAGCACCTCGACCTGCGGACCGCCGGGCGGCCCCATGCGGCGGGTCTCGATGCGCGCCGGACCGGCCGGGTCATGCACCGGCTCCTCGATGAAGATGACGTCGTAGTCTGCGGCCAGTCGCGACATCAGCTGCTGAGGACGCTGGAACACAAAGTCCCAGCGCAGGTGCGAGAACACGATGAGATGCGGCATGGGAGATCCCTTTGGGCGGAGGTCGGCCCGGTGGTGAGGTGAGGTGTGGATGGGAGGTGGTATGGAGGCGGCACTTGCGCGGGCGGTCGGCGTGGCGAGGGCTTGCACAAGGCTCGTGAGAACCTTCGAGGCAAGCGTGGGGCCCGAAGCGCTTCTTCGTCGAGATGGACGGCGCCAAGCCCTCGAGGTGCTGACTGGAGCGAGACGACGCGGCGACCTCGCGGCGACTTCGATCGGCTTGAAGATCGACGCTCGCGAGAACCGGGCGAGTCCTTCAATTGCCGCATCGCTTGCGCGTCCCTGCACTTCATGCAATCACGCGTTGCCTGCCGGGATACTCGATGACATCGAGGTTCTCGACGATTGAAGTAGGGCTCGCCGCCGCGCGCGCCCCCGCGTGGGCGATCACTTGTCGAGGCATGCATTCCGGCGCGAGGCCCAGGCACCTCGCTTGCGAGGGAGTCGTGGATGGACGCCGCCCCTCCCCGCCCCGATCCGTCCGCGACGACCGCGCGTCCCGATCGCTCTCCCAGCCGCCAGGTCTTCGCCGGTCTCGTGCAGGCGCTGTGGCGCTGGCGTTTCCGCACGCTGCTCGCGATGGTGCTGCTGGTGCTGTCCAAGCTCGCCGCGGTGGGCGTGCCCGCGATGCTCAAGGCGATCGTCGACCACCTCACGCCCGCGGTGACGTCGGCGGCCACCAGCGCCGCGGCGCACGCGCCCGCCGCATCGATGCCGCGAATCGATGCCTCGACATCGACCGCGCTGGCCGTCGGCCTCAGCGTGCCCGTGTGGCTGCTGCTCGGCTACGCGCTGCTGCGCTACGCCAGCACCTTGTTCACCGAGCTCCGCGACCTGGCGTTCGCCCGGGTGGGCAAGCAGGTGGTGGCGGGCTTCTCGGAGCGCGCCTTCGCGCACCTGCTGGCGATGAGCCCGCGCTTCCACGCCCACCGCAACACGGGCGCGCTGGTGCGCGAGGTCGAGCGCGGCACCGACGGCCTGGGCTACCTGCTCGGCGCGGGTGTGTTCACCGTGGTCCCGACGGCGGTCGAGTTCGCGGCGGTCCTCGTGATCATCCTGAGCGGCTACGGCGCCAGGTACGTGCTGATCATCGCGGGCAGCATGGTGGCGTACAGCGTGTGGACCGGCTGGATGACCCGCCACCGCGTCGCGCGCCAGCGGGTCATGAACGAGCACGACAGCCGCGCCCACGGCCTGCTGGTCGACACGCTGCTCAACTACGAGGCGGTCAAGACCCATGGCCGCGAGGACAGCGAGCGTGACCGCTACGGCAGCGTGCTCGCGCGGTGGGTCGAGGGCAGCGTCGGGAGTCAACGCACCTTGTCCGCCCTGCATCTGGGGCAGGCGGCGATCATCGCCGTGGGCGTGGGCGGCGTGATGCTGATGGCCGGCCGGGACACGGTGGCGGGCCGCATGAGCATTGGCGACCTGGTGATGGTCAACGCCTATCTGATCCAGGTCTTCCTGCCGCTGAACACGCTCGGCTTCGTCTTCCGCGAGACGCGCGACGCGCTGCTCAACACCGAGCTGCTCTTCGCGCTGCTCGCGCGCGAGCCCGATATCCAGGATGCGCCGGGCGCCAGGCCGCTGGCGCCCGGCGACACGACCGTGCGCTTCGACGAGATCCGCTTCGGCTACGACCGCGAGCGCCAGATCCTCAAGGGCCTGACGCTGGAGATCCCGCATGGGCAGACCTTCGCCGTCGTGGGCAGCAGCGGCTCGGGCAAGTCCACGCTGGCGCGTCTGCTGATGCGGCTCTACGACCCCGATGCGGGCGAGGTCAGCATCGGCGGCCAGGCGCTGACCGGCGTGTCGCAGCACAGCCTGCGTCAGGCCATCGGCGTCGTGCCGCAGGATCCGGTGCTGTTCAACGACACCATCGCCTACAACATCGGGTACGGCCGGCCCGAGGCGGGAATCGAGGAGATCCATGCCGCGGCAAGGGCCGCGCAGGCCGACGAGTTCATCAGCCTGCTGCCCGACGGTTACGAGACCCGCGTCGGCGAGCGCGGCGCGCGTCTGTCAGGTGGCGAGAAACAGCGTGTGGCGATCGCCCGCGCGTTCCTGAAGAACCCGCCCATCGTGGTGCTCGACGAAGCCACCTCGGCGCTGGACACCAAGGCCGAGCGGGCGATCCAGGGCGCGCTGGAACGCGTGGCGCGCGACCGCACGTCGCTGATCATCGCGCACCGGCTGTCCACCATCGTCGGCGCCGACCAGATCATCGTGATGGACCGCGGCGAGATCGTCGAGCGCGGCCGGCACGAGGAGCTCCTGGATCGCCGCGGCCTTTACGCGCAGCTGTGGGCGTTGCAGCGTCAGCAGCAGGAGACCGAGACCATGGAGCGCCGGCTGACCCAGCACCCGGTGAACCTCGCGGGCCTGCTGGTGCTGAGCCTGGACGGCCTGCGCGAGACGCTGGCCGAGGCGGACGTGGACCTCTACACCGACATCGACCTGGACGTGGCGAGCGTGCACGGCGACGCGAGCCGCCTCGCGCGCGTGGTGCAACTGCTGTGCCTGCTGGCGTTGCGCGGCGCCCGCGGCGGCCGCATGGAAGGCCGTCTGCATCGCGCCGATCGGGCCAGTCAACTGACGGTGGGCTACCAGGGCACGATCGACGCGGGCCGCGGTCCGCCCGACACGCTGGAACTCCGCACGCTGGTCAACGAGGCGGGCGGGCATCTCTCGATCGAGCGCGATCCGGCCGCGGGCCTGCAGCAGTACATCGTCGACTTCCCGTTGCCGGCCTTGGCCAACGCGCCGATGTCGGAGGACGAGCTGCGCGCGGCCCCCCCGGAGTTGGTCCACGCCGCCCTGGAAGCGCGCGAGACCGCGTTGGAAACCAGCTTCGGCCTGGACGAGCACCCGCTGTCCGGGCTCAACGTGATGTGCGTGGACGACGATGAGGACGCGTTGGAGTCGCTCGGGCAACTGCTGGAGCTGGACGGCGCCCGGACCGAACGCATCGATTCGGGCCACGAGGCGCTGCGCCGCCTGGCCGCGCGGCCGCCCGAGGCCTGGCCCGACGCGCTGGTCTGCGACATCGCGCTCGGTCCCGAGGACGGCCATGCCGTGGTGCGCGGCGTGCGGGCGCTGGAGGCGCGGCGCGACGTGCCGCTCGCCCGCCGGCTGCCCGCCATCGCGCTCACCGGCATGGCGCAGCCCGAGAACCGGTTGCGCGCGCTCGTCGCCGGCTTCCAGCGCCACATGGCCAAGCCCGTCGTCCCCGAGGAACTGGTGCGCGCGCTGCATGACCTCGCCCACGCCCCGGCCTGACGCCCGGCCTTCCCCCCGCCTGTCCCTCTGCCCCACCACGACCGGAACGCGGTTTGCTGGGCCCTCTACCGGCACCCCCAGGAGCTTCCATGACTGTCCATGTCCCGCCTTCGTCCCCCGTCGCATCGTCCCCGGCTTCGGCCTCCGCCCCCGGGCGGCGCGCGGTAGGAGGACCGCTGCTCACGCTGGGCATCAACGCGAGCTTCCACGACTCCGCCGCGGCGCTGATGCGCGACGGCGAGGTGATCGCGGCGGTCGAGGAGGAACGCTTCACCCGCGTCAAGCACGGCAAGCGGCCGCTGCCCTTCACCGCTTGGGAGCTGCCCTATCACGCGATCGACTACTGTCTGAAGGAGGCCGGCGCCACGCTCGCCGACGTCGACCATGTCGCCTACAGCTTCGATCCGAAGCGCTTCCTCGGCGAGCGCGCGCCGGAGGGTCGATTCACGCTGCCGCTGCAGCCGTCGGACTTCGACGCGGGGCCGTGGGAGAACCCCTGGGATCCGCTCTTCGCCGCCTATGTGCTGAGCGCGCCGCGACTGCTGACCGACGCGGTGCCGCATCACCTGCGCCGGCGCTTCGCCGGGGTGAAGCACGCGAGCGCGCCCTACCGGTGGCATTTCGTGCCGCATCACCTGTGCCACCAGGCCAGCGCCTTCCTCGCCGCGCCGTTCTCCCGCTGCGCCGTCATGACGCTGGACGGCCGCGGCGAGCAGGCCAGCACCAGCTACGGCGTCTACCGCGACAACCATTACGAGCCGCTGGGCGACGTCCAGGTGCCGCATTCGCTGGGCCTGTTGTATGAGCGGGTGACGAGCTACCTCGGCTTCCTGCACTCCAGCGACGAGTACAAGGTGATGGCGATGGCGGCGCTCGGTTCGCCGAAGTACGCGCAGGTGCTGCGGGAGCACCTCGTCGTCGACAGTGACGGCCAGTACCGCAACCTGCCGCTCGACCTCGTCGAGCGATTCGGACCGGCCCGCGTGCCGGGCGCGGAGATGTCGGAACGCTACCTGGACCTCGCGGCCTCGCTGCAGGACGTGCTGGAGGAGACAGTGCTCCAGTTGGCGGGATGGCTGCGCGAGCGCACCGGCGAGGACCGGCTTGCGATGGCCGGCGGCGTGGCGCTGAACTGCGTCATGAACGCGCGCTTGCGGGACGCGGGCATCTTCCGCCGCGTGTGGGTGCAGCCGGCGGCCGGCGATGCCGGCACGGCGCTCGGGGCGGCGCTGTGGGTTGACGCGCGCGAGCGGCTGGACAGCGCCGGCACGGCAGCGGATGCCGACGGCCGCTTCGAGCTGGCCCCAAGGCGCTGGGAGATGGATCACGCGTATCTCGGCCCGGCCTACGCGGACGAGGAGATCGAAGCGCTGCTGATGTGGGCCAAACTGCGTTACCGCAAGGTCGAGGACGTCGCGACAGAGACCGCGGCGCTGCTGGCTCAGGACAAGATCGTGGGCTGGTTCCAGGGACGCATGGAATTCGGCCCGCGCGCCTTGGGCGCACGCTCGCTGCTGGCCTCGCCGGTCAATCCGAAGATGCAGGCGCGGCTCAACGAGCTCAAGGACCGCGAGGACTTCCGGCCGGTCGCGCCCGCGGTGAACCGCGAGGACCTGGCGGACTGGTTCGAGCCGGCCGACGCCAACGAGGGCGAGTCGCCGTTCATGCTGTTCGTCTACGACGTCAAGCCGGGCCGGTCCGAGCGCATTCCTTCGGCCTTGCACACCGACCACACGGCGCGGGTGCAGACGGTGGACGCCGCGACGAATCCCGTCTTCCACGACCTGCTCAAGGCCGTCGGCGAGAAGACCGGCGTGCCCGTGCTGGTCAACACCTCCTTCAACGTGCGCGGCGAGCCCATCGTCGGAACGCCCAAGGCCGCGATCGAGGCCTTCTTCAGCACGCCGCTGGACGCGCTCGTGATCGGATCATTCATCCTGGAGAAATGAGTTGGACGTCGCCTCGTGACCCGCTTCAAACGCCTTTTCAGCCGCGCGCAACGCCTGGCCCTGAATCTCCCGGTCCTGGGCGTGCTGCTGCGCGCGGCGCGCAACTACGTGCTGCATCAGTCCGGCAATCAGGCCGGCAGCATGGCCTTCTCGATGGTCCTGTCCATGTTCCCGCTGCTGTTGCTGTTGTCGGCTGCCGCTCCCTACCTCGGCGCGCCGGGCGATGCGGCGGCCTTGGCTCGCCGCGTCGCGGAGTACGCGCCACCACTGGTGCGAGGCGCCATCCAGCCGGTGATCGACCAGGTCCTGTCCCGGCGCAGCCAATCGCTGCTCGCGATCGGCCTGTTCGTCACCTTGTGGACGGCGTCCTCCGGTATCCAGGCCGCACGCACCGCGCTGAACCGCTCCTACGGCATCCAGCGCGGCTTGTCGTTCTGGCAGGCGCGACTGAAGGTCACGTTGTTCACCCTCGTCGTCGGCGCGGGTGCCCTCGTCACGTTCAGCTCCGTGGTCGTCATGCCCTACGTGTGGCATGCGCTGTCGCAGGGGCTGGGCGAAGCCAGCGACTCGATGTGGCTGCGCCAGGGCGTCCGGTATGCCGCGGCGCTGCCCGCCGTGGCCGGGCTGTACGCCCTCCTCTACGCCTGGCTGCCCGACATCTCGCAGCGTGTGCGCACCGTGCTGCCGGGCGCGCTCGTTGGGGCGGCGCTGTGGGTCGCCTCCGCGGTGCTGCTGTCCCGCACGCTGGCCGGCGCGGGAAAGCTGGCCCTGCTCTACGGGAGCTTCGCGGGTGTGGTCGCGACGCTGGTGTTCCTCTACATCAGCGCGGCGACGCTCATCTACGGCGCGGAAGTCAACGCCGTCATCCGGGAACGGCTACAGGAGCCGCCTTGATCTGAACGGGCTTGCAGCGCAGCGCCTTTGGCCTGTCGGCCCCGGTCATGTGGCCATCATGTGGCCGCCATGCGGCGTGTCGTACCTCCGCCGAGGTAGACAAAACAGGTCACATTTCCTCCGCGAATCGCCCGGTGCGCCCGTCGTGGTGCAAAGGTGTCGCCTTCGCGTCGAACCGTTGCCAATCCCACAGCAATTCGACACACATCGAAGCTTGCCGGTCGGCCAAACAAAAACAAAACTCCGCGCCGCATGCACCCCATGCGCATACCCCAGACACGCACCCCACATCGGCACGGGAGGGAGACCATCATGGCGTTCAGGAAACTCGGATTCGAGATGGGCAGGGCGATCGCCCCTGCCCTGCTGGGCAGCGCGCTGCTCGCGGCCTGCGGCGGCGGCACCGGACAACAGGACGCGAGCGTCCAGATCGCTTCGCAAGGCGGCAGCGCCGACGCGGCCGCGCGCGCCAAGGCGCAGGCCGGCGACAGCGGCACGGAGACCGCGCTGACGCCGGTCGCGGCCACCGCGAGCTCGATGGAGCGCGGCGACCTCAGCGCCGCCAAGGCCATCGACCACGACGACGGCAGCCGCTGGGGATCGGCCTTCAGCGACAACGAATGGCTGACGCTGGACTACGGCAGCAGCGTCGCGATCACGCGCGTGCGCATCAACTGGGAGAACGCCCACGCGACGCGCTACCTGCTGCAGACCTCCGAGGACAACAAGACCTGGCGCACGATCAAGACCGTCGACGCGAGCGCCGGCGGTCTCGAGGACCTGACCGGCCTCGCGGGCCAGGGCCGCTACCTGCGCGTGCAGGGCGTGGCGCGCTCCACGCAGTACGGCTACTCGATCTTCGAGATCCAGGCCTTCACCGGCGCGCCGGTCCCGCCGACGACGCCCACCGACCCGACCACCCCCACGGACCCGACGCAGCCGACCACACCGCCCGAGACCGTGCCCGGCGACACCTCGCAGCCGGGCGTGGCCATCAAGCCGGTGGCGGTGATCGCCTCGAGCAGCGAGAACAACGGCCTGGCCGCGACCAACACCATCGACGGCAACCTGTCCTCGCGCTGGGCCTCCAAGGCCGAGGACGGCTCGTGGATCCAGTACGACTTCGGCACGCCGCAGCCGCTCGGCTACATGAAGCTCGTGTGGGAGAACGCCTACGGCAAGGCCTACGCGATCCAGGTCTCCGATGACGGCAAGTCCTGGACCGAGCTGCGCAACCAGTCCGCCGGCAAGGGTGGCACCGAGGAGTACTACAACCTTGGCGTGAAGACGCGCTACGTGCGCATGCAGGGCATCGCGCGGGCGACCAACTACGGCTACTCGCTCTTCGAGGTCGAGTTCAAGACCGTGGGCAGCGACAACAGCATTCCCACCGCGACCACCTCCGCCCTGCCCGTCCCGGTCAACGGCGCGGCGATGACGGCGCTGTTCCAGCCGCAGGCGCCGATCGAGACGCTGCAGTTCACGCTGCCCGACGGCACGCTCGTCACGCGCTTCGGCCAGCGCGGCGTCGGGCGTCATGGCCGCGAGCGCGGCGAGGACTGGAACGAGATCGGCTTCGGTCCCAACGAGACCGTCGACGCGATGGGCAATCCGGTCGACAAGGGACCGGGCGCGTACATGAACTTCGTGCCCAACTACTTCCGCAACCGGACCTGGGGCGTGGAGTTCATCGACAACAGCCGCGTGGCCGGCGTCACCAAGCCGCGCCTCATCGTGAACCAGTACTTCCCGCAGGCACAACGCGGCGGCGGCCATTCCTTCTTCCGCCGCATCGATGACCCCAACGTCACCGGCTACGGCTGGATGTCGCCGGGCCAGTTGCTGGACAACACGACCTACACCGACGGCTTCAAGGACCTGACGTCCTGCCCGATCATGCCCAAGCCGCCGCAGAACGCGCTGCGCCGGCCCGACAGCGGCTACGCGGGCGTGGTCGGTGCCAACGACGGCTGCTCGGTGGTGCTGGACAACATGCCGGGCCATTCGGACCTCGCGCCCAATGCCAACGGCGTGCTGGTGCCCAACGGCGTCAACATCCCGGCGCGAGCGCTCAAGCTGGGCGAGGCGCTGGAGTTCACCGGCTCGTTCTTCTCGAGCCGCGCCGCGATGGACGCGATCGGGGACAAGGGCGACTTCCGCTACTACACGACCGAGGTCGTCTACGTGATGGGCACGGGCCTGCGCCCGTGGTACGGCGTGCAGCCGCGCCTGAACAGCGTGCCGCTGCCCGACGCGACGCTGTCGGGCGGTGTGGGCTCCGTGTCCTACAACTATTCGGACGAAGGCTTCCGGATGTTCCAGCAGCCGTTCAACAACATCGGCATGCAGAACCTGCAGCGCTTCGTTGAAGGCCGGCGCCTGGTGCACAGCAGCTTCGTGACGGGCGCGCATTCCGAAGCGGGCAATGACCCGATGACCGCGATCCAGAACCTGGCCGGATCGCGCTTCAGCGCCACGGCCTGCGTACAGTGCCACACCAACAACGGCCGCAGCCCGGCGCCGTTCACGGTCAACCAGCGACTGGACAAGATGTCCTTCCATGTGGGCACGTTGGGGTCGGATGGCGCGGTGCGTCCGGATCCGCGCTACGGCATGGCGATCCAGATGAACGCGATCTCCTCGAGCGGCGCGCCGCAGGACTGGGGCAACGGCGTCAAGGTGCTGAGCTTCGAGACCCGCAGCGTGACGCTGGCCGATGGCACGAAGGTCGAGCTGCGCCGGCCGAAGTTCGGCTTCGACGGACCGGTGCCGCAGTTGGTGTCGCCGCGCATGGCGCAGCCGATGATCGGCGTGGGCCTGCTCGAGGCGGTGCCCGAGGCCGACATCCTGGCGCGCGTGCGCACGCAGGCCGACGTCGACGGGGTGCTGGGCAAGGCCAACTACGTCTTCGATCCCGAGTCGGGCGCGACGCGCCTGGGCCGCTTCGGCTGGAAGGCGTCCAAGGCGAGCCTGCGTCATCAGGTGGCGTCCGCGCTGCTGAACGACATGTCGGTGACTTCGTCGGTGTATCCGAACCGCAGCTGCTCGACGGATCCGGTGAAGTGCCGCACGGCGCCCGCGCAGAAGGGCATCGCCGAGGCGGACCTGGTCTCGCTGACGCAGTACATGCAGCTGATCGCCGTGCCGGCGCAGCGCAGCCTGCCCAGCGGCTTCCCGCGCGGCGTGGCGCCGACGGAGGAGCACCGGGTCGACGCGGTGCAGGTGCAGGCGGGTCGTCAGGTCTTCGACGCGCTGCGTTGCGCGGCCTGCCACACGGCGGAGATGAAGACGGGCAAGAACCACCCGTTCGCGGAACTGCGCGACCAGACGATCCGGCCGTTCACCGACCTGCTGCTGCACGACATGGGAGCGGCGCTCGCCGACAACCTGCCCGAGGGTCAGGCGGCGGGCGCGATGTGGCGGACCTCGCCGCTGTGGGGCATCGGCTACACGGAGAAGGTGCAGGCGTCGACGCCGGTGGGTTATCTGCATGACGGTCGGGCCCGCACGCTGACCGAAGCCATCCTGTGGCACGGCGGCGAGGCCGAGAAGTCGCGTCAGCGCTTCGAGCAGCTGCCCAAGTCGGATCGGGAGGCGCTGCTGGCGTGGTTGAGGACGTTGTGACTGCTGCTTGACCGAGCCCTGCATCGAGCCCTCACCCCCGCCCTCTCCCGCTTCGCGGGAGAGGGGGTCATGCGTGACTGGGCTATAGCCCCTCGCCCGCGGAGCGGGAGAGGGGTTGGGGTGAGGGCTCGCGGCAGGGCACTCTGCCCAATGGCCGGGGCGGCAGCGGTGTCAGCCCCTTATGCCCAGACGCTTGGCCAATCGCAGGAAGTTGCTGCGATCCATGCCGGCATCGCGCGCCGCGGCGGCCATCGCGCCACCGTGACGCGCGATCGCGGCTTCGATCCATCGGCGCTGAAACGCGTCGGTGGCTTCGCGCAAGCCCTGGCCCTCCACCTGCCCCTGCTTCTCCTCGAGGCCCGAGTTCGACTCGGGCCTTTCCATTTCCGCGTCGACGAACGACTCCTTCTCGGGCGCGATGCCCGTGGCCATCGGCTCCTGCGCCGACAAGCCCAGATGCTCCGCCTCGATGGCGATCCAGCGCCCTCCCCGGCCTGACGCGGTCTGCGCTGCCAGCGCGCGAAGCGCCGCGCGGCTGATGAGGTGCTCCAGCTCGCGCACGTTCCCCGGCCAGGGCTGATCCAGCAGCGCCTGCGACGCCTGCGGCGACAGGCGCAGGTTGCGCGCGCCCAGCCGATGCTGGTTTTCCTCCAGGAAGCTGCCCGCCAGCGTCAACACGTCGCGGCCGCGCTCGCGCAGCGCGGGCACCCGCAGCGGATACACCGAGAGCCGGTGGTACAGATCCGCCCGGAACCTGCCGCGCGCGACCTCCTCGCGCAGGTCGCGATTCGTCGCTGCGAGCACGCGCACATCCACCCGCTGCACCCGGTCGCTGCCGGGCCGTTGCACGTCGCCGCTCTGCAGCACCCGCAGCAGCTTGGCCTGCACCGGCAGCGGCAGCTCGCCCACCTCATCCAGCAGCAGCGTGCCGCCATCGGCCAGCTCGAACTTGCCGATGCGGTCCGCCACCGCGCCGGTGAACGCGCCCCGCTTGTGGCCGAAGAGCTCGCTGTCGGCCAGCGTCTCCGGCAGTGCCGCGCAATTGATCTGCACCAGCGGCCGATCCGCGCGCGCCGAGCGCGCATGCAGGCGCTGCGCCACCAGCTCCTTGCCGACCCCGGTCTCGCCCAGGATCAGCACCGTCAGGTCGGACCCCGCCACCGTGTCGATCTCCTCGCGCAGGCGGACCATCGCGGCGCTGCGCCCCAGCAACTCGCGCGGCATGTCGCGTTGCACCGCGCGGGCCAGCGCCTGTTCCTGCTCGGCGCGACGCGCGAGCGCGGCGATCGTCTCTTCCGCGGCGATGCCGGTCTCCAACATGCGGACCACGGCCAGCAAGCGCGCGCCATCGACATCGTCGAAGGCCTGCGGATCCATCGCGTCCAAGGTCACCAGACCCCAGACGCGGCCCTCCACGCGCAGCGGCGCCCCCATGCAGTCGTGCACCTCCTCCAGCACATGCTGATGGGCAAGCAGACCGTCGTAGGGATCGGGGATGCCGGCGTCCGCCGGAAAGCGCAGACCGTCGCCGCTGGCCATCAGCCGCGCCAGCCGCGGATGCGCCGCGACCGGAAATCGGCGCCCGAGTGCCTCCTCGGCCAGTCCGTCCACCGCCACCGGCTGCAGCACCGCCGCGCCGCCTTCCGGCGTCAGGCGCAGCAGCGCCACCGCATCGCAGCGGATCAGCCCGCGCACGGCGGCGAGCAGTTGGCGATATCGGGCGTCGGAGGTCGTGGGGCTCGCGGGATTCGGCGGGCTCAGCGGGCTCGATGAGCTGATCGGGGTTGTGGTCATTTTCACCTGCGTGCAGTCATTCAGACAGCGGCGGATCTTCGGTCATTTCGACCTTACTCGTCCAAAGGTGAGAGCAAAACCCTTGCCGATCAAGGCATTGCGAGCGCTCAGAGGCGACGTCTACGCTGGCACGGATCGTGATTAGAGAGTGCCATCCTCAACGCATCCGGAGTACCGACTGCCATGTTCACCCCCGAGACCATCGCCCTGATCCAGGCCACCGTGCCGCTGCTGAAGTCGCGCGGTGAGGACATCACCCGCCACTTCTACCGCCTGATGCTCGCCGAGCACCCCGAGCTGAAGGCCTTCTTCAACGAGGCCCATCAGGCCGAGGGCACGCAGGCGCGCGCGCTGGCCGGCGCCGTGCTGGCCTACGCCAGCCACATCGATCGCGTGCACGAGCTCGCCCCCGCCCTGCCCCGCATCATCCAGAAGCACGTCGCGCTGGGCGTGCAGCCGGCGCATTACCCGATCGTCGGCCAATGCCTGCTGCGCGCGATCCGCGAGGTGCTCGGCGCCGACGTCGCCACCGACGCGATCATCGACGCCTGGGCGCAGGCCTACGGCGCACTCGCTCAACTGCTGATCGACGCCGAGGAGCAGGTCTACGCCGCGAACGCCGCGCTGCCCGGCGGCTGGCGCGGTCAGCGCGCGATGGTCGTCGCGCGCAAGGAACGCGAGAGCGAGCTGATCACGTCGTTCTACCTGGAACCCGTCGACGGCCAGCCCCTGCCGCCCTTCCACCCGGGCCAGTACCTGACGCTGGTGCTGGACATCGACGGCCGCACCGTGCGCCGCAACTACTCGCTGTCGGACGCGCCGGGCAAGCCCTGGTACCGCGTCAGCATCAAGCGCGAGGACCACGGCCTCGTGTCCAACTGGATGCATGACCGCGCCGAGGTCGGCACCCGCATCCACATCCAGGCGCCCGCCGGCGAGTTCACGCTCGACGCCGCGGCGACGCGTCCGCTGGTGCTGGTGACGGGCGGCGTGGGCATCACGCCGGCGATGTCGATGCTGGAGTCCGCCGCGGGCAGCGGCCGGCCGATCCGCTTCATCCACGCCGCGCGCCACGGCGGCGTGCATGCGTTCCGCGAGCGCGTGGACGTGCTCGCCGCCGCGCATCGCAACGTGCAGGCGCTGTACGTCTACGACGCACCGCGCGAGGGCGACGACCCGCATGAGATCGGCTACGTCACCGACGCGCTGCTCGCGCGCCACCTGCCCGAGGACCGCGATGTCGACCTCTACCTGCTCGGCCCCAAGCCCTTCATGCAGGCCGTGTACCGCGCGGGGCAGCGTCTGGGCGTGCCCGCCACGCAACTGCGCTACGAGTTCTTCGGGCCGGCGGAGGAGCTGGTCGGGGCATGAGCCCGCGGCCATGAACGCCACGGGCGAGTGAGCTTGAGAGCGCTCTCCAATCGCCGCGTCGCGTCACGCGCTTGACGCGGCGCGGCGAGGTCTCCCGCTACATTGGGCCGGTCCACGAGACCCACCCACAACGATTGGAGACCCGCATGGAATGCCTGAGCTACTCGGAAGAAGGCGGCGTCGGCCACCTGGTGCTGAACCGGCCCGACGCGATGAACACGATGTCGCCGCAGCTGTGGCGCGAGCTCGAGGCGCGGCTCGACGCGCTGCATCGCAGCCCCACGTTGCGCGCGCTGGTGATCTCGTCGACCGGCAAGCACTTCAGCGCGGGCATGTCGCTGGACGTCTTCCAGAACGGCGGCATCCAGCTCGATGACCGCAGCGCCGAGGGCCGCGCCGCCATCGTCGACCTGCTGGCCGACATGCAGCAGGCCTTCAACAAGCTCGACGAGCTGCGCGTGCCCACGATCGCCGCGATCCAGGGCGGCTGCATCGGCGGCGCCGTGGACCTGGTCGCCGCCTGCGACCTGCGCTACGCCGAGACCGGCGCCTTCTTCTGCATCCAGGAAATCAACATCGGCATGGCGGCCGACCTGGGCACGCTGCAGCGCCTGCCCAAGCTGATCCCGCTGGGCGTGGTCAAGGAGCTGGCCTACACCGGCCGGCGCATGCCCGCGGCGCGCGCGCTGGCCGTGGGCCTGCTCAACGACGTGCTGACCACGCAGGCCGAATGCGTCGAGGTCGCGCTGCAGTGCGCGCGCGAGATCGCGCAGAAGCCGCCGGTCGCCGTCTGGGGCAGCAAGCAGGCGATCCACTACGCACGCGATCACGGCGTCAAGGACAGCCTCCAGCAGATGGGCTGGCTGCAGGCCGCGATCTGGCAGAACCGCAACCTGATGGAGGCCTTCGCCGCCGCCCAGGCCAAGCGTCCGACCGCCTTCCCCGACCTCGCGGCGCTCAAGTTCTTCCGCGAGGGCTGAAGACCTCTGGGCCCCCAAAGACAGAACGCCCGCCCTGAGCGATCAGGAGCGGGCGTTCTCGCGTTGCCGCAAGCGAGCCGGGCGGCTTACTTGTTGACCGCGTCCTTCAGCGCCTTGCCGGCGGTGAACTTGGCGACCTTCGAGGCCGGGATTTCCAGCGCCTCGCCGGTGGCCGGGTTCTTGCCGGTGCGGGCGGCGCGCTCGCTCACCTTGAAGGTGCCGAAGCCCACCAGGGCGATTTGGTCGCCGGAGGCCAGCGCTTCGGTGATGGTTTCCAGGGTCGCGTCCAGGGCGGTCGCGGCCACGGCACGGGTCACGCCAGCCTTGGTGGCGATGCCTTCAATCAGTTCACTCTTGTTCATCAATGCTTCCAGTAAAAAACCAGGTTCCGGCGAACCGGGGGCGCGATTATCAGCCAGTCTGAGCCCCTCTCCTGTTTGAAGACGCAACCAGACCCCCGCCAACACGCCGTGGAAGTGCCTTTCGAGCGTCTGGCGCCCGGAATCCTTCTGGAATGGACGAAGAAAAGCCCGGTGCGCCGCGAGGCGGCACCGGGCCGGAGCGTTCAGGCGCGGGCGGGGATTACCAGCCCAGGTCCTTCAGCAGCGGCTTGGTCAGGTCCTTGGGGGCGACCAGGATCAGGCCCAGGTCCGGCGTGATGTTGGGTTCCATCAGCAGGTTGGGCGTGGCCGAGACATCCCAGTGCGACACCGACGAGCCCGACACCAGCGGATTGGGCGTGTACAGCAGCGGACGGCCCAGCGCGTCGGCGCCGGCGCGGCGCGTCGGATCCGTCGACAGCGAGCCCGTCGCGTAGCCGACCTTGCCGCGCATGCCGTAGGGGATGGACGCGGTGATCGCCGCGCGCAGCTTGGCGCCGTCAGCCTGCGAGACGCTGATCGTCGGGATGGTGATCGTCGGATCGGTACCGCCCAGTCCCGGGGCCGCGCCGGCCGCGTTGTTGGCGATGATCACGCCGACCGCGCCCGCGTTCTGCGCGTTCTTGGCCTTCACGGCGAAGCCGCAGGTGCCGCGATCGATGACCGCGACCTTGCCGGCCACCGCCGTCGTGTCCGCCGCGCTGAACGGCAGGCAGCCCTGGCCGTTGACCGCATCAGGCGTGACCGTGGCCAGCGAACCCATCGACAGCCCCGTGCTGACGGCCGGACCGAAGGACGCGGTGCCGTACGGGTAAAGGCCGGTGTAGCCCGGG
The DNA here is from genome assembly GCA_039594005.1 of Roseateles sp. GTDB lineage: Bacteria > Pseudomonadota > Gammaproteobacteria > Burkholderiales > Burkholderiaceae_C > Roseateles. The sequence continues at coordinate 891,655 of JBCNOF010000010.1, forward strand.
GCCGAGGTCGCGATCTTGAGCACCGGCGTGGCCGACAGCATGTCCGCGCCGGCCAGCACGTTGGAGCCGATCCAGGCCAGGCCCAGCGGGTTGACCGCCGAGGCCTTGCGCTCGGCGCTGGTCATGTTGAGCCAGGTCTTGCCCGCGGTGTTGTCGAACATGAAGCGCTCCCAGATGCTCGGGAGCCCGCCGCTGGACACGTAGGCCGTGCCGGCGGCGTTGATGCGGTAGCCGGTGGAGGTCTGCACCGAGATCACGCTGAAGCCCAGGCCGTGGCCCAGTTCATGCAGCAGGGTCTCGACGAAGTTCACGCCGGTGCCGAAGTTGCCGTCGAGGCCCAGGTAGAACGGCGAGCCCGCCAGGCAGTCCGACTTGCCCAGGTTCACGTTGAACTGGGTCTTGATGTCGACACCGGCGTAACCGGTGCCGTCATCGGGCATGCCTTCGCTCAGGTTCACGCCGGCCAGCTTGTTGGCCAGGGCCTGCGGGTACCAGGTGCCCGGTTGGCCGCCGGGGAAGTCGTGCCAGATATTCCAGGCGCTGGCGCTGCCCAGCGTGGCGGACGAGGCCGTGCAGGTCAGCGCCTGCCAGCCGGCGTTCACCGTGATCGTGACGTTGCTGTCCAGCGCCTTCTCCCACACGTCGGCGACGTAGCGGTAGACGTACATGCGCTGCTCACCCAGCGTGGTGCCGGGGTTGCCGCCCACGGGCGCCACGGGCGTCGGGTCGTTGAAGCCGACACCGGCCGGGTCGCGGCTCTGGATCACGATCGTGGCGGCCTGCGCGGCGCCCGCGCCGATCAGCGCGGCCAGCACGGCGGTACGGAGGATGGTCTTGCGGAAAGTCTTCTTCATGGTGGCTTACTCCGTGGGCAGGGCCGACTTGGCGAGCGCCCCGCCGCTCTTGATGAAGGCCTCGGCCTCTTCCTTGCTGGCAAAGCAGGCTTCGATCAGCTTGCCGTCGGCGCCACGCACGATCACGGACTGGCTGGCCATGTCGTCGGTCAGGCGCACGCCGGTGGCGCCGCTGCTGTGACGCTTGAGCTGCGGGGTGAGCGCCGCGGCGCGCATCGCCACGCGGGCGCGCAGGTTGTTGGCCGGAATGGCCTTGAGGGCTTCATGTTCCTCGGCGGTGGCCGGGCGGAGCTTGCCGGTCTCGGCGTCGCGCACGATGACGATGGCGTCCTGCGAAGCGACGGGCGCGGTGGATGGGACGGCGGCGGCAGGCGTCGCGTGCTCGGCGGCGTCGTGCGCCTGCGCGGCCAGCGGCAGGGCCGCGGCGATCGCCAGGCCCAGGGAGATGCGGGTGATCATGGTCGTTGTCCTTGCGGAATGACTCGGAATCGGATGCGGAACGGCGTCGGCGCGGGGCCGATCAACGCGCGCGACGGCGGCGGGCGGCGATCAGGCCCAGCAGGCTCACGCCGGCCAGCGCCCAGGTCGAGGGCTCGGGCACCTGCGCCACGCGCAGGTCGTCGATGCCCACGATGTTGGCCGAGTCCGCGTCACCCACGTGGCCCAGCGCGAAGCGCGCGGTCGAGCCTGCGCCCTGGCCGGCGATCGTGAAGGTGTAGCGGGTCCAGTCGTCCAGCGCGGTGACGGTGGCCGTGGTGACGAGGCTGCTGATGTCGCCGGCGCCGTTGACCAGGCCGTAGGTCAGCTGGTCGAGGTAGGTGGCGTCGCCGCCGCCGCGCGCCCAGAACGAGACCTGCGTGTCGAACTCGGTCGAGAACGCGCTCGTGATCAGCCAGCTCGCCAGGGACTGGCCGGATCCGGCGTCGCTCCACAGCGAGGAGGCATAGGACTCGGGGGCGCCGGCGTGGGCGGTGAAGTTGGTCTGGTCGCCCTGGACCCAGCCCGGGGTGACGCCGCCGGAGGCGTTGTTGACGACCTTCCAGCCCTGGCCGGTCAGGCCGGGAACGTTGTTGAAACCCTCGTTGATGAAGGTGTACTGCTCGGCGTGCGCCGACGCCGCGGCGCCGAGGAGCGCCAGGACCATGACGGTCTTCTTGAACATTGCTGCGTCCTTCTACGGAATGAAGGTGGGATGTCCACCTGGACTCTGACTGACGGCGGCACCCCGTGTGGGGATGTCGCCTCGACTGCTGCGGGCCGGGGGAGGTCGGCCGTGGGGCGTGGCGATTCTGTGACGCATGTCACGGGCCGCAGGAGGGGGGTCGCCAGGGGTTCCCCCTCGGTGTGGGGGTGGGCGTTTCCCTAGGCGCTGTCGTCTTTCACGTCGCCTTCACGGGGTCAGGCCTTGCGGTGACGGGGGACACGCGTTTTTTCCGCGCGCGAGCGCGATGACGCCGGTTCCCCGGCGGTGTCGCTTCCGCGACCCGTCTTCGGGTTCTCCCCGATGGTCGGACATTCGTCCGATACCGGACTGGCGCCTGAATCGCGACAGTAGAGCGCTGTTCCTCACCCCCACATGAACCAGGAGCCCACCATGTCCTTCACCGCTTCCTTCTCTCGCCGTGCCCTCCTCGCCGCAGCCGCTGCCGGCGCGCTGGCCGCCTCGGCCGGCTTCTCGACGTCTGCACTCGCAGCCCAACCTGCGCCCGCTGCCGCCGACGGCCAGCCCTCGGTCGTGATCGTCCATGGCGCCTTCGCCGACGGTTCGGACTGGGCCAAGGTCATCCCGCTGCTGCAGCGCGAAGGCGTGCGGGTCACCGCGGTGCAGAACCCGTTGAGCTCGCTGGCCGACGACGTCGCCGCCGCGCGCCGCGCCATCGACGCGCAGCCGGGCAAGGTCGTGCTGGTCGGCCACTCGTGGGGCGGCACGGTGATCACCGAGGCCGGCAACGCGGACAAGGTCGCCTCGCTGGTCTACGTGGCCGCCTTCGCGCCCGCCGCCGGCCAGAACACCGCCCAGCAGGGCGAGGGCCATCCGACGCCGTCGGGCCTGGCCTTCCTGCGCCCCGACGCCCAGGGCTGGCTGAGCCTCACCCCCGAAGGCATGCGTGACCATTTCGCGCAGGACCTGCCGGCGTCGACGACCGCCGTCATGGCCGCCACGCAAGGCCCGATCCAGGCCAAGGCCTTCGAGCAGCCGGTCGGCGCCAACCCGGCGTGGAAGACCAAGCCGTCGTGGTACCTGCTGGCCACGTCCGATCACATGATCGCGCCCGAGGCGCAAGCGGCGATGGCGCAACGCGCCGGCGCCAAGGTGACGAAGGTGGCCAGCTCCCATGTGCCGCAACAATCGCAGCCCGAAGCGGTCGCCAAGGTCATCCTGGACGCCGTCCGGCAATCCCGGTAAGGTCCGCGCCGGCCGCGGGTGGCCCCGGCGCGCTGGTCACGCCGGGCTCGCCGCCCGCGATCCGCTTGACCTCGCCCCTGGGACGCCGTGACCGCTTCTTCACCTTCGAACCCCGCTTCGAACGCCCTTCCCCAACCCGCGACGCCGCCGACACGCCTGGGCCTGTCGGCGGCGTCGCATGTGCCGGTCCTCGATGCCGTGCGCGCGCTGGCCTTTGTCGGCGACCTGAGCATGGGGCAGCCGGTCGATCACTCGACCCGCAGCGCGTGGCTGGCCACGCGCATCGCCGCGGCGGCCGTGTCGGAGGGGCTGGTCGAGGAGGCGGTCGTCGGCCGCGATGCGCTCGACGCGCCGGCGCACGCGTCCTGCGTCGCGCTGCTGCGCTGGTCCGGCTGCACGGCCAACGCGCCGGAGTTCTCGGTGCTGATGGGCGACGACGTCGGCGGCCGGGACGCGATGCTCTCCAACGGCTCGGCCGCTGAGGCCTCCGCGCTGGCCGGGACGCTGGGCGAGGCCGCGCTGATCCATTGCGAGGTCGCCGGGGAAGTCGCCCGGCTGCTGGGTCTGCCCGCGGGGATCGAGCGCGCGATGCGTCATCTCTTCGAGACCTGGGATGGGCGCGGCAAGCCCGAAGGCCTCCCCGGTGCCGAGGTGCCCGCGGTGGTGTTCCACGTCGCGCTGGCAGGCGACCTGGAAATCTTCTCGCGCGTGCACGGCCTGGCCGCCGCGCTGCGTCACGTGGCGGAGCGCGCGGGCGCGAAGTACCCGCAGGCGCTGGCGGCGCTCGTCGCGCGCCACGCGGCGACGTGGATGGCGGAACTCGACGCCGGCGCGCATGAGACGGTCGACCGCGGCGGCGACATCGACAGCGCGTTCGCCGCGCTGAGCACGCCACTGGAGCTCGTCGCCGATGTCATCGACCTGAAGTTGCCGTGGATGACCGGCCTGTCCCGCCGCGTCGCCGACACCGCACGCGACGCGGCTGCCTCGCTCGGCTGGGATGCCGCGGCGCAAGCCCGGCTGCATCGCGCGGGACTGCTGCACGGGATCGGTCGGGCGTCGGTGCCCAATGCGCTGTGGCAAGCCCCTCAGGAGGGCCGCCGGCTCGGCGAGGCCGATCGCGAGCGGCTGCGCCTGATGCCCTACTGGACCGGGCGCGCGGCGCGCCGGCTCGCCGCGCTTCATGACGAGGCGGAACTCGCCTCCTACGTCGATGAGCGCATGGATGGATCGGGCGCCTTCCGCGGAGCCTCCGGCGCGGCGATCCCGATGCCCGCGCGCGTGCTCGCCGCGGCGGCGGCCTGGGTCACCGCGCGGACCGCGCGACCCGGTGCGTCGGCCATGGACGCCGAGACCGCCCGCGCCGCGATGCGCGCGGAGATCGCCGCTGGACGGCTCGACCCTCAGGCCGCCGAAGCCGTCTGCGGCGCCGAGCGCGGTCGTCTGACGGTGGCGTCCGTGCCTGCGGCGATCACGTTGTCAGCGCGCGAGACCGAGGTCCTCGCCCGCATCGCCATCGGCGAGAGCAACAAGGAAGCCGCCAAGATCCTGGGCATCAGCCCCGCCACCGTGCGCACCCACCTCGAAAGCGCCTTCCGCAAGCTGGGCTGCAGCACCCGCGCCGCAGCAACGCTGAAAGCGATGACACTCGGGCTGCTGCCCGTGTGAGACCGCCTACCTGCCGTCCTCGGCGCGCTTGCCGCTGGGGCATGGGGCCTTGGCGGCCAGCGCCAAAACCCCAAGCCCCACCGTCTTGACCCACTCGCTGACCGCGTTGATGACCGCGTCGGGTTGATCCTTGTGCGGCGAATGGCCGCAATCAGGGATCTCGAATAGACGCGTCTGCGGGACCTCGCGCGCGATGCCCCGGATCTGCTCGATCGACGCGTATTCATCGCCCTCGCCGGGGTGATCTCGGTTTAGATGCTGCAGGTGGGGTTAAGAACTCAGGGTTGTCCCGTATCGCCACCGGCCCGCGAGTCGCCTTAGCTGCGGCTGAAGTCATCCACACATTGATGAGCGCTAGTGCCGACGGTCGACGGCACTTAACGTCAGCCCCGCCCTCTTTCGCAGGAACTTGCCAATATGCTCCCGCGATAGCTCGTACAGAGATTGATGGCCCGGCCCAAGCCACTCGCGGGATTCTCGAACGAGGTATGCCACCGCCCGCGAATGGGATCTCGGCGACGTTACCGAGCCTGTTGCCCTACAATTTCCGCGCCCATGATGCGCCCCCGTCTTCATCGCCTCACCATCGCGTTCTTCGCGATGCTGTCGCTGCTGTTCTCACAGCTGGCGCTGGCGAACTACGTCTGCCCGCAAGAGGCGGACATGGCCGCGATGACGGCTGTCATGGACGCCGGCGCGCCCTGCGACGGCATGGACCCGCAGCAGCCGGCCCTGTGCCACCAGCACGCCGCCGACCCCGACAAGACCTTCGAGGCGGTGAAGCTGCCGACGGCCTCCCTGCCGATGGTGCTGCAGGTGATCGAGCTGCCCCTGGTGCTGGAGGCCGAGGTCGCCCGCACGCTCCCGCTGGCTGAGGCGCCAGAGCTTCCCCCGCCTCCCGACCCGCTGTTCCTCTCCACGCTCAGACTCCGAGTCTGACCTCCTCCGTCGACTGACAGGCGCTGGTGCGGCACGTCCGCATACCGGCGGCACTCCCGTTCGTCCTCGGAGATTCCATGCCAACCATCTTCTTGCGCGCAGCCGCCATGGCTGCCGCCGTTCTGCCCGTCCTCGCGTCGGCAGAATCGCTTTCCTTCGACCAGGCCTTGAGCCTGGCCGCTCAACGCTCGGAAGCCGCTCGCGCAGGCCGCGCGGCCTCCGCCAGCGCAAACGAGTCCGCTCGGGCCGCGGGCCAACTTCCCGACCCCACGCTGCGCGCCGGGGTCGACAACCTTCCCGCGACCGGCGCCGACCGCTTCAGCACGACGCGGGACTCGATGACGATGAAGCGCGTCGGCATCAGCCAGGAATGGATGTCGGCCGACAAGCGCGCCGCGCGGGAAGGCGCCGCGCGCGCGATGGCCGACCGCGAGGCTGTCCAGAGCGCCACGGCCGAGGCTGACGCCCGACTGCAGGTGGCCCTGAGTTACGTGGACGCCTGGTACGCGGGCGAAGCGCTCAAGCTCACGACTCAGACCGAGCATCATCTGCACGAGGAGTTCGAGGCCGCCCGGGCTCGCCTCGCCGCGGCGACGGGCGCCAGCCCCGAGGTCCTGCAGCTCACCGCGGCGCGCGGCATGGCGGAGGACGAGAGCGACGAGGCGCGGCAACTGCAGTCCGCCGCCGCGGTGAATCTCCAGCGATGGGTCGGCTTCACGCCCGATTCGCTGAGCCCGCCTCCGGTGTTCGTCATCCCGCCCGAGGACGATTTCCTGGCCCGGAGCCCGAGCATCGCCGGCCTGCAGCGCGACGTGGAAGTCGCCAGACGGGCCGCCGCCGTGGCCGCGAAGGAGCGCACGCCGAATTGGACCTGGGAAGTCTCCTACGGTCAGCGCAGCGGCTACTCGGACATGGTGTCCGTTGGGGTCAGCATCCCGCTGCAGGTGGCGCCGTCCCAGCGCCAGGACCGCGACACGGCGGCCAAGCTGGCGCTGGTCGAGAAGGCGGACGCGGAACTTGCCGAGGCGACTCGCGCCGCGACGGCCGACTACCGCGCCCTGGCCAGCGACGCCGCCCGGCTTCAGCAGCGGGTCGACCGCTATCGGGTGGCGGTGCTCGTTCCGGCCCAGCAGCGGATCGCCGCGACCCTGGCGTCCTACCGCTCGAACCAGACGCCGCTGTCCACGCTCTTCGAGGCTCGCCATGCGGAGGTGGAAGCGCAGCGCCGACTGCTCGCGCTTCAACGAGACCTCGCGCGCGCGCAGGCGCAATTGGCCTTCAAACCCCTTGCACAGGGAGGCGCCCAATGACTCGCGCCACGTTCGTCACGTCCTTGGTCATCGTCGGCGGCCTGCTTGCTGGCGGTGGCTATGTTCTCGGCCGTTCCACTGGCATCTCTCGGACGGCCGCCCTGGCTGCCGCGCCGGGCGCTAGTGCCGCCTCCGCGGGGCAGCGCAACGTTCTCTATTGGCACGACCCGATGGTCCCTAGCGCTCGCTTCGACAAACCGGGCAAGTCCCCGTTTATGGACATGCAGCTCGTCCCCGTGTACGCGGACGAGGCCGGTGACGCCGGCGTGAAGGTCAGCCCGACCATCCAGCAAAACCTCGGCATCCGGACCGCGACCGTGAAGCGGGCGCTCATCGGTGCTTCCTTCGATGCCATCGGCACGGTGCAGTTCAATGAACGGCTCAACGTCGCCGTGCAGACCCGGGTTGCCGGCTACGTGGAACGCCTGGCCGTGCGGGCACCGATGGAGCAGGTCCGCAAGGGTCAAATGCTGGCCACCATCTTCGCGCCGGATTGGCTGGCGCCGCAGAACGAGCTCCTGGCGCTCAAGCGGGCCGGCGTAGGCGCCGACGTCATCGCCGCTGCCAGGGATCGCATGCGCGCCATGTCCATTCCGGACGGTCTGATTCGACAAAGCGAGGAGACCGGCGTCGCGCAGGCCCGGTTCACCCTCAACGCCCCTGTCGGTGGCGTAGTCGCGGAGCTCGGCGTTCGAGAGGGCGTGCAGGTGCAGCCCGGCACGACCCTCTTCCGCATCGCCGGACTGGACAAGGTCTGGGCCGTCGCGGAGGTGCCCGAGGCGCAGGTCATGCGACTCTCGCGCGGGCAGAAGGTGAAGGCGGTGCTGCAAGCCGACCCGTCGCATGCTTTCGATGGGGAACTGAAGGAGATCCTCCCGCAGGTCAGCGCGAACACGCGCACGCTGCAAGCGCGCTTCGAGGTCGACAACAAGGCGGGCACGCTGACCCCTGGGATGCTGCTGCGCCTGCAGTTGGCCGGCGCGTCGACATCGCGCCTGGTCGTGCCGTCCGAAGCGGTGATCCGCACCGGGACTCGCGCGGTCGCCATCGTCCGAAACGGCGACGGCGGCTTCGCGCCCCGCGACCTCCAACTGGGCGCCGATCTGGGCGACCAGATCGAGGTGCTTGCGGGCCTGCGGGAAGGTGACGAGGTGGTCGCCAGCGGCCAGTTCCTGATCGATTCGGAGGCGCGGCTCAAGTCCGTGCTCGGCACCATGGCGTCCGCGGCGCCCGCGGCCTCGGTTGCCTCAGCCGCCGACGCGGGCGCCACGGTGAGCGGCATCTACGCTGCCGAAGGGAAGGTCGAGGACGTCGACGCGCAGACCCTGACCCTCTCTCACGGTCCCGTGGCCGCGCTCAGGTGGCCCGCGATGACGATGGCCTTCAACAAACCTCGGGCCCAGGCGTTCCCTGAAGTGAAGCCCGGCGACCGGGTGCGCTTCGAGTTCAAGAAGGCGGGCGATGACTACGAGCTCGTCGCGGTACGGCCGATGGGAGGAGCCAAATGATCGCGGCGCTCATTCGGTGGTCCATCGGCAACCGGTTCCTGGTGCTGATCGCCACGGCCTTCCTGGTCGCGGCGGCGCTCTTCTCGGTGCTGCGCACGCCGGTCGACGCGCTGCCCGATGTCGGAGACACGCAGGTGGTCGTGCGCACGACCTACCCGGGCAAGCCGCCCCAGGTCGTCGAGGACCTGGTGACCTATCCGCTGACCACGACCATGCTCAGCGTGCCGGGCGCCAAGACGGTTCGCGGCTACTCGTTCTTCGGCGACTCGTTCGTCTACATCCTGTTCGACGACAAGACCGACCCGTACTGGGCGAGGTCGCGCGTCGGCGAGTACCTGACCCAGGTCCAGAGCCGCCTTCCGCCGGGAGCGACGGCCGCCTTGGGGCCGGACGCGACCGGCGTGGGATGGGTCTACGAGTACGCGCTGGTCGACAGGACCGGACTTACCGACATCAGCCAGCTTCGCGCGCTCAACGACTGGTTCCTGAAGTTCGAGCTGAAGACCGTCCCGGACGTGGCGGAGGTCGCCAGCATCGGCGGCATGGTCCGCCAGTACCAAGTCGTCCTGGACCCGGACCGCATGCGCGGACTCGGCGTCACGCAGGCCATGGTCGTCGACGCGCTGAGGAACGCCAACCAGTCATCGGGCGGCTCGGTGGTCGAGATGGCCGAGACTGAGTACATGGTGCGCTCGCGCGGCTTCCTGAAGTCGCTGGAAGACTTTCGCGCCATCCCGCTCAGCCTGGCGGGGGCCACGCCCGTGATGCTGAGGGACGTCGCCACGGTCCAGCTCGGACCCGAGATGCGCCGCGGGGTCGCTGAACTGGACGGTCAGGGCGAGGTCGCCGGCGGAGTCGTCGTCATGCGCTCGGGCAAGAACGCACGCACGACCATCGACGCCGTGAAGGCGAAGCTTGAGCTGCTCAAGCCCAGCCTGCCGAAGGGCGTGGAAGTCGTGGAGACCTACGACCGCTCGAAGCTCATCGATCGCGCCATCGACAACCTCAAGCTCAAGCTCACGGAGGAGTTCATCGCCGTCGCGCTGGTGTGCGTGCTCTTCCTGTTCCACCTGCGCTCCGCGCTGGTGGCCGTGGTCGCGCTGCCGATCGCGGTCGGGGTCGCCTTCATCGTGATGCGATGGCAGGGCCTCAACGCCAACATCCTCTCGCTTGCCGGCATCGCGCTGGCGTTGGGCGCCGCGCTGGACGGCGTCGTGGTCCTCCTGGAGGCCGTCCACAAGCACATCGAGGCCTTCGAGCACGCCCGGTCTCGACCGCCGACGACGCAGGAACGCTGGGCGCTGGTCGCGGATGCTTGCACCGAGGTCGGTCCGGCGCTGTTCTTCTCGCTGCTGGTCATCACGCTGTCCTTCCTGCCGGTCTTCACGCTGGAGGCGCAGGAGGGGCGCCTGTTCTCTCCGCTGGCCTTCACCAAGACCTACACGATGGCCGCGGCCGCGGCCTTGTCCGTCACCCTGGTGCCGGTGCTCATGGGCTACCTGGTCCGAGGTCGCATTCCCAAAGAGACCGCGAACCCGTTGAATCGACTCCTGATGGCGGCCTACCGGCCCGCCCTGGAGGCCGTGCTTCGCTTCCCGAAGGCCACGCTGGTCGTCGCGGGCGTGGTGTTCGCCCTGACCGTCGTCCCGCTGATGCGGCTGGGGGGAGAGTTCATGCCGCCGCTGGACGAGGGCGACCTGCTCTACATGCCCTCGGCGTTGCCGGGCATCTCCGTCTCCAAGGCGGCGGAACTGCTTCAGCAGACCGACCGTCTTATCAAGACGGTGCCCGAGGTCGCGACGGTCTTCGGCAAGGCCGGCCGGGCGGACACCGCCACCGACCCGGCGCCGCTGGAGATGTTTGAGACCACCATCCAGTTCAAGCCGCGCGAGGAGTGGCGGGCCGGGATGACGCCGGACAAGCTGGTCGAGGAGCTCGACCGCGTCGTCAAGGTGCCCGGCTTGTCCAACGTCTGGGTGCCCCCGATCCGCAATCGCATCGACATGCTGGCCACCGGCATCAAGTCACCGGTGGGCATCAAGGTCGCCGGCGCGGATCTGCAGACCATCGATCGCCTGGCCACCCGGATCGAGACTGCCGTCAAGCAGGTGCCGGGGGTCTCATCGGCCCTGGCGGAGCGGCTGACCGGGGGACGCTACATCGACGTCGACGTCGACCGCGCCGCCGCTGCGCGCTTCGGCTTGTCGGTGGCGGACGTGCAGGCCGTGGTATCAACCGCGGTGGGCGGCGAGAACGTCGGCGAGGTCATCAGCGGGCGCGAGCGCTTCCCGCTCAACGTCCGCTATCCGCGTGAGATCCGGGATTCGCTGGAGCGGCTGCGGACCCTGCCGTTCGTGACCGAGAAAGGCGCCAGCCTGCTGCTGCAGGACGTGGCGCGCATCACCGTCGAGGACGGCCCGCCCATGCTACGCAGCGAGAACGCGCGCTTGTCGGGATGGGTCTACGTTGACGTGCGGGGCCGAGACCTTCGCTCGGTCGTGCGCGACATGCAAGCGGCCGTTGCGAAGGAGGTCGCCATGCCGGCCGGGTACGCGCTCTCCTGGTCCGGACAGTTCGAGTACCTGGAGCGCGCGACGCAGCGCATGAGACTCGTCGTCCCCGCGACCTTGGCGGTGATCTTCGTGCTGCTCTATCTACTGTTCCGGAACGCGATCAACGCGGCGCTGGTGATGGCCGCCGTGCCGTTCTCGCTCGTGGGCGGATTCTGGTTGATCTGGCTACTCGGTCACTCCGTGTCGGTCGCGACGGCCGTGGGGTTCATCGCGCTCGCCGGCGTCGCGGCCGAGTTCGGCGTGGTCATGCTGGTGTACCTCGAGAACGCCTTGGCACGGCGCCTGGCCGCCGGCGAAGCGGGCACGCACGAAACGCTGCTGGCGGCCATCCGGGAGGGCGCCGTGCTGCGTGTGCGTCCCAAGGCGATGACCGTCGCCATCGTGCTGGCCGGACTCGTCCCGATGCTGTGGGGGCAAGGCGCCGGGCATGAGGTCATGGCGCGGATCGCCGCCCCCATGGTCGGCGGCATGGTCACCGCACCGCTGCTCAGCATGCTGGTGATTCCAGCGGCCTGGTACCTCGTTCATCGCCGACGGCTCGTCTCGGCGCTCGGTTCCTCACCACTTGGCTCGCCCGCGGGCGCCGCCGTTCATCATCAGCCTCTCTGAAAGGAAGACCCATGAAAGCCACTCTCATCCTCTCCGCCGTCGTGGCGCTCTGCGCCGTCACGCTCGCCCACGCCCAAGGCATGAGCATGCCCATGAAACCGGCGAGCAGCGCCTCCGAGGCGGCCCTGCCGCTCGTCGATGCCGAGGTACGCAAGGTCGACCTGAGCAAGGGCCTAATCGTGCTGCGTCACGGCGACATTCCGAATCTGGCCATGCCGGGCATGACCATGGGATTCGATGTCGCCGACAAGAAGATGCTCGACGGCCTGAAGGTCGGAGACAAGGTCAAGTTCCAGGCGGAGATGGTCAAGGGCAAGGCCACCGTTACGGAACTGAGACCCGTCCGCTGAGCCTTGGGCCAGTGCGCACGCCTGCAATGCAATGCGCAGGCGTGCGTCTGAGTTTTCACGGGTCAACGCGATGCCTGTCACGCATAGCGTGTGTCTTGATCGTCCCCCGTGAAACTCCATTCGCCGGGTTCCGCATCTGAGGTCCGACATAGCCCGCCAGCGCCGGGTGCGAGAACAGCGGCAATAGCGCCGCGCAGCCCCATGAGTCGGCCGGCAAACAACGCGGCGCTGCTGCATAGCGGCAAATCAATGTCGCCTCTGGAGCGTGTTGTGCCCGGGGCTCACAGGTCCGCAGCAACCGCCTTCGGACGAACATTTCTCAGGAAGAACGTCAGTACGAGCAGCAGGACTACTCCCTGCGCTGTGAGGCCGATGATCGAAGGATAGATCCCCAGAACCTCCAGACGCGGCGCCGACAGCGCACTGGGCGCGATCCAGCCAGCCTCTTGCAGTGCGGCCACTCCCTTGCCGGTCAGAACCACAGCCAAGATGGCAACCAGCCAAGAGCTTACGGAGAAGAACTTGCCGATTGGGAGCCGGGCACTATATCGAAGGAGGAGCACGGTGATTAGTGCCAGGCACAGCACACCTACGCCAAGGCCCGCGAGGATCGCGCCATCGTTGCCCTGGCCCCAGAGCGCAGCGTAGAAGAGGATCGTTTCGAACACCTCGCGATACACGGCAACGAAGGCCAGTGCGAACATGAAGAAGGCAGATCGGCGGTTCAGGGCCGCGGACATGCGCTCCCGCAAATACGCCTGCCACTGACCCGCGACGCTCTTCTGGTGCATCCACACGCCAACACTCAGCAGCACGATGGCCGCAAAGAGGCTCGACAGCCCTTCGGTGACTTCGCGATTGGCCCCGCTGATCGACACCGCGTAGGTCGCGATCGCCCAGGTCACGCCACCAGCCGCAAGCGCACCGATCCATCCTGCATGCACGTACGGCAGCACGTCCGGCCGCTTGGCTTGCTTGAGGAACGCGATCATTGCAACGACGACAAGCAATGCCTCGATGCCCTCGCGCAGCAAGATCGTCAGGCTCCCGAAGAATGCCGCGCTGGCGTCCGCCCCGGATGCGGCCAGTACCTGGTCTGCGTCATTGAAGAGCGCGTCAATGCGCCCTGCGGCAGCTTCGACTTCCGCAGTCGGTGCTTTGGACGAGATCAGCGATCGGTACTGCCCCATGGCCACCTCGATCTGATCCTTGAGTGCGCCTTGGCGGGCGGCCAGAGCCTGCTCGTGCGGCTCGACCCCATCCAGGTAGGAAGAGAGGGCAAGCTCAGCGGCATCCTTGTGCTTGCCCGCTTTGAATGCAGCGACGCTCTGGTGCAGACGCGCGCGCGCCAAGCCGAGGCCGTTTGCGCGAGGCGCGGCAAGCGCCTCGGGACGCGCGTGCAAATAGGCCATCGTCGCAGCAGCTTGCTCCGCTCCGATGGAGGTGGCGAGCTCCGATTCCGTCATGCGGACGAAATGATCCAAGCCAGCAACTTCGCCGCGGGCTTTCTCGGACTCCTTCCAGATGCGTTCCCCTTGCTCACGCTGCTTGTCGTCGTGCGCGAAGGTGCCCAGATACATCGCCACCGCCCAGCGCTCATCCTCGGAGAGTTGCCCAAACGCGGGCATGGCCGTACCCGCGATGCCTTGGCTTGCCGCTTGATACAGGGCGAACACGCTGCGCTGGCGGGCCCGGTCATGATCTGTGAAAGCGATCGGCTTGGGGTCAAGCTGCTTGGCCAGCGCGCCATCACCATTGCCGGAGGTGCCGTGGCACGCCGCGCAGTTGGCTGCGTAAACCGCGGCGCCGAGCTTTAGATTCGGTAGCGCCGTGGGTGCCAGCGGCACGGGATAGACCGCAATCAGATGGTTTGCCAGTGCCTTGGCCAGGCCTCCAACCTTGTTCGCGTCAGACTTGGCTGCGATCTCGGCCTGCAGCGTTTCGCTTTCGCGCAGCAACGTCGCGCGCTCGGGCTTGTCCTCAAGCGCGGCAATCTTGTCGTGAGCGGTCTGGGCGAACTCCTTCATCTCGTCGTACTCGGACTGCGCCACGATCTTGCCGTCCTGCACGGCGCCTGCGTAGTCGACGGCCAAGTAGTCGAGGATCTGCCAGACCCGGCGCACGTCGGCTTCGGCGGCATGTGCCGCGCCACCTGTCAGAACGGCGAGGAAGACAACGACGGCGGTGAGGATCCCGCCGATGAAGTGGAGGCCGGCATCTGGACTGCCGTGACTGCGACTCATTTTTGTTCCCGAGCGAAAAGTTGGCCCGTCTCACGGGCCTTGGAAGGTGCGTTATGCGCGGTGCGGCTTGAGCAGGCGCAACCCGTTGAACACGACGAGGAGGCTGGCGCCCATATCTGCGAACACCGCCATCCACATGGAAGCGCTGCCGAATACTGCCAAGACGAAGAAAACCGCCTTGATGCCCAATGCCAGGGTGATGTTCTGCCAGAGTACCGAGTATGTCCGCTTGGAAAGCCGAATGGTTTCAGCAACCTTGCGAAGGTCGTCGTTCATGATCAAGACATCGGCCGCTTCCTTCGCGGTGTCGGTTCCTGCGGCGCCCATCGAAAAGCCCACAGACGCAGCTGCCAGCGAAGGACTGTCATTGACCCCGTCGCCGACCATGCCCACGTCGTTGGCCATAGCTGTCTGAGTGACCCAGGCCTGCTTGTCTTGGGGCAGCAAGTTCGCACGCACCTCCTCGACGCCGACCTCATGACCGATGGCTTTGGCGGTCGCCTCGTTGTCGCCAGTGAGCATGACCGTACGCACGCCCATGGCCTTGAGCTCGGCAATTGCCTGGCGGCTCGTGTCCTTAGTGGTGTCAGCCACGGCGAACAGCGCAAGCACCTGGGTCTGACTGGCGAGCACGGAGAGCGTGCGCCCCAGAGATTCGTGCTTGAGCAGCGTGGCTTCCAGCTCGGCGGAGCACTGACCGCGCTCGTGAATCCAGCGATGGTTGCCCAGCACGTACTCCATGCCGTCAACGGTTCCTCGCACGCCCTTGCCGAGTTCCGCGCTGAAGGCCGTCACGTCGACGGGCTCACCCGGAAGGCCTCCGACCACCGCCTTGGACACCGGGTGATCGGATCTTGCCGCCAAGCTCTTGGCCACGCGCAGCACAGCATCCGGCTCCGCCCCGTTGGCGATGACTTCACTGGTCACCAGCTTGGGCCGGCCCTCGGTCAAGGTACCGGTCTTGTCCAGGCCAAGGACAGACAGCTTGCGCGCTTGCTCCAGGTAGACGCCGCCTTTGATCAAGATGCCACGACGCGCCGCAGCGGCCAAGCCGCTCACGACTGTCACCGGGGTGGAGATCACCAGCGCGCATGGACAGGCAATCACGAGCAACACCAAGGCCTTGTAGAGGGCCGTCAGCCAGTCCCAGCCCAACAGCATCGGCGTGCCCAGTGCGATCGCTAGCGCCATCACAAAGACCGCAGGCGTGTAGACGGCGGCGAACTTATCTACAAATCGCTGCGTCGGCGCGCGTTGCCCCTGAGCCTCCTCTACGGCATGGATGATCCGTGCCAGAACCGTGTCACTTGCTGGATAGCTGACTCGAAACTCCAGCGAGCCGCTTTGGTTGATGGTTCCGGCGAACACGTCGTCATCCGGTCTCTTGTCGACCGGCACGCTCTCGCCGGTCACTGGCGACTGGTCCACCGCGCCGTGGCCTGAGGTGACCGTGCCGTCCAGTGCGAATCGTTCGCCCGGCTTGACGCGGACCAGCGCTCCGACGGGCACCAGCCTGGCCTGCTGAATCGCCCAAGAACCGTCAGGCTGCTGGACCTCGGCCTGTGTGGGCGAGAGTGAGAGAAGGCCAGCAATGGCGTTCCTCGCCCGGTCGACCGATCGCGCTTCGATGAGTTCTGCCAGCGAGTACAGCGCCATGACCATGGCAGCCTCTGGCCACTGGCCGATGAGGAAAGCTCCGATGACAGCCACACTCATGAGCGCGTTGATGTTCAACTGCCCGCGTAGCAGAGAAGACAGTCCCTTCTGGAAAACGGACAGTCCGGAAAGCGCAATCGCTGCGGCTGCGATACCCATGCCGACGGCTTTCCAGCCAAGGATATCGGGTGCGAAGAAGTGCAGCGCCTCAGCGAGCGCCGCCACGGCCAAGGCACCGACAAGCCTCGTCAACTCTACGCGGCGAGCTTGCGCGGTGAGCTTGGCCGACGGTGGTTCGCTCAGCACCTCCGACTTGAAGCCGGTGGCCAGCAGCGCTTGCATCACGGCTTCCTTGGATGTGGCAGGTGCATCGACTGACAAGGTACGTGCGGAAAGATCGAACTGGAGTCGTCGTACGTCGCTCAAGCCTTCCAGCGCGCGACGAATCTGAGCCTCTTCGGTCGGACAGTCCATTGCCGGCACACGAAGCAGCAGCCCTTCGAATTCGGAAGCGTCCTCGTGCGCGGCATCGGTGGCGAGCGAGATCGGTGCAGCGCAGGCACTGGCGCTGGCGCAACAGGTGCCGCTAGTCGCGCACGCGTCCTCGTCGACGGCGGCGCCGGCGTTGGGCTTGGCGGATGCTGTGTCGAAGCCCAGTTCATTGATCGCTGCAATCACGTCCGACCAGGCCGCTTCCGGCGCGTCAACAGTCAGCCCGCGCTGCGCCAGGTTGAACTCCATCGCTCGAACCCCGGGGATCCGCTCCACTGCAGCCCGGATTGGACGCTCCTCGTTGGGGCAGTCCATGGACGGGATGCGCAGTTCGAGCCGAGCATCGGGCTGATCGGCCGCCTGGCCTTGCAGCTTGGCGCCCGGGGCAGGTGCAGAACCGCAACTGGACGAAGAGCAGCCACCTGAACAGGAGGTTGTGGCCGACGGCACTTCCTCCGCAGTGGGCGCGAGGGGGGCCGGGGGCGCGATGGTCGGGGTCGGCGAAGAAGAGCTCATGCCTCTATTGGAGAACCTCTACCAACTACAGAGTCAAGCGCATGGCCCCTAGAATGCTGATGACTTTCATTCGCTGCACAGTGCTCCCCCGATGAAGATTGGCGAACTATCCAGCGCGGCGTCGACGCCGATCGAGACGATCAGGTTCTATGAGCGCGAGGGACTACTGCCGGCGCCTGCACGAACCGCCGGAAACTTCCGGATCTACGAAGCGGCCCACCTGGACCGCCTTCAGTTGATTCGGTACTGCCGCGGCCTGGATATGTCGCTTGAAGAGGTCCGGGTGCTGCTGAGTTTTCGGGATCAGCCTGGTGCAGCTTGTGGAGACGTGAACGCTTTGCTTGATCGGCACATCCGACACGTTTCGACCCGTATCGAGGAGCTTCGGCTGCTTGAGCGTCAGTTGCTTGATCTTCGCAAGCAATGTGGTGACGAACGAACCGCGCAACACTGCGGGATCCTTGCGGGTATGAAGGAAGCGGCGCAGGAGTCATCGCATTTGCCGGAAGGCGTCCGGCGTCCTGGCCGCGACCATTGAGGATTTCGCGCCATCGGGGTCGACGCAAGACGGGGCGCGCGCTTGGCAGACCTATGGGTCAGTCCCGTCGTCCACTAGGCAACGGGCCAGCCAATCCCCCATTACTACGAAGCTGCAGTCGCCCTTGTGATCGAGGGCGATCCAGCCGCCGCATCGGTCGCTCAGCGCCTTGAGTCGCTGGGATTCTTCGGGGGAGAGACCGCGTCGATACGTCCCGTCCGATGGACCGACCAGGTCGTGCCACACCTCCGCCTCGATGCCCAGCATCCAGCCAGCGCGGTAGCGACGCTGGGAGACTTCGTGGATGCACTGTGCAAGCGCTCTCTGGTCGAGGGTCAGATGGTCGTTGTTCATCGACCTGCGCCCTTGTCGCTGGCTGCCAGAGCTCGTTCGATCTTCAGCTTCACAGCATCTTGGGGGGCGTCGATGTAGCGCAGCGCTGAGTTCACGTCTCTCCATCCGACGTGCTCCATCAACTCTTTCAGGTCCCACCCATTGGCCGTCGCCCAGCCGGCAAAGCCGCGTCGCAACGAGTGGCTGGAGTACGTATCGGCCTCCAAAACTTGAGCCTCCTTGAGGATCCGCCGCAGAAGCGGGAGCACCGCCTGGCTGGCCATGTGATTGTGGGAAATGTTTCCCCACCGGTCGATCCCGGGGTAGACCGCGCCGGAGCTCCTACCGCTGAGCTGGATCCAGTCGAGATATGCGTCCACCGGGCAAAGACGTGACAGGGCCGGACAACGGAATGCTCGGTCATCGTCCTCTTGGGACGTTTTGGTGCGTCCTGGTCTACAAGTCAAGCTGTGCCCGCGCACGGCCTGGACTTCCTCGATGCGCATGTTGGCCAACTCGTCGGACCGGAAAGCCCGCCAGAAGCCCAGCAACATCAGGGAGCGGTCGCGCGCGTATCGCAACGCTGGGCCGCGATGGCCCGCTTCGATAGCCGAGTCCTTGGCCTTCAGCAACCAGTCACTGACCTGCTCCAGCACATCGAGCTGAAGCGGGCGCGCGCGCCGCTGTGCGGTGGCGTGTTTAGCCCGGATACCCCGAAGCACCTTGAGCACAAGTGGCGATCGCGTGGGATCTGCGAAGCCGTTGTCGGCGTGCCAGCGCGCCAGGGCGGCCAGATGCAGTCTGAGCGTGCTGATCTTGTAGGCTGTGGCGTGCTCGGCCAGGTACCTGGCCACGGTGTCGATCGTTGCTGGGAGCAGCCCCTTCCACTCCACTTCGAAGTGGCGAATCGCGGCCGCATAGCTTCGCACGGTGTTCTCGCGGTCGGCGGCACTCAGATACTGCTGGACGTCGGCATTCATGAGCACTGCTCGTGTGGTTGCGCAGCCCGCGCGGATGTGGCGGTAGTGACGTGGCGCGGGGCCTCGATGATAGGCACAACGGCTGCGCGATTCGTACGAGCTCTAACGCTCTGCCGCGCGTGCGGCGGGTGGAGACGATGGAGCCCGCTGCAGCATTTTCACGACGTCCAGCAAGGTGTGGCGCGAGACGCTTTGACGTTGGTAGTCGACCACGTAGAACACATGGAAGTCGAAGTATTGGTCCGGCAAATCGTCGGTCAGCGAGACGATCCTCGCTACACCGCCATAGAGACTGGAGCAAAAGACCAAGCCTCTTGCGCCTGTCCTCGGATTGGGCATGGGGGACAGCATCATCCAGTGCTTGCCCGCGAAGAGCTGATGGAGCTTGGGAAGCAGCCCCTCCTTCTCCGTCCAAGGTGACATCCGGAGCTGTGGGCTGCCGGTTCGGATGGCCGTTCGCACGGCATCGAACCGCGGGGCGCGGCAAAACTCTCGCCCTTGCTCCAGCGCCAGCAGGTTGAATCCGATCTTGGCAGTGAGCCGAGCCAAGTCCTCGTCCGTGGGCGAGTGCCCCGAGACGCGAATCTGCGGCTGTGGGATGTCGGTCTCGTGCACCAACGTCGACAGCTGTTGGGTAAGCTTGGACAGGTTGTGACGGATCATCGTTGCAAGGGAGGCAGCTGCGTCCACATCCTGCTCGTGAACTTGCACGACCAGAGAGCCGTTGTGACGCTCAAGCATGCGAGCCCGCCCGCCTGTCTCCGCCTGCGGAGGTTCCATCCAGATGGTGTCTCGCCCGGGCTTGCCTGGCGCGCTTTCGCTTGATGGCACGTAGCCGTTGGAGGACCAAACCAGCTGCACAAAGGTGAGCGACTTTTCAGCCTCGACACGCTTGGTGAGCAGCTCGACGCGGTCGCCCAGCACCCGCCCGAGACGCTGCAAGAATGCGGCGACCTTGGTGCGGTCGCTGCCGTTGCCCTCCAGCTGGTCGCCGTCGAGGGTGAGCTGCGGCAAGATCTCGGGCGCCAGGCCTGACCCGAGTTTGACTTCCAATGCCCGCCCGTCCTCCGTCAGCAGTTTGGCCGACGTCGACTCGAAGGTTGGAGCTTTGGTCTTGCCCCCTCGCGACCGCCCGTGCGGCTGAAGTGCTAAGCGTCCGAGACCGATCTCGCCGCGGCGTAACACGCGCACCTCCAAATCACGCGAGAAGAAGTCGTTGCACGCCTTGCACACCAGGCCGTCCAGTACAAGCGCGTTGCCGGCGCCTAGACCGGCAGGGATTGCGTGCTCGACGTTGAAAGGTCCGTCATGGCCACAGTAGATGCATGTGTAGCTCGTGGGCATCACTGCTCTTCAACTCCGGTCGGCAACTTCCACATTACTCGTGACCCTGCGCCATGGCGCGTATGGCGGCGCGGGCAGCCGCGCGGGCCTCTTGCGCCGTGGGATGCTCCCCAGCCAGTGGAACGCGAACGACACCCTCATCATCTCCTTCAGATACGCCCAGGCCCAGGACAAGGACGGCTCGATAAACGTCTAGGCCGAGGTTTTCGACCTCGACATTGGCCCAGAATTGTTCATCCATGGTTCGGCATCTCGTATGAAGTGGGTACCGTGCACGGACTACGCATTTGGCCCAGTCTCTGCACCTCAGCACCTGGCACGGTGATACACCCTGCAGGCCTGCGGATTATGAAAGCCCACTCATGCCTGCGTGGGCACGGATGCGGTGCCGTGGGGTCGGAGCGGCATCTCCGTGGTGACGAAGCGATAGGGCTCGCGACGCCAACCTCGCGCGTTTGGTGACGGGCACGTTCAAAGTCAATTATGGCGTTTTCCCATAAATCTTCTTCGCTCTGATCCTGCTCGGTTGCATTTGCAGCCGCGCCAGGATGAGAAGCCCGCTTCACAGTGAGAAATACAAGTTGTTCCTTGAGGAGTTGAACGTCCTCAGGGCCGAAGCCGGCCTGAGCCAGATGGAGCTGGCGCAGCGCATGCAGATCGGCCAGGACATCGTCAGCCGGTGTGAGTCCGGCAGGCGTCGCGTCGATGTCTTTGAGCTGGCGCTGTGGACCCACGCGTGCGGCACAACGCTTGAGACGTTCGTCAAGCGGCTGGACGAACGAATTCAGCGCCATCAGTTCCCCAGTCTGCTTTAGCGCGTTGACGCCCACTTGGCGTGCGAGCTCGCCTGGCCAATGCGGCCTCACGGGAAATGCCGCAGCACTACGGCAAGCATGTAGCGGCGCTCGACTGCGCATCCGCTGCTGGCGTGCACTCGGTAAAACAGTATCCGTGCTTTTAACAGCACGTCGCGATAGACGTCGAGCGCTTCGGGGTCTGCTGCATCGAAGGTGCGAACGAACTCTTCTGATGGATAACCGGCAAGTGCGGCGTCCGCTGCGTCGCGCCAATCCGTTGGAAGAGCCAGGTCGAGCGACACCTCTTGCAGCGCGTCGCGTCCCCACGCGAGATTGCGTCTACGCTCTTCAGGAGTCGTCATCTGACCTGGCCCTTCCAGTCAAGACGCTGACGCACCGCGCTTCCCGTAGTCACTCGGTCGCCGCTCACTCGTCGTTCATGGGAGGCCGCTGCGGTGGTTCGCTAAGCCTTGCGTGCGTCGAGCGTGTTGCCCGCTTGCTCGCTTTGCCCGCTTTGGGTCGCATACGCAGCGCATCGAGCCGTCTCAAGTCGGCATCGAGCTCCTTCAAGAATCGCAAGAACCCATAGTCCAGCGCCTCCAGCCAATCGCGTAGGCCGATGATGTCCAAGCGAGTCTGTCCGCTCTCGACATAACTGACGGCGCCTTGGCTGCGACCGATGAGCAGGGCAAGGTCGGCCTGCCGCAACCCCCGGGCTTCCCGAAGCTTGCGGAGCTTGTCCAGAAGGATGGCGTTGTGACGGCTGTGCAGAGTTTTGACCATGGAGAGCTCTCAGCCTCGCACCGTATCTGAGCCCGCGCCGTATCAAAAATTTGGGTATGGCCGTGTTGCCCGAACAATCCTCACCACGCCAATCATCCCGCCGCCAGAGCCCCAGGGGCCCCTGGCAACAGACCGATGTTTCTTTCGCTCCCGCAGTACGAATTCCCCATGCCCGAAGGCCTCAACGTACCAGGAGGCAAGCACTGGCGGGTCGTTGAAATGCCGCTGCATTCGCCCTGGTTTCTTCTTACGGTGGAGAGGCCGGATCCTAGCGATCTTGGCTGGAAACCAACCCATACATTGTGCATCGCCTGGGAAACGGATTTGGCCGATGCGATCAAGGCCGTCGAAGCCAAAAGTGTGCGTGGCCTCGTGGCGATGATCCCCGCCTGGGCGTCGCCGACGGGCCAGTGGTCGTCGCAGGAAATCAATGAAGTTTGGCTCCACAGCGACGAGTCAGGCAAGTTCGTTTCGTTGCGGGATGCGGCGGGACAGACGCTGGATGTAGGTGTCCCCATGCCGGGGGCGCCGTCCCACCATGGCGCCGAACTGCTGCTGCGCTTGGGGACCCCAGCTGCTGGCCTGCGGCCAAGAGTCTGTGCCGCGGGACGTGACCGCCCAGGCGCTGCGCCGCGCGGTCGAAACAAGCGACGCCGCGCGGGCCGCTGAAAAGCTCGCCCTCCGACTTCCAATCTGCTGGGCGTTGGACCCACCATGAACTGCACACAGTAATGAGCACAGAACGCTACTTCGAGATCCATAAAGGGATCATGCTGAACTTCTTCACAGGCCGGGAGCAATACGACGAGCTGATCGAGCCTGGCCAGGGGCACCTGATGTTCAACGACCACTCCATCCACTGGATCATCGACGGCGAACGGCGTAGGTCCGACACAGTCAACTGGGCCATCCAGTTCTGGCTCAACGACGGTTCCATCGTGGAGGACCCCGCCTTGGGTGCAGTCTCGGCGCCGCGCGGCTAATCGTGCGCCCTGCACATCAAAGCGTGACAGCTGGCGCGCAAGCGGTCGGTTTCCATCGGATCGTCTTCACAGACTTTGACGGGGTCCTGCACTCTGCGCGAGGCTCCGCCGGCCGTATGCTTCCGTTCGAGTGGGTGACCATCCTGGCTGATGAGCTCGCAGCGTTTGCGGATGTCGGGGTATGCGTTCATTCCAGTTGGCGCGAACAGTTCGCCGATGACAATCTGAGAGACTTCCTCGGACCACTGGCTTCACGGTTTGCCGGTGCGGTTCCACTCGGCCCAAAGGCTGCGGCCATCGCGCAGTTCTTGCACGCGCAGCCGCGGATCGTAGACGCACTCGTGCTCGACGATGAGCCTGACGAGGTGCGCAATTGCGGCGCGGTGATCCTTCCCTGCGATCCTCAGCTGGGCATCTCCTGTAGCCAGACCCGGCGGCGACTGCGGGCCTGGCTTCGGAGCACGCCCAGCCCGATGTCATAGCCGAGCTCGGGCGTTGGATCGCGAGTGGTCGGCGATCGGAGTCAATCCAGCCCTTGAAGTCACTTGTGCTGCTGGAGCCACGCGTCGAGTTCCCCGATCTCCTTGGACTGATCGTCGATCATCTTTTGCGCCATTGCTTTGAGTGGCGCAGACTTGCCGCTCTGCATCTCGACCTTGGCCATCTCGATCGCTTGCTGATGATGCATCTTCATCATCATGGCGAAATCTTTGTCGGTGTCGCCGCTGAGCTTCATGCCCTGCATCGACCTCATTCCCGACTCCATCGAGCTCTTGAGCTTGTCGGAGGGAGAGTTGGCAGCCTGCGCAAGCGCGCCGCCGATGGAGCACACGCTCACGACTGCAATCAGGATCAGCTGTCGAGCTCGGGAAGTTTCAGTTCTCATGAAATGCTCCTACGAAGAAGTTGAAGGACCAACCACCTCACGAGGTGACGTGGCTCTTTTGATCCGGCAAGGCGCACTCCCAACATCGCGGCTCGGCGCTTCATGACAGCTTCGTAATGGCGGCGACAGGTCCTTGTGGCCCCCGACTTTCTACAGTGATCTCCATGGCGCTCGAGTTCGACGCCAAGTCTGCGATGACCACCCGGTTGCTCGCAATGCAAACCACAAGGAGTTCACCATGTTCCGCACCCTCACGCCCTTCGCCTTGGCCGCCGCCGCTGCGCTCACCGTGACCGCCGCACCCGCTTCTGCCGACAACGGTTTCACGCAAGGCAATAGTGAGTCGGGAGGCGCCTACCATGTCATGCCTTCCGCGAAGACACGTGCGCAGGTCCTTGCCGAGCTGGCGCAGGCCCGTGCCGACGGCTCGCTGGCCAAGATCAACAGCGAAGCTGGGTACGCCCCCGAGTTTGAAGCCGCCTCTGGCTCCTCGCGTGCAAAGGCCCCCAGCTCGGTCGTGGCCGGCCAGTCCTCTCGCCTGGAGTTCGATGCACCGGCCGCCGGCGGCGGGCGCACACGCGCTGAGGTGATCGAGGAGCTCAAGCGCGCACGAGAGGACGGCACGCTGGACAAGATCCATAGCGAGGCAGGTTATGCACCCGAGTTCGAGCCTGCGCCGGCGCGTCGCTTGGCGCCGAGCAAGGACATGAAGACCTCGGCGACCGGTGAGCAAAGCAGTGCGCTGAAGTTCGAAGCGCCCGCCGCAGGTGGCCGCACTCGGGCCGAGGTGCTCGAAGAGTTGCGCCTCGCACGTCAGGACGGCAGCCTGCGGCGCATGAACACCAATCGCGGATACTGAATGACGAGGCGCTCGTCGGGAAGACCGGTGGGCGCCAATCTATCTGGTCTGGCCGGCAAGGTCAGCCGCCAGTCTCTTCGGACGAGGACCGACGCAACCTTAGCGCGTTGAACACCACGCTGGCCGAGGACAGGCTCATGGCGAGCGCCGCGATCATCGGCGACAGAAGCCAGCCGGTGAAGGGATACAGAACGCCGGCAGCCAGCGGCACGCCCAGTGCGTTGTAGAAGAAAGCAAACCCCAGGTTCTGCCGCATGTTGGCAACGGTGGCGTCGGAGATCGCCTTCGCACGGGCGATGCCGCGCAGGTCCCCCTTGACGAGCGTCAACTGGGCGCTGTTCATCGCCACATCCGTGCCAGTGCCCATGGCAACCCCCACATCCGCCTTGGCAAGTGCCGGAGCGTCGTTGATACCGTCTCCCGCCATGCCCACGACGCGCCCTTCGCCCTGCAGGCGTTCAACGAGCGCCAGCTTGTCCGCGGGCTGCACCTCACCGTGCACTTCGTCAATACCGAGGCGACGCGCTACCGCCTGGGCCGTTGTCAGTCCGTCCCCAGTGGCCATCACAACCCGTATGCCTGCTGCCTGAAGCGCGCGCAATGCCTCGGGAGTGCTCTGCTTGATCGGATCGGAAACCGCCAGCAGCCCCAGCAGCACCTGATTGCTCGCGAGGTACATCACACTGCTGCCGCGAGTACGAAGCTCTTCAGCTGCGGAACTCAGGGGCGCGACATTCACGCCGTCCAGCTGCATCAAGGCTGTATTGCCCAGGGCGAGGCTCTTGCCTTCGACTTGGCCGCGTACGCCGATGCCCGTCGAGGATTCGAAGTTCGTCGCAGCCACGAGCACAAGGTTCTGAGCTTTGGCGGCCTGCACGATCGCCTGAGCCAACGGATGCTCGCTGGCCTGATCAAGGCTGGCCGCCAGACGCAAGACTTCTGTTTGGGACTCCCCGGGCGCGGCGACCACTTGTTCAAAGGCCGGTCTGCCCTCGGTCAGCGTGCCTGTCTTGTCCACGACCATGGTGTCGACGCGTCGTAGGTGCTCGATGGCCGACGCGTCACGGAACAAGATGCCTTGCGTCGCGGCCTTACCCGTGGCCACCATGATGGACATCGGCGTAGCCAAGCCCAGCGCGCAGGGGCACGCAATGATCAGCACGCTCACTGCGTTGATCAACCCGTACTGCCAGCCTTGCTCCCCGCCGAAAACCCCCCAGCCAAAGAACGACAGCAGCGCGACGCCAATGACAGCCAAGACAAACCAGCCCGCCACCCGATCCGCCATGCGTTGCATGGGGGCCCTGGAGCGCTGAGCTTGAGCAACCATTTGCACAATCTGAGAAAGCATCGTTTGCGACCCCACGCGTTCGGACCTCATGATCAGCGCTCCAGTCGTGTTGATCGTGGCCCCGATGACCTTGTCGCCAACGCGCTTGGTGACCGGAACGGGTTCGCCGGTAAGCATGGATTCATCGATGGCGCTTTGCCCCTCCTCGACGATGCCGTCCACAGGCACCTTTTCGCCCGGGCGGATGCGAAGTCGGTCTCCGACATGCACATGGGTCAACGGTACATCCTCCTCGCCGCCGTCCGCCGAGATACGCCTGGCGGTTTTCGGTGCGAGGCCGAGCAGCGATTTGATGGCTGCGGATGTCTGCGAGCGAGCGCGCAACTCCAGCATCTGCCCCAGCAGCGTCAAGGAAATGATGACCGCGGCAGCCTCGAAGTACACCCCGATGCGGCCGTGCGCCATGAAGCTGGTCGGGAATGCCTGCGGCGCGACCGTGGCCACCACGCTGTAGACGAAAGCCGCTCCTGTGCCCAGCCCGATCAATGTCCACATGTTGGGGCTGCGCTGTCGCACTGACTCGGCGCCTCTTACCAAGAACGGCCACCCTGCCCACAGAATGATGGGCAGCGACAGCACGAGCTCCACCCAACTCTGCTTCGCCGGAGTGAGCCAGCCGAGCCGATGCCCCGCCATGGCCAGGGCCGTGACGACGACCGTCAGCGGAAGCGTCCACCAGAAGCGACGAGCGAAGTCCCGCAGCTCGGGGTTGTCATCGTCCGCCGCCTCAGGAATCAGCGGCTCAAGCGTCATGCCGCATTTGGGGCAATTGCCGGGATGATCCTGGCGGATCTCGGGGTGCATGGGGCACGTGTAGATCGTCGACGTCGATGGCGGGTGAACGTCAGGCGCATCGGGCGCGCCCACGCGAGCAGTGTGCTGGTGAACGTGCCGGTGTTCAGACTGCGGAGCAGGCCCGAACGACGACGCCGCGCCGCTGGCCTCGTGGTTGTGGGGCTGTGTCTGTTGAGCGTTGCCAGCATGCACCTGTGCGCCAATGCCGGCGCCGGCTCGATGCGTTGGGACGGCCCCGGCTGACGCGACCAGGTGCATACCGCACTTCGGACACCGTCCAGGGCCGCTCTGACGGACCTCCGGATGCATCGGGCAGGAGAAGTCCGCCGCGGCGCCGGCTTCACCAATCGTTGGAACCGTCGCCGGCTTCAATTCGTGATGGGTGGGGTACTTGCTCATTTTTTTCTCCTCCGGTCTTGAGGGAGAGTCCGCGCCGTGCAGTTGCGTCGCGGACTCGAAGTACGGCAGTTTTGGTCAGGACATCGCTGCGGGGCCGAGGTATTTGCCGCTTACGGCCTGCAGCCACCGCAACAGCTTGCGGGGCTGGATGTGGTCGCCCCTTGCGGGGCAGCCGGCTCGCTTGGCGTGTATCCCGCCTGCTCAAGTGCTGTTTTTAGCTCGCTCGCTTGCGCTTGGCCGGAGTCAATCCGCACCAGCTTGGCGGTCAGGTCCACCTCGACCCGAGCTTGCGGGTCGACCTCCTTGACCGCCTTGCTGATCTTGCTGGCGCAACTGCGGCAGCTCATATCGGGAACTTCAAACGTAAGCATGGGATGCTCCTCGGGTCGCTCCGGAACAACTCCGGCAAGTGACACTCTGCAGCTTCCCATCGTGGGAAGGTCCAGCGCATTTTTCGGGCCCGCTGTCCAGAGTTGTCATTTCGGGACCTACCGTTCAGCGAATCTGATCAAGCCTGCCGCCCCAACGCGTCCTTGCGCGCCGAGACCTAGGCGTTGGTTGAGCCGGTCATGCTGCGACACAGTGCTGCGCAGTTGCGGCAGGCTTGCGCGCAGGCTTGGCAGTGATCCATGTCGTGCTTGCCGCATTCCTCTGCACAGCTGTCGCAGATTTCCGCACATAGGGCGCAGATGGAGCGAGCGTGCTCACTGCCGCGAGCCATCGCCGCGGAGGCCAGCTGGCAGATGGCTGCGCAGTCGATGTCCAGCGCGATGCATCGCGACATCGCATGCACGTCGCTTTCTTGGAGGCACGCACTTGCGCAATGGTTGCACGCTGCCGCGCACTCGTCGCAGGCGTCGATGCACGACGCAAACTGTTCGTGGGCCATGATGATTCACTCCTTGTAGTCACCGACGATTCGGCCTCATCAGCGAGCAAGGCACAGTCCCGGGCCACCGAGTCGATATGGAGTCGCATGCCGCTGCTTGACGCTCAAAAACACGCGCACCCCTGCCTGCCGTCCCGGATGGGTTGTGACAAGCAAGAGGGTGAGCAGGATGTGCGGGCGCGGCGGCTGAATCTGCCCCCGTATGTCAAAAGGTCTTCACGCCATGGCTCACTGGACCTTTCGCAAGACGGAGCGCGCTGTCGCGGTGGATGTGGTCTTGTTGGCCCACATCCAGCAGTAGTGCTGATCCGCAGCAACTTCCAGCGAGCCCTCGGCCTTGGTCGCGGCGTCGTGCTTGGCGGGGTAACGTGCCTCCTTGCCTTCGTGGTAGTGCACGTTGAAGTTCAGCGGCGCGTCCGAATCGAACTCCCACTGCACCTTTTCGCCTTGACGCAACTTTGTGCACCACTCCGCGAACTTGCCCGGAGCGACTTGGAATTCACGCTGCGACGAACCATCCGGCTGCCACTGCACGTCCACCAACTCCGCTCGCACCGTGGTGAACAGCATCATGAGCACAAGAAAGGCGACAACGGCTTTGAGAGGACTCACTTGGCGGCCTCGATCTGCGTGACGACCAAAGCGCCGGCGCGCTTCTCGGCGGCAAAACGAACCTTGTCACCCACCTTGAGCTTGTCGATTGCGGCCGGGTCCGAAACCTGAAACACCATGGTCATCGCGGGCATCTCCAGGTTCTTGATCTCGCCGTGTTTGAGCGTGATCCTCTTGTTCGCTGTGTCAATGCGGCGAACTTCGCCTTCGGTCATCGCCGACGCTTCGGGGGCCGTCTGCGCTGAGGCAGGCGAGGAGGATTGCTGCACGGCCTGGTCGCCCGCGGCGTGAGCCCCGCCGGCGGTCATCAGCACGAAAGCAGTCAATGCAAAACGCACAAAGTGGGACTTCATAACAACTCCTTGGATCAACGGTGGTAGGACTGGAACACGCGCGTGGAGCCGTCTTTGAGGACGAGCAACACGTCGTAGGGTTGGGTCTGGTTGTCGAAGTCGGGGCCATTCATGCCGGGGCTGCCCAACGGCATGCCGGGCACGGCCAAGCCAATCGCCACGGGGCGCTCTCTGAGCAAGCGCTTGATTTCCTTGGCTGGCACATGACCCTCGATGGCGTAGCCCTCGATGCGCGCGGTATGGCACGAGCCCAAAGCGAGGGGGATCCCAAGTGACTTGCGAGCATCGGTGTTTCCGCTGTTGTGGATGGCGCCGATGTTCATGCCCTGCGCCTGTAGGTGCGTCAACCACGCCTTACAGCAACCGCACTCGGGGGATTTCCACACTTCGACGGCCCAGGCAGCCGGGGACGGTCGTGCAGCGGCGTGTTTAACCGCTGCAAGGCCCAAGCCAAGACCTGCCCAGACGGCGCGGCGCCGATTCATGAGACCGGTCATGGCTTGCTCAGTGTGCGTGGTCGGTGTGGCCGTCCGCCTTGGCGCCTGCCTTGGTAGCACTCACCTTTGCGCCGGATTTGGCAACGGTGACCGCGCCCTTCATCCCCGCGTCGTAGTGCCCGGGCTGAAGGCACGCGAAGTCGACCTTGCCCGCCTTGGTGAACTGCCAGATCACTTCGCCGGTCTTGCCACCAGCCAGCGTGATCATCTGCGGATCTTCGTGCTCCATCTCGGGGTTCTTGAGCATGGCCTGATAGTGCTCCTTGAGTTCTTGCTCGGTGCCGAGCACAAATTCGTGTTTGACCTGTCCAGAGTTCTTGACCTTGAAGCGGATGGTCTCGCCTTGCTTGACTTCAACGCTGGCCGGCGTGAAGCGCATGTTGTCGGTCATGTCGACGTTGACGGTGCGCGTGACCTGTTGAGCTTTACCAGGTTTGCCAATGGCACTGTCTTCGTTCCCGTGTCCGTCGGCATGGTTGCCGGACGCAAATGCTGCAGTGGAGCCGATTGCAACCAGAACGGCGGCGAGCAGGTGTTGGATCTTCATGATTGATTCCTTAACAAAACGGTCTTGCTTGGGGGTTGGAAAGTGGGGGCGCTGTCAGTGGTTCTCGTGGCCGCCGCTGGGCTTGCGCACGCGCATCTCGACATTGCCTGGGGGTTTGCGGGCCAACGGCATGGTCTGGCCTCCAGCGCTGAAGGACCGCGCCGGCTCCGGCAGTACACCGGTGAACTCGTACGCGACCTCGCCCTTGGGGTGCTGGTACCAGCCTGGATCCTTGAAGTCGCCGCGCTTTTGGTCCGCACGAACCTTCATCACCGTGAACATGCCGCCCATCTCGACCGGGCCGAACGGGCCTTGCCCGGTCATCATCGGTAGCGTGTTGTCCGGGATAGGCATCTCCATCTCAGCCATATCCGCCATGCCGCGCTCGCCCATGGCCATGTAGTCGGGGATCAGCTTGTTGACCTGCTTGACGATGCCCGTGTGGTCCACCCCGATCATGTTGGGCAGGCCATGTCCCATTGCATTCATCGTGTGGTGGCTCTTGTGGCAATGGAACGCCCAGTCGCCAGGCTCGTTGGCGACGAACTCGATCGCGCGCATCTGTCCGACAGCAACGTCCGTCGTGACCTCATCCCACCGAGAGCTCTCGCGGGTCCAGCCGCCATCGGTGCCGGCGACCACAAACTCGTGACCGTGCAGATGGATCGGGTGGTTCGTCATCGTGAGGTTGCCTACCCGGATGCGCACGCGCTCGCCCTGACGCGCCACCATCGGATCGATGCCCGGGAACACGCGCGAGTTGAAGGTCCACAGGTTGAAGTCGGTCATCTCGCTCACCCGCGGGGTGTAGCTGCCCGGCTCAATGTCGTAGGCGTTGAGGATGAAGCCGTAGTCGCGATCCACCGGCATGAACTTCGGATCCTTCGGGTGCACGATGAACATCCCGTACATGCCCATGGCCATCTGCACCATCTCGTCCGCGTGCGGGTGATACATGAAGGTGCCGCTGCGCCGCACGACGAACTCGTACACGAAAGTCTTGCCGGGCTGAATGTGGGGCTGATTGAGGCCGCCAACCCCGTCCATCCCATTCGGCAGACGGACGCCATGCCAATGGATCGTGGTGTGCTCTGGGAGCTTGTTTGTGACGAACAGGCGAACCCGGTCGCCTTCCACGAGCTCGATGGTCGGACCGGGCGAGCTTCCGTTGTAGCCCCACAGGTGCGCCTTCATACCGGGCGCGAACTCACGGACAACGGGCTCGGCGACCAGATGGAACTCCTTGACGCCATTGTTCATGCGCCAAGGCAGGCTCCAGCCGTTGAGCGTGACCATGGGGTTGTAGGGACGGCCGGTGGTGGGATAGAGCGGCGCTGCGGAGGAGGGATTGGATTGATAGACCGGCTCGGGCAAGGCGGCCATGGCCACTTTGCTCACGGTCGAGGCCGCCACGGCGGCACCCGCCGCGGCGGTACCCGCCAGAAATCGGCGTCGGCTGTTTGTCATATGCATCTCCGTAGAAATCAGTGACCCGCGTCGCCGCCAGCAGGCGCGGCAGACGACGCTTGGAAGGTGATCGAGCCCACGGGCTTGCCGATCAGCGTGGCTTGCAGAGCCGCGTCGGCAAGCCAGAAGTCGCGCTGCGCTTCCAGGGCTTGGTTGACGCTGGAGATCTGCTCGCGCGCGTCGGCAATGAGTTCGAACACTCCGATCAGCATCCCGTTGTAGCGAAGCTGGTTCTCCTCGGAGATCGTCTTACGCAGCGGCACGACTTCCTCCATGTAGTGACGAGCCACATCGAAGGCGGTGCGATAGGCACCGTAGGTCTCGCGTACTTGAGAAGTCGCTTCGACCGCCAGCTGCGCGGTGCGATTGACCGCCGCCATGTAGGTCGCCTGCGAGCGCGCGCGCACGGCGTCGCCGAAGTCGAACAGCGGGATCGGGAGCTCAACATCAAACCCCTTCTGAGGAGGTTGCCCGGTCTCGCTGTTTCGCACTGCGGCCACGTGCAACCCGTTGATCACACTCGTCACGCGACTGAGCCCGAGTTCACGGGCCGTGGTTTGCAGATCCGCCCGCGCCATGCGGACATCGAGTCGTTGGTCGATCGCCTGCTGCTCCACCTGCGCCTCATCGCGTGGGGACTTGGGCAGTTCGGGCAAGCGCTCCGGCAACTTGAGCATGCGCGCTTGTGCCGCGTCCAAGCCGAGACTGCGCACGAGCGCTTCGCGGCTGCTTTGAGCGCTCTGCCGCGCTCTGGCCAGTTGCGCCACCGCCTCCGCGGCGAAGGCTTGCTCCCGGGCCCGTTGAAGCTTGCTGAAGTTGCCAACCGCCTGCATGCGCCTGGCCAACTCGGCGGTCGCGTCTGCCGCGACCTTGACTTGCTCGGCGTACTGGACCTGCTGCTGGGCCGCGACCGCGCGGATCCAGTTCTGACGGGCTTCAGTTGCCGCCTGGACCACGTCGCCCGCAAGTCGCAGCTGTAGTTGCTGCTGCTGGAAGCTGGCAATACGCATGCGGCTGGGCAGCAGCAGGAGGTCGAACAAGGAGATTCCCAGCGACCTGCCAATATCTAGATCTCGATCAGCACCTTGCCCGCGCACCAAGCGCTCGAAGGTGAAGACTGGATTGGGCAACCGCGCACCTTGTGCCGCGGTGGCAGACGCAGCCGCGCTGTCGTACAGCGTCGCTTGTAGCGCAGGGCTGTAGGCCAGCGCCAACCGCACCGCATCGTCGGCGGTCAATGGCTGGGCCAAGATCGTTTGAACGTCCTTCGCCGCTTGTTCGCGGGCTTCAGAGGAACGCAGCCATTTCACCTCGGCGCCAAGTCGACTCTGTGTGAGGGACTGCACCTCGCCGAAATTGCTATCAATGGCGGTGCTGGCGCATCCGGCGAGCAGGGTCACTGCAAGCGGAATGGCGGCCCAGCGGATGCGTCGCGCGACGCGGCTCTCCCGGCTGTTCATGCGCGGTCTCCGGTAGTTCATTGATGTTGGGAATGGCCACCGCTCGCCTTGGGCGCCGGTGCGGACGGGGATTGCGGCGTCTGGACCGCAGCGGGGCGAGGCGGCTTGACCTCGGACGCCGTCTTATCAGGCCGCCCAGCAGACTGGTGCGCCGGGGCAGTCGCTGCGCTCGGCAGCGGCGCGTCCGCGCCGGCCGCTTCTTTGGCATACGTACGCCAGCCGCCAATCTGGCCCACGCGGTCGTTGGACGCTTTCCAAGACTGAACGGGCTCGTCCGCAAATCGACGGTAGTTCTCGAAGCTTGAAACGTAGCGCTGGTCGCTAGCTGTGCGGCTGGGCGACGAGGCCGTCCCGACCGCGGCTTGAGCAGCTGGAGGGGGTTGCGGTTTAGAGGCCTGGGGGGAAACCTGCGGCGCTGGCGCAGCGGTATGACCCGAGTGTTGGGCGAACGCTGGCAACGCAAGGACAAATGCCCACGCGCCAAGGGTAGATCGGCAAAACATGTCGTTCCTCGTGAACTCCGTCCTGGAGCAGGACAGACTCGCCGCGCCTAGTGCGAATCAAGGGCGCAGCAACTCAGTTCGACGTGTTCGATGCGGAGTCGTGCTCAAGGCGAGCAGATCCAGCGTCGCACGCGGCGAACGTCTTCAGAGGAAGAACGTTCGTGGTGGACGCTCAGGCCCGGCGGTGCCGAACTCTGGGTCCGGCGTGACCGATGGCAGGTGCCGATCCTTTTCCACTTCGGTCGGCGCTAAAGCGGGAGCCTCAGATGGCAGCGCGGCAGCGCCGCAGCAAGAAGCACATACGTTGCACTTCCCGGTGACTTTGACAGGAGTCTTAGCGAGAGCCTTGGTAGCGTCGACGCGCTTGTCTTCTTCGTGCGAGCCCGAATGCTCGTTCGGAGATCCCGAATCCTGTGCGCTCGGCTCGTCATGCTGTGGAGCGTGGCTGGTGTGCACATGCGGGGCCAGTTCCCCCCCCCGGCCGAACTCCTCGGAGTGCTGGTGGCCTCTCTGATCCTGGACAAGCGATGCCCCGACTTGATGATGATCCATCCCGCAGCAACGCATGGCCGCGGCCACCGCGCCCTGAAGAGGCACGGCCAAGGCCAGCAGGCATACGAGTGCAGTTCGGACCAGCAGGGTCATGTGAATCAGTTTAGAGGGGCAAGGACGTAGTGTGGAAGGGGGGCAATCGGGAAGCCAGAACCCGCTTGCGGGTTCCTCATATAGAACCCACTCTGCCGAACCAAGGGAAAATACTTACTTCTGGAGTTCCAGGATGCGGATTGCGCCGTCCACCTTGTCTGCCTTGAACTTCACCTGATCACCGGCCTGAAGGCCGGCCAGGACCGAGGCATCTGCGCGGAACACCATCGTCATTCCGGGCATCCCCAGGTTTTCAATGGGGCCGTGCTTGATCGTGAGCTTGCCTTGGCTGACATCGACCTTCTTGATCTCGCCCAGCGTGAAGTTGCCGGACGGGGGGCGCTCGTCAGCAGTGCTGGTCGCGTCGTTGGCCGCCACGGCTGCCCAAGGCGCCAAGGAAGCCGCCGCGGCAAGCGCGGCCGATAGGGCAAATGCACGGACATTCATGAACTCGCTCCAGTTAAGAGCCGCCTGCACAACATGTACGGGAAGCATGGCAGCCACTCTACAGGGCGAGCCCCCACGGCTTGGGGACGGGAAGATTACAGACCGGTAATGTGGTCGTCCTCGTTGCGAGGGGCATCATGCGTCACACTCGATCCATGCGAATCTTGGTGATTGAAGACGAGTCCCGCCTTGCCAGCTATCTGAAAAAGGGCCTGAGCGAGAGCGGCTACGTGGTGGACGTGGCAGAGGACGGGATCGATGGGCAGCATCTGGCCGTCGAGGGTCAATACGACTTGGTGGTGCTGGACGTGATGCTCCCAGGCATCGATGGATTTGAGGTGTTGCGGCGACTCAGGGAACACAAATCCACGCCTGTGCTGATGCTCACTGCGCGGGACAAGGTCGAAGACCGCGTGCAAGGCCTCAAAGGGGGGGCGGACGACTATCTCATCAAGCCGTTCGCCTTTACCGAACTGCTCGCACGCATCGAGGCGCTGCTGCGTCGCGGCGCCAGCCACGCGTCGCAGCCGTTGACCTCGCTGCGCCTGGGAGATCTGGACGTCGACCTGGCCCGGCGAAAGGTCACCCGCGCGGGTCGAAGGCTTGACCTCTCTCCGAAGGAATTTACGCTACTCACCGTAATGCTTCGTCGTCAGGGAGAGGTCCTGTCACGAACCGTTCTCGCGGAACAGGTATGGGACCTGAACTTCGACAGCGAGACAAACGCGATCGACGTGGCGGTACGGAGACTGCGCGCGAAATTGGACGAGGGTTTTGACAGGCCACTGTTGCACACGGTCCGTGGGATGGGCTACGTGCTGGAGGATCGGGGTTGACGGGCGACACGTCGCGGCAGGCCTTGCGCGCTCCCCTCACGCGCGCGCCGCGCTCGATGGCGCAGCGCTTGACGCTCGCGTTGACGCTGCTGGCCGTCGCCGTGTTCGTCGCGGTCGCGCTGCTGCTGCACAGTGGTTTGCAGCAGGAGGTGGAGCGGGCCCGGGATCACGATCTGGAAGGGAAGATCGATGTCGTGGAGCATCTGCTGGAGGAAGTTCGCGTCCCGGCGGACGTGCCCGCGTTGACGCATCACCTCAATGACGTCCTGATCGGTCATGGGCAGATGCGCATCTGGCTGCTGGACCGAGACGGCCGGGTGCTCTACGGCGGCAGTGCGCCCCCCGAGATGTCGACGATTGCGGGCAGATTGGAAGTCCGCCGGGAGGACGGCTTGTCGATGCAGGCGCGTCAAGTCTCGCTTGAGGACCATCCCGTCCTGGGCAAACAAGAATTGATCGTTGCGATCGACTCCCGCGACCAGGAAGCGATGCTGCGGCGATACGGAACTCGTCTGGCCATCGTGTGCGGCGTCGGCGTCGCACTCATTGTGATGGTCGCCGGATTGATCGCCCGTAGATCGCTTCGCCCGGTTCAGCAGCTGTCCGAGGAAGCCGCAGCACTCAATCCGCGTTCGCTCTCCTCGCGATTGACGCCCGTCGAGACTGCGGAGCTGCAAGAGCTCGTCCAAGCCTTCAACAGCGCGCTGGGCCGTGTGGAGGCGGCCTACAGTCAGCTCGAAGGCTTTAGCGCGGACGTGGCCCATGAACTGCGTACGCCGCTGGCCACGATGATCAGCAGCGCTGAGGTGGCCTTGATTCGAGAACGCCCCGCAGCCGAGCTGCGCGAGGTGTTGGCCACGAACCTGGAGGTGCTGCGTGAGCTGTCGAGTTTGGTCAACGACATGCTGTTCCTGGCCAAGGCGGACCAAGGGCTGCTGGCCGACCAACTTGTCTTGCTGGACCTGCGAACCCAGGCTCAACACATCTCGGACTATTTCGAGCCTCTCTTCGAGGAGCAAGGCGTGCGGTTGCTCGTGGAGGGGGACGCTCGGGCCGCAGGCAATGCAGGGCTGGTGCGCCGTGCGCTCGTCAATCTGGTTGGCAACGCGGCGCGATACACGCCGCATGGCGAGGCGATCTTCATCGAGCTGGCGTCGCCGGCGCCCAACCTCGTGCGCGTTTCGGTGCGCAATCCAGGACCGGCCATCCCGCCAGAGCTTTTGCCCCGGCTGTTTGATCGCTTCGTGCGAGGCGATCCCGCACGGGGGCAGTCGAGCAATCATCACGGCCTGGGTTTGGCCATCGTGCGGGCCGTGGCGATCATGCACGGAGGACGGGTATTCGCACGCTCGGAGAACGGCTGGACGGTCGTTGGTCTGGAATGGCCACCATCGGGCGTCCACTGAGGCTGCGCAAGTCCAAGGCGTGACGAGCGCGGCCGTCGCGCAAACGCGCGGTCTGTAACGCCCGATGCTGAAAACTCCACCCACTACATCACCGGTCTGCGGCACTCGCTGACCGGCAAATGCGGCCACCTCGTGGGTTCCGGTTCGTCTTGACGTCGTCTGCGAACACCTACCGCCGATCCCCGCGAGTACGCCAGTCTGGCTGCTGCTCGCGAATCCTAGAGCTGGCCAGGTACGAGGTCTGCCGATTTGGCAACGGCGAACTAGGCGAATGCACGCGTTGCACTTGGTCGACGACTTTCAAGGGCGCTATTCGCGATGCACCAGGCTCAGCTGACGGGCACCGCCACCCAAGGGGAAAACGCTCACCCCGCTGCGTACTTTTGCAGCCAAGCGTTCACCAAGCGCAGTTTCGCCGGTCACATTTCATAATGGACTATTAACAAATCTCATGGCTGACGCCGATACGCGGCTTGTTCTGTCGTTTCATATTACGTACCATTGCAATTACGTAATACATACGAAATTGGTGACGGACATGGCACGACCCGGTGTGAGCAAGGCGGAAGTACAGCGGGCCCGGCTGGGGATCATGAAGGCGGGTAAGCACCCCTCGATTGATGCGATCCGGATCGAATTGGGGAACACCGGCTCGAAGGCGACGATCTATCGGCACCTGAAGGAGATCGAGGCGGACGAAGGCGGCGTCAGCAGCCCCAGCGCCTCCCTAAGCGAAGAGCTTCAGGCCTTCGTCGTCAACTTGGCGTCGCGGCTTGAATACGAAAGTAGGGAGCGCATCGAGGCGCAGCAGGCAGGTCACGCCGCTCACGTCAAACGCGCCGCCGAGGCGCTGGAGCGATCACAGGCGGAGGCTCGCGGCGCGCGCTTAGATGCCGAACGCCTGGCCTCGGAACTCGCCAGCGAGCGGGCGCGGCGCCACGAAGTTGAGGCCGACCTGGCAGCGGCCAAACTCGCACTCGCCCGGCAGACCGCACAGCTCAGCGCCCAACTTGACGGCGTGCGGGAACAGTTGAAGTCCGCTCAGTCCCACGTCGCCTCGCTTGAAGAGAAGCACGGCCATGCCCGGGAGGCCCTGGAGCATTTCAGGGAAGCGTCGAGAGACCAGCGGGACCGAGAGGCGCGCCAGCACGAGCAACAAATTCAGTACCTGCAGGGAGAACTGCGCAACGTTTCCGACGCGCTGGCAGCAAAGCACGGGGAACTCCGCAGCGCCTTGCAAGAAAAGGCCGACGCCTTGGGTCAGCTGACCGGCGTGCGCGCTGAGAAGCGCCAACTCGATGAACTCCTGCGCGAGCTCCGCCCCGCCGCGCAGCGGCTGGCCGCACAGAACCAGGTCGTTGATGATCTGCGGGCGCAGGCGTCGCAGGCCGGCAGCCAGTACGAAGCGCTGCTTGCTCGGGCCACTGCGCTGGGTGAGCGCAACCTTGAACTGGAGCGCGAGCTGGCCGCTCTCGGCGCCTCCGCGCAGGCGCAAGATCAGTTGATGAAGGACGTGCTGGCCCGCATCGGAGCCGCCGGCAATCCGCCAATCCTCACCCAGGCCGAGTCCTGACGATCTGCCGTCTAAACGTGATCACCGCCATGCGTCAATTCTTGGATCGACTTGCCCGCGCGATGGGCTACTACACCTTGCAAGATGTGAGCGTTGCGGAACGCCGAGCGCGCGAGGCGGTGCTGCCACCCCTTCAGCAGGCCGACCATCCAGATGGAGATGGCCTCACCGATCCAGCGTCCGAAGAGGCCAGCGAGCCAAGCGGGCCCGTCGGCCATTTGAAGTACTTTGTCTCGTATACCTTCTCATCGAGTCGCGGCACGGGCTTCGGCGCATGCGAGGTCTCGTTGAGCCATCCCGTGCGCTCGCACGCGGACACCCAGGCCATTGGACAGGCGCTTGCCCGTAAGTGCGCCAAGGACCCAGGTCCGAAAGCCACGGTTGTGATCCTCAACTGGCGTCGATTCGAGGACCCGGAGCCGCCCAGCGGCAGCCATGAAGGCGTCCCGGCCGAAGAGGCGCCAGTGATCCTGAGGCTCGTCGCCTGAACGCCGCGACGCGACACCTCTTTGGCTGACGGATGTCGCAAAATGGGTCTCAAGGGGGAAGAGACATTGATCCATAAGAAGACCGTGTTTATTCTGGGCGCCGGCGCCAGCTACCCGTATGGCTTCCCGCTGGGCGCACAGCTTCGCCAGGACATCATGAAGGTCCCGGTGAGCTATCTGCACGATGTGAAGTTCCTCGGGAAGCCGCGGCCGCTAGACGTCGAACCGTCGACCCGGGAGTTCTTCCAGGCCTTCATCGAGTCCAAGGCCCAGTCCATCGACGCCTTTCTGGCCAATCGCATGGAATACGCCGAGATCG
The DNA here is from genome assembly GCA_039594005.1 of Roseateles sp. Taxonomy (GTDB): domain Bacteria; phylum Pseudomonadota; class Gammaproteobacteria; order Burkholderiales; family Burkholderiaceae_C; genus Roseateles. The sequence goes on from JBCNOF010000010.1 coordinate 930,870, forward strand.
GCCGGGTGGCCATCGCGAAGGTGCTGCTCGGCTACGAGGTCGTGCACCGGCTGTTCGATGACTCCAACGAGGACGACTGGTATGCGGCGGTGTTCAATGCCATCCGTTGCCCAGCCGAGCAGTTGGTCAACAACCAAGTCTCGTTTGTCACCTTCAACTACGACCGATCGCTGGAGCTCGCGCTCTGGAGTTTCCTCCGCCACACGTACAAGCTTTCAGAAGATGAGGCCTGGTCCGCCATGGAGCAGTTCCCAATCGTCCATGTGTATGGTTGCCTGGGAAGTCTGAATCCCAAGTCGCCGCTGTTCGTGCCGTACGGTCTGGGCGGACTCAATGAATCGGGGATCCAGTCGGCCGACGACCAGCAACGCCAGCGCCTGGTGGCAAAGGCAGCCGCGCAGATTCGTGTGATCCCTGAGCATCGCAGCGATCTGCACTCTGAAGGTTTCGACCGGGCCAAGAAGATCATCACCGAAGCCGAGCGCCTCGTATGCCTCGGCTTCGCCTTCGACGACTTGAACGTGTCGAGATTAAGCCCGAACCTGCAAGGCACCATGAACGTTCTAGCGGATGCCCTTGACGGCGATGCGCCTCGCTTCGCCGGCACGGTGTATGGCTTGAAAGACGCCGAGATCCGGCGCGTGGCCAAGTTGATCACGCCTGCGTCCAAACGCTTGTCGACCCTGCAAGGTCTGCACGCCATGAAGTCCACCGAGATGCTCCGACATACCGGGATCCACATCTGCGACTGAAGGTCCACCAAGTCCTCCTTGGCAATGGCCACTCACAGCGAGCATCACTTCATTCCGCGATTTCTCCTGGGCCGCTGGGAGGGCGGTGCTGACGAGCGTCTGTCGGCCATGCGGTGGCTGCGTGGAAACATCTCAGAGAAGCGGTACAAGGCCAGGTCGGTGGCCAAGGAGCGAGACCTCTATGCCATCGGACGTGCACGTGGCGAGCCAAACCAAGTTCTTGAGCGCGAGTTCATGAGCCTGCATATCGACGAGCCCGCGTCGCAGGTACATCGCGTAATCCTGGATGACCAACTGGGCCGGCTGACTGAAGAGCAGCAGTACATCTGGACGCGCTTCCTGGTTTCACTGGTCCTCCGCGGCCCTGGCGCGGTGGAGCATGTGCGCTCCCGCGGAATCGAAGCTCTCGGCGCCGAATTCGACGACGATCCGGATGCCTTTATGAACGCTCGCGGGCATCAGCCGGAAGCCAGCTTGCGGCGATTCGTAGAGAAGAATGCTCCGGATCTTCTTCATGATTTCGGGACACGCTCGCTGCCTACGCTGATCCAGACATCGACGCTCAATCGCACGATTTTCGAGGCGTCTTGGGTGACGAGGAGGTTCTCCAGCACCCCTGAGAGATTGCTCATCGGCGATCGTCCGCTCACGCTCTTTGGAGCGCTGAACGACAACTTCATGCTCTATCTACCTGTTGCCCCCGATCGAGCTTTCATGGCGTTCAACTCCCGAGAGACTGCTCGCCGTTTGGCCACGCGGAACGATCGGGCCCTACTCAGGGAACTGAACAGATTCATGGTCGAGCAGGCAAGCGTTTATGTCTACGGCACCGACATGACACACCGGCGGCTTCTGGAGTCTCGCCTGGCCAAGGTAGCCGCAAGCGCGGGTCTTGGCCTGGGGCCCCGTCCGGTGGCTGTCGGTTCTTGCCGAGATGGCACCCTTGCGCTGACGCGCCCTTAGGCCGCGTGTGCGGCGCCGTATCCTGCCGTCGCCGAGCCGACTGAGCACGCCGCTTGTGAGCACGTCGATCACCGATCCTGGGGGCATTGTTGTGTCACCGCAGCTTGCTCAAGCCGATCCATCGACCTTCCTCGAACTTTGTTGCAAGATGTGTCTACAACAATGTAGGGAGGAACAGTGGACTACACCATAGATTTTTTGCCCGTAGGCGACAGTTATGGCGACGCCATCGTTGTGAAGTACGGGGATGCCGAGAATGGCTGTCTATTGCACGTCGTCGACGGGGGGCGTAAAGACACGGCGCAGACGATAATCGGTCACTTGGATTCGTATTACCCAGGTCTATACATTAATCACATGGTCTTGTCTCATGCGGATAATGACCATGCGTGTGGATTAGTAGGCGTGTTGAAGAAATTTCGTGTCGCCAATCTTTGGATGAATCGACCATGGCTTTATGCGGGCCAAGTGCTGCATCATTTTCATGGCAACTTCACCCTTCAGGGGTTGATTGACGACATTAAAGGTCGCCATCCTTATCTGGTCGAGATTGAAGAACTCGCACAGGCTCAAGGCACCGTCATTCATGAAGTCTTCCAAGGTGCGCGGATCGGCGATTTTGTGGTGCTCGCACCCGCTAGACAACGGTACATCGATTCAATTCCGGACCTGGATAAGTCGCCCACATCTTATCGCGCCGAAGATGCTGCGGCGCCTTTTGGCTTACTGAAGTCGCTCGTGGAGGCTGCGAGAAAATGGCTTGATGAAGACTGGGGCGTCGAAACGCTTTCGGAGAATGTCAGTACATCCGCATCGAATGAGAGTTGCGTTGTGCAATATGCGCTGCTCGACGGAAAAGGGATTCTTCTCACGGCGGACGTCGGGCCCGTGGGGCTCTCTGAGGCTGCTGTTTACGCCGCTGCTTTGGGTCTTCCCAATCCGGGTTTCGTGCAGATTCCTCACCACGGCAGCCGGCACAACGTGACGCCCTCGGTATTGGATGCGTGGCTTGGGCCTCGCGTGCCCAAGGGCACCGTCGTCGGCACGGCCTTCTGCTCCATTGGCGCCAACAAGCCGGACTACCCGAGGGGCCAAGTGAAAAATGCCTTCATTCGCAGAGGCTTCCAAGTGTTTTCCACGCGCACTCGGTGGATCTCGCATTACAAGGGAAAGGGACACGTTGGGGCGGTGCCAATAGTGGCGGAAGATTTCGCATCACAAGTCGAGGGGTTGTGATGGAATTCCTGAAGATTTTTGACGCGTATTCGATAAGGGCACGACTATTTCCTGCCATCATCGCTTCGGCGCCAGCAATGGCGGCGCTAGCATTATTGATTTCGTGGAAGTCTTTTGGGCTTTCCAACGCAATTGCCACGATCGGAATCCTCGTGCTGCTGTTTGCAATCGCAGATTTTGCAAGAACACGTGGACGAGCAATTGAGAAGAAGCTCTTCGCGAAGCACGGCGGCATGCCGTCAATCACCTTATTTCGGCACTCGGATACAACGATTGATGCAGGATCGAAGGCGCGCTATCGCAGCTTCCTCGCTGAACAACTGAATACCCCGTTTCCCACTCCAGAGGAGGAGGCCAAGAACCCTGAGGCCGGAGATGCCGTTTACGAACAAGCTGGCGTTTGGATTCGGCACAACACCCGAGACGTCAAGAAGTTCTCTCTCCTGTTTAGTGAAAATGTCGCCTACGGTTTTCGCAGGAATTTACTTGGTTTGAAATGGATAGGATTGGCGCTAAATCTTGTGGTCGTAGCGGCGTCTGTCCTGCTCCTATCGAAGGACGGCTGGGCCTTTGACACGAGCTACGCGCAGCGCATTTTGGTCGTGTTGGTCGTTGCATGCTTCCATGCGATGTACATGCTCGTCGCGGTTCGGGAGGCCGCTGTGTGGGATGGCGCGATGGCGTATGGGCGGCAATTGATCCTTTCCTGTGAAGCGTTCATATCCGGCAAGAGTCCTCCTGCCAAGAAGCGCGCACCAGCTCGAAAGCGAACTGCTAAATCCGTTGATGCGGACCCTACCAAGGCGGAATGATTTCCGAGGCCGGAATCTTGGCAGGGAAGGAATGACTGGTGGCAAAGCCGTCTATCGGACGCGCCCTGTTATGGGCGACAGCACTCACCGACTGCCGGGACTGCCTCGACTTGGCAGACCGGCTCAGCCGCTTGCCTTCGGCTCCGGAGTTGCTGCCGGGCGAGGCGCGTAATGCAGCCAGGCATCTCGTCCGATTGGCGGTCGTGTATTTCGGCCAGTTGTACACGCCGGGATATGAGGACAGATCCTCCGTAGCATCGAACCAAGACATGGCTGTCGAGCTTGTGCAGCTAGAGGCCGACGCGTTTCCCCACCACGCCGACTTGGCCAAGTTCCAGGCCCTGAAGGCCGTGCTCCTGGATCTGCGTCATGGCACCATCGCCCACGCCGATGGGAGACCATTCAGCGTGCAGCACGGCACCTACTCGGCTCGGGCAACAACGCCCATCTTGGACGCCTCATTGCAGGCCGAGTTCCGAGACTGCTGCGCCCAGCTGATCTTGGCTCTGTTGCGTCGAGCCGCGCGGATCGCCGAAGGCCCTTGACGGGGCCGCTTGCTCGCAGCGCGACGAGCAGGTTGGCGGACGAGCAGCGCCTAGGGCTCGGGCAGCGAGTTTCGGAAAAGCGCCCTTCGGGTCGGTTTTTGGTCTCCCTAGCATTCTGGGCATGAGCAAGCCGAACCGCGCCTCGCGCAAGCCGACCGCCCAACCCACCGAGTTCCAGCCATCAGAGGGCGACCATGCCTACCTCTGGTACTTCCGGAATGACGGCGCCATCAACCGCCTGCTGGCGATGGTCATCAACAAGGTAGACAAGTTGCCGTGGAGCAGGCTCGCTGCGGTGCTTGCGCTGTCGCTGGGCATCCAGCCAGGTGTCGAGCTTGTCGACCGTTCCGCTAGGCGCCTGTCCAGTCCTGAACAGCACGCGGCAACAAATGAGGAGCCGACGAATGAGGCTCATCTGACCTCGGTATGCCTTCCTGCGCGAGCCTCCCCAGTAGCTTCGCAGCCGCGGGGGAAGCAGGCCTCGGGGCCAGTTCGGACAGGAACCAGCAAGGAGTGCCGGCGCCGGGAGGCGGTGCTGAATTCCGCCGCGAGAGACACGAGTCAGCAGGGCCGGGATCCTGGAGGGCGACCGTAGGCGGCGGCGCAGATTCTCGATGCGCTTGGCGTTCGGACGGATGTATCGAATGCCAGAAGCTCGCCTCGTTTTTCCTGCAGGAACTGGGGTTAAGAGCTTCGAACTTGTTGATAAATCAACGACTTACGTTTTTCCGCCGCGCGAGCCCGCGTCGTTTTTCGTGCAGAGCATGGGGTTAAGGCTGGGCGCGGTATGCGTCTCTTGAAAGTCCACGGCCGTGGGGTCGCCGGCTAGGGCGCTTGCGTGTTGACCTGGCGTCATGCCACCCGGGTCCGCTTGCGCGGCTGCTTGTCGAGCAGCGCATCTGTGAACGGATCGAAGTTGAAGGAGATGATTCCGCGGAAGTTGATGTGCTCGAAGTGGACCGGACCCATCCGGCGGATCCAGGAGTCCTCGATGGGTTGTCTGTTCGCTCTCCAGTAGTCGATCACATCCTGCATCTTCATGGTGTTCCAGGCGATCACCACGTTCGTGAGCAAAGTGTGGGCGCCGGAGATGGCCATGAGCTCATCGCTTCGTCGCCCTCGGCTCACCCCCACTCGGCCGTGATACACCGCGCGTTGCAGGAAGTGAACTGACTCCCCGCGGTTGAGCAGGGCGTGCATCTCCCGCCGGAACTCGGGCTTGGTGAAGTAGTCGCACAGGAAAATCGTGCGCAGCAGTTTTCCAAGCTCGTCGGCAGCGGAATGAACCACATCTCCCTTCGCGGCGCTTCCCAGCCGCGACAGCGCCTCGCGCGCGGTCAACTTGCCCTGGCGAATGGAGGCGATCAAGCGCATCAGTTCGCTCCAGCCCTCGCGGATCCGCTTGAGCGAAGCCTTCCCGACATTCAGCCGCTCCAGGTCCTCGGGCACCTGGGCTCCCCAGGGGAGGTAGATCTTGCGCTCAGACAGACGCTGCAGGCGTACGCAAAGATCGAAGCCCAGCAACTTGGAAACTGTCATGGCGGCGTTCGTGTACCCATGGGTGTCCACCGCCAGCAGCTGCAGCCGAATCTGGTCCTCTCGGCGCGAGACGTTATAGGCCTCGACCCCGTGGACCGCGCTGCCCGCCTGTCGGTCGTTCAGCACGATCGGCTGGTCGTAGAACAGGCTCCACGTATCGCTCATGTGCACATAGATGCCCACGCCATGGGTCTTGCGCCGATGCTCAACGCGCGCCGAATGCAGATGGCGCGACGTGTCGATTGTCATCGAGTCGGCCGACGCCTTGTCCCCATCCCCCCAAAGCGAGGCGATCGGGAACGACTGCTGGTACTCGATGACTCGGTTGTTGGCGTCGCGCAATCGGCCGCGGGCCTCGATCGCTCGCATCGCAGTGGTGATGTGCGATACCTGCAGGCCCGGGATCATCGCGCAGACACCTTTGGCGGTGTTCTCAGTGCCATGAGCGAAGAGGGCTCCGTACAGAGCCTTCAGTTCATCGAGATCCTTCGCGCGCCGACCCAGCAACGCCTCGCTCAATCCGGTCTTGGCGTCGATCTCGACCAGCATCCCGGCGAACTGCTGATCGCCAATCTTCTTGAATAGGGTATCGCGCGTGTTGGTAACCTGAGGTTCGACTTCGAGCGCCTGAATCGGGTCGATGTGCATTTCACCCCGGGAGTCCACTGTCACGACCCCCGTACGCACCGCTTCGTTGAGTTGCTTGAGGCACTCGTCGACGCGGGAGAGCACGCGCTGCAGGTACTTGTCGGGATCGTCCGTCAGACTCAGCGCGCGAATCAGCGACTTGGAGCTGGCGCTCCATTCCTTGGGCGGAATCAACTGCTCCTCGCGGCTGCGATGCCTGGTGCTGTGGGCGACCCATAGCTTGCCGCCTCGAACTCCCTTCCGGATGGCGGTCATGGCGCATGCCTTCAACGCTGCAAGCGCCTTCCTACGGTCGGGACTCGACAGCAAGTCGTGCCACGACGGATCAGCCATCGAAATGTCGAAGTCCTGCGGTAAGGATGTGGCACCACGCTCAGCCAGTGACTGCAGCGTGGTCAGCTGTTGCATCGCCTTGTCGCCGTCAACGCCCCGAATGTCCAGTACCGAGAGCGAGTGAAGCAACGCCGTTACTCGCGGTGCATCGTCGTCAACCAACGACTGGCGGATCATCGCGGCCCGCGTGCCGGCGAAGTCGTGCTCTTCCTTGGGCAAGAGCGCCCGCAGGGCCGCCACGATCTCTTTGTCCTTCAGCGACGGGTCATGCAGCACTTCCTTGAACTTCACACGCTCCGCGCGGAGATCGACGGAACTGACGGCTTGCTTCTTCTGGACACGCCCCGAGGCCTTGCGATAGAGGTCAACCACGCAGCGTCCACCGACGTCAGCGGCCTGATCGTTGAGATCCAGGAGCACCACATAGCTGAAGGCACACAGCTGCAGGATCTGCTGCTGCTCGACCAAGCGCTTTGTCTCAGACGGCGGGCGGCCAACTACCTCGTGGCCGTACGCCCGCAATCTGGTGAGCGGGATGCCTTCTAGCTTCCACGTTTCGACTCCCCACTTCTTGACGCAGTGGATCTTGTCGGTGATCTCTTTGAGCGTGGCGCGTCCGTGCTTGCCTGGCGGCTCGCGTAGCCATTCGAGTACCGTCACGCTGCCAGGGCCAGGCCGCTTGGAATAGAGCTCGCGCAGGGCCGCGATGCGCTGATGCGCCGGCACGCCAGACATGACGGCTTTGATCGCTGCCGCCTCCTGTGCGGCAAAGGCTTTGCGCGCAAGGTCGCGGATGGCGCGATCACCCGGCAACACGTAGCGCTTCTCGTAGAGCCACATCTCCGCCTGCTTCACCAGGTCATCAAGAGACACAGCAGTGGCGGCGAGCTGATGAAGAGCGTCCAGCAATGCGGCATGAACCGGCTCGTCCGCAATGCTGAAGTCCGCACGCTCTCGTGCCCATTGCTTGTGGAGACCGCTGGTATGCGCGTCCTTGTACAAGGACGCAAGCGACGCAATGTCAGGAGCCCGCATGCCCATCGACATCGTCATGTATTGGAGCAGAGCCTTGGGGATCCCGGTCATCGCGTCGGGCAAGCGCCCCGTGGCCCGCAGCATCAGCAGTTGATACGCCGCACCGATGCGAGCGTTCCCACGAAACTCATGCTTGAGTTCGTGAAGATCGTCTGCGCTCAAGGCGAACGACTCTTCGACCTCGCGAGAGGAAAGCCCTCTGGGCAACACATCTCGCCCGACGAACCGTAGGTGGAAACTCGGCACTGATGTCTCCTGCGGCCCAGGCGGTGCCAGGCTTTGCGCGAAAGACTATCCAACCGGTTTGTCAGCTGCGCGACGGGGAAGACGAGATCCGGGTTAACCCGAGGGCACTAACCCCAGTGAGTACATCGAAACCGAGTTCACCCCTCGCCCTGCATCGCCAGCAGCGGACACGCGATCGCGCGGATCTCCTCGACGATGGACCAGTCCTTGAACTCGGCGCTCCGCCACGCGTCGCTCCAGCCGCGGAACGGCGAGTCGGGGTCATCATGGAAGCGCGCCAGGCTGCGCTTCAGGGAACCGGCCTCATACAAGTCGACGGTGCGGCCGATGCTCTCGACCGAGAGCGCCTCCACCGTGATGTGCGGCGCGGCCACCACGAGGCCGGCGGTCGGGCGATGCGCTGCATGGATCAGCGCGATCGAGCCACCGTCGCTGTGCCCGAAGAGCCACGGCGTCGCCGTGATCCCCAGCCCCGTCAGCAGCGCCGGCAGCACCTCCAGCGCCTGCCGGTGCAGGTAGTCGGGCTGCCAGGGCTCGTCCAGCGGACGCATCGTCGAGCGCCCGTAACCCGGCCGTGAATAGACGAGGCCGCGCATCCCCAGGGCGCGGCACAGCCGCTCCGGGAAGTCGCGCCACATCGCGATCGAACCCAGGCCCTCATGCAGGAACACCATCACGGGCGAGGCCCCGGCGCTCTCGCCCGTGCCATCGCGGGCGGGATCCTCATTGACCCACTGGTACTCGATGTCGGTCGGTCGGCCGCGCCAGTCGATGCGCAGCCGCGGCGCTGAAGTGTTGCTGTCCATGGGCCCGCATCTTAGGCAAGCGCGCCGCCAAGGCGCGCGTGGCCTCAGGGCATCGGCACGCCGTCCACCAGCCGCTTGGCCAGCCGCGGCTGCTGCAGGCGTTCGGTCCACCACGTCAGCGCGCGGCCTGCGTGGTCGCCGCGCCAGGCGACGTACAGCGTGTTGGGCTCGCGCGGATCGGCGGTGCGTTTCTCGACGAGCTCGCCGCGCGCGATCAGCCCGCTGACGCGGTGACGCGGCAACCAGCCCACGCCCAGGCCCTCGACCTGCGCCCTGACCTTCTCCGCCATGCCGGGCACGGCCAGTTGCGCCTGGCCGCCCTGCACGCCGTAGCTGCGGGCGCTGGCGCCGCGCGAGGTGTCGGCGACCACGATCGCCCGGTGCGCGCGCACGAGGTCGCGCGACAGCGGCTCCTCGGCGCGCGCCAACGGGTGCCGCGGCGACATCGCGAAGACCCAGTCCAGCCGGCCGAGCTCGAACCAGCGCAGGCCGGGAATGGCCGGCGGCTCGTTGGTCGCGCCGATGACGAGGTCCGCCCGGCCCTCGCGCAAGGCCTCCCAGGTGCCGCCCAGCACCTCATGCGTGAAGCGCAGCCCGACGCCGGAGGCCAGCTTGTCGAAGTCGGCGATCAGCGGGAAGAAGCTGCTCAGCTCCAGCAGCTCGTCGGTGACGATGGTCAGCCGGTCCTCCCAGCCGCTGGCGACCTGCCGCACCCGGGTGTTCAGCCGTGTCATGTCCGCCATCAGGCGCTGCGCCTCCTCGGCCAGCAGCACGCCCGCGGGCGTGAGCTGCAGCCGGTAACGGCGCCGGTCGAAGAGCAGCGCGTCATAGCGGGTCTCGAGCTGGCGCGCCGCGTGCGAGATCGTCGACGGTGCCTTGCCCAGCGCGGCGGCGGCACGGGACAGGCTGCCCGTGGTCCGGATGGCCTCCAGCAGGGCCAGTTCGTCCTGACTCAACATGTTCGATGCTTTCGAATGAGTGCATCGTGATTGTGGCGCGACTTCCCCGGTCGCGGCGGCGAACATTCAGTCATCGCCAGGCAGCAACGCCGAAGCGACCGACCCAACCCCCGGCCGATCCGGCCAGCCTCACCGAACGAGTTGAAAGGAACGATCATGACCACCACCTCCACCCCCCAAGCCGCCAACGCCCGCCGCTTCGAAGGCAAGACCGCGCTGGTCACCGGCGGCAGCAGCGGGATCGGCCTGGCCGCCGCGCAGGCCTTCGCCGCCGAGGGCGCCCGCGTCATCATCACCGGCCGCGACGAGGCCGCCCTGGCCGCAGCGGCCGCCGCAATCGGCGCGACCGGCGGCGAGGTCATCACGCTGCGCAACGACGCCGGCCGGATCGAGGACGCGCAAGCGCTGGGCCAGACGTTGCGCGAGCGGGACCTCTTCGTCGACGCGGTGTTCCTGAACGCCGGCGTGGCCAAGTTCTCGTCGCTGGCCGATGCGACCGAATCGCTCTGGGACCAGACCTTCGACACCAACGTCAAGGGCCCCTTCTTCCAGCTGCAGGCACTGCTGCCGCAATTGCGCCGCGGCGCCTCGGTGGTGATCAACGGTTCGATCAACGCGCGCATCGGCATGCCCAACTCGTCGATCTACGCGGCCAGCAAGGCGGCGCTGATCTCGATGGCCAAGACGCTGTCGGCGGAACTGCTGCCGATGGGCGTGCGGGTGAATGTGGTCAGCCCCGGCCCGATCCAGACGCCGCTGTACGGCAAGCTGGGCATGGACGCCGCGACGCTGGACGCGACCGCCGCCGCCATCCTGGGCCAGATCCCGCTGGGCCGCTTCGGCACCTCCGAGGAAGTCGCCTCCACCGTGCTGCACCTGGCCGCCGCTGAATCCGCCTTCATCGTCGGGACGGAGATCATCGTCGACGGCGGCATGAGCCAGCTCTGATCGAGGTCGATCGCTTCTGACCGCCCCGGTTTCATCAGGGCAAAAAGAAAAGGCCCTGGTCTCACGACCAGGGCCAAAATTTCGTCCGCCCGCAGAGGGAATAGGCGGACCATGCGAGAGAGAAGCATGAACAACGAAAGCTCGAATTCCGTTGTCAGGATCAACTGTAGGGACGACCGCGGGCCGGGTCACGACGGCAAGGTCGCAAGCGCGGCGAGGGTTTCGCCGCAAGCGCGTGTCGGGTGATTGCCTACACGGTGCACACACGGTGCCTGCGCGGCCCCGGCACGGCGCCTATGCGGCCCGCGCCGCCGCGCGCGGGGACTGCGTGACGCTCAGCGCCCGGCTCGCGCTCAGCGCCATGATCACGGCGAAGAACACGACGCACGACAGACCGGCCGTCAGCGAGGTGTGCTCGGCGATCATGCCGATCAGCGGCGGGCCGGCCATCATGCCCAGGTAGCCCAGCGAGGACACCGCCGCGATGCCGTGCGCGGCGCTGACGCCAGGCACCTTGGACGCCGCGCTGAACAGCACCGGCACCACGTTGGACAGGCCCAGGCCCACCAGCGCGAAGCCCAGCAAGCCGGCGTCGGCCAGCGGCACGAGCAGCGCTGTCGCCATGCCCGCGGCGGCGAGCAGCCCGCTGGCGACCATCAGCGGCACCGGCGCCACGCGCGCCCGCACCCAGTCCCCGCCGAAGCGGCCCAGCGCCATCGCCAGGCTGAAGCTCGCGTAACCGAGCGCGGAGATCGTGGCGTCGCTGCCGCGCTCCTGCTTCATGAACAGCACGCTCCAGTCGTACATCGCGCCTTCGGCGATCAGGCCCAGCGCGGCCAGCGTGCCGATCAGCGCCAGCACGCCGCGCGGCAGGCTCATCGGCTGCTTCTCGCCCGCGACGGTCTTCATCCGGAGCATCGCGGCGCACGCGACCAGGATCAGCGCGACGCCGGTGCCGCAGGCCACCAGCAGATGGGTGCCCGGCGTCCAGCCCAGCATCGGCAGCAGGCTGCCCACGCCCGCACCGACCATGCCGCCCAGGCTGAACATCGCATGGAAGCCGCTCATCAGCGGCCGGCCGGCGAGGTGTTCGATCTCGGTGGCCTCGGCGTTGATGGCGACGTCGAAGAGGCTGGCCGTCGCGCCAAAGAGCATCAGCAGCAACACCAGGCCCAGATAGACGCTGGGCGTGAGCAGCAGCGAGACCCCCGCGGCGCACAGCACGCCGGTCAGTCCCGCCACGCCGCGCGGACCGAAGCGCGCGACGACCCGCCCGGCCTGCGACAACGCGAGCAGCGCGCCCACGCCCGAGGCCAGCATCGCGATGGCCAGCGACTGCTCGCCCAGCCCGTAATGCGCCTTGACCGTGGGCACGTGCACGCCCCAGGTCGCGAACAGCGCGCCGGAAACGAAGAACTGGATCCGCAGCGCCCAGGCCGCGGCCAGCAGGCGGCGGGCGGTCGGCGGCTGGGGAGTGACGGGGGTGGAGGACGTGGAGGACGTGGCAGTCATCGTGGGGCCGGCGTGAAGAGCCTGTGACTGTAGGCGGCGGGCGTGCGCCTACGCGCGCAGTCCGCCCGCAGGCCTCAGGACACCATGCCGCGCAGCGCGTTGAAGAGCTTGCGCGGCTGCAGCGGCTTGAAGAGCACGGTGTGACCGCTCTCGGTGGCGCGGCGCAATTCCTCGCGGCTGGTGTCGCCGGTGACGAGGATCGCGGGCACCTCCACGCGGCAGAGCTCGCGCACCGCGCGGATCGCCGCGATGCCGTCGGGTCCGTCGCCCAGGTGCAGGTCCGACAGGATCAGGTCGGGCGGCTCCGCACGGGTGCGCACGGCGTCGGCGGCCTCGGCAGCAGTGGCCGCGATGATGGACTCGTAGCCCCACTCCTCCAGCAGCAGCTTCAACCCGATGCGGATGGGTTCCTCGTCGTCGATGACCAGCACCGAGCGCGGCTCCATCACCGGCATCGGCACGGTGTCGGCGGCGGTGGTGAATTCCGGGATCTCCGGCAGCCCGCCCAGCGGCATGCTGAGCCGGAACATCGTGCCCTTGCCCGGCCGCGACGCCACCATCAGCCGGTAGCCCAGCAGGTGCGCCAGGCGCTTGACGATCGCCAGCCCCATGCCCAGGCCTTGCGTGCGGCTGCGCTCGCTCTGGCCGACCTGGTAGAACTCCGCGAAGATCCGAGGCAGGTCCGTGGACTTGATGCCGATGCCGGTGTCCCAGACTTCGAGGTTGAGATGCGTGGCGGTCGAGCGCGCGACGACCACGACGCCGCCCGTCTCGGTGTACTTGATCGCGTTCTGGATCAGGTTGCCCAGGATGCGCTCCAGCAGCTGCGGATCGCTGGTCACCGACTTGCCGCCCGGCGAGAAACGCAACCCCAGGCCCGCGCCCTCGGCCTGACCCGCGTAATGCATGTGCAGCCGCCGGAACAGGTCGCGCAGCGGGAAGTGCTGCAGGTTGGGCTCGACCGTGCCGGCGTCCAGCCGCGAGATGTCCAGCATCGCGTTGAACGAGCGCTCCAGGCCCTCGATGGAGCGCATCACGTTGCGGATCAGGGGCTCCTCCTCGGTGCCCTGCAGGCGGCGCTCCAGGCTCGCCGCGAACAGTCCGAGCGCGTGCACCGGCTGGCGCAGGTCGTGGCTGGCGATGGCCAGGAAGCGGCTCTTCTCCTGGTCCGCGCGGATCGCGCCGTCGCGCTCGGATTCCAGCGCCCCCAGGCGCAGGTCCTGTTCCATCAGCAGGCGCTTGTTGCGCTGCCAGCGGTGATGTTCCAGGATGGCCAGCCCCGCGATGACCGCGGCGGCGAGGAACCAGATGGGCCCCGCGCCGGGCCGCGCGTACGGGTCGAACAGGCGCGCCAGACCCTCGGAGGCTGGCAGCAGGCCGATCAGCGCGGCGCCCCGCCCCATCGGGCCGAGCAGCACGCCCAGCACCGCCGCGGAGGCGGCCAGCAGCGGCCCGGTGAGCAGGCCGCGCGAGCCCGGCGACTCCGCCAGCCACGGATGCAGGCACAACAGCGCCAGGCAGCCCGCGGCCTGCAGGATGAGCAGGCGACGGCCCTCACGGTCGGTGAGGCCGGCGCGGTGCTCGAACGGCGTGGCCGGGCGGCGCGACAGCGAGCGCGCCGTCAGCACGCAGCCCATCCCGAGCGCCATCGTGCCGATGATCCAGATGACCAGGCCGGGCGTGGGCGTGCCGCGCAGCAGTGCCGACAGCAGCGGCACCGCGACGGCCGTCAGCAGCCAGGGCCAGTGGCTCCAGGCCTCGACGAATCCGGCGTCCTGCAGCCGGCGCGCGATGGCGCGGCGCTCGCGACGGCGCCCCTCCTGGACCGCCTCGTCGGTCGCGTGCTCCGCACCGGCGACGGCCACGAACAGCGCGGGCCGCGGCGGCCGCTTGGCGCGCCGCGGGCGAGGTGCCGGGGCTGGCGCTGGCGCATGAGGCGGCGGCGCCTCTGGTGCTGGCGTGGGCCCGGCGGAAACGGGCGCAGGAGCGGGAACAGAAACGACAATCGCCGGCGCGTCCAGGACGCCCGGCGAATCGATGAGGATCTCGGTCGGCGGAAAGGAGGTATCCGGGGGCGGGTCCTCGTTCCGTGGGCCGCCTCGGGGGACCGGCGTGGCCACCGCGTCAGCGGAACAGGCTGATCATGTGCGAGCGCGACTTCACGTCCAGCGCCAGCAGCAGCGACGAGACGTAGTTCTTCACCGTGCCCAGCGACAGCTGCGTCGAGTTGCTGATCTCCTGGTTGCTGCAGCCCGACAGCACCAGCTCCAGGATCTCCAGGTGTCGCGGGCCCAGCTCGGCCACGCGGTCGTACATCGCGGAGGACGGGAAGCGCGGGAACAGCGTGCCGGTCTGCGCCTGGCGATGACGCTGACCGTCGGCCAGCAGCGCGCGCAGCGTGCTGCGCATCTCGGCCATCATCGCGCCCTTGGGCAGGTAGCCCACCGCGCCCAGCGCGCGTGCCTGGCGCACGACGAACTCATCCTGCGTGCCGCTGAAGACGACGACACGCGCGTCGGGGAACGCTTCCATGAACTGGCGCAGGCCCTGCAGGCCCTTGCAGTCGCCCAGGTTCAGGTCGAGCAGCACCGCGTCCACCGCGCCGCCGTCGCCGTAGGCCTGCAGGCCTTCCTGCAGCGACGCCGCCTCGACCCAGTCGATGTCGATCTCGTCCAGCGTCTGATAGAGCGTGCGGATGCCCGCGCGCACGAGTTCGTGATCGTCGACCAGCAACACCCGGCGTTTCACCGCCGGCGCTGCGTAGCCGCCATTTCCTGCCGCCTCGAATGAACGGGCAACGGACACTGCTTCCATAGGGCCTCCCTGCTTCGACTGACCGATCATCTCCGGCTCGGTCGTCAATCACCCTTTACTGCTTCGCCGGAGAAGGTCCGCATGATATGGCGTTGGTCACTTGCGTCGCCCCCTCGTTGGGGGGAACCCTGAGGGGTGGTTCCGGAAACACTTGTGACCACATGTTGCGGATTTGGCGCGTCAACGTTGTCACGTTCCATCCCCATTTATAGGTCTCTTGGGGGAGACGCTACCCCCCATTCGGCGGAAGTCGAAACGACAAGTTACGGCGCTTTGTATCGCCGGAAACTGGCCGGAAACCCTTCCGAAGGCCGCCATCGGGGTCGGCCCTGATGCCGGAAACGGCATTGGGGAGCGGGAAAATGTGATTGGCTCAGGATCGCTCGTCTCCCTAGCATCTGCTCCGCTCGACAACAACCCTACGGGGGTTGTGGAGTCGCCCGGCCTCCGGGTTGACAAGCCAGAAAAACGACGGAGACAACAATGAGCAAGATCCCATTCGCGCCGCGGGGCACCGTGGTCGCTGCCGCCCTGTTGGGGGCGATTCTCCAGGTGCCGGCCCACGCCCAGAGCCAGCCGGCTGCCGATGAGAAGAAGGCGGACGACAAGAAGGCTGAGGACAACAAGCTCGACACCGTGGTCGTGTCGGGCATGCGCCGCTCGGCCGAGTCCGCGCAGACGATCAAGCAGAACAGCGACCAGGTGGTCGATTCGATCGTCGCCGAGGACATCGGCAAGTTCCCCGACAAGAACGTCGCCGAGATCCTCGGTCGGGTGACCGGCGTGCAGATCCAGCGCGGCAACGGCGAGGCCGGCTCCGTGATCATCCGCGGCCTGGGCGGCGTGGTGACCTTGCTCAATGGACGCGAGTTCTTCTCCGACTCCGGTCGCAGCCTCTACCTGGCGGACGTGCCCGCCACGATGCTCAAGCGCATCGACGTCTACAAGACGCAGGAAGCGTCGCTGCCCGAGGGCGGCACGGCCGGTGTCATCGACGTGCGGACCAACCGGCCGCTGGACTTCAAGGACGCGCAGTTGTTCATCAACGCCCGCGAGGAACACCGCGACAAGGCCAGGAAGAACAACCCCGACGTCTCGGGCATGGCCTCCAACCGCTGGAAGACCGACCTGGGCGAGATGGGCGCGCTGATCGGCCTGTCCTACCAGCGCGGCCAGTACCACGATGAACGCGCCTTCGTCGGCGACCCGGCGTTGATCACCGTTCCCGGCCGCACCGAGAAGGTCCTGGGCACGGACTCGATGGGCCGCGTCTTCGACCTGGGCGACCGCAAGCGCGTGGCAGGCAACTTCGCGCTGCAGTGGAAGCCGAGCCAGGACTCGGAGATCTACCTCGAGGGCTTCGGCACCCGCATCGACCATCGCTACCAGCAGTCCTTCCTGGTGGCGGGCATCGGCGTGAACAACGACCCGGTGCTGGGCTGGGTGCCCGCGCCGGGCACCGTGATCACGACCAAGCCCGGCACCAACAACCTGGACACCGCGACCAACACGAACTACCCGGGCTGGGGCTTCACCTCCACGCAGGCCAAGCACGACGAGGCCAGCAACAACCAGCTCGCGCTGGGCGGCAACTGGCGTGTCAGCGACAAGCTCAAGCTGAGCACCGAGCTGGCGCGCACGCGCAGCCAGATCGACTGGGTCAACCGCATCCTGGACACCGGCTACAGCCCGACCAGCACCGTCGCGGCCGTGCGTGACGGCGGAGGCTTCATCGACTATCCGGGGCTGGACCTGACCAACGCGGCCAACTTCCGCATCAACGGCGGCGTGGACGTGCGCGGCCGCCGCGAGGGCAAGTCCACCGACTGGCGCGCCGATGCCGATTACGACATGGGCGACGGCTTCCTGCGCGAGCTCAGCGCGGGCGTGCGCCTGGCCAAGCGCGATGCAATGTCGATCAACTCCAACATGCCATGGACGACCTCGTTCTCCGCGGTCGGCCAGACGGTGAGCAACTTCCCCGGCATCTACGAGGTGTCGCCCAAGACCTGGGGCGATTTCGGCGTCAAGCAGTACGTCTTCGCGTCGCGGGACTGGCTGCTCGACAACGGCGAGGCCTTCCGCCAGATGCTCACCGGGAGCACGGCGCTGACGCCGTACGACCCGATGACGCTCTTCGACGACACCGAGAAGACCAGCGCGATCTACGGCCGCGCCAAGTTCGGCTTCGACACGCTGGGCGTGCCGGTGTCGGGCGTGGCCGGGCTGCGGGTCGTCCGCACCGAGCAGACGCTGCGCGGCAATTCCCGCGACGCCTCCACCAACCAGGTGACGCCGGTGCTGGTGGACACGACGCGCACCGACGCGCTGCCCACGCTGTCCATGCGCGCGGAGCTCACGCCCAAGCTGGTCGGACGGCTGGTCTGGGGCAAGACGCTGGAGCGTCCCAACTTCGTCGACTACAACCCCGGCCAGACCAACACGCCCCCGGGCGGGGGCGTCACCTACGGCACGCTCGCCGGCGGCAATCCCAACCTGAAACCCACCGAGTCCGACAACACCGACGTCGCGCTGGAGTGGTACTTCGCACGCACCGGATCGTTGACCGGCACGGCCTTCCAGCACAAGTTCAAGAACCGCATCACGACGCAGACCAGCGAGACCACGGTCAACGGCGTGCTGTACCGCGTGACGCAGCCGGTCAACGTCAATCGCGCCGACCTGCACGGCTACGAGCTGAGCTACCGCCAGTTCTACGATTTCCTGCCGGGCTGGCTGGGCGGCTTCGGGCTGGAGGCCAACTTCACCTTCATGACCGGCAAGCAGACCGCGCCGGACGGCACCGAAGGCCCCTTCCTCGGCCAGTCCAAGAAGGCCTACAACCTGGTCGGCCTGTACGAGCGCAACGGCATCTATGGCCGCCTGGCCTACAACTGGCGCGGCAAGTTCCTGGCCGAATACCCGTACCGCACCACCGGCCGCGAGCTCTGGGTCGCGCCGCTGCGCACGCTCGACGCGTCGCTGGGGTACGAGGTCACGAAGAACCTGACGGTGTCGCTGGACGTGACCAACCTGCTCAACCAGGCCTATCACGACTACTTCGACAAGAACCCGTCGCTGGTGCGTGACGTCCGCTACTACGACCGCACCGTCGCCCTGGGCCTGCGCTGGAAGCTGTGATCAACGTGATGTCCCCCGACGTGACCGAAGTCTCCACGCCCTTCCCCACGCCCTCCCCCACCCTGCGTCCGCTCATCCCCCAACGGGCGGACCCCCACCTCACCCGTCATGTGGACGAGGGGGGACGGGCGCGGTACTTCTTCACCGCGTCGGTGCCGGCGTACGACGGCGTGGAGCTGCGCGCCGCCGACCGGTGGCAAGACCTGGCCCAGGCGCCGGCCCGCATGATCTGGCGCAAGCCGGACACGGGCCCATGGTCCGAGCTGATCTGGGCGCCGGAGCTGCACTTCCGGCAAGGCGCCTGGTACGTCTACTTCGCCGCAGCCCCGAGCCGCGAGATCGTCGGCGGGCTGTTCCAGCACCGGATGTATGCGCTGTGCAACCGCTCGCCTGATCCGATGACGGGCGAATGGGAGTTCCTCGGGCAAGTCGACAGCGGCATCGACACCTTCTGCCTGGACGCGACGACCTTCGAGCACCGCGGGCAGCTGTATTACCTGTGGGCGCAGAAGGACGTCGCGATCGCCGGCAACTCCAACCTGTACATCGCGCCGATGGCCACGCCGTGGCAGCTCTCGGGATCGCCGGTGATGCTGAGCCGGCCCGAGCACGACTGGGAATGCCGCGGCTTCCTCGTCAACGAGGGGCCGTCGGTGCTGCAGCGCGGGGGCAAGGTCTTCATCAGCTATTCGGCGAGCGCCACCGACGAGAACTACGCGATGGGCCTGCTGTGGATGGACGCGGCGTCCGATCCGCTGGATCCGGCGAGCTGGACCAAGTCACCCACGCCGGTGCTGACCTCGAGCCCGTCGCGCTCGATCTTCGGCCCCGGTCACAACAGCTTCGCGCTGGACGAGGACGGCGAGACGGTGCTGCTGGTCTACCACGCGCGGACGTACACCGAGATCGAGGGCGACCCGCTCTGGAACCCAGACCGCCACACCTACGTCAAGCGTCTGCGATGGACCGCGGACGGCCTGCCGGAGTTCGGCGACGCCGGCCTGGATTGATATCCGATCCGATATCGGAATCCAGGAAGTTTTGATTGGATCCGAATCACCCGTCTCCCTAGCATGCGTTTCGGAGACAACACACCCCACCTGCAATGACCGAGGCCAAGAAGAAGATCAAGCTGCGTTCCGCCGAGTGGTTCGGCACGCAGGACAAGAACGGATTCATGTACCGGTCCTGGATGAAGAACCAGGGCATCCCGGACCATGAATTCGACGGCAAGCCGATCATCGGCATTTGCAACACCTGGTCCGAGCTGACGCCGTGCAACGCGCACTTCCGCAAGCTCGCCGAGCACGTCAAGCGCGGGATCCTGGAAGCCGGCGGTTATCCGGTGGAGTTCCCGGTGTTCTCCAACGGCGAGTCCAACCTGCGCCCCACGGCGATGCTGACGCGCAACCTGGCCAGCATGGACGTCGAGGAGTCGATCCGCGGCAATCCGATGGACGCGGTGGTGCTGCTGGTCGGCTGCGACAAGACCACGCCCGCGCTGCTGATGGGCGCGGCCAGCGTGGACCTCCCCACCATCGTCGTGACTGGCGGGCCGATGCTCAACGGCAAGTTGGGCGGCAAGAACATCGGCTCGGGCACGGCGGTCTGGCAACTGCACGAGCAGGTCAAGGCCGGCGAGATCTCGATGCACGACTTCATCGCCGCCGAAGCCGGCCACTCCCGTTCGGCCGGCACCTGCAACACGATGGGCACGGCGTCGACGATGGCCTGCATGGCGGAGTCGCTGGGCACCTCGCTGCCGCACAACGCCGCGATTCCGGCCGTGGACGCGCGCCGCTACGTGCTGGCGCATCTGTCGGGCATGCGCATCGTGGAGATGGTCTGGGAGGACCTGCGCCTGTCCAAGGTCCTCACGCGCGAGGCCTTCGAGAACGCGATCCGCACCAACGCGGCCATCGGCGGCTCGACGAACGCGGTCATCCACCTGAAGGCGATCGCTGGCCGGGTGGGCGTGCCGCTGGAGCTCGAGGACTGGACCACGATCGGTCGCGGCACGCCCACGCTGGTGGACCTGCTGCCCTCGGGTCGCTTCCTGATGGAGGAGTTCTATTACGCCGGCGGATTGCCCGCGGTGCTTCGCCGTCTGGGTGAGCACGGCCTGCTGCCGCACAAGGACGCATTGACGGTCAACGGCAGGACGCTCTGGCAGAACGTGCATGACGCGCCGATCTACGACGACGAGGTGATCCGCCCGATCGCCAAGCCGCTGATCGAGGACGGCGGCATCTGCGTGCTGCGCGGCAACCTCGCGCCGCGCGGCGCGGTGCTCAAGCCCTCGGCGGCCACGCCCGCGCTGATGCAGCATCGGGGCCGCGCCGTGGTCTTCGAGGACTTCGAGGACTACAAGGCGCGGATCATGGACCCGAACCTGGAGGTCGATGCGGACTCCATCCTGGTGATGAAGAACTGCGGGCCGATGGGGTATCCGGGCATGGCGGAGGTGGGGAACATGGGTCTGCCGCCCAAGCTGCTGGCGCAGGGGATCAAGGACATGGTCCGCATCTCCGACGCGCGCATGAGCGGCACCGCCTATGGCACCGTCGTGCTGCACGTTGCGCCCGAGGCCAAGGCCGGCGGGCCGCTGGCGGTGGTCCGTGAGGGTGACTGGATCGAACTGGACTGCGCGGGCAACCGGCTGCACCTGGACATCCCCGATGCGGAACTCGAAGCGCGCCTGGCCGAGTGGGCAAAGAAGCAGCAGCCCGATCCGGCGGACCTGAGCGGCTATCGCAAGCTCTACGTCCAGCACGTGTTGCAGGCGGACGAAGGCTGCGACTTCGACTTCCTGCGCGGCTGCCGCGGCTCGGCGGTGCCGAGGCATTCGCACTGATCGCGCGAACGATTTGACGACGAAGGACCGGGAACGGTCCTTCGTCGCTTCGAGGCCGCAGAGCCTCGACGCCAGACAGGCATCGACAACAACAGGAGACAAGACATGACCATCACGAAGCGGGCCCTCGGCCTGGCGGCGGGCGCCCTGCTCGCATGGAGCGCGCAGGCCGCGGACGTGCAACTGAGCATCGACGCCGGCAAGCCCGGCCCGGTGATCCACCGCAACGTCTATGGCCAGTTCGCGGAGCACCTGGGCACCGGCATCTACGAAGGGATGTGGGTGGGCCCCGATTCCAGGGTCCCCAACGTGCGCGGCTGGCGCAAGGACGTGGTGGGCGCGCTCAAGGCGCTGAAAGTGCCGCTGGTGCGCTGGCCCGGCGGCTGCTTCGCCGATGAGTACCACTGGCGCGACGGCATCGGTCCGCGCGGCAAGCGGCCGGTGAAGGTCAACACGCATTGGGGCGGCGTGCCCGAGAACAACGCGGTGGGCACGCACGAGTTCTTCGATCTCGTCGAGCAGCTCGGCGCCGAGGCCTACGTCAACGGCAACCTCGGCACCGGCAGCGCGCAGGAGATGTCCGAGTGGCTGGAGTACATGACCGCCGAAGGCAACTCCACGCTCGCGCAGCAGCGCCGCAAGAACGGGCGCGACAAGCCCTTCAAGGTGAGCTACTTCGCCGTGGGCAACGAGGCCTGGGGCTGCGGCGGCAACATGACGCCCGAGTACTACACGAACCAGTACCGCCAGGTCGCGACCTTCCTCAAGACGCCGGCCAACAACAAGCCGCAGTTCGTCGCCAGCGGCGGCAACGCGCAGGACACGCGCTGGACCGAGGTGCTCTCCACGCAGAACATCAAGTTCAACTTCGACCTCATCGGCCATCACTTCTACTCGTTCCCGGGCGGCGAATGGGAGAAGAAGGGACCGGCCGTCGGCTTCGACGAATCGGCCTGGATCTGGCTGCTGGCGCAGGCGCAGGAGTTCGGCAAGACGGTGGAAGCCAACATCGCGGTGCTCGACCGCAACGACCCGCAGAAGCGCATCGGCCTGGCGCTCGATGAATGGGGCAGCTGGTACGACCCCGAACCGGGCAGCAATCCGGGCTTCCTGGTCCAGCGCAACACGATGCGCGACGCGATGCTCGCCGCGCTGCACTTCCACATGTTCCATGAACACGCGGACCGCGTGCGCATGACCAACATCGCGCAGATGGTCAATGTGCTGCAGGCCATGATCCTGACGGACAAGACCCGCATGGTGCTGACGCCCACGTATCACGCCTTCGCGATGTACACGCCCTTCCAGGACGCGACGACGCTGCCGGCGACGCTGGCCGGCAACCCCGCGTACGCGCTGGCGGGCAAGTCGCTGCCGACGGTGAGCGCCTCGGCGGCGCGCGGCAAGGACGGCAAGCTCTACCTGGCGCTGCTCAACGTGAATCCGCGCGAGGCGCAGACGGTGAAGCTCGCGTTGCAGGGCGCGAGCGCCACGCGCGCGGTCGGACGCGTGCTGAGCGCCGCGGCGATGGACAGCGAGAACACCTTCGCCCAGCCGCAGGCGGTGCAGCCGGTCGCGTACGAGGCCAAGGCCGCCGGCGGGACGCTGAGCCTGCCGCTGCCGCCGAAGTCCATCGTCGTCGTCGCGCTGGAGGACTGACCATGAGCGAGCTCAACAGACGCACCCTGCTCGCGCAGGGCGGCGCGGTGGCGCTCGCCTTGACGGGCTGTGGCGGAGGCGGCGGATCGACGTCGAGCGCGGTGGCCGCCGCGCCCCCACCGGCGCCGGTTCCGGCGCCCTCTCCCGCACCGGCACCAGCGCCTGCGCCCGCACCGTCGCAGCCGCCGATCACCTTTGCCGAGGTCTCGGTGCACGACCCGTCGGTGGTCCGCGCGGACGGCACGTTCTACGTGTTCGGCTCGCACCTCGCCGCGGCGAAGTCGACGGACCTCATGAACTGGACCGCGGTCGCTGACGGCGTCAACGACGCCAATCCGCTGTTCAACAAGGTCACGACGGCGCTGGCCGACACCTTCGCCTGGGCGCAGGTCACCGACCTGTGGGCGCCGGACGTGGCCCGGCTGGACGACGGCAAGTACCGCATGTACTACTGCGCCTGCAAGGGCGACTCGCCGCGATCGGCGCTGGGCGTAGCGGTGGCCGACGCGGTCCAGGGACCCTACGTGAATCAGCAGATCCTGCTGAAGTCCGGCCAGTGGGGCCTGCCGGGCGAGGACGGCACGATCTACGACGCGACGATCCATCCCAACGTCGTCGACCCGCAGGTCTTCAAGGACGCGACGGGCCGCCCCTGGATGATCTACGGCTCGTATTCGGGCGGTCTCTTCATCCTGGAACTCGACAAGACGAGCGGGTTGCCGCTCGCGGGTCAGGGCTACGGCAAACACCTGATGGGCGGGAACCACGCGCGCATCGAGGGCGCCTACGTGCTCTACAGCCCGAGCTCGCGCTACTACTACCTGTTCTGCAGCTTCGGCGGGCTGGACGCCAACGGCGGCTACAACCTGCGCGTGGCGCGCTCGCGCGACCCCGATGGCCCCTATGTCGACGGACGCGGCACCGACATGGCCACGGTCAAGGGCGCGCCGGGCACGCTCTTCGACGACGCCAGCATCACGCCCCATGGCCAGAAGCTCATGGGCGGCCATCAATGGGCGCTGGCCAGCGGCGAGACCGGAACGCCGCTGGGCTATGTCTCGCCGGGCCACAACTCGGCGTATCTCGACGCGGCGACCGGGCAGTACTTTCTCATCTTCCACACGCGCTTCCCGGGCAGCGGCGAGCTGCACCAGGTCCGCGTCCATGAGATGTTCCTCAACGCCGATGACTGGCTCGTGGCCGCACCGCTGCGCTACGCGCCGCTGTCGCTGGCGGTGCCGGCGGCCTCGTCCGCGGTGAGCGCGTCCGAAGCAGCGGGCAGCTACAAGCTGATCAACCACGGGCTGGACATCACGCCGACGTCCAAGACCTCGGTGGCGGTGACGCTCTCGGCGGACGGCACGGTCAGCGGCGGCGCGACGGGCACCTGGTCGCACCAGGGCAGCAATCGCGTGGCGTTGACGCTGGGCGGCAGCGGGCCTTCGGGCGGCACCTTCGCGGGGGTGCTCTCGCGGCAATGGAACACCAATGCCGGGGCGTTCGCGGTCACGTTGACGGCGCAATCGGCCGCCGGGGTGTCGGTCTGGGCCATCCGCACGGGCGCCTGATGCGGCGCGCGTTCCTGCAGCGTTGCCTGTGCGCCGTGGGCGCAGGCTTCGGCGGGCTCCTCGCGAGGGATGCGGCGGCGACCGGTGGCGTACCCGATGCGTCGACCGCGCCAACGCTGAGCACCGCCGGTCTTTCAGGGACGGCCGACGGCGTTGCGGTTTCGCCGCCGGAGATGGCGTCGGTCTCCGCCGCGCGGCGCATGCCGCTCTCGCGCGTGCGCCTGCTCGACGGTCCCTTGCTCGCGGCGCAGCGCACGGACCTGCGCTACCTGATGGCGCTGGACGCCGACCGCTTGCTCGCACCGTTCCGTCGCGAGGCCGGCCTGCCCCAACCCAAGCCGTCCTATGGCAATTGGGAGAGCAGCGGACTGGACGGCCACATGGGCGGGCATTACGTCTCGGCGCTGGCGATGATGGCCGCGAGCACCGGCGACGAGTCCGTCACCGCGCGCCTGCGCCAGGTGCTGCGTGCGCTGCGGGCCTGCCAGCTCGCGCAGGGCGACGGCTACCTCGGCGGCATTCCGGACGGTCGGGCGGCATGGCGCGAGATCGCGCGCGGGGAGCTGAAGGTCGACAGCTTCTCGGTCAACGGACGCTGGGTGCCTTGGTACAACCTGCACAAGACCTTCGCCGGACTGCGCGACGCGTGGGTGATCTGCGAGGAGCCGCTCGCGCGGACCATGCTCGTGGACCTGGGCGGGTGGTCGCTGCGCCTGCTCGAACCGCTGAGCGACGCTCAACTGCAGGACATGATGCGCGCCGAGCACGGCGGCATGAACGAGCTCTTCGTCGATCTGGCTGAGATCACCGGCGAGGCGCGCTACCGCGCGATGGCGAGGCGCTTCTCGCACCGCGCGATCCTCGACCCCCTGCTGCAGCAGCAGGACGCGCTCACCGGCCTGCACGCCAACACGCAGATCCCGAAGGTGATCGGCTTCGCGCGCATTGCCGAATTGCCAGACCGCGATGCCCCCTCCTCAGGATGCGGGGTATTACCCCCTCGCCCGCTTGCGGGAGAGGGCGGGGATGAGCGCCAAGGGACTCGCGCAGACCACTGGCTAGAGGCCGCCCGATTCTTCTGGCAGACCGTTCACGCGCATCGCAGCGTGGCGATCGGCGGCAACAGCGTGAAGGAGCACTTCCACGCGCTGGATGATTTCCAGCCGATGCTGGATGAGGTGGAAGGTCCCGAGACCTGCAACACCTACAACATGCTCAAGCTCACCGAGCTGTTGCACGCGCACGCACCGGACGACGCGTCCCGGGCGCGCTACGCCGGCTTCCACGAACGCGCGCTCTTCAACCACGTGCTGGCCTCGCAGCACCCGTCCGGCGGTTTCGTGTATTTCACGCCGATGCGGCCGCAGCACTACCGCGTGTATTCGCAGGTGGACCTGGGCATGTGGTGCTGCGTGGGGTCCGGCCTGGAGAGCCACGCGCGGCACGGTCAGTTCATCTACTCGCAGGCCGATGGTGCGATCCCGACGCTGTACGTCAACCTCTTCGCCGCCTCGTCGCTCGACTGGCGCGAGCAAGGCGTGACGTTGCGCCAGATCACCCGATTCCCGGACGAGGCCGCGACGCGGCTGGTCATCGATGCTGTCACCGGTGACCAGGCAACGCCCTCGCGTCGCTTCGCGCTCAAGATCCGCCATCCGGGGTGGGTCAAGCCGGGTGCCCTGCGAGTGACGCTCAATGGCCGACGCGTGGCGCTGAGCGCCGAGGACGCGCGTCCCGGCGGCTACGTCACCCTCGAGCGCGACTGGCGCGCGGGCGACGTGGTCGCGCTGCGCCTGCCGATGCAGACGAGGCTGGAGTCGATGCCGACGCGCCCCGACCATGTGGCGGTGCTGCACGGCCCGATCGTGCTGGCCGCGCGCACGCGTCCGCTGCCGCAGGAGCGCCTCGAGTTCCGCGCCGGCGATGCGCGCATGGATCACATCGCCCAAGGCGAACGGGTGCCGCTCGCCCAAGCGCCGTTGTTCGTCTCCGCCGACGCCGACTTCTCCGCCCGTCTGATCCCCATTCCTGGACGACCGTTGAGCTTGCGCACGGGATCGCTGCTGCAAGGTCCCGATGGAGCGCCGATGCGGGACCTGGTGCTCGAGCCCTTCTTCCGCCTGCACGACAGCCGCTACATGCTGTACTGGCCGGTGAGCACGCCGCAGCAGGCGCGCGAGCGCCGCGAGCGACTCGCACGTGACGAGCAAGCGCGCATCGCCTTGCAGGCGCGGACGGTGGATGCAGTCGCGCCCGGTGAACAACAGCCCGAAAGCGACCACGGCTTCGAAGGCGATGGCGTCGACACCGGCTTGAACGGAGGACGTCGATGGCGGCATGCGACGCGCTGGTTCAGCTACCGCCTGAACGATTCCAGGCGCGAGGGCCGGGTGTTGCGCCTGGTGTGTTCCCCGTCTGACGACGGCCGGCGTTTCGCCGTCTGGCTCAATGACCGCCTTCTGACTGACCTCACGCTGCGAGCACCCGCTGGGCTCCCCTCGCCCGCGGAGCGGGAGAGGGGTGGGGGTGAGGGCTCGCGGCAGGGCACGGTCTCGACCCTCTACGACCTGGATCTACCGATCCCCGAAGACTGGCCGCGCTCCGCCGATGGCTCCATGAAAGTGCGCTTCATCGCCGCGCCGGGCTCGATCGCAGGCGGCCTCTACGACCTGCGGCTGCTGCGTTCCTGACGGGCTGACGACGGCCAGGCGACAGGCTGGCGCAAGGTCCGCGCGGGCCGGGCTTCCTAGAATTCCGCGTGACCTGCCGCCCGCCCCCCACTGCCCCGCCCAGACGCCACGTCCGGCCTCGCCTGCCCCTGCGCGGCGTGGGCCTGGTGGCGGGCCTGCTCGCGAGCGCCACCCCGTCCTGGGCTGCCGGCAGCCTCGTGCTGATGGACGCTCCCCCGGTTGAAACGAGCTGGTCGGGCGGTGTCTCCACGCGCAGCTGGCCCTCCGCGCCGGGCTCCCGCGCCCGGAGCACCGACCTGCTGCCCGCGGTCGAGTTCCTATCGCCCAACGGTGCGTTCGCCTCCACGGACCTGGGCGTGGGCTGGAACCTCGTCCCGCTGCTGGCGGACGCCGAGACCGCCAAGACGTGGCAGGTCGGCGCCCGACTGTGGCCACAGTTCGGCCGCCCCTCGCGCGTGACGCCGCAAGGCATCGACCGGCTCGGCTCGCGCATCACCACCGAGGCCTTCGCCAACGTGCAGGCGACGTCCTGGCTATTGCTGCAATCGGGCGCGTCCTGGGGCAGCGGCCGTCATCACGACGGCCAGCAGCTGGAGCTGGGACTGACCTCAGGCATTCCCATCGGCGACGACCTGATCGGCGTGACGCTCGCGGCGACGGCGGCCAACGGCGCGCACCTGCGCAGCAGCTTTGGCATCGGCCCGCGCGAGGCGCGCGCCAGCGGGCTGCCCGAATGGCGGCCTCGCGCCGGGATGATGGACTGGAGCATCGCGCTCAACGGCGAGCACAAGTTCTCCTCGCGCTGGTCGGTCAGCGGCCAGTGGCTCAACGCGCGGCTTGTCGGCGATGCGGCGCATTCGCCGCTGACGACGTCCAAATCGCAGCAGACCTTCAGCGCCAGCCTCTGGTATCGGTTCTGAGCGCTCGCGCCCGTCCCTCATGCATCGCGTCCTGCTGATCGCCGTCCCGCTGTTTGCCCTGTGCATGGCGCTCGAATGGCTGTGGAGCCGCTGGCAGGGCCGCGACAGCCACGACCTGGCGGACTCGCTGAGCAGCCTGAGCCAGGGCCTGATGAGCCTGGCGGTGGCGGCGGTGACGCCGCTGTTCCAGACAGGGATCTACACGTGGGCGCAGCCGCATCTTGGGTTGCTGCCGACGTCCCTGTGGACCGGATGGTGGGCCTGGGCGGTGGCGATCGTCGTCTACGACTTCTGCGATTACTGGCTGCATCGCGTGAGCCACGAAAGCGCGATCTTCTGGGCGGCGCACGCGGTGCATCACCAGAGCGAGCGATTCAACCTGACGACGGCGCTGCGCCAGGAGAGCTTCTACGCGGTGATGGGCGCGCCCTTTTTCCTGCCGATGGCGCTGCTGGGAATGCCGGTCGATCTCTACCTGGGCGCGGGGCTGTTCGTGCTGCTGTACCAGTTCTGGATCCACACCGAGCTGATCGGCAAGCTGGGCTGGCTGGACCGGGTGATCTCGACGCCGTCGAACCACCGGGTGCATCACGCGGTGAATCCGGGCTACCTCGACAAGAACTACGGCGCGGTGCTGGTGATCTGGGACCGGATGTTCGGCAGCTTCGTCGAGGAGACTGAGCCCTGCGTGTATGGCACGGTGAAGCCCTTGCACAGCTGGTCGCCGTTGCGCGCGATCGGTCAGTTCTACGGCGAGCTCCTCGAGCGCGCGCGGGCGACACCGCGCTGGCGCGATCGCGTGAGGGTGCTGTTCAAGTCTCCGGGTTGGGCGCCGCCGGGGCTGCCGCCTTTCGCGCCGCCGGATGAGGCACGTCTGCGCCAGCCGCGATTCGCGTCGCGCATGGAGGCGCTGGACGTGGGGCGCGCGATCAGCCTGTTCCTGGTGACGGCGGCGGCGACGGCGATGTGGCTGGATGCCGCCGATGACCTCGGCGAGGGCCGCAACCTGCTGGCCGCCGCGGTGGTCGCGATCGGCTTGTCGGCGACGGGCGCGATGCTGGCGGGCGGGGTGCAGGAGCGCGATCGCGACAGCGAACGAACGTCCCAGCGGCGTGCCTGGGCGATCTATCTGGGCGCGATGGCCGTGTGCGTGGGCTTGATCGCGGTGATGGCCTGAGCGGTGGACGAGCCTGGCGGGCTCGTCCACCGCCCTCACGCCGCGATCAACGGGAACAGGCGATCCTCGCCGCCGCTCTGCTCGGGCGGCAGCACGACACAGGCGACGAAGCCCGGCAGCGGGCGCCCGGCCGCCGAGGCGATGGTCGCGGCCAGCGTGACGAAGGGCCAGGACACCAGCTCCTCGTTGCCCACCAGGGCCTCGCCCGAGGTCGCGTAGCGCGCGAGCGTCGACGCGATCTCCGACATGCGCTTGCCAGCGGGCCCGCGCACGGATTGCATCGTCTCCAACCGAACCGGCCGAAGCAGGTCCTCCAGCGCGCGGCATTGCGAGGTCAGCGTCTCCAGACCGCGCAGCAGATAGGACAGCACGAACAGCCGGCCCAGCATCAGGTGCAGCTTCGAGCCCTTGATCCGCAGGGCATCGGAGATCCCCAAGCGCGGATAGACACCGACATCCATGTCCGCGTCCTTGCGCCACTGGACCGGCAACTCCGGGAAGCGGTCGAGGAAGGCGAGCAACAGCGCGGTGTCGTCGCCGGCGAAATCGGGCAGGCAGTCGCGGGCTTTCTCCAGCGCAAACAGACGCGGCGTCTGGTCGGGCCACCAGCGCGCGTACTCCGATTCCATGCCGCGCAAGCCGAAGGTCACCAGGTCTCTGCGCAGCTCCCGCAGCGGCGTGGTCAGGAACCCGCGGAACTCCGCGCCGGTGAACGACAACGGCAGCAGGATCGCGGCCGACTTGAGCAGGCTCTTGAGGTCGAGCGAACCGTCGTCGGGCAGCGGCACGACCTCGCCCAGGTTCCGGCCGCCCTTGCCGCCGGTGACTGTCTGCAGCGCCTGCCACATGCGCTCGAACTGGTCCTTGTCCAAGCTCTTGCCGCGCGCGGAGAACGCGCCGTTGAGCGCGAAATCGACCAGCCCGCCGGCATCGTCCTTCGTCGCGGTCATCACCAGCTGGGCGTGGCGCGAGATCCAGTAGCTGTCGGCCTCCTGCTGCGCGGTCGCGCTGCCGTCGGCGATCACTTCGCCAATGAGGTTGCCGCGCAGCGAGACCGCGCTGTCACGCGTGCGCACGTCACCGATGTTCAGGCCGAAGAGGTTGATCCTCACCGACTCCGTGCGCAGCCGGCGATCGGCGAGCAACAGCCATCCCTCGGGCTCGCCCACCACGGCGCCGGCGGCACGCGCGGCGGCGATCATCGGGACGAGCGTGTCCAGACGGCCGGTCCACATCGCATCGAACAGGCGTCGTCCCGCGTCTGAATCCGCCGCGGGCGCGAAGGTCACGCGCAGGAAGGTCTGATTGCTGCTGGTGTTCTGCACCGAGGCCGCCAGCGTCAGCGAGACCTTGGCGCGCTGGGCGTCGCTGAGCGCCTCCAGCACGCTGTCCCGCAGCTTGGCATAGTCGTCCAACGCCTTCGTGATGGCGCCCACGATCTTGGCCTTGTTGAGCTTGCCGGTCACCGCGGCCAGTTGTGCCTGGATCTTCTCGCCGAGCGCGCCCAGCGGAGCGAGCACCGCGCTCGCGACATCGCCTGCTGCTGCGTTGATCTTGTCGGCCAACGTGCCGATCGCGGTCGTCGCCTTGCCGCCGAGCGCTTCGATCTGCTTCTCGACGAAGTCCTGCAAGGCCTGCGTCACGGTGGCGGGCAGCGGCCCGAAGGTGGTGCCTATCCAGGCCTGGGTCAGGGACTGGGCGCTCGCGTTGCCCGTGGCGATCGCGGCGGAGGCTCGATCGAGCTGGTCGGTCAGACGGGCGCTCAAGGCGGCAGCGAGGTTCTGCGCCGCTTCTCCGGGATCGCCGAAGCCCGCGGCGACCAGCAGCAGCGGCTTCAACGTGTTGCCCATCAACGCCTTGCCCAGCTCTTTCTCCAGCGCATCCGCGAGGGCCGTGCCCGGATGGGTGAGGATCGCGAGCTCCTCGCCGTACTTCGACGGATCGGGCAGCTTGCGCCGCAACCAGGCGTCGGCGGAGGCCGCGAGCGGGGTCGCGTCGATGCCGGCGGACAGCTCCAGCGCCAGCGAGCGCGAGCTGGTGGACAGCCGCTCCAGCGTGACCTCGAGGCCGTAGCGTTCCTGGCCGTCGACCGAGCCGATGGACTTGATGAGGCTGCGCAGCCGGAACTTGCCGCCGATGGCGAGCTTGGCGTTGGCGCTGGCGCCCAGCGAGAAGCCGAGTTTGGCCCGGTCACCGTCGAAGCCCCAGGTCCAGCCCGAGCCGGCGAGCGAGGCCTTGGCGCCGAGCGAGGCCTGCAGCTGGCCGTCCAGGTCCACGGAACAGCCCCAGTAGTCGAAATCGCCCGCGCGGGCGAGCTGGGCCTGGAGGTCCATCGGGGGCGCCATGAAGGGGACGGCGGCCACAAGTGCCAGGCCGAGCCGCTCGCTTTGTCTGGCCGCGATGTACCACTCGATGGCCGCGTTGCCTGAGGCCGACGCCCCCGCCGAGAGGCCCCAGGCGCCGGCGGAGGCGGTGCCGTCGAGGGTGGCGCCGAGCGTGCCCTTGGCGCCGTAACGCACGGTGAGGAAACCGCTTCTGACGGGTAGCCCGAGCGTGCCCATCTGCGCGGTGTCCAGCACATCGGCGGTGAGCGTGAGCGCGGCCTGGCCGCCGAAGGCCCAGGTCCAGGCGCCGGTCTGCAGGTTCTTGCCTTGCAGTGGTCCGCCGAGCGGCACGGTGGTCCCGGTACCGTCCTCGAGCAGGTCGGAGAGTGGCAGTGCGAGCGGCTTCCACTGGTTGAGCTTGTCGCTGTCCAGCGCCTGCTTGACGGCGCCCTGGAGCAGGCCGCGCGCCGCGCTGATGGCCTGGGTGTCGTCATCGCCCTCGAGCTTGGCGTCGACGAAGGACTTGATGGCGTCGGAGATGGGCAGGTCGCTGAGGAATCCGGTCATGGGCGCTTTCGTTCAGGCCGGGTGAAGGCGGGCCGGAACATAGCGCATGCCCGTCACGAGCGGCATCCCCAGGGCTGCGGATGGGGAGGCGGCGCGACGGGAATCGGGGACGCGGCAGGAGCGCGCCCAGGCAGCTCAGCTATGCGGCCACCCCAGCACCTCGAGCGCGTCGTGATAGTCGTGACCTTCATGCGCGCCGGTCTCCGCGTGCATGCCCAGCGAGGCCAGACACACCATCGTGGCGCCGCCGAAGGCGATGAGGTCTTCCGCCGCGGCCACCGGGAAGTCGTGCCCCAGCGCATCGGCCATGCCCTCGCGCAGACGGTGGCAGGCGTAGGTGGCGACGATCGCGCCCACCGCGCCGGACAGCGCCGCCGGCCAGGAGCGTCCGCCTGCGAGCGCCGCGCCGGAGATCGCGCCGCTCACGGCGCGCGCGGCCAGCCCAGGAGGATCGGTGCGATCGGGCGTCGAGGGGAGCTTGTCGACGATGAGCTCGCCGATGGCCATGGGTGTGGTCAACGCGACGGCGGAGGTTGATCCGAGCATCGCCAGCGGCGAGTCCTTCACGTCGATCCAGCCAAGCTTGGCCGCCCAGGCCGTGGCGAACAGCGGCGCGCTGGTGCGCGGTCCCGCGGTGGCGCCCATCAAGAAGGCCATCGCGAGGGTCCGGCGCGAATCGGCCGGCTTGCGCGCGACGACGGGCACGCCAAGCGTCCTCGCCTCGCGCACCACGGCGGCTCCGGCGCGGGCACGCCCGAAGAATCTGCGGAACAGATTGCGGGTGCATTCGGTGAACGCGCCGTAGATCAGGTGCGAGGCATACGAGTAAGGGTGCGATTGGAGCGGCGCTCGCGTGATCGGATCGCCGAAACGCAGTGCGGGCACGAGGCCTTCGTCCAGCACGGTGGCCGCGACAACGCCGAAGGCCGCGCCCCGACCGCGGGTCACGCGCGGATCGAGTTCAGCGGCCGCGCCGTAGACCCCTCCGGCCAGGGAACCGACGGCGTAATGGACGGCCTCCCCGGCGGCGGGCCGTTGACGGGCAGGAAGCTGGCGGCCCGCCAACTTGGCCAGGCGATCCGCTGCACGCTCGGTGGAGGGCCATCCGCGCACGCCGGAGGTGATGCCGACGCGCTGGAGCAGGCCCTGGAACGCGGTCATGGCGACGGAGCCGATCAGCCCGCCGACGAGGCCGGAAGCGATGCCCAGCGGGAGATCAGGTCGGGACGGATGGGGTGTGGGCATGGCGGCTCCGTGGGGGCTTCGTTGCAGGACGAAGCAGCGGAGCGGCAAGGGCCGTGCCTTGGTCACTGATGCTCGCCGCGCAGGTGCTGCTCAGGCGAGCCGATCCCCCCGCGCGGTCAAGCGTCAGCGGCCACAGGAACGATGAAGGAAATAGGTGCCGTTCAACGCATAGGGCTTGCCGGCGGCGTCATAAAGCCGGATATGAACCCGGCAACGCCCGTCCCCATCGAGCTCAACGCGACTGTCGGGGCTGACCGAGACCCCCCGATCCGTCGCACCGATGCCGCGATTCAAGACGATGCGGCCGCCATCCACAGCATCCGCTTTCCTCGGCAGGGTCAGCTTGTACCGATCCAATCCATTCGTCCAACCACCGCCGTGCCAGTTGAAGCTGACCTCGTTGGTGGGAACCTCCACGCTGATGAAGGTCCGGTCCTCGTGGGACCAGACGGAGACCGAGGTCTCCTAGTTCACCGACACGCAGCCGGTCAAGGAGGCTAGAGCCGCCACGTAGAGCGTTCGTCGTGACAGCTGCATCGCCATGTTCACAGCCCGCCGGGGCCGGATAGCGGCACCTTTGGATCTCTGGGCTTCGGTGGTTGCGGTGGCGGGGATGGCGGAGGACCGTAACGGACCCAGCGGTATACCGCGCGGAAGCCCTCGAACCATCCCCAGGCGATCGAGATCCAGCCGATGCCGATGCCGATGGCGACAAGGGAGAACGCCAGGTAAGCCCAGGGATTGCCTAGCCGGTAG
Organism: Roseateles sp.; assembly: GCA_039594005.1. Classification (GTDB taxonomy): domain Bacteria; phylum Pseudomonadota; class Gammaproteobacteria; order Burkholderiales; family Burkholderiaceae_C; genus Roseateles. Next base: position 964,919 of record JBCNOF010000010.1, read on the forward strand.
TCGATTGAAAATCCCAACGTGACGCCGATCAGCGCAATCAGGAAGCCAAGACAGCCCCACCGCAACGGCGGTGTCGTGCCCGCAAAGAATCGCTCAGAGAATTTCGACACCGTTCCTCCCCATCCACGGCCTCCCAGGACCGTTTGCTGTCGCCGACTGTAGATCACGCCGTCGACAACACCTCCGCCACCCGATCACACGCCCGCTCAATCTGCGACAGCGGCGCGGTCGCCACGCTGAGCATCAGCCCCGACTGCGCGAGTTCAGGCCGCGCGTACCAGACCGACAGCGGCGCGGGCGCGATGCCGAAGGCAAACAACGCGCGGGCCAGCGCCAGGTCCGAAACCCCGTCAGGCGTGCGCACCAGCACGGCCAGCGCCGCCGGATGCGTGTGCAGGCCGCGCGCCTGCAGCGCTCGCAGCAACGCGTCCCGTTGCGCCAGGTACAGCCGCTTGGTCCGGCGCAGGTGGCGCAGGTAATGACCCTCGCGCAGCAAGGTCGCGATCGCTGCTTGCGTCGCGGGCCCGGGCGGCGGCGCGAGGCAGGCCGCCACCTCGCCGAACCGCGCTACTTGCGTCGCCGGCACCAAGACGAAGCCCAGCCTCAGGCGCGGATCGATCGTCTTGCTGAAGGAGCCGATGTGGATCACGCGTCCGTCCGGATCCAGCGACGCCAACGCCGGCGCGGCCCGCTCCTGCAGCTGCAATTCGCTCAGGTAGTCGTCCTCCACGATCCATCCGCCCGTGCTCCGCGCCCAGTTCAGCAGGCGCAAGCGGCGCTGCAGCGACATCGTCACGCCCAGTGGTGCCTGCTGTCCGGCGGTCACCACCGCCAACGCCGCATCCGGCGCCTCGCGCCATCCCTCGTCGACATCAAGGCCCTCTTCGTCCACCCGCACCGGCACCGGGGTCAGGCCGCCCAGCGTCAACGCATGCCGGGTGAAGAAGAAGCCGGGTTCCTCCATCCACGCGCGCCGACCTTCCAGCCTCAAGGCACGCAGCGCGATGCCCAGCCCCGCCGCGTAGCCGCCGGTGATCAGCACCTGGTCCGGCGAGCACACCAGCCCGCGCGCCACGGCCAGGTACGACGCGATCTCACGTCGAAGCTCCAGCTCGCCGCGAGGATCGGGATACAGCGCCGCACCGGTCGTTTCCGCCGTCAGGGCCCGCGCCCGCAGGCGCGTCATCAGCTTGGACGGCAGGCTCTCTCGCGAGGGAATGCCGGGCTGGAACAGGCCCGGGCCGGCGGTGAGCTCGCGATACATCGTCACGAATGGACCCGGATCGAGCCGCGCCTCGCTGCGGCGCGCGCTCGCGGGCCGCTCCGCGACGCGCGTCCCGGCGGCGCGCGAGGCCTCGATCAGTTGATCCGCCGCGAGCTTCTCGTAGGCCACCCGCACGGTGCCGCGCGCCACGCCGAGCTGCGCGGCGAGGTCGATCCAGGACGGCAGCCGTGTGCCGGGGCGCAGCACGTCCTGATCGATCGCCGCAGCGATGCCGCGATGGATCTGGTCCGTCAGCGGCGTCGCCGAGGCCTTGTCGAGCGACAGACGAAAGGGAGCGTCCAGGGTTGCGGTCATCGGGAGTGCGGCGCGTGGTACAGCAATTCTCGCGCTTCTTGGGCCTTCTCGATGCACCAGCCCGGGCGAAGAATCCACCCCATCGACCCCTTCCCTTCAACCACTTCCCAATCCAGGAGTTCCCATGACCCAACGTCTCGATTACACCCAAGTGGCTCCCGCCGGCGTCAAGGCGCTGGGCAGCGTCTACGGCTACGTGGCCAAGAGCGGCCTGCCCGCCGCGCTCGTGGAGCTGGTCTTCCTGCGCGTCTCGCAAATCAACAATTGCGCCTACTGCCTCGACATGCACGCCCGCGACCTGCTCAAGAAGGGCATGCCCATCGAGAAGCTCGCGCTGGTGCAGGCCTGGGACGAAGGCGGCGCGCTGTTCGATACCCGCGAGCGCGCTGCGCTGGCCTGGGCCGAATCTGTGACCCGCGTGGCGACCACCGGCGTGCCCGCGGCCGATTACGACGCCGTCAGCGCCGTGTTCAGCGAGAAGGAAGTCGTCGACCTGACCATCGCGATCGGGTTGATGAACACCTACAACCGGCTGGCCATCAGCTTCCGCAACGTGCCGCAGGCGGTCGCTCAAGCCGCGCGTTGAATCGGTGAGCTGTGCTCAGCCAGCGAAGCTTGCTGAGACCGATCCAGGCCGGATCAGGCGGGACGAGGCAAGAGCCCGGCGCATTCAGCCGATCGCGCGGCGCAAGTTCTCGCGGGCCCGCGCGTCGAGCCGCTCGCGCAGCATCGGCGTGCTGTAGAGCACCGGCCGATCGAGGAAGGTCCGCAGGATCTGCTTGCGCTTGCGGCGGAACAGGAACCCCGGCACGAACCCGTATTCCTCGCGGATCTGCCGCTCGTACTCGTCAAAGCGCGGGCGCTCCGCCCCGAGGATCGCCAGGTCGATGTCGACCAGGACTTGCTCATCGGGACTCTGCGGAACGCCGTCGTGCTTGGTGACCAGCACCAACTTCCGGACGCGCTCCGCGACAGCGGCGTCGACACCGGCCTCGCGCAGCGCGGCTTGGGCCCAGTCGGCGCTGCGTTCCTCGTTGCCGGAGCCCTTCACGTCGTAGATCGCGTCGTGGAACCACAGCGCCATCTCGACCTCCGCCGGATGCGCCGCCAGCGTGGCGACCTCCTCGAGCAGCGCCAGGCATTCGGCCAGATGCTGGCGCGTGTGGTACTTGCGTTGCGGTTCGCCGTAACTCGCGATCAGGGTGTCGCGCAGCGCCTGCGCATCGCCTTCTCCCGCCAACGCGGTCCAGGCGCGATGCCAGGATCGCTCGAAGAGCTGGTGGTCGGGAACGTCCATGGTGGCGGGTGTCGCGGAGTTCATACGCGCGCGATCGTAGCGCCCGGCGCCGGCGGCACGCCGACGTCCCAGTACGGCGGATCGCCGAAGGCCGCCTTCAGCGCATCGGCCAGCGCGCGCAGCTTGGTCGACACACGCCGGCCGTCGGGATGGGCCATGTAGATGAACTCCTGTTCGACCTCGCGTCCGACGTCGACCACGACCATCTCGCCGCTGCGGATCTGCTCGCCGACGATGAAGGTCGGCAGCAGCGCCAGCCCCAGGCCCGCGAGTGCCGCCCCGCGCATCAGGTCGCCGTTGTTGACCCGCAGTACCGCGTGCGGGCGGACGAACTCGTCGGGACGCGTGTCCAGGAAGCGCCAGTCGGCGATGCCGCGATTGGCGTAATGGATGGCGCGGTGATCGGACAGCTCCGCCAGCGAGCGCGGCGTGCCGTGGCGGCGCAGGTAGTCCGGCGAGGCGACCAGGAATCGCCGGCTGGGCGCCAGCACCCAGGCCACGAGCCGCGAATCGGCGATCGCGCCGTTGCGCACCACGGCATCGAAACCCTCGGCCGAGACCTCCACGCGGCGGTCGTCGAGTTCCAGCGTCATCGAGATGCCGGGATGCGCGCCCAGGAAGGGATAGAGCGCCGGGCCCAGGTGCATGCGGCCGAAGGTGACCGGCGCCGACAGCCGCATCGGGCCGGTGAGCTGGCCGCGACGCTCGCCGACCTCGGCGGCCGCTTCCTCGACCTCGCGCACGATGCGCAGCGCGCGGTCCAGGAACGCGAGGCCGTCCTCGGTCAGGCTGAGCTTGCGCGTGGTGCGGTGGAACAGCGGCGCGCCCAGGCCCTGCTCCAGGTCGGCCAGGCGTTCGCTGACGACCGACTTCGACAGATGCAGCCGCCGCGCCGCAGCGCTGATCGAGCCCGCTTCGGCAATCGCCACGAAGCTGGAGATCCCATCCAGTTTGACCACGCGCCATCCCTCCGAAGCCGGTCACCCGATGGTGACGAGGCCGTCATTCTGGGGGATTGTCCGGAACTTCAGAACGGTAGTTTCTCGATCCGACGGCTTCTGGAAACGATGGTCGCCTCCCACACTTCCGCCCATCGCTTCATTCAACCCCGCGCCGGTCGAACCGGTGCTTCACGAATCCAGGAGTTCCTCCATGAGCCAACGTCTTGAAAACAAGGTCGCCCTGATCACCGGCGCGAGTTCCGGCATCGGCCGCGCGACTGCGCTGCGTTTCGCCGCCGAGGGCGCGAAGGTCGTGGTCGGCGCGCGCCGCGCGGCCGAGCTCGATCAGCTCGTCACCGAGATCCACGCCGCGGGCGGCCAGGCGGTGGCGCTGGCGGGGGACGTGAAGTCCGAGGCCTATGCGAAGGCGCTGGTGGAGCTGGCCGTCGAGCGCTTCGGGCGGCTGGACATCGCCTTCAACAACGCCGGCACGCTGGGCGAAGGCGGCGCGACCACGGGCGTCTCCGAGGCCGGCTGGAACGACACGATCGCGATCAACCTGACCGGGTCCTTCCTCGGCGCCAAGCACCAGATCGCGCAGATGACCAAGAACGGCGGCGGCTCGGTGATCTTCACCTCGACCTTCGTCGGCTACACCGCTTCGGTTTCCCCGGCGTGGCGGCCTACGCGGCGAGCAAGGCCGGCCTGATCGGCCTGACGCAGGCGCTGGCGGCGGAGTACGGCCCGCAGGGCGTTCGCGTGAACGCGATCCTGCCCGGCGCGGTCGACACCGACATGTATCGCGACATGAATGACACGCCGGAGTCGCAGCGCTTCGTGACCAACCTGCATGCGCTCAAGCGCGTGGCCACGCCGGATGAGCTGGCGAAGTCGGTGCTGTACCTCGCCTCGGACGACTCGTCCTTCGTGACGGGCACGGCCTCGCTGGTCGATGGTGGCGGATCCATCACGCGCACCTGATCGAGTCGAGGACCGGTGGATGGGGCGCGGCATGGCCTAGGATCCCCGGCCATGACGATCCACATCCAGACCCCGACCCTTGACTCCGACGCCTTCTCCTCGCCCGATCAGCGGGTGTGGTTGAAGCTGGAAGCCCTGCAACCGTGCGGCTCGTTCAAGCTTCGCGGCGTGGGACATGCCTGCGAGGTCCATGCATCGCGCGGCGCAAAGCGCTTGCTGTCGTCCTCGGGCGGGAACGCCGGGATGGCGGTGGCCTACGCGGGGCGAATGCTTCGCCTGCCGGTGGTGGTCGTGGTGCCGGAGACCACGGGCGAGTGGCCCAAGACGCTGATCCGTCGCCAGGGCGCGGAGGTGATCGTGCACGGCAAGAGCTGGATGGAAGCGAACGACTTCCTGATGGCGATGCGCGAGCCGGGCGATGCGTTCATCCATCCCTTCGACGATCCGCTGCTGTGGGAAGGCCACGCGACGATGATCGAGGAGGCCGCGCGGCAGATGCCCAAGCCGGATGCGGTCGTGCTGGCGGTGGGAGGCGGCGGGCTGATGAGCGGCGTGCTGCAGGGCATGCACGCGGCGCGCTGGCAGGACGTGCCGCTGGTGGCGGTGGAAACGGTCGGTGCGGATTCGCTGCGGGCGTCGGTCGAGGCCGGCGAGCTGGTGACGCTGGACGCGATCCGCAGCATCGCGACCTCGCTGGGCGCGCGCCGGGTCAGCGAGCGGGCCTTCGCATGGACGAAGGAGCACGAGGTGGTGCCGGTGACGGTGACCGATCAGGAAGCGGCGCGGGCGTGCCTCACGGTCGCGAAGGAGCACCGCCTGATCGTCGAGCCCGCTTGCGGCGCGGCAGTCGCCGCGGCGCTGCAGCGATCGACGCCGGTGCTGAAGTCCGCGGGCAACGTGCTCGTCATCCTGTGCGGCGGGGCGTGCGCGACGTATGAGGACCTGGTGAGGTGGTCCGAAACCTGAGGCCGCCCCTCACATCCGCTCCCCGGGCATCGCACTCGCCGCCCTCACCCACGCCACGAACGCTGCCTCGTCCAGCGGGTCCTGCTCGCTCACATGCAGGTAGCGCGCATGCGCGGTCTTCGAGTCCACCGGCGGCATCGGGTCCAGCGACTTGCCGTTGAAGAACGCGACCTTCACGTAGCGCGTCATCACGTGGATCCCCAGGAACCAGGTCTCGCCATCCATCCCGTACAGCGGCGAGTTCCACTTCACCGCCTTCCTCACGCCCGGCACCTCGCGCGTCACCAGCGCGTCGATGCGCTTCACCACGTCCTGTTTCCAATCCGACAAGGCCGCGATGTAGGCCTGCACCGGCTCGTCGCCATACCCCTTGGCGATCTGCGGATTGCCGCCCGCGAGCAGCTTCACGGCGGGCTTGGCGGTCCTCTTGTCGGGCATGGTCGTGGGCGATTCACGCCTCGGTTGTGGCGCTCAAGCCTACACCCGCCCCGACACACCCCCTCGACTCCGGCAATACCTCACGCGGTGCCCGCGACTCCCCCTTTGGTCGGAGGGGTCCCGGTCGCCCTTCCCTCTATGGTCGCGCCTTCGCTCACGATCACCCCGTCCTCGCGCCCGCGAGGCCCTCGACTTTCCCCCTCTCGACCGACATGCCGTCCCGCCGTTCCAGCCGTACCGCCTCTCCGTTGTTCCTGACCGCCGTCGCCATCGCCGGCTTCGCGCTGAGCGCCACGCCCGCTGTCGCGCAACGCGCCTCCAAGCTCGCCGAGCTCACCGACTTCCCCGAAGGCGCGCCCTTCTTCGGCGTCGACAAGGCCGCCCGCGCGCGCTTCATCGAACGCTTCCGCGCGCTCCCGCCCGATGCCTTCCGCGAACTGCCCGCCAAGGACACGTCCATCGTCCGCTACGCCGTGACCGATGCCGTCGAGGTCGCCGCCGCCGTGCGTGAAGCCGCCGGCGCCAAGGAAGCCTGGTACGAGCAATGGACCCGCCAGACCTTCACCTCCAAGGACGGAAAGCCGTCGCGCAACAACTACGACCGCACGCTGTTCCGCTGCCAGCCCGCGGCCTACATCCCCATCGGCATCATGTTCGACACCACCGGCAAGGATGGCCAGTCCAGCCTCTTCGCCGACGTCGAGTACCTCAAGGTCCAGATGCGCACCATCGACGCGATGAACGTGCCCATCCCGCTGGCCGACAACTACCGCAAGGTCTGCGGCACCGCCCTCGACGACAAGCGCGACCAGACGCTCAAGGACGACGCCGACGACCTGCGCCGCATCCTCAAGGCCCGCCTGCTCGCGCTCAAGGCCGCCGAGAAGCATCCGTACCCGCTGCCGCAACCCGCCGGCGCCGCCTCGGCCCCGCCGCCTGACGTCACGCTGACCGCTGCCCCCACTCCGGGGGCCGCCGCTTCCGCCCCGGTGAGCGTCGCCGGCTCGCTGACCGAGCTGATGGGCCTGTCGCCGGACCTGCTCCAGCCCGACCCCGAGCTCGTCACGCCCGAAGGCGCCATCCGCCCCGCGCGCCTTCGCCTGTTCGGCGCCAACGGCAAGGCCGCGTGGATCCACCGCGGCTCCGCCTGCGTTGGCGGCAATGATTCGATCCACGTCTCCGGCGGTCTCGGCACGTCCTTCCAGTCGCTGCTGGGCGCCACGTCCAACGTCAGCATCGGCATGCCCTCGACCAAGAACCTCGAGGCCTTCGGCAGCGGCGGCTCGATCGGCACCAAGCAGTTCTATCAGGAGCACGAGATCCCCGGCGCCCGACCCACGACCATCAGCCTGAACAGCGAAGGCTGCAAGACCATCAACGCGTCCTTCGTCCCGGTGCCCGGCGCCGACTACGAAGCCACGCTGCGCCGCACCGAGACCGGCCAGATGTGCATGCTGCAGATCCACAAGATCGCCGCCGACGCCAGCGTGCGCACGGTGCGCCTGGTCAGCGCGCCCGAGTGCGGCAAGCCCGGCGAACCCAGTGCCGACATGAAGGCCGCCGCTGAAGCCGCCGCCGCGGCCGCCTCGGCGGCTCGCGCCAGCCTCGCCAAGCCCTGACGCGCCTCACACGCTGGACCCGCCGCGCCGGAAGGCCCGGCGCCTTCTCGAGCGCCGGACTGATAGCCGGACGGGTATCAGTCCCGCGACAAATGTGATTGGCCGGGCATCCCCGGTCTCCCTAGGATCCGTGTCACCTCGCGAGGCGCGCCCATCAGCGGCGCGACCTCCATACCCACTCGAACGAGGAGACAACGGACATGACCGCATCGCGTCGCCACCTGCTGGCGAGGACTGCCTTCGCCCTGGCGCTGGGCACGGCCCTCTCGCCCTTCAGCCCCTTCACCGGCCTGGCCTCGACCGCCCGCGCGGCCGACAAGCCCCTCGTGCTGGGCTTCTCCCAGGTCGGCGCCGAGAGCGAATGGCGCACCGCCAACAGCAACTCGATCAAGGACGCCGCCAAGCAGGCCGGCATCACGCTCAAGTTCGCCGACGCGCAGCAGAAGCAGGAGAACCAGGTCAAGGCCATCCGCAGCTTCATCGCGCAGAAGGTCGACGTCATCGCCTTCTCCCCTGTCGTCGAATCCGGCTGGGACACCGTCCTGCGCGAGGCGAAGAACGCGAAGATCCCCGTCATCCTCACCGACCGCGCCGTCAAGGTCAGCGACCCCTCCCTCTACGTCACCTTCATCGGCTCCGACTTCGTCGAGGAGGGCCGCAAGGCCGGCCGCTGGCTCATCGACTGGGCCAAGAAGAACGCCCCCACCGGCGAGGTCAACATCGTCGAACTCCAGGGCACCGTCGGCTCCGCCCCCGCCCTGGACCGCAAGCGCGGCTTCGAGGAAATCATCCAGGCCGAGCCGCGCCTGAAGATCGTCCGCTCGCAGTCCGGCGACTTCACCCGCGCCAAGGGCAAGGAAGTCATGGAGGCCTTCCTCAAGGCCAAGGACAAGAAGATCCACGTCCTCTTCGCCCACAACGACGACATGGCCATCGGCGCCATCCAGGCCATCGAGGAAGCCGGCCTCAAGCCCGCCAAGGACATCGCCATCGTCTCCATCGACGGCGTGCGCGGCGCCTTCCAGGCCATGGCCGCGGGCAAGCTCAACGTCACCGTGGAGTGCAACCCGATGCTGGGCCCGCAGCTGATGCAGCTCGCGCGCGACGTCGTCGCCGGCAAGCCCGTGGCCAAGCGCATCACGACCGAGGAAGGCGTCTTCGCCGCCGATGTCGCCGCCAAGGAACTCCCCAACCGCAAGTACTGATGTCCAGCGCCGCCCCGCTGCTGTCGCTCAGCGGCATCGACAAGAGCTTCCCCGGCGTGAAGGCGCTGTCGGGCGTCTGGCTGCGGCTGTTCCCCGGTGAGATCCACGCGCTGATGGGCCAGAACGGCGCGGGCAAGTCCACGCTGATCAAGGTCCTGACCGGCTTGTACGCGCCCGACGCCGGCCGCATCGAGCTCGCCGGCGACCCGATCGCGCCACGCGCCACCGCCGACGCGCAGGCCCTGGGCATCAGCACCGTCTACCAGGAGGTCAACCTCGTTCCCAACCTCTCGGTCGCGGAGAACCTCTTCATCGGGCGTTATCCGCGCCGCTGGGGGCAGATCGACTGGCGCCGCATGCGCGAGCGATCGCGGCAACTGCTCGCCGAGCTGGAGCTCGACATCGACGTGGACGCGCCGCTGGCCCGCTACTCGCTGTCCATCCAGCAGATGGTCGCGATCGCGCGCGCGCTCAACATCTCGGCGCGCGTGCTGATCCTGGACGAGCCGACCTCCAGCCTCGACGAGGCCGCGGTGCAGCATCTGTTCCGCGTCATGTGCCGCCTGCGCGAGCAGGGGATGGCGCTGCTCTTCGTGACGCACTTCCTGGACCAGGTCTACGCGGTCTCCGACCGCATCACCGTGATGCGCAACGGGCGCACCGAGGGCGAGTACATCGCCCAGGACCTCGGCCGCCTGGACCTGGTGCGCAAGATGGTCGGCCCGCACGCGGCCACCGCGCCACCGGTCGACGCCTGCGCGCAGTCCACGACCCCGGCGCTGCGCACACATGGGCTCGCGCGGCAGGGCGCGATGCAGCCGCTCGATCTCGAGATCCGCGAGGGCGAGGTGCTCGGTCTGGCCGGGCTGCTGGGCTCGGGTCGCACCGAGACGGCGCGGCTGCTGTTCGGCGCGGAGAGCGCGGATGCGGGCGACATCGACATCGGCGGACGGCGCCGGCGTTTCGCGTCGCCGCGTCAGGCCATCGCCAGCGGACTCGCGTTCTGCTCCGAGGATCGCAAGCTAGAGGGCGCGGTGCTGGCCTTGTCGGTGCGCGAGAACATCATGCTGGCGCTGCAGGCCCGCCAGGGCTGGTGGCGGGCGATCCCGCTCAAGCGCCAGCAGGCCATCGCCGAGGACTACGTCAAGCGCCTGGGCATCAAGACCGCGGACATCGAGACGCCGATCGGGCTGCTGTCCGGCGGCAATCAGCAGAAGGCGCTGCTCGCGCGATGGCTGCTCACGCAGCCGCGCCTGCTGATCCTGGACGAACCCACGCGCGGCATCGACGTGCGTGCGAAGGAGGAGATCATGGACGAGGTCCGGCGCCTGTGCGCGCAAGGCGCCGAGGGCGATCGCCGCATGGCGGTGCTCTTCATCTCGTCGGAACTGCCGGAGGTCCTGCGCTGCAGCGATCGCGTCGTCGTCCTGCGGGACCGCCGTGCCATCGGCACCTACGAGCGCGGTCAACTCGACGAGCGCTCCGTGCTGGAGGTGATCGCCGGTGATTGAGGCCCTCCCCTTGAATGACGCCGCCGCGCCCCGGCCCGCTCGACCTCGCCGCCTGCGTGTGGTGCTCGGGCTGCTGGCCGCGCATCCGCTGTTGCGTCCGGTCGCGGCCCTGCTGATCCTGCTGCTGATCGACGCGGTGCTGCTGCCCGGCTTCTGGCATCTGGAGATCAAGGACGGACATCTGTACGGCCCGCTGATCGACATCCTGAACCGCGCGGCGCCGCTGATGCTGGCGGCGCTGGGCATGAGCCTGGTCATCGCGACGCGCGGCATCGACGTATCCATCGGTGCCGTCGTCGCGATCTCGGCGACGGTCGCAGCGATGGCGGTGAACGCCGGTCAGCCGCTGGCCGTCGCCTACGCGGCCGCCATGGGCGCGGCGCTGCTGTGCGGCGCCTGGAACGGACTGCTCGTCGCCGGACTGAAGCTCCAGCCCATCATCGCGACGCTGATCCTGATGGTTGCGGGCCGCGGACTGGCCCAGCTGCTGGCGGACGGTCAGATCCTCACCGTCTACCGCGAGGACTTCTTCGTGCTGGGCGGCGGTTATCTGCTCGGGCTGCCGGTGTCGCTGTGGTCCGTCGCCATGCTCGCGCTCGCCACGATCACGCTGCTGCGCAAGACCGCGCTGGGTCTGTTCATCCAGGCCGTGGGCTTGAACCCGGTCGCCTCGCGGCTGACGGGCCTGCGCACCGCGACGCTGATCTTCGGCACCTACGTCTTCGCGGCGCTGTGCGCCGGTCTGGCCGGACTGATGATCGCGTCCAACATCAATAGCGCGGACGCCAACAACGCCGGTCTGCTGCTGGAGCTGGACGCGATCCTAGCGGTGACGCTGGGCGGCGCGTCGCTCGCGGGCGGGCGGTATCGCCTCGTCGGGGCGCTGGTCGGCGCGCTGATCATCCAGACCTTGACGACCACGATCTACTCGCTGGGCGTGCCGCCCGAGGTCAACATGGTGGTGAAGGCGCTGGTCGTGTTCCTGCTGTGCATCCTGCAATCGAGCGAGCTGCGGCCGATGCTGCGCGGCCTGGCCGGCCGCCTCACCCGACGCGGAGCAGCGTGATGCGCCTGTCCATGAACCTCCTTCAACGCTGGCTGCGCCATCCGGCGTTCAGCGCGCAGGTCACGGTGGTGCTGCTGATCGCGCTGATCGTCGCGGGCGGCGCGCACTACACCGGCTTCGCCGCGCCGCAGGTGATGCTCAACCTGCTCATCGACAACGCCTATCTGCTGGTGCTGGCGGTGGGCATGAGCCTCGTCATCCTGTCCGGCGGCATCGATCTTTCCGTGGGCGCGGTGCTCGCGCTGGCCACGACCGTCGCGGCCTGGCTGCTGCACCACGCGCAGTGGCCCGCCTGGGCCGTCATCGCGCTGGTGCTCGCCGGTGGCGCGGCCTTCGGTGTGCTGCAGGGCGCGCTGATCCACGGGTTCCGGCTGCAGCCCTTCATCGTCACGCTGGCCGGCATGTTCCTCGCGCGAGGACTGTGCTCGCTGATCAGCGTCGACTCCATCACCATCGACGACCCCACCTTCGTCGGCGTGTCGCAGACGCAGTGGGCGGTGCCGGGCGGCTTCATCTCGCCCAGCGCCGCCATCGCCGTCGGCGTGCTGGTGGTGGGCGTGTGGCTCGCGCATCGCAGCGCCTTCGGGCGCGCGGTGTACGCGCTGGGCGGCAACGAGCAGTCCGCGCTGATGATGGGTCTGCCCGTCGGTCGGACCAAGCTCATGGTGTACGGGCTCAGCGGCCTGTGCGCGGCGCTGGCCGGACTGCTCTTCGCGTTCTACATGCTGAGCGGCTACGGACTGCATGCGCAGGGTGCGGAGCTGGACGCCATCGCCGCCGTCGTCATCGGCGGCACCATGCTCAGCGGCGGATACGGCTACGTGGCCGGCGCGCTTTCGGGCGTGCTCGTGCTCGGCGTGATCCAGACGCTGATCGCCTTCGACGGCACGCTCAGCTCCTGGTGGACCAAGATCGTCATCGGCGCCCTGCTCTTCGTCTTTTGCGTGGTGCAGCGGCTGCTGTCCCGCCCCGCTTCCCCCATCCCCTGACCGCATGAACGCAAGCCTCATCCGCCTCGCCGCCACGGCCGCGCTGGCCTTCGCCACCGGCGCCGCGCTCGCGGCCAATCCGCTCTTCCCGCAGCTCTACACGGCCGATCCCGCCGTGCTGGTCGACAACGGCCGGGTCTATCTCTACGTCGGCCACGACGAGGCCAAGCCTGACGGCAAGGACTTCGTGATGAACGAGTGGCGGGTCTACTCGAGCTGTGACCTCGTGCGCTGGACCGACCACGGCTCGCCGATGAAGGCGCTCGACTTCACCTGGGCCAAGGGCCGCGCCTGGGCGTCCGACATCGCCCGGCGCGACATCAACGGCAAGCCGACCTACTTCTTCTACACGACCGTGGAGCACGCGACGATCCCCGGCTTCGCCGTCGGCGTGGCGACCTCGGACAGCCCGACCGGTCCCTTCAAGGACGCCCGCGGCACCGCGCTGATCACCAACGACATGACGACCCAGACCGACATCGCCTGGGACGACATCGACCCGGCCGTGTTCATCGACGACGACGGCCAGGCCTATCTGTACTTCGGCAACACGGTGCTGAAGTACGCGCGGCTCAAAGCTTCGATGACCGAGCTCGCCGGCCCGATCACCGTGGTGCCGATCAAGGACTTCACCGAGGCGTCCTACCTGCACAAGCACGGCGGCACCTACTACCTGTCCTACTCGCAGCACTTCCCCGAGGAGACGGCCCACATGACCGGCCCGAGCGCCACGGGCCCATGGACACCGCGCGGCGTGATCATGGCGAGGAACGAGAAGACGCCGACCATCCATCAGGCGATCTTCGAGTTCAACGGCAGGAGCTACATCGCGTATCACAACGCCAAGCTGCCGGGCGGCGGCGAGTTCCGGCGCTCCGTCGCCATCGAGGAACTGCACTACGACGCCGACGGCACGATCCGCTTCGTGCCGCAGACCGACACGGGGCCCGCGGCGAATCCCTCGCCCGACTGCAAAGGTTGACCAGGCTCCAGCGTCGCGTTGGCTGGGGAAACGTTGAGCGAACCGGGTCGGAATAGCAAATTTGAGTGTGAGATTGCTTTAAACAGGTCATTCACGAGCCACCAGGGTGCGGCAGAGACTGCAAGCGCCCATCCACTCTGGTAGCACCAAATGACTACGAACCTGAAAGGCCTGACGGCCACGACACCCCGCCGCACTTCCGCGGCCTTCGCCCTGTCCCTGATCGTCGCCGCGGCCCTGTCCGCCTGTGGCGGTGGCGGTGGCGGGAACGTCCAGCCCACGCTCAGCGAAACGCACTCCGGCCAACAGAGCGTCGCGGATCCGACCTTGAACGACGAGCCCGTGATCCCGCCGACCGGCGAGGACGTGGCGCCCGCGCTGGCCACCACCGGCGACAAGTCGCCGGGTCCGCTGGAAGCGGCGCTCGGCAATCCCAAGCGAGCCGGCGGCGCCAGGTCCATGATGGCCGCGGCGCCACTCGGTCAATTGACTCCTGCGGTTCCCGGCGCGCTGAACATCGCGCGCATCGAGCTCGGTCAGACCCACATGCTGCCCAATGGGGTCAAGCGCTTCGAGCCTCTGAAGCCCGGCGGCCGGGCCCAGACCCTGCGCCTGCGTCCCTTCGCCAACGCACTGGCGGTGATCGACCTGTCGGCCACCGACGCGGTGGCCCCCGTGGTCGAGGCGTGGCGCGACGGCGAGCGCATCGGCACTGTCGCCCTGAATCCGCCGTCGGAGTTCCCCAAGACCGAGGACAATGGCCCGGCCTATCGCACCGGCAGCTACAGTGCGGTGCTGCCGCAGGCCTTCGTCGACCGCGATGTGCAGCTGAAGGTCAGCGCCCGGAACTACGCCGCCGGCAACGCATTGCCGCTGGACGTCACCGGTGACATCCACGCCGAGATTCGCATCCTGCCGTTCTTCTTCTTCGGCGCCACGGAAGCCAACAGCGGCCGTCCCATCGCCACACAGGGCCAGCCCACGACGCAGACGACCGCCGAGCTTCAGGCGCGCATGCCGTTCGCGATCACCACCGAGGCGCATGCGGCTGGCAAGGTCGTGATGGACACGGTCACCCTGGCCCCCAACGGCACGCTTCCCGCTCGGATCATCCGCAACGCGGACGACCCCGGCGCGCACGAACTCGGCGAAGCCATCGGCTGGGGCCGCAAGATCAACGACGCCAACGGCGAGACGAGCATGCCCGTGCTGACCTACGCGCCGGTCGCCTATCGTTATGCCAATGGCACCGTCAAGAGCAGCAACACCGGTGGCCTGGCCTATCAGAGCGGCAGCCAGTCGGAGACCGCGTGGTGGTCCAGCGCCGGGGACTGGGAATATGCCGGGGTCTTCATCCATGAAATCACCCACAACTTCGGCCTGGCGCACGCCGAGGGCTCCTACAACGACGGCGTCTATCCCTATCCGCGCGGCAGCTTGAAGGGATCGAATTGGGGCTGGGACAGCGTGCATGGCCTGCTGCTGCCGCCCTTCGTCCCCAGCTCCTCGGCCAATTTCGCGGGCTGCCACAGCCAGAGCGGCACGCAGTTCGACGAGCAAGGCCGCTGCGTGAAGCAGGACATCATGCAAGGCGGGTCGGGTTGGCAGGCGCAAGGCCAGCGTTTCGGCCCGGTGTCCGATTTCACCGCGGCGACGGCGCAAGGCTCGGTCAACAACAAGACGGTCTGGCCGCTGGGCGAGGATGACCGTGGCAACGCCACCTTCCAGAAGCTCAATCCGGCCACGCGCGAATTCGAACGGCTGAGTCTGCCCTCCGACACGGCGTTCCGGGGCATCGCGAGCAATCTTCCCCAGAAGATGAATGTGCCGGTGCACACGCTGATGATGTCGGTGAGCATGACCACACCCGAGGCGAGCCAGATCTACGCGCCGCTGCATTACGAGGGGAACCTCTTGTACCGGATCGACCCGACGAATGCGGCCGACCTGGCCGCCGTCAAGCCCAGGAGCACCGGCAAGTACCGTGACTACTGCTGGGCCAACGGGTGTGACTTCACGCTGCACGTGACCTACGCCGACGGCAGCCAGCGTTATGAACTGGTCCAGGATGGCCTGCGTCCGTGGTGCTCGTGGGACGCGGACATTCGCCCCGAGACCCTGAATCCGCTCAGCGGCGCCAGCTTCAAGGAATACGCGTTCAACGTTCCCGGGGGCAAGCCGCTGAAGCGCGTCGAGTTGCTCTACACGCCGCGCGGCTACGAGGGTCTGCCCGCCAATGCCAAGGTGCTGGTCTCCCGGGACTTCTGAGCTTCGGCATCGAGGCACCGGACACGGTGCCCGAGGACCTGACCCGAAGCCGGGCGGCGTGGCCCGCTGGAGCGCGTCAATAGAGCTCCGCGGCCGCGCCGCGCACGGCCTCCAGCAGCGTGCGCGCGCCCGGCGACAGCAGATGGCCCTCGCGCGTGATGATGCCGAAGCCGTCCATGCTGCATGGCAGCTCGATCGGCAGGATGGCCAGCGCCTGCAGCGACGCGTAGTAACGCGCCACCTCGATCGGCATCACATGCAGCGCGTCCGTCTGCTGCAGCAGCGCGGTGATCACCAGCAAGGCGGTCGTGTCGACCGCGTCGGCCGGCGGCTCGATCGCCGCGCGACGGAACATCTGCTCCCAGCGATGCCGCAACACGCTGCCCGGCGGGGGCAGGATCCACGGCTGCGTGGCCAGGTCCGCAAGCGACAGATCCTCGCGCTGCAGCAGCGGATGCCCGATGCGCGCGACCGCGCAGGCCGGCTCGCCGCTCAGTTCCTCGTACTGCAGGCCGGCACCGCTGTCCTCTTCGAGGATGCGGCCGATCATGAAATCGAGCACGCCGCGCTGCAGCTGGTCCAGCAGCACCTTGCTGGTCTCCATCTGCACGCCGATGCGCAGCAGCGGGGCCTGCGACTTGACCCGCGCGATCGCGCGCGGCAGCAGCGACATGCCCGGTGTCATGATCACGCCGACCTCGACCTGACCCGTCAGCCCCTTCTTCAGCGCGACGATGTCGTCATGCGCCGCGGCCAGGCTGGTCAGCGCCATGCGGGCGTGCCGGATCATGGTCTCGCCGAACAGCGTGGGCTCCATGCCGCGGGGCAGCCGTTCGAAGAGCTTGACCTCGAGCATGTCCTCCAGGTCCTTGAGCTGCTTGGACGCGGCGGGCTGCGTCATGCACAGCGCCTCCGAGGCGCGGTGGATGTTGCGATGGTCGTCCAGCGCGATCAGCAGCAGCAGCTGGCGCGTCTTGAGCCGCGCGCGCAGGAACCAGTTGGGATTGGGAGCGTCGTCCATCGATGCGGCGGCCCTCAGGCCAGGTCCACGATGCCCTTGGCGGACAGGACGTTGCTGAGGTCGTCGCCCGTCTCCTGCAGCTGCACCAGCGTGGCCTGGCGCGCGCCGAGCGGGTCGCGGTTGCGGATCGCCGTCAGGATCGCCTGATGGCGCGGCAGCGAGAGCTCATGGGTGTTGGGCAGCTGGCTGCTCAGCAGGATCGATTCGCGCAGCGCCAGCGACAGCATGTTGCCGATGTAGGCCATCAGGTCGTTGTTGGTGGCCTCGGCGATGTGGCGGTGGAAGGCCAGATCGGGCTCGAGCAGCTCCTCGGTGTCGGTCGCGGCCGCCATGCCGTCGAAGTCCTGCTCGATGCGATCGAGCTGGGCCGGCGTCGCGGCCTTGGCGGCGAGCGCCGCGGCCGCCGGCTCGAACACGCGACGCACTTCCATCAACGTGTTCAGGAACTCGGCCTGCGGCTTGGACTGGATCAGCCAGTACAGCACGTCCGGATCGAGGAGGTGCCACTCGTTGCGCGGCCGCACGATCGCGCCGGCGCGCTGGCGCGAGACAACCAGCCCCTTGGCCACCAGCACCCGCACGGCCTCGCGCAGCACCGGGCGGCTGATTTCGTAGCGGTCCAGCAGCTGCTGCTCGGCGGGCAGGCGGTCACCGGGCCGAAGCTCGCCGGAGACGATCGCCAGGCCCAGCTCGCTGACGATGCGGCCATGCTGGCTCTTGCCCTCGGCGCGGCGCGCGCGCGGGCTGTAGGTCGAATGGTCGGCGCGGGTCTTCATATCGGGCCGCAGGCTATCACGGGCGACCGGCCTCGAAACTCGCGACAAATCCTCCCTTGGCGGGCAGCGTCACGCGCTGCAGGCCGCCGCCGGGCAGTGTGCCGAGACGGAAGTCGCGCGGGCCCTCGCCCTCGCCGATCAGCGCGCCGGTGCGCCCGGCGAGGAAGCCCAGATCCATCTCGATCGTGCGCGGTTCGTCCTCGGCGTTGATGCCGGCCACGATCCAGCGATCGCCGGCGCGTCGCGCCAGCGCGACGAAGCGCCCGGGCTCGCCGCTGAGGAAGCGCACGTCGTCCCACTGCCGCGGCAGCGTGCGCAGGAACTGCCGGACGCTGTCCGGCACCGTGGCCATGCCCTCGGGCGTCTCGGCGTAGTGCTGCACGCCCGACACCAGCAGCACCGACAGCGCGAGCTCGAACCCGTTGCGCGTGGCGCGCTTGATGTTGGGGATGTCGCCGAAGACCACCGGCGTGAAGTCCATCGGATCGAAGAGGTTGCGCGTGAATGGCAGCATCGCGAGGTGCTCGGGCACGGCATCCTGATCGACCTGCTCGAAGGTCGCGAACTCGAAACCCTTCACCGCCTCGGCGGTCATCAGGTTCGGATAGGTCCGGTTCCAGCCGCGCGGCAGCGTCGCGCCGTGGAAGTTGACCAGCAGGCCGGCCTTGGCTGCATCCTCGAGGAGGTCCACGTAATAGCGGATCACCGACTGGCCGTCGCCCCCGAAGAAATCGATCTTCACGCCCTTGATGCCGGCGGCGGCGAGCTTCCTGAACTCGGCGCGACGCTTGGCGGGGTCGATCAGCGCGCTCTTGGGCGTGTACTCGGTGTCGTTCCACTCGCCCGAGGAGTTGTACCAAAGCCAGAGTCCCACGCCCTTGCGGCGGCCGTAGGCGGCCAGTTCCTGGATGCGCGGCCAGCCGATCTTGCGGTCCCAGTCCGCGTCGATCAGCGTGTAGGGCCAGTGCATGTCGGCGGCGTAGTCGATGTAGCGCTTCTGCACGTCGAAGACGGTGCCGTCGTCCTTGAGCAGCGCCCAGCTCCACGAGGCCGGACCGGGCCGGAGCTTCGCGGCGGGAAACTTCACCGCGGGCGCGGCCAGGTCGGTGCCCAGCGTCGACTGCATCAGCGTGGGCAGGTCGCCGATGGCGATGACGCGCCAGGGCGTCGTCATCGTGCCGTCGACCTCGGCCAGGCGCTGCGTGCCGCCGCCGGTCTCGCCGACCTGCGGCCAGCCGAACTGGTAGCCGCCGGAGGCCGGCGCGGGCTGGAAGCTGCGATCGAAGTCGTTGTCGGGCCACAGTCGCGAGGCGTGGAAGCTGCCGTCCATGCCGGCCTCGGTCACCGCGATCCAGATATCGCCCGAGCGGAACAGCGCCGGGAAGGCCCAGCCCACGCCCAGCCGCGCGGGCTGACCCACCGGCGTGTCGATCGCGTAATGCTCCTCGTAGGCGGGATTCGTGCCCTTCCAGCCGGTGTGCCAGGGCTGCATCGGCTGCAGGAAGGCGCGCGAGTCGGGGTGCAGGCGCAGCCCGGTGTGCTCGTCCATGAAGACCTTCCGGTGAGGCTCCGGCAGCGATACGACGTAGCGGAACGCCACGCCGTCGTTGAAGGCGCGCCATTCCAGCGTCAGCGGCTGGTCCTTCGCGTTGGTGACCACGCAGCGCATCGCGCGGTACGGGCTGTCGACCTGCCGCTTCTTGCCGATCAGCGGATAACGCTCACGCCCGTCCGCCGGACGCGAGCACGGCTGCAGCAGCAACTGCACGCGCCACTTCGCGTTCGCCAGATCAAGGCCCAGCGGCGACGGCAGCACCACCGACTGACCGTCGCGCAGCACCTCGTAATGCAGGGAGTTGTCGCTGCCCGCCTGGAAGCGCACGCGCAGCCGGCCATCGGGACTGGTCAGGCCCGGCGACGCGCCCGCGGCGGCCGACGCCTGCAGAGAAGGCGGCTCCGGAGCGGGCGGCGGGGTCCACACGACGGTGGCCTGCGCGGGCGCGGTCCAAGTGATGGACCCGCACGCGAATGCGACAGCGGAGGCAAAAGAGAGAGCCGTTGAGATCGCGCCTTTCATGCGTCCACCTCCTGCACCGGGCCGTCAGGCTGCGGTTGGCCGAAGTGCGGCAAGCCATCGGCGCGCCAGCCGAAAGGCTGCACGCGCGCATGGCGGTTGGGGTCCTGCAGTGGATCGCCGACGATCTCGCGATAGCCGCGCGCGTGATAGACCAGCAGATCGGTGCGGCCGTCCGGCGTCGTCGTGAAGCTGTTGTGGCCCGGCCCGAACTGCCCGTTGGCGCTGGCGAAGACCGGCTCGGTCGACTTGTGCCACGCCGACGGGTCCAGCAGGTCGGCCGTCGCATCGGCCCAGAGCAGGCCCATGCAGTAATTCGCATCGGTCGCCGCCGCGGAGTAGCTGATCAGCACCCGGCCGAATCGCTGCAGCACGGCCGGGCCCTCGTTGACCGCGAAACCGACGCGCTCCCACGGCAGCACCGCCTCGCTGATCAGCGTCGGCGCGCTCTTGAGCGTCCACGCGTTGGCCAGCGTCGCGAGATACAGATTGGTCTTGCCCTGACGCGAGGGATCCGCCTCGGCCCAGCACAGGTACTGCTCGCCGCCGTGGGCGAAGGTGGTCGCGTCCAGCGCGAAGTCGTCCAGCGGTGTACGGATCTGGCCGCGCTCGATCCACTCGCCCTGCGTCGGATCGTCGTGCGCGTTCTCCAGCACATGCATGCGGATCTTCCAGATGTCGTCGCGCTCGCCCCCGGCGAAGTAGATCAGCCAGCGGCCGTCGACCCGGTGCAGCTCCGGCGCCCAGATGTGCCAGCTCGCGGGCCCGTGCTCATGGCGGGTCCAGACGATGCGCGGCGCGGCCTGCGGGAGGTCCTCGATGCGCGCGGCGCTGCGCAGCTCGATCGCGTCGAAGCCCGGCACGGAGGCGGTGAACCAGTAGCGCCCGTCGTGCAGCGACAGATGCGGATCGGCGCGTTGAGGGATCAGCGGATGGGACCAGGTCAGCGGCATGAGGCGATGGATGCAATGGGTGCAATGGGGCTCATCGGGCGGAGGCGCGCGGCGCGAGGACGATCACGCTCCAGGATGCGGGTGCGAGTGTCGCCTGCAACGACTCGCAGCTCGTCATTTCAGCGCCTCACCTTCTTCAAGGCCTTGTTGACCTGCTTCTCGACGTCATCCTGGACCTCCGCGATCGGCTTGCCGGAGATCAGCAGGTTGCTCACGTCCTCGCCGATGAGCAGCTCCACCGCGCGCTGTGTGGGCACGCTGCTGGGCATGGAAGTGCCGGTGCGCGTGATCTCGATGAGGTTCTCGCGGAAGGGCAGCGCGCGGAAGGCCTCGCTCTCGGCCACCGAGTGCCGCACCGGCAGGTGACCGGTGCGCGCCCATTCCCCGCTGCGCGACCAGATGAACTGCAACAGCTTGAGCGCCGCGGCATGCTGTGCGGGCGTGGCCGCGCCGCCCTTGAAGAGCGCCCAGCTGTGGCCGTCGGCGAAGACCGCCGGGCGCTGGTAGAGCTGCGGGAACGGCACGACGGTGTAGCCGCCCTTGAGCGGAGATCCGGGCTTGCGCGCCTCGCGCAGGAACTGGTCGATGGTCCAGGTGCCGACCACCACCACGCCCGCCTCGCCGTTGAGGAAGGCCTGGTTGGCCGCGCCGTAGTCGAGGTCGGGCTTCACATGGCCCTCGGCGTAGAGCTGCTGCATCAGCGTCAGCGCCTTCACCACCTGCGGCTGATGCATGTCGATGCGCCGGCCGTCATCGCTGAAGAGCTTCGTGTCCTGTTGCGCGATCAGCGTCTGGAAAGTGCGGTTCGTGGCCGCCGTCTCCTTGACGATCGCCCAGGCGAAGAGCGGTTTGCCGGTTTTCGCCTTGAACTGGCGCGCCATCGCGAGCAGCTCTTCCGGCGAATTCGGGAGCGTGGGTTTGCCGTCAGCGCCCATCAGGCCGGCCTGCGCCATCAGCGTCGTGTTGATGTGCCAGAGCCAGGCCCAGGTGTCGAAGGGCAGCGCGTAGATCTTCCCGTCCAGCGTGACGCCGCGGCGCGCGTGGTCGGTGAAGTCGCTCGTGTCGATGCCCAGCGCGGGCAGCTCCGCGTCCAGC
The DNA here is from genome assembly GCA_039594005.1 of Roseateles sp. Lineage (GTDB taxonomy): Bacteria > Pseudomonadota > Gammaproteobacteria > Burkholderiales > Burkholderiaceae_C > Roseateles. The sequence goes on from JBCNOF010000010.1 coordinate 986,680, forward strand.
GGCTCGATCAACCGGCGCCGCACGTAGTCACCCAGCGCGGACTCGTGCATCACAGCGACGGTCGGGATGTCCTTGGCGACCAGTCGCGCGGTGAGCTGGTCGTAGTACGGCGCCCACTCGGCGGTCTGCGTCTTCACGCGGATGCCGTCGGTGTTGGTCGCGTTGAACTCGTTGACCATCGCGGTCACGATGCCGCACTCGCCCACGCCGTCGGCGGTCTTCGCCACGGCGCCGAACTTGGCGTCGCAGCTGCCGAAGAAACGCATCAGCGTGATCTCGGTCCGGGGCGCGCTGGCCGAGGCGGTCTCGGCGTGGTTGTCGCCGCAGCTGGCCAGGAGCATGCTGCCGGCCGTGACCATCGCGCTGAGCCACGCCGCGCCCGTCAGAGGGAAGCGCCGCATCACGACCGCCCTGTCCCGGCCACCGCGGTGACCAGGTGCTTCTGGAAGAACAGATAGATCATGAGCACGGGCGCACCGGCGAAGACCGCCTGCGCCATCAGGAAGCCCAGTCCCTCGGACTGCGCGAAGTTGGTCTGCGTCGAGGCCAGGCCCCGGGTCAGCGTGTACATCTCGGGTTGGGTGGCGATCACCAGCGGCCACAGGTAATCGTTCCAGCAGGCGAGGAAGGTGAAGATCCCCAACGTGGCCTGCGCCGGCAGCGTCAGCGGCAGCACCACGCGCAGGAAGGTCCTGAAGCGCGAGGCGTTGTCCAGCATTGCCGCCTCTTCCAGGTCGATCGGCACGGCCTTGAAGTACTGCGTCATCAGGAAGACGCCGAACGGGGCGGCCAGGCCCGGCAGCGCCAGCCCGGCGTACGTGTTCTGCAGTCCCCAGTCCGAGAACAGCCGATGCAGCGGGATGAAGATGCTCTGCGCCGGCACCGCCAGACCGAAAAGCACCAGCGGGAACAGCCAGCGCCGGCCCGGGAACTCGCAGCGCGCGAAGCCGTAACCCGCCAGCGAGGACAGCACCAGCACGCCCAGCGTCTGCAGCGCCGCCACCAGCGCGCTGTTGCCCAGCCAGCGGAAGACCTGCGAGGTCTGCAGGATGTCGGCGTAGTTGGCCAAGGTGTACGGCGGCGCCAGGAACACGTCGGTGCGGACCATCAGCAGCTCGTTGGGTTTGAAGGACAGCGCCAGCACCCACAGCAACGGCAGCATCCAGAGGAGCGCCAGCAGGACGAGCGCCGCCATCACCGCCCGGTCGAACCAGCCCTTGCGCAGCATCGGGGTCATCGACGGCCTCCCGCGGCGGCTTCGCGCCGCTCCAGCCACATCTGCACGGACACGCCCACCAGCATCACCGCCAGCAGCACCTGCGAGGCCGCCGTCGCGTAGCCCAGCGAGAGCTGCATGAAGGCCTGCTCGTAGATGAACTGCACGATGGGGCGCGTGGTGTTGTTGGGTCCGCCGTTGGTCATCAGCATGATCTGAGGGAAGACCTGGAACTGGCGGATCACCTCGATCACGGCGACCAGCGCCACCGTGCGCTTGAGCGCCGGCAGCGTGACGTGCCACAGCGTGCGCCAGCGGCTGGCGTTGTCCAGCGCGGCGGCCTCGTAGACCTCGGTGGGGATCTGCTGCAGCGCGGAGAGGAACAGCATCATCGGCAGGCCGATGATCCACCACACGGTCACCAGCGCGAGCGTGGGCAGTGCGAGCAGGTCGCTGGTGAGCCAGGGCAGTTGGGGAAGACCGACCGCCGCGCTGCCCTGCGCGACCAATCCGCGTTCAGGCATCAGCGCGAGCTGCCAGACCAGCGTGATCAGGGTGACCGAGAACACGCTGGCGCAGAAGAACACGGCGCGCAGCACGGCGGCGAGCTTGCCCGGCCGGTTGAGCGCCAGCGCGAGCATCAGCGAGAGCGCCACGAAGACGGGCACGCTCAGCAGCACGAAGCGGATCGTGTTCCAGACGACCTGGTGGAAGACGTCGTCGGCGAGGAGCTCGCGGTAGTTCTGCCAGCCGATGAAGAAGCTGTCGTTGGACAGCAGGTCATGGTCATGGAAGCTGATGAACCAGCCCTTGGCCAGCGGCCAGAGCAGCAGCAGGGCATAGACCGCCACGAAGGGCAGCACGAACAGCGCGTGCGCCGGGCGCGAAGCCCGCAATCCGACGGACGAGGACAGCGCTGCGCTCATGCGGCCACCGCCACCGGATGCGCGTGATGCGCATGGCCTTGCGCGTCGAAGAGATGCGCTTCGTCCATCGCGAGCGAGAGCTGCACAGTCTCCCCCGCGACCGGTGACGCGCCCGCCACGGTCGCGATCGCCCGCGTGCTGTCGCTCAGGCGCACATGCGCCAGCGTGCGCTCGCCGAGGAACTCCACCATCTCGACCTGCGCCGGCAACGGGCCGCGCGCCACGGTCACCAGATGCTCCGGCCGCACGCCCAGCGTCAGCTCGCTGCCCGGCACCTCGGCGCCGACCTGCGTGGCGATCTCCTGCCCGCCCGGCAGCGCCACGACGGCCTTGCCCAGGCGATCCGCCAGTCGCCGCACCGGAATGAAGTTCATGCCCGGCGTCCCGATGAAGCCCGCGACGAAACGCGTGGCCGGCCGCCGATACAGCTCGGCCGGCGGCGCGACCTGCTCGATGCGTCCGGCGTTCATGACCACGATCCGCGTGGCCAGCGTCATCGCCTCGATCTGGTCGTGTGTGACGAAGACCATCGTCGCGCCCAGTCGCCGGTGCAGTTGCGCGAGCTCCAGCCGCGTGCGGCCGCGCAGCGCGGCATCCAGGTTGGACAGTGGCTCGTCGAACAGGAAGATCGCCGGTTCCTTGACCACCGCGCGCCCGATCGCCACGCGTTGCCGCTGACCGCCGGACAGCTGCCCCGGCTTGCGCGCCAGCAAGGCGTCCAGCTCCAGCATGCGCGCCGCCTCCTGGATGCGACGGTCGATCTCGGGCTCCGGCAGTTGGATGTTGCGCAGGCCGAAGGCCAGGTTGTCGCGCACCGTCATGTGCGGGTACAGCGCGTAGTGCTGGAACACCATCGCCAGCTGGCGCAGGCCGGGCGCCGCATGGGTCACGTCCTGCCCGCCGATGAGGATGCGCCCCGCGCTGACTTCCTCCAGCCCCGCGATCATGCGCAGCAGGCTGGTCTTGCCGCAGCCCGACGGGCCGAGGAACACGATGAACTCGCCCGGCGCCACGTCGAGCGACAGGTCGGGGATGACCTGCACCGCGCCGTAGCGCTTGCCGATCTGCTCCAGCTTGAGGGCTGCCAAGGGTTTGTCTCCTGTTCTTGTCAGTCGGGCCGGGGATCGTGTCGATCTTCTCCGGCCATCGCGGGCACGAGCCTACAACCGGGGCCAGCCGTCCTCGGTCCAGCGCAGTTCGTCGAATCGCAACTTGGGCTTGCCGCCGTCCTGCGCGTCGTAGGCGTGACGCACGATCCAGCGGCCGACCACGTCCTGATGACCGGGGCCGATCCACCGCGCGGTGCCCTGCTCCACCAACGTGCCGCCGCCCGCCATCAACTCGCGCCCGTCTCGGTCGAGGAATGGGCCCGTCGCCGAGCGCGCCCGACCCACCCGGATGTTGTACGTGCTGGCCGTGCCGCGGCAGCAGAAATCGTGCGAGACGAAGAGATAGACCCACTCGCCGCGTCGCACGATCGTCGGCGCCTCGATGGCCCCGCCGCTGCCGAGACTGCCCGCGCCATCCTTGCCGGGTCCGCGCGCGACGAAGCGCGTCGGTCCGGTCGGCCGCATCGTCGCGAGGTCCAGTTCCACCACGCGGATGCCGCCCCAGAACGACCCGTAGCTCAGCCACGCGCGGCCATCGCCACCCTGCCCGTCCGCGCCCCGCTCATCGATGAACAGGTCCGGATCGATCGCGTTGAAGTCGTCGCCCTCGACGCTCCTGACCACGAGACCGTCATCGCGCCACGGTCCGGCCAGCGACTCGCTGCTCGCCAGGCCGATCGCCGAGCGGTTCTTGCCGAAGGTCGAGATCGAGTACAGCAGCCAGTAACGACCCTTCAGGGCGAAGACCTTGGGCGCCCAGACGTCCAGCCCGCGATGCGCGGGGACCGCCTCGGCCCACCACGCGGGTGGCTCGCTCAGCGCGGGCGCCAGCCGCGTCCAATGCTGGCCGTCCTGCGAGCGCAAATGCTGGATGCCCTTGCCGGTGGTGAACACGTGGAAGACCCCGTCGCGCTCGATCAGCGTCGGATCGTGCGCGACGGGCAGGCGCTCGCCAGCCGCAGCGGCGGCGTCGCCCACCGGCGCGGCCCCGGGGCCGACGGCGCAGCCCGCGATGCCCGCCAGCACCCCCACCAGCAAGGCGACACCGGTCGCGGCCCCGACGGCGGAACGAAGCGCGGATGCACGGATCCGCATGCTCAACCCGCGAAGGTATAGGCGGTCTTGACCGTCGTGTAGAACTCGCGGGCGTGGCTGCCCTGCTCGCGCGGTCCGTAGCTCGATCCCTTCGTGCCGCCGAAGGGCACGTGGTAGTCCACGCCCGCAGTCGGCAGGTTGACCATGACCATGCCCGCCTGCGCATGCAGCTTGAAATGGCTCGCGTGTCTCAGCGACTGCGTGCAGATGCCGGCGGACAGGCCGAACTCGGTGTCGTTGGCCAGCGCGAGCGCCTCGTCGTAGTCGCGCGCGCGCACCACGTTGGCCACCGGGCCGAAGACCTCCTCGCGGCTGATCGTCATCGCGTTGGTCGTGCCGGTGATCAGCGCCGGGCGCTGGTAGAAGCCCTGGGTGTCGCGCTCGACGACATCGCCGCCGAAGGCCAGCGTGCCGCCTTCCCGTTGGGCGATGTCGATGTAGCGCAGGTTCTGCTCGAGCTGGCGCTGGTCGACGACGGGGCCGATGTCGGTGCCGGCCTTGAGCGCGTGATCGACCTTCAGCGTGCCCAGCTTCGCGACGACGGCGTCGACGAAGCGGTCATGGATGCCGTCGGTGACGATGATGCGGCTCGACGCCGTGCAGCGCTGGCCGGTCGAGAAGAACGCGCTCTGCACGGCCGCGTTGACGGCCACGTCCAGATCGGCGTCGTCCAGCACGACCAGCGGGTTCTTGCCGCCCATCTCGGCCTGCACCTTGGCCTGCCGCGCGGCGCAGGCCGCGATGATGCGGCGCCCCGTCGCCACCGAACCGGTGAAGCTCAGCGCCTTCACGCGCGGCGAGTCGACCAGCGTCTGCCCCACCTGCGATCCCGCGCCCATGACGAGGTTGAACGCGCCCTTGGGCAGCGAAGTGCGCGAGAGGATGTCCGCCAGCGTCCAGGCGCAGCCGGGCACCAGCTCCGCCGGCTTGAACACGACCGTGTTGCCGTAAGCCAGCGCGGGCGCGATCTTCCAGGCAGGGATCGCGATCGGGAAGTTCCACGGCGCGATCAGCCCGACGACGCCCACCGGTTGACGCAGCACGTCCACCGAGACGCCCGGCCGCACCGAGGCGATCGTCTCACCCCCGCAGCGCAGCGCCTCGGCGGCGAAGAACTTGAAGATCATCGCGGCGCGGTGGGTCTCGCCCAGGCCCTCGGGCAGCGTCTTGCCCTCCTCGCGCGACAGCAGCCGGCCGATCTCCTCGCGCCGGGCGAGCAGCTCGTTGCCCACGGCGTCCAGCACGTCGAAGCGCTGCTGCGGCGTGCTGGCGGCCCAGGACGGGAACGCGGCCTGCGCCGCGGCGATGGCTGCCTCGGTCTGCACGGCATCGGCCTGCGCGTACAGGCCGATCACGTCGCTGGTGTCGGACGGATTGATGTTGGGACGCTGGTCGGCGCCGGCGACCCATTCGCCGGCGATGTAGTTCCTGAACTCGGGGATAGGGCTCATGACGGTCCTAGGCGTGATCGATGATTCGATGAAGGCGACGGCGGTGATGGCTCAGCGCGCCCAGCGCAGCACCAGCGGGTCGAGGCGCTTGGCCGCGTCCAGCAGCCCGGCGCGCACCGCCGGGTTCATCTCCGGGAAGGGATGGCGCGGCGCGTCGCAGGCAATGACGCCGCCCTCCTTCATCAGCGCCTTGGCGGTGAGGATGCCGCCCTGGCGGTTCTCGACGTTGATCAGCGGCAGCCAGCGGCCGTACTCGGCGACGGCGGTTTCGCGGTCACCCGCGGCGTAGGCATCGACGATGCGGCGGATGCCGTCCGGATACGCGCCGCCGGTCATCGCGCCGGTGGCGCCGGCGTCCAGGTCGGCCAGCAGCGTGATCGCCTCCTCGCCGTCCCACGGTCCCTCGATCGCGTCACCGCCCAGCGCGATCAGCTCACGCAGCTTGCTCGCCGCGCCGGCGGTCTCGATCTTGAAGTAACGGACCTGCTCGATCTCCCTGGCCATGCGGGCCAAGAAAGCCGGCGGCAGCGGTGTGCCCGACATCGGCGCGTCCTGGATCATCACGGGGATGTCGATCGCATCGGACAGGCGCGCGTAGAACTCGAAAATGCCGGCCTCGCCCACGCGCAGCGTCGCGCCGTGATACGGCGGCATCACCATCACCATCGCCGCACCCATCTCCTGCGCCATGCGGCTGCGCTCGGCGCAGATCTGCGTGCTGTAGTGGGTGGTCGTCACGATGACCGGGACGCGGCCCGCCACATGCTCCAGGATCGTGCGGGTGAGCACCGCCCGCTCGTCGTCGCCGAGCACGAACTGCTCGGAGAAATTGGCCAGGATGCACAAGCCCGTCGAGCCGGCATCGATCATGAAGTCGATGCAGCGCTTCTGGCTTTCCAGGTCGAGTCCGCCCTGGGCGTTGAAGGTCGTCGGCACGACCGGAAATACGCCCTTGTAGGGCCGAGGGAAGCTCAGGCTCATGTTGTCTCCAGCATTCTGTCGATTCGGGTCGATTTCTTGTTGTAGCGAATTAAAGTATTACTTTATGACGTGACGTATCGGGGCAAACCCTCATTCATGGTCTTGCTCATCATTCAATAGTCAGACTTATAGAATCAGCGCGACACAGAACCACGAGGACGCGACACTCGCGTCCCACAACGACGGAGACACCATGACCAGCGCCCTCTATCCCAGCCTGCGCGAGCAGCGCGTGCTCATCACCGGCGGAGCCACCGGCATCGGCGCGACGCTGGTGGAACGCTTCGCCGCCCAGGGCGCGCGGGTGGGATTCATCGACATCGCCGCCGAGGCGGGCCACGCGCTCGCGGCACGCCTGCCGGGCAGCGCGTTCGTCGCGGCGGACCTGACCGACATCGCGCAACTGCGCGCGGCGATCGCGTCGCTGCGCGAGCAGCTCGGCGGGCCTTTCAAGGTGCTGCTGAACAACGCGGCCAACGACAAGCGCCATGCGCTGGAGGACGTCACGCCCGAGTTCTGGGACCAGGCCATCGCCGTGAACATCAAGCACCAGTTCTTCGCCGCGCAGGCGGTGGCACCGGACATGAAGGCGCTGGGCGGCGGGTCGATCATCAACTTCGGCTCGTTCAGCTGGATGCTGATGCAGGGCGGCATGGCCGCGTACACGACGTCCAAGGCCGGCGTGCAGGGGCTGACGCGCTCGCTGGCGCGGGACCTCGGACCCTTCAACATCCGCGTGAACACGCTGGTGCCCGGTTGGGTCATGACCGAGAAGCAGCTGCAGCTCTGGGTCAACGACGAGACGAAGAAGGAGATCGACGCCAACCAGTGCCTCAAGCAGCCGCTGATGCCCGACCACATCGCGGCGATGGCGCTGTTCCTGGCGGCGGACGACAGCGCGATGTGCAGCGCGCAGGACTACATCGTGGATGGAGGCTGGGCATGAGCGCAGGATCCGGATCCGGAACGGGAGCGCCGGCGCGCGTGCATGTCGACAGCCGGGACCGGTTGGGTGAATGCGCGCTGTGGTGCGACCGCGACCAGGCGCTGTACTGGACCGACATCGACAGCCATCGGCTGTTCCGTCGGCGGCATGCCGATGGCGCGATCACGCAGTGGGAGATGCCCGAGCCGCTGGGCAGCTTCGCGTTGTGCGACACGCCGGGACAACTGGTGCTGGGCCTGGCATCCGGCGTGGCGATGTTCGACCTCGCCAGCGGCGAGATCGGCACGCTGACGCCCGTCGAGGCCGATGAGCCCCGCACGCGCATCAACGACGGCCGCTGCGATCCGCAGGGGCGTTTCGTCTTCGGCATGTTCAACCCGCATGGCGCGGCGGTGGGCGGTTATTACCGCGCCAGCCTGGCGGGCGTCGGCATCGGACGCGGGCTCGTCGTCGAGCGCCTGCCGCTGCCGCCGGGCATCGTGGGCAACGCGCTGAACTTCAGCCCGGATGGCGGGACGCTGTACTACACCGATTCGCCCACCCGCACGATCTGGGCGATGGATTACCACGCCGATGGGCGGCTCGGCGAGCGCCGCGTGTTCGTGCAACTGCCGCTGGACGGCGGCGAGCCGGATGGCGCGGCGGTCGATGCCGAGGGCGGGCTCTGGTCCGCGGTCTGGGGCGATGGCGTCGTGCTGCGTTTCGATGCACAGGGACGCGAGACGCTGCGGCTGGCGCTGCCGGCCTCGCAGCCGACCTGCCCGGTGTTTGGCGGACCGGCGCTGGATCGTCTGTTCGTGACGACCGCGCGCCGGCAGTGCGATCACGAGCCGCTGGCGGGCGCGCTCTTCGAGCTGGATCCGCACGGCCATCGTGGCCGCGCGCCGTACCGGTTCGTGACCCGATGAAGGCGATGAAGCCGATTCAACGACGCGTCTACGGCCAGCTGCCCGACGGCCGGCCGGTGCATGAGTTCACGATGGACAACGGGCGCGGACTGCGCTTGAGCGCCATCACGCTGGGCGGGATCGTCACACGGCTGGAGGTGCCCGACGCGCGCGGCGAGCTCGCCAACGTGGTGCTGGGCTTGCCGACACTGCAGGATTACCTGCTGCGCAATCCGCATTTCGGCGTGATCGTCGGGCGCTACGGCAATCGCATCGCGGAAGCAGCATTCCGGCTGGACGGCGAGCGCCATGCGCTGGTGGCCAATGACGGCGCGAACTGCCTGCACGGCGGTGCGCGCGGTTTCGGCACGCAGCTATGGCGCGCCGAGGCGGAGAGCGATGGCTGCCTGCGGCTGGAGCTCGACAGCCCGGCGGGCGATCAGGGCTTCCCGGGGCGGCTGCGCGCCGTGGTGCGGTATCGGATCGACGAGGACATGGGCTGGACCGTCGAGTACGAAGCCACGACCGATGCGCCGACGGTGGTCAACCTGACGCATCACGACTACTTCAACCTCGCGGGTAGCGGATCGGTGCTGGGCCACGAGCTGCAAATCGCGGGGAGCCGTTATTGCGAGGTGAGCGACGCACTGATTCCGACGGGGATGGTGACGGTGGTCGACACGCCCTTCGACTTCCGCGAGCCACGCGTGATCGAGTCCCGGCTTCGGCAGGGCCATCCGCAGTTGCAGCGCGGCAAGGGATACGACCATCACTGGGTGCTGGATGCGCCCTTCGACGGGCAGTTGCACCTGGCGGCACGTCTGCGGGATCCCCTCTCTGGTCGCTCGATGGAGGTGCTGACGACGGAGCCTGGCGTGCAGTTCTATTCGGGGAACTTCCTCGATGGCAGCTTGTTGGGCAGCGATGGCGCCTTCTATCGGCAAGGTGATGGGCTGTGCCTGGAGACGCAACACGCGCCGGATTCACCGAACCGTCCGATCAGCAGCGACTGGCCATCGACGGTGCTGCGACCGGGGGAGGTCTATCAGTCGGTGACGCATCACCGGTTTGCGAGTCGTTGAGGTCCTCGATTGCCGGCATCACACCCAAGGATTCATGTCGTCGATGGTCACATGAAGCCCTTCCTCGGGCTCCAGCATGCCGGCCATGTCCAGGATTGATCGGTTCTTCGGCTGGACCAGCAGCGTGCCGTCCGGCATCACCCCCCAAAGGAATCGCATTCCCTTGGTCGCCCCAAGCTTCTTCCGGATGCTCGCTGGCAGGGTCAGTTGGCCCTTCCCATTCAAACACGTCTCTTCCATATCCATCTCCTTGGTCACAACGTCTGCTCCACCATTTGCCACCTCGCTGGTCGCGCCTTGCGACTCTGCTAGCGGCTCCCCCCAGGCTGGCCGCTTGCACCACGCGATCACGCGGATGCTGCCGTCCTTCTGCATCTCCCAGATGAACCGCGTGCCCAGCTTGGCGCCTGTCGCCTCACAGATTTCCTTGGGCACGAGGATCCGGTGGTTCATTTCCATGCGGGTCGTGGGCATGTCTGGCTCCAACGGTCTCTCACTGCAGCAAGCTTGCGCCTGCGAGCGTTGAGGCATCCCGGTCGAAAGTGTGGAGTGGACTACGGTCGTTCGCGGCAGCCAACTCGGCGTGGATGCAGTCCGCCAGGTCTGCTGCAGAAACCTCATACCCTCCCACCGCGTTGAGCATGGCTGCCTGTCGCTCGCATTCCACCTGGCCTGAGGTCATCAACTCATTCAGGACTGCGAGCACTTCAGGTTTGCCGAGTCGGTACCGCGATCGCAGTACCCACTCCAGCTCCAGAAACACCGTTGTCGACACGAAGAGCTTCTGGCCATGGCATGAGCAGCGAAGTTGGAGCCGGCGCACCGCATCTAACTGGCTTTCATCGTCCTGGACGATCAAACGCACCAGGACGTTCGTGTCGACGGCGCACATCACCGGAAGGGATTCATTTCTTCCACCGAGACCGAGACCCCAGGGGCAGGCTTCACCATGCCCGCGAGATCCTCGATCGTTCCGGTCTTCGGGACCACCTGGAGCATTCCGCTCCTCATCAAGACCCAAAGGAACTCGGTGCCAGGCGTTGCCTTCACGGCCTGGCGAATCTCCTTGGGAACAGTGAGTCGGCCGTCGGCGGACAGGATGGATACGGGCATGGGGCTCTCCTTGAGGAACGAGCCACCCACTCTAGGCAAGGCGTCCGACGAGAACCATGACTCGCACTTGTCGAGATCGCTTCCCAGCGACTTGGACAAGGCAGCGCACTCCCTTCGATGCGGGGCGCCGTTCGACAACCTGGCGAAACACCCGGGCCGCCTCCCGACGCCCGGGTCTCAATTCACGGCCGACGCATCAGCGGACCGCGCCGCCTGCCGCGGGAAGCTCGCCCGCCGCGCGATCGCCAGGAGCCTTCAGCGCCTCGCCCTCCTCCCGCTCTTCACGGCGATAAGCCCAGCGGTACAGCACCGGCAGCACCAGCAGGGTCAGCGTCGTCGAGGACAGGATGCCGCCGATCACCACCGTCGCCAGCGGCCGCTGCACCTCGGCGCCGGTGCCGGTGGCCAGGGCCATCGGCACGAAGCCGAGCGACGCCACCAGCGCCGTCATCAGCACCGGCCGCAGCCGGGTGATCGCGCCCTCGCGCACCGCCTCGTCCAGCGGCCGGCCCTCCTCCCGCAGCTTGCGGATGAAGGAGATCATCACCAGCCCGTTGAGCACCGCCACGCCGGACAGCGCGATGAAACCCACCGCCGCCGAGATCGACAGCGGAATCCCGCGCAGCCACAGCGCCAGGACGCCGCCGGTCAGCGCGAACGGAATGCCGGTGAACACCAGCAGCCCGTCGCGCGCGTTGTTGAACATCGCGAACAGCAGCGCGAACACCAGCACCAGCGCCACCGGCACCACGACCTGCAGGCGCTCGCTGGCGGACTGCAACTGCTCGAACTGGCCGCCCCAGGTCGTCCAGTAGCCGGCGGGCAGCGCGACCTGCGTGATCACCGCCTGCTGCGCCTCGGCGACGAACGAGCCGATGTCGCGCCCGCGCACGTTGGCGCTGACCACCATGCGGCGCTTGCCGTCCTCGCGGCTGACCTGGTTCGGCCCCGGCGCCAGGTCGAGGCGCGCCACGTCCGACAGCGGCATGAAGTCGCGCCGCGCCATCCGGTCCCCTGGGCAGCGGCACCGGCAGCCGCTCGATCGCCGCCAGGTCGCTGCGCAGGGCTTCCGGCAGGCGCACGACGATGTCGAAGCGGCGGTCGCCCTCGAACAGCGTGCCGGCTTGCGCCCGCCGAGGGCCGTGGCCACCGTGTCCTGGATGTCGCCGACATTCAGGCCGTAGCGCGCGGCCTTGTCGCGGTCGATGTCCACGGTCAGCACCGGCAGGCCGGTGGTCTGCTCGACCTTCACCTCGGAGGCGCCCTCCAGTCCGCCCAGCACCGTCGCGATCCTCGCCGCGGTCGCGTTGAGCACCTCCATGTCGTCGCCGAAGACCTTCACCGCCACGTCGCTGCGCACGCCGGAGATCAGTTCGTTGAAGCGCAGCTGGATCGGCTGCGAGAACTCGTAGATTCTGCCCCGGCAGCGTCGCCAGTTCCTCCTGCACCGCGGCGATCAGCGCGTCGCGCGTGCGTCGCGGCCCGGGCCACTGGCCCTGCGGCTTGAGCATCACGTAGCCGTCGGAGATGTTCGGCGGCATCGGGTCGGAGGCGATCTCGGCGGTGCCGGTGCGCGCGAACACGCGCTCGATCTCCGGGAACTTCTGCTTGAGCCGGCTCTCGAGCTGCTGCTGCATCTCCACCGACTGCGTCAGGCTGGTGCCGGGCACCCGCAGCGCCTGCATGGCGAAGTCGCCCTCGTTGAGGCTGGGCATGAACTCGCTGCCCAGGCGCGTGGCCAGCAGCGTCGACAGCACCACGGCCACCACCGCGCCGGTGAGCACCACCGGCCGCGCGGCCATCACGCGGGCCAGCACCGGCTCGTAGGCGCGACGCGCCCAGCCCATCAGCCGGTTCTCCTTCTCCTGGACCTTGTCGCCGATGAACAGCGCCACGGCCGCCGGCACGAAGGTGACCGACAGGATCATCGCGCCCAGCAGCGCCATCACCACGGTGAAGGCCATCGGGTGGAACATCTTCCCCTCGACGCCGGTGAGCGCGAAGATCGGCAGGTACACCACCATGATGATCAACTGCCCGAAGACCAGCGGCCGGCGCGCCTCCTGCGCCGCGGCGAAGACCTCGTGGAAGCGCTCCGCGCGCGTCAGCGGGCGGCCCTGCCGCGCCTGCGCATGCGCCAGGCGGCGCACGCAGTTCTCGACGATCACCACGGCGCCGTCGACGATGATGCCGAAGTCCAGCGCGCCCAGGCTCATCAGGTTGGCGCTGACCTTCTGGCTGACCATGCCGGTGAAGGTGAACAGCATCGACAGCGGGATCACCATGGCGGTGATCAGCGCCGCGCGCATGTTGCCCAGGAACAGGAACAGCACCGCGATCACCAGCACCGCGCCTTCCACCAGGTTCTTCTTGACCGTGGCGATGGCCTTGTCGACCAGCACCGTGCGGTCGTAGACGGTGACCGCCTGCACGCCCTTGGGCAGGGTCCGGTTGATCTCCTCCAGTCGCTGGCCCACCGCCTGGGCCACGCTGCGGCTGTTCTCGCCGATCAGCATGAACACCGTGCCCAGCACCACCTCGCGGCCGTTCTCGGTGGCCGCGCCGGTGCGCAGCTCCTTGCCCAGGCCGACCTCGGCGACGTCGCGGATACGGATCGGCACGCCGCCCACGTTGCGCAGCACGACGTTGCCGATGTCGGCGAGGTCGCGCACCTGGCCCGGCGCGCGGATCAGGTACTGCTCGCCGCGCCGCTCGATGTAGCCGGCGCCGACGTTGGCGTTGTTGCGCTCCAGCGCCTGCACGACGTCCGCCAGCGTCAGCCCGTAGGAGGCCAGCCGGCTCGGATCGGGCGCGATCTGGTACTCCTTGGCGTAGCCGCCGATGGTGTTGACCTCGGTCACGCCGGGCACGTTGCGCAGCTGCGGCTTGATGACCCAGTCCTGGAGCTCGCGCAGGTCGGTCGGCGTGTAGGGGGTGCCGTCGGCCTTGCGTCGCGCCGTCCTCGGCCTCGACCGTCCACAGGTAGATCTCGCCCAGGCCGGTGGAGATCGGCCCCATGGCCGGCGTCAGCCCGTCGGGCAGCTGCTCGCGCGCGTCCTGCAGGCGCTCGTTGACCAGCTGGCGGGCGAAGTAGATGTCGGTGCCGTCCTTGAAGATCACCGTGACCTGCGACAGCCCCGTAGCGCGACAGCGAGCGCGTCTGCTGCAGGCCCGGCAGGCCGGCCATGGCGGTCTCCACCGGGTAGGTGATGCGCTGCTCGGTCTCCAGCGGCGAGTAGCCCGGCGCGGCGGTGTTGATCTGCACCTGCACGTTGGTGATGTCGGGCACGGCGTCGATGGGCAGCTTCTGGTAGCTGTAGATGCCCAGCGCGGCCATGGCGAGCACCGCCAGCAGCACCAGCCAGCGCTGCTCGATGGCGAATCGGATGATGCGTTCGAACATGGCGGCTCCGTCAGTGCGAGTGGGTCGCGGCGCCCTTGCCGGCCTCGGACCTGATGACGAAGGCGTTCGCGGCGGCGTAGCGCGTGCCCGGCTTCAGCCCGTCCAGGATCTCGATGCGCCGGCCGTCGCCGCGCCCGGTCTTCACCGGCTGCGCGGCGAATCCCCGCGCGGTGCGGACGAACACGACCTGGCGTTCCTCGAAGACCTGCACCGCGTCGGCCGCCACCGTCACCGCCACCGGCGTCTCTCCCGTGACGAGGTCGACATTGACGAACAGGCCCGGGCGCCAGGCGCCGTCGGGGTTGGTCATCGCGATGCGGGCCTGCGCCGTGCGGCTCTGCGCGCCGATCAGCGGACCGACGTAGGTCACGTTGCCCGACGCCGCCTGCTCGAACGCCGTGGCGCGGACCACCGCGCGTTCCCCCACGCGGACCTTGGCGAGGTCGCCGGCGGGCACATCGATGCGGGCCCACACGGTGCGCAGGTCCGACAGCACGAACACGCTGGCATCCTCCTTGACCTGCTCGCCCAGTGTGAGGTGCTTCTCGACGACGACGCCGTCGAACGGCGCGCGCAGCTCGAAGCGGTTGAGCGCGCCGCCGCGCGGCGTGGCGCCCACGGCCTGCAGCTTCTGCCGCGCGTTGGCCACGGCGATCTCGGCCTCGCGCAGCGCCTGCTCCGCGACGTCGACATCCTGACGCGGGGAGATCTTCTCCTCCCAGAGCTTGCGCTCGCGCTCGAAGGTCGTGCGAGCGAGCTGCTCGCGCTTGAGCGCGGCGAGGAGCTCGCTGCGCTGGTCGGACACCTGCGCGCTGGCGATCACGGCCAGCAGCTCGCCCTTGCGCACGGTCTGGCCGAGCGTCACGGGCACCGCCTCGACGACGCCGCTCACGCGGGGCACGACATGCGCGGTGCGGTCCTCGTTGAAGCCGATCTCGCCGGGCAGCCGCGTGGTGGTGCGGATCGTGGCCGGACCCGCCGTGTCCAGCGCGATCGCGGCGGACTGGATCTGCGCTTCGGTCATCTCGATGGGCTCGGCGGCAGGCTGGCCTGCGTTCTCCTTGCCGTGCGCGTCCGTGCCGGAGGCCGCGCCCTTGGAAGGCTCGGCGTGGTCGTCGTGGTCGTCATGGCCACCCTCCTCGCCATGCTCGGCATGCCCGCCCTTGACCGACGAGGCCGGCCCTGCAGCGAGGATGGCCACGCCACCCGTCACGCCCAGCGCGACCAGCACCGCGATCGCGATCATCTGCCGACGGGGAAGTCCGAATCGGCGCGGCGTGTCCGCGCCCTGCTTGTCTTGATTGAAGTTCATCGTTGTTCTCACGGTTGCTGGACGGGCGCGCCAAGGCGGCGCTCGAGGTCGGCATGGGCGCGGTGGGCCTTGGCCAGCGCATCCAGCAGTTGCGTGCGGGCCTGCAGCCAGGTCCGCTGCGCGTCGAGCACATCCAGGAAGCCGAACTTGCCGAGCTCGAAGCCGCGCGTCGCGGCGACGTGCGCTTCCTGCGCGCCGGGCAGGACCTCGCGGTTCAGCACCTGGACCTCATCCACGCGTGCCGCCAGTTCATCGGCCGCGCCCAGCACCTCGGCACGCAGGCGCGCGGACTCGGCTTCGGCCAGTTGCTCCGCGGCCTGACGCCGCTTGAGCGCCTCACGCTGCGCGCCCTGGTTGCGGTCGAACAGCGGAATGGGCAGCGACACGCCGATCACCGCTTGGCTGCGGCCGATCTCCTGCGCGCGCTTGGCCCCGAGGCTGACCGTCATGTCCGGGATGCGGCGCGATCGCTCCAGCTCATAAGCAGCCTGCGCGCGCTCGACCTCCAGGCGTGCGCGGCGCAGCGTCGGCGCGTCGGCCAGGCGACGAGCGATCTGCGCCTCATCCGGCAAGGCCGGCAGCGTGGACGCCCGGCCGTCGAGCGGACCGATCAGGGCCTCGTCGAGCCCGGTGGCCAGGGCCAGCGCGTGACGAGCGACGAGCTGATCCGACGTCGCCTGACGCAGCTCGATGCGCGCGGTGGACGCGGCGACGCGGGCACGGGTCTCGTCGATGGGCGACAGCTTGCCGGCGGCCACGCGACGCGCGGTGGCCTCGGCTCCGCTGCCGGCGATGCGCAGGGATTCCTGCGCCGCCGTGACGCGCTCCTGCGCGATCAAGGCGTTGAAGAAGGCCGACACGACATCGGCGCGCAGCTCGGCGCGGACGGTATCCAGGTCCGCCTGCGCCAGATCGCGCCCGCGCTGGGCGAGCGCGGTGCGAGCGGCGCGCTGGCCGCCGATCTCCAGCGGCTGGCTCAGCATCACGGTGATCGTGCGGGTCTCGCGGCGGGTGTCCTCCTGCTCGATCCCGAGCGAGGGGTTGGGCGGCAGCGCTGCCTGCTGCACCGCGCCGTCGGCGGCCTCGACCTCGTAGCCCGCGGCCCGCAGGCGGGGATGGGACGCCATCGCGCGCGCCAGCGTCGCCTCGAGCGTGAGCGGCGACGCGGTCAGCGGCGTGGTCACGGAAGTCGATGGGGGGACGGCCGTTTCGGTGGCCGGCTGCGCCGCGCCAGCGGCGGTCAACGGAAAGAGGGAAAACAGTGCCGCGCTGGACAGCGGCACCAGGAACTTGCGCATCGGAGACTCCGGCGTTGCGCCCGCCGCCGCGTGGGCGATCGGGCAGGAAGGGGGATCAACGGGGAATCGGCGAGCGCCGCGCGCTCCGGCGCTCGGCCGGGGCGTGAGGAATCAGGGAGGCAGGCGCCCGCCGCTCAGGCGGCGCGCCAGTTGGGGCGTTCGCGGCGGTCGGGTCCGCGAGAGGTCCAGGCGTCCGTGGCGGAGCCCGTGTCGGCCGGACCGGCCATGGCCGGCAGCACCAGCGGCGTGCTGGCCACCGGCTGGGTATGGCCAAGGTGGCAGAAACTGCAGTCGTCGTCGACGCAGGTCAGCGCCTTGTCGGCGGCGGTCTCGCCGCCCTTGCGCTCGACGGACGAGGCGTCGTCGGCCTTCGCCTTCAGATCGGGAGAAGCGTGACCGGCAGGATCGGCAGCATCGGCGACATCGGCAGGACCGGCAGGATCCGCTTCATGCCGATGCTGGTGATGGCCGACATGGCTGGCGGCGGGATCGGCTTCATGCGCGCAATAGGTCGCGGCCACCGCCCAGCTCAGCTGGAGCGGCAGCAGGATCAGCAGGAAGACGGTGAGCCAGCGGCGCATGGGGCGCGAGTATAGGCAGGCGCGTATGCCCTTCCCCGCCCTCCGGCTTCGTCAGGCCCTCGCCGAGCCGGAGGTTTTCACGAAGTCGCCAAGGACGCGAGACGCTGCTCCGCCAGCAACTCGTCGAGCTGCGTGGCCAGGTGCAGGTTCACGCGAACTGCCGTCCACGCCTCCCGTCCGCGGGTGTACACGCGGCCGTTGGACGCCTCCTGGATCTCGTGCTCGCCCCACAGGCCACGCTCGCCGAAGGACGGGGCGGCCTCCACGATGGCCTCGGCCGCTTCCCGGTTGGCCTCATGCGAGGAGATCCGGCGGCGGCGCTCGAACCGCCACTCGCCCTGCCATGGATAGTCGATGCGGACCAGCCCCTCGGGCAGTTCCACGCCGGGCTCACTGGGGACGTGGACGGCGCCATGGTCGCCGTACCCGAGGCTCGCGATGCCGCCGAGACGCCGGTGCAGCTCGCGTTCCAGGATGGTCAGCCGGCCCGAGCGCGGCTGATCGCCGCCGGGAGGCTTGCCCAGCCAGTCCGCCGTGTTGGGAAAACTGTTGCCCATCGATACCAGCCGCAGCCCCGGCCAGCGTTGCGGCCAACGGGCGAGCAGGTCCCGTCCCGTGCCGGCGCAGCCCAGCAGCCACTCGCGCTCGGTGCCGAAGTCCAGCACGACCACGGCGCGGCCTGGATGGACGAGCGCGTCGAGCGCCTGCTCCACCACGGCCGTCGACGGCGCCGCGCCCCGGAGCCTGAACACGACCAGCCCCACATCCCGCTCGATGCACACCGCCTGCTGTGCCACCGCGCGTGCGCAGGCACCGTCGGCCATCTGCACGACGGGGATCGCGCCGCGATGTCCCTGGACGAACTCGCGCCACGCGCGGAAGCCCTGCATCGGGTTGCTCAGCCTTCGCCACGCCACCGCGTGCTCCAGCGGCGCCCGGCCCAGGTCCAGCAGATGCGGCAAGCCCTGCATCACTTCGCCGGCCTGCTGCGCCGAGCGACGGAAGTCCAGCGTGTCGGGCTTGCGCGCGGGCGGCGTCAGCGTGAACAACGGCAGCATCCGGCGCTTGCGCGCCTTGTCCAGCTCCCGCAGCGCCCGCAACTCCGCGGGCGCCGTGCGCAGCGACGGCCAATACACGATGTCATCCAGCATTCCCTCATCCATCACGGTCTCCCGAGGCTCGCGCCTCTCGATGCGAGCGCGCCGTGCGCCCGGATCGCTCAGGCTAGGAAGGCGAGCGTTCGAAAGCGAGGGAGCCGTTTGATGGATGTCAGAGAACGCAGCAGCAAGGCCTCCGCGCGCCTTTGTATGGCCGTGTATCTCGCCCGACAGGGGCGACAGGGCCATGCAAAGCGGCATCGCGCCGGACAAGGCGTCGATACATCGCAGGCGTCCACTGCGGACATCGCCACCACATCGCGCCCCGCGGGGCCTGCTCGACATGAACGACGACCGTGACTTCCTGACCGATGCGCTGCCCCGGCGCAAGTTCCTGATCGGCGCCGCCGCGGCCTCGCTCGCGACCGGGCTGATGCCTGCGGGCGTGCTCGCCGCGTCGGGCGACGGCGCGGCATCGGATCCGTCCGCCGCGCCGGACCTGCCGGTGATCGCGCCGAGCTTCGGCACGCTCAAGCACATCGACGCGGGCGACCTGTGCGTGGGCTACGTCGAAGCCGGCCCCGCGGACGGTCCGCCGGTGCTGCTGCTGCACGGTTGGCCGTACGACGTGCACACCTATGAGCAGGTCACGCCGCTGCTGGCGGCGGCCGGATATCGGGTGATCGTGCCGTATGCGCGGGGCTACGGCAGCACGCGCTTCCTGTCCGCGCAGACGCCGCGCAATGGGCAGCAAGGCGCGCTCGCACGCGACGCGATCGCGTTGCTCGACGCGCTGCGCATCCCCAAGGCACTGGTGGGCGGCTGCGACTGGGGCGCGCGCACCGCGGGCATCCTCGCGGCGTTGTGGCCCGAGCGCTGCCAGGCGCTGGTCGCCGTCAGCGGTTATCTGCTCGTGAGCCGTCAGGCCAACGCGTCGCCGCTGCCGCCGGCGGCCGAGCTCCAGTGGTGGTACCAGTACTACTTCGCCACCGAGCGCGGCCGGCTCGGCTACGAGAAGTACCGCGCGGAATTCTCCAAGCTGATCTGGCAGCTCGCATCACCCCAATGGCGCTTCGACGATGCGACCTTCGCGCGCAGCGCGGTCGCGTTCGACAACCCCGATCACGTCGCGATCGTGGTCCACAACTATCGTTGGCGGCTGGGGCTGGCCGACGGCGAATCGCGCTTCGATGCCGTCGAGTCGCGGATCGGCGCGCAGCCCGACATCACCATTCCCGCGATCACGCTGGAAGGCGATGCGAACGGCGCGCCGCACCCGCCGCCCGCGGCCTACCGGCGCAGGTTCGTGGGCAAGTACGCCCATCGTGAACTGACCGGTGGCATCGGGCACAACCTGCCGCAAGAGGCGCCCCAGGCTTTCGCGCAGGCGATCCTGGACGTGGCGCGGTTCTGAACCGCGCCGACGGTCAGCGATGCAGCGATCGCGCCGGATCCATCTCCGGCGCGTAGCCCTGCTCGCTCCACATGCGATCCAGGGAGCCATCGGCGCGGGCCTGCTGCAACTCGTCGATGACCTGCTCGCGGGTCTTGCCGCCCGCGGCCGGCGCCGCGAACTGCACCTGCGTGCTGGTGTCGGCGGACATGCCCACCGTCACATCGGCCTCGGCCTGATGGTTGGAGTACTGCACGTCCATGCCCCGGGCTTCATCGAAGTCGGGGGAGTAGCTGTGCTCGCCCTGCAGGCGGTCCAGGGAACCGTCCATCTGGGCCTGCTCCAGCTCGGCGATGACCTGATCGCGGGACTTCGGCCCGGAGACGATTTCCTCTTCCACCTGCGCGAACGCCGGCACGGTCATGACCGCGGCGATCGCGGCGAGGCCCAGAGGCAGGGTGATCTTGTGGATGTGTCGCATCTTGAACTCCTTCGAGTGAAACGGATGTGAGTTCTTCCGGCAAATCGGCTGCCCGGCGTGGTCGACATCTGAACCAGCCGCCGACGCCCGGACCGCGCCGGGCCGCCCTGCCCCTACACTCCGCGCGCCGTCTTGACGGCATCTCCCTGCCGCTACCTGCGCCGAGCCATGACCGATCGCCTGCTCTCCTTCGTTCAACACCCGCTGGGTCGCCGCGTGGCGCGCACGCTGGGGCTGCCTCAGCCGGTCGTGCTGCGCCGGCGCCAGGACGCGTGGAGCGACAAGGAACTCAGCGGCCGCGCGGTGTTGGCGATCGCGCCGGGCAGCGTGTCGCCGATGCCGTCGCTGCTGCCGGCGATCGCGTCGCTGGGCGGGGCGGACAGCGGCTCGGGGCCGGTGCACACGCTGGTCATCGACGCCACCGGCTGTCGCGACATCGCAGCGCTGCATGCGCTGTTCGAGCAGACGCAGGTCGCGTTGACGCGCCTGACTTCGGGTGGCCGCGTGCTGGCCTTGACGTCCGGCGACGCGGCGGATGCGGCCCAGGCCGCCTGCCAGCAGGCCGTGCAGGGATTCATCCGCGCGCTGGCCAAGGAGATCGGGCGTCGTGGCGCCACCGCCAACGGGCTGGTGCTGCAAGCCGGTGCGGCCGCGGCCTCCGCCGAGTCGCTGGCCGGCGCCTTGCGTTTCTTCGGCACGGACCGCTCGGCCTATGTCTCGGGCCAGGTGCTGACGTGGCGGGGGCCTGCGCGCGACGCTGCGTCGCAGGCGTCTGGACAGGACACGGCGCTGGTCACCGGCGCGGCCGGCGGCATCGGCGCGGCCACGGCGCGGCGTCTGGCGCTGGACGGGTTCCGCGTGCTGTGCGTCGACGTGCCGGCGGCGCGCCAGCCCCTGGAGGCGCTGGCTCGCGACATCGGCGGCTCGCTGCTGGCGGCGGACCTGACCGCGGCGGGCGCGGTCGATGAACTGATCGACGCCCTTCGGCGCGTGGGCGGCGTGGACGTGCTGGTGCACAACGCCGGCATCACACGGGACCGCACCCTGTCGCGCATGTCGGCGGCGGAGTGGGACGGGGTGGTGGCGGTGAACCTCGCGGCGATCCTCGCGATCGACGCGCGGCTGGATGCGTTGGATCTGTTCAAGCCGGGCGCGCGCGAGATCTGCCTGTCCTCCATCAGCGGCATCGCGGGCAATGCGGGGCAGACCAACTACAGCGCGTCGAAGGCGGCGTTGATCGGCTATGTCGCCGCTCGCGTCGCGACGCTGGAAGCGCGCGGCGGGACCATCAACGCGGTCGCGCCCGGTTTCATCGAGACGGCGATGACGCGCCGCATGCCGCTGATGGTCCGGGAGGCCGGACGGCGGCTGAACGCGCTCAAGCAGGGCGGCACGCCGGGGGATGTCGCCGAGGCGATCGCGTTCCTGGCCGCGCCGGAATCATGGGGCCTGACGGGTCAGGTCTTGCGGGTCTGCGGGCAATCGTTGCTGGGCGCCTGAACGCCAGCGCGAGCGATGAAAAACCCGAGGCCGTCGGCCCCGGGGAACTTCAGCAGGTCAGCGGCGTCAGATGTAGCCCATCAGCAGCAGGATGACGAGGATCAGCACGACGAGGCCGATGCCGCCGCTGGGGTAGTAGCCCCAGCTGCGGCTGTGCGGCCAGGACGGCAGCGCGCCGATCAACAGCAGGATGAGGACGACGAGCAGGATGGTGCTGATCATTCGGGGTCTCCGGTTCTTGTGAATCGAGCCCGCGCGGACACACGTCGCATCGCGGGAGGCATGAGGTCGTCAGGGCAACTGTTGTGCCCGCGTTGCCTCCGCTGCCATGCGCCTCACAGGCCTAGTTCCCAGCCTCCCCCACCATCCTCATGAGCACCGCCGCGGTTCTCTGCATCAACGGCGTCGCGCGTTTGCTGGTCGGCGTCACCAGACACAGCGTGCTCTGGATGTCCGCACGCGCGAACGGCGTCGTCGACAGACGCTCCGGGCGCTCATAGATCCTCAGCGCGTCCTCGCCCAGAGCCGCATGGCCGATTCCGGCGGCCACGCAGTCCAGGATCGCCGGCACGCTCGCCACTTCCCAGCGCACATCGAGCTGCACGCCCGCCATCGCCGCGGCCTGCTCCATCAGCGCCCGGAAGATGTGCCCGCGCTGCGGCATCACCAGCGGATACCGCGACAGCTGCGACAAGGTCGGCGGTCTCGCCGGTGCCTGATCCTTGGGCGACACCAGGCACAGCCGCTCCCGCCGCAGCGGCAGGATTTCCAGCGCCGGCAGCGGTTCCGGGTTGTAGACCAGCGCCAGGTCCGTGCGCCCCGTCAGCAGCCACTCGGTCAGATGCACCGAGAAGCCTTCCATGATCGTCAGCCGCGCTTGCGGCATCTCCGCCTGGAACGCCCGGATCAGCGCCAGCGTGTGCAGCCGCGCCAGCGTCGGCGGCATCGCGATCGTGATCTGCCCCACCGGCTCGCTGCGCCGCGAGCGCAAGTCATCCTTGGCATGGCTGACCAGGTTCAGGATGTCCTGCCCGTGCTGCAGCAATCGCCGCCCCGCCTCGGTCAAGGCCACGCCGCGCCCGTTGCGCAGCAGCAGCGTCTCGTGCAGCTCCGTCTCCAGCGCCCGCACCTGACGGCTCAGCGCAGGCTGCGCCACCCCCAGCACCATCGCGGCCTTGCTGAAGCTGCCGTGCTCGGCGACATGGACGAAGGTCTCCAGTTGGGTCAGGTTCATGGCGCGCATGCTCGCACGAATGGGCATGGCTCGGCCATCCGTGCCATGCCCGATCGGAATATCAGCTAGTGGAAGCTAGAACTGGATCGTCTGGCCGGACCGGACCAGAATCCGCCGCAATCCGACAGACCTCACCCACCCCGTGATCGCTCCCCTCGCCGGCATTTCCTCGATGGCCACCCGTGCGCTGCTGGCCGAGCTGTCCGCCGCCTACACCACGGCGCACGGCCTCGAGCCCCGCTTCGAGTCCATCGGCGGCGTCGACGCCGCCCGGCGCGTCGAGGCCGGCGAGCCCTTCGACCTGGTGGTCCTGGCCGACGACGCGATGCAGCGGCTGCTCGCCGCCGGCCATCTGCGCGCCGGTTCCCTGCGCCCGATCGCCGATTCGCCAATGGTCATCGCCGCACCCCAGCAAGCGCCCCATCCGCGCGTGGACACCGCGGACGCGCTGCGCGAGGCGCTGGGCGCGGCCCGCGCCATCGGTTACTCCACCGGACCCAGTGGTCAGGCGCTGCTCAAGCTGCTCGACGACTGGGGCCTGCGCGCCTCGCTCGCCGAGCGTCTGCGGCAGTCGCCGGCCGGCGTGCCCGTGGCGCGGATGCTCGCCCAGGGCGATGTCGACCTCGGTTTCCAGCAGCGCAGCGAGCTGCAGGGCCACGACGGCGTCGCCATCCTCGGCTCGATGCCGCCGGGGCTGGAGATCGTCACCCGATTCACCGCCGGCGTGGCCGCGCGCTGCGCCGAGCCCGTCACCGCGCAACAGGTCGCGGACGACTTCGCTTCCCCCCGCCACGACGCGCTGCGTCGCCGGCTCGGGCTTTCGTCGCCCTCGGCCTGAGCCGCTCCCCCGTCGACCTCCACAGGAATCCGCCATGTACGAACTCGGCGTCGTCTACCGCAACATCACCCGCGCCGACCGCACCGCCGCCGACGCGCTCGGGCACTTCGGCGCCGCGACCGTGCACGAGGCGCTGGGCCGCGTGGGCCTGCTCCAGCCCTACATGCGCCCGATCCAGTCGGGCGTGTCGGTCTCGGGCACCGCGGTGACCGTGCTGCTGCAACCCGGCGACAACTGGATGCTCCACGTCGCCGCCGAGCAGATCCAGGACGGCGACATCGTCGTGGCCGGCGTCACCGCGGCCTGCTCCGACGGCTACTTCGGCGACCTGCTCGCCACCTCGTTCAAGGCCCGCGGCGCCCGCGCGCTGATCATCGACGCCGGCGTGCGCGACGTCCGCACCCTCAACGAGATGCCCTTCCCGGTCTGGAGCAAGTGCATCTCCGCCAAGGGCACGATCAAGGCCACGCCAGGCTCGGTGAACATCCCCCTGGTGTGCGCCGGCGCGCTGGTGCATCCCGGCGATGTCATCGTCGCGGATGACGACGGCATCGTCTGCGTGCCCGCCGCCATGGCCACGCGCACCCTGGACGCCGCCGCCGCCCGCGAGGCCAACGAGGGCGCCAAGCGCGAGCAGTTCGCCGCCGGCGTGCTCGGCCTGGACCTGTACAAGATGCGCGAGCCGCTGGCCAAGGCCGGGCTGCGCTACATCGATTGATCCAGCCGTTTTCCTGAAGTCCCGCCGCAGCAGTTCCCATCCACCCGATCGGGCCGCCTCGCAGAGCCCGCCAAAAACAAGAGATCCCTGGAGACAACAACGATGACCGCCCAAACGACCTACTGCCACCGCCGCTGGCCCTCACCCCTGCCCTCTCCCGCAAGCGGGCGAGGGAGTCGGGCCGCGCTCTTCGGCGCGTTGTGCGCCGTGGCCAGTCTGTTCTCGAGCACGGCCTTCGCTCAGGGCGCGCCCACCGATTGGCCGACCAAGCCGGTGCGCATCATCACGCCCTTCCCGGCCGGCGCCGGTCCGGAGACCGTCGCGCGTGTGGTCGCCGAGAAGCTGTCGAAGAAATGGGGCAAGCCGGTCATCGTCGAGAACAAGCCCGGCGCCAACGGCTTCATCGCGATCGACGCGTTCAAGCGCGGCGCCACCGACGGCCACGACCTGATCCAGCTCGACAACGTCCACCTCGTCGTCTATCCCCACCTCTTCAAGAAGCTGCCCTACGACCCGGTCAAGGACTTCGATCCGATCGCGCCGCTGTTCAAGACCTACTTCTTCGTCGGCGTGCCCGCCAACAGCAAGTACAAGACCGTCGGCGACATCGTGGCCGACGCCAAGGCCCGTCCCAACGCGCTGAACTACGGTTCCTGGTCGGTGGGCAATCCGGTGCACCTGGGCTCGGCGCAGCTCGAGGCGATGACGCACACGCAGATGACGCATGTGGTCTACAAGGAAACGACGATGCTCTACACCGCCGTGGCCAACGGCGAGCTGAACTTCGCGCTCGGCTCGATGGCCACCGCCGGCCCGCTGCAGCGCGCGGGCAAGATCCGGTTCATCGCCGTGACCGGCCCCAAGCGCCATCCCGCCTTCCCTGACCTGCCCACCGTCAGCGAGTCCGGCGGCCCGGCGGGTTACGAGGTCACCGGCTGGACCACGATCGCCGCGCCGCGCGGCCTGCCCAAGGCCGTGCAGGAACGCATCCAGCGCGACATCGAGGCCGCCCTGGCCGAGCCCGACATCCGCGAGCGCTACGCCACCTTCGGCTACGACGTCTTCCCCACGACGAAGGAGCAATACGCGGCGTTCATCGCGAGCGAGTCCGCCAAGTACGCCGACCTGATCAGGCGGCTCAACATCTCGCTGGACTGACATGGGCACGGCAGTCTCTCCCTCGGCCGTCAATGGCTCCGACGACCTTCAGCCGCCCACGCCGTCGGTCGTGACGCGGGTCGGCCTGGTCGGTTACGGCGAGGTCGGCCGCATCCTCGCCGAGGACCTGCGCGCCCAGGGCGTGACGGTCAGCGCCTATGACCTCAAGCTCGAATCGCCGTCCCCGGACGCCGACACGATGCGCGAGCACGCCGTGGAGTTCGGCGTCGAGCTCTGCCCGTCGGCCACGATGATGGCCACCGCGGCCGATCTCGTCATCAGCGCGGTCACGGCCAGCCAGACGCTGGATGCCGCACGCGCCGCGGCGGCCGGGCTCCGCCCCGACACCCTCGTGCTGGACTTCAACTCGGCGTCGCCCAAGGCCAAGCGGGAGGCCGCCGAGGCGGTGCACGCGACTGGCGGCCGGTATGTCGAGGGCGCGGTCATGACCAGCGTGCCGCCCTACCGCATCCGGGTCCCGCTGCTGCTGGGCGGCCCGCATGCGCAGGCCGCGGCGCCGATGCTCGGGCGGCTCGGCTTCGCCGCGACGGTGGGCAGCCACGAGCTGGGCGTCGTCAGCGCGACCAAGATGTGCCGCAGCGTGATGATCAAGGGGCTGGAGGCGATGGTGATCGAGAGCCTGACCTCGGCGCGCCATTACGGCGTCGAGGACGCGGTGCTCGCTTCGCTGAAGGAGACCTTCCCCGGCATCGACTGGGAGAAGCAGGCGAGCTACTTCTTCCAGCGCGTCATCCAGCATGGCCGGCGCCGCAGCGAGGAAGTCCGCGAGGTCGCGGAGACCGTGCGCGACGCGGGTCTCACGCCCTGGAGCGCCGACGGCACCGCCGAGCGCCAGGCCTGGATGGCCGACCTGGCCGAGGACGGGCTCTTCGGCGAGCGCGGCAGCGCCGGCTTCGGCCGCAGCCCCGACTGGCGCACCGAGGCCGATCGGCTGCTCGCGCATCTGGCCAAACCCAAACTCAGCTGAGGCCCCGGACTCGTCCAGGATTGCAAGGAAGGACCCGTGATGACGCTCCCCACCACCGGCGGTTTCGAGAAGACCCCCGGCTGGCTCGACTGGTACCAGGACCCGTCGACACCCCGATTCCAGTTGCCCGACGGTGCCGTCGACGCGCATTGCCACGTCTTCGGCCCCGGCGGCGAGTTCCCCTACGCGCCCGAGCGCAAGTACACGCCCTGCGACGCGAGCAAGATGCAGCTCTTTGCGCTGCGCGACCGGCTGGGCTTCAGCCGAAACGTCATCGTGCAGGCCACCTGTCACGGCGACGACAACCGCGCGATGGTCGATGCCTGCCGCGCTTCGGGCGGCCGGGCGCGCGGCGTCGCGACCGTGAGGCGCTCGGTCACCGACGAGCAGTTGCGCGAGCTGCACGAGGCCGGCGTGCGTGGCGTGCGCTTCAATTTCGTCAAGCGACTGGTGGACTTCACGCCGCGTGACGAGCTGATGGAGATCGCGCATCGCGTGAAGGCGCTGGGCTGGCACGTCGTCATCTACTTCGAGGCGCCCGACCTGCCCGAGCTCTGGGACTTCTTCTCCGCGCTGCCCACGACGGTGGTGGTCGACCACATGGGCCGGCCCGATGTCACGAAGCCGGTGGACGGTCCCGAGTTCGCGCTGTTCCTGCGTTTCCTGCGCGAGCACCCCTTCATCTGGAGCAAGGCCACCTGCCCGGAGCGGCTGTCGGTCAGCGGGCCGCGCGCGATGCACGGCGAGCCCGAGCCCTACCGCGACGTGATCCCCTTCGCGCGCCGTGTCGTGGAGGAGTTCCCCGACCGCGTGCTCTGGGGCACCGATTGGCCGCATCCCAACTTGAAGGACCACATGCCCGACGACGGCCTGCTGGTGGACGTGATCCCGCGCATCGCGCCCACCGTCGAGCTGCGCCAGCGGCTGCTGGTGGACAACCCGATGCGCTTGTACTGGCCCGAGCTCGCCCGCGGATGAGCGCGCCCCCGACTTCGACGCCGCGTTCCGAGGAGACCTCCATGTCGCTCGACAAGCCCTACCGGGACATTCCCGGCACCACCATCTTCGACGCCGACCAGGCGCGCAAGGGCTACTGGCTCAACCAGTTCTGCATGTCGCTGATGAAGGCCGAGAACCGCGCGCGCTTCAAGGCCGACGAGCGCGCCTACCTGGAGGAATGGCCCATGACCGAGCCCCAGAAGGAGGCCGTGCTCGCGCGCGACCTCAACCAGTGCATCCGGCTCGGCGGCAACATCTATTTCCTGGCCAAGATCGGCGCGACCGACGGCCGCAGCTACCAGCAGATGGCCGCCGGCATGACCGGCATGACCGAGACCGACTACCGCGACATGATGCTGGCCGGCGGCCGTCATCCAGACGGCACGCCCCGCCGCAAGAAGGACCAGGAGAGCGGCCGATGAGCCCCACCCCGCCGATGACCCGTGCGCCGAACCATGCGCGCATCACCGCCTCCGTCTACACCTCGCACGTGCCCGCCATCGGCGTGGCGATGGACCAGGGCCGCACGCAGGACCCGTACTGGCAGCCGCTGTTCGCCGGCTACGAGCCCTCCCGGCGCTGGATGGCCGAGCACCGGCCCGACGCGATCGTGCTGGTCTACAACGACCACGCCAACGCCTTCAGCCTGGACATGATCCCGACCTTCGCGCTGGGCACGGCCGATCGCTACGAGCCTGCCGACGAGGGATGGGGACCGCGGGCGGTGCCGCCGGTGCAGGGCCACGGCGAGCTGGCCGCGCATCTCGCGCAGAGCGTCATCCAGCAGGACTTCGACCTCACGCTGATCAACCGGATGACGGTCGATCACGGGCTCACGGTGCCGCTGTCGCTGATGTTCGGCGAACAGCCCGCGGACGCGCCGGGCTGGCCGGTGCCGGTCATCCCGCTGGCGGTCAACGTGGTGCAGTACCCGGTGCCCTCGGGTCGGCGCTGCCTGGAGCTCGGCCAGGCGATCCGCCGCGCGGTGGAGAGCTTCGACGCGCCACTGAACGTGCAGGTCTGGGGCACGGGCGGCATGAGCCACCAGTTGCAAGGTCCGCGCGCGGGCCTCATCAACCGCGAGTGGGACAACGCCTGGATGGACCGGCTGATCGCGGATCCGCGCGGCCTGGCGGAGATGCCGCACCTCGACTACGTGCGCGAGGCCGGCTCCGAGGGCATCGAGCTCGTGATGTGGCTGATCGCTCGCGGCGCGATGGCGGACCTGGCCGACGGCCCCGCCACGCAGGCCCACGCCCTGCCCCGCGTCGCGCATCGCTTCTATCACGTGCCCGCGTCCAACACCGCCGTGGGCCACCTGATCCTCGAGAACCCTGAACTCAGTTGAACCCGTTGGATCCCGGCGTGCCGGGGTTCGCTCATTTCGGAGCATTGCCATGTCCTCTCCCCTGCGCATCGCGCTCGCCGGTGCCGGTGCCTTCGGCCAGAAACACCTCGACGCGCTCAAGCTCATCGACGGCGTGCAGGTCGTGTCGCTCGTCAGCCGCGACCTCGCCAAGACCCGCGAGGTCGCCGCCAGGTACGGCATCGGCCACGCGACCACCGAGCTCGACGAGGCGCTCGCGCGCGACGACGTCGACGCCGTCATCCTGTGCACGCCCACGCAACTGCACGCCAGCCAGACGCTCGCCTGCCTGGACGCCGGCAAGCACGTGCAGGTGGAGATCCCGCTGTGCGATGTGCTGGCCGAGGGCGAGGCCGTCGTACGCCGCCAGCGCGAGACCGGGCTCGTGGCGATGTGCGGCCATACGCGGCGCTTCAACCCCAGCCATCAATGGATCCATCGCCGCATCGCGGCCGGGGCGCTGCATGTCCAGCAGATGGACGTCCAGACCTACTTCTTCCGCCGCACCAACATGAACGCGCTCGGCGAGCCCCGCAGCTGGACGGATCACCTGCTGTGGCATCACGCCGCGCACACCGTGGACCTCTTCGCCTGGCAGTGCGGCGCGCCGGTGGTCAAGGTGCACGCGCTGCAGGGGCCCATCCACCCCGAGCTGGGCATCGCCATGGACATGAGCGTGCAGCTGCAGGCTGCCAACGGCGCGATCTGCACGTTGTCGCTGTCCTTCAACAACGAGGGGCCGCTGGGCACCTTCTTCCGCTACATCGGCGACACCGGCACCTACATCGCCCGGTACGACGACCTGGTCTCGGGCAAGGACCAGACCATCGACGTCAGCCAGGTCGACGTGTCGATGAACGGCATCGAGCTGCAGGACCGCGAGTTCGTGGCGGCCATCCGCGAGGGCCGCGAACCGCAGGCCAGCGTGGCGCAGGTCTTGCCCTGCTACCAGGTGCTGCACGCGCTGGAACAGCAACTGCGGAGCTGAGCCGCCTGGAACCGGGCCGCATGAATTAAGCCTTTCGGGGGGCCCGCGCGTCCCTCGGCCCGGGTAGGATGGCCGCTTCGCCTGCGTGCTGCCCGATGGACCGTCCGCCCCTCTACGTTCCGCGTTCCCTGACCCGCCTGGCCCTGTGGCTGATCGCGGGCAATCTCGTCATCGCCGCGGCCATCGTGACGGCCACCTGGCTGTCGCTGGAGGCCGGGCGGATGTCCGACCTGACCCGCGCCCGCGAGACCACCGAGAACCTCGCCGCCAGCCTCAGCATCGAGATCGGCGCCGAGTTGAAGCAGGTGGACAACGCGCTGTCGACGCTGGCGCTCCAGTTCCGGCGCGCGGGGCGGGATCCCGAGCAGCTGCGCCGCGCGATGGAACGCGCGCTGGCCGACCAGCGCAGCCTGCTGCCGCAGATCGACGCGATCCGGATGACCGACGCGCGCGGCCAGGTCGTCTATGGGCTGGCCAACGAGGAAGGCACCCTCAACGTCGGCGACCGCGACTACTTCCAGCGCGCCCGCGACAGCGAGGCCTTCGTCATCTCCGAGCCGCTGTTCGGCCGCGTGCTGCGGCGCTGGGCCATCGTCGTGGCGCGCCGGCTCGAGACCGAGGACGGCGCCTTCGCCGGCGTGGTCTACACCTCGCTGTCCACCGAGCACTTCATCGAGAGCTTCAAGGGCCTGACCATCGGCAGCGAGGGCGCGATCTCGCTGCGCACGCGCAGCCAGCGCCTGATCGCGCGTTACTCGGCGGCGGAGCCGCATTCGATCCGCGGCGTGGGCGACGTGATCGTGTCCGAGGACCTGATGCGCCAGATGGCGGCCAACCCGCTGCAGGGCTGGTACATGACCAGGACCAAGCTCGACAACATCGAGCGCATCACCTGTTATCGCCAGGTGCGCGGTTATCCGCTGACGATCTTCACCGGCGCCAGCACCGCCGATTTCCTGGCCGCATGGCGCGGCGAGGCCCAGCAGCAGGGCGCGCTGGCCGCGCTCGTGATCCTGACGGTGATGGGCTGCTCGGCGCTCGTGTTCCTGCAGCAGCGGCGCGACCGCCGCGCGGCGACGGCACTGCAGACGCTGGCCACGGAACAGTGGCTGATGCTGGACAACGACATGGTCGGCATGATGCGGCTGCGCGACCGGCAGGTCGTGTGGAAGAACCGCGCGCTGGCCTCGCTCTTCGGCTACGCGCCGGGCGAGCTGGTCGGCCAGCCCGTGCGTCAGCTCTACCTGGACGACGCCAGCCACGAGGAGATCGGCGAGGCGGCCTACGCGGCGATCGCTTCGGGCCGGCGCTTTCGCCATCAGCTGCGCATGCGTCGCAAGGACGGCACCCCGGTCTGGATCGACCTGAGCGGCGCGGCGGTCACCGAGCGCGAATCGCTATGGATGATGATCGACATCACCGCGCTCAAGGAGAGCGAGGCCACGGCCCAGCACCTGGCGGTGCATGACGGGCTGACCGGACTGCCCAACCGGGTGCGCTTCACCGAGCGGTTGGCGGGCGCGCTGACGCTGCTGGGCGAGCGGGTCGGACTGGTGGCGGTGTGCTGGGTGGACGTCGACGGCTTCAAGGCGATCAACGACGAGCACGGCCACGACGCCGGCGACACGGTGCTGCGCGTGGTCGCGCAACGGCTGCAGGCGGGCGTGCGTCACCACGACCTGGTGGCCCGCATGGGCGGCGACCAGTTCGCGATGCTGGTCACGGCGCTGCGCGCCGAGCACGAGGCGGAACCCGCGCTGCGCCGGATGATGGAGTTGATCGCCGAGCCGATCCGCTTGCCCGATGGGCGTCATGTCGCGGTCGACGTCAGCATCGGCATCGCGTTTGCCCCGCACCATGGCCGGCAGGCCGAGTCGCTGATGCGTCTGGCCGAAACGGCGATGACCATGGCCAAGCGCGCCGGCAGACGCCGCGTGGTGTCGGCCAGCAGCATGCCAGGGAATGCCATGAACGCGACCAACTCGCCCGCCACCTCCGTCGGCCCCGACGCGCCCACCCCGGTGGATGCGATCGACACGCCGTCGGGGCCGGCGCCGGAGCCGGGCACGGAGGGCGCGCGTGAGGCGGCGCCAGCCGCGCCGCGGCCGCAGGATCCGGGACCGCCCGCGGTGCCCGATCACGCCTTCGACGAGTCGGTCGCGGGCGAGGAAGACCCCGGCGCCACGCTCGACGGGGAAGACAGCAGCCGCGTGCCTCCGGCACGCCGCTGAGCCCCTTGTCGGCCCCCTCGCCCGCGCAGCGGGAGAGGGCGGGGGGTGAGGGCTGTGCGAAGAGCACCCTGCCCTCACACGAGCCCTCACCCCCACCTCTCTCCCGCTCCGCGGGCGAGGGAAGCCGTGGGAACAGAGATTGCCATCCCAGGGGGTTGCCCAGCCAGGAGCCCCCAGCATGGACCTCGACGTGGAATCCCCCCGCGCGCAAGACGCGCCCCCTTCCCCATGCGACGATCCGCCGGGTGCGCTGTCGCGCCGCGGTCTGCTGATCGCCGGTGCCGGCGCCTCCGCCGCCGTGGCCGCGGGGACCTCGCTGGAGGCCGCCGCACAACCCGCCGCGCGCCCCGCCACCTCGTCCCAGGAGAAACTCGTGGCCACCACCCGCGTCACGCTCGAGGTCAACGGCCAGCCGCACACGCTGACCCTGGACAACCGCACGTCCCTGCTGGACCTGCTGCGCGAGCACCTGCACCTCACCGGTACCAAGAAGGGCTGTGACCACGGCCAGTGCGGTGCCTGCACCATCCATCTCGACGGTCGCCGCGTCAACGCCTGCCTCACGCTCGCCGTGATGCACGACGGCGCAAAGCTCACCACCATCGAGGGCCTGGGCACGCCCGACAAGCTGCATCCGATGCAGGCCGCGTTCGTGCGCCATGACGGCTACCAATGCGGTTACTGCACGCCCGGGCAGATCTGCTCCGCGGTCGCGGTGCTCCAGGAGATCCAGGCCGGCGTTCCCAGCCATGTCACCGGCGATCTCACCGCCCGGCCGCTCCTGTCCGCGGACGAACTGCGCGAGCGCCTGAGCGGCAACCTCTGTCGCTGCGGCGCTTACGCCAACATCATCGACGCCGTGTCCGAGGTGGCCGGCCTGCCGCTGCCGGCTGCCGGCGAACGGAGGTCCGCATGAAGCCCTTCACCTTCGAGCGCGCGGCCACGCCGGCCGCCGCCGTCGCCGCCGCCACGCGTGAGCCCGGCGCGCGCTTCATCGCCGGAGGCACCAACCTCCTGGACCTGATGAAGCTGCAGATCGAGACGCCGACCCACCTGATCGACGTCAACGGCCTGGGCTTCGACCGCATCGAGCCTACGAATGACGGCGGCCTGCGCATCGGCGCGATGGTGCGCAACACCGACCTGGCCGCGGACCCGCGCGTACGGCGAGACTACGGCGTGCTGTCCCGCGCGCTGCTCGCCGGCGCCTCGGGCCAGTTGCGCAATCGGGCCACCACTGCCGGCAACCTGCTGCAGCGCACACGCTGCCCCTACTTCTACGACACCGACCAGCCCTGCAACAAGCGCCAGCCGGGCAGCGGCTGCTCGGCCTTGGGCGGCATGAGCCGGCCGCTGGGCGTGATCGGCGTCAGCCAGGCCTGCATCGCCACGCATCCCAGCGACATGGCGGTCGCGATGCGCGTGCTGGACGCCACCGTCGAGACGCTGCGCGCCGACGGCCAGGCGCGACGCATCCCCATCGCGGACTTCCATCGCCTGCCCGGCGACACGCCGCACGTGGAGACCACGCTGGAGCCCGGCGAGCTGATCACCGCGGTCACGCTGCCCAAACCCGCCGGCGGCGTGCACGTCTATCAGAAGGTCCGGGACCGCGCGTCCTACGCCTTCGCGCTGGTCTCGGTGGCGGCCATCGTCCAGCGCGACGGCGGCGGACGGATCGCGGTAGGCGGCATTGCGCCCAAGCCCTGGCGGGTGCCTGCCGCAGACACGGCGCTGAAGCGTGGCGCGGGCGCCGCGTCGCAGGCGTTGCTCGCGGGCGCGACACCGACGGCGGAGAACGCCTTCAAGCTGCCGCTGGTCGAGCGCACGCTCGCAGCGGTGCTCGCGCATGCCAAGACGTCCGGGAGGACCGCATGAAGTTCGACACCCCCGCCACCACCAATCCGATCGACCAGTTGCGCGTCGTGGGCAAGCCCACCGATCGCATCGACGGCCCGCGCAAGACCACCGGCACCGCGCCCTACGCCTATGAGCGCCACGACGTCGCGCGCAACGCCGCCTATGGCGTGGTCATCGGCGCGGGCATCGCCAAGGGCCGCATCACGCGCATGGACCTGAACGCGGCCGAGGCCGCGCCGGGCGTGCTCGCCGTGGTCACCTCGCAGAACGCCGGCAAGCTCGGCCAGGGCAAGATGAACACGGCCGCGCTGCTGGGCGGACCCGAGATCGCGCATTACCACCAGGCCGTGGCCGTGGTCGTCGCCGAGACCTTCGAGCAGGCCCGCGCCGCCGCGGCGCTGGTGCGCATCGAATACAGCGAGGAACCGGGCGCGTTCAGCCTGGCCAAGGAGAAATCCAAGGCCAAGCCGCCCAAGCAGGACGACGGCCCCGGCGGCACACCGCCCGAGACGCATGTCGGCGACTTCGAAGGCGCGTTCGCGCGCGCCGCGGTAAAGATCGACCAGACCTACACGACGCCCGACCAGTCGCACGCGATGATGGAGCCGCATGCGACGCTGGCGGTGTGGGAAGGCGACCGGCTCACCGTGTGGACCGCCAACCAGATGATCAACTGGGGACTGGGCGACCTGGCGCGCACGCTGGGCCTGCCCAAGGACAAGGTGCGGCTGATCTCGCCGTTCATTGGCGGCGGATTCGGCGGCAAGCTCTTCCTGCGCGCGGACGTGCTGATGGCCGCGCTCGGCGCCAAGGCGGCGGGCCGCCCGGTGAAGGTCGCGCTGCAGCGGCCGCTGATGTTCAACAACACCACGCACCGGCCCGCCACCATCCAGCGCCTGCGCATCGCCGCCGAGAACGACGGCCGCATCACCGCGATCGGTCATGAGAGCTGGTCGGGCGACCAACCCGGCGGTCAGCCCGAGACCGCCGTCGCGCAGACCCGGCTGATGTACGCCGGCGCGAACCGCATGACGGCGATGAAGCTCGCCGAGCTGCATCTGCCCGAGGGCAATGCGATGCGTGCGCCTGGCGAGGCCCCGGGCCTGATGGCGCTGGAGATCGCGATGGATGAGCTGGCGGAACGGCTCCGGATCGACCCGGTCCAGTTCCGCATCCTCAACGACACGCAGGTCGACCCCGAGAAACCCGAACGCCCGTTCTCGCAGCGCCGTCTGACCGAATGCCTGCGCCTGGGCGCGGAGCGTTTCGGCTGGAACCGGCGCACCGCGCCCGGTCAGCGCCGCGAAGGCCGCTGGTTGATCGGCCTGGGCATGGCCGTGGCCTTCCGCAACAACCTCGTGATGAAGTCCGGCGCGCGCGTGCGTCTGGACCGGCGCGGGATCGTCACCGTCGAGACCGACATGACCGACATCGGCACCGGGACCTACACCATCCTCGCGCAGACCGCCGCCGAGATGATGGGCGTGGGTCTGGAGCAGGTGGTCGTTCGCCTGGGCGATTCGTCGCTGCCGGTGTCGGCGGGATCGGGCGGCCAATGGGGCGCCAACAGCTCGGCCTCGGGCGTGTACGCGGCCTGCGTCGCGCTGCGCGAGGTCGTGGCGCGCAAGGCCGGCATCGACGCCGGGCAGGCCGTCTTCGCCGATGGGCAGGTGCGCGGCGGCGATCGCGCGGTCGCGCTCGCGGAGATCGCCGGCAACGAGGGTCTGGCCGCCGAGGACAAGATCGAGTTCGGCGACCTGGACAAGAAGTACCAGCAGTCCACCTTCGGCGGCCATTTCTGCGAGGTCGCCGTGGATGCGTACACCGGCGAGGTCCGCGTGCGGCGCATGCTCGCGGTGTGCGCGGCGGGCCGCATCCTCAACCCGAAGTCCGCGCGCAGCCAGGTGATCGGCGCGATGACGATGGGCGTGGGCGCGGCACTGATGGAGGCGCTGCATGTGGACGAGCGGCGCGGCTTCTTCGTCAATCACGACCTGGCGGGCTACGAGGTGCCGGCGCATGCCGACATCCCGCACCAGGAGGTGATCTTCCTGGATGAGACCGATCCGATCTCCTCGCCGATGAAGGCCAAGGGCGTGGGCGAGCTGGGCATCTGCGGCGTGGCCGCCGCGGTGGCCAACGCCATCCACAACGCCACCGGGGTGCGCGTGCGCGACTATCCGATCACGCTCGACAAGCTGCTCGCGGGGTTGCCGAAGCTCGCTTGACCAAAGCCCCTCGCCCGCGAAGCGGGAGAGGGGGTCATACGGACGCGGCGGGCTCGCGGGTGGGGTTCAAGGCCTGCGCCAGCACGGCCGCGAGCACGTCGATGTCGTAGGGCTTGGGCACCAGCGGCACATCCGGCGCCTCCTCGATGCGCACCGGGTGGCCGCTGGCCAGCACCACCGGGAGCGTCGGCTTGAGCACCTTCAAGGTCCTCACCAGGTCGACGCCGCTGCGCACGCCCGGCATCACGATGTCGGTCAGCACCACGTCCACCGCGAGCCCGCCCCGCAGCGCGTCGAGTGCCTGGTCCGCCGAAGGCGACGTGCACACGATGAAGCCCAGCGACTCCAGCGCCTGCGCGGTCAGCTCCCGCACCGAGGCCTCGTCCTCCACCAGCAGCACCGTGCCGGTGTAGCGCCGATCCGAGGGCGCCGCCGCGCCGTCCGGCAGCGCACCGTCCGAGAGCGCGTCCGCAGCCGCGCGGCCGTGTGAGCGCGGCAGCCACAGCGTGACCTCCGTGCCCAGGCCGATCTTGCTGACGATGCCGGCGGTGCCGCCGGCGGACTGCGCCAGCGCATACACCTGCGCGAGCCCCAGCCCCGTCCCCTGCCCCACCGGCTTGGTGGTGAAGAAGGGCTCGAAGGCGCGCTCCATGAGCTCCTGCGACATGCCGTCGCCGGTGTCGCGCACCGAGATCGCGACGTACTCGCCCGGCGGCAGCTCGGGCACCGCCGGACTCGGCGACTTCTCCTGCGCCATCGGCAGCGTGCGGTTGTGCGCCGCCACGGTCAGCTGTCCGCGCCCGTGCATGGCGTCGCGCGCGTTCAGCGCCAGGTTCAGCACGGCCAGCTCCAGCTGCACG
This sequence comes from Roseateles sp., assembly GCA_039594005.1. GTDB lineage: Bacteria > Pseudomonadota > Gammaproteobacteria > Burkholderiales > Burkholderiaceae_C > Roseateles. Next base: position 1,024,019 of record JBCNOF010000010.1, read on the forward strand.
GGATCCGTACGCACGGGCCAGAGCGTCTCGTCGATCTGCAGCCGGACCTCGATGGCGCTGCCCACGGCGCCGTCGGCGAGCTCCATCAACGCGGGCAGCTGCCGCCGCAGGTCGATGACGGTCTCATGGCCCACGTGTTGCCGGCCGAAGGCCATCAGCTGCCGCGTCAGCTGCGCGGCGCGCGAGGTCGCCCGCTGGCAGGCGTCCAGCGCCGCGTCGCCGCGTGGATCGCTGCTCAGCCGACGTGCCAGCTGCAGTCCGGTGGTCATCGTCTGCAGCAGGTTGTTGAAGTCGTGCGCGATGCCCCCGGTCAGGCGCCCCAGCGCCTCGAGCTTCTGGCTGCGCAGCGCGGTCTGCTGCGCGCTGCGCGTCTGCGCGACGGCGGCATCGATCTCCTCGCGCAAGCGGTGCTCGTTGCCGGCGCGCTCGCGGCTGGCCATGGCCAGCGCGCGTTGCGCGATGTCGATCTCGTCGATGCCGCTGCCCGGCAACGCGGGCTCGATCGTCGCGCCGCCGCCCATGCGGATCGCGTCCTTGCGCAGCCGGCGCAGCGGATCGGCGATCGCGCGGCTCAGGCGTCGCGCCAGCACCAACGCCAGCACGATGAAGCTCAGCGAGAGCGCCAGCATCATCGCGAACGCCATCCACGCGCCCTTGGCGAGCTCGGTCTGGCTCAGTCCGATCAGCACCACCCAACCCGAGTCCGGCGCGCGGCTGAAGACGGTGAAGACCGCCTCGCCATCGAGCGTGCGCGCCTCCACGACGCCGCGATCGCCCTTGCCGAGCGCCTCCAGCATGTTCGGGCTGGCGCGCTGGCCGATCCGGCGTTCGGGCTCGCGTGTCCGCGCGACGACGTACCCCTTGCGGTCGAGCACGACGCCCAGCCAGCCTTCGGGCAGCGGCTGCTGGCGAAAGATCTGCTGCATGTCGCTGACCGGGCTGCCATAACCCAGGAACATCGGCTGGCCCAGCACCGTCACCGGCACGCGCACGGCGAAGCTGGGTTGGCGGTTGACGGGGCCAAGGTAGAGGTTGGAGACAATCAGCCGGCGGCCGGGGTCCATGCCGTCCTGGAAGCCACTGGTCGCGGGCAGCGGCTGGCCCCAGGGGATGCGTGTGTTGATCAGTTGCCGGCCGTCCGAGCCGGTCAGCACGATGGTGCTGGGCGTGTTGGCCACCAGCCGGGCGGCCTCGCCGTGGAACTGCTCCAGGCGGCCCTCGGCCAGGCTGGGCGACACGCTGAGCGCCTGCAGCAGCGCCGTGCGCACCGCCATCTCGCGGTCGGCGACCAGGCTCAGGGCCTCGGCGGTCTCGGTGGCGGCGGAGACGGCGGCGCGGCGCTCGGTGTGGAACACGGCCATGCCCGCGATCACCGACAGCAGCAGCGTCGGCAGCACGATCAGCCAGACCATCGCGCGCAGCTTCTGGCTGACGGACCCGGCACGCGGCTCGGAGGATGGCAGGGTCCGGAGGGGCATGGTGGGCGGATTCTAGGGGGGCGGCTGCATGCCGGGAGGCAGCACCGGCACGCCGTCCGGGCTGAGGACCTCGAACGGATGCGTCGACGCCACGTGGTCCAGGACCGCGCCAGGATCCACGACGATCCTGATGGGGGCCGCGGCCATCGCGCCCTGGCCGCGCTGCGGGCTCTCCAACAGCAGATGACGGATCTGGCACCCGCGCCCGATCCGTACAGAATCCGTGCGCAGCGACAGGGTCCCCGCGATCCGGGTGCGGTCGATCTGGAGGTCCCCATGATCGAGTGTCACGTCTCCGATCACCTCGCAGCCGTCGAGCTTCACGGGCGCACCTTCGGAACGGATGTTGCCCGACATCACGCTCCCCATCATCGCCAACCCGCCGCCCCGGACATGGATCAGTCCGGGACCGCGCTCCGAGCCTGCCACCGTGGCGCCATGGAATGTCAAGGTGCTGCCGAGGCCGCGCAACTGCCCGCGATGCAGCTGATAGACCAGTTCATACGACGTCCTGTCGAACCAGTAGTTGCCCGTGTTGGTCTCCCGGGGCCGGTAGGCGTCGCTCGGGCCGGCGAAGAGACGGTCGCCCGCCAGGAGGTCCATCTGGCCCATGAGATCGGCGCCGCGGCCTTCGACCCAGTAGGGCACCCAGTTCGATCCGCTGGCGTAAGGTGAAGGTGTGCCTGAATACATGCGAGCTCCTGCAGTGACGGGGAGGCCGTCAGTCGAGGCCAGGTGAAGCGCGGTTTGCAACCCTAGACGGGGCCGCCCACGGGTGTCGCGCCTGTAAGCGCGCTGGCACCGAAGACACCGTTGGACACCCGGCGGGCACGGTGATTGCCTTCCTTTGGCGCTGGAACCAATGTCCGGTTCCTGGAGCTGTAGATGTCCCTGTTCCTTGCCGCAACTCCTGCCGCCGACGGATCCCGCGGAAACCAGCTGCTCGTGCAGCTGCCCGCCGAGGACCTGGTGCGCTGGTCCGCGCACCTCGAGACCGTCGAGCTGCTCAAGGGCCGCGTGCTGTTCGAGTCCGGCACCCCTGCCACGCACGTCTATTTCCCGATCTCGTCCATCGTGTCGCTGATCCAGACGACGCATTCCGGCGATGCGACGCAGGTCGCGATGATCGGCTCGGAGGGCGCGGCTGGCCTGGCCGCGGCGATGGGTGGCGAGTCGCCGGCATGCCGCGCGGTGGTGCAACGTGCCGGTCTGGCTTACCGGATGCGCGTACCGTTGGTGCGCGAGCAGCTGGTTCGCTCAAGCGCCACCACCCTGCTCCTGCTGCGATACCTGCAGTCCCTGCTGGCCCAGATCGCCCACACGGCGGTCTGCAATCGTCACCATTCGTTGGAACGCCAGCTGTGCCGCTGGCTGCTCTCGAGCCTGGATCGCCAGCACGGTCACCACGAGTTGTCGGTAACCCAGGAATCGATTTCCAACCTGCTGGGGGTGCGCCGGGAGGGCGTCACCGAGAGCGCCCAGCGCCTCCAGGCCGCCGGCCTGATCCGATATTCCCGCGGACATATCGCGGTTCTGGACCGGCCGGGGCTGGAGGCCCGGGCCTGCGAGTGCTACGCCCTGCTCAAGCAGGACTTCCAACGTCTGCTGTCCCAGGCACCGGACGGCGTGAACGCGGCCACCTCTGCCACCTTCGCGCCCGTCGCCGTGCAGGCCTGACAGCCCGTCGACGCGTCAAAGCATCGCAGTGGACGTCCCGTCGAGAACGGGCGTCCGTCGAGCGTTCATGGAACGCTCCCATCTATTTCCATCCTCGGCGACTCGGGTCCTGGATCGCTTCGGCACCCGCATGCCTGGCTGATCCACTTCCCAATTCGCCGTTTCACCGTCCACCGCTTGACCGGCATGCCGGTCAAGCGGTGCTCGCAGGCCGGCTCCACGAGCCGGCCACGCGATCACTTGTCGGTACGGGTGCGGCGACGCGCGACGAAGCCGATCGCGCCCAGACCGGCGAGCAGCATCGCGTAGGTCGAGGGTTCCGGCACCGCCGAGGCGAAGTTCACCGAGCCACCGCCCTGACGGATGCGGAAGCCGCCCGCGAAGGGCTCAACCTGGGAGGTCGTGTTGGAGAACGACGTCAGCGCGATGTTGTACGCCGGCGAGGAGGTCTGGAAGCCAGGCACCAGCCAGTTCAGCGTCAGCTTGGCGTTGGCCGAGGGATTGAACGTGCCATCGCCCAGCGGCGTGGTGGCCACCGTGCCCAGCACCAGCGAGCCCGAGGCCAGCGCCACTTCGTTCGTGGCGGTTTCCGTCGGGGTGTTGCCCGTGAAACCGAACGACGAAGTGCCGTTGTAGCCGTACAGGGTGTAGGTCAGCGAGGTCAGCGTGCCCAGCGTCGGCGTGGTGGCCGGGTTGCCGCCTTGCGACAGCGTGCCGGAGCCGCTGAACTGGATGTAGAAACCGTAGTCCGAGTTCAGGCCGCTGGACGGCAGGGTCAGGCCGCCGAGCTGGGCGGCGCTGACCGACAGATAGCCGGACTCGGTGAACGTGTTGCCGGCCCCGAAGGTGATGGTCGAGTAGTTCGACACCAGCAGGTTGTCCGCCGTGAAGGACGAACCGTTCAGGCCAGCGGCGGCCGGATCCCAGGTGAACTGCGGCAGCGCGGAAGCGCTGGCGCTGGCGGCAGCCAGGGCGAGAGCCAGCAGGGTGCGCTGGAACGCCACGGGCGAGCGGGAGAGCAAAGGCAGGGTCATGGTGGTTGCTCCGAAAAGGATGAGTCCGAAAGCTACGGACGCTGCAGTTCACCACCCGCTCCAGAGTGAGTCTGTGCGTCCACCCACATAAAAACCCAGTACTTGCGTGCTGTACCCGGAAGGTGCTACGTACGCGGGCGCGCGTGCCTGAAACACCCCCTTGGTTCACGGGGGTCAGGCATGTGCGATTCCAACGGTCCAACGCGCTTGTTACTCGATGTGATCGGACCGGAGTCGATGCGACGAGAGTCGCCGCGGCGCGAAATACTGCGCTCGCTCGCGCGTTTCGACGCGGCGAGCGACGGTGGCCGCGCGGGGCGCGCCCGGACAATCGCGCATCGCTGTCCCACCCGACGTTCACTGTCGATTCGCGCCATGCCTCAAGCCCCCCGCTCCGCTGCCGCCGCTTCCCTGTCCTCCGCCGCCGTGTCCGGCGTGGCGGGCCTGATGCTGGGGCAGATCGTGCTGGCGATGGCCCTGCATCACGGCCGCTCGGTCGAGGGTCTGGGCTTCGCGCTGGTGTTCCTGGTCGCCGGCGGCGCCTCGGTGGCCTGCCTGCTGGCGCATCGCCATCAACAGCGCCGTCCGCGCGACGAGCCCGCGCCGATCCGCCTGTGGCTCACCGCGCTCGCGGTCGGCGTGCTGGCCTCGATCTACGCGGCCGGGATGGCCTGATTGGCGCCACGTCCCTGGGCATCGGCCTCCCGGCCGATCGCCCGTGATTGACGCGCTGAACGCGCCCTCAGCCGTTGCGCTTCTGGTAGACCCGCTCGCGCGCGGCAATCTCGACGAACTCGTGCGCGTGCGATGAGAAACGCAGCGTCTCGCGTGCGCCCAGGCCGAGGAAGCCGCCGCGGCACAGCGCCTCGCTGAAGAGTCCGAACGCGCGGTCCTGCAGCGCCCGGTTGAAGTAGATCAGCACGTTGCGGCACGACACGAGCTGCACCTCGGCGAAGACGCTGTCGGTGGACAGGCTGTGGTCGCTGAAGACGATGTGCGACTTCAGCGACTTGTCCATCAGCACGTGGTCATACGCGGCCGTGTAGTGGTCCGACAGCGAGCCCTTGCCGCCGCTGGCGCGGTGGTTCTCCGAAAAGCCCGGCACCAGCTCCATGCGGTACACGCCGGCCTGCGCCAGCGCGAGCGCCTCCTGGCTGATGTCGGTCGCGTAGATCAGCGTGCGCTCCAGCAGCCCTTCCTCCTTCATGAGGATGGCCAGCGAGTACGCCTCCTCGCCGCCGCTGCAACCCGCCACCCACAAGCGCAGCGACGGGTAGGTGCGCAGCACCGGCACGACGTGCTCGCGCAGCGCGAGGAAGTACTCGGGGTCGCGGAACATCTCGCTGACCTGCACGGTCATGTCCGCGAGCACCGAGCGGAACACCTCGGGCTCGCGCAGCAGCCGGCCCTGCAGCTGCGACAGCGTGGCGCATTCGAAGCGCTGCATCGCCGCCTTCAGCCGGCGGCGCAGCGAGCTGCCGGCATAGTCCCGGAAGTCGTAGTGGTAGCGCTCGTAGATCGCCTCCAGGATCAGCCGGACCTCGATGTCGAGTTCAGGGGATGCGTGCGGCATCGTCCGTCGGTCCTCAGCGCGGCATCCAGACGCGGATCAGCGAGAGCAGCTTCTCAATGTCCAGCGGCTTGGCGATGTAGTCGTTGGCGCCTGAGGCCATGCACTTCTCCTGGTCGTCCTTCATCGCCTTGGCGGTGAGCGCGATGATGGGCAGGCGCTTGAGATCGGGCCGCGCGCGGATCTCGCGCATCGCGGTGTAGCCGTCCATCTCCGGCATCATGATGTCCATCAGCACCAGGTCCACCGCCGGCATCGCGCCCGGCCCCTGCAGCGGGGCGGCGAGCCGGTCCAGCGCCTCGCGGCCGTTGCGCGCGATGTCCACCTTCACGCCCTTGGGCTCCAGCACCGCCGATAGCGCGAAGATGTTGCGCACGTCGTCCTCGACGATCAGCACACGTCGCCCCTCGAGCATGTTGTCCCGCGCGCGCACTTCCTTGAGCATGCGCTGGCGCTCGGGCGGCAGCTGCGATTCGACCTGGTGCAGGAACAGCGTGACCTCGTCGAGCAGGCGCTCCGGCGAGCGCGCGCCCTTGATGATGATCGAGCGCGAGTAGCGGCGCAGCTGCTGCTCCTGCTGCGGCGACAGCGTGTGGCCCGTGTAGACGATCACCGGCGGGAAGGCCACATCGTCCTGCAGCGCCATCTGGTCGAGCAGGTCGTAGCCGCTCATGTCGGGCAGGTTCAGGTCCATGACCATGCAGTCGAAGGTCGATTGACGCAGCGCCTGCAGGGCCTCGGCCGCGGTGGCCACGCCATGGATGCGGACCTCGTCGGCGGCGAGCAGATGGCGGATGCTGTCGAGCTGGCGTGCATCGTCCTCGACGACCAGCACCGTGCGCAGGCGCTGCGAGAACTTCGCTTCCAGACGCTTGAGCGCGCTCTCGAGCTCGTCGCGCTTGACGGGCTTGAGCGCGTAGCCGACGGCACCGCGCTCCAGCGCCTCATGCGAGTAGTCCGCCACCGAGATCACATGCACGGGGATGTGGCGCGTCAGCGGTTCGCGCTTGAGTCGGTCCAGCACGCCGAGCCCCGAGTGATCGGGCAGGTTCATGTCCAGCAGGATGGCGCTGGGGGCGTAGCGTTGCGCGACGGACAAGCCGTTCTCGGCGGTATGCGCCATCAGGCAGACGAAGCCCATCTCGCGGATCAGGTCGCGCAGGATCAGCGCGAAGCGCGGATCGTCCTCGATGATCAGGATCGCGCGGTCGCCCGGCACCCAGGACAGGCGATCGTCGTCGAGCTGCGGCAGGCGCGCTTCGGGCGCGGCCGGCGCGGGCTCGCGCAGCAGCGACACGGCCTGGTCAGCGCCCTCCTCCGACTCGTCATCGAGCGGCGCGGCCGGCAACCTCCCGTCGAAGCCTCCGCGCGAGGCGATGGCCGGCGGCGCCGTGATGGGTGCTTGCGCCGGCGGCAGCGGCCGCGACAGCTGGCCGCCCTCGGGCAGATCGATCGTCATCGGCAGCACGAGGCTGAAGGTCGAGCCCTCGCCCGGCGTGCTGCGCAGGTGGATGTCGCCGCCCAGCAGCCGCGCGAGGTCGCGCGAGATCGACAGGCCCAGACCCGTGCCGCCGTACTTGCGGTGCGTGCTGCCGTCGGCCTGGCGGAAGGCCTCGAAGATCGGGCCCTGCTGATGGGCGGGAATGCCGATGCCGGTGTCGGTGACGGCGAAGGCGATGCGGCCATCGGCCGTCGGGCCGACCTCCATGCGCACCGAGCCGCGCTCGGTGAACTTCAACGCGTTGGACAGCAGGTTCTTGAGGATCTGGCTGACACGCGCTTCGTCGGTCTCCATCCATTCGGGCGATCCCGGCGCCAGGCGCAGGTCGAAGGCCAGGTTGCGCTGCGCGGCGATCGGCGCGAACACCTGCGTCAGATGCTGCAGCAGGCGCGGCAGCGAGCTGCGGTCCACCTGCAGGTCGACCTTGCCGGCCTCGATCTTGGACAGGTCCAGGATGTCGTTGATCAACGCGAGCAGGTCGTTGCCCGCCGAGGAGATGGTCTGCGCGAAACGCACTTGCTCGTCAGTCAGGTTGCCGTCCTTGTTGTCCGACAGCAGCTTGGCCAGGATCAGCGTGGAATTGAGCGGCGTGCGCAGCTCGTGGCTCATGTTGGCGAGGAACTCGCTCTTGTACTGGTTGGAGCGCTCCAGCGCCTCGGCGCGGTCGGTCAGCTCGCCCTGCGCCTGCGTCAACGCCGCGCGCTGCATCTCCAGCTGGCGCGCCTGCTCCTCGAGCTGCGTGTTGCTTTCCTCGAGCTCGGTCTGCTGCTTTTCCAGGCGCAGCTGCGAATCGCGCAGCGCGTTGCCCTGCTCCTCGAGCTCCTCGTTGCTTGCGCGCAGCTCTTCCTGCTGCATCTGGAGTTCCTCGGCCTGACGGCGGCTTTCCTCCAGCAGCGCCTCCAGGCGGCTGCGATCCTTGGCCGCGCGCAGGGCCATCGCGATCGGCTCGGCCACGCGGGCCAGCAGCTCGCGCTCGGCCTCGCCCACGCCGTGCAGGAAGCCCAGCTCGATCACGCATTGCACGCGGCGGTCGATGCCCGCAGGCGCGATCAGCAGCTCGGTCGCGGTGGCCTTGCCCAGCGAGGACGTGATCGGCAGGTAGTCCGCCGGCAGGTGCTGGACATGGACGATGCGGCGATCGCTCGCGGCCTGGCCCAGCAGCGTGTCGCCGCCGCGCACCACCGGCGACGCGCCCTCGCCCGTCATCACGGGCAGCGCGTAGCCGCCCACGCGCAGGAAGGTCCCATCCTCTTGAGCGACGTAGAACGCGCCCACGCGCGCTTCGGTCCAGCGCGCGAGGAAACTCGTGGCCACGTCGGCCAGGCGCTCGACATGCGGGTCGCCCTGCAGCTCGACGCCCAGCCCGGCCAGGCCCGCCTTGAGCCATTCCTCGGTCTTTCCCGCACGGTAGGCGCGCGCGCTCAGCATCGCCGCGACGGCCGTCAGCACCAACAGCAGCGCCGATCCGCCCCAGATCACCGCCACGGTCTGCTGGACCGACGCATCCCAGGCCTCGCGGCGCGAGGCGGCACGGTCGCGCTCCTCGCGTTCCATCTCGCCAAGCAGCGTGCGGATGCGCTCCATCAGGATGCGGCCGCGATCGCCCTTGACCACGGAGACTGCGGATGCGGTGTCGCCGCGCCGGCGCAGCTCGATGGATTCCTCCATCTCGGTCAGCTTGGCCTTGAACAGCTGCTCGGCCGTTTCCAGCCGCGCGAGCTGCGGGCGGTAGTTCTGGAAGGCCGCGCGCAGCCGCTCGGCCGCGGCCGGGATGGTGACCTGCGCCGTGTTGAACGGCACGAGGTAGGTGTCGATGCCGGTGATCAGATAACCGCGCTGACCGGTCTCGGCATCCTTCATCGCCGAGCCCAGGGTCTGGATCTGCTCCTGCACGGCCAACGTGCGGGCCATCGCGTCGGCCGCGTCCGATTGCGCCTGCTGCGAGCGCCACGAGAACAGCGCGCTGATCAGGATGGTCACCACCGCCAGCGCGAAGCCGAGCAGCGTGGGCAGCGGCAGCCAGTCATGGCGGCGCGTCACCTGGGCGAGGTGGGCGGGCTGACCGCCGGGCGTGGACGTGGAAGCGGCGGAAGACGTCTTGATGTTCATGAAACGCAAACGAGGCGGCCGGAGCGGAGGCGCATGCTAGCGCGCCTGTGCTCCGGCCTGCCCCAGATTCCTCTCTGGGTCGGTCGATCGTCGACCGTTGCCGTCACTCGCGCGGTTCGCCGCGCGCGTTGACGGTGACGGTCGCTCCCGGCGGTTGCCGGGTCTGCATGTAATGGTCTTGTCCCTTGAAGCGATAGGTCACGTCCCAGTACTGCGGGTTGCCGTTGTTGGGCGCGGCGCCGCAGCGCTGCACGTTGCGCACGTCGCGGTCGCGGTTGACGTTGCTGCCCACCACCGCGCCGCCGATGGCACCCGCGGCCGTGGTCACCGCCTGCCCGGAGCCGCCGCCGAACTGGTGACCCAGGATGCCGCCGAGCACGCCGCCGATCACGGCGCCGCCGACATTGGGCCGGTCACGCACTTCCTTCTGCTCGATCCAGCAGCGCTGCTGCTCATCGCCCATCACGGCGCGCACCGAGACGACCTGGGCCTGGTACAGCCCCTCTTCGCCGCGGCGATAGAAGGTGGGCTGCGGCTCGGGGCCGTAGCGGCCGTTGTCAACGTTGGTGCGTTCGTCGATGCGGCGCGCGGAGCTGATCCGGTTGTCCAAGCCCATGGAGCGCAACGAGGGGTAGCTGCCGGGCTGCAGCACGCGGCAACGGCCGGTGTAGCCGGGGTCCTCGCAGACTTCCCAACGCTCGCCGCGGACCTCGATGGACGACGCCCGGTCGTCGAAACCGATCTCGCCGAGGAAGTTGACCTGAGCGCCCGCCCCCGCAGTGCGCCCGCGGAAGTTCTCGTTCTCGTAGAAGGTGATGTCGGCCATCGCGTGCCCGGTCAAGGCCAGGGCGGCGGCGGCGACCGCCGCCTTGATCGTCGCTTGCTTCGTCAGAGGGAGTTGGCGCTTCATGACAGTCCCCATCGTGGTTGGTGTGATACCACCACTGTGGACCCGTGCGCACGCACGGTCTGTCGGGCCCGGCTGGCCGCGGCTGTAGGACATGACCGCGCTCACCGCTCGGACTGCATCCGGGGCAACAGCAGCTCGAACATCGTGCCCTGCCGCGCCCGCGACACGCCGATCAGAGAGCCGCCGTGGGCGCGCGCCACGCGCTCGGGTTCCTGCAGCCCCGGCCCGACCTGCGCGGAGGACATGCCCGACACCGGCTCGTCGCCGCCGAACAGGTGGATGGACGCCTCAGGCTCCAGCACGTTGTCGAAGCTCACGCGCAGCATCAGCGAGCGATGCGCGCTGCCGTCGACCTGGAATCGGATCGCGCTGTCGCCGGCATGCGTGGCCGCCTGCATCAGCAGCTGGTCGATGGCCTGCGCCATCAGCTCGGTGTCGAAGTCGCCGGTGGTGTCGCCCACGCGATCAAACACCGGCGGCGCCCACAGCACCGACTGGTTGCTCTCGATGTCCAGGCGCTGCGCGGCGAGCGCGGCCAGGTCGCCGCGGCGCGGCTGCACCTGCAGCAGCTCGCAGGGGCGGCGCGCCAGGCTGCCCAGGTGATCGACCTGGCGGCCCAGCAGCGTGGCCGCGGCCTTCACCCGTTGGCCGGCCTTCTGCAGCGCGGGCGATTCGTTCTGGCGGATCAGCAGCTCGGCGTTGAGCATCATGACCGACAGCGGGCTGCGGATGTCGTGGCTGAGCGCGCTCAGCATCAGCGCGTTGACGCGCGCCAGGCGCTCCTGCTCGATGATGCGCTCGGCGAGCAGGAGACGCTGGCGGTGCAGGTCGGCGAAGACGGAGATCTTGCTGCGCAGTACGTGCGCGTCCACCGGCTTGTAGATGAAGTCCACGGCGCCGGCCTCGTAGCCCTTGAAGCTGCGCTGCGCCTCCTGCGAGCCGGCGGTCAGGAAGATGATCGGCACGTGACGCGTCCGCTCGGAACCGCGCATCAGCTCCGCCAGCGTGAAACCATCCATGCCCGGCATCTGCACGTCGAGCAGCGCCAGCATCACGTCGTGCACCAGCAGCAGCTCCAGCGCGGCGGGGCCGGAATCCGCCGTCAACACCTGCAGGCCCGAATCGGCCAGCAGCGCTTTCATGGCGAGCAGGTTTTGTGGCTTGTCATCCACCACCAGCACGCTGATCTCTTCCGCCACGTCGTTCTCCCACTCGTTGATCTTCAATGTCAGACAGGCGCATGGGGCAACCAGCGTGCCCACGCCACCCCACCAGCGTCTAGGGACTTACCCTTCCCCGGTTTTCGCCCTCGAATGGGTGTGTCAAGGCGTCACGGAGCGGTAGGATCCGCCGCCCGGGCGATGCACGCCTTCCCCCAAGTCAGGCACATCCCGTGCCCACGAGGTCCCGATGAAACAGAACAGCGCCGCCGTCGAAGCCCTTCTTTCCCAGTACCGGGACCAGGTCCTGGCCGAATGGCAGGCCGAGTTGACCGCCGGCGGCGGCAACCGCGCCCTGGCCAGCGAGGTCCGCGAGACGGGTGAGGTCTTGACCGCCATCCTCGCGGGCGTGCGCGCCAGCGGCAGTACGGAAAACTTCGACGACACGCCCTGGAACCCGGTGCGCGACGTCCTGGAGCGGCTCTCGGCCTCGCGCGCCGCGCAAGGCTCCACCGCCGCGGACACCAGCCGCTTCGTGCTCGCGCTGAAGAAGCCGCTGTTCGCCGGCCTGCAGCGCAGCTTCAAAGACAACCCGGCCGCCATGGTCGAGGCGACGTGGGAGATCTCCACGCTGATCGACCACATGGCCCAGTTCACCGTCACCACCTACCAGCGCACCCGCGAGGAAGTGATCTCGCGCCAGCAGATGGAGCTGCTGGAGCTGTCCACGCCGGTGGTCAAGCTCTGGGACGGCGTGCTGGCCGTGCCGATGATCGGCACGCTGGACAGCGGCCGCACGCAGCTGGTCATGGAGACCTTGCTGCAGCGCATCGTGGAGACCGGCTCGGCGCTGGCCATCATCGACATCACCGGCGTGCCCACCGTGGACACGCTGGTCGCGCAGCACCTGCTCAAGACGGTGACGGCGATCCGCCTGATGGGCGCGGACGCGATCATCAGCGGCATCCGCCCGCAGATCGCGCAGACCATCGTCCACCTGGGCATCGACCTGGAAGGCATCACGACGAAGGCCACGCTGGCCGACGCGCTGAAGCTGGCGATGAAACGCGCCGGCTTCGTGGTGACGCGCGCCAAGGGCGCGGACGCCTTCGGCGCGGGTAGCCAGGGCGGCGCGGGCGGTCTGGCATGACCACGCGCATCCCGATCTTGCGCATGGGCAGGACCCTGCTGGTGACCATCCAGGTCGACCTGCAGGACCAGACCGCGCTGGCGCTGCAGGACGACCTGTCCAACAAGATCCAGGAGACCGGCGCCACGGGCGTGCTGATCGACATCTCGGCGCTCGAGATCGTGGACTCCTTCATCGGCCGCATGCTGGCCGGCATCTCCAGCATCGCGCGCGTGCTGGGCGCGACCTCGGTGGTCGTGGGCATGCAGCCGGCCGTGGCGATCACGCTGGTGGAGCTGGGCCTGTCGCTGCAGGGCGTGCGCACCGCGCTCAACGTCGAGCGCGGCATGACGCTGCTGCGCCAGGCCGATGAGCTGCTGGATGCCCAGTCGACCGGTGACGAGATCGACGAGGACGACGGCGACGAGGACCACGGCGACGCGCCGGTCGGCCCGGGTGTCCAGCGCGGGGAGCGTGGCCTTGGCCGCCGGTGAGTCCGCGGGGGCGCTCCCCATCCGCGCGGAGACCGACATCGTCCTGGCGAGACAGCAGGTGCGCAAGCTGACGCAGGAGCTGAAGTTCTCGTTGGTGGACCAGACCAAGATGATCACCGCGGCCAGTGAGCTGTCGCGCAACACGCTGATCTACGGCGGTGGCGGCGACATGGAGTGGGCGTTCGTGCACTCGGGCGTGCGCACGGGCCTGCGGCTGGCGTTCGTCGACCAGGGGCCGGGCATCCCGGACATGGACCTGGCGATGAAGGACGGCTGGACCTCGGGCAACGGCATGGGCATGGGCCTGTCGGGCAGCAAGCGCCTGGTCAACGATTTCGAGATCGACTCCGGACCGGGCCGCGGCACGCGCGTGACGATCACGCGCTGGAAGTAGCCGTGCGCGCCTTCCGACGTTTCCCCATCGAGGACGGCAGCCAGGTGGGCGAGGCGCGCCGCGCCGCGCAGACGCTGGCGGCCGACCTCGGCCACGACGAGCAGTGCGCCGGACGCGTCGCGCTGGCCGTGACCGAGCTCGGCACCAACCTCCAGCGCCATGTGGGCCCGGGCCGTGAGGCGGCGCTGCTGGTCGGCGTCGAAGGCGGTCATGCGGGCGGGCGTGGCGGCTGCGTTGACGATCCCCCTGCCCTGCAGGTCCTGTCGCTGGACCGCGGCGCCGGCATGGACGTGGAGCGCTGCCTGCGCGACGGCTACAGCTCGGCGGGCTCCGCCGGGACCGGGCTCGGCGCGATCCAGCGGATGTCCGACGGCTTCCACGTCTTCTCCGCGCCCGGGCTGGGCACGGTGATCTCGGTGCGATTCTGCGCGCGCGCGGCGGGCGGCGCGTCGAGCGCCTCGGCGGCCGCGCGTCGCGACGCGCCTGCGGCGTTCGAGGTCGCCGGCCTCACGATCGCCGCGCCTGGCGAGATCGTCAGCGGGGACGCGTGGACGCTGCGCCGCGCGGGATCGCTCTGGACACTGGGCCTGGCCGACGGCCTGGGCCACGGTCGCGAGGCGGCGGCCGCGGCCGACCGCTTCTGCGACCTGCTGCGGGACGCGCCCGAGACCGCCCTGTCCTCGCCGGCCAGCCTGCTGGACCGGCTGCATGAACCGCTGCGCAGCACGCGCGGCTGCGCGGCGGCCGTGGTCACGTTGACCGAAGGCGAGACCGCGCTGCGCTTCGGCGGCGCCGGCAACATCGCCGGTCGATTGATCTCGGGCGTCGCGGACCGCTCGCTGATGTCGCAGCACGGCACGCTCGGGATGCAGGTGCGCAGATTGCAGGACGTCGCCTACGATTGGCCGCCGCACGCGGTGCTGGTGCTGCATTCCGACGGCATCGTCAGCCGCTGGTCGCTGGGGGACGTCCCCGGACTGCTGCAGGCCGACGCGTCGCTGATCGCCGGATGGATCCTGCGCGACCACGTGCGCGGCCGAGACGACGCCACCGTGGTGGTGGTCCGCCGCGCGCAGGACCTGGCTGGCTGAAGAGAATCCGAAGACCACGAGCTCGACATGATGACGCCGACCGACTCCACCGACGCCGACGCCCTGCGCGCCGCCCTGTCCGCCGCGCGGGCGCAGGTGTCCGCGCTGCAGGAGGAACTCGACGAGACCAACCGGGGCGTGCTCGCGCTGTATGCCGAGCTCGACACCCAGGCCCAGCACCTGCGCCAGGCCACCGAGCTCAAGAGCCGGTTCCTCGCGTACATGAGCCATGAGTTCCGCACGCCCATCGCCTCCATCCGCAGCCTCACGCGCCTGCTGCTGGACCGCGTGGACGGTCCCTTGACCGCGGAGCAGGAAAAGCAGGTGGACTTCATCCGCGTCACATCGGAAGAATTTGCCGACATGGTCAACGACCTGCTGGACCTGGCCAAGGTCGAGGCCGGACGCATCGACGTCTCGCCCGGCTGGTTCGAGCTGGTCGATCTCTTCGCCGCGCTGCGCGGCATGTTCAAGCCGGTGCTGGTCAACCCCGATGTCCAGCTGATCTTCGAGGAGCCTCAGGACGTCTCGCAACTGTTCACCGACGACGCCAAGCTGTCGCAGATCCTGCGCAACTACATCTCCAACGCGCTGAAATTCACCGCGCAGGGCGAGGTGCGCGTCAGCGCGGTGCGGTCCACGGGCGCCGAGGGCCAGGACGAGATCACCTTCGCCGTCGCCGACACGGGCATCGGCATCGCCGAGGAGTTCCACGGCGCGATCTTTCAGGACTTCACGCAGATCGGCTCGCCGATCCAGAAGCGTCTGCGCGGCACGGGCCTGGGCCTGTCGCTGAGCAAACGCCTGGCCGAGCTGCTGGGGGGCCGAGTCGCGCTCCAGAGCGCGCCGGGTGTCGGATCCACGTTCTCCGTGACGCTGCCGCTGCGCGCGCCGGAGCGGCCCATCGGCGGCGACACGGGCGAGACTGCCCTCGGCGCCGATGTCGGAGGAGCAGGAGGGGCCCGATGATCGAGCCGCGCGCCATCGATCGGGCGGCCCATGCGCTGCTGGTCGTCAACGACGATCCGGTGGGACGCTACACGACGGTGCGGCTGCTCAACGCCGCCGGGTTCCCGACGATCGAGGCCGCGACTGGTGCCGAGGCCCTGGCCGCCGTGGACCAGCGCCCCTCGGCCGTGGTGCTGGACATCCACCTGCCCGACATCGACGGCTTCGAGCTATGCCGCCGCCTGCGCGCGCAGGCGACCACCTTCCGGCTGCCGGTGATCCACCTGACCGCGGCCTACCTCACCGACGAGGACAAGGTGCGCGGCCTGGACGCCGGCGCTGACGCGTATCTGACGCACCCGGTGGAACCGGCGGTGCTGGTCTCGACGATCCAGGCGCTGGTGCGCACACGCACCGCCGAGGAGGCGATGCGCCGCAGCGAGGCGAAGTTCCGCGCCGTCTACGCGCAGGCCCCCGGCGGCATCTGCCTGCTGCGCGGCGGCGACGGCGCGCTGCTCGACGCCAATCCCGCGATGCTGTCGCTGCTCGGGCTGCACGCGGACGAGGCGGAGACGGTGGCGGGCCGGCCCCTCACCGACTTCGTCGCTCCGGGCGACCTCGCCAAGGCGCGCGCCTTCATCGACGCGCTGGGGTCCGATGCGCTGCGTGCGGAGTTTTCACTGCGCGGCGCCGACGGCCGCGCCGTGCCGGTCGAATGGACAGCCTCGTCGTCCATCGAGCCTGGCGTCTTCATGGCCACGGCGGAAGACATCTCGATGCGCTTGCTGATCGCGCAGCAGCGACAGGAACTGCTGGACCGCGAACGCACCGCGCGCGGCGAGGCCGAACACCTGTCGCGCATGAAGGACGACCTGATCGCGGTGCTGTCGCATGAGCTGCGCACGCCGCTCAACGCGATCATGGGCTGGACCCATGTGCTGCAGCGGCACAGCCCGCCGGACCTGCTGGTCAAGGGACTGGCGGCGATCGACCGCAACGTGTCCATCCAGGCGCGCATGATCGCCGACATCCTGGACATGTCGCGGCTCAACGTCGGCAAGCTGCCGATGAGCCGCGAGCGCGTGGAGATCGGCGCGGTGCTGCGGGCGGCCGTCGCCGCGCTGCAGCACACGCTCGACGAGAGCGGTCATGCGCTGGCGCTGGATCTGCAGGATGAGCACGTCGTGCTGATGGCCGACAGCGGCCGGCTGCAGCAGGTCATCTGGAACCTGGTGGGCAACGCGGCGAAGTTCTCGCCGCGCGGCAGCACGATCACCCTGTCGCTGCGCGCGCGCGACGCGGGCGTGGTCGTCGAGGTGCGCGACGAGGGCCAGGGCATCGCGCCGGAATTCCTGCCGCATGTCTTCGACCGCTTCACGCAGAGCGACGCCGCCGCCAGCCGCCAGCACGGCGGCCTGGGTCTGGGGCTGTCGATCGTGAAGAGCCTCGTGGAGGCGCACGGCGGGCACATCGAGGTCCGCAGCGAGGGCCGCGGCCGCGGCGCCGCGATCAGCTTCTGGCTGCCGGGCGAGCACACGCCGCCTGCGGCGTGGACGCGTCCGGAGGAGGACACGGGCCCGGGTCCTCTCGGCCTCTCAAGCCCCACCAGCGGCTTCGCGCCGCTGGGCGACGTCGACGTGGTCTCGCTGTCCGGCCTGCGCGTGCTGGTGGTCGACGATGACGCCGATGCGTCCGCGATGCTCAAGCTGATCCTCGGAGAACGCGGCGCGCTGGTGACCGCGGTGCACGGGGCCGACGAGGCGCTGCTGGCCTTGTCCGGACACGCCTTCGACCTGCTGATCAGCGACATCGGCATGCCCGGGCGCGACGGTTATGAGTTGATGCGCGACATCCGCGCGCTGGAGGCGCCCGGCGAGCGCCTGCCGGCCATCGCGCTCACGGCGTTTTCTCGCGACGTGGATCGGCAGCAGGCACTGCAGGCGGGCTTCGATGCCCACCTGTCCAAGCCTCTTCGGCCGCCCTTGCTGATGCGATTGATCGGACAGTTCGCCGCGCCGACGCCGGGCTGATCGCCCTCCGAGGCGAGCCGGCAGGCGGTCAAGCGGGCGAACGCACCGGCGAACCCGATGCGCGGGCCATGCGACAGATGCGCATGACGACCTCGCACAATCCGCTCAATCCGCCCTCCTCGGCCCGCATTCCCGCTGCCTCGCGCGGCGCCACGGCGCCGGCGCTCCCCCCACCCCGACAGATCTGGCGCCAGACGCGACGCCGGCTGAATCTGGCCGTGGAAGACCTGCGCCGCGCCGTGATCGAGCGCTGCGAGCACCACCCCGATCGCACGCGCGTGCTGGTCGCGCTGGACGAGGCGATCGTGGACCTCGAACAGCTGATCGACGCATTCGACGGTCCGCTCTTCGAGTTGCTCGACGCCGCCGATGCGGCCTCTGATCGCGATGTCCGCGAGGAGGTGCTGCAACGCCTGGGCCGATATGTCGCCGAGGGTCGCCACGATTTCGCGCGCGACGAGCTCGTGGAGCTGATGGACGACAACGGCTTCGTCGAGCTCGAACTGCGTTCCGGCCTCGATGGCGCGCTGGCCGACCTCGCGCGTCGCATGGGGGTCGACACCGATTCGGATGTTCCCGCTGAAAGGAGATGAGGCCATGCCCCGCATAGCAAGCCTGCCCTCGGAGACCCGGATCGACACGACTGGCATCGGATCGGAGAAATCGTCGTCGCCGGGTTGCCTGACGGGCTTCAAGCGATTCCTCCATCGGCTGCTGGCACGCAGCAGCGCCAAGGCGCGACGGCTGGAGGATCTGATCCGTGAGACCAACGCGTTGCGCAGGCGCCCGTGGGACGAGGTCTCGCTGGACGACGCCGCAACGCTTCGGGACAAGGTGCGGCGGACCTTGGTCCATCGGTCCGAGCAGGTCGGTCGAATTCGCTCCACGGATGTCACAGCCGAGAGGGAGCTCCGACACCAGTTGCAAATCTTGGCGCGACTGATCGTCGACATCGAGGAGCGCTACGACATCGCCCCCTGGCGGCCGTTCCCGAAGCGTCACTGATCGCGCGCCGCCGAGGGTCGGGGGTGGCGCGTGTCAGCGATCCCCGATGCCCGCGGCGCGCAACGACAGCCCGATCCAGAAGGACCGGCCCGGAGCCGGCTCGTAGAAGCGGCCATTGCCGTCGTTGACGATGACGCTGCCGACGTAGCGGCGGTCGGCCAGGTTGTCGATGCGCGCGGTCAGCGTCGCGAGCGTCTCGCCCCAGGCCCACCCCCGCTGGGCCCGCAGGTTCAGCACGCCGTATCCCGCAGCCCATTCGCTGTTGACGTCATTGACCGCGGTGCGGCGCATGCCGCGCCATTCGACCGCCAGTTCACCCTGCCGCAAGGCCGCGAACGGCCGCCAGGCCAGCTCCGCGTAGCCGCTGCCACCCTGCGTGCCGGCGATGCGATTGCCGGCCACCACCGGCACCGTGGCCACCGCGCACGGCGTCCCGGTGCAGGTGAGGAAGCCATCGAGGTAACGCGCCCTCAAGCTGCCGAGCGCCACCTGCGTCCGCCAACGCGGCGCGACTTGCCAGGCGGCCACGACCTCGACGCCCTCGCGGCGGGTACGACCGACGTTCTGGAAGCTGGACCGTCCGCCGCTGTTGCTCAGCACGCCGATCTCATCGCGGGTCTCGATGCGGAACAGCGTGGCGTCGAGTTCGATGGCGCGCTCCGCTCCCGAATCGCCACCGCCGTGGCGCCACTTCGCGCCGATCTCCTGCTGCGTGCTGCGTTGCGGCCGCAACGCCGCGTTGAAGCCGCCCTGCCCGTCCGCGCGGTAGGCCAGCTCGTTGAGCGTGGGCGACTCCACGCCCCGTCCGACGGCCGCGTGCAGCAGCAGGGATGGCGCGACGCGCCAGCCCAGGCCCGCCGCCGGCGTCGTGTAGCGATCGCGTCGCGCGCCGGAGTCGTCGCCATTGGCCAGGAAGCGATCGCGCGCGGACAGGCTCACCCGTCCCGCGCGCAGCCCGGCGGAGGCGGTCAAGGACTCGGTCAGCGGCGCTTCCAGCTGCGCATAGGCCTCGCGCGTCGTGGCCGCGTTGTCCTCGTCGCGCCGCAGCGCACCGGTCACCCCGAGCACCTGCGAGGCGCCGGTCCCGATGAAGTTCTCGTAGCCCTGCCGATCGTCGCGTTGCCGCTCGACGTTCACGCCGGTGACCAGGGTCGCCGCGCCCAGGCGCCAACGCGCGCGCGCATCGGCCCCGTCGTAACGCCGGTTGAAGTCCACCACGCCGCCGCCGCTGCTCGGCGGTATCTGCGCGCCAACCGTGATCGACTGCCACTGCGCGACCGAGCGACGCCCGGCATAGGCGGTCAAGGTCCCTTCCCGCAACGGACCCACGTCGTCGAAGCGATGCGACCAGCTCGCGCCGAACTGCGTCTGGCTGGCGTTCTTGCGGGTGTTGAACTGCGTCGCCTGCGACGTCGTCTGGTCGGGATCGGCCACGATCTGGGCGGCGGTCAAGCCGAGCGGATCCTGCGCGCGCTGGTCGATGTCGCTGAGCAGCACGACGACCTGATCGCTCGCGCCGGACCAGGCCAGCCGCCCGTTGACCAGCGTGCGGCGCGCGGCGCTGTGCGGGCGCGCGCCATCGATCTCCATGTGGGAGGCGCTGAACTGCGCCTCGGCCCCCCGTCCGGCCGCGTCGCGCGGGCCGAATGGCGTCCCTGCGCTGAAGCGCGCCTGGCGCAGGCCGGCGCTGCCCGTGTCGAGGTCCAGTTGCGCGAAACGCTCTCGCACCGGCGCGGTGACCAGCGCGATCACGCCGCCGGAGCTGTTGCCGTACAACGCGGTGAACGGCCCGCGCAGGATTTCGATGCGCGCGGCGGAGGCCAGGTCGAAATGCGTGACCTGCCCCTGCCCATCGGGCATCGTCGCGGGAATGCCGTCGGTGTAGAGGCGCAGGCCGCGCACGCCGAACGGCGCGCGAGCGCCGAAGCCCCGCGAGGAAAGCTGCAGGTCCTGCGCATAGTTCTGCCGGTTGTTGGCCGTGAGGCCCGGCACGCGATTGAGCGCCTCGGACAGGTTCACGCGCGGCCCGGCGGCGCGCAGCGTGTCGGCGTCGATGACCGAGGCGGCGTAGGGCGCGTCCTCCAGCCGGCGTTCGGCGACGCTGCCCGAGACCACCACCGACGGCAGCGTGGACGCGGCGGACGCCGGTGCGGGCGCCGGCACAGGCGCCTCTTGCGCGATCGCGCCGCCGCAGAGCAGGCCGGCGGCCACGGCGGCGCCTGCGGAGGTGCGGGATCGGTGTATCAACGAAGTTCCCCCTGGGGTCATGTGTTGCCGAATATTCGAACTTGCCGCCACCCCGGCAAGCGAGATGCCCCGCAGCTGCTCAACGGGAGAGCCGCTTCGCCAGAACCGATGGCGATTGTCATCAGACAGAACCTCCTGCCTGCCGCGGCGATCTTCCCGAGATCGGCGGACGGGCGTTGGAGTCTGCCTCAAATGCCCACCTCTCCCACGATCACCACGTCCCACGCCGCCCGGTCATTTGACGCGCAGACGTCGCCGGACTTGTCCACGGTCCGCGACAAGCGGTCCGGTTTCCTGCAGGGCCTGAAGCGCCGGGCCAACCAGGCGACGCAGGGTGTTCGCAGCCGCGTCATCGCACCCGCTTCCAAGCTGTCGCGTTCCAAGGACGTGCACTACGCGGAGCTCGCCAAGGCGCGTGATCGATGGCAAGCGTCTCATTGCCCGCAGTCCGGTCCGACCGCGGAGCAACTGGTCCAGTTGTCGGAGCGCTATCTGAAGGGTGTGGCAGATCGCCCGCGAACCGAGGAGCTGGTGCGGCGTATCGCGGAGGCGCAGGGCCTGATCCATCGCCTGTCGTCACCCCTCTCGAGCCCACCCGCGCCGGTGCGACCCACACGATGGGACGGGCCGTCGCCCCCCGTCGTGTCCCATCCCGATCTCGATCTGATCGGCACGCCGCTCGCGCCGATCCCGGAGACCCCGCCTCCGATGCCGGCATCGGAAACGACCATGTTCCTGGATCCCAGCCCGATCATTCGAGCGCCGGAGCGCCGCGTTCCATTCCGCAAGGTCGAAGCCGTGCTGGCCGAGTTTCGAGCGCGTGAGGAGACCCATGCGCCCGACCAGGCGATCATCAGCAGACTGAATGACATCACCTCGGGTTACCTCGCCAGCCACACCGGGAAGAAGGGCATGGGGAGGGAAGCAGAGCTGCGGCGCAAGGTGGCGTTCAACGCGCAGTCGCTGGCGCGCGCCCATCAGGCGAAGCTGCAGAGCCTTCAGGCCCGGGGCGTGGATCCGGCAGACCTGCCGCTCTTCCATCCGAGGTTGAAAGATCGCGCCGACGCGCGGCGCATGGATGCATCGCAGCTGCGCGACGCCCATCCGGAACTCAATCGCCGGTCCAACGGGAGCTCCGACTGGCTGATCAAGCAGTCGGACGGGAGGACCGTCTATCGCCTCGTCCCGCTGAACACGCGGATGGCCTCGACGCCGGAGAGCGGACCGCAGCACGCGGCGCTCGCGTCGGGCTTGAGGTTCAAGCTGCAGGACGCCGGTCTGGACCTTCGCATTCCAGATGCCACACCGGTGAGTTTCGAAGGCCAGTCCGCGATGCAACTGGACGCCGTGGATCTGCCGCCGCCCCAGGACTTGTCGCGGATCAGCGCCGATGAGTTGCATCGTGCCGTCGTGGCGCAGTGGGTCGTCGGCAGGCCGAATCCTCGCTGGGAAGACTTCGGTCAGGACGACCGAGGCCGACTCGTGATGCGCGAGACGCCGTTCAAGATGTGCGAGCCCAGGTCCATGGCCCAGATCGCGCAACGAGGCGTGTCTGAACTGTTCAAGGTGCCAATCGCCGCGTTGCATCAACCGCTGGCACCGGCGCTTCGGGCAGCCGTGTTGACACTCGATCTGGCCCGTCTCGAGAAACGGCTTGATACCGAGCGCGATCTCATCGACCTGGCGTGCGGCATGAAAGGCCAGCTCGACGCGCGCTCCACCGCGCATTACAGCTACCTGCCAAAGGCATCGACAGCGCGTCTGATCGAGCCGCTCCGAGCCCTCCAGACCGCGCTGCGCGCCACGCCTGACCTGCCGCTCGCGATGGCGCTCGCGGACGCGGCCGACATCCTGGAACGCAGCCCGTTCGCTTGAGCGGCGGTCTTCGCGGCATGCCCGCGTCATCCGGCGCAGGCATCCCGATTGCTGGACGAACGATGGCCGCCCTCGCCGGGCGGTTCCGTCCACGGAGATGCCGATGAACAAGAAGACCTTCGCTCTTGCTTCGCTTGCGATGGCCGCGGCCACCGCCGCGATGTCTGTCCATGCCCTGGAGGCCCAACCCGCCACGCCACCCGGCTACGGTCCGAATCCGGTCCTGCCCGAGCCGCAGAAGACGCTGCTGCCCACGATCAACGTCGCCAAGGCGGTCGGCTGGCCCGCAGGGGCCAAGCCGCAGCCCGCGGCCGGACTGTCGGTGACACGCTTCGCCGACAAGCTCGATCACCCGCGCTGGGTGTATGTGCTGCCCAACGGCGATGTGCTGATCGCCGAGACCAACGCCCCGGTCCGCCCCGACGACGGCAAGGGCCCCAAGGCCTGGATCACCAAGCAGTTCCAGAAGAAGGCCGGCGCCACGCCCAAGAGCGCCAACCGCATCACCCTGCTCCGCGACACGAATGGCGACGGTGTCGCCGACCAGCGTTTCGTGTTCGCCGAGGGGCTGAACTCGCCCTTCGGCATGGCGCTCATCGGCAATGCCTTCTACGTCGCCAACACCGATGCCGTCGTGCGTTTCCCCTATGCGAGCGGGCAGACGCGGCTGGCCGGTGCGCCGACCAAGGTCGCGGACCTGCCCGGCGGCTCGATCAACCATCACTGGACCAAGAGCCTCATCGCCAACGCCGACGGCAGCAAGCTGTACGCAGGCATCGGCTCCAACAGCAACGTCGCCGAGAACGGCATCGAGAACGAACAGCGCCGCGCCGCGATCCTGGAGATCGATCTGAAGTCGGGCTCGACGCGCGTGTTCGCGTCCGGCTTGCGCAATCCGGTGGGCCTGGCGTGGGAGCCGACCAGCCAGGCGCTGTGGGTGGCGGTCAACGAGCGCGACGAGCTCGGCGACGACCTCGTGCCCGACTACATCACCTCGGTCCAGGATGGCGGTTTCTATGGCTGGCCCTACAGCTGGTACGGACAGCATGTGGACCAGCGCGTGCAGCCGCCGCGTCCTGAACTCGTCGAGAAGGCCATCGCGCCGGACTACGCCGTCGGCGCGCACACCGCGTCGCTCGGGCTGGCCTCGGCGGACGGCAACAAGCTGACGCAGGCGTTCGCACACGGCATGTTCATCGGCCAGCACGGGTCGTGGAATCGCAAGGTGCCTGCGGGCTACAAGGTCGTGTTCGTGCCCTTCGTCGGCGCCAAGCCCAGCGGCATGCCGATCGATGTACTGACAGGCTTCCTCGATGCGCAGGGACGGGCCATGGGTCGTCCCGTCGGCGTGGCGGTCGACCGCCAGGGCGCGCTGCTGGTCGCCGACGACGTCGGCAACGCGATCTGGCGCGTGACGGCCACCGCCGGGGCCGGTCCGCAGGCGGCCTTCCCCGCCGCGGCCGGCGCGGCGAGCACGCCCGCTTCCCAATGAACGCCAGGTGAGTGATCTTTATGGCATTCAAATGCCATGACAAAGTCAATTAGCATTAAATTGCGTTTTTCGGCTTGACGCGGATTTGGTAACCAAGTACCGTGTATCGTCGAATACGCAATTTATTGCCATGCTTTCACTCACCGACATCGCCGAGTCGCTACGCGACGCCGCCAAACGTCAGGGCCTGACCCAGGCCCGCCTGGCCGAGGCGGCCGGTGTCGCGCCCCGCACGCTGACCCATGTGCTCAGCGGCCAGGAGGACTTCCGGCTCTCCACGCTGATGGCCTTGGCCGACCGCCTGGGGCTGGAACTGCTGCTCGTTCCCAAGGGCGCCGCAGCGGCGGTGGCGGCGGGTGAGCAGCTCCGCCCGCCGGTGCGCTCGGTCGTCACGCAGGCGCTGGCCGCACTGCATGGCTCGGCGGACGCGGCGGAAGACGGCGGCCCGCGATGAACGTCAAGGCGCTTGCCATCCATCTCGGCCCGGCCCGACTCGGCGTGCTGTTCCAGTACGCCCTGCCCGGCGCATCGGTCACGAATCGCTTCGTCGCCGACGAATCGGTCATCGCGCAGTCGCTCGGCGCCGGGTCAACGGCCGCGCCGGGCCTGCCGACGCTGTCCCTGTCGCTGCGCGCGGCGACACCGCAGGCGCAGGCCGACCTCTGGCGCGACATCCGCTCGGCGAGTTTCAACGGGCGGCACTCGACCCGCAACGGCTGGCTGCTGCCGTCCTTCTTCCAGAACCTGCTGCCCGAGGGCGTGTTCCGCGACCACGTGGCGGCGCTGCGCGGCTGCGCGCCGGACGACCACTTCGAGATGCTCGCCGCCTGCGGCCGGGACCTGCCCGGCGACGTGCGCGCGCTGCCCGTGACGCTCTCGCGCGACGAGCTCGCGCGCTACGTCACCCAGGGCCAGGATGCGCTGGAGATGTCGGTCACCGCGGACCCTCTGGACGCCGGCGTGTCCTTGTCAGGCGTGCAACCGAAGCTCGGCGTGATCCGCGACGGCGACCGTTTCGTCGGTCGGACCAAGGACCAGGACACCCATTTCATCGCCAAGCTCCCCGTCGTGGGCCAGCCGCTGCTGCCCGAGGTCGAAGACCTCTCGCTGCGCCTGGCACGGGCGGCCGGCGTGGACACCTGCGAGGCCAGCCTGGAACCGCTGGACCGGCTGGGCATCGCCCACGGTTATGACCTGGGCAACTCGACCTCGCGCACCCGCTTCCTCGCGGTCACGCGCTTCGACCGGACCGCGCAGGGACGCGTCCACGTCGAGGACTTCGCGCAGATCCTGGGCCGCATGCCCGAGGACAAGTACGGCGGCGGTCCCGATGGACGGCCGGTGAGCTACCTCGACATCGCCGCCGTGCTGATGGCCGAGCCCAGCCTGGGCGAACCGGCCGTGCACGAACTGCTGCGCCGCCTGGCCGTCAACGAGATGATCGGCAACGCCGACATGCATCTGAAGAACCTCGGCGTGCGCTACCTCGACGGCATCACGCCGACCTTGTCGCCCGCTTATGACGTGGTCGCCTATGCCGTCTACCACCGCATCCACGGCCATGCGCTGCTGACGGTGCCGGAGGCGCTGGCGCCGTCGCGCGGCGAGCTGCGCGATGCGAGCCCCGCGCAGCGTCAGGCGCTCGGCCCGAAGCTGCTGCAGGTCTTCTGCGACAAGCTCAAGCTGCCCGTGAAACCCGCCGAGCAGGCCGTGGCGCGCTGCGTCAAGGCCGCCTGGGCGCACTGGCCCGCGATGATCGAAGCCTCCGCGCTGACCGCCCAGCAGAAGCAGCGCCTGATGGCGCATTTCCTGTCCCATGGTTTGGTGGCTTCGGTGGCGCGCCGGGCCGAACGTGCCGGCGGCACCGCGCGCACGAGCGCCGATCCCGCGCTCACGCGTCCTGCTGACGCTCGTACTCCGAGCTCTCCTGGCTGAGTTCGTCGCGCCACTGGCGGTCGAGCTCGTCGCGACGGCGGCGCAGTCCGCTGGACAGCTTGCGCCAATCCACCGACGACGCATGCGTGAGCCGCGGCAGGATGCCCTGCTCCACGTCGGTCGCATGGTGGCTGACATACCTCCCCAACACGCCCACGAGGGGCGCGAATTGCGTGTCCTGCGCGCTCATGCGCCGCAGCTGCGACATCAGGATGCGCACGACCAGGTGCTCGATCTCCGCCTCGTTGATCAGCCGGCGCTCCACCGCGCCGATCTCCGGACACTGGCGCACGGCCGGATAGAAGAGTTCCTCCTCCAGCGTCGCGTGCACGGTCAGCAGCGCGCAGGTGCGCCGCACCAGGCCTTCACAAGACTCGTGGTCCCCCTGCGCCCAGAGGCGATCGAACTGGTGGAACGCGTGCTGCGCCCGCTGGTGATCGTCGACCAACAGGGCGACGACCTCGTCGCGCGCCATCAGGTCGGCGCGGAAGTCGCTGCTGGGCAGCACGTGGGATCTCATGCCGTCACTCCTTCTCGGGGACCAGGGACATGCCGACTTCCGGCAATCCGGGTGCCGCCCGCCGTGCCCGGGAGATGCATCGCTCCAGGCCGTCCCCGCCCGCCTCCCCCGGGCGCGCCGCTTGCAATGGGGACATCGAGGGCCTCGCCCCCAAGGATCACCATGACACACCTCCACCCGCCGCAGCGCGCCCACTCGGTGCCGCCCAATCCGCCGCATCCCAACGAGGCGCCGATCGTGCCGCCGCCGCCGCACGGCCCGGGCCCGCAGCCCGATCCGCTGCCGCCCGACATCATCGATCCGCCGATCCCGGGCGAGGACCCCATTCCCGTGCACGAACCGCCGTACATGCCGCCGCCGGTAGCGATGCAGTGAGGCCAGCGCGGCCATTGAAGGCGGGCGACCCGGCCGAATGGGCCATCGCTTGTCGGCGTCCGTTCGCCTCCCGCCCCGCACCGGGCTTGGGCGGCACGGCGATTGCCGTTCGCAGAGGGTTGTATCTCTGTGTCACAGGAGTCGCCTTTGAAAGCTTTGCTGCTGCCGGCCTTGCGCCGGGCATGCGCCGACGGGATCTTGGCCAGTGTGTTCTCGGGCGTGGCGCTGATGCGCGGCAGCCGATCGGATCCCGCGCACCTGGTGGGGCGATCGGAATATCGGGTGGGCCGGCCTGGGCTGAAGGCGTCGGCCGCGGACATCGCGCTGCACGCGGCCACCGGGCTGATCTGGGGCGCGCTGTATGACCGGATGCGCGCGATGCGGCGTCATCCCACGCGCGGCAATGCCGTCACGGACGCGCTGCTGCTGACCGCGGTGGCGGTCGGCGTGGACCGGGTCGTCGCGCCCAGTGTGCTCACGCCCGGCGCGGACAAGCGCGCGACCGCCGCGGGCACCCGCCCGCCCTCGATCACCAGTCTGCTGCTGATCTACGGCGCCTTCGCCGCCGGCCTGGCGCTCGGGGGCATGCATGCGCTGCCGCGGCGTGGGCGCGATGAAGACCTGGATCGGGACCGCTCATGAAGTCACTGCATCTCCAGATCCGATTCCTCGTCCCGCTGCTCATCACGCTGACGCTCGCCGCGCTGCTTGCCCTGCCCCTGCTGGACCGCATGACGCTGCGGTGGTTCTCGCGCGATCTGAGCGCGCGCGGGGCCATGGTGGCCAAGACGCTGTCCGTGGCGATCGCCGACATCGAGCCCGGCGCCAAGCGCGAGCGCATGCGCAACCTGCTCGAGCGCGGCGTGCTCGACGAGCGCCTCGTGGGCATCGCGCTGTGCGCCGCTGACGGCAAGCAGGAGCTCAGCACCAAGGGCTTCCCGGACACGCTGGCCTGCAAGGAGGCCGAGCTGACCGCCGCGCAGAAGGACCCTCGGCTGGAACTCGCCAGCGGTGCGGTGCACGTGGGCGTCTTCCCGGTGAATCCTCAGCAGGCCGACTCAGAGCGCCTCGTGCTGCTGCACGACTTGAGCCTGCCCGACCGGCGCAGCCTGGACACGCGCCGCTACATGATCATCTTCATCACCGTGCTGGGCCTGGCGGTGGCGGGCATCACGATGATCGTGGCGCAACTGAGCTGGCGCGGCTGGGTCTCGGGCATGCGCGCCATCCTGCGCGGCGAGGGCCTCGTGCGACCGCTGCTCAACAACACCGCGGGCTTCCGCGGCGGGCCGGAGACGGCCCCGCCCGAGCTGCAGCCGCTGGAGGTCGAGATCCGCCAGCACATCCGCGAGCTCGAGGACAACCTCTACCGCGAGCACGGCCCGCTCACGCCCTGGGACCCGGAGCGCTTGCGCGGCCTGCTGCGCACCCAGCTGCGCGGCGACCAGGTGATCGTCGTGTCCAACAGGGAGCCCTACATCCACCAGCGCGGTCCGAACGGGATTTCGGTCAGCCGTCCCGCGAGCGGCCTGGTGACGGCGGTGGAGCCGGTGATGCGCGCGTGCTCGGGCACCTGGATCGCGCACGGCAGCGGCAGCGCGGACCAGGAGGTCGTCGACGCGCATGACCGCGTCGCGGTGCCGCCGGACACGCAGGATTACGTGTTGCGACGCATCTGGCTCAGCGAGGAAGAGGAGCGCGGCTACTACCAGGGCTTCGCCAACGAGGGCCTGTGGCCCTTGTGCCACGTCGCCCACGTGCGGCCGGTGTTCCGTGAATCGGATTGGGCGCAATACCGCGCGGTGAACCAGCGCTTCGCCGATGCCGTCGTGGCGGAAGCCCGTGGCGACGACCCGGTCGTGCTGGTCCAGGACTACCACTTCGCGCTGCTGCCCGCGATGGTGCGCGAGAAGCTGCCCAAGGCGACCATCATCACCTTCTGGCACATCCCCTGGCCCAACCCCGAGTCCTTCGGCATCTGCCCGTGGCGGCGCGAGCTGCTGCAGGGGATGCTGGGCAGCACCATCCTCGGCTTCCACACGCGATTCCACTGCAAGAACTTCACCGAGACGGTGGATCGCTACCTGGAGGCGCGCATCGAGCACGAGCACTCGACGATCAGCTACCAGGGCGAGCCCACGCTGGTGCAGAGCTATCCGATCTCCATCGCGTGGCCGACCGACGAGGAGCGCGCCGGGTGGGAGTCGCCGGCGGACGCCCGCGCGGCGGTCTACTCGCGCCTGAACCTGGCGCCCGACACCATCCTGGCGGTCGGCGTGGACCGCTTCGACTACACCAAGGGCATCCTGGAGCGGCTGCACGCCGTGGAGCGTCTGCTGGAGAAGTATCCGCAGTGGCAGGGACGATTCGTGCTGCTGCAGGTGGCGGCACCGACGCGCAGCGCGCTGGAGGAGTACCGCGAGTTCCAGGACCGCATCCATCGCGTCACCGAGCGCATCAACCTGCGCTTCGGCGGCGCGGGCTACAAGCCGGTGCTGCTGCTCGCGGAGCATCACGACCATGCGGCGTTGATGTCGCTGTACCGCGCGGCGCACATGTGCGTGGTGACCAGCCTGCATGACGGCATGAACCTCGTGTGCAAGGAGTTCATCGCCGCGCGCGACGATGACCAGGGCGTGCTGATCCTGAGCCGCTTCGCGGGCGCCGCGCGCGAGTTGCCCGAGGCGCTGGTGATCAATCCGTACCACGTCGAGGAGACGACGGATGCCCTCCACCGGGCCGCCACGATGCCGCCGCAGGAGCAGCGCGAGCGCATGGCGAGCCTGCGCATGACGGTGCGGGAGTTCAATGTCTATCGATGGGCCGGCCGCATGCTGACGGATGCGGGCCAATGGCGACTGCGCGAGCGCATCACGCGACGCGTGCAACGGCGCTCGCGCGAGGCGGGCGAGGAGGCGATGACCTGATGATGCCGGTGCGATACCTGCTCGATGCCGAGGGCCGCGAGGCGCTCGGGCGACTGATGAGGCGGCGACCGCTGCTGGGATTCGATTTCGACGGCACGCTGGCACCGATCGTCATGCAGCCGGACGAGGCGAGGTTGCCTGAGGGCACGGCCAGGTTGCTGGAGCGCCTGACGGAGCGTGTGCCTGTGGCGGTGGTCAGCGGCAGGCAGGTGCTGGACGTGCGTCATCGGCTTGGTTTCAAGCCGACGCACATCGTGGGCAATCATGGCGCGGAGGATGAGTTTGACGGCCCGGATCCGCGGGTGGTCGCGACCTTGGCGGAGTTCCGTGAGTTGGCGCGCCGGGTCGAGCCGATGTTGAATGAGGCGGGCGCGACCATCGAGGACAAGGGGGCCTCGATCGCGATCCATTACCGGATGGCGGCGAATCCGGCGAGGGCGCGGGAGGCGATTGCGTCCTTGCGGGACGAGCTGCCGCCGGAGATCGTGTTCGAGAGCGGCAAGCGCGTGGTGAACGTGCTGGTCGAGGGTGCGCCGGACAAGGGGGATGCGATGGCGCGCCTGACCGCGCGCTACGGCACGGATGCGGGCTTCTACATTGGTGACGACACGAATGATGAGCCGGCGTTCGAGCGCGCGGGCCCGGACTGGGTGACAGTGCGGGTAGGGCCGCGCCTGGACCACAGCCACGCGCGGTACTACCTCAACGAACAGGTGGAGGTCGACGACGTGCTTCGCCTGATGCTGCAAGCGCGACCCTAGCGGTGCTGGCAGCGCCCGCGTCGATCAGGGTCAGACGCGTCGGGTCATCAACTGTGCGCAGTAGCTGTCGAGATAACGCGGCAGCTTCTTTCCCGACAGAAACGCTTCGACGACCTCCTTGAAGCACTCCTGCTCAGCGTCGCCCTGCGGCGGTTGCGCCGGCATGCTGTTTCGCTGTGACGCCTCCTCAGCCAGGAGGCCGACGTGGTCGGCATAGGCGTCCCGAATGGTCTCGATCAACACATCGCGCCGCAGCTTGCCCGGCTCGCGTGCCTTGCATTGCGCCTCCTTGGCCGCAATATCTGTCATGCCCAGAAGCGGAGCGGGCATCCAGCAGTCCTTGCTGGCGGCGGGATCCGCCACGCACAGCAGCACGCGAGCGAGGAAGTCCTCCTCGATCGGGTGAGCCCACCCCTGGAGCGATCGCGCCATCGCCTGAACATCGCCAGGCAACCGCGACCCGCGATCCGTTGCCACGACCTGGGTCGGCGTAGCGGGGCCAAGCGGCCTCGACGCGCTCGGCATCGGCTTGCGCACCGGCATCTGTCTCGGCGGACTTTCTCCGGACGTTGGTCGATGGGGAGACGCTGCTTGCGCGGGCGGGACGATCGCGATGTTCAACGCCGTGAAGCCGACAACCAGGTTGAGCAGTGCCTCGTCATGCAAGGCGGCGTCACTGATGTCGTAGGCCATCACCAGGTCCAGCACCCCGTCCAGCTCCCGAGGTCCCGCGCTCGACAGCGCCTGCGCGATGACCGGTTCGGCCAGACGGGCCTGCTCCAGGTCGTACGGCGGCACATCGTTCCTCATCAGACTGAAGATCGCGACCGCGCGGCGGCCCGCGTCCGTCAGCGAGTCCATGGCGTGCATGAGGCCGGCATGGTCGTTGGAACCTTCCACGCGGGACAACTGCCTGTCACCAGCAACGAAGCGTTGCCCTACGCGCTCGAACCGCGCGCGCAGCATGTCCTTGATCGGTCTGCTGAACGAGGACGTCGCGATGTCTTCCTCCAGGCCCCGCAGCTTGGCGGCAAGCGAGTCGCGAGCTGTCCTGACGCTCGGGAGCGTCAAGGCGCAGGCGGGCATCCGTACCGGCGCGGCGGATCCCGACGAGTGGGAGAACCGGGCCGCGCCTGCGGCGGCCAGATCGGGGGGAATGTTCATTGCGTTCCTTGCAGGCGGTCATCGAACGAGGGACGCGATGGGTGCGCCTCGGCGTCCGGATCATTCCGCGCCGTGACGTCACGTTCGGATTCAGGGCGCGGGCGAAGGCGGCAACGTCGGCTTGATGACGGGTGCGGCGGGCGCCGGGAGGTCCTCCACGAGCGCCCTCACCCGCGGCAGTGATTGGGGATGCGTCTTCTGCAGCCAGGCGATGAGGCCTTCGCGCAGTTCACATCGCAGATCGAAGGCCTTGCCCGAATCCTTGGCGGACACGAGCACGCGGATTTGCATGGTGCGTTCGGTGGTCTCGACGACCTGCACGCCGCAGACGCGGCCATCCCAGTGGGCCGAGGCCTTGCACATGGCGGTCGCCTTCTCGCGAAGCTCGTTCACGGGCAATGTGAAGTCGACCCACAGCATCACCGTTCCGAGGATGCTGGCGCTCGTGCGGGTCCAGTTCTGGAAGGGGTTCTCGATGAACCACTGGAGCGGGATGACGAGGCGTCGTTCGTCCCAGATCTTGAGCACGACGTAGGTCGAGGTGATCTCCTCCACCCTGCCCCATTCGCCCTGGATGATGAGGACGTCATCGAGACGGATGGGCTGGGCCATGGCGATCTGCAGCCCCGCCAGCAGGTTGCCGAACACGGATTTCGCTGCCAGGCCGAAGACCAGGCCGGCGATGCCCGCAGAGGCCAGCAGGCTCGCGCCGAGCTGCCTGGCGCGCGGGAAGGTCATCAGGATGAAAGCCAGCGCGGCGAGCATCACGGCGCCCTTGGCGACGCGCGCGAGCACCTTGGTCTGGGTCTGGATGCGGCGCGCGGCGAGGTTGTCCTCGACATCGGCGGGATTCAGCAGGGCCACGCCCTGGGCCACGCCGGTGATCGCGCCGCTGGCAACGGCAGCCAGGCCCACGATGACCAGGACGCCGAGCACGTGCTGCACGCCGGTGATGCCCGGGACGGTGTCGGGCACGCCCTGGGCGGCGATGAGCAGCCCGATCAGCGGCAGGGTCCAGCGGGCCGGGTTGTCGCAGCGCTGGACGACGGCAGTCAGCAGCCGCGAGAAACGGGACAGGCGCAGCGCGATCGGACGCAGGATCGCGTGCAGCAGGAGCGCGCCCGCCACGATCACCAGCGCGCCGAGCAACAACTGGCCCCAGAGCATCAAGTCGGTGTCGAGGAGCGCGAATCGGGACTTCCAGTTTTCCATTGCGCCTGGCGGGCAAGTGTCGTTCCGCCCTCGCGGCGCAGCATGGCCGCGCCTGCGCGGACCAGCTGCTCGATCCGGTTCTCGATGGCGCACCAGCGCTGCTCCGCCATGAAACGGCCGTTTCGGCCCAAGACGGTTGCTCCGTCCGCCTCATTCATGCAGGCGTCCAGATCGCGGAGCCCCGAAAGGAAAGTCACGGCATCGCGTTGGAAGTCCGGGCCGCCTCGCAACGCGTACGCCTCGATCTGGAGGGCCATGGGGATCAAGGCCTGCCGCGCATCGATGCAGACAGACGCGCGACGTACCGTGTCCAGCAATCCGGTCAATGCTGTCACCGGCGGCGGCTCCCCCCATTCCACGGCCTTGCACACGGTCTGCGTCAGCGCGGCGAGCGCCCGGCCACAGGCATGCTCCCGGACCGAGGGGCCGCGCAGGTAGTCCCGGGCCACCTGCAAGTCGCCGAGAAGGTCCTTGGGGCTCTCGTACGGTTGACCACCGTGCAGAGGCAGCTCGAAGGCAATGCGGGGCATGCTGCCCGGAGGCAGGTGACCGCGCAGACAAATCGACAGCGCATCCGGCGGCGCCGGCCGCTCGGCTCGCGCAGGTGCCTCCTCGGGCAGTCCCAGCAGTCGGTCCAGCGACATCGTCGCGTCGTCGATCAACGAGGCCTGGGGGACCGCGCGGGACAGGGAGGATGTGCCCGTACCGGAAAAGATCGGTGGCAGGTAGATCTGGTCCTGCGTTCGTCGGGCCGCCGGCAGCGACGGCGGCCGCGACGCCCTCGGTGTCGGCGTCAACCGGGGAAGCGACCCGCTGGGCACCGTCGTCGCCGAAGTCCTTGACGACGTCTTTGATTGAGTCAAGGCCGTCTTGCGCGCCGCGACCCATCGATCCGTCACCTCTCGCGATTTCTGCAGGGCCATCGCGCGCTGGCGATCGGCTTGGTCGGGAGGAAGGCGATCACTCCCATGGAAGGCGTCGCTGGCCTTCTGCAGGTCAGCCAGACACTGCGTCGCGGGCCATCCATCGATGGCATCCAGCTTCCTGCCCATGCTCCAGACAATCGCGCTGAACGCCCGGAGTCGTTGATCGACCGGATGTAGCGGGGCCTCCACTGGTCCGCTCATCGCGTGCCGTGTGCGCGCGGCGGTGCTCATCTTCCGCCACGCCGAACACAACCGGTCGATCCGCCACGTCTCAAGTCGAGACTTACCACGCCGTTGATCTCGCAGGGACGTCTCCAGGGCCGATCGCTCCTCCGAGAACACGAGAGCTGCTTCTTCGACCTCGGGTTCAGCGAACCGCTGGCCCAGGTACCGGGACAGGGCACAGGCCACCTCGATCTCCACCAAGGCGGTCTCGCGGTCCATGCCCGGAATGCTCCGCGCCTGACGACCGTCGACCTTGAGGCTCTCCACGCGCGCGCGATCGATCATGTCCCACCGCGACTCGTGAACCAGCAGGTCCCGGACCCATTGCAGCGTCGGCAGGTCCGCTCTGGCCGCATGCGTCGTCACCGCTGGCGGGTCGACCGCGACTTCGGCAGACCATGCACCGGCATGCGAGAGAGCGGGAAGACGAGAGGGATTCATGGCAGGGCTCCGGTTCGATGGCAGATCCGTCCCGCGGGACGACAGGGGCGGGTCAGTCCGTCGTCCGGTGCCCGGAGGTTCCGCGCGAAGGAGGACAGAGGTGGGCGGCCGGATTGCCTGACCGGATCAACATCATTCGAAAGGGGCGTCGATGACCCAACGCACTGATCACAACGCTGATCGCGGCACGCAAGCCGCCAAGCCCTCCGGCCGTGTGCTGGACAAGGCGCCCGTGGCACCGGGCACGGTTCAGCCGGATGCTGCGCCCGACCACAACGACGACGTGCAACTGCCGCACGAACGCGACCAGAGTGTCGGCGCCGATGCCACCGGCGGGATGGGCACCGGCGCGGCCGGCGAGGAGCAACGCGCCGTGATCGGCCAGGCGCACGAAGACTTGAAGCAGGGCCAGGTCGACACCGACCTGCGCGCGACACCGGGTCTCGACGCCCAGCGGCGGGATCGTCTGGTCAAGGAGGGTTCCACCCCGGACGAGAAGCCGCGCTCGCGCTGAGCACCAATGAAAACAGGGCCTCGTGGGGCCCTGTCCTTGTCTCCATCGCGCCTCGGGAAATTCGGGATCGTCAGCTGTGCTGGCGGCGGCGCTCCACCGCGTCGATGCGCAGCATCTGGCGGTACTTGGTCACCGTGCGCCGCGCCACCACCAGGCCCTGGCGAGCCAGTTGACGGGTGATCTCGGCATCGGACAAGGGGTTCTCGGGGCGCTCGGCCTCGATGATGTCCTTGATCAGCCCGCGGATCGCCGTGCCCGAGCACGCGCTGCCGTTGCTGCTCACGATGGCCCGCGAGAAGAAGTACTTCAGCTCATACACGCCGCTGGGCGTGGCCAGGTACTTGTTGTTGGTCACGCGCGAGACCGTGGATTCATGGATGCCGACCTCGTCGGCGATTTCCTTGAGGCCCAGCGGCTTCATCGCCATCGCGCCGAATTCCAGGAAGTGGCGCTGACGACGCACGATCGCGTTGGCCACGTCCAGGATGGTCGAGAAGCGCTGCTCGATGTTGCGCATCGTCCAGCGCGCCTCCTGCAGGTGGTTCGCCATCTCGGCGTGCCCCTGCTGACGGTGACGCTGGAACAGCTCCGCGTAGACCTGGTTCATGCGCACCTTCGGGATCACCGCCGGATTGAGCTGCACGCGCCACTGGCCGCGGACCTTGGTCGTGAGCACGTCCGGCACGATGTACGCGGCCTGCGTGGTCTCGTAGCGCCAGCCCGGACGCGGGTCGAAGCGGCGCAGCTTCAGGCACACCGATTCGGCCTCGGCCACGCTCACGTCCAGAAGCTGAGCCAGCGCCGGCACGTCGCGCGAGGCCAGCAGGTTCAGGTGTTGCGTGATGATGCGCTCGGCCAGCAGCCGGCTGCGCGTGTCCTCGATCTTGGGCAGCTGCAGCAGCAGGCATTCCGCGACGCTGCGCGCGCCCACGCCCAGCGGGTCCAGCGCCTGCACGCGCTTGAGCGCGATCTGCATTTCCTCGAGCGCCACCGGCGGCTGCATCTGCGCCACCGCGGCCAGTTCCTCGAGCGAGCTGCGCAGATAGCCGTCGTCATCGACGGACTCCGCCACGATGGTCGCCAGCACCAGGTCGCGCGGCGACAGGCGCAGCACGTTGAGCTGACCGCGCAGATGCTCGCGCAGGCAGGTCTGCGCGGCGGTCATCTCCAGCGCGCTGAGCTCGCCGTCGTCGGCGCGGCGGATCGAGCCGGAGCTCTCCGCGCGCCAGATCTCGCGATCGTCGGGCAGCGGCTCGGGCGTCTCGGACATCACCGGGGACGCCGCCACCGGCACGTCGGCGTCCAGCGGCAGCGAGTCGTCCGAGCTCTCGGTGACTTCGAGGAAGGGATTGCGACCCAGCATGTCGGTGACCATCGTGGAGAAATCCAGCGAGGACATCTGCAGCAGCCGCACCGCGTGCTGGAGGCGTGGCGACAGGGTCTGCGACTGCCTGTGCTCGTGCCTGAGTTCCATTGCTCCCACTTGTGAGACTCCTTCCCGGGTATGGTTGAAACCGCCCGCAACCGGTTCCGGAGGGTCCCCGCCGCGAGGACGGGAACTGGTTGCAGACAGTGCCGGCGAACCGGCCTGATGACCCATCAGCGCAAGGACCATGCCACCGCGTTCCGGCGGTTTCACATTGCGGGGATCGCGTCATGCGGCGTGCCCGGCCAAACGCCGCAAACCCGCTGGGCACGGGGCCTGCCGGGTGATCGGGTGTCGCGGCGTGTGGCGTCCGCCGCCGTCGGCCGTCCGGTCCTCCGGGACCCGCCAGGGACGCTCAGGCGTCGCCAACCGGCGACACCCCGCAAGGCTTTCGGCACGGTTTACCGATGGCCAGGGGCGCGCTCGCGTCCACGCAAATCCTGTCCCCACCCCGGACCCGCAGCTGCCTTCCGTACCCCTGCGTACCCGCGTCTGCGGCAGGGTTGGCCCGCAGCTTGCTTCGATGGCTTCGAACGTTCCCGTCCGCGTCAACCTTACCCATCTTGCGCCCCGCCGCCCTGCCCCCCACCACGATGCGCCGCTGGGCGACGCGAGGCCTGCTGTTGATCGCGCTGGTGTTCCTGCTCAAGGAAGCGAGCGCCATCGTGCTGCCCGTGCTGGTGGCGCTGATCCTGACCTTCGTGCTCGCACCGGCGGTGCGGACCATGCGCCATCACGGCATTCCCGAGGCCATCAGCGCCGCGATGCTGGTGACGACCCTCGTCGGCTGCACCGTGCTGAGCGTGGCGCTGCTGGCCGAGCCCGTGGCGGACTGGTGGCAGCGCGCGCCGACGGCGGTGTCGCAGGCGTTGAACCGCGTCGATCGATGGCGCGCGGCGATTCCGGGTTTCGGCCCGCCGGCGGAGCGCCGGACCAGCGGCCGCGCCGCGACGACGCCGCCCGTCGACCCGGTGCGCGAGCGGCTGGCCAGCGAGGGCGTGGCGCTGACCGCGCAGGTCCTCGGCACCGGATTGAAGTTCCTGGTGTCGGCCGCGGCCACGACCATCCTGCTGTATTTCCTGCTGGCCTCCGAGCATTGGGTGCTGTCCCGCTGCATCGAGCTGCTGCCGCATCGACCGCGATTGCGCGCCGGCGTGCTGGGCGGGCTGCGGGCGGCGCAGCGCGACATCTCCCGCTACGTGGCCTCCGTCAGCGCGATCAACCTGGGCGTGGGCCTCGTCGTGGCCGCGACCATGTGGTACGTGGACCTGCCCAATCCCGGCCTGTGGGGCGCCATGGCCGCGCTGATGAACTTCATCCCCTACCTGGGTCCGCTGATCATGTGCGGCTTGCTGCTGGCGGCCTCGCTGGCCTCGTCGCTGGGCGACGCGGGCCTGGCCGCGCTGATGGCACCGGTGCTGAGCTACCTGTGCCTGCACGCGATCGAATCCAACTTCATCACGCCGATGGTGGTCGGCAAGCGTCTGTCGCTGAATCCGCTCTCGGTGCTGCTGTCGGTGATGTTCTGGGGCTGGTTGTGGGGCGTGGCCGGCGCGGTGCTGGCCGTGCCGCTGCTGATCTGCCTGCGCAGCATCAGCCAGCGCAACCGCCAGATGCGCCCGGTGGCCGTCTACCTGCGCGGCAGCGACCGCCCCTGCACGCCGCTGGCCACCCTGCTGCGCCCACCCTCCCCGCCGCGACCGGCCGCGCCCCTGCCTCCTGAACGCCCTTGAACAGCACCACCCATAATCTGCCGCCTCGACGCTCGCGCGTCAGCGCCATCGGCCCCTGGCCGTGGCGGCCCGTCCGCACCTCCGCTGCCTCGCCCATGCCCCTTCCGATCCGTTCCCGCCTGCTCGTGCTCGTCCTGTCCGTGATGCTGCCCGGCATCATCGCGGCGCTGTGGGTGAGCTGGCGCACGTGGAGCGACGAGCAGGAAGCCACCGTGCGCCACATGCGCGACAGCACCCGTGCGCTGTCGATGGTCGTGGACAAGGAACTCGCGCGCCGCGCGGGCATCGCGCGCGTGCTGTCGTTGTCGCAGATCCTGGACGCCGCGCCGCAGATCCCGCCCGAGGACCTGGCGATGCTGGAGCTGCAGACCCGCCGCGCGATGCAGGGCCTGTCGGGCTGGGTGGAGCTCAACGCGCCCGACCGCACGCTCTTCAGCACCCGGCTCGCGGAAGGCCGCGTGCCTGAGGCGCCGGTCGCCGCGCCGTCGAGGCCGCAGGGCGGCGCGTCCGCGCCGGGGCTCGCGCCCGCGCCCGCGCCCGCGCCTGTCCTCGCCCGCGAGGCCGTGCCGCTCATCGAGCAGGCCACGATCGGCAACCTCTCGCCCGACCCGGTCACCGGTCAGCTGCGCGCGCAGATCGTGCAGCCGATCGAGCGCGGCGGTCACGTGTGGCTGAACATGAGCATCGCCGTGCTGCCGCAGGAGATGCAGCAGATCATCGACGCGCAGCGCCTGCCGCCCGACTGGACGGCGACCATCGTCGACAGCAGCGGCACCGTCGTCGCGCGCCATCCGGGCGGCATCAGCTATGCCGGCCGGCCGAGCACCGACGACCTCAAGCGCCTGATGGCCAGGCATGAGGAGTCGCGCTTCGACTCGGTGAACCTGGACGGCATGCCGGTCGTAGGCTACTTCACCAAGTCGCCGCAGGGCTGGATGGTGATCACCGCGGTGCCGCGCGACACCGGCCTGGGCGGGCTCGGCGGGCGCAACGCGCTGCAGCCGATCGCCGTGGGCGCGTTGCTGCTGGTGCTGGTGGGCATGTTCGGCGCGCTGTGGATCAGCCGGCGGATCTCCGGCCCCATCCACGCGCTCAACACCATCGCCAACGAGCTGCGCGCCGGAGAGCCGGTGCACGCGCCCAAGACCGGCATGCTCGAGTGCGACGAGGTGGCGCTGGCGCTCGAGGACGCGAGCGCCGCGATCCGCCAGGGCCGCTCGGAGCTCGAGGAGCGCGTCAACGAGGCCATCGACCGCACGCGCGAGGCCGAGCAGCTCAGCTCGCGCTCGCAGCGCATCGCGGCGCTGGGCCGGCTCACCGGCGGTGTCGCGCATGACTTCAATAATCTGCTGGGCGTGATCAGCAACAGCGCGCACCTGATCCAGCGCAGCCCGCATGCGGAATCGCTGGCGATGCCGCTGGGCGCGATCATGCGATCGGTGGACGTCGGCAGCCGGCTCACCCAGCACCTGCTGCGCGTGTCCGGCCGCCAGCCGGTGCATCCGCAGGTCGTCGACCTGCGCTCGACGCTGAGCGAGATGAAGGAGCTGCTGGCCACCGTGCTGGGCAAGCGCATGCAGCTCGCGATGACGATGGCGCCCGACCTGCCCAGCGTGCGCGTGGATCCGTCGGAGCTGGAGCTCGCGCTGATCAACATCGCGCTGAACGCGCGCGATGCCACCGACGGCATGGGCGAGATCACGATCGAGGCCGGCCGCGCCGCGCCGGGCGATGTGCGCGACCTGGCCCCGGGCGAGTACGTCGCCATCAGCGTCACCGACCGCGGCCCCGGCATTCCCGACGACCTGCTCGTGCGCGTGTTCGAGCCCTTCTTCACCACCAAGGCCGTGGGCAAGGGCACCGGCCTGGGCCTGAGCCAGGTGCTGGGCTTCTGCGTGCAGGCCGGCGGCACCGCGCGCATCGCCAGCCAGCTCGGCGCGGGCACGACGGTGACGCTGCTGCTACCCTCGCAGGCGAGCGCGCCGGTGCAGCGCGCGGGCGGCGAGGCGCCGCGCGAGACGCTACGTGACAACCAGCTGGCCGGCGCCCGCGTGCTGCTGGTCGAGGACAACGAGGAGCTGAATCGCGTCACCGCCAGCCTGCTGCGCAGCTTCTCGTGCCAGGTGCTGTCGGCCAAGGACGCGGACGAGGCGCTGCAGCTGTTCGGCAGCGGCGCGGCCGTGGACATCGTGCTGTCGGACGTTGTCATGCCGGGCTCGATGGACGGTCAGGCGCTCGCTCGCGAGCTGCGCAAGCGCCGGCCCGGTCTGCCCGTGGTGCTGATCAGCGGCTTCAGCGAGGCCCTGACCGGCGAATCCACGTTCATGGTGCTGCGCAAGCCGGCGTCGCCGTCGCAGATCCTGGATGCGCTGCATCGGGCGATGGGCTTGTCCACGGGTATGTGACTTGCTGTATCGGGGGGTGACCACTTCCCTTGATCTGAAAGGAACGACCATGGACAACGCCGATGTCATCGACGAACTGAACACCCTGATCGAAACCAGCAAGGACGGCGAGTACGGCTTCCTGAGCTGCGCGGAACACGTCAAGAGCACCAGCCTGCGGGAGGTCTTCGCGCAGCGCGCGGCGGACTGCCGGCAAGCGGCGTCGGAACTGCAGCAACTGGTGCGGCAGCACGGCGGCAAGCCGGAGGACGACGGCAGCACCAGCGGCACGCTGCATCGCGGCTGGGTCGCGGTGAAGGCAACGCTGACGGGCTACAGCGACAAGGCCATGCTGGAGGAATGCGAACGCGGCGAGGACGCCGCCGTGGCGCGTTATCGCAAGGCCGCGCAGAAGGACCTGCCCGCTGGCGTGATGGAGGTCGTGCAGCGCCACCTCGCCGGCGCGCTGCGCAACCATGACCAGATCAAGCTGCTGCGCGATCAGGCGCGCAACGCGGCTTGAGAGACTGAGCGTCACCGCGAGCCCTCACCCCCCGCCCTCTCCCGCTTCGCGGGCGAGGGAGCCCCCAAGCCTCTCGACCGACAACATCGCGGGCGAGGGCGCTTCAAGACGTGACGACGAAAAAGCCCCTCGCCCGCGAAGCGGGAGAGGGGTTGGGGTGAGGGCTCGTCAGCGGGCGTCGGTGTTGCGAGGCGGCGCCGCCTCTTCACGCTGCTGCTTGCGCCCCTGCATGTAACCCGCGACGAGTCCCAGCAGCAGCTGGGTGATCTCTGGCCCGACCTGCAGCCGGATGCGCGCGGGCATGAAGCCCCACAGCATCGTCAGCAGCTGCAGCGTGCCGACCTCCGGTCTCGCGCCGCCCCCGCCTTCCGCGGTCTCATGCGCCCGATGCGCACGCTGGTGTTCAGGCGCGGCCGCGAAGTGATGGCGACTGCCCTCGTGCTCCCGCGCATGGCGCCGCCTCTTCCCGCGCACCACGCGCCAGAACAGCCAGCTCGCGCCGGTGCCCAGCGCCGGCAGCAGCCAGCGACTGGGCACCAGCACGGCCTTGCCGCGCTGCTGCAACGCATCCCAATGCAGGCGGTATTCGAGATCGCGGCGCACGACGCGCAGCTCCGCCATCTCGATGCGCAGCGACAGCTCCTCCAGCGTTTCCGGACCGGTGGCCCGGTCGGGCACGTCCGGGATGCGGCGGGGATCAGGGCGGTGTTGCGGTGCGGCCATCGGCGCTCGATTCCTCGGGATCCATCGGATCGTTGAACAGCCAGTGGAACTGGCGACGGGACGCGGGCAAGGCCAGCATCGGCGTGAGCGCCTTCATCGCGGCGGCCACCCAGGCCAGCACGAGCAGGTTGAGTCCCAGCACGCCGGCGAAGGCCCAGGGCCAGCTCAGCCCGAAGTGGACCGCCAGCGCGGCGATCAACGCCCAGAGCGCGATCCACGCGGTGGCGCCGGCAATCGCGGCGACCACGCCCAGGATCACCAGGCTGACCAGCCCGTGACGGGCGCGGCGCAGCTCCAGGGAGAGCAACAGCAGCCGCCCCGACACCATGCCGCGCGCCGCGCGGGCCATGCCTTGCACGTCACCCAGCCAGGAGTCGGCCACCGGCGGCGCGGTGCCGCCGCCCTGCCCCGCGGCAGCGCTGCCGGCAGGGTCGCCGTCCGCCGAGGCGGGAGGAGATGCGTGCGATGGCCCGTGCGATGGCCCGTGCGATGGCCCGTGCGATGGCCCGTGCGATGGCGCGGGAGGTGGCGGGAAAGGCGGGGGGAACGGCTGGGGCGATTGGGGCGAACCGTGCGGCGCGTCGCTCATGGGCGGGCGGGCCTTCAGCGGGTCAGGCGCGCGATGAGCATGCCGACCGCCAGCGCGGTGCCCACGGCCATGAGCGGATGCTCGCGGACATTGGCGCGCAGGCCGTCGCACCATTCGTTGCCGGTGGCGCGCAGCCGGTCGGCGCGGTCATGCAGCATTGAATTCGTGTCTTCCAGGCTCTTCTGCAGTTGCTCGGCGGCGGGCACCGCCGTCGTCGCCAGCTTGTCGATGGTGGCGTGCGCCTTGTCCGCGACACGATTCACCAGATCCGCCGCCGTCGTGCTCGACGGGCCGGTGCCGGAAGCCGCGGTGCCCGAGGCGCTGCTGCCCGTGCCGCCGCCCGTGCCGTTGACGGCCTTGGCGACATCACTGGCCGTCGTGAACGGGGTGGCCTTGTCGCTCTTCTCGTTGTTCGGAGTGGTGCTCATGAGGAAGTCCTTTCGTCCTTGCGAGGGTGATCTGGAGGTGAGGTGACGAGGAAGTCAAGGGCAAGGAGCGTGCCCCGGCGATCA
The DNA here is from genome assembly GCA_039594005.1 of Roseateles sp. GTDB lineage: Bacteria > Pseudomonadota > Gammaproteobacteria > Burkholderiales > Burkholderiaceae_C > Roseateles. The sequence goes on from JBCNOF010000010.1 coordinate 1,067,053, forward strand.
GTTCGGAAGCTCCGGCTTGGGATGTGCGTCCAGCCCGCGATGCGGCGATTCCGCCACCTGCGGGCGGCCGCCTTCGGGCTCGAGCAGCTCCTCGATGATGAAGTGGCCGTAGTACTGCGCCCGCTCGGCGCGATTGCGCCGCGCGATCTCGGCGATCTCGCGGGCCTGGGCGTCGTCGCGCGCCCGCACGACCAGGAAGTGATAGCCGCGTTCAGCCAGCTCGCCGTGGCTGCGCAGCAGGTTGATCTCCTGGCCGATCGCGGCGAGTGGACTGGCGTTCTTCAGGTCTCGCTCGACCATCGCGACCATCTCGCGGTCACCGAAGGCGTGCAGGTCCTCGTCAGCGATGCCGTGCGCGGCCAGGGCCGCGCGGGCCTGGCCGGCGTCCGGCGCGCCCGGGAAGCTGATCACCACATGATCCACCGGCTTGTGCACGCCGAAACTGGTGGGACGGTCGTCGGGGGCGTCATCCGGGAGATCAGCACCCGGTTTCGCGGCGCCGCCGCGTTGACTGGTGGCCATGCTTGCTCCTTGAAGTGGGAGGGTCCTCCTCGGCAAGGCAAGTCTCATACCCATCCGCCGCTTCGCCTTTCTCGATCACGAAGTGCGAACGGACAAGTCCGCGTCGACATGTCGCCGACGTTGACGCGCGAGCCATGTACCGGTTACACCGGGCGAGCCGAATTCACTTGGGGAATCCCCGGATCAGGGGAGTTTTCCAGGCACGACGCTTGCCACATCTCGCGACCAACCAAAGACGGACAGGGAAGGAGCGAACTGATGAACGACGGTCTCACCACGGTGCTGTACATCGAGGACAGCGCGCTGAACGTCATCGTGATGGAGGCGATGTTCGAGCAACGCCGCGACCTGCGGCTCCATGTGGCCGAGGCCGGGATGCCGGCCTGGCGGCTGAGCGCGCAGCTGCAGCCCTCGCTGCTGCTCGTGGACCTGAACCTCCCCGACTGCCACGGCTCCGACCTGCTGAAGTTGCTGCGCATGCGCCGCGGCTGGGCCCAGGTGCCCGCCATCGCGGTCACCGCCGATTCCGATTTCGACGCGCTGAGCTGCGGATTCCAGGAACTCTGGGCCAAGCCGCTGGATGTGCGTCATACGCTGGACCGTCTGGCGCAACTGCTGCCGCCGCCCAGGAGCAGCCATCTGGTCACGCCGCCCTCGCCCGCCACGACCACCGCGTCGACGTCCGACCCGGTCGGGACCAGCGGCGTGATGATCGATCCGGCCTCGGATGGCGGGCGACGGGAGACCGGGATGATGGCGCGGCACAAACAGTCGCTGGCGCCGCGCCAGACCGATTACGGCTGGGTCCGCTGAGCGCAACAGGAGGCCACCCCCGTGACCGCCTGGCTCGACGCCCCCCTGACCACCCTCTCCCTCCTCGATCTCGATTTCTCCGCCACCTCACGCGCGCGGCGGGATGCGACCTCGCGCGCGCGCCTGCGGCCCGCGGTCTTCCTGGACAAGGACGGCACGCTCGTCGAACCCGATGACGGCGCCATCCACGATCCGCAGCGCCTGCGGCTGCTGCCCGGCGCCGGCGAGGCCCTCGCGCGGCTGAGCGCGGCCGGGCTCGCGCTGGTGCTCGTGACCAACGAGAGCGGCATCGCCCGCGGCGCCTTCACCCGCGCCCAGTTCGCGCGGCTGCAGGGCGCGCTGCTGCGCCAGCTGCAGGAGGGCTTCGGCGTGACGCTGGACGACGTCGCCGTATGTCCGCACGCGCCCGACGCGCAGGGTCGCCCGGCCTGCCTGTGCCGCAAGCCGGCCCCGGGCATGCTCACGCGGGCGGCGCGCGCGCACGGCCTGGACCTGACGCGCTCCTGGATGCTGGGCGACCTGCTGGACGACGTCGAGGCCGGCCACCGCGCCGGCGCGGCCGGCCTGCTGCTGGACACCGGCGGCGAGACCGCCTGGCGTCGATCGCCGCTGCGCGAGCCGGATGCGGTCTTCAGCGACTGGCCGTCGTTGGCCGACCACGTGCTGCGGGCGCACGCGATGAGCGAGACGTCGGCGCGGAGCGCGGCCTGCGCGGCGGATGACCCGGGCGCTGAGGACGCGGCGGACGGGATCGGGCGCCGGGACGCGACGCCTTCGATGGCGCCGATGGGCGCGACGCCGGCCGCGGCGCCGGCGCAGGTGTAGCCAGCTCCACGCGCGGCTGCGTGCGCAGCAGGCCCATCAGGCGGCGCTCGGCCAGGCTCAGGCCGGCCATCGCCGGCGGGGCCGTCATCCAGCGCTGGCCGGGCAGCTCCTCCAGGCGCCCCGCCTGCGCCCAGGCGAGCACCTCGGGATGCACGTAGGACTTGCGGCACACGGCCACGGTGTTGCCCAGGCGGGCGGACACGTCCCGCAGCGTCTGCTTGATCGCGTCGACCGGCGCGGTGCCCCGCGTCGCGTGCTCGCGCAGCAGGTCCAGCGCCAGCACGCTCGCATGCCAGGTGCGGAAGACCTTCGCGCTGCAGGTCGGGCCGCCGACGGTGGCCAGCCAGTCATTCACATCGGCGGCATCGATGCGGTGGGGCTCGCCCGCCTCATCCTGATAACCGAAGAGTTCCTGACCCGGCAGGTCGCGGCACCGTCGCACCAGGGCGGCGACGCGATCGTCGCGCACGGCCAGCTGATGGCGCACGCCGCTCTTGCCCGGGAAGCTCAGCAGCAGCGCGTCGCCCTTCACTTGCACATGCCGTGACAACAGCGAGCTCAGCCCGTAGGAGCCGTTGGCGCGGGCGTACTCGCGGTGACCGATGCGCATCCATGTACGGTCGAGCAGCCGCACCAGCGCGGCGATCACGCGCTCGCGGTCCAGGCCGCCGTCGCGCAGTCGGCGCTGCACCGCGCGACGCAGGCGCGGCAGGCGCTGGCCGAAGTCCAGCAGCAGCCCGAACTTGTTGTCCCCGCGCAGCGCCATCCAGTCGGCGTGATAGCGATATTGCTTGCGACCGCGCGCGTCGCGCGCGGTGGCCTGGATGTGGCCGTCGTCGCGGGCGCAGATCCAGACATCGACATAGGCCGGCGGGATCGCCAGCGCGCGGATGCGATGCAGCGTGCCGGCATCGCGCACGGGCCGACCGTCCGCATCCACGTATCGAAAGCCCCGCGCCGCCTTCACGCGGCGCAGGCCCGGCTCGCAATCGGACACCCAGCGAAGTGACATGTGAACCTCCTGCCCGGATCAGGCAGGCGGTATGCCAGCTCGGTGCCGGGGCTCAGGCGCCGGTGGCCGCGTCCTCGGCGGCGTACTCCTTGAGCCGGTTGTAGAGCGTCTTGAGGCTGATGCCGAGCACCGCCGCCGTCTGCTCCTTGTGGTGCTTGTAATGCTGCAGCGTAGCCAGGATGAAGGCCTTCTCCACCTGCGCCATCGAACTGCCCAGCGGCATCGTCACCGCGGGGCCTGAGACTTCCGCCGCCGCGGATCCGCCGACCAGCGCCGGCGCGGCATTCGCGGCGATGGACGTCGTCGCCGCGGCGCTGGTCGAGGTGGCGGCCGCGCCCGACATCGCCGCGTCGGCGCCCTCGCCCTTGGGCAGCCATTGCTCGTCGACCGTGTCGGCGACGGCCATCACATAGGCGCGCTGCACGGCGTTGCGCAGCTCGCGCACGTTGCCGGGCCAGTGGTAGGTCTGCAGCTGGGCCAGCGCCTTGGCGGTGAAGCGCTTGTTCTTGCCTTCCTTGGCGGCGATCTGGCGCAGGAAGTGATCCGCCAGCAGCGGCACGTCGTCCAGGCGCTCGCGCAACGGCGGCATCTCGATGGGGAACACGTTCAGGCGATACAGCAGGTCCTCGCGCAGCTTGCCGGCCTGCACCGCCTGCAGCAGCGGGCGGTTGGACGCCGCGATCACGCGCACGTCCGCGTCCAGCGTCGTCGTCGAGCCCACGCGCATGAAGCGCCCGGTCTCGAGCACGCGCAGCAGCTTGACCTGCAGCTCCATCGGCATCTCGGTCAGCTCGTCCAGGAACAGCGTGCCGCCGCTGGCCCGTTCGAAGAAGCCCTCATGCTGCTTGTCCGCGCCGGTGAACGCACCCTTTTCGTGACCGAAGATCTCGCTCTCGATCAGGTTGGGCGAGATCGCGCCGCAGTTCACTGCCAGGAACGGCTTCTTGCGGCGACGGCTGAGGTCGTGCACGGTCTGCGCGACAAGCTCCTTGCCGGTGCCGCTCTCGCCGTTGATGAACACCGAGACACTGGTGCCCGCCACGCGCGAGATCTGTTCGTAGATCCGCTGCATCGGCTGCGTGCGACCCCACAGCAGCCCGAAATGGCCGGTGTTGGCCAGGTTGGCATTCAGCTCGGACACCTCAGCCTGCAGCGCGGCGGGCTTCATCACCCGCGACAGCACGCCCTGCAGCTGCTTGATGTTGATCGGCTTGACCAGGTAATCGGCTGCGCCCATGCGCAGCGCCTGGATCGAGGTGTCCAGGCTCGCGTGGCCGGTGATCAGCACCACCTCGGAATTGGCCACCAGCTGCGGATCCTGGAACAACTCCATGCCGTTGCCGTCCGGGAGTTGCAGGTCCAGCAACACCACGTCGGGTTGTTGCAGTGCAATGTGTCGGCGCGCATCGCGCAGGGTGTGGGCCACCGACACGGTGAATTTCTCGCTCGCGATCAGTTCCTGCAGGGTGGCGACGGAATCAATGTCGTCATCCACGATCAACGCATGGGTCACCGGGTCATCCTTCGTGGTGGGGTCAGCAAAATCTTGGAGGCGCCCCACTTCGTGAAGTAGGTCCGCCTCAGCGCTCTAACTCATTCTTGCAGCAAGCGACCGGATTGCCAGCCCCCTGCGCGAATCGATTTGAAAAAAATTCCGGTACGGAATCCGCGGCTCGCTCTCGAATGAACGACATACGAACTGCACACTCGAAAAAAAGGCACCGGCGCGGGTGATTCGGACCGGGCCGGTGCGTGATGTCCGCCTTGCGGGCACCGCTGGGTGGGCGTGTCGTCAGGCATCGCGGCGGCGGCGCTGGATCCAGCCCACGAGGGCGAGCGCGACCACCAGGGTCAGGAAGTTGCGGACCTCGAAACGGGCGTCGCGTGGCTCGATGTCCGCGGGCGCGGCGGACGGATTGCCAGGCTTGACCGAGGCCGGTGCGAACGTCGAGACGCGCGCATCGGCCGGACCCGCGGACACGAGCCTGACGCCTGTGTGCGGGACGTGGGAGGGTGTGGTCGCCGGGGCCGCGACGGGCTCCGGGCGAGACAACGAGGCGAGCTTCGCACCCTCCAGGAAACTGCCGGAACTTTCCGCGCTGGCCGCGGTGGCGGCCAGCATCAGCGGCAAGGCCCAGGCGAGCTTTCGCAGGTGCATGGAGGAACTCCTTGGTCAACGGGAACAGCGCGCTTCCCGGTCATGATCTGAATCCGCGCTTCGGGGGGACATCCGTCCATCCCGATGCAGTCCGCCGCACGTCCACGCGCGGCCCGACCAAAGGGCAAGCGCCGTGCCCGCGCGAACGTCTGGTGACCAATTTCCTCTCGGAGTTCACCAACCGAATCCGCCGAAGAATCCGCATAGCGCACCGCCGAAGGTCGAGCCCAACGCATGACCCAGGGTGTTCGCGACAAGTCCGCTGGACAGCAGTCCGGCGCTCAACATGCCCGCGCCCAACATCCCGGCGCCCAACATCCCGGCGCCCAACGCGCCTCCCGGGCTCCAAGTGTTCATGGGATCGACCGGTGAGCAGTACGGCGAGAAGTACGGCGTGCCGTCGACCCATGTCAGGCCCGGCGAGCCCGCAACGTATGGCGACCACGTCGTCCAAGGCGCCGGCACGGGCGCACAGGGCGATGTCCAGGGCCCGGACGTCAGCGACATCGGTACGGGCATGGGCAGGAAGGGCCCGTTCACCATCGCCTGGGCGTGCTGGACGAGCTGCGCCATGCGGTCCAGGTAGGCCATCGCGAACTGGAACTTCAGCGTCTCCTGATGCTGCTGACTCATCTGCATCAGCGATTCGGTGGTGGGAGCACGCGGCTCCGCGATCGCGGACGAGGCCTGGAGGCGCTGGCGCTCGCGCAGTGCGTCCCGTCCGCACGTGGTCAACGGAGCATCGAACCTGCGGGCGTCGGACCTGAGCCGGTGGGTCTCCTCCTCGTTCGAATTGCCGTCGAGGTCCGATTCACCCACGTGCGGACCGGTGTGGAACTCGGGCGGCCCCCAGGCCTGGGTCGACGGTCGCGCGGGGAAGAAGGAGGTCTGGAGAGTCATGGGCGTCGCTTTCGCTGGAACGGGACACGCCCCGGATCGGGGCGTGTTCTTGGGTCGCCGATGGTCCGGCGCCAGTTCAGGAAAGGATCAAGTCGCGGCGGGAGGTGTCTTCGGGCACCACCGCCGGGACGCGCACCGCCGCCGCGATCGTCAGCGGGAGGTCGTCCGTGGCGATCAACAGGCGCGCATCCGCGATCAGCGCCGCCAGCTCACCCAAGGACCCCACGACCGGCAAGACCTGCCCCCGCGATGGCATCGCGGCGCGCAGCGCCGGCAGCGCGGAGTCGTCACCGGGCATCGGGCACAGGACCACGGCGGTGTCGTCCGCCCAGGTCCGCAGCAGGACCTCGATCGCGGCGGCGAAGGCCGCGGGCGGCGGGGTCCGCCCCGACCCGACGGCGCCGCCACCACCGCCATCCCCGCCCCCCGGGCAGACCAGCACGTAACGCTGACCGAAGCCCAGGCCGGCTTGCTGCAAGGCGCTGCGCATGTGGTGGCTGTCCTTGGGCAGGAGCCTCAGGCGCGGACGCTCATCGGTGGTCGACATGCCGACATGCGCCACCAGCGCCAACTGGCGGCGCGTGTCGTCCTGGATCAGGCCGTCGTCCAGCAGTTCGTCGCTCAGCAGGCCATGCGCGGGCTCGCGCACATGCGCCAGCGTCAGCGGGATGCCCGCCATGCGGCACAGCAGTGCGGCGGGCAGCGCGCCACCGGGCGTTGCCGCGAACAGCACGGCGGCATCGAAGTGGCTGCGCCGAAGCTTGCGCAACAGATGCATCTCGGCGTCGCCGCGCATCGTGGCGGGTTCGGCCGCGAGCGCGGCGGCGCCCTCGGCGGTCCACGGCGCGTTGAAGGTCAGCAGGTCGTCGACCGCCTGCAGATGCGGCCGCAACCCCGCCGCCTCGGGCGCGGTGAGCAGCGTGGACTGTGACCACGGCATCGTCTCGTGGATCGCCGCGAACGAGGCCGTCGATCCGAGCACGCCCGACACGCCGTCCAGCCGCACCAGCAGCACCCGCCGGACGTTGCACCAGCGGCGATGGCGCGCCTCCGCCGCGGTCTGCAGCGTCACCGGGGAGGCAGCGGCGTCCGTGTCGAGGGAGGCGATCATGATCCCCGACTCGTGGCAATCGGCATGCCGGACGCAGGACGAGGATCGGCGCGGGCTGGCGGGTGATCGGGTACTCGCGTGAAGCGCGGCGCGCGCTCGTGACCGGCGGCAGCTCAGCCCGCCTGCAGCGCGCGCGTGGCGGTGGCGGAGGCCTCCTCGCGCAGGCTGTGGCGCTTGGCGAAAGCCCAGCTCAGCTCGGCGCCCATCAGGAAGACCTGCGTCGAGTAATAGACCCACAACATCATGACCACCAGCGAGGCCGCGGCCCCATAGGCGGAACTCACGCCGCTGCGTCCGATGTACAGGCCGATCAGCGTCTTGCCCAGGCTGAACAGCGCCGAGGTGATCAACGCACCGACCCAGACATCGCGCCAACGCACCGGCACGTCCGGCACCCACTTGTAGATGACCGCGAACATCACCGTGATCAGGGCGTAGGCGAGCGTCCCGTTGAGGACCTGCGCCAGCAGCACGAACTCGGTACCCAGCCAGGGCGTCCACCACTTGCTGACCGCGGCGAGCGCCGCGCTGGCCACCATGGAGACCATCGACAGGAAGCCCAGCCCGAGGATCAGGCCCAGCGACAGCAGCCGCTTGCGCAGCAGCGTCACCAGCCCCTGCCAGACCGGTCCGCTGCGAGCCAGCGGCGCCTTCCAGATGCGGTTCAGCGAGTTCTGCAGTTCCGCGAAGACCGAGGTCGCGCCGATCAGCAGCACGACGGTGCCGATCGCCGCGGCCCAGCCGCCCTCCTCAGGACGGTTCACGCGCTTGAGCAGGTCCTCGACGGCCATCGCGCCCTGCGTGCCGAGCAGGCCGGAGAGCTGCTCCATCACCTCGCCGCGGGCGGCCTGCTCGCCGAAGACCAGGCCGGCCACGCTGATGACGATCAGCAGCAGCGGCGCGATCGAGAACAACGTGTAGTAGGCGAGCGCCGCGCCCATGCTGGGTGCGTTGTCGTCGCTCCAGCCCTGAGCGGCCTCGCTGACGATCTCAATGGCTTCACGGACGGCGGTGGGCAGTTTCATCGGCGGCGGGCGGTACGGCGTTGATCGGGGTTCCGTGTCGAGGCAAGGGAAATTCCCGAGGCGGCGGCACGGCGGCACGCCCCTTGCCTCATGGACCTTATCGCAACTGTGTAGGAGACGCCCCATGGCCAGCACCACCATCGCTTCGGACCGCGTGGAAGGCACGAAGGTCTACAACGGCAACGGCGACAAGCTCGGCAGCATCGACAACCTCGTCATCGACAAGCGTTCCGGCCTCGTCCGTTACGCCGCGCTCGAGTTCGGCGGCTTCCTGGGCATCGGCACCGACCGCTATCCGATCCCGTGGAACATGCTGAAGTACGACACCAGCCTCGATGGCTACGTCGTGCCGCTGCGCGAGGACCAGCTCGAGAAGGCGCCGCGCTACGCGCAGACCGATCGCCCCGAATACTCCGATGAATACGGTCGGAAGGTCTACGACTACTACGGCGTCGCTTGGATGTAAGCCTCGTCAAACGTACTTTCGAACCTGCAATGAAGAACGCCTCGGGAAACCGAGGCGTCTTTTCATGGCGGATCGTGCGGCGCTCAGGACGCCTTGGCGCCGTCCTCGCTGGGCCAGTCACGGATGTAGGCCTTGAGCATGCGGTTCTCGAAGTCCTGCGAGTCGACCACCGTCTTGGCGACGTCGTAGAACGAGATCACGCCCATCAGCTGCCTGCCGTTGAGCACCGGCATGTAGCGCGCATGGCGACCCAGCATCATGCGCCGGACCTCGTCGATCTCGGTCTCGGGCGTGCAGGTCAGCGGCGCGTCGTCCATCACGCTGCGCACCAGCCGCGTGCCGACGCTGCCGCCGTTGTTGACCACGGCCTGGATGACCTCGCGGAAGGTCAGCATGCCGACCAGGTCCCCGAACTCCATCACCACCAGCGACCCGATGTCGCGTTCGGCCATGGTCTCGGCGGCTTGCGCGAGCGGCGTGTCGGGAGAGACGGTGAAGAGCGTGCTGCCCTTGACGCGCAGGATGTCGGAGACTTTCATGGTCGCCTGAGAAAAACGTGAGGAAAAGTTGGCTGCCAACATAGCACACAATGCCCGGCGCCAGATCCCACAAGACGCCATCCGGCCTCATAACAAGCAGGAGACACCCCATGTCAGGTCCTTCCGACCCGGGCTTTGATACCTTGGCGCTACACGCCGGTGCCGCGCCCGACCCCACCACCGGCGCCCGCGCCGTGCCGCTGCACCTGACCACCTCGTTCGTGTTCGAGAGCGCCGAGCAGGCCGCCGGCCTGTTCAACATGGAACGCAGCGGGCACGTCTACTCGCGGCTGTCCAACCCGACCACCGCCGTCCTGGAAGAACGCATCGCCGCGCTGGATGGCGGCGTCGGCGCCATCGCCACCGCCAGCGGACAGGCCGCGCTGCACTTGGCCATCGCGACGATCGCCGGCGCCGGCGACCACATCGTGGCCTCCAGCGCGCTGTACGGCGGCTCGCACAACCTGCTGCACTACACGCTGAAGCGATTCGGCATCTCCACGACCTTCGTGCGCCCCGGCGATCTCGACGCCTGGCGCGCCGCCATCCGGCCCGAGACCCGTCTGCTGCTCGGCGAGAGCCTGGGCAATCCCGGACTGGACGTGCTCGACATCCCGTCCATCGCGCAGATCGCCCACGAGGCGCATCGCCCGCTGCTCGTCGACGCGACCTTCGCCACGCCCTATCTGCAGCAACCCATCGCGCTGGGCGCCGACCTGGTCCATCACTCGGCCACCAAGTTCCTGTGCGGGCACGGCACGGTGGTGGGCGGACTGCTGGTGGACGGCGGGCGTTTCGACTGGGACCGCGCCCATGCGGCGAGCCGCGACTGGCGCCGCTACTCGGAGCTCACCGAGCCCTACGACGGTTTCCACGGCATGGTGTTCACCGAGGAGAGCACGGTCGGCGCCTTCCTGCTTCGCGCGCGCCGCGAGGGGCTGCGCGACTTCGGCGCCTGCATGAGCCCGCACACCGCGTGGCTGATGCTGCAGGGCATCGAGACCTTGCCGCTGCGCATGCAGCGCCACGTGAGCAACGCGCAGCAGGTCGCGGAGTTCCTGGAGGCGCAGGACATCGTCGCCCGGGTGAACTACCCGGGGCTGGCCTCGCATCGCGATCACGCACTGGCCCAGCGGCTGCTGCCCAAGGGCGCGGGCGCGGTGTTCAGCTTCGACCTGAAGGGCGGGCGCGAGCAGGGACGCCGTTTCATCGAGTCGCTCCGGCTGTTCTCGCACCTGGCCAACGTGGGTGACGCGCGCTCGCTGGTCATCCACCCGGCGTCGACGACGCATTTCCGGATGGACGACGCCGCGCTGGCCGCTTCGGGCATCGGCGCCGGCACCATCCGCCTCTCGATCGGTCTGGAAGACCCCGCCGACCTGATCGCCGACCTGAAATCCGCGCTGAAGGTGGCCGCCAAATGAGCGCTCAAGCAACCCGGAATCCCGCGGGCAAGTCGACCGCGCTGAGGCTGACGGTGCAAGGCCATGCGGCCTATGCCTACACCGGCGGCAAGCGTTTCGACCCCGCCCTGCCCTGCGTCGTCTTCATCCACGGCGCGCTGCACGACCACAGCGTCTGGACGCTGCTGGCGCGGCACTTCGCCCACCACGGACGTTCCGTGCTCGCGGTCGATCTGCCCGGCCACGGACGCAGCGCCGGTCCGGCGTTGGGCGACGTCGCCGCGCTGGGCGCCTGGATCAACGATCTGCTCGACGCGGCGGGTGTGCCCGCGGCTCCAGCCACGGCCCCGGACGAGGGGTCGCGTGCCGGGTCGCGTGCCGTCTCGCTGGTCGGGCATTCGATGGGCTCGCTGATCGCGCTGGAAGCGGCGGCGCAGCGGCCGTCTCGCGTGGGGCGGCTCGTGATGGTCGGCACCGCGTGGCCGATGAAGGTCTCGGACGCGCTGCTGGGCACCTCGCGCGAGAGGCCGCTGGCGGCGATGGCGATGGTCAATGGGTTCTCGCATGCGTCCACCGCCAACAAGCCGTCCTATCCCGGTCCGGGCGCCTGGCTGCATGGCGCCAACCAGGCGCTGATGGAGCGCATGCAGGCCGGATACGCCCACGGCAACCTGTTCGAGCACGACTTCCTGGTCTGCGATCGCTATCAGGAGGCGCCGGCGGCTGTCGCGAAAGTGATGGCGTCAGGCGTGCGCGCGGAGATGATCCTCGGGGCCAAGGACGCAATGACGCCACCGAAGGCCGCCAAGGCCTTGGCGGAGATGCTGGGCGCGCGCGTGCAGACGCTGCCCGCCGGGCATTCACTGATGACCGAGGCGCCGGAAGGGATGTTGAATGCGATGAAGGCGGCGCTGATCTGAGCGTCGTACGGTCACGAACACCACCGAGATGACGACCCCGAGGCGCCAGGCTAGGCGATTCCTCGGAGGTCGCGCCAGGAGACGACCATGAGCACGAGCCCCCTGCCCCACGCCCCGCGCGACGTCGACGGACCCGCGACCGCGGACCGTGTGAAGGCGATGCGCAGCTTCGCGGAGTTCTATCCGTTCTACCTGGGCGAGCACCGCGACCGGACCTGCCGGCGGCTGCATTTCGTGGGCTCCACGCTGGGGTTGATGTGCCTGGCGTATGCGATCGCGACGCAGACCTGGAGCTTCGTGCTGGTGGGTCTACTGTGCGGCTACGCGTTCGCGTGGATCGGGCACTTCGGCTTCGAGAAGAACCGGCCCGCCTCGTTCAAGCGCCCGCTCTACAGCTTCATGGGCGACTGGGTCATGTACAAGGACATCTGGACGGGGAAGATTCGGTTCTGATCGTCACCGTGATCGCCGTAGCTGCGGTTCCAGCGCGACTGCTGGCGAGAAGATCCAAGCTGGAAATCGTTCCAGCGATGTCTAGACATCGACGGCGTCGCCCTCCACCAACACGATCCCCGGCATGTGATCGACCACGCTGACTGTGTCGAGTGCCGCGAGCAGATCGCGCTCTTCCTGCGGTGGAGGGTCCGCTTGGCTCCTATAAGTGATCACAGACGCGTTTGAACTCATGGTGAAGAGCTCCTTCCCGATTTGCCTTCGTCAGCCCGTGCCCATCACCTCAGATCCAGATCCCAGTCTTCTTTCGCTGCGACCTGCATGACGATGCGAATCGAATCCAGCTTGAGAAGTCGGTCATCTGCATCCAACTGAGCGTCTTCATCTGTCGCGTTGGCGGCGGCTCGTAGAAGGTGCTGCTCATAGTGCTTCAACGCCTCCCACAAGACGTTGTACTCGCCGACGATCAACCTAGCTGGCATCTGAATCTCCTTGAACAATGAGTTGCACCCGGCTCCGATCCATGCCGAGTTCCTCCAGCGCGCCGAGAAACTTCTTCAATGGCATCGTGACAGCGGGCGCGATCATGTAGTGCCCCTAGCACCTCCAAGAAGGAAGGCTGCAACTCTGTCGGGACGTCATGCCGACGTCATTGACCTATCGATGTCGACGTTCGAAAAACGCTGACGGATCGGGGTCAGGACTTTCCCGGTTCCTGGATCATCGCCCTCGCCGCCTCGATCCTCAGCGCCATCGGCACGGTCGCGTCGTTCATCACGTGCAGCAGGAACGCGCGGGGATCGGTGAATGCGATCGACGGCGTCATCACCTCTGTCGACGGAGCCGCCAAAGTCGTCGGCGATGGCGCGGTCGCGAGCAAGGGCTTCTCCCCCTTCTCGCGCAGCAACTCCCTCGCCGCATCCCACTCCTGTGGGCTGATGCTCTTCAGCGGCTTCAGCAGATCCGCCTGCCCTTCCGCACCCGGCGGGATGTCCAGCCAAGTCGCCTCGACGAACACCGGCGCGAGGTCCGGCGCCACGAACGCGGACCACTGCCCTTCCCGCACCTCGGCCGGCATCGCCGGCGGCTCGGTCAGACACCGGACGCGCGCCGGCGCGATGCCGCTCAGGTAGCGGCGCGACAGCGCCTCGAGGAACGCGATCCCGTCCGCGGGCGTCACGCCTCGCTCGACCGAGAACCACAGCTGATAGCTGTTCTCTCCAGCGATCGCGATGGCCGGCGCCGGCAGCGACAAGGCCAGCTGCACCTCGCGCCACGCGTGGCCGAGCAAGTCCCAGTCCGACGGCCGCCCCACGTCCAGCACCAATGCACGGCGCTCACCGGATGCACCGGCGGCGTAGAGACGTTGGAATTCAGTGGCGAGTCGGGACATGGTTCAAGCGCGGCAACGGAAGATCGCCGCCATTGTCCGCGTTGCCGCGGACTTCAGCCCTTGGCCTGCTCCGCCTGCGCCTTCAACGACGCCAGCATGTCGTCCGCCATCGCATCCAGGTCGTAACCGAGCTTCCAGCCCCAGTCGCGCTGCGCGACCGTGTCGTCGATGGATTGCGGCCAGCTCGCCGCGATGTTCTGGCGGAAGTCCGGCGCGTAGTCGATCTCGAAGCCCGCGATGTGGCGTCGGATCGAGGCCGCGATCTGCTCCGGCGTGAAGCTCACGCCCGCCAGGTTGTAGCTGCCCCACTCGGTGATGCGATCGGCCGGGGCCTCCATCAGCTCGATCGTCGCGCGCAGCGCGTCGGGCATGTACATCATCGGCAGCGGCTGGTCTTCCTTCAGGAAGCAGGTGTAGCGACCGTGCTTGAGCGCCTCGTGGAAGATCTCCACGGCGTAGTCCGTCGTGCCGCCGCCCGGCGGCGTCTTCCAGCTGATCAGACCCGGATACCGCAGGCTGCGCACGTCCACGCCGTGATTGGCGTGATACCAGCGGCACCAGCCCTCGCCGGCCAGCTTGGAGATGCCGTAGATCGTCGTCGGATCCATCACCGTCGTCTGCGGCGTCTCGCGCTTGGGCGTCTGCGGACCGAAGGCCGCGATCGAGCTCGGCCAGAACACACGCTCCAGCTTCTCCGTGCGCGCCAGCTCCAGCACGTTGAGCAGACCCTTCATGTTCAGGTCCCAGGCCCACATCGGATGCTTCTCGCCCGTGGCCGACAAGGCCGCGGCGAGGTGGTAGATCTGCGTGATGCCGTGGCGCTTGACGACCGCCGCGAGCGCGGCCGCGTCGGTCACGTCCAGCATCTCGTGTGTGAGCTGCGGCACGCGGCCCTGCGGGGCCACGTCGCTCGTGATGACGTTGGCGTTGCCGTGGCGCCGGGCCAGCTCCACCGCCAGCTCGGAACCGATCTGGCCGTTCGCGCCGATCAACAGGATCTTGGTCATGGGACTTCTTCTTCCTTCCGGACGCGCTTACTTCACCAGGCCCAGTTCTCGGCCCGCCTGCGCGAACGCCGCCACGGCCTTCTCCAGGTGCTCGCGCTCATGCACGGCCGAGATCTGCACCCGCACGCGCGCCTGCTCCTTGGGCACCACCGGGTAGAAGAAGCCCACCGCGTACACGCCCAGCTCCAGCAGCCGCGCGCTGAGCTGCTGCGCCTTGACGGCGTCGAACAGCATCACCGGCACGATCGGATGCGTGCCCGGCTTGATCTGGAAGCCGGCCTGCTGGATGGCCTCGCGGAAGTAGGTCGTGTTGGCCTCGAGCTTGTCGCGCAGCGCGGTGCTGCCCTCCAGCAGGTCCAGCACCTTGATCGACGCGCCGACGATGCTCGGCGCCACCGTGTTGGAGAACAGATAGGGACGCGAGCGCTGGCGCAGCAGCTCGATGACTTCCTTGCGCCCGGTCGTGAATCCGCCCGAGGCCCCGCCCAGGGCCTTGCCCAGCGTGCCGGTGATGATGTCGACCTTGCCGAACACGCCGCGATGCTCATGCGTGCCGCGACCGGTCTTGCCCATGAAGCCGCTGGCATGACACTCGTCGATCGCCAGCAGCGCGCCGAAGCGGTCGGTGATCTCGCGCATCCTGTCGAGCTGCGCGATCGTGCCGTCCATCGAGAACACGCCGTCGGTGAAGACCATCACGTGACGGGCGCCCGCGGCGCGCGCGGCGGACAGCTGCGCCTCGAGATCGGCCATGTCGTTGTGCTTGTAGCGAAAGCGCTTGGCCTTGCACAGGCGGATGCCGTCGATGATGGACGCGTGGTTCAGCTCGTCGCTGACGATGGCGTCCTGCTCGCCCAGCAGCGGCTCGAAGAGCCCGCCGTTGGCATCGAATGCCGCTGCGTAGAGGATGGTGTCCTCGGTGCCGAGGAAACGCGCCAGGCGCTGCTCCAGCTCCTTGTGGATGTCCTGCGTGCCGCAGATGAAGCGCACCGACGACAGGCCGTAGCCGTGCGTGCGCAGCGCCTCGTGCGCGGCCTCCACCACCTGCGGGTGCGAGGACAGGCCCAGGTAGTTGTTGGCGCACAGGTTGATCACCTCGCGACCGTCGGTCGTCTTGACGATCGCGCCCTGCGGCGTGGTGATGATGCGTTCGCCCTTGAACAGGCCGGCGTCGCGAATGCCCTGCAGCTCGTTTTGCAGGTGGCGGTAGAAGTCGTTGGTGGACGGCGAGTTCGGCGTGGGGACGAAGTTGGTCATGCGGTGCTCCTGCGGCACAATCCGTTAAATCGAACGTGTTCGTTATATCGAACAGCCGTGCAGTATCAAGGAAGAGCCCGGGGCGGTCAAGCCAGCGCGACCGTCCAGGCAGGCTTCCGATGATGAACCTCTTCCTCGCCACGATCTCGCCGCCGCCGATGTCCGCCATTCCGTCAGAAAAACTGGAACCTCCGCGCGTCGGCGCGACGCTGCAATCGTTGCGGCAAGCGCAGGGCCTGTCCCTGGACGAGCTCTCCAGGCGAGCGGGCGTGTCCAAGTCCATGCTCTCGCAGATCGAGCGCAACCAGGCCAATCCCACCGTCGCCGTGGTCTGGCGCCTGGCCAACGCGCTGCGCGTGGAGCTGTCGGAGCTGCTGGGCGGCGAGCGCCCCGCGGCGCCGTCCATCGAGATGGTGGCCGCGCACGCCACGCCCGGACTGTCCAGCCCGGATGGCCTGTGCCGCCTGCGCATCCTCGGTCCGATCGACCTGGCCGGCAACTTCGAGTGGTACGAGCTGACCGTGCAGCCGGGCGGCGCGCTCGAGTCCGCCGCGCATGAGCCGGGGTCGCGCGAGCACCTGAGCGTGCTCAGCGGGGAACTGGAGGTGACCGCCTCGGGCAGCCGCCAGATGGTCAAGAGCGGAGAGACCGCACGCTACGCGGTGGACGGCGCGCATGCGATCCGCAATCTGTCCAAGAAGGCCGCGACCGCGCTGCTGGTGGTGCTGCACGCATGAGGCCGCGGGCGCATCTCCGATCGCCTGTTCCTCCTGTTACTTGACCGTCGCGCTCACGTCGAGACAATCGCCCGATTCGCGGAGGCGAGGGAGCGCAGGCAGTCAAGGCAGTTCACATGCAGCAACGCTCGTTCCCAGACAAACATCCCCACATCCCGACCCCGACCCAACCGGCCACCGTCGACACCGAAACGCAGGCGAAGCAGCTGCAGCTGCTCGATGGCTCCGCGCGTCTGCGCGTGGCGGAGCAGCGTGCCCGCGAGCATCGCGCCACGCCGCTGATCGACAAGGCCGCGCTGCCGCTGGGCGCCACACCCAAGTACGGCATGAAACCCACCGGCGCGACCCGGCCCAAGCCGCCGTATCGGCGCACGGTCTACTCGGTGCTGGCGCTGATCGCGGTGATCGGCGGCGGTGCCGCGCTCACCTGGCTGCGATAGCCCACGCGGCTGGGCGCACGCAGCCCCGCGGGCTCAGGGCGCCGCGTCGGCGCTGGACGTCGTCGGCCCGCTGATCAGCGTGGCGAGCGTGGCCTGCTGCCAGCCGGCCTGCTCCCAGAGCCTGTCCAAGCCCGCCTGACGCTCGGCGAGCAGCGTGCGGATCAGCGGCTCGGCCACGGTCGAGGACGGCTCGCACAGCAGCACCAGGCGCTGGGCGCCCTCCTCCTCGAGCCGGCCGATCCAGTCCAGCTTCTGCAGTTGCTGGATGACGGGCTCGAGCTGCAGCGGATCGACGCACATGCGCTGCGACAGCGCGATCATCGACAGCCCCGACTCGCCCCCCTGGCGCGCCGCATCCAGTTCGCGGATCACGTCCAGCGCGAGCGCCATCGGCATGCCCGGCTTGTTCGCTCGCACATCGACACCGCCGGCCAGCGCCGGCGCGTTGGCGGCCAGGATCGCGCCCAGCAGCACGATGGACCAGCCCACGTAGATCCAGATCAGGAAGATCGGCACGGCGGCGAACGCGCCGTAGAGCGTCGAGTAGGTCGGCACCTGCTTGACGTACCAGGCCAGCGCCTGCTTGGCCAGATGGAAGGCCACGGCGACGAAGGCCGCGCCCGTCAGCGCGTGACGCCAGCGCACGTCGGTGTTGGGCACGTAATGGAACAGCGCCGCGATCGCGCCCCAGAGCACGACCAGGTCCACGCTGTTGAGCAGCACGACGAGGCCGCGCGGCATGTTGTCCACGAGGTCGCGGCTGTAGGTGATCAGGATGCTGGTCACGGTGAGGCTGCCGCCCAGCAGCAGCGGACCGAGCGTCATCGCCGCCCAGTACACCAGCACGCGCTGCGCGATCGGGCGCGGGCGCTGCACCCGCCAGATCTGATTGAGCGTGCGGTCGATGGTCAGCATCAGCGACAGCGCCGTCACCGCCAGCACGACCAGACCCACCACGCCCAGCCGGTTGGCCTTGGCCGCGAACTGCGTCAGCGACATCAGCACCGGCCGCGCGATGTTGTCCGGGATCAGCGACTTCAGGAAGTACTTCTCCAACGCGGACTGGAAGCTGGAGAACATCGGGAAGGCGGTGAACAGCGCCAGCGCCACGGTCAGCAGCGGCACCAGCGAGATCAGCGTCGTGAAGGTCAGGCTGCCGGCGGTCAGGCCCAGGCGCTCCTCCCGGAAGCGCTGCACGAACAGGCGCAAGGTGCGCGCATAAGGCCACGTCAACAGCTCGCGTCCGAGCTCCCGGATTCCCTCGCGCCAGCTCTGTGTGGACGCCTCTTCTCGACTGGTCATGCTGGCTATGATGCCAGCCATGTCAAGCCCAGAAGCCTCGTCGATCATGGCCGAGCCCAGCGCCGCCAGCGCGCGCACCGACCCCACGCCGCGCGAGCGCGGCAGCCGCCAGGTGGCCTTCCTCGCGACGCTGGCGCTGGCACTCGTCTGCCTGGCCTGGGAGCTCGGGCTCGCGCCCACCGGCTCGGGCACGCTGGCCATCAAGGCAGTGCCGCTGCTGCTGCCGCTGCCGGGCCTGTGGCGATATCGCATGTACACCTACCGCTGGCTGAGCCTGATGATCTGGCTCTACGTCACCGAGGGCCTCGTGCGCGGCACCTCGGAGGGCGGCCTGGGCATGGCGCTGGCATGGGTGGAGGTGGTGCTGTCGGTGACGATCTTCGTGGCCTGCGCGGCGCAGATCCGTCTGCGCCTGGCCGAGGCCCGCCGCGTCGGCGCGGGGACGCCATGAGCACCGTCGGCCACGAGACGCTGATCGCTGCGCTGCGGGCGCGACTGGGAGAGGCCCACGTGCTGCGATCGGGTGAGCATGATCTGTCCGCCTATGAGCGCGACTGGCGCAAGCGTTACGTCGGGCGCGCGCTCGCGGTGGTGCGACCCGGCGACACCGAGGAGGTCGCCGCCGTCGTGGCGCTCGCGCGCGAGCACGGCGTGGCGCTGGTGCCGCAGGGCGGCAACACGGGGCTGGTCGGCGGCGGCGTGCCGGATGCCTCGGGCACGCAGCTGCTGCTGAGCCTGCAGCGCCTGAACCGCATCCGCCAGATCGATCCGTCCAACCTGACGATGACCGTCGACGCCGGCTGCGTGCTGCAGACGCTGCAGGAGGCCGCGCGCGAGGCGGGCTTCCTTTTCCCCTTGAGCCTGGCCGCCGAAGGCAGCTGCACGATCGGCGGCAACCTCGCCACCAACGCCGGCGGCACGCAGGTGCTGCGCTACGGCAACGCGCGCGAGCTGTGCCTGGGGCTGGAGGTGGTCACCGCGAACGGCACCGTCTGGGACGGCCTGTCGGGCCTGCGCAAGGACAACACCGGCTACGACCTGCGCGACCTGTTCATCGGCTCCGAGGGCACGCTCGGCGTGATCACCGCGGCGACGCTGAAGCTGCACCCGCTGCCGCGCGCGCGCATGACGGCACTGGCCGCCTGCGACACGCTCGCCGACGCCGTCGCCCTGCTGGGGCTGGCGCAAGCGCGCTGCGGCGCGGCGCTCACCGGGTTCGAGGTCATGAACGCGCTGTCGCTGGCGCTTGTCGCGCAGGCATTTCCCGCAGCTGGCGCAGCCGCTGGGGCCGAGGCCATGGACCGTGCTGCTGGAGCTTTCCGACAGCGAAGGCGAGGCCCACGCCCGCACGCAGTTCGAGGCGCTGCTCGAGGACGCGCTCGAGCGCGGCGTCATCGACGACGCGGCGGTGGCGGAGAGCCTCGCGCAGAGCCAGGCGATGTGGCACCTGCGCGAGTCCATCCCGCTGGCGCAGAGCGAGGAAGGATTGAACATCAAGCACGACATCGCCTTGCCGGTGTCGCGCATCCCGGCCTTCGTCGAGCGATGCGACGCGCTGCTGGGCGAGCGCTTCCCTGGTTCGCGGCTGGTGGACTTCGGCCATCTGGGCGACGGCAACCTGCACTACAACGTCCAGGCGCCCGAGGGCGTCCCGCCGGCGGATTTCCTGCGCGAGCACGAGACGGCGGTCAACGCGCTGGTCTACGACCTGGTGGCGGCGCACGGCGGCTCGATCTCCGCGGAACACGGCATCGGCCAGCTCAAGCGCGAGGAACTCGCGCAGCGCAAGAGCCCGGTGGCGCTGCAACTGATGCGTCAGATCAAGCAGGCGCTGGACCCGGCCGGGTTGTTGAATCCAGGCCGAGTCCTTTAAGCGCCTGCGGCTCCGTGGTGGTGTTCAGCGCGCCTTCACCGGGCGGATCTTGCGGATGAGGTGATTTGATCCATCCGCGACGTATAGATTCCCTTCCTGGTCCACAGCCACGCCGTAGGGATAGTTGAATGACGCCATGGCGCCCTGTCCGTCGACGTCCCCTGATTCGCCCGATCCAGCCAGGGTGGTGACTTCTCCCGCAGGCGTGATCTTGCGGATGCGATCGTTGCTGTTGTCCGCCACGTACACATGTCCCTGATGATCCACGGCCATACCCGCCGGATTGCTGAATGAGGACTGGACGCCCATGCCATCCTCGAAGGCCGCGCTGCCCGAGCCAGCCATCGTCGTGACCTTGCCGGTGGGCGTGATCTTGCGGATGCGATGGTTCCCGTTGTCCGCCACGTACACATGTCCCTCATGATCCACGGCCACACCCACCGGATAGCGGAACGAGGACTGGACGCCCATGCCATCCTCGAAGGCCGCGTTGCCCGAGCCAGCCATCGTCGTGACCTTGCCGGTGGGCATGATCTTGCGGATGCGATGGTTACTGTGGTCCGCCACGTACACATGTCCCTCATGATCCACGGCCACACCCACCGGATAGCGGAACGAGGACTGGACGCCCATGCCATCCTCGAAGGCCGCGTTGCCCGAGCCAGCCATCGTCGTGACCTTGCCGGTGGGCGTGATCTTGCGGATGCGATGGTTACTGTGGTCCGCCACGTACACATGTCCCTCATGATCCACGGCCACACCCACCGGATAGCTGAATGAAGCCTCGGCGCCCTGCCCGTCGGCGAAACCCTCCACGCCGGAGCCAGCCAGCGTCGAGACCTTGCCTTCGGGGGTGATCTTGCGGATGCGATGGTTGCGGAAGTCTGCGACGTACACATTCCCGTGAACGTCGATCGTCACGAGTGCGGGAGTATTGAAAGAGGCTGCGAGGCGTTGGCCATCGGCGAAACCCGCCTTGCCCGATCCGGCGAGCGTCGTGACCTCGGCCACCGCGTCGGAGCAAAGCACCTTCACGCTGCTGATGGAGGACATGGCTTGGCCTTGGCCTTGCTGGACTTCACAGAACTGCCAGAACGGTTGCCGGTTGATCTCCACCTCGTACGCCTCGCCTGAAATCAGCAACTTCTTGAAGCGGAAGGCACCGTTGGCGTTGACTGGCAACTCGTCGCCCGAGTTCGTGCGCAGCGTGATGTTTCGCCCAGATGCCAGGCCGCTGAGCTGACCGCCGATCGAGAAGCGGGGAGTCTTCGCCTGCTCCTCTCGCTCTCTCGCCTCGCGCTCCTGCTCGCGTTTCTCCTGCTCGCGTTTCTCCTGCTCGCGTTTCTCCTGCTCGCGTTTCTCCTGCTCGCGTTTCTCCTGCTCGCGTTTCTCCTGCTCGCGTTTCTCCTGCTCGCGTTTCTCCTGCTCGCGCTTCTCCTGCTCGCGCTTCTCCTGCTCGCGCTTCTCCCGCTCGCGCTTCTCCTGCTCGCGCTTCTCCCGCTCGCGCTTCTCCCGCTCGCGCTTCTCCTGTGCGCGTTTCTCCTGCTCGCGCTTCTCCTGCTCGCGTTTCTCCTGCTCGCGTTTCTCCTGCTCGCGTTTCTCCTGCTCGCGTTTCTCCTGCTCGCGTTTCGCTCGTTCCCTCTCCTTCTCTCCTGGAACGACTGCCGCAGCCTCGGCGCGCTCCTCTTCGCCCTCACCGCAGGCCGAGAGGCCGAATAGCAGACAGGCTGATATCAAAACCCGCCAAGCACATCCCGGTGCTGGTCGAGGCGTTTGTTCTAGAGGCCGATGCATAGGGCTCACTCCGAATCTTCAGGAAGCGCATCCAGTCGCCCTCGCTCAGGGTGCGGTTCATCGGAATGAAAAAGGCGCCTCGCGAGAGGCGCCTTGTCGTTGGAGCGATCAGCGATCAGTCGTCGCCCGCGCCCAGCACGGCTTCGTGGTGCGCGACCGGGCGGCGGCGCTTGATGAGTGACTCGATCACCCACCACACGAAGATCAGCCCCGTCATGAAGCCGAGGATGACCGCCACTTCGATCACCCGGTTCAGCGCGATCGCGCCCACCTTGCCCCAGCCTGGAGACGCCTCATCCACACGCCGGCGCTGCTTGTCCCGGAACATCTCGATGCTGTCGTAGAAGCTCGGCACCATCAGCAGCGTCAGGAAGGTCGACGTGATCGTGCCGCCGATGATCGCCACCGCCATCGGCCGGTAGAACTCGCCACCCTCTCCGATGCCGACCGCCACCGGCAGCATGCCGGCGATCAGCGCGAAGGTCGTCATCAGGATGGGACGGAAGCGCTTGCGGCCCGCATGCATCAGCGCCTCCTCGCGCGGCACACCGGCGGCCTCTTCCTGACGCGCCGCGTCCAGCAGCAGGATCGCGTTCTTCGCCACCAGGCCGGCCAGCATGATGATCCCGATGAAGCTCATCAGGTTCAGCGTGTTCAGCGCGCCTTCACCGGGCTGATCTTGCGGATGAGGTGATTTGATGTATCCGCGACGTATAGATTCCCTTCCTGGCCCACAGCCACGCCGTAGGGAGATTTGAATGACGCCATGGCGCCCTGTCCGTCGAGGCCCCCTGGTTGGCCCGATCCAGCCAGGGTGGTGACTTCTCCCGCAGGCGTGATCTTGCGGATGCGACGGTTGCTGTTGTCCGCCACGAACACATGTCCCTCATGATCCACGGCCACACCCGCCGGATAGCGGAACGAGGACTGGACGCCCATGCCATCCTCGAAGGCCGCGTTGCCCGAGCCAGCCATCGTCGTGACCTTGCCGGTGGGCGTGATCTTGCGGATGCGATGGTTGTCGCTGTCCGCCACGTACACATGTCCCTCATGATCCACGGCCACACCCGCCGGATAGCGGAACGAGGACTGGACGCCCATGCCATCCTCGAAGGCCGCGTTGCCCGAGCCAGCCATCGTCGTGACCTTGCCGGTGGGCGTGATCTTGCGGATGCGATGGTTCCAGTTGTCCGCCACGTACACATGTCCCTCATGATCCACGGCCACACCCGCCGGATAGCGGAACGAGGACTGGACGCCCACGCCATCCTCGAAGTCCGAGTTGCCCGAGCCAGCCATCGTCGTGACCTTGCCGGTGGGCGTGATCTTGCGGATGCGATGGTTCCTGTTGTCCGCCACGTACACATGTCCCTCATGATCCACGGCCACACCCACCGGAGATCTGAATGAAGCCTCGGCGCCCTGCCCGTCGGCGAAACCCGCCACGCCGGAGCCAGCCAGCGTCGAGACCTTGCCTTCGGGGGTGATCTTGCGGATGCGATGGTTGATGTAGTCTGCGACGTACACATTCCCGTGAACGTCGATCGTCACGAGTCCGGGAGTATTGAAAGAGGCTGCGAGGCGTTGGCCATCGGCGAAACCCGCCTTGCCCGATCCGGCGAGCGTCGTGACCTCGGCCACCGCGTCGGAGCAAAGCACCTTCACGCTGCTGATGGAGGACATGGCTTGGCCTTGGCCTTGCTGGACTTCACAGAACTGCCAGAACGGTTGCCGGCTGATCTCCACCTGGTACGCCTCGCCTGAAATCAGCAACTTCTTGAAGCGGAAGGCGCCGTTGGCGTTGACCGGCAACTCCTCGCCCGAGTTCGTGCGCAGCGTGATGTTTCGCCCAGATGCCAGGCCGCTGAGCTGACCGCCGATCGAGAAGCGGGGAGTCTTCGCCTGCTCCTCTCGCTCTCTCGCCTCGCGCTCCTGCTTCTCGCGCTCCTGCTTCTCGCGTTTCTCCTGCTCGCGTTTCTCCTGCTCGCGTTTCTCCTGCTCGCGTTTCTCCTGCTCGCGTTTCTCCTGCTCGCGTTTCTCCCGCTCGCGTTTCTCCTGCTCGCGTTTCGCTCGTTCCCTCTCCTTCTCTCCTGGAACGACTGCCGCAGCCTCGGCGCGCTCCTCTTCGTCCTCACCGCAGGCCGAGAGGTCGAATAGCAGACAAGCTGATATCAAAACCCGCCAAGCACATCCCGGTGCTGGTCGAGGCGTTTGTTCTAGAGGTCGATGCATAAGGCTCACTCCGAATCTTCAGGAAGCGCATCCAGTCGCCCTCGCTCAGGGTGCGGTTCATCGGAATGAAAAAGGCGCCTCGCGAGAGGCGCCTTGTCGTTGGAGCGATCAGCGATCAGTCGTCGCCCGCGCCCAGCACGGCTTCGTGGTGCGCGACCGGGCGGCGGCGCTTGATGAGTGACTCGATCACCCACCACACGAAGATCAGCCCCGTCATGAAGCCGAGGATGACCGCCACTTCGATCACCCGGTTCAGCGCGATCGCGCCCACCTTGCCCCAGCCTGGAGACGCCTCATCCACACGCCGGCGCTGCCTGTCCCGGAACATCTCGATGCTGTCGTAGAAGCTCGGCACCATCAGCAGCGTCAGGAAGGTCGACGTGATCGTGCCGCCGATGATCGCCACCGCCATCGGCCGGTAGAACTCGCCGCCCTCTCCGATGCCGACCGCCACCGGCAGCATGCCGGCGATCAGCGCGAAGGTCGTCATCAGGATGGGACGGAAGCGCTTGCGGCCCGCATGCATCAGCGCCTCCTCGCGCGGCACCCCGGCGGCCTCTTCCTGACGCGCCGCGTCCAGCAGCAGGATCGCGTTCTTCGCCACCAGGCCGGCCAGCATGATGATCCCGATGAAGCTCATCAGGTTCAGCGTGCCCTTGGTCAGCAGCAGCGCCACCACCACGCCGATCAGCGACAGCGGCAGCGACACCATCACGCCCATCGGCGCGGTGAAGCTGCCGAATTGCATGACCAGGATCAGGTACATCAGCGCGATGCCCGAGAACAGCGCCACGGCCATCGCGCCGAAGACCTCCTGCTGGTCCTTGGCCGCGCCGGCGAGCTCGATGCCGTAACCGGGCGGGAAGTTGATCGACCTGGCCAGCTTCAGCGCGTCGCCGGTGACCTCGCCCGGCGAGCGGCCATGCGCGTTGGCCGACACCGCGATCATCCGCTTGCCGTCGGCATGCTGGATCTTGGCCGGACCCTTGCCCATCGTCACCGAGGCAATCTGCTCCAGCGGCACCATCACGCCGGCGCCACTCACCGCGATCGGCAGGCGCTCGATGTTGCTCGCGTCGACGCGGTCCTCTGGTGCCAGGCGCACGGCCACATCGCGCGTCTCGCCGCTCGGGTCGATCCAGTCGCCGACCTCCACGCCGGCGAAGGCCACGCGCAACGAGTTCGCCGCGTCACCCACCGAGATGCCCAGCGTGTTGGCCAGGCCGCGGTTGAGCTCGATCTGCAGCTCGTTCTGCGGGTCCTGCTCGGACAGGCCGACGTCCACCGCACCGGGCACGCGGCGCAGCTTCTCCATGTAGTCGGTGGTGATCTCCATCAGCTTGCGCGAGTCCGCGCCCGAGAAACGGATCTGCACCGGCTTCTGCGCGCCGTTGTTCAGGTCGTCCAGCACCACGTACTCCGCCCCGACCAGGCGCGCCACGCGCGTGCGCAAGTCCGCCGCGATCTCCGCCGCGCTGCGCTTGCGCTTGGTGCTCTTGCCCAGGTCCACGTAGACACGGCCGCCGCTGGCGTTCACGCTCTCGTTGGTCGCGACGACCTCGGGGATCTCACGCGCCAGCGCGCTGGCCGCGCCCATCTTCAGTCGCGAGTACTCCAGGCTGGACGAGGCCGGCGTGCGGACCTCGATGGCGATGGTCCCGGAGTCCGAGGCCGGCAGGAAGCTGGTGCCGCCGAAGTTCATCTGCAGCGCGCAGGCCAGCACGAAGCTCGTCACGGCGAAGAACGCCATCCAGCGCCGATGGTGCAACGCCCAGGCGATCACGTGACCGTAGCGATCGGCCTGATGGTCGAACCATTCATTGAAGCCTTGCAGCACTTTCGAGATGCCGGTCTTGGGCTGCTCGTGGTGTCCCGGAGGATCGCCCCAGAACGCCGACAGCATCGGATCCAGCGTGAACGAGATGAACAGCGACACCAGCACCGAGGCCACCACCGTCAAGCCGAACGGGCGGAACCATTCGCCCGACACGCCCGGCATGAAGGCCACGGGGATGAACACCGCGACGATCGAAAACGTCGTGGCCGCGACGGCCAGGCCGATCTCGGCCGTGCCCTTGAGCGCGGCGGTGCGCCGATCAGCACCGGCCTCCATGTGACGCACGATGTTCTCGCGCACGACGATCGCGTCGTCGATCAGCACCCCGATGGCCAGCGACAGGCCCAGCAGGCTCATGAAGTTCAGCGTGAAGCCGCACAACCACACCGCGATGAAGGCCGCCACGACCGAGGTCGGCAGCGACAGCGCCGTGATCAGCGTCGAGCGCCACGAGTTCAGGAACACGTACACGACGAAGATCGTCAGGCCCGCGCCGAAGACCAGCGCGTGGATCACGTTGTTCAGGCTGTCCTGTGCGTCCTGGCCGCCATCCTGCACGACTTCGAGCGTGGTCCCCTTGGGCAGCGTGGCGGAGATCTCCTCGACCAGCTTGCGCACGTCCTTGGCCACGCTCACCGTGGACGCGTCACGCGAACGCGTCACCGCGATGCCGACGTTCGGATGGCCGTTGCGCACCGACAGGCCGGCCTGCTCCGCGAAGCCGTCCTGCACCGTGGCCACCTGCCCCAGGCGGATCAGCTCGCTGCCCGCGCGCTTGACCACGATCTGGTTGAAGTCGGCCGGCGATTCGATGCGCCCCAGCAGCCGGATGCTCTGGTCCTCGAGCTGCCCGCGGACCTTGCCCACCGGCGCGGTGGTGTTCTGCATGCGCAGCGCGTTGACGACCTCGGTCACCGAGACGTTGAACTCGCGCAGCTTCTGCGCGTTGAGGAGCACCGACAGCTCACGCTTGAGGGAGCCGGTCACTGTCACCGTGGCCGTGCCGGGGACAGCGCGGAAGCGGTCGGCCAGCTGGTCCTCGGCCAGGCGGGAGATCTCCGCGTGGGACTGGCTGCTGGACGACAGCGCCAGCTGCATGATCGGCTGCGCCGACGGATCCACGCGCTGCAGCACGGGCTCGCGCATCTCGGTGGGCAACTTGTGACGCACCGCCGCGATCGCGTTGCGGACCTCGTCGGCCGCCTCGATCATGTTCTTGTCGAAGTTGAAGAACAGCAGCAGCTGCGCCGAGCCCTCGCCCGACGTCGAGCGCACCTCGTTGACGCCGGAGATGCTCTGCAGCGACTTCTCGATGCGGTTGACGATCTCGCGCTCGGAGGTCTCCGGCGAGGCGCCCGGGTAGCTGATGCTGACCACCAGCAGCGGCAGGTCGACGTCGGGGCGTTCGTTCACGCGCAGCTTGGACAGCGCGAGCAGCCCCAGGGCCATCAAGCCGATGATGATCACGATCATCGCGATCGGCTTCTTGACCGAGAAATTCGAAAGGAACATGGCTCAGTCTCCTGCGCGCGTCACTGGGCCGAGGCGGCCGAGGCCACCGGCATCGCCGGCACCGGCGACACCAGCGCGCCGGCACCCTGGCCGCCGCTGCCCACGCCGCTGGCCACGGTCGTGGCCGTCTTGGAGAGTTCCACGCGCTGACCGTTGACCAGCGTGCTGGTGGGGCTGCGCAGGATGCGGTCGCCCTGCTTGAGACCCTCGGCCACGACGTACAGGCCCTGGCGGTCATCGCGCGCGCCGAGCTTGATCGGCGACTTGGCGACCTTGCCCGCGTCAATGCGCCAGACATAGGACTTGTCGCCCTCGCGCACCAGCGCGCTGTCGGCCACCATCAGCGCGGACACGCTGTTGGTCTGCACGCGGCCCTCGGCGTAGAGGCCTGCGACGCCGGGTTGCTGCGCGCCGGCGAAATCGACCAGCACCTCGACCTGGCGCGTGTTGGCGTTGGCGGCCTGCGCGATGCGGCGCACCTTGCCCTGGAAATCGACCTGCGGATAGCCGTTGACGCGGAAGTACACGGTCTGCGCGAGCTTGAGCTCGGACATGCGGTCCGCCGACACCAGACCCTCGAAGCGCATCGAGGCCGGGTCCATCACCTTGATCAGCTCCTTGCCGATCTGGGCCGAGTCGCCGGGCGAGACCTTGCGGTCGCTGACCACGCCGTCGAACGGCGCGCGGACCTCGGTGCGCTGCTGCTGCTGGCGCACCGTGGCCACGCGGGCACGAGCGGCGACCAGGTCGCTCTGCGCGTTGTTGCGGCGGATCTCGGCGTCCTCCATCGCCTGGATGGAGCTCATGCCCTGCGCCTGCAGCGTCTTCAGGCGCTGGTACTGGCGCTCGGCCTGCTCGAAGCTCTGCGCCGAGGCGCGCGCCGATTCATCGGCCGACTGGACGGTGTCGCGGATGGCGGTGTCGTCCAGGCGGACCAGCAGGTCCCCGCGCTTCACGCGCTCGCCGTTCTCCTTGTAGACCTGCAGCACGATGGCCTGCAGCTCGGCGCGCAGGTCGGCGCGGCGCTCGGGCTGGATCGAGCCGGTGATCACCGGGCCGCTGGCGTATTGGCTCACGCCGACCGTCTGCACGTCCTCCTGGGCCACCAACAGGCTGGGCGCGCTGGCCGCGGCCTCCGCGGGCGAGGCTTTCTTGTCCGGGGAGGATTTGCCGCAACCGGCAAGGACAGTCACAACGACAAGGGCAATCAGCGACAAACGCATCATGGAAGCGGGCTCCGCGGAACGTGGCAAGTGGCGTAAAGATGTCTTCTTCGTGCGCAGGGCGCAAAAAGGCGCGCTAGCTTAACTTCAATGCCTCTGTTAGCAGGTGGTCATGACTGCAGTTCATCCCAGGGATTCGGCGCTTCGTCGCGCAAGGCCTGGCCCCGGGAACTCGCAGGCGAGCTCGCGAGCGACGCCCTTCTGGTTAACCCGCATGACCTGCCCCCGCGCCGGACGCCCCTTTGAGCCGCAGCGCGCCTTCACGATCATTTCCCTTACGTGCGGTAGCGGTCTCGGCGTGAAGCCGGAAGTCATGCCGCGTTCGCGCAACGTGAAGACTGACCAGGAAATAGCGCACGCCCCGTCCGTCCTTGGCATATGTACACCCCACGTTTACGGGGAAACGAGGTCTGTATTGCTGAATGTTAAGAAATAGACTCCGGACGTTTTTTAGCCTTTTTGCCGAATCGACATGCGCGCACTCTCGATCGTCCATGTGGTCTTCTCCTCACGCATCGCCGGCGGCGAGCACCACTGCGTCGACCTGGCCAACGCGCAGGCGGCGCTGGGACACACGGTGCATGTGATCGGGCCGGCCGGATCGGCGGTGCGCCACGCGCTGGACCAGCGCGTCAGCTTCCACGGCCTGCGCCTGCCGCTGCTGCGCGGCGCGCGCGTGAAGCGCCTGGCGGCCAGGCTCGGCGCGGACATCGTCCACGGACACCTCGGCCCGGCCTGCAAGGCGACGGCCGCCGCCACGGGCAGCGCCCGCGTGGGCACGCTGCACGTCGGCTACAAGACCCACCACCACGCGCGCCTGGACGCGCTGGTGTGCGTGAACTCGGCGCAGGTGGATCACCTGAAGGACTTCGGCGGCCTGCACCGCGTCATCTACAACTGGGCGCCCGAGCGCAGCAGCGGATCGTGCGCGGCGAAGGCGCCGACGGGCTCGCTGCGCATGGAGTTCGGCATCCCCGCCACCGCGCCGGTGATCGGCTGCGTGGGCCGCCTGCACGCGGCCAAGGGCATGCACACGCTGATCCAGGCCTTCCAGCGTCATGCGCCCGCGGACGCCCACCTGGTGCTGATCGGCGAGGGCCCGCAGCGCGCGGAACTCGAGGCGCTGATCGGCGAGGACAAGCGCATCCACCTGCTGGGCTTCCGCTGGAACGTGGATGAACTGCTGGGCGAGATGGACCTGTACGTGTCCTCCTCGCGCGAGGAGCAGTTCCCGCTGGCCATCCTCGAGGCGATGCGCGCTCGGCTGCCCATCGTCGCGACCGCCACGCTCGGCGCGCGCGAGATGCTGGATCCGGCGCAATCGGCGATCGTGCCCGTCGACGATGCGTCGGCCATGGGCCTGGCGATCGCCGCGGCGCTGGTGGAACGCCACCGCAACGCGCGTCAGCCGGTCGTCTACGACATGGACCGCTACGACCGCTCGACCGCGGTGCGCGCCACGCTGGCGCTGTACCAGGACGTCATCGCGCGCCAGGGCGCCTCGGTGCAGGGCCTGGCCGGCCTGAGCGTCGAGGACGCGCGCGGCTGATCCGATCCGGGGCATGATGCGGCGTGATCAAGCGACCGAAGTCTGATTTCTGGACCGTCGGCGTCGTCCCGGAGCGTCTCGAACGCCTCAGCCCCGAGCGGCTGAAGGCGCTGCGGGACGACATCGTGTGGATGCCGCCCGCCGGTGACTGGTGCTACTACGCCGACCCGTTCGCGCTGCGCGAGGGCGACGAGCTGCATGTGTTCGTCGAGAGCTTCGACTACCGGACCAAGCGCGCCGATCTGCAACGTCTGACGCTGAACCTCACCGACGCTTCCTGGAGCGCGCCGCGACCGGTGCTGCGCCAGCCCTTCCACCTCTCCTATCCCTTCGTCTTCAAGCACGAGGGTCAGGTCTGGATGGTGCCGGAGACCAGCCAGGCGGAGGAAGTCGCGCTGTATCGCGCGATCGACGGCGCGAAGAATGGCGCGGCGAACGGCGACCACCGCTGGGAACGCTGGGAACGCGTGGCGGCGCTGCTGCCCGGCGTGCGCGCGGTGGACGCCTCGCTGCTGCGGCACGAGGGGCGCTGGTGGATGTTCTACGCGGTCATCGGACCGGACAAGCGCGACCAGCGCGAGCTGCACGTGGCCTACGCCGACGAGCTGCTCGGTCCGTGGACGCCGCACGCGTGCAACCCGGTGCGCTCGGCCCACGACGGCGCGCGACCCGCGGGCACGCCCTTCGTCGATGACGCCGGCCGCGTGACGCTGCCGGTACAGGACAGCAGCGCCGGTTATGGCAGCGCGACGCGATGGGTGCGCTTCGACCGGCTCACACCCGATGAAGTGCGCGTCTCAGCGCTTCCCGAGACCTTCACCGGCGACCTCGCCCATCCCGGCTTCACCAGCGGCCTGCACACGATGTCGGCCTGCGGCGATGTCACGCTGATCGACGTCAAGCGGATCGATCGATCGCGTCATCGCCAGTGGCTGGATTGGCGTCGACGCGTGCGGCGCTGGTTCGGTCGAGGCTGAGCCGACCGGACGCGGTTCCGTTCGGGTCCCGCCTCATCGAGTGGCGTCATCGGGCCGGGTCATCAGGCGAGTCCATCGAGGGCGCGATGTCCTCCAGTGGCCGGCATTCCGCATCCACCCCGAAGCGCAACGCGAGCAGTCCCGCCGCGATCACGAGCACCGCGCCCACGCCGTAGCCCGCGGCCACGTTGACGCGCTGCGCGCTCTCCACCAGCCAGCCGAAGAGCAGCGGCGCGACGAAGCCGCCCGCGCCGGTCCCCACGGCGTAGAAGATCGCGATCGCCATCGCGCGCATCTCCAGCGGGAAGACCTCGCTGACGGTGAGATACGCCGAACTGGCCGCCGCCGACGCGAAGAAGAACACCACCGACCAGCACAGCGCCTGCGAGCGCGCGTCGAGCGCGTCCGCGACGAAGGCCACCCCCGTGGCCGCCAGTCCGACGCCGGCCAGGCCGTAGGTCAGCGCGATCATCCGGCGCCGTCCCACGCGGTCGAACAGCGGGCCCAGCAGCAGCGGCCCCAGCACATTGCCCAGCGCGAACGGGAAGATGTAGAGCGCCACGCGGTGGTCCTCGACCCCGTAGAAGCGCGTCAGCACCAGCGCGTAGCTGAAGAAGATCGCGTTGTAGAAGAAGGCCTGCGCCAGCATCAGCGCCAGGGCCACGACGCTGCGCGCGCGGTAGCGGTGCAGCAGCACGTGCAGCACCTCGCGCATCGTCGGAACCGCGCGGCGATGCTCGCGCGCCGGCGCCGGCGCGACCTCGGGCAGCGGGCCGCGCTCGGCGGCGACCTCGGCCTCGATGGCATCGAGGATCGCGCGCGCCTCGTCCACGCGGCCGTGACGCAGCAGCCAGCGCGGGCTCTCGGGCACGTGGCGTCGCACCAGCACCATGCCCACCGCCAGCAGCGCGCCCATCGCGAAGCCCACGCGCCATCCCTGTACCGGACCGAACACCGCCGGATGCAGCAGCAGCAGGCTGGACGCCGCCCCGAGCGCCGCGCCGATCCAGAAGCTGCCGTTGATGGCGAGGTTCACCCGTCCGCGCACGCGCGCCGGAACGAGTTCATCAATGGCGGAATTGATCGCGGCGTACTCGCCGCCGATGCCCAGCCCGGTGATGAAGCGGCACAGCGCGAAGAACGCGAAGTTCGGTGAGAACGCTGTCGCGAGCGTGGCCACGGCGTAGACCGCCAGCGTGGCCAGGAAGAGGCGCTTTCGCCCCAATCGGTCCGACATCCGCCCGAAGACCAGCGCGCCGACGATCGCGCCGCCCAGGTACAACGAGCCCGAGGCCCCCACCTGCACCGCGCTGAGCGCGAGGGTATCGGGCCGCTCCAGCACCGCCCCGACGGAACCCACCAGCGTGACCTCCAGCCCGTCCAGCACCCAGGCCACCCCGAGCGCGAGCACCACGCGCCAGTGCCAGCGCGACCAGGGCAGCCGGTCCAGTCGCCGGGCGATGTCAAGCGACGTCGCCGCGCGCGGCGGGTCGCCCAGCGGATCGGGAAGCGGAGAAGCAAGCGAGGCCGTCATCGACGACCTGGGCGGCAATCGGCGCTCCGGCGAAAAGTGCCGGCGCGGACCTTACGCCGTCCGCCAAGCCGCGGCGGCTTCTTCCCACACCTCGCGGCTGCGGGCCACGAGCAGGCCCGGATGCCGATCACCCGCGCGATAGGGCGTGCCGTCGAAACGCGCGGCGACGCCACCGGCCTCGGTGATGAACAGCGTGCCCGGCGCGTGGTCCCAGGCGAGCTTGCGCCAGTACACCGTCGCGTCGAAGTCCCCGTGCGCGATCGCGGGGTACTCGGCACCGGCGCAGTTCAGGCCGGGCAGGATCTCGACGCCTGACCAGGTCGCCACGCGCGCTTGGTCCTCGGGCGGCAGGAAGCGCGTCTTGACGACCGCGCGGCGCAATCCCGGGCCGGACGCGGCGCGCAGGCGTTCGCCCTCGCGCCAGGCGCCATGCCCGCGCCGCGCATGATGCAGCACGCCACCGATCGGATCGAGCATCCACGCGCCGACGGCCACGCCGTCCTCGAGCAGCGCGACCATCGACGACAGCGGCTCCCGGCCCGAGATGAAGTTGAAGGTCCCATCCAACGGATCCACCAGCCAGACCTGACCCTCGTCGAGCTGGTCCAGCAGTTCGGGGGTCTCCGCGCATTGCTCCTCGCCGACCACGCGCGAGCCGGGCGCCAGCGCGAGCAGCTCGGGGGTCAGGAAGGCCTCGACATCGCGATCGACGGTCGTCACCCATTCGCCGGGCGCCTTCTCCATCACCTCGTCATCGGCCAGATGGCGGAAGCGCGGCGCGATCCAGGTTCGCGCGGCATGGCGCAGCAGCTCGGCGACAGGGTCAGGCGTGGCGTGACGGGGTGGCGTGGGCAAGTTCGAAGGGGATGGCGCGGCAGTCATGGCGGCCATGCTACCCCTGCCGGCAAAGCCCTCCCACGAGCGGGCCGCAAGTCCTCGAGCCGGGGGGCGACCTGGACGACCACGTCCGAGGCGCGGCGCTAGGATGCGCCGATGTGCTACAGCGCCCGCATCCGACAGGAGTGGAAGACCTTCTGCGCCCGCATGGGCGTGAAGATCTCACTGGCCGAGTACGTCGAGCTCTTCTGGGAGCGCGCCGAGGGCCGCAAGCGCCCGATCCCCAAGACGATGGAGGCGATGTTTTCCTTCCCCCAGACGGACGAGGAGCGCAGCGCCTGGGACGCGATCACCGCCTACAAGGCCACCCGGACGACGGACATCGAGCAGGAACTCTTCGAGCTGCGGCGCCGCGTGGCGGACGCTGAGCGCAAGCTGGCGTCCAAGCCGACCAAATCCGCCGAGGAGAGCCGGCGCATCGCGATGTCGAAGATCGATCAGCGCCTGCGCTGGTTAGGCGACCTGCGCCGCGACGCCCCGACCGAGCCGCAGGATGCGCGCATCTACCCGGGCTGGTATGTGCCGGTGATGGTGATCGAAGACGGTCAACGCGTGCTCAAGCCGATGCGCTACCAATGCCGGCCTGCGGGCAAGCCCGCGTTCTACGACACCAGGTACCCGGGCACCTACAACGCGCGACGCGACAGCCTGAAGGGATTCTGGAAGGGCCAGTTCGGCGTGCATCACGGCGTGATGGTGGCGTCGGCCTTCTATGAGAACGTGCAGCGCGACGGCAAGAGCGTCGTGCTGGAGTTTGAGCCGCAAGGCCTGGGCGACATGCTGGTGGCCTGCCTGTGGTCGGCGTGGACGTCGCCGACGGGCGATCCGGCGGAGCCGCCACTGCGGTCCTTCGCCGTGATCACGGACGACCCACCGCCGGAGATCGCCGCCGCGGGACATGACCGCTGCGTCATCCCGCTCAAGGAGGAACACCTGGACGCGTGGCTCGATCCGAAGGGCGATGTGGCGGCGATGCAGGCGATCCTCGACGACCGCGAGCGGCCGTATTACGAGCATCGCGAGGCGGCGTGACGCCGTCACGGCGTGAGCGGGGATCCTCCCCGCTGACGGATTCAAGTCGGCGCTTCGACTTATCCGAGGTGGCCATCGGGCGTGATGCACGCAAGTCGGTCATGGCGGCGAATGAACCGGTCACCGAGGATGGGGGATCCCTTTCCCTCCTAGAGAGCCCTCATGCCGCTGGCACTTCAGACCCCGACCGCGCCCGTGATCGACACGCGGCTTGCCGCGCTGGAAGCGCGGATGAGCCACTTCCTGCCGCCTGACCACGACGAGATCCGCGCGCTGCTGGCGGACGCGGACCGTCTGGCGCGGAGCGATGCGCTAGAGGCCAGCCACCTGCGCGGCCGCATCCACACGCTGACCGGGGACCGGCCGCAGGTGGACTACTGGTTCGCGAACGCGCGTCGCTTGCACGACGACTGGCGAGCCGCGTTCAACCATGCGTCGTGCCTGGCGAGTCTTGGATATTTCAGCGATGCGGCGGGGTTGACCTCGCGATTCCTCTCAAACGAGACCGGCACCCTGGCGTCCACGGTGAGCCTGGCCGTGATCGTGCTGGACCTGGAAGGTGCGGTGGTTGCCTATGACGCGCTCCGACGGGCCTCCCTTGAACCCCGTGGACTGGACCCGTGCTTTGCACCCCTGGCGCTCGAAGTGCTGCACGGGTATGAGCTTCCTGTGCATCGAGCACGCAGCGCGCTCGACGTCATGGGGCAGGTGCTGCGCGAAGAGCGATTGAGGTGGGTCGGCCCAGCGCCGCGGCTGTTCGCACACTGCGATCAAGACTTCGCCAGCGTCCTGTATGAGCTGCGCCTTCCCGTCTCCATCGACACGTCGATCGCGCTTTCCAACCGGCTGCACCTCAGGCTGTTCGACGCCGGACTCCTTCTGCAAGGCTTCGTCATGGACTTCGTCGGCACCGACCCGGCATCCCCCGCGCAAGTCCTGAGCACCCCTTTGATTCGCGTGGTCTGACATGGCCATCCACATCGAAGATTTGATGACCTTGGCGCAGGCGCTACTGGAGCTTCCGCTGGAGAGCGCGTGGCGGGCCTCGATCAGCCGGTCGTACTATGCCGTCCACCTGCGCGCGCTCGACTGGGAGATCGAGCAACACATCGACGGGCTGAACATCGGACATCCCGGTGGGCTACATCAACAGTTGATCAATCGTCTGCGCAACCCGTCGCGGCCGATTCCGTTCCGCATTCGCCAGCGTGCTGCGTTGCTTGCGTGTCACCTCGAGATTCAGCGAGATCGCCGAGTGGATGCGGACTATCGACTGGGTCTGTCGATCACGTTGGCAGACGCCCGACAACAGTTCAATCAAGCCCGAGAAGCTCTGAACGGATGCAATCAGCCGCCCAGAGCACGCCGCCACGGAAACGCGAGATCGGACGCCGCACGGTGGACGATCCTGTCGAGAGCGGTTCGAGCTAGGATTCCGCCCTCGACGAGGTTCCCATGGTCACGACGATCAAACGCGAAGAGTTCACTTTCCTGGTGGTCGACGACTTCTCGACCATGCGCCGCATCATCTCCGGCCTGCTGCGCGAGCTCGGCTTCAAGAAGATCCTCGAGGCCGAGGACGGCAAGGCCGCGCTGCGCCAGCTTGAGCTCTCGCAGGAGTCCGGCGAGCCCGTCCATTTCGTGCTCAGCGACGTGAACATGCCGGTCATGAACGGCTTCCAGATGCTCGAAGCGCTGCGCGCCAAGCCCGCCACCGATCCGCTGACGAAAGTCCCGGTGCTGCTGGTCACCGCCGAGGGCCGCAAGGAAGACATCATCCGCGCCGCCCAGCTCGGCGCCAGCGGCTACATCGTCAAGCCCTTCAACAAGGACACCGTCGGCGACAAGATCCACCTCACGCTCAAGAACCGCGGCATCCTCGTGGATTGAGCGCGCCGCTCCGGTTGCCCTCAGCGCGACAAGGCCTGGACAACCTCCACCGGCGCCTGCACCAGTTCGATCAGCACGCCCTCGCCCCCGATGGGGAACTCGTCATTGCTCTTCGGGTGGATGAAGCAGATGTCGTGGCCCGCGGCGCCTTTGCGGATGCCGCCCGGCGCGAAGCGCACGCCGTTGGCGCTCATCCACTCGACCGCCCTGGGCAGGTCATCGACCCACAGCCCCACGTGATTCAGCGGCGTCGCGTGCACCGCCGGCTTCTTCTCCGGATCCAGCGGTTGCATCAGGTCGACCTCGACCTTGTGCGGCCCGCTGCCGATCGCGCAGATGTCCTCGTCGACGTTCTCGCGCTCGGAGACGAACTGGCCGGTGACCTCCAGCCCCAGCACGTCCACCCACAACTTGCGCAACGCCGCCTTGTCCGGACCGCCGATGGCGATCTGCTGGACGCCCAGGATTCGATAGGGTTTGGTCGTCATCGCGGACTCCTCACTCGAAACGCACGATCGGCTGATCGACCGCCAGGCTCTCGCCCACCTTGGCCATCACCTCGGCGACCTTCACGTCCTGCGTCGCCGTCAGGATGTTCTCCATCTTCATCGCCTCGATGACCGCGAGCCGCTCGCCCGCCTGCACCAGTTGCCCCGGCTGCACCGCCACATGCACCAGCAGCCCCGGCATCGGCGACAGCAACAGCTTGCTGGTGTCGGGCGGCGCCTTGTAGGGCATCAGCTGATGCAGCTCGGCCGCACGCGGCGACAGCACCGTGACCTCGATCGCGCGGCCGTTGTGCTGGATGCGATAGGCCAACGGCGCCCGGGGCGTGCCGCGCTCGGCCTGCGCGACGAAGGGCTGGCCGTTGACGGTGCCCACGAGCCGCGTGTCGTTGAGCCGCGACTGGCTCACGATGCGATAGGCCCGCGCGCCGGCTCCGCCGGCCGCCGCGCCCTGCACGCCCACCGACACCAGCGCCTCGCCCTGCGCGCCGGCGAACTCGGTGATGTTGAGCGGGTACCGGCTGAACTGCCCCTGCCCTTCGTTGACCACGGCGACATAGTCATGCTCGATGCGGACCTCATGACCGGGCAGCTGCCCGGTGATGCCGGCCTCGCGCTCGCGCGCCTTGCGGCGGATGAAACCGGCCAGCGCCACCAGGAAGTCCGGATCGTCGTGCGGCACGTCCTCGGCGTGGAAACCGCTGCCGTAATGCTGCGCGATGAAGCCGGTGTTGAAGTCGCCCGCGCGGAAGTCCGGATGCGCCAGCAGCGCGGACTGGAACGGGATGTTGCTCGAGATGCCGCGGATCACGAAGCCGTTGAGCGCCTCGCGCATCTTGGCGATCGCCTCGTCGCGATCGCGGCCGTGCACGATCAGCTTGGCGATCATCGAGTCGTAGAACATCGGGATCTCGCCGCCGTCGAAGACGCCGGTGTCCACGCGCACGCCGAAGCGCTCGTCGCCCGCGGCCTCCATCGTGGTCGGCGGCGGCTGGTACTTCACCAGCCGGCCGGTGGACGGCAGGAAGTTGCGGAACGGATCCTCCGCGTTGATGCGGCACTCGATCGCCCAGCCCTCGCGCTTGATCTCGTCCTGCTTGAACGGCAGCGCCTCACCCGCGGCCACGCGGATCATCAGCTCAACGAGATCCAACCCGGTGATGCACTCGGTGACCGGATGCTCGACCTGCAGCCGCGTGTTCATCTCCAGGAAGTAGAAGGACTGGTCCTTGCCGACGACGAACTCGACGGTGCCCGCGCTCTGGTACTTCACCGCCTTGGCCAGCGCCACCGCCTGCTCGCCCATCGCGCGGCGCGTGGCCTCGCTGATGAAGGGCGACGGGGCCTCCTCGATGACCTTCTGGTGCCGACGCTGGATCGAGCACTCGCGCTCCCACAGGTACACGACGTTGCCCTGCGCGTCGCCCAGCACCTGGATCTCGATGTGGCGCGGCGACTCGACGAACTTCTCCATGAACACGCGGTCGTCGCCGAAGCTCGCGCGGGCCTCGTTGCGGCAGCTGGTGAAACCGTCGTGGCAGTCCTTGTCGTTGAACGCGACACGCAAGCCCTTGCCGCCGCCGCCCGCGCTCGCCTTGATCATCACCGGGTAACCGATGCGGTTGGCGATGGCCACGGCCTCGTCGGGCGACTCGATCGGCTGGTTGTGGCCGGGAATCGTGTTGACCTGCGCCTCGCCGGCGAGCTTCTTGGAGGCGATCTTGTCGCCCATCGCCGCGATCGAGTAGTGCTTGGGCCCGATGAACACCAGCCCTTCCTCTTCCACGCGGCGCGCGAAGTCCTCGTTCTCCGACAGGAAGCCGTACCCCGGATGGATGGCCTCGGCGCCGGTCTGCTTCGCGGCGGCGATGATCTTGTCGGCGACGAGATAGGACTCGCGCGACGGCGCCGGGCCCAGCAGCACGGCCTCGTCGGCGAGCGCCACATGGCGCGCGTCCTTGTCCGCCTCCGAGTAGACGGCGACGGTCTTGATGCCCATCTTGCGGGCCGTCATGATGACGCGGCAGGCGATCTCGCCGCGGTTGGCGATCAGGATCTTCTTAAACATGACGAGCCTCCGCGCCGAGATCGCCTGCGCGCGCTGCGCGCGCCATGCACTTTGAATCGCCACCCGCTTCGCGGATGTCGTCGCCGCGGTTGGCGATCAGGATCTTCTTGAACATCTTCTTGTCTCCTGGTCCGCTCACAGCGGGATGTTGCCGTGCTTGCGCCACGGGTTCTCGATCTGCTTGTCCTTGAGCATCACCAGCGAGCGGCAGATGCGCTTGCGCGTCTCATGCGGCTGGATGACGTCGTCGATGAAGCCGCGCGCGCCCGCCACGAAGGGATTGGCGAAACGGGCCTTGTACTCGGCCTCGCGCGCCGCGAGCTTGGCCGGGTCGTTCTTGTCCTCGCGGAAGATGATCTCCACCGCGCCCTTGGCGCCCATCACCGCGATCTCCGCGTTGGGCCAGGCGAAGTTCACGTCGCCGCGCAGGTGCTTGGAGCTCATCACGTCATACGCGCCGCCATAGGCCTTGCGCGTGATCACCGTCACCTTGGGCACCGTGCACTCCGCATACGCGTAGAGCAGCTTGGCGCCGTGCTTGATGATGCCGCCGTATTCCTGCGAGGTCCCCGGCATGAAGCCCGGCACGTCCACGAAGGTGATCACCGGGATGTTGAACGCATCGCAGAAGCGCACGAAGCGCGCGGCCTTGATGCTGCTCTTGATGTCCAGGCAACCCGCCAGCACCAGCGGCTGGTTGGCCACGATGCCCACCGTCTGGCCTTCCATGCGGGCGAAGCCGGTCAGGATGTTCTTCGCGTTTTCGGCCTGCAGCTCGAAGAAGTCGCCGTCATCCACGACCTTGAGGATCAGCTCCTTCATGTCGTAGGGCTTGTTGGGGTTCTCCGGCACCAGCGTGTCCAGCGAGTGGTCCAGCCGCGCGCCCGGATCGCCGCTGGGGCGGCACGGCGCCTTCTCGCGGTTGTTCAGCGGCAGGTAGTTGAAGAAGCGCCGCAGCATCAGGATGGCCTCGACGTCGTTCTCGAAGGCCAGGTCCGCCACGCCGCTGCGGGCGGTGTGCGTGGACGCGCCGCCGAGCTCCTCGGCGGTCACTTCCTCGTGCGTCACGGTCTTCACCACCTCGGGGCCGGTGACGAACATGTAGCTGCTGTCCTTCACCATGAAGATGAAGTCCGTCATCGCCGGCGAGTACACCGCGCCGCCTGCGCAGGGGCCCATGATCATGCTGATCTGCGGGATCACGCCCGAGGCCATCACGTTGCGCTGGAACACCTCCGCGTACCCGCCCAGCGAGGCCACGCCTTCCTGGATGCGCGCGCCGCCCGAGTCGTTCAGGCCGATCACCGGCGCGCCGACCTTCATCGCCTGGTCCATCACCTTGCAGATCTTCTCGGCATGCGCCTCGGACAGCGCGCCGCCGAAGACGGTGAAGTCCTGGCTGAAGGCGAAGGCCAGCCGGCCGTTGATCATCCCGTAGCCGATGACGACGCCGTCGCCCGGGATCTTGTTGTCGGCCATGCCGAAGTCGACGCAGCGGTGCTCGACGAACATGTCCCATTCCTCGAAGGTGCCGTCGTCGAAGAGCAGGTCCAGCCGCTCGCGCGCGGTGAGCTTGCCCTTGGCGTGCTGCGCCGCGATGCGCTTCTCGCCGCCGCCCAGCCGCGCCTTCTCGCGCTTGGCCTCGAGCATCTGTTGGATGTCATGCATGTCGTTGGTCCTTTGAATCCTCGGGATTCGTGTCTCCGGAAAACTTGCCCAGCAGCGCGCGCGCCGCCGTCGACGCCGCGAGGCGTCCATCGAGCACCCGCGCCGTCGTCTCCTCGAGCGCCGCGCGCACCGCCGGTGCAGCCTTGAATTGCTGCTTCAGCCCCGACTGGATGCGCTCCCACATCCAGGCCAGCGCCTGCTGCTGGCGCTTCTCGCGGAAGCCGCCGTTGGCCTGCTGCAGCAACTGGAACTCGGTCACCGCACGCCAGAACGCCTCGACGCCGTCGCCCTTGAGCGCCGACATCCGCATCACGCGCGGTTCCCACGCCGAGGCCACGGCGCCGGGATGTGGATGGTGGGGGTGATGATCATGCGCGGGCCGGCGGTGCATGCCGTACAGCCGCAGCGACGAGGTGATCTGCGCCTGCGCGCGCGTGGCGGCGTGGTCGTCCAGGTCGGCCTTGTTGATGACGACCAGGTCCGCCAGCTCCATCACGCCCTTCTTGATCGCCTGCAGGTCGTCGCCCGCGTTGGGCAGCTGCAGCAGGCAGTACATGTCGGTCATGCCGGCCACGGCGGTCTCGCTCTGGCCGACGCCCACCGTCTCGACGATCACGACGTCGTGGCCCGCGGCCTCGCACACCAGCATCGCCTCGCGCGTCTTCTCGGCCACGCCACCCAGCGTACCGCTGGACGGACTGGGCCG
The DNA here is from genome assembly GCA_039594005.1 of Roseateles sp. Classification (GTDB taxonomy): domain Bacteria; phylum Pseudomonadota; class Gammaproteobacteria; order Burkholderiales; family Burkholderiaceae_C; genus Roseateles. The sequence continues at coordinate 1,108,634 of JBCNOF010000010.1, forward strand.
GATGTAGGCGCGCTCGTCCATCGACAGCCGCTCCATGCGCGTCTTGTCGCCGAGGATGGACCCGCCCGAGACCGAGCTCGACGGATCCACCGCGAGCACCGCCACGCGATGGCCGGCCTCGATCAGCATCAGCCCCAGCGCCTCGATGAAGGTGCTCTTGCCCACGCCCGGCACGCCCGAGATGCCCAGCCGCAACGAGCGCCCCGTGTGCGGCAGCAGCGCGGTGAGCATCGCGTCGGCCTGCGCGCGATGGTCCGCGCGCGTGGACTCCAGCAGCGTGATGGCCTTGGCCATCGCGCGGCGCTGCGCCGGGCCGGGCTCGCCCAGCAGCGGCGCGGTCAGGGGATGCGCGATCAGAGGATTCGCGTTCACGCGATCCGCCTCGCTCACGCCACGACGGTCTTGCGGATCTGCTCGAGCACGTCCTTCGCGCTCGCCGGAATAGGCGTACCCGGGCCGTAGATGCCCTTGACGCCGGACTCGTACAGGAAATCGTAGTCCTGCGCCGGGATCACGCCGCCGACGAAGACGATGATGTCCTCGCCGCCCTGCGCCTTGAGCGCGGCGATGATCGCCGGCACCAGCGTCTTGTGGCCCGCCGCCAGCGTGGACACGCCCACCGCGTGCACGTCATTCTCGATGGCCTGACGGGCGCATTCCTCGGGCGTCTGGAACAGCGGGCCCATGTCGACGTCGAAGCCCAGGTCGGCATAGGCCGTGGCCACGACCTTGGCGCCGCGGTCATGCCCGTCCTGGCCGAGCTTGGCGATCATCACCCGCGGCCGGCGGCCCTGCTCCTCGGCGAAGGCGGCGATCTCGTCCTGCAGCCGCGCCCAGCCCTCGGCCGAGTCATAGGCCGCGGCGTACACGCCGGTGACCTTCTGCGTGTCGGCCCGGTGGCGGCCGAAGACGCTCTCCAGCGCGTCGGACACCTCGCCCACCGTCGCGCGCAGGCGCACCGCCCGGATGCTCAGGTCCAGCAGGTTGCCGGTGCCGGAGCGCGCGGCCTCGGTCAGCGCCGCGAGCGCGGCCTGCACCTTGGCCGTGTCGCGCGTAGCCTTGATCTTCTGCAGGCGGGCGATCTGGCTGTCGCGCACCTTCACGTTGTCGACCTCCAGGATCTCCACCGGATCCTCCTTGGCCAGGCGGTACTTGTTGACGCCGACGATGACGTCCTTGCCGCTGTCGATGCGGGCCTGCTTCTCCGCGGCACTGGCCTCGATCTTGAGCTTGGCCCAGCCGGAGTCGACCGCCTTGGTCATGCCGCCCATCGCGTCGACTTCCTCGATCAGCCCCCAGGCCTTGTCGGCCATGTCCTGCGTCAGCGACTCCATCATGTAGCTTCCGGCCCAGGGATCGATGACGCTGGTGATGTGCGTCTCCTCCTGGATGATCAGCTGCGTGTTGCGCGCGATGCGGGCGCTGAACTCGGTGGGCAGCGCGATCGCCTCGTCCAGCGAGTTGGTGTGCAGCGACTGCGTGCCGCCGAACACCGCGGCCATCGCCTCGATGGTGGTGCGCACCACGTTGTTGTAGGGGTCCTGCTCGGTGAGGCTCCAGCCCGAGGTCTGGCTGTGCGTGCGCAGCATCAGGCTCTTGGGGTTCTTCGCGTCGAAGCCCTTCATGATCCGGCACCACAGCAGACGCGCGGCGCGCATCTTGGCGATCTCCAGGTAGAAGTTCATCCCCACCGCCCAGAAGAAGGACAGCCGCCCGGCGAAGACGTCCACGTCCATGCCCTTGGCGATGGCGGTCTTCACGTACTCCTTGCCGTCGGCCAGCGTGAACGCGAGTTCCAGCGCCTGGTTCGCGCCCGCCTCCTGCATGTGGTACCCGCTGATGGAGATCGAGTTGAACTTCGGCATCGACGCGGCCGTGTACTCGATGATGTCGCCGATGATGCGCATCGACGGCTCAGGCGGATAGATGTAGGTGTTGCGGACCATGAACTCCTTGAGGATGTCGTTCTGGATGGTGCCGCTCAACTGGTCCTGCGGGACGCCCTGCTCCTCGGCCGCGACGACGTAACCGGCCAGCACCGGCAGCACCGCGCCGTTCATCGTCATCGACACCGAGACCTTGTCCAGCGGGATGCCGTCGAACAGGATCTTCATGTCCTCCACCGAATCGATCGCCACGCCGGCCTTGCCGACGTCGCCGGTCACGCGCGGATGGTCGGAGTCGTAGCCGCGGTGCGTGGCCAGGTCGAAGGCCACCGACACGCCCTGCCCGCCCGCAGCCAGCGCCTTGCGGTAAAAGGCGTTGCTTTCTTCGGCGGTCGAGAACCCGGCGTACTGCCGGATGGTCCAGGGGCGGACCGCGTACATCGTGGCCTGAGGGCCGCGCAGGAAGGGCTCGAAGCCCGGCAGCGTGTCGGCATGCGGCAGGTCGCGCGTGTCGGCCGCGGTGTACAGCGGCTTGACGACCAGCCCCTCGGGCGTGTGCCAGTTCAGATTCGCGGGATCCCCGCCGGGCGCGGACTTCGCCGCCGCCTTGTGCCATTGCTCCAGCGTCGCCGGCGCGAACTCCTGCGGAGTGTTCGTGCCGCTTGTGGCGGCCGGCGCGGCGGAGGGGACCTTGTGTTCGTTCGACATGGGGGACTCCTGGAAGCCGCGGATCATAGCGCGGCACGAATTCATAATTATGAATTTCAGATTGGCTACACTCCGGCGCCATGTCCCTCCCCGACCGGCTCAGCGCCCCGCTCGCTCCCCGCGCTCCTCTTTATGAAGAGGTGGCCGAGCGGCTGCGCCAGCGCATCTTCGCCAAGGAGCTCGAGCCCGGCAGCTGGATCGACGAGCTCAAGCTTTGCGCCGAGCTCGGCATCAGCCGCACGCCGATGCGCGAGGCGCTCAAGGTGCTGGCGTCCGAGGGACTGGTCACGATGCGGGTGCGCCGCGGCGCCTACGTCACCGAGATGTCCGAGCGCGACGTGCGCGAGGCCTACCAGCTGCTCTCGCTATTGGAGAGCGACGCCGCCGCGGTTGTCGCGCGCCAGGCCAGCGAGGCGGAGCTGGCGGAGTTGCGCGCGCTGCATGAGGACCTGGAAGCGAGCCTGGCGGCCGGCGAGACCGGCCGCGAGCGCTTCTTCGCCGCCAACGAGCGCTTCCACCTGCGCATCGTCGAGATCGACGGCAACCGCTGGCGGATGCAGATCATCACGGACCTGCGCCGGGTGATGAAGCTCAACCGGCACCACTCGCTCTTCAAGCAAGGCCGGCTGCAGGAGTCGCTGCAGGAGCACCGCGAGATGCTGGCCGCCCTGCTCGCCCGGGACCCGGACCGGGCGGCGCGGCTGGTCCGGTGTCACTTCGACAATGGACTCAAGGCGACGGGTCGAGCGACCGATTGACGCGCGTCGCGCGCGCGGAAAACCTCATCCATATTAATTAGGCGGCAATAACTCATCGAGGCCCTCAAACCTCGAGAAAACTCCGCCCGGGACGGGTCGGAAACTCGTGATGCATGTCACGGTCGACACAAGACGGCCGCCCGCGGCCTCTCTGGCCGGCCCCGTGCCGCCGGGCATCGGTCACACGATTCACATCTTGTTGCAGCCAGTGAACCCACTGCTGGCGGGCTGTTCGCATGCCGGTGCCAATGCCTGCGGCGCTTCAGCACCGCGCGTAAGTGCCGATCACCATTGAAGGTCTGAGCCTCGGCCATCGAACGATCGTTCGATCACGGCGCAGGAAATGATTGCCGCGGCAAGCATCGCCTCCCCCGCGTTCGCGGGCTTTACGCGCCGTCTGTAACCGTGAACTGAGGCCGTCTCCCGGCCCTTTTGTTCCGTTCACGTTAAGCGTTGCCCCAATAACATTTCCGGGCTAGCTCAAGTTTGTCGTCCACGGTCCGAAAACCCGATGACGGCATCCGGAAGTCCCGGGTGTCTGAAACAACAAGCTGACCAATACCACCTCGCGCCTATGGGCGCATCCGCCCCATAGGTTCACGGAGTTCCAAGATGGCATCGCTGATTACCAACCTGACGACCGACCAGATCGCCGCCCTCACGTCGACGACCCTGGCGCGCCTGACCAGCGAAGACTGGGCGGCCTTCTCGACCGAGCAGTTCCAGGCGCTCACCACGTCGCAATTCGCGACGCTGGGCACCAAGGCTGTCTCGTTCTTCACGACCGCCAACATCGCCGCCATCGAATCCGATGACCTGCGCGCGCTGTCCACCTCGGCGGTGCAGACCTTCACCAGCGCGCAGCTCAATGCCCTGGGCTCCGACCAGTTCAGCGCGATGACGACCAGGCAGGTCGGCGCGATGACCACCAGCCAGGTCCGCAACCTGGAATCCGATGACCTGAACGCCCTGGCCTCCGACCAGATCCGGGCGCTGAGCACGCAGCAGGTGGCCGCCATCTCCACCAGCCTGATCAGCACCCTGGCGTCGGACGACCTCCAGGCGCTGACCACCAACCAGATCAAGTCGCTGAGCTCGCAGCAGGTCCACGCCCTCTCCACCGAGGGCGTTGCCGCTCTGGGCACCGGCCAGGCCGCCGCGCTGAGCAGCACCCAGACCGCCGCGCTGACCTCCGACCAGGCCGCCGCGCTGACCTCGGACGCCGTGCACGCGCTGAGCACCGCCGCCGTCAAGGCGCTGGGCACCGACCAGATCGCCGCGCTGAACTCCGACCAGGTCGCCGCGCTGACGACCGCGCAGATCAACGCGCTGTCCACGCAGCAGATCCGCCAGCTGTCCAGCGACGAGATCGCCGCCCTGGACACCAACCAGATCCGCGCCATCACCACGCAGCAGATCGCCGCGCTGACCACCGACCAGCTGGCCGGCGTCGGCAGCGCCGACGTGCAGGCGCTGTCCACCGCGCAGGTGCGCGCGCTGAGCTCCTCGCAGATCGGCGCCCTGACCTCCGACTCCATCGAGGCGATGAGCTCGGGCCAGATCGGCGCGCTGACCTCCACGCAGGTCAAGGGCCTGACGACCGACCAGATGGCGGCCATCAGCTCCGACGACTTGAAGGCGCTGTCCACCGCCACGGTGCGCGCGCTGTCCACCGACCAGGTCCAGGCGCTGAACTCCGACCAGGTCTCGGCGCTGAGCAGCCAGCAGATCGCCGCGCTGTCGACCGCGCAGGTCGCCGTGCTGTCCACCGATGAACTCAACGCGCTGAGCAGCTCGCAGATCCGCGCGCTGGGCACCGCCCAGATCGCCGCGCTGTCGACCGATCAGGTCCAGGGCATGGAGTCCGCGGACGTCCAGGCCTTCACCACCGGCCAGGTCGCCGCGCTGAGCTCGGCCCAGATCGCCGCCCTGTCCACCGACGCCATCGTCGCGCTGACCTCGGGCCAGTTCGCCACGCTGAACTCCAAGCAGCTCGCCGGCCTGTCCACCGACCAGATCGCCGCCATCGAGACCGGCGACCTGCGCGCGCTGAGCTCCGCCGCGATCCGCTCGCTGACCACCGATCAATTCGACGCGCTGAATTCCGACCAGGTCGGCGCGCTCACCACGCAGCAGGTTTCCGCGCTGACGACCGGCCAGGTCCAGGCCATGGCCAGCGACGACCTGAACGCACTGGGCTCGGCCCAGATCCGCGCGCTGGGCACCGCCCAAGTCGCCGCGCTGTCGACCGCCCAGGTCAACACCATGGAAAGCGCCGACGTCGCCGCGCTGACCACGCAGCAGGTCCAGGCGCTGAGCTCGGCCCAGGTCGGCGCGCTGTCCACCGAGAACGTCGCCGCCCTGAGCTCGGCCCAGGTCGCCGCGCTGTCCACCAAGCAGATCGCCGGTCTGACCACCGACCAGATGGCCGCCATCGAGACCGGCGACCTGCGCGCCATGTCCACGGCCGCGATCCGCTCGCTGACCACCGATCAATTCGACGCCCTGGGTTCCGACCAGGTCGCCGCGCTGACGACCGCCCAGGTCGGCGCCCTGACGACCGGCCAGGTCCAGGCGCTGGCCAGCGATGACCTGAACGCGCTGGGCTCCGCCCAGATCCGCGCGCTGGGCACCGCCCAGGTCGCCGCGCTGTCGACCGCCCAGGTCAACACCATGGAAAGCGCCGACGTCGCCGCGCTGACGACCCAACAGGTCGCCGCGCTGGGCTCGGCCCAGATCGGCGCACTGTCGACGGACAACGTCGCCGCGCTGAGCTCGGCCCAGGTCGCCGCGCTGTCCACCAAGCAGATCGCCGGCCTGACGACCGACCAGATGGCCGCGCTGGAGACGCAAGACCTGCGCGCCCTGTCCACGGCCGCCATCCGCTCGCTGACCACCGACCAGTTCGACGCGCTGGGTTCGGCGCAAGTCGCCGCGCTGACCACGCAGCAGGTCGCCGCGCTGACCACCGGCCAGGTGCAGGCGATGTCCAGCGATGACCTGAACGCGCTGGGCTCCGCGCAGATCCGCGCGCTGGGCACCGCCCAGATCGCCGCGCTGTCGACCTCGCAGATCGCCAACATGACCAGCGAGGACGTGCAGGCGCTGAGCTCCGGCCAGATCGCCGCGCTGGGTTCGGACCAGATCGCCGCGCTGTCCACCGAGAACATCGTCGCCCTGACCTCCGGCCAGGTCGGCGCGCTGTCGACCAAGCAGGTCGCCGGCCTGACCACCGATCAGATGGGCGCCATCGAGACCGGTGACCTGAAGGCCCTGGGCACCGCCGCCGTGCGCGCCCTCACGACCGACCAGATCGCCGCGCTGGGCTCCGACCAGATCGCCGCGCTGTCGACGCAGCAAGTCGCCGCGCTGACGACCGGCCAGGTCAGCAACCTGACCTCGGACGACCTGAACGCGCTGACCAGCGGCCAGATCCGCGCCCTGTCCACGCAGCAGGTCGCCTCGCTGACGACCGCCCAGGTCAACACGATGGAAAGCGCCGACGTGCAGGCGCTGACCACGACGCAGATCGCCGCGCTGAGCTCCGACCAGGTCGGCGCGCTCTCCACCGAGAACATCGCCGCGCTGAGCTCGCAGCAGGTCGCCCCGCTGTCGACCAAGCAGGTCGGCGGCCTGACGACCGACCAGGTCGGCGCCATCGAGACCGTGGACGTCCGCGCCCTGTCGACCAACGCGCTGCGCGCGCTGACGACGGCGCAGATCGACGCGCTCTCCTCCGACCAGATCGCCGCGCTGACCACCGCGCAAGTCGCCTCGCTGACGACCGCGCAGGTCCAGGCGCTGGCCAGCGATGACCTGAACGCGCTGGGCTCGGCCCAGATCCGCGCGCTGTCCACGGCGCAGGTCGCCGCGCTGACCACCGGCCAGATCAACGGCATGGAATCGGCCGACGTGCAGGCCCTGACCACGCAGCAGGTCGCCGCGCTGGGCTCGGCGCAAATCGGCGCGCTGTCGACGGAAAACGTCGCCGCCCTCACCTCCGCGCAGGTCGGCGCGCTGACGACCAAGCAGGTCGCCGGCCTGACCACCGACCAGATGGCCGCGCTGGAAACCGGCGACGTCAAGGCGCTGTCCACCGCCGCCATCCGCGCGCTGGGCACCGACCAGATCGAAGCCCTCGGCTCCGATCAGATCGCCGCGCTGACCACCCAGCAGGTCGCCTCGCTGTCGACCGCCCAGGTCAGCAACCTCACGTCCGATGACCTGAACGCGCTGACCAGCGGCCAGATCAAGGCGCTGTCGACCGCGCAGGTCGCCGCGCTGACCACGGCGCAGGTCTCCACGATGACCAGCGACGACGTCGCCGCGCTGACGACCACGCAACTGCAAGCCCTGGGCTCGGCCCAGATCGGCGCGCTGAGCACCGACGCCATCGTCGCGCTGAGCTCGCAGCAGGTCGGCGCCCTGACGACCAAGCAGGCCGCGGGCCTGACCACCGACCAGATGGCTGCCATCGAGACCGGTGACCTCCGCGCGCTCAACAGCGCCGCGCTGCGCGCCCTGTCCACCGACCAGCTCAACGCGCTGGGTTCGGACCAGGTCGCCGCGCTGAGCACCGTCCAGGTGGCCGCGCTCACCACGGCGCAAGTCGCCGGCCTGACCAGCGATGACCTCAACGCCCTGGGCAGCGCCCAGATCAAGGCGCTGGGCACCGCGCAGGTCGCCGCGCTGACGACCGCCCAGGTCAACACGATGGAAAGCGCCGACGTGCAGGCGCTGGGCACGGCGCAGGTCGCCGCGCTGGGCTCGGCCCAGATCGGCGCGCTGAGCACCGACTCGGTCGTCGCGCTGACCTCGCAGCAGGTCGCCGCGCTGAGCAGCAAGCAGGTCGCCGGCCTGACCACCGACCAAATGGCCGCGCTGGAATCGGGCGACGTCAAGGCGCTGTCCACGGCCGCCGTGCGCGCCCTGGGCACCGACCAGATCGAGGCCCTGAACTCCGACCAGATCGCCGCCCTGACCACGCAGCAGGTCGCCGCGCTGTCGACCGCGCAGGTCGCCAACCTGACCAGCGATGACCTGAACGCGCTGACCAGCGGCCAGATCAAGGCGCTGTCCACGCAGCAGGTCGCCGCGCTGACCACCGCGCAGATCGCCGCGATGGAATCGGCCGACGTGCAGGCGCTGGCCACCAACCAGATCGCCGCGCTGAGTTCGTCGCAGGTCGGCGCGCTGAGCACCGACTCGATCGTCGCCCTGACCTCGGGCCAGATCGCCGCGCTGACCAGCAAGCAAGTGGCCGGCCTGACCACCGACCAGATGGGTGCGATGGAATCGGCCGATCTGCGCGCGCTGTCCTCGGTCGCCCTGCGCGCCCTGAGCAGCGACCAGCTCGAGGCCCTGTCCTCCGACCAGGTCCAGGCGCTGACGACCGCGCAGGTCGCCTCGCTGACGACCGGCCAGGTCAGCCAACTGGCCACCGATGACTTCGGCGCCTTCACCACCGGCCAGCTGCGCGCCCTGGGCACCGCCCAGATCGCCGCGCTGGGCACGGCGCAGCTCGACGCGCTGGGTTCGGACCAGGTCGCCGCGCTGACCACGCAGCAAGTCGCGGCGCTGACGACCGGCCAGGTGAGCAACCTGTCCAGCGATGACCTGAACGCGCTGACCAGCGGCCAGATCAAGGCCCTGACCACGCAGCAGGTCGCCGCGCTGACGACCGGCCAGATCAACACGATGGAATCGGCCGATGTCGCCGCGCTGGCCACGAACCAGATCGCCGCGCTGAGCTCGTCGCAAGTCGGCGCGCTGAGCACCGAGGCGATCGTCGCGCTGACCTCCTCGCAGGTCGCCGCGCTGACGACGAAGCAAGTCGCCGGCCTGACCACCGACCAGATGGCCGCCATCGAGACGGGCGACCTGAAGTCCCTGTCCACGACCGCGCTGCGTGCCCTGGGCACGGACCAGCTCGACGCGCTGGGCTCGGACCAGATCGCCGCGCTGTCCACCGCGCAGGTCGCCTCGCTGACCACCGCGCAGGTGAGCAACCTGTCCAGCGATGACCTGAACGCGCTGACCAGCGGCCAGATCAAGGCCCTGACCACGCAGCAGGTCGCCGCGCTGACGACCGGCCAGGTCGCCACCATGACCAGCGACGACGTCGCCGCCCTGGCCACGAACCAGGTCGCCGCGCTGAGCTCCGCCCAGATGGGCGCGCTGAGCACGGACGCGATCGTCGCGCTGACCTCGCAGCAGGTCGCCGCGCTGACCAGCAAGCAGGTCGCCGGCCTGAGCACCGACCAGATGGCCGCCCTCGAGACGGGTGACCTCAAGTCGCTGTCCACCGCCGCGCTGCGTGCCCTGGGCACGGATCAGCTCGACGCGCTGGGCTCCGACCAGATCGCCGCGCTGACGACCGCCCAGGTCGCCGCGCTGTCGACCGCCCAGGTCAGCAACCTCACCAGCGATGACCTGAACGCGCTGACCAGCGGCCAGATCAAGGCCCTGAGCACGCAGCAGGTCGCCTCGCTGACGACCGCGCAGGTCTCCACCATGACCAGCGAGGACGTCGCCGCCCTCAACACGGCGCAGGTCGCCGCGCTGAGCTCGGCGCAGGTCGGCGCGCTGGCCACGGACGCGATCGTCGCCCTGAGCTCCAGCCAGGTCGCCGCGCTGAACAGCAAGCAGGTCGCCGGTCTGACCACCGACCAGATGGCCGCCATCGAGACGGGCGACCTGAAGGCCCTGTCGACCAACGCCCTGGCCGCGCTGACTTCCGCGCAGCTCGAAGCGCTGGGCTCCGACCAGATCGCCGCGCTGTCGACCGCCCAGGTCGCCGCGCTGACGACCGGCCAGGTCAGCAACCTCACCAGCGATGACCTGAACGCGCTGACCAGCGGCCAGATCAAGGCCCTGTCCACGCAGCAGGTCGCCGCGCTGACGACCGCCCAGGTCGCCGCGATGGAGTCCGCCGACGTGCAGGCGCTGGCCACGAACCAGGTCGCCGCGCTGAGCTCCGCCCAGGTGGGCGCGCTGAGCACCGACTCGATCGTGGCCCTGACCTCGGGCCAGGTCGCCGCGCTGTCGAGCAAGCAGGTCGCCGGTCTGACGACCGACCAGATGTCCGCCATCGAGAGCGGTGACCTGAAGTCGCTGTCCACGGTCGCCCTGCGCGCCCTGAACAGCGACCAGCTCGAAGCGCTGAGCTCCGACCAGGTCCAGGCGCTGACGACCGCGCAGGTCGCCTCGCTGACGACCACGCAGGTCAGCCAGCTGGCCACGGACGACTTCGCCGCGATGACCACCGGTCAGCTGCGCGCGCTGACGACCGGCCAGGTCGCCTCGCTGACCTCCGCGAAACTCGAGGCCCTGGGCTCCGACCAGATCGCCGCGCTGACCACGAACCAGGTCGCCGCGCTGACGACCTCGCAAGTCGCCAACCTCACGAGCGACGACCTGAACGCGCTGACCAGCGCGCAGATCAAGGCGCTGAGCACGGCGCAGGTCGCCGCGCTGACCACGGCGCAGGTCTCCTCGATGGAGACCGCCGACGTCGCCGCCCTGGCCACGAACCAGGTCGCCGCGCTGAGCTCCGACCAGGTCGGCGCGCTGACGACGGAAGCCGTCGTGGCGCTGAGCTCGACGCAGGTCGCCGCGCTGACCAGCAAGCAGGTCGCCGGCCTGACCACCGACCAGATCGGCGCGATGGAATCGGGTGACCTGAAGGCCCTGTCGACGGTGGCGCTGCGCGCGCTGACCAGCGACCAGCTCGCCGCCCTGGGCTCCGACCAGGTCGCCGCGCTGACCACGCAGCAGGTCGCCTCGCTGACCACCGCGCAGGTCGCCAACCTGACGAGCGATGACCTCAACGCGCTGACCAGCGGCCAGATCCGGGCGCTGACCACGCAGCAGGTCGCGGCGCTGACCACGACGCAGATCTCCGCGATGGAGAGCGGCGACGTGGCGGCCCTGAGCTCGACGCAGGTCCAGGCGCTGGGCTCGGCCCAGGTCGGCGCGCTGAGCACCGACTCGGTGATCGCGCTGACCTCGGCGCAGGTCGCGGCGCTGTCCTCCGCGCAGGTCAAGGGCCTGACGACGGACCAGATGGCCGCCCTCGAGACCGGTGACCTCCGCGCGCTGTCGACGACGGCCCTGCGTGCCCTGGGCACGGATCAGATCGAGGCCCTGGGCTCCGACCAGATCGCCGCGCTGACCACGCTGCAGGTCGCCTCGCTGAGCACCGCGCAGATCGCCAACCTCACGAGCGACGACCTGAACGCGCTGACCAGCGGCCAGATCCGCGCGCTGAGCAACACCCAGCTGCAGGCCCTGACGACCGCGCAGATCTCGACGATGACGACGGACGACGTCGCTGCGCTGAGCTCCACGCAGCTGCAGGCCTTCGGCTCGGCCCAGATCGGCGCGCTGAGCACGGACTCGATCGTGGCCCTGAGCTCCACCCAGGCGGCGGCCCTGACCTCGGCGCAAGTCGACGGCCTGACCACCGACCAGATGGCCGCGTTCGAGACCGCCGACCTGCGCAGCCTGACCACGGCCGCGATCCGCTCGCTGGACAGCGCGCAGCTCGAGGCGCTGGACTCCACGCAGATCGCCGCCCTGAGCACGCAGCAGATCGGCGCGCTGAGCACGCTGCAGGTGAGCCAGCTGGCCACCGACGACGTGCAGGCCCTGACCTCGACGCAGATCGTGTCGATGACCTCGGCCCAGCTGCATGCGTTCACGACCGACCAGATCCAGGCGATCGACACCGGTGACCTCGCTGCCATCAGCAGCGTGAACATGGTGGCCTTCGGCTCCGCGGACTTCGAGGCCTTCACGTCGGATCAGATCCACGCGCTGACCTCCTCGCAGTGGAGCGCGGTGACCGCGACGCAAGTCGCCGGCATCGAGACCGCCGACATCGCGTCGATCACCACGGACGGCATCCACGCGCTGAGCACGACCGCGCTGCACGCGTTCAACACCGAGCAGATCGGCGCGCTCACGAGCGACCAGGTCCATGAATTCAGCACGGCGCAACTGCGCTCGCTGGGCACGGACCAGATCGCGGCGCTGTCCACGGAAGACATCGCGGCCTTCACCAGCCAGCATTTCGGCACGCTGTCCTCGGCGCAGATGCACGCCCTCACGACGGACCAGATCCTGGCGATGGACTCCAGCGACATCCATGCGCTGACCTCCACGCAGGTGCACGGCCTGTCGACGGACCAGATCATGGCGATGACGTCCGATCAGTTCATCGGCTGGGACACGCAGGACATCGCCTCCATGAACATGGAGCAGTCGCTGGTGATCACCTCCGAGCAGATGCTGGGCTGGAGCAATGAGCAGAGCAACGCGCTGTTCTCGTCGACCCCGATCGTGCTGGACCTGGACGGCAACGGCGTGCAGACGCTGGCGGCCAAGGACGGTGTGAACTTCGACCTCAACGCCACCGGTCACAACGACAAGTGGGGCTGGGTCGGCGGCAACGACGGCCTGCTGGTGATGGATCGCAACGGCGACGGCACGATCAACAGCGGTGCGGAGCTGTTCGGCGCCGGCACCACGGTCAACGGCCGCAAGGGCCTGGACGGCTTCACCGCCCTGGCCTCGCTGGACTCGAACCATGACGGCCACATCAACGCCAAGGACACGGACTTCAGCAAGCTGCAGGTCTGGGTCGACGCCAACCACGACGGCAAGACCGACGCGGGTGAGCTCAAGACCCTGGCCGACCTCGGGATCGCCGACCTGAACCTCGGCGCGACCAAGGGCACGGACGTCGACAACGGCAACCTGATCGGCCTGGTGTCGAGCTACACCAAGACCGACGGCAGCAGCCACGAGATGTCCGACGTGTGGTTCACCAAGGACGGCGCGACGCAGCAGATGACCGGCACGACGCGGGAAGCCGCGCCGCAGCTCGGCGACCTGCTCGCCCACCCGGAGGCGAACCTGCTGGGTGGCGGCACGGCGCCCATCGCGACGTCGGTCACGGCGGCAACCACCGCCGCGTCCACGGACACGGTGAACCACGACGTGCTGAGCGCGGCCTACAAGAAGCTGCATGACGATGACCAGAACAGCGCGGCTCCGCTGATCTAAGCGGACCGTGCGGAACCGGGGGCCTCGCGCCCCCGGTTTGCCGTTTGCGGCCGGCCCTCGCCCTTTCGGCGCGATCCGGTGGGCCGCAAACGACAGACCGCCAGGTTTCAGAAGTACCCTCCCCGCCCATGGCCACTTTCGACGTCGGTTCGCTCACTCCCGAGGAGATCGCAGCGCTCACCACCGCGCAGCTCGCCACGCTGACGGGGTCGGAGTGGGCCTTGCTGACCGCCGAGCAGGTGGTGGCGCTGACGACGACGCAGGTCCACGCGCTGACCGCGCGCCAGCTCAACGCGCTGGCCTCGGGACAGCTCTCGGCGATGGAGCTGCAGGACGTCCAGGCGATCAACACCGGGGCGATCCGCACGCTGACCACGGCCTCGGTCGCGGCGCTGACGCCCGACCAGATCCACGCGCTGACCACGACGCAGATCCCCGCGCTGACGGTGGACCGGCTGCGCCGTCTGGACAGCGATCAGTTCTCCGCGCTGGACACGGCGCAGATCGCGGCGCTCTCGTCGGTGCAGGTGCGCGGGCTGGCCACGCAACAGATCGGCCTGCTCACGACCGAGGAAGTCACCGTCTTCAGCACCGCCACGATGCAGGTGCTCAACACGCTGCAACTCGGCGCGCTCAGCGCTGACCAGCTCAACGCCTTCAGCACCGCGCAGATCGGCGCGCTGCGCGGCAACCAGACCAAGGGCCTGAGCGGCGACCAGCTCAGCGCGCTGCACACCGAATCGCTGCAGGCGCTGACCACCGGCGCGGTGCGCGGCCTGACCACGGCGGCCGTGTCGCAGCTGAGCTCCGACGCCGTGCAGGCGCTGGACAGCAGGCAGGTCGCCGCGCTCACCAGCCAGCAGTTCCGCACGCTGTCCACGGACGCGCTGGTCGCGCTCACCACCGAGCAGGCCGGCGCGCTGAACACGCTGCAGATCAAGTCGCTGAGCACCACGCAGATCGCCGCGCTGGAGGGCGAGGACCTTGCCGCCATCGGCACCAAGGGCCTGCGCGCGCTCAACTCGCAGCAGCTGGGCGTGTTGTCCTCGGAGCAGGTGGACGCGCTGTCCTCGCGCCAGGTCCAGAGCCTGACCTCCACGCAGCTGATCGGCCTGACCAGCGACCAGCTCCCCGCGTTCAGCACCGATGAGCTGCGCCTGATGAGCAGCAGCGCGCTGGTGGGCCTGAGGCCGGAAGTGCTGGGCGCGATGAGCGCCGAGCAGCTCGGCGCGCTCAAGACGGTGCAGATCGCGATGCTGACCACGCGCCAGCTCGCCGCCTTCGATTCCGACGACCTCGCCGCGCTGTCCACCGGACAGATCGCGGCGCTGAATTCCAAGCAGCTGCAGTCGCTGACCGCCGCGCAGTTCCAGTCGCTGAGCACCGAGGACCTGGCCGCGCTGAGCAGCACCACGCTGCGCGGCATGACGCCGGCGCAGCTCGCCTCGCTGAGCTCGGACCAGCTCGCGGTGCTGAGCGGCGCGCAGACCGGCGCGCTGACCACGCAGCAACTGCGTGACCTGAGCGACGAGCAGCTCGGCGCGCTGGGCACCGGGGCGATCCAGGCGCTGTCCACCCGCGTGATCGCCACGCTGACGGATCACCAGCTCGACGTGCTCGGCACGGCGCAGCTGCAGGCGCTGACCAGCGGCCAGATCCGCGCGCTGACGACCGCGCAGCTCGCGGCGATGTCGCCCGAGGACCTCAACGCGCTCAGCTCGCAGCAGTTCGCGGCGTTCAGCTCGGCGCAGTTCCGCGGCCTGACCACCGAGCAGGTCGCCCAGCTCGAGCCCGAGGACTTCGGCGCGCTCAACGCGTCGGTGATCCGATCGCTGAGCAGCGCGCAGGTGCAGGCACTGGACGTGAACATGGTGGCCGCGTTCAGCACCGCGCAGGCGCAGGTGCTGACCGCGCTGCAGGTGGCCGCGCTGACCGCCGGCCAGTTGCAGGTGCTGACGCCACAGGCCTTGCAGGCGATCACGACGCTGGCCATCCGCGGCCTGAGCGCGGACCAGCTCGACGCGCTGGGGCCGGCGGGCGTGGCCACGCTGCGCGATGGCCAGCTCGCCGCGTTGACCACGGCGCAGGTCCGCTCGCTGGACCACGACACGCTCAACGCGCTGGGCACCGCGCATTTCGCCGCGCTGACCTCCTTCCAGATCGCCGCGATCTCCAGCGACGAAATCGGCGCGCTGGCGCCGGAGATGCTCGCCGCGATCAAGCCGGTCTACCTCGGCGTGCTGGGCAGCGAGCAGATCCACCTGCTCAGCCGGGAGCAGGTCGGCGCCTTCGGCAGCGCCCAGACCGCGCAGCTGAGCACCGCGCAGATCGCCGCGCTGGACCCCTCGCAGATCGACGCGCTGTCCACCGACGGCGTGCGCGGCCTGACGATCCAGGCGATGCAGGCCTTCACGACGGATCAGCTCAACGCGCTGGTGCCCGACCAGTTCGCGGCGCTGCGCACCAACCAGGTCGCCTCGCTGACCACGGCGCAGATGGCGGCGCTGGAGCAGGCCGACCTCAACGCGCTGGACTCGACGCAGTTCGCCGTCTTCTCCTCGCGGCAGCTCGCGGCGCTCAGCACGGATCAGATCAGCCAATTGGAATTCCAGGATGTCATCGGCCTGAACACGCGGGCGCTGGCGGGCTGGAGCTCGGTGCAGCTGGGCGCGCTCAACGGCGACAGCATCGCGTCGCTGAGCAACGCGCAGCTCGCGGCGCTGACGTCGCGGCAACTGGCCGGCCTCACCGTTGACCAGATCGACCGGCTGAGCACCGAGCAGCTCGCCAACCTCGGCTCGCAGGCGCTGCTGGGCTTGAGCAGCACGCAGTTCGGCTCGTTGGACCTGGACCAGATCGGGGCCTTGTCGGCCCGGCAGATCGCGGCCTTGACCTCCTTGCAGATCGCCGCGATGGACCCGACGGCGCTGGCCGCGCTGACCACGCTGCAGTTCGCGGCGCTGCGCTCCTCGCAGCTCGCGGCGCTGGACGCCACGCAGCTCGGTGCGCTCGAGACGCAGGACCTGGCGGTGTTGCACACCACGGCGCTCAAGGCGATGGGCTCGGACCAGATCGCGCTGCTGAGCGTGGATCAGGTCGCGGCGCTGCGCCCCGATCAGGTCGGCGCGCTGACCTACCAGCAGGCCGCGGCCATGCACACCGAGCAGATCCAGGCGCTGGGCACGGCGCAGATCCTGGGGCTGACCAACGTCCAGGTGCTGGCCTGGACCAGCGACCAGATCGCCGCGCTGGATGCCCAGGACGTGGCCCTGCTACCCGGCCGCGCGATCCGCGTGATGGACGCCGGCGACTTCGCCGCGCTGTCCACCGACCAGGTCCACGCGATGACCAGCCTGCAGCTGGCCGAGATGACCACGGCGCAGCTCGCGGGCTTCGGCACCGAGGACTACGCGGCGCTGAGCTCCTCGGCCTTCCGCGCGCTGGGCACGGCCACGCTCAACGCCTTGTCGACCGAGGTGTTCGCCGCGCTGGGCTCGGACCAGGTGCACGCGCTGAGCACGCAGACGCTGCGCGCGCTGCACACCGAGGCGCTCGCCGCGATGAACTCCGACGCCATCGAGGCGCTGGACAGCCGGCAGGTCGCGGCGCTGACGACGCAGCAGATCATGGCGATCTCGTCGGAAGCGTTCGCGACGATGTCCAGCGACGACCTGACCGCGCTCAGCCGTGATCAGGCGCGGGCGCTGACGGTCGACCAGATCCATGCGATCGGCAGCGACGCCATCGTCGGCTTCGAGACCCGCGACCTCGCGGCGCTGTCGATGGACCAGGTGATGGCCTTCACGACGGATGCGCTGCACGCGATGTCGGGCGCTCAGCTCGACGCGCTGTTCCTGGCCACGCCGATCATGCTCAACCTCGACGGCCATGGGCTGGGCACGGTGTCCGCGGCGCAGGGCGTGAGCTTCGACATGAACAACACCGGCCACGCGCAGCAGTGGGGCTGGATGGCCCAGGGCAACGCGCTGCTGGCGCGGGACCTGAACGGCAACGGACAGATCGACTCGGGCGCCGAGCTCTTCGGTACCGGCACGGTCCTGGCCAACGGCCGGCACGCGGCCAACGGCTACGAGGCGATGCAGGCGCTGGACGCCAACGGCGACCACCGGCTCGACGCGCACGATGCCGGCTTCAGCCAGTTGCGGCTCTGGGCCGATGCCAACGGCAACGGCAAGACCGACGCGGGCGAGCTCAAGACGCTGGCGGAACTCGGCATCGTGGAGCTGGACCTGGACGCGCAGGCCAGCTCGACGATCGATCACGGCAACCTGATCGGCCTGATCTCCGGCTACAAGACCGCGGACGGCGTGACGCACGCGATGGGCGACGTCTGGTTCTCGAAGTCGACCGATGCGCAGACCGGCGCGGCCTCCGCCGACACCGCCACGGCCAAGGCCGCGATCAGTACCGAGGACCTGCTCGCCGCCCCGGCGGCGGCCTCGACGCCGCTGCTCAGCGAGGCCACGCAGGCCACGGTCCATCACGCGGCGATGAGCGCGATCCACGCGACCGCGCGCCGACTGGACGAAGAGCAAGGCGGCAACGCGCCCTTGATCTGAGCGAGGCGTCGCGCTCATGGGCGTTCGCGACGTGACAAATGCCCGCTCGCGGCCCCGTTGTCACATGAACTTGGGCTGAAAGCCTCCGGACTGTTCCCCTTCATCGGCTGCCACGCGCCCTGGACGGGTGGCCGACAGGAGTCGTGACGCCGGCGCGTCGTCCCGACTCGGGATCGCACCATGTCCTTCACGCTCTCCTCACGCCCCTCCGACGGCCCGTCGACCTCCTCGACCACCAACCTGGACGCGCCGTCCGCCCCCAGCGCCGAGACTTCCGGCGGCGCTCCCATCGCATCCTCTCCCTCCTCCGCGTCGTCCTCGCCGCCCTCGGCCACCGGTGGCGATTCCGGCGCCCTCGCCGTGACCGGCCGGCCCTCGCTGTTCCGGCGTTTCCTGCGTCCGTTCCAGGACCTGCGGCTGCGGCTCTCGCCGGCACGTCATGAACGCACTGTCGGTCCCTTCAGCCGGACCGTCGCACGCAGCGATCCACCCCCGACGCCCGACAAGCCGCGCCCCGTGCTGTTCAAACCCACCGCCAAGGCCAGCGCGAGGAGCCTGCAAGCCGCCGATGCGAAGGCCCGCGCCGCCGCGCGGTCCACGGCCACGCTGCTGACGAAGCAGACCGCCAGGTCGCCGGAGCCGGCGGCGGCATCGGCGACCACCTCCCCTCCGACGCAGGCGCCCGCCATCGCGGCGCTGATCGGAGCGTCCGTGCCCGGGCTGCCCGCCGAGCGCGCGCTGCTGCTGGAGACCGTCCTGGAGACGGCGACGTCCGACCGCACGCAGACCGCCGAGGTGCTCGCGGAGCTGCTGCGCACGCCCGCGCCAACGCTCACGGGCGTGAGGCGCAATCCCATCACGGGCGGCGCCAGCCAGACGCCGGCGACCGTGGACGTCCAGCGCCAGGCCAACGCCGCGCGTCGCGCGTTGGCGGCCACGGCAAGCGGCTTCGACACGCTTGTGAGCCTGCAAGGACTGCGCCTTCCGCCCGCGGGCGATCCGATGCGACCGCGCGCGGAACTGGCGCTGGAGCAGTACAAGCTCGGCCTGCGGGCCGAGGACGCCCTGATCGCGCAGGGGCTGCGCGTCGGCGGCGCCCAGTCCAGCGACGACGTGCGCGACGCGCTGGATGCGCACCCCCGACAGCTGGACTTGCTGGATCCCACCTGGCTGGGCACGGGCAACGCGCGCCGACGCCCCGGCGGCGCCCATGAAGCGGAGCTGCCGTCCACGCTGGCCGCCCAGGCCTTCCTCCACGCGACGGCCAACCAGGGCCGCGCCGCCGACCTGGAGGGCGAGGCGATGCGAGAGTACAAGCCCGCCTACGTCGCGCTGCGCAACGGCTTCACCGTCAGCGGCCAGGGGTCGGACTTCCACCTGATGGCCAAGCGCCTGCGCAAATTCGTCCGCTACATCGACCTCGCCTGCAAGACCCCGGATGGCGAGCTCCCCACGACGCGTCATCGCCTGAGCCTGCCCCTGCGCTTCGCCCGGCGCCTGGCCGGCAAGGACAAGTCGCCGCTGGCCACGCTGCTGAAGTCGGGGGCGATCGGCAGCTCGGCGAGGATCGTCCTCGCCGACGGCCGGGCGATCGACCCGACCGGCGAGCGCCAAGAGCTCCAGGACGCCTTCCAGGCCGCCTCCCCCGCGCAGCGCCGCGACCTGCTGCGCCAGATCGTCGTGGCCACGACGGCCGGCGGCGCCAGCAGCTACACCGATGGGCGCCGCCATGCCGTGGGTTTCAACGCGGGTTACGGGGGCGTGTCGGTCGCCGGGGTCGGCGGACTGTCGACCGGCATCACCCCGGTGATCGACATCAGCGCCGAGCGCAACCGCACCGCGGTGTTCCGCGGCGGCACGCTGGACACCGGCGTGCTCTATCTCGGCAGCGAGCGAAAGGTGAGCGGCTCGGTGGGCGTCGGCGTGCGCGCGGGCACGCAGATCGGCCCGGTGCTGAACGTCTCGGCCCAGGCGATGGCACGACTGGGCGCGTCGCACCTGGTGTCGCGCGGCCTCATGATCCGCACCCGGCCGGACGGACGGGAGCACGAGTCGTTGCCGCCTGAGCTGGCCAAGGGCCTGGGCAACGAGGGCTGGAAGCGGATGAACGAGCTGGCCGTCAACGCGATCTTCGACATCGCCGATCAATCCTTGGAGAAGCGCCCGGCCCAGGGCGGCGCGATGTGGTCCCAGGTGGTCGATCGCCTCGGGGACTTCCGCGACATCTCCTTCGGCTGGAACGAGGGCCGCGCCACCACCGTGGACGTCTCCGCAAGCCTGGACGCCACCGCCGCCATCCAGGTCTTCCCGGGCGTGGGAGCCTCCGCCTCGGCCGGTGTCGGCCTGAAGCACACGCTGCTGGATCGCAAGCAGGCGCGCGATGTCGGCGGCGCGGCGCGCTCGGCGCAGACCGAGCGCGCATCCCGCACCGCGCTGCGCCTGGGCGCGGGTGCGGGCCTGTCCCATCCTTCGCTGGGCATCATCGGCGGGCGCAACATCGCCGCGCTCGGCCGCTACCGCGTGGGCGTGGAAACCGAGCTGGTGCTCCAGTCGCGTTCCGGCATGGTGCGCATCGCCACGCTGGACGGCCAGGTCCAGCCGAACCTCTCGGCCCGCCATCGCGAGTTCGGCGTGCGCGACGACTTCATCCAGGCCATGAATGCCCAGCGCCAGCGCTGGGTGGAGCGCCTGGGCCAGCCCGACGCGACGGGCCGTCCGCAAGATGGCGATCGGCGCTTCGGCGCCTTCATGACCGAGCTGGTGAACCTGGATCCCGGACCCGGCCGGTTCTACCTGGAGCGGCAGTGCCTGACGGCCGAGGCCGCGCAGGCGATCGGCAGCGCCATGGACCGGCTGGCGGTCCTGCAGCGCGCGCGCCCAGCCGGCACCACCGCCCCCGGCCCCGGCGAGGCCTCTGACACCGACGCGCGCGTCGCCGAGCTTCAGGCCCTGATCGCCGAGCGGATCGAATCGCCCGGGAGCTGGCAGCCCGCCGGCCTGAACGTCATCCAGCCCATCGTGCAGTCGAGCGCGCCAGGCGCCTCGATCGACGCCAGTGCCTCGGCCAATGCCGGCGGCGGCTCGTGGTCGGACCGGCTGCTGGGCGGCGGCCGCCTGGCCGTGGGCGGGCGCATCGAGATGGCGGCCGGCGGCCGGGCGCTGCTCTCGCTGGACGCCACTTCGGCCGCGCCGCTGGCGATGCCCATCGACGCCGAGGAGCCGTGACCTGGCGGAGTAGACCGCTCCTGTCCCCCTTATCGGCGCATGGTTGCTGGGCGGGGGGCGACACAATGGCCCGATGAAAACACTGTGCATCGAGGGCTGGCGCGGGGTGAACCACTCCATCGCGATGGTCAACCAGAACCAGATCCTGGAGATGGTGAAGGACCCGCGCTTCGAGCTGTTCCACAAGGACGCGCCGTTCTTCATGCCCCATTGGGACAAGAGCAAGCTGGACTCCGGTTTCGCGCCCGAGGAACGCGCCATCATCGACGCCCTGCCCGATCCCGGCGACCGCGTCATGGACGTGCGCCTGCGCATCGCCTCGCCGGTGCGGCTGAGCGAGCCGGCCGCCGCGCGCCGCAACGCCACCTTCGTCGTCACCGAGTTCGGCCTGTCGGGCAAGAGCTTCGATCCGCCCGAGATGCCGCCCAGCGCGCTCACGCAGGGCGACGACATCGTCATCACGCCCACGCGCTGGTCCAAGGCACGGCTGGTGGATTACGGCTTCGACGCCGACAAGGTCCTGGTCGTGCCCCACGGCTACAAGACCGACACCTTCCTGCCGATGACGCCCGAGCAACGTCAGGCCGCGCGCGCCGCGTTGGGCCTGCAGCCGCACGAGACCGTCTTCTGCAACGTCGGCGTGGCGACCTGGAACAAGGGCATCGACCTGATCCTGCTGGCCTTCGCCGAGCTGCGGCTGCAAGGCCTGCCGGTGCGGCTGATCCTCAAGGACCACCAGGGGCTGTACGGCATCGGCGTGGACCGCGTCTTCGCGGAGATGGCCAGCCGCGCGCCGCAGCTCAACTCGGCGCAGGTGCGCGACGGCATCTCGGTGCTGTCCACCAGCCTGAACCTGGCGCAGCTGCGCTCGCTGTACGCGCTTTCCGACGCCTACGTCTCGCCTTATCGCGCCGAAGGCTTCAACCTGCCGGTGCTCGAGGCCATGGGCTGCGGCACGCATGTGATCGTCAGCGGCGGCGGCGCCACCGACGACTTCACGCCGCCCGAGCTTTGCCACCGCCTGCACAGCCGTCCCGGCACCGACGCCGACGCGCCGCAGCCGGTGGGCGCCTTCGTCGTGCCGGACCTGGACGACCTGCGCGAGGCCATGCTGCAGGTCGTCGAGCAGCGCCTGCCGCCGGCGGCGCGCCGCGAGGCGGCCCGCCAGCGCCTGGCACAACGCTTCTCGTGGGCCACCGTCACGAAGCAGCTGCTCGACCTGCTGTGAGGGGCCGTTGAGATGAGCAAGCCCAGCATCGCCGTCGCCATCGTCGACACCGACCTGCATGTGCTCGCGCGTCAGGCGCTGCTGCACAGCATGCGTCAGATGGAGCAGCACGGGCTGGCGTTCAGTCAGGTGCTGATCTACTCCGACAAGCCCGAGCTCTGGCCCGGGCTGCCGGTGATCCCGGTACCGACGCTGCGCTCGATCACCGAGTACAACCAGATCATCACCCGCACGTTGGCCGAGCACCTCAGCGCCGACCACGTGCTGGTGATCCAGTACGACGGCTTCGTCCTCAACGCCGACCAGTTCTCACCGCACTTCCTGCATTACGACTACATCGGCGCGCCCTGGCCCAACTACGAGGTCAACGAGGTCGGCAACGGCGGTTTCTCCTGGCGCTCGCGGCGCCTGGTGCACGCGGTGGCACAGCTCGACTACGCCGACCCGGCCGAGCCCGAGGACCTCTTCATCTGCCGCACCATGCGCGAGACGCTGGAGCGCGCCGGCTGCCGCTTCGCGCCCAAGGCGATCGCGCAGCACTTCTCGGTGGAGTTCCCCGCGGTGCCCTTCCCGACCTTCGGTTTCCACGGCATCTTCCACCTGCCCCTGGTCTACCGGGAGATGCCCGATTTCCTGCTGGACCACCTCTCCGACCGCATCGTCAAGACGCGCAGCGGCTTCCTGATGCCCGGCTTCCAGGCGGTGTCGCCCGAGACCGCGCACAAGCTCCAGGCGCGCCTGGCCACCCTCGAAAGCTCCCGATGAACGCGAAGAAGCAGATCGTCATCCTCATTCCCCACGGCGTGCAGACCGGCGGTCCGGAAGCGCTGCATCAGCTGTCGGACTCGCTGCTGCGCCAGGGCCACGACGCGCGCGTCTGGTACGTGCTGCCCACCGACCTGCCGGCCGTGGATGACCTCTTCCGCCGCAACGGCCTCACCGCGGGCACGGCGCTCAAGCTCCAGCCGAGGCCCAACACGATCGCCGACTACGAGAAGTACCAGGTGCGCCTGGCCGAGGAGATCGCGATGACGCCCGACACCTGCGTCGTCCTGGCCGAGACCTACGTCCACTGGTTGCGCTACTTCCAGCCGTGCACGCCGATGGTCTGGTGGCTGAGCATCGACAACGCCTTCGAGTACCTCTCGGTCAACAAGATCAACCTCAACCTGCTGCGCAGCGAGCGGGTGCTGCACACCTACCAATCGAGCTACGCGCGCGACGTGATCCAGGCGCTGGGCTGCACGCGCACGCTGCCGCTGTCGGACTACACGCCCGGCAAGCCGGTGCCCGTGCCGGGCGAGCCGGTCTTCGAGACGGCCGCCAAGACCGACATCGCGCTCAACGCCAACCACAAGGTGGTCTACGACGTCGGCGCCATCGCCGCGCGGCTGGAACGCGAGAACGGCTGCAAGGTCCACCTGATCCGCGGCCTGACGCGCGCGCAGGTCTACGAGGCGCTGGGACGCAGCAAGCTGTTCCTCGACCTCGGGACCTTCCCCGGCAAGGATCGCCTCGCCCGCGAGGCGCTGATGCGCGACTGCTGCGTGTTCGCGCTGGACGTGGGCGCCGCGCGCGACTATGCACTGCCCGACGAGTGCTACTTCAAGCCCGACCAGGTCGACCAGGTCTTCGCCGGCGCCGCCGGGCTGATGCGCGACTTCGAGCTCTACCTCGAGCTCTCGCGGCCAGCGCAGCAAGCCGTCCGGCGCGAGCGGATGATCTTCGAGCGCGAGGTCGCCGGCCTCGCCCACGCCTTCGGCGCCTGATTCCCGACCGGATTCACCCCAACGAGGGTTTCCCCTCCCCGCCTGCCTACGGGGGTGTAGGTGATCCCCCTTCAGACGAAACGGCGCGGCTCGCATTGAGAAACCCCGCCGGAGCGCCGAAGATGAAGTTGGTCCGCAAACCGCACGAGATGCGAACGGCACCAGCATCCATCAGGGGGAAACCAAATGAACTTCTCAGGCCTCAAGGTCAAGACCAAGCTGTGGGCGGGGTTCGGTGTGATGGCGCTCATCGTGGCGGCCGTCTCCGGAGCGGCGCTGCACTGGCTGAACCAGTCCAGCTCGCGCGTGGAAACCTATCTGCAGGGCGTGGCGGCGCGAGAGCGCCTCGTGATCGACCTCCAGTCCGCCGCCAAGTCCCGCGCCATCGCCGCGCGCAACCTCGTGCTGGTGACCACGCCGCAGGACCGCGCGCTGGAACTGGACGCGGTCACCAAGTCGCATGAGGCCGTCCAGCAGGCGCTGGGCAAGCTCAAGCAGCACCTGGCGGGCGCGCAGGACGCGACCACGCAGGACCGCACCCTGTTCGACAAGGTCGCCGGCATCGAGGAGCAGTACGGCAAGGTCGCCCTGGTCATCGTGGGCCTGGCCAACGACGGCAAGCGCGACGAGGCCGTCACCAAGATGAACGCGGAATGCCGCCCGCTGCTGTCGGCGCTGCTCACCGCCACCGGCGACTTCATCCGCTACGAGGACGAGCGCTCCGCCGCAGAGACCCGCGCCGCGAGCGAGCTGTTCGCCACCGATCGCAACCTGCTGATCGCCACGGCGGCGTTGTCTGCCGCGATCGCCGGCCTGCTGGGCTGGCTGATCAGCCGCGCGGTGACCGCGCCGCTGAACCGCGCGATCCAGGTCGCGCAGTCGGTGGCCGATGGCGACCTCCGCGACGAGATCCAGGTCGAGGGCCAGGACGAGCTCAGCCAGCTGCTGACCGCGCTCAAGGCCATGAGCGGCAATCTCTCCACGATGGTGACGAACGTGCGTCAGGCCGCTGACGGCATCGCCACGGCATCCACGCAGATCGCCAGCGGCAACCAGGATCTGTCCAGCCGCACCGAATCGCAGGCCAGCGCGCTGCAGGAGACCGCCTCCTCGATGGCGCAGATGACCGAGACCGTGCAGGTCAACGCCGAGTCCTCGCGCAAGGCCACCGGCCTGGCCGATGCCGCGGCGCAGGTCGCGGGCCAGGGCGGCGAGGTCGTGCACCGCGTCATCACGACGATGGAAGCCATCACGGGCTCCAGCAAGCGCATCGGCGACATCATCGGGGTCATCGACGGCATTGCCTTCCAGACCAACATCCTCGCCTTGAATGCCGCGGTGGAAGCGGCCCGCGCCGGCGAGCAGGGCCGTGGTTTTGCGGTGGTGGCGAGCGAGGTGCGTGCGCTGGCGCAGCGCAGCGCCAACGCGGCCAAGGAGATCAAGACGCTGATCTCGGACAGCGTGGAGAAGGTCGACGTCGGCGCCGCGCAGGTGCAGGAAGCCGGCCGCACGATGGACTCGGTGCTCACGCAGGTGCGCAAGGTCACCGACCTGATGGGCGAGATCAACGCGTCCACCGAGCAGCAGACCCACGGCATCGTGCAGGTCAACGAGGCGGTCGCCGCGATCGACCGCGGCACGCAGCAGAACGCCGCCCTGGTCGAGCAGAGCGCCGCCGCCGCGGAGAGCCTGCGCCAGCAGGCGGTGGCGCTGACCGAGGCCATCTCGCGCTTCAAGGTGCGCAACGCGCTGGCGATGTGACCTGCCAGTCGCTCGCTGTCGGCCTGGGCGCCGCGGCGAACGACTTCGAGAGGACCGAAACGGGAGCCGATCCGGCTCCCGTTTTTTCATTCCTCAACGCCTCAGGACGGTGCAGAACGCCCGCCGGTGCGATCGTCGAATGCCGCGACGCCGATCATTGGAAACAGCATTTGACTCTGCTGCGCTGCCGCATAAAGTGCCGTGTCCCATTCGCTCGTGAGGTCCAGCATGAGTTCAATCGCCATGACCATGTTCCTCGACTCCTCGCCCGGGGAACTCGTGGATCTGCCGCATGCGGGTTCCGGCCTGGAGCACCCGCTCGTCTTCGACAGCGCGGCGCGCGAGATCCAGCAGCTCGCGGCCGACGGCCGCGTCGAGGTGGTCCAGCAGCGCGTCACCGCCGTGGGCAACGAGACGCTCATCGAGGACCTGCGCTTCCGCCGTCTGAGCTGACGGTCGCTGACCTCAAGGCGCCGCGCCGCTCGCGGCCAGCGATGCACGCATGCGCGCCTGCATCTCGGCGATGCGGCGGCGTTTCTCCTCGCCGATGGCCAATTGCTCCGGTGACAAGCCCATCGCGCGGCCGCGCTCGATCTGCTGATCAATGAGCGGCAGTTCGCGATCGGCCGCGTCGACGAAGGCGCGCTGCACCGACTGGTGCCGGTCCTGCTCGCGCCGTGCGTAGGCGTTGCGATCGTCGAGTTGCCACGCCGGGGTTGCCGCCTCGGCGGCGGCGCGCTGAAGCGGAGGCGCGCGCTCGTCCCCCGCGGTGCGGGCCTCCGCGAGGCTCCAAGCCGCCGGCACCTCGCCCGTCGCTGAAGCCAGCGCGCCAGGCGCCGAGGCCGCCGCGGCGGACACGGCACTACTCGCCGCGGAAGCCGCCTCGCTGGCCGCTGCCGCGGAAGACGGCGCCGCAGCGCCCTCCTCGCTCCGAAGCAAGGCTGTGGCCGACGCGGACAAGGACACTGCGGGTGTCTCGCCCGGCGAGGCCTCGGCGGAGTTCCACGCCTCCAGCGGTCCGCCCGTTGCGACCCAGCCCAGCAACGCGCCGACCAGCGTCAACGCGAGTGCGAGCCGCAGGTCGATGAGGCCGCGTGTCCCGTGGGCCTCGCGGTCTGCGCCTCGATCAATGCGCATGCCCATGCTCATCTCCCGTCGCCATCGATGAAGGGGGCTCGAAGGGCGTGCCCGGCGGCGTCACCCCGGGCGCCCAGCGCAGTCCGGCCTCGGCGAGCAGATCCTTCTGCCGCTGCCGCCAGCGCGCGTCCAGCCGCTCCAGCGCGAGCGCCTGCCGAGCCTCGTGGCGCACGGTTTCACTGTCCACCGGATAGACGCCGCGCCGCGTCGAGAGCACCTGCACGCGTTCCCATCCGGCGCCGTCCGGATGACGGATCGGCGGTGAGGCCGGCCCCACGGGCCACGCACGTGCCAGGTCGCGCACCCAGGCCTCGAGCGCCGAGTCCGGCGCGGCATCGCCCAATTGCCAGTTCAGCGGCGCCGCGCCGGCGTGCTCGCGCAGGCTCGCGCCCGACGCGCACTCCGACGGAGGCCCGCCCTGCGCCTCGCCGGACGCAAGGCAGCGCACGTGCAAGGCCTCCACAGCTTCCAGCCGCTCGAAACGCTCCTGATGGGCGCGGTAGTAGCGCTCGATGTCGGCCGGGCTGACGGCCGCGGCGAGCGCGTCGCGCGGCGGCGCATCGCCGTGCGGATCGGCGCTCAGGCCCGACCATCGCTGCCAGGCCAGCTTGCGCTGGCGCGCCTCGATCACGCGGTGCACGAAGCCGACTTCCTCGGCCCGCCAGCCGCTCTCGCGCCGCAGCCAGCGCTCGACGAATCGCTCGCGCAGCAGCTGGCGAGCCTGCGCGCGCGCGAAGTCGACATCTCCGCCACGCAGCAGGCGCCGGCCCTGCACGTTCTGCAGCGGCCAGAGGTCGCCGAGCGTGATCTCGCCGGGCACACCGCTCGCGCCATCGGCGCCACCAACGCCGCCGAAGGAGCGATGACGCAGCACGATCACGCGCGAGGCCGCGTCCAGCTGCGCGGCGTCCAGCGCGTCGTCCATGCGCAGGCTCGATCCGGGACGCGAGGCGTCGGCGTCGGGCCACACGGCGCGCCACGCGGCCGCGTCGACCTTCAGCGGCAGCTCCGGTGAGGCGGCACGCCACGCGGCGTCGATGCGATCGGGCCAGAGCGACTGCAGCGTCACGAGCCATTGGCGGCGGACGTCCAGCTCGGGCGGGAAGCCGACGCGCCGGCTCGCGAAGAGCGTGGCATCGCCGACCTCGCGCGCGGCCGCGTCGCCCATCAGCAGGTCGACCGCCAGGTGACGGGTGAGCTCGCCCAGCGTGAGGTCGGGCCGCTCGCGCCGCGCCAGGGCGAGCAGCGCCTCGGCCGGGCGGCGCGGGATCGGTTCGTCGCCGATGCGCGCGATCCAGTCGACGGCGCCGCGCGCCGGTACCGCGGCGGCTGGCGCCGTGATCGGCACCGCCATCACCGCGAGCGCCGACAGTCCCAGCGCGCCCGCGAGGAGCGCGGCCCTCACAGCCGCTCGGCCGCGCGGTTGAGCAGGTGCACCACCATCGCGATGGCGTGCGGCACCAAGAAGCGCCCGACATCGCGGCGCACGCCGTGATCGGTGGAGGACAACACCTGCCCGCCGCGGCTGTACGAGATCGCGCCGCCCTGGCGCAGCAGCGGGCGGATGTCGGTGGCGGTCGGGGACAGCGGCGTGTAGCTCGCCAGCGCGGCGGTCACGCGCGCGTCGTCGTTCAGGGCCTCGCTGTCGTAGTAGTCCTTGACCCAGGTCTCCCAACCCGAGTGGTTCAGCGCGGACGTCGTCCAGGTGTGATGAGGCTGCAGCAGGTCCGTCGTGTGCATCACGAAACCCAGGCTCTGCACCGTGGGCCGCGCGAGGAACTGCGACCACCAGTACTGGCCGAGGTTGTCGATGGGCTGGAACGGGGCCTTCTCGAAGTCCGCGTACATCGACGCGGTGGAGTTGCTGCCCTGACGGTAGTTGGCCTCGGTCAGCCCGTAGCTGTTGTACTTGCTGCCGTCGCTGAACCAGCCCTTCATGCCGCCCTTGCCGTCGTCCAGGTGGTCGCCGACCAGCCACGCGGCGGCGAGGTCGTCGATGTCGCCCTTCACCGTGAGCTTGGCGTAGTTGTAGCCGCCGAAGGGATTGCCGTGCACGTCCGGCCCCTGCGTGCGGTTCTGGAAGTGCCAGTACGAGGTGTAGTTGACGATGCCCGAGCCCAGACCCCAGACCGGCGCGAGCACGCAGTCGCCGGTGATCGCGCCGCACAGGTAGGTGTCGGCGAAGTCGTCCACGTCGTAGGCGCCCTGGCCGAGCTGCTCGGTGAACTGCTCGATCGTGTAGCCCGCGCGCGTCACGCCGGCCAGCAGCTT
Source organism: Roseateles sp. (assembly GCA_039594005.1). Taxonomy (GTDB): domain Bacteria; phylum Pseudomonadota; class Gammaproteobacteria; order Burkholderiales; family Burkholderiaceae_C; genus Roseateles. The sequence goes on from JBCNOF010000010.1 coordinate 1,138,025, forward strand.
GGCGTACTGCGTGGTGTCCGCATGCCGCTGCATGTAGCGCACCGCGTCCATGGCGATGCGCTTGTGGGTCTCCTGGGCGAAGGCGCCGGCATCGGTCGCGTGGACGAGCCCGGCCGCCGCGGCGGTCAGAAGCAGGATGGATCGCATTGAAGTCTCCCTGTCGGAACCGGTCGAGGTTCCTGGTCTTCCCGAGGGGCGCGCGTGCCGGCCGCACGTCGTCGTTGTTGTCGGAGCGGGATGTTCGGCGCAGGTCGTGACGGCGCGGTTAAGAAATGTCGACGAGGGTCCGTCGGCTTGCATGTCGAAACAAATCTCAGGGGGATCGAGGACCTATCCGTCCCCACGCCCCTCGCACCTTTGCCTGATTCTTGAGTTCAAGGTCCTTCGGGGACCACGGTTCCATGTGCGCGTGGCGCAAACCCAGCGCGCTCTTGAAGCCGCGCCAGATCCACTGGAGCTTGCCCAGGATCCGGCGATGAAAAGGCACTTCACGCCCGTTGAGCCGAGGCGAGTTGAGCGCCTTGATCCGGTCCACATGGTCGTGTTGCTCCGCGATGAGTTTCGCGCAGACGGCCCGGTGCGCGTCGTCGACGTCGGTGCGCCGACGTTCTTGCTCCAGGTTGCGGATCAGCGCCCGGGCGGCCCGGATCGTCCGTCCGGTGCCGGACACGAGGTGCTTCGGCAAGACGTGCATCGCGCGATGGCTCCCATGCATGGCGCCCGGTGGCGCCGCGACCGTCACGCCCCGGAAACCACGTCTGGCCAGGGCCTTCTCCAATCGATGCGCATAGGTCGACGTGTCGCCGGGGCCACCTCCCGTGTTGCAGGAGGCCAGATGGATCGAGCCTGCGAAATCCCTGGGCAGCCCCTCCGCGAGCAGCTCCTTCACCAGCGCATCGGGTCCGAATCCGGCCAGCGCGGAGGTGTATGGCAGTCGTCCCGGGACGGGCCAGACGTGGCCATGGCCGGCCACCAGCAGCCGCCCCTTCGGATGGATGCCTGCCAGCGGTCTGCCGACCGGAACGTCGACGGCGCCCACCGGCACCATGACGCGGCCCACGCGTCGACAGGCGCCATGGATCAACCGGGCGTGAACCTCCCACGGGCCTTGGAGGTCATCGGAGACCCTCGGCCGGAACACGTAGGTGCCCTGCTGATGCGCGCCCCGAGGCAACACGACGCCCAATGAGCGTCGCGCCCGCCCCTCGTGAAGGATCAGCTCGATGTCCTCACCGCTGTCGCTGACGGCCAGCGACCAGGCATGCACTGCCTCCGGGTTCAGGGACCGCTCCGCTTCAAGCCGTTGGAAGGGCTCCGGCGAAATCGCCACCGGATCGTGCCAGTCGAAGCGATGAAGCAAGGTGGCGCCCAACAGTGACGCCACTTCCGCCTTGACCGACTCTGATCCGGCCGCCGCGCCAGACACCGTGCGCCCCATCGTCCGGGGCTGGCTCAACACTTCCCCCGGCATCCATGCACCGACGGGCGGCCGGGGCAGGCGTGTCCACGACACCTTCTGCGACAAGGGCAGGTTCGCCCCGGCGCGCAGTTCCCTGATCAACGCCGCGCCATCGGCGGGAAGCTTGCGGGCCGCTTCACTGCTCAATCCCCCCGTCTGGGCGCGAAGCTCGCAGACCAGCGCCGTGCTGAAGAGCAGCCCGTCGAGGCGGACGTCGTCGCCCCGACATTCAAACCCCTCATCCGCGGACCAGGCCAGCCCCTCGGCATGGCTGCCATCGAACATGCCACGCCGAATGCGAATCCAATCCCGCACGCCTTCCTGGGGCTCGTACTGGAGCCGCTCCACGCCTTCGTCGACGTGAAGGCCCACGCCCCGTGGCCACCAGGGCGCGGACATGGCCCGGAGCGCGATGTCGTGGCGCAGCGGAGCCGAATCCGCGCCTACGGTGAGCTCGGAGGCCGCTGCAGAAACTGATGACCGCGATGGCGGCGCGCGGGTTGGAATCGATGTCATGGCGGGGCCCGATGTTGGAAAGCGGGATCAGTTGCCATCGGGAAGCCCCGGTTCGATTCACGGCGCTTGGCGTCGCACGGCCGGCGCCGCCGGCCGCGCGTTGTTCACGCGATTCGCGAGGAAGACCTCGCCGATGTCCAGGGTGCTCTCATGCCCGACGTGCCGCGCGCAGGTGTCCAGCCACTTGTCGGCCGCGGCGCGCCCCAGGCCGAACAAGGTCGTCAGCAGTCGCGGATCGGTGTTGAGCTTGCTGGACGCGCCGAATGGCGCCAGGCCGTCCTCGTCGGCCACGCGGTGCAAGCGCATCTGCTTGTAGCGCGTGGGATCGATGCGGCGGTCCCGCAGCAGGCGCTGCACGAAGGAGATCGCACGGAGTTCCGCCACCAGGCTGGCGTTGAAGGTGATCTCGTTGATGCGGTCGTCGATCTCGGTGGCGGTGCGCGGAATGCCCTCGTGCTGGCGCGGGTTGATCTGGATGAGCAGCACGTCGTCGGACCGGGTGCCGTAGACCAGCGGCCAGAGCGCGGGGTTGCCCGAGAAGCCGCCGTCCCAGAAGGGCTCGCCGTCGATCACCACGGTCTGCGCGCTGTGCGGCAGGCAGGCCGAGGCCATCAGCGCCTCGATGCCGAGGTCGTCGCCGCTGAACACGCGCGGCTGACCGGTGCGAACCGAGGTCGCGGTGACGAAGACCTGGATCGGGCCGCCGCGCAGCGCGTCCACGTCGACGTGGCGCCGCACGATGTCGCGCAACGGGTCGAGGTTGAACGGGTTGAGCTGATACGGGCTCCACAGGCGCAGCCAGGCGTCCCAGGCAGCCATGCCGGGCCAGGCGCTGCGGTTGAAGATCCAGGCAGGCGTCGGCGGGCGGACCGGATCGGCCGGTCCGGCGGCCTCACCCACGACGCCGAAGCACGCGGGCACGCCTGAGACGTCCTGCCAGAAGCGCGACAAGGCCTGTCGCGCGCCGAGTGCCCCGCCCTTGGCGAAACCGCTGGCCATCACCGCGGCGTTCATCGCGCCGGCGCTGGTGCCTGATACGCCGTCGATGCGCAGCGAGCCGTCCTCGAGCAGCCGGTCCAGCACGCCCCAGGTGAAGGCGCCGTGGGAGCCCCCGCCCTGCAGCGCGAGGTCGATCGATCGAGGCGAGGCGGCGGACTTGGGCATGGCGTGAGGTCGCGCGGCGCGAACCGCGATCGGATCAGCGGAGCGGCAAGCCTAGCAGTTCGATCAACGGCGGGGGGGCTTCGCCTTCGCCGGCTTGGGCCCGATATGCCCCCACATGTCGCGCACGCGCGCCATGTCGAAGGTGACATCGTCTCGAGCCGCGCTGCCATGCCGGTCAACGCCCGCTTGCGACGCGGGGCGGTCTCGCCCGAACAGCTTGCCGAGGCTCGCCTTCAATCGTCGAAGCAGCGGCAATGCGGGGCGTGCCGACTCGCTCGGCGCGCCTTGCATCGCAGCGACGGTCGCCGCCTCGATCCTGGCGTTCGACTCGGCGAGCGCGGCGTTGGTCTCGATGCTGGCGATCCGATCCCGATACGCCGTCTCCTGCTCCACCAGCCGCCCGTACATCGCGGCGTCGGCCGGTGTCCTCGCAGCCTGGCGCTGCGCCTCCAGGTTGCGGATCAGCCGATCGGTGCGCTGCAACGTGGCTGGTGCGTGCCGGACCACCTCCGACGGCACGACGTTCGCCTTGCCCAACATGCCATCGGCGACGCCCGGTCGCGCCGCGACGGACAAGGAGGCGAAGCCCTTGGCGGCCAGCGCTCGCTGCAGCTGATGCGAGAACCCGTCGGTGCGTCCCAAACCGTTGCCGCTGCTGCAGGAATGGACGAACACCGTGCCCTTGAACGCCTTGGGCAGCCCTTGCTCGATCAGCTGCCCCGCCAGTTGGGTCGGCGTCAAACCGGCGACCAGGGGCGCATTGAACCGATCTCCCGGCCGTCCATGGGCCAGCACCATCACGCGCCCCTCCAGGTCCACGCCGGCCAGCGGCCTGTCCGCATTGACTGCGGCCGAGGGCGGCACCATGACCCGGCCCACCATGCGCGGCGTGCCGTTGTATCCGCCAGCCATGCGAGACCACAGACCTTCCAGGTCGTCGGACGGGTTGGGCCGGAAGATGCGGACGCCATCCAGATGCGCCCCCTCCTTGAGCACGACCCCCAACGAGCGGTCCAGACCGCCTGCATGCAGCATGAGCTCCACGTTGAGCCCCTCTTCGTCCACCTGCAAGGACCAGGAGGACGGGCCCGACTGAGGGCCCTTCAACGCTCGCGCGAGCTGCTCGAACGGTCCGTTCTCCAGCTTGATCGGGCGGGTCCAGTCGAACCGCTCGTGCAGGGCCGCGCCGAGCGCCTGGGCCGCCGCGCCCTTGATGGTGGGCACCCGGGGATCCTCCCTCGCGCCCGGAAGTCGCTGGAAAAAGGAGGGATTGAGCATCGGCACTTCCCGGCGAGGCGTCAGCGATTCAGATGCGTCGAAGTGCCCGAACTTGGGAATCGACGCCGTTGTGACCACCGACACACGATGACGGGTGGGACACTCGCGCAGGGATTCGAGCGACTGCTGCAGGTCGCGCGTCCCGCTCGGCAAGCGGGACAGCGCCTTGTCCGACACGCCGCTGACGTGATTGCGCAACTCGCTCAAGAGCTGCCCCAGGAACTCCGGCGAAGCGCTGCCCGCGCTGCCTTGGATGGATGCCCAGCCGCGGGCGCGCTGCCCCACCTGCAGCCAAGTGCTCGCGCCTTCGGGGGGCTCGAACGCGTGCCGTTGTCCAGCTTGGTCCAGGTGCAGGCCGAGCCCGCGCGGCCACCAGTCAGCGCTGACGGCCAACCCTGCCTGCTCGTACTCCACGCTCTTGCCGCCCGTATCGGACGGTGTTGTCGACGCCGCCGACTGGATGTGGTCAAGCAACCCGGCCTCATCAAGCGGACCAGACAGCGGGAGATGATGGATGGAAGCCATGGCGATGCCGAAAACAGCGATGCCGGTTCAGTTGGCAGATTCGATGTTCATGCGGACGCCGCCCGAGCAGGCCTCGTGCGGTTTGTCACGGCAACTCGCGCGCGCCTGCGCGCCTTGGTCGATCGCCTATCGGGGGGGAGGATCGTTCGGCAGCCAGCGCTTGTAGATCGCCTGGAAGCTGCCGTCGCGCTTCATCTCGGCAAGTTGCGACTGCCACGCGTGGATCGTGCCCATCGGCGTGCTGCGCGAGAACGCGATGAAGCCCTCGCTCGCCGCGAAGCTGAACACCTCCTCGATCGCGTCGCGCGAGACACCCGCCTGCACCAGCGTCTGCGGCATCGACAGCTTCTCGGCGGCGAACAGCGGCGCGCGTCCCGCGGCCAGCATGCGCACGCCCTGGATCGGGTCGCTGATCTGCTGCAGGTTGTGGAAACCCGCCGACTGCAGCTGCGTCAGCGTGTACCAGTCCCGCACCACCAGCACCTTGGGCGCGCGCTTCGCCTCGGCCAGGGAGTTCAGCCGCACACCGCTGCCCGCCTTGGCGTAGAACGTGCTCTGGAAGGTGACGATGGGGCCGACCCAGTGGAAAAGCTTCTCGCGCTCGGGGATGCGGGCCATCGAGAACAACGCCGTTGGCGCGCCGTCCTGTGCCTCGCGGAAGGCCCGCGCCCAGGGCATGAACTCGATGGGCAGCGACTGGCCCAACCGCTTCTGGATCGCCTGGACGATGTCCACCGACAGACCGCGAGGATGGCCGCCCTCGGTGAAGTTGATCGGCGGGAACTCCTCGCTGAGCAGGCGCAGCGATGCCGCCGGCCCGCCGCCTGAGGCGACGGTCGACGGGCCCGTGGAGGGCGTGGGCGGTGTCGACGCCGGTCCCGGCACCGGGGCCGGGGACGGCAACCGGGTCGTGGCCGAGGCTGTTGCCCCGCCCAACCAGGCCAGACCCGCCAAGGTCAGGTGTCGTCGATGCATCCGCGAGTCAGGGATCGGAGGAGTCGATGGAAGTCGGATCGTTCAAATTGATGATAGGCGGCGGTTACGACATGTCACTTTTCAGCCGATGGACCCACCTGCCCCGGACTGCGCATTTCTGCGCATCGCGCGACGGGGAAAACCCCAGGAGCCGGGGACGCGCGGTCAACGCGGCGGCGGGTCGGAGGCGCGCGGGTCGCGGATCGTGGTGGGCGTTGACGGGCCATGGTGGCCCCACATGTGGCGAGCGCCTGAGGGGTCGGTGGACTTGACCGTGCCGTCGTCGACCCGAGGTCCCTGGCCGAATCCGAAGAACGACTTGAGCTGGTTCAGGAACCGTCGATGCCGGGGCAGCTTGAGCTCCTGCACCGCGGCCTGCTCGGGCGCCGCGTCGCCGAAGTGCTCCGCCAGCGGCGGGACGCCTTCAGGCAGCGTGCGCGCCCGTCCGTGGACGCCCCACATCACGCCCGGCCGCGTCGCCACGGACACGCCGTCGAAGCCCTTGGCCGCGAGCTCCGCGCGCAGGCGCACCGCGTAGCCGTCCGCGCCGGCCGCGTCCGCGAGCGAGCCGCAGGCGTCCAGGAAGATCGTGCCCTTGAAGTCCTTGGGCAGCCCTTCGGCAATGAGTTCCTTCGCGAGCTGACCGGCGGACTTGCCGCCGACAGCGACCACCTTGCCGTTGTTCTGCTCCATCGCGCCGTGCCCATGGACGATCATGCGGCCATCGCGATCCAGCGCGGCCAGGCGTTGTCCGGGTCGCGCCGTCGACATCGACGCCGGCAGCATGAAGCGGTCATCCAGCCGGGCGCTGCCGTTGTGCCGCATGGCCAGTTGCTGGGCGGCGGATGCCAGGTTGTCGTCCGGCCGGGGCCGGAAGATCGCGACGCCCTGTGCGTGCGCCCCGGCCTTGAGCACGGTCCCCAGCGACCGTTCGCCGGTGAGGCCGTGCAGGACCAGCTGCACGTCGCCGCGATCGCTCATCGCGCGCAGCGACCAGGACCTCCCGGTCAACGACGGCTGGGCCAGTGCCTGCGCCAAGGCCTTGAACGGCTCCGGCTCGAGCGTGATCGGACGGGTCCAGTCGAACCGCTGTAGCAGCACGGCTCCCAGCCGCTGCGCGGTCTCCGCCTGGATCGCGGCGGCGGCCCGCTCGCTCGCGCCGCCCTTGAACAGGCCCCCGGCCTGCCGGTGAGGTGTCGTCTTGCCGTCGCGGCCCCCCTCGATCGCCACGACCGCGGAGGAGTTCGAGCCGCCGCGACCGTATGCGGCCAGGTCGATGGGCACCCGCCCGCTCAGGGCTTCGCCAGCGGTCAGGCGCCCGGGGGTGGGCCGCGCGATGGTGCGGGTCCTCGGTGCGGTCCCCGCGACGGGCTCGTGATCGAAGACACCTTCTTCCAGTTCCTTGCCGGATCGCGGCAGGCGCCGCAGACCCCCGGGGTCCAGGCTCCCGACGTGCATCCTCAACTCCTGAAGCAGGTTGCGGGCGAATGCCGTCCCGTGGGTCAGCGCGGCGAACCCATTGAGCTGCGTGCTCTCGGTGCCTTCAGAAGACCAGCCCTTGGGTCGGCGCTCCACCTGGAGCCAGGAGCGGGCGCCCTCAGGCGGCTCGAATTCGTGCCGAAGTTCGGCGTCGTCCACGTGCAGTCCGAGGCCACGCGGCCACCAGTCCGCGCCGACGCAGCGCCGCGCCGTCTCGAATTCCCCGCTCCGCTGGGCTTCGCGGACGGCCTGGGTGGCGGGACCCTGCGACGCGGCGACGGGCGTGTCGCCGGAAGTCGCGGCGGTCGCGGAGGTCGAGAACGGGGAGAGACGGCTCAGAAAATTGGGCAGGTGCGGCATCGCGCGGGCCTCCATGGGGAGATGCCCGGTCAGTTCCCTTCAGCGACCGCCCGTTCGCAGATTGGCGCTCCGAGTTCGCATCGACGTGATATCGCTCACGACGCCGCGAGCGCCAATGTGCTGGCCTTGTGTTTGCTCAAGCCGCGTTCGCGCGGCCGGTGACCCCGCCGTTCCAAGGCTTGATCGCTCACTTCGTCCCGCGCAGTTTTCCGAGCTGCCCCTGGGTCTCGGTCCACAGGTCCATCCCGACTTGCGTCGCGATGCCGGCGTTCACGCGGGTCAGCTTGTCGCGCATGCGCGCGGTCTCCGCCGGGCTGAGTTCATTGACCGCCATGCCCTTGGCCTTGAGCTCGGCCAGCGCCTTGGCGGCCTCCTCGCGCGTGTCCTTGCGCTCGAAGTCGCGGCTCTTCACGGCCGCGGCCTGCAGCACCGCCTGCTCGTCCTTGGACAGGCCGTCCCAGAACTTCTTGCTCACCGTCACGATCCACGGGCTGTACACGTGGTTCGTCACCGTCAGGTACTTCTGCACCTCGTAGAACTTGGCCGAGAGGATGGTGTTGTACGGGTTCTCCTGGCCATCGACCGCGTTGGTTTCCAGCGCGGTGAAAAGCTCCGAGTACGGCAGCGGCACCGCGTTGGCCCCCAGCTGCTTGAAGCTGTCCAGGAACACGTTGTTCTGCATCACCCGCAGCTTGATGCCGCTGAGGTCTTCCAGCTTGTTGACCGCGTGCTTGCTGTTGGTGAGGTTGCGGAAGCCGTTCTCCCAGTACACGAGGCCGACCATGCCCTTGTCGGTGAGCTTGGCGCGCACCTTGTCGCCGACCGGGCCGTCCAGCAGCGCGTCGGCCTCGCGGACGTTGTTCACGAGGAAGGGCGTGTCCCACAGCGCCATCTCCTTGGCGATGCCCACCAGCGTGGCGGTCGAGCCCACCATCATCTCCTGCGCCCCGCCGATCAGCGCCTGCTGCATCTGCGTGTCCGGCCCGAGCGCGGCGCCGCCGATGGCGCGCACCTTCATCTTGCCGCCCGACAGCTTGGCCACCTCATCGGCGAAGACCTTCACCGCGCGGCCCTGGTTGCTGTTCTCGGCCAGGCCGTAGCCGAAGCGGATCAGGCGCGGCTTGATGTCGGCGGCCTGCGCCGAGGACACGGCCAGCGTGGTGCTCAGCGCGACAGCGGCCAGCGCCACCGCGGCGGCCAGGGTCTGACGACGGGTCTTGAAGCTCATGGTTGTCTCCTTGAGGAAAGAATCGCGGACAGGTTCAGCGCATCCACTTGATCGGCGCCGTGACCAGCTCGGGGAACACGGTGAACATCACCAGGATGATGGTGTAGGTGATCAGGAATGGATTGACGCCCTTGATGACCTGGTGCATCGACAGCCGGCCCACGCCGGCCACCACGTTCAGCACCGTGCCCACCGGCGGCGTGATCAGCCCGATCGCGCCGTTGAGCACGAACATCAGGCCGAAGTACACGGGATCGATGCCGGCCTTCACCGCGATGGGCAGCATCACCGGCGCGAAGATCAGGATCGTGGGCGTCAGGTCCAGCGCGGTGCCGATGATCACCAGGATCACCATCATCAGCGCCATCAGCAGACGGGGCGATTCGATCAACCCGCCGAGCCAGCCGGTCAGCACGCCGGGCAGGTCGGCCAGCGTGATCATGTAGCTCGCCACCTGCGCGCCGGCGCACAGGAACATCACGATCGCGGTGGTCTTGGCCGCGCGCACCAGCACGCCGTGCAGGTCGCGCAGGCCCATCTCGCGGTGCACCGCGAAGCTGATCACCAGCGCGTAGAACGCGGCGACGACGGCGGCCTCGGTCGGCGTGAAGATGCCGCTCTTCATGCCGCCGATGATGATCAGCGGCATCAGCAGTGCCCAGAAGGCCTTGGCCGTGGCCAGGAGCCGCTCGCCCATCGGCAGCGCGTTGCCGGGCGGCAGGTCGATCCTGCGCAGCTGGAGCTTCCACGCGATCAGCAGGCCCGCGCCCATGACCAGTCCGGGCACGATGCCGGAGATGAACAGCGCCGAGATCGAGGTGTTGGTCGTCACGCCGTAGATCACGAACGGCATCGACGGCGGAATGATCGGCGCGATGATGCCGCCCGACGCGATCAACCCGGCCGATGTCGCCATCGGATAACCGTGGCGCTGCATCATCGGCAGCAGGATGGTGGCCAGGGCGGCGGTGTCCGCCAGCGCCGAGCCGCTCATGCTGGCCATCAGCACCGCGGCGCCGATCGCCACGAAGCCCAGTCCGCCGGGGATGTGCCCGACCCAGGCCTGTGCCATCTGGATGATCCGTCGGCTGATGCCGCCCGCGTTCATCAACTCGCCCGCGAGGATGAAGAAGGGCACAGCCAGCAACGGGAAGCTGTCGATGCCGGCCACCAGGTTCTGCGCCAGCAGCTGGGTGTCCCAGAAGTCCAGCGCCCAGGCCATGCCCGCGCCGGTCAGCACCAGCGCGAAGGCCATGGGGATGCCCAGGCCCATCAGCAGCAGCATGCCGGCGCAGAAGATCAGGAAGGACAGTGCCTCGTTGCTCATGATCGTTGTGTCCCGTCCAGGGTCGCGTGAATCGGTTCGAGGGGGCTGTTCCGCGTCACTCGACGTCGGACTCGTGGTCCAGGTCGAGCGGCTTGTTGCGCACGAGCTCCCACAGCGCCATCACCGCGATCGCCGTGCACGACAGCAGCGCCGGCAGCGGCAGCAGCGCGTTGGAATAGCCCAGCACCACCGAGGCGCTGTCCATGCCCACGACGACCTGCTGCCAGGCGCCCCACCCCACCAGACCCGCCGCCAGGATCACCGCGATGCGGATCAGCCCCGTGATGACGCGCAGCGCCGCGGGCTTGCGCCGCAGCGGCAGCAGCAGGCTGGTGAAGGCCATGTGCTCGCCCAGCGGATAGGCCGCCGTCGCGCCGATGAAGACCATCCAGACGAACAGCAGCCTTGAGAGCTCCTCGCTCGCCGCGATGCCGCTGCCGAAGCCGTAACGCAAGACGACGTTGACGAACACCGCCAGCGCCATGACGCCCAGGCACAAGGCCATCGCGGCCTCGCTGGCGATCTGCAGGCGGGAGTGCGGCGCGTCGGCACTGGATGGCGCGACGGCGTCGGCGGACGGACGGGTCTGATCCACGGGCGAGGTCATGCGCCGGTCTCCTGTTGATGCGTCGGCGTCAGCAGCGCGAGCGCGCGCTCGACCTGCTCGCCCAACGACAACGCCGCCGGGACGGTGATGACGCCGGGCTCGCCGAGGGGCGATTCCAAGGTGGCGAACTGGCTGTCGACCAGGCTCGCGGGAAAGATGTGTCCGGCGGCACGCGCGGCGACACGCTGCAGCGCCAGCGACCGGTCGATGTCCATGAAGACGAAGCGCACCGCCGGACACGCCGCGCGCAGCCGCTCACGGTAGGCGCGCTTGAGCGCCGAGCAGCTCAGCACCACCGGCGCCTGCTCGCGCAGCATCACGCCGAGCTGGTCCAGCCAGCCCCAGCGGTCGTCGTCGGTCAGCGGCTCGCCCGCCTGCATCTTGGCGATCGAGGCGGGCGCATGGTGTGCGTCGCCTTCGATGAACGGCCATCCGAGCCGCCGCGCCAAGGCGTCCCCGACGCTGGTCTTGCCGCAGCCGGCCACGCCCATCACCACGATGGGGGCCTGCGAAGGGTGGATCGGCTGGGTCATTGGATAGCGCTGTCCCGAAACTTGAAAAGAGACGGCGATCGGACGTGCCGGGTCGCCGTTGTGGTGGGATAGCGCTATCTTAGGTGGTGCATCGCAGCACCAAGAGAGGGATTACGCGTAGTTTCAGGGCGCCCGGCTCGGGGTCGTTCCGGGCTGCCAGCTCAGGTGGATAGCGCTATCCTCGCGCGCATGAACGCACCCTCCCCCAAACGCCGCCGCGCCACCGGTCGGGCCACGCTGCAGGACGTCGCGCTGGCCGCGGGTGTCAGCCCGATCACGGCGTCGCGGGCGCTGCGCGGGGAACGGAGCGTGGCCGCCGAACTCGTCGAGCGCGTGAATGCGGCGGTCGCCCAGCTTGGCTACGTGCCCGACCCGGCGGCGCGCGCGCTGGCCTCCTCGCGCAGCAACCAGGTCGTGGTGCTGATCCCGCTCCTGTCCAACGCCTTGTTCGTCGACCTGCTCGACGCGGCTCAGCGCACGCTGCTCGCGGCGGGTTACCAGAGTCTGATCGGCGTCACGCATTACCACCCCGAGGAGGAAGAGGCGCTGCTGCGCACCTACCTGATGAATCGCCCAGCCGGGCTGCTGGTGACGGGGTTCGACCGTACCGACGCGGCGCGCGCGCTGATCCAGGGCAGCGGCGTGCCCTGCGTGCAGGTGATGGAGAACCGCGGCGAGCCCGGCGCGTATTCGGTCGGGTTCTCGCAGCAGGCCGCCGGCCATGCGATGACGGCCGAACTGATGCGGCGTGGATATCAGCGCATCGCCTTCGCCGCGGCGCAACTCGACCCCCGCACCCTGCAACGCGCTGCCGGTTATCGGGAGGCGCTCGGCGCCGCGCACGATCCGGCGCTGGAGTTCCTGGACTCGGCACCCTCCTCCTTCGCGCTGGGCGCCGCGATGTTTGATCGCGTGCTGGCCAGCGCGCCGCAGGTCGATGCGATCTTCTTCAACAATGACGATCTGGCCCAAGGGGCGCTCCTGCAGGCCCTGCGCCGCGGGCTGCGCGTTCCCGAGCGCGTGGCCGTGGCCGGTTTCAATGACCTGACCGGCGGCGACCAGATGCTGCCGCCGTTGAGCACGGTGCGCACGCCGCGGGGCCGGATCGGCCTGGAAGCGGCGCGCATGCTGGTCGCCTTGATGCACGGCGAGACCGTGCCTGAGCCCTGCCTGGACCTGGGATTCGAGTTGATCCTGCGCGAGAGCTGCTGAGCGCAGCCCCGCGGCTCGCGCCGTGCCTTCAGGGCACCATCAGCGCCGGGCGGCGTCGCACCCGCAGGCCACAGGCCGGGCGCCATGCCGCGCTCACGCGCACCAGGCCGAACGCGTGCTGGGCACGCAACCGCAGGGCCGGCAAGGGCTGAAGTCCCCGCCCCATCGCCGGCAGGGGCAACAGCGCCACGCGCTGCGCGCCGGCAGGAACATCGAGGCAGTCGGGACAGCCGTCCCAGGTGCGTTCATCCAGGCTGACCGAGATCGCCTGGCGCGACCGCCGCGCCGTGTCGATCAGCCGGACCTCCACCATGGCCGTGTCGCCCACGAAGCAGGGACGCGGCGGCCGACAGCTCAAGGACAGTCCTCGCAAGGTGCGCACCGCCCGCCATGCGCTGGCCAGCACCATCGCGATCAGGCCCGCGCCCGCGACACCCGCAGCCACCGCCGACGTGGTCGTCCCCAGGACCAGCAAGGGCCACGCGCACAGCAGCATCGCCACCGCGACGGGCGACGGCGCCACGCGCAGGTCGCGCAGCCGCAGCACGGTCTGCTCCGGGTCGCCCGGCGGCATGCAGGGATCGTTGGCCGCACCGGCCAGGCAGAAAGGCCGCGCCGCCTCGGAGCGCCGATCCAGGCGGACCTGGGTGAGGACGTCGTTGGCGGCGCGGTGGGGATTCCCGGTGGGTCGATGGACGCGTCCGGAATTGACTTCCATCAAGACCAACGGCGGGCGTCGGTTCGGGGCATCGATCGGTTGGGTGGGCGGTGTGGACATCGGTGGCTCGGTCGGAACGCTGGGGCGATCCGGCCAATGTGCCCGCCGATGTCAGGGCACGACCATCCTCTGCATGAGCCAGTCCTGGGTTTTGACTAGCCTTTCCTTGCAGGGTCAGTCCGCGATCCCGGGCGTGGGCGTGACAGGCGTCACGATCACGTCGGCGGAGGACGAACCTCCCGCGGTCGGCGCGGACGGCGACGGTGTTGTCGCGTCGAAGGTCTTGCGACCCCGCACCAGGTAGGAGTAGATCACCGGCACCACGACCAGCGTCAGGATCGTCGACGTGATCACGCCGCCGATGATCGCCCGGCCCATCGGCGCCTGGATCTCGCCGCCCTCGTTGAGCGCGATGGCCATCGGCAGCATGCCGAACACCATCGCCGCGGTCGTCATGATGATCGGACGCATCCGGGTCAGGCCGGCCTGCAGCAGCGCCTCGGGCACCGACAGGTCCTGCTCCTTGCGCAGGTGATTGGCGAAGTCCACCAGCAGGATGGCGTTCTTCGTCACCAGGCCCATCAGCATCACCAGGCCGATCATCGAGAAGACGTTCAGCGTGGTCTTCCACAGCAGCAGCGCCAGCATCACCCCGATCAGCGCCAGCGGCAGCGAGGCCATGATCGCGATCGGCTGGACGAAGCTGCCGAACTGGCTGGCCAGCACGATGTAGATGAAGATCAGCGCCAGGCCCATCGCGATCAGCAGACCGTTGAAGGCTTCCGCCTGCTGCTTGCCGTCGCCGTCGACCATGAAGCTGATGCCCGGGGGCAGTTGCGTCTCCTTGATCAGCTTCTGCACGTCGGCGTTGACGTCGCCGCCGGGGCGGCCCTGCACGCCGGCATACACCGCCTCGCGGCGCTGCAGGTTCTGGCGACGGATCACCTCGGGGTTGAACACCGGCTCGATCGTGGCGACCTGCTCCAGCGAGATCGGCGAGCCGTCCCGCGCGAAGGCCACCGGCAGCGTGCGCATCTGGTCCAGGCTCTGGCGTTGCGCCTTGGGCAGGCGCAGCAGCACCTCGACCTGGTTGCCGTCGGGCGTGGTCCAGTAGGTCGCGATCTCGCCGTTGACGTAGGCGCGCAGCGACGACGCCACCTGCACCGCGTTGAGGCCCAGCTCGCGCACCGCGGAGTCCTTGAGCTTGACCGCGTAGGCCGGCAGTCCGGGCTTGACCGTCGTGTCGACGTCCACCGCGCCCTTGATCTTCTTGACCTTCTCGGCGAAGTCCTTGGCGACCTGTGTCAGCACTTCCGGATCGGACCCGAGGATCGTCACCCACACCGGGCGGTTGAAGCCCACGCTGACCTCCACGCCGGGAATGCGCGAGATCTCCGCGCGGATCGCGTCTTCGACCTGCGTCTGCGTGCGCTTGCGCAGCTTGCGGTCCACCAGCGCGATGTCCAGGTTGGCCTGGTTGCGGCCGGTGGCCAGCCCCTCGCCGCTGCCGCCGACCACGGTGGCCACGGTCTTGATCTCGGGGAAGGTCGCGAGGATCTCCTCGACCTGTCGCACCTTGGCCTCGCCGCGATCCAGGCTGGTGGCCACGGGCATGCGCAGCGTCAGATGCGTGAAGCCCTGGTCGATCTGCGGCTGGAACTCGCTGCCCACGGCCGGCACCAGCATCAGCGCGAGCACGAAGCTGCCCACGCCGGACCCGGTCACGATGCCGCGCGGCGTGATCGTGGCCAGGCGCAGCCGGCGCCGGGCTTGCTTGTTCCGGACGCCGTCGGCGTCGAACGGGCGGCCGAAGACCGGCACCGGCGGGAAGAACATCCGATAACGGCGGCCCGAGAACACCCAGCGGATCGTCTTCTCGTAGGCGGTGTGCAGCAGGTCCATGCCGCGATCCGTCGCGCGGATCAGGTGGCCGAGGACCGGCACCTTCTTGATGTAGGTGCTGGGCGGATCGGGCCAGACCGACGACAGCATCGGGTCGAGCGTGAAGCTCACGAACAGCGAGACCAGCACCGCGACGGCGACGGTGATGCCGAACGGATAGAAGAACTTGCCAACGATGCCGCCCATGAACGCCACCGGCACGAACACCGCGCAGATCGCGAAGGTCGTGGCCATCACGGCCAGACCGATCTCGTTGGTGCCGTCCTCGGCCGCCTGATGGTGGCCCTTGCCCATGCCGACGTGCCGCACGATGTTCTCGCGCACCACGATCGCGTCGTCGATCAGCAGCCCGATGCACAGGCTCAGCGCCATCATCGTCATGAAGTTCAGCGTGAAGCCGAAGGCATACACCGCGATGAAGCTCGAGATCACCGAGATCGGCAGCGTCAGCCCGGTGATGATGGTCGAGCGCCAGCTGTGCAGGAACAGGAACACGATGGCGATGGTCAGCAGCGCGCCCTCGATCAGCGTGTGGCGCAGCCCGTCCAGCGAGTGCTTCACGAAGTCGCTGTTGACGTAGATCAGCCGCAGCTCCATGTCCTTGGGCAGCGTGCGGCGCAGTTCCTCGACGGCGGCCTTCACCGCCTCGCCGGTCTGCACGATGTTGGCGTCCTGCTGCTTGAAGACGTTGAAGGTCACCGCGGGCTGGCCGTTGATGCGGGCGATGCTGTCGAGCTCGCGCTCGCGCTCGCTCAAGGTGCCCAGGTCGCCCAGCGTCAGCGGCAGGTCACCGCGGCGGCCGACCACGACATTGGCGAAGTCCTTCGGATCCTTGACCTTGCCCTCGACACGCAGCATCGCGTCATCGAAGCGGTTGGAGATCAGGCCCACCGGCGCGTCCGTGTTGGCGGCGTTGAGCGCCTTGGAGATCTCCGCGGGCGTGATGCCGTAGGCGCGCAGACGCGTGGGATCGAGGTCGATGCGGACCTCGCGCACGGCCATGCCGCCGATGTCCACCTTGGCCACGCCCTCGACGCGGCCCAGCCGCTTGGACACGGTCAGGTCGGCGATCATGGACAGCTCGCGCAACGAGCGGTTGGGGCTCATCAGCGCGGCCACGATGATGGCCTGCGCGTTCTCGGTCTGGAAGCGCTGCACCATCGGCGGCTTCACATCGCGCGGGAACTGCGCCTGGGCCTGCGCCACGCGGTCGCGGATCTCCTGCATGCCGCGGTTCATGTCGGCGTGCAGCGAGAACTCCACCGACGCCTGCACGCGGCCCTCGAAGCTGCGCGACTGCACACGCTCGACGCCGGCGATCGTGTTGAGCGCCTCCTCGAGCGGCTTGGCCACCTCGCGCTCCACGGCCTCGGGCGAGGCGCCCGGGTACTGGATGTCGATCTGGGCGCCGGGGAAATTGATGTCGGGCGACTGCTCGACGCCCAGCTTGGAATACGCGACCAGCCCCAGCACGCACAGCGCGACCATGACCATGGTGGCGAAGACGGGGTTGCGGATCGAGACGCGGGTCATCCACATGATGGCGTCTCCTTATTGCGCGGCGGCGCCGCTGGCGGCCGCGCTGGCCACGGCGGCCTTGGGCGCGCGGATCTCGGCGCGCTCGCCCTCCTTGAGGTTGTCGAAGCGCGCGCCCAGCACCTGCGACTGCGGCGTCACGCCCGCCAGGATCTCCACCCGCCCCTCGCGCGGATCGCGCCGGCCGGTGGTGACGATGCGGCGCACCAGCGCGCCCTTCTCGATCAGCCACACGTGTTCCTGGCCCGACACCGCGCCGATGGCGCCCACGGGCACCGTCAGCCGCTGCTTGTCGTCGGGGAGCTCGACGCGCGCCACGGCGTACTGGCCGGCGCGGAAGCGCTCACCGGGGTTGTCCAGCGTCAGCGTCACGCCGATGGAGCGCGTGCCGGGTTCGGCCGCCGGCGCGATGCGGGCGATGCGGGCCGTCACCGGCTCGTCGCTGCCCTCCACCTTCACCTGCACCGACATGCCGGGCGAGAGCTTGCCCACCTCGTGCGTGCCGACCAGGCCGGCGAGCTCGAGCTTGGACAGGTCCACGATGGTCAACACCTGCTGCTCCGCGGCGACCTTCTCGCCGGGCAGCGTGTGGCGCTTGGCGACGATGCCGTTGATCGGCGAGATCAGCGCGGCCTGGCGCAGCAGGACCTCGCTGGTGCCGAGCTGGGCCTTGGCCGACAGCATCTGGCCGCGCGCCGACTCGAGCTGCGCGCGGGAGTTGTCCAGCGCGGTGGGCGCGATGAAGTTCTGCGAGGCCAGGCCCTGGTTGGCCTTGTACTGGCGCTCGGACTGCTCGTACATCGCCTGCGCGGACTCGACGCTGGCGTTGCGCTCGGCGACCTTGTGGCGCAGTTCCTCCAGGTCGAGCTGACCCAGCGACTGGCCGGCCGTCACGCGGCTGCCCTCGGCGACGGCGAGTCGGTCCAGGCTGCCCGAGGCCTTGGCGCGCACGATGACCGTGTTGGGCGCCACCAGCGGGCCGGAGAACTCGATGACACCGGGCATCGGCGCCATCGTCGGCTTGACGACTTCCGCGGCCTGGAATTCCAGCGCCGGCTTGGCGCTGTCCTTCTTCGGCGCCGCGGCGCTGCCGCCGCTGGTCGCGTAGACGCCGACACCGCCGGCCACGACCGCCACCGCGGCCACACCACCCATCCACCACTGCTTGCGCATGATCTCCCCCATCCGTCGAGACGGGATCACCGAGTCGATGATCCTTGAATGCGGCGCAGTGTAGGAATCCCCAAATTGATGCGGGAGGCGGACGCGACGAACTGCTGTTTGTGCGTCATGGCCTGCTTTTCTCCGGGCCTGAAACCGGCGGCCCTCACGACGAACTGCAGCCGCGGCGGATGAGATGACCTCCCGCAGGGGGGATGACCGGGTACCTTGAGGATCTCAGGCGGGCGTCGCGCTCGCGATCAGCGGGTCCCGGCGCGCGCAGCGCCAGTGGCTCCACGCGCCCAGCAGCGCGAAGGCGGCGCCGGCCCGGAAGCAGGCCGCGTACCCATGACTTTCGGCCAGCCAGGCGCCGCCCAGGCTGCCCAGCACGCCCGATACACCGTAGCCCAGCACCGCGTACAGCGCCTGGCCGCGGCCTTGCAGCCGGCCCGGGAAGTAGCGTCCGATCAGCCCGATGCAGGCCGTGTGCTGCGCGGCGAAGGTCACCGCGTGGCAGCACTGCAGCAGCACCATCGCCGCGAGGCTCGCGCCCAGCCAGGCCGTGCCGGCCATGCGCAGCGACGCGAGCAGCGCCGCGGCGATCAGCCAGTGATGCAGGTGGCGATGGCGCACCCAGCGGCCCTGGAACGCGAACCACGCGATTTCCGCCGCCACCGACACCGCCCACAAGGCGCCGACCTGCCCCTTGCTGTAGCCGAGCCGGTCCAGGTACAGGCTGTAGAAGGCGTATATCGCCGTGTGCGCGAGCACGGTGAAGAACATGCCCAGGAAGAACCAGCCGACTTCGGGCCGGCGCAGCGTCGCGCCGACGGAGACCGGCTCATGACCCGCGTCGTGCTGTACCGCCTCACGCCGCGGCAGCCGCCACGCGGCGATCACGATGGCCGTCAGGCCGACGGCGATCGTGACCGGGAACACCGCCATGCCGGCCCACTCGAACCACCAGCCCCCGCCCACCACGGTCGCCAGGAAACCGACCGAGCCCCACAGCCGCACCCGTCCGTAGCGCTTGGGATCCATGCCCCCGCTGGCGGCGAGCTCATGCGCGATCAGCGCCTCGTTGAGCGGCGTCACGCAGGCGTTGAAGAAGTACATCAGGAAGACGACCAGCGTCAGCCCGAGCACCGACGGCGGCAACAGCAGCCCCAGCGCGCTCAGCCAGCAGGCCAGCGCGGCGGCGCGGATCAGCTCGACGCGCCGCCCGGTGCGGTCCGCCACCAGGCCCCAGACATAGGGCGCGAACAGCCGCGTCCAGCTCTGCATCGACACCAGCAGCCCGATCGCCACGACGGGCAGCCCGAGCGACTTGTACCAAAGCGGCGCGAACGGGTTGAAGAGCCCGATGCTGCCGTAATAGGCGCAGCCCAGCAGCGCGCTCGCGCGCAGCGTGCGGGCGCTGTCGCTCACCGGTGGGCCGCGATGGCGGGAATGGGCAGCTCGACGTCAGCGCACTGCGCGCGGTCCATCAGCACGTGGTCCATGACCACCAGCGCCAGCATGGCTTCGGCGATCGGCGTGGCGCGGATGCCCACGCAGGGATCATGACGGCCGAAAGTCTCGACCGTCGTGGGTTCGCCGGCGCGGTTGATCGAGGCCTTGGGCGTGCGGATCGAGCTGGTGGGCTTGATCGCGATGGACACGCGCAGGTCCTGACCGCTGGAGATGCCGCCCAGCACGCCGCCGGCATTGTTGCTGGCGAATCCCGCCGGCGTCAGCTCGTCGCCATGCTGGCTGCCGCGCTGGCGCACGCTCTCGAAGCCCGCGCCGATCTCCACGCCCTTGACCGCGTTGATGCCCATCATCGCGTAGGCGATGTCGGCGTCGAGCTTGTCGAAGAGCGGCTGGCCCAGGCCGGCCGGCATGCCGGTGGCTTCCACCATCAGCCGCGCGCCGACGGAATCCCCGTCCTTGCGCAGCGCGTCCATGTAGTCCTCCAGCGCCTGGATCTGCGAGGCGTTGGCGGCGAAGAACGGGTTCTGGCCGACGTGCTCCCAGCCCTCGAAGGCCAGGTCGATCTCGCCCAGGGCGGTCATGCAGCCGCGGAATCCGATGCCCAGTTCCTGCTGGAGCCATTTGCGCGCGACCGCGCCCGCAGCCACCATCGGCGCCGTCAGCCGCGCCGACGAGCGGCCGCCGCCGCGCGGATCGCGCAGGCCGTACTTGCGCCAGTAGGTGTAATCGGCGTGGCCAGGGCGGAAGGTGTCCAGGATGTTCCCGTAATCCTTGCTGCGCTGATCCACGTTGCGGATCAGCAGGCAGATCGGCGTGCCGGTGGTCAGGCCCTCGTAGACGCCCGACAGGATCTCGACCTGGTCCGGCTCCTGGCGCTGCGTCACGTGGCGCGAGGTGCCCGGACGTCGGCGGTCGAGTTCCGGCTGGATGTCCTCGACCGACAGCGCCAGCCCGGGCGGGCAGCCGTCGATCACGCAGCCGATGGCCGGACCATGGCTCTCGCCGAAGTTGGTGACGCGAAACAAGCTGCCGAAAGTGCTGCCGGACATCTGGAGGACCTGCCGAGGCGAGAGAAACCGAAGCCGCGGATTCTACGAGTTCGGCTGCGCCGACTGGGCGTCCAGCGCCGCTTGCGCGGCCTCGGCCTTGGCCTGCTCGGCGATGCGGACCTGCGCTTCGGGGTCGCGCTCGAAGACGGCAATCGACTCCACGTGTGCCGTGTGCGGGAACATGTTCACCGCGCCGGCCATCGTGCAGCGATAACCCGCGACATGCGTCAGCAGCCCAGCGTCGCGCGCCAGCGTCGACGGCGCGCAGGACACGTAGACGATGCGCTCGGGCGGCGTCCAGCCCGGCGCCAGCGACGGGTCCTTGACCAGGTCGGCCAACGCCTTGACGAGCGCGAAGGCGCCCTCGCGCGGCGGGTCGATCAACCAGCGGTCGGCCACGCCGTCGGCGGCCAGCAGCGTCGGGGTCATCTCGAAGAGGTTGCGCGCGACGAAGCTCGCCTTGCCGTCCAACGAATTCCGCTTGGCGTTCTCGCGCGAGCGCTGCACCAGCGCCTCGCTGCCCTCGATGCCCAGCACCTCGCGCGCCTGCGTGGCCAGCGGCAGCGTGAAGTTGCCCAGGCCGCAGAACCAGTCGATCACGCGCTCATCGGGCTGCACGCCCAGCAGGCGCAGCGCGCGCCCGACCAGCACCGTGTTGATGTGGTGATTGACCTGCGTGAAATCGGTCGGCTTGAACGGCATCACGACGCCGAACTCGGGCAGCGTGTAGGCCAGCTCCGGACCGTCCTTGTCGAGCAGGTGCACCGTCTCCGGTCCCTTGGGCTGCAGCCACCATTGCACGCCGTGCTCGGCGGCGAAGGCGCGCAGCTTGGCGACGTCGCCCGGGCTCAGCGGCTCGAGGTGGCGCAGCACCAGCGCGATGACCTGCGTGCCGTCGGTGTCGCCGATGGCCAGCTCGATCTGCGGCAGCCGGTCGCGCGCGTCCATCGCGCCGATCAGTCCGCGCAGCGGCATCAGCATCGCGCTGATCTTCTCGGGCAGGACCTTGCAGACCTGCATGTCGGCGATGTAGCGGCTCTTGCGCTCGTGGAAGCCCACCAGCACATGGCCCTTCTTCGGCACGTAACGCACGGACAGGCGCGCGCGGTAGCGATAGCCGGTGGCCGGGCCCTCGATCGGGCGCAGCAGCGCCTCGGCCTTGACCTTGCCGAGGTGCCACAGGTTGTCCTCGAGCACACGCTGCTTGACGGCGACCTGCGCGGCGGGGTGCAGGTGCTGCATCTTGCAGCCGCCACAGGCGCCAGGGTGCAGACCGAAGTGCGGGCAGACCGGGCGCACGCGCTGCGCGCTCTCGCGGCGCATGGCGACCAGCGCCGCCTGCTCCCAGTTGTTTTTCTTGCGGCCGACGGCGACCTGGACCTCTTCACCCGGCAAGGCCCCCTCGATGAAGACCACCTTGCCCTCGCTGTTGTGGGCCACGCCCTGCGCTTCAAGGTCCAGCGATTCGACCTTCAGCCATTCCGATACATCAGTCATGGGGGCGCATTATCCCAGCGCCGGGCGACCGAGCCCGGCCACGAGCCCTCACCCCCTGCCCCTCTCCCGCTCCGCGGGCGAGGAGAGCTCCATGGGCGCCGTTCAGAGAGGAATGACGTTCAGAAGATGGAATCGCGGCTGATGCCCTGGCGCATCATGTTCCGCTTGAGCTTGGCCAGCGCCTCGATCTGGATCTGACGGATGCGTTCACGCGTCAGGCCCAGCCGCACCGCCAGGATGTCCAGCGTCTCGGGCTCGCGGTCCGCGAGACCGTAACGCCCCGCGAGCACCTCGCGCTCGCGGTCGCTCAGCGAGGCCAGCCCGCTCTTGAGCAGGTCCTCGAGTTCATGGCTGAGCCGGTGTCCCGCCGGATCGATGGCCTGCTCGTCGGCGACGAGGTCCAGCATCGACTCGCCGCCCTCCCCGTTGCGGTCCACCGGTGAGTCCAGCGAGCTCGGCAGCTCCGCGTAGGCGAGCAGCTCCGCGATCTCATCGACCGGGCGTCCCAGCGCCTGGGCCACATCCTCGGCGCGCACGCTGCCCTCGCCGCCGCGCTCCGCGGCCAGTGCCTCCAGCGCGCGGCGCGCCTTGAGCACCTGGTTGAGCTCGCGCACGATGTGCACCGGCAGCCGGACCAGCCGCGCCTGGTGCATCAGCGCGCGCTCCACGGCCTGGCGGATCCACCAGCTGGCGTAGGTCGAGAAACGGAAACCGCGTTCGGGCTCGAACTTGCCGATCGCGTGCATCAGGCCGAGGTTGCCCTCCTCGATGAGGTCGCTCATCGGCAGGCCGCGGCCCAGGTAGTTCTTGGCGATGCTGACGACCAGCCGCAGGTTGTGCTCGATCATCGCCTGACGCGCCTCGAAGTCGCCGGCACGCGCCTTGACGGCGGTGTCGTACTCCTCCTGCGGGCTCAGCAGCGGCGTGCGGCGGATGTCGCGCAGGTAGGCCTGCAGCGCGTTGGTCGCATCGCCGTCGGCGGGACCGAGATCGCCCTTGCGGGCCTTGCGCGCCTCACCGGATTCGGCGTCGCGCAGCGCGCGGACATCCTCGTCGTCCTCGCTGGCGGCTTCGGCGCCGCTGGGGGCGTCATCGGACGCGGCGTCCTGGCCGTCGCCCTCGCCTTCGCCGTGCGCGCCCTGGCCATCGGCCTCGCGCTCGTCGGTGGCGTCCGCGCCGTCGCCCGAGAGCTCGAGCGGCAATTCAAAACGGCCTGGATGACCGGGGCGGTCCAGGCCTTCGGGCAGGTGACCCTCTGAGGAAGCGGCGCGTTGCAAGTTCATGTCGCGGCGCCTCCTTGAGCGCCCTCAGCGCGCGGGCAGCAACTTCGACGGATCGATCGGCTTGCCCTGCTTGCGCACCTCGAAGTGCAGCTTCACGGCGTCCGCGTCGCTGCTACCCATCTCGGCGATCTTCTGACCCTTGCGCACCACCTGGTCTTCCTTCACCAGCAACGTCTGGTTATGCGCGTACGCCGTCAGATAGTTCGTGCTGTGCTTGATGATGATCATGTTGCCGTATCCGCGCAACCCCGCGCCCGCGTACATCACGCGGCCATCGGCGGCGGCGAAGACGGGATCGCCGGCCTTCCCGGAGAAGGCCATGCCCTTGTTGCGGACCTCGTCGAAACCGGCCGCCACCGGGCCGGAAGCGGGCCAGCCCCAGCTGATGTCGTCGTCGTCCTTGGTCGCGGCGACCGGCGCGGTGGCGATCGGCGCGGGGGCCGACGCGGCGGACGCGGTCGTCGTAGCCGGAGCCGGGGACTTGCCATCCAGCGGCCGCGTCTCGACTTTCGAGCTCGCCAGCGGTTTGGTCGTCACGCCGGTCGGATCGACGCCGGGCGGCACCACGCGCAAGACCTGACCCACCTCGATGAGGTTGGGGTTGTCCATGCCGTTCCAGCGGGCGACGTCCTTCCAGCCCTGGCCATTGTCCATGGCGATGCGGATCAGCGTGTCGCCGGGCTTGACGGTGTAGTAGCCGGGCTTGCCGGCGTTCTCGGCGCCGGGCAGCGGCTTGGATTCCGGTGCGGGCGTGACGGCGGTGCCGGGCATGGCCTGCGCGTTCGCGCCCTTGCCCACGGGGCGATCCTCCACCGGCGCGCGGTGCGGGGTGTTCTGGCAGCCCGTGAGCGCCATCACCACCACGGAAGCCCAAAGCAGCGGGGAACGGAAGATTTGTTGCATGCGCGGGAAGATGTCGTTGGGAAAGCCCGGACGCGGGGCCTCGAGGGTGTCGTCGAGGCGCCGCGTCACAGGACCCCGGATTTTAGGGGCACGAACAGGACCGCCTCGTGCAGGCTGCGCACGAAGCGCGAGCCGGCCGCGTCGCGGACGTGGTCGATGAGGACGAGGACCTGGCCGCGGCCGCTGGGCGCGGTCATCGGCGCGACCAGCCGGCCGCCCGGCGCGAGCTGGTCCAGCCAGGCTTGGGGGATGTCGTCGCCGCCGGCGGCCGAAATGATGCTGTCGTAGGGCGCGGACGGGCGATGGCCCAGCATGCCGTCACCGTAGACCAGCCGGATCTGGTGAAAACCGACGAGGTTGTCGCGGGCCTTGTCGTGCAGCGGCTTGAGCCGTTCCACCGACACCACCTGTTTCGACAGTTGCATCAGCAGCGCCGCCTGATAACCGCAGCCGGTGCCGATCTCCAGCACCTTGCCCAGATGGCCGCGCTGCTGCGCGCCGGGCGCGTTCAGCATCAGCGCCAGCATCCGGCCGACGACGGACGGCTTGGAGATCGTCTGGCCGTGGCCGATGGGCAGGCTGGTGTCCTCATAGGCCTGGGTGGCCAGCGCCGAGTCCACGAAATGATGACGCTGCACGGTGGCCAGGGCCTGCAGCACGCGTTCGTCGCCCAGGCCCTCGCGGCGCAGCCGGTCGACCATGCGCTGACGCACGCCGGCCGAGTCCAGCCCCAGGCCGATGGGCGTGCTCTGGCGGGCCTTGATCGCGGCGGCCTGCTGCCAGTGGCCTTGCGGCTTGAGCGGCTCGCGGGCCTCGGCGGCCGCGGCCGCGCCGGGCACGGCGGCACGGCTCGTGCCGAGCTTGTCCAGCGACAGCGGGAATCGCTTGGGCCGGGGCGGCGAGGCGGTCATGGACGGCCGGTGGTCTGCAGCCGCTGGCGCCAGTCGCCCAGCGTCGCGTGTTCGGTGAGGTCGACCTGCAGCGGCGTGACCGAGACGGCGCCGTTGCCGGTGGCGTGGAAGTCCGTGCCCTCGCCGGCCTCGCGCTCGGCGCCGGCCGGGCCGATCCAGTAGATCGGCTCGCCGCGCGGGCTGCGCTGCTGGATCGTGGCCTCGCTGGCGTGACGGCGACCCAGCCGCGTGATGCGGCGCGGCAGCGAGGCGGCGTCGGCGCGGTTGGGGATGTTCACGCTGAGCAGGAACGGGTGATCGAGGCCGCCGGCGATGACGTCCTGGATCAGCGCGCGCGCCACGGCGGCGGCGGCGTCCAGGTGGCCCCAGCCCTTCTCGACCTGCGAGAAGGCGATCGACGGGACGCCGAACAGGTAGCCCTCGGTGGCGGCGGCGACGGTGCCCGAGTAGAGCGTGTCGTCACCCATGTTGGCGCCGTTGTTGATGCCGGAGAGCACCAGGTCGGGCTTGTAGTCCAGCAGGCCGGTCAGGGCCAGGTGGACGCAGTCGGACGGCGTGCCGTTGACGTAGCGGTAGCCGTTGGCGGCGGTGTAGACCGACAGCGGGCGGTGCAGCGTGAGCGAGTTGGACGTGCCGCTGGCGTTCTGCTCGGGGGCGATGACTTCCACCGTGCCGAGGCCTTCACAGGCGCTGACCAGGGCGGCGATGCCGGGGGCCAGATAGCCGTCGTCGTTGGCGATGAGGATGCGCATGGGGCGGCATTGTAGGCAGGCCGTCACCCGGGTGACGCAAGGGGCCTCCCGGGCTGCCTATCATCCGCCCGACCCCGCGCCGGCATTGGCCCTCGGCCTGACCCCGGCGCCCCACAACATCCTGGAGATCCCCATGAAGGCTTGGCTGTGCGAGAACCCCGTCGGCGTCGAGGCGCTGCAGTGGAAGGAACTGCCCTCCCCGACGCCCGGCCCGGGCCAGCTGAAGGTGTCGATCAAGGCGGCGAGCCTGAACTTTCCCGACCTGCTGATCGTGCAGAACAAGTACCAGATGAAACCACCGCTGCCCTTCGTGCCGGGCACGGAGTTCGCGGGCGTGGTCGAGGCGGTCGGCGAGGGCGTGAGCGGCTTCAAGCCCGGCGACGCGGTGGCCGCGTTCACCGGCACGGGCGGCTTCGGGACCGAGGCGCTGGTGCCGGCGGCGTTGGCGATGCCGCTGCCGCCGGGATTCCCTTTCGAGGATGCCGCGGCCTTCATCTGCACCTATGCGACCAGCCACCATGCGCTGATGGACCGCGCCGCGCTGCAGCCCGGGGAGACGGTGCTGATCCTCGGCGCGGCCGGGGGCGTGGGCACGGCGGCGATCCAGATCGCCAAGGCGGCCGGGGCACGGGTGATCGCGGGGGCGTCGACGGACGAGAAATGCGCGCGTTGCCGCGAGATCGGCGCGGATGCCACGATCAACTACGCCAGCGGCTCGCTGCGCGACGAGCTCAAGGCGCTGACCGAGGGCAAGGGCCCGGACGTCGTCTATGACCCGGTGGGCGGGGACCTGGCCGAGGCGGCTTTCCGGTCGATCGCCTGGCGGGGGCGTTATCTGGTGGTGGGGTTCGCCCAGGGCGCGATCCCGGCGCTGCCGCTGAACCTGGCGCTGCTCAAGGGGGCGTCGCTGGTGGGGGTGTTCTGGGGAGAGTTCGCCAAGCGCGAACCCAAGAAGAACGCCGCGATGATGATGGCGCTGGCCCAGTGGTATGCGGCGGGCAAGATCAAGCCGGTGATCGACCAGGTGCTGCCGATGGAGGAACTGCCGCGGGCGTTCACGCGGATGGCCACGCGGCAGGTGGTGGGAAAGCTGGTCGTCGTCAACGGCTGACCGCCCATCGACACCCTGTTTCACGGGGCATGCAAGCCGGGGGGGCGCTGCTAGGATGCGGCCAGCTATCGCTCCGCACACCATGGCCGTCAAAGTTCTCATCGTCGAAGACAACCCAGTCGCCCGCAGCTTCCTGTGCCGCGTGGTGCGTGAAAGCTTCAGCGACGGGATGGAGATCACCGAGGCGGGTGACCTGGAAGGCGCGCGCCGCCAGCTGGCCAAGGTCGAGGCCGAGGGCGGGCCAAACGGTCCCGGCTTCAAGCTGATCCTGATCGACCTGGAGCTGCCGGACGGCAACGGGATGGAGTTCCTGGGCGAGCTGTCGGGCAAGCCGGCGGTGAAGATCGTCACCACGCTGTATTCGGATGACGACCACCTGTTCCCGGCGCTGCAGCGCGGGGCGGACGGGTATCTGCTGAAGGAAGACCGTTTCGAGGTGCTGGTGGAGGAGTTGCAGCGCATCGTGCGCGGGCAGCCGCCGCTGTCGCCGGCGATCGCGCGGCGGCTGCTGTCGCACTTCCGGCCGGGGTCGACCGGGGATTCGGGCCCGATGGGGCTGAACTCGGGCTTCGGCAGCCTGACCTCGACGGCCTCGCCCAGCGGGCGCGGCGTGACGCTGGACCCGGTGCCCGAATGGGAACGCCTGACCCCTCGCGAGAACGAGGTGCTGACCTACCTGAGCAAGGGTTTCACGATCAAGGAGATCGCGAACCTGATGGGCATCAAGTGGTTCACGGTCAACGACCACATCAAGTCGATCTACAAGAAGCTCAACGTCTCGAGCCGCGCGGAAGCGGCGGTGCTGGCGAGCAAGCAAGGGTTGGTTTGAATTCTTGGATCGGGAAGACCCAGGATCGGGCCTGACGGTCCGTGGTTCACCACCGATACCCCACCTTCGCCACATACTGCCGGCCGTTGAAGCCAAAGGGCGAGAACTGGCTGTAGCTCAGGATGCCGCCGACCGCATTGGCCGCGATCACCCGATCGGGGTAGCGGTTGGTCAGGTTGTCCACGCCCGCGCTGACCTGCCAGGCGCCCTGCTCCCACCCCGCCGACACATCCAGCAGCCAGGCCGGCGCGAAGGTCTGGTCATTGGCCGGGTTGGACTGCCGCACCACGAAGCTCCCGTACCGGCTCGCCGCGACGCGCCCCGTCCACGGTCCCCATCGGTGCTCGGCGCTGATCACCAGCTTGTCCTTGGGCGAGCCCACCGTCGCCCGCGCCAGCGTGACCCGGTCAATCAGCTCCAGGTTGTTGGCGCTGAGCACCGCCGGGTTGCCGTCCACATGACGGATCGAGTTCTTGTTGTGGTTGTAGGCCAGCGTGTACTGGCCGCGCCCGGCACCGCCCCAGTCCTGCTGCCAGGTGCTCACCACGTCCACGCCGCGAGTGCGCGTGTCCAGCGCGTTGGTGAAGTAGCGCCCCGCGCTCACCAGCACGCCCTGCGCGGCCAGTTGGTTGCGCAGCGCCGTCGGCAGGCTCAGGTTGGCCGACAGCAGGACGCGGTCGTCGATGTCGATCTGGTAGACGTCGACCGTGGTCTGCCACTGCGCCAGCGGCTGCAGCAGCAGCCCCAGGCTCAGGTTGCGCGACTTCTCCGCCTTCAGCGGCTTCGCGCCCAGCGCGGCCGCGGCGGGTGACTCCACAGGGAAGGTGCCTGCCTCCACCAGCGCGCCGTTGATCAGGTTGGTCGAGGTCGTCGCGAACCACTGCTGCGCCAGCGACGGCGCGCGGAAGCCCGTCGAGACCGTGCCCCGCAGCGCCACCGCCGGTGACCAGACATAGCGACCGGAGAGCTTGGCTGAGGTCGCGCTGCCGAAGTCGTTGTAATGCTCGGCGCGCAGCGCAGCCGAGGCGCTGAAGGCCTTCGTCACCTGACCTTCCAGACTCGCGTAGGCAGCCACGTCGTGCCGCGAATGCGCGCCCGCGTTGCCGGGCTGGAAGCCGGGGAAGCCTGAAGCCCCGCCGTTCTGGTACGAAGCGGGCTCGCCGGCATCGATCTCGTAGCGCTCGCGACGCGCTTCTGCGCCGAGCGCCAGCGTCCACGGCGCGGCCAGACCGAGATCCACCTCGCGCGACAGGTCCAGGTTCAGCACGGTCTGCTGGTTGCTGAGCCGGCCGGCGTCGAAGCGCGTCGGGCTCGCGTTGCCCAGCGAGTAGTTGGCCGTGTTGGTCACGTCGATGTCGAAGCGGTTGCGGCCATGGTCGAGGCTCGCGTCCCAGTTCCAGCCGGCGAGCTCGCCCCGCACGCCGATCACGAGCCCAGTGTCGACCGTGCGGCTCTGCTGCAACGGCAGGAAGCCTTCCGGATAAAGGCCGGCCACGTTGTTGGCGACGGCGGTGGCGCGGGTCCGCCAGAACGCGGCAGAGTCGGTGTCTCGACGGCTGAGCGTCGCGACAGCGTAGGCCTGCAGGCCCGCGCCCAGTGCGATCTCGCCGTTGATCACGGCCGACTGCTGATGACTGTCGGGATCGCCCAGTCGGTTGTTGATCTGCCCCAGACGCGGCTCGGTGGCGGCATCGCGGGTGTCGACGCCGGCCCGGTTGGTCCGCTGCTGATGGCGGTTCTCGAGCGCCACGCGGACCCAGCCGCCGTCGCCGAGCGCGAAGCCGGCGCTCGCCGATTCGGTGTGGCGCAGGCCATCGCCAGCGTCGGTCTGTCCGACTTCCACGACAACGTTGCCGCCACGAGCGCCCTTCCTCAGCACGATGTTGATGACGCCGGCGATGGCGTCCGAGCCGTACTGCGCGGCGGCGCCGTCGCGCAGCACCTCGACGCGCTCGATGGCGGCCAGCGGGATCGTGTTCAGGTCGACCGGCGCGGAGCCTCGGCCCTGCGTGCCGTTGATGTTGACGACCGCGGTCGTGTGACGCCGCTTGCCGTCGATGAGCACCAGGGTCTGGTCCGGGGACAAGCCGCGCAGCTGCGCGGGGCGGACCGCGTCGGACGCGTCGGTCAGCGAGGGGCGCGGGAAGTTCAGCGAGGGCAACAACTGGCCCAGCGCGGTGGCGAGTTCAGAAGTGCCGGTGCGCTGCAGGTCGGCGGCGCTGAGCACGTCCACGGGCGATTCGGACTCGGCCACGGTGCGGTTCACGCGGCGCGTGCCGGTGACGACGACTTGCTGAAGCTGATCGGAAGCGGCGCTTGCCGCAGGCGCTGAGGCACTGGACTGCGCCTGCGCGCCAGCCACCGCCGGGGCGAGGCTCGCGATGACCGCAAGCGAGAGCGTATTCAGCGAGAGCAGCGCGCGATGCGAGGAGCGACGGGACGGACCACGAGAGAAACGAAGCGACATGGGGGCTTTCCGGGATTCATCGAAAGATAAGTCCCCATAGCCTGCGTGCGCCGGCGTGCCCGGGCAACGAAGGTCCACGCACAAGCACATGCGGACTCATTCGGAACGGCGGCTTGGCCCGCCCCCCGCCATCTCATTCGCCCGGCCGCTGGGTCTCCCCCCACGTCGGGTTGATCCGCGCGAAGGTCTCGTGGTCGCGCCATGCGCCATCGATGAACAGGTAGCGCGGGCTGAATCCCTCGCGCTCGAAACCCAGTCGCTCCAGCACGCGTCGGCTGCGCGCGTTCTCCGGCCTCACCGACGCCTGCACCCGGTGCAGCGACACCAGCGGCCCGAAGACCTCATCGAGCACGCGCGTCAGCGCCTCGTGCATCAGACCGCCGCCGACGCATCCCACATCCAGGCTGTAGCCCAGCATCGCGCTCTGGAAGACACCCCGCACGACCTCCGACACCGCGCACTGCCCGATCACCCGATCAGGCGTCTCGCGCGACGAGATCCAGAAACGCCACAGCGTGCCCGCGTCGAAAGCCGCGGCGTCGCGCTCGAGCCGAGCGCGGGTCACGTCCAAGGTCCAATGGTCGGCCGGCCGCGTCGGATCCCAGCGCGCGAAGTGCGCGAGGTTGCGCTGCTGGTAATCGATCGTGGCCTCGGCCAGCGCGGGGGTGGATGCCCGCATCACAAGGCGATCGGTCACAAGGTACTTGGGCGGTGAATTCAAGGTTTGCTCTCCGATGACTTGCGCGTCGGGATCCATATGCCCAATAGCGTCGCCGCCAGCAACGACAGCAGCCCCGTGACCGCGATCCCGCCAGCCAACGACGCCGTCGCCACCAGCGCCGACAGGAGCGCCGGCCCGCAGGATCCGCCCAGGTCGGACAGGAAACGCCAGACCGCGAGGAAGTAGGCCCGGCCATGCCTCGGCGCGAAGTCCGCGCCCAGCGT
Source organism: Roseateles sp. (assembly GCA_039594005.1). Classification (GTDB taxonomy): domain Bacteria; phylum Pseudomonadota; class Gammaproteobacteria; order Burkholderiales; family Burkholderiaceae_C; genus Roseateles. The sequence continues at coordinate 1,169,225 of JBCNOF010000010.1, forward strand.
CATGATCAGCCCTGAGCCGATGCCGTTGCCCACACCGATCGCGGTCGCCGCGATCAACAGCGTCACGAAGCCGACGGTGAAGGGCATGGCCAGCAATGCCACGCCGATGATCGCCATCGACGGCACCGCCACCCAGCGCCGGCCCTTCAGGTCCATCACCCGGCCTGCCGGATAGAACAGCAGCATCTCGATGCCGCCCGAGATGCCATAGATCATCGAGGTCACCGCCGGGGCCAGCAGCAGGTGGTCCGCCCACAGCGGGATCACCGCCTGCCGCGACGCCCGCACCGCGCTCACCAGCAACACGCCAAGGCCCAGCGTCAGGAACACGCGGCGATGGTCCGACAGGATGGTCCCGAGCGACACCGGGGCCGGGGCTTGCCCCTCCGGATGCACCGGCGCCTGCAGGTCAGGCAATCGCGCGCCGACCGCCGCCGCGGCGAGCACACCCGCGATGCCCACGGCGAAGGCGGCCGACAGCCCGAACGCATGCACCGCCGCCGCCGACAGGAAGGGCCCGATGAACATGCCGATGCGCATCACGCCACCCAGCGTCGACAAGGCCCGCGCGCGATAGACCGCCGGCACGGCCTCGGTCAGGTAGCTCTGCCGCGCCAGGTTGTAGACCGCCTGCGACATGCCCACCATGAAGCACCCGATCGCCAGCGCGACCACACCCGGCACCAGCACGCACAGCGCCATGCCCAGCGCGCTCCACACGCCCGCGGCCACGATGGCCCAGCGCTCGCCCCAGCGCATCGTGATCACCGACGCCGGGATGTTGTTCAGCAAGGACCCGACGCCGATCAGCGTCACCACGAACGCCGCCATCGACACCGAGGCGCCCAGCTCGCGCGCCATCAGCGGCACGATCGGCAGGATGGCGCCCTCCCCCAGCCCGAACAGCAGCGAGGGCCCGAAGGCTGGCAGCGCGATGCGCCGGAAAGAGAAGGTCGTGGCGGGGGCGGGCGACGTCGACATGACCTCGACGATAAGCCCGCCTCACGGCCCCTCGCGCCGCTGCTCGCCCGCTCGCTGCGCTTTCAAGCTGTTGCACACCCAAATCCCCTTTGACGTGAAAGCGCTTTCATACCCAGCGATTTTTCACTAGCATCGGCGCCGCTGGAGAGAAGTCACGGGTCCGAGGCGAGCGCCACAGAGTGCTTCCCGTCCCGTGCCGATCGGTGCCTCCCGCTCACCGTCGACAACACGATACGGAGACGACATGACACGCCTTCTCTCCTGGCTGGGCCATTGCCTGGCCGGCCTGGCCCTGGCCTGCGTGGCCGCGGGGTCCAGCGCCCCCGCCCTCGCCCAGTCCAACGCGAGCTTCAGCCACGGTGTGGCCTTCAACGGCAGTCAGGCCACGCTGTGGTTCAAGTCCAATGTCGCGACGACCTGGGTCGACGCGCATTACCAGCTCAACGGCGGCGCGCAACAGAACCTGCGCATGCCCTACAACAGCGCCACCGCGCGTTACGAGCAGCCGCTGGCCGGCGCGGTCAACGGCACGCGCGTGGACTACTGGTTCACCTACAACAACGGCAACCCCGCCTACGACAGCGCCCGTTTCAGCGCGACGGTCAGCACCGGCGGCACCGATCCCGGCACACCGCAGAACCCGGGCACGCCGGGCAACGGCGCCGACTGGAACGAGCGCACCACCTTCAAGGTCGAGAACGCGACCAACGGCCGCTGGAGCGACGCGCAGGTCTACTGGGCCATCATCGGCAAGAGCTGGCAGACCGGCGAGTTCGTGCATGTCGACGCCGCCGGGAACGTCGTGCCGATGCGCCTGTCCGACAACACCGTGCCGAAGAACGGCCGGCTGTACGCCAACTACTTCTTCCCGCTCTCGCAGACGCGCCAGATCACGATCCCGCCGATCAACTCGGCGCGGGTGCTGATGTCGGTGGGCAGCCCGATGTACATCGAGGTCAACACCGACGGCGCGGGCCGCATCGCCTACGCCGGCGCCAACATCGAGAACGCCACCGATCCCAACCTCGACGTCATGTTCGACTTCGGCGAGTTCGCGCTCATCCCCAAGGGCCAGCCGGACCAGGGCATCTTCATCAACACCACGCGCGTGGACCACTTCGGCTTCCCGCTCAAGCTGCGGCTGCAAGGGCTGGGCGGCTACGACAAGACCGTGGGCGAGCCGCTGACCGAGTCGCGCGACACCCTGTTCACCCGCTTCCAGCAGGAGGTGCCGGTCGAGTTCCGCAGCCTGGCCGAGCCCAACTTCCCCGCCGTGCCGCCGCGCACGCGCATCCTGGCGCCGGCGCATTTCACTTTCCGCCCGGGCGACGTCAATGGCGCCTACCTGGACGGCTACATCGGCGAGATGTGGAACCGCTTCAAGTCGCAGGACCTCGTCTTCACGCTCGAGAACCTCGGCAGTTTCCGTGGCCGCGTGGACGCCAGCACCAACCGCTTCGTCTTCACCGGCGGACGTTTCAACGGCACGTACTACATCAACGGCCAGCCCAACACGGCCGAGGTGTTCCTCGGCGCCGGCAAGCTCGACGATCCGCGCAAGCCCGATGGCAGCTTCCAGGTCGACGTGCCCAACGGCGATCCGGCCAAGTCCATCCAGCTGCAGATCCAGGCGCAGGTGTGCGCGGCGCTCAACCGCCATGTGCTGGCCAATCCGGCCGACTGGTACCGCTCGGCGGCCTTCTATCCCGCGGGCACGCGCGCCAACTGGTTCGCCAAGTTCTGGCACGACCACGCGATCAAGGGCACCGAGGGCAACGCCAACGGCGTGGGCCTGGCCTACGGCTTCGCGTACGACGACGTCGGCGGCTTCAGCCCCTCGCTGCACACCAACGCGCCGACCACCGTGACCTACACGATCGGCTGGTAAGCCGCGTCACGCCTGCGCTCCCGCTTCCCATCTTTCACGCCCCCTCCCCATCAACTCGCTTCACTGCGAAGAAGGACAGACATGCGTTCTCTGAAAACCGCGACCCTGGGACTGCTGGTCCTGGGCGCCGCCCAGACCCACGCCAGCGTGACCAACCCCACCATCGGCCGCCTGCTGTGGTCGGAGGAATTCAACGCCGCCGCGCTCAACACCTCCATCTGGACGACCTACAACGGCAACGGCTGCCAGATCAACCTCTGCGGCTACGGCAACGCGGAGCTCGAGTCCTACAGCCCCAACAACCTGTTCATCGCCGACGTGCCCTTCGAGCCCGGCACCCGCGCGCTCGCGATCCGCGCGCTGCGCCAGACGGTGGGCAGCAACGAGTTCACCTCCGGGAAGATCGATTCCTTCGGCAAGGTGCAGGTCAAGTACGGAATGATCGAGATCCGCATGGCCACGCCGCCGCTGGCCACCGGCCTGTGGCCCGCCGCATGGCTGCTGGGCACCAGCCCCCAGGCGTGGCCGCGCAAGGGCGAGATCGACATCGCCGAGCTCGGCCACAAGGCGTCGGCGTGGTCCGCCGCGGGGGCGCCCTCGCCCGACTACTTCGTCGGCGCCAACGTGATCACGTGGTCGCAGGCGGCCTGCGTGCCGGGCAATGAATCGTGCGCGGCCTCCACCGCCTGGCAGACCAAGAACTGGTACCGCCCGCAGCAATCTTTCGCCAACCGCTTCGTCAAGTACCGCTTCTACTGGACCGAGAGCCAGATGCGCTTCACCGTCGTGGACAACGACGGCGAGCACGACATGTACGACGCCCCGTTGCCCGTGAACTCCACCGCGCTGCAGGCGCCCTTCTACTTCCTGTTGAACCTGGCCGTCGGCGGCAACTTCACCGACGCGGCCACGCCCGCGCAGGTCACCGCGCCGCTGCCCGGCACGATGTACGTGGACTACGTGCGCGTGTATGAACTCGACGGCAAGGGCGAGGTCAAGCTCGGCAACCAGACCGTGCCCGAGGCGTCGGGCAAGTTCGGCGTGTTCACCGACAACGCCGCGGTGACCAACAAGCTCGATGCGGGCAGCACCTCCGACATCTTCCTGTGGAACGGCGCGTCGACCGGCGCGGGCAACATCCAGCCATACGAGGGCACCAACGTGATCGCGTGGAGCTACAACACGCCGGGGCAGTGGTTCGGCGGCGGCATCCAGGCGCGCCAGACCCGCGACCTGACCAACTATCGCAACGGCAATCTGAAGTTCCGGATCAAGATCCCCGCCAACGTGTCCTTCAACATCGGCATCGGCGACACGTACACCAACCAGAACTGGGTGAACTTCCCGGCCAACACGACGGCCTTCGGCCTGGTGCGCAACGGGGAATGGGCGACGGCGACGGTGCCGGTGTCCACGCTGATCGGGCCGAAGGTGGCGCTGCAGTCGATCGCCGACATCTTCATGTTCTCGGGCGACAACAACCGGCTGCCGGCCCAGGCCTTCCAGTTCGCGATCGATGACGTGGTGTGGGAGTCGGGCGCGACGACGCCGACGGATCCGCCGCCGGCCACGCCCGACGGCATCAGCCAGCCGACCGCGAGCACGGTGAAGTTCACGCAGGCCACGGGCACCTGGGCCGACGTGCATTACACCGTCAACGGCGGCGGCCAGATGAACGTGCGCATGCTCAAGGAAGGCAGCGGCAATGCCTATACGGTGCCCGGCCTCAAGGCCGGCGACGTGGTGCGCTACAGCTTCACCTACTGGGACGCCGCGCGCAACGGCGCGTATGACACGGCCTGGCTGAGCTACACGCTGAAGTAAGCCCCGGACGCGCCGCCGGGTTCACTGCCCGGCGGCCGGCGCGCCCTCGCCCAGATGGCGCGCCAGGAAGCGCTCCATGCGGCCGTAGAAGTCGAGCTCGGTGGAGAGCTTGCGCCAGCCATGCCCTTCATCCTGGTAGGTCACATACTCGACCTGCCGATGCCCGGCCTTCTCCAGCGCCCGCCGGAAATCGGTCGCGTGATCGAGGGGCACGCGCTGGTCCTCCATGCCGTGGCCGATCAGCACCGGCACCTTCACGTCGGCGGCGCGGCGCAGCGGGGAGGTCCGCCTCAACTGCTCCGCGTCCTTCTCGCGGTCGCCGATCATCGCGGTCATGCCGTAGCGCTTCCACACGTCGCTCATGTCGCTCCAGTCCAGGCTGAAGAGATAGTCGATGTCCGTCACGCCGGCCCAGCTCACGCCGCAGCGGTACTGCTCCGGATCCTTGATGACGCCCATCATCGCGGCGTAGCCGCCGTAACTCGCGCCGGCGATGCACACGCGCTTCGGATCGACCCAGCCCTGCTTCACGCCCCAGGCGAGCGCGTCGCTGACATCGTCCTGCATCGCGAGTCCCCACTGGTGCCAACCCGCCTTGAAGAGCCGATCGCCATAACCGGTGCTGCCGCGGAACTCCGGCTCGAGGACCACGTACCCGCGAGAGGCCAGGAACTGCGTCAGCGGTTCCCAGGTCCAGCGCGTGCCGCGGACGTACGGACCGCCATGCACCAGCATCACCGCGGCGCGCGGACCGGCCGCGCGGCCGCGCGGCATCGTCACCATCACGGGGATCTCCAGGCCATCGCGGGCGCGGATGCGGACCAGTTCCCGCTGCGCCATCTCCGACGCGCGGATCCACGGACGCGTCCCGCCCAGCGCGCGCAGCCGCTTCTCGGCGACCTCGTAGAGGAAGAACTCCGCGGGCTGCGTGTCCGACATCGACGTGACCAGCACGCGGCCCGTCTTCAGGCAGCGGCGGCATTCCAGCTCGTTCACGCGCCCGGGCAGCGCGCGGTCGATGTCGGCCTGCACGGCCTTGAGCGTCGTGTCGAACCAGTGCGTCGCCGGCGCGTCGCCCTGGAAATGCAGGCCCAGCAGCCGGCGGCTGTCGGCGTCGAAGACCGCGTGGCCATCGAAGTCGAAGCCGGCGACCGACACGAGCGGCTCACGCTCAGGCTTCAGCGTCGCCGGGTCCACGCGGTACAGCGCCTGGGTGCCCGCGCCGGAACTCGCCACGACCAGCCGCAATCCGCGGCCGTCCGAGGCCAGCGGCGATGGCGGCGGCGCCTTCACGTAGGTCCCTTCCTGCGCCAGCACCCAGTCGCCGGAAGCGTTCTTGAAATGGAGCGCGAGCCGGTTGCCATCAAGCGTCTCCAGCGCCCAGGGCTCGCCCACCGGATCGAGCGCCCAGCCGATCACGTTCTGCGGCGACTTCGCCTCGAGGATGCGTCGCTGCTGGGTCTCGATGTTCAGCCGCGCGAGCTGCACCGACTGGAGCTGCCAGGTCGCGTCGTAGCGGCCATAACCGACGACGACCTCGCCGGTGTCGTCGTCCGGCACGTCTTGCAGGAACCATTGGAATGGCAGAGCGCGCGTGGCGATGCGCGAATCGACACGACTGTCCTGGCCATAACGCGTGAGGATCAGTTGGCGGCGCTCGCTGCCGTCGCGCTTGACGGCCCACAGGCCCGCGAAGTTCTCGCGCCGCCAGTTGCCGGATTGATCCGGTCCGGCGGTGTAGACCAGCCGATCGCTGCCGACCCAGTCGAAGCGCGCGATGTCGGCATCGGTGAAGCTCGCGACCACGTGGATCTTGTTGCCCTGCTCCAGTTCCAGCACGGCCAGCGCGCTGCGCTCGTTCTGCGGGCTGGTGACGACCAGCGCGATCGCGCGGCCATCGGGGGAGATCCTGGGTCGGCGCAGCTGCGGATCGCGGAAGAAGTCGGCGATCGGCGGCGGGGTGCCCGCGGGCCTCGCCGGCGCGGCCGACGGCCCGGTGCCCGGCGCCTGAGCGCGCACCGCGGTCACGGTGATCAGCAGGCAGAGCGCGGCCAGCGCGAAGAGCGCGAGCCGCACGCCCAGACGAAACACGGCGGCCCGCTGGCCGCCTTCAGATCGATGCATGAAATCCCTCCCTGTGCCCACGAGGTCCTTGAACGAGGCCCGTGTGTCGGGGGCGATTCTTCGTCGGTTCGAGGCCGCAGCGCATAGGGACGATCCAGGAGAACTTGGCGAAAGCTTCGCCCAGGTATTTCTCGTCATCGACATTCATCGCTGGCGACGCGTGCACGTTTCGCGGACAACGCGGATACTGCGCGGCGGCCCGCCTCGACACGCTCTTCCAACATCGGCGGGCCACAGGGAGTTCCTCGATGCAAGTTCAAGCTTCCCGCGCGGCGCTCGCGTCGCTGCTGGTCGTGTGCGCGCTCCTCACCGGGTGCGCGACCCACAACAACGAGCGGGCCGACAGCGATCAGCGCGCGTCCGTCGACCTGCAACGCGCCGGCGCCCGTGAGGCCAGCAGCGCCGCGCAGGACCGCGCCGACTCGCGCCGGGCCAGCTCGCGCTGCGGCGGCTTCCTCGAGTGCGTGATCACCGGGCTGCTGACCGGCGAGGTCTCGCCGTCCAAGCGTTGATCCTCTTGAACGCCTCGATCAGGCGCCGTGTCGGCGGCGGACTGGTGGTGCTTGCCATGAGCGCCATGGTTGCGCCGCAGGCCTACGCCGCCGAGCCTGACGCCAGCCTCGAGACCCCGCCCGCGCTGCGTGAGCCGCGCGTGGCGGAGGACGCGAAGCCCATGGCCATGCGCGCGCTGGCCGAGCAGCTGTTGGGCAGCTGGCGCGACGACGATCCCCAGCGCGATCTCGACACGCGATTCCGGCTGCAGTTCGTGGCCGGCCAACCGGCTGCGGCGCTGGAGAGCCTGCTGGCCTTGCGCCGGCTGCGCAGCCCGGGCGTCAACGATCCCGCCGCGCCGCCGCTCTTCCTCCAGTACGAGGTCCACGCCCGCGCGCTGCTGAACGCGCAAGCGACCGGCCGCCCCTATGCGGACGCCTGGCGCGAGGTCTTCGTCGAGCGTTTCGGTGCGCTGGATCCGCGCGCCGCGTGGGGCAGCGAGCCCACGTTCAGCGGCCAGTTGCCGCGCATGGAGGGCGCGGTCGACGAGGCACTGGCGCCCGCCGTGGGCCAGCCGCGCCTGGCCCTGCCGCAGGCCGTGCGGCTGGTGCGCGCGTGGCAGGTGCTCGCGGCATATCGCGCGTTCCAACCCTTGGCAACGTCCGCCATCCGGGCCGACGACGCGCGGCGCTATGTCATCGAGCGCCCCCTCTCACGCGGCACGCCGGTGCGCGCGAGCGACGGCACCGCGCTCGACACGCTGATCGTCCGACCGATCGACGGCCAGCTGCGGCCTGCGCTCATGACCTTCACGGTCTACGCCAACGACGACTGGGGCTGGGCCGACGCCAAACGCGTCGCCGCTCACGGGTATGCGGGCGTGGTGGCCTACACGCGCGGCAAGGGCTTGGGCACCGGCCCCATCGTTCCGTTCCAGCACGACGGCGAGGACGCCGCGACCGTCATCGACTGGATCGCGCGCCAGCCCTGGAGCGACGGCCGCGTGGGCCTGTATGGCGGCAGCTACAGCGGATTCACGCAGTGGGCCGCGCTCAAGCACCGCCCGGCGGCGTTGAAGGCGATCGCGACCTCCGCCACCACGGCCCCGGGCATCGACGTGCCGATGGAGGGCGGCGTCTTCCTGAACTTCATGGTGCCGTGGCCGCTCTACGTCACCGGCAACCGTGCGCTGGACGACGCGACCTATGGCGACCAGGCGCGCTGGGCGCGGCTCGATCAGCGCTGGTACGCGAGCGGCCGCGCCTACCGCGAGCTGCCCGTGATCGACGGCGCCGCCAATCCGCTGTTCTCCGAATGGCTGCGCCATCCCACCTACGACGACTACTGGCAGCGGCTGATTCCGCAGGGCCGCGACTTCGCCGACGTGGACCTGCCGGTGCTGGCAACGACCGGCTACTTCGACGGCGCGCAGATCGGCGCCCTGCACTACTGGCGCGCCCATGTGCGTCAGCGGCCGAATGCCGATCACACGCTGCTCATCGGGCCCTTCGAGCATTTCTCGATGCAGACCGGCGTACCGCCCGTCGTGCAGGGCTACACCACCGATCCGTCCGCGCGCATCGACCTGCAGGGCCTGCGCCTAGCGTGGTTCGACCACGTGCTCAAGGGCGCGCCCAAGCCGACGCTGCTCGCGGACCGCGTCAACTGGCAGGTGATGGGCGCGGACACCTGGCGCCATGCGCCGTCGCTCGATGCGATGGCGACGCGCACGCAGCGCCTGTGCCTCACGCCGGCCGCGCCGCGCGCGCCCGATGCCGGTGTGCCGGGTGACCCGTCGCTGGCCAACGTGCTGTCCCCGACGCCGCTCCCCCGGGCCGAGACCCGTCAGCGCGTGGACTTCCGCGACCGCGCCGACGCGGCCCGGCCGTCGCCCAGCGACTCGGTCCACACGCGGCTCGACCCGCGCGCCGGGCTCGTCTTCGTGTCGGACGCACTGTCGCAGCCGATGGAGCTGGCGGGCGGCTTCGACGGCGTGCTGGACTTCGTCGTCAACAAGCGCGACGTGGATGTCGTGCTGGGCGTGTACGCGCTGGGACCTCGCGGCGGCTATCTCGATCTCGCCTGGTGGCTGCAGCGCGCCAGCCTCAACGCCGATCCGCGTCAGCGCCGCCTGCTGCGTCCTGGCGTCCCGCAACGCCTGGTCGTGAAGGACACGCGCGTCATCGGCCACCGGCTGGAGACCGGCAGCCGACTCGTCGTCACGCTGGGCGTGGTCAAGCAGCCCGACCGGCAGCTCAACCTGGGCAGCGGCAAGGATCCGTCCACCGAGACCCTCGCCGATGCCGGCGCGCCGCTGGAGATCCGCTGGCGCGGCAGCAGCTGCCTGAACTTCGGCGTGCGGGATTGAACGGCGCGTGGAGCGACGCCAGGTCGCCCGGGCCGCCCTCACCGCTCACCGCTCACCGCTCACCGCTCACCGCTCACCGCTCACTGCGCCCAGCGCCCAGCGCCCAGCGCCCACCCAGCGCGCGCAGCAGCGCCACGCGATTGACCTGCTCGGTCTGGCGCAGCGTGACCAGCACGCGCCTGGCGGTGGTCAGCTGGCGCTGCGCGTCGAGCAGTTCCAGCTGGCTGCTGCCGCCCAGCCGGTAGCTGCGTTCGGCCAGTCGCAGCGACTGCTCGGCCGCGTCCACCTGCGCCTGCTGCGCGTCCAGCCGCTCCGCCAGTTGATCGCGCACCGCCAGCGCGTCGGCCACCTCGCGGAAGGCCGACTGCAGCGTGGACTCGTAGTTCGCGATCGCCTCTTGCCGGCTCGCCTCGCTGACCTCGACCTGCGCGCGTCGCGCGCCGCCGTCAAAGATCGGCAGGTCGATCTGGGGCATCACGCTGAACACGCCCGATCCGCTCTTGAAGAGACCGTCGAGTTCGGCGCTGCGCGTGCCGGCGCTCGCCGTCAGCGTCAGCCGGGGGAATCGCGCCGCGCGCGCCGCGCCCACGTCGAAGGCGGCCGCGCGCAGGCGTTGCTCGGCGGCACGCAGGTCCGGGCGCTGCAGCAGCACCTCGGCGGGCAGACCGCCAGGCAAGGCCGGCAGGGCCGTCGCCGCGCTCGTGTCCTGCACCGCGGGCAACAGCCGGTCCGGCAAGGGCTGACCGGCCAGCAGCTCCAGCTGCAGTCGCGCCTGCGTCACCGCGCCGACACTCTCGGCCGCGTCGCCACGCGCGGACTCGAAAGCGGTCCGCGCCCGCGCCCGGTCCAGCCCCGAGGCCGCGCCCAGCGCGTACTGGCGCTCGGCGAGGTCCAGCGAGCGCTGCTGGCTGTCGCGCAACTCCTGGTTGAGCGCCAGGCGCTGCTGCGCCGCGGCCAGCGCGAGCCACGCGGTAGTGACTTCCGCGGCCAGGCTCAGGCGCGCGCTGCGCTGCGTTTCCTCCTGGGCGAGGAACCGCGACAGCGCCGCGCCTTCCAGGCTGCCCAGCCGGTTGAAGAGATCGATCTCGTAACTCGCCAGGCCCAGGTTGACGCTGTAGCTCGTCGTCGGATCCGCGCCGCCGCTCGATCGCTGACGCGTCGCGGACGCGCCCGCGTTGATCTCGGGCCAGCGGTCCGCCGCGGTCACGCGGTACTGCGCCCGCACGCGCTCCACAGCGGCGGCGCTCGCGCGCAGGCTGCGGTTCTGGTCGAGCGCGATGGCGACGACCTCGTCCAGCCGCGCATCGGCGAAGAAGCCGCGCCATTCGTGCGAGGCGGTGGTCGGCGCCGAACTGGCGCTCGCGGACGCCACAGAAGCCGCAGACGCCGCGGAGGCAATCGCACCGGGTCGGAAGTCCTCACGCAGCGGCGGCGTCGGCGCGTCGGTCGACGGCACGAGGCTGCCGCAGGCTCCCAGGCCCAGCAGCAGGGGCATCAGCAGGATCGCCTTCATGCCTGCACCTCCGGCTTGTGAGCGGCGTCGGCATCGGGGCCATCATGGCCCTCCTCCTTCGCCTTGCCCGCGCGGCTGAAGCGCTGCTTCACCCAGAGGTAGAACAGCGGCACGAAGAAGATGCCCAGCAGCGTGGCGCTGACCATGCCGCCGAGCACGCCCACGCCGATCGCGTGCTGCGTGCCCGAGCCCGCGCCGCTCGCGATGGCCAGCGGCAGCACGCCGAGGATGAACGCCAGCGAGGTCATCAGGATCGGCCGCAGGCGCTGGCGGCAGGCCTCGAGCGTCGCCTCGACGAGGCTCAGCCCCTGCCCTCGCAAGGTCTCTGGCGAACTCCACGATCAGGATCGCGTTCTTCGCCGACAAGCCCACCGTGGTCAGCAGGCCGACCTGGAAGAACACGTCGTTCGTCTGCCCGCCCAGGATGGCTGGCGAGCAGCGCGCCGATGATGCCCAGCGGCACCACCAGCATCACGGAGAACGGCATCGACCAGCTCTCGTACAGCGCCGCCAGGCACAGGAACACGACCAGCAGCGAGATCGCGTACAGCAGCGGCGCCTGCGAGCCCGACAGGCGCTCCTGGTAGCTGCGGCCGGACCACTCGAAGCCGACGCCGGGCGGCATCTCGCGCAGGATCTCCTCCATCGCGCGCATCGCCGCGCCGGAGCTCACGCCCGGCGCCGCGTCGGCCTGGATCTCGTAGGCGGCGCTGCCGTTGTAGCGCACCAGCTGGCGCGGGCCGTTCTGCCAGGTGGCGGTCGCGAAGGCCGAGAACGGCACCATCTGTCCCGCGGTGTTGCGCACGTACCAGTAGCGCAGCGCCTCGGGGTCCGCGCGGTAGGCGCCGTCGCCCTGCACGTAGACCCGCTTCACGCGGCCGCGGTCGATGAAGTCGTTGACGTAGGCGCTGCCCAGCGCGATGGACAGCGTGTCATTGATCGTCGACGTGGCCACGCCCAGCGCGCCGGCCTTGTGGTCGTCGATGTCGATCTGCAGCTGCGGCGTGTCGGCCAGGCTGTTGATCCGCGCGCGGCTCAGCTCGGGATAGCGGTTGGCCTCGTCGATGAGCTTGTCCCGCGCGGCCTGCAAGGTCTCGCTGCCCACGCCGCCGAGGTCCTGCAGGAAGAGCTGGATGCCCGAGCTGCCGCCCAGGCCGCGCACCGTGGGCGGCTGCACGATGAAGACGTTGGCGTCGCGCACCCGCTTGCCCAGCTCGCGGCTGAAGCGCTCGGCCAGCGCGCCCGCGCCCTGCCCCTTGTCCGTGCGCGCGCTCCAGTCCGTCAACCGGATGAAGCCCTGGCCCGAGCCCTGATCGCCGTTGGCGCCGCGCACCAGGTTGTAGAACTGCACTTCCTTCTGGTCCGCGAGGTAGGCCTCGATGCTCTGCGCCACGGCCTCCATGCGCTCGGCGGTCGCGCCCGGCGCCATGCGGACCTGGATCTGCAGGCTGCCCTGGTCCTCGTCCGGCAGGAAGGAGGTGGGCAGCGTGCGGTACAGCGCCGCCAGTCCCGCGATCAGCAGCAGGTAGACGATGAAGCTGCGCACGCCGCGCGCCGTCAGCCAGCGCACGCGGCCGACATAGCGCTCGGTGAACCGGTCGAACTGGCGGTTGAAGCCGCCGAAGAACCAGTCCAGCTGCTTGCCGAAGGGACCGCCGTGCGCCGCGTGCTCGCCCTTGTGCACGGGCTTGAGCAGCGTGGCGCACAGCGCGGGCGTCAGGATCATCGCCACCAGCACCGACAGCACCATCGCGGACACGATGGTGATCGAGAACTGGCGGTAGATGACGCCGGTCGAGCCGCCGAAGAAGGCCATCGGCACGAACACCGCCGACAGCACCAGCGCGATGCCCACCAGCGCGCCGCTGGATCTCCCTCATGCTCTTGCGGGTGGCCTCGCGCGGGCTCAGGCCTTCCTCGCGCATCACGCGCTCGACGTTCTCCACCACCACGATGGCGTCGTCCACCAGCAGGCCGATCGCCAGCACCATGCCGAACATGGTCAGCGTGTTGATCGAATAACCCGCCAGGCCGCCAGCACGCCGAAGGTGCCCAGCAGCACCACCGGCACGGCGATCGTCGGGATCAGCGTGGCGCGCAGGTTCTGCAGGAACAGGTACATGACCACGACCACCAGCACGATGGCCTCGATCAGCGTCTTCACCACGTCCTCGATCGACACGCTGACGAACGGCGTCGTGTCGTAGGTGATCGTGCCCTTCATGCCCTGCGGGAAGAAGGGCTCGAGCTCCGCGAGCTTGGCCTTGACCGCCTCGGCGGTCTTGAGCGCGTTGGCGCCGCTGGCCGGCAGGATGGCCATGCCCGCGGCGGTCTGGCCGGTGCTTCGCACGTTGGTCGTGTAGCTGTCGCGGCCCAGCTCGACCTTGGCCACGTCGCCCAGCTTCAGCGCCGAGCCGTCGGGCTGCACGCGCAGCACGATGTTGCGGAACTGCTCCGGCGTCTGCAGCTTGGCGCGCGCGGTGATGATGGCCGTCAGGCGCTGGCCCTCGGGCGCGGGCTGCGCGCCGAGCTGGCCGGCCGAGACCTCGGCGTTCTGCGCCTGCAGCGCGCTTCGGATGTCCCCGGGCACCAGCGCATAGCGCTGCAGCTGCGAGGGATCCAGCCAGATGCGCATCGCGTAGCCGGAGCCGAAGACGTTGACGTCGCCCACGCCTTCGATGCGGCTCACGATGTCCACCAGCGTGCTCGACAGGTAGTCGCCCAGGTCGGCCGAGGTCACCGTCGGGTTGTCGCTGGTCAGCATGATGACCATCAGGTTCTCGGTGCCGGCCTTGGTCACGCGCACGCCCTGCGACTGCACCGCCTGCGGCAGCCGCGAGAGCGACTGCGAGACCTTGTTCTGCACCTGCATCTGCGCCAGGTCGGGATCGGTGCCGGCGACGAAGCTCAGCACGGTGCTGGCGCTGCCCGAGGCGTTGCTGCTCGATTCGATCGAGAACAGCCCGTCGATGCCCTTGAGGTTCTGCTCGATGATCTGCGTCACCGAGTCCTCGATGGCCTTGGCCGAGGCGCCCGGATACGAGGTGTTGATCGAGATGCGCGTCGGGGCGATGTCGGGATAACGCTCCAGCGGCAGCGTGAAGACCGCGGCTCCGCCGGCCAGCATGATCACGATGGCGATGACCCACGCGAAGATGGGCCGGTCGATGAAGAACGACGCCATGGTGTCAGCGCCCCTGCGCCGAAGATGCGCCGGAAGCCGCGCCGGAAGCCGTCGCCGATGACGAGGCCGCGGCACCGCCGGCGCCCTTGCGGCTGCCCGCCGCGACCGGCGTGACGGTCTGACCGGCGCGCACGCGCTGCAGGCCCTCGACGGCGAGTTTCTCGCCGACCTTCAGGCCGCTGCTCACGAGCCACTGGTTGCCGACGGCGCGCTTGAGCACCAGCACGCGGTTCTGCAGCTTGTTGTCGGGGCCGACGACCAGCGCCGTGGCCTCGCCGGTGGGCGAGCGCGACACGCCTTGCTGGGGCACGAGGATCGCGTCGCGGTCGATGCCGGCCAGCAGCTTGGCGCGCACCACCATGCCGGGCATGAGCAGATTGTCGGGATTGGGCACGACGGCGCGGATCGTCACCGCGCCGGTGCCGCGGTCCACGGTCACGCCGCTGAACTGCAGCGTGGCAGGCCGGGCGTAAGCGCTGCCGTCCTCCAGCACCAGGCTGACCTGGCGGCTGCCGGTGCCGCCGTCCAGCGAGCGGCGCAGCTGCAGGATCTCGGCGCTGCTCTGCACGATGTCCACGTGCATCGGGTCGAGCTGCTGCACGGTGGTCAGCGCGGTCGTCTGCGCGGCGGTGACCAGCGCGCCGGCGGTCACGGTGGAGACCTCGATGCGGCCGGTGATCGGCGCGGTGATGCGGGTGCGCTCCAGCTGCACGCGGGCGGCGTCCAGCGCGGCGCGGGCCACGGCGACGTCAGCCTGCGCCTGGCGCAGCGCGCTGGCGCTGTCGTCGGCGCTCTGGCGGCTCAGCGCATCGGCCTTGAGCAGCTCCGCGTCGCGTTCGGCGCGCGTGCGGGCGACGGCCACCTGCGCCTCGGCCTTCTGCAGCGCGGCGGCGGTGCGGGCGCGTTCGGCCTCGTAGGTCGCCGGATCCAGCTGATACAGCGGTTGACCGGCGCGCACCACGGTGCCTTCCTCGAAGAGCCGCTTCTGCACGATGCCACCCACCTGCGGGCGGATCTCGGCGACCTGGCTGGCCACCAGGCGCCCGGGCAGCTCCAGCGCCATCGGCGCGTCCTGCGTGGACACGATGACCACGCCGACCTCGGGCGGCGCGCCCTTGCCGGCGTCCTTCTTCTTCTCGCCGCAGCCGGTGAGCACCAGCACGGCGACGGCGGCCAGCGCGGCGGCGATCGTCGCGGGCCGCATCGAGCTCAGCGGGCGGAATGCGGCGCGGCGGTCGGGTCCGGACCAGGGGGGCGTCATCGTCTTCGGCATGGCGGCAGATGCTGACGCGCGAATGTGGAGAGACCTTGAAGATCGCGAGCGTCGCGCGGGATCCGCCCAGACGGCTTGCTCCTCGCGCGCCGGCTTTGGGATGATGCGGCCCGTGACGCTGCCCTTCAACCTCACCGCCCGACTGTTCTTCGCCGTCTTCAGCACCGCCATGGCCGTGGCGCTGGCGATGGGCGTGTTCTCGCACATCAACCTGAACCGCGACTTCATCGGATATCTGAACGAGCAGGCCGTCAACCGGCTGGAACTGGCGCGCACCAGCGTCACCGCCGGCTACCGCGAGAACGGCCGCAGCTGGGACTTCCTGCGCCAGAAGCCCGAGCTCTGGGGCCGGTTGCTGCGCCCGCTGGTGCCCGAGGCGGACATGCCCGCGGTCAAGCACGGGCCGGCCGACCTGACCGGCGCGACGCGCCGATTCACGCTGTTCGACGAGAACCGCGAGCGCGTGGCGGGCTATGCCGGGCCGGTGGAACCGACGGTGGAGCGCCCGATCATCGTCGACGGCCTGACGGTGGGCTGGCTGACGCTGACGCCGATCGAGTCCGTCAGCCCGGGCGCCGAGAAGCATTTCTATGACGCGCAGCTGCGCTCGGCCTGGGTGGTGGGCGGCGCGGCGGTGCTGCTGGCGAGCGGCGTGGCGTTCTGGATGTCGCGTCGACTGCTGCGTCCGGTGCGCCGCGTGGCGCATGCGACGCACCGGCTGGCCGCGGGTGACTTCGAGGTGCGCGTGCCCGAGACCCGCGGCAACGACGACATCGCCGGCCTGGGGCGCGATTTCAACCAGCTCGCGCTGACCCTGCAGCGCAACGAGGTCATGCGGCGCGAGTTCCTGGCCGATGTCTCGCATGAGCTGCGCACGCCGCTGGGCGTGCTGCACGGGGAGCTGGAGGCGCTGGAGGACGGCGTGCGCAAGCTCGACGCGCAGGCGCTGCGCTCGCTGCAGGGCGAGGTCGGCATCCTCCACAAGCTGGTCGACGACCTGCACGAGCTGTCGCTGGCGGACGTGGGCGCGCTGGCGTACAGGAAGTCCGAGGTCGACCTGCGCGAGCTGATCGGCGTCACCGCCGGCGCCTTCGGCGAGCGGCTGCATGGCAGCGGGCTGGAACTGCGGCTGGACCTGCCCGATCAGCCGCTGCGCGTCTTCGGCGACGAGCGGCGCCTGCGCCAGCTGCTGGGCAATCTCTTCGAGAACACCTGCCGCTACACCGACGCGGGCGGCGCGCTGAGCGTGAGCGCGCGGCGCAGCGGCTCGCAGGCGGTCATCGACGTGCAGGACACCTCGCCGGGCGTTGGCCCGGAGCACCTGCCGCGGCTGTTCGAGCGCTTCTTCCGCGTGGATGCTTCACGCAGCCGTCGCGGGGGCGGCTCGGGCCTGGGCCTGTCGATCTGCCAGCGCATCGCCGAGGCGCATGAGGGCCGCATCGAGGCGCGCCCCTCGCCGCTGGGCGGGCTGTGGATGCGCGTGGAGCTGCCGGTCCATGGCTGACGGCGCTCATCCGCCGGCACCGGCTCCGATGGCGATGCCGCCGGCGACGCCGATGCCGATGGATCCGGGCCAGGCGCGCGTGCTGGTCGTGGAGGACGAACCCAAGCTGGCGGCGCTGCTGTCGGACTACCTGCGCGCCGCCGGCCACGAGCCCGAATGGGTGGCGGACGGTCGTGAGGTGATCCCGGCGTGGACGGCGCGTCGCCACGACCTGATCCTGCTGGACCTGATGCTGCCGAGCGTGGACGGGCTGACGCTGTGCCGTGAGCTGCGCGCGATGAGCAGCGTGCCGATCCTGATGCTGACGGCGCGGGCGGAGGAGTCGGATCGGCTGCTGGGACTGGAGACGGGCGCGGACGATTACATCGCGAAGAACCCGTTCAGTCCGCGCGAGGTGATGGCGCGGGTGAAGGCGGCGTTGCGGCGCGGCCGGGCCCATGAAGCGGCGACGGCCGCGGCGAGCGCGGCGGCGGTGGCGGCCTTTGCCGCGGGCAGCGACGCCCTGGCGATGGACGAGTCTGGCTGGACGGCGAGTTGGCAAGGTCAGCCGCTGGACCTGACGCCGATCGAGTTCCGCTTGCTGCACATCCTCTGGGCGCAACCGGGGCGGGTGTACGCGCGCACGCAACTGCTGGACCTGCTGCACGTGGACGGCCGTGAGGTCACCGAGCGCGCGGTGGACAGCCACATCAAGAACCTGCGCCGCAAGCTGGAGCGTGCCGGCGCGGGCGCGGACCGGATCCGGTCGATCTATGGGGTGGGGTACCGGTTCGAGCGATGACGAGCGATAGGCAGTGATCGTGTCGAACTTCAATAGCTTCAGTCGAGGTCAGCGGAGCCTTGTGGCGGGTGTTCCACAGGCTCGCCGGAGGCGTGCGCGAGTGTGCCCAGAATCATCGGCATGCCGTACTCCCCCTCTCTCGTCGCGAACGCGTTCATCCATCGCGGGCAACAGGCCAAGCGGAGGTTCGATCATCTGGAGATCCAGAAGCTGGTGTTCTTCGCTCACGCCTGGAGCCTTGCCTTCGACGGCGAGTCAGTGATCACCGAGAGACCGGAAGCGTGGCCCTACGGGCCTGTCTTTGCATCCCTCTATCACCGGTTGAAGCCCTATGGTCCGAAAGCCATTCCCATGCTTCCAGAGCTCGACGCGGAGTCGGGACGATTTCTCCCGCTGATTCCGAATCGCTCGGACGACAGGTTCTGGTTCTTCATCGACAACGTCTTCGACCGATACGCAAAATTCACGGCCCTGCAGTTGTCCGCGCTTGCCCACGAGCCAAATGGTCCCTGGGCGGAAACACGGCAAGCCAAGGTCGTCATCATGAAAGACTCGGTGATTCGTGAACACTTCGAACAAAAGCTTCTCCCCCCGACGGAGCGATGAACCTCGGATGCCGGAGGTGTCGTCGCCGCCTGCATCCGGCACCTCGGAAAACCTTGAGGCCAGTGCCCTCACCGCACCTCAAGCCTTGGACCTGAGCCTTCGCGCGTGGGCCGGGCGGGGCGGGCTGGCCGCCTCGGCAGTGCTCTATCTCGCCGGCATGTTCGCGCTTGGCGTCTTCATCGGCCTCTTCGACCATTGGCCCGCGGCCCAGCCTGATCAATGGCACATCGTCGTGACGGCCGTCATCGCGCTCTTCTCGGTACCGACCTTGATCCTGCTGACCGTGATCCGAAGTTCCTCTCCAGCCAAGCAGACGAACGACCCGGCCACCGCCAACCTGCACACCCTGATTGGCGAGAAAGTGCTGAATCTGCTCGAGAAACTCGCCGACAAGGCGCTCGCACGGGCTTGAGGCGATGACCGCCCATCCTCAACCGCGCCGCGCCGCCTCGATCTTCGCGATGTCGATCTTGCCCATCTCCATCATCGCGGCGAAGGCGCGCCTGGACGCGGCGCGGTCGGGGTCGTGCAGCGCGTCGGTCAGCGCGCGCGGCGTGATCTGCCAGTTCACGCCCCACTTGTCCTTGCACCAGCCGCAGGCGCTCTCCGCGCCCCCGTTGCCCACGATCGCGTTCCACAGACGGTCCGTCTCCGCCTGATCGTCCGTCGCGATCTGGAACGAGAAGGCCTCGCTCTGCTTGAACTGCGGCCCGCCGTTCAGCCCCATGCAGGCCACGCCGCACACGGTGAACTCCACCACCAGCACCGCCCCCTCCTGTCCCGACGGGTAATCCCCCGGCGCCCGCGCGATGCGCCCAACCTTGCTGTCAGGGAAGGTCTTCTCGTAGAACCGCGCCGCGTCTTCCGCGTCCTTGTCGTACCAGATGCAGATGGTGTTCTTCGCCAGCATGGGGGTCTCCTGATCAGGACATGGGGGTGGACGGCCCGTGGCGGGCCGTCCTCGAGGCGGCAAGCACCGCGCCCGCGCCATGTTGCTACGACGCGCGACGCCACGCCCTTTCGACACCACCGCCCGCCAGGCCTGCTCGATTCACTCCGGCTCGATGCCCGCGGCCTTGATGATCTGGCCCCACTTGCGGGTCTCGGCGTCCTGGAAGGCCCGGAGCTCCTCCGGGGTGCCAGCCCAGGCGTCGACGCCGGCGCCGTCGAAGAAGGTGCGCGCCGGCGCGCTCTTGAGCGCCGCGGTCAGCAGCTCGCGCAGCTTCTGCACCACCGGCGCGGGCGTACCCGCCGGCACGTAGGCGGCGAACCAGTAGCTCATGTCGTAGCCCTTGACGCCGGCCTCGTCGATCGTCGGCACCTCGGGCAGCAGCGGTGAGCGCCGCGTCATCGAGAACCCCAGCGCCCGCACCTTGCCCGCCTTGATCTGCGGCAGTCCGGTGGCCGTGTCGGTGATCATGAAGTCGACCTGCCCGCCGATCAGGTCGGTCAGCGCGGGCGGGTTGCTCTTGTAGGGCACGTGCAGCAGTTGCGTGTGCGACAGCTGCTGGAACTGCTCGCCGGCCACGCGGCTCGACGCGCTGCCGCTGCCGAAGCTGACCTTGCCCGGCTCGCGTTTCGCTCGCGCGATCACGTCGGCGACCGACCGGTACGGTCCATCCGCCTTCACCACCATCACCTGGCCGCCCTTGCCCAGCCCGGTCACCGGAGCGAAGTCCTTGACCGGGTCATAGGGCAGCTTGCGGTACAGATGCGGATTGGCGGCCTGAGTCGTGTTCGTCGTGATCAGCACGGTGTAGCCGTCCGGCGCGGCGCGCGCGGCCTGCTGGGCCGCGAGCATGCCGCTCGCCCCGGCCTTGTTGTCCACGACGACGGCGAGCCTGGTCTGCTCGGTCAGCGCCTGCCCGAGCGCCCGGGCGAGCTGATCCGTCGCGCTCGCCGCGGCGAAGGGCACGATCAGCGTGATGGGCTTGCTCGGATACGTGCCCGCTCCGCCCTGCGCGAAGACCGCGGGCGCGGCCAGCATCGCGCCCAGCGCGGCGGTGATCAAGGTCGTCGTGCGCCGCGCCGCCTGGCGGCGGCTCATCGTGCTCGAGAGGCTCATCGGTCAGTCTCCATCGTGTGGTTGTCGGGTCTTCAAGGTCGAGGGTCAAGGGGTCGACAGTCGATCAACCCGGCCCGCGCAGCTGCGGCAGCCAGGAACGCGGCACCGCCAGCGGCATCGCCAGCAGGTGGAAGGACAGGGCCTTGCCGTGGCTGTCGAGGTTGAGCGCGTCGTTGACGCCGCCATCGAGCACGCCGTCGAGCACGAAGTTCATCGCGTTCAGGTGCGGCAACAGATGGCGCGTGACGGCGGTGGGCCGGCGATGCGCGAAATGCGCGGCCACGGCGTCCTCGGTCAACTGCTCGACGAGGAGCGCATAGAACGCCGGGTCCCACGCGATGACGCTGATGTTGGAGCGATTGCCCTTGTCGCCGGTGCGAGCGTGCGCCGCGCGTCGCAGGTCGACAGGGACGGCATCCAGAGACGCGCCAGCCTGCGCAGCACGTTCATCGGGGGGCAGCGAGTGCTTGTGGGGCCGGAATGGTGCTAGGGGGTCCAGGAGGGAGCCCCCTTGCACCGTGGAGAGCCCGCGCCTGGCGTCACGGAGGCTGCCAGACGCCGCGGCGGGTCCGCCGACGAAGCTGAGCTGAACGGGCGCGATCTCGCGGGGCAAGGCGCAGGATCGCAGGCCGAGGCGCGGACGGAGGTTCGTGCGCACGCCGCCGCCGCCGGCGGGTCCGCAGGTGTAGAGGGCGGTGACCTCGCGGGTCAGGCGTTCGGCGCCGAGGCGATCGGGGTGGTTGGCGGCGACGCGCAGGCGGACATCGCGAGCATCCGTCGGCTGACTGCTGGCGAGCATGTACCCATCGTCGTCGGCCAGCACGCTGGTCACGCCGAGGAGGTCCACGCGCAGCGGCCCGTGGCGATCTGCGGGATCGAGACGCTCGCGCAACACCTGCGCCGCCAGTCGCGCGCGGGCCTCTGCGCCGGGGCCGGCGTAGGAGATCTCGCCCTCGGCCAGCCAACCGTTGGCGAAGAACGCGTTGGCCTTGAGCGTCGACGGACGCGGATGTCCGCGCACGCCGCTGAGCCGCACCTGATCCGGACCGACCGCGTCGACCCGCGCGCCGGACACATCCGCGACCACGTCCGGCGTCAGGTAGGCCGCCGGGTCATGCAGCTCATAGAGCAACTGCTCGCGCACGGTGTGCGTGTCCAGGCAGCCGCCGGTGCCGTCGGCCTTGAAGATCACGCACTGGCCGTCGGCCTCGATGCGGGCGATCGGGAAACCGACCTGCGCGAGGTCGGGCACGTCCTTGAATCCTGGGTCGGCGTAATACCCGCCGCACACCTGCGCGCCGCATTCGAGCAGATGGCCGGCCATCGTCGCGCCGGCGATACGGTCCCAATCGTCCTCGGCCCAGCCGAAGTGCGCCATCGCCGGCCCGACGGTCAGCGAGGGATCGGCGACGCGGCCGGTCACGACGACGTCCGCGCCCTCGCGCAGCGCCTGCGCGATGCCTTCGGCACCGAGGTAGACGTTGGCGCTGGCGATGCGGTCCAGCGGGGCTGCATCGATCGGGTGCCCGAGCTCGTGCCCTTCCCTCGCCAGGGCCTCGGCGAGCATCGCGCGCTGCTCGGCCGCGTCGAGCGCGTCGCCGCCGACGATCGCCACCCGCGGCGCCCGCGCGCCCAGCGCCTCGGCCAAGGCGAGCACGCGCCGCGCCGCGGCCGGCGGATTCGCCGCGCCGAAGTTGCCGACGATGGGAATGCCGTGAGCCAGGCAGTCCGCCAGCACCGGCCGGAGCATCTCATCGAGCAGCGGTTCGAAGCCGCTCTCCGGATCGCGTTGCCGGGCGAGCTGCGCCAGCGCCAGCGTGCGCTCGGCCAGCGTCTCGAAGATGAGCACCGCTGGCTCGCCGCGGGCGATCAACGTGTCCACGACCGGACGCGCCGCATCGGTGCGGTCGCCGGAGAACCCCGCGGCGTTGCCGACCAGCAGCGGCGGTCGCGCCGGCACGTCGCCGCTGCGATCGTTCGGGGCGTCCCCGAGCTCGGAATCTGAGGTCATGCGGCCGACTGTAGGCGCGGCCGGCTTATCGGAGAATTCGATTGTTCGGATCAGTTCATAGGGATTATCGATGAATGACACCCAACCCCTGGCCAATCTCTCGACGCGTCAATTGAGCGCCTTCGTCGCGCTCGCCGAGCTGCGCAGCTTCACCCGTGCTGCGGCGCGCTGCCACCTGTCGCAACCGGCCTTCAGCGCAGTGATACAGACCTTGGAGGACGCGCTGGGCGCACGGCTCTTCGACCGCACGACCCGTGCCGTCGAGCCCACCGCGGAGGGCGCGTTGTTCCTGGACCCCGCCAGGCGCCTCCTGCAGGACCTGCGCCTGGCCACCGAGGATCTGCGCGATCACGTGGCGCGGCGGCGCGGCCGAGTCGCGCTCGCGGCCTTGCCGGCGCTCGCGGCGGGTTGGCTGCCGCCGCATCTCGCCGCGTTCCGACGCGACTATCCCGGCATCACGATCGATCTGGCCGATGTGCTGTCGGAAACCTGCGTGGAGCGCGTGCGCGCGGGACGCGCCGATCTCGGCCTGGCGGCGCTGCGCGCGACCGCGCCCGAGCTCGCCGTCGAGCCCTTCCTGTCGGATGTGTTCTACCTGGTGTGCCGGCGCGATCACCCGCTGTCGAAGCGGCGGCGCCCGTCACTGGCGATGCTCGAGGGCCACGCGCTCATCGGGTTGGCGCGCCACAGCAGCGTGCGCCAGGCGCTGGACGCCGCGCTGCCCTCGGGTGCGCTGCGACCGGTGCTCGAGCTGGAGCAGCTGAGCTCGGTGGCGGGCATGGTGGTCGCGGGGCTGGGCGTCACGCTGGTGCCCGCGCTGACGCTGTTCCACTTCGCGCATCCGGAACTGGTCGCCCGGCCGCTCGCCGAGGACGGCCTGCGCCGTCATGTCTATCTGATCCGGCGGCGCGACCGCGCGTTGTCGTCGGCCGCGCAGGCGATGTCGGACGCGCTCTGGACCTGGGCCGCGTCAGGGCCCAGGCGTCCCGGCGTCACTGTGCATCCGAAACCGTGAGGTCCTTCTGCTGACGGCGGCGGACCAGGCCGGCGCCGAGCAGCGCCAGCGAGGCCAGGGCCAGCGAGGCGGGTTCCGGCACATCGCTCGCGGCGGCGGCGACGTTCAGCACCACACGCGTATCGCTGGTGAAGCCCAGGCCTTGCCAGTTCACCGTGATCACGTCGTCGGTGAAGCTCAGGCGCGACAGGTCGAAGCCGGCCATGTTGGTCGAGGCATCGATGGACACGTTGAACGCGTCGATCGTGCCCAGGATGTCGGTGAGCGTCCAGCCGTTGAAGGCCGCGGCGTTGAAGCCGTTCTGGCCGTTGAAGGAGACGATGATCTGGTTGGCCGTGATGTCCATCGAGCCGACGCTGTCCACGATGTTGCCCACCTCGACACCGGCACCCACGACGTAATCGCCGTTGCCCGCGCCGCCGTAAGGCGACGACGAATCGGGATAGTAGTACTGGTAACGCACCGTGCTGCCGAGCAGCGGCGCCGCGGAGGCGGCAACGGCGGACAGGGCGAGTGCGGCGACGGCAGCGATCTTGATCAGGCGCATGGTGGATCCCTCGGGAGGTGGTGGGAGGAGGAGCTTGCAGGAGCTGCCCCACCGTGAGCAACAACCGGGCCAGATTTGCAAGTCCTTGATTTCAAAAGAAATGCAACGACAGGATCGCCAATTGCTGTAAAGCGCGCCGACAGTGCAAGGCCGAGACGACGCCCGACCCGGACCGGTTAAAGTGCCAGCTTTTCAAGGAGTGCCAGTGTCGAGTGCCGAACGTGCTCAGCCGACCTTTCCGACGCTGCAATCCTGCGCGGATGAACCCATCCACATCCCCGGATCGATCCAGCCCCACGGGCTGATGATCGCCGTGCGCGAGGACCGGGTCGCCGCCTGGAGCGAGAACGTTCCCGCGCTGCTGGGCCTGACCCCGGTGCTGGGCCAGCCCTGGTCCGAGCTCCCCCTCCCCGGCGCACTGCACGGGGAGATCGACCGCCTGATGGACGAGGCCGCGCTCACGCCCGGCATGCCGGCGTTCTGCGAGACAGAGATCGGCGGGCGTCCGCATGACGCCGTGGTCCACGTCCACGACCACCACACGCTGATCGAGATCGAGCCCCGCACGCAGCCGCTGTCGCCGCAAAGCTCGCAGGCGCGCGTGTATGACCGCATCCGCCGCGCCGTGTCGATGGAGGCGGTGCTGCAGGTCGCCGTCGACGCGATCCGCGCCTGGACCGGTTTCGACCGCGTGATGGCCTATCGCTTCCGCCATGACGAGAGCGGCGAGGTGGAAGCCGAGGCCAAGGCCGACACGCTGTCCTCCTACCTCGGCCTGCGTTACCCGGCCAGCGACATCCCCGCGCAGGCGCGCCGGCTGTACCTGCTCAACACGCTGCGGCTGATTCCGCATGTGAGCTACCGCGCGGTCGCGCTGGTCGGGCATCCCGAGGCGCCGCCGCTGGACCTGACCCACTCGGTGCTGCGCAGCGTCTCGCCCATCCACGTCGAGTACCTGCACAACATGGGCGTGGGCGCGTCGATGAGCGTGTCCATCGTCGTCAACGACAAGCTCTGGGGCCTGATCGCCTGCCACCACATGAGCTCGCTGCACGTGCCCTACCCCGTGCGCTCGGACTGCGACGTGCTGGCGCATCTGCTCTCCTCGGCGATCGCGACCATCGAGGCCCGCGAGTTCGCGCGCCGTCAGGCCGACGCCGCCTCGCTGATCGCCGAGCTCGCCGCGGACCTTGCCATCGCCGACGACGCCGTCACCGCGATGCTGGCCCAGTCCGCGCGCCTGCGCGACGTGCTGCGGGCCGACGCGCTGGTGCTCTGCCAGCAGAGCAAGGTGGTGTCCGACGGCACGCTGCCGCAGGAGCTGGCCGTGACCATCGCCACCGCGCCGTGGACCGGCGAGATGCCTGCGCTGCGCGCCTGCCTGGGCGACTGGCCCGAGTCGATGCGGACCGCGCTGGGGCCCTGGGTGGGCGCGATGTGCCTGCCCTTCGACGCGAGCAACGGCGGCCGCCTGATCGCGCTGCGCAAGGAGCAGTGCCAGACCGTGCGATGGGCCGGCCAGCCCGACAAGGTCGTCGCCCGCGGTCCCAACGGCCCGCGGCTGACGCCGCGCGGCTCGTTCTCGGAATGGCGCGAGCAGGTCAAGGACTGCGCCGAGCCGTGGACCGACACCGACGTGCGTTTCGGCAAGCAGCTGATGCTGGAACTGCAGCGCACGGCCGCGGCGCGCCATGCCGAGGTGGAGGCCGCGCGCCGCAACCTGCTGGCGATGCTGGGCCACGACCTGCGCGATCCGCTGCAGGCGATCCAGATGGTGGCCGGAGTGCTCAAGCGCGAGCCCGACCCGGCGCAGTCCGGTCGCCTGGGCGCGCGGCTGGACGCGTCCAGCGGTCGCATGCATCGGCTGATCACGCAGGTGCTGGACTTCAGCCGCGCCGAGGTCGGCATGCCGCTGCGCGCCGAGCAGCGGTCGGTGGACCTGGAGGCGCTGATGCAGGACCTGGTCGAGGAGGTCCGCACCGGCCATCCCGGCTTCGAGGTCGTGGCGCGCAGCGCCGGACCCGCGACGGTGGCCGGCGACGTGGTGCGGCTCGCGCAGGCGATGTCCAACCTGATCGCCAACGCGCGCAACTACGGCGCGCCGGGGCGGCCGGTGGCGATCTCGCTGGCACCGGTGCCCGGCGGCGGCCATCGCTTCAGCGTGGCCAACGAGGCTGAGGAAATCCCCGCGGCAATCGCCACCGAGCTCTTCGAGCCCTTCAAGCGCGGACAGGAGCGCGGCGCCCACAACCGCAACGGCCTCGGGCTCGGCCTGTACATCACGCGGCGCATCGTCGAGGAACACGGCGGCACGCTGAGCTACCGCTTCGAGCCGCCGCGGGTGATCTTCGAATTCACCGTGTCCGCATCGGGCGGCTCAGACGCGGCGGCCGGCGACGCGGCCGGCTGACTCAGCGCTCCTTGTCCAGCACGGCCCGCACGCTGGCGCCGAGTTCCTCCAGCGTGAAGGGCTTGCCCAGCAGGTCCACGCCCGCGTCCAGCACGCCGTTGTGCACGACGGCGTTGCGCGTGTAGCCGGTGGTGAACAGCACCTTCAGATCGGGCCGGCGGTTGCGGGCCTCGTCGGCGAGCTTGCGTCCGTTCATGCCCGGCATGACGACGTCGGCGAACATCAGCGCGATCTCCGGATGCGCATCCAGCAGGCGCAGCGCCGCCTCGGCGCCATCGGCCTCCAGCACGCGATAACCCAGCTCGGTCAGCGCATCGACGGACATCGCGCGCACGGCGGCCTCGTCCTCGACGACCAACACCGTCTCGCGGCCGTTCGCGTGCGGGGCCAGCGGTACCGCGCCGCTCTGCGCGTCCTCATCCTGCCCGTGCAGGAGTCGCGGCAGGTAGATCTTGACCGTCGTCCCCTGCCCCGGCTCGGAATAGATCTTGACGTGCCCGCCGGACTGCTTGACGAAGCCGTAGACCTGGCTCAGGCCCAGGCCGGTGCCGCGGCCGACTTCCTTGGTCGTGAAGAAGGGATCGAAGGCGCGCGACACGACGTCGGGCGACATGCCGCTGCCGGTATCGGTCACCGCCACCATCACGTACTGGCCGGGCAGCAGACCGATCTGCTCGGCGGCATAGCGGTCATCGAGGAAGGCGTTGGCGGTCTCGATGGTCAGGCGTCCTCCATCGGGCATCGCGTCGCGGGCATTGACCGCGAGGTTGAGGATCGCGTTCTCGAGCTGGTTCGGATCCGCATGCGTGCGCCAGAGCCCGCCGGCCTGCACCGCCTCGAGCTGGATCGTGGCGCCCAGCGAGTGGCGCAGCAGGTCCGACATGCCCGACACGAGCCGGTTGGCGTTGAGCGCCTCGGGTCGCAGCGGCTGCTGGCGCGAGAACGCGAGCAGCCGGTGCGTCAGTTGCGCGGCGCGCTTGGTGCCGTTGCGCGCGGCGTCCACGTAGCGCATCGCGAGCGGATCGTCCTGCAGGTACTTGCGCGCCAGCAGGTCCAGCGCGCTGACGACCACCGCCAGCATGTTGTTGAAGTCATGCGCGATGCCGCCGGTGAGCTGACCCACGGCCTCCATCTTCTGCGACTGGCGCAGCGCCTCCTCGGTGCGCAGGCGATGGGCGACCTCCTCTTCGACCCGGCGTTCCAGCGTGTCGTTGAGCTCGCGCAGCGCGCGGTCGGAGCGGTGACGGCGCGTGACGTCCTGGAACAGCACGGCGACCTGGCGCCGCTCGGGCGGGTCGATGCGGAAGGCGGCGAGCTCCAGGTAGCGGCCCGTGCGCTCGAGCTCGCGCTCGAAGCGCACCGGCACGCCGCTGGTGAGGACGTTGCGGTAGATCTCGACCCAGCCGTCGGCCTCGTCGGGCACCATCTCGCGCACCTTCTGGCCGACCACGTCGGGGATGCCCGCGTTGGCCGCGTAAGCCGGATTGGCCAGCACGTGGACGTAATCGCTGAGCGGTCCATGCGGCCCGTCGAGGAACTCGATGACGCAGAAGCCTTCGTCCATGCGCTCGAACAGCGTGTGGAACTGGCGTTCGTTCTCATCCATGCGTTGACGCTGGAGGACCTTCTCGGTGGTCTCCCACACATTGCAGATCAGCCCTTGCACCGCGCCGGTGGTGTCGCGCAGCGGGGTGTAGGAGAACGTGAACCAGGCCTGCTCGTCCGGGCCATTGCGCTGGATGCGCAGGGGCAGGTCCTCGCGATAGAGCGCCCGGCCGCTAAGCGTCGTGGCGATCAGGTCGGCCACCTCGGGCCAGACCTCGCCCCACACCGCGCGCAGCGGTGCGCCCATCGCGGCGGGATGCTTGGCGCCGAGCACGTCGGCATAGGCGGCGTTGTAGACCATGGCGAGCTGCGGACCCCAGGCCAGCCACATCGGCATGAGCGAGTCCTGCACCAGCGCCGCGGCATTGCGCAGGGCGTCGGGCCAGCCGGCGGGAGGGCCCAGCGGCGAGTTGCTCCAGTTCGTGGCGGCCAGCAGCTCGATCGAGCGCTCGCGGTGGTCGTCAATCATGAGGGGGCCCGAGACGTCGCCCTCCAACTGGGCGATCAGGGGCGGAGTATCGCAGCCTCAGTCGTAGTGTTCCGCGTCCACCGGGGGCACGACCCAGGCGTGCTTGCGGCTCTCGTAGACGGACACGTTGGGCGTGGGGAACGAAGGGTCCGCGAAGACACCGACGGGAATCGCGATGAACTCGGGCAAGGCCTCCATCTCGTAGAAGACGGTGGAGCCGCAGGTCGCGCAGAAGTGGAAGTGAGCGCGCGTGCCCTCGTCGCCGGTGCGCACGAAGACGGTGGACGCGCCCGAGGTCGTCACGTCGGCGCGGTGGAAACGCGCCTGTTCGGCGAAGACGCTGCCCGAGCGGCGCTGGCAGGCCAGGCAGTGGCAGATGGAGACACGGACCGGATCGCCGGTGACGCGCGCCGTCAGTTGTCCGCAGCAGCAGGAAGCGAGTCGATGGCTCATCAGCGGCTCCTTGGAGGGGGTGGCGATGCGGGCTCAGGCCTCGGCGGCGTGGCAGACCAGCTCGATGTTGTGTCCGTCCGGATCGATCACGAACGCGGCGTAGTAATTGGCGTGGTACTTCGGACGCAGCCCGGGCGGGCCGTTGTCCTTCGCCCCCGCGGCGAGCGCCGCGCGATGGAAGGCGTCGACCTGCGCGCGCGTCTGCGCGCGGAAGGCGATGTGCAGGTGGGCGGGTTGCTCGCGGGTCTCGAAGAGCACCAGCGACACGTCGCCGCTGTCGCAGATCTCCACGCCATAGCTGGGTTCGCCCTCGCCGACGACGACCGCGCCGATCGGCGCGAGCGCCTGCAGGTAGAAGGCCTTGCTGGCGGCGAAGTCACGGACGCCGAACTTGACGTGATCGAACATGCGGTCTCCCGGGTGATGAGGCGTCGACTCTAGGCGCAATGGCCCCCGGTCCTCAAAGTCACGCGAGCACCCCGGGGGCGGTGGGGGATTGTTCAGCGCGCCGGCCGGGCGGCCAGCCATCGTCCGGCCGCATCGACCGCCTCGGGTTCATCGAAACCGCCCTCGCGAAGCAATGCGGCGATGCTGTCGCGCGTCAGGGCGACCACGGTGAAGGCATGGGTCCACACCTCGCCGCGGGTCTCGCTTGCGATCAGGCTTCCGGCAGGGCTGACGGCCTCATAGCGCAGGGTCATCCGCACGAGCGGCTCCCTCGGATCGCGCGAGCGCGCGACCTCGGCCACATGGATGCAGAGGTCCTGCCCCTGCATGACGTCGCCGGCGGACGCGGTGCGCAGCCAGTGCGCATCCTGCGCATGCAGGATCAGCTCGCCGTCCGGGGCGACATGGCGCGCCGCCGCCGCGATGAAGGCACGGCGCACCGCGCCGTCGCCGTGGTTGATCAGCCCGCTGGGCAGCAGCACGACATCGAAGCGCTCGGGCAGCGCCAACTGCTCGATGTCCGCATGCACGCGGCGCACGCGATCGCTGACGTGGGCGAGCATCTCCGCCGAGTTGTCGACGCCGGTGACCTCGCACCCGAGTTCAAGCAGTCGATGCGTGAGCCGCCCGGTGCCGCAGCCCAGCTCCAGCACCGTGGTGCCCGGCGGCAGCCGATCGCGCAGGGGCTCGATCTCACCGGCGTAGCGGGATCGTCGATAGAGCTCGACGGAGCAACCGTCCCGCGCGCGTGCGCCGGGACCGCTGCCGCTGAACAGCGCGCGCGGATCGATGGAGTCGGAGGTCGACGTCATGGGGACGCAGAATACAGCGGCGTTTTCCACCGCGACAGGACCCTCGCATGACCGCTTCCGCACTGACCGACCGCCCCTTCCTGACCCTGATCACCGGCGCGGGCCGCGGCATCGGCGCGGCGACCGCGCGGCTGCTCGCGCGACAGGGGCATGACCTGGCCCTCAACTACCGCAGCGATCGCGCCTCGGCCGAGGCGCTGGCTGAGGAGCTCCGGGCGCTGGGCCGCCGCGTCGAGGTCATCCAGGCCGACGTCGGCGATCCCGCGCAGGTCGCGGCGCTGTTCGACGCCGTCGATCACCGGCTGGGCCGGTTGTCCGGGCTGGTCAACAACGCGGGCATCGTGGCGCCCTCGGCCTCGCTGGACGGCCTGACGCCGGAGCGGCTGCGACGCATGTTCGAGGTCAACGTCTTCAGTGTCATCCACTGCGCGCAGCAGGCGCAGGCGCGCATGAGCACCCGCCACGGGGGTACGGGCGGCGCGATCGTCAACGTGTCCTCGCGCGCGGCGCAGCGCGGCTCGGCGAATCTGTACAGCGACTACGCGGCGAGCAAGGCCGCCGTGGATGCGCTGACCTTGAGCCTGGGCCATGAGCTGATCGCGCACGGCATCCGCATGAACGGCGTCCGGCCGGGCGTCATCGACACCGACATCCACGCCGACAGCCGGCCCGCCGAGGAACTGCCCGCGCTGCTGGCCGCCACCGCCCAGGGCATCCCGATCGGGCGACTCGGCCGGGCGTCAGAGATCGCCGAGGCGATCGCCTGGCTCCTTTCGCCGGCGGCAAGCTACACGGTGGGCGCGACGCTGGACGTCGCGGGCGGGCGCTGAGCGGTAGACGTGCGATTCACGCCGGCGCCGACGTCCCCACCGCCTTCAGCGCCGCGATCGCGGCCGTGTGGGCGTGCACCAGCGCCGGCGACGCATCGAAGCGCTCCGCGTAGCGGCGCTTGAACGCGTCGTCACTGTCGCGATCCAGGCTGAGCAGGTCGCGGGCGCGCTGCGCGACAGCGAGCGGTGTGGCGTCGACTTCGGCGGCGCTCGCCGCGCCGTCGATGGCCTCGTCCAGCATCGTGATCAGGCGGCTCAGCGGTTCGAGCCAGCGCATCTCCTCGCCGAAGGCCATCACCTGGAGGAACTCGCCCGCGCTCTGCGGGCCGTGGCGCTGCTGGTAATCGCCCCTCTCAAGCTCGACGAGCGCGCGATGCAGGTCCAGCAGGCTGCGGCGGAGGTGTTGGCAGGATTCGGTGCTCATGACGAAGACGTGGCGCCGGCAAGGCGCCCTTGGGGGCGGAAGCCGCAGCCTACCGCCAACGTGACCGATGCGCCTGCCCCGTTTGGGAGTGACCCTCAAGAATTGAAAGCCCCTCGCCCGCGAAGCGGGAGAGGGGTTGGGGTGAGGGCTCGTGTGAGGGCACTGTGCCCTTCGGAGAGCCCTCACCCCCCGCCCTCTCCCGCTCCGCGGGCGAGGGAGCCTCATGCAACCCGATTGCCCCGCCCTCTCCCGCTCCGCGGGCGAGGGAGCCTCATGCAGTCCGATTGAAATGAGGGAGCCCTAGACCGGCAGAAGACATCAAGCCCCGAGGTCTGGCGGCGTCATGAGCATGTCGCTCAGCGGCCGCGCGTGACGCCAGCCGGTCTCCTCGAGCATCGGCTGATCGTAGAAGCTCGGCACCGGCCCCAGGCACAACAGTCCCAGCGGCGTCGCGCCCTCGGGCAACTGCAGCGCGCTCGCGAGCTTCTCCGGCTCGAACATCGACACCCAGCCCATGCCGAGATGCTCGGCGCGCGCGGCCAGCCAAAGGTTCTGCACCGCGCAGGCGGCGGAGCACCAGGCCATCTCGCGCGGCAGCGTGCGGCGGCCGAAGACCGTGTCGTCGTCGGGCGCGAGCACGATGGCCAGCAGCTCCGCGCTGTCGCGCAGGCCCTCGACCTTGAGCCGCAGGAACTCCGCCGCGCGCTCGCCCAGCGCGTCGGCGGTCCGCTGGCGCTCGGCCTCGACGATGGGCATCAGGCGCGCGCGCCACGCAGGCGTGCTCAGCCTCATGAAGCGCCAGGGTTGCATCAGACCGACCGACGGCGCCGCATGCGCGGCGCGCAGCAGCCGCTCGAGCTGTTCGTCGGGCAAGGGCGCGGCAGGCGTGAAGTGGCGCATGTCGCGGCGCAACGCGATCGCGCGGTAGATCGCCTCGCGCTCGGCGGCGTCGAAGCGGTGTTGGGAGTCGGTCATCGACCTCGATTGTCGTCGCAGCAGCGATCTCGCCGGCGCGCGCCCGGGCGCACGCGCCAAAGCTGCCCAGCGGCCGCCCTGACAGACGCATAAGCAGCTGCGTTTCCCTTCGTAGACCCGCTGCCTGTCCTCGGCGATCCTGCGCCGGATCTTTGCCCTGATGCTCCTACGAGCCTTTCACGCCCGGGACGACCACCGCCCCGGGCGTGCCTTTTCATCCCTTTGCGTCTGCCCGCCATGCCTCGTCGCTCCGCCCTGCTCGCCCGCGTGGCCGCCCTCTTCGCGGTCCCTGCCGTCTTCGCCCTGCCGAGTCTCCTGGGCCTCGCACCCGCCCGCGCGCAGGAGGTGATCAAGATCGCCGTGACCAACGGCCCGCATGCGCAGATCGCAGAAATCGCGCGCCAGGTGGCCGCGCGCGACGGCCTCACGCTGCAGATCGTCGAGTTCTCCGACTACATCCAGCCCAACGCGGCGCTCGACGCGGGCGATGTGTCGGCCAACAGCTACCAGCATGCGCCCTTCCTGCAATCGCAGGTGCAGGCGCGCGGCTACAGGATCAGCGCCGTCGGCCTGACGGTCACGGCACCGCTGGGCTTCTATTCCAGGCGCGTCAAGCGCCTGGACCAGCTCGCGGACGGTGACCGCGTCGCCATCCCCAACGACCCGACCAACAGCGGCCGGGCGCTGCAGCTGCTGCACCGGAGCGGCGTCATCCGCCTCAAGCCCGGAGCCGGCATCTCCGCCACGCCGCTGGACATCGCCGAGAACCCGCGTCACCTTCGCATCGTGCAGGTGGATGCCGCGCAACTGCCCCGCACGCTGGACGACGTCGCGGCCAGCGCGATCAACACGAACTACGCCGTTCAGGCGGGCCTGGTGCCGCGCCGCGATGCCATCGCCATCGAGGACGCCGTCGGTCCGTATGCCAACGTCATCGCGGTCCGCACGCAGGACAAGGACCGCCCATGGGTGGCCCGGCTCGTGCGTGCTTTCCAGTCGCCCGAGGTGCGGCGCTTCGTGGAGACACGATTCGCCGATTCGCTGGTCGTCGCGTTCTGACCCGGCCAGCTGATCACGCGTCCGGAATCCGGTTCACCAACGGCTCCCCGCGCTCGAAGGCGCTGAGGCTGGCGATCGTGGTCGCCATGATCTGGCCGATGGCCTCGACGGTGAAGAAGGCCTGATGGCCCGTGACGATCACGTTGGGGAAGGACACCAGCCGCTGGATCACGTCGTCGGTGATCACCGTCGACGACAGGTCCTGGAAGAACAGGCTCGCTTCCTGCTCGTAGACATCGATCGCCAGCCCGCCCAGCTGCCCGGTCTTGAGCGCCTCGGTCGCGGCCTCGGTGTCGATCAACCCGCCGCGGCTCGTGTTCACCAGGATCGCCCCGCGCTTGAGCTGCGCCAGCGACGCCGCGTCCACGATGTGCGCCGTCTGGGGCGTCAGCGGGCAATGCAGCGACACCACGTCCGAGCGCGCCATCAGCGTGGGGAGGTCCACGTAACGACCGCCGAGCTGCTCAAACTCCGGCTTCTCGAACGCGTCGTGGCCCAGCACCGTGCAACCGAAGCCCGCCATGATCCGCGCGAAGATCGTCCCGATCTTGCCGGTGCCGATCACGCCCACCGTCTTGCCGTGCAGGTCGAAGCCCATCAGGCCGTCGAGCTCGAAGTTGCCGTCGCGCGTGCGGATGCTCGCCCGCACGATTTTGCGGTTGACCGCCAGCAGCAGGCCCACCGCGAACTCCGCCACCGAGTGCGGCGAATAGTCGGTCACGCGCACGACCGCGATGCCCAGGGCCTTCGCGGCCGCCGCGTCGACGTGATTGAAACCGGTGGAGCGCGTCGCCACGATCCGCGTGCCCTGCGCCGCCAGGCGCTCCAGCACCGCGGCGTCCACCGCGTCGTTGACGAACACGCACACCGCGGCGCAGCCGCTGGCCAGCGACGCCGTCTCCGCCGTCAACCGGTCCTGCACGAAGACCAGTTCATGGCCCGCGTCCCGGTTGGCCTGCTGAAGCAGCGTCTGGTCATACCGCCGCGTGCTGAAGACTGCCGTTCTCATGTCCCGTCCTTTCCCCGTTCAGGTGCGCATCCTCATGCCCGCGGTCACCACAGCCCCAGCACCCGCCACCAGGCGATGCCGACGACCGCGAAGACCAGCAGCTCGAAGACGCACATGGCCGCGCCCACGCGCCACCACTGGCCCATGGTCACGTAGCCGCTGCCGAAGATGATGGGCGAGGTCCCGGTCGCGTAATGCGTCAACGTCATCATGATCGCGGAGCCCGCGGTCATCATCAGCAGGAAGGGCACGAGGTACTCGTGCGGGATGAGCTGCGCGCCCACCGTCAGGAAGGCCAGCATCATCGCGCTGATGTGCGCGGTGGTGCTCGCGAACAGGTAGTGCGAGAACACGAAGACCGCCACCAGCACCGCCGCCACCGCAGCCCAGCCCAGGCCGCTCGCGACGATCGCGTCGCGCATGCCCGCCGAGAACCAGCCGATCACGCCCAGCTTGTTGAGCTGCTCGGCCAGCATCACCAGCGCGCCGAACCAGATCAGCGTGTCCCAGGCGCTCTTCTCGGACAGCACGTCGTCCCAGTCGATCGTCCCGGTGATGATCAGCGCGAACAGGCCGAGGAAGGCGACCACCGTCGGATCGAGCGTCCAGCCCGGCCCGCCGATCATCGCGGGCACGTTGGCCCACAGCAGCAGCATGCCGCCGAACACGCCCAGCATGACGCGCTCCTTGCCGCTGAGCGGGCCCATCCGATCGAGCTCGCCCCGGGCGAATCGGACCGCGTCGGGCGTGGCCTTCAGCTCGGGCGGCGCCAGCAGGAATACCACCAACGGCATCGCCAGCAGCGCGACCAGCCCCGGCAGCAGCATGCACAACGCCCACGTCGTCCAGCTCAGGTGCAGTGACTGGCCCGAGGCCTTGGCCACGAAGTCCACCACCAGCGGATTGGGCGCGGTGGCGGTCAGGAACATGGCCGAGGTGATCGGGTTGGCGTGGTAGTTCACCAGCGCCAGATAGGTGCCGACCTTGCCCTGCGTGCCCTTCTCCGGGTCGGAGTCGAAGGCCGCGGCGATCGACTTCATGATCGGATGCACGATCCCGCCGCCGCGCGCGGTGTTGCTCGGCGTGAACGGCGCCAGCACCAGCTCGCAGATCGCAAGCCCGTAGCCGATGCCCACGGTGCGCTTGCCCATCAGCGCGATGAACATCAGCCCGATGCGGTTGCCCAGCCCGGTCTTCTTCAGCCCGCGCGAGATCAGCACCGCCACGACGATCAGCCAGATCAGCGGATTGGAGAAGCTGCTCAGCGCATCGGTGATCGCGCCCTTGGAGGTGGGCGACGTCACCTGTGACAGCGACAGGATGACGATGGCCATCATCGCCATCACGCCGATGGGCATCACCTTCAGGATGATCGCCACGATGGTGGTCAGGAAGATCGCGACCAGGCGCCAGGCCTGCGGCGTGAGGCCGTCGGGCACCGGCACGGCCAGCAGGCCCAGCAGCACCAGCGTGGTGATGAAGGCAGGCACTAGCCGGAAAGGCACCGCCCGGGCGAAGTAGCGGAACATCGCGGTGACGCGAGACGTCCATCGAGCTGTCATGCGCAGCCTCCTCCCTGGAATCGATGGGCGATTCAACCATGAAGATGCCCGGCAAGGCCCATCAACAGGGGAATCTCGTCAAGCTTGGCTTGCGCCGCAACGCCTGACCCCCTACCCTCGACGCTTTCGGACCCTCGGAAGGCCGCGCGATGGACGTACTCGAGCCTGTCGATCGATTCCTGGCCTCGCAGCCGCTGCTGGCACTGTTCGTGACGATCGCGGCCGGTTACTGGCTGGGCGCGCGCAGCATCAAGGGCTTCGCGCTGGGATCGGGCGCGGTGCTGTTCGTGGGGCTGGCCGTCGGCGCGGCGGCTCCGACGCTGCGGATCCCCGCGTTGATCGGCAACCTCGGGCTGATGCTGTTCCTCTACGGCGTGGGCATCGCCTACGGCGCGCAGTTCCTGCGCGGGCTGACCAGCGCGCGCGGCGCCAAGGCCAATGCCGCGGCGCTCGCGGGCGTGCTCGCGGCGCTGGGCGTGATGCTCGCCGCCGTCCACTTCTGGCCCGGCGTCACGCTGGCCAAGGCGCTGGGCGCGTACGCCGGCGCGGGCACCAGCACGGCCGCGCTGCAAGCCGCGCTGGCCGCCTTCGGGCCGACGCCGGCCACCGGCTACTCCGTCGCCTATCCCGTCGGCGTCGCGATCCCGATCCTGCTGCTGGGCCTCTACAACGCCTGGCGCAAGCCGAGACTGGTCCAGCCTGACAGGCCCTCGCTGCATGTCGAGGAGGTCGATGTCGAGGACGTCGCCGTGCTGGGCCGCACCGTCGGCGCCGTGGCTCAGACGCTGCCCGCGGGCGTGACGGTGTCGGCGGTGCGCCGCGACCATCACAACATCGGCGCGACCGACACGCTCGAGCTGCGCCGCGGCGACGTGCTGCTGCTCACGGGCACCGATACCGACGCGTTGCGCCGTGCGGCGATGCGATTCGGGCACACGCAGCCGGGGCGCATGCTGCGCGACCGCGGCGACCTCGATTACGAGCGTTTCTTCGTCTCCAACCCCCAGGTCGCGGGACGGCGGCTGGGGGACCTCGCGCTGCCGGCCGAGGCCGGCGCGCGCGTGCTGCACCTGCGCCGCAGCGACGTGGACCTCGCCCCGCATGCGGACCGCGTGCTGGAGTTCGGCGACCGCGTCGGCGTGATGGCGCCGCGCGCGAGCTTCCCGGCGCTGGGCCGCTTCTTCGGCGACTCGGTCAAGGGCACCGGCGAGATCGGCTACATCGGGCTGGGCGTGGGCGTCACGCTGGGCCTGGCGTTGGGGGCGATCGTCTGGAACATCCCGGGACTGGGCCACTTCTCGCTGGGTTTCGCGGGCCTGCTGCTCGTCGCGCTGCTGCTGGGCTGGCGCCGCCGCACCGGGCCGCTGCAATGGGCGATGCCGATCTCGGCCAACCTAGTGCTGCGCAACTTCGGGCTGACCGTGTTCCTGGCGGTGGTGGGCCTGTCCTCAGGCGCGACCTTCGCCGCCACGATCGCGCAGAGCGGCTGGACCTACCTGCTGCTGGGCAGCGCGATCGTCGCGGTGCTCACGGCGGTCACGCTCGTGCTGTCGCTGTGGGTGTTCCGGCTGCCCTTCGACGCGGCTGCCGGCATCGTCGCCGGCGCCACCGGCAACCCCGCGATCCTGGCTTTCGGCAACCGGATCGCGCCCACCGACCAGCCCGACATCGGCTACGCGATGATCTTTCCCTCGATGACGCTGGTGAAGATCCTGCTCGTGCAGATCGTCGCCGTGATGGCGGCCTGAGCCTGCCCGGACCGCGCATCCCGCGCCGGGTTGACTCGAATCATTTCCCGAAGTTATGATCGGCGCTCAAATGTCGGTCAAATTGACATGTTGACCGCCCTCGCACTACTCGCGGAGCGCTGACTCCCGTCGCGGTGCAGGTTCGCCGCCGGGCCATGCCCCGGCACCTCCGGCCGGACTTTCCGGCCCCACTGCCACGCCAGACTCCCCGGACGTCGCCCCTCGACCAGGCCCGTCGTCCGCGATCCGAGTCCTCGAGCGGGCACTGGCCTCTTGCTTCCGCTTTCCGCCGTGCCCGCCTGGCAGCCCTCCGAGGCCCGCCGGGGCCGCCGCGCGCGCTCCTTCCGGCTCCTCGCCTGGCGGCTGATGGCGTGACCGCGGCGTGCCGCCGCGAGAAAGGAGTATTCGCTCATGGCCAAGGGCATCCACATCGACCACGTCTTCAAGGTCTTCGGCGACCGTCCCGCGCAAGCGCTCGCGCTGGTGCGCGAGGGACTGGACAAGCAGGAGATCCTCGCCCGGACCGGGCAGTCGATCGGCGTCTTCGACGCGAGCTTCGAGATCCAGGCCGGCGAGATCTTCGTCGTCATGGGCCTCTCGGGCTCGGGCAAGTCCACGCTGGTGCGACTGCTCAATCGGCTGATCGAACCCACCGCCGGTCGCATCGTGATCGACGGCGAGGACATCAACGCCTATTCCGACGCCCAGTTGCGCGCGCTGCGCCGCAAGGACTTCGGCATGGTGTTCCAGTCCTTCGCCCTGATGCCGCACATGACCGTGCGCGACAACACCGCCTTCGGACTGGAGCTCGCCGGCGTGGGCCGGCGTGAACGGCTCACGCAGGCCGACGAGGCGCTGGCGCTGGTCGGCCTGGCGGGCTGGGGCGAGAAGTATCCCGACGAGCTTTCCGGCGGCATGCAGCAGCGCGTCGGGCTGGCGCGCGCGCTGGCGGCCGATCCGGCCATCCTGCTGATGGACGAGGCCTTCTCGGCGCTCGACCCCATCATCCGCGCCGAGATGCAGGCCGAGCTGCTGCGGCTGCAGCAGGTGCGGCGGCGCACGATCGTGTTCATCTCGCATGACCTCGATGAGGCCATGCGCATCGGCGACCGCATCGCCATCATGAAGGACGGCCACGTGGTGCAGGTCGGCACGCCCGCCGAGATCCAGCGCGATCCTGCCGACGACTTCGTGCGCAGCTTCCTCAACGCCGGCCGGCGCATCGCGGAGGTCGCATGAACGAGGACCTTCACACGCCGATCCTTGACGCCCAGCCCCCGGTGATCGTCGATCCCTGGCAGGCGATGAGCGCCGCGCCGGATCCTTCGGCCGCGAGCGCCTGGTTGGACGCCCCTGCCCAGGCGGCCCATGGCGCAGCCGCTCATGGCGACACCGCCGGCTTCCACCTGCAGCAGTTCTGGGACGGCTCGCTGCCGATCGCGTCCTGGATCAATCACGGCCTGGGCTGGGCCGTGGAGCAGGCGCGCCCCTTCTTCCAGACCGCGCGCGTGCCGATCGACGCGACGCTGGGCGGCATGCAGTCGATGCTGACCGGCCTGCCCGCGCTGCCGACCATCGGCGTGCTGGGCCTGCTGGCCTGGCAGTTCGCCGGCGCGCGCGTGGCGATCTGCACCGCGCTGTCGATGCTGGTCGTGGCGATGCTGGGCATCTGGCCCGAGGCGATGGTCACGCTGGCGCTGGTGCTGACCGCGCTGTTCTTCTGCATTCTTATCGGCCTGCCGCTGGGCATCTGGCTGGCGCGCAGCAAGCATGCCGCCAAGGTGATTAGACCGCTGCTCGACGCCATGCAGACCACCCCGGCCTTCGTCTACCTGGTGCCGATCGTCATGCTGTTCGGCATCGGCAACGTGCCGGGCGTGGTGGTGACCATCATCTTCGCGCTGCCGCCGATGGTGCGCCTGACCATTCTGGGCATCAAGCAGGTGCCGGAGGATCTGATCGAGGCCGCCGAATCCTTCGGCGCCAGCCCGCGTCAGCTGCTGTTGAAGGTGCAGCTGCCGCTGGCGATGCCGACCATCATGGCCGGCGTTAACCAGACGCTGATGTTGGCGCTGTCGATGGTCGTCATTGCCTCGATGATCGCCGTCGGCGGTCTGGGCCAGATGGTGCTGCGCGGCATCGGCCGGCTGGACATGGGCCTGGCCGCCGTCGGCGGCGTCGGCATCGTACTCCTGGCCATCATTCTCGATCGCCTCACCCAGGCGGTGGCGCGTCCGCGTCGCGGCCATCGGCGCGCTGGTGGCGCACCGGACCGGTCGGCGCGATCGGCCGCGCGCTGCGGCCGGTCTCGACCACCGCGCTGCGCGCCGCGACGTCGGTGCTCGTGGCGTTGGGCGCGACGACGCACGCCCGTGCCGGGGACCTCGAGCCCGCGGTGCCGCCGCCCGCGGCGAGCGCCCTGCCCGGCCAGGGCGTGACGGTGCAGCCGGTGCAAAGCACCATTTCCGAAGAGACGTTCCAGACGCTGCTGGTCAGCAAGGCGCTGGAAAAATTGGGTTACGACGTGAAGGAACCGCGTGAAGTGGACTTCGAACACCGCCACCGAGCATCTGGCCATCGCCACCGGCGACGCGACCTTTATCGCGGTCAACTGGGATCCGCTGCACGCCGATCAGTACAAGGCCGCCGGCGGCGACGCCAAGTTCTACCGCGAAGGCGTCTACGTCAACGGCGCCGCGCAGGGCTACCTGATCGACAAGAAAACCGCCGAACAGTACCACATCACCAACGTCGAGCAGCTCAAGGATCCCAAGATCGCCAAGCTGTTCGACACCAACGGCGACGGCAAGGCCGATCTGACCGGCTGCACCCCGGGCTGGGGCTGCGAAGCGGTGATTAACCACCACATCAAGGCCTATGGCCTGAGCAATACCGTCGAACACAACCAGGGCAACTACGCGGCGATGATGGCCGACACCATCACCCGCTACAAAGAGGGCAAACCGGTGCTGTATTACACCTGGACGCCGTACTGGGTCAGCGATGTGATGGTGCCGGGGCGCGACGTGGTCTGGCTGCAGGTGCCGTTCTCCTCCCTGCCGGGCGAGCAAAAGAACGTCGACACCAAGCTGCCTAACGGCGCCAACTACGGCTTCCCGGTCATGACGAGGAGCAGATCGTGGCCAATCGCGCCTTCGTCGAGCAGAACCCGGCGGCGGGCCGGCTCTTCGCGGCGATGCGCCTGCCGATCGCCGACATCAACGCGCAAAACCTGCGCATGAGCGAAGGCGCCGATTCGGCCGCGGACATCCAGAACCACGTCAACGGCTGGATCCGGGCGCACCAGGCCACCTTCGACGGGTGGATCGCGAGCGCGCTGGGCAACACGGGCAACACCGGCGACACGGACGACACGGACGAACTGCAGCCCAAGACCTCCGAATGAGGCGACATCCGGCGCGCGCGGCGCCTGCACCGTGTCGATCACGAGCCCTCACCCCACCCCCTCTCCCGCTTCGCGGGCGAAGGGATTCAAAGGACTCTGAAGCTCAGAAGATCAAGCGAGCTTGAACGTCGCGATCGCTGCCGAGAGCCGTTGCGCCTGGCTCTCCAGGCTGTTGGCGGCCGCGGCGCTTTCCTCGACCAGCGCGGCGTTCTGCTGCGTGACCTGATCCATCTGCGTGACCGCCTGATTGATCTGCTGCAGACCTTGACTCTGCTCGGTGGCGGCGCTGGCGATCTCCGTCACCAGCACGCTCACCTGGCGGATCTGCTCGACGATCTCGCGCATCGTCTCGCCCGCCGCCGCGACCTCCCGCCCGCCCGAGGCCACCGACACGCCGGATCGTCCGATCAGCGTCTTGATCTCGCGCGCCGCGCTCGCGCTGCGCTGCGCCAGCGCGCGCACCTCGCTCGCGACCACCGCGAATCCTCGACCGTGGTCCCCCGCGCGCGCCGCCTCCACCGCCGCGTTCAACGCGAGGATGTTGGTCTGGAACGCGATGCCGTCGATGACACCGATGATGTCCTCGATGCGCCGGCTGCTGTCGGTGATCGCCTCCATCGTCTGCACGACCCGCCCGATCACCTCCCCGCCGCGGCGCGCCGTGTCCGAGGCCGCCGAGGCCAGCGTCGTCGCCTCGCGCGCGCTGTCCGCGGCCTGGTGCACCGTGCCGGTGATCTGCTCCATCGAACTGGCCGTCTGCTGCAGGCTGCTCGCCTGTTCCTCCGTGCGGCTGGACAGATCCAGGTTGCCCGCGGCGATCTGCGTCGAGGCCGTCGTCACCGAATCCACGCCGCTGCGCACGTCGCGCACCAGTGCGCGCAGCCCGTCGACCATGCGCAGCAGGCTCTGCTGCAGCTCGCCGAGTTCATCGCGGCGGGTGACGCGCACGTCCGCCGCGAGATCCCCGCCGGCCACGGTCTCCATCGCGCGGCGGACTTCCGCCAGCGGCCGCGTCACCGACCGCGTCGCGGCCACCCCGAAAGCCAGTCCCGCGACGATGCCCACCGCCACCGCGACCCAGAGGATCGTGACGGTCTCGCGCACGGCCTCGGTGGCCAGCGCGCCGGACTCGGCCATCAACTGCTCCTGGCGCTCGACGAGCCGGTTCAGCGCCTCGACATACCCCAACTGCACCGGCCGCAGGCGCTGCAGCAGCGTGGCCTTGGCGGCGTCGAGGTCCTCGCCCTGCGCCTGACCGAGGAACCCCTCCATCGCCTCCCCATAGCTCGCGCGCACCGCGAGCGCCTGCATCAGCAGCGCCTTGGCCTTGACATCATGGATGGTGGGGACCAGCTCGTCGAAGAGCTTGCCGGCGCGCTGTCGCGAGGCGCGAATGGCGTCGATCTCCGCGACGCGCTCCGCTGCCGTGTCCAGCAGCAGGACATTGCGCGCGTTGCGCGACTGCTGGTTGAGCTCATCGAAGATGCGATGGAGCGTACGCACCTTGAAGTAGCGGTCGCCGATCACCTGATGTAAGCGGCTGTCGACAGCGGTCAACCCGCCGTGCGATGCCCCGGCCATCAGCACCATCAGCAGCACCATGAGACCGAACGCGAGACCCAACCGCGCACCGATCCTGAGATTCAAACCCTTGGACATCCCGACTCCCTTCCTGTTGGAATTTGTATCTGGAGGGGATCGGCATTCGTCCGCAAAGCCTGAGGGCTGGATGCGCACGCCGGGGCGCTTTGCGCCCTGCGTCAGCTCATGCACGGGCCTTCATGCGCTCTCCCGCGCGATGACCTCGCAGGCGAGCGCGGTCAGGCGCTGGGGCTGCTGCCCGTCCACGAGGGTCAGGACATGCGCCGCGGCGATCTCGCCGATCTCGCGCGCCGGCGGCCGGATGGTGCTCAGGCTGGGCAGCAGCTTGTCGGCGAAGGCGTAGTCGCCGAAGCCGAACACCGCCACGTCGCCCGGCACCGACCAGCCCTCGCGCTGCGCCGCGAGCAAGGCGCCGCACGCCAGGTTGTCATTGGCGAAGAACACCGCGTCCGGCCGCTGCCGCTTGCGCGCCAGCAGCGTGCGCAGCGCCTCGGCGCCCGCCTCCATCGGCGCGGCGGCGCGCGGCCGCACCGCCACCGGCGCGCCTCGATGACCC
The DNA here is from genome assembly GCA_039594005.1 of Roseateles sp. Lineage (GTDB taxonomy): Bacteria > Pseudomonadota > Gammaproteobacteria > Burkholderiales > Burkholderiaceae_C > Roseateles. The sequence continues at coordinate 1,212,768 of JBCNOF010000010.1, forward strand.
AGCTCGCGCAGCGCCTCGGCGAAGCCGTCGTGGCGTTCCTGCGCGCTGAGGTCCCCCGCGGCGCTGTTGTGCACGAATGCCAGTTGGCGGTAGCCCCGCCCCCACAGATGCGCCGCCGCGTCACGGCCCACCTGCCGATGTGAGAACCCGATCTGCAGCGTCGGCCGCCGGGGCGTCAGCTCCCAGGTCTCGATGACGGGCACCTGCGAGGCCTGGATCAGGCGCTCGGTCGCCGCGCTGTGGTGGCGGCTGGTCAGCACCAGCGCCGCCGGGCGCCAGCCCAGGAAGGCGCGCACCGCGCGCTCCTCGTTGTCCTGCGAGAAATAGCTCGACGCGAGCAACAGCTGATAGCCCGCCGCGGCCAGCCGGTCGGACAGCGCCTCCAGCGTGTGCGCGAAGATCGGCCCGGAGATGTTGGGCACCACCATCGCGACCACGCGGCTCTGCGCCGAGGCCAGCCCGCCGGCGGCCAGGTTGGGCACGTAGTCCAGCGCCTCGACGGCGGCCTTCACGCGGGCCGCGGCTTCCGATCCCACGCGATGCGGCTCGTTGAAGTAGCGCGACACCGTGATCGCCGACACCCCGGCCCGCGCGGCCACGTCCATCAGCGTGGTGCGCTGCGAGGTGCGCCGAGTGGTCCGGCGATCGGTCCGCCGATCGCTGCGCGCCTTCGACGACCCGGGCTCAGTCATCGCGCCCTCCCGCGATCGCATGCGGCGCGTCGATGCGCCCAGTGCGGAAACCGTGTAAGGAAATCATCTTTTGGTCTTTGACGCTCCCTGGCGCCGATTCCGATGATGCGATCCATGTTAGCGCTAACAGCTCGTTGGTTCGATCAATCGCTTCTGAGGAAAACGGAGAACGCCATGCGCCGCCCGACCATCGCCCCGCCCGCCCGTCATCAACCGCGCCCGCCTCGCGGCCGAGCGATCGCCGCGGCCTGCTCGCTGCTCACCGCGATAAGCGCTCCGTCCGCCTGGGCCGAGGACGCCGTGAAGGACACCGCCACGGAGAGCGCGAAGGACGACGCGACCGCCCTGCCCGCCGTCACCGTGACCGCCGCCAAGCGCAGCGAGTCGCTGCAGCGCGTGCCGGTGGCCGTGTCGGTGCTGGACGGCGAGTCGCTGGAGAACGCCAACCGCAACACGCTGGGCAGCCTGACCACCCTGGTGCCCAGCCTCAACTTCCGCACCGGCGCGTCCAACAAGGACACCTCGCTCTTCGTGCGCGGCGTGGGCACGATCTCGACCTCGCCCGGTGTCGAACCCACCGTCTCCACCGTCATCGACGGCGTGCCGCTCGCGCGCCCGGGTCAGAGCACGCTGGACCTGCTGGACGTGCAGCGCGTGGAGGTGCTGCGCGGGCCGCAAGGCACGCTGTTCGGCAAGAATGCCTCGGCCGGCGTGGTCAACATCGTCAGTCGCGAGCCCGCCTCGCAGCTCGAGCGCTTCATCGACCTCAGCCACTTCGGCGGCGGCAACGAGACCCGGCTGCGTGGCGGCATCTCCGGCCCCGTCGCCGCCGGGCTGCGCGGGTCGCTGACGGCGCTGTCGGGCCGCTACGACGGCAACGTCACCAATGTCTACGACGGCAGCCGCGTCAACGGCTACGACAAGCGCGGCGTGCGCGCCCGCGTGGACTGGGACATCGACGCGGCCAGCCGGCTCGCGCTCGCCGCCGACTTCCTGAAATCCAAGGACGACATCCCCACCGGCGTGGTCACGCGCACGCGGCTGATCGCCTATCCATCGGGCACGGTGAGCGAGTTCCCCGCGTTCGCGGCCGCGCTGGGGCCGGTGGTGGCCAGCGACGACAACCGGCGCGTCAACGCCAACCTGGCGACCACCGTCGACGACCGCAATCGCGGCGTGTCGCTGACCTACGAGCACCAGCTCCCCGCCGGGCATCGGCTGACCGCGATCACCGGCTGGCGCGGTTGGAACAACACGCAGCGTCAGGACGGCGACCGCCTGCCGTCCGCCTCGCTCGGGCTGCCGCAGTCGCACGACCTGGGCACGGTGGACTTCACGCAGCTGTCGCAGGAGATCCGCGTCGCGTCGCCGCTGGGCTCGACCTTCGGCCTGCCCATCGACTACGTGGCCGGCTTCTTCACGCTGCACACGCGCGACAAGGAAACCTACCGTCGCGACGTCCTGCGCCTCACCGGTACCGGCAACACGAGCACGAGCTTCGCGGACTGGGGCGAGGCGCGTTACGGCACGAAGAGCCACGGCTCGGCGATCTTCGGCGAGGGGCGCTGGCACCTGGCTGCCGACTGGACCGTGCTGGCCGGCGCGCGCTGGACGCAGGACCGCCTGGACTTCGAGCACGCCCGCACCCGCAGCACGCCCGACGCGCAATTCGCCGGGGCGATCCCGGGCGTGAACGCGCCGGTCTCGCTGGCCGGCGACACGAGCGCCATCGGGCGCTCGGGACGCATCGGCCTGCAGCACGCCGTCGCCGAGGACCTCAGCACCTACCTGACCTGGTCGCGCGGCTACAAGGGGCCGGCGTTCAACGTGTTCTTCAACATGCTGGCGCGCGACGCGCTCGCGCTCAAGCCGGAGACCTCGAACAGCGTCGAGGCGGGGCTGAAGTCGGAATGGCTGGATCGCCGGCTGCGCCTGAACCTGGCGGTCTTCTCGACCGATTACCGCAACTACCAGGCCAACTTCTTCGACACCGTCGACGGCACCGTCATCACGCGCCTGATCAACGCGGGCGACGTGTCCAGCCGCGGCGCGGAGCTCGACCTCGATGCCCGCGTGACCCGCGACTTCACACTCTCGGCCGCGCTGGCCTACGTGCATGCGCGCATCGATCGCTTCAACTGCCCCGCCGGCGCCGCGGCCAGCTGCGACGTCAACGGCAAGCCGCTGCCCTTCTCGCCGGACTGGAAGGGCTCGGTGCGCGCCAGTTACCGCTTCGCGCTGGGCGGGCGGCAGCTCGAACTCGGCGGGGACTACGCCTGGCAGAGCCGCGTGCAGTACGACATCGGCCAGTACGCCGACACCATCCAGGGCGCCTACGGCATCTGGAACGCGAGCATCGCGCTGCAACAGCCCTCGCAGGGCTGGCGCGTGGCGCTGCTGGTGAAGAACGTGCTCGACAAGTCGTATGCGTCCTTCCTCGGACGCGGCTCGGCCTTCGTCAACCGATGGGTGCCTCGTGACGATCAACGCTACTTCGGCGTGCAGGCGCGGTATGACTTCTGAAGCCCCGAGCACCCTCCCACGCCACGGCCGGCGCCAGATGCACCTCGGCGCCTTCCTGCTGGAGTCCGGCCATCACGTCGCTGCCTGGCGTCATCCCGACGTGCCGCCGCGCGCCGGCCTGGACCTGGCGCTCTACCAGCGCCTGGCGCGCGAGGCAGAAGCCGCCTGCCTCGATGCGATCTTCCTCGCCGATTCCGTCGCCACCGAGTCCGGCCCCGGCGCCGAGCGGCTGTCGCGTTCGACGCGCTTCGAGCCGCTGACGCTGCTGTCCGCGCTGGCCGCGGGCACCTCGCGCATTGGCCTGGTGAGCACCGTCACCACCAGCTACAACGAGCCCTACACGGTGGCGCGGCAGCTGCTCTCGCTGGATCACCTGAGCGCGGGTCGCGTGGGCTGGAACCTCGTGACCTCGGACAACGCCAACGAGGCCGGCAACTTCGGCCGCGACGCGCATCTCGCGCATGGCGACCGGTACGCACGGGCGCGGGAGTTCCTCGATGTCGTGCAGGGGCTCTGGGACAGCTGGGATGACGACGCGCTCGTGGACGACCGCGCGGCGGGTCTGTTCTATGACCCCGCCAGGCGGCGCACGCTGGACCACGCGGGCGGGCACTTCCGCGTGCGCGGGCCGCTGAACGTGCCGCGCTCGCCGCAAGGTCAGCCGGTCATCGCGCAGGCGGGCGCCTCGGAGCCCGGCTTGCAGCTGGCCGCCGCGAGCGCCGAACTGGTCTTCACCGCGCAGCCCACGCGCGAGCGTGCCCAGGCCTTCTACGCCAACCTCAAGGCGCGGGCCCAAGCCCAGGGCCGATCGCCGGACGCCTTGAAGATCCTGCCCGGCGCGTACGTCGTCGTGGCGCCCTCGCGCGCCGAGGCCGAGGACCGCCAGGCCCAGCTGCAATCGCTGGTCCACCGCGACACGTCGCTGGGACTGCTGTCGCGCATGATCGGCAACATCGACCTGCGCGGCCTGGACTGGGACGCGCCGCTGCCCGAGCTGCCGCTGACCGACTCCGGCCAGCGCAGCCGCCAGCAGCTGCTCACGCGGCTGGGACAGGAGGACGGGCTCACGCTCGGCCAGCTCGCGATGAAGATCGCCGGTGGACGCGGCCATCTGTCGGTGATCGGCAGCGTGAGCGAGGTCGCCGATGTCCTGCAGGACTGGTTCGAGCACGGCGCCGCCGACGGCTTCAACCTGATGCCCCCGCTGCTCCCCACCGGACTCGAGGCCATCACCCGGCTGCTCGTGCCCGAACTCCAGCGGCGCGGCCTGTTCCGCACCCGCTACGAGGGCCGCACGCTGCGCGAGCACCTGGGCCTGGCGCGCCCGGCGTCCCGATATCCCTCCGCCACGCCCGACAAGGAGCCCGCATGAAACGCCGCACCCTGATCTCCGCCTGGCCTTGGCTGACTGCCCCGATGGCGTTTGGCACCAACGCGCACGCCCAGGCCTCTGGCCCTCACCCCCGCCCTCTCCCGCAAGCGGGAGAGGGAGTTCGGCCCGCTGGTGCGCCCACGAAAGGCGAGCTCCGCGTCGGCTTCCAGAAAGGCGGACTGCTGCCGCTGGTGAAGGTCCGTGGGTTGCTGGAGCAACGCCTGGCCCCGCTGGGCTGGTCGGTCGCGTGGCGCGAGTTCCCCGCGGGCCCGCAGCTGCTGGAAGCCTTCAACGTCGATGCGATCGATGTCGGCGTGACGGGATCGCCGCCGCCGATCTTCGCGCAGGCGGCGCGGGCGGACTTCGTCTACATCGCCGCCGAGCCCGGTCAGCCGCACAGCGAGGCGGTGCTGGTCAAGCCCGACAGCCCGCTGCGCGCCATCGCCGACCTGAAGGGCCGACGCGTCGGGCTGCAGAAGGGATCGAGCTCGCATTACCTGCTGCTGGCCTCGCTGGCGAAGGCGGGGCTGACGCTGCGCGATGTGCAGCCGGTGTATCTGTCGCCGGCCGATGCACGCGCCGCGTTCGAGCGCGGCGCGATCGATGCGTGGGTCGTGTGGGACCCCTACCTGACCTTCGCCCAGGCGGCGACGAAAGCCCGCGTGCTGGCCGACTACAGCGTGCTCGCGCCCGAGTCCCCGCCCTGGAGCTTCTATGAGGCGCGACGTGCGTTCGCCGCCGCCCACGGCGCGCTGCTGCGCGAGCAGGTGATCCCGCTGCTGGCCGAGGCCGGCCGCTGGGCCAACGAGCATCGCGAAGAGAGCGCACGGCTGGTCGCCCCGATGTTCGGCGTCCCGGAGGCGCTGCTGCTGCAGCTCGGTCAACGCGTGCGTTACGGCGCGGTTCCGCTGACGCCCGCCATCGCGTCCGACCAGCAGCGCATCGCCGATGCGTTCCACGCGCAAGGTCTCATCCCCACGCGGATCTCGGTCAAGGACGCGTTCTGGGGCGGCTGACGCGCCGTCGCCCTCCCACCGTCGCTTTCACGCCGTCACGACGGCGTCATCGGGAAACTCCTGACCCCCGCCCCCAGATAATCAACGACACTCACGGCCAAGGTTAAGCGATTAACCTAACTCAGCATCCAGCCCGCAAGATAGCGGGCACCGACAACAAGGCCGAGGCGCTTCCGGGCGCCGCGGCGAGTGAGACAGCCGTGATTCCTCCCCGTCCGCAACCGCGCGTCGGCGTAACCCGACGAAACCTCGTGCTCTCCAGCGCCGCGCTGTCCATGGCCGGAAGCGCCGCGGCGACACCCACTCCCGCACCCTCTTCCCCTGCGCCCACCGCGCGCTGCGACGCCTCCCCGACGCGCACCACCCATCGCGACGACTTCATCCTGGGCGCGGACATCTCCACGCTGGAAACCGTCGAGCGCGGTGGCGGCAAGTTCTCCGCCGCAGACGGACGCGTGGGTTCCGCGCTGCAGATCCTGCGTGCGGCCGGCATGAACTGGGGCCGCCTGCGACTGTGGCACACCCCCGTCAACGCCCATGACGTCATCGAGGGCGAGCGCATCGTCTCGCGCCACGGCGACCCCGTGGGCGGCGGCGACAACGGCCTGGACGTCACGCTGCGCCTGGCGAAGCGCCTGAAGGCCCAGGGCATGAAATGGCTGCTCGACATCCATTACAGCGACCACTGGACCGACCCCGGTAAACAGGTGAAACCGGCCGCCTGGGCACGCCTGCACGGCGAGGCGCTGGAGAAAGAGGTTGAACGTTATACCGCCGAGGTGCTGAAAGCCCTCCACGCACAAGGCACGGACCCGGACATGATCCAGGTGGGCAACGAGGTCAACGGCGGCATGCTGTGGCCCGACGGCAAGACCTGGCGAGAGACGCCCGACGAGAAGATCGGCGGCGACGCGGCCTTCGCCGCGCTGCTGCGCGCGGGCATCCGCGGCGTGCGCGCGACCGACGCGCTGCGCGGCCGCCGCCTGCCGGTGATGCTGCATCTGGCGCATCAGGGCGACGGCAAGAGCGCCGAGACCTTCCGCCGCGTCTACGACGGCTTCGGGGCCGAGAAGCTCGACTACGACGTCATCGGCCTGAGCTGGTACCCCTATCACCACGACGCCTACGACGCATTGCGCGACAACCTGCGCATGCTCTCCGACCGCTACCGCAAACCGCTGGTGGTGGTCGAAACCGCGTACGGCCATCAGCTGGACAACCCCGGCGGCGGCGGCGCGGTCTTCAACGAAGAAGGCGCACGCCGATCCGGTTATCCCGCCACGCCCGAGGGCCAGGCGCGGATGCTGCGCGACGTGGTCCGGGCCGTGGCCGACGTGCCGCACGGCCTGGGCGTCTTCTACTGGGAGCCCGCGTGGCTCGCGGTGCCCGGCGCGGGCTGGCGCACCGGCGACGGCAACGGCTGGGCCAACCAGACGCTCTTCGACGACAAGGGCCGCGCCCTGCCCTCGATCACCGCCATGCGCGACGCCGCCCCCTGCCCCGACACCACAACACGTCCAAAGACGGAGACACCATGATCCCCTCCCCTCGCCCCCCGTCCGAGGCGCGCGCCCGCGCCTCCCGTCCGTGTGCCGTCTTCCTGATGGCCCCGGTGGCCCTGGCCTGCGCCACCTTGCTGCCCGCCGTCGCACATGCGCAGGCCGGGCCCGCACCGGCCGCTTCGTCGGCCGCTTCGTCGACCGGCAACGCGCTGGACACCGTCGTCGTCCAGGGTCAGCGCTCTAGCCTGATCAAGGCGCAGGACATCAAGCGCAACGCCGACCAGGTCGTTGATTCCATCGTCGCCGACGACATCGGCAAGCTGCCCGACGCCAACGTCGCCGAGGCGCTGCAGCGCATCACCGGCGTGCAGATCTCGCGCAATCGCGGCGAGGGCGACCGCGTGCAGGTTCGCGGCCTGCAGCAGACGCAGACGCTGCTCAACGGCCGCGTGATCTTCACCGCCGGCAAGGAGCGCGGCCTGGCCTTCCAGGACGTGCCCGCCGAGCTGCTCGCCGGGGCGGACGTCTACAAGACCCCGACGGCCAGCCTGATCGAAGGCGGCATCGGCGGCGTCATCGACCTGCGCACGCGCCGCCCCTTCGACTTCGCCGGCTTCAAGCTCGCCGGCTCGATCAAGGCCACGCGCGCCGAGCTCGCCGACAAGAACAACGCCGAGGGCTCGCTGCTCGTGTCCAACCGCTGGCGCACCGACGCCGGCGAGTTCGGCGCGCTGCTCAGCGTCTCGGCGCAAAAGCGCGACTACCGCTCCGACACGCAGGAGCTGGACAACCCGGCCAAGCTGGCCGACGGCTCCAGCACCATGGCGCCGCTGGGCCAGTGGCTGGCCTACGAGTTCGGCGAGCGTGACCGCAAGGCCGCGAGCGCCTCGCTGCAATGGCGCCCGGACGCGCGCAGCGAATACACGCTGGACTTCAACCACACGCAGCTCAAGAGCCGCACCGACGTCTTCGGCCATTACGCCTCGCCGTTCTGGGCCAACTTCAGCGCCACCGCCAACCAGGGCCAGCTCTGGCCCAACGGCGCGATCCAGACCGATGCCAACGGCAAGTTCGTCTCGGGCAGCTTCTGGGGCGCGAGCATGAGCACCTCGGGCTCGGTGGCCGATGAGAACACCAAGATCGACCAGCTCGCGCTGGCCGGCAAGTGGAAGGTCGGCGACGCCACGCTGCGCAGCGACCTGAGCCACACGCGCAGCACCTTCGACCGCTTCTACCAGGAGGTGCGACTGGGCACCTTCAGCAACGACCCGGTCAGCTACAGCTTCGACCTGAGCACCAAGCTGCCCTCGGCCTTCTCGCCCACCGCACAGCTGGACAACCCGGCCAACTACTGGGCCGACAAGGCGCTGTACTTCCGCACGCACAACACCGGCAAGGAAACCGCCTGGCGCCTGGATGGCGACAAGCCGGTGGACCTCGGTGTGATCACGACGCTGCATGCCGGCGTGCGGCTCAACGACCGCCGCGCGCGGAGCGCCGAGATCAACACCATCGACGACATCTGGATGTTCAGCCTGTCGCAGATCCCGGCGGTGGGCCTGCTGCCCCACAACGACCTGCTCAAGGACGCGGGCGGCGGCAACATCCCGCGCCAGTGGCTGACGGTCACCGACACGAACTGGCTGCGCGACGCGCAGGCCGTGCGCTCCACCTTCAACCTGTCGGTGCCCGAGCTCGACCCGGCGCAGAGCTTCCAGTTCCGCGAGCGCGCAGCGGCGGTCTACGTCGCGGGCGATCTCGACACGACGCTGGCGGGCCTGCCGCTGACGGGCAACGTCGGCGTGCGCGCGGTCACGACGCGCACCCAGCGCGCTTACACCGCCACCAGCGGCGGCCGGGTGGACCTCTCCAAGACCGACACCGACTTCCTGCCCTCGCTCAACCTGAAGCTCGAGCTCACGCCCGACCTGCTGACGCGGCTGTCGCTGTCGCGTGTCGTGACGCGGCCCAACTTCGACCAGCTCACGCCCAGCCTGAGCCTGAACGTCAATGACAAGACCGGCTACCAGGGCAATCCGGAGCTCGACAAGCTGCGCGCCAATCAGCTCGACGCGACGCTGGAGTACTACCTGTCCAAGAGCGATTCGGTCTACGGCGCGGCGTTCTACAAGGACGTGTCGGGCTTCATCCAGACCACCAGCACGCAGACCACGATCAACGGCACCAGCTACACGCTGACCACGCCGAGCAACGGCCGCGACGGCCGCATCCGCGGGCTGGAGTTCGGCTACACCGGCTTCTTCAACAAGCTGCCGGGCGCGCTGCGCGGGCTGGGCCTGCAGGCCAACTTCACGCTGGTGGACAGCGCCGCGCCCAGCCCCATCGACGGCCGCAGCGCGCCGCTGGAAGGTCTGTCCAAGCGCAGCGCCAACCTGATCGCGATGTACGACCTGGGCGACTTCTCCGCGCGCCTGGCCTACAACTGGCGCAGCGACTACACCGTGGGCTCGCGCCTGAGCTTCCCCAGCAACGACGGCGTGACCGCGCTGACGCCGGTGTCGATGAAGGGCTACGGCATGGTCGACGCCTACCTGAGCTACGCGATCACGCCCAGGCTGCGCATCGCGATCGAGGGCAACAACCTGACGCGCACCGTCCGCCGCAGCGTGTTCAGCGACTACGGCCTGCCGCGCGGCACCTACACCGACGATCGGCGCTTCGCGATCAGCCTGCGCGCCGAGCTGTAAACCTCACCCACCCGGCCCTCGCGCCGGGTGTTTTCTTTCTGGCGCGCGCCGACCCCGCGTCCGGCGGAGCGCTGTCCCGATTTCCCTCAACCACAACCACGCAAGGAGACATGGGAATGACGAAGCGATTCACACGCCGCGAGGCGATCGGCACGGGCCTGGGCCTGGCCGCCGGACTCACCGCCTTGCCCGCCGCCGCGGCCACGCTGGTCAAGGGCGCCGACGTGAGCTGGGTCAGCCAGGAGGAATCCGCGGGCTACAGCTTCTACAACGCCTCGGGCGCGAAGACCGATCCGTTCAAGCTGCTCAAGGACCTGGGCATCAACACGATCCGACTGCGGGTCTGGGTCAATCCGAGCGGCGGCTGGTGCGACGGCGCCGACACGCTCTACAAGGCCAGGCGCGCGATCGCGCAGGGCCAGAAGCTCATGCTGACCTTCCACTACAGCGACTCCTGGGCCGATCCCGGCCAGCAGACCAAACCCGCGGGCTGGGCCAGCCACACCTTCACGCAGCTGATGAGCGATGTCTACGCGCACACGCAGGGCATCCTCAGCTACCTCAAGAGCAACGGCGTGACGGTCGACTACGTGCAGGTCGGCAACGAGATCAACAGCGGCATGCTCTGGCCCGACGGGCAGGCCTCGGGCTCGAGCTTCGCCAACCTGGTCAAGCTGATCAACAACGGCAACGACGCGGTGAAGTCGGTGTTCCCCGGCGCCAAGGTCATCCTGCACCTGGCCAACGGACACGACAACGCCGTGTTCCGCTGGTTCTTCGACGGGATGAAGGCCAATGGCGCGCGTTACGACGTCATCGGCCTCTCGCACTATCCGACCTCCAGCAACTGGACGAGCCGCAACGCGGCGCTGTCCACCAACATGGCCGACATGGTGTCGCGCTACGGCAAGCCGGTGATCGTGGCCGAGACCGGCATGGACTGGCAGCAGGCCGCCGCGTCCAAGGCCATGATCGCGGACCTGCTCACCCGCGTGTCGGCGCTGGGCGCCAACGGACTCGGCGTGCTGTACTGGGAGCCCCAGGCCTACCCCGGCTGGCAGGGCTACACCTGGGGCGCGCTGGACGGATCCGGACGCTTCACCAGCGCGATGGATCCGTTCTGAGGCTCAGCGGCTCGTGTCAGCGGGTCTTCTCGGGCATCGCCGACGAGTGGTGGTGCGCGATGAGCCACTGGCCGTCGCGGTACTCGTACACATAGGTGTAGCGCGCCTTGACGGTCGCGCCGTCACCGAAGCGGAAGGTGTAGGTCCCGACGTCCTGCGCGACGTTGCAGCCGATCTTGATGATCCGCTTGTCGATCGTGCCCTGCGGCTTGTTCTTGAGGAACTTGACGAAGTAATCACGAATGTCCGCCGGCGTGCTGCGGGGCTCATTGGTCACGGTGGGCAGCAGCACGGCGTCGGGCGCGTAGTTCGCGGCAACGCGCGCCGGATCACCCGTGGCCAGCGAGGCATTCCAGCGATTGAACAGGGCGGCGATGCGGGCCGGGTCGGTGCTGGCGCAGATCGCGGTGGCGGCAGTCGCGCTCGTGGGGGGCGTGGCACTCGCCGTCGAGGCGCGGTCTTGCGCGGATGCCGCGCCCACGGCGCCCAGCATCAGCGCCGCGAATGCCAGCGCCCGCCGGGGCTGAACGCCGCGAGCGGCAGGTCGCGCGGCGGGATGACGGACAAGAACGGTCATGAGGACAGACTCCAGATCGAGGTTTGAGGGACGGCGACCCGCAGGTCGCCGCGCCACGGAGTCCTTCGCAGCGCCCGATCGATTCTGGAAACCGTCAATGAACACGCGCGTCGCGGCCGATGAATCGGCCATGACGCGTGGATGAACCGGAGATGAACGCGGCTCAGCCGGCGTCCGGCAGGTCGTCCATCCGATAGCCAAGTCCGCGTACCGTCTTGAGCAGCGGCAGCGCGTGACCCTCATCGATCTTCGCGCGCAGGCAGCGCATATGGACATCGACGACATTGGTGAGCGGGTCCACGTGCACGACCCACACGTTGGCCAGGATTCTTGTCATCGCCCATCGCCACGGTGAAGCGAGCGGCAACGCGTTGCTTTGGCGATGCGGTTCAGGTCCGGAAACGGTAACGCAGCCGATGACGCCAGGTCTGTCCGGGTGCCAGCCAGCAATCGGGCTGCGGCCATTCGGGATGGTGCGGGCTGTCGGGCAGGAATTGCGGTTCCAACGCGATGCCGCCGTAGGCGGGCCAGCGCGGCGAGCAGCCGGTCGTGCCCGCGGCGAGGAACTCGCCCGTGTACACCTGCAAGGCCGGCAAGGAGGTGCTCAGGTCCATCGCCAGCAGGCCGTCCGCGGACTTCAGCGTCGCCGCGTGCCGTGGCGCGTCGGGGCTGGCGCTGCCGTCGGGCAGCAGGAAGGCGTGATCGAGCGCCTCGCCGATCACGCGGCCCTCGCGGTAGTCGAATCGCGTGCCGTCCACCGCCACCGGCGCGCCGGTGGGCAGTCCCGACGCATCCACCGGCAGCATGCGGTCCGCCGCCACGCGCAGCCGCTGACGGCGCACGTCGGCGTCGCCATCACCGTCGAGCTGGAAATAGGCGTGGTTCGTCAGTCCCACCGGCGACGGCTCGTCGCCTTGAAGGACCGCGATGAGCTCGATGTCCACGGTCATCGCGTCGGGCAGCGAGTAGCGGATCTCCACGTCCAGCGCCCCCGGGAATCCCTGGTCACCATCGGGCGAGTGCAGGCCCAGGCGCAGCCGATCCGGTGCATGCGCCAGCAAGGTCCAGTCGCACTGGTGGAAGCCGCCGGGCCCGCCGTGCAGCTGATGATTCAAGCCCGGCTCGCTGAGCAGCGGCCAGGCGCGGTCCCCGTGGCACAGCCGCAGACCCGCGATGCGATTGGCCCAGCGCCCGATCGTCGCGCCGACGTAAGCCCGGTTGCGGCGCTGGCTGTCGAGGTCATGGAAGCCCAGCAGCACCTCGCGCGTGGACCCGTCGCGCAGCGGCACGCGGCATCCGACCCAGCTCGCGCCATGCCCGAGCACGCGGATCGACACGCCGCCCGGTCGGCTGAGCGTCCATGCGGCATCGCTCATGACTTCACCCCGCCCGCGGTCAACCCCGCGACCAGCCAGCGCTGCATCAGCAGGAACATCAGCGTGAGCGGCAGGCCGGCCAGCAGCGCGGTCGCGGCGAAGTCGCCCCACAGATAGCGCTGGTTGAAGAGGAACAGGCGCGAGCCGACGGCCAGCGTCAGCTGCTGCTCGTCATGCAGCAGCACCGAGGCGACCGGGTACTCGATCATGGCGCCGAGGAACGCCAGCACGAACACCACCGCCAGCACCGGCTTGGCCAGCGGCAGCAGCACCAGCACGAAGGACTGCCAGCGGCTGGCGCCGTCCACCGCGGCGGCCTCCTCGAGGTCGGGCGGGATGCTCTCGAAATAGCCCTTCACCAGCCAGATGTGCTGCGCCACCGCGCCGGTGTAGGCCAGCGCCAGGCTCCAGTGGCTGTTCAGCCCGAGCCACGGCACCCAGTCGCCCAGACGATCGAAGATCGCGTAGATCGCCACCAGCGCGAGCACCGACGGGAACATCTGCAGCAGCAGCATCGCCGTCAGCGTGCCCTCGCGGCCGCGGAAGCGCAGCCGCGCGAAGGCGTAGGCACTGGTCACCGACAGCGCCAGGCAGGCCGCCGCGCTCACCAGCGCGACCTTCAGCGAGTTCAGGATCCACTGCAGCACCGGGAACGGCGGCGGTGTCACCTTGCCCTGGGCATCGACGACGGGCAGGCCCAGCGCCAGGCGCCAGTGCTCGAAGCTGATCTCCTTGGGAATGAGGCTGCCGCCGGCGAAGTTGCCGGGCCGCAGCGAGATCGACACGATCATCGCCAGCGGCAGCAGGCTCACCACGACGAACGCGAGCAGCACCGCATGCAGCGCCCACACGCGCCAGCGCTGCGACGAGGTCATCACCATGGCCATGACGAGGCTCCCGCCCGGCTCAGCGCCGGGCTGCTTTCGCGCCGCCGAAGAAGCGCAGGTTGACGTAGGCCAGCAGCGCCACGATCACGAAGACGATCGAGGAGATGGCGCAGGCGAGCGCGTAGTTCTGACCGCCGTCGTTGAACGCGATGCGGTAGGTGTAGGACGCGAGCAGGTCGGTCGCGCCGACGGGGACCTGCGTGTCGAGGTAGTCCGGCGCGCCCTCGGTGAGCAGCGCGATCAGCGTCAGGTTGTTGAAGTTGGCCGCGAAGGACGCCACCAGCAACGGCGCCATCGGCCGCGCGATCAGCGGCAGCGTGATCCGGAACAGATTCGTGACCGGCCCCGCGCCCGCGAGCGCGGACGCCTCGTACAGGTCCTCGGGAATGGCCTTGAGCAGGCCCATCGCCAGGATCATCATGTACGGGTAACCGAGCCAGGTGTTGACGGTCAGCACCATCGCGCGGGCCAGCGTCGCGTCGCTGAACCAGCCCGGGCGCACGCCGAAGAGCAGGTCCAGCACGAGGTTGATCTCGCCCAGGTTCTCGTTGAACAGGCCGCGGAAGACCGGGATCGAGATGAACGCCGGCACCGCGTAGGGCAGGAACAGCGCGAGCCGGTAGGCGCCGCGCCCCTTGAGCGCGGGCCAGCTCAGCGCCACCGCGAAGAACAGCCCGAGCGAGAAGGTCAGCAGCGTGTTGAGCGAGGCGAAGCTCACCGTCCAGACGAACACGCGCACGAAGGGCTCGAAGAAGCTGCTGTCGCCGAAGATGCGCGTGTAGTTGGCCAGGCCGACCGTCGTGCGGAAGCCCGGTTCGAGCGCCTGGCCGCGCGCGTCGCGCCACACGCCCGCGGCGTGGTCGGCGGTGATGACGCCACCGTCGCGCAGGTCGCTCAGCCGGTCCGCGTCGATGGCCGCGTAGCGCTGCGCCTGGTCGGTGATGCGATGCAGGCTGGACAAGCGCCACTGGCGATCGTCCGGCGTGCGCAGCACCAGCGCGCGCAGCTGCGGCAGCAGCTCGACGAGCGCGCGTGGCGGGAGCGGCTCACCGTCCAGCGGCTGACCATCCTCGGCCGCGCCGAGGATGACGGCATCGGCGGCATTCGCGGCATTCGCCGCGATCCCCGCGTTCGCGGCGCCCAGCGTGAACGGCACGCTGAGCCAGTCCTTGCCGTCGTCGTCCCGCAGCCGCGCCTGATAACGCGCGGAGGCGCCCTCGCCGGCACGCACCAGCGTCAGGTCCATGCCCAGGCCGTCGCTGTCGGTGCGTTGCAGCAGCACGTCGGTGGCGCGCTCGAAGGACAGCAGGTGGGCCGAGCTGTAGTTGGTGAAGGCGATGCCCAGCGTGAAGACCATCGGCAGCACGATGAACACGAGCACCGCCGACACGCCCGGCATCACGTAGCGCCAGGCCTGCATCCGCTTGCTGAATTGGAGCAGCACGAGCAGCCCCGCCACCGCGAGCGCGGCCATCGCGGCGACCGGCTCGTGCGCGCGCAGCAGTTGCTGGCACAGGAACAGCAGCCCCGCGACCGCGGCGAGGTTCAGGGCGTGCAGCCCATACGAGAGCGCGCGCATCACGAGCCCTCCCGCGCCGGGGCGCTGGCGGACTTCGCGTCGGCGCCCTGCCCCGCCACGCGACGCGACGCGCGCGCCAGTCCGGCGTCCACGCTCTCGCGGCCTTGCGTGATCCCTTGCACCGCGGCGTTCATCGCGGTCCAGAAGCGGGCCATCTCGGGCACGTTGGGCATGGGCTCGCCAAGCGCCGCGGCCGCCGCCGTGCCCTCGACCAGCGCGTCTCCGCGCAACTCGGCCAGCAGCGCCGTGTTGGCCGGCACGCCCAGCGGCACATGCGCCTGGATCGCGCGCAGGCCGTCCAGGCTGAGCAGATAGCGCTCGATGAACTCCGTGGCCAGCAGCGGCTGCCTGCTGGACGCGCACAGCATCGCGCCGAGCACGCCGGTCATCGGCCGGCCGGCGCGCCCGCGCAAGGACGGCAGCGGCGCGGCGGCGACGCGCAGCCCGCTCTTCTTGAGGTTGTTCCAGCCCCAGGGCCCGTTGATGGTCATGGCCACGCGGCCCTCGTTGATCGCGGCCTCGCTTTCGGCATAGGTCGCGGTGCGCGGCACCAGCCCTTCGTCGACGAGGCGCTTGAGCAGTCCCATGCCGGCGCGGGTGCCGTCGGTGTCGATGCCGTTGTCGGCGGCGTCCCAGCTGCCGTCCTCGCGGCGCCGGAAGGCGTAACCGCCGCCGGCCGACATCAGCGCGTAGGTGTAATAGAACTCGTTGTAGGGCCACATGATCGCGCGCCGGCCCTGCGGACGCAGGCGGCGGTCGAGCTCGAAGACCTCCTCCCACGTACGCGGCACGCGCGGCACCAGGTCGAGGTTGACGATCAGCGCGACCGACTCGATCGCGATCGGATACCCCCAGGTGCGCCCGCCGATGCGCCACGGCGACCACGCCATCGGCGCGACCGACTCGCGCAGCGCGCGCGACGGCGCCACCGGGCGGATCAGCCCGGACGCGGCCCAGCCGCCGGCGCGGTCATGCGGCCAGATCCACACGTCGGGGCCCTTGCCGGCCGCGGCGGCCTGCTCGAACTTGGACACGCCGTTCTCAGGGTGCTCCACGCGCAGCGCGATGCCGGTGTCGCGCGTGAAGCGCTCGCCGATCTTCACGACGCCCTCATAGCCCTTGTCGCCGTTGATCCATACGCGCAGCGGCTCGTGCCGCTCCAGCAGCGCGGCGCGGACGGGCGCGCTCATCAACGAGAGACTCCCCAGTCCCGCGCCGAGCCCGGCGCCCGCACGCAGCGCGCGTCGGCGCGACGGATTCATCGGGCCGCGCATGGGTCGGCCTCCTCGTGCAGGCGGGGCAGCGCCTCGCCGCGCGGGTCGAAGACATGGACCTCGTCGCGCAAGGCGGCGACCGGGAAGGACTCCCCGATCGCGGGCGACACGTGGCCCTCGGGCAGCCGCGAGACCAACGCACCACCGGGTCCGGCCAGGTAGGCCAGGCTCTGGTCGCCGAGGTGCTCCAGCCACTGGATCTGCGTGCGCATCGGCTCGCTCAGGCGCGGGTCGGCCGTACGGTCACCGCCGGCCGCGGGTCGCAGGTGTTCCGCGCGCACGCCCAGCGTGAGGGTGTCGCCGTCGTGGACGCCGTCGGCGCGCACCGGCAGCGTCAAGCGCGTGCCGTCAGCGAGCGCCGCGACGATGCCGTCCTCGCGGCGCTCGATCAGCGTCGCGGGCAGGAAGTTCATCCGCGGCGAACCCAGGAAACCCGCGACAAAGAGATTGCGTGGGCGGCGATACAGCGTCAGCGGCGCGCCGCACTGCGCGACGCTGGGCTGCGGCAGCAACGCACCGGGCGGGGGCGGCTGCAGCAGCACCATGCGGTCCGCGAGCGTCATCGCCTCGACCTGATCGTGCGTGACGTAGATCGAGCTCGCGCGGCCCTGGCTGCGGTGCAGCCGGGCGATCTCGAGCCGGGTCTGCTGACGCAGCGCGGCATCGAGGTTGGACAGCGGCTCGTCGAAGAGGAACACGCCGGGCCGGCGCACGAGCGCGCGTCCGATGGCCACGCGTTGCCGCTGTCCGCCGGACAGCTCACGAGGCTTGCGCCGCAGCAGGTGGTCGATCTGCAGCAGCCTGGCGACCTCGTCGATGCGCCGCTGGGCGTCGGCCTTGGGCACGCGGGCCAGGCGCAGACCGAAGCCGAGGTTCTCGCCGACATCCAGGTGCGGGTACAGCGCGTAGCTCTGGAAGACCATGGCCACGTCGCGCTCGCCGGGCGCCTTCTCATTGACGCGGCGTCCGCCGATGCGCATCTCGCCGCTGCTGATCGTCTCCAGCCCCGCGATCATGCGCAGCAGCGTGGACTTGCCGCAGCCCGAGGGGCCGACGAACACGCAGAACTCGCCCTCGGCGATGTCCAGCGTGACGTCGTGCACCGTGGGCACGCCGCCCTCGACGTAGGTCTTGCCGATCCGGTCCAGTTCCACCGAGGCCATCGTTCAGTCCTTCGCGGTGGAGTCAGACGTCTCGGCAAGCATCGCCACGCGATGCGAGCGCTCGACGGTGAGCGCCGCGCGGCGCAGCACCGCGCCGACGCCCAGCGCGCGGGCCTCGGGTTCGAGGAACACCGGCAGGTCCGCCGCGAGCGGCAACACGGCGAGCTCGATGGACGGCCAGGAGCCATCGGCATTGCGGAAGCGATCGATGGCGATGGTCCACACGCTGCCGTCGCAGAAGCGGTCGTCGACGACGACGCCATCGACGATCAGCCGCGCGACATCGCCGACGAGGTCCAGCGTCAACCAGAGTCGACCGACCGGCAACTGCTCCGACAAGGTCAACGACCAACGCGCGTCGGCGGCATGCGCGGCTTCATCGGGAACGAGCGGCACCGGGCCATCACGCCAAGGCACATGCGGCCCCCAGCGCAAGGCAGGCGCTTCCCCGGCCGCTTTCACCATCGTCGCGGCAAGCACGTTGCGCGAGTTGTCCCCGGTCATCCCCTCGCCCGCGCCAGCGGGAGAGGGCGAGGGTGAGGGCCAGGGGCGGTGGAAGTACGGCGCATCCTTGTCGACATTCCACACCGCCCATTCAACGGCGAGCTCTTCGCGATCCCCACCGAGCCCATCGGCCGGGAACACGCGGATCCATGCGGCGTCGCCAGCGGGAGCATCGAGTCGAACCTCACCGCCCTCGCCCACCGTCGCCGGATGACTCGACCACATCAGCCGATCTTTTCCACCGAGGCTGAACTTCGCGCTTGCCGCCGCACTCGCCGCCGACAACACGATCACGCGATGCGCGCGCCCATCGGCGTCCCGGATCGCCACCAACCGTGGTGTATCCCTCGAATCGAGCCGCACGATCCACGTGTCGCCATGCTGATCCACGCGCCGATCCACATGCCCGCCGCGGACCTCGATCGAGGCGATGCCCGCCGCATCGAAGATCAACTCCGCCGCGATGCCCTCGATGCTGAACCCGACCCAGACCACGTCCCCATTGGCTTCGCGCCAACGCGCCATCGGCTGCACCGTGGCCTGCCGCATCCGCGCCGCGCCGATCCGCTGCCCGACGGGCCAGATGAACGCCGCGCCCGGCCGCAGGGTGAATCCACCCTCGCTGGGGATGCGCAGCGCGCCGCCGTCCGCCGTGTTCAACGTGATCGCCAGATCACGCCGCTCCGGCAGCGGGTGATGCCGCACGTGATGGTTGATGAAGACGAAGCCCTCGATCTCCGCCACCGAACCGCCCGCCGCGCGCAACGCGATGCGCGGCAGCGTCCGATCCGCCGGATCGAAGGGACCGTCCTGCGGCAGCACCGGCGCATGCGGCGCGAGCGTCGCGCCGAAGTCGCGCATGAACTGGTGCAGCGCGCGCAGCCGTCCCCACGACGGACGCACCTGTCCGTACTGCCCCAGCGGCGCGTGGAAGTCGTAGCCCCACTCCGGCACGTCATTCGGATAACCGCTGGCCTGGGTCTCGTTGAGCGGCCCGGTCTCGCACACGGGGTTGGTCCCACCGTGATACATGTAATAGCCGTACAGGTTGGCGCCCGAGCCCAGCTGCACCAGCGTCGTCGCGACCACGTCGTCGGCGCTGACGACGGGCCGGCGGTGATAACTCTGCGCCATGCCGCCACCGGCCTCGGCCAGGCAGAACGGGTAATGCGCGGTGTCGATCAGCCCGGCGGCGGGCGTGCCGTCGACATTGCCCATCTCGCCGATCACGCGGCGGGTGTTGAACAGGAACACGCCCGACGGCGGCAGCGCCTCGCGCGAGCCTTGCCAGAAGCCATCGGCGTAGGCGCCCGACACGGGCAGCACCTCGCGCGGCGGGATGTCCAGCGTGGGCCAGCCGGTGACGGTGTAGATCGGCACCGTGAGCCCGACCTCGATGGCCAGGCGCTTGAGCTCGGCGATGTGCTCCGCACCGCGGCCGGGACCGATGAGGCCGTACTCGTTCTCGAGCTGCAGGCCGATCACCGGACCGCCGTCGCACCAGCGCTGTCCGCGCGCCTGCGCGGCGATCTCCGCGTAGAGCCGACGCACCAGCGCCAGATAGGCGGGGTCGTTGGTCCGCGGCTCGCAGCGCTCGGCGAGCCAGTCCGGGAAGCCGCCCAGCCGCACCTCGGCATGCACCCACGGACCGGGCCGCAGATAGACGAGCAGTCCGGCCTCGGCGGCCAGCGCGATGAATCGCGCCAGGTCGCGCCGGCCGTCCCAGCGCCAGCGGCCCTGCACCGCCTCGTGGTGGTTCCAGATCACGTAGCTGGCGACGATGTCCACGCCGCCGGCCTTGATCTTGGCCAGCTCCGCAGCCCATTCCGATTCGGGATAGCGGCTGTAGTGGAACTCGCCCATCACCGGCATCCAGGGCTGGCCGTCCAACGCGAGGTAGCGGCTGTTGACGGTCAGCGTGCGGGTGGGATGCGGGTAATGGCCGAGGTTCAGGAAACCGGTCTCGGGCACCGGCACGGCGGGGGGCACTGGAAGCGCCACCGGCGCCGGTGGGGTTGTCTCGCTCACGTCGTTGTCCTGCCTGAAACGGCAGTTAATCGTTTAATCTGATTCAGTAGACCAAGGTCGACCGTGTGGGGCAATCCGGGTAAGTCCGCAGATGAACCCTGCATTCTACGCACAGCGCCCTTGAATCCGACGGATACGGCCCGTCCGCAATTCATTCGGGCCTTGCCGGTCAATGGCGATCGTTGCCGATTGGATTGACAGCGCAGCGTCGCGTTGCTCCAATTGGATTAATCGCTTAACCGCGTCCAACCCATCCCCGCTCCATGCCCCTGAAGCCCTCCCCGTCCGACTCGCCGGCGCCGCTGCGCCTGGGCGTCTGCTACTACCCCGAGCAATGGCCGAAGTCGCGTTGGCGCGAGGACGCCCGCGCCATGCGGGCGCTGGGGCTGGACACGGTGCGCATCGCCGAGTTCGCGTGGTCGCGGATGGAGCCTGCTCCCGGCGCGTTCGACTGGGCTTGGCTGGACGAGGCCATCGAGGTGCTGGCGGCCGAGGGCCTGTCATTGGTGCTGGGCACGCCGACGGCCGCGCCGCCACAGTGGCTGGTGGACGCGCATCCGGACGTGCTGCCGATCGGCGCCGACGGCCGCGTGAAGCCCTTCGGCGCGCGACGCCATTACTGCTTCTCCAGCCCTTCGCTGGCCGAGGCCACGCGCCGCATCGTCGCGGCGATGGCGCAGCGTTATGGCAATCACCCCGCCGTCATCGCCTGGCAGACCGACAACGAATACGGATGCCACGACACCACGCTGTCCTACACCCCGGCCGCGCTGGCCGCGTTCCAGCGCTGGCTGCGCGCGCGCTACGAGACCGTCGAGCGCTTGAACGAAGCCTGGGGCACGGCCTTCTGGGGCCTGCAGTTCCTGAGCTTCGCGCACGTCGGTTTCCCGATCGGGCAGCCCACCGCAGCCCTGCCCGCCCACGCGCTGGACTTCCGCCGTTTCGCCTCGGACGAGGTGGTGCGCTTCAACCGGCTGCAGGTCGAGCTGATCCGGGCGCAGGCGCCCGGCCGGCCGGTGCTGCACAACTTCATGGGCCTGTTCGCCGAGTTCGACCATCACGACTGCGCCGTCGACCTGGACATCGCCGCGTGGGACAGCTACCCGTTGGGCCACGTCGACACGGCCGCGAGCTTCCTCACCGAGCCGGAGCGCCAGTTGTGGGGCCGCACCGGTCATCCCGACATGACCGCCTTCCACCACGACCTGTACCGCGGCGTGGGCCACGGCCGCATGTGGGTGATGGAGCAGCAGGCCGGCCCGGTGAACTGGGCCGACTGGAACGCGCTGCCGCTGCCCGGCATGGTGCGCGCGTGGACCTGGGAGGCCTTCGCGCATGGCGCGGAACTGGTGTCCTATTTCCGCTGGCGCCAGCTGCCCTTCGGCCAGGAGCAGATGCACTCCGGGCTGAACCGGCCCGACGGCGTGCTCGATGACGGCGGCCGCGAGGCCGCGAAGGTCCGAACGGAGATCGACCGGCTGCTCGAACGCGCCAGCGCCGAGTCGCTGGCGACGCGCCAGGCCCCGGTCGCGCTGGTGGTGGACTACCCGTCGCTGTGGATGGCGCAGATCCAGCCGCAGGGCAAGGACATGGCGGGCTTCGGGCCGATGTTCGCGTACTACGGCGCGCTGCGCCGGCTGGGGCTGGACGTCGACGTGATCGCGCCGGATGCCCCGTTGGACGGCTACGCGCTGGTGGTGCTGCCCGGGACGCTGCACCTGCGCGAAGCGCTCGTGCAGCGGTTGCGCGCGAGCACGGCCATCGTGGTCGCGGGTCCGCGCACGGGCAGCAAGACCGAGCGGCTCTCGATCGCCGAGCCGCTGCCGCCGGGCCCGCTGCGCGAGTGGCTGCCGGTGCGCGTGCGGGCCGTCGAATCGATGCGCCCGGGCCGCGCGGTCGCGATCGATGCCGGCGTCCACGGCCAGGGTCAGGGCGTGCAATGGCGCGATCTGATCGAGCTGGACGCCGACGCGGACGCGGTCAAGGAGACGCTGGTCCTCGCACGTTACGAGGACGGCGCGCCCGCATGGGTGACGCGCGGCCGCTTCCACCTGCACGCGGGCATCGTCGACGAGGCGCTGCTGCTACGCTGGATCGGCATCGCGGCGCGCGACGCAGGCCTGGCGCCGCTCGATCCGCAGGCGCTCGCGCCCGGGCTGCGGCTGCGCCGGCGCGGCGAGTTCCTCTTCGCCATCCACCGCGGACCGGCACCGGCCGTGGTGCCGGTGCCCGACCAGGCGACCCTGCTGCTCGGAAGCGCGACACTGTCGCCTGGCGATGTCGGCATCTGGCATCTGAAGTCCGGCACCTGAAGCCGGCCGCTGAAGCCCAGCCCCTCAAGGATTCATTCAACGATGGACACGTCTTCCCGAGATCCCGCGGACTTCGACCGCAACCGCCACTCGCATCGCCGCTTCAATCCGCTGGCGGGCAAGTGGGTGCTGGTGTCGCCGCAGCGCAGCCTGCGCCCCTGGCAGGGCCAGACCGAGAGCCCTGACCTCGCGCTGCGCCCCGCGCATGACCCGAGCTGCTACCTGTGCGCCGGCAACACCCGCATCAACGGCGAAATCAACCCGCCCTACCTCGGCACCTTCGTCTTCGAGAACGACTTCCCCGCGCTGATGGCCAAGGTGCCGGCACCGCCCACCGATGCCGTCGCAGGCGACTCGGCGGCGCTCTTCCAAGCCGAACCCGCGCGCGGCACCAGTCGCGTCATCTGCTTCTCGCCGGACCACAGCCGCAGCCTGCCCGAGCTCGACGAGGACGCGCTGCGCGAGGTCGTCGCGTGCTGGGCCGCGCAGACGCGCGAACTGGGCGAGCGCTGGCGCTGGGTGCAGGTCTTCGAGAACAAGGGCGCGATGATGGGTTGTTCGAACCCGCATCCGCATGGCCAGGTCTGGGCCAGCGACTTCGTGCCGGACCTGCCCGCGCGCGAGGACCAGCTGCAGCGCGAATGGCTCGCGGCCCGCGGCGAATCGATGCTGCTGGCGGTCGCCCGCGCCGAGGCTGATGGCGAGCGCGTCGTGGTGCAGAACGAGGACTGGCTCGCGCTCGTGCCCTACTGGGCCGAGTGGCCCTTCGAGACGCTGCTGCTGCCGCGCTTCGCCGTGCAGCGGCTGGACCAGCTGAGCGCGTCGCAGCAGGCAAGCCTCGCGCGCATCGTGCAGGCGCTGACCATCCGCTACGACAACCTCTTCCAATGCAGCTTCCCGTACTCGATGGGCTGGCACGGCGCGCCGACCGGCCCACAGGCGGAAGACGCGCCGCACTGGCAACTGCACGCGCACTTCCATCCGCCGCTGCTGCGCAGCGCGACGGTGCGCAAGTTCATGGTCGGCTTCGAGCTCCTGGCCGAGGCGCAGCGCGACCTCACACCGGAACAGGCCGCCGCGCGCCTGCGCGAGCAGCCTGCCACCCATTACCGCGTTCGTTGATGAGCGCCTGCGTTGAACTGACATGAGCACTTCCTCGATCGACTTCCCGTCCTCCGCGCCCACCGCGCTGGCCGTCCAGCGTGCCTATCTGGAACGCCACGGCGTCGCGCCGACGGTGCTCGCGCGCGCGCCGGGACGCGTCAACCTGATCGGCGAGCACACCGATTACAACGACGGCTTCGTGCTGCCCCTGGCCATCGACCGCGACACCTGGGTCGCCGCCGGACCGCGCGAGGACGGCCAGGTCGATGCGCTCGCGCTCGACGAGCAGCAGGCCGGGGACCGCTTCGCGTTGAGCGCCACGCCGCCGCATTTCCCCGGCGGTGGCTGGCGCGATCACGTGCGCGGCACGCTGGCGCAGCTCGCGGCGGAGCTGCCATCGCTGCCCGGCATGAACCTTGTCATCGCCGGCGATGTGCCGATGGGCGCGGGCCTGAGCAGTTCCGCGTCGCTCGCGCTGGCGCTGCTGCGCGCGGCGCAACGGCTGGGTGGAGATACGACGCTCGACGGCAAGCGACTCGCGCGCCTGGCGCAGCAGGCCGAGAACCGCTTCGTCGGTTGCCAGTGCGGGATCATGGATCAGCTCGCGAGCGCCGAGGGCCGCGCGGGCCACGCGCTGCTGATCGACTGCCGCTCGCTGGACACCGAGCCGGTGCCGCTGCCCGCGGGCACGGCGCTGCTGATCGCGCATTCGCGCGTGCGTCGCGGTCTGGTCGACAGCGCCTACAACGAGCGCCGCCGCCAATGCGAGGCGGCGGCCGCGGGGGCCGGCGCGAAGGCGCTGCGCGACGTGACGCTGGCGCAGCTCGATGCGGCGGGACTCGACGACAAGACCTTCCGCCGCGGCCGGCACATCGTCACCGAGAACGAGCGCGTGATCGCCGCGACGCGCGCGCTGCGCGAGGGGGACATGCGCCGGCTGGGCGAGCTGATGAAGGCCTCACATGCGTCGATGCGCGATGACTTCGAGATCACCGTGCCGGCGGTGGATCAGCTCGCGGCGCTGCTGCAGGACGTGATCGGCGAGGCCGGCGGCGCGCGCATGACGGGCGGCGGCTTCGGCGGTTGCGTGGTCGCGCTGCTGCCGCAGGCGCTGGTGCCGGCAGCGGTGAAGGCGCTCGAGGACGGCTATCGCTCGCCCGAGGGCGAGCCGGCGCTGGTCTACCTCTGTGAGGCCGGGCCGGGCGCGCGGGCCGAGGCCGCGGCTGCGGCTACAGTCGCGGGATGACCACTCTCGTCGAAGTGGCACGCGCCGCCGGAGTCACCGCGGCCACCGTGTCCAACGTGCTGCGCAACCGGGGCAAGGTCGGCGAGGAGACGCGCCGACGCGTGCTCGCCGCCGTCGAGCAGCTCGGCTACCGGCCCAACCTGATGGCGCGCGCGCTGGTGGAGGGCAAGCCGCACACGATGGCGCTGGTCGTCAGCAGCATCGCCAACCCGTTCTATCCCGAGTTCGCGCTCGAGGTGGAGCGCGCGGCGCGCAAGCTCGGCTACTTCCTGCTGGTATGCAACACCAACGACGATCCCGCACAGGAGCGCGCCTACCTGGACGCCATCGGCGGCGCGCTGGCGCAGGGCGTGATCGTCATGAACGCGGACTTCGTCCAGCTCGACGCGCTGCAGGACCTGCGCCGACGCGGCGTGCCGGTCGTGCTGTGCATGTGGGAGCGGCCGCAGGAGCCGCCGCCGCTGCCCTGCGTGGCGGTGGATCTCTACCAGGCGGGCGTGCTCGCGGCGGAGCATCTCCTGCGCCTGGGCCATCGGCGCATCGGCGCGGTGTGCGGCAGCGAGCCCAGTGGGAATCACCGCTGGCGGCTGCGCGGCTTCCTGGACACGGTCGAGCAGGCCGGCGCCGGGGTGCCCGCGAGCTGCCTGCGCTACGGTCACGACACGATCGACGAGGGGCGCAATGCCGCGCACAGCCTGCTGGCGAGCGAGCCTGGGCTGACGGCGGTCTTCGCGACGAACGACCTGCCCGCGCTGGGCGTGCTGCAGGCCGCGGCCGAGCTGAGCCTGGAAGTGCCTCGGGACCTGTCGGTGATCGGCGTGACGGACATCCAGCTGGCGCATCAGATGCGGCCCGCGCTGAGCACGGTGGCGATGCCCACGGCGGAGGCGGCGACGCTGGCCGTGCAGTTGCTGCAGTCGGAGATCGACGCCTCGCCGGATCACGTGCCGCCGATGGTGGTCACTGATCCGCCACGGCTGGTGGTGCGGGCGTCGACGGCGAAGCCGAGGATGGGTTGAGCGCGCGTCGTCGCGCGATCGCGCCCAGCACGCCGACGCCGGCGAGCATCAACGCGTAGGTCGAGGGTTCCGGCACTGCCAGGGCGAGCCAGGTGCCGCCGCCCTGCGAGGCCCCGCCCCCTGCGGCGAAGCCATCCATGTTGCCTGCGGAGAAGCCTTCCGGCCCGTTGAACGAGGTGTAGATGCGGGTGCGGTCCTCGCGGCCGGTGGGCAGCAGGTAGTAGTTCTCGAGCCAGATGTTCCAGTTGGTCGGGAGACCATTGGCGTCGACGCTGCCGATGCTGAGCGAGCCGCTCAGTTCATGCCAGTAGCTGCAGCACACGGTGCCGCCGGGGATGAGCGGCGTCTCGATGGAGAAGTGGTGACCGGGGTCCATGGCGGCCTGCACGGAAAGCCGGAACCAGGTGACGTCGTTGAGGGTCGTGCCGGCGGTGAGCGGGGCGTCGTCGATGAGCTCCAGGACGATGCGGCCGGTGGTGTCGTAGTCGTAATAGGGCGAGTCGGGTGGCAGCTGGTAATGGCTGAAGTGCATGGGAATCTGGTTGCCGAGGTAGACGTAGCGGAACTCCTCGGCGCTGGCGGGCGATGCGATGGCCAGCAGCAAGCCGCCGCCGGCCAACGCGCGGGCCAGCGGCCGCGAAAGCGGCGTGTTCATGGTGGTTTCTCCCTGTGCGATCTCTGCGGCAGCGGCGCTGCCCGTCAAAGACTAGGCGACGCACCGAGACGCAGCCATACGCCCCATCGAGCTTCCGAGGGACGTCAACACGGGATTCAGGTGACGTGAAGGAGGGGTGTCCGGCATGGGGGTTGCCGTGGCGCGCGCCGAATCGCCGCCCAATCGCCGTGTCGGCGACACCCAAAGCAAAACGCCCGCGAGACTTGCGTCTTGCGGGCGTTTCTTCTATTCGGTGGGGTGGCTGATGGGACTCGAACCCACGACGACCGGAATCACAATCCGGGACTCTACCAACTGAGCTACAGCCACCGGCGAAGAAAGAGATTATGACCTAACTTTCCCTCTCGTGGGAGAACTTTCTGCGATTCTTTTCAAAAACTTTTGAACCGCGCGAACGCCGCCCACGTCCAGACGCTCGCCCCGATCAGTTCGTCGGCGCCGACGCCGCCGCGGCCTTCAGCGCAGACGGCTTGATCGTCGCCTTGTACTCGGACTTCAGCGCGTTGTAGAAGCTCTGCAGCTCGGCACCGCCCCACTCCCGCGCATAACGATCCGCCAGCTGCTTGGCATCGATCAGCGCCGGATCACGCGGCAGGACCTTCTCGATCTTGACCGCCAGGTACACGCCATCACCCGCATCGATGCCGACATACGCCGGCAGCTTCGTCGCGTCCGCGCGCATGACCGCCTGCATCACCTTCGGCGGCACGATGCCCTGCTTGGCACGCGACAGCACGACCGGCTCGCCCAAGCCCTTCGCGTCGCCGCCCTTCTGCAGCTCTGCCACCCGCGCCTCGCCCGCCTTCTTGGCCGCCGACGCGGCATGCTCCTGCACCCAGGCCGCCGCCACGGCCGGCTTCACTTCCGCCAGCGGCGGCACGCGCGCCGGCTTGTAGTCAACGACGCGCGCCGACACCAGCTGATTGCCGCCGACTTCGATCGCGGCCGTGTTGCGCTTGTTCTTCAGCGTGTCCGACGAGAACACCGCCTCCAGCAGCTTGGCCGAGGCCAGCGGACCCTGCGCATCCGGCGCGGCCTTGCGCTGCACCGTCGCCTTCTGGATCGTCAGCTTGAACTTGTCAGCCGCCGGCTTCAGCGAATCCAGCTGCTCGAACACCGTGTTGCCGAAATCATCCGCCACCTCGGTGTAGCGCTTCTGCGCGAGCTGCTTGCGCAGGTCCGCCTCGATGCCGGCCTTCACCTCGTCGAACGGACGCACCACGCCGCCGCGCACGTCGGTCAGCATGATCACGTGGTAGCCGAAGTCGGACTGCAGCACGTTGCCGATCTCGCCCTTCTTCAGCGCGTAGACGACTTCCTCGAACGGCTTGCTGATGAAGCCGCCGCGGCCGCTGAACTCCAGGTCGCCGCCCTTGGGCGCCGAGAACTCGTCCTGCGATTCCTTCTTCGCCAGCTCGGCGAAGCCCGCCGGATTCTTGCGCGCCTCGGCCAGCAGCTCCTCGGCCTTGGCCTTCGCCTTGGCCTTCTCAGCCGCTGGCATGTCCGCCGGCGCCTTGATCAGGATGTGGCTCGCGCGGCGCTCCTCGTCCGAGGTGAACCGGGCCTTGTTCTGTTCATAGAACTTCTGGACCTCCTCGGCGCTGACCGTCACGCCGGCTTGCAGCGCGGCGGCGTCCAGCACGACGTACTCGATGTCAGCACGCTCGGCGAGCTGGAACTTGGCCGACACCTTCGGATCCTTGAAGTAGGTCTCGAGCTCGGCGTCCGTCGGCGTCAGCGTCGCGGCGTAGTCCTTGGCGGCGAAGACCTGGAACTGCACCTCGCGCTGCTGCAGCATCGCGTTGTAGGCCAGATCCGCGTTCGTCTGCGTGCCCAGTGAGCTCTGCGCGAGCGGTGCCAGCACCGAGCTCGACTGCAGGTCCTGACGCAGCTTCTGCAGCAGGCCGTCCACCGACAGGCCCTGCTGCGCCGCGATGCGGCGTGCCAGTTCCTTGTCGCGCAGCGGCGCGAGCTGCGGGTCCGTGCGGATCAGCTCGACGAGCTGGTCATTGCTGATGCTGCGATGTTCGTCGGCGGCGACCGCGGCGAGCACGCGCTCGCGCAGCAGGTTCTCCAGCACGCCCTTGCGCATCTCGGGCGAATCGAACAGCTTGGGATCCATCGTCGGCGCCTGCTGGCGCATCTGGTCGACCTGCTGACGTTGCGCCTGGTCCCATTCCGACTGCGTGATCTTGTGGCCGTCGACCGACGCCACCGACGCGTTGCTGCCGTCCATGAAGCGGCTATAGCCCTCCACGCCCAACAACACGAAGGACGGCAGGATGAGGATCAGCAGAATGAACTGGAACAGCCGTGTGTGCTTGCGAACGAAATCGAACATCAACAACCTCGGGTCATCTCGGAAGAGGCGGCGCTGTCTCGCCGGCACCGGGCCGGCCCACACGCCACATCACATACGACAAAGGCGAACCGGGGTTCGCCTTTGCGCCGCGGCATTCTAGCCTCGGGAATGGTGGGCGCTGACGGTCTCGAACCGCCGACCTACTCCGTGTAAAGGAGCCGCTCTACCAACTGAGCTAAGCGCCCGAAAGCTTTTCGGGGAGGGCGACGCTGTGTGCGTCACCGGGGCCCATCCTGTCGGCGATGCCGACCCGGCGGGCTGCGGTCTCAGTTCACCGCGTCCTTCAGGGCCTTGCCCGGACGGAATTTCGGCACCTTCGCCGACTTGATCTTGATCGCCTCGTTCGTGCGCGGATTGCGGCCGGTGCGCGCGGCGCGCTTCGTGACGCTGAAGGTGCCGAAGCCCACCAGCGACACCGTTCCGTTCTTCTTGAGCGTGGTCTTCACACCACCGATGACGGCCTCCAGCGCGCGCCCCGCGGCCGCCTTGGAGATGTCCGCCTGCTTGGCGATGTGCTCGATCAATTCGGACTTGTTCACGAAGGTACCCCCTCATTGGTTTGCCAGGCCGCCCGAACGGCGCGGGAAGCGGATTCTAGACGCTTTGCCCTCTCGGCCCGACAAGGGGGAAGTCCCGATACAAGCAGCCCACACGCCAGTCGCCCAGGGGACAGCGCGCCGCGATTCAACGCACCTTCGCGCGGATCTCCGGCAGGGCCTTCTGCAGGTAATAGACCATCGACCAGATGGTCAGCACCGCGGCCAGGTAGATCAGCCACGTGCCCCACAAATGGGTGTCGATGAGCCCGAACAATCTGCCGTCGAACAGCAGGAAGGGGATCGCCACCATCTGCACCGTCGTCTTGAGCTTGCCCAGCATGTGCACCGCCACCGATCTCGATGCGCCGATCTGCGCCATCCACTCGCGCAGCGCGGAGATCGCGATCTCGCGCCCCACAATCACCAGCGCCACCAGCGCGTCCACGCGCTGCTGCTCCAGCAAGACCAGCAGCGCCGCGCACACGAGGAACTTGTCGGCCACCGGGTCCAGGAACGCGCCGAACGACGAGGTCTGATTGAGCTTGCGCGCCAGGTAACCGTCCGCCCAGTCGGTCAGGGCCACCGTGATGAACAGGACCGTGGCCAGCAGGTTTTGATGGGCGGGCGCCATCTGCAGGTGGAACACCCCGACGATCAGCGGGATGGCCACGATGCGGGCCCAGGTCAGCAAGGTTGGCAGCGTCCAGAACATGGGCGGCATTGTGCCCGTTTCGAGCCCCCTCGCCCCTCGGTCTTCGCTTAATCGTCGAGCGTGCGCGGCTTGAAGCGCCGGTCATCGTCGAACAGGAACACCTCGACGAACTTCCACGGCTTGGGCAGCTTGCTCACATCGCCGAACGGCGCGGCCCGACGCACCGCCGCGATCGCCGTCTCGATCGTGTCCTCGGCCTGCGTGGGCTTGCGCAGCACGCGGATGTGCCTGATCGAGCCATCCTGGTTGAGCTCGACCTCCAGCACCGGGATCGCGAGCAGCTCGGGCGGCACCTCGCCCAGGTAGGTGCCGTCCGGATTGGCGGCCACCATGCGCTGCGCGGCCTGCAGCCGCAGCGCCTCGTGCGTGCTCACCGGATGCGGCGCGGGCAACGGCAAGCCGCGGCGCACCGCCGGCGAGGTCGGCACCGGGCCGGACGGCGAACCCGGCGCCGTCGGCGTCACCTGGCCGGCCGGCGCGCGCGCGGCGTCCTGCACCGGCGCTCGGGCAGCCGGAGGATTCGGTGTCTGCGGCGTGGAAGCCCCACAGCCCGCGAGCACGATCGCCGCAAGCACCGAGGTCAAGCGCGCGGCAAGATCGCCGCGGCGTGCCGCGACAGGAGAAAGTCCGAAGCTCGACATCATCTGTATTCCCAACCCACGTGGCAGCGCGCCGTTCAATGCAGCGCGCGATAGATCTCTTCGGCCAGCTCGCGCGAGATGCCCTTGACGCTGCACAGCTCCTCGACGCTCGCCCCGGCCACCCCGCGCACGCCGCCGAATCGCTGCAGCAGTTGCGCGCGCTTCTTCGGCCCCACGCCGGGCACGTCCTCCAGCCGCGATCCACCGGTGCGGATCGACGCGCGCTTGGCCCGCATGCCGGTGATCGCGAAGCGGTGCGCCTCGTCCCGGATCTGCGCCACGAGCATCAGCGCCGCCGAATCACGCCCGAGGTACACCTTCTCCCGCCCGTCGGCGAACACCAGTTCCTCGAGCCCGACCTTGCGGCCCTCGCCCTTCTCGACGCCGGCGATCAGGCCCAGGTCGATGCCGAGCTCGACGAACACCTCGCGCGCCATCGACACCTGCCCCTTGCCGCCGTCCACCAGCACCAGGTCCGGCAGACGTCCGGTGCCATTCTGGGCCGCCTCGGCCATCTTGCTGTAACGGCGTGTCAGCACCTGGCGCATCGCCGCGTAATCGTCCCCACCGGTGATGCCCTCGATGTTGAAGCGCCGGTACTGGCTGCTCTGCATCTGATGGCCCTCGAAGACCACGCACGACGCCTGCGTGGCCTCGCCCGCCGTGTGGCTGATGTCGAAGCACTCGATGCGGAACTTGTCGAGCTCGGTGACGCTCAAGTCCAGCGCCTCGATCAGCGCGCGCGTGCGCGCCTGCTGCGAGCCCTCTTCCGACAGCAGCCGCGCCAGCGCGATCTCCGCGCCCTTCACGCACATCTCCTGCCAGATGCGGCGCTGGCCGCGCGGCTGCGCCTGGGTGGTGACGCGGTAACCGGCCTGCGCGCTGAGCGCCTCGGCCAGCGCCGGATCCACCGCGTCGGACAGCACCAGCAACGACGGCACCGCCATCTCGAGGTAGTGCTGCGCGATGAAGGCCTCCAGGACCTGGCGCTCGGGGCTGGGCGGCTCGGCGCGCTTCACGCCCTCGCCACCGCCTTCGCCACCGACCTCCCCGTCGAGCTCGACGAGATCCTCCTCGTCGAGCAGCCGCATCGCGGTCGCGTCGTCCACGTGCTTCGGGAAATACGCGCGGTCGCCCAGGTGACGGCCGCCGCGCACCATCGCCAGGTTCACGCAGGCGCGCCCGCCCTGGAGCTTCACCGCGAGGATGTCCACGTCGCGGTCGCGGCCGGTGGCGCTGTTCTCGTCCACCGCCTGCTGCTGCAGCACCTTGGACAGCGCCGTGATCTGGTTGCGCACGCCCGCCGCCTGCTCGTACTCGAAGCGCTCGGCGTGGGCCATCATCGACGCCTGCAGCGCGTCCATGACCTCCTGCGTCTCGCCCAGCAGGAAACGCTCCGCGTTGCTGACATTGCGCCGGTAGTCCTCGGTCTGTCCCTCGGGCACGCACGGCCCGGTGCAGCGGTGGATCTGGTGCAGCAGGCAGGGCCGGCTGCGGTTGTTGAAGACCGTGTCCTCGCAGGTCCGCAGCTGGAAGACCTTCTGGATCAACTGGATCGACTCCTTGACCGCCCATGCGCTGGGGAACGGCCCGAAGTAGCGATGGCGGCGATCGACGGCGCCGCGGTAGTAGCTGATGCGCGGCCACGTATGGCCCGACAGCCGCAGGTAGGGATAGCTCTTGTCGTCGCGGAACAGGATGTTGAACCGCGGATTGAGCGCCTTGATGAGGTTGTTCTCGAGCAGCAGCGCCTCGGCCTCGGTGCGCACGACCGTGGTCTCCAGCCGCGCGATGCGCGCCACCATCATCCCGATGCGCGTGCCGCCGTGGTCCTTCTGGAAGTAGCTCGACACGCGCCGCTTCAGGTTCTTGGCCTTGCCGACGTAGAGCACGTGGTCCTGGGCGTCGAAGTAGCGGTACACGCCGGGCAGCGCGGGCAGCGCCAGCACCTCGGCCAGCAGGCGGTCGCGGACCTCGCGCGCGGCGCGCTCCATGTCGGCGACACGGCCGGACTCGGCGGCCTCGATCGCCTCGGACTGGTCGTTCCAGGTATCCGGGAGGCTGTCTTCGGGGGTGTTCACCGAAGCGTCGGCGGCGGAGGTCTCCGCGGTGGGGATCGGTTCCGGCACTTCGCTGGCGCCGGCGGGGGGCTTGCTCATGAGGCGCGATTGTGCCGCCGGATAATCCCGCGATGCCGATCTGGGACATCTTCTGCCGCGTCATCGACAACCACGGAGACCTGGGCGTGTGCCTGCGGCTGGCGCGCGACCTCGCCTCGCGCGGCCAGCAGGCGCGGTTGTGGTGCGACGACCTGAGCGCCCTGGCCTGGATGCAGCCCGAGGCCGTGCCGGGCCTGAGCTGTCATCACTGGGATCAGGCGATCGAGGCCGCGCCGGGCGACGTCGTGCTGGAGACCTTCGGCTGCGAGCTGCCGGCCGCTTTCATCGCCGCGATGGCGGCCCGGCCGACGCGGCCGGCGTGGATCAATCTCGAGTACCTCAGCGCGGAAAGCTATGTCGAGCGCAGCCATGGGCTGAAGTCGCCGCAGTTCTCCGGACCGGGCGCGGGGCTGGACAAGTGGTTCTTCTATCCCGGTTTCACGGCGCGCACCGGCGGCCTGCTGCGCGAGACGGGCCTGATCGACGAGGCGATCTCGCATCACGGGGAGTCGTGGCTTGCCGCGCGCGGATGGCAGCGCCAGCCGGGCGAGCAGGTGCTGAGCCTCTTCGCCTATCCGCAGGCGCCGCTGGCCGAATTCCTCGAGGCGCTCGGCCCTGGCTGGTTGCTGCTCCTGTGCCCCGGCGCGCCGCAGGCCGCGTTGCCGCCGCTCCTGCGCCCGGGACAACGCGCCCTCGCCCTTCCCTACCTGAGCCAGCACGACTACGACCGGCTGCTCTGGTCCTGCGACCTGAACCTGGTGCGTGGCGAGGATTCCTTCGTCCGCGCGCAATGGGCCGGGCAACCGATGCTCTGGCAGATCTACTTCCAGGACGACGGCGCGCACGCGCCCAAGCTCGACGCCTTCCTGGACCTGTCGCTCGACGGCGCGGATCCCGCCTGGGCGTCGCGCTGGCGCGAGTTGTCACGCGCCTGGAATGGGCTCTCGGACTGGACGCCCGCCTGCGCCGAAGCGCTGCGCGAGCCCCCCGCCGGCGTGAGCCAAGCCCGGTCCTGGCGTGCCAAATTGAGCGCGCAAGACGACTTGACCTCGCAGCTCATGGGCTTTGCCCGGCACGCGAGTGGCGATTGAGGGGGCTTTCGGGCTAGAATGCGCGGCTTTTCGCGTTCAGAACGCGCCACGGCTGTGAGCAGCCGGTTCGGCACGGAACGCCTCACACCGCCGGAACAGTTCGGATCTCAAGCATCCTGATGACTGTGCCCGGACCCAATCTCCCGGAATCATCATGAAGATCGCTCAAGAAATTCGCGCCGGCAACGTGATCATGCACGGCAAGGACCCCATGGTCGTGCTGAAGACCGAATACAGCCGCGGTGGCCGCAATGCCGCCACCGTGCGCATGAAGCTGAAGAGCCTGCTGAACAACTCGGGCACCGAAGTCGTCTTCAAGGCCGACGACAAGATGGACCAGATCATCCTGGACAAGAAGGAGTGCACCTACACGTACTTCGCTGATCCGATGTACGTGTTCATGGACACCGAGTACAACCAGTTCGAGGTGGAAGCCGAGAACATGGGCGACGCCATCAACTACCTGCAAGACAGCATGGAAGTCGAAGTGGTGTTCTACGACGGCAAGGCGATCTCCGTCGAAATGCCCACCAGCGTCGTGCGCGAAGTCACCTGGACCGAGCCGGCCGTCAAGGGCGACACCTCGGGCAAGGTCCTGAAGCCCGCCAAGATCGCCACCGGTTTCGAGATCCCCGTGCCCATCTTCGTGGCGCAAGGCGACAACATCGAAATCGACACGCGTACCCACGAGTACCGCAAGCGCGTCTGAACCCCACCCGGTTCAACGTCCAATGAAAAAGCAGCCCGCGGGCTGCTTTTTTGTTGCCGGTCCGGTCCGGAAACCGGACTGGGCGGGTGGGAGATCAGCAGTTCGGGGCGCGGAGATCCGCACCCTGCCCCGCGGATCAGGCCGTCGCGCGGTGCGACTTGGCCTTCTTGGGCTTGGCCGAGGCCACCTTCTTCGAGCTCGACTTCTTGGCACCCGACTTCGTCGCGCCCGCCTTCTTGGCGCCGGACTTCTTGGCCGCGGCGTGCTGGCCCGACTTCTTGGCCGTCTTGCCGGAGGCCTTGTGCTTGGCACCTGACTTGGCGGGCTTGGCGGCCGGACTGGCCATGTCCGACTGCGCCGCGGGCGCGGCCGCGATCGGCGCCGTGGCCGGGGGCACCGGCTGACCTTGCGCCTGCGCCAGGGTGGCCAGCAGCGCGGTGCTCAGGGCGACGATCAACGACTTCATGTGGGCTTCCTTCTTCAGCGATCAACGATGGGCGCCAAGTCTAACGATGCGACGGTGAAGCCCGCGTCAAACGAACTCGCCCTGACGTAACCATTTTGTGGCGACCCATTTCTCGCCCTCGAGCACGGGCGCCCCGCCGTGCAGCGTCAGCGTCGCGGGATCGGGTCGGTCGTAGCTGAAGAAGACCGCGTTGCCCTTCTGCGCCATCACGTCGAGCTTGATGTCGGGGAACACCGTCGCCCCGCCGCGCGCGGGCGTGTTCAGGTACATCACCAGCGTGGCCACGCGCTGGCCGCCGCGTTCCAGGATCGCCTTGGAGCTGGCATGACGCGGGTCGAAGTAGTCGTAATGCGGCTGGTACTCGGCGCCGACGCGGTAACGCAGCACCTGCAGGCCCTCGCCGTTGCGCAGCGGCCAGTTGAGCAAGGCGGCGATGCGACGTTCCACGCGCGCCACGACCTCGTTCTCGCCGCGCTCGAAGAACATGCCCTCGCTGGTGCGAGCGGCGTTCACCTCGCTGCCCTCGCGCTTGGCAGCGACGGTCTCGGACCGCGCCAGGCGCGCTCCGGCGGCGGCCATGACGGCGTCGCACTCGGCCTCCGACAGCAAGCCGCCGAACACGATCACCCGCGGGCGATGCAGCGCCATCAGGATCTCGACGCGATGCCCGTCGGGCAACAGCACGCTGCGTTGATCGGACAGATCCGGCTCGGGCAGGCTGCCCGGCTCGACGACGGGCTCGGGGAGCTCGGGCAGCGTCAACGGCGGCTCGGCCGCCTGATGCTCGGCCAGCGCCTGCTGGGCCATGTCCGGCACCCAGCCGCTGCTCAGCATCGCCTGGTACAGCGCCTCGCGCGTGATGCCGTTGCGCAACTGCGCGGCCACCCAGTCGCGCAATTCCGGCGTGAGGTATTGCGAATTGCTCATGGTCGTGACGGTATCACTCCGGGTATTACTCGGCGATCCGGCGGCGGAACACGAGCCGGTCCGGCTCGCTCGCCTCGGGCGCATAGGCATAGCCGTCGACGGCAAATGCCTGGAGCCCCGCCGGCGTGCTGATCCGGTGCTGGATCGCATGACGCGCCATCAGCCCGCGCGCGCGCTTGGCGAAGAAGCTGATGATCTTGTAGCGGCCGCCTTTCCAGTCCTCGAACTGGCACTCGATCACGCGCGGCTTGAGCGCCTTGCGGGCCGCCGCCTTGAAGTATTCCTGCGACGCCAGGTTGACGATCACCGGCGTGGGCAACTGCGCGGTCTGCGCGTTCAGGTGCTCGGCGATGATGTCGCCCCAGTAGGCGTAGAGGTTGCCGCCCTTGGCGTTCTTCAGCGCGGTGCCCATCTCGAGCCGATACGGCTGCAGCCGGTCCAGCGGCCGCAGCACACCGTACAGCCCCGACAGGATCGCCAGGTGGCGCTGCGCCCATTGCAGGTCGTCCAGCGACAGCGTCGACGCCTGCAGCCCGTCGTAGACATCGCCGTTGAAGGCGAGCACCGCCGGCTTGCTGTTCTTGTCGGTGAATCGGGTCGACCAGGCGTGGTAACGCGCCACGTTCAGCGACGCCAGCGCGTCGGAGATGTCCATCAGGCCACCGATGTCGGCGCTGGACTTGGTCTTGAGCAGCTCGATCAGCTCGGCCGCCTGCGGCACGAATTGCGGCCGCCCCGCCAGCGCGTTCACGGCCTCGGGCGTCGGGGTCTCGTAGTCGAGGGACTTCGCGGGAGAAATCACATACAGCATGGGCGCGGATTGTCGCGCGAACTGGCGGCAAGACCTGTCACCAGCCGCGCAGACGCACGAAAGCCGCCCGCAGGCGGCTATCGATGAGTCCCCGCGAACCCGAAGGTTCAGCGCGACAGCAGCGAGTTGATCGCCGCGACGTCTTCGGGACGCAGCTGACCGGAGGCCTGGCGCAGCTTGAGGCTGTTGACCAGCACGTCGTAGCGGGCCTTGGCCAGGTCGCGCTGCGTCGTGTACAGCTGGGTCTGCGCGTTCAGCACGTCCAGGTTGACGCGCACGCCGACCTTGTAGCCCAGCTGCGTGGCTTCCAGCGCCAGCTTGGACGACGCTTCCGCCGCCTCGTAGGCCTTCACCTGCGCCTGCAGCGACTGCACGCCGAAGAACGCCCGCTTGGTGCCCTCCTCCACGCTGCGACGCGCGAAGTCCAGGTCGTTGCGCGACTTCTCCTCCAGCGCCACCGTCTCCTTGATGCGGTTGGTGATCGCGCCGCCGCTGTACACCGGCAGGTTCACCGAAACGCCCAGCGAGCCCTGCTTGGTGTTGCCCGTGTAGCTCAGGCCCTCGCCGGTCTGGCGCTGCACGCCCAGCGAGGCGTTCAGGTCCACCGTCGGCCAGCGCGCGCCCTGGGCGCGTTCGATCTCGATCTTGGCGATGTCCAGACCCAGCTGCGCCTTGCGGATGGCGGGGTGGCCGCCCTCGGCCTGGCTGACCCAGGGCTCGACCGTCGACGGCGCCACCGGCGGCAGCGCCACCGGCACCGCCAGCGGACGCGGCTCGACACCGACCCGGCCGACCAGCTGGTCCAGCGTCACGCGCTTGACGCGCAAGTCGTTGTCCGCGGCCAGTTCCTGCGCGGTCGCCAGGTCGTAGCGGGCCTGCGCCTCACGCGTGTCGGTGATGGTGGCCGTGCCGACCTCGAAGTTGCGCTTGGCCGAGGCCAGCTGCTCCGCGATCGCCGCCTTGTTGGCGCTGGACGTCGACAGCGTGTCCTTGGCCGCCAGCACATCGAAATAGGCTTGCGCGACGCGCACGATCAGGTCCTGTTCCGCGCTCTGCAGGTCCTGCTGCGCGACATCCACGCCCAGGCGGGCCTGTTCGATGCTGCCCGCGTTCGGACGGTTGAAGACGGCGTACTTGGCGCTCAGGCCGGCATTGCTGACGGTGTTGCCCTGGCGGCCGGGATTGGTCCCGCCGATGTTGGGCAGGTCGACCTCGTTGCGCGTCGCGCCAACGCCGAGTCCGACGCTGGGACGGGCCAAAGCCTGTGTCTGGCCGTAGCGGTACTGGGCCGAATCGGCCACCGCCCGCGCCGCCAGGTAGGTGGCGTCGTAAGCGCGGGCCGCGTCGTACAGCTCTTGCAGGCTCTGCGCCTGGGCCGCGCCGGCCAGCAGCGCGAGCGCCGCGGCGACAAGCGTGACCCGCGGCAGGCGGGAGATCGGAGACGTACGGCGTTCAGCGGCCATGAGGCTTCCTCGTATCGATGTCATGTTCTTCGGATCGATCCAACTGCGGACCCGGCGCGGACAGCCCGCGACCGGCGTTCAGTACCTCGGCACCGACGGGGAGAGCTCCTCCGACCCCGTTCGATGCCGCGGGCGAGGTTATAGATCACCTCGACCCGCTGTCTCGAAAGAAATGCGACGACCTGCAGACTTCGCACCCCGTGACGGCAATTACGCGCGACGGGCTGCCAGGATCAGAACGTGAAATGCGAGCCGGTGTCGAAGCCGTCCAGGCGCTGGACCACGGTCTCGAACAGGTTCTTCGTCGTGAATTCGCGTTCACCGGTGCGCGTGATGATGCGCGCGGTCATCGCCGGCTCGTCGCCGACGATCACGCCCATGCGGCCGCCGACCTTGAGCTGGTCCAGCAGCGCCTGCGGCGCCTGCGGCACCGAGCCCGACAGCAGGATGACGTCGAACGGCGCCTCGCCGGGCAGGCCCTTCACGCCGTCGCCCTCGACCACCGTCACGTTCAGCACGCCGTTGCGACGCAGCGCGTCGCGGGCGGCGCCGGCCAGCGCGGCGTCCTTCTCCACGCTGAAGACCTGCTGCGCCTTGTGGCCCAGCAGCGCGGCCATGTAGCCGCTGCCGGTGCCGATCTCCAGCACCTTCTCGTGGCGCTCGATCTGCAGCTCCTGCATCCAGCGGGCTTCCACGCGCGGGGGCAGCATCTTCTGGCCGTTGGCCAGCGGCAGCTCGACGTCGGTGAAGGCCACGTTGCGGTAGGCGGCCGGCACGAAGTCCTCGCGCTTGACCACGGCCAGCAGCGCCAGCACCGAGGGATCCAGCACATCCCAGGGACGGATCTGCTGTTCGATCATGTTGAAGCGGGCTTGTTCGAAGTTCATGTTCAATCCTCTGGCCGCCCCATGGCGCGCCGAATGCGGGCGGTATTCTAGGCGGGCGCCCGGGTCATGGCGCCGTCGCGCGGGCGGTTGAGAAGTCCCTCGAACATGAGTTCGAGCTGAAGTTCCAACACCTGCTCGGGCGTGCACTTGTGTTCATGGGTGATGCCGGCCGCGCCGATCGAGTGCTGATGCAGCACCAGGTGCAGCACCGGCCCGATCATCACCATCACGGCGGCATCGGGGTCGACATCGCGGAATTCTCCCGAGGCGATGCCGCGGCGCATGACCTCGGCCAGCAGCTCGCAGCTGGGCTCGATGACTTCGTCGTTGTAGAACGCCGCCAGCTCGGGGAAGTTGCGGGCCTCGCTCATCATGATCTTGTGGATGCCGCCCGCCGGGGTGAGGCCCATGCGCTCCCACCAGCTCCACAGCATCCAGGTCAGCAGGGCTGCCATCGAGCCCTGGTGCTTGCCCAGTTCCGACACCCCTTCCGCGATCTTCGTGCCGATGGACTCGCGCACCACCGCCTTGAAGAGTTCCTCCTTGGAGGGGTAATACAGATAGAGCGTCCCCTTGGACACTCCCGCCTGGGCGGCCACCTCCTCCATCCGGGTGGCGGCGAAGCCCTTCTCGACGAAGAGCGCCAGCGCCGCCTCGAGCAGCTCCTGCGGCCGCGCCTCCTTGCGCCGTTGTCGGGCGGAGGTCGGCGCCGGGCTGGCGGACTTGGACGGGGCGCGAGGCATGACGGGCGGATGAGGAACTAACTGACTAACCGGTCAGTAATGTAGCGGCGGGCTTTCACGCCGGTCAAGGCCGCTGCGGCACACGGCTGGCATCAGGCGGCCAACGTGCGCTGCCACACCTTGACTGAAGCCCGCCTGAAGGCCTTCACGCCGCCCTGACGCCAGGGCCGCCCACCTGGGTGCTGCACTGCGGCAAACCTTGCCCGCAGCGCGGCTATCATGCCCGCCGACCCGCCTCCACCCCCGAGCGAGGCGGCATTTCCGGAGTCGAAGTTGGACACTGTGCTGCTGATCAAGGCCGCGATCATGGGGATCGTGGAAGGCCTGACCGAATTCCTGCCGATCTCGTCGACGGGCCACCTGATCCTCACCGGCGCGCTGCT
Source organism: Roseateles sp. (assembly GCA_039594005.1). Classification (GTDB taxonomy): domain Bacteria; phylum Pseudomonadota; class Gammaproteobacteria; order Burkholderiales; family Burkholderiaceae_C; genus Roseateles. The sequence goes on from JBCNOF010000010.1 coordinate 1,253,343, forward strand.
GGGCGGGTTCGAGGACGCCCGGGGCAAGGTCTTCGACATCGCCATCCAGACCGGCGCGATTCTGGCCGTGATCATCGTGTACTGGCAGCGCCTGCGCGAGACCGCCGCCGGCCTGGGCAGCGACGTCCGCGCCCGCCGCTTCGTGCTCAACGTCGCCATCGGTTTCCTGCCGGCGGTGATCCTGGGCCTGCTGTTCGGCAAGGCCATCAAGGAGCACCTGTTCACGCCCATCGTGGTGGCCAGCACCTTCATCCTGGGCGGCTTCATCATCCTCTGGGCCGAGCGACGTCAGCAGACCGCGGTGCGCATCCAGGACGTCGACCAGATGACGCCGATGGACGCGCTGAAGGTCGGGCTCGTGCAATGCCTGGCCATGGTGCCCGGCACCAGCCGTTCCGGCGCGACCATCATCGGCGGCATGCTGCTGGGCCTGTCGCGCAAGGCGGCGACCGATTTCAGCTTCTTCCTCGCGATCCCGACGCTGATCGGCGCCGGCCTGTACAGCCTGTACAAGGAGCGCTCGGTGCTGTCCACGGGCGACATCCCGCTGTTCGCCGTGGGGCTGTTCTTCTCCTTCGTCAGCGCCTGGATCTGCGTGCGCTGGCTGCTGAAGTACATCGCCAGCCACAGCTTCACCCCCTTCGCCTGGTACCGCATCGCCTTCGGCATCGTGGTGCTGGTGACGGCGTACACCGGGCTGATCGTCTGGGCGGAATGAGCCTCCTGCGTTCGCCCAACCCCTGCACGGGGATGGGCGAACGCCTAAAATGCCGGCCTTATGACCATCACGATCAAGACCGGCGCCGACATCGACGCCATGCGCATCGCCGGACGTCTGGCGTCCGAGGTGCTGGACATGCTGACCCCGCACGTCAAGCCGGGCGTCACCACCGAGCACCTCGACAAGCTGGCCCACGACTACATCGTGAACGTCCAGCACGGCATTCCCGCTCCGCTGAACTACCAGCCGCCGGGCTACACGCCGTATCCGAAGTCGATCTGCACCTCGATCAACCACCAGGTCTGCCACGGCATCCCCAATGACCGTCCGCTGAAGAACGGCGACATCGTCAACATCGACGTCACCGTGATCAAGGACGGCTGGCACGGCGACACCAGCCGCATGTTCGTCGTGGGCGGCGGCTCGATCCTGGCCACGCGCCTGTGCTCGTTCACCTACGAGGCGATGTGGAAGGGCATCCAGAAGGTCAAGCCCGGCGCGCGCGTCGGCGACATCGGCCACGCCATCCAGACCTTCGCCGAGAACGAGGGCTTCAGCGTGGTGCGCGAGTACTGCGGCCACGGCATCGGCCAGAAATTCCACGAGGAGCCGCAGATCCTGCACTACGGCCGCCCCAACACGCTCGAGGAACTGGTGCCCGGCATGATCTTCACGATCGAGCCGATGATCAACGCCGGTCGCCGCGAGACGCGCAGCCTCAACGACGGCTGGACCGTGGTGACCAAGGACCGCTCGCTGTCGGCGCAGTGGGAGCACACGGTGCTCGTCACCGACACCGGCTACGAGATCCTCACGCAGTCGGCCGGCTCCCCGCCTCCGCCGGCCTTCATCCAGCCCCAGGCCGCCGCGGCCTGATCGCGGCGGTCCGCGCATGAACGCCAGGACGCCCGGCGAGGTTGGCGCCGCCGCGCCCGCGGTGCCGGTCGCCGAGCTGCGCCAGCACTTCAAGGCCGGCAAGCAACAGCTGCTGGACGAGTTCGCCGCCGCCAAGGCGAGCGTGTCCGCCGCCACAAGGCTGATGCGGCTGCTGGCGCGTCACGTCGATGGCACGCTGCAAGCCTTGTGGACGCAGTCCGGCCTGGCCGCGGCCGCACCCGACGCGGCGCTCGTCGCCGTGGGCGGCTACGGGCGCGGCGAGCTCTTCCCGCACTCCGACGTCGACGTGCTGGTGCTGCTGCCCGACACCCGGCCCGGCGATCCGATGCCGGACCAGCCCGGTCCGCTCAAGCAGGCGATCGAGGCCTTCATCACCGCGTGCTGGGACATCGGGCTGGAGATCGGCTCGTCGGTGCGCACGGTGCGCGAGTGCCTGGACGAGGCCGCCGGCGACGTCACCATCCAGACCGCGCTGCTGGAGTCGCGCTGGCTGGCCGGCGCCAAGCCGCTGGTGCGGGCCTTCGACAAGGCCTTCCGCGCGGCCGTCGATCCGCGCGCGTTCATGCGCGCCAAGACGCTGGAGATGCGCCAGCGCCACAACAAGTACGAAGAGACGCCCTACGCGCTGGAGCCCAACTGCAAGGAAAGCCCCGGCGGGCTGCGCGACCTGCAGGTGCTGATCTGGATCGCGCGCGGCGCGGCGCTGGGCAAGACCTGGCCGCAGCTCGCGGCCAAGGGCCTGATCACGCCTTTCGAGGCTCGCCAGCTGCAGCGCAACGAGGGCGTGCTCAAGAGCATCCGCTGCCAGCTGCACCTGGCCGCGCGGCGCCGCGAGGACCGGCTGGTCTTCGACCTGCAGACCGCGGTGGCCGAGCGATTCGGCTACGCGTCGACGAAGTCGCTGCGCGCCTCCGAGAAGCTGATGCGCCGCTACTACTGGGCGGCCAAGGCAGTGACGCAGCTCAACCAGATCACGCTGCTCAACCTCGAGGAGCAGATCAACGGCACCCGCGACAACGAACTGCGCCCGGTCAACGAGCGTTTCCTGGAGCGCAGCGGCATGCTGGAGATCGCCGGCGACGACCTCTACGAGCGCGAGCCGCATGCCATCCTCGAGACCTTCCTGATCTACCAGCAGACGCCCGGCATCAAGGGGCTGTCGGCGAAGACGCTGCGCGCGCTGTACAACGCGCGCGGCCTGATGAACAGTGCGTTCCGGCGCGATCCGGCCAACCGCGCGATGTTCATGCGCATCCTGGAGGAGCCGCAGGGCCAGACGCACGCCTTCCGGTTGATGAACCAGACCTCGGTGCTGGGGCGTTACCTGTGGGTGTTCCGGCGCATCGTCGGGCAGATGCAGCACGACCTGTTCCACGTCTACACGGTGGACCAGCACATCCTGATGGTGCTGCGCAACATCCGGCGCTTCTTCATCCCGGAGCACACGCACGAGTACCCGTTCTGCTCGCAGCTCGCGGCGCAGTTCGACCGGCCCTCCGCCCTGTACGTGGCGGCGCTGTTCCATGACATCGCCAAGGGCCGGGGCGGCGATCACTCCGATCTCGGCGCGGTCGAGGCCAAACGCTTCTGCCGCGCGCACGGCGTGCCCAAGGCGGACGCCGCGCTGGTCGTGTTCCTGGTGGAGCATCACCTGACCATGTCTCGCGTGGCGCAGAAGGAAGACCTGTCCGATCCGGAGGTCATCCAGCATTTCGCGCAGCTGGTGAAGGACCAGCGCACGCTGACGGCGCTGTACCTGCTCACCGTGGCCGACATCCGCGGCACCGGCCCCAAGGTCTGGAACGCGTGGAAGGGCAAGCTGCTCGAGGACCTGTACCGGCTGACGCTGCGCGCGCTGGGCGGGGCCAGGCTGAACATGGCCGCCGAGATCGAGGCGCGCAAGCAGGAGGCGCGGCAGGAACTCGCGCTCAAGGCACAGCTGCCCGGCACCGAGGACGCCTTGTGGAAGACGCTGGACCTGAGCTACTTCGCGCGGCATGACGCGCCGGATCTGGCCTGGCACGCGCGCGCGCTGTGGCGGCATGTCGACAGCACCGAGCCGGTGGTCCGGGCGCGTCCGTCGCCGGTCGGCGAGGGCCTGCAGGTGCTGGTCTACGCGAAGGACCAGCAGGACCTGTTCGCGCGCATCTGCGGCTACTTCGACGGCGCGGGTTTCAACATCCTGGACGCCAAGGTGCACACCACGCGCAGCGGTTACGCGCTGGACACCTTCCAGGTCATCGCGCCGGAGCTCGACCTCCATCACCGCGACCTGACCGCGCTGGTCGAGTCCAAGCTCAGCCAGGCGCTGGTGGCGCCGGGCCCGCTGCCCGAGCCGCGCAAGGGGCGGCTGTCGCGTCGGGTGAAGAGTTTCCCGTTCACGCCGCGCATCTCGCTGCGGCCTGATGAACGCGCGCAGCGCTGGCTGCTGTCGGTCAGCGCGACCGACCGCGCGGGTCTGCTGTACGCGATCGCACGCGTGCTGGCGCGGCATGGCATCAACCTGCAGCTCGCCAAGGTGTCCACGCTGGGAGAGCGCGTGGAAGACACCTTCCTGCTCGACGGCGCCGCGCTGCAGCAAAGCCGTCTGCAGCTGCAGATCGAGGGCGAGCTGCTGGACGCGCTGTCCGTGCAATAAGGCCGCGAGGCCCCCAGTCATGAGCCAGTACCACGTGATCGCCTCGGCCGAGGCCTTCCAGCGACTTGACGCGTTCAGCACGGTGATCGACGTGCGCTCGCCGGCGGAATTCGCCGAGGACCACCTGCCCGGCGCGGTCAACTGGCCGGTGCTGGACAACGACGAGCGCCGCGTCGTGGGCACGCTCTACAAGCAGGACCCGCTGGAGGCGCGCAAGCTCGGCGCGGCGATCGTCGCGCGCAACATCGCCAACCACCTCGACGCGCAGCGCGCGGTGATGGTCAAGCACTGGCGGCCGCTGGTCTATTGCTGGCGCGGCGGACAGCGCTCGGGCGCGATGAACTGGTTCCTCAACCAGATCGGATTCAAGTCGCTGCAGCTGGTCGGCGGCTACAAGGCCTTCCGTGGCGAGGTGATCCAGACCCTGGCCGAGCTGCCCGCGCGCTTCGATTTCATCGTGCTATGCGGCCGGACGGGCTCGGGCAAGACGCGACTGCTGCAGGCCCTGGTGCAGGCGGGCGCGCAGGTGCTGGACCTGGAGGCGCTCGCGCGGCATCGCGGCTCGGTGCTGGGCGCCCTGCCCGACTCGCCGCAACCCAGCCAGAAAGCCTTCGACACGGCGTTGTGGCAAGCGCTGGTCGGGCTGGATCCGTCACGCCCGGTGTTCGTCGAGAGCGAAAGCCGCAAGATCGGCGGCGTGCAGATGCCAGAGTCGCTGCAGCAGCGGCTGCGCGCGCAGGGCCGCTGCGTGTGGATCGAGATGGCCGAGGCGGGCCGGGTCGAGCTGCTGCTGGAGGATTACGCGCACTTCCTGGCCGAGCCGGAGGCGTTCAACGCGCTGATCGGCGGGCTGGTCGCGCTGCGCGGCCGGGAGCGCGTGCAGCGCTGGCAGGCGATGGCGCGCGAGGGCCAATGGGCCGCTGTCTTCGGCGAGCTCATGCGGGATCACTACGACCCGGGGTATGAGCGCTCGTTGACAAACCACTTCGCCGGGCTGGCAACGGCGCCGCGCATCGCGTTGCGCGATGGCAGCGACGTCGAGACCCGTCGGGCCGCTGAAGCACTGCTCGCCTTGAGCCCCCTCGCCCGCGAAGCGGGAGAGGGCGGGGGGTGAGGGCTCCGGGAAGGGCACCGCGGGCCGCCACGAGCCCTCACCCCACCCTCTCCCGCTTCGCAGGAGAGGGGGTCAGAAGGAGCGCTCCAAGCCAGAGGCTGGGAGCGCACTTCGATCAGACCGCCAGCAGTTCCACTTCGAAAAGCAGCGTGGCGTGCGGCGGGATCACGCCGCCGGCGCCGTAGGGGCCATAGCCGAGTTCCGAAGGGATCACCAGGAAGCGGGTGCCGCCGACCTGCATGCCCTGCACGCCTTCGTCCCAGCCCTTGATGACCTCGCCCGCGCCCAGGTGGAAGCGGAACGGATCGCGGCGGTCCTTGGACGAGTCGAACTTGCGGCCGCGCTGGCCGTCCTTGTACAGCCAGCCCGTGTAATGCACGGTCACGCGCTTGCCGGCCTCGGCCACGGCGCCCTCGCCGGTCTTGACGTCCTCGAACTGCAGGCCGCTCTCGGTCTTCTGCAGATTGCCCAGCGTCAGCGGCTCGGTGCCGCCGGACACGCCCAGCAGCTCGACCTCGAACATCAGCGTCGCGTTCGGGGGAATCACGCCGCCCGCGCCGCGCGCGCCGTAGCCCAGTTGCGGCGGGATCACCAGCACACGCGTACCGCCCACCTGCATGCCCTGCACGCCTTCGTCCCAGCCCTTGATGACCATGCCGCCATCGAGTTCGAACTCGAACGGCTCGCCGCGGTCCTTGCTGGAGTCGAACTTGGCGCCCTTCTGGCCGTCCTTGTACAGCCAGCCGGTGTAATGCACCTTCACGTCCTGGCCGGCGCGGGCGGTAGCGCCACTGCCCGCGGTGGTGTCGTCGTATTGCAGGCCGCTGTCGGTCGTCTTCATCGAGGATTCCTTGAAAGGGGGATGTCGGCGGACATCCCGAAACGCAAAGGCGTGATCATGCCAGCCGCCGAGCGCCCCTGCGCTCAGCCCTGCCGTACAGCCCACGCCGACACGGCGCGCTCCAGCCACTCGGACATCGTGCGCGCCTCCAGTGCCGGCAGCCCGAGACGGGCACCGGCGCGCCGCAGTGCGGCAAGCGGGTCTCCCAAGTCCAGCGCTCGGGCCCCGTTCTGCTTGGACAGCTTCTCGCCGTTGTCGCCCAGCACCAGCGGCGTGTGCAGGTAGCGCGGCGTGGGCAGGTCCAGCAAGGCTTGCAGCCGGATCTGGCGGGGGGTGTTGTCGGCCAGGTCCTCGCCGCGCACGACGTCGGTCACGCCCTGCCAGCCGTCATCCACGACCACCGCCAGCTGATAGGCCCACAGGCCGTCGGCGCGCCGCAGCACGAAGTCGCCCACCTCGTCGGTCAAGTCCTGCGACTGCGCGCCGAGCCGGCGATCCGTCCAATCGATGCGCATCGCGCGGTCGCCGTCGACGCCCTCGGCGCCCGCCTGCCCCGCCCGGCCTGCCGTGCTGCGCAGTCGCCAAGCCCGCGCCGGCTTGCCGTGCAGGCCATCGCGGCAGGTGCCGGGATAGACGAGCTCCCCGTGCCGCTCGCGCGATTCACCGCGCGCGGCGATCGCCTCGGCGATGTCCTTGCGCGAGCAGCCGCAGGGGTAGGCCCATCCCGCGGCGACCAGGTGATCGAGCGCCGCCTGGTAGGCCGCGCCGCGCCGCGACTGCCACACCGGCGGCGCGTCCGGCAGCAGTCGCACCTGCGCGAGCTGCGACAGCACCGTCGCGTCCGCGCCTGGCGGGCAGCGCGGCCCGTCGACGTCCTCGATGCGGATCAACCAGCGTCCGCCGTGCGCGCGCGCGTCAAGCCAGCTGGCCAGCGCGGCCACCAGCGAGCCCTCGTGCAGCGGCCCGGTCGGCGATGGCGCGAAGCGGCCGACGTAGGGCCGGCTCACGGTCGGGCGCTCGGACTCGCTCACAGCAGCAGGCCCTCGTGCTGCTCCAGCAGCGAGCGCCGCGTGGCCTCGCTCTTGAGCCGCTCCAGCCACCACGCCAGCGCCTTGGCCGGTCGATGGCCCGTGTTGCGCCAGGCGTAATGCATCGGCGAGATGCGCTTGCCCTGGAAGGTCTCCTTCATCACGAGCCGCCCGGCCTCGACATGGCGGCGCACCATCGGCGTGGGCAGCGAGCCCACACCCAGCCCGCGCAGCATGGCCTCGAGCTTGATGGCCATCGACGGCACCGTCAGCACTTCCTGTCCGGGCACGACGCCGACGGTCATCGGCGCGAGGTGCCGGGCCGTGTCGGCCACCGCGACGATGCGGTGACGGGCGATGTCGGCCGAGGTCAGCACGCCCTCGAAGCTCGCCAGCGGATGGTGCGGCGCGACGCAGAACACCATCTCCATCGGACCGAGCACCTCGCACACCACCGAGCTGCCCGGCGGCTGCGCGCTGGTGCCGATGGCCAAGTCGGCCTGGCCCGAGATCAGCGCCTCCCAGGTGCCCGAGAGCACCTCGGTGCGCAGCTTCAGCCGCGTGGGCGGCGGCTTGCCGTCCTCGGCCTGCCGATAGAACGCGTCCATCAGGTCGAAGATCGCCCGGCGCGCGATCGCGTCGTCGAAGGCGATCGTGAGCTCGCTTTCCCAGCCGGTGGCCACGCGCTTGACGCGATTGGCCACGGCGTCCATCTCCTGCAGCAGCCGGCGCCCCTCGGTCAGCAGTTCGTGACCAGCCGCGGTCAGCACCGCCTGGCGCGAGCTGCGGTCGAACAGCAGCACGTCCAGCGCATCCTCGAGCTGGCGCACGGAGTAGGTCAGCGCCGAGGGCACCTTGCCCATCTCCCGCGCCGCCGCCGCGAAGCTGCCGCTACGGGCGATGCTGTCCATCATGGCCAGCGCCTCGGGCGTGAGCACCCGTCGTTTGTCTTGTTGTGACATCCCTTCATCTTATTTGAACGCTGGCTTCAAGGCCCCTCCCCCTCGGGAGAGGCGGCGATCTTCAGAATTGAGCCCATCGACAACACAAGGCCCGCCACCACGGGCCAGCCAAGGAGCATTCAAATGCGTGAAGTCATCAAGTCCTCGGACCGCGGTTATGCCGATCACGGCTGGCTCAAGAGCTTCCACAGCTTCTCGTTCGCGGATTACTACAACCCGCGCCGCATGGGCTTCGGCCCGCTGCGGGTGATCAACGAGGACCGCATCGCCGGCGGCACCGGCTTCGGCACGCACGGCCACCGCGACATGGAGATCATCAGCTACGTGCTCAGCGGCGAGCTCGCCCACCAGGACAGCATGGGCAACGGCAAGCCGGGCGGCGCCAACGCGGGCGTGATCCGCCCGGGGGACGTGCAGCGCATGAGCGCCGGCACCGGCGTGATGCACAGCGAGTTCAACCATTCCAAGGACGGCGAGACGCACTTCCTGCAGATCTGGGTCATGCCGGACCGTCAGGGCGTGACCCCGGGCTACGAGCAGAAGCATTTCGCCGAGGCCGACAAGCGCGGCCGGCTGCGCCTGGTGGCGTCGCCGGACGGCGCGCAGGACTCGGTGAGCATCCACCAGGATGCGCGCCTGTACGCCGGACTGTTCAATGGCGATGAACGCGCCGAGCTGCCGCTGTCGGCCGACCGCCTGGCTTACGTGCATGTCGTGCGCGGTCAGGTGACGGTCAACGGCGAAGCGCTCGCCGCCGGCGACGCGATGCAACTGGCCAAGGAAGCGGCCCTGAGCATCGAGGCCGGACAGGACGCCGAGGTGCTGGTCTTCGACCTGCCGGTCTGATCCTCGCCGCCCGGGCAGCCGCCCGGGCGGCGCCTACACTCGCGCGATGCAATCGCTGAGACAACTGCTGGCCGCGCTGCCGCTGCTCGACTGGGGCGCGCTGGCCCTGTTCTTCCTGGGCTGGGTCGGATACGCGCAATTCTCCAAGCGCCATGCCGAGGCGCGCGGCTCGCTGCTCGCGATCACCAACCGCGTGCGTCGGCAATGGATGCTGCAGCTGACCTTCCGCGACATGCGCGTGCTGGACGGCGCGGTCAGCCAGGCGCTGCTGTCGAGCCCGTCCTTCTTCGCCTCCACCACCATCCTGATCATCGGCGGCCTGCTGGCCGCGCTGGGCGCCAGCGAGCAGACCAGCGCGCTGGTGCTGGAGCTGCCGTTCACGGTCAAGACCAGCACGCTGGTGTTCGACATCAAGCTGGCGCTGCTGACCGGCATCTTCGTATACGCGTTCTTCCGCTTCACCTGGAGCATGCGCCAGTACACCTTCGGCGCGCTGCTGGTGGCGTCCGCGCCGGAAGCCGCGCAGTTCGCGCTGCAGGGGCCGGAGGCCCGCGAGCAGTTCGCCGACCGCGCCGGCGCGGTGGTCGGCATGGCCGCCGAGGCCTTCAACGACGGCCTGCGCGGCTACTACTTGGCGTTCCCGGTGGTGGCGTGGTTCTTCTCGCCCTGGGCGCTGATGCTGGCGACGGCGGGCGTGGTCTACGTCCTCTACCAGCGCGAGTTCCGCTCCGAGGTGCTGGAGAAGCTGCGCACCTGACACCCGGCACGGCGCGACGGAACATGCGCCGTGACGTCGCGACTGATCGGCCCCTTGCCAGGAGCGCCGATGCTGTCCGTGGAACGATTGATCTTTGCTGCTCGACTGCGCGACGCGCTCGCCGCCGCGCCTGATCGCGCGTCGCGAAGACCGCTGGAGGCGCAGGACCGACTCTCCCTGCAAGCCACGGTCTCGGCGCTCACCGAGTCGGGCCCGCTGTCGCGAGACATGGCCGACATCCAGCTCAGCATCCTGACGCTCCTGCCGGGATGGCCCACCGGTCTGCGCATCCTTCGCAGCATGGCGCCCGAGACGGGCGGCGTTCCGGATCCGACCTTGGCCAGCGACCAGAGGCAGTTCGGCGCCCAGACGTCGCAACTCGCGTCCGGAGACCCCTTGCTGATCTTCCGGTCGGCGGACGGATCGTGGTTTCACGCCCGCAACGTGAAACCGCCTCACGATTGGTGCCCCGCCCCGGATCGCGCGCGGCCGCTGTTGAGCGCCTGCGTCGCGGCCCTGATGGAGCGCTACAAGGACGACGGATGGCGGATCGTCGCGCAGCTCGCGGGGGACAGCCGGCAGCGTCCAGGACATGCCAACGAAGCGCTGCTGCTGGCCAAGCTCGGACTGCGGATGGCCGAGTGGCTGGAGCAGTCCTCCCAATTCGATCAGACCCATCCCCTGCGGTTGATCACCTCGCCCGCTCAGCCTTCGCACCTGCTGCCAGCAGCGGGGGCGGGTCCGATCGCATCCACGCTGCTCCCGGCCTCCCGTGCTGAAACGGGTGCGCCTGCGTCGACATCCGCCAGTGCCTGGGCCGACCTGGACGCGTTCCTGTTCGATGCGCTCCCGGACCAGGCGACAGCGACCGTACCGGCGCCCCCGCGTTCCGCACCTGGGAGTCCGGCCGTGTTTTCCGATCAGTACATCCGTGATCTGCTCAGCCTGCCTGGGACGCCGTCGCCTCGCGTGGCGCCACCTGCATCCCGACCCGCGACGCCGTTCATCGATCTGACCGGCAAGACTTCACCTTGATCCGATCTGACCGGTCCGCGCCGAGGATGCGGGTCGCGAGAACCGCGCCAGCCCGGGGTGGACTGAAGCGCCCTTCCTGCTTCGGAGCCCCCCCGATGAACCCCGCTGCATCCCATCCGTTCCCCACGTCAGGAGCCGACGCCTCCTGGACCGGCGACGATCTTTTCGAGTCCGCTGCCGCCATCGCAGGGGCTGCATCACCGGCATCCGGCAGCGGGGAGTTCGCGCGCCATCTCCCCCTCAGCAGCGACGTGATCGTCCAGACGCTGGGGCGCCCAAGCGGCGATCCCTCGCGGGCGACCCTCCAACTGGCGGCCCTGACCGCGCTCCCGGGTTGGCCCGCGTCGTTGCGCATCCACGCCACGCACCCCGGGCATGTCGTGCCGGTGCTGCACGGCAGGATGCCGAACGGGCCGTGGGTCAACGACCACGATCTGCATCTCGAGCGCCGCGCTGATGGAAGCTGGCGCGCGCGGGGGCCAGCCCCCGCAATGGCGTGGTTCGACATCCCCTCGACACTTCCTGAGCCCGCGCTCGCCGCCGCCGTCACGGCGCTGCTCAGGAACGGGCACGAGACGCTCGGCCTGCTCGCCACGATGCTCGGTCATCCGGGTCGGCAGGTCCGCCTGATCGACCGGACCTTTGAAGCCCTGCACGCCAGGATCGCTCGAGCCTACGAGGCCGGCGAGGTGCCTCCCGGCCGGTGTCATCTGCCGCGTCAGCCGGCGGCGGGAGCGGGGCCGACGGTCAGTGCACCACCCGACCGAAGCTGAACTCGCCCGGCTCCCCGTCCGGCGCGGACGACACCTCGACCGGGATGACGTCCTTGGGCCCGAAGCGACCCTGCAGGATCAGTTGGACAGCGGGTTCTCGATGCGCTGCTGGATCGCGCGCTTGAGCGGCCGGGCCCCGAAGACCGGATCGAAACCGACCTTGGCCAGCTCGTCCAGCGCCGGCTCGCTGACGTCGAGCTTCATCTCGAGCTTGTCCAGCCGCTGCTCCAGCTGACGCAGCTGAATGCGGGCGATGGACTTGATGTGCGTCGCGCCCAGCGCATGGAAGATCACCGTCTCGTCGATGCGGTTGAGGAACTCGGGCCGGAAATGCGCCTTCACCTCGCCCCACACGGCGTCTCGGATCACCTCGTCGGACTCGCCCTGAAGCGCCATGATGTGCTGCGAGCCCAGGTTGGACGTCATCACGATCACGCAGTTCTTGAAGTCCACCGTCCGGCCCTGGCCGTCGGTCAGCCGGCCATCGTCGAGCACCTGCAGCAGCACGTTGAACACGTCCGGATGCGCCTTCTCGACCTCGTCCAGCAGCAGCACGCTGTAGGGCTTGCGGCGCACGGCCTCGGTCAGGTAGCCGCCCTCGTCGTAACCCACGTAGCCCGGAGGCGCCCCGATCAGCCGGCTCACCGAGTGCTTCTCCATGAACTCGCTCATGTCGATGCGCACGAGGTGATCCTCGCTGTCGAACAGGAATCCGGCCAGCGCCTTGCACAGCTCGGTCTTGCCCACGCCCGTGGGGCCCAGGAACAGGAAACTGCCCAGCGGCTTGTCCGGGTCGGACAGCCCCGCGCGCGAGCGCCGGATCGCATCCGCCACCGCGACGATCGCCTCGTCCTGGCCGACCACGCGCTCATGGAGCTTCTCCTCCATGTGCAGCAGCTTGTCGCGCTCGCCCTGCATCAGCTTGGACACCGGGATGCCGGTCGCGCGGGCGACCACCTCGGCGATCTCCTCGGCGCCGACCATCGTGCGCAGCAGCTGCGGCTGGGTCTTGTCCTTGGCCTTGCCCATCTCCTTGGCCTGCGCCTCGTTGAGGCGCTTCTCCAGGTCGGGCAACTTGCCGTACTGCAGCTCGGCGACCTTGTTGAAGTCGCCCTTGCGCTTGAGCTCCTCGATCTGGAACTTGATCCGGTCGATCTCCTCCTTCACGTGCGCCGAGCCTTGCGCCTGCGCCTTCTCGGTGGTCCAGATCTCTTCCAGGTCGTTGTACTCGCGCTGCAGCTTGAGCAGCTCTTCCTCGATCAGCCCGAAGCGGCGCTGGGAGCCCTCGTCGGTCTCCTTGCGCACGGCCTCGCGCTCGATCTTGAGCTGGATCATGCGGCGGTCGAGCTTGTCCATCGCCTCCGGCTTGGAGTCGATCTCGATCTTGATCTTGGCGGCGGCCTCGTCAATGAGGTCGATGGCCTTGTCGGGCAGGAAGCGGTCGGTGATGTAGCGATGCGAGAGCTCGGCCGCGGCAACGATGGCCGGGTCGGTGATCTCCACGCCGTGGTGGACCTCGTACTTCTCCTGCAGGCCGCGCAGGATCGCGATCGTGGCCTCGACGCTGGGCTCGTCGACCAGCACCTTCTGGAAGCGGCGCTCCAGCGCGGCGTCCTTCTCGACGTACTTGCGGTACTCGTCCAGCGTCGTGGCGCCGATGCAGTGCAGCTCGCCGCGAGCGAGCGCGGGCTTGAGCATGTTGCCGGCATCGATGGCGCCCTCGGCCTTGCCGGCGCCGACCATCGTGTGGATCTCGTCGATGAACAGGATGATGCGGCCCTCGTCGGCGGCGACTTCCTTGAGCACGGACTTCAGGCGTTCCTCGAATTCACCGCGGAACTTGGCGCCCGCGAGCAGGCCCGCCATGTCCAGCACCAGGACGCGCTTGTCCTTGAGCGACTCGGGCACCTCGCCGTTGACGATGCGCTGCGCCAGGCCCTCGACGATGGCCGTCTTGCCCACGCCGGGCTCGCCGATCAGCACCGGGTTGTTCTTGCTGCGCCGTTGCAGGACCTGGATCGCGCGGCGGATCTCGTCGTCGCGACCGATGACCGGATCGAGCTTGCCCGCGCGGGCGCGCTCGGTCAGGTCCAGCGTGTACTTCTTCAGCGCCTCGCGGTTGCCCTCGGCTTCCTGGCTGTCGACCTTCTGGCCGCCGCGCACCGCCTCGATGGCGGTCTCCAGCGCCTTGCGCGTGAGGCCGTGGCCGCGCACGACACCGGCGAAGTCGGACTTGGCGTCGGCCAGCGTGAGCAGGAACATCTCGCTGGCGATAAAGTGGTCGCCGCGCTTGGACGCTTCCTTCTCGGCGGCCTGCAGCAGGCCGATCAGGTCGCGGCTGGGCTGAACCTGCTGGCCCTCGCCCTGCACCTGCGGCAGGCCGCTGAGCAGCGTGTCCACGGCGGCCTTGAGCGCCGGCACCTTCACGCCGGCGCGCTCGAGCAGCGCCTTGGGGCCTTCGTCCTGCGCCAGCATCGCGCTGAGCACATGGACGGGTTCGATGTAGGGGTTGTCTCGCGTCACCGCCAGGCTCTGGGCCTCGGCCAACGCTTCCTGAAATCGGGTGGTGAGCTTGTCGACTCGCATGGGTAAAAGACCTCCGTTGCGAAGCCAAGTGGGAATGTGTCCCCATATTTCAAGAGACCGCCTCCCACGGCAAATCCCGCGCCCAACCAGCCACGAATCCGGCCAGCGGATGGGGACACTGCTTTCACGTGAGCTCCCACCCCTTCCCCGCCCTCCAAGCGGGCGGGGTCGACGTCACCCCACCCCAGCCCGCCCCCAAGGGGCGGGTGAGCGTCGGTGAGCAAGCATCACGCCAAGGTCTGTGACAGCACCGATCGTCCGCCGGACCACGCCAGCCGCGCCAGCGCGCCCTGCACCAGCGACCACTGCGGCGCCACATGACCGATGTCCAGGTCCAGCAGCACCGGGCACGGCAGGTCGCCCAGCGCGCGTTGCAGGGCGTGCTCCTGCGTGAACTCACCGCCGCTGGCCACTGCCTCCGGGACCGCGCTGCGGCCGAAGACCACGCCCGCCGCCTCGTCGAACCAGCCGGCCTGCCGCAGACCGTGCAAGGTCCGGGCGAGCTCGAACGGCGCAAGCTCGGCCACCTCGAAGAACCACAAGGGGCGTTCGCCCTCGCCCAACGACTCGCGCCAGGCACGCACGTCCGCCCAGGGCGTGCCCGCCAGACGCGCCACCGAATCCAGGCAGCCGCCCACCAGGCAGCCTTCGATCTCGACGGGCTCCGCGGCGCCATCCAGGCGCCGTGACACGGTCCCCAGCGCCGACAGCTGCTCCAGCGGCTCGCGTTCGGCCGTGGTCCAGACATCGAAGATCCGGCGCGACACCGGATCCAGCGCCGGATCGCCGAGCTGCATCAGGTTGGGCCCGTGCAGCGACGCCCAGCCCGCGCGCAGCAGCAGCGGCACCTGGATCGTCGACAGGTCGGAGAACCCGCTGAACCACTTCGGCGTGGCGTCGCGCAGGCGCTCGAAGTCCAGATGCGGCAGCAGCTCGATCGCCAGTTCGCCGCCCCACGGCGGGATCACCGCGGCGACCTCCGTATCCAGCAGCGCCGCCATCAGCTCCTCCGCGCGCTCGACGGCGGTGCCGCTCGCGCCCTGTACCTGCTGACGCAGGGTGCGGCCCTCGCGAACGATGAAACCCTGTCGGCGCAGCGCCGCAAGCGCGCCGTCCAGCCGCTCGTGCATCGCCGGCTTCACGCCCGAGGACGGCGCCACCACGGCCACGACATCGCCGCCGCGCAAGGGCGCCGGAAAACGGATCGGCGTGTAGAGATCGACGGTCATGCCGAGGTCAGCATCTGCATGACCTTGAGCCCGGCGGCCGCGGCGGCCAGCGAGCCGATCACATGCGCCGCCGAATGCGCCAGCGCCATCAGGAGCTCACCGCGCTGCAGCAGCGAGAGCGATTCGCCGGAGAACGACGAGAAGGTCGTCAACCCGCCGAGGAATCCGGTGACGAGCAGCAGCTTCAGCAGGTCGTCGGGATAGCGGCCGAACCATTCCAGGGCCATGCCGATGAGGAAGCCGCCCACCAAGTTCACCAGCAGCGTCCCGAGCGGGAATCCCTGCCACTTGGTGTTGAGCCACAGGCCCGCGCCCCAGCGCGCGAGCGCGCCTCCCGACGCCCCGACGGACACCGCCGCCACTTGCACCCAGCTCATCGCCCATTGCCCTCCACGTTGATTCCCCATCGCGCGAGCGCCTCGTCATCCGAGGTCCGCGCGTCCACCCACCGGGCGCCATCCGGTCCATGTTCCTTCTTCCAGAACGGCGCCTGCGTCTTCAGGTAATCCATCAGGAACTCGCAGGCCTGGAAGGCCTGGCCGCGATGCCGCGACGACACCAGCACCAGCACGATCTGCGCGAGCGGTGCGAGCGCGCCGACACGGTGGATGACGCGGGCACCGCGGATGTCGAAACGGCGATGCGCCTCGTCGATCATGGCCTCGATGGCGGCCTCGGTCATGCCGGGGTAATGCTCGAGCTCCATGAGCGTGACGGGTGCGCCGTCAGCGCCGTCGCGCACGGTGCCCACGAAGCTGACGACGGCCCCGATGCCGCCGTCCGACGCCCGCAGCGCGAGCGTCTCGGCGCTGAGGTCGAAGTCTTCGGTCTGGACGGAAACACGAGGCGTCACGGCGGGCGAGTTCATCGCGACATTCTGGCATCCGTCTTCGCGTCCTCCGATCCTTGATACCTTCTTGACACCCCCGTGCCATGTCTTGCCCCCGCCTTGAGGCACGCCTGCCTACGCTGCGTCCATCGCAACCACGGCGCTTGTCCGCGCCCCTGTGCATGAGACCGGTGTTGATCCTCCAGCACGAAGCCGCCCAAGGTCCGGGCTATCTGCTCCAGTGCCTGCGCGACCGCGACGTCCCCGTCCACCTGCTCCGGCCCGACCTCGGCGACTCGCTGCCGCGCAACGCCTCCGCGTTCGCCGGCCTGGTCGTCCTGGGCAGCGACCACAGCGTCCACGATGGACTCCCCTGGATCCGCGCCGAACAGGCCCTGCTGATCGACGCCCTGCGCCTGAGCCGGCCCGTGCTCGGCCACTGCTTCGGCGCCCAGCAGCTCGCCCGCGCGATGGGCGCCGGCGTGGCGCGCAACCCGCGCCCCGACATCGGCTGGCGCGAACTCTGGATCACCCCCGCCGCGCGCGCCTGCTTCGGTGGCCGGGACCGGCTGCTCAGCTTCAACTGGCACTACGACAGCTTCCAGATCCCCGCCGGCGCGAGCCGCACGCTGTTCGGCGCGAACTGCCTGAACAAGGGTTTCGCACTCGGGCCGCACCTCGGCCTGCAGAGCCACCTCGAGGTCACCGAGCGCAGCCTGCGCGACTGGTGCGCCCATGGGCGCGAGGAGCTGCGCCAGGCACGCGGTCTCACCGTGCAGACGGAAGCAGAGATCCTCGCCGCCCTGCCCGAACGACTGGCCCAGCTGCGTGGGGCCGCCGCCAGCCTCTATCACCACTGGATCGGCCAGCTCGATCGACCGCCCGCCTTCGGCGGCGTCCGGGCAGCCTGACGCCTGTGCCTGACGCTCGGGCTCGCCCCCGAGGCCGGATGCCCGGCGCGCGGCTTGCCGTGACGATTGACGCGCCACGGATCCCCGTGCGACGCTGCGTCGCCCTGGAGCCGCCCCGACATGCCTCTTCGTCAAGCACCGCCCGCCCTCCCCGCAAACCCTGGCCCCCGCCGCGAGCGCCCGACCGCCCGGTCCGTCGCGACCGTCGCGTTCGTGAGCGCGATCGCGCTGGCGCTGCTCGCCGGCTGCCAGTCGCCGCCGCCCGCGCGCACGCCCAAGGGCGGCGAGGCCTTCATCGCGCCGCTGGCCGCCTGGGACCAGGACAGCGACAAGACCCTGCAAGGCGTGGTCGTCCTGCGCGACGGGCACCTGGTGGCCGAGCGCTACTACAACGGCGCCACGGCCCGCTCGTTCAACGACATCCGCTCTGCCGGCAAGAGCGTGACAGGGCTGCTCGCGACCTTCGCGATGGATCGCGGCTTCATCGCCAGCGCCTCCGATCCCGTGCGCCGCTACTGGCCCGAGTCCGCCTCCTCCGCGCTGGGTGACGCCTCGGTCGACGACCTGCTGACCATGCGCTCCGGCCTCGCCGCCGACGACGAGGACCCCGCGTCGCCCGGCAACGAGGACCGCATGGACGCCGCCCCCGATCCGCTGGCCTTCACGCTCGCCGTGCCGCGACAGGAAGTGCCCGGCCGCGTCTATCGCTACAACTCGGTGACCGCGTACGCGGCCGGCGTCGTCGTGGCCAAGGCCACCGGCGGCCCGGACGGGGACCTCGGTCGGTTCGCCGGCACCGTGCTCTTCGAGCCGCTGGGCATCACCGACTGGCGCTGGGACCGCGACCGCGCAGGCCAGACCAAGGGCCAGGGCAACCTGTGGCTGAGCACGCGCTCGATGGCCGCCATCGGCGAGCTGGTGCGCAGCGGCGGCGAGTACCACGGCCGCCGCCTGCTCAGCGCCGGCGGCGTGGAGGCGATGCTGCGCCCGCGCGTGGCCACCGGCCCCCAGGATCCCTACGCGGACCAGTACAGCCGGCTCTGGTACGCGAAGTCGCTCAGCGTCGACGACAGCCGCGTGCCGATCTGGTTCGCCTCGGGCAATGGGGGCAACAAGATCTACGTCGTGCCCCACCTGCGCCTGGTCGTGGCCATCACCTCTCAAGCCTACGGACGCGGGTACGGCCAGAGGCGATCGCAGGACATCCTGATCGGCGTGCTCAAGGCCGCGCTCGCCACTCCGGGCAAACCCTCTCCCGGCTCTATCTCCTCCGACTGATGCGCCGGGGCGACCGCTCGCCTAAGGTATCCGCAGGAGCGCATCGCGTTCCGGCCCGCCGCGCCGACGCGGCGTCCCAGGAGCATCCATGTTCGGTCTGACCCTTCTAGGCGCCGTGCACACGGCTTTCGCGGTGGTGGCGCTGGCGGCCGGCTACGCGATGATCTTGCGTCACGGCCGCATCGACGGCGCCTCGGCGCTCGGTCGCACCTACCTGTGGTGCACCGTGATCACCTGCCTGACCGCCTTCGGCATCTTCCGCCACGGCGGCTTCAACGTCGCGCACACCCTGGCCATCGTCACGCTGGTCACGCTGGCGATCGTGATCGCCGCCGGCCGCACGCGTGCCTTCGGTGGCCTGTCGCCCTACGTGCAGACGCTGGGTTACACCGCCACGCTGTTCTTCCACATGATCCCGGGCCTCAACGAGACCTTCACCCGCGTGCCCGTCGGCGCGCCGCTGTTCACCGGCCCCGAGGATCCGGCGCTGCAGAAGGCGATCGGCGTGGTGTTGCTGCTCTTCGTCATCGGCATGGCCGCGCAGGCCTGGCGCATCCGCAAGGGCGGCGCGAGTGGCCGCCAGCCGCATCCGGCCTGACAGGGGCGTCGGGCCTGACATCGGGCCCGACATGGAGCACGTGCGCGCACCCGGTGATACGAAGGGATAAGTCGCCTGGACGAATGGATGCGTCGGGACGGCCCCGACGCGGCGAGGCGCGCCGATACTCGGCGCTTCTTCGTCTCACGCACCGCGCGACATGCCCACTGTCTCCAACGCCTCGACCGCCGCCGGCCGCACCGTGCTGGCGATCCGCCACCTGGCCTTCGAGGACCTCGGCCTGCTGGAGGCCGCGCTGCGCGCCCGCGGCTTCGACCGATTCATCACGCGGGATGCCGGCGTCGATGCGCTCGACGCGGCGAGCATCGGCCCGCAGGTCGACGCCGCCGATCTGGTCGTCGTGCTCGGCGGCCCGATCGGCGCGTATGACGACGCGCTCTATCCCTTCCTGCGCGACGAGATCGCGATGATCCGACGCCGCCTCGACGCGCGACGTCCGTTGCTGGGCGTCTGCCTGGGCGCGCAACTGATGGCGCGCGCGCTGGGCGCCGAGGTCCGGCCCATGGCGCACGGTCGCAAGGAGATCGGATTCGCGCCGGTCAGCCTGAGCGCCTCGGGTCTCGCATCGGCGCTGGCGCCGCTGTCCGACGGTCAGCCGGTGCTGCACTGGCATGGTGATCAATTCGAGATCCCCGCCGGGGCCAGCCGCCTCGCCACCACCGCGCTGTGCCCGAACCAGGCGTTCGAGATCGGCGGCACGGCGCTCGCCCTGCAGTTCCATCTGGAGGCCGACCCCGCACGGCTGGAGCAATGGCTGATCGGCCATGCAGGCGAGCTGTCGCAGGCCGGCGTGTCGCTGCAGGCGCTGCGCGAGGACGCGGCCCGTCACGGCGCGGGATTGCGCGCGGCGCTCGACGCGGTGATGGATCGGTGGATCGCGGGCTGGCCGGCCGCTGTTCTTGACGCTGCTTCCGACGCTCAATCCGCCGGGCAGTAACGCACCGCGTGGGCTTCGGTCGGCAACGGCAGTTCCCACTTGCGCAACATGCCCTGCAGCGCGGCGTTGCTCAACGAGGTGTCGCGTCGACCGTTGCGGCGCAGCAGCTCCGCGCGCGGGCGCTCCAGGTAGACGATCTCGACCTCCGCGCCGTACGCGAAGAGCAGGTCCAGCGTCTTGTCCCGCATCTGCTGGCTCAGGTGCGTGGCGTTCCAGACGAAGGGGGCGTGCTCGCGCAGCAGCGCCTTCGCCTTGTCGACCGCCGCATGTGCGACCGCGCCTTCGTTCTGGCCATGCCGCAGACCCAAGGTCTCGCGCGCGTCATCGAAGGACACGACCGGCAGGTCGGGCCGATGGCGCGCCACCCAGGTGTCCTTGCCTGACGCCGGCAAGCCGCACATCACCGTCACGCGCGAGCCGGGTTCCTGGAACAGCGCGTAGTCCGGATGCACATCCGCGCCACGGAAATAGCTGACGCGGGTGTGGGCGTCGGCGAACGCGCGCGGCTGGCCATAGCAGCCCTCCTCGCGCGCGAGCTCGCGGAAGAGCTCGATGTGGTCGAGCACCCGATCGCGGTCCGCGCAGATCCGGCCGCGCATGTCGGCCTCGGCCAAGGCGGCCAGCAGCCGCAGGTCGAGCCTGCATGAGAGCTCGCGCACGGTGAACTCCGGCGACACGCCGCGGCGCGAGTCGGCCAGCGCGAAGAACGGCACCTGGTGCACGGCGATCAGCCGGCAGACGGCCTCACGCTGCTCGAAGGGCATGCCGGCATCCCACAGCAGCACGCGCGCGTCGACCGCGCCCAGGCGCGAATGCCCGGGCTGCCCGATCGCGCCGGTGACCGGATCCACCACCGTCGTGGCGTGCTTGGCGACGTCGTGCAGCAGCGCGGCGAAGAACAGCACCTCGCGCTCGGCAGGCGTCGCCTGCCGGTACTCGGGCAACGCGAGCAGCGCGTCGAGGACCATCATCGTGTGCGTCCAGACATCGCCCTCCGCGTGATATCGAGGATCCTGCGGCGTGGTCTTGGCGAGCTCGAGGACAGGGAAGGCCTCGAGGCAGGCCGCGTGATCCGGACCTTGTCCGTCGGCTGGCACCAGCGCCCGCCAGGTGTTCCATGAGGACTTCATGAGGTGCTCCTTCGCACGTCATCGCCGCTCAACCGGCGCGGCGTTCTTGTTGTTCAGCGGCCAGCGCGCGCAGCTCGATCAGCGAGCCCAGCGTGCGCAAGCCGAGGTCCTGCCAGCTCACCGTCGGCGATTCGGCGAAGAGGTCGGCGCCCGGGGCCAGCGCGTTGGGCAGGATGGGCCGGCGCGCGTGATGACTGTCGCTGTCCAGGATGGTCTGCGTGAACGATGGCCGGACCAGCTTGAAGCGGCCAAGCACCTGCGTGTCGTCCTCGACCTTCAGGTACAGCCCCTCGGACTGGTCGGCCTTGTCGGTCTGCTTCCAGCACAGGTCCAGCGGCAGCGATTCGCGTCGCGCGGTCGATTCGAAGGCTTCTCGCCAGCGCGCCGACTTCGCCAGCGAGGGGCCGACCAGCGCCCATAGCAGCCTGGGCGAGGTGGGCATCGGACCGGCGTACAACACCGGGACCGACACCACCGGCGAGCCCGCCAGCAACGCGTGCCGGCGCGGCGTGGACAGGAACTGTCCGGTGGCGCGATCGAGGATGTCGAACTCGTTGAAGTAATGCGGCAGCCGGTCGTACCAGACGCTGTGCTTGGCATAAGCCCACTCGCCGTACATGACGTAGCGGTCCTCGAGCCGCTCGATCAGCCGATGCTCGTGGGCCAGGGCCCAGAGCTTCATCGGACTGAACTGGCGCTCGCCGTAACCGCCGGTCAGGTAATGGCCGCGGGACTGCAGCAGCAGGTCGCCGCCGTCGCTGAAGGACAGGCCGGCATTGGCGCCGTCGATCTTCTCCTCGATGACGACATGGCAGCCGTCCAGCGCCGCGAGCGGCTGCTGGTCGTGGGCGCTGTCGCCCGGTTGCAGGCGACTGCCCGCGAGGTGCGCCGTGCGCGGATAGCGCAGCAGCGGCAGGGATTGCAGATACATGGGGGTCCGTCACCCGCCGCGTTGTTGGCGCGGTCGGGTCCTGAGGGTCACAGGGGGCCGACGGACGTGTGGCAGGCGCGGTCAGGTCACCATCGGGTCACGGGGACCGGATGGCGTCGCGGCTGGAGGAAGCGGGAGGATTCGCGAGCCGTCGGTCTCATGGCAGACCTGGGGCGGATCAGGAACCGGTGCCGCAGCCTTCGCGGGCGCAGACGGCGCCGACACGATGCTGCTCAGATGCAGTCGTCGGCAATCAGCAGGGGATGGACGTACGGATCTTCATGGGGCACCTCCTGGAATTGAAGAGGTTGAACGTCGCGCGGACGGAGCCGTCCGGCGTGGGCGCGATTCTTCCACCGCGTTGTCGGCGGCGTCAACCGTGCCAGCCGCATTGATGCGGTGATCCGACAGCGGGATCAACACGAACTGCCCACCTTCATACTGCCGACGAACGAAGACGCTCGGCGCTTGGCTCAGGCATTCGCGCCAGTTCTCATCCAGGGGCGACCCCCATCGGCGGGACTTCCCCTCACCCACGATCACACGCTTGCCCGCCCGATCCCACTTTTCCATCTTGCGCTGTATCGCCTGCGGAAAGTCCCGCGCAGCGCAGGCGAGGTTGCCCCACGGGTCGCAGACCCAGAGGTGATCGGGCCACTCCGCCATCGGCAACTCGCAGAGGTCTCCGTGCACGGCGCCGATCACGGCGAAGTGGTGGTCGATGCCCTCCAGCGAGACCAACGCCGTCTGCACCGTGGGATGGCGATGGGCAACGACGTCCTGGACGTTCGAGGTCAGGTCGCCGCAGTTGGCGATCGGGCAAGCCCAATAGAGTGCCGAGCGATGCAGCGCGGACCTTGCCGAAAAGGGACGGAGATCGTTCGCCCTCATTCGCTCCTGCCCCAAGAGCAACTCATCGGGAGGCGTCTCCACTGCCGATGGCCACTTGTTGCTGGACTTCAAGGCGCCGAACCGCCGGTCGTACTTCGCCAGACGGACCACGTGCAAGGCCTCCTGTGCGATCCGGCGATTCAATGCCGCGGCGGGAGCGTCTCCCGTTGCGGCATGGACGACGAGCGCGCCCCTCGGACTCACGTCCATCTCAATCAGAGCCTGGGCGGCGCGTCCGAGGTGCGCGATGCGCAAGCGCGCGGGGTAGCTCTCGGTCATCGGCCACTCCTGGCCCGCAGCCTCGGGCGTATCGTCGGCGCGCAGGATGGTCGCGGCCTGCTCAGGCGAGCAGGCGTCGAGATAGTTGACCATATCGCCGAACCTTCCTGAGGTTGGAAGTGTCTTGTTCATGATCGGTGGTCGTTCAAGAGGAAGGGCCGATGAGTCACGCAAGACGACGCGAACGATGGGCCGATGTCAAGACATCGAGTTCGACCAGGGTCGTCCGGCTTACGGACATCGACGACACCGCCGCACCGCAGTCATGGGGCCGCGGAAAGCGCCGGCAGCACGTCGATGCCGAGTTCCTCGATCACCTCGCGCGCCGGCCGATGCCGTCCGAGGTTGAACAGCACATGCCGCACGCCCATCGCGCGCATCCGACGCAGATAGGCGATCAGCGCGACGCGGCCGGTGCGCAGGCCGAGTTCGAGCGGCTCCGGCGCCGCGAGCGGATCGGCGAGCAGCTCCAGCTGCACCGACTGCACGAAGGGCTTGTCGCCGACGCCCTTCTGCTCGAGCGCGCGCTGCCAGAGCTCGATGCGGCCTTCCTGCCGTGCTTCCTCGCGGTGATAGGTCGCCCAGGCGTCCGCATGGGTCGCGGTCCACTGCAGCGACTGCCGCGCCGAACCCACGACGATCATCGGCACGCGATGCGCCGGCGCGGGCAGGACATCGAAGCCACCGGTGGCGGCGGCGACCGCGGCGCGCTCCTGCGGCTCCGGCGACAGCGCCGCGCGCACCAGCGCCCATCGCGTGCGGAAGGCCTCGGCGCGTTGCTCGAGGTCCTCGCCAAACGCGGCGAATTCATCGGGTCGATCGCCCGATCCCATGCCCAGGATGAATCGACCGCAGCTGATCCGGTCCAGCGACAGCGCGGCCTTGGCCACGTGCAGTGGATGGCGCAGCGGCAATACGATCGCGGCGGCACCGATGGCGATGTCGCGCGTGGCCCCGGCCAGCGCGGCCAGCCAGAGGAACGGGTCGTCGAGCGCGCTGGCCGTGTGGTCGCTGCCCTGCGGGATCATCAGCGGCACATCGCGCGTCCACAACGCCGCGAAACCGAGCCGGTCCGCGAGCGCCGCGAGCGCGATCGCCTCATCGACATCGGCCATCCGGTCGGGCCGCGCGTCGACCGGCGTCATCAGCCCGACGGTGAGGCGATCGGGCGGGAAGACGGCGCTGTGAGCTTTGTTGAACATGACAAACGGACATCCCTGCATTGACCATTGCGCATGCGCTCGCGCCGGAAGACATCGGGCACCGCGTTCGCGATGGACAGCCATTTCGGATCGCGCGGCGAATGCCATTCCGACGCATCGTTGCGGATCATCTTGCCATCCAGTGCCCACTTGCGCATTTTCTCGGCGAAGCGCGCCGGGTACTGGTTGGCGGGAACGCTGAGATTGCTCCAGGGATCACAGGCGACCAACCCCGGCGGCCAGGCGGACATCGGCTGAGACGCCGTGGCGGCGTCCAGATGGCCGATGACGACCAGAGCATGCGCGTGATCGAGCATCACCAGGCTCGTGGGCAACTCCGGATGCCGATGCGCCAGCACGTCCAGCGCGGCCAGCGCGAGGTGGTGACAGTTGTGCGACTTGGCCCGCCAGATGTTCGCGCTCTGCGACGAGCATTGGATCGGAGCCGTGGGCAGTGTGTGGGTGTGGGCCCGCTCGTTGTCCGCCGGTATGAGCACCGGTTCGACGGGGCGATTCTTGTTGTCGGACTTGAGGGCCCCGAAGCGGCGGTCATAGAGGGCCAGCCGCACCCGGCGCAGGGTCTCCGCACCCGCGCGCGTCGCCGCGGCCTTCGCGCCGCCGTCGCGCCGGGTCGGGATCAACGCATCCGGCCGCTGGCCGAGCAGGATGAGCTGATGACTGCGCAACGCGCGTTGCGCGTACTGCAGACGCAGCCGCCGCGCGACCGCCTCGTCATCCGCTGACCGGATCTTCACTGGCAGCAGCGGATGCGCGACCTCGTGTCCGGCATCGATGCCATCCACCGGTTCGCCGGGGCGATGCCCGACGACCTCGAACGACGTGAATGGGATGCGCATGGGACCTCCTGGAAAGAAGGCCCCGTAGTCACGCGTCAAGCGGCGAGGTTCTCACTTGCCTTTCTTCTGCACCACCTTGGCGTAGTCAGCCTGCATCTTGGTCATGAAGTCGACGGTGGCGCGGAACTGCTGTTCCTGGAAGTCGATCAGCTTCTGGAACTCGTCGGCAGCGACCTCGAACGGCGTGCCCGCCGTGCGCATGGAATCCATGATCGCCTTCTGCGACGCGAGCACGGTGCTCCATCCCGCGTAGTTCTGCTCGAACGCCTTCTTCGACTGCTCGAAGAAGGTCTTGGCGAGTTCAACCTGGGCCTGCTGGATCATGGGATGTCTCCTGTTGAGCGTGGGGGACCGGGGATCAAGCCCGCGCCGATGCCGACGTCGGGGCGTGCGGGCCATCCTAACGCCAAGCGCCCTCGCGCGATGCCGGGTCGCCTCGCGGCGGTGGCCTCACGACGCGAAGGCATCAGGGCATCAGCCGGTACCCCACCCCGGTCTCCGTCAACAGATGCCTGGGGCTGGCCGGCTCGGCCTCGAGCTTCTGGCGCAGGTTGCCCATGTAGACGCGCAGGTAGTGGTTCTGCTCGACGTGCGACGGCCCCCACACCGCCTTGAGCAGTTGCCGATGCGTGAGCACCTTGCCCGCATTGCCGATCAGGTGGCTCAGCAGGCGGTACTCGATCGGCGTGAGGTGCACGTCCTCGCCCGCGCGGCGCACGCGGCGCGCGGCCAGGTCGATCTCGACATCCCCGAAGCGGAACGCCGGATCCTGCTGCTCGCTCGCTCGCGATTGGCTGCGGCGCAGCGCCACGCGCACCCGCGCCATCAACTCGCCCACGCCGAACGGCTTGCTGAGGTAATCGTCGGCCCCATGGTCCAGCGCCGCGATCTTGTCGTCCTCGGCGCCGCGCGCCGACAGCACGATCACCGGCACCGACGACCACGACCGCAGGTCCTTCAGGAAGTCCTGCCCGTCGCCGTCGGGCAGGCCGAGATCGAGGATCACGAGGTCCGGCCGGCGCGTGCCCGCGTCGATCAGGCCCTGGCGCAGCGTGCCGGTCTCGTGCACGGTCCAGCCCTCGCCTTCCAGCGCGAGCCGCACGAAGCGGCGGATGTTGGGTTCGTCCTCGACGATCAGCGCCACGGGGGCCACGCTGGTCTGCGGCTCGGTCACGATGGGGAGTCCTCCTCGAAGGCCGGCAGCGCCGGCGGCTCGCCCAGCGGCAGCGCCAGGCTGAAGCGCGCGCCGCCGGCCGGTGACGCGCGCTCGGCCCAGATGCGCCCGCCGTGGGCCTGCATGATGGCACGGCAGATCGCCAGGCCCAGACCCACGCCGGGCAGGTGCGATTCACTGTGCCCGCGGGTGAACTTCTCGAAGAGCGCCTCCTCGCGTCCCGGCGGCAGGCCCGGGCCGTTGTCCTCGACGGACAGCCGCATCTCCGCCCCGCCCTCGCCCGCGATGCCGTGCGTGCGTGCGATCACGCGGATCTCGCTGCCCGCCGGCGTGTACTTCGCGGCGTTCTCCAGCAGGTTGGCCAGAACGCGCTCAATCAGCACCGCGTCCAGCTCCACCATCGGCAGCGTCGCGGGCACGTCCAGCACGACGCGGTGCGCGGCCAGCGCCGGCCCCATCAGCTGCAGGCTGGTGCCGATCACCTCGTCCACCGGCTGCCATTGGCGATGGAGCTTGAGCGCGCCGCTCTGCAGCCGCGCCATGTCCAGCAGGTTGTGCACCATCGCGTTGATGCGCAGCGACTGCTGCTCGATCGCGCGCGCGGTCTCGGCCGCGCCGGCGTCGAGCTCGCGCCGCGCCAGGGTCTCGGCCAGTCCCTGCAGCGCCGCCAGCGGCGTGCGCAGGTCATGCGAGAGCGCCGACAGCAGCGAGTTGCGCAACCGTTCCGATTCGATCTGCAGCAGCGCCTGCTGCGCGACCTCGACGTAATGCACCCGCTCCAGCGCCTGTCCGGCGATGCGCGCGGCGGTGTCGAGCTGCGCGCGGCGCTCAGGCAGCAGCAGCGTCTGCGCGTCGCCCGGGCGCAGCGCCAGCACGCCGCGCGTGCGCATCGGCGCGCGCAGCGGCAGGTAGAACCATTGGCTGCCGGGCAGCGTGTCCGTGCCCAGCCCCGCCGCCTGCTCGTGATCCAGCGCCCATCGCGCGGTGCCGGCGTCGGAGCCCTCGCCCGGCGGCAGCGCCACCTCGCTGGGCGACGCGCGCAGGCGGTCATCGTCGTCGAGCACATACAGCAGCGCCCGGCCTCCGAATTGCTGCGCGAGCTGCTGCTCGGCGGTGGCCACGACCTGCTCGGTCTGCAGCGCGCCGGCCAACTCGCGGGTCAGCTCGAACAGACCGCGCGCCCGCGCCTCGCGCTCCGACGACACGCGCGCCTCATAGCGCAGTCCCGCCGTCAGCTGGCCGGTGATCAGGCCCACGGCCAGCATCACGACGAAGGTGATCACGTATTGCACGTCGCTGACGGCCAGGCTCAGCCTGGGCGCGACGAAGAAGAAGTCGAACAGCGCCACGCTGAGGAAACTCGCCAGCACCGCCGGGCCGCGGCCCCAGCGCATCGCCACCGCGACGACGCCCAGCAGGAACAGCATGACGATGTTGTCGTTGGCCACGCGGTGCGACAGCGGCCAGCACGCCAGCGCGACGCCCACGCACGCGATCGACGCCCACAGATAACGCTGCGGCGCGTCGCCGAAGCTCGGGCCGGTGTCGTCCTCGCCCGCGCGCTGCGTGGCGGACGCGCCGATCTGGATCAGATCCAGCTCCGGCG
The DNA here is from genome assembly GCA_039594005.1 of Roseateles sp. GTDB lineage: Bacteria > Pseudomonadota > Gammaproteobacteria > Burkholderiales > Burkholderiaceae_C > Roseateles. The sequence continues at coordinate 1,281,414 of JBCNOF010000010.1, forward strand.
CGGCCGATCCCAGCGAGGCCGCGAGGTCGCGCCGCCCCCAGCGCCGCGAGGTTCCCGTGCGGTTCAGGCGGCGGCCCAGCAGCAGCTTGGACAGGTTGTGCTCGCGCGCGTAGTCGGCCAGCGCGCGCGCCGGATCCTGCGCTGCCAGCACCGCGGTCGTCGCCCCGAGGTCCTGCGCCAGCCGCACGACGCGCAGCACGCGCTCGCGACGCGCGTCGGACAGGCGATGCAGCGCCGGGGTCTCGACGTAGACCGCATGCCAGCTCACCGCGAGCTGGCGCGCGAGCTGCGCCGCGCCGCGCACCACGGACTCGGCCTCGTCGCCGGGACCGATCGCGCACAGCACTGCGGCCTCGGTCTTCCAGACCGGCGCGATGCGCTCGTTGCTGCGCCAGGCCTGCACGTCGTCCTCGACGCGGTCGGCGGTGCGGCGCAGCGCGAGTTCGCGCAGCGCCATCAAATTGCCCTTGCGGAAGAAGTGCTGGCCGGCGCGCTCGGCCTGCGCGCCCTGGTACACCTTGCCCGCCTTGAGCCGCGCGAGCAGCTCGTCGGCCGGCGTGTCCACCAGCACGACCTCGTCGGCGCGGTCGAAGAAGGTGTCGGGCAGCGTCTCCTGCACGCGCACGCCGGTGATGCCGCCGACGACGTCGTTCAGGCTTTCCAAGTGCTGGACGTTGACGGTGGTGTAGACGCTGATGCCGTTGGCGAGCAGCTCCTCGACGTCCTGCCAGCGCTTGGGATGGCGCGAGCCGGCCACATTCGAATGCGCCAGCTCGTCCACCAGGATCAGCGCGTCGGGCTGATCGCGCAGGCGCTCGAGCGCGCCGTCCAGGTCGAACTCGGGCAGCGTGCGGTCGCGGTAGGCGACCTGGCGCATGGGCAGGCGCGGCAGACCGTCGAGCAGCGCGGCGGTGTCGGCGCGGCCGTGGGTCTCGACGACCCCGATCAACGGCGCGCGGCCCTGATCGGCCAGTTGCCGCGCGGCCTGCAGCATCGCGAAGGTCTTGCCCACGCCGGCCGACGCGCCGAAGTAGATGCGCAAGCGGCCGCGCGCGTCCGCCGATTCCTGCTGGCGGATCTGGGCCAGCAGGCTGTCGGGGTCAGGTCTGTCGTCGGTGACGCTGGGCATCCGGCGATTCTCTCCCTGGATTCACGCGCGCGGCGCTCAGAACGTCTTGCTGACGCTCAGCACCACGCCCGTATCGCCCAGGCGTTTGGCGCGAGCACCGCTGCTGTCGCCGGCCTGATACAGCGCCTTGTCGGCGTCGGTGCCGACGACGGCCAGCGCGAGCGTCAGCCCACCGAGGTCCTTCAGCTCCTTGCTGACCGACAGCTTCCAGTCGGTGTAGGACAGGTCGCCGTACTGGCGCACCCACAGATGGCCCACGTGCACACCGGCATTGACGCCCTGCCCCAGCTCGAAGCCGTAGTTCAGGTCCAGGTAGGCCGTGCCCTTGGAGGACCCCTTCGCGGGCAGCGCGCTGAAGTACGCGTAGCCGGCGGTCTCGCCGTCCAGGCCGAAATAGTCGGTCGCGGCGACGGACAGCTTGGCCGAGAACGCCCCCGCGGTGATCGCGGCGTAGACATCGACGTTGTCGTACTTGTTGCCGGTCGGCTGACCGGGCGCGGCGTTCAGGCGCGCGCCCGGGTAGACGTAGGCGAGCGCGCCGAGGTCCAGCGTGACCGCGTCGGTCAGCGGCAGCTTGTAGCCGCCGTACAGGTCCCACTCCATGCCGGCGCCGTTGTTGTAGCTGTTGCCCGAGACGTTGGACGCCCAGGTGCCGGCGTACAGGCCGCTGGCGTGGCTGTAGTCGAAACCGGCCTGCACGGCCGGACGCTTCCAGGTCTGGCTGATGCCGCGGAAGCGGTAGTCCGAGACGAAGCCGACGTTGCCGGTGAAGGTGTGCTCGGGCGTGGGCGCGGGCGCGGCGGCCGGGGCTTCACCCTCGGCGCGCGCGGCTGCGTGCAGGAAGCAGGAAGAGATCAGGAAGAGAGACAGCAGACGGGTTTTCATTGGGGCGCATGCGCCTTGTCGAGCGCGAGGTTGAGCTTGAGCACGTTGACGCGCGGTTCGCCGAGCACGGCGAGGTCGCGGGCTTCGGTGTTGGCCTGGATCAGGCGCTGGATGGCATCAGGCGAGAGGCCGCGCTCGCGGGCCACGCGCGCGGCCTGGTAGCGCGCGGCGGCCATGCTGATGTGCGGATCCAGGCCGCTGGCCGAGGCGCTGACCAGGTCCACCGGCACGGGCGCGGTGTTGGTCGGGTCGGCGGCCTTGAGCGCCGCGACGCGGGCCTTCACGGCGTCGGCCAGCGCCGGGTTGGTCGGGCCCAGGTTGGAGCCGCTGGAGCCGGTGGCGTTGTAGGCCATCGGGCCGGTGGCCGACGGGCGGCCCCAGAAGTAGCGCGGCGAGCTGAAGTTCTGGCCGATCAGCGCGGAGCCGACCGCCTTGCCGTCCTGCAGGACGAGGCTGCCCTCGGCCTGGAACGGGAACAGCGTCTTGGCCACGCCGGTGACCGCCGCGGGATACAGCAGCCCGGTGACGGCGCTGAGCAGCGCGAAGCCCACGAGCGCGGGGCGAAGCATCTTGAGAGTCGAGTTCATGGTGAGTTCCTCCGCGTCACACGAGGCGCAGCGCGACCAGCAGCAGGTCGATCAGCTTGATGCCGACGAACGGCACCAGCAGGCCGCCGAGGCCGTAGATCCACAGGTTGCGGCGCAGCAGCGGCGGCCGCGCCGATCGGGCTGGTAGCTCACGCCCTTCAGCGCCAGCGGGATCAGGGCGACGATGATCAGCGCGTTGAAGATCACCGCCGACAGGATGGCCGAGGCCGGGCTGTGCAGGTGCATCACGTTCAGCGCGTCCAGCTGCGGGTAGATGCCCACGAACGCCGCCGGGATGATGGCGAAGTACTTGGCCACGTCGTTGGCGATGGAGAAGGTGGTCAGCGAGCCGCGCGTCATCAGCATCTGCTTGCCGATCTCGACCACCTCGATCAGCTTGGTCGGGTTCGAGTCCAGGTCGACCATGTTGCCCGCCTCTTTGGCGGCCTGGGTGCCGGTGTTCATGGCCACCGCCACGTCGGCCTGCGCCAGCGCCGGGGCGTCGTTGGTGCCGTCGCCGGTCATCGCCACCAGGCGGCCTTCGGCCTGGTACTGGCGGATCAGCGCCAGCTTGGCCTCCGGCGTGGCTTCGGCGAGGAAGTCGTCGACGCCGGCTTCGGCGGCGATCGCCGCGGCGGTCAGCCGGTTGTCGCCGGTGATCATCACCGTTTTGATGCCCATCTTGCGCAGCTCGGCGAAGCGCTCCTTGATGCCGCCCTTGACGATGTCCTTCAGCTCGACCACGCCCAGCACGCGCGCGTGCCGTCGGCCTCGGCCACCACCAGCGGCGTGCCGCCGCGGCGCGCGACTTCCTCGGCCACGGCGGTGACCTGCGCGGGCATCTGGCCGCCGTGTTCCTCGACGAAGCGGCGGATGGCCTCGACGGCGCCCTTGCGCAGCTGTCGCTTCGGATGCTCCGGATCGCCGAAGTCGACGCCGCTCATGCGGGTCTGCGCGGTGAAGGGCACGAAGGTGCGCCTGCAGCGCCTGGCGAGCTCGCGCTCGCGCAGGTTGAAGCGCTGCTTGGCCAGCACCACGATGCTGCGGCCTTCCGGCGTTTCGTCGGCCAGCGAGGCCAGCTGCGCGGCATCGGCCAGCTCTTGCTCTTTCACGCCCGGCGCGGGCAGGAACTCCGAGGCCTGGCGGTTGCCCAGCGTGATGGTGCCGGTCTTGTCCAGCAGCAGCACGTCCACGTCGCCGGCGGCCTCCACCGCGCGGCCCGAGGTGGCGATCACGTTGGCGCCGCAGCATGCGGCTCATGCCGGCCACGCCGATGGCGGACAGCAGGCCGCCGATGGTGGTGGGGATCAGGCAGACCAGCAGCGCCACCAGCACGGTGATGGTGACCACGCTGCCGCTGCCGGCCGCTTCCACGCTGAACAGCGAGAACGGCAGCAGGGTCGCGGTGGCCAGCAGGAACACGATGGTCAGCGCCACCAGCAGGATGGTCAGCGCGATCTCGTTGGGCGTCTTCTGGCGCTTGGCGCCTTCCACCATGGCGATCATGCGGTCGAGGAAGGTTTCGCCCGGGTTGACGATGCACTGCACCACCAGCCAGTCGGACAGCACGCGGGTGCCGCCGGTCACCGAGGAGAAGTCGCCGCCGGACTCGCGGATCACCGGCGCGGATTCACCGGTGATGGCGCTCTCGTCGACCGAGGCGCCGCCTTCGATGACTTCGCCGTCGCACGGGATGATGTCGCCGGCTTCCACCAGCACGACGTCGCCCTTGCGCAGGCTCCTCGGCGGCCACTTTCGGATGCCAGGACGAGCCATGGCGCGGGGTCTCGAGCTTCTTGGCCCAGGTCTTGGCCTTGAGGCCGCGCAGCGAGGCGGCCTGGGCCTTGCTGCGCCCTTCGGCCAGCGCTTCCGCGAAGTTGGCGAACAGCACGGTGAACCACAGCCACAGCGCGATGGCGAGCATGAAGCCCGGACCCTCGGCGCCGGCGAGTTCCGGCTTGGAGAAGCTCGCCAGCCACAGGGCGGTGGTCAGGATGCTGCCGACGTAGACCACGAACATCACCGGGTTGCGCAACTGCACCGCGGGCGCGAGCTTGGCGAAGGACTCGCGGATGGCGGGCTTCACCAGCTTGGGGTCCCACATGCCGATGTTGGCGTCGGGGCGCGGCGATTGCGGCGGTTGGGGATCCTGCGGCGAGGAGCCGGTGGGCTTGACGCCGCCCAGGACCTCGGCGCGAGCCGAGGCCGGCACGGAGGTGTGAAGGGTCTTGAGTTGATTGGTCATGACGGGCTCCGAAGGGTCACTTCCAGAGCTTCAGATGCTCGGCGACCGGGCCCAGCGCCAGCGCGGGCACGAAGGTCAGCGCGCCCACCAGCAGCACGGTGCCGATCAGCAGGCCGACGAACAGCGGCCCATGGGTGGGCAGCGTGCCTTCGCCGACGGGGATGCGCTTCTTGGCGGCCAGGCTGCCGGCGATCGCCAGCACCGGCAGGATCACCCCGAAGCGGCCGACCAACATGGCGATGCCCAGCAGCAGGTTGTAGAACGGCGTGTTGGCGCTCAGCCCGGCGAAGGCGCTGCCGTTGTTGTTGGCGGCGGAGGTGAAGGCGTAGAGCACTTCGCTGAAGCCGTGCGCGCCGGGGTTGGCGATGCCGGCCTTGCCGTCGGCGGAGAGGACGGCGATGGCGGTGCCCAGCCAGCACCAGCGATCGGCGTGACCAGGATGGCCAGCGGCGCTCATCTTCATCTCGTAAGGGCTCGATTTTCTTGCCCAGGTATTCCGGGGTGCGGCCGATCATCAGGCCGGCGATGAACACCGCCAGCAGCACGAACAGCAGCATGCCGTAGAGGCCGGAGCCGACGCCGCCGAAGACCACCTCGCCGAGCTGCATCAGCAGCATCGGCACCAGGCCGCCCAGCGCGGTGAAGGAGTCGTGCATGGCGTTGACCGCGCCGCAGGAGGCGGCGGTGGTCACCACCGCGAACAGGCTGGCGGCAAGAATGCCGAAGCGCGTCTCCTTGCCTTCCATGTTGCCGCCGGGCTGGAAGTCGGTGGCCTGGATGTCGACGCCTTGCGCGGTCAGGTGCGGGTTGCCGGCCTGTTCGGCGTACATCACCACCACCACCGCCACCACGAAGATCAGCGCCATCGCCCAGATCAGCGCATGGCCCTGGCGGTTTTCACCGGCCAACTGGCCGAAGGAGAAGCACAGCGCGGCGGGGATCAGGAAGATCGCCAGCATCTGCACGAAGTTGGTCAGCGCGGTCGGGTTCTCGAACGGGTGCGCCGAGTTGGCGTTGAAGAAGCCGCCGCCGTTGGTGCCAAGCATCTTGATCGCTTCCTGCGAGGCCACCGGCCCCATCGCGAGGGATTGCTCCTGCGTGTGCTGGTTCTCCATGACGGGCTGGCCCTGGGCGTCCTTGAGGGGTTGGCCGTCGGTGCCGAGCTTGGGGGTCTGGAAGTCCTGGGCTTCGAGGGTCTGGACGGTCTTGTAGCCGTCGAAGTTCTGGATCACGCCCTGGCTGGACGAAGGCGACGGCCAGCACGAAAGACAGCGGCAGGAGCAGCCAGAGGGTGCAGCGGGAGATGTCCGCCCAGAAGTTGCCGACGTGGCCGGAGAGCTTGTTGCGCGAAGCCGCGGATGAGCGCGAACACGACGGCGATGCCGGTGGCGGCGGACAGGAAGTTCTGCACCGTCAGCGCGAGCATCTGGGTGAGGTAGCTCATCGTGGACTCGCCGCCGTAGCCCTGCCAGTTGGTGTTGGCGACGAAGCTGATGGCGGTGTTGAACGAGGAGTCCGGCGAGATCGCGCCCATGCCTTGCGGGTTGAGCGGGAGCACGTCCTGGAAGCGCTGGAGCGCGTAGACGACGAGGACGCCGATGAAGTTGAAGATCAGCAGGGCGAGGGCGTACTGCTTCCAGCCCATGCCTTCATCGGGGTCGATGCCGGCCAGGCGGAAGAAGGGGCGCTCGATGGCGGCGATCCAGCGGGGCATGTGGCCCTTGGCGAGCGCGGTGATCCAGCGAGCGAGCGGCCACGAGAGGAGGAGCGTGACGAGGAGGTAGAGGGCCAGGTTGGCCCAGGCGAGGTTCGTCATGTCAGAACTCCTCGGCGCGCCAGAGGGCGATCAGGAGGTAGACGAACAGGCCGGCGGACAGGAGGCCGGCGAGCCAGTAGAGGGCGTTCATTGCTTGGCCTCCAGGCGGTGGGAGGCAGCAGCCAGGCCCACGGCGATGAGGAACAGCACGACGCTCAGTCCAAGAAAGAGTGCATCCATTTTGTTGAGGTCCCAACCCCCCGACAGGAGGGCGTGATGGGATGGATGGACTCTAGGAAGGACGGGGTCAAGAGCTTGTAGAAGCTCTACAGGCGCGTATCAAGATTGCATAAAAACGCCGCGCCACGCGCTTGTCTGGCTCGCGTTTGGGGCTCGCTTGACGTTGTGTCGACAGCCAGAGCGGCCAAGTTTGGCAATTCTTTCCGCCCTCAATGGATCCGTTCTCCAAATGGTCAGCGCCAAGCGATCACAATCAGAGGAAACCTTCCGGCGCATCGACCCATGCCCGGATTCAGAATCACGACTCAAGCTTGTCGAAGAATAATCAGGAGGATCAATTGGATTCAGAGCGAAGATACCATCCAATTCGAAGAGCCATTGTCTTTGGCTGCTGGCTAACACCTTCTGTTTTTTATCTTGCATTCCTCGCCCTTGCACCGATCGACATATTGGAGAAATCAGAACTTCTGAGGCGATTCACGCTTGCAACCCAAACTAGCCTGCAAGCCATTGCCCCTTGGCTGGACCTTTTTAGACATGCAGCCAGCACCAAGTTTCCGGGCATTGCGGCGCTCGCAACAGCCTTGGCGGCGTATGTAACGCTAGGCGCGGCGATTGCTTCGATCGTGACATTCTGGCCGTCGATGTTCGATAAAACACCGACAACAAGCATCCCAAAACTAGGGACCTTTTCAACGATCTTTGCTCCGCCATTTAGCATCGTGGTAAGTGTCTGGGGCTTCTATTGCATACCGGGAGACTGGAGCATGATGTCAGGCCTGACAACGCAGAGTCGATTTGGATACATCGCAACGTCATTCTTCGTCATCCAACTCACCGGTATACTTTCCGCTTGCTGGCCAGTCATGCTCATTGACTTGGCCGGGAGAAGCTTCGGATTCCGCCCCAAGAGGCACCAATGAGATCAGGAGATACCTTCGCGCAGAGCCGGGCATCTACAGCATGCACCATCGCGGTCATCCCGCCACTTTCGCTTTGTTGAGTATTTCCGCCAATTGGGCGGGCGTGAGTTTAAGGATTTTGATGAGATTGAGATCGTTATCAAACTCAAAAAGTCGGATCTCCGCCGGCTTCGTACTCAACTCCAATACTGCGGCATAACCATTGAGAGAAGTAACACCAAGTGCGCGGGTTAAATAGAATAATTGTGGCTGCTCATTCGGAATCTCGCTGAACAAAAGTCGATTCTTCTGTGAGACATACACAGCCCAGTTGGAACGCGCAGGCGACCGCGCAGTCCATACGACTCCTTTGGAGTCAATATAATAGAAGCTCATATTTCCAGTTTCCGTCGCCTGTGTCTTTAGCCACCGTATCGATGAAATCTGCTCGGGAATCGCCGGCACAATGGGCACTGCACCTGAAGAGCGCGCAATGATCGGCGGAGGCGTGACATTATTTTTGCCGTTCGGAGGGAGGGAATCCATAACAGCCGTGACAGCATTGCCCGACGATGACGCTTTTCCCGCCGCACAGCCGAGCACAAAATTCGCATCACCGTGTTGCCCCACAGTGAAGAAGTCAACATGCATCACCGAGTGACTTGCCGGATTGCCCGCTTCATTACGCCTTTTCGCGGAAGCGGTGATATCGAGTCGCCAATGGTATTCAGACGGCACTGCGGGGTCGAAATATAGACGAGTCCGCTTGACCTCGATTCTCCCCTCCGCGGTGGGACTTGGGAGCTCGCGGATCCCAATGCATTGATCCGGACGGACTCCGAGCATTCGCAATGATGGCAAACGCACCATGGGCGAGGTATATTGATCTGGCCAATTTCTGCATGCTGGGGCATCCGCGTCCATTAATTCAAATCGGAGAATGGGCGCACCCCTCCGCAACTCTTGCTGACTTGACGGAAAGAAATCTTTCTGCGTCTCAATCGCTGAGAATCCAGAACCAAGGAGAAATTGAATTACGTCGTATTCCGTGACGTACGGCCACCTGTTCCGATTTGGCTCATATTTGGATCCAATCGCCATCGGAAGAAAACGGTAATCAATGAAGATGTCAGAAATCGGCGTTGAACTTAGATTCTGAACCTTATTCATCGAACAAGACTCTTTCAGAATCCTCTTTTGCTCGGCTTGATTAGTCACCTTCGGCACCCCCTCCGAGTCTGCCGCGAAGGCATGTCCGGAAACAAGGAACCAGCTCAGCGCGATTCCAACTGCAAATCCATGCAAAGATCTCATTGAAGACCTCAAAATTCTGAATGGGAGACAGAGTGCTGTATCAGGCCACTTCTCTGTGATCTTGGTGTTACTCATGAATGCCTCTGCCGGTCCGATTCGGCACCCTCTGGCTCACGGACGACCTCAACGACGATCGGCATCCCCCACCGTTGCAATCCGCGAATTCCAGTCCGGCCCGGATCTCATCAGCGCCATTCGCCGAGTCCTCGAGCTGTTTGGCCGTCTCGATGAGGAAAGAAGCCAAGTCCCTCAACTCCGTCGGCGTCGCACGCAATTCGAGCTCTTGAGCGTTGATCGGCTGCCAGCCTTCGTCTTCATTCCATCTTGTCGGCCAAGCGACCAATCTCATGACTTGTCCCTCCCTGAACCCGGGGAGGAGCATACGTCCCGATCCCCGCGCATAACGCGCTACGCTCCCTCCCCTATAGCACCAACGAATCCAGGGAGCGCCCATGCCGGCCATTCATCGATCCAGCCTCGCGCGCCTGACCATCGTCCTCTGCGCCACCGCTGCGCTGGCCGGCTGCGCCACCCAGGTGGACCGCAACGGCCGGCCCATCGACAAGCTCTCCAAGATCACCGTCGACACCAGCCCCGATCCCGGCGCCCCGCCCACTCGCGACGAATTGCTGGCCGCGCTCCAACGCGACTTTGGCAAGAAGGACACGAGCTTCGCGCTGCGGTCCAGCCGAGACGCCGCCTGGTCCCATGTGGGCTCCCGCATGTCGGGCTGGCTGGTCTGCTACGACGTCACCGGCCCCAATCTCTTCGGCCAGATCAAGACCTATCGCAGCGGCTCCACCTACATCCGCGAAAAGAGCGGCGAGCTCAAATGGTTCTTCCAACTGCAGGATTCCTCCATCCGCCAGTGCCAATGAGCCCCGCATGCCCCCGCTCCTCCGATCCACCCTCATCCGCGTCGCCATCGTCCTCGGCGTCTTCTACGCGCTGAAGGGGCTGTATCTGAGCGGGGATGTCCCGCACACCATGGCCGGGGTGATGATCTGCGTGGGACTGGCCGCCGTCGTGCTGCCGCGCGCGGTCATCGAGATCGCCTCCGCCATTCGCCAGCGATTCCGCGAGGCGCATTGGGCCGATGAAGAAGGCCGATGGCGCGTCTTCCGGGGCGCCTCCATCATGGTCCGCGAGCATCAAGGCGACCTCTGGATCCGCTGCGCCGATGTCACCAAGGCGTGGGAATCCCCGCTCCCTCCGGACGAGCCCGCGCACATCCGCATTCCCGACTGCCGCGGCGACTTCGCCCGCCTCTCCCTCGTGCGCCGCGTGCTGTCGCACCAGCCCACCGCCAACTCCGACCCGCGACACATCGCCTTCATCCATTGGCTGGATCAGATCCAGACGGAAGGCTCCCGCCGCTGAGCGCCTGGCGCCCTCGCCCCACAACACCTGGCCCCATCCACCCCATTCGGGCGAGAAACTCGTGAACTTCTCCACACTCCCTGGGGAAAGTCCTGCGTTGTGGCAACTGCATACATGTCTTGTCAGCGCCTTCACGGAAGATGCGCCCCTTTCCAGAAGGGCCACGCCGTCATCCGCTCATGAATCGCCGTCACCTGCTCCAGAACTTCGCCGCCCTCGCCGGTGCCAGCGCCCTGCCCGCTTTCGCCGACAACTCCCGCATCGTGCTCGGCCAGTCCGCGCCCTTCAGCGGCCCGGCGCGCGAGCTCGGTGAGCAGTTCAAGGAAGGCGCCATGCTGGTCTTCGACCAGATCAACCAGCGCGGCGGCGTCAACGGCCGCCGCATCGAGCTCAAGTCCCTCGATGACGGCTACGAGCCCGAGCGCTGCGCCCTCAACACCCGCCGCTTCATCGAGGACGGCGTCAACGCGCTCTTCGGCTACGTCGGCACCCCCACCACGCTCGCCGCCCTCCCGCTGCTGACCGCCGCCAAGATTCCGCTCGTGGCCCCCTTCACCGGCGCCGAGAGCCTGCGCACGCCGTTCAACAAGTACCTCTTCCACATCCGCGCCTCCTACAACGACGAGGCCGCCGAGATGGTCAAGCAGGTGCTCGCCGTCGGCATCAAGCGCGTCGCCGTCTTCTATCAGAACGACGCCTACGGCCAGTCCGGCCTCGCCGCCGTCACCGCCGCGCTCAAGGCCCACAACCTCGCGCCCGTCTCGCAAGGCACCGTCGAGCGCAACTCCGTCGACGTCGACGGCGCGCTCAAGTCCGTCATGGCCGGCCAGCCCGAGTGCATCGTGCAGGTCGCCGCCTACAAGTCCTGCGCCGCCTTCATCCGCGCCGTGCGCAAGACCGGCTTCCTGGGCAACTTCTACAACTTCTCGTTCGTCGGCGCGCAGGCGCTCGCCAGCGAGCTCGGCAAGGACGCCCGCGGCGTCGTCGTCTCGCAGGTCGTGCCCTTCCCGTTCTCGGGCCTCACCCCCGTCGCCGGGGAATACCTCCAGCGCACCAAGGCCGCCAAGGCCGACGTCAGCTACACCGGCATGGAAGGCTTCATCGCCGCCAAGGTGATGGTCGAAGGCCTGCGCCGCGCCGGCAACAACCCGACGCCCGAGAACATCGTCTCCGGCCTGGAAGCCCAGAGCCAGCTCGACCTCGGCGGCTTCTTCATCGGCTTCTCCGGCCAGCGCCACACCGGCTCGCGCTACGTCGACATGACCATCCTCACCGAGGACGGCAAGGTCCGGCGCTGATCGCCAGTGCCCATGGGCCCCTCGCCCGCGGAGCGGGAGAGGGGTTGGGGTGAGGGCTCGGGGCCGGGCTCGCTGTCATCCACGAGCCCTCACCCCTGCCTCTCCCGCAAGCGGGCGAGGGGGTAACTCGTCCTCGGGGGAGTTTTCGGGGGTGATTCCCTCTCAAGGGGGTGAAGGGGTTTCGAGCACACGGGCGAGCGAGCGCGCCACGGATACTCCGGCGCCATCCACCGCCACGCCTCGCGACACCATGCCCGCCTTGCGCCATCTGCTGCTGATCCTCGCCCTCCTCCTCGCGCCGCGCTGGGCCGCGGCGGACGAGGAAGCGGACCTCACCGCCGAGGTCGAACAGATCTCGCGCACCGTGATCGCCGATACGCAGATGGCCGCCGAGGCCTCGGTCTGCCCGACCACGCTGATGTCGGGCCGGACGGGATCGTCCATCGTGCCGCCGACCTATTGCCGCGTCGGCAACATGTCCGTCTGTCTGGCCAAATGCCAGGAAGGCACCGCCAGCGCCTGCTACTGGCTCGCCCAGGTGCTCGAGTACAAGAAGGCGCCCGAGACCGCCACCGCGCCGCTCTTCCAGCGCGCCTGCCGCTTCGGCATCGCCTCGGGCTGCACGAACCGCGCCTCCCGCCTGCTGTCCCTCGAGGCCAGCATCTCCGCCCAGCAACGCTGCGCCGCCGCCACCTTCGTCGCGGCCTGTGACGCCAACGACCCGTGGGCCTGCACGATGAACGCGATGGTGCTCGGCCAAGGCCTGGCCGGCCGGACCGACTTCGACGCCGCGCTGAAGTCGCTGGAGAAGTCCTGCAACAACGGCCAGGACGATCCCGCCTGCACCTACGGCGCCCGCCTGCGCGAGGACATCGAGGCGCGCAAGGCCGCCAAGCCCTGAATCCGTCAGGGCAGCGGCCTGAGCGCCACGATCCAGGACAAGCGCATCACGAGCGCTGCGTCTCCCCGCGCAGCAGGCTGATCAATCCCGCGGCCAGCGCGAATCCAGCCGCGACACCCAGCCCCACGTGCGACGCGCTCGCCGCGGGCAACGCGCTGAACAGCAGTCCCATCAGCAGGCTGCCCACCGTCTGACCGGTCAGCCGCGCCATGCCCTGCGCGCCGCCCGCGGCGCCGCTGCGGTCCTTGGGCGCCGACAGCAGCATGTTGCGGTTGTTGGGTGTCTGGAAAAGCCCGAAGCCCGCGCCCGCCAGCACCGTGAACGCGACCAGCGCCGGCCGCGGATCCGCCTGCACCGGCCAGAGCGCGCACAGCGTCAGCCCCGCGGCCAGCCCCGCGCCGCCGATCGCGCACAGCCGCGCCGTCGACACGCGGTCCGCGAGCTTGCCCGCCAGCGGCGCCGTCGCCATCACGGCGAGCGGCCAGGGCGTCATCAGCAGGCCGGTCTCCAGCACGCCCAGTCCGAGCACGTGGTGCATGTAGAACGGCAGCGCGACATAGCTCGCCATCTGCCCCGTGAAGCAGCACACCGACGCGATGATGGACATGCGGAACGGCGGCGAGCGCAGCAGGTCCAGCGGGATCAGCGGTGCGGCGCGCGGCAGCTCGCGCCTGACCAGCATCACCAGGCAGCCCACCGCCACCGCGAGCAGGAAGCCGCCCTGCAGCGGCTCGGCGATCACGCGATCCCCGCCCATGACGAAGCACGCGAACATCGCCGCGTTGAGCAGCACGCTCCACGGATCGATCGCGCGTGGCGTGCCGGACGTGGTCGGCAGCGAGCGCGCGGCCAGCAGCACGAGCAGCCCCACCGGCAGGTTGACCGCGAACAGCCAGGGCCAGCTCGCCACCGACAGAATGGCCGCGCCCACCGCGGGCCCCGCGGCCGACGCGGCGGCGACCGCCAACGCGTTGTAGGCGATCGCCTGCCCCAGCAGCCGCTTGGGATAGGTGAATCGCAGCAAGGCCAGCCCCAGCGGCATCACCGCGGCGCTGCCCAATCCCTGCAGGCAACGCCCCGCCACCAGCCAGCCGAGCGACGGCGCCATCGCGCACAGCGCCGACGCCGCGGTGAAGAGCGCCACGCCGCTCACGAACACGCGCCGATAACCCAGGCGCTCGCCCAGCGCGGCCGCCGGCAGCAGGAACATCACCACCGCCAGCTGATACGCGGTCACGACCCAGACCGTGTCCGCCGGCGAGGCCGACAGCCGCTGCGCGATGTGCGGCAGCGCCACGTTGGCAATCGCGCCGTCCAGCACCACCAGCACGATGGCACCGAGGATCGCCGCCACCGCCGCGAGGCGTTGCGGCATGGGCACGCCATCGGTGTCGAGCTCAGGTTTGGCGACGGGATCTGCGGCGGCTGGATGGGTGGAGACGGTCATCGGGAACTGCGGTACGGCGGAAGGTGCGTCCAGTATGAAAGCCGCGATGCCCGTCAGCCAGCGCGCCGCGCGCAAGGACACCTTGCACGGCACGCCAGCCGCACCGGCCCTTGCGCCGTGCTAGCGTCGCCCGATGGCCGACGACATCGATCTGAACCTGCTCACCGCGCTGGACGCCTTGCTCGCGGAGGGCAGCGTGACCCGCGCCGCCGAGCGCCTGCGCCTGAGCGACTCCGCGATGAGCCGCACGCTGGCCCGCCTGCGCGACGCCACCGGCGATCCGCTGCTGGTGCGCGCTGGTCGCGCGATGGTGCCCACGCCGCATGCGCTCGCGTTGCGCGAACAGGTCCGCGACCTGGCGCAAGGCGCCCGCGCCGTGCTGCGGCCCGCCGGTGCCGGCTGGGATCCGCGCACGGTCGAGCGCCGCTTCACGCTGCGCGCCAACGATGGATTCATCGAGGCCTTCGCGCCCTTGCTCGTGCTGCGCGCCGCGGCCCAGGCGCCCGGCATCGGCCTGCGCTTCGCGCCCAAGCCTGACAAGGACGTCCGCCCGCTGCGCGAGGGTCTCATCGACCTGGACATCGGCGTGCTCGGCGAATCCGGCCCCGAGGTGCGGCTGCAGGCGCTCTACCGCGACCACTTCGTCGCGGCGGTGCGGCACGGCCATCCGCTGCTGAACGAAGGTCCGCTCACCGCAGCGCGTTATGCCGCAGCCAGCCACGTGGTGACCTCGCGCCGGGGCCGCCTCGGCGGGCCGGTGGATGAGGCGCTCGAGGCGCAGGGGCTGCGGCGCCGGATCGCCGTCGTGGTGCCGAGCTTCCGCGCGGCCTTGTCCATCGCCGCGCGCACCGACCTGGTGGCGCTGGTGCCGCGGTCCTACTTCACCGCCGACCTCGCGGGCGGCGCGGTGACCGCGATCCCGCTGCCGGTGGCGACCGAGCCCATCACGATCTCCCAGATGTGGCATCCGCGCATGGACCGCGACCCCGGCCACCAGTGGCTGAGGCGCCTGCTCGTGGACGTGTGCGGCAACGCGCCGGGCGAAGAGCACCCGTCACGAGCCGCTGCCGGGCCCTGAGTCCGGGGGGATTCCGCACTTCAAGCGCAGGCAGAATCGCGCCCTTCACAAACACGACAAGAAGTCGGTGCAGGGGGAGTTCTGATGGCGCGGACGATTCCGAGGCAAGCCCGGTGGCTGATCACCGGCACGGTCATCTCTGCGCTGAGCGCCTGCGGCGGCGGAGGTGGCGGTGGCAGCGCCCCGCCGGTGGCGGTCACGCCGCCCGCACCGCTCAAGGTCGACATCGCCGCGCCCGCCTCCGCCGATCGCGACGGCAGCGTCAGCTTCACCGCCAGCGGCGTTACCGCCGGTACCACGCCCACCTACGCCTGGACCTTCGGCGACGGCGCCACCAGCGCCGAGGCCGCGCCGCGTCACACCTACGCCCAGGCCGGTGTCTACGAGGTCAGCGTCAGCGTCACCACATCGGCCGGCACCACCGCGCAAGCCAAGCACAGCGTGGCCGTCAACGACCGGACCCACGTCCGCGGCCTGCCCTGCTCCGCCACGGACGGCAGCGGCTGGTGCTGGCAGGACCCGCAACCCACCGGCAACCGCGTGCAGGACTTCGTGTTCCTCGACGCCCGCACCGGCTGGACCGCCGGTTGGGGCGGCGACTTCATGAAGACCGCCGACGGCGGCACGACCTGGACGCAGGTCAGCTCCAAGCAGCCGATGGCGATCCGGCACATCGCCCTCACCGATGCCCAGCACGTCTGGGGCCTCACCTGGACGGGCTCGGTGCTCAACACCGTCGACGGCGGCGCCATCTGGGGCCAGAGCACCCCGCTGCGCTACGAGGACTACGGCGGCTGGCTGCGCGTGCTCTCGCCGTCGCTCGTCATGGCGGTGCAGCGCTACGTCGGCGGCGCCTTCAGCACCGACGCGGGCAACACCTGGACCCCGATGAGCTTCGTTCCGACGCTGCTCGACAACCGCGGTCGGCTCTGGGAGTCGCGCGCCGATGGCGTGGCCGTCTCCACCGACAACGGCCTGACCTCGCGCAACGTGCTGGGCGGTCAGCCCAACGGCTTCCCCATGCTCTACACGGCCGGCGCCAACGTGCACGCCGAGTTCACCGCGCCCGCGGCGCCCGGCGCGACGATGCCCGGCCCCGTGACCACCTGGGTCACGACGGACGGCGGCGCCACCTGGACCAGCTTCCGCGCCACCGGCATCCCCGACGGATGGCGCACCACGCGCCACTTCCTCGATGAACAGACCGGCTGGGTGGACACCGACGACGGCGTCTATCGCACCACCGACGGCGGCCGCACCTGGGCCTGGAAGGGCGCGCCGCGCTTCAACACCGAGGAGATCTTCCTCGACGAGGGCTCGACGCCGACCACCACGGTGCGCCGGCTGCGGAACTCGCAGAACGGCTACTTCAGCCGCGATGCCGGCGACTCCTGGACGTCGATGCAGCTGCCCTTCCCGGACCACAGCTTCCTGCTGAAGCACGCCGGCGGCACGGTCTGGCACGCGCTGGCCGGCAACGGCGCGCTCAAGGTCAGCGAGGACGACATGACCAGTTGGCGCCTGATCGCCGGCCCGCAGCGGAGCTACAAGGCCTTCTGGTTCTTCGACGATCGCCGCGGCGTGGCGCTCACCGACGGCGGCGAGCCCTGGACCACCGCGGACGGCGGCCGCAGCTGGCAGGCGCCCGGCCCCGGCGTGCGCATGCCCGTCACCGTCGACGGCCCGGTGCAGATGCGCTTCTCCGGCGCCCAGGTCGGTTGGGCCCTGGACGAACGCAGCCAGACGCTGCGCCTGAGCGTGGACGGTGGCGCCAACTGGGACGGCACCCCGCTGGGCGACAAGAAAGTCGTCGCGGCCACGCTGATCTCCGGCCGCTTCGGCTACGCGCAGGTCAAGGAGGCCGACGGCTCGCACGCGATCTACGCGGTCGGCGGCGCCAGCTTCGTCTGGGAGCGCCGCGGCACCGCCGCCTACGCCTTCCAGCGCATGGCCTGGCTGGACGAGCTGCGCGGCGTGGGCGTCACCCTCAACGGTCAGATCGAGGAGACTTCCGACGGGGGCAAGACCTGGAACACGCGCCGCAACGACCTCGCGCAGGGCAGCCTGCTGAACGTGATCGCCGCGCCGGACAAGTCGTACTGGGCCCTCAGCGCCGGCCTGCCGCTGCGCTCCACCGACGGCGGTCTCACCTGGCAGGTCTACACCGACACCGGCACCTGGCGCTACTTCACCGCCATCAGTTTCCTGGACAGCCGTCTGGGCTGGGCCTCGGACAGCGGCGGCACGATGTACGCGACGCGCGACGGCGGCACCACGTGGAAGGTGCAGTCCAAGCTGGCCTCCGGCGGCCTCCGCACGCTGCAGTTCGTGAACGCCCGCGTGGGCTGGGGCGTCACGCCGGAAGGCGCGCTGATCGCCACCGGCACCGGCGGCGATTGAGCCGGCCGCCCGACCGGGCGCCTGGTCTGGGACTTCAGCGGGCGGTCTCTCCCGCCGCCCGCCTGAACTGCGCGACCCGCATCTTCGGCGTGCCGTCCTTCAGGAAGTAGGTCTCGGTCTCCGTGAGCACCGCGCCATCCGCGCTGACCGAGTACACCCGCGTCGATCGCGGGATGCCCTCGAAGATGAACTGCATCACCAGCACGTTGGGCTCGGGCATCCTCGCCGCCACGACGTCCACGAAATAGCTGCCGGTCGCCTTGCCCGGCGACCCGTCCAGCACCACCGTCGACGCCGAGTCCAGCCGCTGGCCTGCGGCATCGATGATCTCGACCTTCGTCGCCCATCGATCCGGCGCCACGTCGCGGAACTCCAACGACACGCGCTGCGGCCGCACCTGCGGCGGCATCGGCAAGGTGGCGACGTCCAGCGTCCACGCGCCCACGAGCGGGGACGTTACGCCAGCCGCCGTCGCCGACCACGCCGCGGCCATCAGACCCGCGGCGATCACCGTCTTCATCGACGCCCCCATCGACGTCCTCATCGACCTCTTCATGCCTGCCTCCTTGAGCGTGCGCGCGGCGAGAGCCATCCCCATCGCCGAACGGGCGCAGTGTCCACCATCGCCCGGCCCTGCGTCGCGCCGATTTCCATCCGCACAAACCTACCCCCTTCAGGGTGACCAAGGTCGCCTTGTCGCTGAGGGATACTCCCGCGCAGCGGTCAAGTTGGATCGCATTCTTTTCGTGGAGCAGCGCCATGGGCCTGATGGACTTCATCAAGAAACAGTTCATTGACATCATCCAGTGGACCGAGGACGACAACGGCGTCCTGGCCTACCGGTTCCCGATGCAGGACTTCGAGATCCAGTACGGCGCTTCCCTCACCGTCCGCGAATCGCAGATGGCCGTCTTCGTCAACGAAGGCAAGGTCGCCGACGTCTTCGGACCCGGCATGTACAAGCTGACCACGCAGACGCTGCCGGTCCTCACCTACCTCAAGAACTGGGACAAGCTCTTCGAGTCCCCCTTCAAGAGCGACGTCTACTTCTTCTCCACCCGCCAGCAGGTGGACCAGCGCTGGGGCACCACCCAGCCCGTCACCATCCGCGACAAGGACTTCGGTGCCGTGCGCCTGCGCGCCTTCGGCAACTACAGCTACCGCGTCGTCGATCCGAAGAAATTCCACACCGAGATCTCCGGCACCCGCGAGCGCTACACCGTCACCGAGCTCGACGGCCAGCTCCGCGGCCTGATGCTGCAGCACATCTCCGACGCGGTCGCGCAGTCCGGCATCCCCTTCCTCGACCTCGCCGCCAATCAGGTCGAGTTCGCCAAGGCGCTGCAGGAAGCCACCGCGCCGGCCTTCGACGCGATCGGCCTCAAGCTCGAGCTCGTCACACTGCAGAACGTCTCGCTGCCCGAGGAGCTCCAGAAGATCCTCGACCAGAAGATCGGCATGGGCATGATCGGCCAGAACATGGGCCAGTTCATGCAGTACCAGACCGCGCAGGCCATCCCCAAGCTCGCCGAGGGCGTGGGCTCGGGCGGCGGCAGCGGCATCGCCGGTGACGCCATGGGACTGGGCGCCGGGCTGGCCCTGGGCCAGACCATGGCGCAGCAGCTCCAGCAAGGCCTCACCGGCGCCAACCAGGCCGCCGCCGCGGCGTCGCAAGCCGCGCAGGCCGTGCCGCAGCCGATCACCCAGGGCGCCGACGAGGTGCTGCTGCTGCTCGAGAAACTCGGCGACCTCAAGGCCAAGGGCATCCTCACCGACGAGGAGTTCGCCGCCAAGAAGGCCGAGCTGCTGAAGAAGCTGAGCTGACCCCGGTCCGCGCGTTTCCCGGGTTCTGATTGGCTACCGCTTCCCCCCAGCGCCGTTGGCAGGCGCACTGCCCGAACTGCGGCGGTCCGGTCGAGTTCGCCTCGGCCGCCTCCGCCAGCGCCGTCTGCAGCTATTGCCGCTCCACGCTGCTGCGTGACGGCGAGACGCTGCGCAAGATCGGCACCAGCTCGGAGCTGTTCGAGGATTACTCGCCCCTGCAGCTCGGCGCCGCCGGGCGTTATGCCGGCGCGGGTTTCCTCGTCGTCGGCCGGCTGCAGATGTCCTACGCCGACGGCGGCTGGAACGAGTGGCACATCCTCTTCGACGCCAGCGCCGACCAGACGCCGCGCAGCGGCTGGCTGGCCGAGGACAACGGCAGCTTCGTCATCAGCTTCGAGGCCCCACTACCCGACCGCGCGCCCGATCCCGCGACGCTGCGTCCCGGCGGCATGCAGATGCTGGCCAACACGGCGTGGCAGGTCGCCAGCATCGTCGACGCCACGTTGGCCGCCGCCGAGGGCGAACTGCCGCATCCGCCGCAGCTCGCCAAGAGCTACCCCGTCGTCGAGCTGCGCAACACGGCCAACGAGGTCGCGTCGCTCGAGTACAGCGATCCCGCGCAGCCGACCTGGTCGGTGGGCCGGCCGGTCAAGCTCGCCGACCTGCAGCTGACCGGACTGCGCGAGGCCAGCGGCGCCACGCTGCAGTCCCGCGCGATGCCCTGCCCGAATTGCGGCGCCTCGCTCGAACCCAAGCTCGACAACTCGCAGTCCATCGTCTGCGGGCAATGCAAGTCCGTCGTCGACATCTCCAAGGGCGCGGGCGAGGACCTCGCCGCGTACCGCCAGAACACCGGCGGCGAACCGCAGATCCCGCTGGGCACCATCGGGCAGCTGGCGATCTCGGGCGGCGCGCCGCAGTCCTGGCAGGTCGTCGGTTACCTGGAACGCTGCGACCTCCCCGAATCGGCCGAGGACGAACAGACCTTCTGGCGCGAGTACCTGCTGTTCAACCGCATGGAGGGCTTCGCCTTCCTCGTGGACACCGAGGACGGCTGGAGCCTGGTGCGTCCGATCACCGGCGCGCCCTCGAACGCGCGGTCCAAGTCGGTCAGCTACCAGGACAAGGACTTCAAGCACAAGTGGACCTACACCGCCAAGGTCACCTACGTGCTGGGCGAGTTCTACTGGCGCGTCAAGCGCGAGGAACGCGCGCTGGTGCGCGACTACGAGTGGCGCAACGGCACGCGGCTGGAGCTGCTCAGCAGCGAGCAGACCGGCAACGAGGTCGCCTGGAGCCATGGACGCGCCGTGGACGCGGCCGAGGTGCGCCGCTTCTTCGCGCTGCCCGAGGACCGCATGCCCGCGCTGCAGCGCGACGTGTCCTCCGGCATGGACCAGGGCAAGCTGCTGCGCAACATCATCGTGGCGATCTTCCTGATCGCCCTGCTGTTCGCGCTGCTGCGCGCCTGCAGCAAGGATGACTGCGACCGCTACAAGGACACTTACGGCGCCAGCAGCGCCGAGTACCAGCAATGCAAGCGCAGCAGCCGCGGCAGCGGCGTCGGCTACGTGGGCTCCAGCGGGGGCTCGTACGGCGGCTACAGCAGCGGCGGCGGCGGACACAAGTAATCAGGTCTCGACCAGGAGAACGACATGGAAGGTTTCGAGTGGCTCAAGCCGGCGATCGTGCTGGGCTCCATCCTCTACGCGCTGATCGGCGTGCTGGTGTTCTGGATCAGCTTCATCGTCATCGACAAGCTCACGCCCTACAAGCTGTGGGAAGAGATCGTCGAGCACAAGAACATGGCGCTGGCCGTGGTCGTGGCCGCGATGTGCATCTCCATCGGCCAGATCGTGGCCGCGGCGATCCACGGCTGACGGCCCGGCCCCGCGACCGTCATTCGTGATGGACTTCACGGCCGCGAGGCTCGCGACACCGGGGCTTGTCACCAGCGGTAAGGGGCCCTGGACCCCGCCGGGAGCCGCCACCTAGACTCGCGCGCCCGCCGACCCCGTCGGCCTCCGCCCGCCCGTCCGATGCCCGCTTCCGCCTCTGCCAGCAGCGCTCATGCCGCTCGCCTTGTCCGTTCCCGGTCCGCGCTCTGCGCGCTGACGCTCCTTCTCGCGAGCCTGACGGCCGCCCACGCGGCCTCGCCCACACCGGCCCCGCCCAAGCCCCGGCCCAGCATGGGCATCGCGCCGCGCGGCGAGCTCTTCCCCGATTCCTCGGCCAGCGCGCCGGCCACGGCCGCGCCGGAGGAAGGCTCCGATGAAGCCTTCCGCGCCGACGCCGAGGCCCGCGTCATGCGCCGCCTGGCGCTGGGCGCACGGCGCGACGGCCTTCGGCTGATGCTGCCGCTGGCCAAGGGACGCCCCGAGATGCTCGACAGCGTGCGCCCCGACCCCTTCGATGCGACGCGGCCCTACGTCGATTACCGCCTCGACGGCCTGTCGCCGGACCGCTCGTTCTACGTCATCCGCGTCACGCTGGCCTTCGGCGAGGAACTGCTGTGGATCTCGCGCGCCGACGGCACGCGCTATGAGATGCACGGCAATGTCCATCCCTCGCCGGATGGCCGCCATCTGGTGGTGACCCACGCCTCGCCCGGCGTGGAGTTCAACGGCGTCGTGATCTGGAACGTGGCCGACGGCAAGCTCGTCGAGCGCTACAAGTTCCAGCCCCAGCCCGACCAGCCGCGGATCAGCTTCCGCTTCATGCGCTGGCGCGATGCCGACACCGTCGAGCTGGAGCAGTACGCCGAGGTCGATCCCTCGACCTGCGCGATCGGGACGATGGCCTCGCTCGCGCAGCTCACCCGCAAGGGCGAGCGCTGGATCCTGCGCAGCGCCAGCGGCCAGTCCTGCGAGCGCTGACCCGGACTCGCGCGCCGGGAACGGGCACGACCCTTGCCCTGATCGCGGCCGGCCTTCGCCGCCCTCGCCTTAACACGTTCTTCAAGCCTGCCGAGGCAGCCGAGTTGCATCCGTTGTGACGCTCGGTAATCGAACTTGTAACAGCGCCGGGGGCGGACCTAGGATTTCGTCCGTTCCTCCCCTTTTCAGGTCCACCATGAACCGACAACAACAAGCCTCCCGTCCCTCCCTGGCCAAGCGCGCGATCGCGTCGACGCTGATCGTGTCGAGCACGCTGATGGCGCTGCCGATGCACGCCAGCGCGCAGATCGTGCCGACCGAGGCGCTGGTGCAACCCGCCGCGACCGCCGCCACCGCGGCGGATAGCCGCGCCCGCGTCAACGCCTTCTTCGCCCGCGACGACGTGCGTCAGGCGATGGTCAAGGAAGGCGTGGACGCCGCCGCCGCGCAGGCTCGCGTGGACGCGATGTCCGACGACGAGATCCAGGCGCTGGACGGCCGCATCGCCAACGCCCCCGCCGGCGGCGAGGTGCTGGGCATCATCTTCACGGTGTTCGTGATCCTGCTGATCACCGACATCCTGGGCTTCACCAAGGTCTTCCCGTTCACCCGCTCGATCCGCTGAGGTCCCGCATGCGCGCCGCCTGGTCGTTCCCCGGCATGCCGTCGAGCCGTCCGGCGCGGTCGCGCTCGCCGGCATCGCTGACCCTGGCCGCGCCGGCGCTCGCGCTGGCGCTGCTGCTGGGCGGTTGCGCGAGCACGCCGCCGCAGCTGCAGGCGCTGGAGCGCCAGTGGCCCGCCGAGCTGCCCGCGCGCGTAGACCTGTCCGCCGCGACGCCCTTCGTCGCGCAGGACGATTACGAGTGCGGCCCCGCCGCGCTGGCGATGCTGCTGCAGACGGCCGGCAAGCCGGCGACGGTGGAGCAGTTGAAGCCGCAGGTCTTCCTGCCCGGGCGCAAGGGCTCGCTGCAGACGGAGATGCTCGTGGCCACGCGGCGCCAGGGGCTGCCGGCCTACGTGCTGGCGCCGCGCCTGGACGCGCTGTTGACCGAGGTCGCCGCCGGTCATCCGGTGATCGTGTTCCAGAACCTGTCGCTGGACATCGCGCCGGTGTGGCATTACGCGGTCGTGGTCGGCTACGACAAGCAGCGCCGGACCATCCTGCTGCACAGCGGCAAGACCGCGCGTCAGGAAGTCGAGCTGCCCGTCTTCGAGCGCACCTGGGCGCGCGGCGACTACTGGGCGATGACGACCTTGCCGCCGGATCTGCTGCCGGCCTCGCTGGACGGCGCGCAGACGGGATCGGCGCTGGCCGCGCTGGAGCGGCTGAACGCGCCGGCCGCGCGCAAGGCCTACTCGACCGCGCTCACGCGCTGGCCCGGTGAACCGGTGCTGCTGCTGGGCGCCGGCAACACGGCCTACGCCGCCAAGGATCGCCGCGCCGCCGCGCGCCATTACGCTCGGCTCACCGACGTGCGCCCCGACCTGCCCGAAGGCTGGAACAACCTGGCGCAGGTGCTCATGGAGCAGGGCCAGCGCTACAAGGCCTCGCTGGCGATCGAACGCGCGGTCGCGCTCGGCGGACCGCGACTGGACCAGTACAAGGCGCTGCAGAAGAAGATCTCGGCGGGCAGCTGAGCCCGCCTCGACCCACCGGGCCCACCCAGGCCCGGTCAGCTTCAGACAAGCCCGCTCAGGGCCTGAAGTCGATCGCCCGCTGCGCCGCTTCCAGCGCCGCGTCGGCCGCGTAGCTCCACGTGTCGAAGCTGCGCTCCAGGTCGTGCCAGTAGCCGTCCAGCACCGCCTGCCCATCAGGCTGCGCGTGCGGCGCGATCACCAGGTATCGCGCCCGGAAGGGCCCGTCCCCGACGACTTCGCGGACGAACCAGCGTCCGTTGTGACTCTCGACGCCCCCGACGGCATCGGTGTGGTCCGGTTTGGCTGACATGAAGGACGCTCCTACTTTGAAGTTGTGATCAGGACCGGATCCCGCCCGCAAGCAGGCCCGGCCTTCACGCCTTGGCAAGTTTCTCTCCAAGCGTCGTCCGGCGTCACCCTCATGGACGTTCGGACCCCCAGCTTTACCCCCCGTTGACGGGGGCGGTCCAAGCAACTTCCACACCGACAGTGTCGGGATTCATTACACCCGCTGCCCCTTTCTCCAGGGACAGGACACGCAAGTGCTTGTGAGGCCTCAGCTTCCGGCCCGGTGGCTTGGATGTTGCTTCCCGGTGCCGCTTCCGGCCTCCCCACCAGGCCCCCACAAGAACGACAGTCAGAGAGAACTCATGCGCTCGATCCTCCAGGTCCTCCCCCTCCTGCGCGCCACGCTGATCACCGCCGCGCTGTGCACCGGCGCCGTGGCGGCCCAGGCCTCGGTGCTGATCCTCGGCGCCACCAGCCAGAACGGCGGCCTGGCGGATGTGCAATCCAAGATCTCCGGCACGGGCGTGGTCAGCGGCGCGGTCGACGTGTTCAACGCCAACACCGGCACCCCCACGCTGGCGCTGCTGATGAGCTACGACGCGGTGCTGGTCTTCAACGACAGCTCGACCAGGCCCTTCGCCAGCGCCACGCTGCTGGGCAACGTGCTGGCGGACTACGTGGATGCCGGCGGCGGCGTGGTCGAGGCCGGCCTGTCGCATGCGACGACGGGCTTCGGCGGACTCAACGGCCGCTTCATCACGGCCAACTACGACGTCTTCAACGCCAACAACAACCAGAACTCGTGCGGCAGCCTGGGCACCGTGGCCGATCCGCAGAGCCCGCTGATGCGCGACATCGACAGCTTCAGCGGCGGCCTCTCCGCGCTGTGCTACCGCGTCACGCCCAAGGCAGGCGCCAGCGTCGTCGCCTACTGGACCAACGACAAGCCGCTGCTGGGCTACCGCACCGATCACAACGGCATCGTCGTCGGGCTCAACATGTTCCCGGTCTCCAGCGACGTGTGGAACGGCGGCTGGAACACCTCCACCGACGGCGCGCTGCTGATGGCCAACGCGCTGGCCTTCGCCGCGGGCGAGCTGCCCGAGCCGGGCTCGCTGGCGCTGCTGGGCATCGCGGCGCTCGCGGCGGGGCTCGCCCATCGCCGCCGCTCGGCCCGCAACCCGGCATCCGCGAGCCAGGGCTGAGGACCTGCGCTGAGGGATACTCCGGCGCATGTCCACGCCGCCGACCTTCAGCTTCCCCGTCCCGCCCGCCGATCTGGTGATCACCGAGGAAGAGCGCGCCGCGCTCTACTTCATCCCGCAGTCGCCGGGCGGCATGCCGGTCAGCGAGGAGATGCAGCAGCGGCTGCAGGACAAGGGTCTGGCGACGGCCATCCGCGAGGACGGCAGGCGCTGGCTCACCGAGCTGGGCGACCGCGCGCGG
Source organism: Roseateles sp. (assembly GCA_039594005.1). Taxonomy (GTDB): domain Bacteria; phylum Pseudomonadota; class Gammaproteobacteria; order Burkholderiales; family Burkholderiaceae_C; genus Roseateles. Next base: position 1,307,048 of record JBCNOF010000010.1, read on the forward strand.
CTGGGCAAGATCTGACCCCCGCCGCCGCCGCGGGCGCACTGCCCCGGGCGCCCTCAGCGGCGCTCGTACTGGGTCCGGCCGAAGAGCATCTCGCGCGCCTTGTCATCGACCAGCGGCCGGCGCTTCTCGACCAGCACCTCGACCGCGCGCATCACCGCGGGGCGGGCGGCGATCTCGTCGAACCAGCCCTTCAGATGCGGGAAGTCCGCCATCTCGACGCCCTGGTTCTTCGCGCCGCGCAGCCACGGGAAGATGGCCATGTCGGCGATGCCGTACTCGGCGCCCGCGATGTACTTCGTGTGCGCCAGACGCCGGTCGATGACGCCGTACAGGCGCTTGGCCTCGTTGGTATAGCGGTCGATGGCGTACTCGATCTTCTCGGGCGCGTACATCCGGAAGTGGTGCGTCTGGCCGAGCATCGGCCCCACGCCGCCCATCTGGAACATCAGCCACTGCAGCGCCTCATAGCGCCCGCGCGTGTCCGGCGGCAGGAACTGCCCGGTCTTGCCGGCCAGGTACAGCAGGATCGCGCCGGACTCGAACAGCGAGATCGGCTGACCATCCGGCCCGTGCGGGTCGACGATCGCGGGGATCTTGTTGTTGGGGCTGATGGCGAGGAATCTCGCGTCGAATTGCTCGCCGGCGCCGATGTCCACGGGAATCACCCGGTAAGGGAGGCGGCATTCCTCCAGCATGATGTGGACCTTGTGGCCATTGGGCGTGGGCCATGAATACACTTCGATCATCAAGCGTTCCCCATAGGGGCGCGTGGCCCCGCTCGTCGACACGTCAATGCACGGACCCAGGGCCCCGCGCGCATCGTCCCGCCTCATGGTAATCAAACAAATCAAGCAGTGGTTGACCGCCCGTGCCAACGCGGCCCGGTGGCGCCCCCTGAGCGACTGGGCCGCCGAGCGCGGCGGTCAGCTGCGCCACGCCCGCGACGGGCGCGGCCTCATCATCGACCTGCCGCGCACGCTGCCCGGCCTGACCCGCATCGAATGGGGCCCCTCCCAGCGCAGCTACATCGAGGGCTACGAGCTGCGCATGCGGTGCGAGCTCAAGATCAATCCCGACATGCAGATGATGCTCATCGAGCGCAAGCTGATGGAGCGGCTGGAGAGCAGCGTCTTCGAGGCCTACACCGACACCCTGCGCACGCGCGTGGACACGGACACGCCCGAGGAGATGCGCTGGCTGGTGATGTTCCCCAAGCAGTCGCAGATCGAGTCCAAGCTCGTGCGCCAGCGCTTCGGCGCCGTGGGCATCAACCGCGAGCTGATCATGGCGTGGCTGGACCGCGACCTCACCGAGCGCCTGGCGCAGGCCACGCAGGACGTGCTCATCGAGGGCCGGCCCTTCGTGCTGCTGAGCCTGCGCGGCAACGTGTACCTGCGCACCTCGATGGCAGACCCGACGCTGACCGACATCCAGGCGCTCACACGCGTGCTGGAGGCGGCCTCCGCCAGCGCGCTGGCGGTGCATCAGCGCCTCGGCGACGGCGGACCCTGGCCGACGACGACCTCGGTGGCCTGGCACAACCGCCCGTCCGAGGGCGACTACAGCGCGCCAGCCTGAGGTCCGTCGCCGCGACGAGGCTCAGGCTGGGAACGGTCTGAGCCCGATCACGCGAAGAGATCCCCCGCGCCGGCGACCGCCTCGGTGCAGTCGATCAACCTGCCTTGCCCGGTGATGAAGGCGCAGCGCACCGCGTCGCCGGGTTGCAGCGTGCTCACCGCCTCGCGGTAGCGCCACAGCTGCAGCAGGTAGTCGGGGTTGCGCTGCGGCGCCGGATGGAGCTTGTAGTCCAGCACCCACCAGGTGCGCGCACCCGCGCCGTCCTCGCGGCAGACCAGCCGGTCCAGCCGCATGTCATGGCCCTGCCAGCTCAGCGGCACTTCGTTGCCGTGCCAGGCGAGTACCGAGGCGTCGAAGAACGGCGCGCAATCACGGCTGGAGAGGATGGCCTTGACGCTGCGTTGCAGGCGCTCGTCGCGGCGCGCGTCCAGCCCGTACATCTGCGCCGCGGCGGCCATCAGCCGATCCAGCGCGTGGGCGCGCCCCTGCGGCCCGCTGTGCCACTCGAGCACCCGATGCAACGCCTCGCCCAGCGCGGCGCTCTCCTCGACCTCCTCCGGGCTCTGACCGACCGCCGCGCGGGCATCCGCCGGTGCCCTGTCGGCCTCGGCCTCGTCGGACACCTGAACGGTTTCCGCGCTGGCCGGCAGCGGCTCCACGCGCGGCAGCACCTTCAGGCGGACCACGGCGCGTTCGGCGTCGGCCTGGGCGGTGGGCGGATTCGCATCCGGCTCGGGCAGGGCCAGCGGCTCGGCCTGCGGCGAGACCCGCGCCCACCAGCTCGCCGAGGCGCTCTGGCGCCGGGCGGGCGTGCGGCTCAGCACCAGGCGATGCCGCGCGCGTGTCATCGCGACGTAGAGCGCGTTGAGCTCCTCGCGTTGGCGTTGTTCCTTCTCGTCGTCGAGCAGCGGCTGCAGCGACGGCGGCGGCTTGGCCTCGGAGACGAGGAAGGCCACCGTGCGCGGCACCGGCTCATGCACCGGCCACGAAATCGCCAGCGCCATGCTCTCGGCGCGCGCCGGGCCGGCCTCCGCGTCCATCAGGATCACGACCTGCGCCTCCAGCCCCTTGGCACCGTGCACCGTGAGCAACTGCACCGCGTCGGGTTCGGCCGGCGCGGCCAGCTTCAGCGCCCGGCCCTTGAGCGCGCGCACGAAGCCGTAGAGGCCGGCATAGCGGCCGCCGTCGAGCTCCAGCGCGAGCGCCAGCAGCGCCTCCACCGCGTGCAGCCGCGCGCGGCGCTCGCTGGCCGGCACCGCGGCGGCCAGGCGCGCCATCAGCTCGCCCTCATGCACGATCGCGTCCAGCAGGTCATGCGGACTGCGCAGCACCGCCATCGACGCCCATCCCGACAGCAACTCGCGCGCGCGGGCCAGCACCGGGCTGAGATCCGCCGGATCGGCCTGCATCAGCACCTCCCACCAGGAGCGGGTGATCGGGGCCTTCGGCGCCGTGTCATCAGCCGAGTCATCGGCCATCGCCGGAACCGGGGCGGACACCGGCGCTGGCACCTCCCGCGTGTCATCGCCCTGCCCCAGCCACCGCACCGATCCCGAGGTCGCGGCCAGCCACAGCAGGTCGGCCTCGCTGGCCCCGAACAGCGGGCTGCGCAGCGCGTGCGCCAGCGACAGCTGATGACCGCTGGACGCGAGCGCATCCAGCAGCGCCAGCAGGTCGCGCACATCCGGTGCATCCAGCAGCGCCATGTCCTCCGGGGCCGCATGCGGGATGCCGCGGCCCTTGAGCACCTGGGCCAGCACGCGCAGGCCCTCGCGCTTGCGCGCCAGCACGAAGATGTCGCCCGGCTGCGTGCGTCCGCCCGCCAGGAGCTGCTCGATGCTCGCCGCGATGCGCGCGGCCTCGGCCTCGCGCCGATGCAGCTCGGGCTCGCGGCGCGGCTCGGTCAGGCTTGGGCGCCAGGTGTCGGCGTCACGGCCGGCGCCCTCCTCCTCGACATCGACCTCGCCCTCATGCGTGCCGTCGGCCTCCTCGTCGTCCGGCGCCCCGTCGCCGGCCAGGAAGAACACGCCGTCGAGCGGGTCGCCGCCGGACGACTCGGTCGTGTGCGCGCGAAAGTCGCTGTACTGCTGCGCCAGCGAGGCCTGCTCGAAGACGGCGTTCACCGCCGCGAGCACCGGCACCGAGTTCCGCCGCGTGTGATCGCAGGCGAGCAGCACCCCGTCCAACCCCTCGCGGACGAAATCCCGCGCCGCGGCGAAGACGCGCGGCTCCGCGCGGCGGAAGCGGTAGATGCTCTGCTTGGGGTCGCCGACGATGAACACCGACGGCGGCCGCTGTCCGCTCACGCCGCCGCCCGCGCCCACGTAGCCCGACAGCCAGGCATGCAGCGCATGCCACTGCAGCGGGCTGGTGTCCTGGAACTCGTCGATCAGCAGGTGCCGCACCTGGCTGTCCAGCCGCTCCTGCACCCAGCCCGAGAGCTCGACATCCCCCAGCAGCGCGAGCGCGCCGCGCTCCAGGTCGTTCATGTCGACGATGCCGCGCTCGCGCTTGAGACGCTCGAACTCGGCCAGCAGCGTCAGCGCCAGCGCGCACATCTGCTGATGCCAGACCCGCGCGCGATCCTGCTCGAGCGCCAGTTGCAGCCGATCGAGTCGCTCGCCCAGCTCGAGCAGCAGCGGCGAATCGCCCAGCGCCTTCACCAGCGTGCCGGTCTTGGTGAAGAGCGCGGCGCGCGCCGCGCTCATCGCGGCGAGGTCCCACTCGGCCACCGGCATCGCCTCGTGGCGTGGCGCGGTCAGCGCCATCTCCAGCGCGACGGCGGCGTCCTTCTGCTTCTTGTTCTTGCCCTGGCCCAGCTCGATCGCCAGCGCCTGCAAGTCCGCGCGCATCGACCCGAAGGCCTCGATGGGATCGGCGAACGCGGCGAATTCGGGCACCACCTCGGCGGCGGTCGGCATGCTGTCGAGCAAGCGGCCATGGCGATGCGCGAGCGTCAGCTCCACGCGCTTCTCGAAGGCCGCCGTCAGCCAGTTTGTCAGCTTGTTGCGGCCATGGACCAGGCTCAGCTCTCGGTAGATCGCCAGTTGCGCCTCGTCCGCCAGCACCGCGGCGTGGAAGCGTTGCCAGAGCTCGGGCATCAGGTCGCTCTCGTCCTCGAGCAGCTGCAGCTCGGGCGACAGGCCTTGCGCGCGCAGCAGCTCCAGCGGCGCAGCGCGCAGCAGCTGCGAGAACCAGGCGTGGAAGGTGCGGATCTCCACCGGACGCGCGTCCTGCAGCAGCCGCTGCTGCAAGCCGGCCAGACGCGGCGCGAGCGCGAGGGCCTCGGCCTCGGGCAGGCCGCGCTGGCGCAGCGCAAGCACCCGGCCCGCGTCGTCGCAGTGGGCGAATTCATGCAGCCACTCGTTGAGGCGCGCGCGCATCTCGCCGGCGGCCTTGCGGGTGAAGGTGATGGCGACGATGTCCTGCGGACGCGCGCCGTCGAGCAACGCGCGCAGGATGCGCGACACCAGCATCCAGGTCTTGCCCGCGCCGGCGCAGGCCTCGACGACGACGCTGCGCGCGGGATCGCAGGCCAGCTCGTAGAAGCGCTCGCGCGCCACCGGGGCGCCGTCTTTCGTGTACGCGGCCGCGCCGAGCGGCCCCATCGTGGATCCGCTCATGGCGCGGCCCCTTCCCAGTCGTCGCGCCGGCACAGGCCGCGCATGTCGCAGTAGGCGCACGCCGAGCCCTCGCCCAGCGCCGGCAGGGCATCGCCGGAGCGGATGGCCAGCAGGTCCTGGCGCAGGCCCTCGAGCATCACGGCGGCGGTGGTGGCGACATCTTCGTGCTCGATCTCGGCGATCCCCTTGGCGTCGTCCAGCGCGACGTACTCGGCACGCAAGGATTCGGTGGTGTGCCCAGTCCCTCGGCCCTCACCCCTACCCTCTCCCGCTTCGCGGGCGAGGGGGCCACTCCCCGCCGCGCCATCACCGAGAACTCCCTCTCCCGCTTGCGGGAGAGGGCTGGGGTGAGGGTCAGCGGCCGTTGCAGTCCTCGACCCCATCAGCACCGCGTAGACCGCCAATTGCGTGTCCTCGAGGGGGTTGGCGACCTTGTCCTTGAGGCCCTTGACGCTGCCGGTCTTGTAGTCGATCAGCTGCGGACCCGCCGGCGTGTCGTCGACCCGGTCGATGCGCCCGAGCAGCTCCAGCGCCTCAAGCTCCGGCTCGATGCCCGCCCATGGCTGCACGCGCCGGTCCACCTCGCCGCGCTCGAAGCGCAGACCCTCGGCCTCGCGTGCCTGAAGCCACCCCAGATAAGCCGGGACAAACCGCGCGAAGCTCGCCGAGTACGGCAGGAACTCCGCCGGCGACAAGCCCAGCTCACGCATCTGGTCCTGCGACGCCCGCTGCAGTCGCGATGCGTCGTCGAGCGCCGGATCACTCCCCTCGACGCGCTCCGTGTGGAACTGGTGCAGCACCGCGTGCAGCCACGTGCCGTAATCGCGCTTGTCGGCTTGCGTCTCGAGCTCATTGGCCTCGCGCAGCCCGAGCAACACCCGCGCGAAGAACTGATACGGACACTGGCGCAGCGACTCCACCGCGCTCGCGCTCAGCGCCGCTGGCAGACGTCCTTGCGCGCGCGCGGCGGCGCGGTCCGACGGCGTCGCGGTCCACGTCGACTCGACACGCGGATCGGTCCAGTGCGGCAGCGTGCGTCCGACCGCCTGCAAGGCCAGGTCCAGGCGATCCAGCAGCGGACTCGCCGCCAGCGGCTCGCTGCCCAGATGCCCGCGTCGCAGCAGCGTCACCGCCGGCGCGCGCAGCAGCTGCGCGAACTGCCACGCCAGTGCCTGCCGCTTGTCCTCGGCCGTGGGCAGCCCGAGCTGACGGGCCAGCGTGTCGCCGATCAGCACCGGCCCGGGCGGCACCGGCCCCAGCGTCGCGGCATCCGCGCCGGGCAGCACCACGGCGCCGAAGGGCCGCAGCATCGTGCGCGCCAGCGGCGTGATCATGATCTGCAGCCCGCCTTGCAGCGGCGGCTTGTACTCGCCCGCCTCGAGCGTCTGCGACACCCAGTCGACGAACTCCGAGGCGCTCAGCGTGGCCTCGCGCAGCACCGCCTCGTGGCCCGAGCCCGGCCACGGCGTCTTGCTCAGCCAGAGCGCCTCCAGCACCTGCGGGCCGCCGGCCTCCTGGCGCTTGAGCTGCTCATCGGCGCCGAGCTGCTGCAGCGTCTGGCCGAGCGCGGCGATCCACGCCTCCAGCGTCGGCGCGCCGCGCAGCTGCAAGGGCGCGAGCGCTTCGCGCGCGCCTTCCCACAAGCGCGCGCTGCCCGGGGGCAGGCGATCGGCGCGCACCGCCTGCGGCGCGGACCAGCCGCGGCGACGGCAGTGCGACTCCAGCGCCCCCAGCGACGCGCTGCCGCCGAGCTCGCGCAGCGACGCGGCCAGCGGCGTCTTGAGCCAGGCGAGCCAGTCGTCGACGGTCGCGTGGCGGCGCGCCGCGCGCAGCATCGCCATCAGCTGCGCCGCCGGCGCGGTGGTGGCAAGCGTCCAGCCCGTCTCGTCCTGGATGCCCAGGCCCTGGCGCTCCAGCAGCGCGCGCACGCGGCGCAGCACCACCCGGTCCTGCGCGATCAGCGCGACCGGCGCACGGCCCGCCCGCAGGTGGTCCAGCACCGACGCGGCGCTGCATTGCGCCAGGTCCTCGAAGTCCTCGCAGACCGCCTGCTCCAGCCGGCCCAGGGGCTCGCCGCCGTCGAAGGCGGCATCCAGCGGCAGGTCCGCGTCCAGGCGCAGGCACGGAATGCCGGCCGCCTCGGCGCTCGCCAGCAAGGCCTCGGCCAGCGTGTCCGGCCCGCCGCAGCGCAGATGCAGCCAAGCACTGGGCCGCAGCGCGAAGAGCGCATCGGTGGCCGGCGCGCGCGGATCAGCGGCAGCCCATTCGAGCGCCACCGCCAGCAGCGCGCGCTCCAGGTGGCCGACACCGGTCTGCGCGGCCAGCCCCTGCCGGCCCTCCTCCCAGAACGCCGCGCGCCGCGCCGGATCGCGCAGCGCCGCGCCGCGGGCCAGCGCATGGGCAGCTTCCACCAGCCGGGCCACCGCCGCGTCGTGAGCGCGCGGATCCTCGTCGCGCAGGGCCTCGGCCCAGCTCTGACCGCGCAACAGCGCGCGCGCGGCCAGGGCGTCGATCGCGGCGTCGCCGGTCAGTTGCTGCGCCTGCGGCAGCGCGCTCGGGCCCAGCGCCGAGGCCAGGCTGTGCGTGGTCTCGATGCGCGGCTGCCAGCGCGAGAGCTTCATCCACGCGCGTCGCGCCGGCGCCAGATGCTGCGCGAACGGCAGCAGCAGCACCGCGTCGCGCGACGACAGTCCCCGCTCCTGCAGCCAGTCGGCGGCGCGGCGGGTCACGCCGTCCCAGATCGCCGCGCTGGTGTGGGCGGGCAGCAACGGGAAGTCGACCGCCGAATGTGTCGGAGGCGCCAGGCGAGACGAATGGCCCTCGATGCGTGTTGGGGCCCCACCGACGGGGGAAGTCATCGGGGCGAGCGAGGGGGACGGCGGCGGCGAGGTCGTCAAGGCGGTGGCGGGCTCTGGCGAATGGGGGAGGTCGAAGATTCTGCGAATAGCGACGATAGCGAATTCCACGGCCGCGGGACCTTGAGATCCGCTGAGCGCACCGTCATGTCGGTCCTGCGCCTACTCGGGCCGAGGTTTCCGGGCTTGTGTGAGAATCGACGCTCCCTGCAAGCCCTGGGGCCCCCGCGGCGACGCATTGTCGCCCGGCCGGCCGCCCGCCCGTGGCATCCGCCCGGCAGGGACATCACGCAAGGACCATCTCCATGAGCAGCGAACAGATCAAACACATCTCCGACGCCTCGTTCGACAACGACGTCATCCAGTCCGACAAGCCCGTGCTGGTGGATTACTGGGCCGAATGGTGCGGCCCCTGCAAGATGATCGCCCCCATCCTGGACGAAGTCGCCAAGGACTACGGCGACCGCCTGCAGATCGCCAAGCTCAACGTCGACGACAACCGCGAAGTGCCGGCCAAGTTCGGCATCCGCGGCATCCCGACGCTGATGCTGTTCAAGGGCGGCCAGCTCGCCGCGACCAAGGTCGGCGCGCTGTCCAAGGCCCAGCTGACGGCCTTCCTGGACGCCCACCTATAATCATTCGATCCGTCGGGGCCCACGCGGCCTCGACGGTCAATTTGCCAACACGCCCTCCCGGGCACCGCGGCGTCCTCGGACGCCGTCGACGTTCCGGGCGAGCGCGTGTACTCGGCGCCCAAGACTCCACGCATTTCCATCGTCCGCCACCACGCGGCACGCGCGTCCCTTGGGCTCGCCGTTGTTTGTGTCCCTGGCCTTGGCAGGCCCTGGACGACAGACCGGGTCAACCCCCCCATGCATCTTTCTGAACTGAAGGCGCTTCACGTCTCCGCCCTGATCAAGATGGGCGAAGAGCTGGAGATCGACAACGTCGCCCGCCTGCGCAAGCAGGAGCTGATGTTCGCCATCCTGAAAAAGCGCGCCAAGGCCGGCGAGCAGATCTTCGGCGACGGCGTGCTGGAAATCCTGCCGGACGGCTTCGGCTTCCTGCGCTCGCCCGACGCCTCCTACCTGGCCGGCCCGGACGACATCTACGTCTCGCCCAGCCAGATCCGCCGCTTCAACCTGCGCACCGGCGACACCATCGAAGGCGAGATCCGCCCGCCGAAGGAGGGCGAGCGCTACTTCGCCCTGGTCAAGGTCGACCGCGTCAACTGCCGATCGTCCGGAGGAGTCCAAGCACAAGATCCTGTTCGAGAACCTGACGCCGCTCTTCCCGAACGAGCGGTTGAAGCTGGAGCGCGACATCCGCGGCGAGGACAACTCACCGGCCGCATCATCGACCTGATCGCGCCGATCGGCAAGGGCCAGCGCGGCCTGATCGTGGCGCCGCCGAAGGCGGGCAAGACCATGATGCTGCAGAACATCGCGCACTCGATCGCCGCCAACAACCCCGAAGCCCACCTGATCGTGCTGCTGATCGACGAGCGCCCGGAGGAAGTGACCGAGATGCAGCGCACCGTGCGCGGCGAAGTGATCGCCTCGACCTTCGACGAACCGGCCGACCCGCCACGTGCAGGTCGCCGAGATGGTGATCGAGAAGGCCAAGCGCCTGGTCGAGCACAAGAAGGACGTGGTCATCCTGCTGGACTCCATCACCCGCCTGGCCCGCGCCTACAACACCGTGATCCCCAGCTCCGGCAAGGTGCTGACCGGCGGTGTCGACGCCAACGCCCTGCAGCGCCCGAAGCGCTTCTTCGGCGCGGCGCGCAACATCGAGGAAGGCGGCTCGCTGACCATCATCGCCACCGCGCTGGTGGAAACCGGCTCGAAGATGGACGAGGTGATCTACGAGGAATTCAAGGGCACCGGCAACATGCGAACTCCACCTGGATCGCCGCATCGCCGAGAAGCGCGTCTTCCCGGCCATCAACCTCAACAAGTCGGGCACCCGCCGCGAAGAACTGCTGATCAAGCGCGGACGATCCTCCAGAAGGCATCTGGATCCTGCGCAAGCTCCTGCACCCGATGGACGAGATCGCCGCGATGGAATTCCTCCTCGACAAGATGAAGCACACGAAGACCAACGACGAGTTCTTCGACATGATGCGCCGCGGTGGCTGAGATCGGACCGAGGACAGGCCCTGCGGCCTGTCCGACGCCGATCGAAGGACGGTGCGCGTCCCGCGCGCACCGGCTGGGAAAGCTGGCAGCAGTAGTGCGATCCGACTCTGACCGGACTTCAAAGAAGCCGCCCCTGGGCGGCTTCTTTCATTTCAGCTATACTCCGCGTTTTTCCGCTGTCGACAAGTGCATCGCATCGGGCGATGTGGCTGGCGGCACCGCAGCGAGGATTCTCAAAATGGCCAAAGAAGGCATTCACCCCAACTACCGCGACGTGGTCTTCGTGGACCAGTCCAACGGCTCCCAGTTCATCATCCGCTCGACGGTGACGACCAAGGAATCGATCAAGCTGGACGACGGCCGCGAACTGCCGCTGGTCAAGCTGGAAACCTCCAGCGAATCGCACCCGTTCTACACCGGCACGCAGAAGAGCGTGGACAGCCTGGGCGGTCGCGTCGAGAAGTTCCGCAACAAGTTTGCGAACCTGCGCAAGAAGGCCTAAGCAGCCCTCCCCGACCGGATCGCATCCGGTCCCCCGAAGAAGGCAGCCCCACCGGCTGCCTTTTTTCATGGCCGATCCGGCCATGTGCTTCGCGCTGGCTTTACCGTGCACTGTCAGGAGACTCATCCTGGCACCGTCCAAGCTGCGGCATGATGCGCACCGGCATCCACAACGACAACGAGACAGACGCGCATGAATCTGCCTACCCCGGCCGTCGTGGCCGAGCGCAGCACCCACCCGATCCCGCGCTGGGCCCTGCTGCTGTTGTGCGCGGCCTATGTGCTGCCCGGCCTGTTCGGCCGCGACCCGTGGCGCAACGCCGACCTCACCGCCTACGGCTTCATCGCCAGCATCGCGCAAGGTCATGCGCCCTGGCTGCAGCCCGCGATCGCCGGACTGCCCGCGGATGGCGGCCTGCTGCCGTATTGGGTCGGCGCGGTGGGCATCAAGCTGCTGCCCTTCCTTGATCCGTCGGTGGCCGCGCGGATTCCCTTCGGCCTGATGCTCGCGGCGGTGCTGGCGCTGGTCTGGTACAGCTGCCTGCACCTGGCGCGCACCGACGCGGCCCAACCGGTGGCCTTCGCCTTCGGCGGCGAGGCGCATGCGGTCGACTACGCCCGCGCGATGGCCGACGGCTGCCTGCTCGCGCTGATCGCCAGCCTGGGCCTCCTTCGCCTGGGTCACGAGATCACGCCGGAGATCCTCCAGCTGCTGGGCATCACGCTCTTCGTCTACAGCCTGGCGGCGCTGCCGTTCCGGCTCTGGAAGGCGCGCGCGGCGATGTTCGCGGCGCTGCCCATCCTGGCCACCAGCGGCGCGCCCGCGGTGGCGCTGGCGCTGGCCATCGGCGCCCTGTGGCTGTGCTACCGCTCCACCTACGAGGACGCGCGCAAGTTCCTGCCGTGGATCCTCGGCGCGATGGCGCTGGCGGCGCTCGTCGCCTGGCCGATGCATGGCTGGGCCTGGCGCGTGCGCGCCAGCGAGCGCAGCGTGCTGGACTGGCTCCGGCTGGTGGGCTGGTTCTGCTGGCCGGCATGGCCGTTGGCGGCGTGGTCGCTGTGGCGCTGGCGCGCGCACCTGATGCGCCGCCACCTGTCGGTGCCGCTGCTGGCGTCGGTGGTGCCGCTCGCGGCTAGCCTGCTGATGGGCGCGGATGATCGCGCGATGCTGCTCGCGCTGCCGCCGCTGGCGGTACTCGCCAGCTTCGCGCTGCCCACCTTCCAGCGCAGCGCGAGCGCCCTGCTCGACTGGTTCTCGGTGTTCTTCTTCAGCGCGGGGGCCATCTTCCTGTGGCTGTACTACACGGCCATCCAGATCGGCTGGCCCGCCAAGCTGCTGGCCAACGTGCGCAAGCTCGCGCAGGGCTATGAGCCCGAATTCGGCCTGCTGAGCTTCGTGCTCGCGGTGCTGGGCACGCTGGCCTGGTTGTGGCTGGTGCGCTGGCGCACCGCGCGCCATCGCCACGCGCTGTGGAAGAGCCTGGCCTTGCCGGCGGGCGGCGTCGCGTTGGCGTGGCTGCTGGCCATGACGCTGGGCCTGCACACGCTGAACTACGCGCGCAGCAACAAGCCGCTGGTGGATCGCATCGCGGCGCACCTGCCGGCGCAGCCTGAATGCATTGCCGCGCCTGGCCTGCCGACGCACGCGCTGGCGGCACTCGAATTCCAGGGCCACTGGCGCGTCGAAGCCACGCAGGCGCTGGACCGCACGCGCTGCCCGATCGCGATCTCGGTGCAGGCCGAGAGCACGCCGATGCCGCCCTCGGGCTGGAAGGTGCTGGGCGTGGTCCGCCGACCGACGGATCGATCCGGCACCTACCTGGTGATGCAAAAGGATCGCTGAAGTCCCCGGCCCCACCCGCGCCAGACCGCAGTGATTCAGGGACGGGGAGGCTTGGGGTTCTGGCGCTGGCCGCCAGGGCCCCATGCCTCCGCGGCCAAGCGCGCCGCGGGTCGCAGGAAAGAAGACCTCAAATGTCCTCGCCTCCCGCCAGCGCGGCGGGCGCCGATTCATCGCCCATCGCGGTGGCATCGGCCATCCGCACGCGGGCGGACGGGAACTTCAGCCGGAAGCTCGACCCCTTCCCGGGTTCACTGTCGATGCGCAACTCGCCGCCATGGCGCTGCACGACGTGCTTCACGATGGACAGGCCCAGGCCCGTGCCGCCCGTATCCCGCGAGCGGCTGCCGTCGACGCGATAGAAGCGCTCGGTGAGCCGCGGCAGGTGCTCGCGCGCGATGCCCGGGCCGTTGTCGATCACCGAGATCTCCCCGCCCATTTCCGGCGTCCAGCGCCATTGCAACTCGATGCGTCCGCCTTCCGGCGTGTAGCGCACCGCGTTGCTCAGCAGGTTGGCGATCGCGCTGAGCAGCTCCGTCTCGACCCCCGCCAGCTCCACCCCGGTCTGGCGCTCGCAGACGAGCTCGTGCCGGCCTTGCGACAGCGCCTGAGCATCCGCGCCCAGCCGCGCCAGCAGCGGATCCAGCGAGATCCAGTGATCGGCCGCCGGACGCGGGCTGCCTTCAAGCTGCGCCAGCGTCAGCAGGTCGCCCACCAGCGTCTGCATGCGCGTGGTCTGCTGCTGCATCAGTTGCAGCACGCGCTTGCGCTCCGCCTCGGTCAGCTGCAGGCTGGCCATGGTCTCGATGAACCCGGCGAGCACAGTGAGCGGCGTACGGATCTCATGCGACACGTTGGCGACGAAGTCACGCCGCATCGCCTCGTTGCGCTCGCGGTCGGTCACGTCCAGCGACAGCACCAGCTTGCGGCTCTCGCCGCCCACGCCGTACTCGCGTACCAGCACCTGCAGCGTCGATTTCGCGCGGGTGTTGGTCAGCGTCAGCGGCTGCTGGAAACTGCCCTGCTGCAGATAGGACACGAAGGCCGGATAACGGACCAGGTTGGTGATGCGCTGCAGCTTGTCGCGCTGCGGATCCAGCGAGAAATGATCGCCCGCGACCACGTTGCACCACAGGATGTGGTCCTGCCCGTCGAGCAGGATCACCCCATTGGGCGAGGCCTCGATCGCCTGCAGGAACTGCTCGAGCTGCTGACGCTCACGATCGAAACGCCGCTCGCGGTCGCGCAGGCCGCGCTCGACGCGATAGGCCATCTCGCCCCAGAGCCCGCCCAGGCGCGGCGCGTCATCGTCCTGATCGCCGCGCAGCCAGGTGACCAGCCGATGCGCGCGCGCCGCGTCCCACACGGCCATGACGATGACGGCGACCGCCGCGGCCAGCGCCGCCGCCAGATGCGGCATCTGCATCCACTCGCCCAGCCAGTAACCCAATCCCCCCGCGATGCCGGTGCCCAGCACCAGCATCAGCACCCGCGACAACATCCACGCCATGGATGCGTCCTCAGGCCGACAGGGCGCTGCTTTGCTGGGTCAGGCGGTAACCGGCGCCGCGCACCGTTTCGATCATGCGCGCACAGCTGACCTTCTCCAGCGCCTCGCGCAGGCGCTTGACGTGGACGTCGACGGTGCGTTCCTCGATGAACACATGGTCGCCCCAGACGCGGTCCAGCAGCTGCGAGCGGCTGTGCACGCGCTCGGGATGGGTCATGAAGAAGTGCAGCAGGCGGAACTCGGTCGGACCGAGCTTGACCTCCACGCCCTCGCGGCTCACGCGGCGCGTGCCTGGATCGAGCACCAGCCCGCCGACATCGACCGCAGAATCCAGCGCCTCGGGCGCCTTGCGACGCAGCACCGCGCGGATGCGCGCCAACAGCTCGTTCGTGGAGAACGGCTTGGTCAGGTAGTCGTCGGCGCCGGCGTCCAGCCCGGACACCTTGTCCACCTCTTCCGCGCGCGCCGTCAGCATGATGATCGGCAGTTCGCGCGTGCGGGTGGCACCGCGCCACTGGCGCGCCAGCGCCAGGCCCGTCTGGCCGGGCAGCATCCAGTCGAGCACGACCAGATCGGGCAGCACGCGGTCCACTTCCAGCTGCGCCTGCTCGGCATTGCCGGCCAGCGTCACCTCGAAGCCGGCGTGGCGCAGGTTGATGGAGATCAGTTCGGCGATGGCGGACTCGTCCTCGACGACCAGGATGCGACTCATGCGGGGTAACTCCTCTTCTTGGGGTCTTCCGGCTCACCCGCTCCCGGAGGTGCTGGTCGGCCGGAGGGGTTCATCGCTTGCGGTGCTCAGCGCACCAGTTGCTCGACGGCGTCGGGCGTGTTGTGGCGGACGTCCGTGCCCTTGACCACGTAGATGATGACCTCGGCCAGGTTCTTGGCGTGGTCGCCGACGCGCTCGATCGCCTTGGCGACGAACACCAGGTCGATCGACGACGAGATCGTGCGCGGGTCTTCCATCATGTAGGTGATGAGCTTGCGCATCAGGCCGTCGAACTCCTGGTCGATCTGGTCGTCGGCCTTGAGCACTTCCAGCGCGCGGTCCACGTCCAGGCGCGCGAACGCGTCCAGCGCCTTGCGCAGCTGCGCGGTGGCCAGCTCCGCCTCGTACGACAGGTCGGACATCGGCAGGCGCAGGCGGCTCGACACACCGGTGTTGATCAGGCGCTGCACGGTGCGGGCGATGCGCTCGGCCTCGTCGCCGACGCGCTCGAGGTTGGCGATGGTCTTGGAGATCGGCGATCAGCAGGCGCAGGTCGCGCGCGGTCGGCTGGCGGCGGGCGATGATCGTCGACAGGTCGCGATCGATCTCGATCTCCATCGTGTTGACGATCTCTTCCTGCTTGAGCACGTGGCTGGCGATGTCGCCGCTGAAGGTGCCCAGGGCCTCGACGGCTTGCGCGACCTGCGATTCCACGAGGCCGCCCATCTCCAGCACGCGCGTGGAGATGCCGCTCAGCTCGGCGTCGAACTGGGTGGAGAGATGCTTGTCGGTCATGTTGTTGCTCCCCGTTGAATCAGCCGAAGCGGCCGGTGATGTAGTCTTCGGTTTCCTTGCGCTTGGGCTTCATGAAGAGCTCCTCGGTCGGTCCGAACTCGATCAGCTCGCCCAGGTACATAAAGGCGGTGTAGTCGGAGCAGCGCGCCGCCTGCTGCATGTTGTGCGTCACGATCACCACGGTGTAGTCGTCCTTCAGCTCGCTGATCAGCTCTTCGATCTTGCCGGTGGAGATCGGGTCCAGCGCCGAGCACGGCTCATCCAGCAGCAGCACTTCCGGGCGGATGGCGATGCCGCGGGCGATGCACAGACGCTGCTGCTGGCCACCGGAGAGGCCGTAGCCGCTCTGGTGCAGCTTGTCCTTGGCTTCGTTCCACAGCGCCGCCTTGGTCAGCGCCCACTCCACGCGCTCGTCCATATCGGCGCGCGACAGCTTCTCGAACAGGCGCACGCCGAAGGCGATGTTGTCGTAAATCGACATCGGGAACGGCGTCGGCTTCTGGAACACCATGCCGACCTTGGCGCGCAGCAGCGACACGTCTTCCGAGTTGCTGGTCAGGATGTTCTCGCCGTCCAGCAGGATCTCGCCTTCGGCGCGCTGCTCCGGATAGAGCTCGATACATCTTGTTGAAGGTGCGCAGCAGCGTGGATTTGCCGCAGCCGGACGGGCCGATAAACGCGGTGACCTTGTTCTTGGCGATATCCAGGTTGATGTTCTTCAGCGCATGGAATTTGCCGTAGTAGAAGTTCAGGTTCTTCACCGAGAGCTTCGCCTTCTCGGTCACCGGCATGTCGACTTTGACGTCCATGTTGTTGCTCGATTCGTTGGATTCGTTGATCGTGGCCAAGCGGCCGGTCAAAATTTTATGAATGCTTTTTCTTGGCGAAAATCACGCGCGCCAGGATGTTCAGTAACAGTACGCACAGGGTGATCATCAGCACCCCGGCCCAGGCCAGCTGTTGCCATTCGGCGAACGGGCTCATGGCGAATTTGAAGATGGTCACCGGCAGGTTGGCGATCGGCTGCATCAGGTCGGTGCTCCAGAACTGGTTCGACAGCGCGGTGAACAGCAGCGGTGCGGTTTCGCCGGCGATGCGCGCCATCGCCAGCAGCACGCCGGTGATGATGCCGGACACCGACGCCTTCAGCGTGATGGCGGTCATGATGACCTTCCATTTCGGCGTGCCCAGCGCGTAGGCGGCCTCGCGCAGCGCGTTGGGCACCAGCTTCAGCATGTTCTCGGTGGTGCGAATCACGATCGGCACCTGCAGCAGCGCCAGCGCCATCACGCCGGCCCAGCCGGAGAAGTGTTCCATCTTCGCGCACCACGATCAGGGTGTAAACGAACAGGCCCACCACGATCGACGGTGCGGACAGCAGGATGTCGTTGATGAAGCGGATCACTTCCGCCAGCCAGGATTTACGGCCGTATTCCGCCAGGTAGATGCCGGCCATGATGCCCAGCGGCGTACCGAAGATGGTCGCCCACAGGATCAACAGGCCGCTGCCGGCGATGGCGTTGGCCAAGCCGCCGCCCGCGGTATTCGGCGGCGGCGTCATTTCGGTGAACAGCGCCAGCGACATGCCGTCGAAGCCTTTGGTGACGGTGGCGAACAGGATCCAGATCAGCCAGAACAGGCCGAACGCCATGGCCGCCAGCGACAGCGTCAGCGCGATGACGTTGATGCGGCGGCGCTTCTGGCCTGCATTTTGCGGCGCCATGCGGCCGGCGGTGGTGGCGCTCATGTGCGCGCTCCTTCGCTCTTCTTGACGCATGATCATCAGGACTTGGAGAGCGCCAGCACGATGAAGGTGATGACGAACAGAATCAGGCCCAGCTCCATCAGCGCGGCGCTGTGCACGCCGGGGCCGGCTTCGGCGAATTCGTTGGCCAGCGCCGAGGTGATACTGTTGCCCGGCATGAACAGCGAAGCGCTGTCGAGCTGGTAGGTGTTGCCGATGACAAAGGTCACCGCCATGGTTTCGCCCAGCGCGCGGCCCAGGCCCAGCATCACGCCGCCGATGACGCCGTTTTTGGTGAACGGCAGCACGATGCGCCAGATCACTTCCCAGGTGGTGCAGCCGATGCCGTAGGCCGACTCTTTCATCATCACCGGCGTCTGTTCGAACACGTCGCGCATCACCGCGGCGATGTACGGAATGATCATGATCGCCAGGATCACCCCGGCGGCCAGAATGCCGATGCCGAAGGCCGGGCCGGAGAACAGCTCGCCGACGATCGGAATGCCCGACAGCACTTCGCCCACCGGCGTCTGGAAATATTCGGCGAACAGCGGGGCGAACACGAACAGGCCCCACATGCCGTAGACGATCGAGGGGATGGCGGCCAGCAGCTCGATGGCGATGCCCAGCGGGCGCCGCAGCCAGTTCGGCGCCAGTTCGGTCAGGAACAGCGCGATGCCGAAGCTCACCGGCACGGCGATGATCAGCGCGATAAGCGAGGTGACCAGGGTGCCGTAGATCGGCACCAGCGCGCCGAACTTCTCCTGCACCGGATCCCAGTCGGTCGACACCAGGAAGCCCAGGCCGAACTGCTTGATCGCGGGCGCGGCGCCCATCAGCAGCGAGCCGATGATGCCCACCAGCAGCGCCAGCGTCAGCCACGCCGCACCGTGCGTGAGCATCGAGAACACCGTGTCGGCCCAGGGCGCGACGCGACGGCGCTCGGGGGGGCGGCCGCCGGGCTTGGCGCGTTCCTGACCGCGTTCTCGGTCCATGGGGTTGGCTGGAAGTATTGCGGCCACGGGGCCTCCGCTCGTGTGTTTGAAATTCTTGTGCGAAAGCCCGGTGTCCGCGATGGGCGCACCGGGCTGTGCTCGTCAGGCGACGATCACTTGAGCTGACCGCCTTGCCGGCGCCGTCCTTCACGCGGTCGGTCCACTGCTTGCGCACCAGGTCCTTGACCGCGGCCGGCAGCGGCACGTAGTCCAGCTCGTCGGCCATCTTGTCGCCCTGGGCATAGGCCCAGTCGAAGAACTTCAGGGCGGCGGCGGCCTGGGCCGGCTTGTCCTGCGCGACGTGCATCAGGATGAAGGTGGCGCCGGTGATGGGCCAGCTGTCCTTGCCCGGCTGCTCCGTCAGCACCTGGTAGAACGATTCGTTCCACTTGGCGCCGGCGGCGGCGGCCTTGAAGGCGTCGTCGCTCGGGCTGACGAAGGCGCCGTTGGCGTTCTTCATCAGCACGTAGGTCATCTTGTTCTGCTTGGCATAGGCGTATTCGACGTAGCCGATCGAGTTCGGCAGACGCGTCACGAAGGCCGATACGCCTTCGTTGCCCTTGCCGCCGGCGCCGGTCGGCCAGTTCACGGCGGTGCCTTCACCGACCTTGGACTTCCACTCGGCGTTGACCTTGGACAGGTAGTTCGTGAACAGGAAGCTGGTGCCCGAACCGTCGGCGCGGCGGACCACGGCGATGGCGGCGTCCGGCAGCGCCACGCCCGGGTTCAGGGCGGCGATGGCGGGATCATTCCACTTGGCCACCTTGCCCAGGTAGATGTCGCCCAGGACCTGGCCGCTGAGCTTGAGTTGACCGGGGTTGATGCCCTTGACGTTGATCACCGGCACGACGCCGCCGATCACGGTGGGGAACTGCACCAGGCCGTCCTTGGCCAGTTGGTCGTCCTTCAGGGGGGCGTCGGAGGCGCCGAAGTCGACGGTCTTGGCCTGGATCTGCTTGATGCCGGCGCCGGAACCGACAGACTGGTAGTTGATGCGGACGCCGGTCGCCTTGTTGTAGGCATCAGCCCACTTCGTGTAGACGGGCGCCGGGAACGACGCACCCGCACCGGTCACGTCTTGAGCCTGGGCCGCGGAGAACATCGCGGCGCAAGCGGCGAACAGCAGGCCAGCACGCAGTTGATTCATGGTCATTCAGTCCTATCGCTTGGGGTTGGTTGGCGAACGGAGCGGATGCTATGACCTCAATGTGACACATCCGTGACGCCGACCTGAAGCCGGAAAAATGTCGTTACGAACAGCGCACCAGAGGAGAAACGGGCCCTGGCGGGCCGCTCCTCGACCATTGTCATATTCGATTCACCCCGCTGTCATCTTCGCCGCGTAGCCTGACGACCGTGCGGGAAGACCCTGTGAGGGGCGATGTCAGCACCATGACGGTGCGGATGAACCTGAAGAGCCGTGCCTCACATGGCCGACGACCAATGCAGTTAGGCCGCCGATGCTCACGCACCGGCGGCCGATTTTTTGGTCGAGTGTCCGGGAGTTCGCCGCGGAGTCAGCCGCGGATGGCGTTCGCCAGACGTTCGGCACATCGCTGCGCCAGGTCGGCATCGCTGGCCTCGACCATCACGCGCAGCAGGGGCTCGGTGCCCGACTTGCGGATCAGCACCCGGCCGCGATCGCCGAGCTCGGCCATGACCTCGGCCTCCGTGCGGGCCAGGGCCGCGTTGCTCTTCCAGTCCTGCTGATCGGCCTGCAGGCGCACGTTGATCAGGGTCTGGGGGAACAGCGTCACGCCGTCCAGCAGGTCCGCCAGGCGGCGACCGCTGCGGCACACCGCCTCCAGGACCAGCAGGCTGCTGACGATGCCGTCGCCGGTGGTGTGGCGATCCAGCGCCAGCAGGTGGCCGGAGCCCTCCCCGCCCAACTGCCATCCGCGAGCCGCCAGCTCTTCCAGCACGTAGCGGTCGCCGACCTTGGCGCGCACGAACTCGACGTCACGCTGCCGCAGCGCGAGTTCCACCGCCATGTTGGTCATCAGCGTGCCCACCGCGCCAGACACACGCTCGCCGCGTGCCAGACGGTCCGCGACCATCACGTAGAGCAGCTCGTCGCCGTTGTAGAGGCGCCCTTCGGCGTCGACCATCTGCAGCCGGTCGGCATCGCCGTCCAGCGCGATGCCGTAATCAGCGCGATGTTCCTTGACCGCGGCGACCAGGGCCTCCGGCGCCGTCGCGCCGACCTTGTCGTTGATGTTGTAGCCGTCGGGCTTGTTGCCGATGGAGATCACCTCGGCGCCCAGCTCGTGGAACACCGACGGCGCGACCTGATACGCCGCGCCATTGGCCGCGTCGACCACCAGCTTCATGCCGCGCAGGCTGAGGTCGCTGCTGAAGCTCGCCTTGCAGAACTCGATGTAGCGCCCCTGCGCGTCATCCAGGCGGCGCGCACGGCCCAGGCCGGCCGAATCCACCCACACAGGCGGCTCATCCAGGACGGCCTCGACATCCAGCTCCCAAGCGTCGGGCAGCTTCTCGCCCTTGGAGGAGAAGAACTTGATCCCGTTGTCCGCGAACGGGTTGTGCGAGGCCGAGATCACCACGCCCAGATGCTGGCGCAGCGCGCGGGTCAGGTACGCGACGCCCGGCGTCGGCAGCGGGCCGGTCAGCAGCACGTTCACACCGGCCGACGCGAAGCCCGCCTCCAGCGCGGACTCCAGCATGTAGCCGGAGATGCGGGTGTCCTTGCCGATGAGCACACTGGGCTTGGCGTAGCTGCGCTTGAGGACGCGGCCCACGGCATGCCCCAGACGCAACATGAAATCAGGGGTGATGGGGGTGCGGCCCACGGTCCCGCGGATCCCGTCGGTCCCGAAATACTTCCGGCTCATTGAAGCGACCTCCTGCGACTTCTCTATCTGAATTCGCGGATTGTCACCCAAGCCGAGACGCTCGCCGCTCGCCCACTCGAGGGCCCTCCAAGGCGGGACGTGAACGGACGACTGTCGCCCCTCACCCCAGCGCGCGGCCTCTGGCGCGCGATGCTCGCGAACGGTTCAGCCCTGAGGCGCGCCGAACGCCTGCCAGACCTTGAGCGCGTCGACGGTGGCCGCCACATCGTGCACGCGGACGATACGAGCGCCGAGCGTCACCGCCGTCACGGCCGCGGCCACGCTGGCCGCCAGGCGCTCATCCACCGCCTTGCCGGTGAGCGTCCCCAACGTGGACTTGCGTGACCACCCGATCAACAGGGGTCTGCCGAGCGCCAGGAGCTCACGCTGACGCCGTTGCAATTCGATGTTCTGATCCGCTGTCTTCGCGAAGCCGTAGCCGGGATCCAGCGTGATGCGCTCTGCATCGACACCCAGTTCGACCAGTCCGCGCAAGCGGTCACCGAGAAAATCGGCCACCTCGGCCACCACATCCACGTAGTCCGTCAACTGCTGCATGCCCGCCGGTTGACCGCGCATGTGCATGAGGCAGATGCCCGCGCTGCCGTGCTCCGCCAACAGGGTCTGGGCACCTTCATCGCGCAGTGCCTGCACGTCGTTGATGATGTCCACGCCGAGATCCAGCGCACGCCGCATCACCTCGGTCTTGCAGGTATCGACCGACACCGGGACACCGAAATTGAGGGCCGCACGGACGACCGGTTCCAGCCGGCGCCACTCCTCGTCCGCTTCCAGTCGAGGCGCGCCGGGACGCGTGGACTCGCCGCCGATGTCGAGGATGTCGACGCCCTCGCCAAGCAGGCGCTCACAGAAGTCGATGGCGCTTGGTGCATCGTCGTGCAGGCCGCCATCGGAGAACGAATCGGGCGTCACATTGACGATGCCCATCACCAGGGGCCGCTCGGCCAGGTCGAGGTCGAAGCGGGTGGTGGTCCAGATCAGGGGAGAAGTCATGGGCGGCTGAGTGTCTGAGCGCGTGGACCGGGCTCACTCGCGCCAGGGCACATCCACGCCAGACGGCGAGTATGACGCAAAGCAGAAGGGCCAGTCTCGCGACTGGCCCTTCGGGGTGGCGGGGCGCCTGTGGCGCCCAGCGTCAGGTCAGGCCGCGGCCGGTGCGCTGCCCGTGTTGACGGCAGGTGCGCCGCCGTTGTCGGACTTGTTGGTCGGCGGCGTCCAGTCCTTGGGCGGACGCGGAGGACGGTTGTCCATGATGTCGTCGATCTGGTCGGCGTCGATGGTTTCCCACTCGAGCAGGGCCGTCGCCATCGCGTGCATCTTGTCCTTGTGCTCCTCGATCAGGTTGCGCGCGATCGTGTACTGCTCGTCGATGATCTTGCGGATCTCCTGATCCACCTTGCGCATCGTCTCTTCCGACATGTTGGTCGTCTTGGTCACCGAGCGGCCCAGGAAGACCTCGCCCTCGTTGTCCGCGTAGACCATCGGGCCCAGCTCATCGGTCATGCCGTAGCGGGTCACCATGTCGCGGGCAATCGCCGTGGCGCGTTCGAAGTCGTTGCTGGCGCCGGTGGTCATCTGGTTCATGAACACCTCTTCCGCGATCCGGCCGCCGAACAGCACCGAGATCGTCGACAGCATGCGTTCCTTGTCCATGCTGTAGCGGTCCCCCTCGGGCAACTGCATGGTCACGCCGAGCGCACGGCCACGCGGGATGATCGTCACCTTGTGGACCGGATCGGTCTTGGGCACCAGGCGGCCAACGATGGCGTGGCCGGCTTCGTGGTACGCGGTCGACTTCTTGCTGCTCTTCCTCGGACATGACCATGGACTTGCGCTCGGCACCCATCATGATCTTGTCCTTGGCCTTCTCGAACTCCTCCATGTCGACCACGCGCTTGTTGCGGCGGGCGGCGAACAGCGCCGCTTCGTTGACCAGGTTGGCCAGGTCGGCACCGGAGAAGCCCGGCGTGCCGCGCGCGAGGATGGCGGCGTGGACGTCGGCCGCCAGCGGCACCTTGCGCATGTGCACCTTCAGGATCTGCTCGCGGCCACGCACATCCGGCAGCCCGCCACCACGACCTGACGGTCGAAGCGGCCCGGACGCAGCAGCGCCGGGTCCAGCACGTCGGGACGGTTGGTGGCGGCGATGACGATGATGCCTTCGTTGCCCTCGAAGCCGTCCATCTCCACCAGCATCTGGTTCAGGGTCTGCTCGCGCTCGTCGTGACCGCCGCCCAGGCCGGCGCCACGCTGGCGGCCGACGGCGTCGATTTCATCGATGAAGATGATGCACGGCGCGGCTCTTCTTCGCCTGCTCGAACATGTCGCGCACGCGGGATGCGCCCACGCCGACGAACATTTCGACGAAGTCAGAACCGGAAATGGTGAAGAACGGCACCTTCGCTTCGCCGGCGATGGCCTTGGCCAGCAGCGTCTTGCCGGTGCCCGGCGGGCCGACCATCAGCACGCCGCGCGGGATCTGGCCGCCCAGCTTCTGGAACTTGCTCGGGTCGCGCAGGAATTCCACCAGCTCGCTGACCTCTTCCTTCGCCTCGTCGCAACCGGCGACGTCGGCGAAGGTGGTCTTGATCTGGTCTTCCGTCCAGCATGCGGGCCTTGCTCTTGCCGAAGCTGACAGCGCCGCCCTTGCCGCCGCCGCCCTGCATCTGCCGCATGAAGAAGATCCAGACCCCGATCAGCAGCAGCATCGGGCCCCAGCTGAGCAGGATGCTCATCAGGACCGACGGCTCCTCTCGGGGCTTGGCGTCGAACTTGACGTTGTTGTTGATCAGGTCGCCGATCAGGCCCCGATCCATGTACGGCGCCGTCGTGCGCAGCTTGTTGCCATCGCTGGTCTGGGCCACGATCTCGGTGCCCGCCGGCGTTTCCTGCAGCGTCACCTGCTTGACGCGCTTGGCACGGACTTCCTCGAGGAAGTCAGAGTAGGCGATCGGATTCCCCTGGGTTGCGCTGCGATCGAACTGCTTGAAGACAGTGAACAGCACGAGGGCGATCACCATCCACACAGCCACTTTCGAGAACCACTGATTGTTCACCGCGACTCCTTTGTCATTCCATCACCGCCTGCCCATGGCAACACCCTGGGCAGCGGACTTTCACGGCATATGGGGCGGATTCTAGGCCAGTCAAGTCCCGGGATCTGATTGGCATTCCCACACGCCACGATAGATATTGCCATGCCCCCTGCAGATCAAGCCGCGCAAGCACAGGCGGTTTTGACGCTTGATCGGAGCTTGGATCGAGATCGAACCGTTCTTCAGGCCGGTCTGAGAACTTCTTCAGACCTTCTTCAAGCCGATGCCCACGAGGAAGTTCTCCGAGGACCGCTCCCGCGACGCCTTCGGCTTGCTGGTCTTCACCTTTTTGAACTGCGCCCGGAAGGCATGCACCAGCTGGTCATACCCGCTGCCATGGAAGACCTTGGCAACCAGCGCGCCTTCGGGCTTCAGGTGCTGCTGGGAGAAGTCCAGCGCGAGCTCGATCAAATGCTCCATGCGCGCGGCATCAGTGCTTTCGATGCCCGAGAGGTTGGGCGCCATGTCGGACACCACGAGGTCCACCTTGGCGCCGCCCAGCATGGACTCGAGCTTCGCCAGCACCTCCTCCTCGCGGAAGTCGCCCTGGATGAACTCAACCCCCTCGATGGGTTCGAAATCGAGCAGGTCGAGCGCGATGATCCGGCCGTTCAACTGCCCGACCGCCGCACCGCCCGCACCGGCCTCCTTGGGGGCGAAGCGCCGGCGCAGGTATTGGCTCCAGGCGCCCGGAGACGCCCCCAGATCGACGACCACCTGCCCGGGACGGATCAGCTGGAATTCCTCGTCGATTTCCTTGAGCTTGTAGGCAGCGCGGGAGCGATAGCCCTCCTTCTGGGCCAATTTCACGTAGGGATCATTGACGTGGTTGTTCAACCACGCCTTGTTCACCTTCTTGCTTTTGGTATCGACTTTCATTGCACGGATAATAGGCAGATGCCTGCTATTCAATTGACCCCTGCCCAGCGCAAGGAAAAACGCGCCGACGCACACCATCTCGACCCGGTCGTGATGATAGGCGCCGATGGCCTGACGGCTGCCGTCACCAAGGAGGTCGACGCCGCGCTCAAGGCCCACGGCCTGATCAAGGTGCGCGTGATGTCCGACGACCGCCAGGGCCGCGAGGAGATCCTCGCCACGCTCGCTGAGCAACTCGACGCCGCCCCCATCCAGCACATCGGCAAGCTGCTGGTGCTCTGGCGCCCGATGCCCGAGAAGGAAAAGGTCGTCAAGGACGACGCCCGCTCGGCCCCCAAGGTCGTGAAGATCGTGAAGTTCTCGAAGAGCGGCAACAACCGTCCGCAGATCAAGAAGGTCACCGTGCTGGGCAACCAGCGCGTCACCCAGGGCGGTGAGGTCAAGCGCGCCAAGAAGCCGCGCCAGACCAGCGTCAAGAAGTCCAGTCAGGGCTGAGGCCCGCCCCTCGGCACCAACAGGAAGACGGCCCGCGGGCCGTCTTTTGCATGGAGAAGCCTCAAGGTCTCGTTGATGCGCTGGCGCGCCACGCCAGCGCCAACACCACGAGCGTCCTCAGGCCGAAGCACACCAGCGACACCGCATGCAGCTGAAGAAAAGTCCAGCTGCCCTGCCCTTGCCGCGCCGCTTCCATCATCGGTTGCAGGGCGTAATACCCGGCGGCCGTGAGGCCGATCGCCACCAGCGGCAACCAGAAGCCCGGATTCATCGCCGAGCCGCCGACGGCGCCATCGCGATGCAGGCGCCGCTCCATCAGGATCAGCAACACGCCCGCGGCGAGCGCGAAGCGGGCATCCATCTCGAACAGACGCGCCACATACTTGCCGGCCATCGCGCGCTCCAGCGTCGCGAAGGCATTGGGCGCGGCCAGCAAGGCGACGGCGATCAGCTCACCGGCCCACACCGCCGCCAGCAGCGCGCGAATCCGCAGCAGCATCGGCGAGCGCCTCAGAGATAGCGGACCTCGACGATCTCGTAGCGCTTGACGCCGCCCGGGGTCGCGACCACCTCGGCCACGTCTCCGGCTTCCTTGCCGATCAGCGCGCGCGCGATCGGCGAGCTGACCGAGATCTGGCCCTGCTTGATATCCGCCTCGTCGTCGCCGACGATCTGGTACGTGACGGTCTCGTCGGACTCGACCTCTTCGAGGTCGACGGTGGTGCCGAAGACCACCTTGCCGCTGTGCGGCATCCAGCGACGACGGATCGATCACCTGCGCCGAGGACAGCTTGCCCTCGATCTCCAGGATGCGGCCCTCGATGAAGCCCTGCTTGTCCTTGGCGGCCTCGTACTCGGCGTTTTCGGACAGGTCGCCCTGCGCGCGCGCTTCGGCGATCGCGTTGATCACGGCATGCCGCTCGACCGTCTTGAGCCGATGCAGTTCTTCCTTGAGCTTCTCAGCGCCGCGCTTGGTCAATGGGATCGTCGTGGCCATGTCTCTAGAACCTTGAAAAACAAAACAAACCGCCGCTGCCGCTCAGGGTCGCTGAGCAGCGGCGGCGGAATGGATGGGCCAGTTTAATGCAGTTCCGGCGTGCAGTTCCTGCAGCGATTGCACCAGGAGTCCATCCTTGTGCTTCATGCCCTCGACTGCGGCCTCGCAGCCGGCCATCGTCGTGTAGTACGTCACCCGGTTGGCCAGCGCGGCCTGACGGATGTGACGGCTGTCGGCGATGGCGGCACGGGTCTCGTCGACCGTGGTGAACACGAGCTGGATGTCCCCGCCCTTGATCATGTCCACGATGTGCGGACGACCGTCCTTCACCTTGTTGACGACGCGCACCGGCAGGCCGGCGGCCTCGATCGCGGCGGCCGTGCCCTTGGTGGCGACCACGCCGAAGCCCAGCGCCGCCAGGTCGCGCGCCAGCGCGACGGCCCGGTCCTTGTCGTTGTTCTTGACGGTGATCAGCACGTTGCCCTGACGCGGCAGGCGCGATCGCTGGCGCCCAGCTGGCTCTTGAGCATGGCCTCGCCGAAGGTCCGGCCGACGCCCATCACTTCGCCGGTGGACCGCATTTCCGGGCCGAGGATCGGATCGACGCCGGGGAACTTGGCGAACGGGAACACCGCTTCCTTGACGCTGAAGTACGGCGGCTGGATCTCCACCGGCGGCTTGCCGGCGGCACCCTTCTGGTCCTTGAGCTTCTTGCCGGCCATGACGCGCGCGGCGACCTTGGCCAGCGGCTCGCCGGTCGCCTTGGACACGAACGGCACGGTACGCGAGGCGCGCGGGTTCACTTCGAGCACGTAGACCGTGTTCTCGGCCAGGCCCTTGGTGACATCGCCCTGGATGGCGAACTGCACGTTCATCAGGCCCACGACCTTCAGCTCCAGGGCCATCGCGGCGGTCTGGCGGCGCATCTCGTCCTGAATCTCCTGGCTCAGCGTGTACGGCGGCAGCGAACAGGCGGAGTCGCCGGAGTGCACGCCCGCCTGCTCGATGTGCTCCATGATGCCGCCGATCACCCATGTCGCTCGCCGTCGCAGATGCAGTCGACGTCCACTTCGACCGCGTCGTCCAGGAAGCGGTCCAGCAGCACCGGCGCATCGTTGGACACGCTGACCACGGCCTCGCGCATGTAGCGCTGCAGGTCGGCTTCGTCGTAGACGATTTCCATCGCGCGGCCGCCCAGCACGTAGGACGGGCGCACCACCAGCGGATAGCCGATGCTCGTTGGCCAGCGCCACGGCCTGGTCCTCGTTGCGCGGCGGTGCGGTTGGGCGGCTGCTTCAGGCCCAGCTCATGCAGCAGCTGCTGGAAGCGCTCGCGGTCTTCGGCGACGGTCGATGGCGTCCGGGCTGGTGCCGATGATCGGCACGCCGTTGGCCTCCAGGTCGCGCGCCAGCTTCAGCGGGGTCTGGCCGCCGTACTGCACGATCACGCCCTTCGGCTTCTCCATGCGCGACGATTTCCAGCACGTCTTCCAGCGTCACCGGCTCGAAGTACAGGCGGTCGGAGGTGTCGTAGTCGGTGGAGACGGTTTCCGGGTTGCAGTTGACCATGATGGTCTCGTAGCCGTCTTCGCGCAGCGCCAGCGCGGCGTGCACGCAGCAGTAGTCGAACTCGATGCCCTGGCCGATGCGGTTCGGACCGCCGCCCAGCACCATGATCTTCTTCGGGTCGTCGGTCGGGTTGGCCTCGCACTCTTCTTCGTAGGTCGAGTACATGTAGGCGGTGTCGGTGGCGAACTCGGCGGCGCAGGTATCCACGCGCTTGTAGACCGGATGCAGCGTTCAGCGCATGGCGCGTCTTGCGCACCTCGTGCTGGTTCGACGCCCAGCAGCTTGGCCAGGCGCGCGTCGGAGAAGCCCTTGCGCTTCTTGAGCAGGCGCAGCTCGTCGGCCGACAGTCCGACCAGCTCGCGGCCCTTCAGGCTCTGCTCGATCTTGACCAGCTCTTCGATCTGCACCAGGAACCACGGGTCGATCTTCGTCTCCTCGAAGACCTCGTCCAGCGTCATGCCGGCGCGGAAGGCGTCGGCGATGTACCAGATGCGCGTCGGAGCCGGGCTCGCGGCGGATCTCGCTGCAGCGATCTCCTCGCGATCGGTGCTGACTTTCGGTTCGAGGCCGTCGACGCCGCCTTCCAGGCCGCGCAGCGCCTTCTGCAACGACTCCTGGAAGGTGCGGCCGATGGCCATCACTTCGCCGACCGACTTCATCTGGGTGGTCAGGCGCGCGTCGGCGCTTCGGCGAACTTCTCGAAGGCGAAGCGCGGGATCTTGGTCACGACGTAGTCGATGGACGGCTCGAACGACGCCGGGGTGCGGCCGCCGGTGATGTCGTTCTTCAGCTCGTCGAGGGTGTAGCCCACCGCCAGCTTGGCGGCGATCTTGGCGATCGGGAAGCCGGTGGCCTTCGAGGCCAGCGCCGAGGAGCGCGACACGCGCGGGTTCATCTCGATCACGACCAGGCGGCCGTTTTTCGGGTTGATCGAGAACTGCACGTTGGAGCCGCCGGTTTCCACGCCGATCTCGCGCAGCACCGCCATCGAGGCGTTGCGCATGATCTGGTATTCCTTGTCGGTCAGGGTCTGCGCCGGCGCCACGGTGATCGAGTCGCCGGTGTGGATGCCCATCGGGTCGAAGTTTTCGATGGAGCAGACGATGATGCAGTTGTCCTTCTTGTCGCGGACCACTTCCATCTCGTACTCCTTCCAGCCGATCAGCG
The DNA here is from genome assembly GCA_039594005.1 of Roseateles sp. GTDB lineage: Bacteria > Pseudomonadota > Gammaproteobacteria > Burkholderiales > Burkholderiaceae_C > Roseateles. The sequence goes on from JBCNOF010000010.1 coordinate 1,336,416, forward strand.
ACTCGTCGATCAGCAGCTCGTTGGTCGGCGACAGGTCCAGGCCGCGGTCGCAGATCTCTTCGAACTCTTCGCGGTTGTAGGCGATGCCGCCGCCGGTGCCGCCCATGGTGAAGGACGGGCGGATGATGCACGGGAAGCCGCTGCCGCCGATGTCGGCGTGGATGCGCTTCTGCACACCCCAGGCCTCTTCCATCGTGTGCGCGATGCCGGAACGCGCGGTGTCCAGGCCGATTTTCTTCATCGCCTCGTCGAAGCGGCGACGGTCTTCGGCCTTGTCGATCGCGTCGGCTCGTTGGCGCCGATCATCTCGACGCCGAACTTCTCCAGCACGCCGTGGCGCTCCAGGTCCAGCGCGCAGTTCAGCGCGGTCTGGCCGCCCATGGTCGGCAGCACCGCGTCGGGGCGCTCCTTCTCGATGATCTTGCGCGACCACCTCCCAGGTGATCGGCTCGATGTAGGTCGCGTCGGCCATTTCCGGGTCGGTCATGATGGTCGCCGGGTTGGAGTTCACCAGGATGACGCGGTAGCCCTCCTCGCGCAGCGCCTTGCAGGCCTGGGCGCCGGAGTAGTCGAACTCGCAGGCCTGGCCGATGACGATCGGGCCGGCGCCGAGGATCAGGATGCTTTTTATGTCTGTACGTTTTGGCATTTTTTACTGCTCCTGATTATTTGGCGTTAGAACGGTAAGTCTCAATCAGTTCGATGAAGTGATCGAACAACGGCGCGGCATCGTGCGGGCCTGGGCTGGCTTCCGGGTGACCCTGGAAGCTGAACGCCGGCTTGTCGGTGCGGTGGATGCCCTGCAGCGTGCCGTCGAACAGCGATTTGTGCGTCACGCGCAGGTTGGCCGGCAGGGTCTCGGCATCGACGGCGAAGCCGTGGTTCTGCGCGGTGATCATCACGCGGTTGTTATCCAGGTCCTTCACCGGGTGGTTGCCGCCGTGGTGGCCGAACTTCATCTTCATGGTCTTCGCCCCGCTGGCCAGCGCCAGCAGCTGGTGGCCCAGGCAGATGCCGAACACCGGGATGTCGGTTTCCAGGAACTGTTTGATGGCGGCGATGGCGTAGTCGCATGGCTCCGGGTCGCCGGGGCCGTTGGACAGGAAGATGCCGTCCGGATTCATTTCCAGCACCTCGTCGGCCGGGGTCTGCGCCGGCACCACGGTCAGGCGGCAGCCGCGATCCAGGCCAGCATGCGCAGGATGTTGCGCTTGGCGCCGAAGTCGTAGGCCACCACGTGGAACTTGGGCGCGGTCTGCTCGCCGTAGCCCTTGCCGAGCGTCCACTCGGTCTCGGTCCAGGTCTCGCGCTCGGTGCGGCTGACGACCTTGGCCAGGTCCAGGCCGGCCATGCTGGGCGCGCCCTGGGCGGCGGCGACGGCCTCGTCGATGTGGGCCTGCGTGATCTGCTCGCCGGCGGCCAGCGCCAGGATGCAGCCGTTCTGGGCGCCCTTCTCGCGCAGCACGCGGGTCAGGCGGCGCGTGTCGAGGTCGGCGATGGCGACGGTCCCTTCGTCCTTCAGGTACTGGCGCAGCGTGCGGCCCTTGCGGAAGTTGGAATCGAGGACCGGCGCCTCCTTGATGATCAGGCCTGCGGCAAAGATCTTCGACGCCTCGACGTCCTCATCGTTGACGCCATAGTTGCCGATGTGGGGATACGTCAGGGTGACGATCTGGCGGCAATAGCTGGGATCGGTGAGGATTTCTTGGTAGCCGGTGAGCGAGGTGTTGAACACCACTTCACCGACGGTCCGGCCGGCAGCGCCGAGCGCGGAACCCTTGAAGACCGTGCCGTCTGCCAGGGCAAGAATCGCGGGAGGAGCGGAAAGCAGATCGGGCAGCACGGGAAACTCCGTTGTTGTGCGCGCGCCCGGCTCTGCTTCAGGGCCCTGGATCGGCACCGGCACGCGCCGTGGACGGCTGGCGCGCGGGTGCGACCGGGTCTCCTGGGAGGGAGTCGATCCGTGGGGGGATCCGATGCGATCGGGGGTGAAGTGTGCGGGACGCGGTAGGTTGCGGGTAAACCTGACAAGTATAACCCGCCAGGGTATTCACGGAGAAGATTTGCGCAAACCGGACTGCGTTCCGCGAACTTCAACCGAGTGCAGCGATACCCGCCTTGGCGATCTGCGCGTCCTCGGTGGACTTCACGCCGCTGACGCCGACCGCGCCAACGCAGAAGCCCTCGACGATCACCGGCACGCCGCCCTCGAGCATCCCCTCCAGCGGCACGCTCAGGAACGCGTTGCGGCCGTTGTTGACGATGTCCTCGTAGACCTTCGATTCGCGGCGGCCCAGCGCGGCGGTCCTGGCCTTGGCAGGCGCGATCACGGCGGAGGTCGCAGCGGCATTGTCCAGGCGCTGCAGCCACAACAGATGGCCGCCGTCATCGGCGATGGCGATGGTCACCGGCCAGTTGTTCTTGAGCGCCTCGGCTTCCGCGGCGGCGGCGATGCGCTTGACGTCGTCCAGGGTCAGGAAGGGCTTCTGTTTCATCTGCGGCCTCAAAGCGGTCATTGAAGGAAAGACGAGCACTTTAACGAAGCCTTAAGACCCGTGCCTACAATCGACGCCAACTCTCACTTCATGGGGCGCACGCACATGAACGACCGCATCATCGACCTCAACGCGGGTGGCTACGGCTCCTCGCTGTCCGCCGACCGCCAGCGCGTCCTGCGCAACACCTATGCGCTGCTCGCGCTCTCGCTGATTCCGACCGTCCTGGGCGCGTGGATCGGCGTGGCCACCGGCTTCATGGCCGCGATGGGCACCGGCATGAGCATGCTGGTGTTCTTCGGCGGCGCCTTCGGCCTGATGTTCCTGGTCGAGAAGACCAAGCACTCCGCCGCCGGCGTGGCCTCGCTGCTGGGCTTCACGTTCTTCATGGGCCTGATGCTGTCGCGCCTGCTGGCCGCGATCCTGGGCTTCAAGAACGGCGGCACGCTGATCATGACGGCCTTCGGTGGCACCGCCGCGATCTTCTTCGCGATGGCCTCGCTGGCCACCGTCGTCAAGCGCGACCTGTCGGGCCTGCAGAAGTTCCTGTTCGTCGGCGCCGTGATCGCGATGATCGCCGGCGTCGCCAACGTGTTCCTGCAGTCGACCGGCGTGCACCTGGCGCTGCTGGTGGCCGTGCTGGGCATCTTCTCGGCCTTCATGCTGGTGGACGTCAAGCGCGTCATCGATGGCGGCGAGACCAACTACATCAGCGCCACGCTGAACATCTACCTGGACCTGTACAACGTGTTCACCGCGCTGCTGCAGCTGCTGGGCATCTTCGGCGGCGACCGCGACTGATCCCCGGTTCCGCCCAATGAAAAGCGCCTCGGTTCTCCGAGGCGCTTTTTCATTGGGGAAGCGTCAGGCGCGATGGTCGACGACCGGCTTGATCGCGCCAGTGCCGATGAAGCGGGCGTACTCGCTGCGCGGCATCAGGGCGCTCAGGCGCGCGTCGCCGTCTTCCCAGCCCAGCGTGACGTCAAGCTCGTTGACCTCGACCTGCACCGGGCCTTGCCGGATCGTCATCATCGGGCCGTCACCGGTGCGGTAGGTCACCTCGCCGCAGACGAAGGCCTGTTGGCTCAGCGGCGCCTCGTTGACCTCCTGGCGCTCGGCGGACGGCGCCACCGTGGAAGCGGTGGAGGCGTCGGCGGGATGTTCGGGCGGAAGCGGTGGTCGTGCGCTCATGTCAGGTCCTCCTGGGTCTCGTCCCACGCCAGCTCGTCGAGCCACTGCCACAAGCGCAGCGCCAACGCGGTGGCGGAGCAGGTGGCCAGGGTCATCAGCATCAACATGTTGTCGTCCATGATGGGCCTCGAACCGGCAGGGTATGGTTGCGATGGACACATCCTCGCCGCCGCCGGTTGCGCGGCGAAGCAGCGGGCACCGCGAGGCGCTGTAGGCGCTGTCCCACAGCGGCCTCGCGAAGGCCCGACGGCGCGGGATCGAGCCTTCTGAGCTCTCATCGCCAACGGAGCAAGCGGCTCACCCGCCCCGATGCAAAGCTTCGTGAAGTGCCGGGCGCTGGCCGGGCGCATCGTCAACGGGCGCCGAACGCCTTCCGTTGTGCCCACAGGATGTAGGACGACGCCGGACACGGCCCACCGACCGGCACCGACACCGCGCACCGAGCTGCGCTGATGGGAAGTCCGATGGCCAGCGCCGATAGTGAACTCAAAGGAACTCACCAGGAGAACGACATGAGCCTCCAGATCACCGCCGACGCCACCGCGCCGCAGTTCGAGGTCCGTTTCGAGTCCATCTTCGACGCCGGTCGGGCGATGTCCTTCCCGTGCGACCCGCAGGGCCACGTCGACCTGGACAGGCTGCCGGCTCGCGCCCGCAACAACTACCTGTTCGCTCGAGCAATGGTGGGCAAGGATTACCTGCCGCCGGCCGTGCGCGGCCGCAACACGCATTGAACGCTCGGGCTCAGACCGGGCCGGACAATCCGAGGAGCCGCGCGTTGGCATTCACGGCCACGCGGTGCCCCGCCGGGATCGCCGCTTGCCAGATTCCGCTTGCATGACTGCATCCTCCCTGTTGCCGCGTCGCGCCCTCGGGCCGACGCGGCTCTTTTTTTGGCTCAGCGAGCCACGGGGGTGGGCGTCGCCGGTGAGGCTTCCTCGAAGCGGTCGACCCGGCGCAGCGGCTTGAACAGCGCGGCCCAGGTCGCCACCACGCCCAGCGTGCACACCGCGCCGGTCACCGCCGCCGGCACGGCGCCCAGCGCGGCGGCCGCGCTGCCCGCGCGGAACTCGCCCAGCTCGTTGGACGATCCGATGAACAGCATGTTCACGGCGTTCACGCGACCGCGCATCTCGTCGGGCGTCGAGAACTGCACCAGCGCGCCGCGGATGTAGACGCTGACCATGTCGGCCGCGCCAGCGATCGCCAGGGCGGCGAAGGACAGCCAGAACGTCGTCGACAGCGAGAACACCAGGTTGGCCAACCCGAAGACGGCGACCGCCGCGAACATCGCCTTGCCCACATGGCGATTGAACGGACGCAGGCTCAGGTAGAAACCGGCGGTGACCTCGCCTACCGCCATCGCGCTCCGCAGCGCGCCCAAACCCTCAGGCCCCGCGTGCAGCACCTCGTGCGCGTAGATGGGCAACAGCGCGACCACGCCGCCAAGCAACACCGCGAACAGGTCCAGCGAGATCGTGCCCAGGATGATGGGCCGCGAGCGGATGAAGTGGATGCCGGCGCCAAAGCGCTGCCAGATGTTGCCGCCTGCCGGAGCCGGCGGCGCCGCGAAGCGGACCGGCACGGCGCCCACCAGCAGCGCGGTGCCCAGCACGAAGCAGGCCAGGCAGACGAAGAAGGTCAGCTTCGCCCCGCCGAAGCCGTACAGCAGGCCGCCCAGGAACGGGCCGCCGATGCTGGCCACGCGCAGCAGCATGCTGTTGGCGGCGATCGCCTGCGCGAGCTGCTCGCGCGGCACGATCTGCGGCAGCAGGCTCTGCAGGGCCGGCCCGGAGAACGCGCGCGAGCAACCGAACAGCACCAGTACCGCGTAGATGCCGGTCACGCCGGCGTGCCCATGGTCCGACAACCACCACAGCGCCAGGCTGCACAGCGCGCTGACGCTCCAACTGATCGCCAGGATCGGCTTGCGGCTGAAGCGGTCGATCATGTCGCCGGCCGGCAGCAGGAGCAGCAGCATCGGAATGAACTGCGCCAGGCCGACATAGGCCAGCGCCAGGGGCTGGCGCGTCAGGTCGTAGACCTGCCAGGCGACGACGACGGCCTGGATCTGCTGCGCGAAGACCGCGGCCAGTCTGCAGACCAGGAATGCGGTGAAGCCCGGTTGGCGGAAGACGCTGGAGGAGGAACTGGCGGGAGTCGGTGCGGTCACGGCGTGGGGGTGTTCGGGGCCTTCTTGGGCGGGCGCCGGTCAGTTTAGCCAGCCGATCCGCGACGCTGGGCGCTGGGCGCGCCGGAACCGCCGTCGACGCCGACATCGGGGCGATGTCACAACCGCGCAGGCTGCGTCGTCTTGTGGAGGAGGACACCCAATTCCCTTCCCAACCCGATCCTCACAAGGAGTGAACGATGAGCCAACGCCTGAACTACATGCAGCAGAGGCCCGCCCCCTTCAAGCAGCTGGTGACGCTGTCGATGGGCCTCAAGGACAGCAGCCTCGAGCCCGAACTGCTGCCGCTGGTGGAGATCCGCGCCTCGCAGCTCAACGGCTGCGCCTTCTGCCTGGACATGCACATCAAGCAGGCCACGATCGCCGGCGAGCGCCCGCTGCGCCTGCACCACGTCGCGATCTGGCGCGAGTCCCCGCTGTTCTCCGCCCGCGAGCGCGCGGCGCTGCTCTGGACCGAGACCCTCACCCGCATCCCCGAGGCCGGCGTGTCTGACGCGGTCTACGCCGAGGTCAGCGCCGTCTTCACCGCGGCCGAGCTCACCGCGCTGACCTGGCAGGTCTCGACGATCAACACCTGGAATCGGCTCAATGTCGCCTTCCAGAGCGTGCCGGGCTCGCAGGACCAGGCCTTCGGACTGGACAAGGCGGGTCTGGTCTAAGCCATATTCAAGGCGACAACCAGCCTCGACAAGTCAGCCTCGGCCAATCAATGGCCAAAGCTTGCTATCCCGGTTTTCGCTTGCCGCTCCGAGCATGTCGGCTTCGCTTCGACCGAAGCCTGACTGCCCGGAGGACCCATGATTCGCCACGCGCTGACGCGCCTGATTTCGCTACTCGATCGAGGATGGCCGGCCCGCCCGGCCATCGCCGTTTCCGCCGCACCGATGCTGTTCGGCGCCCTCGTCCTGACCGGTTGCGGCGGCTCGTCCGCATCGGCATCCCCCGACACGACGCCCGCCGCAGCGCGCACCGCGCCCGCGCTGACGGTGACCCCGCAGCCGCGGTTCGCGGCCAGCGGTCCCGGCTCCTACCGCGAAGCGCTGCAGAACTACCAGCAGGTCGGCGAGGCGCTCCATGGTCAATGAGATCCCGACCCACCGCTCCCGCTGGACCCACGCCTTGCGCGTGGTCCTGTTCACGATCCTGGCGGCCTGCGCCAGCGCGATGATCCTCACCGCGCCGGTGTGGTCCAGCGAAGCCACTTCACCCACGAACGCACCGGCCTGGCGCGCGACCACCACCTACGCCAACGCCAACCAGTACGTGACCTTCCGCGCCACCGTGGATGGCACGACGAAGGAAGGCGTGTTCGTCAACGCCTGGTGGACGCAGGGCGAGAGCCCCAGCTTCACCAGCGGCGATGGCCCGTGGAAGCTGGTCGGCCACGCCCAGGTGATCGCCGCCGATGGCAGCGCCACGCCGGACCTCGCGCCGCGCTGGAACGCGGCGACGGCCTACACAGGCGGCACCGTCGTGTCGGCGGTCATCCAGGGCGCGACCCGTTGCTTCAAGGCCAAGTACTGGAACCGCGACACCGCCCCGGGCGCTTCCGTCCAGTTCGATTGGCAGACGCCCTGGGAGGCCCTCGCGAGTTGCCCGACCGCGGACACCTCCTCACCGGGCGCCTCCACGCCGCCCGCCGCGAGCCCGATCACCGACATCGCCATCGACAAGCTCCCGGCGCAACCCGCTGACAAGCCGGCCACGCTGCCGATCGGCACGCCGGTCGTGCCGCCGGTGATGCCGGTCGCGCCGCCCGCCACGACGACGCCGGCCCCGGTCGGCGATACCGGCAGCACGCTGCCGGCCACGGGTTACGGCTTCCTGCGCCAGGTCACCGACGCGGACTGGGACTGGCTGTTCCCGCTGCGCTCCGGCCGACTGGTGGCCGGCGGCGCCGAGCGCAACTCCCCGCCGTTCGCCAAGGCCGACGGCTCCACCGACACCTTCACGCTGGCCGCGTTCCGCCGCGCGGTGCTCGAGTACAACCGCTGGGCCACGGCCAACGGCTTCAAGCAGTTCCTCAACGAAGGCACGCCCAAGCAGCAGGCCCAGGAGTTCCTCGTGTTCTGGGCCAAGGCCTCGCGCGAGACCTCGGGATCCTGGGAAGGCGCGCCGTCGCCGTGGATCGAGTCCTACACGGACCGCGCCGGCGTCCGCACGCAGGTGTGGAAAGGCGGGCTCTACTGGGTCGAGGAAGTCGGCTACTCGACCGCCGCCGACGGCACCAGCAAGGCCATCGGTTATGTCGACAGCGGCTCGACGGACTTCCCGCCAGTGCCCGGTCGCTCGTACCACGGACGTGGCGTGATCCAGCTGTCCTGGAACTACAACTACGGCGCCTTCTCGCACTGGCTCTACGACAACGGCCTGATGCGCGATGTGATCACCGCGCGCGACACGCTGCTGCGTCGGCCGGACCTCGTCGCCACCAACGGCGCGCTGTCCATCCTGTCGGGCGTGTGGTTCTGGATGACGCCGCAGGGCCAGAAGCCGTCCTCGCATGACGTGCTGTATGGCGACGTCACCCACATCTCCACGAGCGGCGACGATCCCGGCCTGCCTCAACTGCGCACCGGCATGACCGTGGGAGGCAAGACCACCGGCCCGGTCGCCTCGGGCGACACCACGAGTGAAGCGGTGATGGCCTTCCGCATCGGCACCATCATCAACATCGTCAACGGCGGCCTGGAGTGCAATGGGGCGGCCTCGTGGCACAACGGTCCGCCACAGCGCATCAGCTACTACAACGCCTACGCGACCTACTTCAATGAGAAGAGCAGCTCGCCGATCGCCTCGACCCCGGTGACGCGTGTCACCAAGGCCACCAACCTCTGGACGGCCAAGATCTCGGCGAGCTCGGACGAGGACGTGCAGAGCGCCACCTGCTTCAACCAGAAGTCCTATTACGGCTGGTAAGCCGCGCGGGACCACTCCAGAAGAGAGTCCAAAGAAAACGGCGCCCTTCGGGGCGCCGTTGCAGTTGGTGTCGACAGGGGGATCCGGGTGCGCTGTTGGAGTTCTTGACCCGGATCCGCCGGTGCGACGACAGCGAGGTCCGGCATCGCCATTCCACGCCCCCACCGGGGTTGTTCTTGAGGGCCGATCAGCACTCGTGATCGGCGGTGGCCACCGGTCGGCGGCCGGGGATCAGCGCTGGTTGTAGCGCGCCTTGGCCGAGTTCACGCACACGTCCTTGGCATCGCCCGACAGCGTGTTGCACTTCTCGGAGGCCAGCTTGTAATCGGCCTTCACGCGGGTCTCCTCGGCGTCATCGACGGCGGCGGCGACCTTCTTGTTCATCTTCAGCTCGGCCTTGGCCTTTTCGTACGAGGTCTTGGCCTCGCGCTGGCAGATGTCCTTGGCTTCGCCGGAGCGGTCGTCGCAGCGTTCCTTGGCCACGTCGTAGCGCGCTTCATAACGCGCCTCGATCAGCTTGGCCTCGTCCTTGGCATTGCCGCTGTAGTTGTATTCCAGCTGCGCCAGCGCCACGTCCTCGCGGCCCTTGGCCTCCTTGACGCAGATGTCCTTGGCGTTGCCGGACAGCTGGTCGCACGCATCCTTGTCGACCTTGTAGGTCTTCTTGATGTCGTCCTTGGCGCCGTCGTACACCGACTTCGAGAAGTTGGCGGCCTGGGCCATGCCGGCGCACAGGCTGAGGGCGGCGGCGATGAGGGCTGCGGTGGCGGGCTTGTTCATGAATTTCCTTTCGTTGTTGTGGGGAACGTGATCGAGCGACGCAAGCGTCACTTGCGCAACAGGCTCATCACGAAGGTCGCGACCGCCATGATCACGAACACGAAGAACAGGATCTTCGCGATGCTGGCGGCACCGGCGGCGATGCCACCGAAGCCGAACAGGGCGGCGATCAAGGCAATGACAAAGAAGACGACGGCGTAGTGCAGCATCTTGGTTCTCCTGCGCGGCACCGTGCCGCGATGGAATGAACTGTAGGGACCGGCCCGGCCCGCCCGGGCAGTCCCGGGCCGCGAGCGCGCGTCGGAGCGTTCATCGACGCGCTGTAGGAGTGGACCTACCGCGTCCGCGCTGGCCCCACCGCTGCGACGTTCGCCTCGCGCCAATGAGAAAGGCCGGCGAATGCCGGCCTTGCTGGGAATCGAGGAAGCAACGCAGAAGCTGCTGAGGGCGCTCGCCCGATCCTCACCAGATCTTCTGGAAGGTCACCCCGACGCGACCGCCACGCGGTCGCAGGGTCAGCGAGGATTGCCCGCTCAGCTCCATGCGGAAGCCCTTGCGCAGGTCGGCATAGGGCTTGCGGCTGTTGAACGCCAGCCCGACGCGCACCTGCCGGTCGCGGTTGTTGAGACCGGCGACGTTGAGCTCATCAAGTTGCGGCCGCTGCGGATCCAGCAACGGGGTCTGCACGAAGGCGTGGGAGCGCGGCCCGGTCGGCATCGCGACACCGACCAGCACGCCGGCGTCGCCGGCCGCGCCGGGACGCAGGTTCTGATACGGCGCGGACTGGAAGCCGCCGACCGCGGCGCCGCGCTGCTCGACGCCCACGCCCAGCCGCATGCCGCTACCGGCCCAGGGCTTGGCCCACACCATGGTCTGCGTCGCCTGGGCGGCGCGCCCTTGCCAGGCGGCGGCACCGGCGGACTGGTTGGCGGTGGCGAGCGGCTCGGCCGCGTGCTGGGTCACCGTGTAGCGCGATCCGCCGCTGTCCCGGCCCGCGTCACGCAACGCGCTTGACTGCGATCGCGCGCGGTCCGCGAGGCTGCGCCCGCTGAGCTCGACGCGGTCGTCCAGCGAGGTGGGCGTCGGATCGGCGGCCGGTGCCGCCTGGGCCATGGAGGCCATCGACAGGACCGCGGGCGCGAACGCCGCGGCGAGGAGGAGGTTCCGGGGGCAGAAGTGGCAGAAGGCGTTCATGGCTCAACTCCCGTTCTGAACAGCTTAGGACGCGGGTTGTGACAGGAAGATCTCGATCCGACGATTGGCGGCCCGGCCGGCCTCGGTGGCATTGCTCGCCACCGGCTGCCGGCCGCCGCGGCCCTCCACGAGCAGGCGGCCACGCCGCACGCCGTGCTGGACCAGGTACTCGCGCACGGACTCGGCGCGATCCTGAGACAGCGGGCCGTTGACCGCATCGCCCGACGCGCTGTCGGTGTGGCCGACGATGGTCACGCGCACCGCGTCGTCCAGACCACGCGCCACCTCGTCCAGCACCGGACGCAGCGCCGGCTTCAGTTCCGAGCGGCCGGGCTCGAAGGCCACGTCCATCGGGACGATCAATTTCAGCTGGTTGTCCGTCGTGCGTACGACCGACACGCCCAGACCGGTTCCGGCGCGGACGACGGCTTCACGGCGATCTTCCATGCGCGGGGTCCAGCGGTTGCCGCCGAGGACGGCGGCGGGCGCCGTGCCGGCGGCGCCGGGGCTCGCTTCGGGCGCCTGGCTCGAAGAGCCGCTCATCGACGCGCAACCGCCCAGCGTCAGCAGCAGGGCCGCGGCCAGGAGGGGTAGGCTGCTCGCGAGCCAACCGCTCCAGCCTCGTGCCGCGATCCGATCGACGGCGGCCAGGGGAACGGTGACGGTTTCACGAGGGCGGCGCATGTTGTCTCTCCGGGGTCAGGGTCAGCGTCAGTCGCACGGTAGTCGGACCCGCTTGAGCATCATCCTAGGGAGATCACGGGGCGCCGGGTGTAGTCGGTCGGCGGAAGCGAAAGTCGGACTGCGCCGACAAGGTTTCCCCGAGGTCCGGCCCACCCGGGACGATGGCCCCGGCCAGGGTCTGAGGCTCAGGCGCTGAGCGAGTGGTCGGCCGGCTCGTCGTCCAGCGGCAGCAGGTCGGCCTCGGTCAGCTCGGCGGCATCGACTTCCTCGTCGAAGCGAGCCTGGTCGGCGGCGCCGCGGTGCGCGATCAGCGGCTTGTCCAGCGGGCGGTAGATGCGGCTGCGCAGACGGGCCAGACGCTCCGAGCAGGCCACGTCGTGCACGACGCGCTCCGGGTCGAGCAGCATGGCGAACGGGTTGGCGGCGAAGGGGGTCGAGGTCTGCATGGCGGTCTCCAGAAGGATCCAGTTGATTCCGTGGGGCCTGGCTGCGAGGGCTTGAGGCGCCGCCGACACCGTGTCGGCATGGGATGAACTGTAGAGACCGGCCCTGGGCGCCAACAGTGGGCGGCCCGCCAAACCGTGTGTCGGACGAATTCCTACGGGATTGCCAGCAGCCGCCTCACGGCGCTGTCCGGCCGGCGCCGGACGCCTTGGCGCGGGCCTTGGCCAGGCGATCGAGCTTGTCGGCCATGTCGTCCTGGCCGGCGCGACGGGCGAAATCGGCGGCGGTCATGCGCTGATCGTTCAGCAGCGCCACGTCGGCGCCGGCCTCGATCAGGATCTCCGCGCCGCTCAGGCCGCCATAACCGGCGGCCATCATCAGCGGCGTCGTGCCGTTGGGCGAGCGGGCATCGAGCTCCGCGCCCTGCTGGATCAGCCAGCGCACGACCTGCTCATTGGGGCCGGCGGCCGCGTAGTGCAGCGCGGACCAGCCCGGCTCGTTGATCAGCGCGCCATGCGCCACGAGCGCCTGCACCCAGTCCAGACGGCCCTTGATCGCGGCCAGCATCAGCGGCGTCTCGCCCGCCTGGTTGATGGCCTTGACATCGGTGCCGGGACTCTTGAGCAACGCCTCGAAGGCCTTGCCCGATTCCTCGCGGATCGCCACATGCAGCGCGGTGTTGCGCTGCGCGTCGCGAACATTGGGATCCACGCCCTTGAGCAGCAGCGACATCACCGTGCTGGCGTGGTCGTTGCGCGCGGCGACATGCAACTCAGGCGCCTCGGCGGTCGGGGCAGCCGGCGCGGCCGGCGCGCCGATGGCGCCCCCCGCCAGCAGCGCGAGGGCGAGCACCGAGGACGCCCGCATGGCGGTCAGCGCGCGCATCTCAGGCGGCCACCGGCAGCCCGAACAGCCGCCGCGTGTTCGCCGTGCACTGCGCGGCCAGCGTCTCCACCGGCACGCCGCGGACCTCGGCGATCAGCTTGGCCACATGCGGCACGTACGCCGGCTGGTTGAGCTTGCCGCGGTACGGGACCGGCGCCAGGTAGGGGCTGTCGGTCTCGATGAGGAGGCGATCGTCGGGCACGATCCGCGCGACCTCGCGCAGGTCGGCCGCGTTCTTGAAGGTCACGATGCCGGAGAACGAGATGTGGAAGCCCAGGTCCAGCGCCGCCTTGGCGACGTCCATCGTCTCGGTGAAGCAGTGCACGACGCCGCCGGGCTGGCCGGCGTCCCCCTCGCGCATCAGGCGCAGCGTGTCCTCGGCGGCCGAGCGCGTGTGGATCACCAGCGGCTTGCCGGTCAGCCGGGCGGCGCGGATGTGGTTGCGGAAGCGCTCGCGCTGCCATTCCATCTCCTCGACGGTCCGGCCGTTCAGGCGGTAGTAGTCCAGCCCGGTCTCGCCGATGGCGACGACCTTGGGATGCGCCGCGCCCGCCACCAGTTCGTCGACGCTCGGTTCATGCACCTCGTCGCTGTCCGGGTGGACGCCCACCGTGGCGAAGAGCTGCGCGTGCGCGTCGGCGATCTCTCGGACCTCGGGGAACTCCTCCATCGTGGTGCAGATGCACACGGCCTGGGTCACCTGCGCCGCGTCCATCGCGGCGAGCAGGTCGGGGAGCTGGGACTTGAGCTCGGGGAAGCTCAGGTGGCAATGGGAGTCGATGTACATCGCAAGGTCGCCGCACTCGTCGGTGCTGGGCGCAAGGGGGAACGGGTCGCCCGAGGGCGGGTCGTCAGATCGTCTGCGTCGGCTTGGCCGACGAGATCGCGGTGCCGAGCAGCTCCTCGATCTTGAGCTTGATCAGCCGGGTCTTCTCGTCGCCGGGGAAACGCACGCCGACGCCCTGCGTGCGGCCGCCCGACGCGTTGGCCGGCGTCAGCCAGGCGACCTTGCCGGCGACCGGATAGCGGTTGGGGTCCTCGGGCAGCGTCATCAACAGGTAGATGTCCTCGCCGAGCTTGTATTCGCGCGTCGTGGGAACGAAGACGCCGCCTTCCGAGAAGATCGGGATATAGGCCGCGTACAGCGCGCCCTTTTCCTTGAACACCAGCTGGATCACGCTGGGCCGGCTGCCGCCGGCGGGGGCCGGGGCCGAACTCCCCGGGGCGGATGCGGGCGGCGTGGTGCTCATCGGTTTCAGGCTGAGTTCGCTCATGAGGGGCGAGTCTACTCGCCGCGCCCGCGGGTCAGATTCGGTTACCGCGCCGGGCGCATCGCCTGTTGCCCCTGGGCCACCAGCGATTCCATCAGCAATCCGGCGTTGAGCGGGTGCTCGGCGTGGCGCGCCGCCTGCTGCAGCACCTTGGCCCAGTGCTCCAGCGCCGCGCGCACCGCGGGCAGCTTGGGCAGGGCGTCGCGCGGGAAGTAGGCCGGACCGGCCCCATGGGCGATGCGCATCAGGTCGTGCACGAGGCGCTGCATCGCCGCGATCGCGCGCGGCACCGGCCAATCCGTCAGCGCCGAGGCCTCGCCCCGGGCGATGCGCCGCGGCAGCTCCAGCCAGGTCTTGGCGCCCACGCCCTCCTCGCTCCAGAGCAGCGCCTCCTGCGGCCGGCCGCCGGTGGCGTCCAGCAGCACGCCAGGCTGGTCCACGCCTTGCGCAGTGAGCCATGCCAGCGCGGCCTCGCGCCCGGGCAGCGCCATCTGCAGCGGCTGGCAGCGGCTGCGGATCGTCGGCAGCAGTTGCTGCGGCGCGGCGCTCGCCAGCACGAAGCGCAGCAGGCCGGCGGGTTCCTCCAGCGTCTTGAGCAGCGCGTTGGCCGCGACCGTGTTCAGCGCCTCGGCCGGATACACGACCACCACCTTGGCCTTGCCGCGCGCGGCGCTGACCTGCGAGAACGACAGCACCTGCCGCACCGCCTCGATCTTGATTTCCTTGCTGGGCTTGGTCTTGCTGGCCTTGGTCGAGGCGCCCTCGCCCTCCGCGTCCAGCGAGCCGAAACCCAGCGGCTCGCGCAGCGCCTCGGGCAGCAGGACCTGGAAGTCCGGATGCGAGCGCGCGCGCAGCAGCCGGCAACTCGCGCAGCGGCCGCAACCGGGCTGGTCGTCGCCGGTGCGGGCCTCGCAGAGCCAGGCCTGCGCCAGCAGCAGCGCCAGGTCGAACTGGCCGACACCGGCCGGGCCCTGCAGCAGCAGCGCGTGGCTGCGCCCCTGCGTGAGCGCCCGGCGCAGCGGTTCGCCCAGCCAGGGCAGCGGGAGCTGGCCGTTCTCGGCCAGCGCGGTCACGCCGTCGGCGTCGATGGCGGCGTCGGTCACCATCCGCGGCGCTCCAGCTCGGCGCGGATCTGGGCCGCGACGCCCTCGATCGTGTCGCCGGCGTCGATGCGCACGATGCGCGCCGGCGCCGCCTCGGCCCGGCGCTGGTAACCGGCCCGCACGCGGCTGAAGAAGTCCAGGTCGAGCTGCTCGAGTCGGTCCGCGTCGCGGGCCTGGGCGCGGCGCTGGGCGGCGATGGCCGGGTCCACGTCGAACCAGAAGGTCAGATCGGGCTGTCGCCCCTGCTGCACCCACTGCTCCAGCGTCGCCAGCACCTGCCAGTCCATGCCGCGGCCGCCGCCCTGGTAGGCGAAGCTCGCGTCGGTGAAGCGGTCGCACAGCACGGTCTGGCCCAGCGCGAGCGCCGGCGCGATGACCCGCTGTACATGGTCGCGCCGCGCGGCGAAGACCATGAGCGCCTCGGTCAGGCCGTCCATGTCCTGGTGCAGGAACAGCCCGCGCAGCGATTCGGCCAGCGCCGTGCCGCCGGGCTCGCGGGTCTGAACCAGATCGGCGCCGCGCTGGCGCAGCTGCTCGGCGACGGTGGCGATGTGGGTGGACTTGCCCGCCCCGTCGATGCCCTCGAAGGTGATGAAACGACCGCTCACGCGTGGCTGCTCTCTTGATCTCGGCGCGGGCCTGCGTCAGCGGCCACGCTGGTACTTGTTGACGGCGCGATTATGCGCGGCGAGGTCCTCGCTGAACTGGCTGGTGCCGTCCCCGCGAGACACGAAATACAGCGCCTTGGAGGGCGTCGGATGCAGCGCGGCCTGCAGCGCGGCCAGCCCCGGCATCGCGATCGGCGTGGGCGGCAGGCCGCCGCGCGTGTAGGTGTTGAACGGCGTGTCGGTCTGCAGGTGGATCTTGCGCAGGTTGCCGTCGAACTCGGCGCCCAGGCCGTAGATCACCGTCGGATCGGTCTGCAGCGGCATGCCGGCCTTGAGCCGGTTGACGAACACCGCCGCCACCAGGCCGCGATCCACCGCCGCGCCGGTCTCCTTCTCGACGATGGAGGCCAGCACCAGCGCCTCGTCCGCGCTCTTGAGCGGCAGGCCGTCGGCCCGGCCGGACCAGGCGCTGTCCAGCCGCTTGCGCATCAGCGCATGGGCGCGCTTGAGCACGGTCAAGTCGCTGACGCCGCGGCTGTAGGCGTAGGTGTCGGGGAAGAAACGGCCCTCGGCGGGCTGATCGGGCACGCCCAGCGCGGCCATGACCTGCGCGTCGGTCATCGAGGCCGTGGTCTGCTTGAGCGCCGGCGCAGCGGCGATCGCGGCGCGCAGCTGGCGGAAACTCCAGCCCTCGATGATGCGCAACTGCTCCAGCACCTGGTCGCCGCGGACCATCTTGTCGAGCAGCTCGCGCGGGGTGACGCCGGCATGGATCTCGTAGCTGCCGGCCCGGATCTTGCGGGCCTGGCCGGAGTAGCGGAACCACGCGTACAGCAGCCGCGGGTCGGTCTCCACGCCCGCGGCGATCCAGGCCTGCGCGACCTGCTGCGGGGCGGTCCCCGGTTCGATGGACAGCTCCACCTCGGGTTTGGCCAGCACCAGCGGCGATTGCAGCCACCACATCACCGCGCCGGCGGCGCCCGCGCCCAGCAGCGCGCCCACGATCAGCACCGTCAGCAACCAGCGCCCGATGCGACCGCTCTGCCGCTTCGGTTTTTTCGCAGTGTTGCGAGATTTGTTCTTCGCGCGTGACAAGACCCGGTGCCCTTCGTGAAATGCGGGGGCTGATGATAATCGGCCCCATGATCGAAGACCTCCACCACGCCCCGCTGCCCGTGCCGTCCTCGGCGCTGGGTGCCGTCCGTCTCGCTGACTGGGGCGTGATCCGCGCCCAGGGCGAGGAATCCGCCAAGTTCCTGCACACGCAGCTGACGCAAGACCTGGCCCTGCAGACGCCGGCGCAGGCCCGGCTCGCCGGGTACTGCTCGGCCAAGGGCCGGCTGCTGGCAACGATGCTCGCGGTCAAGCCAGACGAGCAATCCGTGCTCCTGGCGCTGCCCGCGGACGTCCTGCCCGCCACGGTCAAGCGCCTGTCCATGTTCGTGCTGCGCGCCAAGTGCAAGCTCAGCGACGACAGCGCCGCCTGGGGCGTCTGGGGCCTGTCGGGCGCGCAGGCACGTGACTGGCTCGGCGATCAACTGGGCGGCGCGGCGCCCGCCGAGGTCTGGACCGTGGGCCGGCTGGCCCTGGCCGACGGCCGCGAAGCCTTCGCCACGCGGCTGCCCGATGACGGCGTGACGCCGCGTTTCCTGCTGCTGCAGCCTGCGGATGCCGCCGTGCCCGCGCTGCCGGTCATCGATCCGGAGGAATGGCAGGGGCTGGACGTGACGGCGGGACTCGCCTGGATCCGTCAGCCGACGGTGGAGCAGTTCGTGCCCCAGATGCTGAACCTGGAACTGATCGGCGGCGTGAACTTCCAGAAGGGTTGCTACCCGGGTCAGGAGATCGTCGCGCGCAGCCAGTACCGCGGCACGATCAAGCGCCGCACCCACCTGTTCGCGATGGAAGGCAGCGACGCCGACGCCACGCCGGGCCAGGAGATCTTCCACAGCGCCGATCCGGAGCAGCCCGCCGGCATGGTGGCGGGCTTCGGCCGGCTGGAGGGCCGCCCGCTGCTGCTGGCCGAGGTCAAGCTCGCCGCGCTGGAGTCCGGCACCCTGCATCTGGGCAGCGCGCAAGGCGCCGTCCTGTCCCCCCCGCCCCCTGCCCTACGTCATTGGAGAACCGGAATGACCACTTCGCCGCCGACGCGCGCCGCCGCGCCCCCCGCCGTCCATCCTGTGGACCGCTCGACCCCGCCGGTCGAGCTCTACGTCTACTACCGCGTCCACGCGGACCAGCTCGCGGCCGCGCTGGCCGCCTTCGAACAAGCGCGCGAGGGCCAGCCGGTGCGGCTGCTCCAGCGCCATGACAACGATCCGGTCTTCCAGACCTGGATGGAGATCTACGGCTCCGAGCTGCCCGACGCGGCGGACGCGGAGCGCCGGATCGCTGCCGCCCTGGGCGCGTTCGCGCAGGGCCCCCGCCACCGCGAGGCCTTCGCCGCCGTCGCCGGTCCGGGAGCGGCACGCTGATGGAACACAACGTCTCCCTCATTTCCACGCTGGCGGCGGGCTTCGGCCTGGCGCTGATCCTGGGATTCATCGCCGAGCGCATCAAGCTGCCCGCGCTGGTGGGTTACCTGCTCGCCGGCATCGCGATCGGACCGGCCACGCCGGGCTTCGTCGCCGATGTGGGCATCGCCGCGCAGCTGTCCGAGATCGGCGTGATGCTGCTGATGTTCGGCGTCGGGCTGCACTTCTCGCTCAAGGACCTGATGGCGGTCAAGCGCATCGCGCTGCCGGGTGCCGTCGTGCAGATGGGCGCGGCCACGCTGCTGGGCATGGGCCTGGCGATGTGGTGGGGCTGGCCCGCCGGCCAGGCGCTGGTCTTCGGGCTGACGCTGTCGTGCGCGAGCACGGTCGTGCTGCTCAAGGCGCTGGAGGCGCGCGGCACGCTGGAATCGGTCAACGGGCGCATCGCGGTGGGCTGGCTGGTGGTCGAGGACCTCGCCACGGTGCTGATCCTGGTGCTGCTGCCGCCGCTGGCCACGGTGCTGGGCGGCAATCCGACGCCGGGCGCCGCCGAGGCCCCGCTGTGGCGCACCATCGCCGAGACGCTGGCGCAGATGGCGGCCTTCGTCGTGCTGATGCTGGTCGTGGGCCGCCGCGTGCTGCCCTGGATGCTGTGGCAGGTGGCGCGCACGGGCTCGCGGGAGCTCTTCACGCTGATGGTGATCGCCGTGGCGATCGGCATCGCGTACGGCGCGGGCGTGCTCTTCCACGTGTCCTTCGCGCTGGGCGCGTTCTTCGCCGGCATGGTGATGCGCGAGTCCGAGTACAGCCATCGCGCCGCGCAGGAATCGCTGCCGCTGCGGGATTCGTTCTCGGTGCTGTTCTTCGTGTCGGTGGGCATGCTGTTCGACCCGATGACGCTGGTGGAACAGCCGCTGCACCTGCTGGGCGTGGTGGCGATCGTGATGCTGGGCAAGGCGATCGCGGCCACGGCCATCGTGATCCTGTTCCGCTATCCGCTGAACACGGCGATGACGGTGTCGGCCAGCCTGGCGCAGATCGGCGAATTCAGCTTCATCCTGGCCGGGCTGGGCCTGCAGCTGGGCCTGTTGCCCAAGGCAGGCATGAATCTGGTGCTGGCCGCGGCGCTGATCTCGATCGCGCTGAACCCGGTGATGTTCGCGATGATCCGGCCCCTCCAGCGCTGGGTGCTGGAGCGGTCCTCGTTCGCCCGCAAGCTCGAGGCGCGCGACGACCCCTACGCCGAGCTGCCTCAGACCACCGAGCGCCAGTACCTGGAGGGCCAGGTGGTGCTGGTCGGGTACGGCCGCGTGGGGCGCCGCATCGCGCAGGCACTGACCGAGCGCGACATTCCCTTCGTCGTCGCCGATCAGGGCCGCGAGACCGTCGAGGCGCTGCGCAAGCGAGGCATGGCGGCGGTCAGCGGCGACGCGAGCGACCCGATGGTGCTGGTCCAGGCCCACATCGCCAATGCCGCGATGCTGGTGGTGGCCGTGCCCGACTCGATGAAGGCGCGGCAGATGGCCGACACGGCGCGTCAGCTGAACCCGGGCATCGAGATCGTGCTGCGCACCCACGGCGAGGAAGAGTCCGCGCTGCTGCGCCGGGAGCAGCTCGGCACCGTGTTCTACGGCGAGGAGGAACTCGCCAAGGGCATGAGCCGGCATGTGCTGCGGCGCTTCAACGCGGAGATTCCCGACGAGCTGTCGGTCGCGGCATCGCCGGCGCATTGAGCGCCAGCAATCGTCGCTTTACATCGTCCGCTTAGCGTCGCCGCCCATGATCGATCCGACCCAGCCGGCCGCGCGGGCCGCTTCCCCCGTGGCCCCGGTCACACCGACCGACGCGGCTCGCGCGCGGCCGGCACGTGCGCTGCGCTGGACCATCGCCGCGGCGATGGGCGCCGCGGTCCTGCTCGCGGGATGCGGCGGCACGCCCAAGGCGCGGCTCGATGAACAGCAACAGCAGCGCGACTTCAACGCCCGCGGCTACGCGCCGCGCGACGACGGCGCGACGGTGTTGCCCGTCGTCTGGCGGTGGCGCGGCGAGGACGTCCGGCTGAGCCTGACGCTGCCCGCCGCGGGCGTGTCCGCGTCGGCGCCGCGCCCGGTGATCGTCTACCTGCCCGGCCTGGGTGAGAACGAGACCGCCGGCATCCGCTGGCGGCGCGCCTGGGCGTCGGCCGGTTATGCCGTGCTGTCGCTGCAGCCGCTGGAGGACGACGCGATGGCGTGGTCCTCGGAGCTGGCGCGATCGGCCGAGTTCACCGAGCTGGGCCGGCGGCATTACGCCGACGCGCAGATGCGGCGCCGGCTTGTCCGGATGGATGAACTGCTGGGCGAGGCGCAACGGCTGGGCCGTGAGGGCGGCGCGCCCTGGCAGGCGCTGGACTGGTCGCGCACGGTGGTGGCCGGGTACGAACTCGGCGCGCAGATGGCGATGGCGCTGGCGGGCGAGCGACAGGCGGATGGCTCGGTGCTGAACTCCCGGGCGATCCAGCCGATCGCCGCGATCGTGATCAGCCCGCAGGTGTTCGCCCAACCGGAGGCGGCGCGATACAGCGAGGTGTCGATGCCGGTGCTCGGCCTGACGGGCGCGGCCGACAGCGACGTGCTGGGCCTGGTGCGCGACGTGGCCTGGCGCCAGGCGCCGTTCGCCGCGATGCCGGCGGACCGCGGACGGCTGTTGAGCGTGAACGAGGTCCGCCACGCGGCCTTCGCCGGGAATGAGCCTCGCGCCGAGGACGTCGAGCGCGAAAACAAGCGCATTCGCGCCGCCGAGGATCAAGCCCAGTCGCAGCCGCAAGGCCGCCGGGGCGGCGGCATGCGCGCCGGCCGGGGCGGCCAGGAAGGTCCGACGCGGCTGGCGCCCGTCCCGGCGGTTCCCGACTACCGCCAGCTGCATGAACAGCAGCTGGGCCTGATCGCCGCGCAGCAGGTCAGCGTGGCTTTCCTGGATCAGCAGGTGAAACGGTCGGAAGCGGCCCGGACCTGGTTGGCAGGACCGGCAAGCACCTGGCTGTCACCTGCCGGGACCTGGCGGGGGCCTGCTGCACCGTGACCGCGGGGCCCGGCGGAACACTCGCCCGGGAGCGCCAGATCACAACGGCGGTACGGGGTCGGCTGACACGGGTGGGGTGAAGTAGATGAATTCGCGGAGGATGACGCCTCTGGCGCCGGCCATTTCATCCCGATTGCCTTCCGTGTTGCCCGCTCGATCGAACACCACGTAGTTCAACACATTGGGACCAGGCTTCAACAACTCGCTGGGCAATGCGGCATCCGTCAGGCCTCTGCGCCATTCGTACGGCACGGCCTCTCCCCCGACCGCGTTCCCATGTCTCGAGACTTCACCGCCACGATAGACACCGACATCCCACGTCGCCCCTGGCTCGAGGGATTTGAGGGCGAGCCCGCCGGTGTCCACCACGGTGAACCCGTAGTTGTTCCCCTTCTTGTCGTAGCCCTTTCCTTCGAAGTTGACCATCCTTCCTCCAATGGGGATTCCGGTGCCGCCGATGCTCAACCGGTAGTCGGACACGTCGGGAGGCGTCCTGTCGATCTCGAAGTCGAGCTTTGCCTCCGCATTGACGTGGCCCGCCGAATTGAATGCGCGGACCTGCACCGTCACCGCGCCCTCGTTCTTGAACACAGCATTGGCGATCTCGTTCGACGCGGCTCCCGGCACCCACGCGCCGCCATTGATCTGGTACTCCCAGCGCGCATGCGCCAACGGTTCCAGACCGGTCACGTCGAGCGTGGCGTCATAGGTCAGGCGGTCGGCCATTTGCGCCTCGGTCCGTCCGGTGTCGCGGCGCAACCTGACGCGCAAGCTGTCCGCGACCTCCACGGTCTTCGAGGTGACGTCGCTTTCATTCCCGAGAGCATCGAACTGCATGACCCGCACGGCATGCACGCCCTTCTCCGATAGCAGTTCGTGCGTGATGGCGTCGCCCTGCCCCTGCAGCCAGGGTCGACCGTCGATGGAGAACTCCCAGCGGGCGTTCGGCTCCAGCGCCTTCACCTTCAAGCGCTCCCCTCGATGCATGACGAGGTCGGTCGTCGGCGTCTCGGTGTGCGACGGCAACTCGGCCACCAACCCGGGCGCGATCGGTGGGGTCAGTTCCACGTGCAGCCGGGTCCACGGGGATTCGTTGCCGGCTTCGTCCACCATCGCCGCCGAGATCTGGCCCTCGCTGACCGGAAGACCATCAGGCAGGCGCACGGCACCGTGGCGACGATGACGCTCCGTCGTCACCCCATCCTGCGACGACGACCACTTCAGCGTTCCCGGTTCCGACGGCTGCAGCACGACGTATCCCGGCTCTCGGAGGTGGCTGCCGCGGTCGCGCAGCGTGGTCGGCTGGAAGACGACGTGCGGGATCTCCGGAGCCGTTCGATCCAGGACGAACTCCAGCTGCTGCTCAGCGCTGATCGCATTGTCGGGTGCGCGTTGTCGAGCCAGCACGCGTTGATGCCCATCGGGGCGATCGTTGAAGTCGGAAGCCGCGATGCGCGCCTGTGCCAGCCTCCACGTCTGACCGCCATCGAGGCTGACCTCCGCCATGGCGCCCGAGCGCAGCTCGCTGGTGTCGACGTCGATGTCGGCCAGCCGGGTGATGCCGTCTCTTGCCGTGCCGGTGTCTTCCACCAGCGTGAGCCGCGGGGCCTTCAACGCCGCCTCCGTGGGGTCAGGATTCGAATCGGGCTTCGGATCCGGTTTGGGTTCAGGTTTGGGTTCAGGCTTGGGGTCGGGCTTGGGGTCGGGCTTCGAATCGGGTGAGAGCTTGACGGGCTCCGGCTTCACGGAAGGCCAGGCATCGGACGCCATGGCGGCCAGCGCCGCACCACCGACCGCCGTGGCGCCAACGGCCCAGACCAGCAGCGGGTCACGATCGCAGGACGATGCTTCGACGACGGTCCCGTTCTGCTCCCCTGCGTTGCTGGCCGGAGTCGCGGACACCTCCGCGACATCGCCTTCGTCGATCCCCTCCTCATCTCGTCGTCGCCCTCCAGCCGCCACCCGGCGCTGCGCTTCCGGGATCGGATCACGGCTCAAGCCCGGCTCGATCGATCGCTTCAACATCTGAAAACCCCTCCATGGCAAACGGGCAGTATGAAAACTTCCCAGGACCGCCGCACTCGTGCCAACTGGGGGCCCATCGACGGCCCGCCTACTCATCTCGCCTACCGTCTCCCCCATCCAAGGGCACCGCGTTCGCACCGGCGAATTTCTGTGTTGACAGAAATTTCTGTCGGAATACAGTTCGCGGCATGGAACTCACCGACACCGCTCGCCGATTCGTCCTGCACTGGGGCGAGATGGGCAGCGCCTGGGGCGTCAACCGCACCGTGGCGCAGATCCACGCCTTGCTCTACTTCCACGGCCGGCCGCTCAACGCGGAGGAGCTCGTCGAGACCCTGTCGGTGGCCCGCTCCAACGTCAGCACCAGCCTGAAGGAGCTCCAGAGCTGGAACCTGATCCGCGTGACCCACGTGCTGGGCGACCGGCGCGACTACTTCGAGACGACCGCTGATGTCTGGGAGCTGCTGCGCACCATCGTGCGCGAACGCAAGCACCGGGAGTTCGATCCGACCGTGCGCATGCTCTCCGAGCTGGTCGCCGACGAGGGCTTCCAGAACGAATCGCCCGACGCCCAGGACCGCGTGCGCGAATGCCTGCGGCTGATGCAGACGCTGGGCGCCTGGTCCGAGGAAATGATGCGCCTGTCGCCGTCCACGCTGGAGAAAGTGCTCAAGCTCGGCGCCAGCGTGCAGCGTTTCGTGCGGGGTGACGGCACCTGAACGCCGCCCCTTTTTTTGAGCGCTGATTTCTGTTTCTACTGAAATATCGAACGATCACATCAAGGAGGACGCGATGACTGCCGCCACCCTGAATCCCGATCCCGGCGCCTACCCGCTGACGCTGTACTTCGACGGTGCCTGCCCGATCTGCAACGGCGAGATGCGCAACCTGATGCTGCGCAACACGGCCGGGCTGCTGCGATTCGTGGACATCGCCGAGCCCGGCTTCTCGGCCTGCCCTGCGGGCACCGACCTGCCAGCGCTGATGGCGATGCTCCATGGCGTGCGAGCGGATGGCCGGCTGTCGACCGGTTCGGAAGTCCTGCGCCTGGCCTACCGCGGCGTGGCGCTCGACTGGGTCGCCCGGGTGACCGAACTGCCGGGTCTGCGATTCCTGTTCGACCGCGCCTATCCAGTGGTCGCCCGCTACCGTTACCTGGTGCCCCGGCCGGTGGCGCACCTGGTGCTGGAAACCGCGCTGCGACGCGCCGCCGAGCGCCGGGCCGGCGCTTCAGCGTGCCGTGACGGCGCGTGCGACATCGCCGCCAGAGACGCGCGGACCTCCTCCAAGGAGTGAATCTCATGGACAACGCCTCCCCATCCCCTCGCCCCGCCGTGCGTTCGGTGCTGGTCTGCGGCGCCAGCGGCTTCGTCGGCCGACGCGTCGTGCGCACGCTGCGCGAGGCCGGACTGGCCGTCACCGCGGGCGACTCCCGGACCCACGATTTCCAGCGCGACCTCACGCCCGAGGCCTGGCTGCCGCGGGTGACCGGCTTCGATGCGGTGGTGAACGCGGTCGGCCTGCTGCGCGACACCCCGCGACGCAAGCTCGAGCCCATCCACCACCAGGCGCCAGCCGCGCTGTTCGAGGCCTGCGCCCGGGCAGGCGTGACGCGGGTGATCCAGATCTCGGCCAACGGCGTGGAGCGCAGCCCGACGCGGTATGCCTCCACCAAGCGCGCGGCCGACGAGGCGCTGCTGCGGCTGCGCGCGGAGGGCCGGCTGGACGCCACGGTGCTGCGTCCAAGCATCGTCTTCGGTCGCGGCGGCGCGAGCACGTCGCTGTTCATGACCTTGGCGCGGCTGCCCGTGCTGGTGCTGCCGCGCGCGGCGGTCCAGGCCCAGGTTCAACCGGTGGCGGTGCCCGACGTGGCGCTGGCTGTGCTGCGCCTGCTGCAGGACGGCGGCCCGGAGCTCCTCACCGCGGTGGGGCCGCGCGCGCTGAGCCTGGCGGACTACATCGGCGAACTGCGTCGCCAGCTCGGCCACGGGCCGGCGCGCGTGATCCCCTTGCCCGACGCGCCCAGCCGCTGGAGCGCCCGGCTCGGCGACCTGGTGTCGAGCTCGCCCTGGAGCAGCGAGAGCCTGTCGCTGCTGGAGCAGGACAACGTCGGCGATGC
This sequence comes from Roseateles sp., assembly GCA_039594005.1. Lineage (GTDB taxonomy): Bacteria > Pseudomonadota > Gammaproteobacteria > Burkholderiales > Burkholderiaceae_C > Roseateles. Next base: position 1,361,859 of record JBCNOF010000010.1, read on the forward strand.
CGCCGCCTTCGAGCGCGTGCTGGGGCGCCCGGCGGTGCCGGTCGAACGATTCGTGGAGGCCGCGTGGGCATCGGACGTGTGAACTTCCGCCACCGCCGGACCCGGCGGGTGGCACGCGGCGGGCTGATCGCGCTGTGGCTGGCCACCGGGCTGGTCAGCCTGATCGAGCTCGACGGTCAGAGCCGCGCGCTGATGGAGGCGGCGTCGACGCCGCAGGCGTGGATCGGGCCGGTGATCGTCGCGGGCGCGCTGGCGGATGTGCTGATCGGCGCGGCCATGTGGCGCTGGCACCGGCGATGGGTCTACCGGCTGGCGGGCGCGATGATGCTGCTGATGACGGTGGTCGCCACGTTGATTCTTCCGAGCCTGTGGCTGGACCCTCTGGGCTGCCTGAGCAAGAACCTGCCGGTGGCGATCCTGCTGCTGATCCTGGACGAGGACGCGCCGGCCTGAGCCGGAGCGCCAAGAGCATCCAACAACAACTTCCAACAACAACTTCCAAGCGATCCTCAGGGGGAATGCATGAACAGCTATCTCGTGATCAAGTGGCTGCACATCGTGTCGAGCGTGCTGCTGGCGGGGACGGGTTTCGGCTCGGCCTTCTATCTGTTCTTCGCGAACCGGAGCGGCTCGATCGCGGCGCAGGCGGTGGTGGCGCGGCTGGTCAAGCGGGCCGATTTCTGGTTCACGACGCCCGCGGTGATCGTGCAGCCGGTGACCGGCGTGTGGCTGGCGTCGCAGGCGGGCTGGTCGCTGGACACGCCGTGGCTGGCGCTGTCCATCGGGCTGTACGTGCTGATCGGCGCGTGCTGGCTGCCGGTGGTGTGGCTGCAGATCCAGCTGTCGCGGATGGCGGATGCCGCGCTGGCGAGCGGTCAGCCGCTGCCGGAGCTGTACTGGCGCTACGCCCGGTGGTGGGAAAGCCTGGGCTACCCGGCCTTCGCCGGCGTGCTCGTGGTCTTCTACCTGATGGTCAACAAGCCGATGTTGTGGGGATGAGGTCGGCCCTCCTGACCGCGCTGGTCGCGCTGGCGCTCTCCGGTCTGGCCGAGCGCAGTGAAGCGCAGGACATGCATGTCTCTGCTTGCGGGCCGACGCCAAGCTCCTCTCCGGGCGCCCCGTTGGACAGCATCGACCTGGGACCGCCCTATGGCCAGAAGGTGTTGAACGCTTTCAGGTCCGCCCACCTGAAGCCCGCGATCCTGCGCATCGACAAGGGGATGACCGAGCTGTTCCTGGACGGCGTCATCGTTCGCAAGAACGTGAAGCAGGTACTGGGCGCGCTGAAGCGTTATCCGGACATCGCGCAAGTGAAGGTGAATTCGTTCGGCGGGGAGGCCGAGGCAGCGATGGAGATTGCCGGCGCGTTGGCGCAGCGCCGCCTGCGGCTGGTGGTGAGCGGCTTTTGCATGTCGAGCTGCGCCAACTACCTCTTGCCTGCCGCGTCGTCGCTGAGCTTGGACGATGCCGTGATCGGCCTGCATGGCAGCCCGTCGGCCTGCGATGACCAGTTGTCGATCCTCGGAGGCCTGCGCGCGTGGGGCCTGTCGAATTACCGCGAGTTCCGCCGTGTTGCGGAAATCGATCGGACGTTCCCGCTGCCTGCGGCGTACCGCAAGATCGTCGCCCTGTCGCAGCGCGCCGATCGCGGCGGTCTGGACGACCGCGCCCGAACCTGGCTCCTCATCTCTCCGAACCGCCTGAAGAGCCTGGGCGTGCCGGTATCCGAGGTCGGCGCCACGACCACCTCCGACGCCATCGCCGCGGACCCGCAGGGAAGCTTCCTGGGACCGGTGAAGGTGTATTGATCGCGCAGATTCCTCCCCTTTGCCTGTCCGGACTCATGTCCGGATCGATGTCCGCGTTGGTCCGAATCCGGCGAGCCCGGCCGCCGATCGCCCTCACTCCACATCGGATCCCCCGACTCCCGCCACAATCCCGCCCCATGAGCTTCGAACCCACCCCGATGCTGGACATGGCCAGCCCCGAGGCCAAGCGCGCCTCCTATGACACCCTCGTCGCCCAGACGCAGGCCCTGATGCACGGCGAGCGCGACCGCATCGCCAACCTCGCGCAGTTCGCCGCCCTCGTCTTCAACGCCGTCCCGACGCTGAACTGGGCCGGCTTCTACCTCGTCAACCCCGCCAACCCCGAGGAACTCGTCCTCGGCCCGTTCCAGGGCAAGGTCGCCTGCGTGCGCATCGCCTTCAGCCGCGGCGTCTGCGGCACCTGCGCCCGCACCCGCGAGGTCCAGCTCGTCGAGGACGTCCACGCCTTCCCCGGCCACATCGCCTGCGACGCCGCCTCGCGCTCGGAACTCGTGCTGCCCGTGGTCACCGACGGCACGCTGCGCGCCGTCTTCGATCTCGACAGCCCCGAGCCCGCCCGCTTCGACGCCATCGATGCCGACGGCTTCCAGCGCGCGCTGGCCGTGCTCGTCGCCGGCACCGACTGGGTCTGATCCGATGCGCACGACCTCGATGCGCGCCCGCCGCGCGCTGGCCGCGCTGGGCCTGATCGCCGGCTCGACCCTCTCGCTCGTGTCGATGCCGCTGTCCGCCGCGGAGCTCAAGCTCCGCGTCCTGGAGACCAGCGACATCCACATGAACCTGCTGAACTACGACTACTACCAGGACCGCCCGGCCCAGGAGTTCGGCCTGGCCAAGACAATCACGCTGATCCACCGCGCCCGCGCCGAATCGCCCAACAGCCTGCTCTTCGACAACGGCGACCTGCTGCAGGGCAACCCGCTGGGCGACGTTGTCGCCCGCGTGAAGCCGCTGGCCGCCGGTGACGTCCACCCCGCCTACAAGATCCTGAACCTGCTGGACGTGGACGCCGCCAACCTCGGCAACCACGAGTTCAACTACGGCCTGCCCTTCCTGCGCCAGGCCATCGCCGGCGCGAACTTCCCCTACCTGAACGCCAACGTCATGGAGGCCGACGGCCGGCGCCACGCGTTCACGCCCAGCGTGCTGCTGGAACGCGCGATGCGCGACGAGACCGGCCAAGCGCACACCCTGAAGATTGGGGTGGTCGGCGTGACGCCGCCCCAGATCCTGGAATGGGACCGCCAGAACCTCGCCGGCAAGGTGCAGGTCCGCGACATGGTCGAGGCCGCCACCGAGCAGGTCAGCGCGCTGCGCCGCCGCGGCGCCGACCTGGTCGTGGTCATCGCCCACACCGGCATCGACAAGACCGAGCTCCCCCGTCTCTCGGAGAACATGGCTGCCCAGCTCGCCCGGGTGAAGGGCGTGGACGTGCTGCTGCTCGGCCATGCGCACACCGAGTTCCCCGGTCCAGGCTTCGCCGGTTACCCCGGGGTCGACCTGGCCAAGGGCCAGCTCTTCGGCACGCCCGCCGTCATGCCCGGCCGCTGGGGCGACCACCTGGGCATCGTCGATCTGACCCTGAGCTCGACCGGCAAGACCGCGCCCGGCCAGCGCTGGAAGGTCTCGGACAGCCGCGCCAGCCTGCGCCCGATCTTCGACCGCGCGACACGTCAGCCGCTCGCCGTCGCCGACCCGATGCCCGCCGTCGTCATCGCCAAGGAGCACCAGGCCACGCTGGATTACGTCCGCAGCCAGGTCGCGGTGGCCGATCAACCCATCCACAGCTACTTCTCGCAGGTGCTGGACGGCAACGCGGTCCGGCTGGTCGCGCAGGCGCAGCTGGCCTACGCGCTCAAGGCGGTCCAGGGGACGGCGCTGGAGAAGCTGCCGATGCTCAGCGCCGCGGCGCCGTTCAAGTCCGGCGGCCGCCAGGGCTGGACGCAGTACACCGACATCCCCGCCGGACCCGTCGCCATCAAGCATGTGGCCGACCTGTACGTCTACCCCAACACGATCAAGGTCGTGAAGCTGAGCGGCGCGCAGGTGCGCGACTGGCTGGAGATGTCCGCCGGCCAGTTCCGCCGCATCGATCCGCAAGGGCCGGCGCGTCAGGACGTCGTCGACACCGGCTACCCCAGCTTCAACTTCGACATGATGCTGGGCCCCGACAACGCGTTGCGTTACGAGCTGGACCTGACCCAGCCGGCGCGTTTCGACAAGGACGGTCAGCGCCAGGGGTCGGGTGACGCGCATCGCGTGGTGAACCTCACCTGGCGCGGCCAGCCGCTGGACGAGCGCGCGGAATTCCTCGTCGTGACCAACAACTACCGGGCCTACGGCGGCGGTCACTTCCCGGCGCTGGCCGCGGACAAGGTGGTCGTGGACGCGCCCGATGAGACGCGCGAGGCCGTGGCGCACTTCCTGGCGTCGCAGCCCTCGCTGAGCGCCGCGGTCGCCGCGCCGTCCTGGCGCATCCGGCCGGTGCCGGGCGTCACGATGCAGTTCGTGTCGGGCAATGGCGCCCTCGCCCACCTGAAGGACACGCCCCAGGTCCAGCGCGTGAAGGACAACGGCGACGGCTCGTCGCTGTTCGACCTCAGGCCCTGATCCGCGGGTATCCGGAAACGACAACGGCCGCTCGAAGCGGCCGTTTGTCATTGGAAAGAGCTCCGGAGACGGCTCGGGAAACGCTCAGACGTGGATGTCGAGCAACGCGCCCTCGGCCCGGATCTGGGTCTGCAGCACCCGCAGGTTGGCGACGTACGCGTAGGTGGCCGACTTCTGCTCGACGACGTCGGTGGCCAGGTCCTCACCGGGGGTGGGCACTTTCTCGACCTTTGTCGTCACGCCATTGCCGTCGGCGGCGGTCTCGGCCTCGATGCGTTCGCGGCGGTAACCCGGCGTCGACACGTTGGCGATGTTGTTCGCGGACGCGCGCAGCCGTTCATTGGCGGCGGAGATCCCGGACAAGGCGGTCGACAGGCTGACGGACATGGGTTTCTTTCCAGTATCCCGGCCTCAAGCGACCGGACATACCGCCGTCATCGGCACTTCCTGGCCGATCTTTAGAAAAGAAATGGATCTTTCCGGCTTTTCCTTCGATCGACGATCCGCCAATCGCCCAAATCGCGCCCGCTTAGGCCCGTTCCGCTGGGGCGCCCTCGCCGGACGAGGCGGATCAGGCGCCGGCCAGTTCCTCGAAGCTGCCGCTGGAGATGAACACCCGGACGCTGTCGCCGCCGGAGGCCTTGGCCTCGGTGCAGGCGAGCTGGCCCGCGCCGAGCACCGCGTCGACGGTATCCAGGGAGGGCTGCAGCTGCACCACGCCCAGGCTGGCCTTCACGCGAGCCCGGTGCAGGCCCCAGCGCAGGCGGTAGCTGGCGATCGAGGAGCGGATCTTCTCGGCCACGATCTGCGCGTAATGCTGATCGCAGTCCGGCAGCAGGACGACGAAATGGTCGTTTTCCAGCCGCGCGACGGTGTCGGAGGCCCGCACCTTGGTGATCAGCATCTGGCCCAGGCCGTACAGGAAGTGGTCGGCGACCTCCGCGCCCATGCCCTGGACGATCTCTGTGAACCGGTCGATGTCCACGAACAGCACCGACACCGGCTCATGGCGGCGGCTGCCGACGTGTTCGGCCAGTCGGCGCTCCATTTCCCGGCGATTGGCCAGCTCGGTGACGTCGTCATGCTTGGCCGACCAGGTCGGCTGCAGGCGCAGTTGCCGGGCGGCGGTGACGTCGTCGACGATCCACATCGCCTCGCCGGCGGGTTGTTCCCAGTGCACCGGGGTGGCTTGGAGCCGCCCCCAGAAGCGCGAGCCGTCGCGCCGGACGAACTCGATTTCCTCGTCCAAGGGGCGTCCCGCGCCGAAGGCGGTGCCCATGCGGGCCTGCAAGGCCTGGTGCGAGGCGTCGGAGACGACGGCCGAGCGCTGGTCGGTGCCGCTCAGGTCGGTGTCGTCCCCATGGCCGAAGAGGTGGTTGAACTGCTCGCTGACCACCTCGAAGCGGCCCGCGGCCACGAAGGCCACGGCCAGGGGCGCCCTCACCAGCATCGCCCGCATGCGGGCGGCGATCGGGTCGGCGGCGTCGTGTTGGGATTGCATGTCGTCTCCTGGCGTATGGATGACGGTGTACCTGTTTTGGCAAGGACTTGGAACCCCGGAGAGCACCGGGTTCAAGGGCCGTTTCCCGTCAAGGAGGCGGAGGAGCGATGTGTTCAGCCCATTCGTACAACGCCGACAGGATGTCGCCGGCGCGTTCGTCCTCCGACTCCTCCGCCGTCTGCGCCAGCGTGTCGATGCGTTCGAAGAAGGCCTCGAGCGTCTGCGCGCCACCGGCGCCTTCATACAGCCGCACGGCGCGGTGATGCTCCCAGCGCGCCTGTTCCTCCCCGCTGAGCGTCTCCGGGAAGTTCCGGGCGCGGTATCGGAAGAGGATCTCCTCCAGCCGCGCGTCCTCGAACGCCACCTTGCCCTGCGCGACGCGGTCCGCCAGTGCCTGCGGCGCCAGTCCACGCAACCGCTCCAGCGTCCGCCGGTCCTCGTTGGACACGAACCCGCCATACAGGTCCTCGTCCACGTCCACCCCACCCTCGCCCGCCGGGCGCTGGAAGACCTGCGGCCAGGTCCGCCCCATGTCGCCGCCACGCTCGGCCAACGTGCGCGCATGCGCCAGGCCCTGCTCGATGTCCATGCCCCAGCGCTGCGCCATCTCCGGCGACAGGATCTTCAGCGAGGCGATCACGATCGGCGACTTGTTGACGTGGATGGTCTTGATCGGCAGCCGCGTGACGCCCTCAGGCAGCGCCTCCTGCTTCGTGTACATCCGCAGCCGGATGGCCTCGGCGTCCAGCGTCAGCAGCTCGGCCGGATCGAAGGCCAGATCCCACACGATCAGCTCGTTCTTGTTGGTCGGATGCGGCGCCAGCGGCCACACCAGCGCGATGCAGCCGCGGTCCGGCCCGTACATGCCCGACACGTGCAGGAACGGCCGGTTCACGCCGATCTCGGCCCAGACGGCGTCCTTGCGGCGCAGCTTCAGGCAGAAGTCCCACAGCCGCGGCTGCTTCTGCTTGATCAGCCGCGCCAGCGCGATCGTGGCCCGGACGTCGGACAGCGCATCGTGCGCCGCCTCGTGCGCCAGCCCGTTGGCGGCGGTCAGGTGTTCCAGCTTGAACGACGGCCGGCCGTCCTCGTGCTTCGGCCACTCGATGCCCTCGGGCCGCAGCGCGTAGGCGCAGCGCACGACGTCCAGCAGGTCCCAGCGGCCGCAGTCGTTCTGCCATTCGCGCCCATAGGGGTCGATCAGGTTGCGCCAGAACAGGAAACGCGTGACCTCGTCATCGAAGCGGATCGTGTTGTAGCCCAAGCCGACGGTGCCCGGACGCGACAGCTCGGCGTGGATCTCGGCGGCGAACCGGTGTTCGGGCTGGCCCTGCTCGGCGCAGGTCTGCGGCAGGATGCCGGTCAGCAGGCAGGACTCAGGATCGGGCAGCGAATCGGTGGGCGGCTGGCAGTACACCATCAGCGGCTCGCCGATCTCGTTCAGCTCGGCATCGGTGCGGATGCCGGCGAACTGCGCCGGGCGATCGCGGCGCGGCACGCGTCCGAAGGTCTCGTAGTCGTGCCAGTAGAAAGTCATCTCATGCATGGGGCGGCACGATACCTCAGCCTCATGGATACTTCGGCGCCCTGGCGGCCACCCCATCGGGCGCCCCCGCACGAGGGTGATCCACCCCGCTTGCCACGATGACGCTTCCGCTGCTGTCCCCGATTCCGCTCAGCCACCTGCTGCTGGGCCTGGCCATGCTGGCCGCGCTGGCGCCGGTGCGCGCGCCCTGGCCGTGGTTGTCGCTGCTGATCCTGGCGATGACCGCCGGGCTGATCCACGGCCAGTTGACCGTCGCCGCAATGGTCCCGATCGCCGCGCTGGCCGCCCTGGCCTGGATGGCGCTCGAGGCCCGCCAGCGTCCGCGCCGTGAGGCCGTGCTGATGGTCCTGATGTTCGTCATCGGCCTGGCGCTGTCGCTGCACCTGCTGCCCGGTTTCCTGAATCCGACCTACCTCGCGTCGACCTCCGACGCCCGCGGGCCGACGCTGCGTTATCTGAACTTCGACAAGGGCGTCGCCGGCCTGCTGCTGCTCGTGGTGCTGGCGGCGCGGCAGCGGCGCGACCCCCATCTCGCCGATGCCGCCGCGCCGGCCGCGGCGCCGCTGCCAGTTCCCGCCGCCGGCCTGCCGCGCTGGGCCCCGTGGGCGGTGGCGGCCGCCACGCTCGCCCTGCCCTGGGCCATCGCGGTCGCCACGGGTGTCGGCCGCCCCACGCCGCGCTGGCCGGAGAACGCCGCGGTCTTCCTCGCCGCCAACCTCTTCCTGACCTGCGTGGCCGAGGAAGTCGCCTTCCGCGGCGTGATCCAGGGGCTGCTGGCCCGACGGCTCGGCACAGACCTTCGCACGATGAACGGCTGGCTGCCGGTGCTCCTGGCCGCGGTGCTGTTCGGACTGGCGCACGCGGCCGGCGGGCCGGCCTACGTCGCGCTGGCGCTGCTGGCGGGGCTGGGCTACGGCCTGATGTACACGCTGAGCGGCCGCATCGAGGCCGCCATCGCGCTGCACTTCGCCCTGAACGCGCTTGTCTTCCTGACGCTGGACTTGCGGGTAGGCTGATCCGCCCCTTCCAGATGGGGATCCGCCGGACCGCGTGGCTCGGGCACGTCGCCTGCCAGCCGGCGGCCTCGCCCCCGTTGGGGGCGGGTGCCGTACACGGTTCGTGTGTCGACTGTGTGCGGTTTGTTGCCGTCAGCACGCGCGCCGGGACAGGACGCGTGGTCTGACGATAATCCGCCGACCTGAACTCGTGCGCCCCGCATGCAGCCGATCGCCCAACTCGCCCGCAACGCCGCCACGGCCGTGGCCCGCTTCTTCCAGGCGCTGTGGCGCCGCACCGCGCCGATGCGCGCCTCGCTGCGCACGCTGCCGACCTGGAAGCGCATCGTCGTGTGGTCCGGCGCGGGGGTGCTCGCGCTGACCCTGCTCGTGGCGGGCGCGGCGGCGGTGATCTGGCCGGGCCTGCCCGACCTGGACCGCCTCACCGACTACAACCCCAAGCAGCCGCTGCGGGTCTACACCGAGGACGGCCAGCTGCTGGCCGAGTACGGCGCCGAGCGCCGCAGCTACCTGCCGCTGGACCAGATCCCCAAGCAGATGCAGCAGGCGCTGCTGGCGGTTGAGGACACCAACTTCTACGAGCATCAGGGCGTCTACGTCCCCGGGATGCTGCGGGCGTTCTGGGTCAACCTGTTCTCGTCGTCGCGCAGCCAGGGCGCGTCCACGATCACGCAGCAGCTCGCGCGCGACCTGTACCTGACCAAGAAGAAGCTCTACACCCGCAAGTTCGTCGAGATCCTGCTGGCCTTCAAGATCGAGAGCCAGCTCTCCAAGGACAAGATCCTGGAGGTCTACATGAACCAGATCTACCTGGGTCAGCGGGCCTACGGCTTCGAGGCGGCGGCCCAGGCCTACTTCGCCAAGTCGCTCAAGGACCTGACGATCGCCGAGACCGCGATGCTCGCCGGCCTGCCGCAAAGCCCCTATCGCGCCAACCCGATCACCAACCTGAAGCTCGCCCAGCGGCGCCAGTCCACGGTGCTGATGCGCATGGTCGACGTGGGCATGATCACGCCCGAGCAGGCGCAGCAGGCGCGTGAGGAACCCGTCAAGCTGCGCAGCGCGCAGGACCAGCGCCTGCCCTGGGGCCAGTACGCCGCCGAGATGGTCCGCCAGGTGGTGCACGCGCAGTACGGTGAGGAGGCCTACAACCGCGGCCTGCGCGTCACCACCACGCTGCGCATGGACGACCAGGTCGCCGCGTACAAGGCCCTGCGCCGCACCCTGATGGACTATGAGCGCCGCAAGGCCTGGCGCGGTCCGGAGGGCGATGTGGACCTGCCCGACGGCATGGACGCGCAGGACCAGGACGCGGCCATCGCGCAGGTCTTCACCGAGCACCCCGACAACGACGACCTGCGCACCGCGGTCGTGACGCAGGTCGCCAGCAACAAGATCCTCGCCAGCCTGTCCGACGGCGACGACATCGAGATCAAGGGCGAGGGCCTGCGCTCGGTGCAGTCGGCGCTGTCGCCCAAGGCCAAGGCCGACCTGCGCATCCAGCGCGGCTCGATCATCCGCGTGCTGCGCGGCAACCCGACCAAGGAGTTCCCCAAGGGCGCCTGGGCGGTGACGCAGTCGCCCGAGGCCGAGGGCGCGCTGGTCTCGGTGGAACCCGACAGCGGCAAGATCCTGGCGCTGGTGGGCGGCTTCGACTTCAACCGCAACCAGTTCAACCACGCCACGCAGGCCTGGCGCCAGCCGGGTTCGAGCTTCAAGCCCTTCATCTACTCGGCGGCGATGGACAGCGGCGCGGGCCCGGCCACGCTGGTCGACGACGCGCCGATCTCCATCGGTGACTGGAATCCGCGCAACTCGGACGGCAACTTCGACGGTCCGATGACGCTGCGCCAGGCGCTGGCCAAGTCCAAGAACATGGTCACCATCCGCGTGCTGGAGCAGCTCACGCCGGGCCGCGGCCGGGCCTGGGCCGGCAAGTTCGGCATCGACGTCGACAAGCAGCCCGAGAACCTCACGCTGGCGCTGGGTTCGGGGTCGGTGACGCCGCTGCAGATGGCCAGCGCCTATTCGGTCTTCGCCAACGGGGGCTACCTGCTCAAACCGCTGCTGGTGACGAGGATCGTGGACGCGCAGAACCAGGTGCTGTTCCAGGCCGAACCCGAGAAGCTCACCGAGGAGCGCCGCGCGATCAGCGAGCGCAACGCGTTCATCACCGGCTCGCTGCTGAGAGAGGTGGCGATCCGCGGCACCGCCTACAAGGCCAGCGCCTCGCTCAAGCGCTACGACCTGTACGGCAAGACCGGCACGACCAACGACGCGGTGGACGCGTGGTTCGCGGGCTTCCAGCGCCGCGTGGCGACCGTGGTCTGGATCGGCTACGACCAGCCGCGCAGCCTGGGCGCGGGCGAGTCCGGCGGCGGCATCGCGCTGCCGGCCTGGATCGAGTACATGCAGGTCGCGCTCAAGGGCATCCAGCCCTCGGAGATCGAGCCGCCCAAGGATGGCGGGCTGGTCCAGGAGGAAGGTCCCTACGGGCCGGACTGGGTCTACAGCGAGTTCGCCGGCGACGCCGGCTGGAAGACGATCGGTCCGATGCCGCCGCCGCTGCCCGCGTCGGACGCGGCGTCCGGGCCGGGCACCGGCGCCTCGGGCGTGCCGCCATCCTGGTGGATGGGCGGCGAGCGCAGCGGCGGACAGTGAGCGACCGACCCTGAGGAGCTTTCCGATGCCACGCGCCACTTCCCCCGCGGCCACGCCTTTCGCCAAGCCGACCGCGCTGGTCCCGATGCTGATCGGGATGCTGATGGCGGCGTCGATGTCCGCGGCCCACGCGGCCGATGATGACAAGGACGCCATCGAACCCGACCAGCCCGGCATCGTCGAATCGAGCAGCACGGTCGGCAAGGGCCGCGCGTTGCTGGAGACCGGGCTCGGGTATCAGCGCGACAAGAGCGACGGCGTGCGCAGCCGGCTGTGGTCGACGCCGACGCTGCTGCGATTCGGTGTCGCGCAGGACTGGGAATTCCGTGTCGAGACCGACGGCTACCAGCGACTGCGCGCGAGCGACGCCAGCGGCACCGTCCGCGCGCGCGGCTGGGCCGACACGGCACTGGGCGTGAAGTGGCATGTGCAGGACGGCGACGCGGACACGAACAAGCCGGGCCTGGCCTGGCTGCTGCATGCGGACATGGACAGCGGGTCGGCCGCGTTCCGCGGCCAAGGCTGGCGGCCGTCGCTGCGGCTGACGGCCGAGTGGGACCTGCCGCGCGACTGGTCGGCGGGGCTGATCGGCGGGCTGTATCGCGACAGCCGCGAGGACGGCAGGCACTTCATCGGCGGCATCCTTGGCGCCTCGATCGGCTGGCCGATCGCCGAGCAATGGAAGGGCTACGCGGAGATCGCCGGCGATCAGCTGGCGTCAACGCGCAACGGCGGACGGAGCATCTCCGCCGGCACCGGCGTGACCTGGCTGGTCGACCGCCGCGTGCAGCTCGATGCTTCCCTCAATCGCGGACTGACCAAGCAGACCGCGGACTGGGTCCTGGGACTCGGTGTTTCCATCGGATTCTGAAATGCGCCTGCGCTCCACCCTGACGGTTCTCGCCGTCTCGTTCTTCTCGTGTCTGGCACTGCCGGCGGCCTGGGCCGCGCCGGCCAGCGGAACCTTCACCGCCTCGCGCGCCTGCGACGCGTTGCAGTCCTTCCGCAAGGGCACCAATCCCGACGCCTCGAAGCTCTCGCCGGGCACGGGCTACACCATCCTTGAATCGCATGCCGAGGGCTGGACGCGGGTGCAGGTCCCGGGCGCGCGGCCGCCCGAGCGCTGGGTGCCCAACGACTGCGGCATCGCGGCCGGCGGCGCGGCGCCCGCGATCACGCCCCCGCGCTCCACGGGCGACGGCGCGAAGGATCGGAACGCCCCGGACGCGCCGTCGATGAGCGGCGGCGGCATGTGCAAGACGCCCGACCAATACGACAGCTTCGTGCTGGCGATGTCCTGGCAGCCCGGCTTCTGCGAATGGACGGCGGGCGGCAAGCGCGGCAAGCCCGAGTGCGAGGCGATGGAGAGCGGCAAGCTCAAGGTGAGCAACCTCACGCTGCACGGGCTTTGGCCCAACCGCCAGCAATGCGGCATCAGCTACGGCAATTGCAGCAACGCGCCGATGACGCTGTCGCGCGAGACAATCGCCTACATCGGGCCGTGGATGCCCAACTTCCTCTTCGAGAAGGACTTCGGCGAGCACGAGTGGCGCAAGCACGGCACCTGCCAGTCGATGCCGCCGGATGCGTACTTCCGCCGGGCGGTCGATCTGGTCAAGCAGTTCAACGACTCGAGCGTGGGGCTGTATATCCGTCAGAACGTCGGCGGCACGATCTCGCGCCGAGCGTTCTACGACAAGCTCCAGGCCGAGACCGGCTCGGAAGCCTACCGGGACAGCGTCAAGCTGATGTGCTCGGGCCAGTACCTGACGGAGATCCAGGTGAAGCTGCCTCGGGATTACCGCGCGGGCGGCTCGCTGAAGGACCTGCTGGGCGATCGACCCGGCGGCAGCGGCGGCGGCACCTGCCGCGGCGATGAGATCCGGATCGAGGCGAGCGGGCGGTGAGCGGCGCGTCACCCGCCGGCGCCTTTGGCCGCTGGGAGCGCCTGCGTCGCGCGCTCGGCGAACGCCAGAGCCGCCGTCTCTTCGAGGAGGTCACGCGCCATGGCCTGACGGTCGCTCGCCGGCGCCGCCCCGCGCTGTCCGCGCCGCTGCTGGCGGCCTACGTCCTGGCGCTGGGTGTGCACGGCCTTGGGCTGCTGGCCGGCGTGCTGGGCCTGGCGCTGCTGGCGCGACCTTGGTCCAACCTCTTCATCCCGCTCGCTGGCGGGACGCTGTTGCTGCTGTGCGTGGCCGCGCGTCCACGACTGGCGCGGGAACCGGACCAGGTGCTGGACCGCGCGCGATTCCCGGCGCTGCATGCGCTGAGCGACCGCGTGGCTCACGCGCTCGACGTGCCGCCACCGGATGGCCTCGCGGTGTCCGCCGACTTCAACGCCAACTACCGCGCGTCCGGGTGGCGCCGCCGCCGGCATGTCGAGCTGGGCAGTCCGTTGCTGGCGATCCTGTCGCCGGAGGAACTGACCGCGATCCTGGCCCATGAGCTCTCGCATGGTGCCAACGGCGATCCGCTGCGCGGGCAATTCCTCGGACAGGCCATTCACCTGCTGGCCACCTGGGGCACCGCGGTGCGGCCGTTGGCGCTGGGAGACCTGGGCCGTGGCTCGGCCGGCGGGCCGATCGTGTCGCTGCTGGCCTTGCCGCTGGAGTTCGCGATGCTCGGCGTGTCCGAGCTGCTCTTCGCCTGGGCGCGCGGCATGTTGTGGCTGGTGATGCGGGAATCGCAGCGCGCGGAGTACCTCGCGGACCTGCTGGCCGCGACGGTCGCCGGATCCGCGGCGATGCGCGCCGCGCTCGAGAAGCTGTACCTGCACGACGTCGTGGACGCGGCGATCCGCGTGCATGCGCTGACCACGCCCGACGATGCCATCGACGCGCGGATCGCCGACGCGGCGCGTGCTGTCGGTACCGAGGAATTCGCGCGATATCGCGCCACGTCGCGCGACGAGTCGTGGCGGGCCGATGCCAGCCATCCGCCAACGGCGATGCGGGTGGACTTCCTGGCCGCCCATGACGCGTTGACCGCCACGGTCACGATGGATGACGCGGAGCGACGGGCCCTGGCCGAGGAGATCTCGCGCCTGCTCGCGCTCACCCGCGCCACGCTGGTCGGGCGCAAGCTCGAGGCGATCTACGGTTGAGCGGCCGAAGAGGCCGAAGAGGCCGCTGAAGCGCGGGCTTCGATGCCCGGCCCCGCGCTCACTTCTTCAGGCAACTCGCATAGGGAGCTGGCTCGCCAGGCTGCTTCGCGCAGATGCGCACGGGCGTCATCTCGGTGAGCCATTGCTGCAGCATCGCGCGTTCGGGCTTGGGCGCGACATCCATGGGCGCCGCGCGCAGCGAGCGCTGCATGGTGTACATGTTGCGGTCGCCCTTGTAGGTCGCGATCACGGTGATCTCACTCACCGGCTGCTTGTCGTTGGTGTGCGTGTGCCGGCCGCAGGCCACGACCAGCACGAAGGCGTCATGGCCGGTGTCGATGCGCCCTTGCAGCATCTGCGCGCCCATGAACGTGGTCGGGCAGGCTTCCTTGAAGCTGCTCGCGATGTGCAAGGCATAGGTCTTGGCCGCGGCGTCCGGCTTGAGCGCCTCGTCCTTCGCGCCGGTGACCAGGAACCGCTGCGTCCATGGGCCATCGATGGGGTCAGATGCGGCAACCATGGACCGCAAGTACACGCGGCCACCGGCCTCCACCTTCTCCGTCTGCGGCTTGAAGCCGGGCGGCAATTGCTGAACGACGATCTCATCGAAGATCGGCGTGCTGGCCATCAGCGCGGGCCACGCGCCGTCTGGCCCGACCTTGGGAGCATCGGGATCACCGGCGGGAACGCGCTGAGGCTGGGCTTGCGCAGGGGACTGGGCCCGGGCCGGCGCGGCCAGGGCCGCCATCACGAGGCAGGCGCCGAGGGCGCTCAGGACAAGGCGGCCGGCGCCGGTGTGCGTCAGGATAGGCATCCGGCGATTGTGCGTGAGCCGCGTCGTACAGTCCGGCCGCAAACAGCAGGAACGTCAGGGAGTACCGGAAAACATGCCGTCAGAGGAATCCGTGCGATCGAGGCGGCGGTGGCGCGCAGGGGTCCTCGCTGCCGTGGCAGGCGCGCGAATTCCGCTTTGATGTGGATCGACTGGACCGCGACGAGATCACGCTCGCACGCGAGCAACTGGCGCGGGAAGCAGAAGGTCCTGCCCAGGCCGCCAGCCCTCACCCCCCGCCCTCTCCCGCTTCGCGGGCGAGGGAGCCCTGAAGCGCTGCTCTCAAGTAGCCCCTCGCCCGCGCAGCGGGAGAGGGAGCCCCGAAGCGCTGCGCTCAAGTAGCCCCTCGCCCGCGCAGCGGAGAGGGGTTGGGGTGAGGGCTCTGTGCAGGGCTCGGTCCCGCCAGGGCCGCCTTCAGCGCTTCTTGACGATCACGCTGCCGACCGAATAACCGGCGCCGAACGAGCAGATCACGCCCAGGTCGCCCTGCTTCAGATTGGCGCGATGCTCGTGGAAGGCGATCACCGACCCGGCCGACGCCGTGTTGGCATACGTGTCCAGGATCAGCGGCGCGATCTCCGCGCCTGCCTCGCCGCCGACCAGCTTCTTGATCACCAGCTGGTTCATGCCCAGGTTGGCCTGGTGCAGCCAGTAGCGGCTGACGTCGGTGGGCTGGATGTGCAGCGCGGCCAGATGCTGCTCGATGTGCGCGGCGGCGATGGGCACCACCTCCTTGAACACCTTGCGGCCCTCCTGGCGGAAGGTCTTGTCGCGCGCATCGGGATCGCTGTCCTCGGCCTTGTTCATGAAGCCGAAGTTGTTGCGGATGTTGTTGGAGAACTGCGTCGCCAGCTTCGTGCCCAGGATCTCCCACTGCTCCGGCGCCACCGCCAGGTCCGCGCGCTCCACCACGATCGCGGTGCACACGTCGCCGAAGATGAAGTGGCAGTCGCGATCCTTCCATTCCAGATGCGCGGACGTGATCTCCGGATTCACGATCAGCACGCACTTCGATGCCCCCGAGCGCACCGCATTGAAAGCCTGCTCCAGCGCGAAGGTCGCCGACGAGCACGCCACGTTCATGTCGAAGCCGTAGCCGCCCGCGCCCAAGGCCTGCTGGATCTCCACGGCCATCGCCGGATACGCGCGCTGCATGTTCGCCGCCGAGCAGAACACCGCATCCACGTCCTCCGGCGCGCGGCCCGCCGCGGCGAGCGCCTTGCGCGCCGCGTCCACGGCGATCTCCGCCATCAGCGAGAGCTGGTCATCGGCGCGTTCCTCGAAGCGCGGATACATGCGCGTCGGGTCCAGCACGCCGTCCTTCTCGATCACGTAGCGCTGCTTGATCCCCGAGGCCTTCTCGATGAACTCGACGCTGGAATGCACCAGCGCGGCGCGCGTGCCCGCGGCGATCGCCTCGGCGTGCTCGGCGTTCTGCAGGTCCACGTATCGGTTGAAGGCATCCACCAGCTCGGCGTTGGTGATGACGTGCGGCGGTTGGTAGAGGCCGGTGCCGCTGATGACGACGGAATGCATGAGGCTTGAGGAGTGATGTCGCCCGTTGAAGGGCCAAGGGGGCGAAGTTTAGCGAACTGTGCGCGAAAGCCCCCGATCCGTGCATGCTGCACCGCAGCGCGGCAGGCGATGCCTCCAGAGGATGCGTAGAATAAGCCACCGGGCCCAAATTTTGGGACCCGGTTTTTCATGGCCGGGTTCCAAGTCAAGCGCTCGCAGCCCAGGGCAAGCACTGCATCAACGCTGCCCGACATTGCGACTTTGGACCATGGAAATCTTTGACTACGACAACATCCTGCTGCTGCCACGCAAGTGCCGCGTGACCAGCCGCAGCGAATGCGACACCTCCATCGAATTCGGCCCGCGGCGCTTCAAGCTCCCGGTGGTGCCGGCCAACATGAAGACGGTCGTCGACGAGTCCATCACCGAATGGCTGGCCGCCAACGGCTACTTCTACGTGATGCACCGCTTCGACCTGGACGCCATCGCCTTCGCCCGCACCATGCGGGACAAGGGCCTGATGGTGTCGCTGAGCGCCGGTGTGAAGGACGCCGATTACGCGTTGATCGACCGCCTCGCCGCCGAGGGTCTCGGCGCGGACTACATCACCATCGACATCGCGCACGGCCATGCCGACTCGGTGCAGCGCATGATCGCGCACATCAAGCACAAGCTTCCCGACACCTTCGTGATCGCCGGCAACGTCGGCACGCCCGAGGGCGTCATCGACCTCGAGAACTGGGGCGCCGACGCGACCAAGGTCGGCATCGGCCCGGGCAAGGTCTGCATCACGCGGCTCAAGACCGGCTTCGGCACCGGCGGCTGGCAGCTCTCGGCGCTGAAGTGGTGCGCCCGCGTCGCCACCAAGCCCATCATTGCCGACGGCGGCATCCGTCATCACGGCGACATCGCCAAGAGCGTGCGCTTCGGCGCGGCGATGGTGATGATCGGCTCGCTGTTCGCGGGCCACGAGGAATCGCCGGGCCACACCGTGGAGGTCGACGGCAAGCGCTACAAGGAGTACTACGGCTCCGCGTCCGACTTCAACAAGGGCGAGTACAAGCACGTCGAGGGCAAGCGCATCCTGGAGCCCGTCAAGGGCCGCCTGGCCGACACGCTGCGCGAGATGGAGGAAGACCTGCAGAGCTCGGTGTCCTACGCCGGCGGACGCTCGCTGGCGGATCTGCGCAAGGTGAACTACGTGGTGCTCGGCGGCGAGAACGCCGGGGAACATCTGTTCATGTGAGCGCTCCGGCGCATCAATGAAAAGGCGACCCGCGGGTCGCCTTTTTCATGCCCCTGACCCGTCCTGCCCCGCGTTGACACCTCGGACTCCCTGAAAGGGCGAGATCGATGAATACGAGGGCAAAGAGAACGCAGCGCGACTACACGATGGCTTTTAAGCTGGCGGTGGTGGCGCAGGTGGAAAAGGGCGAGTTGACCTACAAGCAGGCGCAGGCCCAGTACGGGATCCAAGGCCGGTCGACGGTGTTGACGTGGCTTCGCAAGCACGGTCGCCTGGGCTGGGGAGCTGCGGCATCATCTGCAGCCATGCCGATCGACAAGACCCCGACCCCGCTCACGCCGGAACAGCAGATCAAGGCGTTGCAGGTGCAGCTCAAGGAAGCGCAGCAGAAGGCGCAGCTGTTCGAAGCAGTGATCGATGTGCTGAAGAAGGATTACGGAGTGCGCGTCGTAAAAAAGCCTTTAGGCAAGTCCTCGAGCAAGACCTCGTCCAAGGGTTGAGCATCAGCGGGGCTTGCCGACACATGGGCATAAGCCGTCAGGCTTACTACCAGTCTCGCTGCCGTCAGGCAGCGCTGGAGACGAAGGCGCAGACCGTGGTGAATCTGGTGCGTGAGCGGCGGTTGAGCCAACCTCGCGTGGGAACGCGTAAGTTGCATTGCATGCTTCGGGAGCCGCTGAGTCGAGAGGGCCTCAGGGTGGGGCGTGATGCGCTGTTTGATGTGCTGCGCAACGCCAGGCTGCTGGTGGCGCCGCGCAGGGCGTATCACAAGACCACCGATAGCCATCACCGCTTCAGGCGCCATCCCAACTTGCTCAAGCCTGGTCCAGAGCAAGTCACGCCGACGGGGCCGGAGCAGGTCTGGGTGGCGGACATCACCTACCTGCCGACGGCGGGCAAATTCGTCTATCTGAGCTTGGTGACGGACGCGTACTCGAGAAAGATCGTGGGCTGGCACGTGCACGCGAGCCTGCAGACGGAGGAGGTGGCGCAGGCGCTGAAGCTGGCGCTCAAGGGAAGAAGGACGAAGCAGCGGCTGGTGCATCACTCGGACCGAGGCATCCAGTACTGCTCGACGCATTACCAGGAGCTGCATCGGCGTCACGGACTGACCTGCTCGATGACCGATGGCTACGACTGCTACCAGAACGCCTTGGCAGAGCGGATCAACGGGATCTTGAAGATGGAGTTCTTGCTGGAGCGGCCCGCGGACCTGAGTCAAGCGCGGCGAATGGTGAAGGAGTCGGTCCAGATCTACAACGAGGAGCGGCTGCACTTGTCGCTCAACATGCAAACGCCCGATGCAGTGCACCGGGCGCTCCTGGCTGGCTGACGCCAACCTTTACAACCGTCCGAAAGTGTCAACGCAGTTCAGGACGGGTCACCCCTCGCCCGCATTCGGGAGAGGGACGGGCCAGTGGCCTTGGCAATGCTCAGTACTGATAACGCAGCGTCGCCGAGACCTCACGGCCGGTGCCGATGGTCTGCTGGTCGAAGGCGGCGAACATGCGGAAGTAGCGCTTGTCGGTCAGGTTGGAGGCATTGAGCTGCAGCGACAGCTGACGGCTGAATTCATAACGCGCCATCAGGTTGACCAGCGCGAAGCCCTTCTGCTCGATGCGCTGCACCACGCCGAGCGGGTTCGCGGCGTCGGTGTAGGACGCGCTCTCGTAGTTGACGCCGCCACCGACCGTCACGGCGCTGAACGCGCCGGGCAGCTGGTAGGTCGTGAACAGCTTGAGCGTCTTGCGCGGATAGATCGAGTTGAAGTCCACACCCGCCGCGTCCTTCGCGCGGAACTGGCTGTAGCCGACGCTCGCGTTCCAGCCCTGCGCGACCTCGCCGTTGAGCTCGAGCTCGAAGCCCTTGCTCGTCGCGCCCTTGGACGCGCGATAGGCGGTCTCGGGCGGCGTCGTGCCGGGGATGTTCTCGCCGGTGGACTGGCCCAGGCCGTCCTGCTCGATGTGGAAGACCGCCGCGGTGGCGTTGAGCTTGCCGTTCAGGAAGGCGCCCTTCACGCCGGCCTCGATCGCCTTGCCCTTGATCGGATCCAGCGTCTTGCGGTTGATGTCGCGCACCGACTGCGGCTGGAAGATCGACGTGTAGCTCGCGTAGACCGAGATGTCCTTGGTCGCGTCGAAGACGATGCCCGCGTACGGCGTGACCTCGTCCTTCACCTTGACCGGGTTGGCCGAATCGCTGGCGACCTGCTCGTACTTGCTCACGCGCGCGCCCAGGATCAGCTTGAGCGGATCGGCCAGGCTCAGCTTGCTGGCTGCGTACAGGCCTTCCTGCTTGGTCCTGCCGTCGCTGTAGAAGGCCAGCGCACCCCATTGCGGCGCGGGGATCCAGGACGGGCTCCACGCGTTGAAGTCGGGCGCGGCGCCGGAGTCGCCGGCGCGGGTCTGTGCCAGGAACTTCTGGCTGGAACGCGTGTAGCCCACGCTCAGCTCATGCGTGCGGCCGAAGGCCTCGAACGGGCCGCTGGCCTGGACGCTCAGGTCGTTCTGGTCGGTCTGCGGCTTGTAATAGGCATTGAAGTAGTTCATGCCCAGACCCGTCACCCGGTCCGGCGCGCCGCTCAGGTAGGACAGGTAGGCATCGCCCACGCGCTCGCCGCGGCTGAAGGCGGCCTTCACGCGCCAGCCGTTGTCGAAGCGGTGCTCCAGCGCGGCGAAGTAGTTGGTGTAGGTCGAATTCCAGCGCACCCAGTCCGAGGAGGTCGTCGTCGACTGATCCCAGTTCGTGCGCGTGCCGTCGGCGTACCAGACCGGCAGGCCGCCCCACATCGCGCCCTTGGAATCGTTCTCCTGACGCGACACCCCGCCCGACAGCAGCGTGCGCGGCGTGAGGTCGGCCTCGAAGGTCGCCAGGCCGGTCTTGGTCTTGCGGTCGATCAGGCGGGTCTCGCTGCCGGCCTCGTCATACTCGGCGATGAAGCGCGCGCGGATCGTCTTGTCGGCGTTCAGCGCGGTGCCCACGTCGGCCATCACGCGGCGCTTGTCGTGCGAGCCCAGTTGCAGCTCGGCCGTGCCGGTCAGCGTCGTGGCCGTCGCGCGCTTGCGGATCATGTTGATCGCCGCGCCCGGATCACCGGCGCCGGTGGTCAGGCCCGTGGCGCCGCGCACGGCTTCCACGCGGTCGTACATCGCCAGGCTGGAGAAGATCTCCCCCGAGCTCCACGCCTGATTCCAGGTCGTGGGCACCCCGTCGATCATGATGTTGTTGATGTCGAAGCCACGCGCGGTGAACTGGGCGCGGTTCGTTTCGTATTGATGCACTGCCAGGCCAGTCACGTTGGCCACCACGTCGGTGATATTGAGCAGGCCCTGGTCCTGGATGCGCTGCTGCGTGATCACCGAGACCGATTGCGGCGTGTCGCGCAGCGACAGGCCCAGCGGCGTGGCGGTGCTGTTGTCCTCGGCCGTGTAGGTCTTGGTCTTGGCCGACTTGCCTTCCACCTTGACGGCCGGCAGCGCGGTGTTGTCGGCGCCGGCTTGCTGCGCGAAGGCCATGCCGTGGACGGCCAACGCGACGCACAGGCACAACGGACGAATCGGGAACGGACCTTGGGACATCGGGAAATCCTGTTGTTGGAGTGAGGAGGATCAGAAGCGATCAGGGAGCAACTGACACCGAATTGCGCCTATCGCACACAAACTTGCTATCGCAAATGCGAATTGTATGCATCCAAGTCATTGACAAGACGATAATGCCTCGCATTTACAACAGCGCTTGACGTAAGCTGCCGCGATGACAGATACCGCTACCACCGCTCCTGCTGTCTCTCCCGCTGCCTCTGCCAGCAGCGCCCCCGCGCGGGGCTTGCCGGGGGCGCTGCTGTCGCGCATCGGTGCCGCGGTGCTGGGCGGCTACGCGTTCTGCTGGGGCTTCATCGCGCTGACGCACAGCGGGCTGTACGCGCTGGGCATGCCCTTCCACGACGCCGAGCACCTGAGCGCCACCCTCGGCGTGCTGCTCTTCCTGATCGTGTTCCTGTGGAGCTTCGCGGCGCGCCGGGTCGGCGTGACCTGGGCCGTGCTGCTCGCGGGCGGCGGTGTGATGACGGGAGCGGCCGCGCTGATCCAGCGCGCGCTGCTCGGCTGAACGGAGCGCGCTCATGTTCCAGAACTTCCGGCTCTCCATGGCCTGGCTGCACACGTGGTTCGGCCTGGTGCTGGGCTTCGTGCTGATGGTGGTGTTCTTCTACGGCTCGCTGTCGGTCTTCGACCGCGAGATCGACCGCTGGGCGATCCCGTCCTCGCGCTTCGCGCCGCAGCCGATGCCGTCCTTCGACACCATCCTGGCGCCCGCGTTCCAGAAGATGCAGCCGGCCAAGGAGACCGTGGCGCTGCTCGAGGGCCGCGTCAACGGCCCGCTGCCCGAGCGCTTCGAGGTGGTCAACAGCTGGGGCGCGTACACGACGCACCGCGATCCGGTGGTGTCGGTGTTCGCGGGCTTCAAGGTGCCCAACGCGAAGGACCCGGACGAGACCGTCTTCGCCGTGCACGCGCTCGATCCGCGCAGCGGCGCGGTGCTGCCGCAGGGCCAGTTGCGCATCGGCAGCGAGTTCTTCTACCCGCTGCATTACAGCCTGCACCTGACCTGGAAGGACCTGGGCTACTGGATCGTCGGGTTCTCGGCGCTGATGATGCTCGCGGCGCTGGTCAGCGGCGTGGTGATGCACCGCAAGATCTTCCGGGAGTTCTTCACCTTCCGCCGCCACAAGACCGTGCAGCGCGGCGCGCTGGACCTGCACAACCTGACGGGCGTCGTCGCCCTGCCCTTCCACTTCTTCTTCGCGTTCACGGGGCTGGTGATCTTCGCGGGCATCTATTTCCCGGTCGCCCACACGCAGCTGCACGACCTGCATGAGCTCCATGAACGCGTGGAGGCCCGCGAGACCGGCCTGCCGCACGAGCGCGCCGGCGTGGCCGCGCCGATGGCCTCGGTGGACAAGATGGTCGCGCAAGCGCAGCGCCGCTGGGAGGCCAAGGGCATGGCCGGCGATGTCGGCTTCGTCAACGTGACCCACGTGGGCGACGCCAATGCCTACGTCAGCGTTTACCGCGCGGGCACCGACCGCGTCGCGCTCACCGGCGAGGGCATCCATTTCAAGGCCACCACCGGCGAGCTGCTGCGCGAGGATCCCCCGCGTACCGCCGTGGACAGCGTCAACGAGTTCCTGACCGGCCTGCACCTGCAGCACTTCCGGCATTGGATGCTGCGCTGGCTGTACGTGCTGGGCGGTCTGCTGGGGTGCGTGTGCATCGCCACGGGCTTCCTGTTCTTCGTCGAGAAGCGCAAGCAGCAGCACGCCAAGGCGGGCGGCCAGGGCGCGCGCATCGTCGACGCCCTCGCGGTGACCACCGTCACCGGGATGCTGATCGCGACGATGGCGATGCTGGTGGCCAATCGCCTGCTGCCGGAATCGCTGGCCGACAAGGGCGAGTGGGAGCGCACCGTGTTCTGGAGCGCCTGGGGCGTGGCGATGCTCCACGCGTTCGTGCGCGGCGGCGGGGTCGCGCGGGCGGGGATGAATCCGGCCTGGCGCGAGCAGTGCTGGCTGGTCGCCACGGGCGCGGTGAGCGCCGTCGTGAGCAACGCGCTGACCACGGGCGACCACCTGGCGCGCACGATCTCCACGGGCTACTGGCCGGTGGCGGGCGTGGACCTCAGCCTGCTGGCGACGGCCGCCGTGTCGGTGCTCGTGGCGCGCAAGCTGGCGCGTCGCGCGGCGCAGTCAGCGGTGGCGGGGAACGCGGCCCTGCCCACGAGGAGCGCCACGATGGGCGCATCGATGAAGAACGCGGAGGCCAGCCATGGTTGATCCGGTCGTGCTGCTGGGCGGCGCCGCCGTGAGCGCGGTGATCGGTTTCGGCTGGCTGGCGCTGGCGATGGACACCCACTGGGAGCAGGTGCACGGCGACCTCGCGCCCGCGCCGGGTGTGGCCCGGGCGTTGCGCGTGGCGGGCGCGCTGGCGCTGGCGGTGTCGCTGGTCTTGTGCCTGGGCGCCGATCACCCGTCGATGGCGGCGCTGGTATGGCTGATGCTGCTCGCCGGATCGGCGGCAGCCATCGCGGCCACGCTGTCGTGGCAGCCGCGATGGTTGCGGCTGCTGTGGTTCAGGCGCGGCGGCGACGGGCGATGAGACCCAGCGCGCCGATGCCCGCGAGCATCAGCGCATACGTGCCGGGTTCCGGCACGGCCGCGGCGACGGCGTTGACCGTCGTCGACAGCACGGCGATGTTGCCGAAGCCGCTCCCGCTCAGCGAGCCGCTGGCCAGCAGCTGGTAGGTGCCGGCGGCCAGGTTCTTGTAGCTGAACCCGCCCGCGCTCGCGTCGAGGTCAGTCACGCCGTTCAGGCCGGCGAAGCTGAAGCTCACCGACTGCAGCGGCAGCGTGAAACCGCTGCCGAAATCGATCGAGGTGGCGGCGAACACCGACCCGGTCACGTCCGACGCCTGCGTCAGCGTGAAGCTGCCCAGGACGACGTCCGAGAAACTGCCGCTGGACGGCGTGACGAACACCGGATCCAGCGTGGCGGCGGCAGCACTGCCACCGATCAGGGCCACGGCCATGGCCACGGCGAGAGACTTGAACTTCATACGGCTCCATCCCGAAAAACGAGTTGATGTCGTGAAGAAGTTTGCACCGCAGCATAGGTTCGTGTCTTGCACAAACACGAGACTTTTGTTGCGGTGCGTCACAGCCGTAAGAATCAGGGGACACGCGTGTCCCCTGCGTGCCCGGATCGGGCACGCCAGCCTTCAGGATCAGCCCGCCGTCACCCGCATCGGTTTGGTCATGAGGTCGCAGGGCTTGCCCTTCTTGGCGCGCTTGCCGGCGTAGGACGCCAGGCCCACGCCCTTGAGCGCCTCTTCCTTGGGCTTCTGGCCTCGCGCCAGGCCCGACACCATCAACTGGTTGGTGAACGCGGCCACGCTCACCAGCGCGTCCTTGGCGTCCAGGTCGATCAGCGTCAGCCCGCGGCCGCCCTTGGGCTGGTGCTTGAGCTCGTCGATCGCGAAGGTCAGCAGGCGCCCCGCCATCGACAGGCAAGCCACCTGCACACCGGCGACCTCGCCCGCCGGGATCACCGACGGCGGCAGCGGACGCTCCTCGCCTTCCAGGCTCAGGAAGCCCTTGCCAGCCTTCTGGCGGCCGACCAGATCGCCCACCTCGGCCACCAGGCCGAAGCCGCCCGTGCCCGCCAGCAGCAGCTTCTGCGTCGCCGCGCCGGCGAAGTAATGCGCGATCTGCGTGCCCGACTCCAGCTCGATGAGCGTGGTGATCGGCTGGCCGTCGCCGCGCCCGCCCGGCAGCGCCGACACCGGCACCGAGTACGCCCGCCCGTTGGTGCCCAGCACCACCAGCGGATCGACGCTGCGGCACGGGAACACGCCGTACAGCGAGTCGCCCGACTTGAAGGCCAGCGCCGCCGGATCCACCTCGTGACCCTTGAGCGCGCGCACCCAGCCCTTCAGGCTGACCACCACCGTCACCGGCTCGTCCACGATGCGCAGCTCGGCCACCGCGCGCTTGTCTTCCTTGATCTCGGTGCGGCGGTCGTCGCCGTACTGCTTGGCGTCGGACTCGATCTCCTTGATCACCGTGCGGCGCAGCACCGACGGGTTGGACAGGATCTCCTCGAGCTTGCCGGCCTCGTCGCGCAGCTCCTTGAGCTGCTGCTCGATCTTGATGAACTCCAGCCGCGCCAGCTGACGCAGCCGGATCTCGAGGATGTCCTCGGCCTGCCGGTCGCTCAGCGCGAAGCGCTCGATCAGCGCGGGTTTCGGCTCATCCGAGTTGCGGATGATCGCGATGACCTCGTCGATGTGCAGCAGGACCTTGTGGCGGCCTTCCAGGATGTGGATGCGCTCGAGGACCTTGTCCAGGCGGTGCTGCGTGCGGCGCGACACCGTGCGCTGGCGGAAGCCGATCCACTCGGTCAGGATGCGGCGCAGGTTCTTCTGCACCGGCCGGCCGTCGTCGCCCACCATCGTCAGGTTCAGCGAGACCGAGGTTTCCAGGCTGGTGTGCGCCAACAGCGTGTTGATAAGCTCCTGCTGCTCGATGGCGCGGCTCTTGGGCTCCAGCACCAGGCGCACCGGCGCGTCCTTGTTGGACTCGTCTCGTGCCTTGTCCAGCACCGACAGCACCGAGGCCTTGAGCTGCAGCTGCTCGGGCGTGACCGTCTTCTTGCCGGTCTTGACCTTGGGGTTGGTCAGCTCCTCGATCTCCTCAAGGACCTTGGCTGTGCTCACGCCCTGCGGCAGCTCGGTCACCACCAGCTGCCACTGGCCGCGGGCGAGGTCCTCGATCTTCCACTGCGCGCGCACCTTCAGGCTGCCGCGGCCGGAGTTGTAGGCGGCGCGGATGTCCTCGGGCGAGCTGATCAGCCGGCCGCCGCCGGGGAAGTCCGGGCCCTTGATCGCCTCGAAGAGCTCGTCGTCGCCCGCATCCGGTCGCTTGAGCAGCAGCACCGCCGCCTCGGCGACCTCGCGCAGGTTGTGGCTGGGCACTTCGGTGGCCATGCCCACCGCGATGCCCGAGGCGCCGTTGAGCAGCACGAACGGCAGCCGCGCGGGCAGCTCCTTGGGCTCCTCGTAGGACCCGTCGTAGTTGGGCTGGAAGTCGACCGTGCCCTGGTCCAGCTCGTCGAGCAGCAGCCGCGAGTAGATCGACAGCCGCGCTTCCGTGTATCGCATCGCCGCGGCGTTGTCGCCGTCGCGGCTGCCGAAGTTGCCCTGGCCGTCCACCAGCGGATAGCGCTGGCTGAAGTCCTGCGCCATGCGCACCATCGCGTCATACGCGGCCTGGTCGCCGTGCGGGTGGTATTTGCCGAGCACCTCGCCGACCACGCGCGCGCTCTTGACCGCCTTGGCGCCGGTGGCGCCGGTGAATCCCAGCCCCAGCCGCTCCATCGTGAACAGGATGCGGCGCTGCACCGGCTTCTGGCCGTCGCTGTACGCGGGCAGCGCGCGGCCCTTCACCACCGACAGCGCGTACTCCAGGTAGGCCTGCTGCGCGTACTGCGCCAGCGTCAGCGCGTCGCCCGACGGGGCCTGCCCGCCCGGACCGCCGGGGGCGGCGGGGTTCTCGAAATCAAAGGTCTCTTGCGTCATCTCTCTCTTGCCGGCCGGTGCCGGTCTGAAAATCCTTGTCGGTCGCGTCCGCTCACTCGAGCGGCGTCGCGACCATCGTCAATTGCTTGGCCCGCGCTCCGAGGCTGCGCTGCAGCAGCGCCCAGTAGAGCTCGAGCACCAGGTGCACATGGGCCTGCGTCTCGTCGATGTCGGGCATCTGCCCACCCGCGCGCCGCACCGCGCCCTCGCCCGCGTTCCAGGCCGCCAGCGCCGCGTCGATGCGGCCGAAACGACGCGTCAGGTCCGCGAGCATCCGCGCGCCGATCAGCACGTTGGTCCGGGCCTCCACCAGGTGCAGCGGCCGGCGCAGTTCCTCCGCGGTGGCATAGCGCTGCGCCGTCGCGGGCGTGATCTGCATCAGCCCGGTGGCGCCGCGCGGCGACACCGCGTCCGGCTTGAAGCCCGACTCCACCGCGATGATGGCCTTGAGCAGCTCGGCGTCGACACCGGTGGCCGCCGCGGCCTCGCGCAGATACGGCTGCACCGCCTTCACCTCGGGCGCGATGTCCAGCCAGGTCAGCATGCGCTGGCCGTGGTCGGTCTTGCCCGGCACGCGCCGGATGCCGCTCAGCGGCGACATCACCGGCTGGAAGCGGCTGTCGACCTGCGACGGCGCGAAGTGCGCGATGCCCTCCGCGTCGACGTACCCCCACAGCTCCGCGTGCGCCGGCGTCAGCTTGGCCGCGAAGGCCACCGCGATGCCCAGCGCCAGGCGCTGCCGCGCCCAACGTCCGCGCGTACGACGATGCGGCGCGCGGCCATGGCTCATGCGGCCTCCAGCCCCTGCTCGACCCGCGCCTCGTACTCGCGCTCGAGCAGCGACATCACGATCAGATCGTCGTAGCCGGTGATCCCGGCCGCCACCTCGGGGGCCGTCGGCTCGGCCCGCACGCACTCGCGCAATCGGCCTTCCTCGACGTAGCCCTCGCTGCGGTACAGCGCCTGCGCCCGCGTGTTGCGCCCCTTCACGTCCAGCCAGAAGCGATGCGCGCCCAGCTGCGTGAAGGCCATCTTCTTGAGCAGCCGCACGCACACGCGCCCCACGCCCTGCCCCTTGGGGCCCAGCACGATGCGCTTGAGCTCCACCGAGCGGCTCGGGTTGCGGCAGCCCTGCAGGATCACGAAACCGGCGCGCTCGGCGTCCAGCTCCACGATGAAGTGGCGCGCGTCGGGGAAGCGGATGGCGCCCTCGTGCTGCGTGCGTTCCCATGGCGTGATGAAGGGCCGGTTGCCCGCGTCCTGCTCCACGCCGACCACGAAGTCCAGGTCGGACAGCATCGTCGGGCGCAGCGTGACGCGGTGGTCCAGCATGTCAGACATCCACCTCGATGGCGTCGCCGTGCAGCTCCATGAGCTCGCGCCGCGCCGCCGCCTCGCCCTTGCCCATCAGCTTGTTGATGGCGCCCTCGGTGTCGCCGAAGTCCAGCTCGCCGTACTGCACCGGCAGCAGGCGCCGCGTGTCCGGGTTCAGCGTGGTGTCCCAGAGCTGCTCGGCGTTCATCTCGCCCAGGCCCTTGAAGCGGCTGATGCTCCAGCTGCCCTCGCGCGCGCCTTCCTTGCGCAGCTTGTCCAGGATCGCGGTCAGCTCGCCCTCGTCCAGCGCGTAGAGCTTGGCCGCGGGCTTCTTGCCGCGCGCCGGCGCGTCCACGCGGAACAGCGGCGGGCGCGCCACGTAGACGTGGCCCGCGTCGATCAGCTTGGGGAAGTGGCGGAAGAACAGCGTCAGCAGCAGCACCTGGATGTGCGCGCCGTCCACGTCCGCGTCCGACAGGATGCAGATCTTGCCGTAGCGCAGGCCGGACAGGTCGGGCTCGTCGTTCTGGCCGTGCGGGTCCACGCCGATGGCCACCGAGATGTCGTGGATCTCGTTGTTGGCGAACAGGCGGTCGCGCTCGACCTCCCAGGTGTTGAGCACCTTGCCGCGCAGCGGCAGGATGGCCTGGGTTTCCTTGTCGCGGCCCATCTTGGCGGAGCCGCCCGCGGAGTCGCCCTCGACCAGGAACAGCTCGTTGTGCAGCAGGTCCGTGCTCTCGCAATCGGTCAGCTTGCCGGGCAGCACCGCCACGCCCGAGCTCTTGCGCTTCTCGACCTTCTGCGCCGCGCGCTGGCGCGCCTGCGCCTGCTTGATGACCAGCTCGGCCAGCTTCTTGCCGTGCTCGACGTGCTGGTTGAGCCACAGCTCCAGCGCCGGGTGCGCGAACGCCGACACCAGCCGCACCGCGTCGCGCGAGTTCAGGCGCTCCTTGATCTGGCCCTGGAACTGCGGGTCCAGCACCTTGGCCGACAGCACGAAGCTGGCGCGCGCGAACACGTCCTCGGCCATCAGCTTGACGCCCTTGGGCTGCGAGCGCGTGCATCTCGACGAAGCCCTTGACCGCGCCGAACAGGCCGTCCCGCAGGCCCGATTCGTGCGTGCCGCCGGCCGGCGTGGGGATCAGGTTCACGTAGCTCTCGCGCATGACCTGGCCCTCCTCGGTGAAGGCCACGCACCAGCTCGCGCCCTCGCCCTCGGCGAAGTTCTCGCTCTCGGAGGCGGTCGGCGAACTGCTCGCCCTCGAACAGCGGGATCAGCGGCTCGCTGCCGTGCAGCGACTGCAGCAGGTAGCCGCGCAGGCCGCCCTTGTAGTTCCAGGTCTGCGTCTCGCCGGTCTTCTCCTGCGTCAGCGTCACGGTGACGCCGGGCATCAGCACGGCCTTGGAGCGCAGCAGGTGCACCAGCTCGCCCATGGGCAGGATCGGCGCTCTCGAAGTACTTGGCGTCGGGCCACACGCGCACCGTCGTGCCCTGCTTGCGGTCGCCGCCCTTGAGGTCGCCCTTGCGCGTGGCGACCGGCTCGACGACGTCGCCGCCGGAGAAGGCCAGCGTGGCGACCTGGCCCTCGCGCCAGACGGTGACCTCCAGCCGCGTGGCCAGCGCGTTCGTCACCGACACGCCCACGCCGTGCAGGCCGCCGGAGAAGCTGTAGGCGCCGCCCGAGCCCTTGTCGAACTTGCCGCCGGCGTGCAGCCGCGTGAAGACGATCTCGACGACGGGCACGCCCTCCTCGGGATGCATGCCGAAGGGAATGCCGCGGCCGTCGTCCTCGACGGTGATCGAGCCGTCGGTGTGCAGGGTGACCGCGATGCGCTTGCCGTGCCCGGCCAGCGCCTCGTCGGCGGCGTTGTCGATCACCTCCTGGATGATGTGCAGGGGGTTGTCGGTGCGGGTGTACATGCCCGGACGCTGCTTGACGGGCTCCAGACCCTTCAGGACGCGGATCGAGGCTTCGCCGTAGCTGCCCGGGTTCGTCCCCGAGGCGCTGCCGGTGGTGGTGACTGCTTTGGTTGCCATGGGGCGGGATTCTATGCAGCGCGGGAGACGCTCCCTGACGCCGGATGGCAGGGGTCGTTCCCATGGGGGTTTCCCCTCGGGACACGCCCCTCTCCCGGGGGCCGTGCGCGCATGCCGCACGCCACCCCCGCGCCGGCACGTCCGGTTACCGATCGAGCCCCGACGGCGTGGGAGCGCTGTCGTAGCATCCGCCGCTTCCAGGTCCCCGCCCTTTTCCGGTCCGATGCCCGCCCTGTCCTCTTCCTTACGCGCGCTGCTGGCTCCCCTGGCGCTGATCCCCCTCCTGCTGGGGACGGCCGCGCGCGCCGACGACTTCAAGGCCAGCCCCGAGATGGCGATGGAATTGCGCCACGCGCGCTGGTTCGACGGCGAGAAGCTGCAGAGCGGCACGCTCTACGTCGAGGACGGCCGCTTCGTCGAGAAGCGCCCGCGCAAGGTCAACCGCCTGCTGGAACTGCGCGGCCAGACGTTGATCGGGCCGCTGGCCGACGCGCACAACCACAACCTGCAAAGCGCCTGGGGCCTGGACAAGTTCGGTCAGGACTACCTGCGCGACGGCGTCTTCTACGCGGCGATGCTCTGCGCCGACCCGGCCGCCATCGATCCGATCCGCTCGCGCATCGCCCAGGCCGAGACGCCGGATGTGCTCTTCGCCACCGCCTGCATCACGTCCTCGGATGGCCAGCCGCTGGCGATGCTGCAGTCGGGCACGCCGCCGATGTCGCTGGACCAAATCGTGGACAAGGCGGTGCTGATCATGGACACGCCCGAGCAGGTGGCCCAGAAATGGCCGCTGATCGCCGGCCGGCACACGGACCTGGTGAAGGTCATCATGAGCTACCACGACCGGCCCGAGCTGCGTCAGGTGCCCGAGCAGCGCGGCCGGCTGGGCGTGTCGCCCGAGGTGGTGGCTGAGGTCGTCAGACGCGCCCACGCCGAGCAGCGCCGCGTGGTCGTGCACATCGAGAGCGCGGCCGACTTCGCCGCGGCCGTGCGCGCCGGCGCCGACTTCATCGCCGAGCTGCCCGGTTACTTCCCGCAGCACGGCGAGGACCCCGAGACCCACCTGATCCCGCCCGACATCGCCGCGATGGCCGCCGAGAAGAAGATCGGCGTGATCACCGCGACTGTCGCCACGCGGCTGTTCCAGCCCGCGCCGGAGCTGCTGGCGCGCATCGAGGCGGTGCAGAAGCAGAACCTGGAGCGGCTCAAGGCCGCGGGCGCGCGGCTGCTGGTCGGCTCGGACCTGTTCACCGGCAACGCGCTGAGCGAGGTCCATCACCTCGACCAGCTGGGCGTGCTGGACAAGGCCGCGATCCTGCGCCTGGCCACGGTGGACACGCCCCGCGCGCTGTTCCCGCAGCGCAAGCTCGGCTGTTTCCAGCCGGGCTGCGAGGCCAGCTTCCTGGTGCTGATCGGCAATCCGCTGGAGGACCTGGACGCGCTCGACAAGCCGCTGCTGCGCATCAAGCAGGGCCGCGTGCTGACGCAGCTGGAGGACGTCGCCGCCACCGCCGGCGAGGAAAACAACGCGCTCAACGGCAAGGCGGCCGGGCCCTCGAAATCCTCCAAGTCGTCGAAAAAGGCGACGACCAGGAAGTCGGGCACCGGCAAGGCCAAGCCTGCGGCGAAACCCAATAACGCCAAGAGCGGCGGCAAGAACGGCTAACCGCTACATTCGCCGGATGAGCGCGACGCCGACCTCCCCCGCCTCCCGTGCCGCCACCTTGTCGATGAGCCAGGTGCTCATCTGCGGCGCGGCGATCGTGACGCTGTCGATGGGCATCCGCCACGGCTTCGGCATGTGGATGACGCCCGTCACCATGGACCGGGGCTGGACCCGCGAGGCCTTCTCGCTGGCGCTGGCGGTGCAGAACATCGCCTGGGGCGCCGCCGGCCCCTTCGCCGGCATGATCGCGGACCGCTACGGCGCGCTGCGCGTGCTGGTGGTCGGCGCGATGCTGTACGCCGCCGGGCTGGCGCTGATGGCCGTCTCCACGACCTCCGCCGGCTTCCTGGGCAGCGCCGGCGTGCTGATCGGCCTGGCGCAGTCGGGCACCACCTACGCGGTCATCTACGGCGTCATCGGCCGCAACGTCTCCCCGGACAGGCGCTCCTGGGCCATGGGCATCGCCGCCGCCGCGGGCTCCTTCGGCCAGTTCCTGATGGTGCCGGTCGAGTCGTGGCTCATCGGCTACAGCGGCTGGCAGAACGCGCTGTTCGTGCTGGCGATCGCGGCCTGCCTGATCGTCCCGCTGGCCTTCGGACTGCGCGAGCCCGAGCGCCAGCTCGCCGCGGGCGGACACCACCAGAGCATCGGCCAGGCGCTGCGCGAGGCCTTCGGCTACCGCAGCTTCCAGTTGCTGATGCTGGGCTACTTCGTCTGCGGCTTCCAGGTCGTGTTCATCGGCGTGCACATGCCGAGCTACCTCAAGGACCACGGACTGACGCCGCAGGTCGCGGCCAACGCGCTGGCGCTCATCGGCCTGTTCAACATCTTCGGCACCTTCGCCGCCGGGTCGCTG
Organism: Roseateles sp.; assembly: GCA_039594005.1. Lineage (GTDB taxonomy): Bacteria > Pseudomonadota > Gammaproteobacteria > Burkholderiales > Burkholderiaceae_C > Roseateles. Next base: position 1,394,724 of record JBCNOF010000010.1, read on the forward strand.
GGCCAGCGGCTGCCCAAGCGCTACCTGCTCTCCGGCATCTACCTGCTGCGCTCGATCGCGATCATCGTCTTCCTCAACGTCCCGCTGACCGCCACGAGCGTCTACGTCTTCGCCTCGGTGATGGGCGTGCTGTGGCTGTCCACGGTGCCGCCGACCAACGCGATCGTGGCGCAGATCTTCGGCGTGCAGCACATGTCCATGCTGGGCGGCTTCGTGTTCTTCAGCCACCAGATCGGCTCGTTCCTGGGCGTGTGGCTGGGCGGCAAGCTCTATGACGCCACCGGCTCCTACGACGTCGTCTGGTACCTGGCCATCGGACTGGGCGTGATGGCGATGCTGGCCAACCTGCCGGTGCGCGAGTCCGCGATCGCGCGCCAGCCCGTGCCGGCGGCCGCCTGAGCGCCACGACCGAGACAACCCGGGGACGATCCCGATGACACGCCGAACGCGCACCCGCATCCTGGGCCTGATCGGCGCGCTGGGCGCGGCGGCGGTGCTGGCACTGGTGTTCCTCGCCTACACCCAGCCGCTGCTGATGCAGCAACTGGGCGACGCCTTCTGGGCCTGTTTCTGACCCTTGGAGCCCCTGAGCCGACGTCCGACAACGACAACGCAGACAGACACGGAGACAACATGGTCGTGATCATCACCGGTGCCTCCGACGGCATCGGCGCCGAACTGGCGCGTCAATGGGCCCGCCGCGAGGGCGCCAAGCTCTCGCTGGTGCTGGCCGCGCGCAGCGTGGACAAGCTCGAGAAGGTGGCCGCCGACTGCGAGGCGCTGGGCGCGCGCACGCTCGTGCAGCGCTGCGACGTCGAGTCCCAGGAGGACTGCCAGGAGCTGGTGCGGTCCACGCTGGGCGCCTTCGGCGCGATCGACGTGCTGGTCAACAACGCGGGCATGTCCGCTCACGCGCTCTTCGACCAGGTCAAGGACCTGACGTGGTATCAGCGGCTCATGCAGATCAACCTCTGGGGCTCGGCCTGGTGCACGCAGGCCGCGCTGCCCGCGCTCAAGGCCAGCCGCGGCCGCATCGTGGCGGTGTCCAGCCTGGCCGGCCTGCTGGGCATCCCCGGGCGCACTGCCTACAGCGCCAGCAAGTTCGCGATGACCGGTTTCTTCGAGGCGCTGCGCACCGAGGTCGCGCCGCACGGCGTGAGCGTGACCATCGCCTATCCCGGCGTCGTCGACACGCAGATCCGCTACCGCGGCTTCAACGCGCAGGGCCAGGCCTCGGGCCTGAGCAGCCTGGATGAGCGCGGCGCGATGACCGTCCAGGAATGCGCCCGGCTGATCCTCGACGGCACGCTGGCACGCGAGCGCGACATCGTCATGACCGCCAAGGGCAAGCTGGGCCGCTGGCTCAAGCTGCTGGCCCCGGCCATGGTCGACCGCTTGGCGATGAAGGCGCTCAAGAAGGAACAACGCCCCGCATGATCCCCGTCCCGAGTTCGCACGCCCCCGCCTCCTACCCCAGCGACTGGGTGCTGCGCTGGTCGCAGGCCTGGCGCGATCGCGAGCAGCTCACCGCGCTCGACCTGGCCTGCGGCTCGGGCCGGCATCTGCGGCTGCTGGCCGGCGACGGCGTGGCCGTCACCGGCGTCGACCGCGACGCCGCGGCGCTGGCCGCGTTGGCCGGATTGCGAGACCTGTCCGGCCGCGTCGAGCTGATCGAGGCCGACATCGAGTCCGGCCCCTGGCCGCTGGCGGGTCGCGTCTTCGACCTGGTGGTCGTCACGAACTATCTCTGGCGACCGCTGCTGCCGCGGGTGGTCGAGGCCGTCGCACCCGGTGGCTGGCTGATTTACGAAACCTTTACCGATGGACAGCAAACGATCGGCCGCCCCGCCCGACCCGAGTTCCTGCTGCGTCCGGGCGAGTTGCTCGAGGCCGTGGCCGGCCTGCGCGTGATCGGCTACGAGGATGGCTTCGAGGGCAGCGCCGAAGGGGACTCTGGCGGCATTTCCATCGAGGGAACGCGCGGTTCGTCCCTCGATGAGAGCGTCAACGGGCGCTACGTCCAGCGCGTTGCTGCCGTTCGCGAGAAACCGTCCGAGGACCTCGCGGCGTCCGCCGCCGCGCCCGGGCACACGCCTGGGGTCTACCCGAGGTACCGGCTGCGCTGAGCGCCGACCTCCGGAAGCGCCCCGGCGCTTCAGTAGAATCCGCCGATCACGAGGAATCCTCAATGAACGCAATTGTTGGCAGCATCGTCGCGCTGGTCACGCCGATGCATGAAGACGGCCGCATCGATTTCGATGGGCTGCGCAGTCTGATCGACTGGCACATCGACCAGGGCACCGACGTCATCGGTGTCGTGGGCACCACGGGCGAATCGCCCACGGTCACGATGGAAGAGAACCGCGAGGTGATCCGCGTCGCCGTCGAGCACGTCAAGGGCCGCAAGCCGGTCCTGGCCGGCACCGGCGCCAACGCCACCGCCGAAGCCATCGAGCTCACCAGCCGCTTCGCCAAGCAGGTCGGCGCCGACGCCTCGCTGTCGGTCGTCCCCTACTACAACAAGCCCTCGCAGGAAGGCATCTACCAGCACTTCAAGGCGATCGCCGAGGCGGTCGACCTGCCGACGATGCTGTACAACGTGCCCGGCCGCACCGTCGCGGACATGGCCCCCGAGACGGCCATCCGCTGCGCCGCGCTGCCCGGCGTGTTCGGCATCAAGGAAGCCACCGGCAACATCGAACGCGCCGCCTGGCTGATCAAGCATGCGCCCCAGGGCTTCAGCATCTACTCGGGTGACGACGGCACCGCCGTCGCCATGATGTTGATGGGCGGCCGCGGCTCGGTGAGCGTCACCGCCAACGTCGCACCGAAGCTGATGCACGAGATGTGCACGGCCGCCATCGAGGGCCGCGTGCGCGAGGCCACCGCGCTGCACTTCCAGTTGCTGGGCCTGCACAAGCAGCTGTTCTGCGAGCCCAGCCCGGCCCCGACCAAGTGGGCGCTGGAACGCCTGGGCCGCAGCAGCAACCACCTGCGCCTGCCGCTGACGCCGCTGACCGCGGCCAGTCAGCCGCAGGTCGAAGCCGCCATGCGCGAGGCCGGCCTGCTCTAATACCGCCGGCCGGCGCGCCGCCGGCCGCTCCACTTTCCTTCAGCGGCCGCGGGCCGCCGTTCCTACCTCGGAGATCTCCAGCGTGACTCGTCCCCTTTCTGATACCGGCGCTTCCACCCCGGTGCGCGCGGCCTGCCTGCTGGCGCTGGCCTCGCTGACGGCGTGCAGCACGTTCGAGAGCGTCACCACCAGCGACAAGGTCGACTACCGCTCCCAGGCCAAGCAGACCACCGGTCTGGACGTGCCGCCGGACCTGACCCAGCTGCCCAAGGAAAACCGTCCCACCGGCCCGATCAGCGCCGCGCAGATGGCCGCGCAGCCCAACCCGCAGCGCCCCGTCGCCAGCGCCGGCGCGCCCACCGCGCTGGACAAGGCCGGCACGGTCGAGTTCCGCCGCCTGGGCAACGCCCGCTGGCTGCACAGCACCCTGCCGCCCGAGCAGCTCTGGCCGCAGATCAAGGGCTTCTGGCAGGACCGCGGCTTCACGATCGAGTCCGAGGACCAGAACGTCGGCCTGATGGAGACCAACTGGGCCGAGAACAAGGCCAAGCTGCCGCAGGACTTCATCCGCAAGACGCTGGGATCGCTGCTGGACTCGCTGTACTCCACCGGTGAGCGCGACAAGTACCGCACCCGCCTGGAGCGCAACGAGCAAGGCGGCACCGACATCTACGTCACACACCGCGGCCTGGTCGAGGTCTACACCAACTCGCAACGCGACGACACCGGCTGGCAGCCCCGCCCCTCCGACCCGGAGCTGGAAGCGGAGATGACCTCGCGCCTGATGCTCAAGCTCGGCGGCAAGGAAGAAGACGCCAAGACGATGGTTGCCAACGCCCAGCCGGCCGCGCCGACCTTCGCCGAGCAGCCGCGCGGCAATGTGCCGCGCTCACTGGCCGAGGTGCCGGACCAACTGCAGGTCAACGAGGACTTCGACCGCGCCTGGCGTCGTGTCGGCCAGTCGCTGGACCGCCACGGCTTCACCATCGAGGACCGCGACCGCAAGCAAGGCCTGTTCTTCCTGCGTTACGCCGACCCCAACCAGGCCGGGAAGGAAGAACCGAACTTCTTCCAGCGCCTGTTCGGCGCCACCAGCGCCTCGAGCGCGGTGCGTTATCGCGTGTCGGTCAAGACCGAGGGCAATGTCTCGACGGTCAAGGTGCTCGACGACAAGGGCGTGCAGCAGACCAACGAGCTGGCCAAGCGCATCCTGCAACTGCTCATGGAAGACGTCCGCTGAGTTCCGCGGACCGATGGCGGACCGTACGCCATCAGTTTGCGCCAAACAAAACGCCACCTTCGGGTGGCGTTTTTCATGGGCGCTCATACGCTGGAAGCTGGACTTGTCATACGCCGGCGGGGCTCCGGCAAACTCCAGTCAAATACCAGCTGGCGGTGCGCTGTTCGCGCAGATTCGCTCGGGCAAAGAAAAAGCCGCATGGCGGACCATGCGGCTTTTTCAGGACGAGTGAACGTCTTAGTTGCTGGCAGCCGAGGCCGGAGCAGCAGCGTCCGAAGCGGCAGCCGAAGCTTCCACGGCCGGGGCCGAGGCTTCAACGGCGGGAGCCGAAGCTTCCGGAGCGGGCGTCGCCACGGGAGCGGCTTCTTCCTTCTTGCCGCAAGCGGTCAGAGCAACAGCGGCCAGCAGGGAGGCCATCAGGATCGACTTTTTCATACTTGTCCTCAAGTAACTTTTAGACGAACAATCAATTACCGGTAATTAATGAAGTCGTACCAGAGTACGAGTACGAACTTCAGCAGACCAAGACGCGGAAAACCTCGAGCGCTTCCCTCGCCTAGCCGGCAATTATAGCCATCAGTTTGTAATCGTCTTACAAGCCTAGGGTGCTGCTAGCGAACGAAGCGGTAGACCGTTGCTCAATAGCGTCAAACCATTCATGCGCCATGGCTTCTTCGCGGGGATCACCCAGTGAGAGCGACGCCCGCGACGGGGTCCACACCTTCACTGTGAGCAATCCGGGTGCCAGCAGCAGTGCCTGGGGCGCGGGGGTGCTGCGCTCGCCGAGGTCGGCCGGATCATAAGCGTGAGCACGCACCACGTGGTCGTGCAGCTGCCGCCACTGGACGAAACGCGGATGGACGCGACGCAATGTCTCGTAGTCGTGCGCCGCCAGCAGGCGCAACTGGCGGTGCGGCAGCGCCCAGCGATGCAACCCCTCCAGCAGCGCCGCGTCGGACAGCGGCCACGCGCTGAAGTCGGCATCCAGCCAGCAGAGCTCGCGCCCTCCGTGCTCCGCGGCCAGCAGCAGCGCTTGCCGCAGCATTTGCCGGACCCCCTCGGCCGACTCGACGAGGCCGGGCTTCAGGTTTTCCGGGAGCGAAGATTCTGTCGACATGGAGATCTCCTCTTTCCGGTCAGATGATCAGGCCGGCAGCACCCAGCCGTCCTCGGCCCATTGATCGAGCAGCTCCCGCGCACCCTCGCTCAAACGGGCGACGTCCGCCGCCGACAGCGCGCGCGCGTCGGCCAGGCGCCGCATCAGCGTCGCGTCGCGTCCGCCAGCGCGGAAGGACTGGCCGTTGATGAAGACATGCGCTGCGTCATACATCATGCGCGCCCGCGGGCTGAGCTTCGCGCCCTGCCCGGCTGGCAAGGCCTCGCCCGGCTCGAAGAACACGCGCGGCTTGGGCTCGGTCAGCGCCTCGCCCAGCGCGCGCTCCAGCGCCAGCGGCTCGGCCGCCGCCTTCATCACCGCCTCGCGCGCGAACGCGGTCAGCGCCTCGGGAATGCGGCCCGGTTCCCCGGTCGCGGCCTGACGCGGATCGGCGTACATCCTGTCGCCGCGCGGCTCGTCCTCGTCATCGGTCAGGCGCACCAGCAGCTCATTGGCCAGTTCCGCGCGCCACGGCGAGCGAAATCCCACCGACGCCGTCATGCAATCGCCGCCCACGGCCACGCCGTCATGCGCCCAGCCGGGCGGCAGGTACAGCATGTCGCCGGGCTCCAGCACGAAATCCTCCTCGGGCACGAAATCGGCCAGCACCTTCAGCGGCACGTCGTCACGCAGCTCGCCGCTGGTGGACACCCCCAGCCGGCCGATCCGCCAATGCCGCCGGCCGGCCACCTGGATCAGGAAGACGTCATAGGAATCGAAATGCGGACCGACGCCGCCGCCATCACTCGCATACGACAGCATCAGGTCATCCAGCCGCGCCTCGGGTACGAACCGGAACCGGCTCAGCAGCTCATGGGCGGCGTCGACATGCAGATCGAGGCCCTGCACCAGCAGCGTCCAGCCCGCCTTGCTCCACGCGGGCAGCTTGGCGATCGGGCCCTGGCGCATCGTCCATCGATCGCCGTCCTGTTGCGCGACGAGGCGGGACTCGACCTCCTCGCTCGCCGCGAGCTGCGCCAGACCCGCGCGATCGATCGGCGCCTGCACGCCGGGCAGCGCCTGACGCACCAGCAGCGGTTGTTTCTGCCAATGGCGCTTCATGAACTGCTTCGCGCTGAGGCCGCCCAGCAGCGGCAGCGCCGTGTCGATGTCGATGCCCGAGACGGGGACGGCGGCGCTGCGTCCCGGGGAACGTGCGGGGGAGCGGGTCGTGGATCGCGACGCCCGGGGCGACGTCGCCGCGGCGACGTCCGCACGGGACGAGGGGGACTTGGAGGTGGAGCTCATGGGCGGGCATTGTCTGAGAGAATCGCGCGATGCAAATCACTGCCCCCTGCGTCGTCTCCCTCACCTGGAGACTGGAAGACGCCCAAGGCCAGTCCGTCGAGGTCCTGGACCCGGCGATGGAGTTCTTCTATGGCGGCCAGGACCTGTTCGCCAAGGTCGAGGAAGCGCTGGTCGACAAGGTCACCGGCGATGAAGTCAGCGTCGCGCTTGAGCCCGAGGATGCTTTCGGCGACTACGACAGCGACCTCGTCTGCTTCGAATCCCGCGAGGTCTTCCCCGAGAACGTCGACGTCGGCATGCAGTTCGAGGGCCTGCCCGAAGGCGCGCAGACGCCCGACATGCCGTCCGACCGCATCTACACCGTCACCGAGATCTATCCCGAACACATCGTGCTCGACGGCAATCACCCGCTGGCCGGCGTCGGCTTGCGGATCCACGTGACAGTCTGCGACGTGCGGGAAGCCACCGAGGAAGAGATCGAAGCCGGCACGCTCGGCGACTCCGGCTTCTCGGTCGTCAGCGGCCCGGCATCGGACGAGCCGCTGCACTGATCGCCCTTCATCGTGGGTCGGAACTCGCGCCCTCCGGCAACAGCGGCGCGGTGGACCTGGCCGGCTCGCGCGCACACAGTCGCCGATACAGATCGAAGACCTTCGCCTCCAGCTCGACCGGGCTGGCGCACAGCCGCGCCCCGATCAGGCGCGCGCGGTAGTTGTAGATCTGCTCGCGCACCGCATGCGACCAACTCTGCGTGCTGGGCGTCAAGTCGAAGGTGCAGGTGCGCAGCACATGCAGCCAGCCGACCAGGACAGGCTCCGGCAACGTCGCCAGGGTGCCCGCCAGTGACGCGGGCGGCAGGTGCCCCGGCGCGTACAAGCGCTGCAACATCAGCAGCCGGATGACCAAGGCCGGATCCGCGCCGGCCGCCAGGCCCAGCGCATCCAGCGGCGCGCCTTGACGCAGCAGTCGTCCCACGCGCGCGATCACGTCCAGGTCACAGGTCGGCAAGGGGCGAGGTGATTCCTCCTGGGGCGCGCAGAGCAGATCGCCCTGGAAACAGCGCACGCCCAACCCCTTGAGGCGGACGTAATCGGCAGGGTCCGTCAGTCGATCCGCGATGAACACCGCCCCGGCCTGTTCGACCAGGCGCTGCACGGGCGCCCAGGCGCTCACCGGCGCGAGCGTGGCGTCCAGCTTCACGAAGGACAGCATTGGCAGCCACGCGAACCGCGGATCGTCCGGCGTCACGACACCCGACAAGGCGAAGCGGTAACCGCGCGCGTGCAGTTGCGCCACGCGCCGCGTCAGCGGCTCCTGCACCGGCAGGTCCACCGGCAGCTGGATGGCCCCCAGGGCGCCGGAGAGCACATCGGCGATGGGGCTCGCGAGCGTCGGCGCGTCCATCTCGAGAAACAGGCAGCCCGGGCGCCGCCGGGCGATGCCCGCCTCCAGCAGCGCCTGGCTCAACAGCAAGCTGGTCGCGTAGGGGCTGGGGGGCGGCGGCGCTCGCCGCGCGCTGTCGCGCCAGCGCAGGCTGAGCGTCTCGCCCAGCGGCTGGAGCGACCCGTCGATGACAGGCTGGCGGGCGAAGCAGGCGTGCGGCGGTTCAGGGAGAGGCAGCAGCCGGGTCAGCGGCGCGCTGCGGCGGGACGTTCGGGAAGATGGCATGACCGTGGCATTCGTCGACTGACCCGGACCTCCGGGCGGCCCACCAGTATTTCGAGGAATGGCGCGCGGTTCGATGGCTCAGCTCAGTGGCAATGCGCTCGTTTCCGACTGGGAACTGGGCCCGACCCACTCGTTTGAAGGGAGTGCCGCGGCCCCGCGTGTCAGCGGCAGGCTCAACCAGGTCCGCGCGCCGTGTTCGGTGCGCTCGAAATGGAAGGTCGCGCCGATGCGTTGCGCGCGTCGACGCAAGCCCGCCAGCCCGGTGCCGCCGGACAGCGGCGAGTCCGCCGCGACGGGGTCAGGGCTTGCATCCTGCGCCGTCGCGTCGCGCTGACTCGCGCCGGATTGGCCGTTGTCCTCGATCAGCACCTCCAGCCGCTCATGGTCCGCCACCGTCATGCGGATGGACAGGCGACTGGCCTGCGCGTACTTGATGGTGTTGGCCACCGATTCCTCGACGATGCGCATCACCTGCTTGGTCAGGTCATCCAACAACACGATCTCCGGTCCCTCGGGAATGTCGTACTCGATCTGGAAATCAGCCCGCGTCAACGATTCGTCCAGATTGCTGCAATAGGTGAAGAGCACGTCGTGAATGGTGCGCTGCTCACGGATCTCGGTGACCGAGATGATCTCGCGCAGGTCGGTCAGCGCCGCCATCAGCCGGGCCTCGAGCCGCTCGTGGTCGATCTCGCGATCGCGCACGCTGAACAGCGTGGTCACCAGCTTGGATCCGATGCCGTCGTGCAGGTCGCGGTAGATGCGGTCGCGCTCCCCCTGCGCGGCCGCCTCCGCCTCCATCTCGCGCTGACGGTGATGGCTGACGAGCAACTCGCGTTCGCGCTGCTGCAGCGTGTCGGTCAGGATGACGTTGTGGTCGCGGATGCGCTTCACGTTGGCCTGGAACTTGGTGAGCAGGATCTGGGCGACGACGAACAGCAGCAGCGGCACGCTCAGATGGCTCAGGAAGATCGGTGACACCAGCAGGTGTGCCAGTGACCATCCAGCGTCGGGCATCGGGAAATGGACGATCTGCAGCACGGCGTTGTGGTCCCGCAGCGCGAAGACCTGCGCGAGCACCGACTGGAACAGCAGCGACATCGCCGTGCGCGACCGCGTGCGGGCCACATGCAGCGCCAGCCGGGAGCAGGCGTGCAGGTGGAACACGAGCAGCACCGGCAGCCAGTAGGCATCCAGCCACGCCCTGCCCTGCTCGCCCAGCCACGGATACGCGACCGCCGCGAACGAGGCCGCGCCGATCAGCGCCGCGCGCCCGCCGCGCCCCAGCGGCTCGCCGACGAAGGCGAACAGGAACAGCGTGAGCACCGCCACGACGCCGCCCATGCAGGCGTACTGGGCCCAGGTCCACAACGGCAGCATCGGGGCCGGCACGTAGGGCAGCAGCACCAGCGAGTACAGCACGGACCACAGCACCGTCGTCGCCCCCGCGTGCAGGAACACCGCGCCGTCGCGGCGGCTTGCGAGCCACGCGCCGAGCATGAACATGCCCGCGAGCAGGCAGAACACGTTCGAGGCATTGGCCAGCGAGGAGCCGATGAAGGTCGTCAGCTCGTAGATGTAGGACACGGTGTCCAGGTCGCCGATATAGACCGGCGCCAGTTGCACCTGCGGGTCCCAGGTGGTGACCTCCACGGTCACTTCGTTGCCCTCGGGGCGGAGCAGGCGTCGGGCCAGCGGGACCTGCAGGGGCCGATACCACTTGTAGCGCGCCGTGGCGGAGGACTTCGGCAGCCCACCGACCCAGACCCCGTTCAAGTAGACGTCCATGCCGTCCAGCGCCTGGCTGATCAGCAGGCTGGCGCCAGGGATGCGCGCTTCGCCGCGGGGTGGCGCGCCGGGCGCCCGCTCGCAGCAGGGCGCCGGGCGGGAGAGGTATCGATCCAGGTCGATGCGGTATCTGATGCGCTTGAGGTCGCTCGCCGGGCCGACCTTTCGCAGATACGGCAGCTCGACACGCGGCTCGTCGGCGAGGACAAGGCCGGTCAGGCGCGGCGCTTCCGGTCCGGCGTCCCGGCTGCCGGCGGCGCCACCGACGACCTCCAGGTCGCGGACATGCTCGATGCGGTAGACGCGCGTGGCGAGGCTGCTGGTGGCCACCACCAGCAACACGATCACGAACAGGGTCAGCCAGAAGCACACGGCCTTGAGCGACCCGCGCCGGGGACTATTCATCGATCAACCCGTGCAGCCTCGCGGCATTGGCGGCCATCGCGCGCGATTTCACGCCGAGCTTGCGATACACGCTGCGCAGGTGCTGGTTCACGGTGTGATGCGAGATGCTGAGCCGCTGACCGATCTCGACGATCGTCAGGCCCTCCACCAGATGCCGCAGCACATCCCATTCGCGCTCGCCCATGCCCAGTTCGCGCAGGACCTTCTCGCGATCGACCTGGGGTCGGACGTTGTTCTCCAGCATCGTGATGCGGTCGATGACCAGTTGCGCGACGGCCGGACTCAACGGCGCCTGACCGTTGTGCGCGCTGACGAGCTTGTCCACCAACGAGGGCTGGATCTCGTCCTTGAGGAGGTAGCCGCTGGCCCCGGCGCGCAGGCTGCGCATCACATGCTTGCTGTCGCCGAAGGTGCTCACCACCACGCTGCGGGACTCCGGGCATTTGTCCTTGATCAGGCGGATCAGCTCGACCCCGTCCACATCAGGCAGCCCCAGGTCCACGACATACAGGTCGGCGCGCTTGGCCAGGATCGCCGCGATGGCCTCTCCGCGATTCTTGGCAATGCCCACCACCTCGCAGAAGCTGCTGTTCGAGATCACATCCACCAGCCTTTTCATGACCGTCGGGTCGTCTTCGATGATCACGATGGCGATACTCATGGTTTGGCTCCTTCTCACTCGTTATCCCAATGCCCGGAGGCGGGCACAGTTTCGCGAGCGGCAGGAAACCCACAATCACCGAATCAAGTAAACCAGAAAACACCACCCCACTGGATTCAGTGGGGCTCGGCAACCCGGGACGGCGCCTGCTTCCAATCTCCTGAATCAGGGCGCGCGGCCCGTCGACATCGAGTTCTGACCCAATCGTCGACGCTGGCGGCGAGACAGGCGATCAGGAGCATCAGCCCCCCGCTGGCCAGCAGATAACCCATTGCAGTCAGCCCAAATGAGGGATCGCCTGGCGACCCTGTACTGGCGCGCTCCACGGCCAGACAGCTCGCGCCGGCGACAACCAAGCCAAGTGCAATCGCATACATGTTTCTCATGGCACGCTTCCATTCGCAAACCCGTGGGCAGTGTCAGCGACTTCGATTCGTCTGCTAATCACTCATTGATGTATGGAATAACTTGAATGTGCTATTCGAGGGAGTAAGCATTGACGAATATCGTGCTCAAGACGAACCCCGCATGGGCGTGCGACCATTCGATATTGAAGTCACTTGTCAATCGCAAAAGCGCCCCGGACTTGATGAATCCCTTCGAAGCGCATGAAATACCCGATCTCAGTCGTGCGAAAGGTCGCGAGGACAACCCGTTCGACGGGCCGTAACGGCCAGGAAACCAGGGTGATCTCGGCGTCAGAACGACGACGGGCGCCCGAAGGCGCCCGTCGTGGGGGGAGGAAGCAGGGACGTGGTCAGCGCAGGAATCTGCCTCGCGGGTCGATGATCGCGATGTCGGCGAAGTTGGTGCCGGTGTGGTCGGTCGGACTGAAGCTCAGGTCCATGCCGCCGAGGTCGTAACGCGACATCGCATTGAGCGCGCGCAGCACGCTGGCGCGCGACGGATCCTTGCCGGCGCGCTTGAGGCTTTCCACCAGCACCTTGGCGCTGGCGTAGCCCTCCATCATCGCGGGCGTCACCAGGCCGCCGCTCTCGCCGGGCTTGGCCTTCACAAGGTCGGTGAGCTCGCGCACCATCGGCAGGTTGGTGCTGCGCTCGCTGGGGAAGACCTGCGAGACGATGACGCCGGCGGCGTTCTGTCCGAGCAGTTGCACGAAGCCGTTGGAGGCGTTGTTGGACAGGGTCGCGCCGAGGATGCGCGACCCGGCCGCGCGCAGCGCGTTGATCGTGTCGGCGGTGATCTGCTGCGAGGCCACCAGCAGCACCACCTGCGGGTCCGCGGCGATCAGCTGCTTGACCACGCCGGCGATGTCCGGCTTCTCTCGCTCATACGTCAGATGGGCGACCGGCTTCATCTTGCGGTCGTTGAAGCCGGCCATCGCGCCGGCGATGCCGTCGGCGCCGAAGGTGTCGTTGACCTGCACCAGGGCGATGCGCGTGTTGCCCATCTCCAGCAGCAGCTGCACGGCGCGCTCGGCCTCGCGCTGGTAGGTCGAGCGCACGTTGAAGACGTACGGATGCACCGGCTTGTGCAGCAGCATCGCGCCCGTGGACGGCGCGATCAGCGGGACCTGCGCCTTGTCCAGCAGCGGCATCACGGCCTGCGTGTGCGGCGTGCCGCGGGTCAGGAACAGCGCCACCGCGCCCTTGTCGATCAGCGTCTGCGCGTTGGCCGCAGCCCGCTTGGGATCGAAGCCGTCGTCGAGCGACTGCAGGTCGATCTTCTGGCCGTTGACGCCGCCGGTGGCGTTGATGTGGTCGATGTAAAGCCTGGCGCCGAGGGTCAGTTCCTTGACGCTGGCGGCGACCTGGCCGCTGAACCCGGCCGTCTGGCCGATCAGGATGTCGGCCCGGGCCGCCGCGCTGAGCCCGAGGGCCAGGGCCGCGGTGGCGAGGGTGACGACGAAGGATGTGACCTTGCGGCCCAGCGGGCGCGTCCGGGTTGGCTTGCTCATGGTGTCTGTCCCACCAGCGCGCGGGGGTGTGGCGGCCGGTCTTGTCTCCTGCACACCGACGGTCTTGTCCGCGCCGTCGGCTCCTCGACGCCGACGCCCCCGCATTCAGGGGGGATCAGCGCCCGGCGCGCATCTTAGCCACGATGTCCTGCACCTGACCCAGCAATGCCTGGGTGTCGAAGGTCAGAACGTTGCGATTCGACAGCACATGCCGACCGCCCACCCACACATCCGTGACATGTTCACGCCCGGCGACATAGACCAGTTGCGCGTCAGCGTGATAGACCGGCTGGCACTCGATGGCATCCAGTGCCACGGCCACGACGTCGGCCAGCTTGCCGGCCTCCAGCGTGCCCAGGTCATTGGCCCGGCCCATGGCCTTGGCGGCGCGCACGGTGGCCATCTCCAGCGCGGTGCGCGCGGACACGGTCAGCGGGTCGCCGGTCACGCCCTTGGCCAGCAGCGCCGCGGCGCGGATCTCGCTGAACATGTCCTGGCGGTTGTTGGAGGCCGCGCCGTCGGTGCCCAGCACCGTGTTGACGCCGGCGGCTTCCAGCGCCTTGACCGGCGCCACGCCCGACGCGAGCTTCAGGTTGGAGCTCGGGTTGTGAACCAGGTGGACGCCCTGGCGCGCCACGAGGCCGATCTCGTCGTCGGTCAGGTGGACCATGTGGACGGCGATCATCTTCGCGTTGAGCAGCCCCAGCTTGTGCAGGCGCGCCAGCGGTCGCTCGCCGTACTGCTTGAGGCTGCCGTCGATTTCGTCCTGCGTCTCGTGGATGTGGCAGTGCATCTGCAGGTCGTACTTCTCGGCCAGCTCGCGCAGCTGGATGAAGGTCTCGTCGGAGACCGTGTACGGCGCATGTGGCGCGCTGGTCCAGTCCAGCAGCTTCTCGCCCTTGAACTGCTCATAGGCGGCCAGGCCCTTGGCGATGTAGTCCTGGGCGTTGGCGGCGTAGCCGGTGGGGAAGTCGATGACGTTGATCGACACGCCGGCGCGGATCCCGCTGTCCACCGCGGCGCGAGCCATCGCGGTGGGGAAGAAGTACATGTCGTTGAGGTAGGTCACGCCGCCGCGCAGCGCCTCGGCGGCCGACAGCATCGAGCCCGTGTAGGTCCAGTCCTCGCTGACCCACTGGCGCTCCAGCGGCCAGATGTGGTTGTTGAGCCAGTCCATCAGCGCCAGGTCGTCCGCGACGCCACGCAGCAGCGACATCGCCGAGTGCGTGTGCGCGTTGATCAGGCCGGGGATCAGGACGTGGTTCGGGAGCTCGACGCGCTCGGCGTCGGCGTAGCGCTTCAGGGCCTCCTCGCGCGGCAGCACCGCGGCGATGCGTTCACCCTCGATGGCCAGCGCGTGCTGCTCCAGCACGGGGCTGTCCGGGGTCATGGTGATCAGCCAGCGGGGCAACAGCAGCTTCACGGCTTGGGTCGTCATGGGGTCTCCTCGATGCTTCAGAAAATCTCGTCGAACAGCGCCAGCACGCGCGGGGCGTCGACCTCGACGCAGACCTGCTGCGACGGATGGCCGCTCCAGGGGGTGCCGGTGCCATGCTCGCCCCGCCAGTCCTGGATGGTCTGACCGGTGGCGATGCCCTCCAGCACGACGCGGACCGGGCCGGCGCGCAGCGTGAAGGCCTCGGGCACGAGCAGGATCGCCGCGGCGCTCGCGTCGTGGGCGTAGATGCCGCCGATGCCGTCGCGCGCGTCGTAGAACTGCTGGTAATGGCGCGTGGCCAGCCAGAGCAGCTCGCCGGCGCCGTCGCCGCGGCCGCGCAGTTTCGCCAGGTCCGCCTCGCGCATGATCGCTTCCTGCGTCACGTCCAGGCCGACGATGGTCACCGGCCAGGCGGCGGTGAGGACCTGATCAGCCGCCTCGGGGTCGGCCATGATGTTGGCCTCGGCCACCGGCGAGACATTGCCCGCGTGACCCTTGAGCCCGAAGGCACCGCCCATCACGACGACGCGCTTGACCTTGCCGGCGATCGACGCGTCGTGCGCCAGCGCCAGCGCCAGGTTGGTGAACGGGCCGACCGCCACCAGCGTGATCTCGCCGGGACGCGCGTTGACCAGGTCGCAGATCAGCTCGTGCGCGGGACGCGGGTCGAGCGGCCGTGTCGGCGCGGGCAGCCGCGCGGCCACGCCGCCCAGGCCGTCATCGCCGTGCACGTGCGCGGCGTCCTTGCGGCGGCGCTTGTCCAGCAGCGGACCGCCGGCGCCGGCGGCCACCGGGATGTCCTTGCCGAACAGCGCGGTCAGGCCGCGCGCGTTGCGGGTGGTGGTCTCGACCGGTCCGTTGCCGAAGGCGGTCGTGACCGCCACCAGGTCGAAGCCCGGATGGCAGGCCAGCAGCGCGAGCGCGAGCGCGTCGTCGATGCCGGGGTCGGTGTCGAAGATGACGGGAATCGGAGAGGAAGTCTGGCTGTCCATGGGGTACTGCATGAGGGTGGGCGCTCCAGGATCAGGAAGCATCGACCGCCGAGTGTGCCGCGTCCGCCACCAGCGTGGCGAGCTCGGGCAATTCCGGCAGCTCGGAGCGATGCGGCATCGCCTGCTGCACGCCGGCGCGGCTCACCGCGAGCGCCGCCGCGGACTGGCCCAGCGCGACCGCGCGCGCGGGCACCAGGCCCTCGGCCAGCGCCACGGCCAAGCCGCCGACCAGCGTGTCGCCCGCGCCGACGGTGTCCACCGCCTCGACGCGTGCCGCGCCCAGGTGCAGGCCGTCCGGATGGGCGTCGCACAGCAGCCAGGCACCGGCGCCGCCCAGCGTCACCAGCACGTGGCGGGGGCCGAGCGTGCGCAGGTGCGCCGCGGTGGCCCGCGCGATGGTGCGCTCGTCGGCACCGCCGGGGAGCGTGACGGCGCGCGCGAGCTGCAGCGCCTCGGTCTCGTTGACGACCAGCCAGTCGCTGAGCGCGAGCAGCGTCGCGGGCAGGTCCTGCGCCGGCGCGGCGTTCAGCACGGTCGTGACGCCCGCCTCGCGGGCGATCTCGAACGCGCGCTGGATCGCGGGCACCGGCACTTCCAGCTGGGCCACGACCACCTTGGCCTGACGCAGCAGCGCCCCGCCCTGCTCCACATCGGCGGCGCCCAGGTCGGCGTTGGAGCCCGGCACGACGACGATCGCGTTCTCCCCGCCCTCGCTGGCGACCATGATCACGGCGACACCGGGCCAGGCCGCGTCATCGCGGCGCACCGCCTGCGTGTGCACGCGCTCGGCCTCCAGCGCGTCGAGCAGGTCCTGCCCGTGCTGGCGCATGCCGATGCGCGCGATCAGCGCGACCTCCGCGCCCAGGCGCGACGCGGCGACGGCCTGATTGCCGCCCTTGCCGCCGGGGGTGCCGGCGAAGGCCTCGCCGATCAGGGTCTCGCCCGGCGCGGGCAAACGCGCGGCGTGGGCCACGAGGTCCATGTTGACGCTGCCCACCACCACCACGGTGGCCGCAGCCTTGGCTGAAGTCATGAATGCTCCGGAGACGACGGCGCCGCGGTGCTCTCGCGCAGCACGACCTGCGGCACGAGTTGCAGGTCCTTGAAGGGCGCCTGGGGATTCTCGATGCGCTCGATCAGCGCGCGGCCGGCCTCCCGGCCGAGCTCGCGGATCGAGCAGCCCACGCTGGTCAGCGCGGGATAGACGTAACTGCCGAGCTCGATCGCGTCGAAGCCCACGACCGACAGCTGGCGCGGCACGACCAGGCCGAGCTCGGCGGCGGCGCGCAGCGCGCCCATGCCCATCAGGTCGTTGCAGGTGAAGACGGCGGTCAGCTCGGGCTGGCGCGTCAGCAGCGCCTTCACGGCCTCGTAGCCGCCGGCGGTGCTGAAGTCGCTCTCGGCGAGCCACTCGGGCCGCGCCTCCAGGCCGCGCTGCTGCATCGCGTTGCGCCAGCCGGCCACGCGCTCGGTGGTGACCTCGAACTCGCCCGGGCCGCTGACGCAGCCGATGCGCCGATGGCCCAGTTCCAGCAGGTGGCGCACCACCTCGAAGGCGCCGAGCTGGTTGTTCACGCTGACCCGGTCCGCGCGCGCGCCCGGCACCAGACGGTCCACCGTCACCACCGGCACGCTGGCATGGCGGAAGGTGCTCGCGAGCTCCTCGGTGTCGCCCGCGGAGCTCAACAGCAGGCCGTCGATGCGTTTCTCGAGCAGCGTGCGCAGATAGGCCTGCTGGTGCTTGGGATCGTTGTCGGAGTTGCACAGGAACACCGAGTAGCCCGCCTGGCGGCACCACTCTTCCGCGCCGACGACCAGTTCGGCGAAGAACGGGTTGCGCACGTTGGGCACCAGCACGCCGACGATCTTGGTCTCGCTGCGGCGCAGCGAGCGCGCCACCGCGCTGGGCAGATAGCCGATCTCGTCCACCGCCGCCAGCACGCGGGCGCGCGCCTCGGCGCTCACCGGCCGCGTGTTGTTCAGCACGTGCGACACCGTGGTAAAGGACACCCCCGCCAGCGCGGCCACATCCTTGATGGTGCTCATCGGTAGATTCGGTCCTCAGGTCGTGCCAAACTGGCGTGTTCTGTCAATTGCAAACGTTTGCACAGCATACCGCAACGTTGATACAACCAGACTCCGGGCGAACCCCGCGCATCAAATATTCAAATGAGAAAAGCCCCTGGCCGAGGCTCAGGGGCTTGGTGAGGCGAGCCGGAGGATCGGCTCGACACGGGCGGATCAGCGCTGGCCGATCGGCTTGACGTCGCGCTTGGTGGCGCCGACGAACAGCTGACGCGGACGGCCGATCTTGTACTCGGGGTCGCCGATCATCTCGTTCAGCTGGGCGATCCAGCCGACCGTGCGGGCCAGCGCGAAGATCGCGGTGAACAGCGGCACCGGGATGCCGATGGCGCGCTGCACGATGCCCGAGTAGAAGTCCACGTTCGGGTACAGCTTGCGGGCGACGAAGTATTCGTCTTCCAGCGCGATCTTCTCCAGCTCCATGGCCAGCTTGAACAGCGGGTCGTCGTGCAGGCCCAGCTCGTTCAGCACTTCGTGGCAGGTCTCGCGCATCAGCTTGGCGCGCGGGTCGTAGTTCTTGTAGACGCGGTGACCGAAGCCCATCAGCTTGACGTTGCTGGATCTTGTCCTTGACCTGCTTGATGAACTCGCCGATCTTGGCCACGCCGCCGATCTGCTGGATGTCTTTCAGCATGTTCAGCGCAGGCTTCGTTGGCGCCGCCGTGCGCCGGGCCCCACAGGCAGGCGATGCCGGCGGCGATGCAGGCGAACGGGTTGGCGCCCGACGAGCCGGCCAGACGCACCGTCGAGGTCGAGGCGTTCTGCTCGTGGTCGGCGTGCAGGATGAAGATGCGGTCCATCGCGCGCACCAGCACGTCGTTGGACTTGTACTCCTCGCAGGGCGTGGCGAACATCATGTGCATGAAGTTGCCGGCGTACGAGAGGTCGTTCTTCGGATAGATGAAGGGCTGGCCGATGGTGTACTTGTAGGCCATCGCCACCAGCGTCGGCATCTTGGCGATCAGGCGGATCGCGGCGATCTCGCGGTGCTCGGGGTTGTTGATGTCGGTGCTGTCGTGATAGAAGGCCGACAGCGCGCCCACCAGGCCCGTCATCACGGCCATCGGGTGCGCGTCGCGACGGAAGCCGCGCAGGAAGAACTGCATCTGCTCGTGGACCATCGTGTGGTTCGTCACACGATGGGTGAACTCTTCCTTCTGCGACGGCGGTGGGCAGTTCGCCGTTCAGCAGCAGGTAGCAGGTCTCGAGGTAGTCGCAGTTCTCTGCCAGCTGCTCGATCGGGTAGCCGCGATACAGCAGCTCGCCCTTGTCGCCGTCGATGTAGGTGATCGTGGAGTTGCACGACGCCGTCGACATGAAGCCCGGGTCGTAGGTGAACTTGCCGGTCTGGCCGTACAGCTTGCGGATGTCGATCACATCCGGACCGATGGTGCCCTTGTACAGGGGCAGCTCCATTTGCGGGCTGCCGTCGGAGAACGACAGGGTGGCTTTGACGTCAGACGGGGTCATGGGCATTCCTTATGACTTCGGGGGGTTCTGGTTACTGTGGGGTCCGCAGCATCGCGAGCACGGCATGCACGTCGGGGCGGTCGAGCTCGTCGGCCGGGTCCTTGCGGGCCAGCAGCAGGTCGAGCAGGTCGTTGTCCGACAGGTCCATCAACTGCCGCAGGCCTTCCGCGTGGAAGACGGTCAGCGCGCCTTCGTGACGTTGGAAGAACCGCTCGATGAAAAGGTCATTCTCCAACAGCCCGCGGCGGCAGCGCCACTTGAGCTTGGAGAGATCCCTCTCATCGATGAGGGTGTTGGTGTCGACGGCGTTCATGCGTGTGCGCGCGATGGCTGGCGAGCGGCCTCAGACGGCGCGTCGCACCATCAGTTCCTTGATCTTGCCGATCGCCTTCGTCGGGTTCAGACCCTTCGGGCAGACGTCGACGCAGTTCATGATGGTGTGGCAGCGGAACAGGCGGTACGGGTCCTCGAGGTTGTCGAGGCGTTCCGCGGTGGCCTGGTCGCGGCTGTCGGCGATGAAGCGGTAGGCCTGCAGCAGGCCGGCGGGGCCGACGAACTTGTCGGGGTTCCACCAGAAGCTCGGGCAGCACGTCGAGCAGCTCGCGCACAGGATGCACTCGTACAGGCCGTCGAGCTCTTCGCGCTCCTCGGGCGACTGCAGGCGCTCCTTCTCGGGCGGCGGCTTCGTCGTTGATCAGGAACGGCCGGATCGAGTGGTACTGCTTGAAGAACTGCGTCATGTCCACGATCAGGTCGCGCACGACGGGCAGGCCCGGCAGCGGCTTGAGCAGCACGATCTTCTGCGGCAGCGATCGTTCAGGTTGGTCAGGCAGGCCAGACCGTTCTTGCCGTTGATGTTCATCGCGTCGGAGCCGCACACGCCTTCGCGGCAGGAGCGGCGGAACGACAGCGTCGGATCCACTTCCTTGAGCTTGAGCAGGGCGTCCAGCAGCATGCGTTCGTTGCCCGCGAGCTCCAGCTCGATGGTCTGCATGTACGGCTTGGCGTCCTTGTCCGGATCGTAGCGGTAGATCTTGAAAGTGCGCTTGATCATTTCTTGATGCTCCTGCGGCCGGTCAGAAGGTACGGACCTTCGGGGGGACGCTCTCGACGGTCAGCGGTTGCAGGTTGACCGGCTTGTAGGTCAGGCTGTTGCTCTTGGAGTGCCACAGCGTGTGCTTCATCCACTCCTTGTCGTTGCGGCCCAGCGGGAACTCCGCATCGTCCGCGCCGCGCTCGAAGTCGTTCACGGTGTGGGCGCCGCGGCATTCCTTGCGGGCGGCGGCCGACACGATCGTGGCCTGCGCGGCCTCGATCAGGTTGTCCACTTCCAGCGCCTCGACGCGCGCGGTGTTGAAGACCTTGGACTTGTCCTTCAGCGTGGATGTTCCTGACCCGCTCGCGGATGGCGGCGATGGCGGTGACGCCCTCGTCCAGCAGCTTGCTGGTGCGGAACACGCCGGCGTGCGACTGCATCGCGGCGCGCAGGTCGTTGGCGACCTTCTGCGCGTATTCACCGCCGGTGTTGGACTCCAGGCGCGCCAGGCGGGCCAGCGTCTTGTCGGCGGCGTCCTTGGGCAGCGGCTTGTGCGACGTGCCCGCGGCCTTGAAGGCCTTGTGCGCCTCGACGATGTGGTTGCCGGCGGCGCGGCCGAACACCACCAGGTCCAGCAGCGAGTTGGTGCCCAGGCGGTTGGCGCCGTGCACCGACACGCAGGCGCACTCGCCCACGGCGTACAGGCCGTTGACCACGCTCCTGGGATCGTCGCCCTTGGGCACGACGACCTGGCCGTGGATGTTGGTCGGGATGCCGCCCATCTGGTAGTGGATGGTCGGCACGACCGGGATCGGTTCCTTCGTGATGTCGACGTTGGCGAAGTTGTGGCCGATCTCGAGCACCGAGGGCAGGCGCTTGGCGATGGTGTCGCCGCCCAGGTGGGTCAGGTCCAGCAGGACGTGGTCCTTGTTCGGGACCGCAGCCGCGGCCTTCCTTGATTTCCTGGTCCATGGAGCGCGAGACGAAGTCGCGCGGCGCCAGGTCCTTCAGCGTCGGGGCGTAGCGCTCCATGAAGCGCTCGCCGTTGGCGTTGCGCAGGATGCCGCCTTCGCCGCGGCACGCCTTCGGTCATCAGCACGCCCGCGCCGGCCACGCCGGTCGGGTGGAACTGCCAGAACTCCATGTCCTGCAGCGGGATGCCGGCGCGCGCGGCCATGCCCAGGCCGTCGCCGGTGTTGATGAAGGCGTTGGTGGAGGCCGCGAAGATGCGGCCGGCGCCGCCGGTGGCCAGCAGCACGGTCTTGGCTTCGAGGATGTAGACCTCGCCCGTCTCCATCTCCAGCGCGGTCACGCCCAGCACGTCGCCGTCGGCGTCGCGGATCAGGTCCAGCGCCATCCATTCGACGAAGAAGTTGGTGCGGGCCTTGACGTTCTGCTGGTACAGCGTGTGCAGCAGCGCGTGGCCGGTACGGTCGGCCGCGGCGCAGGCGCGCTGCACGGGCTTCTCGCCGTAGTTCGGCGGTGTGGCCGCCGAACGGACGCTGGTAGATCGTGCCGTCGGGGTTGCGGTCGAACGGCATGCCGAAGTGCTCGAGCTCGTACACGACCTTCGGCGCTTCACGGCACATGAACTCGATGGCGTCCTGGTCACCGAGCCAGTCGGAGCCCTTGACGGTGTCGTAGAAGTGGTAGTGCCAGTTGTCCTCGCTCATGTTGCCCAGCGCTGGCGCCGATGCCGCCCTGCGCGGCCACGGTGTGCGAGCGGGTGGGGAAAACCTTGGACAGCACGGCCACGGTCAGGCCGGCGTGCGACAGTTGCAGCGAGGCGCGCATGCCGGAGCCGCCGGCGCCGACGATCACGACGTCAAACTTGCGCTTGGGCAGCGAGGTTCCGATATTCATTGCTTACAGCCTCCAGAGCACTTGGATCGCCCAACCCGCGCAACCCGTCAACCACACCAGCGTGAACACGTGCAGCGCCAGCCGCACGCCCACCGGCTTCACGTAATCCATCCAGATGTCGCGCACGCCGACCCAGGCGTGATACGCCAGCGAGACGATCAGCGCGAAGGTCAGGAACTTCATCCATTGCTTGCTGAAGATGCCGGCCCACAGGTCGTAGCCCAGCGGCTGGCTGGTGAACAGCACTTGCGCGAGCAGCACGATCGTGAACAGCGCCATGAGCAGCGCGGTGGCGCGTTGCACCATCCAGTCGCGCAGGCCGTAATGCGCACCGGTGACGATGCGCTTGCTTCCGTAGGTTGTCATTGTTGATTTGCCTCTTGGGTCAATCGTCGGAATTCATCCGGGCCGCGCGACGTGGGGGTCACGCGGCCGCGGCGGAATCAGTACAGGCCGAACAGCTTGGCGCCGAACGCCAGGGTCAGCACGATGCTCAGCACCAGCGTCGCGATCGCGCTGCTCTTGCCGAATTCCTTGCTCACGCTGTGCGTCGCGTCCATCCACAGGTGGCGGACACCGGCGATGAAGTGGTGCAGGTAGCCCCAGATCAGGCCCAGCGTCACCAGCTTCACGAACCAGGCCGGCAGGAAGCCGATGCCCGAGACGAAGGCCGCGGTGAAGGTCTCGTACGAGATCTCCGACGTGAGGCTGGTGTCGAACATCCAGATCACGAACGGCAGCAGGAAGAACATCAGCAGGCCGCTGATGCGATGCAGGATCGACACGATGCCCGCCGGCGGCAGGCGATACGACACGATCTGCGTGACGTGGATGTTGGTGTAGACCGGTCGATTCTTTTTGGTGGCTTGGGTGGCGTCCGTCATGTCCGACCTTGTAATCAATGTGAAACCCGAAGATTTTATGGCAACGCAACACCCCGTAAGGGTGTCCTGGGCGCATGTCGTTTTCAGGCGGTGCCATGAAAACGTCATCGCCACAACGCGAAAGCATCAGTTCAGGTCGTTGCGGTAAAAGTGGTGGGAGGTGTTGTAGAGACCGCGGCGCAACTCCACCGGCTTGTCGCCGTAGGTGAACGCGAGCCGCTCCACGCTCAGCAGCGGACTGCCGGGCGCTACCTGAAGCAGCGCGGCGGCATCGTCTGGCGCCGCGACTGCCCGGATCTTTTCCTGTGCCCGGATCATGGGCACGCCGAATTCGGTTTCGAGCAGGCCGTAGAACGGACCGCGGTGCTCGAGCAGCCGCTCCGTCGTCAGCCCCTTGAAGAGCGCGCCGGGCAGCCAGATGTCGTCCAGCACCACCGGCTGACCGCCGCTGTGCAGCAGCCGGCGGATCTCGATGACGGGATCGCCCGCGCGCAGTTGCATCAGCTTGGCGATGAAGGCCGGCGCGCGCTGGCGCCTGCAGTCCAGCAGCTGGCGGCCCAGCGTCGCCGACGCATCGCCATCGGGCGTCAGGCGCAGGAAGCGGTACTGCTGCTGCTGCTCGGCATGCGTGGCGACGAAGGTGCCCTTGCCCTGCTTGCGCACGAGCAGGTTGTCGGCGGCGAGCTCATCGATGGCCTTGCGCACCGTGCCCTGGCTCACCCCGAAGCGGGCCGCCAGGTCCATCTCGCTGGGGATGGTCTCCCCCGCCTTCCATTCACCGGCCTGCAACCCCTTCAGGATCAGCCCCTTGATCTGGCGATACAGCGGGCTGAACGAGGGCGCGGCTTCCGCGCGCGCCAGCTCATTGAGCGGCGTGACGGGGTGAACCGGGGCGGCGGCGGGCGACATGGGGCGCGATTCGAGCACAAACGTGGTGCGAGCGTCCATCTCCCGAAGGGAGTCCGACGAGATTAGTCTTATATAAGACACAAGAGTGTCGGTTTCACGCCATGCCGGACCGCCGGTTTGGGGGCAGCTCCCCACACCGGTGGGCGAAGAAGACCCTTTCGCGATCCGTGCCGCGGCCTTGCTGGCCTACACTTGCCGCCGCTGGCGCGGAGCGCGCCTCACGCATCAATCCACTCGCACTTCTCGGAGACCTCTGATGAGCAAGAAACCCGTTCGCGTCGCCGTCACCGGCGCCGCCGGCCAGATCGGCTACGCCCTGCTGTTCCGCATCGCCACCGGCGAGATGCTGGGCAAGGACCAGCCCGTCATCCTGCAGCTGCTGGAGATCCCGGACGAGAAGGCCCAGAACGCGCTCAAGGGCGTGATCATGGAACTGGAAGACTGCGCCTTCCCGCTGCTGGCCGGCATCGAGGCCCACAGCGACCCGATGACCGCCTTCAAGGACACCGACTACGCCCTGCTGGTCGGCGCGCGTCCGCGCGGCCCGGGCATGGAGCGCGCGGACCTGCTGGCCGCCAACGCCCAGATCTTCACCGTGCAGGGCAAGGCGCTGAACGCCGTGGCCTCGCGCGACGTGCGGGTGCTGGTGGTCGGCAACCCGGCCAACACCAATGCCTACATCGCCATGAAGTCGGCCCCGGACCTGCCGGCCAAGAACTTCACCGCCATGCTGCGCCTGGACCACAACCGCGCCGCCTCGCAGATCGCCGCCAAGACCGGCAAGCCGGTGGGCAGCATCGAGAAGCTGGCCGTGTGGGGCAACCACTCGCCGACGATGTACGCCGACTACCGTTTCGCCACCATCGACGGCCAGGCGGTCAAGCCGCTGATCAACGACGAAGAGTGGAACCGCACCACCTTCCTGCCGACCGTGGGCAAGCGCGGCGCCGCGATCATCGCCGCCCGCGGCCTGTCGTCGGCTGCCTCGGCCGCCAACGCCGCCATCGACCACATGCGCGACTGGGCCCTGGGCACCAACGGCAAGTGGGTCACGATGGGCATCCCGTCGGACGGCTCGTACGGCATCCCCAAGGACGTCATGTTCGGCTACCCGGTGACCGTCGAGAACGGCGAGTACAAGATCGTCCAGGGCCTGGAAATCGACGCCTTCTCGCAGGAGTGCATCAACAAGACGCTGAACGAGCTGCTGGAAGAGCAGAACGGCGTCAAGCACCTGCTGTGATCCTCGCGGATGCCGCCTGAGGCATCCCGCTGAGCGACACTCGACGGGCCGACCTTCGCAAGAAGGCCGGCCCTTCTTCTTTCCAGCTCCCACTCCGCCCATGACCGCCCTTCTCACTCCCGCCCAGGCCCTGTTCGAGGAAGGCCACGCGCCCGCCGTCCTGCCGGTCGTCGACCATTACTGCGGCGTCGAGGCCCGCATGATCAAGAGCCTGGAGCTGCAGGCGCGGATGGGCCCGGTCTTCGACATCACGCTGGACTGCGAGGATGGCGCGCCAGTGGGCGGCGAGACCGAGCACATGCTGCTGGTGCTGCACCTGCTCAACAGCTCGCTGAACGCCTTCGGACGCGTCGGCGTGCGCGTGCACCCGTTCAATCACCCCGCCTTCGAGCCCGATGTCGAGGCAGTCATCGCCGGCGGCGGCGAGAAGCTCGCCTATCTGATGATCCCCAAGCCGGAGAGCTTCGCCGAGCTGAACGCCGCCATCGCCTTCATCGACGACAGCCTGCGCCGCCACGCCGTCCGGAAGCCGCTGCCCCTGCACACGCTGGTCGAAACCCACGGCGCCTTGCGCGACGTGGAGGCGATCGCGGGGCATCCGCGCATCGAGTCGCTGTCCTTCGGGCTGATGGACTTCGTGTCGGCGCACCGCGGCGCGATCCCGAGATCGGCGCTGACGGTCGAGGGCCAGTTCACCCACCCGCTGGTGCAGCGCGCCAAGCTCGCGATCGCCGCGGCCGCGCACGGTCACGCGAAGACCCCGTCGCATTGCGTGGTCACCGAGTTCAAGAGCGCGCGAGCGATCCAGTCCGCCGCCGAGCGCGCCGCGCGCGATTTCGGCTACACGCGGATGTGGAGCATCCACCCCAACCAGATCCAGCCGATCATCGACGCCTTCGCGCCGAGCGTGGCGGAGATCGACGAGGCCATCGAGATCCTGCAGGCCGCGCAGGCGGCGGACTGGGCCCCGATCCAGCACCGCGACATGCTGCATGACCGCGCGAGCTACCGGCTCTTCTGGCACCTGCTTCAGCGCGCCTACCGCACCGGGCAGCACCTGCCCGCCGAGGTCGAGCAGGCATGGTTCGCGCCCACGCCCTCGCCGCTGTGACCGAGACCCCGAAGCCGGCGCCCGAGCCGGTTCGGCATCGGCATCGGCACCACGCCGCGTGCCCTGGCTCATCGAGGCTCGCAACAATGTGCAATCCGCCATTCGTGCAGCAGTTCACGCCCCGTTGACACCGCGGCGATCACACCCCCGCACCCGCCGCGCACCGCGGCCCGCACAACCGGTGAAGACCCTAGCGTCGATCAACCGATTGACACATTAATTGCCGACTTCGCGGCGAGAGGCTGCGGTGACAATCGCTCATCGCCGCGTTCCGGCGTTTCGCTTTTTCGGCCACCCGCATCGGCTGGTGTTTTCAGGTCCTCCTCTCCGTTCCTCGCATGCGACTGACCACCCTCCTCCTCTCCGGCGCCGCCGCCGCGCTGACGCTGACCGCCGGCATCGCCTCGGCGCAACCCGACCCGAACGCAGCCAAGCCCGCGCCCGCGAAATCGGCCAAGCCCGCCGCCGCGAAGACCACGAAGAAGCCGGCCGTCAAGACGCCGCCGCCGCCCCCGCCGCTGCCGGAAGCCAACGAGGAACAACTGGCCGCGGCCAAGCGCGCCTACCTCGGCCTGTACGAGTGCGAGTTCAAGCAGTCGATCACCATCGAACCGAACGCCAAACACACCGGCTACATCGACGTGGCCTACAAGAAGGACACCTTCACGATGAAGCCGGTCCTGTCCACCACCGGCGCGCTGCGTCTGGAGGACGTCACCGGCCGCACGCTGATGGTCCAGATCGCCAACAAGTCGATGCTGCTGGACGTGAAGGCCGGCCAGCGCCTGGTCGACGACTGCATCCACCCGGAGCAGCGCGCCGCGATCGAAGCCGCCCGCTCGGCCTCGGCACCGGCCGGTTCGGGCCTGGGCATCTCGCCGACCGCCCAATAAGCGGTCCGCCGCCAGCAGGAAGCCGCCCGCGAGGCGGCTTTTTCATTGGGCGGACGGCGGCCTCACCGCCAGATTTCCATACCGTCCCAGTGGGGCATCCCGGGCCGCGACTGGATTTCACGAGCCGAAAGTACGTACAATTCATGCATACTTTCTGATTCATACCGACAGTGCGATGACGCACCCACGGTCATGAATCCGCCGCCAGAACCGTCGCCTCATCTCCCAGGATCGCCAGGAGCCCGCATGGAAGCCACCGTTGCCGAACGAGGTCAGATCACCCTGCCCAAGGCCGTGCGCGACGCGCTGGGGCTGACCAAGGGCACGACGCTGAAGGTGGAACTCGACGGCGCGCGCATCATCCTGCGCAAGAACGTCGACGACGCCATCTCCCGCGCCCGGGGCCGCTTCAAGCTGCCCGAGGGCACCGCCACCGACGACGTCATGCGCGAGCTGCGCGGCCGCGCCCCCGACGAATCCACCGAAGCCTGATCGGATGATCGCTGTCGATTCCTCCGTCCTCATCGACCTGCTGGGCGACGCGCCCGGGGCCGATGCCGCCGAGGCCGCGCTGCGCCTGGCGCTGTCCAGCGGCCCGGTCGTGCTGTGCGACGTGGTGCTGTCCGAGGTGACCGCCGGCCTGGGCCACGGCTCCGACGTGATGGACGCGCTCGAGGAGATGGGCCTGCGCTTCCTGGCCATCGACCAGCGCGCGGCCATTCGCGCTGGCGAGATGCAACGCAAGTTCAAGCAACGCCTGGCCGAGAAGGGCGTCGCGGCCGGTGCCGCGTCGTCGGCGCGGGCGATGCCCGATTTCCTGGTAGGCGCGCACGCGATGCTGCAATGCGACGGCCTGATCACCCGCGACCAGGGATTCTTTCGAGACTATTTCAAGGGCCTGAAGGTCATCGTGCCCAGCGCACCCTGACCGCCGAGCCCGCCTTCCCGACGTTTTTTGACCCAAGCAGAGACCACACTGGAGTTCGCATGCTGCAAGCCTATCGCCAACACGAAGCCGAACGCGCCGCGCTCGGCATTCCGCCGCTGCCGCTCGACGCCAAGCAAGTGGCCGCGCTGGTCGAGCTGCTGAAGAACCCGCCGGCCGGCGAAGAAGAATTCCTGCTCGACCTGCTGACCCACCGCGTGCCGCCGGGCGTCGACGAAGCCGCCTACGTCAAGGCCGGGTTCCTGGCCGCCATCGCCCAGGGCGACCTCACGGTCGGCCTGATCTCCAAAGCCAAGCGCCACCGAACTGCTGGGCACCATGCAGGGCGGCTACAACATCGCACCCGCTGATCGAGCTGCTGGACGACGCCGAAGTGGCCGGCGCCGCCGCCGAGCAGCTGAAGCACACCCTGCTGATGTTCGACGACTTCCACGACGTCGCCGAGAAGGCCAAGGCGGGCAACGCCAAGGCCAAGGCCGTGATGCAGTCCTGGGCCGACGCCGAGTGGTTCAACCTGACGCGCCCTGAGGTCGCGAAGAAGATCACCGTCACCGTGTTCAAGGTCCCCGGCGAAACCAACACCGACGACCTCTCCCCGGCGCCGGACGCCTGGTCCCGCCCGGACATCCCGCTGCACGCCCTGGCGATGCTGAAGAACGACGCGCTCCGACGCGGCCTTCAAGCCCGAGGAAGACGGCAAGCGCGGCCCGATGCAGTTCATCGACGACCTGAAGAAGAAGGGCCACCTCGCTGGCCTACGTCGGCGACGTGGTCGGCACCGGTTCCTCGCGCAAATCCGCCACCAACTCGGTGCTGTGGTTCATGGGCGACGACATCCCGTTCGTGCCGAACAAGCGCGGCGGCGGCGTGGCTGCTGGGCGGCAAGATCGCGCCGATCTTCTTCAACACCATGGAAGATGCCGGCGCCCTGCCGATCGAGGTGGACGTGCTCCAAGCTGAACATGGGCGACGTGATCGACGTTTACCCGTATGAAGGCAAGCTGGTGCAAGAACGGCGAGACCGTCGCCAACTTCGAGCTGAAGACCGACGTGCTGCTCGACGAAGTGCGCGCCGGCGGCCGTATCCCGCTGATCATCGGCCGCTGGCCTGACCGCCAAGGCGCGCGAAGCGCTGGGCCTGCCGCGCCTCGACGCTGTTCCGCCTGCCGCAGCAGCCGGCCGACAGCGGCAAGGGCTTCTCGCTGGCGCAGAAAATGGTCGGCCGCGCCTGCGGCCTGCCGGAAGGCCAGGGCGTGCGCCCGGGCACCTACTGCGAACCGAAGATGACCTCCGTCGGTTCGCAGGACACCACCGGCCCGATGACCCGCGACGAGCTGAAGGACCTGGCCTGCCTGGGCTTCTCCGCCGACCTGGTGATGCAGTCCTTCTGCCACACCGCGGCCTATCCGAAGCCGGTCGACGTGACGACGCACCACACGCTGCCCGACTTCATCATGAACCGCGGCGGCGTCTCGCTGCGTCCGGGCGACGGCGTGATCCACACCTGGCTGAACCGCATGCTGCTGCCCGACACCGTCGGCACCGGCGGCGACTCGCACACCCGCTTCCCGATCGGCATCTCCTTCCCGGCCGGTTCCGGCCTGGTGGCCTTCGCCGCCGCCACCGGCGTGATGCCGCTGGACATGCCGGAATCGGTGCTGGTGCGCTTCAAGGGCAAGATGCAGCCGGGCATCACCCTGCGCGACCTGGTCCACGCGATCCCGCTGTACGCGATCAAGCAGGGCCTGCTGACCGTCGAGAAGAAGGGCAAGAAGAACATCTTCTCCGGCCGCATCCTGGAGATCGAAGGCCTGCCGGACCTGAAGGTCGAGCAGGCCTTCGAGCTGTCCGATGCCTCGGCCGAGCGTTCGGCCGCCGGTTGCACCATCAAGCTGAACAAGGCGCCGATCGACGAGTACCTGAACTCCAACATCGTGCTGCTGAAGTGGATGATCGCCGAAGGCTACGGCGATCGCCGCGTACGCTGGAGCGCCGTATTCAGGGCATGGAAGCCTGGCTGGCCGATCCGCAGCTGCTGGAAGCCGATGCGGACGCCGAATACGCGGCGGTGATCGAGATCGACCTGGCCGACATCAAAGAGCCGATCCTCTGCTGCGCCGAACGATCCGGACGACGCCAGGCTGCTGTCCGACGTCGCCGGCGCGAAGATCGACGAAGTGTTCATCGGTTCCTGCATGACCAACATCGGTCACTTCCGCGCGGCCGGCAAGCTGCTGGACATCAGCACAAGGGCCAGCTGCCGACCCGCCTGTGGGTGGCGCCGCCGACCAAGATGGACGCCCAGCTCAGCTGACCGAGGAAGGCTACTACGGCGTCTTCGGCAAGAGCTGGGGCGCGCATCGAAATGCCGGGCTGCTCGCTGTGCATGGGCAACCAGGCGCGCGTGCCGCGACCGGTGCGACGGTGGTCTCCACCTCGACCCGTAACTTCCCGAACCGTCTGGGCAAGGGCACCAACGTGTACCTGGCGTCGGCCGAACTGGCGGCGGTCGCGTCCCGCCTGGGCCGCCTGCCGACCAAGGAGGAGTACCTGAAGGAAATGGGCGTCATCGATGCCGACAAGGCCAGCGTCTACCGCTACATGAACTTCGACCAGATCGAGGAATACGCGGACACCGCCAAGGCGGTCTGATCGCGGCGCCGCATTGACGCGGCGTGGTGAACGCAGCAAGGGCCCGCAGGCGCAAGCCTCCGGGCCCTTGTTCCGTCTGGGACTAGCCGCCCGAGGTGATCTCGGGCCCAGGCCTCACAAGCTCCGCACCATCTCCACGTGCGCGATGCCGGCTTCCTCGAAGACCGGTCCGCGGCGCTGGAATCCGGCGCGCGTGTAGAAGCCCTCGGCGCTGAGCTGCGCGTGCAGCAGCACCTCGCGGTACCCCTGCTCCCGTCCGGCCTGCATCAGCGCGTCCAGCACCTGACGCCCCACGCGGCTGCCGCGCATCGGCGACAACACCGCCATCCGGCCGATCTTGGCCACGCCGGGCACGTGCTCGAGCAAGCGCCCCGTGGCCAGCGGCCGGCCCAGCCGGTTGTAGGCCACCGCGTGCGTGCAGCCCTCGTCGGCCGCATCCCATTCCATCTCGGCGGGAATCTTCTGTTCCTCGACGAACACCGCCTGGCGGATGCGATGCGCATCCTCGCCCAGCGTCGCCCACGTGCCCACCCGTGCGTCCGTCATCGACTCGCCACGCTCGAAACCGAGCAGCAGCTCGCGCAGGGCCTGCGGCACCGCCTTGGGCACCCTCGCCACCGGATCGGCGAAGACATAGACCAGCTCGCCGTGCACCAGGCACTCGTCGCCGCGGAACACCGCGCATGTCACCGTCAGCGAGCTCGTGCCCACGCGCTCGGTGCGTACGCCGATGTCCAGCAGCTCGTCGTAATGCGCCGAGCCCAGGTATTCGATCGTGGACTTGCGCACGAACAAGTCGCCCTCCAGCGCCTGCATCGTCGGCGAGTACGGCAGCGCCAGCGCGCGCCAATAGCCGCCGACCGCCGTGTCGAAGTAGGTCAGGTAATGGCCGTTGAAGACGATCTGCTGCGCGTCGATCTCGGCCCAGCGCACGCGCAGGCGTTCGAAGAAGCGGAAACGGTCGCGGGCAAGCGACGCGGTGGGCGCGGTGGTGCTCATGCTCATGCCCCGGTGGGGGTCGTGGAAGCCGTGGCCGTGG
This sequence comes from Roseateles sp., assembly GCA_039594005.1. Classification (GTDB taxonomy): domain Bacteria; phylum Pseudomonadota; class Gammaproteobacteria; order Burkholderiales; family Burkholderiaceae_C; genus Roseateles. The sequence goes on from JBCNOF010000010.1 coordinate 1,426,442, forward strand.
TGTCGGCGGCGGCAGGGATCGAGGGCGTCGCGGGCGCCGCCGACAGGGTCGGCGTCGTCGGTGCCGGCAGCCCGAACGCCGTCCGAAGCGCATCGGCGCAGGCATCCAGCGCCTCGCCGGCCTCCGGAATGCTGCGGCCCATCTTGATGAAGTCGTGCGTCACGCCACGGTACAGCTCCAGCCGCACCGCGTTGCCGTTCGCGCGCAGCAGGTCGGCATAGGCGATGCCCTCGTCGATCAGCGGATCGGCCTCGGCCAGGATCAGGCACGCCGGTGCGAGGTCCTCATGGTCATCCGCGCGCAGCGGCGCGAAACGCCAGTCCTCGCGTCGCTCGCTCGGGATGTACTGGTTGAAGAACCACGCGATCGTCTCGGCGTCCAGCAGGTGGCCCTGGGCGAAACGGCGATGCGAGTCGGTGTCGGCATGCGCCGTCGCGCCCGGCGTGATCAGCAGCTGCAGCGAGAGCGTCAGCCCCAGTTGCTCGCGGATGTCCCGCGCGTGCAGCGCCGTCACCGCGGCCAGCGTGCCGCCGGCGCTGTCGCCCCCCACGGCGATGCGCGCGCGGTCCAGGCCGAGCTCGGGCGCCGCCGTGGCCAGCCACGCGAGCGCGGCCCAGCAGTCGTCGACCGCCGCGGGAAACGGGTGCTCGGGCGCGAGCCGATAGTCCACGGCGAGCACCGCGCACCCGGTGCGCAAGGCCATCTGGCGGCACAGGCTGTCGTGGGTTTCCAGATTGCCGATGACGAATCCGCCACCATGGAAATAGAGCAACACCGGCAGTCCGCGACCAGCCTGACCGTCCGCCTGATCGCGCTCGTCGACGGCCTCGCGCGTCATCGGCGCGTAAAGACGCGCATGGATCGTGCCCGCCGGGCCGGGGATCGCCACCGGCTCGACGCGCGGCAAGGGCGCGCGCGGCAGATCGAGGATCTCCGCGCCCATCAGGTAGGCGATGCGCGCCTGCTTGGGCGACAGGCTGGCGAAGGACGGCCGGTTGGCGCGGTGGATGCGCTCCAGCACCGCGGCCATCCGCGGTGTCAACAAGGTGCTACTCAACGGGAACTCCAGGGCGTAGGCTAGGTCGTCGACCCAGCCGCAATCCCGGGATTTTCCCAGACAACGACCCCCACGGCAGAGGACCCCTTCCCATGGCCCTGATCCAGTACCTCACCCACATCCACCTGGAGGCCGGCGCGCGACGCGTGATCGGCGCCGAATGCGCGCGCAACGGCATCTCCCGGCCGCTCATCGTCACCGACCGCGGCGTGCGCGCCGCCGGGGTGCTGGACCTGGTCCTCGAGGCCTGGACGGGCTCCTCGATCGACGCCGGCGCCCTGCCCGTCTTCGACGCCACGCCGCCCAATCCGACCGAGGCCGCCGTGCGAGAGGCCGTCGCGCTCTATCGAGCGCACGACTGCGACGGGTTGATCGCGGTGGGCGGCGGCTCCAGCATCGACCTGGCCAAGGGCGTGGCGATCGCGGCCACGCATGAAGGCCCGCTGACGGCGTACGCCACCGTCCTGGGCGGCGCCGGCAACATCACCGACAAGGCCGCGCCGCTGATCGCCGTGCCCACGACCGCCGGCACTGGCTCCGAGGTCGCCCGGGGCGCGATCATCATCGTGGATGACGGCCGCAAGCTCGGCTTCCACAACTGGGTGCTGATGCCGCGCTCCGCGGTGTGCGATCCCGAGCTCACCCGCAAGCTGCCCGCCGGGCTCACCGCGGCCACCGGCATGGACGCGATCGCGCATTGCCTGGAGACCTTCATGTCGGCCGCCTTCAACCCGCCGGCCGACGGCATCGCGCTCGAGGGCCTGCGCCGCGGCTGGGGCCAGATCGAGCGGGCCACCACGCACCCCGACGACCTCGACGCCCGGCTCGACATGATGGCCGCCAGCACCCTGGGCGCGCTCGCGTTCCAGAAGGGCCTGGGCTGCGTGCATTCGCTCAGCCATGCACTGGGCGGGCTGATGCCGACGCTGCACCACGGCACGCTCAACGCCGTCTTCCTGCCGGCGGTGATCCGCTTCAACGGGATGCACGACTCGATGCGGCGCGACGACAAGATCGCCCGCATGGCGCATGCGATGAATCTGCAGGCAGGCACGCCCGCCGACGAGCTCGCCGGCGCGGTCAAGGCAATGAACCAGCGCCTGGGGCTGCCCGCGGGACTCGGCGCGATGGGCGTAACGGTGGACCTGCACGACCAGATCATCGAACGCGCGTTGCACGATCACTGCCACAAGACCAATCCCCGCGAGGCCTCTCCCAGCGATTACCGGCGCATGCTGGACGAGTCGATGTGAGGGACATGGGCGGCAGGGGCTTTGACAATCAGCCTACCAACTAGTAGAGTGCGACACATTGTGTCCCGGATCGATGCCCATGTCCGCCCTGCCTGAACCGCTGCCCGAGCTCTCGCCCAAGGCGGCCGAGATCGCCGCCCACACCCGCGCCCTGCTGGTGGCGGGCGGCTACAACAGCTTCAGCTATGCCGACCTGGCCGAGCGCGTGGGCATCACCAAGGCAAGCATCCACCACCACTTCGCGAGCAAGACCGTGCTGGTGCGGGACGTCGTCGCGCGTTACCGGCAGGAGGCCCAGGTCGGACTCGCGGGCCTGACGCGACAGCTGGACGATCCGCTGTCGGAGCTCAATGCCTACGCGGACTACTGGGCCGGCTGCATCCGCGGCGGCGAGCATCCCTTCTGCATCTGCGCGATGCTGGCCACCGAGCTGCCGACCATCCCCGAGGAGGTCGCCGTCGAGGTTCGCGCGCATTTCCAGGACCTGAACGCCTGGCTCGCGGCGCTACTCAAGCGCGGCGCGGCCGCCGGGCAATTCCACCTGCTCAACAGCCCGGCGGTGTCGGCCAAGGCCTTCATGGCGGTCGTGCACGGCGCAATGCTCGTGGCGCGCGCATTCGAGGACCCCAAGTCCTTCTCCACCATCGTCCAACCCGCCATCCTCAAGCTGACCCAGCCCGCCTGACCCGTTCTCTCCTGGGCGACCTCGGTCGTCCTCCTTTTCGCGCCCGCAACCTATCTACTAGTAGATCACGAGATCCACCATGCCTCATCCCTTGTCCACGCTCGGTGTCGCGCACACCGCCCTCAGCCTCATTCCGGTCGTCGCCGGCCTGATCGCCTTCGCGCGCCAGGGGCGCATCGATCCCGCCACGCGCGCCGGTCAGGTGTACCTCGGCGGCCTGGCGCTGTCGGTGTTCACGTCCTTCGGCTTGTCCAGCGTCATCGGCGTGAATCCCGGTCATGTGCTGGGCGTGCTGGCGCTGATCGCCGCGTTCGGCGGCGCGTGGCTCGCGCCTCGGCTCGGCTTCCTCGGGCGGCTGCGGACCTACCTCGCCACCTTCGGTCTGTCGTTCAGCTATTTCCTGCTGATGGTGCCGGGCATCAACGAGACGCTCAGCCGCCTGCCCGCCGCGCACCCCGTCGCGACGGGGCCGGAAGACCCGGTCGTGAAGACCGCGCTGCTCGGCTGGTTCGTGCTGTTCCTGGCGGGTTTCGCGCTGCAGAGCGTGCGGCTCAGCAAGACGCGGCCTGAAGGAGACGACCGCATCGGCGCATCGACGCCGTGAGGCGCAGCCACGCCCAACGGCGCAGATGCCGCGTGTACGATGCCCCCTCGTCCTTGGAGTAGCTCAGTTGGGAGAGCCGTGGGCTGCACACCCGCGAGGCGCAGGTTCGATCCCTGCCTCCAAGCCCCGACACCGGCCGGCACCGATTGCCCCGAGCCCTCACGCCCATGACCACGCCTGGCAATGGTCCGACAGACCCGCGCGCCGCGCCCGGTTTTGGCACCGGATACCTGGCCGGCGAACTCGCCAGGACCTTGCGCGCGGCGGCCGCCCATACCGATGCCGGTTTGCGCCAGCGTGCGCAAGCCCGCGCGCAGCGCCTCATGGAGACGATCGAGCATCTGTTCACTGGCAAGACCCGCGTAGGCGACCGGCAGCCTCACGTGGACATGCCGGCCTGGGCGACGCCGGAAGTCGTACGGGGCGGTTTCGCCAGCGGGCAAGCGGCGGCCGGCGGCGATTGGCGGCCTCACGAACTCGCGCTGGCTGCCCGGCTCGGCGCGGCGAGCGGCGGCGCGCGCACCCGGCTCAACGGCCATCACCTCACGCGCGAAGGCCTCGACGAGCTGCATGGGCAACTCGCTTCCCGCGAATACCGGATCGACGTCCCCGAAGAGGCCGCGCTGCTCGTCATGCGCTGGCTGATGGCGCGGGGCGAGCACGCGATCGCGGCCGCGTTGATCGAGCACATCGAACCGTTCTTCGATCGGATGCGCTTCTATCCGCGGCCGGCCGATACGCCCCTCCCCGCTCCGTCCGCGGGCATCGATGCGCCGGTGCTCGCGCGCAGCGTTCATTCGGTCGCCGAAGGGCTCGAGCGCAAGCAGCCCTCCAAGGAGGTCGAATCCATGCGCGAGCACTACGAGGTCTGGGCGCCGCTCAAGGATGAGCTCGTGACGCTCATGCTCGACACCGTGGAAGGGCCGGTTCCTCACTTTGCGGGAGAAGGCCCGGAGCGCTGCCCGGCCGGCGGCCTGCCCTTTCACGCGCCTGCCATCCGATTTCGAGGAACGCCGCGTCGAGCTTCTGCGGCGGATCGCGGCGGCGCGCCAGCGCCATCGGCGTTGTCAGCGCGTCCATCGCCAGAACGAAGTGCTGGGGCTGTTCACCGCCGCACTGACCGCCTGGCCGGCGCTCGATGCGGCGGGACGGGCGCAATGGGCGGCGCGGGTGCGGCATCGGCTCGCTGGCTTCATTGACGCTCGCGGCGTGCCTGGCTCGGATCGCCACCGCGCGATGCGCGCGCGCCAGGCCGTGGGACCGAGCCATGCAAGGATCGCGGGAGTCCTCGCAGCGCGCCTCAAGTCGCTGGTCGAGCCGGGCGCAGGGATCACCCCGGCCATCGCGGCCATGGCCGCGCGCCCCATCGTCATGGAGGAGCAGCTCGCCGCCGTTCCCGCGGGCACGCCGGTGCCGGCTCAACTCCTGGCGCGCCTGCAGGCCGCGGAGGAGGCGCCGCTCGCCGCTCTGATCGAACGCCGGGCGATCCGCTCCAGCGAAGCGCTGGCGGTCCTGCTGCCTCAGCTCGCCGGCCCCGCGCTGGCGACGCGCTTCACCGACCCGGCCGCGCGTGCGCTGCATGCCGCGAGCTATCAGGCGTTTCGTCGCCGCCGCTCGTTGCTGCTGCTGTGGCTGCAGCATCAGGTGCGCTTCTCGGAGCTGCCATGGATCGCCTCGCTCGAGGCTTGCGCGGATGCCGATGCGGCGCCGGCCGCGAAGGACACGCTGCGCCAGTTCGCGGCCTTCGCCATTCAGGCCTTCCCTGCCACGGTCACGCCCAACAAGCTGGTCTCGGAACTGGCGGCGCTGGCACGCATCGCCGTGCCCGCCGGCGATGCAGCCAAGGCGGCTGACGACGGGACCGAGTCTCCAGGGCTGCCGCTGGTCGAGGAACTGGCGTCCGACATCTTCATGGGCACGTTCTCGCTGAAGTTCGTGCAAGCGGCGCGCGTGGCGGCGCGGCTTCTGAAATCGCTTCCCGGCGGATCGCTCTACGCGAGGTATTACGGGATCGATGTCGACCGGGTGCTGTCGCTCCAGCGGGTCGAGGAGCGATGGGGCACGAAGACGTGCCCCGATTTCGATGCGTACTGTCTTGAACTCGCCGCGCTTCCCGCGGGCGGAAATTCGCGCGCGCGAAACGGCTCGATGATCGAGCAAGCCTCGATCCTGACCACGCACAACCTCGCGGTGCTGGTCGACGGACTGCAGTTGGAGCCATTGCTCTCACAGCAGTGGGAGGCGCTGGCCGAGCGGACGTTCCTCGCCGTGCTCGACCGGCTGGAACGGCGCGTCATCCCGAGGACGATCCCGCGCATCCAACGCATGAGGGCGAGCAAGACGCTCGCCTTCGGCTGGCGCCAGATGGTGTTCTTCATGGCCTTCCTGGCGCCGGCGAGTCAACTGGCATTCACGCGCCGATGCCGGGAGCTGCTGGCGGCGCGCACGCCGGCCGCACGCCAGCGTTTCGCGCCGGTGCTCGCGGGACTTGAGCGGGCAGCCTCCGGCGGGCTGATGCCACGCGAGGCGTCCCGGCATGAAGTCGACGGTTGCCGGCGCCTGCTGGGATGGTCCCTGGAGACGCCGTTCCTCATGGGCGAGATCGGCGGTCCACCGCCCACTCGCTGATCACGCCTGCCGGCAAGCGGCGCAGCGTCGCGCGGCAAACAGGCCAGACGCGTCAGCGGACGGTATGCGTACGTCCGTCCTCGTCGCGCCAATAGCGGCCGCCGCGTCCGTCGGAGTAGACCTCGCGATCCTTGCCGTCGATGAACAGGCGTCCGATCACGGCGCCGGCGACGGCGCCCACGGCCGCGCCGGTGAGCGCGCTGCCGCCCGTTGCGGCGCCGACGACCGCGCCGCCCACCGCACCGACGGCGGCGTTGCGCGCGTCGTTATGGTGGCGGCCGTCGGACGCGCAACCCGCGGCCAGGGCCGCACTGGCGACGACCACGAGCGTGGCCCGGGAGAGAGAGCTGGTGAGGGAGGTGGTCATGATGTCCCCTTCGTTGGTTGATGGGTCAAACAACGTTGCACCGGGGCCTTCGGCGGGCACGCCGAATCGATTGACGCTGGAGCAACGCGGGAGCGATGGCTGGCATCGACCACAGAGCGGCAAGCCCCATGCCTACGGCGGTTCGGTCGCTGAATTGACAAGGAACGGGATTACGCTTCGCGCCATGACCGCCCTCTGGACCCCTTCTCGCCGCGGCCTGCTGCAGGCCGCCCTCGCCGCCGGCTGCGCACCGGCCTTCCTGCGCCATGCCGATGCGGCTACGGAGCCGCTGTTCAGGCTCGGCGTCGCCTCGGGCAGCCCGAGGGCGGATCGCGTCGTGCTCTGGACGCGCCTGCTGGGCGATGCGCTGCCCGCCGAAGTCGCCGGTCCAGTGGGAAGTGGCCGAGGACGAAGGCTTCAAGACCATCGTCGCGCGCGGCACCGAGCAGGCCGAACCCGGCACCGCGCACAGCGTTCACGCCGAGCCGTCGGGCCTGCGCCCCGACCGCTGGTACTGGTATCGCTTCCGCGCCTTGGGACAGGAAAGCGCTGCGGGCCGCACGCGCACCACGCCGGCCGCGGACGCGAGGCCCGCCTCGCTCCGCTTCTCGATCGCGTCCTGCCAGCGCTGGGATCACGGCGAGTACGCCGCCTGGAGCGACATGGCGAAGCAGGACCTCGACCTGGTGCTCTTCCTCGGCGACTACATCTACGAATCGGCCACCGCCGCATCGACGGCAAGGCGCCGCGCCGCCGCCACGCCGGCGGGGCCTGCCACACACTGGACGACTACCGCGCCCGCTACGCGCAGTACAAGAGCGATCCGCGCTTGCAGGCGATGCATGCCAACGCGCCATGGATCCTCATCTGGGACGACCACGAGGTCCAGAACGACTGGGCCGGCGATGTCTCGGAGGACCTGGCCCCGGACTTCCATCAACGCCGCATCGCCGCCGCGCAGGCGTACTGGGAGCACCAGCCGTTCCCGGCATCGATGCGGCCCAAGGGCGTGGACATCGTGCTCAGCCATCGCGTCGACTGGGGCCGCCTGGCACGGCTGATCACCATCGACGACCGCTCCTGGCGCGATCAGCAGGTCTGTCCCAAGCCGGGCCGCGCGGGCTCCAACACCGTGAACGTGAAGGACTGCCCCGACCTGCTCAACCCGCGCCGCACGCTGCTCGGCGCGCCGCAGGAGCAGTGGCTGCGCGACAGCTGGGACGCGACCCGTCCCTGGAACCTGCTCGCGCAGCAGACGCTGATGACGCGCTTCAACGCGGCAGGACCCGGCCAAGGGACCTGGCCGCTACTGGACCGACGGCTGGGACGGCTACCCCTTCGCCCGCGAGCGCCTGCTGCGCGATCTCGCGTCGCGGCGCGTGCCCAATGCGGTCGTGCTCGGCGGCGACGTCCACGCCAACTACGTCGCCGACCTGAAGCTCGACTGGAACGACGAGAAGGCCGCGGTGCTCGCGAGCGAGTTCTGCGGCACCTCGATCTCCAGCGCCGGCCGCGAGCAGTCGCAGGTCGACAAGGCCCTGCCCTTCAATCCGCACATCCGCTACGGCCGCAGCGACCAGCGCGGCTACATGCGCTTCGAGCTCCAGGCCGGCCGATTGGATGCCGAACTGCGCAGCGTGCAATCGCCGTGGGACGCGGACAGCCCATCGTTCAGCGCGGCGCGCTTCGTGGTCGAGGCGGGACGGCCAGGACCTCAGCCGGCTTGAAGGGTTTCGCGGTCGTCTCGACCGCGCCGCTCTGATCGTCAGACCGCGTGGGCGGCCTGGAGATCCAGCTCCCACGTCTCCCCCACGAGGTCGAGCCCGAAACCGTGGAACGGCTCGCTGCCCGTGAGCTGATAGCCCGCCTTGCGATAGATGTGCTTCGCCGCGTCGAGCTGGCTGTTCGTCCACAGGCGCACGCGCCGGTAGCCGGCCTCGCGCGCGAAACGGTGGCACTCGGCGACGAGGCGGTCGCCCAATCCAAGCCCTCGCGCCGAGGGCTCGACCAGCAGCAGGCGCAGCTGGGCCAGGCCCTCGATCGGCGCGCGGGTCTGCTCGTCGCGCGCCTGCACCAGCGCCACGCTGCCGATGTTCACGCCGTCGCGCTCGGCGATCCAGCAGGCCTCGCGGCGCGGATCGAACTGCTCGATGAAGTCGGCCGCGATGCGCGCCACCAGCGCTTCGAAGCTCATGTCGAACTGGTACTCCCGCGCGTACAGCGCGCCGTGACGCGAGACCACCCACCCCATGTCGCCGGGGCGATGTGGCCGCAGCAGGAAGCCGCCCTTCCCCGGCTTCGAGCCGGGATCCTCGAGCAACCCCTGCACGCGCCGGAACGCCTGCAGCAGCTCCGCCTGTTGCGCGTCCCCCAGTTGGTCCAGCATCTCGCCCACCTGCTCGCGCGAGCGGCGGTCCAGCGGCTTGAACGCCCTGCGGCCCGCAGGGCTCAGCGTCAGCAGTGACTGCCGCGCATCCGTCTCGCTGCGCGCAGCGCGGACCAGATCGCGTTCCTTCAGGTCGCGCAGCAAGCGGCTGAGATAGCCAGCGTCCAGGTCCAACAGCCGGCCCAGGTCGGTGGCGGTGATGCCGGCGCCTCCCTCCAGATGCGCCAGCTCCCAGAGGATGCGGCACTCGGTCAGGCTGAACTCAGAATCGAGCAACCCCTCGTTGAGCACGCCGATGCGGCGTGTGTAGAAGCGGTTGAAGCGGCGGACGGCCTCGATGCGGTCAGGGTCGGTCATGGCGCGCATGCTGCGCGATATGCTTGCTTTTGGCAAATATTTATTTGCTTGACGCCTCCAATGCCTACTCGGCCCCTGGCGCTGAGGACGGTATGGCGGACACCCGAACCATCTCGCGGTGCCCGGCGTTGTTGTTTGTGGGAGCGCGCAGGCGGGCCGGGTGGCGCATGTGGCGCGGTGATGTCGCGGTGATGGATGTAAAGCGCCGCGGGCCGCAGGCGGGCGTCATCTCCCTCCGGCAGAATCGCGGCCACATTCAATCAGGGAGAGAGGCGGCCCGGCATCGAGCGCGACAGACGCTCGCCGGACCCTCGCGCATCGGCTCATGCTCATGAGCCGCTCCTCCCTGCTGCCGTTTTTCTTGCAGATCGGGTGAGGAGCGATGACGCTATCAATTGCCATGCGTGCGTGCCTGCGGGCCGTGCAATCTCTTGTGTCGTCCAGAAGCGGGGCTGCGGCCATGCTCTGGCTCATCGCGGTGCTGACCGCCGGTCCGGCGATGGCCAGCGAGCGGCTGATGCCGTCGGAATGGACGGCTCGACGCGACGGAGTACGGTCCAGCGTGCGCTGAATCAGGTGGGGGCTGGACCTATAACGGCGCGGTCTACCACACCGCTCCTTCTGACGGTGCGCCTGGGCGTCCCGAGCAGTACTTCGCGAGCTATCTGGCGCTGATCCAGGGCGGCCAGTGCTCGGCGGAGACCGCCTGCAACAGCAAGATCGAATGGACGGTGACGCAACCTTGCGCGGTCAGCGCCACGAGCTCAAGCAACGGCTCTGCGCTTTGCAAGCTGCAAGGCAAGTACATCCAGAAGTGCGGATGGAACGCTCCGTACGAGGTCACGGTCGATGGGATGGTGTCGGCCACCAAGACCTGCGACCAGTACTACGACCCGCAAAGCCGCCAATGCGTCTGCCCGGAGGGCGAGGTGTACGTGAAGACGTCCGAGTGGCGGCTACTGCACGCCGGTCCGTGATCGAGTGATCGCCACGCCGTGCAAGACCTGCTACGGCAATCCGATCTTTCCGGAGCAGGGCCTGAAGGTGCAGACGCTCACCGCCGGCTGGCAGCCATGGACGGGACTGAAGCTGACCTTCAGTTCGATGAGCAAGCTGCCCTATGGAGAGGGCCAAGCCGCCTATCTGCGATCGGATCCTCCGACGTTCGGGCCGATGTGGACGGCGAGCATCGACAAGGTGGTCTACACGTCCGTCAGCGGGGGGATCACGCTCGTCAACGTGGCCCGCGGCGGCGGGGACTGGACGAGCTTCCTGCAGTCCGGTACCGGCTTCAACCCGGTCGGCGCGCAGATCAACGACCAGCTCACGAAGACGGCGCAGGGCTTCTCCTACCGCGATGCAGCCAGTCAGGTGATCGAGGAATACAACGCGCGCGGCATGCTCATCAAGGTCACGGCGCTCGACGGACGGAGTCTGGCGGTGGCGCGCACGACGCTGGATGCGCCGACCGAAGCGTACGCCTGATGAAGGGCTGCCGCTGTCGCTGACGGACCACTTCGGCCGCCGCTGGACCTTCGAGTACACGCGCATGGGCGCGGAGTCGAGGTCGCGGGCTTCCGCGATCGTGGACCCGGGCGGCCGGCGCGTGGTGATCGGCTACGGCGCCAACGAACAGATCTCGCGCGTCGAGTGGCCGGATGGCTCGGCGCAGCAGATGCTGTACGAGCGCAGCGACCTGAACTGGGCGCTGACGGGCTATCTCGACGAGAGCAGCGTTCGCGCGGGGACCTACGGCTACGACGGTCAGGGACGCGCCATCTCTTCCGAGCGGGCGCTGGGACTGGACAAGTACATCGCGTCCTGGGATGAAGCACCTCGCCTGTCGACAAAGTACTGGACCGACCCGGGCGAGCGGCGTGGACTGGGTGGACCACGTGCTGCAGCCCCCGAAGGGCCTGAAGGTCCAGTTGCCCAATGGGCAGGTGCAGGAGCTGCAGTCGACCACGTCGTTCGGCACATCGATGTGGACCACGAAGACGCAGGCGCCGGGCGCGGGCAGCGCGCAGGCGACGACCTCGCGCGTGCTCGACGATCACATGAACGTGACGCGGCTCGATGACTTCAACGGCAATCGCAGCTGCATGAGCTACGACGCAGTACGCAACCTGGAGACGGCGCGCGTTGAAGGGCTGAGCCCGGCGACGGATTGCAGCGCCGTGACGGGCGCCTTGCCGGCAGGCGCGCGCAAGCTGTCGACGCAGTGGCACCCGGACTGGCGCGTGGCGACGAAGACGGCAGAGCCACGACGCATCACGACGCTGGTCTTCAATGGCCAACCCGATCCATTCAACGGCAACGCGATCGCGAGCTGCGCGCCAGCCTCGGCGCTGCTGCCCGACGGCAAGCCGATCGCCGTGCTGTGCAAGCGCGTCGAGCAGGCGACGACCGATGAGACGGGGGCTCAGGGCTTCAATGCGACGCTGCAAAGCGGCGTGGCCGCACGCGCGACGAGCTGGACCTACAACGCGGTGGGCCAGGTGCTGACCGAGAAGAACCCGCTGGGCAAGGTGGTGGCGACCAACGTGTACTACGCCGACACGACGGCCGATCACACGATGGGTGATCTGCAGTCCACCACCAATGCGGCCAATCACCTGACGCAGTTCCCGCGCTACAACGCGTACGGCCAGCCGCTGGAGATGGTCGATTCGAACGGCATTTCGACGACCTACGCGTACGACGCGCGGCAGCGCTTGCTGTCGACGACGACGCAAGGCGCGGTGACCGGCTACGAGTACTTCCCCACGGGGCTGCTGAAGAAGACCACGCAGCCGGATGGCAGCTTCGCCACCTACGAGTACGACGACGCGCATCGTCTGGTCGCCGTGGCTGATTCGCTGGGCAATCGCATCGAGTACACGCTTGACGCCAGTGGCAACCGGACGCAGGAAGTCGCCAAGGATCCGCAAGGCGCGCTGCAACGGGCCATGAGCCGCGTGTACGACGCGCTGAGCCGCGCACAACAGACGACGGGCAGGGAGTAAGCAATGAAGAAACAAGACAGGCACTCGAAGTGCCGGAGCGCGATCGCGTCCGCGATCGCCGCAGGCATCACTGCGATCGCATCGATCGCTCACGCAGCGACGCTGCCGCCTCCGCCGGTTTCTCCGGCACCGGTGACGGACTACGAGTACGACGCCAAGGGCAATCCAACCAAGGTCATCAAGGCCAAGGGCGTCTCCGGCTTTGGCTTCGCGACATCGAACGCGTACGACGCACTCGATCGCGTGAAGACCAACACCGACGCCCGCAACGGCGTGACGACGCTGGGCTATGACGGGCTCGATCAGCTCAAGCAGGTCACGGATCCGAGGCAACTGGTCACCTCGTACCAGCGCAACGGCCTGGGCGACCTGAACCAGCTCACCAGCCCCGACACGGGAACAGCCAACAGCACCTTCGACGCGAACGGCAACCTGCTCACGCGGACCGACAGCCGAGGCGTGCTCGGCACCTACGTCTACGACGACCTGGACCGGATGACCTCGGCGGTCTACACGAAGAGCGGCCAGACGACGGTGAGCTACTCGTGGACCTACGACCAGACGGGCGCCACCTTCGGCGCTGGCATTGGCCGCCTGACGACGGCCACCAGTCCGGCCGGGAACACGAAGTACGGCTACGACGGTTTCGGCCGAGTCGTCAGCGTGATCCAGACCGTTGGCTCCGTGGTGCTCACGACGCGCTACGGCTACGACCTTGCCGGGCACATCACCAGCATCACGTATCCCTCGGGACGGGTGCTGACCATCACCTATGCCAACGGCGTGCCGGTCGGCATGAGCCTGGCCAAGGACGCGAGCAGCGCCGCCAAGCCGCTGATCAGTCAGATCCAGTGGATGTCCTTCGGAGCCATCCAAAGCTGGCAGATGCAGCTGAACTCCGGCGCCAAAGCGCAGGAGCGGGTCTACGACCAGTACGGACGCCTCGTCCGTTACCCGCTGGGCTCGGTGGTGCGCGACATCACCTACGACGCAGCCGACCGCATCGTCAGCTACACGCACCTGGACGCCACCACGGGCCAGGTGACCGCCGAAGCCCAGGCCATGAACCAGAGCTTCAGCTACGACGAGATGGGCCGGCTCACCGGCATCGTCACGCCAACTGCAAGCTGGACCATCGGCTATGACGCCAATGGGAATCGGACCAGGAATCACGCTCAACGGCACCACGTCGACCTACACGACCGAGTCCACGAGCAACCGGCTCTCGAGCATTGCCAACCCCGCTCGCAGCTTCGGCTACGACGCGGCGGGCAACACGCTGAGCGACACGGGCATCGCCTACACGGCGACCTACGGGCTGGATAACCGGCTGGCGACGCTCACACGAGCGGGCGTCACGACCAGCTTCAACTACGACGCGGCAGGGCAGCGCGTGCGCAAGGTGACGGGTACGTCCAAGCCGCACTTCGCGTACGACCAGAACGGACAGTTACTCGGGGAATACAACAGCAGCGGTGGCGTGCTGCAGGAATTCGTTTGGCTCGGAGGTACGCTGATCGCCGTGCTCACGAACTCGACGACGACCGAGCCGCGGGTGTATTACGCATACTCCGATCACCTGAATGCGCCGCGGGTGATCGTGAATGCGGCAGGCGACGTGCGCTGGCGCTGGATTTCGGAGCCCTTCGGGACCACGGCGGCAGAGTCGATTCCCAACTCGCTCGAAAACCTCGTCGTCAACCTGCGCTTCCCGGGCCAGTACTTCGACAAGGAGTCGGGGCTGAGCTACAACTACTTCCGGGACTATGACGGGACGACGGGACGATATGTTCAATCTGACCCCATCGGGCTGAACGGCGGCATCAACACGTACGCCTACGTAGGTGGCAATCCGCTGAGCTTTGTAGACCCGACGGGTCTGGTGAAGCACGTTACTGGTCGCACCATTGATTGCGGAAAAGGTTGCACTATTCGAATTGACTACACCTTGAACGAACAGACGGGTCAAAAGATTCGCCACATGCATTGGGAATGCAAGGGAAGCAGCGGGACGTGTGGCGAGAAGGGTGAGCAATCTCACGGAGAAGGTTGGGACAGCGCTCCCGAGCACATCAAGCAGTGCGCACTGAGACATGGGTTCAACGGTGCACGCGCACCCATACCTCCGCAGTTCGCGGCCGGAGCGCCAGGCTCGCCAGACTTCGACACGGCAACTCCTCCGTCGCTTGGAGTCGCAATTGGTATTGCAATTGGTGGAGCCATAATCGTAGCTCCTGAAGTCACGATTCCTCTAATTCTTGTGGCTCCGACCTTGCGGCATTGAGTTGCAGGCCTTGCCCGCGGAGAGGCTCAATCGCATCGAGCTCCCCCGTGCCCGTTCTTCTTCCAGTGAGTCTTAAACACATATGAAGTCAATCGACTTGGAATTGCACGATGGTGTGCTTCGAAGCTTGCACGCCGACTATTCGAAGGCGTTGGTGACGCTATTCGTTGACGCGTATCTGTCGGTCGACACAAAGGTTCGGAGTCCAGTAGAAATCAACTTCGTCGATGTGGAGAACATGTCTTGCATAGCGGACTTTGAGAGCATGGCGACCAATAGCCGCGCAGGCAACATCAACTACTGGGCGCCGGCAGCGAATGGTGGGAGTACATACGTTTACTTGAGCGAAGGGTGCATCGTCATCCGGGCTGCTGAAGTGCGCGTCAGCCTTGTTGGTGGTACCTGAGCTGAAGATGGGTTCAACCGACGCGTTCGCTGATGGCTTTAGATTGAGCGATGACGGCAGCAGCCAATGCCTGATAGCAATCGACCGGTCTACGCTTTATTGATACCTGATGTTGGAGCGCCTCCCGAAACTGGATTTGATAAGATCCGTGGCTTCCTTTCCCGAGTTCAGGAAATTGCTAACGCGCTGATTCCGACGCGCTGCGGTGAGCTCTCGTGGATGATCAACGTCCAAGCGGTCGGAAAACTCGTCGAGTCCGTGTTTGGCGGCGATGCCGACTCCCCCGATTCGGGATTCATATAGAAATCTGACGCGGCATGTCAGGCTCTCAGAATCGGAAAGCGAAAAATACTGCGCAATATGCTGTCGCAAAGGAAAACGCTACAACAGCCAACGAGGCAAGGTTCGGCCGGCTCAAGGTTGAAGTGCAACACCTCGCATCTTGTAAGGTGTCGCACTTCATAAGTGCCCGCATTTTGTCGCCACAAATGCAGCGGGCGTAACTGTCGAATTTCCGTATCGGCCAGATTGAAGACCATGCCCGAACTTAAACTCGCTCACTTTGATGTTGCACTGGCAAATGCGGTAGAGAGGCATTTTTCAGAAACGGGACACCCCAGTTTGGCGGCGGAGATTTCGCACGCAATTATTCCGGTTCAGGGAATTGGCGGTGACCCGGATAATTTTTCATTTATGGCTTTCTTTGCCGTTGATGACGGCTGAGCAGCGGGCCCGAGCTCACGTCATGGAGGAGCGTGAATTCCTTATTGAGTTCCAAGGCGGCATCGTTCGAGTTGATACGGATGCATTTGGACGCTTAGGCTGGTTTTATCTGAGCAATTTAAGCTCTCTATATCACCGACTGCAAGAGGCGCTCCTTCAAGCTAGAAGCCGAGGTGCCAAATCGGCTTTGGACTACAGTAGAGCCGACTAAGCGGGCGTCTGGCCCATAAGTGCAAGGACGGGATGCTTGGGCAGCCTTAGGATTTCGGAAGGCCGCAAAGAATCAGCTCCCCAATGGGCAGAATTGCACCTGCGAGAAGTGATCAACGGGGAATACTGCGATGAATACGAATCCAGTATTACTAGAGGCGACCGGCGTTCGCTTCTACTCGCAAAATGACGAATCGGTCTTCTTCAAGTGGCTACGCGATATTCCTTGCGTGGAAAAATTCGAGGGGCGCGGCCTGACGCTATACATAACAGTCCTCCCAAATCTTGTTGGCGAAGACTCCCGCAGAGAACTGTTGGCACTGTTTTGCCGCTATGGGGTCGAGAAGCGTCAATTAGCTCAATTTGATCGCGTTGAATTCTCGGAATGGTTCCGCAATCCAAACGCATTCTGGCATGCTGAAGTCTTTGGTTGATTTAGCGAGACACTGAAGGTACTTCGACTGCCGCAAAAGGGCCGGTCCTTACGGAATGGCCGGGCTTCCGGAGCACGCTTCTTTCAGAAGGGTATCCGCCTTCGCTGCCATATGATGAAGTGGGCCGACTGCGTGATTCTTGAAACGCATTGACAATCCGCTAGCGAAATGGATGAATAAGACGGGCAACCGCATGAACGGCGACTACATCCCTACAACTGGAGCGCGACCAGATCTCCACGACCTCATGGATGCGACGGCAGCAAGGATTGGCGGAAAGTTCCCGACTTGGCCCCTATGGCGCCGACTTATAAACAGGATGCCCAACGTTCTTGGTGGTACGATATATGGTGTCGCTTCATATGAAATGAATCAGTGCGAATGCGGGAACTGATTATGAGCATTGATAAACTTGCCAAGACCCTCCTCTCTTCGCGTCGAAAGGGTCTGTTCAGCCGCAAGCCGATATTCGAGCGATATGCAAAGGTCTCGCATGCTGATCTGACCAATCTGGAAGAAAAAGTCGGGCTTCCTATCCCTGCTCCACTTCGTGGCTGGTTGCTTGAAGTCGGCTATGGCGACATTAACGAAGACATGAGTTTTCGGGAGGAATGGTTTACAACCATAGAGGCGGGACAACTCAGTGGCGGGGCGATATTTGCACGAGATGTTCTTGGCAACTTCTATGCATTTGACGTTCGGGGTCAAATATACTTTGTATCGCGGCATGAGGCAGTATTTTCAAAAATGTCCGAAGACTTCTCGGGATTTATTGAGGAATTGACTCTACGCAATCACGACCTTACGGCGTGGGTGGATGATTTGGAAACCCAGGAATACGACTGGTGAAATTCCTGTGGCGAGGTAGCTGATAAGCTGAAAAAATCCAGCCGTGCGGGGGCACACGGCGGCCGAGTCGATTCCCAACTCGCTTGAAAACCTCGTCGTCAATCTGCGCTTCCCGGGCCAGTACTTCGACAAGGAGTCGGGGCTGAGCTACCACTACTTCCGAGACTATGACGGGACGACGGGAAGATATGTTCAGAGCGACCTAATCGGTTTGAACGGGGGAGTTAACACCTTTTCCTACGTGAATGGCAGGCCACAACAGTTGACGGATCCCATGGGCTCTGTCCGATTTGCCTAATCCCGGCCATTCCGTTCCTTCCTGAAGTGACAATCATTGGTGGGTTTGGTGGGCCACCCAACATGACTCCTCGCCAAAATTGAAAGGGCGCTCGAATGGCGATGAATGGAATGCCTGTCCCCCAAATGCCGGCAATCAAGATCCGTGCAAGGATCTGCGGGACCAATTGGCAGACCATAGGCGCAAATATGATGAATATAGAGCCAATCCTAGTGGAGCTAATAACAAGGGGTCTTAGACGCTGCCTTCGCCCGCGGGGATATGGAACTTTTCGACAAGATTATCAGCGGCCGACTGCGCAGCCTTCAGGGACAGATCGACAATTTTCAACGTCAGCTTGACGCATGCGAAAGAATTCATGGAAAACGGTAAAGTCCTAAAAGTTCGGCAATTGCGATATGTCGTGGACGCCGCATTGCGGCATATTGAGGACGAACTGGGTATCGGCGAGGTTGAGCTTCGGGAGGACTTGTATTGGGAGGTTCCTGCTGTGGCAGCCTTCGATCTCACTAAGGAGCCCAACGAGCTTGAAGTTGGAAATCTGTTCGATGATCTAGATTTCCTGAGTCCAATAGCCCTTGCGCCTGAGAATGCCAATGCCCTCACTTTGCTCCATGTATGTCCCTTGCTGAAATATCTGGCAAATAGGGTCCCGGGATAGCGCGCCACTCCGCGACGAAGTCAGTAAATATGCTTCGTTTGCTACTCTGTCCAGCGCTTCTTTTGACGCTGACATCGTGTCTGGCTGGGCCTGATGTGCGTGTGTCGGCAGTCAGTCTATTGGCAGCAAAGACGGAGGTGGCGGACAACGCGGGAAATGCTGTTGCTGCTATTGGCTACTTGAAGACAACATTGATTTCGGACGCTGACCTTGAAGGCATAGCGGCCGAACATGATGCAGGGCTTTGGTACGCCGCAGAGACGTGCGAAACGCATGTCAAATTGGGTGTGTGGCCATACCTCCTGTCGAACGGAGAAAATTCATACACTGCCCTAGTCGCTTACAAGGATTCCAAGAGCGGCTCGTACAATCTTGCGTCGCGTCCCGAGGGCATCTGTATGACCGTGGGCGTGAGTAGCATGAACCCATTGGCCAACGTTCGCTCGAGAATCATGCGGTATGCAATTCCCGATCGCTTGACAGAAGAGCTGCGTCTATACGAAACAGAAGGAGGCGTAGTCGATCTCAAGCTCTCTCCCGATTGTCAAGCGCAAATATGTCGGCCGACATTCAAGGTCAAGAAGCGAGACTGAGCCCAAGACACTGCGGTTTCAAGCTTCAGGTGCAAACACCGCTGACGAGGTCCAAGGTTAACTTCGAGCTGATTTCCTGAGTACTCAAATGCAGATTCCAGGACGTGGCGCCAGGAATTCTGAGCTCATAGAACGGCCTACACGCGATTTGCTTGTACCGACCAAGGATGGTCGCACTTCAACCTTGAGCCGGCCTTGCTTGTGGTTGGTGACCTATGGCCTCCAAGCTGGAACTGGCTCGGTGAACTGATAGGGTTTGCGGGGGGGGGTATTTGGCTGACCTGGGCCCGATGGAAAACCGGCGAGGAGCCCATTTGGACCGAGGAACGGCGCGTCCGAAAGAGGGCGAAAGGTCGCTGAGTTCGCCTTTAATGAGTCGGGCCTAAAAAACGCGATCAAGGGCCCTGAGCAGCCTGCCCGCCGTCGACGATGCCCTCTTCTCAAGGGCCATGACGGGGCGGCGAGGTATTTCAGCCGTCTGCGAACGACCGGAGCCGCGATCATCCCTCCGCCCGGCGCAGATCCTCGATCCACGCGGCGATCGCCGCGTCGCGATCCGGCCCGCGATCGCGCAGCAGCGCCGACGGATGCAGCGTGATCAGCACTCGCCGGCCATCCTCGCGCGCGAGCCATTGGCCGCGATTCGCGAGCACCGGCACCGCGTGCCCCAGCACCGCGCGCGCCGCCGTCGCGCCCAGCGCCACGATCGCCTTCGGATCGACCGCGGCGATCTCCTGCTCCAGCCACGGCGCGCAGGCCTGCACCTCGCGCTGCGCCGGCGACTTGTGCATCCGGCGCTTGCCCCTCAACTCGTACTTGAAGTGCTTCACCGCATTGGTCAGGTAGAGCTTGTCTCGCGGCCAGCCGAGCTGCTCGAGCGCCTCGTCCAGCAGCCGCCCCGCGGGTCCGACGAAGGGATGCCCCAGCAGATCCTCATGATCGCCAGGCTGCTCGCCCACCAGCATCAGCCTCGCCGACGCCGGTCCTTCTCCAAAGACCGTCTGCGTGGCACCTCGCCACAGCGGACAAGCCTGGCACACCGCCGCCTGCTCGGCCAGTTGCGCCAACTGGGCCTGCCTGACGGCGCGGGCCACGCGAGCCATGCCGACTCCGCGTCCTTCAATGTCTCGGCGTGCGATTCCCGTACGACGGGCGCGAGGGGCGGATCGCCGGCGCGTTGTTGCCCGCGACGAAATTGCCCGGCCTTGCCGCCAGCAATACCGCCAGCAGGTCGGTCACCTTCAGCGGCTTGTAGAGCAGCCGGTTGAACCCCGCCTGGCCGGCCTTCTCGTCGGTGATCTCGGGGCCGCCGCCCGTCAGGCACACGTACATCACGTGACGGCCCGCCTCGGCGTCGATCAGCTTGGCCTCGGCCACCACCTCCAGCCCGTTCATGTCGGGCATGTCGAAGTCCACGAAGACCAGCTCCGGCTTGAACAGCTTGGACAGCCGCAAGCCCACCCGGCCGCTGTAGGCCACCGAGGTTGCGCAGCCGTAGCAGCGGAACAGCTCGCTGAGGCTGCGCGCGCCTTCGGGATCGTCATCGATCACGAGGACGCGAAGGGCATGAGGCGATGTGTCCGACATCGTTGAGTTCTCCGTGAATGCAACACGACGCAACAGCGGTAGGCACGCGACGAAGCGCGTCCGGCTCCTGCCGTCCGTCCATCACCTGAATTGGCAAGCAGCGTGCCCGCTCCTCCCCCTCCTAAACCCGGCCCCTGTCAGCGTTGTCGCGCGGCTAAAGTCGTTCGGTTGAGCCGCGTTCAGACGGCCGGGAGTCGCTCATGAGCGTCTTGGAAGAAGGGGTGGCCGTGGTCCCGGCCGAGCATCTCAACGCGATGCTGCTGGCACTGCATGCGCTGCGCCGGGGAGACCCCGACATCCGCCTGCCGTTCCACTGGACCGGCGTGGCGGGCAAGCTCGCCGACGCGTTCAACGAGGTCGTGGAGCAGAACGCGACGATGGCCGCGGAGCTCGCGCGGCTGCGTCAGGTCGTCGGCCGCGAGGGGCGGCTCAAGCAGCGCGCCGCGCTGCGCGAGACGCGCGGCTTCTGGGGCCAGCAGGTCGACTGCATCAACGCGCTCATCGACGACCTCGTCCACCCGACCAGCGAGGCCGCGCGCGTCATCGGCGCCGTGGCCGAGGGCGACCTCACGAAGTCCATGGCGCTGGAGGTCGACAGCCGCCCGCTGCAGGGCGAGTTCCTGCACACCGCCAAGACCATCAACCGGATGGTCGAGCAGCTCGGCGACTTCTCCGCCGAGGTGACCCGCGTGGCGCGCGAGGTGGGCACCGAGGGCAAGCTCGGCGGCCAGGCCGAGGTGCAAGGGCGTGGCCGGCACGTGGAAGGACCTGACGGACTCGGTCAACTCGATGGCGGGCAACCTGACCGCGCAGGTCCGCAACATCGCCGACGTGACCACCGCCGTCGCCCAGGGCGACCTCTCCAAGAAGATCGACGTCGACGTCAAGGGCGAGTTCCTGACGCTCAAGAACACCATCAACACGATGGTCGACCAGCTGCGGTCGTTCGCCTCGGAAGTGACGCGGGTGGCGCGCGAGGTCGGCACCGAGGGCTCGCTGGGCGGCCAGGCCCGCGTGGAGGGGGTCTCCGGGACGTGGAAGGACCTGACCGACTCGGTCAACTCCATGGCCGGCAACCTGACCTCGCAGGTGCGCAACATCGCCGACGTGACCAAGGCCGTGGCCGCGGGCGACCTCTCCAAGAAGATCACCGTCGACGTCAAGGGCGAGATCCTCGAGCTCAAGAACACCGTCAACACGATGGTGGACCAGCTGCGCTCCTTCGCCGCGGAAGTGACCCGCGTGGCGCGCGAGGTCGGCACCGAGGGCAAGCTCGGCGGCCAGGCCGACGTGCAGGGCGTGGCGGGCACGTGGAAGGACCTGACCGAGTCCGTGAACTTCATGGCCGGCAACCTGACCTCGCAGGTGCGCAACATCGCCGAGGTGACCACCGCCGTGGCGGCGGGCGACCTCTCCAAGAAGATCACCGTCGACGTCAAGGGCGAGATCCTCGAGCTCAAGAACACCGTCAACACGATGGTGGACCAGCTGCGCTCCTTCGCCGCGGAAGTGACCCGCGTGGCGCGCGAGGTCGGCACCGAGGGCAAGCTCGGCGGCCAGGCCGATGTGCAGGGCGTGGCAGGGACCTGGAAGGACCTGACCGACTCGGTGAACTCGATGGCGTCCAACCTGACCTCGCAGGTGCGCAACATCGCCGACGTGACCAAGGCCGTGGCCGCGGGCGACCTCTCCAAGAAGATCACCGTGGACGTGCTCGGCGAGATCCTGGAGCTCAAGACCACGATCAACACGATGGTGGACCAGTTGTCCTCCTTCGCCGCGGAAGTGACCCGCGTGGCGCGCGAGGTCGGCACCGAGGGCCGTTTGGGCGGACAGGCCACGGTGCGCGGCGTCTCCGGCACGTGGAAGGACCTGACCGACAACGTGAACTTCATGGCCGGCAACCTGACCGGCCAGGTGCGCGGCATCGCCAAGGTCGTGACCGCGGTGGCCAACGGTGACCTCGCGCAGAAGCTCACGGTGGAGGCCAAGGGCGAGATCGCCGCGCTGGCCGACACCATCAACTCGATGACGGACACGCTGGCGATCTTCGCCGACCAGGTGACCACCGTGGCGCGCGAGGTGGGCGTGGAGGGCAAGCTCGGCGGCCAGGCCAAGGTGCCGGGCGCCTCGGGCACGTGGAAGGGCCTGACGGAGAACGTCAACGAGCTCGCCGCCAACCTGACCACGCAGGTGCGCGCGATCGCGGAGGTCGCCACCGCCGTGACGCAGGGCGACCTGACGCGGTCCATCACGGTGGAGACCCAGGGCGAGGTCGCGTCCCTCAAGGACACGATCAACGAGATGATCCGCAACCTGAAGGACACGACGCAGAAGAACACCGAGCAGGACTGGCTCAAGACCAACCTCGCCAAGTTCACGCGCATGCTGCAGGGCCAGAAGGATCTGGTCACCGTCGGCCAGCTGATCCTGAGCGAGCTCGCACCGGTGGTGGGCGCCCAGCAGGCGGAGTTCTACGTGCTCAACATGCGCGGCGAGATGCCGCGTCTGAAGCTCATCGCCAGCTACGCGTCGGGCGGGCTGTCCACGCACGGCAAGGAGCTCGCGCTGGGCCAGGGGCTGATCGGCCAGTGCGCGCTGGACCAGGAGAAGATCCTGCTGGCCAACGTGCCCGGCAGCGCCTTCCGCGTCGCGTCCGGGCTGAGCGAGTCCGCGGCGATGGAGGTGCTGGTGCTGCCGGTGGTCTTCGAGGGCCGCGTGCGCGCCGTGCTGGAGCTGGCTTCGCTGGAACGCTTCAATCCGACCCACCAGGCCTTCCTGGACCAGCTCACGGAATCCATCGGCATCGTGATCAACACGATCGAGGCCAGCATGCGGACCGAGGACCTGCTGATCCAGTCGCAATCGCTGGCCGAGGAATTGCAGCGCCGGCAACAGGAACTGCAGCAGACCAACGGCGAGCTGCAGGAGAAGGCCCAGCTGCTGGCCCACCAGAACCAGGAGGTCGAGCGCAAGAACACCGAGGTCGAGCAGGCCCGCCAGGCGCTGGAGGAAAAGGCCGAGCAGCTCGCGCTGACGTCCAAGTACAAGTCCGAATTCCTGGCCAACATGTCGCACGAGCTGCGCACGCCGCTGAACTCGCTGCTGATCCTGTCGGACCAGCTCTGCAAGAACAGCGAGGGCAACCTCACGCTCAAGCAGGTGGAGTTCTCCAAGACCATCCACGCGTCGGGCAACGACCTGCTGATGCTGATCAACGACATCCTGGACCTGTCCAAGATCGAGTCCGGCACGGTGGCCGTCGACGTCAGCGAGCTGCGCCTGGACGAGCTGCAACGCTCGGTGGAACGCAGCTTCCGCCACTTCGCCGAGTCCAAGCACGTGGGCTTCGCCGTCGAGATGGCCGCGCCGCTGCCCAAGTCGCTGGTCACCGACGTCAAGCGGCTGCAGCAGATCATCAAGAACCTGCTGTCCAACGCGTTCAAGTTCACGCACCAGGGCCAGGTCACGTTCGCCGTCTCCGCCGCGAGCGAGGGCTGGTCGGCCGACAACGAGGCGCTCAACCACGCGGGCCAGGTCATCGCGTTCTCGGTGGCCGACACCGGCATCGGCATCTCCGCCGACAAGCAGCAGATCATCTTCGAGGCGTTCCAGCAGGCCGACGGCTCGACCTCGCGCAAGTACGGCGGCACCGGGCTGGGCCTGGCGATCAGCCGCGAGCTGGCCCGGCTGCTCGGCGGAGAGATCAAGCTGGTGAGCGCGCCGGGACATGGCTCGACCTTCACGCTGTACCTGCCGCAGCACTACGCGCCGGCGCGCGGCACCCGCGCCCGGGCGCCGAGCGCCGATGCGGCGTCGGCGCTGGACAAGGGATCGCGCGCGGCTTCGGCCTCCTCGTCGATCAGCGCGGCCGAGCTCGCCGAGGCGGCCGTGCAGCGCGCCGCGGCGCGCCGTACGCCGCCCGCCGCGCCCGCCCCCGGCACGGCCAAGGCATCGCCCGCCGACGCGGACGCGACCTCGCTCGACCCGCATCGCGTGCAGATGGACACGCCGCCCGACAGCATCGTCTTCGCCAACGTCGCCAAGGACGACCGCGACGACATCGCCAGCGGCGACCGCGTGGTGCTGATCGTCGAGAACGACCTCGCCTTCGCCCGCGTGCTGCTCGACGCGGCGCGCCAGGGCGGGATGAAGGGCCTGGTGGCGACCACGGGTGCAGCGGCGCTCACGATGGCGCAGGAGTTCCGGCCCAGCCTCGTCACGCTGGACATCTTCCTGCCCGACATGCAGGGCTGGCGCGTGCTGGACCGGCTGAAGTCCGGCCCGGACACGCGCCACCTGCCGGTATGCGTGGTCTCCACCGACGATGCGCGCGATCGCGCGCTGCAGGCCGGCGCGCTGGGTTTCCTGTCCAAGCCGCTGCAGTCGCGCGACGACGTCGAGGACGCGCTGCGCGACCTGCAGCGCTACCTGGACCGCCCCCAGCGCCGGCTCGCCGTGGCGATGGCCGACGGACCCGCGCGTCAGGCGCTGCTCGCGCCGCTGGCGGGCGAGGTGGAGACCGTCTTCATCGCCGACGCCGAGCAGGCCCGCGCGCTGCTGCCCGGCGCGGACGCGCTGCTGGTGGATGCGGCCCACGGACTGATCGGGCCACAGGACGTGCTCGACGCCATCGAGCGTCGACCCGGCACGCTGCCATTGCCGGTCGTGGCGGTGAACGCGCTGCCTGTGGCCGATGCGGCCGACGCGACGGCAGGGGCCGGAGCGACCGGTGCAGGCGGCGACGACCTGGCTCGGCGCTGGTCGCGGCCCGCGGGATTGCCGGTCAGCCTCGCCGCGGACAACGACGCCGCGCGCGCCGCGCTGTCGCTCGCGCTGCATCGACCGCAGGCGGACATGGGCGACGGGGAGCGCCGGGCGCTGCATGACACGCAGCAGGCGCGGTGTCCGCTGGCACGGGCACGCAAGGCGCTGATCGTCGACGACGACATGCGCAACATCTTCGCGCTGGCGACGGTGCTGGACAGCCACGGGATGGTGATCGTCTCGGCCGACAACGGCCGCGAGGCGATCCGGCTCGTGCAGGAGGACCCGTCCATCGACATCGTGCTGATGGACATCATGATGCCGGAGATGGATGGGCTGGAGACCATGCAGCAGATCCGCCGCCTGCCGCGCGGGCGCGAGCTGCCGATGGTGGCGGTCACCGCCAAGGCGATGAAGGGCGACCGCCAGAAGTGCATCGAGGCCGGCGCCTGGGACTACCTGTCCAAGCCCGTCGATCCGGCCAACATGCTGACCGTGCTGCGGGGCTGGCTATGCCGCTGAGCGCCCTCTTCGACGGCTACGCGACGCCGGACGCGGCCGAGCGCGCCAGCATCCTGATCGTCGACGACCTGCCCGAGAAGCTGCTGGTCTTCGAGACCATCCTGGCCGACCTCGACCAGCACCTGGTGATCGCGCGCTCGGGCAGCGAGGCGCTGCGCGAGGTGCTGCGGCAGCAGTTCGCGGTGATCCTGATGGACGTGAACATGCCGGGCATCGACGGGCTGGAGACGGCCCGGCTGATCCGCGGCTACCGGCGCTCGGCGCACACGCCCATCATCTTCGTCACCGCCTACGCCGACGAGCTGCAGACGGCGCAGGGCTACTCGCTGGGCGCGGTCGACTACATCCTCTCGCCGGTCATCCCCGACGTGCTGCGCAGCAAGGTGCGGGTCTTCGTCGACCTGTTCATCATGCAGCAGCGCCTGCGGCAGCAGGCGCTGGAGCGCATCGCCATCGCGCGCGCCGAGGCCGCGCAGCGCGCCGCCGAGGAGAACACGCGGCGCTCGATCTTCCTGGCGCAGGCCGGGCGCGAGCTGGCCGACTCGCTGGATGCCGAGGTCGCGATGCGGCGCCTGCTCGCGCTGCTGGTGCCGCGCTTCGCGCCGCGCGCGCTGCTGTGGCTGCGCGACGCGGGCCATGGCCACGAACGCGTGCTGCGCTGCGACGCGCCCATCGCCGCCGGCGAGCCGCCGCTGTTCATCGAGGGCCGCGAGCAGATGCTCTCCGAGGTGCTCTACAACGCCGCGCGCAGCGCGCTGGAGCAGATGATCGGGGCAGCCGGGGGCGGGGCGTCGCCCGCGCTGCTGCGCCGCGAGACGGCCAGCGGCGTGGCGCTGCCGCTGGTGGCCGGCGAGCGCGCGCTCGGCGGGCTGCTGCTGGTGGATCCCCATCGAACCACCGGACTGGCCGACGCTGGAGGAACTGGCCGGCCGCGCCGCGATCGCCTTCGAGAACGCGCGGCTCTACGGCGCGCTGCAGGCGGAGATCGTCGAGCGCCGACAGGCCGAGGCCGAGCTGCTCGAGGCCAGCCGCCGCAAGGACGAGTTCCTGGCGATGCTCTCCCACGAGCTGCGCAATCCGCTCGCGCCGATCCGCAGCGCGATCGAGGTCATGCGGGCGCTGTCGTCGACGAGCTCGTCGGCGTCATCGACCCCGGCGCCCTCCTCCGCGCCATCGACGTCCGCGCTCAACGCCGGCGCGCAGGCACTGCCCGCCGCGGAGCGCGCGCGCCGCCTGGCCGAGGCCATCGCGATCACCGACCGTCAGGCGCGTCACCTGACCCGCCTGGTCGACGAGCTGCTGGACGTCGCCCGCATCAGCCAGGGGAAGATCGTGCTCAAGACCGAGACGCTGGATCTGCGCGACGTCGTGCGCCAGGCCGTGGAGCCGGTGCAGTCGCTGATCGACGCGCATGGCCAGCAGCTGCGGCTGCAGCTGCCCGATCGGCCCGGCGCGGGTGCGCGGCGATGCCGCGCGGCTGATCCAGGTCGTCACCAACCTGCTGCACAACGCCAGCAAATACACCGCGCCGGAGGGCCACATCGCGCTGAGCGCTGACGCCCGATACCGCTGGCGACGACACCGGCGCCGCCTTCCTGATCAGCGTGCGCGACAACGGCCGCGGCATCGCGCCAACGCTGCTGCCGCATGTGTTCGACCTGTTCGAGCAAGGACCGCGCGGCCTGGACCGCAACCAGGGCGGCCTGGGCGTCGGGCTGACGCTGGTCCAGCGCCTGGTGCAGCTGCATCACGGCGCGGTCGAGGCGCGCAGCGACGGCCCCGGCCAAGGCTCCGAGTTCGCCGTGCGCCTGCCCGCCGCGTCCGTCCGACGCCCGCCGAGGAACCGAGTTGCCGCGAGAACCGGTCGTGGACGGCGGCGGCCGCGGGTCGTGCCGGCGCCGGCGCCCGGCCGAATCCGCGCGCGCCGGCGCTGACCGGCGACGACGCCTGCCGCGTGCATGGTCGTGGACGACAACCGCGACGCGGCCGATTCGATGGCGGTCTTCCTCGAGCTGGCCGGGCTTCGAGCCACGCAGGTGGAACTCGACGGCCCCGCCGCGCTCGATGCCGCATCGGCGCCGCCCACCCGCCGGACGTGGTGCTGCTGGACATCGGTCTGCCCGGCCTGGATGGCTACGAGGTCGCGCGCCGCTTGCGCGCCCTGCCCGGCGGCGATCGCTGGCTGCTGATCGCGCTCACCGGCTACGGTCAGCAGGACGATCGCCGCCGTGCGCACGAGGCCGGCTTCGACGTGCACCTGGTCAAACCGGCCGATCCGGACGCCGTCGTCGAACTGATCCAGGAATGGCGCCAGCGTGACCGCGCCTCGCACGCCGCGGAGGCCTCGACCCGCTGAACAGGCGCGCGGAACACACGCGCGGAACAAGGCTGCGGCACAAGACCGTTGAAGAAGGCCGCGGAACAAGGCCTGACACCCAGGCACTACATCGGACCTTCACTGCACAAGGACGATGGCCATGGCCTTCCTGCTTCCCCTGCTCGCCACCGGCGCTGCCGTCGGTGGCGTCAACGCCGCCGCCAACGGCGTTTCCAAGACCCTGGGCAAGCTGCCTCTCATCGGCCCGCTGATCTCCACGGTGGCGAACGGGGTCAGCCAGGTGGCCGGCAACTCGATGCACACGCTCTTCAAGTGAGGGCACCCGTACCCGCGCCCTGCGGACCGGGCGCGCCCCTGCTCGCCCCGCCGCGGCCTGGCGGCCAGGCCGATCCATCGATCCAGGCCTCGGCGGGTGCGCCGCCGCGCGGCCGCCTGCGCTTCGCGCCGCTCGGCGGCGACTCCGCCGGCGTGACGCTGGGCCGGTGCCGGTTCTCCTCCGGCCCGCGCGTGATCGACGACTTCTCCGGCGCCAACCTCCCATCGGCGCTGCGGATCCTGGCGAAGGTGAAGAACCTGGACGGCCCGGATGACATCGCGGGCGCCATCCCCGCCACGCTGTCCGACGCCAGCCAGCCCTTTGTGGAGATCGGCCTGCTCGGACTGCTGTTCCCGCTGGTGGCGCTCTCGGCCAAGGAAGCGGTGAAGTCCGCCCGCGCCGGCTACGCGCGGGTCTATCCCGCCCAGGTGCGCAAGTGCCTGGACGAACAGAGCCGCATGATCGACGCCCTGAGCCGCGGTGGCACGCCGGGCAGTGGCGTCTCGGACGCCGACCTCGACGCATTGAGGTCGCTGCATGACCAGGGCGCCGCCCGCTTCGAGGAGCGGCAGCTCAAGCGGCAGCAAGGCTTTCTCGCGCTGCTCAAGCACAACTTCGCCAACAAGCGGCAGCACAAGCCCGGCAACGGCAAGCTGAGCAAGGCGTTCAACCGGAAAGCGGAAGCGATCCTCGCTCATCGCGGCGAGCGCCATGCGCCGTGGCCGGGTCAGGAGCTCGCCTATCGCGCCCAGCGGCTGAGCAAGGCGGAAGGCGAACGGCAATTGACCAAACGCGCCCGCACGCCGGCGCTGCTCACCGGCGCCGGCATGCCCGGCATGGCGGCCGGCATGGCGGTGTCGTCCGGAGCCGCCGCATCGGAGGCGGGCGCCGCCGCGTCGGCCGCGGCGGGGCACATCGCCGGCCAAGCCGCGGCCTGCACGGCCGCGCAGGCGTTCGAGACCACCGCCAGCGGCATCCTGCTCGGCGCGCAGCTGGCGCAGGGCGCCTCGGGTGTCCTCAGCGGCCGCGTCCACCATGCCCAGCGCCGTCAGCTCCTCAAGGATGCGCAAGCCGTGCGTGCGCTCGCCCCTCAATTGCCGGGACCCGCTGCCCGCGTCTTCGAGCAGGACGTCCGGTCGCGCTCGGCGGACAGCGTTCGAAGCCAGATCTGCGACGCCGGCCTGGCGGCGGGTCAGGCCATCATGGCCGGCTCGAGCATCGCGACCCTCGCGACGGCCGGCGCGGCGGCGCCGGTCACGATGGCGCTGGCCGTGCCCGGTGCCGCGCTGACCGTGGCGGCCAGCGTGGGCGCCGCGTTCAACGAGGCACGGCAGGCCCGCTACGCCGGCGACGGCGCGGACGAGCCGGTGAAGGCCAGACTCCGCCAGGAGGACTTCGGCGATCGGCTGCGCGCGACGTCAATCGACACCCTCCTCGATGGCGTCTCCAGCGACTACCTCAAGCATCAGGCCCTGGCGGTGCAGACGCGCATGTGGCGCGACATCCTGGACGTGCTCCAGGCCGAGGACCTGCACAGCACCGAGCCGCGTGTCTCGGCCAGCCAGCGCCTTGAGCGCCTGCGCGCGCGCAACCGGGCGCGCGGCGGATCGGCCACGCTGCTCGGCGACGGCGTCAAGCAGCTGCACGGTCTGCGCGAGCGCAGCTATCCGCTGAGCTGGTTCGAGGGCTCCGCGCTGCAGCTCCACGAGCGCTTGCACCTCCAGCTCCAGCGCCACCCGGTGGCGGCCCTCATCGAGGCCCTGCCGGAGTTCCGGCGCGAGGTGCTGTTCAAGACCGCTCGCGACCTGACCCGAAGCGCCGACCAGGCCGTCCAGGCGCTGTTCCGCGGCGCGGACGGCCGCCTGCGCGCGCGCCTGCAGGACGACGCCGCCTTCTTCGAGCTCGTGAACGGGAACGCCGAGGCCTACGCGGCCTACCTGCGGCGGCACAACGAGGCCCTGGCCCGCCATCTGGAGCCCGCCAACCTGTTCGGCCGCGCCGACAGCGGCGACGCGCTCGCGGATCTGGCCCACGCGAAGCGGCGTCACGACGCAAGCGGCCCACTCGTGCCCGCCGCGGGATGACAAAAAAGGGGCTGCCTCGCGGCAGCCCCTTCCGGTTCATTCCTCCCCGCTCACGCGGGGACGCGCGCGGCGATCAGCCGTGCTTCGCGTCGAAGAACTGTTCGTCCTCGGTCGAGCCGTTCAGCGCCGTGGTCGAGGCCTCGCGCTCGATCGTCTGGGTCACCGCGTCGAAGTAGCCGGTGCCCACCTCGCGCTGGTGCTTGACCGCGGTGAAGCCCTTCTCGGCGGCGGCGAACTCGGCCTCCTGCAGCTCCACGAAGGCGCTCATCTGGCTGCGGGCATAGCCGTGCGCCAGGTTGAACATCGAGTAGTTCAGCGCGTGGAAGCCGGCCAGCGTGATGAACTGGAACTTGTAGCCCATCGCGCCGAGCTCCCGCTGGAACTTGGCGATGGTCGCGTCGTCCAGGTTCTTCTTCCAGTTGAAGCGACGGCGAGCAGTTGTAGGCCAGCAGCTTGCCCGGGAACTTGGCGTGGATGGCCTCGGCGAAGTCCTTGGCGTACTCCAGATCGGGCTTGCCGGTTTCGCACCAGACCAGGTCGGCGTAGGGCGCGTAGGCCAGGCCGCGGCTGATCGCCTGCTCGACGCCGGGGCGGGTGCGGAAGAAGCCTTCGACGGTGCGCTCGCCGGTGCAGGAAGGGCTTGTCGTTCTCGTCGATGTCGGTGGTCAGCAGGTCGGCGGCTTCGGCGTCGGTGCGGGCGATCAGCACGGTCGGCACGCCCATCACGTCGGCGGCCAGGCGCGCGGCGACCAGCTTGGCGACCGCTTCTCGCGTCGGCACCAGCACCTTGCCGCCCATGTGGCCGCACTTCTTCACCGCGGCCAGCTGGTCCTCGAAGTGCACGCCCGCGGCGCCGGCCTCGATCATCGCCTTCATCAGCTCGAAGGCGTTCAGCACGCCGCCGAAGCCGGCTTCCGCATCGGCCACGATCGGCGCGAAGTAGTCGATGTAGCCTTCGCCGCCGGGGTTCTTGCCCTCCGTCCACTGGATCTGGTCGGCGCGCGGGAAGGTGTTGTTGATGCGCTTGACGACCTTCGGCACCGAGTCCGCCGGGTACAGCGACTGGTCCGGGTACATCTCGCCGCGCCAGGTTGGCGTCGCCGGCCACCTGCCAGCCCGACAGGTAGATGGCCTTGAGGCCGGCCTTGACCTGCTGCATGGCCTGGTTGCCGGTCAGCGCGCCCAGCGCGTTGACGAAGGGCTCGTTGTTGACGAGGCTCCAGAGCTTTTCCGCGCCGCGCTGGGCCAGCGTGTGCTCGATCGGGATCGAGCCGCGCAGGCGGACCACGTCCTCGGCGGTGTAGCCGCGCTTGATGCCCTTCCAGCGGGGGTTCTCGGCCCAGTCCTTCTCGAGGGCGGCGATCTGCTGTTCGCGGGTCAAGGTCGTCATGGTGAGCTCCTGGTTCGAATGAAGTTGCTGAGGAAGGGAAAAAATCGAAAACCGATGGGCTCAAATCTAGGCGGCTTGGCGGCGCTCGTGGATGTGAATGTCTTATATAAGACTGATTTTTTACTCCTTATAAATCAATCATTTGTGAACCAAAAACCGGATCGTGAGAGTAGCTCTTCCATCATGAGAAATCTTGCGGCGGTGCAGCACGGGCGGTTTTTGCATGCCGCAAAGCTGATTTCATGATTTGAAATACACCCGGAATTCGCAGGCGCCGATCGTCGGCTTCGCTTTCACCGCACGAAATTGCTGGACAACCCCTCACCAGGGTCATCCGCGCGGTTGCCGCTTCTTGGGGACTTCGGCGAACGCGATTCGAATCGCCCCGGCCCCTGCACTACCGCTCTGTGCCGCGACCTGATTCCAGGCCGCCGCGTGCCGGAACCCCGGCCGTGTCTCGCGGCACCATGGCGACGTTCCGGAAGTCGCGGCGGCCTCTCTTTAGGAGAAAACAATGATTGGTGCAC
Organism: Roseateles sp.; assembly: GCA_039594005.1. GTDB lineage: Bacteria > Pseudomonadota > Gammaproteobacteria > Burkholderiales > Burkholderiaceae_C > Roseateles. The sequence goes on from JBCNOF010000010.1 coordinate 1,458,773, forward strand.
TGATTCCGGTGCGGGTTCGAAGCTCATCGGCCTGGGCGGCATCGCGGCGGCCATGGCGTTGCGCACGAGTGGCTCTGTCGGCTGCCCTGGGCTCGCTGACGAACACGACCTCCAACGGCCTGCTGGGAACCGTCATGAAGGGGGGGGGGGGGTCGCTGGACGGGCGGCCTCTTCGGCTGACCCTTCGCCGACACCCTCTACCCGCCCCCCCGGGGGGGGGGTTTTTTTGGGGGAGACCTTTTTGTGGGGGGTGTGGGGGGCGTTTTGGGGGGTTTTGGGGAGGGGGGGGGAGGTCCTGCCTCTTTGATGATTATGATGAAGTCCGGCTGGGGGGGGATATCGGGGGGCGCGAGCCGCGGGGCGGCGGGGCGGGGGGGTGGTGGGATTCTAGGTAGGGGGTCGGGGGCGGCTGTTTGTGTGGCTGGGCAATGACGAAAAGGGGCGTCCTTCGGGGCGCCCCTTCCTTTGCTGTTGACGAACCGGCATCCGGCCGGTCCGGCTTCAGTCGAGCTTGAGCTTCTGCGTCTCGACGACCTTCTTGTAGACCGCGTACTCGGCCTTGATCTGCTCGGTGAACTGCTCCGGCGTGTTGCCGATGACGATGGAGCCGGTTTCCTCGATGCGCTTCCGGACCTCGGGCATCTCGACGGTCTTGCGGGCGGCGTCGTTGATCTTGGCGACCACGTCCTTGGGCAGGTTCTTGGGGCCCGAGGATGCCGTAGTAGGCCATGCGGTTCACGGGCTCCAGGCCCACTTCCTTGAAGGTCGGCACGTTGGGCAGCACGGCCAGGCGCTGCGGCGCGGCCACCGCGATCGCCACCAGGCGGCCGTCCTTGATGAAGGGCAGCGCCGAGGGAAGGTTGTCGAAGATCATCGGCACCTGGCCGGCGACCGTGTCGTTCAGCGCGGGGCCCGCGCCGCGGTAGGGGATGTGGGTGACGAAGACGCCGGTCAGGCTCTTGTAGAGCTCCATCTGCAGGTGGCCGATGCCGCCGGTGCCGGAGGTCGAGTAGCTGTACTTGCCCGGGTTCTTCTTCAGTTCGGCGACGAAGGCCTTGTAGTCCTTGGCCGGGAAGGACGGATGCACCGCGATCACGTTGGGCGTGGCCGCCAGGTTGATGATGGGCGTGAAGTCCGTCAGCGGGTTGTACGGCGTCTTGGGGTTGATCGCGGGGTTGGTGGCCGTGGTGGAGACCGTGGCCACGCCCAGCGAGTAGCCGTCGGGCGCGGACTTGGCGGTGTCGTTGGCGCCGATGATGCCGCCGCCGCCGGCCTTGTTCTCCACGACCATGGTCTGGCCCAGCGGCCCGGCGATGTGCTGCGCGACGACGCGGGCGACGATGTCGGTGGTGCCGCCCGGCGCGAACGGGACCACCAGCTTGACCGGCTTGGTGGGATAGGACTGGGCGAGCGCCGCGGCGCACGACAGCGAGAGCGTGCCCAGCAGCAGGCCGCGTTGAAGGATCGAGCGACGGTTCATGTTCTCCTCGTCTTCCGGAAGGGGGATGGATCGATCAGGACAGCTTAAGTATCTCGTCGGTGACAGCGCGCTAGCGGAACTACGTAGAGACCTCACCGGCAGCGCGGCCACTCGCGCCCTCCCCGGCCGCAGCGCCGCAGGAGGGGGGAGGGGATCCCGGGCCAGTGCCCAATCAATGTGCTCCGCCAGCAGCTCCGACGCGTGCGGGCCGCGCCGCGTCAGCGCCTCGCGCATCCGGCCACGGCGCTCGGGCGCCAGGTCTTGCCTCAGCGCGTTGCCCATCGCCACGGCGAGGTTGCGACGCCAGCGTGCGTGGCCGATGCGTCGGATCGCCGATCCCTCCGTGCGGCGTAGGAAGCTCGCCTCGTCCCAGGCCCACAGCTCGAGCAGCGACGCATGCCCCAGCGGCTCGCGCCATTCGAAGTCGGGCAGCGCGTTCCTGCGCGCGAACTTGTTCCACGGACAGGCCAGCTGGCAGTCGTCGCAGCCGTAGATCCGGTTGCCGATGGCCTCGCGGAACTCCACGGGGATCGGACCATCCTGCTCGATCGTCAGGTAGCTGATGCAGCGCCGCGCGTCGAGCCGGTACGGGGCGACGATCGCCCCCGTCGGACACGCGTCCAGGCAGGCGCGGCACTGGCCGCAATGCGCGGTCACCGGCTCGCTGGGCGGCAATGGCAGGTCCAGGTAGATCTCCCCGAGGAAGAACATCGAGCCGCTGTCCCGATGCAGCGTCAACGTGTGCTTGCCGCGCCATCCGATGCCGGAACGGCTCGCGAGCTCGACCTCGAGCACCGGCGCCGAGTCGGTGAACACGCGGTGTCCCATCGGGCCCAGGCGCTCCTGCAGCCGATCCGCGAGTTGCTGCAGGCGCTGACGCAGCACCTTGTGATAGTCCCGGCCACGCGCGTACAGCGACACCTGGGCCCGCGCGGGATCCCGCATCGCGGCCCATTCGCGGTCCTGCCAGTCGTCGCCGGCGGCCTCGGGGAGGTAGTCCATGCGCGCGGTCAGGATGCTGATGGTGCCGGGCACCAGCTCCGCCGGACGCGCGCGCTTGAGGCCATGAGCGGCCATGTACTGCATCTCGCCGTGGAATCCGGCGTCCAGCCAGGCCTGCAAACCTGCTTCCGCATCGCTCAGATCGACGAGTGCGACGCCAATCTGTGAGAATCCGAGCTCATGCGCCCAGGCGCGGACCTCGACCATCAGCGCGGCCAGCGCGTCGGGGTCTCGGGAGGGGCTCGGCATCGCGTCGCCGGACGCGCCGGGCCGCGGGGTGTTGATCAAGGAATTCATCGCTGTTGAGCATTCTAGAAACCCGCCCTTACCGTTGGCCCGACGAGGCCGCCTGCGAACGATTCGCCCAGGCGTTGGCCCGCTGTCCGCAGATCGCGGACCTGAGCATCGAACTCGATGGCGGACTGGGCGCTGGCAAGACCAGCCTGGTGCGCCACCTGCTGCGCGCGCTGGGCGTCACCGGCCGCATCAAGAGCCCGAGCTACGCCGTCGTCGAGGACTACGCCCCGCCGGCGCTTGCCGGTGCGCCCGCCCATCACTTCGACTTCTACCGCTTCAGCGATCCGCGCGAGTGGGAGGACGCGGGCTTCCGCGACGTCTTCGCCGCGCCGGGGCTCAAGCTCAGCGAATGGCCGGAGAAGGCCGCCGGGATGTTGCCCCCGGCCGACCTGCGCCTGCTGATCGAGGTCAACGCCGACGACAGCCGCGACGTTCGCGTCGAAGCCCGCACGCCCCGCGGCCAGGCGGTGCTGGCCGAACTCGATAACCGCCTCGACCCCCGCCTCACAGGACAGGAGCCATGACCGGTCTGCCGCCCTCCTCCAACGATCGGAACGCTTCGTCGACGGCCCTGCCCTCGCGCGGCCGCCGCAAGGCGCTGGGCCGCATGGGCGCGGTGGTGCTGAGCTTCCCGGTGCTGCCTGCCCTGCCCGCGCTGGCCGCGGCGGGCTCGGCCAGCATCGTCGCGGTGCGGGTCTGGCCGGCGAGCGACTACACGCGCGTGACGATCGAATCCGATCGGCCGCTTGCCGCCAAGAGCTTCCTGGCCGTGAATCCGGACCGGCTGGTGATCGACGTCGACGGACTGGCACTGGACGCGGGGCTCAAGGACTTGCTGGGCAAGATCAAGCCGGACGATCCGTACATCGCCGGCGTGCGGGTCGGGCAGAACCAACCCCGCGTGGTGCGGATCGTGCTGGACCTGAAGCAGCCGGTGGCGCCGCAGGTCTTCACGATCGAGCCGGTGGCCGCCTACAAGGACCGGTTGGTGCTGGACCTGTATCCGACCCGCGAGCGCGATCCGCTGCTGGACCTCGTTCGCGGCAAGGAGGCGGCGGAGACGGCCGCGGCGCAGTCGGTGAACGACGCGCTGGGCGAGCTGATCGGGCGCATCGACCGGCCGCTGAGCGCTGCATCGGCGGCCGAGCAGGCGGCAAGCGCCGTGGCGACCGCCCCGCAGCGACCGGCCAGCGCGGTCGCGCGGATCGACACGCCGCCGCCGGTGACACCGCCGCTCAAGGATGCCGCGCCGGAGATGAGCCAGACCAAGCTGGACCGGTTGATCGTGATCGCGATCGATCCGGGGCATGGGGGCGAGGATCCCGGCGCGATCGGTCCGACGGGGCTGCGCGAGAAGGACGTGGTGCTGGCGATCGGCAAGAAACTCAGAGACCGGCTCAACAGCAATCCGCGCATCCGCGTGATGATGACGCGCGATGCCGATTTCTTCGTGCCGCTGGGCGAGCGGGTGCGCAAGGCGCGGCGGGTGCAGGCCGACCTGTTCGTGTCCATCCACGCCGACGCGTTCATCACGCCCAAGGCACGCGGCGCCTCGGTGTTCGCGCTGTCCACGAGCGGCGCGAGCTCGACGGCAGCGCGCTGGATGGCGGACAAGGAGAACGCGGCGGACGTGATCGGCGGCGTCAACAGCAAGGCGGTGAAGGATGCGGGCGTGCTGCGGGCGATGCTGGACATGAGCACGTCGGCGCAGATCAAGGACAGCCTGAAGCTGGGCGGCGAGGTGCTCGGGCAGATCGGCAAGCTGGCCAAGCTGCACAAGGGCAGCGTGGAGCAGGCGGGATTCGCGGTGCTGAAGGCCCCCGACGTGCCGTCCATCCTGGTGGAGACGGCGTTCATCTCCAACCCCGAGGAAGAGGCGAAGCTGCGCGACCCGGACTACCAGGACGACCTGGTGAAGGCGCTGGCCATCGGCATCGCCCGCTACTTCGCGAAGAATCCGCCGCTCGCGGCGAGACATCGGGCGCTCTAGCGCGTCATCCGACGGCCGGGAGCATCACAGCTTCCACGAGGCCAAGAGCGCCAGATGGTCTCGCGCCATCGGCATGACATGGGTGACCTCGACGACGTCCTCCTCAAGGATTCGATACAGGATGCGGTGGTTCCCATGCGCTCGGCGGCTGAAACCCGCTGATTCGAATCCTTCAAGCAAGGGGAACGATGCGGCCATTCGGCTGAGACCGGCAATCTTCTCGTGCAACTCCTTGATGAAGGAGTCTGCCCGCTGCCGGTTCTTCGACGCGATGTATCGATGGATTGACCTCAAATCCGCCAGCGCCTCCGGGTGGAGGCGGACCTTCATGCGTCGCCGTCTCGCTGAATCTCCAACTCCCGATAGAGACGATCGAACGCCTCCTCCGCCGGGATGTAGTCCGCTGAGGGTGTCGCCAGCCGACTTTCAAGCTCGGCCTTGAAGGCGCGCAACTGTGACTCGCGCCAGGTCCTCAATTCATCGCTGTCGCGCAGCACCTGCGTGCGCGACGAATACCTTCCGCTCTCGATCAGATTCAGCACGATGGCCTCCAGTTCGGGTCCCAGATCTGCGTGAATCATCTCGGTCGTCGCTGCAATAGGAAATCGCATCGCAGGGGGTGACCGCATCCCCAACAAGGGGGCGTCCGTGGTCGCTCTCCCGCCCCTTGGGGGGCGGGAGAGCGGGTTCAGCCGATCACTTCCCGACTTGCGTCGGCATCGCCGGTGCCATCGTGCGCTGGATCGGTTTCCAGGTCTTCAGGCGTTCCAGCACGTTGGCCACCGCGGCCTCGAGCTGCACATCGCGGCCCGCGTTGACCTGCACCGGGTCCAGATCGACGTCGATGTCGGGCGACACGCCTTCGTTCTCGATGCGCCACTCGCCTTCCGGCGTGAAGAAGCGGAAGAACGGCACCACCAGCGACCCACCGTCGATCAGGTTCGGATTGGCCGAGATCCCGATCAATCCACCCCAGGTCCGCTTGCCGATCAGCGGGCCCAGGCCCGTGCGCTTGAACGCATACGGCATGAAGTCGCCGCCCGAGCCCGCGTCCTGGTCGATCAGCATCGCCTTGGGCCCATAGATCGCGCCAGCCGGCGTGTCGTAGATCAGGCCATCGCGGTCCTTCCAGCTGCCGAGGTAGGCCCGGTTGAGCAGCTCGGTCACATAGTTGGCCGCCTGGCCGCCGCCATTGCGACGGTCGTCGACGATCAGCCCCGGCTTGTCCACCTGCGCGAAGAACATCCGGTTGAAGTGCTGGAAGCCCGGTCCCGCCGTGTCCGGCATGTACACGTAGGCGATCTTGCCGCCGCTCAGGCGATCCACTTCCTCGCGGTTGTGGTCGATCCAGGCCCACTGCCGCAGACGCGACTCGGTGGCCACCGGCTCGACGGTCACGCGACGTGCGCCCTGCCCGTTCGCGTTGATCGACACCGTCAGCTGCACCGGCTTGCCCACGGTGTTCTCCAGCGCCTGATACAGGTTGCGCGAGCCATCCACCGCCTGGCCGTTGACCGCCAACAGGTAGTCGCCTTCCTTGACGCCCACGCCCGGCGCGGCCAGCGGCGCCTTCAGGTACGGATCCCAGCGGTCGCCCTTGAGGATCTTCTTGATGCGGTACTTGCCGTTCTCCAGGCTGAAGTCCGCGCCCAGCAAGCCCACCGCGACACGCGGCTCCTGGAACACGTCGCCGCCGCCCACGCGGTTGTGGCCGACCTGCAGCTCGCCGATCATCTCCACGAGCAGGTCATTCAGGTCCTCGCGACGCTGCACGCCCGCCACCAGCGGCGCATAGCGCTGATACACGCCCTGCCAGTCGAGCTGATGCAGCTTGGGGTCGTAGAAGTATTCCTTCTCCATCCACCAGGTCTCGTCGAAGATCTGACGCCATTCGGCGCGCGGATCGATGCGCGTCTTCAGACCCGACAGGTCGATGCTCTTCGTATCGATCTTCTCGCGCGCGTCGGAAATCTCCAGACGACCGCCGCCCAGGTTCAGCAGGATCTTCTTGCCGTCCGCGCTGAGGCTGTAGTCCTCCACCTGCGGCTTGACCATCTTGGTCTTCTTCTCCTCGAAGTCGAAGCGGTACAGGTCGCCCTTGCGGCCGTTGCCGCCGTCGGCCTCGATGGACGCGCCCGGCTGCTTGCGCTCGACATAGAACAGCGCGCCGTCGTCGGCCACGCCCAGGTTGTCGTAACGCGCGGTGGCCACCGGCAGACCCACGATGCGGTCCTTCAGGCCGGCGAAGTCGATGCGCACCGGCTTGACCTTGGGCTTGACGTCCTTGCCCTCGTCCTTCTTGCCGTCCTTGCCGTCCTTCTCGGGCTTGTCGGACTTGTCGGACTTGTCGCCCTTCTCGGACTTCTCCTCCTTGTCGGACTTGTCAGACCTGTCGGACTTGTCGTCCTTGTCCTCATCCGCCTTCTTGTCCCTGGACTCCTCGTCGCCGGCCTTGGGCTCGAGCGGCGACTTGCCGTCCGCGCGCAGCACCGCCGCGTACAGGCCCATGCGCACGGCGCGTTCCTGCGTGGACATGTCCAGGCCCACCTGCGCGGGTCCCGAGTTGATCGACGCGGCGAAGAACAGCACGTCGCCCTTGGTCGAGAACACCGGCAGGTTCGCGTGGCTGAGCCCGTCGGTGACGGTGTGCTGCTGGCCGGTCTGGAAGTCGACGACGCGGACCTGGCTGAAGAAGTTCTTGCCGATGACCGTGTAGGCCAGATAGCGGCCGTCGGGCGAGAAGCCGACGTCCATGCCGCCGCGGCGCTCGCTGGTGTCGATCTTGGCGAGCTTGCCCGACTGCGCGCCGGTCAGCGGCAGCTGGAACAGGTTGAGGTGGTTGTCCTGCAGGATCAGGCGCGCGCCATCGGGCGACCAGTCCATCAGCGTGTAATACCCGGTCTCGGGCAGCAGGATCTTGCGGGTGGGCTTGTTGGCGGCCTGATCGCCGAGCTGATCGCGGATCACGACCTGATGGCGCATGCCGGGCTCGTCGGAGACGTAGGCCACCTGCTGGCCGTCGGGGCTCCACAGGCCGTCCTTCTCACGCACGCCCGAGGTCTGCGTCAGGTTGCGCACCACGCCGTCCTTCACCGGCACGGTGAAGATCTCGCCGCGCGCGCTGATCACCACGCGCTTGCCGGTGGCCGACAGCGACGCATTGGTGATGGTCTTGGACGCGTCCTTCCACTGCACGCGGGCCTGGGTGCTGGCCTCGTTGAGCGCGATGCTCAGGAAGCGCGGCGCGCCGCCGTCCAGGCCGATCTCCTTGAGCTGACCGCCCACCTCGTAGACGATGCGCCCGTCGCGGCCGTCGGCGCTGCGCACGTCCCAGACGGTTTCCTTCGTCAGTTGGCGCAGCGCCTTGGTCTTCGTGTTGAACGCGAAGAGATTGGCCGCGCCGTCGTTGCGATCAGAGATGAAGACGACCTCGTCGCCCATCCAGATCGGGTTGCTGTCGGTGGCGTTGACGTGGGGGATCTGCTCCCAGGTCTTGCCCTTGGGATCGATGATCCAGATCGGCGGCGTGGTGCCGCCGCGGCTCTGGCGCCAGCCGCTCGGGCCGGAGTACGCCGCGTTGTACGGGCGATAGGCGAGCTTGCTGCCGTCGGGCGACCACACGCCCTCGTAGGCGACGGCCTCCATGACCTTGTGCTCGAAGCCGCCGTCGACGCCGACCTCGAACAGCTGCTTGCTGCGGTTGTTCAGCACCTCGCGCGCGGAGGCGAACAGCACGCGCTTGCCGTCCGGGCTCCAGCCGGTGACCTGGTCCGCGGACGGATGCCAGGTCAGGCGCCGCGGCTGACCGCCCGCGGCGGCGATCACGTAGACATCGACGTTGCCGTCATACGCAGCGGAGAACGCGATCCACTGCCCGTCGGGCGAGAAGCGCGGCGCGAACTCCGGCGCGGCGTGACCCGCGAGGCGGCGCGGCTGGCTGCCGTCGCGGTTGGCGATCCACAGATCGCCGCCGTAGACGAAGGCCAGGTGGCGCGCGGACACGGCGGGCTCGCGCAACAGCATGGTGACGGCGGGTGCCGGCGCCGTGGCGGTGGCCGTGGCGGAAGCGGTCGATGTCGCGGCCTGTTGGGCTTGCGCGGGCGCAGTCGCGATCGCGGCAGTCAGGCTCAGGGCCAGGGTGGCGGCCTTGCTGAGGAGGCTGTGTTGCATGGGGCGTTGTCGGCGGTGAAAGCAGCGGGCGAGGATAGCCCTGCGCTTTCACCGTGACGAAGCTCACCCCCGTGCTTTGCGCGACAGGCGCCTCGGTGTTTTCCCGTGTGGGCTCACGCGGCCGGGGTGGGTTTCGCGCGCGAGGCCTTCCATCCGCCGTACAGCGCGATGAGGCCGGGGATCAGGATCATGGCCCAGATGATCTTGGACAGATGCGTCTGCACGAACGGGATGTTGCCGAAGAGGTAACCCGCGAGCGTGAGGCCGACGACCCAGATGACGCCGCCGGCGACGTTGTAGGCGGTGAAGCGGCTGCGGGTCATCTCGGCCACGCCGGCCACGAAGGGCGCGAAGGTCCGGATGAACGGCATGAAGCGCGCCAGGATGATGGTGACGCCGCCGTGCTTCTCGTAGAACTCGTGCGCGGCGTCGAAGGCCCGCTTGTTGAAGAAGCGCGACTGCTCCCACTGGAAGACCTTGGGGCCGAAGTAGCGCCCGATCGTGTAGTTGCACTGGTCGCCGAGGATGGCGGCCACGAGCAGCACGGTGATCGCCAGCGGCAGGCTCATCATGCCGGTGCCGCACAGCGCGCCGACGACGAACAGCAGCGAGTCCCCCGGCAGGAAGGGCATCACGACGAGGCCGGTCTCGACGAAGACGATCAGGAAGAGCAGCGCGTAGACCCACAGGCCGTAGGCGGTCACGAACTCGGCGAGGTGCTTGTCGACGTGAAGGATGAAGTCGACGAGGAAGTACATCAGGTCCATGGGCGCGGATTATGGCGGGCGCTTCCTGAAGCACTTGTGAAGAAACGCGAGAAGCACCCGCCCGGATTTGCTGTGTGGGCCACCGCACGGAGCGCGGCGACCGGGCTAACGCTCCATGACGCTCAATGGGACGCGCACCGTCGCGCAGTAAGGGGTTTGCGGCGCATCCAGGAAGCAGACGAACGCCAAGCCCATGGGATTCCCGCCATCGGACCGGGGCCAGCTCCGCGCCAGCCATCCCCTGCTCGCACCCATGCCCCAATGTCCGAACGAGGTGTACATCGTTGACGGCAGGCGCCCCCCTCGAAAGCCGGCCATCGCGACAGCGCAGCCGACGCGCCCCAGTGAGGGACCGCCCAGCGGCGGCATGCGGGTGAAGTACATGATTCAACTCCTCGCGGCATCGCCGGGGTCCTTGCGGTCGATGGGGCGGGCCTAGCGGAGCCGGGGCGCATTGGAGATCTCGATCTCGGCGTCATTGAAGTCGCTGTCGGTCGAGTCCTCGAAGGCCAGCCTCACGCCGCGATCGGTGGCAGTGGTGCGCCCGTGGTCGCGGCGATCCGTATTGTTCCGGGTCCCGGCCTGATAGGTCGTCCCCCCGGAGGTCTTGATCCGGAACTTGACGGTCGATCCCGGGTCCGCCTCGATCCATTGGGTCGAGCCCTTGGCCGATTTGGCGCGGTCGAGGTCCTTCCAGCCCCCGTTGCTGGTCCGGTACTGGACCATGCTGTCGGAGTCGGATTCGCCGCCCTTGAAGTCCACCTGGAGGCGGCCGCTGTCGCCGACGACATAGCCGCCCGAGTTGCCGCTCCACCCTCCTTCGCGAGGACCGCTGGCGGTGCCGCGCTGGAATCCGGACCAGCCTTCGCCCAACCAGCCGCTGCTGCGGCCCATCGACCAGTTGGCCAGGGACATGTACATCGGGTGCGAGAAGCTGTTTCCCCAGGACGCCTGCGGTGAGATGCCGCCGAAGGCCATCGGCGAGAACGCGGGCGATGACCACGGTCCGGTGAACATCGGGTGGTTGAAGAACATGGATGTTTCCTTCCATCGTTGAGGGCTCGTTGAGGGCACCCTGGAGCGCCCCAGAGCGCAAGGCAGTCCGGTCGATCCCGATTGCCACGCCTTGCGGAAAGCGCGGCAGTACGCCCCTCCGGCCGACCGGTTCTGCCGCTCCGCTCGACACGCTTCGCGACGAACGCTCGCGATCTGCTGGCGGTCGGATCGCCTCGCGATCCGAAGCGCGGTTCCAAGTGCACCGGTCGCAAGCCCGGATGCATGGCTGAAGTTGACGACCGGAGCGCTCACCCTCGGCGCGATCTACCTCGCCTCCCGATCGCTGCTCGCGCCCATCGCGCTGCACTTCAGCGTCAACATGCTGCTGGCACAGACCGCACCGCAGTCCTACTGGATCGCACCGCCACTCGTCGACTCCGTCCGCTGGCACTGGTTCGACGCCTGCCCTTGGGGCTTCATCCTCGCGGGCGCCTTGTTCCTGCTCTGGTTCACGCTCAAACGGACGGCGACATCGCACCGGTCCACCGGTTGAGACGACCTGTCTCTACAATCCGCCCCCATGGATGACACCCTCGCCCCGACGGCGGACTCCGCGACCGCGCAGGGTCCCGCCGCATCCGGCGCACGCCGCGCGATCCGCGAGCTTCCCGATGAACTGATTTCCCAGATCGCCGCCGGCGAGGTCGTCGAACGCCCGTCCTCCGTCGTCCGCGAGCTCGTCGACAACGCCCTGGACGCCGGCGCCTCCCAGATCCAGCTCAAGCTCATCGCCGGCGGCATCCGCTCCCTCATCGTCGAGGACGACGGCGCCGGCATCCCCGACGCTGAACTCCCCCTGGCCATCAAGCGCCACGCCACCAGCAAGATCGGCACGCTCGACGACCTCGAGGCCGTCGCGACCATGGGCTTCCGCGGCGAGGCCCTCGCCGCCGTCTCCTCCATCGCCGAGCTGGCCATCGTCTCGCGCTTCCACGGCGCCGCCCACGCCTGGCGCCTGGAGGCCCGCACCGGCGAGCTCAGCCCCGCCGCCCGCGCCAGAGGCACCTCCGTCGAGGTCCGCGAGCTCTTCTTCAACACGCCCGCGCGCCGCAAGTTCCTCAAGAGCGAGAGCACCGAGCTCGCCCACTGCCTCGAGGCGCTGCGCCGCCACGCGCTCGCCCGCCCCGACGTCGGCTTCGCCGTCTGGCACGAGGGCAAGCTCGTCGACCAATGGCGCGCCGCGCCGCTGCCCCAGCGCATCGCCGAGGTCCTCAACGAGGACTTCATCGCCCAGAGCCGCGAGGTCCTCACCGAGGTCGGCCCGATGCGCATCCATGGCCGCGTCGGCCTGCCCGAGGCCGCCCGCAGCCGCGCGGACATGCAGTACGTCTACGTCAACGGCCGCTACGTGCGCGACAAGCTGATCGCCCACGCCATCCGCTCCGCCTTCGACGACGTCCTGCACGGCCACCGTCAACCGACCTACGTGCTGTTCATCGACGTCCAGCCCGAGCTCGTCGACGTCAACGTCCATCCGACCAAGATCGAGGTCCGCTTCCGCGACGGCCGCGAGATCCACCAGCAGGTGCGCCGCGCCGTGGTGGCCGCGCTCGCGCTGTCGCGCACCGAGGACACGCCCCCCGAAGCCGCGCCCGCACCCACCGGCCGCGAACGCTGGACCGGCACGCCCGCCTGGGAACGGCCGATGGACGGCGCCGCCGCCGCTGAGAGCGGCACCGCACCGGGCCTGGCCGCCTACGAGCCGCCCGCGCCTTACCACGCGCCTTCCGCCCGCTTCGCCGGCCCCGAGGGCTGGCGCGCGCCGATCCCCACCCGCGCCCAGACCGCGCTCGCGCTCGAGCAGGCCGAGGCGCTGTACGCGTCCGGCCCGAGCGCCGGCCTCCCGGCCGCGTCCGGCTCGGCCGGCGCGCCCTCGGCGTCGCTGTCGATGCTGGCCGGCTCGCCCCCCTCGCCGCTGCCGTCCAGCCAGGCCGGCGAGTGGCCGCTGGGCCGGGCGATCGCGCAGATCCAGGGCATCTACGTGCTGGCCGAGAACGCGCAGGGCCTGGTGATCGTCGACATGCACGCCGCCCATGAGCGCGTGGTCTACGAACGCCTGAAGACCGCGTTGGGCGAGACCCGCATCGACTCGCAACCGCTGCTGATCCCGGTGACCTTCGCCGCGACGCCGTCCGAGATCGCCACCGCCGAGGCCCACGCGGACACGCTGCGCCGGCTCGGCCTGGACATCTCGCCACTCTCGGCCAAGGTCCTGGCCGTGCGCGAGCGCCCGGCGCTGCTGTCCGGCGGCGATGTCGTCGAACTCGCGCGCGGCGTGCTGGCCGAGCTCGCGCAGTTCGACGCCAGCCATGCCATCGAACGCGCGCAGCATGAGATCCTCGCGACCATGGCCTGCCATGGCGCCGTGCGTGCGAACCGCCAACTGACCCTCGACGAGATGAACGCGCTGCTGCGCGACATGGAACGCACCGAACGCGCCGACCAGTGCAACCATGGCCGTCCGACCTGGCGTCAACTGACCGTGCGCGACCTGGACGGGCTCTTCCTGCGCGGGCGCTGAGTTCGCCGACTCACCGCCCCTCGATCCGCTCCCTCGCGCTCCCGCTGTCCGATCCCCGCTTTCCGATTTCCCGGCGCCCACCCTTTCACCAGAAGCAGTACCGACATGGCCACGCTCAAGCTCAACAAGAACAAACCGGCCGATGCCAAGTCCGACGGCTCGACCGACAAGGGCCCCCGCCGCGCGCCGCTGCGCGGCAAGGGCGTCAACAAGCCCCGTCCGACGCTCGCCCAGGCGCAGACCGACCGCGCCGAGCGCGAGGCCGCGTATCAGCAGCGTCGCGCCGAGGAAGGCCGACAGGATCGCCGCGGCCCGCAGGGCCGGTACGACCGCCGCGATGACCGCCGTGGCCCCAGCGACCGCCCGTACGGCGACCGTCCCCGCTTCGAGGGCGACCGCCCGCGCCGCGATGATCGCGGAGGCGATCGATATGGCGACCGTCCGCAGCGCCCGCAAGGCGATCATCCCCAGGTTGACCGCCCGTACGGCGACCGTCCCCGCTTCGAGGGCGACCGCCCGCGCCGCGATGATCGCGGAGGCGATCGATATGGCGACCGCCCGCAGCGCCAGCAAGGCGACCGGCCTCATGGCGACCGGCCTTACGGGGATCGTCCCCAGGGCGACCGCCCGTACGGCGCCCGGCCGCAGGGGGATCGCCCCTATGGCGACCGGCCCTACGGCGACCGTCCGCGCCGGGATGACCGTGGCGGCGACCGCGGCGGCGACCGCTACGGCCGCCCGCCGGAAGGCTCGCGTTATGGCCGCGACGCCGGCCCGGGCTCGCGCTACGGCGACGATCGCCCGCGCCGCGCGCCCTACGGCGACCGCAACGATCGTGGTGATCGCGGCCAGGCGCCGTTCTCCGACGTCCATGCCCGCGCCGAACGCCAGGAGCGCGCCGAGCGCACCGACCGTCCGCGCCAGCCCGACGCGCCGCGTCAACCCGCGCCCGCGCGCCTGGCCGATCCGGATGCCGGCGAGCGCCTGTCCAAGCGCATGAGCGAGCTCGGCCTGGCCTCGCGCCGCGAGGCCGACGAATGGATCGAGGCCGGTTGGGTCACCGTCGACGGCGAACCCGCGACGCTGGGCCAGCGTGTCGGTCCCGACGCGAAGATCGAGGTCGACCCCGCCGCCCGGGAACAGCAGGCGCAGCGCGTCACCATCCTCCTGCACAAGCCCATCGGTTACGTCTCCGGCCAGGCCGAGGACGGCTACGAGCCCGCGTCGGTGCTGGTCAAGGCCGACACGCATTGGGGCGAGGACCCGTCCAAGATCCAGTGGGCCCCGGGCCACGGCCGCAGCCTGGCGCCCGCCGGACGCCTGGACATCGACTCCACCGGCCTGCTGGTGCTGACGCAGGACGGCCGCATCGCGCGCCACCTGATCGGCGAGGACTCCGACGTCGAGAAGGAATACCTGGTGCGCGTCGCCGTCGAGAACGGCGACCCGGACCAGCATCCGCAGCATCAGCTCGATCCCCGCGCCATCGCGCTGCTGAACCACGGCCTGGAGCTCGACGGCGTGCAGCTCAAGCCCGCCAAGGTGAGCTGGGCCAACGAGGACCAGCTGCGTTTCGTCCTGCGCGAGGGCCGCAAGCGCCAGATCCGCCGCATGTGCGAGATGGTCGGCCTGAAGGTGCTGGCGCTCAAGCGCGTGCGCATCGGTCGCATCCCGCTGGGTCAGCTGCCCGCCGGTCAATGGCGCTACCTGGCGCCGTGGGAGCGCTTCTGAGCGCGTCAGGCCCGGCCAGTTCCCCGGAGCCGTCGGGGCCATCGGGCGCGCTGGCGCCGCTGTGCCTCGCCGGCCCGACCGGCTGCGGCAAGACCGCCGCCGCCCTCGCGATCGCGCGGCATCAGCGCGTGGAGATCATCAGCGTGGATTCCGCGCTGGTGTACCGCGGCATGGACATCGGCACGGCCAAGCCCACGCCCGAGGAGCTCGCGGCCGTCCCGCATCACCTGATCGACATCCTCGAGCCCACCGAGAGCTACTCGGCCGCGCAGTTCGTCCGCGACGCGCTGCGCCTGGTGCCCGAGATCCAGGCCCGCGGGGCGCGACCGCTGCTCGTGGGCGGGACGATGCTGTACTTCAAGGCGCTGTTCGACGGCTTGTCGGAGTTGCCGCAGGCCGATCCCGCGCTTCGCGCCCGGCTTGATGCCGACGCCGCGCGCGAGGGCTGGCCCGCGATGCACGCGCGGCTGGCGGTGCTCGACCCGGCGACGGCCGCGCGCCTGGCGCCGCTGGACGCGCAACGCATCCAGCGCGCGCTGGAGGTGTGCCTGTTGAGCGGGGAGCCGATGTCGGTGCTTTATGGCCGGCAGCGCTCGCGCGGCGTGGATTGGCCGCTGCTGTCGCTGGAGCCCTCGGACGCGGCCCGCGCCTGGCTGCACGCGCGGCTGGCGCAGCGTTTCGAGCTGATGCTCGAGCAGGGCTTCGTCGACGAGGTGCGGCGCCTGCGCGCACGCGGTGACCTGCATCTGGGACTGCCTTCGATGCGTTGCGTCGGTTACCGGCAGGCCTGGGAGCTGCTGGACCAGGACGAGGCCTCCCCCGACCTGGCCGCGCTGCGGGAACTCGGCACCGCCGCGACCCGTCAACTGGCCAAGCGCCAGATCACGTGGCTGCGGAGCATGCCGGCCCGGCAGGTCGTGCCGGCCGAGGCGCCCGATGCGCTCGACCGGCTGATCGCGCGCTGGGACGCTTTCTGAAACGGGCAAGGACCCGGACGCTCAGAGCGCGTCACGCAGGGACTGGAGCGTGATCCGCAGCGCCATCGCGTCATCCGTGGTGACGGCTCGGGCGCGGGATGCGTCGACACGCAGCGCGCCGGTCAACATCGCGTGCCAACGCTCACCATCGGTGGGTTCCAGGTGACGCGAGATCACCGCCCGGGCCGCGAGCGCGCGCAGGATCTTGGTCATCGCCTTGGCCTCGAGCGCGGGCGACACCTTGTGCACGGCGCCCAACGCGCTCCGGAGGTCGCGGCGCACCGCCCGCGTCAGCGGCGCCAATTCATGGGCCACCGCGGTGGCGGCATCCCGGGAGCTCGGCAGCAGCCACCGCTTCCACGCCGGCCGCGCGGCGATCTTCGACAGCGTGTCGCACATATCCCGGAACGCTTCCGCCGCGATGGCGCCCGATGGGCTCAGCGGGGTGTCCTTCGCGTCCGCATCGGCGACCCAGCGCGCGATCACGGAGCGCGCCTCCGCCCAACCCGGCCCCTCCTCGCGAGGGGTGCCGCCGTCCTGCTTCCTGGGCGCAGGTGTGCTCGTCGCCGCGGTCGTGACCGCTGCAGTCGTCCGTTGGCTCGGCCCCGTCCTGGGCACGACGGACGCGGGCGGCTGCGTCACCTCGTACCGCCGGAACATCCGCGGCGTGGCGGGCGCTGGATCCCGCCTGTTGTGAAACCACGCCAGCAGTCGGTTGAAAAAGCCCGGCGTTGACTGGGCTCCAGTCGGAGGGTGGGCGGTGACATGGTTCACCAACGGTGAGGAGGGGGAGGAGGAAATCATCGACATGCAAACACCTCGCGGAGAAATGTCCGACGGCGCCATTGCCAAGGGACATCGAATCAGTTGCCTGACCTCCCGCCGCCACCCCGCCCTCGATGCCGGGGATCGGCGCGCACAACCCACCCATTTAGGTGGGCTCAGCCTTCATTTGAGTGGAATGGGCGCATCCCGACCTGCTGCCGCACCGCGACGGCGGAGCGGCCCGGGCGCAGGGCCACAATCGCCGGATCGCGTTACCGCAGCGGCCTCCACCCGGCTGCCTTGTCCGACGATGGACGTTCCCCTGCTGACCGCCTCCGGCCTGACCAAGCGCTACGGCGCGCACACGCTCTTCGAACACCTCTCGCTGACGCTGCATCGTGGCGAGATGCTCGCGCTGCTGGGCGAGTCGGGCAGCGGCAAGTCGACGCTGCTCAACGGACTGGCCGCGCTGGAACCGCTCGATCGGGGCCAGGTCGTGCTCGAAGGGCACGACCTGCTCGCCCTGGACGAGTCGGGTCAGGCACGCCTGCGCCGCGAGCAGCTCGGTTTCGTCTTCCAGGCCTTCCACGTCCTGCCCCACCTGAGCGTGTTCGACAACGTCGCGCTGCCGCTGCTGCTGCAGGGCCGGCCCGATCCGGCGCGCGTGGCGCAGATGCTGGAGGCGGTGGGTCTCGGCGCCCAGGCCCGCCACCTGCCGCGCCAGTTGTCGGGCGGCCAGCTGCAGCGCGTGGCCATCGCCCGCGCGCTGGTGCACCGGCCGGTGCTGGTGCTGGCCGACGAACCCACCGGCAACCTCGATCCTGCGCACGCCGACCAGGTCCTGGCGCTGCTGCGCGATCAACTGCGCGAACAGCGCGCAGCCTGCCTGCTGGTGACGCACTCGGCGCATGCGGCCGCGATGGCCGATCGGCGACTTCGGCTCGAGAACGGCCACCTCGTCGAGGTCTGACCCCGCATGGCCGACCTGCTGCCTTCCTCCGTCGCCCCAGGCCCGCTGCGCCGCGCGTGGGGCTGGTGGTGGCAGCTCTCCTGGCCCGCGCTGCGCCTGCAATGGGGCCGCCAGCTCGCCGCGCTGCTGACGATCGCGCTGGGCCTGGCGCTCGCCGGCGCGGTGCACTGGATCAACGCGTCGGCCCTCGCCCAGTTCGAATCGGCCGCGCGCCAGAGCAGCGCGCAGGCCGATCTGGAGCTCGTGGCCGCGCCGGGCGCGGCGCCGCTGTCGGACCGTTTCTTCGCGGAGCTCGCCGCCCGCGACGACATCGCCGCGCTGGCCCCGCGCCTGGACGCCAGCATCCGGATCCAGGCCAGGGACGGACAATGGCAGCGCGTGCGGCTGATCGGGCTGGACCTGCTGCAGCTGGGCGCCTTCCACCCGCAATGGCTGCCACGGCTGGACGGCGCCGACCTGGGACGCGCACTGCGCGAGCCGGCGCTGCTGGTCAGCGACGCGGCCTGGACGCGCCTGGGGTGGGACAACGGCGCCGCCCTGCGCCTGGACCTTCCCGGCGAACCCGCTCCGGTTCCCGTCGCCGGCCGCGTGCCGGACCGCCAGCAGGCGCTGGTGATCGTCGACATCGCCTGGGCGCAGCAGTTGCTGCGCCGCGAGGGCCAGCTCGACGCGGTCCTGCTGCGGCTGTCGGCCGGCCGTGCGGGTCACGCGACGCCGGCCTGGCCGCCGGGCGTGACCGCGCGGGCGCCGAGCGACGAGGCACGCCAGCAGGCCGACGAGGCCCGCCGGCTCACGCGCGCCTACCGGCTCAACCTGGGCGTGCTGTCGCTGATGGCGCTGTTCGTCGGCGCCTTCATGGTCTTCGCGGTGCACAGCCTGTCGGTGGCGCAGCGGCTGCCGCAACTCGCGCTGCTGGGCGTGCTGGGCATGAGCGCGCGTCAGCGCCTGGCGCTGCTGATGTCGGAAGCCTCGCTGCTGGGCCTGGCCGGCGCGGTGCTCGGCCTCGGTCTGGCAGTCGCGCTGGCGGAACTCGGCCTGCATGCGCTGGGCGGCGACCTGGGCAGCGGCCTGACGGGCCTGAGCGGCGCGCGGCCGGCGCTGACGATGTCGCCGGCCTCGATCGCGGGCCTGCTCGCGCTTGGGCCGCTGGTGAGCCTGGGCGCCGCCGCGCTGCCGCTGATGCGCCTGCGCCGGCTGCCCGTGGCGCAGGTGCTCAAGGGCCTGGGCAGCGGTCAGGCCTCGGGGCGCGGCTGGTGGTTCGGGCCGCTGCTGCTGGTCGCGGCGCTGCCGCTGGCGGCGATGCCGATGGTCGCCGGCCTGCCGCTGGGCGCCTACGCCGCGATGGTGGCGCTGCTGCTCGGCGCGCTGGGTACGGTGCCGCTCATGCTGCGCGCGATCACCGGCCTGCTGCGCGGCTGGGCGGCGCGCCGCGCGCTGCCGCTGCTGGCCGTGGAGCGCGCGCGCGACCAGGCCGGCGAGGCCGGCCGGCTGATCGCCGGCGTGCTGGTCGCGCTGGCGCTCGCGGTGGCGATGCTGGTCATGGTGGCGAGCTTCCGCCAGTCGCTGGACCAATGGCTGACGGACATGCTGCCGGCCGACCTCTACCTGCGCCAGACCGCGCGCGACAGCGCCCAGCAAGGCCAGCCGATGCCGCCCGGGCTGCCCGCGTCCGCTGCGGCGCTGGCGGGCGTCGAGCGCGTGGCCGCGCAACGCACGCGCGACGTGGGCCTGACGGTGCGCGGCATGACCGGCAGCACCACGCTGCTGGCCCGGCCGCTGGACCACCGCCTGCCGCTGCAGGGCGTGGCGGTCGCGCTGCCCGCGGACGTGACGCCGGTCTACATCAACGAGGCGATGCGAGACGAGCTCCGCCTGAGACCGGGCGACCGCTTCATGCTGCGCCTGGACGGCCGGCAGTTGCCGGTCGGGGTCAAGGCGATCTGGCGCGACTACAGCCGCCAATCCGGCGCGGTGCTGATGGCACGCGAGGACTGGGCGCGCGTGAGCGGCGACGGCGCGGTCACCGAGCTGGCCGTGTGGCTGCGTCCGGGCGCGGATCCCGTCGCCGTGCAGCAGGCGCTGCGCGCGGCCTCGGGCGCGCCGGAGTCGCTGGAGATCGCCTCGGCCGGCGAGCTGCGGCGCTTCTCGCTGGCGATCTTCGACCGCAGTTTCGCGATCACCTATTGGCTGCAGGCCGTTGGCCTGGGGCTGGGGCTGTTCGGCGTCGCGGCCAGCCTGTCGGCGCAACTGCTGGCGCGACGGCGCGAGTTCGGCCTGCTGCTGCACCTGGGTCTGACCCGCGCGATGCTGCGCCGGCTGGTCCTGGCGGAGACGCTGCTGCAGGCGGTGGCCGGCGCGCTGATGGGCCTGCTGGTGGGCCTGGCGATCAGCGCGGTGCTGGTGTACCGGCTCAACCCGCAGAGCTTCCACTGGAGCATGGACGGCACGATTCCCGGCTGGCGCGTCACGGCGCTGCTCGCGGCCAGCCTGCTGGCCACCGGCGCCACGGCCGCCTGGGCCAGCGCGCGGGCGCTGCGGGCCGGCCAGGGCGAGGCGCTGCGCGCCGTGCGGGAGGATTGGTGATGATCGGACGGCGACCGCTGCTGGGCGCCCTCGCGGGCCTGGGGATGACGCGACCGGGCAGGTCCCTGGCGCAGGCGGCACCGGCGCGAGCGCCGGCGGCCGCGGCAGGAGAGACGCTGTCCGACGCCCCGCTGCGATTCCCGCGCGACCACGGCGCGCATCCCGAGACGCGCGTCGAATGGTGGTACGTCACCGGCGTGCTCTTCATCGGCGACGTCAACGCCGACCCCGCGCGCTCGCCGATCCCGGCCGGCGCGCGGCCTGACTTCGGCTTCCAGCTGACCTTCTTCCGCGTGCGCAACGACCTGCGCCGCCCCTTGTCGCCCGAGGGCTCGGCGTTCTCGCCCGCGCAGCTGATGCTGGCCCACGCGGCGCTGTCGGACCTGGGTCGCCAGCGCCTGCTGCATGACGAGCAGGTGCTGCGCCACGGCTTCACCAACGCGCGCACCGAGACCGACGACACCCGCGTGCGGCTGACCGGCTGGCGCCTGACGCGCTCGGAGAACCCGGCGGGCCACAGCCGCTACACGCTGGCCATGCCCAGCGAGCGCGGCGGTTTCGCGCTCGCGCTGACGCTGGACGCGCCGCAGGCGCCGCTGCTGCAGGGCCGCGAAGGCTGGTCGCGCAAGGGCCCCGGCGCGCAGCAGGCCAGCCGCTACGTCAGCGAGCCGCAATTGAACGGCGGCGGCCAACTGGCGCTGCGCGAGGGCGGCACGCGCGAGGTCCGCGCGCGCGCCTGGCTCGATCACGAGTGGAGCAACCAGTACCTGGGCCGCGGCGCCGAGGCCGCCCCCGACCGCGCGGTCGGCTGGGACTGGCTGGGGCTGAACCTGGACGACGGCTCGTCGATGACGCTCTTCCAGATGCGCGGCGCCGACGGCGCGGTGATCTGGACTGGCGGCAGCTGGCGCGCGGCCCCGGGCGGCGCGGGACGGACCTCGGCGCCCGTCGACTTCGAGCAGCAGCTGCGTTTCGAGCCGCTGGCGCATTGGCGCAGCCCGGTCAGCCTGGCGAGCTATCCGACGCGCTGGCGCATCCACACGCCCCGCGGTGTGTTCCTCGTCGAGGCGGCCTACGCCGCGCAGGAGGTCGATGCGAGGCGCAGCACAGGTTTCCCGTACTGGGAAGGCGTCGCGCGCCTGGCCGACGAGTCCGGTCGGACCCTGGGCTGGGGATACCTGGAGATGACCGGCTACGCCGGCCGCGTGCCGCTGTAGCGGTTGCGCCCGGACGGCATCGCCGCGTACGCGCGCACGCAATTGCAGCCCGCGCCGCGGGCCATCGCCAGCGCCTGTCGGGCCTGCTGCAGCAACTGATCCGCCCCTTGCTGCGGCTCTCGCCGCCAGTCCTGCCAATGCGCCAGGCCCAGGCTCGCGCTCAACGGCAGCGCCTGCCCCATCCAGCGGTAATCGAGCGTGGCCACGCGTGAACGCACCCGGTCCGCGGCATCCAGCGCGCCCAGCGGGTCGGTGCACGGCAGGTAGGCGGCCCAGACCCCGCGGGGCAGCGGCAGCAGCCAGTCGCCGCCGCGCAATTGCTGGCGCACCAGTTGATCGAGCCGCTCATCCAGAGCCAGCAGGCACTCGGCGCCGTACTGCTGCTGGAAACGCGCCCAGGGATCGAGTTCCAGCAGCATCAGCACGCCGTCGTGGCGATGGCGTTGCGCGCGCGCGGCCTCGCGTTTGAGGCCGTCCATCAGTTGCGCTTCATCGGCCGCGGCGATGCGCGCCGGTTGCGCCCGGCGGGCCGGCCAGCGCCGCCGCACCATCGCCCACCAGGCCTTCGGGCCCTTGTCCGAGTCTTCCGCCATGACTGCACGCCTTTGCCGGAGATGAGGATTGATTGCAGCACAGGAGCAAGCCGCGCGCCGCCCCCTGGAGCAGGGGAGGATAGGCGCTCGCGCGACGTCGCGGCGCATCAGATGTAACGAAGCGGGGCTTCCGGGGACGCCGCGCGCACGACCACGCGCCCTGCCCTACAGTTGCCGGCTGTGTCCAGCATCCGTGCGGCCTCGCCGCCCTGCCCGTGCACGACCCTTCGGAGCCCGTGATCGATGCCGCGCCCGCGGAGGCCACCGCGACCGCCGCCGCCGACATCCCGCGATCGGCCGGCGCTCGTCCTGCGCGCGATGCCGCCGGCGACCTGCCGATGACCGCCGTCGTGGCCGCGCTGCTGGTGCTGCTGGCCGGCCTGGCGATGACGCTCAGCGCGATGCTCTGGAACCGCAACCGCGTCGTGTCCGAGGCGCACCGGCTGCTGGACGCGCAGGCGGACCGCCTGGAGCGCGACATCGTGCAGCGCTTCATCCAGCCCGTGTACGGCCTCAAGGGCGCCCGCGGCGCGATCGCCGCGCTGCGCGGCCGGGTCGATCGCGCGGCCTTCCGCGCCTACGTCCAATCCCGCGACCTGCCGCGCGAGTTCCCCGGTGTGCGCGGATTCGGTTTCGTCCCGCGCGTGCTGCGCACCGACTTGCCCGCCTTCATCGCGGCCGAGCGCGCGGACGGCGCGCCGCAGTTCTCGGTACGCGGCAGGAGCGACGCCGCGCCCGACCTCTTCGTGGTGGCGCACATCGAGCCGCTTTCCGAGAACTACCCCGCCTGGGGCTTCGACCTCGGTTCCGAGGGCGTGCGGCGGCGCGCCATCGAGCACGCCATCGCCACCGGCGAGGCGACGCTGTCCGCGCCGGTGCCGCTGGTGCAGGACCGCGCGCACGGCCCCGGCATGCTGCTGCTGGTGCCGGTCTTCCGCGAGGGCGCCGATCCCATCGACCCGGTGCAGCGGCGCCGCGCGCTGCTGGGCCTGCTGTACGCGCCGCTGGTGGCGCAGGAGATCCTGCACGGGCTCAAGGACGGCCTGGCCGACGCGCCGATGGACTTCCGGCTGATCGTCGACGATCACACCGCCACCGAGGACCTGCTGCTGGACTCGGCCACCGGCATCCAGCCGCTGGATACGCCGGTCAGCGCTCAACCCGGCTTCGACAGCCGCGTCGTGACCCAGACCCGGCAGCTGGAAATCTCGGGACGCGCATTCCGGCTGGAGACGGCGCTGAACGCGGCCTACGAACGCCACGTGATCGACGCCGCGGGCTGGGGACCGGGGCTGATCGGGCTGGTGCTGACGACGCTGCTGGCGGCCACGACCTACCTGCTGGCCGCCGGACGCGCCCGCGCGCAGGCGCTGGCCGACACGATGACCGAGGACCTGCGCCGCCTGACGCTGGATCAGCAGTCGATGCTGGACGCGGACGTCATCGCCATCGCCAAGCTGCGCGGCCGGCGCATCGTGTGGAAGAACCGGGCGCTGGAGCGGCTCTTCGGCTACGGCGAGAACGAGATGCTGGACCTGCCCGTGCGCGAGCTCTACCTGGACGAGGAGACCTTCCTCGCGCTGGGCCGCAACGCCTACCCGGTGCTGCGCCGCGGCGGTCATTTCCGCACGCAGCTGCAGATGCGGCGCAAGGACGCGAGCCTCGTGTGGGTCGACCTGAACGGCGTGGCGCTGCCGGGCGAGCGCGACGAGGACACCACGCTGTGGATGATGGCCGACATCACGCAGAGCAAGGCCTACGAGGCCCGTGTCGAGCGTGCCGCCTTCCACGACGCGCTCACCGGACTGCCCAACCGCGTGCTGCTCTCGGACCGGCTGCGCCAGGCGATGGCCGCCGCCCAGCGCCAGGAGATGACGGTCGCGGTGGCCTACCTGGACCTGGACGGATTCAAGGCCGTCAACGACACCCACGGCCACGACGCCGGCGACGAGGTGCTCAAGGAGGTCGCGCGCCGGCTGTCCTCGGGCATCCGCGCCTCTGATACCGCCGCGCGGCTGGGCGGCGACGAGTTTGTCGTGCTGCTCACGCCGCTGCCCTCGCCCGCCGACAGCCGCAACGCCTGCGAGCGGCTGCTGCGCGACATCCTCGCGCCGATCCGGCTGTCCAATGGCGCCACGGTGCAGGTCGGCAGCAGCTTCGGCGTGGCGCACTTCCCGCTGGACGGGCTCGAGGCGGAGATGCTGATGGCCCGCGCCGACCAGACGATGTTCGAGTCCAAGCGCGCGGGCCGGTGCCGCATCCGCTGGCTCAACGGCGCGCGCGAGCCCGATGAGCTCGACCTGTCTGACTTGCGGCAGCCTGGCGCGGCGGCAGCTACAGTGGCGCGATGACCACCCTCCTCACGCCCCGCCTGCGGCTCGAGCCGATGGCCGACGCGCATCTCGACGGCCTGTTCGAGATGAACCGCGACCCCGACGTCATGCGCTACATCACCGGCAAGCCGGACACGCGCGAGGACACGCAGCTCATGATCGACCGCGTCAAGGCGCGCTGGGCCGAATGGGGATACAGCTGGTGGACCTTCATCGAGCGCGACAGTGGCCTGATCGTCGGCGCCGGCTGCGTGCAGCATATCGGCCGGGACAGCGCCAATCCGCATGAACTGGGCTGGCGACTGCGTCGCGATCGCTGGGACCGCGGTTACGCCTCGGAGGCCGCGCGACGGATGGCTGCCTTCGCGATCGACGATCTGCGCGCGCCGCAACTGGTGGCTTTCTGCGATCAGGACAACGCCGGCTCCGCGCACGTGATGACCAAGCTCGGCATGCGCTTCCGCGGGATCGAGCACTGGTACGACTTCGACGGCGCGCTGTACGGCATGACGGCCGACGAATGGCGCGCCTCGCCGGCCTCGCGCCAGGCCGCCGACGAGATCGTTGCCAGCGGATCCGCCGCGGGCGCGGCCCCTCAGAGCCCGCCGACGAAGTAGCGCTTCAGACCCGACAGGATCATCTCCACGGCGATGGCCGTCAGCACGAGGCCCATCAGCTTCTCCAGCGCGGAGACCACCGAGTCGCCCAGCAGCTTGCGGATGCGGTCGGCCAGGATCAGCGCCAGGAACGAGATCACCATCGCCGTGAACAGCGCCCCGATCCATTCGGCCACACGGTCAGGCTGGCGCGAGGCCAGCAGCAGCACCGTCGCCATCGCCGAGGGTCCGGCCAGCAGCGGCACGGCCAGCGGGAAGATGAACGGCTCCTTGCCGGTCTCCATGCCATAGGCGGACTCGCCGGCGTGGCTGAAGATCATCCGGATCGCGATGATGATCAGGATCACGCCGCCAGCCACCTCCAGCGAGCGCTCCGACAGGTGCATCAGGCGCAGGAAGCCCTCGCCCAGGAACATGAACGCGAGCAGCACCGCGAAGGCGATGCCGACCTCGCGCAGCGCGACCTTCAGCCGGCGCTCGCGGGGCACCGATCGCATGATCGGGATGAAGATCGGCAGGCTGCCGAGCGGGTCCAGCACCAGCAGCAGCAGGATGAGGGCGGAGAGAAAACTGTGATCCATGGGGCGGGATTCTCGCCGAAGCCGCCGGGCCGCGGCCAGTCGTTGGCCCGCCACCACGCACGCTTCGTTCATTCGAAGCCATAGAATCGCAACAATTCCTCGCCACGATCCCGTCCGTGAACAAGATGACCAGAAAGTTGGACACTCCCGCGATCCGCAAGACCGCCGCCGCGCCGGCGACGTCGACGTCGGCTTCCGCGCCGCAGCGAGCGCTGGGCCCGGTCTCGCTCGATGCGATCGACCTGCGCATCCTGGAGGCACTGCAGCGCGATGGGCGGATGTCCAATGTCGACCTGGCGGCGCAGGTGCATCTGTCGGCACCGCAGTGTTTTCGTCGGGTGCGCGCGCTCGAGGAGCGCGGCGTGCTGCGCGGCTACCGCGCCGACGTCGCCCCGCTGGCGCTGGGCCTGGGCGTGACGGCGTACGTCAGCCTCAACATCACCGCGCAAGCCTTCGCGCGGGTGCGGGAGATCGAGTCGCTGATCCGCGACTTCCCCGAGATCCTGGAATGCCACACCGTCTCGGGCGACTCGGACTACCTGCTCAAGGTGGTGGCCCGCGATCTGCAGGCGCTGTCCAAGTTCCTGACCGACAAGCTGATGCAGCTCGATGGCGTGGCGGACGTGCGCTCGATGATCTGCCTGGAAGAGATCAAGCCACCGGCAGGACTGCCGGTGGCTTGAGGGCGTCGCTTCAGACCGGGGTCAGGTCTGGGTCAGACCTGGGATTCGTTCGCTGACGACACGGCGAATTCCATCGCCGCCAAGGTGTAGCTCAATGCCGCCTGCCGGCGCGCGAGGCGATCGAAATGCGGGGGCAGCGTGTCGACGCCCTGCGTGGATTTGGGGTGGGAGAGTTCGGCCATGCGCCTGGTCTGCTCGGCCTGGATCGCACGCGCGCTGCCGAACGCGCCACCCCCCTGCTTCCACGACTCGGTGATCCGTGCCTGGGAAGCCGGCGGCAGCTGCTCGAAGGCCCGGCGTGCGGCCTTGGCCAGGGTCTCCGCGATGTAGAGCTGCTCCCCGCGGCCGTCCGGCTTCTGGCCATATCGGAGGCCCAGGTTGGCGACCATCGGCGACATCCGGTCGATCAGGCGCGTGGTGAAGACGCCCAACTCGTCATTCGCCGTGCCGGTGCCTTTGGCTCCGCTGCGCTCGTCGTGGCGCACCGCGAGGTCGAACAGGTCTCCCAGCGCGGCCGTCAGCGGCTGGGCGCGGCCCTGGGTGGAGAGCGCCGGCTCGCTCGCGGCGCGACGGACAGCGGCCAGCTGCCGATTGAGCGCGGCGGTCTCGGTCGCGCCGACGGACGTGCGAGATGAGAGGTCGGGCTCGGACACCGCCCCGCGCAGGGACGCCGGGAGCTGCGGAATCTTCGCGGCCTGTTGCTCCGACCACTGCTCGCGCAGCCGCTGGATGTTGCGCTGCTCGGTCGGTGTCAGCCGAGGTGACGCCGGCCGGGCGGGGCGCGATCTCACGGCCGATGGCGATGACCTGGGCGTCGCCAGCGCGGCGAGATCCGGGGGCAGCGGCGGCGGCGGCGGCGGTGGGAGCGCTGTGGTCGTGGTCGTGGTCGGCAAGGCGGGCGCTGCGGCTGTCGTGGCCGTGGCCGAGGCGTCCGTGACGGTCGCCTTGGCTTGCGGGACGGGCGCGGCCGTCTGCGGCCTCAGCACAGCCTTATCCTGCAGGCTTGCCGGCACCGGCTGATCCATGACGGTCGGACCCATCCCACGCGCCGGCTCGTTCCAGATCTTCTTGGGGGATGTCTCCGCCCCGAAGTCGATGAGGGCATCCTCGCCCGCCAGTTTGCCCGCCGGTTCGCTCGGCGGTTCGCTCGGCGACAGGTCCATGTCGTAGATCAGGCGCGTCAACGCCTCGAGATCACGGTCCTGTCCCTGCGCGTACAACGGGCCGCGGGTCTCTCGCCCGTCCTGCAGGAACTCGCGCTGCGAGCGCGCGAACTGGCCTGGCGAGGGCATGGGCGTACCGCTTTCCTGCGACTCGCGTCGCATGTCGTCCGCCTCGCCCAACGCATTCAAGCCGGCGATCACCGCGCCGGACTCGGTGGCGCCGTCGTGACAGATCACGCCCAGCGTCCGCCCCTCCTCGCCGCATCGGTTCTTCGCCAGACTGGCATCGATCCGTTTGAGATCCGCCAGGAAACGCTCCCCATCCTCGGGCCTGGTCTTCACGTCGTGCATGCGGATCAGCCGATGCTCGGGCGGCTCGCCGGGACAATCAATGTTCAGCGCCAGCAGCCAGCTGCCGTCAGCCGCCTCGCCGTCCAACCGGATGGCTTCGGCACGGACCGTTCTCCCGTCGCCCATCGGCAGCTCGCCGATGGCGGACTGACCGGCGTGCTTCAGCGCGGCAAAGAGGGCCGGTTCCGGCTCGCCCGGCGCCGGATGCGCCAGGACGATGTCGGAGACGTCGTTTTCCAGGATCTCGGCCGCCGAGGCGAAGAAGGCCTGCGGATCCAGCTTCGTGGGCGTGAAGGAGGGCCTGGGCTCCGGCCTCGCCGGAGAGAAGGACGGCGTGCGAGGCAGAGGGGCTCCCGCCGACGGGTACGGCGGACGCGGCGCGGAGAAGGCCTGCGGCGGATGAGACGGATAGGGCACGTACGTCTGCGGCATGCCGGGCATGCCGGGCGGCGCCGCGAACTGCACGATCGGCGGCAACCACGGCGACGCCTGGAATCGCGTGGCGTTCAGCATCGGGGCGATCAGACCATGCATCGCCTGACCGAGCGCGGCCACGGCCACCGAGAGCAGATGGGTGGGATTCACGCCGGGCGCCAGGGGCGGCCAGGCCTGGACGTGGGGATCGCAGGGGTAGTTGCCGAAGCTCGTGGAGACCTGATGCCCCACGCCGCCGAGCATCGGGTGGGAGGTCGAGTAGATGACGGTGTGGCTCATGACGGGTCGGACCGGGTCCACCGACGCGCGCGTCACGGCGTGGGACCATCCGAGGGGGTGGAGGACGGGGCTTGGTGTGCTCGTCCCGCACCGGAGTTCGTCCACCGTTCTGCGAACACCGCCCTCACCCGCGCGGGTGGTGCGCCGCATGCAGGGCCTTGAGCCGCTCCCGGGCCACATGCGTGTAGATCTGCGTCGTGGACAGGTCTGCATGCCCCAGCAGCAGCTGCACGGCACGGAGATCCGCCCCGTGATTGAGCAGGTGGGTCGCGAAGGCATGCCGCAAGGTGTGCGGCGAGATCGGGCTGGTGATGCCAGCGATCCGTGCGTACTTCTTGACGATCCGCCAGAAG
This sequence comes from Roseateles sp., assembly GCA_039594005.1. Classification (GTDB taxonomy): domain Bacteria; phylum Pseudomonadota; class Gammaproteobacteria; order Burkholderiales; family Burkholderiaceae_C; genus Roseateles. Next base: position 1,487,687 of record JBCNOF010000010.1, read on the forward strand.
CTCTCGCGCGTCATGGCTTGACCGAATCGGCTCAGGAACAGGTCATCGGTGCCTCGCGCGCTCAACAACTGCGTGCGCGCCTCCTGCAGGTAGCGCATCAGCCAGGCGTGGGCTTCCTCGCCAAACGGCACCAGACGCTCCTTGTCGCCCTTGCCGGTCACGCGCAGCACGGCCTCTCGCAGACCCACGTGCACGCTCTTGAGCGTCACCAGCTCGCTCACGCGCAAGCCGCTGGCGTACATCAGCTCCAGCATGGCGCGATCGCGCAGGCCCTGGGCGGTACCGACGTCGGGGGCCTCGAGCAGGCTTTCCACCTGCTGCTGCGACAGCGTCTTGGGCACGCGCATCGGCTGCTTGGCGGTGATCAGCTTGAGCGTCGGATCGCGCTCGATGCGGCGCTCGCGCAGCGCCCAGCGGAAATAGCGCTTGAACACCGACAGGCGCCGATTCGCCGAGCTCGCCTTCCCACCCTCGTGCCGGGCCGACGCGTAGCCCAGCAGGTCGAACTCCTCGATCTCATCCATCGCGCGCTCCCGCTGCCCGGCGGCCCAGTCCGCCAGCAGTTGCAGGTCACGCCGGTAGGCCAGTTGCGTGTTGCGCGAGAGCCCCTCCTCGATCCACAGCGATTCGATGAACGCGTCGATCGCCAACTGGCTGCGCGCGCGCGCGGCGCTCATCACCGGTGATTCGTCAGGGGGCTTCGAGGTCGACATGCCGCGCATGATGCCAGCGTCGCCCGGAGGAAGAATCGGTCCGAAAAAAAGGGGTCCGCGCCACCACGCGCGGACCCCACGGAGCAACCGCCACAGGCAGCGGTCGGTTGGGAGGGAAACGTTGAGAAACGAGGCCGTCGATCAGCCGATGCGCACCGGCACGAAGATCTTGTCGCCGCCGCGCTGGACCAGCAGCGCCACCGATTTCTCGGCGCCCTTGACAGCGTTGCGCACCTGGTCGATCGATTGCACCGGCGTGCCGTTGACGGCCAGGAGCACGTCGCCCGGGCGCACGCCCGCGCGCGCCGCGGCGCTGCCGTCGCCGACTTCCTGGATCAGCAATCCGTCGCGCGTGCCGAGCTGGCGGCGCTCCTCGGGCTGCAGCGGACGCAGCGCCAGGCCCAGCTTGGCGTGGTCGGCGTCGGCGTCACTCGAGCCCTTGGCCGCGATCTTGGCCGACTTGTCGTTGGCGTCACCCAACGTGGCGGTGATCGTCTCGCGCTTGCCGTTGCGCCACACGTCGATGTCGACCTTGTCGCCCGGCAGCGATTGATCCACCAGCGCCGGCAGGTCGCCGCTGGCCACGATGCGCTGGCCCTTGAAGCCCAGGATCACGTCACCCGAGCGCAGGCCGGCCTTGGCCGCCGGTCCGTTGTCCTCGACGTTGGCCACCAGCGCGCCCTCAGGGCGCTCCAGCTTGAAGGAATCGGCGAAGCCCTGGTTGACTTCCTGCACCATCACGCCGAGCTTGGCGTGCTGCACCTTGCCGCCCTTCTCGATCTGCGTGCGGACCTTGTTGGCCACCTCGACCGGAATGGCGAAGGACAGGCCCTGGTAGCCGCCGGACGCGCTGTAGATCTGCGAGTTGATGCCCACGACCTCGCCGCGCGCGTTGAACAGCGGGCCGCCCGAATTGCCCGGGTTGATCGCCACGTCGGTCTGCAGGAACGGCACGCGGCTCTCGTCAGGTCCCAGCGAGCGGCCCTTGGCGCTGATCACGCCGGCGCTGACGCTGTTCTCGAAGCCGAAGGGCGAGCCGATGGCCAGCACCCATTCGCCCACGCGCAGGTCGCGCGTGGCGCCCAGGCGCACCGTGGGCAGGTTCTTGGCCTCGATCTTGAGGACGGCGACGTCGGTGGACTTGTCGCTGCCCAGCACCTTGGCGCGGAACTCGCGACGGTCGGTCAGCTTGACCACCACCTCCTGCGCGTCCTGCACCACGTGCGCGTTCGTCAGGATCACGCCATCGGCGCTGACGATGAAACCCGAACCCTGGCCGCGGATCTCGCGGCTGCCGCCATTGCCGCCCTCTCCGCCATTGGGCCCACCGGGCATGCCCGGGACGCCGAAGCGGCGGAAGAATTCATAGAACGGGTCGTCCGGATCGATCTGCGGCGCGCGCGCCGCGCGTGTCTTCACGGTGCCCGACACGCTGATGTTGACCACCGCCGGGCCTTGCGCCGCGGCGATCTGCGCGAAGTCCGGCATGCCCGCGGGCGGCGGCGTGAAATTACCCGCCGGGGCGGCCGCGTTGGCCGTCGGCGTGGTGACGGCGGCCACCTGCGTGCCGTCCGAGCCGGCAGACACGGACGCGCTGGACGTCTCGGTCTGCGCCACCGGCATCAGCTTGGCGTTGCGCATCGCGAGCGCACCGCCCGCGGCTCCCAGCACGCCAGCCGCGGCCAGCGCCCACACGAGTTTCTTCACCGGAATCATCTTCTCCACTTGAGCCATCTGAACCTCCAGATTCGCTGCTGGCCACCGGGTCCTGGGACCCTGCGCCGATTCGATGGCTTGAAGTGTGAGGAGCTTGGCTTAGGTCGCTCTTAATCCCGGAAAGGTCGTCGTGAAGGGCAAGTAAAGCCGACGGCGCATGGCCTCACGCGGGCGGCAACGCGCGCGGTTCCGCCGGGGGCAAGGGCAACGGAGACGGTCCCTGCGACACGCGCGACAAGGGCATCCCCAGCTCGACGCGCAGCCCGCCCAGCGCGGTGCTGTGTCCCAGGCGCAGCGTGGCGCCATGGTCGTCGGCGATGCTGCGTACCAGCGCCAGACCCAGCCCGGTGCCCGGCGCCTGCTGCGCCTGCGCTTCGGAGCGATAGAAGCGGTCGAACACGCGGCCGCGTTCCGCGTCGGGGATGCCGGGGCCGTCGTCCTCCACGACGAGCAGCGCCTGGCCGCCGCTGCGCTCCAGGCTCAGGTCCACGCGGCTGCGTCCGTACTTCACGCCGTTGTCGATCAGGTTGCGCAGCAGCATCGTCAGCGCCTCGCGATGGCCGTCCACGCGGACCGGATCGCAGCGACCCAATCCGAGGTCCACCCCGCGCGCCTGGGCCAGCGTCACCGCGTCAACCACGGCGTCGCGGCACAGGACGTCCAGCGCGATCGGCTGCATCGGCGCCTGCGCCTTGGCGCTGTCCTGGCGCGCCAGCGCCAGCAACTGCTCGATCAGGTGGGACGCGCGGTCGATGCCCGAGCCCAGCTTCTCCAGCGCCTGCGCGCGCGCCGCGTCGTCCGGCGCGCGCCGCACCGACTGCAGCTGCAGCTTGAGCGCGGCCAGCGGCGAGCGCAGCTCATGCGCGGCGTCGGCCACGAACTGCTGCTGCTGCTCGAAGGCCTGGCGCACACGGTCCAGCAGCGCGTTGAGCTCGGTGACGAGCGGCTGCACTTCCGCGGGCAGGTCCTCCTCGTCCACCGGGGCGAGGTCCTGCGCCACGCGCCGCGACAGCTGCTGGCGCACGCGCTCCAGCGGCGCCAGCGAATGCGACACCACCCACCACACCACGAGCGCCAGCATCGGCAACATGAGCGCGGTGGGCAGCGCGGTCCGCCACGCGAGCTGGCCCGCCATGCGCTGTCGCACCGCGATGTCCTGGGCGACCTGCACCACCTGGAATCGGCCTTGCACCGCGAAGACGCGATAGCGCTTGCCGCGCAACGCGACATTGGAGAAGCCCAGCACCGCGCGCTGCGGCAGCCAGTCCGGCCCGGCGGAGCGGTACAGCGGCGTGCCGTCCAGCCCCCAGACCTGCACGATCAGGTCGATGCTCTGCTCCTCGCCCAGCGGCAGCGGCAGGCCCGTGCCCATGCCCGCACGCAGCGACAGCGCGACCTGCTGCATCTGGTAGTCGAAGATCTCGTCGGTCTCCATGAGCGCGTTGCGATACGCGCTCATGCCCTGGATCAGCGCGCTGGTCAGCATCGCCGCCAGCAGGAACAGCAGCAGCCGGTAGCGCAGCGAGCGCGGCAGCAGCGCGAAGCGGCCGCGCCGCGGCGTGTCGGATCCGTCCGCCGCGCTCATTCCTTGGGCACGCGGTAACCCACGCCGCGCACGTTCTGGATCAGCTCGGCGCCGAGCTTCTTGCGCAGCCCGTGGATGTAGACCTCCACGGCATTGCTGCTGATCTCGTCCTTCCAGCCATAGAGCTTCTCCTCGAGCTGCTGGCGCGACAGCACGATGCCCGGGCGCGCGATGAGCGGTTCCAGCACGGCCCATTCGCGCTGCGACAGCGTGACGGGATGGCCATGCGCGGTGACCTCGCGCGTGGCAGGGTTGATGCTCACGCCCATGTGCTCGTAGACGGGCTCGGCGCGGCCGGCCGCGCGGCGCAGCAGCGCGCGGATGCGCGCCAGGAGCTCATCGAGCTCGAAGGGCTTGAGCACGTAATCGTCGGCGCCGGCATCCAGCCCCGCCACGCGCTGCGCGGTGGCGTCGCGCGCGGTGGCGATCAGCACCGGCACGGTCTGCTTGCGACCACGCAGCGCCTGCAGCACGCCCATGCCGTCGCGCTTGGGCAGGCCCAGGTCCAGGATCACGAGGTCGTAGGTCTGGGACTGCAGCGCGGTGTCGGCGATCTCGCCGTCGCGCACCCAGTCCACGGCATAACCCTCGGCGCGCAGCAGCTCGAGCAGCTGCTCGCCGATCATCAGGTCGTCTTCCACCAGCAGGAGTCGCATGGGCGCGATTGTGCACGCGCGCCGGATGGCGGGGGATCACGACTGCCTGGGCGCTCCGACCAGCGCGCGGAGCACCGCCTTCGCGAACTGCGCCTGCAGTTGCCGGACATCGGGCGCGGCACCCGCACCCCCGAGTGTCATGGGCAGCGGTCCGGCTTCGCGGTCCAGCACCTGGCGGGCCCGGTGGAAATCGCCGACGCCTCTCCCGGCGACGCGACGTGCCCACTCCTTGCGCGCCGGATACGAGCAGCCCAGGAAGGCCCGGTTGACGCAACGGTGGACGAGGAGCTCGAGCTGCGCCGGCACGAACTCGCGGTGTCGCGGGTCGACGCCAAGGAACGCCGAGGCCAGGCGAGCGCCGATGCTCCGGGCATGGCCCAGCACCTCGTTATCCGCCCCTTTCTTCGGACCGAAGTGCTTGCACCACCAGCCCTGCCATCCGCCCGGGCGTCCCATCCGATGCGACAGGCCGGTGACGCTCGCCTGGGTCAGCCCCTCGAGATCGATCCACAAGTCCTGCGTCGGCTCGACGTCAAGACGGGGCGGCGCCACCTCGGGCGGCCGGCGCAGGATCGGCGATGGCTCCAGGCACATCGACGGTCTCCCCCCACGGAGGTGGTCGATGGCCGTCGCACCGCGATGACGGCCGGTCACGCCTGGATCAGGCGTCGGGGCGAGGGCCGGCTCCGGGGAGGGCGGAGGCGAAGGCGGTGGTGGCAGCGGCAAGGATGGAAACACCGAGTTCGCATGCAGCTTCATGACGGGGGACTCCTTCGACCCGCCAGCCGGGCCGCCGCGCTGGGTGGTCGCACGGCCCGCGCGCACCCGACATCCGACGCCGATCCCGGTGTCATGTCCCCTGCGTCCCATCCAGGACGCGACCACGTGCGTTTCCATGACTACAATGCGCGCCTGTCAGGAGAGAGCCCCCTCGCGGGGGCCGCCGAAGGCGCAGTGGCACTGGCGATCCCACGCTGCGAACGCTCAGGCAAAAGGACTGGCAAAACGCCCGAGACATCGGGCGTCCTCACTGGAGAGAGACGGGGCGGACCATCACCGGTCGAGCCCGTCCACCGAAGGGGCAAGCCGACGGCCAACCGCCGACGGCCAATCTCTCAGGTAAAGCGGACAGCGAGGGCATTTCCCCCACCCGGGCGTGACACGGTCACGATCGGCGTGGTCACGACGAATGCCCTCGGAGCGAGACATGTCCGCTGATCAGACCCTGAACAAGACCCCCCTTCACGCGCTTCACGTCGAGCTCGGCGCCAAGATGGTGCCCTTCGCCGGTTACGACATGCCGGTCCAGTACCCCGCCGGCGTGATGGCCGAGCACAAGCACACCCGCGCGGCCGCCGGTCTGTTCGACGTGTCCCACATGGGCCAGGTGCTGCTGGTGGGCGATGACGCCGCCGCCGCGCTCGAAACCCTCGTCCCCGTCGACATCGTCGACCTGGGCCTGTTCAAGCAGCGCTACGCGCTGTTCACCGCCGACGACGGCGGCATCCTGGACGACCTGATGGTCGCGCGCCGCACCGACGGCCTGTTCGTCGTCGTCAACGCCGGCTGCCGCGATCAGGACATCGCCCACATGCAAAAGCACCTGTCGGGTCGCTGCGAGGTGCGTCCGATGCCCGAGCAGGCGCTGCTCGCGCTGCAGGGCCCGCAGGCGGTGACGGCGCTGTCGCGCCTGAACCCGGACGTCGCCAAGCTGGTCTTCATGACCGGCGGCTTCTTCGACCTGGACGGCATCCCGACCTTTGTCACCCGCTCGGGCTACACCGGCGAGGACGGCTATGAGATCTCCGTGGCCGCGGACCGCTCGGTCGAGCTCGCGCGCAAGCTGCTGGCGCAGCCCGAGGTCATGCCGATCGGCCTGGGCGCGCGCGATTCGCTGCGCCTGGAAGCCGGCCTGTGCCTCTACGGCCATGACATCGACACGACGACCACGCCGGTCGAGGCCTCGCTGACCTGGGCGATCCAGAAGGTGCGCCGCGCCGGCGGCGCCCGTGCCGGCGGATATCCCGGCGCGGCCGTCATCGACCGCCAGTTCGCCGAAGGCGCGGCGCGCAAGCGCGTCGGCCTGGTCAGCTCGGAGCGCATGCCCGTGCGCGAGGGCGCCAAGCTGGTCAACGCCGACGGCGTCGAGATCGGCGTCGTCACCAGCGGCACGCTGGGCCCCACGGTGGGCAAGCCGGTCGCGCTGGCCTACGTGCAGACGCCCTACGCCGCGCTGGGCACCGATCTCTTCGCCGAGGTGCGCGGCAAGCGCACGCCGATGACGGTGTCTTCCACGCCGTTCACGCCCAACGGATACTTCCGCGGCTGATCCGCGATCCTGGGTCATCACCCGTTCCGTTTTTTCCTCTCTCAACCTTGCGCGACCTTCGCAGGTAGCACGGAGTCTTCCATGAGCATCAAGTACACGCCCGACCACGAGTGGGTCGACACCACCGACGGCATCGCCACCGTGGGCATCACGGTCCACGCGCAGGACGCGCTGGGCGACGTCGTGTTCGTGGACCTGCCCGACGTGGGCAAGTCCTTCGCCGCCAAGGAAGTGGCCGGCGTCGTCGAGTCGGTCAAGGCCGCCGCCGATGTCTACGCCCCGGTCTCGGGCGAGATCGTCGAGGTCAACGAGGCGCTTCGCGCCGACCCGTCGCTGGCCAACACCGACCCGCTGAAGTCGGGCTGGTTCTTCAAGGTCAAGCTGTCCAATCCGTCTGAGCTGGATGGCCTGATGGACACGACCGCTTACGACGAGCTGGTCAAAAACTCCTAATTGCTTGAGCGATGCACGCGGGGCCAACGCCCCGCGGCAATGAATTCATTTCTCCAGGATCGCCCCGCCATGTCCGCCCTGCCCTCGTTCGCCGAGCTCGAGAACGCCGTCGAGTTCCACGCCCGTCACATCGGTCCCGACGCCCATGACGAAACGCTGATGCTGTCGGCGATCGGCAGCGCCTCGCGCGCCGCGCTGATCGACGCCATCGTCCCGGCCGCCATCAAGCGCGCCGCGAAGATGGACCTGCCCGACGCCGTCACCGAAGCGCAGGCGCTGGCTGAACTCAAGGCCATCGCGGGCAGGAACCAGATCCTGAAGAGCTTCATCGGCCAGGGTTACCACGGCACGCTGACGCCGGGCGTCATCCTGCGCAACATCCTCGAGAACCCCGCCTGGTACACCGCCTACACGCCCTACCAGGCCGAGATCTCGCAAGGCCGCATGGAAGCGCTGGTCAACTTCCAGACCATGGTCTGCGACCTGACCGGCATGGCCATCGCCAACGCGTCGATGCTCGACGAGGCCACCGCCGCCGCCGAAGGCATGACGCTGGCCGCGCGCATGGCCAAGAGCAAGAGCCAGACCTTCTTCGTCGCCGACGACGTGCTGCCCCAGACGCTGGAAGTCGTGCGCACCCGCGCCGAGCCGCTGGGCATCACCGTGCTGGTCGGCCCCGCTGAGGACGCCGGCAAGACCGAATGCTTCGGCGCGCTGGTCCAGTACCCCGGCGTGACCGGCGTCGTGCGTCCGCTGCAGGCCATCGCCGACGCGGTCCACGCGCACGGCGGACTGCTGGTGGCCGCGGCCGACCTGCTGGCCCTGACGCTGATCGCCGCCCCCGGCGAGCAAGGCGCCGACATCGCCGTGGGCACGACCCAGCGCTTCGGCATGCCCATGGGCGCCGGCGGACCGCACGCCGCCTACATGGCCTGCCGCGACGAGTTCAAGCGCTCGCTGCCGGGTCGCCTGGTCGGCGTGTCCGTGGACTCCCACGGCAAGCCCGCCTACCGTCTGTCACTGCAGACCCGCGAGCAGCACATCCGCCGCGAGAAGGCCACGTCCAACATCTGCACGGCGCAAGTGCTGCCGGCCGTCGTGGCCAGCATGTACGCCGTCTATCACGGCCCGCAGGGTCTGAAGCGCATCGCGCAGCGCGTCGCCGCCTATGCCGCCGTGCTGGCGCAGGGCCTGAAGTCGCTGGGCCTGACGCTGGTCCACGAGACCGCCTTCGACACCGTGCACGTGCGCACCGGCGCGCACACCGGCCCGGTGCTGGCCGCCGCCGTCGCCGCCGGCATGAACCTGCGCCGCGCCGGCGAGGACAGCATCAGCGTCACGCTGGACGAGACCACCACCCGCGCCGACGTCCAGGCCGTGCTGACGGTATTCGCCGAAGGCAAGCCGGTCGCGGACGCCTTCGCCGGCGCCACCGTGGCGACGCTGATCCCGGCCGCCATGGCCCGCACCAGCGCCTACCTGACGCACCCGATCTTCAACATCCACCACTCCGAGACGGAGATGCTGCGCTACATCCGCCTGCTGTCCGACAAGGACCTGGCGCTGGACCGCAGCATGATCCCGCTGGGCTCGTGCACGATGAAGCTCAATGCGACCAGCGAGATGATCCCCATCACCTGGCCGGAGTTCGCGCAGGTGCACCCGTTCGCGCCGCAGAGCCAGTTGCAGGGCTACGCCCAGCTGGACCAGCAGCTCACCGCCTGGCTGTGCCAGGCCACCGGCTACGCAGGCGTCTCGCTGCAGCCCAACGCGGGCTCGCAGGGCGAGTACGCCGGCCTGCTGATCATCAAGGCCTGGCACGAGTCGCGCGGCGACGCGCATCGCAAGATCTGCCTGATCCCCGAGTCCGCGCACGGCACCAACCCGGCCTCGGCCCAGATGGTGGGCATGCAGGTCGTCGTGACCAAGTGCGACAAGGAAGGCAACATCGACCTGGCCGACCTGAAGGCCAAGTGCGAGCAGCACAGCGCCAACCTGGCCGCGATCATGATCACCTACCCCTCGACGTACGGCGTGTTCGACACGCACGTCAAGGAGATCTGCGCGCTGGTGCATGAGCACGGCGGCCGGGTGTACGTCGACGGCGCCAACATGAACGCGCTGGTCGGCATCGCCGCCCCCGGCCAGTTCGGCGGCGACGTGTCCCACCTGAACCTGCACAAGACCTTCTGCATCCCGCACGGCGGCGGCGGCCCGGGCGTCGGCCCGGTCTGCGTGGTCGAGGACCTCGTGCCCTTCCTGCCGGCGCACCGCGCCGCGGGCCTGGGCGAGAAGACCGCCATCGGCGCCGTCTCCGCCGCGCCGCTGGGCAACGCGGCCGTGTTGCCGATTTCGTGGATGTACATCCGCATGATGGGCGAAGTCGGCCTGAAGGCCGCGACGGAAACGGCCATCCTGTCGGCCAACTACGTGGCGGCCCGCCTCTCGGACCACTACGACATCCACTTCAGCGGCAACATCGACGGCGTCAAGGGCGGCGGCGTGGCCCACGAGTGCATCCTGGACCTGCGCCCGCTCAAGGACTCCTCCGGCATCTCCGCCGAGGACGTCGCCAAGCGCCTGATCGACTACGGCTTCCACGCGCCCACGCTGTCCTTCCCGGTGGCCGGCACGCTGATGGTCGAGCCGACCGAGAGCGAATCCAGGTTCGAGCTCGACCGCTTCATCGCCGCGATGATCCAGATCCGCGAGGAGATCGCCAAGGTCGAATCCGGCGCCTGGTCCAAGACCGACAACCCGCTGGTGAACGCGCCGCACACGGCCGAGAGCCTGCTCAAGACCGAGTGGACCCACGGCTACTCGCGCGACGACGCCGCCTATCCGGTGCCCGCGCTGCGCCACGTGAAGTACTGGTCGCCGGTGGGCCGCGTGGACAACGTCTACGGCGACCGCAACCTGGTCTGCTCCTGCCCCCCGCTGTCGGCCTACGCCGACGAGTGATCGAGGAGAGGTCTCATGGCAGTTTCCGTCTTCGACCTCTTCAAGATCGGCATCGGACCGTCGAGTTCCCACACGGTCGGTCCGATGCGCGCCGCGCGCATGTTCGTGCAACGCCTTCGCCACGAGGGCGTGCTCGATCGCACCGTGCGCGTGGCCACCACGCTCTACGGCTCGCTCGGCGCCACCGGCAAGGGCCACGGTTCGGACAAGGCGGTGCTGCTGGGCCTGGCCGGCCATGAACCCGACACCGTCGACATCGAGGCCATCCCCGGCATCCTCGAGGGCATCCGCGCCGACAAGCGCATCGCGCTGGGCGGCGACCACGTCGTCGCCTTCGACGAGGCGCGCGACCTCGTCATGTATCGCCGCCAGAGCCTGCCGCTGCACGCCAACGGCATGCGCTGCATCGCCTTCGATGCCGAAGGCAACGAGCTGCAGAACCGCGTCTATTACTCCGTCGGCGGCGGTTTCGTCGTCACCGAGGAAGTGCTGGCCGACGGCGCCAAGCAGAAGCAGATCGCGCCCGACACGACGGTGCTGCCCTACCCGTTCAAGACCGGCGCCGAGCTGCTGGCCCTGACGGAGAAGGAGAACTGCTCGATCGCGGAGATCATGCGGCGCAACGAGCGTCACTGGCGCTCCGACGAGGAGACGCGGTCGGGCCTGCTCAAGATCTGGCAGGTGATGCAGGACTGCGTGCAGCGCGGCTGCCGCACCGAAGGCATCCTGCCCGGTGGCTTCAAGGTCAAGCGGCGCTCGGCGTCGCTGTACCGTGACCTGGTCGCCCACCCCGAGGCCGCGCTGCGCGATCCGCTGCAGGTGATGGACTGGGTGAACCTGTACGCGCTCGCCGTGAACGAGGAGAACGCCGCCGGCGGCCGCGTCGTGACCGCGCCCACCAACGGCGCCGCCGGCATCGTGCCGGCCGTGCTGCATTACTACGCGCGCTTCGTGCACGGCGCCAACGAGGACGGCGTCATCGACTTCCTGCTGACCGCTGCGGCGATCGGCATCCTTTACAAGGAAAACGCGTCGATCTCCGGCGCGGAGGTCGGCTGCCAGGGCGAGGTGGGCGTGGCCTGCTCGATGGCCGCGGGCGCGCTGTGCGCGGTGATGGGCGGCACGCCGGCCCAGGCCGAGAACGCCGCCGAGATCGGCATGGAGCACCACCTCGGGCTGACCTGCGATCCAGTGGGCGGTCTGGTGCAGATCCCCTGCATCGAGCGCAACGCGATCGCGTCGGTCAAGGCCATCAACGCGGCGCGCATGGCGCTGCGCGGCGACGGCACGCATCACGTGAGCCTGGACAAGGTCATCAAGACGATGCGCGAGACCGGCGCGGACATGATGACCAAGTACAAGGAGACCGCCCGGGGCGGACTCGCGGTGAACATTGTCGAGTGCTGACCCGCCGCTGTCGTCAGGGGGGAGGCCGAGTCGCGTGCCCCGAAAGCCCAGCCTCCGGAATCAATCGCGAGTCGAGCGGCGTACTGCGTCAGCACTCGAGCAAAAGGTCGGTCCGGGGATCCACCCTCCCGCAGGAAGCCCTGGATCCGCCCCACCCTCCCTGGGGGAGCGCCGGACCGGAGGTGACGATCAGGCTCAGTAGCTGATCGTCACGGTGACGGTGTCGGTGTAGCTGCCCGGCACGACGTTGGCCAGCGACGGGATCCGGCCGTAGACCGAATGCGACTGCGCGGCGCCGGTGCCGGTGCCGTTCTTGGCGCTGGACGACGAGGTGCCGTCGCCCCAGACCGAGGTGCGGCCCGAGTCGACGTAGAGCTGATAGCCCAGCGTGTCGGAGCCGCTCTTCATCGTGCGGCTCGTGAAGTTGGTGGAGCCGCCCGCGTTGGCGCCGGCGTTCAGCGCGACGGTGTAGGGCGTGGTGTTGGAGCAGGTCACGGTCAGCGTGGACGTGGCGTCCAGCGGCACGCCGACGGCCAGCGGGTCGATCGCGGAACCGAAGTTCAGGTTGGAGCCCGAGACGGTGCACGAACTGGTGATCGTCGCGGTCACCTGGAAGGTGTTGGTCACCGGCGTGGCCGCGTGGGCTTCCTGGATCGCGCTGAACATCAAGCCGGCGCCGATGGCAAGGCTGCTGAGCAGCATCGCGGTCTTGAACGCGCTTTGACGTTCGGCGCGGATCGCTTTCAGGTACTTGGTGGTGCTCATGTTTGATTCCCCCTGTTGACGGAACGAATCTTCCGTTTCGGGCGGTTTCAACGGCAGACACGCTTGCCGCATGGCGCGGTGCGACGATTTCGGCACCGCGTGTAGGCGATCCACTGACAGCTGACAGCCGGTGGCAGCACCGCGCGCCATGACCCCCGGGGGCCCGCTCGACGCGGTGCTACAAACGCGACCGTGTCGAAATCACGGCGGCTGGCGCGTCGTGAGTCCAGATCCTCTTCATCGCCTCACGGATCCGCGTTACCCATGACTTCTCACCTTGATTTCCACCGTCGCCGCTGGCTCGCGCTCGGCGTGCTGTGCCTGGGCGTGCTGATGATCGTGCTGGACACGACGATCGTGAACGTGGCGCTGCCGTCGATCCGCGCGGACCTGCATTTCACCGAGACCTCGCTGGTCTGGGTGGTCAACGCCTACATGCTGACCTTCGGCGGCTTCATGCTGCTGGGCGGGCGGCTGGGCGACCTGTACGGGCATCGCCGCATGTTCCTGGCGGGGCTGGCGCTGTTCACCGGCGCATCGGCGGCCTGCGGGCTGGCCCACACGCAGGAGCTGCTGATCGCGGCTCGCGCGGTGCAGGGGCTGGGCGGCGCGGTGGTGTCGGCGATCTCGCTGTCGCTGATCATGACGATGTTCACCGAGCCCGGCGACCGCGCCAAGGCGATGGGCGTGTACGGCTTCGTGTGCGCGGGCGGAGGCAGCATCGGCGTGCTGCTGGGCGGCGTGCTGACCAGCACGCTGAGCTGGCACTGGATCTTCCTGGTGAACCTGCCCATCGGCGCGATCGTGATCGCGCTGTGCCTGTGGCTGATCGAGCGCGGCGGGCCGACGGCGCCCGACGAGACGCTGGACTGGGCCGGCGCGGTGACGGTGACCGCGTCGCTGATGCTGGCGGTGTACGCGGTGGTGGGCGGCAACGAGGCGGGCTGGACCTCGGCGCGCACGCTGGGGCTGCTGGGCGTGTCGGTGGCGCTGATGGCGGTGTTCCTCGTCCTGGAGACGAAGGTGGCGCATCCGCTGATGCCGCTGGGCCTGTTCCGGCTGCGCTCGGTGGCGGTGTCCAACGTGATCGGCGTGTTGTGGGCGGCGGCGATGTTCGCGTGGTTCTTCCTGTCAGCGCTCTACATGCAGCTGGTGCTGGGTTATGACGCGATGCACGTGGGGCTGGGCTTCCTGCCGGCCAACCTGATCATGGCGGCGTTCTCGGTGGGGCTGTCGGCGAAGCTGGTGATGCGTTTCGGGCTGCGCAAGCCGCTGTGCGTGGGCCTGCTGCTGGCGGCGCTGGGGCTGGCGCTGTTCGCGCGCGCGCCGGCCGAGGGCGGGTTCTGGCTGGATGTCCTGCCGGGCATGCTGCTGCTGGGCCTGGGCGCGGGCGTGGCCTTCAACCCGGTGCTGCTGGCGGCGATGAGCGAGGTCGCACCGAGCGAATCGGGGCTGGCCTCGGGGATGGTGAACACGTCCTTCATGCTGGGCGGCTCGCTGGGGCTGGCGGTGCTGGCGAGCCTGGCGGCGTCGCGCACGGCGGAGCTGGGCGCGCTGGGCATGGCGATGCCGGCGGCGCTGGCGGGCGGTTACCGCGTGGCGTTCGCGGTGGGCGCGGTGTTCGCGGCCAGTGGCGGCCTGCTGGCGCTGCTGCTGCGCGAGCCGGCCGCGCAGAATGCGGCGGCGGCGCCGGTGGGGCATGCGGGGTGAAGATTTGACTTGTTGAGGTCAGTCGATCCGATCGTGCTGACGCTCATCCGTTGTTTATCGGTGAACGCCTGAGAAATCGCTGCCGGCCACGCCCGCAGAATTTTTTGCTCAGGCGACCGAAGGAAGCACGCGATGAGCATGAACACGTATCTGAAAGAAGATCCTCGGGGCGATGGAGAGGTGGCCCGCGAAGGGCCTCAGGCGACCTTCATTGACCCCATCATCACGACCAGGCGTGACCCACTGGAGGGCGTTCCCAAGGCCAGCCGCGATCGCATCGAGCGTTTCGTGTCGGAGCGGGCGCCGAGGTATCGCCCCATCCTCGGTCACATCGATCCGGCCCGACTGAGCGTCGACCCCGACATTTCCGACCGCGATCTCGATCAGGTCCTCCACCGGCACCTGGCGGACCTCGAGGGCGCGCTGCTGGCGGAGGGCCATGAGGTGATGAACTTCGGCAGCGGCGAGTCTCCCGCCCAGTATCAAGCGCGGATCAAACGCTACCTGGAGAAGGTGGACGACATCAAGAAGTCAGACCTCGCGAACTATGTCTTCCACCGCAAGGTGATCCTCGACATCCTCGAGAAGGCCATCCGCGTCGATGCTGACGGCCATTACACGCATGAGGCCTTGATCCATGAATTGATCATGCCCATGCGCAAGACCTCGGACGAGGTCTTCTCCGACGGCGCCAACCTCTGGTTGATCGACGAGCGGCTGGCGTTCCACGACTTCCTCGCGTCGGACCGCCCCTTGTCGTCGATGTCGATCACGGGCAGCCTCGCGAGCAAGGAACCGGACCTCTGCGCGTTGAACGTGTACGACCAGCCGCTGCTGGTCAACGAGGGACAGAAGCTGCCGCTGGCGTCGATCTTCGTGGTCGAGATCAAGCGTCCCATGCGCAATGACGCTGCGTCCGGCGAGGGCAAGGATCCGATCGAGCAAGCCCTCGGCTACCTCGACCGCATCCGGGAGGGCGGCGTGAAGACGGCCCGCGGCCGGCCGATTCCGGGGTCGGATGGCATTCCCGGCTACTGCTACGTGATCGCCGACCTGACGCCGTCGCTTCGGATGCGCTGCAAGACCCTGAACCTGCGCGAGACCAGCGACAAGCAGGGCTACTTCGGCTTCAACGACAACTTCAAGGCCTACATCGAGGTGATCTCGTTCGACCGGCTGCTGAATGCCGCACGGGAACGCAATCGGACCTTCTTCGACAAGCTGGGACTGCCGACGACTTGATCCGGGGCGCGAAACAAGGCGATCACTTCCCCAACAACGGCCACACGTATTTCACCGGCACCGCGTAGCTGATGCCGCTGGGCGCGCTGAGCGCCGATTCGCGGGTGCCCTTGAGCACCACCATGTTGACGATCCCCACCACCTTGCCGGTGCGGATCTCCAGCAACGGTCCGCCGCTGTTGCCCGGATAGGCCGTCGCGTCCAGCTGCAGGAACTCCATCGCGCCCTCCCGCAACTGGCGCACCGCCCGATCCGACAGGCTGTTGGCATTGGGCGCCGGCAAGGCCGCGCGCGTGATCGCCGCCACCGTGCCCCGGTGCGTCGCCATCGTCACGCCCAAGGCCGTGCCGATCGGATACCCCATCAGCGCCACCGCGCTGCCCTCGCGCACCACCGGTTGATCGCCGTCGGCCTCAGCCAGCGGCAGCACCCCGACCAGCGCGCCCTTGTCGTCGGCCAACTCCAGGATCGCCAGGTCCCTCGAGGCGTCGCGGCGCAGCAGCTTCACCGCCCGCAGCTGCGGCTGCCCCGAGGCATTGCCCGCCGCGGGCACCGTGATCATCAGGTCCTTCTCGACCGGATTCGGGATCACATGCGAGCAGGTCACGATGCGCCGCCCATCCCCCACGACGAAACCTGTGCCGCGGAAACTGAAACGCGGGCTGTCCGTCGCCGCGAAGGTCCCCACCGCCACCACCGCCTGCCGGCTGCGGTCGATCAGGTCCGGCAGCGTGTTGGACATCTCCTGCGCCCGCGCCGGCGCGCCCAGCCCCGCCCAGCCCAGCGCGCCGCCCGCGCCCAGCACCAGGACATCGCGTCGATTGCTCATGCGGCCAGATCCTTCGAGGTGATGCCCATCTCCAGCGTGGAGACGAAGTTGCGCCAGTGGCGGTCCGGTTCGTCGATGCGGAAACCGTAGAAGCTGCCCTGGTCGGTGTCCTTGCGACGCACCGCGCGCGCGGTGACATGCGCGGTCTCGTTGTGCCCGAGCTCGATCTCGACCACGCCGTCCACCTGCAAGGGCAGGTCGTGATCGCACTCGGCCTGGAAACCGTGCGCCGACACCTCGATGACGTCCAGGTCGAAATGACCGAGCTGGCTCTCGTTGGCCGCGCGGATGTCCAGATGCCCGGGGCAACGGATCGAATAACGCGGGTACTGCCGCAGCGAGCGCCCCAGGTCCTGCCCGCCGCCGCTGAGCATCGGCAGCACGACGCGGAACTGCGGATCCTCGCGGTACACGGACCACAGCAGCGCCTTCTTGCGGTCGTCCATCTGCGGGAACACCGGCACCACCTGGTTGAAGAAGTGGTCCAGCAGCTCCGGCGTCATGACCGGGTCGTTGGTCGTGTGGAAGCGCCGCTCAGGCAGGCGGATGTTGGGCAGCCGCTGGCGGAAGAAGTAGTGGTGCAGGTTCTTCACCGGCGGGCGGCCGCGGTAATGACGCTCGAAGAGCGCATCCGCCTCGTGCAGGTCCAGCGTCGCGCCCACCGCGGGCGCGCCGTTGGCGAAGTCGTACTCCGCCACGGTCTGCTCCTTCAAGCGCTGGAAGAACAGCAGGGCCTCGTAGAGCTCGATCTTGTCGGGGTTCACGGCGATCACCAGGTGCCGGGTATCGAAGTACTCGGTGCAGTACTGGTGCATGAACTTCATCAGCGGGAACAGGATCGCCCCGCCCGTCTTGCGGAAGGCCGGCGCCACGGCCAGCGCGGAGATCTCGGCGATCTTGCCGCCCTTGGCCCGCACGCCCTCCAGGTCGAAGACCGACTGCAGCGGGAAACCGAACACCCCCTCGCGCACCATCGAGATGGTGCCCACCACCACCCCGTCGTACTTGGCGCACAGCGTGGTGGTCGTGGGCAGCGCGTGATAGATCGTCACGCGCAGGCCGCTGGGGTCGGGCTTCATGAAGCCGCTGCCCACGTAGGCGTCGTGCAGGATGCGGAAGCAGGCGTCGAGTTCCTCCTGCGTGTCCGCCACCTTCAGCTCCAGCCGCTCCGAGGGCGCGGGGTCGCAATCCACCATGCGCCGGTAGATCGCGAAGCGCATCGGCTTGGGCAGCGACGAGAACATGCGTCGCAGCCCCTGGTGGAGCCGCTTGCGAAGACTGGATCGTCGAATCTGGCTCATGACCGTCCCCTCCCCGGGCGCGGTGGTGCCGCCGTCATGCGGTCCGGCGCGGCGGCAGGCCCCGGGATCGCCCCGGGGCCCGGCGCCTCATCGGATCGCCGCCTGCAGCTTGCGCACCTCGGCTTGTTGCTCGAAATTCGGTCCCAGGTCGGCCAGGCGCTTCAATTCCGCCTCGGCATCGCCCTTGTTGCCGGCCGCCACGTACAACTGCGCCAGGCGCAGCCGGTACGCCGGAACGGTCGGCGCCTGCTTCACGGCTTCCTTCTGCACCTCGATGGCCTTGTCCTTCTGACCCTTGGCGGCGAGCGCCTCGGCCAGCGTGTCCATGTAAGGCGGCACATTGGGGCGCAGCTTGGTCGCTTGCTCGGCAAATTTCAAGCCTTCATCGGCCTTGCCGGCGCGCAGCCGCAGCCAGGCGATGTTGTTGGCCGCCGCCGCGTTGCGCGGATTGACCGCCAGCACCGCCTGGTAGCGCTGCTCGGCCTCGGGGTAACGGCCCGCGTTCAGCGCCACGTCGCCGACGTGGTACAGGAACAGCTCGTCCGTCTTGTTCTTGGCCAGGTAAGCCGCGCTGTAACGTTCGGCCTCGTCCTTCTTGCCGGCCTCGATCAGCGTGCTGTGCAGCGTGATCGCCAGCTCGGTGTTGGGCACCGTGGCACCGGCGTCGATCGCCATCTGCTCGGCCTTGCGATACGCCGCGATCGCCGCAGGCAGATCGCGCTTGGCGCGGGCCACGTCGCCCTCGAGCTTCCAGCCCAGGCCGAACTTCGGCCGGGCCGTCTGCAGGCCCTTCACCGCGGTCATGGCCAGATCGGCGCGCTGCAGCTGCAGGCTCTTCTCGACGACCTTGCGCGCCAGGTCCGGATCGCCCGGATCCACCGCCTGCGCGCGCTTGAGCGCAGCGGCGGCGGCGTCCTTGTCGCCGGCCTGCACCGCCAGGTCCACCAGGCGCAGCGGGCCCAGCGGCGAGCGCGGCTGCAGCGTGGCGACCTTGTTGAAGCTGCTGATCGCCTGCTGGCGGTCGCCCGTGGCGGCCTGCACCTGGCCCAGCAGGTCGACCAGCGTCGGGTTGTCCGGGCTCGCCGTGACGCCTTCCTGCGCCAGCGACAGCGCGCCCTTGAAGTCCTTCTTCTCCATCAGCAGACCGACGGCGGCCTGACGCGGCGTGGGATCG
This sequence comes from Roseateles sp., assembly GCA_039594005.1. Lineage (GTDB taxonomy): Bacteria > Pseudomonadota > Gammaproteobacteria > Burkholderiales > Burkholderiaceae_C > Roseateles. The sequence continues at coordinate 1,506,528 of JBCNOF010000010.1, forward strand.
TCGGGATGCTGCTTGGCGAGCTCGATCAGGCGCTTGGCCGCGGCGTCGCGGTCGATCAGCTTGTGCGCGAGCTTCAGGCCCATGATGGCCATCTCGGCCCGCAGGTTCTTCGGATCGGCCTTGAGCACCGTCTCGTAGCGCGTGACGGCGTCCTCCGCCTTGAGGTCCTGCAGATCCATCGACGCCAGGCTGTTGGCCGCGGTCATCGAGCCCGGCTCGCGCTTGGCGGCCTCCAGGAAGGCGGCCTTCGCGCCGGCGCGGTCGCCGCGCAGCAGCAGCATGCGCCCGCGCAGCTCCGGCGCCGTGGCCGACTTCGGATCCTTCTTGTCCAGCGCCGCGATCGCCTGCGTCGCGCCGTCGTAGTCCTTCTGGCGCGCCAGCACGCTGATCAGCGCGATGTCGGCGATGGTGCCCTTGTCCTGCGCCGCGAGCTGACGCAGCGCGGTCATGCCCGCGGCCGCCTGGCCCTTCTGCATCTGGCCCAGCGCCAGCCCCACGCGGCTGCGCACGTCGTTGGGATTGAGCTCGGCGGCGCGCGCCAGGAAGCGCTCCGCCTCCGCGCCCTGCCCCTGCTTGAGCCGGATCTCGGCGGCCAGCGCCAGCACCTCGGCCGACGGCGACTTGCCGTCCAGCGCCGGTTGCAGCGTGGCCAGCGCCTGCTCGGTGTCGCCGCCGCGCAGCTGCAGCTGCGCCAGCGCCACGCGCGTGGGCTGCGCGTCCGGTGTCGCCTGGATCAGCTTCGCGTAATGCGATTCGGCCTGGCGCAGGTCGCCATTGGCCTGCGCGACACGACCGGCCAGGAACAGCGCGCGTTCGTTGTTGGGCGCGACCTTCAACAGCGCCTGCGTCAGCTCGGTGGCTTCCTTGATCTGACCGCCGTCCAACGCGAAGATCGCCGCGTAGTAGAAGGTCTGCGCGTGTTGCGGCGCGGCCGCCTTCATCGCGGTGAGCGCCTCCTTGGCGCCGGCCTTGTCGCCGGTGCGCATGAGCTGGTTGATCAGCCCGGCGTGCGCGCCCACCAGCTTCTTGTCGACCTCCAGCGCCTTGCGGAAGCTCGCGATGCTCTCGGCGGCCGGCGCCTCGGCCAGCACCTGCAGCTCGCCCTTGAGCAGCCAGGCCTCGCCCGATTGCGGCGACTTGGCCAGCACGCGGTCGATCTCCTCGCGGGCCTCCGGCAGCTTGCCCTCGCTGGTGAGCAGCCGCACGTTGACCAGGCGGACCTGCACGTTGTCCGGCGCGGCGCGGACCGCCGCGTCGGCGGCCTTGCGCGCCTCGGCCAGGCGCTGCTTGGCGACGAAGGCGCCGACCAGCGTGGTCTGCAGGTCCGCCTCGTCGGCGGCGTTCTGCAGATGGCGGTTGCCGAACTGGCCCAGCAGCTCGTCGACCTTGCCCTGCATCAGCAGCAGGCGGGCCTGCAGCGCGGCCAGCGCGTCGCCGCTGAAGCCCTGCGACTTGGCCTTCTCGGCCTCGATCGCGGCACCGGCGACATCGCCGCTGTCCAGCAGCGCCTTGGCCAGCAGGTAACGCGCCTCGGCCAGCGAGTCGTCCTTCTGCAGCGCGTTCTTGAGCTGGATGATCGCGGCCTTGTTGTCGCGCTTGTCGAGGTGGGCCTTGGCGGACTTCACCAGGTCCTGCGCCGACTCGCCGAAGCAGCCCGCCAGCAGCAGCGCCGATCCGAGCGCCAGCGCGGTGGCGCCCTGACGCAGCGATCGGCCCTCCCGGCCGATGGAGTTGGGCAGCGGACCGGACTTCTTGCTGGGCTCAGGCTTGCGGGACATGCGTTGTCTCTTTCGCGGTCGAGGAACAGGGGAACGGAGTGATCGAGGGAATCCAGGGCCCGAAGGCGATGGGCGCGTGGTCTCAGGCCTTCATGCCTTCAGGCCTTCACGCCTTCACGCCTTCACGCCCAGACGGGCCATCAGATCGTACAGAGTCGGCCGGCTGACCCCCAGGAGGTCGGCCGCCTTGGCGATGTTGCCGTCGGTGCGCGCCAGCGCGGCCACGACGGCCTGTCGCTCGGCGCGCTCGCGCACGGCGCGCAGGTCGAGATCGGCTTCCTCGGGCGGCGCGTCGCCGCCCGCGGGCACCGGCAGGTTGAGGTCGTCGGCGGTGATGCGCTCGCCGTCGGCCATGATCGACGCGCGTTTCATGACGTTCTGCAGCTCGCGCACGTTGCCGGGCCAGCGATGCGCCTCCACCGCGCGGATCGCGTCATCGGCCAGGCGCAGGATGGGCCGGCGCTGCTCCGACGAGAAGCGCCGCAGGAAGGCATGGCTGAGCAGCACCGCGTCGCCGACGCGGTCGCGCAGCGGCGGGATGTCCACGACGATCTCGGCGAGCCGGTAGTACAAGTCCTCGCGGAACAGGCCCTGCTCGATCTTGGCCTTCAGGTCCTGGTGCGTGGCGCCGACGATGCGCACGTCCACCGCGATCTCCTGGCGGCCGCCCAGGCGCTCGATGCTGCGCTCCTGCAGGAAACGCAGCAGCTTGGCCTGCAGCGGCATGGGCAGGTCGCCGATCTCGTCGAGCATCAGCGTGCCGCCGTGCGCGGTCTCGATCTTGCCGACCGTGGTCTTGGTCGCGCCGGTGAAGGCGCCGCGCTCGTAGCCGAAGAGCTCGCTCTCGAGCAGCGCCTCGGGGATCGCCGCGCAGTTGATCGCCACGAAGCGGCCCTTGCGCTTGGAGGCGTCATGCAGCGACTGCGCCAGCACCTCCTTGCCGGTGCCGCTCTCGCCCAGCAGCAGCACGGTGGCGTCGCTGCCCGAGACCCGCTCGACGGTGCGGCACAGGCGCTGCATCTGCGGATCGCGCGTGATCAGCCGGCCGGTGGCCTCGCCGTCCTGCTGCGTGAGCAGGCGCTGGTTCTCCTGCTGCAGCTCGTGCAGCCGCATCGCGCGCTCCACGGTCAGCACGAGCACGTCCGGGTCCACCGGCTTGGCCAGGAAGTCGTAGGCGCCCATGCGGATCGCCCGCAGCGCGTTGGTCTGGTCGTTCTGACCCGTCAGCACGATGACCTTGGTGCCGGGCTCCAGCTCGATCAGCTTCTCGAGCAGCTTGAAGCCCTCGGAGGTCGAGTCCTGGTCCGGCGGCAGGCCCAGGTCCATCGTGACCACGGGCGGCTTGTGCCGGCGGAACTGGAGCACGGCACTGGCGACGTCGTCGGCGGTCACGGACTCGAAGCGGTCCATGGACCACTTGAGCTGTTTCTGCAGCGCGAGGTCGTCCTCGACGATGAGCAGCGAAGGGGGTTGCGCGCTCATCGTGCCTGCACCAGTCCGGCGTCACTGCCCGTCTGGGCGAAAAACAGCGGCAGCAAGATGGTGACCTTGGTGCCTCTTCCGGGCGCGCTTTCCACGTTGATCTTCCCCCCTAGTTCCTGCAGGTACTGGTAGCTCTCATAGGCGCCGATGCCCATGCCCGCCGCCTTCGTCGTCTGGAACGGCTTGAACAGCCGCTGATCGATGAACTCCTGCGTCATGCCGCAGCCAGTATCTTCCACTTCCACCTGCGCGTGGCTGCCCACGCGCTGCAATCGCAGCGTGACGCGGCCGTCGATCGGCGTGGCGTCCAGCGCGTTCTGCACCACATGGCCGAGCACGCGCTCGATCCGTTCCTCATGGCCGCGCGCGCTGACCTCGTCGCGCAGCTCCAGCTCCAGCGCCCGGCCCTTGCTGACGGCCGCGGCGGCCAGGCGCCGCGCGATCGCCGTCAGCGCCACGCCGCCCGCGCTGCCGTGATGGGGCTTGTCGCCCTCGCGCAATTGCAGCATCAGCTGGCGCATCTTCTCCAGCGAGTTTTCCACCGTGTCCAGCATGTCCTGCTGGAACTCCGGGTTGTCGCGCAGCCGCTTGGCGTTCTTCATCATCAGCGACAGCTGCGTGACGATGTTCTTCAGGTCATGCACGACGAAGGCCGACATGCGGTTGAAGGCCTCGAACTTGCGCGCCTCCAGCAGCGCTTCCGCCGCCTGCATCTGCGCGAGGTAGCTCGCCGCCTGGCGCGCCGCGGTGCGCAGCAGGTCGCGCACTTCCCAGTCCAGCTCCAGCCGCGTGCGCGGCTGCCCCAGGATCACCCAGCCCGTGAGCGCCCCCGCGTTGAGCAGCGGCACCAGCAGCCAGTGCCGCGCGTCCCCGGCCAGCGCGGGATGCAGCGGGGCGTGCTCGTACGCCGCGGGGTCGCGGCGCCATTCGTCCAGGTCGACGATCCAGGCGCGTTCCTGCAGCAGGTGCAGCAGCGCGGCGTCGGCGCTCAGCACCTGGCGGTCGTCGTTGAGGTTCCAGCGCGCGGCCTGCGCGTACTCGGCATCGCCGCCGGACACCGGCGCGCGCTTGAGCCACAGGGCGCCCGAGGGGCTTTCCACCAGGTGCGCCAGCCCGCGGATCACCGATTCGCCCAGCTCCGCCGGCGACGCGCTCGCCGAGAGCATCGCGGTGAAGCGCAGCCACTCCTGGCGGTAGTCGTAGCGGTAGCTGAAGAAATGCTTGCTGATGTAGACCCGCAGCTTCGCGCGCAGCGAGCCCGACAGCCCCATCGTCAGCAGCGCCAGCACGCCCACCGCGAGCAGCACCTGCTGCAGCGCGCGGCCCCATTCACCGCCGGTGTAGCGCACGTAGTAGCCGATGCCCGACACGCCCAGCAGGTACACGCCCACGATCAGCAGCGTGGCCGAGTGGAAGGCGGCGGTGCGCGAGACATGGAGCTTGTCCAGCCACTTCTTGTGCCGCCGGCTGGCCAGCCACAGCAGCGGCACGGCCAGGCTGTGCACGGCGGCGCGCACGCTGAGCGCGTCGCCGTCGAACTGCTGGAACAGCGAGGCCTGCGAGAACACGAACACGTCGAACGCGAAGACCGCGCCCAGCCCCAGGCTGACCGGCTTGGCGTTCCAGCGCGCGTCGCTGTCGATGTTGCGCAGCATCTGCTCGATCAGCACCAGGCCGAAGACCCCCAGGCCCAGCCAGGCCATCGTCATCGGACGCTGCATGTCCGAGAGCGACGCATCGCCCCAGTAACGCCACAGCGGCAGCGCCACGGCCACCGCCACGCCTGCCCAGGCCAGCCACTGCAGCGGCCGCGCGACGCCGGCGCTGCGCGCCTGACCGTCGTCGCCGCGCGATTCGATCAACGCCAGGATGAAGGAGAACCACGCGCCGTAGCGCAGCGCGTCGCACACCGGCAGCAGCACGAGCGCCGGCCAACCGTGCGCGCCGAGCAGGCCTTGCTCGACCGCCGCGTCCAGGCCCGCCCACAAGGCGCTGAGCAGCAGCGCGATCTCAAGCCGTAGCGCGCGGCGGCGGTGCTGGCCGAATTGCGGCAGCACCACGACCGCCAGGGCCAGGTGCGCCAATACCGCGACGATCCCCGACGCGGTGCCGAGGTTCAGGGAGGATGCCCACATGGATCAGGGTGCGCTCAGCGCGCCCCCCGCCCCGTCAGGACCACGGCCACCGTCTCCAGCATGATCAGCAGATCGAGGAACAGCGTGTGGTTCTTGACGTAGTACAGGTCGTACTGGAGCTTCTCCAGCGAGTCCTCGATGGTCGAGCCGTATTCGTAGCGCACCTGCGCCCAGCCGGTCACGCCCGGCTTCACGCTGTGGCGCACGGCGTAGTACGGGATCTGCGCGACGAGCTCGTCCACGAAGAACGGACGCTCGGGACGCGGACCCACCATGCTCATCTCGCCGCGCAGCACGTTGATCAGCTGCGGCAGCTCATCGATGCGCACCTTGCGGATGAAGTTGCCGACGCGGGTGACGCGGGCGTCGTTCTTGGTCGCCCACTGGGGGCGGCCGTCCTTCTCGGCGTCGTTGCGCATGCTGCGGAACTTGATCACCTTGAAGGTCGCGCCGTTCAGGCCCACCCGTTCCTGCGTGTAGAAGACGCCGCCGGGCGATTCCAGCTTGATCAGCAGCGCGGTGATCGCCATGATCGGCGCCGTCGCCACCAGCAGCACCAGCGACGAGCACAGGTCGAAGACCCGCTTGACCGCGCTGCGCAGCACGCCCTGGTTGAAACCGTCGCCGAAGATCAGCCAGCCCGCGTGCACGTGGCTGATCTTGATCTGCGCGAGCGTCTTCTCGAAGTAGGTCGCCAGGTCCACGACGCGGATGCCGTAGAGCTTGCAGTCCAGCAGCTGGCGCAGCGGCATCGAACCGCCGCGGCGCTCGGACAGCGCCACGACGATCTCGTCCACGCCCAGGCGCATCGCGGCGTCGGTCAGGCTCTCGCCCGCGCCGAGCAGCTCATGCGCGGGCACTTGCGGATCGATCTCGTTGGGACCCGGCAGGAAACCGACGATCTGCGCATGCGGATCGGCGGCGCGCAGGCTCTCGCCGACGGCCAGCGCGGCATGGCCGCTGCCGAAGATCAGGATCTTGGTCCGGCCCGCGCCCTGCGCGCCGGAGTGCGCGGCGTAGACGCGATGCACCATGACCAGCGCGACGGCCAGCATGGCGGTGGAGGTGAGGAGCTCGCGATGGGACACCGTCGCGGGGATCAGGCTGAACAGGCCGTAGGCCAGCGGCAGGCCGATCAGCAACGCGAAGAGCGCGCGGGCGCAGGACTGCGTCAGCGAGCGCTTGTGGGATTGGGAGTAGAGGCCGGACGCCGAGTTGATGACGAACATGCCGCCGGCCAGGGACAGGCCGTAGGACGCCGCGAAGCTCATCATGTGCTCGCCGCTGCCCTGGCTCAGGGCGACCGCGAAAACCGCCGCGACGATCAGGCCCAGGTCGAAGAGCACCTGGATCAGGGTACGACGATGGAGGTAGTGGTTAAAAATTCGAATCATGCCCGTCCCCAAAGCTGGTCACGGCACTCTCTGGGAGTGCTGTCGCCGACCCGGGTGAACCTCTCAGGACTGCTCGCTGCGCGACTGGTGGCCCCAAGGGGAGACCCCAAACTCGCTGCGGGGGGCATCATGCCTCCCACCCCCAGGCTTGAAAGCCCCCCGTTTGCAGGGGCCGCCGCCTTGCAATCCGACTCGGTTGAACCCGTGTCGTCGACCTCCGCCGGATCCCCGAATCGACCCGGCGGCGCGCTGACGGAGGCCATTGTCTGTAGCACCCGGAAGGTGCGAACCCCCTGACTGAATGCTTTCAGGGGCTCTCGTGCGGGAATGCACGCGAGTGAGGGGGTGACCCCTCGATCAGGGGACACGTCCGTGTCGGGGTGTCGTCGCGCTGTCAGAGACGACACGTGAAGAAGAGCGCGAAGGAATCGCCAAGGTCACGAGCGTGGTGATGGAGACGAAAAAAAACGCCCACCGAGGTGGGCGTTTCGTCGGTCGGCGCGGCCGCGAGGGCCGGCCGGGTCCGGTGGGGATCAGCGCACGACGGCGAGCTGCTCGCGGTTGCCGCCCTTGTACGTGTACAGGGTCAGCGCGCCGTTCTTGATGTCGCCCTTGGCGTCGAAGGCGATGGTGCCGGTCACGCCCTTGAAGTCGGAGGTCTTGGCCAGCACGGGCAGGTAGACCTTGGGATCGGAGGACTTGGCCTTGACCATCGCGTCGACCATCACGTTGACCGCGTCATAGACGTACGGGGCGTAGATCTGGACCTCGACCTTGTACTTGTCCTTGAACTTGGTCTTGAAGGCGTCCAGCGACTTCTTCGACTCGCCTTCCACGCCGCCCGCTTCCGCGCAGACGACCTGGCTGTCAGCGATGGTGCCGGCGGACAGCTTGGGCAGCTCGGCCGTGCAGATGCCGTCGCCGCCCATGAACTTGGCCTCGATGCCCAGCTGCTTCATCTGGCGCAGCATCGGGCCGGCCACGGCGTCCATGCCACCGAAGAAGACGACGTCGGGCTTCTTGCCCTTCAGGGAGGTCAGGATGGCGGTGAAGTCCGTGGCCTTGTCGTTGGTGAATTCACGACCGACGACCTTGCCGCCCGCGGCCTTGACGCCCTTCTCGAACTCGTCGGCGACGCCCTGGCCGTAGGCGGTGCGGTCGTCGATGACGGCGATGGACTTGCCCTTGAGCTGCGTCACGGCGTACTTGCCCAGCGTGCCGCCCAGGTGCACGTCGTCAGCCACGACGCGGAACGCCGTCTTGTAGCCGTTGCGGGTGTACTTGGGGTTGGTCGCCGAGGGCGAGATCTGCGGGATGCCGGCGTCGCTGTAGATCTTGGACGCGGGAATCGTCGTGCCGGAGTTCAGGTGGCCGATGACGCCGTTGACCTTGGAGTCCACCAGCTTCTGCGCGGCCGCCGTGCCCTGCTTCGGATCGCCGGCATCGTCTTCAGCCAGCAGCTCGAACTTGACCTTCTTGCCGCCGATCGTCACGCCCTTGGCGTTCAGCTCGTCGATGGCCATCTTGGCGCCCAGTTCATTGTCCTTGCCCAGGTGCGCGATGGCGCCGCTGGTCGGACCGACGTGGCCGATCTTGACCACCGCGTCCTGCGCCATGGCGGCGCCGCACGCGGCAATGGCGATTGCGCCCACGATCACATTCAGCTTGGATTGCATCTAGGAACCTCCGACTCGGGAATATGTGGAATGACGTTGAGTTCTCAACGCGAGCGACCATACCCCGAAAGGTTGCAGCGTTTCCATAGTGAAAATGCTGTGAACGCGGTCACGGCGCGAGCGTTGTCGCGCCCTTGTCACCGGGGCAAACCCGGATGGTTTTCGCAGGAGTGCGAAGGCGTGCACACCCCTCGCACATGGAGTGCGGAATTCCGCCCAGTCGGCAGCGGATGACAGCGGAAATCGCCCTGTCCATGGGCTTCTCGGCACCACCGCGACGCAACGCGGCACCGCGATGGCGCGGCGGTCGCCACGCGCTCATTCCGAGCCGCGATGGCTCAAACCGACATCACGTGATGGTTCAGCGTCAGGCCCAGGGCCTTGTAGGCCTTGAAGCGACCGCGTCCCGCGGCGACCTGATCAGCATCGGCGGAGACCAGCTCCAGCACGCGCTCGAAGCGCTCGAGCCCCGGCGGCACGCCCGGCTCGAAGTTCAGCAAGACCTGGCACCCGACCAGCGCGTCGAGCTGGTCCGAGAGTCGGATCGGGGTGCGCTCGCGCAGCGGTGCCGGCGTGTCGGCGCGCAGCAGCACGTGCGGCAGGAATTCACCGGGCTCGAAGGTCCACAGCGTCTGGTCGAGTCGCTCGAGCAGCCGCATCGGCCCCCACACCCCGACGGTCAGTCCCGCCGCCTGCGTCTTGCGCAGCAGGCGGCAGGCGTAGACCTGGCGGTCGGGCACGCCGGTATAGAAGTTGACCTCCGTCACCGGACCTGCCCTTCCCTTCTCGGTTGCCGAGGAACGCGCGCGGCGCTCAGCGGACCTGCGACAGCACGAAGTGCGTCAGCAGGCCGACCGGACGGCCGGTGGCGCCCTTGGCGCCGCCGCCCTTCCAGGCGGTGCCGGCGATGTCCAGGTGACCCCAGCGGTACTTCGAGGCGAAGCGCTGCAGGAACTTGGCCGCGGTGATGGAACCGCCCTCGCGGCCGGCGACGTTGGCGACGTCGGCGAAGTTGGTCTTCAGGCCGTCGGCGTAGTCGTCGTCCAGCGGCAGGCGCCAGCACGGGTCCAGCGCCGTCTCGCCGGCGGCGGACAGCGCCGCGGCCAGTTCGTCGTCGCTGGCGTACATGCCGGAGCGCACGCCGCCCAGCGCGATCACGCAGGCGCCGGTCAGCGTGGCAACGTCGACGACGACCGCGGGCTTGAAGCGCTCGGCGTAGGTCAGCGCGTCGCACAGGATCAGGCGGCCTTCGGCGTCCGTGTTCAGGATCTCGATGGTCTGGCCCGACATGGACGTCACCACGTCACCCGGCTTGACCGCGCGGGCGCTGGGCATGTTCTCGCACGCGGCGATCAGCACGACCAGGTTGATCCTGGGCTTGAGCTCGGCCACCGCGCGCAGCGTGCCCAGCACGGAGGCGGCACCGCCCATGTCGAACTTCATCTCGTCCATGCCGGCGCCCGGCTTGAGCGAGATGCCGCCCGAGTCGAAGGTGATGCCCTTGCCGACCAGCACCACCGGCGCCTGCGTCTTGGCCGCGCCCTCGTACTTGGCGACGATGAAGCGCGGGGGCACGTCGGAGCCCTTGGCCACCGACAGGAACGAGCCCATGCCCAGCTTCTCGATGCCCTTCTGGTCCAGGACCTCGACCTTGATGCCGTGGCTCTTGGTCAGCGCCTTGGTCTGCTCGGCCAGGTAGGCCGGCGTGGCGACGTTGGGCGGCAGGTTGGCAGCCTCGCGCGCGACCGCGATGCCCGCGCCGATGGCCTGACCGCGGGTCAGGCCGGCCTTCACGGCCTTGGCGTCATCCTTGGTGTGCAGCAGCGAGATCTTCGCCAGCTTGGACGCGGCGGGTGCGCTGGGCTTGGTTTCGCGGTAGACGTAGGTCGCTTCCTGGGCGGCGAGCACGGCCTGCTCGGCCAGGGACTCGGTCAGCTCGGCGCCGAAACCGGCGTAGGCCACCGAGGCGCCCGTCGCGCCCTTGCCCTTGAGCTGGCCCAGCGCGGCACCCAGCGCCGAACGCGCGGCCTTGAGCGTGGCGCCGCTGGCGGCCACGATCAGGCGGGGCGCCTTCAGGCCGGCGGGACGCACCAGCGTCAACACCTGACCCGCCTTCAGCTCGAAGTCGCCGAGCTTGATGGCGTCCTTGATCAGGGCGGAGATGGTCTTGTCGAGCGAGGTCGGCAGGCTGTCGCCCGCGACGACCAGCACCAGGGCGTCGGCAGCGTGCGACGACAGTGCGTCGAGGGACGCGAGCTGAGAGCGAAAGTCCATAATACCGAGAAGTAGATAAAGTGCCCGGATGTTATTCGATTCATCAGTACGCAAAGAACTCGCCCGCAGTTTCGGACTGGCCTTCGTGGTCATCCTGACCATCGTCGTGACGATGCTGCTGGTGCGATCCCTGGGCATGGCAGCCAAGGGCACGGTGGCGCCGCAGCACGTGCTGCTGTCGCTGGGTTACCTGGCGCTGGCCCAGTTGCCGGTCATGCTGAGCCTGTCGCTGTTCGTCGCCGTCGTCATGTCGCTGGGGCGCATGTACAAGGAATCGGAGATGACGATCTGGTTCGCCAGCGGCCTGGGCCTGACGCGCTTCGTGCGGCCGGTGCTGGCGATGGCCTCGCCGGTGCTGCTGGTGGTGGCCGTGCTGATGACCGTCGTCTGGCCGTGGAGCAACGACAACAGCGCCCAGCTGCGAGAGCAATTCGAGCAGCGCAGCGACCTGTCGCGGGTCGCGCCGGGCCAGTTCCAGAGCTCCAACGACGGCGCGCGGGTGTTCTTCATCGAGCGCGACCCCGCCGACGAGGCCGCCGCCCGCAACGTCTTCATCATGAACAACACCGAGCACCTGGAGTCGGTGACGACCTCGGCGCGCGGCGCGCTCGTGTACCAGAACAACCAGCGCGTGCTGGTGCTGGACCACGGTCAGCGCAACGACGTGGACCTGCGCAACGGCGACAAGTCGGTGGCGCGTTTCCAGCAGTACAAGGTCGTGGTGGACGACGAGGTGATGCGCGCCGGCGGCACCCGCTCGCCCAAGACCCGCCCGACGCTGGACCTGCTGGCCGACCGCACGCCGCAGAACGACGGCGAGCTGGCCTGGCGCTTCGGCATGATCCTGGGCTGCGTGAACCTGGTGCTGCTGGGCATCGGCATCTCGGCGACCAACCCCAGACGCGCCAGCAACTGGAACCTGCTCTTCGCGCTGCTGGCGTTCATCGTCTACTTCAACCTGATCAACCTGACGCAGACCTGGGTGGTGGGCAACAAGATGAAGCTGGGGCCGGCGCTGCTCGCGCTGCACGGCGGCGCCTTCGCCATCACGATGCTGCTGCTGCTCTGGCGTGAACAGGGCGCCCGTGTCGGCGCGCCGCGCAGCGGCGTGACCCCGGCGCCCGCGGAGGCGCCCGGCTACGACGAGACGATCCAGGGCCCGGTGCCCGCCGGTGTCGTGATCGCGCCGGCCTCGATGTCCTCGTCCACGCCGGGAGTGCCCACATGAAAACCGTCCGGCGGCTGCTGTACCGCGACATCCTGAGCTCCTTCACCCTGGTCATGGCCGGGTTCCTGGCGCTGTTCTTCTTCCTGGACTTCATCGACGACCTGGACCGCTTCCAGCGCCTGGGCCTGGGCATCGGGCTGGCGGTATGGTCCAGCGCGCTGAAGCTGCCGGGCCGCTTCTACGAGCTGATGCCGATCGCGGTGCTGATCGGCACGATCTTCAGCATGGCGCGCCTGGCGCAGTCCAGCGAGTTCACCATCCTGCGCACCGGCGGCCTGGGCCCGCAACGCGCGCTGGGTCTGCTCAGCGTGATGGCGCTGGGCTTCGCCGTGCTGGCCTTCGTCGTGGGCGACTTCGTCAACCCGTGGGCCGACCGCCAGGCGCAGCTGCTCAAGTCCAGCGCCAGCGGCGGTGTGACCAACGCGCAGGGCGCCTGGATGAAGGACCGCGTCGGCGACTACAGCTACGCGGTGCACGTCGGCCGGGCCCGCGCCAACGGGACGATGGAGGACGTGCTGATCCTGGAGTTCGACCCCAAGGGCGCGATGGCCACGCGGCTGACGGCCAAGAACGCGACCGTCGACGCCACCGGCCTGTGGAAGCTCAACGACGTGCGCCTGATGCAGTGGTCCAAGGCGCCCGCGCCGCTGAGCCAGCCCGCCGTGGTGGCGGCCGCGGCGTCGGCGCCGGTCGACCCGGCCTCGCCGCAGGACAAGCTCGCCGAGAACCCCGCCGTGCACGAGCTGCTGCTGCCGAGCTACGACTGGCAGAGCTCGCTGCCCTCGGGCGTCGTGTCCGCGGCGGTGCAGCCGACCTGGAACATGTCCACGCTGGAGCTCTACCGCTACACGCGCCACCTGTCCTCGCAGGAACAGAGCTCGGCGCAGCCCGAGATCCAGTTCTGGCGCAAGGCCTTCTATCCGTTCGCGTGCATGGTGATGGTGGCGCTGGCGCTGCCCTTCGCCTACCTGCATTTCCGCTCCGGCGGCATCAGCGTGAAGGTCTTCGGCGGCATCATGCTGGGCATCAGCTTCGTGGTGCTGAACGCGATCACCGGCCACTTGGGCCTGCTGCGCGACTGGACGCCGTGGCTGGTCGCCTCGGCGCCGAGCCTGCTCTACCTGGGCATCTCGATGGGCGCCTTCTACTGGCTGGTGCGTTATCGATGACGGGCGGGATCACCGCCTGCCGGGTCGCTCGACTTCGCTTCAAGGAGGACTGCTGATGGACGGTCTGCTGCTCTTCGCCCATGGGGCCCGCGATCCGGCCTGGGCCGCGCCGTTCCAGGCCATCGCCGCGGAACTCCAGGAACGCCGCCCCGACCTGCCGATCGCGCTTGCCTACCTGGAGCTGATGGTGCCCGACATCGCCACCGCCGCGGGCGCGCTGGCCGCGCGCGGCTGCACGCGCATCCAGATCGTGCCGATGTTCCTGGGCGCCAGCGGCCACGTGCGCCGCGATGTGCCGCCGCTGGTGGAACGGCTGCGCGCCGAGCACCCGCGCATCCTCTTCGCGCTGCACGATGCGATCGGCGAGCAGCCCTCGGTGATCCGCGCGATGGCCGGCGCGACGCTGGACCTGATCTCCGCGACCACCCTGCCCGCCAATCCGCTCGATCCCACCCTGCCGACCGTGCTGCCTCAGCACTGACCGGGCCCCACGTGCGATGACCCCCACATGAACCTGCACCAGTTCCGCTTCGTCCAAGAGGCCGCGCGCCGCAACCTGAACCTGACCGAGACGGCCAAGGCGCTGTACACCTCGCAGCCGGGCGTGTCCAAGGCGATCCTGGAGCTCGAGGAAGAGCTCGGCGTGGACATCTTCTCGCGCCACGGCAAGCGCCTGCGCAGCATCACCGAGCCCGGCCGCCAGGTGCTCAAGTCCATCGAGATCATCATGCGCGAGGTGGGCAACCTCAAGCGCATCGGCGAGGAGTACTCCAAGCAGGACGTGGGCACGCTGTCGATCGCCACGACGCACACGCAGGCGCGCTACGTGCTGCCCGGCCCCGTCACGCAGCTGCGCAAGCAGTTCCCGCAGGTCAACATCGGCCTGCACCAGGGCAGTCCGGACCAGGTCGCCCGCATGCTGATCGACGAGACGGCTGATGTGGGCCTGGCCACCGAATCGCTGTCGCAGTTCGAGGAGCTGGTCACGCTGCCCGCGTATGAATGGCAGCACGTGCTGGTGATGCGCGCGGAGCATCCGCTGGCGCAGGCCGAGCGCATCGACCTGGAGGCGCTGGCGCAGCAGCCGCTCGTGTCCTACCACCCCAGCTTCACCGGCCGCACCCGCATCGACCGCGCCTTCGCGCAACGCCAGCTCACGCCCAACATCGTGCTGGAGGCGATCGACTCGGACGTCATCAAGACCTACGTGCGGCTGGGCCTGGGCGTGGGCATCGTCGCGGAGATGGCCGTGCGCGAGGACCCGCCCGGCGGCGAGCTTGTCTCGCGCCCGCTGGGTCACCTGCTCGGCCAGAACGTCGCGCGCATCGCGTTCAAGCGCGGCGCCTACCTGCGCAACTACGTCTACAGCTTCGCCGAGCTGCTCTCGGACCGCCTCAACCGCACGCTGCTGCAGCGCGCGATGAGCGGCGAGTCCAGCGATTACGACCTGTGATGCCCCCCTCCCTGATCCCCGGCCCGTCCAGCGCCTCCCCCGCCGACCCGCCAATCCATCGATGTCCATCATGCGTGTTCACACTCCCGTTCCCGCGAGCCGCCTGCCCCAGCTGGGCGTGACCGTCTTCAGCGTCATGTCGGCGCTGGCGCAGCAGCACCAGGCCGTCAACCTCGGCCAGGGCTTCCCGGATTTCGAGGGCGACCCCGCGCTGCTGGATGCCGTCGACGCCGCGATGCGCGCGGGCCACAACCAGTACCCGCCGATGCCCGGCGTGCCGGCGCTGCGCCAGGCGATCGCCGCCAAGATCCAGGCGCTGTACGGCCACGCCTACGACCCCGACACCGAGATCACCGTCACCGCCGGCGCGACGCAGGCGATCCTGACGGCGCTGCTGGCCGTGGTGCATCCCGGCGACGAGGTCATCGTGCTGGAACCCGCCTACGACAGCTACGCGCCCAACATCGCGCTGGCCGGCGGCGTGATGGTGCCGGTGCCGCTGGACCCGGCGAGCTTCCGCCCCGACTTCGACCGGATCCGCGCTGCGCTGACGCCGCGCACCCGGGCGATCATGATCAACAGCCCGCACAACCCGAGCGGCGCGGTGTGGAGCGCGCAGGAGCTGACGCAGCTCGCCGAGCTGCTCGACGGGACCGACGTGCTGCTGATCAGCGACGAGGTCTATGAGCACATGGTCTACGACGGCCAGACGCATCAGAGCGTGTCGCGGCTGCCGTCGCTGGCCGCGCGCAGCTTCGTGGTGTCGAGCTTCGGCAAGACCTATCACGTGACGGGCTGGAAGGTGGGTTACGTGACCGCGCCGGCGCCGCTGATGGCGGAGTTCCGCAAGGTCCACCAGTACAACGTGTTCACGGTGAACTCCGCGATGCAGCACGGCATCGCGGCGTACATGCGCGACCCCGCGCCCTATCTCGGCCTGAGCGACTTCTACCAGCGCAAGCGCGACCGCTTCCGCGCGGGACTGGCGGACTCCGCCTTCGTGCTGCGGCCCTGCCCGGGCAGCTACTTCCAGAGCGTCGACTACGGCGGCCTGCGGCCCGAGCTGGCCGCGCTGGACGACATGGCGATGTGCCAGTGGCTCACGCGCGAGATCGGCGTGGCGGCGATTCCGCTGTCGGCCTTCTACAGCCGCGGCAGCGATGCCAAGGTCATCCGCTTCTGCTTCGCGAAGAAGGATGAGACGCTGGATCTCGCGCTCGAGCGCCTGAGCGCGCTGCGCTGACCCGCGGAGCCTCACCGGGTGAAGATCACCCGGTGAACGTCACCCGCTGAACCTCACCCACCCTTGGCCTTGTCCTGGGGCTCGTCCTCGACCAGCGACAGGTCCAGGTCCACGCTCTGCGTGAGGCTGGACCGCGGCGGCGCGGGCGTGCCCGGTGCCGGCACCGGGGCCTGCCAGGCCATGGTGGCCATCTGCTCGGGGTGGCCGGGTACGTCCAGCGGCAGCACCAGGTCCACGGCATTGCCGTCGATCTCGTGCTCCGCGCGATCGCGCGCCACCGCGTACAGCAGCAGCAGGTCGCGATAGGCCGGCAGGCCGAGGTCGCCGCTGTACTCCTGGTGACTGGACAGCAGGTCCTGCAGCAGGCTCATGGAGCCCTCCGCGTCGGGCCATGCAGCTTCCAGGCGATCGACCAGTTCCTCGTGCTGTTCCAGGCCCTCGCCCTCGTTGAGGTCGTCGCTCCAGGACGGCGAGCGCGCATGGAACTGCTCGGCGAAGCGGCTGGCCACGCGGTCGAAGGCCTCCCGGTCGCCGCGGCGCTGGTAGAGCTCCATCAGCTTGAGGAAGGGCAGCCCGCTGGCCGCGTCGCGATGATTCAGGCGCGAGGACAGCAGCTCGATCGCCGCGTCGTCCTGGCCGAGCACCAGGAAGAAGTCCACCTGCTGCTCGAGGTCGATCAGCTCCTCGACCGTCACGATGCCGCCGGAGCCGCCGAGGTCCGAGGTGAACGGCGCGGGCTGCGTGTCGCCGCGATCCAGTTGCAGGCTGAGCGGCTCCATCGCCTCGAGCGCGGCGAGCGCATCCAGCGCGTCATCGGCAGCCGTGGTCGGTGGCCGCGCGGGCAGCCGGGCCGCGGACATCGCGGGCGCCGCCGGTGGCGTGCTGACGGTCAGCGGCGCGGGCCGCGTGGGCTCGTCCAGCGGCGTCAGCGGCATCGGGATCGTCGACGGCGCTGTGGACACGACCGGTCCGTCGCTGGACAGGTGCGACATCAGCGGCGCGGGTGAGCTGTGCGGATCCGTCGGCGTGAACGGCGACGGCCCGGTCGGCACCGGCTGCACCGGATGGCCAGGGTCCTGCGGGTCCTGGCGGGAATCGCCCAGCCAATGCTGCTCGGACTCGCGCTTGCGCAGGCGGTTGCTGCGCCACATCAGCAGGCTGCTGGCGGCCAGCGCCAGGCTCAGCAGGCTCAGGCCCAGCACCCAGCCCGAGGACGCCGAGCCCTTGGCCGCGGCCTGCTCGCGCGCGGCCTGCAACTCCTGGCGCAGCGTGTTCATCGCGGCCAGCGTGCGCTTCTGCTCGGCCTGCATGTCGGCCATCTGCTTCTGCATGGCCAGCATCTGCTGGCGGGATTCCTCGGCGGCGCTGGCCGCGCTGGCGGCGGCCTCCGCGGCCAGCAGCGCGGGCGACGGCGTCTGCAGCGCCTCGGCCGGCTCCATCGTCAGGCGGGGCGTCGTCGGCCGCGCGGCGCGGGCCTCCGGCACCTGGCGCGTGATGCCGGCGCGGATCTGCGTCGTGGGGCCGGGCCTTGCCTCGGCGGCACGGCGTTGGGGCCGACGCGGGCGATCGCCACTGGCGGACGCGGACGGCGTCGCCGCGGCAGCCAGTGAGAGCTCCTGACCCGCGGCCGATCCGGACGGGCGCGCCACCTGGCCCTGCGGCGCGCGGGGCTGACCATCCTGCTGGGCCTGCAGCGCGGGCGAGATCGCCGGCACCGGGGCCTGGCCGGGGTCGACCATCGGCTCGGCGTTCATGCCGGGCGGATCGATGAAGGCGGTGAACTGGCGCGTGAGCTTGGCGGGGCAACCCACGCTGAGCTGCACGGCGACGATGGGCTCGTCGATGCGCTGCACGCTGCGCAGCCGCACGCCGGTCACGCGGTTGGCGTCGCCTTCGATCTGCCAGTGCAGACCGGAGGCGGACAGGGGGTTCTCGCCCGCGGTGACCTCGGCGCGCACGCACTCGGGCGTGAGGGACTCACCGGGGTTGAGCTGGACGGGAAACAGCAGGTTCAGCGGCTGCCCCAGCGACGAGGCCGCCTGGGGCCGGCCGACGCCGAGACTCCAGGCCGGCGCCGACACCATGAGGATGGCGAGCGCGAGAACGCTGTGCGTCGGCAACACGCCGCGCGGGTCGTGATGATCTCGATCCATTCCCGCTGTTATTGCTGTTGGTGTGCGTTTCACTCTAGCACGGTGCTCCCCGGGACAAACCCGGAAAAGCGCCCCTCCTTCGTCCCGAATGCGCATCGCCCACGCATCATGCAGGCCTGGGCACGGCGCGGGCAAGCGCCCCGCGACTCCCTCACAATAGTCCGCGCACCACCCCGAAGGGGGCGCACCGCATGGGCATCTTCCAGGAGACAGCTGGCTTGTCACGCCAGCGACAAAGCATGAACAGCTCGGTTCTTACAATTTCCGAACGCAACAACATCGAGACGGGTCCGTGGTTTTCCAAGCTGTCACTGCCCTTGCGCAGCGACATTCTGGCGCGAGCCACCGTTCGACGTCTAGCCGATGGCGCGCTGATGTCGGTGCGCGGCGAGCCGGCCGAGGAATGGATCGGCGTGGCCCGCGGCGCGGTGCGCGTCAGCTCGGTGTCGCTGTCGGGCAAGCAGGTGACGCTGACCTACGTGGAGCCCGGCATCTGGTTCGGCGACATCGCCCTCTTCGACGGCCTGCCCCGCACGCACGACGCGAGCGCCCATGGCGAGACCACGTTGCTGGTCATCCGCAAGCCCGACTTCAAGGACCTGCTGCAGCGCCACACGGAGCTGTACGAGGCGCTGCTGCGCCTGAACTGCCGCCGGCTGCGCCTGATGTTCGACCAGGTCGAGGACCTCAACACCCGACCCCTGGCCTCGCGCCTGGCCAAGCAGATCCTGCTGCTGGCGCGCAGCTACGGCGTGACGCAGGGCGAGGAGGTCCGCATCGGCCTGCAGCTGGCGCAGGAGGACCTGGCGCAGCTGCTGGGCGCGTCGCGCCAGCGCGTGAACCAGGAGCTCAAGGGCTTCGAGCGCGAGGGCGCGGTACGTGTCGAGCCCACGCGGCTCGTGGTGCTGAGCAAGGAAAAGCTGCTGGCCATCGCCAATCGCTGAGCGTCCCGCGACCGGTGTCCCGGTCTCCGGGGCGCGTGTTTCACGAATCACGACAACTCCAGGAGACCCCGTGGACGACGCATTCACCGGCACCCGCGCCCTTTCCCACCCGATGGACGCCGAGGCGCTCGCCGCCTGGCTGACGCGCGAGATCACGGGCTTCGCTGGCCCGCTGACGATCGAGCAGTTCAAGGGCGGCCAATCCAATCCCACCTACAAGCTGATCACGCCGCGCGCGACCTACGTGATGCGCGCCAAGCCCGCGCCGGTGGCCAAGCTGCTGCCCTCGGCGCACGCGATCGAACGCGAGTTCACCGTGATGCGCGCGCTGGCGGGGTCCGACGTCCCGGTGCCGCGGATGCTGGCGCTGTGCGAGGACGAATCGATCATCGGCCGCGCGTTCTACGTCATGGAGTTCGTGCAGGGCCGCGTGCTGTGGGACCAGACGCTGCCGGGCCGTCCAACCAGGAGCGCGGGGCGATCTACGAGGAGATGAACCGCGTCATCGCGGCGCTGCATCGCGTGGACGTGCGCGCGGTCGGACTGGAGGCCTACGGCAAGCCGGGCAACTACTTCGAACGCCAGATCGGCCGCTGGAGCAAGCAATACCAAGCCTCGATCACCGGGCCCAACGAGGCGATGGACCGCCTGATCGAATGGCTGCCGACGCACATCCCGGAATCGGCGCGCGACGAGCGCGAGGTCTCGATCGTGCACGGCGACTACCGGATGGACAACCTCGTGTTCCACCCGACCGAGCCGCGCGTGCTGGCGGTGCTGGATTGGGAGCTGTCGACGCTCGGCCACCCGCTGGCGGACTTCAGCTACCACTGCATGTCCTGGCACATCCTGAAGACGGGCACCGCGCGCGGACTGGGCGGCGTGGACCTGGCGCCGCTGGGCATCCCGGGCGAGCTGGACTACGTGCGCCGCTACTGCGAGCGCACCGGCCGCGCGGATCCGAAGCTGGTGATGAAGGACTGGAACTTCTACCTCGCCTACAACCTGTTCCGCATCTGCGCGATCCTGCAGGGCATCGCCAAGCGCGTGGAGGACGGCACCGCGTCGAGCGCGCAGGCGCGCGAGGCGGCCGCGGGCGCGAAGCCGATGGCCGAGCTGGGCTGGCAGATGGCGCAGAAGCTGTCGGCTTGACGGATCCGGGAGCGCGCCAAGGCCGCCAAAAGCGGCTCTTGGCGACGCTTCGCTTTCACTCTTCTGAACCGACGAATTTCCAGGCTACAATCTGCGGCTTCGTCGGGGCGTAGCGCAGCCTGGTAGCGCATCTGCTTTGGGAGCAGAGGGTCGCGAGTTCGAATCCCGCCGCCCCGACCATTCTCTTCATCGAGCCGCCAAGGACCTGTCCTTCGCGGCTCGATCCATTTCAGCGCCGCCCATCCAGCGGCACCGCCGCGGTCTCCACGAAGATCGACGGCCGGAAGCCCTCGGCGTGACCGCTCGGCGCCTTGCCGGAGTCCGAGGCCAGCACCTCGATCGCGCGCGCCGACATGGGCTTGGCGAACAGGTAGCCCTGCAGCTCGTCGCAGCCCATCGCCACCAGCTGGTCGCGCTGCGCGGGCGTCTCCACCCCCTCCGCCACGACCTTCAACTGCAGCGCGCGCGCCATCTCGATCACTGCGCGCACGATGGCCTGCGCCTCCGGACTGGAGGCCACGTCCGCGACGAAGGCGCGATCGATCTTGAGCTCCTGCGCCGGCAATTGCCGCAGCGCCGCCAGGCTCGAGTAGCCGGTGCCGAAGTCGTCGATGGACACGTGCACGCCCAGCGCGCCCAGCCGCCTGAACGCGCGACCGGTCACCGTCGTGTGCTCCATCGCGACCGACTCGGTGATCTCCACCGTGAACCGCTCCGGCCGCAGCTTGTGCCGGCGCAGGCCCTTCTCCAGACGGCCGATGAATTCATCCGAGCGCATCTGATAGCCCGACACGTTGATCGCCACGCGCATGCGCAGCCCCATCTCGCGCCAGCGCGCAGCCTGCGCGAGCGCCGTGTCGGCCACCCAGTCGCCGATCGCGTCGATCAGCCCGTAGCGCTCGGCGATCGGGATGAAGCGCGCCGGACTCACCATGCCCAGCGTCGATGTTTCCAGCGCAGCAGCGCCTCGACCGCCGTCACCTGCATCGTGCCGGCGTCCATCTTGGGCTGGTACAGCAGGTCCAGTTCCTTGTTCTTGACGGACTCGCGCAGCTCGCGCGCCAGCGTCAGCTCCTCGCGCAGTTCTTCTTCCTGCACCGCGTCGAAGAACGCATGGCCGCTGCCGCCCAGCCGCTTCACCGAGCGCATCGCCGTCTGTGCGCGCCGGATCAGCCGGATCGAGCCGCCGTGCTCGGGCGACATCGCCACGCCCACCGACACACCGACGCTCAGCCCCAGCGCACCGATGACCACGGGCTCGCCGAGCGCGTCCAGCACCTGACGCACCAACGGATCGGTCTGCGAGGCGGGGATCTCGCTCCAAAGAGCGAATTCATCCCCCGCCAACCGCCCCAAGAGGGCCCTCTTTCCGGCGAGTTGACGCAAGCGTTCGGCCGTGCGCACCAGCACGTGGTCGCCGGCCTCTTTGCCGTGCTCGTCGTTGATCAGCCGGAAGCCGTCCAGGCCGATGTAGAGCAGGCTGCCCTCCCCGCCCCGGCGCTGCAGCGCCTCCAGCGTGGTGGCGAATTCATCCTCGAAGCGGCGCGACAGCAGCAATCCCGTCAGCCGATCGCGCTGGCGGCGCTGACGCGCGCGGCCCAGGCGTCCCTGGGCTGCCAGGAGCAGCACCAGGGTCAGCGCGGCGCCCAGCAGGACGCCCAGGAGAACCCACATCAGCGTCAACAGCGGCTCCATCGAGTCACGAGGGGAAGGCCACATGCTAGGCGTTGAACGCGCTTTCGTGCGCTGTCAGCACCGGAATGCGGGGGCCTCGCAACGCCCGACCCCGACCGCGGCGTGCGATCCATGACGGATTGCCGCTGCTGGCAGCGACAACGGCGCGGTCACGGCACAACAGCGAGGGAATCGCACACCCGCCTTCGAGTTAGGTAGAAACCCCATGTGACCCGCTGTGTCAGCACGATGTCAGCCGGGGACAATGCGCGCTGTTTTTTGTTTCAAATCAGCGTCCTTCCTGGTCACGAGCCCGGAGCCGGGCGCG
This sequence comes from Roseateles sp., assembly GCA_039594005.1. Classification (GTDB taxonomy): domain Bacteria; phylum Pseudomonadota; class Gammaproteobacteria; order Burkholderiales; family Burkholderiaceae_C; genus Roseateles. Next base: position 1,528,611 of record JBCNOF010000010.1, read on the forward strand.
GCAAGCAACGGGGCAACCCGGAAGGATCGAGCAGAGCATGGCGCTACAGCATTTGACCGACGAGCAGGTACAGACCTGGTCGCGCGCGCAGAAGGACGAGTGGTGGTTCAAGAACGTCTTTCGCGGCGACATGGCGCAGCTCTCGCTGCGATCGGGCTTCACCGGCTTCATGCTGGGCGGCATCCTGGCGGCGACCTCGCTGTACATCGGCGGCAAGACCGGCATCAGCGTGGGCGTGGGCCTGACATCGGTGATCCTGGCCTTCGCGATGTTCCGCATCTTCGCCACGCTGGGCTGGGCGCAGGACTACACGATCCTGGAGAACAACTGCACGCAGTCGATCGCGACGGCCGCGGGCTACGTGGTGTCGCCGCTGTTCTCGTCGCTGGCGGCGTACATGCTGGTCGTCGACCACATCGTGCCGTGGTGGCAGATGATGATCTGGATGGTGGTGATCGCCATCCTGGGCGTGCTGGTGGCCTTCCCGATGAAGCGCCGCTTCATCAACGAGGACCAGCTCCCCTTCCCTGAAGGCCGCGCGTGCGGCGTGGTGCTGGACTCGCTGTACACCGGCGAAGGCGGCGAAGGCATCTACAAGGCCAAGTTGCTGGCCAAGGTGGCCGCGGGCGCGGCGATCTACCAGGCCATCGTCAGCGACGGCTGGATGAAGCTGCTGCAGTTCAAGATCCTGCGCATGGACAAGTGGGCCGGCATGACCGAGCCCTGGACCTTCCACGAGCGGCTGGACCAGTATTACTACGAGATGGCCGTGAAGGCCGAGCTGTGGATCCCCAAGATCCTGGGCACCGACATCCGCGCGCTGGGCCTGCGTCTGACGCTGGACGCGGCGATGCTGGGCGTGGGCGGGCTGATGGGCATCGCGGTGGCGACGAGCTGCCTGCTGGGCGCCTTCGTCAACTTCGTGGTGCTGGCACCGATCATGATCCAGGCCGGCGACATCGTGCAGCGCGTGGGCCCCACGGGCGCGCTGATCCCGATCTCGCGCGTGGAGATCGTGAACCAGTGGTCGATGTGGTGGGGCGTGGCCATGATGGTCGCGGGTTCGCTGACCACGCTGCTGGCCAAGCCGGATCTGTTCATGGCGGTCTTCAAGGTCTTCAAGAAGAAGGACCAGAGCAGGAGCGACGGCAGCGACCTGCTGAACCACATCGAGGTGCCGCTGTGGATCTCGTACGTGGGCGTGCCGATCTTCGGCGTGCTGGCGGCGTGGACCTCGCACGCGTTCTTCGGCGTGCCCTTCCTGATGGCGCTGATCTCGCTGCCGCTGATCTTCGTGCTCACGGTGATCTGCACGAACTCGATGGCGCTGACCTCGTGGACGCCCACGGGCGCGCTGTCCAAGATCACGCAGTTCACGATGGGCGCGATCGACCGTTCCAATCCGGCCTCCAACCTGGTGCCGGCGGGCATGACCGCAGAGATCGCCTCCAACGCGGCCAACCTGCTGAGCGACATCAAGCCGGGCTACATGCTGGGCGGCAAGCCGCGTCATCAGGCGATCGGTCATGTGATCGGCGTGGTGGCGGGCGTGCTGTTCTGCGTGCCGCTGTTCTTCCTGCTGTTCGTGCCGAAGAACGCCGATGGCGTGCGCTCGACGTCGACCATCATCTCCGAGCAGTTCTCGATGCCCGCGGCGGTGCAGTGGCGCGGCGTGGCGGAGATCATCGCCAACGGGCTGCACAGCCTGCCGGCGTCGGCGCTGATCACGATGGCGATCGCCGCGGCGTGCGCGGTGGTGATCGAGGTGATCAAGATGGCGACGAAGGGCAAGTTCCCGCTGTCGTCGGTGGCGATCGGCCTGGGCGTGGTGCTGCCGCCGGAGTCGACCTTCGCGATGTGGGTCGGCGCGATGATCTTCTTCGTGATGGGCAAGGTCTACAAGACGCCGGGCACCTCGGGCTGGAAGCGCTGGGTGGACGGCTGCGAGCCGATCTGCGCGGGGCTGATCTCGGGCGCGGCGCTGATGGGCATCGGCAACGCGATCGTGAACGTGCTCATCTGAGTTTGAGCTTGTCGACAGTCGATCGGACAAGGATCGAAGTCGAACCGAAGCACGCGCGCTGGTGACGGCGGTCGGCGTGGCACAATTCGGGCCCTTCAGCGGCGTGGGAACGCGGTTGAAGGGCCCGAAGTCCTTTCTGGACGCGGGTTCGGTCGCTGACCGATTTCAGTCTGCCCGTAGCTCAACTGGATAGAGCAATTGCCTTCTAAGCAATAGGTCGGGGGTTCGAGTCCCTCCGGGCAGGCCACGGCCTCACCCCCGCGAATCCTCGGGTCGACCATGACCCGATCCGCCTCCTGGTGGTGGCACACTCGCGCGCTTCCAACAACAAGCGCCCAGGGAGGGCATCACCATGCCGCCGAACATCAAGGTCTATCGCGTCCACCGTCTGCTTGCCGTGCTGTACGGGCTGCTCATGCTCGGCTGCGCGCTGGCGGTCTTCTTCGGCACGCGCGGTGCCGGCATGAGCACCGCCGCCAGCGCCGGCTCCATCACCCCCATCCTGCTGTTCTTCGGCGCGATCGCCGCGGCGCACTACTACACCGGCCAGGCCTGCCGCAAGGGCAAGTCGGGTGGACGCGCCGCGTCCACCGTCATCGCCTGCTTCATGTTGCTGGGCTTCCCGATCGGCACGCTCATCGGCGCCTACCTGCTCTACAACAACAGCGGCTGGCCCAAGGGTGATGAGCCCGTGAGCGCCGAGGCGAAGCTGGACTTCTGAACGCAGGACATCCGTTCGTGCGTGAGGCCACTGGCCCTCACCCCTCCCTCTCCCGCAAGCGGGAGAGGGTGTCCGAAAGGAGCCTCAGCGTGAGGCGTTAGGCAGTCACCAGCCCCGGCCTCACCTGCTGCCAGCGCTTGCGCTTGGCATCGGCCTCGCCGAGCTCCGTCGCTGCCACGTAGGTCACGAAGGCCTGGCGCGGCAGCGCCTCGGTGCTGATCTCGCCGCGCAGCACGTACACCGGCACGAGCACGCTCTGCACCTCCGTCGGCGGAATCGCCAGCAGCCCCAGCACCGCCGACGACACGTACACCTTCGCCCGCGCGTCGAGCCTGGCCACCATCTCGCTCGCGGCGAAGCGGCGCATCGCCTCCTCGGGCGCCACGCTCTCGCGCGCGCCGATGCGCTCCACCGCCCGCGCGAAGCGATAGGCCTGCATCAGCTGCCCATCGGCACCGACGCTCACCTGCGCCTTCGCGCCAGGCCCCACCAGCGGCACGCCATCCAGCGTGTAGCGGTAGTTGACCTGCAGCCCGACCACGTGACGCTCGCCCTCGCGCTGCTCGCGCGTCGCGCGCATCACCTCGAGCTCGGTCACCGAGTGCAGCTCGGGCTTCGCGTACTCGTCGCCGATCATCGCCATCACGCGCTTGGCCGTGGCCATCGCCGCCTCGCGGTCGGGCGCATCGCCCTTGCGATCGCGCCCCTCGGCATCGATGTCCTGGCGCTCGATGCGCAGCGAATGGCTGGCCTGGTAGACCTCCAGCACCCACGGCTCGCTGCGGCACACGTACCAGGGCCCCGCGTCGGCGACCTCGCCCTTCATGTCGAAACGCGAGGCCAGCTTGGCGACCTTCTCCGCGGTCCAGCTTGGCGACAGCGCCGTGTACAGCGGCAACTCGCGATTCACGCGGGGCAGCTCGGGGAATTGGATCTTCACGCTCATGTCGTTCTCCTCAGCACGCGCCGCGGGCGTAGTACAGGACCGTCGGGCTGTCGGGGTCAGCGGACACGCTGCCCTTGCCCCACCAGTGGTCGTTGTAGGTGTCGGTGCCCGGCGCGTCCGCGCGCAGGTAGGCCCACTGCGTGTCCGAGCCCTCCGTGTCCTGGCAGCACTTGATCCACGCGCGGCGCATGGTCTCGCCGTTGTTCAGGTACTGCGCGAGCAGTCGGCCGCGGTCGGGCTCGTCGCCCGTGGTGGTGTGGAAGCCCAGGATGTAGTGCAGGCCCTTGAAGACCGGCCAGCCCCAGCGGTTGAACACGCCGTTGGCCTCGAGCACGTTGCACGCATCCAGCGCGATCCACTCCAGCTCCTTGTCGCCCCAGCGGACCTCGGTGGGCTTGACCTTGGCGTCGTCGGTCTTCACGCCGAAGAGGAATCCGCTCGGCGAGCCGTGGCCGGAGAAGAACACCATGTCGACGTTGTCGGCCCAGAGGGTGTCGGTGCCCGAGGCGGGCGATCCGACGCCCTGCTGCTCGAAGTCGCGATCCCAGGCCAGGTCGTCGCCCCACTGGAAGCGGCGCGTGGCGCTGAGCGTGTTGTAGAAGCCCTCGGCCTGCGGCTTGGTGTTGGTCAGGTTGCCGGCCAGGCCGTGGTACTGGCGCACCCATTCGATTCCGATACTGCCCATGTCATCTCCCCTTTGAACAGCGCGTTGGCTGTGACTGCGAGGGCGCAAAGATGCGCTCGCGCGGCGGGGGCCGACATCCTCAATCGGAAGGACGCCGAGGCTTTCTCGCGGGTCGAGCTAGGGGGGCGAGGGTCAAGCTAGGGGGATGGGATCGCGGGCCTGCGAGACCAGCCGCTCATCGGGACTCTTTCCAGCCCAGCACGCGCGCGGGCAGGAAGAGGATGGCCTTGAGCAACGCGAAGACGGCCTCGACGCTCAGGCCGATCAGCCGGAACGGCAACGTGATCAGCCAGACCAGGGGCCACAGGACGAGCGCGAGCAGCGCCAGCGGCCAGCACAGCACGAAGAGGACCAACCAGAACAGCAGGCCGACGAAGCCCATGACGCACTCCTTGATGCCTTGCGGCGTGGACCGCGCCGAAGAGCGCGGCATGTCGTCACCTTAGCCAAGGACCCGCGGTCCTGCCTCCACGACGCGACGGAACGTCAAGCGGGAACGACAGGGTGCAGACACCGCGACTGGCCAACAGCTCCCCGAGCATGCAGAGCTTAGAGCCGCAACCTCGACCAGAGCCTGCCGCCGACAAACGCGGCGCACACCGCGACGGGGACGAGCAGCGTCAGCCAGGTTCCCCATGGCAAGCCGCGCGGCATGCCGCTGCTCGCCACCAACCAGGGCACACCCGTCACGGCGATGGGCACGATCAAGGCTGCCAGCGCCCGCTGCCACGGTCGCCAGCGGCGGACCCGCTCGGGTCGCCACATCGACAGCAGCACCAGGGGCGCGACGGTGACCAAACCCAGGACCAGCATTCGGCCCGCCAGTTGGAAGGGCGCGGTGATCATCATGAGCAGCGCCGCCCAGAACATCGAGGCGACATCCGGCGGCATGGGCCCCAACGACAGGAGGAGGATGAAGGAAGCCAGCCCGCACAGCGGGCCTCCGACCAGGACGAAGAACAACAGGGACGACACCACAAATCGAGTGCGCGACAACGTTGCGTCGATCCGACCCGATCGACCGCTCATGGGCTCGCGTACCGGGGAGACCGTGCCATCGGTCTCGCGCGTATCAGTCATCGACATCCGTGAGGCTCGGCAGGTCCACGTGTTCCGCGGCATTGAGCCACTCGCCATTGATGACAGCCTCGGCGCGCTCCGGATCGCCCAGGCGGCGCGCGGCCAGCAGCGCGATGCACGCTGCCAGCGTACCGAACGAGTAGCAACCCACCCGCTCCGCACCAGACGCATGCATCGGGAACAGGTCCACGATGCAGGCGATCAGCACCAGCGCGGCCACGGCGAACACACGCTTCCAGCGGCGCTCGTACCGTTCCAATTCCACCAGCGGCTTCATGCGCGTCGTTCTCCCTTGATGCGCGGCATCATAGGCCCCGGCGCATTGACCCGGCCTGCACGCATTCGCAACAGACGGCCCCGCGATTGCCGCCATACTGCGGGCCTCCGTTCTTCTCGCGATGCATCGGCCGCCCTCGCCGATCGCCCGTCGTCCTTCCTGCCTCGATGTTTCTGACCGCGCTCCGCAAATTCCTGAAGTTCCTGGGCTGGCTGCTGCTCGTGCTGGCGCTGCTGGCGGTGTGGTCCCTGCTGATCGAGCCGCGCTGGGTCGCGCGCCGCGACCTGCCGGTGGAGGTCCCGCAATGGCGCGGCCCGCCGGGACTGAAGGTGGTGGTGGCCTCGGACTGGCACATCGCGCACGAGTTCAAACGCGTGATGACGATCGCGCGGGCCAATGCGATCGTCGACGAGATCAACGCCGCCAAGCCCGACGTGATCCTGCTGCCGGGCGACTTCATCTCCGGACGTGGCGAGGACGGCACCACCGCGTCGGATGTCGCGGCGGTGCTGGGCCGGCTGAAGGCCACGCGCGGCGTCTACGCGGTGCTGGGCAATCACGACTGGTGGACCGACAGCAGCGGCTTCAATCGCGCGCTGCGCGCGGCGGGCATCACGGTGCTGCTCAACGAGGCCGTGCCGCTGCCGGGCACGCCGCTGTGGGTGGTGGGCATCGGCGACCGGACCTCGATGCAGAGCGACCCGACCCGCGCGATGCGCCAGCTGCCGCCCGGCGCGCAGGCGCTGACGCTGATGCACGACCCGGCGAGCGCGCGATCGTTCAAGCCGGCGCCGGGCTTGGCGGTGGCCGCGCACACGCACGGGGGCCAGGTCTGGATCCCCTTCTACGGCTCGGCCGTCGCACCGCACGGCTGGCCGAACGACCAGACGCACGGCTGGGTGAACGTCAACGGACGGCCGGTCTACATCACCAGCGGCCTGGGCGTGAGCATCTACCCGGTGCGCTTCAACATGCGGCCCGAGTGGGTGATGTTCACGATGGATGCGCCGAAGCGCGAGCGTTGAAGACGCCTCAGGCCGGCACGATCCGCACCTTCGGCCAGCGCTCGGCGTAGCGCTTCGACGCGGTGCGATCGGTGAAGTCGCGCACACTCCCACGGCGTCGCGGCGACGCGGCCACCAGGCGCCGCTGAAGCCGAGGCGGCCTCTCCCATCCCCAATGGCCGACCTCCCGCGTGATAGCCTCGCGCCCCATGTCTCAAGACCCTACCGCCGCGGCGGCCACGCACGATCCCGACCACGACGAGGCCGCCCCCGACCGCGGCCGGGCCTCGCTGCCTGAGGTCCTGCTGCTGGCCAGCGTCTTCGTCATCGCCGCCTGCGGCCTGGTCTACGAGCTGGCCGCCGGCGCGCTCGCGAGCTACCTGCTCGGCGACTCGGTCCTGCAGTTCTCGACCATCATCGGCGCCTACCTCTTCGCGATGGGCCTGGGCTCCTGGCTCTCGCGCTTCATCGACCGCCAGCTGATCGCCCACTTCCTGCGCCTGGAGCTGCTCGTGGGCGTCATCGGCGGGCTGATGCCCGCGGCGCTGTTCACCGCGCACAGCCTGCTGCCGCCCTCGCAGGTCGCCGGGTTCCGCGTGCTGCTCTACGGCCTGGTGCTGCTGGTGGGCACGCTCGTCGGGCTGGAGATCCCGCTGGTGATGCGCATCCTCAAGCGGCATTTCCGCCAGCGCTACGCGCTCAAGGAACTCGTGTCGCAGGTGCTGACCTTCGACTACCTCGGCGCGCTGCTCGTCGCCGTGGCCTTCCCGCTGCTGCTCGTGCCCAACCTCGGACTGGTGCGCACGGGGCTGTTCTTCGGGCTGCTCAACGTCGCGGTCGCGGTCTGGGCGCTGTGGATCTTCCGCGCCGAGCTGCGCGGGTGGCGCTCGCACGCGCTGAGCTGCGCGGTGTCCATCGCGCTGCTGGCCGCAGCAATGATCGGCGCGGACCGGCTCAGCACCTGGGCCGAGGACCGCTTCTACGGCGAGCAGATCGTCTTCAAGGAAAGCAGCAGCTACCAGCGCATCGTCGTGACGCAGGGCGCGGGCGGTACGCGCCTGTTCCTCAACGGCAACCTGCAGTTCCACTCGCGCGACGAGTACCGCTATCACGAGGCGTTGGTCCATCCCGCCATGGCCGCGCAGGGCGCGCCGCGCAAGGTGCTGGTGCTGGGCGGCGGCGACGGCATGGCCGTGCGCGAGATCCTGCGTTACCCCACGGTGCAGCAGGTCACGCTGGTGGAGCTGGATCCGCACATGACGCAGCTGTTCTCGACGATGCCGCTATTGCGCCAGCTCAACCACGACGCGCTGCGCGACCCCAAGGTCCGCATCGTCAACACCGATGCCTTCGGCTGGCTGGAGACCACGGACGAGACCTTCGACGTCATCGTCATCGACTTCCCCGACCCCAGCAATTTCGCGTTGGGCAAGCTCTACACGGCCAGCTTCTACAAGCTGGTCGATCAGCACCTCAATGCCTCGGGCTTCGCGGTCGTGCAGTCGACCTCGCCGCTCGTGGCGCCGCGCGCGTACTGGACCGTCGTCAAGACGGTCGAGTCCGTCGGCTTCACCGCGACGCCCTACCACGCGCACGTGCCCAGCTTCGGCGAATGGGGCTACGTGCTGGCGGGTCGGCGGCCGTGGTCCATTCCGCGCAAGCTGCCTCAGGGACTGCGCTTCCTGAGCATCGACGGCATGCCCGCGCTGCTGAACTTCCCGCCCGACATGGCACGCCCCGAAGGGCTGGAAGTGAATCGCCTGTCCAACCAGGTGCTGGTCCACGAGTTCGAGCGCGAATGGGGCAAGCTGCATTGAAGCGCCGCGACCTGCTCACGGGCGCGCTGGCCGCCTCGCTGCTGCCGATGCTGTCGGCCTGCGGGCGTGACGCGCGCCCCATCGCCGACCGGCTGGCCGAGCGACTGGGCAATCTGCCCGGCGGCTGGACCGGCGCGAACTGGGAGCGCGGCCATCGGCTGCGCGGCGCCCTGCCCACCTGGGCGGCGGCTGCGGGAACGCCGCAGCGCGCGCAGGTGCTGGTGCTGGGCGCCGGCGTCGCCGGACTGGCCTGCGCGAGGCGGTTGCGCCTGAGCGGCGTAGACGTCGCGCTGCTGGACCTCGAGGATCAACCCGGCGGCAACAGCCGCGGGCATCGCATCGCCGCGGGCGAGGCCCCGGGCGCGGGCCTGCGATGCCCGCTCGGCGCGCACTACCTGCCCACGCCGGGGCCCGAGGCCATCGAGGTGCGCGCACTGCTGGAGGATCTCGGACTCGCGCGACAGGACCACGGCCGCTGGGTCTACGAGGAGCGCTGGCTCTGCCATAGCCCGCAGGAGCGACTGTGGTGGCAGGACCAGTGGGTCGACGGACTGCTCCCGCCCGCGGAGACGCCCGAGGTGCAGGCGCAGTACCACCGCTTCGGTGAGCTGGTCGATCAGGCGCGGCGCGAGGTCGGTTTCGCGATGCCGAGCACGCATCACGCGTGGACACCGGCGCATCAGGCGCTGGACGCGCAGACCTTCGCGGCGTGGCTGGATGCGCATCAGCTCACCGCGGAGCCGCTGCGCTGGTATCTGGATTACTGCTGCCGAGACGACTACGGCGCGGATGCATCACAGGTCTCGGCCTGGGCAGGGCTGCACTACTTCGGCAGCCGACACGGCTTCATGAGCGGCGAGGAGCGCGAGGCCGTGCTGACCTGGCCGCAGGGCAATGGGTGGTTGTCGGAGCGGCTGGCCGCGCCGCTGGCCGACCGTTTCCACGGCGGCCGCATGGCGCTGCGCGTGCGCGAGGAACGTCATGGCGTGCAGGTGCTCGCCTGGAACGCGCGAACGCAGGCGGCTGAGCGCTGGGAGGCCGACCAGGTCGTGCTGGCCATGCCGCTGTTCATCGCGGCGCGACTGCCCGAGCAGCCGCCCGCCGCGCTGACCGAGGCAGCCTCGGCGATGCGGTATGCGCCGTGGCTGGTCGCCAACCTGCTGCTGGATGCGCCGCCACTGGAGCGGCTGGGCGCGCCGCTGTCCTGGGACAACGTCGCGTATGGCGGCGAGGCGTTGGGTTACGTGAACGCGGCGCAGCAGGAGCTGGATCCGAGCCGGGGCCCGATGGTGTTGACCGCCTACCGGGCGCTGCGGGAGTCGCAGCGCAAGGATCTGCTGCAGGACGATTGGCGCGCGTGGGCGGGCCGCGTGCTGGCCGATCTGGCGCCGATGCATCCGGACTTGCCCGAGCGGCTGCAGCGCATCGAGCTGATGCGCTACGGCCACGCGATGAGCATCCCGCATCCGGGCCTGCGCGGTTCGCCGGCCTTGGCGGCGCTGCGCGAGCGCGCGCACGGGCGCCTGCACGTCGCGCACGCGGACCTCGCGGGGTACTCGGTCTTCGAGGAGGCGTTCACGCAGGGCGAGGTGGTGGCGGCGAGGATCCTGAAACGCGGGTGATCCAACGGGTGCCGAGGGGCCGACGTTTTCAAACCTTGGATTCATCAGGCACAGTGCACCCCCACGGAGGAAAAGTCGACATGAAAATCCTGACCCTGCTTGCCCTGCTCGCGACGCTGACCCTGACGGGCTGCGCCAGCAGCTACATCGCCCCCGGCGCCAAGGCCGACCTGCAGGCCTTCGCGCCCGCATCGATCCAGGCCGGCTTCGCCGCCAAGGCCACCGCGCCCTTCCCTGCCTCGATCGCCGCGGTCCGCGTGCAGTCCTCGGGCTACGCCAACTACCACCTGCGCCAGTCTGGCGGCGCGTACGGCGCCGGCCGCTACTCCGTCGTGACGACCCGCGAGGTCGAGAGCGACAGCCAGTTCGAGCGCATCGCCCGCCTGCCGCAGGTCAGCGGCATCGTCGCCATCAACCGCATGCTGCTGCCGCAGCAGCTCGACAGCGACAAGGAGCTCCGCGAGGCCGCCGCCCGGTTGCAAGGCGATCTGCTGTTGATCTACACCTTCGACACGACCTTCTTCGACACCGACGCGGCGCGTCCGATCACGCTGTTGACGTTGGGCCTGGCGCCGACCAAGACCATCTACGTCACGACGACGGCCTCGGCCCTGCTGATGGACACACGCACGGGCTACGTCTACTCGGCCTACGAGGCGACGAAGAAGTCGGACACCTCCGCCAGTGCCTGGAGCAGCAACGAGAACGCCGACAAGGCCCGCCGCGCCAACGAACAGGCTGCTTTCGACCAACTCGTCGACCAGTTCACCAGCTCCTGGGATCAGCTGCTGGCGCGGCATCTGAAGAAGCCGGCGGGCTGACGCCACTGGCCACGCCACCCAGCTGCCCGTGGATCACGGGAAGATCGCCTGCACGCCCCGATCCCGGATCATCCGAAGCAGCCTCAACTCCGCGCCATGCGGGGCCCGGCCCAAGCCTTGCTCCCACCGCCGATAGCGCCTCGCAGTCGTGTTGAGCATCCTCGCGAGTGTGTACTCGTTGTACGAGGTCTGCTCGCGGATGGCACGAAAGTCCTCAACGGTCAGAGGTTCCGGCGGCGGCATTGCCGCGTGCTCGAGACGACACATCGCCTCGTCGCTGAAGGCGCCACCCGCATGAAACTCCCGACTCATCTGGAGCATCTCTTCAATGAGCTCGTTCTTGCGCTTGCGCATCACAAATCACCTCCTTCAAGTTATAGCGATTCACCATGACCTCCAAGCTTTCCGCCGAGCTTGCGATCAATTCCCTCGCGACCGCACGGCAGTACAGCAAGGTCTCCCGATCCACGTTTTCCATCGCGTTCTTCGCGTAGCCCTTGATGAAGAACCAAGGGCCTCCTGACCGGTTCGCGACGATCACGCGATAGCCGCCTCGCTTGCCGGCCCCGGATCGTGCAATCCGCTTCTTCACGAGGCCACTACCCAAATCTGCTTCTGATCAGGCCCCGTGCCATTTCGTCCACAGCGCGGCACAGGTCGCCCTCGCTCAAGACCTGTTTGCTCATCCATCGTTGAAACCCCGACACCAAGTAGACCGTCCCCGCCATGCCGACCTCCACGCACTGCGATGTCAATCAGTGCCAGGTCTTGTCCCGGCGAGACTCGCTCCGAAGTCGGCCTTCCGATGGGGGAGACGCCTCGGTCCTAGAGGTGACAGTCAGACGCGCCATCCCTGCGCACAATGGGCGTCCATCCCGTTGTTCCAGGTGACGCATGCCTCACGACCTCGACCAAGCCATCCTGCTCGCCCCGGCCGGCGGCCACCGCTTCGCCGGCGCGACCTCGCCCGCCTACGCGAACATGGTCGGCCCCTTCGGCGGCACCACCAGCGCCGCGATGCTCAACGCGGCGCTGCTGCACTCGGACCGCCTGGGTGAACCCATCGCGCTCACCGTCAACTTCTGCAGCCCGCTCGTCGACGGCGCCTTCGAGATCGATGCCCGCCCGGCACGCACCAACCGCTCCACGCAACACTGGGTCCTCGAGCTGCTGCAGGGCGGTGAGGTCGCCGCCACCGGCACCGCCGTCTTCGCACAACGCCGCGACACCTGGTCCGCCCCCGAGGCGACGCTCCCCGCCGACGTCCCGCCCGCGGCCGAGCTGCCCTCACTGCCCAAGGTCGGCTTCCTGCCAGCCTGGGTGTCGCGCTACGACATGCGCTTCCTGCCCGGCTTCGCGCCCGGCCCCTTCGATGGTCAGGAACAAGCGCATTCCGTCAGCCGCTACTGGGTGCGCGATGAACCCGCGAGGCCGATGGACTTCCCGTCCCTCGCCGCGATCTGCGACAGCTTCTTCCCGCGCATCTTCGTGCGCCGCAGAAAGCCCGGCGCCATCGGCACCGTCTCCTTGACGACCTACTTCCACGCCGATAGCGCGCTGCTCGCCGAGCAAGGCGACCGGCACGTGCTCGCGATGGCCCGCGCGCTGAATTTCCGCAATGGCTATTTCGACCAGACCGCCGAGGTCTGGAGCGACCACGGCCAGCTGCTGGCCTCCACGCATCAGATGGTCTATTTCAAGGAGTGAGCTCAGCCGGCCGTCTTCAACCGCCCGCCACAGGCGGGAAGCTTCAACCGCCCGTCACGGGCGGGAAGAACGCGATCTCGGCGCCGTCGGGCACTGGAGTGTCCTCGGGCAGGATCTGCTGGTTGAGCGCGCAGCGGATGGCCCGACCGCGCGCCAGCGCCTCGGCATGGGCCGCGTCGCTCGCGATCAGCGCGTCGCGCAGGGAGCCGAGCGTCGCGCCCGCGTGGTGCGCGATGCGCTCGTCGGTCCCCAGCGCCTCGCGCAGCGAGGCAAAGTAACGCACGGTGATCGTCATCTCGACATCCGCCCGAAGGCTCAGAACAGGTCGTTGAACGGCAGGAAGCGCAGCACCTGGCCGGGCTCGACGGTCGCGCCCGGCGGCAGGTCGATCAGCCCGTCGGCCCAAGCGGCGGAACTCATCACGCCCGAGCTCTGATTGCCGAAGAGCTGCAGCCCGCCCGCGTCGCTGAGCTTGGCGCGCAGGAACTCGCGGCGCTTGTCGGCCTTGGTCCAGGTGAACTCCGCCGGCAATTGGAAACCTCGCGGCGACAACTGCGTCGCGCCTTGCAAGCGCAGCAGCACCGGCCGCACGAACAGCAGGAAGGTCACGAAGCTCGACACCGGATTGCCCGGCAAACCCATGAACCAGGTGCGTCCGCCCTGACTGGTCACCTCGCCGAAGGCCAGCGGCTTGCCCGGCTTGATCGCGATCTGCCAGAGGTCCAGACGCCCCTCGCGCTCCAGCGCGGGCTTGAGGTGGTCCTCCTCGCCGACAGAGACCCCGCCCGAACTCAGGATCAGGTCCGCGTCGCGGGCCGCTTCGCGGAGCGCGGCGCGAGTCGCCTCCAGCGAGTCGGGCACGATCCCCAGGTCGCGCACCTCGCAGCCCATCGCCAACAGCAGCGCGTGCAGGGTCGTGCGGTTGGAGTTGTAGATCTGGCCCGGACCGAGCGGCTGGCCCGGCAGGACGAGCTCATCGCCTGTCGAGAACAGCGCCACGCGCGGCCGCGCGGCCACGGTCAAGGTCGCGGCACCGGCCGTCGCGGCCAGTCCGAGCGAAGCCGCGTTGAGCCGCGCCCCCGCGGTGAGCACCGTCTGACCGGTGCGCAGGTCCTCGCCCCGGCGCCGAATGTGCTGGCCCGGGATCAACGGTCCCAGCAGGCGGACCTGACCCAGTCCGGGCGCCGAACCCGCGCCCGGCTCGGCGATCGCCTCGCATTGCTCCTGCATCAGCACGGAGTCGGCCCCCTCGGGCACCGTCGCGCCGGTGAAGATGCGCGCCGCCGTGCCCGGCTGCAAGGGCGTGGGCACGGAGCCCGCCGCCACGCGTTGCGACAGGGGAAGCACTGCGCCCTCGCCGCCCAGCGCCGCGACATCGGCCGCGCGCATCGCGTAGCCGTCCATCGCGCTGTTGTCGTAAGGCGGCACGTCCAGCGGCGACGCCAGGTCCTGCGCCAGCACGCGTGCGCGCGCCAACGGCGTCGACACCGATTCGGTCCGCCCCAGCGGCACGACCTGCGACAGCAGGCGCTCAAGCGCCTCCTCCATCGGCATCATCGGCGCGCGGGGCGCGGCCGGCATGGGCTTGGCTTCAGACATGCTCGACGATGAACTGCTTGACCTGATCGACCGAGACCGGCAGCACCGTCACGCGCTTGGGGCGCGATTCGAGGTCGGCCAGCGCGGCGGGACGCGGCGGCACCAGGCCGAGCGCTTCCTCGATGGACGCGGCGAACTTGGCCGGCAGCGCGGTCTCCAGCACCAGCATCGTCACGCCGGGCCGCCGCTGCGCGCGCGCGACCTTCAGGCCGTCGGCGGTGTGGGTGTCGATGATCGACGCCGTACTGCGCGTGGGATTGCCGGATCGTCGCGATCCGGTCCTCATGGGTGCTGCGGCCCGAGACAAAGCCGTAGCGGCCGGCGATGCGGGCGCGCTCCTCCGCGGTGATCTCGAAGAAGCCGCGCGTGGCCAGATCCTCCCCGAACAGGCGGTTCACGCGCTCGCCGTCGCGGTCCAGCAGGTCGAACACGAAGCGCTCGAAGTTGCTGGCCTTGGAGATGTCCATCGACGGGCTGGAGGTCTCCAGCGTGTGCGCGGCGCCGCGCGGGCGATAGACGCCGGTGCGGAAGAACTCGTCGAGCACGTCGTTCTCGTTGGTCGCGACGACCAGCTGCTCGATCGGCAGGCCCATCATGCGCGCGACGTGGCCCGCGCAGACGTTGCCGAAGTTGCCCGACGGCACGGTGAAGCTGACCCGCTCGGCGTCGCTCTTCGTCGCCTGGAAGTAGCCCGCGAAGTAGTAGACGACCTGCGCCAGCAGCCGCGCCCAGTTGATCGAGTTGACCGTGCCGATGCGGTGGCCGCGCTTGAAGGCGAGGTCGTTGGAGACGGCCTTGACGATGTCCTGGCAGTCGTCGAACACGCCCTCCACGGCGATGTTGTGGATGTTGGGGTCCTGCAGGCTGAACATCTGCGCCTGCTGGAACGGGCTCATGCGGCCGTGCGGGCTGAGCATGAAGACCTGCATGCCGGCCTTGCCGCGCATCGCGTACTCGGCGGCGCTGCCGGTGTCGCCGGAGGTCGCGCCCAGGATGTTGAGCGTCTCGCCGCGGCGGCCGAGCTCGTACTCGAACAGCTGGCCGAGCAGCTGCATGGCCATGTCCTTGAACGCCAGCGTCGGGCCGTTGGACAGGGCGACCAACGCCAGGCCCGGCTCGAGCGGCTTGAGCGGCGTGATCTGCGGCGTGCCGAAGACGGCCTCGGTGTAGGTGCGGCGCGGTGATCGCCTTCAGGTCGGCGGCGGGGATGTCGTCGATGTACAGCGACAGGATCTCGAACGCGAGCTCCGCGTACGACAGCCCGCGCCAGCGCGCGAGCGTGGCGGCGTCGACCTGCGGATACGCGGTCGGCAGGTACAGCCCGCCGTCGGGCGCCAGGCCCTCCAGCAGGATGTCGCAGAAGTGGCGCTCGGTCTTGTCGCCGCGGGTGCTGAGGTACTTCACGCCAACTCTTCCTTGCGCAGCTTCACGATCGGCGCCAGCACCGTCGTCAAGCGCCTGCATCTTCGCGAGCGCCTCGCTCATGCGACCCTCGCGCGTGTCGTGCGTCAGGATGATCAGATCGGTCTGGCTCTCGCCCTCGGCCGATTCGCGCTGCAGCACCGCGTCGATGCTGATCTCGTGCTCGGCCAGGATGCGTCGTGATGCGCGACAGCACGCCCGCCTGGTCCGCCACGCGCAGGCGCAGGTAGTACGCCGTCTGCACCTGCTCCATCGGCAGGATCGGCGTGTCGTTCATCGCGTCGGGCTGGAAGGCCAGGTGCGGCACGCGATGGTCCGGATCGGCCGTCGCCAGGCGCGTGACGTCGACCAGGTCGGCGATCACCGCCGAGGCGGTCGGCTCGGCGCCGGCGCCCTTGCCGTAGTACAGCGTCGTGCCCACCGCGTCGCCCTGCACCAGCACCGCGTTCATCGCGCCCTCGACGTTGGCGATCAGCCGGCGCTGGCCGGGATCAGCGTCGGATGCACGCGCAGCTCGATGCCCTGCTCGCGGCGCCGCGCGATGCCCAGCAGCTTGATGCGGTAGCCCAGCTCTTCGGCGTACTTGATGTCGGTGGCTTGCAGCTCGGTGATGCCCTCGACGTGGGCCTGCTCGAACTGCACCGGCATGCCGAACGCGATCGCGCCCATGATCGTGGCCTTGTGCGCGGCGTCCACGCCCTCGATGTCGAAGGTCGGATCGGCCTCGGCGTAACCCAGGCGCTGCGCCTCCTTCAGCACGGTGGCGAAGTCCAGCCCCTTGTCGCGCATCTCCGACAGGATGAAGTTGGTCGTGCCGTTGATGATGCCGGCGATCCACTCGATGCGGTTGGCCGTCAGGCCCTCGCGCAGCGCCTTGATGATCGGGATGCCGCCGGCCACGGCCGCCTCGAAGGCGACCATCACGCCCTTCTCGCGCGCCGCGGCGAAGATCTCGCTGCCGTGCACCGCCAGCAGCGCCTTGTTGGCCGTGACCACGTGCTTGCCCGCCTTGGCGATCGCGTCCAGCACCAGCGTTCGGGCGATGCCGTAGCCGCCGATCAGCTCGACGACGATGTCGATCTCGGGATTGGCGATGACCTCGCGCGCGTCCGCCACCACCGGGCAGGCGTCGCCGACGATGCTGCGCGCGCGCTCGACGTCCAGGTCCGCCACCATCGCGATCTCGATGCCGCGGCCGGCGCGTCCGCGGATCTCCTCCTGGTTGCGGTGCAGCACGTGGAACGTGCCGCCACCGACGGTGCCAATGCCCAGCAGGCCAACTTTGATCGGGTTCATCGTCATGGGTCTTTCAGAAGATCGGAGGGTCAGCGTCCGTGGCGTTTGCGATAGGTCGCCAGGAAGCGCTCGATGCGGCCGACAGCATCACGGAGATCGTCCGTGTTGGGCAGGAACACGAGGCGGAAGTGATCGGGGGCCTTCCAGTTGAAGCCGGTGCCCTGGACGATCAGCACCTTCTCCTCGGGCAGCAGGTCGAGGACGAACTGCTGGTCGTTCTGGATCGGGTAGACCTTCGGGTCGAGGCGCGGGAACATGTACAGCGCGGCCTTGGGCTTGACGCACGCTCACGCCCGGGATCTGCGTCAGCAGCTCGTAGGCGAGGTCGCGCTGGCGCGCCAGCCGGCCGCCCGGCGCCACCAGGTCGTTGATGCTCTGGTAGCCGCCCAGCGCGGTCTGGATCGCGAGCTGCCCCGGCACGTTGGCGCACAGGCGCATCGAGGCCAGCATGTCCAGCCCTTCGATGTAGTCCTTAGCGCCTGGCGCTTGTCGCCCGGAGACCACCATCCAGCCGGCGCGGTAGCCGCAGCTGCGGTAGGTCTTGGACAGGCCGTTGAAGGTCAGCGTCAGCACGTCGTCCGACAGCGAGGCGATGCTGGTGTGCACGTGGCCGTCGTAGAGGATCTTGTCGTAGATCTCGTCGGCGAAGATCACCAGGTTGTGCTGGCGCGCCAGCTCGACGATGCCTCCCGCAGCAGCGTCTCGGAATACAGCGCGCCGGTGGGGTTGTTCGGGTTGATCACCACGATCGCCTTGGTGTTCGGCGTGATCTTGGCCTGGATGTCGTCGAGGTCGGGCAACCAGTCGGCCTGCTCGTCGCACAGGTAGTGCACCGGCTTGCCGCCGGACAGGCTCACGGCGGCGGTCCACAGCGGGTAGTCGGGCGCGGGCAGCAGCACCTCGTCGCCGTTGTTCAGCAGCGCCTGCATGGCCATCACGATCAGCTCGGACGCGCCGTTGCCCAGGTAGATGTCCTCGATGCCGACGCCTTCCACATGCCCTTCTGCTGGCAGTACTGCATCACCGCCTTGCGCGGCGCGAACAGGCCCTTGGAGTCCGTGTAGCCCGGGCGCGTCGGGCAGGTTGCGGATCATGTCCTGGAGGATTTCGTCGGGGGGCATCGAAGCCGAACGGCGGCGAGGTTGCCGATGTTCAGCTTGATGATCTTGTGCCCCTCTTCCTCCATCTGCCGGGCCTTGTCCAGCACGGGTCCGCGAATGTCGTAGCAGACGTTGGCCAATTTGCTGGACTTGGTGACGGTTCTCAAGATGGCTCCGGTCGCGGTTTCGGGCATTCCACAGGGGCAATGCCAGGGGAAAATCGGGAACCATCGATTTAAACACAGGGTTATCGCGGGTAATCGCACCGCCGCGCGGCGTCACCCTGCGTCGCTGCCAAAATCAGCCTCAATGAAATTTCAACCCGACCAGCCGCTGGGCGGCAACATGATCTCCGCGCACGACCTGCACCACGTGTGGGTCAACGGCATCGAGCAGGCGCACAGCGTGCTCGTCCCGTGGCAAGGCCAACCCGAAGCCTGGAACGTCCGGCGGTTCGAGGACCTCACCGAGGCCCACTTCGAACGCATCCTGGCGCTCAAGCCCGAGCTGGTGATCTTCGGCAGCGGCTCGAAGATCCGGTTCGCGCGGCCGGCGCTGTACCGTGGACTGATCCAGGCACGCATCGGCATGGAGACCATGGACATCGGCGCGGCCTGCCGCACCTACAACGTGCTGGCCAGCGAGGGCCGCGCGGTGCTCGCGGCCTTGCTCATCGAGGCCTGAGCAGCGCGCAGACGACCCTCCCTCGCCCGCCGCGGCCGCGGGTACGACCGCGACCGAGCGCCCTCTCTGAGGGATCGCTCTGACTCGTCCATGTCAGCCCGGCAAGAGAAGGACCCATTCAACGTATAATCGCTGGCTATGCCCGCCCGGGCACATCTCTCTGAAGAACGCCACATGACGCCAGCGCTCAACAAACCCCTCCCGGATATTGAAGCTCTTGCCACGGGAGGCGTGAAGTTCACACCCCAAGCCTTCCTGGGCAAGGTCGTGGTGCTGTACTTCTACCCGAAGGACAACACCCCGGGCTGCACCACCGAGGCGATGCAGTTCCGCGACCATCACAAGGACTTCGTGAAGGCCGGCGCCGTGGTGCTGGGAGTCTCCCGCGACAACATGGCCTCGCACGACAAGTTCAAGCAGAACCTCGAACTGCCCTTCGAACTGATCGCCGACACCGAGGAAAAACTCTGCCACATGTTCGGTGTGGTGAAGAACAAGATCATGTACGGCAAGAAGGTCAAGGGCATTGAACGCTCGACTTTCCTGATCGACGCCCAAGGCATCTTGCGCGAGGAATGGCGCGGGATCAAGGTCGCCGGTCATGTCGAGGAAGTCCTCAAGGCCGTCAAGGCCCTGAAGAAGGAAGCCGCCTGATCTTCTTTCGCCCGTCACGGGCGGATGCCGGGAGTTGTGCATAATCAGCCGCATGCCCCTGTGCCTGATCGCAGCGAATGACTCCCCGAAGACAAGCCGCACCGGCCCCGGTGCGGCTTTTTGTCTTCTGGGCGCCGCGCGCGAGTCCGGGCCCCGCGTTGCCGCCGATACCTCCGGCAGCGCCGCCGCCCGTCAGGCCCGGGGCATGACCCCTGGTCCGCATCGACCCAGGCTCATCAAGCAAGTCGTCCCACCCCGCACATGCCACTGCCCAAGCCTCCGACCAAGCGCGCCAGCCGCCTAGACTCCGATTCCTTCGCGACCAACCTGTCGCCCAGCAAACGCCCTCCCGCGCTCGAGGCCCCTTCCGCTCCGCCCGTCGCCTCGCTTGCCGAGACCGCCCTGCCCGCGGCCAGCGCGCCCGCGCCGGCCTCACCCTCCGTCGGCCCGGCGAGCTCCGCACCCACGCGTCAGCGCACCGAGCCGGTGGAAGCCCGCGGCGGCAATTCGCCGTCGCTGGCACTGGTCCCGCCCGCCGCGGCCAAGGCGCCGGCGAAAAAGGCCGCCCCGAGCCGCGCCAAGACCCGCAAGACCGTCGGCGATCCCAAGCTGTTCGTGCTCGACACCAACGTGCTGATGCACGACCCGATGTCGCTGTTCCGCTTCGAGGAACACGACATCTACCTGCCGATGATCACGCTCGAGGAGCTGGACGGCCACAAGAAGGGCATGACCGAGGTCGCCCGCAACGTGCGCCAGGTCAGCCGCGACGCTGGACGCGCTGGCGGCGTCGCTCAAGTCGAGCTCCATCGAGGAGATGTCCAAGGGCCTGCCGCTGGACCAGACCGGCCACCGCGAGGCGGGCGGCAAGCTGTTCTTCCAGACCACGCTGTTCGAGACGCCGCTGCCGCAGGGCCTGCCCCAGGGCAAGGCCGACAACCAGATCCTGGGCGTCGTGCAGGCGCTGCAAGGCGCAGCAACCCGGCCGCGAGGTGGTGCTGGTGTCCAAGGACATCAACATGCGCATCAAGGCCCGCGCGCTGGGCCTGCCGGCGGAGGACTACCGCAACGACAAGACGCTCGAGGACTCCGACCTGCTCTACACCGGCGTGCAGGCGCTGCCGGCGGACTTCTGGGAACGTCACGGCAAGACGATGGAGAGCTGGCAGCAAGGCGGCACCACGTTCTACCGGATCAGCGGGCCGCTGGTGCCCACGCTGCTGGTCAACCAGCTCGTCTACCTGGAAGCGCCCGGCGCCGCGCCTTTGTACGCGAAGGTGCAGGAGATCACCGGCAAGACCGCCGTGCTGCGCACGCTGAAGGACTACGGCCACCAGAAGCATTCGGTGTGGGGCGTGGCCGCGCGCAACCGCGAGCAGAACTTCGCGCTGAACCTGCTGATGGACCCGGACTGCGACTTCGTCACGCTGCCCGGCACGGCCGGTACCGGCAAGACCCTGATGGCGCTGGCCGCCGGCCTGTCGCAGGTGCTCGACGACACGCCGCTACAGCGAGATCATCGTGACCCGCGTGACCGTGCCCGTCGGCGAGGACATCGGCTTCCTGCCCGGCACCGAGGAGGAAAAGATGGGCCCGTGGATGGGCGCGCTCGACGACAACCTGGAAGTGCTCGCGCGCGGCGACAGCACCGCCGGCGAGTGGGGCCGCGCGGCCACCAACGACCTGGTGCGCAGCAAGATCAAGATCAAGAGCCTGAACTTCATGCGCGGGCGCACCTTCCTCAACAAGTACCTGATCATCGACGAGGCGCAGAACCTGACGCCCAAGCAGATGAAGACGCTGATCACGCGCGCGGGCCCCGGCACGAAGATCGTCTGCCTGGGCAACCTCGCGCAGATCGACACGCCCTACCTGACCGAGGGCAGCTCGGGCCTGACCTTCGCGGTCGACCGGTTCAAGGGCTGGGCCCACAGCGGCCACGTCACGCTGGCGCGCGGCGAGCGCTCGCGGCTCGCGGACTTCGCGTCCGAGGTGCTCTGAGCGCCTCGGCCGTTCACGGTCCTGCACGACAAAGCCACCCCTCGGGGTGGCTTTTCTCTTTCGGGGGAGGAACCGGTCAATCCTCCGGCGTCAGCCGGGATTGCGCGGTCTCCTCAGCGGCGCCCTCGTCGCGGCGCAGCTGGTAGAAGATGAACGCCGCCATCGCGGCCATCGCGCCCAGCGCCAGGTAGGTGCCGTGGAAGGCCGGCACGATGGCCGCGCCCTCGGTGCGGGGCAGCCCGTGCGAGAACAGCAGCAGGAAGGCGCTGGACGTCGCCACGCCCAGGCTCATCGACAACTGCATCACCACCGCCAGCAGGCTGTTGCCCGCGCTGGCGGTGCGCTCGTCGAGGTCGCCCAGCGTCAGCGTGTTCATCGCGGTGAACTGCATGCTGTTGATCATCCCGAACAGGCCCAGGTGGATCGCCAGCCAGACGTGCCCCACCCCGCGCGGAATGAGCGCGAAGCTCGCGATCAGCACGCCGAGCAGCAGCGTGTTGACGATCAGCACCCTGCGGTAGCCCGCGCGCCGGATGAGGCGGATCGCCAGGGTCTTGGTGAACATCGCGCCGAGCACCGACGGGATCATCGACAGCCCCGCCTCGCTGGGCGAGAAACCGAGGCCGACCTGCAGGAACAGCGGCGTGAGAAAAGGCGTGGCGCCGCTGCCCAGCCGCGCGAAGACGTTGCCCAGCAAGCCGATGCGGAAGGTCGGCACCGCGAAGAGCGCGGGCGAGAACAGCGGCTCGTCGCTGCGCGTCGCGTGCAGCCAGTAGGCCATCATGCACGCCACGCCCGCGACCAGCATCACGAAGCACACGGCCACGCTGACGACGTGTTCACCGAAACCCTGCAGCGCCAGCGACAGCAGCATCAGTCCCACGCTGAACAGCCCGTAGCCGCCCCAGTCGAAACGCCGGCCGACCGGCCCCTTGATCTGCGGCATGTAGCGCCGGCACGCGAAGGCGCCGACCAGACCCACCGGCAGGTTGATCAGGAAGATCCAATGCCAGCTCGCGAACTCCACGAGCACCCCGCCCAGCGTCGGGCCGAGCAAGGGCCCGACCAGCCCGGGCAGGCTGATGAAGGTCATCACCGCGAGGAACTCTCCCTTCGGGAAGGCGCGCAGCACGACGAGTCGCCCCACCGGCACCAGCAACGCGCCGCCCACGCCCTGCACCACGCGCGCCGCCACCAGCACATGCAGGCTGGGCGAGACCGCGCACGCCAGCGACCCCAGGCTGAACAGCCCGATCGCCCAAAGGAACACCGTGCGGGTGCCGAAGCGGTCCGCCAGCCACCCGGAAGCGGGAATCAGCAAGGCCACCGTCAGCAGGTAGGCCACGACCGCCGACTGCATCCGCAGCGGGTCCTCGCCCAGATCCTTCGCCATGCCGGGCAGCGCCGTGTTCAGGATCGTCGTGTCCAGCGTCTGCATGAAGAAGGCCAACGCGACGACCCACGGGAGCCAGCGCCGTGTCGCGTCGTCCAGCCTCGGCCGCCCCAAGACATCGAGCGGCGTCGTCGAGGAGCCTGAGGACGAGGGCGATGGCGGCGGCGATGGCGGCGGGGTCTGGGCGGGCGGCATCCGACAAGTATCGGACGGCGCCGGCGTAGGATGTGCGCCTATCGCGGCGTTCGATGGCCGCCAGATGTTCCATGCGCTTCTACGTTTCCGATCTCGACGGGACCCTGCTCGATCCGCAGGCCCAACTCTCGCCCGCCACCCGCGCAGGCCTCACCGAACTGCTGGCCGAAGGCCTGGCCTTCACCGTCGCCAGCGCGCGCCACGTGGTGTCGATCGCCCGCATCCTCGACGGGCTGCCGATCTCACTGCCAGTGGTCTCCTCCAACGGCGCCTACATCAGCGACCTGCGCACCGGCCGGCATGAACTGGTCAACGCCATGGAACCGTCGCTGGGCCAGGCAATCTTCGCGCTGGTCCGCCGCCACGGCCTGATACCCTTCATCGCCACCCACGGCCCCAAGGGCGATCAACTCTTCTGGCAGGACATCCAGAACGAAGGCCAGCAACGATTCGTCACCGAACGCCAGCGCAACGCCGATCCGCGACTGCGCCACGTCGAACGCATGCAGGACGAACTCGTCGACCCGCTCGTCACCATGCTCGTCGTCGGCCGCGCACCCGAACTCGAAGCCCTCCAGGCCGAGATCCTCGCCACCTGCGGCGACCTCGTCACCACCCACCTCGCCGAAGACATCTACATGCCCGGCTGGCCCTGGCTCAATATCCACGACCGGCGAGCAAGCAAGGATCAGGCAATCAAGACGCTGGCCGAGCGCTACGCGCTCCATGAACGCGAACTCGTCGTCTTCGGCGATCAGGTCAACGACCTCTCGATGCTCAGGTCCGCGCACCACGCCATCGCCATGTCCAACGCCAGCGACGACGTCAAACAAGCCGCCCACCGCATCATCGGCTTCCACCACGAAGACGCCGTCGTCCACTTCATCCGCGACGATTGGCGTGGGCTGATGCGGCGCTGATCCCTTCACCGCGCTCCGTCACCCGCAGGGGGCCCGGGAGCCGCGCCCGATGCTCGCAGGTCCCGTCTCCCGGGCCCCCTGCGGGTGACTCCGGTCTCGCTGTCCGCACCGACGCCGCTCCACCGTCAGGGCTTGCCAGGCATCAGGTCACGGATCTGCTCCAGCGCGCCAGGATCATCCAACGTGATCAGATCACCCGGATCACGCCGCTCACACACCGCCTGGATCGCGCGGCGCAACAACTTACCCGACCGCGTCTTCGGCAACAGCGTCACGAAACGCACCCGCGACGGTCTCGCCACCGCGCCCAGCTGCTGATCGACCCGCTTCAGGATGTCTCCCTCCAGCGCCAGCGCATCCGCCGGCGTCGCCGCGCGCGCCGGATCCTTCAGCACCGCGAAAGCCATCGCGACCTGCCCCTTGAGCACGTCCGCCACGCCAACCACCGCCACCTCCGCCACCGCCGCGTGGCCGGCAATGCACTCCTCGATCTCGCGCGTGCCCAGGCGGTGGCCTGCCACGTTGATCACGTCGTCGCTGCGGCCGAGGATGAAGTAGTACCCGTCCTCGTCGCGCAACGCCCAGTCGAAGGTCGAATACACCTGCTTGCCGGGCACGCTGGACCAGTACGTGCGCACGAATCGATCGTCATCGCGCCAGACCGTCTGCATGCACCCCGGCGGCAGCGGGAACGCGATTGCCAGCAGGCCCTTCTGGTTCGGGGCGTCCAGCACCTCGCCGGTCCGCTCGTCCAGCAACTGCACGCGATACCCGTACATCGGCACGCCCGGTGATCCCCACTTGGGCTTGGCGCCCTCGCTTCCCTCGACACCTCGGGCCAGCGTCAGGATCGGCCAGCCGGTCTCCGTCTGCCAGTAGTTGTCGATGACAGGCTTGCCCAGCGCCTCGGCAATCCAGCGCGCGGTCGGCTCATCCAGCGGCTCGCCCGCAAGGAACAGCGCCCGCAGCGACGACAGGTCATGCCGCGTCAGGCAGGCCGGATCCTGCTTCTTGAGCACGCGCACCGCGGTCGGCGCGCTGAACATCACGCTCACGCGGTACTGCTCCACGAGGCGCCACCACACAGCGGCATCGGGGCTCACGGGCGTACCCTCGTACATCAGCGTGGCCATGCCGGCGATCAGCGGCCCGTAGACGATGTAGCTGTGGCCAACCACCCAGCCGATGTCGCTCGTGGAGAAGAAGGTCTCGCCGGCTCGTCCGTCATAGATGTGGGCCATGCTCGCCGCGAGCGCCACCGCGTAGCCGCCGACATCGCGCTGCACGCCCTTGGGCTTGCCCGTGGTGCCGCTGGTGTAGAGCGTGTAGCTCACGGCGTCCGAGGGCAGCCACGCGCAGGGCACGCGGGTGCCGAGCAGGCGCGCGCGATGCGCGGCGTAGTCGAGGTCGCGCGCGGCGTCGCGCTCGAAGGCGCTCAGCCCGCGGTCGATCATGAGCACCTTGGCGGGCGGATGCGCCGAGAGCCGGATGGCCTCGTCCAGCAACGGCTTGTACGGCACCACGCAGCCATTGCGGCTGCCCGCGTCGGCGCTGACGATCAGCACGGGTTCGGCGTCGTCGATGCGATTGGCCAGCGCATGACTGGCGAAGCCGCCGAACACCACCGAGTGGATCGCCCCGATGCGCGCGCAGGCCAGCATCGCGAACGCGGCCTCGGGAATCATGGGCAGGTAGATCAACACACGATCGCCGACGCCCACGCCCTGCTCGCGCAGGATCGCGGCCATCGCCTCGACCTCCGCCTGCAACTCCGCGAAGCGATAGACGCGCTCCTGGCCGACCTCGCTCGACACCCAGATCAACGCCGCATCGTCGGGCCGCGCGGCGGCGTGGCGGTCGACCGCGTTGTGGCACAGGTTCGTGCGCCCGCCGACGAACCAGCGCGCGAACGGCGGCCGGCTCGCATCGCAGACCTGATCGAAAGGGCGCTCCCAGTCGATGAGCCGCGCCTGCTCGGTCCAGAAGCCGTCGGGATCGGCCATCGAGCGCTCGTACATCGCCGCGTAACTTGACGTCATCTTGATCTCCTCGGTCTTTCGCGTCCACCCTGGCCGGGTCTTGCGCGAATTACGCACGGATCCTCGCACCAGGAGCTTTTCTGAAACTTTCGTTCACAACGATTCGAGGGGGTGCTGTGGTCCAATCCGGGTTTTTCCTGGGAAGGGTCTCGTGGCCACGCCCGGACTTTCCCTAGGCAAGCGCCGCCCTGCGGGCAATCGCGCTTGACCGGTACGGAGATGGTGCCTAGTCTCCGCGCCCAACAACGATGAGAACTGTTCGTCCTTCCCGCTCTGCTCCCCCTCGCAAGTCGCTCCAGCGCGCCATGGCCGCACTGGGGCTGATCTGCGTCGTGGCCAGCGGCAGTTGCTGGGCGCAACAGTCGACCTCGTCCACCAATGACAAGCCCGCGGTCAAGGCCGCGACGGTCAAACCCGCGCAGAAATCCGCCAGCAAGCCGGTCGCGAAGAAGACCACCGAGGCGAAAAACGGCAAGTCGTCCAAGGACGCGAAGCGCACGAAGTCCGCGGCCAAGGGCAAGACGTCCAAGGCGGACGAGGACAAGGTCGCCTCGGCCGAGGCCGTCGTCGAGAAGACCGCGGACAAGACGAGTTCGGCAAGACCCGACACCAAGGTCGCGGACAGGTCCGGCGAGAAGTCCTCGGACAAGACCGCCGCCGACAAGGCCATCACCGCCAAGACCGACGTCGCGCCGCCCGCCGGCACGATGATGGGCGCCTACGGCCAGAGCCTGATGCGCCCGAGCGCGAGCACCACGGCCGCCGTCACGACGGTCGCCGCCGCCGGCACCGCCGCGACGCTGGTGGCTGGCACGCAGAACACCCCCGCCGCGACGCCGGTCCCGTCGACCGCGACCGCCCTGCCCCCGACGGCGCTGATGGGCGCGGCCGCGGGCAACGCCAATGCTGGCGATGCCGTGACGCGTTTCCTGCAGCAGCGCGGCATCGTCGCGCAGGCGCAGGTGCAGACCGGCAGCGGCGCGGAACCCGCCTCGCCCGGCCTGCTGAACAAGGTGCGCGACAACGCGTCGGACCTCGTGCTGTCGGCGATGAACTTCCTGGGCGTCCCGTACAAGCGCGGCGGCAACTCGGTCAACAACGGCTTCGACTGCAGCGGCTTCACGCGTCACATCTTCGAGATGAGCGTGGGCCTGGTGCTGCCGCGCCGCGCTGACGAGCAAGCCAAGCTCTCCAGCCTCGTGCCGATCAAGAAGGAAGAGCTCAAGCCGGGCGACCTGGTCTTCTTCAACACGATGCGCGCGACGTTCTCGCACGTCGGCATCTACGTCGGCGAGGGCAAGTTCATCCACTCGCCGCGCGTGGGTGGTGCCGTCCGTGTCGAGGACATGCGCGAGGCCTACTGGGCCAAGCGCTTCACCGGCGCGCGCCGCGCCGACCTGAACCAGACGCCGGGCACCTGACCGCGCGCTGCCGGCGCCCCCTCGCGCGCCGGCCCTTTCGGGCTCAGCCCATCCGCAGACAAGCCCTGACATGCCGGGTCATCGAACCCGGCTATGCTGCGCCCCAGCGCCGCCCGCCGCGATCCTCCGCGAGCCACCTTGTCCGCCGTCCTCGATCCCGCCCTGACCCCGCTGCACCGCGCCCCCGACCAGGTGGGGCAGGCCCTGTTGCTGGCCGTGCTGCTGCACGTGCTGCTGCTGGTGGCGATCGGCAACGCGCCTGGCGGATCGGCCAAGCCGGGCGAAGGCGCTTGGGGACCGCTGAACGTGCGCCTGCAGGGCGATCGCTTCGAGCCAGGATCCGGCGAGCCCGCGACCGTGCTGCCCGAGCGCGGCCCACCCGGCGACGCGAAGCAACCGCGCTTCGGCGGCACCGTGCGGGAGCAGCCGCCCACGCCCGAGGAACTGAAGACGCCGGGCGCCGCGCGCCAGGGCCAGTGGCGCCAGCAAGCGGGCGATGAGTTGATCGGCGACATCGCCGAGGAGCGCGGCGCGCCGCCGGAGCCCGCGGCAGTGAAACCGACGCTGAAGCCGACGCCCAGACCGACGACGACGCCGACGCCCAAGCCCTCTCCGGCGCCCAAGCCGGCGCCGACGCCCTCGCCGATCCCTGCAGCCGAAGCGCCGCCCACCGCGCCGGAGGTGACGACGCTGACCACGCCGACCGAGTCCTCGGTAGCCGCGCCGACGCGGATCGCGCCCTCACGCGATGCTGCGCCGGTCCGTCCGACGCTGCCCTCTGAGGGCCTGCAGGCGCCCTCGTCGGAGTTGAACCTGCCGGAGCGGCCCGCGCCGATGCTCAGCGAGACGCCGACGACCGTGCGCAGGCTCGATCGCGCGCCGATCGAGCGCGCCGTCACGCCCCCGATGCCCAACGAGTTGAAGGCGCCCGCC
The DNA here is from genome assembly GCA_039594005.1 of Roseateles sp. Taxonomy (GTDB): domain Bacteria; phylum Pseudomonadota; class Gammaproteobacteria; order Burkholderiales; family Burkholderiaceae_C; genus Roseateles. The sequence continues at coordinate 1,556,971 of JBCNOF010000010.1, forward strand.
GAGCTGCCGCCGCTGACGCCCTTGGCGCCGGCTCCGACGCCGGCTCCCGCACCCGTGCCGAGCCCAGCGCCAGTCCCCAAGCCACTGGCAGCGCCCCCCACTGCGACGTCGACGCCACCGGCGCCCACACCGCAAGTCACGCCCGCGCCAACGCCAGCACCGACGCCGCATGCGGCCCCGACCGCGACGCCGCCGACGCCGCAACCTCGCGTGGCGCCGACACCCTCGGCGGCGCCAGCCAACCGGATCTCGCTGGACGGCTCGAGCTCACCGATCTCGACGCAGCCCAGCGTCGGCGCGCCGGACGCGGGCGCGCGGGTCGGTCACGACGTGGCCACGCCGGCGTCCACGCCGCCCAACGCGCCCAAGCTCAATCTCGACCTGAATCCGTCGCGCGGTCCGATGCGGCCGAAGGGCGCTTCGTCGGGGCTGATCCAGGCAGTGCCCAGGCCGCCCGAGGACAAGGACCCGCTCGCCGAGGAAATGCGCAAGGCGGGCCAGCAGGATTGCCGCAAGGCGTACGCGGACAAGGGGCTGCTGGCGGTGGTGCCGCTCGCGCGCGACGCGGCGCGCGACAAGGGCTGCCGCTGGTGACAGCGTTCACCCGTGCGATCGCGTTGTGCGATTCCCGCGTCAGTTCCCTCTGGAAAACAGGCAAACGTGAAATCTCTGCTATAGTCTGAGTCTTCGTTGGGGGGGTAGCTCAGCTGGGAGAGCGTCGCGTTCGCAATGCGAAGGTCGGGAGTTCGATCCTCCTCCTCTCCACCAACAAATCCGAAAGGGGTCGCACCGCAGGGCGCGACCCCTTTCTCTTTGGCGACATAGCGTAGCGCCGTACATACGCTTGACCATTCCGAATGGGATGCAGATGACGCCGGCGAATTGAATCAGCGCCGACCGGAGCCAAAGCGTCACTCCGGGGCCGAAGCTGACTCCACCGCTTCACCAGAGGGCCAGCCGCTCATCGACGGGCCTCCCGCTGTGGGTCAACCAGTGGTGAAGCAAATTTCCCCAGCGGCCCAGACAAACCGCCAAGCCAACACGGCTGGCGCCGATGGCAGATCAATTTCGGACCAGGATGGGCCTCTGCATCTGCGACGGCCACGCCAAGTCGCCCTCATGCCTCGGCCAAGCACACCGCAGCGGGCGCGTCATAGGTAGACCGCACACGCCACGCAACCGTGCTCTGGTGCGCACCTTGGCCCCTCTTGCCCCCCCCCGACCAGCGAGCCCCTCCGGGAGTGCAGAAAACCGCGAGCACGCTGCCGTTCTCAGCCTAATGCGCCCTGGCACCGCAACTCCAGATCTCTGCCTCGACGCAACGCATTTCGTCACGGGCAACTATCACCGGGAAACGCCTCCATGCCGCGGCGACTGTCGCCCAGACGACCCTCGAGCAGCTCCAGCCGCCTATCTCAGGGGTTCTTGCTAACCCAGTTGAAGAGAGTTCTAGACACAATGTAAGAACAATTAGCCCACCGAGTGCAGGGAGCCATGTCGGAAACAAAGAATATCGCGGCTATCGCCGGGAAGATTCAGAACGAAATCTTCAAAGTATTTCACTGGGAGCTTCATGCTCAAGAGGACACAAATTTCGATTGTGTATGCGATCAGCATGAAAGCGATAAAGGGCAGAAAAAGCTGACACATCCGGGAGATGTCGTTTATCACTACTTTGATCCGTACGCAAATAGACGGATCTTCTTACACACCGACCTTAAGGCGTACGCGAAAAAATCTATTCAACAGACAAAGATTCGGGAAGCATTGAAATCCCTTGCAATGACCGTCGAATGCGCGGCGATCACAAGCTCGTGGCGCACGAAATTTCAGGCTGTTGAAGATGATCCGTATGAGGTGCGCGGCTTGTTGTTTGTCGCCAATCACGACAACAAATCGCCCGGTCGTTTTAGAGAGCTGCTAAGAGGCATTTCTCTCAGAAACATTCCGGTCGCAAAAGGGCAAATATTGCACATATTAGGCCCGGACAATATCGCTGATCTCTTCTCCATTGCAACAGACATCAAGTTAGCAATCGCGGACAAAGAAATTGGCGCCTCTTATCGCTTTTTCTACCCCGACCTGACCCTCTGGAAGCGGCACACCGCTGACGACGAACGAGTGGGCGCGACCATCGAGATGCTGCTTTCTCCCTACTTCGTATTGAAGCATCCGCAAGTCTCTGATGACAGTGGGGCCCTGATTCGTCGGCGGGGAAGTCTTGTCTATTACTCTCGACCAGGCTCAACGGTAGAGGAGTTTGTATATCTTCTTGACAGTCTATCTCGCCACCAGCTTGTGAATTCGCAAGAGGACCTGCGTGTCCGAGTCTACTCCCGAGACGGCTCGGCGGACATTAAGAACAACTTCGACAAAGCGAAGAAGAGGTATTGCCAAATGTGGGGATTCGAGGGTGGACGAGAGCAAGAAATTGCATCCATCACCATTGATTCTATTCAACGAGTTGCGCCAAATTACAAAGCTGACGAACTGGGATGGAACGAACGATGAAAAGACGATTTGGCCCCTCTCTTTACTTTGCCACCGACAAAGTCATATTTGATGCAATGAACCATCCCAAGGTCACTGTAGACCAAGTTCGAGAGCTTCTCTTTGAAAGAAACATCGTTGTTTCGGCAAAGACTAGCAAGGATGAGCTAACTCAATATTTTTCGCGCCTGACGGCCGATTATTTCGACCATAAAAGCATTGGCGACAAGCTCGGCAAGGTTGCAAAACGTGAGCGCATTACGTACACCCAAATCACGAACTCTATTACAAAAGATGAGATCGTTAGCGGGCTGAAAGCCATCAAAGAAAAGTTGGAGGAAGAGGGCAGCAGAGTCGATATTGACGTGAAGGGCAGCAATGTAATTGCCACTATCGCATATGACCATATCGACTATACGGAAGTCGAATTTAGGCAAGTTCAACCGCGCGATGCCGTAATCGAATTTATTCCAGATGGCGAAGGCGGATACATCATTCGCAACACGCAGAATAAGTTTACCGACATAGCTGTAGATCAAACTTTCGCCGCAATAAATTCGGAGCGAGAAGAGAAAATTGGCGCTCAACGAATTAATCTTACCGGACATCCCGACCCGGAGCGCAGAATCAAATTTTTCAACTCTCTAATAAATGGCATCGAAGAGCATCCGCTGATAACAGTTACCGAAGCATACTGTTACAAGCCACAAGCTTCGACAATCGACGACGAAGACAATGAAGACAAGGACCTAGAGGAACAGTCGTTTGTTGAAAGGATTTCGCTAAAGGGAAAAGGCGTAACCAAATCATTTGTCATCAGCGACCTTTACGACAAAGGGTACTACATTGTTAAGGTGGTTTGGCATGTAAAGCCCACGAGCAGCATGGACGCCGACCACTATGAATTGGAAGCTCAATTTACTGAGCCGAAGGAATGCACCGACTTTTCATACCAGGTCCGCTGCGTCGTCATATGCGAAGAAGGTATACCAACAAACAAAAAGCGGACTCCAAAATCTGAAGAGCAAGACACTATCTTTCGCCTACTAGAGGCTGCAGCGAAGCAGGCCATTAAAGCGTTGGAGGAATAATGCTTAAAGTCCGCTATATCAAGCTAAAGCTCGATTCCGCTGTACTTGATAGCTTAGCCAAGCGACTGCGCGACCTCGCAAGCCCCCAACTGCGAGCCACTCAAGTAGATTCTTCAGGAATAGTGCTTTTATACACCACCACGCGCCATCTCAGTGCTGTTGAGATACTTAGCGATGGAACGGAAAGAAAGACATCAATCCCCACCATGGAGCGCCACTCGCTTCGCATATTTAGAGCCGGCGCCCACACTTATATAGCACTCCTGGACCCCACTCGTGGGTCGAAGATTCAGAATGAAGTACTCTCGCTCCTTGCCCCGAATCAGGATTACTTCATTGAGCCACTTGAAATTTCCAAGCAGCTCATCTCTCAACACGTAGCCAAATTCGACTCCGCTCGACTGGTTTCTGCAAAGGTACGGGATTTTCGAATCAGCGACAGCGCCGTTGGTCGATTGGAAGTAACCTCTAAGGAGGGGCTCGATGCCGATATCGCCCCCATACTAAGTGGAAAATTTTATCGCATAGATTCCATGACTTACGAAGTAACCCATCAATTCAAGAAGGGATTGGTTACTTATATGAGCAATGGAACCTTGCGCGTCACGAGCTCTCTAGTCGAAGTAGCCTTTCCCATGTTTGAGGCCGTATTGGACAGCCGGGCTACAACCTTTTAGATCCGGACGAACTACATCACTATGGCTTACCAAAGTATTCAACCCTTCCCCTCTCTAGGTGATTTTCAGTCGCCGGAGCTTAGTGCACTTGGATCGGTATGGCAGGAACGAAGGGCCTCTCTTGAAGCGGATGGAGCCTACAAGGATTTTATTAAGAAGCTTCAGCGCGAGTGGGCAATTGAGACGGGCATCATCGAACGCCTCTACAGCTGGGACAGAGGCGTAACAGAAGTTTTAATCGAACAAGGAATCGAATCCTCGGTAATCGCGCATCGTGGCGGCCTATCTCAAAGCGAAGCTGAGCATGTCCAGGCGCTAATAAATGACCACATGGGTATCGTGGAAGGACTTTTCGGCTACATCAAAGGGGAAGAGCCGCTAACAGAGGCTTTTATCCGTGGGCTGCAGGCGCAGTTCACGGAGCATCAGGACTACACTGAAGCCGTTACCGAGTCCGGCGCCCTTATTCGCGTCACGTTGCAAAAGGGTCAGTACAAGACTCTTCCGAATAATCCCCGCCGCCCTGATGGCGCTGTCCACGCCTACTGTCCTCCGGAGAGAACGAAGGAGGAGATGGGAAGCCTTATTGAGATGTACCGCAAGGCCGAGGCCCATCATCCGCCTGAGGTCAAGTCCGCTTGGCTGCACCATCGCTTCACCCAAATTCACCCATTTCAAGACGGCAACGGTCGTGTCGCGCGAGCCCTATCCTCGCTTGTATTCCTGCGTGAAGGGCTCTTTCCCTTGGTCGTCCGCGAGTCGGATAGAGAAGAGTATATCGGAGCATTAGAAACCGCCGATGCGGGCGATCTGGGTCCTTTGGTGAGCTTCTTCGCCCGTCGACAGCGGGACGCGGTGTTGAAGGCTCTAGGTCTTGAGCAGCAAGTTCAGCAGAGCAAGTATGCAGCCCAGATCGTTGCGTCTGCTCTGGAGGTCCTGCGCGCTCGGTTCAGTCGTGAACAGAAAAGGGTTGATGCCGTCTATGAGCACGCGAGCAAGCTCTTTGGGGTTGTGGAGCAGAAGCTTCGAGAGTTGGCCGCTTCTATCGACCCGGAGCTGCGTCCGTTAACTCCACCCGGCAGGCCTAGGTACTGCGCTCGGGCGAACACCGCCAACAACACATCCAGCCAGCGCCATTACTTTCAGAAGCAAATTGTCGATTTAGCCAAGCATTTCGATTACTTTGCCAACTTCGAGCGCTATCGGACGTGGGCGAGGATTACTCTCACAACCGACCATGACTTTGATTTTGTAGTCAGCTTCCATGGTTACGGGCCTGGAGAGACTGGAATCCTGGCTGCCTCTGCCTTTACATATGTGAAGGCCCCCAGGGAGGATGGAGGAACGGAACCAATTTCTCTGCACCCAGCGGCGACGGAGCTTTTCCAGTTCAACTATGCCGAATCGTTCGATTCTACCGAGAAGCGCTTTGCGGATTGGCTGGAAGGCGCGATGGCCATCGCAATGGCAGAATGGAAGCGCTCTCTGTAAAGAGTCTACACATAGACCGTTTACCAACGATCGGCCATCCACTCGCAACTCATTGATATAAAACTCGCGGAGAGAAACTCGATCCCCCTCTCCACCAACAAATCCGAAAGGGGTCGCACCGCAAGGCGCGACCCCTTTCTCTTTCCGCGGTTCAGACCGCCTGGCCGATCACCGCACCACGCCGGCCCGCTCCAGCATCGCGTGCAGCAGCACGTTGCAGCCGGCCGTGATGTGCTCGGGCTTGGCGTCCTCGATCTCGTTGTGGCTGATGCCGTCCTTGCAGGGGACGAAGATCATCCCGGCCGGTGCCAGGCGCGCCATGTAGACCGCGTCATGCCCCGCGCCTGAGACCGCCGGCATGTGCGAGTACCCCAGCGTCTCCGCGGCGCGCCCGACCGCCTCGACGCAGTCCGGATGGAAGCCGATCGCCGAGTAGCTCGACACCAGCTCGATCCCCACCTCCACCCCGTGCTCGCGCGCCACCTGCGCGGCGAAAGCCTTCACCTCGTCCGCCATCTGATCGACCAGCGCGTCCGTCGCGTTGCGCAGGTCGATGCTGAACTTCACCCGGCCCGGGATCACGTTGCGGCTGTTCGGGAACACCTGCACCATGCCCACCGTGCCGCGCCCGTGCGGCGGATGCCGATGCGCGGCCTCCACCACCTCCTGCATGATCCGCGTCGCGGCCAGCAGCGCATCCTTGCGCAGCGCCATCGGCGTCGGGCCCGCGTGCGCCTCCATGCCGGTGACCGTGCAGTCGTACCAGCGGATGCCCAGCACGCCCTGCACCACGCCGATCACCTTGTCGTTGTCCTCCAGCACCGGCCCCTGCTCGATATGGGCCTCGAAGTAGGCGCCGATCGGATGCTCGCCAGGCTCCTGCTCGCCGATGTAGCCAATGCGCGCGAGCTCGTCGCGCACCGTCCTGCCCTCGACATCGGTCGCCGCATACGCGTGCTCCAGCGTGAAGGCCTTGGCGAACACGCCCGAGCCCATCATCACCGGCACGAAGCGCGAGCCTTCCTCGTTGGTCCAGAACGCCACCTCGAGCGGCGCCTCCGTCTCGATGCCGTGGTCGTTGAGCGTGCGCACCACCTCCAGCCCCGCCAGCACGCCGTAGTTGCCGTCGAACTTGCCGCCGGTGGGCTGGGTGTCGATGTGGCTGCCCGTCATGATGGGCGGCAGCGCGTTGTTGCGCCCTGGCCGCCGCATGAAGCCGTTGCCGATCTTGTCGATGGTGACCGTCATGCCGGCCTCGCGCGCCCAGCGCGTGACCAGGTCCCGCCCTTCGCGGTCCAGGTCGGTCAGCGTCAGGCGGCACACGCCGCCCTTGGGCGTGGCGCCGATCCTCGCCAGCTGCATCAGCGACTCCCAGAGCCGATCCCCATTGATGCGCAGCCCGTCCAGTGAAGTCGAGTCCGAGATCGTGGCCGAGGTCGTGGTCGTCATGTCCATCACCGACTCCTTGCTTCAGCGCGCGACGGCCGTCGGCGCCAGATCCAGCGAGCGCGCCTGCGCCGCCTTGAAGTGAGGCCCGAAGGGCGGACGCTTCAGATAACGGCCCTTCCCTGCCTCGGCCCGCAGATCCCCGTCCGCGTACACCACCTGGCCCTGGCTGATGGTGTGGCTCGGGATGCCGCGCACGGTGCGGCCTTCGAAGATGTTGAAGTCGTTGCGGCTGTGGTGCGTCCTGGCCGACAAGGTCTTCGTCGCCTGCGGGTCCCACAGCACCAGGTCGGCATCGGCGCCCGACGCGGATCACGCCCTTGCGCGGATAGAGGTTGAAGATCTGCGCGCTGTTGGTCGAGGTGATGCGCGACGAACTCGCTGGGCGTGAGCCGGCCCGCTGTTGACGCCGGCATCCCAGAGCACCGCCATGCGTTCCTCGATGCCGCCGCAGCCGTTGGGGATCTTGGTGAAGTCCTCGCGGCCCATGGCCTTCTGCTCGGCGCAGAAGGTGCAGTGGTCGGTCGCCGTGGTGTGCAGCTGGCCGCTCTGCAGCCCGCGCCACAGCGAACTCCTGATGGATCCTGGGCCGGAACGGCGGGCTCATCACGTAGGCCGCGGCGGTGGCGAAGTCCGGGTGGCGGTAGACGCTGTCGTCGATCAGCAGGTGCCCGGCCAGCACCTCGCCGTACACGCGCTGCCCCCGCGCGCGAGCGCGGGCGATCGCCTCGGCGGCCTCGATGCACGAGACATGCACGATGTAGATCGGCACGCCCAGCACGTCGGCGATGCGCGATCGCGCGGTTGGCGGCCTCGCCCTCCACCTTCGGCGGACGCGACAGCGGATGCCCCTCGGGCCCGGTGATGCCCATCTTGGCCACCTCCTGCTGCAGCTGGTAGACCAGCTCGCCGTTCTCCGCGTGCACGGTGGGCATCGCGCCGAGCTCCAGCGCGCGGCGGAAGCTGTTCACCAGCGTCTCGTCGTCGCCCATGATGGCGTTCTTGTAGGCCATGAAGTGCTTGAAGCTGTTCACGCCCTCCTCGGCCACCAGCCGCCCCATGTCGGCATGCACGCTGTCGCTCCACCAGGTCACGGCGACGTGGAAGCCGTAGTCGGCGGCGGACTTCTCCGCCCAGCCGCGCCATTTGTGGAAGGCCTCCATCAGCGGCTGCTGCGGGTTGGGGATGACGAAGTCGATGATGCTCGTGGTGCCGCCGGCCAGCCCCGCGGCGGTGCCGCTGAAGAAGTCGTCGCTGGTCACCGTGCCCATGAAGGGCAACTGCATGTGGGTGTGCGGATCGATGCCGCCGGGCATCAGGTACTGGCCACTGCCGTCGAGCAGCTCGCAGCCGGCAGGCGCCTCGCGCGCGGCGGACTCGCCCACGGCGGCGATGCGACCATCCACGCACAGCACATCGGCCAACGTCTCGCGGTCGGCGTTGACCACCGTCGCGCCGCGGATCAGGAGGGGCTTGTTCATCGGGGCATCTCCTCAGGCAGTGGCCGGAACCGGCCGGGTCCGCGCGCCCATGGCCACGCGATAGACGACCGCCGCGATCGCCATGCCGACGAACCAGGCGTAGGTGTAGATCAGCTTGAAGGGCTCGGCGACGTCGCCGAAGCGCGTCGGCATCGCCGCGTTCAGGAAGCCCGGCAGGTTGGGCAGCACGCCCAGCACGAAGGCCAGCAGCGCCGCCCAGTTCCAGCCCGAGCCGTAGCTGTAGCGTCCGCCCTCGCGGTAGAGCTCATCGACGTGCAGCTCGGTGCGGCGGATCAGGAAGTAGTCGACCATCAGGATGCCGGCCACCGGCCCGAGCAGCGCCGAGTACCCGATCAGCCAGGTGAAGATGTAGCCCTGCGTGGACTCGAGGATCTTCCACGGCATCATCGCCAGCGCGAGCCCCGCGGTGATGAAGCCGCCGGTGCGATACGAGATCCGGCGCGGCGCCAGCGCCGAGAAGTCGAAAGCCGGGCCGACGAGGTTGGCTGCGAGGTTCACGCTGACGGTGTCGATCAGCAGCACGATCAGCGCGACAAGCACGGCCGCGCCGGTCATCCGGCTGGCGAGATCGACCGGATCCCAGATCGCCTTGCCGTAGATGACGACGGTCGCGGAGGTCACGATCACCGCGAGCGCGGCCAGCAGCCCCATCGGCGCGGGCAGACCGACAGCCTGTCCGACGAGCTGGTCCCGCTGCGAGCGGGCGAAGCGCGTGAAGTCGGGGATGTTCAGCGCGAGCGTGGCCCAGAAGCCGACCATCGCCGTCAGCGAGGGCCAGAACACGGCCCAGAACTGACCGGCCTTCCTGCCGCCCTCGACGAACTGCGAGGGCTGATCGAGGATGGGACCGAAACCGCCCGCGCGCTGCCAGGCCCAGCCCAGCAGCACGAAGCAGATGACGATCTTGATCGGCGCGGTGTAGGTCTCGAGCTTGCGGATCGACTCGATGCCGTGGATGACGAAGTACAGCTGCAGCGCCCAGAAGACGAGGAAACACCCGAGCTGTCCGGCGGTGATGCCCAGACCCGGCAGCGGATCGGCATCGAGCGGACGGCCCAGCAGCGTGCCGATCAGCGTGTAGATCATCATCCCGCCGAACCAGGTCTGGATGCCGTACCAGCCGCAGGCCACGAGCGCGCGCAGCAGCGCGGGCAGCCGGGCGCCGCGCGTGCCGAAGGACGCGCGGGCCAGCACCGCGTAAGGGATCCCGTGCTTCGCGCCCGCATGACCGATCAGCAGCATCGGGATCAGCACGATGAGGTTGCCGAGGAACACGGTCGCCACGGCCTGGCTCCAGGACATGCCGGACTCGATCAGTCCCGCGGCCAGCGTGTAGGCGGGGATGCACATCACCATGCCCACCCACAGCGCGGCGAAGTGATACCAGCGCCAGGTGCGCTGCTCGGGCCGCGTGGGGGCGAGGTCGGCGTTGAAGAGCTGCTCGCTGCCGGAGGCGGCGATCGACGCGCTCGATGCGCTCGATGCGCTCGATGCGCTCGATGCGCTCGATGCGCTCGATGCGCTCGATGCGGTTGAAGCGTTCATGCGACCCCCTGCACGGTCTCGGGCGCGGCTGCGGCCGCGGCGCTGCCGCACAGCGCGCCCGGGTTGTTCGGATGCGTCGTCCAGTTGGCGTACTCGCCGTTCACCGGCAGCCCGGTCCGTTTGTCGATCTCACCGGGTCGGAGCGTGCGCATCGAGATCGTGTCAGGCACCGGGCAGATGGAGACGCACAGGTTGCAACCCACGCACTCCTCCTCCTTGACCTCGAAGTGACGCCGGCCGTCCCTGGTCGCGGTGATCGCCTGATGCGAGGTGTCCTCGCAGGCCACGTGGCAGCGGCCGCACTGGATGCAGTTGTCCTGGTTGATGACGGCCTTCTCGACGTGGTTGAGGTTCAGCGCCTTCCAGTCCTTGACGGTCGGCGTGGCGCGGCCGCGCAGCTCCTCCACCGACCGCATCCCTTGCGCGTCGAGGTAGTTGGACAGGCCGTCGCAGAGGTCCTGCACGATCTTGAATCCGTAGACCATCGCCGCGGTGCAGACCTGCACATTGCCGGCGCCCAGCGCGATGAACTCGGCCGCGTCGCGCCAGGTGGTGATACCGCCGATGCCCGAGATGGGCAGCCCCGCGGTCTGCGGATCGCGCGCGATCTCGGCCACCATGTTCAGCGCGATGGGCTTGACCGCCGGGCCGCAGTACCCGCCGTGCGAGCCCCAGCCAGCGGTGCTGGGCAGCATCGTGAGCCGATCCAGGTCCACGCCCATGATGGAGTTGATCGTGTTGATCAGGCTGACCGCGTCCGCGCCGCCGGCCTTGGCCGCGCGCGCCGGGTGGCGCACGTCGGTGATGTTGGGCGTCAGCTTCACGATGGTGGGCAGCCGCGAGTAGTGCTTGCACCATTGGGCGATGCGCTGGATGTACTCGGGCACCTGGCCCACGGCCGCGCCCATGCCGCGCTCGCTCATGCCGTGCGGGCAACCGAAGTTCAGCTCGATGCCATCGGCCCCGGTGTCCTCGACCATCGGCAGGATGCGCTTCCAGGCCATCTCGTCGACGGGCACCATCAGCGAGACGACCAGCGCGCGATCCGGCCAGGCGCGCTTGACCTGCGCGATCTCCTCGAGGTTGGTGCGCAGCGGCCGATCGGTGATCAGCTCGATGTTGTTCAGGCCGATGACGCGGCGGTCCTGCGACATGCAGCGTGGCGTAGCGCGGACCGCTGACGTTGACCACCGGCGGATCCTCGCCCAGCGTCTTCCACACGACGCCGCCCCAGCCGGCCTCGAACGCGCGGGTGACGTTGATCTCCTTGTCGGTCGGCGGCGCGGAGGCCAGCCAGAACGGGTTCGGGCTCTGGATGCCCACGAAGGTGCTGGTGAGATCAGCCACGTTGGACCTCCTGAAGGCTGGCGGCAAGGCTGGCGGGAATGCTGACCGGGGAGCTGTCCGGGAAGGCGCCGTCGCGCAGCGCGGCATCGATGGACACCGCCGCGCGCTTGCCGTGCTCGACGGCCTCCACCGTCAGGTCGCGGCCGCCATGGCGGCAATCGCCACCGGCCCACACGCGCGGATGGCTCGTGCGGCCGTCGTCGTCCGTGCCGATGCGGCCGCCGACGAGCGCGATCGACGCGCCCACGAGCCCGTCGACAGGCTCTTCGATGGGATCGCCGACGAAACTCTGGCCGATGGCCTGGAGCACCATGTCGGCGGCGAGCGTGAAGGTCTCGTCGGTCTCGACGAGCCGGCCGCCCTGCTCCGCCGTCACCGCGAAGCGCATTCCGGTGACATGCCCCTGTTCACCGAGCACCGCGACCGGCTTGGCCCAATGGCGCACGGTGACGCCATTCGTCTGCGCCCAGCGCACCTCGACCTCGGACGCGGACAGCGAGGCCGGCCCGCGCCGGTAGACCATCGTGACCTCCTCGGCGCCCAGCAGGCGGGCCTGCACCGCCGCGTCCACCGCGGTCATGCCGCCGCCGATGACCACGACGCGCCGCCCGATCGGCACCTGCGACGGATCGCTCTGGCGCAGCTCGGCGATGAAGTCCACCGCGGCGCGCAGGCCCGATAAGGGCGGCGTCTCGATGCCCAGCGCGTTCACGCCCGCCAGCCCGAGACCGAGGAACACCGCGTCGAAATCCGCGAGCAGCGCGTCGAGCGTGAAGTCCCTGCCCAGCTGCTGATCGCAGCGAGGCTCGATGCCGCCGATGGACAGCAGCCAGTCGATCTCGCGCTGCGCGAAGTCGCCCGCCGTCTTGTAGGTGGCGAGTCCGTATTCATTGAGCCCGCCGAGCTTGGGCTTCGCGTCCAGCAGCACCACGTCATGCCCGCGTCGCGCCAGGCCGTGCGCGCAGGCCAGCCCGGCGGGACCCGCGCCGACGACGGCGATGCGCCGCCCCGTCGAAGGCGCGCGCGTGAACAGCGGTGGGACCGGCGCCGAGAGATGGGCGTCCGTCGCATGGCGCTGAAGCAGGCCGATCTCCACGGGCTTGTCCTCGTGCCGGTTACGCACACAGGCCTGCTCGCACAGGACCTCGGTCGGACAGACCCGCGCGCACATGCCGCCCAGCGGGTTGGCCTCGAGGATGGCGCGCGCCGCGCCGCGAAGGTTGTCCTGCGCGATGCGCTGGATGAAGGTCGGGATGTCGATGCCCGTGGGGCAGGCCGTGATGCACGGCGCATCGAAGCAGTAGTAGCAGCGCTCCGACTCGATCCGCGCCTGCGCGGGCGTCAGCGGGGGATGGGCATCGCAGAAGTTGCGCGCGTAATCGGCGGCATCCAGCCGTCCGGCGCGCGGCCCGCTGCGAGGGGATTCGTCCGACGTGTGTTGCGATTGCGTGTTCGTCATCTCGTCCTCGTTCCCACCCTGACCAGGCAGTACGCCGAGGATATTTACTCATGCGTAAAACTTTGACCATCGCGTAAAAACCCGATGGAGACGAGATGGGGCGTCACCGCCCACAATCGGTGCATGGACGAGTTGTCGACCCCACCGCAGCGCAAGCCCCGCGCGACACGCCTGCGCAAGCAGGAGCAGATCCTGGCCGAAGCCGAACGGCAGTTCGCGCGTTTCGGCTTCGAAGGCGTCTCGCTGGACAGCATCGCCGCGGCGCTCGAGATCAGCCGGCAGAACATGCTGTACTACTACGCGAGCAAGGAGGAGCTGTACGTCGCCGTGCTCGACAGCGTGCTGGCGTCCTGGCTCGAGAGCATGGACACGATGGCCCGCGAGCACGATCCCGAAGCGGCGATCAGCGCCTACATCCGCGCCAAGCTGCGTTTCTCGCGTGAGCGTCCGAGCGGCTCGGCCGTCTTCACGCGCGAGGTGATGACCGGCGCGCCGCGCTACGCGGAGCAGCTCGCCAACAGCGTGGTGCCGCATCTGCGCGCCAACGTACGCACCTTCGAGCGCTGGGCCAGGCAGGGACTGGTGGCGCGCGTGGACTTCACGCACCTGATGTTCCTGATCTGGTCCTCGACCCAGGCCTACGCCGACCTGGGCCCGCAGTTCGCCGTGGTGATGGGCAAGACGCAGCTGTCGGACAAGGACTTCGACGCCGCGCATGCGCTGATCACCAGCGTGGTGATGAAGAGCCTGCGCGACTGATCCCGCGCGGTTACACACATTCAGTCGGTTTTCGAACAGAATCGCCAGCCATCGCCCCCGCCACCAGGTCCTGACCTCTCCCGGGACCTGATCGGCGCCTCGATAGCGGATCGCCCGTCCAGCGCTCCGCGACTTCCCGTGCTCCGGTCCACCCCTCATCGACGATGCGGCGGATTCGCCGTGGAGAGGCCGATCAGTGACAGCTCGCGACGGCGCCCGCCGCCCTGCCAGCACCGACAGCACTGCCCGCCCGGGATTCCCCCGGCTGCCCGGCCTGGGGCCCGGCGCGCTCGCGCAGGCGCTGGCCTCCCTGCTCTGGATCCCTCAGGCCGCGCTCGTCGCGTTCGCCGTCCAGCGCCTGGCCGATGGCGGCGGGGTGCGGGACGTCGCCGGTGCGGCGCTCGGGCTGCTCGCGCTGGGCCTGCTGCGCGCCGCGCTGGAGGCCTGGGGCGCTCGGCAGGTCCACCGCCGCGCTCGAGAGGCGCTGTCGGCGTTGCGCGCGCAAGCCGTCGCCGCCCTCGCCCGCCGCTCTCCGCTGGACCGCGACCGCGCGCCTTCGGGTGAGACGGCGTCGCTGATCGCCGAGCAGGCCGAGGCGCTCGTGCCCTGGTTGAGCCGGCATCGCGGGGCGCGGTACCGCGCGATGCTCGTGCCGCCGCTGATCGCGCTGGTGGTGGGGAGCCAGTCCTGGGCCGCCGCCCTGATCCTGATCGGCGCGATGCCGCTGATCCCGCTGTTCATGGCCCTCATCGGCTGGCGCGCGCAGGCCGCCAGCGAGGCGCACCTGGTCGAGCTCGGCCGCATGAACGCCTTCCTGCTCGACCGGCTGCGCGGCCTGTCGACGATCCGCGCACTCGGCGCGGTGGAATTGACCGCGCGGCGGCTGCGCGACAGCGCCGAATCGCTGCGCGAGCGCGCCATGCGCGTGCTGCGGATCGCCTTCCTGTCCTCGGCAGCGCTGGAGCTGTTCTCGGCGTTGGGCGTGGCGCTGGTCGCGGTCTACATCGGCTTCCACCTGCTGGGCCCGCTGGGCGGCATCGGCGCCTGGGGGCAACGCCTCACGCTGGGCGAGGGCCTCTTCGTGCTGATGCTGGCGCCGGCCTTCTTCGAGCCGCTGCGCGAGCTCGCCGCCGTCTGGCATGACCGCGCCGCCGGCGAAGCGGCCCTGGCGCGGCTGGAGCGACATCACCACGTCGGCGTGCCGCTGCCGGGCGCGCTCGACATCGGTGAGCCACCGGCCGAACCCCTCGCCCACACCGCAGCCGACGTCGAGATCGACCAGCTCCGCTTCGGCCACGCGGGCGAGCCGCCGCTCTTCGACGGCCTCACGTTGCGGATCCGCGCCGGCGAGCAGATCGCCCTCGTGGGACCGAGCGGCGCGGGCAAGTCCAGCTTGCTGACGCTGATCGCGGGCCTGCTGCCGGCGTCGGGCGGCGAGATCCGTGTCGACGGCCTGCCGGTCGACGAGACCCATGCCCAGCGGCTGCGCGCGCGCATGGCCTGGATCGGCCAGGGCCCGCACGTCTTCGCCGGCACGGTCCATCGCAATGTCGCGCTGGACCGGCCCGGCGTGCGGCGCGAGCAGGTCCAGGAAGCGCTGGCCTTGGCCGCGCTGGAC
This sequence comes from Roseateles sp., assembly GCA_039594005.1. Classification (GTDB taxonomy): domain Bacteria; phylum Pseudomonadota; class Gammaproteobacteria; order Burkholderiales; family Burkholderiaceae_C; genus Roseateles. The sequence goes on from JBCNOF010000010.1 coordinate 1,572,396, forward strand.
GAGGTCGCGCAGGCCCTGCCCGAGGGCACGCTTGGCGAGCACGGCATCGGGCTGTCCGGCGGCGAACTGGTGCGTCTGGCGCTGGCGCGCGCGGCAGTCCACACCGACGCGCGGCTGCTGCTCGTGGACGAGCCCACCGCCCACCTGGACCCGCGCACCGCCGAGGCCGTCATCAAGGCGCTGCTCCGGCTGGCCCGAGATCGCACGCTGATCGTCGCCACGCATGACCCGGCGCTCATCGCGCGGATGCATCGCGCGATCACGCTGAAAGCCTGCAGCGCCCGCAGCGCCACGATGGTCACGATGGCCGAAGCCCCGTCCGAAGCACCTTCGCATGCACCCATCGCGCTGGGGAGCACCGCATGAAGCACCCCTCGCGCGCGCGCGCGTCCTGGGCCGGCGCGCCCTGGCCCGCGTGCTGCTCGCGGGCGCCGGCCCACGGCTGCTCGTGGGCACCGTGCTCGCGGTGTTCACCGTGCTGGCGGGCATCGCGCTGCTGGGCCTGTCGGGCTGGTTCATCACCGCCGCGGGCCTGGCCGGCCTCACCGCCGGTGCCGCGGCCTTCAACGTCTTCGTGCCCAGCGCCGGGATCCGGCTGCTCGCGTTGGTCCGCACCGCCAGCCGCTACGGCGAGCGCGTGTGGACCCACGACGCCGCACTGGCCGCGCTGGCCGCCTTGCGCGAGCGGCTCTTTGTCGGATGGGCTCGGCCCGAGGCCGCGCGGCGCCTGCACCGCCGCCCGGCGCGGTTGCTGTTGCGGCTCACCGCGGACATCGACGCGCTCGAATCGATCGTGCTGCGCATCGCCGTGCCCCTCGCGGCGGCGATCGGCGCCGCGGCGCTGGCCGCGGTGCTGGTCGGCGCGCTCGATGGGCGGCTGGGGCTGGTGCTCGACGCGTGGCTGACGCTGGTGGGACTGGGCGTGACCGCGCGCACCGCGCGCCGGGCCCAGCCCCTGGCCTTGCGCCGCGCGGTCGCGATCGAGCGCCTGCGCGAGCAGGCCATCGACCTCAGCGCCGGCCAGACCGAACTCGTGATGGCGGGCCGCCTGCAGGCGCACTGCGAGGCCCTGCGCGCGACCGACGCGCGGCTGGCACGCGCCGATCTCGCATTGCAGGACCTGGAGACGCGCACCGGCGCCGTCTTCTCGATCGCCGGCAGCGTGACCTTGAGCGCGGTGCTGCTCGCGGCCGCCGCGTTGGTCGAGCGCGGCCGCCTGGACGCGCCTGCCGCCGCGCTGGCGCTGCTCGTGGCCCTGGCCGCGATGGAGCCCTTCGCCGCGCTGCGCCGAGGCGCGATCGAGGCCGGACGCGGCGCGCTGGCGGCGCGCCGGCTCGCCCCGGCGCTGGCCGACGACGTCCCTCGCGACAGTGCCGCGCCCGAGGACGGGCTCGCCTGCTCGCTCACCGGCGTGCGGGTCCTGCATGACGGCGCGCCGTGCCATGCGTTGCGCGACCTGCATCTGCGCGTGGCGCCGGGCGAGCGCATTGCCGTGATCGGCCCCAGCGGGGCGGGCAAGTCCACGCTGCTGTCGTTGATCGCGGGCGAGCTCGCTCCCATCGCCGGCAGCGTGAGCGCGCTGCCCGCCGCGTGGCTGACACAACGCACCGAGCTGTTTCAGGACAGCCTCGCCGACAACCTGCGCCTGGCCGACGTCCACGCCGACGAGGACCGGCTCGCACAGGTGCTGCGCGCGTCAGGACTGGCCGACGACGTCGCGCGTTTCGCGCGCGGCCTGGACACGCCGCTGGGCGAAGGCGGACTGGGCCTGTCGGGCGGGCAGGCGCGGCGGCTGTCGCTCGCCCGCCTGCTGCTGCGCCCTGCCCGGCTGTGGCTGCTCGACGAGCCCACCGAAGGTCTGGACGAGGCGACCGCGCGCGATGTGCTCGCCCGGCTGCGCGAGCAGGCCCGCGGCCGCACGCTGCTGATCGCCACGCACCTGGCGCGCGAGGCGGCGCTCGCGGACCGGCTGCTGGTGCTGGAGCGCGGCCGCCTGGGCGCCGACCTGCATCGCGGCACGCCCGGCTTCGACGAGGCGCTCGCGTCCCTGCGCGGCGCCCCTCCCCCCTGACCCACCGATCCCCGTCACCCCCTATCCCTTGCCACCACAAGACCTCAGGAGGATTCACCATGGAGCTCGATGTCGTCGGCCTGTCGCGATTGCAATTCGCGATGACCGCGCTGTACCACTTCCTCTTCGTGCCGCTCACGCTCGGCCTGTCGATCCTGCTGGCGATCATGGAGACGGTCTACGTGATGACCGGTCGCCCGATCTGGAAACAGATGACGCAGTTCTGGGGCGTGCTCTTTGGCATCAACTTCGCGTTGGGTGTCTCCACCGGCATCGTCATGGAGTTCCAGTTCGGCATGAACTGGAGCTACTACAGCCACTATGTCGGCGACATTTTCGGCGCCCCGCTCGCGATCGAGGGCCTGATGGCCTTCTTCCTGGAGGCGACCTTCGTCGGTCTGTTCTTCTTCGGCTGGGAGCGGCTGTCGCGGCGCGCGCACTGCATCGTCACGTGGCTGACCGCGCTGGGCACCAACTTCTCCGCGCTCTGGATCCTGATCGCCAACGGCTGGATGCAGAACCCGGTCGGCGCCAGGCTCAATCCGCAGACGATGCGCATGGAGGTCAGCAACTTCTCCGACGTGCTGCTCAACCCCGTGGCACAGGCCAAGTTCGTGCACACCGTGTCGGCGGGTTACGTGGTGGCCGCGCTGTTCGTGCTCGGGGTCTCGGCCTGGTACCTGCTGAAGGGGCGACACCTCGAGCTGGCCAAGCGCTCGATGACGGTGGCAGCCTCGTTCGGTCTCGCATCTTCACTGTCGGTGGTCGTGCTGGGCGACGAGAGCGGCTACCTGTCGTCGGAGCATCAGAAGATGAAGCTCGCCGCGATCGAGGCGATGTGGCACACGGAGCCCGCGCCGGCGCCTTTCACCGCCTTCGGGCTGCCCGACCAGGATGCGCGCGAGACCCACTACGCGATCCAGATCCCGTGGGTGATGGGCCTGATCGGCACGCGCTCGCTGACCGAGCAGATCCCCGGCATCCTCGACCTCGTGCAGCTGGCCGAGCGCCGGATCCGCGAGGGCCAGTCGGCCTATGACACGCTGCAGAAGATCCGCGCCCTGCCGCCGGGCAGCGCGGTGCCCGCGGCGCTGAGCCAGGCGTTCGACCGGCAGAGTCCGTCGCTGGGCTACGCGCTGCTGCTCAAGCGCTACGTGGACGATCCGCGCCAGGCCACGGATGAGCAGGTGAAGAAGGCCGCGTGGGACACGGTGCCGCAGGTCGCCCCGCTGTACTGGTCCTTCCGCGTGATGGTGGGGCTGGGCCTGTTCTTCATCGTGCTGACCGCGACCTTCTTCGTGCTGTCGGCCCGGCGGCGGCTCGACGCGCATCCGTGGCTGCTCAAGGTCGCGGTGTGGTCCATCCCGCTGCCGTGGATCGCCGCGGAATGCGGCTGGATCGTGGCCGAGCTCGGCCGCCAGCCCTGGGCCGTCGAGGGGGTGCTGCCCACGGCGGTGGCCGTGTCGCACCTGGGCATCGAGACGGTGCTGTTCACGCTGCTGGGCTTCGTGGCGATCTACACGGTGCTCATCGTCGTGGAGATGAAGCTGATGCTCGCGGCGATCCGCAAGGGTCCGCGCGAGCTGCCCGCGCCCACGCCCGCCCACGACGTGCCGCTGATCGGCAAGGTCCACGCCGTCTGAGCCGCCGGCCCGCAACGAACCGGAGAACCCCATGATCCTTCACACCCTGCTGGACTACGACGTGCTGCGCGTCATCTGGTGGCTGCTGCTCGGCGTGCTGCTGATCGGCTTCGCCGTCACCGACGGCTTCGACCTGGGCGTGGGCACGCTGCTGCCTTTCGTCGCCCGCGAGGACGTCGAGCGTCGCGTCGTCATCAACACCATCGGCCCGATCTGGGAAGGCAACCAGGTCTGGCTGGTGCTCGGCGGCGGCGCGATCTTCGCGGCCTGGCCCCACATCTACGCGATGTCTTTCTCGGGCTTCTACCTCGCGATGTTCGCGGCGCTCTTCGCGCTGATCCTGCGGCCCGTCGGCTTCAAGTACCGCAGCAAGCGCGAGAGCCCGCGCTGGCGCGCGAGCTGGGACTGGTGCCTGTTCATCGGGGGTTTCGTGCCCTCGCTGATCTTCGGCGTGGCCATCGGCAACGTGCTGCAGGGCGTGCCCTTCCACTTCACGCCCGACATGCGCATGGTCTACGAGGGCAGCTTCCTCGGCCTGCTCAATCCGTTCGCGATCCTGTGCGGGCTGGTGTCCGTGGCGATGCTGGTGATGCACGGCGGCGCATGGCTGTCCGTGCGCACCGACGGCGCGGTCGCCGATCGCGCCAGGCGCTTGGCCAGCGTCGCCGCGATCGCGACGATCGTGCTCTACGCGCTGGGCGGCGTGCTCGTGTGGCAGTGGGTCGGCGGCTTCCAGTGGACCAGCCCGCACCTCGCCAACGGCCCCTCCAACCCGCTGATGAAGACCGTGCAGGCGGGCGTGGCCGGCGGCTGGCTCGCCAATTACGCGGCGCATCCGTGGACGATGCTCGCGCCGACGCTCGGGTTCCTCGGCGCGTTGCTGGCGCTGCTGGGTCTGCGGGCACGCTGGGAGGGTCTGACGGTGATCTTCAGCGGCCTGTCCATCGCCGGGATCATCCTCAGCGTGGGCGCGTCAATGTTCCCGTTCATCGTGCCGTCGTCGACGCACCTGCCCTCCGCGCTCACGGTCTGGGACGCGTCCTCGAGTCACCTGACGCTGTTCATCATGCTGGTGTGCGCCGTCGTGTTCGTGCCGATCATCCTCGCCTACACGGCCTGGGTGTACAGCGTCATCTGGGGCAAGGTCCGACCCCACGACATCACCCACGGCGACCACGCCTACTGACCCGCCCGATCCCCGCATTCCGGGAGATCGGATTTCCCTTTCCCCGTCAACGACTTGAAAGGAAGAGTTCATGTGGTACTTCGCCTGGATCCTCGGCCTGCCGCTGGCGGCGGGCTTCGCGGTGCTCAATGCGATGTGGTACGAGTTGATGGATGACGAGGCGCAGCGCAAACGCGTACGGCAAGGCGGACGCGGCTGAGGACCGACACCGCGCCCGATCGAGCACGGCTTCACAATGTCTGCAAGCGGGGTGCCGGAATCCCCCGGATGGGCGGTCGGGCACCCGCTTGCGCGGTTGCGGCGCGCGCGGGGACAGGTCTAGTATTGTTCGCTCCTCCCCGGCATCCGTGGGCCTCGCGCTCCAGGCCGGGAGCCCGCCGCCTCGCGGCTCACCGCCCTCCAGGAGCACCCCATGCTTGAACTGATCGGCGCGATTCTCGTGGGCGCGTTCGCCCTGACCTTCGGGGTCCTGTGCATCGGCCCCATGATGCTGAAGCCCGAGGACCGGTGACGGACTGACGCGGTGACAGGCACAGGGCTTGCCGTCATGGCAGGTCATGAAGGTCACCGTACTCACCGTCAACCTGCACAAGGGCTTCGGATTCTTCAATCGCCGCTTCATCCTGCACGAGCTGCGGGAAGCGGTACGGGCCGTCTCGGCGGACGTCGTCTTCCTGCAGGAAGTGCTCGGCGAGCACGAACTGCACGCAGCGCGCGTCCCTACCTGGCCGCAGACGCCCCATTACGAATTCCTCGCGGACAGCCTCTGGAGCGACTTCGCGTATGGCCGCAACGCGGTCTATCCGCAAGGCCACCACGGCAACGCGCTGCTGTCCAAGTTCGCCATCACGCGTCACACCAATCACGACGTCTCGGTCGAAGGGCCGGAACGTCGCGGTTTGCTGCACAGCGTGCTGAAGCTGGCGGACGGGCGCGAGCTGCACGCGATCTGCGTTCACCTCGGCCTGCGTGAATCGCACCGCCAGCGGCAGGTCCAGCGGCTGTGCCAGCTCATCGACAGCCTGCCGCCGGACGACCCGGTGATCGTCGCGGGCGACTTCAATGACTGGCGCCAGCGCGCGCATCGGCTGCTGAGCCGCTGCGCCGGCCTGAACGAGGTCTTCGTGAAGGCCAACGGCTCGGCGGCGCGCACCTTCCCGGCGCGCTTCCCGCTGCTGGCGCTGGACCGCATCTACGTGCGCGGCGCGACGGTCGAGCACCCCATCGTGCTGCCGCGCCAGCCGTGGTCGCACCTGTCGGACCATGCGCCGCTGGCCGCGGAGATCCGCCTGTGAAGCGCCCGGACTGGACCACGGGCAACGCGATCGAGCTGCTCGAGAACGGCGAGGAGTTCTTCCCCGCCGTCTTCGCCGCCATCGAGGCGGCGCGGCGCGAGGTCCTCATCGAGACCTTCATCCTCTTCGAGGACAAGGTCGGCCTCGCCTTGCGCGAGGTGCTGATCGCCGCGGCGCGGCGCGGCGTGCATGTCGAGATGACCGTCGACGGCTTCGGCTCCCCGGAGCTGTCGGAGACCTTCGTGCGCGGGCTCACCGACGCGGGCGCGAAGCTGCACGTCTTCGATCCGCCACCGCGGCTGTCGCGCCGACTCAAGCCCTTCCGGCGACTGCATCGCAAGATCGTCGTGGTGGACGGGGAGCTCGGCTTCATCGGCGGCATCAACTACTCCGCCGATCACCTGATCGAGGACGGTCCCGAGTCCAAGCAGGATTACGCGGTGCGCATGCGCGGCCCGGTGGTGGAGCAGTTGCGCGTCGTCACGCGCGAGATCCTCGCGACGGCGACGCCGGAGAACCCGGCGGCTGGATCAGACGCGCCGCGGCGCTGGTGGCCGAGCCGGGCGCGCGAGCCCCGCGGTGACGCGCGGGGTCGCGCCAATGCCGGCGGCAACGCGTCGCATGGCGTCGGCGGCGCGAAGGCGGTCATCGTCACGCGGGACAACCATCGCCACCGCGACGACATCGAGCGCATGTACCGCATGGCGCTGCACGCGGCCAAGCGGCGAGGCCTGATCATCGCCAACGCCTATTTCTTCCCCGGCTTCCTGCTCCTGCGCAGCATGCAGCGCGCCGCCAGGCGCGGCGTGGACGTGCATCTGATCCTGCAGGGCCAGCCCGACATCGCCTGGGCGCGTTGGGCCGCGCAAATGGTCTACGGCCGGCTGATGCGATCGGGCGTTCACATCCACGAGTACTGCGAGCGCCCGATGCACGGCAAGGTCGCGCTGGTGGACGACGACGTGGGCGACGGTGGGTTCGAGCAACCTCGACCCGCTGAGCCTGTCGCTGAACCTGGAGGCCAACCTGATCGTCGAGGACCGCGCCTTCAACCGCGACCTGCGCGAGAAGCTGCAGCCGCTGATGCGTGATCAGTGCCGGCGCCTGAAGCTCGAGGAGACGCACATGCATCGCTGGTGGTGGCGCCTCGGCGTGGGCGCGATCGTTTTCCACGTGATGCGGCATTTCCCGCGCTGGCTGGCCCGCCTGCCGCGACAGACGCAACCGGTGATGCCGGCCGCGGACACGCCGGTGGTCGTGCCCGCGCCGCAGATTCCGGCGGCGGAGGCCTGGCAATGGCACGGCACGAAGCGCTTGACCGAAGAAGCGGCGGAGTGAGCGCACCGCGTTGGCGTCGCGCGCTGGGCGCGGTCTTCGCGGTCGCCGTCATCGCGCTGCTGGCCTGGGCGGCTCACGAGGTCGACTGGGACGAGGTGGGCGACGCGCTGAGGCAGTTGCCCGCGGGCGTGCTCATCGCAGGCGCGACGCTGTGCGCGCTCAGCCACCTGATCTACAGCGGTTACGACCTGATCGGCAAGCGCTGGACGGGGCACGCGCTGCCCGCGCGGCGGGTGATGCTGATCACCTTCATCAGCTACGCGTTCAACCTCAACCTCGGCTCGCTGGTGGGCGGCGTCGCGATGCGGCTTCGCCTGTACGCGCGCGAGGGGCTGCGCCAGCCCGTGCCCGCGAAGATCCTGGCGTTGAGCATGGCGTCCAACTGGCTGGGTTACGGGCTGCTCGCGGGCGGCCTGTTCCTCTTCGGCTGGCTGACGCCGCCGACGGACTGGCACATCGACGCCGCGGAGCTGCGCGGGCTGGGCGCGCTGATGTGGGCGATCGTGGCAGGCTACCTGGCGCTGTGCGCGTTCTCGCCGCGGCGCGAATTCACGCTGCGCGGTCATGCGTTCTTCGTTCCGAACCTGCGCATCGCGCTGATGCAGCTGGCCATCGCGTCGGCCAACTGGCTGACGATCGGCGCGGTGTTGTGGGTACTGCTGCAGCAAGGTGTGGATTACGGCCACACGCTGGCGGTGTTGCTGGTGGCGGCGGTGGCTGGCGTCATCGCGCATGTGCCGGCGGGGCTGGGCGTGCTGGAAGGCGTCTTCGTCGCCTTCCTCGGTCCGCAGCTGGGTCACGGTCAGGTGCTGGCCGCGCTGATCGCGTACCGCGCGCTGTACTACCTCGCGCCGTTGTCGGTCGCGTCCGTCGCGTACTTCGTGCTGGAGGCCCGGGCAAGGCGTTGACGAGGACACATCCAAGGACCGGGCATCCCCCTTGCTCTCCCTGTCGCCAGACAACGCTTCGCAAGGGACTCGACATGCCCACCCGCATTACCACGACCACCACCTCAGCCACCCGCCGCGTCAGTCTCATCGCGGGGCTGATCCTCGGCGTGGCGGCCACCGTCGCGCTCGACACCGCGCGAGCCGCCGACGAGGCCGGCAAAGGCACGGGCAGCGAGCGCCCCGGCGCGGTCAAGTCTGCCATCGCCAAGACCATCGGCCGCGTGCGGCTCGACGGCGACATGCTCGCCGTCCTGAGCGCCCATGAGGCCTTGCGGCCCAAGGCCATCGAGAAGGTCGACGTGGCCGCAGCCCGCGCCAATCCCACGATCGCCGACGCCGTCAACGCGCTGCTGCGCAAGAACAACCGCAGCACCGATCCCGCCCAGCTCGTGCCCGGCGTGACCAGCGCCGACATCAGCGTGCAAGGCGCCACCGGCCCGCTGCCCGCCCGCGTCTTCACGCCCGCCGGCCCGGGGCCCTTCCCCGTCGTCGTCTACTTCCACGGCGGTGGCTGGGTGATCGCCGATCGCGTCGTCTACGACGCCAGCGCCCGCGGCATCGCCAAGCAGGCGCAGGCCGTCGTCGTGTCCGTGGACTATCGCCGCGCGCCGGAGGCGAAGTTCCCCGCCGCGTGGGACGACGCGCTGGCCGCGTATCGCTGGGCGCTGGCCAACGGCGCCACGCTCAAGGGCGACACCAGCCGCGTCGCGCTGGCCGGCGAGAGCGCTGGCGGCAACCTCGCGCTGGCCACCGCGATCGCCGCGCGCGACGCCGGCCTGCAGCGGCCCGCGCACGTGCTGGCGATCTATCCGGTCACGCAGACCAGTCTCAACACCGAGTCCTACCTGGAGAACGCCATCGCGCAGCCGCTCAACCGCGCGATGGTCGAGTGGTTCATCGACAAGCTGCTGGTGGACAAGGAGCAGCTCAAGGACTGGCGCCTGAACCTCGTGGACGCCAGCCTCGCCGGGCTGCCGCCGGTCACGCTGATCAGCGCGCGCGTGGACCCGCTGCGCTCGGACAGCGCCAAGATGGAGGACGCCCTGCGCAAGGCCGACGTGCTGGTCGAGCGCCGCGACTACGAGGGCGTCACCCACGAGTTCTTCGGCACCGCCGCGGTCGTCGAGAAGGCGCGCAACGCGCAGGCCTTTGCCGGCGAGCGCCTGCGCAAGGCCTTCGGCGGCTGATCCCTCAGCGACCTTCAGCGCCTTTCATCGGCCGTTGCTGTCCACGTAGGGCAGCAAGGCGCTGACCATGGGCGCGACGAGCTCGCGCAGCAGCACGCCCAGTCCGCCCGCGACCGCGATGACCACCATCGCCAGCGCCAGCCGCGTGATCAGGCGCCGGTGCCCGGTCTTGACGATGAACGACAGGCTGAAGGCCAGGCTGGTCAGCGACGCCAGCACCGCGCCGTTGGCCGCCACGTCGAAGCCGATCGCGCCCTGCGCGGCCATGCTCGCGGCCGCGGCCACCGCGCTCGCGCTGGAGAGCAGGCCGCCGATGACGGTGACCAGGTAGAAGCCGCCCTCGCCGAACTCGCGCTGCATCACGCGGCCGACCACGTGCAGCAGGAGGAACAGCACGCCGTAGCGCAGGGCCACCGGCAGCGAGAACGGCAGCTCCAGCTTGATGTCGGCCACGTCCTCGGTCGCCCCGTTGCGGCGCGACAGCAGGCTCAGCAGCACGAAGCCCGCGGCGGCCAGCACCATGAACGAGAACGCGGCCGCGGCGTTCACGAAGGCCAGCGGTGTGAGGATCAGCAGCAGCACCGCGTTGCGCATCACCATCGCCGCCACGGCGACGAGCACGGCGCGATAGGCGCCCTCGGCGAAGCGGCCGGCGGTCTCGCGCACCCGCGTGGCCATCTCGACCACCGTGAAGTTGCTGTTGACCAGGCCGCCGAAGAAGGCCGACAGCTCCGCGCCCCGGGAGCCATAGAGCTTCCACAGGATGTAGTTCACGAAGCCGATGCTGGCGATCAGGATGACGGTGACCCACGCCGCACGCGGCTCGATCAGCCGCCACGGGCCGACCGCACCGGTGGGCAGCGCCGGATAGATCACGATCGCCAGGATGGCCAGCAGCAGCGCCGAGCGGACCTCGCCTTCGGTCAGGCCCATGGACAGACCCGAGAGGCGTTCCTTCCAGGCCAGCAGCGCGGTGGTGCTCACCATCACGGCCGCGGGCGTGACGGTGTGGCCGAGCCCGCAGAGAATGCCTGCCATGCAGGTCACGAGCATCGCCGCCGAGGTCGTGAGCTCGGGGCCATGTCCGTCGCGCATCGTGTGCACGTTCAGCGGGATGGCCAGGCCGGCGGCCAGCAGCAGGCTCAGCAGCGCGTAATGCTCGCCGAGCGAGCCGCCCAGCGCGCCCAGCAACGCGATGAACCCGAAGGTGCGCAGGCCCGCCTCCTTGCCGCGCCGCTCGCGCTCCAGCCCCAGCAGCAGCCCCAGCGACAGCGCAAGCGCCAGCCGGATGAGGATCTCGAGGTAAGGCCAGTCCGCGTTGGGCAGCGGGGTCGAGGTCGGAAGCGCGATCGTCATCGGGCCAGGGTACCGCAGAGCCCGCGTGCGGCTCAAGGCCTGGAACCGCACCCGAAGACCCGCGCTGCCGACCTCGCCGGTCTCCTGGCTACACCGCCCAGCGCAGCATCGGCGCGGGCACCGGCGCCGGCGCGTGCTCGCGCGGTGCGACCTCATCGCGATCCGGCGCGCTCAGCACGCGGTCCAGCAGTCGCTGCTCCAGCGCCGCGAAGGCCGCGTCGCGCCGGCGCGGACGCGGCAGATCGATGCGCAGGTCCAGCGCCAGCCGGCCGTCCTCGATCAGCAGCACCCGGTCGGCCAGCGCCACCGCCTCCGCTCACGTCGTGCGTGACCAGCAGCGCGGTGAAGCCGTGCTGGCGCCACAGCGCTTCGATCAGCTGCTGCATCTCGATGCGGGTCAGCGCATCGAGCGCGCCGAGCGGCTCGTCGAGCAGCAGCAGGCGCGGCGCGTGCACCAGCGCGCGCGCCAGCGCCACGCGTTGCCGCTGCCCGCCCGACAGCGGCGCCGGCCACTCGTTGGCGCGCTCCGCCAGGCCCACCTGCGCGAGCGCCTGCCGCGCGCGGCGCGGCCCGTCGACAGCCGCGCAGGCCGAGGCCGACGTTGTCGATCACCCGCTTCCACGGCAGCAGGCGCGCGTCCTGGAACATCAGCCGGGTGTCCTCGCGGGCCTCGGCCAGCGCCGCCGAGCCGGCCAGCAACTCGCCGCGGCTGGGCTGGTCGAGGCCGGCCAGCAGGCGCAGCAAGGTGCTCTTGCCGCAGCCGCTGCGGCCACGATCACAGCGACGAACTCGCCGGGCGCGACCCGCAGGTCGATGCCCTGCAGCACCTCGCGCTCGCCGAAGCGCCTTGCCCAGGCCGTCCAGCGACACCGCCTGTCCGCCAGCGCGGACCTGGCTCCGATCGAGCGCTGCGGGCGGGGATGCGGATACGGGGCCCGCAGTGGGCTCGGCAACCCGCCGCCGCGCGGCCGGCACCGTGTCCTCGGCCAGCGTCGCGGGTTGGGAGTCCTGGGCATCGGCCAGGACGTCGATCTCGGTCACGCTCATCTTGATCTGGTAGCCCGGGTGCCAGCGCAGCCAGACGCGCTCCAGACCGCCTGCGCGGCGACGTCGGCCAGCTTGCCGAGCAGGGCGTAGAGCAGGATGCCCACCACCACCACGTCGGTCTGCAGGAACTCGCGCGCGTTCATCGCCAGGTAGCCGATGCCGGAGCTGGCCGAGATGGTCTCGGCGACGATCAGCATCAGCCACATCAGGCCGAGCGCGAAGCGCACGCCGACCAGGATCGACGGCAGCGCGCCGGGCAGGATCACCTGGCGGAACAGGGCGAAGCCGGACAGCCCGTAGCTGCGCGCCATCTCCAGCAGGCCGGGGTCGATGCCGCGGATGCCGTGGTAGGTGTTGAGGTAGATCGGGAACAGCGTGCCGAGCGCGACCAGGAAGATCTTGGCCGACTCGTCGATGCCGAACCACAGGATCACCAGCGGGATCAGCGCCAGGTGCGGCACGTTGCGGATCATCTGCACCGAACTGTCGAGGAAGCGTTCGCCCCACTTCGACAGGCCGGTGACGAAGCCCAGCACCAGGCCGATGCCGCCGCCGATGAGAAAGCCGATCGCCGCGCGCCAGGTGCTGATCGCCAGGTGCTGCCAGATCTCGCCGCGACACCGCGAGCTCCCACGCCGCGCGCGCCACCGACGACGGGTGCAGGCAACACCCGCGTGGACAGCCAGCCGGCCTCGAGCGCCACCTGCCACACCGCCACGAGGACCGCGAGCGGCAGCGGCCAGGGCGCGAGGCCCTTCAGGGCGACGGCGCGCATGTCAGCTCGCCGCGGCCAGCTTGGCCGGCCTGCCGGGGCAGGATGTCGTTGGCCACCATCTCGCCGAACGGGCCCCGTCAGCTTGGGCGCGCTGAGCTTCTCGCGCACGTCCAGCGGCAGCTGCGGGAACAGCAGTTCGGCGACGCGGTAGGCCTCTTCCAGATGCGGATAGCCGGAGAGGATGAAGGTAGTCGATGCCCAGCTCGGCGTACTCCTGGATGCGCGCCGCCACCTGCTGCGGGCCGTCGCCGACCAGCGCGGTGCCGGCGCCGCCGCGCACCAGGCCGACGCCGGCCCACAGGTTGGGCGAGATCTCCAGTCCCGCGCGGATGTCGTTCCTGTCGAAGCGACCGCCGTGCAGCGCGGCCATGCGCCGCTGGCCGACCGAGTCGAAGCGCGCCAGGGAGGCCTGGGCGCGGGCGATGGTGTCGTCGTCGAGGTGCGCGATCAGCTGGCGCGCGGCGGCCTGCCAGGCCTCCTCCTCGGTCTCGCGCACGATCACGTGCAGGCGGATCCCGAAGCTCAGCTTGCGGCCCTGGCGCGCGGCCTGCGCGCCGCACCTCGGCGATCTTCTCGGCCACCGCCGCGGGCGGCTCGCCCCAGGTCAGGTAGAGCTCGACCTGCTCGGCGGCGAGGTCCTGGGCGGCCTCCGAGGAGCCGCCGAAGTACAGCGGCGGACGCGGCTGCTGCATCGGCGGATAGAGCAGCTTGGCGCCCTTCACCTGCAGGTGCTTGCCGTCGTAGTCGACGGTCTCGCCCTGATGGCTGGCGCGCAGCACCGCGCGCCACACGGTGAGGAACTCGGTGGACAGCGCGTAGCGCTCCTCATGCGTCAGGTGCAGGCCGTCGCCCGCCAGTTCGTCGGGATCGCCGCCGGTGACCAGGTTGAACAGCAGCGCGGCCGTTGGACAGGCGGTCCAGGGTCGCCGCCATGCGCGCGGCGACGGTCGGCGAAATGATCCCGGGCCGCAGCGCGACGAGGAACTTCAGGCGCTGGGTGACCGGGATCAGCGAGGCGGCGACCAGCCAGGAGTCCTCGCAGGAGCGTCCGGTGGGGATCAGCACGCCGCCGAAGCCCAGGCGGTCGGCGGCCTGGGCGATCTGCTGCAGGTAGCCGTGGTCGACGGCACGGGCGCCCTGGGTGGTGCCCAGGTAGTGGCCGTCGCCGTGGGTGGGAAGGAACCAGAAAATCTCGAGGCTCATCGCAATTGACTCTAGGGTGAGCGCGCCGGCGTGGCGTAGCCGCGCGATGATCGTGTCGGTATGTGGGCTGTAGGGACTTAGGCTTCGCTGGCGCGTGCGGACCGTCTTGGCGTCCAGATCGCGTCGGCGATGCGGATGGGCTTGGGGATCAGCTTCAGCTGCGTGAAGGTGTCGGCGATCTTCTGCTGCGCGGCGGCCACCGCCGGGGTGATCAACTGCGCGCCGTAGCCCTGGCGCTTCACCGCGGTAAGGGTGGTGGCCACGCGCAGCCCGAGCAGCGGCGCGACCTGCTCGGTCACCTGCGGCCGGGTTGCCCTGCGACCAGCGATCGACCTTGGCCAGCTCGTCGACGATGGCCTGTCGAGCACCTGCGGATGCCGTTGCGCGTAAGTCCGGGTGGCGAGGTAGAACTGGTGGTTGTCGACCAGCTCGCGACCATCCACCAGGACCCGCGCGGACAGCTGCTGCTCGGCGGCGGCCTGGTAGGGATCCCAGATCACCCAGGCGTCGACGCTGCCACGCTCGAAGGCGGCGCGCGCATCGGCCGGCGGCAGGTAGACGGGCTGGATGTCGCTGTACTTCAGGCCGGCCTGCTCCAGGGCGCGGACCAGCAGGTAATGCACGTTGGAGCCCTTGTTCAGGGCGACTTTCTTGCCCTTCAGCTCGGCCACCGACCGAATCGGCGAGTCCTTCGGCAGGAGGATCGCCTCGCTGGTCGGCGCCGGCGGTTCGTAGGCCACGTAGAGCAGGTCGGCGCCGGCGGCCTGGGCGAAGACCGGCGGGGCTTCGCCCACGGTCGCCGAAGTCGATGCTGCCGACGTTCAGTCCCTCCAGCAGCTGCGGGCCGCCGGGAAACTCGGTCCATTGCACCTTGACGCCGTCTGCGGCGAGACGCTTCTCCAGGGTGCCCCGGGCCTTGAGCAGGACCAGGGTGCCGTATTTCTGGTAGCCGATCCGCAATTCGGTCGGGTTGGCCGGCGCGGCGGTCTGCGCGTGCGCGTGGCCCATGAACGCGCCGATCGAGGCGAATGAGGCGCTCAGCGCGGTGACCAGGGCCAGCGCTCGGCGGCGGGAGAGGAGTTCTTGCATCGTGGGCTTTCCGAAGTGGTGGAGCAGGAGGATGGGAAGTCGAGCGGAAGGGCTCGTCGGATCAGAGGACCAGCGCGGGCCGCGCGAGCGCTTCCAGCGCGACGGGCACCGGGACGCGGTCGCGCACCTGGGCGGCGCCGGAGAGCAGGCGCCGGGCGATGTCGTCGCCGATGACGTAGGCGCCGGCGGCGTCCTTGACGATCTGCGCGTCGGCCGCGTAGACGCCGTCGACGTGGGAGCGCGCGCCGAGCGCGGAGAGCACCGGCAGCAGGCCGTAGTCCAGCGCGAGCAGGTGGACCAGGCTGCCGCCGGTGGCCAGCGTCCAGACCGACTTGCCGGCCAGGCCGTCCTGCGGCAGCAGGTCGAGGAAGACCTTCAGCAGGCCGCTGTAGGCGGCCTTGTAGATGGGGGTGGCCAGCACGATGACCTGGGCTTGAGCCACGGATTCGATCGCGCCGCGGATGGCGGGATCCTGTGCGTCGGCATGCAGCAGCGGCTGGGCCGGCAGGTCGCGCAGACGCAGCGTGCGGGTCGACAGGCCGTGGTGATGCAGGCGCTCGGCGGCCGCGTTGAGCAAGGCGCCCGAGCGGGACGTGTGGCTCGGGCTCGCGGCGATGAGCAGGACGGAAGCGGTGGCGGTGGTGGTCATGGCAGGGAAGGCAGCAGGAATCGCCTCATTCTGCGAACCACCCTTCCCTCGCCGAACGAACAAGAACGTCGATGGATAGCCGGAAAGCGGCTATCGATGCATTGACGTCAGCTCAACCGCTCCAACTCCCGCAGCACCTCGCCGCGCAGATCCGCGACCGCGGCGCTGTCACGGCCACGCGGATGCACGAGCGGCACGTCGATGCGCCGCACTACGCGCCCGGGCGCCGCGCCCAGCACCAGCACGCGATCGGCGAGCAGCACGGCCTCCTCCACGTCATGCGTCACCAGAACCAGACTGGTGCCATGCCTGGCCGCGACCTCCCGCACCAGATCCTGCAGCCGCATCCGCGTGAATGCATCCAGCGCAGAGAACGGCTCATCCAGCAGCAGCACGCGCGGCCGCGTGTACAGCGCCCGCGCGATCGCCGCGCGCTGCGCCTGACCGCCCGACAGCTGCCTCGGCAACGCATCGCCCAACTCCGCGAGCCCGACCTCGCGCAGCAGCGTCGCGACCCACGCCTCGTCATGCCCTTGCCCCAGATCGAACCCGACGTTCTCCGCGACAGTCAGCCAAGGAAACAAGCGCGGCTCCTGGAACACCACGCCGATCTCACGATCCGGCCCGCGCCGAGCGCGCCCATCGAGCCGCACTTCGCCCTCGAAGTCTGGATCCAGCCCCGCGACGATGCGCAGCAAGGTGCTCTTGCCGCAGCCGCTCGCCCCGACCAAACCCAGCACCCGCCCAGCCGCCAGCTCGAAATGGACGTCCTGCAGCACAGGCAGATCCCAGGGCCCGCGAGGAAAGCGCTTCGCGCGCACGGTGACGGTCAACACGCTCATGCGGCGCCTCCAAAACTGTCGCGCCAATGCAGCGCGCGTTGCTCGACCGCGGCCATGAGGCTGTCGGTCAACTTGCCCAGCAGCGCCAGCAGCACGATCGCCGCGAACACCAGATCGGCCCGGCCGGTCTCACGACCATCGGTCAACAGATACCCCAGGCCCCGGCTGGCCGCGATCAACTCCGCCGCGACCATGAACATCCACGCCAGGCTCAAGCCATTGCGCAGGCCCGTCAACAAGGCCGGCAACGCCGCGGGCAGCAGCACGCGACGCGCCAGCGCCGCGGCGCCCAGGCCGCGCAGCCGGGCGACCTCCACCAGCTTCCGGTCCACATCCCGGAAACCGGCCGCCACGCCCATGTAGACGGGGAAGAATGCGCCGATCGCGATCAACGCGATCTTGGACGCCTCGTCGATGCCCAGCCACAAGAGCAGCACCGGCACCCAGGCCAGCGACGGAATCGCGCGCAGCGCCTGGAAGCTCGGCGTCAGCACCGCCGATGCCGTCGACGACAGCCCGACCAGCGCGCCCAGCAGCACCGCCAGCACGGCGCCCACGCCGAACCCCGCCGACACGCGCAGCGTGCTGGCGAGCACGTGTGCCCCCAGCTGACCGTCACGGCCCAACTGCACCAGCGCCGCGACCACGTCGCTGGGCGCGGGCAGCAGGTGCGGTGCGATCCAGCCCCATCGCACCGCCGCCTCGGCGAGCCCGAGCAGCAGCAGCGGCGGCAACGCGCCCAGCACTCGCCTCGACCATGACAACCCCGTCGTCGAGGCCCTGTGCCGACGCTCGACCCCGAGCCGCTCGGGGCGCCGCGCAGCGCCGTCGCTCACGGCGGGCTGCTCCGGCCGCACCGGGCCCATCGAAGCCACCGCGCGCGCGATCAGGTCGCCATCCACCATCGCGCCGTCCTCACGTCTTGATCAGACCGGCCGCGAAGCGCGTGTCGACCAGGTCAGCGATCACGCGGTTCAAGTCCGCCCCGGGCTTGACCAGTTGCTCCGCGTTCAGGATCGGCGCCGCGGCCTGCAAGGCCTTCACATGCTCGTCCGCAGGCAGCGGCCGCGAGAAGTCCGTGCGCAGCTTCACCTGCAGCAGCGCCACCGGCAGGCTGACCTTGGCCTCTTCCGACAGGATGCGCGCGGCCTCCGACGGATTCGCCTGCGTCCAGGCGCGGGCCCGCTCGTACGCGGCGATCACGCGGCGCACCACCTGCGGGTGGCGGCCGAGGAACTCCTCGCGCACGTTCAGGAAACCGTAGGTGTTGAAGCCGACGTTGCGATACAGCAGCCGCGAGCCCGCATCGAGCTCGCTCGCCGCCATCAGCGGATCCAGGCCGGCCCAGGCGTCCACGCGGCCCTGCTCCAGCGCCGCGCGCCCGTCGGCGTGCTGCAGCGCGACGTGCTCGATGTCGCCGCGCTTCAGGCCCACCGTGTGCAGCGCGCGAAGCAGGAACAGATAGGGGTCGGTGCCCTTGGTCGCCGCGATCTTGCGGCCCTTGAGGTCCGCCAGCGAGCGGATGCCGGAGTCCGGCCGCACCACGAGCGCGGTCCATTCCGGGCGCGAGAAGATGTAGGGCGCGCGGATCGGATTGCCGTTGGCCCGCGCGAGCAGCGCCGCCAGCCCGGCGGTGGAGCCGATGTCGATGCTGCCGGCATTCAGGTACTCCAGCGCGCGATTGCTGCCCGCGCTCAGGACCCAGCGCACATCGACACCATCCTTGCGCAGGTCCTCCTCCAGCCAGCCGAATCGGCGCAGCACCAGGCTGGTCGGCGAGTAGTAGGCGTAATCGAGCCGAAGCTCCTTGGGCAGCGGACCACCCTGCTCTCTTGCTGGCGCTGGCGCCTGTGCCTGCGCGAGCGCGCCGGACGTCGTCAGGCCCGCGGCCAGCCCCGCGCCCAGTCCGGCACCGAGCACCAACGCGTCGCGGCGCGACCAGGCGGTCTTGTTCTTCGAATCGATCGTCATGCGACGGGCTCCGTCAGGGGGATGGTCAAGGAAGTCTGGGAGAGATCGGTGGTCGAGGACGTCACGGTGCTCAGCTCCGCGGGCGCGTCGATCCGCACGCGTCGCCCGGCATGCGTGTCGGGGAGCCGATCGCCTCGCCGGAACAGCCGCGCGCGCAGCGTCCCGGGGGCGGCGTCGAGCTCGTCCTCCGCGCGATAACGGCCGCGACGCCGCAACTCCGGCACGACGAGGTCGACCACGTCGCGGAAGGTCTCGTGCGCGAGCGCATACGCGAGGTTGAAACCGTCCAGGCCGGTCGCGTCCTGCCAAGCGATCAGCTGATCGGCGATCTCCGCCGGATCGCCGACGAACACGGGACCTCGACCGCCCAGTCCGATGAACGCGGCCGCCTCGCCCACGGTCCAGCGCCGGGTGGGGTCCGCGCTGCTGAACGATGCGAGCGCGGTGCGACCGGCCTGCGTGTCGAGGTAGTCGATCGTCGCGTCCAGCGGATAAGGGCTGAAGTCCACACCGGTCCAGCCCGACAACAGCGCGAGCGCGGCCTCGAGGTCGACATGGCGCTTCAGGTCCTCATGCTTGGCATGCGCCTCGGCGCTGGTCGGCGCGGTGATGATCAGCGCCTGGCCATAGATCAGCACGTCGTCGCGCGCCCGGCCCTGCGCGGCCACCGCGTCGCGCAGGCCGTCCACATACCCGCGCACGACCGCCGTGCTGGGTCCGCTCACGAAGACGCACTCGGCGTGACGGCCGGCGAAGGCGCGTCCGCGGCTGGAGGTCCCGGCCTGGAACAGCACCGGCGTGCGCTGCGGCGAAGGCTCGCACAGGTGCACGCCGGGGACCTGGAAGTGCTCGCCGCGATGCGCGATCGGATGGACCTTGGCCGGATCGGTGAACACGCGGCCAGCCTTGTCGCGCCGCACGGCGCCGTCCTCCCAGCTCAACTCCCAGAGCTTGTAGACGACGTCGAGGTACTCGTCGGCAAGGTCGTAGCGCTCGTCATGCGCGCGCTGCGCCGCGTGACCGAGGTTGCGCGCGGCGCTGTCGAGGTAGCCCGTGACGATGTTCCAGCCGACACGCCCCCGCGTCAGGTGGTCCAGCGTCGACATCCGGCGGGCGAAGCTGTACGGCGGCTCGTAGGTCAGCGCCACGGTGACGCCGAACCCCAGGTGCCGGGTCACCGACGCCATCAGCGGCACCAGCGCCAGCGGGTCGTTCAGGGGCACCTGCACCGCATGGCGCAGCGCCGCGTCGGGCGTGCCGTCGAAGACGTCGTACACGCCCAGCACGTCGGCGAGAAAGACGCTGTCGAAGCCGCCGCGCTCGAGCAGCCGCGCCAGCTCGACCCAGTAATCCGGATCGGTGTAGCGATGCGACTCGTCGCGCGGATGCGTCCACAGCCCCGGCGACTGATGGCCCACCGTGTTCATCGCGAAGGCGTTGAACCGGATCGGCTTGAGCCCTGCCGCGCTCATTGCAGGAAGGCCGGACGCGCGTAACCGGGGAACTTCTGCTCCAGCACCGCCTTGAACTCCGGCGCGCGGAACGCGTCCGCGAGAGCCTTCGTCCACGGCTGCTGCTTGTCCTTGCCCTTGACGGCCAGCACCAGCATGTAGTGATCGGGCGTCTTCTCCAGCAGCAGCGCATCGGTGAGCTTCAGCCCGCTGGAGATCGCGAAGTTGCCGTTGACGATCGCGTACTCCGCATCGTCCAGCGTGCGCGGGATCTGCGCGGCCTCGATGGGCTGGAGCTTCAGGTTCAGCGGATTGGCGGCGATGTCCTTCTCGGTCACGCGGATCGGATCGGCGCCGGGCTTGAGCGTGATGAGCTTCTGATCGGCCAGCAGCGCCAGCCCGTGCGCGAGGTTGGCCGGATCGTTGGCCAGGGTGATGCGATCGCCGGGTTTCACGTCGGCCAGCCGCTTGCGCTTCTTCGAATAGATCCCGAACGGCGCCATCGGGCCCTGCACCACATCGACGATGTCCACGCCGCGGTCCTCGCGGAAACGGTTCAGATAGGTGATGTGCTGAAAGAAGTTGGCATCCAGCGCGCCCTGCGCCAGCGCGATGTTGGGCTGCACGTAGTCGTTGAACTCGACCAGCTTCACCGTGTAGCCGCGCTTCTCCAGCAGCGGCTTGATGCCTTGGCGCAGCACCTCGATGTTGGAACCGGCGGTCGCGCCGATGGTCAGTTCCTTCTTGTCCTGCGCGTGGACCAGCGGCGCGGAGAGCGCGGAGGCGCTCAGCGCCAGGGCCAGCAGTGTGCGGCGGGCAACGGTCATCGGGATTCCCTTTCTGGTTCTCAACGTTTGTCGAGCCGCCGCGCGACGCGGTGGCCGGTGATCTGGATCAGCTGCACCAGCGCGACGAGGATGGCCACGGTGAGCACCATCACGTCGGTCTGGAAGCGGTAATAGCCGTAGCGGATGGCGAGGTCGCCGATGCCCCCGCCGCCCACCACGCCGGCAACCGCGGAGTACGACAGGAAGCTGATCGCCAGCACGGTGAGCGCGCTCACCAGGCCGGCGCGTGATTCGCGTACCAGCACGCGCCAGACGATCTGCGTCTGCGACGCGCCCATCGCCTGCGCGGCCTCGATGACGCCGCGCGGCACCTCGCGCAGGCACTGCTCGACCAGGCGCGCGAAGTACGGGATCGCCGCGAAGGACAGCGGCACCGCCGCGGCCAGCGGACCGATGGAGGTGCCGGCGATCACGCGCGTGATCGGCACCAGCGCGACGAGCAGGATGATGAAGGGGAAGCTGCGCACGGTGTTCACCACCGCGTTGATCACGCGGTGCAGCAGCACCGCGCCGCGGCGCGCCGACAGCGCCTGCCCCGGGCTCAACAGGAAGAGCAGCACGCCCAGCGGCCCGCCGAGCAGCACCGCCGCGCTCAGTCCGATGGCCAGCATCAGCGCGGTCTGGCCCAGCGCGGTCCAGAGCTCGGGCAACAGTCCGACGAGGTTCTCAAGCATGGCGGACCTCCCGGCGTCCGATCGAGGCGATGACCACGGCGGCGTCCTCCGCCGAGGCGGCCAGCGCGGCGAGGCTTGCGGCCTGACGCTGCAGCCGCGCGAGTTCCAGGCCCAGCGGCGAGCGCGCCTGATGCCACGCATCGGCGACGTCGAACTGCTCGACGATCCGGCCGTCGGCGATGACCGCGGCGCGGCGGCACAGCGTCTGCACGACCTCCAGCTCATGCGTGACCACGACGATCGTGACGCCCAGCCGCGCGTTGATGTCGGCCAGCGTGGCGAGCAGCTCGCGCGTGGTCTCGGCGTCCAGCGCCGAGGTCGGCTCGTCGCACAGCAGCACGTCGGGCTGCGGCGCCAGCGCCCGCGCGATCGCCACCCGCTGCTTCTGTCCGCCGCTGAGCTGCGCCGGGTAGTGATCGGCCTTGTCGCTCAGGCCGACCAGCGCGAGGCACTCGGCCACACGCTCGGCGACACGCCTGGCGGTCTCGCGGCGCGAGCCCTTCGCGTGCAGCTGCAGCGGGAAGGCGACGTTCTCGGCGGCCGTCGCGTTCTGCAGCAGGTTGAACTGCTGGAAGATCATGCCCAGCCGCTGCCGCTCGCGGCGCAGCGCGGCGGGATCCAGCGCGGTGAGCTCGCGCGCGCCGACCTGCACGCGACCGGTGTCGGGCCGCTCCAGCAGGTTGATCAGGCGCAGCAGCGTGGACTTGCCCGCGCCGCTCTTGCCGATCAGGCCGAGGATCTCGCCCGGCCGCACGCTCAGACTGACGTCGCGCACGGCGTCGAAACGCGCGCCGCCGGGCAGCGCGAAGGACTTGGACACGCCCTCGAGGCGGATCAGCGGTTCGGTCATCGCGTGCGCCTCGCTCAGGAGTAGGCCGTCGGCTCGGGGATGCGGCCGTCGAGGTCGAAGCGCCCGATGTCGCGCAGCTTGTAGTCGACCGGGTCATGCAGCGTGTGCACGCGCGCATTGCGCCAGAAGCGGTCCAGGCCGAACTCGGCCGAGGTGCTGCGCGCGCCGGTCAGCTCGAAGAGCTGGCTGCCAACCTCCACCCCGGCGCGATGCGCCAGGACCTTGGCCTCGGCGCCGGCGACCGCGACCTCGCCGCGCTCCTGCGCGGTCAGCGCCTCGCCGCGATCGAGCGCGCGTCGCAGGCGATCCACCGCGTCGGCCGACACCGCCTGCGCGGCGCGCACCTTCAGGCGCAGGTCGCCCCAGCGGTGCTGGACCAGCGGATCGTCGACGGCGCGCGCCACGCCCGAGGCGGACCACGCGCGGCCGCGCTCGACCAGGTAGCGACGCGCCTCGTCGAGCGCGCCCTCCGCCAGGCCCAGGTAGAGCTGGGTCATGATCAGCTGCGCGATCTGGGAACGCAGCGTCGCGCGCGGCGTGGGTCCCTGCCCCGGCAGCTGCAGCAATTCCTCATCGGCCAGCCGCACGCCGTCGAAGCGCACGGTGCCGCTGTCGGTCTGGCGTTGCCCGAAGGCGTCCCAGTCCTGCTCGACCCGCACGCCCTCTCGGCGCGTCGGCACGATGCCGATGAGGAAGCCGCCCTCGTCCGTCGTCGCCGACACCGTGAGCCGATCCGAGCCGAGCGCGCCGGAGCAGAAGCCCTTCACACCGCGCAGTCGCCAGCCGCCGTCCTCGCGCGACGCGGTGAGCCGCGTGTCGGCGGGATTGAGCGCGTTGCCCCAGAACAGGCGCTGCTCGGCGGTCTCGCGCAGATGCCGCGCGCCATGCGCGGCGGCGGCCGGTCCGCCATAGAGCGACACGCCGTAGAGCTGCAGGTGATGGAAGGCCAGCACGTGCGCCAGCGCGCTGTCGACGCGGGCCAGGCGTCGCACGACCTCGAGGAACTCGGGCACGCTGGCGCCCAGGCCGCCGTGGGCCTCGGGGATGGTCAGCGCGAGCAGGCCGCTGGCGCGGATCAGCTCGCGCTGCTCCGCGGCATGACCGCCCTCGCGGTCTCGCCGCACCGCCGTGGCGGCCAGTTGCGCGGCCAGCTTCGCGACGGTGTGGTCAAGACCCGGCCCCAGCACGTGGGCCGGCGTCGGCGAGGAGGTTGGGGGTGAGGCGTCGTCGGCGCGGCGCAAGGCGGAGGAGGCAGTCATCGGCAGCGGAATCCGGGCGCCCGAAGGCGCGATGCCGCCGAGTGTTCCCGCGCGCCGCTTCAGACCGAAGCGAGGATTTCGCCTTTGCTTATGCGCTCCGGGCGCTCCTGGCGCTCAGGGCCAGGTGCTGGCGTTCTTGGCCGCCTGGGCGTTGCTCTGGATGCCCACCGACTGCGCCATCCCGCGCAGCGCCTGTGCGCACTGCTCGATGTGGCGCTTGTCGGGATGCCAGGGGCCGACCGCGTCCCCGCTGCTCTGCAGGTTCGCGCTCCTGGTATAGACGACGCGCCACAGCGTCTGCTTGATGTCCCCGGTTTGCATGGCGCGCAGTATTCCAAGCGCGCGGCCGGCGCGGCAGAGGCTGACGGCGACAGCGCGTGTAGTGGATCGCCCTACAACGGTGCATCCGTCGGGGCTGTTAATCTGCCATTCATGAACCTGTTGCTCGCCGAAGACGATGCCATCCTGGCCGACGCCCTGTGCGAACAGATGCGCGCCAGCGGCTTCACCGTGGAGCACGCGCCCAACGGCGCGGTCGCGCAGTACCTGCTCGCCAAGCAGCAATTCGAGGTGGTCGTGCTCGACCTCGGATTGCCGATGGTCAGCGGGCTGGACGTGCTCAAGCAGTTGCGCCAGACCGATGCCTCGCTGCCCGTGCTGATCCTCACAGCGCTGGACAGCCTCGAGGACCGGGTGGCCGGGCTCAACGCCGGCGCCGACGACTACCTGACCAAACCCTTCGACTTCCCCGAGCTCGAGGCCCGGCTGCGCGCCCTGCTGCGGCGCAGCCGCGCGCTCAAGGCCAGCACCGAACTGGGGCAGCTCAGCATGCAGCGCGAGACGCGCAGCGCGCAGGTCCGCGGCGAGATGCTGGAGCTCAGCCCGCGCGAGTTCGACCTGCTGGACCTGCTGCTCACGCACCAGGGCCGCGTGGTCACGAAGGAGCAGATCAACCAGGCCTGGGCCGGCGACCGCGGCGGCGCGGCCGCCGTCGCCGCGGCGGCCGCGGATTCCGGCGCCGCGACCAACGCGGTCGAGGTCTACATCCACCGCCTGCGGCGCAAGCTCGAGGGCGCGCAGGTGGCCATCCGCACCGTGCGCGGCCTGGGTTACCTGCTGGAGCTGGAGCGGGGCTGAGCGGTGGCCCCGTCGCGCTTCTCGCTCAAGCGCCAGCTGCTGCTGTGGCTACTGCTGCCGCAGATCGTGCTGTGGCTGGCCGGCGCGGTCTTCAGCTACCGGCTGGCGGTGCGCTACGCCAACGAGGCCGTCGACGCCACGCTGCTGCAGGCCTCTCGCTCGCTGTCGCGCCAGGTCAAGCCCATCGGCAACGGGCTGCTGATCGACTTCCCGCGCGCCGCGCAGGACGTGCTCGAGGCCGACCCCAACGACAAGCTGCTGTACACGGTGAGCTCGCCGCCGGGCAAGTTCATCCTCGGCAACCGCAACCTGCCCAGCCCGCCGGCCCTGGCGGCCAGCCCGCCGCTCGGGCAGGCGCAGTTCTACGACGGCGAGATCGAGACCGAGGGCGGGCGCACCGGCGCCGCGGTGCGCGTGGCCGCCGTGTACCAGCAGTTCGGCGACAACCCCAAGGCGCAGCAGACGATGCTGGTGCAGGTTGCCCGCTCCAGCGCCAACCGCGAGCTGCTCGCGCGCCGGCTGCTGATCGACACGATGCTGCCGCTGTCCATCCTGATCGTGCTGATGAGCATGATCGTGTGGGCCGGCGTGGGCGCCGGGCTGGCGCCGATCGCGCGCCTGCGCCGCCTGGTCGAGGGCCGCAAGCCCAACGACCTGCGCCCCATCCAGCTCGATGCCGCGCCGCAGGAGCTGCGCTCGCTGGCGCAGGCGATCAACGACCTGCTGGAGGCCGTCAGCCACAACGTGCAGGGCCAGCGCCGCTTCATCAGCGACGCCGCCCATCAGCTGCGCACACCGCTGGCCGGGCTCAAGAGCCAGAGCGAGCTCGCGCTGGCCGAGGCCCCGCCCGGGCCGCTGACGGTGCGGCTGGCCCGCGTGCATGAGAGCGCTACCCGCAGCGCCCACCTCGTCAACCAGCTGCTGGCGCTGGCGCGCGCGGAGCCCGAATCCGCCATGCGCCAGGCGCAGGTGCGCGTGGACCTCGGCCGGCTCGCGCGCGAGGTCACCGCGGAGCTGGTCCCGCGCGCGCTCGCGCTCAATGTCGACCTCGGCTACGACGGTCCCGACGGCGACCCCGACTGCGCCACCGCCTCGCAGCTCGAGGAACGACTGCGCCATGCGGACGTCGTCGAGGACGAGGAGGACCGGAATCTGTCGTCCGACCTCCCCGTGGGCGTGACCGGCGTGCCGCTGCTGTTGCGCGAGGCGCTGGTCAACCTCGTGGACAACGCGCTGCGCTACGCGGGACGCGGCGCGCGCGTCACCGTGCAGGTGCGCCGCGCGCGTGATCAGGCCGAACTGATCGTCACCGACAACGGCCCCGGCATTCCCGACGCCCTGCGGGAGCAGGTCTTCGAGCGCTTCTTCCGCGGCACCCACGAGGGCAACGGCTGCGGACTGGGCCTGGCGATCGTCAAGGAGATCGTCGAGCGCCATGGCGGCCGCATCGCGTTGGCCACCGCCACGCCGCGCGGCCTGCGGGTGTCGCTGCGATTTCCCCTTAGCACAAGCTGAACGCTGGATCGCGCCCTGCGTCAGTCGGCAATCGCCCGGACGCACCAGACAGAGGCCCGACGCGCGCTCTCCGCGCGCCACACCGCATACGAAGGTGTGATTGCGCACCAAGCTGCTAGTGGTAAGCACCAATTTAGTTTCATTAATGGAAAATTAAAGTTCAGCCCGCATGCAAGAAAGATAAACGTCTGATTAACGGCGGCACGCCAGGAGCGCCGTTGACCGGACCCACACCGGAGACTGAACATGACCCGCACGACCCGCATGGGCGCCACCACCCTGTCCGCCGCCGCCGGCCTGCTGATGGCCGCCGGATCCGCCCACGCTCTCGACTACACCGGCTACTTCCGCGCCGGCCCCGGCGGCACCACCGACGGCGGTGCCAGCCGCGCCTGCTACGCCTTGAACGGCGGCACCGCGGGCATGAAGTACCGTCTGGGCAACGAGTGCGACATCTACGGCGAGTTCCAGCTCGCCCAGGGCTTCAAGAAGGACGGCATCGACTACAAGGTCGTGCTGATGACGGACTACTTCAATCCGCATTCGGACGCCGACGACGCCAAGCACCTGCGCCTGGCGCAGATGTACGCCGAGGCCAAGGGCTTCGACTTTGCTCCCGAGGCCACCGTGTGGGCCGGCAAGGAACGCGGCCGCCGCGGCGACGTCCACATCGTCGACACCTACTTCACCGAGATGGCCGGCATCGGCGCCGGCTTGAAGGGCCTGGCCATCGGCCCGGGCAAGCTCGGCGTGGCGTACTACACCAACGACAAGGACAACAACCAGCGCCCCGCGCACCGCGGCAACATCGAGTACGTCGACATCCCGACCAATCCCGACGGCACGCTCGCGCTGTTCGGCACGGCGACCAAGTCGCAGTTCGCCGGCGGCACCAACGGCTGGGGCCTGACCGCCAAGCATGTGCAGGCCAATCTGCTGGGCTCGTCGTTCAACAACGTGCTGTGGGTGCAGTACGCCCAGGGCTCGACCGGTCTGAACTCCAACTTCGGCAACCAGACGGACACGTCGGCGGCCAAGAAGTTCCGGGTGGTCGAATCGGTCAACTTCCAACAGGGCGCCTGGGGCGGCATGGGCATGCTGCTGTGGGCCAACGAGAAGGACAACGCGGGCAAGGCCACCGTGTCGACGTCGGTCGGCGGACGTGTGTCCTACGCGGTCACCCGCAACTTCAAGCTGCTCACCGAGGCCGGTGTGTCGCAATACAAGCCCGATGGCGGTGAACGCGCCCGGCTCACGAAAGTGACCTTCGCGCCGACGCTGTCCACCGGCCCGGCCCTGATGGACCGACCTGAGTTCCGCCTCTATGTCACCCACGCCAAGTGGAACAAGGCCGCCGGCAACGTCACCGGTGTGGCCGGCTACGCCGGCGAGACCTCCGGCACGAGCTTCGGCGCGCAGGTCGAGGTCTGGTTCTGACACGACGGACGTCGAACAGGCGGTGACCTCGGTCCCGCCTCATACGACATCCCATGACAACATTCGCTCCAACTTCCCGACGACACGGAGACAACGGAATGACGAAGCTCAAGCAACTTTCCCAGGCCGCGGCGCTGTGCGCGCTGATGGCCGCCGGCGCGGCCCACGCCGGCGAGGTCGAGGTCCTGCACTGGTGGACCAGCGGCGGCGAGGCCAAGGCCGCCACCGCGCTCAAGGCCACGCTGCAGAAGCAAGGGCCACACCTGGAAGGACTTCGCGGTGGCCGGCGGCGGCGGCGACTCCGCCATGACGGTGCTGAAGTCGCGTGTCGTATCGGGCAACGCCCCGGCCGCGGCGCAGATCAAGGGCCCGTCGCTGCAGGAATGGGCGCGCGAAGGCGTGCTGACCAACGTCGACGCGGTGGCCAAGGCCGGCAAGTGGGATGAGGTCATCCCGCCGGTGGTCGCCAACATCATGAAGTACCAGGGCCACTACATCGCCGCGCCGGTCAACGTGCACCGCGTGAACTGGCTGTGGGCCAACCCCGAGGCGCTCAAGAAGGCCGGCGCCAAGCTGCCCACCACCTGGGACGAGTTCTTCGTCGCCGCCGAGGCGCTGAAGAAGGCCGGCATCATCCCCGCTGGCGCACGGCGGCCAGAACTGGCAGGACTTCACCGTCTTCGAATCCGTGGCGCTGGGCGTGGGCGGCGTGGACTTCTACAAGAAGGCGCTGGTGCAGCTCGACCCGGCCACGCTGACCGGACCGCAGATGGAGAAGGTGCTGACGACCTTCAAGCGCATCAAGGACTACACCGACAAGAACGCCCCGGGCCGCGACTGGAACCTGGCCACCGCGATGGTGATCAAGGGCGAGGCCGGCATGCAGCTCATGGGCGACTGGGCCAAGGGCGAGTTCATCGCCGCGGGCAAGGCGCCGGGCAAGGACTTCATCTGCGCCGCTGCCCCCGGCACGCAGAAGGCCTTCACCTTCAACATCGACTCCTTCGCGCTGTTCAAGCTGAAGAACGCCGCCAACGAGAAGGCCCAGCAAGACCTGGCCACCGCGATCATGTCGCCCGAGTTCCAGGAGCTGTTCAACCTGAACAAGGGCTCGATCCCGGTGCGCACCGGCATGAAGATGGACAAGTTCGACGACTGCGCCAAGCAGTCCGCCTGCGGACTTCGCCGCCGACGCCAAGTCCGGCACGCTGGTGCCGTCGATCGCGCACGGCATGGCGGTGCCCGCCGCCGCCGAGGGCGCGATGAAGGACGTCGTGAGCCAGTTCTGGAACAGCGACAAGATGACGGCCAAGGACGCGCAGACGCGCCTGGCCGCCGCCGCCAAGTCCAAGTAAGCCGGCAAGCCCGTCTCGCGGGGGGAGCGGTCGCCGGCCGCGCCCCCCGCCCCTCTTCTCCAGGAAGGCGTCCAGGCGGCGCCTTCCCCAGGTCCGCTCCTCCGCATGTCCGCTTCCCGAGCTCCCCGCAGTCCCTGGCTTCCCAAGCTGGTGGTCGCGCCGACCTTCCTGATCTCCTTCCTGTTCATCTACGGCCTGATGGCGTGGAACGGCTATCTGTCCGTGTCCGCGTCGCGGCTGCTGCCCAACTACGAGTTCGTCGGACTGGACCAGTACCAGCGCCTGTTGGACAACGACCGCTGGTGGCTGGCGCTGACCAACCTGCGGCTCTTCGGCGGCCTGTTCATCGGCGGCGCGATGGTCGTGGGCCTGCTCCTGGCGATCCTGCTGGACCAGCGGATCCGCCGCGAAGGCGTGCTGCGCACCGTCTACCTGTACCCGATGGCGCTGTCGTTCATCGTCACCGGCACCGCCTGGAAGTGGATCCTCAACCCGGGCCTGGGCCTGGACAAGCTGCTGCCGCGACTGGGGCTTGGAAGGCTTCCGCTTCGACTGGCTGGTGGACCCGGAGCGGGGCGTCTACTGCGTGGTGATCGCCGCCGTGTGGCAGTCCTCGGGCTTCGTGATGGCGCTGTTCCTGGCGGGCCTGCGCGGCGTCGACGATTCGATCATCAAGCGCGCCGCCCAGGTCGACGGCGCGTCCCTGCCGACCATCTACCTGCGCATCGTCCTGCCGAGCCTGCGCCCGGTGTTCTTCAGCGCGCTGATGATCCTCGCGCACATCGCGATCAAGAGCTTCGACCTGGTGGCGGCGATGACCGCCGGCGGCCCGGGCTACTCCTCCGACCTGCCGGCGATGTTCATGTACACGCATGCCTTCACCCGCGGCCAGATGGGCCTGGGCGCGGCCAGCGCCACGCTGATGCTGGCCACGATCGCGGCCATCGTCGTCCCCTACCTCTATTCCGAGCTCCGCTCGAAGCAGTAAGACAGCGAGCGTCGCGACATGAGCGCCTCTTCCTCCCTCCCCTCCCCGTCGACCTCGACCCCGGCTTCGACGTCCGCCTCGAGCGCCCGCGCCCGCACGCTGCAACGCGTGCTGCTGTGGACCGTGCTGGCGGTGTTCGCCTGCTTCTTCCTGCTGCCGCTGTACGTGATGCTGAGCACCTCGCTCAAGAGCATGGACGACGTGCGCACCGGCACCCTGCTGTCGCTGCCCGATGGCTCCGTCGCTGGACGCCTGGTCCAAGGCCTGGACCAGCGCGTGCACCGGCACCGACTGCGGCGGCCTGAAGCCCTTCTTCTTGAACTCGGTGCTGATGGTGGTGCCCGGCGTGCTGATCTCCACCTTCATCGGCGCGTTGAACGGCTACGTGCTGTCGATGTGGCGCTTCCGCGGCTCCCAGCTGTTCTTCGGCGCGCTGCTGTTCGGCTGCTTCCTGCCGTTCCAGGTGATCCTCCTGCCGATGTCCTTCAGGTCCTGGGCACGCTGGGCCTCGCCAGCTCGGCCTGGGGCCTGGTGCTGGTCCACGTGATCTACGGCCTGGCCTTCACCACGCTGTTCTTCCGCAACTACTTCGTGGCGATCCCGGATGCCCTGGTCAAGGCCGCGCGCCTGGACGGCGCCGGCTTCTTCACCATCTTCCTGCGCATCCTGCTGCCGATGTCCACGCCCATCGTGATGGTCTGCCTGATCTGGCAGTTCACCCAGATCTGGAACGACTTCCTGTTCGGCGTGGTGTTCGCCAGCGGCGATTCGCAAGCCGATCACCGTGGCCCTGAACAACCTGGTGAACACGTCCAGCGCCGTCAAGGAATACAACGTCGACATGGCCGCGGCGATGATCGCCGCGCTGCCCACGCTGGTGGTCTACGTACTGGCCGGCAAGTACTTCGTGCGCGGCCTCACCGCCGGCGCCGTCAAAGGCTGAGACGGGTCGCTGACCCCGGAGACGAACGAAACATGGGCGCGCTCGCCATTGCTCAACGTGCACAAGAGCTACGGCATCGGCCTGGCGGACATCCTCAAGGGCATCGAGCTGTCGATCGAGGCCGGCGAATTCCTGATCCTCGTCGGCCCCTCGGGCTGCGGCAAGTCGACGCTGCTGAACTGCATCGCCGGGCTGGAGAGCATCCGACCTCGGGCGCGATCCACATCGGCGACCGCGACGTGACCTACGCGCCATGAGCCCCAAGGACCGCGACATCGCGATGGTGTTCCAGTCCTACGCGCTGTACCCGACCATGAGCGTGCGCGCAGAACATCGCCTTCGGCCTGAAGATCCGCAAGGTGCCCAAGGCCGCCATCGACGAGGAGGTGCAGCGCGTGGCCAGGATGCTGCAGATCGAGCACCTGCTCGACCGCAAGCCGGGGCAGCTCTCCGGCGGCCAGCGGCAGCGCGTGGCGATGGGCCGGGCGCTGGCGCGGCGAGCCCAAGCTGTTCCTGTTCGACGAGCCGCTGTCCAACCTCGACGCCAAGCTGCGCGTGGAGATGCGCGCCGAGATCAAGCTGCTGCACCAGCGCCTGAAGACCACCACCGTGTACGTCACCCACGACCAGATCGAGGCGATGACCCTCGGCGACCGGATCGCGGTGATGAAGGACGGCGTCGTCCAGCAGTTCGGCACGCCGCAGGAGATCTACAACGGCCCGGCCAACCTGTTCGTCGCCAGCTTCATCGGCTCGCCGCCGATGAACTTCGTCAGCGCGCGTCAGGACGGCGGCGGCCTCGCGGCCAACGGCCAGGCGGTGCCGGTGAACGCCGCGCAGCAAGCAGCGATCGGTTCGGCGAGCGCGACGGGCGAGGTGCTCTACGGCATCCGGCCCGAGCACATCGGCCTGAGCGGCCACGGCGACAGCCTGGGCGTGCCCGGCACGCTGAAGATGATCGAGCCCACCGGGCCCGAGACCTACCTGCTGGTCGACACCCCGATGGGGCCGGTCACGTCGCGCGTGGCGGGGAACCCGCACCTGCGGGTCGGGGACGCGGTGCGCCTGCATTGGGAGGCGGCGTCGGCGCATCTGTTCGACGCGAAGGACGAGCGCCGCCTGGCCTGACCGGCCGCGCGCGCAGCCACACGGTCTGCGCCGCGAGCACCGCGGCCAGCGCCAGCGCGACCCAGGCCGACACGTCCGAGCCCGCCTGCGCCGACGCGCGCTGCTTGACGTAGACCCCCACCAGTCCCCACACCGCCGCGGCCGCGTAGGCCAGCGCGGCGGGACCCGTGGCAGGCGCGTGCAGCCGGGCGTTGGCCACCAGCAGCAGCAGGGCCGCCAGGGCCCACAGCACCAGCGTCCACGGCAGTTGCTCCTGGGTGGGCAGCAGTTGCTCGGCCACGATGACCTGCGCCGTGTTGAGGAAGGCCGCCAGCGACAGCCAGCCCGCGTGCAACGCCAGCGGCATCACCGCGAGCCAGGACTGCGCGCCGCGCGGCACGGCGCGCGCCACCAGCATCAACGCCCACAGCAGGCACACGAGCGACAGCCAGATGATGGCCAGCGCCAGCCAGAACCACTGGCGCGAGAACACGATCATCCAGCTCGCGGTCAACGCGAAGCCCAGCACCACGAGCCAGTGGCCGCGATGGGAGTCGGCATGGCCCTCGCGATCGGGCACCGCGCGATGCCCGCGCAGCAGCCACACGGCGAAGACCAGGTCCAGCAGGAAGATCACCCCCCAGATCGAGAACGCGTAGCCGTCGGCCACGAGCAGCGTCGGGAAGCGATTGGAGATCTCGGCGTTGTCCGGGCCGAAGAGCCCGCGCTGCGAGGCCCAGGCGACCAGGGGCATGGACAGCGCGGCGAGGAAGACGAGCAGGTAGTGCATGAGGCATTCTGGGCAAGGCGCGTTCCGCCTGACGCCAACGCGGACATCACTGGGTTTGCATACAGCCTATGATGCGCACCCATGTCCACCGCCGATGTCTTCGCCGAACTCAATCCCGAGCAGCGCTCTGCCGTCGAGCACGGCCTGGACGGCGCGTCCGGGGATGGCCCGCTGCTGGTGATCGCCGGTGCGGGATCGGGCAAGACCAAGACGCTGGCCGCGCGCGTGGCGCGGCTGATCCAGGACGGCGCGGATCCGCAGCGCCTGCTGCTGCTGACCTTTTCACGCCGAGCGGCGGGCGAGATGGAGCGCCGCGCCGGCCGCGTGCTGCACCGCGCGCTCGGACTGCGCGCGACGCAGGCCCCGCCGCGTTTCCCATGGGCGGGCACCTTCCATGGCGTCGGCGCGCGGCTGCTGCGCGAGTACGCCCACTGCATCGGCCTGGCGCCCAACTTCACGATCCTGGACCGCGCCGACGCCGAGGACCTGATGGGCCTGCAGCGGCAGGCGCTGGGCTTGGCCGAGACGGCTGAGCGTTTCCCGCTGAAGTCGACCTGCTTGTCCATCTACTCCCGCGTGGTCAACAGCGAGGCGCGGCTGGACCAGGTGCTGCAGGAACATTTCCCCTGGTGCTTCCCCGTGCATGACGGCCTGAAGCAACTGTTCCGGGCCTATGTCGAGGACAAGCAGCGCCAGCAACTGCTGGACTACGACGACCTGCTGCTGTACTGGGCCGAGCTGATGAGCGATGAACGGCTCGCCGCGGCGCTCGGCGAGCGCTTCCAGCATGTGCTGGTGGACGAGTACCAGGACACCAACCGGCTGCAGGCGACGATCCTCAAGCGGCTCAAGCCGCGCGGGGAGCGGCTCACGGTGGTCGGCGACGACGCGCAGGCGATCTATTCGTTCCGCGCGGCGGAGGTGCGCAACATCCTGGAGTTCCCCGCGCAGTTCGAACCCGCCGCTCGTGTCATCGCGCTGGAGCGCAACTACCGCTCCACGCAGCCGATCCTGGACGCGTCCAACGCGGTGATCGCGATGTCGCGCGAGCGGCACGACAAGCGCCTGTGGACCGACAAGGTGTCCAGCGAGCGGCCGCAGCTGGTCACTGTCGACGACGAGGCGCGCCAGGCGCAATGGGTGGCGGACAAGGTGCTGGAGCGTCGCGAGCAGGGCCTGCGGCTCAAGCGCCAGGCGGTGCTCTTCCGGACCTCGAGCCACAGCGCGCCGCTGGAGCTGGAGCTGACGCGGCGCAACATCCCGTTCGTGAAGTTCGGCGGTCTGAAATTCCTCGAGAGCACGCATGTGAAGGACGTGCTCAGCGTGCTGCGCTGGGCGGAGAACCCGCGCGGGCGGTTGGCGGGGTTCCGCGTGGCGCAGCTGCTGCCGGGATTCGGTCCGGCGAGCGCGCGGCGCCTGCTCGATGCGATGTCGCCGGCGGCGGAACCGGCGCAGGCGCTGCGCGACTTCGAGCCGCCGCGCGCGGCCGCGGCGTCCTGGCATGCGCTGCGCACGCTGATGCTGCGGCTGCTGGCGCGGTCGGAATGGCCGATGGACCTGGAGGACGCGGTCGAGTGGTACGCGCCGCACCTGGAGCGGCTGCATGACGACGCGCCGGTGCGACTGGCCGACCTGGAGCAGGTGACGCGGATCGCGCAGGGTTACGGGTCGCGGGAGCGTTTCCTGACGGAGCTGACGCTGGATCCGCCCGAGGCGAGCAGCGACGAGTCGGGCGTGCCGTTGAAGGATGAGGACTACCTGATCCTGTCGACGATCCATTCGGCCAAGGGTCAGGAGTGGAACGCGGTGTACCTGCTGAACTGCGTGGACGGCTGCATGCCGTCGGACCTGAGCACCGGGGCGCAAGCGCAGATCGAGGAGGAGCGGCGGCTGCTGTACGTGGCGATGACGCGGGCGAAGGATCACCTGGCGGTGATGACGCCGCAGCGCTTCTACGTGACGCAGCAGACGCGGCACGGCGACCGCCACCTGTACGCGAGCGTGTCGAGGTTCCTGCCTGGGAAGGTGGTGCGCCACTTCGACAAGGTGGGCCCGGCGAACCAGGCGCAGGCGCCGCTGCCCGAGCTCACCCGTCCTGCGATGGATGTGGCGGCGAAGTTGCGCAAGGCGTGGGAGTGAGATCCCCCGCAAGGGTGGATCGATCCAGTCGACCCGAGCGCCGAGCCACCCAACGGAGGGGCGCAATCCCTCATCGGTGCCCCCTCGCCGATGGCGTCGTTGTGCCGCCACTGGCCGCGTTCAACCGACGTCCAGCAGTCCTAGCATGGCGTCATGCCTGCCACCCACGCCATCGCTGAAGGGGTCGCCGCCTTCTTGGTTGCGTGCCCGCCAAGTCTGATCCCACCCGTCATCCAGGACCTCAACACGCTGGTCGGACTGGTGGGATTCGCCATCACGCTCGGCGTGTGGTGGCAGGTGCGGTCCGTGAGGATGTCTTTCAGGACACGTGCCCGTCTGCCGCAGTTGGTGAGCGACCTGCAGGCTCAACTTCAATGCCTGGAGCAACTGATCGGCGAACCCGCGCCCGCGGAATTGGACACGCGACGCGTACTTGCAAGTGCCGGGGCGCTGCTGCGAAACACGATCCCTGTCGCGCCCAAGCACTCGAGGAAAACAGTCCGTCATGCCATCAGGGCACTCGACGGCGCCGCAACCGAGGCCACTCGCGACGACGCTTCGCGACATCGCCGACTGCTCGAGGCATTTGGAGCGCTATGTGCGGCTGCAGTCGATCTCGACCAACACTCCTTGGACCTCAACTGGACATGAACATGCGAATCGAATCACTCTCGATGGCCGTTGTAGCCACCCTTCACCAACTGACCCGGAGCGGCGAGCTGCAATGGCACCTGGTGCATGCGGCCATCCACCCGGCTCCAGGCGCAGTCGCCAGCCCCAGTCAGTTCGAGACTCTCCACAAGGGCGCGCGCTTTCTGCTGTTCGAGGAGGAGCAGCATCGATACCACCCGGACTTGAAGGTCGACGTCTGGCTCAAGCGATACGTCATCGCGATGTACGACGAGCAAGTCCGCGAGATCTGGCATTCCGCCGATGCCTACGCTGGCGTCAGCCTGCTCCACGCGGAGGTCCGCCGCCGCGTCACGCAGGTCGAGGCAACCCTTGAATCGCTTCTGGAACCCGACACGCTCCGGCGCTATGCGAAGCAAGGTCGATCTACTTTCGCCAGTTCGGACGTCAAGCCCGTCAGGCACCTCAAGAAACACGCGTGGTTCCGGCGCCTGTGGCTGGCGTTTCTTGAACGCTTCTACTGGCGCGACATCCTGGCTGCGCGTGAACGGATGGTGATCCGGAAGATGAAGGAGGCAGCCCACGCGTAACGCCCGTTACGGCAAGCCCTGATCGACGCCGCGCGGGGAGAACTTAAACTGCGCGGCGGTCAACCCGTTGCCCGCCCGCCCCGTTCCCCTGCCACGACTGCCCGCCCCACCGCCGTGACGATCCGCCATACCGTCCTCAGCACCCTCGCCCACACCAACTGGCGCCTCGCCGCGCCGGCCCTGCTCCTGACCTGCGCGTGCCTGATCGTCGAGGCGGCCAGCGACGACCCCGAAGTGGTCGTGCCCACCGCCACGCCGTCCACCGCCTCGATCAGCCCGTCCGGCGTCGTGACGCCGGCCCCGGCGGCCAGCGCCTCGCCCTACACCCCGGACGCCGTGTCGCCCAGCGGCGTGGTCAAGGCGCCCATCGTCGCCGTCGCACCGCCCACGACGTCCACCGCGCCTGGCACCGCCCCCGGCACCGTCATCACGCCCGCCGCGCCGCCGGCCGCCGAGGCCCCGCTGATGAAGCTGCCGGTCAACGCGCGCCACATGCTCGTCATCGACGACAGCGGCCGCGTGCTGATGGCCAAGGACGCCGACACCGTCGTGCCCATCGCCTCGCTGACCAAACTGATGACCGCCATGGTGGTGCTCGACGCCAACCAGGACATGCGCGAGGAGATCCGCATCGACGATGCCGACGTCGACCGCCTCAAGCACAGCAAGTCCCGTGTGCGCGTGGGTGCGACGATGACCCGCGAGGCGGCGCTCGAGCTGGCGCTGATCTCCTCGGAGAACCGCGCCGCGTCCGCGCTCGCCCGCCATTACCCCGGCGGCATGCCGGCCTACGAGGCCGCCGTCACCGCCAAGATCCGCGCGCTGGGACTGACGCACACCGCGCTGGCCGATCCCACCGGCCTCTCGCCCGGCAACACATCCACCGCCATCGAGATGGCGCGCATCGCCGCCGCAGCGGCGCGTTACCCCGCCATCGCGCGCATCAGCAGCGACAAGTCCAGCGAGGTCGAGGTCAACGGCCGCCCCCGCGAGCTGCGCAACACCAACCACCTGGTCGGGGCCAAGGGCTGGGACATCCGCTTGTCCAAGACCGGCTACACCGAGGAAGCCGGCCGTTGCCTGGCCATGCGCATGAAGAGCGGCGGCCAGACCATCACGGTCATCCTGCTCGACGCAGACGGCTCCGCGCAGCGCCTGCGCGACGCGGCCGCCATCCGCAAGTCGCTGGCCAAGATGGCCGCGGCCTGATCGACTGACCACCGCCACGATCGCCAGGATCGCCAGGATCGCCACGAGCGATCGCCCCCGGCCCCCCGGCCGGTGACACGAGGAGTTCCCATGAACCGCCGTCACTGGCTGGGCGCCGCGAGCGCCTGCGCCGCCGCATGGCCGCTGGCCGGCCATGCACAGTCCGCTGCGCCGTCTGCTGCAAGTGCCGCTTCGGCGTCCACGGCGCCTTCCGCCGCCGAACCCTCACCGGCCTCGCTCCCCCGCCTGCCCTTCGCCGAGACGCCGCGCCCCGCGCGCATGCGCGTGTCAGCCGATCGCATCGTCGACATCACCGTCTGCACGCGCCCCTTCCGCGCGCAGGGCCCGCGCATCGAGGCCCAGCGCCTGCACGGCAAGACGGTCATCCACCATTACGGTCATGGCGGTGCAGGCTGGTCCTTGTCCTGGGGCTCGGCGACGCTGGGCGCGCTGCCGCTGATCCGCGAGACCGGTGCGCGGCGCATCGCCGTGATCGGCTGCGGCGCGATCGGGCTGACCACCGCGCGCGTGGCCCAGCGCGCCGGGCTGAAGGTCCGCATCTACTGCCGCGAGCGTCCGCCGGAGGTCGCGTCGACCTTCGCCACCGGCATGTGGTCCCCGGACTCGCGCATCGTCACCGAACAGCACGCGACGCCCGCGTTCAACGCCGGCTGGGAACGCATGGCGCGGCACAGCTTCCGCGCATGGCAGGACCTGCTGGGCGTGAACGGCTCGCCGGTCGAATGGCGCGACGGCTACGTGCTCTCGGACACGCCGTTCGATCAACCCCTGCCCAATGGCAACTCGCATGGCAGCTCGACCGAGCCCGACTACCCCGACCTGCTCGACCTGATCCCGGACCTGCATCCGCGCTCGGTCGCATTGGCCCCCTCCCAGCACCCCTTCCCGGTCGGGCATGCGCGGCGATTCACGCAGATGACCTTCAACATCCGGCCCTGTCAGCGGATGTTGTTTGAGGATTTCCTGCGCGAGGGCGGCGAGATCGTCACGCGCGATTTCGCGCAGGCGCGCGAGCTGGCCGCGCTGCCCGAACGCGTGATCGTGAATTGCACCGGCTACGGCGCGCGGGCCTTGTTCGGCGACGACTCGCTCATCCCGGTGCGCGGCCAGATCACCCGGCTGGTGCCGCAACCCGAGGTCGACTACATGGTCGCCTGGCGCGGTCACAACCTGATGGTCGTGCCGCGCCGCGACGGCCTGCTGGTGCAGGCGCAAGGCGAGCACGACTTCAACAACGCCGATCGCCGCGTCGATCGCGCGATGAGCGAGGCGGCAATCGCGCGCCTCGCAGAATTGTTCGTCTGAGCGCATCAGACAACGCCATCCCAAACCGATCAAGGATGGTCGCGATGCGTCGTTCCAGCAACGCCGTTCGACCACGAGGACTCCTAGCATTCGCGACTCCCTTCATTGCATGTACAGGAGTCCATGCATGCACCCTCATTCCGCTCACGCCACCGTCGTCACGCCCATCCCGGCACCACCGCCTGACCTCACTTTGGTGATGTACCGACTCGACCAGGTCGTCGCCGAGACACACCAGCTGCGTCAGGACATGAAAGAAGGATTCGCTCAGGTCCATGACGAGATTCAAGCGATGCGCAAGGATCAGGACGTTTTTCGGCAAGAGCTCGCCGACCATCGTGTCGAGCATCAGCGGATTCGAAGTGAGTTCAAGGATGAACTCAACGCGCATCGAGTCGAGTTCAAAGAAGCGCTCCACGCGCAGCGGGTCGAGTTCAAGGACTCGATGAACGAGATGATGAATCGCAACAGCGCCGAGATGGAAAAGATGTTCGCCCGCGTGCTGGGCACCGTCGACGACCGCATCAAGATCAGCGGACAGGCGTCCGACCTCCGCCTGATCAAGTGGTGCGCGGGCTCGGCCGCCACCTCGTCCGCGGCCACCAGCGGACTGGCTTACGCCATCTCTCGATTCCTCTCATGAGACCGCCCCGGGGAGGTGCGTCTTGCGCCTCCCTCCGTCACCCGCAGTAGGCCCTGTCCTACCCGCGCTGTGAGCCGTCAGAGCTACCGTCGAGCCATCTCGGCAGACTGCGTCCGGCATCATGGTCCACCCCTCCTCCCCTGCGACGGATCTGCCGCCGTCCAGTGCCCACTCGAGCGCCAGTTCGAGCACTTCACCCGGCGCCGCCCCGCCCGCCGCGCCCAAGCGCAAGCGTCGCCGCCCGCCGCGGCTGTCCTACGCCGCCTGGCGCCAGTTCCTGCAGATCGCCAAGCCCTACTGGCTCGGCGACCAGCGCAAGGCCGCCTGGGGCCTGCTGCTGCTGATGATCGTGCTGATGCTGTGCGAGACGCAGCTCGCCGTGATGCTCAACGACAAGACGGGCGAAATGACCTCCGCCCTGGCCGAGCGCAACCACGCGCGCTTCTGGCACGCCGTGCGCGACAGCCTGATCGTGCTGGGCTTCGCCGTGCCGGTGTACGCCTTCTACTACTACATGCGCGACGCCTTCTCCAACCATTGGCGGCGATGGCTGACGGGCCGCTTCCTCGACGGTTATCTCGACGGGCGCAAGTATTACGAGATCGGCACCGGCGCGGCCGGCGACATCGACAACCCCGACCAGCGCATCTCCGAGGACATCAACACCTTCACCGGCCGGTCCACGCATTTCATGCTGCTGATGCTGGGATCGGCGATGCAGCTGGTGGCCTTCTGCGCTGTGCTGTGGTCGCTGTCCAAGCTGCTGGTGGCCTTCCTCGTCGTGTACGCGACGGTGGGCACCTTCCTCGCCCTCTACGTCTTCGGCTCGCCGCTGATCCAGCTGAACTTCTGGCAGCTGCGCCGCGAGGCCGATTTCCGCTTCGGCCTGATGCGGTTGCGCGAGAACGCAGAATCCATCGCGTTCTACCGCGGCGAGCCGCAGGAGCGCGCCCACATCGAGCAGCGCTTCGAGTCGGTCTACCAGAACTACTGGAAGCTGATCCGCAAGCAGCGCGCGCTGAACCTGTTCCAGCGCGGCTTCAGCCAGCTGACGCTGGTCGTGCCCAGCGTGATCCTGGCCGAGCGCGTGCTGTCGGGCGACCTGGAGGTCGGCGCCGCCGTGCAGGCCGCCGGCGCTTTCGCCGCGGTGCTGACGGCGGTCTCGCTGATCGTGGACAACTTCGAGAGCCTGAGCCGCTTCGTCGCCGGCATCGACCGTCTGCATGCCCTCTCGGACGCGATGCGCGCGCGCAAGCCCCGCCAGGACCGCGAGCGCGAGCGCATCACCAGCGCCCATGCCGATCAGCTCGCGCTGCGCGAGCTGACGCTGTACACACCGCAGTTCGACCGGCTGCTGGTCGAGAAACTCAATGTCGCGCTGCAACCCGGCGAGAGCCTGCTGATCACCGGTGTCAGCGGTTGCGGCAAGAGCTCGCTGCTGCGCGCGATCGCCGGTCTGTGGCGCAGCGGCGAGGGCACCATCGAGCATCCACCGCTGGAGGACGTCTTCTTCCTGCCGCAACGGCCCTACCTGCAGCCCGGCACGCTGCGCAGCCAGATGATCTACCCGGACACGACGACCGAGCTCGATGACGACGCGCTGCGCGCGATCCTCGCCGAGGTCAACCTGCCGGACCTGGCCGACAGAGTGGGCGGCCTGGATGCGGTGCAGGACTGGGAGAAGCAGCTCTCCATGGGCGAGCAGCAGCGCCTGGCCTTCGCGCGCGTGCTGGTGCGCACGCCACGGATGGTCATCCTGGACGAGGCCACCAGCGCGCTGGACACGCGCAACGAGAGCCGCCTGTACGAACGGCTGTGCCGCGACGGCATCACGCTGGTGAGCATCGCGCACCGTCACGGCGTGCTGCGCCACCACAGCCACGTGCTGCACCTGCGGGGCGGCGGCGCGTGGTCGCTGCACGCGGCCGAGGGGTATGACTTCGACGCCGCCGATGCCGAGGCGGCCGAGGCCATCACCGCCGAGGCAGCAGTGGCGCCGACCGCGCCGGTCGAGGCGAACGAGCCGCCCGTCCCGCCGGAGCCACCCGGCCGCCCACGAAAGGATCCCGAATGACGATGAGCTGGACCGACGAGGTGCTGCACACGCTGCGCTCGGAGTTCTCCGACATCCCCGATGTCGAGCAGATCACCCGCATCACGCTGCGCCTGCTGCTGGCCGCCGTGCTCGGTGGCTGCCTGGGCTTCCAGCGCGAGCAGCACGGCAAGGCCGCGGGCGTGCGTACGCACATGCTGGTCGCGCTGGGCGCCGCCCTGTTCGTGCTCGTCCCGCAGCAAGGCGGCATGGGGCTGGGCGACATGAGCCGCGTGCTGCAAGGCGTGATCGCGGGCATCGGTTTCCTGGGCGCGGGCGCGATCCTCAAGCTCAAGGACGAGGAGCAGGTCCACGGCCTGACCACCGCCGCCGGCATCTGGTTGACCGCCGCCATCGGCGTGGCCTGCGGCCTGGGCCGCGAGGCCACGGCCGTGCTGAGCATGCTGCTGGCCCTGGCGATCCTGGAACTGCTGCCCAAGTTCGCGCGGCCGCGCAAGCCTCACAAGGCGCGCGCCACCTCGCCGCTCGAGGAGCGCGCGGATCCCCCGCTGGACTGAACCACCGAGCCCAGCGCCGAGCCCAGCGTCGACTCCGGCAGCTTCATCGCCGAGGGCACCGGCGTGGGCCGCTTGGTCAACGAGCTGCCCAGCTTGGTGCTGAGCTTCATGCGGTTGTTGATGGCCCAGCCGCTCGCATCGAGGATGGGCCCGAGGCTGCGCTGGCGCAGCTTGAGCCACGCGATCAGCATGCTGGGGCCGGAGATCGACACCACGATGCCCAGCACCGCGAGCGGGATCCACCAGCCCAGATCGACGAAGCGGCCGAACACGCCCACGATCACCGTGCTGATGCTGCCCAGCGCCACGCCCAGCGCGGCGACAGTCCCCACATCGACGCGCCGCCCCGGAACACCGGCGACACCCGCGCCCAGCACGCCGCCGGGCGCCCCCGGCGCGCCGGTCGCGGGTGCCGCGGTCAGCGCGCCTGCCGCGCCCGTTGAGCCTGTCGCGCCGGGCTGATCGGCGGTGGCGATGCGCCCGGCCCACTGGCCCATGCGCCCCTGCTGTGTCGAGTCGCTCGCCGCCGCGCGCTTGGCGACCTGCTCCTCCACCAGCCTCACGAGCTTCTTGTACGGCGACAGGAAGGCCTGTCCGACGCTGATCGGGTTCTCGATCACCTTGACGATACGCGCGTCCCAGTCCTTGCCGTCGCGGTCGTAGAAGAGCCCGTTGCGACCGATGAAGAGGAAGTCCACATCGCCCGCGCTCACCACGGCGACGATGGTGCGCTTCTGGTTGAGCCGCACGCACTCGGCGTAGACCAGGTAGGCCTTGGCGAGGCCCGCGATCGGCGCGTGCTTCGCGGGATCGGCGACCTCCACGCACAGCTCGCAGGCGCGACCGTCGATGAACAGCGTGCCGGCCTGGAACACCGCGCCCCGGCCTTCGTAGAAGTCCTCGAAGGACACGAAGTTGCGCGCCAGCCGCAGCAGGTCGCGCTGCAGCAGCACGAGCTTCTCCAGGTCATTGAGCGCGGCATGACGCGGCGCGGCGGCGCGGTCCTCCTCGATCACGCGCAACAACCGCGCGCGGGTCTGCTCGAGATCGTCCGGCACCAGCGCCGCGACCGCGTCCACGCCCAGCGCGGCCACGGGTCCGGACGGCTGCGCCCGCAGCCAGTCGCGACAGGCTTGCACCTGGGCCTTCAGCGCGCGCCAGTCGGCCTCGTCGATCTCGACCGCGTCGCGGCCCAGCAGCACGCGCACCGCCTGTTCGCGCAAGGCCGTCAACGCGGACTGCCAGGCCGGATTGGCACGCTCGTCCAGCGGCAGCGGCGCGCCAGGACCGACCGGCGCCGCGGGCAGCTGACGCAGCGCGCCGGTCTCCAGCGACAGCAACTCGCCCGCATGCCGCTTGAGCTGCTCAGGGTCCGTGGCGTTGAGCGTCGCGGCCGCCGACGCGTCGTAGCTGGCCAGGCGGCAGCGCGCGAAGAAGTCCTCGACCTTGTCGTGCACGGCCTGCACCGCCATGGCCGCGGCGCGCTTGCCGGCGCAGCCCGCCTCGCCCTCGGCGTGCCAGGCCAGCAGCGTCGCGGCCTGGTCAAGGAAGGCCCCGACGCGGGTCTCGTCGATGCCGGGTTCGCCGCCGGCATCGGCCACGGCGCCCAGCGTCTCGGCGATGCGCTGCGCGATGGCGCGATCCGCCGCGTGCTCGAAGGCGGACACCGGCACGATGCCGTCGCCGTTCTGGCGCTCGGCGGCCAAGTGCGACTGGCGCTCGCGGATGTCCTCCAGCCCGATGTCCTCGCGCGGCTCATGCCCGGCGAGCACATGGGTGCGCTGCAGCTCCTCGGCCAGCGCGCGGCCCTCGTCGGTCGCGGCCAGCGAGGCCAGCGCGAGGCGCTGATCGCCGCGCTGCAGCGGCGCCCAGTCGGCCAGTCGCGCGCCCACCCATTCACAGGCCGCGATGAGCTCGGGCGCGCGGATGCGTCCATCGCGGTCGAGGTCGATCAGGTCCAGGGTCCGTTCATCGAATTCGAGGCCGCGCGTGGGACAGGCCAGCGCGACCCAGCGCTTCTGATCGAGATCACGCAGATGCAGGAGGTCGTCGGCGGTGCTCAGACGCGCCTGATCGGCGCCGCCCGCCCGGAAGAATCGCCAGGGATGTGTCATCGGTGCGCAGGATGCGGCAAGTCGCATGCCCCGGCCGTTGAGATCCGTCTCGACCGTGCGAGTGCTGCACCGTCCCTCGCAGTCGCGACGCGGGAATGACAGTTGCCTCGAGGTTTGCTAGGGTGGTCGGTCCGGCGCCCCGGAGCTCAGCATGGACATCGATACCGTCTCTTACGTCTTTCAGAACCTGGACGGCACGTTCACGATCAAGCCGCGCCTGTCCCGGCGTTGGCGCGTGAAACACGACAGCATGCCGTGGGGCGATTCGTTCGCGTCCGCGGAGGAAGCGGCCCGCGCCGTGTCCAAGGCCTTCGGCGTGCCCGCCGACCTGCGGGAATGGACCGAGGTCGGCGATTTCCATACCGACGTCGGCGGCTTCCAGCCCTGAGCGCGATCAGGTGCGCTCCAGCGCGTTCAGGCACGTTCAAGCACGTTCAGGCGCCGCCCACACCACCCCGCCGCCCACCGCGTGGCAACGTGCGTCCCCGGGCAGACCGTCCAGCGTGGTCCCAGTGAACGCCC
This sequence comes from Roseateles sp., assembly GCA_039594005.1. GTDB lineage: Bacteria > Pseudomonadota > Gammaproteobacteria > Burkholderiales > Burkholderiaceae_C > Roseateles. The sequence continues at coordinate 1,617,135 of JBCNOF010000010.1, forward strand.
CGAAGGCCGGCAGGATCATCAGGTCCCGCGTCTCGCAGAAACACGCGAGCCGCTGACGCTCGTGCGCGCGGCCGTGCAGGGTGACCGCCGGATGCAAGTGGCCGGCCAGCGCGAAGGTGCCGGCCACCGCGCGCGGATGATGGCAAGCCGCGAAGGGCGGCATCGCATGCGGCTCATCCTCGATCCGGATGCGCAGCGAGGCCGGCGGATCGCCGGCGCGGCTGTCGTGGTTGCCGCGAATCAACACCACCTCGACCGCCGCGTGGCGCTCGCGCCAGCGATGCACCGGATCGAGCACGCGAGCCTGCTGGGCCGCGGCGGCGTGCAGGAAGTCCCCGAGCACGACGAGACGCTGCGCGCGCGTGGACTCGAGCACCGCGCTCAGGCGATCCAGGTTGTCCTGCGTCGTGCCTGACGGCACCGGCTGACCGAGCGCCCGGAAGGTCGCGGCCTTGCCCAGATGCACGTCGGCCACGAAGACCGTGCACGTCGCCGGCCACCACAACGCGCGCTGCGGCAACAGCCAGACACGCTCGCCGGCCAGCGTGCGGGCGAGCGCGCCCTCGGGGACATCGACATCGAGCGACATCCCGCGATCATCGCCCGGACGCGCTGCGTTCATCGGCCCTCAGCGCGCGACATCGGCATTGCGCTCCAGGTCGGCGACCATGCGGGCGATGCGGTCGGCCAACGATTCGTTGCTGAGCTTCTCGCGGAAGCGCTCGACCATCAGCGGGAAGGCCAGCGGCGTGGGCCGGCGCAGCGCCTGCACGCGCAGTGTCTGCGCGCCCATGCGGGCCAGCGCGGCCGCGAGGTGGCGCACGTCGAGCTCCTGCGTGAGCAGCTCCTGGCGCGCCTGCACGAGCAACTGGTTGTCGGGATCGTGCTGCTGGAAGACCTCGAAGAACAGCGAGGCCGAGGCCTGCAGCTGGCGATTGCTGCGTCGCTCGCCGGGATGGCTCTGGAAGATGAGCCCCGAGATGCGCGCGATCTCGCGAAAGCGCCGTCGGGCCAGCTCGGTGGCGTTCAGGCTCTCGAGGACCTCGCGCAGCAGCGCGTCCATCGGCGGCACGGTGAGCAGCCCCGGCAGGCGTTCCGGCCAGTCGATCGGCTTGGCGCTGAGCAGCTCCAGTCCGTAATCGTTCAACGCGATGGAGAAGGTGCCCGTCTCCGGCTGCGCCGCGCGCCACGCCAGCAGGCCGGCCAGGCCCAGATGCACCTGGCGGCCGGCGAAGGGATAGAGGAACAGGTGCCAGCCCTCGCGGGACTTGAGCGTCTCGGCCACCAGCACGTCGGGCGTGGGCAAGTGGGACCAGCGGCGTTGCAGCTCGATCAGCGGCCGCACGCAGCGCATCTCCGGCGCGTCATATCGGCCCTCGTCCGCCGCAGCCAGCTCGCGCAGCACCGCGTCGGCCAGGGTGTTCGACAGCGGCATGCGCCCGCCGTTCCAGCGCGGCACCGCGGCACGTCCCGCCGTCGCGCGCCGCACGAAGGCGGTCATCTGCTCCACGCGCACCAGCTCCAGCAGGCGTCCGCTGAACAGGAAGGCGTCGCCGGGGCGCAGCCGCGCGATGAAACCCTCCTCCACCGTGCCCAGCTTGCCGCCGCTCAGGTACTGCACGCTGATGGCCGCGTCGCTGACGATGGTGCCGATGTTGACGCGGTGACGGCGAGCCAGGCGCGCGTCGGGCACGCGCCACAGGCCGGTCTCGTCGGGCACGACGCGGTGGTAGTCCGGATAGGCCGTCAGCGACGGACCGCCCTGGCGCACGAAGTCCAGGCACCAGGCCCAGGACGCAGGCGTGAGCGTCTCGTAGGCCACGGTGCCGCGGATCTCTTCGAGCAACGCGTCGGGCTCGAAGCCGCCGCCCAGAGCGACCGTGACCAGGTGCTGCACCAGCACGTCCAGCGGCGCGACGGGACTGTGGCGCGCCTCGATCTGGCCGGCGCGCACGGCATCGCGGGCGGCCGCCGCCTCGACCAGCTCCAGGCTGTGCGTGGGCACCAGCGTGATCCGCGAGGGCCGCCCCGGCGCGTGACCCGATCGACCGGCACGTTGCACCAGGCGAGCCACGCCCTTGGCCGAGCCGATCTGCAGCACGCGGTCCACCGGCAGGAAGTCCACGCCGAGGTCCAGGCTCGAGGTGCACACGGCCGCCTTGAGCCGCCCTTCCTTGAGCCCGAGCTCGACCCACTCGCGCACCTCGCGGTCGAGCGATCCGTGGTGCAGCGCGATCACACCGGCCCAGTCGGGGCGAGCCTCCAATAGCGCGAGATACCAGCGCTCGGCCTGCGAGCGCATGTTGGTGAAGACCAGGCAGCTCGCGCTTTCCTCGATCGCCTCGACCACCTGCGGCAGCATCCGCAATCCCAGATGACCGGCCCAGGCGAAACGCTCGACCGTCTCCGGCAGCAGCGTGTCGATCACCAGCGTCTTGTCCGTCTCGCCCTGGACGAGCACGGCGACGTCCGCACCCACGCCGACCAGCGTCCTCAGCGCCTCGTCCAGGTTGCCCAGCGTCGCCGACAAACCCCAGGTCATCAGCGCACTGCCACTGCCGCGAGCCCTCACCCCCGCCCTCTCCCGCTCCGCGGGAGAGGGGGTCAAAAGTGCACCCTCGGCAACTTCCCGGCCTGCGGCAGAGCGAGCAGGAGGAGCGCGGCGTTGCTCGCGGAAGCGGCGAAGGCGGGCCAGCGCGAGCTGGGTCTGCACGCCGCGCTTGTTGCCCATCAGCTCATGCCATTCGTCGACGACGACCAGGCGCACCTGGCCGAGCTGCTCGCGGGCGTCGGCCCGCGACAGCAGCAACGACAGGCTCTCCGGCGTCGTCACGAGCACCGTCGGCAGCCGCCGGTCCTGCGCGGCGCGCTGAGCGGACGTCGTATCGCCGCTGCGCAGGCCGGCGGTCCAGCCGGGGCACAGATCCGCCATCGGACGCGTCAGCGCCCGCAGCGTGTCCGCGGCCAACGCGCGCATCGGCGTGATCCACAGCACCGTCAGCGGCGGCGCGACGCGCTTGCCGGCGATCTCGCGGGCGTCCGCGCCCACCGTCTCGCGCAGGGCCGCGAGCGCGCCCAGCCACACCGCCAGCGTCTTGCCGCTGCCGGTGCTGGAGTGCAGCAGCCCGCTGCGCCCGCGCACCATCTCCGCCCACACGCGGCGCTGGAACGGGAAGGCCGTCCAGCCTTGGGCGGCGACCCAGTCGTCGATCGGCGCCAGGCCGGCGTCGCGCGCCGCGGGAGTTGAGCGCGCCTTCACGACGTCGGCCTCATGAACACGCCCTCCTCAACGCGCGCTTCATGCGGCGCCCTCGGGCAGGAGCGCCTGCAGCGACTGCAGCGTGTCGGCCTCGTCGACCGGCTTGTCCTCGCGCCGGCGCAGCATGCGGGGAAAGCGCACGGCGATGCCGCTCTTGTGCCGGCCGCTGCGCGCGATGCCCTCGAAGCCAAGCTCGAACACCATCGTCGGCGTGACGCTGCGCACCGGCCCGAAGGTCTCGATGGTGGTCTTGCGGATGACGGCGTCGACATCGCGGATCTCCGCGTCGGTCAGCCCCGAGTAGGCCTTCGCGAACGGCACCAGCGCGCGCGTCGGATCCTCCGGCGGCCCGTTCCAGACGGCGAAGGTGTAGTCGGTGTAGAGGCTCGCGCGCCGCCCGTGGCCGCGCTGCGCGTAAATCAGCACCGCGTCCACGGACAGCGGATCGATCTTCCATTTCCACCACACGCCCACGTCCTTCGTGCGCCCGACGCCGTAGCGCGCGTCCAGGCGCTTGAGCATCATGCCCTCCACGCCGAGCGCCCTCGCCTGCTCGCGCTCGCGCGCCAGCGAGGCCCAGTCGGCGCCGGTCAGACGGGGGCTCAGCACGAGCCCGGGCAGCGGATGCGCCGCCACGAGCGCCTCCAGGCGGGCGCGGCGCTCGCGCTGCGGGCACTCGCGCAGGTCCTCGCCGTCCTGCTCCAGCAGGTCATAGACGCACAGCGCGACCGGCAGGTCGCGCAGCAGCTTCGCCCCCAGCGTCTTGCGTCCCAGCCGGCGCTGCAGTTCGGCGAAGGGCGCGGCGCGGCCCTCGCGCCAGACGAGGATCTCCCCGTCCAGCACCGTGCCACCGGGCAGCGCCTCGCCCATGGCGCGCAGCTCGGGGAAACGGTCGGTGACGAGCTCCTCGCCGCGCGACCAGATCGCGACCTCGCCATCGCGGCACACCAGCTGCGCGCGGATGCCATCCCATTTCCACTCGACCAGCCAATCCTCGGCCGGCCCCAGACTCTCGTCGAACCGCGCGACCGGCAGCGACAGCGGATGCGCGAGGAAGAACGGATAAGGCTGAAGTCCGCGCGACGGCCGGCCCCCTCCCGCCGCGGCCGCGAGCGGCAGGCCATCCGGGCCATGCTCGACCGCCGGCACGGGCTCGGGCGCGACCAGGGCCTCGTAATCCGCGGCGGCCGGTCGCGCGCCGGGCTGCGTGTAACCCATCAGGCGCTGGGCGACGAGCTTGGCGTCCACGCCGCTGATCGCCGCGAGCGCCTGCGTGACCTGCAGCCGCGACACGCCGACCCGAAACGCGCCGGTGATCAGCTTGCCGTGCACGAAACGTTGCTCGGCCGCCAGCGCCGCCCATTGGCCCTGCAACGCGAGCGCGAGCACCTCCGGCGGCTGACCGCGCATCGGCAGCAGGTGCTGCGTCATCCAGTCCGCCAGCGAGCGCTCGACCACGGCGGTCGGCTCGGGCAGCAGCAAGGCGATGGTCTCCGCGAGGTCACCGACGGCTTCATAGCTCTCGTCGAACAGCCACTCCGGCAGCCCCGCGACCAGCCGCGCCTGCTCGCGCAGGAAGCGCGAGGGCACGAGCTGCCGAGGCTTGCCGCCCGCGAGGAAGTAGACCGCCCAGGCGGCGTCCGCGGCCGGCGCCGCGCGCAGGTAGGCCTGCAGCGCGGCCTGCTTGGCGCGCTGCGAGGTCGACGCGTCCAGCTCGCGGTACAGCGCGGCGAAGGCCTTCACGCGCCGTTCTCCTCGATGCCTTCGAGCTGCGCGGGCGGCTCGGACGGCTGAGCCGGCTCGGACTGATCGAATTCCGCGGCCTCCTCGCCGTACTCGGTCTTGAAGGCCTGCGCGTCCAGGCCCAGTTCGCGTAGCCAGCGCACCATCACGGGCACGCTGCCATGCGTGACGAAGACCCGCTCCGCGCCGGTGCCGCGGATGGCCGCCATCAGGCCCGGCCAGTCCGCATGGTCGGAGACGACGAACCCCCGATCCACCCCGCGCCGGCGCCGCGTGCCGCGCAGCTGCATCCAGCCGCTGGCGAACGCGTCCGACGGATCGCTGCCGAAACGTCGGATCCACGGAGAGCGCCCGGCCGACGGCGGCGCGATGACCAGCGCGCGTGCGAGCGCCGCCTTGTCCAGCGCCGGATCCGCGGCGTGGAAGGTCGGCGGCAGCGCCACGCCCGCGGCGCGGTAGACGGCATTGAGCGGCTCGACCGCCCCATGCGCCACGATCGGACCGATGGACGCATCCACGCCGTGCAGCAGCCGCTGCGCCTTGCCCAGCGCGTAGGCGTAGAGCACCGACGCGCACCCGGCGGCCGCGTTGGCACGCCACCACGCGTCGATCTCGGCGAAGAGCGCGGCCTGCGACGGCCACCGGTAGATCGGCAGCCCGAAGGTCGACTCGGTGATGAAGGTGTCGCAACGCACCGGCTCAAACGGCGCGCAGGTGCCGTCGGCCTCCAGCTTGTAGTCGCCCGAGGCCACCCAGACCCGGCCGGCATGTTCCAGCCGCACCTGCGCGGATCCGAGGACGTGCCCGGCGGGATGCAGTGAGACGCGCACGCCGTGGTGCTCGATGCGCTCCCCGTAGGCCAGCGTCTGGAGCGTGATGTCCTCGCCCAGGCGCCGGCGCAGGATCGCCGCGCTGTCGTGATGCGCCAGGTAGTGGCCATGGCCCACGCGCGCGTGGTCGCTGTGCCCGTGCGTGATCACGGCCCGGTCCACCGGCCGCCAGGGGTCGATGTAGAAGTCGCCCGGCGGGCAGTACAGGCCCTCGGGCCGGGCCACGATGAGATCGCCTGCGGGGTCGGGGATCGCTAGGGACATGAGCGTCGATGCTAGTACGCCGCGCCCGCGCGTCATGTAGGACGAGCCCGCGACCGGTGAGGATCCCCTACACTGCCTCGGCGTTCATCCACCATGGCCCGGCGCCCGCCGACCGGGTTTCTCCAGGGAGGGAAAGGGATGGGTCGTGTCTCCGACTGGTTGCTGCGACACCGCCGCACCGCGTGGCTGTTCGCCGCCGGAGTGGCGCTGGCGCTGGGTGTGGCCGCGAGCGAGACCCATCGCCGCTCGCTCGAGCACGACTTCCGCCGCACGCTGGCCAATGCCGCCCAGCGCGAGGCGATCGCGCTGCAGGGCCTGACGTTGACCGGCAAGGGCATGGGCGCAGTGGTGCTGGCCGGCCAGCTCAATCCCGCGCTCAAGTCCGCCGCGGTGCTCACCGACACCGCCGAGGCCCGCCGCGACCGGCCCGCCTTCGACACGCTCGAGGTCATCGGCACCAGCGTCGGCGCGCAGCTGGCCTACGTCGTCAACGCGCGCGGCCGGATCATCGCGGCCTGGGACGACGAGGGCGTCTCCCCGATCGGGCTGGATGTCGGATTCCGCCAGTACTACCGCCAGGCCATGCGGGGACAACCCAACGTCTTCGCCGGCATCAGCATCACCACCGGCCAGCGTGCCTTCTGGCTCGCCGCGCCGATCTACCGCCAGCCCGGCCAGAGCGGCGAGATCGTCGGCGTGATCGCCGCGCGGCTCTACGCCGACGCGCTCGACCGTTTCCTGGACACGCGCAGCTACGCCGGCGCGCTGCTGGTGTCGCCGCATGGGGTGGTGCTCGCGGCCAGCCGCCCGGACTGGCGCATGAGCCTGGACGGCGCCGCCACGCCGCAGCGCGCCAAGACGCTCACCGGCAGCGGCCAGTTCGGCAAGCTCTTCGAGGACCCGGCGCGCGCGCACAGCCTGCCCTTCGCGCTGGGCGGGCCGACCGTGGAGATCGACGGCGCGCGCCATGCGGCGGTCCAGGCGGACGTGGCCTGGAACGACCCCAATGGCCCCTGGCGTCTGGTGCTGCTCGGTGACCTGGACGCGCTGGAGCCCACCGCCACGCGCGTGGGCATCGCCGCGCTGGTGACGCTGCTGGCCTTCGGCCTGCTCGCCGCGTCGCTGCGCAGCCTCGCCCACGCAGCCGCGCGCGAGCGCAAGGATCTGGAACTCCAGGACCAGCACCACCAGTTGCAGGCGGCGCTGACCGAGCGCGAGCGCGCGCAGGACGCGCTGCAGCGGGCCAAGGAGGACGCCGAGGACGCCACGCGCGCCAAGTCCGACTTCCTGGCCAACATGAGCCACGAGATCCGCACCCCGATGAACGCGATCATCGGCATGTCCCACCTGGCGCTGCAGACCGGGCTGGACACCCGCCAGCGCAACTACATCGAGAAGGTGCACCGCTCGGCGGAAAACCTGCTGGGCGTGATCGACGACATCCTCGACTTCAGCCGCATCGAGGCCGGCAAGCTCAGCCTGGAGTGCGTGCCCTTCCGCATGGAGGACGTGCTCGACCACCTGGTCAACCTGATCGGTTTCCGCGTCGAGGACAAGGGCCTGGAGCTGCTGCTGAACGTGCCGCCGGACCTGCCTACGGCGCTCATCGGCGATCCGCTGCGGCTCGGGCAGGTGCTGGTCAACCTGGGCAACAACGCGGCCAAGTTCACTGACCGCGGCGAGATCATCGTCGGCATCGAGTCGCTGACGCTGAGCGCCTCGGAGGCGAGCGCCGCGCTGGACGCGGTGTGCACGCCCGAGGTCGAGCTGCACTTCTGGGTCCGCGACACCGGCATCGGCATGACGCCCGAGCAGCAGGCGCGGCTCTTCCAGAGTTTCAGCCAGGCCGACAGCTCCACGACGCGCAAGTACGGCGGCAGCGGGCTGGGGCTGGCGATCTGCAAGCAACTCGTGGAGATGATGGGCGGGCGCATCTGGCTGGAATCGGCGCCGGGCGTAGGCTCGACCTTCCATTTCAGCGCGCGCTTCGCGCTCCAGCCCGAGGGCTCGGACCTGCCGGCGCGGCGCGCGCTGATGGCCCATGAGCTGGCGCGCCTGCGCACGCTGGTCGTCGACGACAACCGCGCCGCGCGCGAGATCCTGTCCACGCTGGGCGCGAGCTTCGGGCTGGACGTCAGCACCGCGGCCGACGGCGCCGAGGCGATCCGCGACGCCGAGCGCGCGCAGTCCGACGGCCAGCCCTACTCGCTGGTGCTGATGGACTGGCAGATGCCGGTGCTCGACGGCCTGGCCGCCACGCGCCAACTCGGCGACGGCCGCCTGGACACCCCACCGGCGGTGGTGCTGGTGACCTCCTTCGGCCGCGACGACTCGCTGACCGCCGCGCTGGCCGCTGCCGGCCACGGACCGGGCGGCGCCCGCCGTCCGGTGCTGCTGACCAAGCCGGTGACGGCCTCCACGCTGCTGAGCGCGATCGGCGAGGCGCTCGGGCATGTCGACCTGCCGCTGCCCGCGGCGCAACGCCGGCGCGACTCGGCGCGCGAGGCCATGCACGCCCTGGCCGGTGCCCGCATCCTGGTGGCCGAGGACAACGAGCTCAACCAGGAGCTGGCCGCCGCGCTGCTGGAGGACGCCGGCATCCACGTCACGCTGGCGGCGCACGGACGCCTCGCGCTGGAGCTGCTCGCGGCCTCGCCCGAGGGCTTCGACGGCGTGCTGATGGACTGCCAGATGCCCGTGCTGGACGGCTACGCGGCCACGCGCGCGCTGCGCGCGGATCCGCGCTGGCGCGCGCTGCCGGTGATCGCGATGACGGCCAACGCGATGAGCGGCGACCGCGAGAAGGTCCTCGCCGCCGGGATGAACGACCACATCCCCAAGCCGCTCAACGTCGACCTGCTGTTCGAGACCCTCGCCCGCTGGGTCCGCCCGGCAATGCCGAGCGCGGACGTGCCGATGGACACGCGCTCCGGCGCGGGTGGGCGCGTCGACACGCGCCGTGGCGGTCAGGCCTTCGAGGAGGAGGAGGTGCGGGACGACCTTCCCCAGATCGCCGGCCTGGACACGCAGGCCGGGCTGGCCACGGCCGGCGGTCACCTGTCGCTGTACCGCAAGCTGCTGCGCACCTTCCACGACTCGCAGACCGACTTCGCGGCGAGCTTCGCCGAGGCCGCCACCGCCGCCGACCACGCGACGATGACCCGCCTGGCGCATTCGCTGCGCGGCGCGGCGGGCACGCTGGGCGCGCGGCCGCTCGCCGCGGCGGCGCATGCGCTGGAGCAGGCCTGCGCGCAGCGCGTGAGCGCCGCGGAGCGCGAGCCGCTGCTCGTGCGCGCCCAGTCGCTGCTGGCCACGCTGCTGGTCTCGCTGGGCCGGCACCTCGCGCGCGAGGCCATGCTGGCGGCGGCCTCGCCCCAGGCCTCCACCGGGCCGGGTCCGATGGCGGGGCCAGTCCCGGCGGTGCTCGACGACGCCTCGCGCGCGCGCTTGCAGGACGCGATCGCGCGGCTCGCGGCGCTGCTCGAGGACAGCGACTCGGCCGCCGCCGACGCGGCGCACGCGCTGTCCGCGCTGCTCGACCGCCTGCCGCTGCCCACGGCGCGGCTGCGCGGGCTGCGCCGCGCGGCGGATGCCGCGGCGCGTTTCGATTTCGACGCGTCGCTGGCGCTGCTGGCCATCGACGCCGCCGAGTCCGCCGAGGCTGCGGCCGGCGATCCGCGTTCCTCGTCCGGGAGCCCCGCATGAGCCCCTCCGCCTCGACCGCGGCGCTCGCCGACCCCACCGACGGCGCGACCGTGCTCGTCGTCGACGACACGCCGGACAACCTGACCTTGATGAGCGAGCTGCTGCGCGACCGCTATCGCGTGAAGATCGCCAATCACGGCGAGAAGGCGCTGCGCATCGCGGCGGCCGAGCCGCGCCCCGACCTGATCCTGCTGGACGTCATGATGCCGGGCATGGACGGGTACGAGGTCTGCGAGCGGCTCAAGGCCGATCCGGCCACGCGCGACGTGCCGGTGATCTTCTTGACCGCGCGGTCCGACGTCGCCGACGAGACGCGCGGGCTGGCGATGGGCGCGGTGGACTACATCACCAAGCCCATCAGCCCGCCCATCGTGCGGGCGCGCGTGCGCACGCACCTGCGGCTCAAGGCCAGCGCGGACTTCCTGCGCGACAAGGCGGCCTACCTGGAGGCGGAGGTCGCCCGCCGGGGCGCCGAGCTCGCGGCGATCCAGGACGTGACCATCCTGGCCATGGCCTCGCTGGCGGAAACGCGCGACAGCGACACCGGCAACCACATCCGGCGCACGCAGCATTACGTCAAGGCCCTCGCCGTGGCGCTGCGCGATCAGCCGGCGCTGCGCGAGCTGCTGACGCCGGAGTACGTGGCGACGCTGTTCAAGTCGGCGCCGCTGCACGACATCGGCAAGATCGGCATCCCCGATCGCATCCTGCTCAAGCCTGGGCGGTTCACACCGGACGAGTTCGAGATCATGAAGTCGCATCCCGCCCTGGGCCGCGACGCGATCGCGCAGGCCGAGGCGCAGCTCGGCACGCCGGTGGTGTTCCTGTCCATGGCCAAGGACATCGCCTACGGCCACCAGGAGAAGTGGGACGGCTCGGGCTACCCGCAGGGACTGCGCGGCGAGGACATCCCGCTGTCGGCCCGCCTGATGGCCCTGGCGGATGTCTACGACGCGCTGATCAGCCGACGCGTCTACAAGGCGGCGATGTCGCATCGCGAGGCGACGGGGATCATCGTCGAGGGCCGCGGCACGCACTTCGACCCGGTCGTGGTCGACGCGTTCCTTCGCATCCAGGACGAGTTCCAGGACATCGCCCGCCGCTTCGCCGACGACGACGAGACCCTGCAGCGCAAGCAGGACTGGATAGACACCGCCAACGCGCCGTTGCCGGACGCTTGATCAAGGATTGATGGAGGCTTGATCGACGCCGGGCGGCGTGGAGAATCGCCGGCCATGCGCCGCTTCACCCTCCTCTCGCCCGCCGCCGTGCTGGCCGTCATCGCCCACCTCGCCACGCTTGCCGCTCTCGGCACCGTCAGCACCGCCTCGCACGCCCAGCAGCCCCGCCCCGTGACACCGCGCGGACCGCTGGACGCGCAGGAGCAGAACAACATCGCGGTGTTCCGCCGCGTGTCGCCGTCGGTGGTGCACATCACCACGCTGTCGCAGCAGCGCGACTTCTTCTCGCGCAACGTGACCGAGGTCCCCAGCGGCACCGGCTCGGGGTTCTTCTGGGATGAGCAGGGTCACATCGTGACGAACTTCCATGTGATCCGCGGTGCGTCCGCGGCCAAGGTGACGCTGTCGGACCAGAGTTCGTTCGACGCGCGGCTCGTGGGGGTTGACCCGGACCGCGACCTCGCCGTGCTGCGCATCACCGCGCCGCGCGAGCGCCTGCTGCCCGTGCCCATGGGCAGCAGCCGCGAGCTGATGGTGGGACAGACGGTGTACGCGATCGGCAACCCGTTCGGGCTGGACCAGACCCTGACGCGCGGCATCGTCTCGGCGCTCAACCGCGAGATCGAGTCGCTGACCCAGCGCACGATCCGCAACGCGATCCAGACCGACGCGGCGATCAACCCGGGGAACTCGGGCGGACCGCTGCTGGACTCGGCCGGGCGGCTGATCGGCGTGAACACGTCGATCTTCAGCCCCAGCGGCGGCAGCAACGGCATCGGCTTCGCCATCCCCGCCGACGAGGTCAACCGCGTCGTCCCGCAGCTGATCCAGCACGGGCGGGTGATCCGTCCGGCGCTGGGCCTGACGGCCGGCACCGAACAGCTGCGCCAGGTGCTGCGGCTGCCCAAGGGCGTGGTGCTGATCGGCCTGCAGGCCGGCGGCGGCGCGCAGCGCGCCGGGCTGAAGCCGTTCATGCGCGGACGCGACGGCCGCATCGTCGGCGGCGACGTGATCACCGCGGTCAACGGCACGCCGGTGTCCGACCTGGACGCGCTGCTCAATGAACTCGAGGAGCGGCAGATCGGCGACAAGGTCACCCTGACCGTGTGGAACGGCGGCAAGACCCGGCAGGTGCAGGCGCAACTCAGCAGCGATTGAGCACGGCGCCCTACCCCATCCGGCGATAACCCTGGCGCCGCCCCGGTCCGGGCACCCCGCCTAGACTGCCCGCCCATGCACCCACGTCTTTCGATCCTCGACCTCGCGCCCATCGTCGAGGGCGGCACCGCCGCCCAGGCCCTGCACGACAGCACCGCGCTCGCGCAGCACGCGGAGCGCCTGGGCTACACCCGCTACTGGGTCGCCGAGCACCACAACATGGACGGCATCGCCTCCTCCGCCACGGCCGTGCTGATCGGCCATATCGCGGGCGCCACCTCGACGATCCGCGTCGGCTCGGGCGGCATCATGCTGCCCAACCACGCGCCGCTGACCATCGCCGAGCAGTTCGGCACGCTGGCCACGCTGTACCCCGGCCGCATCGACCTGGGCCTGGGCCGCGCGCCCGGCACCGACCGGACCCACGATGCGCGCGCTGCGCCGCCATCTGGCCACCGCGCACGAGGACCGTTTCCCCGAGGACGTGCTGGAGCTGATCGCCTACCTCGCGCCGGAGCAGCCGGGCCAGGTCGTGCGCGCGATCCCCGGCCAGGGCACCGAGGTGCCGGTCTGGCTGCTGGGATCGAGCCTGTACGGCGCGCAACTGGCCGCCTACCTGGGCCTGCCCTTCGCGTTCGCCTCGCACTTCGCGCCGTCGATGCTGATGCAGGCGCTGGAGATGTACCGCGCGCAGTACCGCCCCAGCGCGCGTCATACGACGCCCTATGCGATGGTCGGCCTGAACGTGGTGGTCGCCGACACGGACGCGCAGGCGCAACACCTGTTCACCTCGCTCCAGCAGCGCTTCCTGGGCATGCAGCGCGGCCAGCGCGGCCCGCTGCCGCGACCGATCGCCAGCATGGACACGCTGTGGACCGCCGGCGAGAAACTGGCGGTCGAGCGCATGCTGGCGGAGTCCATCGTAGGCTCCCCGCGCACCGTGCGCGAGGGCCTGCAGGCCACGCTTGAGCGCACGGGCGCGGACGAGTTCATCGTCGCCTGCGCGGTTCACGACGCCGCGGCGCGGCGGCGTTCGTACGAGCTGTTGGCGGGTATCGCGGCGGGCACGCACGGCCAGTGACGCGCCCCGGCGTGCGCCAGGCGCAGCGCGCTCCCTGATGCCGGTCAGCGCACCGGCGCGCACGCGGCAGGATTGGCGCGGACGCTCTCAACATCGCCGATTGGCGACCCGGGGCAGGCTTGGGACGATGCAGGGCGTTGCCCACTTCGAGCGCCTGCCGCATGTCTCCCCGCCTTCTTGTCCGCCTTCCCTTGCCTCCTGTCGCGACGTGGCGTCGACAGGCCGGCTTCACCCTGCTGGAGGTCAGTTTCGTCGTGGCCGTCGCAGGGGCCCTGTCCATCGGCGCACTGGAGATGCTGCGCTTCCAGCAGATGGTCGAGCAGGGCCGCCATGCCGGCGAGCGGCTGGCCGCCCTGCGCGACGGCGCCGCGGCGTACACCCGCGACCATGGTCGAACGATCCTGGCCCAGGTGCCCGACCATCAGCGCTGCGCGGCGATCGAGCTGTCCAGCGCGAGCGCCGTCTCGCCCCCGCCAGGGGCCTCGTCCGCCCTGGCGGGCTGCGGTCTGAAGATCGACGGTCAGCCGGTGGCCAATGGCTATCAGCCCACCGTCGCCGAGCTGCAGGCGCTCGGTTACGTGCGGCTCACCGATGAGCTGCCCTTCACCCACGGCGACAGCATCGTCGACGGGCACACCGGCGCGCGGGCCGTGCCGCGATGGCGGGTCTCCATGCGTTGCAATCGCCACTGCGCGCCGGTCTCCGCGCCGGTCTCGGAGGCGGCCCCGCCCAAGCCGGTGTTCTCGTTGATGCTGTTCAACACCCAGCCCTTCTTTCCGCAGGGCAGGCTGGAGTACGGTCAGGCCGCGCAGCTCAAGGCCGCGGCCCAGGCGATCGGCCCCGACGCGCTGATCTCGCCGCCGGGCAGCTCGCCGCATGCCTCGCGCAAGCTGCGCAGCGTGGCGGGCCAACCCGCCGCCAATCCCTTGCGTGATGCTGCAGGCGGCGTTCCGGGCGTGCTGGCCACGCTGACCTATGTGGACACCGCTTCGTCGCAGGCCGTGGTGCCGACCAGTTGCGGCGGGACCTCCGGCATCACTTGCCAGGACGGTTCCGCCAAGCCGACCGCCACGTGGGACTTCAATGGCCAGACCTTGAACAACCTGGGCCGACTCGCCGTCACCGGCCCGGCCAACATCACCGGCGAGCTGACGGCGGGCCAGCGGGTGCTGGCCAACGGCGGCCTGACCGTACGACATCCCAGCGGGGGCCTGGAGGTCCGCACCGCCCACGACGGCAGCACGCACACCCGGACCTACCCCACCGCCGACATCCACGGCCACACCGTCGTGCGCAAGCACCTCGTCGTCGGCCACGACGTCGATCGCTACTTCCTGGACGACGTCCAGGACGGCATGTCGCTGTCCGGCGTGCTGTTGACCCGCAACGGCTACATCGACGTCGCGTCGGGACAGCGCGGCGGGGTGGGCTTCGACCCCCGTCTCGCCGGCATCCGCATTCCCATGCGCAACCCGGGCGATCCGTGCAACGCGCAGGACGCCAGCCCCCGCACCTCGGGTGGCAACATCGCGCTGCACCAGGCCAGCAACAGCACCCAGGTCTACGTGATGGCCTGCAGCGCGCAAGGCCGCTGGGTCAAGGCCAGCGGGGGATGACGGGTCGCGGCGTCAGCCCACCCACTGGCGAGCGTTGCGGAACATGCGCATCCAGGGGCTGACCTCGGCCGTGTCGCCCGCGGTCCAGCTCATCTGGACGGTGCGGAACACGCGCTCCGGGTGCGGCATCATCACGGTGAAGCGGCCGTCGGCCGTCGTCACCGCGGTCAGGCCCTGCGGGCTGCCGTTGGGGTTGAGCGGGTACTGCTCGGTGGGCTGACCGTCGCCGTCGACGTAACGCATCGCGCGCAGCACCTGCTCCGGGTTGCCAGCGCTGCGAGAAGTCCGCGAAGCCCTCGCCGTGCGCCACCGCGATCGGCAGCCGGCTGCCGGCCATGCCGGTGAAGAAGATGCTCGGCGACTCGACGATCTCGACCTGCGCCAGGCGCGCCTCGAACTGCTCGCTGCGGTTGCGCACGAAGTGCGGCCAGTGCTCGGCGCCCGGGATCAGCTCGCGCAGGTTGGACATCATCTGGCAGCCGTTGCACACGCCCAGCGCGAAGCTGTCGGGGCGCGCGAAGAAGGCCTCGAACTGGCCGCCTTCAGCACCGGCGTTGAACAGGATGGACTTCGCCCAGCCCTCGCCGGCGCCCAGCACGTCGCCGTAGGAGAAGCCGCCGCAGGCCACCAGGCCCTTGAAGTCCTCCAGGTCGACCCGCGCCGGCCAGCAGGTCGCTCATGTGCACGTCATACGCGTCGAAGCCCGCCTGCGGTCGATCGCGTAGGCCATCTCGACCTGCGAGTTCACGCCCTGCTCGCGCAGGATCGCCACCTTGGGCCGCACGCCCCTGGCGATGTAGGGCGCGGCGATGTCTTCCTTGACGTCGAAGCTGGGCAGCCAGTGCAGGCCCTTGCCGGGGGTCTTGGAGAGCGCGTGTTCCTGGTCGGCGCAGGCCGGGTTGTCGCGCTCGCGCGCGATGCGCCACGCCACCTGGTCCCACTCCTGCTGCAGCTCGTGCAGCGGCGCGGCGAACACCTTCTTCGCGTCGCGCCAGACCTCGGCCTGTCGCGTGTCGTTGGTCTTGCCCACGACGTGCGACTGTTTGGACAGCCCATGCGCGCGCAGCGTCTGCAGCACGGCGTCGCGGTCGGCCGTGGCGCACCTGCAGCACGGCGCCCAGCTCCTCGTTGAACAGCGCCTTGAGCGTCAGTTCGTCGCGGCGACCGCTGACCTGCGAGGCCCAGTTCTTGGAGTCGCCCATCTCGGCGCGGCTGTCGCTGATGCCGTCACCCTCGGTGACGAGCAGGTCCACGTTGAGGCTGACACCGCGGTGACCGGCGAAGGCCATCTCCAGGCCAGCGCGCGAACAGGCCGCCGTCGGAGCGGTCGTGGTAGGCCAGCAGGCTTGCCCTGGCCGCGCAGGTCGTTGACCGCGGCCACCAGGGACTTGAGCAGCGCCGGATCGTCCAGGTCGGGCACCTCGGGGCCGAACTGGTTCAGCGTCTGCGCCAGGATCGAGCCGCCCATGCGGTTCTTGCGGCCGTGGCCCAGGTCGATCAGCATCAGCGTCGGTGTCGCCCTTGTCCAGGCGCAGTTGCGGGGTCAGGGTCTGGCGCACGTCGGCGACCGGGGCGAAGGCGGTGACGATCAGCGACACCGGCGAGGTGACGCTGCTTCGTCCTCGCCTTGTCCTGCCAGCGGGTCTTCATCGACATGGAGTCCTTGCCCACCGGGATGGTGATGCCCAGCGCCGGGCACAGTTCCATGCCCACGGCCTTGACCGTGTCGTACAGCGCGGCGTCCTCGCCGGGGTGGCCGCCGGCGGCCATCCAGTTGGCGGACAGCTTCATCTCGCGACAGGCTGCCGATCGGCGCGGCCAGCCAGGTTGGTGATGGCCTCGCCGACGGCCATGCGGCCGGAGGCCGGGCCGTCGAGCAGCGGCCAGCGGCGTGCGTTCGCCCATCGCCATCGCCTCGCCGGTGTAGCCCTTGAAGCTGGCGGGGTGACGGCGCAGTCGGCCACCGGCACCTGCCACGGGCCGACCATCTGGTCGCGGGCCACCAGGCCGGTAACGGTGCGGTCGCCGATGGTGATCAGGAAGCTCTTGCTGGCCACGGCCGGGTGGCGCAGCACGCGTGCGCGCGGCGCTGGCCAGTTCGACGCCGTCCAGCGTCAGCGTGCCGCCCGAGCGCGTCACGCGGGTAACGTCGCGGTGCATCTTCGGCGGCTTGCCGAGCAGCACGTCCAGCGGCATGTCGATCGGCTGGTTGTCGCCCTGGGCGCCGTCCTCCAGCACCAGCTGGCGGTTCTTCGGTCGCCTCGCCGACCACCGCGAACGGGCAGCGCTCGCGCTCGCAGATCGCGTTGAACTGCGCCAGGTCTGCGGCGGCGCGATCGCCAGCACGTAGCGCTCCTGCGATCTCGTTGCACCAGATTTCCAGCGGGCTCATGCCCGGCTCGTCGTTGGGCACCTCGCGCAGCTCGAAGCGGCCGCCGCGGCCGCCGTCGTTGACCAGCTCCGGCAGGGCGTTGGACAGGCCGCCGGCGCCGACGTCGTGGATGAAGAGGATCGGGTTGTGCTCGCCCAGCTGCCAGCAGCGGTCGATGACTTCCTGGCAGCGGCGCTCCATTTCCGGGTTGTCGCGCTGCACCGAGGCGAAGTCCAGGTCGGCGGAGTTGGCGCCGGTGGCCATCGAGGTGGCGGCGCCGCCGCCCAGGCCGATCCGCATGGCCGGGCCGCCCAGCTGGATCATCAGCTTGGCGCCGACGGTGATCTCGCCCTTCTGCACGTGGTCCGCGCGGATGTTGCCGATGCCGCCGGCGAGCATGATCGGCTTGTGGTAGCCGGCGCACGCCGTTGTGGCTGTGGGGTAGCGACGTCCTGCTCGTAGGTACGGAAGTAGCCGGGCAGCGCCGGACGGCCGAATTCGTTGTTGAACGCCGCGCCGCCCAGCGGGCCCTCGATCATGATGTCCAGCGCGGTGACGATGCGCTCGGGCTTGCCGAAGGGCACTTCTCCCAGGGCTGTTCGAAGCCGGGGATCTGCAGGTTGGACACCGAGAAGCCGGTCAGGCCGGCCTTCGGCTTGGCGCCGCGGCCGGTGGCGCCCTCGTCGCGGATCTCGCCGCCGGAGCCGGTCGAGGCGCCCGGGAACGGCGAGATCGCCGTCGGGTGGTTGTGGGTCTCCACCTTCATCAGGATGTGCGCGGTCTCGGCACGGGCTTCGTACTTCGGCGCGCGTTGGTCGCCGGTCGCGGCGATCCAGCGCTCGACCGCGTGGCCTTCCATCACCGCGGCGTTGTCCTTGTACGCCGACAGCACGTAGTCCGGCGTCAGCTCATAGGTGTTCTTGATCATCCCGAACAGCGACTTGTCCTGCGCCTCGCCGTCGATGGTCCCCACTCGGCGTTGAAGATCTTGTGGCGGCAGTGCTCGGAGTTGGCCTGCGCGAACATCATCAGCTCGACGTCGGTCGGGTTGCGCCCCAGCTTCGTGAAGGCTTCGAGCAGGTAGTCGATCTCGTCCTCGGCCAGCGCCAGGCCCCAGGCGCCGTTGGCCTCCTCCAGCGCGGCGCGGCCGCGGCCCAGCACGTCGACGTGCGCCAGCGGCTGGGCCTGCTTGTCGTCGAACAGGTGGGCGGCGTCCTCGCGCGACAGGAGCACGCTCTCGGTCATGCGGTCGTGCAGCAGCTCGGCGCAGGCGACGAGCTCGGCCTCGGTCAGAGGCTTGGCGCCTCCGGTCAGGCCGGCCAGCAGACCGGACTTGAGCGTCAGGCGGAACTCGGTGACGCGCTCCACGCGGTGGATGGCCAGGCCGCAGTTGTGGGCGATGTCGGTGGCCTTGGAGGCCCAGGGGCTCAGCGTGCCCAGGCGCGGGGCCACGACGATCAGGCCACCGTCGGCGGGGCCCTCGTAGGCATCGCCGTAGTTCAGCAGCGCGGCCAGCTTGTCGCGTCCCTCGGCGTCGAGCGCGGCATCCGTCCAGACCCAATGGACGTGACGCGCGTGGACCGCGGTGATGCGGTCGCTGACGGCCTGCAGGCGCGCCAGCAGCGCCGCGGCTCGGAAGGACGAGAGGGCATTGCCCCCCTCGAAGTGAATCAGATGCTTGGAGGAGGTGGTGCTGGCCATGGGATCCCAGGGGGTTGCGCCGCGCGCGCCGCGGCGGTGAAGCCCGACATTCTAGCCAGCGCCGCCGGTCGACCCGGGTTTACCCCCTGCGAGGACCGCCGCTCAGCGGCAGTCGCTCAACCGGCGCAGCGCGATGTGCATCTGCTGGTCGGTCAGCTTGCCGCGGGTGGGCTGCACCCAGACGCCGGGCTCGCCGGTGGTCAGCGACTTCAGCATGACCACCTTCACCGGCTCCGGCTGCGAGGGCCGCTCCGGGTCCAGCGACCACCAGCCGTCGGCCACCGTGCAGGTCATGCCTTCGCTCACCGCGGCCGCGGCGCCGTCGGCCGGGGCCGCCTGAGCAACAGTCATGACACCTGACAACAACAGGCAGGCAAAAACATGCAACTTCACGCCAACTCCCTGGAACATTATTCGAGTGAGCGAATGTATCGAAGTGACATGACGTAACTGACCTGAATCTCCATTCATCGCCCAGTCTTCACACCCCCAGATGAGGGGTGGTGTTCGAGGGGCGTGGCGCGGTCTACGGGTCATCCCCAAGAGGAGCGGGCTCTTCCATGCGGCGGATGGCGGCGGTCATGGCTTGTCGCTACATTGGTCGGCTTTCGGACTCGACGGCCGCCTCCCATGAAGCTGGCGTCCCCGGGTCGTTCATCGCCACTGGAGACCACCATGTCCCGCAAGACCCCCATCGAGCACTACCGCAACATCGGCATCTCGGCGCACATCGACGCCGGCAAGACGACGACGACGGAGCGCATCCTGTTCTATACCGGGGTCAACCACAAGATCGGCGAAGTGCATGACGGCGCCGCGACGATGGACTGGATGGAGCAGGAACAGGAACGCGGCATCACGATCACATCCGCCGCGACAACCTGCTTCTGGAAGGGCATGGAGCTCGGATATCCCGAGCACCGCATCAACATCATCGACACCCCCGGGCACGTGGACTTCACGATCGAGGTCGAGCGCTCGATGCGCGTGCTTGACGGCGCGGTGATGGTGTACGACTCGGTGGGCGGCGTGCAGCCGCAGTCCGAGACCGTCTGGCGCCAGGCCAACAAGTACAAGGTGCCGCGGCTGGCCTTCGTCAACAAGATGGACCGCATCGGCGCGGACTTCTACCGGGTGCGCCAGATGATGGTGGACCGGCTCAAGGCCAACCCCGTGCCGATCGTGCTGCCCATCGGCGCGGAGGACCAGTTCAAGGGCGTGATCGACCTGCTGAAGATGAAGGCGATCATCTGGGACGAGGCCTCGCAGGGCATGAAGTTCGAGTACCAGGAGATCCCCGCCGATCTGAAGGCCAAGGCCGAGGAATGGCGCGAGAAGATGGTCGAGGCCGCGGCCGAGGCCGACGAGGCGCTGATGAACAAGTACCTCGAGGGCGAGACGCTGAGCGAGGACGAGATCAAGCGCGCGATCCGTCAGCGCACGATCGCCGGCGAGATCCAGCCGATGCTGTGCGGCACGGCGTTCAAGAACAAGGGCGTGCAGCGGATGCTGGACGCGGTGATCGACTTCATGCCCTCGCCCGCCGACATCCCGCCGGTGCAAGGCACCGATGACGACGATCAGCCGGCCACGCGCGAGCGCACCGACGAGGCGAAGTTCTCCGCGCTCGCCTTCAAGCTGATGACCGACCCCTACGTCGGTCAGCTGACCTTCGTACGCGTGTACTCGGGCATCCTGAAATCGGGTGATTCGGTCTACAACCCGACGCGCGGCAAGAAGGAGCGCATCGGCCGCATCCTGCAGATGCACGCCAACCAGCGTGAGGAGATCAAGGAGATCCTGGCCGGTGACATCGCCGCCTGCGTGGGCCTGAAGGACGTCACCACGGGCGAGACCCTGTGCGACCCTGAGGCCGTCATCACGCTTGAGAAGATGGTGTTCCCCGAGCCGGTGATCTCGCAGGCGGTGGAGCCCAAGACCAAGGCCGACCAGGAGAAGATGGGCCTGGCGCTGGGTCGCCTCGCGTCGGAGGATCCGTCCTTCCGCGTGCGCACGGACGAGGAGTCGGGCCAGACGATCATCTCGGGGATGGGCGAGCTGCACCTGGAGATCATCGTTGACCGGATGAAGCGCGAGTTCAGCGTCGAGGCCAACGTGGGCAAGCCGCAGGTGGCGTATCGCGAGACGGTGCGCAAGAAGGTCGAGGACGTCGAGGGCAAGTTCGTGCGCCAGTCCGGCGGCAAGGGCCAGTACGGTCACGTGGTGCTGACGGTGGAACCGCAGGAAGCGGGCAAGGGCTTCGAGTTCGTCGATGCGATCAAGGGCGGCGTGGTGCCGCGCGAGTACATCCCGGCGGTCGAGAAGGGGGTGATCGACACGCTGCCCAACGGCGTGCTGGCGGGTTATCCGGTGGTGGACGTGAAGGTCACGCTGACCTTCGGCTCGTACCACGACGTGGACTCCAACGAGAACGCGTTCAAGATGGCCGCGTCGATGGGCTTCAAGGAAGCCTGCCGCCGTGCGAGCCCGGTGATCCTGGAGCCGATGATGGCCGTGGAGGTGGAGACGCCGGAGGACTACGCGGGCACGGTGATGGGCGACCTGTCCAGCCGCCGCGGCATGGTGCAGGGCATGGACGACATGGTCGGCGGCGGCAAGATCATCAAGGCCGAGGTGCCGCTGTCGGAGATGTTCGGCTACTCCACCGCGCTGCGCTCGGCCACGCAGGGCCGCGCGACGTACACGATGGAGTTCAAGCATTACAGCGAAGCTCCGAAGAACGTCGCGGACGCGATCATGACGGCGCGGGCGAAGTGACCGGCAGGGTCACACGATGAGAACGGAACGGGCCGCGAAAGCGGCCCGTTTTTCATCTGCCGTCGATCTGGAGCGAGCTCTAGAGGGGGCGCTCGTGGGCGGGCAGCCCAAGCTCACGAATGCGTTTGTCGATGTCGGGGAGGCTCTTGCGCGCGGCGGCGAGGTCTTCTCGAGCGCGTGCGGCATCGCCCTGCTTCAGCCACACCCAGCTGCGGCCGTAGAGCGACCAGGCGAGGCCGGTCTCCAATCGGATGGCCTCGTCGAAAGCCGACTTGGCGCCCTCGGCATCACCCATGCGCCACCGGACCCAGCCCAGCGAATCCTGATAGGCGGCAGCCGTGGGTTCGAGGGCGACGGCGCGCTCGCAATCCTGCAGGGCGGTCGCCAACGCCAGGTTGTGCGTGGCGCGCAGGAAGCAGCGCTCGTTGTATGCGCTCGGCAGATCGACGTGGTACGCATGGAATTCGATCCAGCGATCCCATTGCCTGAGCGCCTCCGGCACGCGATGGAGCACACCGTAGAGCTGGCCAAGCTCGAAGCGGCTTTCTGCATCGATCGGGAGTTGACGGTCGAGGATGTTCAGATCCTCGAGCGCGCGCTCGGGCTGTCCGACGCGAATCCCCGCAGCGGCGCGCACGAAACGCGCGTCGTGCAAGGCGGGATCCAGGCGCAGTGCCTCCTCGGCATCCAGCAGCGCGGCTTTGGCATCGCCCAGCGCACGATGGGCGCGGGCGCGCATCGCCAGCTGATCCGGCGCGCCCGGCTTCAGCGCGATGGCGCAGTTCATGGCATCCAGGGATGCGCGGTACTGGCCGGTCTGGAAGTAGTACTCCCCTTCCCTCGCCCACATGCCAGGAATGGCCTCAAAGGTCTTCACGGCGGCGGCCGTGGCTCCGGCCTCACGATCACCCGATCCGTATCCGGCGCGATTCGTGAACGCGGGCAGGCCGTTGCGCGTGGCGTAGAGCTTGCCCTGCGAGTACGCGACATAGATCCGGTGAGACAGCATGAAGTCGACACCTAGCATCAGGTCGTACTCGCCTGCGGGCTCGGTGCGTTCGACTTCCAGAGCTTGGTCGGCATGCTGCTCCGATCCGATCTGGACGAGGTCGATGTGGGCCGTCTGCCCGGCGACGCCGTCGCGCGCCACCACGCGCTGCAACTGGCTATCGGGGACACCGGCCGCCCGCACGGTCTCAGGCTGAAGGGTCGTGAACTGATGACTCGCCCCCAGCATGGCGAAGACGGGCCGCTTGTTGAGGCGCATCGACACGCGGATCTCCGTGTCACTCGCGTCACGAGGCATCAAGGGAGCGACCGTGATGGGTTGACCATCCGCCCAGTGGACCAGCGAGGTTTGATCGCATTGCCCCTTGGGCCGGACCATCCGCACGGTGCCGAGTGCCAAGTCGTACTCCGTATCGGCGATCGCGAGCAGATCGCGGCCCAACACCCCTTGCAGGGAGAGGCCGAGATCGAGATCGGCGACGAGCAGTTCGATGTCCCTGAACGCCAAGGTTCCCGTCTTGAATCGGCTCACGCGTGCGGTGCGGTAGTCCTGATCCAGGCCGTTCGTCTTGACCTCCAGATCGTCGAGCCTGGGGCCGAGCGGGAGCTTGAGCTTGCGCGCTGCCTCGGTGGTCAGCATCGTGTACGCGGATGCGTTGTTGACCATCATGGGCAGGTTGCGCCCATTGATGTTGACGATGGCGATGGGCCGGTACTCGGTCGTGTAGACCGGGATGGTCTCGACGTACCACTGGCAATCGTCCGCTGCGCGAGCCGGAGATGCCAAGGTCACGAGCGTCCCCATGACGCTCAGCATGCAGACCCGCCGACGCAGGCGCGACCTTCTCGTTCCTGACATGGTTCCTCCCTGAAGTCCCCGGCTCACCGGCCGTTCGGGATGTTGGACTCTACTGCAGGCGCCATCGCATCTGGCTCACGTTCCGCAGCTCGTCGTGCAAGCCATGGCTGACAGAAGCGCTCGATCCGGCCCCGATATGCCAGCCATGGCTGACACGCACTTGCCTGTGCATCGACCCCGACACGAATCTTTGCCGCTCAGCCATCAGCGTCGGAGGCGCTGCGGGAAAGATGCCGCGATGTCCATTCGCATGCGAGCTCCCATGCCCGATTCGCCGATCGAGAACAGCGCCCTCCCCGCTTCCCTCACCGCTCCCGACGCTCTTCCCCACGCCTTCGCCGCCTTCGACCGTCGCGGCTTCCTGACTCGCCTGGCGGGCCTCGCCGCGATGGGGAGCGCCTTGCCGTTGGCCGCTTGCGGCGGCGGCACCGAGGATCAGGCCGCGCTGCGCTTCGTCAACGCGACGGTCGACTACGCGACGGCGGACTTCTGGGTCGGCAGCGAGACCGCGATCTCCGGCCTGGCCAATGGCGGCACCGCCAGCGGTTACGGCAGCGAGGACAGCGGCACGCTGCAGGTCGCGCTGCACGCGGCGGGCTCGTCGAGCGCGGTGTTCTCCGCGTCGCGCGACTTCGCGGCGGACAGCTACACCTCGGTGATCGCCTACGGGTCGCTGGCCACGAGCCTGACCTTCCGCTTCCTGGACGAATCGAACGCAGCCGCGGCGAGCGGCAGCTTCAACGTGCGCGCCTTCCACGCCGCGCCGTCGCTGGGCGCGCTGGACGTCTACATCACCAACACGAGCAGCCTGAGCGAGCTGTCGCCCACGCTGAGCGTGAGCACGTCGGGCGAGCTGTCGAGCTTCGTGACGCTCACCGCGGGCACCTACCGGATCCGCGTGACCAAGACCGGCGACCAGTCCAGCGTGCTGTACGACTACACGGCCGGGCTGACGGTGAGCGGGACGACGGTGCTGACGCTGGCGATCGTGCCGCGCAGCAGCGGCTCGCTGCCCAACCTCGCGGCGTTGCCGGAGCAGAACTCGTCGCTGGTGTTGGCGAACGCGCTGGCTTGACCGCGAGCCACGCCCGCGGCGATCGCGGCGCGTGGCGATTCGCGCCTCACCTCACTTCGCCGCCTCCGGGAACGCCGGCAGCTTGCCGATATCGCGCGGGTCGTGCTGGATGATGACCGTGGCCTTGAGGTTCTTCTCTATGCCCTTGATGCGCTGAATCGACGCGATGGTCTGCGCGCGGTCGTCGTTGAAGCTCGGCACGCCCTCGTTCACGTAGTTCTCGTGAAAGTGCGCCGCATCGCCGCTCAGCACCACCGGGCCCATGCCCTTCAGGCGCACCAGCAGCATGCTGTGCCCCGGCGTGTGACCCGGCGCGCGCAGGATCATCACCGTGCCATCACCGAAGACATCCTTGTCCGCGGTCAGCTGCTCGACCTTGCGCTTCTCCGCGATCCATTCCTCGAAGCCCTTGGCATTCGCGCCCGCGAGCGGCGGCGTCGCGGTGATGCCTTCCCAGTCCTTCTTGCCGATGAGCAGCGTCGCGTTCTTCAACGGCCCGAGCTGCCCGGTGTGGTCGGCGTGGAAATGACTCATGCCGACGTACTTCACCTCGGCGGGATCGACCTTGATCTGCTTGAGCAGATCCGCGAGCGGCTTGTTGGTCGCGTTGGGCACCGAGCCCGGCAGGTAGCCGGTGTCCCAGACCATCACGTCGTTGCCGTGCCGGATCACGTAGCAGCTGAAGGTGAAGGGCTTGGAGGTCTCGGTGTAGGCGTAGGTGTCGGTGAAACGACGCGGGTCGTTGCTGCCGTTGCCGCATTCGAGCCGCGTGAGCGTGACCTCCTGGGCCGCCGCCGACAAGGAACACAAGGCGCCCGCCACGAGCGCCATCCACAAGCGTGAGTTCATCGTGTCTCCAGTCTCCCGCGACCTTGCGGAAGCGGGGCTGACCATACACCGAATGCGTCCGGTGGGGCGCGCGCCGATGCGGCCGATGGCCCCCCGCCAATCCCTTGACCTGGCGCGCCGGCGTCAACGCGACGCTCATCGAGACCGCAACAGATCCAGCGCCGCGTCGGCGATCGCCTCGATCTGCGCCTGCTGATTGAACGCCGCATGCCGCTCTGCGAAAGCGCGAGCCTGAGCGCCGAAAGCGGGCTCGTCCAGCAGCCGCCGCACGGCTGTCTCCAGCGGCGCTTGGCCCTTCATGCCGTTGGCGTTGATGGCCGCGCCGCTGCGAGCGACCTGCGCCGCCATCAGCGCCTGTTCCCGATGCAGTGGCAGCATCAGCACCGGCACGCCGGCAAGCAGCCCTTGCGCGACGGTCGCCTCGCCAGCATGCGTCACCATCAGCCGACATGCCTTCATCGCCGCCACGACGTCCACCGGCGCCTTCGCATAACGGATCAGCGCAGCGCTCACGGGAGGCGGCTGTCCGGCAGCGACCTCCGGCATGTAGCACAAGGTGGGGCATCCCGCCGCGACCAGCGCCCACAGCGCGTCTGCACTGGCTGCGTGCCCGGCCTTCAGATAAGCGAAGGCGCGCGGGCCTTCGCCGGAGGGCCACGAGGGCTCCTCGCCGCCAGGCGTCATGAAGCTCGGACCCAGCCAACGTTGCCCGGGTGGCAGCGCGCCACGGCCGTAGGGATCGAGTTCAGGCCATGTGCAAAGCTGGGGCGCATCACCGCGGAACAGCGTCGATACGCGCGCCAGCGGCGCGCGCCCGGCTGCCCCGAGCACCGCGGACACGGTCGCGAGCACGCGTGAGTCCGCCTGCTCCAGCCGCTGCGGTGGAACTGCCACGTCGGTGCGGAAGGACGGCATCGGATGCAGATCCGGCGGCATGTAGAAGCCTAGCCCCACCGTCATCGACGGCAGGCCGAGCACTCGCGCCGCCAGCACCGCCGTGGGCGCGTAGTCGCCGATCACGACGTCCGCGCTGACGGCCTCCAGCGCCGACGTCCAACCGCCCACCAGTCCGGACAGCGTGCTCGGCTGCAAGTAGCCCTGCCCGAGGAGGATCTCGGACAGGCTCACCTGCGGATCCGGCAACCCGCGGACCTGGTGCAGCCAGACCGGCGTCTGCAGCGCCGGCAGTCCCAGTTCCCGCAGCAGCCCGTCCGACTGGACCAGGTCCCGCACCATCAGCACGCAACGATGGCCACGTGCTTGCAAGGCCTTCGCGATCGGCCCCAACCGCCCGACATGACCAAGCCCCGCGCCGAGCTCCCAGCACAATACGAACGTCGTCACATCGAGGGCTCTCCGGTAATGACCGCATGCTCAAGGGAAGATCGCATGGGACGAGACACTCTTCAGAAGTTCTGTGCTTTCCTCGGGTGCCGTGACGAAAAAGTAGAAATCCCCCGAAGACTTTGACCGGTTGCCCGCAAGATCCTCTTGGCGAGCGCCATTGATCCTCTGCTCGCCGTACCTGTAGCTGGCCTGTCCCTCCAGCGATCTTTCCCCTGCGGATTGCCCTCCGCCTTCATAGCTTGCAGGTGTCCCGTCCGCGGCAATACCGCCGTACCATGCCCAAGTCACGTACGCACCTTCTTCATATCCATCGAACACGATCACGGGCTTGCTGCTGACTGGTTGCTTCTCGCTGTTCCAGGAATCGACGGTTTTCAGCCTCGGAACGAGGTCGCTGGCCTGGGTGTCAAGGACAAAGGAGAACGACGACACGCCGCTTTCGTTGTCCCCGTCCTGCTGCCTGACCCAGACTGTCTTCCGACCATCGGCGCCCATGTCCTCAGCCGGAATCTCGTTGCCATTGCCGACTTGCCAAGAGCGCCCCTCATCCAGGCTGAACTGCCAGATTGCTTTTTCCTTCAGACCGGAGACGACCAAAGTGCCGTCTCTGGTGATGCCATCCTGCTCGAGACCTGGTTCGATGACCAGGGTCTGAGTCTCCCCCGACTGAACCCATCGAGTTCGGCCCGTATCGCTTTTCAAGCGCAGCTTGGGCGCGCCGGTGTCCCGTGTGAAGGCCAGTGCGGACGCCTCGCTGTCGTTTCCCGCCTTGTCTGTCTGAATGACTTGCACCTGGTAAGTGCCGTCGACCCTAATGTCGGAGATCTCCGACCCGCTACCCGTTTGCCAAGTCTCGCCACCGTCCAGGCTGTAGCGCCACGCTGCGCCCTCCTCCAGGCCGTAGACCGCGATCGTCGAGTCACTCGTGATCCCATCGTTGGCGTCGGTGCCCGTGTCGCGCTTCAGCGATAACTTCACCTTCGCTGGAGGCGCGGTATCGGGAGGAATCACGGGCTCGACCGGCTTTACCGGCTCAACTGGCTTTACCGGCTCAACCGGCTTTACCGGCTCAACTGGCTTCACCGGATCGATCGGCTTCACCGGGTCGATCGGCTTCACCGGATCGATCGGCTTCACCGGGTCGATCGGCTTCACCGGGTCAACTGGCTTTACGGGCTCCACGGGCTTCATGGATCCCTTGGTTCCTTCCACAGCTCGACCGCTCAGCCCCACGACAAGCGCACCGAGCAGGCCTACCGCACCGACGCCAGCCAATCCCCGGATCGCCTCCGAGCCTGGTCCTGCGGCTTCCTCTTCTGTCGGAGGCAAGCGATCGCCGGCGTCGCTCGTCTGCGGAGAGCTCTCGACGATGGCCTCAGGGTCCCTTTCCCCAGGCTTGCGCTTGAGCGCGTGCTTCATGCCTGCCGAGGGGTTGTTCAATGGTTGGCGATCAGACATCTGCGGCTGTCTTCTTCAATGAAAGAGGTCCTGCAGTATTCCGGCCGGCACGATCGCGGGCATTCGCCTCGATGGAGCGATGTCACACGCAGCCACCCTTTCGAAAGCGCGTCTCTCCCCGGAATCCGCAGGTCCGATTCGAGGAAGAAGGCGGTGAAGTTCGACCGCGGGGCCTCGCGCACCTGCACGCTCAGCGCACTGCCATTCGTCATGCCCTGGCAAACCCTCCCGGGTTCACGCGGGGGTGGCGAATATGCTGCCGGCACTCTTCATCCCAGGGTGCCGCATGCCTGTCCAGACGCTCACGAAGCCGACCTTGTCGTCCCTCTTCACCGTCACGCCCGCCCGCGCGGGCGTGATCGCTTTCGGCCTCGCGCTCCAGGCCGCCGCCTTCGCCGCTGACGCACCTCCCGCGCCCGCCGCCACGGCCTCCGCACCCGCCGCGGCCACCGCCAAGTGGAACGTCAACCAGCCGCCCGGCGACAAGCGCATCGCCAAGCTCGACGTGCGCACCGGCACCTGGATGTCCGTCGACGTCAGCCCCGACGGCAAGCGCATCGTCTTCGACCTGCTCGGCGACCTCTACGTCATGCCCATCGAGGGCGGTGAAGCCAAGGCCCTCACCCACTCCATGGCCTGGGAGATGCAACCCCGCTTCTCCCCCGACGGCACGCAGATCGCCTTCGTCTCCGACGCCGGCGGCGGCGACAACATCTGGGTCATGAACGCCGACGGCTCCAACCCGCGCGCCATCACCACCGAGGACTTCCGCCTCCTCAACAACCCCGTCTGGCATCCCTCCGGCAAGTACATCGCCGCCCGCAAGCACTTCACCGGCACCCGCTCGCTGGGCTCCGGCGAGATCTGGCTCTATCACGTCGACGGCGGCAAGGGCCAGCAGCTCAACGAGAAGCCCAACTGGCAGAAGGACCTCGGCGAGCCCGCCCTCTCCCCCGACGGCAAGTACCTCTACTACTCGCAGGACAGCACCCCGGGCCGCCAGTTCGAATACAACAAGGACAGCAACGGCGAGATCTTCCGCATCTACCGCCAGGACCTGACCGACGGCACCAGCGAGGCCTTCGTCACCGGCGCCGGCGGCGCGATCCGCCCCACCCCCTCGCCCGACGGCAAGACGCTGGCCTTCATCCGCCGCCTGCGCGACACCACCGGCAGCCGCACCACGCTCTTCCTCAAGGACCTCAAGACAGGCCGCGAGACCCCCGCCTGGACCGGCCTGGAGCGCGATCTGCAGGAGTCCTGGTCCGTGCACGGCGTCTACCCCGGCATCGCCTGGACCCCCGACAGCAAGCAGATCGTCGCCTGGGCCCAGGGCAAGCTCTGGCGCATCGACCCGGGCAAGGGCTCGACCGCCGAGATCCCCTTCCACGTCGCCGATGAACGCCAGTTCACGCCCGCCGTGCGTTTCGCCCATGAGGTCGCCCCGGCCACCTTCGATTCGAAGATGCTGCGCTGGGTCAAGGTCGCGCCCGACGGCAAGAGCGTGGTGTTCTCCGCCGCCGGCTACCTCTACACGAGCGCGCTGCGCGACGGACAGCCCGTCGGCGAAGCCCGCCGCCTGACCTCGCAGACCGAGCGCTTCGAGTACTTCCCGTCCTTCTCGCGCGATGGCCGCCAGCTCGTCTACCTCGGCTGGAACGACGCCGAGCAGGGCCGCGTGCGCGTGCTGGACCTGGCCTCGGGCCGCGACACCGTCGTCACGCCCGACGCCGGCAAGTACCTCGCCCCCGCCTTCTCGCCCGACGGCAAGTCCGTCGCGTACCAGAAGGCCAAGGGCGGCTACCTGACCTCGCCCTGGAACAGCCTGGAACCCGGCATCTACGTCGCCGCCGTGGACGGCAAGACCATGCCGCGTCGCGTCAGCAAGGACGGCGAGGCCCCGCAATTCGGCGCCGACAACGACACGCTCTTCATCACCCGCCGCCAGCAGACCGGCGAGGTCGATTCGAATCACCAGCTCATCCGGCTGAACCTGGCCGACCGCAGCGAGGTGGCCGTCGCCAAGAGCGAATTCGCCACGCGCTTCACCGTCTCGCCCGACGGCCAGTGGCTGGGCTTCACCGAGCGCTTCCACACCTACGTCACGGCGCTCGCGCCCGCGGGCAAGCTGCAGACGGTCGGCCCCAAGGCCGAGGCGATGCCGGTGAAGAAGCTCGACGTCAACGCCGGCGACGACCTGCAATGGTCGGGCGACGGCAAGACCCGGCCCTACGCGCTGCACTACGCGCTGGGCAACGAGCTCTTCACCGTGCCGCTGGCGCAGGCGCTGCAACCGGGCTTCAAGCCCGCCGAGCGCGGCGCGCCGATCAAGCTCACGCTGACCGCCGACAAGCCCAAGGGCCGCGTGGCCATCGTCGGCGCGCGCATCGTCACGATGAACGCCGCCAGGCCCGATGAGGTCATCGAGGACGGCGCCATCCTCGTGGACGGCGACCGCATCGCCGCGATCGGGCCGCGCGCCTCGGTGACCATCCCCGCCGGGACCGAGACCATCCAGGCCGCGGGCAAGACCGTCATCCCCGGCCTGATCGACGCGCACTGGCACGGCACGATGGCCGAGAGCGAGATCGTCCCGCAGCAGAGCTGGATCAACTACGCCTCGCTCGCCTTCGGCCTGACCACGCTGCACGATCCGTCCAACCGCACCAGCGACATCTACACGCAGTCCGAGATGCAGCGCACCGGCCGGGTCGTCGGGCCGCGCATCTTCTCGACGGGCACGGTGCTGTACGGCGCCAAGTCGGACTTCTCCGCCGTCATCAACAGCCTGGACGACGCGCAGACGCACCTGAAGCGGCTCAAGGCCGCAGGCGCGATCAGCGTCAAGAGCTACAACCAGCCGCGCCGCGATCAGCGCCAGCAGGTGCTCGAGGCCGCGCGCGACACGCAGATGATGGTGGTGCCCGAAGGCGGCTCGCTGTTCCAGATGAACATGAACATGGTGATCGACGGCCACACCGGCATCGAGCACGCGCTGCCCGTGGCCAAGGTCTACGAGGACGTGAAGCAGCTGTGGCCGCAGACGCAGGTCGGCTACACGCCCACGCTGAACGTCGCCTACGGCGGCCTGGACGGCGAGCATTACTGGTACGCGCGCACCGACGTGTGGCGTCATCCGATCCTGAGCCGGTTCGTGCCCAAGGCCGTGCTGGAGCCGCGCAGCGTGCGTCGCGAGACCGCGCCCGAGGAGGACTTCAACGTCATCCAGGTGGCGAGGACGGCGACCGAGCTGCAGCGGGCCGGCGTGTCGGTGAACATCGGCGCGCATGGGCAGCGCGAGGGCCTGGGCGCGCACTGGGAACTCTGGATGATGGGCCTGGGCGGCATGAGCTCGCTGGAGGCGATCCGCACCGCGACGCTGAACCCGGCTCGCTACCTGGGGCTGGACAAGGACATCGGCTCGCTGGAGCCGGGCAAGCTCGCCGACCTGGTGATCCTGGACGGCGACGTGCTCAAGGACATCCGTCAGAGCGACCGCATCGCCAAGGTCATGCAGGGCGGCCGCGTCTTCGACATCCCGTCGATGAATGAGGTCTGGCCCGCGAAGAAGCCGCGCAGGCCCTTCTTCTTCGACGGCGCCAACGCCCAGGCGCCGGTGGACGCGGAAGCGGCCGGCGTCGAGGAAGGCCACGGGCACGGGGATTGACGCGCCAAGGCGCGCTCGGTCGCGCCAAGCCGCTGAAAGCAAAACGCCGGGCCCAGCCCGGCATTTGTCGTTTCAGCAGGACCGGATCAGGCCTTGCCCGTCGACCCGAAGCCGCCCTCGCCGCGCGAGGACGCGTCGAAGTCATCCACGACGCGGAACTGCGGCTGCACCACCGGCACGATCACCATCTGCGCGATGCGCTCCATCGGCTGGATCGTGAACGTGTCCTTGCCGCGGTTCCACACGCTGACCATCAGCTGGCCCTGGTAGTCCGAGTCGATCAGCCCGACCAGGTTGCCCAGCACGATGCCGTGCTTGTGGCCCAGGCCCGAGCGCGGCAGGATCATCGCGGCCAGACCCGCGTCGCCGATGTGAATGGCCAGGCCGGTGGGCACCAGCACGGTGTCGCCCGGCGCCAGCGTGATGGGCTGGTCCAGGCAGGCACGCAGGTCCAGGCCGGCGCTGCCGGTGGTCGCGTAGACGGGGAGCTGCTCGGCCATGCGGCGGTCGAGCAC
Organism: Roseateles sp.; assembly: GCA_039594005.1. Lineage (GTDB taxonomy): Bacteria > Pseudomonadota > Gammaproteobacteria > Burkholderiales > Burkholderiaceae_C > Roseateles. The sequence goes on from JBCNOF010000010.1 coordinate 1,649,600, forward strand.
CTTCAGATCGATGGTGGTCATGGGATCAAAGGGGAGATCAAACGGGGGATCAACAGGAATGGCATCAGGGCGCCGGATCGCTGCGCGCGATCAGGCGTTGTACGTGGTCAGCCGCTGCGCGATCTCGCGCACCAGCTCGCGCGCCAGCGTCAGCTTGTCGGCACGCGACAGCTCGCGCTCGCCGCGCGCGTCCACCAGCGTCAACGCGTTGTCGTCCTGGCCGAAAGTCGCCGGACCGACGTTGGCCACGATCAGCGGCACGTTCTTGCGCTGGCGCTTCTCGCGCGCATGCTTGATCAGGTCCTGGCTCTCGGCCGCGAAGCCCACGCACAGCGGTGGATGCGCCAGTGCGGCGACCGTGGCCAGGATGTCGGGGTTCTCGGCCAGCTCGAGCGCAGGCGCGACCGCCTCGCCGGCCTTGGCGTTCTTCTTGATCTTGTGCTCGGCGGTCTGCGCCGGACGCCAGTCCGCCACCGCCGCCGTCGCCACGAACACGTGATGCGTGGCCGCGCGCGGCAGCACCGCGTCGAGCATCTCGCGCGCACTCTGCACGTCCACGCGCGTCACGCCCAGCGGCGTGGGCAGGTGCACCGGCCCCGCCACCAGCGTGACCTCGGCCCCCGCCTCCGCCGCCGCGCGCGCGATGGCGAAACCCATCTTGCCGCTGGAACGGTTGGTGATGCCACGCACCGGATCGATGGCCTCGTAGGTCGGCCCGGCCGTGATCAGCAGCTTGCGACCCGCCAGCACCTTGGGCTGGAAGTGCGAGATCACGTGCTCCAGCAGCTGCTGCGGCTCGAGCATCCGCCCGTCGCCGATCTCACCGCAGGCCTGGTCGCCCGAGCCCACGCCCAGCACCTTCGCGCCGTCCGTCTGCACCTGCGCCAGGTTGCGCTGCGTGGCCGGGTGGGCCCACATCTCGCGGTTCATCGCTGGCGCGAGCAGCAGCGCGCACTCGTGCGCGGGACGGGCCAGCGCGGTCAGCGACAGCAGTTCGTCGGCGCGTCCCTGCGCGAGCTTGGCGATCATGTCCGCGCTCGCCGGCGCGATGAGCATCACGTCGGCCTCGCGCGTGAGGTTGATGTGCGCCATGTTGTTCTCGGGCCGCGCGTCCCATTGGCTCGTGAACACCGGCCGGTTGGACAACGCCTGCATGGTCACCGGCGTGATGAAGGCCTCGGCGGCCTCCGTCATGACGACCTGCACCGTCGCACCGGCCTTCACGAACAGGCGCGTGAGCTCGGCGATCTTGTAGCAGGCGATGCCGCCGGACAGGCCCAGCAGGATGTGCCGGCCGGCAAGGGAGTTGGATTCGGACATGGTGCGGAACTCTACCAGCGCGACCCTCGCGGCCCGCCCTGAAAGCCCTTGCAGGTCGGGCCCGGCCTGACCTTGGTCACGGCCGCACGGGACCTCAGCCCTTGCGCTTGAACACCAGATCCCAGACGCCGTGGCCCAGCTTCAGGCCGCGGTTCTCGAACTTGGTCAGCGGGCGGTAGGCAGGCTTGTCGGCATAGCCGTCGGCGCGCTCGGAGCTGTTGACCAGGTCCGGATCGGCGCTGAGGACTTCCAGCATCTGCTGCGCGTAGGGTTCCCAGTCGGTGGCCAGATGCAGGTAACCGCCCGGGGCGAGGTGCTCGACGAGCTTGGCCACGAACGGCGGCTGCACGAGGCGGCGCTTGTTGTGGCGCTTCTTGTGCCAGGGATCGGGGAAGTAGATGTGCACGCCGGCCAGCGAGCCCTTGGGGATCATGTGGTCCAGCACCTCGACCGCGTCGTGCTGGAAGATGCGGATGTTGGGGATGTCCTGCTCGCCGATCAGCTTGAGCAGCGCGCCCACGCCGGGTTCATGGACCTCGCAGCCGATGAAGTCGACCTCGGGCAGCGTGCGGGCGATCTGGGCGGTCGGGCCGCCCATGCCGAATCCGATCTCGAAGACCACCGGCGCCTGGCGGCCGAAGGTCGCGGCGTAGTCCAGCGGCTCGGGCTTGAACGGGAGCACGAATCTCGGGCCCAGCTCGGCCAGCGCCTTCACCTGTCCGGTCCCCATGCGCCCGGCGCGCACGACGAAGCTGCGGATGCGGGCCTTGGGGTGATTGACGCCCTCGCCTTCGGGCGCGTCGGTGGGATCGATGGAATCGGACATGGAGGGAATCGGAAATGAGGCCGGGATTCTACAGACCGGCGTTTGCACCGGCGGCCTGACTGAGAGCCCTCACCCCCCGCCCTCTCCCGCTTCGCGGGCGAGGGTGCCTCAGCGGACGACTGCCAAGAAGCCCCTCGCCCGCGAAGCGGGAGAGGGTGCCTCGCGGACGACTGCCAAGAAGCCCCTCTCCCGCTTCGCGGGCAAGGGTGCCTCGCGGACGACTGCCAAGAAGCCCCTCGCCCGCGAAGCGGGAGAGGGGTTGGGGTGAGGGCTGGTGTGAGTCAGCCCAGTTCCGCCATGACCAGCGCCGAAGGCGACCACGACGGGGCGTCGCCGATCGTGATCGCCGCGAGCACCTGCGCGATCGCGCGATCCGCCGAGGCTTCATCGGCCGCATGCACGAAGGCGACCGGGTCGCCCGCGCTCACCACGTCGCCCAACTGCGCGAAGCGATCCAGCCCCACACGCATGTCCAGCGCATCGCCCGGCAGGCGGCGTCCGCCGCCCAGCTCCACGATGACCAGCCCGATGTCCCGCGTGTTCATGCCGACCACACGCCCCGCGCGCGGCGCGGGAATCGGACGCACGACCGGCGCGGCCGCCAGATGCGCCTCCGGACGCTCCAGCAGATCCGCCGGACCGCCTAGCGCCGCGACCATGCGCGCAAAACGCTCCGCCGCCGCGCCGCTGTCCAGCGCCGCCTGCAGCTTCACGCGCGCCGCGGCCGTGTCGGGCGCGAGCCCGCCCAGCACCAGCATCTCCGCGCACAGCGCCAGCGTCAGCTCGTGCGTGCGCGCCTCGCGAGGCCGGCGGCCGGTCAGGTAGTCGATGGCGCCGCGCACTTCCAGCGCGTTGCCGACCTCCTGCCCCAGCACCTGGTTCATGTCGGTGATCAGCGCGCGCGTGCGCAGGCCCGCACCGCCGGCCACATCGACGATGCTCCGCGCCAGCTCCTGACCGAACTCGGGCGTCGCCGCGAACGCGCCGTTACCGCACTTGATGTCCATGGCCAGGCCTTGCAGCCCCGCGGCGAGTTTCTTGGACAGGATGCTCGCCGTGATCAGCGGCACGCTCTCGACGGTGGCGGTGATGTCGCGCACCGCGTAGAAGCGCTTGTCCGCCGGCGCCAGGTCGCTGGTCTGGCCGATGATGGCGCAGCCCAGCGTGCGCACGATGCGGTCGAAGTCCGCGGGCGCCGGTGTCGTCGTGTAGCCGGGGATCGCCTCGAGCTTGTCGACGGTGCCGCCCGTGTGCCCCAGGCCGCGTCCCGCGATCATCGGGACGTAGCCGCCGCAGGCTGCCACCATCGGCGCGATCATGAGGCTGAGCTTGTCGCCCACGCCGCCGCTCGAATGCTTGTCCAGCACCGGCCCCGGCATGTCGGGCCAGCTCAGCACGCGGCCGCTGTTCATCATCGCGCGCGTCAGCGCGACGGCCTCGTCGCGGCCCATGCCGCGCAGGAACACTGCCATGCCCAGCGCGGCCACCTGGCCCTCGCTCCAGCGGCCGTCCACGAGTCCGCGCACGAAGTGCTGGATCTGCGCCTCGTCCAGCGCGAGACCTTCGCGCTTGGCGCGAATGATTTCCTGAGCCAGCATGTCAGTACACGGCGTTCGTGACGCTGGCCGCGTTGCCGGCCACGCTGCCCTCGCCCGCCAGCACCGCCTCGATGTCGCCCAGCAGTCCGCTCGCGCCGAAGCGCAGGCGCTGCGGCGTCAGGGCGCCCTCGCCCAGGTGCTCGGCGGTCAGCTGCAGGTAGACCGCGGCGTCCGCCACCGAGCGGATCCCGCCCGAGGCCTTGAAACCCGCGTTGCCCAGGCCGCTCACCGCGATCTCGCGCAGCATCGTGGCCGCAGCCTCCAGCGTCGCCGACACCGCGCTCTTGCCGGTGCTCGTCTTGACGAAGTCCGCGCCGGCCATCAGCGCCTGGCGCGTGGCCTCGGCGATGCGCGCGGTCGAGCCCAGCTCGCCGGATTCGATGATGACCTTCAGCGTCAACGGGCGCGTCGCATGGCGCACCTCGGACAGGAACTCGCCCACCTCGGTGGACTGCCCCGCCATCAGCGCCTTGTACGGCAGCACCACGTCGACCTCCTGCGCGCCGGCCTGCGCGATCGCGTCGATCTCGGCCAGCACGCGCGGCAGATCCAGGCTGCCGTCGGGGAAGTTCGCGACCGCCGCGACGCGGATGTCCGCGGGCAGCGCCGCGCGCGCCTGCGCGACGAATCGCGGCCACACGCACACGGCGGCCACGTGACCGCGGTCGGCCGCGCCGACGGCGCGCGCGCACAGCGCGTCGATGTCGGCGGCGGTGTCGCCGTCATTCAGGCTGGTCAGATCCAGGCATCGCAGCGCCAGGCGCGCCGCGTGTTGCAGACTCATCTCGGTCTTCATCTACTGCTCCCTAGGGGCCGCGCCATCCTCGGCGCCGCCCGCGCCCGATCTTGCGCCTTCGCGCGATCAGGCCTTCAGCGATTCCAGCGTCGCCAGCGAGGCCAAGTACTGGCCCAGGTAGGCCGCGGCGCGGTCGCCCGACGTCTTGGCCTGCTGCAGCGTCAGCGCGTGCGTCAGCGCCTCGTCGGACATGCCGGCGGCCATGTTGGTGATCAGCGCCAGGCCCGCCACGCGCAGACCGGCGTGACGCGCCAGGATGGTCTCCGGCACGGTGCTCATGCCCACCGCATCGGCGCCCCAGGCCGCGAACATGCGGATCTCGGCCGGCGTCTCGAAGTGCGGACCGACAGCCCACACGTACACGCCCTCGGTGAGCACCATGTTGTGCTCGCGCGCGACCTTGAAGCCCTGCTGGCGCAGCTCGGCGTCATAGGCGACGCTCATGTCGCAGAAGCGGTCGCTGCCCGGCAGGCCCGTCAGCGGCGAGCGCTGCGGCGCATTGATGTGGTCCGAGATCAGCATCAGGCTGCCCGGGGGCTGGTGCGAACGCAGGCTGCCCGACGCGTTCGTCAGCACCAGCACCTTCACGCCCCAGGCCTTCAGGCTGCGGATCGCGCCGGCCATGCCGGTGCAGTCGCCGCTCTCGTAGGTATGCGCGCGGCCGCGCAGCATCGCCACGCGTTGCTGGCCCACGCGCCCCACCGCGATCTCGGCCACGTGGCCCTCGACCTTGGGCTGCGGGAACGCGGGCAGCTGCGCGTACGGCAGGTGCTTGACGTCCTGCAGCTGATCGACCGCGCCGGACCAGCCGGAACCCAGCACCACGGCGACTTCGGGACCTTGCTCGCCGAAGGTGGACTTCAGCGTGGCGAGGCTGGTGGTGATGGCGGCGTCGAGCTCGGCGCCGTGCAGGGGCATGGACATGGTTCTCTCTCCTGTCGCGGCCGGACATCGGCCGCGCCTGTGTTCGTTCAGTTCTTCAGATGGTCCGGACCGAAGCTCGCCGGCAGCAGCTGCTCCAGGGTCCAGTGCGCGCGCACGCCCGAGGCGTCGCCCGCGATCACGATCAATTCCTCGGGCCGCGCGAACTCGCGCAGCTTCTGGCGGCAGCCGCCGCAGGGCGTGATGATCTCCGAGCCCGCGCCGGTCACCATCACCGCGCGGGCGATGCGCCCGCCGCCCATGATCATGTGACCCAGCGCGTTGGTCTCCGCGCACCAGCCTTGCGGATAGGCGGCGTTCTCGATGTTGCAGCCGGCGTGGATGCGGCCGTGCTCGTCCAGCACCGCGGCGCCGACGAAGTACTTCGAGTACGGCGCATGCGAGTGCTGGCGCGCGTCGAGCGCGGCCTTGAGCAGACGTTCGATGACCTCGGCGCTGAGGCCGAATGACGGCATCGCCGCGATCGACGCGATCAGGTCCTGCGAGGCCGTCATGCTCAGCGCTCCTTCACGTAGGGCTTGCTCAGCGCCTTGGGGGCGATCGCCTGGCCGATGAAACCGGCCAGCAGCACCACCGTCAGGATGTAGGGCAGCGCCTGGATCAGCTGCACAGGCACCTCGCCGATGCCCGGCAGCGACACGCCCTGCAGGCGGATCGCCACGGCGTCCAGGAAGCCGAACAGCAGGCACGCGCACAGCGTGGGCACCGGTTTCCACTTGCCGAAGATCATCGCGGCCAGCGCGATGAACCCGCGGCCCGCGGTCATGTTGGGCGAGAACGAGGCGTTCTGCGCCAGCGTCAGGTACGCGCCGCCCAGGCCGCACAGGATGCCGTTGAGCGCCAGCGCCGTGTAGCGCAGCCGCGGCACGGACACCCCCGCGGCGTCGACCATCGCAGGGTTCTCGCCGACCGCGCGCAGGCGCAGGCCCGGGCGCGTGCGCTCCAGGAAGAACCACACCGCCACCACGAGCGCGAACGCCAGGTAGACCAGCGCGTTGTGGCTCAGCAGCCCGTGGCCGATGACCGACGCGAACCAGCTGCCCGGCGTCGGCTCCGCCCACTGCGGCAGCAGGCCGGTGATGCGTTGCTCCGAGCTGATCGGAGGCGTCTGGCCGCCCTGCGCGAACCAGGCGATGCCCAGCACGACGGTCAGGCCCGCGGCCACCATGTTCAGCGCGACGCCCGAGACCACCTGATCGCCGCGGTGCGTCACCGTGGCGAAGCCGTGCACCATCGACATCGCGATGGCCACGCCGATCGCGGCCAGCAGGCCCAGCGTCGTCGAATGCGACACGCTGGCCACCGCGGCGGCGGCGAACGCGGCCGACAGCATCTTGCCTTCCAGCCCGATGTCGACGACGCCGGAGCGCTCTGACAGCAGACCCGCCAGCGCGGCGAACAGCAGCGGCGTGGTGACGCGCAGCGTCGACGCCAGCACGGAGCCGATCAGCACCTCATCCATGGGACTTCCCCTCCGCCGCGCGCTGCTTGCGCGCGAATGCCCCGTAGAGCCGCGCGAACATCGGCGCGCTCACCATGGCCATCGCGCCGGCGAACAGCACGATCAGGCCCTGCACGGTCACCACCATCTCGCGGCTGAAGCCGGGCACCTCGAACGAGACCTCGACCCCGCCCTGGTACAGCGTGCCGAACAGCAGCGACGCCAGGATGATGCCCACCGGATGGTTGCGGCCCATCAGCGCCACGGCGATGCCGGTGAAACCGGCGCCGGCGACGAAGTCCAGCGTCAGCTTGCCCTGCACGCCGGCGATCTCGTTGACGCCGACCAGGCCGGCCAGCGCGCCCGACAGCCCCATCGCCGCCAGCACCTGCCAGCGCGGGCGGATGCCGGCGTAATGCGCGGCGCTCGGGTTCGCGCCCACCGCGCGCAGCACGTAGCCGGCGCGGCTCTTCCACAGGAACCACCAGACGAAGACGCTGGCGGCCAGCGCCAGCACGATCGTCAGGTTCAGCGGCGAGGACGGCCATTCGACGCCCAGCTTGGCCAGCAGCTCATGCACCGCGGGCATGCGGGCGGAGTCGGCGAACGCGTCGCTCTCCACCGACATCGACCCCGCCGGGCGCAGCCAGTTCACGAGCAGGTAGCCGTTCAGCCCCGCGGCGAGGAAGTTGAACATGATGGTCGTGATGACCACGTGGCTGCCCCGCCAGGCCTGCAGGTAACCGGGCACCGCGGCCCAGACCATGCCGAAGAGCGCGGCTGCCAGGATCGCCAGCGGGATCATCACGAAGCCGGGCAGCTTGGGCGCCAGCCACAGCGACAGCAGCGCCACGCCGATGCCGCCCAGCGTCGCCTGCCCCTCGCCGCCGATGTTGAACAGCCCGCCGTGGAAGGCGACCGCCACGGCCAGGCCCGTGAAGATGAAGGTCGTCGTGTAGTAGAGCGTGTAGCCCAGGCCGCGCGCGCTGCCCAGCGCGCCGTCCAGCAGCACCGTCAGCGCCTGCACCGGGCTCGCGCCGATCAGCAGCACCACGCCGCCGGCCACCGCCAGCGCGATCAGCAGGTTCCACAGCGGCAGCAGGACGAGGTCCATCCAGCGCGGCATCTGCAAGGCTTGGGCGCTCATGCGGCTTTCTCTTGGGTGGGGGACGCCGACATCAGCAGGCCCAGGTTCTTCTCGGAGCACTCGTCGATCGCGAGCTCACCGGTGATGCGGCCGGCGTTCATGACCACGACGCGATCGGCCAGCGCCAGGATCTCGTCGAGCTCGCTGGACACGACCAGGATCGCGCAGCCCGCGTCGCGCAGGCGGCGCAGCTGGTTGTGGATGAATTCGATGGCGCCGATGTCCACGCCGCGCGTGGGCTGGCCCACCAGCAGCACCGCGGGCTGCTGCCCGATCTCGCGCGCCAGGATCAGCTTCTGCTGATTGCCGCCGGAGAACTTGGACGAGCCCAGCTCCGCGTTGCGCGGGCGCACGTCGAAGCGCTCCATCATCTCGGCGGTCTGCGCGCGCAGGTGGCGCTGGTCCATCGCCAGGCTGAAGGGGCCGGCGCAGTACTGGTCCTGCTCGTGATACCCGAGCGCGGCCGTTTCCCACGCGGGGAAGCTCAGCACCATGCCCAGCGCGTGGCGGTCCTCGGGCACATGCGCGAGCTTGAGCTCGCGCGCGGTGCGCGGGTCCATCCACGACGCCGCGTGGAAGTCGCGGCCCGCCACATGCAGCGCGCCGGCATCGGGCGCGCGCATGCCGGCCAGCACCTCGAGCAGCTCGCTCTGGCCGTTGCCCGACACCCCGGCCACGCCGACGATCTCGCCCGGACGCAACGACAGCGTCGCGTTGCTCAGCAGGTGCACGCCCGAGCCGGTGTCGCTGGCCACGGTGAGGCCCTCGGCGCGCAGCACCGGCTGGTCCGACTGCGGCTGCACGGCGCCGCCGTCGCGGCCCAGCTGGACCTTGCGGCCGACCATGCTCTCGGCCAGGTCCTCGGGGTCGGTCTCGCCGATGGCGCAGGTCTTGATCACGGTGCCGGCGCGCATCACGGTCACGGCGTCACACAGCGCCATCACCTCGCGCAGCTTGTGCGTGATCAGCAGAATCGTCGTGCCGCGCTCGCGCAGACGGCGCAGCACCTCGAAGAGCTGGTCCGTCTCCTGCGGCGTCAGCACCGCGGTGGGCTCGTCCAGGATCAGGATGCGCGCGCCGCGGTACAGCGCCTTGAGGATCTCCAGCCGCTGCATCTCGCCCACCGGCAGGTCCGCCACGGTGGCGTCCAGGCGCACCGTCAGGCCGGTGTCGCGCATCAGCGTCTCGAGCTCGCGGCGCACCTGCTTCTTGGCGCGCGACAGGAAGAACGCGGGCTCCGCGCCCAGCATCACGTTGTCCAGCGCCGAGAGCGTGTCCACCAACATGAAGTGCTGATGCACCATGCCGATGCCCAGCGCGATCGCCTGATGCGAGTTGGCGATGCTCACGCGCTGGCCGTCCACCTCGATGTGGCCCTCGTCGGCGTGGTAGTAGCCGTAGAGGATCGCCATCAGCGTGCTCTTGCCGGCGCCGTTCTCGCCGACCAGGCCGTGCACGGTGCCGCGCTCCACGGCCAGGCTCACCGCCCGGTTGGCCTGCACCGCGCCGAAGCGCTTGGAGATGTCGCACAGACGGACCGCGGGCGCGGCGGCGCCGCGTGGGGACTGTGTCATGTCAGGAACGCTCGCTCGCGGGGGTCAGTTCTTGCAGGCGTTGTCGGCCATGTAGTCGGCCACCTTGATCTTGCCGGCGATGATGTCCGCCTTGTACGCATCGAGTTTCGTCTTCACCGCGGGCGAGATCAGCTTGGCGTTGTTGGCGTCCACGGCGTATTCCACGCCGCCTTCCTTCAGGCCCAGCACGCTGATGCCGGGCTTCCATTCCTTGAGCACGTTGTAGACGGCGACGTCCACGCGCTTGACCATGGAGCTCAGCATCGTGCCGGGCTGCAGGTGGTTCTGGTTGCTGTCCACGCCGATGGCGAACTTGTTGGCGTCCTTGGCGGCCTGGTAGACGCCCACGCCGGTGCCGCCGGCCGCGGCGAAGACCACGTCCACGCCCTTGGCGAACTGCGCCTTGGCCAGCTCGCCGCCGCGGGTCGGATCGTTCCAGGCCGAGGCGGTCGTGCCGGTCATGTTCTTGAAGACCTCGACCTTGGCGTTGGCCGCCTTGGCGCCCTGCTCATAGCCGCACTCGAACTTGCGGATCAGCGGGATGTCCATGCCGCCGACGAAACCGACCTTGCCGGTCTTGCTGGTCAGCGCGGCCAGCGCGCCGACGAGGAAGCTGCCTTCCTGCTCCTTGAACAGCACCGACTGCACGTTGGGCTGGTTGACCTTCTCGTCGATGATCACGAACTTCGTCTTGGGGAAGTCCTTGGCCACCTGGTTCAGCGCCGAGGCCTGCGCGAAGCCCACCGAGATGATCGGGCTGGCGCCCCGCTCGGCCATGCGGCGGATCGCCTGCACGCGCTGGGTCTCGTTGCTGATCTCGAACTCGAGGTACTTGCCGCCGGTGTCCTTCTTCCACTGCTCGACGCCGCGGTAGGCGGCCTCGTTGAACGACTTGTCGAACTTGCCGCCCATGTCGAAGATCACCGCGGGGGTGGTCTGCGCGGCCGCGGCGCCAGCCGTCAGCGTCAGGGCCAGGCCAGCCGCGAGGGGAGAGAACGACGACAGGAAGGACTTCATCATTTGCGGTCTCGATGCGAAGGGTGAGGAGCAGCCGGGCATTCTAAGAAGGCGCGAGTGTAAGCGAGGTCCAGGAAAACGCTAAACGTTTGCGGGCTCATCAAATCGAGGGTCTCCACACTATTTCGAGTCATTGCGATCCCTGGGAAAAGTGGGTGGCGACAAGCACGTCCCGTGCCCACGCCGCCCTCCGTTTGACGGGTCCGCCATGCGCCCTCGGGTTGAGCGAACCTTCACCCTGGTTCTCCCAGGCAAGTTGAGAATCACTATCATTTAGAATGTTTCGCTTCGCAAGCCCGCAGGCTCCTCCCGAGATCCCCACGACATGAGCGCTGTCCTTTCCTCCCCCACCCTCGCGCAGGCGGCCATCGGCCGGGCGCACCGCGTCCAGGCGCTGCAGGCCCCGGCCCATGCGCCGGAATGGAAACAGATGCTGGAGGAGCTGGGCTTCGTCGCCGGTGAGCACGTGGCCGTGCTGGCGCGCGCGATGCCGGGCGCGGATCCGCTGGTGGTGCGCATCGGGCAGTCGACCTTCGCGCTGCGCAAGGCCGAGGCCGATTGCGTGCTGCTGGAGGACACCGCGGCCGCGGGGCTGATCGCCGCCAACGCCGCGAACGCCACTGACGCCGCCTCGAACGGGCAGCCCGGAGCCGCCCATGCGTGAATCGGTCGTCCACATCCATCCCGCGGGACCGCTGCTGGCCCTGGTCGGCAATCCGAACTGCGGCAAGACCGCCCTCTTCAACCGCCTGACCGGCAGCCGCCAGAAGGTCGCCAACTACGCCGGCGTGACCGTCGAGCGCAAGGAAGGCCGCCTGAAGACCGCCGCCGGCAAGCTGCTGCGCGTGCTGGACCTGCCCGGCACGTACTCGCTGTACCCGCGCTCGCCCGATGAGCGCGTCACGGTGGACGTCCTGGCCGGACGCGCGCAGGGCGAAAAGCGTCCCGACCTGATCGTCTGCGTGCTGGACGCGACCAACCTGCGCCGCAACCTGCGGCTGTTCCTGTCGGTGCAGCGTCAGGGCCTGCCCTGCGTGGTCGCGCTGAACATGGCCGACCTGGCCCAGCGTCGCGGCATCGAGATCAACACCGCCAGGCTCTCCGAGCTGCTGGGCGTGCCGGTGATCCGGACCGTGGCCACCGACGGCGACGGCCTGGACGACCTGCGCGCGGTGCTGGACGATCCCGCGCAATGGCGCACCGCGCCGACGGCCGCCGAGGGCGACGACACCGCGCGCATCAACCACATCCTCAAGGCGCTGGGGCTGGACACGCTGCAAGGCGAGCTGCCCAGCGACAAGGTCGACCGCGTCGTGCTGCATCCGGTGGTGGGCCCGATCCTGCTGGCGGTGCTGCTGTTCCTGCTGTTCCAGGCGGTGTTCGCGTGGGCCGAGGTGCCCAAGGAATGGATCGAGGCCGGCATCGGCTGGCTGGGCGAGCAGGCCGGCGCGCTGCTGCCCGAGGGTCACCTGCGCAGCCTGGTCGTCGACGGCCTGATCGCGGGCGTGGGCGGCGTGCTGGTGTTCCTGCCGCAGATCCTGATCCTGTTCTTCTTCATCCTGATCCTCGAGGAATCGGGCTACCTGCCGCGCGCCGCCTTCCTGCTGGACCGGCTGATGGGCTCGGTGGGCCTGTCGGGTCGCAGCTTCATCCCGCTGCTGTCGAGCTTCGCCTGCGCGATCCCCGGGATCATGGCCACGCGCTCGATCGCCAACCCGCGCGACCGCCTCGTGACCATCCTGATCGCGCCGCTGATGACCTGCTCGGCGCGGCTGCCGGTGTACGCGCTGCTGATCGGCGCCTTCATCCCGCAGCGCGAGCTGTGGGCGGGCATCGAGCTGCAGGGACTGGTGCTGTTCGTGCTGTACTTCGCCGGGATCATCGCGGCGATGGCGGTGGCGTGGCTGCTCAAGCGCTTCACCGACGCGGGCCGCCAGGTGCGTCCGCTGATGATGGAGCTGCCCAGCTATCACTGGCCGCATGCGCGCAACGTCGCCATCGGGCTGTGGCAGCGCGCGGAGATCTTCATCAAGCGCGTGGGCGGCATCATCCTGGCGCTGACGCTGCTGCTGTGGGTGCTGTCGACCTTCCCCGGCGCGCCCGAGGGCGCCACCGGTCCGGCCATCGAGTACAGCTTCGCCGGCTACCTGGGCCGCGGACTGGCGACGATCTTCGAGCCGATCGGCTTCAACTGGCAGATCAGCCTGGCGCTGGTGCCGGGCATGGCCGCCCGCGAGATCGCGGTCAGCGCGCTGGGCACGGTGTACTCGCTGTCGGCCACCGGCGACGAGGCCGCGCAGGCACTCACGCCGCTGATCGCCTCCACCTGGGGCCTGCCCACGGCGTTCTCGCTGCTGGCCTGGTTCATCTTCGCGCCGCAGTGCGTGTCGACGATCGCGGCGGTCAAGCGCGAGACCGGCGGCTACAAGATCCCGGCGATCATGCTGGCCTACCTGTTCGGCCTGGCCTACTTCGCGTCCTGGGTGACCTTCCACGTGAGCCGGTGGCTGCTCGGCTGACGCCCGCGTTTCCGGACTGACATGCAAGGGCGCCCGTCGCATCGACCGGCGCCCTTGCGCCTCATGGCCTTGGTCACGGACGGTGCGACGGGGCTATGCTCGCGCCCCATGACGAATCGCCCCACCCCTCTGAGCGCGCTGGCCCTGGCCGCGCTGACCACCCTCGGCGCGCTGAGCGCCGCGCCCGCGCTGGCGACCGATGCCGCGAGCAGCCCCGCAGCCGCCAAGCCGGTGCGGGCCGTCATCAAGCCTGACCCCGATGCCGGCGTCGACGCCGACACCCGCTTCCAGCGCCTGGCCAACGACTACATCGAGGCCCTGTGGCGCCTGGACCCCGACGCCGCGATCGGCGCGGGCCGGTATGAATTCGCCGACCAGTTGCCGGCGCCGGACCGCGCGATGCGCGCGCGCTCGCTGGCCTTCGCCAACGACTGGCTCAAGCGCTTCGAGGCCGTCGATGCGACGACGCTGGGCGCGTCCTCGCGCACCGACCTGGGCCAGTTGCTCAACAAGCTGCGCAGCGACCGTTTCCAGCTGACCGAGCTGCGCGAGTACGAGTGGAATCCGTCCTACCTGAACATCGCCGGCCCGATCGACTACATCCTGGCCACGGACTACGCGCCGCTGCCGGTGCGGCTCAAGACGATCTCGGCGCGCCTGGCGCAGGTGCCCGCCTACTACCGCGCCGGCGCGGCGCTGCTCAAGCAGCCCACGCTGGAGCACACGCAACTGGCCATCGACCAGGCACCCGGTGTGCTGAGCGTGCTCGATGAAGTGGCCAAGGCCGCGCAAGGTCCGGACGCCGCGTCGCTGACGCCGGCCGAGCGCAAGCTGCTGACGGACCGCATCGCCGCGGCCAAGCTCGCCGTCGAGGGTTACCGCGCGCAGCTGCGCAAGCTGCTCGCCGACGGCCAGGCCAGCGGCAAGGCTCGCAGCTTCCGGCTGGGCCAGGCGCTGTACGAGAAGAAGTTCGGCTACGACATCCAGTCCCGCCACTCGGCCGAGCAGATGTACCAGCGCGCGCTCAAAGCCCGCGAGGAGCTGCTGACGCGGATGGCGCAGCTGTCCGATGAGCTCTGGGCGAAGACGCTGGGCGATGCACCCAAGCCCGAGGACCGCTTCGCCAGGATCGGCGCGGTGATCGGCAAGCTCAGCGAGCGCCACGTCAAGCGCGAGGACTTCGTCAAGGAGATCCGCGCGCAGATCCCGCAGCTGGAGCGCTGGATCACCGACCACGACCTGCTCACGCAGGACGCGAGCAAGCCGCTGATCGTGCGCGAGACGCCGGTCTACCAGCGCGGCGTCGCCGGCGCCGGCATCGAGGCCCCCGGCCCCTATCGCCCGCAGGACCGCACGTACTACAACGTCACGCCGCTCGACGACCTCACGCCCGAGCAGGCCGAGAGCTCGCTGCGCGAGTACAACCACTGGATCCTGCAGATCCTCAACATCCACGAGGCCGTACCGGGCCATTACACCCAGCTGGTCTACGCCAACAAGTCGCCCTCGCTGGTCAAGACCCTCTTCGGCAACGGCGCGATGGTCGAAGGCTGGGCCGTCTTCGGCGAACGCATGATGCTCGAATCGGGCTACGGCGGGAACGCGCCCGAGATGTGGCTCATGTGGGGCAAGTGGAACCTGCGCAGCGTCACCAACACCATCCTCGACTACAGCGTCCACGTGCTCGGCATGACCGAGGCGCAGGCGCTTGATCTGCTCCAGCGCCAGGCCTTCCAGACCGAACGCGAGGCCCGCGAGAAATGGCGCCGCGTGCAGCTGACCTCGGTGCAGCTCACCAGCTACTTCAGCGGCTACAGCGACATCATGGAACTGCGCGAGCAGCGCAAGCAGGCCCTGGGCAAGGACTTCAGGATCAAGGCCTTCAACGAACAGTTCCTGAGCTACGGCAACGCGCCCGTGTCGGTGATCGCCGAGCTGATGTCGCAACCCGCGGCCAAGCCCGCAGCAGCGACCCAGCCATGAGCACGAACCCGGACAGCCCCTCGGAAGTCCGGGTCCTCGAGGCCCGCATCACCGAGCTGGAGATCAAGGCCTCGTTCTCGGAGGACCTTGTGGATCACCTCAACGCCCAGGTCGCCAAGCAGCAGGAACAGATCGACGCACTCGTGCGTGAGGTCATGCAGTTGCGGCGACAAGTCCCCGAGGGCCGCTCGGACGGGCCGGGCAACTTACGGGACGATTTGCCGCCGCATTACTGAGCGCTACCGAGCGTTGAGAGCCCCGACCGGGGCCTCCTTGCTCCATGTCCCCCTTGGGTACCCTCCTCGGGTACCCAATTCCTCCCAATACTTCCGCAAAGAGGCCCCGGTCGGAGCTCTCCGATCCACCGAGACCCTCAGGCCGCAGGCCGAGCGGGGATGTTCAATCCGCGCTTGACGGCATCACGCGCCAGGAACGCTTCCAGCACGCGCTGCACGTTCTTGAACTCGCTGAATCCCACCAGCTCGCCCGCGCCGTAGAACCCGACCAGGTTGTTCACCCACGGCCAGATCGCGATGTCCGCGATCGTGTACTCGTCGCCCATGATCCAGCCGCGACCCGTCAGGTGCTTCTCCAGCACGCCCAGCAGACGCTTGGACTCGTTGAGATAACGATCACGCGGACGCTTGTCCTCGTAATCCTTGCCCGCGAACTTGTGGAAGAACCCCACCTGCCCAAACATCGGGCCGATCCCGCCCATCTGGAACATCACCCACTGCAAGGTCTCATAGCGACGCGCCGGATCCGCCGGCAGCAGGCGCCCCGTCTTCTCCGCCAGGTACACCAGGATCGCGCCCGACTCGAACAGCGGCAGCGGCTCGCCCCCCGGTCCGTCCGGATCGATGATCGCGGGAATCTTGTTGTTCGGATTCAGCGACAGGAACTCCGGCGTCAACTGATCATCCGTCTGGAAACTCACCAGGTGAGGCTCGTACGGCAGACCCAGCTCCTCCAGCGCGATCGACACCTTCACCCCGTTGGGCGTGGGCAGCGAATACAGCTGCAGGCGATCCGGGTGCTGCGCGGGCCACTTCTTCGTGATGGGGAATCGGGACAGATCCGTCATGAGGTTTCTCGAATGTTGAAAGGCGTGGCGGACCATTCTCGACGCGCCCCGAGAGACCTTGCGTGCGACGGGTCAATGCCGATCGTGCTCGCGCCATCGGCGCGGGCCGGGTCTTGCCCCCCTCACCGCAACGGCGCGGCGAAACGATCCCATCTCGGCGCCCAGCGCCCCTTGATGTCCGCCGACACCAGCACCCGGTGCGCCTGTCCGATGATCAGCCGACGCGGCACCAGCCCGATGTAGCGCGAGTCCTGACTGTTGTCCCGGTTGTCGCCCATCATGAAGAACGCATCGGCGGGCACCACGACCGGACCGAAATCGCGCGGCGCGTTCAGCGCGGGCAGGAACTGCACGATCCGTCGCTGGCCGCCCCATTGCTCGACCTCGCGCACGCCGCGCACCTCGACCCCGGGCACCAGCGCCTCCGCGACCTCCTCCACCGGCGCATACGTCGCCGCCTCGCCGTTGAGGATCAGGCGATCGCCGCGCAGCTCAACCACGTCGCCGGGCACCGCCACCACGCGCTTGATCAGCCGCGTGCCATCGCGCGGCGAGCTGAAGGTCACCACATCCCCGCGTCGGGGCTCGCCCACGCGGCGCAGCGACAGATCGGTCAGCGGCAGTTTCCAGTCGTAGGCCGTCCGATCGACGAAGACGACATCGCCTTCCAGGATCGTCGGCCGCATCGAGCCGCTGGGGACCGGATTCCAATCCGCGATGGCGGTGCGGAAGAACAGGAAACCGGCCGCGAACAGCAGGAAGCTCCGGTTCTCGCGGAGCCAGGCGGCAACAGGGATCTTCATCGCAATCTCCAGGAAAGTGTCCGAGGACCTCGTCCAAGGCAGTGGATCGAGCCAACAGCGAGGCCCCAGTGTGTCCAGCCGGGCCGGGGCGCGGCGCCGCATGCGGCGATTGGCGGGAATCGGCGCATCAATGGCGGAAGCGCGGCCGCCACGTGAACCTGTCGCCAAGCTGTCCGCGCGCCGCTGACCTTCGTCTCGCCCGGGACGCGGCCCCCATAATCCCGCCCCATGCGCAAGCACCTCCTGCACTTGCTGCTCCCGCTGTTCATGCTGCTGTCGCAGCAGGGCGCGGTGTGGCATGGCATCGGTCACCTGACCGATGCGCGCGGGCATGGGCCTGCCAGCGCCCGCCTCGCGCAGGACGGTGACCACCTCGCCCACGCCGATCCGGACGCGCTGTCCGGCGATCAGCTGTGCGAGGTCTGCCTGGCCTTCGACGACCTGGCCGCCTCGGCCCGCGCCGAGGCTCCGGTGCTCGCGCCGGCCGACGGCGCGCACGTCCAGGCCGCTGCGCTCACACCCGACTCGCGCTCGCTGCCCGCGCCCGCGCCGCGCAGCCGCGGACCGCCGCCGGCGATCTGATCCTCCCGCCCGTCGCACCGCCTGTTCTCCCGCTCCGCGCGAGACCCGGCCGGCCTGCGTCCGTCCGAAGTCAGATCTCCAGAGCCACCACCATGACTGCTCCTCGCCTGCGCGTGCTCGCGCTGTCCGTTTCCATCGCCTATCCGCTGCTGGCGGCCCTCCCCGCCTTCGCCGAAGACGGCGCTTCCAGCAACGCCACCACCGCCGACGCCCCGCCCACCGCTTCCGGCACGCCGCTCCCCACCGTGCAGGTGCAGGGCGCGCGCAGCCGCCTGGACGCGGCCCGCAACGGCCTGTCGCCCGACACGGGCAGCACGGTCTACAAGTTCGACAAGGCCGACCTCGGCCGACTGCCCCAGGGCGACGACACGCCGCTCAACCAGGTCCTGCTGCAGACGCCGGGCGTGGTGCAGGACTCCTACGGCGGCCTGCATGTGCGCGGCGACCACGCCAACCTGCAGTACCGTATCAACGGTGTCGTGATCCCCGAGGCTATCAGTGGCTTCGGCCAGACGCTGGAGACCCGCTTCGCCGACAGCATCAGCCTGCTCACCGGCGCGCTGCCCGCGCAATACGGCTACCGGACCGCCGGCATCGTCGACATCACCACGAAGGGCGTGGGCGAGGACGACAAGCCGCTGGCCGGCAGTGTCGGCGTGACCCTCGGGACGCAGCGCACGCGCGAGCTGGACCTGACGCTGCACGGCAGCCAGGGCCGGCTGAGCTACGAGTTCGCGGGCTCCTTCCTCGGCAACGACCTGGGCATCGAGAATCCGACCGCGTCGCGCGACGCGCTGCACGACCGCACGCATCAGGGCAAGGCCTTCGGCCTGGTGTCCTACCTATTGGGCGAGGACAGCCGCATCACCGCGATGGCCGGCATCACCAACAACCGCTTCCAGATCCCGAACTCACCGGGCCAGTCCACCGGCTTCACGCTGGACAACGCGCCGGACAAGGACTCGTCCACGCTGGACGCGCGCCAGCGCGAGCGCAACCGCTTCGCCGTCGTCAGCTTCCAGAGCACGCTCGGCGAGCAGATCGACTACCAGGTCTCGCTGTTCCACCGCACGACCGATGTCCATTACACGCCGGACGCAGTCGGCGACCTGCAGTACCTGGGTGTGGCCGCCGACATCCTGCGCCGCAACGAGGCCAATGGGCTGCAGGCCGATGCGAGCTACCGGCTCAACGCCACGCACACCGTGCGCACCGGGCTCTTCGCGCAACGCGAGCACGCCAGCACGCGCAACGACGCGCTGGTCTTCCCCGCCGACGACGAGGGCAACCAGACGTCGTCGACACCCGTGTCCATCGCCGACAGCGCGCGGCTGGGCGGGCACCTCTGGGGCGCCTACCTGCAGGACGAATGGAAGCTCGCGCGCGGTCTGACGTTCAACTACGGCGCCCGGTACGACGAGGTCGACACAGTCAGCAAGGAACACCAGCTCAGCCCGCGCGCCGGACTGGTCTGGGAGGCCACGCCGACGCTGCGCGTGCACGCGGGCTACGCACGCTACTTCACGCCGCCGCCCACCGAGAAGATCGACACCACCTCGGTGGACGCCTTCGCCGGCACGACCAACGCCCTGCCCTCGGACGCCAACACCGCCGTGCGCGCGGAACGCTCCAACTACTACGACGCCGGCGCCGCCTGGCAGGTCACGCCCAAGCTGACGCTGGGCGTCGACGGCTACTACCGCGCGGTGCGCCACCTGCAGGACGAGGGCCAGTTCGGCAACGCGCTGATCTACTCGGCCTTCAATTACGCGCAGGGCCGCATCTACGGCGTGGACCTGTCGGCCAGCTACAAGGAACGCGACTGGTCCGCCTACGCCAACCTGGGCACCGTGCATGCGCGGGCGCGCCAGGTCGAGACCGGCCAGTTCAACTTCGAGCAGGACGAGCTCGACTTCATCGCCAACCACTGGGTCCACCTCGATCACGAGCAGAAGCTGAGCGCCTCGGCCGGCGTGAATGTCCGCCTGGACGAGGGCTACACGGTGGGGGCGAGCGCGCTGTTCGGTTCCGGGCTGCGCAACGGCTTCGCCAACACCACGCACCTGCCCTCCTACACCGCGGTGAACGCCGATGTGAGCAAGACCTTCGATCTGGGCGGCGGGGGGCCGGTGGAAGCGCGCCTGTCCGTGCTGAACCTCTTCGACAAGGTCTATCAGCTGCGCGACGGCTCGGGCATCGGCGTGGGCGCGCCGCAGTACGGCCAGCGCCGCACGGTCTACGTCAGCCTGACGAAGTCGTTCTGAGCGCTGCCGCCGTGCGTGGCCCTGTCGCCTGTATCGGGCGTACGTGGGCCGCCGCACGGCGCCGCAGGGACAGGACGCGTTAGGCTGCGATGCATGACCGCATCGCCGCCCGATGAACTGCAAGCCCCCGCCGACGTCTGGGATCAGCGCTACGCCGCGCACCCGCTGAGCCGCCAGGAAGCGTGGCTGAGCGGCTGGCAGCATCGCCTGCCGGGCGTGCGCCGGGCGCTGGACATCGGCTGCGGCGACGGCTGGGAGACCGCCGCGCTGCTGGAGCTGGGCGTGGAGGTCACCGCCACCGACATCTCCGCCGAAGCGCTGGCGCGATGCCGCCAGCAGTCGCCGCGCGCGCGCCATGTGCTGGCCGATGTGCGCGCGATGCCGATGCTGGCGGACGGCGAGTTCGACCTCGCCGTCGCGCAACTGTCGCTGCATTACTTCGACCGCGAGGACACCTGCCGGGCGCTGTGCGAGATCGCGCGGGTGCTCGCGCCCGAGGGCAAGCTGATCGGCTGCGTGAACGCGGAGGATGACTGGCACTACGGCGCGCCGGATGAGGCGGCGTCCTGGACGCTGACGACCGTGGACGGTGTGGCCAAGCAGTTCTTCACGCGCGAGAAGCTGGAGGATGTCCTCACCGCCTGCTTCGACATCGACCACCTCAACAAACGCACGCTGAGCCGCTACGGCAAGCCGAAGTCGGTGTGGGAATTCTTCTGCCACCGCAAGCCCGATTGAATCCATCTTGAGGCCAGATTGAAGTCAGCTTGAAGCCCGACTGAAGCCGATTGAGGCCAGATTGAGCCCCTCGCCCGCGGAGCGGGAGAGGGGTTGGGGTGAGGGCTCGCGTGAGGGCACAGTGCCCTGCTGAGAGCCCTCACCCCCCGCCCTCTCCCGCTTCGCGGGCGAGGGGGCTCAATGGCAATGCCTTGTGAAAAGTGGTCACTGCGGGGCGTCGCTCAAGGTCCGCAGGAACGCAACGATGTCCTGGACCTCGCGCTCGCTCAACGACGGCTTGCCGCCGCGCTCACCGCCGAAGGGGCGCTCGGTGTTGAGGTTCCCCCGGTACCGCGCCGGCAGGTCGTCATAGGGCACGACACGCCCCTTGGCATCGCGCGCGTAGAAGCGCTCCGGGTTCGTGTCTCGCTGCGCGTAGAAGCGCACCGCTGCTTCCAGCGACCGCATCGCGCCGTTGTGGAAGAAGACCTGGCGCGTCGCCACGTTGCGCAGCGACGGCGTCTTGAACAGGCCGCAGTACTCGGGATGATCCTTGAGGTCGGTGCGCAGCGGTCCGCAAGTGCCGAGGTCATGGAAGGCGGGATCGCGGTTGGCCGGGATCGCCGGATTGCGCGGCACGCCGATCGCGATGTGGCCCATGTCGGTGAACAGCGGGAACGCGCCGCGCTTGATCGCGCTGATGTGGCAGGACGCGCAGTTGCCCTTGTCGCGGGCCTCGAAGAGCGCCAGGCCGCGCGTCTCCGCCGGCGTCAGCGAACCCTTGCCGCGTAGAAAGGCGTCGTAGCGGCTCGTGAACGGCGCGAAGTCCTTCGGGTTCTGCTGGAAGACCTCCAGCGACAGCACCAACGCGTTCCAGGCGAGACCGGCGTCGTCGAACAGATGCGGACCGAAGGCCTCGCGCATCGCGGCCGCGTTGGGCGAGGTCGCGAGCCGCCGCACCACCGCGCCGCGGTCGGTGTTGGCCATCTCGAATGGCGACAGCAAGGGCGCCTCGGCCTGCTCGTGCGCCGACGCGGCGCGGCCGTCCCACGCGAAGCCGCCCGTGGGCCCCTGGTCCAGGCTGTCGTCGCCGTCGTTGTCGAAGAAGTGCTCGGCGAAGGCCGGCGTCTGCTGGCGATAGCGCAGCGAGGGCACCGCGCGCAGCCCCGGCACGTGGCCGCTCGCCCCGCCCACCTGGACGGCCAGGCCGTTGGGCGGTCCGTAGGCATGGGCCGGGTCGTGGCAGGACGCGCAGGCCATCGTGCCGGAGGCCGACAACACCTTGTCGGCGAAGAGCCGCCGCCCGAGCCCGGTCAGCGTGCCCGCGTCGGGCTTGCGCTCGAAGGCCGTGGCGTAGAAGGGCCGTGTCGCGGTCGGGGTTGAAGGCGTGGTCGCGCCGAGCGCCGCCGCATGACCGGCGCGCGCGCCGAGCAGCAGCCCCACCGCCACGCAGCCCAGCGCGCCCGCCATCACCCCCAAGGTCAAAACAAGCCCGTTTTCACGGGAAAGAGAAAGATTCATAACGGCTTCATCACAGCGCACGAAGGAAATGTGCGCAAACAGCGGTGTACCGGTACGGAATGACACGGACGTGTCATGCGGCGAAACGAAGCTGCGCGCCGTTCGCCAATCACTCCTGTGGAGTCAGCCAGATGAAGATCACCTCCCGCGATACTCGTGTCGTGCGCGCCCCTCGTGTCACCCTTGCCCTCACCCCGCTCGCCCTCGGCGCGATGCTGGCGCTGGGCGGCTGCTTCGGCCATGACGGCGAGGACACACCGATGGACACCACCGCCGCGCTGCAGAGCAAGGTGCAGAACATCGTCGTGATCTACGCCGAGAACCGCGCCTTCGACAACCTGTACGGCAACTTCGCCGGCGCCGACGGCTTGTCCACCGTGGTCGGCGCTGACGGCAAGGTCACAGCGGCCTACATCGCTCAGAAGGACCGCAACGGCCAGGCGCTCGCCACGCTGCCGCCGGTGTGGGGCGGCGTCACCGCGCCGGGCAGCACCGTGACCGTGTCGCAGGCGCAGAGCGCCGGGCTGGCCAACGCGCCCTTCAACATCGGCACCGCGTTCAAGGCCAGCGCCAACGCCACCATCGACGGCAGCGTCGTCACGCGCGACCTGTACCACCGCTTCTTCGAGAACCAGATGCAGATCAACGGCGGCAAGAACGACATGTTCGCCGCGTTCGCCGACTCGGGCGGCCTGGTCATGGGCTACTTCGACTACAGCGCCTCGCCGCTGTACAAGCTCGCCCAGCAGTACACGCTGGCCGACCACTTCTTCCAGGGCGCGTTCGGCGGTTCCTTCCTGAACCACCAGTACCTGATCTGCGCCTGCGCGCCGGAGTACCCCAACGCCGACACCGCCGCGGCCAAGCCCACGATCCAGATCCTGGACAAGAACGCCGACGGCTCGTACACGTCCAACCTCACGCTGTCCGCCACGAGCAAGGCCTCGGCGCTCGACGGCGCGCCGAGCTTCGCGGGCTCGGGCAACATCACGCCGGCCAACTACTTCGGCGACAACAAGTTCTACGCGGTCAACACGATGCAGCCCGCGTTCCAGCCCAGCGGCAACGCGCCGGCGGACGTCAGCGGCAACAACGCGCTGTATGCCGACGCGTCCAGGAGCACCACGCTGCCGGCGCAGTTGCAGAAGAACATCGGCGACCTGCTCACCGCCAAGAGCGTGAGCTGGGCCTGGTACGCGGGCTCGTGGAACGCCGCCGTGAAGGACGGCCAGCAGGCCGCGGCGTCCAAGCGCACGGTGATCTACGCGGGCAATGCCAGCGGCGTGGCCGCCACTGACGCGGTGGACTTCCAGACCCACCATCAGCCGTTCAACTTCTACGCCAACATGGATCCGGTCACGCACGCCAGCGACCGCGCGACCCATCTGAAGGACTACGACGACCTGGTCAAGGACGCGGCCGCGGGCTCGCTGCCGGCGGTGACCTTCTACAAGCCCGAAGGCCTGTACAACCAGCACCCGGGTTACGCCAACATCGCCAACGCGGACCAGAAGATCGCCGACCTCGTGGCCAAGCTGCAGGCCAGCCCGCAGTGGAAGAACATGGTCATCGTCGTGACCTACGACGAGAACGGCGGCCAGTGGGACCACGTCGCGCCGCCCAAGGGCGACAAGCTCGGCCCGGGCACGCGCATCCCGGCGCTGATCATCTCGCCCTACTCGAAGAAGGGCACGGTCGACCACACGCAGTACGACACCGCCTCGGTGCTGCGCCTGATCACGCGCCGCTTCGGCCTGGACCTGCTGCCCGGCCTCAAGCAGCGTGACGACGCGCTCACCGCCGCCGGCGGCCAGCCCATGGGCGACATGACCCAGGCGCTGAACCTGCAGTAAGCCGCCAGCGGGCGCCGCGGCCGGGCCTGATTCAGGCCTCGCTGCGGCGCTTGTACAGCGTCAGCAGGCCGTCGACGAAGTCGCCGCCGAGGAAATCCGCGACCGCCACCGCGTAGCCGTTGAAGCTCGTCGTGACGCGGAAGCTCGCGTGGATGTCCAGCCGCGTGCGGCCGCCCTCGATCGGCGTCAGCGTGAAGCGCGTCTCCCCGAGGTCGAAGTAGCGCCCGCCGATCACGACGTGCTCGTCCATGGTTCCCGGCGGGAACGAGTCCGGCGAGAACTCGTAGCGCCAGGCCAGCCGCCGCGCCTCGACGCGCTCCGTCACGCGCCCGACGAACTGCACGCCGCGCTCCCAGCGCGACTCCCGCACCTCGCCCGTCGGCGTCTCGTGCTGGACGCCCTCCACCGGCCGCGGCACGCCGATCAGATGGATCCAGGTGCGCGGGAACTCCTCGCGGCGGATGTCGCGCGCCGCGACGATCTCGCCCCACACCCGCTCCGGCGCCGCCTCGACCACGATCGAGCGGTCGATCTGCTGCCAGCGCTCCTCGCTCATCGGACCGTCGATGACGGCCATCAACAAGGGCAGCGTCGCCAGCAGGCCGACCTGCATCGAGCCCAGCCGCGAGTGCTTCAGCGCCAGCTTCATCAGCAGGCCGCCCAGCGAGGCGATCGCCAGGAACACCGGCGTCATCAGCACGATGCAGATCGCGCCTTCCAGCGCGGTGAACATCGCCCCCAACATCATCAGCCCCGTCGAGAGCCAGGGCGTGAACGCCGCCTGCGTCCAGGTCGGTCGGACGCGACGCATCGCGTAGATCGTCAGCGCGCCCACCACGAGCGGCGTCGCGTACACGAAGCCCATCGTCATCACATAGCCGGTGTCCAGCGAGATACCCAGCCATTTCGCCAAACCCTGCATGTGCCCGAGCAGCACCCGCATCACCAGCCCGTACAGCGCGCCCGCCCCCATGGCCAGCAGTCCGCCGAAGCGGCTCAACCCGGAGCCGGTCTTCGGCCGTTGGTTCTCGTCCATCGTTCATTTCTCCCTGCGGCGCATTCTGCCCACGAGAAAGCCCTGCCGCCGGCCCCGGCAAATCTTTTCGCTTGCCATTCATTTGCATGCGAATTAAATTTCGCACCCATGGCACGCACCAAACCCATCGTCACCGGCAAGCAGCAGAAAGCAAGCGGCGCCGCCGCCTGCGTGCCGCAGCAGATCGACGAGCAGCTCTGCTTCGCGATCTACTCGACGATGCTGGGCCTCAACAAGGCCTATCGCGAGCTGCTCAAGGACCTCGAGCTCACCTATCCGCAGTACCTCGTGATGCTGGTGCTGTGGGAACGCGACGGCCTGACCGTCGGCGAGATCGCCGAGCGCGTGTTCCTCGATTCACCCACCGTCACGCCCTTGCTCAAGCGGCTGGAAGCGGCGGGCCTGGTCAGTCGGGACCGCTCGCCGCTGGATGAGCGCCAGGTGCTGATCACGCTGACCGAGGCCGGCCGCGCGCTGCGCAAGCGCTCCACCCACCTGCCGCAATGCATCGTGGACGCCTCGGACACCGAGCTCGCCGAGATCATCGAGCTCCGCGACCGCCTGCTCGCGCTGCGCGAGCGCATGGCCCGCAGGGCCGCCACCTCCGGCTGAACGCCGTTTCAAGACCGCTTGTCCGCGCCACCCCATCAAATACTTCGCATGCAAACTATTAGCAAGCAATCCAGAGTTCACGTCCCCACCCACCACACCCTGAAGGAGCCCACCATGAACGCCATCGCCACCCTCGCCCGCCAATCTCGCCGTCAACTGCTGGTGTTGTCCACGCTGGCCGTCGCCATCGCCGGCGCGGTCGCGACGCCGGCTTTCGCCGCGGACAAGGCCGCGAGCGCCAAGGCGGCCCGCGTCAGCGCGCCGCTCTCGAGCGCCCAGCCCGCGGGCAGCTTCATCACGACGAAGGACGGCGTGCAGCTCTACTACAAGGACTGGGGCCCGAAGAACGGCCAGCCCATTGTGTTCAGCCACGGCTGGCCGCTGAACTCCGACAGCTGGGAATCGCAGATGATCTTCCTGGCCGACCAGGGCTACCGCGTGATCGCCCATGACCGCCGCGGCCATGGCCGCTCCAGCCAGCCCTGGGACGGCAATGACATGGATCACTACGCCGACGACCTGGCCACTGTCATCGAGACGCTGGACCTGAAGAACGCCGTGCTGGTGGGCTTCTCGACGGGTGGCGGCGAGGTCGCGCGCTACATCGGCCGCCACGGCACGTCCCGCGTGTCCAAGGCGGTGCTGGTCTCGGCCGTGCCGCCGATCATGGTCAAGTCCGACAAGAACCCCGGCGGCGTGCCCAAGGAGGTCTTCGACGGCATCCGCGCCGCGCAGCTGGCCAACCGCTCGCAGCTCTACAAGGACATCCCCGCCGGCCCCTTCTACGGCTTCAACCGTCCGGGCGCGAAGGTCTCGCAGGGCCTGATCGACAACTGGTGGTTCCAGGGCATGCAAGGCGGCCACAAGAACACCTATGACTCGATCAAGGCGTTCTCCGAGACCGACTTCACCGAGGACCTCAAGAAGTTCGACAAGCCCACGCTGGTCATCCACGGCGACGACGACCAGATCGTGCCGATCGACATCTCCGGCCGCGCCTCGGCCCGCCTGATCAAGGGCTCGCAGCTGATCGTCTACGCCGGCGCGCCGCACGGCCTGACCGACACCCACAAGGATCGTCTCAACGCCGACCTGCTGGCCTTCATCCGCCAGTGATCCGCAGCCCCCGTCCGGATGAACGAGCTCACTCGGGCGGGGGCCCACCTTCGGGGGAGATCAATGCGGGGTTTCGCTCTGCGCTCGGTTTGGTACGCTCGGTGATCTTTCCGATGAGCGGCGCCCCGATGCGCCGGCACGTGGACCTCGCCGATGCCGATCCCCTTTCCGCCCGCCGCCTCGCTGCCGCATGTCCGCGTATTCGAACTGGAAGCCGGCGACGAGGACCTGCTGCAGCGGTTCTACGAGCGCAACCCGCTGTACTTCGAGCAGGTCAACGGCACCCCGCCCCGCCCCGACGAGGCCCGCGAGGAGATCCGCGACCTGCCGCCCGAAGGCTGGAGCTTCACCGCCAAGCGGCTGCTGGGTTATGCCGACGAGACCGGCGAGCTCGTCGCCATGGCCTCGCTGGTGTCGGACCTGATGGCGCCGCGGGTGTGGCTGGTGGGGCTGTTCATCGTCGCCACGACGCTGCACGGCTCGCAGGCCGCGCGCGAGATCTACGCCGAGCTCGAGCGCTGGATGCAGCGCCGCGGCGCGGCCTGGGTGCGGCTGGGCGTCGTCGTCGGCAACGCCCGCGCGGAACGCTTCTGGGAGCGACAGGGTTTCGTCGAGGTCCGCCGTCGCGACGGCCTGACGATGGGCGAGCGCGTCAACGCGCTGCGCGTGATGGTCAAGCCGCTGGACGGCGGCCAGCTCGAGGACTACCTGGCCATGGTGCCGCGCGATCGGCCCGGCGAGCCCTGATCGGCACTGCGCAACAGCTCGAGGGCTCGGCGGCTCGCCAACGGAAATGGGCCCCGCGAGGGGCCCTGTCGTGGATGCGGTTGAGCGCGGCTGGCGCCGGGCTCACTCGCCGAGGTAGGCGGCGCGCACCTTCGGGTCGTTGAGCAGCGTCTTGCCGTCGCCCTTCATGGTGATGATGCCGGACTCCATCACGTAGCCGCGCGTCGGCCAGCTCCAGCGCGAGGCTGGCGTTCTGCTCGACCAGCAGCACCGTCACGCCCTGCTGGTGGATGTCGCGCACCACCTCGAAGATCTTCTCGACCATGATCGGCGACAGGCCCATCGACGGCTCGTCCAGCAGCAGCAGCTTGGGACGCGCTCATCAGCGCGCGGCCCATCGCCAGCATCTGCTGCTCGCCGCCGGACAGTCGTGCCGGCGAGCTGGTTGCGCCGCTCCTTGAGGCGCGGAAACAGGCCGAAGACCTTCTCGATGTCCGCCTCGATCTCCTTGTCCTTGCGGATGAAGGCGCCCATCTGCAGGTTCTCGGTGATCGTCATGCGCGCGAAGGTGCCGCGGCCCTCCGGCACCATCGCCAGGCCCCTGCTTGGCCAGGTTCCAGGCGCCCTGGCCCTTGATCGACTGGCCCAGGAACTTCACGTCGCCGACGCCCAGCGGCTGCAGGCCGGTGATCGCCTTCAGCGTGGTGGTCTTGCCCGCGCCGTTGGCGCCGATCAGCGTGACCAGCTCGCCCTGGCGCACGTCGAAGTCCACGCCCTTGACCGCCTGGATGCCGCCGTAGGCGACCTTGAGGCCCTCGACCTGGAGGAGGATGTTGTCTGCCATCTTTTCGATTTCCATGGGTCGGGTCAGGGGGCCGCGTGGGCTTCTTGCGCGGCGTGGGCGCCGAGGTAGGCCTCGATCACCTTGGGGTTGCGCTGCACCTCCGCGGGCGTGCCCGCGGCGATCACCTTGCCGTAATCCAGCACCGTCACGCGGTCGCACAGGCCCATCACCAGCTTCACGTCGTGCTCGATCAGCAGGATGGTGTTGCCGTCGTTGCGGATGCGGTCGATCAGCTCGCGCAGCTCGACCTTCTCGGTCGCGTTCATGCCGGCGGCCGGCTCGTCCAGCGCGAGCAGCTTGGGATCGGTGGCCAGCGCGCGCGCGATCTCCAGCCGGCGCTGGTGGCCGTAGGACAGCGTGCGGGCCTTGAAGTCGGCATGCCGGCCGATGCCGACGTAGTCCAGCAGCTCACGGGCGCGCGCCGTGATCTCGGCCTCTTCCTTCTTGAAGCCCGGCGTGCGGAACACCGCGCCCATCAGGCCCGAGTGCGGTGCGCACGTGGCGGCCGACCATCACGTTCTCCAGCGCGGTCATCTCGCCGAACAGCCGGATGTTCTGGAAGGTGCGCGCGATGCCGGTCTTGGCCACCTGGTGCACGGCCTGCGGCTTGTAGGGCTGGCCGCCGAGCTCGAAGGTGCCGCCATCGGGCACGGTACAGGCCGGTGATCACGTTGAAGAAGGTGGTCTTGCCGGCGCCGTTGGGGCCGATCAGGCCATAGACCTCGCCCTTCTGGATCTCGATGCCCACGTCCGACAGCGCCTGCAGGCCGCCGAAGCGCTTGGACGCGCCGGCCACTTTCAGTACGGTTTCAGTCATTGGTTCTTGCTCCTGGCGCGGATCAGGCGTTGATGGCGCTGCCGGCATTGGCGGGCGGCTGCGATCCCGGCGGCAGGGGCCGGGACTTGCCGTGTTCCGGCGAGGGCCACAGGCCGCGCGGACGCAGCAGCATGATCACGATCATCGCCAGCGCGATCAGCAGCTGGCGCAGGATGGCGGCGTCCAGCCGGCCGTCGGTCATCTCCTGCAGCGGACCCGCCACGTAGCGCAGCACTTCCGGCAGCGCGGCCAGCAGCAGCGCGCCCAGGATCACGCCCGGGATGTGGCCCATGCCGCCCAGCACCACCATCGCGACGATCATCACCGACTCCTGCAGGGTGAACGATTCCGGCGACACGAAGCCCTGGAACGCGCCGAACATCGCGCCCGCCACGCCGCCGAAGGTGGCGCCCATCGCGAAGGCCAGCAGCTTCATGTTGCGGGTGTTGATGCCCATGGCCTTGGCGGCGATCTCGTCCTCGCGGATCGCCATCCAGGCGCGGCCGATGCGCGAGTTCTGCAGCCGGTAGCAGATCACCACCGAGCCGATCACCAGCGCCAGGAACAGGTAGTAGTACATCGACACCGAGTTCACGGTGATGCCGAAGAACTCGTGGTTCTTGCTGAACTCGAAGCCCAGGAAGTGCACGCCGTCGATCTGGCCGATGCCTTGCGGGCCGTTGGTGATGTTCACCGGGCGGTCCAGGTTGTTCATGAAGATCCGGATGATTTCGCCGAAGCCCAGCGTCACGATCGCCAGGTAGTCGCCGCGCAGCCGCAGCGTCGGCGCGCCCAGCAGCACGCCGAAGAGGCCGGCCAGCAGCGCCGCCGCCGCGATCGGCGATCAGCAGCGGCAGGTGCAACCCGTTGGGGAACGCGGCGGCGATGTTCTCGAAGTTCTCCGCCAGATGCGGGCTGTTGAGCAGCGCGGCGAGATAGGCGCCCACCGCGTAGAACGCGATGTAGCCCAGGTCCAGCAGGCCGGCGTAGCCCACCACGATGTTCAGGCCGAGCGCCAGCATCACGTACAGCAGCGCCAAGTCGACGACGCGCACCCGGCCGTTGCCGAAGGACTGCGCGAACAGCGGCAGCACCAGCAGCAGCGCGCCGGCGATCAGGAAGGTGATGATCTTGGAAGACTTGTTCTGGAACATGTGAGGCTCCTCAGGCGCGGTCGGCGACACGTTCGCCCAGCAGGCCCGACGGACGGAGCGTCAGCACGAGGATCAGCACGATGAACGCGAAGACGTCCGGGTAGTTGCTGCCGAGCACGCCGCCGGTCAGGTCGCCGAGGTAGCCGGCGCCGATGGCCTCGATCAGGCCCAGCAGCACGCCGCCGACCATCGCGCCGGCGAGGTTGCCGATGCCGCCCAGCACCGCGGCGGTGAAGGCCTTCAGGCCGGGCATGAAGCCCATCGAGAACTGCACGTTGCCGTAGTTGGTGGCCCTCATCAGGCCGGCCACCGCGGCCAGCGCGGCGCCGATGATGAAGGTCAGCGAGATGACCGCATCAGGCTTGACGCCCATCAGCGCGGCCACGCGCGGGTTCTCGGCGGTGGCGCGCATGGCGCGGCCCAGCTTGGTGTGGTTCACCAGGAACAGCAGACCGCCCAGGATCACCACGGTGGACACCAGGATCAGCACCTGCGTCACCGTGATCACCGCGCCGCCGATCTGGATCGGGTCGGTGGGCAGCAGTTGCGGGAAGGGCTTGGGGTTCGGCTTCCAGATGATCATCGCCAGCGTCTGCAGCAGCAGCGACATGCCGATGGCGGTGATCAGCGGCGCGAGGCGGGGCGCGTTGCGCAGCGGCCGGTAGGCGATCTTCTCGATCGTGAAGTTGAGCAGCGTGCAGACCACGATCGCGCACACCAGCGCGATGATCATCAGCAGCCAGCCCGGCAGGCCCAGGCCCGCCAGCGCGGTCACCACGGTCCAGCTCACCAGGGCGCCGGCCATCAGCACCTCGCCGTGCGCGAAGTTGATGAGGTTGATGATCCCGTAAACCATCGTGTAGCCCAGCGCGACGAGGGCATACATGCTCCCGAGCACCAGGCCGTTGATGATCTGCTGAAAAAGTATCTCCATAAGGCCCCAGCATGTTGTTGGACACGGCTCGCGCCGCGTGACGGGGCTTCGGGGTGCAACCCCCGTGCCAGACCGTCCGTTTCAAGGGTATTCACCGACAAGGCGGCATGCGTGCGCACCGGTCGACGTTGTGTTCCCAGTCTCGGCGACGCAACGAAGTGCGGAAATCCGCACAAACCGCCTAGCCAGCCGGGCGAATCCTCGCCAGAGGCAAAAAAGCCGGTGCGCCGGGTGCCGACCGCGCGCCAACTTGGGCACACTGGGCGCCGATTTCTCGTCTTCCATGGAACCGGTCGTCACTTCCTCCTTCGCGTCCTCGTCCGCTCGCCAGCGGCTGGCGCACTTCCTGGGCCGGCCCAGCTTCTACCTGTACCTGACCGGCGTGCTGATGCTGCTGGGCCTGCTGCTGGGCCATCGGCTCAGCGAGCGCGCCAGCCTGGACCAGCTCAGCGCGCTGGCCACCGAGCGGCTGGAGCTCTACGCCTCCAACCTGCAGACCGAGCTCGGCCGGCACGCCTACCTGCCCAGCCTGCTGGCCATCGACGGCGACGTGACGCGGCTCGTCGAGCATCCCGACGACGAGGCGCTGCGCAAGTCCGCGAGTCTCGTGCTGGCGCGCGTGAACGTGCGCGCGGGCACGACGCAGATCTTCGTCGCCGATGCCGAGGGCCGCGTGCTCGCGTCCAGCGAGCCGCTCACGCCGCCGCTGCGCCTGCAGCAGGCCATCGAGCAGGACCGCCACCACTTCTTCGCCTCCGACGCCGGCCAGGCCGGGCTGAGCGGCTCCACCAACTTCTTCCTGCTGCATCCGCTGCGCCGCAACCAGCAGCTGCAGGGCGTGATCGTCGTCAAGCTCAACCTGGCGCCGCTGGAGTCGACCTGGGTGGACCTCGGGCTGCGCTCGCAAGGCGAGCGCATCCTCGTGTCCGACGACCAGGGCGTGGTGATCATGAGCTCGGTGGAGGACTGGCGCTACGCGGTGCTCAACCGCGCCGACGCGTCCGAGCGCGACCGGCTGCAGGCCAGCGCGCGTTATCCGCGCGTGGGCCCGGACCTCGGCCTGCCCGGCGCGCTGGAGGCCTACAACAGCCTGCTGGTGCGCGCGCCCGCCCCCGCGAGCACGACGCTGCTGGCCCAGGAGCGCCAGCTGCTGCCGCTGGGCCTGCGGCTGCTGGCGCTGTCGGACCTGTCCGAGGTCCGGCGCCAGGCGCGGCTTGCGGCCTGGAGCGGCGCGGCCTTCGGCGCCGCGATCGGCATGCTGCTGCTGTACCTGGCCTCGAGACGGCGCGCGCTGCGCCAGCTCTTCCACGCCAAGACCGAATTGCAGAACGCGCATGCGCAACTGGAGCGCATCGTGGATGAACGCACGGCGGAACTCCGCCAGATCAACGAGGAACTGCTCGACCAGATCGCGCAGCGCCGCCAGGCCGAGGGCGAGCTGCTGCAGACCAGCAAGCTCGCGGTGCTGGGGCAGATGTCGGCGGGCCTGTCGCATGAGGTGAACCAGCCGCTGACGGCGCTGCGCGCGCTGGCACGGAATTCGCAACGGCTGCTGGAAGCCGGCCGCCTGCAAGCGGTCGCGGACAACCTGCAGACGATGGACGACATGGTCGAACGCATGGGGCAGATCACCCGCCAGCTCAAGAGCTTCGCCCGCAAGGCGGAGCCCGCGCGCACGGCCGTGTCGCTGCTGGCCAGCGTGAACAACGCGCGGCTGCTGCTGGAGCACCGCACCCGCGCGCTGGACCTGCCCGTGGAGGTCGACGTGCCCGCCGGGCTGCGCGTCAGCGCCGAGTCCAACCGGCTGGAGCAGGTGCTGGTGAACCTGCTGGCCAACGGCATCGACGCGATCGCCTCGGAGGACGCGCACGACAGCCCCGAGGATCACCCGCGCCGGCTGCGCGTGGCCGCGCTGCCCCTGGAGGACGGCCGGCGCGTGCTGGTGCAGGTGCAGGACAGCGGACCGGGGCTCAGCGAATCGCTGCTGCCGCGGCTGTTCGAGCCCTTCTTCACGACCAAGCCCGCCGGCGAGGGGCTGGGGCTGGGGCTGGTCATCTCGTCCAAGATCGTCCACGAGTTCGGTGGCGCGCTGCGGGCGCACCGTCTGGACCAGGGCATGAGTTTCGAATTCGACCTGGAGGTCGACACCTGGCAGGCCGAGGAGGGTCAGTATGTTTGAGGGCTACAAGGTCGTGTTCGTCGAGGATGACCTGCCGGTGCGGGTGAGCCTGACGCAGACGCTGGAGCTCGAGGGGCTCACGGTCGTGCCCTGCCGTTCGGCCGAGGAGGCGCTGCCGCATGTGCAGCCCGGCGCGCAGGTGATCGTCATCACCGACGTGCGCCTGCCCGGCATGGACGGCCGCGCGCTGCTGGCGCATGTGCAGGCGACCGATCCGCAGATCCCGGTGATCCTGATCACCGCGCACGGCGACGTGAACATGGCCGTGCAGGCGATGCGCAACGGCGCCTATGACTTCATCGAGAAGCCCTTCGCGCCCGAGCGGCTGCTGGACACCGCGCGCCGCGCGCTGGACCTGCGCCTGCTGCGGCATTCGGCCGACGAGCTGCGCGCGCAGCTGTCCGCCGCGAGCGGCATCGAGGCCGCGCTGCTGGGCAAGTCCGCCGCGATGCAGCAGCTGCGACGTCAGGTGCTGAACCTGGCGTCCACCTCGGCCGACGTGATGATCCTGGGCGAGACCGGCACCGGCAAGGAACTCGTCGCGCGCTGCCTGCACGACCAGAGCCCGCGCCGCGACCGGAACTTCGTTGCGATCAACTGCGGCGGGCTGCCCGAGGCGCTCTTCGAGAGCGAGCTTTTCGGCCACGAGTCAGGGGCGTTCACCTCCGCGGGCAAGCGCCGCATCGGCAAGATCGAGCACGCCAACGGCGGCACGCTGCTGCTGGACGAGATCGAGACCATGCCGGTGCCGCTGCAGATCAAGCTGCTGCGCGTGTTGCAGGAACGGCGCGTGGAGCGCCTGGGCTCCAACGAGGAACAGGTCATCAACGTGCGCTTCATCGCCGCGAGCAAGGCCGATCTCAAGGAGATGGGCGAGCGCGGCCAGTTCCGCAGCGACCTGTACTACCGGCTCAACATCGCCACGCTGGTGCTGCCGCCGCTGCGCGAGCGCCGGGAGGACATCCCGCTGCTGTTCGAGCACTTCGTCGCGCAGGCCTGCAAGCGCTACGAGCGCGAGGCGCCGGAGCTCACGCCGGACAAGCTGCGCGAGCTGATGGCGCACGACTGGCCCGGCAACGTACGGGAGATCCGCAACGCGGCCGATCGTTTCGTGCTGGCGCTGGATGACCTCGATTCGAGCGCCGCGATCCAGGCGGTGCCCAACCTGGCGCTGGCGCGTCAGATGGAGATGGTCGAGAAGGCGCTGATCGAGCAGGCGCTGCGCCGCTCAGGCGGCAAGGTGCCCGCGGCGATGGAGCTGCTGGGCACGCCGCGCAAGACGCTGTACGACAAGCTGCACCGCCACGGGATCCAGCTGGACGATTTCCGCTGACGTCGCAGCGTTCCACGCAGCCTCTTGACTCCCCTCTCCCGCTTCGCGGGCGAGGGAGCTTTCAAGCGTCCGCTCAGGCCGACATCACGCCGCCTGGCGCGCGCCCTGCTGCGCCTGATCGAGCACGGCCTTGAGCTGCTCGATGGTGGCGGGCTTGACCAGGTAGGCGCTGGCGCCCCGCCGGATCGCCTCGGCGGCATCGCCCGGGTCCGAGGTCCCCGTGAGCATCACCACCGTCATCGGCCCTTCGGCCAGCGCCTCGGTCAGGAAGTCCATGCCCTGGCCGTCGGGCAGCGCGCGGTCCAGGATCAGCACTTGCGGCCGGCGTTCCGCCAGTCGCTGCCGCGCCTCCGCGAGCGAGGCGGCGGTGGCCGCGCTGTAGCCTTCCAGCTCCAGGAGGATGCCCAGCGTCTCGCTGGATTCGAGGTTGTCGTCGACGATGACGGCGTGGGGAGACATGGCAAACCCTGCGGCAAGAGGTCCAGGACATCGCCACGACGTCCGCGCCGGCAGGCGCGTCCGTCGATGGGCGATTGGAAGATCGAGGAACACGTCGGCAATCGGCGTGCCCGCGGCGAGCCCGCGCCTCTGGGCGACGGAGTGACATTCTTGCGCAGACTGGCGCGCGACGCGCCAGGCCAACTTCCCCCCGCGTCCGTAGGGGCCGGGACGGATGTTTGCTCTGCGCCTTTTTGCCCATAATCGCGCCGCCCCGCCTCCCCGAGTTCCATGACGATAGCCACGACGACCGAGACGCCCACCGAGCTGCTGCCGCGCCTGCGCCACTGCACCGGCCCGCTGCACGAGGACATCGAGGCGCTGCTGCGGCTGGAGCAACCGATGCCGATCGCGCGCTACGGCCGCATCGTCCAGGGCTTCCACGAGTTCCTCACGCTCTGGGAGATGCGCGTGCGCCACGCGCTGCCCGAGCCGCTCCGGCTCTGGTACGACCAACGCCAGCGCGCGCCCTTCGCCGCGCGCGACATCGCCGCGCTGGGCCTCGCGCAAGACGTGTCCATGCGCGATGCCGCGCGGGCCGCGCAGCACCGCCTGCGGCTCGACTCGCCAGCGACGGCGATCGGCGCGCTGTACGTCCTCGAGGGCTCGGCGCTGGGCGGCCAGGTGCTGACGCGACAGCTGGCCGCACAGGGCCTGACCCCGGACCATGGCGCAGCCTACTTCCACGGATACGGCGAACGCACCGGCACGATGTGGCGCGAGTTCCGTGCGCTCGCCCAGGACACCGCCGGCGGCGACGCCACAAGCCGCACCGCCGCCTGCAAGGCGGCGGTCCAGACCTTCAAGGCGCTGATCGAGACCTTCAGCGCGCTGGACCGATGACACGCGCCCACTCCGCCGCCACGACCGCGGCCACCGACCAGCAGCTCGCGCACTGCGCGAGCGAGCCGATCCGCGTGCCCGGCGCCATCCAGCCGCATGGCTGGCTGGCCGCCGTGGACTGCCGCACCGGCGCGCTGGTGGCTTTCAGCGAGAACTGGGCCGCGCTGCTCGGCGCCACGCCCGACATGCTCGCCGCGCGCATCGAGGGCACGCTCGACCTGGTGAGCACGACGCGCCACCGGCTCGTCGATGGCGAGGGCCCCGTGTCCTGCGGCACGCTGACCGCGGGCGACCGTCGGCTGCACGTGGCCGGACACCGGCTCGGCGCGCTGGCGTATTTCGAGCTGGAGCCCGACAGCGAGGACACTGGCACGCGCGCGCCGATCTACAGCCTGGCGCGCCACCTCGTGCCGCTGATGCAGCGGACCGGGGGCGTGAACGAGCTGTGCCGCGTCGTCGTCGCCGAGATGAAACGGCTGACCGGCTTCGGCCGCTGCCTGGCCTACCGTTTCGACGCGGAGGGCCACGGCGAAGTGCTCGCCGAGGCCCTCGACCCCGGCTACGACGCCTATGCCGGACACCGTTTCCCGGGCGCCGACATCCCGGCGCAGGCCCGCGAGCTGTACCGCGTCAACCACATCCGGCTGATCGCCGACGCCCATTACGAGCCGGTGCCGGTGCGCTTCGTCGACGGGCGCGAGGGTACGGCGCTGGACATGTCGCAGTCCGCGCTGCGCAGCGTGTCGCCGGTGCACCTCGAGTACATGCGCAACATGCGCACGCTGGCGTCGATGTCGGTGTCCATCATGGTCGGCGGCAAGCTCTGGGGCCTGGTGTCCTGCCACGACCACGCGCCGCGCCAGCTCTCCTGGCAGACACGCATGGCCTGCGAGCACCTGGGGCAACTGCTCTCGCTGCAGATCGAGGCCAAGGAAGAGAACGAGCAGGTGACCGAGCAGCTGCGGCTGCGTCAGCTGACGCTGGCCATCGTGTCCCAGCTGGCCGACAGCGACGCGACGCTGCAGCGCCTGGTCGACGAGCCCGGCCCGCTGCTGCGACTGGGCCGCGCGGCCGGCGCCGCGGTGATCCTCAACGACCAGTGCTGGACGGTCGGCGAGACGCCCGACCGTGGCACGCTGCTGGCGCTGGGCGAATGGCTGGCCAATCGCATCGATCAGGTCTGGCACAGCGACCGGCTGCCCCAGGACGCCGCGTCGCTCGAGGGCATCGGCGACGGCGTGCTGGGCACGACGGCGGGCCTGCTGGCGATCTCGATCTCGCGGCTGCACCGGCATCACATCGTCTGGTTCCGGCCTGAGATCGTGCAGACCGTGACCTGGGCCGGCGACCCGCGCAAGGAATCCGCGCTCGGCGCCGGCGACCGCCTGCATCCGCGACGCAGCTTCGCGAGCTGGAAGGAGCAGCTCGGCGGACGCTCGCTGGCGTGGACGCCGGGCGAGGTCCACGCGATGGAGGAACTGCGCCAGGCGCTGATCGGCATCGTGCTGCGCCGCGCCGAGGAGATGGCCGAAGTCGCCATGGAGCTCGGCCGCGTGAACAAGGAACTGGAGGCCTTCTCCTACACCGTCTCGCACGACCTGCGCGCGCCGATGCGGCACATCGCCGGCTTCGTCGACCTCGTCATGGAGATGGAGGGCGCGTCGCTGACGCCGCGCTCGCAGCGCTACCTCACGCATGTGAAGGAGGCCTCCGCGCACGCCGGCCAACTCGTGGACGCCCTGCTGGACTTCTCCCGCATGGGACGCTCGGCGATCAAGCACACCAGGATCCAGACCGAGCATCTGATCGACGACCTGATCGCCGAGCAGACCGAGCAGCACAAGGACCGCCGCATCGAGTGGGTCGTGCAGCGGCCGTTGCCGGTGCTGTGGGGCGATCCGGTGCTGCTGCAGGTCGCGGTGCGCAACCTCGTCGGCAACGCCGTCAAGTACACGCGGCCGCGCGAGGTGGCGCGCATCGAGATCGCCGGGATCGAGGACGAGACCGGCGCGGGCCTGTCCATCGCGGACAATGGCGTCGGTTTCCAGATGAAATACGTCGGCAAGCTGTTCGGCGTCTTCCAGCGCCTGCACCAGACCGAGATGTTCGAAGGCACCGGCATCGGCCTGGCCAGCGTGCGACGCATCGTCGAGCGCCATGGCGGGCGCATCGACGCCTGGGGCGAGCCCGAACAAGGCGCGCGTTTCACCTTCACCCTGCCCACGCGCGAGATGCTCGCGCAGACTCCCTCTCCCCTTGTCGACCGATGACCATGCTCAAGCCCATCCTGCTCGTTGAAGACGACGCCCGCGACCTGGAGCTCACCCTGGTGGCGCTGGAACGCAGCCAGCTCGCCAACGAGGTGATCGTGGTGCGCGACGGCGCCGAGGCGCTGGACTACCTGCTGCGCGAGGGCGCGCACGCTGACCGCGCCGAGGGCAACCCGGCGGTCATCCTGCTGGACCTGAAGTTGCCCAAGGTCAACGGGCTGGAGGTGCTCAAGGCGGTGCGCGGCACCGCCGGGCTCAAGAGCATTCCGGTGGTGATGCTCACGTCCTCGCAGACCGAGTCCGACGTGGTGCAGAGCTATGAACTGGGCGTGAACGCGTATGTCGTCAAGCCGGTGGAGTTCAAGCAGTTCGTCGCCGCGATCGCCGACCTGGGCGTGTTCTGGGCGGTGCTCAACGAACCGCCGCCGGGATCGCTGCGCGCGACCCGTCGCTACGAATGACCCATGTCTGAGCCGACCCTGCCCCTCGATGGCGGCGTGGCGCCGCCCCTGGAGATCTTGCTGCTGGAAGATTCCACCTTCGACGCCGAGTTGTTGATGGCGTCGCTGGAGACCACGCATCCGCGTGCCCGTATCAACTGGGTGAAGGACGAGGCGGGACTGCTGGGCGCGCTCGAGACGCAACGCTTCGACCTGATCCTGTCCGACTACCAGCTGCCGGGATTCACCGGCGCGGAGGCGCTCGCGCTGGCGCAGCAGCGGGTCCCGGGCACGCCGTTCATCTTCGTGTCGGGTGTGATCGGCGAGGAGAACACGGTGGAGCTGCTCAAGCGCGGCGCCACTGATTACGTCATGAAGGGGCGGCTGACACGGCTGCCCGTCGCCATCGACCGCGCGCTGCGCGAGGTGCGCCAGCGCGACGCGCAACGGCAGGTGGAGGCACAGCTTCGCGAGGCCGATGCGCTGTATGCGCGGGTGGTCGATTCGCTGCAGGACCACGCGGTGATCCTGCTCGACAGCGAAGGCCGGATCCGCGACTGGAACCGCGCGGCGGGCACGATCTTCGGCCATGCGCTGGAGGCCGTGCGCGGCATGTCGGCGGAGATCCTGCTGACGCCCGAGGACCGCGCGGCCGACGTGCTCGAGAACGAGCTGGCGATGGCGCTCACGCAGGGCGCGGCACGCGATGACCGCTGGCTGATGCGCCAGGACGGCTCGCGGCTGCGGGCCGAGTGCGTGGTGACGCCGCTGTTCAGCGCGGGCGGCACGCTCACGGGTTACTCCAAGATCATCCGGGACTCGACGCCGGCCTACGAGGCGCAGCAGGCGCTGCGTCAGGGCAAGGAAGCGGCGGAGCGCGCCAACGAGCTCAAGGACCAGTTCCTGGCGGTGCTGTCGCATGAGCTGCGCTCGCCGCTGAGCGCCATCACCGGATGGGCGGACATCCTGGGCAACTTCTCCGACGCGCACCCCCTGCTGGGCAAGGCCGCGACCGTGATCCGGCGCAACGCGCAACTGCAGGCGCGCATGATCAACGACCTGCTGGACATGAGCGCCGTGGCCGCCGACAAGCTGGTGCTGCAGACCGCGCCGATGGACCTGGCGGCGCTCGCATCGGAATCGGTGCTCGGCGCCCTGCATGAGGCGCAGGGCAAGGGCGTGGCGCTCCACTGCCACGCGCCGGAGCCGATCTGGGTGAGCGGCGACGCGCAGCGGCTGCTGCAGGTCGTGACCAACCTGATCGGCAATGCGATCAAGTTCACCGACAACGGCGGCCGGGTGGACGTCGTCGTGGCCGTCGAGGACGACTGCGCGCTGCTGCGCGTGACGGACACGGGGCGAGGCATCTCGCCCGAGTTCCTGCCCTTCGTGTTCGACCGGCTGCGCCAGGAGGACGGGTCCTCGACGCGCAAGGTCGGCGGACTGGGTCTGGGCCTGGCGATCGCACGCGCGATCGCGCAGCTGCATCACGGGCGCATCAGCGCGGAGAGCCCGGGCCCGGGCGGCGGCGCGAGCTTCGAGCTGCGCTTGCCGATGCTGCGCGACCAGGCACCGCCGCCGGCCCCGGTGGCCACGCCGTTGGACCTGTCCGAGGAGACCTTGTCCGGGGTGCGGGTGCTGCTCGTCGACGACGAGGAGGATGCACGCGAGGTCGGACAGGTGGCGCTGAGCCGGCTGGGCGCGAAGGTCAGCGTGGCGACGAGCGCGGCGGAGGTGCTCGCGCGGCTGACCGAGGGCGAGGAACGTTACGACCTGCTGGTGTCCGACATCGGCATGCCGGAGATGGACGGACGCTCGCTGATCCGCGCGGTGCGGCAGCTGCCGGGCGGGAGCGCGGACGAGCTGCCGGCGGTTGCGCTGACGGCGTTCGCGATGGTCGCCGACCGCCAGGAAGGCCTCGCGGCGGGCTTCCAGGGCTACGTGGCCAAGCCGATCGAGCTGGGCGCGCTGACGCTGGCGATCCAGCGCGCGCTCGGGCGCGCGGGCGGCGGGGATTGACGCGGCTCAGTGACGCGGCCCGGCCGCGCTGAGCGCGCGGCGCTTGCGAGGGCGCACGGGCTCGCAATCCCGGCGCGGTTGCACGACGGGCCGGCAACGGGCTTGGACGCCCATGTACTTTGCTCGGCTGACCAGGCCGGCACGCATCAGGTCAAAGTAGGTCGTCAGCAGCATGCGATCAAATGTCGTGCGAGTCTTGTGCATGGCAATTCACCTCGAGAAGTAGTCCAACGTCAACGCGCCGTGCGCGTTCCTCTCGGCTGAGCAAGTGAAAGCAGTCAGCAGCATCGCGACAGTCCATTTCCTTGGCGGCGCTGATGTTCTCCCTCTCGCTCTTGGCGAAACCGTAGATGAAGAACCATCCGACCGATTTGGGCTTGGCCACGATCGTTCGTAGTCCGCCACGCTTTCCTTGACCGATCAATGAAAAGGGCCGCGCCCCTCGTCGAGGCGCGGCCCGCGTGGACGGGGACCGTCGAGGATCAGAAGCGCTGCGACTGCATGAAGTCGTCGAAGCCGGCTTCCGCGAAGCGGAACCACAGGTTCTGGTCGCGCCGGAAGTTGGCGTAATCCTCGTACACCTTCTTCCAGTTCGGATTCTTCGCCGACAACTCGCTGTACAGCGCCATCGACTCCTTGAACGCGAGGTCCATCGCGTCCTTCGGGAAACGCATCAGCTTGGTCTTGGCCGCCACCAGCTGCTTGAGCGCCGGCGGATTCAGCACGTCGTACTTGGCCTGCATGTCCACATGCGTGTACGCCGACGCCGCCTCGACGATCGCCTTGTACTCGGCCGACAGGCCTTCATACGCCTTGGTGTTGATGTAGAAGTCGACCTGCGGGCCGCCCTCCCACCAACCGGGGTAGTAGTAGAACGGCGCGACCTTGTTGAAGCCCAGCTTCAGGTCGTCATAGGGCCCGACCCACTCGGCCGCGTCGATGGTGCCCTTCTCCAGCGCCGAATACAGCTCACCGCCCGGCAGGTTCTGCGGCACGCCGCCCATGCGCTCGATCACCCGGCCCGCGAAACCGCCGATGCGGAACTTCAGGCCCTTGAAGTCGGCCGCCGACTTGATCTCCTTGCGATACCAGCCCGCCATCTGCGCGCCGGTGTTGCCGCCAGGGAGGTTGATGATGTTGTAGTTCCGATAGAACTCGCGCATCAGCTTCAGGCCGTTGCCGTGGAAGGTCCACGCCGTCATCTGCCGCGAGTTCAGCCCGAACGGAATCGACGCGCCGATGGCGAAGGTCTCGTCCTTGCCGAAGAAGTAGTACGGCACCGTGTGCGCGATCTCCACCGTGCCGTTCTGCACGCCGTCCACCACGCCGAACGCCGGCATCAGCTCGCCGCCCGCATGCACGCTGATCTGGAACTTGCCGCCGCTGAGCTCGCTGACCTTCTTGGCGAAGACCTCGCCACCGCCGTAGATCGTGTCGAGCTGCTTGGGGAAGCTCGAGGCCATGCGCCAGCGGATGTTGGCCTGCGCATG
The DNA here is from genome assembly GCA_039594005.1 of Roseateles sp. Lineage (GTDB taxonomy): Bacteria > Pseudomonadota > Gammaproteobacteria > Burkholderiales > Burkholderiaceae_C > Roseateles. The sequence continues at coordinate 1,691,898 of JBCNOF010000010.1, forward strand.
CACGATGGCCGGGGCCGCACCCGCGGCCAGCACGCCGGCCAGGCCGGCATTCTTGACGAACGAACGACGCTCCATGAAGTCTCCTGTTTCATTGCTTTGATGTCGGCCCCTTCTCGGGGGCCGGAGCGGAAACAGGATTAACCACCGCCGGGCTGGCGTCAACCTGACAAGCCCTGGGGGCTGCGGCCCTCGGGCCCTCAAGACATCAGGCCCTCAGGGCATCAGGCGCCCGCGAGCTTCATCCGCTCGATCAGGATGGAGCCCACCGTCTTGCTGCCCAGCGTGTAGGTGTCGGCGCCGATGCCCACGATCTGCTGGAACATCTCCTTGACGTTGCCCGCGATCGTGATCTCGTGGACCGGGTGCGCGATGACGCCGTTCTCCACCCAGTACCCGCTCGCGCCCCGCGAGTAGTCGCCGGTCACGTAGTTCACGCCCTGCCCCATCAGCTCGGTCACGAACAGGCCCGTGCCCAGCCGGCGCAGCATCGTGGCGAGGTCGTCGCCCGGTGCCGTGGCCTTGCTGCGCATCGTCAGGTTGTGCGAGCCGCCCGCGTGGCCCGTCGTGCGCAGGCCCAGCTTGCGCGCCGAGTAGGTCGACAGGAAGTAGCCCTTGAGCACGCCCGCCTCGACGACGGTGCGGGCCTTCGTCACGACGCCCTCGTCGTCGAAGGGCGAGCTGCCCTTGCCCTTGATCACATGCGGGTCCTCGACGACCTCCACGTGCGGGGACAGGATCTGCTGGTCCAGGCTGTCGAGCAGGAAGCTCGCGCGCCGGTACAGCGCGCCGCCGCTGGTGGCCTGCACCAGCGCGCCCAGCAGCCCGGCCGCCACCGGTGCCTCGAACAGCACCGGCACGCTGGCCGTCTTGACCTTGCGGCCCTTGAGCCGCGCCAGCGCGCGCTCGGCCGCGTACCGGCCGATGGATTCCGCGGACGACAGATCCGCCGCGTCGCGCATCGAGCTGTACCAGGCGTCGCGCTCCATGCCGGCGCCGCGGCCGGCGATCGGCGCCACCGACACCGAATGCCGCGAGCTCGCGTAACCGCCGCGGAACCCGCGCGAGTTGCCCGAGAAGAAGTGCGATTGCTGCGCGGACACCGCCGCGCCTTCGGAGTTGGTGATGCGCGGGTCGGTCTTCATCGCCGCGTCCTCGCAGCGCAGCGCCAGCTCGGCGGCCTGCTCGGCGGTGACCGCCCAGGGATGGAACAGGTCCAGCTCGGGCCGGGCGGCCGGATCCAGCGACAGGTCCTGCTCGTCGGGCAGCCCGGCGAACTCGTCCTCAGCGGTGAAGCGGGCGATGTCGTAGGCCGCGCGCACCGTGTCGCGCAGCGCCTGCGGCGAGAAGTCCGAGGTGCTGGCGTTGCCTCTGCGCTGGCCCAGGTACACGGAGATGCCCAGCGACTTGTCGCGGTTGCGCTCGACGTTCTCCAGCGCGCCGCGCCGCACGGACACCGACATGCCGCTGCCCTCGGACACTTCCGCGCCGGCGTCGCTGGCGCCCAGGCGCTTGGCCTCGCCCAGCACGTCCTCGATCAACTGGCGGAACTGGTCCTGGCTGTAGGCGAATCCTTGCTCGGCTTGACTCATGAATACGGTCTCATTGAAAGCAGCGCGGCCTGGGGAAATCCGAGGCCGCGGCGGGGTGGCGACTATCATACGGGCGCTGTGCCCCGCCCTCCCGGTCGGGGCTTCTCGCTTTTCTTCTCCCATGCACGACGACCACGACGACCCGCACGACCGCGACGACCTCGATGATTTCGAGGACGACCGCCCCAGCAAGAGCCAGCTCAAGCGCGACATGGACGCGCTGCAGCAGCTCGGCGAGGAGCTGCTGACGCTGCCCGAGAAACGCGTCGCCGCGCTGGACCTGCCCGAGGCGCTGATGGACGCGATCAAGGAAGGCCGCCGCATCGTCGCCAGTACAGCACGCAGCGGCAAGAAGCGCCACTTGCAGCTGATCGGCAAGCTGATGCGCCAGGTCGACCCCGCCCCGATCCGCGAGGCCGTGGCCGAGTTCAAGCTCGGCCGCGCGCAGGACTCGCTCGAACTGCACCAGGCCGAGCGCTGGCGTCAGCGACTCGTCGACGAGGACACCGCGCTGCAGGGGTTCATCGACAGCTTCGACGAGGTCGACGTCCAGCAGCTGCGCAGCCTGATCCGCGCCGCGCGCAAGGACCGCGCGCAAGCACCCGAGCAGCGCAACGGCCGCGCGTGGCGCGAGCTGTTCCAGTTCATCAAGGGCCATGTGCTCGCGGCCAAGGGCGGCACGGCGGACGGCGACGCCGAGTCGGCGCGCGATCAGGACGAGGACGACGATGCGTGAGATCAATGCCAGCGCGGCCAACGACGGCGCGGGCGCGCTAGCGCCGCCGGAGGCCGTGCGCATCGGCATCGTCTCGATCAGCGACCGCGCCTCCAGCGGCGTCTACGAGGACAAGGGCCTGCCCGCGCTCCAGGATTGGTTGCGCTCGGCGCTGATCAATCCGATCGAGTTCCAGCCCCGGCTGATCCCCGACGAGCGCGAGCAGATCGCCGACACGCTGCGCGCGCTGGTCGACGACGCCCGCTGCGACCTGGTGCTGACCACCGGCGGCACCGGCCCGGCGGTCCGCGACGTCACGCCCGAGGCGACGATGGACGTGGCCGATCGCGAGATGCCGGGCTTCGGCGAGCAGATGCGGCAGATCTCGCTGCATTTCGTGCCCACGGCCATCCTGTCGCGGCAGATCGCGGTGATCCGCGCCCAGGCGCTGATCATCAACCTGCCCGGTCAGCCCAAGGCGATCGCCGAGACGCTGGCCGGCCATGCCGGCGCGAGCGGCATCTTCGCCGCGGTGCCCTACTGCATCGACCTGCTCGGCGGCCCCTACCTGGAAACCCGCGACGCCGTGTGCGCCGCGTTCCGCCCCAAGAATGCCCAGCGCCCGAAGCGCCCGGGCTGACTCCACGAACAACTCCACGAGAAGCATTCATGAAGATCACCAAGGACACCATCGCCACCGTCGAACTGAAGGTCGCCAACAAGCTCGGGCAGGTCATCGAGAAGACCGATGAGCCGATGGCACTGCTGATCGGCGGCTACGGCAACACGCTGCCGGCCATCGAGACGGCGCTGGAAGGCCAGGAGAAGGGCTTCGCCACGACGATCGAGCTGACGCCCGAGACCGGTTTCGGCGAGCGCGACGAGAGCCTGCTGATCAGCATCCCCAAGAAGGACTTCCCGCCCGGCGTGAAGGTCGGCGGCCAGCTGCAGATCCGTCAGGCCAAGGAAGGCGAGGACGAGCCCTCGGCCGAGGATGGCTTCCATGTCTTCACCGTCGTGAAGATCAAAGGCGACACGGTGCACCTGGACGGCAATCACCCGCTGGCCGGCCAGCACCTGAAGATCAGCGTCAAGGTCAAGGACGTGCGCGCCGCCACGCAGGAAGAGATCGACCACGGCCACGCCCACGGCGACCACGGCCACCATCACTGATCCGTCTTCAGGCTGTCCCTGCCTGAGAAGCCCCTCTCCCGCGGAGCGGGAGAGGGGTTGGGGTGAGGGCTCGTGTAAGGGCTGGGTGCCCTTCAGAGAGCCCTCACCCTCCGCCCTCTCCCGCATCGCAGGCGAGGGGACTGAAGCTACTTCACCAGCCGCGAAAGCTCGTCCGCGTCGAAGTGTTCGCCCTGCTGCGCGCCCTCAGGCACGCAATCGGTCCTCTCCGCCGCGGACAGCTTCGCGATCGCCTGCCAGAGCAGCGCGATCTGATGCTCCTGACCCGCGGCGTTGTCGATCAGGCCCTTCATGGCCTGCGCCACCGGATCGTCGCCCTGCGTCACGCCATAGGCCGAGAACCCCATGCGGGCCGCGGCCTCCTCGCGTTGCGCGTCGCCCTTGGCCTCGATGATTCGCGCGGGATTGCCCACCGCGGTCGCGCCCGGCGGGACCGGCTTGGTCACCACCGCGCCCGAGCCCACGCGCGCGCCCTCGCCGACCGTGAAGCCGCCCAGGATGCAGGCGTTGGCGCCGACGATCACGCCGCGCGCCAGCGTCGGATGTCTCTTGGCGCCCTTGACCAGCGAGGTGCCGCCCAGCGTCACACCCTGGTAGATCGTGACCTCGTCGCCGATTTCCGTCATCTCGCCGATGACGATGCCCATGCCGTGGTCGATGAACACCCGCCGGCCGATGGTCGCGCCGGGGTGGATCTCGATGCCGGTCAGGAATCGGCCGATGTGCGAGGTGAAGCGCCCGAGCCAGCGAAATCCACGCCGCCAGAACCAGTGCGCGCAGCGATGCACCATCAGCGCATGCAGACCCGGATAACAGGTCAGCACCTCCCAGGCCGAGCGGGCGGCGGGGTCGCGTTCGAGGATGCAGGCGATGTCTTCGCGAAGACGCTGGAACATGGTGGGGGAACCCGATGGAAGCCCGCGTGGGGCTCGTGAGGAAGGGGCAGCCAGTTTAGCGGCGCCCCTCAACCTTGCCGGGCGGAGGCCTTCTGGATCCGACGCGGGGCTTACTCGTCTCCCCCGAGTGCGGGGGCGTGCCGGCCGCGGGCGCGGTCTTCTCGATCGCGCGGGCAATGCCGCGCAGGATGTGGACCTCTTCCTGCGTCAGCGCCGCGCGGTTGAACAACTGATTCAGGCGCGGCATCAGCTTCTTGGGCGAGGCCGGATCCAGGTAACCCAGATGCACGAGGCTGGACGCCAGGTGCGTGAGCAGCCCCTGCACCGCCTGCGCGTCGGCCAACCGCGGATCCGCGGTGCGCGCCAGCACCTCGTAGCCGCCCAGTGCCTGGCGCCAGTCGTAGGCCAGCAACTGCACCGCCTGCGCCAGGTTCAGCGAGCCGTACTCTGGATGCGTCGGGATCGACAGCACGGCATGCGCGCGATAGACGTCCTCGTTGCTCATGCCGTAACGCTCGGAGCCGAACAGGAACGCCACCTGATGCGCGGCGCCGCCGGCATCCGCCTGCGCGACGAGTTCCGCGAAGAGCTCGCGCGGTCGATGCGTGGGGGGGCCGAAGTCGCGAGGCGTCATCGCGGTCGCGCACACGAAGGTGCAGCCATCCAGAGCGTCCTCGAGCCGATCCACGATCCGCGCGCGGGCCAGGATGTCGGCCGCGCCGCTGGCCATCGCGACGGTCTCCTCCTGGCTGAGCACATCAGCAAAACGCGGCCGCACCAGCACCAGGTCCCGGAAACCCATCACCTTCATCGCCCGCGCGGTGGCGCCGACGTTGCCGGGATGGCTGGTGTCGATCAGGACGAAACGGGTGCGATCGCGGGTCGGGCCGGTGCCCTCGTTCGAGGTGGATTCGCGTGACGGATCCGACGGCGCGGGGGTGGCGGTCAGGCCGGAGTCAGCCGGGGGCATAGGGGAAACCACGAGTCTGTGCCAAAATCGCGCATTATCCGCGCCGGACGTTGGTCGACATCGACGTCTGGCGCTTGCTCTTTCCTTTCGCCAGTCCACTTCTTTCACAGGAAAACGTCCCGCATGACGCAAGCCGCTCACCATCCCATGCTCAACGTCGCCATCAAGGCGGCGCGTACCGCCGGCGCGATCATCAACCGCGCGTCGCTGGACCTGGACATCCTGAAGATCAACACCAAGTCGCCCAATGACTTCGTGACCGAAGTGGACCAGGCCGCCGAGCAGGCGATCATCGAGACGCTGCTGCAGGCCTACCCCGACCACGGCATCCTGGCGGAGGAATCCGGCCGCGAATACGGCGCGAAGCATTCCGAGTTCCAGTGGATCATCGACCCGCTGGACGGCACGACGAACTTCATCCACGGCCTGCCGTTCTACTGCGTGTCGATCGCGCTGGCGCATCGCGGCGTGGTGCAGCAGGCGGTCGTGTACGACCCGACCCGCAATGACCTGTTCTACGCCACGCGCGGCCGCGGCGCCTTCCTGAACGACAAGCGCATCCGCGTGTCCAAGCGCACGCGCATGAGCGACGCGCTGATCGGCACGGGCTTCCCGTTCCGCCGCGGCGACAACTTCAAGCGCTACCTGAAGATGTTTGAGGAAGTCTCGACGCAGGTCGCCGGCGTGCGCCGTCCCGGTGCCGCCGCGCTGGACCTGTGCTACGTGGCCGCGGGCCACTACGACGGCTTCTTCGAGACCGGTCTGAATCCGTGGGACGTGGCTGCGGGGTCGCTGATCATCACCGAGGCCGGCGGCCTGGTGGGCAACTTCACCGGTGAGCCCGACTTCCTGCATCAACGCGAGATCGTCGCGGGCACGCCGCGCATCTACGGTCCGCTGGTGCAGATCCTGGCGCCCTACTCCCGCGTGATCTCGCAGGACGACCTGGACGCCGATGCGGCCGCGGGGGATGAGTCCGCCGACAAGCCGGCACCCAAGAAGAAGGCCGCCGTCGCGGACGGCGCCGCCGAGGCCCCCAAGAAGCGGGGACCGGTTCGCATCAAGAAGACGGACGACGACGCGCAAGCCTGATCCTCGCGGTCGGCAAGGCCTTGCAAGGCCGATGCCATCGGACATCCGGGCGTTTCCAACGCCCGCTGACAAAGCCCTCCCTTGGAGGGCTTTGTCGCTTTTGGCGCGAACGGCTCGATCGGCGCGCCGCTGGCCCGACCTAGCATGGCCTCACGCATTTCGCACAAGGTCCCGAGAGGTGAAGTCCATGCCATCCAGCGCCCAGAAGATTTCCGAGTACATCCTTGCCGCCTTCCAGGAAGTCGGCGATCCCATCACCACCGCCAAGCTGCACAAGCTGCTGTACTACGTGCAGGGCTGGCATCTCGCGCACTTCGAGGAACCTGCATTTCCTGAGCGGATCGAGGCCTGGATGCATGGTCCGACGGTTCCGGCCGTCCATGACCTCTACAACGGCCATTGGGGGCGTCCGATCGTCGAGCCCATCGAAGCGCCTCAGGATCTCGACACGCGCTTGCGCGAATTGATCGACGAGGTGATTGAACTCTATGGCATCGATACCGGCTACTCATTGCACATCCGCACACGCATGGAAGATCCGTGGCTGGAAGCTCGACACGGTCTGTCCAATCATCGTGAAGGCTGCCGCGAGGAAGTCACGCAAGAGTCAATGAAGCGCTTCTTCAAGTCTGAGGATGTCCGCAAGGAGGCCGCATGAACAAGCGCCGGCCCCTGAATCCCAAGACTCGCGAGCACGTCACCCGAGGATTACCGGATGACTTGCTGAAATTTTCGTTTCGCCTGCTGCAGACCACAAAGAAGTTCGGGTTTGAACAAACCGACGACGCCAATCGATATCTGCAGCAGTTGCTGGCTCGGTTGCAAGCGATCTCCTTGCTCCAAGTGGAAGAGTTTCGATGCAGCAAGGCCAAGGCGCTCCGCGCGCATCGACACCACTGGCGAGGAACGACCGAGAAACAGGGGTTTCCACGCCTGCCGGACGAATGGGACGGCCACGAAGCCTGGCAATTCCAGCTGAGCGCCAACAAGCATGGCCGCGTGCACGGGATCCTGGTGGACGAGGTGTTCTACGTCGTCTGGCTCGACCCCGAGCATCGTCTCTACCAATGACGCCGGATCACGACCCCGTGATCGGCCATGCCCTACACTCCCCACCCAGCCACCCACCGCAACGCCCTCCCGCCGAGGGCGTTGTCCATTTCCCTCCTCCGATGAGCAGCGCCGCGACCGACGATTTCAGCCAGCACACGCCGATGATGCAGCAGTATTTCCGCATCAAGGCCGACTACCCCGACACGCTGGTCTTCTATCGCATGGGGGACTTCTACGAAGTGTTCTTCGACGACGCCCGCAAGTGCAACGCGCTGCTCGACGTCACCCTCACCACCCGCGGCCAGAGCGGCGGCCAGCCGGTCGTCATGGCCGGCGTGCCGGTGCATTCGCTCGAGTCCTACCTCGCCAAGCTGATCCGGCTGGGCGAATCCGTGGCCATCGCCGAGCAGGTCGGCGAGGTCGGTGCCACCAAGGGCCCGGTCGAGCGCAAGGTGGTGCGCGTCGTCACCCCGGGCACCATCACCGATTCGGAACTGCTCGCCGACAAGCAGGACGCGATCCTGTTGTCGATCTCCACGCAGGGCAAGACCCTCGGCCTGGCCTGGCTGTCGATGACGCAGGGCGAGATCGGCCTGGCGCAATGCGGCGAACGTGAACTGGGCGCCTGGCTGGCGCGCCTGTCGCCGGCCGAGGTGCTGGTCGACCGCGAGAAGCACCCCGCCGCCGTGCTCGCCGCCCGGCTGCCCATCACCAACCGCCAAGCCTGGCACTTCGACGCCACGCTGGGCCTGCGCAAGCTCTGCCAGCAACTGGGCGTGGCCAGCCTGCAGGGCTTGAACGCGCAGGACATGAGCGCGGCCCACGCGGCCTCGTCCTGCCTGCTGGCCTATGCCGAGAGCACCCAGGGCAGCCGCGCGCTCACCCACGTCAAGCGCCTGCAGGTGCTGCGCGCGACCGACCTGCTGGACCTCCCGCCGGCCACGCAGCGCAACCTGGAGCTGACGCAGACGCTGCGCGGCGAGACCTCTCCCACCCTGCTGTCGCTGCTGGACACCTGCCGCACCGGCATGGGCAGCCGCGCGTTGCGCCACTGGCTGCTGCATCCGCAGCGGGAGCGCGCCACCGCTCGCGAGCGCCAGGACGCGATCGCCGAGCTGATGACCACCGGCTTCGAGCCGCTGCGCGAGGCGCTGCGACAAGTCTCCGACGTCGAGCGCATCGCAGCGCGCATCGCATTGCGCCAAGTGCGACCGCGCGAGCTCGCCGGCCTGCGCGCCACGCTGCACATCCTGCCCGAACTGGCCCAGACCGTGCCCGCCGGCGCGGCGCTGCTGGACCAGCTGTCCGAGGGTCTGCGCGCCTCGCCGCACATCGCCGAGCTGCTGAGTCGCGCCATCGCCGAGGAACCCGCGGCGCTGCTGCGCGAGGGCGGCGTCATCGCCAAGGGCTTCGACGAGGAGCTCGACGACCTGCGCGCGATCCAGACCAACTGCGACGACTTCCTGATCGCATTGGAAGTCCGCGAGCGCGCCCGCACCGGCATCGCCAACCTGCGCGTCCAGTACAACAAGGTGCATGGCTTCTACATCGAGGTCACCACCAGCGGCCTGGACAAGATCCCCGCCGACTACACGCGCCGTCAGACGCTGAAGAACGCCGAGCGCTTCATCACCCCCGAGCTCAAGGCCTTCGAGGACAAGGCGCTGTCCGCGAGCGAACGCGCGCTGAGCCGCGAGAAGATGCTCTACGAGCTGGTCGTGGACCAGTTGACCGAGGAGATGAGCGCGCTGGGTGGGCTGGCCCGCTCGCTGGCGTCGCTCGACGTGCTGGCCACGCTGGCCGAACGCGCCGCGACGCTGAACTGGTGCCGTCCGGAATTCGTCTCGCATCCGTGCATCGACATCCAGGGCGGCCGCCATCCGGTCGTCGAGTCCCGCCTGCGCGAGACCGGCGCGGGCGAGTTCATGGCCAATGACTGCCGGCTCGATGCCCGCACCAAGCTGCTGGTCATCACCGGCCCGAACATGGGCGGCAAGAGCACCTTCATGCGCCAGGTGGCGCTGATCGCGCTGCTGGCGGCGATCGGCTCCTACACGCCGGCCGCGGTCTGCCGGCTGGGCCCGATCGACGCGATCCACACGCGCATCGGCGCGGCGGACGACCTTGCCAATGCGCAGTCGACCTTCATGCTGGAAATGACCGAGGCCGCCGCCATCCTGCACGCCGCGACCGAGCAGTCCCTGGTGCTGATGGACGAGATCGGCCGCGGCACCTCGACCTTCGACGGCCTGGCGCTGGCCGGCGCGATCGCCACGCACCTGCACGACAAATGCCGCGCGTTCACGCTGTTCGCCACCCATTACTTCGAGCTGACCGAGTTCCCGGCCAAGCACGGCCAGGCGGTCAACATGCATGTCTCTGCCATCGAGAGCGGCGAGGACATCGTCTTCATGCATGAGATCCAGCCCGGCCCGGCCAGCCGCAGCTATGGCGTGCAGGTCGCCCGACTGGCCGGCATGCCGTCGCTCGTGGTGCGCCAGGCCCGCGCGGCGCTGGAAGCGCTCGAGGCCAGGGCCACCGAGGGCGAGACGCAGATCGACCTCTTCGCCCCGCCGCCCGAGCCCTTGCCCGGCGCCGCCGCGCAGGAGCCGTCGGAACTGCTGGACGCGCTGCGCGACCTGGACCCCGACGCGCTGAGCCCGCGCGAGGCCCATGCAGCGCTCTATCAGCTGAAGTCGCTGCTGTCCGCGCGCGCCTGAGCCGACGCCCGCCCCGATCCGGATCGCCCATGACATCGCCCCTGACATCGCCCGCGCCCCCGGCCGGCACCATCGTCTTCTCGCATGCCAACGGCTTCCCCTCGGGCTGCTATCGCGTGCTCTTCGACGTCTGGCGCGAGGCGGGCTGGACGGTGCACGCGCTGCCGCGCATCGGTCACGACCCGCGGTATCCGGTCACCAGCAACTGGCCGCACCTGCGCGACGAGCTGCTCGCCTTCATCCAGGATGAGGTGAAACCCGCCGGTCCGGTGATGCTGATCGGGCACTCGCTGGGTGGCCTGCTGTCGCTGCTGGCGGCCTGCCGCAAGCCGGCGCTGGTCCAGGGCCTGGTGATGCTGGACTCCCCGGTCATCGACGGCTGGCGCGCGCACAGCCTGCGCGTGGCCAAGTCCGCGGGCTTCATCAAGAAGGTCTCGCCGGGCAAGATCTCGCACCAGCGCCGCTACGAGTGGCCCAGCCGCGACGAGGTGCACACGCATTTCGCGGCCAAGGGCAAGTTCGCGCGCTGGGATCCGCGCGTGCTCCAGGACTACATCGCCAGCGGCTTCGACGAGCATGAGGACGGCCAGGTGCGGCTCGGCTTCACGCGCGAGATCGAGACCCGCATCTACAACACGCTGCCGCACAACCTGCCGCGCATCCTCAAGGGCCATCCGCCGAGATGCCCGGTGGCCTTCATCGCGGGCACACAGTCCGAGGAACTGCGCCAGGCCACGGCCGCGGGTTCCAAGGCGCTGGCCAAGGATCTGTTCCGCTGGTTCGAGGGCACGCACCTGTACCCCTTCGAAAGGCCCGACGACACGGCGCATCTGGTCCTCGAACTGATGGGCCAGATGAGGGGCAGGACGGCATCGCTATAATCGCGCTTTACCACCACGGCGTTTTCGGGTTCCGTTCGGAAGACCCAGGCGCTGCAAGACAATGACCAAGTACGTCTTCGTCACCGGCGGTGTCGTGTCCTCCCTCGGCAAGGGCATCGCCTCGGCCTCTCTCGCGGCGATTCTCGAGTCGCGCGGCCTCAAAGTCACCCTGCTCAAGCTGGACCCGTACATCAACGTGGACCCGGGCACGATGAGCCCGTTCCAGCACGGTGAGGTGTTCGTCACCGACGACGGCGCCGAGACCGACCTGGACCTGGGCCACTACGAGCGCTTCATCTACCACGCGGATGACGAAGAGCAACAACTTCACCACCGGCCAGATCTACATGTCGGTGCTGCGGAAGGAACGCCGCGGCGACTACCTGGGCAAGACCGTGCAGGTGATCCCGCACATCACCAACGAGATGCAGGACTTCATCCGTCGCGGCGCCGGTCACGGCACCGCCGACGCGGTGGACGTGGCGATCGTCGAGATCGGCGGCACCGTCGGCGACATCGAGTCGCTGCCCTTCCTCGAAGCCGCCCGCCAGATGTCCTTGAAGATGGGCCCGACGAACGTCGCGTTCGTGCACCTGACCTTGGTGCCGTACATCGCCGCGGCCGGCGAGCTCAAGACCAAGCCCACCCAGCACACCGTGCAGAAGCTGCGCGAGATCGGCATCCAGCCCGACGCGCTGCTGTGCCGTGCCGACCGCCGCGTGCCCGACGACGAGCGCGAGAAGATCTCGCTGTTCACCAACGTGCCCGAGGACGGCGTGATCTCGATGTGGGACGTCGACACCATCTACAAGATCCCGCGCGTGCTGCACGACCAGGGCCTGGACCAGCTGATCTGCACCAAGCTGCAGCTCAACACCAAGTCCACCGACCTCAAGCGCTGGGACACGCTGGTCAGCGAGGTCGAGAACCCGAAGCCCGAAGTCACCATCGCCATGGTCGGCAAGTACATCGACCTGTCGGACAGCGTACAAGTCGCTGATCGAGGCGCTGCGCCACGCCGGCATCCACAACCACGCCCGGGTCAACATCGAGTACGTCGACTCCGAGACGCTGGACAGCGAGCATGTGAAGCAGCTCGACAAGTACGACGCCATCCTGGTGCCGGGCGGCTTCGGCCAGCGCGGCGTGGAAGGCAAGATCAGCGCCGCCCAGTACGCCCGCGAGAACAAGATGCCCTACCTGGGCATCTGCCTGGGCATGCAGGTCGCGGTCATCGAATACGCGCGCCACGTGCTCGGCTGGAGCGGCGCCAACTCCACCGAGTTCGAAACCCGATGCGCCGCACCCGGTGGTCGGCCTGATCACCGAATGGCAGGACGCGGACGGCTCGATCGAGAAGCGCACCGAAGCTCCGACCTGGGCGGCACCATGCGCCTGGGCGCCCAGAGCTCGGACGTCAAGCCGGGCACGCTGGCCCACGAGATCTACGGCCCGGTCGTGACCGAGCGCCACCGCCACCGCTACGAGGCCAACGAGCAGTACCTGGATCAGCTGCAGGACGCCGGCCTGGTGATCTCGGCGCTCACGCAACGCGAGAAGCTGACCGAGATCGTCGAGCTGCCGCGCAACGTGCACCCCTGGTACATGGGCGTGCAGTTCCACCCGGAGTTCACGTCCACCCCGTGGGACGGCCACCCGCTGTTCATCGCGTTCATCAAGGCCGCGCTGGACCACAAGGCCAAGGCCGGCCACGAGGTCAGCGCCCCCGCGGCCGCCTGAGCCCCTCGGGTTCCGGCACTTCACACACCACCGATCAAGACCCCGCCCATGCCCGCCTTCATCATTGCCGACGTGACCGTGACCGACGCCGACCAGATGGCCAAGTACCGCGAATGGAGCACGAAGGCGATGCAGGAGCATGGCGCGGAGGTGCTGGTGCGTGGCGGCGCGTTCGAGGTGCTGGAAGGCCCCTGGACGCCGTCGCGGCTGGTGGTCCTGAAGTTCGCCGACCGCGACGCGGCCAAGCGTTTCTACGACTCCGAGACCTATCAGCATGCCAAGTCGCTGCGCGAGCACGCCGGCATCATGCGCATGATCGTCGTCGACGGGGTCTGAGCCCGCAGCTTGTTCAGCAGCGGTAACCCGTTGCTGGCACCATGCGCGCCGCACAAGCTTTTTCACTTCTGGAGACTGTTCCCATGAGCGCCATTGTTGACATCGTCGGCCGCGAGATCCTCGACAGCCGCGGCAACCCCACCGTGGAATGCGACGTGCTGCTGGAATCCGGCGTGATGGGCCGCGCGGCCGTGCCCTCGGGCGCGTCCACCGGCTCGCGCGAAGCCATCGAACTGCGCGACGGCGACAAGTCGCGTTACCTGGGCAAGGGCGTGCTCAAGGCCGTCGAGCACATCAACACCGAGATCTCCGAGGCCGTGCTGGGCCTGGACGCCTCCGAGCAGGCCTTCCTGGACAAGACGCTGATCGACCTGGACGGCACCGAGAACAAGAGCCGCCTGGGCGCCAACGCGATGCTGGCCGTGTCGATGGCCGTGGCGCGCGCCGCCGCCGAGGAAGCGGGCCTGCCGCTGTACCGCTACTTCGGCGGCATGGGCGGCATCCAGCTGCCGGTGCCGATGATGAACATCATCAACGGCGGCGCGCACGCCAACAACTCGATCGACCTCCAGGAATTCATGATCATCCCGGTGGGCGCGCCGTCCTTCCGCGAGGCGCTGCGCTGGGGCGCCGAAGTCTTCCACGCGCTCAAGAAGATCATCGACGCCAAGGGCATGACCACGGCCGTGGGCGACGAAGGCGGCTTCGCCCCCAACGTCGAGAACCACGAAGCCGCGATCCAGATGATCCTGGAGGCGATCGACAAGGCCGGCTACACCGCCGGCGAGCAGATCGCGCTGGGCCTGGACTGCGCCGCCAGCGAGTTCTACAAGGACGGCAAGTACGTGCTGGAAGGCGAAGGCGGCATCAAGCTGAGCGCCGAGCAGTGGACCGACATGCTGGCCACCTGGGTCGACAAGTACCCGATCATCTCGATCGAGGACGGCATGGCCGAAGGCGACTGGGACGGCTGGAAGCTCCTGACCGAGAAGCTCGGCGACAAGGTGCAGCTGGTGGGCGACGACCTGTTCGTCACCAACACCAAGATCCTGAAGGAAGGCATCGAGAAGGGCATCGCCAACTCGATCCTGATCAAGATCAACCAGATCGGCACGCTGACCGAGACCTTCGCCGCCATCGAGATGGCCAAGCGCGCCGGCTACACCGCCGTGATCTCGCACCGTTCGGGCGAGACCGAGGACTCGACGATCGCCGACATCGCCGTCGGCCTGAACGCCGGCCAGATCAAGACGGGCTCGCTGTCGCGCTCGGACCGCATGGCCAAGTACAACCAGCTGCTGCGCATCGAGGAAGACCTGGGCGACATCGCCGTGTACCCGGGCCGCTCGGCCTTCTACAACCTGCGCTGAATCGCGCGGAAGTGACGATGGCGCGGGCGCTCCCCGCGTTCGAAGGGCAGGCCCGCGGGCCTGCCCTTTTTCGTTGCAGCTACACTCGCGGCCTGTGAAAGCCCTGGCCATCGTCCTCACCGCCTTCCTTGTCGCCATCCAGGCCCAGCTCTGGTTCGGCAAGGGCGGCCTGGCCCGTGGGGTCCAGTTGCGCGCCGAGCTCCGCGAGCAGGAGGACGCCAACGAGAAGGCCCGCGCGCGCAACACGCAGCTGCAGGCCGAGCTGCTCGACCTGCGCGAGGGCCTCGAGATGGTCGAGGAGAAGGCGCGCATCGAGCTGGGCATGGTCAAGCCGGACGAGGTCTTTGTCCCGCTGCGCCGCTGAAGACTCCCTTCCCTGCCTCCGCGCATGCTTCCGCCGATGGATCTCCTGTCCGGGCCGGTGTCGGCCCTCCTCTCGCAAGCCCTCAGCCTGGCGCTCTCGCCGGCGTTCACCGCGCTGGGCAGTCCCATCAGCTGGCTGGAGCTGGTCGCCTTCGTGCTGGCGATCTGGATGGTGGTGTGCAACATGCGCGTGCAGGTGCTGGCCTGGCCCTTGGCGTTGAGCAGCTCGCTGCTGTACTTCGTGCTGTTCTGGAGCGGCAAGCTCTATGGCGAGGCCTCGCTGCAGCTGCTCTTCGCCGCATTGGCGCTGTGGGGCTGGTGGCAATGGCTGCGCGGGCGCACCGCCGACGGCGACGCGCTGCATGTGCGCACGCTCGGCCCCAAGGGCCGCGTCACGGCGCTACTCGTGACGCTGGCGGCGTGGCCGCTGCTGGGCCTGTTCCTGCAGCACCGCACCGATTCGCCTCTCCCCTATTGGGATGCCCTCCCCACGGTGGCCAGCATCACCGGCCAGTGGCTGCTGGGCCGCAAGTACCAGGAGAACTGGCCCGTCTGGGTGATGGTCAACCTGGTGAGCATCGGGCTCTTCGCGCTGAAGGGCTACTGGCTCACGGTCGTGCTGTACGCGGTGTTCGTGCCGATGTCCGTGGCCGGCTGGCGCGCCTGGCAGCGTCAGCTGCGCCCGGCGGCGGCCGCCGCCTGAGGACCACCCGGTGGCGCTGCACATCGCCCTGGTCGGTGCCGAGAGCACCGGCAAGAGCCAGCTCGGCATGGCGCTGCTGGATCACCTGCGATCGCAGACCCGGCTGCGCTGCGCGCTGGTGGGCGAATACCTGCGCGAATGGTGCGACCGCGAGGGCCGCACGCCGCGCCCCGACGAACAGGACGCCATCGCCCGCGAGCAGTGGCGCCGCGCCGAGGCCGCCGCGGCGGACCACGACGTGGTCCTGCATGACACGACGCCGCTGATGACCGCGGTCTACAGCGAGCAGCTCTTCGACGACCGCTCGCTCTACCCCTTCGCGCTGCAGGTCCAGGCCCGCATGGACGCGACGCTGCTGATGGCGCTGGACCTGCCCTGGGTCGCCGACGGCATGCGCGACGGCCCCCATGCGCAGCAGCCCACCGACCGGCTGGTGCGGCGCGCGCTGCGCGATGCCGGCCTGGGTTACAGCCTGGTCACCGGCACGGGCCCGGAGCGGCTGCAGCAGGCGCTGAACGCGCTCGGGCCGATGCTGCGTCCACACCTCGGGCGCGCGGACGGCCTTTTCGGGCGCTTGCTGCAGCGCGGGGAAAGCCTGGGCGGCGACTGGTCCTGCGAGCTCTGCGACGACCCGGCCTGCGAGCACGCCAGCCGCAGCGCCGCGCGTCAGGCGCGCCAGCCCTGACGACCACGAGTGCGCGATCCCGCGCCGGACTGAACGCGCCGCTCACGGCACCGCCACACGGCCGAGGCACAATCCGCCGTCTTGCGCTTCGCAAACATTTGCGAGCTCGCCATTCCACGGTAATCCGGCGTTCCAGGAGCCTGCCCCGATGAATCGTCCTTCCGTGCGCCGCCCGCTGGGCGCGCTGTCGCTGCTGCTGAGCGCGGCCCTGCTGGCCGCCTGCGGCTCGCTGGGCTCCTCGAACCCGGGCGCGTCGTCGCGGCCCTCCGGCTCCGCCCCGCTGCCGCCCGCGCTGAACGCCCCGGTGGCGCCGGCCAAGGCTGCCACCGGCTCGGTCGCGGTGAAGGTGCTGGCGATCAACGACTTCCACGGCAACCTGCTGCCCCCGGCCGGCGGCATCAAGCTGCCCGATCCGCAGAACCCCGACAAGACCATCACGCTGCAAGCCGGCGGCGCGGAGCGCATGGCCACCGTGGTCGCGCAGATCAAGGCGAAGAATCCGAATCACGTCTTCGTCGCCGCGGGCGACCTGGTGGGCGCCAGCCCGCTGCTGTCGGCGCTCTTCCATGACGAGTCGACGATCGAGTCGCTCGGGCTGATGGGGCTGGACATCTCCTCGGTGGGCAACCACGAGTTCGATCAGGGCATCACCGAGCTGCTGCGCAAGCAGCGCGGCGGCTGCCATCCCAAGGACGGCTGCAAGGGCCCGACCGAGTTCAAGGGCGCGAAGTACCAGTACCTGGCCGCCAGCACCATCGACGAGGGTACCGGCCAGTCCGTGCTGCCCGCCTACGCGATCAAGCGCTTCGACGGCGTGCCGGTGGGCTTCATCGGGCTGTCGCTCAAGGGCACGCCGGAGCTCGTCAGCCCGACCGGCATCCGCGGTCTGCGCTTCGATGATGAGGCCGAGACCATCAACCGCATCGTCCCCGAGCTCGAACGCCAGGGCGTGCATGCCTTCGTCGTGCTGATCCATGAGGGTGGTTATCCGAGCGGCGGCATCAACGACTGCCCGGAGATCTCCGGCCCCATCGTGGACATCGTCAAGAAGCTGGACAAGCGCGTCGGGCTGATCGTGTCGGGTCACACGCACCGCGCGTACAACTGCCGCGTCGACGGCCGCCTGGTCACCAGCGGCGACAAGTACGGCACGCTGGTCACCGAGATCGACCTGACGCTGGACCGCGCCACCGGCACGATGACCGAGGCCCGCGCCAACAACGTGGTGGTCCGCCCCGAGACCGCCAAGGACCCGCGCCAGACGCTGCTGATCAACAGCTACCAGCAGGTCGCGCAGCCGCTAATCGAGCGCCCGGTCGGGTTCCTCGCGCAGGCGCTGAGCAAGGACGGCGAGGACCGCAGCGACGGCGGCGGCACGACGATGGGCCAGCTCGTGGCCGACGCGATGCTCGCGGCCACGCGCGCGCCGGAGAACGGCGGCGCGCAGATCGCCTTCCAGAACATCGGCGGCGTGCGCACCGGGCTGATCCACCGCGATGGCGACACCGTCACCTTCGGCGACCTGTTCGCGGCCCTGCCCTTCTCCAACGCGCTGGTCGTCCTGGAGATGAGCGGCGCGCAGCTCAAGCAGGTGCTCGAGGAGCAGTGGTGGGCGAATGACGCGAAGTACCTGCCGCTGCAGACCTCGCAGGGCTTCAGCTACCGCTGGGACAAGCGCCGGCCGGTGGGCTCGCGGCTGGTGCCGGGCAGCATGATGCTCAACGGTCAGCCGATCACGCCGGACCAGAAGGTGCGCGTGGTCATCAACAACTTCCTGCAGGTCGGCGGCGACAGCTTCAAAACCTTCACCGAAGCGCGCTTCGTGCAGACGGGCCCGATGGACGTGGACGCGCTGGAGGCTTACTTCAAGGCCCACGGCACGCAACGCGTGAAGCCGACGACGCTGGACCGCACGGTGCGCGTGGATCGCTGAAGGAAGCTCTTGGAATTCCCCTCGCCCGCGGAGCGGGAGAGGGGTTGGGGTGAGGGCTCGCGGAGGCGCTCGGTGCCCTTCGAAGAGCCCTCACCCCCCGCCCTCTCCCGCTTCGCGGGCGAGGGGGTCTTCAGGGCCTTCAGGGCCTTCAGGCCTTCAAGGCCTTCGGGACCCGGAGGGTTTATTGCACCTGCCGCGATCCCGGCGCCTGGTTCTGGGGATCGGTGAAGAGCTCACCGACGTCCACAGGGTCGTAGACGTAGTGGTTGCCGCAGAACTCGCAGCCGATCTCCACGCCCCCGAGTTCCGCCAGGATCTCATCGACCTCCTGCCGACCCAGTCCCAGCAGCATCCGCCCCACCCGCTCACGCGAGCAGGTGCAGGCGAAGCGCGGCGTCTGCGGGTCGAAGCGCCGCACGGTCTCTTCCCAGAACAGGCGGCGCAGGATGGTGTCGCTGTCCAGCGTGAGCAGCTCCTCGGCGGTCAGGGTCGAGGCGAGCATGCTGATGCGGTTGTAGGCCTCTTCCATCTCCTCGCGCACGACGCCCGAGCTGGCATCGGCCTCGAGGTTGCCCTCGCCCTCGATGGGCAGACGTTGGATCAGCAGACCCGCGGCGATGTCGTCGTTGGCCGCGAGCACCAGCGTCGTCTCGAGCTGCTCGGACTGGCGCATGTAGTGCTGCAGCACGTCGCTGAGCTTCTCCAGCGGCTGGCCGGCGGGACCGCTCAGCGGCACCACGCCCTGATAGGGCTGCTGGCCGGGCAGACGGTCCTTGGGATCGAGCGTGATCGCGCAGCGGCCCTGGCCGTGCACGTTGAGCATCTGCTGCAGCGTGGCGCCATCAGGGACGTCCTCGCGGGTCTTGGCCGTGGAGCGGAAGCTCATGTCGGGCTGGACTTCCACCACCGCGAGCTTCAGCGGGCCGTCGCCCATCACCTGGAACACGAGCGCGCCGTTGAACTTGATGTTGGCCTGCATGAGCACGCCGGCGGCCGTCATCTGGCCGAGCAGCTCACGCACCGGCGCGGCCAGCGGCTCCTTGCGACGGCCCAGCAGTTCCTTCCAGCTCTCGTCCAGGCGCACGAGCATGCCGCGCACGGGCAGGCCCTCGAAGATGAACTTGTGCAGTTCGCTCGGGGCCGGTCTGGTCGAGGACGTCGGGGTGATCGGTGGGGTGGGCGGGGTCGGCGGTGTGGAGGACGACATGGCGGGTTCCTTTTGAATTCGAGTTATCTGGGGACGAATGGCGATAATTCTACGAATGGAACTTCGAACCCGCGCGCTGCAGGTCCTTCTGATCCCGGACCCGCACGACAAGGCGCAGGCGGCCCGGGCGCTCCTGGCCGCGGTCTCGGACCCCGATCCGCGCACCGACCCGGTGCCGGCGCTGGACACCGCCGCCGTCCTCACCCCCGACACCGAGCCGCCCGGCCGCCCCGAGCGGCCGCGGCTCGTGGCCGCGCTGCAGGTGGCCTCGCGCTCGCCGTTCACGCCCGAGGGCCGCGCGGCGCTGCTGCACGCGATCGCGCACATCGAGTTCAACGCGATCAACCTGGCGCTGGACGCCGTCTGGCGCTTCCCCGGCATGCCGCCGGCCTATTACCGCGACTGGATCCAGGTGGCCGGCGAGGAGGCGCTGCATTTCACGCTGCTGGACGAGCACCTGCGCTCGCTGGGACGCGGCTACGGCGACTTCGACGCCCACGACGGCCTGTGGACCATGGCGATGCGCACCGCGGGCGATGTGCTCGCGCGCATGGCGCTGGTGCCGCGCACGCTGGAAGCACGCGGCCTGGACGCCACGCCGCCGCTGCAGGCCAAGTTCGCCAAGGCCGGCGACACGCGCGCGGTGGAGATCCTCGACGTGATCCTGCGCGACGAGGTCGGCCACGTGCGCATCGGCAACCACTGGTACCGGCACCTGTGCCGCGAGCGCGGACTCGATCCGGTCGCGCTCTATCCGGAACTGGTCCAGCGCTTCGAGGCCCCACGCCTGCGCCCGCCCTTCAACGTCCAGGCCCGCAGCGACGCGGGCTTCAGCGACGAAGAAATCGCCTATCTCTCTTCCTGACATGACCCGCATTCAAGCCAACCTGCTGCTCACCCTCATCGCGATGATCTGGGGCTCGGCCTTCGTCGCCCAGGCCCATGGGATGGAGAGCATCGGCCCGATGATGTTCACCGGCATCCGCTTCCTGATCGGGGCGCTCGTCGTGCTGCCGCTGATCGTGCGGGAGCGGCGCGCCGTGGGCGCGACCGTGCTGCGCGGCACCGACGCGCTCAAGATCATGGGGCTGGGCGCGCTGCTCACCACCGGCGCGGCGCTCCAGCAGATCGGCATCCAGTACACCACCGTCACCAATGCCGGTTTCCTGACCGCGCTGTACGTGCCGCTCGTGCCGCTGCTGGGCTGGCTGGTGCTCAGGCACCTGCCGCACTGGTCGGTGTGGCCGGGGGCGCTCGCGTGCCTGGTGGGCGCCTTCCTGCTGTCGGGCGCGCATCAGCTCGACATCGGCCCGGGCGACGCCTGGGTGATCGCGTCCTCGCTGCCCTGGGCCGTGCACGTGCTGCTGGTGGGCCTGGTGGCCGATCGGATGAATTCGCCGTTCACCGTGGCGGGCGGCCAGTTCTTGTTCTGCGGCGTCGTGGCACTCGTCTGGGCGCTGTGCTTCGAATCCTGGAGTTGGGCCGGCATCGAGTCCGCCGCCGGCCCCATCCTGTACACCGGCGTGCTGTCGGTGGGCGTGGCCTTCACCGGCCAGGTCGTCGCGCAGCGCTACGCCCATGCGGCGGACGCGGCGATCATCCTGTCCTCGGAGACGCTGTTCGCGGCCGTCTTCGGCTACCTGCTGATGGGCGACCGCCTGAACGCCGCGGGCCTCGCGGGTTGCGGACTCATCCTCGGCGCCATGCTGCTGATCCAGCTGCTGCCGATGCTGCGCGTGCTGCGGCCTCGCGCGGCCTGAAGGCTCAATCCAGCGGGAACGCGCTCGTCTTCTTGACGGTGCGCAGCACCAGCATCGAGTTGGCCCTGGCCACGCCGGGCAGTTGCATCAGCACCTGCGTGTGCAGCCGCTCCAGGTCCTCGGCGTCCTTGTAGGCGAAGCGCAGCAGGTAGTCGTTGGTGCCGGCGACGTAGAAGCAGTCCAGCAGCTCGGGCGCGTCCTTGACCGCCTGCTCGAAGGCGGCGAGCGCCGCGGGCGTCATGCGTTCCAGATTGACGATGGTCCAGCTGGTGCCGGGCTTGCCGATCGCCTTGGGATCGAGCAGCGCCACCACGCGGTCGATCACGCCCGTGTCCTCCAGCCGCTTCACGCGGCGCAGGCAGGCCGACGCCGACAGGTGGACCTGCTGAGCCAGATCCTGGTTGGAGATCCGCGCGTCGCGCTGCAAGACCGCGAGGATCGCGC
The DNA here is from genome assembly GCA_039594005.1 of Roseateles sp. Taxonomy (GTDB): domain Bacteria; phylum Pseudomonadota; class Gammaproteobacteria; order Burkholderiales; family Burkholderiaceae_C; genus Roseateles. The sequence continues at coordinate 1,713,546 of JBCNOF010000010.1, forward strand.
GGTCGATCGCATCCAGTTGCACTTCCTTGACCATGGGCGGCATTCTGTTCGAGGAAATGCCCACGCGGCCGCATCCGATTGCGTGAACGCGGGTTTTCCCGCCTCCGGAACGCTCACCGATTGCGCGGGCCCTTGCCTAGACTGGCCGGCATTGAACCGGGAGCTTCCATGACCACGCCCACCTCCGACGCCCACGACGCCCACGGTGCCCTTGATGCCTACTGGATGCCGTTCACCGCGAACCGCCAGTTCAAGCAGTCGCCACGCCTGCTCACGCGCGCCGACGGCATGTTCTTCACCGACGACCAGGGCCGCCAGATCCTGGACGGCGTCGCCGGCCTGTGGTGCGTGAACGCCGGCCACAACCGCCCGCGCATCGTGCGCGCGATCCAGGAACAGGCCGCGGAGCTGGACTTCGCCCCGCCCTTCCAGATGGGTCATCCCAAGGCCTTCGAGCTCGCGACGCGCCTGGCAGCCCTCGCACCCGAGGGCATGGACAAGGTCTTCTTCACCAACTCCGGGTCGGAGTCGGTGGAGACGGCGCTGAAGATCGCGCTGGCCTATCACCGCGTGCGCGGCGAGGGCCAACGCACTCGGCTGATCGGCCGCGAGCGCGGCTATCACGGCGTGAACTTCGGCGGGATGTCGGTGGGCGGCATGGTCGCCAACCGCAAGATGTTCGGCTCGCTGCTGGCCGGGGTGGACCACCTGCGCCACACGCACGACCTCGCCCGCAACGCCTTCAGCGTCGGCCAGCCGGCGCATGGCGCGGACCTCGCCGAGGACCTCGAGCGCATGGTCGCGCTGCACGACGCGTCGACGATCGCCGCGGTGATCGTGGAGCCGGTCGCCGGCTCGGCCGGCGTGCTGATTCCGCCGCAAGGCTACCTGCAGCGCCTGCGCGAGATCTGCGACAAGCACGGCATCCTGCTGATCTTCGACGAGGTCATCACCGGCTTCGGCCGCACCGGCAACGCCTTCGCCGCGCAGACCTTCGGCGTGACGCCCGACCTCATGACCGTGGCCAAAGGCCTGACCAACGGCTGCGTGCCCATGGGCGCGGTGCTCGCGCAGCGGCGCATCCACGACACCTTCATGACCGGTGCCCGAGCACGCGATCGAGTTCTTCCACGGCTACACCTACTCGGCCCATCCGCTGGCCTGCGCGGCCGGGATCGCGACGCTGGACACCTACGCCGAGGACGGCCTGCTCACGCGAGCGGCCGAGCTGCAAGGCTACTTCGCGGAGCAACTCCACTCGCTGCGCGGCGAGCCGCATGTGATCGACGTGCGCAACCTCGGACTGGTCGGCGGTGTGGAACTCACACCGCGTGCGGGCGAGCCCACCAAGCGCGCCTTCGAGACCTTCCTCGACTGCTGGCAGCAAGGCGTGCTGATCCGCACCACGGGCGACATCCTGGCGCTGTCGCCCCCGCTGATCGCCGAGCGGGAACACCTGGACCGCATGATCGACGCGATCCGGGTGGCGTTGCGGCGGTTGAAGTAATCCACTGCGACGTCCAGCGCGCTTGGCCGCCAGGGCATGGGGCCCCGGCGTCAAGCGCCGAAACCCCAAGCCCTTCCGGCCCTGAATCACCGCGGCGTTCGGCGAAGCTCCTTGCGCACCATCAGCTTCAGGCCCGACCAGACCTCGCTCACCGCGCAGACCTTCACATCGACCCAGCCCAGCGGCAGGCACTCGGCACGGATGACGTCCTCGGTGATCGTCGTCGGAACCTTCGAGGCCTTCTTCGGCCACGAGATCCACAGCGACACATCGTCCCGCAGCTTCTCCCGCAGGACCTTGAGCTGATGCGCAAGGTCCTTGCGCTCGACGAGGAACACATGCGCCACGTCGACCTTCGCCGACGCCGACCTCACCCGCGTCACGCCCTCGGGCATCGGCGCGAGCCAGTCCTCGTAACCTTCGGGCGCTTCGAGCGTCCACAGCACGCTGCCCGGCTGGATGCCCAGCTTGCGTGCGAGGGGCGTTCCCGAGTACCCCGCCGTGCCACCTCCCGACCCTGTCGCCATGTCTGAGCCCTCCCGGCGTCGGGCATCATCACCGACCATGTCCAGCGTCACAACCGATCCCAAACCCGAAGCCCCGTCCGACGCCCAGAGGGTTCATGGCGCTCATGGAGAGCATGGTGCTCCTGGCCACCGCCATCACGTCCCGTGGCTCTCCTACCTGAGCCTGGCCGCGAGCACCAGCGTGATCGGCAGCTACGTGGGACTATCCAAGCTGCTGGTGGTGGTGTTCCCGGTCTTCCTGCTGGCCTGGCTGCGCTTCGGCATGGCCGCCGTGTTCATGCTGCCCTGGCTGAGGCGCGGGCCCACCGAGGCCCCGCTCAGCGGCCGCACCCGCTTCCTGCTCTTCCTCGAATCGTTCTTCGGCAACTTCCTGTTCTCGTTGTGCCTGCTGTTCGGGATGAAACACAGCTCGGCGGTCGTCGCGGGCGTGATCATGGCGGGCATCCCGGCCACGGTCGCGCTGATGAGCTGGCTGTTCCTGCGTGAACGCATCGCCCCGCGCACGCTGGCCGGCATCGCGCTGGCGGTGGGCGGCATCGCGCTCGTGGCGCTCAACAAGCACGGCGACAGCGCCGGCGCGGCCACCTCCGGCTGGGGCGCCCTGCTGCTGGTGGGCGCCGTGATCTGCGAGGCCAGCTACGTCGTCATCGGCAAGCAGCTGACCAGCGCCCTGCCCCCGCGGCGCATCAGCGCGCTGATCAACCTCTGGGGCCTGGTGCTGGTCACGCCGCTGGGCCTGTGGCAGGCGCTGGATTTCGACTTCGCCGCCGTCGCGGTGAAGGACTGGGGCCTGCTGCTGTTCTACGCGATCGCCGCGAGCACCGTCACGGTCTGGCTCTGGATGAAAGGCCTGCAGCATGTGAGCGCGGCCAAGGCCGGCGTCTTCATGGTGTTCCTGCCGGTGTCCACGGCCGTGGTCGGCTTGGTGTTCCTCGGCGAACGCATGAGCCCGCTGCAGCTCGCCGCCTATGCCCTGGCCCTGGGCGGCGTGGTCCTGGCGACGTGGCCGGGGCGGTCCGCGACCCGATCTCCGCAGGCGCCGATTGCCTGAGACCACTTCACGTCCGGGATTACACCGGTCTGCGTCTAGTTTTACTACCAATGTAATACCATTTGGGGATTCGCCCGCTAAGATGGGCCGATCGACCTGACCCGTGCGCTCGGCGCCCGGGCCGCCACATCCCCGCCGATGAACGCGAATTCCCCTGCCACGGCTCCCACGCCCGCTTTGTCCCCCGTCGCCGCCGACGCCAACCGTCAAGCGGACTGGGAGTCATGGATCGCCAGCTGGTATGCCGTCCTGAGGCAACCCGTGCGTACCGGTGTCAGTCCTTTGACGGCACCTTCAACCCACCATGGCGCCGGTACCAGCGGAGAACGGGCGCCGCAGGTGCTCGTCTTCGCGCCGCATCCGGACGACGAATGCATCGTCGGCGCGCTGCCGCTGCGGCTGCGCCAGGAAGCCGGTTGGCGGGTGACCAACATCGCCGTGACGCTGGGCAGCAAGCAGGAACGCCGTGCGGAGCGCTGGGCCGAGCTCGGCGCCGCCTGCGACGTGCTGGACTTCGACCTGCGGCTGCTGGCCGCTGACGGCTTCGAGCAGGTCAAGCCCGAGGCCGCCGACGCGCGCACGCCGCTGTGGCAGCAGCAGGTGCGGCTGGTGGCCGAACTGCTGGCCGCGGAACGCCCGGGGCTGATCCTGGTCCCGCACGCGGGCGACGGCATCCCGACGCATATCGGCGTGCACCGGCTGGTCAGCGAGGCGCTCGCCATGGCGCGCATCGACACCGTGTTCGCGCACACCGAGTTCTGGGCCACGCAGCCCAGCCCGACAACGCTGGTCGAGACCGGCCAGCGCGACACCGCGCGGCTGGTGCGTGCACTGGCCTGCCATCACGGCGAGATCGCCCGCAATCCGTATCACCTGCGCCTGCCGGCGTGGATGGCGGACAACGTGCGCCGCGGCGGCGAGCTGCTCGCCGGCCCGGGCGAGACGCCGCCCGACTTCGCCTTCGGCACGCTGTACCGGCTCACGCGCTGGCGCGCGGGCGCGCCGGTCGGCGACCTGGCCAACACGCACTGGTCGTGCGAGCAGCCGCTGGATCCGGCCCGGCTGCTGGGCGAATGAGGCCCCGGGCGCGTGAGCGCCTGACCGCCTGACCGCTGCACAACCTGAAGTCATCGCCGCTGGCGATTTCTGCATACGCGCGGCGCACGTCCGCGCCATGGCGCGTGCCGCGCGGGCCTATGCTTCGCGTTTCCTCCTCGAGACCTTCCTCCCCGCCATGAGCGACGCCCGCACCGATCACCCGACCCATCTCCGTGTCCACCAGTTCGCCGGCCTGCGGCCCGGCCCCCGGCTGCTGGTGACAGCGGCCGTGCACGGCAACGAGGTGGCCGGTGTCGGCGCGATCCAGCGCGTGATGGCGATGCTGGATGACGGCTCGCTGACGCTCGTGAAGGGCACGCTGACGATGATTCCCGTCGTCAACCCGCTGGCCCATCGCCTGCAGCGCCGCGAGGGCGACCGCAACCTGAACCGCAACCTGCGCGTCAACCCGATCCCGCAGGACTTCGAGGACCGCATCGCCAACCGGCTCTGCCCCTGGATCGCCGCCAGCGACGTGATGCTGGACCTGCACAGCTTCAACAACCCCGGACCGGCCTTCGCGATGCTCGGTCCGCGCGACAACGACGGCGACCTGGAGCCCTTCCGCCATCAGGCCGCCGAGAGCGCGCTGGCGCTGGCCGTGGGCACGCAGCGCATCGTCGAGGGCTGGTTGTCGACCTACGCGCTGGGCCTGAAGCGCCGCGCAGAGAAGGCCGCCGACGGAACGCGCCGCATGGCGCTGCAGCAGGACCCGCATTACGGCGTGGGCACCACCGAGTACATGCGCAGCACCGGCGGCTACTGCATCACGCTGGAATGCGGCCAACACGCCGATCCGCAGGGGCCGGAAGTCGCCTTCAAGGCCATCCTGCGCACGCTGGTGCTGCTGGGCATGGTCGCGCCGGGCTGCGTCGAGGCGGCCGATCCGAAGCGACCGGTGGAACTGCTGCAGCTCTACGAGGTGATCGACCGCGAGAGCGTCGACGACCGCTTCGAGCGCCAGTGGGCCAGCTTCGACGCCATCGCGCAGGGCGAGCGCATCGGCACGCGCGCCGATGGCACGCCGGTGCTGGCGCCCTTCGGCGGCCGCATCGTCTTCCCCAACAACAACGCCGAGCCCGGGCACGAGTGGTTCTACCTGGCAAAGCCCAGCGACCGCGTGTTGACTTGAAGTTCTGGCTAGAGTCGGCGGCATGACTGACACCACCGCTCCGACGCCCGCCACCGCCCTGCCACCGCTGCGCATCGACTTCGTCTCCGACGTGGCCTGCCCCTGGTGCGCCGTCGGGCTGAAGTCGCTGGAGACCGCCCTGACCCGGCTGCCCGAGGTCGCGGTCGACCTGCACTTCCAGCCCTTCGAGCTCAACCCGCAGATGGTTCCCGAGGGCGAGGACATCGAGGAACACCTGACACGCAAGTACGGCTCCACGACCGAGCAGCGCCAGCAGATCCGCAGCCATCTGCGCCAGCGCGGCGCGGAGGTCGGCTTCACGTTCACCGAGGGCGCGCGCAGCCGGATCTGGAACACCTTCGACGCGCACCGCCTGCTGCACTGGGCGGGTCTGCAGTCGGCGCAGGCGCAGCGCGACCTCAAGCTGGCGCTGCTGACCGCGTATCACACGAACGGCAAGAACCCCGGCGAGCGGGAAACGCTGCTGGCCGCGGTGCGCGAGATCGGCCTGGACGCGGCCGAGGCGGCGCGGGTCTTCGACAGCGGCGAGTTCAGCGACGACGTCCGCGAGACCGAATCGCTGTGGCTGGGCCGGGGCATCAGTTCGGTGCCGGCGGTCGTGATCAACGAGAAGTACCTGATCCAGGGCGGCCAGCCGCCCGAGGCCTTCGAGCAGGCGCTGCGCCAGATCGCGGCCGAGCAGCAAGGCGGATCCGCGGCGTAAGAGTTTGCAAGGGATGGGCGGGGCCGCTTGGCAAGCGGGTTGATCCGCGTCCGGAGCGTCCGCCGGATTTGAGACAATCCGCCCATCGTTTGAACGGGGCCACGCGTCGTCCGCTTGGCCCCGTTGTCATTCCTGGCGCGCTCGCGCGCCGTCATCGCTCATCGCCTCTACGCAGTCCCCGAGATGTTCAAGAACCTGATCGTTTACCGCCTGTCCAACGACTGGCAAGCCAATGTCGAGAAGCTCGAGGATGCCCTCGAGAACGAGCGTTTCACCCCCTGCGGCGCCACCGAGGCGCTGTCCGCCGGCTGGGTGCCGCCGCGCGGCGAGCCCGGCGCCCGGCTGCTCGAGGAGATCGACGGCCACTGGCTGCTGAGCCTGCGCATGGAAAAGCGCGTGCTGCCCGGCTCGGTGGTGCGCGAGAAGGTCGATGAGATGGTCGAGCGCGTGGAGCTCGAGACCGGCCGCCGCCCCGGCAAGAAGCAGCAGCGCGACATGAAGGAGCAGGCCACGCTGGAGCTGCTGCCGCGCGCGTTCACGCTGCAGTCCCACCTGCGGGTGTGGATCTCCCCAAGCAGGGGCTGCTGATGGTGGATGCGGGCTCGATCGGCAAGGCCGATGAGCTGATCACGCTGCTGGTGAAGGCGGATTCGTCGATCAACCTGCATCTGCTGCAGAGCGCCGAATCGCCGGCCGCCTGCATGGCCGCGTGGCTGATGGACGGCGTGCCGCCGGCCGACTTCGTCATCGACCGCGATTGCGAGCTGAAGGCGGCGGACGAGTTGAAGGCGGCGGTGCGTTATGCCCGCCACAACCTGGACACGGACGAGGTGAAGGCCCACCTGACCAGCGGCAAGATGCCGACGCGCCTGGCGATGACGTGGAAGGAACGGGTGTCCTTCACGCTGACGGACACGATGCAGATCAAGGGCATCAAGTTCCTGGACGTGGTCTTCGACGGTCGCGACAAACCGGCCAAGGACGAGGCGTTCGATGTCGATGCGGCACTGGCCACGGGCGAGCTGGCGCGTCTGATCCCGGATCTGATCGAGGGCCTGGGCGGCGAGCTGGACTTCATCGGCCAGTCGGCCAAGATCGCGGCGGAGCATGCGCCGGGCAAGACGGCGGAACCCGCCGCGGACGCCTCCGCCGAGACGGCGACGGCCACCGAAGCGGCTCCCTGGGAGTGATCCCGCCCGGGCGGCTGGCCCGGTCAGAACAGATCCTGCTGTTCCCCGACCTGCTGTCCGGTCGCCCTCGCCTCGATCGCGAGGATCTTGAGCTTGGTGACGACACCACCCGCCGCCGAGAACCCGGTCAGGTTGGCGGCCTTGCCCGCTGTCGGCGCGCCCATCACGCGATGGCAGGGCACGATCGGCGCGAACGGGTTGTGGCCCTCGGCGCGCCCCACCGCCCTCGCCGCGCCGGGATGCCCCAGCTGCAGCGCCACTTCCCCATAGGTCAGCGTCCGCCCCACCGGAATGCGGCGCGTGAACGCGAGCACATCCCGATCGAAGGCCGGCACCGCGCTGTCATCCAGGGGCACCTCCAGCAGATCGCGCGGCTCGCCCGCGAGCAGCGCCCGCACGCCCAGGCAGGCCTCTCGCACCGCCTCGGGCAGACGCTCGAACGCCACCTCCTCCCGCGCCGTCGGAAACCGCACCCACATCCGGTCGCGCGTCAGCGAGAGGGACTCTTCCGGCAACTGCGAGCCCACGATGCCGCGCTCGGTCCACGCGATGCCGCAGTGGCCGAGCACCGTCTCGTAGCAGTGGAAGAAGACCTGAGGCGCCATGGCGCGATGCTGATCCGCGACGCGGTCAGTCCGTGACCGGAGACGGCGCGTCCGCGTCGACCGGTGGCTTGAACGCGGGATGCCGGCTGGCGATCTCGGCGGCCTGCACCCGCGCCTCGGTGGCGATCCGTGCGACCTCGCGCGGCGCCAGCGCCTTGAGCTTGTGGTCCGACCACACCTGGCGCCAACGGCGCGCGCCGGGCAGCCCGTTCCACAGGCCCAGCGCATGGCGCATCGCCTGCGACCAGGGACGGCCGGCGGCGACTTGGCGATCGAGGTAATCCAGCCAGAGCGCCTCGACGGCCTCGCGGCTCTCGGCGATCGGCGCGCTCGCGCCGAAGAAGCGCTGATCCCAGCCCGCCATCTGCCACGGCTCGTGATAGGCCTGACGCCCCACCATCACGCCGTCGACATGGTCCAGCTGCGCGGCGATCTCGTCGTCGGCCTTGAGCCCGCCGTTGATGGCGATCGTCAGCTCCGGAAACTCGCGCTTGAGCCGATGGACGAGCTCGTAACGCAGCGGCGGGATGTCGCGGTTCTCCTTGGGCGACAAGCCCTGCAGCCAGGCATTGCGCGCGTGCACGATGAAGACCTCGCAGCCCGCGTCAGCAATCTGGCCGACGAAGTCCCGCACGAAGTCGTAGCTCTCGATGCGGTCGATGCCGATGCGGTGCTTGACCGTCACCGGAATGGACACGGCGTCGCGCATCGCCTTCACGCCGTCGGCCACCAGCCCGGGTTCGGCCATCAGGCAGGCCCCGAAGGCGCCCCGCTGCACGCGCTCGCTCGGGCAGCCGCAGTTCAGGTTGACCTCGTCGTAGCCCCATTGCTCGGCCAGCTTCGCGCAGGCCGCCAGATCCGCCGGCTCGGAGCCGCCGAGCTGCAGCGCGACGGGGTGTTCCTCGGGGTTGAAATCGAGATGGCGCGGCTGATCGCCGTGCAGGATCGCGCCGGTCGTCACCATCTCGGTGTAGAGCAGCGTGTGGCGGGTCAGCAGCCGGTGGAAGTAACGGCAATCAGCGGTCGTCCAGTCCAGCATCGGAGCAACGGACAGGCGCCAGGGAGAGAACGTCGAAGGCATAAGCGGGTGATTATCCCAGGCACCGACTTGTATCGAATGGCGTCCTCACTCGGCGTGGGTATGGGCCGCGCGAGCCGTACGTCGTACCATCCCGGCCGCCCTCGCGGCCGTTGTGTTCACCGATGTCTTCGTTCCGCCATCCCGCCCGCCATCCCGCGCGGCGTCTCGCCCGCTTCTCCGGAGGTCTCCTGCGCCTCGGCGCCGCCGTGCTCGCGGTGCTGATCGGCGCCGTGTCCAGCACGCCGATCGCCGCGGCCGACAAGGCTCAGACCACGAAGGCGGCGAGCAAGGCCAAGAAGAACGCCAAGGCCAAAAAGGATCCACGCGGCGCCAAGACCTCGACGCCAGCAACGGCGTCGAAGGCGGCCGCGCCCTCCGGACCCGCCACCTCGGCCAGCACCGCACGGACCGCTTCCCCACCCGCCGGCACCGAGGCCGCCGACATCGCCGAGCTCCGCGCCCGGCAGGCGGCCGGCGAGGTGGTGCTGATGCGGCGCCACACCGTGGACGACCTGGCGATCGAGGTCTGGTCCACCGGGCTGTCACGCAAGTTCTACGTCGCGGTCGCGCAGCAGGGGCTGCTGCGGCGCACCTTGACCTCCGCCGATGAAACCCAGGCCTGGCGCGGCTTCGACAGCTTCCGTCGGATGGCGGCGGCCGGCGAGGTCGGGCGGCCTGTGCTGCTGGGCCGGCTGTCGCCTCCCGGTGCCGCGCCCTCCCCCTCCGTCGCCATCGACGCGCCCGCCCACGCCGCGGGCCAGGAAGTCGCGACGCTGCGCCGGGAGCGCATCGGCAACGAGCTCGCGCGGCTGGTGTGGGACGCGGGCGCCTCGGAGTACGTCGTCTCGCTGACCCGCGACGGTGCACCGGTGGCGATGCAGCGCAGCCCGGACGCCGTGGTCGCGACCTGCGTCTACGAGGAGTTTCTGCGCCAGGCCGAGGCCCGCGCCGCGCTGCTGCCGGCCGATCAGGGCCGCTGATCAGAGCCTTTGATCAGAGCCGCTGGCTCGTCCTCAACCCAGCCCGAGAAGTTGCGCTGCTCGTAGGCGAGCGGTAGGTGGCTCCCCCCTCTCAAACTGAGAATGGGGATGGCCCTGATCTCCCGATCAGTCCAGCGAGCGCAGCGGGTGCTCGGCCGGAGTCCAGGGGCTGCGGAAGAACGCGTCGACATCGGCCTGCGCCACGTCCTCCACGCGCGCCGGGTTCCAGCGCGGCGCATGGTCCTTGTCCACGGCCAGCGCGCGCACGCCCTCGACCGTCTCGCTCGCCGCGCCGGGGCGCAGGTGGAAGCAGTGATGCACCAGGTCGCGCTCCATGCGCAGGTCCTCCGCCAGCGACATGCCGCGCGCGCGGCGGATCTGCGCCAGGGTCACCGACATCATCAACGGCGAGCGCTTGCGCAGCGTCGCCAGCGTGTGCTGCGCCCACGCGTCGGCATCCGCCGCCAGCGACGCGAACAGCGCCGGCACCGTCGGCGCCGCGAAGTGCCGGTTGATCAGCGCCCGCGCGTTCCAGTGCTCGGCCGGCGGCGCCAGGTCCGCGCGCTCCATCACCGTGGCCACCACATGCTCGGCGCTGTCCTGCGCGCCGGTGCGGAAGGCCTCGACGATCGCCGGCAGCTCGCTGCTGCGCACGAACACGTCGCCCAGGCCCAGCTCGATCGCGTCACCCGCGCCGATGACCTGCCCGGTCAGCGCCAGCCACTCGCCGCTGTGCCCCGGGCAGCGCGACAGGAAATACCCGCCGCCCACATCGGGGAACAGACCGATGTTGGTCTCGGGCATCGCCAGCCTGGAATGCTCGGTCAGCACGCGCAACCGCGCGCCCTGGCTCACGCCCATGCCTCCGCCCATCACCACGCCGTCCATCAGCGCGATGTAGGGCTTGGGGAACTGGTGGATCAGGTGGTTGAGCGCGTACTCCTCGGTGAAGAACGCGTCCAGCGCCGCGTCGCCCGCCAGGGCCGCCTGATGGAAGAAACGGATGTCGCCGCCCGCGCAGAACGCGGCGGGTTTGCCCTCGCGGCCCGCGCCCAGCACCGCCACCGCCTGGATGCGCGGATCGTCGCGCCAGGCCGTGAGCAGCGTCGTCATGTCGCGGATCATGGCCAGCGACAGCGCGTTCAGCGCCTGGGGACGGTTCAGCGTGATCAGGCCGAGGCAGCCGTTGACCTCGGCCAGGATCAGCCCTTCGGATTGCAGCGACGGAATCACAGCGACATCTCTCCACTCGTAGTTGCGGTCGGGCGGCGCCAGGCACCCCACCGTTCGTTGCCCTTCAACGCGGCCCGCACCATAACACCGCGCGCGGGCGCTTGCCGGAGCATCCGCCCCGGCGCGGTCGGGTCATTCGTCCCGGTACACACCGACCACCGGCGCGCCGCCCGCCTCGACCCAGCCGCGGTACATGCCCTCGGTGTTGAAACCCAGCCACACGTTGCCCAGCGTGTCCACGGCGATGAGGCCGCCGTCGCCGCCCACCGGGGGCAGCTCCTCGAACACGACACGCGACGCCGCCTCGGCCAGCGACAGGCCGCCGATGCGCATCAGCGCGCCGACCTCGTGCGCGGCCGCGGCGCGGATGAAGGCTTCCCCCGTCCCGGTGCAGGACACCGCGACGCTGCGGTCGTCCGCGTAGCAGCCCGCGCCGAGGATCGGCGAATCGCCGACGCGCCCCGGTCGCTTGTTGGTCATCCCGCCGGTGGACGTGGCCGCCGCGAGGTGCCCCGCCGCGTCGCGCACCACCGCGCCGACGGTGCCGAACTTGGTCTTCTCGTCGATGGGGCCGCCGTCCACGGCCTGCTGGCCGTCGTGGTCGAGCACCTGCCCCATCGCCGACGCCTGCGCCTTGCGCAACTGCGCCAGCCGCTGCGGCGTGCCGAACCAGGTCGGCTCCACGCGCTCCAGTCCCTGCTCGAAGGCGAAGGCCTCGGCGGCCGGACCGATCAGCATCACATGGCCGCTGTGCGCCATCACCGCGCGCGCGGCCAGCACCGGGTTGCGCACCCGCGTCACGCCGGCCACCGCGCCCGCGGCCCGGTCGCGGCCGTCCATCACGCTCGCGTCGAGCTCATGCCGCTCGTCGGCCGTGTACACCGCACCCTTGCCGGCGTTGAAGAGCTCGCACTCCTCGAGCCGCCGCACCGCCTCCGTGGCCACGTCCATCGCGGCATCGCCCCGGGCCAGCCGCTCCGCGCCGTCGGCCAGGATCGCGGTGAGCGCGGCGCGATAGCTCGCCGCCATCTCCGCGCTCATGCTGTCGCGGCGGATCGTGCCGGCGCCACCATGCAGGGCAAGCACCGGGCGCGGCAAGGCGGTCGGGAAGAAAGCGGTCATGGGCAGGCCTCGGACGGAGCCTGGGCGGCTCGCAAGCCGCGCATTCTCGCTGGATCGGGCATGTCCCTCGGCTTGTCCCGGTCGGGACATGGAAAAAGTGAACGCTCGTGCTAAAACCCGGCGCAGTTCGCCACAGGCGGCATCCAGGACTGCAGGAGACGACATGGACCTGAATTTCACGCCCGAGGAGCAGGCCTTCCGGGCCGAGATCCGCCAGTGGGTCGCGGATCACCTTCCCCAGGACATCAGCCACAAGGTGCGCAACGCGCTGCGCCTGAACAAGGACGATCTGCAGCGCTGGGCGCGCATCCTGGGCAAGCAGGGCTGGCACGGGTGGGCGTGGCCCAAACAGTTCGGCGGACCGGGCTGGAACGCGGTGCAGCGCCATCTGTTCGAAGAAGAGTGCGCACTGGCCGGCGCGCCGCGCGTCGTGCCCTTCGGGCCGGTGATGGTGGCGCCGGTGATCATGGCCTTCGGCTCGCGCGAGCAGCAGGAGCGCCACCTCCCCGGCATCATGAGCGGCGACGTCTGGTGGAGCCAGGGCTACAGCGAACCGGGCTCGGGCTCGGACCTGGCCTCGGTGAAGACGCGTGCCGAGAAGCGCGGCAATGACTACATCGTCAACGGCCAGAAGACCTGGACCACGCTGGGCCAGTACGGCGACTGGATCTTCTGCCTGGTGCGCACGGACCCCAGCGTCAAGCCGCAGGCCGGCATCTCCTTCCTGCTGATCGACATGAAGTCGCCGGGCGTGACCGTGCGGCCGATCATCATGCTCGACGGCGAGCATGAGGTCAACGAGGTGTTCTTCGACAACGTGCGAGGTCCCCGCCGAGAACCTCGTCGGCGAGGAGAACAAGGGCTGGACCTACGCCAAGTACCTGCTCGCGCACGAGCGCACCAACATCGCCGACGTCAACCGCGCCAAGCGCGAGCTGGAGCGGCTCAAGCGCATTGCCAAGGCCGAGGGCGTGTATGACGACGGCCGCTTCCGCGATCAGGTCGCGCTGCTGGAAGTGGACATCGTCGCGCTGGAGATGATGGTGCTGCGCGTGCTGTCGGCCGAGAGCAGCGGCAAGCAGTCGCTGGACGTCGCGGGCCTGCTCAAGATCCGCGGCAGCGAGATCCAGCAGCGCTACACCGAGCTCATGATGCTGGCCGCCGGCCCCTACGCCACGCCCTTCATCCACGAGGCCATGGAGGCGGGCTGGCAGGGCGACCAGGTGGGCGCGGCCCATTGCGCGCCGCTGGCCAGCCACTACTTCAACTACCGCAAGACGACGATCTACGGCGGGTCCAACGAGGTCCAGCGCAACATCGTCGCGCAGACCGTGCTGGGCTGAGGCAGGCGACAGGAGACAGGACATGGATTTCGATTTCACCGAAGACCAGAACTCGCTGCGCGACGCCGTGCGGCGTTACGTCGACAAGGATTACGGCTTCGAGCAGCGCCGGGCGATCGTCAAGGCCGGCGGCTTCTCGCGCCAGGTCTGGGAAGGACTCGCGGGCCTGGGCCTGACCGCTTTGGCAGTGCCCGAGGCGCAGGGCGGCCTGGGCTTCGGCCCGGCCGAGGCGATGGTCGTGATGGAGGAGCTCGGCCGCGGCCTGGTCATGGAGCCCTTCGCCCAGGGCGGCCTGGTCGCGCCGGCGGTGCTCACGCAGGCCGGCGAGGACGTGCAGGCGGACTGGCTGCCGCGTATCGCCGGCGGCGACGCGCTGGTGGTGCTGGCGCATCAGGAACGCCGCGCGCGTTACCGGCTCGATGTGTGCGACACGCTCGCGACCGCCGACCATCACCTCATCGGTGCGAAGAGTCTCGTACCCGCCGGAGATGTGGCGGATGCCTTCATCGTGCCGGCGCGGGCGTACAACGCCGGCCAAGGCATCGCGCTGTACCTCGTCAAGAAGGACGCGCCCGGCCTGACGATGCGCGGTTACGCGCTGCATGACGGCTCGCGCGCCGCTGAACTGACCTTCGATCGCACACCCGCCACGCGCTTGGTCAGCCCGGGTCTCGGCCTTGATGTACTTGAGCACGCCGTGGACATCGCCATCGCGGCGCAGGCGGCGGAAGCCGTCGGCGTGATGGACCGCTACGTCGCGCTGACGGCGGAATACCTGAACACGCGCAAGCAGTTCGGCGTGGCCATCGCCAGCTTCCAGGCGCTGCGCCACCGCATGGCCGACATCAAGATGCAGCTGGAGCTGGCGCGCTCGATGAGCTACTTCGCCACGCTCAAGCTCGCCGAGCCGGCCGAGGCCCGCCGCCGCGCGGTGTCGCAGGCCAAGGTGCAGCTGGGCCAGTCGATGCGCTTCGTCGGCCAGCAGTGCACGCAGCTCCACGGCGGCATCGGCGTGACCGACGAGTACATCGGCAGCCATTACTTCAAGCGCCTCACGGTGATGGAGATGCAGTGCGGCGACACGCTCCACCACCTCGGCGAGGTGAGCGCGCGAATGCAGGACACGGCGGGCGTCTTCGCTTGACGCTGCGGGCGAGCCCCAAGGAGCACCACACCTTGAGCAACGCGCCGCCATCCGCCGCGGCCGGCACCGACGCCGGCGGCCTGTGCGACGTCGCCGGGCTCAAGCTCGGCCATTTCACCCATCCGGACGTGCCCACCGGCTGCAGCGTCGTGCTGTGCGAGGCCGGCGCGACGGCCGGCGTGGACGTGCGCGGCGCGGCGCCGGGTACGCGCGACACCGAGCTCTTGCGTCCCGAGAACACGATTCAGCAGGTTCACGCGGTGCTGCTGACCGGCGGCAGCGCCTTCGGGCTGGCCGCCGCGGACGGCGTGATGCGCTGGCTGGCCGAGCGCGGTCATGGGTTCGCGGTCGGCCAGGCGCGGGTGCCCATCGTGCCGGCCGCGGTCCTCTTCGACCTCTGGCTGCATGGCGCCGAGACCGCGCCCGACGCGGCGGCCGGCCGAGCGGCCTGCGATGCGGCCACGTCCACGGAGCGCTCGCGCGGTCGCGTCGGTGCCGGGGCCGGCGCGACCGTCGGCAAGCTGCTGGGCGTGGACCGCGCGATGCCGGGCGGCCTGGGCATGGCCTCGGTGCGCGTGGGCGGCGTCACGCTGGCCGCGATGGTGGCGGTGAACGCGGTGGGCGATGTCGTCGATCCGCGCACCGGCGACGTGCTCGCCGGATCGCGCGGCGCCGATGGCCGGCCGCGCTCCACGGTTCAGGCCCTGCTGGCCGGTGAAGCGCCGGGTGGCGGTCTCCAGGGCAGCGCCACGACGTTGGGCATCATCGCCACCGACGCGCGCCTGACCAAGGCGCAGGCGACCAAGCTCGCCCAGATCGCGCATGACGGCTTTGCCCGCGCGATCCAGCCGGTGCACACGGTGATGGATGGGGACGTGCTGTTCGCGCTGGCCACCGGCGCCGCCGACGTCGACGGCGACATGACGCTGCTGGGCGCGGTGGCCGCGGAGGTGGTGGCGCGGGCGGTGGTGGATGCGGTCACTTGAGCCTGCGAGGCTGTGGCCGGCGGAACTCCCGGGCGATAGGGTGGAAGCGAGAGGTCGAGACAGACACCTCAGGAAGCGCCAGGATTGCGAACAGGTTTCGGCGGGACGGGCGGCCCGGATCGACCGGTGCCCGCCACGGCGCGCGGCGGCTTCGGCGGCGGCTCGACCGTCCGGGCGGGCAGACCGCCGCGTCGCTCGGCATCCAGCATCAGCCGGGTGAACGCCTTGAGCGACGCCAGGTCCTCGAGGCGGAACAGAGAGGGACGATCACCGGCCAGACGCAGACATTCGAGCACCACGGCCTCCTCCATGCGGCGCACATCCACTTCGCCGCGAAGAAAGCGTTGCAGCAGTCCCGACGCGGCCGCAAAGGTCGCGCCGGCATGACCGCCGTCGGCACATTGAAAGACCGTGACGCCTCCTGGCTGGCGGGTCTGCGCGAGATGAAGACTGACGTCGAAGAGCCGCTGCGGCGAAATCGGCCGGCCTGCCCCGCCCGTCGGCATCCGGATCAATTGCAGGACCTGCGCGTGGCCTGGCGATGACTGGCCGTCGGGTCCCAATGCCGTCCCGTCGCGAGCCAGGCGGACTTCGACCCGGCTCACATGCGCGTCAGTGGCGGGAGTCCGCCCGTGCTTGGCATCCAGCGCCGACTTGTTGCCTTGACGTTCAAAGCTGGCCATCAGGCGCCCCTGGACCACTCGTTTGGTCGAGCCATCGAGCGGCCCGGCCGCCGCATGCGCCTTCTCCTTGGCCGAGCGCAGATCCACGATGCGCCGGACGTCCCTGCCCAGACAGGCCTGGGCAAAGGCGACGCTCTCCTGCAGCGTCAGAGAGGGGATCACCACAGTGCCTGTGGTGCTGACACTGGGAAACAGCCCCGGGATCGCCACGGAGGGCTTTGTCCCCACGCTGGCGGACAGATGGTCGAGCCGCGCCTTCATGGCTGCGGCTGCGGCCATGTCCGCGCCGCTGTCGGGCTTGTCCTGGCCGGTCAGGACATGCAGGGCACGGGAGAGATGATTCAGTAGCGGTGCCATGGCGGCTCCTCGGATTCGGGCCCAAAGGGCCGGGATGTCGGATGAAAGCGCCGCCTCTGTGCCGTCGCCGCATGGCAAGGTCCTCCCATCGAGTGCTCGCCTTGATATCGCTCAATCAACGGAAGGACGGATTCGGCGACCGGGGGACTGGCGCAGTTGCACCTCGTCGTCCGGCGCGGACGCTTCGGGTTGGCGGAAGATGTCGCGCACGTCGCGCCGCCGCTTCGAGTGGCCGCCTGACGCGCCCCTCGTTGTCCCGCGTCCCGTCCTCAAAGCGTAACTTGCCGGATATCGCCCGGTCCTCACCCGCGCAAGCGCGGCCGCCCTTCATCGCAGAGCGGAGCGGCACGGCGCCCGGCGGCTTATCCGTGACCACCTCCGGCGTACGCATCGACACCGGAGTCCCCAGGCGTCCGGCGCGGCCTTCGGCCAGCATCATCCTGCCCATGGTCAGCAGCGACGCCAGATGCTCCGGCCGATCGAAGAGCGTGGCGCTGCGCGCCGCGCGCAGATTGACGCACTGCTGAACGATGAGGTCCTCCAGATTTCCGGCCTTCAACGTTCCCTTCGCGAATTTCTGGAACAACGTGTGCGCCACGGCGAAGACAGCGCTGCGATCGTCGCCTCCAGGAGACTGGAAGGCGATCGGCCGTGCCGGTGTCTCCTTGTGCAAGGCACGACAGGTCTCGAGCAAGGTGCGCGGGCTGATCGAATGGTCAAGCGGGATGGGAATCGCATAGTTCGTGACATCGTGGCGGGCGTCCTTCTTCTTGGCATCCGCCCTGCCCGTATGAATCGATATGACACTCACGGCAGCCTCGGGGCAGGCTGAGATCAGACGAGCGCCTTCGGACGGTCCGTCGAGGCCGACAGCGTCGGTTTCCACGAACTCGACCTCGCGCTGCCCCACGGTGATCGGACAGTTGTTCTCCATGCAGGGAAACAGCTGCTTATGCTCCTCGACGGTGCCAAGTGTCACGACGGCCGCGATGTCGTGCTCGAAACAGGCTTGCGTCCATGCCATCGCCTCGTCATAAACCGGGACAGCCATGACGAGGTTGCCCTCGTCCGTCCAATTGGCGTGCAGTTGCCTGGCAGCCGGGTCGTCCTCCTTACCGCCCTGCTTCAGCAGGGTCCGGTGGTTGACCGGGGTGGTTGGCGCGAAGGAGTTGTTGACGCACGCCTGCTTCGCCAGGTGATCGGGATGATGGAACGCAGCCAACTCGGAAGAGAGTCGCTTGGCATCGGGCAAGCTGCGATTCCACTCGTGCGCGTCGGCAGGTTCGACGTTTGACTGCAGAGGAAGCGCGGGTTCATGCGTGGCGACGGAAGTGCTGGACAAGCCGGAGGGCACGGGGGCGTGGGAAATGAAGGGAAATCTCATGACGTGCTTCCAAGAACGAACAGTGACGCGTTCGTGGCGTTACTGGTGGAATTCGTTCGCCAGCGACAATCCCGCCCATGAATTCGAGCTCCGCCAAGCCCGTCGCGATCGCGCAGAACATGACGCTGCTGGGCGCGGTGGCGGCGGAGGTGGTGGCGCGGGCGGTGGGGGATGCCGTCGACCCGCGGCATGGAGGCCGGATCAACGGTTGAGGGAAGCCGCGTCGCGCGGCACCACTTGCAATCGGTCGCAGTACTCGAGCAACGACGTGAGATCCGCTTGCCGGAACAGCTCGGGACCACCGTGCTCGCGGACCTGGCTGCACGCGTCGAGCACCGCGCGGCTGCGATCGCCCGTCACGTCGATACCGGATCGATGCCATTGGCGAAGCAGCAGGGCCGCCTCGACCAGCGCGCCGGCGTGCCGGTCGTGCGCCGGGCACTGAATCGCCTGGCGTTCACCGGGCGCGAGCCGCCGGCTCCCCACGTGCTCGCACAGTGCGAACAGCTGAGCAGAGGACATCGTGTTCCCGCGCTTGACCGGAACCCGGCACCAATCCAATCGCTGGCAGCCACCCTCGGACGCGCCTTCCGGGCGGTACGGCCGGCCCAGATGCGTCAGCGTGACCTCCATCCAGGTGTTGGTCACCTGGCCGCCCACCGACTTGATCGCCTGTGCGACCGGCTTCTTCGAGCGGGGGCCATGCAGATTGATGCCACGGAACCGCGCGGCAAGGCCGCCGGGGGCACTCTGGTAGACCTTGCCGCTGTCCATGCACGAAGGTTCGCCGTCGGCACCGGGCGGCCTCAGATCGATGACGCGGGCAATGCGGTGGTCGATGCAGCTGGCCGCCCAGCTGTGAGCCTCCTTGCGGATGGGCGCGTCCATCAGCAGGTTGCCGGTTCCCGGCATCAGATGGGCGCGAATCGGGCGCTGAGCAAAGCCGAATGCCTTGCCGGGCGGGATCAAGGATTTCAGGTGCAGGTGCTCTGAGTTCACGCCGTTGCAGTCCTTGGTGCGCGCATCCAGTTGCTGGAGCAGGTGCGCGGCTTCGCCGGCCCGCGCCTTCCACGCCCGCGTCTCGGCGCAAGACATGCCATCGGGCGCCTGGAGCTGCGGCTTGGTCGAGCCATCGGACGGACCGGCGAGGTCCTTCTTGCGATGAAACAGGGAGCTGAAAGAAATCTTCATGGAGGTTGTCGTGCGGCTGGCGGAAATGCCGCGCCATTGGTGAACGCAACTCCTGTCCGCAAATGCACCTCCAACGTTCGAATTGACGGAATCAGTGGTCGCCAACCGGTCGGGCTTCGCAGCGACAATCCCGCCCCATGAATTCGAGTTCCCCCAAGTCCGCCAAGCCCGTCGCGATCGCGCAGATCCTGTTCAGCCAGGGCTTCGGCACGCGGCGGCACTGCGCCGCGCTGATCGATCACGGCCTGGTGTCGGTCGCCGGCGAGGTCGTCGAAGACCCGCATCAGGCCTTCGAGACGGCCGGCCTCGTCTTCGAAGTCGAGGGCCAGTCGTGGCCCTATCACGAGAAGGCGCTGATCCTCCTGCACAAGCCCGCGGGCTACGAGTGCTCACGCAAGCCGAGCCACCATCCGAGCGTGTTCTCGCTGCTGCCCGAGCCGCTGCGCAATCGCGACATCCAGCCGGTCGGCCGTCTGGACGAGGACACCACTGGCCTGCTGCTGCTGACCGACGACGGCCCCCTGCAGCACAAGCTGACCAGTCCGAAGTACCACGTGCCCAAGCTCTACCAAGCGGTGTGCAAGGCGGAGCTGGATGACGCGCAACTGCGCAAGCTCGTCGAGGGCGTGCTGCTCGAGGAGCGCAACCCCAAGCTCGCCGCGGAGCCGGTGAGCGCCGTGTCGGCGCGGCGGCTGCCGGACGGCCGCCTGGAGATGGCCCTCACCGAGGGCCGCTACCACCAGGCCAAGCGCATGGTGGCGGCGGTCGGCAATCGCGTGCTGGCGCTGCACCGCCAGCAGATCGGCGCGCTGGCGCTGCCGGCCGATCTCAGGGAAGGCGGCTGGATGTGGCTGGATGAGGCTCAGCGGGAGCTGGCGATGTCGGAGCCGCCCGGCGAATCCGGCTCGAATCCAGCAGCCATGTCGTCCTGATCCTCGAGTGCCTTGCGGCGGCCGGCCAGGCTGGCCATGAGATTCCGGGCCAGTTTCGATCCCTTGGGCGCTTGCTTGAGCAGCTTGGACATCTCGATCATCTTCCCGCCCCATCGCTCTTCTGTGTCCAGGTCCTCCTGGTCCCCGAGGCGAGGCAGTTCAGCGGGTATGTCGGCGAGCTCGAAGGTTCTCACCTCCACGCGCTGCTCCACTTGGCAAGCCTCGCGCAGTCCCGCCATGCGCTCGGGCTGTATCGACGCAAGCGGAACCGCGGGAGACCTCAGGAGGCTCTTTCGAGCGCTGGGAGGCCGCTTGTGGATGACTTGCGGCACGTTCTCGTCCGGCGGTTCGCTGAAGAGTGCCTTCTCCTCCTGGGTCCATTGATGACACCTCGTCGGATGCGACGGCCCTTCATGGACCAGCAGTTGCGCGAACTGTTGCAGGCTGACCAGCAGGTCGGGCCGCTGCGCGAAGAGCGTCCTGCTTCGCCGGCCCCTCAGCATCTTGCAAGCATCGAAGACCGCGTCGGACGCCTCCTGGAAGGACAGCGGCTCCCGGAGACATCGACGAAACACCGCGTTCGCCGCTGCGCAAGCCGCGGCCAGGTCGCCGCCGTGGTCATCCATGAACACGACGCTGGTGTCGCCGCCCAGCCCTCCGTGCGCTTGGATCTGGCGACACAGCTCCAACAAGTGGCTGGCGTCCAGCGGCGACTGCGCGTCGAGCGGCGCGCGCGTCCACGTCAGGTGCGCGTGGACTGACGATTCCCCGCGACGCGCACTGAGTTCCACCAAGTACTCGCTCGCGAACCTGCCCAACGCCGGAACCATCGACGGGACGCCGGCAACCGGGCGGAGTGCGAGCGCGTCGCGCGAGTGCTCCCAAGGCACGGGCTTGGCGGCCACATCACCGACGGCGTCGTTCTCCCAGGTCAGATCGATCACCTGATTCACGCCGCGGTCGAGGCAGGCCTGAGCGAACCGGGCCGACTCGTCGCGATTGGCGGGCGCCGCCGCCAGCACCGCCGTCGTGCTCACCTGGCTCGCATCCAGATCGACGCGTCTTGAGCCATCCCGGCTTGGCACGGTCAGCTTCGTACCGGTGTTCACCGCAAGCGCCCCGGGTGTCTTGCGGATCCGGGCCTCTTCGCTCTGAAACGCGCGGGTGCTGGCGTCCAGACTCGCCAACATCTTCTGGCCTTCGTCACTGCGGGCGCCGCCGGCATCTGGAGACCGGTTGAAAATCGACAAAAGGGAAAACTTCATGCCCTTCTCCAGAAACGTTGAGGTGGCCTTCGTGATGTCGAGCGGTACTGCAGACAAGGTCCTCACCAGCGGCAATTGATCGATGTCAAACGCGGACCTGCGGCCGCGCGTCGTGCGACGGAGGACGCGAACCCGGGAAGTCCCCGAGATCAGCCGTCACCAACCTTGGGTAGAAACGCGCCCACAAGGCGCCGTTCGAGAGGCGTGCGCCACAAGACCGTGGGAGGGCGCGGCCGAGATCCTCGACGGCCGGGTCGTATGGGAACTTCAGACAACGAACAACACGGGGACGCCGACGCCCTGCAGGTGGCGGTGCAGGTCCGGGCGGAACGCCTGACCAGCCTGCAGGCGCGCGTGGCCATGCCGGCCTGCATCGGCGCGCTGTTCAGCCTGCTGCCGGTCGCCCTGCTGTGGCCGCACCTGCCCGCGGTCGACCTGCTGGGCTGGCTGGCCGTGCGCTGGGGCATCTCGCTGTGGCGCACGCTGGAGGCGCGCCGCTTCCTGCGCCTGCCGCTGCGCGAGCGCGCCTCGCCCGACTGGGAGCGCCGCTACCTGGTCGGCCTGGGCCTGGACGGCCTGGCGTGGGGCGTGATCGGCGCGCTCTTCGCCACGCCCAACCTGCCCGAGATCGACGGCGCCATCATGACCACGCTGGTCGGCCTGGTCGCCTTCACCATGGTGTCGCTGGGCCACTGGGCGCGCGGGCAGGCGCTGTTCGCGTCGCTGGTGATCGCGCCGCTGGCGATCCGGCTCGCGATGCAGGGCGGCACGACCGGCTGGCTCAGCGTCGGCGGGCTGGCGATGTTCTGGCTGCTGACGGTGCTCGAGTCGCGCCGCATCGAGGCCCGCACGCTGGAGCTGCTGCGGCTGCGCTTCGAGCAGGCGCGGCTGGCCGAGCAGCGCCGCCTGGCGCTGGACGCGGCCGAGGAGACCAGCAGCAGCAAGAGCCGCTTCGTCGCGGTGATGAGCCATGAGATCCGCACGCCGCTGAACGGCATCATCGGCATGGCCCAGTTGCTGGAGCGCGGCGAGCTCAGCGCCGCAGCAGCGCGAGCAGGTGGAGATCGTGCGCCGCTCGGGCAGGCACCTGCTGACGCTGGTCAACGACATCCTGGACCTGGCGCGCATCGAGTCGGGCAAGCTCGTCGTCGAGGCCCAGCCCTTCGACATCCGCGAGGTCGCCGGCGACGTCGCCCGGCTGCTGGGCGAGACCGCGCGCGCCAAGGGCCTGCGCTTCGCGCTGACCATCGCGCCGCAGCTGCCCGCGCGGGCGATGGGCGATGCGTCGCGCATCCAGCAGGTGCTGCACAACCTGGTGGGCAACGCGATCAAGTTCACCGACCAGGGCAGCGTCGGCGTCGAGGTCTCGTCGGTGCTGGACATGCGCGCCGGCACGCTGCTGCGCTTCGCCGTCAAGGACACCGGCGACGGCATCCCGGCCGACCAGCTGGAGCGCATCTTCGCGCCCTTCGAGCAGGCCGGGGCCCCGACGACGCGCCGCGCCGCGATGGCGCGGGGCTGGGGCTGACGATCTCGCGCGAGCTCGCCCGCGCGATGGGCGGCGACCTGCGCTGCGCGTCGGCGCCGGGCCAGGGCTCGGTGTTCGAGTTCACGCTGCCGCTGCAGATCGCCTGCGGCGGCGACGGAGCGCGTCGCCGCGCACCCCGGCGGCCGCATCGGCAGCGACCGCCGGCGCAGCGGCCGCGTCCCGCTGCCGGCGCTCGAAGGCCGCGTGCTGCTGGTCGACGACAGCCCGGTCAACCTGCTCGTCGCCACGACGATGCTGGAGCGCTGCGGGCTGGAGGTGGTGCCGGCGGAAAACGGCCGCGAGGCGCTCGAGCGGCTGGGCGCGCAGCGCTTCGACCTGGTCCTGATGGACTGCCAGATGCCGGAGCTCGACGGCTTCGCGGCCACGGCGGCCTGGCGCCAGGAGGAGGCGCGCCGGCTGCTGCCGCGCACGCCGGTGGTGGCGCTGACCGCCAGCGCCGTCGACGACGACCGTGCCCGCTGCCTGGCCGCGGGCATGGACGACTACCTGGTCAAGCCCTTCGAGATGGACGAGCTGCTGGCCGTCGTCACGCGGCACCTGCCCGCCATCCCGACCGATAATCCGCCCCCTATGCAGGTCTTCCGCGGCTTCCACCATCCCGGCATCGCAGCGCAGTGCGCGCTGACGATCGGCAATTTCGACGGCGTCCATCGCGGCCATCAGGCCATGCTGGCGCTGCTGCTGTCGGCGAGGCCCGCCACCGCGGCCTGCCGACCTGCGTGCTGACCTTCGAGCCCCATCCGCGCGACTTCTTCGCCAGGAAGCTCGGCAAGCCCGAACTGGCGCCGGCCCGCATCGCCACGCTGCGCGACAAGCTCCAGGAGCTGGAGCGCTGCGGCGTGGACCAGGTCGTGGTGCTGCGCTTCGACGAGGCGCTGGCCTCGCTCCCCGCGCAGGACTTCATCCAGCAGGTGCTGGTGGACGGCCTGGGCGCGAAATACGTGCTGGTCGGCGACGACTTCCGCTTCGGCGCCAAGCGCCAGGGCGACTACGCGACGCTGGACGCGGCCGGGCAGCGCCTGGGCTTCGACGTCGCCCGGATGATGAGCTACGAGGTGCACGGGCTGCGGGTGTCGAGCTCGGCCGTGCGCGAGGCGCTGGCCGCCGGCGACATGGACGGCGCGGCGCGGCTGCTGGGCCGGCCGTACGCGATCTCCGGCCATGTGATCCATGGCCAGAAGCTGGGCCGCCAGCTGGCGGAAACGGCGCCCGGCGCCGGCGACGGCTTCCGCACGCTGAACCTGCGCTTCGACCACGACAAGCCCGCCGCGCACGGCATCTTCGCGGTGCGGGTCCACGGCCTGGACGGCGACACCGGCGCGGCGCTGGCCGGCGTGGCCTCGCTGGGCGTGCGCCCGACCGTCGAGGACGCCGGCCGCGTGCTGCTGGAAGTCCACGCGCTGGACTGGCCGGCCGCGCTGGCCGCGCGGCTGGGGCCCGGCGAGGCCTACGGTAAACTCGTCCGCGTGGAACTCCTCCAAAAACTGCGCGATGAAGCCCGTTTCGACGGGCTTGATTCGTTGACGGCCGCGATCCGCGAAGACGTCCGTCAGGCGCGCGCGTTCTTCGCGCAACAGGCGTCCACCCACGCCGCCGTCCGCCGCCAGACCACCCGCGACCGAATTTGAAGGGCTGACCGCCCTCCCCTGCGCTCAGCCGGCGCGCGGCGCCACCGTGCTCCCCTGCGCCCGCGCTCCGCCGGGCCCCTTCCTCTTCGTGCCTCGCCGCCCCGCCGCACGGCGCGGGGTCCGCCCTCTTCAGATTGCCCCTGCCATGATCCGACACGTCCCAACGCCGCGACTACCGCTCGACGCTCAACCTGCCCGACACCCCCTTCCCGATGCGCGGCGACCTGCCCAAGCGCGAGCCGGGCTGGGTCAAGGAATGGGAGGACCAGGGCATCTACAAGCAGCTGCGCGACGCGCGCCACGGCGCGCCCGAAGTTCGTCCTGCACGACGGCCCGCCCTACGCCAACGGCCAGCATCCACATCGGCCACGCGGTCAACAAGATCCTCAAGGACATCATCGTCAAGTCGCGCCAAGACCCTGGCCGGCTACGACGCCCCCTACGTGCCGGGCTGGGACTGCCACGGCCTGCCGATCGAGATCCAGATCGAGAAGACCTACGGCACGCGACCTGCCGCGCGACGAGGTGCAGGCCAATGTGCCGCGGAGCCTACGCCGCCGAGCAGATCGAAGGGCAGAAGGCCGACTTCAAGCGCCTGGGCGTGCTCGGCGACTGGGACAACCCCTACAAGACCATGAACTTCGCCAACGAGGCCGACGAAATCCGCGCCCTCGCGGAAATGGTCAAGCAGGGCTTCGTGTTCAAGGGCCTCAAGCCGGTGAACTGGTGCTTCGACTGCGGCTCGGCGCTGGCCGAGGCCGAGGTCGAGTACGCCGACAAGAAGTCGCCGACCATCGACGTTGGCTTCCCGGTGGCGGATGCCGACAAGCTGGCCGCGGCCTTCGGCCTGGCGGCCCTGGACAAGCCGGCGCAGATCGTCATCTGGACCACCACGCCCTGGACCATCCCGGCCAACCAGGCGCTGAACCTGCACCCGGAGATCGACTACGCGCTGGTCGACACCGGCGATCGCTACCTGGTGCTGGCCGAGGCCCTGGTCGAGTCCTGCCTGGCGCGCTACCAGCGCGAGGGCAAGGTGGTCGCCACCGCCAAGGGCAAGGCGCTGGAGCTGCTGAAGTTCAAGCATCCGCTGGCGCACGTTCATCCGGGCTACGACCGCCTGTCCGCCGGTCTACCTGGCCGACTACGTCACCGCCGACGCCGGCACCGGCGTCGTCCACTCGGCGCCGGCCTACGGCGTGGACGACTTCAACTCCTGCAAGGCGCTACGGCATGAGCGGTCAACGACGACATCCTCAACCCGGTGCAGGGCAACGGCGTCTACGAGGCCGAGCTGCCGCTGTTCGGCGGCCAGCACATCTGGAAGGCCAACCCGGTGATCGTCGCAGGCGCTGCAGGAGGCCGGCCGCCTGATGGCGCAGAGCAAGATCAAGCCACAGCTACCCGCACTGCTGGCGCCACAAGACCCCCGGTGATCTACCGCGCCGCCGCGCAGTGGTTCGTCCGCATGGATGAAGGCGACGGCGTGTTCACCGTCGACAAGGCCGACAAGACGCTGCGCGAGCTGGCGCTGGAAGCCATCGACGCAGACCGGCTTCTACCCGGGGAGGTGGGGCCAGGCGCGCCTGCACGGCATGATCGCCGGCCGTCCCGACTGGTGCATCTCGCGCCAGCGCAGCTGGGGCGTGCCGATGCCGTTCTTCCTGCACAAGGACAGCGGCGAGCTGCATCCGCCGCACGCTGGAGCTGATGGAAGAGGTCGCGCAGCGAGTCGAGAAAGAAGGCATCGAAGCCTGGTTCAAGCTCGACGCCGCCGAGCTGCTGGGCGACGACGCCGCGCAGTACGAGAAGATCAACGACACCCTGGACGTCTGGTTCGACTCCGGCACCACCCATTCTGGCACGTGCTGCCGGGGCTCGCACGCCGGCTCGGCGCACGACACCGGCCCGGAGGCCGACCTCTACCTGGAAGGTCCCTGACCAGCACCGCGGCTGGTTCCACTCCTCGCTGCTGACCGCCTGCGCGATCGACGGCCGCGCGCCCTACCGCGGCCTGCTGACCCACGGCTTCACCGTCGACGGCCAGGGCCGCAAGATGTCCAAGTCGCTGGGCAACACCGTCGACCCGCAGGAGGACCAACAAGCTGGGCGCCGACATCCTGCGCCTGTGGGTGGCCTCGACCGATTACTCGGGCGACATCGCCGGCGACGACAAGATCCTGGCCCGCGTGGTGGACGCCTACCGCCGCATCCGCAACACGCTGCGCTTCCTGCTGGCCAACACCTGGCGGACTTCGACGCGGCCGCGGACGCGGTGCCGCTGGACCAGTTGCTGGAGATCGACCGCTACGCGCTGGCGCGCGCGGCGCAGTTCCAGCAGGAGATCCTGGCGCACTACGAGCGCTACGAGTTCCACCCGGTGGTGGCCAAGCTGCAGACGTTCTGCTCGGAGGACCTGGGCGGCTTCTACCTGGACGTGCTGAAGGACCGCCTGTACACGACCGCGCCGACATTCGCTGGCGCGCCGCTCGGCGCAGACCGCGCTGTACCACATCACGCAGGCGCTGCTGCGCTGGATGGCGCCGTTCCTGTCCTTCACCGCCGAGGAAGCCTGGAAGGTCTTCGGCCGGCAAGCACGGCCGCGGCGAGACCATCTTCACCGAGACCTACCTGGTCCTGTCGGCGTCGCGCACGACGACGCCCTGCTCGCCAAGTGGACCCGCCTCCGCGAGATCCGCGACGCGGTGAACAAGGCGATCGAGGCGGTGCGCGCGCGAAGGCCGCATCGGCTCGTCGCTGCAGGCCGAGGTCGCGCTGTAGGCCTGAACGCCGAGGACCTGGCGCTGCTGGGCAGCCTGGGCGACGACCTGAAGTTCGTGCTGATCACCTCGGCCGCCACCGTGCGCGCTGGCGCCGGCGAGCTCAGCATCACGGTGACGCCATCGAAGCACCAGAAGTGCGAGCGCTGCTGGCACTACCGCGCGGACGTGGGCATCAACCCGGCGCACCCGACGATCTGCGGCCGCTGCGACAGCAACCTCCACGGCGAAGGCGAGCAGCGCTCGATCGCCTGATCGCTTGATTGCTCACTGGCGGTGACTCACCGCCCGCCCCCCTCGAGCGTGTCCAGCTCGACGTCGAGTTCGATCAACTGCTCGAAGGCGGGGTCCATCCAGGCCCGCGCCTGGAGCAGCAGCCGGCCGCGATGCAGGCCGGCGGGCAGGCCGGGGTTGTCCTGTGCGTGAAAGCTCACCGTGACCGGTCCCGCCACGGCCCGCTGACAGGTGATGCCATCCTCCATGCGCGTCGACCGGCCGCCGCACCGCGGATCGCGCTCGGCGCGCAGTTGGATCTGGCGCTCGATCCCGGTCACGGCGTCATGCACCGCCACCTCGATCCGGCTGGGGCCCGGACTGCCGCTCCAGACACCGGTGCGCGGCCCTTGCGCTCCGTCCTGCGCGGGCACCGTGTAGTAGACGGTGCCCTGCGACGCCCGCTCCGCGACATTGGGCGAGCGATACGCCGTCCCGGCGGTCACGCGTCCTCTGAGCAGATGACGGATGTCCAGATGCAGCGTCAGCCGTTCCTGCCGCGATCGGTCCATGCCGGCCAGGACCTCGACATCGAAGCGGCCGGTGTAGATCCCCGGCTTCAGGAGCGGGTTGTCGGCCGGCAGGAACGCCACCGTCAGCCGATTGCTGCGCGCGTCGGCACAGGGGGCCGCGTCCTCCATGGCGGACTGCCGGCAATCGCTGTCGCGGTGGGCGCGAAGCCGGATCCCGGCCAACGCGCCCGTACGGGCCTCCTCGCCTGCACGACGATCCTGCTGTCTCCCGCCGTGCCGGACCACTGGCTCACGGCGGGCCCGGTCACGCCCGGCTGCGCGGGAACGACGAAATGGACGCTGGATCCGGACGGGTCGCGCGCATGGTTCCTGGACACGAAGGGGCTGGACGCGGTGACCGCCATGCGCTCCGAATGCAGCACCGCGCCGGGGAAGACGCGGTGGATCCAGGCCGCATGGCGAGGCAGGTGGGAGCCGAACGCCTCGGGGCTCCGCACCTTGGCGGGGTCGTAGGCGGCGGAAGAAATGGCCGACACCTCCCAATAGCCCCGCCATGATCGCCACCACGCGGATCCGCTGTCGCCGGGCTTCAGCAATGCCCATGACGGGCTGGCAGCCACGGGTTCGAACTGCGTGGCGACAAGCGCCCGTTCCGCAAAGAGGAATCTCATGACCGCGGCTTCACCGGTGATCCGCTTCTGCGGCATGGGCAGTGCCCTGTGAGCCCTTCCCACGCCCGTATGGCCGTATCCGACGAAGTGGACGGTTTCCCCGCTGAAAGAGCCTGTTCGCCGAGGGTGGGCCGCTCCAGCGGTTTGCCGCGCTGATCGACCGGCGTGCTCACGCGCGGCAATCTCAGCACGGCGACATCGTCGACGCAGCGCCAGACGCCGGGGTCGTCCTGCGGCTCTGGCGGCACGAAAGCCAGCCCATCGCCCTCGGCGACGACCTGCCCGCGCCAGTCCTGGAAGGAGCGGCGGTTGACGACCGCTCGGCCACTGGACGAGGAGAGGCAGTGCGCCGCTGTCAGCAGGTAGGTGTGCGGCCCGTCCTCGCCCAGCCAGGTCGCCGTGCATCCCGAGAGGCGGCCCACCGGCAGGAACTGATCGGCCAGACTGCGTTGATGCAGGAGGTCGGCGACCCGGGGAAAGGTCGCATCCAGCGCGGCCAGATTGCCGCCAAGCTCGATGAACTTCGATTCGCTGATGGCCACCGCCCGGGCGGCGAGCGGCACGAGCAGGACACCGAGGGACAGGACCATCACGCTCGCTCGCGAGCGGGTGGCATGGGGCTTCTTCGACGGCAAGACAACTCCAGATCAGGAAGGGATCGGGATGTTGCGAGCACAGGCGAAGGGTTGCCATTGACCGGATTTGCGCGCGGTGACCAGCCGCTGACTGACGCGCTGGCCACCGATGACGGATGCAAGTCAGCCGGCAATGCCGGCGTACGTCAAGCGGATGGCTCCGGCCGCCGCGCTGCGCGGCATTCATCGACCCGCATCCATCCCAGTCCGGCACTCGTGCCTCCGGGCGCAAGCCCCAGGCGCGGCCGGTATTCGCAACCGACCCAGCCATCCCAGCCGGTGGACGCGGTGATCTCGTCAATGGCGGCGAGCGCCACCCGCCAGTCGAACGTGCCGACATCCGGCTCGTGCCGGTCCGGCACGCCGGCAATCTGCAGATGTCCGACGCGGCCGGTGGGCAGGTGACGCCTCACCTGCGCGACGACGTCCCCCTCCACACGGCCGCAGTGGTACAGGTCCATCTGGACCATCAGGTGCGCGGCGCCGATGCGCTCGACGATCGGGTGCGCCTCGTCCTGGCGCTGCAGCAGGTAGCCCGGCATGTCGAAGGGATTGATGGGCTCGATCATCAACGCGATGCCCGCGCACTGCGCCTGCTCCGCCGCCCAGCGCAGCCGCGCCTCGTAGCGGTCGATCGCCGCGTCGCGATCGGCACGGGCGCGACAACACGCCCGCGAGCACATGCAGCCGCGGCGAGCCACCGACGCGAGCGCATACGCGAGCGCCCGCTCGATGGAGTCGCGGAAATCAGCCTCCCGGCCCGCGAGCGAGGCCAGGCCCCGCTCACCCGCGGCCCAGTCGCCCGGCGGGGCGTTGATCAGCGCGATGCGCAAACCGTGGCCTCGCGCGGGCGCGCGGAGCTCGTGCCACCGGCGGACCGTCGTAGGGAACAGGCACTCCACGCCCGCGAAACCGTCGCGGGCAGCAGCGGCGAATCGATCGAGGAAGGGCAGCTCGGGGTAGAGCATGCTGAGGTTGGCGGCGAAGCGGGGCATGCCCACTGCCCCGTGCGCGGGCGCGCCCCTGCGGATGAAACGACGAGCGGGAGGGCGAGGAGGTTCCCCCGGCGAGAGCGCGATGTCCGTCGACCGCAGGAGTTCGGCCGACGCCCCGGATGGCCGGATCCACAACTTTCCGGATAGAGGCCGGCCGCAGACCGGGTTGCCGAGGATCGAAGCGACCTGAGCAAACTCGCCGCGGCCCGCCGAACCGCACGGCCGAGCCCCATCCGCGACGGCGGATCCGACCTCCCGCATGCCACACGCGTGCCCACGCACTGATCCGCGATCCTGCGAAGGACGGCATCCCGGACGGTCAGGTCGATCACGCTGAACCGCCGCTCCCTGTGGGGGGCGCCGAAGACCCGACGGCCCGTCCGGGACGGCCCGACGAAGGCGGATGGAGCATCCGGCACGAAAATGAACGCCGGAGCGGACACCGAGCCTCGAGGGGGGCAGCTCACCCGCACCGGAAGCGCCGCGACTCGGGAACGGCCAGCCCTGGCCCGACTCGAACGGCCGACATAGCGGCCGCGCTTCAGGCCCGGGTTGTCTTCGGGATGAAACGACAGGATGAGGGTTCCTTGCCGTTTGTCGGTCACGCAGCCAACGCCATCCTCCATCCCACTTCGCCACAGCCCGCGTCGCGCCATCCACGCAACCTGACCTCGTCGCGATGTCCGGTCAATTCGTCGGTGAGGAGCACGCGCAGGGTGCTGGGCGTCTGCGATGCGGACCAGAGCCGTTCAGTCGGACCGCTCGCGCCGTCCTGCGATGGAATCGTGTAGTAGACCGTTCCCTTGCCGACATCCAGCGCGTGATTGCGCGACACGAAAGGCGCGCGCGCACCGCAAGCGATCGCTGAAGGTGGCAAGACCGGGATAGAGGTCCTTCGCCCAGGGCAGGAAACGGGACATCCTGGCCGCGACGTGGAGGACATTGGGCCCCAGTCCCGCGCTCCCGGCGTTGCGGCGAGAGACGGCCGCGCCCAGTAGCCGCGGGGCGCCTGCCACCCGCCGGATCCGCTGTCGCCGCTCGCCACGCGAGCCCAATCCATCAGCGGCCCGGATCCGATTTCCTCGGAGAGTCCGCCAGGAAGCCGGTCCTCAGCCTGCGCCCACCGTCACTGTCGATGGGCGGGGCGGCGAGCCCCCATCGGCGCTGCCCTTCGCCCTGCAGTTCCCAAGTCTCCGACGAGCCGAGCCGACAGGCAGCGGCCAGCCGGACCATCCTGCCCGTCGACAGCAGCGGCGCACAGACGCCTCCTCGCGATCCTTGGGAATTGCAAGCGTCGGCAGCCGCAGCAGCGCGATGTCTGCACGGCGGCCGCGCCCACGGCCCAGGGGGAGAACGCCCAGCCCCATCCTTTGGCGAGCACGCTGCCGTTCCATCCGACGAAAGTCGCGTGGTCGCGCATCGCGGGAGCGGCGGCGCCAGACAATGGGCGCAGCAGCACGGGTGGACCCGCGTCCACCAAGCCATGTGGCCGGCACCACCCTTCCTTGGACGTCCAGACGGCCGACGCCAGGAAGGGCGCGCAGGCCACCCGATGCAGCTGCCATCGAGGCTGGGCCCGGTGGCCTGCGGCATGCGCTCCTGCGAGAGGCCCAGCAACGCCTCGAACGATCCGTCCTTGAGCTGTGCCGAGGAACGGCCGGTCGACGGCAACGCGCTTTTGACGCTTCGCGCGTTCGGTGCCGGCCGGCTCGATCGACGGGTCCGCCGCTCGCGGGGGGCAGGAACAAGGAAAGGACCGCGCCCATCACAGGGCCGGCCCACAGGAGCGCCGCATCGCAACCCTCAAGGGGGAAGGAGCCGCGGTTCGCCAGGCATGGCGCCTCAGGCCGGACGGGGACGTCGACGAGGAAAGGGGGCCCGCTCAGAGCGTGCCAGATCCACATCCACGCTCAGCCTGTTCTGCTCCGTCCCGGCGCGATATGTGGCTGCCGCCATGTCGAACGGGGGAGATGCCCGGCGGAGATCGGGGTGCCCCTTCACGAGGCGACCGCGGCGGCGTTTCCGGTCTGGGCGGAAGGCCGCCGAGCCCGCCCATCTGCGCGCGAGCGGATCACCGGGGCCTGGGCATGTGCGGAGGAGTGGGGCGGGATCCATTCCGCCTCTGCCGGAGCGGAGACGGGATGAGGCGGTCGGGTGACTGGGGCGTGACCTGACGGCTGCATGACGCGCTGGGGGGAGGGAAGGTGGTCCCGGAGAGCCTGGTGGCTGTCCATGAACGGTGTCGGACGCGGCGGGGGATACGGAGAAGGGGATGGGAGGTGATGATGCGGATTGCGGGGGCCGGGGACAGGAACAGCGGATGTGAAGGTGGTGAAACGGGGGACGGTTGTCCTCCGGAGAGGAGATCAGCGCCGCTTTGTCGCACCCGGTCGGGTCGTTCATCGCGAGCAGGCCCGCGCAAGGCGCATCTTCTGTCCACCAAGCTCAGCCGCGCGCCCGCCGACGCATCCTTCACCGCCACCTCGAAGCGGGTGTGCCCAGGCGCGCCAGACCGCATCGGACCGGCCTGCGGCTCCGACGGCACCGATCACGCCGGGCCCGCTCGCCGGAGAGGCCGTCCAGGCTGAAATCGGTGGTGACCAGAGGGCGCCGTTCGGTCAACGGGTACGCGTCCGCCCAGCGCCATCGAACACATGCAGCGTCCGCCGCGCGATGCGCACGCCCGGAAAAATGCCCTCGATCCAGCGCGCATGAGACGCCACCCGCTCGGTGGCCGTGCGGTCCTTGCCATACCCGTTGGTGACGTCGGTCAGCATCACCGGACGCCCTGCGTTCATACCAGCCGCTGCCGTTGTCTCCCTTGGCCGCGCGCGCCCATCGGTCGGCATCCGTCTTGGCGTCATACAGCAGGAGGGAGTCGTGGGGATTGTCATGGATGCTGTGGGCTCCGTCGTCCTGCCTCACGGCGAGGCCGAAGCGGCGCGCGCGCACCGTGTTGCCGGCCCGACGCCCCCCAGACCGTAACCCACCCCCTCCATCGAGCGATGCGCCTGGTTGGTCTGTCCGTCCGAGTAGCGGTAGGTGTCGCTGATCCGGACCGGCGGCAGCAGCGGCTTGAGGATGTCCAGCGGCTTGTCCGCCGGCCGGGGCATGCGAACCACGGCCATGCGATCGGCCTTGCCGTACCCGGGAAAGAAGATCCTGGCTTCGCCGCTGATCACGGACTCCCCGCCAATCGATGAACTCGACCTGCGCGAGACGGGTCTGGGCGTTCACGTCCCGTCCGCTGAGGCAGACCGCTCCGGCGAGAAGGTAGAAGTACGCCTCGTCCTCGCCGAGCCAGGTCGCGTTCGTCTGTTCGCAACCCGGTTCGGCGCTCACGGAGAAGAGCTTGAGCAATCCTGCTGAATGGAAGCGCGGTTTCACGCTTTCCGAGCAACTGCTGGTCCACGTGCGCGGACGGGCCTCGACGTGGCCGGTCGCCGCCCGGCCGGGAAGCGCCCTCGTGATGACGATGGCGCGGGCCTGCGTCGCCGCCAGGCGAGGGCAGCAAGAGCGCGAGCAGTGGACGGCGCGAGCCGGTGAGGATACGGGCGGGCATGAAGGCCCGGGAGGGATGGAGAATTCTGGGCAGGCCGCCCGCGCCGCCATGACCGGCATGCTCATCCCGGTCAGGGTTGACCACCGATCCGAGGAGGGGTCGCCTCGTTCCCGCCAGGCCGGTACGGCAGCCTGCCAGGCCGGTGCGGAAAAAGCGACGGCCCCGAGGGTCGTCTGTCGATGGCCCGGGCGCGAGCCGTCAGCAGCAGCGTCCCGTACGGGAGCTGTAGCGCGCCTCCTGCCGCTCGCGGAAGAAGTCCTCGTAGCTGAGCGGCGCCTGGTCCGGATGCGTGCGGCCCATGTGCGCGAGGTAGGCGCCATAGTCCGCGCCGATCAGCTGCTGGCGCACGCCGCGGGCCATGTAGCGCCCGGCCTGCAGCACCTCCGACGCCGCGGACAGCGCGGCTTGCGCCGCCTGAGCCGCTTCCGCGGCGACCTGCTTAAGCATGGCCGCCCGCCGTGGCGCCTTCGGGCATGCGCTCGAACGGCGTCTCGTGGACCGTGGGCTTGCGCTCGGCACGCGCCTTCAGCACCGCCTTCACGCTGTACACCAGCACGCTGATCACGACGAACATGAACAGCCCGCACAGCGCCGCGTCCAGCCGGTCGTTGAAGATCACCCGCTCCATCGCCTCCAGGCTCTTGGCCGGCGCCAGCACCTTGCCGGCGTCCAGGCGCGTCGGCGTACTTCGCGGCGTGCGCCAGGAAGCCGACCTTCGGGTTCTCGCTCGAAGATCTTCTGCCAGCCCGCGGTCATGGTGCAGATCAGCAGCCAGGCGGTCGGCAGGATGGTGACCCAGGCGTACTGCGGTCCTGCTTCATCTTGAACAGCACCACGGTGCCGAGCATCAGCGCCATCGCGGCCAGCATCTGGTTGGAGATGCCGAACAGCGGCCACAGGGTGTTGATGCCGCCCAGCGGATCGACCACGCCCTGGTACAGGAAGTAGCCCCACGCCGGCCACGCACAGCGCCGGTGGCGACCAGGTTGGCCGGCAGCGACTCGGTGCGCTTCAGCGCCGGCACGAAGTTGCCCAGCAGATCCTGCAGCATGAAGCGGCCGGCGCGGGTGCCGGCGTCCACCGCGGTCAGGATGAACAGCGCCTCGAACAGGATGGCGAAGTGGTACCAGAAGGCCATCATCGCCTTGCCGCCCACCACCTGGTGCAGGATGTGCGCCATGCCCACCGCCAGCGTCGGCGCGCCGCCGGCGCGCGCCAGGATGGTGTTCTCGCCGACGTCCTTGGCGGTCTGCGCCAGCATCTCCGGCGTGATGACGAAGCCCCAGGTGCGACAGCGTCGCCGCCACCGTCTCGTTGGCGTCGGTGCCGACCAGCGCCGCCGGGCTGTTCATGGCGAAGTAGACGCCCGGCTCGATGCACCGAGGCCGCGACCAGCGCCATGATGGCCACGAAGGACTCCATCAGCATGCCGCCGTAGCCGATGAAGCGGGCGTTGGTCTCGTTGTCCAGCAGCTTGGGCGTGGTGCCCGAGGAGATCAGCGCGTGGAAGCCGGACACCGCGCCGCAGGCGATGGTGATGAACAGGAACGGGAACAGGTTGCCCGTCCACACCGGGCCGGTGCCGTCGATGAACTGGGTCACCGCCGGCATCTTCAGTTCCGGCGACGATCACGATGCCGATGGCCAGCCCGATGATGGTGCCGATTTTCAGGAAGGTGGACAGGTAGTCGCGCGGCGCCAGCAGCAGCCACACCGGCAGCACCGAGGCGACGAAGCCGTAGCCGATCAGCATCCAGGTCAGCTGGGTTGCCGTCGTAGGTGAACAGCGGCGCCCAGGCCGGGCTCTCATGCACCCACTGGCCGCCGACGATGGCCAGCATCAGCAGCACGAAGCCGATGATCGAGACCTCGCCGATGCCGGCCCGGGCGGATGAAGCGCATGTAGACGCCCATGAACAGCGCGATCGGGAATGGTCGCGGCGACGGTGAACGTGCCCCACGGGCTGTTTCGGCCAGCGCCTTCACCACGATCAGCGCCAGCACCGCCAGGATGATGATCATGATCAGGAAGGCGCCGAACAGCGCGATCACCCCGGGCACCGTGCCCATCTCCTCGCTTGACCAGCTCGCCCAGCGAGCGGCCGTCGCGGCGGGTGGAGATGAACAGCACCATGAAGTCCTGCACCGCGCCGGCCAGCACCACGCCGGCCAGGATCCACAGCATGCCGGGCAGGTAGCCCATCTGCGCGGCCAGCACCGGCCCGACCAGCGGCCCGGCGCCGGCGATGGCGGCGAAGTGGTGGCCGAACAGCACGTACTTGTTGGTCGGCACGTAGTCCAGGCCGTCGTTGTGGTTTCCACCGCCGGGGTCTGGCGGGTGGGGTCCAGTTGCATCACCTTGGTGGCGATGAACAGGCTGTAGTAGCGGTAGGCGACCAGGTAGACCGCGACCGCCGCGACCACGATCCACAGCGCGCTGATCGCTTCGCCGTTGGCCAGGGCCACGGTGGCCAGGGCGAACGCCCCGAGGATGGCCACGCCCGCCCAGGCGAGGTGGCGACTCATGTTCGACATCGATGTCTCCTTATTGGCGCGCACCGATGGACTGGCTGGACCCGGCGCGCGAGCTGTGTCTTGCCGCGGCAGTGTCGGTGTCCGTGCGGTTTGCCACATCCGTCGACAGGACTAGCCTACCGGCGTAGGAGCACGTAGGGATTAACCCCGACCACCCTGGGGAAGCGCCGCGGAGTCGCTCCGCCACGACACCTGCCCGACCTGCCAGGCCGTCACCAGACCCGACGACACCGCGACCGCGAGGTCCTGTCTCGCGTCGAACAGCCTGCGCACCCGCTCGGTGGTGCCGGCCACGCCGGCCACCAGGGCCCGCATCACCTGCGGCGACCGACCTCGGATCAGCGACGGCTCCAGGCACTGGCGCCCGTGCACGCTGAGCCGCCCCTGCGGACCGAAGCTCATCGACCAGGCCGCCGGCATCAACGGCAGGCTGCGGCGAAGCTGGTCCAGACGCGTGCGCCACCGGGCGGGCAGTTGCGTCCCGCCGTTCGGCAGCAACGCGCGCAGCACCTCGGCCGGCAGGCGAAGATCCTCGGGTCGCGCATGGCGGCCGGAGGCGCACCTCCCCTGCGCGCTCCCGATCCGCGGCTCCGCCGAGCGCAGCAGCGTGCGAATTCCCTCCTGCAACGGGAAGCGCGTGGCCAGCGCCTCGGTCAGATCCGGCCGCGTGCGAAGGAAACCGCAGACCGCCTCCCGCAGCGCCACCGGGTCATCGCAGCAGGGCGGCCACGCCTGCCCCCGCCGCCGATGCGCATCCCTGGCCGACGCGGCGAACATCTCGAAGGCGTTTCGCGCGCCCAACGGGCGGGTCCGCGACACCACGGGCTGGGAGGAACCGCCGGGGTCCCGGATCAGCCCCAGCATCAGAAACCGGCAACCGTCATAGTTCTCGAAGCCCCCCAACCAGGGTCGGGAGACCGGAGTGGCGTCGCCAGCCGGGCGCGCATACGGCAGGTCGCGCCGTATCACCTGCGGCGCCTGCCCGTGTCCCAAGGTGATCCAGCTGGCCAGCACCTCATCGGGCGCGGGGAACACGCCCATCTCGCATAACACCTCCACGAGCAAGAAAAGGAAGGCGACGGGGGGCTCACGCGAGGTGGGCACCGCCCATGCCCGCGGATGCGCCAGCTGATCCAGCCAGCGGTGGGCGCGCGGGCTCAGGCCGTCGACCCGCGGCGCGGGTGTCTGTTCAATCGGCGCTTCGGCGCCACCAGGCGCGGGGAGGACGAATCCCGAGGGCATCGGTTGCATCGGACAACGGCGGCAGGCGCCAAGGAACGCGGGGCCGCTGCGTGCGGACGGGCCCGCGCGCGGTTCCGGCCCTCAGCCCTCGTCCCGATGCAGCCCGCGCGCGTGTTCGACCGCGTAGCGGATGAGCTCGGCCTGACCCTCGAGCTCGAGCTTGCGCTTGATGTTCTGGCGATGCGTCTCGACGGTGCGCACGGACAGGTCCAGCGCCTTGGCGATCTGCTTGCTCGATTCGCCGCGGCCCAGCGCGGAGAGGATCTCGCTTTCGCGCGGCGACAGGATGGGTCGGGGCTGCTGGCTGCGGAACATGCGCTTGGACACGCCCGGGCTGAGGAAGGTCCCGCCCGCGGCGACCGCGTCGATCGCCGCGACGATCTCCCCGGCCGGCGCGTCCTTGAGCACATACCCGCGCGCGCCGGCCTGCAGCGCGCGCTGCACGTATTCGGGGTTGTCGTACATGCTGTACATCAGCACGCGCAGGTCGGGCGCGCGCTCGAGCATCGTCTGCGCAAGCTGGATGCCGTTGTGCCCCTTCAGGCCCACATCGAGCAGCACCACCTGCGGTTGCGTGGCGATGAGCATCATCATCGCCTCCTCGGCATTGCCCGCCTCGCCCACGACCAGGTAGCGGGCCTCGTTCTGCAGCCGCGAGCGCACACCCTCGCGCACCAGCGGGTGGTCGTCGACCAGCAGCAGACGCACGGCGGCGGCCGTGCCCAGGGAAGGATCCGAGCTCATGGGGCCGGATTGTCGCGCGCCAGGCGCCGGATCGCCGCCGCCGACATCAGCGCCTCGATCTGCGTGCCGTGGCCGGGGCTGGCCTGCAGGTCCAGCACGCCGCCCACCGACGCCATGCGCTCGCGCATGTTGCGCAGGCCGATGCCCCGGCGCGGGTCCTCGCGCTCCGCGCGCTCGGCGTCGGCCGGATCGAATCCCGCGCCGTCGTCCAGCACCCGCAGCAGCACGCCGCCAGGATCGCCGCGCGCCGAATCCGGCGCCTCCGCCGGACCGAATTCCAGCGACATCTCCACCCGCGCCGCGCCAGCGTGCTTGGCGACGTTGGTCAGCGCCTCCTGCGCCACGCGGAAGAGCACCGTGTTGAGCAGCTCGGGCAACTCGCGCGGCGTGCCGGCGACCCGCATCGACACGGGCATCGCGCCGCCGTCGCCGAACTCGCCGGCCAAGTGCTCCAGCGCCGCGGGCAGGCCCAGCGTGTCCAGCAGCGCCGGGCGCAGCCGGTGCGACAGATCGCGCACCTCGGTCAGGCTGGCGTTGAGCCGTTCCAGCGCGCGGGGCAGCAAGGCGGTCGACCCCGCCTGCTGCGCCGACTCGATCAGCAGCTTGGTCGACACCAGCGTCTGGCTCACCCCGTCATGCAGCTCGCGCGAGAGGTGCGCGCGCTCGTCCTCCTGCGAGCGCACCACCTCATGGGCCAGCGCGCGCAGCTTGGCCTCCGACTGGCGGTGCTCGCTCAGGTTGAGCGCCAGCGCGCACACGCTGATCAGCGCCACGCCGAAGACCGCGATCGCCGCGATGCCCCACATCGTGCGTGCGATGTTGGCCTGCGCCTCGCGATCGAGCTGCTCCAGCGTCGCGCGGATGCCGTCCAGGTACAGCCCCGTGCCCAGCATCCAGTTCCAGCGCTCCATCGCCACGACGTAGCCGAGCTTGGGCGCGCGCTCGCCGCTGGAAGGCTTGCGCCATTCGTAGTCGACGTAGCCGCCGCCGGCCTGGGCCCGCGCGATCAGCTGCTGAATCGTGGGACGGCCCTGCGCGTCGCGCAGGCCCCAGAGATCGCGCCCCACCAGCTCCGGCTGGCGCGAGTGCATCAACACCCGCCCCTGCAGGTCGTAGACGAAGAAGTAGCCGTCCTCGCCGTAATCCAGCGCCGACAGCAGACGCAGCGCCTCGCGCTTGTCGCGCTCGACATCGGCGGCGCGGCCTCGCGCGGCCAGGCCCGGCGTGCGGTCGTACAGAGGCTGCAGCGTGCTGACGGCCAGCTCGACGTAATGGCGCAATTCGTCGCGTCGCGCGTCCATGTAGGCGCGCTGCACCGCGGCATGCTCGCGCGCCAGCAGCTCGCGCTCCTGCTGTCGCACCGCCACCGCGATGAGCAGCAGCGAGGCGACCAGCGGCAGCAGCGCCAGCAGCGCGATCTTCAGGCGGAGTCTCATGGGAGTCGCACTCTAGCCGCAGCCATCCGCGCGGTCATGGCCCCGGGCAGCGCTACAGTTGCGGGTTTCGCCCGCCGATCCCCGCATCCAGCTCCCTGCACCCATGGCCACCAAGTCCCCGTCCTCGTCGAACAACCGCCTGATCCAATGGCTGGCCATCGCCTTGCTGGTGATCGTGGCCGACCAGTTCACCAAGGTGCTGATCCTGCACAGCTTCCAGTACGGGGACAGCCATTACGTCCTGCCCTTCTTCAACCTCGTGCGCGTGCACAACACGGGCGCGGCGTTCAGCTTCCTGGCGGGCGCCTCGGGCTGGCAGCGCTGGTTCTTCGTCGGCCTGGGCGTGGCCGCGACGATCTTCATCATCTGGATGCTGCGCCGCCACGGGCACCAGACGCAGTTCGCCTGGGCCCTGAGCCTGATCCTGGGCGGTGCCGTGGGCAACATCGTCGACCGGCTGCTGCACGGCTACGTCGTGGACTTCATCCAGCTGCACTGGGCCGGCTGGTACTACCCGTCGTTCAACATCGCCGACAGCGCCATCACCGTCGGCGCCATCCTGCTGATCTGGGACGAGCTGCGCCGGGTCAAGCGCGGCTGAGCGAGGCCGGGCGCGGACGATTCCGCGTCATATTCCCTCCGACCGAGGGTTCCCCCGGAGAAACGAGGCTGGCGCGGGAGCGCACGCCTGATTAGCCTTGTCCGCAGGGAGAGCCGTGGTCGCGGTGGGCGCTCTTCACGCAAGCGCGGGGGCTGGGAAACGCCCGCGCTTTTCACGTGAAGGAATGGACACCGCGGGCCATGGACAGGACACGGTCGGCGGCGACAATCCGCTGCGACCAAACGTAACCAGAACAGGGCCTCGCCCCCATGCTCGACTTCTCCTGTCTGACGCACTATGACTGGCTCGATGTGCCCATGTGGGTGTACGACCAGGAGCGTCAGCGCAACCTCTGGGCCAACGCCGCCGCGCTCAGTTTCTGGCGCGCCGACAGCGCCGAGGAATTCCTCTCCAGCGATCTCTCCGACATGAGCGCCTCGGTGGCCGAGCGCCTGGCCGTCACGGCCGCCGACCACACGCAGGGCAAGCTCGTGCGCGAGCAGTGGACGCTGTACCCGAAGGGCCAACCGACCACCGTGATGCTGGTCTCGCGCGGCATCCGCACCCCCGACAAGCGCCAGGTCATGCTGTTCGCCGCCGATTCGCTGGTGAGCGGCGTCGACAAGAGCCTGCTGCGCGGCGTCGAGGCGCTGCAGCACACCTCGGTGCGCATCGCCGTGTTCTCACTGCGCGACGGCAGCACGCTGATGCGCAACCCCGCCGCGGCCATGTGCTTCAACGGCCTTCGCAAGACCATCGGCGCGACCGACTTCAGCGCGATCTTCCCCGAGCAGGAATTGGCGCGGCGCATCATCGCGCAGGTGCGCGGCGGGCTGACCTTCACCGCCGAACTCGAGATCAACACGGCGCACGGCCGGCGCTGGCACGCCGTGGACGCACG
Organism: Roseateles sp.; assembly: GCA_039594005.1. Taxonomy (GTDB): domain Bacteria; phylum Pseudomonadota; class Gammaproteobacteria; order Burkholderiales; family Burkholderiaceae_C; genus Roseateles. The sequence continues at coordinate 1,755,106 of JBCNOF010000010.1, forward strand.
CCCGATGCGCGACCCCGTCAGCGGCGAGATCGTGCTGCAGCTCAACGCGCGTGACATCAGCGACTTCAAGGCCACGCAGGCGCAGCTCGAGGCCGCGCGCGAGGCCGCCGAGGCCGCGAGCCAGGCCAAGAGTTCCTTCCTGGCCAACATGAGCCATGAGATCCGCACCCCGATGAACGGCGTGCTGGGCCTGACCGAGCTGGTGCTGCAGACCGAGCTCAACGAGCGCCAGCGCAAGTTCATCGAGCTCGCGCACAGCTCGGCCAAGGGTCTGATGGTCATCATCAACGACCTGCTGGACATCGCCAAGATCGAGGCCGGCCGCGTGATCATCGACCAGGCGCCGTTCAGCCTGCACGACTGCCTCCGCGAGGCGCTGCATCCGCTGCTCCTGCAGGCGCACGAGAAAGGCCTGCAACTGCACGCGCGTGTGCAGCCCGGCGTGCCGCAGCACCTGCTGGGCGACGCGCTGCGGCTGCGCCAGATCCTGGTCAACCTCGTGGGCAACGCGCTGAAGTTCACCGAGAAGGGCGAGGTCCGCGTCGACATCCAGCGCATCGATCAGGCGAGCGAGGGCGAACCGGCACAGGCCGGGCCGCTGCGCTTGCGCATCGCGGTGCACGACACCGGCATCGGCATGACGCGCGAGCAGATCGCGCAGATCTTCAGCCCGTTCACGCAGGCCGACGGCAGCATCACGCGCCGTTACGGCGGCACGGGCCTGGGCCTGACCATCGTCAAGCGCCTGGTGGAGCTGATGGGCGGCGAGGTGCAGGTCGAGAGCCAGCCGGGCGCGGGCTCGTGCTTCAGCTTCGAGATCAGGGTTTCGCAGCCGCTGGTGCTGGACGAGGTGCTGCGCACCGAGACTGTGGACGTGGAAGTCCACGAAACGACAGCCGGCGCGCTGGACGGCGACGAGCCCTCGGACTTCGGCGCCGACACGGTGCCCGCGGACCTGGACGATCTGCCGGCGCCCCGGCGCGTCGTCAGCGAGGCCAGTGCCAACGATGCGCTGCTGGACGCGGAGACGGTGGCGGCCGATCTGGATCCGCCGCTGGCCGCCGCCGGGTCAAACCAACAGCACGCCTGAGCCGGTGGTCGTGCGGGCTTCCAGCTCGCGATGCGCGCGCTGGACCTCATCGAACGGATAACGCTGCTCGACGGTGATCTTCACCGCGCCGCTTTCCACCGCCTGGAACAGCTCGCCCGCGATCTCCTGCGTCGCGGCCTGCGAGCTCAGGTGCACGAACAGCGAGGGCCGCGTCAGGTACAGGCCCTTGGCCGCGAGCGCGCCCAGCGACACCGGCGGCACCACCCCCGAGGCGTTGCCGAAGCTGACCATCAGACCGAAGGGCCGCAGGCTGGCCAGCGAGCCTTCCCAGGTCGACGCGCCCACGGAGTCGTAGACCACCTTCACGCCCTGACCGCCGGTGATGTCCTTGACGCGCTCGGCGACGTTCTCGGTCGAGTAGTTGATCGCGAACTCCGCGCCGTGCTCGAGCGCGAGGCGGCACTTCGCGTCGCTGCCCGCGGTGGCGATCAGCCGCAGTCCCAGCGCCTTGGCCCATTGGCAGGCGATCAGCCCGACACCGCCCGCCGCCGCGTGGAACAGCACGTGATCGCCCGGCTGCAATCCGCCCTGCGGCAGCGTGCGGCGCAGCAGGTACTGCACGGTCATGCCCTTGAGCATCATCGCCGCGCCCTGCTCGAAGCTCAGGAAGTCGGGCAGGCGGACCACGCACTTCGCGGGCATCACGCGCGCGGTGGCGTAGGCGCCGATCGGATGGCTCGCATACGCGGCGCGATCACCCGGCTTCAGGTGCGTGACGCCCTCGCCCACCGCCTCGACGATGCCCGCGCCCTCCATGCCCAGCCCCGACGGCAGCGGCAGCGGATAGACGCCGCTGCGGTGGTAGATGTCGATGTAGTTCAGGCCGCAGGCCGCGTGGCGGATGCGGATCTCGCCCGGGCCCGGGTCGCCGACCTGGACCGGTTCGATCGTCAGGACCTCCGGTCCGCCGGCTTGCGAGATGCGCACAGCTCTGTCGCTCATCAGGGTTCTCCTCATGGGGGGATGTCACTCGCGCGTCGCCCGACGCGTCGAATGGGGCTATCGTGCCAGCCTCCCGTCCGCCGCGCATCGATCCGATGACGTTGACCCCACGCCTGGCCCTGATGCTGACGCTGCCCCCGCTGCTGTGGGCGGGCAACGCCGTGGTGGGGCGCTCGGTGGGACCGCTGGTGCCGCCGCTGCTGCTCAACGCGATGCGATGGACGCTGGCGTTCGCGCTGCTCGTGGCGATCGCGCGGCCGGCGCGTGCCTTGCTGCAAGACCTGTCCCCGCTGCGCGCGCGCTGGGGCTACTTCGCGCTGACCGGCGTGCTGGGCATGGGCTGCTACAACGCGCTGCAGTATCAGGCGCTGCACAGTTCCACGGCGCTCAACGTGACGCTGATCGCCGCGAGCCTGCCGGTGTGGATGCTTGCGGTGGGCGCCCTGCTCTACCGCGTGTGGCCCACGCCGCGTCAGCTCGCCGGCGCGACGCTGTCGCTGGCAGGCGTGGCGCTGGTGATCTCGCGCGGACACCTGGCGCGGCTGGCGGAGGTGCGCTTCGTCGAGGGCGACCTGCTGATGCTGCTGGCCGTGCTGAGCTGGGCCTTCTACAGCTGGCTGCTGGCGCGGCCGCCCGCGCACATGCAGGGCGAGCGCCGGCCGGACTGGGACTGGTCGGCGCTGCTGATGGCGCAGATGGTCTTCGGGCTGGCCTTCGGCTGGGCCAGCGCCGGCGTGGAGCAGGCCGTGGGCGTGCCGCCGGTGCGTTGGGGCTGGCCCATGGTCGCGGCACTCGTGTACGTGGCGGTGGGGCCCTCGCTGATCGCCTATCGCTGCTGGGGACTGGGCGTGGCCCAGGCCGGACCGACGCTGGCGGCCTTCTTCGGCAACCTGACGCCGGTCTTCGCGGGGCTGATGTCCGCGGCGCTGCTGGGCGAATGGCCGGCGTGGTTCCACGGCGCGGCCTTCGCGCTGATCGCGGCGGGAATCCTGGTGTCGTCAGGCCGCGGCGGGACCGGCCCGGTCAACGCGCCAGCGGCACCCAGACGCCGTTGAGCACCAGGCCGCGCGGCGCGGGATCGAGGTCGACCAGCGCCCCACAGGCCCGACCTCGCGAGACAGTCCGGGTGATGCGCTCGACACGGTCGACACGCGCGACGAGTTCGATGCGCTCGATGCGCTCGACGATTTCAACGCCGCCGGGCGACGGGGCGGGGTCGAGGATCTCGATCGGCAGGGACATGCGAACGGGCGCGCCGTGACGGCGGCTTCAATGGAACGAGCGCCCTTGGTCCAAGTTCCGGCAGCGCCGCTCCCCACGCATTGACCACGACCTATCTCTCGACCAGCCCATTCCTGCGATCCGATCCCCAGGCCACAGCAGCCCAGGCGCGGGCGCCCGGGCTTGGCGTCAGAAAGTACCGGGTCAGAAGGTGCCCGGATAGGCGCCGCCGTCCAGCAGGATGTTCTGCCCGGTCAGGTAACCCGCGTGCGCCGAACACATCAGCGCGCAGATCGCGCCGAACTCGGCGGCGCTGCCGAAACGCTGCGCGGGGATGGCGGTCATGCGCTTGGCGCGCACATCGTCCACGGGCTGGCCGGACTTCTGCGCGCCGGCGGCCATCGTCTTCTGCAGGCGCTCGGTGTCGAAGGCGCCCGGCAGCAGGTTGTTGATCGTGACGTTGCGCCCGGCGATCCGCGGCTGGCGCGCGATGCCCGCGATGAAGCCCGTCAGGCCGGAGCGCGCGCCGTTGGACAGGCCCAGCACGTCGATCGGTGCCTTCACCGCGCCGGACGTGATGTTGACGATGCGGCCGAAGCCGCGATCGGCCATCTGGTCGACGGTCGCCTTGATCAGCGCGATCGGGGTGAGCATGTTGGCGTCGATCGCGGCGAGCCACTGCTCGCGCTCCCAGTCGCGGAAGTCGCCCGGCGGCGGACCGCCGGCGTTGTTCACGAGGATGTCGATACGCGGCGCGGCCGCCAGCGCGGCGGCGCGGCCGGCCTCGGTGGCGATGTCGCCGGCCACGGCCACGACCTGCACGGCGGGGTTGATCGCGCGCAGCCGCGCGGCCTGCGCCTGCAGCGCCTCCTCACCGCGCGCGGTGATCACCACGTTCACGCCCTCGGCGGCGAGCGCCTCGGCGCAACCCGCGCCCAGGCCCTTCGACGCCGCGCACACCAGGGCCCACTTGCCCGAAAGTCCCAAGTCCATGTCGATCTCCGTTGTTCATCGCAAGAGGATGGCGCACTGCCACCGCCACTGGCCCTCACCCCCTCCCTCTCCCGCAAGCGGGAGAGAGGGTCGCCCCTTCATCGCCGCTGGCGCGCCAGCAGCCACACGCCGCCCAGCACCAGCACCGTGCCCGCGACGACCCAGCCCGTGAGCGGTTCGTCCAGGATCAGCACGCCCATCAGTATCGTGGACATGGGCCCGATCATGCCGGTCTGCGCGGCCACGCCGGCCCCCATGCGCTCGATGGCCATCATCACCATCAGCACCGGCGCGAAGGTGCAGGCCAGCGCGTTGAGCGCGGACAACCACCACACCGCCGGCGCGAGTTCCGCCAGCCCCGACACTGGCCGCGTCAGCAGGAACTGCGCGATGCAGAAGCCGCAGGCCACCGAGGTCGCCAGCCCGGTGAGCCGCATGGCGCCGAGCTTGCGGACCCATTCACCGCTGTAGACCAGATACAGCGCGTACGACACGGCGCTGCCCAGCACGAGCGCGCCGCCGATCCACACGTTGGCGCCGGCCACCTGCAGTTCATGCCCGAAGACCAGCAGCACACCCGCGTAGCTGACCGCCAATGCGCCGGCCTGACGCAGGCTGACGCGACGGCCGAACATCGCCCACGAGAGCAGCAGCACGATGGTCGGGTTGAGGTACAGGATGAGGCGCTCGAAGCTGGCGGTGACGTAGGCCAGGCCGGCGAAGTCCAGGAAGCTCGCCAGGTAGTAGCCGCTGAAGCCCAGGCCCAGCACGGCGAGCTTCTCCCGGCCGGTGAGTTCGGGCTTGCCGCGGCCGGCCCACCAGGCCAGCGCCAGGAACAGCGGCAGCGCCAGCAGCATGCGCAGCATCAGCAGCGTGATCGCGTCGACGCCGTGCCGGTAGGCGAGCTTGACGATGATCGCCTTGCCCGAGAACCCGATCGCGCCGCCGATGGCCAGCAGCAGGCCGCTCAGCGGCACGCGCGCGTCGGACGCCTGGTGGCCGGCTGACGCGGCCGACGATGCGGCCGCCGATGCGGACGGCGTGGAGGGGGGACTGCTCATGGCGGACGATTCTAGGAATCGAGGTCCGGACCGCTTTCGTGAAGGGGCAATGCACGATTGCCGCCCGGATCGCCACCGGGCGGCGTGCGCGCACCCGGCATGGGCCCGGCTTTCCCTTTGCTCTTTCCTTCTCCCCTTTCCTTGTCCCCTCCTTGTCCCTTCCCGCGTGAATAGTTGTCCCGCAGGCAGGTGATGTGGGCTTTTGTGTGCTGCCGCGCTCAAGGCCTGGCCCCGGCGCGCCGAAGACCGACGAGCGCCTTCTGACGTCGATCGGACGGCGGGTTGTGGGGATGGGAAAGAACAAGGGGCCGCGCGCCGACGGGCGCGATGAGACTCCGACCTGTGAGGGACCCTGCCGATGAGGTACACCGAGAGCATCGCCGCCAGTGCGCAAGCCTTGCGCACGGCCTTGCCGTTGATGTCCAGGCAGCGCACGGCGCTGCACCCGGTCACGTATGCCGTCTGGTACGAGCATGTGACCGCCATGAATGGCGCGCTCAGCCGCGAGCTGATGAGCCTGACCCAGGACGGGGCCACGCTCGACGAGCCGCAGACCTGGGCGCTCTACCGCAAGCACATCGCCGAGCTCGACGAGGACGTGGCCGTGACGCTGGCGCGCGACGTCGGCGACGTGCTGCGCGGCGTGTCGGACTGCACCGACCAGGCCGGTCACCAGGTCCAGCACTACGCCCGCGCGCTGCAGGGCTGGGAGCGCTCGCTGCGCGAGGCCGCGCCGGGGCAGCATGTGCAGGTCCTGGCCGCCGCGATCGAGGGCACGAAGGACATGGGCCACGCGGTGGCCAGCCTGATGGCGCGGCTGGAGGCCAGCCGGCAGGAGGTCGCGTCGCTGCGCCAGGAGGTGCACCGCGCGCGCAGCGAGGCGCTGCTGGATCCGTTGACCGGGCTGAGCAACCGGCGCGGTTTCGACCGCGCGCTGGCCGATTGCCTGCTCAGCCCCGAGGCAGGTTCGCCGACCGCGCCCTGCCTGCTGCTGGGCGACATCGACGATTTCGCCGCGCTGCGTGAGCGCCTCGGCGCGGCGCGCCTGGACGAGGCGCTGCGGCAGGTCGCCAACACGGTGCGCGCCGTCGCGCAGAGCCATCACGTCGCGGCGCGGCTGGAGGACGAGGAATTCGCGCTGCTCATCCCCGGCGCCGGCCTTCACGAGGCCTACACGCTGGCGGAACAGCTGCGCCACGGCGTGGGTCAGCTGCAGGCGGACGCGGACCGGCGGCTGAGCCTGTCGGTGGGCGTGACACAGCTGGGCCAGGGCGAGAGCGCCCGGGACTTCATCGGCCGCGCGGACCAGGCGCTGCAGGCGTCGCGCGCGCAGGGACGCAACCGCGTCACGGTGCTGGCCGCGGATGAGCGTTTCGCCGCATGAGGCCGTCATCGGCGGCCCGTATCATCGGCCCGCATGACGGGATGACAGGACAACGGACGTGGCCCTGATGAAGACTTCCTTGCGCAGCGCCGTGATCCTGGCGCTGCTGGTGGGCTTGGCGCTGCCGACCGGCGGCGTGCTGCTCTACGAGCAGCAGCTGAGCCGCCGCGTCGTCATGGAGGACCTGCAGCGCGACCTGTCCCGCGTCTCCGAGGTGCTGGCGCTGTCGCTGGCCGAGCCGATCTGGCAGGTCTCGCCCGACCTGGCCGAGCCGATGGTCAAGGCACAGGTGGACGACCCGCGTTTCGTGTCGGTGGTGGTGACGGAGAACGCCGCGCAGCAGGCCTTCGTCGAATTCCATCGCGGCTCACCCGACGACGCGATGACGCTGTCCGAGACCCGCCCGGTGATGCGCGACGGCCGCGAGATCGCCAAGCTGACCGTGGTCATGAGCGCCGAGCCGCTGATGGCGCGCAAGCGCAACGACCTGTGGAACGCGCTGTGGAGAAGCCTGCTGACGCTGACGGTGTCGCTGGCGCTGATCCTGGTGGTGATGCAACGCCGCGTGCTGCGCCCGATCGCGAAGCTGTCGGAGGCGGCTGACGAGCTGGCCTCGGGCCAGCTGGACAAGCCGCTGGAGCTCGGCGGCGAGGACGAGATCGCCCGCGTGGGCAAGGCGATGGAGCGGATGCGGCTGGCGCTGCTCAAGGCCTTCCACGACCTGCGCGGCCACGCCAGCACGCTGGAGGACCAGGTGGCGCAACGCACGGCGCAGCTGACCGAAGCCAACGTGGAGCTGACGCAGGCGATGGCCAACCTCAAGACCGCGCAGCGCGAGCTGGTGGAGTCGGAGAAGCTCGCGTCGCTGGGGCGGCTGGTGGCGGGCGTGGCGCATGAGCTCAACACGCCGCTGGGCAACGCGCTGACGGTGGTGTCGGCGCTGGAGGACCGCTGGACCAAGCTGGACCGCATGCTGACGGACAACACGCCGATGCGGCGCAGTCAGCTGGAGGACCTCGTGAAGGACACGCGGCGCGGGCAGGACATCCTGCATCGCAACGTGCAGAAGGCGGCGGACCTGGTGCGCGACTTCAAGCAGGTCGCCATCGATCAGACGAGCGACACGCGGCGTGACTTCGAGCTGGCGACCGTGGTGGAGGACGTGCTCGTCATGGTCGAGCCGAGCTTCAAGCACACACCCTTCCGCGTGATCACGGAGCTGCAGCCGGAGCTGCGGATGAACAGCTATCCGGGCGCGCTGGGTCAGGTGCTCACCAACCTGCTGATGAACGCGCTGGTGCATGCCTTCGAGGGCGCGGAGCGCGGTCAGGTGACGGTGAGCTGCAACCGGCTGGACGCGTCGCAGGTGGAGCTGTGCGTGTGCGACGACGGGCGCGGCATGGACGCGTCGATCGTGCGTCGGATCTTCGATCCGTTCTTCACGACCAAGCTCGGCAAGGGTGGGTCGGGACTGGGCATGCACATCGTGCACAACATCGTGACGAACGTGCTGGGCGGTCAGATCGAGGTGATCTCCCAACCCGGCGAAGGCACGCGCATGGTGATGCGCCTGCCCGTGGACGCGCCGCTGCGCGCGGCCGGCGAGGATCGGCTGGGCTGATCCTCGCGGAGGCACAAGGAACGACGGGCGCGCGGGATGCGCGCCCTATCCGCTTACTGCGATGCGGCCGATGCGGCCGGGACCGGCTCGGAGGCTGCGGGCAACGCGGCGGAAGCGGCGGCCATCGCGGCCGAGGCGGCGTCGCTCGCGGCCTGATCGGCGTGACCGCCGGTCACGTCATGTTTCTCGCCGGTCAGGTCGATGTTGCCCCCGCTCTTCATCAGCACGAACAGCGCGATGGCGGCGAAGACGATGAATCCAAGTACTAGCTTCCACATGGTCGGGGGAACTCCTGTTTGCGACAGCCCTGATTCTTTCGGGCTTTGCTGACAGCAGGCTGAGACGCACCCACGTCGTGGGGATGCGCTCGCGCGCCCATGAAAAAAAGGCGGCCCGAAGGCCGCCTCAGAAGCTCGAGGTTTTGCGTCGCTCGCTCAGTCGCGGGCGTAGATGTCCACGTCCTTGGTCTCGCGCACGAACAGCAGGCCGATGACCAGCGTCAGCGCGGCGATCCCGATGGGATACCACAGGCCGTGATAGATGTTGCCGTTCTGCGCCACCATCGCGAAGCTGATCGACGGCAGCAGACCACCGAACCAGCCGTTGCCGATGTGATACGGCAGGCTCATCGACGTGTAGCGGATGCGCGTCGGGAACAGCTCCACCAGCATCGCGGCGATCGGGCCGTAGACCATCGTCACGTACAGCACCAGCACGCTCAGGATCGCGATCACCAGCGGCGTGTTGACCTTGGCCGGGTCGGCCTTGGCCGGATAACCGGCGGCCTTCATCGCCTCGCCCAGTTCCTTCTTGAAGGCGGCGATCTTCTTGGCGCTGTCCTCGTCGAACTTGTGGCCGCCGGCGGTCAGCGTGGCGCTCGGCGCCTCGATGACCTTGTCGCCCACCTTCACCTGGCCGGAGCCTGCGGCGCCCGGCACGGTCTCGTAGTTCGCCGCGGCCTGCGCGAGGGCGCGCTTGGCGATGTCGCAAGGCGTGGTGAAGTCCACGTCGCGCGCCACCGGGCTGCCCTGGAACGAGCACTGCGCCGGGTCGGTCGTCAGCGTGATCTGCGCGGTGGCCTGGGCCTTGGCCAGGTCCGGGTTGGCCGCGTTGGTCAGCGCCTTGAACAGCGGGAAGTAGGTCAGGATCGCCAGCAGCAGGCCCGCCATGATGATGGGCTTGCGGCCGATCTTGTCGGACAGCGTGCCGAACACGACGAAGAACGGCGTGCCGATCAGCAGCGCCACCGCCACCATGATGTTGGCCGCGGCCGGGTCGACCTTGACCACGCTCTGAAGGAAGAACAGCGCGTAGAACTGACCCGTGTACCAGACCACGCCCTGACCGGCCACCAGGCCGAACAGCGCGAGCAGCACGACCTTCAGGTTCTTCCACTGGCCGAAGGACTCGGACAGCGGCGCCTTGGAGGTCTTGCCCTCGGACTTCATCTTCTGGAAGGCCGGCGACTCGTTCATCGACAGCCGGATCCAGACGCTGATGCCCAGCAGCAGGATCGACACGATGAACGGAATGCGCCAGCCCCAGGCGGCGAAGGTCGCCTCGCCCAGCGCGGTACGCGTGCCCAGGATGACGATCAGCGACAGGAACAGGCCCAGCGTCGCCGTGGTCTGGATCCACGAGGTGTACGCGCCGCGCTTGCCGTGGGGGGCGTGCTCGGCGACGTAGGTCGCGGCACCGCCGTACTCACCGCCCAGCGCCAGGCCTTGCAGCAGGCGCAGACCGACCAGGATCACCGCCGCGGCGGGACCGATCGTGTCGTAGGTGGGCAGGACGCCGACGATGAAGGTCGACAGACCCATGATCAGGATCGTGACCAGGAAGGTGTACTTGCGGCCGATCATGTCGCCCAGGCGGCCGAACACCAGCGCGCCGAACGGACGCACGATGAAGCCCGCCGCGAACGCCATCAGCGACGCGATGAACTGGGCCGTCGGATCCAGCCCGGTGAAGAACTGCTTGCCGATGATCGCGGCGAGCGAGCCGTACAGGTAGAAGTCGTACCACTCGAACACCGTGCCCAGCGAAGAGGCGAAGATGACCTTCTTCTCTTCGGCCGTCATCGGCGCATTGGTGGTCACTGCGCTTGCAGTTGCCATGGGGTTGTCTCCTCGGGATTTCCCAGAACCACCGACCGGTGGTCCTTGGAGCGGCACTATCCGAGCCGCCTCTGACCCGTTTCTGACGACTTGCTTTCCCGAGACTGACAACTCCGGGGGTTACCCTCGCTTCGGATTTCTCGATGCGGAATTTCGACCCCTGTGCGCCGCAGCAGAGGGTATGTCCCTAGCGGCTCAGGCGCCGCGCTTCACGCCGACCGGCCAGGTCGCCGCGTCGGTCCAGGCCGGGGTGTCGAACCAGGCATCCCCGTCGAGGTAGGCGGCGAGCATGTCCAGCGCGTCGAGCCCCCAGAAGAGCTTGTCGTCGACGGCCAGCGTCGGCACGCCGAAGACGCCGCGCGCGGAGGCCGCGTCGGTGGCCTCGCGCAGCGCGGTCTTCACCGCGTCGGACGCGGGATCGCGCGCCGGGGCCAGCTCCGCCGTCAGCGCCGCGAGCCGTGCCGGATCGGCCGCGTCAAGTCCGCCACGCCAGACGTGGCGCAGCACGCGCTCGACGGCGTATCGGCTTGGCGTCTGACCGTCGGGCGCGGTGGCCCACAGCAGGCGCGACAGGCCCAGCGGATTGAACGGATGCGCGGCGGGCAGGTCCAGCGGCACGCCCAGCCGATGGCCGAGCCACAGCACCTGGCGGTAGGTCCAGTCGCGCTTGCCGGGGATCTCGGCCGGACCCTTGTGGTCGAGCGACTTCAGCAAGGCCACGAAGAGGATAGGCACGTAACGCACGGCCACGCTGCGGCCGGCGAGCACCTCGGGCAGCTGCTCGAAAGCCAGCGCCGCGTAGGGCGAGATCGGGTCGAAGTAGAAGTCGATCGTGCGCATCATCAGGCTTTGGGAAGAGGTTCCGTCGCCAACGCGCCATGCGCGATCAGCAAGGCCCGCCGCTCGGGCAACAGGTTGAGCAGCCGGATGCGATCGGCGTCGTCGGACTTGCTCCAGCCGGCGATCTCGGGGATGGTGCGCGCGCAACCGCGGCACAGCGCGGTGGGTTCATGCATCTTGCAGATGTTGATGCAGGGCGAGGCCACGCGGCCCTCGGGCGTGCGCTTGACGTTGTCGGCGGTCAGCACCGTGTCGATGGATCCGCTCATGCCTGCGCCACCTCGATGACGGGCGCGCCGGTCAGCGCCACGAGTTCCTGCGGCGTCATCGGGAACACGCCGTTGGGATGCCCTGCCGCGGCCCACACGACGTCGAAGCGGAACAGCTCCTGATCGATGAACAGCATCGGCGGCGTGACCGTGTCGGCGTAGGTCGGCTGGAAGCCGAGCGGCGACACGCCGCCGATCGAGAACCCGGTGCGCGCCTTCACGTAGTCGGCGTCGGCGCGGCCGAGCTTGCCGGTGTGGGCTTCGAGCTTGCGCTCGTCCACGCGCTTGTCGCCAGAGGCGATCACGAGCACCGCGGTGTCGTCGGCCTTGCGACGGAACACGACGCTCTTGGCGATCTGTCCGAGCGCGACGCCGAGCGCGTCGGCCGCTTCCTGCGAGCTGCGCGCGGAGACCTCGAGCCAGCGCGGCTCGTGTGCATGGTCCAGCGCGCGCAGCGCGGCGCTCACACGCAGGAAGCCGTCGGGGCGGGCCGAGGCGGCCGCCGTGGAAGTCGATTCGCTCATGTCGCTCATGTCGCTCATGGCGCGCATTGTGCCGAAGGCGCGACGCGCGAGGCGGCGGTGGGGCCGGATGTCGCCTGGGCGTCAGCGGCCCTAGGGGGAGCGCTCTCCTATGACGCATCGCGTTAAGTTAAGGTCCGCGACCATGACTGACGTGAAGAGCCCCTTCGAGCCCGAGTTCACGCACGCGCTGTGCGAGATCTTCGAGCAGCTGATCACCTTCAACCAGGTGCTGGGCCTGAAGGTCGACGAGCTGCAGCACGAGATCGTGCGGGCGCACATCCGCATGCGGCCGGACCTGGTCGGTCATTACGCCCACAACCGGCTGCACGGCGGCGTGATCAGCGCGACGCTGGATGCGATGGGCGGACTGGCGGTGATGGCGGCGACCGGGGCTCGGCATCTCGATGAACCGCCGCAGCAACGACTGCAGCGCTTCGGCAAGCTGGGCACGATCGACCTGCGGGTGGACTACCTGCGTCCTGCGATCGGCGCGATCTTCCGCTGCGAGGCCGAGGTGATGCGCCTGGGCAGCCGCGTGGCCAACACGCGCATGGCGTTCACCGATGAACAGGGCCGGTTGCTGGCCACGGGCGCGGCGGCGTACATCGTCTCTTGATGTCTTCCCCTCGCCCGCGAAGCGGGAGAGGGGTTGGGGTGAGGGCTCGGGTGAGGGCACCGTGCCCTTCGCAGAGCCCTCACCCCACCCTCTCCCGCTCCGCGGGAGAGGGAATGCCGCTGGCGTACTTCCACCGCCTCAATCAACCGCGGATGTTTCCCTGACCGCGCTCACCCGATACGCACAGCGCCTCGCGCCCGCGAGAAGATGCTCGGTCCGCGCCACGCGCAGCTCGGGCCCGAGGCAACGCTGGAACAAGGCGAGTTCCGAGCGGCAGAACCCCTGGCAGCTCTGCGCCGCCGCGCAGATCGGGCAGTGGTCCTCGACCAGCAGCCAATCGCGCCCTTCCTTCTCCACGCGGGCCATGTAGCCCTCCTCCGCCCGCAGGCGCGCGAGCTCTCGCACCTTGTCGGCGGTCGACCGGCAACGCGCCAGCGCGGCGCGATACCGCTGCTCGCTGTCGCGCTCGCGCGCGGCGATCAGCTGATCCAGCCCCGACTCGCCGAAGAGTCCCTTCACCTGCTGGATCAGCTGCACCGTCAGATCCCCGTGCCGATCGGGAAAGCGCCCATGCCCGGCCTCGGTCAGCGACCACAGCTTGCGCGGCCGCCCCAGGCGCGGCGCGACCCCGTCGCCATCGGCATCGCCGCCGACGCGCCCGGCGTCCCGCGCCGGCTCCCGGCCTTCCTCCCTCGCCCGCACCAGCCCCTGTTCCTCCAGCCGCGCCAGCAGCTTGTGCGCGCCCATCGGCGTGATGACCAGCGCCGCGGCCAGCGCGGCCGCCGGCTGCGGCCCGCGGCTCTTGAGCTCGAACAGCAGCCGCTCCTCGTTGGCCTGGCTCATGAATGGCGCCTCGCGAAGCGGATGAACCCGATCGCCGCGATCAGGCAAGTGACCCCGCCCAGCAGCATGATCCAGCGCGCCGACATCATCCCGAGCACGCCGCCGATCAATGCGATCAGCGTGTTGGACAGACAGAAGACCGTTGTCAGCAGCCCCATCACCCGCCCTTGCCCATGGGCGGCGAAACGCTCGGACATCCACGCCGGCATCAGCGCGTTGTAGAACGACAGCGGCACGCCCAGCAACGGGATCAGCGCCAGCCCCAGCCACGACGGCGCCAGACTCAGCGCCAGCAGCCCGATCGCCGCGACGACCGCGAAACGCGCGGCGCGATGCAGCGGCGTCGGGCCTGACCCGATGCGGGCGGCCACCACGCTCGCCGCAGTCATCGCCGCGCACTGCACCGCGGTCACCAGCGCGATGCCGCGGCTGTCCAGCCCGGCCTGCTGCAACATCCACAGCGGCGCGAATTCATACAGCGCGTTCACGCCGAGCGTGTAGGCCAGTTGCAGCAGCGCCAGATGCCGCAGCACCGGGTCCTGCGCGATCAAGCCGAGCGACTGCTGCCGGCGCATCGCCGAGAGCATGCCGCCTTGCGGCGCGGCGGCCGGCCGGTCATCGGGCAGCCCCAGGCCCAGCAGCACGAGACAGGGCACCAGCACCGCCGCGGCGACCAGGAAGGGCACGGCCTCGCCCCAAGGCAGCGTCAGCCCGCCCAGCAGCGGCCCGACGAGCCAGCCGATGTACAGGCTCGCGTTGAGCCACGCGAAACTGCGCGTGCGCTCCAGCTGCGGATGCCAGTCCGCCAGCAGGGCGCGCACGACGGCCACGTTGCCTTCGGTCAGCCCGGTGGCGAAACGCGACAGCACGAACAGCGGGTAGTCCCGCGAGGCCAGCGCGTAAGCGCTCAGCCCGTAACCCACCAGCGTCGCGGTGATGGTGACGCTCAGCACGCGGCGCCGGCCGTAGCGGTCCGACATCGGTCCCACGACCAGGCTGCCCACCAGGATGCCGGCCGGATTCACCGCCAGCGCCAGGCCCATCAGCAGCTCGGGGCGCAGGCCGAGGAAGTGCGTGAAGCCGTCGACCGGTCCGCCCACGAAGATCGGCGCCAGGATCGGATACGGCAACGCGACGCCGGCCGTGCTCATCAACGCGAGCGCGCAGACGGCCCAAAGCAGCAGGTGGGGATGGCGCAGCGGCGCGGGCGACGCCGCGTCGGCGGGAGAAGGAGCAGCGGAGGACGACAACACGATGCTCATTCTGCAGCCCCCTGGCGACGCAGGCACAAGGCATAGCCCGGCCAGCCGCGATGACGCCACTCCTCGCGCGCCGCGTCGGCAACCTTGATGCGGTGATCGTTCATCGAGGCCTGCAGCGACGGCAGCTCGCGCGTCCAGTCATCCTCCGACGCCGTGCCGGCATGCACCAGCGCCCAGGCCGGCGCCGGCTTCAAGTCCGACAGGTAGGCGCCCAGCCAGGCCCGCCAGACCGTGCGCAGCACGCGGGCCTCGTCGACCTCCACCCCACGCGACGCGGCCGCGGCCAGCAGCACGCGGAGCGCATGCGTGCCGGTGACCAGGTGCAGCGCGGTGAACTGATGCCGCGACAGGTACACGGCCAGCGAGGCCTCGGCCAGCTCGTCCAGCGTCAGGCGCGGGCGGGCGACGTAGTCGTCGAAGCCGGGCAGCGCTGCCGCGTGCTGCATCCGCGCGGTGATCAGCGTTCCGGGCATCGCGGGCATGGCCATCGCGGCATCGGCGCGCAGCGCGTCGATCACGTCGCGCAGCCGCTCACCGCCCTGCCCTGCCGCGGACGTCGATGGCAACGGGGAGGCGAATCCGCTCTTCAATCCGGCGGTCGCGCGCGAGGCCGCGGCCAGTTCGCCCGCGTGCCCGGACTGCAGCGCGTAGGCCAGCCGGATCGCGACGTGGAAGGCCTGCGCCTCGGGCACCGCAAGCACGCGTCGCAAGGCGTCCTCGACGCTGGGCGGCGAGCTGCCGTCATCGACCGCCAGCCGCGACAACGGCGTCCAATGCGCGATGTGGCGCCGCAGCGCCTCGCGCGATCCGCCCAGGCGCGCCAGCGCGCCC
Source organism: Roseateles sp. (assembly GCA_039594005.1). Lineage (GTDB taxonomy): Bacteria > Pseudomonadota > Gammaproteobacteria > Burkholderiales > Burkholderiaceae_C > Roseateles. The sequence goes on from JBCNOF010000010.1 coordinate 1,770,741, forward strand.
AGCGCCATCGGCAGATGGTTGAACAGCGGCATCGTGTCGGTGCCGTACATCGGGCCGAAGGCCACCGACTCGTCCAGCGCGTCGTGCAGGCCCTCCGGCCACGGCGGTCCCTTGAGCTCCAGCGCGTTGCCATCTGGATCGAACAGATAGAGCGACGGCCCGTCGCCCTCCGCGCCGTAACGCGAGCCGTAGGCATCGACGGTGACGCCCCGATCGGTCAACCAGCGGCGCAGCGCGGGCTCGTCGAGCTCGGCCACGCGCAGGCAGAAGTGGTCCACATTGCGGCCCTCGGCGCCAGGCCCGGCGCCACCGGCGCGGCCGAGCTTGCCGTCCAGCGGCACGAGGTCGATGAGCTGCGCGCCCGCGCGCAGCTGCACGAGGCCGATCGCTTCCTGGCGGCGCTCCACCGTGCAACCGAGCAGGTCCACGTAGAAATGCAACGAGGCCGCCAGATCGCGCACGCGCAACACGAGGTGGTCGAGTCCCTGGATCCTGATCATGGCGAGCTCCTTGTTCTGGCTGGCAGCCCTGGCGGGCGGGCGGCGGTGTGATGCCGTGTCGCCATGATCGCCGCGTTCGACCAATTAATAAACATTAAGTTTAATAACAAGCCTGCAGGCAGGGTGACGATCGGCACCCGGATTGCCGACAATCCGCCCATGGCCTTCCGTTCCATTTCCCTTCCTGACGGCGTGACCGGCCGACTGTGGTTGCAGTCGATGCCCGGACGCCGCGAGCCGTGGTCCGCCTTTCTCGACGAGGCGCGATCCAAGCGCCTGGACCTGCTGGTCTGCCTCAATCCGCTGGACGAGGTCGCGGCCTTGTCGCCGCCGTATCACAAGGCGATCGCCGAGGGCCGCCTGCCCATGCGCTGGCTGCACGTGCCGATGCGCGATTACGGCCTGGCGACCGATGCCGCCGCGTTCCGCCAGGGCGTGGAGCAGGTGGCCAACGGACTGCGCCTGGGCGACCGCACGCTGCTGCACTGCGCGGCCGGCATGGGCCGCACGGGCACGATGGCCGCGTGCGTGCTCAAGCACCTCGGACTGCCCGCGGCCGACGCGCTGGCTGCAGTCACCGCCGCGGGATCGAATCCGCAATCGGCGCTGCAGTCAGGATGGATCCACCAGTTCTGAGCGCGCCTCGAGATCGGCGCGCGTCCGTTCGCGACGTTCAGCGCTCCGGCCAGCGCCAGGGCGGCGTCTCATCGAGCGGCAGGTCGGGCAGGCGGGTCTCGCCGAACTCCTTGCGCAGTTCCCAGGAGCGGCAGTCGGGCGCATCCTCCAGCGCGCTGATCAGCCGGCGCGCGTGCGAGACCACGATGACCTGGCTCTGGGCGCTCGCCGTCGCGATCAGGCGGCCCAGCGCCGGCAGCAGGTCGGGATGCAGGCTGTTCTCGGGTTCGTTGAGCGCCATCAACTCGGGCGGTCGCGGGCTCAGCAACGCGGCCAGCAGCATCAGGTAGCGCAAGGTGCCGTCGCTGAGCTCGGCGGCCTCCAGCGGCCGCAGCAGGCCCGGCTGACGCATCGCGAGCCGGAATCCGGCGTCATCGCGGGTCACGGTCACCGACGCGCCGGGGAAGGCGTCCTGCAGGCAGCGATCCAGCAACTCCCCGTCACCGATGGCGACGATCGTCTGCCACGCGGCCGCGAGATCGGCGCCATCGCCAGCCAGCATCGGCGTGAAGGTGCCCACGCGCACGCGCCGAGCGGGCGCCTCGGCATCGGTCCGCAGGCTGTCGTAGAACCGCCAGCCGCGCAGCCGCTCGCGCATCGTGATCATCTCCGGCGCCTGCGAGGGGTCGGCGTGCTGCGACAACATGCTGTCGAACGCGGCCAGCGGGGTGTTGACCGCCGCCCACCCGCGGCCGTCGCGCACCTGCAGCGAGGCGTTGCGCCGCTCGACCAGCGCCGACGCCGGTCGGTACAAGGCACCGGCCCAGAGCGCCTCGCGCTTGATCTGCGGGTCCTGCTCGAACAACTCGGGCGCGTCCTGCGGCAAGCCGAGCTCGATCGAGTAACCGAAGTCGTCCCCGCCGATGCCCAGGCGCAGCGACACCGGCCCGTCGCGCACCGTGCCCTGGATCGGCTGCTCGCCCGCCCGCATCGCGCGGCTGATGACCTCGGGGCCCGCCCATCGCGTCGAAGCGAAGCCGCCCTCGTTGGCGAGCGCCGGCAGCACTCGGTTCTGCGCCGCGTCGGCCAGCAGCCGAAGCGCGCGGTACAGGCTCGACTTGCCGCTGCCGTTGGGACCGGTGATCAGCGTCAGCGGATCCAGCGGCAGGCGCAGATCACGCAACGAGCGATAACCGGCGACGCTGAGCACGCGCAACATGTCGGCGCCTCAGCCGCGCGGCGCCGACGGGCGACGTGCGTCGATCCGAGGATCGGGGAAGAAACGGATCTGGTGGTGTGCTGTCATCGCGCAGCCTGCTCGCTGAATGGCGGCCGATGATACGAGGACGCCGCGACAATCCGGTCCCACACGCCCTTCGCGCGATCCGCTCGTCCCCCGCATGCCTGCCTCCGCCTTCGCCCACCTGCACCAGCGCGTGCTGCACGCCGACGCGCATCGCGTCGTCGTCGACAAGCCCTCGGGCCTGCTGTCGGTGCCGGGCCGGGGCGAGGACAAGCAGGATTGCGCCTGGGCCCGCGTCGCCGCCGTGTTCCCCGACGCGCTGATCGTCCACCGGCTGGACCAGTCGACCTCGGGGCTGATCGTCTTCGCGCGCGGCGAGGCCATGCAGCGCGCGCTCAGCGAGGCTTTCGCCGCCCGCCTCGTCGACAAGCGCTACGAGGCCGTCGTCGCCGGCGTCATCGAACGCGACACGATGGACATCGACCTGCCGCTGATCGTCGACTGGCCCAACCGCCCGCGGCAGAGGATCGACCACGAACGCGGCAAGCCCAGCCTCACGCGCGTGCGGGTGCTGAGCCGCGATCTCCACGCCGGCACCACGCGCGTCGAGCTCGAGCCCGTCACCGGCCGCTCGCACCAGTTGCGCGTGCACCTGCTCGCCGTCGGCCATCCCATCCTCGGCGACGCGCTGTACGCGCCGCCCGAGGTCCTCCAGCTCGCGCCCCGGCTGCTGCTGCACGCGCGCGACCTGAGCCTGCCGCCGGTGCTCGACGCGCCGCCGCTGGCCCTGCACGAACCGGCGCCGTTCTGAGCCTTTCCGGCCGCGCCATCCTTCACTTTCTCACCAGGAGCCTTGTGATGACCGCCACCCCGACCCACCCGACCTCGCCCGCCAACGGACCCCACATCACCGTCATCACCGGCAGCTCACGCGGCCTGGGCGAGGCGCTGGCGCGCCAGGCGCTCGAGGCCGGCCATCTCGTGATCGGCATCGCCCGCGGACGCAGCGACGCGCTGGAGCGATTCGCCCACGAACGCGGCCTGCCGCTGCAGCAGTGGCAGGCGGACCTGTCCTCGCCGCTGACGGTCGCGCAGCATCTGGGCGACTGGCTGCGCACCCAGCCGAGTGATTGGCGCTCCGCCACGCTGATCAACAACGCCGGCGTCGTCACGACGCCGGGGCCCATCGACGGCGAGTCGCTGCAGGCGCTGTCCAGCGCGCTGCGCGTCGGCCTGGAGGCCACGGTGCTGCTGAGCGCCGCCTTCCTCGACGCGACGCGGGACTGGCCCGCCGCGCGCAAGGTGCTCAACATCTCGTCGGGGCTCGGCCGCCGTGCGATGGCCGGCAGCGCGCTCTACTGCGCGGCCAAGGCGGGCATGGACAACCTCAGCCGCGCGATGGCGCTCGACGAGGAGCACAAGGCCGCGCGCGGCCTGAACGCGGCGCGTGTCGTGTCGCTGGCCCCCGGCATCATCGACACCGACATGCAGGCCCAGTTGCGCGGCGGCGATGCCGCGCAGTTCCCGGATCGCGACGTCTTCGCCGCGTTCAAGGCCGAAGGTCAGCTGGTCAGCGCCGAGGACACCGCCACGCGCGTGCTGAAGTTCCTCGCGCGCGCCGACTTCGGTCAGCAGGTCCTCGCCGACGTGCGGGACGCCTGAGACGCACGCACCCTGCGCGCCCCACGAAAAAGGCCGCCCGAGGGCGGCCGGTCGCGTCGAAGGGCAAACGCGCGTCGTCAGCCGACCAGGTTGGCGAAGGTCAGCAGCGCCAGCAGCAGCATCCACAGGATGACCGAGCGCCAGACCAGTCCCACGACGCTCTGCAGATGCCCCAACTGCGGCGGCACGCCGCCCGTGGAGCCTTCCGCGCGCGTGACGTCCATGTCGCCGCCGGACTCGAAGGTCTTGCTGCGGTCCGGCGTCACGCCCGGCGCGGCGCTGCCGCCGAGTTGCACGCCCACCGCGCCCGCGGCCGATGCGAGGATCACGCCCTCGTTGTTGTGGGCCCAGAGCGTCGCGTCACGGCGCCAGGCGCTGACCGCCTCCTCGAAGTTGCCCACGATCGCGAAGCCCGCGGCGGTCAGGCGCGCCGGGATGTGATCGATCAGGCCGAACAGCCGGCGCGACAGCTCCATCAGGCGCTCATTGGTCGGCGCGTCCAGCGTGCGGCTCTTGAAGGCCCAGTAACGGCCGGCGAACTCGGCCATCCGGTACAGCACCGCGCCCGCCGGGCCCAGGCCCAGCGTGGACAGCAGCACGAACCAGAAGAACACGCCGAAGACATGGCGGTGCGCGGCCAGCAGCGAGTGCTCCAGCACGTGACGCAGCAGCTCGGTGCGCGGCAGCTCGCTGGCGTCCAGGTGGCGCCACTCGGCCAGCAGGCGCCGGGCCTCGAGCTCGTCGCCGCGCTCCAGCGCGTCACGGATGTCGGTGAAGTAATGGCTGAACTGGCGGAAGCCCAGCGTCAAGTAGAGCACCAGCACATCCAGCGCCAGCGACAGCAGCAGGCTGTAGGGCCGCACGAGCGCGTAGATCGCGCCCACCAGCAGCGCCGGACCGACGACGGTGATCGTCCACACGACGGCCGCATGATGCGACCGGCCCGCGTCGAAGTTGCGCCCGGTCCAGCGCACCCAGGCGATCATGCCTTGGTGGATCGGATTGCCGTGCGGCAGGGGCTTGAGTTGCTCGCACACCAGCGCCAGCAAGACCGCGAAGAAGTTCATGGCCCGGGATGATAGCGGCCCGCCACACCCTCGGCGGGGGGATTGCCGCGCACCCGCCGCATCGAGGTGTCAGACCTGCAGGAAGCGGTAGAGATTGCGCAACATCGCGGCGGTCGCGCCCCAGATGAAGAACTCCTTGGTCTCCGACGCGATCAGGCTTACGCCCGGGTCCGCGTTGGACATCGCAAGACCTGACCCCGTCCACGGCATCGACAGGAACTGGCGCCGGCCCATCAAGGGGCCCGCGGTCTCCGGCGCGACCGGCGCATCCGGCGCGACCTGCAGCTCGTACTCGAACAGATGGCGCTGGTGATGCGCGGGATCCATCAGGAACGCGAGCGGGACCTCGAACGCCTCGGCGACCTCGAACGCATCCAGGCGCAGCGAGAAGCCCGGCCGGATCAGCGCGACCACCGGCGTGACCTCGTAGGCCGTCACCGTGCGGTAGACCGGCAGTTGGCCGATCAGGTCGACGAAGCGCTCATCCAGGCCGATCTCCTCTTCCGCCTCGCGCAAGGCGGTGCGCTCGGGCGACCCGTCCTCGGGCTCGGCGCGACCGCCGGGGAAACTGACCTGCCCCGCGTGATCGCGCAGATGCGCGGTGCGCTGCGTCAGCAGCACGTGCAGGCCGCTGGGGCGCTCGACCAACGGCACCAGCACCGCGGCCTGCGTCGCGTTGCGGCCCGGGAAGACGCCGCCGTCGCCGGGGATCTCCGGATCGATCGCGTTCGCGGGGGGATGCAGGAAGCGCTCGCGCAACCACGCGGGCGCCAGGCGATCCAGCGGCACGGCCGGCAGATGCGCATCCGTCCCGGCGACGGGCACCGCGCGAGGATCCTTGATGGGTGGGCGGGTGGCGGGAGCGCCGGCAGCACCGCGGGTGTTCGGATTGGCGATCGGACTGGCGGGAGGCGTCGTCATGCGTCGAGGTTCATCCGGTGAGCCGGACTTGTTCGTGGGCGCCCGGAGGCGAGGTCCCGATTGGACGCCAGAAACGACAAAGCCGCTCCGGGCAGGGCCTTGGAGCGGCTTTGAGGGGGCGAACGCCGAAGGATTATTCGGCTGCCTTGAAGGACAGCTTTTCCTTGATGCGCGCCGACTTGCCCGAACGCTCACGCAGGTAGTACAGCTTGGCGCGACGGACATCGCCGCGGCGCTTCACTTCGATCGAAGCGATCAGCGGGCTGTACAGCTGGAACGTGCGCTCCACGCCTTCGCCGCTCGAGATCTTGCGGACGATGAAGTTGGAGTTCAGACCGCGGTTGCGGCGGGCGATGACCACGCCTTCGTAGGCCTGCACGCGCTTGCGGGTGCCTTCGACGACGTTCACGTTGACGATCACGGTGTCGCCGGGGGCGAACGCGGGAATGGTCTTGTTCAGGCGAGCAATTTCTTCTTGCTCGAGGGTCTGGATCAGATTCACGAGGATCTCCTGGTGATCATGCCGGCGCGAATCAGGATGATGCCCGGTAGAGGATCGGAAAAACCCGCGATTATAGACGTGGTTGATCGATCGTCAAACTGCGCTCAACGCTTGCGCGGTTTCGCGGGCGCGGCGCCCGTGAGGGAAGCGAGGAATTTCTCGTCCTTCTTGTCGAGCCGGCCGTCGCGTCGCGCGGCCTCGATCAGCTCCGGCCGACGCTGGAGCGTCAGCGCCAGCGACTGCTCCCGGCGCCAGCGCGCGATCTCGGCGTGATGGCCCGACAACAGCACCGGCGGCACCGGCAGCGGGCCCTCGGCGGTCTCCAGCACCTCGGGACGGCTGAAATGCGGGCAGTCCAGCAGGCCGTCGGAGAAGCTGTCCTGCTGGTGAGAGGCCGCGTCGTTGAGCACACCCTCCTGCAGCCGCGCGATCGCATCGAGCATCGCGATCGCCGGCAGCTCGCCGCCCGACAACACGAAGTCGCCCAGGCTGATCTCCAGCGTCACATGGCGGTCCAGCACGCGCTGGTCGATGCCCTCGTAGCGGCCGCACAGGAGGATGGCGCCCTCGCCCGTGGCGAGTTCCCGCGCGAGCGCCTGGTCGAGCTTGCGCCCGGTCGGGCTGAAATGGATGACGGCGGGCGCGCCGGGGTGCGTCGTCGCGCGATCGGCCTTGACGGCGGCCAGCGCGCGCTCCAGCGGCGCGGCCAGCATCACCATGCCGGGACCGCCGCCGAACGGGCGGTCATCGACACGGCGGTAGTTGTCGTCGGCGTGATCGCGCAGCTGCCACAGCCGCACGTCGACCTGCTTGCTCTCGTAGGCGCGACGCGTCACGCCGACCCGCAGGAAGGGGTCGAAGAGCTCAGGAAACAGGGTGAGGACGTCGAAGCGCATGGGCCGCGTAGCCCCGGCTTCAGTAGTCGAGATCCCAGTCGACCGGGATGACGCGCGCGGCCTTGTCGACATCGCCGACATAGGCGTTCACGAACGGGATCAGGATCTCCTCATCGGGCTTGACCGGCGCGGTCCTGCCCGCAGGCAGGATGCGCAGCACGCAATGCGGGCCGGTGTCGATCAGGTCGATCACCTCGCCCAGCGTCGAGCCGTCCTTGTTGACGACGGACATGCCGATCAGGTCGACCCAGTAGAACTCGCCATCGTCCGTCTCGGGGAAGAGGCTGCGCGAGACAAAGATGCGCGCGCCCTTGAGCGCCTCGGCGCCGTTGCGGTCGGCGATGCCTTCCACCTGCGCGACGATGCCATCCGCGTGGTCGCGGACGGAAAGAATCTTGAGCACGGGCGGCACGACATGCGGCTTGCCCGGCAGCGCCTTCTCGCTCGGTTTCATGAACCAGCGGCGAGAGGCGAAGAGCGCCTGGGCATCGGCGGAGTGGCTGAGGATCTTCAGCCAGCCCTTGATGCCCCAGGCGTCCAGCACGCGCCCGACTTCGATGGCGTCCTCCGGAAAGGCCGGAGATTGCTCGATCAGATCGTCAGGCGCCTGCTTCATCTGCTGCGATCCGAGGATTAGGCAGCAGCGGCGGCCGGAGCGGCAGCCTTCTTGGACACGTCCACCAGGCGGGCGACCGCCGGCGACAGCTGGGCGCCCACGCCCACCCAGTACGACACGCGGTCTTGCGAGACGCGCAGGCCTTCGGCGTTGCCCGAGGCGACCGGGTTGTAGAAACCGACGCGCTCGATGAAGCGGCCGTCACGACGGTTGCGGCTGTCGGTCACGACGATGTTGTAGAACGGACGCTTCTTGGAGCCACCGCGGGAGAGTCGAATCACGACCATGATCTATCCTTCAGTCTTTTGGCGTTCCACCGCTCCAGGGACACACAGGGGCAAGCAGATCATTGAATCGACCATCTCAGACGGGGAGCGCGTGTGTCGCGCGTGAATCCCCATGAAAGGTCGGAAGCGGCGCCGTAGATACGCCCCCGGTCCGTCCATCGCCCCGCCGCTCCGGATCAGGGAGCTTCGAGGCATGACAGCCACACCCGTGGGCCAGCGCCAAAACCCGGCATTATAAACTCGCTCCTGACGCTTTGTCCGCTCCCCCCAATGACGACGACCAACAGCAGTACTTCCCCGCTCCTGATCCGCCCCAGTCTGGAAGGCGACATCACCGCGATCCAGCAGATCTACGAACACGCCGTGCTGCACGGCACCGGCACGTTCGAGACCGACGTCCCTGACCGCGCCGAGATGGGACGCCGCCGCACCGAGGTGCTCAGCCGCAGCCTGCCCTACCTCGTTGCCGAGCGCGACGGGCAGGTGCTGGGCTTCGCCTATGCCAACTATTTCCGCCCTCGCTTGGCCTACCGCTATTTCGTCGAGGACTCGATCTACCTCGCCCCCACCGCGCAGGGCCAGGGCGTGGGCCGGCTGCTGCTGGCCGAACTGATCGCGCGCTGCGAGGCCGCGGGCGCGCGACAGATGATCGCGGTGATCGGTGATTCGCAGAACCTCGGCTCCATCGGTGTGCATCGCAGCCACGGCTTCGAGGACGTCGGCGTGATGAAGTCCGCAGGCTGGAAGTTCGGCAAGTGGCTGGACGTGGTGCTGATGCAACGCCAGCTGGGCCAAGGCGACACCAGCTCGCCCACCGGCACGGTGGCGGCCGCCAGCACCGCCCCGGGGCCCGCCGCCGAGACAGGCACGCCGACCGCCACCACCCCCACCGCATGAGCGCCCTCGCCCCCGATGCCGGCACGACGGCGGACCTCAAGTCCAAGACCGTCGCCACCTGGTTGAGCTTCGCGCTCGGCAGCCTCGGGGCGCATCGCTTCTACCTGCACGGCTGGCGGGACCGGCTCGGCTGGCTGCATCCGCTGCCGACGCTGCTCGGCCTGTATGGCGTGCACCGCATGGACACGCTGGGCCAGGACGACGTCACCGCCTGGTTCCTGATTCCGCTGCTCGGGTTGATGGTCGCGCAAAGCATGCTCGCGGGCATCGTCCATGGGCTGACTTCCGACGAACGCTGGGCGCAGCGTTTCCACCAGCCGGAACGTCGCACCGGCTGGCTGCCCATCCTGGGCGTGATCGCCTGCCTGATGGTCGGCGGCGCCTGCCTGATGGCAACGATCGCGTTCTCAGCGCAGCGCTACTTCGAATCGCAGGTCGAGGCGGCGCGCGAGATCAGTCAGTAACTCTCCTTCCTCCATGAAAAATGCCCGGCACTGCCGGGCATTTATCGTTGACCGCTGGACCTGCGGTCTCAGAACAGCGTGAAGCTGATCCAGTAGAAGATGCCGGCGATGAAGGCCGAGGCCGGGATCGTGAAGATCCACGCCCAGACGATGTTGCCCGCCACGCCCCAGCGCACCGACGACGCGCGCTGCGTCGAGCCCACGCCGACGATCGCGCCGGTGATCGTGTGCGTCGTCGACACCGGAATGCCCAGCGCCGTTGCCAGGAACAGCGTGATCGCGCCGCCCGTCTCCGCGCAGAAGCCGCCCACGGGCTTGAGCTTGGTGATCTTCTGACCCATCGTGCGGACGATGCGCCAGCCGCCGAACATCGTGCCCAGGCCGATGGCCAGGTAACACACCACGATCACCCAGGTCGGCGGCGAATGCTCGCCGGCCCCCGCGTAACCCGAGGCGATCAGCAGCATCCAGATCAGGCCGATCGTCTTCTGCGCGTCGTTGCCGCCGTGGCCCAGGCTGTACAGCCCGGCCGAGACCAGCTGCAGCCGCCGGAACCAGTTGTCCACGCGCAGCGGCGAGCTTCTGCGGAACAGCCACGCCACCGCCACCATCAACAGCGATCCGAGCAGGAAGCCCAGGATCGGCGACACGAAGATGAACAGCACCGTCTTGCCGATGCCGCTCATGATCAGGCCCTTGGTGCCCGCCTTGGCGATCGCCGCGCCCACCAGGCCGCCGATCAGCGCATGCGAGGAACTCGACGGAATGCCGTAGAACCAGGTGATGACGTTCCAGGCGATCGCGCCGATCAGCGCGCCGAAGATCACATGGTGATCGACGATGCTCGCGTCGATCGATCCCTTGCCGATCGTCGCGGCCACCTTCAGCTCGAAGAACAGCACCGCGATCACATTGAAGAAGGCCGCGAACAGCACGGCCTGCTGCGGCTTGAGCACGCCGGTCGAGACGACCGTTGCGATCGAGTTGGCCGCATCGTGGAAGCCGTTCATGAAGTCGAACGCGACGGCCAGCACCACGAGCATGGCCACGACCCAGAAGGCCACCTGCATCGTTCCCATTGGAGACGCTCCTATCGAACGATCGCGGGGATCAGGAGTTCTCGAGGACGATGCCCTCGATCAGGTTGGCGACGTCCTCGCAACGGTCGGAGATCGACTCGAGCTGCTCGTAGATGGCCTTGAGCTTGATCAGCTCGCGCACGTCCTCCTGCTCGCGGAACAGCTTGGACATCGCGGCGCGCATCACGCGGTCGGCGTCGGACTCGAGCTTGTCGATCTCCTCGCAGGCCTTGATCGCGGCCTCGGCGGTCTGCGGCTCGCTGAGCTTGGGCAGCAGCGTCACGGCGTGCTTGACGCGCTCGCAGCACTTGGCCGACAGCTCGCCCAGGCGCAGCACCTCGTCGGGGATGGAGCGCACGTCGTACAGCTGCATCGTCTCGGAGGAGTCCTGCAGCAGGTCCAGGATGTCGTCCATCGCGTTGATCAGGCCGTGGATCTGCTCGCGGTCGATCGGGGTGATGAAGGTCCGGTGCAGCAGCCGGTTCACCTCGGCGGTGACGCGGTCGGCATGGTGCTCGGCCCGGTCGACCTCGGCGGCGTACTTCTCGCGCAGCGTCAGGTCGTTGTAGTTCTGGATCATGAGCATGAAGGCGCGCGCGCCTTCGACGATCTGCGCGCCGTGCTCATTGAACAGTTCGAAGAAATTGCCCTCGCGGGGCAGCAGCTTGCCGAAAAACATGGGGAGGCTCCGGGCCGTGCGATCCTCGCCGGACCGTCACAAATGATTCGTTTCCGTGTCACGGAAAACCCGCAAGTGTAGCGGCCCGTGGCCCGATGGAGCCATCGCCGGGGATTCCCCGACCCTCATTCATCGATCGGGTGAGGAAATGCGCGGGGCCCCGCGCTCACAGGAACAGCAGCGCGTAGCCGATCGCCGTGGCCACGACCAGCGCGGGAATCGCGTAGAGGTGGAAGGCCTTCCACGCGCGCGGGTCGCCGGTCATGCGCAACGCGATCAGGTTGGCCAGCGAGCCGATCATCAGGCCGAAGCCGCCGACGTTGACCCCGTAGGCGATGACGCGCCAGTCGGTGGAGAACTCCGCGAGCGCGATGGTCGCCGGCACGTTGCTGACGAGCTGGCTGAGGCCGATGCTGGACAGGTACAGATGAACCGGCTGCTCCAGCCCCAGGCCGCGCATCAGCTGATTCACGCTGTCCAGCCCGGCCAGCAGGCGCAGGTCGACGAACATCAGAATGAACACCAGCAGCAGGCCCCAGTCCAGGTCGGCCACCACCCGCGGACGCAGCACGAGGAACAGCAGCAGGACCGCTGCGGCCGCCCATCCGGCCTGATGCATGTCGGTGGCGATGAGGAACGGCAGATACAGCAGCGCGGAGACCACGAGCAGGCGCTTGTCCAGCGACACGGTCTCGTGTGCGAGCACTGCGAGCCGGCGGCCCTTGAACGCCAGCGCCGTGACCAGGAGCAGCACCGCCATCAGGCCGGCCACGAGTGGCAGCTGGTGCCAGATGAAGTCGGTGAACGGCACCTGGGCGCGTTGCCACAGGAAGATGTTCTGGGGATTGCCGATAGGGGTCAGCGCCGAGCCGGCGTTCACGGCCAGGGCCTCGAAGATCACGATGCGCGTGGCCGGCATGCCGGTGATCCGGCACACGCGCAGCGTGAGCGGCACCACGACGAAGAGCGCCACGTCGTTGGTCAGCACCGTCGACAGCAGCGCCGCCGTCGCGACAAGGAACAGCGCCGCCGCCCTCTCTGTGCCCATGGACTCCACCAGCGTGTGCCCCAGCGCATGCAGTGCACCGCTGAGCTCCAGGCCCTTCGTCAGCAGCAGCAGGCCCGTCAGGGCGGCGATCGTGGGCCAGTCCACCAGCGAGCCGTAGCTCGCGATGCGCGCGGGCTGCGCCACGGAGAAGATCAGCAGCCCGGCCAGCAGGGCCAGGAAGAACCGGTCCTGCTTCAGGCCCAGCAGCACACGGGAGATCACGTTCATCACAGGGGCCACAGGGGCGCATCCTCCCGGATCAGCACCTGATCCGCGACGGCCGGCAGATGGGCAAGCAGCGCGCCAAGCCCCGGCGCGGTCAGCGCCGGATCCAGCTCCAGCAGCGGCCGCAGCACGAAGGCGCGCTGATGCAGGCGCGGGTGCGGCACGACGAGCCGGTCCAGGGCGATGGATTCGTCGCCGTAGAGCAGCAGGTCCAGGTCAAGCGTGCGCGGCGCGTTCACGAACGGACGCTCGCGCCCGTGCCGCAGCTCGATGGCCTGCAACGCCGCCAGCAAGGACAACGGCGACAGCGTGGTGCGCACGCGCGCGACCGCGTTCAGATAGTCGGGGCCCTCGCAACCGACCGGCGCGCTGCGCCAAGCGCCGGAGACCGCCTCCAGGGTCAGGCCGGGCACGTCGGCGAGGTCAGCAAGCGCCGCCTGCAGCGTGCGCCACAGGTCGCCGAGGTTGGCGCCCAGGCCGACGTACGCCGCGATCATGCGTCGCCTGTGGCGCCAGCGTCCGCCGTGCCGGTGCCGCCGGCCGCCTTGGGCTTGCGGCGACGGCGGCGCTTCTTGGCCGGCGCGCTCGCGCCACCCTCGGAGGACTCGAAGCCCTCCCCGCCATCACCACGATCGCCGTGATCCATGGCCTCGGGATCGATGGGCAGCGAGGCTGCGGACTCGCCGCTGACCGGCTGCGCCCCGCCTACGGAGCCGCGCGGCACCGAGTGCACGCGCCCGCCGCCGGCCTTGGGCTTGCTGCGTGGACCGCCCTGGCGCTGCGTCTCGCGCGCCAGTTCCAGCAGCGCGCGGCGCTCGTCCTCGCTGCCCAGCGCGAAGTCCTCCCACCAGTCGGCCAGCGCCGGATCGATCTCGCCCGCCTCGGCGCGCAGCGCCAGGAAGTCGAAGCCCGCGCGGTAGCGGGGCTGCTCGATCAGGCGGTGCGGACCGCTGCCGGTGCGGCGCTCGAAGCGCGGCTGCATCATCCAGATCTCGCGCATGTCCGCGGCGAGCTTGCCGCGGCCGGAGATGTCGCCCACGCGCGCGTCGAAGACCAGGTCGATGGCCTGCTGCAGCGCGGGCACCGCGCCCTCGCCGCCGTCGATCAGCCGCTTCCAGCGCTGCTGAACCTCGCCCCAGAGCATGCACGCGAGCATGAAGCTCGGCGCCACCGAGCGGCCCTCTTCCACGCGCTTGTCGGTGTCTTCCAGCGCGAGGCGGACGAACTTGCCGTGCACGTTGTCGGGCAGCGCGCCGTCCTTGTCCAGCACCGCGTCCAGGATGGGGAACACGCCGCGCGACAGGCCCTGCTTGCGCAGCTCGTCGATGCTGGCCAGCGAATGCCCGGTCTGCAGCAGCTTGATCATCTCGTCGAACATGCGCGACAGCGGCACGTTGGCCAGCACGGCGCCATCGCGGCGATCGGCGCGCGGGTCTTGGGTTCGATCGTGAAGCCGAGCTTGGCGGCGAAGCGCACGGCGCGCAGGATGCGCACCGGGTCCTCGCGGTAGCGGGTCTCGGGATCGCCGATCATGCGCAGGACCTTCTTGCGCGCGTCGGCCAGGCCGCCGTGGTAATCGACCACGAGCTCGCGCTCGGGGTTGTAGTACATGGCGTTGACGGTGAAGTCACGGCGCGCCGCGTCCTCGATCTGCGGGCCCCAGACGTTGTCACGCAGCACGCGGCCGGACGCGTCCACGACGTGCGACTTGCCCTCCAGCGCGCCCTTGGACGTCTTCTCGTTGCCCTGCACCTGCTCGGCGTCGTCTTCCTTGAGCAGCGCGCGGAAGGTCGAGACCTCGATCACCTCATGCTCGCGGCCGCGGCCGTAGACCACGTGGACGATGCGGAAACGCCGGCCGATGATGAACGCGCGGCGGAACTGGTTCTTGACCTGCTCCGGCGTGGCGTCGGTGGCGACGTCGAAGTCCTTGGGACGGCGGCCCAGCAGCAGGTCGCGCACCGCGCCGCCGACGATGTAGGCCTCGTAGCCCGCGTCGGTCAGGCCCTTGACGACCTTCACCCCGCGCTCATCCAGCAGCGCCGGATCGATGCGATGTTCCTCCGCGGTGATTTCCACCCGCTTGCCCAGCGGCGTGGCGGTCCCCTCGGGTTTGCCCAACAGCTTGTTGAAAAATTTCTTGATCATTCGAAGAGCTTCAATATCGGCCAGCCGCGCTCGCGCGCCAGCGTCTCGAGGGCCGCGGTGGGATTGGTCGCCACCGGATGGCTGACCCGCTCCAGCAGCGGCAAGTCATTCATCGAGTCGCTGTAGAAATGCACACGCTCGAACTCCTCCCAGCGACGGCCCTGGGCGGCCAGCCACTCGTTCACGCGCACGATCTTGCCCGCCTGGAACGAGGGCGTGCCGCGCACGCGTCCGGTGAACGCGCCGGTGTCATCGCGCTCCAGTTGCACGGCGATCAGGTGATCGATGCCGAAGGCCTGGGCGATCGGCGCGGTCACGAATTCATTGGTCGCGGTCACGACAACCACGAGATCCCCGGCGTCCAGGTGGCGCTGCACCAGTGCGCGCGCATTGTCGCGCAAC
The DNA here is from genome assembly GCA_039594005.1 of Roseateles sp. Classification (GTDB taxonomy): domain Bacteria; phylum Pseudomonadota; class Gammaproteobacteria; order Burkholderiales; family Burkholderiaceae_C; genus Roseateles. The sequence continues at coordinate 1,785,992 of JBCNOF010000010.1, forward strand.
ATCGGCGCGACGATCCGGGCCATGAATTCGGCCCGCGCGGCCTCGGCCTCGGCCAGCGGGCGGGCCCGCCAGACCGAGGTGGCGAAGTCGACGTATTCATCCAGGTCGAGCTCGCCGCGCTGGTACTGGGCGTAGAACTCGTCGTTGCGCGCGGCCCAGGCGGCGCCGTCGGCCCAGCCGATCTCCACCATGTAGGCGCCAAAAGCGTGGTCGGAGTCCTGCGGGATCAGCGTGCCGTCCAGGTCGAAGAGGGTCAGGTCCACAGGCGAGTCCTTGAAGAAGCAGTGGGTTCCGGTGGGCGCGGACCAGGGTCGGCGGCTCAGGCGAGCACGCCCTGGTCGGCCAGCATCTGGCGCAGCAGCGGCACGGTGACGGCGCGCTTGCTGGCCATCGCGAATTCATCCAGCCCGTCCAGCAGCGACATGAGGTGCTTCAGGTCGCGGGCATAGCGGTTGAGCAGGTAGTCGATCACGTCGTCGGTGAGCGCGATGCCACGGCGGTCGGCCTCGCGGCGCAGCACGGCGCGGACCTCGGCCTCGGACAGCGGCTGCAGCGCGAAGGTCGGGCCCCAGCCGAGCCGGGTGCGCAGGTCCTCGCGCAGGTCCAGGTCCACGGGCGGCGCGGTGCCGGTGGAGACCACCGCCAGCCCCAGCGTGGCAGCCTCGACGAACAGGGCGAAGGCCGCATGCTGCTGACCGGGGTCGAAACGCTGGGTGTCGTCCAGCAGCAGCAGGCTCGGATGGGTGGGCAGCTCCCAGGGCAGCGGCGTGTCGGCGTCATACCAGCCGACCTGCGCGCCGGCATGCTGCCAGTGCTGGGCGAGCGCGCGCAGCAGGTGCGTCTTGCCGCTGCCGGGCGGCCCCCACAGGAACACGGGCGGCGAGCCCCCGCCCAGCCCCAGCACATGCGTCAGGGCGGCGGTGTTGGCACCGGTGAGGAGCGTGTCAAAGGTGTAGTCGGGCTCGGGACCGAGCGACAGCGGGATCTGCTTCAAACCACTTCAGCGTTGGATGACGGGGGGGTGTGCGCGGCGAGGCGGGCACATCTCCCTCGAAAGGGGAGGATTCTAAGCGTCGGGCGACCCCCTCCCCCTTTCTGATTCCCTCAATGGAAGGTCGCGGGGCCACCCCCGGCGTCGCGCAGTTGCTGGAGCGCCTGCTCGAGCTCGGCGCGCTCGACCCGGTCCTCGGGCAGCAGCGCCACCAGCTTGCGCTGCACCGCGAGCAGCCGAGGCAGATCCTGCCGGTCCATGTGGATCTGCTTGAGGTTGCGCAGGATGCGGGCCAGGATCTGCCGCGGCGACGCCGTGCCCAGGAAGGCATCCAGTGACATCGGCTCCTGGGGCTTCAGCCCGGCGCGCTCCCGCCAGGGGCTGAGGAACTCGTCGAGTTCGCCGCGGCCCAGCGAGCGTCCGCTGAAGGGATCCAGCACGACCTCACCCTGAGGCAGCCTCAGCTTCATCAGGAAGTGCCCCGGGAAGCTGACGCCCTTGACCCGCAGGCCGACGTGCGCGGCCAGTTCCATGTAGACGATGGCCAGCGTGATGGGGATGCCCCGACGCGTGGCCAGCACCTGGTGCAGGTAGCTGTTGCCGACGGCGTAGTAGTCGTTGACGTTGCCCGCGAAACCGAGCTCGCCATGGAAGTACTGGTTCAGCATGCGCAGCCGGTGACTGGGCGGGGCGTCGGCCGGCAGGCGCTGCCGCAGCCGCTCGCCGAGCCGGTCCAGCTCCGCCATCACCTGCTGCACGTCGAGCCGGGGGAAGTCGTCCAGCGCGATCGCGGTGGCGGCCTCAGCCAGGTTCAAGGTGTCGTCGTCGGCAACCAGCGTCGAGAAATAGTCCAGCGCCGTCGGCACCGTCCACTGCAAGGGTGAACTCATGCGTCGAAGTCTACGCCCGACATCGGGTCTCGCCACCCACACGGAAGCGGGCCCCACCCCTCCCCCATCGGAAGGCCCCCGCTGGGGAGCCCGGACCGGCTCAAGCCCGGCGGGCGAACTCCCGCAGCTTCACGCCCAGCAGCAGCAGCACGGCGAAGTACAGCAACGCCGAGCCGCCCAGGCTCAACGCCATCCAGCCCGCGCGCGACAACTCGAAGCTCAGGCCCTTGCCGCCGACCCACGGGAAATACCGTGCGAGCCACCACTGCAGCGCGCCCATCGCCGCGCTGGCGATGACCACCCGCAGCAGGAACAGCGCCCATCCCGGCTCCGGCGTGTAGGTGCCAAGCCTGCGCAGGCCATGCAGCAGCAGCAGCGCGTTGACCACGGCCCCCAGGCCGATGGACAGCGACAACCCCGCCACACCGATGCCCAGCCCGAACACGAAGACCGCGTTGAACACCTGCGTCAGCACCAGCACGCCCACGGCGATGCGCACCGGCGTGCGCATGTCCTGACGAGCATAGAACCCGGGCGCCAGGATCTTGATCGACACCAGTCCCATCAGGCCCAGCCCGTAGCCCATGACCGCGCGCGCGGTGTGCGCGACATCCTCGCCATGGAAGGCGCCGCGCTGATACAGCGTCGCCACCAGCGGCTCGGCGAAGACGAGCAGTGCCACCGCGCAAGGCAGCGCCAGCAGGAAGGTCAGGCGCAGGCCCCAGTCCAGCAGGCCGGAGTAGCGCGCGGTCTCGCCCTTGGCGGTGCTGGCCGCGAGCTGCGGGGTGAGCACCACGCCCAGCGCCACGCCCAGCAGCGCGATGGGGAACTCCATCAGGCGGTCGGCGAAGGTCAGCCACGACGCGGCGCCCTCGCCCACCGAGATGGCGATCTGCGTGTTGATCAGCAGGGACAGCTGCGCCACGCCCACGCCCAGCAGCGCGGGCCCCATCTTGCCCAGCACCTGGCGCACGCCGGGATTGGCCGCGGCCTGGCGGAAACCGGACCAGCTCAGCGCGAAGCGCGGCATCAGGCCGATCCGAAGCAGCGCGGGCACCTGCACCGCCAGTTGCAGGATGCCGCCCAGCATCACGCCCAGCGCCAGCGAATAGATGGGCTCATACCCGTGACGCGCCAGCACCGGTGTCAGGCCGTAACCGCAGACGATCGAGGCCACGTTCAGCAGCACCGGCGTCACCGCCGGCACGATGAAGCGCTTCCAGGTGTTGAGGATGCCCGCCGACAGCGCCACCAGCGACATGAAGCCGATGTAGGGGAACATCCAGCGCGTCATGACCACGGCGGCCTCGTGCGCGTCGCGCGACAGCCCCGCGCCGAGCGCCCACACCAGCACCGGCGCGCCGACCACGCCCAGCACGCAGGTCGCGAGCAGCGCCCACAGCAGCACGGTGGCCACGGCGTCGATCAGGCCGCGGGTGGCGTCATCGCCGTCGCGCGCGCGCGCCGCGGCCAGCGCCGGCACGAAGGCCTGCGAGAACGCCCCCTCGGCGAAGAGGCGGCGCAACATGTTGGGGATGCGGAACGCGACGTTGTAGGCGTCGGTCATCGCGTTCGCGCCGAACAGGCCGGCCACCATCTGATCCCGGACCAGGCCCGTGATGCGCGACAGCAGCGTGAAGACCGAAACGACGGAAGCGGTGCGGAGCAGGTTCATTCAGGGGACGGCGGGCGCGAAGGACCGCGCATTATGGGTGCCCGCTGAGAATGCGATATCTCCGGATTTGGTTTTTCCATTCCTGGCTGCTATACTCGCCGTCTTTGCACCATCTGGACTGATAAGACAATGGCAAGCTCTTCCAAAGCCAAGAAGAAAACCGTGCGCCTGGCCTCGGGCCGCAAGCGCGCACGTCAAGACGTCAAGCTGAACGCCGCCAACACGGCGCTGCGTTCGAAGTTCCGCACGGTCATCAAGAACGTGCAAAAGGCGATCGTCACGGGTGACAAGGCCAAGGCCGCTGACCTGTTCAAGACCGCCCAGCCCGTCATCGACTCCGTCGCCGACAAGGGCATCTTCCACAAGAACAAGGCTGCTCGCCACAAGAGCCGCCTGTCCGCCAAGATCAAGGCGCTGGCCGCCTGATAACCAAGATCCAGCTCTGGTGCACGTAGAAGGCCCGCCATTCGGCGGGCCTTTTCGCTTTCAGGATCGCCCGTTGCCGGGCTGGCCCTCACAGCGGCATCGGGGCGGTCTGCCCCACCACCTCGCGCACGTGGAGCCAATCCACGACATTGCGCGCCACCCATTCCCCATCGTCCAGTGGCAAGTCATGCCCGGCATGGCGGTGCAGGCGCAACGGCGCGCCCCAGGCGCGGCTGATCGCCTGCGAGCATCGCCAATCGACCAGCGTGTCCCCCTGGCTGCACAGCAGCAGCATGGGCGGTTCGGGTTTGGCCAGGCTGGCGCGATAACGCGCCGCGGCCAGCAACTGACGCAGCGCATTGCGCCGACGCACCGGATGCCGGCGCTGGATCGACACCCAGTCGTCCACCACCCGCTCGGGCTGCTGCTGCAGCCGTGTCGTCATCTGCAGCACCTTCGCCTCGCGCCGGCGCAAGCTCAGCCGAGTGAGGCTCAACAGCAGCAGCGACCAGTAGTTCGACGGCCGCAGGCGCCGGAAGAACGCGCTGAACGGCCGCAGGCTCGTGTTGATGAGCACCACGCAGTCGAGTTCCTGCGGATGACGCGCCGCCCACTCGCTGGCCACCATCGCTCCGAGCGACATCGCCAGCACCTGATAGGGCGGTGGCACGCCGCGCCGACGCAACTCCGCGCGGCACGCCTCCATCATCGCGTCCACATGCGTGGGGCTGCTCTGACGGTGCTTGTCGCCGTTGCCCGGCAGGTCGAGCAGCTCCAGCCGTGCCTGCGGTTGCTGGACCTGCAACGCGCGCTGCAGGTGGATGGGGAACTCGCCCCAATGGGCACTCTCGCGTGTCAGCCCGCGCAGCAGCACCCACGTGTGCATGCTCATCGGACGATCCTCCGATACCAGCGGTTCAGCGCCTGCTCCCCGTGATCGATTCTTGTGTCCGGCCCCGGCAACCACCGGAACGCGCTCTGCGTCGCGCGAGTCATGAAGTCCATCCAAGCCATGTGCCGGCGCAATACACGCTGCTCGCGATGGGCGATCAGCGGATTGAACATGCCGTGCCGGGAGAGTAGCTGGCGAGGATTTTTCTTCACCCATAACCATGACCCCATTTCGAGTGTCATCGGGAGGAAGATCCCCCGATCGAGGGTGAGCGCCTCGTCGTACAGATGGTCCCAGAGGTCCCCATGCGTCAGGTAATGGCGACTCTGCGGCTCCATCACGTAGGGATGCGGGGACAGGCATTGATCCAGCACCTCGCACAAGGCGTGGATCTCGGCCAGGTGCGGCATCGGCCGGCGGCTGCGCGCATACGGGAACCAGATCCGGTCCCGCAAGCCGAAGCCGCTGTGGAAGTCGATGGACATCGACACCGGCCGCCCCAGCAGCTCCTCGCGCACGAATCGGCACAGCGCCTCGCTCTCGGGCTGCATCGGCGCCTGCGCGGGGCCGCGGTAGTACGGCAGCAGTCGGGTGAAGCGGTGTCCGCCGATCAGGAAGGGCACGCCATGCTCGGCGTCCTGTGGCGCGTTGCGCATCAGGTCCACGCCCTGCGGGTTGGCGCGCGAGCCCGCCAGCACGCCGCCCGGATTGACGATCGGCAGGAACACCAGCCGCAGCGATTCCAGCTGCTGACGCAGGCTGAGGTCCCAGCGCAGCCGACGCACGAGGCTGCCCAGGTAGGCCAGCACGACCTGCGCGCCGATCCGCTCCAGGCCGTGAACCCCGCCGATGAAAGCCAGCGCCGGCACCGACGGATCGGGATTGCCCAGCGTCACGCCGATCACGGGCAGCGCGCCCTGCGGCGTGGCGACCGTGGCGAGTTCACGCGCCCCGATCAGCGCCCCGCCCTGCTCGATCAGGCGCAGCAGCTCGCGCAGTTCCGGCAGGAGGACCTCGGCCCGGGGGGCTGCATCGGCGGTGAAGACGGCCATGTCCGGCAAGCCTGGTGGGCGGGTCGCAGCGAACCGGACAGGCTAGCCGCGACGGCGGCGCTTGGCGATGGCCCGATCGGGCCACGGGAGAGGATCGGAGAGACGCCGAGAAGGCCGAGGCCGAGGCCGAGTCCGAGGTCGAGGAAGAAGCAGGCGCTCAGGCCTTGCCGGGCTCGCGGCCGTCGGGCAGCAGGCAGGCGTCGACGACCTGCAGCTTGTTGTCGCGGGCGAAGTTCATGACGAAGTCCCAGGCCATCGGCTCGACGGACTTCAGCGCCTCGTTGACGATGACGCACTTCACGCCGTTCACGACGCGCGGCACGCAGTAGGGGGAGTAGCCCAGATAGGCGTCGCGGCCGCTGCGCGTGCCGCCGGGACGGAAGCAGGACATGGCCCCGGCCAGACGTTCGGCCCAGTCGCTCGGACGGAAGGTGCGGCCATCCGTGGTGATGCCCTGGATGAACACTTCTCGCGGCTTGGGCTGCTCAGTCATTGGCTACTCGGTCTCACGCGTCCCGGCCCGCGGCGCGGGACGGGCGTCCGGTCGCGGCAGGCAAAACCGCTATTGTGCCCTGGATGTGTTGCGTCGCAGCACGCATGGGCTTGTTGCTCGCCCTGGTCAGCGTGACTGCCGACACTGTCCAGGAGGAATCGCTTCCCCGCCGAGGGTCGACCCGTAGAATCGGCCGCTTCACCCCTCCCATCCACCCCTCCCACCACGACTACCTGGAGAGTTGATGAACGCCCCGGACTCCTCGTTCGCCGCCCCGACCGAACCCCATGTGATGCAAACCTATGGCCGTCTGCCGATCGCGTTGTCGCACGGCGAAGGCGTGTGGGTGTGGGACACGGCCGGCCGACGATACCTGGACGGCCTGGGCGGGATCGCCGTCAACACGCTCGGGCACAACCACCCGGTGCTGGTGGACGCGCTGCGGGATCAGGTCGGCAAGCTGATCCACACCAGCAACTACTACCACGTCCCGCTGCAGGAACAGCTCGCGGCCAAGCTCTGCGCGCTGTCGGGCCTGACGAATGTGTTCTTCTGCAACTCGGGCCTGGAGGCCAACGAGGCGGCGCTGAAGATCGCGCGCAAGTACGGGCATGACCGCGGCAACACCTCGCCCGAGGTGATCGTTTTCGAGAAGGCCTTCCATGGCCGCTCGATCGCGACGCTGTCGGCCACGGGCAACCCGAAGGTGCAGGCCGGCTTCGGTCCGCTGGTGCCGGGCTTCGTGCGCGTGCCGCTGAACGACATCGAGGCGTTGCGCAAGGCCGTGGCCGAGCATCCCAACGTGACGGCCGTGTTCCTGGAGACCATCCAGGGCGAAGGTGGCGTGAACCCGGCCCGCATCGACTTCCTGAAGGACCTGCGCAAGCTCTGCGACGAGCATGAGCTGCTGCTGATGCTGGACGAGGTGCAGTGCGGCATTGGTCGCACCGGCAAGTGGTTCGCGCATCAATGGGCGGGCATCGTGCCCGACGTGATGCCGCTGGCCAAGGGCCTGGGCTCGGGCGTGCCGATCGGCGCGGTGGTCTGCGGCGACAAGGCCGCCAAGGTCTTCGGACCCGGCAACCACGGCACGACCTTCGGCGGCAATCCGCTGGCGATGCGCGCGGGCGTGACCACGCTCAGCGTCATGGAAGCCGACGGCCTGCTGGCCAACGCGGCCACCGTGGGCGCCGAGCTGAAGGCGGCGATCGAGCGCGGCCTGGCCGGCGAGTCCGGCCTGGTGGAGGTGCGCGGCCAGGGCCTGATGCTGGGCATCGAGCTGGATCGCCCCTGCGGTGTGCTGCTGCAGCAGGCGATGGAAGCCGGTCTGCTGCTCAGCGTCACGGCGGACCGCGTGATCCGGCTGGTGCCCGCGCTGACGCTGACCAGCGCCGAGGCCGCGCAGATCGCTGACATCCTGGTGCCGCTGGTGAAGGCCTTCCTGGCCCAGACGCCGGCCTCCGCGCCATGAAGCCGGGGAACAGCCTGATGCGTCATTACCTGCAGTTCAAGGATCTGCGCGCGGAAGAGTACGCCCACCTGTTCGACCGTGCCGCGATGATCAAGCGGCGCTTCAAGAACTACGAGAAGTACCAGCCGCTGCAGGACCGCACGCTGGCGATGATCTTCGAGAAGGCCTCGACGCGCACCCGCGTCAGCTTCGAGGCGGGCATGTACCAGATGGGCGGCTCGGTGGTGCATCTGACCACCGGCGACAGCCAGCTGGGCCGTGCCGAGCCGATCGAGGACAGCGCGCGCGTGATCAGCCGCATGGTCGACATCGTGATGATCCGCACGTACGAGCAGACCAAGCTCGAGCGCTTCGCGGCGCACTCGCGGGTGCCGGTGATCAACGGCCTGACCAACGAGTACCACCCGTGCCAGATCCTGGCGGACCTCTTCACCTTCATCGAGCACCGCGGCATGGACCGTCGCGGCGCGATCGACATGGACTGCCTGAAGGGGCGCGTGGTGGCGTGGGTGGGTGACGGCAACAACATGGCCAACACCTGGCTGCAGGCGGCGGAGATCCTCGGCTTCACCGTGCATGTGAGCACGCCCAGCGGCTACGAGATCGATCCGGCGGTGGCCGGCATCAAGGACACGAGCTGCTACAAGGTCTTCAAGGATCCGAGGGAAGCCTGCAAGGGCGCGGACCTGGTGACCACGGACGTGTGGACCAGCATGGGCTACGAGGCCGAGAACGAGGCCCGCCGGGCGGCCTTCGCGGACTGGTGCGTCGACGCGGCGATGATGGCGCAGGCCAAGCCGGACGCGCTGTTCATGCACTGCCTGCCGGCGCACCGCGGCGAGGAAGTGGCCGCGGACGTGATCGACGGGCCGCAGTCGGTGGTCTGGGACGAGGCCGAGAACCGCATGCACGTGCAGAAGGCGCTGATGGAATACCTGCTGCTGGGCCGCATCGGCTGAGCCGACGAATCGAGCCACGCGCTTGTCCTTCGGACGAGCCCCACGACAAGGCCCGCCGCGTGCGGGCCTTGTTCATGGTGGTGAGCGTCAGATCACCATGCCGTGGGTGATGGCGAAGCGCTGCGCGCGGCTCATCATGACCATGTCCAGAGACGGCAGCCGCTCGGCAAGGAGCGCAGCCGAGTGTTCGCGCATGGCGTCATCTCCTTCAATCAGCTCGAACTTGAACGGGTTGAAGTCCGTGCCATCGAAGTCTCCACAGAAGAATCGGCGAATGCGAGAGGCATTCGCCACAAGAATGTCGAAGACTACCTTGCCGACGACGCCCCGCGATTGAAGTTCGTGGACGATCAAGTCCATTTCGTCCAAAGGCGCAGACGGACCGACCGCCAGCACGCAAGCGGAAAACCTATTCGGATCCGGAGAGGGACAGACGACGTAATGCTTCATGGCATTCCTTTCAAAAGTCGATGGCAACAATCCTCTAGGGTCAACATCACCTCGTTCACCAAGTCGATCGCCGCAACTCGGTCTTCCAGGACCATGTCGTGCTCAAGAAGTCCGCTCAAATGAAAGAGCCGATGGCGTTTGCTCCGCCACAGGTGATAGCAGCGGCTCAGCACCTTGCGCTGCACGTCCGGGACGTTGGTTGTGTAGATGCTTCGCAGCGCGTAGCTCGAGCCGGTCGGCTCGAAGTAGTCACCCAGGCGATGCCGTGCCGTAGGCTTCAAGCCGCATTCATTCCTCAGCACCTGAAAGCAGAAGCCTTCCAGGCCTCGCAACGCAGGAAACGCGAGGGCCGCATAGTCCGGCAGCGCGATGTCGACCTTGCACAGCGCAATCGCCGAGATGAGTTGCACCGCCACCTCAGGCGCGACCACGTGGTCCGCGGTCGGTGCCTGCGCCGCCAACAAGCCCTTCGCCTCCGCAATGCTCAGCGGCAGCCGATAGATCTCGACTTGCTGGGCCAGGATGCGATCCAGCGGCATCGTGGTGCGAAGGAAGTCCAGCGCCCAGTGGACCAGTTCACCGTGGATGCCGTCGATCTGCAGCGTGCGGTTCGGATAGCTCCGAAGCGCCAGGCGATCACGCCGCGGCCCTTCCAATCGAACGATTCGGCAGGCGGGACTCGATCGATCCTCGATCACTCGCGCACCCGCGCCGATCAGATGCGCGATGAGGCGCTGCGTCAGCCGGTGATCGAAGTCAGGAATGCCGCGCGTGAATCGCTTCGCCAGGGACTCGCCGGGGCGTTCGATCACCAGATCCGAGAGAGACGTGGAAGCGGTCATCGACTGCGCCTTCGTTGAACAACGAGCTGCGCATTCTTCGCGTCGCCCTCGCCCGCCGCCATCGCCCAATCAAGTCAACGTGCTCACATTCAAGTGAGCGTCCGTCGACAACCAGCCATCGACAACGCCTGCCGGCGCCCTACTTCACCGCCCCGATCGCCTTCAACCCGTCCTCGTAGGAGCCGGCGGGATAGTGCTTCTGCACCGCTTTCCACACGGTGCCCGCGCGCGCGTTGCGCTCCAGCGCGTCGGTCAGGATCTCCCGATCCTTGGCCGGCAGATGCCGCGACAGATAAATCCCGCTGTCCCCCCAGTTCAGCTCCGCCATCGGCTCCAGCCGCAGGCGGTCCAGCAACGGGCGTGTCCTCGAGTCCTGCAGCAGCGTGCCCGCCAGGATCGACGGCGCCATGATCGTCACATCGGCCAGGCTGCGCTCCAGCGTGCGCACCACCGACGCCGTGTCCGCCTCCACCACCAGCCGGCGCTGCGCCCGCAAGGTCTTCAGCAGCTCCATGTACGGCTCGCCGTAATCGAAGCCGCGCACCACCGCCACGCGCAGCTCGCGCCGCTCCGCGAGGTCCGCCAGGCTGTCGATGGGCGCGCGGTCCGACGCCAGCGAGATCAGCATCGCCCGCGCCTTCATCATCGGAATGAAGTCGCCGTGCAGGTCGCGCTGCGTCGTGCGGGTCGCCGGCACCAGCACGTCGGCGCTGCCGCCGGCGAACATCGCCTCCACCCGCGCCCGAGGCACCACCACGAAGTCGAACTGGCAGCCGGTCTCCGACGCCACCTTGCGCAGCACATCCGGGAACACGCCGCTGACTTCGCCGCCCGAAGTCACCACGCTCATGCCGATCGGCGCCACCGGCACCCGGATCGTCCGCGTGCAGTCGGCCCGGACCGCACCCGCCCCCAGCGCCGTGCCCGCGACCAGGCACACCGCTGCCCGCCGCAGCGCGCGCGCGCAGCGATCGATCGCCGTGACCCGTCCGCTCGCGGACCGGCCCGGCTGCCCGAGATGCCAGTCATTCATCGTTGTTATCTCCCGTGCCGGGGCTGCCGCCGGCGCCCCATGTCGTGGACCAGATTAGCAAAGCCGCGCCCGCCCACAACCGCCGAAACCCCCGACTCCCCCCGCCCATCGCCCATCCGGAGGGGGGTGGCCCCTCCGGTTCGGGGGAGCCCGACCCCGCCAGGTGCGCTCCAATGGCAGGTGCGAGGCGGTGCTGGCTCACGCGGAGCTCGCCCACTCGCGAAGCTTGACGTCAGCCCCGCGTGGCATCCTTGCCGCTGTCATGAAAACCGCTCTGATCTCCGACCTGCACGCCAACCGCCAGGCGTTCGCGGCTGTTCTCGACCATGCCAGGCGCCAAGGCGCCGTCCATTTCGCGTTGCTCGGCGATTACGTCGGCTACGGCAGCGATCCGGGCTGGGTCGTGGACCAGGTCCGCGCGCTGCGCGAGGACGGCGCCATCGTCGTGGCCGGCAACCACGACCTGGGCGTCACGCAGGGCCCCCGCCCCACGATGAACGACGACGCGCGCGCCGCCATCCTGTGGACGCGCGCCCAGCTCAGCGAGTCGCAACTGGCCTTCCTGGCCAGCCTGCCAATGGCCGAGGAAGAGGACGACTGCCTGTACGTCCACGCCAACGCCTTCGACCCGACCGGCTTCGCCTACGTCCAGGGGCGCCTGGAGGCCATGCGCAGCCTGCACGCGACCGAGTGCCGCTACACCTTCTGCGGCCACATGCACGAGCCGATGCTGTACCACCTCTCGGGGACCGGCAAGGCCGGCGACTTCCGGCCCCAGCCCGGCGTGCCCATCCCGCTGCTGCCCAACCGGCAATGGCTCGTGATCCCGGGCGCCTGCGGCCAGCCGCGCGACGGCAACCCGGCCGCGGCCTACGCGCTGTTCGATCACGACACCGAGGAGCTCACCTTCCAGCGCGTCCCGTACGATGTCGAGGCCGCCGCTGCCGCGCTGCGCGCCGCCTCCGGCCTGCCCGCCGGGCTGGCGGACCGCCTCGCGCAGCGCCTCGCCGCCGGCCGCTGAGCGTGCCAAGGACTCGATGAACGACGCCCACTCGACGCCCGCTTCAACTTCCATCCCGATCCCGATCACCACCCCGCTGCAACCCGGCCAGGTGCTGGACGGGTTCGTACTCGAGGCGCGCTTGCATCAGGGCGGCATGGCCAACCTGTGGCAGGTGCGGCGCCAGTCCCCAGCCGACGCCCCCGAGGGCGAGACCTTCCCGCTGATCATGAAGGTCCCCCGCATCAAGGGCGGCGAGGACCCGGCCAGCATCGTCGGCTTCGAGGTGGAGCAGATGATCATGCCCGCGCTCAAGGGACCGCACGTGCCGCGATTCGTCGCGCGCGGCGACTGGCGTCGGCAGGCCTACATCGTCATGGAGCGCATCGAGGCTGACAGCCTGCGGCCGCGGCTGGACCAGGCGCCGCTGCCGCTGGTGGAGGTCGTGGAGATCGGCATCCAGGTCGCGCACGCGCTCACCGACCTGCATCGCCAGCACCTGGTGCACCTGGACATCAAGCCCAGCAACATCCTGCTGCGTCCCGACGGCAGCGTCGTGCTGGTGGACTTCGGCCTGTCGCGCCACGACTTCCTGCCCGACCTGCTGGAGGAGGAGTTCTCGCTGCCGATGGGCACCGGGCCCTACATGTCGCCCGAGCAGGTGCAATTCGTGCGCAACGATCCGCGCAGCGACCTCTTCGCGCTGGGCGTGATGCTCTATCACCTGTCCACCGGCGAGCGACCCTTCGGCCAGCCGACCTCGGTGCGGCAGCTGCGACGACGCCTGTACGTCGACCCGATCCCGCCGCGCGCGATCCGTCCCGAGCTGCCGCCGTGGTTCCAGGAGATCGTGCTGCACTGCCTGGAAGTGCGCGCCGAGCGCCGCTATCAGAGCGCCGCGCAACTCGCGCTGGACCTGCAGCGGCCCGACGCGGTGCCGCTGACCGCGCGCGCCCACAAGCTCCAGCGCAGCGGGCTGGTGCGCCGCTTCAAGCGCTGGTTCCTGGCGCTGGGCGAGGAGCCGCAGGCGCCGGCCTCGGTAGGCGCACAGGTCGCGCGCAGCCCGGTGATCATGGCCGCGGTCGACGTGCAGGGCGCCACGCCCGCGCTGCTCGAGGCCCTGCGCGAGGTGGTGCGCCGGCTGATGCAGACCGAACCCGGCGCGCGCCTGGCCTGCGTGGGGGTGATGAAGACCAACCGCCTGGGCATGGACGAACTCACCGACGCGCAGGGCCGCAGCCATCACGTGCAGCAGCTGATCGCGCTGAAGAACTGGGCCCATCCGATGACGCGCGAGCTGGCACTGGAGGACGGCCGCCTGACCTTCCACGTGCTGGAGGCCCCCGACACCGCCGACGCGCTGATCGAATTCGCCGCCAAGACCGGCGTCGACCACATCGTGATGGGCGCGCGCGCCAGCTCGGTCATCCGCCGCTACCTGGGCAGCGTCTCGGCGCAGGTCGTCACGCAGTGCACCTGCTCGGTGACGGTCGTGCGGGAACCGCCGATGCCCGACGATCCACCGCCGCCCGACAGCCCGCCGATCAGCCCGTCCGCCTCGAACTGAGCCCATGTCCGCCATCGCCGACAACCCCTGCACCCGCTGCGGTGCGTGCTGCGCGAGCTTTCGCGTCGACTTCGCCCGTCAGGAACTGATGAGCGAGGGCGGCACCGTGCCTGACGGCCTGACGGTGGAGGTCACCGACCACACCTGCCGCATGCGCGGCACCGATCACGCGCGGCCCCGCTGCGCGGCGCTGCAGGGCCGGGTCGGCGAGCGCGCCGGCTGCGGCATCTATGAATGGCGCCCGTCGCCGTGTCGTGAGTTCGGGCTGCGCGCCCCGCTGGGACTGGGCGACGAGGCCTGCACCCGCGCGCGTGCCCGTCACGGCCTGCCGCCGCTGGAGAGCTGAGCGCCGCGGGCTCACCGCCGCGGCGGCTCAGCGCGACTTGATCGTCGGGCGGTCCATCTTGGCGCGCAGGCTGTCGAGCTTGGCCGAGTAGAGCTGGCGTTGGCGGCTGGTGACGCTGTATTCCTCGGCCTTGGCGAGCTCATCCCGCACGACGTCCCACTTGCCCAGGCCGACATTGGCCAGCGCCATCCAGAAGTGGAACTCGTGGTAATAGGCCGAGCGGTCGATCTCCTTGGCGAAGTAGTCGCGCGCCTTGGCGTAGTCGCCGGACTTCATGGCCGCCACGCCCAGGTCGAAGAACTTGAACGGCGGGAACGGCTGCAGCGCGGCGAGCTGCGCCTCGTAGGCCTGCGCCTCGGCGAGCTTGTCCTGGAAGCGCAGCGCCTGCACGAGGTTGCCCATCGCCTGCACGTTGGCGGGTTCGCGCGCCAGCACCGCGCGGAACACGCGCTCGGCGAGGACGGTCTCGCCGTGGCGCCGATAGATCACGCCCAACGTGTTGAGCGCGGACAGCAGGCGCGGGTCGTACAACCAGGCCGCACGGGCCCACCAGTAGGCGCGGTCCGTCTGCGCCTGGGACATGAGCTCCGCGGCGCGGTTGTTGAGGTACATCGCGACGATCATGCGTTCATCGATCGCCATCGCGCGCTGGCGCGCGATCTGCGCGCCGGGCAGGAAATCCACCACCAGCGAGGACTCCTCGCCCAGCACGCGGAAGTCGGTGCGGCGACGGGCCAGCGCGATGTTGACGTGGCCGGAGACGACCTGGAGGTCGCCCACGCGGCTCCATTGCTCCTCGTCGTAGATCTGGCGGAAGGTGACGGGGAGACCCATCTCGCGCGCGAAGACCGCGGTCATCATCGCCAGCGAGAGGCAGTTGCCGGCCTTGGCCTCGTAGGCCTCGGCGGCGGTGCGAGTCATCTCGGCGTCGTACTCGAGCTGCAGGTCGCCGCGCTTGTACAGCGCGTCCAGCAGCATCGCGCGCAGGTCGCGGGTGTCCAGCATCAGCGGCCCGGTGGTGGAGTTGGGCAGCCGGTCGTGCAGGAACTGCCGCATCTTGGGCGAGATCGCCATCACCTTGTCGGGCTCGATGACGTCGCGCGCGGGCGCGAAGAGCTCGTCGTGGATCAGCGGCGCGGGATCGATGGCTGGCGCGGGAGGGGGCGCGGTGGCGCAGCAGGTGAGCGCGGCCAGCGTCAAGGCGCCGAGGAGGCGCAGCGCGGCGCGGCAACCGCGCGCGGCGTGAGAGACATGGACTGCTTGGATCGCCTGGCTGGTTCCCATGACCGTCTCCGACGCGGCCTCTGACAGGGCCGCTGGAGGGGATGCTAGTCCTGTGCGGACGCTGGCGCATCCCCGCATGCGACGGACGCGGGGATACGGCGGGTGAATCCGGCCGATGCGGGGACCGAGACACCCCTCACCCCAACCCCTCTCCCGCTGCGCGGGCGAGGGGCTTTCGCGCTGTCGGGCACTGGGGCCCCCTCGCCCGAAAAAGGGGCGAGGGGCTTTCGCGCGCTCCGGCACTGGGGCCCCCTCGCCCGCGAAGCGGGAGAGGGCGGGGGGTGAGGGCTCTTGGCAGTCAGCGCCGTTCGACGACGAACACGGCCACGCTGCGCGCCGGCACGTGGAAAACGCCCTTGGCGCCCTCGACGACCGCCTCACGCCGCACGCGCGCATCGGCGGCCTCGGCCGCGCGCTGCACGGGATGCAGTCGCCAGGCGAAACCAGCCTCGGCCGGCAGCGTCATCTCGGCCACTTCGGCGCCCGCGTTGACGACGTACAGCAGCCGCTCAAACCCCGCATCCGCCCGGCCCGCGCCATCCAGCCGCCCGACGATCACTCCGGCCCGCTGCCCGGGTCCCGTGTTGTGGAACACCAGCCGGCGCTCGATCTCCCGCGGATCGCTCAGCCGCAGCAGCGGCGTGCTCGCGCGGATGCGCAGCAGGTCGAGGAACACGCGGCTCGTCCAGCCGATCTGCGCCGGCCCCGGCTTGATCGCGGGATCAGCCAGCAGCGGCCGCAGCAGCGCGTCGTCGGCGACCACGCCGCTCGCGCCCCCGACACCGCCCTCCCCGCCCGGCGGCAGTCCCGCGCCGAACCCGTTGTCGCGCCCCCGCCAATCCAGCCGGTTGAACCAGTCGCCCGAGTCATAGCTGTTGCGGTCCATCGACTTGGATCGCAGCAGCTCACCGCCCGCGTGGAAATACGCGACGCCCTGGCTGAGCGCGTTGATGCCCAGCGCCACGATCTGCGTGCGGGCGCGGTCCTCCGGCGAGGTCTCGCGCGGCAGCTTCAGCACCAGCGCGTCGAAGAGCGTCTGGTTGTCATGGTTCTCGACGTAGTTGACGACCTCCGCAGGCACCGACGCGTAGCCGGCGGGCTGATCCCCGTAGGGGAGCTCATCGCCGCGCACGCGCCGACCCTCGGCGGTCTCCAGCACGACGCCGCGCAGCGTGCCGGCCATCGCCAGCTTGAGCAGGTCGCCCTGGCGCAGCAGCTCGGCGCGACGTGCCGCGTCGCCCGCCGGCGCGGGGATCACGAAACCGGGGCGGCGCATCGAGGTCGCCGCGTCGTCGCCGGCCGCGCCGCCGCGCACGGCATCCCGTCCGCGGTCGCTGAAGGTGCCGATGCCCGTCCCGTTGAGCGATCGCTGCGAGGCCTGCACGAAACGCCGGCCGTCGGCCACCTCGCCGAAGTTCCATCCCTCGCCGATCAACGGCACCTCGCGGCCGAGCTCGCGCCGCAGCCTGGCCTGCAGCCGTTCCATCACGGCGCGCGGCTGATGCCCCATCAGGTCGAAGCGGAAGGACGCGATCTTGTAGGCGCGCGCCCACAGCACCACCGAGTCCTCCAGCAGCTTGCCCATCATGAGGTGCTCGGTGGCGGTGTTGTCGCAGCAGGTCGAGCGCTCGACGCGGCCCGCGGCATCGAGCCGCTGGTAGTAGCCCGGCACGATGCGATCCAGCACCGAGTGCGGATGCTGCCCCGAAGCGGTCGTGTGGTTGTAGACGACGTCCATGCCCACGCGCAGCCCGGCCGCGTGCAGGCCCATCACCATCGCGCGCAGCTCGCGCACGCGCACCGCGCCGTCGTTGGCATCGCTGGCGAAGCTGCCCTCGGGCGCGTTGAAGTGATAGGGGTCGTAGCCCCAGTTGAAGCAGTCGCTCGCCGCGTCGGCCATCACGGCGCGGCGCTGCGCGTCGCTGTCCGGCGCCGAGCGAGGCACGCGCGGCACGGTGCAGCCTCGCTCGGGCACGGTCGCCAGGTCGAAGATCGGCAGCAGGTGCACGTCGGTCAAGCCGGCGCGGCTCAGCGCGCGCAGGTGACGCATGCCGTCGGACCGCGGTTGCGTGAAGGCCAGGTACTTGCCGCGCTGCGAGGCGGGAACGGTGGTGTCGTCGCGGGAGAAATCGCGCACATGCAGCTCGTAGACGACCATGTCGGTCGGTGTCTTCACGCGCGGGGGAATCGCGCTCGCGTCCCAGCCCGCGGGCTTGAGCCGCGGCTCGTCCAGGTCGGCCACGTAGCTGCGCGCCGAATCCGCCGACAGACTGACCGAGTAGGGATCGGTCACCAGGTTGCGCACGCGGCCGACGCCGGGCACGAAGACCTCGACCAGGTAGCGGTAATACGCGCCGCCGCGCACACCGGAGGCAGTGGCGGACCAGATGCCGGTCGCGTCATCCCGCCCCATGGGCACGCGCGAACGCGCGGCGCTGTCGGGGCCGTCGTACACGCAGAGCTCGACCCGATCGGCCGTCGGCGCCCAGAGCTTGAACCCGGCCCCCTTGGCGCCGAGCGACACGCCCAGCGCCGTCTCGTGCTGCGCCGAGGCGTAGCGCTGGTCCAGCGCCCACGCCGTCTGCGCGTGGCTCCAGCGCGTCACGCGGCCATCGGCGCCTTCGACGGTGACGAGCGCCTGCCCGATCCACAACGTGGTGGGATCGGCCGTGGGGCTCAAGGTCAGCTCCTCGCCTGGGCCCAGATAGGCCGCCTGCTCGGCGATCTCCGCGGTCAAGGGCGCGTCGGGCACCTGCAAGGTCTGCACGCGGTCGGCGCCGATCACCCGGCCGTCGACGATCGCGAGCGCGCCAGCCGCCGACCGATGCACGCGCACCACCTCGCCCTCGGCGAGCCGCAAGCCCGGCCAGCGCAGTCGGCGCGCATCCAGCCAGACCGGCTGCGCTGCTGCCGGGTCGGAGGGCGCGACGCTGGCCGACGCCGCCGTCAGCACCGTGGCCGGCGCGCCGTCGCAATCGGCGAGCGAGCGCTGCTGCGCGGCGGCCAGCCCGGGCATCGTCAGCGCGGCCAGCAGCAGCGAGGTCGCGCACCAGGTCGCCGACAAATTCAAGCGGCTGGACCGGTTCAGGGGCAGCGGCGGGCAGCGTCGCATCGGGTCTCCATCGAACGTTGTGGCGGATCCGCCGCATCGCCGCTTGGCCATGGGGATCTTGTGTTTTTCGATGGTAGCAAAACTACATACGCGAAGGATCAGGACTTCCCTTCATAGGTCATTCCTTCTATGCTGCGGCGCGGCGGCGGGGAATCACCGCTCCCAAAGATGTACTTTTGCTACACACAAGAAGACCTGGAGACCGCTCGATGGTGCGAACTGCCCTGACCTGCGCGCTGGCCGCGCTGGGCATCCTGAACGTCGGTGCTGCACGGGCCGCGCCGGCCACGCCCACCACGCCGGTGGACCTGTCGCCGGTGAAGGAGATCCGCGGCCGCTCCTCGCTGCCCGAGGGTTGGCAGCACGGCGCGTTCATCGAGATCTTCGTACGCGGCTTCCAGGACAGCGACGGCGACGGCATCGGCGACCTGCGCGGTGTCATCCAGCGGCTGGACTACCTGCAGGCGCTGGGCATCAAGGGCATCTGGCTGATGCCCATCACCGCCAGCGCCGATCGTGACCACGGCTACGCGACGACCGACTACCGCGCCATCGAGCCGCAGTACGGCACGCTGGCCGACTTCGACGCGCTGATCCGCGAGGCTCACAAGCGCGGCATCGGCGTGGTGATGGATTACGTCATCAACCACGGCGCGCGCGAGCATCCGTTGTTCCAGTCGGCGGCCGCCGATCCGGCCAGTCCGTGGCGCGACTGGTTCGTGTGGACCGCGCAGCCTCTGAGCGCGCTCCAGGACTGGGACATCTGGGGCAAGACGCCGTGGTACCTGCCCGGCGAGGAAGTGCCCGAGGTCGCCGAGGGCGCGAGCGCGCCGCCCAAGCCCGAATCCACCGCGTCGTCGCCGGCGGGCTCGCCGCGCTACTTCGCGACCTTCGGCCCGCACATGCCGGACTACAACATGCGCAACCCCGCGGTGGTGAAGTACCACGAGGACAACCTGCGCTACTGGCTCAATCGAGGCCTGGACGGGTATCGGCTCGACGCCGTGCCCCACCTGATCGAGAACAGCGCCAAAGACTGGAACGACCAGCCCGAGAGCCGCGCCCTCACCGGCGCCTTCACGCGGCTGATCCAGCGGTATCCGCATCGCTTCGTTGTGTGCGAGGCCACCGCGGAGCCCAAGGTCTACACGCGGCCCGAGATCTGCGGCAGCGCGTTCGCGTTCGGGCTGGAACGCGCGGTGATTGACGCGGCCAAGGGGGGCGATGGCGCGGTGGAGGCGACGGCCAAGGTCGCGCGTTTCTTCACCGAGGCACCGCTGGGCATGGCCACGATGCTCAGCAACCACGACATCTTCGCTGGGCGGCGTCCCTGGGACCAGTTCGACGGCGACGAAACGGGATACCGGCTCGCCGCGGCGACCTACCTGCTGCTGCCGGGCACGCCCTTCCTGTATTACGGCGAGGAGATCGGCCAGGCCGGCGTCGCGGGGTTGCCCGGCGACGCGCCGCTGCGCGCGCCGATGAGCTGGACCGCCGATGCCCGCGGCTTCACCGCGGGCACGCCGTTCCGGCCGGTCGCACCCAACATCGCCACGCACAACGCGCAGGCGCAGGCGGCCGATCCGGACTCGCTGCTGAACTTCTACAAGGCGATGCTGGCGCTGCGCAACACGCAGCCGGCCCTGGCGCGCGGCAGCTACGAGGCGCCGCTCGCCAAGGGGCGCGTGCTCAGCTTCCAGCGCGCGTACCGGGGCCAGCGCGTGCTCGTGGTCATCAACTACGGCCAGGAGGCTGCACGCATCGAGCTGCCGGGCCTGCCAGCCCGCGCGCGGCTGAAGACGCTGTATCCGGCCGCCGCGACGTCGACGTCCACCGCGGACGCCACGAGCGCCGTGCTCACCTCGGTCGCCGACGCGTCGGGGCGGCTCACGCTGAGCGCCGCGCCGCGGTCCGTGCAAGTCTTCCGACTCCGTTGAACGGCGCGCGCGATGGCCTTTCTCCCGCTTCTGGCACGATGCCCCTCGCCGCTTGTTTCCCTCGCCTTGAGCCTGCTTGTCATGACGCACACTCCCGCCGCCGCCGCGACGGCCGCTTCCGTCTCCTCCACCGCCGCCGTGGCGCTTGACCGGGTCGAACCGCCGGACTGGTGGGTCGGCATGAAGTCCCCGGAGCTGCAGCTCATGCTGCACGGCGCGGGCATCGGCGCGCTGCAGGCCGAGCTCGATCCGATGCCGGGCGTGACGCTCGTCGGCACGCGGCGCGGCGACAGCCCCAACTACCTGTTCGTCGACCTGCGCCTGGCGCCCGACGCCCAGCCCGGCACGCTGACGCTGCGCCTGAAGCGCGACGGGCAGACGGTCCTCGAGCATCCGTACCCGCTGCGCGCCCGCGCCGCAGGTTCCGCGCAACGCGAGAGCTTCGGCCCGAAGGACGCGATCTACCTGGTGGTCCCCGACCGATTCGCCAACGGCGACCCCCGCAACGATGAGGTGCCGGGCATGGCCGAGGGCCTGAACCGCGCGGACCAGGGCGGGCGACATGGCGGCGATCTCGCCGGGCTGACCGCGCACCTGGACTACATCGCCGCGATGGGCTTCACGATGCTGTGGCCCACGCCGCTGTCGGTGAACGACAGCCCCCAGTGGAGCTATCACGGCTACGGCGCGACGGACTTCTACGCGGTCGATCCGCGCTTCGGCAGCAACGCGGACTACGTGCGCCTGGGCGTGGAGGCAAAGCGTCATGGCATCGGGCTGATCCAGGACATCGTGCTGAACCACATCGGCGTGCATCACTGGTGGATGAAGGACCTGCCGACGGCGGACTGGGTCAACGCCTGGCCCCAGTACACGGAGACGCATCACGCGCGGATATCGCTGCAGGACCCGTACGCGGCGCCCAGCGATCGCAAGCGCTTCAGCGACGGCTGGTTCAGCCCGGGCATGCCCGACCTCAACCAGCGTCAGCCGCTGCTGGCGACCTATCTGACGCAGATGAGCCTGTGGTGGATCGAGACCGCGGGCCTGGCGGGCGTGCGCACCGACACCTACAGCTATTCGGACAAGGACTTCCTGGCGGCCTGGTCGCGGCGGCTCAAGGACGAATATCCGAAGCTGAACATCATCGGCGAGGAATGGAGCCCGCATCCGGCGGTGGTGTCGTACTGGCAGGCGGGCAAGCGCAACCACGACGGGTATGTGTCGTCGCTGCCCAGCCTGATGGACTTCCCGCTGCAGGAATCGCTGCTGGCGGCGCTGAACCAACCGGATTCGCACGACGGCGGATTCACGAAGCTGTACGAGGCGTTGGCGCATGACTTCGTCTATCCGGACCCGGCCAACCTGGTGCTGTTCGAGGGCAACCACGACACGCCCCGGACCTACAGCGTCCTGCACGAGGACCTGGACCTGACGAAGATGGCGTATGCCTATCTGGCGGTGGTGCGGCGGATCCCGCAGTTCTTCTACGGGTCGGAGATCCTGATGACCAGCCCGCGTCATCGCGACGACGGCGCGGTGCGGGCGGACTTCCCCGGCGGCTGGGCGGGCGACACGGTGAACGCGTTCACCGGCGCGGGCTTGAGCGAGCGGCAGGCGGGCGCGCAGGCGTGGTTGAAGCGGCTGCTGAACTGGCGCAAGTCGGAGCGGCTGGTGCATGAGGGCGCGCTGATGCAGTACGCGCCGATGGGCGAGGCCTACGTGCTGTTCCGCTACGACGCGGCCAAGGGCCTGGGGGGCAAGCGGGTCATGCTGGTCATGAGCAAGGCACGGGAGCCGCGCGAGCTGGACCTGTCGAGATTCCCCGAGATGATTCGCCCCGGGGACACGGCGGTGGATGTGATGACGGGCGAGCGCCAGGTGTTGGGCCGCACGCTCACGCTGCCGGCGCGGTCTGTGACGGTGCTGACGATCGAATGAGCGTGGCGGCCCGAGGGCCGCATGTTCGATGTCATGCGGGAGGCTGCGGGATGCAGACCTCCGCTCGGTTTCCCTGAGACACAGGGTCTAAACCGACTTTCATGAGCCAGCGTTTCGGCATCTTCCTGCTGGACGGCTGGCCAATCCTCTTCATTCGAGTCACGGGAAACTCCCACGGGAGCGCTTTCCCGGGGCGGACAAGGTCCGCCCGCTCGAAGAGACTTTCTCCGCGGCCGCAAATTCCCCCTTTCGATACCGGAAGGGATTTTTGATTCACGGAGATATTCATGTCCATTCGAGAACTGACGGAAGCCGAGATCGATATGGTTTCGGGCGGCGATGCTGCAGCTACCCGGACGCCCGGGCAAGACGCCTGGGGGGAGAGCAACTTCGGCGGATACGCCCATTACCAGCAAGTCCTCTGGGATTTCTGGTACTCGACACACAGCGTGATTGACGGCGCTGGCCGCGACACGAAATGCGCGCAGTGATGCGGTAACCGCCCCACTCCTCAATCACACGAGCGCGAGGGGCGGAGCCCCTCGCCAGGAGGCCACCATGAAATTACTTTGCGGGCTGCTGCTCAGCCTGCCGCTCCTTGCCGTGGGACAGACCGGCGTCACGGCCCATACGGACGGGAAGACCGTGTGGATCGAAGACGGTGGACTTGGCCCGAAGGAGGTCGAGAAAGTCCACGAACTTTTCGCGACCCATTGGCATTACGAGGCGATCGTCGTCAGGAACATCATGGGCGGCGTGGACCTCGCCGAACAGATGCTCTACTCGAAGTTCGCCAACAAGCCGGTCACGGTCTCCAGTCGCTGCCTTTCAGCGTGCGCCTTGCTCGCCTTGGCCGGGGATCCCGTCATCCTGAACCGCGATGCGGTACTGGCAATACATGGCACCTACTCGCGCGTTGACGGCAGCCTCAATGCAGAGCGCTCCTTGAAAGGCCTGGACTGGCTGGCCGGGCGCCTGCCGACAGTCCCGAAGGAGGTCCTGCGCACCGCGCTCACTTTCCCTCGCAAGGACGACCAGGGGCTCTTGATCCGTCCCGCCAACGACGGCTCGGGCCTGATCGCCGTCGACCTCTGCCAGCGGCTGCCCGATCAATGCAAGCGTGTGCGGTACATCGGACCGGGCGAGTCTCGAATGACGCTCGCCGACCCCACTGCCACATCGTCGACGCCGACCACGCCGCGCGCCGCTCCGTAGCTCACGCGACTCCCGGAGCCCCGTCTCGAAGCGATCCGACGCAGAATCCCCGCCATCGCTTCGCTGCCTCACTCCGGGAGTTCCGTCATGGCCCCTGCCCTGCGCCGATTGCTGCATCAGATGGCCGCGCTCGCGCTGGCGCTGCTGCCCTGGCTGGACGCCGGCGCGGCGGACTACACCGGCCCGATCTTCGACGCCCATCTCCATTACAACGAGGAGGCCTGGAACGGCCGCGAGGGCCCGCATCCGCCCGCCGACGTCCTCGCGCGCCTGCAGCGCAACGGCGTCAAGGCCGTCCTCGCCAACTCGCGTCCCAACGACGGCACCCGCGCACTGGCCTCGATGCCGGAGACGAAGGCCGCCGGCATCACCGTCGTGCCCTTCGTCCGGCTCTATCGCACCCGGGCCGACTACGACAACTGGTTCCGCGACCCCAGCATCGCCCGCATGGTCCAGGACGAGCTCGCGCGCGGCACCGCCTCGGGCCCCTATCGCGGCCTGGGCGAGTTCCACCTCTACGACAGCGCCAACGCGCGCGGCCCCGTCGCCCGTCAGCTGATGGCACTCGCGGACGAGAAGGCGCTCGTGGTGCTCGCGCATGTCGATGACGCGGCGATCGAGTTGCTCATGGAGGCCACGCCCTCCCAGGGCCGCGACACCCGCCTCATCTGGGCCCACACCGGCATCAACGGCGTGCCGATCGCACGCGTCGAGGCGCTGCTCGCGAAGTACCCACGGCTGATGGGCGAGCTGTCCTACCGGCCCGGCCTCACCTGCGACGACGGCAAGCTCTGCCCCGACTGGCGCGCGCTCATCGAGCGCTTCCCTGATCGATTCCTCATCGGATCGGACACCTGGGTCAACCAGCGCTGGTTGCATTACGACGCCACGATGGCGGGCTACCGCGCATGGCTGGGCGACCTGCCCGCCGACGTGGCACGCCGCATCGCCTGGACCAACGCGGCCCAGCTGTTCGGGCTCATAAGATGAGCCGCGTGTCGCCGCGCCAGGCCTTCTCGAGGAAGGCTCGCCGATAGAGCTGGGCCGCCTGCATCCTCGGTTGCCAGGCGGCACACGGGTCGAGCAGCCGTCCCCGTCCGCAGGCGTTGCCGGCCTGCTGCGGCTTCAGCCATTTGCGGGCTCGTGTGGGCGAATGCGCCCGCGAGACGGCCTCGTCGGTGGGAAGCAACCCGAGCTGCCGCAGACGGCCGCCGACGATGGCCGCGCCCGGACGAGCCGCGGTCCGGCCATCGCCGAAGACGCGTCCATAGAAGGTGTCGTACTTGTCGTCTCGCGCCAGGCCTCGTCGATCCCGCGTCGCCAGCAGATCAGCCACCAGCGACTTCTCGAAGGACGGATGCGAGCGGCGCGCGGCGTGGCACGCGTGAAGCAGGTCGCACAGGGCAGTGGCCACGTTGGGCAGGGTCGCGCTGGCGGAGGCCAGCGCCTGCAGCAGGGGCGGCTGGTCGCGTCGCTCGGTGCGTCGCAACGCGTCCAGCGCGAAGGCCGGATCGATGTCCTGGCGGCCGATCAGGCTGGCGAGCAGGCGCACGTACTGCACGACCATGGACTCCGCCCTCAGCGCTGCGCTGCCCCTGCCGTGCCGGGCCACCGCCGCCCACCGGCCCAGCATGTCCAGCAGGTCCTGCCTCAGCAGACCGTTGAGACGCGAGTTGCCGGAGGCCGGACTGAGCCACGCGATGACGGCAAGCGCCTGAAGGCGCGCCACCCCGTCCGCCGGGGTCTGGATGTCGCGCTCGGCGACGCTGAGGTCGTACGCCGATTGGGCCTGTTCGAGGGTTGCGGGCGGCCTCCCCCGCGGAAGCATCCAGTCGGCCACGGGGCCGCCGAAGAGCGCCTCCGCGGGCGCGTCCAGATAGCGGGGATCTCGATGGGACAAGGGATCGGCGCCGTCGTTGAGCCCGTCGGCCGCGGTGCCGAGATCGTCCTCGATCGTGCCGTAGGCGGGCGGCGGTGACTCGTCACGACCGACCACCTCGTCGTAGGACGGCGGCGGTTCGTAGGGGTTGAAGTGATGAACGGCAGTCAGGTGCACGGGCGGCATGAAGGCTCGAGGCAAAACGAAGCGCACCTAGTCGGCGCCCTTCAGGCCGGGTTCGCCGGTGCCGCCCTCACACGTAGCAACTGCACCCCAGCGCCCCCCAGAACGCCTGTGCCGCCGTCGCATCGCGCGCGGCGCTGGCCACGGCCGTGTGGTCGTGGCCGTGGACACCGCACTGGCTCGCGCAGCCGCACATCGCGGCGTATTGATATCGCCGCTCCGCGTCGCTCATCGACGAGGACGCCGACTTGCGCGCCTGATACCCGCCATAGCTGCGCACCGGCGACCAGTCCGGCATCGCGGGCGGCAGCGCGGGCGCGAGCGACGCGTACGCGCCGCTGCCGTGCACCGGCTTGCCCGCCACCACCGTCAGCACGGAGGTGATGTCCTGGATCTGGTCCTCGGGCACGCTGAGGAAATCGCGGTCCAGCACGGCCAGGTCGCCGAACGCACCCGCCTTCAGCACGCCCTTCCTGCCGGTCTCGCGCGAGAACCACGCCCCATCCGCCGTCATGAGCCGCAGCGCGGCGATCCGGTCCAGCCGGCGTTCCTCCGGATAGAGCACCGTGCCGCCGACGGTGCGGCCCGACGACCAGCCAGTACAGCGCCGTCCAGGGGTTGTAGCTGGACACGCGGGTGGCGTCGGTGCCGCACCCACCGGCACGCCCTCGGCGAGCATGCGCTGGATCGGCGGCGTGGCCTCGGCGGCCTTGGCACCGTAGCGGTCGACGAAGTACTCGCCCTGGAAGGCCATGCGGTCCTGGATCGCGATGCCGCCGCCCAGCTGCCCGCACCCGCTCGATGTTCTGCGGGGTGATGGTCTCGGCGTGGTCGAAGAACCAGGGCAGGCCGTTGAACGGAATGTCGCGGTCGACCTTCTCGAACACGTCGAGCATGCGCGAGATCGATTCGTCGTAGGTGGCGTGCAGGCGGAACGGCCAGCGCTGCTCCACCAGGTGGCGCACCACAAGCTCCAGCTCCTGCTCCATGGTCTGCGGCAGGTCCGGGCGCGGTTCGAGGAAGTCCTCGAAGTCGGCGGCGGAGAACACCAGCATCTCGCCGGCACCGTTATGGCGGAGGAAGTCGGTCCCCTGGCCGGGCTCGACCCATGCCGGTCCAGTTCTGGAAGTCGGCCAGTTCTTCCTTGGGCTTCTGGGTGAACAGGTTGTAGGCGATGCGCACGGTGAGCTGGCCTTCGTCGGCCAGCTTCTCGAATCACCTGGTAGTCGTCCGGGTAGTTCTGGAAGCCGCCGCCGGCGTCGATCGCGCTGGTCAGGCCGAGGCGGTTCAGCTCGCGCATGAACTGGCGGGTGGAGTTGACCTGCTGCTCCAGCGGCAGCTTCGGGCCCTTGGCCAGCGTGGCGTAGAGGATCATCGCGTTGGGCCGGGCGATCAGCATGCCGGTGGGTTCGCCGCTGCTGTCGCGGACGATCTCGCCGCCGGGCGGGTTGCGGCGTGTCCTTGGTGTAGCCGACCACGCGCAGGGCGGCGCGGTTGAGCAGGGCGCGATCGTAGAGGTGGAGGACGAACACCGGGGTGTCCGGCGCGGCCTGGTTCAGCTCCTCCAGGGTCGGCATGCGCTTCTCGGCGAACTGGAACTCGTTCCAGCCGCCGACCACCCGCACCCACTGCGGCGTGGGCGTGCGTGCGGCCTGGTCCTTGAGCATGCGCAGGGCGTCGGCCAGCGAGGGCACGCCTTCCCAGCGCAGCTCCAGGTTGTAGTTGAGGCCGCCGCGGATCAGGTGCAGGTGCGAGTCGTTCAGGCCGGGGATCACGGTGCGCTTCTCGAGGTCGACCACCCGGGTGGCGCTGCCGGCCAGCTTGACGATCTCCGCATCGGTGCCCACGGCCATCACGACGCCGTCGCGCAGCGCGATGGCGGTGGCCTCGGGCCTGGCCGGATCCATCGTGGTGATGCGGCCGTTGCGCAGGATGAGCTCGGGCGCGCCGCCCGATCCCGATTGCGCGAGCACCGGTCCGGCCATGACGCTCAGCCCGAGCGCGGCGGCGGCCTCCATGAAATCGCGGCGGTTGCCTTGCGGCGCGTCCTCGCGGCCTTGGCGGATCAGGTCGGTGAACATGGCGTCTCCTGTCGGATGAACCCGCCGATTCTTCGCCTGAATGCCGGATCTGGCTTCTCCCAAAGTGGGGACACCCATGCGGGTGAGCCACCCATCACGGCCGATCCCGCTTCGCCACCCGCGACTCCAGCGGCTTGACCTGATAGTCCGGTTCGAAGCGGCAGGTCGAGCCGAGCGTGGCCCTCGCCTTCTCGCACCCCGCCGCGATCGAGGCGGGCGTGGGTTTCCTTCCCTGCGTGGCCCAGCCCGTCAGCGCCTCCATCAGCGCCGCGTACGTCGGATCGCTCAGGTAGCTGTGGTCCTTGTCGCCGGTGAAGGTCTGCACCAGCGCATCCCCCCGCCCGGCCGCCGTCATCGTGCGACCGAAGCTCTCCTGCAACTCCACCATCGCCGTCGGGTCGTGGATCGCGTGCACCGTCAGCACCGGCACCGGGATCTTCCCGCCCAGGTCCGCATCGGCCGACAAGATCGCCACGGCCTTCGCATCGGCCGCGTAACGCGCCACGCCCGCGTTGAGCGCCGCATCGTCGCTCGATCCCGCGTAGACCGCGCCGACGTTGCCGAAGGGGCTCGCCCCGCCGGTGCGCTTGAATGCGATGTCCTGGAAGTGCCAGGTCGCCCAGTTCAGATGGGACTGGATGCTGCGCTCCGGGATGTGGATCACGTCGACGATGGTCTTGACCTTCGCGGCCTGCTCCGGCGTTCGCTCCGACGCCGGCTTGTTCAGGCCGAGACACTCGTCCACGCGCTTGGCCAAGTCGGCCGGCTTCATCGGCGAGTCCAGCGGCAGGCCGATGTTGAGCGGGTACTGCGGCTCGCTGGGCAACGGGTGGTTGCGGCACAGGTATTGGTAGACCACACGCAGGTCCAGACGGAAGTCGTAGCTGCGCGTCCCGCCGCCGAGCACGCCCGAGGTCAGCAGCACCGCGTCGTAGGGCTTGCCCTCGGCGAACAGCTCCGCGCCCTTGGCCGCCACGCTCGCGCCCCAGGACTGGCCGTGCAGGTAGACATGCTTGGGCTTGGCCACCTTGGCGATGAACAGGCGGCGCAGGCGCTCGTTGTCCTGCGCCGCGGCGCTGACCGCGACACCGCCTTGCCGATAACTCGACGCCGCGAACGCGTAGCCCAGCCGCGGCATGATGTTCCAGCGCTCGACGTCCTCCGTGACCCGCTTCATCGTCGGCGCGCCCAGGAAGGGCCCGCCATGCGCGTGCACGACCAGGTCGCCGTTCCACTGCCTGGGCATGACGATCATGTAGAGCGCACCCGCGCTGTCCTTGCCGCCCAGGCAGCTCGCACCCTCGCCCACGCCCGCCGGACAGGTCGCCGGGCTGGGGGCGGCTTCGGCCGCCATGTCGAAGCCTGCGTCCTGCGGCCCCTTCGCGAAGGCGGCCGGCGCCGCGGCCGCCAGGCCGATCGCGAGCATCGCCGCGGTCCGACCGAGCCGCTTCATCCGCCGACGCCGCCATGCCCACATCACGCCCAGTGCCAACGTCGTCAACGCGAGCGAGCCGGGCTCGGGCACCGCCGCGATGAAGCCGAGCTGCTCGCTGGCCACCCGCTGCAGCAACACCGCGTCGCGGGCGCTGATGCCGAGGTCACGCGCGGCGATCTCGTCCAGGCCCAGCACCGACGGGTCCACCCCGGTGATCGTGCCGAACAGCGTCAACGCGCTCAGGTAGGACCCGTACTTGCTCGCATGGGTGCCGTCGTCGAACCACAGGTCCAGCAGACCGTCGGTGGCCGCGGTCGACGCGTACATGTCCGGCGTGGCCACACCGGAGGCGATCGCGCGCATGAAGGCCTCGCCCACCGGCGCAACGCCCGCGATGCCCCCCGACCCATCCGCGCCGGCCATCAGCGCCGCCGCGGCATAGGCCTGCTTCAGGTCGTCGGCCATCGCCTGCAGGGACGGATAGAACGACGGCGCGGGCTGCCCCGTCGGCGTGACCGCGCCGGTCGTCTCGTCCGTCACCGTCGTGCTGGGCGCGTTGACCAGGTTGGGCCGCGCCCAGGTCTGGTACAGGTAGACGTCGGCGTTGGCGTTGGCGTGGGCATTGCCTGGCACGTTGCGCAGCAGCGAGCAGGTCCCCGTCGAGGCGCCGGTGATCTCCGCGCACTTGGCGTTGGTGCCGCCGATCAGGTCGCGCTCGCGGTAGCTCAGCGCGTTGCCCTGGTGGATCCAGTTCTCGATCAGGTTGGTGTAGGTGCCGAAATACGCCGGGTTGGACGCCAACCCTGGCTGCTTGGTCAAGGGTTCGTCGCTCTGCTCCTGCAGCACGACCTTGTCCCAGGACTGCGAGCCGATGTTGCCGCGCAGGTCCCAGCCCGCCGAGTTGGTGTTCAGGAACTGTCCGCGCAGCGAGGCCGCGTTGCGCGCGGAGATCGACACGTCGTAGTCCAGGCCGACCTGCACCGTGAACTGCTTGAAGATGCCGGCCACGCCGCCCCAGGGATGGGGCTCGAAGCTGTTGGCACCGCTCGGATTGCTGGCGTACATCGCGGCGGTCAGGTCATGGACGTTGGCCGCGTTGTAGCTCATCACCGGGTCGACGCGACCGAAGGTGTAGCTGTTGCCGACGAAGAGGATCTTCGTGGCCTCGGCGCGGGCGGCCATCGGTACGAACATCGCGGCGGCGGCGAGCGAGAGCGACACCGCGACGGCACCGCGTCGAAGGGATCGGGGCATGGAGAGGGACATCGTCGTGCTCCTGCGTTGCTGAGGGGGAAGGCGTTCGACGCCCATCAGAAGTTGTGGCGGATGCCGGCCTCGACGCCGCCGCTGTCGCCGCCCGGCACCGTCGTGGCCAGGCCCACGTTGAAGCGCGTGCCGCGGCCCTTGTTGTCGATGCGCGAGATGTTGCCGTAGAGCGCGGTGCGCTTGGACAGATCGTGCACGTAGCCGAGGGCGATCTGGTTGGCGTCGCTGGCGACGTTCTTCGCCTTGAGCCAGGTATAGGCGAAGCGCAGCTCGCCCTGCGGCCAGACTTCCCACTGCGTGCCCAGCATCGTGGCGGTGGTGCTGGTGATGCCGATCTCGTTGCGGCCCCATAGCGCCATCAGCTTCGCCGGGCCCCACTTGTAGGACAGGCCCACGTTGCTCTGGGTGTAGTCGCCGGTGGCGTAGCGCGTCTTGGACATCGCCGCCGAGGCGTTGAAGGTCTCGTTGCGCCATCCCACGCGCACGCCGGTCAACTGGCCGTCCTTGCGCGTCGGACCCGCGCCCTGCTCGCCCAGCGCGAGCATCGCGTGCCCGTAGAACCCGTTCAGGCCGGAGGGCGTGAAGTACCCGATCGAGTTGGATGCCCGTACGCCGGTACGCGCGGTCGTGCCGCCGGCCGGCACCGGGTAGAAGAGCAGCCCCGAGCTGCCCACGCCGTTGGTGCCGAACGGATGCATCGAGGTGGTCAGGTTGCCGAAGGACGGCACGTAGTCGCGACCCAGGCGCAGCTCGCCCCAATCCGCGGACGAGATCTGCACCGTGGCGCGCCGGCCCCAGGTCAGGCCGCCGCTGACGGAGTCCTTGTTGTTGGTGCTGGTGGCGCCGCTGGTGCCGTCGTCCACGGCCACGGCGGACTCGAGCCAGAAGCCGACCTTCAGGCCGCCACCCAGGTCCTCGGTGCCGCGCACGCCGAAGCGGCTGGACGTGTTGCCGTCGCTGTTGACGAAGTAGCGTGTGTCGCTGCCACTCGCCTTGAGCGCCTGCACGCCGATGTCGAGCAGGCCGAAGACCTGCACGCTGCTGCCGCCGCTGCCTCCGCTGTTGCTGCTGCCCTGCGCATGGGCCAGGCTCACCGCCCCCACCGCGCTCGCGGCCAGGACCAGGGCCGCGGACGCGCTCCTCGCATGTCGTGTCGTGCTCATCAACGTTGTCTCCGTCGGGTTGTTCTAGGACTCCGGGGCGGACCTTAGAGACCGCGATCCATAGCGTCAAATACACTGATCCGCAGAGTCCGAGACGATTTGCATATGGGACGTACGTAGCTTTCCTGCTTGTGGCGGGGACGCTGCACGGCGAGCCTGAGGACCTGGAGACAACGCGGACATGGACCTGAGACATCTGCGCTATTTCGTGACGGTCGCGGAGACCGGCCACATGACGCGCGCCGCGGCGCTGCTGGGCATGCAGCAGCCGCCGCTGAGCCAGCAGATCAAGACGCTGGAACAGGAACTGGGCCTGGCCCTGCTCCACCGCCATCCCAAGGGCGTGAGCCTGACCGATGGCGGCCGGCAGTTCCTGGACGAGGCGCGACGGCTGCTGCGCGACTACCACGACATGCGCGACCGCATGGACCGCCTGGCCGGCGGCCAGCACGGGCTGCTGGCGATCGGCTTCACGAGCTCGGCCGCGGCGCATGCCTACACGCCGTCGGTGCTGCGCGCCTGTCGCGGCGAGCATCCCGGCATCGCGCTGACGATGACCGAGAACCACGCCGCCGGCCTGATCGACGCGATCGTCAAGGCCCGGCTGCACTGCGCCTTCCTGCGCGTGCCGGTCGCGCAACCCGAGGGCGTGCGCTTCGAGACGCTGCTGACCGAGCCCGCGCTGCTGGCGCTGCCTCTGGACCACCGTCTGGCCACCGTGCCGCGCGCGGCCACGACGCCGGTCCCGCTGGCGGAGCTGGAGGACGAGGACCTGATCCTCGTGCGCCGCCCAGGCGCGCCCGGTCTCTACGCCAACCTGCTGGCGCTGTGCGAGCGTGACGGCGTCAAGCCGCGCAGCTTCGTCGAGGTGGACCGGATGATGATGAACCTCAACCTGGTCGCCGCGGGCGCGGGGCTGTCCGTGGTGCCGGCCTCGATGCGCGGCGTGCATGCGCATTCCATCGTCTTCCGACCGCTGGAGAAACACGCGCGGCTGGAGGCGCCGCTCACGCTGGCCTACCGCGAGCACGACCAGGCCGGCCCGACCGCCACCTTCCTCGCGCTCGCGCGGCGCATCGCGCTGGACCATCGCGATGCATAGGCCGCGACGCGCGATGCTGAAGGCCTGGGCGGGGGCGGCGGCGTGGCTCAGCGGCCTCACCGGGACTGGCGCGGCGCTCACCGCGCACGCCGCCGACACCTGGCCCACGCGCCCCCTGCACCTGATCGTGGCCTACCCGCCGGGCGGCGTCAGCGACGAGACCGCCCGCGCGCTGGCCGAGTTCATGAGCGCGCGGCTCAAGGTCCCGGTGATCGTCGAGAACCGCGCCGGCGCCGGCGGGCTGACCGCGCTGGAATCGTTGGCGCGCGCAACCCCCGACGGACACACGCTGGCCTACTGCGCGATCTCGCCGCTGGTGTTCGCGCCGGCCGGCACGGGGTCGGCCACGCTGCTGCGCGACGTCGTGCCGGTGGTCAGCCTCATGGACACGCCGGTGCTCGTGCTCGCGCATCCGTCGTTCAAGCCGCGAGACTTCGCCGCGATGCTCGCCGCGGCGCGGGCCGCGCCGGGCCGGCTGCGCTGGGCGACCTCCGGGCACGCGACCGTGGGCCACATGGTGCTGGCGCAGGTGCGCGCGGCCGCGGGCGTGGACATCATCCACGTGCCCTACAAGGGCGGCGGCCAGCAGCTGACCGACGCGATCGGCGGGCAGTTCGAGCTGCTGTCGTCCAACGTCGCCTCGCAGCAGCTGCAGTTCGTGCGCCAGGGCCGGTTGAGAGCCCTCGCCATCGGCTCGCCGGTGCGCCTGCCGGTGCTGCCCGATGTGCCGACGCTGGCGGAGCTCGGCTTCGCCGAGGCCAACCTGGTATCGACCTTCGGCATCTTCGCGCCGCGCGGCGTGCCCGAGGACCGCCTGCGGCTGATCAACGCCGTGATCAACGAGGCGCTTCGGCAACCTGAGCTGCGCGCGCGCATGCTGGACGTCAGCAACCTGCCCACCGGCGGCAGCGCGGCGGACTTCGCGGCGCGCATCGCCAAGGAACGCGAACGCGCGCTGCGCGTGCCCGCGGACTGAGCCTCAGCCCAGCCGCTCGAGCACCTCCTCGGCGATCGCCAGCGCGCTGGTCAGCCCCGGCGACTCGATGCCCATCAGGTTCACCAGGCCCGGCACGCCGTGCTGCGCGGGGCCGTCGATGCGGAAATCGGGCGCGGGCTCGTCCGGCGCATGGATCTTGGGGCGCACGCCGCTGTAGGCGGGTTGCAGCGCCCCGTCAGGCAGGCCGGGCCAGTAGCGGCGCACGTCGTCGTAGAACACGTCGGCGCGCGCGGGATCGACGGCGTAGTCGATGTCCTCGGGCCGCGCGACGTCCAGCCACTGCGCGTCGGGACCGAAACGCGCCTGGCCGCCGAGGTCCAGCGTCAGGTGCACGCCCAGCCACGCGTCCTGCGGCAGCGGGTACACCAGCCGCGAGAACGGCGCCCGCCCCTGCAGCGCGAAATAGCAGCCCTTGCTGAAGCGCGCGGCGGGTGGCGTCGGCAGGCCTTCGATCGCCGCGGCGACCCGTGGCGCATCCAGGCCCGCGGCGTTGACGACGACGCGCGCGGCGATCGCCATGTCCGCGGTGTGGACCTGATGCAGCGGCGAGGTCGAGTCCATCGGCTTCACCCTGGCCACCGACGTCACCGCCGCGCCGAACGCCACCGCGCCGCCGTGTCGCTCCAGATCGCCCTGCAGCGCGAGCATCAGGCCATGGCTGTCGACGATGCCCGTGGACGGCGAGAGCAACGCGGCCTCGCAACGCAGCGCGGGCTCCAGCGCGACGGCCTCCTCGCGCGTCAGCCATCGCAGGTCGTCCACGCCGTTGGCGGCGGCCTTGGCCTGCAGCGCGCGCAGGCCGGGCAGTTGCTCCGGCGAGGTCGCCACGACGAGCTTGCCGCAGCGCCGATGCTCAACCCCGTGCGACGCGCAGAACGCATAGAGCAGTTGCTTGCCGCGCACGCACAGCCGCGCCTTCAGCGAGCCGGCCGGGTAGTACAGCCCGGCATGGATCACCTCGCTGTTGCGCGAGCTGATCCCGGTGCCGATCGCGTGTTCGCGCTCGAGCACCAGTGTCTCCAGTCCGCGCATCGCCAGCGCCCGTCCGACCGCGAGGCCGACCACGCCGGCCCCGATCACCACCGCATCGACTTGATCCATGCCGGCGATTGTGCCGAGCACGCCCCCGCATCGCCGTACGCGGAACCCGCAGCCCGGCGACGCGCGCGGATCAGGAATCGAATCAGGAACGGATCAGGCTCGCAGGTCGGCCAGCGCCCGCGCGTGCAGCAGGCCGAAGGCGCTGACGGCGGCGGCATCGAGGCTGAACTCGCCCGCGGCGAGGCGCTGGGCGAGCGTCTCCAGGTCCAGCGTGAGGAACTCGCTGACCTCGCCGTCGCCATTGCGCGGCGAGAAGCCCGCGGGCAGCGGCAGGCTGTAGACATGGAGCATCTCGTCATGCAGGCCCTCGGGCTCCATGCGCGTGCTGCGCAGGGCGCCGCGCGTCTGCACCGCGGCGCTGAGCGCCAGTGGCACGCCGGCTTCCTCGAGCAGCTCGCGCCGCGCGCAGTGGAGGAGGTCCTCGTCGGCGGTCAGGCCGCCGGCCGCGAGGTTGTCGAGCTTGCCCGGGTCGGTCGCCTTGGACAGGGCCCGGCGTGCGCAGACCAGCCGCGCGCCGGGCAGGAAGCCGTTGACGTGCACGGCGCGGCTCATCAGGCCGAAGAAGCGGAACGCCGATCGCTCCAGGCGGAAGAGCACGTCACCGCGGGTGGCGGCGGGATCGTCGACGGGATGCTCGCAGGCGTAGCGCTCGCCGCGCCAGCCGGTGATCGCGCCGCGCTCGCGCAAGGCCAGCGCGACCTCGCCGATGCGCTCGGAGCGCGCGTCGACGTCCCAGGACATCGCATCCCAGCACAACGCGCCGTCGCGCGATACGAGTTCGGGCCAGACCTCGGCCAGCACGGCCGCGCGCATCGGATGGACGCGGCCGAGGGTCAGGTCTCCCAGCCGCAAGGGCAACAGCCCGTCGGGCACGGGCTGCCGCGCCTGTTGCAGGCAGCGCGGCATCACCGCGACCAGCGAGGAAGGGAGCAAGGTGCGCATCGAGGCATTCTCTCCGTGCGCCCCTTGGCGAGCGGACAAGAAAAAACCCCGGCAGCTTGCGCTGTCGGGGTTGTTCTGGTGGGCGGTGCAGGGTTCGAACCTGCGACCCCTGCCGTGTGAAGGCAGTGCTCTACCGCTGAGCTAACCGCCCGGTATTCAGACCGGGTCACCGGATTCCGCGAAGCATCGACAAGACTGTGGTGGGCGGTGCAGGGTTCGAACCTGCGACCCCTGCCGTGTGAAGGCAGTGCTCTACCGCTGAGCTAACCGCCCGGTCTTGTCGTCCTCAGCCGCCGCTTTCGCTGCCGCCGGGGATGTCCGGGAAAGACAAAGATTATGCCACGAGTTTTTGACCTCACTCAAGAACTCTTTGAAGAATGCGCCGAGTGAGACGCCCCGACACCCGATTCAGGCCGTCGCAGCCACCGCCGCGGGCTCCGCGCTCTGCCAGATGCGCTTGCCACCGCTGGCCTTGTCGAGCTCCGCCAGCACCTTGTCGTGCAGCGCGAGCTCCTCGTCGCTCGCCGCGATCACCGGCAGCGCGAAGGCGCTGAAGTCGATGGCCGCGACCTCGAGTTCCCCGCCCTGCCCCGGCGTGGCCGTCGCGCTGTCGTCAATGACCAGCGAGTCCTGACCCCGCGTCAGCCGGATGTAGACCTCCGCCAGCAGCTCCGCGTCCTTCACCGCGCCGTGCAGGCCGCGATTGCTGTTGTCGACTTCCAGGCGCCGGCACAACGCGTCCAGCGAGTTCGCC
Source organism: Roseateles sp. (assembly GCA_039594005.1). Lineage (GTDB taxonomy): Bacteria > Pseudomonadota > Gammaproteobacteria > Burkholderiales > Burkholderiaceae_C > Roseateles. The sequence goes on from JBCNOF010000010.1 coordinate 1,822,471, forward strand.
TTGCCCGGGAACATGTCCCGCGCCATCAGCAGCGTGTCGCGCACGTTGTCCACGCACTCGTGCAGCGGCGCGCGGCCGCAACGCTTGAGCTCCGCGTTGATGAAGCCCACGTCGAACGCCGCGTTGTGCGCAATCAGCTCGCTGTCGCGGATGAACTCCAGGAATTCATCGACGATCTGCGCGAACTTGGGTTTGTCCGACAGGAACTCGGCGCTCAGCCCGTGGACGCGGAACGCCTCCTCGGGCATGTCGCGTTCAGGGTTCAGGTAGAAGTGCAGATGACGCCCCGTCAGCTGACGGTTCACCATCTCCACCAGGCCGATGTCGACGACGCGGTCGCCCTGCTCGGGGTTCAGGCCGGTGGTCTCGGTATCGAAGAAGATCTGACGCATGTGAAGTCTCGTGAGGTCTCGCCCGACGTCAGCCCGATCAGCGGGCCGCGGTCGCAGTCTGCAGGCGCGCCGCGCGGCGGTAGGCCCAGATCATCATGAGCACGCCGCCGATGATCATCGGCACGCTCAGCCATTGCCCCTGGCTCAGGTGCAGCGGCTGATCGTCGAGCTTGAGGAAGCTGTCGGGTTCGCGGAAGTACTCGGCGACGAAACGCGCGACGCCGTAGCCCAGCAGGAACAGGCCCGACACCGCCGCCATCGGCCGCGGCTTGCGCGCGAACAGCCACAGCACGATGAACAGCAGCAGGCCCTCGCCGAGGAACTGGTACAGCTGCGAGGGATGGCGCGGCGTCATCACGGCGTCGTGGGCCTGCGGGAAGACCATCGCCCAGGGCAGGCCCGGATCGGCCGGACGGCCCCACAACTCGCCGTTGATGAAGTTGCCCATGCGGCCCGCGGCCAGTCCGGTCGGCACGCAGGGCGCGACGATGTCGCCGACTTCCAGGAAGTGGAAACCGCGCCGCCACGCGAAGAAGGCCAACGCCACGATCACGCCCAGCAGCCCGCCGTGGAAGGACATGCCGCCCTGCCAGACCGCCAGGATCTCGCCCGGATGGCTCAGGTAGTACGCAGGCTTGTAGAAGAAGACGTAACCGAGCCGGCCGCCGAGCACCACGCCGAGCACGCCGTAGAACAGCAGGTCGTCGATGTCGCGACGCGTCCAGCCGCGCGCCGCGTTCCAGGGCTTGGCGACCATGCGCGTGCCCAGCCAAAGAAACAGCGCGAACGCCGTCAGATACATCAACCCGTACCAGTGGATCGGCCAGCCGAAGACGGAGAAGGCCACCGGGTTGAAATTGGGATGCACCAGCATGGGAAGGGTCACTGCGCCGCGAAGGCGCGAATCATAAAGGCGGCGGGAGCTCGCGCCCTCGGGCGCCTTCAGCTGCCCTCGGCTGACTTCAGCCGCCCAGGGCCGCCAGCTGCTTGCGACAGTCCTCGGCGTCGCCGCTGCTGCCGCGCCGGTTGTCGATGCAGCGCTGCAGCGCGACGCGCGCGCCCGCCTTGTCGCCCTTGGCCGCCAACGCGCTGCCCAGTCGACGGTCCAGCCCCAGTTGCTCAGCGCCCAGCAGGCCACGCGCGCGCTCGAACGAGGCCACCGCCTTGTCGTACTGGCCCAGCGCGTCAAACGCGCGGCCCAGGCCGTACGCGCCCATCGCCTGGTTGGGCTGATGGCGCAGCAGCTCCTCGAACCACGGCACCGCGCGCTCCTTCTGGTCGCCGAAGAACAGGTTGCGGCCGTAATCGCTCCACAGCACGCGCAGCTCCAGCAGCAGTTCCGGACGTTGCGTGCGCACGGCGCGCAGCGACTTCTCCATCGCCGGCCAAACCTTCTTGGACGCCGCCACGCGCGCGCGCATCAGGTTCAGTTGCGCCGCGTCCTTGACGTCCTGCTCCAACGCGCGGGCCTTGGATTCACCGCCGCCGACGAAGCTCGGCAGCGCCAGGTAGTACTGCTGCAGCGCGCTGCGCGGCTCGGGAGCGTCGGGCATCAAGGTCATCGCGCGCTGTGCCAGCTCGCTCACCCGGCCGAGCGACCCCAGCGCCTTGAGCTTGCTGCCGCCGCGCGCCTGCATCACCAGCGACAGGGCCAGCGCGTACGGGCAGGCACCCTCGTTCGGCGAGCGCTGCACGCACTGCTCCAGCCGCTGGATGTTCTGCTTGAGCACCGCGCCATCCGCGAAATCCAGCTGCGACAGCGCCAGCGCGGCCAAGGCCTGGGGATCTTCGGCGTCGGCCTTCACGCGCTGCGTGGCCAGCTTCTCGAGGTCATCGGCACGGCCCGCGTCGAGCAGCGCCTGCAGTTCCGCGTCCTTGAAGACGGCGGCCTGGGCGGGCGTGGCGAAGGCCACGCTCATCACCATCGAGAATCCGGTGACCACGCAGATCGCCCCGACCAGGCGGCGCCATCCGGCGAGGCGATCAGTCTTGTTCGTGCGGGGAGCTTTCACAGGCAAACGTCCTTTCATCGGCGCATGGTGTCAGAACTCGGCGACGCCTGCACGAGCGACGCCGCCGGCGCCGGGATCTGCGATCGCACATGGTCCACGAATCGCCGCACCACCGGGGGCGCGTCCGCGCGCCAGATGAGGCTGGTGTCGCAGGCCGGCACATCGGCGGCGGGCCAGGGCCGATAACGCACGCCGGGCCGCTGCAGCGCGCACACCGATCGCGGCACCCACGCCACGCCCATGCCGGCCGAGACCAGGTTCACGATGGTCTGCATCTGGATGGCTTCCTGGGCGATGTGCGGCGTCGCGCCATGCGCGCGATAGAAGCCCAGCAAGGCGTCGAACAGCGAGGGCGCGATCTCGCGCGGGAACACCACCAGCGGCTGGCGCAGCACGTCCGCCAGGGCCGCCTCCCGTCCGCCTGTCCGTCCCGGATCGCCGCTCTCGTCGAGCGCCCAGTCCTGCGCGTGCGCCAGCACCAGCGGCTCGGTGGAGACGATCAGGCGCTCGAAGCCGGCCGGCTCCGCGCCGGGCGCGTGGATCACGAACCCCGCATCCAGTTCGCCCGACTCGAACCCGCGCAACTGCACATCCAGCGTCGCCTCGCGCAGCGCCAGTTGCACGCCGGGCAAGGATTCCCGGAACAGGCGCAGCCAGCGCGGCATGTCGCCGTAGCCGACGGTCGACACGAAGCCCAGGTTCAGACGGCCCGCCTCGCCGCTGGCCGCGGCGCGCACCCGCGCGGGGACCTGCTCGGCCTGTTCCAGCAAGCGCGCGCCGGCCTCCACCAACGCCTGTCCGGCCGCCGTCAGCGCGACAGCACGCCGGCCGCGTTCCAGCAGCATCACCCCCAACTGCGCCTCGAGCTTCTGCACGGCCAGGCTCAGCGGCGGCTGCGTCATGTGCAGGCGCTCGGCAGCGCGGCCGAAATGCAGTTCCTCGGCCAGCACCAGGAACTGGCGCAACGGGCGAAGCTCGATCATCGATACATCCGGTGAATCAAAACGCCGCCAACTATATATTGGACCCGCCAAAACACGCGGCGCATACTGGCGCGCTCCAAGCATTGCCCGCCAGGATGTCCCTCATGACCGCCAAGCCCACCGACACCACGACCGCCCCGCACGACGACGCCCCGAATCGCCGCTCGAGGAACATCACCGAGGGCGTCGCGCGCGCGCCCAACCGCTCGATGTATTACGGCATGGGCTACCAGGAGAGCGATTTCGGCAAGCCGATGATCGGCGTGGCCAACGGCCACTCGACGATCACGCCCTGCAACTCCGGCCTGCAGAAGCTCGCCGACGCCGCCGTCATCGGCCTGAAGGCCGCCGGCGCGAACGCGCAGCTCTTCGGCACACCGACGATCTCCGACGGCATGGCCATGGGCACCGAGGGCATGAAGTACTCGCTGGTCTCGCGCGAGGTGATCTCCGACTGCGTCGAGACCTGCGTCGGCGGCCAGTGGCTGGACGGCGTGATGGTCATCGGCGGCTGCGACAAGAACATGCCCGGCGGGATGATGGGCATGCTGCGCGCCAACGTGCCGGCGATCTACATCTACGGCGGCACGATCAAGCCCGGTCATTACAAGGGCCAGGACCTCAACATCGTCAGCGTCTTCGAAGCCGTGGGCCAGTTCAGCGCCGGCAAGATGAGCGAGGAGGACTTCTGCCAGATCGAGAAACGCGCCATCCCCGGCAGCGGCTCGTGCGGCGGCATGTATACGGCCAACACGATGAGCTCGGCGTTCGAGGCGCTGGGCATGTCGCTGCCCTACTCGTCGAGCATGTCCAACGTCGAGGACGAGGTCGTCGAGAACACCAAGCGTGCCGCCGAGTACCTGGTCCAGGCGGTCAAGGCCGACCTCAAGCCGCGCGACATCGTCACCAAGAAGGCCATCGAGAACGCCGTCGCGGTGATCATGGCCACGGGCGGGTCGACCAACGCGGTGCTGCACTTCCTGGCGATCGCGCACGCGGCCGAGGTGGACTGGACCATCGACGACTTCGAACGCATGCGCACGAAGATCCCGGTGCTGTGCGACCTCAAGCCCAGCGGCCGTTTCCTGGCCGTGGACCTGCACAAGGCCGGCGGCATCCCGGCGGTCATGAAGCAGCTGCTCAAGGCCGGCCTGCTGCACGGCGACTGCATCACGATCACCGGCAAGACCGTGGCCGAGAACCTCGCCGAGGTGCCCGAGCTGTCACCCGAGCAGCAGGTCATCCGCGCGGTCGCGGACCCGATCTACGCACAAGGCCACCTGGCGATCCTCAAGGGCAACCTGTCGCCCGAGGGCTGCGTGGCCAAGATCACCGGGCTGAAGAATCCCGTCATCACCGGCCCGGCACGGGTCTTCGATGACGAGCAGTCCGCGCTGGCCGCGATCATGGCCGGCCAGATCAAGGCCGGCGACGTGATGGTGCTGCGTTATCTCGGCCCCAAGGGCGGCCCGGGCATGCCGGAGATGCTGGCGCCGACCGGCGCGCTGATCGGCCAGGGGCTGGGCGAGAGCGTCGGCCTCATCACCGACGGGCGCTTCTCGGGCGGCACCTGGGGCATGGTGGTCGGCCACGTCGCGCCGGAAGCGTATGAAGGCGGCGCCATCGCGCTGGTCCATGAGGGCGACTCCATCACCATCGACGCCTTGCAGCTGCTGCTGCAGCTCAATGTCGACGAGGCCGAACTCGCGCGCCGCAAGGCCGCCTGGGTCCAGCCCGCCCCGCGCTACACGCGCGGCGTCCTGGCCAAGTTCGCCCGGAACGCCTCCAGCGCCAGCTCCGGCGCGGTGCTCGACAAGTTCGAGTGACCCGCGCTCGACTGGACACGGTCGAATGACGCAGACGGGGCCCGCGGGCCCCGTTGTGCTTTCAGCCGAGCCCGTTGCCCGGGCACGCGGCGCAGCGTTTCAGCGGCGCTTGCGCTGCTTGTCGCCCTGCCCGATCGCATCGACCGAGCGCTGGCGGCGCGCTTCCTTGCGCTCGTCAAGCTTCTCCATCTCCTTGCGCTTGGTGTAGCCGCTCTTGTCGGCGAACTCCCACCACAGGACGGCCGCGCCGAACGGCGCCAGCACCCACCACCAGCTCAGCTCGCCGAACGGGCCGAACTCGGCCAGCTTGAGCAAGATCAACAGCACCCCGATCACGATCAACCACATCGTCTCTCTCCTCGTGCGCGCACCTGGCTGGCGCGACCCCCAACACTACAATCGCTCGGGTCCGGACGCCTCCCCGCCGCCCATCGCATGTCGCGATCGCGGTCCGTGGTGGGCATGTCGATTGTTCCCGGCAGGACCTGAAAGGATGCCATGAAAAACGCCTTGTTCATCTCCGCGGCGCTGCTCGCCGCGCTGTCCGCCCCCAGCGCGTTCGCCAACGAGCAGCTCGCCCAGAAGAAGAACTGCATGAGCTGCCACACGATCGACCAGAAGCGCGTCGGCCCGCCCTTCAAGGACGTCGCCGCCAAGTACGCCAAGGACAAGGACGCGGTGAAGAAGCTGTCCGAGAAGATCGTCAAGGGCGGTTCGGGCGTGTGGGGCCCGGTGCCCATGCCCCCGAACCAGGTTTCTCCGGCCGAGGCGGAGCAACTGGCCAAGTGGGTGCTGTCGGTCAAGTGACGGCCGGGGACTCGCACCCCTGACGCAGGCCCTTCGGGGCCTGCCCTGTTTCTGGCGCCTGCGCGCCTCGAATGCCGTGCCCGTCCGGGCGCCCTCGCACCCGAGGTTCAGGCCACGAGCTTGACCAGTTCCTCGTGCGCCAGCTCCGGCAGGTGCCCGCGCTCCCGCGCGAGATTGATGGACTTCGTCACCGTGGCGAGTTCCACCACCGCGTCATCGATGCGGTAGGTTCCCCGCCCCTGCATCCAGCGCAGCACGTCCCACAGATGCCAGACCGAGGACGCATTGCCCTCATGGATCGGTGACGGGAAGCTCATCGGATGGGTGAGCATCAGCTTGCGCATGTTCTGGCGCGAGACGCCCACCACCATCGCCACGTCGGTCAGACCGACCATGTCGGGCGCGGCCTCGATCAGCCTCGCGGCGGGCCAGGCCTCGCGCACCTCGCGCAACGCGCCCAGCAAGGCCGGCTCGGCTCGCTCCGCTCGCCTTCTGAAGTTCAGCATCACCCGCCCTCGCAGGCCCATCGCGACCTGCGCGTCACCGCATCCGGCCGCGGCCAGGCGCTGCATCAGGTGCACCTCCTCGCAGTCCTGGGGCGGCATCTGGTATTTGAGCGTGAACACATATTCCACAAACGTCTCCTTCTGGCTGGGCGTTCGCCGGACGGGCCCTGTCGCCCGTACACGGTCTTGAACGCGATCCACGCCCTGAACGGGGCGCGGAGTCGGGATTCTTCGCCTCGAGACGTCCGGGCTCCACAACCCGCGCAAGTGTGAATCTCTCCCGACCTCCCCCGTTGAGGTCAGTCGACTCCTTCGATCCAGGATGGCGAAGCCCTTCGCGGTTTGCGTCAGCGCAAGAAAAAGCCCCGCCAAGGCGGGGCTCAGAGGGTGTCGGCAGTATCGGACCCGTGGAACCGGCGACAACCCGGGGGCTACGCGGCGGCCATGCCAGCCGCGTTCACTGCATCGCGGCATCGCGCTCGGGTCCCGGGCCTTCGATCAATAGGCCTGACCCAGCTGCTCGAGGATGGCCGGGTTCTCCAGCGTGGACGTGTCCTGCGTGACGGCCTCGCCCTTGGCGACCGAGCGCAGCAGGCGGCGCATGATCTTGCCGCAGCGGGTCTTGGGCAGGTTGTCGCCGAAGCGGATGTCCTTGGGCTTGGCGATCGGGCCGATCTCCTTGGCCACCCAGTCGCGCAGCTGCTTGGCGATGGCCTTGGCCTCGTCGCCGCTCGGACGCGGGCGCTTGAGCACCACGAACGCGCACGATGGCCTCGCCCGTCGTGTCGTCGGGACGGCCGACCACGGCCGCCTCGGCCACCAGCTCGGTGCGAGCCCACCAGCGCCGACTCGATCTCCATCGTGCCCATGCGGTGGCCGGACACGTTCAGCACGTCGTCGATGCGGCCCGTGATCGTGAAGTAGCCGGTGTCCGCGTCGCGCACCGCGCCGTCGCCGGCCAGGTAGTAGCCCTTGAGCTCAGGCGGGTAGTAGCTCTTCTTGAAGCGCTCCGGATCGCCCCAGATCGTGCGGATCATCGACGGCCACGGCCGCTTGACGACCAGGATGCCGCCCTGCCCGTTCGGCACGTCCTGGCCGGTCTCGTCGACGATGGCCGCGGTGATGCCCGGCAGCGGCAGCGTGCACGAACCCGGCACCAGCGGCGTGGCGCCCGGCAGCGGCGTGATCATGTGGCCGCCCGTCTCGGTCTGCCAGAAGGTGTCGACGATCGGGCAGCGGCCGCCGCCGACGTGCTGGTGGTACCACTCCCAGGCCTCGGGATTGATCGGCTCGCCCACCGTGCCCAGCAGGCGCAGCGACGTCAGGTCGTAGTTCTTCGGGTGGACGGCCTCGTTGGCCTCCGCGGCCTTGATCAGCGAGCGGATCGCCGTCGGCGCGGTGTAGAAGATCGTGACCTTGTGCTTCTGGATCATCTGCCAGAAGCGGCCGGCGTCGGGGAAGGTCGGCACGCCCTCGAACACGATTTCCGTGCCGCCGAGCGCCAGCGGGCCGTAGGCGATGTAGGTGTGGCCGGTGACCCAGCCGATGTCGGCGGTGCACCAGAAGATGTCGGAGTCCTTCAGGTCGAAGGTCCACTTCGTCGTCAGCGCCGCGTACAGCAGGTAGCCGCCGGTGCTGTGCTGCACGCCCTTGGGCTTGCCGGTCGAGCCCGAGGTGTAGAGGATGAACAGCGGATGCTCGGCCTCGACCCACTCGGGTTCGCAGCTGGAGGACTGGCCCGCGACCGCGTCGTGCAGCCACTCGTCGCGGCCGTCGACCCAGGCGATCTGGCCGCCGGTGCGCTTGTAGACCAGCACGGACCGGATGGTCGGACAGCTGTTGCCGGCCAGCGCCTCGTCGACGATGGCCTTGAGCGGCAGGGACTTGCCGCCGCGCGCCTGTTCGTCGGCCGTCAGCACCATCACCGCGCCGGCGTCCTGCACGCGGTCGCGCAGCGACTGCGCGGAGAAGCCGCCGAACACCACCGAATGCGTCGCGCCGATGCGCGCGCAGGCCTGCATGGCGACCACGCCCTCGACCGACATCGGCATGTAGATGACGACGCGGTCGCCCTTCTTCACGCCGCGCGCCTTGAGCGCGTTGGCCAGTTGCGCGGTCCTGGCGAGCAGCTCGGCATAGGTGACGCGGGTGACGCTGCCGTCGTCGGCCTCGAAGATGATCGCGACGCGGTCGCCGCGGCCGGCCTCGACGTGACGGTCCAGGCAGTTGTAGGACACGTTGAGCTGGCCGTCCTCGAACCACTTGAAGAAGGGCGCGTCGGACTCGTTGAGCACCTTCGTGAAGGGCTGCTTCCAGCTCAGCAGCTCGCGCGCCTGACGCGCCCAGAAGCCGGCGTAATCGGTCTCGGCTTCCTTGCACAGCGCCTCGTAGGCGGCCATGCCGGACACATGCGCGCCCTGGACGGCGGATGCGGGGGGGTTGTAGATCTTGTCGCTGATCTTGTCGCTCATGGCCTTTGTCTCCGTACAGGCAGGATCTTTCGAACTTGGAATCACGCTCGGGCGAACTCTGAGCGTTCACACTGACGATGTGCTTACTCTTGTAGAAGAGCTCCCGGCGAGCGAATGACCTGCCCGTTCGGAAACCCGCCGGCATGCTCTCACTAAAATCGTCCGGTTTGGCGGTTACCGCCAGTTGCGACATTTCGACCCGAAGGACACCTCCCGATGACCGCTCCGAAGCCCCGGCTCAATCCGATGGCCTCCATCATGTTCGGCAGCCGCTGGCTCCAGTTGCCGCTGTACCTGGGCCTGATCGCGGCGCAGGCGGTGTATGTCTTCCAGTTCTGGACGGAGCTGGTGCACCTGGTCGAGGCCGCGTTCGGCAACAAGGAGGCGCTGGACCTGCTGATCCACAGCGTGGGCTACAAGGCCGACACCGACGTGCCCAAGCTCAACGAGACCATCATCATGCTGGCCGTGCTGGGCCTGATCGACGTGGTGATGATCTCCAACCTGCTGATCATGGTGATCGTGGGCGGCTACGAGACCTTCGTCTCGCGCCTGCACCTGGAGGGCCACCCGGACCAGCCCGAATGGCTGGACCACGTGAACGCCTCGGTGCTGAAGGTCAAGCTGGCGACGGCCATCATCGGCATCTCGTCGATCCACCTGCTCAAGACCTTCATCAACGTGCAGAACCTGACCGAGCAGACGCTGATGTGGCAGACGCTGATCCACTTGGCCTTCCTGCTGTCGGCCCTGGCGATCGCAGCGACGGACAAGCTGCTGTCGCATCACCACACGCCCAAGCAGCATTGACGCTGCGCCGGACGCCAGTCTCATGAACGACGAAGGGGCCCGCGGGCCCCTTCTTCATGGGCGGGCGCCAGCAGCGCGCCGCCAGCCGTCGTGCGTCAGGCGCGCTTGCGCAGCAGGATCAAGGTGCCGGCGATGCCCGACAGGATCGAGCCGCCGAGCACGCCCAGTTTCACGCGGGTGTCGTAATCCGGCCCCTGACCCTCGAAGGCCAGCCCGCCGATGAACAGGCTCATCGTGAAACCGATGCCGCACAGCACGCACACGCCGAAGAACTGGACCCAATCGGCGCCGCCGGGTTTCTCGGCCAGCCCCGCTCGGATCATCAGCCAGGAGCTGCCGAATACGCCGATCGCCTTGCCCAGCAGCAGCCCCAGCGCGATGCCCAGCGACACCGGGTGCAGCAGGTCGCCCGGGTGCAGGCCCAGCAGGGACACACCAGCGTTGGAGAACGCGAACATCGGCAGGATCAGGAAGGCCACCCAGGGGTGCAGACCGTGCTCCAGGTCCTCGGCCGGCGAATGACCTCTGCCGTCGGTCGACGGGATGAAGAGCGCCGTGGCCACGCCGGCCAACGTCGCGTGAACGCCGGACTTCAGCACGCAGGTCCACATCACCAGGCCGACGACGATGTAGAGGTCCACGCGCGTGACCTTGGCGCGGTTCAGCGCGAACAGCACGAGCAGGCAGGCCACCGCGGCGCCGAGCATCGTCAGCGACAACTGGCTCGTGTAGAACAGCGCGATCACGACGATCGCGCCCAGGTCATCGATGATCGCGACCGCCGTGAGGAACACCTTCAGCGAGGCCGGCACGCGGCTGCCCAGCAGCATGACGATGCCGATGGCGAAGGCGATGTCGGTCGCGGCCGGGATGGCCCAGCCATGCAGGCCGATGGGGTCGGCGTGATTGATACCCGCGTAGATCAGCGCCGGCACGGCCATGCCGCCGAACGCCGCGACGATCGGGAGCACCGCCTGCGAGCGCTGCGAGAGCTCGCCGCTCACGAACTCGCGCTTGATCTCCAGCCCGACGAGGAAGAAGAACACGGCCATCCACAGGTCGTTCACCCAGACCAGCAGCGGCTTGGCCAGCACGAGCCAGTCGCCGCCGATGCGGACCTCGCCCTCGATGCGGGTGAAGGCGATGTACAGATCGCGCCACGGTGAATTGGACAGGATCAGCGCCGCCACCGCGGCAATGGCCAGCACGATGCCGCCGGCGGATTCGCTGGCGAAGAAGCGTTTGAGTCCTGGGGTCAAGAAATGGGTCCTTCCGAAATGGCGAGCACGCCGCGCCCTGGGCGGCGAAGGCGGGAGTAGAGCATTGCAAACGCGGGTCGTCGATGACTTGAGCAGGTCAGCGGCGATCGTGAAGACCGCATCATCGCTGGTGCGCCGCACGTTCCCTCTGAAGAGGGAGTGTCGCGTTCCCCCCAAGGTGCCGTGAGGGCGGCGTTGCTAGGATCGCGCGCTTCACCACCCGTCCGGGGCAAGTATCCCGGACCCTCTAGGGAAGTCCCATCATGATCCGACTGTTGTTCGCCGCCGTTCCGCTGCTGGCCCTGGCCGCGTGTGCCAGCGATGGCGCGACCGCCACCACCCAGACCGCCGACGCCAACGGACAGAAGGTCGTGTGCGAGCGCGAGGCCCGCACGGGCTCGATGCTGGGCAAGCGCGAGTGCGGTCCGGCGATGTCCGACGAAGACCGCCGCCGCATCTCCAACGAGGTCGGCAACATGGTCAAGCCGCGCGGCACGACGGCGCCGGGGAGCTGATCCTCCCCTCTTCCTTCCCCATTTCGTGCGGATGGCAGTCCGGATGCCGGACGCCGCGCGGGGGAAATCGGGGGCTGGAGGATAATCCGCCGCGTCCATGAGCCCCCGAGCACGACCATGACCACCACGATCCGCTACGCCGACCTGATCGAGAGCGTCGCCGACGCCCTGCAGTACATCTCCTACTACCACCCGGTCGATTACATCCAGCACCTGGCCCGCCGCCTACGAGCGCGAACAGAGCGCCGGCCGCCAAGGACGCCATCGCGCAGATCCTGACCAACTCGCGCATGTGCGCCGAAGGCCACCGCCCGATCTGCCAGGACACCGGCATCGTCACCGTCTTCGTCCAGGTCGGCATGGACGTGCGCTGGGACGGCGACTTCCCCGGCTCCATCCAGGATGCCGTCAACGAAGGCGTGCGCCGCGCCTACAACCACCCGGACAACGTGCTGCGCGCCTCGGTCCTGGCCGACCCGGCCGGCGCGCGCAAGAACACCAAGGACAACACGCCGGCGGTGATCCACTACTCCATCGTGCCCGGCGACAAGGTCGAGGTCGATCGTCGCGGCCAAGGGCGGCGGCTCCGAGAACAAGTCCAAGTTCGCCATGCTCAACCCGTCCGACTCGATCGTCGACTGGGTGCTGAAGACCGTGCCGACCATGGGCGCCGGCTGGTGCCCGCCGGGCATGCTCGGCATCGGCATCGGCGGCACCGCCGAGAAGGCCGCGCTGATGGCCAAGGAAGCCCTGATGGACGAGATCGACATCCACGAGCTGCTCGAGCGCGGCCCGCAGAACAAGCATCGAGGAACTGCGCCTCGAGCTGTTCGAGAAGGTCAACGCGCTGGGCATCGGCGCCCAGGGCCTGGGCGGCCTGACCACCGTGCTCGACGTCAAGATCATGACCTACCCGACCCACGCGGCCTCCCTGCCGGTGTGCGATGATCCCCAACTGCGCCGCCACCCGCCACGCCCACTTCGTGCTCGACGGCTCCGGCCCGGCCGACCTGGAAGCGCCGCCGAGCCTGGACCTGTGGCCCGACGTGCAGTGGGCGCCGGACTACAACAAGAGCAAGCGCGTCGACCTGGACACGCTCACCCCGGAAGAGGTCGCACAGCTGGAAGCCGGGCGAGACCCTGCTGCTCAACGGCAAGATGCTCACCGGCCGCGACGCCGCGCACAAGCGCATCGTCGACATGCTGGCCAAGGGCGAAACGCTGCCGGTGGACTTCACCAAGGCCGCGTCATCTACTACGTCGGCCCGGTCGATCCGGTGCGCGACGAGGTGGTCGGCCCGGCCGGTCCCACCACCGCCACCCGCATGGACAAGTTCACCCGACAGATCCTCGAGCAGACCGGCCTGCTGGGCATGATCGGCAAGGCCGAGCGCGGCCCCGTCGCCATCGAGGCGATCAAGAACCACAAGGCGGCCTACCTGATGGCCGTCGGCGGCGCGGCCTACCTGGTGTCCAAGGCGATCAAGAACGCCAAGGTCGTGGCCTTCGCCGACCTGGGCATGGAAGCGATCTACGAGTTCGACGTGAAGGACATGCCGGTCACCGTGGCGGTCGACACCGGCGGCCAGTCGGTGCACATCACCGGCCCGGCCGAGTGGCAACAGCGCATCGCCTCGGGCAAGCCCGTCAAGATCCCGGTCGCGGCGGGCTGATCGCGTTCTCGCGCTCCTCCCGCATCGCGGCGGGGGGCAGCGCTTCTCCCGCCATGCGCAACACGCGCTGCGGGAACGGGATGTCGATCTCCAGGCGGTTGAGCAGGCGCAGGATCGCCAGGTTCACGTCGGAGCGCACCCCGCCCTGTCCGTTGTGCGGGTCCGAGATCCAGAAGCCGACCGTCAGCTCCAGGCCATCGGCGGCGAAGTTGCTGAGCGACACCGACGGCGCCGGCTCGGACAGCACCCGCGGCACCCGCTTGATCTCCTCGATCAGCTGCGGGAACAGCGCGTCGACATCGGTGCCGTAGGCCACCTGCACGACCGTCGTCACGATCACCTGCGGATCGGCCAGCGACAGGTTCTCCACGCGCGTTGTGATCAGCGACTCGTTGGGCACGATCGCCTCGCGACCGTTCAGCGCGCGGATCACCGTGTAGCGGGTCTTGATGTCGCTGATGCGGCCCTCGAAGTTGTCGACCTTGACCATGTCGCCGATGCGCAGCGAGCGCTCGGCCAGGATCATGAAACCGGAGACGTAGTTGGCCGCGATCTTCTGCAGCCCGAAGCCCAGGCCCACGCCCACCGCGCCACCCAGCCACGACAGCGCGCTCAGGTTCAGGCCCACCATGTTCAGCGCCACCATCGCGCCGATCACCAGCAGCGCCGTGCGCGTCAGGTTGACCGCGATCTTGCGCATCGACAGGTCCATCACGGCCTTGCCGCGCAGCAACCGCGACTCGATCGCCGAGGACAGCCACAGCACCACCAGCATCACCGCGCCGACCTGCAGCACGCCCACCAGCAGGTCATAGACCGTCGTGTAGTGGTTGCCGTTCTTGGGGAGGAAGGTGAGCTGGTAGTCGTCGAGCTCGTCGATGATGATCGGCAGCACGCCGACGATCCACAGGATCGATCCCAGCCACGCCACCCACGACACGCTGCGCTCCAGCAGCTTGATGCCCAGCGAGTCGGGCATCGTCGCGCGCAGCACGCGCGCCACCAGCCGGATCACGACGAGCGACAGCAGCACCGGGATCACCACGCGGAACAGCGCCACGGGCTCGCCCAGCAGCGGCATCAGTCGACGCGCGCCGAGCGCCAGCAGCAGCGCGATCACCGGGAACAGCACGCCGTCGAAGACGCGATGCCCCATCAGCACCGAGTGGTGGCCCGGCGCGGGACGCACGTGCCTGGCGATGCGATGCACGATCAGCCACGACAGCGCCAGGCAGGCCAGCACCAGGCCGACCTCGATCAGGGCCTGCGGTCGCGCCAGCATGCTCAGCAGCGACTCCAGTTCGCGCAGGCTCAGGGTGTGGTTCAGGGGAGTGGAGGTACCCAAGATGGAACTCAAGAAGGACAACAAGTCGGGGGGCCGGCCGCGGCCGGATCAATCAGTCCAGGAGGCGGCTGGGTGGCCGCGACCCTCGTGCCGGCTCAGATGCCGGCCAGCGTGCGCAGGTGCACGCCCACGCTGCGGGCCAGCGCGCCGAGGTCATAACCGCCTTCCAGGCACGACACGATGCGACCCTTGGCGTGGCGCCGGGCCACGTCCATGATCCGCAGCGTGATCCATTCATAGTCCGCCTCGACCAGGCCGAGCTGGGCGAGATCGTCGTCGCGGTGCGCGTCGAACCCCGCCGAGACGAACAGCATCTGCGGCTTGAAGCGCTCGAGCGCGGGCATCCACAGCGCCTCGATCATCTCGCGCACCTCGGGCCCGCGCGTGTACGGCGGCACCGGCACGTTGAGCATGTTCGCGCCCTTGGGTTCGGTGCCCGAGTACGGATACAGCGGGTCCTGGAAGATGCTGACCATCAGCACGCGGTCGTCGCCGGCCAGGATGTCCTCGGTGCCGTTGCCGTGATGGACGTCGAAGTCGATGACCGCGACGCGATCCAGCCCGCGCACGTCCAGCGCGTGGCGGGCCGCGACGGCCACGTTGTTGAAGAAGCAGAACCCCATGGTCTGCTCGCGCGTGGCGTGGTGGCCCGGCGGGCGGACGGCGCAGAAGGCGTTCTCCGCGCGGCCGTCCAGGACCAGGTCGGTCGCCTCCACCGCCGCTCCCGCCGCGCGCAACGCAGCCGACCAGGTGTGCGCGTTGGCGCAGGTGTCAGGATCGAGCGCCTTCATCGGATGGGGCACGCCGTCCCGGGCCTGCTGCTCCAGGGTCTCGAGCTCGGCCTTCAGCTCCGCGACATAGCGCGCGGAGTGCGCGCGCTCGAGCGACTGCAGCGCGGCGCGCGGCGCGTCGTGGCGATCCAGCGCGGTGTCGATGCCGTGGGCGATCAGCCAGTCCTCGATCGCGGCCAGGCGCTGCGGGCATTCCGGGTGGCCGGCACCCATGTCGTGACGATGGCAGTCGGGGTGGCTGATGAAGGCGGTGGACATGGTCGGGGCATGCGCGTGGCGTCGTCGGACCGATGGGATTCTGCGCTATCGTGCGCCGATGAGTTCCGACGCTCCGACCCTCGCCTCCCAACCGCTGGCCGACCTGCGCCGGCAGATTAGCACGATCATCAAGGGGAAACAGGCACAGACGGAGGACTGCCTGGCCTGCCTGCTCGCCGGTGGTCACCTGCTCATCGAGGACCTGCCCGGCGTGGGCAAGACCACGCTGGCGCATGTGCTGGCGATCTCGCTGGGGCTGCGTTTCTCGCGCGTGCAGTTCACGACCGACCTGATGCCCTCGGACCTGCTGGGCGTCAACATCTACCAGCCCGGCGCGCAGGCCGCGGGCGGCAGTGCCTTCCAGTTCCATCCCGGGCCCGTCTTCAGCCAGGTGCTGCTGGCCGACGAGATCAACCGCGCCGGCCCCAAGACGCAGAGCGCGCTGCTCGAGGCGATGGAGGAGTACCAGGTCAGCGTCGACGGCACGACCCACGCGCTGCCCCTCCCGTTCTTCGTCATCGCCACGCAGAACCCCAGCGAGCAGCTCGGCACGCATCCGCTGCCCGAGTCGCAGCTGGACCGCTTCCTGATGTGCATCAGCCTGGGCTATCCCGATCGGCAGGCCGAGCGCGAGCTGCTGATGGGCCAGGACAGCCGCGAGCTGCTGCGGGCGCTGCGCCCGGTCATGACGCCCGATCAACTGCGCGAGCTCCAGCGCGAGGTGCTCGCCGTGCACGTGTCTCCGGCGCTGCTGGACTACCTGCAGGCGCTGCTCGAGGCCACGCGCTCGGGCGAGTGGTTCCAGGAAGGCCTGAGCCCGCGCGCGGGCCTGGCGCTGCTGCGCGCGGCACGCGCCAAGGCGCTGCTGAGCGGACGGGACTACGTCTCTCCCGATGACGTGCAGGCCATCCTGCCGCAGACCATCGCGCATCGCCTGCGTCCGCGCGGCGGCAGCGCGCGCGGCGCCCGCGAGCAGGTGCGCGCGATGATGGCTGCCGTCCCGCTGCCATGAAGCGGCGCCTCCTCCCCGCGTGGCGCTGGCCGTGGCAACGGCGCTGGGACGCGTGGTGGCAGGCGCGGCATCCGGCCAGCGACACGACCGCCCTGACGCAGCGCAACCTCTACATCCTGCCCAGCCGACCGGGCTTCGCGTTCGTCCTCACGCTGCTGGTGCTGCTGCTCGCCTCGATCAACGACCAGCTCAGCCTGGGCTACCTGCTGACCTTCGTGCTCGCCGGCGCGGGCCTGGCGTCGATGCATGCGACGCACGGCAACCTGCGCGGGCTCAAGCTCGACCTCAAGACACCGGCCCCCACGCACGCGGGGCAGCCGCTGACGCTGGACGTCCGGCTGCACAACCCGGGCACGGCGCGTTTCGGCGTCGGCCTTCGACATCCCGACGTGAAGGCCTCGGAGACGGCGTTCGCCGACGTGCCCGCGCAGGGACACGCGCAGCTGCAGTTGCAGCTCAGCCTGCCCACGCGCGGCCGCCATGCGCTGCCTCGGCTGCGCATCGAATCGCAGTTCCCCTTCGGGCTGTTCGTCACCTGGAGCTACTGGCGGCCCGCCGCGATGGCCTGGGTCTATCCGGCGCCGGAGGTCGACGCGCCGCCCGCGGCCGCGGTCGAGGAAGGCCTGCCGCAAGGCCAGGGCCAGCCGGGATTGGGCGACGACCCGGGCCTGCGGCCGTACCGGCATGGCGACTCGCCGCGTCAGATCCTCTGGAAGAAATCGGCGCTGGCGTTGGCGCAGCCCCAGCCGCCTGGAGGGGGCGTGGGCGGCGTGGGCGGCGGTGGCGCGACGCTGCTCGTGCGTGAGCGCCTGGGCAGCCGCGCCAGCGAGCAGTGGCTGGACCTGGCCGCCACGCGCGGCCTGCCCTTCGAGCACCGCCTGTCCCGACTGGCCGCCTGGGTCCTTCGCGCCGAGGACGAGGGCCTGCCCTACGGCCTGCGGCTGGGCGGGCTCGCGCTGGCGCCGGACCTCGGCCCGGAGCACCTGCGTGCGTGCATGGAAGCGCTGACGCTGGCCGGAGAGCAGCCATGAGCGCCAGCGCGGCGGCTCGCCCGCATCGCAGCCCCCTGCCCCGCGAGGCCCGCGACACGCTGTTCCTGCTGGCGATCATCACGGCGACGCTGCTGCCGCACGCCGGCCACCTCCCGTGGTGGTGCAGCCTGCTCACGGCGCTGATGCTCGCGTGGCGCGCGCGACTGGCCTGGCGCAGCGAGGCGCTGCCGGGCCGCTGGAGCCTGCTGGCCGTGCTGGCGCTGGTGATCGGGCTGACGCTGGCCACGCACAAGACCATCCTCGGGCGCGAGTCCGGCATCACGATGCTGGCGATGCTGATGGCGCTCAAGACGCTGGAGCTGCGCGCCCGGCGCGATGCCTTCGTCGTCTTCTTCCTGGGCTTCTTCCTGGTGCTCACGCAGTTCCTGTATTCGCAGTCGCCGCTGGTGGCGCTGTGGATGATCGGCTGCGTGTGGGCGCTGCTGTCGGCCCTGGTGCTGGCGCAGATGCCGCAGGGCGTGCCCAGCCTGAAGCTGGCCGCGCGCATCGCCGCGCGCAACACGCTGTACGGGCTGCCGGTGATGGTGGCGCTGTTCGTGCTGTTCCCGCGCTTCCCCCCGCTGTGGGGCCTGCCCAAGGACGCGGGCGCGCGCACGGGGCTGTCCGACTCGATGACCTTCGGCGCCTTCGCCGAGATCGCCTCCGACGACACCATCGCGATGCGTCTTCGGTTTGACGGCGCGCCGCCGCCGCAACCGCAGCTGTACTTCCGCGCTCAGGTGCTGACCCGCTTCGACGGCCGGACCTGGACCGCGCCGCGCGTGAACTGGGCCGCGGGCGACGAAGCGCCGGTGCTCAGCGGTCCGTCCTATCGCTACCAGGCCACCATCGAGCCGCTGCGAGTCACCGCCATCCCCTTGCTGGAGTTCAGCGAGGGCGCGGCGGGCGCGCGCTTCTCGCTGGGGCGGCTGACCGCGGTGCGCGCGCCGCAGGGCCAGTGGCAGGCGCCGGTGGCCGTGGCCGAGACGCTGCGCTTCCGCCAGGAAGCCTGGCCGCGCGCGATCTGGGGCACGCGGCTGAGCCGCGCCGACCGGATCGAGGCGTTGAGCCTGCCGCCGGGTCTGAATCCGCGCGCGCAGGCGCTGGGCGCCTTGCTGCGCGAGCGCTTCGACGGACTGGGCGAGGACGCCCTCGCGCAGGCGGTCAGCCGGGAACTGCTGCGGCAGATCCGCACCGAGCGTTTCAGCTACACGCTCACGCCCGACGTCTACGGCGAGAACACGCCCCATGCGATCGACGAGTTCTGGTTCGACCGGAAGCTCGGGTTCTGCGAGCACTTCGCGTCGGCCTACGTCGTGCTGATGCGCGCGGCGGGCGTGCCCGCGCGCGTGGTCACGGGCTTCCAGGGCGCGGACCAGCAACTGCAGGACGGGGACCTGATCGTGCGCCTGAGCCAGGCCCATGCGTGGGCGGAGTACTGGACCGCCTCGGGTGGCTGGCAGCGCGCCGATCCGACGGCGGCCGTGTCGCCCGAGCGCGTCCAGGGACGGCCGCTGCGCGCCGCGCCGGGAGCGTTCTCCGGCGTGATGGAGCAACTGCAGCCGGGCCTGCTGCTGGACCTGCGCACCGCCTGGGAACGCCTGAACAACCGCTGGCAGCAGACGGTGCTGAACTTCTCCACCGGCGAGCAGATGGACCTGCTCAAGCGGCTGGGCTTTGAGAATCCGGACTGGACCGCGCTGGGCCAGGTCGCCGGCGGGCTGTTGACGCTGGTGGCGCTGGGCGGGGCGGGCCTCGCTGCCTGGCAGCGCCGGCCGCATGATCCCTGGTCGCGACAACGCGCCCGCGTGCGCCGCGAGCTGGCGCGGCTCGGCCTGGAGACGCGCGACGACGAGACCCCGCGCGGCTGGGCCGCGGCGCTGACGGCGCGTCACGGCGAGCGCGCCGCGGCGGTCGCGCAGGCGCTGTTGCAATTGGAAGCGCAGCGCTATCGCCAGGATCTCGCCGCGGCGACGTCACAATGGCAGGGATCGTTCGCGGCCGCCTGTGCCGCGCTCCGGCAAGACCTTATCCGCCGTCCCGCATGACCGCTGTCCGCCTCGCCTCCCCTCGCCGTCCCTTCCTGCTCTCC
This sequence comes from Roseateles sp., assembly GCA_039594005.1. Classification (GTDB taxonomy): domain Bacteria; phylum Pseudomonadota; class Gammaproteobacteria; order Burkholderiales; family Burkholderiaceae_C; genus Roseateles. Next base: position 1,842,254 of record JBCNOF010000010.1, read on the forward strand.
CTGCTCCAGCTCTCGATGGCCGCGCTGCCCTTGACGGCCGCCCTGGCCCCGGTCGCGTCCGCGTCCGCCCAGGAGGCCAGCCAGCCGGCAGCTGCCAAGCAGGCCCCGGCGCACAAGCCCAAGGCCAAACCCGCGGCGAAAAAACCTGCGCGCGCGCCCGCGGCATTGCCCGCCTACGGCGAGCGCGCCGACGTGATGGCCTTCGCCGACGCGCAGGCGGCGTCGCTGGGCTACCGGCCCGAGGAGCTGCGCGCGATCCTGGCGCTGGCGCGCTCGCAGCCGGTGGTGCAGCGGCTGATCCTGCCGGGCGCGCCCGGTCAGGCCAAGGACTGGGGCGCCTACCGCCAGCGGTTCATCGAGCCGCAGCGGCTGCAGGCCGGCCTGAGCTTCTGGGCCACGCATGAGGCGGCGCTCGCGCGCGCCGAGGCGGCCTATGGCGTGCCGGCGGAGATGATCGCCTCGATCATCGGCGTCGAGACTTTCTACGGCCGCATCATGGGCAGCTTCCGCGTACTGGACGCGCTGGCCACGCTGAGCTTCGACTACCCGTCGCCGCTGCCACCCGGCGCGCGCGACCGCAGCGGTTTCTTCCGCGAGGAACTGCGCCAGTTCCTGATCCTGGCGCGTGAGAACGGGCTGGATCCGCTGGCGATGAAGGGCTCGTACGCGGGCGCGATGGGCTGGGGCCAGTTCATGCCCGGCAGCTGGCGCCGTTACGCGATCGACTTCGACGGCGACGGCCACGTGGACCTGATCAACAGCCCGGTCGACGCCATCGGCTCGGTGGGCAACTTCCTACGCGAACACGGCTGGCAGCGCGGCATGCCCACGCATTACGAGGTGCAGGTGCCCAACGACACGGCCGCCCGCGCGCAGCTGCTGATCAGCGACGTGCTGCCGCAACTCGACGCGAAGCAGTTCGAGTCGGTCGGCGCGCAACTCTCGCCGCAAGGGCGGGCGCATCAGGGCCCGCTCGCGCTGATCGAGCTGCAGATGGGCGGCGCGGCGCCGGTCTACGTCGCGGGCACGCAGAATTTCTACACGGTGACCCGCTACAACCAGAGCAGCTATTACGCGATGGCGGTCATCGAGTTCGCCAACACGCTGGCGAGCTGGCGCAAGGCCACGGGCGTGACCCCGTCGCCAGCCTCCGGCGCCGGCTCGACCACCGGGAACTGAGCGCCGCAAACAGCGCGCGGGCGGTCGGCGAGCGCCCGTGAGGCGACCGCGTCCGTCAGCCCTTGCGTGCGGCTCTGAGCCGGCGCATCACCGGCTCGTTCAACTGCCTGGCCATCGCGTTCCATTTCGCGCTGGCCCTGTCGATCTGCGCCAGCAGGGGCTGGGCGGTCGCGGTGTCGCCACGGCCCAGCGCCCAGATCGCGTACTCGGCCCACACCTCCACGCTGCCGAAGCGCGACGAGGCCGACTCGAACTCGGCCTTGGCCTCCGCCGGCCGCTCCAGGTCGCCCAGAGCGCGCGCCGTCAGCAGCGACACGGTCTCGGCGCGGAAATCGGGGCGCTCCGCGCGCATCGACGTGAGATGGTCCAAGGCCTGCTTGGGCTGGCCGGCCGCGAGGAAGGCTCGCGCCGCACCCAGGCGGATCTCCAGGTCCTTGGCGAACGGGCCGCGCAGGCAGGCCTCGTATTGCGTGGCGGCCTCGACGCCGTTGCCCGCGTCCAGCAGCGCCGCGGCCAGGCGCATCTGGTTCTGCGCGGTGGGGGTGTCGTCGAAGGCGGCGCGGGCCTCGCGCAGTTCACGGCCCGGATCCATCACCCGGCCCGCCGCCCGCACGGCGCGCGTCGCGCTGCGTTCGATGCGCGCATGCGGCAGCACGAACATCACGATGTAGACCAGGCTGCCCAGCAGCGGGAACGAGAACAGGATGATCAGCCAGTACAGCTGCTGTCCATGCCGCACCACGTGCACCGCGCAGAACAGCGCCAGCAGGATATGAACTCCCAATCCAACGAACGGCATCGCCTTTTCCTCCCGAGATCGATCGACTTGTTGTCTTTTCAGCGAGCGGCGATTCTGCCCGCCGGGCGTGAAGACGCCAAGGCGGATTTCGGGGGAGTCGGATGCGCCACAGGACCCGCCAGAACGGGCGAAGGCGCCACGAGGGCGCCTTCTTCGGGGGGATCGAGGGGATCCGGAAATCTGGGGTCAGTGGACCAGGCCGATCCACTCGCCGCGCCGCTGATAGGCGTCGAAGAGGTCCTGCGCGACGGCCTGCAGGCGGGCATCACCACGAGCATGCGCCGCGGACAGGCGCTCCAGCGCGTACAGCCGGTCGTAGAGCATGCGCGTGGGCTGCAGCGTCAGGCCGTGGTCGGCCATCAGGTCCTGCAGCACCAGCAGCTCGTCCATGCTGGCGGTCCCGGCCACGGTCAGGCCGAGGTCCGGCACCAGGCCCCAGGGGGCTTGCGCGGTTTCGGGCATCAGATGGGGCGGGATGGCGGTGTGCATGGCGACCTCGGAACGATTCATGTCGGCGTGGACGGAATCATGAATCGCCCGGTCCGGAACTTGAGCGGGAAAAGCGGGGGATTTCCGGCCCAGTTCCGCGGATCGAGCGCCGCCGCGATCGATCGGCGTCAGGTGCGTGGCTTGGCGATGAAGCCGGACAGCTCGGTGCACCAGGCGGCGGCGGGGATGTCGAGCTCGCTCAGCGCCAGCACGTCGATGCGCGCGTCGGTCAGCATCTTGGCCGAGGCCGTGTTGAGCCCGACCTGGTGATCCTTCTTCTCCAGGTAGACCACGCGCTGGATGCCGACCTGGATGATCGACTGCACGCAGCGCGGGCACGGGTACTGCGTCGTGTAGATGGTGCTGCCGGTGAGCGGCAGCACGACGCAGTTGAGGATGGCGTTGACCTCGGCGTGGACGATGTAGCTGTGGCGCGAGTTGGCCGGATCGGCGTCGTCGTCGGACCAGTAGGCGGGGTCGTGATCGTCGCAGCCGCGCGGCAGGCCGTTGTAGCCGACGCCGACGATCTTGTAGTCCGGGCTGGCGATGCAGGCGCCGTTGCGCTTGCGGCTGTCCTTGGAGCGGGCGCTGGCCAGCAGGGCCACGCCCATGAACATCGAATGCCAGTCGATCAGCGGGTGGTTGTCCATGGTGGAGCAGGAGACGAGCGTCGGTGCGAAGGCCCAGCAGTGTAGCGGCGCCATCTGGGGCGGCCGCGGTGTCGGATTTCTACAAGACCCGCGCGGCCCGACGGGCGACAGTGGACCCACCCCACCAAGGAGTCCCCCATGAGCACGACGATCCATCCCTTCCGCCTCGAGATCGACCCGGCCCGCCTTGACGACCTGCGCGCGCGGCTGGCTGCCACGCGCTGGCCGAGGCCGGTCGTGGACGACTTCAGCCATGGTCAGGCCACGTCGCTCGTGCGCGAGCTGGCCGCGTACTGGCGCGACGGCTTCGACTGGCGCGCGCAGGAGGCCAGGCTCAACGCGCTGCCGCAGTTCCTCACCGAGATCGACGGGCAGCCGATGCATTTCATCCACGTGAGGTCGGCCGAGCCTGACGCCCTCCCCCTGATCCTGACGCACGGCTGGCCGAGCTCCCCCGTCGAGTACCTCGACCTGATCGGTCCGCTGACCGATCCAAAGGGGCACGGGCTGTCGGACGGTCCGGCCTTCCATGTGGTGATCCCGTCGGTGCCGGGCATGGGGCTGTCCTCGCCGCTGGCCGGACCGGGCTGGGACGCGGCCCGCGTGGCGGCGGCCTGGGACACGCTGATGCGGCGCCTCGGTTATGAGCGCTACGGCGCACAAGGCGGCGACGGCGGCGCGCTGGTGACCCGCGAGCTGGGCATCCTCGCGCCGCGCGGGCTGGTCGGCGTGCACCTGCAGCAGGTCTTCGCCTTCCCCAGCGGCGCGCCCGGCGAGATGGACGGGCTGTCGCCCTTCGAGCTCGCCGGCTTCGAGCGGCTGGACTACTTCCGCAAGTACGCGGGTTACGTGGACATCCAGTCCAAGCGGCCCGGGACGCTGGCCTTCGGCCTGGTGGATTCGCCGGCGGCGCTGCTGGCCTGGAACGCCGAGCTGTTCTTCGGTTTCGAGGGTGAGCGCGCGGGCGAGGTCGACTGGGACCGCTTCCTGACGCATGTGTCGCTGTACTGGTTCACGGGCACGGGCGGTCAGGCGGCGGAGATGTACCTGGCCAATGCCGCCAGTGGCGCGGGTTACCGCGAGCTGCTCAATCCGACGCCCACGGCGGTGGCGGTGTTCCCGGACGACTTCCGCTCGGTGCGCCGCTTCGTGGAGCGCTCGCACAGCCGGCTGCTACAGTGGACCGAGATGCCCCGCGGCGGGCATTTCGCCAACGAGACCGAGCCGGGTCTCGTCGTGGACGACCTCCGCCGCTTCTTCGGCGCGCTGCGGGCGCGAGAGGCCATCGATGCCGGGACCGATCGCTGACGAACAGGAACGCGTGGCGGACTCGCCCTTCGTGGCGAAGGTCCGCCATCTGCGCATCCATGCGGCCTCGCGCGAGATGGCCCTGCCGGACGGGTCCTGGGACCTGCTGTTCGTGCGTCGCGGCGATGGACCGGCGATGGTGATCCAGACCGGTCAGATCACGGCGCCGCTGGTGGTCGAGCACGAAGCCGGCGACGAGCTGTTGAGCATCGCGTTCCGGGGTGAGGTCTACCTGCCGCGCGCGCCCGGACGGGTGATGCGGGGCCGCGGGGTCGTGTGCCCGGTGGACAGCGATGGGCGTTTCCGGCTGGGTGAGGAACGCTTCGAGATCCCGCGTTTCGACAACGCGGAGCAACTGGTGGCGGCGCTGGCGCGGCGTGGCGTGCTGGAGCGGGATCCGGTGGTGCAGCGCGCGCTGCAGGGGGCGAGCCAGCGGCTGGATGAGCGCAGCATCCAGCGGCATTTCGCGGAGGTCGCGGGCGTGGGCCTGAAGGCGATGCAGCAGATCGCGCGGGCGCACGAGGCGGCGCGACAGTTGCGGGCAGGCCTGGCGGCCTCGCAGGTGGCGGCAGAGCTGGGCTTCACGGATCAGGCCCACCTGACGCATTCGCTCAAGCGGCTGCTGGGACAGACGCCGCGGGAGATCGCGAGCGGAGGCGATGCCACGAAGGCGGCGATGCGCTGAGACCCGCGTGCCGGAAGCCCCTCGCCCGCGAAGCGGGAGAGGGAGCTCTGTCCATCGCGCCGCACGGCGCGCGATCACTTCAAGCCGCCAACGCCGGCGTCACATCCTCGCCCGGGACGCGCTTGCGGGCGAAGAGCACGTACATCGTCGGGACGACAAACACCGTCAGCGCGGTGCCCAGGCTCATCCCGCCCACGATCACCCAGCCGATCTGCTGGCGGCTCTCCGCGCCCGCGCCCGAGGCCAGCGCCAGCGGCAAGGCCCCCAGCACCATCGCCCCGGTCGTCATCAGGATCGGACGCAGCCGCAGCGTCGCCGCATCCACCACCGCCTCCAGCGTCGCCCTGCCCTCGCGTCGCAGCTGGTTGCTGAACTCCACGATCAGGATGCCGTGCTTCGTGATCAGCCCCACCAGCGTGATCAGACCGATCTGCGAGTACACGTTCAAGGTCCCGCCCGTCCAGCGCAGCGCCAGCAAGGCGCCCAGCATCGACAGCGGCACCGACAACATGATCACGAACGGATCGATGAAGCTCTCGAACTGCGCCGACAGCACCAAGAAGATGAACAGCAGCGCCAGCGCGAACACCAGCCCCAGCGCGCCGCTGGCGGACTTGTACTCGCGCGACACCCCATTGAGCTCCGTCGCGTAGCCCGACGGCAGCACCTTCGCCGCCGTCGCGTCCATGAACTTCAGCGCGTCGCCCAGCGCATACCCCGGCGCCAGCGCCGCGGAGATCGACACCGAGCGCCGCTGATTGAAGTGGTTCAGCTCGCGCGGACTCACCGTCTCGCGCACCCGCACCAGGCTCGACAGCGGCACCATCGCGCCGTCGCGACCGCGCACGAACAGCCGCTCGATCTGGTCCGGCGTCGCGCGGTCGCGCGCCTCGGTCTGCACCATCACGTCGTACTGCTCGGCATCGCGCTTGTAGCGCGTCACCACGCGGCTGCCCAGCATCGTCTCCACCGTGCGCGCGATCGCGTCCACCGGCACGCCCAGGTCGGCCGCACGCTCGCGGTCCACCTCCATGAAGATCTCCGGCTTGTTCAGCCGCAGGTCGTTGTCGGGCTGGATCAAGCCCGGGTTCTTGGCCATCTCCGCCATGAAGGCTTGCGTGATCCTCGCCAGGTTCGCGTACGAATCACTGGTCATCACGACGAAACTCACCGGCCGCGAGCCGAAGCCCTGCCCCAGGCTCGGCGGCGTGATCGGGAAGGCCTGCACGCCGGGCAGCAGGCCCAGCTGCGGCAGCATCGCCTGCGCGATCTGCGGCGTGCTTCGCGCGCGATCGGCCCAGTCCACCGTGCGCAGGATCAGGTTGCCGCTGGCCACGTTGCTGCCGTTGGAGAACGAGAAGCGCCGATCGAACTCCGGATACGTCGCCGAGATCCGATCCACCGCGTCCAGGTAGCGCGCGGTGAAGTCGAGCGTCGAGCCGTCCGGCGCGTTCACCGGCATGAAGATCACCCCGCGGTCCTCCACCGGTGCCAGCTCCGACTTCGCCTGCGTGAACAGCCATCCGCCCAGTCCGCCCGCGGCCACCATCAGCGCCACCACCGACCAGCGCGCGCGCAGCGCCCGACCCAGCACGCGGCGATATCCGCCCTCGATGCCCTGCAGCACCCGCTCCATGCCGCGATCGAAGCGCGTCGGCGTCGAGGCGTGCCGCAGCAGCTTGGCGCACATCATCGGCGTGAGCGTCAACGCCACGAAGCCTGACACCACCACCGCACCCGCCAGCGTGAGCGCGAACTCGACGAACAGCCGTCCGGTGCGGCCCGGCGTGAACGCCAGCGGCGCGAAGACCGCCGCCAGCGTCAGCGTCATCGCCACCACGGCGAAGCCGATCTCGCGCGCCCCGCGCAGCGCGGCCTGGAACGGGCTCAGCCCTTCCTCCACGTGGCGGAAGATGTTCTCCAGCACCACGATCGCATCGTCCACCACCAGCCCGATGGCCAGCACCAGCGCCAGCAGCGTCAGCGTGTTGACCGTGAAGCCGGCCGCGGCCATCAGCGCGAAGCTGCCGATCAGGCTCACGGGAATCGTCACCAGCGGGATCACCGACGCCCGCAGCGTGCGCAGGAACACGAACACCACCAGCGCCACCAGCACCACCGCCTCGCCGATGGTGTGATAGACCGACTTGATCGAGCGGTCGATGAACACCGAGTTGTCGTTGGCGGGCTTGACCTCGATGCCGGCGGGCAGCTCGGACTGGAGCTTGGGCATCATCGCCGTCACCCCGGCCGACACCTCCAGCGGGTTGGCCGTGGCCTGGCGCACCACGCCCACCGACACCGACGGAATGCCGTTGAGCCGCACCCGCGAGCGCTCGCTGGCCGCGGCCTCCTCGACACGTCCCACGTCCTTGAGCCGCACCGTGTAGCCGCCGCTGGAGCGCAGCGCCACCTCGGCGAACTGCGCGGGCGTGTTCAGGTCGGTGCGCGCGGTGACATTGAATTCGCGCTGCCGGCTCTCGATCCGGCCGGCGGGCACTTCCAGGTTCTGCTTGCGCAGCGCGTCCTCGACGTCCTGCACGGTGAGCTGGTGCGCGGCCAGCCGCTCCGGATCCAGCCACACCCGCATCGCATAGCGCCGGTCGCCGCTGACCTGCACCTCGGCCACGCCCGGCACCGTCTGCAGGCGCGGCTTGACGACGCGGTTGACGATGTCGGTCACGGCCAGCGGATCGATCGTCTCGCTGGTGAAGGCGAGCCAGATCGTGGGCTGAGCGTCGGCCTCGACCTTGGCCACCACCGGCTCGTCCACCGCCTCGGGCAATCGGAAGCGCACCCGCGCGACGCGGTCGCGCACGTCGGCCGCGGCGTTGTCGGGGTCCTTCTCGAGCTTGAATCGCACCGTGATCTGGCTCTGCTCGGCCCGCGAGATCGAGGTGACGATGTCCACCCCGTCGATGCCGGCGATGGAATCCTCCAGCGGCTTGCTGACCTGGCTCTCGATCACCTCGCTGGACGCGCCCACCAGCCGCGTGCTGACGGTGACGACGGGCTCATCGATGCGCGGGTACTCGCGCAGCGTCAGCTTGTTGAAGCTGACCAGCCCGACGAGCACCAGCAGCAGCGACATCACCGTCGCCAGCACCGGGCGACGGATGGAGATCTCGGAGAGCCTCATGTGCGGCCGTCCAGCTCGACGACCTGGATCGCTTGCGCCTCACCGCGCATCAGCCGCTGCTGCCCGGCGGTCACGACGAGATCACCGTGCGCGAGGCCCTCCAGGATCTCGACCTTGCCCGGCACGCGCAGGCCCAGCCGGGCCTCGATGCGCTGCGTGGTGCGGGCCGATCCGGTGGCGCCCTGCGGGACCACCTTCAGCACGTACTGCTTGCCGCCTTGCGGCACCAGCGCCTCCTCGGGCACGACGATCGCCTGCTGGCGCAGCGCGAAGCGCACCTTCACCCGGGCGAAGAGGCCCGAGCGCAGTTCCGGCGCGACCTGCGCCAGCCGCGCGCGCACGAGCATCGAGCGGCCGTTGGCATCGAGCTGCGCGTCCACCGCCTCGACCTGCGCGCGGAACTCGCGCTGCGGCAGCGCGTCCAGCGCGAGCTCGACCGTCTGACCAGTGCGCAGGCGCGGCACGTAGCGCTCGGGCAGGCGGAAGTCCACCCACATGCTCGACGCGTCCTCGATGCCGACGAGCTCGGCGCCGTCCTTCACGTAGTCGCCCAGGTTGACCGAGCGGATGCCCGCGACGCCGTCGAAGGGCGCGCGCACCTGCATGCGCTGCACCTGCGCGCGCGCCAGCGCGACCTGCGCCTCGGCCACGTCCAGCGCGGCCTGCGACTGGTCGACCGCGCTGGCTGACACGAAGCCCTGCGTGAGCAGCTCGCGGTTGCGCTGCAGCTGCGTGCGGGCGATGCCGGCCTGCGCCTCGGCCTGCTTGAGCTGCGCGGCCTGCAGGCTGTCCTCGAGCTGCACGAGCAACTGCCCGGCCCGCACGCGTTGTCCGTCGCTGAAACCCAGCTTCACGACGCGACCCGCGACCTCGGGCCGCAGCAGCACCGATTGGCGCGCGCGCAGACTGCCCACCGCCTGCGCCTCGTCGGCGAGCGCGAGGCGCTCGACCGGTCGGGCCTCCACGGGCACCGGCCCGTGGGCAGGTTTCTGATCGGGCTTTTGATCAGGCTTGCCGGACGTCGAGGACGTCGAGGCCGTCATCGCCGCCGAGCTCGTGGACGGACTCGTGGCCGGACTCGTGGCCGATCGCTGCCAGACATGGGCCAGCACCAGGGCGGCGGCCAGCGCGCTCAGCGCGATCCACGTGGTCGGACGTGTCAACTTCATTGCTTCTAGTTTTCGTGCGGGTTTCCGAGGCGCGCGGACTGTAGCCGCGAAGCCCGTGAAAACCGGGAAGCAATGGGACGGGCGACGGCGTGGCGGCCGCCAATCGCGACATGCGGGCGAGACCCGCACGCGGGTCGCGGGTTAACCCGCGAGTTCGACCGCTCGCGTCACTTCGCGACGCCGACGCCCTTGTTGGCCAGCGCGTCGGCACGTTCGTTGCCGGGATCGCCCGCATGGCCCTTGACCCAGCGCCAGTCCACCGTGTGCAGCTTGCGCAGCGCGTCCAGGCGCTGCCAGAGCTCGGCGTTCTTCACCGGCTTGCCGTCGGCGGTCTTCCAGCCGCGGCGCTGCCAGCCCGAGATCCACTCGGTCATGCCCTTGCGCACGTATTCACTGTCCGTGTAGATCACGATGTTGCAGCTGCGCTTGAGCGAGGTCAGCGCCTCGATCACCGCGGTGAGCTCCATGCGGTTGTTGGTCGTGTTGCGCTCGCCGCCGAAGAGCTCCTTCTCGTGGTCGCCGCTCTTGAGCCACGCGCCCCAGCCGCCCGGGCCCGGGTTGCCCTTGCAGGCCCCGTCCGTGTAGATGACCACGGAGGGCTTGGCGATCTTGGGCGCGGCGGCGGGAGCAGGGGCGGGAGCGGGAGCGGTGTCGGTCATGGGAACTTCAGCGGATTCAGGAGAAGAAGGAGAGCGCGGGGAACGGGTCCGGGACGTACGCCGGGATCAATCGATCTCGACGTCCTCGCCGTGGGGTCGTGGTTGGAGGCTGTGGTGGTGATGGTGGACCGCGGCGACCGCCGGCGCGGTCTTGGCCACACGGGGCTTGCCGCGCGTCAGCCCGATCAGCCGCATGCCGTGCACGCGCTTGACCGCGATCACGCCGTACAACGCGCCGAGCACCGTCCACCACTTGCCGCCGGGCTTCTCGATCCACTGCCAGCGCGTCAGCCAGGCATCGCTCAGCAGCGGCGGCCGATAGCAGCCGAACTGCGCGCGCTCGACCTCGAACGACAACAGCCTCAGCCAGTCGCGCAGCCGCCAGTAGCCGATGTACTCGCCCTCCTCGGGCAGGTACAGCCGCGGCGGCCGGCCCAGCATCCGGCCGTTGACGCGGGCGAGATTCTGCCTCACCGCCCACAGGCTCGCCGGGTTCAGGCCGAGGATCACGACGCGCCCCTCGGGCCGCAACACACGCTCGACCTCACGCAGGCAGCGGTGCGGATCGGCGGCGAGTTCCAGCGTGTGCGGCAACAGCACCAGGTCCAGGCTGTTGGCCTCGAAGGGCAGCGCGTCGAACTCGCAGTACACGGCCGCGCGGCCCGCGCCGGTGAGGCCCGACGCGAACTCGGCCTGCGGTTCGGGCTGGTACTCCAGCGGATGGGTCGCGGGTCCGGGGACCGGCGGGCCGGCCACGCCGTCCTCGACGGGCGGGTGATTGAGCGCGAGCCAGCGGTTGCTCATGCGGTTGGTGCGCAGGCCATGCAGTTGCGGGAAACCCAGCTGCACCGCGTGATAGCCGAACCAGTCGATGACGGCCGCGTCGATGAAGCGCTGTTCCCACGCGAGCAGGTAGCGCCCGGCAGGCGTGCGCAACCAGCGCGCATGCTCGGCCGCCGCGGCGTCCAGGCGCAGGCGCGCCTCTACAATCGGCGCCTTCTCGTCGGTGTCGCCGATCCCGCCGTCCTGGTCCGGAGTCTTCATCGCTGCGACCTGTCGCCCTTGCCTGCATGAACCTCGTCGCCATCCCCGCCTTCACAGACAACTACCTCTGGCTGCTGCATGACGGTCGATCGGCGCTCGTCGTGGATCCAGGCGACGCGGCACCGGTGAAGGACACCCTGGACGCGCTCGGCCTGGACCTGCGAGGCATTCTAGTGACCCACCACCATGGCGATCACGTGGGCGGCGTTCGCGAATTGCTGCCGCTGCTCGCCGAGGGCGGCCGGGTCTGGGGCCCCGCCACCGAGGCCATGCCCGTGCCGGTCGTGCCGCTGCGCGAAGGCGACCGGGTCGAGCTGCTCGGCCAGGCCTTCGACGTGCTGGATGTGCCGGGCCACACCGCCGGTCACATCGCTTTCGTGTTGAAGCAACCGAGCGACGGTGACGCGCCGATCCTGTTCTGCGGCGACACGCTGTTCTCCGCGGGCTGCGGCCGGCTGTTCGAGGGCACGCCCGCGCAGATGCTCGCGTCGCTGGCCAAGCTGGCCGCGCTCCCCGGGGATACCCGGGTGTGCTGCGCGCATGAATACACCTTGTCGAATCTGCGATTTGCTCGCACAGTCGAGCCCCAGAACGAGGCGGCCGCGCGCCACGAGGCCTGGTGTCTGGCCCGGCGCGAGCAGTCGCTGCCCACCCTGCCCTCCACGATCGCCGTGGAGCTCCAGATCAACCCCTTCCTGCGCTGCGAGCACGCCGAGGTCCGCGAGGCCGCGCAGCGCCACGACCCGCGCGTGACCGCGCGGCCGGTCTCGGTCCTGGCCGGGCTGCGCCAATGGAAGAACGACTTTCGCTGAGACCCCGATGCACCGACACCCGACCCCGTCCTGCCCGCCGATGCGTTCCTCCCGTTCCCGCCGCGCCGCCGATCACGCGGACGCCACCTCCACGCCGACTTCCCCCACCCGCCGCCCCGCGCTGACGCTGATCGCGGCGCTGCTGCCGCTGGTGCTGGCCGCCTGCGCCAACCGACCGGTCGCGCCCGCGGACAACCAGGACGCTCAGGCGATCGCGCAGCAGACGGTGCAGGCGGTGGAGTCCGCTGCCTCGGCCGTGCCCTCGCCCGCGACGCCGGTCGCCCGCGTGGCCACCGCGCCCGAGGACAAGCTCGATGTGCTGCTCGAGGACAACCTGAACCCGGGCGAGAAGGTCGACCTGGATGCGCCCAGGACGCATGTGGACCTGTGGGCGCGGATGCGCGCCGGCATGGCCATGCCGGAGCTGGACAACGACCTCGTGCGCAAGGCCGAGGACTGGTACAGCAGCCGCCCGGATTACGTCGCACGCATGACCGGTCGCGGCAGCCTGTACCTGTACCACGTGGTCGAGGAAGTGCAGAAGCGCGGCATGCCGATGGAGCTGGCGCTGCTGCCCTTCGTCGAGAGCGCGTTCCGCAACGACGCGCAGTCCAGCGCGAAGGCCGTGGGCATGTGGCAGTTCATGCCGGCCACGGGCCGTGACTTCGACCTCAAGCAGAACATCTTCCGCGACGACCGCCGCGACGTGCTGGCCTCGACCAAGGCCGCGCTGGACTACCTGCAGCGCCTGAACAAGATGTTCGACGGCGACTGGCAGCTCGCGCTGGCCGCGTACAACTGGGGCCAGGGCAACGTCAGCAAGGCCGTGGCGCGCAACCAGAAGGCGGGCCTGCCGATCGACTACGACAGCCTGCGCATGCCCGACGAGACGCGCTACTACCTGCCCAAGCTGCAGGCGGTGAAGAACATCGTGATGCGTCCCGAGGCCTTCGGACTGACGCTGCCGGCGGTGGCCAACCACCCGTACTTCCTGTCGGTCAACATCGACCGCGACATGGACGTGTCGCGCGCCGCTCAACTGGCCGAGCTGGACGAGGACACCTTCCGCCAGTTCAACCCGTCGATGAACAAGCCGGTGATCCTGGCGGCGAGCAGCGGCCAGCTGCTGCTGCCCTACGACAACGCGAGCACCTTCGTGGCCAACCTCGAGAAGCATCGCGGCCCGCTGGCGTCGTGGACGGCGTGGGTGGTGCCCCGCACGATGAAGCCGGCGGACGCGGCCAGGCAGGTCGGCATGAGCGAGACCGGGCTGCGCGAGATCAACCGCATCCCGGCGCGCATGCTGGTGACCAAGGGCTCGACGCTGCTGGTGCCGCGTACGGCCTCTCGGGATCAGGACGTGTCCGAGCACCTGGCCGACAACGCCAGCATCGGCTTCGCGCCGGATGTGCCGCCGATGCGGCGCGTCACGCTCAAGGCCGGCAAGGGCGACACGGTGGCCAGCGTGGCACGCCGGTATCGGCTCGGGACGACGCAGCTGGCGCAGTGGAACCGTGTGAGCACCAAGGCGACTTTCAAGCCGGGGCAGCAGGTCGTGGTCTATGTCCGCGAGGGCCAGACGCTGGCGGCGGCGGAGACGAACAACGCGTCGTCGAAGTCGGCGCGCGGAGCCAAGGTGGCGAAGACGACGAAGGTCGCGTCGAGCGCGACGGCCAAGTCGGCCAAGTCCAGCACCAAGACCCGCAGCGCCAAGGTCGCTAGCGAGTCCAAGGGCGCCCGCACGGTCTCGACGAAGACCGCGCTGCGCTGAGCTGAGAAACTCAGGCGAAGAAAAGCGCTACCGACAACGCCAGGCCCACGCCCCACGCGAGACTGCGCAGGGTGGGCTGATCGGCGAGGTACAGCGCGATATACACGACCCGCGCCGCGATGAAGCCCATCGCGAGCTGATCGATGCGCGCCTGTGCCAGCTGCATCTGCTGCGCCGCGAGCACGCCCGCGATGAACAGCGGCAGCGCCTCGAAGCTGTTGGCCTGCGCCGCGTTCGCGCGCGCCTGCCAGCCCGTCTGGCGATCCAGCCAGCCGCGCGGATCGTGGTTGTCGAAGCCGCCATCGCGACGGCGCTTGCCGAAGCCGCGGGACTTCGCCAGCGCGGCGCACAGCACCGGCATCACGCAGGCGACGATCAGGCAATAGTTCGCGACGGTCATCCAGGCCTTCCAGGTCTTCCAGTGCTTCCGATCAGGTCGATCGGCGGTCCACCAGCGCGTGCGCGATGGTGCCCAGGTCCACATACTCCAGCTCGCTGCCCACCGGCACGCCGCGCGCCAGCCGCGTGCTGCGCAGACCGCGCGCGCGCAGCGCCTCGGCCAGCACATGCGCGGTGGCCTCGCCCTCGGCCGTGAAGCTGGTGGCGAGGATCACCTCCTCCACCTGCCCGTCCGTGGCGCGCCCGAGCAGTTGCTCGACGCCGATCTCGCGCGTGGACACGCCGTCCAGCGGGCTGATCCGCCCCTGCAGCACGAAGTAGTAGCCGAAGTAGGACGCCGTGCGCTCCATCGCGGCCTGGTCCGCCGGCGACTCGACCACGCACAGCAGGCGCGCGTCGCGCTGCCGGTCCGAGCAGATCGGGCACAACGGCGTCTCGCTGAAGGTGTGGCAGCGCTCGCAGTGGCGCACGTTGCTGGCCGCCTCCTGCAGCGCGCGCGCGAGCGCGTCGATGCCGGCGCGGTCGTGCTGCAGCAGGTGGTAGGCCATGCGCTGAGCCGATTTCTGGCCCACGCCGGGCAGGCGCCGCAAGGCCTCGATCAATTGGTCGAGCGCGGTCACCGGGATCCGATCAGAACGGGAACTTCATGCCCGGGGGCAGCGGCATGCCGGCGGTCAGCTTGGACATCTTCTCCGAGCTGACCTGCTCGGCGCGGCGCACCGCGTCGTTGAACGCGGCGGCCACGAGGTCCTCCAGCATGTCCTTGTCATCGGCCAGCAGGCTGGGATCGATGGTGATGCGCTTGACGTCGTGCTTGCAGGTCATCGTGACCTTGACGAGCCCTGCGCCGGACTGGCCTTCGACCTCGACGTTGGCGAGTTCGTCCTGCGCCTTCTTCAGGTTGTCCTGCATCGCCTGGGCCTGCTTCATCAGGCCGGCGAGTTGACCCTTCATCATGATCGTGATTCCTTGTTCAGAGGTTCAATGGCTCGGCGCCAGGCCGAGCCGGAGATGACCCGGAGGTCGATGCGATGGGCGGGATTGTCGCCCACGGCGAGATTCAGACCGGCTTGATCGAGCCCGGCAGGATGCGCGCGGTCTTGAACTGCGCAAGCAACTGCCGGACCTCGGGATCCTCCAGGATGATCGACTCGGCCTGCCGCTGGCGCGAGCGCGCGGCCATCGTGTCGCGCAGCGCCGGCGAATCGGTGGCGCGGCCGGTCTCGATCTCCACGCGCACGGGCTTGCCGACGAAGGCGGTCAGCGCCGCCTGCAGCTTGTCCAGCAAGGCGGGCTGGCGCAGCGATTCGCGCTCGACGCGGAAGCGCCAGCGCGGCGAGTCGCCCGCGTCGTCGATCTCCAGGCACTCGGCCTGCAGCGCGAGTTCGCGCGACAAGGCGTTCAGGCCCAGCTGCGACACCGTCGCGTACCAGCGCTCGCCGGTGGGCGTGGGCACCAGCTCGACTTCGTCGATCGCGGTGGACAGGTAGATGCCGCCGGCTGAGCTGGAACCGCCCGGGGCACCGGGGGCGTCAACGCCATCGGGCATCGGATCGTCCAGGTCCGACAGGCCCATGCCGACCGAGGCTTCCTCGTCCGTCGGCGGCGGCACGTCCAGCCAGGGCGGCGGACCGTCAGCATCGTGCGGCGGGGACAGGTCCTCGGGCTCGTCGCTGTCGGATTCGGCCTTCTCCACGGGCGGCGGCGCGGCGCGCGGGCGCAGACGCTCGCTGAAACGCGTGGCGGGCGCGCCGGCCGTGGCCGCGCGCAGCGGGCCGGACGGCGCGCGAGGCGCGGCGACGGGCGCGGGAGCAGGCTCAGGCGCCGGGGCAGGTTCAGGCGCTGGCGCTGGCGATGGAGCTAGCGCCGGTGCTGGTGCTGGTGCCGGTGCTGGCGCCAGTGCCGGCGCGGGCGCGGGTTCAGGCGCGGCGACCGGTGCGGCCGCAGGCTCGGGTTCGGGATCCGGCGGCGCGGCCTCGGCCACGCGCGGCACGGCGGGTGCGGGCGTCGGCGCAGGCGCCGGTTCGGCGGCCTGCGCCTGCGGCGCGGGCGGATTCACCGCTGGCGGACGGACCGGCGCCGCCGAGGGCACCGGCGCCGCCGCGGGCGTGCTCCGCGCGGCCGCTTCCGGCAGCGTCGGCTGGCGTGCGCCCTGCCCGTTCGGGCGGAAGGCCATCATCCGCAGCAGGACCATCGTCAGCCCCGCGTACTCGTCCGGCGCCAGCGGCAGCTCCTGCCGGCCATGCAGCGCCATGCTGTACATCAGCTGGATCTCGTCGGCAGGCAACTGCGCCGCCAGCGGCAGCAGCTCCACCAGGTCGGGATCGCCCGCATCCAGCGCGCCGGGTGCCGCCTGCGCGATGGCCAGGTGCTGCAGCGCCACCGCCAGGTCCTCCAGCGTGCCGCCGGCGGACAGGCCCATGTCGCGCAGCCGGTCCGACGCGCCCACCAGCGCCGCGCCGTCACCGGCGATCAGCGCGTTCAGGATGCCCAGTACATGGCCGCGATCCACGCTGCCCAGCATCTGGCGCACGCCTGCTTCCTCGAGCTTGCCCGAGCCGAAGGCGATCGCCTGGTCCGTCAGCGACAACGCGTCGCGCATCGAGCCACGCGCCGCGCGCGCCAGCAGGCGCAGCGCGCCGGGTTCATTGGGGACCTGCTCATTGGCCAGCACGCGCGTCAGGTGCTCCAGCACCGTCTGCGGCGCCATCGGGCGCAGGTTGAACTGCAGGCAGCGCGACAGCACGGTGACCGGCACCTTCTGCGGATCGGTGGTGGCCAGCACGAACTTCAGGTATTCGGGCGGCTCCTCCAGCGTCTTGAGCATCGCGTTGAACGCGGTGTTCGACAGCATGTGCACTTCGTCGATCATGTAGACCTTGAAGCGCCCCACGACCGGCTTGTAGACGGCCTGGTCCAGCAGCTGGGAAATCTCCTCGACGCCGCGGTTGGACGCGGCGTCCAGCTCGACGTAGTCGACGAAGCGGCCGGCGTCGATGTCGCGGCAGACGTCGCAGACGTTGCAGGGATGGGCGGTGATGCCGCCGGTGCCGTCCGGCCCGATGCAGTTCAGCGACTTGGCCAGAATGCGCGACACCGAGGTCTTGCCCACGCCCCGCGTGCCGGTGAAGAGATAGGCGTGGTGCAGGCGTTGCTGCGTCAGCGCGTTGGCCAGGGCCTGCACGACGTGTTCCTGACCCATCAGCTCCTCGAACGTGCGGGAGCGGTACTTGCGTGCGAGGACCTGGTAACTCATGGCGGGGCATTCTACGGGGGCGGGCTCCCTCGTCCGGACGGGGTGCGGGGGGATGGCGTCCGGGTTTGTCAGGAGAGTCCGTTGGCGCTGACGGATAATCCGCCGCCATGAGCACCCCGCACGATCCCTCCTCCGGCACGCTGAGCTACGAACAGGCCGGCGTCAACTACGACCTGATCGACCCGCTGAAGATCAGCGCCCAGCGCGCCGCGGCGGCCACGGCCGTCCACATGAGCGCGCATGGTTTCACCGAGGTGAAGGCCTCGCGCGGCGAGTCGGCGTACGTGGTGGACGTGGGTCCGTTCTACCTGGCGTCGATCGTCGAATGCCTGGGCACGAAGACGCTGGTCGCCGACGAGATGGCGACGCTGACGGGCAAGAGCTATTACGACGGCATCGCGCAGGACACGATCGCGATGGCGGTGAACGACCTGATCACCGTGGGCGCGACGCCGCTGGTGGTGCAGGCCTACTGGGCCGCCGGCGGCTCGGACTGGTTCGGCGACGCGCAGCGCGCGCAGGCGCTGGTGGCGGGCTGGAAGAAGGCCTGCGACGTCTGCCAGGTGGCCTGGGGCGGCGGCGAGACGCCGGCGCTGGCGGGGATCGTGGAATCGGGCCGCATCGACCTCGCGGCGTCCTGCACCGGTCTGATCAATCCGAAGGAACGTCTGTCGGTCGGCGACAAGCTGGGCGCGGGCGACGCGATCGTGCTGCTGGCCTCCTCGGGCATCCACGCCAACGGCCTGAGCCTGGCGCGCAAGCTGACCGAGCGTCTGCCGCAGGGTTACCTGACCGAGATCGAACCCGGCCTGAGCTACGGCGAGGCGCTGCTGGCGCCGACGACGCTGTACTCGCCGGTGACCGAGGCGCTGTACAAGGCGGGCATCACGCCGCATTACTGCGCCAACATCACGGGCCACGGCTGGCGCAAGCTGCTGCGTCACCCCGGCAAGTTCACGTACCGCATCCACACGGTGCCGCCGGTGACGCCGGTGCTGAAGTTCATGCAGACGCATGCGCAGCAGGATGACCGCGAGGCGTATTCGACGCTGAACATGGGGGCCGGTTTCGCGATCTTCGTGAAGGCGGACCAGGCGGCGAAGGTGGTGGAGATCGCCAAGGCCTGCGGCATCGACGCGTGGGACGCGGGCCGCGTCGAGGACGGCGAGAAGCAGCTGCTGATCGAGCCGCTCGACATCCGCTTCGGCGACGACGATCTGCAACTGCGCTGAGCGCGCCGCGGATTGAAGAACATGAAGGGCGCTGAGGCGCCCTTCGTCGTTCATGAGGAGTGCCTGTACTTCATCCTCCCTGCGACGACCGTCAATGCAGCGCGGACCGACCTGGAACGCCTGATGACCTCGGCAGCATCCCTGCGGGAGAAAAGGCGTTTGGTCTGATAGTCCGCAGCGTTTCGCCGATGCCTCAAGAACTCCAAACCCTCGGCTATCAGTTGCTCGCCAATGTCCTCGAAATGCTGTTGGGTGAGTCGATGAACTTCAGCGCTGCGGTCTTCCAGCCCCGCGAGTTCTCGTGCAACGAGAAACACGCCGTAGTAGGCACGTGAAGCAGCGCTCCGAACGTTGCCTTCGCCATCGAGCGTCCAAAGATGCTCCTCCACCTTCGAGACTTCATGCAGGTCGAAGTGATGCATGGCTCACCCTCCCCACTGTTCATGACGGTCCGCGAATGCCCCGCGTTTGGCGTCGATGCCGACGGAGCCGAACAGAAGGCGGAAGGCAGGCACGGAAAACCATAGCTGGTTCATCGCCCTGACTTCCCGGGATTCCAACCCCCATTCCTCCTCCCCGAATCCCCACAACGTGAACCACAGACTGAGCGTGCCGAGCTCGGGATCGTTGCTGACTTCCACGCTGATCTCGCGCCCCGGCGCGCAGCGCACAAGCTCCTCTGCGAAGCGGTGCAGATCCTGCCCAGACACGGCCGGATGTCGTTCCAGGAACCAGGCAATCACGTCGCCCCAATCTTCCGTTCCGAGGAGCGCCTGCAGGTCGTATGGCCACTCGTTGGGCGCGCAAGGATTGAAGCAGGGAAAAAACTTGTACGGCGCCTGTGACTTGCTGTCGACCCGGACCCATCGATGAGGTGGCCACCCCGCTTCGACGCCTGATGCTGCGAGCATCGGCTCCTTTTCAACCGCATTCGAAGTCATCATCACCATCCTTTCTGCGTCGACCCCACGTCGATGCCAGGCGCCCATTCTCGAGATCGCCGTTCGTTCCGCCATGACTCAAACTGGTTGGCGGCGGGGGAGATGAGGAGGGCCCTCTCCAGAGCGAATCAGCAAGTCGATCCCCCTCCCCGCCCGCATTCCCCCGATTGACATCCCTCGACCGGGTGACGAAGCTCGCCGGTCATGGACTGGTTCTATGTCCCGATGGTCAAGATGCATGCGCTGCTCGCGTGGTGCAGCGTCGGGCTGTTCCTGGTCCGCGGCCTCGCTCATCAATTCGGCGCGACGTGGGTCGGTGACGAGCGGCTGCGCACGCTCGTCTTCAGCAGCCATGTGCTGATCGTCGTGTCGGGCATCAGCCTCTGGGGCGCGCTGCATCACGATCCGCGCTACGAGCCGTGGATGACCGCCAAGTTCATCGCGCTCGGGATCTACTTCGCGACCGGCCACTGGGCCTTCGGACGGGGCGAGTTCCGCGTGCTCGGCTACGTGCTGGCGCTGGTCGCGCTGGCCTACATCGTGGCGGTGTCCGTGACGCGGCAGGCCCTGCTCGGACTCTGAGCGCGCGTCGGCCTCCGCGCGCCCAGTCCGCCGACGCGGTCTTGACGCCCGCCCACGACGCGCGGCGTAGGATCATCCGATGACTTCGCCCCGCCCCATCCACGAGGCCGCGCAGCGCGGCTACACCGCCGCGTCCGACAACTACCAGCGCGGCCGCCCCGAGTACCCCGAAGCGCTGACCGCCTGGCTGCGCGACACGCTCGGCGCAAGCGCGCCGGCCCGGGTCATCGACCTGGGCGCGGGCACCGGCAAGTTCACCAAGCTGCTCGCGCGCACCGGCGCCACGGTGACCGCCGTTGAACCCGTGGACGCGATGCGGGCGCGGCTGTCGGACAGCCTGCCCGAGGTGCGCGCGCTGGCCGGCACCGCGGAGGCCATCCCGCTGCCCGACGGCGATGCCGACGTGCTGGTCTGCGCGCAGGCCTTCCACTGGTTCGCCAACACGCAGGCGCTGCGCGAGATGCACCGTGTGCTGCGTCCTTCGGGCCGGCTCGGGCTGGTCTGGAATGTGCGCGACGAATCCGTCGACTGGGTCGCCGCGATCACCGAGATCATCACCCCCTATGAGGGCGACGCGCCGCGCTTCTACAAGGGCACGTGGAAGCAGCCTTTCGAGGGACAGGCTTGGTTCGGCCCCCTCCAACGGACGGTCTTCCCGCACAGCCATGTGGGGACCTTCGACCAGGTGGTGCTGGACCGCATCCTGTCGGTGAGCTTCATCGCCTCGCTGCCCGAGGCGGAACAGCGATCCGTCGCGCAACGGCTGCGCGGGTTGAAGGATCGCTTCGCCGTGCTGCGCGAACCGACGATCGCCTTCCCTTATGCGACCGAGGCCTGGCTGGCCGAACGAGGTCGCGCGGCGTGAATCGCCGAGCGGATCAGGGCTGACCGAAACGCGGCGTCGTGACCGCGGCGGTCGCACACGCGGCGTTGCGCAGATGGTCGTCGAGGAAGGCGGACACACGCGTGGTGTAGTCCTCGGGGGTGAAGTCGAGCAGGTCGACGTGGGCCGCGCCGGGCACCATCCACAGGGACTTCGGCGACGCGGCCGCGGCGAAGATCCGCTGCGTCTCGGCCGCGGTGGTGTGACGATCCTCCGCACCCGAGATCACCAGCAAGGGGGCCTGCAGGTCGGCGATGTGCTCGATCGGGCGCAGCTGTCGGGGGGAGATCCCCAACTGAAGGGGGAGCTGGGTCAGCAACAGCGGCGACAGCGAGCCCGCCCAGTCGCCCAGCCGCATCTTGAGGCGGTCGGCCACGGCTTCCTCGATGGTCGGGAACATCGACTCCAGGATCACCGCGTCCAGCGGCGGCCGGCCCTTGGCCAGGACGGTCGAGGCGGCGCCAAGCGACACGCCGATGACGGCGCGGCGCTCGCAGGGGGCTTCATGCACGAGGAAATCAAGCGCGGCGACGACCGCTTCGGATTCACGCAGGCCGAAGGTGATCGCGGTGCCGCCGCTCTCGCCGTGCGCGGGCAGGTCGATCAGCAGCGCGCCGCGTCCTTGGCGATGCAGGAACAGCGCGCGTTGCAGCATCTGGCGGCGGTCGCCCCGCACGCCGTGCAGCAGCAGGACGGTGCCCATGCCCGGCTGACCGGGGCTCCACCAGCCCGCGACCGGGACACCCTCGGCGGTGGTGAATTCGATCTGCCGCGCTTGCAACGCGGGCGGCGGCCCCCCGATCGGGCGGAATGCCGGCGCGGCGAGTTGCCGCCCCATCAGATAGAGGGCGCCCATCAGGAGGATGGTCAGCGCGGCCAGTCCAACGAGCAGTCGCGCTGTGCGGGTCATCGGGGGGCGATCAGACGAGTTTCCAGCCGGCGAGCCAGAGCTGGCGCACGGCGGCGGCATGCAGTTGCCGACGCAGGGCGGCGGGACGTTCGCCGGGGCGCGCGGTCCGCTGCGGGCTGATCCATTGGGGGCCGGGTTCGCGCGACACGCGGGCCTGGCCGTGGCGGTCGGCGCGCAGCAGCGCGAGGCGCCAGGCGGCGTTGAGGCGCTGGGACTGGGCGTCGTCGGCGAGCGCGCCGATCCAGTCGTCGGGCTGCAGGCGATGGGCGGCCTTGAGGAGCTCGAGGTCGGAGGGGAAGCGGGAGAACTCGGCGACCGGTTCGCCCCAGGGGTCGCGCAGGGTGCGTTGGGGCTGGGCGGGAGCCGGGGTGGCGCGAGCGGCACGGCGGCGGGTCAGCAGCGAGTCGAACTGAGCCAGACGAGCGGACATGAAAAAACTCCGAGAGCCCACAGAGATCACCGGCGTTTGCCGGCCCGGGGGCAGTCGGAGCCGCAACGCTTTAGCCGCATTTGTTGATCGCCCGCAAGTAGTTGGTAAATCGGCGATGGAACTGGACGCTGTGTCCGCTCCGGGGCGGATTTAACCACAGGCGAGGCGGATGAGTCGACGGCGTCGCGGCGGTGATCGCACGCGAGGTGTGCGAAGTGGCACGGCGGGAGGGGGCTCGGCCGGAGGGTGCTGAAAGCTCGGCTAGAATCCGCCGCTGACGGGCCTCCTCGCATGGAAGCGCGGCCAACCGGGTCAGGTGGGGAACCAAGCAGCCCTAACCGTTGTGACCAGTGCCGAGGGTAAGGCTCGTCAACCTCATTCCAGAAAAACCGCCGGGAGGCGGTTTTTTCGTTTGCGAGGTTCCAGCGGCCGCACCGGGGACAGGCTGAGCCTGCAAACCCTCAAGCTCGTAAAGTCCGTCGTCGTGTGGCATCGAGGAACGCCTGAGCATCTGTGCTGCGGTCAAGCGGCTCAATGACGTTGGTCACGATGCGGCACTGTATATGGGCTCTACATTGATTCGAGTCGGCCGGTCAGGGCGCAACTGCACCGACTGGTAAGCCCGCAATCGACCCGTTGCATCCTTCGTGGCGAACGCACGCATCCCTGGCCCCTTGTGCGCCACAGACTCGCAGCCCATCGACAAGGGCACGATGTGTCGCTCCCGTTCACCGAGCCCCGGGCCCACTGGCCTGGCACAGGCCGAAGAAGGCACAGGCTTCGTGCAAGAGGCCGAGGCCGGGCTGCAGATTGTCCTGACTCCGATCCAGTTGGCAGCGGTATTGGCAGGCGAGACCGTCGAGTCTGAGCCCTCGCTATCCAGCAGGCTTTGGGGCATCGGGAAGCTGGTGGGAGGAGCGTTGGAACTCGTGGGGGCTGGGGGGGCTTCTGCTGGCGCCGGAGCCGACCGCGCTCACCAAGGTCGCGGGAGCTGCGCTCGGCGTGCATGGCCTGGATACGAGCACTTCGGCACTTCGCCAAATCGCTACTGGCAAGGACACCTCAACCCTTACGGCTGAATCGGCGAAGGCGCTTTCGGCTGCGCTGGGAGCAGACCCAAAAACCGCAGAGATGATTGGCCTCGGGGCTGACATCGCCATCCCACTTTTGGCTGGTGGGGTCGGGGCACTTCGGGCCCTGGCCGTGCGAAGAGGGACCATCAGCCTCGCCGCGGAGGAGGCTGCGGGCGGCCACACCATCCTGAAACATGTGGGGAAGACGGAGGCTCAGCTTCGGGCCCGCCTCGCAGCCGAGACACGCATACCCGCTGCTACGACGTTTCGCACACTCGCCGAAGCCGAGCGTCATGTGAGCGCAGCGGTCCGAGCCAACGCCGCACAGATTGAAGCGTGGGCGAAGACGGCTCAAGTCGGGAGTCGTCCGCTCTCCTTCCAGTACCAAGCGTCAATGTCCGTGGGCGAAGGGGTGGTCCGTGCCACCGGGCAGTTCCAGCAGATGACCCGGCTGGTCGTCGTGTTCCGAAGGGTTCAACAGCAAAATCGCGTCTACTTCATCCTCACCGCCTATCCGGTGCCTTGAACATGGCAGTGATTCAGACCAAGGGCCAGCAGCAATTTCCAGAGTTGGCCGCCTTCATGGGTGGCTATTTCCACCAGGACTTCGACATCAACGGAGACACTCTCGAAGAAGTGGTGGCCGCGTTCATCGCGGACAGCGATGCACCTCTCCGCCGCCTGCTCGTACACGACATTGACGGATTCTTGGGGACCGGCGAGGTTGGCATGGAGGAGCGCTTCCAGGAATACTTTCGCCCCGACATCATCCCGACCGGCTTCCGTCCGACCACACGCGAATTTCTTCTGGCGATTCGCGGAGAGCTTGAAGCCGCTCAGGCTCGGTCAGCCTGACGGAAAGTCCCCTGGCAAGTACCGCGCGCGGGATCGATGACCTTCTGCACTGTGGCGCAGCGTGCTCTCTGCCTAGGCTGGTTTCCCTCAATACCAGGGAGGCGACCATGTCCCACGACTTCTTCCGCAAGGAACGGCGCGATGTGTTTTTGTCGCGCATCAGCGAGCCCACCGCCGAGCGCAACTTCTATCGGATGCGGTCGGGCACGGTGTTCCAAGCCAAGAACGCGAACGGCGCCAAGCGGTTCACCGTCACGGTGGCCGGCAAGACGCTGAAGCTCAAGGCCACGGTCTCCGGCACAACGCTGGTCATCACCGACGACACGAAGCCCAACGGCACGCCCCCATTGCTGCGCCTGACCGAAGCGGACATGCCGGCGCTTCAAGCGCTCGGACTCGAGCAGAAGAAGGCTTCGCTGGCCTGCCAGGTCATGAACCGCCTTTGCGCCGACCACGCGCTCGCGTCCACCCACTCCCCGCTCATATCAGGCTGCGTGGTGAACAACTTCGAGGCCTCCAAGACCTACGCGGGCGAACGGCTGCACCTGCAGCTGAAAACGCGCGAGCCGTTCCTCAATCCGCTGGCCTCGGGCAATGAGAAGGAAGCGTTCCTGATCGGCCGCATCGAGTCGAAGGAGTGCACGCTGATTAAATACCTCGGCAGCACGCACGCCATCGGCGTCAACGAGATCGTGCGGGAGATGGGAAGCGGCATTCCCAATCCGAGGTGAGGCGCGGAAGCCCTACGGCGAAGGCGGAGCCGACTTGTTAGAGTCTCCCATCCCGCCCTCCTCCCATGCCCGCCTTCACCCGCCTCCCCTGCCCGCTCGCGGGTGTCGAGATCGTCCATGCCGACAGCGCGCGGGCGTTCCCGCGCCACATCCACGATGGATTCGGCATCGGGCGGATCGACCGCGGCGCGCAGCGCACCGCCAGCGGGCGCGGGCAGGTCGAGTCCTTCCCTGGCGACGTCATCACCGTCAACCCAGGCGAGGTCCACGACGGCCTCCCGCTCGGCGACCACGGCCGCACCTGGCGCATGCTCTATCTCGCCCCGGACCTCGTCACCCGCGCGATGGCCGACATCGCCGCCGAGGCCCTGCCCCGTCTCCCGCACCTGAGCGCCACGCGCTCCGCCTCCGACGTCGAGTTCCACCAGCCCACGCTGCACGACGACCGCATCGCCGCGCGTTTCGAAGCCCTCTTCCGCGCCAGCGCCACCACGCCGCCCGGCGCCGCCGACACGCTCCACGTCGACAGCGCGTTGCTCAGCCTGCTGCAGTCGCTCCTCCAGCCCCGGCTGGCCACGCTCGACGACATCCCCGCCGGCATCGCGCTCGCTCGCGCCCGCATCGATGACGACGCCACCACGCCGGCCAGCCTCGACGAGCTCGCGCGCGAAGCCGGCCTCAGCCGCTTCCAGTTCCTGCGCGCCTTCACCCGCGCCACCGGCCTGCCGCCGCATGCCTACGTCGTGCAACGCCGGCTGCAACGCGCCCGCCATCTCATCGCCCGGGGCACCCCGCTCGCCGACACCGCCGCCGCCTGCGGCTTCTTCGATCAAAGCCACCTCACGCGGCACTTCGTCCGCTGCTTCGGCCTTGCGCCGGGCGCCTACGCCGCCGCGACGCGCTGATCGGCGCGGAGCGCCTCGCTGGTCACGAGCCGTGCGCCGCGACCCGCTGCAATTTCATCCAAGACGCCTCAGTCCCACACAGCCACGATGCGGCTCCCGCCACTTCGCGCCGAGGCCCGCCGTGCCCTTCTCCTCGCTGTCCGATCCCGAATTCCTGCTGACCTCGCTGATCGTCGTCGCCTCTCCGGGCAGCGGCGCGCTGGTCACGCTCGCCGCCGGCCTCTCACACGGCGGGCGGGCCGCGCTGCTCACCGCCCTGGGCTGCACCGTCGGCATCGTCCCGCACATGCTCGCCGCCATCACCGGCCTGGCCGCCCTGCTGCACGCCAGCGCCCTGGCCTTCGACGCCATCAAGTACGCCGGCGTCCTCTACCTCCTCTACATGGCCTGGACCGCCCTCAAGGACCGCGGCCCGCTCGCCATCGACCCCGACAGCCCGCCGCGCTCCCCCACCGGCTTCATCGTCCACGCCGCGCTCATCAACCTGCTCAACCCCAAGCTCTCGATCTTCTTCGTCGCCTTCCTGCCGCAGTTCATCCCCCACGACACGCCGCATCCCACGCCGCTGATGCTCGAGCTGTCTGCCGTGTTCATGCTCATGACCTTCATCGTCTTCGCGCTCTACGGCGTCTTCGCCGCCGCGATGCGCGACCGCGTGCTCTCGCGTCCGCCCGTCCTGCGCTGGATGCGTCGCGGGTTCGCGGCGGCCTTCGTCGGCCTCGGCGTCAAGCTCGCGTTGGTCCAGCGTTGATGGCGTGTTGATCTCGCCTTGATCGCATCCTCCACGTCGCGCAAGGCTTGACCCTCACGCCACGTGAGGGTTCATCATCGCGTCCGTTGACACGACCCCGGCCCCGCCGGACTGCCATGGACTACACCGTCGGCGACCTCGCCAAGCGCACCGGACTGACCGTCCGCACGCTCCATCACTACGAGCAGCTCGGGCTGCTGATGCCCGCGTCGCGCTCCGACGGCGGCTACCGCCGCTACACCGACGAGGACGTGCGCACGCTGCATCGGCTGCTGGCCTACCGGCAGATGGGCCTGCCGCTCAAGGACATCGCCCCGCTGCTCGCGCCCGGCGCGCAGGTGCCGCTGGCTGAGCTGCTCGCGCGCCAGATCGCCGCAGTCGAACGCGAGATCGCCGAGCAGCAACGCCTGCTGACCATGCTGCGCCGCGTGGAGCGTCGCGCGCTCGACGGTGCCGAGGACACCGAGGACCTGCTGCACCTGATCACCGCGCAGCGGGTCTTCGCGCGGCATTACTCTGGAGAGGACCTCGACCGGCTGCGCGCGATGCAGGACAGCCTCACGCCCGAACAGCTCGCGCAGCTGAAGGTCGAGATCCCGGCGTTGATCGCGGACTTCCGCGCCGCACACGACGCCGCTCGACCGGTCGATGCGCAGGACCTGGGCGCGCTGGTGCGCCGCTGGCTCGCGGTCGAGGACATCGTCCCGGTCGACGAGGACCTGCGCCGCAAGGGCCGCCGCATGATCGGCGAGGACGCGGACTTCCAGCAGATGAGCGGCATCGACGCCGCATTGGCACGCTACATCGACGCCGCCATCGCCGCGCATCAGACGGCTTCGACCGATGCGGACGGGGACCGCGAATGAACGCCGCCGCATCCACCGCATCCACCGCATCCACCGCACCGGCCGCGCCTGCGGCAGTCGAGGTCGCCGCCCCCGGCGAGTCCGCCATGCCCGCACCGCTGCGTCCCTGGGCCGACCGCAACTTCCGCTGGCTCGCCGTCGGCAGCCTGGTGTCGATGCTCGGCGACCAGTTCACGCTGCTGGCGCTGCCCTGGCTCGTGTTGCGGACCAGCGGCGACCCCTTGGCGCTGGGCACCGTGATCGCCGCGATGGCGCTGCCGCGCGCCTTGCTGATGCTGGTGGGCGGCGCGATCGTCGACCGCCACGCGCCGCGACGTGTGCTGCTGCTCACGCGGCAGATCAGCGCGGTGCTGCTGGCCCTGCTCGCGCTGGGCGTGGCCAGCGGTGCCATGACGCTCCCCTGGATCCACCTCTTCGCCGTGGCACTGGGCATCACGACGGCGTTCTCGCATCCCGCGGCCAGCGCGATCCTGCCGCGCGCCGTGTCGCCCGCGCTGATCCGGCCGGGTAACGCGCTGCTGATGGCGATGCGTCAGGTGACGATGCTTGCCGGGCCCCTGCTCGCCGCCGCGCTCATCGCGGGCGCCGCTGCCTCGCATGAACTGGGCGGCCTCACCTGGGCCTTCGCCCTCGACGCGGCCAGCTTCGCGTTGGCGGCGCTCGCGCTGTGGCCAGTGACGATGGTGACGACGAGCGCGTCAGCAACGGCCGCTCCCCAGGCGGCGAAGCCGTCGATCCTCGCGTCCATCGCCGAGGGCCTTCGCGCGCTCTGGAACGATCCCCTGCTGCGCGCGCTGTGCCTGTACGTGACCGCGATCGGGTTGCTCGTCGGTGGTCCGCTGCAGGTCGCGCTGCCGGTGCTGGCTGAACGCCAGCTCCACGGCGACGCCACCACGCTCGGGCTGCTGACGGCGGGGCACGGCGCGGGCATCCTCGCGGGCCTGCTGCTGGCGGCGCGCGCCGGACGCCGCACCCGGCCAGAAGGCCAGCGTCCACTCGTGTCCCTCGGCGGCTCGATCCTGCTGATCGACGCGGTCGCCGGTCTCGTGTTCGTCGCGCTGGGCCAGGCCACGCACACCTGGCACGCGATCGCGCTGCTCGCGCCGATCGGCGCGATGGCCGGCTTCGTGCAGGTCGCCGTGATGAGCTGGATCCAGCGCCGCGTCCCACCGCACATGCTCGGCCGGGCGATGTCGGTGCTGCTCTTCCTCGTGATGGGACTGACGCCGCTGTCCTCAGCGCTGGCCGGCTGGCTGCTGCGCGGATGGTCGACGGCACTCGTCTTCGGCGTCTGCGGCGGCGCGATGCTCGCCGTGGTCGCCATCGGCGCGGTGCTGCTGCCGATGCGCCGCATCGAGGAGCCCTCCAACGCCTCGGCCCGACCGTCGGCCTGAACGGCGGCTCACGCCGCCGCGTCGTCCTCCGGCACGCGCCCGTCGAAATCGAAGAGCTCGGCGCGACGCGCCTGACCGACGCGCCGCTCCACCTTGTGCCGCGCCCCGATCGCCTCGCCGGTGCGCGCGTCGATGAGCTTGAGTTCGACCGGCTCACCGGTCTCGGTGTCGATCAGCCGCACCGGCGCGCGCTGCTTCAGCGGCAGGTGCTTGTTGCCCCAGGTCAGCAGGGCCAGCATCACCGGCCGCAGGTCGCGGCCCTTCTCGGTGAGCCGGTATTCGAAACGCGGCGGCTTGTCGCTGTAGGCGCGCTTCTCGAGCAAGTCGCGGTCCACCAGTTCTGCCAGCCGTCGCGCCAGCGTGTTGGAGGCGATCCCCAGTTCCGCGACGAACTCGTCGAAACGGTGATGACCGTAGAAGACCTCGCGCAGGATCAGCACGCTCCAGCTGTCGCCGAGCGCATCCGCCGCGCGTCCCAACGGACACGGCATGTCTTCGAAGCTGGTGCGGCGCATCGGTGATCTCCTCCTGGACCCTTGGACCCGGACGGCCCTGGCCCTCGCGATTCTCACCGACTTCCATCATGAAAGTTAGTTGACGAATCCGGAACACTGCATTCCATGGCCACTGACTTCCATCATGGAAGTGACATTTCTATAGTCCGCCGCATCACCGCCGCCGCGCGGATCTCGATGCCGGAGTCCAGCCATGAATCAAGCCGCCCACGTGCCCACCAGCGCCCACCCCGAGCTCGCCGTCGACGCCTCGTCTCCCGCCCGTTCTCGCCGCCTCGCCCTCGGGCGCATCGCGTTGAAGGGGGCGCTGCTCCTGGCCGTGGTGATCGGGGTCGGCGCCTACGGCGCGCGGTGGTGGACCGTGGGCCGCTTCCACGAGGAGACCGACGACGCCTACGTCGGCGGCGACGTCACCGTGATCGGCGCCAAGGTCAACGGCTACATCGCCGAGCTCCCGGTGCAGGACAACCAGTTCGTGCATGCAGGCGAGCTGCTGGCGCGTCTGGACGGCCGCGACTACGACGCCGCGCTCCAACGCGCGCTGGGCGTCGTGGAGGCGCAGGAAGCAGCGATCGCCAACCTCGCGGCATCGGCCGCGCTGCAGCAGGCGGTGATCGCCAAGGCCCGCGCCGGCATCGACGCCGCCGACGCCGAGGAACAGCGCGCCCGCAGCGACTTCACCCGCTATCGCGACCTGGTCGGCGGCGGCGCGGTCTCCATCGAGAGCAACCAGCGTGTGGAGGCGACCTACCGCACCGCCCAGGCGAGTTCCGCACGGGCCCGCGCCGAGCAGCTCGCCGCCGAGCGCCAGCTCGATGTCATCGCCACGCAGCGCCGCCAGGCGATCGCCGCGCTGGACCAGGCGCGCGCCGAGCGCGACATCGCGCGCCTGAACCTCAGCCACACGGAACTCCGCGCGCCGCGTGACGGCTACATCGGCAACCGCAAGGCGCGCGTGGGCACCTATGTGCCGGTCGGCGCCACGCTGATGTCGGTGGTGCCCGCGCAGGGGCTGTGGATCGACGCGAATTTCAAGGAGGACCAGCTCGCCCGCATGCGCGCCGGTCAGCCGGTGCGCATCCGCGCGGACGCCTGGCCCGGTGTCGTGCTGCACGGCCGGCTCGGGAGCCTGGCGCCGGCGACCGGCGCGCAGTTCAGCGTGCTGCCCGCGGAGAACGCCACCGGCAACTTCACCAAGATCGTGCAGCGCGTGCCGGTGCGTATCCACCTCGACGCGGCCGACGACCGGCTCGGCCGCCTGCGGCCCGGATTGTCCGTGGTGGTCGAGGTCGACACCGCCGGTGATGCGCGCCAGGACACCACGACCGCGAGCGCGCGATGAGCACGCGGCCGGCGTTCTGGTCCAACGAGGTCATCCCGCTGGACCGGCTGAGCACCCGCGACAAGGTGCTCGCCTTCGCGACGATGTGCGTGGGCATGTTCATCGCACTGCTGGACATCCAGATCGTCTCGGCCTCGCTGCGCGACATCGGCGGCGGCCTGTCGGCCGGGGCCGACGACACGACCTGGGTGCAGACCAGCTACCTGATCGCCGAGATCATCGTCATCCCGCTGTCGGGCTGGCTCGCCAGCGTGATGTCCACGCGCTGGCTGTTCGCGGCCTCGGCGCTGGGCTTCACGCTGACCAGCCTGCTGTGCGGGCTGGCCTGGAACATCCAGAGCATGATCGCGTTCCGCGCGCTGCAGGGCTTCCTCGGCGGCTCCATGATCCCCATGGTCTTCACCACCGCGTTCCTGTACTTCCAGCGGCAAGCAGCGCGTCGTCGCCGCGTCGACGATCGGCGCCATCGCCTCGCTCGCGCCGACGCTCGGCCCGGTGGTCGGCGGCTGGATCACCGACATGCTGTCCTGGCACTGGCTCTTCTACATCAACCTGCTGCCCGGCCTGGTGGTCGCCGTCGTCGTGCCGTTGATGGTGCGCATCGACAAGCCCGACCTCGCGCTGCTCAAGGGCGCCGACTATGCCTCGATGCTGCTGATGGCCGTGTTCCTCGGCTGTCTCGAGTACACGCTGGAGGAAGGCCCGCGCTGGAACTGGTTCAGCGACTCGACCATCCTCGCCACCGCGTGGATCGCCGGCCTGACGGGCGTGGCCTTCATCGCGCGCAGCCTGACCCATCCGCAGCCCATCGTGGACCTGCGCGCGCTGCGCGAGCGCAACTTCGCGTTGGGCAGCCTCTTCTCGTTCATCACCGGCATCGGCATCTTCGCCACGATCTACCTGACGCCGCTGTTCCTGGGCCGCGTGCGCGGCTACGGCGCGCTGGACATCGGCCTGGCCGTGTTCTCCACCGGCGTGTTCCAGGTGATGTCGATCCCGCTCTACGCGTTCCTCGCCAGCCGCGTCGATCTGCGCTGGATCCTCTTCGCGGGGCTGTCGCTGTTCGCGATCTCGATGTGGGAGTTCGCGCCGATCACGCACGACTGGGGCGCGCGTGAGCTGCTACTGCCCCAGGCGCTGCGCGGCATGGGGCAGCAGCTGAGCGTGCCGCCGGTGGTGACGCTGGCGCTCGGTGCCCTGCCCCCGGCGCGGCTCAAGCTCGCGTCGGGGCTCTTCAACCTGATGCGCAACCTGGGCGGCGCCATCGGCATCGCGGCCTGCGCGACGCTGCTCAACGATCGGACCAACCTGCACTTCGCGCGCATCGCCGAGCGGCTGACCGCAAGCAACGAAGCCATGGGCGCATTCCTGGACACGGCGGGCGCGTCGCTGGCGAGCTCGATGCCATCGAGCGACGCGGCTACCGGCGCGCTGCGCCAGCTCTGGTCGCTGACCTATCGCGAGGCGCTCACGATGACCTTCTCGGATGCGTTCCTGATCGTGATGGCGTGTTTCGTGGTGGCGCTGCTCTTCGTGCCGATGCTGCGCAGGATCGCGCCGCCGGCGGCGCCTTCGGCCGACGCGCACTGAAACGCAACGAGGCGCCCTGGGGCGCCTCGAGGTCTCTGCGTCACGGTCGGCTTACTGCGCCGGCTTCGCGGGCTCCGGACCCATGTGCGGGCCGGTGCGGTGCAGCGCGCCCCCCTCGCCTTCCCAGGTCGTCATCTCCTCGGGCTTGGCATGCGAGGTCTTCAGGCGCTGTTCGTGGCGGCGGGCCTGCCATTGCCACAGCGCGTAGGTGGCCAGCCCGGACAGGGCCATCGGCACAAGGCGTTTCATCAGCATGGGGTCACTCCTCTCTGGCTCTCAATCAGCGCGGGTCACAGGGATCAGCGTGGATCAACGCTTGGGCGCGCTGGCCGGCTGGCGCGGCGGGGGCACGTCCGGACCCGGACGCATCGTGGCGCTTGGCGGCGCGGCGGGCACGCCCGCGGCGGTCGGGTTCTCCTGGACCATGCGCTCGATGCGCGTCAGGACGCCGCCGCTCTGCACGCTGCCGTCACGGGTGCCTTGACCCATGACCATCATCCGGCAGTCCTCGCGGTCCTCTTCGGCCACGCGCTGGCAGCGCAGCATCGCGTTGTTGGCGAGCTCCTGCGTGCTGGCGGTATTCAGCTTGCCGGCCTGCGCGGCCTGACGCGCGGCGCCGGCTTCCTTCAGGCACGCGGCTTGCGCCTGGCCCGTCTTGCCGGACAGGCAGTTGGCGCGATCGCGCTCGTAGGTCGCCTGGATCTCGGACAAGGCGGAGGCCTTGGCGGTCGAGCCGGCGGCGAAGACCGGCGTGGCGATCATCATGACCGCCGAGAGCACCGCGCCGGCGGTGACGAGCGTGGCGGCAGAGGGCACCTTCAGCGAAGGACGCAGCGAGTTTTGCTTGGCGGTGTTGAGCGTGTACATCGGCACTCCTTTCCGGCGGGTGGCGCCGAGGTCGGAAGACGGGATGGGAGGATGAGTGAAGGCTAGGGCTTCGTCCCCGCCGCGTCTGTCGTACCGCACCGGAGCCGGTTGTAGGACGTGTCCGGCAACCGCCTGGAGGCCCGTCACGCGGCGTGCTGTCCTACACCCGGACGTGGGTCCTGCTGATCCCTTCGTGCCGGGGGGCGCTCCTACAGTGAGGTCAACGACCGCGCCGCGGCCGACAGCAGGAAAGGACATCGTCATGTTGAAGTGGGCCCTGATCTTTGCCGTGATCTCGCTGGTGGCGGGTGTGCTCGGCTTCACCGGCATCGCCGCGGGCGCGGCCGGCATCGCCAAGATCCTCTTCGGGATCTTCCTGGTCATCTTCCTGGTGCTCCTGGTCTTGGGCATCACCGGCTTCAACGCCATCCGAAAGTGACGCAGCCGCAACCCTTCTGACTTCAGAGGAGCCAGCCCATGAACGCCCCGGAACACAAGCACCTGCAGCTCGATGAGCAGGCCTTGAGCCGCGCTCGCCAGCATCTCGATGAAGGCCCCGTCACGCCCAGCTACGGCCCGTGGCGCGAGGACGTCATCCGACTGCTCAACGACGCGCTCGCCACCGAGCTCGTCTGCGTGCTGCGCTACAAGCGCCATTACTTCACCGCGCACGGCATGAATTCGCCACGCATCGCCGAGGAGTTCCTCGAGCACGCGACGCAGGAGGCCGTCCACGCCGACCGCATCGCCGAGCGCATCGTGCAGCTGGGCGGCGACCCGGACTTCCAGCCCGATTCGTTGACCCGTCGCAGCCACGCCGAGTACGACGAGAGCAAGGACCTCAAGGCGATGCTGCGCTCCAACCTGGTCGCCGAACGGGTGGCCGTGGAGGCCTATCGCCAGATGATCCAGCTGATCGGCGACAAGGATCCGACGACGCGCCGCATCCTCGAGGAAGTGCTCGCCGAGGAAGAGGAGCATGCCGACGATCTGGCCGACCTGCTGCGGGAGTGAGCCGTGCCACGGCGTGTCGCGGCCCTGATCCTGGCCTTCGGCCTGAGCGCCGGTCTGGTGGCCTGCGGCACGCCGCGCGCGCCCGTCAACGGCCGTGTGCCGGACCCGCCCGCGTCGGCGCCCTCGCTGACGCGGGTCGCCGCGCAGGTGGACGTCGTCGGCGCACGCGGCCCGCTCGGCCAGGCCAGCCGCGAGCAGGTGCTGCAGGCCGCCGCCGCGCAAGGCAAGGCGGATCTGCTCAAGCGTCAGATCGCCGCGATGTCCTCCTTCGGGGACGTCGACCTGTATGCGGGCAACGACACGAAGCTGCTGGTCGACGGACCCGCGACCTTCGCCGCGATGTTCGATGCCATCGGCAAGGCGCGCCGCCAGATCGTGCTGGAGAGCTACATCATCGAGGACGCCGACGTGGCCCAGCAGCTGGCGGACCTGCTCTTGCAGCGCCGCGCGCAGGGCAT
Source organism: Roseateles sp. (assembly GCA_039594005.1). Lineage (GTDB taxonomy): Bacteria > Pseudomonadota > Gammaproteobacteria > Burkholderiales > Burkholderiaceae_C > Roseateles. The sequence goes on from JBCNOF010000010.1 coordinate 1,876,952, forward strand.
CGAGGTCGCGATCCTCTACGACGCGGTCGGCTCGATGGGCACGCAGGACGCGTACTTCGACCGCATGCGCCAGGGCGGCATCGCCGTGTGCGCGTTCAACCCGGTCAATCCGCTCAAGCGTGCCCGGTATCACAAGATCACGCACCGGGACCACCGCAAGATCCTGGTCGTCGATGCCGAGACCGGCTTCACCGGCGGCATCAACATCAGCGCGGTGTACTCCTCCGGCTCGGGCGGTTTCGGCAGCCGCGGCGCGGCCAAGGCCCGCCCGAAGGCGGCATCGCCCGCGGCCTCCTCGGCCAGCAAGGGCGCAGGCGCCGATGGCGAGCAGGAGAACGGCTGGCGCGACACGATGATCCAGGTCCGCGGCCCGGCCACGCGCGCGCTGCACACGATGTTCCGCGAGGTCTGGGCGCAGCAGCATTGCGAGGGCACGGTCGCGTCGATCGAGCCGGTGGCCGGACCGGCACCGGGCAAGCAGCTGATGCGCGTGATCCCCGCGACGCCGCAGGACACCGAGAACCGCATCTACACGCTGCTGCTGGGCAGCATCCGCGCCGCGCAGCGCAGCGTGTACCTGACGATGGCCTACTTCGCGCCGGGCCAGGACATGGTGGACGCCCTGTGCGACGCCGCCCGGCGCGGCGTGGACGTCCAGCTGATCCTGCCCTCGCGCAGCGACTTCGGCCCGGTCATGCAGGCGGGTCGCAGCCATTACGAACGCATGCTGCAGGCCGGCGTGCGCATCCACGAGCTGCAGGATGCCGTGCTGCATGCGAAGACCGCGGTCATCGACGGCGTGGTCTCCACCATCGGCTCCAGCAACATGGACTGGCGCAGCTTTGTCTACAACAACGAGGTCAACGCCGTCGTGCTCGGCGAGGACTTCGGCGACGCGATGACGCGCATGTTCGATCGCGACCGCGCCGCCTCCAAATCCATCGACCTGCAGCGCTGGCAGGACCGCGGTCTGTGGCAACGCGGCAAGGAATACTTCTCCAGGATGTTTGAACAATGGTGGTGAACGACACGCCCTCCTCCGCCCCGGCGCCCACGCCGCCGGGCCCTCGACGACGATCCGGCGGCCGCCATGGCATCGCCAAGGGTCTGGGCGCGGTCGTGCTGCTGCTGCTCGTGGCCATCGGCGTGTGCGAGTGGCTGGGCTGGCCCTTCCTGCGCCGCCCCGCCGAGCAATGGCTGAGCCAGAAGCTCGACCGGCAGGTGCGTTTCGACGGCACCGACGGCGACGCGTGGACGCTGCGCCTGATCGGCCATCTGCGGCTGAGCAGCGACAGCCTCACCATCGCGGGTCCGAGCTGGAGCACGACGGGCGGACCCACGCTGCAGGCGCAGGATGCGTCGCTCACACTGCGCTACTCGGACCTGCTCGCGATGCGCGAAGACGGTCAGCCGCTGCGGGTGAAGGCCTTGCGCGCGGGCGACATCGCGATGCGGCTGGAGCGCGACGTCGAGGGGCGCGCGAGCTGGCAATTCGGCAAGCAGCCGCCGAGCGACACGCAAGTCCGCAAGCGTCCGAGCGTCGACGGCATCCGCTTCGACCTGCTCGAGGTTCGCAACGGCACGCTGCTCGTGGACGACAAGATTCAGCGGCTGTCGCTGCTGGGGCGATTCGCGCTGCGCGAGACCTGGACCACGGCGGAACAAGCGGCCTCGGCGGCTGCCTCCAGCTCCCGCGTGGCGGTGGACTTCGGCGAGCGTGTGGCGGGCAAGCGTCCCGGCGCGTCCGCGGCCTCCGCATCGGCGGGCGATCCCGGTCCGGGCGAAGGCGATCGTTATGGCGTGACCGCCAGCGCCGAAGGCCATTTCCGCGATCTGCCGATCAAGGCCAGCCTGCATACCGGATCGGCGCTGCCCTGGCTGTCCTCCGACCCGAACGCGCCGGCGGTGCCGGTGACCCTGCGCGGCAACATCGGCAAGGCGCAGCTCAGCTTCGACGGCCTGGTGCGCGACCTGCTCTTCAGCCAGGGGCTTTCGGGCCAGTACAGCTTGAGCGGACCATCGCTGGCGGCGGTCGGCGAACCGCTGGGCGTCACGCTGCCCACGACGCCGGCCTTCGCGATGCAGGGCAAGCTCACGCGCGACGGCTCGCGCTGGACCACGGCCGTGAGCAAGGCCACGATCGGCAAGAGCCAGTTGAGCGGTGAATTCGAATACAACAAGCCCGAGAACGCCGTGCCGACGCTGACCGGTGAGCTGCGCGGCCGCGAGCTGTGGCTGGCGGACCTGGGGCCGGCGGTCGGCGTGCCGGCACAGCCGGGGGAGCGCAAGGAGAAGAAGGCCGCGTCACGCGTCCTGCCGGACAAGCAGTTCGACCTGCCCTCGCTGCGCGCGATGAACGCCAACGTGAACGTGAAGCTGGCGCGGTTTGAATCGGGCACGGCGCTGCTGCAGGCCGCCGAGCCGCTCAACGCGCGCATCGTGCTGCAGGACGGGGTGCTGGAGCTGCGCGACATCGACGCGCGCGTGGCGCGCGGACAGGTCGCCGGGCGCATGTCGCTCGATGGCCGCGGGCCGCAGGCCAAGTGGCAGGCGCGCCTGCGCGTGGGCGGCGTGCACCTGGAGCAGTGGCTGAACCTGGAACGCAAGAATGGCCAGCGCTGGGTGACCGGCGTGATGGGCGGGCGCGTGGCGCTGGACGGCGTCGGCCGCTCGACCGCGGAGCTGCTGGCGAGCGCCGATGGGCGCATGGTGCTGTACTGGACGGACGGCACGATCTCGCACCTGATCGTCGAGGCCGCGGGCATCGACATCGCTCAGGGCCTGGGCCTGCTGGTGCGCGGCGACGACGCGTTGCAGGTGAACTGCGGTGTTGCGGATCTGCGGGTCAAGGACGGCGTGGTGACGCCGCGGCCGATGGTGATCGACACGCGGGACTCGGTGGTGCTGGTCGATGGCGGGATGTCCCTCGCCACGGAGAGGCTGGCGTTGACGGCCAAGGTCGACCCGAAGGACAAGAGCCCGCTGACGCTGCGCACGCCGCTCAACATCCAGGGCACGATGGGCGATCCTCAGCTCAGCCTGCAGAAGGGTCCGCTGCTGCGCAAGCTGCTGCCCGCGGCGGTGCTGGGCGTGGCGGTGACGCCGCTCGCCGCGATCGTGCCGCTGATCGACCTGGGCGAAGAGCCGGACGCGGAGAACCTCCGGGCGCTGTCCGAATGCAACGCGCGGCTGACCCCGACGTCAAAGAAGGGGGCGGGTTCGTGATAATGGGCGCCTCGTTGACGCCCATGCCCATGTCCACCGTTCCCGTCACCGCTCCGACGTCCGGCACGCTGAACTGTTTCCTGGTCGAGGACAGCACGCTGATCCGCGAGAACCTGGTCGCGACCCTCCAGGAGATGCTGGACCTGGAGGTGGTGGGGTGGGCCGAGGACGAGGCCGGCGCGATGCGCTGGCTGCACGACGAGGCCGTGCCCTGCGACCTGCTGATCATCGACCTGTTCCTGAAGCGGGGATCGGGTTTGTCGCTGCTGCCGAAGGCGCGGCTGCTGCAGCCCGAGGCCAAGCTGATCGTGCTGAGCAACTACGCGACTGCCGACATGCGCCAACGCTGCGAGCAACTGGGCGCCGACCGCGTCTTCGACAAGTCCAGCGAGCTCGACGAGCTCATCGCGTACTGCCTGGATCTGGCGGCGTCCAAGGCTTGAAGCCCCTTCGATCCAACCGCAAGTCCTTGTCGCGATTGGAATTACTCCACTTTCACTGAATTCCGCCGTCGCTGGGGTAAGGCGTTGTCCACACGGGAACGCCAAAAGAAAAAGGGGGCCATTGGCCCCCTCCCAGGTCACGACCGAAAGTCGCTATCAGGTCGCTGTCAGGTCGCTAATGCGCCCCGCCCGCATCCACCGGCGCGCCCATCTTGGGCGGGCGCTTGGTCAGCCAGACGAAGGCGATCAGGATGAGGAACAGGATCGCCGACGCCAGGAAGATGTCGTCCGCCGCGCGCGTGAAGGCCTGCTGATCCACCAGCCGGTTCAGATACGCCAGCGCCTGGTCGTGGCTGAAGCCCTGCCGCTGCAGCGTGTCGATCGCCTGCATCTCCGGCACGTCGCCCAGCGACAGCCGCTCTGCCAGATGATGGTGGTGCAGCGCCGCGCGGTTCTCCCACAGGGTCGTCGAGATGGACGTCCCCATCGCCCCCGCCGTGATCCGCACGAAGTTCGACAGGCCCGCCGCCGCGGCGATCCGCTCCGGCGTGATGCCTGACAAGGTCAGCGTCGTCAGCGGGATGAAGAAGAACGCCAGCGCCCCGCCCTGCAGGATCGTGGGCACCATGATCGTGCCCAGGTCCGTGTCGGTCGTGAACACCGAACGCATCAGCAGCACGATCGCGAACATCACGAAGGCGAAGCTCGCCATCATCCGCGGGTCCCACACCGACACCTTCTTGCCCACCACCGGCGACAGCAGGATCGCCAGCACCCCCACCGGCGCGAGCGCGAAGCCCGCCGCCGTGGCCGTGTAGCCCATGTGCTGCTGCAGCCACAGCGGCAGCAGCACCACGTTGCCGAAGAACAGCCCGTAGGCGATCGACAGCACCGAGGCCCCGAACAGGAAGTTGCGCCGCGCGAAGAGCCGCAGGTCCACCACCGGATGGTCGTTGGTCAGCTCCCAGACGATGAACACCGCCAGGCCCACCACCGCCAGCACCGCGAGGATCACGATCTGGTTCGAGGCGAACCAGTCCAGTTCCTTGCCCTTGTCCAGCATCACCTGCAGCGAGCCGACCCACAGCACCAGCAGCGCCAGCCCCACGGTGTCGATCGGCAGCTTCTTGGTCGGCGTCTCGCGGGTGCGGTAGATGCTCCACGTCAGGCCGGCCGCGAACAGCCCCACGGGCACGTTGATGTAGAAGATCCACGGCCAGGTGACGTTGTCGGTGATCCAGCCGCCCAGCAGCGGCCCGACCACCGGTGCCACCAGCGTCGTCATCCCCCACAACGCGAGCGCCGTGCCCGCCTTGTGCTTCGGATAACTCGCCAGCAGCAGCGTCTGCGACAGCGGGATCATCGGCCCGGCCACCAGCCCCTGGAACACGCGCGCCGCCACCAGCATCTCCAGCGAGTGCGCGAAGCCGCACAGCCAGGACGCGAGCACGAACAGCAGCACGCTCATCGTGAAGAGCCGCACCGCGCCGAAGCGCTGCGTCAGCCAGCCCGTCAGCGGCACCGAGATCGCGTTGGCCACGCCGAAGCTGGTGATGACCCAGGTGCCCTGCACCGGGCTCACGCCCAGGTCGCCGGCGATCGCGGGCAGCGACACGTTCGCGATGGACGAGTCCAGCACGTTCATGAAGGTCGCCAGCGACAGCGAGATCGTGCCCAGGACCAGCGCCGTGCCGGTCAGCGGCGCCGGTGCGGCCGGGGGCACCGGCGCCGCGGGCGGCTGGGGCGCCGGTGCCGCGTCGATCGTGGTGGAGTTGCTCATTGCACGCGGGTGGACGTGGACAGCTTGGCGGCGGCCGCCTTGCCGAGGTTGGCCGCGATGATCTTGCTCACCTGCTCATCGGCGGCCTTCTCCTGCGCATCGAAGATCGTGGTCTGCAGGCGCGGCGCGCTCGCGCCGGTGGCCGCGGCCAGCATCTGGCCGCCCTGGTCGCGGATGTCGACCTGGACATCCATCGACAGGCCCACGCGCAGCGGGTGTTCCTGGACTTCCTTCGGATCCAGCGCGATGCGCACCGGCACGCGCTGCACGACCTTGATCCAGTTGCCGGTGGCGTTCTGCGCCGGCAGCAGCGCGAAGGCCGCACCGGTGCCCGCGCCCAGGCCCTGCACGGTGCCGTGGTACTCAGTCTTCTTGCCGTAGACGTCCGCTTCCAGCGTCGCCTTCTGGCCGATGCGCAGCTTGGCCAACTGGCTTTCCTTGAAATTGGCGTCGACCCAGACCTGCTGCAGGCCCACGACCGCCATCAGCGGCGCGCCGGCAGCCACGCGCTGGCCCAGTTGCACCGAGCGGCGGGCGACCCAGCCGTCCACCGGCGCGATCAGCTCGGCGCGCTGCAGCGCCAGCGAGGCCTGGCGCAGGTTGGCGGCGGCGCGCAGCACGTTGGGATGGTCCTCGACCTTCACGCCGTCGGTCAGCACTTGGTTGGAGCCCAGCTGTTCCTTGGCGGCCTGCAGCGCGGACTGCGCGGCGGCGGCCTGCGCGCGGGCGGCGGTCAGCTGCGCCTGGGCGTGGTCGAGTTCTTCCTTGCCGACCGCGCCCGTCGCCACCAGCGGCTGGCGGCGCGTGACGTCGGATTGCAGGCGCTCCAGGTCGGAGGTGACGCGCTTCAGGTCGGCCTCGCGGACCTTGACCTGCGCTTCCAGGCCGCTGTTGTTGGCATACAGCGTGCGGACCTCGCGGACCGTCTGCGCCAGCTGCGCCTGCGCCTGCTCCAGCGCGACGCGCGCGTCGACCGGGTCCAGGCTCACCAGCTTCTGGCCGGCCTTCACGAAATCGGTGTCGTCGGCGAAGACCGCGCGCACGGTGCCGCCGACCAGCGGCGTGATCTGCACGACGTTGGCCTGCACGTAGGCGTTGTCGGTGGTCTCGTAGCGGCTGCCGACGATCCACTCGTAACCGCCATAGACCAGGCCGGCAATGATGACGGCGGCGGCGATCACGGTCAGGCCCTTCTTGCGGGTGCCGTTCTTGTTGGGAGCTTGCGTGTTGTTGTCAGGCGTGGCGCTCATGGTGTGCTCTTGGAGATTCTTGGAAATTGGGGTCGCAGGGTGCGAGGAATGGGGCGCGGGCTCAGCGGCTGTTTGCGGCGGCGGTCACGGGGACGGCATCGGCCGGCTTGGCCGGATCGGCATAACCGCCGCCCAGCGCGCGCATCAGGTTGACCTGCGCGTCGACGGTCAGCGCCTGCAGGTCGATGCGGCCGCGCTGCTGCAGCAGCTGGTTCTGCTGGGCGTTGAGCAACGCGATGCGGCCGGTCAGGCCGGCGCGATGGCGTTGCTCGGCGAGCGCGGCCTGGCTGTCCGCGTTGGCGACCAGCGCGTCCTGCTGCGTGCGCTGCTGGCGCAGCGATTCCAGCGTGGTGAACTGGTCGCTGGCGTCACGCACGGCGTCGAGCACGGCGGCGTTGTAGGTCGCGATCGCGGCGTCCTGCTCGGCGGCGCTGCCGCGCAGGTTGGCGCGCAGTCGGCCGCTGTCGAACAGCGGCAGGTGCAGCGCCGGGCCGGCGCCGTACTGGCGACTGCCGCTCTTGAAGAGCTCATCCAGGCCGATCGAGTTCAGCCCCACGAACGCCGTCAGGCTGACGCTCGGATAGAACTGCGCGCGGGCCACGCGGATGTCCTGCGCGGTGGCCTCGACGCGGGCGCGCGCGGCGGCCAGGTCGGGGCGGCGGCCCAGCAGGTCCAGGTGGGGCGCCTGCTGCCAGTCCAGCACCGCGGGCAGCGTGGCGTCCAGCGACTCGGTGGCCTTGGGGCCCTGGCCGGTCAGCGCGGCGATCTGGTGACGCAGCAGGGCCTGCTGCTCGCGCAGCACGACCTGCTGGCGCTGGATGTCGGGCAGCGGCGCCTCGGCGACGCGCAGGTCCTGGCCGTTGTCCAGGCCCGCGGCGCTGCGCTGGCGCACCAGGTCCAGGCTCTGGTCGCGCAGCGTCTTCTGCTGCTCCAGCAAGCGGCCTTGCGCCTGGCTGCGCGCCAGCGCGATGTAGGCCTTGGTCACGGCGTTGGACACGCTCAGGCGCGCGGCGGCGGCGTCGGCCTCGGCGGCGCGGCGCTGGCCGAGCGCGGCCTGCAGCGCGGCGTCATGCTTGCCGAAGAAGTCGAACTCGTAGCTCAGGCCGGCCTGGATGTTGGCCAGCGTGCGCACGCTGCCCGCCAGCGGCGGCGGGTAGATGCCGTTCTCGGTGATGCGCTGGCGGGTGACGTCCGCCGAGAGCTGACCCGACGGGCGTTGCGCGGCCTCGGCGTTCTCGGTCAGCGCCGCGGCGCGCGCGATGCGGGCCCGCGCCAGCGCGAGGTTGGGCGAGTTGGCGATCGCCTGGTCGACCAGCGCGTCCAGTTGCGGATCGCGGAAGGTCTTCCACCACTGGGCGTCGAGCGCCTGGCTCTGGCCGCCGTCCAGGCCCAGGCGCTGGGCGGCGACGTCGCCCTCCAGCGTCTGGCCGGGGGCGTCCAGCTTGGGGATGGGCGCGCACGCGGCGAGCACCATCAGCAGCGCCGCGCCCATGGCCAGGGCCAGCGTCGTGCGATGAAGGGAACGGGAAGTCATCGGAGGGTCCTCGAGGGTGTTGTTCTTGTGGAAGTTCATGTCGTCGCTCAGGCGTCCTTGTCGTCCAGCGGGGAGGTCTCGGACATCAGGCCCGCGTCGCGGATCGCCTGGCCGTTGGCGACGATGCGCTGCATCAGCGCGATGAGCGTGCGGAACTCCTGATCGGAGAAACCGGCCAGGTGGTCGTTGAACACCTTGGACAGCACGCCCGGCGCGGCTGCCATCGCATTCACGCCGACCTCCGTCAGCGACACCATGACGACGCGGCGGTCCTCGACCGAGCGGTCCCGGCGCACCAGCGACTTGGCTTCGAGCCGGTCCAGCAGGCGCGTCATCGCGCCGCCGTCCATGGCCAGTTCCCGCGCGAGCGCGGCGCTGGACATCGGTCCGTTGAAGCGCAGGCGCAGCATCGGCGCCCATTGGGCGTGGGTCAGGTCGTGCTGGCCCAGCATCTTGTCGGCCTGCAGGACCATCGACTGCTTGATCTGACGCAACAGCCAGCCCAGGCTGGGCTCCGACGTGAAACTGTCGGCGCTGTAGAAATCGGCGGGCGGGGGCAGCTTGGCGGTCATGGCTTCGGCTTTCCGAGACGGAGGTTCTGGAAAATGCGTGGATGCAATTATTGCTTAGGCAATCATTGCCCACCCAATCACTGCCTGGGATGGGCTTTATGGTCGTGGGGCCTTTCGCGACACACAGGCCCCCTAAACTGGCCCGATGTCTGCCATGACCCCTGCATCCCCTGCTCTAGCGACCGCCGCCGCCGCGGCAAATCCCGTGCGCACGTCGCCCCCGCTGCGGGCCATGTGGCCCGCGCTGTGGCCCTTCCTGAAACCGTACCGGGGCCGGATCGCCGCGGCGGTGGTGTTCCTGATGCTGGCCGCGGCGGCGACGCTGGTCTTCCCGATCGCGCTGCGGCAGCTGATCGACCAGGGCCTGGTCGCGGCCGATCCGGGCCAGCGGCTGATGGCGCTGCGGGAGCACTTTGTCTGGCTGTTCGCGACGGGCGCGGCGCTGGGCGTGTTCTCGGCGCTGCGCTTCTACGCCGTGACCTGGCTGGGCGAACGCGTCAGCGCGGATCTGCGGACAGCGGTCTACAGCCACGTGCTGCGCCAGAGTCCGGAGTTCTTCGAGACCACGCAGACCGGCGAGGTCATCAGCCGCATCACGACGGACACGACGGTGATCCAGGGCATCGTCGGGTCCAGCCTGTCGATGGGGCTGCGCAACCTGATCATGGGCCTGGGCGCGGTGGCGCTGCTGATCGCCAGCAACCCGTGGGTGATGACGCAGGTGCTGGGCATCCTGGTGCTGGTGGTGGCACCGGCGATGTTCTTCGGACGCCGCGTGCGGCGGCTGTCGCGCTCGAGCCAGGACCGGATCGCCGACACCAGCGCGATCGCCGCGGAGATGCTCAACGCGATCGGCGTCGTGCAGTCGCACGCGCAGGAAGACCGCGAGGCGCGGCGTTTCGATGCGGCGAGCGAGGCCGCCTTCGACACGGCGCGCAAGCGCACGCGGGTGCGCTCATTCCTGGTGGCGTTCATCATCACGGCGACCTTCGGTGCGCTGCTGTGGGGGCTGTACCAGGGCACGCAGGCGGTGATGGCCGGCAAGATCAGCGCGGGTCACCTGGGGCAGACGGTGGTGTACGTGATCCTGCTGGTGTCGTCGGTGGCGGTGCTGGCGGAGGTCTGGGGGGACCTGCTGCGGGCGGCGGGCGCGACGGAGCGATTGATGGAGCTGCTCGCGGCGCAGTCACCGGTGGCGGATCCGGCGGCACCGGTCGCGCTGCCCGTGTCGACGGGCCCGGCGCGGGTGAGCTTCGAGCGGGTGCGATTCCATTACCCGTCGCGGCCGGACCGCGCGGCGCTGGAGGACTTCACGCTGCGCATCGAGCCCGGCGAGACGGTGGCGCTGGTGGGGCCGAGCGGCGCGGGCAAGAGCACGGTGCTGCAACTCCTGCAGCGCTTCTACGACGTGCAGTCCGGCGGGCTGCTGCTGGATGGCGTGCCGGTGGACCGGGTGCGGCTGGCCGAGCTGCGCGCGCGCATGGCGCTGGTGCCGCAGCAGAGCGTGATCTTCTCGGCGAGCGCGCTGGACAACATCCGATATGGGCGGCCCGACGCGAGTCCCGAGGCAGTGATCGCCGCGGCGAAGGCGGCGCATGCGGACGAGTTCATCCGGCAGCTGCCGCAGGGGTATGACAGCTTCCTGGGCGAGCGCGGGGTGCGGCTGTCGGGCGGTCAGCGGCAGCGGATCGCGATCGCGCGGGCGATGCTGCAGGACGCGCCGCTGCTGCTGCTGGACGAGGCGACGAGCGCGCTGGACGCCGAGAGCGAGCGGCTGGTGCAGCAGGCGCTGGATGAGGCGATGCGCGACCGCACGACGCTGGTGATCGCGCACCGGCTGGCGACGGTGCAACGGGCGGACCGCATCGTGGTGATGGACCACGGGCGGATCGTCGAGCAAGGCACGCATGCGGAACTGGTCGCGCGCGGCGGCTTGTACGCGCGCCTGGCCGCCCTCCAATTCAACGCCTGACTTCGGAGAGCCCTCACCCCCGCCCTCTCCCGCTGCGCGGGAGAGGGAGCCGTTCGACTGGCATCGGCCCTGTATTGCCCCCTCGCCCGCGCAGCGGGAGAGGGTCGGGGTGAGGGCTCGTCGAGCACCTCTTAGAATCGAGCCCCATGACCGCCGCCAGTTTCCCTTCGCGCCCCGTCCGCCATCAATACGAGGATTTCATGCGCCATGTCTTCGAGCATGGCGTGGCCAAGGGGGACCGCACGGGAACGGGGACGCGGAGCGTCTTCGGACATCAGATGCGATTCGATCTGAACGAGGGATTCCCGCTCGTGACGACGAAGAAGGTGCATCTGAAGTCGATCATCCTGGAGCTGCTGTGGTTCCTCCGCGGGGACTCGAACGTGAAGTGGCTGCAGGAGCGCGGCTGCACGATCTGGGACGAGTGGGCGCGCGAGGACGGTGACCTGGGGCCGGTGTACGGCGTGCAATGGCGCAGCTGGCCCAAGGCGGGCGGCGGCCATGTGGACCAGATCGCCGAGGTGGTGAAGCAGCTGAAGGCCAATCCGGATTCGCGCCGGATCATCGTGTCGGCGTGGAACGTGGCGGAGCTGGACCAGATGGCGCTGATGCCGTGCCACGCGTTCTTCCAGTTCTACGTGGCGGACGGCAAGCTGTCGTGCCAGCTGTACCAGCGCAGCGCGGACATCTTCCTGGGCGTGCCGTTCAACATCGCGAGCTACGCGCTGCTGACGCAGATGCTGGCGCAGCAATGCGGACTGGGCCTGGGCGACTTCATCTGGACGGGCGGGGACTGCCACATCTACGCGAATCACTTCGAGCAGGTGCAGACGCAGCTGGCACGCGAGCCGTATGCGTACCCGACGATGGTGATCAAGCGCCAGCCGGCGTCGATCTTCGACTACGAGTTCGAGGACTTCGAGCTGCAGGACTACCAGCACCACGCGGCGATCAAGGCGCCGGTGGCGGTGTGATTGGTAGACTTCTACCCACGTTGTTCTGAAAGATCCCGCCATGGCTCGCCGCCCTGAAGACCTCACCGAAGCCGCGATGCGCGCTGCGGAGCGCCGCTTCCCGGAGCTCGCCGCCAAGGCGGGCCGCCAGGCCTACAAGCAGGCGCTGGCCCAGACCGGCTCGGTGGTGGTGGCCAACAGCAAGGGCCAGATGGTGAAGCGATCCGCGGACGGCACGACGACCGTCATCAAGACGCTGCCGCCGGACAAGCGGGTCAAGGTCGGACTCGTGCTCAAGCGTGTCAAGCAGGAAGCCGCCTGAGGCGAAGCGGACGTCGCAGCCTCGACTGCGCGTCCTGGCCGGCCCCAACGGGTCGGGCAAGAGCACGATCAAGCTCGAATTGAAACCGCAATGGATCGGCGTGTTCATCAACGCCGACGAAATTGAACGCACATTGCGTGAGTCCGGCGGCCGCCTCGATCTGAAGACACTCGGGATCTCGGCGCCCTCGCACCTGGTCCTGGGCCGCATCGAAGCCCACCTCCGAGAGAATGCCTTCGCGCAGAAGCTGGGGATGGCGCGTCTGCTGGGTCATCTGCAGGTCGATGGCGCCCTGACCTTGCAGGTGCCCGGCCCGTACGACTCGTACCTGGCGTCGGTTCTCGCCGATGCGATCCGGCGCGAGTTGATGGCCGAGGGACAGACCTTCACCTTCGAGACGGTGATGTCGTCTCGCGACAAGGTGGACTTCATGAAGGAAGCCAAGGCGCTCGGATACCGCGTCTATCTGTACTTCGTGGCGACGAAGGATCCCGCGATCAACGTGGAGCGCGTCAAGCGACGCGTCCAGCAAGGGGGGCACCCTGTGCCCGTGGACAGGATCCGGTCGCGCTACACCCGGTCGATTGCCTTGCTCAAGGAAGCCGCGGACGTCGCCAATCGTGCGTATGTCTTCGACAACTCCGGCGACAAGCACAAACTGCTGGTGCAGGTCATCGACGGTGAGTCGATGGAGATCGAAGCCGGCAACCTGCCGCGATGGTTCACGGAGACGGGGTTGTGGCGGGCATTCGCGGAGCCTTGAGAAAGTGCGGGTCTCGCGCCGAGTCCTGACGGATCTAGACCAAAACGCTATCCCTTGTAGGTATCCAGAAACTTCCCCACGAAGTTCCCCTCTTCGGACCCATCCGGTTTCGTGATGAGCCAATCGAGGAGGCGGTCCTCGGGGAACGCGTACGGATCCTTGTACTTGTAGGCGTGGACGACGTGGATCTCGCTCCAGATCCTGCCGATGATCTGGCCATCGCGGATCGCTTGCACTGCGATGAAAACCTGCTCGTAGTTGCCATCCGCGCCATACAGGCGTGTGGTGACGAAGAAGGCTTGGCCCTTGGGCAGGCCCTTAAGGAATCGTTCCTTCGCCTGCGGGTAGGTGGATTTCGCCTGCGCGACAAACGGCGCGATGCTCCGTTCAAACTTGTCGCGAGCCTGCACCGCGGTCGGTTTGTCCTTGGGCGCATTCGGGCCCAGCACCGGGTCCTGCGCATGGGCGCTGGCGCACAACAGCAATACGGCTAGAAACTTCGAGTGGCTGGGCCACATATTGGACTCCCTGGCTTCTGATGCGCGCGAGTGTCGCTCAGCTGATCCATCCGTCCGCCTGACTCACTTGCTCGATTCGAGCTCCCGCACCTGCTCTTTCAACGTAGAAACGGCCGCCTCATTCTGAGGAGCCGGCGCGTGGTTCAACTCGTCGATGCGGTCATTCAGATCGTTGAGCTTCTTCGCCTGAACGCGATAAGCCATATGCACCGCCGAATCGAAGAACTCCAGCGCGGGTTTCTCCTCCGTCGAGAGCCGGAAGCTGTCGGGGTGCTGATCCAGCAGGTCAAGGACAGCCACGACCGCGGCCTGCCGCTGTTTCTCCATCGGCACGAACTGAGCGATGTGGGCCCGAAGACGCTGTGTCGGCATCGTCGTGAAACTCGATGGAATGCCATAACGCGCGGGCGTCCGGGCGAAGGCCGAAGCGAGCGCGGCTTCTGAGCGCGTCAGCGCGGCATCGGCGTCGGTCACGTATTGGTCGAGCGCCTGAGCGGCCCGGCCGACTTTGACTCGGGAATCCGCGCGGCCAGCTTCGTTGCTGATCGTGGCCGGGGCCAAGAGCTTGGAAAGACTCAAGGTCTGCCGCTTCTCCTGATACAAGAAGCCGAGCCGATTCATCTCGCGATGGAAACCCATCAGCGCGAGGGCCAAGGGTTCCAGCCCTTCGAGTTTCAGCGACCTGATCCGCTCATCCGACGCGACGATGCCTCGATGCAGATCGAGCGCCATCCTGCCAAATTCGGCCACGGAGTCTGGGGTCGGCTGAACCGTCTCCGCGCTGGTATCAGCGGGAGTCGCGAATGCGTCGACATGGGTCACGGCGGCCAAGGCCAACGCGGCCACGAGGGCCATGGCACGAGGCGCACGAGTCAGGATTTGAGGCATCCCGGAATTCTTCCGGGCGAAGCCGGAAGCTTTCATCTTGGGCTCGGGGCAAGCGTGAAATTGCGCGCGGCAATTGGTCGGGCGGATACGTCTCACTTGCGCCGGAACGCGATCTGCAGGAAATCAACGCACATCGGCGATTCCTTCAATGCGACCGGGTTGACCGCAATCACCGCTTCGAAGTCCCCCGCCTCCCGCACGTACTCCTCGCGGATCCGCGTGGACTCATGGCGCCAGGTCGGTGGCAGCAGCTTCCCGGCGACATCCTCCGTGCTCAGGCATGTCGGCAACTCCTGACCTCGCGCCGTCGTCATCGCCACGACGAAATCGCGCGCGGGCCCCTGCTCTCGCCACTCCTCCGCATACGACACCCGCCATCCGGCGAAGGGTCCCGTCGTCGCCCCCGCGAAGACCGACACGCCGTCGCTGCGTGATGAGAGGCTCAGCTCCGCCTTCAGCGCGCGAGCGACCGTCTCACGTTTCGGGAACGGTCCGTTGAGCAGACGGCGCAGCGCCTTCGCCAGCCCTTTGGCTTCGGGACCAGGTAAGGGCTGTCCCTCATTGGACAGCGACGGGGTCGGCGCCTCTGCCGGACGTCCGACATAGTCATAGCCTGAGGGGAACCTGTAGACACGAACGCGCGCGCCGAGCGTCTGGTCGACCCGCCAGCAGCGATCACCCCTCACACTGCCGGTCGTAAACAGTCCGCGGTTGTCCCTCAGCAACCCCGGCATGCCGCGAAGCGGAATCGCATCTTCCAGGGTATGGAACGTCCCAGAGGACATGGCGGTCGCCTCGATGATCGAGGTCGCGTGCTTGACCGCGCAGGCAAGCCGCTCCGGTTCCGGTGCCCCTGACAAGGCATCGCAAGGATTTTGGGGTGGCTCGCAAGGCCGCTCAGGAGCAACCGAGAACGCATGCGCCGCCGATCCCGCCATCAGGATCGTCAGGAACATCGCCACGGCGCCCGCCATGCGGGGGGCCGGGTGTTGCCAGCGCATCTCGTCCCTCACCTCGTGCCTCATCCCGTCTTCCTCCCAGAAGCTCCACGCGGGCGATCTTAAGCTCGGGCCCAACCCGATGGCCGTTTGTCCTACACGCACTCCCACCGCTCTCCGGCAGCGACGGCCCCGACCACCCGGCACCATCACGGCAACTCTTCAGAGACCCAACACCGAGACCCGCCATGACCACCAACCCGCCGATCACCGCCGTCGACCTGATCCTCTCGCAGTTCACCTCCGCCCGCCCCGCCCTGCGCGCGACGGACGTCGCGCTGCAGACCACCGCCCGCCAGCTCTCCGATGCCGCGCTCGATGCCATCGTCGAGCTCGCCGCGCTGACCGAACCCACCGACGAGGCCGCCGCGGAGACCGCCCTGCGCCAGGCCATCGCCGCCGATCCCTGCCACATCGAGGCCTTCTCCCAGCTCACCTCGCTGCTGTGCCGCCAAGGCCGCCACGAAGACGCGCTCGACATGATCGACCAGGCCGTGGGCTGGTGCAGCGACATCGCCTCGCTCTACCACTTCGCCGGCTGCGTGCATGAAAGCGCCGGCCGACTGCCCCAGGCCATCGCCGCCTTCGAGCAGGCCCTGGACCTCAACCCCGCGCTTGCCGAATCGCATTACCGCCTCGGCGCGCTGTGCGAGCAGCTCGGCGAGCCGCGCGCCTCCGCCGCCCACTTCCGCGTCTATCAACGCCTGGTTGACGAGAACCGCTCCAACCTGCGCCTGAGCTGATCGACATCCCGGTGGCCCTCGCCGCTAGGATCGGCGCATGACCGCCGACTCGACCTCATCCGCTCGACCGCCCTCCCCCCGGCTTCGCCGCGCACGGCCCGCTGCACCTGGGTATCGTCGGCTGCTCCGCGGAGGGCGCCGCGCTGTGCTACCGGACGATCTGCGCCGAGGGCGCCGCGCTCTTCGGCCCGCATGCGCATCCCGAGATCTCGATGCACACGCCTTCGTTGCATCGCTACGTGGAAGCGCTCGATCGCGGGGACCTCGCGGCCGTGGCCGAATTGATGCTGGACTCCTCGCATCGCTTGCGCGCCGCAGGCGCCCACTTGCTGCTCAGTCCCGACAACACCATCCATCAGGCCTTCGACCTCGTGCAGGCGCGCACCCCGCTGCCCTGGCTGCACATCGCGCGCGTGGTTGCGGACGAAGCCCGCGCGCGTGGATTCCGCCGCGTCGGCGTGCTGGGCACGCAGTGGCTGGTGCGCAGCGAGGTCTATCCCGACGCGCTGAACGCCGTCGGGATCGAGGCGGTCCGGCCCAGCGACGCGTGGCGAGATGAACTCGGCGCAAGGATCATGGACGAGCTGGTCCCTGGCCGGCTCCAGACCGGAACGGTCGGGCGCTTCCAACGCGCCATCGATGCGCTGCGCGAGCGCGGCTGCGACGCCGTCGTGCTCGGCTGCACCGAGATCCCGTTGATCATCAACGACGACAACGCCTCGTTGCCGACGCTGGACTCGACCCGCCTGCTGGCCCGCGCCGCGCTGCGCGCCGCCGTCGGCACGCGCGCTCCGCTGTCGCCCACTTGATCGGCGTCTGACCCGCGTCTGCCTTGCGGGCAGCGGCTCAGTACTTCGCCGGCACGAACATCTCGGCCGGCACCGGATGGCGCTGGTAGTCCTCGTGGCGCTCGCGCTCCGGCAAGCGGATCTCCGCGCGCTCGACCTCGTGATACGGGAAGTGGTCCAGCAGATGCTGGATGCAGTTCAGCCGCGCGCGCTTCTTGTCGTCCGCGGCCACGACCCACCAGGGCGCCTCCGGGATGTGCGTGCGGTCCAGCATCATCTCCTTCGCCACCGTGTACGCCTCCCAGCGCCGGCGCGACTCCAGGTCCATCGGCGACAGCTTCCACTGCTTGAGCGGATCGTGGATGCGGCCGAGGAAGCGCAAATGCTGTTCCTCGTCGCTGATGGAGAACCAGTACTTGATCAGCGTGATGCCCGAGCGCACCAGCATGCGCTCGAATTCCGGGACGGAGCGGAAGAACTCCTCGACGTCGTCCTCCGCGCAGAAGCCCATCACGCGCTCGACGCCGGCGCGGTTGTACCAGCTGCGGTCGAACAGCACGATCTCACCGGCCGCCGGCAGATGCGGCACGTAGCGCTGAAAGTACCACTGCGTGCGCTCGCGGTCATTGGGCGCGGGCAGCGCCACCACGCGGCACACCCGCGGATTCAGCCGCTGCGTGATGCGCTTGATCGCCCCGCCCTTGCCCGCCGCGTCGCGGCCCTCGAAGAGGATCACCACCTTCTGGCGCGTGTGCTGCACCCAGTCCTGCAGCTTTACCAGCTCGCGCTGCAGCCGAAACAGATGCTTGAAGTAGGCGATGCGCTCGCCGTGCGCGCTGTCGCTGTCGCTCTCATCCAGCGCGCGCAGCGCCTCGTCGACATGGCGGTCCTCGATCTCGAGTTCCAGTTCCTCGTCGTACCCGTCCTGCAGGTCGCGGCGGATGCGCGCGACGAGGTCGTCGTGATCGGAATGAGTCGGCATGGCGGATGAGCTCGGAACGAGGGACCTGCCATCATTCGCCGCGCCGGTGACCGCTTCGTGACGGTCGCCCGCGCGAATGCTCAAGGCCTACCTTCGTACAGGTCGCGCAGACGAGCGTCGGATGGGCGCGCGCGCCGCCGTTTGATGTGATCGGTTCCGCTTTCACACATCAACGCGGAGACCCCATGTCCGAGAAGTTCCCCCTGTCCCCTCCCGCCGATCGCCGGCGCTTCCTTGCCACCTCCGCCGTGGCCGGTGCTGCCGGTCTGGGCCTGCTGCCGGTCGCCGGCGCCGCGCGCGCGGCCACGGCATCCGAAGCCGCGAGCGCCAACGTGACGATCGGCGGCGGCGACACCACCGCCCTCACGACCGCCGTCCCCATCGGCGACACCTCCATCCGCCGCTTCAAGATCGACATCCCCGAGGCCGCGCTCACCGACATGCGCCGGCGCATCGCCGCCACGCGCTGGCCCGATCCCGAGCTGGTGGGCGACGGCTCGCAAGGCATCCAGCAGGCCCGCCTGCGCGGCCTGTGCGACTACTGGGGTGGCGCCTACGACTGGCGCAGGGTCGAGCGCCAGCTCAACGCGCTGCCGCAGTTCATGACGCAGATCGACGGCCTGGACATCCACTTCATCCATGTTCGCTCCAAACACGCCAACGCGCTGCCGCTGGTGATCACGCACGGTTGGCCGGGCTCGATCCTCGAGATGCTCGGCAGCATCGGGCCTCTGACCGATCCCACCGCGCATGGCGGCCGCGCCGAGGACGCGTTCCACGTGGTCATCCCGTCCATCCCCGGCTACGGCTTCTCGGGCAAGCCGCGCGAGCTGGGCTGGGGCCCCGAGCGCGTCGGCCGCGCCTGGGACGTGCTGATGAAGCGCCTGGGCTACACGCGCTACGTGTCCCAGGGCGGCGACCACGGCTCGGTGATCTCCGACGCGATGGCGCGGCTCAAGCTCGAGGGCCTCGCCGGCATCCACGTCAACATGCCGCCCACCGTGCCACCGGAGCTGGTCAAGCCGATCAACGCGGGCGACGCACCGCCGCCGGGACTGTCCGAGTCCGAACGCACCGCGTTCCTGACGCTGAGCAGGTTCTTCGGGCGCAACGCCGCCTACGGCGCGCTGATGGTCACGCGGCCGCAGACCATCGGCTACGCGCTGTGCGACTCGCCGGTCGCGCTGGCGGGCTTCATGATCGAGAAGATCATCGAATGGACCGACAGCGACGGCCAGCCCGAGCGCGTGCTCGGCAGGGACGCCATCCTGGACGACGTCTCGCTGTACTGGCTGACCAACACGGGCGCCTCGTCCTCGCGCTTCTACTGGGAGAACAACAACAACAACTTCAGCTCGGCGCATCAACGCACGACGGAGATCACCATTCCCGTGGCGGTCACCGTCTTCCCCAAGGAGATCTACCGCGCGCCGCGCTCCTGGACCGAACGCGCCTATCCCTCGCTGGCCTATTTCCACGAGGTCGACAAGGGCGGCCACTTCGCGGCCTGGGAACAGCCCGAGCTCTTCGCGCGCGAGCTGCGCGAGGCGTTCCGGCCGCTGCGCTGATCGGCCCACGACGCGGCGCCACCCCTGAGGCGCCCTTGAAGAGACGGCTTCTCGTCCGAAAGGATGGGGGCCGTCTCCGCGCTTGGAAGGACCTCGCCCCCAGCGTCCGTGCTGAAGACAAGGCCGCGCGGCCGGCGGGACAGTCAGGACCTCGATCAGGAGGACCCTGTCCATGCCCTACCAGCTCAAGATCAACGGCAAGACCCGCACGGTCGATGTCGACGGGGACACGCCGCTGCTGTGGGTGATCCGCGATGTCGTCGGACTCACCGGCACGAAATTCGGCTGCGGCATGGCCATGTGCGGCGCCTGCACGGTCCATGTGAACGGCAACCCGACACGCTCGTGCTCGTTCCCGGTCGAGGCCGTCGGCAATCAGGCCATCACGACGATCGAGGCCATCGGCCAGACGCCCGAGGGCAAGCGCATCCAGGCGGCCTGGGTGGCCAAGGACGTGCCGCAGTGCGGCTACTGCCAGTCGGGGCAGATCATGTCGGCCTGCGCCCTGCTGCGCCAGAACCCCAGGCCCAACGAGGCGGATGTCGACGCCGCGATGTCGGGCAACCTGTGCCGCTGCGGGACCTATCCGCGCATCCGTTCCGCGATCCTGATGGCCGCGGCCGGCGCGCCGGCGAAGGGGTGAGCCATGGAACGCCGTGACTTCCTCAAGATCGGCGCGGGCGCGGGTGGCGCCTTCGTCGCGAGCTTCAGCCTCCCGCTGCCCGCCCACAGCGCCGCGCGGGCGGCCGCATCGGCGGTGGCCTCGGCCTCAGCATCTGCTGCGGCCTTCGAGCCCAGCGTCTACATCCGCATCGCGCCCACGGGCCGGATCACCTACGTGATCCCCTTCGTCGAGATGGGCCAGGGCGCCTTCACCGCGATCCCGATGATGCTGGCCGAGGAGATGGACGTCCCGCTGTCCGCGGTCACCATCGAGCAGGCCCCCGCCGACGAGAAGCGCTACGCCAACCCGATCTTCGGCATGCAGATCACCGGCGGATCGGCGTCGATGCAGGCGGCGTGGAAGGCGGTGCGCACGGCCGGGGCGACCTGTCGCGCGATGCTCGTCGACGCAGCCGCGGCGACCTGGCAATGCAGCGCGCAGGACTGCGTCACGCGCGACGGCACCGTCATGCAGAAGGCCACCGGCAAGCAGCTGAGCTACGGCGCGCTGGCCAGCCGGGCCGCGACGCTGCCCGTGCCCAAGGACATTGCTCCCAAGGACCCCAAGGCGTATCGCCTCGTGGGCACGCCCGCCAAGCGGCTGGACACGCGGTCCAAGACCAACGGCAGCGCGCAGTTCGGCATCGACGTGCGCCTGCCCGGCATGAAGGTCGCGGCCATCACGCACTGCCCGGTGGCCGGCGGCAAGGTCCGACGCGTCGATGACACGAAGGCCCGCGCGGTGCGAGGTGTGCGTCAGGTGCTGGTGGCCGACGACATCGTCGGTGTCGTCGCCGATCACTACGGCGCCGCGCGCAAGGGCCTCGCGGCGCTGGTCGTCGATTGGGACGAGGGACCCAACGCGGGCTTCTCGACGACGGCGTGGAAGCGCTCGGTGCGCGACGCGCTCAAGGGCCAGGGCATCGTGTCCAAACAGGAAGGCGACGTCGCCGCCGCGATCGACGCTGCCGGCAAGGGCAGCGCGGGGGCGCGACTGATCCGCGCCGACTACGACGCGCCCACGATGGTCCACGCGCCGCTGGAGCCGATGAACTGCACGCTGCACTTCAAGGACGGCGGCTGCGAGGTCTGGCTCGGCACCCAGGCGCCGGTGAAGACGCAGCAGGCCATCGCCGCGGCCAGCGGCGTGCCGGTCGAGCGCATCGTCGTGCACAACCACCTGATCGGCGGCGGCTTCGGCCGGCGGCTCGATGCGGAGTACGTCGGGCAGGCCGCGAAGCTGGCCAGGCAGGTCGCGTATCCGCTCAAGGTCGTCTACAGCCGCGAGGAGGACATCCGCCATGGCAGCCTGCGCCCGCTGTACTGCGACGAGATGGCCGCGACGCTCGACACGTCGGGCCGGATCTCGGCCTTCTCGCACCGGCTCGCCGGATCGTCGATCGTGGCGCGCTACGCGCCGCAATGGCTGCAGCCCGGCGTCGCCGACCCCGACGCGATCGAAGCCGCCGAGACACCGTATGCGATCCCCGCGCGCCGCGTCGAGTATGTCGCGGTCGAGCCGCCGGCTGGCTACATGACGGCCTTCTGGCGCGGCGTCGGGCCCAACCACAACGCCTGGGTCGTCGAGGGCTTCATGGATGAACTCGCCCTCGCCGCCAAGGCCGACCCGGTGGCCTTTCGGCTCGCGCACCTCGGCGAGAACCCGCGCCTGAAGGCGGTGCTGGAGACCGCCGCGGCCAAGTCCGGCTGGGGCGGCCCGCTGCCCGCGCGCAGCGGCCGCGGCGTGGCGGTGCTCAACGCCTGGGGCAGTTACATCGCGATGGTGGTCGAGCTCGGCGTCACGCCCGATGGCGCGGTGCTGGTGCGCCGACTGACGACCGCGCTCGACTGCGGCATCGCCGTCAACCCCGACAGCGTCGTGGCGCAGATGGAGGGCGGCCACATCTTCGGCCTGACCGCGGTGATGCTGGGCAACCTGACGATCGAGCGCGGCCGCGTCCAGCAGAGCAACTTCCACGACTTCCCGCTGATGCGCATCGACCAGACGCCGCGCATGGACATCCATCTGGTGCGCAGCAGCGCCGAGCCCGGCGGCGTCGGCGAGATCGGCACCGCCATCGTCGCGCCGGCCTACATCAACGCGCTCCACGCGGCCACCGGCAAGCGCTTCCGCAGCTATCCCCTCACCCCCGAGGAGCTGAAGGCATGAACCGCATCGTCCCCCTCCGCGCTCCCTTCGCCCCAATTCCCGCGCTGGTCCTGGCCGCGCTGAGCGCCACCGCGACAGCGCAGGATGGTTCACCGGCGATGGCCCCAGCGACGACACCTGCAATGGCGCCGCTGCGCACCGTGCAGAGCTTCGACACGATCGCCGACCCCCAGGAGCGCTCCCGGGCGCTGTTCGTCGAGGCGGGCCGCGTGATCCAGAGTCCGCGCTGCGTGAACTGCCATCCGGCGGGCGACCGGCCGCTGCAGGGTCAGGGCGTGCAGCGCCGGCTGCACATCCCCAACGTCACCCGTGGCGCCGACGGCAAGGGCGTGCCCGCGCTGCGCTGCAGCAGCTGCCACCAGGCGCAGAACAACGTGGCCTCGGGCGTGCCCGGCCATGCGATGTGGCACATCGCGCCGCGCGAGATGGCCTGGCAGGACCTGTCGCTCGCGGAGATCTGCGAGCAGATCAAGGACCCGAAGCGCAACGGCAACCGCACGCTGGCGCAGATCCACGAGCACATGGCGCACGACACGCTGGTGGGCTGGGCGTGGATGCCGGGCGCGCAGCGTGAGCCCGCCCCCGGCACGCAAGCTCAGTTCGGCGCGCTCGTCGACGCCTGGATCAAGACCGGCGCCTTCTGCCCCGCGAAGTGAGGCGGCCGCGACGTCAGACCGCTGCGCGCGGCGATCGCGACCGCCTCGGTGCGCGCGCCCGCGCCGACCTTGCTCAGGATCGCGCGCACATGCGTCTTGACGGTCGCGTCGGTGATGCCCAGCCGCTGGGAGATGTCCTTGTTGGACGCGCCGGTGGACATCGCCAGCAGCACATCCATCTCGCGCCGGGTCAGCCGGTCCTGCGTGAGACAGCGCGCGAGCTTGGGCACCAGGTCCGGCGACACGTACTGCACGCCGAGCATCACCGCGTCGACGGCCTCGATGAGCTGCTCGGGCCGGCAGCGCTGCAGCTGGTAGCCGTGCACGCCGGCCTCCAGCGCCACGCGCAGGTCCCATTCGCGATCGAGCGCCGTCAGTACCAGGATCCGGGGACATCGACCGCCACCGCGGCCCGCATGACGACGCGCGGCCTGCCGCGCGGTCAGCGCCAGCGCCAGCGCGCTGGTGTGATCGGCGATGACGAGGTCGCAGCGCTCGGGCGTGGGCGCGGTGCCGTGGGATCCATCGTGCCCAGCGCCATGTACAGCGCCACGTGGGGCACCCTCGCCCGCCATCAGCGCCACCGCGCCGCCCAGCGAGCCGATGGAGACGACGAACTCGGGCCGGCTGCCCAGCACCGCCGCGCAGCCCGCGCAGGTCAGGTACTCGTCGTGGACGATCTGGAGGTAGGTCGGTCCGGCTGGAGGCATGGTCGCTCACCTCGATGTGGGGGACAGGGTGGTCCCCGTCGCCTGGCTCCCGGGACAATGTAGACCCGCCGCCCGCGCGGCGGCAACCGTCTCTCGCACCGACGAAGGGGACACGTCATGACTTCCGAGCCCTCCGGCCCGCCTTCCGCGCTTTCGGCCTCCGCCCCTGCCTCCGCGCCCGAGCGCGCCGCCGGGTCGGCCAACTCGCTGGAGACGCGGCGGCATCAGATGTACCCGAGGCTCAGCGCGTGCGACATGGCGCGCATGCGGCGTTTCGGCACCGAGCGAACGTTCTCGCCGGGCGAGCGCCTGATCACCGCCGGCGAGTCCGCCGCCGGGCTCTTCCTCATCCTGTCCGGCACGGTGGCCGTCACGCAGCGCGACGGCCTGGGCCGCGTGACGCCGCTGGTGGCGCACACGCGCGGCAATTTCTCGGGCGAGCTCGCGGCGATGTCGGGCAAGCCCTCGCTCGTCGACGCCGTGGCCACCGAGCCCGTGGAGACCCTGCTGCTGCCGCCCGGCCAGTTGCGCGCGCTGATCATCGCGGAGGCCGACCTCGGCGAGCGTCTGGTGCGCGCGATGATCCTGCGCCGCGTCGGGCTGATCGAGTCGGGCGCGAGCGGCCCGGTGCTGATCGGCCATCCGAATGCCGCGTCGCTGCTGCGCCTGCAGAGCTTCCTGCACAGCAACGGCGAGCCCTATCGCGTCGTCGATGTCACGCAGGACGCGCCGGCGGCCGCGTTGATCGAGCAATACGGCGTCGCGCCCGGCGACGCGGTCGTGGTCTGTCCGGACGGCTCGGTGCTTGTGAATCCGCCCGAGGCCACGCTCGCGCGATGCATCGGCATGGTGGACGAGGCGCCGCGCGAGGAGCTCTTCGACGTGGCCATCGTCGGCGCGGGCCCGGCAGGCCTGGCCACGGCGGTGTACGCCGCGTCGGAGGGCCTGCGCGTGGTCGTGCTGGACCGGCGCGCCTACGGCGGACAGGCCGGCAACAGCGCGCGCATCGAGAACTACCTGGGCTTCCCGACCGGCATCTCCGGCGGCGCGTTGACCGGCCGGGCCTGCGTGCAGGCGGAGAAGTTCGGCGCCGAGCTGCTGATCCCCACCGAGGTCGCGACGCTGGACTGCGGCCGCGACGATCCCGAGCGCGCGCTGTCCATCGCGCTGACGGACGGCCGGCGGCTGCGCGCGCGCACCGTGGTCATCGCCAGCGGCGCGCATTACCGGCGGCTGACCGTGGCGCGGCTGGCAGAGTTCGAGGGTCGCGGCATCTGGTACTGGGCCTCGGCGCTGGAGGCCCCGTTGTGCCAGGGCGCCGAGGTGGTGCTGGTGGGCGGCGGCAACTCGGCGGGACAGGCGGCGGTGTTCCTCTCGGAGCACGCGGCGCAGGTCCACCTGCTGGTGCGCGGTCCGGGGCTCGCGGAGACGATGTCGCGTTACCTGATCGACCGCATCGAGGCGACGTCCAACATCACGCTGCGCCCCTTCACCGAGATCACCGAGCTGCACGGCGAACCGCTGGCCGGGCTGGACGCGGTGACCTGGCGCTGCAGCCGCACCGGCACGCAGGCGCGTTGCGAGACGCGCAACGTGTTCCTGTTCGTCGGCGCGGAGCCCGAGACCGCGTGGCTGGAGGGCTGCCCGGTGCTTTCGGACGACAAGGGGTTCGTGATGACGGGCGCGGACGTGGCGCGCGCGCAGCCGGGGGTCACGCCGGCGGCGCTCGAGTCCAGCGTGCCCGGCGTGTTCGCGGTCGGCGACGTGCGCTCGGGGTCGGTGAAACGCGTAGGCGGCGCGATCGGCGAAGGCGCGGCGGTGGTCGCGCAGATCCATCAATGTCTGGCGAGAATGCGGGCTCGGTAAACTCCCGCCCCTGCCCTTCTCACCAGCGCCCGCGCCGCGCCGACCGCCATGCCTCACCTCACCCTCATCGCCGCGCTGGACCGCGCACGCGGCATCGGCCGCGACAACGCCCTGCTCGTGCGGCTGCCTGAGGACATGGCGCGATTCAAGGCGCTGACCCTCGGTCACACGGTCATCATGGGCCGCAAGACCTGGGACTCGATCCCCGAGAAGTTCCGCCCGCTGGTGCAGCGCCGCAACCTCGTGCTGTCGCGCCAGCCGGGCCTGAGCCTGGCCGGTGCCGAGGTCTTCGAGTCGCTCGACGCGGCGCTGGCGGCCTGCTCGCCCGAGGAGCGCGTCTTCGTCATGGGCGGCGCGCAGATCTACACGCTCGCCCTGCCCCGCGCCGACGCGCTGGAGCTGACCGAGATCGACGCGAGCTTCGACGCTGACGCCTTCTTCCCCGAGGTCGACGCCCGGGTCTTCGCCGAGGTCTCGCGCGAACGGCACCACAGTCCCGCGGACCGCGGCCACGACTGGGGCTACGACTTCGTCCGCTACGAGCGCTCGCGCTGATCCCTGTATCGCTGCGAACCGCCGCCGCAGGTCGGGCGCACCACGTGTCCTCTTCGCTTCTCCCAATCGCTCCTACCAATCGCTCCTCATCGCTCCCATGTCCGGCAATCACTTCCACGTCCACGGCCCGCACGACCACGAGCTCGAGCACGCCGCCCATCACGAACCCAAAGGCCTCGCGGGCCAGTTGGCGGTGATCACCGCGGTGCTGGCCACGCTGGGCGCGTTCTTCTCGTACATGGGCGGCGCCACGCAGGCCAATGCGGGACTTTTCAAGAACAACGCCGCGATCACCAAGACCGAGGCCGCCAACCGCTGGAACTACTTCCAGGCCAAGAGCAGCAAGCAGAACCTGGCGGAACTCGCGCTGGACCTGACGCCCAGCGAGGAACAGAAGGCCAAGTACCGCGAGAAGATCGCCCGCTACGAGACCGAGAAAAACGAGATCAAGGCGCAGGCCGAGAAGCTCGAGGCCGAGTCCACCGCCTGGGACCACAGCAGCGACGAGCAGCTGCACCTGCATCACCGCTGGGCGCAGGCGACCACCGCGCTGCAGGTGGGCATCGCCCTGGCCGCGATCGCGCTGCTGACCAAGCGCCGCTGGATGGAGTACGCGACGCTGGGCGCCGGGGCGCTGGGCATCGGCCTGGGCATCGCCGCCTGGCTGCATGTCTGAACCGAGCGTCTGAGCGTCCGGGCCGCCGCGCCCCCTGATGGGGGACGCGCCCCTCCCGAGCTCAAGTTCAAGCGACGCCTGCCGATACGACTGCCATCACCGCACGCCTTCAGAGCACGCGGGATAAGCCGCCAGGGAGGCGCTTCTCATGACAGTCATCTCATCGGCAGGTTCCGGCCTGCTCGACCGGCTCGCCGCCAGCCGCGCGGCGACCAACGCCGCCACGGACCGTGTCCGCACCGGCTCGCGCGGCTACTCCGTGTTCGATGCCGCCGCCGCGGCCTCGGCAACCCTCGGCACCTCGTCGCAGACGCGTCTGACGCTGGGCGCAGGTGCGGCCGCCACCAGCCCCGCCTACGAAGTCGCCGGGGGCGCCGTCGTCGTCAACCGGACCGACGCCCGCCACGCCCGGATCTGGGCCCAGCCCAAGCTCCAGGACGACGCGATCGGCGCGCTGATGTCGCGCAACCGCGATGCCTTCTCCTACCAACTGGCGGACCAGTGGCGCGGCCTCGGCGGCGCCCTGCTGACGAAGTTCGCCGCTTCGGGGGAGGCCTACACCCAGACGCTGGCGGATTCGATGTCGCTGGTGGGGGAACCCGCCGGCCCGCCGCAGGTGCCCGAGGACCAGGCCCGCATCGACGCGGAGATGCAGGCGATGGAAGCCTCGCGGCTGGCCGGCGTCAGCGACTACGCCTCCACCGCCGGGCTCAAGCTCCAGACCCGCACCGGGCAGACGGTGGAGCTCAAGGTCACCGCGAACGCGGTGAACAGCATCGGCCTGAAAGTCGAGATCGGCAGCACCGGCCAGCTCAGCGCGGCGGAGCGCGCGGCGGTAGCCAAGCTCGCCGACGGGCTGGATCGCGCGCTCGAGGGCCTGGGCCAGGACGACGCGACCGAACTGGACCTCTCCGGCCTGATGGCTTATGACCGCAGCGTCTTCTCGAGCCTCGAGCTCAAGGCCAGGCATTCGCAGCCGGGGCACGTCGACTTCTCGCTGCGGCTGGACGACAGCAAGCAGTCCATGGCGCTCAAGAGCCAGGCCGGCGATCTCAAGCTCGACGTCGACGTGAAGACTTCGATGGCCGGGGTCAGCCCGGCGCAGCGCCAATCGGCGCTGGACAAGGCGCTGCAGCGCATGGAGGCCGCGGGCGATCGCGGCCATGCGAACGCAACGCTGGTCACGCAGATGAAGACCGCCTTCCAGTTCCTCCAGACACCGCCCGCCGAGGACGACGCCGCGCCGGGCACGTCCGGCCGCACGGGAGGCATCGACACGTCGAAGTCCGCGCGCGACACGACGACCTCGGTCCTGAAGCGCCAGCCCGGTCAGGACGGCGACCCCACCGCGATCTCCGCCCGCGATGCCAGCGCCGGCGCCCAGCTCAGCGGCCTGGCCGACTTCGAGGCGAGCTTCGGCGGCGAGACCAACCGTCGCAACCGCTTCGGCGCGATCAAGGAAGGCGGCCATGCCGAGTACCAGCTCAGCCAGAAGACCGCCCGGCAGGACGGCGCCGATGGCGGGATGTCGATGCAACAGACGGTGAGCGAATCGCTCGATGCCAGCTACAAGCAGGCCCCCAACGGCGGGATGATCCGCGTGGACCTGGGCCAGTACAGCAGCACCAGCATCAAGGACCGGAGCACGGTGACGACGCTGATCGATGCGAACTCGGAGCGCCTCACGCGCGTGTTGCGCAAGACCGATGAGCAGCAGTTCAAGAGCTTCACCGAGATCGACAACTTCCGGCCGGTGTCGCACCGCGAATGGCCGGCCCAGCGCAGCTTCGTGGAACGCCTGCGCTGACCTCCCCACCCCCGCCCCACGCCGCGTATGACTTCTGATTGACCAGACCCGGCTGCTTGTGCGTAAATGCGAATAGTTTTTATTTATGAAAACCGGTCGCCAGCGTGAGCAGCCTCCATGCATGACACCCAGACCCTCCAACTCAGCGCCATTGGGCACCTCTACCGGGGTCATCACCAGTGGCTGGTGGGTTGGCTTCGTCGACGCCTCGGTTGCCCGCATCACGCGGCGGACCTGGCCCATGACACCTTCGCGCGCGTCCTGGTGCGACGCGACGCGCTGACCTGGACCTCGGACCTGGGCGGCGGGAAGGCGCTGCTCAGCACGATCGCGCATGGGCTGATGGTCGACCACCTGCGCCGGGCCGCGCTGGAACGCGCCTTCCTGGAAGCCCTCTCCTACCTCTCGGACGATCAGGTGCCGTCGATTGAGCACCAGCAGGTGATGCTCGAGACCCTGGTGGAAGTCGACGCCGTGCTGCGCGACCTGCCGGCCAAGGTGCAACAGGCCTTCCTGCTGTCGCAGATCGACGGACTCCCCTATCAGCAGATTGCCCGTGAGCTGGGCGTGTCGGTGAGCTCCGTCCAGCAATACATGACCCGCGCGTTCAGCGCCTGCTTCCAGGCGCGGCAGGGCATGTCGCTGCAATGACGGGCGGCCGGCTCGCGCCCGATGAGTTGCCACCCGCCGTCATCGAGGCGGCGGTGGGCTGGATGGTCCGGCTGAACTCGGGCGTGGCCACGCCGCAGGACCACCGCGCCTGCGAGTGCTGGCAGCACGAACGCCCCGAACACGCCCAGGCCTGGGCCTCGCTGAACGACTTCAGCCAGCGGATGAAGACGCTGCCACCCGCGCTGGCGCGGGGCACGCTGGCCGCGGCGCGCGACACCGGACGTACGCCCCGGCGTCGATCCGTGCTCAAGGGCCTGGCGCTGCTGGCCGGCTCGGCGGGCGTCGGGCTCGCGGTCTCGTCCGATGGCGGCTGGTCGGGCCTGACGGCCTCGCACCGCACCGGCGTCGGCGAGCGCCGGCGCGTGGCGCTGGCCGACGGCAGCGCGCTTCAAATGAACACCGCCACCGCGCTGGACGCCCGCATCGACGCGCGCACGCGATGCGTGTCCCTCTTCGCCGGCGAGGTCCTCGTCGACTGCGCTCGCGACACCGCCACCGCGCCGGCCCGGCCCTTTGTCGTGCGTACCGCGCAAGGCTGGCTGAGGACGGACGTCGGGCGATTCATCGTGAGGCAACTCGGGGGACGGACGAGCGTCCAGGCGCTCGATGGCTGGCTGGACGTGCAGCCTGCGCTCGAAGGCGCGCCGCGACGCCGCCTGGGTCCGGGGCAGCGATGGGACTTCGACGCCTGCGGCGCCGGCCCGGTCTCGGCGGCCGACGGCGCCGCGGGCGCCTGGGTCGACGGCGTGGTGGTGGCGCGGAACATGCCGCTCGCCGACCTGGCGGCGGAGCTCTCGCGTTACCGCCGCGGCTGGTTGCGCTGCGACGAGGCCGTGGCCCGGCTGCGCATTTCGGGCGTATTCCCGGTCGACGATCTGGCGCGGGTGGTCGCCGCGATCCAGCGCACGCTGCCGGTGCGGGTCCGCTCGGTCACGCCCTGGTGGCTCAGGCTGGAGCCGCGCTGAACTTTTTTTCGAAAGGACTGCAGGTTTCGGCGACTCGTTCGGTTCACAGGAAAGCCCACCAATTTCTGAAGAAAGGTTTTCCATGACTGCCCGACGCCTCCGCGCCGCCGCTGCCCCTGCCCATTCCTCCCGGACCTCATTTCCGCGCACGGCGTCATCCGCGGCCAGCCTCGCGGCCTGCCTCGCGCTGTCGCTGATGTCGACCGCGGCGCTCGCGCAGCAACCCGCCAACAGGCCGGCGGCGCAGGCCGCGCGCAGCTTCGACATCCCGCCCGGCCCGCTGGACCTGGCGCTCACCCGTCTGGCCCGCGCCTCGGGCATCCTGCTGTCCTTCGATCCCAAGCTCGTCGAGGGCCGTCAGAGCGCCGGCCTGACCGGCTCCTACACGGTCGAGGCGGGACTGCGCGGCCTGCTCGGCGACGCGCCGCTGCGGGCGGTGCCGCAGGCCGACGGCAGCTTCGTCGTGGAACGCGCGCCGGCCGAAGAGGCCGCGGCCACGCCCTTGACCCAGCTTCCGGTGGTGCGCATCAAGGCGCGCACCGACCCGCTGCTGACCGAGAAGACCGATCGCTACGGCGTCGTGGCCTCCAACAGCGCCACGCGGCTCGCGCTGTCGCCGCGCGAGACGCCGCAATCGGTCACCGTCGTCACGCGCGCGCGCATGGACGACTTCGGGCTGCTCAACGCCAATGACGTGCTCGCGAGCACCACCGGCGTCTCGGTCGACGTCGTCGAGACCGACCGGACCTACTTCAACGCCCGGGGCTTCGACATCTCCAACTTCCAGGTGGACGGCGTGGGCATGCCCTTCACCAACGGGGACCAGCTCGGCGACATCGACACCGCGCTCTTCGACCGGGTCGAGGTCCTGCGTGGCGCCAACGGGCTGCTGTCGTCGACTGGCAATCCCGCGGCCACCCTGAACTACGTGCGCAAGCGGCCCACGTCGACCTTCCAGGGCGCGGTCGGACTCACGCTGGGTTCCTGGAACAAGAAACGCGTCGAGGGCGATGTGTCGGGTCCGCTCAACGACGTCGGCACGCTGCGCGGCCGCGCCATCGTCATGGCCCAGCGCAACGAGTCCTTCATGGACAACTACGCGCTGAGCAAGACCCTGGCGGCCGGGCTGATCGAGGCCTCGCTGTCGCCGCGCACGACGCTGACGCTGGGCCTGTCGCGACAGGCCAATCGCCCCGAGGGCACGGCCTGGGGCGGACTGCCGCTGAACTACGCTGATGGCTCGGCCACCGACTATCCGCGCTCGACCGCCGCGGCGCCGCGCTGGTCCCATTGGGACAACACCGACACCACCGGCTTCGTCGAGCTCGCGCATGCGCTGGGCGGCGGCTGGAATGCCCGCGCGATGGCGAGCTACCGCACGCTCAAGGCCGACGGCAAGCTGTTCAGCATCTCGGGCGCGCTGCCCGATCGCACGACGGGCGCCGGTACGGAGAGCTGGTTGTCGACGCAGGTCACCGACGAGACCCAGAAGCTCTTCGACGCGAGCGCCTCGGGACCCTTCGAGCTGCTCGGGCGGCGCCACGACCTGGTGGTCGGCCTCAACACCGCGCGCGTGCACAACGAGGCGTCCTACCAGCGGGGCGCCGGCAACGGCACCGCGATCATCGCGCCCG
This sequence comes from Roseateles sp., assembly GCA_039594005.1. Taxonomy (GTDB): domain Bacteria; phylum Pseudomonadota; class Gammaproteobacteria; order Burkholderiales; family Burkholderiaceae_C; genus Roseateles. The sequence goes on from JBCNOF010000010.1 coordinate 1,908,625, forward strand.
GCGGCTGGGGCAGTTACCCCGAACCGGCCTGGACCGGCGGCACGGGATCGGCAGACTTCGTCAACCGCCGCGAGTCGATCTACGCGCTGGCCCGGCTGAACCTGGCCGATCCGTGGAAGCTGCTGCTGGGTCTGAACCACACGCGCATGCGCAGCGAGGGCCTGGGCTTCCGCGCCGTGCCGCGCGTCTACAAGGAAACGGAGACCGTGCCCTATGTCGGCACCGTTGTCGACCTCGACGCGCATCACTCGCTGTACGCGAGCACCACCACGATCGTGAATCCGCAGACGCAGGTCGACGCCAACCAGGCGCTGCTCGGTCCGATCAAGGGCCGCAACGTCGAGCTCGGCGCCAAGGGCGAATGGATGAACGGCGAGCTCAACGGCTCGGTCGCGGTCTTCCGCACCACGCAGAACAACCTGGCCGAATACGCCGGCTTCGATGCCGACGGCGGGTTCTCGTACTACCGCCGCATCGATGCGACCGCCAAGGGCTTCGAGCTCGAGCTCTCGGGTCGCGTGAGCCCGGACTGGGACCTGAGCGCCGGCTACACGCAACTGCGCATCGAGGACGCCACCGGGGCCGAGGCCCGCACCTTCGTGCCGCGCCGCACGGCGCGCCTGTCCGCGCGTTACCGCGTACCCGCCCTGCCCCAGCTCAAGCTGGGCGCGACGCTGCGCTGGCAGAGCGACATCCACCGCGTGAACGGCACGCAGACCGCGCCCGACGGGTCGGCCATCATCGCGCGGCAGTCCGCGTATGCCGTGCTCGGGCTGATGGCGCGCTACGACTTCAGCGACCGGCTGAGCGCGCACCTGCTGGTCAACAACGTGACCGACCGCCAGTACCTGGCCAGCCTCTACTGGGACCAGAGCCTGCTCGGCGCGGGTCGCAGCGGTCAGCTCACGCTGAACTGGAAGCTCTGAGATGCCGGCGCCGCAGTCGCCGCCCACGCAGTCGCCATCCACGCAGCCGCCGTCCGCGCATCCGCTCATTGCCGATTTCATCGCCCACCGTCCGCTGCTCAAGCGCGCGGCGTGGCGCTGGATGGGCGATGGCGACCTCGCCGACGACGTGGTGCAGGAGGCCTACATGAAGCTGATGCAGGCGACGCCGCCACGCGGCGTGCAGCAACCGGTCGCGTACTGCATGCGTGTCGTGCAGCACCTGTGCATCGATCATCTGCGCCGCCGCCAGACTGAGCAGCAACTGCTCGGCGCGGAGGACGAGGGCCTCAACCAGGAATCCTCGAGCGGCACGCCCGAGCATCAGGCGATCGGCCGGCAGCTGCTGCAGTGCGTCGATCGATGCCTGCGCGGCCTGCCCGCGCGCACGCGCCAGGCCTTCGTGCTGCATCGCGTGCACGGCCACACGCAACAGGAAGTCGCCCAGCGGCTGGGGGTGTCGATCACGCTCGTGAACTTCATGGTGCAGGACGCCGCGCAGGCGCTGGCGCGTTGCCCGGACCTGCGCGCGAAGACCTGATCGCGTGATCTCGTGATCTCGTGATGACGTCCGCAATCCCCCTTCGCGCGGCAGTGCCACTGCCTAAATATTCGGTCGCGGGATTCGTCAGAGAGGGATGAGGCGCGGCCATCGGTCGCGCTCCCCACTCTCAGCGACTGGAAGGCGGCCACGATGCCTGGCAACGATCCCCGATCCAACGACGCCGAGGTCCTTGATGTCATCGGCATCGGCCTCGGTCCCTTCAACCTCAGCCTCGCCTGCCTGATGGCGCCGCTCGCGGACGCGGCCTCGCCGTGCCGCGCGCTGTTCCTCGACGGCCATGCCGAATTCAACTGGCATCCCGGCATGCTGATCGAGGAGACCACGCTGCAGAACCCCTGCCTGGCCGATCTCGTCAGTCTGGCCGATCCCACCAGCGCGTACAGCTACCTCAACTACTGCAAGCACAGCGGCGAGATCTACTCGCACTACATCAACGGTCCGCACTTCATCACGCGCGAGGCGTTCAACCGCTATTGCCAGTGGGCCGCGCGGCGCCTGCCCAACGTGCGCTTCGGGCATGAGGTCGTGGCCATCTCCCATCAGCCGCACGGCGCGCACGATGGGGACGCTGCGCCCTACCGCGTGCACGCGCGCCGCGCGGACGGCACGCGTGTCGAGTTCCTCGCGCGCAAGCTGGTGATCGGCGTCGGCGCGCAGCCCAGTCTGCCCGCCTGCTGCGAGGACAGCGCGCACGGCTACCTGCACACCTCGCGCTACCTGGAGCACAAGGCGCAGCTGCTGGACAAGCGCTCCGTGACCATCGTGGGCAGCGGCCAGAGCGCGGCGGAGGTCTGCCATGACCTGCTGAAGGAAGCCGCGCGTCGCGGCACCACGGTCAACTGGATCACGCGCTCGCCCTACTTCTTCCAGATGGAGACGACCCGGCTGACGCTGGAGATGTTCTCGCCCGACTACACCGACTACTTCTACGGCCTGCCCGAGGAGCGCAAGGCCGCCGTGCTGGCCCGCCAGGACAGCCTCTACAAGGGCATCAACGCGCGGCTGATGGACGACATCTACCACCAGCTCGAGCGCGCCCGGCAGCGCCGGTCCTTCCAGGCCCACCTCGTCACGCAATCGGAGCTGCGCCACTGCCGATTCGACGCGGCCGCGGAACAGCACGTGCTGGAGTTCCATCGCACCGACACGGGCGAGGTCTTCGAGCACCGCACCGACGGGCTGATCTTCGCCACCGGCTATCGACAACGGGTGCCGCGTTTCCTCGGCGGCATCGAGCATCGGCTGCGCTTCGACCGCCAGGGCCGCTACCAGCCCACGCGCGATTACGCGGTCGACGTCACCGGGGGCGAGGTCTACGTGCAGAACGGCGGCCTGCACAGTCACGGCCTGAGCAACCCCGAGCTGGGCCTGGCCTGCTATCGCAACTCCTGCCTGATCCGCGCGCTGACCGGCGTGGAGCATTACCCCATCGAGACCGGCTTCGCGCTGCAGAGCTTCGGCGTGCCGCGCTCGCCGCTGTTCCGGCCGCTCGCGTCCGGTTGGCACGCCACGCAGGACATCGCATGCGCCTGAGACATGGACTGATCCTGATGACGCTGTTCGCCGTCATCAGCGACGCGCTGCTGATCCCGTTCTATCCGCAGTTCTTCGCGGAGCGCTACGGTCACGCGAGCCCCTGGCATGTCGGCGCCTACGTGGCCTTCATCTCGATCACGGTGATGTGCGTCTTCCCGCTGTGGGTGCGCGTGGCGCGCCGCTACGAGACGCTGCACATCCTGCAGATCACGCAGGGTATCGCGGCCGTGCTGTGCCTGGCCAGCTACTGGGCGCCCGGCCTGGTCAGCTACTGGGCGCTGTCGATGGCGATGTTCGCGTTCAAGAGCAGCTACCTGCTCAACTTCCCCTACCTGATGCGCACCGAGTCCGACGACACGCGCGGCGCCACGATCGGGCTGCTGTCGGTGACGGCGCACCTGGGCGTGGTGCTGGGCGCGGTCGCCGGCGGCGCGGTGATCGAGCACTGGGGCGTGCGTGAATGCGTGCTGCTGATGGCGCTGGCGGACCTCGTGCAGATGCTGATCTGCACCTGGCTGATCCGCAGCCGGCGCATGGTGCCGGTGCTCGCCCAGGACGACGAGGCCCGCACCGCGCCGCGGCGCTTCAGCCTCGCGGGCCATGCGCCCATCCTGAAGCTGGCCATGGTGATGCTGCTCTTCGACTTCGGCGCGGCGCTGGCGCGGCCCTTCTTCTCGGTCTACTGGTCCGGCGTCAGCCCGTGGGGTGGCGAGATCGTGGCGGGCGCGGCCTTCGCGGTGCCCAAGATCGTCGCCGTGTGCGCGCTGGTCATCCATCGCTGGCTGACGCTGCCCGAGTCGCACCCCACGCGCCGCACGCTCGCCAACCTCGTGCTGGGCGGCCTGGGCCTGCTGCTGCAGGCCGTGCCCGACGTGGTGACGATGCTGATCGGGCGCGTGCTGCTGGGCTGGGCGCTGTACCAGTTGGTCATCAACTTCGACGTGCAGCTCTACCGGCTGAGCACGCCCGATGACTTCGGTCGCGATTACGGCGTCATCAACATCTTCCAGAACTGCGGCGTGCTGCTCGCGTCGTTCACGGCGGGCTCGCTGGTCGCGACGCTGGGGCTGCGGGCACCGTTCCTGGTGGCCGGCGCGGCCTTCCTGCTCGCCGCCGCGCTGTGGCTCTGGAGCTTCCCGCGCGCGCGCCAAGACTCGCCGCCCTCGATCCCATCCGACCCTCAGGAGTCCTCCCATGCATCCGTTGCCTGAATCCGCCGCGGTGGCGGCCACGGCCTACACCTCGCCCGGCGGCGTGACGTTCCGGCGCCTGCGCATCCCCGACGACATTCCCATGATCCACGGCTGGTTCCAGCAGCCGCATGCGGCCTTCTGGTGCCTGCAAGGCGCCAGCGTGGCCGAGGTGCGCGAGCTCTACGTCGCACAGCTCGAGAGCGGGTTCCGCGACGTGCACATCGGCGAGATCGACGGCGAGCCGGTCGTGCTGGCCGAGTCCTACGACCCGCGCTTCGACCAGCTCGCCGATCACTACGCGGTGCAGGCCGGCGACCTCGGCATGCACATCTGCGTGGCGCCGCCGCGCCGCGTCGTTCATGGCTTCTCGCGCCGCGTCTTCCAGGCCGTGATGGACCTGATGTTCGACGGCCTTGGCGCGGCGCGCGTCGTCGTCGAGCCCGACCAGCACAACGCGCGCATCCACACGCTCAACAAGACCTTCGGCTTCGTCTACCGCGGCCACGTGCAGCTGCGCGAGAAGGTGGCCAGCCTCGCGCTGTGCACCCGCGCGGACTACCGCACCGCCCTGCAACACCTCCAGGAGATTCCCGCATGACCTCGACTTCCACTGCTCCGTCCGCTTCCGCATCCGTCTCTGCCGCCGTCGTCGACCATCTGAACCCCGAGGTCTGGCGCCAGGTCAACCGGCTGCTCGTGCGCAAGGCGCTGTCCGAGTACGCGCATGAGCGCATCGTCGAACCTCGCCTCGATCCCGCGCGCGCCGCGCAGCGGCCGCTGCATCAGAGCTATGCGCTGGCCACGCCCGACGGCCACACGGTCTACCGCTTCGAGGCGCGGATCCTGGCGCTGAGCCATTGGGCGATCGCCGCGGACTCCATTGCCTGCGAGGCTGGCGGCGTCAGCCGCGACGTCGACGCGTTGCGCTTCATGACCGACTTCAAGCAGGCGCTGGGCCTCAAGCCCGAGCAACTGCCGATCTACCTCGACGAGATCTGCAGCACGCTCTACAGCAGCGCCTACAAGCGGATCAACACGACGCAGGGCAGTCGCGCGCTGATCGACGAGACCGACTTCCAGGTGATCGAGACCTCGATGACCGAGGGCCATCCGGCCTTCGTCGCCAACAACGGCCGGCTCGGCTTCGATGGCACCGACTACCGCGCCTATGCGCCCGAGGCCGCCTCACCCTTCCAGATCGTCTGGCTGGCCGTGCACCGCGACCAGGCGGCCTTCCACTGCGTGCCCGACCTCAGCTACGAGCAGCTGCTGCGCGAGGAACTCGGCGACGAGACGCTCGCGGGCTACGACCGGATGCTGCGCGCGCAGGGCCTGACACCGGCGGACTACCTCGTCGTGCCGGCGCATCCCTGGCAATGGGCCAACAAGCTCTCGGTCGCCTTCGCGCCCTACGTCGCGCAGCGGCGCATCGTCTTCCTCGGCCTCAGCGACGACCAGTACCTCGCGCAGCAGTCCATCCGCACGATGTTCAACGTCAGCGCGCGGCACAAGCGCTACGTGAAGACCTCGCTGTCCATCCTGAACATGGGCTTCATGCGCGGGCTGTCGCCGTACTACATGTCGGGCACGCCGGCGATCAACCAGTGGATCAAGGAGCTGCTCGACCGCGACGACGAGCTGCGCGCCAACGGCTTCACGATGCTGCGCGAGGTCGCCTCGATGGGCTTCCGCAACCATTACTACGAAGCCGCCATCGAGACCGACACGCCCTACAAGAAGATGTTCTCGGCGCTGTGGCGCGAGAACCCGCTGCCGCTGCTCAAGGACGGCGAGCGGCTGATGACGATGGCCGCGCTGCTGCACGTCGACCGCGACGGCGAGGCCTTGCTGCCCGCGCTCATCGAGGCCTCGGGGCTGGGCGCCAAGGTCTGGCTGCAGCGCTACCTGCAGGCCTACCTGACGCCGCTCATCCACTGCTTCTACACGCACGACCTCGTCTTCATGCCGCACGGCGAGAACCTCATCCTCGTGCTGCAGGGCCACGTGCCGGTGCGCGTGCTGATGAAGGACATCGCCGAGGAGGCCGCGATCTTCAACACCGAGGCGCAGCTGCCGGACAACATCCGGCGCCTGGTGATGGACTTCCCGGAGGACCTCAAGACGCTGGCCGTGTTCATCGACATCTTCGACGGCTTCTTCCGCTACATGAATGAGATCCTCGTCGAGCACGGCGTGTGCGGCGAGCAGGACTTCTGGCGCGCGGTCGCGGAGAACATCCGCCACTACCAGGACGAGCATCCCCAGCATCGCGAGAAGTACGCGCGCTACGACCTCTTCGCGCCGACCTTCCGCCAGTCCTGCCTGAACCGGCTGCAGATGGGCAACAACACGCAGATGATCAACCTGTCCGATCCCGCGGCCAACCTCAAGATCATCGGCACGCTGGACAACCCGCTGGCACCGTTCGGGCCGAACGCGCCCGTCGTGGCGGCCCTGCCGCGGCCGGCGGCGATCGAGGTCGCATCCTGACGCTCGACGCGTTCTTCGCCGACGCACGCGCGCTGGTGCCGTCGCTGCAGGGGCTGGGGGCAGCCGATGCTTCCCGCCAGGCACCGCGTGGACTGCCCGCCGGCCTCGCGGCCGAACGGCTCCTGGCGGCGATGCGCGCCAGCGAGCCCGCGGCGGGCCGCGCGTTCTGGGCGCTGCGCGCGTGGGCACGGCTCGTCTGGCAGCCGACCTACGCCAGCGTCTTCGCGGTTGAACTCGCGGGCGGTGTGCTGCCGCTGGACGGACTGCGATGGGAGGTCGATGTCGACGGGGCCGACGTCTCGGGGTTCTCCGTGACGGCGGGCGGCTTCGACGACAGCAGACCGCGAGTCCTCCACGAGCCCTCACCCCAACCCCTCTCCCGCTTCGCGGGCGAGGGGCTCGCAGGCACGCTTCATGAGGAACGCAGGCACGCGGCGGCGCAGGTGCGAGCGATGTCGTCGGGGCTGCTCGCTGCCGTGCAGGCGCAACTGCCGCTGCATCCCAAGGCGGCACGGCGGCTGCTGGCGGACTGCGTGCTCTCGGCGCTGCTGCGGGCGCAGCCGCTCACACGGCTCGCGGACGAGCAGGTGCGCGAGGTCGGCGCCGAATGGCTGGCCCTGCTCGATGCGACCGGCGACAGCGACTACCTGGCCTTTGACACCGCGACGGGCGCCTCGCGCCTGGCGCTGGACCGCGGCGTGTGCTGTCTGGACGACCGCCGCGCCGGCGGTGAACTGTGCAACACCTGCCCGCGCCTGCCGCGCGCCGAACGGCTGCGGCGGCTCGGCGCGCAAGATCTTCGGAACTCCGCATGAACGACATCGTCCGACGCGCCCATCTGCTGTCCACCCAGCCGCAGCTGCCGGTGCAGGCCTACTTCGACGAGGCGCTCTTCCAGCGCGAGATGGCGATGTTCGAGCGCCAGGCGCCGCGCTACGTCGGCCATCGCCAGTGGGTGCCGGAGCCCGGCGACTGGCGCACGCTCGCGCATGAGGACAACGCCCGCGTGCTGGTGCATGGCCGCGAGGGTGTGAAGCTGCTGTCCAACGTGTGCCGCCATCGTCAGGCGCTGATCCTCGGCGGCGAGCCCGGCGCAGTGACGAGCGGGACCTCGACGGGCAAGCTGTCGGCGCAGTCGGGCGGCCACATCGTCTGTCCGCTGCATCGCTGGACCTACAAGGACACCGGCGAGCTGATCGGCGCGCCGCATTTCTCGCCGCAGCCCTGCGCGCACCTGCCGCGGTATGCGATCAAGGAGTTCGACGGCGCGTTCTTTGAAGGCCCGCGCGATCCGGCGCGCGACCTCGCGGGTCTGTTCAGGCGGCCGGAGTTCGACTTCTCGGACTACGTGCTGGACCGCATCGAGACGCACACCTGCCGCTACAACTGGAAGACTTTCATCGAGGTCTACCTGGAGGATTACCACGTCGGTCCCTTCCATCCGGGACTGGGCAGCTTCGTGACCTGCGACGACCTGGACTGGGAATTCGCAGAGCCGTTCAGCGTGCAGCGCGTAGGCGTTCATCGTGAACTGGACTCGCCCGGGTCGCCGATCTATCGGGCCTGGCATGAGAAGCTGCTGGCGTATCGCGGCGGCGTGCCGCCGAGCTTCGGCGCGATCTGGGTGACCTACTACCCGACGCACATGATCGAGCTCTACCCGCACGCGCTGGTGCGCTCGACGCTGCATCCGCGCGGCCCGCAGGAGACGCTCAACGTCACCGAGTTCTACTACCCCGAGGACATCGTCGCGTTCGAGCGCGAGTTCGTCGAGGCGCATCAGGCGGCGTACAACGAGACGGTGGTCGAGGACGACGAGATCGCCGAGCGCATGGACGCCGGACGCCGCGCGCTGTGCCGTCGCGGCACCACCGACGCCGGCCCCTATCAATCGCCGATGGAGGACGGGATGCGCCACTTCCACGAGTGGTATCGGTTGGCGATGGGGGGATAGGCGCGACAATCGCCAGCATTGCCCTGCCTGAATGTCCGCGTGCGCCCATGAATTCGGCGCCCAGGAAGATATTCTCTCTCGAGCATCCGAGCGAAGCTTTACCGCCGCCGGGCCCTGCTACGTCAACGCGGACGATTCCGAGCTTCAACGCGCTCGACGCGCCAGTGTTTGTAGGGAGTCAATCGCCCTACTGATCTAGCGACAGTCCGTTCCTCAGCGCGAACTCCTTCTGGATCTCAAGCGGATTGAGACGGCGTTTACCCGAGTCCGTCTTGATGTACACCTCCTGCCCGCCAGTGGAATAGAGCAATCTACTTTTCGCACTGGGCACGCGTACCTCGACGACATAGAGATCTGTGACCTCCGCCCCCTCATCGCTGACCGAATGCACCTCGATCGTGTAGGCGCTCGGTGCGATCGGCGGGAAAATTTGGTGAAGGCGCTCCGTTACGACCCGTCGCAACTCATCGCAATCGGCCCGAGACAGTCTCACCCCCACGATTGAGTGATCTTCGTCACGAACGCCCCAGAAGATCGAGCCCTGGCGCCCGTGACCTTCGTTGAGGAACGCGACCACGTACTGGTCCACTACCGCCTTTATCGAGTTCAGAGGCCGGTCCCCCTTGACCTCCTTGTACTCGCACGTGCGGCTTTCCTGTTTCGCCAACTTGCCGCCAAGTGGCCACCGTGGAGCTGGTGCCTGGGCTTGTCGGCGAGTCGAAGCTCCACTCGTTCGCTGCCGCAACCGAAGCTTTTCATTGTCAAACCAGATCGCTGAGGACTGCTTCCGATCTGCCTCGGGCCTTTGCAGGCGATAGGTCGCCTGCGAGTCCGCCTGATGCGTGAACACAATGACCTGCGACTCTGCAGCGATCGCCTGCAACAGAGCTTGTCCGATCTCCTTGGTTCTACCGCTCCACTTGTAGCAGACGTCGTCGACCAACAATGGCAACTTGAGCGGTGATTGACGCCGCAGTCGCAGCTGCTCAATCAACACAGCAATCGAGCCTGCACTGAACGAGGCGCTGCCACCGGGTGAGCTGGCCTGTTCGAAGAACTGCAGTGTCTCTGCCTGAGCGAGAAGACCGATTGGAAGAAGCTCGCGGGCAGATGCCAGATCGACGCGAGTCTGTCCGCCGATGTCCCATGCACTAAGCAACAGCCGCTGCCCCGAGGTCGCGCGAAGCACTCCGCGAACAGCGGAGGCCAGTTCTCCTCCGGAAATGTCGACCGACACCTTTCCAGTGGAAAGTGGGCTGGCCACCAGGATCACTCTCTCGACCACGTTTCCCGAGACGAGGTCGAGGGTTACGCACGATCTGCCGAGACCGCTTCCCCCTTTCGAACACAGCGCGCCAGGCCCTTCTAACGCAGCCAAGATCGCTCCGGCGAACTGCGTCTTCCCAGACGCGTTCGGCCCCTCGATGACGTTAATGGCGTTTGGCGCCAATTGGACTGACTCGGCCGTGAACGGACCGAACTCGCGAAGCTCCACATTGGAAATGAACATTCCCCTCTCTCCCCGTCTGCCACGTCAATTAGGAAGGCTTGAGCTCGTAAGCCAAGTCTCTTTCAACAACCTCAACTACTGCCTGGCGCGTTTCCCCGATGAAGTGCAAATTGACGTACCTGGGTGATTCGCTTCTTGCCAGGAGCAGAAAACTTTCATCCAAACATCACGACAGGATTTGAAGGAACGGGTTCTTCTCGAGGATCGCTGCGCGACTTTCTCTTGAGGAACGCAATCAGGTCGTCGCGTCGCTGCAGCAGCATGACGATTTCCTGCAGCGAGCACAGCACCATTGTCTTCATCGCGAGTGCATTGGTGCACTCCTTGACCACCGGCTCGGTGAACCCGGAAGACGAGATGAAAATGCCGTGCGCGTTAGCGCGCAGGAACAGTCGGCTCAGGTGTGGCAAAAACTCCTTCGTACCCACGGGTGTGCTCAGCCACTTCATCTCGACGAGATGGAGCGCCCCATCAAGCTCGATAACGCCATCAATCTGCTCGACAACCACCGCGCTGTCTGGATCCTTTCGCCGGAAGTCCTCTCGAACACTAATTTCGAAGACGCGAAAGAGATCGTTCAGCACGCCCTCTAGCAGTTTTCCCCGCTCATGCGGACGGTCATCCATGGCAAACAGCGCAGACAGCCTGTTGTCGATTTGCTCTATCCTGGCGCGCCTAGCCGCGGCCTCAGCCTGATCGGCGCGCTGTTTGGCCATCGTCACTTCGCGCTCGCTGTCACGTTCGCGTTGCATTCGGGTGAACGCGTCCTTTTTGTTTACTGCCTCGCGGACTGCGGCGACGAGACCACGCGCTTCAAGCTGATCTCCCGGCCAGCAGCTCGAGAAATCTTCGAACTCCACAACGCGCTTGATGATCTCGCGCCGCGGCCCCAGCCCGGAGTCGCCGCGCGCGTTGATCTTCGTGAGCACGCGCCGCGCGATCTCGAACTTGTTGATCGTGTCGGGCGCGGTCTGAACGATGCGGTCCACCTCGGTCAAATCGGCCTCATCGACACCGGCGCCGCGCAGGAAATGCACGACGCCCTTCTTACCCTTGCTTAGGCGACCGAGCGTATCCACGAGCAGATCGAAGAGGTGGGGCGGAAAATGGAAGGCTTCGGCCACGGAGTTCTCCTAAGCGCCCCGAAGGGACTTCTTAGCGGCCTCGCTGAGGACGTCGACGTCAAGGTCCCGGACGCCTTGTGCCACTGAACTGCTTGCCTTGCCCATCGCCCTTTTGAATCGGAGCAACGCCACCTGCATCTCGGGCGTGTCCTTCGTCAGTTCCGCCAGATCAACGCGCAGTTGCACCAGTTCAGCATCGTTCAGGCGGTCATCGACAGCCACCAGTTCAACTGCGCTTTCGACCTTGCGAACGGTCCAAGGGAAAGATTCTCTGCAGTTGTGGCAATGGGCGGGCGACGCGTACGGGCCCGGGTCGATGAGTCCCTCGACGTGGTAACGCCCGCGAATGGATGCAGCGCAGGAAAGGCAACACGCAATGTTCGGTTCCGCGCATGCCGAGCAGAATTTTTCCCGAAGGTCGGGCGACGTATCGGCCGCGTTTGTAGGCACATGACCGTTACGGCAAACCTGGGCCAATCGATGAACACCCATCCGAACTCCTGCGCTGATTGGCCAAATGTAACTGCTGAACACGCTCCCGGATCGGCGATGGCCGACGGCGCACCTCGAACATGCCGCACCCTCCCCGAGCATCGGCAAGACTAGGCTGGCTATGCAGCAGAAGCTGGCGCTGAACCCCGTGGCACGGAAGAGCAATTGCGCCCAGACCTGTGGCCCCGCAGTACTGCCTTCAAACGTTCCCGACAACGCATCAAGGCTGCCTGCCTCCGATTCTTCTCGCCGCACCCCCACCAAATGCGGGCCAAATCACATCGACACCGATCCCAATCAATCTCCAATGGAGGCGCGACAATCGCCGGCATTGCCCTGCCTGAACTTCCGCCCATGAAATTCGCCACCTGGAACGTCAACTCCCTGGCCGTGCGCCTGCCGCAGCTGCTTGACTGGCTCAAGGCCAATCCCGTCGACGCGCTCGTGCTGCAGGAGACCAAGCTCACCGACGACAAGTTCCCCACCCTGGAGATCGGCGAGGCCGGTTACCAGGTCCAGTGGTTCGGGCAGAAGACCTACAACGGCGTGGCCCTGCTGAGCCGCACGCCCGCCCAGGACGTCGTCAAGAACATCACCGGCTACGCCGACGAGCAGGCCCGCCTGATCGCCGGCACCGTGGGCGACGTGCGCGTCATCGGCGCCTACTTCCCCAACGGCCAGGCGCTGGACAGCGACAAGTTCGTCTACAAGATGGCCTGGCTGGACGGCCTGCGCGCCTGGCTCGCCGACGAGCTGAGCCGACACGAGAAGCTCGTGCTGATGGGCGACTTCAACATCGCCCCCGAGGACCGCGACTGCTACGACCCGGCCGCCTTCGTCGGCCAGACCCACACCTCGCCGCAGGAACGCGCCCACTTCCAGGCGCTGCTCGACCTGGGCCTCACCGACGCCTACCGGATGTTCGAGCAGCCGCCCAAGAGCTACAGCTGGTGGGACTACCGCATGCTGGGCTTCCAGAAGAACAAGGGCCTGCGCATCGATCACATCCTCGTCAGCGCGGCGTTGAAGTCCCGCGTCACCGCCTGCACCATCGACCGCGCCATGCGCAAGCTGCCCAAGCCCAGCGACCACGCGCCGGTCATCGTCACCCTCGATTGACCCTCCCCCATCGGGCGGCCCTCGCGCGGGGGCCCTCGATCCGCGCGACTTCGTTCACGCGCCATCTGCACACCCTCACCTGGAGCGCAATGACTTGATCTTGCGCAAAGAGTGCTCGGACTGACTCATTGATGCTACGTCTTGATCCAAGTCAAGACCTACCGTACAGGGGAAGCATCGATGAGAACCAATCTGCCGGTCACGCAACGGGAGTTCCCGTTCCCCGAGGGCCGCGCGCTGGTGTCCACCACCGACCTGCAGGGCCGCATCCAGCATTGCAACGACGTGTTCGTGGCGGTGAGCGGCTTCCGCCGCGACGAGCTGATCGGCAAGGCCCACAACGTGATCCGGCATCCCGACATGCCGCCCGAGGCCTTCCGCGACCTCTGGGCGACCATCCAGGCCGGACGGCCGTGGTCGGGGATGGTCAAGAACCGCCGCAAGGACGGCGACCATTACTGGGTGCTGGCGAACGTGACGCCCTTGCTGCGCGGCGGCGAGCCCGCGGGTTATCTGTCGGTGCGCACCCAGCCCACGCGCGAGCAGATCCGTGACGCCGAGGCGCTGTACGCGCGCATGACGGCGGCGATCGCCCACGGCGGTCCCGCCATCGCCTTGAGCCACGGCCGGGTCCGCGCGCCGCTGTGGCGCCGCGCCGCGAGCGGCGTGCTCCGTGCCTTGCTTCCGGGTGCCGCGCGCGCCGAGCGCCGCGATGCGTTGCGTGTGGCCGAGCGGCTGGCCGCGGGCGAACTGGCCGTGCCGCTCGCCACCGCCTCGGGCCGGCACGACAGCCAGCCACGGCGCACGCCGCAAGGACCGCTCCAGCGCGCGCTCACGCAGTTGCGCGTCAACCTGCGGGCGCTGGTCTCGGACACCCAGCATGAGCTGGGCCAGATGCGCGCCGTGTCGGACGCGATCGCGCAGGGCAACCACGACCTCGCGCGGCGCACCGAGGCGCAGGCGGCCAACCTCGCCCAGACCGCCGAGAGCATGCGCCAGATCACCGACGAGGTACGCGGCAATCGCGACGCGGCCCGCCGCGCGCGGGGCGTGGCCTCGGAGCTCGGCGACGCAGCGCGGCGCAGCGACGACAACGTCCGCTCGGTCAACGAGACGATGGCGGCGATCGCGCAGGCCTCGGCGCGCATCGGCGAGATCACGCAGCTGATCGAGGGCATCGCGTTCCAGACCAACCTGCTGGCCTTGAACGCCGCCGTCGAGGCCGCGCGCGCGGGCGATCACGGACGCGGTTTCGCGGTCGTCGCCGGCGAGGTGCGCGCGCTCGCGCAGCGCAGCACCGTGGCGGCGCGCGAGATCAAGCAGCTGATCGCCGCATCCGGCGAGAAGGTCGAGGCCGGCACGCGCCAGACCGGCCAGGCGCGGCGCAGCATGGCCGACACGCTGTCGGCGGTGGAGCGCTTCGGCGGCGTCATCGAGGACATCGAGCGCAGCGCGCAGGCGCAGCTCGAGGACATCTCGCAGGTCTCCGACGCGGTGCGCCAGCTGGAGTCGATCACGCAGCAGAACGTCGCGATGGTCGAGGACCTGGCGCGATCGTCGGACCGCCTGCGCGGCCAGGCGGGTGAGGTCGCGGCGGCGCTGGATGTCTTCCAGCTGGAGCGGTGAACGATCGCTGAGCGCGGACCGACGATCTTCAGATCGCGGATCAGGGTTTTTTGATGCCGGTCGACATCGATACACCGCTTCTGGGAACATCGCGCGCGGGAGCCGAGCTCCCGATCGTGGACTTCCAGACAGGACAAGGACGATGACTGCTGCAGCGAATCCGGCGCACGAGGACGTGCTTCATCAATGGATCGAGGAGGAGAAGGCGGTGCGGGCGAGGTTCCGGCCCGATCACGGCGTGGCCACGATGGCGGAGATCGCCGGGTTGAGCGGCCTGGAGCAGATGCAGGCGATGATGGACGGCAAGCTCCCGCCGCCGCCCATCGCGCAGACGCTGGACTTCACGCTGATCAGCGTGCGCAAGGGCGAGGCGATCTTCCAGGGCACGCCCAAGTTCCGGCACTACAACCCGCTGGGCACCGTGCATGGCGGCTGGTACGCGACGCTGCTGGATTCCGCGCTAGGGTGCTCGGTCCACACGACGCTGGATCCGGGCCGCGGCTACACGACGCTGGAGTTGAAGGTCAACCTCGTGCGCGCGCTCAACGACAAGGTGCCGCTGGTGCGCGCGATCGGCCGCACGCGGCACGTCGGCCGGCAGATGGCCACGGCCGAGGCCGACCTGATCGGCCACGACGGGAAGCTGTATGCGCATGCGTCGACGACTTGCCTCGTGTTCGATCCGCCGAAGCGGTGAACACCATCGCCCTCGGCCCAGGCTCTGGAAGCCGCCCTTGATCGTTTCGCTCCCACCCCATCCCCGCCCTCCAAGCGGGCGGGGTAGATGTCACCCCACCCCCTCCCGCCCCCACGGGGCGGGTGAGCTCCGGCAGGCTTAGCGCTTCAGCGAACTCGCTTCCTTCGCCAGCTGCGTGATGCGCGACCAATCACCTGCCTTGACAGCGTCGGCCGGGGTCAGCCACGAGCCGCCGCAGACCTTCACGTTGGACAGCGCCAGGAAGTCCGGCGCCGTCTGCACCGTGATGCCGCCGGTGGGGCAGAACACCACATCGGGGAACGGGCCAGCCAGGGCCTTCAGCAGGTTCACGCCGCCCACGGCCGTGGCCGGGAACAGCTTCAGGAACTTGTAGCCCGCGTCGCTGGCCATCATCACCTCGCTGGCCGTCGACACGCCCGGCAGCAGCGGCAGGAAATGCGCCTCGCACGCGCCCGCCACATCCTGCGTGAAGCCCGGGCTGACCGCGAAGCACGCACCGGCCTCCTTCGCCGCGATCGCGTCCGCCGACGTGCGCAGCGTGCCCGCGCCGACCAGCGCCTCCGGCACCTCCTTGGCGATCGCCGCGATCGCCGCCAGCGCTGCCGGCGTGCGCAGCGTCACCTCCAGCACCTTCACGCCACCCGCGACCAGCGCGCGCGCCAGCGGCACCGCGTCCTCGACGCGATCGATCACGATCACCGGAATCACCGGGCCGTGCTCAGCCAGGCTCAGGGTGTCCTTGATGGAAGTCATGTGAACTCCTCGTCTTCGAAACTGAAATCGTCTGACGCGTCCCGCGGCCTCACAGCCACGTGACCGCGCCCTCCTCCGCCGTCGTCACGTTGCGCCGCATGCCCGCGAACAGCTCGCGGCCCATGCCGGCCCCGTTGTCCAGCACCGCGTCCTCGGTGATCCGCGCCAGCTCGCGCCGATCCCATTCCGCCGCCGGCACCAGCGCCGTCAGCTCGCCGCTGTTGGCGCACACGCGCACCAGATCACCGTCGCGCAGTCTGGCCAGCGGTCCGCCCGACAGGGCCTCCGGGCTGACGTGGATCGCCGCGGGTACCTTGCCCGACGCGCCGCTCATGCGGCCGTCCGTCACCAGCGCCACCTTGAATCCCTTGCCCTGCAGCACCGCCAGCGGCGGCGTCAGCTTGTGCAGCTCCGGCATGCCGTTGGCCTGCGGGCCCTGGAAGCGCACGACCACGACGACGTCGCGTTCGAGCTCACCGGCCTTGAACGCGGCCTGCATCGCCTCCTGGCTGTCGAAGATGCGCGCCGGTGCCTCGACGGTGTGCCGGTCCTCCGGCACCGCCGAGACCTTGATCACCGCGCGGCCCAGGTTGCCCGCCAGCAGCTTCAACCCGCCCGTGGGCGAGAACGGCGCCGCGGCCGTGCGCACCACCGCCTCGTCGTTGCTGCGGGCCGGCAGGTCCTGCCAGGTCACCGAGCCGTCCTCGGCGCGGCGCGGCAGCCGGCCGAAGGCGTTCAGGTCCTGGCCCGACACCGAGGTCAGCACGTCGCCGTGCATCAGACCCGCGCCGATCAGCTCCTTGATCACGAAGCCCGGACCGCCCGCGGCCTGGAACTGGTTCACGTCGGCGCTGCCGTTCGGATAGACCCGCGCCAGCAACGGCACGACCGAGGACAGCTCCGAGAAATCGCTCCAGTCGATCAGGATGCCCGCCGAGCGCGCCACCGCGATCCAGTGGATCAGGTGGTTTGTCGAGCCGCCCGTGGCCAGCAGCGCGGCCATCGCGTTGACGATCGTGCGCTCGTCGACCATGCGGCCGATGGGCGTGTAGTCGCGCTGCGGAATGATCTTCAGCGCCTGGCGCACCGCCTCGCGGGTCAGCGACTCGCGCAACCCGTCATGCGGATGGACGAAGGCCGCGCCCGGCACGTGCAGGCCCATCGCCTCGAGCAGCATCTGGTTGCTGTTGGCCGTGCCGTAGAAGGTGCAGGTGCCCGCGCCGTGATAGGCCTGCGATTCGGCCTGCAGCAGCTCGTCGCGGCCGACCTTGCCCTGCGCGTAGAGCTCGCGCACCTTGGCCTTGTCGTTGTTGGACAAACCCGAGCTCATCGGCCCGGCCGGCACGAACACGCACGGCAGGTGACCGAAGTGCAAGGCGCCGATCAGCAGGCCCGGCACGATCTTGTCGCAGATGCCCAGCATCAGCGCGGCATCGAACACGTCGTGCGACAGCGCCACCGCCGTGCCCATCGCGATCGTGTCGCGCGAGAACAGGCTCAGCTCCATGCCCGGCGTGCCCTGCGTCACGCCGTCGCACATCGCCGGCACGCCGCCGGCGACCTGCGCGGTGGCGCCCTGGCGGTGGACCTCGTCGCGGATCAGCGCGGGATAGCCCTCGTAGGGCTGGTGCGCCGAGAGCATGTCGTTGTAGGCCGTGACGATGCCCAGGTGGGGCGCCTTCTCCGCCACGATGCGCAGCTTGTCGTTGGCCGGCATCGCCGCCACCGCATGCGCGACGTTCGCGCAGCCCAGGCGTTGGATGCCGCGCTGGCGGCCCGCCATGCGCTCGATCAGGTCCAGGTAACGCTCGCGCGAAGCGGCGCTGCGCGCCTTGATGCGCGCCGTGACGTCCAGAAGCGTCTTGTTCATGCCGACTGCCGATGTAACTCGGCCAGGGTTGGATTGGTAACCATATTACACGCCCCGGAGGTCAGACGACTCTCCAAGCGGTGTTTCCCGGGTACAAACGGGTTACAGAAACAGGTTTGCCCCTCGCCCGGCGCGGCAGACCACATGCCCGACCCGCACCGGCGCCTGTGGCAGCATTCCGCCATGAATCACGATCCCTTGGCCGACGCGCGGCTGGAAGACCTTCCCGCGCACAGTCAAGCCCTGCTGTCGGTGGCCGAGCGCCAATGGGACCGCGAGCACGGGCTCATGATGTTCGCTTATGGCTCGCTGATGTGGAACCCCGGTTTCCAGCCCGCGCAGACGGTGGTGGCGAAGGTCCAGGGCTATCACCGCGCGCTGCGGCTGCGCTCGCTGGTCAACCGCGGCAGCGCCGAGCAGCCGGGCCTGGTGATGACGCTGCTGTCTGGCGGCAGCTGCCGCGGGTTGCTCTACCGGGTCGAGCCTGGCGAGAGCGAAGCGACGCTACGCCGGCTGTGGCTGCGGGAGATGGTGGTCGGGACCTACGTGCCGCGATGGATCGACTGCCAGTGCGCTGACGGGCTGGGCGTGCGCAAGGCGCTGGCCTTCACGCTGTCGCGGCGCAGCCCGGGTTGGGCGGGCGAGCTGCCCGACGAGCACCTGCTGCATATCCTGCGCCACGCGCGCGGTCGCTACGGGACAACGCTGGATTACCTGGAACGCGCGGTCGCGAGCCTGCGCGAACACGGGATCCGCGATCGGGCGCTGGAGCGGCAATTGGCGCTGGCTCGGCAGCACGGGCTCTGAATCCAGGGCCGTACTGCCACCGCCGCTGGCCCTCACCCCTGCCCTCTCCCGCAAGCGGGCGAGGGAGTTTTCCTCATCAGCCGATCGAACGCAGGCCGGCGTCGCCTGTCCGGGGCATGGCGGGATCGATCTTCAGGCGCTGCAGGTCCTCGACGGTATCCACGTCGATCAGTACCCCCGGGTCGTCGACCTCGACCGCCTGGGCCGGATACCGCGCGAGCAGCCGCCGCGCGCCCTCGTCGCCCTGCAGGCCGGTCAATTCGGAGAAGAGCTCCGCGCTGAAGCCCACCGGGTGGCCGCGGCGGCCGCGATGCTGCGCGTAGGCGATCGGATCGCGCTCCAGGGCCTGCGCCACGGCGGCCAGCGTGCTGGCGCGCACCCGGGGCATGTCCGCGGGCAGGATCAGCCAGCCCGGCGCGTCCCCGGTCGCGGCGACACCCGCGGCGATCGAATGCCCCATGCCCAGCGGCGCGGGGCGTCCCAGCCGGTCCTGGTCCGGCAGCACCAGCATGTCGCGTGCGGCCACATGGCGTCGGACCAGGGGCGCGAGCGCGGTCGAGGTCACCACCAGCATCGGCAGGCCCGAGGCCATCGTCTGGCGCAGCGTCAGCGCCAGCACCGATTCCCCGTCCAAGACCTGTTCCAGCTTGTGGCCCTCGCCGCGAAAGCGCTGGCCGCGCCCTGCCGCGAGCACGACGACGGCGGGTCGTCGCTGATTCATGGGTACTTCCTTCTGGGTTGGTCCCGATCCCGACTGGGGCCGGCTTCTGCGGCGCGGCTCTCGATGTGGGCAAGCATGCCTGCGGCCTGAAAACGCTCCCACCCGGAGTTTCACGAGTGGGAGCTTTACTTAAGGATTCGCCCGATACTCCGAAATATGGACAAACTCTCTGACCTTCGGAAGAGCTACGAACGCGACGAGCTCGACGAACACCTGGCCGCGGGCGAACCGCTGCGCCAGTTCCGCACCTGGTTCCAGCAGGCGCTGGACGCCAAGGTCCCCGAACCCAACGCGATGACCCTCGCCACCGTGGGGCCGGACGGACGGCCGTCCACCCGCATCGTCCTCATCAAGGACATCGAGGAGCAGGGCCTGGTCTGGTACACCAACTACGACAGCCGCAAGGGTCGCGAGCTGGCCGAGCACCCGTTCGCCGCGCTGCAGTTCCACTGGGTCGAGCTCGAGCGCGTCGTGCGCATCGAGGGCCGCGTCGAGCGGGTCGACGCGGCGCAGTCGGATGCGTACTTCGCGTCGCGCCCGCTGGACTCGCGGCTGGGCGCGTGGGCCTCGCCGCAGAGCCAGGTGATCGCGTCGCGCGCGGTGCTGGTGGCCAACGCGGCGAAGGCGGCGGCCCAGCACGGGCTGAATCCGTCGCGACCGCCGCACTGGGGCGGGTTCCGGCTGCTGCCCGAGCGCTGGGAGTTCTGGCAGGGGCGCAAGTCGCGGTTGCATGATCGGCTGGTCTATCGGCTCGATGGCGGCCAGTGGGTGAGGGAACGGCTGGCGCCCTGAATCGCGCCGCTGGACCTGCCACCGCCTCTGACCCTCACCCCGCCCTCTCCCGCAAGCGGGAGAGGGTCAACCCAGCGTCAGAACTTGACCTGCACGCCGGCGAAGACGCTGCGACCCGGCAGCGGCGAGAGCTCACGGATGGTCTGCACGCTGCTGGCGTTGTAGGCCAGCTTGTTGGCCAGGTTGTCCAGCTTCACGTACCACATCGCGTCCAGGTTGCCGATGTCGAAGTGCCGCGCGATGTTCAGCCGCAGGATGCCGTAACCGGCCGTCGGCGTGTCCAGCGCCGGCACGCGGTCCTGGCGCAGCGCGCCGCGCAGCTCCGCCTGCACGAGCCACGGACCGCGCTCGGCCTGCAGCGACACGCTCCCCCGCACCGGCGCCAGGCGCGGCAGCGCCTCGCCGGTGTCGCGGTTGGTGCCGCGCACCACATCCACCGTCGTGCCCAGCGTCAGACCCCAGCCCGCCACCGACGGCAGCGGCTGACGGCCTTCGATCTCCACCCCGCGCAGCCGCGCACGCACGCCGCGGTACAGGTACTCGGGGAAGGACTCGATGCCACCATCCTCGCCGACCTCGTCGATGCTGCGCCCGCTCGCGTCCAGCGCGATGTAGTTGGCGAAGCGCGTCTGGTAGACCTGCACGCTCCACTTCGCGTCGCCCTGCTTCCAATGCAGCCCGAGGTCGATCGCCTTGGCGCGCTCCAGGCCCAGGTTCACATCGCCGACCTCATAGGCGCCCGAGGCCACGTGCACGCCGTTGGCGAAGAGCTCATAGAAGGTCGGCGCGCGCTCGCTGCTGCTCAGGTTGCTGGACACGCTGAAGCCGTGGCCCAGCTCATACGCCCCGCTCAGCGAGAAGCTCTTCGGGCTGAAGCGCCGCGTGACCGGATCGCCGAAGCGTTCCTCGTCGCCGCCGGTGGAGGCCACTCGCACGCGCTCGGCGCGCGCGCCGGCCTGCAGGCTCCATGGGCCGGAGCGGAACTGCTCGATCAGGAACAGCGCGTTGGACCGCGTCTTCGTTCCCGGCACCAGCGCCTCCTCGCCCAGCGCGGAAAAGTCGCTCTGGTCCCACTGCCAGCCCAGCACGCCCTGCACCGAGCCCCACGCGCCCTGGAAGGCCGTGTGCGTGGCCTCGACGCGGCCGTCCTTGCCGTCGGACTCGAAGACGGTGCCGATCTCGCCGCTGCCCTCGACCTCCTGATGCTTGTAGCGGCTGCTGGCGAACTGCCAGGTCACGCGCGCCAGGCCCGGCAGCGGATCGCGCCACTCGCCGGCGGTGGCGATGCGCTGGCGCTGCATCTGGATGCGCACATCGGGCTCGACGGTCACGCCGTACTCGTTGTGATAGTCCTCGACCGACACGCCGGCATACCCCTGCGAGAACAGCAGCGACCCGCCCACCGCGCCGCTGCGGCCATGCGCGTCGGAATTGCGCACATGGGTGCTCGAGCCGTCCTCGCTGCTGAAGCGCGGCACGCGCTGGTCGTCGGCGCGGCGGTCGGCCGCATCGACGTGCCATGCGAACGCGTTGCTGCCGCCGTCGAGCACCACGGCCCCACCGCGCTCATTGGCCGCGCCGCCCAGGCGCAGCTCGGCCGCGCCGTTCAGGCCTGGTTGGGCCAGACGCGGGATGCGGTTGTCGATGGCGTTGACGACACCGCCGATCGCGTTGCCGCCGTATTGCAGCGCCGCGGCGCCGCGCAGCACCTCCACACGCGTGAGCACCAGCGGATCCACCGGCAGCGCATGGTCGAAGCTCAGGCTGGAGGCATCGACCGAGGCGCCCGAGTTGCTGAGCATGCGCACGCGGTCACCGTCCAGGCCGCGCATCGTCGGGCGGTTGCTGTTGGGGCCGAAGTAGGTCGAGCCCACGCCGGCCAGGCCGTCCAGCGTGTCGCCCAGGCTGGCGCCGCGCTTGAGCGTCAGCGCGTCGCCGCTGAGCGCCTGCACCGGCGCGGCGAGCTCACGCTGGCTCAGCGGATTGCCGGTGACGATGACCGCGTCGAGCTTGTGCTTGTGCGGGCGGGCGGTGCCGCCCGAGGCGGTGTCGGCATTGGCGCTGGCCTCCGCATTGGCGGCCGCATCGGCGGACGGCGCGGACGGTGCTTGCTGGGCCCAGACCGTGCTGGCGCCCAACGCCAGGGCGAGGGAGATCGGGGACAGGAGGAAAGGAGACAGGGGCTTGTTGGCCATGAGGACACTCTCGAGCGCCGGCGGTCGAGCACCGCGGCGCGATCAGATGCATTCGGGATCCCGCGTGCGCGAACGCCTGTGCCTGGCGGGCACCAGTCACGCCGTCATGCGGCGCGGGCCGGCGTCCGGACGGGAACGCGGAAAAGGGAAAAGGATCGAGGTGTCAGGCCTGCGGCGGACCGCGCGCGCCCTTGCGCCACAGCTGCGCGAGCATGGCGTCGTGCGGCTGGTCGACGCCGGCGGGGATGTCCGGCGCTTGAGCGGTCCAGGCGAAGGCCTGGACCATCGGGCCCAGCGCGTGGCTGAGCTGGTCGAGCAGTTGGCAGTCCGGCGTGCCGGCCGCATGGCCGAAGCTCAGCGAGGACGTGTCCTCGCCGGCCGCCTGCGCGAGCGCGGTCGTGACGGCGGCCGCGACGCGCGCCGGATGGCCGCCCGCGCCGTGCAGGCTGCGGTGCACCAGCCCCAGCGCCTGGAAGCCCAGCAGCGCCACGAGGCACAGCCAGATCCAGCCGCGCCAGCCGCGATGGGGCCGGGTGCTGGTCAGGGCGGAGGAGCGCGTCATGGGCGTTCGATGAGGGAGCTCGACGTCGGTTTCAGCGCGCGGCGGGCGCGGCGGGCGTAGCCTGGGTGACGCGGTAGAACATGCCGTAGGGGTCGTCGTTGAGGACGGCCATCTGGCCCTCGACCGTGACGACGTCCAGCGTGTAGCGGACCGGCGTCCTGCTGCGGACCTCGACCAGCCCCTCCGGACCGGCGGGCACGCAGAACGAGCAGCTCGTCGGCACCGAGGACAGCAGGAAGTGGGTCTGCTTGTCGCCCGGCTCCAGCGGCATCATGAAACCCTGGACCTTGACCGTGCGCTTGTCCAGCGCGAGCACGCCGTTGGGGAAGGTCGGGATGACCTTGCTCTTGTCGGCCTTGACGGTGACCGAGGACAGCAGCTTCCAGCTGACGACGCCCTCCACCTCCTGCAGCGGCTTGAAAGGGCTGCGCGGATCGTGATAACCGGGGCCCGAGCCCATCGCCATCGGCGCGGCCTGCGCGCGCGCCGGCTCGCTGCCGAGCGACAACGCAGCCAGCGCCACGGCGTTCAGCGCGATCAAGGCGAAGAAGGATCGAGCGGCCATCGGATGATCGGTACGTGCGGGTTTGGCAGGACAGAGTGTGAACGCGGCCTCAAGGCCACGTGAAGCCCGACATTGTGCACGGGTTCAGCGCGGCGTCTGCAGCAGCTCGGTGACGTCGAGCCGGTAACCGCGCCACGCCGGCCAGGCCGCGGCGAGCAACGCCAGGCCCAGCGCGAGCGCCGGCACCAGCGCCTCCCACGGGGACCACCACATCCCGGAGATCCGCACCGACTGCTGCTGGGCGAGCACCGCCCCGAGCGCCCCGGTCAGCGCATGCGTCAGCCCCAGCGCCAGCACGGTGGCCAGCGCGGCCAGCATCAGCGATTCCAGCGCGATCAGCCCCGCCACGCGCGCCGGCGTGGCACCCAGCATGCGCAGCATGGCCAGATCGCCCTGGCGCTCGCGCACCGCGTGCAGCAGCGCCACCAGCACCGACAGCGCCGCCGCCAGCAGCAGCACGCCGCCGAAGCCGCGCAGCACGTCCACGCCCACACCCACCATGCTCAGCAGCCGCGCGGTCTCCAGCGCCGGCACCGAGGCCTGCAGGCCGGCCTGCGCGTTGACCCAGCGCGGCAGCATCACCGCCGCCAGCGGGCTGCGGTAACGCACGAGCACCATGCTGACCTCCAGCGAGGGATCGTCGGTCCGCTCGGAGGCCGATGCGGTGGAGGCGTGGTCGTGGTCGTGGTCGTGGTCATCGTCCTTGGTTGGCGCCGCTGCCCCGCCCGCCCGGTGACCATGGGCCTCATGCGCCACCCACACCGACGCGAGGTCGGTGAGGATCAAGCGGTCGACGACCCCGCCCGTCGGCGCGAGCACGCCGGTGACCTCATAGGCGTGCTCGTGCGCCTCGCCGCCGCGGGCCAGGCCGTGCGTGCCATGGAAGCGGTCACCCGGCTTCAGGCCGGCAGCGCGGGCGACCTCGGCGCCCAGCACGGCCTGCATCGGCGCCGTCCAGCGTTGTCCTTGTGCGAGCGTCAGCGCCTGCAGGTCGAGATAGGCCGGCGTGGTCCCGACGATGCGCGAGCCGAGGAAGCTGTCGCCCAGCGAGATCGGCACCGCCTGTGCCACCAGCGGCTGCGCGCGCAGCTGCGCGACCGTGGCCAGCGGGATGTTGCCGGTGGACTGGTCCAGGTGGAACACGCCGGCCAGCAGGATCTGCATCGGGCTGCCCTTGGCGCCGACCACCAGGTCGATGCCGGCGAGGTCACGGGTCAGGCCGCGCTCGAGCTGCTCGCTCACCAGCACGACGAAGCCGATCGCCGCCAGGCCCAGGCTCAGCAGCAGCAGGTTGAGCGCGGTGCCCATCGGACGCGCCCAGAGATACCGCCATGCCAGCCGCGGCAGGTTCAGCGACGCGCGGCTCATGCGGAGGCTCCGTCGCCAGCGAGCGGGCCGTTGCCGGCACCGCTGCGATCGCTGAGCTCGCGGTCATCGCGGCGCGGCAGCCGGAGCTGCTGCAGCGCGGCCCAGCCGCCCCATGCGGCCTCGACGCGCGCGTCATGCGAGGCGATCACGAGGCTCGCGCCCTGCTGCTCGACCGCGCGGCGCAGCAGCGCCAGCGTCGCGTCGCAGGCCTCGTCATCGAGGTTGGCGGTGGGTTCGTCGGCGAGCACGAAACGCGGCGCGCGCAGCAGCGCCCGCGCCAGCGCGACGCGCTGGGCCTGGCCCTGGCTGAGCGCATGCGGCCGGCGATCTAGCAGCTCGGCGATGCCCAGCGCGGACAGGACCTCCTCGATGCGCGCGGCGTCGGGCTTCAGCCCGGCGGCGACGTAGGGCAACGCGAGGTTGTCGCGCACGGTGAGCGACGCGCTCAGGTGCAGCCGTTGCGGCACGAAGCCCAGCCGCGCACCGCGCCACGCGTCGCGCGCGGCCGGCGCGAGCGCGCCCACGTCCATGCCGTCCAGGAGCAGCCGGCCCCCGCTCGGCGTGAGCAGGCCCGCCATCAGCGCCAGCAGCGTGCTCTTGCCGCTGCCCGACGCGCCGCGCAGCAGCAGGTGCCCGCCCGCGGGCAGGTCGAAGTCGGGGAAGCGCAACGGCCGGTCGCCCGCGGCGTAGCGATGAACGAGCCCCTGCAGCGCGATCGCCGGCTGGCTGCCCTCTCCGCCCGCCATCAGCCCGCCGCCTCGTCCTTGATCAGGCTCTTGAACTTGAGCGCGAACTTGTCGACCTTGGGCGCGACGACGAAGGCGCAGTAACCCTGCTCCGGATGCTGGGCGAAGTAGTCCTGGTGATAGGCCTCGGCGGGCCAGTAGTTCTGCTCGGGCTGGACCTCGGTGACGACCTTGCCGCCATGCGCGCGTTGTGCCTCGTCCAGCACCTGGCGGATCACGCCGAGCTGCTCCGGGCGCGTGTAGTAGATGCCGGAGCGGTACTGCGTGCCCACGTCCGCGCCCTGACGGTTCAGCGTCGTCGGATCGTGGATGGTGAAGAAGACTTGCAGCAGGTCCTCCAGGCTGACGACGTTCGTGTCGAAGCGCACCCGCACGACCTCGTTGTGGCCGGTGCGGCCCGAGCAGACCTGCTCGTAGTTGGGCTGCACGGCCTCGCCGTTGGTGTAGCCGGACTCGACCGAGCGCACGCCCTTCACGCGCAGGAACACCGCCTCCGTGCACCAGAAGCAGCCGCCGCCCAGCGTGATCAGGTCTTCACCGGGGGCAAGGGTCACAGGGTTGGGCGTGGTCGTCATGGCAAGTCCTCGTGGTTCCTAAGGCCGCTTCACATGCGGGCGGATCATCGGGCATCAAGAGCGCCCTGCCCGGTCCGCCGACCGTTCAGGACGCGCTCACTGTGCGCTCAGCGCCAAGTCGACGCGTGGCTGCCAGGGCTTGTCGCTGTCGCTGTCCTTGTCGCGCTCATCGCCTTTCGCGTGCAGCTTGGGCGAGGCGAGGAACATCCGCGCGTTGGGCACGCCGCGCGCGATCAGCGCGTCGCGCACCGCCACCGCCCGCTGCAGTGCCAGCTCGCGCAGTTGCTCGTCGGTGACGACGTAGCTGTCCATCAGCAACGCGCGCATCTGCTCGGCCGGGATGTCCTTGCTGATGCCGATGAGGTTGCGCGGCTTGTTGGGCAGCTTGGCGTTGTCATAGACCGTCTTCAGCAGCCGCGCGCGCTGTGCCTCGTCCAGCACCACCGGCGCGGGCTCGGCCGGAGCGGGGCTGGAAGCGCCAGGGGCCGGGGCGCTGACCGCAGTGCTCACCGTCGAGTTCACCGCGGCGCGACGCAGCTCGCGGCGGCGCTCGGCCACCATCGCGTCCTCCAGCCGGGCCGCCTGCGCCGCGCGGCGCTCGCCCTCGGGGTCGACCCACCCGGTGATGCTCAGCTGCAGCGAGGGCTTGTCGGCCAGCACCTTCGTCAGCGGGTCCAGCTTCCTCGCC
Organism: Roseateles sp.; assembly: GCA_039594005.1. Taxonomy (GTDB): domain Bacteria; phylum Pseudomonadota; class Gammaproteobacteria; order Burkholderiales; family Burkholderiaceae_C; genus Roseateles. The sequence goes on from JBCNOF010000010.1 coordinate 1,935,538, forward strand.
GCGTCGGCCTGCAGCGCGGCGGTGCCGGGCTGGAACTCGAGCTGGCTCATCTCCGCGCCGCCGCCGCCCGAGAGCAGCGAGAACGGCGACGTCAGCGCCTTGCCCAGCAGATTGAGGATGAGCTTCAGCACCAGCCCGCCGACGCTGAACTCCGGATCGTTGAGCGAGCCGCTCACCGGCAGGTTCACGTCGATCACGCCGTTGCTGTCCTTGAGCAGCGCCACGGCCAGCTTGACCGGCAACTTCGTCGCCGTCGGACTGTCGATGCGGTCGCCGAAGGTCAGCTGGTTCAGGACGATCTTGTTGTCGGCCTGCAGCCGGCCGCCAGGCTCGATCTGGTAATGCACCCGGGTGGACAGCTTGCCGCGCTCGATCGCGTAACCGGCGTACTTGCCGGCATAGGGCGACAGCGGCGCGAGCTCGATGTCGGTGGCGCTGGCGGTGATGTCCAGCGCCAGGGGCGCGCCGCTCGGATTGAGCTGCCCGCTGATGTCCAGCAGCCCGGTGCCCTCGACCTTGCCGCGCAGCTGCAACGGCGCCATCGACGACGAGCCCGCCGAGAACGCGCCCAGCGTGCCGGTCAGCTCGCTGAGGTTGGCGCTGTAGTTGGGCTTGATGAAGCGGTCGTTGAAGTCGACCTTGCCGCCGTTGAGCCGCGTCTCGGCGATGCTGATCCGCAGCGGCGGCTCGCCGGCCGCCGCGGACGCCGCCGCCGACGGGCCGGACGGCACCGGGGCCGAGGTCGCCCGCGCCACCGTCGTGGCCACCGGCGCGGACGCCGCGGCGGCTGTCCCTGGCGCGCCGGGTGCGCCGGCCACGGCCGCCACCGCCTGACCCTGCTCGGTCTGATTCAGGTCGCGCAGGTTGAGCCGGCCTTGCTCGTTGATGATCAGGCGTGCATAGAACTCGTCCAGCACCGCCTGCTGGACCTTGATGTCGGGCGCACCGCCGGGCGACAGCGCGAGGCGCATCCCGCCGAGCTTCAGACCCTGCCAGCTCAGCAGCTCCTCGGCCGAGCGCCGGCGGCCGTCCTGCAGCCGCGCCTGGCGCAGGCGCAGATCGGCGATCAGCAGGTCGCCGCCCGCGCGCACCGACGGTCCCTTGGGCGTCTCGGTGAACTCGAGGTTGACGCGCGCCGTGCCCTCCGCCCGCTGCAGGTGGATGCCGATGGACGGATCCAGGTAAGGATCCGCCCAATGCAGCGGCAGGTGCTCGGCGCCCAGCCGTCCCGACACGCGCAGCGGCGCCAGCGCCAGCTGCCCGTCCCAGCGCAGCCGGGGCACGTCGCGCGCGTTGCGATTCTTCGCATCGGGGCGGCGCAGCGTGGCGCTGAGCTGCATGGGCAGCGCCTTGCGCAGCTGGCGGCCATCCCAGTCGATGCCCGAGACCTTCAGCGCCAGCTCCTGCACGCCGATCGGCCGCGCGGGTTCGTCGTCCAGCACATGGGTGGCGAGGTCCAGCAGCGTGGCCTCGCCGCCCTCCACCGCCAGCTCGGCGATGCGGGCGGACCAAGGCGCCGCGCTGCCCGAAGCAGTGGCCGACGGTGCCGTCGCGACCGGGCGCTCCGGCGCATCCAGCGTCAGGCGATCGCCGCGCGCGGTCGATGCGCCGCGGGTCGCGGCGCGGGGACCGCCCTCCCCGCTCACTCCGGCCGTCACGCTGCGCGACGCCGTGCCCGTCCAGGCCTCCCAGCTCCAGCGCCCCGCCTTGTCGCGGCCCAGTTGCGCCTTGGGCGCGACCAGCGCGAGCCGGCCCGCGGTCAATTGATGTTGATCCAGCGCGACCTCGGCCTGGTCCAGCGTCACCTGCTTGAGCGCGAGCACCGCGGTCTTGCCATCGCGCAGTTGAAGGCCGTCCAGGCTGAGCGCCTTCAGCGAGAGCTTCAGGTCCTCGCCATTCGGCCCGGCGCGCACCGCGCCCTGCGTGGCGAAGCTGCCCTGCACGGACAGCGGCGTCGCGGCCTTCAGGTACGGCGCGAGGCCCTCCAGGTCGAGGTCCTTGAGCGCCCAATCCAGCGCGGCACCCGCCGCGCCCAGGCTGCCCTTGCCGCTGAGGCTGGCGGGGCCGGCGCTGGACTTCGCGTCGACCGGGCCGACCGTCGCGCCGATCTCCACCGGCGCGGCCTGGGCCGCGAGCGGCCAGCTCAGCCCGGACGCCTTGACCGTCAGCGCGTCGACGGCCCAGGACGCCGCGGGCCGCAGCGTCTCGTCGGTCCAGCCCACGCGGCCGCCGTCCAGCACGAACTGCTTGACGCCGACGCGCCAGGGCGCCGAGGCAGTCCCCGGGCTCGCCTTCGGCGCCGGTGCGGCCGAAGCCGAGGCCATCTCCGGCAGCCACAGCCGCCCCTGGGCGTCGCGACCCATCAGCAGCTCGGGCCGCTGGAGCGTGATCGCGCCCAGCTGCACCTGGCGCTTGAGCGGCTGGACATCGGCCAGGTCCACCGTCAGCGCCTGCCAGCGCAGCCAGTCCTCCCAGCCGGCCCCGGCGTCAGCGGCCGCTCCCGCGCGGCGCTGCAGCGACAGCTCGCGCACCGCGGCGCGCCCGCTGAGCTTCACTTCCGGGGCCTGCTTCGGCGCCTGTCTGAAATCGACCTTCAGCTGCGTGTCCACCAGGCCCTTGGCCAGCCGCATCGGCAAGGTCCGGGGCCAGTACGCGCGATAGGCCGACAGGTCCAGCGCGTCGAGCTTGACCGTCATGCTCGCGTTGCGCGTGTCGGCGAAGGGCTGGGCCTCGCCCTCGCTCTGGAAGCCGACGCCATTGAGCCGGCCCGACAGGCGCGGCTGCACGTGGACCTCCACGTCCGCGTCCAGCGTCGACAGGAAGGGGATGCCCAGCTGCAGCGACTTCAGCTCATGGACCATGCCCGCGGCGCGATCGTCCAGGCGCAGCTCCCCACCGGTGAGCTCGATGTTGTAGAGCGCGGCCTCGGCCGGGCCGTCGTCCGCCGACGGCGCCTTGGGCGCCGCGGCCAGCCGCGCGAGGATGTCGTCCAGGTCGGTCTTGCCCTCGGGCAGCAGCGCGACCCGCACCGTGGGCGCGGTCACCGTCAGCGAGGACAACACCGGCGCGAGGTGCAGGATCGACCGCGGCGACAGCACGGCGCGCACCTGGCGGACCTCGAAGAGCGCCGGCGCCTGCGGCGTCGGACCGGCGATGCGCAGGCCGTCCAACGCCAGCGCGAGCCGCCAGGGCGTGAAGCTCGCCCGTTCCAGCGTCACCGCCCGCCCGAGCTGCTCCGACGCGAGGCGCGTGCCCGCGCGCTCGATCCACATCGGCAGCGCGAACCAGGCCACCAGCAGCAGCGCGACCAGCACCAGCGCGAGGCCGACGATCGCGCGCAGCACGCGACGGGGCCAGACGGGAAGAGCGGAGAAGAACACGGGCAAAGCCGGTGGGAAACCGGTCCAGTCGTCAAGGAAGCTGATTATGCTGGCGGGCCTCAACACCTGACACCCTGCCCAGCGCCCGATGAACGACCTGATACACGCGGTCGCGGCCTTCCTGCTGCCGCCCACGGGCGCCTTCCCCCTGCTGATGCTGGCCTGGTGGTGGCGTCAGCGCCACCGCTGGCTCGCCGGCTCGCTCTTCGCCATCGGGCTCGTCTCGGTGTGGGTGGGCTCGACCGAACTCGGCGCCATCTGGCTGCAGGACCGCCTGCTCGGCCCGCAGCGCGCGGTCGACGTCGCGGCGCTCAAGGCCCGGCCCCATGGCGCGCAGGACGCCAAGCCCGACGCGATGATCGTCGTGCTCGGCGCCGGCGCCCGCCGGCTGATGCCCGAGTACGGCAGCGCCCAGCTCAAGCCGCTGTCCATCGAGCGGCTGCGTTACGGCATCTGGCTGTCGCGCCAGACCGGTATCCCGGCGATGTTCACCGGCGGCGCGCCGCGCGACATGCGGCCCGAGGGCTACACCGAAGCGGGCCTCGCGCAGTTGACCGCCGCGCGGGAGTTCGGTTTCGAGCTCGCGGCGGTCGAGGACCAGGCCACCGACACGCACGAGAACGCGGTGTTCACCGCGGCGATGCTCAAGGACAGCACCGTCATGCGGGGACGGACGATCCGCCGCGTGGTCCTGGTCACGCACGATGTGCACATGCGCCGCGCGCTGCGGGCCTTCCGCGAGGCGCTGCCGCCCGAGGTCGAGGTGATCCCCGCGCCGATCGGCGTGCCGCTGCCGGGGTATGTCTGGCGCGACCTGCTGCCCTCGCAGGACGGCACCGCTCGGGCCAGGTACCTGGGCTACGAGTGGCTGGGGTACGTCGCGGGACATTGAACGCTCAAGGATTGGACGCGCCCAAATAGAAACCCCCTCCGCGCCGGTCGACCCGGACGAGGACGGGGTGGGCGGACCAGCCGCCTTTGGGGCTCCGCGGCCATCTGCCGCAGGGCTCCTGGCGCGCAGAGACTGCGCCAGAGGAAGTGCCGGAAAGGCCTGACAACCTTAGATGGGCCGTCCGGCCGATTCAAGCCGCGCCCCCTAGGAATCAGGGCATTCCTAGCCCCCGAACAAACGCTGATAGAGATCCGCCGCGCGGGTCTTCTGCTCGGCCGGCATCTCGATGATCCGACCCCACTCGCGGCTGGTCTCGCCCGGCCACTTGTTGGTCGCGTCCAGGCCCATCTTCCACCCAGTCCGCTGACCGGCGAGGCGAAGTCCAGGTAATCGATCGGCGTGCCCTCGACCAGCGTCGTGTCGCGCACCGGATCCATCCGCGTGGTGATCGCCCAGATCACGTCCTGCCAGCTGCGGATGTCCACGTCCTCGTCCACGATCACGATGAACTTCGTGTACATGAACTGGCGCAGATAGCTCCACAGCCCGAACATCAGCCGCTTGGCGTGCCCCGGATAGGCCTTCTTGATCGAGATCACCGCCATCCGGTAGCTGCAGCCCTCGGGCGGCAGATAGAAGTCGACGATCTCCGCGAATTGCTTCTGCAGGATCGGAACGAACACCTCGTTCAGCGCCACGCCCAGCACCGCCGGCTCGTCGGGCGGCTTGCCGGTGTAGGTCGAGTGGTAGATCGCGTTCTCGCGCTGCGTGATCCGGCTGACCTCGAACACGGGGAACCAGTCCTGCTCGTTGTAGTAACCCGTGTGGTCGCCGTACGGGCCCTCCAGCGCGTGCAGGTAGCCGCCCTTCTCCTTGAGCGGGATGCCGTCCTCGCTGTGGCCGGTGAAGCCCGGCGCGGCCGGCGGAATGTGGCCCTCCAGCACGATCTCGGACGTCGCGGGCACCTGCAGCATGCGCCCCGCCTCGCCCACGCTCGTGTCCGCGACCTCGGTCCGCGAGCCGCGCAGCAGCCCGGCGAACTGGTACTCCGACAGCGTGTCGGGCACCGGCGTCACCGCGCCCAGCGTCGTGGCCGGGTCCGCGCCCAGCGCCACGGCGATCGGGAAAGGCTGTCCCGGATTCGCGAGGGCGAAGTCGCGGAAATCGAGGGCACCGCCGCGGTGGGCCAGCCAGCGCATGATCAGCTGGCGCCTGCCGATCAGCTGCTGTCTATAGATACCGAGGTTCTGCCGCAGCCGCGGTTGCGGAATCGACTGCGGCCCGCGCGTCACCACCAGGCCCCAGGTCAGCAGCGGGCCGACGTCGCCCGGCCAGCAGGTCTGGATGGGGAGCTGCTTCAGATCCACATCGTTTCCGTCAATGATCTGGGCCTGGCACAGCGGCTTCTTGACCAGCGACGGCTTCATGTCCCAGAGCGCCTTGGCCATCTGCGCCAGCTTGCCGACATCGCGCAGTCCGCGCGGCGGTTCCGGCTCCTTGAGGCTGGCCAGCAGCTGGCCGACCTCCCTCAACTGGGTGGTCGACTCGGCCCCCATGCCCAGCGCCACCCGTCTCGGGGTGCCGAACAGGTTGGCCAGCACCGGCATGCGGTGGCCGGTGGGGCGTTCGAACAGCAGCGCCGGACCTTCCGCCCTGAGCACGAGGTCGCTCAGGGCCGTCATCTCCAGCACCGGCGACACGGGATCGGCCACGCGCCGCAGCTCGCCCATGCCCTCCAAAGCGCCCATAAAGTCACGCAGATCTCGGTACTTCATAACCAAAAGTATTTAAGAACAAGGCCCATACGGTTGACGGGTTATTTTTGATCCATAGAATCGCGGCCTGCCCTGACCCCCAGGGTTATCCCGGTCTTCACCTTGGGAGGGTGAAACCGGTCCGCTGCCAATGGACGCTGGATCGCCCGTCAGTCGTCACAAGCGCCCGGAGCCCTCTGAGAGCCCTCCGAGCCGACGACGACGCCCGAACCGGCCCATTATCGCCACCCCCTGGCCCCTGTCCGGCGAGTGAACGCTTCAAGCGACTCGCCAGGCGGAAGACGGGTGTGGTCGGAGAAAGGAGTCGCATGACAGCGCGTTCGCATCTGCTATCCCTGCCCCGCCAGGCGCAAGCCGCCCTGGTGCTTTTCATCAAGGACATCGGCCAGGGTCTGCTGGTCGTCAGCCACAACACGCTCGCGCTGGTGGGCTTCGCCGTGGTCGCCGTCGGACTGGTCTTCGCCAGCCAGGCCGATCTGCGCCAGCAACTCGAAGGGCAGGTGCTCGGATGGCTCAACGCTCGCCATGAGGCCCGCGTCGAGGCTTCCGGCGATGTGCTCGCGCTGATGGCCGAGCCCGAGGCGATCACCCGCGCCACCGCGGTAGATCCCAAGGAGCTGACCCGCCAGCAGGCGCTGGTGGCCAACTACCTGGCCCGCCGCTACAAGGTCGCGCCGGAACCCGTCAGCCGCCTGGTCAAGGAAGCCTGGGATGTGGGCCAGCGCGCCCGCGTCGATCCCACGCTGATCCTGTCGATCATGGCCATCGAGTCGGGCTTCAACCCGTTCGCCCAGAGCGCGGTCGGCGCGCAGGGCCTGATGCAGGTCATGACCCGCGTGCATGACGACAAGTACGAGGCCTTCGGCGGCAATCTGGCCGCCTTCGACCCGATCACCAACCTGCGCGTCGGCGTGCAGGTGCTCAAGGAATGCATCCAGCGCGCCGGCAGCCTCGAGGAAGGCCTGCGTCGTTACGTCGGCGCGGCCAACCTGCCCGACGACACCGGCTACGCCAGCCGCGTGCTGGCCGAGCAGGACCTGCTCAAGGCGGTGGTCCAGGGCCGCAACGTCAGCCCGTCCGCGCCGCGTCCGATCCGCGAGCCGGCCTCCGCGCCCGCCCCCACCGGCGAGCAGGTGGCCATGACGGCCGCGATGCACTGACCGCGCCTCGCGCTTCTTCTCCTGACGGGCCTCGCAAGGGCCCGTTTTTCATTGGCGAAGGCGAACCCGAGGCGATCCCGAGGCGATCCCGGAATGGGGGACGCGGCTTTGCCCGCGCCCGCGGCGTGCCCCGGTCCGGTGCGGCTACACTGCACGCTTCGCGCAACTGGCGATCAGGGCGCCCTGTCCGGTGATGATTCCTTCACCGCCCAGGCGTCGCCCGAGGTGGGTCACCACCGGGAAGCGCGAGCGGCTGGGGACGTCCCCCGGCTGTCCGTGCCGTTCGCCTGGGCCGCCGTCGTTCCGGTATCCAACGCCGCGTCGCTCACGACCGCGCCGTTGCGTCGCCGGCCGGGCGGCGCCAACCCTTGAGCCGACATCATCATGTTTGACCGCACCCAACAGACCCTCGCCAACGTCGACGCCGAACTCTTCGCCGCCATCCAGCAGGAAACCCAGCGCCAGGAAGACCACATCGAGCTGATCGCCTCGGAGAACTACACCTCGCCGGCCGTGATGGAGGCGCAGGGCTGCCAGCTGACCAACAAGTACGCCGAGGGCTACCCGGGCAAGCGCTACTACGGCGGCTGCGAATACGTCGACATGGTCGAGCAGCTGGCCATCGACCGCGTCAAGCAGCTGTTCGGCGCCGACTACGCCAACGTGCAGCCGAACTCCGGCTCGCAGGCCAACCAGGGCGTGTTCTTCGCGCTGCTGCAGCCGGGCGACACCATCATGGGCATGAGCCTGGCCCACGGCGGCCACCTGACCCACGGGCATGGCGCTGAACATGTCCGGCAAGTGGTTCAACGTCGTGTCCTACGGCCTGGACGCCAAGGAAGAGATCGACTACGACGCGATGGAAGCGCCTGGCGCGCGAGCACAAGCCGAAGATGATCGTCGCGGCTGCTCGGCCTACTCGCTGCGCATCGACTTCGAGCGCTTCGGCAAGATCGCCAAGGAGGTCGGCGCCTACTTCATGGTCGACATGGCGCACTACGCCGGCCTGATCGCCGCGGGCGTGTACCCGAACCCGGTGCCGCACGCCGACGTGGTCACCACCACCACCCACAAGACCCTGCGCGGCCCGCGCGGCGGCCTGATCCTGACCAAGGGCGACGAGGAGATCGAGAAGAAGATCAACTCGGCGATCTTCCCCGGCATCCAGGGCGGCCCGCTGATGCACGTGATCGCCGGCAAGGCGGTGGCGTTCAAGGAAGCGCTGTCGCCGGAGTTCAAGGCCTACCAGCAGCAGGTGGTGGACAACGCCAAGGTGCTGGCCGAGACGCTGATCGAGCGCGGCCTGCGCATCGTCTCCGGCGGCACCGACAGCCACGTGATGCTGGTGGACCTGCGCGCCAAGAACCTGACCGGCAAGGAAGCCGAGGCCGCCCTGGGCGCCGCGCACATGACCTGCAACAAGAACGCCATCCCGAACGATCCGCAGAAGCCCTTCGTGACCTCCGGCATCCGCCTGGGCACGCCGGCGATGACCACGCGCGGCTTGCGAAGGAAGAGCAGGTCCGCAAGACCGCGGCAACCTGATCGCCGACGTGCTGGACAACCCGCATGACGAGGCCAACCTGGCCCGCGTGCGCGACCAGGTGGCCGAGCTGACGCGTCAGTTCCCGGTCTACCGCTGAGCGGAGCCCGCGGCGCATGCGTTGCCCCTTCTGCGGTCACGGCGACACGCAGGTCTCCGAGACCCGGGAGTCCGACGAGGGCGACGTCGTGCGCCGCCGTCGGCGCTGCCAGTCCTGCGACAAGCGCTTCACCACCTATGAGCGCGCGGAGATCGCGCTGCCGATGGTCGTGAAGAAGGACGGCACGCGCGCCGAGTTCGACATGGGCAAGCTGCGCGCGTCGATGACGCTGGCGCTGCGCAAGCGGCCCGTCAGCATCGAGCAGATCGACGCGGCGCTGGAGCGCATCCAGGAGAAGCTGCTGAGCAGCGGCGCGCGCGAGATCCCCTCGACCAAGCTGGGCGAGCACGTGATGCGCGAGCTCAAGCGCATCGACAAGGTCGCCTACGTGCGCTTCGCGTCGGTGTACCGCTCCTTCGAGGACGTCGACGAGTTCCGGCAGCTGATCCGGGACATCTGAGCGCCCGGCGCCGTCTGAGGCGCCGAACCTGACGTCGTTGTCAGGTTCATCCCCCAAAGGCCGGCCCCCTTCAGCGGGCCGGTTCTTCCCACCTGAAGGCGAAGCGCCGCGAGGCCCATCTCCCTAGAGTTCCTGGCAACTCTTCGGGAGATTCATCGTGCCTTCTTTCCGTGATGTCACCCCTGCCTCGCCGGGCCACAGCCTGATCGAGATCCTCGTCTGCGTCGCCCTCGTCGCGGTGGTGACCCTGCTGGCCGGGCCTGACCTGCGCGACTGGCTCTGGCGCCAGCGGCTGGACAACGCGGCGCAGGCGGTGCTCGGCGACCTGCAGCTCGCGCGCAGCGAGGCGATCCAGGGCGCCCGCAACGTCACGCTGAGGTTTGGCGGCGACGAGTCCGGGCTCCTCGGCAGCGGCCGCTGCTACGTGCTGCACACCGGACCGCTGGGCGGCTGCGGCTGCCGCATGGAGGCGCCGCCGCAATGCGGCTCGGGCGCGCAGGCCATCAAGCAGATGCGCTGGACACGCGAGCGCGGTCAGGCGGAGGTGCTGTCCAACGTGGGATCGATGTTGTTCAGCGGCCGGCAGGGCACGGTGTCGGTGGCCGGCACGGTAGAGGTGCACATGGCCGGCATCGGCTCGGTGCGGCATGTCGTCGGCATCACGGGCCGGGTGCGCAGTTGCACGCCCGATGCCGCGCTCAACCGCCTGCCGAGGTGCGCATGATCCGCAGCCGCTCTCCTCACTCGCGCCGGACGCGGGCGCGCGCGTTCTCGCTGGTGGAACTGCTCGCGGTGCTCGCCATCGTGGCCGTGCTGGCGGTGCTGACGATGCCCAGCTTCCGCGACCGGATCCTGCAGGGCCGACGTGCCGAGGCCCGCGAGGCGCTGCTCGCGGTGCAGCTCGCGCAGGAACGTCACCGGGCCACCCACCCGCGGTATGCCGATCGCCTCGAGCAACTCGATCGACCCGCGACGACGCCAAGCAGCCTGTACCGGGTGCGCATCGTTCACGCCGATGCGACGAGTTATGCGATCGAAGCCCAGGCGCAGGGCAGCCAGGCCAGCGACCGGCGCTGCCGCGTGCTGACCTTGCGGCAGCAGGCGGGCGAGATCCAGCTGACCGCGTCCGACGACCGTGGCGCCGAGCAGGCCGAGTCCTGCTGGCCTCGCTGAAAGCCATGCGCATGTCGCGACGACTTCACCCGGCCGCGCGGCTTGGCCCGTGCGGCCCGCGCGGCCCTCGCCGCGCTCGCGGCTTCACGCTGGTCGAACTCATGATCGCCCTCGCGCTCAGCCTGATGCTGATGTCGGGCGCGCTGGTGATGGCCGGTGTGCAACTGGGCGAGCAACGCCGGCTTCAGCTGGAGACGCTGGTGCAGCAGGAGCTGCGCGCCACGGCGGAGCTGATGCTGCGGGATCTGCGCCGCGCCGCGTTCTGGGACCGCAGCCCGGAGGGCGTGTGGCGGACGGACGGCCCCGCGCCCGAGCGCAATCCCTATGCGGACCTGAGCCTCGAGGACACCGGCCAACGCCTCTCCTACAGCTTCGCGCGTGACGGCAGCGTGCCCGGCGGCGCGAGCATCCGCGAGACCTCGGGCTTCCGGCTGAACGAGGGCCGGATCGACCAGCTCATCGCCGGACGCCACCAGCCGGTGACCGACCCTGCGCTGCTGCGGGTGCGGGACTTCGAGGTCCGCGTGTCGTCGCTCAAGCGCGATCTGGCCGACGTCTGCGCCAGCAGCTGCGGCGGGCCCTGCGCCGCAGCGCTGATGAGCCGTCAGGTGGAGCTGATCCTCGACGCGGAGGCCGCCCACGATCCGCGCGTGCGCCATCGCCTCACCGTGCGCGGCCTGCTGCGCAATGTCATCCTCACCGGAGCCTGTGAATGAGCCTGCCCCGCCCTCCCGACCCCCGTTCACCCCACGGCCCACCGCCGCACGGGCATCCGGAGACACGTCGCCGGCAACACGGCCTCGGCACCCTGGCGGTCTGCGCCGTCCTGCTCGGGGTCCTGGCGCTGGGCGCGGCCTGGGCGGCCCGCCAGTTGACGACGGCCCAACGCGTGTCGGCCAACGACCACCGCGCAGCGGTCGCCTTCGAGGTCGCCGAGGCGGGCCTGGCCTGGACGGTGGCGATGCTCAACGGCGGGCGGATCGATGACCGCTGCCGGGCTGCGGCCTCGGTGGGTGCCGCGGCGACCCGGGACGCCGCGGACTTCCGCCATCGATTCCTGCAGCTCGGCGCCGACGGCCACTTCCGGGCACCGACGACGACGGGCGAGCCACCCGCCTGCGCCAACATCGCCCCGCTGCGCTGGGCCTGTCGATGCGGTCCCGGCGCGGATGCTGGAGCGACCGCCGCCGGCATCGAGGCTCCGACCCTGCCCCCACCGGATCCGCCAGGGGGACCACGCGACCAGCCGCGGTTCAGCATCCGTTTCGCTGACGCAGGCGCTCCGGGCCAGCTCAAGCTGATCGCCCGCGGCTGCAGCGACCGGCGACAGGACTGCGACGACCTCAGCGAAGGCCCCGTCGGCCAGGCCGAGACCGCCCAGCATCTCGCGCTGCTCAGCGCGTTGCGCCGGCCCCCGCCGACCGCCCTCGTCGAGGGGCCGGACAGCTTCTCGCAGCACTTCGGCATGCCCCCGGCGCGTTACCGCAGCCAGCCCGCGGTGACCCGCATGCGCTGCCGGGACGACTGCGAGACGGTGTTGGCCCAGGCACTGGCCCGAGGCCGGCGGCTGGTCTGGATCGACGGAGATGCCCGGCTCGCGCGCTGGCCCGAAGGCGCGCTCGATGGCGACCCGTTGGTGCTGATCGTCGAGGGGCGCCTGGACCTGTCCGCGCCCGGGCACGCGCAAGGTCTGCTGTACGCGCGCGACGGCATCGCGTGGCACCCGCCTTCGGACCTGAGCAGCTCGTGGCGAGGGGCCTTGATGACCGAGGGCCGCATCGAGCTGGCCAAGCAGGTCACACCAACCCACGATGCCGCGGTGCTCTATCGCATCCACCGGCAGATGGGCAGCTATCTGCCGGTACCCGGCGGCTGGACGTCGACGCGATGATGCGCCCGGATCCTCTCCGTCAGCGCGGTCTCACCTTGATCGAGGTCCTGATCGCGCTGCTGCTGCTGGCCATGGGCGCGGCCGGGTTGATGACGCTCCAGGTCCGGTTGCGAATGGCCGCCGACGCCAGCCGGCACCACGACCAGGGGCTGCGTCTGGCCCGCAATGAGCTGGAACGCTGGCGCTGGCGACCAGACGCCCCGGCCCCCGCGCTGGCGTGGGAAGGGCCGGATGCCGTCTTCGACGCCGAGGGGCTGTTCGCGACGGGGGCCGAGGCGCTCGATCAGCCCGCCCAGGATTCGCTTCCCCTACGCGCGGCCCATGTGCGCGTGACCTGGACCGGCCGCGACGGGGTGCGGCGGTCGTTGTGGCTGGACACGCTGATGCCCCTGACCGACCCGGCCCTCTCGGGCGTGTTGATGCTCCCGCCGGAAGCCCCCCGCTAGACTGCGCGCCATGCCTGACGACATCGCTGACACCGCCGACACCGCCGACACCGCCCACATGGCCGCTCCCGCATTCCCGGACTGGTTCGCCCACGCAGGCTCCCGCCTCCCTTCGGCGCGCGAGGGCTCGCGCGATGACCGCTGGATGGCCGAGGCGATCCGGCTCGCAGAACTCGGCATCGGCCTGACCGATCCCAATCCGCGCGTGGGCTGCGTGATCGTCGACGGCGACGATCGCGTGCTCGGCCAGGGCCACACGCAGCCGGCGGGCCAGGCGCATGCCGAGGTCATGGCGCTGCGCGACGCGCAGTCCCAGGGCCGGGATCCGCGCGGCGCCACCGCCTACGTGACGCTGGAACCCTGTGCCCATCACGGCCGGACGCCGCCCTGCTGCGACGCGCTGATCGCCGCGGGCATCGGGCGGGTGGTGGTGGCGCTGGGCGACCCCAATCCGCTGGTCGCCGGCGAAGGCCTGGCCCGGATGCGCGCGGCGGGCATCGTCGCCGAGGTGTTGCCGGAGGACCATCCCTCAGCGGTCGCGGCCCGGGAGCTCAACATCGGCTTCCTGCACCGGATGCGCACCGGCCGCCCCTTCGTGCGGATGAAGATCGCGGCATCGATCGACGGGCGGACCGCCCTGACCAACGGCGCCAGCCAATGGATCACCGGCCCGGACGCCCGCCGGGACGGCCATGCCTGGCGTCGCCGCGCCGGCGCGGTGCTGACCGGCATCGGCACGGCCCGCGACGACGATCCGCGGCTCGACGTGCGGGAGGTCCCGACCACGCTGCAGCCGCGGCGCGTGCTGGTGGACTCTCGCCTGGAGCTCTCGCCGCAGGCCCGGCTGCTCGCCCCGCCCGGCCAGTTGCTGATCTATCACGCGCTGGCGGAGCCCGGCGAGCGCGGCGCGGCGCTGACCGAGCGCGGCGCAGAACTGGTGTCGGTCGCCGATCCGGTGCGCGGCAAGGTCGACCTGGCCGCGGCGATCCAGGACCTGGGCCGGCGGCAGGTCAATGAACTGCACATCGAGGCCGGGTACAAGCTCAACGGGTCGCTGCTCAGGGCCGGACTCGTGGACGAACTGCTCGTCTATGTCGCCCCCAAGCTGCTGGGTGAAGGGCGAGGCATGGTGGACCTGGGCGGGCTGACCGCGCTGGATCAGGCCCCCGCGCTGCGATGGGTGGATGTCCGGCCGGTGGGCGCCGACCTGTGCCTGAGGCTGAGACCGGTCTCGGCCTGAATCCCTGCCGCGCCGCCTCCCGGGCCGCCCCGCCTACAATCGCGCCCATGCCTATTTCACCGATTCCCGAGCTGGTCGCCGAACTGGCGGCCGGCCGCATGGTCATCCTCGTGGACGAGGAAGACCGCGAGAACGAGGGGGACCTCGTGCTCGCCGCCGATCACGTCACGCCGGAAGCGATCAATTTCATGGCCAAGCACGGCCGCGGGCTGATCTGCCTGACGCTGACGCGCGAGCGCTGCGAACAGCTGCAGCTTCCCCCGATGGCCACGCGCAACGGCACCAAGCACGGCACAGCCTTCACCGTGTCGATCGAGGCCAAGACCGGCGTCACCACGGGCATCTCCGCGGCGGATCGCGCGCGCACCGTCCAGGCGGCGGTGGCCAAGGGCGCCGTCGCCACCGACCTCGTCCAGCCCGGTCACATCTTCCCGCTGCAGGCGCAGGATGGCGGCGTGCTGATGCGCGCGGGTCATACGGAAGCCGGCTGCGATCTCTCGCGCATGGCCGGGTTGACGCCCGCCGGCGTGATCTGCGAGATCATGAACGACGACGGCACCATGGCCCGTCTGCCGGACCTGGAGATCTTCGCCAAGGAACACGGCCTGAAGATCGGCACCATCGCCGACCTGATCGAGTACCGCAGCCGCAACGAATCCATCGTGCAGCGCATCGCGCAGCGTCCGCTGGAGACCCGCGAGGGCCGCTTCGAGTGCCACGTGTTCCGAGATCGCTCGAACAACGTGCACATGGCGCTGTCGCTGGGCGAGTGGCATCAGGACCAGGAGGTGCTGGTGCGGGTGCATGAGCCGTTCTCGGCCATGGATCTGCTGGACGCCGGCCGTTGCGGCCACAGCTGGCCGCTGCCGCAGGCGCTGGCGGCGATCCAGCGCGAGGGTTCGGGCGTGGCCGTGCTGCTGAACTGCGGCGAGGATGCCGACGCGCTGCTCGCGCGGCTGCAGCCCGCCGGCGCCGAGGAACCCCGTCAGACGATGGACCTGCGCACCTACGGCGTGGGCGCGCAGATCCTGCGCGAGCTGGGCGTGCACAAGATGAAGCTGCTGGGCAGCCCGCGCCGCATGCCGAGCATGACCGGCTACGGACTGGAGGTCACCGGCTTCCAGGCCGCGCAGGCCGACGTCAACGACAAGAACTGCTGAGCCGAGGACCGCATGCAAGGATCTGACAAGGGTCAATCGACCCGGCTGGACGGACGCGGTCTGCGCGTGGGCATCGTCCAGGCGCGTTTCAACGATGCGTTGACGACGGCGCTGGCCAAGGCCTGCGTGACCGAGCTGCATCGTCTGGGCGTGCAGGACGCCGACATCCGTCACGTGACCGTGCCGGGCGCGCTGGAGGTGCCGGTGGCGCTGCAGGCGATGGCGGTCAGCGGCCGTTTCGACGCGCTGGTGGCGCTGGGCTGCATCATCCGCGGCGAGACCTACCACTTCGAACTGGTGGCCAACGAGAGCGGCGCCGGGGTCACCCGGCTGACGCTGGATCACCGTCTGCCGATCGCCAATGCGATCCTGACGGTCGAGAACGAAGAACAAGCCTGGGCCCGCGCCGAGGACAAGGGCCGCGATGCCGGGACGGTCGCCGTCGAGATGGCGCAGTTGCTGAAAGAACTCAAGTGAATACCAAGGACACCCCCTCCCCCGCCGGCAAGCCCGCGGCCAAGACCGGCGCGAAGCCGGGCGTGAAGAAGGCCCCGGCCAAGTCGGCCCGCCGCCGTTCGCGCGAGCACGCGCTGCAAGGCATCTACCAATGGCTGGTGACCGGTGACGAGATCGGCGTGATCGACGCGCACACGCGTGAGCAGGACGGCTTCGACAAGGCTGACCGCGGTCATTACGACAAGCTGTTCAACGGCGCGATCGAGGAAGCGGCGGATCTGGACGTGGTGCTGGCGCGCCATGCGGATCGCAAGACGACCGAGCTGTCGCCGATCGAGCACGCGATCCTGATGATCGGCGCGTACGAGCTGAAGAACTGCATCGACATTCCCTACAAGGTCGCGATCAACGAAGCGGTCGAGCTGGCGAAGTCCTTCGGCGGGACGGACGGCCACAAGTACGTCAACGGCGTGCTGGATCGCGCGGCGATCGACCTGCGTCCCGTCGAGGTCAAGGCCGCCCGCGGCTGATCCCTCCGCTCACCGAGCCCAGGGCCCGAGGCTTCCACGCCTGCGGGCCCTTGTTGTTTTCAGCGCTGGCTGGGCTTGGGCGCCGGGGTCGACGCGGTGACTGTGGCGGGCAACTGGAAGGCGATCGTGGTGCGATCCATCACATGGGTCCCCAGCCAACCACCGACGGAAACCAGGGAGACCAGCAGTCCGCCGATGACCCAGCTGGCACCTTTCTGGAAGGACTGCGTCTGCCGCGAGTCGTCGAGCCGCTCCGCGATTCGATCCAGCTTGTTGGAGAGGTCCTGGAACCCGGCATCCATCCGGGTATCGACGCGATCGATCCTGGTCTCGACGCGATCCATCCTGGCGTCGATGCCGTCCATGCGCTTGCCCATCGACTTGACCTCGGTCTTGAGACCTGCGATGTCGTGCCCAAGGTGGGTCACGACACCGGTCAGATGGTCCAGACGCTCCAACACATAACCATCTCCTGGGCTGACTCGTCCGTGGCGCGATGCCGAACGCCGGGACCGGGGCTTGGAGGATTTCGGATGGAGATGTGATACGCCCCGCATTGGCGGGTCGGAGCGGGGTGGGTGATGGATCGACATGGCAGGAGACCTCGAGGGGTTAGCGAAAACCGGCGTCCAGTCTCCGCCTGCGAGCGATGCGCTCCAGCGAGCCAAGCCCGAATCCGCCTCGAATCCGTCAAGCGCTCGCCCGGTCCCCCCATCGCGGACGCCGACGCGTGGTGTCGATGCTGGCGCTCGTTCTCGCGGGCTCTCCACTCGACCCATCCTCTTGAAGCAAAACTACAGCGCCGAATGCTTCCGGCGACTACAAGCACCCCTTCTTGTCCCCTGCGATGTCACCTGGACGCAGGACATGTAGCGATACTCCGGGCTTTCACCAGTCAATCATGTAGTTTTGCTTCACTAGCATCCGCCCACCTTGACGGAGGGCTCGGACATGCACGGTGGAGCGGATGTGGGGAGGCGCGGCGCGCGCCACGGTCTGAAGGCTCGCTTCGGCACCTGGGGCCAGGCGGTCCTCATGACCTTCGCGGCGTGGATGCTGGGGATGGGCCTGAGCGCCTGCGGCGGGGGCGACGCTGAGCTCGCGAAAGTGCAGTCCACCCAGGTGGCGCAGCCCGCCGACGAGCACGGCGTGACCACGCTCGCCACGGTGCCCGACGCCCTCGGCGCTCGCGCCCGCACGGCCGCGGTCGCGTCGCCCGAAGCGCCCGCCACCTCGCTGCGCGTGCATTACCGCCGCGCCGATGGCAACGCCGCCGGCTGGCAGATCCACAGCTGGGGCGCGGCCAGCAGTCCGGCCTGGAACGCCGGCTGGAACGCCGCCGGCAGCGACGACTTCGGCGTCTACTACGACGTGCCGCTCGCCGCGGGCAGCGGCACCGTGGGCTTCCTCTTCCACAAGGGCGACGACAAGGACAACGGCGGCGCCGATCAGAGCCTCGTGCTGCAGGCCGGCGCCAATGAGGTCTGGCGCCTGCAAGGCGACGGCACGACCTACACGAGCAACCCGCTGGGCCAGCCCGCGCCCGACCTCACCACGGTGCGCGTGCACTACAAGCGCTTCGATGCCGGCTACGCGGCGTGGGGCCTGCACCTGTGGAACGGCAGCGGCCTGGACTCCGCCGCGCTGCCCGTGGGCGTCGTGATCGACCAGTGGAACCAGCCGGTGGCCTTCAGCGCGATGCCGGGCTACAGCGCCAGCACGGGCACCAACGGCGACGAGATCGTGTTCGACCTCCCCGTGCTCAACCCGCGCGCCGATTCAAGCCGCAAGGCCCTGGAGTTCATCATCCACGGCATGCCGCCCAACGAGAACAACAAGGACGGCCGCGACAACAACATCCGCGTCGAGTTCGGCGCGCTGAGCGTGCAGAACCGCATCGGCCACATCTGGCTGGTCGAGGGCGATGCCACCGTCTACACGGCCGCGCCCGACCTGCGCCAGGTCTCCAGCACCGACGCCCGCGCGGTGTGGCTCAACAAGACGCTGGTCAAGTGGCCGCGCATCGCCCCGGGCGCCAGCGTGCGGCTGTATCACTCGGCCACCGGCCAGATCAGCGTCAGCGCGGGCGCGGCGGTCAGCGGCGCGGACGGCTTCATCACGCTGGACCCCTTCACCGGCTCGGTGCCCGAGGCCGTCGCCACGCGATTCAAGTACGTCGCCAGCGGCGCGGTCTTCGCGGTGCGCGCGGCCGACATCGCGCGGCTGCCCGCGCTGCATCAGCAGCAACTGGTGCTCGTGGAGGTCGATGCCGACGGCAAGACGCGCAACGCCACGACCGCGCAGATCGCCGGCGCGCTCGACGATCTCTACGCCGCGGCCTACGACGTCCCCGACCTGGGCGCCCTCGTCGCCAACGGCTCGACCACCTTCAAGGTCTGGGCACCGACCGCGCAGAACGTGCAGCTGGTGCTGACGGCGCCACTGCCCGGCTCGACGCTCACGCGCACCACGACCGAAGCGATGGCGCGCGATGCCGCGACCGGCGTCTGGCGCCTGACCAAGCCGGCCAACCTGCAAGGCGCGACCTATCGCTACGACGTGCAGGTCTTCGTCAAGGGCGTCGGCCTGGTGCGCAACCTGGTGGCCGATCCGTACGCGCGCGGCGTGACGCTGGGCGGGCAGCAGAGCGTGGTGATGGACCTCGACGCGAGCGCGACCAAGCCCGCGGGCTGGGATGCGGGCGCCCCGCCCGCGACGGTCGCCGCGCCGTCGGACCTCAGCATCTACGAGCTGCATGTCCGCGACTTCTCGATCAATGACGCGACCGTGCCCGCGGCCCGGCGCGGCAAGTACCTCGCCTTCGCCGAGAGCGGCTCCAACGGCATGCGTCACCTGAGCGCGCTTGCCGCGGCGGGGCTGACCGACGTCCACCTGCTGCCGGCCTTCGACTTCGCCACGATCAATGAGAAGAGTTGCGTGACGCCCTCGCCCGCCGGCGCGCCCGACGGCGAGACCCAGCAGGCCGCGGTGGCGGCGAGCGCCGGCACCGACTGCTTCAACTGGGGCTACGACCCGCAGCATTTCTCGACGCCAGAAGGCAGCTACTCGAGCAACGCGAACGACCCGGTCGCCCGCGTCGTCGAGTTCCGCCGCATGGTGCAGGCGCTCAACGCGGCCGGCCTGCGCGTGGGCATGGACCTGGTCTACAACCACACCAGCTCGTCGGGCCAGAACGCGACCTCGGTGCTCGACAAGGTCGTGCCCAACTACTACTTCCGCTACAACGCCAGCGGTGGCATCGAGCGCTCGACCTGCTGCGAGAACACCGCCTCCGAGAACCTCATGATGGGCAAGCTCATGATCGACTCGGCGGTGATCTGGGCGCGGGACTACCGCATCAGCTCGCTGCGCTTCGACGTCATGGGCCACCATCCGCGCGCGGTCATGGAGACGCTCAAGGCGCGCGTGGCGCAGGCCGCGGGACGGCCTGTGCAGATTGTCGGCGAGGGCTGGAACTTCGGTGAGGTCGCCAACGGCGCGCGGTTCGTGCAGGCCGAGATGCTGTCGCTGAACGGCTCTGGCATCGGCAGCTTCAACCCGCTGATCCGCGACGCGGTCCGCGGCGGCGGATGCTGCGACTCGGGCGGCGCGCTGGCGGCCAACCAGGGCTACGTCAACGGCTTCTTCTATGACGGCAATGGCGCCAACGCCGGCCAGACCCGCGGCGAGCTGATGTGGATGGCCGACCGCGTGCGCGCCTCGCTGGCGGGCTCCATCCGCAGCTTCCCGATGCAGACGAGCTGGGATGCCACGCTGCGCCTGGAGCAGATCGATGTCGGCGGCATTCCCGCGGGCTGGGTGCTGGAGCCGGGCGAGGTCGTCAACTACGTCGAAAACCACGACAACCTCACGCTCTTCGACAACAACGTCTTCCGCCTGCCCGTGGGCACGAGCCGCGAGGACCGCGCGCGCGTGCAGATCCTGGCCAGCGCGATCAACGCGTTCAGCCAGGGCGTGGCCTATTTCCACGCCGGCGGGGACACGCTGCGCAGCAAGTCGCTGGACCGCAACAGCTACGACAGCGGGGACTGGTTCAACCGGCTGGACTGGACCTACGCGGACAACAACTTCGCCGTGGGCCTGCCGCCGGCGCGCGAAAACAGCGACAACTGGGCCTACGCGCGACCACTGCTGGCCAACGCGGCGATCAAGCCGGCCGCGGCCGACATCACCTGGACGCGCGACGCCTTCCGCGACCTGCTGCGCATCCGCAGGAGCTCGACGCTGCTGCGCCTGCGCACCGCCGAGGACATCAAGGCGCGGCTGAGCTTCCTGAACACCGGCTCCGCGCAGGAAGCAACGGTGCTGGTGGGACGCGTGAATGGTGTCGGTTATCCGGGCGCCAACTTCGACGAGCTGGTCTATCTGATCAACGTCGACAAGTCGGCCCACACGCTGACGCTGCCTGCGCTGGCCGGCCACGCGCTCGTGCCGCATCCGGTGCATGCGACCGGCGCGGACGCCCGCGCGCGCCAGGCCAGCTTCGATCGTGCCACCGGCCGCTTCGAGCTGCCCGCGCGCACCGCCGTCGTCTTCGTCGTCCCCGCGTCCCCCGCCCGCTGAACAGCGCCAACTGATGAAAGCCAAGCCCATGCGTCACGTGTCCTCCTGTTCCGTCCTCGCCTCGCTGAAGGCGGCCAGCGCGCTCGCCGCCGCCGCGCTGCTGACCGCGATCAGCCCCGCGGCCATCGCCGCGCCTGTCGATGTCGACGTGACCGGCGCGCAAAGCGTGGACCTGCTCGGCGACGCGGGCAACACCGTCTGGTTCGTCAACGTCGGCGCCAACGCGGTGTTGAACACGCTGAGCTGGTCGGTGACGCTCGAGGCCTTCTCGCCCAGCGTGCTCTCGGAGATGCAGCTCAGCTTCGGCGGTTCGAGCGGGCTGGACCTGGTGAGCTTCGCGCCGGCTGATGGCGACTTCAACAGCGGCGTCGGCAGCTATGCGGGATCGCTGGACCTGAGCGGACTGGGTCTGGGCGTCGGCGCCGACGGGCTGCTGCGGCTGGAGTTCAGCGAGGCCTTCAAGGACCTCGCACCCGGCGTGGCCGATGGACGCTGGCTGTCCGGGACGCTGAGCTTCGATGTGACGCAGGTCTCCCCGGTGCCTGAACCGGCCAGCCTGGCGCTGGTGATGGCGGGTCTGGCGCTGATGGGTGGACTGGGCACTGCGGGCCGCCGGGGGACCGGGGGCCGCGCAGAGCCCTCACCCCAACCCTCTCCCGCTCCGCGGGCGAGGGGGCAAGAGCCCGACGCGCGCTGATTGCCACATTCGCGCGGTAAGCTGGCCCGAAGGAGTTCACGATGAACGCTTCGGGAGCCCGGCCTTACGGCCATCGCATCGGTGCCGTCAGCCACCGTTTCGACAGCTTGCGCGAGTTGATGGCCAAGGCCACGCCGGCGCGCTCCGGCGACCGGCTGGCCGGTGTGGCCGCGGCGTCCGAGCAGGAACGCGCCGCGGCGCAGATGGCGCTGGCCGACCTGCCGCTCAAGGCGCATCTTCCTCACCGAGGCGCTGGTGCCCTACGAGGACGACGAGGTCACCCGCCTGATCATCGACACCCACGACGCGGCCGCCTTCGCGCCCATCTCGCACCTCACGGTCGGCGGATTCCGCGACTGGCTGCTGTGCGACGCCGCGGACACCGCCGCGCTCACCGCGCTGGCTCCGGGCCTCACGCCGGAGATGGCGGCGGCGGTATGCAAGATCATGCGTAACCAGGACCTGATCCTGGTGGCGACGCAGAAGATCCGGTGGTCACCCGCTTCCGCAACACCCTCGGCCTTCGCGGCCGGCTCTCCACGCGGCTGCAACCCAACCACCCGACCGACGACCCGGCCGGAATCGCCGCCAGCATGCTGGACGGCCTGCTGTACGGCAGCGGCGACGCGGTGCTCGGCATCAATCCGGCCACCGACAGCCTGTCGCGCAGGTCACGCAGCTGCTGCGCCTGCTGGCCGACGTCATCCAGCGCTTCGAGATTCCCACCCAGTCCTGCGTGCTGACCCACGTCACCAACACGCTGCGCTGCGATCGAGCGCGGCGCGCCGGTGGACCTGGTGTTCCAGTCGATCGCCGGCACCCGAGCAGGCCACGCATCGCGCCTTCGGCATCGACCTGCGGATGCTCGGCGAGGCCCGCGACGCGGCGCTGTCGCTGCAGCGCGGGGCGGTGTTCCCCGACGGCGAGCGCGGCCGTCAACGTGATGTACTTCGAGACCGGCCAGGGCAGCGCGCTGTCGGCCAACGCCCATCACGGCGTCGACCAGCAGACCTGCGAGGCGCGCGCCTATGCGGTGGCGCGTCATTTCAAGCCGCTGCTGGTGAACACCGTGGTCGGCTTCATCGGCCCCGAGTACCTGTACGACGGCAAGCAGATCATCCGCGCCGGGCTGGAAGACCACTTCTGCGGCAAGCTGCTCGGCCTGCCGATGGGCTGCGACATCTGCTACACCAACCACGCCGAGGCCGACCAGGACGACATGGACACGCTGCTGACGCTGCTGGGCGTCGCCGGGTTCAACTTCATCATGGGCATTCCCGGCTCGGACGACGTGATGCTCAACTACCAGACCACCTCGTTCCACGACGCGCTCTACGCGCGGCGCGTGCTGGGCCTGCGGCCCGCGCCGGAGTTCGAGCACTGGCTCGAGCGCATGCGCATCGCCGCGCCGGGCGAGCCCGGCCGGCTCGTCGACACGATGTCGCCGGTGTTCTCCGCGCTGCTGCCCTCGCCATGACCGCGCCGCTGATCGACAACCCCTGGCGCCTGCTGCGCCGCCACACGCCGGCGCGCATCGGCCTGGGCCGCGCGGGCATCAGTCAGCCCACGTCGTCGCAACTGGCCTTCCAGCTCGCGCATGCGCAGGCGCGCGACGCGGTGCATCGCGCGCTGGATCACGCGGCGCTCGCGGCGGCGCTGCGGTCGCAAGGGCTGACCACGCTGGACCTGCACAGCGCGGCGTCCGATCGCGCCGAATACCTGCAGCGACCGGACCTCGGGCGACAGCTCGATGCGCGTTCGACCGACCTGCTGCGCGGACTGTCGGACGAGGCGAGCGAGGCGCACGAGCAAGACGCGCCCGAGCTCGCGCTGATCATGGCGGACGGTCTGTCGGCGTTGGCGGTGGAGCGGCATGCGCCGGCGTTGATCGCCGAACTGCGTCACGTGGTGCCGGACGAGTGGCGCTGGGCACCGGTGGCCATCGTCCGTCAGGCGCGCGTGGCGATCGGGGATCCCATCGGTCACGCGCTGCGCGCCCGGCTCGCCGTGGTGCTCATCGGCGAGCGGCCCGGCTTGAGCTCGCCCGACAGCCTCGGGATCTATCTCACGTGGGACCCTCGTCCGGGTCGGGTCGACGCCGAGCGCAACTGCATCTCCAACGTCAGGCCGGAGGGCCTGGCGCCGGCGCTCGCGGCCCGACGCCTGGTCTGGCTGATGGCGCAGGCACGCGCGCGCGGGCTGACCGGTGTCGCGCTCAAGGACGAAAGCGGTGCCGAGTCATCCGTCCCCGCGCCGGCGCAGAGTTTCCAGTTGGCTCGAGCGCCATGAACTCACCGGTTGGCGGAGCCCGCGCCGGAGCCTGAGGTCACGCCGATCGGGATCACGCGCACGCCGGAGGCCTTGGCGGACGGCTCGGCCGGGGCGGTCTTGGCGCCGCCCATCGCGGGCATGCGCATCTTCGAGAACATGTCCTCCGCGCCGACATGCAGCTTGGACGCGAGGACCCAGCCCAGCACGGCCAGCAGCAGGGCCGCGATGCCGGCGACGATCTTGACGGGAGCAACTTTCATGGTCGCGAAGTGTAGTCAGGCACGACCCCCTGGGTCCGAACGCCGCGGCCATGGCTCTTTCGGGCCTCGGGATGTTCACCAGTGCCGGTATCCCTGACGCCGCGTAGGCTGCTTCGTCATGTCATCGATTCGTCATCTTGCGCCGCCAGGCGCGCTGGTCCCCGACGCTCAAGTGCTGGCCTGGTGCCGCGCGCTGCGCGCGATCGCGGTGCTCAATGTCGGGGTGTGGATGAGCGTCGCGCTGCTC
Organism: Roseateles sp.; assembly: GCA_039594005.1. Classification (GTDB taxonomy): domain Bacteria; phylum Pseudomonadota; class Gammaproteobacteria; order Burkholderiales; family Burkholderiaceae_C; genus Roseateles. The sequence goes on from JBCNOF010000010.1 coordinate 1,959,803, forward strand.
GGCCCCACGCGGGGCGGCCTGGCGCATCTGCAGCTCGCGCTGTCGGGGGTCTACGTGCTGGTCTGCGCGTATCGATCGCTGTTCCCGCGCGTGGACCTGGAGCGGCTGGTCGTCGTGGACACGCCGCTGTCGAGCATCTTCCTCGGACGCACCGCGGCGACGATCGCGGAGATCTGCTTCGCGCTCCAGCTCGGACTGCTCGTGCATCAGCTCGCCGCGCATGCGGGGCTGCCCGGGGTTCAACGCCCCGCGTGGGCGGTGCCGCTGTTCATGGTGATCGCGCAGGGCTTCTGCTGGCACAGCGTGCTCACGCTCAATCACATCACGCAGGCGGTGGAGTCCTCGCTGTGGGCGGCCGGTTTCACCTGGATGGCAGTGCTGCTCGGCGTCATCGCCAGCAACAGCGCGGGCTGGGTGCAGGGGCTGGCACTCGCGGGCGTGCTCGGCGCGATGGGCTTCGTCGCCTACGTGCTGACGATCGACGTGCCGATGTACTGCCGCCGCTACCGCGACGGCCGCGCCAACGGTCGCGTCTATCTGCGCCTGGACGAAGGCGCGCGCGATGCCTGGCGCCGTCGCGTGCACAGCGGCAGCTGGTCCGCGTGGAAGGCCGACGCGTTGTGGCTCACGCCCTACTTCAGCGTCGGCGTGTGGGTCAGCATCGCGATGACCCTCGTGCCTGCGGCCTGAGCGACCGGACGGCCGCTGACGGCCGCCGTCCTATGACGCTCACTTCTCGAGGTCGTAGCTCCCGGTGCCGACGTAGACGCTGCGCCGGTTCGCATCGACCGGGAAGCTCAGCAGCCGCTCCTGATGGCCGTCGTCGTAGTCGAGCGTGATCACGTAGCCGTCGAGCTGATACCGGCCACGTCGGCTCGCGCCGTCGTCGACCTTGCGCGTGCCCCCGGACACGCCGACTGTCCCCGTCCCGGTACCGACCGTGCTGCTGCCCGTGCGCGTGCTGCCCGAGCCGTCACCCTGCGAGGAGCCCGCGATCACGGTGCCCGTGATGGCCTGCAGGCTGCCGGTGCTGGACAAGGCATGGAAGCTGCGTTCGAAACGGCCATCGGGCGTGAAGCGGATGCCGTGCGTCGAGGACGTGCCGCCGGTGATCATGCTGCCGTTGAAGGCCGAGCGGCTGAAGCTGCCCTGCAGCCGCGTGTCCTTGGGCCAGGCCTTCACCGCGACATGCGGCTCGCGTTTCCACTCGCCTGCAGGCCGGCCGTCGTCGTCCTGCGCCTGCATCTCGTAGCCGCCCGCGACCGCACGCCAGCGGCCCCATTGCTGAGGCTCCAGCCGCCGCGAGGCGGCGACGTCGAGCTGATCCGGCGGCATCTCCGTGCGTCGATAGACGCTGCCGTCACGCAGCAGGAAACGCACGTCCTCCTCCCAGCGCGTGCCGCCGATCGAGTTGGCCTGCCCATGGACGACGATGGCGGCGAGGTCCTTGTCGGCCAGTCCCCGGCCCGGCGCGCTGGACACGCGCATCAGCGGCACCTCCACGCGCGCCAGTGGCGTCTGCGGCAGTGGTGACGGGGTGAGGCCCGACGGATCGGTGACCAGCGCGGCGTGGCCCAGGTCCATCGACAGCCGGTTCAGCGAGGTGACCACCCCGCGCAGCACGATCTCGCGGCCGACCCAGGCGTCCGCGTTGAACTTGAGGTAGATGGCCTGAGGCGCGGCGCGCTCGCCTTGCACCCACTCGAGCCGGAAGTTCTCGGGCCGATTCCAGTCGCGCGCGACGCGGCCCTTCACGTAGACGGTGCCCAGGCGGCGCTGCGCGGCTTCCTCGGAGAGGGCCAGCCACTGCCCGCGCTGCTCGGTCAACGCGATGACCTGCGTGGGCAGCAGCACCGGGCCGCGCGCGGGCTCGGCGGCGACCGGCAGCGGGGTGATGGGCATCACGAGATTGGTCTGCAGGAGCGCGCGCGCCACCGCGCCCGCTTGCGGATATCGCGTGGCGACGTCCATGCCCGCGCTCGGGAAACCGCGGGCGAGCTCGGCACAGGACTGCGCCGCGTTGGGGTCGGCGAGCAGCTTGCGCCGCAGCGGATCGGCGATCTTCTCCCACGGCGGATCGCTGCTGTTGCGCTGCATGACGCGCGTCAGGAGGACCCGCATCGTGGGGAGGTCCTGCCGCACGCGCCAGGCGCTCCAGGCATCGCGCGCCGCGATCGCGGTCGGCGCGCCGAGTACCAGGCAGGCCTCGACGCTGGCCTCGGACATCACGTCCAGCGTGACCGCCTCGACCAGTTGGCGCATCGCGGCGGGATCGGTGGCGAGCGCGCGGCCGTCGGGCGCGGCGTGGGCGCTGGGGACGCAGGGGGGGATCGTGGCGGTCACCGAGATCGCGGTGATGGCGGAGAGGGCCCACGCGGGCCGCGAGGAAGGGAAACGCATGCCGTCGACGGCCAGGGAGGCCAAGTCCGGAAAGCCGCCATCCTGCCCGCGTCGCGCGCTCGCGGCCACGGCCAGGACGGGGAAGCGGCGGCAGGGGACGATGGGGGACTTGACCGCGCGCGGGGTCTTCGCTCGCCCGCTTGCCCATCATTACAAGTTTTGTTGTAATGACGGCCATGGACAAGACATCAGCCCTCGCCGCCTTGGGCGCGCTCGCGCACCCGATCCGGCTCGACGCGTTCCGCGCCCTCGTGGTGGCTGGCGAGGCCGGCCTCACGCCAGGTGTGCTCGTGGAGCGCCTGGGCGTGCCTTACGCCAAGCTGGGCTTTCACCTGAAGGACCTCGTCGCGGCGGGGCTGGTGGTCTCCGCGCCCTCGGGCCGCAACGTCATCTACCGCGCGGTCTACCCGCAGATGAACGCGCTGCTGGGCTTCCTCACCGAGAACTGCTGCGAAGGCGCCGCCTGTGCCGTCGAACCGGCGCCGCCCGCTGCCACGCCCGCTTCACCCTCTTTGCCTTCTTCGCCCGCCGCCTCCTGCTGCGGGTGCTGACCCGGATCGCCCTGGACGTCTCGCCCATGACAACGCACGTGCTCATCCTCTGCACCCACAACTCCGCGCGCAGCGTGCTCGGCGAGGGCATGCTCAATCACTGGGCGCGGCGCCTGGACAAGGACCTGCAGGCCCACAGCGCGGGCAGCGCGCCCAGCGGCCGGATCAATCCCTTTGCCCTCGAGGCGCTGCAAGGCGCGGGCGTCGACACCACGGGCTGCCGCAGCAAGAGCTGGGACGAGTTCACTTCACCCGATGCGCCGCCGCTGTCCCTTGTGATCACCGTGTGCGACAGCGCCGCGGCGGAGCAGTGCCCCGCCTTCTTCGGCGGCGCGGGTCAGCCCGTGAAGGCGCATTGGGGTTATCCGGATCCGTCCAACGCCGACGGCGGCGACGAGGGCAAACGCCGCGCGTTCGAGCTGACCCGTCAGGCGATCGGCTACCGCATGCTGCAGCTGGCGAGCCTGCCGCTCGCGTCGATGAGCCAGGCCGAGCTCCGGCAGGCGCTCGCCGAGATCGCCCGGAGCTGACCCGATGACGCCTTGTCTTCCTCCCAACCGCACGCCCCCCACCATGTCTGAACCCCTCTTCCCCGATGCGAGCTTCCCCGCGCTGGACCCGGCCCTGCTGGAGATTCCGTCGCAGGACCGCCTGGCGGTGCCGGCGCCTTCGCGGCACGCCCCGCGCATCCTCATGCTGTACGGCTCGCTGCGGGAGCGTTCCTACAGCCGGCTCTTGACCTTCGAGGCCGCGCGGCTGCTCGAGGCGATGGGCGCGGAGGTCCGGATCTTCGACCCCTCGGGTCTGCCCTTGCCCGACGACGCGCCCGACTCGCATCCCAAGGTGCGCGAGCTGCGCGAACTGGCGACGTGGTCAGAAGGCATGGTGTGGTGCTCGCCGGAACGCCACGGCGCGATGACCGGAATCATGAAGACGCAGATCGACTGGATCCCGCTGAGCTCGGGCTCCGTGCGTCCGACGCAGGGCAAGACGCTCGCGGTGATGCAGGTCTCGGGCGGATCGCAGTCGTTCAACGCTGTCAACCAGATGCGTGTGCTGGGCCGCTGGATGCGCATGCTGACCATCCCCAACCAGTCTTCGGTCGCCAAGGCGTTCTCCGAATTCACCGAGGAAGGCCGGATGAAACCCTCGTCCTTCTATGACCGCGTGGTCGACGTGATGGAAGAGCTCGTCAAGTTCACGCTGCTCACCCGCGACCTCGGTCCGCATCTGCTGAGCCGCTACAGCGAGCGCAAGGAAAGCGCCGCGGAACTGGCAAAACGGGTTGATCTGCAGGCCGCCACGGGTTGCGCGCCGAAGGCGGGCAAGACCGGCGCGGCGCGCTGCTGCGGCTGAGGTCATCCGGCCGTGGCGGCACCGGATCACGGACGAAACCTAGAATGTCGTCCGCACTCCGAAGCCCCCACCGATGAGACTTGCCCAACGCGTTCAGGCCATTGATCCCTTCTACGTCATGGAATGCGCCAAGCGGGCCGACGAGATTGCCCGCTCCGCGGTCTGCGATCCCGCCCAGGGCGGCCGGCCCATGATCTACCTGAACATCGGCGAGCCCGACTTCGGCGCCAGCCCTGCTGTGCGCGACGCCGCCGCGCGCTTCACCGCCGCCGGCCGCATCCCCTACACCCATGCCAACGGCACCCGCGCGCTGCGCGAGCGCGTCGCCGACTGGTACCGCCAGACCCAGCAACTGGCCATCGACCCCGACCGCATCGTCATCACCGCCGGCGCCTCGGCCGCGCTGCAACTCGCCTGCCTCGCGCTCTTCCAGGCCGGCGACGAGGTGCTGATGCCCGACCCCAGCTACCCCTGCAACCGGCACTTCGTCGCCGCGGTCGACGCCACCCCGGTGCTGATCCCCTCCTCGCCCGAGGACCGCTTCCAGCTCAGCCTCGCGCACCTGCAGGCACGCTGGAGCGAGCGCAGCCGCGGCGTGCTGCTGGCTTCGCCCAGCAATCCGACCGGCACCTCGATCGCGCCGGAGGAACTCGCCCGGCTGCACGCCTTCGTGCGCGAGCGCGGCGGCGTCACCATCGTCGACGAGATCTACCAGCCGCTCAGCTACGACAGCCGCTACGCGCGCAGCGCCCTGGCGCTCGGCGACGACGTCGTCTCGATCAACAGCTTCTCCAAGTACTTCGGCATGACCGGCTGGCGCCTGGGCTGGCTGGTGTTGCCCGAGCCCATGGTCGGCGCCGTCGAGAAGCTCGCGCAGAACCTCTACATCTGCCCCTCCACCATCGCGCAGCACGCCGCGCTGGCCTGCTTCGAGCCCGACTCCATCGACGAGTACGAACGCCGTCGCGAGGAGTTGCGCCGCCGCCGCGACCTGGTCGTGCCCGCGCTCCAGGCCATGGGCCTGCCCGTGCCGGTGCTCCCCGACGGCGCCTTCTACGCCTGGGCCGACGCGTCGGGCACGGGCCTGGGCAGCTGGGACCTGTGCATGGACCTGATGCAGCACGCGCAGGTCGCGCTCACACCCGGCCGCGACTTCGGCCCCGCCTACGGCGAGCGCTTCCTGCGCCTGTCCTTTTCCTCGAGCATGGACGACCTGCGTGAGGCGCTCGACCGCATGCGCGCGCGGCTCGATCAACTGAAAGCCCGCGCCGCATGACCGCCGTTCAGCCCGACCCGCACGCCTATCGGCACGAACTCCGCGTGTACTGGGAAGACACCGATGCCGGCGGCGTCGTCTTCTACGCCAACTACCTGAAGTTCATGGAACGCGCCCGCACCGAGTGGCTGCGCGCGATGGGCTTCGAGCAGGAGACCATGCGCCGCGACGAGGGCCTGATGTTCGTCGTCAGCGACACCGCGCTGCGCTACCTCGCCCCCGCGCGTCTGGACGACTGGCTGCGCGTGAGCGTCGTGCCCGCCGAGATCGGTCGGGCCAGCCTCACCATCGACCAGCAGGTCTGGCGCGGCGAGCAGCTGCTGACCCAGGGGCGCATCCGCATCGGTTGCGTCGATGCGATCAGCTTGAAACCCGCGCGCATCCCGGCACGCATCCTGCAAGCGCTGCCGTCCGAGGGCGCCGGCGCCGCCGCAACGGTTGCGCCTGCGCACCGCTGACACGCTTCTTTGCATGAAGCTGGCCCGCCAATTGCCGACGAAGCCGCCAGACTTGTCACAATTCCGGCTTCGCTGAAAGCTCGACCGCAGTTCCACGCCGGTTCCCGCCAGGAACCGCCCCGCGATCCCCGTTTGCCGATCCCATGAACCAAGACCTCTCCATCATTTCCCTGATCGCCCACGCCAGCCTCACCGTGCAGCTGGTGATCGCCGCGCTGCTGCTGGTGTCGCTCGCGAGCTGGAGCGTGATCTTCAGCAAGCTGATCGCGCTGGGCCGCATCAAGGCGCGCAACGAGGGCTTCGAGCAGGAGTTCTGGTCCGGCAAGAACCTGAACGACCTCTACAACAGCGTCTCCAACCGCCCCGACGGCGCGCCACTGGAGCGCATCTTCGCCTCGGGCATGCGCGAGTTCCTCAAGCTGCGCGAGAAGCGCGTCGTGGATGCCGGGCAGCTGCTGGACGGCGCCCGCCGCGCGATGCGCGCGAGCTTCCAGCGCGAGCTCGACGCGATGGAATCGCACCTGTCCTTCCTGGCGTCGGTGGGTTCGGTGTCGCCCTACGTGGGCCTGTTCGGCACCATCTGGGGGATCATGCACGCCTTCGTGGGCCTGTCCAACCTGACCCAGGTCACGCTGGCCACCGTGGCCCCCGGCATCGCCGAAGCGCTGGTGGCCACGGCCATCGGCCTGTTCGCCGCCATCCCCGCGGTGCTGGCCTACAACCGCTTCGCGCGTCAGATCGACCGCAACGCGATCACGCTGGAGACCTTCATCGAGGAGTTCTCCAACATCCTGCAGCGCAACGCCGGCCAGCCCGCGCCGGCCGCGCAGCGCTGAGCAGGGAGCGCCGCCCATGCCCGCGATGTCCTCCCGCGGCGGTTCGCGCCGCCGCACGATGAACGAGATCAACATGGTCCCGTTCATCGACGTCATGCTGGTGCTGCTGATCATCTTCATGGTCAGCGCCCCGCTCATCACCACCGGCGTGGTCGACCTGCCCAGCGTCGGCACCGCCAAGACCCAGCCCCAGCACGTGATCCAGGTGATCGTGGGCACGGACGAGCAGCTCAAGATCAAGCTCGACGGCGACCAGGATCCCTCCCCGGTGCCGCTCAAGGCACTGGCCGCCCGCGTCAAGGACGCGCAGAAGGGAGACGCGGCCACGCCCGTGGTCATCTCCGCCGACCGCAACGTGAAGTACGAGGCCGTCGTCAAGACAATGAACGTGCTGCAGCGCGCGGGCATCCAGCGCGTCGGGCTGGCCGTGAAGAACGGCGCCCCGGCCGACCGTTGAGCGCGCGAGGCATTTCCCCACGATGAGCAACGCGACGACCGGCGCCATGGGCCTGGCTTCCCGCTTCCACCCCGACCGCGACCCGCTGCGGCCGCCGCCCGCGCCCGGCCTGGGCCGCGGATTCAGCTTCGCCATCGTGGCGCACATCCTGCTGGTGGCCGCGCTGAGCGCGGGCGTCAGCTGGCGCTCCACGCCGGTGCCGGCGATGGAGGCGGAACTGTGGTCCGCCGTGCCGCAGGCCGCCGCCCCCAAGGAGCAGCTCCCCACCGAGCCGCAACCCGAGCCGCCCAAGCCCCAGCCTGAACCGCCCAAGCCCGCGCAGCCCACGCCGCAGGAGGTCCAGGCCCAGCGCGACGCGGACATCGCCATCGCCAAGGCCAAGGAACGCAAGCTCAAGGAAGAGAAGGAGCAGCGCGAGGCCGAGGACAAGCGCAAGCTCGAGCAGCGCAAGAAGGACGAGGCCGATCAGAAGGAACGCGATCGCAAGGCCAAGGAAGAGCAGGCGAAGAAGGACGACGCGAAGGAGAAGCAGGACAAGGCCAAGGCCGACAAGGCCCGCAAGGAATCCGAGGCCCGCGCCGAGGCGCAGCGTCAGGAGAACCTGCGGCGCATCCAGGGCATGGCCGGCGCCTCGGGCGGACCGTCCTCGACGGGCACGGCGCTCAAGAGCTCGGGGCCGTCCTCGAACTACGCAGGCCGTGTGATGCGCGCCGTGAAGGACCGCCTCAACTTCGACGTGTCGAGCATCGTGGGCAACCCGGTCACGGAAGTTGACGTGCGCTGCGCCCCCGATGGCCGCGTGCTGTCGGCCCGGGTGATCAAGTCCGGCGGCGTCCAGGCCTACGACGACGCGGTGACGCGCGCGATCCTGGCGGTGGAGCGTCTGCCGCTGGATACGGACGGCCGGGTGCCGTCGCAGATGATCCTGGCCTTCCGGCCGAAGGACTGACGCCGCCGCTCAACCGGCCAGCGCAAAACCGGCCAGCGCAAAACCGGCCAACGCAAAACCGGCGAGGGGCAAACGGACGTGCGTCAAACGGACAAGGGTTAGCGGCGCAGACCCGGCAGCGACCAGGCTTCATGCGGGGCGGCTCCGCTCGCCACCGCCATCTCCACGCTCTCGACGCGGGCCAGCCACCCGCGCACCACCGCGGTCGAGAGCCAGTCGGCGAAGTCGAAACCCGGCCCGGTCTCGCGCAGCGCATGCTCCAGGTCCAGGCCATCGAGCAGCGCCTCGCACCAGCGCCAGGTCGGTTCGTCCAAGGCCTGGACGCGTCCCGACCAGGCGTCGCGCCAGACCAGCAGGCCGGCCACGTCCTGCTGGCGGCGCGGCATCGCGTTCCGGCCGTCGATGTCCGCGTCGTTGCCCGCCTCGATGTCCGCCTCCATGCCCGCCTCGATGCCCGGAAGGGTCAGCGCGCGGCGATCCTCCTCGTTCAGGTCCTCGCCGCGATGCAGCGAGACGTGCTCGGCCAGCACGAGCCGCACCGCGCCTGCCGGCAGGCGGCCAAGCAAGGCCAGCGAGCTCAGATCCGGCGGGGTGACGCCCTGACGCGAGACGGCGTGCAGCGCCCATTCGATCCGGGCCAGCGCCAGCCAGCACGCCGGCACAACCGCCGGGCCCGCCGCGGCGAGGCGGTCGATCAGCGCCTCGCCCCAGTCCCCGAGATCGCCCTGCGCCGGGGGCTGCTCGCGCCAGCAGGCCCAGGCCAGCGCGGCGAAACTGCCGCGCCACGCGGTGTCCATGTGGCGGCGCAAGCGGGGATAGATCGCGCTGAGCGCCCGGTCCGCCAGCGCGCAGGCATCGGCGCGGTGGACCCGCAACGCCTGGCTCAATCCGCCGGGGATGCCCGGCAGCGCCTGCAATCCAGGCGGCGCGAGCGAGGCGGGGTCGACGCCCGGTTCGGCCAGCACGGCCTCGACCAGTTGCGATTGGCGCAGCACCAGGTCGTAACGCCCGGCCAGTTCTTCGAATTCATTCATCGGCATGGCCGACCTCCAGGGTGTCGCCCGATCCGGACGACGGACTGCGCCGGACACGGCGCGGGTGACGGGTGGCGCGCGGCGGCGGCGGTGCGATCTGCTCCCGCGCGAACGCGGATTGCGTATCTCGGGCTCGCGCGACTTCCGCGGTCAGCGCGTCCAGGCCGGGCAGCGCCTGATCCCATTCGATGAGCGTGGGCCGGGCGCCGATGCGGCCCAGCGCCTCGCGATACAAGGCCCAGACCGCCTCACCGACCGGCCCTCCGTGGTCATCGATCACGACACCGTCGAGCCGGGCATGCCCGGCGAGGTGGTACTGCCCCACCGCGGTCGCGTCGATCCGCTCGAGCCAGGCGGCGCCCGCGGCGATGGCGGCGCTCTCGTCCTGGCCCCGGTTGAGCGCGTTGACCATCAGATGATTCAGATCCACCAGCAGCCCGCATCCGGTCCGCGCGGCCAGGGTGTTGAGGAAGTCGGGCTCGGGCAGTTCATCCTCGGTCCAGCAGAGATAGGCGCCGAGGTTCTCGACCAGGATCTGCCGCCCCAGCGCCTGCTGCGTCGCGTCCACCTGGGCGGCCAGCACGTCCAGGCCGAGCGCAGTGAAGGGAATCGGCAACTGCGCGTGAGCGTGCATCGGCTGCTGGCGCCGCAGTGCCCGGCAGAAGCCGGCATGGTCCGACACCAAGCCCGGCCGCACCGCCTCCACCAGCGCGCGCACGCGCCGCAGGTGCTGCCAGTCGACGCCGGCGGCGGAGCCCAGGCCCAGCCCCACGCCATGCAGGCTCACCGGCAGGCGCCGGGCGGTCTCGATCAGCAAGGTCCGAGCGTGGCTGTCGGGCGTGAGGAAATTCTCGGTGTGGACCTCGATGAAATCGAACCCATCGCCGACCCGACACATCGCGGCCTCGTGCACTGCCGGCTGCCAGGCGATGCCCACGGCGACGGGCCACAAGGTGGAGCGCGCCGTCATCCTGTTGCCTCGGAAATCGGCCACCGCGTCTCAGCGGCCGAGGCGGCGGCGACCCGGGTCGCGCATCCTTGTGTCAGCACCGGCGCCGGATCTCGCGTGCCGACGCCCCGGCGGGCGCGTGCGGTGGTGGCGCCGGAGGCCGGGACCGCCGACAGGGCGGCCGTCAGCGCGGCGAGTACGAGGCAGCGAATGGTCATGCGAACAGCTCCGATGGGTGGGGTCAGCTCCCCGTGAAGGGGATCCCGGACGCCCGGCGGTCGCCATCCGATCGGAGGGCCGCCAAGCACGGGGCCCTCAGTTGGGCCGACCGCATCCCGCGCAGCCGCTCGCGGCCGTGCGTTGACTTCGGTCAAGCACCCTGGCGGAGAACGGAGAACCCGTCCGCGAGTTCGCTCCGGCGCCGCATCGCCCGCGCCGGACGATGGAACCTCTTCGCCGGGAAAGCGTCAGTCCAGCTGCCCGCCGACGGCGCGGATCTCGTCGGCCGTGAGCGCCACTTGCAGCGCCAGCCGCGTCGCGTCGATCAACGTGGGCAGGGGCAGGCTGGGCGCGCCGGGATGTCGCGCGGCCTGCTCCGGCAAATAGGGGATGTGCATGAAGCCGCTGCGCACGCCGTGTCCGTCGAGCCGGTGCTGCAGCCCGTAGAACAGGTGATTGCACACGAAGGTGCCCGCCGTCTGAGACACCGAGGCCGGGTAGCCCGCCTCGCGCAGCGCGGCCACGATGGCCTTGATCGGCAGCGTCGAGAAGAACGCCGCCGGCCCGCGCGCGACGACGGGCTCATCCACCGGCTGCGCGCCCGCGTTGTCGGGAATGCGGGCGTCGTCCACGTTGATCGCCACGCGCTCGAGCGAGAGGTCGCAGCGTCCGCCCGCCTGACCGATCGCCAGCACCGCCACCGGTTTCACGCGGGCCAGCGCCTCGTCCAGGCGACGCAACGACTCGCCGAACACGCAGGGCAGTTGCACGGCGACGACCCGCGCGCCGCCGATGGCCTCGCCGTTGAGCGCGCGCGCCAGCTCCCACGAGGGATTGATGCGCTCGCCGCCGAAAGGCTCGAACCCGGTCACCAGCACGTTCTTCATGGCGGCGAGTCTAGCGGCCCGCGCCGACGGGCCGCTCGCGCCGGCATTCACCGTCGCTTACACGCCTTACCCGAATGCAATGGAAATGGCCTATCCAAGTGAGCGCCCTGCGCCCGCTCTGAGGAGAGACTGCGCGCCTCGCGATTTTTCCCCTCTGATCGATGTCAGCGCCTGACCTGCTTCTCCTCTCTTCCCGCCGCCTCACGCTGACCCGGGCGATCGCCATCGGCTGGACCGCCGCCGCGCTGCTGGGCGCCTGCGGCGGCGACGGCGGCACGGGCAACGACGCCGCGAATGGCGCCGGGTCCGGTTCGGGCGGCGGCACGCCAGCGCTTGGCGTGCTGGCCATCCAGCGCCTGGAGCTGGCCCAGACCCATGTGCTGCCCGACGGCGCGCGGTCCTGGTCGCCCCCGATGCCGGCCAATGCCTCCGAGACGCTGCACCTGGTCGGCGGACGCGAGGCGCTGGCGCTGGTGCGCCTGTCCGCGGGCAACGCGGATCGGCCGGTGCTGGAGGCGCTCGCCGACGGGCAGTCGCTGGGGACGGTGCCCCTGAACCCGCCGTCGCAGCTGCCGCCCACGGAGGCCGCCGGCCCTGCCTATGGCGACGATCTCTACAGCGCCACCGTGCCCGCCGCGTGGCTGCGGCCGGGGCTCACGCTGCGCGCCAAGGCCTCGAACTACCAGGCCGGCGAGGCCCGCGCGGTGGAGGTCGGCGCGGACATGCCCTTCACCGTGCGGGTGCTGCCCTTCTACCTGTTCGGCGCGACCGAGGCCAACACCGCGCGCCCCTTGAGCGTGACGGGCGCCCCGCCCGCCGACGCGGTCACCGAGATGTACGCCAAGTGGCCCGTGGCCAAGCTCGACGCCGTGAACCATCCGGCCCGCCTGGTGCAATGGCCGACGCTGGTGATCCCGCCGCGCAGCGACGCCAATGGACAAGCGCAGCCGGCCTACATCGCGCGCTCGGCCAACGATTACAAGGATGGATTTGCCGGCCTGGCCGGCGTGCTGGGCACGCTGGGCGCGCTGCGCAACGCCAATGGCGAGGGCTCGCTGCCGGTGCAGTACTACGCGCCGCTGCTGGCGCTGGACGCCGCGGGCAAGTACCGCGGACCGGGTGGCGGCCTGGGCGGCGGCAGCGACGGCGCGGGCGACGAGCTCTACGCCGGCATCTTCATCCACGAGCAGGGCCACGCCTTCGGCCTGCCGCATGTCGGCGAGGCCTACGACGACGGCCGCTACCCCTACGCCTGGGGCAGCCTGAACGGCTCGACCTGGGGCTACGACGGGCAGCGCAAGCAGTTGCTCGCGCCGTTCGTGCCGGCCACCGCCTCGCGCTATGCCAACTGCAAGACCGACACCTTCGGCGGCAAGCTGCGCACGCTGGACAACTCCGGCCGCTGCGTCAAGCAGGACCCGATGCAGAGCGGCTCCGGCGACCAGGCCTCGGGTTACCGCTACGCGACCTTCTCGGACTACAGCACGGCCGTGATGCAGCGCTACTTCGAGGGCAAGACCAGCGTGGACAGCAAGGGCGTGCACACGCCGGGCAGCCGGCTGGTCGCCGACGCCAGCTTCGCTTCCGGCTACAAGCAGTGGGACACGGTGGACAAGCGCTGGGTCGAGGCACCGATCACCACGACGTCCAACGGCCTCTGGGGGCTGGACCGCGGCCTGCCGCAGCAGCGCGACGTGCCGGTCGTCGCCATCGTGCTGACGATCAGCAACGCCAACACCCCGGGCATCACGCAAATCGACCCGCCGCTGAGCTTCACCGGCAACCTGCTGCGCGGATTCGACCCGACCGTCGCGGCCGACCGCGCGGCCTTCGTGCCCGACACCTCGGCCAATGCCTGGTACTGCCGCAACGGCGGCTGTGACTTCACACTGCGCCTGACCTATGCCGACGGCAGCGTGCGCCATCGGCTGCTGCAGGGCGGATTCCGCCCGTTCAACCAGGCCCGGGGCACGCCCGACGCCAGCACGCGCGATCCGCTCAACGGTGCGAGTTTCCGGCGCTTCGCGGTCCAGGTGCCTGGCGACAAGCGGCTGACGAAGATCGAGCTGCTGGACACGCCGATGGCCTGGGAAGGCTTGCCGGCGCAGCCGCGCGTGATGGCGGAACGCGCGCTCTGAGGCTCTGAGGTCCGGATCGGGCGTGTCCGAAAGGCATGCCGGGGCTTCGACGCGGGGGACGGATTGGGGAGTGGGCCTGCGCGCTGGGCGGGCACGCCACCTGCTTATCCCGGTAGTGGGCACTCTCCAAACGGGTTAATCTCCCGCCCCAAGACTGCCCAGACACCGATTCCCCCGCGGAGACCGCCCGATGACCGACCCGTCCGTGCCGCTGCAATGGCCTCATGCCCAGCCGGAGACTGCTCCGGCTGAAGCGGCACCTCAGTTCGAATGGCCCACTCCGCCCTTCGCCGCCTACCCCCGCCCCCGCCCCCAACGCGAGCCGCAGGCCTGCGAGATCCTCGGCCTGAACGGTAGTCGCACCGTCGGCAAGGTCATCCTGATGGTGCCCTCGGAGCGGCTGGCGCAGGTGGTCGTGCCGCCGGCGCGCAACGCGATGCCGCTGAAGTTCTCGCAGTTCAAGGCGCTGAAGCTGCTGCACGCGATCGAGGTGCCGCCGCGCGATCCGGCCACCGCCGACGATCCGATGACGCTGGACCAGCGTCCGCGCAGCGAGTTCCGCCTCGTCTACCAGGGCGGCGAGGAACAGAAGGGCTCGACGATCGGCCATCACGAGACGGAGCTGGGCCTGTTCCTGTTCCCGCCGGTCAGCGACACCAGCGACTGGGTGCGCTGCATGTTCGTGCCGCGCGAGGTGCTGGTCAGCTTCGAGGTCGGCGAGCGCATCGGCGACCTGCTGGTTCGCCAGCAGGTGGTGACGCAGGCGCAGGTCGACGACGCCGCCAACGAGCAGCGCGAGCTGCGCGACCGCCGCGTGGGCGACATCCTGGTGGCGCAGCACATCGTCACGGCCGAGCAGCTGATGGCCGCGATCGACCAGCAGGCCAAGATGCCGATGGTGCGCATCGGCGAAGCCTTGCTGGCGCTGGAGCTGGTGACGCAGGCGCAGCTCGATGAGGCGCTGGCGCAGCAGAAGCAGGACCGTTCGGTGCCGCTGGGCGAGCTGCTCGTGCGCAAGGGCATCGTCACGCGCGCGCAGCTGCAATCGGCGCTGGCCCGCAAGATGGGTTATCCGCTGGTGGACGCGGACAACTTCGCCATCGAGCCCGACGCGGTGCGCAAGCTGCCGTTCTCGGTGGCCAAGCGGCTGGAGGTGCTGCCGCTGGTGCTGCGCGACGGCCGGCTCATCGTGGCGATGGAGGACCCGACGCGGCGCGACTGCATCGACGAGGTCGAGTTCATCACGCAGCTCAAGGTCGTGCCCGCGCTGGCGCGGCTGGGCTCGCTGGCCTTCGCGATCCCCACGGCCTACGAGCGCTACAGCGGCCAGCCGCTGCCCTCCGGCGGACTGGGCGGCCTGCCGGCGCTGTCGATGGATTTCGAACTCGACACCTCCGACAAGCTGATCGAGACGCTGGAGCGCGAGGGCCAGGAGCAGGTCGCGCGCGAGGCAGCCCGCGAGGAGGAGAAGGACCGCCAGATCGAGCAGAGCGACAACTCGCTGGTCCGGCTGATCAACACGATGATCATCGACGCGCACAACCAGAACGTGTCGGACATCCACATCGAGACCTATCCGGGCAAGGAGAAGGTCAAGATCCGCTTCCGCAAGGACGGCGTGCTGCAGCCCCACCTGGAACTGCCGCACACCTACCGCAGCGCCCTGATCGCGCGGATCAAGATCATGTGCGACCTCGACATCTCCGAGCGCCGCAAGCCGCAGGACGGCAAGATCAATTTCTCCAAGTTCTCCGAGCGCCACAAGATCGAGTTGCGCGTGGCCACCATCCCGACCAACAACGGCCTGGAAGACGTGGTGATGCGGATCCTGGCCTCGGCCAAGCCGATCCCGATGGAAAAGCTGGGCTTCTCGGAGCGCAACCTCAAGGAATTGAAGGCGGCGTCCGAGCGGCCCTACGGCATGGTGCTGTGCGTGGGCCCGACGGGCTCGGGCAAGACGACGACGCTGCACTCGGTGCTGGCCAACATCAACACGCCGGAGCGCAAGATCTGGACGGCCGAGGACCCGGTGGAAATCACGCAGGCCGGGTTGCGGCAGGTCCAGGTGAATCCCAAGATCGACTGGACCTTCGCCAAGGCGCTGCGCGCCTTCCTGCGCGCGGACCCGGACGTGATCATGGTCGGCGAGATCCGGGACGAGGAGACGGCGGAAATCGCCGTGGAGGCGTCGCTGACGGGCCACCTGGTGCTGTCCACGCTGCACACCAACAGCGCGCCGGAAACGGTCACGCGCCTGCTGGACATGGGCATGGACCCCTTCAACTTCGCCGACTCGCTGCTGGCGGTGCTGGCGCAGCGGCTGGTGCGCCGGATCTGCCCGTCGTGCCGCAAGTCCGAGGCGATGTCCGAAGCCACGCTCAACGAGCTGCTGGACGACTACCTGCACGTGTTCTCGGCCGAGAACCGCCCGTCGCGGGAATCGGTGCTGGCGGAATGGCAAGGCCTGTACGGTCAGCCCAACCTGCTGCAGTACCACGCGCCGGGCTGCGAAAAGTGCGACCACACCGGCTTCAAGGGCCGCGCCGGCCTGCATGAGCTGCTGACCGTGTCGCGTCCGATCCGCCGCCTGATCCAGACTGGCGGCCGCGCGGAGGAGCTGATGCACCTGTCGATGTCCGAGGGCATGCGCACGCTGCGTCAGGACGGCATCGCCAAGGTCCTGCAGGGCGTGACAACGCTGGGCGAAGTCAGGTCGACGAGCAACCAGTAGCGGCCCGCCGAGGTCAGTTGAGCGCTCGCTGAGACCCTCAGCGAGCGTCGGCCAGCGCCAGGATCGGCGCGGCCATCCGCGCCGCCGCGCCGCGATGCGCCGCGGCGAAGGCCGTGGCCGCGGCGGACATCGCGTCGCGCTCGGCCGGCCGGGTCAGCAGGTCCAGCGCCTGGTCCAGCGCGCGCGGCAGGTCCTCGACCCGGCGCGACGCGCCCGCCTGCAGCGACAGCTCCGCCGCTTCCGCGAAATTGAAGGTGTGCGGGCCCATGAACAGCGGCACGCCGCAGGCCGCCGTCTCGATCAGGTTCTGCCCGCCGAGCTTCTCGAAACTGCCGCCGAGCAGCGCCACGTCGGCCAGCCCGTAATACAGCGCCATCTCGCGCATCGAATCGCCCAGCCACACGTCCGCGACGCCCGCGCTCAGCGGCGGCGTGGCGATGTCGCTCGTGCCGAAGGCGCTGCGACGCGCGAGCGTCAGCCCCGCCTCGGCCACCAGCGCGGCGATCTCGTCGAAGCGCTGCGGATGCCGCGGCACGATCAGCAGCAGCGGCGATCCCGCGCGCGCCCTCGCCTCGCCCGCCTGCTTCCAGGCGGCCAGCATCGCCGCTTCCTCGCCCTCGCGCGACACCGCCAGCATCACCACGGGCCGGTTCAGCCCGGCGCGCCAAGCGCGGCCTCGCGCCAGCAAGGCCTCGTCGGGCTGCAGGTCGAACTTGAGATTGCCGCACACGCGCACGTCCGCCACGCCGGCCTGGCGCAGGCGATCGGCGTCCTCGGTCGTCTGCGCGAGCGCCAGTCGCAGGCTGCGCGCCGCGGGCGCGAGCAGCGCCTTGAACTTCTCGCCACGGCGCAGGCTGCGCGCGGACAAGCGCGCGTTGGCCAGCACCATCGGCACGCCGGCCTTCAGCGCCTCGTGCTGCACGTTGGGCCAGATCTCCGTTTCCATCAGCACGCCCACGGCGGGCCGCGTGCGACGCAGGAATCGGCGCACCGCACCCGGCGTGTCGAAGGGCAGCCAGCGCTGCGTGTCCCCCTCGCGCAGCAACGCGCGACCCGCCTCGCGGCCCGTCGCGGTCGTATGCGTGAGCAGCAGCCGCATGCCGGGCCGCTCGTCGCGGAGCCGGTCGATCAGCGCGGCGGCCGCTCGGGTCTCGCCCAGCGACACCGCATGGACCCAGAGCGATCCCGGCGCGATCGACGCGCCGAAGCCGAATCGCTCGGCCGGATGCGCCTTGTAGAGCGGTTCCTGGCGGCCGCGCAGGAACAGCCGCGCCGCGTAGGCCGGCGTGGCCAGTCGCAGCACGGTGCTGAACACGCCCCGCGCGAGCCGTTCGCGCCAGGAGTCGGCGATCGGCGCGCTCACGGACTCACCCATGCTCACGCCCTTCGCTCACCCGGGCCCGAGGGCTCAATGGCCCGAGGTGAAGGTGATGTCCGCCTTCACGCGCTTGAGCTGGGCCAGCACTTCCTTCTGGATGCGCTCGAGCGCTTCCTGGGTGTGGCCCTCGAAGCGCAGCACCAGCACCGGCGTCGTGTTGGACGCGCGCACCAGGCCGAAGCCGTCGTCGTATTCCACGCGGATGCCGTCGATCGTGATGATCTCCTTGGCATTGGGGAACTCGGCGATCTCCTTGAGCTTGGCCACGACCTCGTGGTGCTCGCCTTCCTTGCAGGGGACGTTCAGCTCGGGCGTGTTGACGCTGTTGGGCAGATCGTTGAGGACCTGGGACGGATCGTCGCTGCGCGACAGGATCTCGAGCATGCGCGCGGCGGTGTACATCGCGTCGTCGAAGCCGTACCAGCGCTCGGCGAAGAAGATGTGGCCCGAGAGCTCGCCGGCCAGCGGCGCGCCGGTCTCCTTGAGCTTGGCCTTGGCCAGCGAGTGGCCGGTCATCCACATCAGCGGCTTGCCGCCGTGCTCGCGGATCCACGGGGCCAGGCGCTGCGTGCACTTGACGTCGAAGATGATCTCCGAGCCGGGCAGGCGCTTGAGGATGTCCGCGGCGATCAGCATGATCTGACGGTCCGGCATGATCATCGTGCCGTCCTTGGTGACGATGCCCAGGCGGTCGCCGTCGCCGTCGAAGGCCAGGCCGAGCTCGGCGTCGGTCGCGTGCACGATGCGCTTGAGGTCCTCGAGGTTCTCGGGGCGCGACGGATCGGGATGGTGATTGGGGAAGTCGCCGTCGACCTTGGAGAAGATGTCGACGACCTCGCAGCCCAGGGCGCGGAGGATGGCGGGCGCGGTGGCGCCGGGGATGCCGTTGCCGCTGTCCACGACGATCTTCATCGGGCGGGAGAGCTTGGCGTCGGACACGATGCGATGCGTGTATTCGGCGGTGATGTCCATCGAGGCGACGCGGCCGTTGCCGGTGGCGTAGTCCTCGGCCTCGATGCGGCGCTTGAGGCCCTGGATCTGCTCGCCGTAGACGGCGGCGCCCTGGAGGACCATCTTGAAGCCGTTGTAGTCCTTGGGGTTGTGGGAACCGGTGACCTGGATGCCGGAGTGGCAGCCGTGCTTGCCGCGGGTGGCCGCGACGTAATAGAGCATGGGGGTGGTGACGGCACCGACGTCGACGACGTCCAGGCCGGTGGACTTGAGGCCGCGGATCAGGGCATCCACGAGCGAGGGGCCGGAGACGCGGCCGTCGCGGCCGACGGCGACGGCTTTCTCGCCGAGCTTCAGGGCTTCGGTGCCGAAGGCTTTGCCGAGGTGTTCGGCGAGGGCTTCGTCCAGCGTCGTGCCGACGACACCGCGGATGTCATAGGCCTTGAAGATGGATGCGTGAACTTGCATGGGCTTCCTTGAGACGTGGTGGTTCCAAAAACTGGGGCGCATTGTAGGCAGGCGTCTTGTGACAGCCGTGTAACCCCCCGCACGCAGGCAATTCGCGGGCCAGCATCCCTCCTCGACGAAGTCTCGGCGGGAGCGTCCCGGAGGGAGCAGCCCAGGGCCCCTTTCCGGAAGTCAAGGGGTGAATTGGATGGCCGGGGCGGCCATCCAAGAGAGGACATGGAGGAAAGGGGCCCTGGGCGGATCCCGAGTGCTCGGTGGGTGCAGGGAGATGTCCGAAAACGGCGAGAACCGTCTGAAGCCGGCTCCTATGATTCATCGCATGGACTTCCTGCTTGACCCTGAACATTGCTACCCGGCGCTGCTGGCGCGGGATGCCCGATTTGACGGGCAGTGGTTTGTCGGCGTGACGTCGACGGGGGTGTATTGCCGGCCGATCTGCCGGGTGCGTGCGCCACGGCGGGAGAACTGCCGGTTCTTCCCGAGTGCCAGCTTGGCGGAGGCGGCGCGTTTCCGCCCGTGCCTGAAGTGCCGCCCTGAACTGGCGCCTGCTGCACGCCCGTGGAGCACGATGGATGCGGCCGCAGTGCTGGCGAGGGAGGCGGCGCGATGGCTGGACGAGTGTGCGCCGGAGGAGGCGTCGCTGCCGGCGCTGGCGGCGCACCTGGGCGTGAGCGAGCGCCATGTGCGTCGCGTCTTCACGGCCGAGCACGGGGTGGCGCCGCTGCAGTACCTGCAGACGCGCCGCCTGCTGCTGGCCAAGCAGTTGTTGACGGACACGCGGCTGCCGGTCGCGGAGGTCGCGCTGGCGGCGGGGTTCTCGAGCTTGCGCCGCTTCAACGCGGCGTTCCAGGAGCATTACCGGCTCAGCCCGACGGCGCTGCGCAAGGGTGGCGCCGAGGCGGGCGCCACGACCGGTCCGGGCGCACGCGCGCTGGAGACGGCCGAGCTGCGGCTGGACCTGCGCCCGCCGCTGCTGGGCGCGGAGATGCTGCGCTTCCTGGCGGCTCGCGCGGTGCCTGGCGTCGAATGCGTCGATGTGGAGCGCTTGTCGTTGGCGCGCAGCGTGCGCTTGACGCGGCCGGGCCAGCCCGATGTGCTGGGCTGGGTCTCGCTGCGGCTGAGCCCGGACGGTGCAGAACGTCCGCAGGTGCGTCTTTCGCTGAGCCCCTCGCTCTGGCCGGCGATCGCGACGCTGATGCCGCGGCTGCGCCGCTGGCTGGACCTGGACGCGGACCCGCAGGCCATCGCCGCGGCCTTGGGCGAAGTCCTCGGACCGACGGCGCTGGGCTTGAGGCTGCCGGGATCGCTGGACCGTTTCGAGCTCGCGATCCGCGCGGTGCTCGGTCAGCAGATCACCGTCGCGGCCGCGCGCACCCTGGCCACGCGACTGATCGCGCGTTTCGGCGAACCTCTGCCGGATGGAGCCGGCGCACCGCCGGGCGTCACGCATGTGTTCCCGGCGCCGGCCACGCTGGCTGCCGCGACCGTGGACGACATTGCCTCGCTGGGCATGCCCGCGCGCCGCGCGCAGGCGCTGATCCACCTGGCCGGGCAGTGGCCCACCCTGGCCTTCGCGCAAGGCCGGGGCACGGTGGAGGCGGCCATCGCGGAGCTCGCCGCCCTGCCCGGCCTGGGCCCGTGGACGGCGCATTACATGCTGATGCGCGGTTGGAGCTGGCCCGACGCCTACCTGCCGGGCGATGTCGTGCTCAAGCAATGCCTGGAGGAGCGCGCCGGAGGTCCGCTGCGCCCGCGCGAGCTGATCGAGGCCGCCGCGCATTTCGCGCCCTATCGGAGCTACGCCGTGCTGCAGTTGTGGCGCGAGGCGGCGCTCAAACCCAAGTCCGACCCCAAGCTCAATCTCAAGCTCAAGACCGTGAAGGGACTCCCGTCATGACCCCGATGTTCACCGCCTGGACCGAGACCGACACCCCGCTGGGCCGCTTGCTGATCGCCCGCAATGCCGAGGGTCTGTCCGGACTCTGGTTCGAGGGCCAGAAGTACCATCCGGGCCCGCTCGCCGCGCCGCGTGACGACGATGATGCGCTGCTGCGCGGCGTGGTCGACGCGATGAGGGCCTACTTCGCCGGCCAGTCCGCCGCACTGCCGCCGATGTCGCCCTCGGGCACGGCTTTCCAGCAGGCGGTGTGGCGCGCGCTGCAGGACATCCCCGCGGGCTCCACCGTGACCTACGGCGAGCTCGCGTCCCGGCTGGGCCGGCCCGAAGCCGTGCGCGCGGTCGCGGCGGCGGTGGGCCGCAATCCGGTCTCGGTGCTGATTCCGTGCCACCGCGTGCTGGGCGCCGACGGCAGCCTCACCGGGTATGCCGGCGGCCTGCACCGCAAAGAGGCCCTACTGACAATCGAGGGCGGTCTGCCGGCTACGCTTCGCCCCTCGCCGTCCCGCTCCGGGCCTCGGCGCCACGACAACAAGGCGGGCTCCAGGTCCGTCCGCAACCCAGGGGTGACCGCGTGAAGCGAAGCGATCTGATCGAACTGCTGGTGCTGGCCGCCATCTGGGGCGCCTCGTTCCTGTTCATGCGGCTGGCCGCGCCCGAGTTCGGCGCGGTGGCCACCGCCGCGGTGCGCGTGGCCGGCGCGTCGCTGTTCCTCATCCCGCTGCTGGGTCTGCGCGAGGGCCTCGGCGACCTGCGCACCCATTGGAAGGGCCTGCTGCTGGTGGGCTTCCTGAACAGCGCCTTCCCGTTCGCGCTGTTCAGCTACGCCGCGCTGTCGATCAACGCCGGCCTGTCCAGCATCCTCAACGCGACCACGCCGATGTGGGGCGCGCTGGTGGCCTGGGCCTGGTTCGGTCAACGGCTCGACGGCTCGCGCCTGCTGGGCCTGGCGTTGGGATTCGCCGGCGTGGTGCTGCTGGCCTGGGACAAGGCCTCGTTCAAGCCGGGCGGCAGCGGTTTCGCGATCGTCGCCTGCCTGGTGGCCGCGCTGAGCTATGGCATCGCCGCCAGCGCCACCAAGCGCTATCTCACCGGGGCGAGCCCGCTGGCCGTGGCCACCGGCAGCCAGTTCGCCGCCGCGCTGCTGCTGGCCGCGCCGGCCTGGACGCTGCGGCCCGCCGCGATGCCCAGCGGCCATGCCTGGGGCGCGGTCGCGCTGCTGGCCCTGCTGTGCACCGGCATCGCCTACATCCTGTTCTTCCGCCTGATGAAGCGCGTGGGGCCGACCAACACGATCTCGGTGACCTTCCTGATCCCGGTCTTCGGCCTGCTCTGGGGCTGGACCTTCCTGGGCGAGACGCTCAGCGGCTCGATGGCCGCCGGCTGCCTGGTCGTGCTGGTGGGCACCGCGCTGGCGGTGGGCGTGCTCAAGTTCCCGTCGACGAAGCCAGCGACGTCCTGAGGATCCGGTCCGACAGCGCGGGCGCCGAGTCCGCGCAGGCCCGCGCCAGGATCAGGCCGCCGACCATCGTCGTGAGCAGGCCGATCGCGCGGGCCTCGTCCTCGGGCGTCGGATCGTCGACGACGCTGCCGTCGGGTCGATGCGTGGCGAGCTCGCGCACATAGGCCGCGATGCCCTCGCCCATCGATCCGGCGAGCAGGCCGCCCTCGCGCGCGGCGTCCACGCCCAGTGCCGCCATCGGGCAGCCGGCGCCCGGCGCGTCGCGATGCGCGGCGCTGAAGTAGCGCTTGAGGAAGGGGCCGAGGTCGCCGCCATGCTTGGCGAGCTGCGCGCTCAGGCGCGCCATCGAGGCCTGGAAGGCGACATCGCAGGCCTCGGCCGCGAGTTCCTCCTTGGACGCGAAGCGTCCGTAGAAGCCGCCATGCGTGAAGCCGGCCTCGCGCGAGATCTCCGACAGGCCGACACCCGCGATGCCGCGCTCGCGGTACAGCTTGGCGGCGGCGTCCACCAGGGCCCGGCGATTGGCGGCGGATTGCTCTTTGGTGACTTTCATGATGGACGCCATTTTAGGAAGCGTCGCCGACGTCGCCCGATCCGAAGCCATGCTTTTGAGTAGGGGCATCATCAAATCCGAAGGCCGCGGCGGAAGATCTCGATACGATGCCGGCCATCATCAAAACTGATCGCTGACCGCGCTCCCGCATGCTCGCCGCCGCCCTGTCCCTCCGCATGACCCGCCGGGGTCTCCACTTCAGCTGGGTGATCGCCGGGCTGACCTTCCTGACGATGCTGTTCATGTCGGCCGCGCTGGGATTGCCCGGCGCCATGCTGCAGCCGTTGGCGCAGGAGTTCGGCTGGACCACCAGCCAGATCTCCTCGGCGTTGGCGCTGCGGTTCGCGCTGTTCGGGCTGATGGGGCCGTTCGCGGCCGTGCTGATGGAGCGATTCGGCGTACGCGCCGTCGTGAGCGTCGCGCTGGGCCTGGTGGGCGGCGGGATGCTGCTGGCGGGCGCGGTGACGCAGCTCTGGCACCTGGTCGTGTTGTGGGGCGTGGTGCTGGGGCTGGGCAGCGGGATGACCGCCCTGGTGCTGGGCGCCATCGTGTCCAACCGCTGGTTCGCGACCCGCAAGGGGCTGATCATGGGCATCCTGACCGCGAGCGCGGCCACGGGCCAGCTGATCTGCCTGCCCGTTGCCGCGTGGATGATCGAGCGCTGGGGATGGCGCGCGCCGCTGTTGCCGCTGGCGGTGCTGTGCCTGGCGGTGATGAGCCTGGTGCTGCTCTTCATGCGCGACCGGCCGTCGGACGTGGGCCTGACGCCGTATGGGGCGGAACCGGCGTCGACCTCAGCGACGGCTGGGCCGCCGACGCCCGCAGCGATCGTCACGTGGCGCACGCCCTTCGTGGCGCTGCGCGACGCGTCCACGCAGCCGACCTTCTGGCTGCTGTTCGGCACCTTCTTCATCTGCGGGCTGTCGACCAACGGCCTGGTGCAGACGCATTTCATCTCGCTGTGCGGCGACTACGGCCTGGCAGCGGTGCCGGCGGCCTCGGTGCTCGCGATGATGGGCCTGTTCGACTTCATCGGCACGATCGCCTCGGGCTGGCTCAGCGACCGCTACGACGCGCGCAAGCTGCTGTGCTGGTATTACGCGCTGCGCGGGCTGTCGCTGCTGTGGCTGCCCCACGCGGAGTTCACGCTGTACGGGCTGTCGCTGTTCGCGGTGTTCTACGGACTGGACTGGATCGCCACCGTGCCGCCGACGGTGCGGCTGACCGCGGAGCGTTTCGGCGCGGCGCGCGTGGGGATGGTGTTCGGGTGGATCTTCGCGGGCCATCAGATCGGCGCGGCCGTCGCGGCCTATGGCGCGGGGCTGAGCCGCAGCCTGCTGCTGAGCTACTCGCCGGCGCTCTATGTCGCGGGCGCGGCCTGCCTGCTGGCGGCGGTCATGGCGATGGTGATCCGGCGCAAGACCGTGGTTGTTTGAAGAGCCCTCACCCCCCGCCCTCTCCCGCTCCGCGGGCGAGGGAGCAAATGAAGCCCCTCGCCCGCGCAGCGGGAGAGGGGTGGGGGTGAGGGCTCGAGGCAGTTACTCGGTCGCGGCGAGCAGCGCCTGCAGCCCGGCCTCGTCGAGGATGGCGATGCCCAGCTCGCGCGCCTTGTCCAGCTTGGAGCCGGCCTCCTCGCCCGCGATCACGTAGCTGGTCTTCTTCGACACCGACCCGCTGACCTTGCCGCCGGCGGCCTCGATCAACTCCTTGGCCTCATCCCGCGACAGCGTCGGCAGCGTGCCCGTGAGCACCAGCGTCTTGCCCGCCAGCGGCTGCGGACCCGCCGGCGCCGCCGCGGCGCCGTCGCTCTCCGGGAAGCTCACGCCCGCCGCGATCAGCTGCTCGACCACTTCCCGGTTGTGCGGCTCCGCGAAGAATGCCGCGATGCTGCGCGCCACGATCGGCCCCACGTCCTTCACCGCGAGCAGTTGCTCCTCGGTCGCCGACATCAGCGCGTCCATCCGGCCGAAGTGCCTGGCCAGGTCCTTGGCCGTGGTCTCGCCCACCTGCCGGATGCCCAGCGCGAAGAGGAAGCGCGCCAGCGTCGTGTGCTTGCTCTTCTCCAGCGCGTCGATCAGGTTGAGCGCGCTGCGGTCGCCCATGCGCTCCAGCGCGGTGAGCTTGGCCACGCCCAGCTTGTACAGCCCGGGCAGGCTGGTGACGATGCCGCCGTCCACGAGCTGATCCACGAGCTTGTCGCCCAGTCCCTCGATGTCCATCGCGCGCCGGCCGGCGAAATGCAGCAGCGCCTGCTTGCGCTGCGCCGGGCAGAAGATGCCGCCGGTGCAGCGGAACTCGATGTTGCCGCGCTCGCGCGCCACGTCGCTGCCGCAGACCGGGCAATGCCGGGGCATGCGGAAGTTGGGCACATACGCCGCGCGCTTTGCCTCGACCTTGCCCACCACCTCCGGGATCACATCACCGGCGCGGCGGATGATCACCTGGTCGCCCACGCGGATGCCCTTGCGGCGCATCTCGAAGAGGTTGTGCAGCGTCGCGTTGCTCACCGTCGTGCCGCCGACAAAGACCGGCTCCAGCTTGGCCACCGGCGTCAGCTTGCCGGTGCGGCCGACCTGGATCTCGATGCGATCGAGCTTCGTCACCTGTTCCTGCGCCGGGTACTTGTGCGCCACCGCCCAGCGCGGCTCGCGCGACACGAAACCCAGCCGCCGCTGCAACTCGCGGCTGTTGACCTTGTAGACGACCCCGTCGATGTCGAAGGGCAGCGCGTCGCGCTTCTCGCCGATCTCGCGATGGAACTTCACCAGCCCCTCGGCGCCGCGCACCACCGCGCGGTCGGCGCTGACCGGCAGCCCGTAGCTGCCCAGCGCGTCGATCATCGCGCCATGCGTGGCCGGGATGTCCCAGCCCTGCGTCTCGCCGATGCCGTAAGCGAAGAAGCTCAGCGGACGCTGACGCACCAGCGCCGGATCGAGCTGCCGGATCGCCCCCGCGGCCGTGTTGCGCGGATTGACGAAGGTCTTCTCATTGGCCGCGCGCTGCCGCTCGTTGAGCGCCTCGAAATCGTCGCGCCGCATGTAGACCTCGCCGCGCACCTCCAGCACCGCCGCCTTCGCGCCGTCGCCGGTGAGCCGCAACGGGATCTGCGCGATCGTGCGCACGTTCTGCGTCACGTCCTCGCCGGTCTCGCCGTTGCCGCGCGTGGCCGCCTGCACCAGCACGCCGTGCTCATACCGCAGGTTGATCGCCAGCCCGTCGAACTTGAGCTCCGCCGCGTACTCCACCGGCGCGGCCTGCTCGCCCAGATCGAGCTCGCGGCGCACGCGCGCGTCGAAGTTCTCCGCACCGCTGGCCTCGGTATCGGTCTCGGTGCGGATGGACAGCATCGGCACCACGTGCCGCACCGGATCGAACACGTCCAGCACCGCGCCGCCGACGCGCTGGGTCGGGGAATCGGGCGTTCGCAGCGTCGGATGAGCGGCCTCGATCGCCTGCAGTTCCTGGAACAGCTGGTCGTACGCCGCGTCGGGCAGCGACGGCGTGTCCAGCACGTAATACAGGTGGGCGTGATGGTGCAGCTGATCGCGCAGCTCGGCGGCGCGCGCGGCGGCCTGTTCGGCGGTCAGCGAGGCCGCCGTGCTGGCGGCGGCGGGGACGGTGGCGGGCGTCGAGGAAGTCATGCGCGCATTGTGGCGCAGCGCTACTGAGCCGCCCGCCGGTCACGGCTGGCAACTTTCCCTGTTCTCGACTCGCCTTTAAAGGAGCCCCGTTCCATGTCTTGTCCTCCGACCGCCCTCGCCTCACGCGCGAATCCGCGACACCCGCGCCGCCGCTCCTCGCGCGGCGTCACCCTGCTGGAGCTGTTGATCGGCGTGGGCGTGATCATCGTGATCACCGTCGGGGTGCTGATGGGGGTGCGCAGCCTCAACGGACAGCTCGACCGGTCCGCGCTGCTGCGCCACGCGCCGCAGATCCACGCCAACCTCAGCGCCTACGGGGTGCTGGATGCCGCCACGGCCAAGGACCTCACGACCAAGGCGGCGATCGATCTGAACGCCTTCCCGTTGGACCTCGTCAGCGGCGAGTCGGTGGGCAATGCCTTCGGCGGTCAGACCTTCGTGACCGGCCTAAAGGCGCCCTTGCAAGGGATCGCGGCGGGCGGCGCCTATGTCCTGTCCTTCACGGGGATTCCAGCCTCGCAATGCGCCAGCGTCGCCCGCGGACTCTCCGCGCTCGCGGACGGGGTGTGGGTCAAGGCGAGCACGACAACCGACCAACCGACCGCCTTGCCCGACGGGTCCGGCATGGTCCGGGAAGTCGGCAAGCCGCTGGACCGGACGAAGCTCACCACCCAGTGCGAGGACGGTGGCGGTCCACTGGAGATCCACGTGCTGATGAAGCGCTGATCCGCGACATGCGCATCGTCCCCTCTCTTGCCGCGCTGGTGCTGGCCCTGCTGCCGCGGGCCGCATTGGCCGGCGTCGAACCTGGCATCGAGCCCGGCATCGCCTCCCGCGCCGCGGCCTCCGGCGCGGGCGCCGCCTCCGACTGGACGCTCACCCGCGACGACGTCTCGGTGCGTCAGGCCTTGCAGCGCTGGGCGGGCGAGGCCGGCTGGCAGCTGGTCTGGGACATCGACCGGGATTTCCCCATCGAGGCCGAGGTCACGCTGCGCGGCGGCTTCCTGGATGCCATCACGCAGGCCATGGCCGTGCTGCGCGACACCGACTATCCGGTGCAGGCGCGCGTGCAGTCGACGGCGCGCATCGTGCGCATCGTCCGTTATCTGCCCGAGGGGGTGCGCCAATGACGCAGCCGGCGACGCGCGCGAGGGCGCGCCTTCGCGCGACCGTCCGGCTCACGGCCAGCCTGCTCAGCCTGGCCGGCGGGCTGGCGGGCTGCGCGCTGCCCGCCGCGCGAGACACCTCGCAGGCGCACCAGGCGTTGCTCGACCGCGCCGCCGACTGGCAGGCAAGAATGCGCCAGGACGCTGGCCCGCCGCCACTGGTCGTGCCCGATCCGCTGCCCCGATTCGCGAGCCGTTCCATCGCGTTGCGCCACGACGAGCGTCTGCCCGCTCACCTGGGCCGATTGCGCCTGCACGCGCCCGGACGGCTCACGCTGCCGGCCGCGGCGGAGCTGATCTCGCGGGCGATCGGGCTGCCGGTGATCATGACGCCCGACGCGCTGCACAACGCCGCCGACTACGCCCCAGGCGCGGTGTCGCGGCCGCCGCTGGATCTGACCGCGGCCTCGCCCGAAGACGCCGCGGCGTGGCGGGGAGCAGCACGCGCGGGCGCGGCGCGGCTCGACATCTCCGCGGTGGAGCATCGCCACACCTTGGAGATCGACCATGACGGCCCCTTGCGCGTGCTGCTTGACCGCATCGCCGCGCAGGCTGGCCTGCAATGGGCGCACACCGGCGGGCGCATCGTCTTCTCGCGCGTGATCACGCGCGCGATCACGCTCAAGGCGCTGCCGGGCGGCCTGGACGCCAACCAGTCGCTGGAGGTGATGGGAGGGGGCGAAGGCTCGGGGGGGCGGATCGGCCAAGGTCGCCGCCAGCGCCGTCAGCGACCTCTGGGCCGGCCTGCCCGACGCGCTCAAGCCGATGCTCTCGCCCATGGCGGCGCTGCACGTCGATGCCCGCGCCGGCCTCGTCACCGTGACCGACGCGGCGGTCAACGTCGAGCGCGTGCAGGACTACCTCGACGCGCTCAATGCCACCGCGCTGCGCCAGGTGCTGCTGGAGATCGAGGTCCTGCAGGTCAGCTTCAACGACGAGTTCAGCACCGGCATCGACTGGCGCGCGATGCTGGGCCGGCTGGACGCGGGCCATCGGCTGCAGCTCACCGCCCCCCCCCGCGTTGGGCCCGATCAGCGGCGGCACCGCCGGCGCGCTGAGCTTCGTGCTGGGGCCGTCGTCCTCGCGCGGCTCGCCCAGCGAGTGGGTCGCCAAGGCCCTGCAGGAATATGGCCGGGTCTCCACCGCATACTCCGCCGTTGTCACCACCACCAACCGCATGCCGGTTCCGCTGGGCGCGTTGCAGACGCGCTCCTATGTCGAGCGCACCACGGCCGCGACCGTGAACCCCGCCAATGGCCTGACCACCCCCGCCGCGCTGGAGCCCGGCAAGCTGTCCACCGGGCTCGGCCTGACGGTGCTGCCGGTGATCCTCGATTCCCACCTCGTGCTGCTGCAGACCGCCCTGCAGGTGAGCGAGCTGCGCCAGCTGCGCGCCTTCACCAGCGGCAGCGGGATCACCGCGCAGTCGGTGCAGTTGCCCGAGACGCTGAGCTTCAGCACCTTGCAACGCATCAGCGTACCGGCCGGACGCACGCTGGTGCTGGCCGGCTTCGAGCGCGAGCAGGCGCAGCTCGACGACGCGGACATCGTGCGCGGCATGCTGCCGCTCGCACGCCGCGGCGCCCGGTCCAAGCAGGGCACGGTCGTGCTGATCACACCGCGGCTGCCCCAGCCATGAGCGCGCTCCCGGACGACCGCGCGACTTCGATCGGCCTGGTGCGATGGGCCGGCACGAGCGTCGCCTTCGGTCTGGACTGGCGGCCGATCGCCGACCCGGCGCGCCCCGCGCACGAGCTCGCCCGCGTGCACGCGGAGGGCTATCGCTGGACGGTGCGACTCCCCGGGGGCGATCTGTTCGGGCTGGCGCGCGACGTCCCTGCCGGGCCTCCCGGATCGCGTCGGCGATGGGACCGCGCGCATGCCGCCGTGCCGTTGCTGATCAGCCGATGGGCCGAGCACGGCGCCGAGGCCTGCCTGATCGCGTTCGATGGCGACGGCCATGGCGACGGGCCCGCAGCGGGCGCGGGCCGGGTGGCCTTCGTCGGGCTGATGGACCGCCGCCCGGCGCCCGGCTTCGATCGCGTGCTGCCCAGCCTCGATGCGGCCCTCGCGGTGCTGCAGGAGTTCCGCGACATGCATCCCGGCGAGCCGGTGCGCGTCGCGAGCCACCTGCCCGGGCATGCCGTCATCGGCACCGCCTTGACGCCGATGCTGTCGACGCTGTTCAGCCAGCCCGATGCGGAGTCGCGGCTGAGGCCGCTGCGCACGCGCGCCTGGTACTGGCGCGCGGCGACGGTGGGCCTGCTGGCGCTCGCGGCCCTGGGCGGAGTCGGCAGCATCGCCGTGTCGCGGATGCTGGAGCGCGAGGCCCGCGCGACGGAGGCCGCCGCGCAGGCTCGTCATCGGGCCACGCTCGCCGCGCGCGCCTCGCCGGCCCAGCGCGCGGCAGACCGCGAACGTCGTCTCGCGGGGTGGCTCGCGGAGTCGGCGCCACCCGGTCCGGCGCTGCTGGACCGTTGGCGGGCCGCGATCGGGGCGCTGCCGCTCAGCCGCGCGGGATGGACGCTGCAACGCGTGGCGTGCGAGCCGATCCAGGGCTGCCTGGCCACATGGTCCCGGCATCACGGCAACCTCGCGCGGTTCGACGCCGCGATCGAGGCCCTGAACGACGCGCGCGACCCGCGCCTGCGCGCCTCGCTCTCCACACCCGCCACACCGGAAGCGGAACTGCTCGGGGCCTCGCTGCAGACCCTGCTGCCCGACACGGCCCGGCAGGACCAGGACACCCGCTCGCCGTCAACGACAACGTCACCGACGACCTCGTCACTGCGCGCGGACCAACTCCCGCTCCTGCGCGACGCGCTCAATGGCTGGGGCAGTCAGCTGCAGGACCTGGCGACCGTGGGCTCGGGCCAGGCCGCCCTGAAGCGCCTGCCGCCGCCCGACGCGGAGGGCGCCGATCCGCCCGCGACCGAAGGCGCGCTCGAGGTCGAACGATTCACGTGGCGCTGGCAGGACGGCGCGTGGTCACTGCCGCTGGTCGATCCGCCGGCCCATGTGGTCGTCGACGCCCTCCTCCTCACTCTCGGTTCCTCGCAGGTCAGCTATGAACTTTCCGGATCCCTGTTCGCCCTCGGCGCGCGCTATTGACGGCTTGGCGGGTCGTCGTCCGTTGGCCATGGCCGGCTCGATCGTCATCGCGATCGGCGCCTGCCTGCTCGCTCCGTTCTCGACCTCAGCGTCGACCGCGGGACGCGGCGGTGGTGCCGATGGCGCCGGCGGCGACGGCGGCGACGCCTTGAGCCTGAGGCAGCTGGTCGATGCCGCGCGGCGGGCCAAGGCCGCTGAACTGGCCCAGGCCGCCGCGCGCCTGATGCCGGAACCTGCCGCGGTCGAGCGCGGAGCGGCGATCGCTGGCCTTTCCGCGGGGGCGGGTCTCGATGCCCCGCGCGACGCGCCGCGCCTGTGGATGCTGCAATCGATCGCGGATCGCTGGCGGGCCGAGATCGTCCACGAGGGCCGCGTCCGGGTCATCGACCACATCAGCGCGCCGACCGCGCGGCTGGGGCCTTGGCGGGTGATCGCGCTGCGAGAGCAAGGCTTGCTGCTGAGCCGCGCCGGCGGCGGACCGGAACACGCGCGCACCCTGTTGCTGCGTCCTCCCGCCCGGGGAGGACTGGCGTCCGGACAAGGGGTGGCCCCGGCGGCCCTTTCCCCATCGCGCCCGTCGCGCCTGCCCGCGCATGACGCGCTGTCCATGCCGACGGCGACCGAGGAGGACGCGGTGCGCCGCGCCTCGGCTTTGCCGTCATTGCCCGAGACGCCGCCCGATTCGCCCCGATGAGCCGTCGCATGGACGGCCCCATCGCCCGGCGCTCGGACCTGCCGCCCTTCGAGCGCATCCTGACCCCGGTGGGCCCCGAGTCGTCGATGGCATCGGCGGCAGCATCGGCGTCCACGGAGCCCGAGCCCTGGCCCGTGCCATCGCGCAAGCGCGATCGCCTGGTCGCACTGGCGTTGACCGAGGATCGCTTCATCGTGGTGTCCGCCGCCGACGAGGTCCATCGTCCCGACTGGTATCGCCTGGTGCAGACCGGCAAGGCGCGCGGCTTGCGCTACGCGGGCCATTTCAGCGCCGAGCCGCCGGTGCTGGCCGAGCTGCTCGCCGAAGCGGCCGAACAAGCGCGGATGTCGGCGCTGTCCGGTGCCATCGTGGCTTCAACCCATGCCGACCCCGCGGCGGTCCCCGCTGAGCTGTCGCCCGATGAGCGCCGCAGCGCCGAAGCCGCGCGCGACCTCGAGGCGCTGCTCGCGGACTCCACGCCGCTCGAGTGGTTCCGCGCTGTGATCCAGCGTTGCCGGCTGGCCGGCGCCAGCGACCTGCACCTGGAACTGCGCGACGCCATCGCGGTGGCCCGCGTGCGCCTGGACGGGCGCATGCGCGTGCTGGGCCGTTATCCGTCGCGGGTGGCCATCGATGGGATCTCCGCCGCCTACACGATGCTGGCCGAGGAGCGCTCGCGCACCGAGGTCGCCTTCAACGGCGGCGTGCCGCAGGCCGCGATGATCCCGCTCGCGCTGCCCGGCCAGCGGTTGACGCTGCGTTATCAAAGCCATCCCGCGGTCGGCGGCCTGGACGTCGTGATCCGCCTGCTGCGCGCCAGCGCGTCCCCGGCCGCTGCGAACTCGGCGGGCTCGCCCGACCCCGTCGCGGCGGCGGCGCGGCCGCGAACGCTGGGCTCGCTGGGTTTCACGCCTTGGCAGGCCGATCGGCTGCGCCAGGCGCTGGCCTCGGCCTGGGGCGGCGTCTTCGTGGCGGGCGTCACCGGGTCGGGCAAGACGACCACGCTGAACACGATGATGGCGATGCTCGCGCGCGAGGGCTCACGCAAGCTCTTCACGATCGAGGATCCGGTGGAGTACGAAACGCCTGGCGTCAGCCACCTGTCCATCCAGCGCGGCGCGGCCGGCGGCGCCGATCCCTTTCATGGGGCGATGCTGGCCTTCCTGCGAATGGATCCGGACGTGGGACTGTTCGGCGAGATCCGCGACGCCCTGTCCGCCTCGATGGCGCAAGCCGCCATCCAGACCGGCCACAAGATCCTGTCGACCGTGCATGCGACGTCCGCGATGGGCATCGTGGGTCGCCTGTCCTCCCGGCTGATCGGCCTGTCGCGCGAGGACTTGTGCGATCCCGAGTTCCTCTCAGCGCTGGTCTACCAGGTGTTGATGCCGATCAACTGCCTGCACTGTCAACGGCCCGCCGAGACCGTCATGAGCGCGGATGAACTGCAGGTCTACCGCGTCGGGTTCGGACTGGACACCTCGAAGATTCGCTGCGCAAGTGAGCAAGGCTGCACGCACTGCCGGCGTCCGGGCATCGACTATGGCGAGGTCCCGTCCGAGGGCCCCCCCGCGGGCGGGACCGATGACGAGTCCGGTGAGGACCTGGTTCGCGAGGGTCGCTTCGGCACCGCCGGCGTCAAGGTCGGCGCCGAGGTCCTCGTGCCGGACCTGCGCCTGCTGGACCTGCTGCGGCAGGGCCGTGACGCGGAGGCCCGGCGTCATTGGCGACGGCGCCGTGTCGCGCCCTTCTCCGATCCGGACATGGACGGCAAGGACGCGTGGGGGCATGTGCTGTACGACGTGGCCCACGGACGCGTCGATCCCTTCCACTTCGAGCGGACCTTCGGCAGCGCGGCGCTGCTGGCCAAGATGCTCGCCGACGATGCCACCTGATCCGGCTCCGACCGCGATGGACTGAACTTGCGATGACTGCCCCGATCGACTGGCTGCTGGAGCGCTCCGCCGCCCGCCGCCTGCGCCGCAGGCGCGGTGACTTCTACTACGACCTCGCCTCGGCGCTGGAGGACCGCGTCCCGCTGTTCACCGTGCTGCGCAAGCTCGAGTCGCGCGCCCGACGGCGCTCGCGGGGCGACAGGCTGCTGTACCGCCGGATGTTGCGCGGGGCCATGGGCGGATCGCTCGCCCGCGCGCTGCGCGGCGTGGTGCCGCCCTCGGAGCTCCTGATGATCGACGCGCTGCAGGGCGGCGGCGACGAGCGGCTGGCCCAGGGCCTGCACTTCCTGTCCGGCACCGTGGACAAGGTGGACGGCATGTTCCGCGCGGTGCGCAAGGCCGTGGCCTATCCGGCGCTGCTGCTCGGTGCGATGACCGCGATCCTGACGGTGTTCTCGCTGCACGCGGTGCCGGTGCTGGCCAACCTCATCGACCCGGAGCGCTGGCCGCCGCTGGGCCGGGCGCTGTACGCGGTGGCCTGGACGGTCCGGCATCACGGACCGGCGCTCGCGGCCGCGCTGCTCGGCGCCCTCGGCGGACTGGCCTGGCTGCTGCCGCGCTGGCAGGGCCCCGTCCGCCGTCGACTGGACCGGCATCCGCCGTTCAGCCTGTACCGGGACTTCTCCGGCGCGATGCTGGTGATCTCGCTGTCCTCGCTGATGCGCACCGGCGTGTCGCTGCGGGCGTCGCTGGAGCGGGCCGGCCGCTTCAGTGCGCCATGGATGCGCTGGCATCTCAACGAAGTGCTGGCGCGCCTGTCGTCGCGGGAATCCGCCCATTTCGGCCGCGCCTTCGCCACGGGGGTGCTGAGCCCGACGATGGAGGAACGCGTGCAGGACGCCTCGGAGCGGCGTGATCCGGTGGCCGCGTTCGTGCGCATCGGTGTCGGCTCGATCGACCGGATGCAGCTGGCCATCGCCGATTCCGCCAATCGCCTCAACGGGCTGCTGTTGATCGCCGCGGCGCTGCTGCTGGTGTTCCTGCTGGGCGGATTCATGAGCACCGTCATGGAGGCGCAGAGCCACATGCAGTCGGAGATGGGCGCATGACCCGTCATGCCCGTCATGCCCGTCACGCTCGTCACCGTGCTTGTCGCCGCTGTCCGCGCACTTTCTCCTGGCTCGCCGGAGCGCTGCTCGCGGCGCTGTCGATCGGCCCGGGCATCGCGACGGCGCAACCCGTGACGCCGGATCGCCTCCAGGCCTGCTTCGCGTTCGCCGGCCATCGCTACGGGGTGTCGCCGCTGCTGCTCCAGGCGATCGCGCAGCAGGAATCCGGCATGAACCCGCACGCCGTGAATCGCAACGCCAATGGAACCACGGACCTCGGGCTGATGCAGATCAACTCGTCCTGGCTGCCGACCTTGGCGCGCCATGGCGTCACCGAGGCCGACCTGCGCGTACCCTGCACCAACATCCTGGTCGGCGCCTGGATCCTGGGCAGCAACTTCCGCGAGATGGGCCGCACCGTCGAGGCGCTGGGCGCCTACAACGCACGAGATCCGGTCAAGCGCCTGGCCTATGCGCGCCAGGTGCTGGGGCGCTATGTCGCGCTGCGGGAAGGCCGGGGCAGCGGCACGAGCGCCGCGGGCCGCGAGCCGCTCAACCCGTCTCCGACGCCGCCCGACCGCCGCTCGACGTCGCCGCCGTCACGGGGGTGATCATCACCTGGTCGACGCGGTGGCTGTCAACGTCGACGACCTCGAAGCGCCAGCCGTGCCATTCGACGACGTCCGTGCGCTTGGGGATGCGGCGCAGCATCACCATGAGGAAACCTGCCAGCGTGTCGTACTGCCCGTGGTGCGGGAAATCGTCCACGCCCAACGCGCGCTGCACGTCGGGAATCGGCGTGATGCCGTCGGCCAGGAAGCTGCCGTCCTCGCGGCGGATGATCTGCTGCTCCTCCTCGTCGGTGGAGACCAGCGAGCCCAT
The DNA here is from genome assembly GCA_039594005.1 of Roseateles sp. Classification (GTDB taxonomy): domain Bacteria; phylum Pseudomonadota; class Gammaproteobacteria; order Burkholderiales; family Burkholderiaceae_C; genus Roseateles. The sequence goes on from JBCNOF010000010.1 coordinate 1,995,251, forward strand.
CACCGTGCTCATCACATCGTTCAGCGTGATGACGCCGACCACCAGCGAGTACTCGTTGACGATGACCGCGAAGTCCTCATGGGCCTGGCGGAACTGGGTCAGCATCTCGGCCAGCGTCAGGCGGTCCGGCACGATCAGCACCTTCTTGATCAGCGCCGGCTCGGCCCGCAGCGAGATCACCTCGCCGCGCAGCACGCGCTGGAACAGGTCGGTGGCATCGACGTAGCCGACGACCTGGTCGATCTCGTCCTCGCAGACCAGGTAGGTCGAGTGCGGCGAATCCGCGATCCGGGTGCGCACCAGCGCCTCGTCGTCGTCCAGCGAGAAGTACACGACCCGCTCGCGGGAGGTCATCGACGATTCGACGGTCCGGGTGTCGAGCTCGAAGACGTTCTCGATGACCTGCTGCTCCGCCGCGGCCACGACGCCGGCCTGCTGGCCCGCGGCGGCCAGCGCCAGGATGTCGTCGTGCGTGATGGTGTTGTCCGGGCTCACCGGGCGGCCGAGCAGCCGCAGCAGACCGTCCGCGACCAGGCTCAGCAGCCAGGCGACCGGTCGCAGCACCAGCGTCAGGAACAGCATCGGCCGGATCAGCGCCATCGCGACACGCTCGGGCTCGTTCATCGACAGGCGCTTGGGCAGCAGGTCGGCCAGCACCACGAACAACGTGGTCACGCAGGCGAAGGACAACCCGAAGGCCACGCGTTGCGCGGTATCGACATCGATGAGCGGGCGCAGCAGCGCCTCGAAGTGGGGCGTCAGCGCGCCCTCCCCGACCACGCCCGCCAGGATGGCCAGCGTGTTCACGCCGAGTTGCACGACGGTGAAGTAGTAGCCGGGTTGTTCCTGGACCTTCAGCACCTGCGCGGCGCGTGGGTCCCCTTCATCTGCCAGTTGCCGGAGCTTGAGCCGTCGGGAGGCGGCCAAGGACAGTTCCGCCATCGAGAAGAACGCGCTGGCAAGAATCAACAGGAAGATGAGGAACAGGCTGGAACTCAAGGCGGCTTTCGGAACGCGGAGGCCTGTCAGTGTAGCGGCGGCCCTTCGGCGGACACGAAACCGGCAAATTCGACACCGAGCGTCCTGTCGTCGGCCCGGGCCGATGCGGGTGCGCGGCTTGCTTCGGGCCGCATAGACTCCGCCGATCCAGGCCCAGACAGGGAAAACCGACGATGCCCCGCCTGCCCGAGCGACGCAACGACGCGTCGACCGACGACCCGCTGCCCGCCCCGTCGCCACCGCCCCGACGCCGCCACTTCCTGGACGGGGGCGGCGAGATGGGCGAGCGCATGCGCGCGCTGGACTGGACGACCACGCCGCTGGGGCCGCCCGACGGCTGGCCCCGCTCGCTCAAGACGGTCGTGCGGATGATGCTCGACTCCCGCTACGCGATGTGGATGGCGTGGGGCCCGGAGATGATCTTCTTCTGCAACGACGCCTACCTGCCCACGCTGGGCCTGAAACGCGAATGGGCCCTGGGCGCGCGCTCGTCCCGCGTCTGGGCGGAGGTCTGGGATGCCGCCTACAGCCGCATCCGCCACGTGCGCACCACCGCCGAGGCCACGTGGGACGAGGGCCTGCTGCTGTACCTGGAGCGCAGCGGCTTTCGCGAGGAGACCTATCACACCTTCTCCTACAGCCCGGTCTACGACGACGAGCTGCAGGTGGACGGCATGTTGTGCGTGGTCACCGAGGTCACCGACCGGGTGATCGGCGAGCGCCGCCTGCGCGTGCTGCGCGATCTCGCCGCGCGAACCGTCGGCGCGGAAGACGCCGCGGACTGCGCGCGCCGCGTCTGCGAGGTGCTGTCCGAGTTCCCGCTGGACCTGCCCTTCGCCACGCTGTATCTCACCGATGGCGGCGCTCGCCTGGCCCGCCTCGCCTGCTGCACGGACGACGAGGCCCGGTTCCCGGACCGGCTCTCGCTGGCCGATCCGCCCGATGGCTGGCCGCTGCGCGAGTTGATGGACGGCGGTGCCACGGGCGAGCTGCCCTCGCTGGCCGCGCTGGGCCTCACGCTCTCGCGCTCGCCCTGGCCCGAGCCCCTGGACCACGCCCTCGTGCTGCCGCTGCGCAGCGCGGGCAAGGAACCGGCGGGTTTCCTGGTCGTCGGACCGAGCCCGCGTCGGCCGCTGGATGAGGACTACCGCGCCTTCCTGACGCTGGTGGCCGGTCAGGCGGCCGCCGCGCTGGCCGACGCGTCCGCCTACGAGGCCGAGCGCAAGCGCGCCGAGGCGCTCGCCGAGCTGGACCGCGCCAAGACCGCCTTCTTCTCCAACATCAGCCACGAGTTCCGCACGCCGCTCACGCTGATGCTGGGGCCGCTGGAGGAACTGGTGACCGACCCCGAGCTCGCCCGGCCGGCGCGTGACCGCCTCGCGCTGGTGCTGCGCAACGCCACCCGGCTGCAACGGCTGGTCAACACGCTGCTGGACTTCTCCCGCATCGAGGCCGGCCGCGCGCAGGCGCGCTACGAATCGACCGACCTTGCCGCGCTGACGCGCGACCTGGCGAGCACCTTCCGCTCGGCGATGGAGCGCGCCGGCCTGGCCTTCGAGGTGGATTGCGCGCCGCTGGACGAGCCCGCCTTCGTCGACCGGGAGATGTGGGAAAAGATCGTCCTCAACCTGCTGTCCAACGCCTTCAAGTTCACGATGCGCGGCCAGGTGACGCTGCGCCTGCGCGCGTCGGGGCACGCGCCTCGGCAGGCGGTGCTGGAAGTCGCCGACACCGGCGGCGGCATCCCTGCGGACGAATTGCCGCGCGTCTTCGAGCGCTTCCATCGCGTGACCGGCGCGCAGGGCCGCACGCATGAGGGCTCGGGCATCGGCCTGGCGCTGGTGCAGGAACTGGTGCGGCTGCACGGCGGCCACATCGAGGCCGCCAGCGTGCACGGCGAGGGCGCGCTCTTTCGCGTGACGCTGCCGCTGGGCCATGCGCACCTGCCCTCGGAACGCGTCGAGCGGCCACCGGCGCCGAGCCCCTCGGGATCGGCCGAGGCGGCCCCGGGCGCCGCGAGCACGCTGGGCGCGCGCGCCTTCGTCGAGGAAGCGCTGCGCTGGCTGCCGTTGCCGGAGCTCGCGCGCGAGCCGGTCCCGGAACGCGTCGATGCGAGCGCGTGGCCGGCGTCCGATCAGCGTTTCGCCGCGACCTTCGGTGCCCGCGTGCTGGTGGCTGACGACAACGCGGACATGCGCGCCTACCTGCGCGACCTGCTCGCGCCGTTCTACGCGGTGACGCTCGCGGCCGACGGACTGCAGGCGCTGGAGGCCGCGCGCCGCGATCCGCCCGATGTCGTGCTGAGCGACGTCATGATGCCCAGGCTGGACGGCCTGCAGCTGCTGGCGGCGCTGCGCGGCGACCCGCGGCTGGGCGGCGTGCCGGTGGTGCTGCTGTCGGCGCGTGCCGGCGAGGAGGCCCGCATCGAGGGGCTGGACGCCGGCGCCGACGACTACATGATCAAGCCCTTCTCTTCGCGCGAGCTGCTGGCGCGGCTGGGCGCGCTGCTGGAGCTGCGGCGGATGCGGCAAGCCGCCGAGGCGGCCTTCCGCGTGCGCACCGAGCAGTTCGAGTCGCTGATCAACGCCGCGCCGATGGGCGTATTCCTGGTCGAGGCGGTCGAAGGCGCGCTGCGCATCCGAGAGGCCAATCCGACCGCGCGGGCCACCTTCGGCGATCCGCCGGAGCTGCTCGGCACGCGGCTGGACACGCTCGTGCAGCGGCAGTGGGGCCATCCGCTGGCGGACCAGATCGTGGCGCTGTTCCAGCGCACGCTGCTCACCGGCGAGCCGTACCACACGCCCGAGTTCATCCAGGAACGGACCGACCTGGGCATCACCGAGGCCTACGAGTGGCAGATCAGCCGCCTCCCGCTGGCCAACGGCGAACCGGGGGTCGTGTGCTACTACCGCGAGATCTCCGCCCACCTCAAGGCGCGGCGGCGGCTGGAAGCGGCCGACCGGCAGAAGGACCAGTTCCTGGCGATGCTCGCGCACGAGCTCCGCAACCCGATCGCCCCGATCCGGAGCGCCGGTGACGTGCTCGGCCGGCTGGGCCTGCGCGACGAGCGCGCGACCAAGATGGTCGACATCATCCGGCGACAGGTCGAGACGCTCACGCGCCTGGTCGACGACCTGCTGGACGTGTCGCGCATCACGCAGGGCCGCGTCGAGCTGCAGCCGCGCTCGCTCCTGCTGTCGGAGGTGATCGCGCAGGCCGTGGAAACCGCCGAGCCGCTGATGCGCGAGCGGCTGCATCACTTCTCGGTCACCGCGTCACCGCATCCGCTGCGCGTCTGGGGTGACCTGGCGCGACTGGTGCAGTGCGTGGCCAACCTGCTGACCAACGCGGCGAAGTACACCGATCCGCAGGGGCACATCCAGCTCTCGCTGAGCGCGGAGGCGTCGCCCGACGGCGGGCCCGGCCAGGCGCTCATCGCCGTCATCGACGACGGCATCGGCATCCCGCCCGGGCTGCAGGCGACGATGTTCGATCTGTTCGTTCAGGGCGACCGCGCGCTCGATCGCTCTCAGGGCGGGCTGGGCATCGGCCTGTCGCTGGTCAAGCAGCTGATCGCGATGCACGGCGGCAGCGTGCTGGCGCGCAGCGACGGCACCGGGCACGGCGCGCGCTTCGAACTGCGACTTCCGCTGCAGGCCGACGCGCTCACGCCAGCCCCAGCAGCTTGAGCCCGCGCGAGAGCGTCTGCCGCGAGCCGGCGTAGTCGCGCCAGGGATCGGTCTTGAGAAAGCTGAGGCGGTCGCGCGCGTTGGCCAGCGTCCATTGGTCGCCGCGCCGGACCTCGCCCAGTTCGTCCCAGTCGATCGGCATGGACACGCCCAGCCCCGGACGGGCGCGCACCGAGAACGCGCAGGCGGTGGTCTGACCTTCGCCGTTGCGCAGGTAGTCCGGAAAGATCTTGCCCACGCGGTTCCTCGGCCCGCTCTTGGCGGAGAACTTTTTCGGGAAGGTCTCGGCCAGATGTTTCACCACCGCCTGGCTGAAGGCCTTGGCCGTGGCGTGGTCGTGGCGGCGCGCCAGCGGCACCACCACGTGCAGGCCCTTGCCGCCGCTGGTCTTGAGCCAGCACTGCAGCCCCAGTTCCTTCAGCAGCGCGCGGGTGATGCGCGCCGCCTCGGCGACTGCGGGGAAACCGACGCCCTCGCCCGGGTCCAGGTCGATGATGAAGCGGTCGGCGCGATCCAGGCGGTCCTGCTGCGCGTTCCAGGTGTGAAACTCGATGGCATTCATCTGCGTGAACTGCAGCAGCGTCGCGGGATCGGGGATGACGATCAGCGCGTCGCCCTCGACATGCTTCTGGAAGAAGAGCTGTCCGTCGATGCCGTCGGGCGCGCGCACGATGGCCACGGGCCGGTGACCGAGATGCGGCTGCATCCACTCGACGATGCTCTCGTAATAGCGCACGAGCTCGATCTTCGTATGGCCCGTCGAGGGGTCGATGACGCGATCCGGATGCGTGATGCGGAGCTGGCCCGCCGAGGCCGCTGGCGCGGCGGACTTCGACGGCTTCGCCGCCTTGGCCGCTGCCTGCTTGATCGGCGGCTTGGGCTCGGGTTCAGGCTTGGGCTTGCTCGCCGCGGCTGATGTCCGGACCTTCTCCGCGGGTCGCGCCGACTCGCGTCCGACGTCCTCGGGCGCCTTGTCCTCGCGCTCGCCCTGGAAGGACGCGTGCCGGATATGGCCCTCGGGCGTCCACTCGGCGAAGGCCACCTCGACCACGCGCCGCGGTTTGACCCAGTGCGTCGCGCCGCCCGCGCGCCCGGTCATCCGGGCCCAATGGCTGCGCGCGATGGTCGCCTCGTCGAAGTGCGGCGTCTTGACCTCCAGCGCGGACAGGCGCTTGTGGAGCTCGCCCGCGAGCTGCAGCGACCAGCCCGTGCCGACGCGCCCCGCATAACGCAGCTCGCCGTCCTCGTAGTAGCCCAGCAGCAGGCTGCCCAGCGCCTTCGCGCCATCGGAGCGATCGGTGAAACCGACAACGACGAACTCCTGCCGCTGCTGGCATTTCAGCTTGACCCACGCGTCGCTGCGCCGCGAGACATAGGCGCTGTCGGGGCGCTTGAGGATCAGCCCTTCGAGGCGCATCTGGCACGCGGCGGCGAGCATCTCATCGGGCGGCACGGCGAAGTCCTCGCTGAAGCGCAGCGGGCCGGGATCCTCATCGTCCTGGTCCGCGAGCAAGGCACGCAGCACCGCGCGACGCTCGATGAGCGGCACCTCGCGCAGGTCGTGCCCGTTGAGGAAGGGCACATCGAAGAGGAAGTAGACGATGTCCTCGTGCCGCGTGCGCTTCGGATGTCCGATCGCGTTCTGCAGCAGGTTGAAGTCGGGCGCGCCGTCGTCGCGGAGCACGACGATCTCGCCATCCAGCCAGGCGTTGTCCAGGCCGAGCGCGCCGAGCGCCGCGGCCAGGCTCGGCAGCCGCTCGGTCCAGTCATTGCCGCCGCGCGTGATCAAGCGGGCCTGGCCCTTGTCGATGCGCGCCATCAGGCGATAACCGTCGAACTTGGCCTCGGCGATCCAATCGCCGGGAGGCGTCGCGGTGACCAGCGTCGCGAGTTGCGGCGAGAGCTCCGCGGGCAGCCGGGCCTTGCGCGCGCGGCTCAGGTCCGGGCCCTGCGCCGCGGCTTTCGGCTCGGCCGCGCCAGTCTTCGCTGCCCGGAGTCGGTCCTCTGCCCAACCCAGCGGCTGCTGGATGACGCTGTCGGGCAACGCGAGGGTGACGTCGTAGTCCGCATGCGCGCGCTCGAGCCCGTCGTGCTTCTTGATCAGCAGCCACTGCTCGCGCTTGGAGGCGTCGCGCGAGGTCCGGATGAGCTGCCAGAGTCCGGCGAGCTTCTGCCCGCGCAGCCGGAAGACGAGCTTGCCGTCCCGCAGCCCCTGGGCCGGATCGCCCTCGGGTTCCCAGGTGCCGTTGTCCCAGACGATGACCTCGCCCGCGCCGTACTGCTTGGGCGGGATCGTGCCCTCGAAGCCGCCATAGGAGAGCGGGTGGTCCTCGACATGGATCGCCATGCGGCGTTCCTTCGGGTCGTAGGACGGCCCCTTGGGCACGGCCCAGCTGAGCAGCACGCCGTCGAGCTCCAGGCGGAAGTCGTAATGCAGGTGGCTGGCCCAGTGCTTCTGGATGACGAAGGACAGCGCCGGGGCCTGGCCCGCCTTGCCGGCCTTCGACGGCCGCTTGGCGCGCGTGGGCCGCTCGTCGGGCTCGGGCGTGAGACGGAAGTCCCGCTTCTGGCGATAGCGGGTCAGCGGGTCGTGGCGCGGCGCGGTGGGCATGCGTCGTGGGCGGACTCAGGCCGCCTTCTTCTTCGATTTCCCGCCCAGGCTGCGCTTGAGCAGCTCGGTCAGGTCCACCACGTTGGCGCTGTCGCCGCCGCTCTCGGGCGTGGATTCGAGCGGCTCGACGGTCTCGGTCTCACCGGCCTCGACCTTGCGGGCGATGAGGTCGCGGATCGCCGCGGTGAACTCGTCGTGATAGTCCTCGGGGTGCCAGTCGGTGCTCATCTCGTCGATGAGCTGACGGGCCATCTGGAGCTCGCTGGCCTTGAAGCCGTGTGCGGACTTGCCCTCGGCGGGCAGATTCAGGTCGTCGCAGGGGCGGATCTCGTTGGCCCAGCGCAGCAGGCCGATCATCAGCGCGGGGCCGGCGGGCAGCAGCGCCGCCAGATGCTCCTTGCTGTGGATCACCAGCCGCGCGATGGCGATCAGTCCGGCGTCGGACATCGCCTCGCGCAGCAGCGCGTAGACCTTGCCGGCCTTGCCGATGGGCTCGAGGTAGTAAGGCTTTTCCAGGTAGACGAAGGAGACCTGCGTGGCGGGCACGAAGGTCTCGATGGCCAGCGTCTGCGTGGTGGTGGGATAGGCCTTGCGGATCTCGTCGTCGGACACGAGCACGTAGTCGCCGTTGTCCTGCTTGACGCCCTTGACGATGTGCGTCTTGTCGATGTCCTTGCCGGTGCGCTTGTTGATGCGCTTGTAGCCCACGGGATCCATCGAGCGCTTGTCCAGCCAGTCGAAGTCCACGCGCTGGTCGCGCGACGCGGGATACAGCGCGACGGGCACGTGCAGCAGGCCGAAGCTGATCGCGCCCTTCCAGATCGCGCGTCGCGCGGCGGGGGCGTCGTCGCTGTCGCCGCGCGCGCTGGATTCAGCCGTCTTCGCCCGCGACCTGGCACGCGACGCGGGCCGTGCGTCGTCGGCATTGGAGGCTCGCGAGCGCGAGCCAGCGGGACGCGGCGGCGTCTTGCGCGCGCCGCGGGCGGAGGAAGAAGCGGTGCGAGTGGGCATGCGGACCTCGGCATCGACGGTTCGATCGGATCCGGCATGCGGCAATCCGCGCGCCTGTGCGCTCGGTCCGCGCCGCGGCAGCGGGCGCATTCGCGGGCACCCGCCTTGCTCCATTCACGGGATAGCCACCTCGCGAGAGCGAGCCCATCATGCCTGCGGAGACCCACGCCATGCTGCCCGCCCTGCCGTCCCAGGAGATGCCGGATCCGGCGCCGGAGCCGCGCGTGCAGGAAGCGGTCGAGCCGCGTTTCGCGGACCGTCGCGACGCGGGCCGGGTGCTGGCGGGGCGGCTGTCGGCGTACGCGCATCGGGACGATGTGCTGGTGCTGGCGCTGCCGCGCGGCGGCGTGCCGGTGGGCGCCGAAGTCGCCCGCGAACTCGGGGTGCCGCTGGACATCCTCGTGGTCCGCAAGCTGGGCCTGCCGGGCCAGCCGGAGTACGCGATGGGCGCGATCGCGATGGGGGATGTGCGCGTGCTCAACACGCAGGTCATCGAGCAGCTGGCCTTGAGCTACTCCGCGATCGACCTGGTGACGCGGGCGGAGATGCGCGAGCTGCATCGCCGCGAGAGACTGTACCGGGGCGATCGGGCGATGCCCGCGGTCGACGGGCGTGTGCTCATCCTCGTCGATGACGGCATGGCCACCGGCGCGTCGATGCGGGCGGCGGTACAGGCGCTGCGCGAGCTGCATCCGGCACGAATCGTCGTGGCCGTGCCGGTGTCGTCGCCGCAGACCTGCCAGTTGCTCACGCAGGATGCCGATGAGGTCATCTGCGCGCGAACCCCCGAGCGGTTCCGGTCCGTGGGGCAGTGGTACGAGCGCTTCGAGCAGACCTCGGATGAGGAGGTGCGGCGGGTGTTGGCGGCGTCGCTGGTGTCCTCCAGCTGACGGACTGCCAAAGCCGCTGGCCCTCACCCCTGCCCTCTCCCGCAAGCGGGAGAGGGGGCATTCAGGTGTCGGCGCTCAGCTGAACAGGCGCCGGGCGACCGCGCTGCCCGCGGCGAGGTCGCGCGCGGCCAGGGACTTGTAGAGCTCCGCGAGTTCCTGCCCGATCGACTGGAACGCATGCAGGTTCAGGATCTGGTTGCGGTCATCGCAGATGTCGGCCTCGAAGTCCCGCGCCAGTCCGCGCGCCGACTCCTGCCAGGTCGCGAACGGCTCCAGCGACTCCGGCGTCTGCAGCACGTCCAGCGACAGCGTCAACTCGCGCAGCGAGGATGCCTGCGGGTCGTCCGCGAGCGCCGCCTGCGCGTCGAAGTTCAGCGTCAGCAGCGGCGGCGCGCCCTCCTCGCTCGACGGCAGCACCAGCCGGCCCGGCATCGCGCCGGGCAGGAAGCCGTGGCGCAGGGCGCCCTGCTGCACGAAGCCCAGCGTCCACGCCGCGCCGCGCGCCTTCAGCACGATCGCCAGCTGCGCGTCATGCCCCGCGGCGAACTGGTCCAGCTCGCGCGCCCGGCCCACCACGTCCAGCATGTCCGGGAACTCCGGCATCGCGCCGATCCCGTCGGCGAAGGCCTGGATCTTCTGCACGAACTCGGAGTACTCGATCTCGTTGAGCGCGCCGCTGCGGTTGGCCATCTGCAGCCCCGCCTGGAACTCGCCATAACGCTGCCCCGGATGCGGCAGTTCCCACTCGCCGCTGTCGGCGTTCAGGCCCTCGATCTGGAACGGCTTGGTCCCGGCGCGCCGGCTGCCCGGCAGCTGCGACAGGGCCATCTCGCCGCTCACCGGCGATTCGGGCGTCAGCGTGGCGATCGCGTCGATCAGCGCGTCTATGCGCGTCGAGGCCTTGCGCGTGCGCGCCACCGCCGGCACCGACTCGTCCAGCGTGCGCAGGTCCATCGCGCCCACGTCCACGGGCACCTCCTGCGTCTGGCCGTCCAGCGTGATCGTCGGCCCGCTCGCGGGCGCGCCATTGGCGCCGAGGCTCGGCTCCTGCCGATCACCCGCCGGCACGACCGGCTCGGCTCGCCGCGGGCCCGCCTTGCGCGCGCTCCACCAGCCCTGCGCCAGCAGGCCCACCAGCACCACGCCGCCCAGCGCGGCCAACAGCGTCGTCAGGTTCCAGTCCGTCGTCATCGCGTATTTGCTCCTGCGGCCTCGCGCGCCTCGCGCCCCTCGTGGGCCTCGTGCGCCGCGATCACCGTCATCATCCTCATTGCTCGGCCATCGCCAGCGCGGACTCCATGTCCACCGCCACGATGCGCGACACGCCCTGCTCCTGCATCGTCACGCCGATCAGCTGCTCGGCCATCTCCATGGCGATCTTGTTGTGCGAGATGAACAGGAACTGCGTGATCTTGCTCATCTCCGACACCAGCCGCGCGTAACGCTCGGTGTTGGCGTCGTCCAGCGGCGCGTCCACCTCGTCCAGCAGGCAGAACGGCGCCGGGTTCAGCTGGAAGATCGCGAACACCAGTGCGATCGCCGTCAGCGCCTTCTCGCCGCCCGACAGCAGGTGGATCGTCGAGTTCTTCTTGCCCGGCGGCTGCGCCATGACCTGCACGCCGGCATCCAGGATCTCGTCGCCGGTCATCACCAGCCTGGCCTGGCCGCCGCCGAACAGGCTCGGGAACATGCGCCCGAAATGCTCGTTGACCTGGTTGAAGGTCGTGCCCAGCAGGTCGCGCGTCTCCAGGTCGATCTTGTGGATCGCGTCCTCCAGCGTCGTGATCGCGCTGGTCAGGTCCGCCATCTGCGAATCGAGGAAGGTCTTGCGCTCGCGCGCCGCGCCCAGTTCATCCAGCGCGGCCAGGTTGACCGCCCCCAGCGCGGCGATGTCGCGATTGATGCGGTCGATCTCGCCCTGCAGCCCGTAGAGCTTCACCCCGCCTTCCTCGATGCCCTTGCCCAGGGCCTCCAGGTCGACGTTCTGCGCCACGAGCTGCTCCAGGAACTGCTGCCCGCCCAGCGCCGCGGCCTGCTCGTCGAGCTGCAGCCGCGTGATGCGCTCGCGCAGCGGATCGAGCGCGCGCTCGATCGTCATGCGCTGCTCCTCGCTGCGCTTGAGGCGCTGGCTCAGGTCGTCGTAGTTCGCGCGCACCACGGCCAGGGCCTGCTCGCGCTCCAGCTTGAGCGCCAGTGCATCCTGCAGCCCGGCCTGCGCCGCGGCGTCATCGAGCTCGGCCCGCTCCTGCGCCATGTTCTGCACGGTCTGCTCGTTGACCTGCACCTGCTGGCGCGAGGTCTCGATGCTGCGCTGCAGCTCACCGCGCTTGGCCGCCAGCGCGCGGGCGCTGTAGACCGCCTCCTGCGCGCGGCGCTCCAGCACGCGCTGATGCTCGCGCGCCTCGGCGAGCTTGCGCTCGGCGCCGATCACCGACTCGTCCAGCTCGGCGTGCTTCTCCTGCGTGGTCGCGAGCTGCAGGTCGAGCTCCTCGAAGCGCGCCTCGCCTTCCATGCGGCGCTCCATCAGCGCCTCGGTCTGCGCGTCGATCTCGCCGAGCTCCTCGTCGAGCTGCGTGCGCCGCGCCACGGCCGCCTCGGTCTGCTGCGCCAGGCGCAGCAGCTCGACCTGCAGCTGATGCGCGCGGGCCTGCGTCTCGGCGGCCTCTCGGCGCACCACGGCCAGGCGCTGCGAGGCGTCGGTGTAGAGCGCCTCGGCGCGCACGGCCTGGGCACGGGCCTCGTCGGCGATCAGCGTCTGCGCGCGCTGCTCGCGGTCCAGGTTCTCGATCTCCTGCGCGCGGGCCAGCAGGCCCGCGGTCTCCGAGTCCGGCGCGTAGAAGCTCACCGCGAATTGGCTCACCGCGTGGCCCTCGCGGGTCATGATGAGCTCGCCGTGGCCCAGCCTGGGACGCTGCGCCAGCGCGTCCGCGATGGACTCCGCGGTGTAGATGCCCTCGAGCCAGTCGTTCATCAGCGCCTTCAGGCCGCTGGACTCGAGCTTGAGCAGGTCGCTCAGCGGGGCCAGCGCGCGGTGCGTGTTGGCGATGTCGCCGCTGGGCAGCGAGTAGAACGCCAGTCGCGCCGGCGGCGGATCGGACGCGAAGGCCTGCACCGTCTCGAGCCGGCCCACGGACAGCGCGCCCATGCGCTCGCGCATCGCGGCCTCGAGGGCGTTCTCCCAGCCCGGCGTGATGTGCAGCTGCGTCCACAGGCCCTTGACGTCCTGCAGTCCGTGCTTGGCCAGCCAGGGCTTGAGCTTGCCCTCGGTCTGCACCTTCTCCTGCAGCGCGCGCAGCGCGGTGAGCCGCGCGACGATGTCAGTCAGTCGCGCCGCCTGCTGCTGCGATTCCTGCTGCGCGTGCTGGCGCGCCTCGTCGGCCGCGGGCGCGGCCTCGGCCAGCTCGGCCAGGCGCGCGTCGGCGACCGCCTGCTGCTCGTCGGCCGCGACCGACAGCCGCTTCACCTCGTCGAGCTTGTCGTGCTGCGGCGCGGCCAGTCCCTGGCGCTCCTGCGCGAGCCGCTCGCGGCGGCCGCGCAGGCCCTTGAGCTGCTCGTCGACGCTGCGGCTCTCGGCGGCCAGCACCTGGATCTGCTGCTGCACCTGCGTGACCTGCGTGCGCTGCTCGTTGGCGCGGGCCTGCGCGGCGCGCACCTGGTCCTCGACCTCGGGCAGCTTCATCGCCTGATCCTCCGCCTGCGCGGCGAGGATCTCGCTCTGTTCCTCGGCCTGCGCGATCTGCGTGGCGACGTCGTCCAGCTCCAGCTGCGCCTGCTCGGCGCGTTCCTGCCACTGCTGGTTCTGCGCCTGCAGCTCGACGAGCCGCTGCTCCAGCCGCTGGCGGCCCTCGACGACGTAGCGGATGCGCTCCTCCAGCCGGCTGACCTCCATCTGCGCCTCGGCCATGCGGCCCTGCGCGGCGTGGAGCTCGTCGCCGGCACCGTAATGCGCCTGGCGGATGGTCTCGAGCTCGGCCTCGAGATGGCGCAGCTCGGCCATCTTGGCCTCGAGCGCGACGACCGCCTCGGCATGCTCGACCTTCACCCGCGTGGCCTCGCCGGCCGCGTCGCGGTGCTTGAGGAACCACAGCTGATGCAGCTTGAGCGTGCCCTGGTCCTGCAGGTGGCGGTAGTTCGCGGCGACCTCGGCCTGGCGCTCCAGCTTCTCGAGGTTGCTGTTGAGCTCGCGCAGGATGTCCTCGACACGTGTCAGGTTCTCGCGCGTGTCCTTGAGGCGGTTCTCGGTCTCGCGGCGACGCTCCTTGTACTTGGAGACGCCCGCGGCCTCCTCGAGGAACATGCGCAGTTCCTCGGGCTTGGATTCGATGATCCGGCTGATCGTGCCCTGGCCGATGATGGCGTAGGCGCGCGGCCCCAGGCCCGTGCCGAGGAACACGTCCTGCACGTCGCGGCGGCGCACCGGCTGGTTGTTGATGAAGTAGCTCGACGTGCCGTCGCGCGTGAGCACGCGCTTGACGGCGATCTCGGTGAACTGGTTCCACTGGCCGCCGGCGCGCGCGCTGGTGTTGTCGAACACCAGTTCCACGCTGGAGCGGCTCGCCGGCTTGCGGTTGCCCGAGCCGTTGAAGATCACGTCCTGCATGGACTCGCCGCGCAGTTCGCTGGCCTTGCTTTCGCCCAGCACCCAGCGCACCGCGTCCATGATGTTGGACTTGCCGCAGCCGTTGGGGCCGACGACGCCGACCAGCTGACCAGGCAGCTGGAAGGTGGTCGGATCGGCAAAGGACTTGAAGCCCGAGAGCTTGATCGAGTTCAGTCGCATCGGGTGGGATCCGCGGGCCGACACGGCCTTGGCGTGATCTAAGCCTTTGATTTGATTGTGGAAACGCCCCTTGACGGGGCGCTCGATTCGCGGCGGATGATACCATCGCGCCCTTCGTCCTTTCCCCCTTGCCCCATGGCCAAGAACACCTCCGCCAAGGCTGCCGCCCCGACCACCATCAAGGCCGCCGCGCCCTCCGCCACCGCCAAGACTCCGAAGGCCTCCAAGGCGCTGAAGTTCGTCGAGCCCATCAAGGCGACGCCGGCGAAGGCGAAGAAGGCGGACACCGCCGTCGCGCCCAAGATGCGCGAGATGCCGCCCAACCCGCCGAGCCGCCCCAGCAAGGAGATCCACGTCTTCCCCAACCCGGCGCCTGAGCGGGACTACGTCATCCAGTTCCAGATCCCCGAGTTCACCTGCCACTGCCCGCTGACGGGCCAGCCGGACTTCGCGCATTTCACGATCGACATGATCGCGGACCAGTACTGCGTCGAGCTCAAGAGCCTGAAGATGTACTTCTGGAGCTACCGCGACGAAGGCGCGTTCCACGAGAAGGTGACCAACACCATCCTCGAGGACATCGTGAAGGTCACCAACCCGCGCTTCATCCGCATCACGGCCAAGTGGTACGTGCGCGGCGGCATCTACACGAACGTCGTGACCGAGCACCGCAAGAAGGGCTGGAAGCCGCTGCCCGCCGTGGACCTGCCGGCCCACGGTTTCGAGACCGGCCTGCTGCGCTGATCGGCTGACCGGCCAAGCCGACGAGCCGCCGGGAAGACCGCGCCCACCGATGGCCCTCGCCTACGACAGCGCCACGCAGTTCGTGGCAGTCGCGCTCAAGCGCAGCCGCATCGATGGCTACGGCGTGTTCGCGGCCGAGGCCATCCCCGCCGGCACGCGGCTGGGCCTGCTGACCGGCGAGTCCATCACCGTGGCCGAGGCGCGGCGGCGCGCGCAGGAGAGCCGCCGGCTGATGCTGGTGGAGCTGTCGCCGGCGCGGGCGATCGACGCGAGCCGGTCGCAGGACGCGATGCGGTTCACGAATCACAGCTGCCGGCCCAACGCCCGCATCCAGGTCGAGGACGGCGAGGTGAGCTTCTTCGCGCTCCAGGACCTGCTCCCGGGCGACGAGGTCACCGTCGACTACGGCGTGACCCATCACGAGGGCCGCCTGGCCTGCCGATGCGGCGCGCCGGGTTGCCGAGGGGCGCTTTGAGCGCCGACTGGCGTCGTTCGCCGTCGTTCGTCGTCATTCGCCGTCAACCCAGCGTTGTCCAGTGAAGGAAGGCCGGCGCCGGGCGCCCGCCTATGATTCCGCGCATGAGCCCTACCCCCGCTTCATCTCCGGTCGCTCCTCCGGTCAACCCACGACTGGCGCTGCTGAACCCTTACCCGTTCGAGCGGCTGCGCGCCCTGACCCAGGGCATCGTCCCGAACCCCGACTACCGGCCCATCTCGCTGGGCATCGGCGAGCCCAAGCATCCCGCGCCCAAGCTGGTCGAGGACGCGCTGATGGCCAACATGAAGGGGCTGTCCAGCTATCCCGCCACCGCCGGCGAGCCCCGGCTGCGCGAGGCCATCGCGGGCTGGCTGCAGCGCCGCTACGCGCTGAGCCTGGACCCGGCCACGCAGATCCTGCCGGTGAACGGGTCGCGCGAGGCGCTGTTCGCGCTCGCCCAGGTCGTCATCGACCCGAGCCGCCCCGGCGCCACCGTCGTCTGCCCCAATCCGTTCTATCAGATCTACGAGGGCGCGGCGCTGCTGGCCGGCGCCACGCCCGCCTTCGCCAACTCCGACCCCGCGCGCAACTTCGCCGCGGACTGGTCCCAGATCGACGAGGTGACCTGGGCCCGCACCCAGCTGCTCTACGTGTGCTCCCCGGGCAACCCGACCGGCGCGGTGATGCCGCTGTCGGAATGGAAGACGCTGTTCGCGCTGTCCGACCGCCACGGCTTCGTGATCGCCTCCGACGAGTGCTACTCCGAGATCTATTTCCGCGATGGCCCCGACGCCGCGCCGCTGTCGGGCCTGCAGGCCGCGCGCCCAACTTGGCCGGTCGGACTTCCGCAACCTGATCGCCTTCACCAGCCTGTCCAAGCGCTCCAACGTGCCGGGCATGCGCTCGGGCTTCGTCGCCGGCGACGCCGCGTGGATCAAGCGCTTCCTGCTGTACCGCACCTACCACGGCTCGGCGATGAGCCCGCTGATCCAGGCCGCCAGCATCGCCGCCTGGGACGACGAGGACCACGTCGTGGCCAACCGCACGCAGTACCGCGCCAAGTTCGCCGCGGTCACCCCGCTGCTGGCCGAGGTGCTCGACGTCGCCCTGCCGGACGCGGGTTTCTACCTGTGGGCAGCCGTGCCAGACGGTAACGATATTGGCTTCGCCCAGGGCCTGCTCGCTCAATACAATGTCGGCGTCCTGCCCGGCAGCCTGCTGGCCCGCGACGCCCACGGCCTCAACCCGGGCGCCGGCCGCATCCGCCTGGCCCTGGTGGCCGAACAGGCCGAATGCCTGGAAGCCGCCCACCGCATCGTCTCCTACGTGAAGCAATCCAAGACGCCGGCCTGATCCCGCCCGCCCCCCGATCCGCTTCACCCGCCCCCACTCCTCTCCCCGAACCGATCCGCACCATGACGCAAGACCTGCAATCCATCATCGACCTGGCCTGGGAAGGCCGCGCCAACCTGACCTCGGCCAACAGCCCGGAAGTCCGCGCCGCCGTGGACGACGTGCTGGCCCGCCTGGACGCCGGCACGCTGCGCGTGGCCGAGCGCAAGGCCGTCGGCGAGTGGACCGTGCATCAGTGGGTCAAGAAGGCCGTGCTGCTGTCCTTCCGCCTGAACGACAACGCGCCAGATGGGCGCCGGCGACATGACCTTCTTCGACAAGGTCCCGACCAAGTTCGGCGGCATGAGCGACGAGGCGCTGCGCGCCACCGGCTTCCGCGTGGTGCCGCCGGCCGTCGCGCGCCGCGGCTGCTTCATCGCGAAGAACGTCGTGCTGATGCCGTCCTACGTCAACATCGGCGCCTACGTCGACGAAGGCACCATGGTCGACACCTGGGCCACCGTCGGTTCGTGCGCGCAGATCGGCAAGAACGTCCACCTGTCGGGCGGCGTCGGCATCGGCGGCGTGCTGGAGCCGCTGCAGGCCAACCCGACCATCATCGAGGACAACTGCTTCATCGGCGCCCGCTCGGAAGTGGTGGAAGGCGTGATCGTGGAGGAGAACTCGGTGATCTCGATGGGCGTGTACCTCGGCCAGAGCACCCAGATCTACGACCGCGAGACCGGCGACATCCGTGTCCTACGGCCGCGTGCCGGCGGGCTCGGTGGTGGTCAGCGGCAGCCTGCCCAAGAACGACAAGTACAGCCTGTACGCCGCGATCATCGTCAAGAAGGTCGACGCGGGCACCCGCGCCAAGACCTCGATCAACGACCTGCTGCGCGCCTGAGCGGCGCAGGCCGCGACCGGCGACCGACCCACCGTCTGAAGAAGAGCATCCCACCGGAGGAGACCGCATGAGCACGGGAAACATGGAGCGCATCCTGCGCCTGATGGCCGAGAAAGGCGCGTCCGACACCTACCTGTCGGCCAACATGCCGGTGCTGATCAGGATCAACGGGCAGATGCTCCAGCTGTCGGACCAGCTGCTGACGCCGGCCCAGCCGCGCGCGCTGATTTCCGAGGTCATCGATCCGCAGCACCTGTCGGAGCTCGACACCAACGGCGAGCTCAACATGGCGGTCTCCATCCCCAAGGTGGGCAGCTTCCGGCTCTCGGGTTTCCGCCAGCGCGGCTCCATCGCGGCGGTGTTCCGCCACATCCCGCACGTGATCCCGACGCTGGACAGCCTGGGCCTGCCGCCCATCCTGGGCAAGCTGATCACCGAGAAGCGGGGCCTGATCCTGATGGTCGGCGCGACCGGCACCGGCAAGAGCACCACGCTCGCGTCGATGCTGGAGCACCGCAACCAGACGATGACCGGCCACATCCTCACCATCGAGGATCCGCTCGAGTACCTGTTCACCAACAAGCGCTCGCTGGTCAACCAGCGCGAGGTCGGCCGCGACACCGCGTCGCTGCAGATCGCGCTGAAGAACGCGCTGCGCCAGGCGCCGGACTGCATCCTGATCGGTGAAATCCGCGATCGCGAGACGATGACGGCGGCGATCTCGTATGCGCTGTCGGGCCACCTGGTCGTGGCCACGCTGCACGGCAACAACAGCTACCACGCGCTCAACCGGATCATGTCCTTCTACACGCCGGAGTCGCGTCCGGCGATGCTCAACGACCTGGGCGCGGGCCTCAAGGCGGTGGTGTCGCAGCGCCTGGTGCGCGCCGCCGCGGGCGGCCGCGTGCCGGTGACCGAGATCCTGCTCAACACCAAGCTGATCGCCGAGCTCATCGAGCAGGGCGACTTCGCCGGCGTGAAGGAGGCGATGGAGAAGTCCATCGCCGAGGGCTCGCAGAGCTTCGAGGAGCACTTCGCCAAGCTCATCACCGAGGGCACGATCACGCGCGAGGAAGGCCTGGCCTTCGCCGACTCGCCGACCAACCTGCTCTGGCGCCTGCAGAACGACGGCCCCGGCGTGAAGCCCGGTGGCCCGGGCGCGCCCAAGAAGGAAGAGCCGGCCGAGGACACCGCCAACTTCACCTCGATCACGCTGGACGTGCAGCCGGGCTGAGGCCCGCGCTGATCTGGACCCCATGGACGACGACACCCTCGCGCTGCTCGAGCAACTGATCGCCCGCGCCTCGGTGACGCCCGACGACGCCGGCTGCCTCGAGCTGATCGGCGCGCGGCTGGCTGCCGCCGGCTTCGCGCTGGAGCGCATGGACAGCGGCCCGGACGACTTCCGCGTCAGCAACCTGTGGGCGGTGCGCCGCGGTCAGGACGCCGACGCGCCGGTGCTGGTCTTCGCCGGCCACACCGACGTCGTGCCCACCGGCGACCTCGCCAAGTGGACCAGCGACCCCTTCGTGCCCACCGTGCGCGGCGACCGCCTGTACGGACGCGGCGCGGCGGACATGAAAACCTCGCTCGCGGCGATGGTCGTCGCGGCCGAGACCTTCGTCGCGGCGCATCCGGCACATCGCGGCAGCGTGGCCTTCCTGCTGACCAGCGATGAGGAAGGCCCCGCACGCGACGGCACCGTCGTGTGCGTCGAGAGGCTGCGCGCGCGCGGCGAGCGGCTGGACTACTGCATCGTCGGCGAGCCGACCTCGGTCGAACGCCTGGGCGACACCGTCAAGAACGGCCGCCGCGGGTCGCTGTCGGGCAAGCTGCGCGTGGTCGGCATCCAGGGCCACGTCGCTTATCCGCACCTGGCACGCAACCCGGTGCACCAGGGCGCGCCGGCGCTCGCGGAACTCGCCGTCACCGAATGGGACGGCGGCAACGCCTACTTCCCGCCCACGACCTTCCAGATCTCCAACATCGCCGCCGGTACCGGCGCGGGCAACGTGATCCCTGGCGAGCTCGTGGTGGACTTCAACTTCCGTTTCTCGACCGAGTCCACGCCGCAGACGCTCAAGCAACGCGTGCACGCGCTGCTGGACCGGCACGGGCTCACGTACACGCTGGACTGGTCGCTCTCGGGCCAACCCTTCCTGACGCCGGTGGGCGAGCTGTCGGCCGGCCTTGCCGCGGCGATCGAGGCCGAGACCGGCGTGGTCACCGAGCTGTCGACGACCGGCGGCACCTCGGATGGCCGCTTCATCGCCACGCTGTGCCGGCAGGTGGTGGAATTCGGACCGCTCAATGCGAGCATCCACAAGATCGACGAATATGTGCCGCTGGATCAGATCGCGCCGCTCGCGCGCATCTACCGCCGCACCCTGGAGAATCTGCTGCTGTGACGCTGTTGGAATTGATCGAGGCCCAGGCCGCCCGCCTCCGTGAGGCGGGCGTTTCGTTTGGGCATGGCACCACGAACGCCTTCGACGAGGCCGCCTGGCTCGTGCTGTGGGCGCTGGACCTGCCGCTGGATGCGCTCGACGAGCACGCCGCCGAGGCGGTCGATGACGCGGGGCTCGCCAAGGTCGAGGCGCTCGTCGCGGAGCGCATCGCCACGCGCAAGCCCGCCGCGTACCTGACGCGCGAGGCCTGGCTGCAGGGCGTGCCCTTCTACGTCGATGAGCGCGCCATCGTGCCGCGCAGCTTCATCGCGGAGCTGCTGGCCGATGCCACGATCGACGCGTGGCTGTCCGACCAGACCACGCGCGTGCTGGACCTGTGCACCGGCAACGGCAGCCTGGCGGTGCTCGCGGCGATGGCCTGGCCCGATGTGGCCGTCGACGCGATCGACCTGAGCGCCGACGCGCTCGCCGTGGCCGCGATCAACGTCGAGCGCCACCAGCTCGGCGATCGCATCCGGCTGCTGCAGGGCGACGGCCTGGCGCCGGCACAAGGCGCCTACGACCTGATCCTGTGCAATCCGCCCTACG
Organism: Roseateles sp.; assembly: GCA_039594005.1. Lineage (GTDB taxonomy): Bacteria > Pseudomonadota > Gammaproteobacteria > Burkholderiales > Burkholderiaceae_C > Roseateles. Next base: position 2,015,688 of record JBCNOF010000010.1, read on the forward strand.
TGAACAGCACGTCGATGGCGGCGCTGCCGCAGGAGTACCGCGCCGAACCCGAGCTCGCGCTCGCGGGCGGCAGCGATGGCATGGACTTCATCCGGCGACTGCTGGCCGATGCGCCCGCGCGGATGAAGCCGCATGCGGTGCTGGTGCTGGAGATCGGCAACGAACGCGAGTTCTTCGAGGCGGCTTTCCCGTCGTTGGAAGTCGCGTGGCTGGAGACCTCGTCGGGCGAGGACCAGGTGCTGCTGGTGACGCGAGAGGCGCTGGTCACCGCGGGCTTCGGCGCTGCCCGCGAAGGAGCGTCGGCATGATCACCTTGCGCAACATCGTGCTGCGACGCGGCACCAAGGTCGTCCTGGACGACGCGAGCGTCGTGCTGCAGCCGGGCGAGAAGGTCGGCCTGGTCGGGCGCAACGGCGCGGGCAAGTCCAGCCTCTTCGCGCTGCTCACCGACCGGCTGCACAGCGACAAGGGCGACGTGGAGATCCCGCGCCACTGGGCGATGGCCGAGGTCGCGCAGCACATGCCCGAGACCGACATGCCCGCGACCGAGTTCGTGCTCGAAGGGGACGTGCGTCTGATGGCCGCGCGGCAGGCGCTGGCGGACGCGGAAGCCGCCGACGACGGCCATGCGATCGCCGATGCCTATGCGCAACTGATGGACGCGGGCAGCCTGGACGCCCCGGCCCGCGCGCAGGCGCTGATGATGGGCCTGGGCTTCAAGGGCGCGCAGGTCGACGCGCCGGTCAACAGCTTCTCCGGCGGCTGGCGCATGCGCCTGCAACCTGGCGCGGGCGCTGATGTGCCCGTCCGACCTGCTGCTGCTGGACGAGCCGACCAACCACCTGGACCTGGACGCCCTGGTCTGGCTGGAAGCGCTGGCTGCAGCGCTATGCCGGCACGCTGATCATCATCAGCCACGACCGCGACTTCCTCGACGCGATCACGAAGGTCACGCTGCACCTGGACGACGCCAAGCTGCATCGCTACGGCGGCAACTACACGGCCTTCGAGTCCATGCGCGCGGAGCGCATGCTGCAGCAGCAGCAGGCCTTCAGCAAGCAGCAGGAGCGCATGGCGCACCTGCAGAAGCTTCATCGACCGCTTCAAGGCCAAGGCCACCAAGGCCAAGCAGGCGCAAAGCCGCGTCAAGGCGCTGGAGCGCATGGAGAAGCTCGCACCGGTGCTGACCGCGTCGGACTTCAGCTTCGAGTTCCGCGAGCCGCTGAACCTGCCCAACCCGATGCTGATGTTCGACACGGTCTCGGTGGGCTACGACACCGACGAGGGCGAGAAGGTCATCGTGCGCGGCATCGACCGCTCGGTGCTGGCGGGTCAGCGTTTCGGCATCCTGGGCGCGAACGGCCAGGGCAAGTCCACTTTCGTGAAGACCGTGGCGCGCATGCAGCGCGCAATGGGCGGCACCATCACCGAGGGCAAGGGCCTGTCCATCGGCTACTTCGCCCAGCAGGAGCTGGACGTGCTGCGGCCCGACGAAGGCCCGCTGATGCACATGATCCGGCTGGCCAAGGAGGTCAGCCCGGGCGCGCGCGAGCAGGAGCTGCGCGACTTCCTCGGTCAGTTCCGCTTCGTCGGCGACATGGTCAACCAGGAAGTGCGGCAGCCTGTCCGGCGGCGAGAAGGCGCGGCTGGTGCTGGCGATGATCGTCTGGCAGCGCCCCAACCTGCTGCTGCTCGACGAACCGACCAACCACCTGGACCTGCAGACCCGCGAGGCGCTGTCGATGGCGCTCAACGAGTTCGAGGGCACCGTCATGCTGGTGAGCCACGACCGCGCGCTGCTGCGCGAGGTCTGCGACGAGTTCTGGCTGGTGGCCGACGGGCAGTTGGAGCCTTTCGATGGCGACCTCGACGACTACCAGCGCTGGTTGCTGGAGCAGTCGCGCGAGGCGGCCAAGCTCGCCAAGGAAGAAGCCAAGCAGGCGCTGCGCGCCGCGCGTTCGAGCGCACCCGCCGCGGCGCCCGCGCCCGCCCCTGTCGCCGCGCCGGCCGCGGTGGCAACACCTGCCCCCGCGCCGGTCAAGCGCGAGGAACGCAAGCTCACTGGCCAGCAACGTCAGAAGCTCAATGAGCAGACGCGTCCGCTGCGCAAGGAGATGGAGCAGATCGACGCGCGCATGAAGGCCTGGACCGAGGAACGCGCCGCGCTCGAGGCGCAGTTGTCCGGCGCCGGTCAATCACCCGCGCAGATCGCCGAGGCCGGCAAGCGCCTGAAGGCGATCGGCGATGAGGTCGAGGAAGCCGAGATGCGCTGGCTGGAGCTCAGCGAGCAGGTCGACGCGATCATGTCGACGGGCTGACGCCCCCCTGAAGCCCCTCGCCCGCTTGCGGGAGAGGGGTTGGGGTGAGGGCTCGTGATCGACAGCGAGCCTCGCCGCGAGCCCTCACCCCCCGCCCTCTCCCGCTCCGCGGGCGAGGGGGCCGAATGCGCACCGGTTGACACGATTGCTCTCTCGCTCCGCAGGAGAGGGTGTTCAACCGAGGTCCTGCGTTCAGGGGCGCCGCGTCCCTTCTTTCCGTGCTGGCGATGACCGCTCGAGACGCCGATAGTTCGCGTCAACCGGGATGAAAGACCATTTCAATTGCACGCAATTGAATTGCTCGCTACAGTTCACGCCATGCCGACGAACGCCACCTCCCCGCAAGACGCCAGCCCCCGCGCTGACGTCCGCGCCCAGCCGATGCCAGCGGGCACCGACTGGCTGCAGCTGGACGTGCAGCTGTGCTTCGCGTTGTATTCGACGTCGCTGGCGATGACCAAGCTCTACAAGCCGCTACTGGCGCCGCTGGGCCTGACCTATCCGCAGTACCTCGCGATGCTGGTGCTGTGGGAGCAGGACGGCCCGAGCGTCTCGGACCTGGGGCAACGCCTGAGCCTGGACTCGGGCACGCTGACCCCGCTGCTCAAGCGGCTGGAGACCAGCGGCCTGATCGAGCGCCGCCGCGCGCTGGCCGACGAACGCCGCGTCGAGATTCACCTGACGGCCGCCGGCCGCGCGCTGCGCGAGCAGGCGGTCGGCATTCCCGAACAACTGGCCTGCGCCAGCGCCTGCAGCCCGACGGAGTTGCAGACGCTGACGACACGCCTGCAGGAATTGCGCACCAACGTGCTCACGCACTTGGCACGCGATCCGTCCGCCGCCGACCACGACCTGGTCGACCCCGGCCCCTGACCTCCCGCTTTCACCCACCCCCACCTGTCACCACCAAGGAGCCCCACATGGCCATCGAGAAAGCCCTCTACACCGCCACTGCCACCGCCACCGGCGGCCGTCAAGGCACCGCGCAATCGTCCGACGACCGGCTGAAGGTCCAGCTGTCCACGCCCAAGGCGCTGGGCGGCGACGACGGCGCCGGCACCAACCCCGAGCAGCTGTTCGCCGCGGGTTACTCCGCCTGCTTCATCGGCGCGATGAAGGCCGTGTCGGCGCGCAACAAGGTCGCGCTGCCGGCCGAGGTCTCGATCACCAGCGAGGTCGGCATCGGCCCCCACGCCAACAAGCCGGGCGCATTCGGCATCGCCGTGTCGATGAAGATCTCGGTGCCGGGCATGGACCGCGCGCAGCTGGAGAAGCTGGTCGCCGATGCCCACGAGGTCTGCCCGTACTCGAACGCCACGCGCGGCAACATCGACGTCACGCTGACGATCGTCTGATCGGCTGATCGTCGGATCGATCGTCTGATCGCTTGACCGTCGGGACGCGATCCCCGGATCGCGTCCCCATGAAAAAGGCGGCCCCTCGGGGCCGCCTTTGCTCGTCATGGGTCGTGACGGTCGTGATGACAGCGATCAATTGCGGTCGGCGCGGGCCGGCAGCGTGCTGTCCGTCGAGTTCATCGACGAATCATTGGTCGAGTTGTATTGCGGCATCGGATCGGTGCCCGTGCGCACGCTCGGATCCTGGCGCTGCTCGGTCGTCGTGTTGTTGCCGTTGTTCTGGCTGCTGGTGGCCGGTTGCGTGTTCTGCATGTCCTGCGTCGTCGCAGGTTGGCCGGTGGAAGGATTGGCCGCGGGCGTGGCCGGCGGTGCCTTGTTCTGGTCGTTGTTATTGGACAGCGGATCGTTGGTCTGATCGCGCGCGCCCACGGTGCCGGAGCTGCCGCCCTGGCCGCCACTCTGGGCATGAAGGAAGCCGACGCCGGAAGCCAGCGCAATCGCCATCGCTGCGGTGGTGATCTTGGAACGTGAGTTCATGAGGGATCTCCTGTTAGCTGAGGAATTGAGGTCTTGCCGGGGGTCGTCGCGAAGCGAACTTCAACGGCGCCCTTGCAATGAATGCTCGGCAATCCCGATGCCTGCTGCCATTGGCGCGATGCGTTCGATCAACGACCGAGCGCGCCGCCCGATGCCGTCAGCGGTTGCGCCAACGCGCGCGCCTGCGCCGTGCCGCGTGACAGGTTGACGCCGGCCATCGCGCGCAGCCGCTGGCCCAGCGCCTCAAGGCTGCCCGCCGCGAGGTCCTCGGGCGTGTCCGCGTCGATGGGCTCGCAGCTGATGCGCTCGGGCGCGATGCCCAGGCCCAGCGCGTGGAAGTAGCTCGCCTCGGTAACCACGCTCAACTGGCTGGCGACGAGCCGATGCACCTCCAGGTCGGGCATGTCGAGTTGCTGGCCCTGCACGGTGCTGAGCACCGGCGTGCGCGTCAGTCCGCCAGCCAGCCCTGCGAGCCGATGCGCGTTGGGCAGGTGCGCGTGCAGCACTTCCGCCTGCCGATTGCGGATCAAGCCGACCAGCACCTGGATCGCATGCCAGGGTGGGTCCTCGGGCATTGCCACGATCACGGTCTCCGCGCCCAGCGATCGGATCCGCTCGGCGAACGGCCCCTCGGAGGGACACACCACCGTGAAGCGGATGCCACCAGACGCGCTCAAGCGTTCGACCAGCCGCTCGACCAGGCGCGTGGCGCCGAGGCGGTCCGTATCGTTCGCTCCGTTCGCTCCGTTCGCCCCGTCATGGGGGCCTTCGTCCGGCGGCTGCGTGCCGACGATCTCCACGACATGGAGGGGCTTGTCCCCAGAGGGAGCGGGGACCGCGGTCAGCGGTGGCGGCAGGCCGACCTGGCGCACGATGAGACTGTTCATGACGGACCTTTCCCGACGGACACGGTCGCTCCCCGGTCGACCTTCTTGTACCGGTTCGGCAAGGCCCGTACCCGCCAGGTCTAAGGCGCCAAGGGCTTCAGCGACTGCAGCACGGTCGGCAGCAGCTCGCTGACGGTCGGATGGATGCGCACGCCGCCGGTGAGCACCTCGGTGTACGGCCGGCGTGAGGCGATGACGTCGAGCAACGACTGCACCGCCTCGTCGCCGTCGACACCGAGCACCATCGCCCCGAGGATCGCCTTCGTCCCGGCGTCCACGAGCAGCTTGATGAAGCCCTCGGTCTCGCCCTTCTCGATGGCGCGCCCGACGCGGGCCATGGGCCGGGTGCCGATCAGCGCGGGCCGGCCGGACGCGCGCACCTCGCGTTCGCTCAGGCCGATGCGCGCCAGCGGCGGATCGGTGTACAGCGCATAGCTCACGACGCGATCACCGATGCCGCGATCGGCGCCGTCGAACAGGTTGGCCGCCATCACCTCGAAATCGTTCCATGAGGTGTGCGTGAACGCGCCGCGACCGTTGCAGTCGCCCAGGGCCCAGATGTGCGGCACGTTGCTGCGCAGCCGATCGTCGACGACGACGTAGCCGCGCTCGTCGAGCGTGACGCCCGCCCGGTCCAGGCCCAGGTCGTCGGTGTTGGGCCGCCGCCCGGTGGCGATCAGCACATGACTGCCGACCACCTCCGGCTCGCCAGTCTGGCAACTCACGTGCACCCGCACCTTGGCCACCCTGTCCGCCCTGCCGGCACCGCCGGCACCGCCGGCCTCACCGGCCTCCGCGGGCGCGAGCCTCACGCACTCCGCGCCGGTGCGGATGGCGACGCCCTCGCGCTCGAGCATCGCGCGCACGGCGTCGGCGACATCGTCGTCCTCGCGCGGGACCAGCCGTGGGCCGCGCTGCACGACGGTCACTTGCGAGCCGAAGCGTCGGAACATCTGCGCGAACTCCAGCCCGATGTAGCTGCCGCCCACGACCACGAGGTGCTCGGGCAGCGCGTCCACCCGCATGATCGATGCGTTGCTCAGCCACGGCACCGCGTCGAGTCCCTCGACGCCGGGTTGCGCGGGGCGTCCGCCGACGTTGAGGAAGAAGCGCGCGGCGCGCAGCCGGCGCCCGTCGACGACGACGGTGTGCGGATCCTCGAAGCGCGCGTGGCCGCGGATCAGCTCGACCCCGTTCATGCCGCCCAGCCAACGCTCGACGTTCTGGCGCGATTGGCCGGAGATACGATCCTTGCGCGCGACGACCTCCGCCAGGTCGACGTCCGCGCCCGCGGGCACGCGCACGCCCCAGCGCGCGGCCTCGCGCACGACCCAGGCGGCATGGGCGCTGGCGACCATCGCCTTGGTCGGGATGCAGCCGGTGTTGACGCAGGTGCCACCGACGCGCGAGCGTTCGATCACGGCCACGCGCCAGCCCGCCTGCGACATCCGCTCGGCCAGCGGCGGACCGGCCTGACCCGCGCCGATGACGATGGCATCGAAGGAATCGCCACCGGGGGCCGGCGGGGAAGCGGAAGCAGCGCTCATGCGGTCTCTCCAGGTCAGGGCGCGGCGGCGAAGGCGGCCGCTGGCAAGGCTGCCGTTGTAGCAGTTCAGGGCGCGCCGTGGCGTTTCCGGATCGCGGCCAGGTCGCCGCGCTGCTCCAGCGCATGGATGGCGCGGTCGAGCCGGCCCACGTCGGATTCGTCCAGACGGCGCCGGCTCACCATCAGGCAGACCGGCTGCACGCTGGCGCCGAAGGGCTGGCGCACAAGGCGCAGGTTGAGCGCGCGCGCCTGTGCGTGCAGGTCCAGGTCATCGCCCAGGATCAGCGGAGCGCGGCCCAGACGCAGCATGTCCACGCCCTGGCGGGTCGTCTGGTACGGGACCAGCAGGCCCGCCTCAGCCAGGCGCGGCCGCCAGGACTCGAAGTCCGCGCCCAGGCTGAACGCGTCGACGTGCAGCAGCGTGAGCCGCCGGCGCAGGACGTCCTCGAACCCGCGCACGCCCTGCAGCCGCGGGTCCGGTCGCCCGTCGGGCCGCTCCGCCGCGGCCAGCATGAAGGCCTCGTTCCGGTAGGGCCGCGTGTACATGACCATCGACGCCAGGGTCGCGGCGGGCGTGGCCGAGAAGATCAGGTCGAACTGGTCGTTCTGCAGCTCCCGGAAGCGCCGCTTGCGCCATTGGGGCGACCCTCGGATCCACGCCAGCGCATAACCGGCTTGCCGGCAGATCGCCTGCAGCAACTCCGCGTCCAGGCCACGCATCGAGCCGTCGGCACCTGGGATGAGGTAAGGCGGCCAGCTCTCGATCAGCGCGCGCAGGACCCGCTTGTGCGGGGAAGGCGCCGCCGTCGGAGCCGCCGCGGCCGCCACCGAGCCGATCAGGGCCGACGTCGCCCCGAGGAAGGTTCCTGCGCCCAACAGACAGCGCCGTGTCAGGCCGCAGGTGGCGATGGGCACGCTGACGGGGGCACCCTCGGGAGGGAGGGTCGTCATCGCCGGGGGGAGGCCCTCGGGGGGAGGCAGTCCGGGAGGTGGCATTCCAGCCAGTGTGCGCGACCGATCGTTGACGAACAATGCGTGGAAGCCACGTCCGTCGGGGACTCCCCCCGGATGAGGGCTGGCGCGGCGAGGGCTCCAGAGAAAGTCACGCGATAGCGCAACCACTCGGTTTCCCACATGGTTTTGTCAATTCGAAAAGCGCAAAATTGACACCATCATGAAAGTCGTACTCGTCGAAGACTCTCCGCTGGTCCGCAAGCATCTGCTCGCCGCGCTGAAGGAGCAGCCCTTCCTGTCGGTCGTCGGCATCGCCGCCACCGAGGCGGAGGCGCTGTGCACCGTCGGGCTGACGCGTCCGCATGTGGTGGTGCTGGACCTGTCGCTGGCCTCGGGGTCGGGGCTGGAAGTGCTGCGCAAGCTGCGCATCGCGGGCTTCGGCGGCACGATCCTGGTGCTGAGCAATCGGGACGCCGAGATCTACGGGCCGCTGTGCGTGAACAACGGCGCCAACGCCTTCTATGACAAGGGCCGTGAGTTCGAGCGCTTCCTCACCGACCTGAACATGCTGGCGGAAGCTCCCCGCCTGGCCGCCAGCCGCCCGATGACGCTGAACGCGCTGCGCGGCTGAGGCTTCGCGCCGGCCCGCTCCCGCCAGCCGTTTCCGAGCGGCCGAGCCGGTTCGGTCAGGGCGAGACGAAGCTCGTCTTGCCCGCCTTGCGATCGTCCTCGGCGAGCTTCACATCGACCTCGTCCACCACCCCGTCCTGGTTGCGGTCGTGCATCTTGAACATGCTCAGACCGGTGGCCATGAACTCCTCGAGGCTGATGCTGCCGTTCTTGTCGGTGTCCAGCACACCGAAACGCACCTTGGCCTGACGCATCTGGCGCTGCTGTTCCTCGCGGCGCTTGTCCGGATCGGCGATCTTGCTCAGGCGCGCCATCAGGCGTCCCTCGAATTCGCCCAGGTACTCGGCCTCGCTCAGTTGGCCGTCGGCGTTGAAGTCCATGCGGAGGAACTCGACCTCGCGCCCGAGCTTGAACTCGGCCAGCGACACCTTGCCGTCGCCGTTGATGTCCTGCTCGCTGATGAAGGTGGTGGACGAATGCGAGGCGGCCGCGGCCGGCAGCGCCATCAGCAGCGTCGACGCGGCCAGGGCCAGCGCCGCGACCGGCAGGTGCAGCGACGGGATCGACACGGTGGACTTGGCGATCATGGAAAGGCGATTCATGGCTGGGGCTGGACTTCGAGCGTGAGCGTGGCGGTGTGGCTGAGCCACAGCGCGGGGTTGTCAGGCGAGGCGCGGCGCACGCGCACCTGCAGCAGGTACAGGCCGGCGGTCGCGGGCTTGAAGCTGACCTCGCCCGCGGCGTTGGTGCGGAAGTCCACTTCCGGCTGCTTCTTGCTGACGTAGTGCTGGCCGTCGGCGATGACGGTCAGCGTCTGCCCGCCCAGCGGCTGGCGGTTCTCGCGCACGCGGACGGTGACGGTCTCGCCGGCGTAGAGGTCATAGGGCTGCGTGACCGGATGGATCTCGACGCCCTCGGTGTCGTAATCGACCTGGCTCGGGCGGCCCCGGCTGACATAGACATCCGCGCGCGTGAGGCTCTGCACCTCGATGGGCTGGTCACCGGGCCTGCTGTCTTCCGCGCGTTCGGCGAAATGCACCTGGCCGTCGCGCAGCACGCCCTTGGCGACGCGCCCCTTGCGCACGCCCGAGGAGACCAGGTAGGTCCCGGTGCCCGCGCCCAGCGGCACTTCCAGGTAGCTCGCGTCCTTGAGGATCGCGGCCGGCACCAGGGGCACCTTCCTCCCGTCAGGCTGGATCACCTGGAAGGTGTCGGACTTCATCGCCACGTCGGGACGCAGGTCGCCTTCGGCGAAGGACGCCTCGACGGTCACATGCTTGCGCTGTTCCTCGGCGTTGAAGGTGTTGGGCTTGAGATAAGGCGAATGCGCCTGGGCGACCGCGCACAGCAGCAGCGGGGTGAGCCAGGCGACGATCTTCGGGGTCCGGAAGAGGGTCATGTCGTCAGCGTGTGGTGGAACGAGGCGCGCTGGCGGCGGCGGTGCGCAGTCGGGTCGGCACTATAGATGAGAATTTCTCGCAATTGAGAATTATTGTCAGGAACTCAGGCAAGCGCCTCACCGAGGCGTCTCCCGACGCTCGTGCGCTTCGCGAGGCCGGGCTCCGCGCCGCTCAAGCCACCATGCGCGGGCTGGGCGCCGGCGCGACAGGCAGCGGGACGAGTGCGCAGGCCGATTCCGACGACACCGCCGATCCGAAGTGGATGCGGCCCTTGCCCGCGCGCTTGGCCGCGTACATCGCCTCGTCCGCGGCGCGCAGCACGGCCGCGGTCTCGCTGGCGCCCTGCGCCAGGATGACGCCGATGCTCGCGCTCACGGCGACCGATTTGCCGACCCTGATCTCGATGGGGCGCCCGATCTCCGACAGGCATCGCTGCAGCACGGTGCGGGCGCTGCCGGCGTCACTGTTGCCCGCCAGGACCAACGCGAACTCGTCGCCGCCCAGTCGCGCGACGATGTCGTTGGCCCGCAGCGCCTGCTGCAGCCGTTGACCGACCTGCCGCAGGACCTCGTCGCCGGCCTCGTGGCCGTGCCGGTCGTTGACCGGCTTGAAGCCGTCCAGGTCGAGGTAGCAGACCGCAAGGCCCGTGTTCGCGCGGAGCGCGGTGGCCTGCGCGTCGACGAGCTTCTCGGCGAAGAGTCGACGATTGGGCAGGCCGGTCAGCGCGTCGCGGAAGGCCATGCCGTAGGCCTTCTCCTCGCTCTGCTTGAGCGCGTCGATGTCGACGAGCATCCACAGGCTCTCGTCCTCCGAGACCAGCATGCCGCTCAGGTCGATCCACAGCGGCGAGCCATCCTTGCGGCGCATCTGCACCTGCGTGCGAAAGCGCTCGCCGGCATGGAGCGCGCCATAGCCGGCGCGGCCGATGTGGTCGAAGGTCGCCTGGTCCAGGTAGAGGTCGCGCATGGACATGCCCCGCAACTCGCCCGGGCCGTAGCCGAGGATGCGTTCCGCGGCGCGGTTGTCCCACTGCACGACGCGCGACTTCAGCCGCACCATGCCGACGAGGTCGTTCTCGAGCATCAGCGCCTGCTCGCGGGCGGTGCGGTCGGCGGCGAGGCGCCCTTCCCGCTCGCGCCGCTGGCCGCGATACAACAGCGCGGAGATGCCGCCGATCAGCCCGACCAGCAGCGCCACGAGCGCGAGGATCTCCGCGGCCTGGCGGTACCAGGCGCCGAGGTACTCGTCGGTGCTGAGCCCGGCGTAGACGGTGAACGGATACCCGGCGACGCGGCGATAGGCGGTGATGCGCTCGACCTTGTCCAGCGCGGTGCGGGTCACATACCAGCCGCGGTCGGCGTTGCGCGCGAGGTTGGCGCGCAACGCGTCGGAGACGGTGGCCTCGCCCAGGCCCTTGACCGAGTCGGGCTCGGCGACCGAGTAGCGCGACACCAGCAACAGGCTGCCATTGACGCGCAACGAGATCGCGCCCGATTGGCCGAGTTCCATGCCGGCGAAGAGCTGCGCGAAGTGGCGGGAGGTCAGCTCGGTCAGGACGATGCCGTCGAAGCCGCCTTCCGCGTTGATCAGCCGACGCGCCGCGACGATGCACCATGCATGGACGGTGCGGCAGCGGATGGGTTCGGACACAACGGTCGCATCGCGCGCGCGGGCTCGCTCGAAATAGGGGCGATCGCCCAGATGGAGGGGTTCGGCCACGTCCTGGTCGTTGGAGACCAGTTGGCCCGTCGCATCGACCACCCGCACCGCGGTGACGTGCTTGAGCAGCACATGCTGCTCGGCGGCCATCTGCGTCAGGAGCTCGGCGCGGTCCTCCTGTCGGGAGGTCCTGGCGTAGCGCTCGGCGATCGAGGCGAGCGCGTTGTCCACCAGCCGCATTTCCGCCGCGATCTCGCTGCTCATGCTGGCGGCGAGGTTCTCCGCGGTGAGCCGGGCCGCGTCCTCATCGCCCTCGCGCGCGTTGTGAAGGCTCAGCCCGACGGCGGCGAAAAGCAAGACCGCCAGCGCGACGTTGCCGCCGATGATCCAGCGGCGCAGGCGCACGAGCGAGGTCGGGGAAGAGCTACCGGGGTCTCGGCGGTCCAGCATGGCGAGGCTTTCGTGGAGCAGTGCCCTCTGTCACGGCGAACGTGGGCTCGCCTTGACGCATGTGGAGGTTGTACGGAAAAGCGCCGGCCGCCGGTAGCCGCCAGCGGAGGAAGACCGCGTAGGTCATCGACTGACGGGGGTTTCCCGAGGCGGGCGCGGCATCCCGCAGATGGGGACACGGCAGTGGGAAAGGACAGGCGAAAACTGTCGCCGGAAACGAAAAACCCGCCTGGAGGCGGGTTTCGTAAGTGCTTGATGGGCAAGCGCTATTTTGGAGGAGAGGGGGGGATTCGAACCCCCGAGACGTTTCCGTCCGCCTGATTTCGAGTCAAGCGCAAAGTTGTTTCGCATCAACCACTTAGGGAGAAATCGTTTCCGCACTAGGCCCGAAAACGCCTTGTTCCTCTCCTCTAAAGATGCTGGCGTCACGTGAACTTTGCGGAAACGATCTGCCGCGCCATTGCTGTATAAATATACAGCTATGTTTTGCCTCGCCACACCCCTCTTCCGCCGAGGTCGGAAGGTCTCCACGAACCGCCAGGGACCGCTGACGAAGTGCGGCCTTTTCCGCCTGTCCGAGCGTCGCGACGCGGACTCGCACCGAACGATGCGCGTCGCCACCCTGACGCCGCTCTCGCCATACAGCGCTGACCACGCGAAGGATCTGCTGCTTCCGCTTTGGGATGCGACGGTGATCTTTGCCAGCCGCCGGTACTGGACGGTGACGGGAATTGAGCGAGAGGAGATCGAAGGCGTGGAGGTCTCCCTGCGTCAGACCTGGGCACTGGCGGAATTTCCCGGTGAGGTCTTGGAGGAGATCGAGAGCGAGCTGAGAGCCGGGCGCCCGTGGACGCTTCCAGCAACCATGTTCGGATGGACCGCAGTCCCACCACCGCCGCCCGAGCCGGCGGACCCGCGCAAGGCCGGCGCGATCGCAATGATGACCGGCGCCAGATAGCGCCAGGTGCTCCTAGGCCCGATGGGTCGACACCGAACGCACGACGCCCTTTCGGTCGTACTCGACGGTAAGAATTCCATGCTCATCGCGCAGCTTGCGCGCGATGTCGCGGAAGTCCTTGATGCTCAGCTCGCGTCCGTCGCGCCGCAGGGTCCCACGGATGAACGCGCGGGTGCGGTCGAGGATGTTGACCGTGGCGATGGCACCGTACGGAATGTGGCCGTCGAAGTCGTCCGTCGAGACGACCTCACGGAGCAGCAGCTCGGTCACTTCGGCGTGCCACATGCGCCCACCATCAGCGGGCGAGGTCGCGGATCGTGTCGTCCTTCGTCTTGTTGGCGCGCGTGGTGCCGAACTCGAAGGAGAACACCTGATCCACCCAGCCGAGGGCGCGGCCCATCACCAGCGTCACCGAGGCCTTGATGAAGTCGTTGGCGTCGGACATCCAGACGGTGATGGTCAGGCAGACCAGCACCAGCAGCACCGCGACCGCCACGAGCATCGAAGCCCGGTAGTTCCGGATGCCGGCGTGCGCCAGCTCCACGTCCCTCTGGCGCGCCGACTGGGTGTCGGCGAGGAACAACCGGTCCAGCTCGGTGCTGTTGGCCATGACGGCCTGCTGGAACTGGATCTGCAGGGCGCGATCGGCTGCCAGAGCTTCCTGGAGCCTGGCGGGGTCGACCACGCCAGTGACTTGGGCGGCAATATCGACGACCTTCTGTGCGCCCGCCTCGGCGTCCTTGCTGCCGGTGAGCCACTTCACGAGCTGCGGGACGAACTGGGCCAGGCCCATCGCGATGCTGATCGGTTCCATCAGTTGTCTCCCGCGGCGAACCGCAAGTTGGCCGCGACACGTCGGGTCCACCCACGCCCGAAGACGTCGAAGGTCTTGAGCTTGGCGTAGAACTCCAGGCGCTCGGCGTTGAAGTTGAGCACCAGGTCCGCCTGGTCGGCGCGCTTCACCGCGCCGAGCGTTTGCGGTCCAACGATGCCGTCATCAGCGACGCCGGCCGCCCGCTGCAGCCAGCGAACCGCGTTCTCGCAGCCGTGGTTGACCGCTGCATCCAGCGCCTGGAACGCGAAGCTCGGCGGCAACGCGTCGCCCTGAACTCGAGCCCAGAAATCGCGGCGATAGATTGCGATGGCCTGGTCGCGCGTGAGGGACCGGATGTCCAGCGCCGGGTAGCTGCGTTTGGCGATACCGAACTTCGTCTCGCCACCCGGGTCGTCCGGGTCGTTGACATACCCGCCCTCGTGGCCGAGCACGCGGTCGATGAGCTTGTCGAAGAGGGTCATTCGTCCAGCTCCATGGGCTTGCTGGCGACCAGGCCACGGTTCTCGGCCCAGCGACGCAGCCGCATGCCCCAGGCGGTTTCCTCGCGCCACCACTTGCGCAGGAGGTAGAGGATCTGCAGGACGATGAACACGCCCGTGAGCACGCCCGTCCAGTTGATCGACACCCACCAGGGCGACGACAGCACGGTCGCGCCTGCAGCTGGTGCCGCCTTGGCGGCCTCAATGACGATGTCTTTGATCTCAGGCTTCATGTCGGTCATCACAGCGGGAAAGAGAACTGAAACCGACGACGCATTCAGCGGGTCAGCGGGTTGTACTTGACCTCATCCAGGAAGATGAAGTCATTGGCCGTCACGGCGGCATCGAGCACGGTGCACACGCCCGTGCCACCCGTGAACTCCAGCGTGCGTGTCACGAAGGCTGCTGCGGCAGTCTGCGAATTGACGGTGCGCCGAATCGTGACCAGCGGCGCAGGCGAGACGGTGAACAGTTGCTTCGAGCCCGCCGTCAGCGTCTTCACCGCCCCCTTGAGCTTGACTTTGTATGGCACGTACTCAATGCCTGCGACACCGAACGCTGGTGTGCCCGAGTCCACAGCGTTGGTCGCGTTGATCGTGAAAGTCCCGCCATAGGAAGAGAGATAGCGGGTCGACGGAATTAAGGCGCCGCCGCCGAAGGTGATCAGGTCAATCCGAACGTCACCGGCGCTGCGCTGGATCATGTAGGTGTTGGTCTGAGCTACGTCGATCGTCATCTGAATGACGCCGTGGGTGTAGCTCGACGACGCGAAGGACATCAGGGGCTGCAGCGCGTCGGCGGTGAATTTCTGCGATCCGGAGCCGATGTGCCCTTCGACCCAGCCGGCGCCGAGCTCGAACGAGCGCCCGGCCGTGACGATGTTGTGCGAGCCGATGACGAAGCGGCGGATGTCTGCGCCGGAGTAACCCATGCGCAGCGCGGCGACCGAAGAGGTTGCAGTGTCAACGTTCAGGTGCCCAATGCCGCAGTCGACGATCGGGAATGTGCCGCTGGCCTGGATGCCGTCGACACCGGCGGCCAGGTTCTTGATCGTGCACACGCCGATCTTGATCTTGCTGGTGATGTGGCTGTTGACGTTGTCGATCGCTTCGAATCGTAGGCAACCGGCCTTTTGCTCCACACCGTTCTTGAACCAGTTGTCGATGCGGAGGTTGGCGATCTGGTTGTCCTCGCAGCGGTTCGCCACGTCAGATTTGAAGATGACCGCTTCGCCGGCCGCGCCGCCACGCGCCATGATGCTGTTGGCCTGCAGGTTGATCACCTTCGACACGAAGGCGTGATACCCGCCTACCGCCTCGATCATCCCGATCTTGGTGTCCTCCATGTTCTCGAAGAGCATGGTGTGCTTGTAGGTCGCGGAAGATCCAGTGGGCACCCGGCCGAGCGCAATCACACGGTCCACGCAGACGCCCTTGATGGTCGCCTGCACGGTGGGATACGCCGTGTTGCAGCCAGGCACGAAGCCTTCGGCGTAGGCGCCTCCGTACTTGGCAGCGCACACGTCATCGCCGACGTCGACGCCCAGGTCATATGCCTCGAAGTCTGCTGCCAGATTCAGCAGCGTGCCCTGGATGACGGTGCCGCCCTCCAGCGCAGTGCCGGTGCTGTTCACCCGCGGCATGTTCGCGCCTTGCAGACGGACGCCTCGCTTCGTGTTTCCCACGAAGGGTCCCGCTCCGAAATTGAAGTCGCTGCTGTACAGGCCGCTGATGTCGTAGTTCGCCGCGTCCAGGACGATGGTGGTCCACTCCGCGACATCCTGAAGCGCCTTTTTCAAGTCGCCGCCCCAGTCGTTGACGTGCTTGATGTCTCGCGCCTTCGCCAGCATGGTTCGAGCGACCGTCAGCAGGCCGTTCTGCCGGAAGCCAACGAGGGCGCCGCCGTCTGGGGCGGCCAGCTGGAGGAGAACGTCGGCCGCAGATCCGCTCACCGGTGCGGCGACATACGGGTCTCCGTTGCTGTCGAACAGCAGCAGCTTGTTGATGCGCTGTGCGCGGCGAGGCAGCGCCGGCACGGTCTCGCCATTGGGAACGCGCAGCGTGCTCGCCGGCGCTTTGCCGCCGCCGAAGATCTCCTGCAGCGCCAGCCAGAGCCGGTCGAAGTCGAAGTCGACGACGTTGGCAAACAGGTCGCCCGTGGTCTGGTAGTCGGTGTCGCGCGTCAGCGCGGTGTCGCGGAAGTGCGAGATTTGCGCGCCGCTTGCGGGCGGGGCGGTGAAGACGATCTGTCCCCCTTCCTCGTTGCCGACGCCGGTGAGCGAATAGTCGACGTTCAGCGTCTTGGGAACGCCGTCAACCTGGACGACCAAGTCATCGTCGTCGGCGACGTAGTAGTCGAAGGGATAGACGGTGGCGACGCCGTTGCCGACGGCGTTACCAATGGGGGTCTGGTCGGTGACTGGCATGCGCGCCTCGCTTGAGGGGCGCGCACCGCCTTCATTCCACGATACCGGCCTCGATCTCGATCTGGTGCACGCCGCTTGATGGGCGCCAACTTTCTTCTCTGACAGTTGGCGGAATCCCGCCATCGGCAGCGATCGCACCGATCACGCGCTCAGGCGTCTCCGTGACAGCGCCAGCCGCCGCGTCGAGGTAGTCGTCTTCTTGGTTGGCCAGCGCCGCGTTCCAGTCGCGCATCTGCGTCGGAAGCGCGCCCTTCCCTTCCTCCCCCTCTTCGCCGTCGAGTACCGTGACGTGTGCCCACAGCTGGTCGTCGGTGGAGAGCAAAGGCTCCAGCGCTTCGAGAATCCGCTTGTTCTTGTTGGCCCGGTTGTCCAACTCTGACACGCCGCAGACGAGATTTCGCTGCTTCAGCGCTCCCTTGAGGACCGACGGAGCGAAGCCTCCAATGCCGTTGGTTTCGATGGTGACGCGCGGCAGGCGGAATTGACGCACAAGCTCACAGAGTTGATGGACCTGGCCGCCCTTGATCGTGGCGCCGTCCTCTTTGAACTCCACCAGCTTGCCCATCAATCGGACGATGCGGTGCAGGTAGCGACGGCCACTTGCGTCCTGGAACAGGATGGCTACCGCCGATACGTCTGACTTCAACTTTCCGCTGGATGGGTCCCAGCGACAGGCAGCACCGACGATCTTGACCCCACCCAGCCACATTGTGAGTTCGCCCTTCACGCGCCTCCAAGAAGGCTCGGCGTCGTACGGCACCATGTGGTCCGGGTCTAGTCGGACCTCATGAATTGGCTTCGAGTGCAACTGGTACTGGCTGTCCCATTCGTTGATGGTGCGCGTCTTCCGCCGGCGCTTGAGCAATTCCTTCGCATCGAAGCGCTCAGGCCACGCCACTTCGGCGTAGAAATCGACCAGCGCGGCCGGCTCCTTGAGTTCGATCACCCCGTTGCGGAGCCTATAGTCCTTCCCTTCCTTCAGCATCTTTGCGTACTTGCCGATGCCGGTGAAGACGAACTCCGGCGCGAAGGGCAGCACGTGCGATCCCGCCGCGGCGTCCTTGATCCGGTGCTCCTGCTCAAACATGCGAATCGTCAAGCAGTCCGCGCCCATGGCCTCCTGCTCGTCGTACAGGCTGTCGTGAGTGTGCGGCGTGCCGACGAACAGTTGTCGACCGCCGGGAACCAGGATGTGGGTCTGCTCGCCCAGTCGATAGCGCAGCTTCTCCCGCGCCTCAGGCGTCTGGATGTTGCGCGGCACCTCCACGTCGTCGTTTTGCGCCTCGTCGGCACGCGCGCTGGTGACGTTGGACAGGATGCCCTTGGCGTACATGCTGCCGTTGCGAGGGTCGGTTGCGCCATCAACCCACCACTGCTCAACACCCCCCTCGCGGAACATGCCGCGGGTGAGAGGATGGCTCCGGAGCACATTCTGGGTGTCGCGACTCGTCTTGTAGGCCGTTCCGTCGGCCTCGCTCTGGTGGAGGATTCGGTAGGTGGGGTCGCGGTAGTAGCGCCACGCGTTGTAGACCGCCAGCAGCGTCGATTTGCCGATACCCCGATGGCAACGCAGCACCGCGAGTTCCCCGCGGTGTTCGAGCCAATGGCACATCCTGTGGTGAGGCGCGGGCACCTTCCATCGACGGTGCTTTGCCCACATCAGGAAGAAGGCGTGGAACGAGATCTTCCGCCGCGGCTGTGCGGCCGCCGGAGGCGAATCGGCAGACGCCGATTGCGGCTGCTTACGCCTTGTCGCCATGCAGCTTCTTGGCGACCTTCGATCGGGCACTGGCGCGGCTTCCACGCTCCAGGTCCTTCATGATTCGCTCAGCCTCTTTCTCCGCCTCGGCGGCCATCGCATCGAGCCGCGCCTGCTCTTTCGCCTGGGCATCCGTATCGCCCCCCTGACCGGACGCCAGCCGCATTTCCAACTCGACCAAGGCGGAAACTCGGTGAGCCGCGGCCAGGGTCGCGACGGCGTTTTTCTTGCACCAGTAACGATCTCCGCGCACTTGCTTGCTCATCTCCGCGACCGGCACCCCGTTTCCCGGCCATGTGGTCGGGTCCGACTCCTCCAGGAAGATGTCGACGAGCAGCTCCGCACGATCCCTGAGTTTCTGCAGTTGGTCCGGCGTCATCACTGCCCCGCAAGTTGCTCGAACGACGGCGCGCGATCCGGAAGATCGGAGCCCGGCTGCCACCAGTAGTCTTGCTGCCAGTCCTTGCGCGCCTTCTGACGCATACGGGACATGTAGCCTGGGCTCAGGTTCTCCTGCAGAGACTGCAGGCCTGCATGATCGAGCACCGCCTTGGCGTACCAGAGATTGACTAGCGGCAGATGGCCGCGAGCGAAGCGCAGCGATTCGGCTCCCAGGTGCGTGTCCTTTCCAGCGATCGACTCGTCGATGTTGCCCTTGGTCAGCTCCCACGCATCCGCCGCACTGCCGAAGCTCGGGCCGAGCAGCGCGCGCCCGAGCGTGTCGAGTTGACCGCGGTCCTCGGTGGTGTCGGACAGCAGCATGTCGCCGAAGAAGCCCAGGCCGCCGCCCTGCGCGACGGCGCGCGTCCAGAACTTGGGCGTGGTCATGTCGACGGGATCCTTGCCGCTGACCAGCTGCTTGATCTGGAAGGCCACGGCGCCAAGGATCGACAGGCTCGCCATCATGGCGCCGGCGTAGGCCAGACGGTTGGCCACCACCGGCGCGCCCTCCAGCCCTTGCGGCGTGTCCAGCATGCGGCGCCAGTGCCGCGACATCATCGCGATGGGAAAGCTCTTGAACTGCATCACCGCGCGCGCGAGCTCGCCCTTCACGGTTCCGGCCTGCGTGCCGCCCCAGGTCCCGATCGCGCGCGTAGCCAGGTCTGGGTTGAGCACCGCGGTCTCCGACTCGTCGGACAGCATGCCTAGGTACCTCGCGACCACCTCGCCCGCGTTGGGCGCGCCCGTGGCGTAGATCCCGTCGGGCGTGATCATGTCTTGGCCGCGCAGCTGCGCCGGCTGCGCGCTACGGATCACGTTCCAGTCCGCGTCGGTGATGCCCTTGCTCTCCAGGCGCCAGCGGTCATAGGGCGTCAGGCTGGCCCAATCGAGCTTGGCCAGCTTGGCGGTGCCGGCCATGTGCGTGAGCTGGAAGGCGCGGCGCAGCGTGTCGGTCCAAACGTTCATCAGCGACAGCCGCATGGTCGCGTTGCCGATGCGGCCCGACCAGGACTGGGCGACGTTCTCGCCCGTCCAGCGGTTGAGGTCGCTGATCATCGACTCGGCGATCATGCCGTGGGCGTTCATGAATTCCTTGGCCTCGCGCCCGCCGGCGCGCCCGATGTTGCGCAGCGCGTCCCAGTAGCTGAGGTTGTTGAATCCCGTGGTGACGAAGTAGGTCCCCATGTCCGTCACGCTGGCCAGCACCGCGCCCTGCAACTTGCCGAAGGTCTCGATGTTGCGGATGTGGGCGGCGACGTTGGCCACCGAGGCGTTCGCCGGCGTGCCGGCCGTGCCGCTCAGCAGTGCCCAGTAGGCGTCGGGCTGGTTGCCGAAGACGCGCTCGAGCTTGCCGTCGGCGCGCTTGGCCAGGTCAAACTGCAGCCGCATCTGCGCGTTGGGGTTGGGGCCGTAGCGCTCCACCAGGCCGATGTCGCGCGCCATGCCACCCAGGTGCCCGATCATGGCGTCGAACATCGAGCCGCGTCCGAACTCGCCCAGGTAGGCCAGATACGCCTCGCCGTCCTTGAAGTGGATCTGCCGCGACTCGCTGCCGCGGTTGGCGCGGGCGCCGCTTCCAGGCGCCGGTCCCTGCCCCGGCTGGCGCTGGTTGGCGCCGTCCGAGCTGATCGTCTCCCAGGCCGAGCGCAGCACGTCCTGCACCTCGGCGTCGCTCATGCGGCTGCCGTCCTCGCGCAGGTAGCGCGAGCGGTCCAGCAGCGGCAGCGTCTGGTTGGCCCACACGTCGCGGCCTGCGGACAGCACCCGAACCTGGTCATGCGCCTGGGGCAGGTAGCCGTAGTCCAGCCGCCCCACGTCGCCGCCGGCGGCATTGAAGCGCTGGCGCAGCGCCTCCGTCACCTGGAGCCAGGCTTGAGCGCCGGCGCGCGCCGATGCGTTGCCTGTGCCGGCGTTGCCCTGAGCGAACACCTCCAGCGCCAGGTCGCGCGTCATCACCGGGTTCTGCACGTCGAAAAGGATCATGCCCGCCTGGCGGACGATCGACGCGCCCTGCCGGTCGCCCGAGGCGCTGATCAGGTCCATCAGCTGGCGGGTGCTGTCGCGCTTGATGCCATCGATGTAGGCATGTGTCAGGTTCATGTCCTCGACCAGGCGCTCAGATCGCGAGCCGCTTCGCTGGCCAAGGATGCGGTTTTCGGTCTCCGCGGTCTTGACCGCCTGGCGCTGGGCGTTGGCCACCTTGCGAGCCGCCTCGGCCTGGATGTCCTGCATGGCGCGCTGCCCGGCGGCCAGCAGCCTCTGGTCGCGCGAGTAGCTCTGCCAGGCGGGATCGGTGCGCGCGAGCTGGCGCAGCGTCGAGGCCATGCGATCGTCGATCGCCCTTACCTGCGCGTCTGTGAGAGGATTGCGGCCTTGCGCAGTCCGCGCGGCGTTGAGTTGCTTTCGGCAATTCGGGTGCATGGATCACCTCCTCACTGCGGCCAAGACCCTGGCCGCCATCTTCGTCATGAGCCTGATCATCCCGGCGATGGTCTGGGCGGGCTCGGGCTCGCTGCGCCAGGCAATCAAGGCGCTGCGCTTCTGGTGGTACTTCATGGGCGCGCTTTTCCTGGGCGTGGGCGCCCTGGCGCTGGTGGCGGTCGTGATGGAGCGCATCGGCTAACCGCCGAAGTTGAGCAGCGCGCACTGCGCCGCTGCCTGGTACAGCTCAGCTTCGGCCAGCATCTCGTCGGCCTCGGCCTTCACCGCGGTCATCACCTCCGACAACGGGCGCGGCGCGTCCATGCCGTCAAGCTGCACCAGCAGCTCCGGCTGCTCGAGCTCGAGCTGTGAAGCGCGCGCGGCGGCCGCGTCGTCTACCAGTCCGGCCGCGGCTGGGGCGGGTCGAGATCTCTCGCCGGGCACGTCCGGTGTGACCGGCGGCTCTGCTCCAGCGCCTCCTGCATCCGTTGCTTTCGGCTGAGCTGGTTCCGCCTGGCGCGGTGCTTTTGCTGGTGTTGCTGCATCCTTTGTCGGCTCCTGTCGAATCGGCGCGCGGGCGCGCGGCTGTTCCTGCAAGCGAGCGATGCCCACCTCGATGTTCCGTTGGAACTGGGCAAGCCGCGATTCCGGCCCCAGCTGCTGCTCCAGCTCGCTGACGCGGCGGTCGATGTCGCCGATGCGCCGCGTCGCCTGCTGGGCCTTGGCGTTGCGGTCGATCGCCTCCTCGAGGCGCTGGACGCGGGCGTCGAAGTCGGCCTGCTGGCCCTGGAGCTGCTTGCGCGCCTCCGACAGCGCGGTCTTGTAGGTGACGCCCTGCTGCTCCTGGATCTGCTTGGCCAGCTCCTTGGTGCCAGAGTCGCTCAGGTCAGGCGGCCGGCGCTGGATCTGCGCGAGCTCGGCGCGAGCTTCCCGGATCGCGCCGCGCTCTGCCAGGTCGCCGGCAACGGACAGCAGCTGGGCGCGTTCCGTCTGCAGCGCGTCGAGCTGGTCGAGGATCTGTCGCGCCGGGCCCAGCTCAGGTGCGGCGATCACGTCGTTGACCCGCACCGGCTCGCCGTTTGCCATCTGGTCGATGGCGCGCGCGAACGCTTGCTCGTGGGCGGCGTAGGCGCGCCAGTCGTCCGGCCGGAAGGGGTTGGCGCTGTCGCGCTGCGCCTTCTGCACGACCACGCGCGCGGCGTCGACGACATCATCGGGCGGCCGGCCAGCGGCCTCGCGCGCGGCCGCGGCGGTCGGCGACTCCGCGCTGGGGACCGGCCCAGTGCGGAACTCCTCGGCGACACGCGCGGCCGCGGCGCGCTGGTTCGTGCGTAGGCCGTGAACGCCGAAGGCCGCCGGGATCAGCGTGGAGACGGCCAGGCCGACCGGGTCGAACGGGTCGTACTGCTCGGCCAGGTGGCCATAGTTCGCGTCCTGCAGGATCTTGCGCACGCCCGCCTGCTGCGCCATGAAGGACAGCGGTCCGCCGCCCAGCACTAGGCCGGCCGTCTCGCGAGCGGTCTGGCCGGCCATGGGCAGCGCGACGGACACACCGGTGAACGCGCCCACCACGGCGCCGGCCTTGGTCCGCGTGGCCACGTCGACGCCCTGCTGCTTGAGCTCGTCCGCGACCGTCAAACCCTCGTCGCCCGCCACCAGTGCGCCGCCGACGATCGGCCCGCCCGCGGCCACGTAGCCGACCGCCTTGGTACCGACGCGCGCGAAGTCGAAGAGCAGGCGCTCCGAGGCGTGGGCCGTCTCCGGATCAGGCCTCAAGAACTCGGCGAACTGCCGGGCCGGGTCACCTGTCGAGAAATCCAGGCTGCCGCGCATGCGCTGCGCCGCCAGGTCGCTCTGCTGCTTCTCCTGCTCGCTCTGGGTGGCGAACATCCCGCGCGCGCTGATCGTGCCCGTCGCGTCGGAGACCTGGCCGAACGCGCCGACGATGTCAGCCAGGAAGGCGCCGCTCTGCGCGCCGCCGGCCACGATGCCGCGCGGCGCAGACGTGGCGGTTTTCCAGGCGCTGAAGCTGCTGGCCTGCTTCGGAACGGGCGGCGGCCGCAGCGCCTCGTCGCGCAGGTTGGTGAGGGTCTGCGGCTCGAACAGGTCATCGAGCATTGGGCACCTCCACGACGATCGGCTGGCCCTGGGAGTTCGTGATGATCGAGCCGCCTCCCACCACCGCATACCGTCCACGCCCGACCGTGCGCAGCTGCGCGCTGGGCAGACTGGCCAGGAACTGGCTCGACTCCATCGGCACGCCGCGCACGTAGACCTTGCCGTCGGGCAGCTGCTTGGCCAGCTCGTCGGCCGGGTACTGGCGCATCCGCGCGTCTAAGTCCTTGCGCTGCACGCCTGCGGGGATGACGACCTGCGTGCCGTTCACGTCGGACAGCTTGCCGCCCACCGCCAGGTCGATGGCGCTGCGCACGTCGCCGTCGCCGCCGCTGGCACCCTCCACCACTTTGCCGGCCAGGATGAAGCGCGCGGCATCGGCCACCATGCTGGTCTGTTCGGGATTGCCATACACTCCGGCCAGCGTGGCGTTGATCCGGCCCTGCCAACCGTCGACGGCGTTCTTCTCTTCCTTGACGGTCTTGTTCTTCAGCGCGTCCGCGCCCTTGAGCACCAGCTCGGCGGTAGGCCGGTCGAAGGTCGTGCGCGAGGCGCCGAGCCCGAACGCGATCGCGGTAGGGCGGTCATCCTTGTCCATCATCGCGGCGAGAGCCTGCGCCTGGCGCGGCGGCACGACCTGGGACAGCGCCTGAATGGAGCGCGCCCGCTGGTCGGGCGCCTGGCTGGTCAGGAACTTCGACACGTTCTGCGCCTCTTCCACGGTCAGCGGCGCCACCGGGCGGCCGGCCCAGGTGCTGACGCGGTC
Organism: Roseateles sp.; assembly: GCA_039594005.1. Classification (GTDB taxonomy): domain Bacteria; phylum Pseudomonadota; class Gammaproteobacteria; order Burkholderiales; family Burkholderiaceae_C; genus Roseateles. The sequence continues at coordinate 2,039,626 of JBCNOF010000010.1, forward strand.
GGCCTGCTGAACGCGGGTGGTCAGTTGGGGAATCAGGCCTTCGAGTCCGCCCTGGAACTGCAGCGGCGGCAGCTGGGTGATGACGCCGCGCTCGAGCCCGGCGCGCAGCGGATCGCGCTGCAGGTCCTGCTCCGAGCCCTGAAGCACCTTCTCGATCTGCTGGCGGCGCTTGTCCAGCGCCGGGTTACGCCCGTTGGTGGCGATCTCCGCGTCGATCGCAGTCAGCAGTTGGCGCTGCACTGGCACGGGCTGGGCGGCGATGCCGCCGCTCTCCTGCGCCTGCTTGGCCATCGCGACGATGCCCTGCTGGTACGGCGTGCCCGCGGTCACCTGGATCGCGCTGTCGATGTAGGCCGGGTCCAGCATCGTCCCTTTGTCGGCCTGCGTCGTGAACACGTTGTACGCGGCCTCGGCGTTCTTCAGCCGCGTCTCCAGCTCGCGCTGCCGGCGCGCGGCGGCCATCTCGTCCTTCTGGTCCAGGTGCAGCCGGTACGCCTGGATGCGGTCGCTGAGCGTGGCCCGCTTCTGCGGGTCCAGGTCAGGCAAGTCCGCGATCAGCTTCTCGGCGCTGGCAAGTCCTGCGCGGCTGTCGCGCGCGCGGCTCACCGCCTCGAAGCCCTGCGTGTACTGGGTGGACTCGCGCCACGTCTGGCCCTTGCGCTGCAGCGCCTCCGGCGTGAGCCCGCTGTACGGGCCCATCTCGCGCAGCGTTGCGTCCACCATCGCCGTGGCCTTGGCCGGGTCGGTGCCGTACTGGCGGGCCTGGTACTCGAGCGTCTGATCGATGCCGACCTGAATGTCGGACTGGTCGCGCTTGAGTACCGCCTTGCGCACGCCGTTGCCCAGGCGCAGCTGCAGGCCATCCAGCTCGCGCACGGCCAGGTCCTGCGACTGCGGCCGCACGTTGGGGGTCGTGTCGGCAACGATCTTCTTCGCGCGGTCCTGCCAGACCTGGGCGGCCTGGTCCTTGGGGATGCCGCCATTTGCGACGCCCTCAGCAACCTCATCATGGGCATCGCGCAGTGCGTCCTGACCCTGCTGCACGGCTAGCAGGTCGCGCTGGCGCGCCGACGCTTCAGCCTGCTGCGCAGCCTGACGTTCCTGCTCGGCGCGCAGGCGCGCCTGCTCGCGCATCTCATCGGTGGCGATGCCAGACGCCGTGGCGCCAAGCTGCTCGATGGCCTGGCCGACCTGCGACCCGTAGGACAGCGGCGACGCGCTGGTCGGGTTGTATCCGCCGGGGGTGACGCGGCGACCCGCGCCGACTGGGATCTGTGCCATCTGTCAGTCTCCGCTTGTGCCGTTGCGCAGGAACCAGTCCATGCTGTTGCCGGTGCTGACGACGCTGCGATCGTTCGTGCCGGTGAAGCCGCGGGCGTCCCAGCCCGCCGAGCTGCCGCTGCCGAACTTCGCGCCCTGTGCGCCGGCGGCCAGCAGCGTGTTGAAGGCGGCCACCTTGGAAGCGGCCTTGGCGTTACGGCCTGCCCGCCGTGCCTGTTCGGCCTGGCTGCGCAGGCCCGCCGCGGCGCGGTTGCCGGTGAGGATGGCCATGGAGGCGTCGGTTGCGTAGTCCTCCATCACCTTGCGCTCAGCGTCCAGCGTGCTGCCCTCCCCGACCTTGACGCCCGAAGAGGACACGGCGGCCAGCGTGGCGCCACGCGCGGCGTCGCCCTGGCGGCGGATCTGCTGCGCCTGCGCGAGCGCGTTGTCCTGCTCCACCAGTGCGGAGTACTCGTACTGCGCCGCGGTCTCGTTGGCGGCGCGCTGCGCGGCGCGGCCCTGCTGCAACTGACCGGACACCTGCATGGTGGTGCCAGCGACGCCCAATACGGTCACGGGATCACACATCGCGCCTCCACTCGAATGCGAAGAATTCTTGGCCGGGCCCGCACGGCACTGCGCCGACGATGAAGCCCAGCCACTGCACGAAGCGAATCGCCCGCCGGTTGCGCCGGTGGACGATGTTGCTGAGGAAATCGAAGCGCTCCCGCCACTCGGCCACGACGCGGGCGGAGACATCGGCCATCGCGCGACGCGGCACGCGATCGAGCGTCGAGGTGCACAGCATCCAGGGGATCGCACCGCCTGGCGCCGCAGGGTGCGTGACAGCGCCGAAAAGGCACACGAGCTCACCGCCCAGCCTGAGCGCCTTGGCCGGCACGGCGCCCACCGCGGCCTCCACGCTCAAGCCTGCGGCGTGCAGCTCGGCGGCGTCGAAGTCAGTGATGCGCTGTGCCAGGTCTGCAACGTCACTGGGGGTTGCGTGATCGATGGTCAGCATGATCAGCCCGTGAAGCTCTCGTCGCGCACCACGCCTAGGATGTGAAGCGGCATCGGGTCGTCCTGGATGATCGAGACCTCGGAGACACCTTTCTTCCACCCCAACTTCGTCACGCCCTTGGGACCGGTGAAGGGCATGGGCGACTTGTCAAGGATGCCGGCGCCGAACTGCCGTGCGGCGAGTTCGTCCTCCTGGCCCTGGTTGTTGCGGATCTTCCCGCCGATGGACTCGAGGAGCAGCAGCGCTACACCGCCCGTGCGCATCTGCTTGCCTTGCGCGCTGCCGAACTGCGTCTGGATCTCGGGGGTGAGGAGCTTGGCGTGCGTGCGGAACGGGAGTCCGATCAACGTGCGCTGGCTCTTGCGCTGAAGAACGAGCGTGCCGTCGGCAGCAACGGTCTGACGCGGCTGTTTCGCGCCATCGGCCACGATGTCCACTTCCCGGCCAGCCAAGTGCGGCACGAGGAAGGTCTGCTGCCCGGCGCCGTTGTCGATCACCACACCGCAGTCCACGGTGCAGCCGTAGGTCGGCCGCGGCACATCCTCGTCATCCACCGGCTCGGGGTCAGGAACGCTCGGGTGCCAGGGCTGGAAGGTGTCGTCCAGGCATTCGATGTAGCGCTTCGTCACGCCGTTGACCTGGCGGCGCACGATCAGCCACACCTGCTCGCGATCGGCGATGGGGATGCTGGTCACCCACTCGACGAACCCGTCGGTCTTGTGCGGCGCCCAGGCGATCACGCTGGGCTGCTGGTCGCGGTCGATCGTGCAGGAGATTAGGCGGCCATTGTTCAGGCAGCACCACAGCGTCTGTTCCGCCTCCTGGGCGTAGGTCATGGCCACGACGCCGGAAGCGGTGATGCGGTCCGACAGCGCGGTGATGTCGGGCGCGTTGAAGCCGTCGATGTCGTAGCGATAGCCCATTGCTCGGATCTTGCGACCCGCGCGCTGCACGAAGAGGATCTCGCGGTTGATCGTGACCGGTCGCACCTGCGCGCAGCCGTGGTTGCTCTCCGGGTCGACGGTGACGTTGGTCGGCGTGATGCTGGGCTTGTTGGCGCCGCCGTACATCGTGTACTCGGCGCTCTGCGTGAAGACCGACAGCCGCTTGCCCGACGAGATGTAGCGGATGGGTGTGGACTCGTCGCTGTCGATCGTGAAGGAAAACGAATCGCTGTCGTCCGTCCAGCGCTCGAAGTCAAGCTGCTCACCGATGCGGCTGCCCCAGACAGTGCGCGGGAACTTCTTCGTGCCCGCGGCGACCAGGCGCTGCTGGTGGATGGCGCCCGTGCGCGGGTAGCCAAGCTCCGCGGACCACACTGAGGGCTCCAGGCTCCAGGCCAGCGCCGGCGCCACGACCGTGGCCGACAGCTCTCGCAGGATGCGCCCGCTCACGACCGTGGGGCTGGTGTACGTCGTGACCTTCACGAGTCCGCCGTTGATGCGGACCATGCTGCCCACGTCGGCGGCGCGCCAGCCTGCCAACGCCAGCGTCAACGTGATGATCGAGCCGACTGGATCGGCCTTGCTGTCGGCCCCCAGGTCCTCGGGCGTGCAACTCGTCTGCGGGCTGCTGTCGACGGTCCAGTTGCCGGACGCGAGGTTGGTGCTCGGGAACGCCCTGGTGATCTCGACGGTGACGACCGTGGTGCTGGTGAACGCTGTGATGACGGCGATGCCCGCGTCGCTCAGGACCGCGCGCCCGACATCGGACTGCAGAAACGTCGCCGCCGCTGCAGCCAGGGTGCGGCCTGGGCCGACCGTCGCGGCGGAAAGCGTTCCCGTCGTGGCCGGAATGAAGCCCACCTCTGCGAACGGGATGGTGCTGAACGGAGCCGCGGCCAGCGCCCACACGGCCAGCGCCGGATGCTCCACCCGCTGGGTTGGCACGTCGGGGTGGAACAGCCACATGGTGGTGTCGGACTGGCACCAGTCGAGCTCGTAGAGCTGGGCCGAGGTATAGGGCGACGTCAACGTGATACCGGTGAAGCTGCGGTCAGAGTTGAAGACGCGCACCGTCAGGTGGCTGAACTCGAGGACCCAGGCCTGGCTCGCGCCCTGCACGAACGGCACGAGGATGGAGCTGCGCACCGTGTCCTGATGGGCCGCCAGCGTGAAGAGGCTGCCCTCGCGGCGCTTCCAGCCGCCCTGGATCACCGCGCGCCCGTTGAGCGAGAGCTTCAGCCCGAAGCCGTATCGATCGATGTCTGTGCGTCCGCGCACGCGGGGCGACAGCTCACCACTGGTGAACGCCGTCTGGTTGAGCGATACGAGCCCCATGACTCACCAACCCCTGCGATAGCGGTCGTAGCCGCTCCCGCCGATGAATCTGGCCTGCATGAGCGGGCTGTCGTCCAGCGCGTCGGGAGGTTCCTCCTGTCCGTCAACCGATCGCGCTTGGCGCAGCAGAGGCGCCAGCGTTGATTCCACAAGTTGCTCGATGGAGCCGGACTGGGTGATCGGGTAGGAGAAGATCGCCCGCATCACCAGCGTCATGCAGTGCACCAGGAACGCGTCCCAGGTCGCCGGCACCTCGTTGCGCCAGATGTAGCGCAACTTGAGAACCGTCTCGTCGAACAGGATCTTGCGACCCTCGACGCTATAGCGCGGCCGCTCTCCTTCCTCGCCCACCGAGATCACGCGCAGCCAGTCCGCCGGGAGCTGGAACTGGTAGTTGAAGCCAAAGTCCGGCGGCGTGGCATCCGGCGCCAGGATGACGCGCTTGCTGGCGCAGTTCCACGGGTGGCTGCGCAGCACGTAGTCACGCGCCGTCTCCCACGTGTTGGCGGCCAAGCGCGAACGATCCGTGCCGTCGTTGAACGAACTGATGGGATCGTCGCCGAGGGTGAGCAGCGCGTTCGAGCAGATGGAAACTGGGGTAGCGCTCATGTGGGCTCCAACGAGAGCGGGGGCTCAAGGCCCCCGCGTGGGATCACCGGCCGGGGAAGGCCTGCGGCAACGGCGGTCAGCCGGCCTTCGGGCCCAGGTAGTGAATCTCGAACTCGGCCTGGATGTTCGCCGCCGGCGCGGCACCGGCGAGCGTTGCGTACACCTCGACGTCATCGGGAACCACATACCCGTTGGGCTGGTTGAGCAGCGCGCCGGTATCGAGGTTCTTCACCAGACCCGCGGTTGCCACCGAGGTGGCGGTCAGGATGCCGGCAGCGTCGATCACCGCCTTGGTCTTGGCGTTGCGCACGCCGATGGCGAGCGTCACGCTGGCGCCGAACGCGCCGTTCCACGCCTTGCCAGAGCGCAGGATGCGCGAGCCCTTCGGGATCGTGCACAGCAGGATCGTGTCGTTCTGCGCGTAGGCGGCGACCGCCGGCGTGGTGGCGACGAGGATGCTGACCTTGCCGTGGTCATACGGCGCGTTCTTGATCAGCGGCGAGGCGGTCAAGTTCGCGACCTGCCGGGTATTGAATTCAGCCATGTCGTGCTCCTTGGAGTTGCGTCAGCGGGGCTGCTCGATCAGACGTTGTTGGCGAAGTCGATCTGCACCACTTTCTGGTCGTCCTGACGGACCGCACCAAAGGACATCCAGGCGTAGACCTCGTGCGGGTTGCCGCGCTTGGACTTGTTCTCGCTGATGTCGGTCTTGACCGCGATGCCCGTGCCGAACTGGATGCCGCTCTTGGCCCAGGCCGCGGTGCGCGAGGTGTTCGCCGCAGGCACGTCGAGCGCGTTGTACGGGATCCAGTTGAATCCCATCCACTTGTCGGCGAGCTTGCCCTCCTGCAGCATCTTCACGGCCATGAAGTCCGCGCTGGTCAGCGTGGTGTCGCTCAGCAGCTGACGCAGCATGACGCTGTCGTAACTGATGCTGAGCTCTTCCTCGTTGAACTCATCGGCCTCGTTGGCGCGGAAGAGCGACTTGGTCTGGATCAGCTTCGCTTTCGTGAAGCCGGTGCCGCCAGCAGCGATCTGTTGGGCCGCGGGAATCGCCACCAGCGTCGGTGTCGCACCTTCGGTGCTGCGCGACATGGCCGGGTCCAGCGCAGCGCGATAGATGGTCTTGTCGCGGCGGCGATTTGCGGCAGCGATGCAGAGGTCGACGTACCTGTAGGTCGGATCGGCGACCAGTTTGGCCAGGTCGAACGAGTCGACCACCAGCGGACCGACGTCGAAGTCCGCCATGTAGGCCAAGCGGGTCTCGTGCTCGATGTCCTGGGCCTGCTTGTCTTGATAGCGGCCGTTGACCTGCTGGGCTTCGACCAGGCCGATATTGTTGGTGGTGAAGCTCGAGCCGTCGATCATGCCACGGTCGGTGACCTTGCCCTGAAAGCGGCTGACCTTCTGCTGCAGTCGGAGGAAGAACGAATCGTGGAACTGGATCCGATTCGCGGTGGTGATGGTCGGAGAGGTGGACATGGTGATTCCTCGTTGGAGTCGTCACGCCGTGGGTTCGCGGGTGTCCATGTCGGGCCGCTGTATCGGCCGCTGCGCTTTGGCGCTTATGCGGGCAGCCGGGCTATCCATCCCGGTATCCGGCTGCCACGCCGGGCGGGTTCGGCGCCAATGTCGCGCCGACCCGTTGGCGGAATCCCGCCACGCTACTGATCTGCGTATTGCTTCTCGTAGCTCGCCCGCACCTTCGCGACGGTGGTGGCGTGCTCCGGATGCGCCGGGTTGCTGTACGCCTCGCTCCGCATGAGTGCCTCCCGGGACTCGACCTCGACGCGAGAGACCTCTGCGACTGGCCGGTCCTCGCCAAGCTCGGCGCCAACCTTGGCCATCAGCCGAATGAAATCCGGATCGTTGCCAAACTTCTTGTCTAGGCGAGCGGCGTGATCTTGGTCTTCAGCAAAGGCGTGTGTCCCCTTGAAGCAACGCGCGAGACCTGCACTCATCTGCTGCGGCGTCTGCCAAACCTTGCCCAGCTCTGCAGCCCCGACCTCGGGGCTGTTTCGATGCTCATCGAGGAGTTGAACGCGCTGCTGGAACTCCCCGAGCAAGTACGAGACCTGAGCGTTGTTTAGCCCCTTCGCGTGTGCCCCCTTGAGGAAGCCGGCGAAGAGCGGATCCGTCTTCAGCTGATCCATGGCCAAGCCCTGAGGCAGATCGAGCTGGTACTCGTCCGCGGACTTGGGAGGCGCTTCTCCGGCACCCATGCGCTGCGACAGCGCCGAGTAGCCCTGGGCCTGCTTCAGCGCCGACGCTTCCCAGTTCGTCGTGCCGTCCTCGTTCTTGACGAGGTACTTCTCCGGGATCGCAACGGGGGCGTCGTTGCCAGCAGGTGCAGGCGCTGCTGCAGGTGCTGGTCCAGGAGCCGGAGCTGCGGCGCCCTGAGCCATGAGGCTGCCAGGAGCCGGAGCTGCTGGAGCTGGTGCACCGACCGCAGGCGCGGGACCTGGTGCAGGATCGCCGGCAGCAGGTGCGGGTGCTGCGGCGGGCGCCGGAGCAGGCGCGCCAGCGCCGCCATCAGCCGCGCCCTCAGGGCCGGCCTGGTTGAAGTACTTGCGTCGGACATACATCGCGTGGCTCCATGAGAATGGCCGGCTCACAAGCCGGCCGGTTGAGGATCAGGTGAGGTCTGGCTCAGAGCTGCACTTCCTGCTGCTCGGCGCGGATCGAGAAGGCCGGCGTGCCGCTGGTGTTGGCGGTCTCGATGCGCACCCACGTGCCGGCGGGGATCAAGCCGTAGAGGTTGACCGAGCCCTTGATCTGCTGGCCAACCGACACGGTGAGCGTGGTGGGCTGGCCGCTCGAGCCGCTGATCACGCCGACCTGGCCGCTGCTGCATGCGCTGTTGGTATACGTCCTCAGGAACACGGCGCCCTCGGGCGTGCCGCCCAGCGTGACCGTCGTCGTAACGTCGACCGCGTAGCTCACCAGCGCGTCGCGCGTGGCGCTGATCTGGAAGCAGCTGTTCAGCGCCCGCGAGCCGTTGGCGGCGCTGCGCGTGGTGCCCGCAGTCACGCGCCCCTGCGCGTCGGTCGTGATGCTGCTGTATGTGCCCGCCGTGCCGGTGCTGGGCAGGTTCACCGTCATGCTGCCGCTGCTGGTCACGGGCGAGCCGATCACGCTTAGCGTGCTGGACGTCAGGCCCACGCTGGTGACGGTGCCAGACCCTCCCGTGGGCAGCGTAGCCAGCGAGCCGTCGCCGCGGATGTACTGGGCGGTCGAACCGGCGGGGATGTTGAACTTGCCCGCCAAGCCCGTGCTGAGCGCCGCGGTGGTGGCATAGCTGGCCAAGGTCGAGGCCAGCGACGCGCTGGTCGTGTAGGCGCTCAGGTCCAGCGTCAACGTCGTGCCGGAGAGCACGATCTTGGAGTCCATGGTCGCCAGGAACTGAAGCTTGGCCGTGCCGTCGTACATCAGGATGCCGTTGGCGCCACCGGCCGGCTTCGTGATCGCGTATTGCTGCACCGCGTTGCCCGTCGGGTCGTACTGGGAGACGACAGGGTCGTAGCCCTGGGCGCCGCAAAGGGCGCAGGCGAGCAGCAGCATGCTCGCGACGATAAGCTTCGTCATGGATTGGTCCTTTGTGCTTCGTCGATCTTGGCGAGGATGTGCTCAAGTACGGCTTTGGTCCCGCAGTTGTAGGCCGTCGTGTCCGCCTGCCCGGCGACGAACGGCGCCTTGGCGAACAGGTCCATAAGGTCTTCCAGGACGCGCTGCCCTTCGGGGAAGCCGAACACCGCGTGGTAGTCCTTCGCACTCGCACTCATAGTCCGAACGCGCGCTGACGCTCGATGAGGTTGTCCCAGGTGAGCGTGTCGACGGTGGCGTCGTTGGCCGCCAGGTAGTCGGCCAGCCCAGTGAACTTCGTCATCTGCGCGGAGTTCGAGACGGCCACGCCATGGAAGACGAAGAGCGCCAGCCCCTTGTTCTGGATCGCGTAGTCGACGAACTGCGTGAGGTTGGCCAGGGTGTGGGCGTTGAGGTCGACGCCGAAGGCGCGCACGTAGAGCGGATCGGCGATCGGCAACGTCTCCGTGATGCAGGAGCGCGCCGAGATCGATCCGCCGCTGGGGATGTTGAAGCCGCGCGTCGATGGCGCCATGAGCTTCATGGCCGCACGGAACTCGGGGTTGTGCGGCCCCGTGTTGGAGAACCACGACTCGGCGAGGGAACCCGGCATGCCCAGCGCGATGGCCAGCGCCTTGAGCTGCGCGATCTCCTGCACCGCCATGTCCGCGGTGAAGCCGACGGGGTTTTCCGTGGAGAGCGCCTGGTAGGCGAACTGCCAGCCGTGCGTGCGCACCAGGCGCTCGAGCTGCAGCGGGTTCATCTGGAACTGGTCGACGCCGGATCGGAGCACCGCCTTGAGCGCGCCCGGATACAGCACGGCAGGCAGGCCACGATCGATCAGCGCATCAGCTGCATCGGTCCACGTATCAGCCCGGCAGTCGTCGAAGCCGATCACGACCGCGCCGCGGTTGGCCGTCTTGGGATGGACCATCACGCCGCCGAGCTCGATCTGCGTGGGCGTGGAGATCCCGCCGAAGCGCACGGCGGCGTGCGTGATAGAGGTGATGGACGGAGGCGTGCCGCTCGGCGTGATGAAGTCGTCGATCCCGAACCCCACGCATTGCCAGTCGTTGGTCGGGTTCCAGTTCGTTGTCGAGGCCGAGATGTAGTCGGTCGCGTTCGGGTTGGGAGTGCCGCTGGTGCCGTAGAGACGCACGACCAGCGTGACCGCCCCAGGGCCCACAGCGCCGCCGGGCAGCACCTTGAACCAGACGTAGATGTTCTGGCCGGTCAGGTTCAGCGCCGGCCCCGCCGTCGTGTTGTCCACCGCGGTGACGGCGCCGCTGGCGGGGATGTTGAGCACAGGGCTCGTGCCGTGATTGGTCGGGAACGCGGCAAGCGGCGCGCGAGCGCAGAAAGGGTCCGTGGTGTCGTCGCTCTTCGTGACCGCGCCGGTGATAGCAGTGAGCGTGTTGGCCGCGTCGCGGAAGCGGTTCAGCCACTTGCGGCGCTTGGGCCAGAACTGCAGCGGCGGCGCGCCGGCCAGGCCGCCCACCAGCGGCGCCTTGAACGACCCAGCCGAATCGGTCGCGATGGACAACAGCGCACTGGCCGAGGCGCCGCCCGAGGCGGGAGGGATGTCGACCACCCAGGGCGGTCCAGAGATCGTCATGGCCATGGGATGGTCCTCAGGCTGGTTGCGATGCGCGATCGAGCGAGGCCTGCACGGCCATGGTCTGGATCTGCTGCTGTTGGGCTTGTTGCTGCTGGGCCTGCTGATCCTCCTGGCGCTGCTTGCGGAACACCGCCAGCCCCTTCTCCGTGCGGAGCATCTTGGCTGGCGCGCCCAGCGCGTCTGCGGCCAGGCGGATGGATTCCTCGCCGTCGATGAGGTCCAGCGTCTCGGGCTTGCCGAGCTGGGCCATCGTCCCGGCGATCGCGGTGACGCGCTCGATCGCGGTCACGTCCTCGAGCTTCTGGGCGCGGGCGAGCGGCGACAGGTAGCGGTTCGAGAACTTCACGCCCTGCAGCGACTCGGGCGCGTCGTCGATCAGCACTTCGCCCGGCTCCCCGCCGAGCTCAGGGCGGCCGCGGCGGTACATCATCCCGAACACGCGATCGATGGTGGGTGCCAAGTCCTCGGACTGGAAGCGGCCATAGAGCGGGCCCAGCAGCTGGCGAATCAACGCCACGCGCACGTGCACCTCGGTTGCCGTCATGGCCGGACCGTCCTGCGGCGCGAGCTGGTCGGCCATCAGCATGCGGCGGATCTCGCCGCGCATCTGGTCCGCCTTCGAGAAGGTGACGTTGAAGTCGGCTCCCGTTGGCAGTTCCTTGATGCTGCTGACGCTGTTGGCAACGATGACCGTGCCGCCCTTGACCTTGATGTTGCGCGGATTGAGGACGCCGTCGTCTTCGGCCACGTAGACCCCCGCGGCGGCGCGGCCAAGGGAGACTTTCTCAAGGCGTAGCAGCTCCTGCAGCTCGCGGAGATTGCCCAAGGCGTTCGAAACCAACCCGATCGCGTAGGACGAATCTGGAAGCAGCATCCAGCGGGGGCACACGAACGGCCTCTCGTGGAAGCCGCTCTCACGCACCACGCTCTTCCCACTAACTTCAACGTGGATCGATGCGTATGGGAGATTGCGGGGGAGCTTGGAACCCGGCGTGTAGTCGGTGCGCGGGAACACGGCGTGCACGAACTCGTGCCGCGTGTGAGCACGTGCAGGGTCCGCCGCGTCTTCCTGGATCTTCTTGCTCACCTTGTCGCCGTACTCGGCCACAGCCTGCTCGGCGGTCATGGTGAACGAGCGATACAGGATGTCGGCGGGTCCGCCGGCCTTGCTCGATGCGACGAAGCACTGTCCAAGTGGGAACTGCATGAATACCGGGCGCCCTGTATCCCGGTCTTCATCGATGAAAAGCACGAACCAGCCAGCACAGAGCGAGTCGACGATCGCCTCGTACTTCTGGCTGTCGTAGTTGCTCTGATGAATGCCCAGCCAGACCTCTTCAGCCGCATGATCCAACCAGCGACGTTCTTCGTCCGTCTCATCCGGCACATCGAATCCAAGCCAGATCGAGTTGGCCGGTGTCATGCCACCCATGACGTTGGAGGCGAGCATGCGGACGCCATCGGTGCCGACGTTGTCCAGGATCTCCGACTTCTTCTGCTGCGCGTAGCTGGCATCGACGCCACTCCCGCCCAGGCCTTCCATGCGCTCCGGGTAAGTGAACTCGAAGCAGGCGCGCCAGACGTGCTCATGACGAGCGCGCTCGGCCTTCATCTGACCGAGACGCTGGCAGATCTTGTCGGCGACGGACATCAGTAGGCCTGCATCGTTGCACGCTGACTCGACCGGCTGCCAGAACCACCCAGCGGACTGGCGGCGCCGGCTGCCGCCGGCACGGCGCCGGTGGACATCAGCGTTGAGCGGAGCGCCGCAGTCAACTTGCTGCCCTTGAAGACCGGGCCGCCCAGAGGACTCTGTGCGCTATTCGGGTCGGAGGTGGTGTCGCCGAGCGTCGGGGACGGCGCGCCTTGCGCCAGTAGGCTGCTCTGGCCGCGCCGACGCCGCTGGTCTTCCGCAAGCTTGCGGTTGGCGGATTGCTGGGCCTCAGCTTCCGCTGCTGCGCGTTCGGCGGCCGGGTCCGTGGTCGGCACGGTGGATGCCGTCGACGTCTTCGGGGCAAGCACCTTGGACGCGATCGCGCCACCAACGATGCCGATGCCAACGCTGACGGGGTCGCACATGGCTCAGCCTTGGGCGTCCAGCAGCGCCTGGAACTTCTCGGGGTACTTCTTCTGCCAATCCTCGTCGGGGCAGATCCATCCCTGCTTGGTCAGGACAGGGGCGCGGAGAGCGCGCGGGTCGATGTCCACCGCGTTGCCCAACTCCGTGCCGCCGTCGCCGGCAGCGGTTTCGGCGACCTCGGGCGGCCTGGCGTTCTGGGCGGACGGCGAGGGCGTGCCCGGGGTGCGGACGGTGCGGGGCTGGTTGGCCATTCGAGGACTCCTGCGGGCTGTGCCGCCGTCGCCGGCAGCGGTGGAAGTGCCCGCAATGTCCTCTTGGCCTATTGGCGGAATCCCGCCAGTCTCTTAGGGTGCTTCCCGTCAGGCGTGTTCCTTCAACACCTGGGAGACGCTCAGCTGCACGCGCTTTAGCGGCAGGTCTGAAGGCGTGGTGTTGCACCGCTCGCACCACAGCACGATCAGGCAGTGCCCGATCCAGTACGCAGGCTCGGCAGGGAGATCGTCCCGTGCGTAGTCGGTGATCGTCTTGCGCCCAACCCCGACCCAATCCGCAATCGCGCTGGGCGACATCCCAGTCTTCTGGAGGTTCGCGATCACCCGTGTCCAGTCAACACGCCGCTCGCGGCTGAGTTCGAATCGTGCGGCCTCGCTCACGCTTCCACCCCCAAATGCGCGCGCGCACGCGAGGATCCCGCGTTCGCGACCACGAGTCTGTAGGTGCCGCGGGGTACCTCGAGGTGGTCGCAGAGCATGTGACCGGCCGTTGCGAGCCAACTGCGCACCTCACGGTGGCGGCGCGCAAGCGCTGCGAATCTGGCCCTCTTGCTCTGCTTGCTCATCTGCTGACCTCACTCTCCGAAATTACCACCCACTCGACTTCACCCATCTCGTTAAGCCTGAGCTGAGACCACCGGCCTTCGGGCTGGTACACCGGGATGTTGCGGAGGAATCTTTCCGCGATGGTGGCGATCAGCTTGTCGATTTGATCGAAGGCAGGCGGAGCCTTCGGCCACATCGTCTCCACGCGTCCGTTGTTGTGGACGATCACCCCAGGCGAAAGCGACGTAGCCAGCATCGAGGCCTTCATGCGAACGTATGGCTCCACCGCGGCCTGCATGTCGCGGTGGAGCTGAGCCCGCAGAATCTGCTCGAACTCCTGATGACCGATCTCGCGTCCTTGAGCGAGGGATATGCGGTCGGCGAGTTCCATTGCCTTGAAACGGGCGCGCCGCTGCTCCTCGGTGGCGTGGTCGAACTGCTCGCCGGTGATGAGGGTGACGGTGGTCATGGCAGCACTCGCACGAATCGCGGGTTGTAGAGGACGCCGAGGTGCTTGGGATGGTGCACAGTCACCTCTTGCACGCTTCCGCGCAGGTCGAACCTCTGCATTTTCTCGACGCGCGAGCCGGGAGGGGCTGTGATCGCGTGGTCGTAGTCACCGATGCGCATGTCTGCGGACGGTTCGATCAGAAATCGAACGGTAACCATCACAGGAAATCGCTCGCGCAGCACTGCGACCTTGGCGCGGTGGCTAGCGCTCAGTCTCAGGACCCCGTTCACGCCGCCACCTGCTCAGGCTTGCCGGCCTCGGCCTGGTCGTAGTCGTCTTCGGAGAGCGGAGGCAGCGGGCGGAGGCACCGGTCGTTGAACATCCGCGCCGGCGCCAGCATGTGCATGTGCAGCGGAGGCCTACCGCGCGATTGCAAGATCTGGCGCCCGTCCGGGTACCTCACCTCCCAGGCGTGACCAATCCTGAGGGCGCCATCCATCGTGAAGTACTCGTCGTGCACGCCGCGGATCACCTCGACGATGTGCCCCAACAGTATGGGGCTGCCAGGCGCGTAGACCACGATGGCCATGTCTCCAGGCTTGCAACGGTTCATTGGATCTCCTATCCGCGGGTGATTTCGGTATGGGGCCACGCGGCCATATCGAGGAAAGCGCCAGGCGTCGCGGTGTACTGCTTCGAAACCCGATCGAAGAACAACTTGATGGCCCCCTCCCACCCGGTGCCGTTGCGCTGCTTCCTGCAGAGCAGCAAGGTGTCAGCCGTATCCGGCTGGATCAGCTTGCCGCGCTCCGCATCGAATTCCTTCTGCTTGTTTCGCCAGACGATGAAAAGGTTGTCCACTTGGTCCACGATGGATCCGGCACCCTTTACGTCCGACTTGTCTGGCTCGCTGGTCTCCTTGTCACCCTTGCGCATGTGATGCACCAGATGGACGTGCGCGTCGTAGTCGCGCGCGAGAGCGCATAGCTCATCGACCAACACCTTCTGCCCGTTGTAGTCATCGTCGTTCTTTACGCACTTCATCAGGCTGTCGATCACCATGTGCTTGATCCCCAGTTCCTTGAAGCAGTACCTCGTCACGCTGACGATGCGGTCCACGTCGACCGTTCCCTGTTGGTCGTAGAACCAGAGACGGTCGTCGCATAGCGCCTGGAACTGCTCGTACACGTCACGAGTTACCTCGACGAGCTCTTTCGGCACATCCTCCGGGTCGGTGTCTAGACCTGCGAACTGCTGCACCATCCGATTCAGCGACGCCTCCGGCTTCATCTCGAAGCTGGCGATAGCGGACTTCCACGACTGCACCAGAAGCGAAGTGATCACCTCGCCGAGCACCATGGATTTGCCGTGGCCGTTCACGCCCGCCCATAGGCTCACCTCACCACCGCGGAGCTGGATCAGCTTGTGGGTCTTGAACCAGGGGAGGTACGCGACGGGCTTCTTCTTCGCTGGTTGCCCGATGCTCTCGATCAGAGATGCTAGGAAGGCCGCGGCTGGCCGGACATGTGCTGCGGCTTCGGTCTCGCGCCGATAGGCCTCCCAGTTGATGTCGTCGGGGATCAGGTTGTAGTGCACAGGTCCTCCCCGTGAAGGCGCAGGATGTCAAAGCTGGTCTGCTCCGTCCGAAGCCCTTCTCGATGGAAAGCCACGGCTACGACGGTCGAGGCGCCGGCCGCCATCGCGGCGCGCGCCCAACGTTGCACCATGGCGCCATCCCATCCATGCACCGTCACCCAGAGCCCCACCACGGCGCGAAGGTCGATCCGCTCCGGAATATCCTGAGGCTCCATCTGCATCCAGTACGGATGCTCAGCCTGGAAATCGTCGTCGCCGATCGCCACTTGGGCTGGCTTGAAGCCTCGACGTCTGGTCTCGATGAGGTGTGGCATTCCTTTCATACCGCGTTCTTCCAGAGGTTGAACTCGACATCGTTCGACGCGTCGACTTCCGCGCCATCCCAGCGGCCCTGGTTCAGGTAAACAACCGGCGCCGGGATGTAAGCGCCGCCCTCCTTGCGCCAGTCCTCCCCGGTCTTCATGAACTCGACGTGAGCGACGATCTGAGCGGTGAACGGCTCGCAATGCCGGCGCTTCCAGACCTTGTGACACTCCGACTTCCCGCCCTTTCGGGTCGACCTCGGCCACGCGCCCCAAAACTCAACGAAGCCCGGTAGGAGTTCGCTGGATTCCGCCCTCGGACGGACAGCATCCCCCTTGAGGGGGTCGGGGGCGTCTTGCTCCTGCTCCTGCTCCTGCTCCTGCTCCTGGCTTCGAAGGGGCTTCGAAGGGGCTTGCCTATGTACCGCATCCGGCGCTTCGCCGGACCGACGGCTAGTCAGGTGAAACGCCGCCTCGTAGCGGTCGTAGAACGGCCCAAGGAAGGGGCAATCCGGGAGGGCGTCGTAGTCGCGTTGGATGCCCTTGCAGCGCTTGTCCGCCACCGAGAGGAACTCCGCGATCTGGTAGAGGGCCATCTCGTGCACCCACACCATCTCGGAAGCCTCATCGAACGAGCAGAACCCAGCTTCGATGCACCCTTGAAGCCCCTTCGAAGCACCTTCAATCCCAAGTCCCGTCTCATGCGCCGCGTACAGCATCGGCTGATAGAACAGGCCGAGCATGTTGGAGTGCGGCGACGACATGAGGTAAGTGGCCATCACGACAGCCTCCATGCCATGACGCTTGATCGCCTTGCCGGTCTTGCCGGTCCAGAACGTCGGAGCGATCTTTGCGTACTCACGCATTACAGGCCCAACCTCTGAGCGAGATGCTTGCGCGCGGCTTCGATCTCATCCGCGGTCGCCGCTGGATGGTTTGAGAGCCACTCGCCCGACAGCCGCGAGTAGGCCGTCCAGAGGTGCGCGTCGCCGTCGCTGCCCTCCTCGTCGTTTGCTGCGACCACAGTACGGATCTCCCGCACAAGCGCGTCTAACTCCGCGAGGTTGAGTACCTCGAGGTCCTCTGGGATCTTGATCTGGTGCATGGCCGTCCTTCGATGGGTAGGTGTCGCGTCCTAGGCTGCCATCCTTGTCACGGCGATCGGCAACGGATCGATGGCGTTCGCCATGGCGTCGGATCCGCCAGCGGCCTCGGCGGTCAAGTCCAGCTTCCAGCCCTGTGCGATGTAGAAGGCAGCAGCGGACTCATCGGCATCGGACTTGAACCACACGTCCAGCGCGTCGGGAGCGGTGCTGGCCCACACGACACACTCCACTTCATGCAGATCTCCGCCGTCGAACACTTGGATGTCCATTCCGAGTCCCGGAACGAATGGAATCTCTCCGCGGGCAACAAGCCGCAGGTCATCGGCGCCAACCAAGAACTGGTATGTGACCTTCATGCTCGTTCTCCTTGCAGCTGCATCAAACGGGCCCGCAATTCCGCCACTTCGGCTGCACGCCGATCCCTCAGCACGACGTCGGCGCCCAGTTGCTCTGCAATCCACTGCAGCGGGGCGAGCGAGCGAGTGCGACGGATGAAGGTCACAAGCTTGGTGCCATGCAGGCCGGCCGAACCCTTGAGGATCTTGCTCATGTAGCTGTGAGAGATCGGGATGGCGTCGGCGACCTCGTAGTCATCCGAGCCGGATCGCTGTACGGCGTAGCGCAGTGCAGCGTCCCATGAGCATCGGCGGATGAACTCTTGATCGGCGAGCTGCAGTGGATGCAGCTCGGTGACGATTTCGATGTCAGGCGAAAACGTCGAGACCTGTCGTTCGGTGTCTCGCGCTTTCCATTGGGGTGGAGGCAAAGTGCATTGCATGGTGGCGATCCCCATCGCAGTTGAAGAAGTTGTGGGCCCAACGGCCTCATGGGGACACCCAACCGATCCGCCCCGCGCAACTGCGATGGGGAATGGCCTTGCGAAGGCCTTCACGACTGGGCGCCCCCATGAGGGCGCAGAAAGAGGAGAGATGAAGAGCCAAGACCGATGGGCGCGCGACAAGATGCGAGAGCTGATCGCGGCGATCGTGAAAATGCTGGACGAGGACGCCTTGGCTGCGTCGAACAAGGCAGTGGTCTGCTGGCGCGCGGCGACGGCGCTCAAGAGGTGGAGGTGATCGCCGCGCGACATGGCTTAGATGCGGCTGTAGGCCTTCTCGAAGACTTCGGCCGGAGACCAGCTGATGTAGCCCTGATGGCGCGGGTCGTTGGACTTCCCACCATCGGCGTATTCAACGAGGTAGCCTCGAACGTCCTGGTCTTCGCCTTGGGGGGCGGCCCAGCCTCGGTAGGCGTTGTATTCACCGCGCGTCACCGGACGCGCAAACAGCGTCTTGGCGCCGTTGTAGGGCAGCATCCCTTCAGGGTGGATCTGCGGCAGGGCTGCGCGCAGCTCGGCCTGGTGAGCCAGCTTGGACTTCAGCTCGTAGCCCAGCAGCGGCCAGAGCTGATTCACGGCGTCGGCGCGCGCGATCTTGCGGCCGACCTCGGCGTCGAAGTTCTCCGGACTGGCGCAGGCGCTCTTGCCGTAGACCGTGTAGTCGTTGGTCGTCTTCAGCGCGACGATGGTGGTGAGGTCGAAGGCCTCGTCGGTCGGGTGGCCCAGCGCGCGCAACGCAGCGCCAATGGTGAAAGAGTGCTCGGCGCCGATGACGGCCTCGATGTCCGCCGGCGTCACGCGCGGCGCGGTCAGGCCCTTGGCCTGGATCTCAGCCTCGATCGCCGAGTTCGACAGCGGGGATGCGGCCCGAAGCGGCGCGGGCTCGGAAGCAACCGTGCCGTCGGCGTAGTTCCTGGCTTCGACAAGAGCGTTTTTCGCCTCAGGAGGTTCGCTCGCACCCATCAAATCGACGGCCGCCTCAAGCAGCACGCGTGCAAGGACGTCTCCTTCGGCCGTCGCCAAGCGACTAGCACGACTGGCTGCATCCGAGACGATGTAGACCAGGTTGGCCTTCTCGGCGAGGAGACGGTTCGCAGCGCCTTCGTCGAACGCCTTCTTGGCCTGCCCCTGCTGGTAAGGCATCCATTCGCAGTAGAAGCCCTGCTCCGGCGCCTTCTGACCTGCCTGGATCAGAGGAACCGACGTGCGGGAGTGGATGACACCGTTCTGGTCGACGACGCTGATGTTGATCATCGTGTCGCTCCAGACGTAGGCGATGCCAGCGTCGCACGGCTGAGCCTCGTCGTTGTAGGCGAAGCCGGCCTCGCCGGTGTTCTTCGCCGGCCAGAACCAGACGCGGCGACCGATGGTCGGTTTGATGATCGTGGGTTCGCTCATGGTGTGCCTTTCTGGCTGGTTGGGAAGTCAAGAGGCGGTGCTGCGGTGCGGCTTCGCGCGTTGCAAGGCCGCGGTCACGGCCTGGATGGCGGCACGGTCACGTAGGGCCCTCGTCTCGATCTCAGCGATCTGGGCGGTGGTGAAGATCGGCGCCTGGCGGCGCTTGCTCGGCTGACGCCGTGTGCTGGTCGACATGTCGGTTCTCCGGATGCAAAAAGCCCTTTGGGCTCTCTCGTTCGAGCCCGGCATGGCCCGCCTTGAAGGTTCACGAGAGAGCCCAAAGGGCTCGAAAACTAAGGTGTCCGGATGCCGCCGGTAGTCGCCCTTCAGCGACGTGCGCAGTGTGGACTCTTACTGACTCTGAGTCAAGTGGACTCTTTGCGTGGACTCATAATGGCTGCCACCATCCCAGCAATGTCAGATCGCCACCAAATTGCCCCGTATCCAGTCCGGCTACCTCCGGAACTCCGCGAGCACCTAGAAGCTGCTGCCAAGGCTGGTGGGCGCTCGCTGCACGCGGAAATCATTGGTCGACTTGCGGGCACGCTAGCCGACGACGCGCGCCGCGACATCGTCCAATACGACCTGATCTTGAAGGACAGCCTGATATGGGATCTCCTCCTCGAGGTCGTCTACCTCCGCGGTGACTTCCTGATGCTCGCAATGCTCATCGACCGCCTTGAGCATCACACCCGAAAGGACGTGCTTCCGGAGCGCTACCGGGAACTTGCGGAGAACGCAAGAGACAGTGCGGGAAGAATGCGCATCGATCTGACGCGTCCAATGCACGGGCTAACCGAAGACCACAAGCGGGCGCTCAGAGACAGCATGCAGGCGATCCGAGAGCGGGCGCGACAGCGAGCTAAGGCGTTCCGTGTCCCAGAGGACGATGCCGTTCGAGAGGTAGAAACCGCATTCCGCGGCATTTCAGTCTATGGAGACGACCAGGCGAAATTGGAGGAGCCTAGCGAGGCGGACGCTCCACTTTCATCTCCCGTCCCGCGAAAGCGCATGACTATTCGGCGTCAGCTGAAGAAATGACGGCAGCCCGGAGGGACTCGAACCTCCACCCTACTGCTTAGAAGGCAGCTGCTCTATCCGGTGGTGGTTTTCTTGCTGGTCAACCGTGGCCACCGGTCATGCGCGCCATCACGGCGGCATCCCGATCCGCGGCGGCCTTCTTCATGGCTGCGTTCAATGCGTAGGCCGGATTGAGTGTCTCCGGCCGTGTCCTCGCGAGTGCATTGAGCGCCGCTGTCACCTCGGACGTTTTCGAAGCTTCGACGGCCATGGTGGCGATCGCAACCGTCAGCACATCGATGTGGTTCTTGAGCTCAGCGTCTGTCATGCGTCCCTCCACTCAGCGCGCACCAATCCATCCTGATTTGCCGGTCTGACCGACTTGAGCGTCACGGACGCTGGATGGCGGTGGAGTGGTTGGATGTTAGGCGTGATCGCGATCGCGCCCAAGTGCGCCGTTGGGCGCAAGGTAACACCGGCGACTGGGTCGCCCTCACCGGCCAAACGCAATCAGGCAGTTCGAGGCTCGCGCTTCCGCGGCGCTGGCGACGTGGCGGCGTCCACACTCGGTCCACCTGATGCCGACAGCGGAGCGAGTAGCGCGTTGGCGACCGCCCGCGCCGACGAGATGGTGGATTTGGCCCCGGCCGCCTTCGAAAGTGCGGCGAGATCCGCGACGGCTAGCGTCAGTTGAGCGAGCGCCTCCTGCGTGCCCTGCAGGGCACGCACCGCCCGATAGGCGTCATCGCGCTGGGCCGTCAGCATCTCCACTTGACTCGCCAGCGCGGCGACGTCTCCATCGACGGCGAATGTCGCAGTAAGCCGCTGCACCACCTCGGCATTCAACGTGCGCCCTGCTCCCGCAGCCGCGGTTTCGACCGCTTCCTTCAGGTCGTCGGGGATGCGAATCTTCATCTGGGGGTCGGTTCGGCTCATGTCAACAGTGTAAACCACCGTGGTTTACATGGGGATTGCGTTCTCGTGGACCACGGTGGTACATTCATTTCATGGATCACGGTGATCCATAGCTCGCTGCCCCGAGCGATGTGTCTCTCGAAGGCCCTGGCCTTCCACTGTTACCAGCAATGGCTGAGCGGGCAGGCTCAGGCGGTGGAAGGCCAGGGTCTTCACCTTCCTGCCCAGGAGGTTCCCATGCCGCAAGCCATTGCCGCTTCTCACTTGACGACCGGAGCAACCAGCTCGACCTCTGATCTCGTTCGGGACATCGTCGCAAACCTCCCTGATGCGCCGCCTGATGAGAGCGAGCTCAAGAAGGACGTCACACGCATGCTCACCGAGGTGAGCTCCATGAACGAGGCCTTGATGGCTATCGTCAACACGATGCTGGATGACTCCGATTCCAAGACCTTTGGTTTTTTGGAGGCGATGAAGGCTTGCCTCCAGCGAATGGAACTCTCCACCGACGACATCGACACCCGCACGTTCCGCGCTGGCTGGAACGGCTTGTGAGGAGATAGAAATGAGTCACGCTATCGCCTTGAATGAGAGAGAGTCCTCCGACGACGTGTTGAATCGCCTCGTTGCCACTTTACCCACCGCCAACCCGCCGCACGTTCGCTCGTTCGCATGCGAGCAGATGCGCCTTGCCCAGGTACTGTTCGAGTTGCTGATTCACGCGCACGCCGATCCCGCCGTGAGCGATCCGGACCCCGAATGGGTTCAAGAGGCGATCAATCGCGCGCTCGGCTATGTCAAGAACGCTGACGACGGCTCCGACGTCTATGGCGCGGAGTTGTGGCAGCAGGTGCGACGAGTCCGCGGCCTCTTCGAGGTGTCCATGTACCGTCTGCGCAATCTTGCGCAGACGCCATGGAGCCGCAACAGCATGCAGCGGTGGCTCGAGTTGATGAAGTTTGAGATCGACACCGCGGCGGACGACTTCGAATGACCAACTCGGTTTAGTCCGCAACCTGCACGCACAGCGCAGCGAACGCTTGGCGTACTTAACCGCCCATATCGACGGACTCACCATGGATAAGCAGTCGAAGAACAAGCGCAGCTCGCTGGTTTCAGTTCCGCCGATCTTCGTCGGTCGCGAGACCGCGGCGCAGGCCCTGGGGTTGGGTGTTTCGACGTTCATGCGCGAGGTTCGAGCCGGCCGCATCCCGCCGGCTCGATCCGTCAGTCCTGGGCGCGTCGGCTGGCTTTGGACGGAGCTTCAAGAATTCGCCGCGCGCGCGCCGATCGCCGACAACCTCCCGCCGCCGAAGACTAGCAACCGCCGCCACGGCGCCTCTCCCCCACTTCTAAGATGAAGCCCCCCCTCTCGACCCAGTGCTTACTCGGCTCGCGTCATAGCCGCGAACGCATCGAGGGCGGCCTGCTCTGCCGCCATCGGCGTATCGTGCTCGCCTTCAATCGGAACGCGGATCGAACCACCCAGCTCGGGCGGCGGCGTGAAGACTAGGACCGCCACGAAGCGCCCGCCGGCCACCGGATCAATCACTACATCGGCTTCCCAGCTCTCGTCCGTCATTGCATTCCGAGGATCTGAACGATGAACGCCATCTTCGCACTGCCCGAGCCGGGAGACGAGACGCTCAGCGCCGAGGCGCTCGCGCGCATCACTGGTGCGGCCCGGCGGGATCTCCAAATCGAGTGGCTGAAGAAGAACCGCTGGCACTTCAACGTCAACCGCGGCGGCGATCCCATCGTGGGCCGCCTCTACGCGAACCTCAAGCTCTCCGGCGTCGAGGTCAAGATGATCGTGCAGCCGCAGGCGTGGGAGCCCGATTTCAAATGAGCCCAGCGCGCGCCAGCGGCAAGCTGTTGCCGCCTCGAATGATCGAACGCCGCCGCACGCTCAAGAGCGGCAAGGTGTGGGTGGGGTACTACTATGATGGACGCGACGCGGCTGGCAAGCGCCAGGAGATTCCCCTTGGGACGGACCTCGTCGAGGCCAAGCGCAAGTGGGCAGAGCTTGAGGGCAGGCCCGTGCCAGCCGATGCCGGCACGATGAACGTCCTGTTCGACAAGTACATCCGGGACGAGATCCCGAAGAAGGCCGCGCGCACGCAGACGAACAACCTGGCCGAGATTGAGAACCTGCGCGAGATCTTCGGCGGCGCCCCCATCGGAGCCATCAAGCCCAAGCACATTGCCGCCTACCGCGACAACCGCAAGACCAAGAAGCGGTTGCGCGCGGACGGCACGGTCCGCGACCCGGGCGGCAAGCCCGCTCCCGTGGCCGCCAACCGCGAGCTGGCGCTGCTGTCGCACATCATGTCGATGGCGCGCGAATGGGGCTATACCGACAAGGCCAACCCGGTGACGGGCGTCTCCAAGAACAAGGAGAAGCCGAGAGACTTCTATGTCGATGACGAGGTGTGGGCGGCCCTGTACGACGTCGCCGTGCCCGAGCTGCAGGACGCCATGGATCTCGCATACCTGACCGGGCAACGTCCAGCGGACGTCCTGCGGTTCACGATCCACGACGTCACCGACACCGAGCTGATGGTTCGGCAAGGGAAGACCGGCAAGCTGCTGCGCATCCAGCTCACCGGCGAAGCCGGCAGGAACTACCTCGGCCAAGTCATCGACCGCATTCGAGCGCGCAAGGTGCGCGGCCTTCACCTGCTGATGACGTCTCGCGGCCTGGTGCTGAATCGGGAGACGCTGCGGAAGCGCTTCGTCGACGCGCGCCTGGCCGCGATCGCCGCCGCCAAGGCCAATGGTTTGGCCGCACTGGCTGCGCGCATCGCCAGATTCCAGTTCCGGGACACCCGCGCCAAGGCTGCGAGCGATGTGGAGGACCTGACCGCAGCATCGCGGCTGCTCGGACACTCCAAGGAGGAGATCACGAAGATGGTCTATCGCCGCAGAGGCGAGGTGGCAAAGCCAACTCGATGACCTCCGCGGTTCAAGCTGCCATCTGATCAAGAACTGCCAACGACAACGGTTCAATCACCTCGAAGGTGTTGGCTGCCCCTTCGTATGCAGCAACTGCCCCAGTCACTTCCTCAGGGCGAAAACGTGCGGCACGACCAATCTGCTGCAATTGCAATGGTGCAACTGGCACCTTCGTATAGGCTCGCAACGTGTTGACGATCTGCTGGTGCCAGATGGCGTCTTCGGGCCGGTCGTTCGGCCAACTATCCCGCTCAATGATTTCGATGCTGGCGAACGACAAGGCTGCCATGACAAAGGTGCCACACGTGAAGCCCTCGCCGAAATCGAGCACTGGCTTAAGCGTAGACGGGCTGAACACGCCATCCCGAAGCACGATGCTGTACGGCAGTCCAGTCGGCTTGTTGACCGTGAACAGCTCGTAGACGATATCGGCGACGTTATCCAAGGCGATGAGCGCGTCCTCGGACATGGCATCGAAACCGAGCCAATGGCTCTCAGTAGCCGGCTCTTCGCAGCAGAAGAATCTTGGTCCTTCCCAGCCGAAATGCACGTAGACCAAGCGACCGGCTTCGGCAATCGGGCGCAGAAAGAACCCTACATGTTTCTGCGCCGGCCCAGTCTTCGAGATCGCCACCGCTATCGACCCAACCTCTGACACTCCGACCTTCTGCGTGGAACGGAGATTTACTTCAGGCATCAGGAATACCGACGAACACCTTATCCGGGCTCCGATTCAGAGCTGCCACTCGCTCTCTTGCATCGCGGTGGCGCTTCCGCCAAGAATGTAGGAAATAATCTCGCGCACTGGACGTCACGCGGATCACTCCAGCCAGCGAATGCGGCGAGAGCTTGTGGAAATCAATGGAGACAAGAAGCTTCTCCACCGCCTTTGCGTCAAGATCTCGCAAGCGGCGAAGCACATATTCAAAGATAACGCGCGAGGCTTCGCGACCCCGACCTTCAGCTTCAAGGCGGTAAACAGCATCTTCGACCGACTTGGTCTCGTCCACAGAAATCGCTTCTGGCGCAGCCGTCGAGTGCGCCAACGATTCATCCCGGCTGCAGAAGTAGGCCAAGTCCGCTTGCGCCAAGTCAAAGCTCCCCACTACGCGCACCGGGGTTGACCACATGTCGACCTTGAAGTAGAGGTCGAAGTCATGATGGTCCGAATCCCAACCGCCGCCATGAAAAAGCTGGTGCTCTTCAACAAGGTTGTAGAGTGGCCGCTGTTTGATGTGGTGCGTTAGTTGCGTATGCCCAAACTCGGACGCATGCGCAACAATATTACGCGTACCGCGATACGCATCCCCGACCCACGTCACGCCGGACGCTTCGCAATCCCTAAGCATTACCGCGCTCATTTGAACCCCCCATTGGCCACCTCATCCACTACAGTGGACATTTCTTTTAATAGGTCGACCAAACTGTTCGCATTCAGGAAGCCAGTGGACTCCTGACCGTTGCTCACATCAAAATCCAGCCGCACATTGAACTCCTCCAATGCTTGCGCTGGATTCGTAATGTAATAACCCCTACGCTGAATTACTGAGTAACGAATTACCCGATTTATCTTAATGCTCGGGTTCGAGTGCAAGTCACGCTGAATGTTGACCTGCATATTGAAGTCTTGCATCCGGCGCGCATCAAGGCCGGACAGGGGGAGATACTGCGCCATGACGTCATACCCCGATTCGCGATCCGCCACCTTGTGCAGAATGTTCGCCCCGAAGGCGATACGCAATATTTCGACCTCTGGACTGCGAAGCCACTTGCTCACCGAGGCAAGGAACAAGTCACGAACAGCCTGGAAGAGTCCAAGGATCGGGTAGCCAAGGACCTCTTGACCAGGCGGCACGAGCATGAACAAGTCCAAGCGCCCGGGCGTCTGCCGCACCTCAAACCGATGCTCCCCAAACGGTCCCGCCCAAATCCGTTCCATGGTCTGCGGACGGGAAGAGATCTCTTGAGCTTCTGCTCCAGTGACTGCGACGAACACCCGGCTCCCCACGTCCTCACCCGCCGAAGGCGGGATGAAGAACGTGGCGCGAAGATGGTCTGCAAGCCACTGGGAGACGCTGATGAAGGGCATGGGTTGCGAACTGTTCTTGATTGTGAGGGCGTGCGCGACTTTAAACGCGTGCACGAACTACGAACGCAGGGGCAAACCAGAAACCTCTGGATTCGTGCGTAGTGTGCACACGCGCGAGGCATGTGATCGATGGTAATGGCTGGGACTCTGCAGCGCATCCCTCCACCGGAGGACTTACGTCATGCCACAGCACCCCGTTTTCAAGTGCGTCTACGACCGCCGCCTTCCACCCAATTTGCGGAAACGATCGTGCGGAAACGATACGTTCGGACGTAAAAAAGCCACCCCTTAGGGTGGCTTAGTGCGTTGATTTACAACGCTTTTTTTGGAGGAGAGGGGGGGATTCGAACCCCCGAGACGTTTCCGTCCGCCTGATTTCGAGTCAGGTACATTCAACCACTCTGCCACCTCTCCGGTATTCGGTGATCGCTGTGGTTGTTAGCGACTAAGCCTAAGAGTATAGCGAGGTTTTGGCGCCCCTGGCAACAAGTCTCTCGACATTGTGCGATTGCCGCCTCACCGTGCGCCAGACCCTCAGGCTTTCAGCACGTCCTTGCCGCCCAGGTACGGGCGCAGCGCTTCCGGCACCGTGATGCTGCCGTCGGCCTGCTGGTAGTTCTCCAGCACCGCCACCAGCGTGCGGCCCACCGCCAGGCCCGAACCGTTGAGCGTGTGCACCAGCTCGTTCTTGCCCTGCGCGTTCTTGAAGCGCGCCTGCATGCGGCGCGCCTGGAACGCGCCGCATGTTCGAGCACGAGCTGATCTCGCGGTACGTGTCCTGCGCCGGCAGCCAGACTTCCAGGTCGTAGGTCTTGGCCGCGCCGAAGCCCATGTCGCCCGTGCACAGCAGCACCGTCCGGTACGGCAGGCCCAGCGCCTGCAGCACCGCCTCGGCGTGGCCGGTCATCTCCTCGAGCGCCGCCATGCTGTGCTCGGGCTGCTCGATGCGCACCATCTCGACCTTGTCGAACTGGTGCTGGCGGATCATGCCGCGCGTGTCGCGCCCCGCCGACCCGGCCTCCGAGCGGAAGCACGGGCTGTGCGCCGTCAGCTTGATCGGCAGCTCCTCGGCCTGCAGCACGGTCTCGCGCACCGAGTTGGTCAGCGAGATCTCCGAGGTCGAGATCAGGTACTGCTCCGCCTGCTCGTCGTCACCGCCGCGCAGCACCCAGAACATGTCCTCCTTGAACTTGGGCAGCTGGCCCGTGCCCTCGAGGATCTCGCGGTTGACGATGTAGGGCGTGTAGCACTCGGTGTAGCCGTGCTGCTCGGTCTGCATGTCCAGCATGAACTGCGCCAGCGCGCGGTGCAGGCGGGCCACCGGGCCCTTCAGGAAGGCGAAGCGCGAGCCCGACAGCTTGGCGCCGGTCTCGAAGTCCAGGCCCAGCGGGGCGCCCAGGTCCACATGATCCTTGATCTCGAAATCGAAGCTGCGCGGCGTGACCCCAGCGGCGCACCTCGACGTTGCCGGTCTCGTCCGCGCCGGCGGGCACGCTCTCGTCGGGCAGGTTGGGCACGCCCATCAGCATCGCGTTGAGCTCGACCTGGATCGCGTCCAGTCGCTCGGCACCGGCCTTCAGCTCGTCGGCGATGCCGGCGACCTCGGCCATCACGGCGCTGGCGTCCTCGCCCTTGCCCTTGAGCATGCCGATCTGCTTGGACAGCTGGTTGCGCTTGGCCTGCAGCTCCTCGGTGCGGGTCTGCACCTGCTTGCGCTCGGTCTCCAGCGCCTTGTAGCGCTCGATGTCCAGGAAGGGTTGCGGGTTCTTGCGCAGCTGCAGGCGCTCGATGACGGCGTCCAGGTCCTTGCGCAGCAGGGTGATGTCCAGCATGGTGTGTCTTTCGTGTTCTGCGCCGAGAGCGGCCCGTCGGGGGGCCCTCGGCATGGGGATGAGGTCAGCGCGCGGTCAGCGGTCCGTCCGCGCGGCTCCGGCCGGCGCCTCGTCGGGCGCCGCGTCGATCAAGATCGATCGCTGGTGACCTCGGCCATCGACTTGTCGCCCAGGCCCATCGGCAGCGGGAAGCGCACATGCTCCTCGACGCCCGGCAGCGTGCGCACGGTCGTCGCCCCCAGCTCGCGCAGACGCGCGATCACGGCCTGCACCAGCACGTCCGGCGCGGAGGCCCCCGCCGTGAGGCCCACCTTGGAGCGGCCGTCCAGCCATTCCGCCCGGACATCCTCGGCCGCATCCACCATGTAGGCAGGCGTGCCCAGGCGCTCGGCCAGCTCGCGCAGCCGGTTGCTGTTGGAGCTCGTCGGGCTGCCGACCACCACGACCACATCCACCTGAGGCGCCATCACCTTGACGGCGTCCTGGCGGTTCTGCGTGGCGTAGCAGATGTCCTGCTTCTTGGGCTCGCGCACCTGCGGGAAATGACGCTTCACCGCGGCGAGGATCTCGGCCGCGTCGTCCACGCTCAGCGTGGTCTGCGTGACGACCGCCAGCCGGGACGGATCCTTGACCCGCACGTGCGGCACGTCCGAGGCTTCCTCGACGAGGTAGATCCCGTCGCTGAGCTGGCCCATCGTGCCCTCGACCTCGGGGTGGCCCTTGTGGCCGATCATGATGAACTCGTAACCCTCGCGGTGCAGCTTGGCCACCTCGACGTGGACCTTGGTCACCAGCGGGCAGGTCGCGTCGAAGATCTGGAAGCCGCGCTGCTGCGCCTCCTTGCGGACCGCCTGGCTGACGCCGTGCGCCGAGAACACGAGCGTCGCGCCCGCGGGCACCTCGGCCAGGTCCTCGATGAAGATCGCGCCCTTGGCCTTGAGGTCGTTGACCACGTAGGTGTTGTGCACGATCTCGTGACGTACGTAGATCGGGCGGCCGAACTTCTTCAGCGCGCGCTCGACGATCTCGATCGCGCGGTCCACGCCGGCGCAGAAGCCGCGCGGCTCCGCCAGCACGATGTCCTTCATGTTCACGTCCGTGGCGGTCATCACAGCACCCCGATCAGCTGCACCTCGAAGCTGACGGGCTGTCCCGCCAACGGGTGGTTGAAGTCGAACAACAGCCAATCCGCGCCCAGCTCGCGCACCACGCCCGCGTATTGGCCCTGGCCATCGGGGGTGGGGAACTGCACGACGTCCCCGACGTGGTATTCCTCGTCCGGATCGCCCAGCTCGCGCATCAGGCTGCGCTTGACGCGCTGCAGCAGCTCGGGATTGCGCTCGCCGAAGGCCTCGCCCGGCGCCAGCTCGATGCGCGTGTGCGTGCCCTCGGGCAGGCCGATCAGGCGCGCCTCGATCGCGGGGGCCAGTTCGCCGGCGCCCAGCGTCAGCGTGGCCGGCAGCTTGTCGGCGAAGGTGTTGATCAGCTCCTGGCCGTCCGGCCCGCTGAGCCGGTAATGCAAGGTCAGGAACGAGCCTGGTTGGACGGGGTTCACTAGTCGGGGGGATTTTTTGGAACGAGGCGCGATTTTAGGCTGTAGCGCCGATGACCTTCCCCGAAGTCTCGCCATGACCGTCCATCCTGCTCCGATCGCCCTGCCCGCGGGCCCCCTCCACGCCCTGCCCGCCAGCCTGCGCCCGCGCGAGAAGCTGCTCGCCCGGGGCGCCGCGGTGCTGTCCGATGCCGAGTTGCTCGCCGTGCTGCTGCGCACCGGCCTGCCCGGCCGCTCGGTGTTGCACCTGGCCGACGACCTGCTCGCCCACTGCGGCGGCATCGCCGACCTGCTCAAGGGGGATCCCATCGCCCGGCTGGGGGAATTCAGGGGCCTCGGTCCCGCCAAGCGCAGCACCCTCCTGGCGGTGCTGGAACTCGCCCGGCGCGCCTATGCCCACACGCTGCAGCGCGCGCCGGTCTTCGAGTCCGCCGCCGACGTGCGCGCCTTCCTCACCCTGCACTACGCGGACCGCGGCGCGGAATGCTTCGCGGTGATGTTCCTGGACGTCCGCCATCGGCTGATCGCCCTGGAGACCCTGTTCGAGGGCACCCTTTCCCATACCATTGCGCATCCCCGCGAGGTGGTGAAGCGCGCGCTGGCCTTGAATGCCGCGGCGGTCATCCTGGTCCACAACCATCCTTCCGGCCACACCGAACCGTCGCCGCAGGACGTCGAGCTCACCCGCGTGATGAGCCGGACGCTGGCGCTGGTGGACGTGAAGGTGCTGGACCATTTCATCGTCGGCGCGGGGGATGCCGTACCGATGACCGACCTGGGCCTGCCGTGACCGACCGACTGCGCAGCCTGCAAGACCTGCAGACGCTGCATCGAGAACTGAAGCTCCGCCAGCGCGCCGAGGAAGAGCGTCGCGAGCGCGAGGCCGCGCTGGCGCGGCTGCGCGAGCATGAGGCGCGCATCTTCGAGCGCACCGTGGGCGCCGTGATCCCGCTGCCTGACGCCAATCGCGTGATCTTGAATGCCGGGCGTCCCGAGCCTGAGCCTCGCCAGCGCGAGCTGGACGAGCAGCGGGCCTGGCAGCAGGCGCTGTCGGACGATTTCGACGTGGATTCGCTGCTGGAGACGGACGAGACGCTGTCGTTCAGACGCCCGGAGATCTCTGCCGAGTCGGTGCGCAAGCTGCGGCGCGGTCATTGGTCGCTGCAGGCGCAGATCGACCTGCACGGCCTGCGCCGGGACCAGGCCCGCGAGGCCTTGGGCCATTTCATCCATGACAGCGCCCGACGGGGCTTGCGCTGCGTGCGCGTGGTCCATGGCAAGGGCAACGGCTCGCCCGGGCGCGAGCCGGTGCTGAAGGCGCGGGTGCGTCGCTGGCTGGTGCAGAAGCAGGAGGTGCTGGCGTTCGTCCAAGCCCGCGCGTCTGACGGCGGCGCGGGGGCGTTGATGGTGTTGCTGAACGCCACGTAGGCGAGTCCCGGACCGGGTGCCCCTGGAGCGACCTGCGGGCATCGGGCGCGGAGGGGGGCACCCGGTCCGGAACTGGCCTGCTCCGGTCCCCCGACGAATCCAGCCGTCAAGCGTCGCCGCCTCGTCGGCGGCGGCCCACACGGGCTTTCCCTCTCCCCTGAAGCGCGTTGTTTTCCTGAACAGCCGATTGCGCCCGAGGTGGCCGCGGGCTAGTCTCCGCCCATGCCGGCGTAGTCGAGAACAGTTCTCAACAACTTGAGTCTTCACACACGTTGCCATCGTCATGATGGGGAGGGAACACGCATGTCCTTTGCTTCTGCCGCGGCCATTCGCGGTCGCATCCAGGCCCCGAGCGCTCGCACGACCGGGCTGGTCCTGGTGGGTGTGGTCCACCTGCTGATGGTGGGCGCGCTGGTCAAGGGTTTCCAGCGCCATGTCACGGAGGCGCCGCCGCCGATCCAGGTCAAGGCGGTCAAGGACAAGGTCGAGCCGCCGAAGCCCCCTGAGCCGTTGCGGGTGCCGCCGCCGGTGATCCCGATGCCGCGCCAGATCGAGGTGCCCATCCCGGTGGTGCCGATCACCCCGACGGTGGACCCCGTGATCCAGACGACGGGGATCACGGACGGCCGCACACGGGAGGACTTCGCCGTGACGCTTGGCGGCAAGGGGGAGATCGCGCCGCCCGTGGCGCCACCGGTGAAGGACGTCGTCAAGTCGGTGGGGGCGGTCTGCACGCAGACGGCGTCGCCGGAGATGCCGTCGGTGAATTGGAGCGGCGAGGCCCTGTTCCGCGTCGTGGCCGATGTGCAGGGCGGGCACGTCGTCGCGGTGCAGATCCAGACGCTGGCCGGCGCGATGGATTCGCGGACCCGGCGCGCCTTCTCCAACGCGATCGAGGGCACCTTGAAGTCGCGCTACGTCTGCCCGGGCGAGCACCGCTTCCAACAGGACTTCGCGTTCCGCGTCGATTGAGGCCGGAATGAACAAGGCGCCGGCACGCATCGCGTGGCCGGCGCCTTTGATTTGGGGCTGGGTCAAGGCGCCCTGAGGGCCTCGACGGTGTGATCAATGCAGCATCAGGCTCGCGTACGGCGACGAGGGCGTGGTGAAGGCCATCAGCAGCCGCTCAGGGCGGAACTCGCCGACGCTGTCGGCGCCCTGCCAGTGCGTCTCGATGGCGTGCTCCAGGCCCTTGAGCACGCAGAAGGACATGAACGCGTGCTCGGCCTCGTCGCCGTCCACGTCCACATGCTGCAGCCGCACGCAGGCCGCGCGCAGGAAGTTGAGCATCAGGATGGGACTGTCGGTCTCGGGGCAGTCGCCGGCGCAGACCTCGATGTCCTCCCGGGCGTCCTCGGACAGCCACAGGCGACCGTCGTCGACCCGGACATGCAGCAGGTCGGGATTGGCATCGATGCCGACCTCATCGTCGTGGAACAGCGTGGACATGATGGCCGCAACGGTAGACGAAGCCGCGCGGTCCGTGTTCATCGGCCCTGTGACGCGACGGCGCGGCGTGTCAGATATGCACGCTGGCCGCATCGTTTACATCAATTCGGCATGCTGGGGACGCGGCAACGCAAGTCGCCGCCGGTGCCGTCAGACGTTGCGCATCCAGTCGGCCGTGTGAGCGAAGGACGCCGCCAGGCGGCGCTGCAACTCGACATCGAGCTCGCATTCGGCCATCGCCTGCGTCATCGCCGACATCCATTGATCGCGCTCGGCGATGCCGATGCGATAGGGCATGTGACGCGCGCGCAGCCGCGGATGGCCGAAGCGCTCGACGAAATGATCAGGACCGCCCAACCAGCCGCACAGGAACCAGAACAGCTTGTCGCGCGAGCCGTCCAGCGTCGTCGGATGGATGGCGCGCAGCTGCGCGAAACGCGGCTCCAGGTCCATCAGGTCGTAGAAGCGGTCGACGAGCCGGCGCACGGCGTCCTCGCCGCCCACCCAGTCGAAGGGCGTGGCGGGGGCGGCCGAGGCTTCGGCGGCGCCTTCAGGGGAATCGGACATCGGGAACTTCAATCCTCAGGCGTGACCGGCGGATTGTTCCAGGATCTTCGTCGCCAGGCCGCGGATGCCCTGCGCGGCATCGCTGCCCGGGTAATGCTCCAGCAGCAGCTGGCGCTTGAGCACCGCCTGGCGGACCATCGAATCGTTCTTGACCTCGCCCAGCAGCTCCAGCTTGAAGCTCTGACCCGGTTGCGGGCCGACGAAGCGCTGCAGGACCTGCTGCAGTTGGCCGCAGATCAGCTTGCCCTCGCCGGGCCGGTTGGCCTGGTTGATGATCAGGCGCACGTGGCGGCGTTCCTGCTGCGTGGCCAGCACCTTGATGGTCGCGTACGCGTCCGTCAGGGAGGTCGGCTCCGGCGTGGCGACGACCAGCACGTCATGCGCCATCGACACCGCGAAGAGCACCACGTCCGAGATCCCGGCGCCGGTGTCCAGCAGCACGAAGTCGAAGCGCGGGCGCACCACTTCCAGGATGTGCAGCAGCTTGTCGCGCACGTCCGGCGTCAGTCGCGAGTACTCGACCATGCCCGATCCGGCCAGCAGCACGTGGAAGCCGCCGGGCGCCGGCAGGATCGCCTGATCCAGCGAGCAGCGCTCGGTGAACACGTCATGCAGCGTGAGCTTGGGGTGCAGGTTCAGCACCACGTCCAGATTGGCCAGGCCAAGGTCGGCATCCAGCACCAGCACGCGCTCGCCGCGCGCGGCGAGGGCGGCGGCCAGGTTGGCGGTCACGAAGGTCTTGCCCACGCCGCCCTTGCCGCTCGTGACGGCCAAGGTGCGAGCGCCTCCACGGGCAATCGGTGCAGCAGGAGCTGTTGTCATGCTCATTCACTATCCTGTTGCGTTACGGCGAACAACATGCCCTTTTCCTCGGCGCTGACCAGCGAGTCCACATGGCTCTCCAGGCAGGCGCGGTTGCGTCCCTCGGCCTTGGCGCGGTAGAGCTGGCGGTCCGCCCGCTCCGTCCAGATCAGCGTCGACGACCGCACCCACTGCGGCGCGAACGCCCCGCCGATGCTGATCGTGCAGGTCAAGGGCGGCTGGCCGTTGCCCATGCTGATCGCCAGGGCCTGCACCCGTTGCCGGATGCGTTCCGCGACCGTCACGCCATAGGACGTCGGGCAGTTGGGCAGGATGATGGCGAATTCCTCGCCGCCGATCCGCGCCACCGTGTCCATCGGTCGCACCGTCTGCGCGATCGACCCGGCCACCGCGCGGATGACCAGGTCGCCCGCGGCGTGACCGTGCGTGTCGTTGACCTTCTTGAAGTGGTCGATGTCCAGCACCAGCAGCAGCGCCGGCTCACCCGAGCGCGCCACCCGGTCCACCTCGCGGCCCAGGGCCATCTCGAAGCTGCGGCGGTTGACCAGGCCGGTCAGCGCGTCCTTGCTCGAGAGATCGCACAAGGCATCCAGGATGCCCTGCAGCCAGGTCTCCGAATAAGGCTCGGCGTCGGGCAGCATGGCGCCGGCCTGCTGCAGCAGCTGCAGGGCCAGGTCCAGGCGCAACTTGTGCGCGGCGATGAGGCTTTGCGGTGAGTCCAAGGTCAATCTGGGCAATTTCCGGCGCAGTCTAGCGGCTTCCCCCTTAAATGAGCGCGCAGAAAAGAGGGGTTCCCCCCACCTCTTTCACAAACCATTTGGCCCAGTAGCCTGCAAACTAGCGATTGCCGACAATGGCGGCCATCCGGTGCTACGGCATCTCATCCACGAAGAAGTCCAACAGCCCCATGCGCCCAGGTCAACCGGTCTCCCCCTCGGCCTCCTCGCCCGTGGACGCGATCGATCATGAGTTCAGCTTCAGCCGCGCGGACTTCGAGCGCGTGCGTCAGCTGATCTACCAGCACGCCGGCATCTCGCTGCACGACGGCAAGCATGCGATGGTCTACAGCCGGCTGTCGCGCCGGCTGCGCGACACCGGCCACAAGAGCTTCAGCGACTACCTCCAATGGCTGGAGGGCGTCAGCGGTCCGCAAGGCGACCAGGAGTGGCAGGAGTTCGTGAACTGCCTCACGACCAACCTGACGTCCTTCTTCCGGGAGGACCATCACTTCATCTCGCTGCACGAGGACCTCAAGGCGCAGACCGGCAAGCCGATCCGCATCTGGTGCTGCGCGGCGTCGACCGGCGAGGAGCCCTACTCCATCGCGATGACCTGCCAGGAGTCGCTCGGCGCGAGCTCCGGCGTGCAGATCATCTCCAGCGACATCGACACCAACGTGCTCAATACCGCCCGGCGCGGCGTGTACGCGGCCGAATCGCGCGGCCTGTCGCCGCAGCGGCTGAAGGCCTTCTTCCTGCGTGGCACCGGCGCCAACGAGGGCCGCATCCGCGTCAAGCCCGAACTCGCCAAGATGATCGAGTTCCGGACGCTGAACCTGATGAATACGTCATGGTCGCTGGGAGATCCTTTCCACGTGGTCTTCTGCCGCAACGTCATGATCTATTTCGACGCGCCGACGCAGCGCAAGGTGCTCGAGCGCATCCACAAGGTGATGCGGCCGGGCGGCCTGCTCTTCGTCGGGCATTCCGAGAACTTCACCGACTCCCGCGATCTCTTCCGCCTGCGCGGCAAGACGATCTACGAGCGCGTTTAACGAAACACCCTCATGACCCTGCCCTCCGCCTCCTCCGCCATGCAGCAAAGCGCGGCGCTGGCCAGCGCCGGCGCGGCACGCGTGGCCCAGCTCAAGACGGTGTCGCGCAAGAACGGCGAGGCGTCGTTCTTCTTCTACGACGCGCACTTCAAGAACGCCGCCGTGAAGGTGCTGCCCGGCGAGTACTTCGTCGACAACGACGACCTGCTCGTGATGACGACGCTGGGCTCGTGCATCGCCGCCTGCCTGTGGGACCGCCACGCGCAGATCGGCGGCATGAACCACTTCATGCTGCCCGAGGGCCATGGCGATTCCGGTCGTTACGGGTCTTTCGCCATGGAACTGCTGATCAACGAGATGATGAAGCGCGGTGCCGCCAAGAGTCGCATGGAAGCGAAGATCTTCGGCGGCGGCGCAGTGATCTCGGGCATGAACACGATCAACGTGGGCGAACGCAACACCAACTTCGTCATCGACTTCCTGAAGCTGGAGCGCATTCCCATCGTGTCGAAGGACGTGATGGACGTGTATCCGCGCAAGGTGTGTTTCCTGCCCAGGAGCGGCAAGGCGATGGTCAAGCGGCTGGCGCCGACCAACACCGACGCGCTGGTCCAGCAGGACAAGGCCGCGGCACAGCGCGCCCAACCGGTGGCGAGCACCGGCGGATCCATCGACCTGTTCTGAGACGGTCGCGAGCATCGAGAGAGCCAGGCAGAGGCAGTTCCGAGGAGTAAGAAGAAATGGCCAAGACCACCGTTGTCGTCGTCGACGATTCCGCGCTGGTGCGCAGCATCCTGACGGAGATCATCAATCGTCAGCCTGACATGCAATGCATCGGCGCGGCGAGCGATCCGCTCGCGGCGCGGGAGATGATCCGCAACCTCAACCCCGACGTGATCACGCTGGACGTCGAGATGCCCAAGATGGACGGGCTCGACTTCCTGCAGCGCCTGATGCGCCTGCGACCGATGCCCGTGGTGATGGTGTCCACGCTGACCGAGCGCGGCGCGGAGGTCACGCTCAAGGCGCTGGAGCTGGGCGCGGTGGACTTCGTCGCCAAGCCCAAGATCGGCGTGGCCGACGGGATCCGCGCGCTGGCGCAGGACATCACCGACAAGATCCGCATCGCCGCCAAGGCGCACATCCGCCGCCTGCATGCGCCCACGGCGGCCGCGCCGGGCGCGCCCGCCCCCACCGGCGGCGCCACGCCCCCGCTCAAGCCGCCCTCGCCGATCGCAAGCCTGGGCCGGTTGTCCACCGAGAAGATCATCTTCATCGGCGCGTCCACCGGCGGCACCGAGGCGACCAAGGACGTGCTGATCAACCTGCCCGCGGACTGCCCGGCGGTGTGCATCACGCAGCACATGCCGGCCGGCTTCACGCGCAGCTACGCGGCGCGGCTGGACGGCCTGTGCAAGATCCGCGTGAAGGAAGCGCAGGACGGTGAGCGGATCCTGCCCGGTCATGGCTACATCGCCCCGGGCGGCATGCACTTCAGCGTGGAGCGCTCCGGCGCGAACTACATCGCGCGCGTGCAGGACGGCGACCCGGTGAACCGGCACAAGCCGTCGGTGGAAGTGCTGTTCAACTCCGCGGCGCGGGTGGTCGGACAGAACGCGCTGGGCATCATGCTCACCGGCATGGGCGCGGACGGCGCCAAGGCGATGAAGACGATGAAGGACGCCGGCGCGTACAACCTCGTCCAGGACGAGGCGACCTGCGTCGTCTTCGGCATGCCGCGCGAGGCGATCAACGCCGGCGCCGCCGACGAGGTGCTGCCGCTGCAGCAGATCGCGACGCGACTGATCGAACGGCTGCGCAGCACCGCGGGCATGTCGCTCAACCGGGTCTGACGCGGCGCTGATCGCGCACCGGCGCGCCCGCGATGCGGGCCGTCGACGGCTTGGATTCGAACCAGTCCACACGCACTCCTTCACGGAGAAGCGCTCCCGAACGGTGGCCCCGTCCGGGAGCGTTTTTCTTTTTCACCTGAAGGAGAGCGCTCATGCGCCTGGCTGGCTTTCACATCGAAAACTTCAAGAGCATCGGCGCCGGCGGCTGCCTGATCCGCATCGACGAGATCGTCGTGCTGATCGGCCGCAACAACGCCGGCAAGTCCACCATCCTCGATGCCTACGAGGCGCTGGCTTCCAGCGGCGCCGCGCTGGACGTCGAGTTCTTCCATGGCCAGGACCCGTCGGTCCCGATCGTCATCACCGGGTTCTTCGACCAGGTGTCGCCGGAGGACGAGGAACGCATCGGCAAGGGCTGGCGCTTCGCGCATGACGAGTTCGGCGACTGCGTGGCCTTCCGCTACGTGTGGTCCGTGCCGCTGGAGAAGGCGCGCAAGCAGTCCTTCGACCCCGACACCGGCGAGTTCGGCGACGGCGGACTCGGCGGCTTCGACTCCCTGATCATGAGCCGCATCCCGCAGCCCGTGCGCATCCGCCCGACCGATCCGGTGGACGCCACGCAGGCCAAGCTGCTGGCGATGCTCAAGGACCACGTCAAGCAGAGCCTGAAGGCGGACTCCGGTCAGACGCAGGCCGCGTTCGACCAGATCGAGCAGTTGGCGCAGGAGATCTTCACCACCGCCAAGCAGTCCTTCGACGAGCTGTCGGAGCGCATCTCCCGCCATGTCGGCCAGGTGTTCCCGGGCACCCGCATCGCGCTGATCCCCCGTTCCAAGGACGCGCTGGACGAGAAGCTGATCGCCGCCGACTCCTACCTCCAGGTGACGCATGGCAACACGTCGCCGCTGGGCCTGCAGGGCACGGGGCTGCAGCGGGCGCTGCTGTGGTCGACACTGTCGGTGATGTCCGGTGCATCCGGAACGAAGAAGAAGCCCCAGACGGGCGAGTCGCCGCGCATCCTGCTGATCGACGAGCCGGAAGCCTTCCTGCACCCGCCCACGATCCGGGGTGCGCGCGAATCGCTCTACGCCTTCGCGCTGGACAACCCCGACTGGCAGGTGATCGCCACCACCCATTCACCGATCTTCATCGACCTGTCCAAGGACCACACGACCATCATCCGCGTGGACAGCGCGCCCGGCGAGCGCGCCCACGTGATCTCCACGGACCGCGTGTCCTTCGACGCCGTCGAGCGTGAGCGGCTGCAGATGATCCGAGCCTGCAACCCGGTGGTGAACGAGTTCTTCTTCTACGACGACATCGTGCTGGTGGAGGGCGCCACGGAGCAGGTCGCGCTGCTGCACGTGGCGCGACAACTGAGCCGTGAGGTGCATGTGATCAACTGCCTGGGCAAGGCCAACCTGCCGCTCTTCGCGCGCATCCTCAACCACTTCCAGGTGCCCTATGCCGTCGTCCACGACGCCGACACCCCCTTCGTGAAGACACGGACCGGCTACCGGCGCAACGCGATGTGGACGATGAACACGAGCATCCGCGACACCGCGACCGCCTCGGGACTCGGCCGGGTCTACACGCAGTTCCCGCACTTCGAGGGCGAGTACTTCGACGAGGCGATCAAGTCCGGCAAGGTTGATCGCGTGCTGCGAGCCCTGGCGGAGACCGACTCGGCCGATCACCGTCAGGTCGTGGCCGCGTTCGAGGCCATCCTGCGGGGCGATCCCGAACGGGAGACCTCCACGCGGGAAGCCTTCGATCGCCGGATGGCCGCGCATGTGGCGCGCCTGGCGTTGCAGGACGATCCGCTGTGGTCCTCCGCGCGGCATGACGCGCTGGCGCAGGACGCCGTCACTGCCCGCGAGGCGGCGCCGGCGCGCGATTGACGGCAGGCTGCGCGGCGGGCGGCGTGGCCGGCAGCGCGCGCGGCACGGTCGCCGCGCGCTCATTGGCCGCCGCGAGCAGCACCGCCTGACGCGCGGCCTGCTCACGGGCGACGCGCTCCGCCTCGGCCTTGGCCAGGCGCTGCTCGCGCGCGGTGATCTGCAGCTCGGCGTTGACGTCGTTGAACGCGTTGGCGTTGGACACCAGCGCCAACGCCGACAGGATGGCGATCAACACCGTCAGCGCCGGGCCGATGACCGGGAAGCGGGACGTGATGGCGGGCTCGTTCATGGTCGTTCCTTCTTGCCTTTGAGCGGGATGCACCCGATCTGGATGCCGTGCTGGTAATCCTAGGTGTACAAACAACGCCATCCAACGCTATATCCTTGCCTCTCTGTGCAGTCTGGCTTTCCAATAGCCCCATGCGACTCCCCCGCCTCCCCCTCCAGTACCTGGCCGCCTTCCGCGCCGCCGCCTTGCACCAGAACCTGCGCGCGGCCTCCGAGGAGCTCAACCTCACGCACAGCGCGGTGAGCCAGCAGATCCGGGCGCTGGAGACGCAACTCGGCTTCGACGTCTTCGATCGCCAGGGGCGGCGCATCGTGCTGAACGCGGCGGGCGCGGCGCTGTTGCGCGGCGTCGAGCGCGCCTATCAGGAGCTCGACCAGGGCCTGCGCGCCGCCACCGCCGCGCATGGCATCGAGCAGCGCAGCCTGCGCGTGACGGTGCTGCCCTCCTTCGCGCAGCGCTGGCTGCTGCCCCGGCTGGGACGCTGGCACGCGCGCCATCCCGAGGTCACCCTCGAGATCGAGGCCACCGCGCGCCTCGTGGACCTGGAGCGCGAGAAATTCGACATCGCCCTGCGCCAGGGCCTGGGCCCCTGGCCCGGCGTGGACAGCGAGCCGCTCTTCGACCTGTCGATGCTGCCGGTGGCCTCGCCGGCACTAGCGCATCAACTGATCGGCCAGCCGCTGGAGGCGCTCGCGCAGGCGCCGCTGCTGGGCGACGCGTCGCAATGGGAGGACTGGTTCGCTCAGGCCGGCCTGCGACGCCAGGTGGTGCCGGTGGCGATCTTCAACGACTTCGGCATCCTGCTGCAGGCCGCCGAGCAGGGCATGGGCGTGGGCCTCACGCGCGAGCTGCTCGCGGCGGACGCGCTGCTGGACGGCCGGCTGGTGCGCGTCGCGCCGCGCCAGGCCATGCTCAAGGAGCCGCAGCGATACCACATCGTCTACGCGCCGCAATCGCGCCAGGAGCCCGCCGTGCGCGCGTTCATCGAGTGGCTGCACGAGGAAACCGCGCAGTCGCGCGCGGCGCTGGATGGCGCCACGACCTGCCTGTCCACCGGCCGGGTCACCCAGGCGGTCGCGGCCCCGGCGGTCACGACGCCAGGAACAGTTCCTGCAGATCGCTGAGGAAGTCGAAACCGCGCGGCGTCGCGCGGATCACGGCCGGGTCGGGATCGAGCAGCCCCTTGGCGCGGCCTTGCGCCATCGCCTGGGCGATCGAGGACGGCGGCAGCCCGGTGCGCTCCAGGAAGCTCTGCAGCGTCACGCCCTCACGCAGGCGCAGCGCGTTGAGCATGAACTCGAAGGGCAGCTCGGACCGGGCGACCTCGTGCTCGTTGGACACCGCCTGGCCCTCGGCCGCCTTCTGCATGAAGGTCGCCGGATCGCGCCAGCGGACCTGGCGCAGCAGGCGATGCGCGAAGCTGAGCTTGGTGTGCGCGCCCGCACCGATGCCCAGGTAGTCGCCGAACTGCCAGTAGTTGGTGTTGTGCGTGCAGCGGTGGCCGTCACGCGCGTAGGCCGAGACCTCGTAGCGCGACATGCCGCGTTCACCGGTGCGCGCGGTGATCAGGTCCAGCATCTCGCTGGCCAGGTCGGGGTCGGGCAGGTGCTCCGGCGGCGAGTTGGCGAAGCGCGTGTTGGGCTCGATCGTCAGGTGGTAGACCGACAGGTGCGGCGGCTCGAAGGCCAGCGCCGTCGCCAGGTCAGTGTCGAGCTCCTCCAGCGTCTGCTCGGGCAGCGCGTACATCAGGTCGATGTTGAAGGTGCCGAAGGACCGTGCCGCCTCCTCGATCGCCGCGCGCGCCTGCGTGCCGCTGTGGATGCGGCCCAGCGCGTGCAGCTTGCGGTCGTCGAAGGTCTGCACGCCGATGGACAGCCGCGTCACGCCCGCCTGCGCAAGCCCGCGAAGCGTTCCTTCTCGAAGGTGCCCGGGTTGGCTTCCATCGTGATCTCGCAGCCCGGCTCCAGCGGCAGCCGCGCGCGCAGGTCGGAGATCAGCTCGGCGATCTGCTCCGGCGCGAAGAGGCTGGGCGTGCCACCGCCGATGAAGATCGACACGACGGGTCGGCCCCAGATCAGCGGCAGCGCGGCCTCCAGATCGGCGCGCAACGCCGCGAGGTAACGGCGCGCCGTCTCGACATCGAGCTCGCGTCCGTCGCGGTACTCGTGCGAGTTGAAGTCGCAGTACGGGCACTTGCGGATGCACCACGGCAGATGCACGTACAGCGACAGCGGCGGCAGCGCCGACAGCGTCAGCGTGCCGGGCCGCATCAGGCGGATGATGTCAGCCAAGATGCCAGCTCTCGCGCATCTGGCGCAGCAGGT
Source organism: Roseateles sp. (assembly GCA_039594005.1). GTDB lineage: Bacteria > Pseudomonadota > Gammaproteobacteria > Burkholderiales > Burkholderiaceae_C > Roseateles. The sequence goes on from JBCNOF010000010.1 coordinate 2,081,354, forward strand.
CTTGCGACGCGAGCGCGCGATGGCTCAGGCGGTTCTTCGTTTCCGCGCCCAGCGCCGCAACGCTCTTCCCGAGTTCGGGAATGAACAGCAGCGGGTCATATCCGAAACCACCCTCGCCTTCGAGCGCGTGCAGGATCTCGCCGGGCCAGCGGCCCATCGAGATCAGCGGCTCGGGATCATCGGCCGAGCGCACCGCCACCAGCGCGCAGACGAAGCGAGCGCGCCGATCCTCGACGCCGTCGAGCTTCTCGAGCAGCACGCGGTTGTTCTCCGCGTCGCTCTTCTCGCGGCCGAACAGCGTCGCGTACCGCGCCGACAGCACGCCCGGCATGCCGCCGAGCGCGTCCACCGTCAGGCCGGAATCGTCCGCGAGCGCAGGCAGGCCGCTGGCTTTCGCCGCATGGCGCGCCTTGGTCAGCGCGTTCTCGACGAAGGTGTGGAAGGGCTCTTCCGCCTCGGGAATGCCCAGGCTGCCCTGCGTGACCAGCTCGATGCCCACGGGCTCGAACAGCGCCTGCAGTTCCTTCAGCTTCTTCGCATTGTTGGAGGCCAGGACCAACTTCATCGCTTGCTCCAATCAGACCGTCTTACTTGAGGCCGAGCGCCTCGCGCTGCGCCGCGAGCAGCTCACGGATGCCCTTCTCGGCGAGATTCAGCAGCACGTCGACCTCGGCGCGCGTGAACGCCACGCCCTCGGCCGTGCCCTGCAGCTCGACGAAGTGTCCCGCGCCGGTCATGACCACGTTCATGTCGGTGTCGCAGGCGGAGTCCTCGACGTACTCCAGGTCCAGCAGCGCCTGGCCGTCCAGGATACCGACCGAGATCGCGGCGACGGCGTCCTTGAGCGGCGACGCGGCGATCTTGCCCTGCGCCAGCAGCCAGCTCACCGCGTCGTGCGCGGCGACGTAGGCCCCGGTGATCGCCGCGGTGCGGGTGCCGCCGTCGGCCTGGATCACATCGCAGTCGATCTGGATGGTGCGCTCGCCCAGCCTGGACAGATCGAACACCGCGCGCAGCGCGCGGCCGATCAGGCGCTGGATCTCCTGCGTGCGGCCGGTCTGCTTGCCGCGGGCGGCCTCGCGGTCGCTGCGCGTGTGCGTGGCGCGGGGCAGCATGCCGTACTCGGCGGTGACCCAGCCCTCGCCGCTGCCCTTCTTGTGCGGCGGCACGCGTTCCTCGACGGAAGCGGTGCACAGCACCTTGGTGTCGCCGAACTCGATCAGCACGGCGCCTTCGGCGTGGCGGGTGTAGTGGCGGGTGATGCGCACCGGACGCAGGGCGTCCGCCGCGCGCCCCTGGGGGCGGCTGGCGATGCTGTTCATGAAGACTTCCTTCAGCGGGGTTTCTTGCCGGCCTTGCGGATCGCGTCCTGGATCTCGCGCACGGCGGAATCGATCTCGGCTTCGTCGAGCTGGACGTCCTGGGTCGCGCCCTGGATCGTCGAGGCGAAGCCCTGGTCGTCGAGGTCCTGCGTGGAGATGGAGTCGGGGGCATCGCCCTCGCCTTCCCATTCCACGGCCAGGGCCGTGACGTTGTCGCTGCGCGCGCCGGCCTGGCGCAGTGCCTGCTCGACGAGCTCCGGCACCGCGTCGCCGACCGAGCGGCTGTCGGACATGTGGCGCAGGATGTCCACGTCGCTGACCGAGCTCCACAGCCCGTCCGAGCACAGCAGCATGCGGTCGCCGTTCTGCAGCAGGACCGGGCCGTTGACGTCGATCATCGGCTTGCCGGGGCTGCCCAGGCAGGTGAACAGCACGTGGCGGTTGAAGCGCTCGGCGCCAGTGGCGTGGCGGCCCAGCGCCTCCTGCAGCTCGCTGTAGGAGTGGTCGCGCGTGCGGGCGACCAGCTCGGTCTCGCGCAGCAGGTACATGCGCGAATCGCCGCAGTGGGCCCACCAGATCTGGCCCTGCTGCATCAGCCCGACGACGATGGTCGTGCGCGGCGTGTCGTTCATCTGGCGCTGCGCCGCGTAGCTCAGCAGCTGCTGATGCGCGAGCAGCACGGCGGTCTCCAGGAACTGCGAGGGCTCCTTGATGATCGGCTGCGCATCGCGCTGGAAGAGCGCGGCGACGTTCTGGAGCGCCAGGTGGGCGGCGACCTCGCCGTCCGGATGGCCGCCCATGCCGTCGGCCAGGGCGAACAGACCGGCCTCGCGGGTATAGCAATACCCCATGCGGTCTTCGTTCTTCTCACGGCCGCCGCGGCGGCTCACCTGATAGACGGAGAACTTCACGCCTTCGCCCCGGTCTTCAGGTTCTCCAGCTGCAGCTTGAGCCGCTCGCTGAAGCTGAGCTTGGTGTAGCGACGCTCGGTCTCGCGCGACAGTTCCTTCTGCAGCGCGAAGACGCTCTGCGGACGGGTCAGCGGATCAAGCGACATGCACCACTCGGTCACCTCGAGCAGGTTGTCGGAATACACGTTGCGCAGGCGTGAGAGCGACAGGCCGAGCCGGTCCTTCTCCAGGCGCTGGGGCGCGTCGTTGGGCGGATACCCCTGCATGCAGGCGTAGATGCAGGCACCGATCGCGTAGATGTCGGTCCACGGGCCCAGCGATCCGTCGCGGCGGTACATCTCGGGCGCGGCGAAGCCGGGCGTGTACATCGGGCGGATGAAGTTGCCTTCCTTGGACAGCACCTCGCGAGCCGCGCCGAAGTCCAGCAGCACCGCCTTGTTGTCGTTGGTGATGAAGATATTGGCCGGCTTGATGTCCAGGTGCAGCATCTTGTGCTGATGCACGATGCGCAGCCCCTTGAGGATTTCGTCGAAGAGCGACCGGATGGTCGATTCGCGGAACACCTTGTCACGCTTCAAATCGCGCGCGGTCACGATGAAATCCTGCAAGGTATCGCCCTGCAAGTAATTCATGACCATATAGACGGTCTCGTTCTCGCGCAGGAAATTCAGCACCGAGACGACGCTCGGATGCGAAATTTGCGCGAGGGAACGGCCTTCTTCAAAGAAGCTGCGCAACCCCAGGCGGTACAGGGGCTGTTTCTCCGGCTTCACGCGGGGCGTGAGTTCACCGGGGGATCGTTCTGCAAGGGACGACGGGAGGTATTCCTTCAGAGCCACCAAATGATGGTCGGGGTCTTCGGCCAAATAAACGACGCCGAATCCGCCCGCAGCCAACTTCTTGATGATCTGATAGCCCCCCACGACGGTGCCTGCGGGCAAGGGCGCCGGTTTCGGCTTTGACATAATCGCGATTCGATTGTTCTACCGATAGCTGATGCCAGTTTACAGCATGACCGGTTATGCCAGCGCCACGGCACAACCCGCGAACTCCGGCGAAACCCCTAGCACCCCATCCGCCCCGGCGGTGACGGTGGAAGCGCGATCGGTCAACGGCCGCTTCCTGGACCTGAGTTTCCGCATGCCCGACGAGCTGCGCTCGCTGGAGCCGGCGCTGCGCGAGCTGGTCGCGGGCAGCGTCAAGCGCGGCAAGATCGAGCTGCGCATCAACACGCAGCGCGAGGCCGACAGTTCCTGGCCGAACCCGCAGCCAGAGCAGCTCAACCGGCTCTCGCGGCTGGAATCGCAGGTGCAGTCGTGGCTGCCCAAGGCGCAGGGCTTGAGCGTTCAGGAGGCGCTGAACTGGTGCAAGACGGGCGCCGTTGGCGCGTCCGCCAACGACGAGACGGTGCTGGGCGCGGCGCGTCAATGCATCCAGGGATTCCTGGAAGCGCGTGAGCGCGAAGGCGCCAAGCTGGTGACGATGCTCAAGCAGCGCGTCGCCACTTTGCGGGACCTCGCCACACAGGCCGAGCCGCTGATCCCCGCCGCGGTGCAGCGTCAGCGCGAGCGGTTCCTGGAGCGCTGGCAGGAGGCGCTGAGCGCCACCGGCGCGACGCAGACGATCTCCGAGCAGACGCTGCAGGAGCGTGCCGTCAACGAGGCGGCCGCTTACGCGCTGCGCATCGACGTGGCCGAGGAACTGACGCGGCTGCGCGCCCATCTGGACGAGATCGACCGCCTGCTCAAGAAGGGCGGCGAGGTCGGCAAGCGACTGGACTTCCTGATGCAGGAGCTGCACCGCGAGGCCAACACGCTGGGCTCCAAGGCGGTGGCGATCGAGCTGACCAACATCTCTGTCGAGATGAAGGTCGCGATCGAGCAGATGAAGGAACAGGTGCAGAACATCGAGTGATCGGGCGCGATCCGGCCCGATCAGTTGTGAACGAGTGCGCGCCCCGACGCGCGCCCTCGCCCGCCGCATGCCGGAGCCTTCACGCCGTCCCCGATAAAATCGCGCGATGGAATACCCGGGCAATCTCTTCGTCGTCGCCGCGCCCAGCGGCGCCGGCAAATCCAGCCTCGTGAAGGCGCTGCTGGAACTGGACGCCAAGCTGAGCGTCTCCGTGTCGCACACCTCCCGCGAACCCCGCGGCCAGGAACAGCACGGTCGTGAATATCTATTCGTCGGCAAGGACGAGTTCCGCGCCATGGTCGACGGCGGCGAGTTCTTCGAGTGGGCCGAGGTCCACGGCAACCTCTACGGCACGTCCCGCGCCGCGATCGAGGCCCGCCTCGAGCACGGCGAGGACGTCGTCCTGGAGATCGACTACCAGGGCGCGCTGCAGATCAAGCAGCTGTTCCCCCACGCGGTGCTGATCTTCATCCTGCCGCCAAGCTGGGACGAGCTCAAGCAACGCCTGATCCGCCGCGGCGACACCGCCGAGGACGTCATCGCCCGCCGCATGACCGCCGCGCGCAACGAGGTCGCCCAGGCGAAACACTTCGATTTCGTGGTGATCAACGCGGTGTTCGAGACCGCGCTTTTCGACCTGAAAGCGATCGTCCAGGCACAACGGCTAAAATACGCGACCCAGCGCCGCAACCGGTCCACCGTGTTCCGCGCGCTCGACCTCATCGAATAACCCCGTCCTCAGGAACCCGCATGGCCCGCATCACCGTCGAAGACTGCCTGACCAAGATCCCGAACCGCTTCCAGCTGGTGCTCGCCGCGACCTACCGCGCCCGCATGCTGAGCCAAGGCCACGCGCCGAAGCTGGAATCCAAGAACAAGCCCGGCGTGACCGCGCTGCGCGAAGTCGCCAACGGCGACGTCGGCGTGGAAATGCTGCGCCGCGTGCCGGTCTGATCCCGACCCGCGCTTGAGACGACGCCCCGCCCAGCGGGGCGTTCTTCATTGGGGTGCGCATTGGCGCCCGCGCTGCGTCCCGCGTTGGGACGTCGCTGCGCGGCTCACTTGCCGCGCCAGAACGCCGCGTCGATGACGACGGCGTTGCCGCTCTTCTCGTTGATGACCCAGAACTGACGCCCATCCGGCGCGATGCGCTCGACCTCGCCGGTGAGCCGTCCCGCCGACACCCGCAACCCGCGCGTGTTGAACGGGAAATCCGCGGCCCGGGCCAGCACCTGCAGCGGCACCGCCTCGCGCGCGTCTCCCGCCAGCCGCATCCGGTGCACGATCGGCGCGAGCACCTCGTTGGTCAGGTCCGCCGAGGACAGGCAGATCACCACCTTGGCCTGCGCGCGGCTCAGCGCCACGTTGAGGAGACGTCGAGCCTCCTCCGTGCGCAGGAAGGGCTGCGTGCCGTCCGCGGGATCGAAGAACACCACGGGCGCCTCGCTGCCCTGCGCGCGATGCACGGTGCTCACGCGCACGCGCTCGTCGACGCCACACGCCGTCAGCCGCTGCCGGATCAGCGCCCGCTGCGCGCGGAACGGCGTCAGCACGATCAGCTCCTCAGGGGCCCAGTCGCCGCTGTCCAGCGCCTGCGCGATCAAGGCCGCGATCGCATCGGCCGATTCGCGCCGGATCGGCCCGCGATCCTTCGCGGACCAAAAGCCCTCGCGCGTGATGCGATGCACCTTCACGTGGACGTCCGCCGGGACATCGCCCAGCGCCCGCGCGCGCTCGCGGTGCCAGGCCTCGGAGGCCGACGCGTCCGCGGCCACGCGCAGCACGCCGTCATAGAACAGATCGCTGACCAGCGCCCCGATCGGCGCGGCCATGCGCGACTGCTCGTCGAGCATGGCCACGGGACCGACGGCCGCGTCACCGCGCGGCATCGCGGCGAACGGCGAGCGTCCGAGCCACAACCGCGCGAGGCGGTCCTCGCTGCGCAGCACGGGGAGAGCTGTTGCGGATCGCCCGCGAAGAGTCGCGCGCGGCCCAGCGGCATCAGCGCGAGCGCATGCGCCAGGCTCACCTGGCTCGCCTCGTCAAAGACGACGAGGTCGAACGGAGGTTCGTCGCCAGCGGCCAGCTCGCGCAGCGTCTTCAGCGTGAAGACAGCGCGCGTGGTCGTCATCGTGGCCAGCCGGCAGTGGGCGAGCGCCTGCGCCGACGGCATGCCGGCCGGCGGAATCAGGTGCCCGCGGCCCTCGTACGCGGCCGCGTCGAAACGCGAGCCCAGGCGCTGCACGTCGCCGCGCAGGGCCTCGCGCCGCCCCTTGTGCAACGCCTTGTCGACCGCCAGCGTCGCGAGGTCGACCGCGTGGTTGGTCGTCGACAACAGGAGCACGCGCGCGTGAGGGCTGCGATCCAGGTACTCGGCCAGCAGCACGCCGAGCGTGGTCGTCTTGCCGGTGCCGGGCGGCCCCCAGAGGAAGGCGTCGGTCCAGCCGATCAGACCGAGTGCCTGACGCTGCGCATCGCGCAACCAGCGAAACGGCGATCCATCCAGCCGCGGCGCCTGCGCGCGCCGCGCGGGGCGGGAGAGTCCCGGCCAACCGTCCGCCGCGCGGCGCGCCCAGGCGTCCTCGCGCCAGGCATCGGCCACGGCGTTCAGGAAGCGCGGGGGATAGATGCGGATCAGATGACCCTCGCCGGGCGGCGGCGCGCTCGCGCGGTCCAGCACCAGTTCATCGTCCTCGACCACGACGGCGCGCACGGTGGCGCTGCCCTTGCCCGGCACGCCCCACCAGGCCGAGGCCCCTTCGAGCCGATCGTCGAGCAGCGTCTGCGCCGACACCTCGCCCGGGCGTTGCCCCTGCGCGTAGACGTAGTCCGCCTCCAGCGTGACGCGCCATAGCGCGCCATCGGCGACACGGCGCAGCACGCGGAAGTCGTAGAACTCGGGCGTCGCGGCCAGTTCGGCCTCGATCGCCGCGCGGATGTCGGCGATGGGCATGGGGATCGCGGCGGAATCGGGCAGGGTGCGGGAAAGAGGCGGGACTATAAGGCGAGGCGAGAATCCGCGGCATGTTCCGTCTGCCCACCACGGCCACCGCGCCCTTCTGCCCCTCCGAGGTCCACGGCTCGATCGCGCTCGACGCCGGCGCGCCCTTGTGGAAACGCCTGATGCGCGTGGCGGGGCCGGGGCTGCTCGTCTCGGTGGGCTACATGGACCCCGGCAACTGGGCCACCGACATCGAGGCGGGCTCGCGTTTCGGCCATGCGCTGCTGTGGGTGGTGCTGGCGTCCAGCCTGGCGGCGATGCTGCTGCAGACGCTGTCGCTGCGGCTCGGCCTGGTGTCGGGGCTGGATCTCGCGCAGGCCTGCCGCGAGCGCTACCGGCCCGCCGTGCGGCTGCCGCTGTGGATCATGGCGGAGCTGGCCATCGTCGCGTGCGACGTGGCCGAGGTGCTCGGCACCGCGCTGGCGCTGCATCTGCTGTTCGGCATGTCCCTGCTCGCGGGCGTGGGCATCGCGGCGCTGGACACGGTGATCGTGCTCGGCCTCAAGGGCCGCGGCTTCCGGCAGGTCGAGGCCATCATCCTGGGCCTGGTGATGACGATCGGCGTCTGTTACGCGGTGCAGCTGGCGCTGGTCGGGCCGGACTGGGCGGCGGTGGCGCGGGGATTCGTCCCGAACGGCGTGGCGGTGCAGGACCCGAAGGCGCTGCTGCTGGCGATCGGCATCCTCGGCGCGACCGTCATGCCGCACAACCTCTACCTGCATTCGTCGATCGTGCAGACGCGGCGTGTCGGCCATGGCACGGCAGCCAAGCGCGATGCGATGCGGCTGTCGACGATCGACACGCTGGTGTCGCTGACGCTGGCGCTGATGGTGAACGCCGCGATCCTGATCCTGGCGGCGACGGCTTTCCACGCGCATGGCCACCGGGAGGTCACCGAGATCCAGGACGCGTACCACCTGCTCGATCCGCTGGTGGGCAGCGCCATCGCGTCGATCCTGTTCGGCGTGGCGCTGCTGGCCGCGGGGCAGAGCTCGACCTTCACCGGCACGATCGCCGGCCAGGTGCTGATGGAAGGATTCCTGCGGCTGAAGATTCCGTGCTGGCAGAGGCGCCTCGCGACGCGTTTCCTGGCGCTGGTGCCGGCCTTCATCGGCCTGCTGTGGCTGGGCGAGGCGGCGGTGGGTCGACTGCTCGTGGCCAGCCAGGTGGTGCTGAGCCTGCAACTGCCCTTCGCGATGTGGCCGCTGATCTGGCTCACCGGCGACCGGTCGGTGATGGGCGAGTTCGTCAACGGGCCTTGGTTGCGCGGACTGGCCTGGGGCCTCTTCGCGCTGGTGACGGCAGCGAATGGGGCGTTGTTGTGGTCGCTGATCGCGGGGGACCTCCAGGCTGTCGAAAGCGGGGGGGGCCGATCGTCGTGGGTTGTGATCATCCAACGCAGACAGGAAGGAACTCCGACATGACGACTGAAGCGAAGGTGCAGGGCCCCGCGTCCTATTTCCCGTCGATCGAGAAGAAGTATGGCCAGACCATCGACCACTGGATGGGCGTGTTGAAGGCGGCGGGGCCGATGAAGCACATGGAGCTGGTGGCGCGGCTCAAGTCCGAGCACGCGATGGGCCACGGCCACGCCAACGCACTGGTGGCGTGGTTTCTGGCGAAGCAGCGATAACAGAGTTCGTTGGACGCGTGGCGAAATCCGCGCCGCTCGTTTGATCGGCGCATCACATCGCGTGGTTCGATGCGCTGGGTTTGATGACGAACAAGCGCGATCTGGATCTGGGTCGCTCCACGCCGCCGCACCTCTTCCGTCTTCCTAGACTGCGGAGTCTCCCTCAGCAGATAGGAGGCCCCATGCTTCGCTTTCCAGAAATGACTCCAGGCCGACATGCGCTGGTGCGCGGCGCTATGCTGCCGCGCATGATCTTCAATGCCCTGATCGAGCGTGACCCCGACAGCGAGGTGCTGGTGGGCAGCGTGCCCGAGGTCCGCAGTGCCTACACGCAAGGCGCGACCGTCGATGAGGTGCTGGAGCGCCTGACCGAGGTGCTTCACATGCTCGCGGAGGAAGGCCTGGTGAACATCGATGGCGGCATCGCGTTCAACCTGACGATTCGCACGGAGTGATGCCATGGGCGCCGGCGTGCCGGTGCTCAGCGCGCGCGAGGTCGAGCGGATCCTGCTCGGTTTGGGATTCGTATGGCGCGCGGGCAAGGGAGCACATCGCTTCTATCGTCATGCCGATGGGCGGACCACGACGGTGCCATTCCACGCCGGAAGCGACATCCGCCCGCCCCTGCTGCGCAAGATCTGCGCCGATGTCGAACTGCCCATCGAGCAGTTCGTCGGCACGGATCACCGTGCCTGATCGCCCCCCAGCAACGCATACGGGCCGCCGCGCTCCAGCGCGCGTTGATAGGCGGGCCGCGCATGGATGCGCGCGAGGAACTCGGTGATGCGGGGCTGGCGCGCGGCCGCGCCGCCGCGTTGGGCCGCGGCCTCCAGCGGGAAGCTCATCTGCACGTCGGCCGCGGTGAAGTCGCGGCCGGCAAACCACGGGTTCTTGCGCAACTCCCCCTCCAGGTAGTTCATGTGGTTGTCGATCTGCGGCTGCACGAAGGTCGCCTTGGCCTTGGCCGCAATGCCCTTGGCGATCGGCTTCACGAAGAACGGCACCGGCGCGCGCTCCAGGCGATCGAACACCAGCTTGAGCAGCAGCGGCGGCATCGCCGAGCCCTCCGCGTAATGCATCCAGTAGCGGTAGCGCAGCGCGTCCTCGGTGCCGTCGACCGGCTTGAAACGGCCCTCGCCGTAGCGATCGACCAGGTACTCCAGGATCGCGCCACTCTCGGCGATGACCAGGCCGTCATCGCTGATCACCGGCGACTTGCCCAGCGGATGCACCGCGCGCAACTCGGGCGGCGCGAGCATCGTCTTGGGATCGCGCTGATAGTGCTTGATCTCGTACGGCAGCCCGAGTTCCTCGAGCAGCCACAGGACCCGCTGAGAGCGGGAGTTGTTGAGGTGATGGACGGTGATCATCGGGGGAGTCTATGCCGACCCACCCCACCCATCCGGCGGATGCGTCCGAAGTCGGCATCGGGCAACCTCGCTCCTACAATCCGCGCGCCTCACAGGAGCCCGCATGCCCGCACCGATCGACTTCTACTTCGACTTCGCCTCGCCCTACGGCTACATCGCCTCGCAGTCCATCGACGCGCTCGCCGCCCGCTACGGCCGCACCGTCAACTGGCATGCCATCGTGCTCGACGCCAACTTCCAGTCCCTGGAACGCATCCGCATCCCCAACAGCGTCATGCGCAGCGACTACATCCGCCGCGACGTCGCCCGCCTCGCCGCCTTCATGCAGGTGCCGTACAACGCCCCCACCTCGCTGGGCCTGCACACCGAGATGGCCGCCCGCCTCTTCCACTGGTTCAACGACCGCGATCCGGAACAGGGCCGCAAGTTCGCGCACGCCGTCTACAAGGCCTACTTCGTCGACGACCGCAACATCGCCCAGGGCGAGGTGCTGCAGGACCTGTGTGCCACCCAGCACATCACCCCCGACCAGCTCCAGGCGCTGGCCAACGACTCCGCCACCCGCGCCCGCCTCAAGGCCGAGATCGACCTCGCGGAAGCGCGCGGCGTCTTCGGATCGCCCTTCTTCATCGTCGAGGGCGAACGCTTCTGGGGCAACGACCGCCTCCCGCAGCTCGAGCACTGGCTCTCCCACGGCCCCTACTGAACGCGCCAGCCCGCCGGACACCCACCGGCGCCCACACCGCTGGTTACTTCTTGTCCACCGGGTAATGTCCGTCGCGGCCCGTCATCGGCGGCCTCCACGCACGCGTTGTCAGATGCATGCAGTTCCCTTGGAGGTCCCGTATGCGAACACTTCGACCTTGGCTGAGCGCGGCCGTCGCCGCGCCGCTGATCGCCTCGCTGACCGGTTGCGTGGTCGTGCCGGCCCACCGCTATCGCGGCTACGACGCTGGATACGGCGCCGGCTACAGCAGCGGGTATGACGGCGGTGGCTACGGCTACAACAGCGGCCCGCCGCAAGCCGGCTACATCTGGATCGAGGGCGTCTGGGAAGTCCGCGGCGGCGGGCGCCGCTGGGTGCCCGGCCATTGGGGTCCGCGGCGCTGAACCGCGCCGCTGGCACTGAGCAGCGCTCCCGCGCCACCCAGCCTCATGCTCACTGCGCCGCGCAGGTGAACACCGCAATGCCGCGGTAGTTGCCGAAGTCCAGCGAGGTCTGGTAACCCACCACCACGCGCAGCTTGCCGGCGTCCGCCTGCGCCACCGTGGCGATCAGCCCGGTGCTGCCCGAGCTGGCGAAGGTGCCGGTCTTGAGCAGCTCATCGGGTCCGATCAGCGGCGTGTTGACGCCCGTGGTGGTCACGATCTTGCGATCGTTGTTGCCCACCGACTCGATCGTCGCCTGCACGTTCGCGCCACCCGCGCTGAAGGTGATCGAGGCCGACCCCGTGCTCGCGGCCAGCAGGCTGCCCAGACCGTTGGTGCGGCTCGGCAGCGTGAACTTGCCGGCATCGCAGCTGTAGCTGCCGCTCGTCGGGAAGACGGCCACGCCGTTGAACACGGCGTAATGGAAACCGGCCTCCTTGGCCTTCAACTCGTCGGTGAAGATGCCGCGGCGCGCGGTGCCGTAGTTCCAGCGCCCCATCGCGTAGCTCGCGTCACCGGCGATCTCCTGAACCGCCAGGTCGCCGCTCAGCGAGCGGTCCCCCATCAGCACCACCGCGCCATCCGCCTGCTGCGAGATCGGCGTCGACAGGCCCATCGCGCTGTTCTCCGCCCAGCCCATCATCAGAAAGCGCGTCGTGGACGTCATCACGTAGGGCGCGCTCACCGAGCCGGTCGATCCCGGGTTCGTCACCGGCGCCGGATCGGGCGTGGTCGGCGTGGTCGGCGTTGTGGGGGTTGTCGGCGTGGTGGGCGTCGTCGGCGTCGTGGGGGTAGTCGGCGTGGTCGGCGTGGTCGGCGTCGTCGGCGTGGTCGGCGTGGTCGGGGTGGTCGGGGTCGTCGGCGTCGTGGTGCCGGTGTTGGTGCCCTGGTTGGAGTTCGCGGCCGGCGCGCTGTCACCGCCACCGCCGCCGCATGCCGCCAGCGCCGCGATCAGCGGCAGACACACGAAACCCTTCTTCACTGCGAACTTCATCTTCAATCCCTGAATGTTTAAGTTTTGTTGCCAAATGCTTCCGTTGGCGGGGGCGGAGTCTGAAGGGGTCCGCGATTACCCGCACGGCACTTTTTGGCGACTTGAGAGGGATTCGATGCGGCCGCGCGCTATGCGCCCGTAACACCTGGAGGTGTGGGGTGGCGGTCACCCCCCAAGGGGTGTAGCGCTTGACCAGACGGCCGAGGAGGAGGTTCAGCTCGCCTGCTTGAAGGCCATCACGGCCTGGTTGCGCAACGTGCGCAGCAGCGAGAGCTGCTTCTCATCAAGCACCACGCTGCCCGGTTCGGCCTTGTCCGCGTAGATCATCGCGAACGGCGCGCCGCGCAGCGCCATCGGCAGGATCAGGAAGCTGTGGGCCTTGGCGCCGCTCAGGAACCACGCCGGCAGGCGTTCGGCGATCTTGGGCTGGGAGGCGTCCGCGATCAGGGTGTCCACGCCCTTGGTGCAGATCGCGGTGAAGAGGTCGGCGGGCAGGCCCGGCATCACCCGCAGCGGCACGCGGAAGATCGGCGCCACCGCTTCCACGCCCTCGCCCAGGCCGAAGCGGCCGGTCAAGGTCTCGGTCTTCGGGTCACGCAGGCAGAAGATCACCCGGCGGAAGCCCAGGCCGCGGTACATCGTCTCCAGGATCATCCGCAGGATCTCGTTGAGCTTGAAGCTCTCGACCATCGCGTTGGTGATGTCCTGGATGCCGGCGGCCAGCGTCGCCGCGGCCTGCTCGGGCGGGACCACGCCGGCGGGCGCCTGGCCCTCCACCATCGTCGCCTGCAGCTGGTGCGGCGACAACGAGTCCTCCGCGGACGGCGTCAGCGGCGCGAGCAGCCGCTGCGCCGGCGAGTTCTTCGCCAGCTTGATGTCCATCGCCTGCGCGAGCTGCGTCAGCCGCTGACGCGCCTGGTCGGCCGCGGCCTCGAAGGCCTTGGCCTCCACGCCGAGCGCGCGCGCGTAGCGCTGCGCCATCGCGCGAACCTTCGCATGCGCCTCGGCCGGATCGCTGTTCAGGATCACGTCGGCCACGTCGTTGCTCGCGCGGCCCAGCCAGCGCATGCGGTCGGTGGCGTGCTCCACCAGCCGCGCGGGCGCGTCGCCGTCGGGTCGCTGCATGCTGCGCTGAAGGCTGTCGGGGAAGCCCCACTGCCGCGCCACCCCCAGGCCCAGGTTCTCGTAGCTCAACCCCAGCACCTGGGCCGAGGCCGCGGCCTCGCTCAACGGCGGTGCCGCCTGCTCGCCCATGCCGCGCTCGGGGCGCACGACGCGCCGCACCTGCTGCGCTTCCTCGGGCAGGTAGAACTCGGCCAGCAACCGGCCCAGACCCTGGAACATCGTGGCGAGGAAGGACTCCTCGTTCTCGCGCGGCACCAGGCACAGCTCGCGCGCCAGCGAACCCGCCATCAGCGCGCGCAGGAATTCCTCCTTGAGCCGCTGCGCGTGGTGCTTGTTCTCCATGCGCTCGAGCAGCACCAGCGACAGCGCCAGGTTGCGGATGCCACCGAATCCCACCAGCGCCACCGCGCGCGACACCGTGCTGATGTGTCCGCCGCCGGCATGGCTGAACTGCACGGTGTTGACCAGGCGCAGCAGCTTGTTGGTCAGCGCCACGTCCTTGAGGATCTCGTTGGACAGCGTCGTGAGGCTTTCGTTCTCCGACTGCGTCATGCGCTGGATGCGCGCCACGGAGTCCGCCATCGCCGGGAAGTCGCTGCGATGGCGCATGCGCCGCAGCAGGAACTCCAGCGTGGCGCTGCCGCCCTCGCCGCCCTCGGGCGCCTCGCTGGCGGGATGCAGCCACGCGGCCAGCGCGTCGTGGAAGGCCTTCGCGTCGGGCCAGCGCTGGGCCGATTCCCGCGCCAGGCCACGCATCAGCACCGCGCGCAAGGCATCGTCGCTGTCGGGGCCGAGGTCCGCGGGCGGATCGAGCGTCTGCTCCAACGCGCGACGCACCGCACGCCACGGGTCGGGGTCGTAGTTCAGGCGCTGGCCGGACAGCATCTCGCTGAGCATCACGGCCGCGGCGAAGACGTCCATCACCGGCGAGGCCGCGTCGCCGCGGGCCGCCTCGGGCGAGATGTAGCCGGGCGTGCCCACGATGCGGTTGGGCCGCGCGGCGGCGGTGCCGGTCGTGGCGGCGACGCGTCCGGCGATGCCGAAGTCCATCACCTTGGGCCGGCCCGTCGAGTCGATCAGGATGTTGGACGGCTTGAGGTCGCGGTGCACGACGCCAGCCAGATGCGCCGCGTGCAGCCCGTCCAGGATGCCCAGCATCAGCGCGACGGCCTCGCGCGCGGGCAGCCGGCCGCGCTGGCGCAGCCGCTCGGTGAGCGTGCCGCCGGGCACGTACTCGAAGACCATGTAGGCCTGACCGGCCTCGATGTCGGCCTCGAAGACCGGCACGATGTTGGGATGCGTGAGCCGGCTCACCGCGCGGGCTTCATGCAGCCACGCGTCGACGCTGGCCCGGTCGACCGCCTGGGTCAGGACCTTCAGCGCGACCTCGCGGTCCAGCCGCGGATCGTGCGCGAGCCACACCACCGCCTGCGCGCCCTGCCCCAGGCTGCGCAGCGGCTTGAAGCGCCCGACGGCGGGCGGCATGGCGGTCATGAGCGGTCCTTGCCGGCGTCGGGCGTGCCCATCGGCGCAGTCGTCGGGGCTGTCCTCGGCGCGCTCGTCGGCGCGGGCGCCCCGGACTCGGCACGCTCACGCAGCCGCGAGCGCGGCGCCGCGGTCGCAGCCGCGCCGACGGACGGATCGCTCATCGCGCCCAGGCCGCTGTCGCCCGCGTCGGTCAGCGCGCCGCTGGCGCCCAGCGCGTCATAAATCTCGCGCAGGCCGAGCGTGAGCGCCCGTGCGTAGCGGCGCGTGGCCAGCTCGATCGCGGCCTGGCGCTTGCGTTCGGGCGCGCCCAGCGCGTCGACGAGCTCGTTGGCCAGGCTGCAGGTCAGGCGCAGCACCTCGGCGTCGCCGTCGGCATGGCGCACCGGCGCCTCCTGCGGCTGGCGCCGCATCATGTGCAGCAGCTCGTCGCCCAGGCCCCAGTACCTGGCCACCGCCAGCCCCAGGCTCTCCAGGTCGCAGCCCAGCACCGCGTACGCCGCGGACTGCTCGGTCATGCCGCGCGGATTGGGGTTGTCCTCGGTCGCCTCGGGCGCGACCTGCAGCTGGCGGATCTGCTGCCCGTCGTCGGGGAAGTGGTACTGCACCAGCAGCCGACCCAGGTTCTGCATCAGCGAGATCAGGTAGATGACCTCGCCGTCGTACCCGGCCGGGCGCAGCGCCTGCGCCACCTGACCGGCGCGCTGCACGCGGCGCATCACGCTCTGCATGAACTGCGCCTGGCCCTCGTTCATCGGACCGGGCCAGGGCTTGAGCGCGCGCGCGGCGTCCTCCAGCCCGTTCAGGCCCAGCATCGCGATGGCGCGCTGCAGGTTCAGCACCGTGCCGCCGCTGGTCGGTCCCTGCTGGCGCAGCGCGTTGTTGACGCGCCGGATCAGCTCCAGCGCGAGCGCCATGTCCTTGAGCGCCATCGCGGCGAGCTGGCTGCCGTGCTGCGATTCCATCGAGGACGACGCCACCGTCGTCACCAGCCGCGTGGACGTGCTGGGCAGATGCCCGAAGCGCTGCATCTTGTCCTTGAGCAGCGCGATCGGGCCGCCGTCGTCCTGCTCGGCGGACTGGCGCCAGCCATCCAGGGCGCGCCAGAAGCTGCGCGCCAGGTGATAACGCTGGCGCGTCTGCCGGTCGCTGGCGCGGTTGACGATGGCGCGCAGCGGCTCGGGGATCGGATACGGGGTTTCCCAGCCCAGGCGCACCAGGTCGTGCCCCTGCGGCTGCATGCGCTGCAGCACGACCTGCAGGTCGGATTCGTCCAGCACCGGCTTGCCGCTGAGCAGGCGGTGCAACAGCAGCCCGATGCAGACGACGTCCTCCTCGGCAGCCTCGCGCGCGGCGCGGCGCGTGGCGGCGTTGAAGTCGGCGTTGGCCGGCACGACCTCCTGCGCGACCTCCAGGCCGAGCACGCGCACGTGGTTGGCGCCGTCCACGACGATGTGGGCCAGTTGGATGTCGCGATGCGCGTGGCCGGCCTCATGCGCGAAGGCCAGGCCTTCCAGCGCCTGGGCGGCCCAGCCCGCGGCGTCCAGCGGCAGCGGCGGCGCGCCCTTGGCCAGGCGCTCCTCGAGCGTCTCGCCCAGCGCGCGGTCGTAGGCGACGTAGGGCCAGGGATCGACCCGGCCCGTCTCGATGACGTGGGCCAGGTTGGGGTGATGGATGCGGGACGCCGCGTCGACCGTCTTCAGCCAGTGCAGCATCGCTGCCTCGCTGTTGGGCTTCTCGCGCGGCATCATGAGGAACATGTCCTGCCCGCTTTGCGGGTCGAACACCACCCACAGCATCGAGCGCTGGCTCTTGTGCAGCAGCGCGCGCAGCTCGAAGCGGCCGAATCGCCGCATCGGGGCGGCTTGGGAGGATGCGTTGGTGTCAGACACGAGCAATGAGCGGCACCCGACGGTGCGGGGCCACGGACCTTTTGTAGCTTGGATTGGACCGAAAACCCGTTGTCCTCGCCTGAAGAACTGAGGGCGATTCTCCGCTCAGTTCTGTAACTGCGCCCACACCTTTTCCAGGCGCTTGACGCTGACCGGCTGAGGTGTTCGCAATTCCTGTGCGAAAAGGCTCACCCGCAATTCCTCGAGCTGCCAGCGGAAATCGTCCATCCGCGCGTCCGGCGTGCCCTTGAGTTCCGCCACGCGGCGCGACCAGCGTTGCTCCAGCGGTCGGAGCTCGGCCAGCAGCTTGGCATCCCGCGCGGCATCCGCGCGCAGCTTGTCCAGCCGCAGCGTGATGCCCTTCAGATAGCGCGGGAAGTGCTGCAGCTGAGCCCACGGCGTCTGCAGCACGAAGCGCTTGGGCATCAGCCGCTGCAGCTGCGCGGTGATGTCCTCCACCACCTCCTTGGACGCCGAGCGCGTGTCCTTCAACTTGCGCAGCGCGCCCTGGTACTCGATGAGCACGTTGAACGCCAGTCGCGCCACCTCCTGCGCGATCAGGTTGAGCCGCGCTCGGCCCTCCTCGACCCGGGCCTTGAAGCTGAACTCGTCGGTGGGCAGCGGATCGGCCAGGAAGGCGCGGTCCAGCGCCACGGCCACGATCTGGTCGCGCAGTTCCTCGGCCGTGCCCAGGCTCATGTAGGCCACGCCCATCTGCGTCAGGTCGGGGATGTTCTTCTCGAGGTACTTCAGCGGCTCCTTCAACTGAAGCGCGACCAGGCGGCGCAGGCCCGCGCGGTGCCGCGCCGCGGCGAGCTCGGGTTCGTCGAAGACCTCGATCTCCACGTGCGCGCCCTTGTCGATCAGCGCCGGGAAACCGATCAGCGTCTGCGCCCCCTTGCGGATCTCCATCAGCTCGGGCAGCTCGCCGAAGGTCCACGAGGTGTAGGTTCTTGTCGCCTCGGCGACAGGCTTGGGCGGCGCCACCGTCGCCTTGATGCCTCGGGAAGGTTCACCGCCGGCAGGTTGTCCTGCCCCGACCGCAGCCCTCACCCCTGCCCTCTCCCGCTCGCGGGAGAGGGAGTTCGAACCACCGCCGACTTGGCCGTGAGCCTCGGCATCCGGGCCCTGCAGCTTCAGCGCGGCCAGCGCCTGGAAGGCCGACCGCGCCTGGCCGCCCAGTTCCGCCTTCAGCGTCGCCAGGTTGCGGCCCTGGCCGAGCTGGCGGCCGTGCTCGTCGACCACGCGCACGTTCATGAACAGGTGGGCGGGGACCTGCTCGAGCTTGAAATCATTGCGCTGCACCGCGAGCTGCGTGCGCTCCTTCACCGCCTTGAGCAGCACGTCCACGAGGTTGCCCTGCGCGAACGGATGCAGCTCGACGAACTCGGCGACGAACTCGGGCAGCGGCGTCAGCCGCGCGCGCGGCTTCTGATGCAGGCTCTTGAGCAGCGCCGTCACCTTGGCCTCGATCATCCCGGGCACCAGCCAGTCGGTGCGCTCCTCGCTGACCTGGTTGAGCGCGTAGATCGGCACCGTGACGCTCAGGCCGTCGCGCGCGTCGCCGGGCTGATGCAGGTAGGTCGCCACGCAGTCCACGCCGCCCAGCCGGATCGTCTTCGGGAAGGCGTTGCTGGTGACCCCGGCGGCCTCATGCCGCATCAGCTCATCGCGGCTGAGCTGCAGCAGTTTCGGGTTGGCCTTGCTCGCCTCCCGGAACCACTTCTCCAGCGTCGCGCCCGAGTACACATCGGCCGGCAGCTGCTGGTCGTAGAAGGCGTAGATCAACTCGTCGTCGACCAGCACGTCCTGCCGACGCGACTTGTGCTCCAGCTCCTCGACCTTGGCGATCTGCTTCTGGTTGTGGGCCAGGAAGGGCAGCCGCGTCTCCCAGTCCCCGTTGACCAGCGCCTCGCGAATGAAGATCTCGCGCGCGGCGGCCGCGTCGATGCGGCCGAAGTTCACGCGCTTGTTGTTGTAGAGCACGATGCCGTAGAGCGTCGCGCGCTCCAGCGCGACGACCTCGGCGGCCTTCTTCTCCCAGTGCGGCTCCAGCAGCTGCGTCTTGATCAGGTGGCCGGCGATCCCCGGCAGCCATTGCGGCTCGATGCCCGCGATGCCGCGCCCGAACAGCCGCGTCGTGTCCACGAGCTCCGCGGCGACGATCCAGCGGCCCGGCTTCTTGCTCAGATGCGCGCCCGGATGGCGCCAGAACTTGATGCCACGCGCGCCCAAGTACCAGTCGTCGTCATCGGCCTTGACGCCGATGTTGCCCAGCAGGCCGGCCAGCATCGACAGGTGGACCTGCTCGTAGGTCGCCGGCGCGCCGTTCAGCCGCCAGCCGTGCTCGGCCACCACCGTGTGCAGCTGCGAGTAGATGTCGCGCCACTCGCGCACCCGGCGCACGCTCACGAAGTTGTCGCGCAGCAGCTGCTCCTGCTTACGGTTGGAGAGCTTGTGCTCCCCTTCCCCGCCGCGGGCCTCGCCCAGCCACTTCCACAGCTTGAGGTAGCCCATGAACTCCGATTTCTCGTCGTCGAACTTCTTGTGCTTCTCATCGGCCTGCTGCTGCTGCTCGGCGGGGCGGTCGCGCACGTCCTGGCCGGACAGCGCGCTGGCGATGATCAGGATCTCGCTGAGCGCATCGCGCTGGCGGGCCTCCAGGATCATCCGGCCCACGCGCGGATCCAGCGGCAGCCTGGACAGCTCGTGCCCCATGGGCGTGAGCTCGTTGCGCTCGTCCACGGCGCCCAGCTCGTTGAGCAGCTGGTAGCCGTCGGCCACGGCCTTGCGCGGCGGCGGCTCGATGAAGGGGAAATCCTCGACCTGCCCCAGGTGCAGCGCCTTCATTCGCAGGATGACGCCCGCGAGCGAGCTGCGCAGGATCTCGGGATCGGTGAAGCGCGGGCGGCCGAGGAAGTCCTTCTCCTCGTACAGCCGCACGCAGATGCCGTTGCTCACCCGACCGCAGCGACCGGCGCGCTGGTTTGCGGCGGCCTGGCTGATGTTCTCGATCTGCAGCTGCTCGACCTTGTTGCGGTAGCTGTAGCGCTTGACGCGCGCCAGGCCGGGATCGATCACGTAGCGGATGCCGGGCACCGTCAGCGAGGTCTCGGCGACGTTGGTCGCCAGCACGATGCGCGGCTGGCCGTGCGGCTGGAAGACGCGGTTCTGCTCCTGCTCGGACAGCCGCGCGAACAGCGGCAGCACCTCGACGCCGGGCGGGTGATGCTTGCGCAGCGCTTCAGCGGCCTCGCGGATCTCGCGCTCGCCGGGCAGGAAGACCAGCACGTCGCCGCGCCCTTCGCGCCAGAGCTCGTCGACCGCGTCGCAGATGGCGTCGTTGACGTCGTACTCGCGGGACTCCTCGAAGGGGCGGTAGCGCTGCTCGACCGGGAACAGCCGCCCCGAGACCATCAGCACCGGCGCGGGCCCCTTCGTGGAGGCGAAGTGCTGCGCGAAGCGGTCCGCATCGATGGTCGCCGAGGTCACGATGACCTTCAGGTCGGGCCGGCGCGGCAGGATCTCGCGCAGGTAGCCGAGCAGGAAGTCGATGTTGAGGCTGCGTTCGTGGGCCTCGTCGATGATCAGCGTGTCGTAGGCCTGGAGCAGCGGATCGGTCTGGGTCTCGGCCAGCAGGATGCCGTCGGTCATCAGCTTGACCGAGGCGCCCGGCTGCAGCCGGTCCTGGAAACGGACCTTGTAACCGACGACCTCGCCCAGCGGCGACTTGAGCTCCTCGGCGATGCGCTTGGCCACGCTGGACGCGGCGATCCGGCGCGGTTGCGTGTGACCGATCAGGCCGCCGCCATTGCCGCGGCCACGCCCCATCGCCAGCGCGATCTTGGGCAGCTGGGTGGTCTTGCCGGAGCCGGTCTCGCCGCAGACGATGACAACCTGATGGTCGCCCAGCGCCCGCATGATCTCCTCGCGACGCCCGGAGACGGGCAGCGATTCGGGGAACTCGATCGGCGGGATCGGCGTGGCGGGGGCCGGCGGGCGGCGCGGACCGGCCTCGCGCGGGGCGCGAGGCGGGCGGGGCGGTCGGGGAGCGCGCGGGGCGGGGGCGTTGGTGTTCTGACTCACGGGGCCGGGATTATCTCGCGAGCGGACGGGGGAGCTTTTCGTCAGGCCTCTGGCGCTCACCCTCTCTCCCGCAAGCGGGCGAGGGGCAAGTCGGCGACCTGCGCTGCGACGCCCGACGCTGTTGCACAATCCGCGCCCATGAGCCTGGTCTTTCCCCATACCTTCGTGCCGTGGTTTCGCGCGGTGGCCCCTTATATCCACGCGTATCGCGGAGAAACCTTCGTCGTCGGGATGACCGGGGAAATGATCGCGGCGGGCAAGCTCAACAACTTCGCCCAGGACCTGGCGATCATGCACGCGATGGGCATCAAGATCGTGCTGGTCCACGGTTTCCGCCCGCAGGTCAACGAGCAACTCGCGCTCAAGGGTCACCAGCCGCAGTACAGCCACGGCATGCGCATCACCGACGGCATCGCGCTGGACAGCGCCCAGGAAGCCGCCGGCCAATTGCGCTTCGAGATCGAGGCCGCGTTCTCGCAGGGACTGCCCAACACGCCCATGGCGAATTCCACGGTGCGCGTCGTGTCGGGCAATTTCCTGACCGCGCGTCCGGTGGGCATCGTGGATGGCGTCGATTTCAAGCATTCCGGCATCGTGCGCCGCGTGGACGCCGCGGCGATCCAGCGCGCCATCGATATCGGCGCCATCGTGCTGATGTCGCCGTTCGGTTTCTCGCCCACCGGCGACGCGTTCAATCTGATGATGGAAGACGTCGCCACGGAAACCGCCATCGCGCTTCAGGCCGACAAGCTGCTGTTCATGACCGAGGTCGAGGGCGTTCGCGAGAATCCCGAGGACGAGGAAAGCGCGATCGACACTGAACTCGCGCTGGCCGATGCCAAACGTCTGATCGCCAAATTGCCCCCGCCAACGCAACCGACCGATGTCGGTTTCTACCTGAAGTACTGCGTGAAGGCCTGCGAATCGGGCGTCGAGCGCTCGCACATCCTGCCCTTCGCCGTGGACGGCGCGATCCTGCAGGAGGTCTATACCCACGACGGCATCGGCACGATGGTCGTGGACGAGAAACTCGAAAGCCTGCGCGAGGCCACGCACGACGATATCGGCAGCCTGATCGCGCTGATCGAGCCGTTTGAACGCGACGGCACGCTGGTGAAGCGCGAGCGCAGCGAAATCGAGCGCGACATCGAGTCCTATACCGTCATCGAACATGACGGCGTGATATTCGGCTGCGCGGCGCTGCATCCGTATCAGGAGGCCCGCACCGGGGAGATGGCCGCGCTGACGGTCTCCAGCGCCGTGCAAGGCCAGGGCGACGGCGAGCGCATCCTCAAGCGCATCGAGCAGCGTGCCAAGGCCATGGGCCTGACCAGCGTCTTCGTGCTGACCACGCGCACCATGCACTGGTTCATCAAGCGCGGCTTCCAGCCGGTCGATCCGAACTGGCTGCCCGAGGAGCGCAAGCGCAAATACAACTGGGACCGACGCTCGCAGGTCCTGGTCAAGAAACTCACCTGACCACCCACCCAACTTTTTCCGATCCCGCCGCGCCGGCGCACGACGCCCGGCGCGCGCACTTCCCCGCACTTTTCTTGAGCATCGAGGTTTGATATGGCCCGCACCGTCCAATGCGTTTATCTGAAGAAGGAAGCCGAAGGCATGGACTTTCCCGTCTATCCGGGCGAGCTCGGCAAGCGCATCTACGAGAACGTCTCCAAGGAAGCCTGGGCCGCATGGATGAAGCACCAGACCATGCTGGTCAATGAAAACCGCCTGAATCTGGCCGACCAGCGCGCGCGCCAATACCTCGCGCGTCAGATGGAGCAGTTCTTCTTCGGCGATGGCGCGGAGCAGCCGGCCGGATATGTGCCGCCGACGGCCTGATTTCCAAGGCCCGCTCCGGTGAGGGATGCCCGATTTCGGGCTTCTTCACCGAAAAGCTCCTCAATTCGTGTCAGCCCGCTCACAACTTTTAATGTCGGGGGAATCCAACCCCGGCATTTACCCCCTTGCGGCGATACTCGATTCCCTGCCTATAATGCGGCAATCCCTTTCGGGGGAGCTGTTGAACTACGCGAGGAATTGCATAAATGGCATCGCTCAAAGACCTCCTGGCCCAGCGGGCCGCCCTCGAACAGCAAATTGCCGAAACCCAGGAACGTGAACGCTCCGACGCGATCGCCAAGGTCAAGTCGCTGATGCAGGAATACGGCCTGACGGTGGCGGATCTGACGGCTCGCACCGCCAAGGTCGGTACGGCCAAGGCCTCGAAAGTGGCCGCCAAGTACCGCAATCAGGCCACCGGCGAAACCTGGAGCGGCCGCGGCCTGCAACCCAAGTGGCTGAAGGCCGCCATTTCCGGTGGCGCCAAGCTGGAAGATTTCGTGATCTGACCCTCCCCGGTCGATCCCAGGAAAGCCACCTTCGGGTGGCTTTTTTCATAGGCGCTTTTGTCGGTGCTTTGGTCGGCGTTTTTCTTGGCGCTTCCCCGGCGCCCTCCTCCCCTGAATCCGGGGGGAAGCCGATGCGCGGCAGGGATAGCGCTGACCAACGGCGCGCGCGGCGCGGCTAGCATGCCCGCCGTTCCCGCCCGCGCTCGGGCGAGCAACCTCCCTCCCTCCTTCGCGCGCCGTCACCTTGAAGTCCGAGTTGTCCGCTCCTCCCGGCTGGGCCCTGCCCGTCAGCCCCCGCCGACTGCCCGCGGCGGCGCCGGCCGCCGTGCTCGTCGTGGTCACGGGGCTGCTGCTCGTGGCCGGGGCGATCTGGCCGATGTGGCGCGAGATCGCCTGGTGGCTGCTGCCGCTGCTGGGGCTGGCCGGGGTGATGCACTACCGCGCCGAGCGCCGCCGGGCCCTGGCCGAGCGCATGGAATGGCGAACCAAGATCGACAGCGCCGGGCTCTCGCTGGCGCAATGGATTCCCGGCGAATCGGTGGCCGCCTCCGCGGGCTGGCAGACACGACTGGGCGCGCCCGATCCGGCGGATCCGCTGGCCTGGATGGAGCGTGTGCACGCAGTGGACCGCATGAAGCTTGAGGAACGTCTGCCCGGGCTGATGCAGGGCGGCATCGAGGAACTGGCCGACGACCATGGTCCCGAGGGCGCTGACACGCTGCGCCACGCGCTGCGACTGCCGGGCGAGGACGGCGGCTGGGTGTGGCACGAGCTGCGCCTGCGCGTGGTGCGCCGCGACGCCGCCGGTCGCGCGCGCCGCGTGCTGGCCAGCCTGCAGGACATCCAGTGGCGCCGCACCGCTGAGGAGCGCCAGCGCATGAGCTCCGGGCTGTTCCAGCACCTGCACGAGGGCCTGGCGATCACCGACCTGACGCACCGGCTGCTCGACGCCAACCCCGCCTACTGGGCGCTGATGGAGGCGCTGCTGGAGGCGCCCGCCGGCCTGGTCGTCGATGGCGATGGGCACTCGCCCGACACGACCGAGGCGCTGCGCCGACGCCTGCTGGGCCAGCCGGCGCTGCCCATGGACGAGGCGCAACTGCGCCGCAGCGGCCACGATCCCGAAGCGATCGCCGAGGCCATCGCCGATCCGGCCGGTCATTGGCAGGGGCTGGTGAAGGTCCGCGGCGTCGGCGGCCAGCCGCGCACGCTCCGCCTGACGGTGTCCTCCATTCCCGAACCCGACGGCCCGCCGCGTTATCGCGTGCTGGCGCTGAGCGACCTGACGCAGGAGCTCCAGCAGCGCCAGGCGCTGGAGCGGCTGGGCCGTTTCGACCTGCTCACCGGCCTGCCCAACGAGCAGGAATTCCAGCGCCGGCTGCAGGCCGCGCTGCACACCAGCCAGCAGGTCGGGCCGGGCTTCATGCTGTGCGTGGCGCGCGTGGACCTGGACGGCTTCGCGGCCTTCAACCGCCGCCACGGCGCCGCCCGCGCGGACCAGGCGCTGCGCGAGCTCGCCCGGCGCCTGACCACCGCGCTGCGCCAGCAGCCGCAATGGTCGGACGAGGTCGCCCGGCTGGGCGGCGACGAGTTCGGGCTGCTGCTGCGCGTGCAGAGCGCCGAGGAGGCCCAGCTCGCGCTGGAGCGTCTGATCCAGGTGCTGCGCTGCCCCATCGATCCCGACGGCGCGCAGGCGGATGGCGGTGGTGACGACGGTGGTCGCACGACCGCCTCGGACCTTGCCGAGGCCCCGTCCGACGACGAGACGCCCACCTCGCCCATGTTCTTCGACAGCGACTACGACGCCGAGTACGGCGCCCACGTCGACAGCGGCTTCGGCAGCGCCAAGGGCCCGTCAGGCGGCGCGCTGCGCCTGAGCGCGAGCGTCGGCGCCACGCTCTATCCGCAGGACGGCGGCGGTGCGGAGACGTTGATGCGCCATGCCGCGCACGCGCTGTACCGCGTCAAGCGCAGCGGCCGCGACGGCGTGCAGTTCTTCGACGTCGAGAAGCGTCGCAGCCGCGAGGCGCAGGCGCAGGCCGTGCTGCGCGTGCAGCAGGCGCTCGAGGCAGGCGAGCTCTGCCTGTACTACCAGCCCAAGATGGACCTCGCCACCGGCGAGTTGCTCGGCGCGGAGGCCCTGCTGCGCTGGCGTCACCCGCAGCGCGGGCTGCTGGCGCCGGCCGCGTTCCTGCCCACCGTGGAGCGCAGCGGCATGGCCGCGCAGCTCGGCCACTGGGTGCTGGAGCAGGCGCTGGAGCAGGGCCGCCTGTGGCGCCTCGACGGGCTCGACCTGGAGCTCAGCGTCAACATCAGCCCGCGGCACCTGGCCGCGCCCGACTTCGTCCCGCGGCTGGAGGCGCTGCTCGCGCGCCACCCGGAGGTGCCGCCGGACCGCGTCGTGCTGGAGTTGCTGGAGTCCAGCGCGCTGGACGACATCGCGCAGGCCCGGCGACTGCTCGCCGACTGCAAGCGCCTGGGCCTGCGGCTGGCGATGGACGATTTCGGCACCGGCTACGCCACGCTGTCGGTGCTCAAGCAGCTGCCGCTGGACCAGCTCAAGATCGACCGCTCCTTCGTGCAGACCATGCTCGTGGACCCGCAGGACCAGGCGCTGGTCCGGGGCGTCATCGCGCTGGCCGACCAATTCGGCTGCGCGCTGGTGGCCGAGGGCGTCGAGTCGCCGGCCCACGCACGGACGCTGCTCGAGATGGGCTGTCGTGTCGGCCAGGGCAGCGGTCTGTGCGAGCCGCTGCCGGCGCAGGCACTGCTCGCCTGGGCCCGCCATCGGCGCCGCGCGGACGAGGGGTCGCCGCGGACCATCACGTAAACTTCCGCGGTGATCCCGCCCGGCTTTATTCAGGACCTCCTGGCCCGCGTCGACATCGTCGACATCGTGGGCCGCCATGTCGACCTCAAGAAGGCCGGCATCAACCACAAGGGCCTGTGCCCCTTCCACGGCGAGAAGAGCCCGAGCTTCATCGTCAGCCCCTCGCGCCAGACCTACCACTGCTTCGGCTGCGGCCAGCACGGCAACGCCGTCGGCTTCCTGATGGAACACCTGGGCATCGGCTTCATCGACGCGGTGAAGGACCTCGCCCAGCAGGCCGGCATGCAGGTGCCCGAGGACGACCGCAGCCCGCAGGACCGCGAGCGCGAGAAGCTCCAGAAGCAGCGCCAGGCCACGCTCACCGAGATCCTGGCCAAGGCCGGCCAGCATTACCGCCAGCAGCTCAAGGGCAACACGCGCGCGATCGAGTACCTCAAGGGCCGCGGCCTGACCGGCCAGATCGCGCTGCAGTTCGGGCTGGGTTACGCGCCGGACGGCTGGCGCTCGCTGGCGAGCGCCTTCCCGTCCTATGACGATCCGCTGCTCGTGGAGACGGGCCTGGTGATCCTGCAGGACGACCCGGGCAAGAGCGAGGCCGAGCAGCGCCGCTACGACCGCTTCCGCGACCGCGTGATGTTCCCGATCCGCAACGTGCAGGGCGAGGTCATCGGCTTCGGCGGCCGCGTGCTGGACAAGGGCGAGCCCAAGTACCTGAACTCACCCGAGACGCCGGTCTTCCACAAGGGCAGAGAGCTCTACGGCCTGTACGAGGCCCGGCCCGCGATGCGTCGGCGCGGCTACGCACTGGTCGTCGAGGGCTACATGGACGTGGTCGCGCTGGCGCAGCACGGCTTCGGCAACGCGGTGGCCACGCTGGGCACGGCCTGCACGCCCGATCACGTGCAGAAGCTGTTCCGGTTCACCGAGTCGGTCGTGTTCAGCTTCGACGGCGACGCCGCGGGCCGCCGCGCCGCGGGCCGAGCGCTCGAGGCCGCCCTGCCCCACGCCAACGAAACCCGCACCATCAAGTTCCTGTTCCTGCCCACGGAACATGACCCCGATTCCTACGTCCGCGAGCTCGGCGCCGACGCCTTCGAGCGCTGCATCGAGGGCGCGGTGCCGCTGTCTCGCCAGCTGATGGAGACCGCCGCCGACGGCTGCGACCTGGGCACGCCCGAGGGCCGCGCCCGGATGCTGAGCCTGGCCAAGCCCCTGTGGGCGGCGCTGCCCGACGGGCTGCTCAAGCGCCAGCTGCTGGGCGAGCTCGCGCGGCGCGCGCAACTGCCCGACGCGGAACTGCAGCAGCTCTGGGCCAACGCCCTGCCGCCGGCCGCGCCCGGCAGCCGGGCGCGCACCGACCGGTCCGCAGCGGCGGCGCCCGCGCCCCGCGCCGCGCCGCGTGCCGACAGGCCCGCCCCGGACGCCGGCCATCACGGCGGCGCACACGACGAGCCCTATTTCGACATCCCCGCCTCGGCCTACGGCGACGATGGTCATCACGGGGCGGACGAGGTCCAGGTCCCGCATGACGACTTCGGCGCGCCGGCGGGTGCCGCCGGCGTCAGCCCCGGCAGCGCCGCGCCGCCAGGGCAGCAGCAGCGCCAATGGGTGCCCAAGGGCGAATTCAAGGGCAAGGGCAAGGGCAAGGGCCAGGGCAAGTGGAGCGGCAAGGGCGGCGACTGGCGCAAGCGCGACCAGGACCCCACCATCGGCATGCCGCTGAACCTCCCGCCGGGTCCGATGAACCTGGCCGTGCGCATGCTGCTGCTGCACGGCGAGCTCTGGCGGCACATCGGCGACCAGGACCTGCAGCTGCTGCATGAACTGCCCGGCGAGCACGGCCAGCTGTTTGCCTGGCTGGAGCGCTTCCATGTCGACCACGGTACCGTGCCCTGGGCGGTGCTGCAGGTCGCGCTTCAGGAAGCCGACCTGATGGAACTGGCGCAGCGGGTCAGCGGCGGGCCCTTGTCCGCCCCGCCGGCCGACGAACATCTGGACGCGGAGTTTCGCGTCGTGATGCGCAAGCTGTGGGTGGGACGCCTGCGTTCGGAAGCGGATCGCATCGCTCGCAGCCCGCAGCCGGACATGGTCCGGTTCCAGGATCTGCTGCGTCAGATCCGCGATCTCGAGGCCGCCTGAACGTTCTTTTTGACCGAACGGGAGAATTCGCGGATAATCAAGGGTTTTCGCGCGTCAAGAGTGACCGCAGCGCCAACCGGTCCCGGCCCCCCAAGTGACATTGGGTTCATACACAAAGTGGCCAACCTATACCGCCTGGGCTGCAGCTTCAACGGTTCACGCTAACCTTCACGCGCAAAGCCTTGAATGGCAGGCGGTTTGCCCCGACCTGTCGGCCAAGGCCTGAGTTCGAGCCGCCTGGGCTCGCTCGCGCCGCATAGCCCGCAAGTGTCGGGAGTTTGCGAGCGCCAGCGGCGCAGGTGGCCGTTTGCATTGCCCGCATCCACCGCGAATTTCCCCGCATTCACCTACTGGCCCCGAGCCACCGAGGAACTGCATGACCGCCAAAAAGACCGCGTCCAAGGCCGCCGCCGCAGAAACCGAAGAAGTCAAGAAGCCGGCCGCGAAGGCCGCCGCGAAGACCACCAAAGCCGCCGCCGCGTCCGCGTCGTCGGCCGATGAGGCCAAGCCCAAGCGTGGCCGCAAGCCCAAGGCCGAGACCGAGTCGAAGAAGCCCGCCGGCAAGGCGAAGGTGGAGGAAGAGGAAGAGGACTTCGGCGACGTCGACGCGGACGTGGAAGGCGAAGGCGAGACCGAGACCGAGGTCGAGACCGCCGAGGTCGAGGAAGTCGGCGAGGACAAGCCCAAGGCCAAGCCGCTGCGCATGAAGGTCAGCCGCGCCAAGGAGCGCGCGCTGATGCGCGAGTTCGGCCTGGACGAGACCGCGCTGACCGAGGAAGAAGTCGCCAAGCGTCGCCAGGAGCTCAAGACGCTCATCAAGATGGGCAAGACGCGTGGTTTCCTGACCCATCAGGAAATCAACGACCACCTCCCCGAGAAGCTGATCAACGAGGAAATCCTCGAGGCGATCGTGTCGATGCTCAACGACATGGGCATCGCCGTGTACGAGCAGGCGCCCGACGCCGCCACGCTGCTGATCCAGGGCTCGACCTCGCCCACCGCCACGGAGGAGGAAGCGGAAGAAGCGGCCGAGGCCGCGCTGTCCACCGTGGACTCCGAATTCGGCCGCACCACCGACCCGGTGCGCATGTACATGCGCGAAATGGGCACCGTCGAGCTGCTGACGCGCGAAGGCGAAATCGAGATCGCCAAGCGCATCGAAGACGGCCTGCAGGCCATGATGCTGGCCATCTCCGCATCGCCCGACGACCATCGCCGAGATCCTGGCGATGGCCACCAAGATCCGCGCCGGCGAGATGCAGATCTCCGAGGCCGTGGACGGTTTCGTGTCCGATGACGAGGCCGACGACTACGTCGCGGAAGAAGACTTCGACGAGTTCGACGAAGAGGACGACGACGACGGCGCCGGCGGCTCCAAGGCCCTGACCAAGAAGCTCGAGGAGCTGAAGAACGCCGCGCTGGTGAAGCTGGACTCGCTCGCGTCCAACTTCGACAAGATGCGCAAGGCCTTCGAGAAGGACGGCTACAAGTCGGCCAACTACAACAAGGCCCAGTCGGCCATCAGCGCCGAGCTGATGACGATCCGCTTCACGGTCAAGACCATCGAGAAGCTGTGCGACACCCTGCGCTCGCAGGTCGACGACGTGCGCCGCTTCGAGCGCGAGATCCGCAAGATCGTGGTCGACAAGTGCGGCATGCCGCGGGACCACTTCATCAAGACCTTCCCGCCCAACGTGCTGAACCTGCAGTGGGCGGAGAAGGAAGTGGCCTCGGGCAAGTCCTACGCGAACATCATGTCGCGCAACCTGCCCGCGATCCAGGAGCTGCAGCAGAAGCTGATCGACATCCAGGGCAAGGCCGTGGTGCCGCTGGATGACCTCAAGGGCATCAACAAGCGGATGAACGAGGGCGAGAAGGCCTCGCGCGAGGCGAAGAAGGAAATGATCGAGGCCAACCTGCGCCTGGTGATCTCGATCGCCAAGAAGTACACCAACCGCGGCCTGCAGTTCCTCGACCTGATCCAGGAAGGCAACATCGGCCTGATGAAGGCGGTGGACAAGTTCGAATACCGTCGCGGCTACAAGTTCTCGACCTACGCCACCTGGTGGATCCGCCAGGCCATCACCCGCTCGATCGCCGACCAGGCGCGCACCATCCGCATTCCGGTGCACATGATCGAGACGATCAACAAGATGAACCGCATCTCGCGCCAGATGCTGCAGGAGATCGGCCGCGAGCCGGACGCGCCGAGGCGCTGGCCGAGAAGATGGAGATGCCGGAGGACAAGATCCGCAAGATCATGAAGATCGCCAAGGAGCCGATCTCCATGGAAACGCCGATCGGCGACGACGACGATTCCCACCTGGGCGACTTCATCGAGGACACCAACAACACCGCGCCGATCGAAGCGGCGATGCAGGCCGGCCTGCGCGAGGTGGTGAAGGACGTCCTGGACGGCCTGACCCCGCGCGAAGCCAAGGTGCTGCGCATGCGCTTCGGCATCGACATGAGCACCGACCACACGCTGGAGGAAGTCGGCAAGCAGTTCGACGTCACCCGCGAGCGCATCCGCCAGATCGAGGCCAAGGCGCTGCGCAAGCTGCGGCACCCGAGCCGCTCGGACAAGCTGCGAACGTACTTGGACAATCTTTGATTGACCAAGTGCGTGTCCGCCGCAGGCGGCTGACGACGCAGTCGGCATTCAGCGCGCGGCGAAGCCACAAGCTGCGGACCTACCTGGACAACCTCTGATCCGCGCGATCCTGTCCTGACCCTGGGCCGACCCGGCCGCCCTCGCGGGCACCGGGTTTGCCCGGCAGACCGGCCCCGTCCTCGGACGCGGGTCGGTCTTCTTTTTGGGGCGTGCTCCGTCAACCGCCCTCGCGTTGGGGGGAGGTGTCGCACCGGGGCCGACAGGCCCCCGAGCCGAGGGCTAATCACCACGCGGGCGCCAGGGTGGCGCGGCTACACTGAGACTTCCTTCACATCTCACCCCTGTCCGGCCGATGACCCAGATCCGCGAGCGCACCGTCCTGTTTGCCGACTTGCGCGGCAGCACGGCGCTGTTCGAGACGCTGGGCAACGCGGAAGCCTCGGGACTGGTGACGCAGACGGTCGCGCTGATCGGCCAGGCCGTGGACGAGAACCGCGGCGACATCATCAAGACGCTGGGCGACGGCCTGATGGCCGCCTTCGACAATCCGCGCGACGGCATCAAGGCCGCGATGCGGATGCAGGAGCTGCTGGTGAAGTCGTCGGCGCGCAGCGAGCGGCTGCGCCACACGCACCTGCAGATCGCGCTGGCGCGCGGCGAGGTCGTCGAGATCCACGGCGACTGCTTCGGCGACGCGGTCAACGTCGCCGCCCGGCTGCTGGACCACGCCGGAGACGGCGAGACCGTCGTCACCGTGGAGGTCGTGCACGGGCTGACCAGCGCGCAGAAGGCACGCTTCCGCAGCCTGGACCACATCAGCGTGCGCGGCCGCGCCGAGCCGGTCCACATCTACGTGCTGGACCAGGGCACGGGCGACCCGGGCGCCACGCAGTTCGGCGAGATCGTGCGCAGCGCCGCGCCCGAGGGCATCCGGCTCGTGTGGCAGGACCTCGACCGTGTCTTCGACATCGAGCGGATGCCCATCGTGCTGGGCCGCAGCACGCAGGCCACCTACTGCATCACCGACGTGCGGGTGAGCCGCTCGCACGCGCGCATCGACTGGCAGGGCAGCAGCTTCAGCCTGACCGACCTCAGCTACAACGGGACCTTCGTTCGCTTCGGCGCCGGCGGCCAGACGCTGAGCCTGCGCCGCGGCTCCTGCACGCTGCACGGCGCGGGCGCGATCGGCCTGGGCGGACCGCCCTCCGAGACGCAGGCGCCCACCGTGCGCTTCGAGGTGCTGCACCTGGCCGAGGCCACCAGTCCGGCGCTGATGCGCCGCGGTCTCTGAGCCCGCGTCAGCGCGTCCGGGCCGACTGCCCCGCCCTCCCCCATCCCTTCAACGCCTGACAGACGCCGGATGAGTTTCGCCCCTGAACCCGAGCACACCCACGGGCGCGCGCCGACGATCGGCGTGCTGCTGGTCAACCTGGGCACGCCCGACGCGCCCACGCCCGAGGCCACGCGCCGTTACCTCGCGCAGTTCCTGTCCGACCCGCGCGTGATTGAGATCCCGCGACTCGCCTGGTGGCCCATCCTGCACGGCGTGATCCTGCGCACCCGGCCGGCGAAGTCGGCGAGGAAGTACGCCAGCATCTGGATGAAGGAGGGCTCGCCGCTGATGGTCTGGACGCGCAAGCAGGCCGCGTTGCTGCAGGGCCAGCTCGGCGAGCAGGGCCATCGCGTGAAGGTGCTGCCGGCGATGCGCTATGGCAATCCGTCGATCGCCTCGCAGCTCGACGCGCTGCGCGCCCAGGGCGCCACGCGCGTGCTGATCCTGCCGGCGTATCCGCAGTACTCGGGCGCGACGACCGCCAGCGTCGTCGATGACGTCGCCCGCTGGTCGCTGACGCACCGTCATCTGCCGGAGTTCCGCGTCGTCAACCGCTACCACGACGACCCGCGCTACATCGCCGCGCTGGCCGAGAGCGTGCGCGCCCATTGGAAGACCGAGGGCCGCGGCGAGCTGCTGGTGATGAGCTTCCACGGCATGCCCGCGCGCACGCTGGCGTTGGGCGACCCCTACCACTGCGAATGCCTGAAGACCGGGCGGCTGCTGGCCGAGGCGCTCGGCCTGTCCGACGCGCAATACAAGGTCACCTTCCAGAGCCGCTTCGGCAAGGCGCGCTGGCTGGAACCCTACACCGAGCCCACGCTGCGCGAGCTGGCCGGCCGCGGGCTGAAGTCAGTCGACGTGATCTGCCCGGGCTTCTCGTCGGACTGCATCGAGACGCTGGAGGAGATCGACATGGAAGCCCGCGAGGCCTTCCTGCACAGCGGCGGCCAGCGCTTCAGCTACATCCCCTGCCTGAACGATCGCCCCTCGCATGTGCGGGCGCTGGCGGCGATCGCCGCGCAGCACCTGCAGGGCTGGCCCACGACCGCCGTCCCCGACGAGCGACAGGCCGCCGATCTCGCGCGTCAGCGCGAGGCGGCCGCGGCCGCCGGCGCGACGCGCTGACGCGCGCCCCACCACTTCAGCACGCGCGGCAGCAGCAGCACGATCACGACCACCGCCAGCAGGCCCGCCGACAGCGGACGCTCGAGGAACACGCTCCAGTGGCCGCCGCCGATGGCCACGCCGTTGCGCAGGTGCGCCTCGGCGAGCGGGCCCAGGATCATGCCCACGACCACGGGCGCGGTGGGGAAGTCGAAGCGCCGCATCACCACGCCCAGCAGCCCGATGCCCAGCATCACGTAGAGGTCGAAAGCGCTCTGGCGCATGCCGTACACGCCCACCGTCGCGAAGATCAGGATGCCGGCGTACAGCGGCGCGCGCGGGATGCGCAGCAGCTTGACCCATAGCCCCACCAGCGGCAGGTTCAGCACCAGCAGCATCACGTTGCCGATGTACAGCGACGCGATCAGCGCCCACACCAGTGTCGACGACGTCGTGAACAGCTGCGGACCGGCCTGGATGCCGTAGTTCTGCAGCGCCGACAGCAGGATCGCCGCGGTGACCGAGGTCGGGATGCCCAGCGTCAGCAGCGGCACCAGCGTGCCGGTCACGGCCGCGTTGTTGGCCGCTTCCGGGCCGGCCACGCCCTCGATGGCGCCGACCGTGCCGAACTCCTCCTTGTGCTTGGAGAGCTTGCGCTCGGTCGCGTAGCTCAGGAAGGTCGGGATCTCGGTGCCGCCAGCCGGGATGACACCGAACGGGAAGCCCAGGCCCGTGCCGCGTATCCACGCCGGGATCGAGCGCTTCCACTCCTGCCGCGTCATGTGCACGCGGCCCATCGTGTTCATCATGAGGTTGCTGCGGCCCTCGTAGAGCGCGACGTAGAGCGTCTCGCCCACCGCGAACAGGCCCACCGCGACCAGCACGGTCTCGATGCCGTCGAGGAACTCGGGCACGCCGGCGGTGTAGCGGATCTGACCGGTGATCTGGTCCTGGCCCACGAGACCCGCCGCCAGGCCGATGAACAGCGCGGTCAGTCCGCGCAGCGTGCTCTGGCCCAGCACCGCGCTCACGGTCGTGAACGCCAGCAGCATCAGGCAGAAGTACTCGGGCGGGCCCAGCGTGACGGCGAAGTCCGCCAGCACCGGCGCGAAGAGCGTCACCAGCACCGTGGCGATGGTCCCGGCGAAGAACGAGCCGATCGCCGCAGTGGCCAGCGCCGCGCCGGCGCGGCCGTGGCGGGCCATCTTGAAGCCCTCCAGCGCGGTGACCATCGTGCCGGTCTCGCCCGGCGTGTTGAGCAGGATGGACGTGGTCGAGCCGCCGTACATCGCGCCGTAGTAGATGCCGGCGAAGAAGATCATCGACGCGGTCGGATCGACCTGCGCGGTGATCGGCAGCAGCATCGCCACGGTGACGGCCGGGCCGAGCCCGGGCAGCACGCCGATGGCGGTGCCCAGCGCGCAGCCGACGAAGGCCCACATCAGGTTCACGCCCGAGGCGGCCGTGGCGAAGCCACCCATCAGGTGGGTCCAGAGGTCTTGCATGTCAGGACTCCGGTGGGCTCAGAGCCAGCCGCCGGCCGTGATGGCCGGCAGGTTCAGGGCGAGGAGCTTGTTGAAGAGCCAGAACACCGGGGCGGCGATGAGCAGCCCGGTGACGGCGTCGATGAGGAACTGGCGCGCGCCGCCGTGGCCCTTGCCCTCGGCGCGGCGCAGGCCGCGCACGGCCAGCACGAAGCACAGCGTGCACGCGAGCACGAAGCCGATCGTCGTGATCAGCGCCGCGTTGGCGACGACCGCGCCCGCGACCCAGGCCGCGGAGATCCAGTCCGCGCGCGGCGCGCCCGAGGGCGGCTCCATCTGGCGGAAGCCCCCGGTGCGGGACTCCCACACCAGCCACGCGCCGCAGACGATCAGCACCGCCGCGACGAACCACGGCAGCGCGTTGGGCCCCACGCCGCCGTAACCGGCGTCCGCCGGGATCTCGGCGGCGCCCACGGCCATCACCACGCCGACGATGGCCGCCCCGACGCCGACCAGCGTCTGGTAAAGCGGAGGGGGCGTGGTGTCGACCGGGTCGGCAAGGGCCGCGGCGGAAGCGCCAACGGTAGCTTCATGCGCGTCATGCGCTTCAGGCACGTTGGCGGACGGATGGCCGGCCACGGCCTTGGAGGAAGAATCGGACATGGCGGGCCTCCGGGGATCAGACCATGCCGGACTTGTGCATGATCGCGCGCAGCGACGCGAACTCGCGGTCGACGAAGTCCTCGAAGTCCTTGCCGGTCATCAGCGCGGGCGTCCAGCCGTTTTTCTCGAGCGCCTCGGCCCAGGCCTTGGACCTGGTGGCCTTGACCACCAGGTCGATGAGCGCCTGGCGCTGCGCGGGCGTGATGCCTGGCGCGCCGTACACGCCGCGCCAGTTGCCGATCTCGACGTTGTAGCCGAGCTCCTTCATCGTGGGGATGTCCAGGCCCTTGATGCGTTGCGGCGCGGTGATCGCGATCGGGCGCATCTTGCCGCTCTCGATGTAAGGCTGGAATTCGCTGTAGCCGCTGCCGCCGATGGAGACGTTGCCGCCCAGGATCGCGGCCACCGCCTCGCCGCCGCCGCGGAAGGCGACGTAGTTGACCTTGGTCGCGTCCACGCCGACCTCATGCGCGAGCATCGCCGCGGCGATGTGCTCGGTGGCGCCGCGCGAACCGCCGCCCCACTTCACCGAGCCCGGGTCCTTCTTGAGCGCCTCCACCACGTCCTTCATCGTCTTGAAGGGCGAGTTGGCCGGCAGCACGAACACGTTGTACTCGCTGGTCAGGCGCGCGATGGGCGTGGCCTGGGTCAGCGTCACGGGCTGCTTGCTGGTGATCAGGCCGCCCAGCATCACCGCGCCCATGACCATCATCGCGTTGGCATCGCCCTTGGCGGCGTTGACGAACTGGGCCAAGCCGATGGCGCCGGCCGCGCCGCCCTTGTTCTCGAAGGTGACGGCGCCCGCTCCGCCCGAGTCCTGCAGCGCCTTGCCCAGCGCGCGGCCGGTGATGTCCCAGCCGCCGCCCGGGTTGGCCGGCACGAGGATCTTCAGCGCCGCGGCGGCCTGCGCGCTCAGCGGCAAGGCGCCCGTGGCGCCCAGCGCGGCGAAGGCGGCCGCGGACTTCAGGAACTGGTCTCGACGCATGCTCATGTCTCCTTGGTTGTCGTCGCCGGGGCAGAGCGCGCGCCCGGCGTCGTTGTAGCGGCGGATGGTGCACACGGCGGCTTTCATTCGGCTGTCGAGCGCGTCAGGGTTGACCCTGAGCGGCGCGCCTTCGACCGCTGTCGGACACTGGCGGGCATGAGGTTGTTTTTCGTCGAGGACAACGCCGCGCTGCAGACCACGGTGGCGCGCTCCTTCGAGCGCCGCGGCATCCAGGTGCACGGGTTCAGCGAGGGTCGTCCGGCCCTGGAGCGCTGGCGCGCGAACCCGCCGGACGTGGTGCTGCTGGACCTTTCGCTGCCCGACATCGACGGGCTGGAGCTGCTGTCCGAGGCGCGCGCCGCGCGGCTCGTCACGCCGGTGATCATCCTGACCGCGCGCGGCACGGTGGGCGACCGCATCCTGGGGCTCAACCTGGGCGCGGACGACTACATGCCCAAACCCTTCGACCTGGACGAGCTCGAGGCCCGCGTGCGGGCGCTGGCCCGCCGCAGCCGCGGCGCGGGATCCGCCTCAGGGGCCTCGGGGGCTTCGGCGGGATCGGCGGCATCGAGCCACGCGGCCCACGACGACGAGGCCTTCTGCGGCCTGCGCGTGGACCACGACAGCGGCGCGATCTATCACCTCGGCCTGCCGCTGGACCTGCCCCCGCGCGAGGCCGCGCTGCTGCGCGCGCTGCTCGCGCGGCCGGGTCAGGCGGTGGCCAAGGAGCGGCTCACGGAGATCGTCTTCGCCGACGACCTTGACGTGCAGCCCGACGCGGTCGAGGTCGTCGCCTACCGGCTGCGCAAGCGGCTGCCGGCCGACAGCGCGCGGCTGGTCACGCTGCGCGGGCTGGGCTATCTGCTGAAGGCGCCGGATTGAACGCCAAGGACGCGTCGGACGCGACGGACGCGGCGGACGCGGCGGACGCGGCGGACGCGACGCACTCGACGACAGCGCCGATGCGCGCCCGGCGCCCTCGCCTCTCGTCCATGCGCAGTCGGCTGCTGCTGGGCATCCTGGTGCCGGTGGGGCTGCTGATCGCGGCCAACGCGCACCGGCTCTACCAGGACGCGCTCAAGGCGATCGACACGGCCTACGACCGCACGCTGCTCGCGTCGGCCAAGACCATCGGCGAGCAGCTCGACGTGCACGGCACGCGCGACGCGCCGCAACTTGTGTCCGAGGTGCCCTACGCCGCGCTGGAGGCCTTCGAGGCCGACAACCGCAGCCGCATGTTCTATCGCGTGACCGGCTTCCGGGGCGAATGGGTCTCGGGCTTCGACGATCTGCCCGAGTGGCACGGCCGGCTGCCCGATCGCGGCGCGTATGCGGCGCTGGTGGACTTCTACGACGACGTCTACCAGGGCGAGCCGGTGCGCGTGGCCGTGCTCAAGCAGCCGGTGTCGGGATCGGCGGGGCTGGGCGTGGCCACCATCCAGGTCGCCGAGACGCTGGAGATCCGCCGCACGCTGGCGCGCCAGGTGCTCGTGTCCACGCTCTGGCGCCAGGCGGCGCTGCTGGCGGTGATCGCCATCGTCGTGTGGGGCGCGGTGCTGCTGGCCACGCGCCCGGTGCGCGAGCTCAGCCGCACGATCGCCGCGCGCGCGGACGACGATGTCAGCCCCATCCCCATGCCCGGCGTGCCGGCGGAACTCGCGCCGCTGGTCGCGGCGATCAACGAGGCCTGGTCTCGCCAGGCCGGCCTGCTCGCCCACCAGAAGCGCTTCGTTCGCGACACCTCGCACCAGCTGCGCACGCCGCTGGCGGTGCTCAAGGCGCAGGTGCAGTCCGCGCGCCGCGGCGACCTGCCCGCCGCGCAGGCGATCGAGGAGATCGGCGTGACCGTGGACGGCGCGACCGCGCTGGCCAACCAGATGCTGGCGCTGGCCAAGGTCGAGCAACTGCGCCAGCAGGGCGATCCGCCGCGGCTGGACCTGGCCGAGTCCGTGCGCGAGGTCGCGCTGGACCTCGCCCCGCTGATCGCCGACGCGGAACTCGACTTCGAGCTCTCGACCGAGCCCTCGCCCGTGCGCGGCCATGCCTGGGCGCTGCGGGAGCTGACGCGCAACCTGTTGCACAACGCGCTGCGCCATTCGCCGCGCGGATCGCGGCTCACGGTGTGCGTACGCGGTCTCGGTCCCGATGAGCGTCGTGCCGGGGTCGAGTTGCGGGTGAGCGACAGCGGCCCGGGCATCCCGGCAGCGCTGCGCGCGCGCCTGGGCCAGCCCTTCGCGGCGGGACCCAACGGCGGCTCGGGGCTGGGACTGGCGATCTGCCGCGAGATCGTCGACTCGCTGGGCGGCACGCTCGCGCTGGACAACCGCGAGCGCGACGGCGTCCTCCAAGGCCTCGACGCCGTCGTGCGATTGCCGGCGGCCTCGACCGACGCCGGTCCGGCGTAGGACAATCCGCCCCCTGATGTCGACACCCGCCCGTTCCCCGTCCAAGTCCTCCGAACTCACCAGCCTGCGCCTGGACAAGTGGCTCTGGGCCGCGCGCTTCTACAAGACCCGCGCGATCGCGGTCGACGAGATCGGCAAGGGCCGCGTCACCGTCAACGCCCAGGCGGTGAAGGCCTCGCGCGAGGTGCGCGTGGGTGACGTGGTGCGGCTGCGCCAGGGCGTCGTGGAGCGTGAGGTGAAGGTCGCCGCCATCAGCAGCATCCGCGGCCCGGCCCCGGTGGCGCAGACGCTGTACGCCGAGACGCCCGAGAGCATCGCCGCGCGCGAGAAGGCCGCCGAGGCGCGCCGCCTGGCGCCCGAGCCGGCCGACACCATCGTCCAGGGCCGCCCGACCAAGCACGACCGGCGCAAGCTCGCCGAATGGGACGACCGTTGGAGCGCCAGCCTCGACGATTAGGTAGCAGGCCTGGGGTTTGCCCGCGCACCGATGCCAGAATCCCCCTCTTGAAGTTCCGGCCATGGGCCCCAGTTGCGGCGGATCGCCCGACGCAGACTGGCTCGCTCAGACGCCGGTCCCCTTCCAAAGAGAAGTTTGGGCATCCGTTTTGGGGCCATCCGACATGACGACTGACAACCAACAACCCGATCCGACACTGGACGAACTGACCCAGCAAGCCGCCGCCGCGGCCGCCGCCTCGGTGCCCGAGACGGTCGAGGCCAAGCTGGCCGACACCGAGC
Organism: Roseateles sp.; assembly: GCA_039594005.1. Taxonomy (GTDB): domain Bacteria; phylum Pseudomonadota; class Gammaproteobacteria; order Burkholderiales; family Burkholderiaceae_C; genus Roseateles. The sequence goes on from JBCNOF010000010.1 coordinate 2,120,888, forward strand.
GCCGCCTGGCCGAGATGTCCGACGCCTACCTGCGCGCCAAGGCCGAAGTCGAGAACACCCGCCGCCGCGGCGAGGAAGACACCGCCAAGGCCCGCAAGTTCGCCGTCGAGGGCTTCGCAGACGCGATGCTGCCTGTGATGGACAGCCTCTCGGCCGCCATTGCCCGCCCGGACGCCACCGTCGAGCAGGTGCTCGAGGGCGTGCATGCCACGCTGCGCCAGCTGCAATCCGCGCTGGAGCGCAACAAGGTGCTGGAGATCAATCCGGCCGCCGGCACGAAGTTCGATCCCCACCAGCACCAGGCGATCTCGATGGTCCCCGCGGACCAGGATCCCAACACCGTCGTGACCGTCCTGCAGAAGGGGTTCCTGATCGCCGACCGGGTGCTGCGCCCGGCGCTGGTCACCGTGACCGCCCCCAAGTAAGCACCTCGAAAGAAGCGCCGGGGCTTGAACCCGGCCAGGTTATCCACAGATCAGAAGCATCCCGGAACGATGTTTCGGCCGCCCGGGGCGATGAGCCTCCCGCGCTGACCGTTCCCCCAGTTTTCAATATTCAGGAGCACCACATGGCTAAGAAGAAGATCATCGGCATCGACCTGGGCACGACCAACTCGTGCGTCGCGGTCATGGAAGGCAACACCACCCGCGTCATCGAGAACGCGGAAGGCGCCCGCACCACCCCGTCGATCATTGCCTACCAGGAAGACGGCGAAGTGCTGGTCGGCGCCTCGGCCAAGCGCCAGGCGGTCACCAACCCGCGCAACACGCTGTACGCGGTGAAGCGCCTGATCGGCCGCAAGTTCCAGGAAAAGGAAGTCCAGAAGGACATCGACCTGATGCCCTACACCATCGCCGCGGCCGACAACGGCGACGCGTGGGTGGAAGTGCGCGGCAAGAAGCTGGCGCCCCCGCAGGTCTCGGCTGAAGTCCTGCGCAAGATGAAGAAGACCGCCGAGGACTACCTGGGCGAGGAAGTGACCGAAGCCGTGATCACGGTGCCGGCCTACTTCAACGATTCGCAGCGCCAAGCCACCAAGGATGCCGGCCGCATCGCCGGTCTGGACGTCAAGCGCATCATCAATGAGCCGACCGCGGCTGCGCTGGCATTCGGCCTGGACAAGAACGAGAAGGGCGATCGCAAGATCGCCGTGTATGACTTGGGCGGCGGTACGTTCGACATCTCGATCATCGAGATTGCCGACGTGGACGGCGAGAAGCAGTTCGAAGTGCTGTCGACCAACGGCGATACGTTCCTGGGCGGCGAAGACTTCGACCAGCGCATCATCGATTACATCATCGGCGAGTTCAAGAAGGAGCAGGGCGTCGACCTGTCGAAGGACGTGCTCGCGCTGCAACGCCTGAAGGAAGCCGCGGAAAAGGCCAAGATCGAGCTGTCCTCGAGCCAGCAGACCGAGATCAACCTGCCGTACATCACGGCCGACGCCTCGGGCCCGAAGCACTTGAACCTGAAGATCACGCGCGCCAAGCTCGAAGCGCTGGTCGAAGACCTGATCGCCCGTACGATCGATCCGTGCCGCACCGCCATCAAGGATGCCGGCGTGAAGGTGTCGGACATCCACGATGTGATCCTGGTCGGCGGCATGACGCGTATGCCGAAGGTGCAGGAGAAGGTGAAGGAGTTCTTCGGCAAGGAACCGCGCAAGGACGTGAACCCGGACGAAGCCGTGGCCGTGGGCGCCGCGATCCAGGGCCGGGTGCTGGCCGGCGACGTCAAGGACGTGCTGCTGCTGGACGTGACCCCGCTGTCCCTGGGCATCGAGACCCTGGGCGGCGTGATGACCAAGATGATCAACAAGAACACCACGATCCCGACCAAGCTCGCGCAGGTGTTCTCGACCGCCGACGACAACCAGGCGGCCGTGACCATCAAGGTCTACCAGGGCGAGCGCGAGATGGCGCAGGCCAACAAGATGCTGGGCCAGTTCAACCTGGAAGGCATCCCGCCGGCACCGCGCGGCGTGCCGCAGATCGAGGTGACCTTCGACATCGACGCCAACGGCATCCTGCACGTCGGCGCCAAGGACAAGGCCACCGGCAAGGAAAACAAGATCACCATCAAGGCGAACTCGGGCCTGTCCGAGGCCGAGATCGAGAAGATGGTCAAGGACGCCGAGGCCAACGCCGCCGAGGACAAGAAGAAGGTCGAGCTGGTGACCGCCAAGAACCAGGCCGACGGTCTGGTGCATTCGGTGCAGAAGTCGCTCACCGAGTACGGCGACAAGCTCGACGCCGGCGAGAAGGAAAAGATCGAGGCGGCGATCAAGGACCTGGAAGAAGCCATGAAGGGTCGACGACAAGGCCGCGATCGACGCCAAGACCGAAGCGCTGATGACCGCCAGCCAGAAGCTGGGCGAGAAGATGTACGCCGAGGCGCAAGCGGCGCAGGCCGCGGGCGCGGCGGGTGCCGCCGGCGCTGCCGGTGGCGCGGAACACGCCGAGGCGGCGGGCGCGCAGCCTTCGTCCAAGCCGGCCGACGACAACGTCGTCGACGCCGAGTTCAAGGAAGTCAAGGACTCGAAGTAAGCCGGGCGAGCCGACCTCACGTCGGCGCGCGAACGGCAGACAGCTGTCCGAGGACAGCCGCCGCGCGGGGCCGCCAGCCTCGCGCGGCGTTTTGGTTTGAGGCCCTCAGCCCTCGGGAAGATCCATGGCGAAGCGTGATTATTACGAGGTTCTGGGCGTCGCGAAGAACGCCAGCGACGACGACATCAAGAAGGCTTATCGCAAGCTCGCGATGAAATACCACCCGGACCGCAATCCGGGCGACAAGGAGGCCGAGGACAAGTTCAAGGAGGCCAAGGAGGCCTACGAGATGCTCTCGGACGGCCAGAAGCGGGCCGCCTACGACCAGTACGGCCACGCCGGCGTCGACCCGAACCAGGGCTTCCGCGGCGCGCAGGGCGGCGAGGGCTTCGGCGGTTTCGCCGAGGCCTTCGGCGACATCTTCGGCGACATCTTCGGCCAGGCGGGGCGGCGGACGCCGCGGCAGGGTGGCGGCCCGCAGGTCTATCGCGGCGCCGACCTGCGCTACAGCATGGAGATCACGCTGGAGGAGGCCGCGCGCGGCTACGACACGCAGATCCGCGTCCCGACCTGGGAAGGCTGCGAGACCTGCCAGGGCAGCGGCGCCAAGCCGGGCACCAGCGCCAAGACCTGCCCGGCTCGTGCAGCGGGACCAGGGCACGGTGCGCATGCGCCAGGGCTTCTTCAGCATCCAGCAGACCTGCCCGCACTGCCACGGCACCGGCAAGATCATTCCCGAGCCCTGCACCACCTGCCACGGCGCGGGCAAGATCAAGAAGACCAAGACGCTGGAAGTCAAGATCCCGGCCGGCATCGACGACGGCATGCGCATCCGCTCGGCCGGCAACGGCGAGCCGGGCATCAACGGCGGGCCGTCGGGCGATCTCTACGTCGAGATCCACATCAAGCAGCACGCCATCTTCGAGCGCGACGGCGACGACCTGCACTGCACGATGCCGATGTCGTTCACGACGGCGGCGCTGGGCGGCGCGATCGAAGTGCCGACGCTGGGCGGCAAGGCCGAGATCGAACGGTGCCCGAAGGCACGCAGCCCGGCAAGACCTTCCGCCTGCGCGGCAAGGGCATCAAGGGCGTGCGCTCGAGCTATCGCGGGCGACCTGTACGTGCCACATGCAGCATCGAGACGCCGGTCAAGCTGACCGAGCACCAGCGCAAGCTGCTCAAGGAGCTGGACAAGAGCCTGCGCGACGGCGGCGAGCGTCACTCGCCCAACGCCAAGAGCTGGACCGACCGGGTCAAGGACCTGTTCAAGTAAGACGCCAACAGCGTCACGCAAATACCGGCGGCGATTGGGAAATCAGCCGCCGGTCCCCACGCAAACCCGGGGGGACGGCGAGAGTCGCCAAGCGGACAATCTGGCGCATGACACTCGCCAGCCCGCTCGCCAAGACGCAGGCGCTGGTCATCGACGCCAACGCGACCTCGCGCAGCCTCATGACCGCGCAACTGCGCGAATTGGGCGTGGGCCATGTGCGCCAGGCCACCCGGGTGCGCGACGCGCGCGTGATCCTGGAAACGCAGCCCTACGACATCGTCCTGTGCGACTACTACTTCGACGGCTCGGAGCTGTCGGGGCAGGACCTGCTGGACGAGCTGCGCCGCGAGCAGCTGCTGCCCTACGCCACCGTCTTCGTGATGGTCACGGGCGAGGCCTCGTACGCCAAGGTCGCCGAGGCGGCGGAAGCCGCGCTGGACGCCTACCTGGTCAAGCCCTACACGAGCGCGGCGCTGGCCGACCGACTGGCCAATGCGCGTCATCGCAAGCTCGAGCTGAAGGCCATCTTCGACGCGATCGACGCGCGCGAGTTCGACCGTGCCGCCGACCTCTGCCTGGACCGTTTCCAGCGCAAGGCGACCTACTGGCTCTACGCGGCGCGCATCGGCGCGGAGCTGCTGCTGCGGCTGGAACGTCACGCCGAGGCGCGTGAGCTCTACGAGGCGATCATCGCCGCGCGCACCGTGCCGTGGGCGCGGCTGGGCGTGGCCCGCACCGAGGTGGCCAGCGGCAATCTGAGCGCCGCGCGCCGCACGCTGGAGACGTTGATCGGCGACATGCCCGATCAGGCCGACAGTTACGACCTGATGGGCCGCGTGCAGATGGAGCAGGGCGAGATCGACGCCGCGCTCGCGACCTACCGCACCGCGGCCACGCTGACGCCGGGTTGCCTGCTGCGCCAGCAGCATTGCGGCACCCTCGCCTTCTACGCCGGCCAGCGCGACGAGGCGCTCAAGATGCTCGAGCGCAGCCTCGCGCAGGGGCTGCGTTCCAAGCTCTTCGACTGGCACAGCCTGGCGCTGATCGCGCTGATGCGATTCGACGCCAAGGACGGCAAGGGGCTGAAGTACGCGGCCGACGCGCTGATGCAGGGCATCGAGCGCGCGCCGCGCGACGCGCGACTGCAGCGTTTCGACGTCGTGCTGAACGGCCTGCGGCTGCTGATGGAGCGCAAGCTCGCCGACGCGCTGCAGCTGGCGCGCGGTTTTGCCAAGCGCGCGGTCGACGAGGACTTCGACCTCGAATCGGCCAGCCTGCTGATCGCGTTGTGGGTGCGCATGGCGCGCCAGGACATCGAGCTGCCGGAGATGGAGACGCTGATGGGACAACTGGGCATGCGCTTCTGCAGCTCCAAGTCCGCGACGGAAATCATGATCAGCATGGCCGAGGGCCATGAGCCCAGCACGCAGCTGCTGCGCGATGCCAACGCCCGCGTGTTCGCGATCTCCGAGACGGCCATGCGCCACGCGATGCGCGGCGATCCGCAGGTGGGGGTGCAGCTGCTGGTGGAGCAAGGCACGGCCACGCTCAACGCCAAGCTGATCGACATGGCCGCGCTGGTCCTCAAGCGCTACCGCGACCGGATGAGCGATCCGGGCGCGCTGGAGCCGCGCATCGAGGCGCTGCAGCGTCGCTACGTGCAGGCCAGCGGCCAGGGGCTGAAGGCCGCACGCTCGGCGGGCGGCATGGCCTTGCGCGGCTGAGGCGCCGGCAGCCGCTATGCTGCGTCGGCATCCCGGATCGTCCCTGGAGAACGCCCAGGCGCTTTCGGGGATGCTTCAGGCGCACTTCAGGTAGGACCACTACAAGGGCCGGTTTGAGTTTGCCGGCCTGACACAACAAGATGCCGTTTTCCGATTCTTCGACCTCGCGCCCCCGCGAGGCCGGCGCCGCCGGCGCGCGTTCCCCGCTGACCCTCACCTGGTTGACCGCGCTGTGGGTCGGCGTGCTGGGCAACTGGCCGTTGTGGCAGCGCATGTGGGGCATGCCCGATTACGCGGGTGCCTCGGGCAAGGTGTTCGTCGTGGTGTTCGCCGGCATCGTCGTGATGGTGCTGGCCGCCGCCTTCAGCCTGCTGGCCTGGCGGGTGGCGGTGAAGCCGCTGCTCACGGTGATGCTGCTGTTGACGGCGCCGCTGGCCTACTTCATCGGCAGCTACGGCGTGATCATCGACAGCACGATGATCACCAACGCGCTGCAGACCGATGTGCGCGAGACGCGCGACCTGCTGGGCTGGAGCCTGCTGGTCCATGTGCTGGTGATCGCGGTGCTGCCGCTGCTGTGGATCTGGCGGCAACGCCTGACCGACCTGCGCTGGTACAAGCGACTGGGCTGGAACGCGGCGAGCGTGGCGCTGGCGCTCGCGCTGGGCGTGGGCCTGGCGGCGACGCGCACGGCGGACCTGGCCTCCACGCTGCGCAACAACAAGGCGCTGACCAAGATGGTCAGCCCGATCAACGCGATCTGGGCGAGCGCCTCGCTGGTCGCGCAGAAGCACAAGAAGCCCAAGGGGCCGCTGGAGGTCGTCGCGGCGGATGCGGTGCTGACGCCACGCCCCGCGGGCAGCCGGCCGCCGCTGGTGTTGCTGGTGGTGGGCGAGACGGCGCGCTCGGAGAACTTCCAGCTCAACGGCTACGACAAGCCGACCAATCCGGAGCTTTCCAAGCGTCCGGTGCTGAGCTACCGCGAGGTCGCGTCCTGCGGCACCTCGACGGCGGCCTCGCTGCCCTGCATGTTCTCGCAGCTCGGGCGCGAGGTGTACGTCGACCATCCCGGCAACCAGCAGACCTTGCTGGACGTGCTGCAGCGCGCCGGGCTGGCGGTGCTGTGGCTGGACAACCAGTCCGGCTGCAAGGGCATCTGCGACCGCGTGCCCAACGCGCAGGCGATCAATCCCGCGCGTGCTGACCATCCGATTCCGGCGGGCCTGTGCCGCGCGGACGGCGAGTGCCTGGACGAGGCGATGCTGCACGACCTGGACGCCCGCATCGCGGCGCTGGATCCGCAACGCGTCGCGCGTGGGGTGGTGCTGGTGCTGCATCAGATGGGCAGCCATGGGCCGGCGTATTACCTGCGCACGCCCGACGACCGCAAGCCCTTCCAGCCGGAATGCCGCAGCAACGCGCTGCAGCAGTGCCCGCTGGAGCAGGTGCGCAATGCCTACGACAACACGATCGCCTACACCGATCATGTGCTGGCCAAGGCGATCGACTGGCTGGGCACGCAGCAGACGAGGTTTGATCCGAGCCTGCTGTACGTGTCGGATCACGGCGAGTCGCTGGGCGAGAACAACCTGTTCCTGCACGGCATGCCTTACGCGCTGGCGCCCAAGCAGCAGAAGCATGTGCCGCTGGTCCTGTGGCTGCCAGAGCAGACCCGGACTGCACAGCATCTCGACGGCGAGTGCCTGGCCAGGCGCCGCGACACGCCGATGTCGCACGACGGCCTGTATCACACGGTGCTGAGCCTCAGCGGCGTGCAGACCTCGGTCTACCGCAAGGACTGGGACTGGGTGGGGGCTTGCAGGAAGGGGTGATCATGGAGCGACCTCGGTCGCCGAGTTGCGCTTCAGCGGCGCGTCGCAGCGATCCATCAGATCTCGCACTTGCGCCAGCTGATCATGCAGGACCGCTGGCAGCACATCCTCTTCCAGCTCGTAGTCTGCCAAGAGTCGCCGCCGGCGTTGAGCCTCCAACTGCGCGCCATTGATCCGCGATCGCTCTCCGAGAAGCTCACCGCACCGCTTGGAGGGGTGTTTCAACCGATTGATCAGCTCCTGATGTGATCCACCTGACGGCCCCTCGTTGCTGCCGAGTGCGGGAAGCGCTTGCTCCCAAGCCCGGCATCGATGAAAAGCTGCGTAGTAGGCCCCGCTGATCGCATCTCGGGTCGCGACTTCGGAAGTGTTCCGACTCAAGGACTGAGCGAAAGCGAACAGGTCGCGGCTATCGATCGCCATCGTTCCCCCCTTGCGAGGGCGTCTCGCGATCATCGACAAAGGCGAACAGGAATCCCGGCTGCAGCAAATCCACGTAGGAGAGTTCCCCCCAGAACGCTGTCGTCCATGCCTGCGCTTCGGCGTGGGTCGCGGCGATGGGCATGTCGTACTGGAGGCTGACGACGTTCTCATGAACGAAACGCGTCAACACGGCGGTGCCTGAACGAACCAGGCCGTGCCTGTGCGCGAAATGTCCGGCCAGATGCAGCAGGTGCCGGATATAGGTCACGGAGATGTGCCAATGCCGCAGTTGATCCAAGGCATTGTCCAGATCCTCCCAGGCCATGCGCCGGCAGCGCGCGTCAACCGGGTTCTCGGCCTGCTGCCCGCCAAAAATCTGCGCCGGGTGCTTCAGGAGCTCGATCACCGCATCTCCCTCCGACAGCCCTTCCGGGGTCGGTACCGGTCGCACCATGATCGTCACCAATTGGCCCGGAGTGGTAAACGGATTCAGGTAATTCACTTGCACTGTCATCGCCGCGCCTTTCATGTGAGTCCACGACTCGATGACAGCAAGTCTGCGCGTGCCCATGCTCAGAAGCATTCCCTCCGAAGAACGGTTCTCGGGGGGATGCTGATCTCGGTAGGTCAGTCCCCCCGCGAAGACTGATGCAGGTCATTGCGCATCTGGCATTCGCTCACGGGGCCAGGTCTTGCCACCCGGTCAGAACAACGACTGCTGCCCCACCGCCTTCGCTGGCGGGCGAAACTCGCTGAAGTCGTAGTCGTGCCGCTCGCGGCCGAGCCCCAAGCGCTGCGCGGCCTTGCGCAGCCGCTGCTGCAGCAGTTCCGCCCAGATGCCCTCGCCGGTGAAGCGCGTGCCGAAGCGCGGATCGTTGTCCTTGCCGCCGCGCATGTCTCTCAACCGCGCCATGATCCGAGCTGCCTTCTCCGGCTGGTGCAGCCGCAGCCAGTCATGGAACAGTGGCGCCACCTCCCACGGCAGCCGCAGCGGAATGCTGAACGCCTTCGTCGCTCCGGCCTCGGCCGCCGCTTCCAGGATGCGCTCCAGCTCCGGCTCGTTCAGGAACGGGATCACCGGCGACACGCTCACGCCCACCGGCACGCCCGCCTCCGCCAAGGTCCGGATCGTCTGCAGCCGACGCTGCGGCGACGCCGCGCGCGGCTCCAGGATCCGCGACAAGGCCGGATCCAGCGAAGTCACCGACAGGTACACCGACACCTGCCGCTTCAGCGCCATCGGCACGATCAGGTCCAGGTCGCGCTCGATCCCGCTGGACTTGGTCACCACCGAGAACGGATGTCTCGCCTCGGTCAGCACCTCCACGACCGCGCGCGTGATGCCTAGCTTGCGCTCGATCGGTTGATAGGCGTCCGTGGCCGTGCCCAGTACCAACGGCGCCGGCCGGTAGGCCGGTGAGGCGAGCGCCTCGCGCAGCCGCTCCGCGGCGTTGACCTTCGCGATGATCCTGGTCTCGAAGTCCAGGCCCGGCGACAGGTTCAGATAGCTGTGCGTGGGCCGCGCGAAGCAGTAGATGCAGCCGTGCTCGCAGCCTCGGTACGGATTGATCGACAGGTCGAAGCCGATGTCGGGCGACTGGTTGCCGCTGAGGATCTTCTTCGCGTGCTCCTCGATGATCTCGGTCCGGGGCGGCACATGTTCCTCGACCGCCGCCTGGTCCAGCGTGCCCCAGCCGTCGTCGTACTGCTCGCGCTCGCGGGATTCGAAGCGATGCGGCATCGCCCACGCGCTGCCCCGTCCCTTCAGCGCATCGGCCTGGACGTACAGCGGCGGGGCAGCGATCTTGGTGTCTTGCGGCATACTGTCAATCTATACAGTATCGCCGAGTTTTGCCAGTGCTCGATGGCATGCCAGCCCTTGATAATCCGCGCCCATGGACGCCCTCCGAGACCTGCTGCGCGCTGCCCTCCAAGAGATGACGCGGGGTCGCTACGCCCAAGCCGCCGCGCTGCTGGAACCCCATGCGCAGGTCGCGTCCAACGAGCTCCAGCGCTATCTCGGCGAATCGCTGCGCCGCAGCGGCCGCGTGCAGGAGGCCATCGGGCCGCTGATGCAGGCGCTGGCGCTCAAGTTCGACGACGTCGACGCCTACCTGCAACTCGCCTTCGCGCTCCAGACGCTGCAGATGAAGGCCGAAGCCGCCGAATGCTTCCGCACCGTCGCCGCGCTGCAGCCCGGCAGCGTCATGGCGCAGGCCTACCAGGCGCACGGCGACCAGCAGGTCGCGCGCTGGGCCGACTTCGACGCCAACCGCCAATCGCTGCTGCGCGCGCTGCGCGCCAAGCCCGAGGACGCCAGCGACGAGTTCGGCGTGCCCTTCGCGCTGGTCGCCCTGCCCCACGCGCCAGCGGACCTGCTCAAGGTCGGCCGGCTGAGCGCGCGTTTCCTCGCCCGCGGCATCGCGCCGCTGCCGCCGGTGCGCGCCCAGGCCAAGCCTCGGCTGCGCATCGCTTATCTGTCCGGCGATTTCCACGCCCATGCCACCGCCGCGCTGATGGTGCAGGTGCTCGAACACCGCGACCGCGCGCGCTTCGAGGTGCTGCTGTTCTCGCACGGCCCGGACGACGGCTCGGCGCTGCAGCAACGCGTGCGCGCCGCCTGCGAGCGCTGCATCGACGTCAGCGGCCTGGATCCCGCCGGCATCGCCGCGCGGATGCGCGCCGAAGGCGTGGACATCGCGGTCGACCTCAAGGGCCACACCGCCGGCAGCCGCTTCACCGCGCTGGCCGCACGCCCGGCGCCGGTGCAGGTGTCCTGGCTGGGTTTCCCGGGCACGAGCGGGGCGGACTTCATCGACTACCTCATCGGCGACCCCATCGTCACGCCGCTGGCCGACGCGCCCGGCTACACGGAGCAGCTCGCGCAACTTCCGCGCTGTTATCAGCCGGGCGACGAGACCCGCACCGTCACGCGGACGCCGCGAGCCGAGCTCGGCCTGCCCGAGGATGCGATCGTGCTGCTGTCGGCCAACGCGGTGTTCAAGTTGACGCCCGAGGTCTTCGACACGTGGATGACGATCCTGCATCGCCTGCCGGCCGCGCTGCTGTGGCAGCTCAGCGGCGGTGAGCAGGCCGACGCGCAATTGCGTGCCGAGGCCGCCGCGCGCGGCATCGCGCCCGAGCGCCTCGTGTTCATGCCGCCGGTGGCGATGCAGGCGCACTGGGACCGGCTCGCCGCGGCGGACCTGGCGCTCGACACCTGGCCCTGCAACGGCCACACGACGACCAGCGATGCGCTGGCGGCCGGCGTGCCGGTGGTGACGATGCGCGGCGACGGTTTCGCGTCACGCGTCGCCGAAAGCCTGCTCGCGCAGGCCGGGCGGTCCGAGTGGGTGTGCGCGTCGCCGGGGGACTACGTCGAGCGCGTGTGCGCCCTCGCGGCCAAGCCCAGGCCAGCGGTCGATGCGGGGGTCGACGCACATGCCTTCGCGCGTGACCTGGAAGCACTGTATGAGCGCATGTGGGCGCGCGCGGTGGCAGGACTGCCGCCGGCGGCGCTCCCGGCTGCAATCGCTGCGGCATCGCCGGCACACCCGACCCGCTAGGCCGGCCTCCGGGGGCTGACAGGCCGCCACCGGCTGACGGGCGGCCGGGCGAGCCACTTGCCCCGGCCCAGACACCCTGTCTCGCGCCCCGCGCCTCCCACGCCCATGGCCCTGCCGACTCCGCGCTGCTCCACCGGCATCTCCGGCCTGGATGACATTCTCCAGGGCGGCCTGCCACAGGGGCACCTCTATCTGTTCGAAGGCGAGCCCGGCACCGGCAAGACCACGCTGGGCATCCAGTTCCTGCTGGCCGGCGCGGCGGTCGGGGAAAGCGGTCTGTACGTCACGCTGTCCGAGACCGCCGCCGAACTGAAATCGGTCGCCGAATCCCATGGCTGGCAGCTGGACCAGCCCGGGCTGGAGGTCTTCGAGCTGGTCAGCCCGGATCAGCTCGGACCGGAGGCGGAGCAGTCCATCATCCACCCCGCCGAGATGGAGCTGAACCAGACCGTCCAGGGCGTGATGGCGCGCATCGCCGAGCGCCGGCCCCGGCGCGTCGTGTTCGACAGCCTGTCCGAGATGCGCCTGCTGGCCCAGGATCCCCTGCGGTATCGCCGGCAGGTGCTGGCGCTCAAGCATTTCTTCGCCCGGCACGACTGCACCGTGCTGATGCTCGACGACCTGAGCGCCGCCACCGGCGACATGCAGCTGCGCAGCATCGCCCACGGCGTGGTCTGGCTGCAGCAACTGGTCGGCGAGTACGGCGCCGACAAACGCTTCCTGCGTGTGGCGAAGATGCGCGGCATCGGCTTTCGCAGCGGTGAACACGACTTCGTGCTGCAGACGGGCGGCATCCAGGTCTTCCCCCGGCTCGTCGCGGCGGAGCACCACAGGCACTTCCTGCCGGAGAACATGTCCACGGGCAACGCGGCGCTGGACGAGGCGCTGGGCGGCGGCCTGGCCCGGGGCAGCAACACGCTGTTCGTGGGGCCGTCGGGCGTGGGCAAGACCACCACCGCGATCGCCTGCGTCCATGCCGCCCTGAAGCGCGGCGAGAAGGCGGCCTACTACCTCTTCGACGAGGGCCTGGGCACGCTGCTGCCGCGGGCCGAGGCGCTGGGTTACGACATCCGACAGGCGCTGGACAGCGGCCAGTTCGCGCTCTCCGCGCTGGACCCCGCGGAGGTCACGCCGGGTGAGTTCGCCGCGCGCGTGCGGCAGGCCGTGGAACGCGACGGCGTGCGCGTCGTCGTCATCGACAGCCTCAACGCCTACATGCAGGCGATGCCGGGCGGCAAGTTCCTGATGCTGCAGATGCATGAGCTGCTGACCTACCTCAACCAGCGGGGCGTCATGACCGTCATGGTGCTCGGCCAGCACGGCATCCTGGGTCATGGCAAGCTCGATGTGGACCTCAGCTACCTCAGCGACGCCGTGGTGCTCTTTCGCTACTTCGAGGCCCGCGGCCAGTTGCTCAAGGCGGTGTCGGTGACCAAGAGCCGCACCAACCGCCATGCCACCACCATCCACGAGTTCCGGCTCGGCGACCAGGGCGTGGAGGTCGGCGTCGCGCTGACGGACTTCGAGGGCGTGGTGTCGGGCGTGGCCCGGTACACCGGCGGCATCGCGTTGCTCAGCGACGGGGATGGCCGGGATACATGAGCCGCGATGTCGAGGCGAGGGTCATCATCCTCGCGCCCTTCGGTCGCGACGCGCAGGTGGTGGCGGACGTCGTGGGCCGGCTCGCGGCGGTGCATGCGGTGCAGTCACCGCAGCAATTGCTGGACGCCCTGAACGAAGGCGCCGCCGCGGCGGTGGTGACCGAGGAGGCCTTCCTCATCGCCGCAGGCAGCCCGATGGACACGTGGCTGCGCCGGCAGCCGCCGTGGTCGGACTTCCCCTTCGTCGTGCTCACGAGCAAGCGCACCGGACGACGGCCGGCCAACGCCGCCGCGTCGCTCCACCTGCTGGGCAACGTCATCCTGCTGGAGCGGCCGCTGAGCCCCGACACGCTGCAGACCGCGGTGGAAGCGGCCGTGCGCGCCCGCAGCCGCCAGTACGCGAATCGCGCGATGCTCGCTGAGCTCGCGCAGGCGCACGACACCGTCGCGCAGCTCAACCGGGACCTGGAAGCCCGCATCGACCATCGGACCCGCGAGCTCTCGACCGCCAACAACCGTTTGATGAACGAGATCGCCGAGCGCGAGCGCGCGCAGGCCGCGCTGCTGCAGGGACAGAAGATGGAGGCGGTGGGCCACCTGACCGGCGGCATCGCGCATGACTTCAACAACCTGCTGCACGTCATCAGCACCAACCTCGATCTGCTGGCGCGGCTCGACTGCCCGCCTCCGGCCCCGCGCATCGTCGAGAGCGCGCGGCGCACGGTGCGGCGCGGCGCACGGTTGACCGAGCAGCTGCTGTCCTTCGCGCGCTCGCAGTCGCTGGTGCCGCAGGCCACCGATGTGCATGCGCTGATCCAGGGGATGCAGGAGCTGCTGCATGCCTCGGTCGGCTCACGCGTCCAGGTCGTGCTCGAGCTGACCCACCCGCAGCCGATCGTCCAGCTCGATCCGAATCAGCTGGAGATGGCCATCCTCAACCTCGCGGTGAACGCCCGTGACGCGATGGAGAACGGCGGGACGATCACCATCCGGACCGCCGAGATGCCCATCGTCCACGCGGGCGAGACGCTCTCCGGACTTCGGCTCACCGTCTCGGACAACGGACCGGGCATCCCGCCGTCCATCATCGACAAGGTGTTCGAGCCCTTCTTCACGACCAAGCAGATGGGCAGCGGCACGGGCCTGGGCCTGGCGCAGGTCTACGGCTTCGCCAGGCAGTCCGCCGGCGATGCGTGCATCGACAGCGACGCCGGGCAAGGCACGCAGGTGCATCTGTCCTTCCCCGTCGTGGACGCGTCGCTGGGTACCGAGTCGGAACCGCAGCCGCCCCGGCGCGAGACGCCGGTCCAGCGCATCCTGGTGGTCGAGGACGACGACGAGGTGCGCAAGTCCATCGTGCAGAGCCTGGAATTGCTGGGTCACCAGGTGAGTTCCGCGCCGGACGGACATGCCGCGCTGCTCGCGCTGCGGGAGCGCCAGCCCAGCCTGCTGATCGTCGATTACGTCATGCCGGGCATGAACGGCGCGGAGCTCATCCGCCACGTCCAGGACGATTGGCCGACGCTGCCGATCATCCTGGCGACCGGGTACGCGGACATGGACAACGTGGGCGGCGCCCTGGGCGCGCGCTCCATCCTGAAGAAGCCCTTCAGCGTGGACGCGCTGGCGGAGGCCGTGCACATGGCGGTGGCCTAGCCGGGCGGCGCGTCGCGCAGCAGGCGCGACATCGCCTCCAGGCGCAGCCCCGCCGCCGCGAGGAGCGGCTCCAGCGCCGGCCCGGCGAGCACGGCGTACTCGTCCTGCCGCGCCTGCCGGATCGGATCGCCGGGGACGGGCGCGGTGCTCGGATGGCACATCAGGAGATCCCCATGGCGCGCCTGGCCCAGCCAGCGCGTCAGCAACGCCGCGTAGCGCGCCGGACCGCCGTGGAAGTCGTACACCCCGAGCAGCCGGCCGTTGCACGGGAAGTCCAGCAGGCCGGCTTCGGCACGCAGCCTGCGAGCGCCCAGACGCTCCAGCAGCCGCGGCTTGAAGGACCACTCGGCCGCGCGCGTCGAGCGCAGCCATGGCCGTCGATACGGATAGCGGTGGACCAGCACGTCCATCAGCGCGTCACGCACCTGCGGGAACTGGTGCACGTGCTGATGACCGTCGATGAAATCCGGCGCCTGACCCAGGTGCGCCTCGAATCGATCGAGCTGCGCGGCGATCTCCACGCGCAGCGCGCTCGCCGACAGCCGCCCGGTCGCGCCGCGCCACCACCACGAGGACCAGCGCGCCGCGGGAATGGTCAGCGGATGGGCGCTGAGGTCCAGGTGCAGCCCGAGGTCGCTGGGACCGGCGGTGTCGCGGCGCAACGCGGTGGCGCCGGCTTCCCACGCCGGCGCGCCCACCATGCACGACAACGCATGCACGCGCCCCGCCCGGCGCAGCGCGAGCGCCGCCTCGTTGACGCCAGGGTGGATGCCGAAGTCGTCGACGCACAGGCACAGCGCGGTCATGGCGCGGCTCCCGCCTCGCAGTTCAGATCCGCCGGACCGATCCGCCACAGGCTCAAGTGCTGCTGCTCGGCCACCGCCGTGGCGCGCGCCAGCCAGGCATGGTCCCTGGCCAGCGCCGCGTCGCCGATGACCCACGACACGGGCCGCGCGCACAGCCGCGCCTGGATCGTCGTCCAGCGCTCGAAGCGCCGCGCGGTCTCGGCTTCCGAGGCGAAGTCGCGCGTGTCGCCCAGCTCCTTGCGCCAACTGTCGCGCGCCATCAGCGCCGCGTCGTCCCATTGCTCGACGACGACGAGGGGCTCGGCGAGCCGCGCGTAGAACGGGAGGTCGTACTCGTAGCGTTCCAGCATCACGACGGGCTCGCCCGCCTGATGCCGCGCGGCGAGCTCACCGGCCAGCGCCCGATTGGACTTGCCCGCGCCCACCGAGAAGGCGATCACGGCGCCCACGCCGATCACCGCGCCCACCGCCAGCGCCAGCGGCCCGAAGCGATGCCAGCGCGTGGGCGCGGCCGCGACCTGCGTCCATGCCACCGCGACCATTCCCGCCAGCGGCGGCAGCGCCGGCAGGATGTAGCCCACCAGCTTGGACGCCGGCATCGAGAAGAACAGCACGATCACCGCGAACCAGCACAGGAGCAGCCAGTGCAGCCCGCCGGGCCCCGGCGCCGGCCGCCACCACGCATCACGCCGCCCCCTCACCAGCCAGGGCAGCGCGGGCAAGGTGGCCAGCAGCAGCACGGCGGGGAAGAACCAGATCGGCTGCACATTGTTGAAGCCGACGCCGGCGAAACGCTGCACGTGCTGAACGACGAAGAAGTAATGCAGGAAGCCCGGGAAGCGCCCCTGCATCGCGACGAACCAGGGCACGCACACGGCCAGCATCAGCGCGATCCCGGGCAGCCACAGGATCGCGCGCAGCGTGCGCCACCGGGCGCCGAGCACCAGCCAGAGCAGGATCACCGCCCCGGGCAGCACGACGCCGATCAGGCCCTTGGCGAGCACGCCCAGCCCGGCGAGCCCGAAGGCCAGCGTCAGCACGCCGCGGTGCGGCAGGCCGGCCTCGACGCGCAAGGCCGCGTCGGCCGCGGCGCAGACCGTCGCGGTGATCAGGCCCGCCACGAGCATGTCGAGGTTGGCGAACTGCGCGCCGACGAAGTACAGCGGCATCGCCAGCAGGCTGATGAGCGCGATGCGGGCGAGCGTCGGCGTCGTCCAGCGGCGCAGCAGCAGGAACAGGCTCATCGCGCCCAGCCATCCGCCCAGCAGCGGCCCGGTGCGTGCCGCCCAGGCGCTGGCGCCGGCCACGCGCATCGCGGCCTCGGTGATCCAGTAGAACAGCGGCGGCTTGTGGAAGAACGGCAGGCCGTTGAGCGTGGGCACCAGCCAGTCGCCGTGCTGCAGAGCCTCCCAGGCCACGCCCACGTAACGGCCCTCATCGGGCAGCGCCAGCGGCCGCGCCCACGCGGTGAACGCCAGCCACACCAGCGTCAGCGCGGCGGCGATCCACGGTTCGCGGCGGCTCATGCGTCCTCTCCCGGCTGGGCGCCCGCGGCGGGCAGCCCTCGCCCCCAGCGTTGCCTGACGACGTAGAGCGGCCGCCCCTTCACCTCCTCGAAGACGCGGCCGACGTACTCGCCCACGATGCCCAGCGAGAGCAGCTGCAGGCCCGAGAAGAACATCAGGCTCACGACGATCGTGGTCCAGCCGCTGACCGTGTGGCCGTAGAGCAGGTAGACCCCCGTCAGGTAGGCGCCGTAGAGGAAGGCCGCCAGCGCGAGCAGCACGCCGACGGTGCTGGCCGCGCGCAGCGGCCAGGTGGTGAACGCGGTCAGCCCGTCCAGCGCGAGGTGCGACAGGCGCCAGCCGTTGAAGCGCGTGCGGCCATGCGCGCGCGCCGCCGGCTGATACGGCACCGCCACGGTCCGGTAGCCGACCCACGCGTACAGGCCCTTCATGAAGCGGTTGCGCTCGGGCAGCGCCATCAGCGCCTCCACCACCGAGCGGTCCATCAGGCGGAAATCGCCCGCGCCGGCGGGCACGTCGAAACGGCCCTCGCGATTGAGCAGCCCGTAGAAGCAGCGCGTGCCCAGGCGCTTGAGCCAGGACTCGTCGCCGCGGTCCAGGCGCAGCGCGTAGACCATGTCGGCGCCTTGGCGCCAGTGCATCAGGAACTGCGGGATCAGCGCGGGGTCGTGCTGCAGGTCGGCGTCGAGCATCACGATGACATCGCCGCGCGCGTGCGCCAGCCCGGCGGTGAGCGCGGCCTCCTTGCCGAAATTGCGCGACAGCTGCAAGGCCACGATCTCCGGCCGTCGCGCCCACTGGCGCAGCACGTCCGCGGTGTCATCGGCGCTGCCGTCGTCCACGAGCACGATCTCCCACTGCGCGGCGCAACGCGCCAGCACCTCGCACAGGGCGGGCAGCAGGTCGCGCAGGTTGGCGGCCTCGTTGAAGCACGGGATGACGCAGGACACGCGCGGCGGTGCGCGGCGCGACGCGTTCGCGCCACCGGCCATCAGCGTCGACGATGCGGGCAGCCCGCCGGCATCGGGACCGCGGGCATCGGCATCGGCCGGGGGCGCGAAGCGCGCGTCGCCGAGCCGCGAGGCGGGCCAGCGAGGATCGAAGGGTCGGACTTCAGGCATGGACGTCAGTGTCCGAAGCAGCGGCTTATCGCGTCCTTAAGCCCCTTGAGCCCTTTCAGCCCCACCCGCCCCCAGCGGGAAGCTCACCCGCACTTCCAAACCCGGCCCGTCCGCGCGATCCAGCAGTTCGACGACCGCGCCATGGCGCTCCGCGATCGCCTGCACGATGGCCAGGCCCAGGCCGCTGCCCGCGTTGTCGCGCGGCGCGGCGACCGGGGACCGTCCGCGGAAGAAGCGGCTGAACAGACGCGGCCGGTCCTCGGCGGCGATGCCCGGTCCGGTATCGCGCACGTACAGCGTGGGCCGGCCGCGCATCACATCGACGCCCACGTCCACCACGCCGCCCGAGGGCGTGAAGCGCAGCGCGTTGTCGATCAGGTTGTCCAGCAGCACGGTCAGTTGGGCGACATCGCCCGGCACGCGCGCCGAGCTTCGGAGTTCGGCGCCCAGGTCGATGCCCCAGGCCTCGGCGCGATCCATGTGGGGTTCCAGCACCGCGCGCACGAGGTCGTCCAGCGCCACCGGCACGAGCGGTTCGAGGCTGCCGGCCGGGTCGTTGCGGGCGACGGCGAGCAGCTGCTCGATCAGCCGCTGCGCGCGGGCCACGCCCTGCTTGAGCGACTGCGTCGACGCGGCGCGGTCGGCCTCGGTCACGCTGCGCTCGAGCAGGTGCAGCTGCACGCGCAACGCCGCGATCGGTGTGCGCAGCTCATGCGCGGCGTCGGAGAGGAATTCGCGCTGCGAGGAGAATGACTGGTCGAGCTTGGCCATCAGCCCGTTGATCGCGCGGACCATGGGTTGGAGCTCCGTGGGCACCGCGTCGCCGTCGATCGCCGCCAGCGAACGGACGCTGCGTCCGGCGATGTCCTGCGCGGCGGCGTCCAGCGGACGCATGCCGCGTCGCAGCCCGTAGATCAGCGAGGCCGTCACGGCCAGCGCCAGCCCGAGCAGGAAGGGCAGGATCTTGGCGGCGGACTCGCCCGCCATCTGCCGGCGCGACGCGCGGCGCTGCGCGGCCTGCACGACGCCGCCTGCGTGGATGACGGTGTAGACGACCCACGGCTCGCCGCCGATGCGCGGCGTGGACAGGCCCGCCGGCGTGGACGCGGTGATGGGGACGGTCGCATCGGACGCGTAGATCTCGCGGCCCGCGGCGTCCCAGGCGTAGGTCTCGATCTCGGTGTCGTCGGGCTCCGCACCCGGGGTGATCAGCACGGGTGCACGGGTGGCCAGCGAGGCGGCGTTGTCGCGGTAGTAGTTGGCCAGGCCCTCGGCCACGTTGCGCAGGTCGCTGTCGAAGACCTCGTTCATCTCGGCGAGCGTGACCACGTAGGCGGTCGCCGCCACCAGCGCCGAACCCAGCAGCAGCGTTCCGAGGATCCAGGTCAGCAGCCGGCGCTCGATGGACCTCATGCGGCGTGGCCGATCCGGTAGCCGACGCCGCGCACATTCCGGATCGTGGCCGCGCCGAGCTTGCGGCGCAGGTTGTGCAGGTGGACCTCGATGGCGTTGCTGGCGACCTCCTGGCCCCAGCCGTAGACGGCCTCCTCGAGGCGCTCGCGCGAGAGCACCGCGCCGGGCTTGCGCATCAGCGCCTCCAGCACGGAGAACTCGCGCGCCGAGAGCACGATCTCGCGACCGTCGAGCAGGACTTCCTTGCGCGCTGGGTCCAGCGCCAGGCTGCCATGGCGCAGCACCGGACTGCCGCTGCCCGCGTGGCGGCGCAGCAAGGCGCGCACGCGCGCGATGAGCTCGTCCAGGTCGAAGGGCTTGAGCAGGTAGTCGTCGGCGCCGGCTTCCAGGCCGGCGATGCGGTCCTTGACGGTATCGCGCGCCGAGGCGATGAGAACGGGGAGCGGATCGCCCGCATCGCGCAGGCCGCGCAGCAGCGCCATGCCGTCGCCGCGGGGCAGGCCGAGGTCGAGGATGGCGAGGTCGTAGACGCCGGTGGGGAGCGAGAGCTCGGCGGCGCGCGCGTCGGTCACCCAGTCCACGGCGAAACCGGCGCCCTGCAGTCCCTGCCGGACCGCGCCGCCGATCATGCCGTCGTCTTCGATGAGCAGGAGTCGCATGGTCGCGGAAAATGCGCCGCCTGCCTGAAGCCAGCATGAAGCCCCGAACCCGCCTGACTGCCTCCCCCGCCGCGCGCCGCGTGGCGTGGTTCCTGGCCGTCGGCACGGCGGCCGCGGCGGTGCATTGGGCCGCGGTGACGGCGGTGGTGAGCGCCTGGGGTTGGCACCCGCTCACGGCGAATGTGTTGGGGTGGTTGGTGGCGCTGAGCGTGTCCTTCCTCGGCCACCACCGGATGACCTTTCAGGGGCACGGGGTGCCATGGTGGCGCGCGGCGCCGCGTTTCGCGGCGATCTCGGCGCTGGGATTCGCGATCAACGAGGCGGCGTACGCCGCGATGCTGCGCTGGAGCGGTCAGTCCTACCAGCTCGCGCTGGCGATCGTGCTGGTGGCGGTGGCGGCGCTGACCTACCTGCTGAGCAGCCGGTGGGCTTTCCTCAGAATGCCGCCGGCGTGACCCCTCTCGGAACGCAGGTGAAACGGACTGCGGCCCCGGCCAGGGGCCCGCTGCCTCACGCCGCCTGCAGCAGCGCCACCGTCCCCTGCCCGCCATCGGCGCAGATGCTCACGATGGCGTAGCTGCCCGAGGGCAAGGCCGCCGCTTCCTTGATCGCCTGGCTGAGGATGCGCGCACCCGTCGCGCCGAAGGGATGGCCCAGCGCCGTGCTGCCGCCGTTCGGATTCACGCGCTCGCGCGGGAAGACGCCGAAACGCGCCGCGTCCTCGATGCCCACCTTCTCGCGCAGGAAAATCTCGTCCTCCAGCGCCTTGATGTGGAACAGCACCTGCGCGCTGAACGCCTCGTGGATCTCCCACAGCGCCACGTCGTCGTAGCGCAGGCCATGGCGCGCAAGCAGCCGCGGAATCGCGAACGCCGGCGCCATCAGCAGACCCTCGACGCGGAAATCGACCGCCGAGACTTCCCAGTCCACCAGCTTCACGCGCGGCGTCCCGGCCGGCAGCTTGACCATGCCCGCTTCCGACCCCACCCACAGCGCCGCCGCGCCATCGGTCAGCGGCGAGGAGTTGCCCGCGCTCAGCGTCCCCTGCCCGCTCGTGCGATCGAACGCCGGCGGCAGCCGCCCGAGCTTCTCCAGCGAGGTGTCCCCGCGCGGAATGCCGTCGCGCGTCACGCCGTCCACCGGGATCACGAGGTCGTCGAAGAAACCGCGCTCCCAGCCGGCCACGGCGCGCTGGTGGCTGTCCAGCGCGAGGCGGTCCTGATCGTCGCGCGCGATCTGCCACTGCTTGGCGGTGATCTCGGTGTGCTCGCCCATGCTCAAGCCCGTCGTGCGGTTGGTCACCGAAGGCAAATAGAGCTGCACGTCGCGCAGCTTCAACTCCACCGCGTGCGAGAGCTTCTGCCCCAGCGAGCGCGCCTTCTGGAAGCCGCGCATCCAGTCCGAGAGGTTCTGTCCGAGCCCGAGCTGCACGCGGCTCATGCTCTCCGCGCCGCCGACCAGCGCGAGCGAGCGCCCGCGCGTGTCGTCGATCATGCCGGCGGCCTCGAAGGCGCCGACCATGCTCGTCGAGCAGGCCATCACAGTCGAATACGCAGGAATCGACGCCGGCGCGCCCGCCTCCATCAGCACCTCGCGCGCGAGGTTGCTCCAGGTGAGGTTGGGCGCGACGCAGCCCCAGACGGCGAAGTCGGGTTGCGCGCCGGCAAGCCGCGCGAGCATCGCCTTCACCACCGGCACCGACAGGTCCAGCGCGTCATGCGCGGCCAGCGCGCCGTCGACCTTGGCGAAGGGCGTGCGGACGCCGGCGGCCAGCCAGACGTCGGCGGCGCGATCGGATGAAGCGGTCATGAGTTGTCCTCCCGTGCCTCTGGATGGGCGGCCGATGTTAGCGGCCCGCAGCATCAGGGGGAATCGACCGGATGGGTCAGTACTCGTCGCCCCCCGGGCTCACGTAGCCGGGCGCGAGGTTCTCGAACTTGGTGTTCTGCCGCGCGAAGGCCAGCTTCACCGTGCCCACCGGGCCGTTACGCTGCTTGGCGATGATGATCTCCGCCACTCCCGGTTCCTTGCACTCGTCCTTGGTGTAGTACTCGTCGCGGTAGATGAACATGATGATGTCCGCGTCCTGCTCGATGGCGCCCGACTCGCGCAGGTCGGACATCATCGGGCGCTTGTCCGGCCGCGTTTCGA
The DNA here is from genome assembly GCA_039594005.1 of Roseateles sp. Lineage (GTDB taxonomy): Bacteria > Pseudomonadota > Gammaproteobacteria > Burkholderiales > Burkholderiaceae_C > Roseateles. The sequence continues at coordinate 2,143,188 of JBCNOF010000010.1, forward strand.
CCGACCGGTTCAACTGCGACAGCGCGATCACCGGGCAGCGCAGCTCCTTGGCCAGCGCCTTCAGACCCCGCGAGATCTCACCCACCACGGTGGCCCGGTTCTCCTCGGAGCCGCCGCCGTTGCCGCTCATCAGCTGCAGGTAGTCGATGATGATCAGGCCGATCTGGCCCGAGATCCGCGCCTGGCGTCTCGCGCGCGCGCGCACTTCACTGGGCGACAGGCCGGGACTCTCGTCGATGTAGATCGGCGCGTTGCCGAGCTTGTCCACCGCCTCGGCCAGCCGGCCCCACTCGTCGTCCTTCAGGCGGCCGGTGCGCAGGTTGCTCTGGTCGATGCGGCCGATCGAGCCGACCATCCGCAAGGCCAGCTGCGCCGCGCCCATTTCCATCGAGTAGATGATGACGGGCAGCCCCTCGTTGATCGCCACGGCCTCGCCGATGTTGATCGCGAACGCGGTCTTGCCCATGGACGGCCGCGCCGCCAGGATGATCAGGTCGCCGCGCTGCAGGCCCGCGGTCATGCGGTCCAGGTCGTAGAAGCCGGTGCGCACGCCGGTGACGTCCTCGGCGCCCTGCTCCGCGAGCTCGTTGACCCGGTCCATCAGCTCGACCATCAGCCGGTCCATGCTCTGGAAACCGGTGCCGCCGCGCGAGCCTTCCTCGTTGATGCGGAAGATCTTGCCTTCGGCCTCGTCCAGGATCTCATTGACCGCGCGGCCCGCCGGATTCAGCGCGGCGGTGGCGATCTCGTCGGACGTCGCCACCAGCTTGCGCAGGATCGCGCGCTCGCGAACGATCTCGGCGTAACGACGCAGGTTGGCCGCGCTGGGCACGCCCTGCGCCAGCTGATTCAGATAGGTCAGGCCGCCGCACTCGTCGGCCTTGCCCAGCGAGGTCAGCTCCTCGAAGACGGTGATCACGTCCGCCGGTTTGCCGGCATTGACCAGCTTGCCGATGGCGGCGTAGATCTGCTTGTGCTCGTAGCGATAGAAATCCGAATCGCTGAGCGTGTCCGCCGCCTTGTCCCAGGCGGTGTTGTCGATCAGCAGGCCGCCCAGCACGCTGTGCTCGGCTTCCACCGAATGCGGAGGCACGCGAAGCCGTGCGATTTCGCTGTCAGGGACAGCGGATCCTGGCGTGGTGAAGATCGCGGACATTGTGGACAAGCCTGTGGATGAGCGTGGGATAGCCTGTGGGGCGAGCGGGATAACTCCCCCCCGGAAAAGCAGAAAGCCGACGGCTTCGCAGCTGTCGGCTTTCTTCATGTTGCCCCGATCTCGGTCAACGGCATAGCCGCCGAGAGTCAGGACATCCCCAATGGACGCGCAGAGCGCCCACCGGGTGTATCGAGCGATTACTCGACTTCGGCGACGATCTTGACCGTCACTTCCACCACCACGTCGGTGTGCGGAGCAACGTTGACCGGGAATTCGCCGACGGTCTTCAGCGGACCGTTGGGCAGACGCACTTGCGACTTGACCACCGACGCGCCGGCCTTGCCGAGGGCTTCGGCGATGTCGGCGTTGGTGACGGAGCCGAACAGGCGGCCGTCGACGCCAGCCTTCTGCGAGATCACCACGGTCGTGCCGTTGATCTTCTCGCCCAGGGCTTGCGCGGTGGCCAGCTTCTCAGCGGCGACCTTTTCCAGTTCGGCGCGCTTGGCTTCGAATTCCTTGATCGCGGCTTCCGTGGCGCGGCGCGCTTGACGGGTCGGGATCAGGAAGTTGCGTGCGTAACCGTCCTTGACCTTGACGACATCGCCCAGGTTACCCAGGTTGGCCACTTTTTCCAGCAGGATGACTTGCATGGGGTGGACTCCTTAGACCTTGTGCTGGTCGCTGTACGGCAGCAGCGCCAGGTAGCGGGCGCGCTTGATGCACACCGACAGCTGACGCTGGAAGAACGCGCGCGTGCCGGTCAGGCGAGCGGGAACGATCTTGCCGTTTTCGCTGATGAAGTCGCGCAGGACGTCGACGTCCTTGTAGTCGATCTGCTCGACACCGGCGACGGTGAAGCGGCAGAAGCGCTTGCGACGGAACAGCAGCGATTGTTGGTTGCGCTTGGGCTTGCGGTCCTTGGAGAACCGACCTTTACCACGTGGCGGGGGCATAGTGACCTCTTGATCTATCCAGATGTAAACGAATCGCGCGACGTGCCGCTCTCTACTCCGCGAACCCGGTGATATGGAACACCGTGCCGCGGCCTTGTCGCTGTGCCGAGAGGAATCCGGTGAACACCGTCTTCTCCGTCAGGCCCAGCGCCTGCACCCGCTTCACGACGTCTCCGAGCGCCACCGCCTTGATCTCCAGCGCGACCTTGCGCGTGGAACCGGCTTCGTCGACCTGGGACTCGTGCTTGAGCATCAAGTCCAGGGCAGGCAGCCCGGCGGGGGTGTATCGGATCGCCGCGATTTCCAGGATCTGCGCCTGCAGCACCAGTCGGTTCATGCGGGCACGGAAACGGCGGGAGGGTTACGAGAACGTCAGGGAGTCGCGCCTGTCAGCTCAGGCGGACGCTTCTTGCGGAGCCTTGCGGGCTTCTTCGCGCTCGACGGCCTTCATCATCACCGACGGGTTCGTCTCGGCCTTGTCCTTGACGACGGTCAGGTGACGCAGCACGGCGTCGTTGAAGCGGAAACCGGTCTCGATTTCAGCCAGGACTTCCTTGCTGCACTCGATGTTCAGGCACAGGTAATGCGCCTTGGCCAGCTTCTGGATCATGTAGGCCAGCTGACGGCGGCCCCAGTCTTCCACGCGATGCACCTTGCCACCACCGTTGGTGACCAGGCCCTTGTAGCGCTCCAGCATCGCCGGAACTTGTTCGCTTTGATCCGGATGGATCAGCAGAACGATCTCGTAATGACGCATGTGAACTCCTTATGGGTTTCAACGACCTCGGGCGAAGACCTCGCCTCTGGCCTGAAAGCCGGACCCCAGCGTCAACTCCTGGGCCCGGCAAGGGGAATCGCGGATTCTAGACGAATTCGAGGCTTCCCGTCCAGTTCCGGTCCGGAGCGACCGAACCGGCCCGGTCTGTCACCCCCCTGCCTCAAGGCGTCGCGCCCGTCACCCGCGCCTGCAGCGCCCGGGCGGTGGCCGAGGGCGGAGGCGTCAGCAGGCTGACCGTCACCAGCGCCGCCACGCCCGCGGGCAGCCCGAACAGCGCCGCGGCCATCGGCTGGATGCCCCACCACAGCTGCGGCGGCCCGGTCAGGCCCAGCGCCTGGCGCAGGCCGGCATGCGCGCTGACCATGTAATACAGCGTCATGCCCAGCCCCGCGAGCATCCCCGCGGCCGCGCCCTGCTTGTTGGCACGTTTCCAGAAGATGCCCGCGATCAGCGCCGGCACCAGCGTGGCCCCCGACAACGAGAACGCCGCCGACACCAGCAGCAGGATGTCCGCCGGCTTCTGCGCCGCCACCGCCGCCGCGGTGAGCGCGGTGGCCAGCAGCAGCGCCTTGGAGATCGTCACCCGTTGCGTCATCGACGCGCGCGGGTTCATGACGCGGTAGTAGACATCGTGCGAGAGCGCGCTGGAGATGGTCAGCAGCAACCCGTCCGCGGTGGACAGCGCCGCGGCCAGCGCCCCGGCCGCCACCATCGCCGACAGCACGTAGGGCAGCCCGGCGATCTCCGGCGTCATCAGCATGACGACGTCGCCGCCCAGGCGCAGTTCACCGAGCTGCACGATGCCATCCTGGTTGATGTCCTGGATGCTGAGCAGGCTCGGGTCGATGCGCATCCACTGCTTCATCCAGCCGGGCAGCTCCGCGATCGGCGTGCCCACGAGCTGATGCAGCACCTCGTGCTTGAGCAGCACCGCCAGCGCCGGCGCGAACAGGTAGAGCAGCGCGATGAAGAACAGCGTCCACGCCACCGAGGTCCGCGCCTGCGCCACCGAGGGCACCGTGTAATAGCGCGTCAGGATGTGCGGCAGGCCCGCCGTGCCGACCATCAGCACCAGCACCAGCGCCAGGAAGTTGCGCCGCGACAGCGTGTAGGCCTCCTGCTCCCCGGGCGAGCCGTCGGGGTCGCCGGCAAAGGGACGGGCATGCAGCGGCATGCCCGCCAGCGGCTCAGCGCGCTGACGGTTGGCCACCACCGCGCGCTGCCACTGCTCGCGGGCCTCGGCCTCGGTGCGGGGCAGCGCGGCGCGCACCTTCTCCGCGGCCTGGATCTGCGCGAGCGGCGCGTCCTCGGCCTTGAGCTGCGCGATGACCTGCGAGACCCGCTGCCGCTCCGCGTCCAGCGATTGCGGCAGCTCGGCCAGCAGCGCCTCGAAGTCCTTGGCGCGCTGGTCAAAGAGCGCGCGGACCTGCAGTTCCTTCGGATCGTGCAGCAGCTGCTGCTCGCGCGCGGCGATCTCGCGGACCTCCGTACCCGCGGTGAGCTGCGGCAGCGGGAAGCCCGTCTGCTGCGTCGACAGCCACATCACCGGCACCACGTAGGCCAGGATCATGAGGATGTACTGCGCCACTTGCGTCCAGGTCACCGCCCGCATGCCGCCCAGAAAGGAACAGACCAGCACCCCACCGAGCCCGACGAACAGGCCGATCTCGAAGGTCAGTCCGGTGAGCCGCGTGGTGATCAGGCCGATCGCGTAGATCTGCGCCACCAGGTAGATGAACGACACCATCACCGCTGCGGCCGCGCCCATCACGCGCAGCCCGCGACTCTCGAAACGCGCGCCGAGGAAGTCCGGCACGGTGAAGCCGCCGAAGCGGCGCAGGTAGGGCGCGAGCAGCAGCGCCACGAGGCAGAAGCCGCCCGTCCAGCCGAGCACGAAAGCCAGGCCGCCATATCCGGCGAGGTAGAGGCTGCCCGCCATGCCCAGGAAGCTGGCCGCGCTCATCCAGTCCGCGCCGGCGGCCATGCCGTTGTAGAACGCGGGCACGCGGCGGCCGGCGACGTAGTACTCGACCGGATCGGTGGTGCGGCTGAACACGCCGATGCCGGCGTAGACCAGCACCGTCAGCAGCAGGAAGGAGAACCCCAGCCACTGCTTGGGCATGCCCAGCCGCTCGAGCACGCCCAGCACGCCCACGAGCAGCACGAAGCCGATCGTGTAGGCGCCGTAGATGCGATGGAGCCGGCGTCGGAACGCGGCGTCGGGGGGCGGAGCGGACATGACCGCGCATCATCGCCGCTCCCCACCGCGGGGCGCATCCACAGCTTCCCCAAAGAAGCCGGCGAGAAGAGAGCAAAAGAAAGACGGCCCGAAGGCCGTTTCTCATGGTGCGAAGGCGAAGCGCCCGATCAGCGCTTGGCCAGCCGTTGCCAGGTCTCGACGACGGTGTCCGGGTTCAGCGACAGCGAGGCGATGCCCTCGGCGGCCAGCCATTCGGCGAAGTCGGCATGGTCGCTGGGACCCTGGCCGCAGATGCCGATGTACTTGCCCGTGGCGCGGCAGGCCGCGATCGCGCGCGAGATCATCGCCTTCACCGCCGGATCGCGCTCGTCGAAGTCGCCCGACAGCAGTTCCAGGCCGGAATCGCGGTCCAGGCCCAGCGTCAGCTGCGTCAGGTCGTTGGAGCCGATGGACATGCCGTCGAAGTGCTCCAGGAACTGCTCGGCGAGGATCGCGTTGGAGGGGACCTCGCACATCATGATGACGCGCAGGCCGTCCTGGCCGCCCGCCGCGGCGCGCTTCAGACCGCGCTCGGCCAACATCGCCACGACCTTCTCGGCCTGCTTCACGGTCCGCACGAAGGGCACCATGATCTCGACGTTGGTCAGGCCCATGTCGTTGCGCACGCGCTTGAGCGCCTCGCATTCCATCGCGAACGCGTCCTGGAACTCGCCCGAGATGTAGCGCGACGCGCCGCGGAAGCCCAGCATCGGGTTCTCTTCATCGGGCTCGTAGCGCGAGCCGCCGATCAGCTTGCGGTACTCGTTGCTCTTGAAGTCGGACAGACGCACGATCACCGGCTGCGGCCAGAACGCCGCGGCGATCGTGGCGATGCCCTCGGCCAGCTTGTCGACGTAGAACGCGCGCGGCGACGCATGACCGCGGGCCACCGACTCGACCGCCTTCTTCAGGTCGTTGTCGATGTTGGGATAGTCCAGGATCGCCTTCGGGTGGACGCCGATGTTGTTGTTGATGATGAACTCGAGGCGGGCCAGGCCGACGCCGCTGTTGGGCATCTGCGCGAAGTTGAAGGCCAGCTGCGGATTGCCCACGTTCATCATGATCTTGACCGGGCTGTAGGGCATCTCGCCGCGATGCACCTCGCTGACCTCGGTCTCGAGCAGGCCGTCGTAGATGTAGCCGGTGTCGCCCTCGGAGCAGGCCACCGTCACCAACTGGCCGTCCTTGAGCTTCTCGGTCGCGTCGCCGCAGCCCACGACCGCGGGGATGCCCAGCTCGCGCGCGATGATCGCCGCGTGGCAGGTCCGGCCGCCGCGGTTGGTCACGATGGCGCTGGCGCGCTTCATGACGGGTTCCCAGTTGGGGTCGGTCATGTCGGTGACCAGCACGTCGCCGGGCTGCACGCGTTCCATCTCGGCGACGCTGTCGACCAGGCGCACCGGGCCGGTGCCGATCTTCTGGCCGATCGCGCGGCCCTCGGCCACCACCGTGCCCTGGCCCTTGAGCTTGAAGCGCTGCTCGACCTGGCCTTCGGCCTGGCTCTTCACCGTCTCGGGGCGCGCCTGCAGGATGTAGAGCTTGCCGTCATGGCCGTCCTTGCCCCACTCGATGTCCATCGGGCGGCCGTAGTGCTGCTCGATGATCAGCGCGTACTTGGCGAGCTCGATGACGTCGTCGTCATTGAGCGAGTAGCGGTTGCGCTGCTCGACCTCGACGTCCACCGTCTTGACCAGCTTGCCGCTGGCGGCCTTCTCCTCGGGTGTGGAGAAGGTCATCTGGATCAGCTTGGAGCCCAGGTTGCGGCGGATCAGCGCGAACTTGCCGCGCTGCAGCGCCGGCTTGTGGACGTAGAACTCGTCGGGGTTGACCGCGCCCTGCACCACCGTCTCGCCCAGGCCGTAGCTGGAGGTGATGAAGACCACGTCCTTGAAGCCGGACTCGGTGTCGATGGTGAACATCACGCCGGCGGCGCCCAGGTCGGAGCGCACCATGCGCTGCACGCCCGCCGACAGCGCGACCTCCGCGTGAGCGAAGCCCTTGTGCACGCGGTAGCTGATCGCGCGGTCGTTGTAGAGCGACGCGAAGACTTCCTTCATCTTGTGCAGCACGTCCTCGACGCCGACGACGTTCAGGAAGGTTTCCTGCTGACCGGCGAACGAGGCGTCGGGCAGGTCTTCCGCAGTCGCGGACGAGCGCACGGCGAAGGAGGCATCGGGGTTGTTGGCGGTCAGGCGCTCGAACTCGGCGCGGATGGCCTGCTCGAGGTCGGCCGGGAAGGGTTGGGCCTCGACCCAGCCGCGGATCTCGGCGCCGGCGGCGGCCAGCGCGCGCACGTCGTCGGTGTTCAGATCGGCCAGGCGCTGCTGGATGCGGGCATCCAGGCCTTCATGCTTGAGGAAGTCGCGGAAGGCGTGCGCCGTCGTGGCGAAGCCGCCGGGCACGCGCACGCCAGTTTCGGCCAGTTGCGAGATCATTTCGCCGAGCGAGGCGTTCTTGCCGCCCACCGACTCGACGTCGGTCATCCTCAGTTTCTCGAAGGGTACGACCAGGGCGGTCGCCTCGAAGCGAGCATCAGACATGGGAAAACTCCGTGATGTTGAGAAACCGGGGCTCCCCGCGCGCTCCCGAGCAGGCCAGACGCGGCGGCGACGAGGTCGGCGGCGTGGGCGGCTTCGAGGGAGGCAGGCATGACGCGGCGCACGACAGGTGTTGTCGATTCTTGTGGGCGGCGCGATCCAGCGTACATGCGATGGGCAGGGGCAAGTTGCGGGCGATTCTAGTAGGTCGCCGATCTATGATGTAAGCCCCCGTTCGGGGCCGGGCCGGCATCGGAAGCCGGCAGAACTTCTCGCCTCGGCACGCGGCATGCCCGATCCGGCGAAGGCTCCGGTCCCGGGTTCGGCACGTTTCAAAGGCCCAACATGACCCAGCACACCGTCTACTTCGTCTCGGATGGCACCGGCATCACCGCCGAAACCTTCGGTAACTCCATCCTGGCGCAGTTCTCGGTGAAAGCCCGCCATGTGCGCCGTCCCTTCATCGACAGCGGCGAGAAGGCGCATCAGCTGGTGCGCGAGATCAACGAGACCGGCGAGCGCGAGGGCGTGCGCCCGATCGTGTTCGCGACGCTGGTCAACCGCGAGGTGCTCAATGTCGTGCGCCAGGAGTGCCAGGGCCTGGTGATGGACATGTTCGGCACCTTCATCGCGCCGCTGGAGGACGAGTTCCGCGTCAAGTCCAGCCATCGCGTGGGTCGTTTCTCCGACGTCGCCAAGAGCCAGGAGTACCACGACCGGATCGAGGCGATCAACTTCTCGCTGGCGCACGACGACGGCCAGTCGGCGCGCAACCTGGACTCGGCCGATGTGATCCTGGTGGGCGTGAGCCGCTGCGGCAAGACGCCGACTTCGCTGTACCTGGCGATGCAGCACGGCATCAAGGCGGCCAACTATCCGCTGATCCCCGAGGACTTCGAGCGCGGCCACCTGCCCTCGCTGCTGATTCCGCACAAGAAGAAGTGCTTCGGGCTGACCATCGATCCGGAGCGCCTGGCGCAGGTCCGCAACGAGCGCCGCCCGGGCAGCAAGTACGCCGACCTGGTGAACTGCCATTACGAGGTCCGCGAGGCCGAGACGATGATGAAGAAGGCCGGCATCAACTGGCTGTCGTCGACGCACAAGTCCATCGAGGAAATCGCCACGACGATTCTGCGAGACATCCGTCCCGACCGGTTGATGTACTGAGCGGATCCGCGACGCATGCCGGCTTCCGCGCTGGCCCTGGTCATCGCGGCCGCGCTGATCCACGCGCTGTGGAACTTCGCGGCCAAGAAGGCGCAGGGCAACCATCATTTCTCGTGCATGACCGCGCTGGGCATCAGCGTGTTGTGGCTGCCCGCGGCGCTCTACGTGGGCTTCGACGAGTTGCCCGATTGGGGCGGGCTCGCCTGGGTGGCGGTGATCGCCAGCGCCATCGTGCACCTGGCCTACTTCAACGCGTTGCTCGCCGGCTACCGCGCGGCGGACATGACCATCGTGTATCCGGTCGCGCGCGGCAGCGGCCCGCTGCTGTCCTCGCTGGCGGCGGTGCTGCTGCTCGGTGAGCATCTCGGACTGGCCGGCGGACTCGGGCTCGCGGGCGTGGTCGGCGGCATCCTGCTGATGGCCGCGGGGCCGACCTTCTTCTCCAAGGGCGCGACCGTCGATCCCGAGCTGCATCGCAAGCGCAAGCTGGGCATCGCGTGGGGCGCGCTGACCGGCGCGACGATCGCGACCTACAGCGTGATCGACGGCTACGCGGTGAAGGTGCTGGCGCTGTCGCCGGTGCTGTACGAGTACCTCTGCAACGCCTTGCGCCTGCCGGTCATCCTGCCCGCGGTGTTGCGCGATCGGCCCGGCTTCGTGCATGCGGTGCGTCGGCAGTGGAAACACGCGCTGGTCGTGATCGTCGGCGCGCCGACGGCCTACATGCTGGTGCTGTACGCGATGAAGCAGGCGCCGCTGTCGCGCGTGGCGCCGGCGCGGGAGCTGTCGATGCTGTTCGCCGCGCTGATCGGCGGCCAGCTGCTCGGCGAGGGCGAACGCGGCTGGCGCATCGCCGGCGCCGCGTTCATCGCGATGGGCGTGGCGGCGTTGGCGATGGCGAAGTGAGGCGCTGACGCGCCTGAACCTGAGATCAGGCTTGGCTCGATCCCCAGGCTTCCAGCCGCTTCAGCCACGCGTCAAACAGCGGACATTCGGCCCGCATGGGTTCAAGTCCGATCTCCAGGGCCGCGAGCGTTCCATACAACGGTTTCTGATACCCGGGCACCAAGGCTTCGATCCGCTTCGAAGGTGCAGTGTGCGGCGAATCGTTGATCGCCTCCGGCGAGTCGAATTGATCCCGAATGGCCTGGAACGGCGCCTCCAGTTCCGGGCGGCCGATGCCCTCGCTGAAGCGCCTCGGACAGCTGAACAGCAGTGCCTCGAACTCGTGCATGACGACGAACGGGATGAATCGCCCGTTCAGGGCCCCGTGCCCAAGTTCCCCTTGGACCTCGCGAAGCAGCGCAAACTCCACCGATGACGACTTGCTGGGGAAGGCCATCTGGTTTGCTTGCTCGCGTCCCGGCCAAGCGCCATCGCCCGTCGCGGGCAAGGCATAGAAGTCGACAAACGTCGCGGAGGCAGCGCCAGCATCCTGCAGCAGGTGTCGAGCAATATCGCGCTTCACCGCCTGCCACGCCTTGATACCCCCTCGACGCTCTCGCTGTCGCGCATTGCCCAGCAAGCGCGCGGAGACGTTCGTGAAACCCTGTCCGTACAGGTGAGGCGCGAGGATGTCGTTGACGAACGACTCCTCGGTCTGGCCTTCGACGTGAATGAGAAGTCGCGTCATTGCCTCGCCTTGCTTCGTCTACACCGGCTCCGCCGACGGCCTGCCGCCGAGCTCGTTCTTCTCCCAGAGCTGCCCCAGGCTGTAGTCCTCCAGCCAGCTCTCGAGCTTGTCGACGTCAAGACGCCTCAGCTGCGTGCCCCCATCGACTCGATCGGCGACCAGGACGTCCGCGGGGTCGAAGTTGTCGAGGAGCAGCGGCGATTGGGTCGACAGGATCACCTGGGTTTGGACGGCGGACTGCTTGACCAGGGCCGCGAGCATCGTCACGGCATAGGGATGCAGCCCCAGCTCCGGCTCATCCACCAGGATCACCGAAGGCCGCAACGACACGGGTTGCAGGAAGAGCGTCGCGAGCGCGATAAATCTGATCGTGCCGTCCGAGAGACTGGAAGCATCGAAGTAGTCCTCGGTCCCGACATGCCGCCACTCCAGCCGGATCTTGTTGGGATTCAACTGCTGCGGCGCGAGTTGGAAGTCCTCGAAGAACGGCGCGACGCGCTTGACGCTCTTGCGGATCAACTCATACGACTCGGCGTGCTTCTCCTTGAGGAAGTAAAGGAACGCCGGCAAGTTGGAACCATCCGGGCGCAGATACGCGTTGTCGTTGAGATCCGCCGTCTGCTTCATCGGCGACGTGCTGCTCGTGTCGTGGAAGTGGTAAAGCCTCCATCGATCGAAATGTTCTCGGACATAGGCAGCAATATCGGTGCATCGCTCCGAACTGATGCCCGCCTCCTTGCCTAGCCGGCCCAGGGTCTGGGTATAGGGGCGAGGATGGCTGATCTTGTCCCAGAAATACACCGTCTCATTGATGCTCGCCAACTCATCGCTGGTCGTGGGAAACAGAGACACGCTGTACTGGTTTCGCTCTCCCTCGAATGCCACGTGCACGGACAGCGACTTGGATACCTTGGATCCAAAGTGAAGCACGCGGTTTGCGCCTCCAGCCCTCACCGTGTATTCCTCAAGATGCCCTGCCTTCAGGGCATGCAGGAACGAGAACACGCCAATGAAATTGGACTTGCCCGACCCGTTGGCGCCGATCACGACATTGATCGCGCCGAGCTTCAGCTTCTCGATCGAAGCGATGCTCTTGAATCCTTTGACGCTGATCCAGTCGAGTTCAGGCATTGCAGGCAGTGTTCAGATGGCCATCGAAATCGGAGCGGCCAGTATGCGCGAAATCCGTCGACCTCAGCCGCGAGGCCCTCGCTCAGACCAATCGCCGCCGGGCGCTTTCGTAGAGGCAGATCGACGCGGCGCTCGCCACGTTGAGCGATTCCTCGCCGCCCGGCTGCGGAATGCCCACGCGCAGCGCGCAGCGCTTCATCAGCGGTTCCGCGACGCCCTGCCCTTCATGACCCATCACCCACGCGCAGGGTTGCGGCAGATCAGCCTCGTGCAGCAGCGCATCCGCGTGCGAGCTCGTCGCCAGCAACGGGATCTGCAGCGCATCGAGATCCTCGACCGCGAGTCCTTCCACCAGCCTCAGCCCGAAATGCGCGCCCATGCCGGCGCGCAGCACCTTGGGCGACCACAAGGCCGCCGTACCCTTGAGCGCCAGCACCTGCCGGAAACCGAGTGCGGCCGCGCTGCGAAGGATCGTGCCCACATTGCCCGCGTCCTGCAGCCGGTCCAGCACCACCGAGTCCGACGTCGGCTCGATGCGCGGCTGCCCCGGCAGCGCCAGCTCGAAACCGATCTGCGCCGGCGACTCCAGCCCCGACACCGTCTTGAACAGCGCCGGCGACACCACCAGCACCTTGGGCGCCACATCGGCCAGCGCTCGCAGCGCCTCGTCCGCCGCGGCCACGTCGGTGATCAGCGCCAGCGACGGCTTCACGCCGCGCTGCACCGCCGCGCGCGCGAGGTGATCGCCTTCGAGCCAGACCCCGCCCAACTTGCGATAGGCGCTGCCGTCCTGCGCCAGCTTGCGCAGGCGCTGCAGATGGGGGTTGTCCCGGGCGGTGATCGGCTGCCAGCTCATCGCGAATTCATTCCTCGTCGATCACCGTGACCCTCGTGGCGGCGGCGACCGTCGTCATCGCCAGCCCGCTCAGGTCCAGCGAACGCACCGGCGCGAAGCTCTGCCGGTGCCAGACCGTCGCGCCATGCACGCGCAGCGCCTCGAGATGCTCGCGCGTGCCGTAACCCTTGTGGTTGTCAAAGCCGTATTGCGGATGCTGCTCGTGCATCTGCAGGCAGAAGCGGTCCCGGTGCACCTTGGCCAGGATCGACGCCGCGGAGATCGCCGGCACCAGCGCATCGCCCTTGACGATCGCTTCGGCGGGGATGCGCAGCACCGGCAGCCGGTTGCCGTCGACCTGCACCCGCGCGGGCTTCAGCCGCAGGCCCTCGACCGCGCGGCGCATCGCCAGCATCGTCGCCTGCAGGATGTTGATGCGGTCGATCTCCTCTACCGTCGCCTCCGCGATGCAGAAGCACAGCGCCTTGGCGCGGATCTCGTCGAAGAGCTGCTCGCGCTTCTTCTCGCTGAGCACCTTCGAATCGCCCAGGCCCTTGATCGGGCTCTGATCGTCCAGGATCACCGCGGCCGCGACCACCGGGCCGGCCAGCGGACCACGGCCGGCCTCGTCGACGCCGCACAGCAGCCCGCCCGCCGACCACTCCAGGCCCAGCTGCGTCGGCGGCTCAAGCGCCGAGGATTTTCGCGATCGCATCGCCGGCCTTTTGCGCGGTGTTGCAGCGCAGCTGTTGATGGATCTCGAGGAAACGCGCGTGCAGGCGCTCGCGCCGCGGCGCGTCGTCCAGCCAGGCCAGTCCCTCGCGCGCGATGCGCTCGCCGGTGCACTCGTCCTGCAGGCATTCGGGGACCAGCGTCTCGCGCGCGAGCACGTTGGGCAGACCCACCCAAGGCAGCAGCGCCTTGCCCTTCATCCGCCACGCGTTGAACCAGTGCAGCTTGTAGGCGATCACCATCGGGCGCTTGAGCAGCGCCGCCTCCAGCGTCGCCGTGCCGCTGGCCACCAGCGTCAGGTCGCAGGCGGCCAGCACATCGGGCGCGCGGCCGTCCACCAGCATCATCGGCAGGCCCTGACCATGCTCGGCCATCAAGGCCTCGACCATCGGGCGCAGCCCCGGCGCGATCGGAATCACGAAACGCAGCCCTGGCCGCGCCTTCAGCATGCGTTGCGCCGCGTCGAGCAGCGGCGGGCCGATGTAGGTCAGCTCGCTGCGCCGGCTGCCCGGCAGGATCGCGACCACCGTGTCGTCCGCGCCCAGGCCCAGCGCCTCGCGCGCGTCCTCGCGCGGCGGCTCCAGCGGGGTCTGGTCCGCCAGCGGATGGCCGACATAGGTCGATGGGATACCGGCCTTGGCCAGGATCTCGGGCTCGAACGGGAACAGGCACAGCACGTGGTCCGCGCTGCGCCGGATCGTCTCGACGCGCTCCGGGCGCCAGGCCCAGATCGACGGACACACGAAGTGCACGGTCTTGATGCCGGCCTCGCGCAGACGGCGCTCCAGGCCGAAATTGAAATCGGGCGCGTCCACGCCGACGAACACCGACGGGCGCTCGACCAGTAGGCGATCGCCCAGTTGCCGGCGGATCGCCAGCAGCTCGCGGAGGTGCTTGATCGCGTCCCAGTAGCCGAAGATCGACAGCTTGTGGCTGGGCCACCAGGCCTCGAAGCCCTGCGCCTGCATGCGCGGACCGCCGATGCCGGCCGAGCTCAGCCCCGGCCAGCGGTCCTTCAGCCCTTGCAGCAGCAGGCTGGCGAGCAAATCCCCGGAGGCCTCGCCGGCCACCAGGCCCAGTCGAGGATCCGTGGAAGTCATGTCAGGCGTCCAGAGCCGATCAGCGCACGAGGCCGCGCTTGGCGCCGGCCAGGAAGTCGAGCATCACCTGGATGTCGCGGATCGACTCCGCATCCTGGCCTTGCTTGAGCGCCTCGAGGTTGGCCACCGACTGCTCCAGCGTCGTGCCGTCGCGGAACAGCAGCTTGTGGACCTGCCGGATCACGCCCAGCCGGTCATTGCTGAAGCCGCGGCGGCGCAGCCCGGTCAGGTTGACCGCGCGCACTGTCAGCGGGTTGCCGTCGACGGTCATGTAGGGTGCGACGTCCTGCGCCACATGGCCCTGGAATCCGATCATCGCGTGCGCGCCGACGTGCACGAACTGGTGCACCCCGGTCAGGCCGCCGATCGTGGCCCAGTCGCCCACGTGGACGTGGCCGGCCAGCGTGGCATTGTTGGCCAGCACGCAGTGGTCGCCGACCACCACGTCATGCGCCAGGTGCACGTAGGCCATGATCCAGTTGTCGGAGCCCACGCGCGTGACGCCCTGCTCCTTGAACGTGCCGGTGTTGAAGGTGCAGAACTCGCGGATCGTGTTGCGGTCGCCGATCACGAGCTCCGTCACCTCGCCGCCGTGGCTCATGTCCTGCGGCATCGCGCCGATCGACGCGAACTGGAAGATCACGTTGTCGCGGCCGATCGTGGTCTTGCCCTCGACGACCGTGTGCGGACCGATGCGGGTGCCCGCACCGATGCGCACCTCGGGACCGATCACCGCGTAGGGACCGACCTGGACGGTGTCGTCGAGTTGCGCGGCCGGGTCGACGATCGCGGTGGGATGAATCTGGGCCATGGCGAACGGATCGTCCCGGGGCTCAGCAGTCGAGCTTGCGCATCGTGCACATCAGGCCGGCCTCGGCCACGATGTCGGTGCCCACCAGCGCCTTGGCGCCGAACTTGTAGATGCCGGCCTTGGCGCGGTCCAGCGTCACTTCCAGGATCAGCTGGTCGCCCGGCTCCACCGGACGCTTGAAGCGCGCGTTGTCGATGCCGGCGAAGTACACGACGTGGTTCTCGTCCAGCGTGAAGTTGTAGCTCTCCACGGCCAGCAACGTCGCGGCCTGCGCCAGCGCCTCCAGGATCAGCACGCCCGGCATCACCGGACGATGCGGGAAGTGGCCCAGGAAGAAGGGTTCGTTGATGCTGACGTTCTTGATCGCGCGGATGCGCACGCCCTTCTCCACCTCCAGGACGCGGTCCACCAGCAGGATCGGGTAGCGATGCGGCAGCTTCTCGAGGATGCCGTGGATGTCGATGCGGGTCGTCTCAGTCATGTCGTCTTCTTTTCCAGGGCACGCACGCGTTGGCGCAGCTCATAGAGCCCGCGCAGCGCGGCGGCGTTCTTCTGCCAGGAGGCGGCGTCCTCGAAAGGCCACATGCCGGCGTAGGCGCCGGCCTTGTCGATGCTGTTGCTGATGTTGGCCGTCGGGCCGACCTGCACGCCGTCGGTGATCTTGATGTGGCCGTTGATGCGCGCCGCGCCGGCCACGATGCAGTTCGCGCCGATCTCGGCGCTGCCCGCGATCGCCACCGCGCCGGCGATCGCCGTGCCGCGGCCGATCTTCACGTTGTGGGCGATCTGGACCAGGTTGTCGATGATCACGCTGTCAGCGATGACGGTGTCACCGAGCGCGCCGCGGTCGACGCAGGTGTTCGCGCCGATCTCGACGTCGTCGCCGATGCGCACCGCGCCAAGCTGCTCGATCTTGACCCACTCCACGCCGTGGGCGCCCTTCGTGGGGGCGAAGCCGAAACCGTCCGCGCCGATGACCACGCCGCTGTGCACCAGCGAGCGCTCACCGATCACGCAGTCATGACCGAACACGACGTGCGGCGCCAGGCGCGTGAACGCGCCGATGCGGGCGTCCTGCTCGACGATCGTGTGCGCGCCGATGCGCGCGCCCTCGCCCAGCACGGCGCCCGATTCGATCACCGCATGCGGACCGACCTCGACATCGCGGCCGATCGTGGCATCCGCCGCGACGGTCGCCGTCGGGTGGATCGCCGGCGCGGCGCGCGGCTTGCGCATGTTCGCGGCCCACCACTGGGTCAGCCGGGCGAAGTACAGGTAGGGATCGGGCGTGACGATGCAGCACGCGCTCGCGCCGTCACCACGACGCGCGGCGGCGGCGTCGGCCAGCTTGGGCGAGGCGATCACGCAGGCCGCGCCGGTCGTGGCGAGCTGCGCCTCGTACTTCGGATTGGCCAGGAAGGCGATCGCGTCCGCGCCCGCGTCTTCCAGCGGGGCGACCGCGCGGATCGCCGTATCGGCGGCACCAAGAAGATCGCCGCCCAAGGCGGCGATCAGCTCAGAGACCAGAACCTGCTTCATGGTCGCTTCGGGTGTCCTGTCTGGCGTCATTTCTGACCGTTGAGCGCGTCGATCACCTTCTTGGTGATGTCCACGCGGGGGCTGGCGTGAATCGCGTCCTGAACGATCAGAT
Organism: Roseateles sp.; assembly: GCA_039594005.1. Taxonomy (GTDB): domain Bacteria; phylum Pseudomonadota; class Gammaproteobacteria; order Burkholderiales; family Burkholderiaceae_C; genus Roseateles. The sequence continues at coordinate 2,159,911 of JBCNOF010000010.1, forward strand.
CGTACTTCTCCTGCTCGAAGATCTGCTTGATGACCTTGTTGGCCTTCTCGATCACGGCGGCGAGCTCTTCGTTCTTGCGCTGGGCGACGTCCTCGTTGAACTCGCGGCGCTTGCGCTGCAGGTCACGGTCCTGCTCGATCAGCTCGCGCTGACGGCGGCCCCGTTCGGCCTCGCTCAGCGCGGGGCTGTCCTTGTCCAGCTTCTCGGCCGCGCCGCGCAGCTTGGTCTCCTGCTCCAGCAAGGCCTTCTCGCGGCGGCTGAACTCGGCTTGCAGCTTGGTCTCGGCGGCCTTGGCCAGGTTGGTCTCGCGCAGGATCCGCTCGCTGTTGACGTAGCCGATCTTCACTTCCTGGGCTTGCGCGCCCAGGGTCGCCGCGCCCGCCAGCAGGACGGTGGCGACGATCTGCGACAGCTTGCTCTTCATCAGAATGCAGTCCCGATCTGGAATTGGAATCGCTCGATTCTATCCGTGGGCTTCTTGCGAATCGGCGAGCCGAAACTCAGACGCAGCGGACCCATCGGCGACAGCCAGCTGATACCCAGGCCGGCCGAGGCGCGCACGTCCTGGAAGTCCAGCTTCTCGTCCTGGCCCCACACGTTGCCGGCGTCGACGAAGCCGAACAGGCGGAAGCTCTTGTCGTTGCCCGATCCGGGCACTGGCACGTAGAACTCGGCGTTCAGGTTGAACTTGCGGTTGCCGCCGGTGTAGGAGCCGGTGACGTCGACCGGGCCCAGCGTGCCGGGCTCGAACACCCGCACCGAACCCAGGCCGCCGCCGTAGAAGTTCTTGAAGATCGGATACGGGCGGCCGCTCAGGCCGCGGCCGTAGGCGAACTCGCCGTTCAGCATCAGCGAGAACTTGCGGCCCAGCGGGAAGAATTCCTGGTACTGCAGGTTGGCGATCGCGTAGCGCGAGTCACCGACCGGGCTCAGTTCCAGGTTCACGCGCTTCATCGCGCCGGCGGTCGGCGTGATCACCGAATCGCGGTTGTCCTTCTTCCAGCCGATGGTCAGCGGGATCGCGACCGCCGACGGGCCGAACTGCTCGCGGAACAGCCAGTAGCTGTTGGGCAGGCCGGTGCGCGTCGTGATGCGCGTGGTTTCGTAACCGATGCCGAAGAACACCGTGTCGTCCTCGGAGAACGGCACACCGAACTTGACCGAGCCGCCGTACGAGGCGAACTCGTATTCCTCGCCGAGGTTGTTGATCGGCTTGACGGTGCGGTAGAACACATCGATCGCGCGCGACACGCCGTCGACGGTGAAGTACGGGTCGACCGTGGTCACGCCCAGCGAGCGGCCGGTGCTGGCGGTGTTCACCTGGATGCCCAGGTAATTGCCGGAGCCGAAGACGTTTTCCTGCGAGATCGAGCCCGACAGCGACAGCTTGCTCGCGCTCGAGTAGCCGGCACCGATCTGGATGTTGCCGGTCGGGCGCTCGGTCACCGTCAGCGTGACGTCGACCTGGTCGGGCGAGCCCGGCACCTCGGTCGTGTCGATCGTGACGTCCTTGAAGTAGCCCAGGCGCTCGACGCGATCGCGCGAGGCCTTGATGCGGCCGCCGTCGTACCACGAGGATTCGAACTGGCGGAACTCGCGGCGGATCACTTCGTCGCGGGTGCGGGTGTTGCCGGAGATCAGCACGCGGCGCACGTAGACGCGGCGCTGCGGCTCGCCCACCAGCGTGACGGTGACCTGGCCGGTGGCGCGGTCGATCTCGGGGCGGCTCTCGACGCGCGCGAAGGCGTAGCCGAAGGTGCCGTACAGGTCCTGGAAGTTGCGGGTGGACTGCGCCACCGCCTCGCCGTTGTACGGCTGACCCGGCTTGAGCGCGATCAGGCGCTTGAACTCTTCCTCGCGGCCCAGGAAGTCGCCTTCCAGCTTGATGCCGTTGACGGTGTACGGCTGGCCTTCGTTGATCGTGATCGCGATGCTGATGCTCTGCTTGTCCGGCGAGATCGTGACTTGCGTGGACTCGACGGCGAACTCCAGGTAGCCGCGGTTCAGATAGTACGAGCGGATCGTTTCCAGGTCGGCATTGAGCTTGGCGCGCGAGTACCGGTCGGTCTTCGTGTACCAGGTCAGCCAGCCCGAGGTCGTCTGCTCCAGCAGGCCGGTCAGCGTGCCTTCGCTGAACACCTTGTTGCCCAGGATGCGGATCTCGGCGATCTTGGCCGGCTCGCCCTCGGTCACCGAGAAGCTGACGTTGACGCGATTGCGCTCGATCGGGGTGATCGTGGTCGTGACCTCGGCGCCATACAGCGAGCGGGTCAGGTATTGACGCTTGAGTTCCTGCTCGGCGCGATCGGCCAGCGCCTTGTCGAAGGGCTTGCCCTCGCCGATGCCGACGTCCTTCAGCGACTTGGTCAGCGCCTCGGTATCGAATTCCTTCAGGCCGACGAAGCTGACGTTGGCAATGATCGGACGTTCCTCGATCACGACGACGACCGCGTCGGTGTCGATGTTGATCTTCACGTCCTTGAACAGGCCCGTCGCGAACAGCGCGCGCAGCGCGGCGGCGCCCTTCTCGTCGTTGTAGGTGTCACCGATGCGGAACGGCAGCGCGGCGAACACCGTACCCGGGTCGGTGCGTTGCAGCCCTTCGACGCGGATGTCCTTCAGAACGAACGGGTCGACGGCCCATGCGGAACCGGTGTGCAGCGCGGTGGCCAGCACCGCCAGTTGGATCACATGGGGGCGCAGGGCGTCGGGCAGGAATCGGGACATGCGGAAGCTTCAGTGCAGACCCAGCGTGCGGGTCAGATCGTTGAAAAGGGCCAGGCTCATCATCAGCAGCACGACGGCGATGCCTGCGCGTTGCAGCTGCTTGTGCCACCACTCAGAGACAGGGCGGCCGCTCAAACCCTCGAAAAGATAATACATCAGGTGTCCGCCATCGAGCATCGGCAGCGGCAGCAGGTTCAGCACGCCGAGGCTCACGCTGACCGCGGCCAGGAAGCTCAGGAAGGCCGTCAGTCCGAGGGACGCCGACTGGTCCGCCGCCTTGGCGATGGTGATGGGTCCGCTGAGGTTCTTTACCGACGCTTCACCGACCAACATGCGGCCCAGCGTCTTCACCGTCAGCGCGCTCAACTCCCACGTGCGGGTCAGGCCTTGCCTCACCGAATCGACGGGCCCGTAGTGCACGGTGACCATCTGCGGCTGGCCGCCGAATCCCGCGCCGATGCGCGCGACGCGTCGATCGCCGTCGTCCTGCAGCCGCGCGGTGACGAGCTTCTCCAGCACCTGGCCGTCGCGACGCAGCTCGATGCGCATCGCCTGCGGCTGACCGTCCACGAGCGAGCGCTGCACGCGCTGCACGAACCAGCTCATGTCGGGCACGGTCTCGCCGTCCACGCGCAGCAGCCGGTCGCCGGGCAGGATGCCCGCGCTCTCCGCGGCGCTGTCGGGCGTGACGCTGCCCACGATCGGCTCGTAGAACACGCCGCCCAGGCCGATGCGCTGCATCGTCTTGCTGTCGAAGTCGCGGCTCTCGAGCGTGTCGGTGTCGAGCCGAACGGTGCGGCGCCCGTGACCGGCCGCGTCCGCGACGCTCAGCAGCAGCGGCTGCTTGTCCGCGACCGCCTGCGCGATCTGCCAGCCGAGGTCGGGCATCGAGCGCACGTCCTCCCAGTCCTGCCCGTCATGCGACCAGGCCTGCACCAGGTCGCCCGCGCGCAGGCCGGCACGTTCGGCCAGGCCGCCCGCGACCGGCGTGGACAGCACGGCCTTGGGTTCCTCGCGGCCGATCCAGCCGACCACGGCGAACAGCGCCACGGCGAGGATCAGGTTGGCCGCCGGACCCGCGGCGACGATCGCCGCGCGTTGCCACAAGGTCTTGCGATTGAAGGCCTGCGAGCGCTCGCCCGGCGCGACGGGACCGTCGCTCTCGTCGAGCATGCGGACATAGCCGCCCAGCGGGATCGCGCTCAGCGTGAACTCGGTACTGTCAGGTGAGGCTCTGCGGCGCAGCAGCACGCGGCCGAATCCGACCGAGAAGCGCAGCACCTTGACGCCACAGGCGCGCGCCACGCGGTAGTGACCCCATTCGTGGATCACGATGAGGATGCCCAGCGTGATGAGGAAATAAAGCAGCTGGGAAAGCATGTCGGTCGTCCTGGATCAGCGGGGCTTCAGCGAGGCATGGAGCCGGAATGCGGCGGGCGGGACGTTCAGACCGCCGCGGCCAGCGCCGCGATCTGCTGTCTGGCCGCGCGCCTGGCGCGGGCATCGAGGGCCAGCAACCCGTCGATGCTGTCCACCTCGCCGGCCTCGGGCATCACGCTTTCGAGCACCTCGCGGTTGACACGGCAGATGTGATCGAAGCGCAGTTGGCGATCGAGGAAGGCTGCCACCGTCTCCTCGTTGGCCGCGTTGAGCACCGCGGTGCTGCCCTCGGCGGCGCGCAGTGCCTGCCACGACAGATGCAGGCCGGGGAATCGGCGCTCGTCGGCATCCTCGAACGCGAGGCTCGGCGTCTTGAGCAGGTCCAGCAGTCCGGCGCCGGATTCGACGCGCTCCGGGAAGGCGAGCGCATACGCGATGGGCACGCGCATGTCGGGCGTGCCCAGTTGCGCGAGCACCGAGCCGTCGCGGCACACCACCATCGAGTGCACGATGCTCTGCGGGTGGATCAGCACCTTGATCTGCTCAGGCTGGAGGTCGAACAGCCAGCGGGCCTCGATCACCTCGAGCGCCTTGTTCATCATCGTGGCCGAGTCCACCGAGATCTTGCGGCCCATCACCCAGTTCGGATGCGCGCAGGCCTGCTCGGGCGTGACATCGGCCAGCGTGGCCGGGTCGCGCTGGCGGAACGGGCCGCCCGAGGCGGTCAGCACGATGTGATCGATGCGCGAGGCCCAGGTCGAGCGGTCCTCGGGCAGGCACTGGAAGATCGCGGAGTGCTCCGAGTCGACCGGCAGCAGCGTTGCGCCGCCTTCGGCGACGGTGCGCATGAACAGCGCGCCGCCGAGCACGAGCGCTTCCTTGTTGGCCAGCAGCAGGCGCTTGCCGGCGCGCGCCGCGGCCATGGCCGGGGACAGGCCGGCCGCGCCGACGATCGCGGCCATCACCGCGTCGACCTCGGGATGCGCGGCGATCTCGCTCAGCGCGGCCATGCCGTCGAGCACCTCGGTGCGAGAACCGGCCTCGCGCAACCGCGTGCGCAGCTGCGCGGCGAGCCCCGCGTCGGGCAGCACCGCGAAACGTGGCTGGAATTGCACGCACTGCGCGGCGAGTTCCTCGACGCGGCTCATCGCCGACAGCGCGAAGACGCGATAACGGTCCGGATGACGCGCGATCACGTCCAGCGTGTTGGTGCCGATGGAGCCGGTGGAGCCCAGCACGCAGACCTGCTGCGGGCGGTGGAGGTGGTCGGTCATCGCAGGGGGATCCGGAGGATCAGAGGGAGGTCAGCGCCAAGGCCAGCGGCAGCACCGGCAACAGCGCGTCGACTCGGTCGAGCACGCCGCCGTGGCCGGGCAGCAGCTGGCTGCTGTCCTTGGCACCCGCGGCGCGCTTGACCAGGGATTCGAACAGGTCGCCGACGACGCTCATCGCCGACAGGAAGGCCAGCGCGAGCAGCGAGATCCAGCCCGTGCGATGCACCAGCACCGAGTACATCGAGGCCGAGTCCACCGGGACACGCACGTCGATCACGTGGACCCAGACGAAGCCCAGCACGATCACGCCGATGAGGCCGCCGATCGCACCTTCCCAGCTCTTGCCGGGGCTGATCGCCGGCGCCAGCTTGCGTCTGCCGAAGGCCTTGCCGGAGAAGTAGGCGGCGATGTCGGCCATCCAGACCAGACACATCGCCGACAGCAGGAAGTTGATGCCGCGTTGACGCGCGACGATCAGCGCGAGCCAGGCCGCCCACAGCAGCACCATGCCCAGCACCAGACGCAGCGTCGGCGACAGCTTGGGCCAGCCCGTGACCCCTGCGGCCAGCGCGCCCACGCCGCCCAGCACCCACAGGCCGCCCGCCAGCCACCAGCACCACGACGGCACGTTGAAGCCGACGAGGTAAAAGGTGCCGGCGCAGATGCCGGCCAGCGCGATGCCGACCAGCACCGCCACCGGACCGCCCCGGCCATTCAGGCGGGACCACTCCCAGCCGGCCGCGCCGATCATGACCAGCGTCAGCAACGCGAACCAGATCGGATTGGACGCGAAGAGCGCCGGCAGCAGGATCGCGAGCAGCACGACCGCGGTGATCACGCGCTGAAGCAGCATGTCAGGCCTCCTGGGCGACGCCCGGAACGTTGACGCCGCCGAACCGGCGGTCGCGCGCCCGGAACGCGGCGATGGCCTCGTCCAGTTGCGCCTCGCCGAACTCGGGCCACAGGCAGTCGGAGAACACGAACTCGGTGTAGGCGGTCTGCCAGAGCAGGAAATTGCTGATGCGCAGCTCGCCGCCGGTGCGGATGAAGAGGTCCGGATCGGGCGCGTAGCTCATCGCCATGAACTCGGACAGCTTGGCCTCGGTCAGCTCCGCGGCGGGCACGCCGGCCTCGATCGCCTGGCGGCAGGCCTGGACGATGTCCCAGCGGCCGCCGTAGTTGAACGCGACGTTCAGCGTGAGCTTGGAGTTGTGAGCCGTGGAGCCCTCGGCCTCGGCCCAGGCGGCGCGCAGCTTGTCGGACACGGCCTCGCGGTCGCCGACGATGCGGATGCGCACGCCCATCGCGCCCATGCGCGCCAGGTAGCGCGACACGGCCGCCAGCACCAGGCCCATCAGGCCGGAGACCTCATCGCTCGGGCGCTTCCAGTTTTCACTGGAGAAGGCGAAGACGGTGAGGTATTCGATCTCGCGGTCGATGCAGGCCTGCACCACGCGCACCAGGGCGTCGACGCCCTGCTTGTGGCCGAAGAAGCGCGGAAGGAAACGCTTCTTGGCCCATCGACCGTTGCCATCCATGACGATGGCCACATGGCGGGGCACACCCGCCTTGCTGTCGGCGCTCACAGGGATGCGACGATCAGACGGCCATGATCTCGGCTTCCTTGGCCGAGAGCAGCTTGTCGATCTCGGCGACGACCTTGTCGGTCAGCTTCTGGACCTCGTCCTGGCTGCGACGCTCGTCGTCCTCGGTGATGTCCTTGTCCTTGACCAGCTTCTTGAGCTTGTTCGTTGGCGTCGCGGCGCAGGTTGCGCACGGCCACCTTGGCATCCTCGGCCTTCGCCCTTGGCGACCTTGGCCAGGTCGCGGCGGCGCTCTTCCGTCAGCGGCGGCATCGGCACGCGGATCAGGTCGCCCATCGACGACGGGTTCAGGCCCAGGTCCGATTCGCGGATGGCCTTCTCGATCTTCTGGCCCATGCCCTTTTCCCAGGGCTGCACGCTGATCGTGCGGGCGTCCAGCAGCGTCACGTTGGCCACCTGCGAGATCGGCACCATCGAGCCGTAGTAGTCCACCTGCACGTGGTCCAGCAGGCCGGGGTGGGCGCGGCCGGTGCGGATCTTCTGCAGATCGTTCTTGAAGGCCTCGACGGACTTGGCCATCTTGGTCTCGACGTTCTTCTTGATGTCAGCGATGCTCATGTTCTTTTCCTCGATCAATGGGGCGGCGGCGCCTGCGGCGCGCCAGCCCGATCAGACGTGCGATCAGACGTGGACCAGCGTGCCCTCGTCCTCGCCCTGGACCACGCGCTTGAGCGCGCCGGGCTTGTTGATCGAGAACACCCGGATCGGCAGCTTCTGGTCGCGGCACAGCGCGAAGGCGGTCGCGTCCATGACCTGCAGGTTCTTGCCGATGGCCTCGTCGAAGGTGATGCGCGAGTAGCGCGTGGCGGTCGGATCCTTCTTCGGGTCGGCGGTGTAGACGCCGTCGACCTTGGTGGCCTTGAGCACGATCTCGGCGCCCACTTCCGCGCCACGCAGCGCGGCGGCGGTGTCGGTCGTGAAGAACGGGTTGCCGGTGCCGGCGGCGAAGACGACGACCTTGCCTTCTTCCAGATACTGCAGCGCCTTGGGGCGCACGTAAGGCTCGACGACCTGCTCGATGCGCGATGGCGGACATCACGCGAGCGGTCATGCCTTCCTGGCGCATCGCGTCGGCCAGGGCCAGCGCGTTCATCACCGTGGCCAGCATGCCCATGTAGTCGGCCGTCGCGCGGTCCATGCCCACGGAGCCGCCCGCGACGCCGCGGAAGATGTTGCCGCCGCCGATGACGACCGCCACCTCGACGCCGAGCTTCGTCACTTCCTGGATCTCCTGGACCATGCGTTCGATGGTCGCGCGGTTGATGCCGAAGGCGTCGTCGCCCATCAGGGCTTCGCCGGAAAGTTTGAGCAGGACGCGTTTGTGGGCATTGGGCATTGTTACCTCGTCAATACAGCCGATAGAGAGAGTGTCGTGCGTGCGCCTGCTTGCGCAAGCGCACAAGTGTAAAGGGCGCCAGAGGCGCCCTTTTTGAGTCGCGATGCTTACTGCTGCTTCGCGGCGGCCACCTGGGCGGCCACTTCGGCGGCGAAGTCGTCGACCTTCTTCTCGATGCCTTCGCCCACGACGTACAGGGTGAACGACTTCACCGTCGTGCCCTTGTCCTTGAGCATCTGGTCCACGGTCTGCTTGTCGTCGGCGGCCTTCACGAAGGCCTGGTCCAGCAGCGAGACTTCCTTCAGGAACTTCTGCACCGAGCCTTCGACCATCTTGGCGACGATCTCGGCCGGCTTGCCGGATTCGGCAGCCTTCTCGGTCGGCGACCTTGCGTTCCTTCTCGACCAGCTCGGCCGGCACTTCGGCCGACGACAGCGCGACCGGCTTCATCGCGGCGACGTGCATGGCGACGTCCTTGGCGGCGACTTCGTCGCCGTCGAACTCGACGATCACGCCGATGCGGGTGCCGTGCAGGTACGAGGCCAGCTTGCGCGCCTTCATAGCGCTTGAAGCGGCGGATCGTCATGTTCTCGCCGATCTTGCCGATCAGGCCGGCACGCACGTCCTCGACGGTCGGGCCGAAGCCTTCCTGCGACAGCGGCAGGGCGGACAGCGCGGCGACGTCGGCCGGGTTGCTGTCGGCGACCAGGCCGGCGACAGCGTTCACGAAGGCCAGGAAGGCGTCGTTCTTGGAGACGAAGTCGGTTTCGCAGTTCACTTCGATCAGGGCGCCGGTGCTGCCCTTGACGACCGAGGCGACCACGCCTTCAGCGGTGATGCGCGAGGCGGCCTTGCCGGCCTTGTTGCCCAGCTTGACGCGCAGGATTTCCTCGGCGCGGGTCAGATCGCCGTCGGCTTCGGTCAGCGCCTTCTTGCACTCCATCATGGGCGCGTCGGTCCTGGCGCGCAGTTCGGCGACCATGCTTGCGGTAATTGCCGCCATTTCAATCTCCGTGTGTCGCGACGCCGGATGGACCCGGGCCGCGGAAAATTCTGAATCTCGTCGAAACCGGCTTGGAAAAAAGGGGCTGAATCAGCCCCTTGTCAGAACCCGAACCGGGTCAGGGCCTGGATCAGGCGCCTTCGTTGACTTCCACGAACTCGTCGCCTTCAGCGGCGACAGCCGTCACCACTTCGTTCGTCGAGTTGGCGCGGCCTTCCAGGACGGCGTCGGCGACGGCCTTGGCGTACAGGGCGACAGCCTTGGCCGAGTCGTCGTTGCCGGGGATGACGTAGTCGATGCCTTCGGGCGAGTGGTTCGTGTCGACCACGCCGATGACCGGAATGCCCAGCTTCTTGGCTTCGGCGACGGCGATCTTGTGGTAGCCGACGTCGATCACGAAGATCGCGTCCGGCAGGGCGGCCATGTCCTGGATGCCGCCGATGTTCTTTTCCAGCTTGGCGATTTCGCGCTGGAACATCAGGGCTTCCTTCTTGATCGCCGGCTGCGTGCCAGCGTCGACTTGAGCCTGCATGTCCTTGAGCCGCTTGAGCGACGTCTTGACCGTCTTGAAGTTGGTCAGCATGCCGCCCAGCCAGCGCTGGTTGACGCTCGGGACGCCGGCGCGCTCGGCTTCGGCGGCGACGATGTCACGGGCCTGGCGCTTGGTGCCGACCATCAGGATCGTGCCGCGCTTGGACGACAGCTGGCGCACGAACTTCAGGGCGTCCTCGAACGTGGGCAGCGTCTTTTCGAGGTTGATGATGTGGATCTTGTTGCGATGGCCGAAGATGTACGGGGCCATCTTGGGGTTCCAGAAGCGGGTTTGGTGACCGAAGTGGACGCCGGCTTCCAGCATCTCGCGCATCGTGACGGACATAAGTACTCCGAAGGTTGGTTCTAGAATCCGGCACGAATTGCGACATTCTCTTGAACGTTGCAACACCTTGATTCGCCGGATCCGCGAATTTGCGATGTGTGGCTGCGCCACAGACCGCGTTTCTCCACCGGACTCCAGCCCCAACGGCTGGCGTATCCGGGAAAAACCCGACGAGTATAACGCGTTTTTGCATGCCGATCGACCTGACCGAGGCGCTGGCCTCTTCGCGCCCCGACCGTCCGTCGGCCATCGACCGCCTGACCGAGTCCCTGGCTCGCGCCGACAGCCCGGCGTGCGCGCACGTCTCCCTGCGCCGCTTCGACGACGAGGCCCGCGCCACCGCGGCCGCCGTCGATGCCGGGCGGGCACGCGGCGAACCCGCGCCACCGCTGGGCGGGCTGGCGGTGTCGGTGAAGGACCTGTTCGACGTCGCCGGCCAGCCGACCACCGCCGCCTCGGCCGCGATGGCCGACGCCCCGCCGGCCCCTCGCGACGCGCCCGCCGTCGCCCGATTGCGCGCCGCGGGCGCCGCGCTGATCGGCCACACCAACCTGAGCGAGTTCGCCTTCTCAGGCGTGGGCCTCAATCCGCATCACGGCACGCCCCGCAATCCGGTGACACACGCGATCGACGGCCTCGATCGGATCCCCGGAGGCTCGACGTCCGGCGGCGCGGTCAGCGTGGCCAGTGGCGCGGCCTGGGCCGCGCTCGGCACCGACACCGGCGGCTCGCTGCGCATCCCCGCGGCGCTGCAGGGGCTGGTCGGTTTCAAGGGCACGGCGCGCCTGGTGTCGCGCGAGGGCTGCGTGCCCCTGGCGCCGTCGCTGGACACGGCCGGCGCGATCACCCGCTCGGTGCGCGACGCCGCGCTGCTGCACGGGATCCTCAGCGGCGAGCCCGTGAGGCTCGACCCGCGCCCGCTCGCCGCCTGGCGGCTGGCGATCACGCCGGACTTCATGCAGGACGAGCTCGAACCCGAGGTCGCCGCCGCGTTCGAGCGCGCGCTGGCGACCTTGCGCGCCGCCGGCGCCTCGATCGAGGAACGCGCGCTGCCCGCCCTGCCTCGTGTGGCGGAACTGCAAACGCAGGGCGGACTCACCGCCGCGGAGGCCTGGGCGTGGCACCATGCGCGCCTCGCCGAACGCGGCGACCGCTACGACCCGCGCGTCGCGCTGCGCATCCGCCGCGGCGAGGCGATCACGCCCGCCGCCTACCAGGCGTTGCTCAACGCGCGACAGCGTTGGATCCACGACATGACAGACGCGATGCGCGGCATCGACGTCTTCCTCAGCCCCACCGTTCCCTTGCGAGCCCCGGAGATCGCCCCCTTGCTGCACAGCGACGACCTGTTCCTTGCCACCAACGCGCGCCTGCTGCGCAACACCGCCGTGGTCAACCTGCTCGACGGCTGCGCGATCTCGATCCCGTGCGAGCACCCCGGCGAGCTGCCGGTGGGGCTGATGCTGTGGGCGCCGGCGCTGGCTGACGTCGCGGTGCTGAACGCTGCCGCGCGTGTCGAATCCGCCCTGACCGCGGGAGCCCGTTGACATGCGGATCGCGATCATCGGCGCCGGCCTGGCCGGCGTGACCAGCGCCTACGAACTGGCGCTGCAGGGGCACGAGGTCCATGTCTTCGAGCGCGACACCAGCGTGGCCACCGGCGCGAGCTTCGCGCCGCCCGGGCTCATCGCACCGGGGCTGATGGCCGCTCGCCCCAGGCTGCCGCTGCGCTGGCGCGGCAAGCCCGGCCAGCTCGGCTGGAAGCTCGCGCACTGGCGCGCAGGACGCGCCCGAGGCGCCGAGGCCATGCCCGAGTCGCTGCACGCGCTGGCACAGCGCGGTCAGGCGGTGATGGCCGTCTGGCGGCGCGAGCTCAAGATGGACGTCGAGCGCGAGGCCGGCGTGCTGCTGCTGTGGCGCCACGCCAAGGACCACAAGGCCGCCGCCCCGCTGCTGGCCCGGCTGCAGGCGCGCCAGGTGCCGCATCGGGAGCTCGATGCCGACGGGTGCCGCGCGCACGAACCGGGCATCAACGCCGAGACCCCGCTGCACGGCGGCCTGCTGCTGACGCAGGACGAGGCCGCCAACGCCCGCCAGTTCAGCCAGGCGCTCAAGACCGAGGCCCAGCGGCTGGGCGTGACGTGGAACTTCAACACCGACGTGTTGCGCATCGAGCCGGGCAGCCGGCCCGCCGTGCACGTCGCGGCGCGCGAACCGCTGCGCGTGGACGCGATCCTCGTGTGCGCCGGCAAGGGCGCCGCCCCGCTGCTGGCGGCCCAAGGACTGAAGCTGCCCTGGGGCACCGTCCACACGCACACGCTGACGGCGCCGCTGCGCCAGCTCGAGGCGCATCCCGATCTCGGCCCGCGCGCCACCGTCATCGACATGAGCCTGGGCGTGAGCCTCACGCGACTGGGTCAGCGCGTGCGGGTCGGCGGCGCGCAGGAACTCGGCGGCTCATCGACGCAGCCCGACGGTCAATCGATGGGCGCGCTGCACCAGGCCGCGCACGACTGGTTCCCCGGCGCGCTGCTCGCCGGCGGCCAGCAACGCTGGAAGACCGCGCGGCTGCTGCTGCCCGACGAGCTGCCGCTGATCGGCGAGTCGGGACTGCCCGGCGTGTGGCTCAACATCGGCCACGGGGAGCACGGCTGGACCATGGCCGGCGCCGCGGCGCAGCTGCTCGCCGCCCGGCTGGTCAAGAAGGATCCCGGCATCGACGCCGCGCTGCTGGAGCCCTCGCGTCTGCGCTGAATGGACCGATGAAACGGATAGAGTCGCCAGCATGCTGCCGGTTCTCCCCGTTGACGACGATCGGGCCCTGCACGACGCGGCGTCCAGCCGGCGCGTCGAAGCGAACGCGCTCGCCCGTCATCCGCCGCACACCTTGATCGAGCGCGCCGGCCTCGCGGTCGCGCGACTCGCCTGCGCGGTGCGCCCCCTGGGCCGATGCGCCGCCGTCTTCTGCGGCCCTGGCAACAACGGCGGCGACGGGCTGATCGCGGCGCGCCACCTCGCCGCGCGGGGATGGACGGTGGATGTCCTGCGGCTGGGCTCCGCCCCCGCGCCCGACAGCGACGCCGCGCACGCGCTCCGCACGCTGCAGGCCTTCGGACGCAGCGCCGGCGCCGCCCTGCGCTGGCACACGCAGCCGCTGACCCTGCCCCGCCGCGCGGACCTCGTCATCGACGCCCTCCTCGGCCTCGGCGCCGCACGGCCGCCGGAAGGACCGATGGCCACGGCGATCCAGGCGATCGACGCGCTGCGCGACAGCGGCGCCACGGTGCTGGCCGTGGACCTGCCCAGCGGCCTGGACGCGCGCACGGGTCAGACGCTGGGCGCCGACATCGTGCGCGCCGACCACACGCTCACCCTCCTCACGCTGAAATCCGGCCTGTTCACCGGCGAGGGGCGCGAGCTCGCGGGCCGCATCTGGTTTGACGATCTCGGGGGGGCCGCCGACGACGAGGGCATCGGCGTCCTGTTCGGCGCCAGCCGCATCGCTCGGTGGCAGCGCGACTTCGCCCGTTCGGCGACGAGCCACAAGGGCCGGCACGGCGACGTGGCCGTGCTCGGCGGCGCGCCGACGATGCGCGGCGCCGCCTGGCTGGCCGCGAGCGCGGCCTTGTCCGCCGGTGCGGGCCGCGTGTACGTCGCGCTCCCCGAGGACGACAGCGAGGCCTGGCCCGCCCGCCCGGAACTGATGCATTGGGACTTCGCGCGCTGGTCCGCGCCGGCCGATGCCTGGCGCGACGTCGTCGCGGTCTGCGGCTGTGGCGGCGGGACGGCGATCGCGCCGGCCCTGTCGACCGTGCTGCACGGCGCCACGCGGGTCGTGCTCGATGCCGACGCGCTCAACCTCGTGGCCGCCGACGAGTCGCTCCAAGCCGCGCTGCGGCGACGCGTCACGCACGGCTGGCCGACGATCCTCACGCCCCATCCGCTGGAGGCCGCCCGGCTGCTCGGGCGAGCGTCGGCCGCCGAAGTGCAGGCCGATCGCCTGGAAGCCGCGAGCGCGCTCGCCACGCGCTTCGGCGCGACGGTCGTGCTCAAGGGCTCGGGCAGCGTCGTGGCGACGACGGGACGTCGCGTGTCGATCAACGGGACGGGCTCCTCGGCCCTGGCCACGGCCGGCAGCGGGGATGTGCTGGCCGGCTGGGTCGGCGGGCTGTGGGCGCAATCACCGGGGATCGCGCCGCACGACCTCGCCTGCACCGCGGTGGCCTGGCATGGCGCAGCCGCCGAGGGCCACGCCGGACCGCTGCTGGCCGCCGACCTGATCGGCGCGATGGCGCAGCGCCACGCGGCGTCGCGCTGAAGATCAGGCAGCGGGTCCGCGCTTGCGCCGCGCCGTCTTCGCGCCCGGAGCGCCGCTGCCCTTGGCGGCGACGGACTTGGCGGCGCTGCGAGCGCTGCGCTTGGCCGCCTTCACCGGGTGCGTGGCCGCGCCCTTGGACGCGCGCTCCGACTTGCGACGCTCGGCCTTGAGCACGCGATCCGCCTGCTCGATGCGCTCCAGCGTGTCGACCGCGGTGGGCGGATCGGGTGGCGGCATCGGCATCGGTTCCACCGTCGCGTCAGGTGCCGCGGCCGCTTCGCGACGCGCGCGCTGATCGGCGCGCTTGTCCTGCTTGCGCGCCGGACCTTTGCCGCCGCGCTTGTCACCGAACTTGTCGCCGAACTTGTCCCGGTTGGCGCCGCGCAGCAGGCGATGCTCGTCCTGGTCGCGCACCAGGCGGAAGTCGATCTTGCGACCATCGAGGTCCACGCGGCTGACCTGCACCTGCACGCGCGCGCCGGTGCCGTAGCGGATGCCGGTGCGCTCGCCACGCAGCTCCTGCCGCACGTCGTCGAAACGGAAGTACTCTCCGCCGAGCTCGGTGATGTGGACCAGGCCCTCGACATACATCGCATCGAGCTGCACGAACAGGCCGAAGGTCGTCACCGCGCTGACGGTACCGGCGAACTCCTCGCCGAGGTGGTCGCGCATGTAGCGGCACTTGAGCCAGGCCTCGACATCCCGCGAGGCCTCGTCGGCGCGGCGCTCGTTGGCGCTGCAATGCGCGCCGACGACCTCCCAGCGCTCGATCTCGGTCGACACCAGTCCCGGGTTCGGGATCTTCGGCGCAGCCTTGCCCGGGCGCTTGGGCAGCGGGTTGGCCGCCTCCATCTTGTGCGCGTCGAGCGCGTATTTCTTCGAGCCCAGCAAGGCCTTGATCACGCGGTGCACCAGCAGGTCCGGATAACGCCGGATCGGGCTGGTGAAGTGCGTGTAGGCCTGATACGCCAGGCCGAAGTGGCCCGAGTTGAACGGCGTGTAGATCGCCTGCTGCATCGAGCGCAACAGCATCGTGTGGATCTGCTGCGCGTCAGGTCTGTCCTTGGTCGCCTGCGCGATCGCCTGGTACTCGCCCGGCGTGGGATCGTCGCTGATGCCCATGCCGATGCCCAGCGCGCGCAGGTAGGCCTGCAGCGTGGTGCGCTTCTCCGTCGTGGGGCCCTCGTGCACGCGGTACAGCGATGCATGCTTGCCGCCGGCGATGAAGTCCGCCGCGCAGACGTTGGCGGCGAGCATCGCCTCCTCGATCAGGCGGTGCGCCTCGTTGCGGGTGCGGGGCACGATCTTCTCGATGCGCCCGTTGTCATCGCAGACGATCTGCGTCTCGGTGGTCTCGAAGTCGACCGCGCCGCGCTTGGCCCGCTGCGACAGCAGCGCGCGGTAGACCTCGTGCAGGTGCAGCAGGTGCGGTACCAGCGTCTTGCGCTTGTGCGCCTCGGGACCGTGCGTGTTGCCCAGGATCGCTGCCACCTCGGTGTAGGTGAAGCGCGCGTGGGAATTGATCACCGCCGGATAGAACTGGTACGCATGCAGCTCGCCGGCCTCGGTGACCAGCATGTCGCAGACCATCGACAAGCGATCCTGCTCCGGGTTCAGCGAGCACAGCCCGTTGGAGAGTTTCTCCGGCAGCATCGGGATCACGCGGCGCGGGAAATACACCGAGGTCGCGCGCTCGTAGGCGTCGCGGTCGAGTGCCTCGCCCGGCTTGACGTAATGGCTGACGTCGGCGATCGCCACCAGCAGGCGCCAGCCCTTGAACGCCGTCTTGCCCCTGCCCTGCTTGTGCGGCTCGCAATACACGGCGTCGTCGAAGTCACGGGCGTCCTCGCCGTCGATCGTCACCAGCGCCACGTCGCGCAGGTCGATGCGATGCTTCATGTCGGCCGCGCGCACCCGATCGGGCAGCTTGGCGGCCTGCGCCAGCGTCTCGGCGCTGAAGGCATGCGGGACCTCGTACTTGCGCACGGCGATCTCGATCTCCATGCCCGGATCGTCGATCTCGCCGAGCACCTCCGTCACACGGCCCACGGGCTGCGAGTACAGCGACGGCGGCTCGGTCAGCTCCACGGCGACGATCTGTCCGGCGGTCGCGTTGGCGATCGCGTTCTTGGGGATCAGGATGTCCTGGCCGTAGCGCTTGTCCTCGGGGGCGACGAGCCAGATGCCAGACTCGAGCAGCAGTCGGCCGATGATCGGCTTCTTGCGGCGCTCGAGGATCTCCAGCACGCGGCCTTCGGGACGATTGCGCTTGTCCATGCGCACGACGCGCACGCGCAGGCGGTCGCCGTGCATGACAGCGTGCATCTCCTGCGAGGACAGATAAACGTCCGGCTGGCCGTCGTCGGGCATCAGGAACCCGTGCCCGTCGCGGTGACCCTGCACCGTGCCTTCGATCTCCCCCATCAGCGGAGCGGCGTTCTGGGGGCTTGCATTCTTAAAGTTTTTGATAGTAGAATCCTTGTCTTTCCTGAAACGCAGAAGCAATTTGGCGTTTCGAAGAAACTGAAGGCTCAAGAATACTGCAAAGTGGCTTGAGCTGAGTTTTTCGAGAAGCTGGCTTCTGACCTTGCCCAGGTGGCGGAATTGGTAGACGCACTAGTTTCAGGTACTAGCGGGTAACTCCGTGGAGGTTCGAGTCCTCTCCTGGGCACCAAATTCGAAAAGCCGGCCGTGAGCCGGCTTTTCTCATTCTGGCGCCCAGGAAGCAAAGCCCGGTGGGCTTTGCGGGAGGACTCGAATGGTTTGGACCGGGAGGTCCAAACCGGGGCCGCGCTTGCGTGGCCGAGTCCTCTCCTGCGGAGGCAGAAAAAAGGGCTGACATCGTCAGCCCTTCTTCATCAGATCGCGAATTTCTTCGCCAGGTCATCGGGACGCAGCGAGTCATAGTCCTCGAACGGCTGATGGATCCAGGGGCTGGTCTTGAGCAGCTCGACGTAATAGTCGGGGGTGTACTCGGAGACGCTCTTGGTCCAGATCACGGCCGAGCGCAGCTCGCTGATCGAGGGCATGCCGCGCAGGCGCTCGACCACCGCCTTCAGCGTGACGCCGGAATCCGCCAGGTCGTCGACCAGCAGCACGCGGCCGGCCAGCTCGCCCTTGGGCATGGTGATGTACTTGGCGATGTCCAGACGACCCTGGATCGTGCCGGCCTCGGCGCGATAGGAGCTCGTGGACATGATGCCCAGCGGCTTGTCGAACACGCGCGACAGCACATCGCCGGGACGCATCCCGCCACGCGCCAGGCACAGGATCTGGTCGAACTCCCAGCCGGAGGCGTGCACCTTCAGCGCCAGGCGCTCGATCAACAGATGGTATTCATCCCAGGACACGTACAGATGTTTGCCGTCGTCGGTCAGCATGGGGGAGGCTCCTCAGCGAAGAATGGATCAGGTCTGGATAAGACGAAAGGGAACAGGGTCCGAGCGGTTGCTCAGGCCTGGAACGGGTGCTGCAGCAGGATGGTGTGGTCGCGGTCGGGACCGGTCGACACCATGGCGATCGGCGCGCCGATCACCTCTTCCACGCGCTTGAGGTACTTGCGCGCGTTTTCCGGCAGCTGCTCCCAGCGGGTGATGCCGAAGGTCGATTCGGTCCAGCCGGGGAAGACTTCGTAGATGGGCTTGCAGGCGACGATCTCGTCGGCGTCCAGCGGCAGGATGTCGATCTGCCGGCCGTCGAGCTCGTAGCCCACGCACATGTTGATCTCGGGCAGGCCGTCCAGCACGTCGAGCTTGGTCAGGCACAGGCCGGTGATGCCGTTGATGATGATCGAGCGCTTGAGCGCGGCGGCATCGATCCAGCCGCAGCGGCGGGCGCGGCCGGTCACCGTGCCGCGCTCCTGGCCCACCGTCGACAGATGGTGACCCACGGTGCCCGGGGTCTCCCAGTCGAGCTCGGTCGGGAACGGGCCCGAGCCCACGCGCGTCGCGTAGGCCTTCGTGATGCCCAGCATGTAGTGCAGCATCTGCGGACCGACGCCGGCGCCCGCGGCGGCGTTGCCCGCCACGCAGTTGCTCGAGGTCACGTACGGATAGGTGCCGTGGTCGATGTCCAGCAGCGTGCCCTGCGCGCCTTCGAACAGGATGTTGTCGCCGCGCAGATGCGCCTTGTGCAGCATGTAGCCGACGTCGGCCATCATCGGCTTGATCTGCTCGGCCAGCGACATCGCGTGGTCGAACACCGGCTGGAACGCCAGCGGCTTCGAGTTCAGGTAACCCGACAGCGCCACGTTGTGCAGGTCGATCAGCTCCTTGAGCTTCTTGGCGAAGCGGTCCGGATGCTTCAGGTCCTGCACGCGCAGCGCGCGGCGGGCGACCTTGTCCTCGTAGGCCGGGCCGATGCCCTTGCCCGTCGTGCCGATCTTGCCCGCGCCGCTGCTCTCACGCAGCGCCTCGCGCGCGCGGTCCACCTCGACGTGGAAGGGCAGGATCAGCGGGCAGGACTCGCTGATGTACAGGCGCGAGCGCACCTCGACACCGGCCTTCTCCAGGCGCTCGATCTCGGACAGCAGATGGGTCGGATCCAGCACCACGCCGTTGCCGATGTAGCAGGCCACGCCGTCGCGCATGATGCCCGAGGGGATCAGCTGCAGCGCCGTCTTCACGCCCTTGATGACCAGCGTGTGGCCGGCGTTGTGACCGCCCTGGAAGCGCACCACGCCTTGGGCGTGGTCCGTCAGCCAGTCGACGACCTTGCCCTTGCCTTCGTCACCCCACTGGGTGCCGACGACGACCACATTGCGGCCGCGCGCGATCTCACTGCTTTGCATGACGTTCATCCGATGATTTGAGGTTGAGGGGTGGAGGGGCGGATCGCGTCGCTCAGAGCGATCGCAGCACCCATTGACCGCCGGACTGAACCAGTTCGCGGTCGCATTCGAACTCGTCGTTCTCTTGTTCGTGGCCTGGCAGCACGCAGACCACGGTCTCGCCCTGCTCGCGCAGGCGGCGGACCGCCGCGCGCAGGTCGGGGGCCTCGCCCCACGGGGCACGCACCGCGGCCCGGAGCGACGTGGCGGGGATCAGCCCCACCAGTGATTTCAGGTCCAGGCTGAAGCCGACGGCCGGACGGCGCCGACCGAAGACCGCGCCGACCTCGTCGTAACGCCCGCCGCGGAGCACGGCGTCGGTGCCGCCCTCCGCGTACAGCGCGAAGCGCACGCCGCTGTAGTAGCCGAAGCCCGGCAGGTCGGCCAGGTCCACGCCGATGCGCACGTCGGGATACGCCGCGCGCAGGTGATGGATCAGCCAGTCCAGATCGTCCAGCGCGGCCGTGACCAGCGCGTTGGCCGGCAGCGCGCGACGCGCGTCGGCCAGCACCTCGACGCCGCCGTACAGGCGCAGCAGCGTCTGCAAGGCGGAGACGACGTCGTTCGGAAGTTCCTGCGAGAACTCGGCGACACCGGCCGCGTCCTTGGCGGCCATCGCGGCGACGAGCGCGTTCAGGCGGTCCTCGCTCAGCGCGTGATCGCCCAGCACGCCGCGCACCAGGCGCGCGTCGCCGAGGTCCAGCACCAGGCGCGTCAGGCCGGCGCGCTGCATCGCGTCGATCGCCAATTCCTGCGCTTCCAGGTCGGCTTCCAGACCCGCGTGGCCGTAGATCTCGACCCCGAACTGCAGCGGCTCGCGCGTCGCGGTCAGGCCTTCGGCGCGGGTGTGCAGCACGGGGCCGCAGTAGCACAGGCGGGTCACGCCGGCGCGATTGAGCAGATGCGCGTCGATACGGGCAACCTGCGGCGTGGTGTCCGCGCGCAGGCCCAGGCTGCGACCCGAGAGTTGGTCGACCAGCTTGAAGGTCTTGAGGTCGAGCGCCTGACCGGTACCCGACAGCAGCGAGTCGAGATGCTCCAGCATGGGGGGCATCACCAGCTCGCAACCGTAGGTCCGGGCCATGTCCAGCAACTCGCGGCGCAGTTCTTCGATGCGGCGGGCCTGGGACGGCAGGACGTCAGCAATGTGCTCGGGCAGCAGCCAAGCAGAGGCCATGGACGTTCAGGGAGGGGGTTAAAAACGGCATTGTACCGGGGTCGCGACGAACCACAGCGCCCAAGCCCCTCACGCGTGGGTGCCACGCGGGTTCGCCAACGATTCAGCGAGGCTTCGTGACAAGCTGCTCACCGGTCACAGCAGCATCCACAGCAGGAGGCCGCCGGTGAGGCTGGCCAGTCCGATGAAGCGCAGCTGCCCGTCGCTCAGCGCCAACAACTTGCTGAACAGCTCGCGCCAGGCGCCGGGATTCAGGAAGGGCAGCAGCCCCTCCATGATCAGCAGCAGCGCCAGCGCCGCCAGCCACTTGTCGCCGCCCATGCGGGATCGCCCTCCCCGGCCGCGGCCGGATCATCGATGGAGGCGGACCGACTGGCGGACCGCCGCTCGATCACTTCTTCGTCACTTCTTCGCCGCGGGCGCGGGGCCGCTCGGCGCGCCGCTGCGCATCGTGCTGAAGAACTGGCTGGACGGGTCCAGCACCATCACGTCGCTCTTGTTCTGGAACGAGCGCTGGTACGCATCCAGCGAGCGATAGAACTGCGCGAACGCCGGATCGCGGCCGAAGGCTTCCGAGTACAGCGCCGACGCCTTGGCGTCGCCTTCACCCATGATCTTCTGCGCGTCGCGGTAGGCCTCTGCGGTGATGATCTCGCGCTGCTTGTCGGCATCGGCCTTGATCTTCTCGCCCTCGGCGGCGCCGGTGGAGCGCAGCTCGTTGGCGACGCGCGCGCGCTCCGACTTCATCCGGTTGTAGACCGACTCGGTGATGTTGGCGGCGAAGTCCACGCGCTTGACGCGCACGTCGACGATCTCGATGCCGAACTGCTTGGCCTCTTCCTCCAGGCGCTTGCGCACGTCCTGCATGACCTTCTCGCGCTCGGTCGCCAGCACGGCGCGCACGGTGCGCTTGGTCACTTCCTCGTTGAGCGCGGCCTGCACGATCGGGCTCAGGCGCGTCTCGAGGTTGCGCAGCTGCGTGCCGCTGTTGCGGATGTACTGGCGCGAGTCGACGATGCGCCACTTCACCAGCCAGTCGATCACCAGGCTCTTCTTCTCGGCGGTGAAGATCGGGCGCGGATCGGCGGCATCCAGCGTCTGCACGCGGCGGTCCAGGAAGACCACGTTCTGCAGCGGCTGGGGCAGCTTGAACTTCAGGCCGGGCTCGGTGATCACTTCCTTGATCTCGCCCAGCGAATAGACGACCGCGAACTGGCGCTGGTCGACGACGAACAGTGTCGAGCTGGCGATCATGAACAGGATCAGCAGGCCGACGACGACGGAGACGATGCGATTCATTGTGAGAGGCTCCTGTCGATCAACGGCCGTCGCGTTCGCGGCTGCGCATGGCGTCGCGCGAGCGGGGGTCGGTGCTCAGCGACGAGGCGCCGGCGGTCGACGGGTCGAGCGGCGCGACCGGCGTGGGGACCGTCGTGGTGACGGTGCCCGTGGACGTCTGCTGCTGAAGCAGCTTGTCCAGCGGCAGGTACAGCAGGTTGTTGGAGCCGCTGCGGGCGTCCACCATCACCTTGGTCACGCGCGAATAGACCTGCTGCATCGTGTCGATGTACAGGCGGTCACGCGTGACGGCGGGGGCCTTCTGGTATTCGGCCAGGACCGACTTGAAACGCTGCGCGTCACCGTCGGCGAAGGACACGACGCGCGCGCGGTAGGCCTCGGCGTTCTCGCGCAGGCGGGCCGCCTGACCCTGGGCGCGCGGGATCACGTCATTGGCGTAGGCCTCGCCCTCGTTCTTCAGACGCTCGCGGTCCGCGGTGGCGCGGAAGGCATCGTCGAAGGCGGCTTGCACCTGCTCGGGCGGCTGCACGCTGCTCACGTTGACGTTGACGATCTGGATGCCGGTCTTGAGACGGTCCAGCTGCACCTGGATGGACTTGGCCAGGTCGGTGGCGATGGCATCGCGCTGCTCGTACAGCACCGAGTCCATGTTGCTCTTGCCGACGATCTCGCGCACAGCCGATTCGGACGCCTGCGTCACCGCTTCATCGGTGCCGACGTTCTCGAACAGGTAGTCGCGCGAGTCCTTCAGCCGGTATTGCACGGTGAAGCGGATGTCGATGATGTTCTCGTCCTGCGTGAGCATCGACGAGTCGCGCAGCCCGGAGGCCTGCCCCACGGCGTTGCGGCCCACCTCGACCGACTGCAGCTGCGTGAACGAGACGACCTCGTGCGACTGGAACGGATACGGCAGGCGATAGCTCAGGCCGGCGTCCACCGTGCGGCTGTACTTGCCGAAGGACGTGACCACGCCCTGCTGGCCTTCCTGCACGATGAAGATGCCGCTGCCCAGCCAGCCCAGCGCGACGACGCCGATCACCAGGCCGACGCCGATGCCGGCGCCCTTCATGTCGGGCTGCAGGTTGTTGTTGCCGCCGTTGCCGCCCGAACCGTTGCCGTCATTGCCGCCGCGTCCGCCGAACAGGCGCGAGAGCTTGCGGTTGAAGTCGCGCCAGAGTTCGTCCAGGTCGGGCGGACCCTCGTTGCGGCCATTGCTCATCCAGAGCCCCACCCAGCGGCGCAGGCCACTGGCTCCACCCTGAGGGCCACGTCCGCCGGCAGCGGACAGGCGATCGTCTTGATTCATACGCATCCTGATGAGGAAGTCTTGTTGCAAGTATCGGGCATTGAGCAGCGTTCTCAGCCTGTGCGTCCCTGCGGGTGATCCTGCGGGTCGTCGGCAGGTTGGGCCAGGTCTTGAGCGTTCAAGCCAATGTCCTCGTCGGCCTCGCCGTCGAACGAGGCCGGATTTCCGGAAGCGCCGTGGTCATCGCCATCGTCGCCCTCGTCGCCATCCTGGCCCTCACCGCCCTCGCCCGCCATGCCGGCGTACTCGGGGACCGGCTCGGCCTGCATCAGCGAGGCGATCATCGCGCGCAACTCGTCCAGGCCTTCGCCCTGCGCCGCGCTGACGAAGATCCGCGGCAGCCGCTGGCCGCCGTGCTCGCCGCCGATGCGCGTGAGCCAGTCCTGCAACTGGCGTGGGCGCTGCGTCGGCTCCAGCAGGTCGAGCTTGTTGTAGACGAGGATCTGTGGAATGTGCTGCGCGCCGATCTCGGCCAGCACGCGCTCCACCTCTTCCATCTGCTCGGTCAGCACGGGGCTGGCGGCGTCGACGACGTGAAGCAGCAGATCGGCGTCGGCCGCCTCCTGCAGCGTGGCCTTGAAGGCCTCGACCAGCTTGTGCGGCAGGTCGCGGATGAAGCCCACCGTGTCGGACAGCGACACGCTCGCGCCGGCTTCCTCGAGGTAGAGCGAGCGGGTGGTCGTGTCCAGCGTCGCGAACAGCTGGTTGGCCGCATAGGCGCGGGCCTTGGTCAGCGCGTTGAACAACGTGCTCTTGCCCGCGTTCGTGTATCCGACCAGCGAGACGCGGAACACGCCGTTGCGGGCGCGGGCGCGACGCTGCGTGGCGCGCTGCTTCTGAACCTTCTTGAGGCGTTCCTTGATCGACTTGATGCGGTCGTCGATCATCCGGCGGTCCAGCTCGATCTGGCGCTCGCCCGGGCCGCCGCGCATGCCGATGCCGCCGCTCTGACGCTCCAGGTGGCTCCAGCGGCGCACCAGCCGCGTGGCCAGGTACTGCAGGCGTGCGAGCTCGACCTGCAGCTTGCCTTCGAAGCTCTGCGCGCGCGCGGCGAAGATCTCGAGGATCAGCGCGGTGCGGTCGGCCACGGGCACACCGAGGTGGCGTTCAAGGTTGCGTTGCTGAGCCGGCGAGATGGCCTGATCGAACAGGACGGTGTGGGCGCCCAGCGCCTGCACCATCAGCTTGATCTCATCGGCCTTGCCGGATCCGATGAACAGCGCCGCGTCGGGCGCCTTGCGCTTGGCGACGACACGCGCGACCGGCGTGTCGCCTGCGGACTCGGCCAGCAGCGCGAGTTCGTCGAGGGTGGGGTCGAAGGCCTCACCACGGCCCAGATCGACCCCCACCAGAATGGCGCGCGCCGCCTCGGGGGGCGGCGTCGAATGGGTGGGGTCTTGTGTGGTCAATCAGCTTCAGCTGGCGTCGTTGCTCTCGCCGGTGTGGAAGTTCACTGCCCGGCCGGGGACCACCGTCGAGATGGCGTGCTTGTAGACCATCTGCGTCACCGTGTTGCGCAACAGCACGACGTACTGGTCAAAGGACTCGATGTGGCCTTGCAGCTTGATGCCGTTCACGAGGTAGATGCTCACAGGAACATGCTCCTTGCGCAGCAGGTTCAGGAAGGGGTCTTGCAAGAGTTGTCCTTTGTTGCTCACGATATGCTCCGTGTTGGAAGGGAGATGTTGGAACCCCGCACCTTATCACAGCACCGGGTTTCCCCGGACCGCTCCGTGATCAGGTTTCGGCGAACGGATTCTTCGAGGACCGCAGCTCGATGCGCATCGGGGTGCCGACCAGCTTGTAATGGTCGCGGATCCGCCCTTCGAGGTAGCGCTTGTAGACGTCGCTGACGCCTTCCAGTGCGTTGCCGTGAATGACGACGATCGGGGGATTCATCCCGCCCTGGTGCGCGTAGCGCAGCTTCGGACGCGAGATCCCCGCCCGCTGCGGTTGCTGGTGCTGCACCGCCTCCTGGATGAGACGGGTCAGCACCGGCGTGGTCATCTTGCGATAGGCCGACGAATAGGCATCCGCCAACGCTTTCCACAGCGGGCCCAGGCCCTGCCGCTTCAGCGCGGAGATCTTCAGGATGGGGGCGAAGCGCAGGAAGCCAAGACGCGTCAGGATCTGGCGCTCGATGGTCTCGCGCTGGTAGCTGTCGATGGCGTCCCACTTGTTGATCGCGACGACGACCGCCCGGCCGCTGTCCAGCACGTAGCCGGCGATGTGCGCGTCCTGGTCGGTGACGCCCTGCGTCGCGTCGATCAGCAGCAGCACGACGTTGGCATCGGCGATCGCCTGCAGCGTCTTGACCACCGAGAACTTCTCGATCGCCTCGAAGACCTTGCCCTTGCGGCGCAGGCCGGCGGTGTCGATCAGCTTGAACTTCTGGCCGTTGCGCTCGAAGTCGACGCTGATGGCGTCGCGCGTCGTGCCCGGCATGTCGAAGGCGACCAGTCGCTCCTCGCCCAGCCAGGTGTTGATCAGCGTGCTCTTGCCGACATTGGGCCGGCCCGCGACGGCCAGGCGGATCGCCTTGGACTCGTCCTCGACCTCGGCCTCGGCCGGCTCGTCCTCGGCGGGCGCCTCGAAGCTGTCCAGCACGGCCTCGAGCAGCGAGCGGATGCCCTGCCCGTGCGCGGCCGACACCGGATGCGGCTCGCCCATGCCCAGTTCATGGAACTCGGCCAGCAGCGGGCTGTCGCTCATGCCCTCGGCCTTGTTGACGGCGATGAACACGCGCTTGTTGCACTGGCGCAGATAACGGCCGATGTCCTGGTCCTGGCCGGCCAGGCCGGTGCGCACGTCCAGCACGAAGATGACGGCATCCGCCTCGGCCACGGCCTGGCGGGTCTGCTTGGCCATCTCCTTGACGATGCCCGTCGAGCTGTCCGGCTCGAAGCCGCCGGTGTCGATGACGATGTACTCGCGATCGCCCAGGCGCCCGTCGCCGTAATGGCGATCGCGCGTGAGTCCGGCGAAGTCCGCGACGATGGCGTCGCGGCTCTTCGTCATCCGGTTGAAAAGGGTGGACTTGCCCACGTTGGGGCGGCCCACCAGGGCGATCACAGGTTTCATATCAGTCTTGGCGCAGCGCGTACAGGCGTCCGCTGCGGGTGGCGATCAGCACCGTCCCGCCCAGCTGGACCGGCGCCGCGGCCACGCCGGAGCTGTCGGTCTGCAGGCGCTGGACGGTCTGGCCCTTGTCCTTGGAGAGGAAGTGCACATAGCCCTCGCTGTCGCCGACGATGACCGACTTCTCGGTCACCAGCGGCGCGCTGAGCTTGCGGTTCTGGAATTGGTCGGCCGTCCACACGACGTCGCCCGTGCGGGTGCCCCAGGCGGTCAGGCGGTCGGAGGCATCGCCGCCGACGACGATCGTCGCATCGGCGCTGACGCCGCGCACGCCGGCGTTGTTGCGGGTCCAGACGGTGTTGCCGCGTTCGGCGTTCACGCAGGCCACCGCGGCCTGGAACGCGCGGGCGCAGAACACGTCGTTGTCGCGGCCCATCGGGCCGACGAGGTCGGCCAGGCGCTCGACCTCGTTGGTGCCACGCGGGTTGGCCACCGTCGATTCCCACAGCAGCACGCCGCGGGTCGGGTCCACGCCCGCCAGGCGCGAGCCCTGTCCCACCAGCAGCGTGTTCTGGTAGGCGCCGATCACGCCGGATTGCTGCAGCGTCAGCGGTTCACCCGGACGGCGCAGCTCCCACAGACGGCGACCGTCCTGGGCGTCGAAGGCCAACACGGCGCGGTCCAGCGTCAGCACGAACACGCGCTCACCGGCCACGAACGGCGCGGTCACCACGGGAATCTGCATCGCCTTGCGCCACAGGATCTTGTCGCCCTCGGTGACCACCAGCTCGTTGTCGCGGGTCACCGCCGCGGCGAAGCGGCCATCGCTGCCGACGCCGGCGGTCAGGCCCTTGCCGATGTCAGCACGCCACAGCGTCGTGCCATCGGTGGCGGAGATCGCGCTGATGACGCCGTCCGAGCCGCCGACCACGAAGCGGTCCTTGACCGCGGCGATCGACAGCGGGAACTTGACGCTGTCCACGCGCGCTTCCCAGGCCACGCGGGCCTGCAGCGACGGGGTGAGCGTCTCCAGCGGCGCGGGCTTGGGCGCGGTGGAGCTGCTGAACAGCGAGCAGGCGCCCAGCGACATCGCCAGGCCGCCCATCACCAGGGCACGCGACAGCGCGCGCACGCTCAAGCGGGCGCTCATTGCGCGCCTCCGGCGGCAGCCTCGTCAGCGACGGCCACGCCCAGGCTGGCCAGCTTCACCTCGAGCAGGCCGCGGTACTCGACCTGCTTCTCCAGGCCGTCGTAGGCCTTCTTGTATTCGGTGCGCGCGACGTCAGGCTTGTTCTGCAGCAGCGCCAGGTCACCTCGGCGATCAGCCACCAGCGGCGCGAACTCGGCGCTCTTCACCGCGTCCAGCGTCTTGCCGGCTTCGTCCAGCTGCTTGGCGTCCATCTGCAGCGCGGCCAGGCGCAGTCTCGCCAGATCGCGGTAGGGCTCGCCCTTGGCGTTGCCCGCGGCCCAGGCCAGCGAGGCACGCGCCTCCTCGGCCTTGCCTTTTTCCAGCTGCAGCTTGGCCACCACCATCGCGCCCTGGGCGGCGAAGGCGGTCGAGGCGAAGTCCTGCTTGAGCGTGCCGAAGACGGTCGTGCCCTTGGCCACGTCGCCGGCCTGCACCGCCCGTTCCAGCTCGCTGAACATCGCGCTGGCCTTGGCGGCCTCGGTGCGCTGCCAGTAGTTCCAGCCCATCCAGCCGGCATAGGCCAGCAGCACCAGCGTCAGCAGCCAGGTGATCGCATTGCCCCAGCGCTTCCAGAACGCCTTGAGCTGCTCCAGCTGTTCCTGTTCTTCGAGATCGAGATGAGACGCCATGTGCTGAGAGGTCAGTCGGTTGAATCAGAGGCCGCGATTATGCGGTGCGCAGGTCGCCTGCCCATGCAGCGACCGTGTTAAGCGGACGTGTCAGCTGTTCGCCGTCGCCGCGCAGCGGCTTGACGGCGACCTCGCCCCGCGCCAGCTCGTCGGCGCCGAAGACCAGCGCGAAACGCGCGCCCGAGGCGTCCGCCTTCTTGAACTGCGACTTGAACGAGCCGCCGCCCGCGTGCATCTGCACCGCCACGCCCGCGGCGCGCAGCGCTTCCAGCACCGGCATCGCCTGGGGCAGCGCCGCGGCGTCGGGCAGGATCGCGTAGACATCGGGTGCCGACGACGGCACCGGCAGCTTCAGCTCGTCGATCAGCAGCAGCAGCCGCTCGATGCCCAGGCCGAAACCGACCGCCGGCGTCGGCTTGCCGCCGAGCTGCTCGAACAGCCCGTCGTAGCGGCCGCCGCCGCAGACCGTGCCCTGGGAGCCGAGCTGGTCGGTCACCCATTCGAAGACGGTCAGGTTGTAGTAGTCCATGCCGCGCACCAGGCGCGTGTTGATGCGGTATTCCAGGCCGGCAGCGTCCAGGATGGCGCGCACCGCGTTGAAGTGGGCCAGGCTGTCCTCGCCCAGGAAGTCCATCAGCTTGGGCGCGGCCTCGACCACGTCCTGCATCGCGGGATTCTTGGTGTCGAGGATGCGCAGCGGGTTGCTGTGCAGGCGGCGCTTGCCGTCCTCGTCGAGCTTGTCGACGTGGCCTTCCAGATAGGTGATCAGCGCGGCGCGGTGCGCGGCGCGCTCCTCGGGCTGGCCCAGCGAGTTCAGCTCCAGGCGCACGTGCTCGCCCACCACCAGGCCCAGCTCCTGCCACAGGCGGCGGACCATCAGGATGATCTCGGCGTCCACGTCGGGGCCGGCGAAACCCAGGGCTTCGACGTCCAGTTGGTTGAACTGGCGGTAACGGCCCTTCTGCGGGCGCTCGTGACGGAACATCGGCCCCAGCGTCCACAGGCGCAGCGGGCCGTTGTACAGCGCGTTGTGCTCGACCATCGCGCGCACGATGCCGGCGGTGGCCTCCGGACGCAGCGTGAGCTGGTCGCCGTTCATGCTGTCGGTGAAGGAGTACATCTCCTTCTCCACGATGTCGGTGACCTCGCCCAGGCCGCGCACGAACAGCGCGGTCGGCTCGACGATCGGGGTCAGCATGTACTGGTAGCCGTAACGCTGCAGCACGCCGCGCAGCGTGGTCTCGAACCAGCTCCACAGCTGGCTGCTCGGCAGCTTGTCCTTGCGGTCGACGCTGGCCGGGAGGATGTCGTTCATCCCCTTCACGGCCTGGATGTTCTTGCTCATGCGGTGGTGATGCTCGCGCCGAAGCGCTTTTCGATGTAGGTCTCGACCAGGGCGTGGAACTCGCCGGCGATGTTGTCGCCGCGCAGGGTCAGCGCCTTCTCGCCGTCGATGAAGACGGGCGCCGCCGGCGCCTCGCCGTTGCCCGGCAGGCTGATGCCGATGTCGGCATGCTTGCTCTCGCCCGGGCCGTTGACGATGCAGCCCATCACGGCCACCTTCATGTTCTCGACGCCGGGGTACTTCTCGCGCCAGACCGGCATCTGCGCCCGCAGGAAGTCGTCGATCTGCTTGGCCAGTTCCTGGAAGGTGGTGCTGGTGGTGCGGCCGCAGCCGGGGCAGGCGGTGACGCTCGGGTTGAACGCGCGCAGGCCCAGCGACTGCAGGATCTCCAGCGCCACCACGACTTCCTGCGTGCGCGACTCGCCGGGTTGCGGCGTGAGCGACACCCGGATCGTGTCGCCGATCCCTTCCTGCAGCAGCACCGACAGCGCCGCGGTCGAGGCCACGATGCCCTTGGTGCCCATGCCGGCCTCGGTCAGGCCCAGGTGCAGCGCGTAGTCGCAGCGCTTGCCCAGCGCGCGGTAGACCGCGATCAGGTCCTGCACGCCGCTGACCTTGCAGCTGATGATGATGTTGTCCGGATTCATGCCCAGCTCGCGGGCATAGGACGCCGAGGAGAGCGCCGACTGGATCAGCGCCTCGTACATGACCTGCTCTGCGCGTCCCACGGATTCGCGCGCTTCGCGTTCTCGTCCATCATCTGCGCGAGCAGTTCCTGGTCCAGGCTGCCCCAGTTGACGCCGATGCGCACGGCCTTGTCGTACTTGGCATCGCGGCCTCGATCATCTGGGCGAACTGGCGTGTCCTTCTTGTCGCCCTTGCCGACGTTGCCCGGATTGATCCGGTACTTGGACAGCGCCTGCGCCATGGCCGGATGCTCGGTCAGCAGCCGGTGGCCGTTGTAGTGGAAGTCGCCCACCAGCGGCACGTCGATGCCCATGCGGTCGAGCTGCTCGCGGATGTGCGGCACGGCGTCGGCGGCCTCGGGCGTGTTGACCGTGATGCGGACCAGCTCCGAACCGGCCTGCGCCAGTTCCTTGATCTGGATCGCGGTCTCGATGGCGTCGACCGTGTCGGTGTTGGTCATCGACTGCACGCGCACCGGCGCGTCGCCGCCGATGGTGACCACGCGATCGCCCCAGCGCACGTGCGCCTGGCGCGAGCGGCGCGCGGCGGGCGCGGCGGCGCTGATCAGGTCGGACAGGTCCGAGGAGTCGTCGAAGGCGGAAGAAGCTTGCTTGTCCATGATGCGGCGCTCTTGCAAAAGTCCTTGCAAAGGGGGTACGGCTGGTGCGGCGCCCGTCCGGTCGGGTTCTGCTCGGTCAGTTCAGCTCGAGCCGCGCGACGTTGTCGCGCGACCGGGCGGCGAGGTCCACCGGCTGGCCGCGGAACACCAGTTCCGTGCCGGACACGTTGCCCACGCGCAGCTTCAGCGGCGCGACGCCATTCACATCGACCAGGTCGCCCGATCGAAGGAGCCGCGACAGCAGCACCTGACCCTTGGCGTCGACGACCTCGACCCAGGACTCGGCATGGGCGCGGACCTTGAGCGCGGACGTGCCGGGGCCAGGCGCGCCGGCCACGGCCGGCTGGGCGGCGCCCGAGGCGGCGGTGGTCGAAGCGGTGGTCGGCGCGGCCGTCGACGCTGTGCTCGGCGCGGTGGTGACCGGTGCCGTGGCGGGCGCAATCGCGGCCGGCGCGGTGGGGGCTCCGGTCGATGCCGTCGTCGGCGAGGACGTCGCCGTCATCGCCGGCGGGAAGCCTGGGGCGGCCTCGGAGGCCGCGACCACGGGGGCCTCGATGTTGGTCGGCGGCGTGTCGGTGGTCGACGGCGTGGTGGTCGTGGCCGTGCCCGGTCCGGGTGGCGTGCTGCTCGTGCCCGAGCCCACGGCGTGCAGGCGGGTCGTCAGCTCGTCGATCCAGCTCGACGGGATCGCGTACACCGCGATGGCCGCGACCAGCAGCACACCCACGCCCAGCACCGCCGGACGCTTGAGCAGCTCGGCCGACAGCACCGGCTCCTGGCTGACCGAGCGCTCGCGGAACGGCTGGTTCAGGCCCGGCGTGACGCGGTCCAGCGAGGCCTCGGCCCCGCTGCTGGGCAACATCGCCAGCACGGGCGCCGCCTCGATCTTCAGCACGCGGCACATCGAGCGCGCCAGCGCCCGGGCGAAGGTCGCGTCCGGCAGATCCTGATAGCGGTCGGCCTCGAGGGCCTCCAGCTTCGATTGCGGCACTTTCAGCGTCGCGGCGAGCGCGGCGATGTGCAGGCCACGGGCCTCGCGCGCGCGGCGCAACGCGGCGCCGGCCGAGCTGGGGCCGAAGGTGGATGGCGCAGCGGATGCGGCTGCGGGCGTCGCCTCGTCGGCGGCCGTCGGAGTCATGCGATGTCCCTCATTCATCGAATCGACCGTTGTTCAATGCTTGCGTCTCGGCCGCCTGCGGATACTTGCGCCGCAATTGCTGGCCGAGGTCCTCCATGTTCGCCGCGTTCCCCATGCGGCGCTCGATCCGCAGTTCCAGCCAGAGGCTGGCCGCGTTGGCCTGTTCCACATTGCTGTTGACGCGGCGGGCGTAGAAGCGCGCCCGTTCGTATTCGCCCTGGCGGTACAGCACCTCGCCCAGGTTCATCGCGATGGTCGGATTGCCGGGATCCGCCTCGAAGGCCTTGGACAGGTGGACCTGCGCCGGCACCAGACGGCCCTCGCGCGCCTCGCACACGCCCCAGGCCAGCAGTGAGCGCGCCGGCGTGCGATAGGTCGGCTGCGCCACGGCGGCCTCGAACTGCTGGTACGACTCGGCGTAGCGCTGGCGCTGGCACAGGAACCAGCCGTAGTTGTGCAGCGTGTCGGGGTTGTTGCGGTCGCGGACCAGCAACTGCTTGAAGCCGTCCTCGGCCAGCGCGAACTCACCCATGCCCGCGTAGATCAGGCTGCGCAGGTTGATCGCGTCGGGCAGATCGGGCTTGGCGGCCAGCGCCAGCTTGACCTCGTCCAGCGCCGTCTCGTACTGCCCGCGGGCGAAGTATCCGCTGGCCAGTTCCAGGCGCACCTGCGCGCGGCGGTCGGCATCGGTCTTGTCGCTCTCCGTCTTGGGCTGCTGCTGCGGCGATGTCGTCACGCACCCGGTCAGCGCCGCGGCGATCAACAACACGGCGGACAGGGTCCGGGCGGAACGACGCGGGAAGACGGAGCCGAGCGACGGAAGGGTCATGGACGTGGGCCTGTGGGAGTGACGGAAGGCGACGGCGCTGCCGGCGCGGGCGAAGCCGCCACCGCTCCGGCCGATGCCGCGCCCCGCTGTACCACCACGGGCGCGCGCACCATGCGCAAATGGACTCGGGTCCGGTCCTGCACCTCGCCCGCCAGCTGTCCGCAGGCGGCGTCGATGTCATCGCCGCGCGTCTTGCGCACGGTCGTCACGATACCCGCCTGGATCAGCAGGTCGGCGAAGGCCTTCACGCGCTCGTTCGAACTGCGTTTCAGACCCGACGCGGGGAACGGATTGAACGGGATCAGGTTGATCTTGCAGGGCACCTTGCCCTTGAGCAGCGCGATCAGCTCACGCGCCTGCTCCGGCGAATCGTTCACCTCGTGCAGCATGCAGTACTCGAAGGTGATGAAGTCGCGCGGCGCCTTGTCCAGGTAGGCGTTGCAGCTCGCCAGCAGTTCCTCGATCGGGTACTTGCGGTTGAGCGGCACGAGCTGGTCGCGCAACGGATCGTTGGGCGCGTGCAGCGACACGGCCAGCGCCACCGGCACGTCCTCGCGCAGGCGGTCGATCATCGGGACCACGCCCGAGGTCGACACCGTCACGCGGCGCCGCGACAGGCCATAGCCGTGGTCGTCCAGCATCATGCGCAGCGCCGGGACCAGCGCGCCGTAGTTCTGCAGCGGCTCGCCCATGCCCATCATCACGACGTTGGAGATGATGCGCTCGTCCTTGCCCAGGCGCTGTCGCAGCGAGTGCTCCGCGTACCAGAGCTGGGCGATGATTTCCCAGGTCTCCAGGTTGCGGCTGAAGCCCTGATGCCCGGTCGAGCAGAAGCGGCAGCCCACGGCGCAGCCGGCCTGGCTGGAGATGCACAGCGTGGCCCGGTCGTCCTCGGGGATGTAGACCGCCTCGACGGCGTTGCCCTGACCGACGTCGAACAACCACTTGATGGTGCCGTCGGCAGAGACATGTTCGGAGATCACCGGCAGCGCGGTGATGTGGGCGCGCCCGGCCAGCTTGTCGCGCAGCGACTTGGCCAGGTCGGACATCTGGGCGAAGTCCGACGCGCCCTTCTGATGGATCCAGCGGAACAGCTGGGTCGCGCGGAAGCGCTTCTCCCCCAGCTGCTCGCAGTACGCGGCCAGGCCTTGCAGATCGAATCCGAGCAGGTTGACCGTGTCCATCATGCGTTCCTCATGTTCCGGGCCTCATGGCCCGGAGGTCAGAGGCCTTGCCCGATTCAGCGGGCGTTGATTTCCAGACCGGAGAAGAAGAAGGCAACTTCCACGGCGGCGGTTTCGGGGGCGTCGGAGCCGTGCACCGCGTTGGCGTCGATGCTGTCGGCGAAGTCGGCGCGGATGGTGCCCTTCTCGGCCTTCTTCGGGTCGGTGGCGCCCATCAGGTCACGGTTCTTCAGGATGGCGCCTTCGCCTTCCAGGACCTGGATCTGGACCGGGCCGGAGATCATGAAGCTCACCAGGTCGTTGAAGAACGGGCGGGCCTTGTGCACGGCGTAGAACGCTTCGGCTTCGGCGCGCGACAGCTGCTTCTGCTTGGACGCGATGATCTTCAGGCCGGCGCCTTCAAAGCGCGAGTAGATCTGGCCGATGACGTTCTTGGCCACGGCATCGGGCTTGATGATGGAGAGGGTGCGTTCGATGGCCATGTCTTTTCCTTGAAAATCTTGGGCTTGGCAAAACCCGGCATTGTAATGCTTGAAGTCAAGCCCCCAAGTGACAACCCGTCTCTGGACGGGGTCGCCGGGGGCTCGACGCTGGGAACCGATCAGCGACGGCCGCGGCCACCGCCGCCACCACCACCGCCTCCACCGCCACGACGGCCACCACCACGGTTGCCGCCCCGGTTGATGAAGGCGTCGGCGCCGATGTAGCCCAGCGAGGTTTTCATCGGATCGGGCTGGCGCTCGCCGCCCGGGCCGCGCTGGTTGCCGCGGTGGTGATGATCCGGCGCGTCGCTGCCACCCTTGCCGAAGCCCTGCGGGATGCGCTTGCTGCCCGTGGCGAAGCGACGGTCGAAGGTCTGCTCCAGCGGATTGATGTGCTTCGGGATGAAGTCGTCATCGTCCTCGTTGCGCGGACGGCGGTCGCGCTCGCGCTCCTGCTGCTGTTGCTGCGGGCGCTGCTGGCCACGTTGATCGTTGCGATCCGGACGATCACCGCGATCGCCGCGATCCTGACGCTCGCTGCGCTCCTGGCGGTCGGCGCGGGATTCGTTGCGCTGCTCCGGACGATGCTCGTTGCGCGAGGCCTCCGGGCGGCTCGGACGCGGGCCGCCGCTGTTGCCGCTGCGGCGCTTGTCGCGGCGATCGTTGCGGTCGTTCTGGCGCGGCGCGCGGGTCTCGTTGCCCGCCAGCTGTCGGATGACGCGGACATCCGCGTCACCCAGCTCGATGTAGACGCCGCGGCGCAGGCCGCGCGGCAGCACGACGGTGCCGTAGCGGATGCGGATCAGGCGGCTGACGGCCAGGCTGACGCTCTCGAACAGCTTGCGGACCTCGCGGTTGCGGCCTTCGGTGATGACGACGCGGTACCAGCGGTTCACGCCTTCGCCGCCGCCGTCCTCGATGCTCTTGAAGCTCGCCTGCTGGCCGTCGACGTCGACGCCGGTCAGCAGCTTGTCCTTCTGCTCCTTGCTCAGCGAGCCCAGCACGCGCACCGCGTACTCGCGCTCGACGCCGAAGCGCGGATGCATCAGCTGGTTGGCCAGTTCACCGGAGTTGGTGAACAGCAGCAGGCCCTCGGTGTTCAGGTCCAGGCGACCGACCGATTGCCACTTGCCCTGCGGCAGGCGCGGCAGGCCGCGGAACACGGTCGGACGACCCTCGGGATCGTTGAACGTGACCACCTCGCCCACCGGCTTGTGGTAGGCCAGGATGCGAGGCGCCACGGGGGCGATGCGCACCTTGATCGGCTTGCCGGCCACCGCCACGCGATCCCCGTAGGAGATGCGCTGGCCGACATGGGCGACCTCGCCGTTCACCGTGATCTGACCCTTGGCGATCATGTCCTCGATGTCGCGGCGCGAGCCGACGCCGGCCTGCGCCAGCACCTTCTGCAGCTTGGGCGCGTCGGCATCGGGCGCGAGCACGCGCTTGGCGGACTGGCCGCCGGCGTCGCCGTCACCCTCGTCGTCGGAAGCCTCGATCTCGGCGGCTTCCGCCACCGGAGCGCCATCGGCCTCGGCATCCTCGTCGAAGGCACCCGAAACCAGCGCGTCGAAGCGCGCCTGCGCCTCGGCATGGAGCTGGGCGTCGTCGACCGACTCCGCGCCGTCCTGAGCCTCGCCCGAGGCTTGCGGGCGACCCTGGCGCTGACCCTGGCCCTGCCCCTGCTGGACCTGCTGGTGCTGACCCTCGCGCAGCTCGCGATCGCGATCGCGGCCACGGCGGCGGCGATTGCGACCCCGGCCTTCGCGCTCGCCGACGGCCTCGCCATCAGTGCCTTCGCCGGCATCACCGGCGTCACCAGCGATGGGACCGGCAGCGCGAGCCTCGTGCGAGACCAGCTCACCGACGGCCTCGGCCACCGGCGAGACCGGCGCGGGCGAGACCTCGACGGTCGCGACCGGCGCGGCGCTCACGGCGGCAATGGCCGGTGCGGCATCACCAGCGTCGGCGACCTCGGCCACCTTCTTCGCGGTGCGGCGCTTGGGCTTGGGCGCGTCGGCTTCGGCGGCGACCGGCTCGGCCGAAGCCACCGGAGCGGCTTCAGCGGGCGCGATGTCAGCGTCAGCGGCAGCGGCGGTCTTGCGTCGCGCGCGGGGCTTGGGCGTGGCCTCGGCCTCGGCCTGAGGCGAGGCGGCGCCCGTTTCGGTGGCCTCGGCGGGTGCCGCGGCGGCCTTGCGGGTGCGCTTGGGCTTGGCAGGCGCGTCGGACGGGGTGTCGGCCGGGGCGGCCGTCAGCGTCGGCTTGGAGTCGTCGATGTCGTTGGAATTCATGTGTCGGCTTGCACCTTGTCAGCGGTGGACACGGCCCCTTCCCGGGGCGTCATTGAGGCGCGGGGTTGACGGCCCCGGCCGGTGGTTCTTCACCCGGCTCGCTCGAGGCGGCCGGCTTGGATTCATCTTCAGTGGCGACGTGCGCGGCGTCAGGCGCCGGCTCGTCGATGGCAGCTTCCGGCAGCCCGGATGCCTGCTCCGGTTCAGAGGCGGCTTCCGTCTCTGGCGCCGGCAGCGAGACCGCCGCGGTGCCGTCCGGCTCGACCTCCACGATCGCGTCGCCGGGCATCTCCTCGAGCAGCGAGCCCTGCAGCGCGCCGGCGATCGGCGTCGGGTCGCCGCCCTGGATCAGCGCCGGCAATTGCTCCAGCGAATGCAGCCCCAGATCGTCCAGGAACTGCTTCGTCGTCGCGAACAGTGCCGGCCGGCCCGGCGCCTCGCGGTGCCCGATGACCTCGATCCAGTTCCGGTCCTCGAGCTGCTTGATGATGGTCGTGGCCACCATCACGCCGCGGATGTCCTCGATGTCCCCGCGGGTCACCGGTTGACGGTAGGCGATGATCGCCAGCGTCTCCAGCACGGCCCGCGAATACTTCGGCGGCTTCTCCGGATTGAGCCTGTCGAGGTGCTCGCGCATCTCGGGCCGGCTCTGGAAACGCCATCCCGAGGAGAGCGCCACCAGCTCCACGCCCCGCCCTTCCCATTCGCGCAGCAGCTCGTCGAGCAGCGTGCGCACGCTGTCGGCATTGAGCTCCTCCGCGAACAGCGAGCGCATGTCGCGCAGCGTCAGCGGCGCCTGCGCGCACAGCAGCGCGGTTTCCAGGACCCGCTTGGCCTCCTGCGTATTCATGAGGTCTGCATGGGCTCAGTTCATGACGCCGGCCTCGAGACCGGTCAAATCGGTGTGTGTCGCCATCTTGGGCGCCGGCATCGGCTACGGGCCGCGCCGAACGGTTTCGATCTGCTTGCGTGGGGCGCTTCGCGCCGACGGCCGCCGCTCAGCGGACGGTTCCGACCGGTGGGACGGAGGCCGCATCGTGCGCGGCCCGGGCTGCGGACGGGGTCGACTGCCGCCCCGCCGCCGTCTTGCGCACGTTCTCGCGCAAGAAACAAGGCCGCATTGTAGCGCGACCGCGAGACACGCTCTCAGAACACCGGTTCGGGCAAACCCGCAGCCTGCCATCCGGCCGCCAGCTCCGGCGGCAGCGGCGCCTCGAAGCGCATCGCGTCGCCGGTGATCGGATGCGCGAAACCCAGCCTCGCGGCGTGCAGCGCCTGGCGTGGCACGTCCAGCGCCTGCGCGCCGCCGTACAGCGCGTCGGAAATCAGCGGATGCCCGCGCGACGCCGCGTGCACCCGGATCTGGTGGGTCCGCCCCGAATGCAGCACGCAATGCAGCGCCGATACCGTCCGGACCAGCCCGCGCGGGTCGCGCCATTCGCCTTCGGCCAGCTTGAAGAAGTCGGTGCGCGCCGGCTTGCCGCCTCCCACCACCGCCATCCGGGTGCGGTTCTGCGGATCGCGGCCGATCGGGGCATCGACAGTCCATTCGTCGGGCGTGCGGGCGTGAGCCAGCGCCAGGTATTCGCGATGGACCTCCCGCGCGGCGATCATCCGCACCAGCGCCGTGACCGCCGCCAGCGACTTGCCCACCACCATGAGCCCCGAGGTGTCCTTGTCGAGCCGGTGCACGATGCCCGCGCGCGGCAGCGTCGCGGCGCGCGCGTGGTGCGCCAGCAGCCCGTTCATCAGCGTACCGGACCAGTTGCCTGCCGCCGGATGCACCACCAGCCCCGCGGGCTTGTTCACGACGAGCAGGTGTTCATCCTCGAAGACGATGTCCAGCGCGAGCGGCTCGGGTCGGAACGCGAGGGCCTCCTCCGTGGGCACGAGGTCGACCACCAGCCACTGCCCCAGGCGGGGCTTGCGCGAGGCCTGCGTGACGCGCTGACCGTCCAGCGTGACGCAGCCGCGCTCGATCAGGCCCTGCAGGTGGTTGCGGGAGAACTCCGGCGCGAGCTGCACCAACCACTTGTCCACGCGCAGCGCGAGCTCCTGCGGGCCGGCCTCGGCCTCCCGACGCTCGGGCACGTCGGCGCCGACGTCCTGCGCGTCCTCGGCGGCCTCCAGGCCGCCCGCCTCGTCACTCGGGTAAAGCCGGTCGTCTGCCGCCGGGTCGTGACCGACCTGAACCATATAATCGCCGCTCCAATTTCAGATGAGGGCCGCCGTGGCGCGCGCCCTGTGGACCATGATCGAGACTCGGGTGTTGCGCCGCCGGACCGCGGAATCTGCTGAGATGTCCGGCTCCTGGCGCGCCGCGTGGCGCTGCGTGGCGATGACCGCCGCGACGGCCGCCGTGCTGGGGCTGGCGGCTTGTTCCTCGGCCCCCAAGGAAGACCCGAATTCCCAGGCCAACCTGGAGAAATTGTACGCAGAGGCCAAGGAGGACATGCTCTCCGGCTCGTACGACCGGGCGATCAAGTCGCTGGAGAAGATCGAGGGCCGCGCCGCCGGCACGACGCTGGGCCAGCAGGCGCAGCTCGATCTGGCCTGGGCCAACTACAAGAGCGGCGAGCGCGTGCAGGCCGTGACGGTGCTGGACCGCTTCATCAAGCTCAATCCGTCGAGCCCCGCGCTGGACTACGCGCTGTACATGAAGGGCCTGGTCAACTTCAATGACGACCTCGGCCTGTTCGGACGCATCGCCAGCCAGGACATCTCCGAGCGCGACCAGCAGGCCGCGCGCGACTCGATGCAGGCGTTCAAGCAGCTGGTGGAGCAGTTCCCCGACTCGAAGTACTCCGAGGACGGCCGCATCCGCATCGACTACATCACCAACAGCCTCGCGGCCTATGAGGTGCATGTGGCGCGCTACTACTACAACCGCGGCGCCTACCTGGCAGCGGCCAACCGCGGCCAGGCCGCGCTGATGGAGTTCCAGTACGCCCCGGCCCTCGAGGAAGCGCTGTTCCTCATGATGCAGAGCTACGACAAGCTCGGCATGGCCCAGCTGCGCGACGACACCCGACGCGTGCTCGCGGCGAGCTTCCCGGACAGCTCGTACCTCACCACCGGAAAAGCCAAGGTCAAGGACAAACCCTGGTGGAAGATCTGGTGATCTGACGGCCTGGGACTCGCCATACGTCGTTGCTCAGGGGCTCGCATAGCGCTGCTATGCGTCACCCCCTCGCGCCTAGTCTGGCAAGCCCCAGGCCGTCAGATGGACGCATCAACGCAGAAGCCCGCGTCAGCGGGCTTTTTCACGCCTCGTGGGAGGCCTTGAGCTCCGCGAGCCACGCCTGCGCCGTCGCTTCGTCCGGCACTTGCGTCATCGGTGGCAGCGCCTCGCGCAAGCGCTTGCCGTAATGCGAGCCCGCCAGCCGCGGATCACACACCACCAGCAGCCCACGGTCGGATTCGGTCCGGATCAGCCGCCCCGCCCCCTGCTTCAGCGCGATCGCGGCCTCGGCGACGAAGTACTCCATGAACGGGTTGCGGCCTTCGGATTCCAGCCTCGCCACGCGCGCCTCGACCAGCGGATCGTTGGGCGGAGGGAACGGCAGCTTGTCGATCAACACGCACTGCAGCGCGTCGCCCGGCACGTCGATGCCCTCCCAGAAACTCGCCGAGCCGACCAGCACCGACGCCGGCTGCTCGATGAACTGCTGCAGCAGTTGCCGCTTGGGCATCGAGCCCTGCACCAGCACCTCGATGCGGTGCCCGCCCTCCTCGAAGCGCTGCCGCAACACGTCGGCCACCGTTTGCAGCTGACGCAGCGTCGTCGTCAGGATGAATGTCCGCCCGCCGAGGCGGGCCGCCAGCCGCGCGCCCAGCCAGCCCACCGATTCGCCGTGATCCGGCTCGGAGGGCTTGGGGAAATGCCGCGGCACGTACAGCCGCGCGTGCGATGCGTAATCGAACGGGCTGCCCACGCGCAGCGTGCGCGCCTCGCCGAGGCCGGCCGGTTCGGTGAACCAGCTCAGCGCGTCATCCTCGCCCAGCGTCGCCGAGGTGAAGACCCACGCCTTGGGCGTGCTCGCCAGCGCCTCCTGCATCGCCTCGCGGATGTCCAGCGGCGACTCGATCAGCCGCACCTGGTGCGTGCCGACATCGACCCACCGCACCGCGCCGGCATCAGGCTCCCGCGCGAACAGCTGCGCCGTCCTGGACACCTCCACCGCGCGCTCGTGCAAGCGGGCCAGGTCGGGGCCGACCTCCATCACCGTGCCCAGGGCGTCGACAGCAAGCTCCATCGCCTGCGCGACCTGCCCCAGCGCCATGTCGAAATCACCCTGCCCCGCGCATTCGGTCCAGCGCAGCTTGAGCACCCCGCGCAGCTCGCGCCCGCCCGCGCACGCCAGGCGCAGCGTCCGCGCCGCGCGCTCGATGCCGCCCGCGATCTCCTGCCACTCCTGCAGCCCGCGCGCATGCGCCAGGCCCTGCGCGAGCAGGTCACGCGCGAAGTCGAACAGCTGCGCGCTGCCCAGCATCCGGCCCAGGAAGTTCAAGCCGGCCTCGGGCAGTTGGTGCGCCTCGTCGAAGATCGCGACCTCCACACTCGGCAGCAGCTCGGCCACGCCGCTGTCGCGCAGCACCAGATCGGCGAAGAACAGGTGATGGTTGACGACCACCAGGTCCGCCTCCATCGCCTCGCGCCTGGCCTTCACGACGTGGCACTCGCGGTAGCTCGGGCAATCGGTGCCCAGGCAGTTGTCGCGGGTCGAGCTGACGATGGGAATCACCGGCGAGCGCTCGTCCAGGCCATCGATCTCGGAGAAATCGCCCGTGTGCGTCGACAGCGCCCAGCGCTCGATGCGCGCGAGCTGCGCCACGGCCCGCCGATCAGGCAGCTCCGCACTGTGGCGCGCCTGCCCCAATCGGTGCAAGCAGAGGTAACTCCCTCGCCCCTTCAGCAACGCGGCGCGCAGCGGCAACGCGAGCGTGTCCAGCAGTCGCGGCAGGTCGCGCATGAAGAGCTGATCCTGCAGACTCTTGGTCGCCGTGCTGATCAGCGTGCGGCCGCCGCTGAGCAGCGCCGGCACCAGATAGGCGAAGGTCTTGCCGACGCCGGTCCCCGCCTCCACGACCAGCGTGTCGCGTCCGGCGATCGCCTGGGCCACCGCCTGCGCCATCAATTGCTGCGGTCCGCGCGGCGAGTAACCGGGGTCGCGCCGGGACAAGGGACCCGCCGTGTCGAAAGTCGCCGCGACCGCGTCCTCGAGCTCACCGGGCCGCATGTCCTTCTCCGCCGCGCGCGTGCGGGAGGCCGCCAGACCCGATGGCGACGGGGTTCCCGCGTCGTCGCCCCCCGGCCGAGGCGCCGACGCCTCGGCCCATGGCGCTTCGGCCATCAGGTCCTGGAGCGCGTCGGCGGCGGGGTCACCGAGGTCGGCTTGGGAATCGGCACCGGAGTGAGAGGGGTCAGGCAGGCTCATCGGGATCGTTGGCCCGCTCCAGCCGCGCGATCTCGTCGCGCAGGGCCAGGCGTTGCTTCTTGAGCCGGCGCAGGGTCAGTTCGTCGATCGGCGGCAGGACCACCGGCGGCGCGGGATCGATCGGGATCACGCCCGTGCCCGGAGCCGCCATCAGCGCGTCGATGCGGCCATCCAGCTCGGCATGCGCGATGCGCAATTCGATCAGACGTCGGGCTGGAGAGTGAAGTTGTTCATCCATAAACGGGGAACCACCCGGCCGGGAGGCAGAGCCGGACGATTATAGTTTTGGGATGACTCGCAATTCCCCAGGCTATCGCCTCAGCGCCGCCACCGGCATCCATCGCGGCGATCGCCTGTATCAGCAAGACCAGGTCCAGGTCATCGCCCATCCGCGCCAGAGCGGCTGCGTGCTGGGCATCGTCGCCGACGGCATGGGCGGCAAGAGCGGCGGCCGCAAGGCGGCCGACCAGGTCATCCTGACCGCCCAGCAGCTGTTCGAGCGCTTCGTCCCCGGCGAGGAGGACGAGGCCGAGCTGCTGCGCCAGATCGTCTCCGAGGCGCATCTGATGATCCGCCTGACGGCGATCTCCGCCGAAGAGGAACCGCACAGCACGCTGGCGGCCTACCTGCTGACCGCCGACCGCCGCTGCTTCTGGATCCACACCGGGGACTCGCGCATCTACCTGTTCCGCGGACCCAACATGGTGACGCGCTCGCTGGACCAGTCCTACGTGCAGCGCCTGGTCGACGAAGGCCAGATCACCGAGGACGAAGCGCTCGTCCATCCCCAGTCCAACCTGCTGACCGCGTGCCTGGGCACGGTGCAGGAGCCCACGCCGGTGGAGTCCTTCATCGAGCGACTGGAACACGGCGACAGCCTGATGTGCTGCAGCGACGGTCTGTGGCATTACTTCACCCCGGCGGAGCTCGGCACGGTGCTGCACAGCCTGCCGCCGCGCGACGGCGCCGAGTTGTTGGTCAACAAGGCGCGCCAACGTGCCAAGGGCACCGGCGACAACCTGTCGCTCGCCATCGTGCGACTGGATCCGCTCGAATGAGCGTTCAAGCCAGCGATCGAACCAGCCATTCGGACGAAAAAAGGGCGCCATCCAGGCGCCCTTTGTCTTTCCGCGGCCTTCGATCCTGCGTCGGTCGATGCCGCTGGTGCTTCCTTCAGCGGAAGGTGTTGAACGCCGCGCTCGGCTGGCGTTGCACCATCTGGCCCACGGCCAGCACGGCCTGCGTGCGCGAGCTGACGCCCAGCGCCTTCAGCACCGCGGCGACGTGGTCCTTGATGGTCTCCACCGATACGCCCAGTTCGCGCGCGATGATCTTGTTGGGCTTGCCCTGCAGCAGCAGCGCCAGCACGTCGGTCTGACGCGGCGTCAACTGGAGGCTCTCCAGTCCGGCCGTGGTCTGGTAACCGGCCTGGCTCGCCAGCGCCTGCACCTGGTGCAGCTTGGCGTTGACCGGCGCGGCGCCCTCGGTCATCAGCGCGGGCTCCGGTTCCGGCGTCGCGTCCGAACCCAGCGACATCGGGGGCACGTAGATGCCGCCGGACATCACCAGCTTCAGCGCCTGCGCCAGCACGTCGTTGCCGGTGCGCTTGGGGATGAATCCCATCGCGCCCTGGTCGATCGCGCGGATCACGTCACTGGCGCGGTCCGAGGCGGAGATCACCACCACCGGCAGCGACGGGTATTGAGCGCGGAACTCCTCCAGCACATCGAACCCGCTGGCGTCGCCCAGGTTCAGGTCCAGCAGTACCAGGTCGAAATCCTGACGCACCTTGAGCGTGTCGCGCGCCTGCGCCGCGCTGTCGGCACCCAGCACCTGCACGTCGTCGCCCAGACCTTGAATGACGGTCTGGAGCGCGGCCAGGATCAGCGGGTGATCGTCGATCAGCAGAACCCTCACGGGCGTGTCTCCTTGGATGGTCGGACTGCGGCGACTGGCTTCCCGGCCGGCCGTCCCGAATGACTTTTGAACTAGGGCGCGATCATAGGCGCGCCCTTTCGGGCAGGCACTCCCCCTTACGGTGGCATCGCTACCAATAGAAAGTTCTATTGGCAAACAAAATTTCCTTCATTCGCCCAGTCCGGTATCTCGGTGTGAACGATGTCCACCGAGCGTGACGACGGCGAAATCCGGCATCGGAAATGATGGAAATGGCACCACCGGGCGATCACCGCCCAACCGGACGTGGCGTCAATCGCACAGGGGCAAACACCCTACGGCGGCCGGTCGGAGGGACCGCGCGACCGCGGAATTGCCGGTCACCGGTATTGGCGGGTCAGCGATTCGGCGATGCAGACCGGCTTGCCTCCCGCCTCGCGCTCCACGGTCACCTCGACCATCATCTGCACCCCGCCCTCCACCGCCTCCAGCCGCTTCAGGACGAAACGCCCGCGCAGCCGGCTGTCCACCGGCACCGGCGCGGGGAAGCGCACGCGGTCCAGGCCGTAATTGATGCCCATGCGGACCTCGCGCACACGGAACGCGGTCTCGTAGAAGCGCGGCAGCAGGCTCAGCGTCAGAAAGCCGTGCGCGATGGTGGCGCCGAACGGGCCTTCGGCGGCCCGGGCCGGATCGGTGTGTATCCATTGCTGGTCCTCGGTCGCGTCGGCGAAGGCCTGGATCCGCGGCTGATCCACCGCGATCCACTCGGACACCCCGATCTCCTCGCCCACCAGCGGGCCCAGGTCTTCCAGCTTCTCGAACATCCGCATCCCGATCTCCTGTCGTTCTGAAAGGTTCAGCGCCGACGGAGTCCGGGTCCCGGGACAGCGGCAAGTCAGTCCTTGCCGTCCTTGTCGGGCCTCTCCAGCCAGGCGCACAAGCGCGACCACTGTTCCAGGTCGCGGGTCACGCGGCCCGGGGCGATGTCCCAGAGCGTCAGCCCGCGCGCGGCCAGCTGCACGTAGTTCTGCGTGTCGCG
This sequence comes from Roseateles sp., assembly GCA_039594005.1. GTDB lineage: Bacteria > Pseudomonadota > Gammaproteobacteria > Burkholderiales > Burkholderiaceae_C > Roseateles. The sequence continues at coordinate 2,204,887 of JBCNOF010000010.1, forward strand.
CAGCTCGGCCAGCAGCGGCAGCCCGAGCTGCTCGATGAACTGGTGCAGCTGCTGCTGCGACAGCGTCCCCTCGCGCACCCGCATCGCCACCAGCCCGATGGCCGGCGCGCGCCCGGAGTTCCCGCGATCCCGGGCCGCATCTTGCAGCTCGCGCACGAAGTCGTATGTCGCCTGGATGTCAAAGAGGCTGGGCTGCAGCGGCACCACCACGCGGTCGGCCACCCTGAGCGCGTTCGCGAGCTTCTTGCCGTGCAGTCCGGCGGGCGTGTCCAGGACGGCGTGCGACACGCCCTTGGGGCTGCGCAGTTGCTCGGCCGAGGCCAGTTCCCAGCCGCGGATCGCCGGCAGCGCCGCGGGCCGCTGGGCCAGCCACTTCGCCGAGGACTGCTGCCGGTCGATGTCGCCCAGCAGCGTCGCGTGGCCGCGATGGGCCAGGAAACCCGCGATGTTGCTCGCGAGCGTGCTCTTGCCAACACCGCCCTTGGGGTTGGCGACCAGGATCACCGGCATGGCCTCTCCTCTCCTCGATGAGGTGCGCGGGATGTTATGCGATACCGCAAAATCCGCCGCCATGAGCGCTCCCGTTTCCATCCTCCTCCTGTCCGCGCATCCGGACCTGCAGCATTCCCGCGTCACGCGGGCGATGCTGTCGGCCGCGCAGGGCCTGCCCAACGTGCGCGTGCGCGACCTCTACGCGCTCTACCCCGATTACGCGATCGACACCGCCGCGGAGCAGGACGCGCTGCGCGACGCGGAGATGCTGGTCTGGCTGCACCCGATGCACTGGTACGGCATGCCCGCGCTGATGAAGCTGTGGGTGGACGAGGTGCTCAGCGTGGGCTTCGCCTACGGCCAGGAGGGCCACGCGCTGCACGGCAAGGACCTGTGGCTGGTGAGCTCCACCGGCGGCAGCGCCCATTCCTACAGCGCCGAGGGCTACAACCGGCATCCGGTGGGCGACTTCCTGCTGCCCTACGCGCAGACCGCCGCGCTGTGCGGCATGCGCTTCCTGCCGCCGCTGATCCTGCACGGCGCGCAGAAGGCCACGGCCGAGCAGGTCCAGGCCCACGCCCAGGCCTTCGTCGAAGGGCTGCGCGTGCTGCCCGAATGGTGCGAGCGCCAGCCCGAGCCCGCGCAGGAGGCGGTGCCCGACGACGAGCGCCCGGTCCGCGAGGAAGGAGCGCCGGTCTGATGGCGGCCGCGATTCCCCTCGAGGCGGCATCCGCCGCGCTGCAGGCGGCGTCCGCGGCGGCCTCCGTCGCGGTGACGGCGACCGAGGCCGTCGTGCACGGCGCGCAGGCGGCCGAGGCCGCGCACGGCAACTGGCTGCTCACGCCGCTCGTGCTGCTGACCGCGGCGGTGCTCGCGGTGCCGCTGGCGCGCGGGCTCAAGCTCGGTTCCATCCTCGGCTACCTGGTCGCGGGCGTGCTGCTGGGGCCGCAGGTGCTGGGACTGATCAGCCAGCCCGCGACGGTGCTGGAGATCGGCGAGTTCGGCGTCGTGCTGATGATGTTCCTGGTCGGGCTGGAGCTCGAACCCAAGCGGCTGTGGGCGATGCGCCGGCCGATCTTCGGCTGGGGCTCGGCGCAGATGCTGGGCTGCGCGGCGCTGCTGCTGATCCCGTCGTTCCTCCTGGACGCCGACTGGCACGCCGCGGTGATCGCCGCGCTGGGGTTGGCGATGTCCTCGACGGCCGTGGCGCTGGCGGTGCTCAGCGAGAAGAACCTGGGCGGTACCCGCGCCGGGCAGAGCGTCATCAGCGTGGCGCTGCTGCAGGACATCGCCGCCATCCCGGTGCTGGCGCTGGTGCCCCTCCTGGCCAGCCAGGGGCGGCCAGCCGCGGGGCACTCGGGCGGGAAGATCTGGCTGGCGCTGGGTGCGCTGGTGCTGATCGTGCTGGGCGGACGGCTGCTGCTGCGGCCCTTGCTGCGCTGGATCGCGCGCAGCGGCACGCCGGAGATCTTCACCGCCGCGTCGCTGCTGCTGGTGCTGGCCGCGGCGATGCTGATGCAGAAGGTCGGGCTGTCGATGGCGCTGGGCGCCTTCGCCGCCGGCGTGCTGCTCGCCGAGAGCGAGTACCGTCGCGCGCTGGAGGCCGACCTGGAGCCGTTCAAGGGCCTGCTGCTGGGGATGTTCTTCATCGCCGTGGGCATGGGCCTGGACCTGACCGTGCTGTGGCAGAAGCCGCTGGCGGTGCTGGGGCTGCTGGCGGCGCTCTGGCTCTGCAAGGGCCTGGTGCTGGCGGTGCTGAGCCGGGCGATGGGCCTGCCCAAGCCGGAACGCGCGGTGTTCGTGATCCTGCTGGCGCAGGGCGGCGAGTTCGGCTTCGTCGTGTTCCAGCTCGCCGAGCAGGCCACGCTGCTCGACGCGGCGCAGCGCTCGGTGCTGGTGGCGGCGGTGGCGCTGTCGCTGGCGCTCACGCCCGCGCTGCTGGCCTGGGCGCAGCGCCGCGCCGGGCAGGTGGAGCGCAAGTCCCCGCACGAGCTCAAGGAGCAGCAGGAGTCCTCGGTGATCATCGCGGGCTTCGGGCGTTACGGGCAGATCGTGGGGCGGCTGCTGTTCGCCAACGGCATTTCGGCCACGGTGCTGGACCACGACGCGGACACCGTCGAATCGCTGCGGCGATTCGGCTGGCGGGTGTTCTGGGGCGATGCGACGCGGCTGGAGCTGCTGCGCACGGCCGGCGCGCAGAACGCGCGGGTGCTGGTGCTGGCGGTGGACGACTTCAACCACAGCGTGAAGATCGCGGAGATCGCGCGGCAGCATTTCCCGCACCTGACCATCGTGGCCCGGGCGCGCAACGTCCAGCATTACTACGCGCTGCGCGAGCTGGGCGTGGAGCTCATCGACCGGGAGACGCTGGACTCGGCGCTGATGAGCGCGCGCAGCGTGCTGCAGCAGCTGGGCTGGGAACCGCACGCGGCGCGGCAGATGGCCTGGCGCTTCCGCCGGCACACGGTCGAGCAGACCGAGGCCATGCGCCCGCACCGCGGCGACCTGGACACGCTGATCGCGATGTCCAAGCGCGGCCGGGAGCAGCTGGAGGAGCGCCTCGCGGCGGAGCGCAAGGCGCTGGCCGAGGGCCGCGGGCGCAACCCGTGGCAGGAGCCGCACCAAGCCCCTGGATCGGCGCCCGGGTCCGCGCCCTCACCCGGCGCGGCGGCCGGCGGATCGCCCGAGTTTCCCCAGCCCGACAAGGCTTGAGGCCAGCGGCGACAATCGCGGACTTATGTTTGCCCCTTCCCAACTCGAGGTCCGGCGCTTCTTCTGCCAGACCTACCGCAAGCACCGCGACAAGCTGCCGCTGACGCCGATGGAGGCGATCGCCTCGGACTGGATCGAGCAGCATCCGGAGTACCACGAGGAACTCGCCGACGAGGACGCCGCGCTGGCGGCGGTCTACACGGTGGAGGACGGCCGCACCAACCCGTTCCTGCACCTGTCGATGCACCTGAGCCTGATCGAGCAGCACCAGATCGACCAGCCCACCGGCGTGCGCCAGGCGCTGGACCTGCTGGCCGCGCGCCGGCAGTCGCTGCACGAGGCGCACCACGAGGCGATGGAATGCCTGGGCGAGATGATCTGGGCCTCGCAGCGCAGCGGCCTGCCGCCCGACGGCCACGCCTACCTGGACTGCCTGCGGCGCAAGGCGACGCGGATCGCGGTCTGAGCCCCGCGCCGCGCCGGTGCTGAAACGCCCGCGCCAATGAAAAAGGCCACGCATCGCGTGGCCTTTGTTCATCCGGGCGCTGAAGGTCAGGCCTGGATCGAGCCGCCCAGGGCGGACTTGCGTTCGTTCTTTCCGGAAGCGCCGTACAGGCCGCTGGGCTCGCCGGGCATCAGCACGTCGATGGCGCGATCCAGCGCCGCGGTCGCCCGGGCCAGCGATTCGCGCTGGGCGGCCACGCGGCCGCCCGCCTGCATCAGCCGGGTGCGCAGACCCGCGGGCACCGTGCCGGTGCGCGCGGCGGCGCTGAACTGCTCGATCGCCCGGGCCAGCGCCGCGTGCAGCGACGCCGCGTGCAGCTCGATCGCCTGCGAATCGCGCCGATGCAGCGCGTCGCCCAGCAGGTTCAGGCAGCTTTCGACGTCCTGGAGCGGCTGTTCCAGGTCGACGGGAGTCGTGGTCAGGGGCGTGGCGGTCATGATCGCTTCAGCTCGGCGGTGGGGTCGTGGGGGCGTCCGGACCAGCGGCTCAGTGCGCCTGCTGGGTGCGGCCGAGCATTTCCGTCGCGTTGGCGATCAGCTTGTCGGCGATCGCGTCGGCATTGATCTTGAACTCGCCCTTCTCGATCGCGCTGGCGATGCGCGCCACCTTTTCCGCGTCGAAGCTGCCGTCGTCGGCGCTCGTACCCGAGATCAGGCTGCTCGCGGCGTTGGACAGCTCCACCTTGGAACTCTCGTTCGACGATGCGGCGGCGCCGGCCTTGCCGGCCTTGGCCGCACCGGCGTCGGGCGTCCCGGCGGTGGTGCCGCCTACCTTCGAGTAGGCGTTCAGGTCGTTGTTACCGATCTTCATGGCTTTTCTCCATGGGCCCGAGGACTTCCGGACCCCTTCCAATACCGGGTTTATCGACCCGGCTGGGCGGAACTTGAGGGGTGTCCTTAACAAAATAGACAGATCTCCCGGTTTCCCCGGCAGCCGTCTTCCCCGCGGCGAAGGTCGTCACAGTACCACCTCCACCCGTCGTTCTCCGATCGTACGCCCAGTGACCATGCGGCCATTGTCGAAACGTACACGGACATCCTGGCCTTCCAGCCCGACGCCCATCGCCTGCCCCTCGCCGGCGACCGCGTAACCGTCGCCGGTGGCCAGGACCTGCACCCGGTCGCCCGGCTGCACCCATTGGCGCAATTTCAGGTCGGCGGAGCGCAGCGCCTCACCGGCCGCGACCGGCCGGACCAGGTGACGCCCCATCCAGCCGTCCGCTTGTGTATAGATGGCGCCGGCCTCGCCGGCAATGTCAACTTCGGCCAGGCGCAGATGTTCTTGCGTCAGCGCCGTGCCCGCCGGCAAGTCCGCAGCGGCGACGTAGGCCTGGCCGTACACCTTGATCGTCAGCGGCAACGTCACGTTCCACTTGGTCACGCCCGCCAGGCAGCGCAGCCCCAGCCGGGTGCGGCCCCACATCTTGCTGCCCGGCGGCAGATAGGGCTGGATCTGCGCGCACGGCGCCAGGCGCAGGCGCGGGTCCAGCCGGCCCAGTTCCACCTCGACCCGGGCCTGATTGGGCGCCACCTGCCGCGCGCCGGCCATCGCCAGCGTCTGCAGCCGGTCTTCCAGCGTCGCATCCAGCGCGCCCAGGCCGGTGCCGGGCTGCTCGTTGATCGAAGCCGGCAGGACCGGCGCCGTCACCTGCACCTTGGGCGCGGGCGCCTGCTGCAGGGTCTGGGCGCCGACATCCTCCGCCCATCCGAACATCACCCACACGCTCAGCAGCGCGCCCGCCAGCAGGGCGGGAAGCGCCTGCGAGGTGCGGGCATGGGAAGAGGGGCAGCTTTGCGGCATGGGACGGAACTGTACGGATCCGGGGCTCGCCGATGGCTTGGAAATGCGCCCGGATCACCCGTCTTATCGCGCTCATGTTTTCGGACCGGCTGCCCACAATGCCCGAACGTGACAAACCGGGCCGGCGTCCGACGCCCCGCCCCACCGTCCCGAAGGAGCCGACCATGCTGAACCGACTGACCGACGCGATGAATTTCCAGGCCCAGGCGCTGACCCTGCGGGCGGAGCGTCAGCGCCTGCTCGCCAGCAACATCGCCAACGCCGACACCCCGGGCTACCAGTCCAAGGACATGGACTTCGCCAAGGCGCTGCGCGAGGCCACCTCCCCGGCCAGCAACACGGCCAACTCCAACATGACGCTGACGCAGCGCACGCAGAACGCGCTGCAGAGCAGCCTCAGCAGCATGACCAGCATGGACAGCAACACGGTCGACATGGACCGCGAGCGCGCCAGCTTCGCCGACAACACCGTCAAGTACGAGGCCTCGCTGCGATTCCTCAACGGCGGCATCCGCACCATGATGGACGCGATGAAGTCGCCGAACTCGGCGTGATCGTGACCTGAACGCATAACGAACAGGAAACCCTCATGTCGATGTTCAACATCTTCCATATCAGCGGCAGCGCCGTCAGCGCGCAGAGCCAGCGCCTGAACGCGGTGGCCAGCAACATGGCCAACGCCGACACCGTCGCCGGTCCGGACGGCCAGGCCTACAAGGCGCGTCAGGTCGTCTTCCAGAGCATCCTGGCCCAGAACGGCACCGACCAGACCGACGTCGGCGTGCAGGTGGTGGGCGTGCAGGAGAACCAGACCCCCGGCCGCCGCGTGCACGACCCCAGCCACCAGCTGGCCGACGCCGACGGCTACGTCACCTACAGCAACGTCAACAGCGTCGAGGAGATGGTCAACATGATCTCCGCCTCGCGCTCGTACCAGAACAACCTCGAGGTCATGGGCACCGCCAAGTCGCTGCTGCTCAAGACCCTGCAGATGGGCCAGGGCTGAGGCCCGTGCCGCGATAAGAACTTCCCGGAAGGCCCGTCATGGACTACACGACCCTCAACGTCAACTCGAGCACGAACAAGACGTCCACCACCACCGCCGCGCAGAGCAGCGGCGCGGCGGACACGCAGGACCGCTTCCTGAAGCTGCTCGTGGCGCAGATGCAGAACCAGGACCCGATGAACCCGATGGACAACGCGCAGGTGACGACCCAGCTCGCGCAGATCCAGACGGTGACCGGCGTGGGCACGCTGAACAACAGCATCCAGAGCCTGGCGGGCCAGTTCGAGCAGATGCAGGCGCTGCAGAGCGTCAGCCTGGTGGGCCGCGAGGTCACCGTGCCCGGCAACAAGGTCACGGTCACCGACGGCAAGGCCACGATGAACTTCGACCTGGCCGGCGCCGCCGACAGCGTCAAGCTGGAGGTGCTCAACGGCGCCGGCGCGGTGATCTCCACGCAGGACCTCGGCACGATGAAGGCCGGCAGCCAGAGCTACACCTGGGATGCGTCCAAGGCCTCCGAGACCGCCAACCTGACCTTCCGCGTCACGGCGACCAAGTCCTCCAACCCGGTCACCTCGACCACGCTGATGCGCGACACCGTGCGCTCCGTCAGCACCACGGGCGGCACGCTGCAGCTCGAACTCAAGAATTCCGGCCTCGTCGACTACGACAAGGTCCGCGCGCTGGGCTGATCCCGGCATCCCGTCCCGAACCGAACCCGCCCGAACACCCGTCGACCCGCGCCCCAGCGCCCAAGGACAACCCCATGAGCTTCCAACAAGGCCTCTCCGGACTGAACGCCTCCAGCAAGAACCTGGAGGTGATCGGCAACAACATCGCCAACGCCCAGACCTACGGCGCGAAGTCGTCGCGGGCGGAGTTCGCCGACATGTATGCCTCGGCGCTCAACGGCGCGGGCACCAACGACATCGGCATCGGCGTGCAGATCCAGACCGTGGCCCAGCAGTTCACGCAGGGCAACATCACCGTCACCGAGAACCCGATGGACCTGGCCGTCAACGGCAACGGCTTCTTCCAGGTCAGCGACGGCAAGAACCCGACGATGTACACCCGCAACGGCCAGTTCAAGGTCGACAAGGACGGCTACATCGTCAACAACGACCAGCTCAAGCTCCAGGGCTACCCCGCCGACGCCAACGGCGTGATCCAGCCCGGGCTGGCGCAGGCGCTGAAGCTGCCCACCGGCGGCATCGACCCCAAGACCACCGGCAACATCAAGATGGAGTTCAACCTGGACTCCCGCGCCGGCCCGACCGCTGCCTACGACCTGACCGACCCGGCCGACCCGAACTCGGCCAAGATCGACAAGACCGGCATCACGCTGAACGACCCGACGACGTACAACAACGCCACCTCGATGACGGTGTACGACGCCAAGGGCCAGCCCATCGCGCTGACCATGTACTACCAGCGCGCCAACAACGACGACGCCAACGGCAACACCGTCTGGAACGTCTACCTGACGGCCAACGGCTCGGCGGTGCAGTTCGACTCGCAGGGCAATCCCATCGAGACCGACAACGGCCAGGCCAACGGCAACCCGCTGACGCCGTTCACGCAGATGACCTTCCTGCCCACCGGCGGCAAGCCCGTCTCGCCCGGCCCCAGCGAGTTCCTGAACCTCAAGATCCCCGCGGGCGTGAACTCGCAGGGCGCGCCGACGCTGCCGATCCCCGCGCCCCCGGCCGACCCGTCGGACCCCTCGGTGCAGGGCGTCTCGCTGGACCTGCGCTCGGCCACCGAGAACGGCTCCAACTTCGCCGTCACCGACCTGACCCAGGACGGCTACGCCCCGGGCCAGCTGGTGGGCATCAAGATCGAGGACAACGGCATCGTCACCGCCCGCTACTCGAACGGTGAATCCAAGCCGGCCGGCCAGGTCGAACTGGCCACCTTCCGCAACCCGCAGGGCCTGCAGCCGCTGGGCGGCAACCTGTGGTCGCGCACGAACGCCTCGGGCGCGCCGGTCGTGGGCGTGCCCGGCGACGGCAACCTGGGCTCGCTGACGCCGGGCGCGCTGGAGGAATCCAACGTCGACCTGACCTCCGAACTGGTGAATATGGTCACCGCGCAGCGCGTTTATCAAGCGAATGCGCAGACGATCAAGACGCAAGATCAGGTCCTGCAGACCCTGGTCAACCTGCGCTGATTCCGGCGCGGACCTGACTGCCGATCGCTGAGGAGTTCCGATGGACCGCATGATCTACCTGTCGATGAGCGGCGCCCAGGCGGCGATGTCGCGCCAGGACGTGCTTTCCAACAACCTCGCCAACGCCAACAGCAACGGCTTCCGGGCCGAGCTGCAGGCGTTCCGCGCGGTGCCCATCCGCGGCGACGGCGCCACCACGCGCGCCTTCGCGCTGGAGACGACCACCGGCCACGACCTGTCCGCCGGCCCGATCACCACGACCGACCGCAATCTGGACGTCGCCATGAAGGGCAAGTCCTGGATGGCCGTGCAGGCGCTGGACGGCACCGAGGCCTACACCCGCGCCGGCTCGATGGACGTCGACCAGGACGGCGTGCTGCGCATGCGCAACGGCCTGCAGGTGCTGGGCGACGGCGGCGCGATCACCGTCCCGCCCAACTCCACGATCTCCATCGGCGACGACGGCACCGTCGTGGCCAAGGCCGACGGCCAGCGTCCGGTGAACATCGGCCGCATCAAGCTCGTCACCGAGGACGGCCGTTTCACCCGGCGCGATGACGGCCTGTTCATCGCCGACGGCGGCGACCCGCTGCCCGCCGATCCCAATGCCCGGCTGCAGTCGGGCGCGCTCGAGGGCTCCAACGTGAGCCCGGTCGAGACCATGGTCGGCATGATCGCCGCCGCCCGCCAGTTCGAGCAGCAGATGAAGTTGCTGTCGATCGCCCAGACCCACGGCCAGGCAGCCTCCAAGCTGCTGTCCGACAGCTGATCCCGCGCGACAGAAGTTCGCAGTACGGAACCGCTTTAGCTCAGGATTCAGGAGACCAAGATGCTTCGTTCGCTCTGGACCGCCAAGACCGGCATGGAAGCCCAGCAGACCCAGCTGGACGTGATCTCGCACAACCTCGCCAACGTCTCGACCAACGGCTACAAGAAGTCGCACGCGGTCTTCGAGGACCTGATGTACCAGACGCTGCGCCAGCCCGGTGCCAACAACACCGAGCAGACCACGCTGCCCACCGGCATGCAGGTCGGCCTGGGCGCGCGCGCCGTGGCCACTTCGCGCAGCCACTCGCAGGGCAGCCTGACGCAGACGTCCAACTACCTGGACATGGCGGTCAACGGGCAGCGGCTTCTTCCAGGTCCAGATGCCGGACGGCACCACCGCCTACACCCGCGACGGCAGCTTCCAGCTGAACGCCGACGGCCAGATCGTCACCTCCAACGGCTACACGGTGCTGCCCGGCATCATCGTGCCGGCCGACGCCAAGTCGCTGACCATCGGCGCGGACGGCACGGTCAGCGTCACCACCGCCGCCAGCGCCACGCCCACGACGCTGGGCCAGCTGCAGCTGGCCAACTTCATCAACCCGGCGGGCCTGGAGTCGCTGGGCGGCAACCTGTACGCCGAGACCGTCGCCTCGGGCACGCCGCAGACCGGCGCCCCCGGCCAGAACAGCCTGGGCACGGTGCAGCAGGGCTTCGTCGAAACCTCCAACGTCAACGTGGTCGAGGAACTGGTGAACATGATCCAGACCCAGCGCGCCTACGAGATGAACTCCAAGGCCATCTCCACCGCCGACCAGATGCTGCAGAAGCTGTCGCAGCTCTGATTGAGGAGTCCCCATGAAGTCCCTCCCCGCCCTTCCCGAGGTAGCTTGATATGAACCGCCTGAGCCTGACCGCCGCCGCAGCCGCCGCCACGCTCGCGCTCACCGCCTGCTCGACGATGTATCCGCAGCCCCGCGTGGACATGCAGCCCGCGCCGGTCGTCAAGATGCCCGAGCCCATCCCCGCCTCAGCCAACAACGGCGCGATCTACCAGAACGCCAATTACCGGCCGCTGTTCGAGGACCATCGCGCGCGCCTCGTCGGCGACATCGTCACCATCACGCTCACCGAGAAGGTCAGCGCCTCGCAGAAATCGAGCAGCGAGCTCGACAAGAACGGCGCGATCGGCGCCAGCGTGAGCGCCATCCCCGGCATCGCGGCCAACTCCTTCGGCGGCGGCCGGGCCGAGCTCACCGGATCCTCGTCCAACAAGAGCACCGGCAAGGGCACCAACGAGAACACCAACGACTTCTCCGGCACGATCACCGCGGTCGTCACCGGGGTGCTGCCCAACGGCCACCTGCTGATCTCCGGTGAGAAGCAGGTCGGCGTGAACGCCAACGTGGACGTGCTGCGCTTCTATGGCCAGGTCGACCCGCAGTCGATCCGCCAGGGCAACATCGTCGCTTCCACCTCGATCGCCAACGTGCGGGTCGAGCAGCGCGGCCGCGGCGCCGTGGCGGACGCACATGGAATTGGCTGGCTATCCCGCTTCTTCTTGAACCTTTCGCCCATTTAAGTTTCCCCACAATCGGTCACACGAGTCTGCCAACCGTGTGACCGAGATGTACCCCAACACCCTCCCCCGCTTCTTCTCCCGTTCCCCTCGCCTGCTGGCCTCCGGCCTGCTCGCGCTGATGGCCCTGCTCGCGATCGCGACGCCGGCCGAGGCGACGCGCATCAAGGAAGTCGCCGCGGTGCAGGGCGTGCGGTCCAACCCGCTGATCGGCTATGGCCTGGTGGTGGGCCTGGACGGCACCGGCGACCAGACCACGCAGGCCCCGTTCACCGGCCAGAGCATGACCGCCATGCTCCAGCAGTTCGGCGTGCTGCTGCCGCCCGGCGTGACCATGCAGCCGCGCAACGTCGCGGCGGTGATGATCACCACCCAGCTCCCCCCGTTCGCCAAGCCGGGCCAGCCGCTCGACGTCGTCGTGTCGTCCATGGGCAACGCCAAGAGCCTGCGCGGCGGCAGCCGCTGATCACCCCGCTGCGCGGTGCCGACGGCCAGGTCTACGCGATCGCCCAGGGCAACCTGGTGGTCGGCGGCGCCGGCGCGTCCGCGGGCGGGTCCAAGGTCCAGATCAACCACCTGAGCGCCGGCCGCATCCCGGGCGGCGCGCTGGTCGAGCGCAGCGTGCCCACGCCGCTGCAGCAGAACGAATGGCTGCAGCTGGATCTGAACGCATCGGACTTCGGCATGGCACGCGCCGTGGCCAAGGCGATCAACCGATCCAAGGGTGAAGGCACGGCGATGGCGCTGGACGGCCGCGTGGTCAAGGTCCGCGCGCCGCTGGCGCCCGATGCCCGCGTCGCCTTCCTGGCCGACATGGAGAACCTGAGTTTCGACCAGGAGATCCCGTCCGCGCGCGTCGTCATCAACGCCCGCACCGGCTCGGTGGTCATGAACCAGGCCGTCACGCTGCAGCCCTGCGCGGTCGCGCACGGCAACCTGGCGGTGACGATCTCCAGCACGCCGCAGGTCAGCCAGCCCAACGCGCTGTCGGGCGGCCAGACCACGGTCACGCAGAAGACCGACATCTCCATCAAGCAGGACCCGGGCTCGCTGATCCAGTTGCCCGCGGGCGCGCGGCTCAATGACGTCGTCAAGGCGCTGAACTCGCTGGGCGCCACGCCGCAGGACCTGCTGGCGATCCTTCAGGCGATGAAGACGGCCGGCGCGCTCCAGGCCGAGATCGAGGTGATCTGACATGGCCCTCTCCACCCCCCTCGCCACCTCGCTCGGCATGGGCGCGAACGTGTCCACCAACGGCTTGTCCTCCGACACCCGTTCCGTCGAGCAACTCAAGTCCACCGCGTCGCGCGATCCCAAGGCCGCGGTCAAGGAGACCGCGCGCCAGTTCGAGGCCCTCTTCATGCAGGAAGTGATGAAGAGCATGCGCCAGGCCACGATGAGCAGCGGGATGATGGAGAACTCGGCCACCCAGATGGGGTCCGACATGCTCGACCAGCAGTACGCCGCGAAGATGACCGGCCTGCCCGGCGGCCTGTCGCAGGCCATCGAGCGCCACCTGCAGCGCCAGCTCGGCGTCAAGGACGGCGAGCTCCCGAGTGCCAAGGACGCCACCAAGATCCAGCAGCTGCCGCAGCTGGCGGTGAAGAACGTGCAGCCGCACGTGCAGGACTTCATCCTCAAGCACGACGCGGCGGCCAAGTCCGCGCAGGCGTCCACCGGCATCCCGGCGAGCTTCATGATCGCGCAGGCCGCGCACGAGTCCGGCTGGGGCAAGCGCGAGATCCTGAACAAGGACGGCTCGAGCAGCTTCAACGTCTTCGGCATCAAGGCCGGCGCCAACTGGACCGGCAAGGTCGCCGAGGTGCAGACCACCGAGTACGTCGACGGCAAGGCCACGAAGGTCACGGCCAAGTTCCGCGCCTACGGCAGCTATGAAGAGGCCTTCAAGGACTACGCCAGGCTGATCGGCAACAACGACCGTTACCGCGATGTCGTCGCCAAGGCCAACACCGGCAGCGCCGAGGGCTTCGCCAAGGGCCTGCAGAAGGCCGGTTACGCCACCGACCCCGAGTACGCGACCAAGCTCGCGCGCACGATCAACACCACGATGCGCGTGCAGCGCGCGCTGGCGTGATCGCGCGCCTGAGCAAGCACCCGAAGGCTTGAGGACCACGCCATGAGCACCTCTCCGTTGCTGTCGCTGGGCATGCGCGCCATGTTCGCCAACCAGGCGGCGCTGCAGACCATCGGCCAGAACATCGCCAACGCCAACACCCCGGGCTACTCGCGCCAGGAGGTGGTGCTGACCACGCCCGAGGGCCAGTTCACCGGCGCCGGTTACTTCGGCAAGGGCGTCAACGTGCAGACGGTGACGCGCTCGCACAACGAGTTCCTCACCCGCGAGGCCGCCGCGGCCAAGTCGCAGGCCTTCGCCGACACCACGATGCAGTCCCAGCTCGCGCAGCTGGAGAAGCTCTTCCCCACCGGCGAGGACGGCCTGGGCCAGTCCGCCAACGACTTCCTGAACGCGCTCGTCGACGTGGCGAGCCGCCCGTCCGACCCTTCCGCCCGCCAGGTGGTGCTGGGCAAGGCGCAGGCGCTCGCGTCGCGCTTCCAGAGCGCGGGCCAGCAGCTCGCCGACCTGCAGGCCGGCGTCGTCAGCGACATGAACGCCGACGTCAAGCAGGTCAACGAGCTCGCCAAGCAGATCGCCGCGGCCAACGACCAGATCGCCCGCTCCGCCGGCAGCAGCCACACGCCCAACGACCTGCTGGACAAGCGCGACCAGCTGATCTCGCAGCTCAGCCAGTACGTGCAGGTCAGCACCGTCGAGAACAGCCGCGACGGGACGATGGGCGTGTTCATCGGCGGCGGCCAGGTGCTGGTGCTCGGCGGCCAGGCGCAGCAGCTCTCGGTCACGCCCGATCCCTACGACGGCGCGCGCGCGCAGCTCTCCATCAGCGACACCAGCGGCACCCGCGCGCTGGACGACAGCACGCTCACCGGCGGCTCGCTGACCGCGATGCTGCGCTACCAGAACACCCACCTGCAGGACGCGCGCAACCTGCTCGGCCAGATGGCCACGGCCATCGCCACGCGCGTCAACGAGCAGCAGAGCCTGGGCGTGGACCTCAAGGCGCAGGCCGGCGGTCCGCTGTTCACGATCGCGCAGCCCTCGGTGCTGCCGGCGGTGACCAACCGCGGCGACGCCAAGCTCAGCGCCACCGTCACCGACGGGTCGCTCGTGCCGGCGCTGTCCTTCACGGTCACGCCCGACCCGACGGGCACGCCCGACAGTTATCAGATCGCGGTGCGCCCCGGCGGCACGCCCACGATCATGAGCAACGACCAGATCAAGAAGGCCTACGGCATCAGCCTGTCCACCAGCGGCACGATGCAGCAGGGCGACAGCTTCCTGCTGGAGCCCGTGGCCAACGCCGCGGGCAGCTTCAAGCGCGCGCTGGACGATCCGTCCGGCCTGGCCGCGGCCTCGCCGATCATCGGCACCACCGACGTCAACAACAAGGGCACGGCCACCGTCGACTCGCTGTACGCGATCAACGACAAGTTCGACAAGAGCAAGCAGCCCGCGACCGTCGAGTTCGGCACCGTCAACGCCGACAACAGCATCAACTACACGATCACGCTGTCGGACAACACGCAGGTCAGCGGCACCTGGAAGGCCGGCGGCCAGATCGGCAACGATCCGGCCAACGACGTGGACCTGGGTTTCGAGCTGCGCCTGAACGGCGTGCCGCGCCAGGGCGACAAGATCGCGCTGCAGGTCTCCGACCAGGTGGTCTCGACCAACAACGGCAACGCCAAGGCCTTCCTGGCCATGCAGAGCGAGCCCTTCCTGGGCAAGCAGCTGCAGGTGGACGGCACCTTGTCGCGCGGCCAGACCGTCAATGAGGCCTACGCCGCGGCGATGGCCGACATCGGTTCGCGCGTGCAGGGCGCGGACTACCTGGCGCAGGTGTCCACCTCGGTGGCCTCCGACGCCGAGACCACGCGCTCCAGCCAGGCCGGCGTCAACCTGGACGAGGAAGCCGCGCGGCTGATGCAGTTCCAGCAGGGCTACCAGGCCGCCGCCAAGGTGCTGCAGACCGCGCAAAGCCTGTTCGACCAATTGCTGAGCATCGTCAGCCAATGACGCGGCGCCCGAGCTGCCGCCCCGCTGACCCGCTGACCCGCTGACCCGCTGACCAGAATCCCGAGGGACCCCGCCATGCGACTCTCCACCGCCAACATGTTCGACTCGAGCATCTCCACGCTGCAGAAGCGCCAGCAGGAGATGCAGGACGCGCAGCAGCGCCTGACCAGCGGCAAGCGCGTCGAGAAGGCCAGCGACGACCCCACCGCCGCGGCCCGCGCCGAGCGCGCGCGCACCTCCATCGGTCAGGTCGACGCGAGCCAGCGCGCGCTGGACGCCAGCCGCAACAGCATGACGCTGGCCGAGAGCGCGCTGGGCGACGCCAACGAGCTGATGCAGCAGATCCGCGAGGCGATGGTCTCCGCGGGCAACGCCAGCTACAGCGACCCCGAGCGCCAGGGCCTGGCGACCAAGATCCAGGGCCTGCGCGACCAGCTGCTGTCCATCGCCAACCGCAGCGACGGCGCGGGCGGCTACCTGTTCTCCGGCCAGGGCACCTCGGGCACGCCCTTCCTGGACAACCCCGTGCAGCGCGACGCCGCGGGCAACCGCATCGGCGGCGGTGTCGGTTTCGAGGGCATCTCGGGCAGCGTCACCACGGGCAACATCGAGAACTACCCGCTGAGCGTGGACGGCCGCGCGGCCTGGGAGCAGGCGCGCAGCGGCAACGGCACCTTCGAGACCGGCCCGGCGCCCAACGCGCTGACCGGCCGCTCCTCCACCGGCTACATCGACTCGGGCCGCGTCACCGATCCCTCGCTGATCACCGGCGACAGCTACAGCGTGGTCATCAGCGGCGCGGCGCCGTCGCAGACCTACACGGTGTTCAACGAAAGCCAGGGCCATGTGCCCGTGGCCAGCGACAACTACACCGCCGGCAGCACCGTCAAGTTCGACGGCATGGCGATGACCATCGCCGGCAATCCCGCGGACGGCGATACGTTCTCGGTCAAGCCCTCCACGGCCGACCTGAAGGTCTTCGAGGTGCTGGACCGCACGATCGAGTCGCTCAAGACCACCGGCCGCACCGCGCCGGAGATCACCCAGGCCAACCTGATGAACCTGCGCGACCTGGACGCCGTCATGGGCAACCTGACCAACGTGCGCAGCCAGGTCGGCGAGCAGATGAACAACCTCGACGGCTCGGAATCCCGGCTGCAGACGCTGAAGGTTTACAACCAGGCTGAGCAATCTGCCGCAGAGGACCTGGACATGACCCAGGGCATTTCCGACTTCCAGAACCAGCAGACGGGCTACGATGCGGCGCTGAAGACCTATTCGATGGTGCAGCGCATGTCGCTGTTCCAGTACATCAACTCCTGATGCGCCGATCTGCATGAACTCGACACACGCCGTGCTGGGCCAAGTGGCCCTGGGGTACGCGCCCCTGGTTTCCAAGTCCCTCGACATCGAGGCCACCCGCGTCACGGTGTTCGCGCTTCGCCCTGAAGTCACGCCCGATGCGGGCGAGCTGCTGGCGGCGCTGGCGGAAGCCTTCCCGACCAAGCCGGTGCTGCTGAACGTGGCGCACGAGGGCCTGCTCAAGGGCCTGCTGGCGGCATCGCTGCCGGGGAACATGAAGATCGAGGTGCCGGCCTTCCTGCTGTCGGACGCGAACCTGGCGGCGCAGGCGCAATCGCGCGGCGCCCTGCTCAAGGGACGCTCGGACGCGGCCGGTTTCAAGCAGGTCGTGCTGGACCTGCAGGACCTGAGCGGCGGCCCGCTGCCGGCGGGCAAGTCGGTCCTGGTCTCGGGCGCGCGCAGCGCCGCGGACTTCAAGCAGGCGCTGGACGCCGGCGCGCACGGCGTGCTGGGCTGGACGGTGCATGGCGAGTTCGAGGCCCCGGCGGCCCCGGTCACCCGCAACGACGCGCAGGCGGACCTGCAGGTGATCGTCGAGCTGATGTCGCGCGTGGACCAGGGGGAGGACGTCGAGCGGCTGGAGCAGACGCTCAAGCGCGATCCGAGCCTGGCGTTCAAGCTGCTGCGTTACATGAACTCGGCGGCTTTCGGGCTGTCGGTCGAGGTGTCGTCGTTCCGCCACGCGATCATGCTGCTGGGTTACGCACGACTGCGTCGCTGGCTGGCGTTGCTGCTGGCCACCGCGAGCAAGGACCACGCGATGCGCCCGGTCATGTTCGGCGCGCTGCGCCGCGGGCTGGTGATGGAAGAGCTGGCCAAGGGCATGTCGGACTCGGAAGTCCGTGACGAGATGTTCATCTGCGGCCTGTTCTCGCTGCTGGACCACATGCTCAAGCAGCCGTTCGACAAGCTGCTGCAATCGATCCCGGTGCCCGAGCGCGTGCGCCAGGCGCTGGTCGACAAGACCGGGCCGTATCACGGCTATCTGCAACTGGTGCAGGCGATCGAGAACGAGTCGATGCTGGACATCCGCGACGCGCTGGACACGCTGATGCTGGGACCCGACGAGGTCAACCACGCCGTGCTGCGCGCGCTGAGCAAGGCCGCCCAGCTGGAGTGAATCCGGGGGCCGCAGCCCCTTCGAACACGATCTGCTTGCAACGGCTCCTTCGGGAGCCGTTCTCATTGGCGGGCATAAACTTGGCCCGTGTCACCCCAACTCCCCCTCGCCTCTCCCGATCTCGACGCCCTGCGCGCGCTGCTCAAGGCGCGCGGCCAGGAACTTCCCGAGCTGCTCGCTGGGCTGTGGGATGGGCCCTGGCCCTCCTTCGTGCTGGACGCCAAGGGCCAGGTGTTGCTGACCAACGCGCGGCTGCAGGCGCTGATGGGCGAGATCTCGCTCAAGGGCCAGCGGCTGCTGCCCAGCGGCAAGGCGCAGGAGCTGCGCCTGGTGGACGACCAGGGCCGCGACCATCTGCTGCAGGCCTGGGTCCATCCGTTGGAGGGTGGGCTGGGACTGGCGCTGCTGCAGGACCACAGCACCGAGCTCGCCGCGCGCGAGCGCGCCGACCGGATGCAGTCGGAGATCGACCAGTGGCTGGACCTGTGTCCGCTGCCCGCGCTGATGCACGACGACCAGGGCCTGCTGCTGCGCTTCAACGCCGCCTTCACAGCCTTGTGCCGGCGCCTGAGCCCGCAACTGCCCATCAGCCTGCACGAGCTCCCGCCCGAATGGCGCGAGCTGCTGCATGTGAAGACGCCCGATGCGAGCCAGGAATTCCACCGCAACGCGCTGCTCGCGCCGCCCGGCGACCGCCGGCGCTGGATGCGGGTGCGCGCGCGCCGGCTGAGCGGCCCGTGGACGCGTCCGCGCACGCTCGTGATGCTGGAGGACCGCAGCGCGGAGCAGGACCTGGAGCTCGCGCAGCAACAGCTGCAGACGCTGATGGACACGGCCGGCGTGGGCCTGGCGACCTTCCAGGCGGAGGCCGGCTGGTCGCGGCCGGGCACCGGCGCGTCGCCCCCGCCGCTGCTGGCCGGCGAGGTGGAAGCCGCCAGCGGCCTGAAGCCCGCGCCGGCGCTGCAAGGGGTCAACCGCGAGATGGTCGAGCCCGAATCCCGCGCCGAGTACGAAAAGCTCCAGCAGGCGCTGAAGCAGGCCACACCGACGGTGGCACGCTACGCGGTGCGCCATCCCGAGCACGGCCTGCGCTGGCTGATGACGCGGGTGGAGATCGGCCAGCTCGCCTCGGGACAGAAGACGACCTCGGTGCTGACGGTGGACATCACCGACCATCAGCAGGCGCAGGCTCGCAACGAATCGCTGCAGCAGTCGCTGCACCTGCAGACGGAGCGCGAGCGCGCGGTGCTGGATTCGGTGCTGGTGGGCATCGTCACCGTCGGGCGCGAGGGCATCGAGTGGATGAACCGCTCGGCGCAGCGGATGTTCGGCGGGGACCTGGCGGAATTCGCCGGCCAGCCGATCAGCAGCGTCGCGACCGAGGCGCCCGACCATCCCTTCCGCCAGACCCAGTACCTGGACGAGCTCCCGGAGGGCTTGGCCGAGACCTTCGAGTGCCGCGTCGTCGCCCGCGACGGCCGCGAGTTCTGGGTGGTGGGCAACGCCGTGGCGACGGTCGGGCCGGACAGCTCTCGACAGCTGACCTACGCGCTGCTGGACATCGAGCGCCGCCGCCAGGCCGAGGCGCAGAGCCAGCAGGCGCAGGCCTCGCTGCACCGCATCATCGAGGCCGCGCCGATCGCCATCAGCCTGCATGACGCCCGCACGCTGCAGGTCCGCCAGATCAACCAGGCCGCCGCGGCACTGGCCGGTCGGCCCGAGGAGGAACTGATGGGCGCGAGCCTGGAGGCGCTCTTCGGCAGCGGCGACGAGGCCGCCACGATACGCGCCGACATGGAATTCGCGCTGCAGAGCAGCGAGGTGCTGCAGCGCGAGTACCGGCTGACGGTGCGCGGCCAGGCGCGGATCTGGGACGCGCGGCTGCTGCACCTGGCCGGCGTCAACGACGCCAGCGGCGAGCTCGAGCCCGAACAATTGCTGCTCGTGGCGACCGACGTGACGCAGCAGCGCGCGCAGGAGGCGGCGCGGCTGGAAGCGGCGATCGCGCAGCGCGAGCTGCTCGTGCGCGAGGTCCATCACCGCATCAAGAACAACCTGCAAGGCGTGGCCGGACTGCTGCAGCAGATCGCGGCGCGCCGGCCCGAGGTCCGCACCGTGATCAACGAGGCGGTCGGTCAGGTGCAGGCGATCGCACAGGTCTACGGGCTGCAGGTAGGGATGTCGGGCCCGCTGCGGCTGCGCAAGGTGGTCGAGGCGGTGATGGGCTCGGTGCAGCGCATGTTCGGGCGCGAGATCCTGGTGACGGTGGACGGCGCGATGGCCGAGCAGTCCCACCGCTGGGGCCTGCCCGAGGCCGAGGCGATCCCGATCGCGCTCACGCTCAACGAGCTCTTCACCAACGCGCTCAAGCATGGCGGGCAGGCGCCGGTGCGCTGCGAGCTGCGCTTCGATCCGGAGCAGGTGGTGCTGCGCATCGTCAATGAAGGCACGCTGCCGGCTGGCTTCGACCTGGCACAGGTGCGCGGCGGCGTGTCCGGACTCGGACTGGTGCGGGCGCTGCTGCCGCGCCGCAGCGCGCTGCTGGGGCTCACGCAGGAAGGTCCGCTCGTGGTGTGCGAGCTCAGCCTCTGGCCGCCGGGGGTGCAGCTGCTGGAGGCGTTGTAATGACCTTAATTAATCCCACTAATTGGATTTATTGTCCTTAATATTGGAATCGACTTATGATCGCGGCAAGGAGCATTGCCGTGAGAACGCCCGTCAAACCGTACCCTGACACCCTGATGATCCAAGCCCAGGCCTTGGGTGCGCGGGTGCGCGCCGCACGAACCCGGCGGGCGTGGCGGATCGAGGATCTCGCCGACCGCTCGGACTTGTCGACCAAGTCGGTGGCCGCGATCGAACGTGGCGACCTCGGGACCAGCTTCGGCGCCTATCTGCGTGTGTTGTGGGCCCTGGGGCTCAATGACGCCGTCGACGTCCTCGCGGACGTCGGGCTGGATCAGACGGGGCTCACGCTGGAGTTGGGCGCGCAGAGCCGGCGGGTACGCGTGAGAAAGGCCATCGACAATGACTTCTAGGTCGGCTTTCGTATGGTGCTTCCTGCCGGGAGACGTAACACCCACGCTGTGTGGTCGCTTCACCCATGAGGTCGCAGCCAACGGGTCGGCCCAGGGGACCTTCGTGTATGGCCGGCGATATCTGGCGCGGGGTGATGCGCTTCCCATCGATCCAGTCGCGCTCCCCTTGAACGACGCGGCGAAAGCGACCACGTCACTCGGCGGCATGTTCGGCGTCATCGCTGACGCCTCTCCGGACGACTGGGGGCGCTACGTCATCGATCGCGCCTATGGTCCACAGACATCGCCGGTCGACTATCTGCTGAAGTCCCAGCAGGACCATGTCGGACACCTGGCATTCAGCGCGTCCGCGGATGAGCTGCCCCAATGGCTGGAGCCTTGGGATCACACGTGGCTCGAGGACGCCTGCCGAGCGGTGTCCGCGCTTGAGCTGTCACGCCCGCTGCCACCAGAACTGGAACGACAACTGATCCCGAATACCGGCCTCGGTGGTGCCCGACCAAAGATCACGATCGCGGAAGGCACCGGGCAATGGCTGGTGAAGTTTCCCGCGCGCCGAGATGCCTCCGACTTGCCGATGGCACGTCTCGAGGCAGCCGCGCTGTCGCTCGCGCAGCGGTGCGGGATCGAGTCCGCCAGGCATGAGGTCCGCGTCGTCGGCAACACCGATGTCCTCATGGTCCGGCGTTTCGATCGTTCGCGCCGAGAGGACGGCTGGCTCCGCGACGCGTTCCTCAGCGCGAGGACCTTGCTCGACAACGGCCAGTCGGCGCAGCAATACAGTTTCTTTGGCTCCTATCCTCGCCTGGCGCGCGAGCTGGGCCGACTGTCCCTTCGCAGCACCGCCGACCGACGCGACCTGTTCCGCCGCATGGTGTTCAACGCGGTGATCGGCAATGGCGACGATCACGACCGCAACCACGGCATGCTTGCCGATGAAGCTCGCCCCGATGGCTATCGACTTTCCCCCGCCTTCGACATCGTTCCGGCGCGACGCCCTCCGCTGATTCGACAGCAGGCGCTCGGTGTCGGCGACTTCGGCGCATGGTCGACGCGAGAGAACATGCTGTCCGGCGCCAGCAGCTTCGACCTTGATGAGGCCAGCGCCAATGCGGTGATCGATGAGGTCGAGCAATCCGCCCTGGATCAATGGGCGCAGTGCTGCCGCGATCAGGGTCTGCCGAGCGCGACCGTTGCCATGCTCTCAGGCTGCGTCCAACGGATCCCGGCGACCCATCGAGATCAGCAGGCATCGCCAATCCGGCGAGATGACCTGTGACCACCCGAAACCGGGGCGGTCCCCGGGCGGGCCTCGTCGCGACATTTGGGTGACAATCCCCGATCACCCCCTGGGGGCTCTGCCTGGGCTTGGCCCGGGTTTTCCTTGGATTCGGGAGCAGCGTGGATAGCGTGAGCAAGGACGTCGGCGCGAGCGGCAAGGGCCGCATCCTGGTCGTGGACGACGACCGGCTGGTGCTCGCCACCCTGACGCATGGCCTGGCGCAGGCCGGTTATGAAGTCCTCGACGCCGACAATGGCGACGACGCCATCCTCATCGCCCGTCAGCATCGGCCCGACCTCGCGCTGCTCGACATCCGCATGGAAGGCATGACCGGCTTCGACGTCGCCGGCTACCTGCGCGACTACCTGCAACTGCCCTTCATGTTCCTGTCCGCCTTCGCCGACGAGGCCACCGTGGCCAAGGTGAAGGAACTCGGCGCGCTGGCCTACCTGGTCAAGCCGCTGGACATCCACCAGATCGTCCCCGCCGTCGAGGCGGCCTTCGCCAACCGGCCCGCGCGCACCGCGGCGGCCGCTCCGACAGCCGCGCCCACGGTCGACATGGCGGCGTCGCTCGAGGTCGTCGAGGCGATGGCGCTGGGCGTGCTGATGCATCGCTACTCGCTGACCCGCGCGCAGGCGCTGTCGCGTCTGGAACGCATGGCCGCGGAGCAGCACATCGAACTCGGCGAGCAGGCCCGCCGCGTGGTCGAGGCCGTCGAGCAGCTCGCGCTCGGGGGCTGAATCGGGGGTGGAAACCCCGCCGGCTCAGCTCGGCAGCGTGAAGTAGAACCGGGCGCCCTGTCCGACCTCGGACTCGGCCCAGATGTCGCCGCCGTGCCGGCGCACGATGCGCCGCGCTGACGCCAGGCCCACGCCCGTGCCCTGGAAGTCGCTCGCGCTGTGCAGGCGCTGGAACACGCCGAACAGGCGGTCCGCGAAACGCATGTCGAAACCCGCGCCGTTGTCGCTGACGACGAACACGCGCTCGCCCTGGCGCTGCTCGGACTCGAAACGGATCAGCGCCTGCTCGCGCTTGCCGCTGTACTTCCACGCGTTGCCCAGCAGGTTCTCCAGGACCATGCGCAGCAGCGTCGGATCGCCCTGCACACGCAGTCCGGGCTGCACATGGGCCTCGACCTCGCGGGCCGGCGTCGCGCGACGGAGTTCCTCCATCACCTGCCCGGCCAGCAGCGACAGATCCACCGTCTCGTGCCGCAGCGCCTGCGAGGACAGGTGCGACAAGGCCAACAGCGAGTCGATCATGCTGTGCATCCGCGACGAGGCGCCGAGCACCCGGTCCAGGTGGTCGTTGCCGGCGCGGTCCAGCAGCCGGCCGTAGTCTTCCTTGAGGATGCGCGTGAAGCCTTCCACCACGCGCAGCGGCGCGCGCAGGTCGTGCGACACCGTGTAGCTGAAAGAGGCCTGATCCGCCCGGGCCTGCTCCGCCGCCTGCATGGCCAGCGCTGCCGGCACCGTGTCCGCCGCGCCTTGCGGCCAGAGGCTGAGCAACGAGCCGGCGCCGCCGGGCAGCGCCGTCAGGCACAACCACCACGCGCCGCAGGCGCTGCCCGACTGCAGGTCGGGCTGGGCCAGCGCCTGGCGCAGTTCCTCCGGCAGGCGTTCCTCGCAGGCGCGCCACAGTTGCCCGCGCGCCTCCGCGCCGCCCATCATCTGCGCCGCCGCGTCGTTCAGGTCGATCAGCCGCGTCGAGGCACCCGCCTCGGTGCTGAGCAGCCAGGCCGGTCCGGGCAAGGCCTGGAGCCAGTCGGTCGGGGTCGTCCGGGTCTCCGGCGCCGCAGGGGCCGCAGGCGCCGCCGGGGTGGCCGGCGCGTGGGCGCTCGTGTCGTCCAGCGCACGGGCCGCGCCCAAGAAACCGGCGAAGCGCCCGGCCGCGTCCGTCACGGCCTGGCCCCGCAGTTCCCAGTGCCGGCCTTGCGCGTCCAGCACGCGCAGGCGGTCGAAGGACAAGGCGGGCTCGATCCGCGCACGGATCGCGTGCGGCACGCCGTCCGCGCCGGGCAGCGGCTCGAAGCGCTCCCACAGGGTCTGCGTGACCGCGCCGTTCACCGCGCTGCCCGCCCAGCTCGACGCTGGCGCGCCCTGCGAGGCCTGCCACCGCACCAGGTGATGCTGGGCATCGGTCTGCCACAGGCAATCGGTCTGCAACTGCGTCAGCGCCTGGGCCTGCTGGCGGCTCTCGCGCAACAGCTCACCGAATTGGGCTCTCGCCAAGCGCACCGCGAGGTGCCAGGTGAGCGCCGCCACGAAGATCATCAGCGCCGCGCCCGCCATCACGGCGGTCAGCACCAGGCCGGGTCCGCTGGGCTCCAGGTTGAGCGCCAGCAAGAGGAGCAGGACCACGACCGCCAGCCCCAAGGCCAGCGCGGCTCCCCTCCATGGCCGACGGCGAGCGGCGGCGTCCCCCAACCTGTTCATGCCAGCCATTGTATGTAGGCAATCGCGACACTTTCGGGCCCCTTGTGCGGGCGACAGGTCCCGCGCGCACCCGCTCCCGGCCCGTGGGGCGGCCTCGCGCCCCCACTTGGCGGCGCCGGCGCCACACCGGACCGGGGACTTACCCCGAGCGGAGGCCCCAAGAACACCAGTTTTGACTGCTTTTTCGCACGCTCCCCGTCTCCCGGTGAACGACAATGGTCCGCAACTCCGCGTGGAAGCTCCCGCGCGGCGACATGATCAGAAGATGTCATCAGACTACGCCACGACCATGCCCTCCCGGACTCAGCCCGAACCCGCCGTGCTGGACGATCAGGCGCTCGCTCGTCTGCGCGAGCTGGACCCCGAGGGTGTGAACCAACTGCTGGATCGTGTCGTGGCGGCCTTCCTCAAATCGCTGGACCTGCAGGAGCAGGTCCTCTCGCAAGGGCGCGACGCGCCGCGCGACCTCAATGCGCTGCGCCACGTGGCGCACACGCTGAAGTCCGCCGCGGCGAGCCTGGGCGCCACCGCGCTGTCGCAGCGCTGCGCCGAGATCGAGGCCCTCGCCCGCGCCGGCCGCGAGGACGGCCTGGCGGACCTGGTGGACACGGTCCTCGCCGACATCGCCGCCGCCCGGCTCGCGATGCACCAACTGGTACAGCCCGCACGATGAGCCGCGTCGTGAAGGACAGTCTCCCGATCGAGCGGCCGCGCGTCCTGCTGGTGGACGACGACCCGGTCAACCTGATGCTGATCGAGGCCGCGCTCCAGGAGCATGGGTTCGAGGTCACGGCGCTCACCGGCGGGCAACAGGCGCTGCAGCTGGTCACGCACTGGACCCCCGAGCTGATCGTGCTGGACGCGCTGATGCCGGAGCTCGACGGCTTCGAGACCTGCGAGCGCCTGCGCGGGATGCCCGGTTTCGAGAACGCGCCGATCCTGATGCTGACCGGCCTGGACGACGAGGCCTCGATCAACCGCGCCTACCAGGCCGGCGCCACCGACTTCTTCGTCAAGTCCACGCAATGGCGGCTGCTCGCCGGCCGCCTGCGCTACATGCTGCGCAGCTCGCGCACGCGCCAGGAACTCGAGCGCAGCAAGTCCAAGCTGGCGCGCGCGCAAGACCTGGCCCGCATGGGCAGTTTCGAATGGCAGACCGGCCATGGCTTCAAGCTGGCCAACGAGGCCCTGCGCGTCTTCGGCCGCGGTCCGGTTGATCCGCTGGACTTCATCGGCGTGATGCGCATGGTGCCGCGCGAGGAGCGCCTGCTCTTCATGCGACTGCTGCGCGACGTCGTCGCCCACAACTCGGTGCTGGTGACCGACCTCCCGTTCACGCTGCTGGACGGCCGCAAGCGCGTCATCCACATCGAGGCCGAGCCCGAGTTCAACGAGCACGGCAACGCCTGCGGCTACACCGGCGTCATCCAGGACGTGACCGACCGCCGCATGGCCGAGGACCGCATCCGCGAGCTCGCCAACTTCGACGCGCTGACCGGGCTGCCCAATCGCCGCCAGCTGATGTGGCGGGCCGAGCGCGCGATCGAGGCCGGCCGCCGCATGGGCCATGAGGTCGGGCTGCTGCTGATCGACCTGGACCGCTTCAAGGTCATCAACGACACCCTGGGCCACGCCGCCGGCGACGACCTGCTGATGGAAGTCGGACGCCGACTGCGCTCCTGCGTGCGCCACAGCGACCAGGTGATGGAGGGGATGCTGGAGTCGGTCGGCACGCGTTCGCACCGCACACTGGAAGCCGTCGGACGGCTGGGCGGCGACGAGTTCGTCGCGCTGCTGCCCGAGGTCGGTGACGAGACCGACGCGGAGCGCGTCGCCGATCGCGTGCTGGACGCGCTGCGCGAGCCCATCTTCATCGCCGGCCAGGAATGTTTCGTCACTGCCTCGGTCGGCATCGCGCTCTATCCGCGCGACGGCCTGACGATGGCGGACCTGCTGCGCAACGCCGACGTGGCGATGTACGCGGTCAAGAACCAGGGCCGCAACGCGTCCGCGCTGTACTCGCCGATGCTCGCCGGCCGCGGCCGCGAGAAGCTCGAGCTCGAGTCCGCGCTGCACAAGGCGATCGAGCGCGACGAGCTGGTGCTGCATTACCAGCCCAAGATCGACGTGCGCACCGCCCGCATGGTCGGCGCCGAGGCGCTGATGCGCTGGCGCCGCGGCAACCAGCTGGTGCCGCCTGGCGACTTCATCCCGCTGGCCGAGGAAACCGGCCTGATCGTGCCGCTGTCGGAATGGGCGCTGCGCGAGGCGGCGCGCCAGGCCAAGGTCTGGCAATTGAATTTCGGCTTCAGCGAGTCGATCGCGGTGAACCTGCCCAACCGGCTGTTCGAGCGCTCGGACCTGGTCGAGCACATCCACCAGTTCGTCAGCCAGTGGGGCGTGCCCCACCGCGCGATCCAGCTGGAGATCACCGAAACGGGCCTGATGAAGGACCTGCAGAGCGTGATCCCGTCGCTGCACCGGCTCAACGAGGTCGGCGTGGAGATCTCCATCGACGACTTCGGCACGGGCTACTCGTCGCTGGCCTACCTGACGACGCTGCCGATCTCGGAAGTCAAGATCGACCGCAGCTTCGTGCGCGACCTGGGCATCACGCCGCAGAGTTCCGCCGTGGTCACCGCGATCATCGCGCTGGCGCGCTCGCTGGGCCTGCAGGTCATCGCCGAGGGCGTCGAGACGCTGCGCCAGATGGAAGTGCTGCGCCGGCTGGACTGCAGCCTGATGCAGGGGTTCCTGTTCAGCAAGCCGCTGCCGCCCGACGACCTCGAACGCTGGCTCGCGCAGACGGTGTTGCCGCGCAAGGCGCCCTGGATCCTGCCGACCACCGAGATCAGCGACGAAAGCCCGATGCGCTGACGCCGCCGCGACCCGCGACCGTCCGTCTCCCCTTCACGTTTCACCGAGCCCCGACCGATGCCGCAGCAGCCCCCCGCTCTTTTGGCAAAAGCGGCCCTGCGCCGGCTGGCGCTGGACAAGCTGGAACCCACCCCCGAGAACTACGCCCGCGCCTACGCGCAGGAGGCCGGCGAGCCGGTGCGCGCCGCCGGCGGCGCCGCGCAGCTGCCCGAGCGCGCGCAGGGGTCGATGGCGCGATTGCTGGGGCTGGCCGTGCCCGACCCGCAGCAGCGCCAGCAATTCGCGACGCAGCTCAAGGAAGGCCGCTGGGACGAACTGCAGCGCGCGCTGGAAGCGCTGCAGCAGACCCACGGCCCGGGCGCGCAGGCCGAGCAGCTCGCGCAATTGATCGAGCGGCTGATGCGCGGCCTGGAACGCGGAGGGCGGCAATGGACGCTGGCGCGCAAGAAGGACGGCGTGCTGCGCGTGCTGCAGAGCAACCGCAGCGACCCGCAGCGGCTGACGCTGCGCCTGAAGCAGCTGGTGACGAGCTGGGATTCCGATGTCAGCGACGCGCGCGTGGAGACCCAGCCCGCGCCGCTGGATGAATTGCCGTCGACGGTCGGCATGGGCACGTCGGCAAGTGCGTCGATGGGCGCCGATGAGGATGACGAGGACGACGAGCGCTCGGGAACGCCCACGCAGTTCTTCACCGACGAGGAAAGCGCGCAGCCGCCCGCCGAAGCCGGGAGCGCCTCGGCCGAAGGCGGCCGGTACGGCTCGCTGGACACGTTGATGGGCAGCGCTGCGGCATCCGCTGAATCCGGGGCAGCCGCGGGTCCGGGCCTGCTGTCCTGGCCCGAGGTCGGCACGCACCTGAACGGCACCGTGCGCCACGCGCTGGCCTCGGACGACGCGCGCGCCAAGGAGCTGATCGACGAACTCGGCGCCGCGCATGCGGAGCTGGTCCGCGACGGCGCCACGCCGGAGCGCGCGGCACAGATGGACGCGTTGTGCATCCGCGCGCGCCGCTGGCTGGATCACCGCAACCACGCGTTCAACGAGTTGGGCAAGCTGTGCGGCGAACTCACCGGCAGCCTGGCCGACCTGGCCGAGGACGATTCCTGGGCGCAGGGCCAGTGCGAGGCCATGGGCCAGACGCTGGCGCAGGGGCTGACGGCGCGCAGCGTGCGCTCGGTCAGCGAGCTGCTGCACAACACGCGCGAGCGCCAGCACAGCCTGCGCGAGGAGCGCAGCCGCGCGCGCGACGCGCTCAAGGGCCTGATCAACCGCATGCTGCAGGAGCTCGGCGAACTCGGCCAGCACACCGACCGTTTCAGCTCCAGCGTGGGCAAGTACGCCACCGTGATCGAGCAGGCGGACTCGCTGGAGAGCCTGGCCGGCGTGGTGCGCGAGATGGTCGAGGAAAGCCGCAGCGTGCAGACGCTGGTGCAGTCCACGCAGGGCCGCCTGCGCGACGAACACGACCGGGCGACGCAACTGGCCGAGCGGGTCGAGCAGCTCGAGGGTGAACTGCGCAAGCTCTCCAACGAAGTGCAGACCGACCAGCTCACGCAGATCGCCAACCGGCGCGGCCTGATCGCGACCTTCGAGACCGAACGCGCCAAGCTCGACCGCGAGCCCAAGCCGCTGGCGCTGGCGCTGCTGGACATCGACAACTTCAAGAAGCTCAACGACAACCTGGGCCACGCCGCGGGCGATGAGGCGCTGAAGTCGCTGGCGGCCCGCGTGTCGGGACTGCTGCGTCCTGGGGACAAGGTCGGGCGCTGGGGCGGCGAGGAATTCGTGCTGATCCTGCCCGAGGCGCCGCTCGAGGAAGCGCAGGCGGTGCTGCTGCGGCTTCAGCGCTCCTTGTCGGCCAGCCTGTTCATGCACGAGGGGCGCGACGTCTTCGTCACCTTCTCCGCCGGCGTGACGCTGTTCCGCATGGGCGAGACGATGGAGCAGGCGCTGGACCGCGCCGACGAAGCGCTCTACGAAGCCAAGCGCACCGGCAAGAACCGGGCGTGCGTGGCCTGAGGATCAGGCCTTGAGGCACTTGCGCACCGTGTCCACGGTGCGCGTCGTGATGGTCTTGCCGAAGAGCTTCTCCAGCATCGTCATGAACAGCGGGCCCTTGTCGTTGGGCAGGTAGTGGCTGAAGACCTCGACGCCCTGCAGCTTGCAGATCGCGGCGCCCTCGCCGGCCATCGGCAGCGACACCGGCGTTTCATGCGGCCGCTTCAGGAAGGTGATCAGGCGCTTGGCCTCGGCGGGTGGATGGAAGGCGGCGTGGTGGTCGGCGTCGACGACACGCTGCAGGTGCTCGACCGGGCGCACCGTCGTGCCGAAGGTCCTGCCCAGCGTGTCCGTCATCGCCTGCTCGGCGCGCCGTTCGAGCTCGTCGACCGGCGCGCCGTCGTGGTCGAAGACCACGTTGCCGCTGGAGATCACCGTCTTGACGCGGGTGAAGCCCGCGGCTTCGAACGCACGGATCAGATCCGGCATCTTGGCGTTCATCGGACTGACACCACGAAGGAAGGCGACGTAACGCGGCATGGCAGGTTTTTCCGGGATGGGAGGACCGCCGCAGTCTACGGCCCGCGGTCCCGCCTGCCACGCGTCATGCGCAGCGCAGCTCCGCTCGGCTCAGATCGTGAAGACGCCGTCCGCGGTCTGGATCCGGATCGGCTCGGTCGAGGCGACGTTCCACAAGGCGATCCGGTAGTCGACCATCTGCTCGCCCGGCTGGTGGAGGAACAGCTCCACCGCCTCTCCGATGGGGGCGACCACCTTGCCGATGTAGTCGGAGAGCGTCTTCCCCGGCGCGACGGTCAGGATGCGGCTCAGGTCGAGGATGTCTCCCTCGTCCGCCCGATAGTTGCTGACGACGTCTCGCGGCGTGTAATGGATGCTCTTCGGATCCCACACGAACGTGTCTGCGCCCCGGGTGCCGCTCAACAGCGTGCTGCCCTGATCCGCGCGATTGCGTAAGGTGAGCTGATGCGCATCGGCGACCTGCGCCGTCGTGTGTGTCCAGGACAGCACCGACCACCCGCTGACATTGCCCGCCAGATCGGTCTGCTGGACTCGGAGCACCTTCTCGCCCGTGCCGCCGACGAGGGCCTCGCCGGGCGCCAGCGCCGCGGCGAGCGCTTCGCTGAGGCTCACGCTGCTCTGCCCCGGCGTGTCCGACCATCCGCTGAGCGTTGCCCCGGTCTCGGCCGTGATCACCACCGTCGAGTCCGCGGTCACGTAGTCGACCGCGCTGCCGCCGGTGTCGTGCTTCAACGCCAGCAGCGGCGCGTCGGCGTGGCGATCCAGCTCGACCCACAGCGTTCCCATGTCTGCCTGATCGATGTTGCCGGCGGGATCGATCGGCATGACATCGATGCGCTTCCTGCCGTCGGCGCCCAGGGCCGAGGAGGGAATCGTCAGGGTGTCGGGGTCCCCTTCAGTCCACGGGACGACATCCCCCAGCTCCTTGCTGCTCACCCGGTAGTACCACTTGTCGCCTGGCTTCACCCCGCTGACGATGATCGTGCCGTCCTGCGTGATGCCGTCCGTGGCGCTGGCGCCGGTGTCATGGGCCAGGCGCAGGCTCACCGGCCCGGGTGAGGTGCGATCGAGCGTGAAGCTCAGCTGGGAGCTCGCCACGTTGCCCGCGCCATCCTCGACGCGGACGATCACGGTGCGCTCCCCCTCGCGCAGGCCCGCCACCGGGTCGATTGAAGCGGTACCGCGGCCGCTCCCCCGTTCGCCGGTATCGAACTCGTAGGTCCAGTAGGCGTCAGGCTCGGCCGTGATGTGCACGCGCGGCACCGAGGTCAGCGTGGAGGATCCCGGCTGATAGGTGTCCGTGAACGCGTTTCGGTCGTAGACCTGGATGGTGGCGGGTGCGACGGCCCGATCAAGCGTGAAGCTCAGCTCGGTGTCGCCGACGTTGCCGGCCGCGTCGGTCTGCCGCACATGGACGACCTTGGCGCCATCCGCGCCGAAGAGGCTGCCGTCGATCTGGTGATGGACGCCGCCCTCACGCCAGGTGACGCCATCCAGGCTGAACTGCCAGGGGCGGCCGGACTCCAGGCCCTCGATCAGCACGGTGGCGACACGGGTCACGCGATCCGACAACGTCTCGTTGCCCGGATCCGCGGCGGCCGAGGCGCCGGTGTCCACCAGCAGCGCGGCGGAAAGCCTCGGCGCGCGCGTGTCCAGCGTGAAGTCGAACCTCGTGGCCTCGCTGCGGTTGCCCGCGGCGTCGACCTGCTCGACGAGGACCGTGTGCGGCCCGTCCGTCTGGAAGTGGTCGGAAGACAGGCGATCGCCGGCGCCGACCGTCCAGGTCTGGCCGCCATCCAGCGAGAACCGCCAACCCGCACCGGGCTCGAGCGCGCCGATGCGCAGGGTGGCATCGCGCGTGAGCCGATCGTCGTGACGATCGCCCGTGTCCGCGACCAGCGTCACCGTCGGACGTTCGGGCGGCGTGAGGTCAGGATCGGGTTTCGTGCCTGGATCAGGATCCGGCTTGGTACCCGGATTGGGATCGGGCTTGGTTCCTGGATCGGGATCCGGTTTCGTGCCCGGGTCGGGATCCGGTTTCGTGCCCGGGTCGGGATCCGGTTTCGTGCCCGGGTCGGGATCAGGCTTGGTACCCGGATCGGGATCGGGTTTCGTGCCCGGGTCGGGGTCGGGCTTGGTGCCCGGATCGGGGTCAGGTTTCGTACCCGGATTGGGATCGGGCTTGGTGCCCGGATCGGGATCGGGTTTCGTGCCCGGGTCGGGGTCGGGCTTGGTGCCCGGATCGGGGTCAGGTTTCGAGCCCGGCTCGGGTTTCGTCTCGGGATCGGGCTTATGGTCGCTCTCCGGCTTGGCCGTTTCGCCGGACGAGCTGCCGCCGACCAGTCCCGAGCCGGCGGCTGCAGCCATCATGCCCACCAGCGACAGGATGGCGGCGGCGCCGATCTGGCGTTTGCCGTCCTCTGAGACACCGCCCGGCTCCTGCGCCGATGGCGGACTGGATGCCGAAGCGCCCATCTCCGCTCCCGCGTCGAGCGACGGGCCATCGGACGACGCCGCAGCGGGCTGCGCCGACGACGCATCCTCATCGGGCACAGGGATCGATTCGCGGTCCGTCGAAGCGTCGTCGCCGCCGTCACTGTCGCTGCTGTTGTGGTTGGGGCGCCGGCGGAGACGCGCGTGGCGCCGGGAAGTTTCGAGTTCGCTGTCGGGGCGCACGAAAGAGAGGGATTTGGTGGGAGCGTCTGACATGTTTGGAGGGCAATACCGCAAGGAGATGAGGTCCTCGCAGTGTCCCGAGCACGCGCCCTCCCAGCGATGACCGATGAACGGTGCCCTGCTGAGCGGGACCGACTCATGCGGGTAGGCCCGCTACTGGAAGTGCTGGAAGATGACAGCCGGCGCGCGGCTCAGCGCTGCATCAGCAAGGTCAGCGCATACAACAACAAGCCAATGGCGCCACCCACCAGCGTGCCATTGAGCCGGATGAACTGAAGGTCACGGCCGACGCTGAGCTCGATCTGCCGAACCAGGCTGCGGTCGTCCCAGGCCTTGACGGTGGTGGCGATGTGGCGCGTGACGCCGTCTCGCATGCCGCCGACCATGCGCTCCGCGGCCGAGAGCACATGCGTGTTGATCGCCGCCACGAGCGACGCGTCGCGGCTGAGCCGATCGCCGAGCGCGGCCATGCCCTGGTCGAGATGACGGATCAGGACCGAGTCCTCGCGGTGCAGGTCGCGTTCGAGGGTGGCGCGCACCTCGGACCAGATCCCATCGAGGTAGACGCGCACGTCGTCGCTCTGCACGACGCGGTCCTTCATCGCATTGACCTCGCGGGCGAAGTCCGGATCCTGGCGCAGGCGCTCGATGAACTCGACGATCCAGGCGTCGAACTGGCGTCTCACCGCGTGATCGGGCTGCGACAGCGCGGTCTGGACTTCCTCGACGAGTTGCAGCGCGAGCTTGTCGGAGAGGCTGTCGGCCATCTTGTCGACGTTGGCGATGGTGTCGACGAGCGAGGTGGCCTTGGGCCATTGCGCGCGCGAGAACTTCACCAGCCGGGCCGCGACGAGCGAACGCACCTCGGGCGTGGCGAGGTAGTCGCGCAGCTTGGACAAGGCGCCGTCGAGCACATCCTGGTGGCGGCCGGACTGGGTCAGCACATCGAGGACGGAGGCCGCGGTGGCGGTGGCGTTCCAGGCGAGCGCGCGGGCGATCAGGAACTCACCGAGCGCTCGGCGCACGGCCTGCTCGTGCAGCAGCGACAGTCCTTCGATGGCCATCGTGCGGACCGGGCCGGTGATCTGCGCGAGGTTGGCGGGTACGCGCAGCCAGTCGCCGAGGCGTTCGGCGGGATTGAGGATCTGCAGCTTCTGCAGCAGGACCTCGGGGTGCAGGAAGTTGTCGCGGACGAACTCGGCGAGCGCCTCGGCCAGGCGTTGCTTGCCCTGCGGAATGAGCGCGGTGTGGGGGATGGGCAGGCCGAGCGGATGGCGGAAGAGCGCGACGACGGCGAACCAGTCGGCCAGCCCGCCGATCGCGGCGGCTTCGCAGAAGGCCTTGAGCCAAGCCCAAGGTCCGGCGGCGCCCATGACGAGGCTGAGGATCAGCCCGACGAGCGATGCGAGCAGGCAGCCCAGCGCGATGCGTTTCATGCGGCGCAGATCGGCGGCCCGGGGATCGATGACACGCGGGTCGTGGGCGTCCGAAGCAGTGGTCAGGGGCATCGGGGGCGAGGTGGCAGTTGCGGTGCCCGGATGCGCGGCGCGGCTAAGCCGCGTGCGCGGGCCGGACGGATGGGAGAGCTTTTATCACCGGGCGGCTGGGATCGGGCTCAAGCGGCCCCTGTGCGAATCGAGGCTCTCAGCGGCAAAGCAACGGCTGGAACGGGAAGTGATCCGCAGCCTCTTCCCCCTTCTTCTGTTTGGCTCGCCACGCCGTCCACGTACCGAAGCCAAGACCCACGCCGCACAACACGATCTCCCCGACACACGAAGGAGATGCGCCAAATCCCATTAGCGTTGCCTTCAGGGAAGGCCCGAACATGAAGCGCAACACAAGATCCGCAATCAAGTCGATACCGCGCAGGAAAAGGATCATCCAGAACGTCAGCCAGCAGTAATCGGAGGTACTGCGTTCAATCTTCCAGATCATCCAATAGGGAACTAAAGCACATGCGCCAGGCAGGCAATATTTCGCGAATGCGATGAACTCATCGGTAAACATTAACATCTTGATTTCCTTGAGGTCCTTCTTCTCCAATTCGGATCAATTCATCCCACGCGCTCGCGATCTTGCCCGGGTCATCACGAAGAAACCGAACCAGGACAACATCAGCGGCGGGAACGACGACTGCAACACTCGAATATCCGGGCGCATCGACTTTCTCTCCGATCACTCGGGGATTGATGAGAAAGAAATGGCCATGCTGATGATCGTGCGGCCAGCCCTCCGGCCAACCGACGATCGTGCGCCCATCCTTCATTTGAAGCATCAGATGTTTGCGCTCTCCCCGAAAGATGGCGCTCCACCGCAGCGGATCTGATTGTGCTTTTTCGGGTGTGGCGCGATTGGAGCGGCGATTCTGATCTCGCCGCCTTGTGAACTCTCCTGCTGCGATGCCGCCAAAGGTTGCGATGATCAGTGCAGCGAAAAACTCCAGAAGCGGCTGCCAGCTACCGAAATGTTTCGGCAGTACAGAGACAATGGCCCACTGACTTCCCTTGGTGAACGCCACGGCGGCAATAAAGGTGAATATGCTCAGGAGAAAGGGTTGGCGCATATACAACGAGAACACCAGCGGTGCTATCAGACCGGGCGCCAGCAGTGGCAGCGCATCGACTCCAAGATCTGCGAAATTCATCTTATGCCCTCAGCACAAACCATGAGGCAGGCGAAACGTCTGCCGGCAACCCTCCTGTTCAGGGCAAAGGAGCCCTTGTTTGCAATCTCATGAACAACCCCTCGATTACGGGCGACGACTACTCACCGACTGATATACAGCATAGGCTTAAGAGCGGCACGACTCAATGGCATATCAAGGGGCCCAAGCAACTCTCATGAGGAGCCGCGCTTGATTAAGCCCAGAGATAATTGACGCAAATCAGGACCGAATTTCAATTTGTTGGAATATTTCAGGCAGCGCATAGCAGGTGTGTGCATTCAGCCCCACCGAAATCAGTCAGAGAAAATGACTTGATTCTTCCGGCGCCAAATGAAAAACGCGTGCCTCACGCTCCCGCGTGGGCACTCGTTGTCTTTAGGGAGTCGAAAACTTCGAGGCGAGCGGGAAAGCCGCGAGGGCTGGCGCTCAAGCCGGTAGCAGATGCTTGGGGTTGTGGCTTTGCCGCGTGTGTTCCTCGAGCGCGCCGATCTCGACGACCGAGAGATTGCTGAGGGCCTCCCGCACCAGATCGCCGGCGGCGACGTACATCTGGCCCCAGAGGCAATCCGGATCCTCCATGGTGAGGACGGAATCCCGCAGCAGCGCGGCGAGCAGGGTCAGCCGATCGCGCACGTTGAACATGGCGGCGCCGACGGTGACGGCCGGATCGAGCACCGGCACGACGTTGTCGCCAGCAAGCATGGCGGCCGGGTCATACCGCGGCGGAACGATTGACGCCTCGCGCAGGACAAGCCGGGTGTATTCGGAATCGGCCAGAAGTGGCTTGCGATTCAGAAGCGGCGTGCGCAGGCGCTTCATGGTGAAGGGCGCGCGGGGCTTCTTCGTTTTAAGCTCGAGGTCGATGTGGTCGTAAGCGATCTGCTCGGAAACTCGGAAGCCGGTTTCAGCGATGGCGCGGATGGTTTCAGCGGGGATCATTCGGGGTCCTTCAATCAACAACTTGAGGGACGTCCACCTTCTTCCAGAAAAGGTGGGCGAGATGTCAAAACACGCCGAGGTACGTGCGGCCTACCTCACGGTCAGGCCCATCTCGCCCGGAGAACCAGGCAACACGAGAAATCACCTTGTGAAAGGTGACACGCCCATCGGGGTGTTTTGAGCACCTGCGACAATCCTCTTGCAATACCGCCTCGGCCACAATAACTGCCGCAAGGCATTTTCATGCCTCGCTCAAGTTACTCGTCGACTGATTGAGGTCTAGAACCCAAACGCCAACCTCACCCCACCCCAATGCCTCCCGGCGACGGTGACTGGGGCGGACGCCTCCTTGAGCAGCACGAAATTCCCGCCGCCCATGTCGCGGCGATAGGTCTGCAGCAGGAAAGGCCGCTGGTTGCGCGCTGACGCCAACCCCGTTCGGTCATTGAAGATTCGCCGATAGCGGCTGTTTGCGGTGTTCCACGCCGTATCGCCCGGCCGCTGCGGCTGGCAATACCGCTTGTTGTGCGTCGCCACATACCCGTTGCGATCCACCGCGATGCAGAACACCACCTTGTTCGAGAACCCCAGCACCCGCTCCTGGACCTCCGGGAACAACTGGTCCGCCAGCTGCGTGAATCTCGTCGTGAATTGCTGCGGGTCCGTGCCCTTCATCGGCTGATACTGTTCGTCGAACAGCGCCGACAGCTCGATTCGCTTGTCCTTCAGGGCGCGCTCCAGCAACGCGGAAATCTCCGCCGCCGCCGTCTGCACCGTCTGGATATACGGCGAATCCTCGACCTCCACGCCACTCGCCGCGATCTGCTCGATCATCTGCTCCGACAAGCGCAGGAACTGATCGCTGCACGCGAACGCCGCGTCCAGTTTGCGCATCGCCTGCTGGATCTCCACGCCCAGT
Organism: Roseateles sp.; assembly: GCA_039594005.1. Lineage (GTDB taxonomy): Bacteria > Pseudomonadota > Gammaproteobacteria > Burkholderiales > Burkholderiaceae_C > Roseateles. The sequence continues at coordinate 2,241,887 of JBCNOF010000010.1, forward strand.
TCCCCCGAGCGCTCCGCCAGCTGCTGCGTCGTCGACTGGCTCTCCCGCGCCGACTTAGCGATCAGGTCCACGTCGACCTCGACATCCGCGAACGCCTGATGGATCTTGCTCTGCGCGGCGCCTCCCGCGCCGTCCGCCCGCAGCTCGCGGCTGAAGCTCTCGATCCGCGTGTCCAGCGTCCCCACCGTGCCCATGATGGCCTTGGAAGACGCCTCCACCTGCGCGGCCAGATCCTTCACCGCATCCGCCACCACGCCGAATCCGCGTCCCGCTTCACCGGCGCGCTTGGCTTCCACCGACGCGTTGAACGCCACCAGCCGCGTCTGAAGCGCGATCTTCGTGATCTCCGATGCCGCGTCGCTCACTTGGCGCAGCGTCGCCACGATCCCGCCGACCTCGTCGCCCACGCCCGACAGCGCCGAGCGCGCACGCTCCACCGCTTCCCGCGTCTGATTCGTCGATTGATTGATGCCGTCCTGCGCATGTCGGACCTGCTCGAGCTCCGCGCCCAACGCCTGCATCGCCTGCGCCTGCGAGGTCACGACCTTCTGCGTGTCCTCCAGCAGCCCGCGCACCTCGGCCGCGTCGCGGCCCAGCTTGGATACGCCGCCCGACAACTCGCGGACAACCGTCGTCGTCTTGCCGTGCATCGTCGGCTCGCGCGCGCCGATCACGGTCTCGTCTCCCGACGCGTCAGGCGTCGCCTTCCCGGCGCGCCTGCGCAATGAGTCCCACATCGGACGCTCCCCTCATGGTTCTCGGACCACAAGGAATGCGGCCGCTGTGCGGCTCGTTTTACCAGTCGCGCAGCTTCACGCGCAATCGGGCAATCGCTTGACTGTGCAGTTGGCACACCCGCGATTCGGTCACCTTCAACACCGCCGCGATCTCTTTCAGGTTCATGTCATGTTCGTAGTACATGGACATGACATAGCCCTCGCGCTCCGGCAGGTTCTTGATCGCCTCCACCAGCGCCTCGCGCATGCGGTGATCGCGCAGCATCGACATCGGATCCGCCGACTCGTCGCTGACGTGACGGTCCAGATAGTCGTCGCTGTCGTCGTCCCCGGAAATGTCCTCCAGGTACACCAGCTGCGTGCCGCGCACCTTGCCCAGCATCTCCTGGTACTCGCCCAGCGAGATCCCCATCTCCGCGGCGATCTCCGATTCCTGCGGCGGGCGGCCCAGCTTCTGCTCGAGCTTGTGCACCGCGCTCTCGATCGAACGCTGCTGGCGGCGATTGCCGCGGCTCATCCAGTCGCTGCCGCGCAGCTCATCCAGCATCGCGCCACGGATGCGCTGCGTCGCGAAGGTCTCGAATTGCACGCCCTGCGCCGTGTCGAAGCGCGACAGCGCATCCGTCAGCCCGATCAGGCCGACCTGGATCAGATCGTCCAGTTCGACGTTGGCCGGCAGCTTGGCGATCATCTGATGCGCCAGTCGGCGCACCAGCGGGCTGTATTGCCGAATCAGCGAGTTGTTGTCGAGTTGACCCTTGGCGGTGTACATCGTCTCGTCTCCCTTCCGGCGTCAATGCGCAGCCAGGGTCACGCCTTGCGGGGCGCGGCCGGCCTTGGGCTGCCACATCGGCCGCGGACGCAGCGGCATCGCATCGGCGGCGCTGTCCAGCGCGGCGCCGGGCACGGACGCGAGCAGCAGCTCGCGCGCCATGTGTCGCATCTCCTGCGTCAGCGGCGCCGACGCCGGCTGACGCGGATCCAGGCAGGCCCACTCGCGCAGCACCGCGCCGAGGAACCCGTCGCCGCAGCTCGACAGCTGCTGCGCGATCCGCTCCGCCAGGCGCAACTGCGGATTGCAGGCCAGCAGCAGGCTGTAGACCATCAGGCCCGCCCGCTGCGTCAACCATTTCATGCCGGCGTACGCGTAGGTCACGCTCTGCACGTCGGTGTCGGCGAGCAGCACCGGACGCACCTCGCGCGACACCAGCACCCGGCTCAGCTCCGCCGCGCTCGCGTGCAGCAGCACGACATCGGCGAACGGCGCCGCGTCAGTCACCGCTTCCAGGAACTGCGCGGCCGAGCCATTCGCATTGATGTAGCGCAGCGGCAGTCCGCGCGCAGCCAGGAAGGACACCTTCGCCGACAGCGGCTCCACGCACGCTGCCAGGTCCACCGCGGCCAGGTCGGAAGCGGCCGCGGCCTGCTCGCCGGCGTCCACCACCAGCGTGTGCAGGCCCAGCTCGCCGAATGCGGCGCACAGGCCTTCGAGCAGCGCCCCGCTGCCCACCACATGCGGGTTGCTCACCACCGGCACCACGCGCACGCGCGCCGTGGCGAACAGGCGTCGCAGGCCGTCGGCCTGGTCCTTGGGAGCATTGCTGAAGTCGCGCATTGGGCTGCTCTGTGTCTTCTTACGTGTTGGACCCCAGGCGCTGTTGCCCTCTGGAAGAGGAACAGCCATTGCTGGAGCCGTTACCGGAAGTTTCGCCCCGGGGACCACCCTTCGACGCGGAATTGAAAGGGGGAAACACCCCGCTTTTCTCTTCCCGTTCCCACGCCTCGTTCACCTCTGGCCCCGTCACAAGTAAAACACCAGGGCTGAACGCCATGCAAACAATCCCCCAATGGCAAAAGGGAAGAGCCTGGACTCTTCCCTTTTTCTGGAAATTCAAGGAAATGGGCAAGCCGACTCCGTGCCCTTCAACGAGCCCTCACCCCCCGCCCTCTCCCGCTCCGCGGGCGAGGGAGCCTTCAGCCCCAAAAGCGCAAAAGCCCCTCGCCCGCGAAGCGGGAGAGGGGTTGGGGTGAGGGCTCAGGGCAGGCCTCGCTGCCCCGTCGCTCAGTTCATGCCCATGGGCGAGCCGGCGGCGGCGCCGGCCATCGATCCGGCGGTGAAGATCAGGTTCACGTCCGATGCGTCCACCCGCCAGGCCGACTGGCCGTGGCTGCGCAGCGCGCGCTGCACCAGCGCCTGCGACGACAGACGATGCCAGTCTTCCGGCACGCGCTGACCGTTGGTCACGCCCAGCACCCGCAGCTTGTGGCGGATCACCGTGTCCAGCGCCGGGGCCAGCTTCACCGCCTCGTCCAGCTTGGACAGGATCACGCCCTGCGCTTCCGCGCCGCGCCACGCTCCGACCACGTCCTCGATCGTCTCGCCCTGCTGGGCGGCATTCACGACCAGGATGCGCTTGATGTTCTTGTGCGCCAGCATGTCCAGCAGCTCGGCGGTGCGGCTGTCGCGCTGGGCCGTGCCGGCCGTGTCGATCAGCACCATCTTCTTGCTCGACAGCAGGTCCAGCAGGTCCTCCAGCGACGCGCGGTCATGCGCCGTGTGCACCGGCACGCCCAGGATGCGGCCATAGGCGCGCAGCTGTTCATGAGCGCCGATCCGGTAGGCGTCCAGCGTGATCAGGCCCAGCTGGCTCGCGCCGTACTTGGTGGCGAAGGCCGCGGCGATCTTGGCCGTCGTCGTCGTCTTGCCGACGCCCGTCGAGCCGATCATCGCGAACACGCCGCCCTGGTCTTCCAGCGCGGGCATCTGCTCGGCGGTCTGCACGTTGCGGGCCAGCACGTTCGAGGCCCACGCATGCGACTCGGATTCCTCGGTCATCTGGGCCGGCAGGCCCTCGACCAGCTTGCGCACCAGCGCGGGCGAGAACCCGGCGTCCAGCAGCTTCTGCGTCAGCCGAGCCTGCGCGGGCTGGCGCTGGAGCTTCTCCATGAAGGCCAGCGCGCCGAAACGCTCCTCGATCATGCCCTTCATCGCGCGCAGCTCGGTCATCATCTCCTGCTCGCGGCGCGAGGAGGCCGGCATGTCGTTGAGCGGATGAGCGCCCATGCCGCCGAAGCCGTGACCGATGCCGCCCAGGTCGGCGACCGGCTGCTGCACGCGGATCTCGTCGCGCAGGACCGGCGGCACGATGCGCGCGGCCGGCGCCGGCGCGGGGGCCTCATAGGCGCGCTCGTCGACACGGCGCGCGCCCAGCGTCTGCATCGCGGCACGGGCGCGCTGATCGCGCTGCGCGGCCATCGAGGCGACGGATTCATTCATCTGCGCCTGCGACATCGCTTGCGAATACGCAGGAGCCGCCGGCTCGTCCATCATCGGATCGGGCAGGCCGTTGATCTCGGCCGAGCGACGCTTGAGCATGCGCTCGCGCACGTAGTCCTGGAAGGACAGCGTGCTCATCGCCATCGTGTTCACGTCCTCGCCGATCGAGCCGCCGAAACCGGGCTCGGCGCGCTGCGGCGGATGCTGCGGGGCGGCCGGCGTGGCCAGACGCTGCTTGAGCGCCTGGCGCGGCTGGGCGTCCTGACGCGGTTGCGGAGCGGCCTGGCGCGGCGCGGCGGCGGCACGCGGCGTCGAGGCGGCGACCCGCTCGATCTGCGACATGCCTTCCGGCGCCATGGCCAGCACTTCCACCCCTTCCGGGCAGGGCTTGTTCGAGAGCACGACCGCGTCGTCGCCGAAGGCCTGGCGGACCAGGGCCATGGCTTCGCGGGAATTGCGGGCGGTAAAGCGTTTGACGTTCATGCCGTGCCTCCGATGATGGAGCCGATGCGGATCGTGTGCGTTTCAGGAATCTCGCTGTGTCCCAGGACCTTCAGCCGCGGCGCAGCGCGCTTGAGCAGTCGGGCCAGGGGCGCGCGGATCAGGTCAGGCACCAGCAGGCAGGCGGGCAGGCCACGGTCCTCCTGGGACTGGGCGGTCTGGGCGGCACTCCGCGCAAGCGTGTCGGCCACACCGGGATCCAGCGCCGCGCCGTGAGGCGAGTGCAGGGCCTGCGTGACCAGGCGCTCCAGCTCCGGATCGAGCGCGATGACGTCGAGTTCCTTGGCCGGACCGTAGATCTGCTGCACGATCGCCGGAGCGATGTGGATGCGGATGCGACGGGCCAGCTCGGCCGGATCGGTCGTCTGCGTGGCGTTCTCCGCCAGGCTTTCCACGATGGAACGCATGTCGCGGATGTGCACGCCCTCCTCCAGCAGGAACTGGAGAACTCGTTGCAGGGCGGCGACATTGACCATCTTTGGAATCACGTCTTCGATGAGCTGAGGCGCTTGCTTGGTGAGGTGATCCACCAGCTGCTGGGTTTCCACCCGGCCCAACAATCGGGCCGCGTGAACTTGCAGCAAGTGTGAAAGATGCGTGGCCACCACGGTCGCGCAATCAACGACGGTAAAGCCCGCCATTTGCGCCATATCCCGTTGCCGCTCCTCGATCCAGACCGCCGGCAATCCGAAGGCGGGATCCGTCGTCGCGGTCCCGATCAGCTTCTGCGTCGCGTGACCGGGGTTGATCGCCAGCCACATGCCCGGATAGGCCTCCGCCTCCCCGATCACCGCGCCGCGCAGCGTCACGCGGTACTGGCTGGGACGCAGCTCGAGGTTGTCGCGGATGTGCACCGACGGCGGCAGGAAACCGATGTCCTGCGCGAACTTGCGGCGCACGCCCTTGATGCGGCTCAGCAGGTCGCCTTCGCGCGACTTGTCGACCAGCGTGATCAGCCGGTAGCCCACTTCCAGGCCCAGGGTGTCCACGGCCTGGACGTCGTCCCACGAGGCCTCGGCGTCCGGGTTGGGCGCGCCCGGCAGCGGCGCCGCCTGCTTCTTCGATTCGGCCGCCTGCTTGGCCTGTTCCTTGGTTCGCAGCCAGTACGCCAGATAGCCCATGGCGCCGGCGATCAGCAGGAAGACCAGGTGCGGCATGCCCGGGATCAGGCCCAGCAGGCCAATCACGCCGGCGGTGATGGCCACGGCCTTGGTCGAGCCGAAGACCTGCGAGCCGATCATCTGGCCCACGTCCTTGTCCTTGCCCACGCGCGACACGACCAGCGCGGACGACACGGAGATCAGCAGGGCCGGGATCTGCGCGACCAGCGCGTCGCCGACGGCCAGCAGGATGTAGCTGTCGGCGGCCTGGCCGGCGGACAGCCCGTGCTGGGCCACGCCGATGACGAAGCCGCCGATGATGTTGATGAACAGGATCAGGATGCCGGCGATGGCATCGCCGCGCACGAACTTGGAGGCACCGTCCATGGAGCCGAAGAAGTCGGCCTCGTCGCCGAGCTCGGCGCGGCGGCGCTTGGCTTCCTTCTCGTCGATCAGGCCGGCGGACAGGTCGGCGTCGATGGCCATCTGCTTGCCGGGCATCGCGTCCAGGGTGAAGCGCGCGCCGACCTCGGCGATGCGCTCCGCGCCCTTGGTCACCACGATGAAGTTGATGACGACCAGGATGGCGAACACGATCAGGCCGACGGCGAAGTTGCCGCCGATCAGGAAGTGGCCGAAGGACTCGATGACCTGGCCCGCGGCGCCGGCGCCGGTGTGGCCCTCGAGCAGCACCACGCGGGTGGAGGCGACGTTCAGCGACAGGCGCAGCAGCGTGGTGATCAGCAGGACGGTCGGGAAGGCCGCGAAGTCCAGCGGCTTGACCATCTGCGAGGCCACCAGCATCACCATGACCGACATGGCGATGTTGAAGGTGAAGAACAGGTCGAGGGCGAACGCGGGCAGCGGCAGCACCATCATCGACAGGATGATGATGATCGCGATCGGCGCCCCGAGCGCCTGCACGATGGCGGCGCGGGGTCCGAGGAGGTTCTGCAAACGGGCCATCAGCTCGTTCATCGGGGGTGCCTTCTACCTGGAAACTGCCGGAGGGACGTTGATCGCCCGGTGTGAGCACCGAGCGACGCCATTGTTCGGCGAGACCCGGGTTTCCTTTAGCCGGATAAGGGGGGAAATCCCCCCTGAAATCAGCCCGGTTGCGCCTCGGGGAAGCGGTCGTCGAGCTCGTCCTCGGGCGGCGTCCAGCCCGGCTTCTTGTGCGGGTCGAGCTCGTCGGGTACCGGCGGATTGGGCGCCGCCTGCGGGGCCATGCCCTGGCCCTTGAGCGCGGCCTTGAGCTGGTAGACGTAAGCCAGCACCTGCGCCACCGCGCCGAACAGCGCGCCGGGGATCTCCCGGTCCAGCTCCGCGTGGGCGTACAGGGCACGGGCCAGGGCCGGCGCCTGCAGCACCGGGACCTTGTTGTCCTTGGCGATGTCGCGGATCTTGAAAGCCAGCAGGTCCAGGCCCTTGGCCACAACGCGCGGCGCGCCCATCTTGGATTCGTCGTAGGCGATGGCGACGGCGTAGTGGGTCGGGTTCATCACGACCAGGTCCGCCTTGGGCACGGCCTGCAGCATGCGGCGCTTGACCAGCTCGCGCGCCTTGTGCCGCATCTTGTGCTTCATCTCCAGGTTGCCTTCGGCTTCCTTGAGCTCGTTCTTGGCTTCCTCGCGGGACATCTTCAGCCGCTTCAGGTACTGGAAGCGCTGCAGCGGCACGTCGATGATGGCGAACAGCGCCAGGCACAGGCCCAGCAGCGTCAGCCCGCCCATCAGCTGCTTGCCGGCAAAGGCCAGCGCCGAGGGCAGCGGCACGGACATGATGCCGATGAACCCGGCGATGCGGTCCTTGAGCGCGATCGCGCCCACGATCCCCAGCACCAGCGACAGCGCCACGGCCTTGAGCGCCGTGATCAGGTTCTGCATCTGGAACAGCTTGCCGATGCCGGTGATCGGGTTCAGATTCGAGAACTTCGGCGCCAGCGGCTTCATCGTGAAGTTCCAGCCGCCCGAGGCGATGTGCGCCGCGATCGCCGCGATCGCCAGGATGATCAGCGCCGGCAGGCCCAGCACCATGCCCTGCCAGGTCAACGTGGACAGCCGCTCGGTCATCATGCCGGCCGTGCGCAGCTGTTCGGCATCAAAACGTAGCGCGCCTTCCAGCATGTGCTGCAGGGTGTCGACGGCGTACGGCATCGACGTGGCGAACAGGGCGCCGCCAGTGGCCATCACCGCGAAATGCGGCAGGTCCCGGGAGCGCGGCAGCTGACCCTCCTTGCGCGATCTTTCGATCTTTTTCTGCGAGGCGGGTAAGTTGCGATCTTGTGCGTCTGAATCGGCCATGTGCGTGGTGGGGCCACGGCTTCCATGCCGCAGCGTCGCCATTGTTTGGCCGGGGGGCGTCTCGCCTTTGCCCGATAAGGGGCGGAAATCTCCCCCAGACTCGCTGGACCGTCAGAACGCCCCAAAACGCAGAAACCCGCGCCAGGCGCGGGTTTCATCAGAGGCGAAGCGGAGTTTCTGGAATCAGAAGCCCAGCGAGGCCAGCAGGTCGTCAACCTCGGACTGGTTGGCCACGACGTCGGCACGGCCTTCCGGATTCACGACCGGCCCCTGCAGGATGCTCGGGTCGACCTTCTCGCGCTGTTCCGGCGGCACCACCGAGACCAGCAGCTTCACCAGCGAGTCTTCCAGGTCATTGGCCAGCGTGACGACCTTGGCCACGACCTGGCCGGTCAGGTCATGGAAGTCCTGCGACAGCATGATGTCGGTCAGGTGGGTGTCGATCTTCGAGGTCGAGCTCTCGACCTCCTTGACGAAGTTCAGCACCGCGCCCGAGGCCACGGCACGCACCGGATCCGCGGTGATCGCCTGGGCCATCGCGTTGGCGGCCTCGCTGATCTTGGCGTGCTCGGCCTTGGCCTGGTCGACCGAGTTCAGCACCTTGTTGGCGGCGTCGGCGGTCTTGTTGGCGATGTAGGTCAGACGGCTGCGCGCGTCGGGCAGCCCGTCGGTGGCGACCTGCAGCTTGGGCATCACGCCCAGCTGCTGCATCGTGTCGTGCAGCACGCGGGTGATCGTGCCGATCTGTTGGAACACCTCGGGCGAGACCGTCAGCGGCTCGTTCGATTGCGCGGTCAGTTTGGCCAGCTCTTCCATCTGCATGGTGGACTCCCCAGCATCAGGCCGCAGCGGCCAGCTTCTGCATGATCTTCTGGACTTTTTCTTCCAGCGTGGCCTTGGTGAACGGCTTGACGATGTAGCCCGCCGCACCGCTTTGAGCGGCCAGGACGATGTCCTCCTTGCGGGCCTCGGCCGTCACCATCAGCACCGGCAGGTGCTTCAGCGAGGCGTCTTCCTTGATGGCCTTGAGCAGCTCGAAGCCATTCATGTTGGGCATGTTGATGTCGCTGACGACGAAATCGTATTTCGCCTGTTTCAGCATGCTCAGGGCCTCGACGCCATCTTCCGCCTCTTCGGCGTTGTTGTAGCCGATCTCCTTCAGCAGACCGCGCACGATCCGGCGCATGGTCGAGAAGTCGTCGACGATCAAGAATTTCATGTCTGTGCTCATGGCGTTCCTCTGAGGGGACTGGAGGGCTTTTATTCGATTCGGACCGTTATCGGCCCGCGGGCGCGGAACTTGAGACCTGCGGCGCGCTCGCCGCGGGATCTGAAGCGTCCTCGTCCTCGTCGGGCAGGTTCTTCAGCACCGCATCCTCGGCATCGCGATTCATCACGATGATGCTGATGCGGCGATTGACCTGGGCTTTGGGGTCTTTCACGTCCAGCAACTTGCTCGACGCCAACCCCTGCACGCGTAGCACCCGGGCATCCGGCAAACCGCCCGCCACCAGCTCGCGCCGCGAGGCATTGGCCCGGTCCGCCGACAGTTCCCAGTTGCTGTATCCACGCTCGCCCGCAGAAAACGGCTGTGCATCCGTATGTCCTTCCAGCGTCAGCCGGTTGGGCACCTCGGACAACACGTTGCCGAGTTCCTGCAGCAACTCGCGCATATACGGTTTCACCACCGCGCTGCCGCTGTCAAACATCGGACGATTATTCTCGTCCACGATTTGGATCCGCAAGCCCTCGCGAGTCATGTCGAGCCGGATTTGCCCACCTAATGCCGCAATTCGGGGGTTGTCCGCGATGATTTTCTCGACCTTGTCCTTCAATTGCTGCAATCGCACGCGCTCGGCGCGGCGCTGCTCTTCCTTGAGGGCCTTGAGGTTGATGGTCTTGCGCGGTGACTGCACGTCGCCCGCTTTGACCTGACCGGTCTGGCGCGTCAGGTCCTGACCGCCGCCCTTGATGATGTGCGACGCGTCGCCCGAGCCCGAGCCGCCGAACATCGCCACCTTCAGCGGCGAGGCGAAATAGTCGGCGATGCCCTTCTTGTCGCCCTCGGTCGTGGAGCCCAGCAGCCACATCAGCAGGAAGAAGGCCATCATCGCGGTCACGAAGTCCGCGTAGGCGATCTTCCAGGCGCCGCCGTGCGCGGCATGGCCGCCCTTCTTGACGCGCTTGATGATGATGGGCTGGAGCTTCTTGGCGTCACCGGCCATGGCGTTTCACCCTGTTCACTTCTTCTTCACGTGGCCTTCGAGCTCGGCGAAGGTCGGGCGCTCCGTCGAGTACAGCACCTTGCGTCCGAATTCGATCGCGACCTGCGGCGCGTAGCCCTGCATCGACGCCAGCAGCGTGGTCTTGATGCACTGCAGCTCCTTGCCGGCCTCGTCGACCTTGGCCTCGAGCGCGCCGGCCAGCGGCTCGGCGAACGCGTAGGCCAGCAGGATGCCGAGGAAGGTACCCACCAGCGCCGAGCCGATCATGCCGCCCAGCACCGCCGGGGGCTGACCCACCGAGCCCATGGTGTTCACCACGCCCAGCACCGCGGCCACGATGCCGAAGGCGGGCAATCCGCCTGCCAGGCGCTGCAGCGCGATCACGGCCAGGAACGCCTCGTGGTGGTGCGTGTCGATCTCGGCGTCCATCAGGGACTCGATCTCGTGCGCGTTGAGGTTGCCGGAGACCATCATCCGAAGATAGTCGGTGATGAACTCCGTGACATGGTGGTCATTGCCCACCGTGGGGTATTTCTGGAACAGCGGCGAGCTGTGCGGATCCTCGACGTCCTTCTCGATGGACATCAGGCCTTCCTTGCGGGCCTTCTGCAGGATGTCGTACATGAGCGCCAGCAGCTCCATGTAGCGCGCCTTGGTGTACTTGCTGCCCTTGAAGCAGTCGCCCAGGCCCTTCATGGTGGCCTTCATGACCTTGGGCGGATTGGTGGCGAGCATGCCGCCGATCGCCGCGCCGAAGATGGTGGTCATCTCGAACGGCAGCGCGTGCAGCACCACGCTGATGTTGCCTCCGTGCGCGATGAACACGCCGAAGATGCAGGCCAGGGCCAGCAGCCAACCGATGATGACAAACATGGAAGTCGTTCCGTCCTTGATTGAAGCGGCCGCGCCCGCGTCCACGCGCGATCCCGGCCATCCCATCCCTTATCGACCACCGCCCTGCCCGCTTGAGCCCGGCAGGGCAATGGGTGCTCAGCCCCGGAGATCCCGCGGTACACGTACAGCGCGTGCCGCGTGCCGGTCTCCAATTGCGCGAAGACCGCCTGACCCGGCAGCGGGAAATCCAGGCTCACGAGCCACGCGTCGGGTCGCATCTCGCTGCGCGCCTTGTCCAGCGCGCGCGGCATCGACTCGGGGCGCTGGAAGAGATACACCAGGTCCGTGTCGCGCCACGACTGGGCCCACAGGTCGCCCCGGGCGATCTCGGCCCAGGGGCAGCGCAGGCGGGCCAGCAGCCACAACACGGCACTGTATTCAATGCCGGCGAGGCGCACGCCCGGATAAGCGCGGCGAAGGGCCATCAATCCGTCGCCCAGACCGCAGCCGGCGTCCAGCACCCGGGCGCCGTCGTGCAATGGGACACGCTCGGGCAGCGCGCGCAGCGCGTCGTGGGGGGTGGGGAACAGCGGGGCGTCGCTCCAGCCGCGTCGCGGATAGGCCAGCACCAGCACCGCCAGCGGGATCAGCCAGATCCAGGCCGGCAGGTCGGTGCCGGTGAACAGCAGGGCCAGCGGGAAACCCGCGGCGACGATCAGGCGGCGCCAGGTCTGGCGGTGCAGCCCGGCCAGGATCAGGCCCAGGCCCGAGGCGACGATCGCCGCCGGCCAGTCCGGGCCGAACAGCCGCCACACGGCGAAACAGGCAGCCCAGCTCAGCAGCGCGAGCGCCGGCCAGCGCAGCCCGCCGGGGGCGCCGTCCGACGCGGGATGGGGAAGTCGGGCGCCCATGTCGGCGGCCTCAATGCATCTGGATGCCGCCGGCCGCCTTGCCCTTGCCGGCACGCGCCGGCGGGTTGCACAGGCCGCAGACGTAATGCTTGGCGACCTCATGCGGATGCGTCACGAAGTGACCGCCGCACTTGCAGCACTTGGTCATCGTGAGCATGCCGTTGTCGACGAACTTCACCAGGCGCCAGGCGCGCGTCACCGACAAGAGCTGCTCCAGGCCTTGCGCCTTGGTCTGCTCGTCGTAGAGCTGGAAGGCCTTGATGACGACGTCGATCTCGTCCATCTCCGCGACCTTGTTCAGGTATTCGTGGATGTTGAGGAACAGCGACGCGTGGATATTCGGCTGCCAGGTCATGAACCAGTCCGTGGAGAACGGCAGTTGGCCCTTGCTGGGGCTCTTGCCCGAGACTTCCTTGTACAGGCGCAGCAGACGCTCGTAGCTCAGGTCCGTTTCCGACTCCAGCACCTGCAGGCGGGCGCCGAGGTTGATCAGCGTCACGGCGCGTTCGATCTGCTTGGCTTCGGTCAGGATGGACTTGGTGCGCATGACGGTGTCTCCGGGCTTCAGTTCTGCGGGGCGGTGTCGATATCCAGCTTACGTGCTCAGGCGGCTTCCTGGTGGCGTCCGGCCAACAGGATCGACGCATGCAGGCGGGACACGCTGTCGTTGGCGGCCGGCTTGCCGTGCGAGGTCAGCAGGCCCCACACCAGGTCGTCATCCATGCGGAAGCGGCACAGCAGCGTGTTGCCCGAGGCGATCTTGAGCATCTGCGCGGCGCTCAGCGTGTTGAGCAGCGTGGCGGTCTCCTCGGAGATGCCCAGGCGATACAGCGCCTGCTCACGGTCCGCGCGGATCAGGCTCTGGGCCAGCATCAGGTACGACAGGTTGGCTTCGCGGATCTCGGCGAGGATTTGGTCGGCGTTCATCGTTCGGCTCCTGGGGGTGTTGGGGTGCTGTCGTCGTTTCGTTTCAGCGTGAGACGAACTGTAGAGACGCTGACACATCCCCAACATCAGGCCGCTTCCATCCCGGGATTAGGGAGCGCGCCGACGCGTTTGTCAGATGAATTCCTACAAGCTGCCGGATCAGCGCTATTGCGCCTGTCCTTTTTGAACGATTGACGCCAGCAGCGCCAGGTTGTGCGACGCCAGGTGGCTGCCGCGTCCCGCGACCGCGCCCGGTTGGTCCGGACGCTCACCGATCTCCAGGCAGCGCGTCCACGCGTCCTCGATCATCGGGATCAGGACCTCGGCGTGCGCCGGCTCATCCGCCGCCCAATCGAGCATCAGGTCACCCAGCGCGAAGAAGAAATCCGGCGACTCGGCGCACCGCACGAGTTGTGATTCGGCGAAGACCATGCCCTCGGCATGGCGCTTGAGCGACTTCAGCCCGAAGAGCCGACGCGCGGCCAGGTCAGACCACCATGCCGGCACCGCGGTCACCTCGCCGAGATGATGCTGAGCATTCGCGAAGGCGGCTTCCGCATCGGCGAAGCGTTCATAGACCGACAAATCCTTGCCCAGCTGGTACCAGAGATAAGGATTGGCCGGATCGTCGGCGATCGCATCGCGGAGCAATTGTTCGTTGCGGCCCTGCTTCACGTGAAGCCGTTCGGGCAGGTAGCCGTCGTGCGCGACCTGGATGGCCACTGCTTTCACCGGCAGCGCATGCGCGGGCTGCTCGTGGATGCGTCCGGTGTAGCGGATCGCACCCGGCAGGACACGGCTCAGGCGCGACCGCGCGGTGCCGCCGTCGAACTGGTCCTGCAGATCGATGGTGCCGACGAAGTCCGGGCGGGTGTCGCGCAGCGCCTCGAGCGCCGCCCCGCTGCCCTCCCCCACCAGCCATTCGTCCGCGTCCAGCACGATGTGCCAGTCCGCCGACGCGGTGGCAAGCGCGGCGTTGCGCGCCGCGGCGAAGTCGTCGATCCAGTGGAAAGTGTCGACGCGCGCGCCGAAGTCCTCGGCCACGCGCGCGGTGTCGTCGGTGGAGCCGGTGTCCAGCACGAGCATCTCGTCCACGTAGGGACGGACACTGGCCAGGAGCCGGCCGATCGTCGCCGCCTCATCGCGGGCGATGACGACGATGCAGGTGCGCCAGCGCGAAGTCATCGCGCGTCGCTCAATGCATCTGGATGCCGCCGGCCGCCTTGCCCTTGCCGGCACGCGCCGGCGGGTTGCACAGGCCGCAGACGTAATGCTTGGCGACCTCATGCGGATGCGTCACGAAGTGACCGCCGCACTTGCAGCACTTGGTCATCGTCAGCATGCCGTTGTCGACGAACTTCACCAGGCGCCAGGCGCGCGTCACCGACAGCAGCTGCTCCAGGCCCTGCGCCTTGGTCTGCTCGTCGTAGAGCTGATAGGCCTTGATGACCACGTCGATCTCGTCCATCTCCGCGACCTTGTTCAGGTACTCGTGGATGTTGAGGAACAGCGACGCGTGGATATTCGGTTGCCAGGTCATGAACCAGTCGGTCGAGAACGGCAGCTGGCCCTTGCTGGGGCTCTTGCCCGAGACTTCCTTGTACAGGCGCAGCAAACGCTCGTAGCTCAGGTCGGTTTCCGATTCCAGCACTTGCAGGCGCGCGCCCAGCTTGATCAGCGTCACGGCGCGTTCGATCTGCTTGGCTTCGGTCAGGATGGACTTGGTGCGCATGGTGGGCTCCGGATGTCTATCGGATGTTCTCGGGCGGCAATTTCTCTGCCTGGATCCTGATCAGCGGATCAGGCGGCTTCCTGGTGGCGACCGGCCATCAGGATGGAGGCATGCAGGCGCGACACGCTGTCGTTGGCGGCCGGCTTGCCGTGCGAGGTCAGCAGGCCCCACACCAGGTCGTCGTCCATGCGGAAGCGGCACAGCAGCGTGTTGCCGGAGGCCATCTTCATCATTTGCGCCGGGCTCAGCGTGTTGAGCAGCGTCGCGGTTTCCTCGGAGATGCCCAGGCGGTACAGCGCCTGCTCGCGGTCCGCACGGATGAGGCTCTGGGCCAGCATCAGGTACGACAGGTTGGCTTCGCGAATCTCGGCAAGGATCTGGTCGCTGTTCATCTGGGGGCTCCTGGGTGGCGTTGCTGCGATGGAATGAATTCTGGAGAAACCCCTCTTTTCCAGGTATCAGGTCGCCGCCAGTTCCCGCCTACGAAGCGGGACGACCGGCTTGTCAGACAGATTCCTACACGCTGCCAGCCGCCCAAAGAGAAACCGCCGCGCGAAGCCCGTGTTGTCCGGGTCCGGCGGCGGTTTCTGAGGGAGACAGCCTGTCAGGCCGTCCCCGGGGAAAAGATTCAGGCGGCCTGCAGGCGGGCCAGTTCGGTCTCGACGATCACCATCAGTTCGGGCGAATCGCGACGCAGCATCTCCAGCGCCTGACCCTCGTTGAGGATGTTCAGCACCTCGATGGCGGCCTTGACCTCGCCCAGGCCCGACAGCGCGAAGCCCAGCGTGTACAGCGACGGCGCATGTTGCGGCGACAGCTCCACGGCGCGGTGCGCGTACAGCGCGGCGTCGCTGAGCTGACCCGCGGCCAGCAGCAGCGCGCCGATGTCGGACAGCAGGTCCACGCTCATCGGCGCCATTTCCAGCGCGTTGTACAGCAGGCTGACGCCGTCGCCGATGCGGCCCTGCGCGGCTTGCGCGTAGGCGGCGTTGCGCGCCTGGGCCAGCAGCAGGCGGGCCTCGCTGGATCCCGGACGGATGCCGGTGTGAACTTTGTCATCGATCGACGCGTCGATCATCGACACGGCGGACCGTGCCTCGGTGTGCGCTTGCAGTGGCATAGACCTCTCCATGGTCGTTGGACTCATCGATCGAGCCCGGTCTCGATGCCGAGACCGATCCCGGCGAAAGCGGGCCGACCCCTTGTCGACCACGCCGAGAGGCACTTTAGGGGGGCACCCCCGTGATCGAGCACACGAAAAGCGCCGCCTTTCCCCCTCAATCCTGACGCTGACGCGCCGTTAACCCTCTCATGTCCGTCGCCAGACCGACGCCCAGACACCAGTCCGGGCCAAAGTCAAACGACAAACAACGCGTTGCAAGACCTGCTGTTCGATGGATCACAAGTCTTGACAAATTGCCCTCAAGTTCTAAGGAGCGGGGTCCGATAACCAAAACAACGGGGCTGCTGAACGCAGCGATCAGCCAGCAAGGACAAGCAGTCCGAGCAGCAGATCGAAGCAGGCAGGCGGCACGTGGTCCGGTTAGAAGGCCTGACGTTCTCGGCGACCGAAGAGGGAGTTGGACGGCAACGGTTGACTAGCGTCGGACTGGGACCGAACCGGGAAATGGCCCGGCAGGTTCAGCAGGAGCATCCGAGATCCTCGACCGGTTCGCCTCACGGCGGGCTGGAGGATCGGAGGACTCAGGCGCTCATGTGTGGTTCGGCGCTTTTGCCGGTATTTACGTATAGCTGTTAGGAGCAATCATGGCCCAAGTCATCAACACCAACCTGCTGTCGCTCAACGCCCAGCGCAACACCTCGACCAGCCAATCGTCGCTGTCGGTCTCCATGCAGCGCCTGTCGTCGGGCCTGCGCGTCAACTCCGCCAAGGACGACGCCGCCGGTCTGGCCATCGCTGACCGCATGAACGCTCAAGTCCGCGGCATGAACGTCGCTCAGCGCAATGCGAACGACGGCATCTCGCTGGCGCAGACCGCTGAAGGCGCGCTGTCCAAGGTGGGCGATTCGCTGCAGCGCATGCGTGAACTGGCGGTGCAGGCTCGCAATGCCACGAACACCACGACCGACCTGGACTCGATCGGTCAGGAATACGCGCAGCTGGGCTCTGAAATCCAGCGCGTGCTGGGCGGCACGACCTTCAACGGCCGCGCCATCCTGGCCGGCGATTCGGGCACGCAGACCTTCCAGATCGGCGCCAACACGACGGCCAACGACTCGGTGGACGTCACCACGACCAACATGACCACCGACACGACGATCACCGCCGTGACGGGTGGCGCGATCACCAACGCGTCGTCGACGTCCGACCTGGCCACCGTGATCGACAACATCGACTCGGCGATCAAGACGGTGTCGGGAGAGCGTTCGAAGCTGGGTGCCTCGCAGAACCGCTTCGACGCGATCGTGTCGAACCTGCAGATCTCGGTCGAGAACCAGACCGCGGCCCGCAGCCGGATCATGGACGCGGACTTCGCGTCGGAAACCGCCAACCTGAGCCGCGCGCAGATCCTGCAGCAGGCCGGCAACGCGATGATCGCGCAGGCCAACCAGCAGCCGCAGCAAGTGCTGGCCCTGCTGCGCTGATAGAAGAAGCAGAAGAAGCGCCAGCCCGCCTCACGGCGGTCTGGTTCTCTCGAGGGGACCGTGGTCCCCTTCTCTTTCCCCATCGCGGATCGGCGCCCGTCGGCGCCGGTGGTGGTGAAAGAGAAGTCAGCGAGAGAGGGTTGGGGCCGGAATAGGGCTTGGGGTTCCCGGACGGGAGGCCCCATGCCCTGCGGAGAGCCCGGGCACGGTCACTCGCAGTCATGCGGCAGCACTGCCACAAGTTCACGGTCGGGAGACCGTTTCCAGGCTTTCTTGCAAGAAGGCCTCAAGTCCATTCCTGGCGGCCCGATAACTGCATCAACGGGTCCGCAATTCAACAGCTGGGGCCACGTGGTCCGGCTCAGTCGGACAGTTTTCACAAACGTCCGACGAGACCGAAGAAGGTCTTCGAATTTGAAAGGAATGGATCATGGCTCAGATCATCAACACCAATCTGCAATCGCTCAACGCCCAGCGCAACCTGTCGTCCTCGCAGTCCTCGCTGTCGGTGTCCATGCAGCGCCTGTCCTCGGGTCTGCGCGTCAACTCCGCCAAGGATGACGCGGCCGGCCTGGCGATCGCCGAGCGCATGAACGCTCAAGTCCGCGGCATGAACGTCGCGATGCGCAATGCCAACGACGGCATCTCGCTGGCGCAGACCGCTGAAGGCGCGCTGTCCAAGGTGGGCGACTCGCTGCAGCGCATGCGTGAACTGGCGGTCCAGGCCCGCAACGCAACCAACACGACGTCCGACCTGGACTCGATCGGCAAGGAATACGCGCAGCTGGGCCAGGAAATCGGCCGCGTCATCGGCGGCACGACCTTCAACGGCAAGTCCATCCTGGGTGACGATGCCGGCACGCAGACCTTCCAGATCGGCGCCAACACCAGCGCCAACGACTCGGTCGACGTGATCACGAGCAACATGACCAACGACGCGACGATCACCGCCGTGACCTCCGGCGTGATCGACAACGCCTCGACGCCGGACACGCTCAAGACCGTCATCGACAACATCGACGCGGCGATCACCACGGTCAGCGGCCAGCGCGCCGTGCTGGGCGCCTCGCAGAACCGCTTCGACGCGATCATTTCCAACCTGTCGGTCTCGGTGGAGAACCAGACCGCCGCCCGCAGCCGGATCATGGACGCCGACTTCGCCGCGGAAACCGCCAACCTGAGCCGCGCGCAGATCCTGCAGCAGGCCGGCAACACGATGGTGGCGCAGGCCAATCAGCTGCCCCAGCAGGTCCTGTCGCTGCTGCGCGGCTGAGCCCGACTCGCGCGGCGCCAGCGGGCGCCGCCTCCGGTTGACTCCTCAAGCACGGCCTCGCGGCCGGCCTTCAAGGCTCCGCTTCGATCCCTCGGGACCGAAGCGGGGCCTTCTTTCATTGGTTGGCTAATGGGCGGTTTTCCGCCCGTTAATCGGCCCATCGGCGTTGGAGCACCTTTCGCACAATGGGAACCATCGAGCGTGAAGTACCGCTCGACCACCGGTCCAACCGGCAGATCCGAACAAAGACTGCTTCTGGCAGCGAGGATCGGCAGGTGAGGTCGGGACCCGACCCACCGAACCGGGATCGCAGCCAGGACAGGATCTCCGCAGGAGTGCATCAATGCCACAGACCATCAACACCAACATTGCCTCGCTGAACGCGCAACGCAATCTGAATTCGTCGCAGTCGTCGCTGGCGACCTCGATGCAACGCCTGTCGTCGGGCCTGCGGGTGAACTCCGCCAAGGACGACGCCGCCGGCCTGGCGATCGCCGAACGCATGAACGCGCAAGCCCGCGGCATGACTGTGGCGATGCGCAATGCCAACGACGGCATCTCGCTGGCGCAGACCGCGGAAGGCGCGCTGGGCAAGGTGGCGGATTCGCTGCAACGCATGCGCGAGCTGGCCATCCAGGCCCGCAACGCGACCAACGCGGACAGCGACAAGGATTCGCTGGACAAGGAATTCGGCGAGCTGGCCAAGGAAATCCAGCGCGTCACCGCCGGCACGACCTTCAACGGCAAGTACATCCTGGGCGCGGACGCCAACCTGCCCCAGGTCTTCCAGGTCGGTCCGAACACGACGTCCAACGACGAGATCTCGGTCACCACGCCCAACATGAGCCAGGACACGTCGATCACCGACGTCGCCGGCACCGATGCCTCGGGCACGGGTCGTTCGGTCATCGACCGCACGGCGGACGCCGCGGCGATCGCGACGGTGGTGCAGAAGATCGACGCCGCGCTGGACACGGTCAACAGCAACCGCGCGACGCTGGGCGCCACGCAGAACCGCTTCGACGCCGTGATCTCCAACCTGCAGGTGGCCTATGAGAACCAGACCGCCGCCCGCAGCCGGATCATGGACGCGGACTTCGCGGTCGAAACGTCCAACCTGAGCCGCGCGCAGATCCTGCAGCAGGCGGGCAACGCGATGGTCGCGCAGGCCAACCAGCTGCCGCAGCAAGTGCTGTCGCTGCTCAAGGGCTGATAGAAAAACGCAATCAACCCACCAGGTCTCCGTCCTAAAGTCGGATCGCCTGGGGCCGATATGCATCACAGGGCCTCACGCGAGTCACGCGAGGCCCTGTCGCGCATGGGGCTTCCGACGCGGGAGCCGGCAGTCACTGGTCTGGGTCACGGGGAGTACGAACGATGGCATCCATTACCTCCGCCGGCATCGGCAGCGGTCTCGACGTCGAGAGCATCGTCACGAAGCTCGTGTCGCTCGAGAAGCAGCCGATCACGGACCTGCAGTCGCGCACGGACACGATCAAGACGCAGATCTCCGAATACGGGAAGATCAAGAGCGCCTTCAGCGCGATGCGCGACGCGGCCGCCAAGCTGGCCAACCCGTCGACCTGGGCCGCGCTGACCGCCACCTCCTCCGACACGACGATGGCCACGGTCATCGCCGGCGCGGGGTCGGGCGCGGGCTCGTACGCGCTGAGCGTGGCCAACCTGGCCTCGCCCCAATCGCTCTCAAGCAAGGCCTTCGCCACCGGCGCCGCCGTCGGTTCGGGGTCGATGACCATCGAGCTGGGCCAATGGAGCGCGGACAACTCGACCTTCACCGGCAAGAACGGCAGCTCGCCGGTGAGCATTTCCATCTCGGCCACGGACACGCTGTCCAGCATCCGCGACAAGATCAACGGCTCGGGCGCAGGCGTGCTGGCCTCGGTGGTGACCGACGCCAATGGTCAGCGCCTGGTGATCCGCTCCAAGGACACCGGCGAGGCCAACGGCTTCCGCATCACCACCGCGGACGACGACGGCAACGGCTCGGACGCCAATGGCCTGTCCGCGCTGGCCTATGACCCGACGTCCTCGGTGACGTCGATGACGCAGAACACCGCGGCCAGGAACGCCAACCTGACCATCAACGGCCTGGCGATCAGTTCCGCGTCCAACAACATCGAAGGCGCCGTCGACGGCCTGACGATCAACCTGCTCAAGGGCGGCACGACCGACGCGCAGGGCAATGTGACGCCGGCGCAGTCCACGATCACCGTCGGCCAGGACAAGGACAGCGTCAAGAAGGCCATCAACGATTTCGTGACCTCGTACAACAGCCTCATGACGCTGATGCGCAACGACACGAAGTACGACGACGCCAACAAGACCGCCGGCGCGCTGCAGGGTGACAGCACGGCCGTGGGCCTGCAGAGCCAGCTGCGCAACATCACCGCCTCGGGCAGCACGCTGGGCGGGCAGTTCGGGCGGCTGTCCGACCTGGGGCTGGACATCGGCTCGGACGGCACGATCAAGGTCAACGACACCAAGCTGACCAGCGCGCTGGGCAGCATGGGCGACCTGAAGAACCTGTTCATGGGCGTGGACACGACCGATGCCAACAACAACGGCATCGCCACGCGCTGGCGCGCGTTCGCCGACCAGGTGACGGGCTTCGACGGCTCGATCACCACCCGCACCACAGGGCTGCAGGCGCGCGTGACGGCCAACGGCAAGCGCGTGGACGAGCTCAACGACCGCGCGGACGCCTACGAGAAGCGCCTGCGCGCGCAGTACACGGCGCTGGACACGCAGATGGCCAAGCTCAACGACATGCAGAGCTACGTCAACAAGATCACCAGCATGCTGTCCAGCAGCAGCTGATGCGCGAGGGCGCCCTGGAAACTATCCCGGATACCCCGCCCTTCTCCGGCGCTTCGAAAAGCGTGCCGACAAGCCTCCTCACGGAGGCTTTTGTTTTTCCTCACACGGTCAGAATTTCGAGACAAATTCGACACGTGGGAGGCTCAAGTTGAGCCGGCGGGGGCCGAAAACTGATTCAAGCACTACAGCACAACCCCAGCAGCACACCATGTACGGCAACTCCTCTCCCTTCGCCTCCCACGGTCAACGCGCCAGCAGCATGTACAACCGCGTCGGCGTGGAAACGGACGTGATGCAGGCGTCGCCGCACCGACTGGTGACCCTGCTGCTGGAAGGTGCGTTCGATTCGATGACGCAAGCCATCGGCGCGATCCGCACCGGCAATGTCGATGTCAAGAACCGCAGCCTGAGCCGCGCGGTCCGGATCCTGGACGAAGGCCTGAAGGCGGCCCTCAACCTGGAGTCGGGCGAGCTGGCCCTGGACCTGCGCGACCTGTATGCCTACATCTGCATGCGACTGACCCATGCCAATCTGCGCAGCGACGACGTCGCCGTGGAGGAATGCGTGCGGTTGCTGCAGCCGATCCGCGAAGCCTGGGCCAGCATCGCCCCGGCCAACGCCGACCAACGCGCCGCGGCCTGATCCCCGGATCGAGCCCCACAGCCTGACGACTTGAGAAGTTCCATGTCCAAGTACAACGCCAAGCCCCAAACCGCCGCCCTCGCCGCCCACGCCGCCCCGACGACCCCGGACCGCATCATGAGCACCCAACTGTTGAGCTACTACGAAGCCATCGAGCAAGCCAGCGCCGACATGCTGAGCGCCGCCCGTTCGGGCAATTGGGACGAAGTCGTCAAGCTCGAGGGCGCCTGCGTCCTGCTGATCTCGCAGCTCAAGCACGCGGCCTCGAGCCAGCAGCTGGGCGCCGAGGAGTCGCAGCTGAAGACGCGCATCATGCAGCGCATCCTGGTCAACGACGCCGAGATCCGCCATCTGGCCGAGCCGTGGCTGGAGGACCTGGACCAGCTGATGAAGGGCAAGTCCAAGACGGTCCACTGACCGGGTCCTTCCCGCACCCCGCAGCGCATCGAGACTTCGGTCACGCGACCGGGGTCTGCCTGCAGACCGGCGCCGCGACCGGCCCCTCGAACCGATGGGCCCGGCGCGGCGTTTGCCTTGGGGATGCGCGAGAATTTTGAGCCACGATGCCCGCTGCAATCCGTCCTTGAGCGATCTGAAGATGTCCTCTGCCGCCACCAGTACCGCCGATCCCGCGGATGCCGATTTCCGGCTCGACGCGCCCGGCGAGATCATGAACTGGCTGCGCGAGCTGCTGCAGTCGCAGGCGCGGCTGCAGCTGACGACACCTGACGGCGAGGCGATCCACACGGTGCTGCGGGCGCTGGACACGCCGCACGGCATGTTGACGATGGAAGCGCCGGTCGGCGGCGACACGCTGGCGCCGGTGCTGGCCAGCGACGAGCTGGTGGCCACGGCCTTCCTGGACAAGATCAAGCTGCAGTTCGACGTGTCGGGGCTGGTGGCGATCCGCGGCGATGGCGCGGAGGTGCTGCGCGCGCCGGTGCCGCTGCGGCTGTACCGCTTCCAGCGGCGCCAGGCCTACCGGGTGGCGTCGGCCGGTCAGTTGTATCCGGCGCTGAAGTTGAGCCATCCGGACCTGCCGCGGATCCGCGTCATGAACGTGAGCGCGGGTGGGGTGGCGCTGCAGTGGCCGCCGAACGCGGTGCCGGTGCCGCAACCGGGCGAGGAGATCGCCGGGACGCTGGAGCTGGAGCGGGAGGTCAGTTTCACGACCTTGCTGCGGGTGCAGCACATGGAGCCGGGCGAGCCGGCGGGCACGCCGCACCACGTGGGATGCGCGTTTGTCTCGCTGGCCCCGTCGGCCGCGAGGGCCCTGCAGATCTTCATCGATCAGGCGCAGAAGCGCGAACGCCTGATGCGCCGAAGCGTTTGAAGCGCTGAACCGCTCGAATCAAGTACAGAAGCCACCCTCAGGTGGCTTTTGTTCTTTTGGCGTTCTGAATTGGTGTCGGCTTCCAGCTGAAGCAGTGGGAAGAGAAACCGCACCGACTCAGATTAACTACCCCACCAACTCAATATCCGTCGGGTGTTTGAGATTCCCAGCCTTACACCTGCATGTTCATGATTTCCGAATAGGCGGACACCAGCCGGTTGCGCACCTGCAGCGTGGCCTGGAATCCGATCTGGGCTTTCTGCATCGCCACCATCGTCTCTTCCAGGCTCACCGTCGGGTTGTCCATCTGAACCTCGCGCTGCAGCCGCGACGCCTCGTTCTGCTGCGTGCTGACGGACTTCAACGCCGAGCTCATCGCATCCGCGAAGCTCGTGCCGCCGGCTGCGGCCTTGGCCACCGGCTGCCCCTGGGGGGTCAGTCCGGCACGGGCCACCGCGCTGGCGAAGTCGAAGGGTTTGAGTTTCAGGTCCACGGAACGCATCGTACGGATCCCGCCGCCCGCCATTGCTCGGAACTGGGGGGCCTTCTTCGGCCTGTTCTCACCATTCTTGAGGCCCCCGATCGAAATAATCCAGTCCTGTGCCGAGGCCCCTGCCCGGCTCACGTCTTCCGCCGATCGTCCGACCCCAGCCGTACACCCACCGCCCCATGGACAACGCCCTGAGCAGCCCCGCCGCCGGACTCCCCGAGGCCCAGCAGACCGCCAAACCGGCCGGTCTGCCCGCCCGCCTGGCCGCGATGCCCACCAAGAGCAAGCTGATGCTGGGCGGCGGCGTCGCCGCGCTGCTCGCGGTCATCGTCGCGATGTCCATGATGACGGCCCGCCCGGACTACCGTCCCCTCTTCTCCGGCCTCTCCGACAAGGACGGCGGCGCCGTCATCGCGCAGCTCGCGCAGATGAACGTGCCCTACCGCAACGACCCGGGCGGCACCATCATGGTCCCCGCCAACCAGGTCTACGACCTGCGCATGAAACTCGCCTCCGCCGGCCTGCCCAAGGGCGGCATCGTGGGCTTCGAGCTCATGGACAAGCAGTCCATCGGCCAGACCGCCTTCAACGAGCGCCTGAACTTCCAGCGCGCGCTCGAGGGCGAACTCACCCGCACCATCACCGCCATGGCCGACGTCGCCGACGCGCGCGTCCACCTGGCCATGCCGCAGCAGAACGGCTTCTTCCGCGAGCAGCAGAAGCCCAGCGCCTCCGTCATGCTCACCCTGCGCGGCGGCCGCACGCTGGACCGCGCCCAGATCGCCGGCATCGTTCACCTGGTGTCGTCCTCGGTCCCCGAACTCAATCCCAAGGCCGTCAGCGTGCTCGACAGCACCGGCGCCCTGCTCTCCCAGAACCCGGACGGCAACACCAACGGCGGTCTTGACAGCCAGCAGCTGCAGTACAAGCAGCAGGTCGAGGCCAACCTGAACAAGCGCATCGCCGAGCTGCTCGAACCCGTCGTCGGCCGCGAGAACCTGCGCTCCACCGTCACCGCCGACGTGGACTTCAACCAGGTCGAATCCACCGCCGAGGAATACAAGCCCAACCAGGGCCCCAACACCCAGAGCGCGGTGCGCCGCTCCACCTCCGAGGAACAGTCCGGCGGTACCGCCGGCGTGCCCACCGGCGTCCCCGGCGCGACCACCAACCAGGTTCCGCCGCAGGCCGCCGCGCCGATCAACGGCCAGGCCCAGGCGATGCAGCCGGCCGGCCAGTCCGGCGGCACGCAGAACATGCGCCGCAACGCGGACACGCAGTACGAACTCGACCGCACCGTGCGCGTCACGCGCAATGCGATCGGTCAGGTTCGCCGCCTGAACGCTGCCGTGGTGGTCAATCAGAAGACGGTCACGGACAAGAACGGCAAGACGACCAGCCAACCGCTGTCGGACACCGAACTCCAGAAGCTGGATTCGCTGGTCAAGGAAGCCCTGGGCTTCTCGCAGGATCGTGGCGACTCGGTCAAGGTCATCAGCACGCCCTTCGTCTCGGACAAGGTGGCCAACGCCGACGTGCCGCTGTGGCAGCAGCCCTGGCTGCGCGACATGGCCCGCGACTTCGCGGTGCCCGCCGCCCTGGTGCTGGTGGCCCTGATCGCGGTGTTTGGCATGGTTCGCCCTGCTCTCAAGGCGGCTTTCCCGCCGCCGGCCGAGGAGAAGGACGACACTGCCCAGAATCAGCTCAGCGTCGTCGAGGACGAGCAGCTCGCCCTGGGCGGCCCGCGCGGGCCGGGCGGACTGCCCGCCCTGGAGGCTCCGGTCTCCAACGACAAGCTCGAGCGCGCCCGCCTGCTGGCCAAGGAAAACCCCGTCGCGGTGGCCAACATCATGCGCGCTTGGGTCAACGGCGAAGAGCTGGAAACCGCCCCGGCCGGCGGCCGCCGCTGAGCGGCTTCCGGCACGCCCATCAGGATCGATAGCGAGACCCCACCATGGACGACAAAGGCGTAGAAGACGCGGCCATCCTGCTCATGTCGCTGGGCGAGGAGGAGGCCTCCGAGGTCTTCAAGCACCTCGCGCCCAAGGAGGTGCAGAAGCTCGGCGAGACCATCGCCAAGATGAAGGTCGTGCCGCGCGATCGCGTCGAGAAGGTGCTCGAGAAGTTCGACCTCGTCGCCGAGTCGCAGAGCACGCTCGTCAGCGACACCGACGAATACGTGCGTTCCGTTCTGCGCAAGGCGCTGGGCGACGACAAGGCCAACCTGCTGCTGGACCGCATCCTGCAGGGCTCGGACGTGTCTTCCATCGAGTCGCTGAAGTGGATGGACCCGGGCTCCGTCGCCGAGCTGCTGCGCAACGAGCACCCGCAGATCGTCGCCGCCATCCTGTCGCACCTGGACTTCGACCAGAGCAGCTCGGTGCTGCGCGTCTTCACCGAGCGCCAGCGCAACGAGGTGCTCATCCGCATCGCCACGCTGGACGGCATCCAGCCGATGGCGCTGAAGGACCTCAACGAGGTCATGGGCCAGATCCTGGCCGGCGGCGAACGCATGAAGAAGTCCAACCTGGGCGGCGTGAAGACCGCCGCCGAGATCATCAACATGATGGGCACCAGCGTCGAGGCCTCGGTGCTGGATTACATCCGCGAGGCCGATTCCGACCTCGCGCAGAAGATCATGGACAACATGTTCACGTTCGATGACGTGGAGAAGATCGACGATCGCGGCATCCAGGCGGTGCTCAAGGAAGTCCAGTCCGAATCGCTCATCGTCGCGCTCAAGGGCGCCGGCCCCGAGCTGCGCGAGAAGATCTTCCGCAACATGTCCTCCCGTGCCGCCGAGACGCTGCGCGAGGACCTCGACTCCCGCGGCCCGGTGCGGCTGTCCGAGGTCGAGGCCGAGCAGAAGGAAATCCTCAAGGTCGTGCGCCGCCTGGTCGACGAAGGCCAGATCGTGCTCGCCGGCGGCGGGGACGACCAGTTCCTGTGATCGTCGCTGCGCCCGTCTCGCCTTCCTTTCCGACAAGCCCGCTCCAGCCGCCCATGGTCAGCCGCCCGCCCCGCCAGGTCCCGCCTCCGCCTCGTCCCGAGGGGGACTCGCCGCGTGGCAACACCTACAGCCGCATCATCCCGCGCGAGGAGCTGTCGGGCTTCGCGGCCTGGAATCCGGGCGCGCTGGACGGAGGCGCCGCGCCGCGCCGACCGCCGGTGAGCGCGCCCGCGCCCGTCGAACCGCCGCCCCCGCCACCGCCCCCGGGCCCCAGCGTCGAGGAGCTGATGCAGCAGGCGCGCCAGTCCGGTTACCAGGACGGCTACCGTGACGGCATGGCCGCGCTGGACGCGTTCAAGCAGAGTTTCGCCAAGCAGATCACCGCTCAGGTCGGCCAGTTGGTCGCCAGCTTCGACCAGGACCTGTCGACGATCGAGCAAGGCATGGCCGAGGCGCTCGCCCGCACCGCGGTCGAGCTGGCCCGCCAGGTCGTGCGCAATGAACTCGCGACCGCGCCGGAGCTCGTGTCCAAGGTCGCCCATGACGCGGTCGAGGCGCTGCTGATCAACGCCCGCCACGTGCGCGTGCGCGTGCATCCCGACGACCTCCCGCTGGTGCTGGACGGTGCCGGCCAAGAGCTGCGTGCCCGCGAGGCGCAGGTCATTCCCGATCCGGCCATCGGCCGCGGCGGCGTCAAGGTCGACGCCGACATCTGCAGCGTGGACGCCTCGATGCCGGCGCGATGGCAGGCGGCTGTCAATGCGCTCGGACAGAGCGCCGTGTGGGAAGACCGCCGCGCCGCCGACGAATCGCGCGACAGCCGGCTCGACTTCCGCGCCGATCCCACGCCCAGCCAGTACGGCGGCCTGCCGCACGGCAATCAGAACGGTTTCGGGGACGAGCCATGAGCAGCCGTGTCGATCGTTGGACCCAATATTTCGACGATCTGCAGGCATTTGCCGGCAACGCCCCCGCTTTGGAGCCGCAGGGCAAGCTGGTCCGCGTGGCCGGCCTGGTGCTGGAGGCCACCGGCGTCAAGGTGCCCGTGGGCTCGGTCTGCGAGATCCACATGCCGTCATCAGCCAGCTCTCCGCGCCGCGGCCAGCGCCCGGTGACGGCGGAAGTCGTCGGTTTCTCCGGCGATCGCGCCTACCTGATGCCCACCGACGAGATTCAGGGCCTGGCCAGCGGCGCGATGGTGCTGCCCCGCCCCGCCGCGCTGCATGGTCCGGTGCTCGGCGAGGAGCGCCATCCCTGGCGCCGCGACGAGGATCGCGGCCTGCACCTGCCCATGGGCGACGGGCTGCTGGGACGCGTTGTCGATCCCCAAGGTCACCCGATCGACCGCCGCGGTCCGCTCGAGGAAGTCCGCGACGAACCGATGGTGCGCCGCCCGATCAACGCGATGGACCGCGATCCCGTCCGCCGCCCGCTGGACACCGGCGTGCGCGCGATCAACTCGCTGCTGACCGTCGGACGCGGCCAGCGCCTGGGCCTGTTCGCCGGTACCGGCGTGGGCAAGTCGGTGCTGCTGGGCATGATGGCCCGCTACACGCAGGCCGATGTCATCGTCGTCGGCCTGATCGGCGAACGCGGCCGCGAAGTGAAGGAATTCATCGAAGACATCCTGGGCGAGGAAGGCCTGCATCGCAGCGTCGTCGTCGCCGCCCCGGCCGATGCGCCGCCGCTGCTGCGCATGCAGGGCGCGACCTACGCCACCGCCATCGCCGAGCATTTCCGCGACCGCGGCCAGCATGTGCTGCTGCTGATGGATTCGCTGACGCGTTACGCGATGGCGCAGCGCGAGATCGCGTTGGCGATCGGCGAACCGCCGGCAACCAAGGGCTATCCGCCGTCTTGTTTCGCCAAGTTGCCGCAACTCGTCGAGCGCAGTGGCAACGGCCTGGCCGGCGAGGGCTCCATCACCGCGTTCTACACGGTGCTGTCCGAAGGCGACGACCAGCAGGATCCGATCGCCGATGCCGCCCGAGGCATCCTGGACGGTCACATCGTGCTCAGCCGCGAGCTCGCGGAAAGCGGCCACTATCCCGCCATCGACGTGGAACGCTCCATTTCGCGCGTGATGACGAGCGTTGCCGACAAGCGCCACATCGAACTGGCAAGACGCTTCCGCCAGCTGCTGGCGAAGTACAACAAGGCGCGCGACCTGATCCAACTCGGTGCCTATCAGCCGGGGCACGATCCCGAACTGGACTTGGCGGTCCGCTTGCATGGCGACATGGACCGATTGCTCCAACAAGACATGCATTCCCCCGCTTCTTTGAACGATTGCCTCAATCAGTTGACCGCCACACTTAACTTTGCGTGATAGCTGCCGACATCCGTGAAGCGAGGTCATCGACATGAGTAGTTCCAATCTGCAGGCCCTGACCGTTCTCCTCGAACGCGCGGAGGCTGAGCGCGATGAAGCATTGCGTCTCCTGCAGGACGCGCAGGCGAAAGCCAGCGCCGCCCGCAATCAGCACGACCAGCTGAACCAGTACCGCACGGACTACCGCCATCGCTGGACGCAGGAATTCGCTCAGCGGACCACCGTCCAGTTGCTGGGCTGCTATCAGAACTTCGGCCAGCGCCTGGACCAGGCCATCGGCCAGCAAGGCGGCATCGCCGATTTCGCGGACCAGCGCGTCAGCACCGCCCGTGACCAGTTGCGCGAGCGTGAACTGCGGGTCGCCTCGGTGCGCAAGCTCATCGAACGCCGGCGCGCCGAATCGATGCGCCAGCAGATGCGCCAGGACCAGCGCGCCACCGACGAGCAGGCCGCCCGCGCGGCCTCCCGCGGCGGCAACCCGATGTCCCGGCTCGTCGCCTGAGCGTCGCGCCCCGCCGTCGGCGCGCCGTCCACGCGCCGCCTGACCGACCGGAACTTCCCTCGCCATGACGCAGATCCAGAACAACACCTCCCTCCCAGGCGCCCTTGGCGGCCTGGGCGCGAACAATCCCGCCTACACCGGGCGCAAGGACGGTTCGTCCACCGATTTCTCGCGTTTCCTGAACCAGAGCAGCCAGCAACTGCAGTCGCCGAGCGCGGCGATGTCCGCGCTGCAGGCGCAGCAGCAATCGCAACAGCTGGCCTCGCAGCAGCTGCAGACCCAGCAACAGGCGCAGCAACTGCAGGCGCAACAGCAGGCGCAGCGCCAGACGGCCGCGCAACAGCAGCAGCAGCGCGCCAATCGTCAGCCCGAGAACACCGCCGCGCAGGACGAGAACAAGCTCGCCGCGAAGAACGCGGCGGCTCGCCACGAGGCGCGTGAAGCCAAGAGCTCGACGGCGCCCGCGCGCCCGGCCAGCACGGACAAAACGGACGCAGCCGCCTCTTCCGAGGACGCGCCGGCCACCGATGCCAAGGGCACGAGCGCCGCGGGCGACACCGCCGAGGCGGACACGGACACGCGCGTCGCCAAGGAGGCGGACGGCCAGGACAAGCAGGTCGCCAAGGAGTCCAAGGACGGCGCGGCCACGCCCGCCGAGCAGATGCTGGCCATGCTGCGCGGCGAAGCGCCCGCCGAGGCCGCCGACAAGTCGCGCAAGAGCGCGCTGGACGGCGGCGCCGCAGGCACGGAGGCGATGCCCGCGGGCGCGCAAGGCCATGGCAAGGCCGCCACCACTGGCGAGGTGATGCGCGAGCGTCAGCAGCTGCAACGCGAACTGGACCAGGCCGCCAGCGGCAAGGCCGGCGCCGTGGAGGGCGCGGGCAACACCGACAAGGCGTCCTCGTCCGACGCGCTCCAGACCGTGGCTGGCGGCGCGCACGAGATCGCCCAGGCCGACGGCGCCAAGGGCCCGCCACAGAGTTTCGACGCGCTGCTCGCCGCGGCGCAGCAGTCGGGCGCGGCCAACGCGCCTTCGGGCGCGGACGCCACGACCGGCACTGCCGCACCCAACGTTCCGCTGAGCCAGCCGCTGCACAGCCCCGACTTCGCGCCGGAGCTGTCCGCCAGCGTCAGCCTCCTGATCCAGGACGGCGTGCACGAGGCGCAACTCCAGCTCAACCCGACCGAGATGGGCCCGGTGTCCATCAACATCCAGCTCGACGGCCAGCAGGCACAGGTGAACTTCCATGCCCAGCACGCGGCCACGCGCGAGGTGCTGGAACGCAGCCTGCCGGACCTGGCGGCGGCCTTGCAGGCCCAGGGGCTGACCCTGAGCGGCGGCGGGGTGTTCGCCCAAACCCAGTCCAACGGCGGACAGAATCGCGACGATGGCGCGTCTGACGGCGCCGGGCGGTCCTCGGGCCGCCGAGGCGGCCGTGGCGGGTCGGACGACGATGGCGCCATCGCCGCCGCCGGCCGGTCCGAGCGCCGCTCGGCCCCGCGCGGGCTGGTCGACCTGTACGCCTGAGCCATGCCCTGAATGGCGGACGGAGGCGGTCCGCGCCGAGTCTGACCGGATTCCGCCGCCTTTTCGCGCGTTGAGCGCGCGGGCGGCGCTCCACAATGGGAGCCATTGCCGGATCGCGTGGTCCGGCTCCCCGCAGTCCCTTCACCTGTCATCACCGGAGCGCCCATGGCCACAGCCGCCGCAGGCAACGACGCCGCCGTCAAGGGCGGCGGCAAGAAGAAGCTGATCATCATCGTCGCCATCGTCCTGGTGGTGGTGCTGGTGGGCGTCGGCGCGTTGCTGATGATGAAGAAGAAGTCCCATGCCGAGGACGAGGAAGGCGCCGTCGAGGAAAAGCCCGCGGCCGCCGCCCACGTCAAGCCGGGCACGCCGCCGACCTTCGTCCCGCTGGACCCGTTCACCGTGAACCTGGCCGACAAGGAAGTCGACCGCTTCGCGCAGATCGGCATCACGCTGGAAGTGGCCGACCCCAAGTTCGCCGACCAGCTCAAGGCCTACATGCCGGCGATCCGCAACAACGTGCTGATCGTGCTCTCGCACAAGACCTCGGCCGAGCTGCTGAGCGTCGAGGGCAAGGAACTGCTGGCCAAGGAAATCCGCCGCGAGTCGGTGCGCCCGATGGGCATCGAGCTCGACGACGAGGACGAGGACGAAGGCGCCTCGACCAAGAAGAAAAAGAAGAAGAAACGCGCCGTCGAGAGCCCGGTGACGCAGGTGCTCTTCTCCACCTTCATCGTGCAGTGAGCGGACATCCCGAAGGGATCAGGCGATGAATCAGCAAATCCTGTCGCAAGACGAAGTCGATGCCCTGCTCCAGGGCATCACCGGCGAGAGCCAGAAGCTCGAGGCCGAGGAAGTCCAGACCGGCGGCATCCGCGAGTACAACCTCGCCAGCCAGGAACGGATCGTCCGTGGGCGCATGCCCACGATGGAGATCATCAACGAGCGTTTCGCGCGCAACATCCGCATCGGGCTGTTCAACTTCATCCGCAAGAGCCCGGAAGTCGCCATCGGCGGCATCAAGGTGCAGAAGTACAGCGCGTTCCTGCGCGAGATCGTGGTCCCGACCAACTTCAACATCGTGTCGGTGAAGCCGCTGCGCGGCAGCGGGCTGATCGTGTGCGATCCGACGCTGGTGTTCGCGGTGATCGACTCGCTGTTCGGCGGCATCGGCAAATTCCACACCCGCATCGAGGGCCGGGATTTCTCCGCCACCGAGCAGCGCGTGATCCTGCGCCTGGTCGAGGTCATCATCCAGGAGTACACCAAGGCCTGGAAGGGCATCTATCCGCTGGAGCTGGAATACCAGCGCTCGGAGATGCAACCCCAGTTCGCCAACATCGCCACGCCCAGCGAGATCATCGTGTCCACGTCGTTCACGCTGGAGATCGGCGAGACCAGCGGCACGGTGTACTTCTGCATTCCCTATTCCACGCTGGAGCCGATCCGCGACGTGCTGTACAGCACCACGCAGGGCGACTCGAGCGAACCTGACCGCCGCTGGGTCAACCTGCTCAAGCACCAGATCCAGTCGGCCGAGGTCGAACTGGTGGCGGAGCTGGCCAAGGCGCCCGCCACGGTGGAACAGCTGCTGGCCTTCAAGCCGGGCGACTTCATCGAGCTGGACCTGCGAGCAGATGATCCAGGCCAAGGTGGACGGCGTGCCGGTGTTCGATTGCCATTACGGCACCTCGAACGGCAAATATTCGATCAAGATTGAAAAGATGCTGACCGGCCCGGACGCCGGCTGGCTGGGAGCCCGCAATGGCTGACAACACCCCGATGGACGAACAGGACGCAATGGCCGCCGAATGGGCGGCGGCGCTGGCCGAGGCCGGCGGCGGCGGCAGCGAGGTCGCGGCCGAGGTGCAGCCGGTGGCCGAGCAGGTCGCACCGGCGGCCTTCACCAACTTCGCGCCGACGCCGGGCAACCTGCCCGGCAGCGACATCAACATGATCCTGGACATCCCCGTCCAGTTGACCGTGGAGCTGGGCCGCACGCGCATCCCGATCAAGAACATCCTGCAGCTGGCGCAGGGCTCGGTGGTGGAGCTCGACGCGCTGGCCGGCGAGCCGATGGACGTGCTGGTCAACGGCTACCTGATCGCGCAGGGCGAGGTGGTGGTGGTCAACGACAAGTTCGGCATCCGCCTGACCGACATCGTGACGCCCTCCGAGCGCATGCGGCGCCTCAGCAAAGCATGATCTGACCCCGGCTCAGCCCCACCTCGGTGGGGTTGATGCATTTCGGGGACGCATAATCGCCCGCCATGAACAACAGCCTCGTTCCCCTGCTCTGGTTCCTGGCCATCCTGGCCTTGATTCCAGTCGTGCTGTGGCTGCTCAAGCGGACGCCGCTGGGCGGTGCCGCGCTGGGCGGGCAACTGCGCACGGTGGCGCAGCTGGTGATCGCGCCCAGCCAGCGCATCGTGATCGTGGAGGTCGGCCAGGACGCGGACCGCCAGTGGCTCGTGCTGGGCATCACCGGCCAGCAGATCCGCACGCTGCACGTGATGCCGCCGCAGGCCGACGCCGGCGCGGCGCTGCAGGCCGCGCAGCCCTCGTTCTCCTCGCTGCTCAAGCGCAGCCTGGGCGGCAGGCACGCCGATGGCCCCGATTCTTCCACCTCGACCTGAGCGGAAACGGCGCATGACGGCGATCTCTTCCCCGACCCGCGCGCGGCGCGCGCTCCGTCCGCTGGCGGCGACGCTGGCCGCGCTCGCGCTGGCCGGCATGGGTGCCGTGGCCTGGGCCCAGCAGGGCGGCGCGCCGGCGAGCGTGCCGCTGGTCATCGGCCAGGGCGCCGGCGGCAACAGCTACTCGGTGCCCATCCAGACGCTGCTGTTCTTCACCGCGCTGGGTTTCCTGCCGGCGGTGGTGCTGATGATGACGGGCTTCACCCGCATCGTGATCGTGCTGTCGCTGCTGCGCCAGGCGCTGGGCACGCAGGCCGCGCCGCCCAACCAGGTGATCGTCGGCCTCTCGCTGTTCCTGACCTTCTTCGTGATGAGCCCGACGCTGGACCGCGTCTACGCCGAGGCCTGGCAGCCCTACCAGAGCGGGCAGATCGGGTTCGAGGTCGCGCTCGAGCGCGCGCAGGTCCCGATGCGGGCCTTCATGCTCAAGCAGACCCGCCAGTCCGACGTGGCGCTGTTCGCCAAGCTGGCCAAGCTCGAGCCCAACGTCGCGCCCGAGAACGTGCCCTTCCGCGTGCTGGTGCCGGCCTTCGTGACCAGCGAGCTGAAGACGGCCTTCCAGATCGCGTTCCTGATCTTCATCCCCTTCCTGGTGATCGACATGATCGTGTCCAGCGTGCTGATGAGCCTGGGGATGATGATGCTGTCGCCGGTGCTGGTGTCGCTGCCCTTCAAGCTGATGCTGTTCGTGCTGGCGGACGGCTGGAACCTGCTGCTGGGGTCGCTGGCGGCCTCGTTCGCGCAGTAGCGACGACCCGCGCCCGAGATCGGAGAACCGCATGGATGCACAACAAGTCTTCAGCGTCGGCCAGCAGGGCCTGTACGTGCTGCTGCTGGTCGCCGCGCCCATCCTGCTGACGGTGCTGGCCGTGGGCGTGCTGGTGTCGGTGTTCCAGGCCGCGACGCAGATCAACGAATCGACCCTGTCGTTCGTGCCCAAGATCGTCGCGGCGGTGCTGGTGCTGGCCATCGCCGGCCCGTGGATGATCACGACGCTGGTCGAATACATCCAGCGCACGCTGCAGAGCATTCCGACGGCGCTGGGCTGAGGCCGCGCATGATTTCCTTCAGCGAAGCGCAGCTGCTGGCGTGGCTGAATCCGGTCCTGTGGCCGTTCATCCGGACGCTGGCGCTGTTCGCCGGCATGCCGGTGTTCAGCCAACGCAACGTGCCCACGCGGGTGCGGATCGGGCTGGCGCTGTTCATCTCGGTGGCGGCGCAGCCCTCGCTGCCGGCGATGCCGGTGATTCCGCTGGATTCGTTGCCGCATCTGCTCTCGG
Organism: Roseateles sp.; assembly: GCA_039594005.1. Taxonomy (GTDB): domain Bacteria; phylum Pseudomonadota; class Gammaproteobacteria; order Burkholderiales; family Burkholderiaceae_C; genus Roseateles. Next base: position 2,276,906 of record JBCNOF010000010.1, read on the forward strand.
CGATCGGGCAGCAGTTGCTGATCGGGCTGGCGATGGGTTTCGCGGTGCGGTTGGTGTTCGCCGCGCTCGAATTCGCCGGAGAGCTGATCGGCCTGCAGATGGGGCTGAACTTCGCGGGCTTCTTCGACCCGTCGACCGGCGGCCAGGGCACGTCGACCTCGCGCTTCCTCGGGTCGATGGTGGCCTTCCTGTTCGTGGCGATCAACGGTCACCTGATGCTGATCAACTCGCTGGTGGAGAGCTTCCAGGCCTTCCCGGTGGGCGAGGACCCGTTCCGTTTCCTGCGCATCGCGCAGCCGCAGGTGTGGGGCGCGGAGATCTTCCGCATGGGCCTGTGGATCGCGCTGCCGCTGATCACGATGCTGCTGTTCGTGAACCTGGTGCTGGGCATCATCTCGCGGGTGGCGCCGCAGCTGAACGTGTTCTCGGTGGGCTTCCCGCTGACGGTCAGCATCGGGCTCGTGGGGCTGGTGGCGACGCTGCCGCTGATGCATCAGCCCTTCATGGTCGCGCTGGAGCGGATGCTGGCGGCGTTCAACTGAGTTCCCACTTTCGAGGGCAACTCGACTTTGCATTTTTCTCCCCCACCGCCAACTGGTTTGGGTCATGGTGGATCGAGGGTCAGGTCTGAACAATCAGCGGACTCGATGGCTGCGGCACCTCTGTCGCAGCGGCGAGTTCCGATTCAACTGACGATGGAGAACCACCATGCGACCCATGACCCAGGCAGAGACCGTTCAGGTCAACACCATCCTGGCTTCAAGCCCTCCCCCGACGATCGAGCCTGCCATGCGCATTCGCTATGGGCGCGAAGCGCTTGTCGGCTCGGTGGAGCACGAGCAGATGCTCGAGGACTTCGTCCAGCTTCACGACGAGATCAGCGCCGAAGACCTGGCCTCCTTCCGCGAGCATTTGAATCGCTGCTTCCCTGATCGAGAAATCACCGCCCAGATCTGTCCTGACGACGACTCGGCGGGAATCCTCATCTTCAGCATCTACGGCTTCACAGCACACGAGCAGATGGGAAATCCGGAGGAGGACCTCTTCTACGACGACTTTCCGGCGCATCTCGACCACGTCGTGGGAACCGTCACCATCTTTCCTCGAACCGGCCCGTATGCGTGCCGATCTCGAGAGAAAGGGTCGAAGACCGCCGGCGGGTCAAAGGCAAATGAACGCCCTTGACCGAAGAGCCGCGCCCACCTCCCGATGGCGCGGCTCTCCAAGCGATCACAACTCCCGCAACGCCGTCGTCACCGGCACGCTCGCGGCGCGCACTGCGGGGAACAGGCCGCCGATGAAGCCGATGGCCAGGGCCCACTTCAGCCCCTCCCACAGCAACTGACCCGACACCCGCAGCTCGAAGCTCAGCTTGCCCACCGAGCCCGCGGCCATCGTCGACGCCGCATGGCCGTTGAACAGCAGGTAGGCGATCGCCCCACCGATCAGCCCGCCCAGCGCCGCCAGCAACATCGTCTCCAGCATCACCGCGACCACCACCGGCAATCCTGGAAAGCCGATCGCGCGCAAGGTCGCGATCTCACGAGCCCGCGTCGCCACCGCGGCGAACATCGTGTTCAGCGCCCCGAACACCGCGCCCACCGCCATGATGCTGCCCACGACGATGCCGATGATGCGCAGGATCTTGGTCATCTGCTCCGACTGCTTGGCAAAGAACGCTAGCGTCGTCGTCGCGTCCACCTTCAGCTGCGGATTGGCTTCCAGCGCGTCCTTGAAGCCCTTGAACGCGGCCGCGTCGGTCAACTTCACCGTCACCGAGTTGCGGCTCGCGCCGCGCCGGTAGGTCTCGGCCACCACGGGCGCATCGGCCCACAGCTCCGATTCCATCGAGTCTCCCGACGCGAACACCCCGGTCACCGTCCACATCTGGTTGCCCAGACGCAGTTGCTTGCCCGGCTCCAGGCCCTCGAACTGACGCGCGGCGCCCTGGCCGACGATCAGCTCCTTGAGCCCGGGCTGGAACTTGCGCCCGCTGATGATCTTGACCTGCGGCCGCACCGCGAAGGCCTCGTCGCCCACGCCGCGCATCTGCACGCTGCCTTCCTCGTCCGTCTTCGTGCCCTTGACCGGCAGGTTGGCCGCCACCACCGTCTCCGCCGAGACCAGCGGCTCGCCCTTGGCCGACTTCGCCACGCCCGGCGCCTGCGAGATCTGCGTGATGTCGTCACGCGACATCACCGACGCGACCTCCGCCGCCGACGCGCCGCGCAGCACGATGGCGGTGTCCTCGCTGCCGGACTTGCGCAGCGTCTCCGCGTAGCCCTCGGCCATGGCCAGCAGCGCCACCAGCACGCCGACCACGCCGGCGATGCCCACGACGATCACCGCCGACGAGCCCAGCCGCTGCGGCAGCGTGCTCACGCCGACACCGGTCACCGAACGCGCCTGCGCGCCACGGCGCGTCAGGAACATCCACAGCGCCAGGATCACCGCCAGACCCAGCGCGCCGGTCCACGGCAGCATCACCCAGGCCACCAGCACGATCGCCAGCAGCAGGATCAATCCCAGGTTCTTCAGGAACTTCATGCTCACGCCCTCCCCGCCAGCGCGTCGGTGATGTTCAGCCGCATCGCGTTGAGCGCCGGCAGCGCGCCGACGATCACCCCGAACAGCACCATGAAGCCCACCCCCGTGGCCCAGCTGTTGAGCCCGGCCGCGGGCAGGCGCAGCGACCCGCCGCTGCCCGCGCTGATGACGGGCCCGAGCACGCTCGCCAGCGCCAGCCCGATCACGCCTCCGATCACCAGCAGCAGCACCGACTCCGCCAGCACCATCGCCAGCACGCTGCGCCCGGAGAACCCGATCGTCTTGAGCACCGCGATCTCGCTGGTGCGCTCGCGCACCGCCTGCATCATCGTGTTGCCCGACAGCAGCAGCAGCGTGAAGAACACCGCGCCCATGATCGAGCTGACGATCAGCCCGATGTCCGCGACCTGCTTCATCCACGAGGCCATCGCGGCCTGCTCGGTCTGCGTGCGGGTCTCATGGTCGGAGTTGGCCGAGATCGCATCGATCGCCTTGGCCACCCGGTCCGCCTGGTTGGCGTCCGCCACCCGGGTCACGTACCAGCCGACCTGGCCCTGGTTGTACGGCGTCGTGTCGTCGAAGTACTTCCAGTTCAGCAGGAACATCTGGTCGTACCAGCCGCCCGATTTCTTGTCGGCCGCGTGGATCAGGCCGACGATCTCGAACTGCCAGTTCTTGCTGCCGTTGCGGTCCGGGAAGATCGTCGACTGCAGCGGGACCTTGTCCCCGACCTTCCAGTTGAAGCGCTTGGCCAGGCCCTCGCCCACCAGCGCCCCGATGCGCGTCGAGGCGAACGCCTGCTTCGCCTGGTCGGTGACGACCATCTCCGGGTACGCGTCCAGGTAGTTGGGCGCGACCGCGAAGCTGAAGACCTGGTTGTGCGGGTCCTGGTAGGCACCGCCGAACCAGTTCGCGTAGGTCACCTGCTTGACGCCGTCCACCGCCTGGATGCGCTGCGTCAGCGACATCGGCAGCGTCTGGATGAACGACAGCCGCGAGCCGGTCTGCAGTCGCGACGCCCCGTTGGCCGACTGGCCGGCCTGGTCGAAGGAGGTGCGCACGGCGTCCAGCAGCCCGAACAGCAGGAACGCGGTGATGATGGACACCAGCGTCAGCACCGTCCGGAGCTTGCGCCGGAACAGCGCCGCCCAGATGAGATGAAGGTATTTCATGGCCTACCCCTGATGTGTGCCGCGGCCTCAGGCCACGACGTGGGCGCCCTGCTCCACCAGCGTGCCCTTGTCCAGGTGCAGCGTCTGGCGGGCGCGTTCCGCGGCCTTCGGGTCATGGGTGACCATCACGATGGTCTTGCCGTGGTCGCGGTTGAGCGCCTGCAGCAGCGCCAGCACGTCCTCGGCCGATTGACGGTCCAGGTCGCCGGTGGGTTCGTCGCAGACCAGCAGCGTCGGATCGGACACGATCGCCCGCGCGATGGACACGCGCTGCTGCTGGCCGCCCGAGAGCTCGGTCGGCTTGTGGCTGGCGCGGTCCGACAGCCCGACGAGCTGCAGCGCGATCGCGGCGCGCTTCTTGCGCTCCGCGGCCGAGAGCTTGGTCAGCAGCAGCGGCAGCTCCACGTTGCGCTGCGCCGACAGCGTCGGCATCAGGTTGTAGAACTGGAACACGAAGCCGACCTGGTGGCCGCGCGCCACTTGGACAGCTTGGCCGCGCTGAGCTGGTCGATGCGCTCCCCGGCGATGGCGATGCTGCCGCCGCTGGGCTGGTCCAGCCCGCCGATCAGGTTCAGCAGCGTGGTCTTGCCGGACCCCGACGGGCCCATCAGCGCCAGGAAATCACCCTGCGCCACGCCCAGGTCGATGTGGTGCAGCACCTCCACCTTCTGCTTGCCTCGGGTGTAGACCTTGGACAGGTCGCGGATCTCGATCAGATTGCTCACGGTGACTCCTCGCATCAAGGGTTCATGCACTTCGTTCACTTCGATCACTTGGACGCTGTCAGCTTGATGCCGCCGCCGTCCCGCAACTGCTCCGGCGGATCCAGCACGATCGGCTCGCCGGCCTTCAGGCCCTCGAGCACCACCGCCTGGTCGCCCACCGGCGTTCCCTGCTTCACCTTGCGCGCCGCGGCGTTCTGCCCGACGACGACGAACACCACCTCCGCGCCGTCGCGCGTGACGACGGCCGATCGCGGCACCAGCACGCCCGGCGGGGGCGCGGCCTGCGCGTCGTTCTTGGCCGCGAGGAAGGACACGCGCACGCCCATGTCGGGCACGACGCGCTGATCCTTCTTCTCCAGCGCCACGCGCACCTTGACGGTCGCCTTGCCACGGTCGGCCGCGGGCACGACCGCGATCACATGCGCCGGGATACGCCAGTCCGGATAGGCGTCGAGCACCGCCTCGGCCGGCATGTCGGCCTTGACCTGGCCGATGTAGGCCTCGTTCACGTCGACGTCCACTTCCAGCGAATCCATGTCGACGATGGTGCCGACGCCGGTCCGGGTGAAGCCGCCGCCGGCCGACAGCGGCGAGACGATCTCACCGACCTGCGCCGCCTTGGCGGTGATGACGCCGGAGAACGGCGCCTTGACGACCGTGTAATCGAAGTTCACCTGCGCCTGGGCCGCCTGCGCCGCGGCGGCGTCGGCCTCCCGTCGGCGGGCTTCCAGCAGCGCGGTGTTGGCCGTCACCGCGGTGCGGGCCTGCTCGGCGGCCTGCTTCGTGGACATGCCGCTGGCGGCCAGCTCGTCCTGGCGGCGCAGGTCGGACTGCGACTGCGCCAGTTGCGCCCGCGTGGCCTCGACATTGGCCTGCGCGCTCTTGACGTTGGCCCGGGCCATGTCCAGCGCGGCACGCAGCGCGTGGTCCTCGAGCCGGGCCAGCACCTGGCCCTTCTGGATCTTGTCGCCCTCCTCGAAGAGGACCTCGGTCAAGGTGCCCGTGATCTGCGTGGAGACCGTCGCCGCGCGCCGCGCGGTGACGTAGCCGGTGGCCTGCAGGACCGCGTTGCCGCTGCCCGCGCCGCCGCGCGCGAGCGCGTTGGCGGTCTGGACCTCCGGGATCCGGGACTGCTGCCACCACCACCAGCCGCCGGCCGCGGCCAGCGCCAGCACGACGACGACCGCGCCCAGGACCCAGACCCACCGCGGCGGTCCGCCGCCGTGGTCCTCGCGCTCATCGCCCTGGATGCGCAGCTCTTTCAACAATGCGGTATCGATGACGGCCCCCTGCTGTGTTCAATGCCGGGGCGCATTCTCCGAGGCGCCCCCTCCTCGTCAATGCTCGCTTGCGATGAATGGCGGCTGGCTGGCGCGAATGTCCCCTGGGGACGACGAACGGAATGCCTAGCTTTCGACGAGTCCGTTGCGGATCGCGTAGACCGTCAGCTCGGAGTTGTTGGACAGCGCCAGCTTCTCCAGCACCCGCGCCCGGTAGACGCTCACTGTCTTGGGGCTGAGCATCAGTTCCTCGGCGATGTCCGACAGCCGCTTGCCCGAGGCGATCATCACCAGCGTCTGCAGCTCCCGGTCCGAGAGCTTCTGGTGCGCCTGCTCGGGCGCGGGCGCCGTCAGGCTCTCCACCAGCATCTGCGCGATCTCGGGCGTCACGTACTTGCGCCCTTGCGCCACCGTGCGCACCGCCTGCACGAGCAGCTGCGGATCGCCGCCCTTGTTCACGTAGCCGAAGGCGCCCGCGCGCAGCGCGCGGATCGCGTACTGGTCCTCGGGATACATCGATACGATGAGCACCCGCGTGGTCGTGCCTTCGTCCTTGAGCACGTGCAGCACGTCCAGGCCGCTGCGGCCCGGCATGTTGATGTCCAGCACCAGCACGTCGCACTGCTTGTCCGCGGCCAGCGTGCGCATCAGGCTGCGCAGCTCGCCGTAGTCGCCGGCCTCGCCCACGACCTCGATGTCGGGCGCGTCGGACAGCGTGTCGCGGATGCCGCGACGGATCAGCGCGTGGTCGTCGCAGAGGATGACTTTGATCATAGGGCGCCCCAGGAAGAGGGGTCATGCGTGACCGCCGCCGGGATCGGCTCGCCGTCGTCGTCGAAGTCCAGGTCGCCGAACACGCCGCGCAGCGGCACCGACAGGATCAGCGCCGTGCCGTGCACGCCGCTGCTCAGGTCGACCCAGCCGCCCACGGTGGCCGCGCGCTCGCGCAGGCCGCGGATGCCGAAGCTGCGGGCCTTGCTCAGGTCGCCCGGCGCGATGCCGTGACCGTTGTCCTTGATCTCCAGGGTCAGCACGCCGCCCTCCATGCTCAGCTCCACGTCGACCTTGGTCGCCCCGGCATGCTTGGACACATTGGTCAGCGCCTCCTGCGCGCAGCGGTAGGCCACCAGCGGCACGCCCGCCGGCAGCTGGAACTGCTCGCCCACATGGCGGACCGCGGTGGTGATGCCGGTACGGCGCTCGAAGCGCGCCGCGAGCCATTGCACAGCTGCCAGCAATCCCTGTTCCAGGATGGCCGGACGCAGGTTGTGCATGATGCGCTGGCTCGATTCGATGGCGCTGGTCACCGTCTCCAGCGCCGACTGCACGCGCTGCTGCACGTCCTCGTCCTTGCTGTGGCGCGCGATCCACGCGAGGTCGAACTTCAGCGCCGTCAGCGAGCCCCCCACGTCGTCATGGATTTCACGCGCGATGGCCGCGCGCTCCATCTCCACGCTGGTCTGCAGGTGGCCGGCCAGCTCGTGCAGCTGCTGCTTGGACTTGAGCAGCTCGCGGTCGGCCTCCTGGCGCGCGATCTGCGCCTCGCAGGACTCGATCGCGTGCAGCAGCGCCGGCGCCAGCCGCGCCAGGTTGTTCTTGAGCAGGTAATCCGAGGCGCCGGTGCGCATCGCCGCCACCGCGGTGTCCTCGCCGATCTCGCCCGAGACCAGCACGAACGGGAGCACCTTTTGCCGCTGCTTGATCATGTCCAGCACGACCAGGCCGGAAAACCCGGGCAGGTTGTAATCGGAAATCACCGCATCCCAGGTCTGGTCCAGGGCCCGTTCGATATCGGGCAGCGTGTCCAGCCGCGTCACTTCGAAGCGCAATCCGGCCCGTTGCAACTGGGCCAGGATCAGTTGGTGATCCAGGTCGGAATCCTCGATATGAAGCAGGCGCAGGGAGCGCTCGGCCAGGGGGAGAGTCGGCATGGCCGCGAGTATGCCAAGTTTGTCGCGCATCCCTCGACTGCGCATCCGGCCCCCACGTTTTATTCATCTGGAAACCGTAGAGTCTTGGGTTTACCCTTATCGAGATTTGTAGGCGCCTCGTCGATGACCAATCGATCTGAGCGATTGGGCCGACTTTGCACGGTTAGTCCCGTCGACAGAAGCGTGGCAAACGCCGAAGATTCTTGCCAGCCGACAAAGTCCGGGCGCATGTCTGAGTTGGGCAGACATGAGAAGGCACCAGGACAGCCTATGTGGAGTCAAGATGCAAATCGATGAGACGTCGGTCGAACCGGACGAGAGTGGCCTGATGCCGCTGCTTGCCGCGGCCGAGCTGCAGGACCATCTGATGACGGTCAACAATGACCTGGAGCGCCTGCAGCGCCTGCTGGACGACGCCTGCGAGGCGTTGTCGACGCATTTCTTCGGCGCGTCCAGCCTGGTCGAGCAGATGCGCGAGCGCCTGCCGGAGGCCAAGGATCAGGACGCGCTGCAGCAGCTGATGCTGCATCTGGCCGGGGCGATCACGGCGCTGCAGTTCCAGGACATGTCCACGCAGCTGATCGCGCACACGAGCCAGCGCCTGCGCAACTGCTCGGACCAGCTGGCCCGGGACACCTTCGGCGACGACGAGGACGGCATGGCCGTCGTCGAGACCGCCCCGCTGCGCCCCAATCCCGTCACGCAGGACGAGATGGATGCCGGCTCGATCGAATTGTTCTGACGAAGTTACGTCCTTCCGTCCGTTAGGTCACGAAAACACGGGGCGTGGTCAGCCGACCGCCCTCAAGGTCCTCAAGAATCTTCAGGTCCACCCGAAAACCGCTAGTCATCCGGAGAACTCAAAATGCCCTCGATCCTCGCCGTAGACGATTCGGCCTCCATGCGCCAGATGGTCTCGTTCACCCTCAAGAATGCGGGTTTCAACGTCGTGGAGGCGGTGGACGGGCAGGACGCCTGGGAGAAGTCGACGCAACGCGATTTCGACCTGGTGCTGACCGACCAGAACATGCCCCGGATGGATGGCATCAGCCTGACCAAGAAATTGCGCGACAACCCAAAGTTCAAGACCACCCCGATCCTGATCCTGACCACCGAGTCCAGCGATCAGATGAAGCAGGCGGGCCGCGCCGCCGGTGCCACCGGCTGGCTGGTCAAGCCCTTCGACCCGGCCAAGCTGATCGAGGTGATCGGCAAGGTGATCCGCTGAAGTCGAGCTGGAGAGATTCATGGGAGATATGACCTCCGAAGGCGCAAACCTCGGCGCAGGCATCGACCTGAGCCAGTTCTACCAGGTCTTCTTCGAGGAAGCCGGGGAGAACCTCGACAACATGGAACAGCTGCTGCTGAACCTGGACATCGACAACCCGGACGATGAGCAGATGAATGCCATCTTCCGTTGCGCGCACTCGATCAAGGGCGGCGCGGCGACGTTCGGCTTCAACGACGTGGCCGAGCTGACGCACCAGATGGAGACGCTGCTGGACAAGCTGCGCCGCCATGAACTGGCGCCGACCTCGCCGATGGTGGATGTGCTGCTGCAATCGGGCGACGCGCTCAAGGCGCAGCTCGCGCGTCACCAGGGCTCCGGTGCCGACGCCGTCGACACCTCGGAGCTGCTGAGCAGCATCCGCACGCTGGTGGATGGCGGCACGCTGGATGGCACGCGCGCGCCGGCACCGGCCGCCGCCGCCCCTGCCCCGGCCCCCGCTGCTGCCCCCACGCCCGCGCCCGCGCCGCTGAAGTCCAGCGTGCGTCAGCTCGAGCTGCTGGTGGGCCCGCTGAGCGACGCCGCGCAGGCCGACAACCTCGTCGAGCTGTTCAAGGAAATCACCGACCTGGGCACGATCGAGCCGCTGGATGGCGGGATCGCCGCCGACGGCATGCGCCGCTTCAAGGTCCTGACCAGCAGCACCGACAACGACCTGCTGGACCTGTTCACCTTCCACGTCTCGCGCGAGCAGGTCAAGATCCTGCCGCTGGGCGAGGGCTTCGGCTTCCATGAGGGCGCGCCCGGCGCGCCGCCGGTGGAGGCCAAGGTCGAGGACCCGGGTTACGGCTTCTTCGACGACGCCCCGGGCGTGCCCGAGGCGACTGCCGCCGAGGTCAAGGCCGCGGAGGCCGCCGCAGCCGCCGCGCCCAAGGCCAACGTGCCGGCGACCACGGCCAAGCCCGCCGCGCCGGCCCGCACCGAGGTCGCCCCGCGCGCCGCCGCGGCCGGTCCCGACCAGTCCACGCTGCGCGTGTCGGTCGAGAAGGTCGACCAGCTGATCAACCTGGTGGGCGAGCTCGTGATCACCCAGGCGATGCTGGCGCAGAACAGCCGCAACCTGGATCCAGGCCTGTATCAGCAGCTGGCCTCGGGCCTGGCCGAGCTGGAGCGCAACACGCGCGACCTGCAGGAATCGGTGATGTCCATCCGCATGATGCCGATGTCGGTCGTGTTCAGCCGCTTCCCGCGCATGGTGCGCGACCTGGCGGCCAAGCTGGGCAAGAAGGTCGAGCTGGTCACGCAGGGCGAAGCCACCGAGCTGGACAAGGGCCTGATCGAGAAGATCATCGACCCGCTGACCCACCTGGTGCGCAACAGCTGCGACCACGGCATCGAGTCGCCCGCCGACCGCCTCGCCAAGGGCAAGCCCGAGCAGGGCACGATCACGCTGGTCGCGTCGCACCAGGGCGGCTCCATCGTCATCGAGGTCCGCGACGACGGCCGCGGCCTGAACCGCGAGAAGCTGATCCTCGCCAAGGCCCGCGAGAAGGGCATCGACGCACCCGACACGATGACCGACGAGGAGGTCTGGGACCTGATCTTCGCGCCGGGCTTCTCGACCGCGGACCAGGTCACCGACGTCTCCGGCCGCGGCGTCGGCATGGACGTGGTGAAGCGGAACATCCCCTCGCTGGGCGGCACGGTGGAGATCGACTCCGCCGAGGGCTACGGCATGAAGGTCTCGGTGCGGCTGCCGCTGACGCTGGCCATCATGGACGGCATGAGCGTGGGCGTCGGCGAAGAGGTCTACATCCTGCCGCTGTCGTCGGTGGTGGAGTCCTTCCAGGTGCAGTCCGACACGATCAAGACCGTCGGCGGCTCGGGCCGCGTGGTCGAGGTCCGCGACGAGTACATGCCCGTCGTGGAGCTGGAGCAGGTGTTCAACGTGCCTCGTTTCGACTTCGAGCACGTCAGCTCGATCATGGTCGTCGTCGAGGCCGAGGGCGGCCGCGTCGCGCTGCTGGTGGACGAGCTGCTCGGCCAGCAGCAGGTCGTGGTGAAGAACCTGGAGGCGAACTACCGCAAGGTCACCGACGTCTCCGGCGCCACCATCATGGGCGACGGCCGGGTCGCGCTGATCCTGGACGTGGGCAGCCTGGTGCGTCGCTCGCGTCATTGAGCCCCGCTGTTCGAGGGCAGGCGCCGGCCGCGCGGTCGGCGCCGAATGCATAAGAGGTAGACATGAATTTCAGCGCTTTGATGCGTCAATTCAGCATCCGGACCCGCATGATCGGGGCCATCGGCATCGTGCTCGCGCTGCTGATGGTGGTCGGCAGCGTGGGGCTCTTCGGCATGCAGTCGATGCGCGGCCAGACGCAGGAATTCCTGGAGAAATCCGCGACCCGCGGCCAGCGCGTGGGCGCCCTTCACGGCGCGATGGGAGAGATCCGTCGCTACGAGAAGGACATGATCATCAACTACGAGAAGCCCGAGGCCGTGAAGCAGGCCCACGCGGCCTGGGACAAGTCGCGCAAGGCCGCGGCCGAGCACCTGGATGCCGTCGCGGCGCTGAGCCCCGACGAGGACAAGGCGGTGCTGCAGCAGATCAAGGCCTCGCTGGACGGCTACGCGCAGAAGGCGTCCAACGTCGTCACGCAGCTCGAGGCCGGCGCCTATGACCACGCCGCCGTCGCCGACCGCCTGCTGGGCCCGGCCAAGGAGCAGGTCACGCAGGCCGAGAAGCAGCTCGACGAGGTCGAGAAGCGCATGCAGGCGCAGGCCGAGGACATGCGCGCCGGCATCGAGAAGACCCAGGGCGGCGTGTTGTGGACCTTCGGCCTGGTGCTGGTGTTCGCCGCGATCGTCGTGGTGCCGCTGACGCTGCTGAACATGCAGACCATCTGCGCGCCGCTGGCTGAAGCCGAGGCGCTGGCCGAGGCGATCGCCGAGGGTGACCTGTCCCGCGCGATGAAGCCGGTCGAGGGCGTGGACGAGGCCTCCAAGCTGATGCGCTCGCTGCACCACATGCAGGAAGCATTGCAGGCGATGGTCACGCAGCTGCGCACGGCCGCGGACTCGATCCGCACCGCGTCGGTCGAGATCGCCACCGGCAACCAGGACCTGTCCAGCCGCACCGAGCAGACCGCCTCGAACCTGCAGGAAGCGGCCTCCTCGCTGGTGCAGCTGACCGGCACCGTCAAGCAGACCGCCGATTCGGCGCGCACCGCCAACCAGCTGGCCTCCTCCGCCTCGGGCGCGGCGGCCAAGGGCGGTGAGGTCGTGAGCCAGGTGGTCTCGACGATGGACGAGATCAACGCCAGCTCCAAGCGCATCAGCGACATCATCGGCACGATCGACGGCATCGCCTTCCAGACCAACATCCTGGCGCTGAACGCGGCGGTGGAAGCCGCCCGCGCCGGCGAGCAGGGCCGCGGCTTCGCGGTCGTGGCCGGCGAGGTGCGCTCGCTGGCCCAGCGCAGCGCCGAGGCCGCGCGCGAGATCAAGACCCTGATCGGCGCCAGCGTCGAGCGCGTCGAGACCGGCTCGCGCCTGGTGCAGGAAGCCGGCACGACGATGAGCGACATCGTCTCCAGCGTGCAGCGCGTGACGGACATCATCGGCGAGATCACCGCCGCGTCCAGCGAGCAGAGCGACGGCATCAGCCAGGTCAACCAGGGCGTCAGCAACCTGGACCAGATGACGCAGCAGAACGCCGCGCTGGTGGAGCAGTCCGCCGCCGCCGCCGAGAGCCTCAAGGACCAGGCCGAGCGCCTGGGCGGCGTGGTCGACCGCTTCCGCGTGTCGGGCAACGCCGGCGCCCTGTCGGCGACCGCGTTCACGGCGAAGTCCTCGTCGACTTCGTCGCTCAAGTCCTCTTCAACGGCCGCCTCGACCGCCGTCGCCGCCAAGCCCGCGACGACGTCGACGACCGCCGCGGCCTCGAGCGCCAGGCCCGCCGCCCCCAAGCAGGTGTCGACTCCCGTGAAGTCCGCCGCGCCGAAGGCGACGGCGTCCAGGGCCGCGACGCCGGCCAGCCCCAAACCGGCGGTCAAATCGGCCCCCAAGCCCGCGGCCAAGGCCGCTGCCCCGTTCACTCCCCCGCCGGCACAACCGGCCACCACCGCCCCCGATGGCGACTGGGAAACCTTCTAATCAGCCGCACGAGGTCAAGCACATGGAAATCGTCCAACAAACCGGCACGCAAGTCGCCCACGCGAACTCCGGCGCTCTGGTCCCGCAAGGTGCCAGCGCCGCGCCCGCCAGCGGCGAGTACCTGACCTTCCGCCTGGGTCAGGAGGAATACGGCATCGACATCCTGAAGGTGCAGGAAATCCGCTCCTACGAGCAGCCCACCCGCATCGCCAACGCGCCCGACTTCATCAAGGGCGTGGTCAACCTGCGCGGCGTCATCGTCCCGATCGTGGACCTGCGCCTGAAGCTGGGTTGCGCGACGGCCGAGTACAACGGCTTCACCGTCGTCATCGTGCTGAACGTGAAGAACCGCGTCGTGGGCGCGGTGGTGGACTCGGTGTCCGACGTGCTGGAGCTGAATCGCGACGCGATCCGCCCGGCGCCGGAGCTGAGCGCCAGCACGGTCAACACCAGCTTCATCATGGGCATCGGCGCGGTCGCCGAGCGCATGCTGATCCTGATCGACATCGAAGGGCTGATGTCCAGCGCGGACATGGGCCTGATGGATGCGATGACCACTTCCTGATCGAGGCAACGCGGCGCCTGGCCTGGCCGGGCGTTGCGTCTGATCGATCCGATCCGCATCGGCCCGGGTCCAGGCGGCGATGCGGCGGCGCCGAGAGAGCGTCGTGAGCGCGAGCACGTGGGGGGATGGCGCCAGGAGCGGAAACCGCCCGGCGCGAGCCTAGGAGTTCGTGGATGTTCGACTCGATCAAGACCCGTCTGATCTCGCTGGGCGTGGGCATCGTGGCCCTGACGCTGCTGGCGATCACCATCGCCAACTACGTGACCGTGCGGGGCCACACGCGCCAGCAGGTCTCGGAGGCGCTCGATGAACTGGCCGCGGCGCGCGCCGACGCCATCCGCCAATGGGTGCGCACGCAGCGCGACATCGTCGCCTCGCTGCAGCCCGCCGTGGCCGCCGCCGATCCCGTGCCGCTGCTGCAGCAGGCGGCCAAGTCCGGCCGGCTCGAGGCCGCGTACGTCGGTTTCGCCGACAAGAAGATCGTCTTCAACACGCCGCAGAACCTGCCGGCGGATTACGACCCCACCAGCCGTCCCTGGTACACCGGCGCCGCGGGTGCGTCGGGCACCGTGCTGACCGCGCCCTACATGGACGCATCCAAGGGCCGGCTCGTCGTCACCTTCGCGGCCGCGGACAAGAGCGGCGGCGGGACCAAGGCGGTGATCGCGACCGACGTGTTCCTGGATGACGTCGTGGCCACGGTGCAGGCGATCAAGCCGACGCCGGGCGGCTTCGCGTTCCTGATGTCCAAGGACGGCAAGATCGTCGCGCACCCCGATGCCAAGCTCGCGCTCAAGAGCGCGACGGCCGTGTCCGAGCAGCTCACGCCGGAAGGTCTGGCCACGGCGCTGGATCCGAAGGCGGGCTGGGTGGAGGCGCAGGTTGGCGGCGAGACCTTCCTCATCAGCGGCACGCCGATTCCCGACACCGACTGGCAGCTCTTCGTCGCGGCGAAGAAGGACGAAGCGCTGGCCTCGCTGAGCGCGCTGCTGCGCACGGCGGTGATCACGGCGCTGATCATGATGGCGGTGGCCGCGCTGGCCATGACCGGCACGATCACCGCGATGCTGCGCGGCGTGGACCAGGTGCGCGTGGCGCTGGACGACATCAGCGCCGGTGACGGCGACCTCACGCAGCGCCTGCCCGCGGGCGGACGCGACGAGGTCGGCCGGATCGCGTCCTCGTTCAACGTCTTCGCCGAGAAGATCCAGCGCATCCTGCTGGACGTGCGCGCGGCCAGCAACTCGATCACGACGGCCTCCAGCGAGATCGCCATCGGCGCGCAGGATCTGTCGCAACGCACCGAGGAAACGGCCTCGAACCTGCAGCAGGCGGCGTCATCGATGGAGGAGCTGACCGCGACGGTGCGTCAGACCGCCGACGCGGCGCAGACCGCCAACCAGCTCGCCTCGAGCGCCTCGAGCGCCGCGGCGCGCGGCGGCGAGGTCGTCGGTCAGGTGGTCTCGACGATGGACGAGATCAGCGCGAGTTCGCGACGCATCAACGACATCATCGGCACCATCGACGGCATCGCGTTCCAGACCAACATCCTGGCGCTGAACGCGGCGGTGGAAGCCGCCCGCGCCGGCGAGCAGGGGCGCGGGTTCGCGGTGGTGGCGGGCGAGGTGCGGACGCTGGCGCAGCGCAGCGCCGAGGCGGCCAAGGAGATCAAGTCGCTGATCGGCGCGAGCGTCAACAGCGTGGAGGCCGGCACGCGGCTGGTGCAGGCCGCGGGCGAGTCGATGAACGACATCGTGCACAGCGTGCAGCGGGTGACGGACATCATCGGCGAGATCACCGCGGCGTCCACCGAGCAGAGCAGCGGCATCGCGCAGGTCAACGACGCGGTGGTGCAGCTGGACCGGATGACGCAGCAGAACGCGGCGCTGGTGGAGGAATCGGCGGCCGCGGCGGAGAGCCTGAAGGACCAGGCTCACAAGCTGACGGAGATCGTGTCGGTGTTCCGGCTCGGGCAGGAAGGACATGGCGCGCCGATGAGCGTGGCGGCGAAGAGCCACAAGCCGGCGAGCGCGCACAAGCCCGCGTCGACTCCCGCGGCCGCGTCTGCGAGCACCGCCCCGATCGCGGCGCATGCGGCGCTGCCGAAGGCCGCGCCGAAGCCGGCGGCTCGCGCTGCCGCGAACGGGGCAGCCAAGCCGGCCGCGCCGAAACCGGCGCCCAAGCCGGTCGACCCGCCGCCGCCCAAGGCCGCTCCCGCGGCCCCGGACGGCGATTGGGAGACCTTCTGAGGCCTCTGGCCTTCACCCCTGCCCTCTCCCGCAAGCGGGAGAGGGAGTTCATGCAGCACGACAATCCCTCCTCGTGATGGGGAAGCCCCGGACTTGATAGTCCGGGGCCTGTCCCCACGATAGAAAGCTCCCGCGCTCACGCGCGCGAAAGGCTGAGACACTGTCCCGGACTTTCGCCAGATTCACGAGGCCTGCATGACCGACACCTCCGCCGCAGCGAACCCGCTGCTCTCCCAAGCGTCGCTGCCCGACTTCGCCGCGATCGACCCGTCGCACATCCAGCCGGCGATCACCGAGCTGCTGGCCCAGGCCCAGCAGGCGCTCGACCAGGTCACCGCCCCCGACGCGCCCGACGACTACGACTTCCTCTCCCGCACGCTCAACGTCGCCTCCGAGCGCATGGGCACCGCCTGGGGCGCCGTCGGCCACCTCAACGCCGTCGCCAACACCCCCGCGCTGCGCGAGGCCTACAACGCGATGCTGCCGGCGGTGACCGAGTTCTCCACCGCGCTGGGCGCCAACGAGGCGCTCTTCGCCAAGTACAAGGCGATCGCCGCGCAACCGGGCCTGTCGCCCGAGCGCGCCCAGCTCCTCAAGCACGCGGTGCGCGATTTCGTGCTCGCCGGTGCCGAGCTCGAGGGCGAGGCCAAGGAGCGCTACGTCAAGATCCAGGAACGCGCCGCGGAGCTGGGCCAGGCCTTCTCCGAGCACGTGATGGACGCCACCGACGGCTGGAGCTACCTGGCCACCGCCGCGGAGCTCAAGGGTGTGCCGCCGGACGTCGTCGCCAACGCGCGCGCCGCCGCGGAGAAGGACGGCCAGACCGACACCGACCTGCACAAGCTCACGCTGCACTTCCCCGTCTACATGCCGGTGATGCAGTACGCCGAGGACCGCGCGCTGCGGGAGCGCCTGTACCGCGCCTACGTCACGCGCGCCAGCGAGCTGGGCGACAAACCCGACTGGGACAACGGCCCGCTGATGCAGGAGCTGCTGATGCTGCGCCAGGAAGAAGCGAAGCTGCTGGGCTACGCGAACTTCGCCGAGGCCTCGATGGTGCCCAAGATGGCGAATTCGCCGGCCCAGGTGATCGAGTTCCTGCGCGACCTCGCCGCCCGCGCCCGCCCCTATGCGCAACGCGACCTGGACGAGGTGCGCGACTTCGCCAAGGCGGCGCTCCAGCTCGAGGATCCGCAGGCCTGGGACCTGCCCTATGTCTCGGAGAAGCTCAAGGAGGCGCGTTACGCGTTCTCCGACCAGGAGGTCCGGCAGTACCTGACCCTGCCGCGCGTGCTGGACGGCCTGTTCCGCATCGTCGACCGCCTGTTCGGCGTGCAGCTGGTGCCGGCCCAGGCCTCGGTCTGGCACGAGTCGGTGCAGTTCTGCGAGCTGCGCCGTGACGGCCGGCTGATCGGCCAGGTCTACCTGGACCTGTACGCCCGCAACGGCAAGCGCCCCGGCGCCTGGATGGACGAGGTGCGCAGCCGCTGGGCCCGGCCGGATCTGGCGGGCACCGGCGCCGAGCAGATCCCCGTGGCGCACCTGGTGTGCAACTTCCCCCAGGGCGCGGAAGGCAAGCCGGCGCTGCTCACCCACGACGACGTCACGACGCTGTTCCACGAATGCGGCCACGGCCTGCACCACCTGCTGACCCGCGTGGCGGAACTGGGCGTGTCCGGCATCTCGGGCGTCGAATGGGACGCCGTCGAGCTGCCCAGCCAGTTCATGGAGAACTTCTGCTGGGAGTGGGAAGTCATCCAACAGCTGTCGGGCCATGTCGACACCGGCGAGCCGCTGCCGCGCGCGCTGTTCGACAAGATGCTGGCGGCCAAGAACTTCCAGGCCGGCTTGCAGACGCTGCGCCAGATCGAGTTCGCGCTCTTCGACATGCGGCTGCATGCCGAGCCCGGCGCCGAGACCCGCATCCAGGAGGTGCTCGACGAGGTGCGCGCCGAGGTCGCGGTGCTGCCGCCGCCGGCGTTCAACCGCTTCCAGCACAGCTTCTCGCACATCTTCGCGGGCGGCTACGCGGCGGGGTATTACAGCTACAAGTGGGCGGAGGTGCTCTCGGCCGACTGCTGGAGCGCGTTCGAGGAGGAAGGCGTGTTCAATCCGGCCACGGGCCGGCGCTACCTCGACGAGATCCTGTCCATGGGCAGCGTGCGCGACGCGATGGACAACTTCAAGGCCTTCCGCGGCCGCGAACCCACCATCGACGCGCTCCTGCGGCATCAAGGGATGGCCTGAACGTCCCGGCCCTCGGCTGCGCCGACGGGGTTTGTCCCGACCGGTCGAGGGCGCCGTCCACTGGCAACATGGCCCCCCAGACCCGGCGCCAGACCGGCGTCCGATCCGGGAGACCCCATGTCCAGTGCAACCTCGCGCGGCGCCGTCCGTGCGCTCCGCCGCGCCGCCTCGGCGCTGACCTTGTGCCTCGCGACCGGCGCGGCGATGGCGCTGTCGCCGGTCATGCAGCCGCCGCCACCCCCGCAGGGCAAGCAGCCTCCGCCCGCGCAGCCGCCGCGCTGGATCTCCGTGATCGCGGCCGAGGCGCAGACACCGATCCGCGTGCGCCAGGCCACCGTGCAGAGCCGGCTGAGCGGCAGCTCGGCGGTCTCGCGCGTTGAACTGACGCTGTTCAACCCCAACGCGCGGGTCCTGTCCGGCGAGCTGCGCTTCCCGCTCAACGCGGGCCAGTCGGTGACCGGCTTCGCGCTGGACATCCACGGCGTGCTGCGCCGCGCGGTGCCGGTGGAGAAGGCCAAGGGCCGCCAGGTCTACGAGGACACCGTCCGCGGCCAGGTCGATCCCGCGCTCCTCGAGGTCACCGAAGGCAACTTCTACAAGCTCCAGGTCTATCCGCTGCCGGCGGGCGGCACGCGTCGCGTCGTGCTGGAGATCCGCGAAACATTGGAATCGCCGGAATCGACGGGCCCCGTGTGGCGGCTGCCGCTGCAGTTCAGCGGGGCCGTGGATCAGCTGTCGGCCGATGTCCTGATCGACTGCGTCGCGCCGCGACAGCTGGCCGCTTCATGGGGACCGGAGGCGCTGGCCATCTCGCCCACGCCCGAGGGCGGTTCCAAGGTCACGCTCAATCGCGGGACCGCCGAATCCGCCGGGGAACTGCGCATCACGCTGCCCGCGCGGCTCGCGGCTCCGGCCGTGACGACCGAACGCTTCAAGGGCAGGACCTACGTGCTGGCGGAAGTTCCGGTCGATGCGCGCCCGGCACCGCGTCCGGCGCCGCGCACGGTGGGGCTGGTGTGGGACGCCTCGGGCTCGGGCGCGACGCGCGATCACGACCGCGAGTTCGCGCTGCTCGATGCGTGGTTCCGCTCGCTGGGCGCCGTGGACGTCCGCCTGAAGGTGGTGCGCCACGAGGCCGAGGCGGTCGAGCGTTTCTCGATCCGCGACGGCGAGTGGCGCGCGCTGCGCCAGCGGCTGGAACGCGTGCCCTATGACGGCGCGACCGCGCTGGGCGCGATGGCTTCGCCCGAGGGCTGCGACCTGACCTTGCTCTTCTCCGACGGCGTGGGCACCTGGGGCACCGGCGAACTACCCGCGGGTGCGGCGCCGAAGGCGTCGCCGCTGTATGCCCTCTCCGCCTCGCCGGGCGCGTCCGCCGATCTGCTGCGCCGAGTCGCCGAGACACGCGGCGGCGCCTACGCCGACCTGCTGTCCGTGGACACCGCGCAGGCGCTGACGCTGCTCGGCCAGGAGTCACCCCGCGTGCTGGAGGTCTCCGGCCTCGGCGCCGGGGAGTGGGAACTCGGCTCGGTGCAGCCGCAAGGCGGCCGGCTGCTGATCGCCGGCGTGATGACGCAGGCCCAGGCGACGATGACGGTGGTGGTGTCGACGCCCGGCGGCGCGCCCCGCACGCTGACCGTGCCGCTGCGCGTGGCGCCGCCGCCCCTTGCGGACGAGGCCGGCGCGGCCGCGCCCGTGGGGCTGGCGGCCTATCGCTGGGCCAGTTTCCGGCTGGCGCGCCTGGACGCCGATCGCGAGCGCCAGCGCCAGTCGATCCGCCGGCTGGGCATGGATTTCAGCCTCCCGACGCGCGAGACCTCGCTGATCGTGCTGGACACCGTCGCCGACTACGTGCGCCACGACATCGAGCCGCCCGAGGACCTGCGCGCGGACTGGGACCGCCTGATGGCCCAGCGCGGCGCGCGGCGCCAGGACGAGCGCCAGTGGGCGCGCCGGGATGTGATCCGGCGCTTTGAGGCGAAGATGCGCTGGTGGGAAGAGACACCCGCCACGCGCGCGGCGGCAGCCAGGCGCGACGAGGAAGAACGGGTGAAGGCGGCCAAGGTCGCCGCGGAGGCCGCCCGCCGCGAGGTGCTGCGGCAGGCCGGTGAAAGCGTGATTCCGACCACGCCGATCACGCCGCTGCCCGACCAGGAGTTCCGCACCACACCGCCGCCGGCCTCCTCCCCCACGCCCCCGCCGATGCCCGCGCCGATGCCCGTGCCGACGCCGATGCCGATCGCTCCGCCGATGCCGATCGCGGCGCCCGCCCCGGCACCGGTGGCCCAGGACATGCGCGCCCCCGCGGCGGCAGCGCCCCGTCAGCGCGACGCCACGAGCGCGGAAGCGCCCGGGACCGCCGCCATCGCGCTGCGCCCCTGGCAGCCCGACGAGCCCTACGCGCGACGCCTGCGCGCCGCGCCCGATGCCGACCTCTACGCCATCTACCTCGACGAGAAACCGTCCTACCTGAACAGCTCGGCCTTCTTCCTCGACGTGGCGGACCGGCTGCTTCAACGCAAGCAACCCGAGCTCGCGATCCGCGTGCTATCCAACCTGGCAGAGATGGACCTGGGCAACCGGCAGCTGCTGCGCATCCTGGCCTACCGCCTGCAGCAGGCGGGCCGCGCGCGCGACGCGATCCCGGTGCTGGAGACCGTGCTGCGCCTGGCCCCCGACGAACCGCAGTCCTACCGCGACCTGGGCCTGACGCTGGCGCAGGTCGGCGAGCCGCAGCGCGCGGTGGACCAGCTCGCCGAGGTCGTGAACCGGCCCTGGCACAACCGCTTCCCCGACGTGGAGCTGATCGCGCTGGCCGAGCTCAACGCCATCGCCGAGCGCTCGCGGCTGCAGGGCCGTCCGCTGGACCTGTCGGCGATCGACGAGCGCCTGCGCCGGCAGATGCCGCTGGACCTGCGCGTGGTGCTGAGCTGGGACGCCGACAACACCGACATTGATCTGTGGGTCACCGATCCCGACGGCGAACGCGCCTTCTACGGCCACGTGCTCACGCGCCAGGGCGGGCTGATGTCGCGCGACTTCACCGGCGGCTATGGACCGGAAGAGTTCTCGCTGCGCTTCGCCAAGCCCGGCACCTACACCGTGCAGGCCAACTTCTTCGGCCATCGCCAGCAGGTGATCGCGCCGTCGACGACGCTGATGGTGCGGCTGTCCACGGGATTTGCCACCGCGAAGCAGCAGGACCGCGACATCGTGCTGCGGCTGACCGGCCGCGGCGACGGCGTGGCGGTGGGGACGATCACCATCAAGTGAGCGGCGGCGGCTTCTTCCAGGGCACCGTCTGGATCAGCCGCTTCGCGTCCTCGGCCGGCAGGGCCTTGGCGAACAGCCAGCCCTGCGCGACCTGCACGCCGAGCTCCTCCAGCAGCGCCGCCTGCGTCTCGTCCTCGACGCCCTCGGCGAGCGACTGCCTGCCCAGCGCCCGCGCCAGGCCAACGATCGTCCTCACGATCTCCAGCGCCTCGCGGCCCGCGGACAGCCGCATCACGAAGCCGCGGTCGATCTTGAGCATGTCGAACGGGAAGCGGTGCAGGTGGGCCAGTGACGAGTACCCCGTCCCGAAGTCGTCGATCGACACCTTGAAGCCCATCCTCGCGAGCTCGCGCAGCACCTCGGCGCTGCGCTGCGGGTGGGCCATCGCCGCGCGCTCGGTGACCTCGAGCGCGAGCTGCGAAGCCGGCACATCGCCCAACGCCTTGAGCGTCTCGCGCGCGTCCTCCAGCAGCTCGACATCACGTTCCAGCTGCACGCCGGAGACGTTCACCGCGATCTCGCCCTTGAAGCCGACCTCGCGCCAGCGCCGCAGCTGCAGCGCCGCCTCGATCAGCGTCCAGCGCCCGATCTCGACGATCTGGCCGCTCTCCTCGGCCACCGGGATGAAGTCGTCCGGCATCAGCAGGCCGCGCGTCGGATGCTGCCAGCGGATCAGCGCCTCGAAGCCGAGCAGCGCGCGGTCCGCGAGCCTGACGATGGGCTGGTAGTGCAGCTGGAACTCGCCGGCCTGCAGACCGCGCGCGAGGTTGTCCCGCACCCAGCGGCGCGACGGGTCCATCAGCGGCTGCGCCGGATCGAAGACCTTCGCGTGGCCGGCGCCGGCCGCCTTCGCCCGCGCGAGCGCGCTCTGCGCGGCGGCCAGCAGGTCGTCGGGACTGAAGTTGCCCTGCCCCGTGAACGCCCAGCCCGCGCAGGCCGACAGGCGCTTCGGGCCGATGGACTCGGACGGGAACGGCTCCTCGACGCGCGCCAGCGCCCACTCGGGCACACGCTCGACCAGCGCGCCGGCCTCGATGCGCGCCTCGAAGAGCAAGCCGAACAGGTCGGCGCCCAGCCGCGCGACCACGCGTGCGCCGCGGGTGTTGCGGGTCGCGCCGCCGGACAGGCGCCGCGCGCACTCGACCAACACCGCGTCGCCGGCGACCGATCCGTGGTGCTCAATGAACGCGCGGAAATCGTCCAGGGCCACGAGCGCCAGCCCGATCGGCACGCCCGGCGTCGGATGCGCGAGCCGTTGCGCGACCAGCTCCATGAACAGCGCGCGGTTGGGCAGCCCGGTGAGCCGGTCGTGCAGCGCATCGTGCGCGCCCTGCTCGTGCAGGCGTTCGTTCTCGCTGAGGTCGATGAGCGAGCCCGCCATGCGGGTCGGCGGCGCCGCCTGGGTGGGCGGCGCCGGATCTGCCGCCGCGGCCGCCCGGCGTCGACGGGCCTGCCTGCCGCTCGCGAATGCCTCATCCGACACCGCCACGCCCCGCGCCAGCAGCGCGCGCCGCTGGCCGCCCTGCTCGAACCGCAGCACGTGGTGGAACTGCGGGCTGCGCCCTTGCAGGTGCGCGTCCAGATCGGCGCGGAACATCGCCGCCGCCGACTCGTCGAGCGGGCGCGTGAACCGCGCCATGCCCGTGGCCTCCGCGGCCTTGCGCTCGCGGTCGCCGTCGGGCATCGGCTCGCCCATCAGCGCGAGCCAGCGCGCCGAGACCTCCAGCCGGTCGCCGCGGATGTCCCAGTCCCACAACCCGTCATTCGCGCCGCGCGCGGCCAGCGCATAGCGCTCCTCGCTGACCGTGAGCCGCCGCAGCGCCGCGCGCCGGCGGGACTGGCGAGCCAGCGCGCGCAGACCCAGCGCCCCCACGCTCGCACCGGCCACGGCCAGCAGCGGATAGCCCAGCGACAGCACCAGGAAGAGCTCCTCGTACGCCCACTGCGCCGCCGCCAGGCCGCCGCCCACGAGCAGCGTCACGCCCAGCAGGCCGCGCCACCACGCGCCGCGCGCAAGCAGCGCCGCGCACACGAGCGGCAGCAGGATCAGCGCGCCCAGTTCCGCCAGTGACGCCCACGCCGGCCGTGTCAGCGTGCGCCCGGTGAGGATGTTGTCGACCACCGTGGCCAGCCGCTCCATGCCCGGCAGGCCGGCATCGAAGGGCGTCGACACAGGGTCGCCCGCGCCCTGCGCCGACACGCCCAGGATCACGATGCGGTTGTGCAGCGCGTCCTCGGGCACACGCCCGTCGATCAGGTCGGCCAGAGAGACCGACGCGAAGGTCCCGGCCGGGCCGTAGTCGTTGACGCCCTGGCGTGAGAGCAGGTCCAGCGGCACGCGCAGCGAGCCCCAGCGCACGTCGCGGCTCCATCGCAGCGTCGCTTCGGACCAGGGCTGGCGCATCGCGTCGCCGGCGATGCGCAGCGCCAGCGACGGATACACCTCGCCGCCGTCCAGCGCCAGCGCGGGCAGGTCGTGCCGCACGCGGCCATCGGCCTCGCGCTCGGAGCGCCGCCCATGCCCGAGCGACTTGGCCGCGGAGCGCAACGGCTCGGGCGGCAGTTCCGCGCGTTCAGGCAACAGCGGGGCGCGCGGCGTGCCTTCGGCGAGCGGAAAGGCCTGCGCGCGCGGCGCGGCGCGAAGGGACGTATTCGCTGCGTCCGCGCTCTGCGCGGACGTCATCGAGGCCTCCACGGGCACGGCCACGAACGGCAGCAAGACCGGCGCGCCGCCGCGCATCGCCGCGGCCAGCGCGGCGTCGCTACCAGGCTCGGCATCGAGCAGCAGCATGTCCACGGCGATCAGCCGCGGCTTGGCCGCCTGCAGCCGCATGATCGCGTCGGCCAGCAGCGGCCGGCCCGGCGCCATGCCGCCGAAGCGCGCGGCGCTGGCGTCATCGAAACGTACCAGGGTGATGGGATAGGTCGAGCCCGGGGCGAGCCGGCCGCGCCATTGCGCCTGCGCGTCCTGCACGAGGCCGTCCAGCCGCGACAGCGGCCCGGCCTGCCAGCGCGAGAACCACAGCATCATCACGGCCGCGGTGACCAGCAACGCGAGCAGCACCTGCGCCCAGGCCCAACGGGACGGCCACCGTCCTCCGGCGCTCTTCTTCGCGTGCATGCGGGACTCCCTCCTTCCATTCACGGCGGCCATCGTAGGCGATGGAAAGGCACCTCCCGCGAGGGCTTGCGAGGAATTGCCAGGGCTTGCGAGGCCTTGTCCGACACTAGGCTCCGACACCCGCCGACGCGGGCACGCGATTCGCCCGCGTAAGCTGAGGAGAAGGCTCAAGACAACGCTCAAAGAACGCTCAAAGAACGCTCAAAGAACGCTCAAGACAACGGCTTCGGCCTCCCGGCCGGGCGCTGGAGATCGACATGCGAGCTCATTCCCACTGGCACCTTCCTGCTTTCGGCAGGAATTCCCGGTCGGCCCACCACGGCCCCGCCCACCATGGCCCCCTCTTCTGGCTGAGCCACGCCGCGCTGCTGCTCGGCCTGCTGCTGGTCGCCACCGAGGTCTCCGCGCAACAGGGCGCTGGCCTGCGCGCCCAGTACGAGCAGCTTGCGCCGCAGCTCACGCGCAGCCCCTTCCAGCGGCCGATCGTGCTGAAGTCGGTGGATGACACCGAGCGCCCCACCGGCGAGATGCACGCCGTCGTCGACCATCCGTTCGGCACCCTGTCCAACGCGCTGAGCAAGGCCGACGCCTGGTGCGACCTGCTGACGCTGCCGGCCAACGTCAAGCGCTGCGCCGTCGAGGACGACGCCGCCCCAGGGGCGACGCTGCACATGGCCGTCGGTCGCAAGTTCGATCAGCCCATCGAGGACGCCTACGCGCTGGACTTCCGCTTCCAGGTCGTGGCCGCGCAGCCGCAGTACCTGCTCGTCGAGATGAGCGCGTCCAAGGGGCCGATGGGCACGAGCAATTACCGCCTCACGCTGGAAGCCGTGCCGCTGGACGCCAAGCGCAGCTTCGTGCGGCTGCGTTATGCCTACGTGAACAACCTCGCCGCGCGCGTGGCCACCAGCGCCTACCTCTCGACCTCGGGACGCGACAAGGTCGGCTTCACCGTGGTGGGTCGCGATGACGCGGGCAAGCCGCGTTATGTCGGCGGCATCCAGGGCATCGCCGAGCGCAACACGATGCGCTACTTCCTGGCCATCGAGTCCTACCTCGACACGCTGCCCGCGCCCTCGGAGCAACGGCTGGATCGACGCCTGCGCGACTGGTACGCCGCCACCGAGCGATACGCGCTTCAGCTGCATGAGCAGTCGCTGGACGAGTACGTCACGATGAAGCACAAGGAAGCGCGGCGGCAGGTCGCGGCGGCGCCGGGCGAATGAGGCGCGAGGCTCAGCGAGAAGGCGGCGCTTCGATCTGACGCGCGGCCCACTGGGCGCCCACCAGCACGGAGGCCATCAGCCACAGCGGCGCCGCCGCGACGCTGGCCGTGGCCAGCACGCCAAAACCCAGCGGCATCGCCACCGTCGCGCCGTTGGCCGCCAGCATGCGCAGGCCCAGCGCCTGTCCGTGGCGGTCCGGCGGCGTGACCTGGTGCATCGTCGCAAGCACCATCGGCTGCACGGCGCCCAGCGCCAGCCCCAGCACCGCCGATCCGAGCATCAGCCCGAGCGTGCCCGGCAACCAGGCGTAGACGATCAGCGTGATCGTCGCGACGCCCATCGCGGCGCGCAGCGCCTTGAGCTCGTCGATGCGGTGGGCCCAGCGCACGATGGCCAGCCGCACCAGCGTCGCCGCCGTGGCGAAGCTGCCCAGCACCAGCCCGATGCTGGACGCCGACAAGCCCTTCGCATGGCCGACCACCGGCACGACGAAGCTGTGCGCGTCCCAGCAGGACGACATCGCCACGTTGACGATGAGCAGGTTGCGCAGACCCTTGTCCTTGAGCAGGTCCCAGGCGGGGCGCGGTTTCGAACCGCCCGTCTGCGCCGAGGGCGCATGGCGCGGCACGCGGCGCGCGACCGCCCAGGCCGCCAGCGGCAGCAGCGTCGACAGCACGAGCGCCGCGGTGAAGCCGGCCGTATCGATGACGATGCCGGTGATCACCGGCGCCAGCGCGTTGGACAGCGCCGGCCCGAGCGCCACCCAGCTGAACACGCGCTTGAGCTGAGAGGCGTCGTGCGCCATCAGGCCGGCCTCGCGCTGGATCGCCACGGCCGACACCGCGACGGCGCCGCCGCACAGCAGGCAGCCCAGCGCGAGCAGCCACAACGCGCCGAGCAGCTGGGCGATGAGCGCGATCACCGCGCCCGCGAAGGCCATCGCGACGCCGATGCCCACCGGACGGTGGAAGCCGTGACGGTCCGCCAGGCGTCCCGCCCACATGGACAGCCCCAGCGGCGCGACCGCGAAGAGGCTCAGCAGCACGCCGACGTAGCCGCCGCCGTACCCCTCATGCAGCACCCACAGCGTGGCCGAGACCCGGGTGGTGGCCATGCAGGCATGCACCGCCACCAGCGACGCGATAACCGCGGCGAAGCCGGCGCTCAGTCCGGTGTAGCCGCTCGGCCGATCTCGCTCGCTGGGGCGTCGTCGCTCATCCGGTCGGGCCTTCCTCATCGGCGCCCTGGCCCAGCTGAAGCACGCGCGACATCTGGTCCTCGGGCAGCGCCTCGACGGTCTTGAGCCGGCGCGTCATCGCGCGGGTGCGGACCTCCGCGGCGTCGATGGTGTTGCTGGCTTCCTCGAGCTTCTTCTTCGTCTTGGCCAGCACGTCGCCAAACTTCCCGAACTCGGTCTTCACCGCCGACAGCACTTCCCACACCTCCGCCGAGCGCTTCTCCAGCGCCAGCGTGCGGAAGCCCATCTGCAGGCTGGACAGCGTGGCCAGCAGCGTCGTCGGGCCGACCAGCATCACCTTGTGCTCGCGCTGCAGCGCCTCGGTCAGACCGGGGCGTCGCAGCGCCTCGGCGTACAGGCCCTCCGTGGGCAGGAACAGCAGCGCGAAGTCGGTCGTGTGCGGCGGGCCGAGGTACTTCTCCCGGATGGACTTCGCCTCCAGGCGCAGCCGGGTCTCGATGGCACGACCGGCCAGTTCGGCGGCCGGCGCATCGGCGCGCTCCTGCGCCTCGAGCAGGCGCTCGTAGTCCTCGCGCGGGAACTTGGCGTCGATGGGCAGCCAGATCGGCAGGCCGTCGTCGCGCTGACCGGGCAGCTTGAGCGCGAATTCCACGCGCGCGCCGGTGTGGGGCACGGTCTCGACGTTGGCGGCGTACTGCTCGGGCGTGAAGACCTGCTCCAGCAGCGCGGCGAGCTGCACCTCGCCGAAGATGCCGCGCGTCTTCACGTTGGTCAGCACGCGGTTGAGCGAGCCCACATCACGCGCCAGCGTCTGCATCTCGCCCAGGCCGCGGTAGACCTGCTCCAGCCGTTCTGCGACCTGCTTGAAGCTCTCGCCCAGTCGCTGTTCCAGCGTCGCGTGCAGCTTCTCGTCGACGGTCGCCCGCATCTGCTCGAGCTTCTTCTCGTTGTCCTGCTGGATGGACTGCAGCCGCGCCTCGACGGTGCGGCGCGTCTCGGCCAGGCCGGCCTCGTTGCGCTGGGCCAGCGCCTGGAGCTGCTCGGTGAGCACGGTGGTCGTGCGCGAGGCCGCGGCGTCCTGCGCCTCGCGCGCGCTGGCGGCCTGCTGCGCCAGCGACTGCTGCAACTGCGCGAGCTGCACGCGGAAGGCATCGATCTGCTCGTTCTGCGAGCGCGCCGTGTCGCCGCCCTGCGCCATCAGCGCCTGCTGGAACTGCGCGAGCGTCGCCAGCGTCTCCTGGCGCAGCCCGGCGTTGCCGCGGCCGAGCTCCTCGCGCAGGCCGGTGTTCACGCGGCCCAGTTCATCGCGCAGCCCGCGTTCGAGGCGCTCGAGGCGCTCGTTGGACTGCTGCATCAGCGGCTCCAGGCCGCCGGACGATTCGCTGCGGGAGAGGCGTCGGATCACGACGGCCGCCAGCACGATCACGAGGAGAAGCATCAAGGCCATGGCCACCAGGGCCACGACCGTCTGGAAGGACAGATTCATGCGCCCGATTCTCTCAGCGCTTGAGCACCTCGGGATTGAGCGCCGTGGGCGGCACGCCACCGGTGAGCGCGGCGATCAGGTTGTCGACGGCCAGGTCGCTCATCGCGCGGCGCGTGGCGATCGTGGCGCTGGCGATGTGCGGCGTCAGCACGACGTTCGTGCAGGTCAGCAGCTCGGGGTGGACGGTGGGTTCGCCCTCGAACACGTCCAGGCCCGCCGCCGCGATGGTGCCCGCCTTGAGCTCGGCGGCGAGCGCCGCGTCGTCGACGACCCCGCCGCGCGCGATGTTGGTCAGCGTCGCGGTCGGCTTCATCAGGCGCAGTTCCCGCTGGCCGATCAGGTGGTGCGACGACGCGCTGTAGGGCACGACGATGACGAGATGATCCGCGCGGCGCAGCAGCTCGTCCTTCTCCACCCACTGCGCGCCCAGCGGCGCTTCCTGATCGGCAGGCAGGCGCGAGCGGTTGTGATAGATCACGGGCATGCCGAAGCCGAGGTGACCGCGCCTGGCGATCGCCGCGCCGATGCGGCCCATGCCCAGCACGCCCAGCGTGGCGCCGTGGATGTCGGCGCCGGCGAACATCCTCACCGACCACTCCTTCCACTCGCCACGGCGCAGGAAGTGTTCGCTCTCGGTGATGCGGCGCGCGGAGGCCATCATCAGCGCGAAGCCGAAGTCGGCGGTGGTCTCGGTGAGCACGTCCGGCGCGTTGGTCACGACCACGCCGCGCGCGGTGCATGCGGGCACGTCGATGTTGTTGTAGCCCACCGCCATCGTGCAGACGGCCTTGAGGCCGGGGCAGGCGTCGAGCAGCTTCGCATCGATCTTGTCCCCGCCCGAGATGTAGACGCCGGCCTTGCCCTGCAGGCGACGGATCAGCTCATCCTGGGACCAGCCCGTGTCGCTGTCGTTGACCTCGACCTCGAAGTGCGGGCGCAGCCGGTCGACGATGTCGTCGAAGGTCTTGCGGGCCACCAGGACGCTGGGCTTGCTCATGGACGCATCTCCTTGCAGGGAAGCGCCAACTGTAGGACGAGGTCCCGCCGCCGCTGCTCGCGGATCGCCCACGAGCGCGCCGGCGTGTCACCTCATCGCGTCACCTGAGCGCTTCGGGATGCGGCTTCATTCGATGAAGCGCGTGAACGACGCGACCGGATCGCGCTCGGTGACCAGCGTGTTCTCGACGGCCGCCGGGTCCGCGTAACCCAGCGACATGCCGCACACCAGCTGCTGGTCCGGACCCAGCGCGAGTTCCTCGGCGATCACGCGGTGGAACTGCGTGAAGGCAGCCTGAGGACAGGTGTGCAGGCCGCGGCCGCGCGCGGCGATCATCAGGTTCTGCAGGAACATGCCGTAGTCCAGCCAGCTGCCCTGCTGCATCACGCGGTCGATGGTGAACATCAGCCCGACGGGCGCGTCGAAGAAGCGGTAGTTGCGACCGTGCTGCTCGTGCATGCGCAGCTTGTCGCCCTTGGTGATGCCCAGCAGGCCGTACAGGTCCCAGCCGACCTTGCGGCGGCGGTCGATGTAGGGCGAGACCCACTCGCGAGGGTAGTAGGCGTATTCCTCGCTGTGCGTGGCGAGTTCCTCGGGGTCGTCATAGACGGACTGGAGGCGCGCGACGAGCCGGTCCTTGGCCGCGCCGGTCAGCACATGCACCTGCCAGGGCTGCGTGTTGGTGCCCGAGGGCGCGCGCGCGGCGACGGCGAGCAGTTCCTCGATCAGCGCGCGCGGCACCGGCGTGGGCAGGAAGGCGCGCATCGAGTGCCGCGTGACGATGGCGGCGTCCACCGCCGCGGACTGCTCGGGCGTGGGCGCCGTGAAGGGATTCAGATGCGGATCGGGCGAGGTCATGGGAGCTCCAGCGCGCGCAGCGCGGTGAGGTAGGAATCGGGCAAGGCGGCGACGGGGCGGCGCGTGGCGCGGTCGACGTAGACATGGACGAAGTGCCCGCGCGCGGCGCACAGCGGCTCGCCCTGCGCGAACAGGCCGATCTCGTAGCGCACGCTGGAGCGCCCGCGGCGGGTCACGCGCAGGCCGGCCTCGACGTGCTGCGGGAAGGCCAGCGAGGCGAAGAAGTTGCAGTGGGTCTCGATCACCAGGCCGATGACCTCGCCGTGATGCAGGTCCAGCGCGCCCTGCTCGATCAGGTAGCGGTTCACCGCCGTGTCGAAGAGGCTGTAGTAGACGACGTTGTTCAGGTGGCCGTAGACGTCGTTGTCCATCCAGCGCGTCGGCACGGGCACGAAGCGGGCGAAGGCCTCGCGCGGTTCGGGCTGGGGGCGGTCGGTGTCGACGCGGGCGTCGGGGCCGGCAGGGGGACGTTCAGCGCTCATGGGCGCCGATTCTTCCATCAGCGCGCGGGGTCAGGTGTCGCGAGGGCTACTGGCGCGCACCGCCGAGGTTGCGCGGTGTCGGTCGACGCGCCGACGTCGGAGCGGGGGGTTCTCCCATCGCCGTGTTGCTCCCGTGACCGGGAGGCACGATGTCCACCACGTCCAGCACGACCCGCTCCGGGCCGACCGCCTCGCCAAAATGGCCCTGGGCCACCGACTCGGCGATGCGGTCCCCGGGTCGAAGCAGCAACTCCTTCCCCGTTTCCGTGTTCGTGACGCGCAGCGTGCCTTCGATGACCCATCCGAAACGCGGAAAGGGATGGTGGTGCACGGGCAGCCGATGCCGCGCGCCGATCTCGTAGCGCAGGCCGCGCGCCTCGTGGGGCGCCGGCCAGACCAGCGGCTGCCGGGTCCAGGTCTCTCGATGGCTGCGCGCCTGGTCGGTCAGTTCCGCCGTTCGCTGCATGCTCAACGGCGTCACGACCACCGCGCCAGGCGTGGCACTGGCCGTCGCGATGTGCGCGTGGCAGGGATTGCTGACGGGTTCGGGAAGGGCATCAAGGAAGGGCATGGTCGCGATCCGGAAGTGAAAAGGCGCCTCAGTGGTGCGCCCAGCGCTCCCAGGCCTGCTCGGCCGCGCCCAAGGTGCGCCGCTGGACGTCCACCGTTACCGCCAGGTCCTCGCCGTAACCGCCCGCCATGCTCAGCGCGACCGGGATGCGCCGATCGCCCAGTGCGCGCAGCACGAACTCGTCCCGGCGCCACAGCGCGTCCGCGCTCAGCTTGAGCCGCCCCAGCCGATCGCCCTCGTGCGGATCGGCCCCGGCCAGGTAAAACGCCAGTCCGGGCGGCCGTCCGGCCATGCGGCGCCAGACCTCGTCCAGCGCCCCTTCCAGCGCCTCGAGGTAGACCGCGTCGCCGCAGGCATCCGGCAGGCCGACATCCAGATCGCTTGCCTCCTTGCGGAACGGGAAGTTCTTCTCGCCGTGGATGGAGAGTGTGAACACGCTGTCGTCGTCGCGGAAGATGCTCGCCGTCCCGTTGCCCTGGTGGACGTCCAGGTCCACCACCAGCACCCGCAGCCCGGGGCGGTCCGGTTGGGCGCGGTGCCACTCGGCCTGCATCAGCCGGGCGGCCACCGCCACGTCGTTGAAGACGCAGAAGCCGCTGCCCTTGTCCGCGTACGCATGGTGCGTGCCGCCCGCCAGGCTGGCGGCCACGCCCTCCTCCAGGGCGGCGCGTGCCGCGGCGATGGTCGCGCCGACCGAGCTCAACGAGCGTCGCGGCAGTCCCGGCGCCCACGGGAAGCCGATCTCGCGCTGGGCGGCGTCGCTCAACGTGCCGTTCATCACCGCGTCGATGTAGTCCGGCGTGTGCGCCAGCGCCAACGTGCCGGGATCGGCCGGCTCGGCCACGCGCAAGCGCATCCGGCCGGGCTCGCGCTCCACCCGCTCGCGCAGCATCTGGTACTTGGACTGCGGGAAGCGATGCCCCGGCGGGAGGGGCAGCGTCAAATGGTCGTAATGGAAGGCGAGCATGGTCCGAGACCGTAGCAGAGCCCGGGCCACCCGTTGAAGCCCCCGGAGCCTGGCCGAAAGGTCGTCCGGAGACCGCATGCCGTACTTTTGCTGCAATGCACAAAAAGTGCTTGCAATCACGGGTGGCGGTCCTATACTGATTCCATGCTGCACCGCAACAAACGCGATGCGCCGGCGCTCAGCCTGCCGAGTGTTCCCTGGCTGACCCCCTCACACCTTCAAGGAGATCTCTCAATGCTGACCGCTGACCAAGTGCTCGACCAACAAAAGAACCTGCAAGCCTCGCTGTTCGGCCTGACCGCCAAGGCCTTCGAAGGCTACGAGAAGCTGGTCGAGCTGAATCTGCAGGTCGCCAAGACCGCGCTCGGCGAAGCCGCCGAGACCGCCCAGCAGGCGATCGCGGTCAAGGACCCGCAAGAGTTCTTCGCGCTGCAAGCCGCGCTGCTGCAGCCGTCCGCTGAAAAGGCCGTGGCCTACAGCCGCCACCTGTACGACATCGCCACCGCGACGTCCTCGGAATTCGTGAAGCTGGCCGAGTCGCAAGTCTCTGACGCTCAAGTCAAGTTCGGCGCCGTCGTCGACAACGCGACCAAGAACGCACCGGCTGGCACGGAAAATGCTGTTGCTTTGGTGAAGTCGGCGGTTGCCGCGGCCAACAACGCTTACGAAAGTCTGCACAAGGCCGCCAAGCAAGCCTCCGAGATCGCGGAATCCAACTTCAACGCCGTGACCAGCACGGCGGTGAAGGCAACCCAGACCGCCACCCGCACCGCCAAGCGCGCCGCGGCCTGAGCGATTCGACAGTTGCCGTATCGGTTGTCTCCTCGGTACCCAAGGAAGCTCGGCTTCCCAAGTGCCCTTCAAGCCCAGCATCACGCTGGGCTTTTTTTTGCCTGGACGGCGCCGGGCCCCGGCATTTGGATCAGCTGATCAGCTGATGGCCCTGATCAGTCCGTCGCCCCAAGCGGGGACGCGGGCACCGAGCCGGTGCTCCGCTGTTCGCCCGGATGCCCCGCGGCGAGACCTGCAAGCCGCGCGTACTGGTCCGCGACGTCGCGCAGCACGCCGGTGACCGTGAACTCGCGCAGCGCCTCGCGGTCGTACAGCGGATAACGGGGCAAACCGATCGTCATCATCAGGAAGCCCATCGTGCGCACCGACATCTGGTCGCACATCGAGCGGATCGCTGTCTCGTCGGGCTCGAAACCATCGGGCGCGCAGGCCGCGACCCGCTCCCGCATCAGCCCCAGCAGACGGTTGTAGACCGGCTGCTGCGCCTGCCCGATCTCGTCGAGCGTGCCGGTCTGCGTCAGCGACATGTAGATCATGCGGAACTGCTCCGGATGGCGCTCCCAGAAGTCCAGCAGGCAACGGGTGTGGGCCTCCAGCACCTTGCGCGCGCCGCGCTGGCCCTTGGAGGCGTCCAGCAGCTCATCGGTCAGCGACTCGAAGACCTCGATCCACAAGCCGTCCAGCAGCGCCTTCTTGCTCTCGAAATAGCTGTAGATGGCCATCGTCGAGATGCCCAGCTCCTGCGCCAGGCGTCGCATGCTGAGCGCTTCCACGCCCTCGTCGCGATAGATCTTGCGGGCCCGCTCGAGCATCTCGCGCTTGAGCGCCGCCATCTCCGCGGGACCGCGGCGCAGCCGGGGCCGTTCGCGGTCGGGATCCTGATCGTTGTTTCGCACGGCTTGCCTGTATCAAAAGGTTATTGTCGGCGTACGTTATCTCATGTGGGGGGTCACGTTAAATAGTCACGAACCCTCGTTGTGGGCTTCTTTACCTCTCACGTACACGTACGACAATCGGTGCAAACGGCATGCCTGGGCCGGACTTCTCCGGGCCCACCCCCCTGAAAAAGACTCCGTCATGCTCGATCGTCTGTCCGTGGGCGCCAAGCTCAGCCTGGCCTTCTGTTCCGTTCTCCTGATCACCGCGCTGCTGGGCGTGATGGCCAATTTCCAGCTGGGCCGCGTCAATGACACCGCCACCGACATGGCCGAGAACTGGCTGCCGTCGTCGCGCGCCGCGCAGGCGATCAACCAGGACATCACCCGTTTCCGCACCCGCGAATACCGGATGTTCCTGTCCGAGGGCAATGCGCGCGCCGCGGACGCCGACAAGATCGCGCAGAGCCGCGATTCGATCGAGCAGCGCCTGAACGGCTACGAGAAGCTGGTGTCCTCGCCGGCCGAGGGCGAGAAGCTGCGCCAGATCCGTGGCCTGTGGGCGGACTACCTGGCCCACAGCGTCAAGATGATCGACGCCGCGCGCGGCGGCGACGAGGAAGCGGCCAAGCGCCTGCTGGCCGTGGAAGGCCTGCCCAAGTACGAGGCGCTGGGCAAGGCGCTGGATGAGCTGGTGGACATCAACACCGACGGCGCGAGGGCCGCCGACGCGCTGGGCGACGAGATCTACGCGCGCAGCCGCTGGATGATGGCCGGGCTGACGCTGCTGGCCGTGGCGGTCGGCGGGGCCCTGGGCTTCGTCATCACCCGCAAGATCACGCGGCCGCTGGAAGCGTCCGTCCAGTTGGCCGAGGCGGTGGCCGGCGGCGACCTGACGCGCACGCTGCGGGTCCAGGGCCGCGATGAGGTCGCCCAACTGCAGACCGCGCTGCTGCGCATGGTCGGTCAGCTGCAGTCGGTCGTGGCGCAGGTGCGCGACGGCGTGGAG
Source organism: Roseateles sp. (assembly GCA_039594005.1). Classification (GTDB taxonomy): domain Bacteria; phylum Pseudomonadota; class Gammaproteobacteria; order Burkholderiales; family Burkholderiaceae_C; genus Roseateles. The sequence goes on from JBCNOF010000010.1 coordinate 2,311,860, forward strand.
TCGGTGTCCAGTGCGTCCTCGCAGATCGCCGTGGGCAACCAGGATCTGTCGGCCCGCACCGAGCAGACCGCCTCGAACCTGGAGGAAACCGCCTCCAGCATGGAACAGCTGACGGGCGCGGTCGGCCAGTCCGCCGACACGGCGCGCCAGGCCAACCAGCTCGCCGGCAGCGCGGCCGAGGCCGCCACGCGCGGCGGTCAGGTCGTGGGTCAGGTCGTGACGCGGATGCAGGAGATCAGCCACTCGTCCACCCGCATCGCCGACATCATCGGCACCATCGACGGCATCGCGTTCCAGACCAACATCCTGGCGCTGAACGCGGCGGTGGAAGCGGCGCGCGCGGGCGAGCACGGCAAGGGCTTCGCGGTCGTGGCGTCGGAGGTGCGCACGCTGGCGCAGCGCAGCGCCGAGGCGGCCAAGGAGATCAAGACGCTGATCACGCGCTCGGTGGAGACGGTCGAGGCCGGCTCGTCGGACGTGGCCGAGGCCGGGCGCACGATGGACGAGATCGTGCAGGGCGTGCGCCGGGTGACCGACCTGATGGGCGAGATCGCCGCCGCCGCGACCGAGCAACGCGACGGCATCGCGCAGGTGAATCAGGCGGTGGCGCACCTGGACCAGATGACGCAGCAGAACGCGGCGCTGGTCGAGGAGTCGACCGCGGCGTCGAGCTCGCTGCGCGAGCAGGCGCAGCGCCTGGCCGAGGTGGTGTCGGTGTTCAAGGTGTCCTGACTGCAGGGCGGGGCATACTCGCGCTCCATGGCCACTCGCACCCCGATCTTCTTCGCCAGCGCCGCCGAGTTCCGCGACTGGCTGGACCAGCATGCCGCCACGGCGACCGAGGTGCTGGTCGGTTTCCACAAGCGCGCCACCGGCGAGCCCAGCCTCGCCTGGCCGGAATCGGTCGATGAGGCCCTGTGCCACGGCTGGATCGACGGCGTGCGCACCCGCATCGACGACAAGCGCTACAAGATCCGCTTCACGCCGCGCAAGACGGTGTCGATCTGGAGCGCGGTCAACATCGGCCGCGCCGAATTCCTGATCCAGCAAGGCCGGATGAAACCCGCCGGCCTCGCGGCCTTCGAGCGTCGCCAGGAGGAACGCTCGCGCGTGTATGCGTTCGAGCAGCCCAAGGAGCTCGTCGAGCTCTCCCCCGCGCACGAGGTCATCTTCATGCGCCACGCGTCGGCGTGGGCCTTCTTCCAGCAGCAGCCCGACGGGTATCGGCGCACCAGCATCTGGCACATCCTCAGCGCGAAGAAGCCTGAAACGCAGCTCGCGCGGCTGGACAAGCTGATCGAGGCGAGCGCGCGCGGCGAACGGCTCTGACGGCCCCGGTCGGGCCTGGTCGGCCTGGTCGGACGACTCCGACTTGTCATGCGCATGCGCGGCCATCGGTCACTGATCGGACCTCCTTCCAGCTGGAGTTCCGATGACCGCCCCGTCCCGCCTCCCATCGATGTTCGCGCCTGGCCGCGCATCCACCCGGCGCCATCTCGCCGCCACGCTGCTGACCGCCGCCACTGTCCTCCCCTTGACCGGATTCGCCGCGAACATCGCCATGTCCGCATCACCGCCCACGATGCCCGGCGCCACGCGCCCTGCCGCGTCGCCGTGGCAGAGCGCCAACGGCTTCCATTACCGGCAGGAAGCGGACGGCCATGTCAGTTGCGCCAGCGAGGACGGTATCCACTGCAAGCCGGGGCCGCTGTCCGCGTTCACGCGGCCGATCCGGCCGTTGGTCTGTGGCAATGCGCATCGGCGTGCGTACGGCATCACCGGTTACGACACGCCGGGACACTGGTGCACCGACATCCGCGCGCAGCTATTCAGGCCCGCGGCCGTGCCGCCGGTCCGCCGCCCTGCCTGGACCTTGCAGGAGGAAGGGGAAGTGGTGGGCCGGCGAGTGGGTCAGATCCGGATGCCGCTGGGAGTCTGGACGCTCGCGGACAGACCGACGTGGATCGTGCGCTTCGAGCTGCCCATGAGCCATCACTCCTGGCTGGATGTCGCGATGACCGATGCTGCCCCCGCCGATCGCGCCTTTTTCCTTGACCCGGCCCGGCGTTCCACCGGCGTGACGCTGTCCGCAGGCTCCATGACCTTGATGAACGATGGTGCAGGCCTGTATGGCCACCCGTCGCTCGACGACCAGCGTCGAGGCACGCTGGTGATCCGCATCGACGGCAGCGGGCAGCCGCGCTTCGTGCAAGTCGCGGGATGGCCGGAGCACCCGGAGACCTTCTCCGAACTCGACCCCCAAGGGGCGTTGCAACGCAAGGCCGACTACTGGCGCATCACGCCCTGGACCGGGGGCACCTCCGCCGCCGCACTGCAACTGACCGGCAGGTTCTACGACGTCACGCAAGACTACTGGGACAACGACGCGCAGCGATCGGTACTCCCGCGGATCGAGGAGATCCGACTGCTGCGCGAAGGCAGCGCCCCGACGCCCTGACCCAGGTCGACCCGCAGGGGCGGATGTTGGCGGGAAGCGCTCAGCGCGTCTTCGCCGCGATCTTGCGCTTGATCTCCGGGAGCATCGCCGTCGCCACGTCGCGGCCCAGCGCGATGGCGCGGCGGCGCGTCGTGAAGTCCGAGCCGCTGAAGCCGTCCAGCTTGGGCCGCAGCACCACGTCCGCGCCCTGCAGCTCGTACTGGTTGATGGACTTGCCCATGATCGAGAACGTCTGCAGCAGCATGCGCATCGCGTCGCCCGGAATCTTCGGATCGGGCGGCTCGCCGATGTCCACGGCGATGACGAACTCCGCGCCCATCTGACGCGCGAAACGCACCGGCACCGGCGCGACCAGGCCGCCGTCCACGTACTCGCGGTTGCCGATCTTCACCGGCTGGAACACCGCCGGCACGGCGCTCGACGCGCGCACCGCGGTGCCCACGTCCCCTTGCCGGAACAGGATCGGCGAGCCGTCGCCCAGGTCCGTCGCCACGATGCCCAGCGGCAGCGGCAACTGCTCCAGGCCGCGCCCCCGGTCATCTGGCGGACGTACTTCGCCAGCGCCTCGCCGCGGATCAGCCCGCGCATCGGGAAGGTCCAGTCGGTGATGGCGCCCTCGTCCATCTGCTCGGCCACGGCCTGCAGCTCCTTGCCCGAGCGCCCCGCCGCATAGAGCGCGCCCACCAGGCTGCCGGCCGAGGTCCCGCAGACCAGGTCGACCTTGATGCCGTTCTCCTCGAGCACCTGGATCACGCCGATGTGGGCGAAGCCTCGCGCCGCACCGCCGCCCAGCGCCAGGCCCAACCGGGGCGGCTTGGGCACGGGCCTGGGCGTGACCGGCGTCGGGATCTCGGGGTCGGGCGTGGTCACCACCTGCGGTGTCGGCGCGGTGCCGGGCAGCGTGGAACAGGCGCTCAGCGCGGTCAGACCCAGCGCGCCGGCGGCGGTCAGCCAGCGGCGTCGGGACGACAGCGCGGGCGCTGGGGAGACAGGCTTGGTAAGGTCGCGATCTTCTCGGGGCATGGCGCGGGATTCTAGGGAAGCTCTGTAGCAGTCCTGTTGCAAGGCGCACGCACAATCGCCGCCCGGATCTGGAGGGGACATGAAGGGAAAGAGCGCGCTTCGGCGCTGGACCGTGCGGGGCCTGATCGGGCTGCCGTTCCTGCTGGTGGCACTGGCGATCGCGATCTGGGCCGGCGTGCGCGCCAGCCTGCCGCAACTCGACGGCGACGCCGAGATCCCCGGCCTGAGCGCCCCGGTGAGCCTGGGCCGCGACGCGCTGGGCACGCTGGTCGTCGAGGGCCGCACGCGACTGGACGTCGCGCGGGGCTTGGGGTTCGCGCATGCGCAGGAACACTTCTTCGAGATGGACCTGACGCGCCGCTCAGCCGCGGGCGAACTCTCGGCGCTGTTCGGCGAGAAGGCGCTGGAGCGTGACCGCACGCGGCGCGTGCACCGGCTGCGCGCCCGGCTGACCGACCGCTTCGAGCAGCTCTCCGGCGAGGACCGCCTGCTGCTGCTGGCCTACACCGAGGGCGTGAACGCCGGGCTGCATGGCTTGTCGATGCGGCCCTGGCAGTACCTGCTGCTGCGCGCCAAACCGCAGGACTGGACCCCGGTGGACTCGCTGCTGGTGATCTCCGAGATGTACTTCATGCTGCAATCCGGCAGCTACGAGTCGGGCTTCGATCGCGCGCAGCTGCGCGAGCGCACCGGTGACGCGGTCTTCGATTGGCTGAACCCGCGCGGCGGACGCTGGGACGCGGCGCTGGACGGCAGCCAGTTGCCGGCCCCGGCCATGCCCACGCCGGCGCAGCTCGATGTGAGCCGCGCGGCCAGCGCGCCGGCACCGTCCGTGTCCGCACCGCCCCCCGCTTCCAGCGCGCCTGCGAGCGGCGTCCAGGCCTTCCTGCGCGACGTCGCTCCGGACGCGGTCCTGGGCAGCAACAACTGGGCCGTGGCGGGGTCCCGCTCGACGCACGGCGGCGCGATCCTGGCCGATGACATGCATCTGGGCCTGGGCGTGCCCGGCATCTGGTATCGCGCCCAGTTCCAGATCGGCGCGGGCGCCTCGGGCCTGCGCGCGGCGGGCGTGACGCTGCCCGGCATCCCCGCGCTGGTGGTGGGCAGCAACGGCACGGTCGCGTGGGGATTCACGAATGCCTACGGCCAGTGGTTCGACTGGATCGAGGTGCCCGCCGACGCTCAGCTGACGACGCGCACCGAGACGCTGGAGGTCCACGGCGGCCCGGCCGTCACGATGGAGGTCCGCGAACTCAATGGCGATCCGGTCGTCGTCACCGAGGGCGAGCGCCGCTTCGCGCTGCACTGGATCGCGCACCAGGGCGCGGCCTACAACCTGGAACTCGACCGCATGCTGCAGGTGCGGCATGTCAGCGAGGCGCTCGCGCTGGCGCAACGCGCCGGCATGCCGCATCAGAACCTGCTGGCCGCCGACAAGGACGGCCAGATCGGCTGGACCATCGCCGGCCGCCTGTGGGCGCAGCCGGGCCTGCCCGACGCCTACGCGCGCTTCGTCGCGCCGTCGGACGCGCGCCGCGACTGGCTCGATCCCGACCGCGCGCCGCAGGTGCTGTCGCCCTCGCAGGGGCAGCTGTGGACCGCCAACAACCGTCAGCTCGACGGCGCGCCGGGCGAGCTGCTGGGCGACGGAGGATTCGACCTCGGCGCGCGCGCGCAGCAGATCCGCGACCGGCTCTCGGCGCGGGACAAGCACGACGAGGCCTCGATCGGCGCCATCCACCATGACGACGAGGCGCGCTTCCTGAAGACCTGGAGCGCCCGGATGCTCGCCGCGGCGCGCACCGACGCCGCGACGAGTCCGACCCATCGCGCCTTCGCGCAGTTGCTGGAGAACTGGAACGGCCGCGCCGACGCCGACAGCGCCGCTTACCGGCTGGTGCGCCAGGCACGTCTGCGCGTGCTGGACACGCTCTGGGACGCGTGGACCACGCCCGCGCTCGGAGAGCGGCAAGGCGATCCGAAACGCCGCATGCGCTGGCGCAATCAGTTCGAGTACAGCGCGGCGCGCGCGCTCGATGAGCGTCCGGCGCACCTGCTGCCGGCGGCCTACGCGAACTGGGATGCACTGGTGCTGGCGCAACTGGACGCGGCGGCGCGCGAGATCGCGCCCGACGGCAACCTGGGTGCGGCGACCTGGGGCGCGCAGAACGCCAGCCGCATCCAGCATCCGCTGGCCAAGGCGATTCCCGCGCTGTCGCGCTGGCTGGACATGCCGTCGGTGCCGCAATCGGGCGACAGCAACCTGCCGCATGTGGCCGGGCCGGCGTTCGGGCAGTCCGAGCGGCTGGTGGTGTCACCGGGCCGCGAGGATCACGGCTGGCTGTCGATGCCCGGCGGCCAGAGCGGCCATCCGATGTCGCCGTTCTACGGCGCGGGGCATCAGGACTGGGTGGAAGGAAAGCCGACGCCGCTGCTCGCCGGTCCGGTGATCCACCGCATCACCGCGCATCGGGATTGAAAGCCCCTCGCCCGCGAAGCGGGCGAGGGGGTCATTCAGCGGGGGGTGACGACGTTGAACACCTGCCGCAGATAGGCCAGGAAGGTCTGGTCCTCGCACATGGTCTTGCCCGGGCTGTCGGAGAGCTTGGCCACCGGCTGGCCATTCACATGGGTGAGCTTGATGACGATGTTCAGCGTCGGCAGGCCCATGTCGTTGCTGAGCTTGGTCCCGATGCCGAAACCCAGCTGGACGCGATCGGCGAAGTGCCGGTACAGCGCCAGCGCCTTGGGCATGTCCAGCGCGTCGGAGAAGACCAGCCGCTTGGTGTTGGCGTCGATGCGCAGCTTGTCGTAGTGCGCGAGCGCCTTCTCGCCCCATTCGACCGGATCGCCCGAGTCGTGCCGCAGACCATCGAAGAGCTTGGCGAAGTACAGGTCGAAGTCGGCGAGGAACGCGTCCATGCCGATCACGTCGGTCAGCGCGATGCCCAGGTCGCCGCGGTACTCCTGCACCCAGTCCTCGAGCGCGGCCTTCTGGTGATCGCGCAGCCGCACACCGGTGGCCTGGTAGGCCTGCAGGTACTCGTGGGCCATCGTGCCGATCGGCACCAGGCCGAGCTCCTTGGCCAGCAGCACGTTGGACGTGCCGCGGAAGGTCTCGGGCAGCTCGTCGCGCAGCGTGCGCAACACCTCCTCATGCCACGCGCCGGAGAAGCGCCGGCGCAGGCCGAAGTCGAAGAACTGGAACGGATGGCGGCGCGGCGCCTCGTCGCGCGAGAACACGCGGATCGCCTCGATCTTCTGCGCCAGCCGGCGCCGGCCCTCCTCGATCGCGCTGTCCTGGTCGAAGCGCCGGAAGTACAGCTCGTTGACCATCGCCAGCACGAAGATCTCGAAGGCCATCACGTGGACCTGCGGACCGCGCACGACGATCTCGAGCTTCTCGCCGTCCGCGCGCACCGTGATGAAGGCGCGCTGGAAGCGGAAGATGCGCAGCAGGTCGATGAAGTCGGGCTTCATGAAGCGCAGGCCGGCGAGGTAATCGAGCTCGTCGGCGCGGAAGGCGAGCGCGCAGAGGTGGTCGATCTCGCGCTCCAGGTCCTCGACCAGTTCCGCCAGCGGGTACTGCGGCGTGTTGCGGCAGGCGAAGCGGTACTCGGCCTGCGCCTGCGGATGGCGATGCAGCATCGCCTGCCACATCGTGAACTTGTAGAGGTCGGTCTCCAGCAGGCTGCGGATGACCGGAGTGGAAGGCGCGGGACGGCTCATGGGCGGGGACTGTACCCCTTGCCTCGGCGATGATCGGGGTCCGCCGAGTTCACCCCCACGCCTCGTGATCCCTCGCCTCTCCCTCGCCCGTCGCTCCATCGCCGTGCTGCTGCTCGCCGCCGGGCTCGCGCGCGCGCAGGTCCCCATCGCCATCGAGCAGCCGCCCAAGCCGGACGTCGCGATGAAGATGGTCTACGGGGGCAACACCTGGCGCCATGAACGCGCGGCGGCTTTCTTCGGCGGCCGCGCACCGACGCTGCGGGCCGAGGTCCGCGAGGTCTTCCGCCAGCGCTACGTCGAATCCGACGTCGACAAGCTGATGCTGGTCTACCAGCTCACGCCCGGCCCGCGCGACCAGTTCCGATGCGCGGCCTGCGTGCCCGCGCTCGGCGCGGCCGTGCTGGCCGCCGACGCGCAGGGCCAATGGAAGCTGCATGCCAAGGGCCTGCTGCTGATGCCGGGCTCGCCGGGCTCGGGCGACGAGGACCTGCAGATGCTTCAGATCGACGACCAGCGCTGGGTGCTGCGCAGCCGTCGCCACGACGTCGACCGCGGCCGCGAGAGCCGCGCCGAGCGCCTGATCCTGGAACGCGACGGCGAGCTGCGGCTCGGCGCCGAGCTCGGCTTCGACGACAAGCCCGGCCCGGCCGCCTGCGGCGCGGGCGCGGCGCCGCAGACCTCGGGCGTCAGCGTGCTGAGCCCCGGCCGGGGACCGCGTGTGGAGATCGTGCTGCGCTTCAACGAGGGCGAGTGCCCGTCGCCACGCCCCGTGGTCCAGCGCACCCGGCTGGAACTGCGCGAGGGCACCTTCCACCTCGAACCCGACGCGCCCGAGCCGGACGACGACGCGCCCGCGAGCCCGCCAGCGACCAGGCGCTGAGCACCGCTGCCGGCCAGTGCCGCCGGTGCCACCGCTCAAGCCAGCTTGTAGGTCTGCAGGTGGATGCTGGTCTCGGTCGCGCCGATCCCCTTGATCAGGCGCACGCGCTCCAGGATCTCGGCCAGCTCGTTGAGGCTGTCCGCGCGCAGCTCGGCCAGCAGGTCCCAGCGGCCGTTCGTGTCGAAGAGCCCGGCCACGCCGGGCTCGCCGGCCAGGATGCCCACGACCTCGCGCGTGCGGTTGCCCTCGACCGCGATGCTCATCCACGCGGTGATGTGCGGCGGCGCCACGTCCGCCCGCAGCTTGACCGTGTAGCCCACGACCTGGCCGCTGTCCTCCAGCCGCGTGAGGCGGTTGGTCACCGTGCCCCGCGACACCTTCAGCTTGTGCGCCAGCGTGGCGATGCTCGCCCGCGCGTCCTGGCGCAACAGCGCGATCAGTTGATGGTCCAGCGTGTCCATGTTGGTGCACCTCCGGTCAACCCGCGCGCACAACGCCCAGGGTTAACCCGAACATCACGTCATTTCGCCAATCCGGTCTGACGAAATGCACAAGAGGCATTGATTATTGATCAGTTGGCTGGCTTCCTGCTGACACGCCGATCCGAAGAATGGAGCCATCCCGACTTCCAAGAGATTGCCGATGACGACCCGCCTGCTCCTCACCGCCGATGTCGCCCGCCTGGTGCGACATGACGGCATCGCCGAGAGCCTTCGCGCCCTGGCCGGCCATATCGCCGCGGACTACGTCCGGTGGGCGGAGTTCGACAAGACGCCCCGCGTCGCCAACCACTCCGACGACGGCGTGATCGAGCTGATGCCGATCTCCGACGCCGCGCTCTACAGCTTCAAGTACGTCAACGGTCACCCCAAAAACCACCGCGTGGGCCTGCCCACCGTGATGGCTTTCGGCGTGCTCGCCGACGTCGCCACCGGCACGCCGCGGCTGCTGTCGGAGCTGACCCTGAGCACCGCGCTGCGCACCGCGGCCACCTCCGCGCTGGCCGCGCAGCACTTGGCCCGGCCCGGTTCGCGCGTGATGGCGCTGATCGGCAACGGCGCGCAGAGCGAGTTCCAGGCCCTGGCCTTCCACCACCTGCTGGGCATCGCCGAGATCCGGCTCTTCGACGTCGACCCGGCCGCCACGGACAAGCTGGTCCGTCACCTGTCGGGCATCGCCGGGCTGACCCTGGTGCGCTGCCGCGACACGGCCGAGGCCGTGCGCGGTGCCGACATCGTCACGACCGTCACCGCCGACAAGCGCAACGCCACCATCCTCACGCCCGAGATGATCGACCCCGGCATGCACGTCAACGGCGTGGGCGGCGACTGCCCCGGCAAGACCGAGCTGCATCGTGGCGTCCTGGAGCAGGCGAGCGTGTTCGTCGAGTACGAGCCGCAATCGCGCGTCGAGGGCGACGTCCAGCAGATGCCGGCGGACTTCCCGGTGACCGAGTTCTGGCGCGTGCTGCGCGGCGAAGCCCCAGGCCGCCGCTCGGACGACGAGATCACCGTGTTCGACTCGGTGGGCTTCGCACTGGAGGACTTCGCCACGCTGCGCTGGCTGGACGACCGCGCCCAGGCGCTGGGCCTGGGACAGCCGCTGGCGTTGGTGCCCGAGATGGCCGATCCCAAGGACCTGTTCGGCGAGCTGGCGCTGACGACCGGCACCCCGGCCGATCCGGTGGATGAGGCCACCCTGCCCGTGTCCATCCCTGCCGGCCTGAGGGCCGCGCTCTTACACTGCGCGCCTCACCGGAAGGACGCATGGACTACGCCCCCCTCATCAAGGAAATCGGACGAGGCGCTCGTGGCGCCCGCGACCTGACGCGGGAGCAGGCCCACGCGCTTTTCGCGGCGCTGCTCGACGGCACGGTCCCCGACCTGGAGCGGGGCGCGATCCTGATCGCGATGCGCATCAAGGGCGAGAGCCTCGAGGAACTCCTCGGCTTCGTCGCGGCGATGCAGGCCGGCGTGGCGCGCGTCGCGGCCCCGGCCGGGCCGCGCACCGTCGTGCTGCCGACCTTCAACGGCGCGCGCAAGCAGGCCAACCTGATGCCGCTCGTGGCGCTGCTGCTGGCGCGCGAGGGCATCCCCGTCCTCATCCACGGCCGGCATGACTTCGACAGCCGCGTCAGCCCCTTCGAGCTGTTCGACGCGCTCGGGCTGCCGGTGGCAGCCTCCCCGGCTCAGGCCGGCGAGCAGCTCGCGGCCGACCGGCTCGCCATCCTGCCCACCGCGGCCCTGCATCCGGGGCTGGACGCGATGATGGCGCTGCGTCCGCGCCTGGGCCTGCGCAACAGCAGCCACAGCGTGGCCAAGCTGCTCGACCCGATGCCCGGGCGCAGCGTGCGCGTGGTCGCGGTCACCCATCCGGAATACGTCGACAGCATGGGTCAGGCGCTGCCGGTGCTCAGCGCCGAGGGCGGCGCCGCGCTGCTGATGCGCGCCAGCGAAGGCGAGGCCTACCTGCACCTGCGTCGCAAGGCTCATCTGCAAGGCTTCGCGGACGGGCAAGCGTTGGATCTCAATCCAGGAAGCAATGAGGACCTGGATTGGCCGCTGTCGCTGGCCTGCGCGCCGGCGGAGAACGCCGCGCTGATCCGCGCGATCCTCGGCGGGAGCGAACCCCTGCCGCCCCGGATCGCCGACCAGATCGCCGCGTTGCGGCGGCTGGCATCAGCGTGAAGGCTTTTGCAGAATCCTTCATATGCTTATCTGGCCATAAGCAATCTACGAATTTGTAGTTCTCATATATATAAAGCGTTCATAGAGTCCAGACTCCCGGCCAGCCCAGGGCGCCAGCCGCGGTGTCAGATGACGCGGCGGGCCCTTCTTGAAACCCGGCCGGATCAGCTGACGCCATGTACGCCTACACCGATTTCGACCGCCAGTTCGTCCACGCCCGCGCGGCCCAGTTCCGCGACCAGCTGGAGCGCCATCTGGCCGGTCAGCTCCCCGACGACGACTTCCGCCCGCTGCGCCTGCAGAACGGCTGGTACATCCAGCGCCACGCGCCGATGCTGCGCATCGCCGTCCCCTACGGCGTGCTCGACAGCCGCCAGCTGCGCCAGCTGGCCCGCATCGCCCGCGAGCACGACCGCGGCTACGGCGCACTTCACGACGCGCCAGAACATGCAGTTCAACTGGATCCCGCTGCCGCAATCGGCCGACGTGATGGACCTGCTGGCCGAGGTCGAGATGCACGGCATCCAGACCAGCGGCAACTGCATCCGCAACATCACCACCGACCAGTTCGCCGGCGTCGCCGCCGACGAGCTCATCGACCCGCGCCCTTGCGCCGAGATCCTGCGCCAGTGGTCGACGCTCCACCCCGAATTCGCCTTCCTGCCGCGCAAGTTCAAGATCGCCATCTCCGGCGCCGCCGAGGACCGCGCCGCCATCGGCTGGCACGACATCGGCCTGCAGCTGCGCAGGAACGACGCGGGCGAGGTCGGCTTCCAGGTGCTGGTCGGCGGCGGCCTGGGCCGCACGCCGATCATCGGCCAGGTGATCAACCCCTTCCTGCCCTGGCAGCACATCCTGCTGTACCTCGAGGCGATCGTGCGCGTGTACAACCGCTACGGCCGCCGCGACAACAAGTACAAGGCGCGCATCAAGATCCTGGTCAAGGCGGAGGGCCAGGCCTATTTCGATGCCGTCAACGCCGAGTACCTGGCCATCCTGTCCGACGACGCCGGCAGCCACGAGCAGATCATTCCCGAGGCCGAGCTGGCACGCGTCGCCGCGAGCTTCGTCGAGCCGCAAGGCGTGGCACCGGTCCCGGGCATCGACATCTTCGAGGGCGCCTCGCCGGCCTATCGCCGCTGGCTGGAGCGCAACGTCGCACGCGCACCGCGTCGGCGGCTACCGCTCGGTGACGCTGTCGCTCAAGCGCGTGGGCCTGCCGCCGGGCGACATCACCGACGGGCAGATGGACGCCGCCGCGGCGCTGTCCGACCGCTTCAGCCTCGGCGAGCTGCGCGTCTCGCACGACCAGAACCTGCTGCTGCCGTGGGTGCGCGAGAGCGACCTGCCGGCGCTGTACGAGGCCGCCAAGGCCGCGACGCTTCGCCACGCCCAACATCGGCCTGCTGACCGACATGATCGCCTGCCCGGGCGGCGACTTCTGCGCGCTGGCCAATGCCCGCTCGATCCCGATCGCCGCAGGCGATCACCGAGCGCTTCCAGGACCTGGACGAGCTCTAGGACATCGGCGACATCGACCTGAACATCAGCGGCTGCATCAACTCCTGCGGCCATCACCACAGCGGCCACATCGGCATCCTCGGCGTCGACAAGGACGGCAGCGAGTGGTACCAGATCACGCTGGGCGGCTCGGACGGCTCGACGCTGTCGGGCGCGGCGGTGCCGGGCAAGGTGATCGGCCCGTCCTTCGCGGCCGACGAGGCCGCCGACGCGGTCGAGGCCGTGATCGCCACCTACCGCCGCGAGCGCGCCGCCAGCGAGCGCTTCATCGAGACGGTCCGCCGCATCGGCCTGGACGCCTTCAAGCAGGCGACCAACGGCATCCGCCGCACCACCGCCAAGCCCACCACCGACTGAGCGCCGCCGCACCATGAAGTTCGTCTCCAAGGCCCAAGACCCCTGGCACACCTGCGCCGGCGAGGACGGTCCGCAACCGCATCCCGCCGCCGCCGACCACAAGCTGCTCACGCTCGAGCAATGGCACGCCGTGCGCGACACCTGGCCCGAGGGCCTGGCCACCGGGGTGATCCTGCCCAATGACGTCGACGTCCTCGAGCTCAAGGCCGACCTGCCGCGCCTGGCGCTCGTCGTGCTGCAGTTCCCCAAGTGGGTGGACGGCCGCGCGTACAGCCAGGCCCATGTGCTGCGCTCGCGGCTGCGTTTCGCCGGCGAGGTCCGCGCCATCGGCGAGGTGCTGGTGGACATGCTGCCGCTGCTGCAGCGCTGCGGCGTCGACGCCGTGCAGCTGCGCGGCGACCAGAACCAGCAGGCCGCCGAGCGCGCGCTGGGGTTCTTCGCCGGTCATTACCAGGCTGACGTCAACGAGACGCGCCCGCTCTTCGCGCGCGCCAGCGCGGCGCTTCCGATCTCCGCGCGCGCCGGCGACAAGACCGAGGCCTGACATGGGCGCGATCGACCTCTACGCCCGCAAGACCGCCGGATTCGACGAGCGCCTGGCGCGCACCGTCGACGTCCTGCGGCAGGCCGCCGCGGACTTCGGTCCCGGCGCGCTGCAGTCGACCTCGCTGGGTGTCGAGGACATGGTCATCACCGACCTGATCGCGCGCCACGGCCTGCCCATCGCGCTGGCCACGCTCGACACCGGCAAGCTGCACGCCGAGACGCTCGCGCTGATCCCGCGCATCCAGGAACGCTACGCGCTGAACGTCGAGGTCTTCGCCCCGATCAATGAGCAGGTCGTCCACTTCGTCCGCGCCAACGGCGAGGAACCGATGTATCGCAGCGTCGAGCTGCGCAAGGCCTGCTGCGGCGTGCGCAAGCTCGAGCCGCTCGCCCGCATGCTGGCCGGCCGCACGGCCTGGATCACCGGGCTGCGCCGCGAGCAGAGCGCCAACCGCGCCGAGGTCCCCTTCCGGGAGGATGACGGCCAGGGCCGCGTGAAGGTCAACCCACTGGCCGAATGGACCTGGGCCGATGTCTGGTTTTACGTCCAGGCCAACGACGTCCCCTACAACCCGCTGCACGACCAGTTCATGCCCAGCATCGGCTGCGCGCCCTGCACGCGCGCGATCGCGGTGGGCGAGGACTTCCGCGCGGGCCGCTGGTGGTGGGAGGACTCGTCCAAGGAATGCGGCCTGCATGCCACCCACGCCGAGCCCGCTGCCGGCGAATCTGAATCCCAAGCGTCTCCCCTGACGTTCAACGCGACCACCGGAGCCCCGGCATGAACGCCCCCGTGAACCTCGAACAATTGCTGCCGCTGGCGGACCACCGCCATCTGGACCACCTCGAAGAGGAAGCGATCTTCATCCTGCGCGAGGTCGCTGCGGCCTTCGAGCGCCCTGCCCTGCTGTTCTCCGGCGGCAAGGACTCGTGCGTCGTGCTGCGACTGGCGGAGAAGGCCTTCAAGCAACGCGTCTCGGGCAACGAGTTCAAGGGCAAGCTGCCCTTCCCGCTGGTGCACGTGGACACCGGCCACAACTTCCCCGAGGTCATCGAGTTCCGCGACCGCCGCGTCGCCGAGATGGGCGAGCGCCTGGTCGTCGGCCATCTCGAGGACTCGATCGCCAAGGGCACGATCCGTCTGGCGCATCCGCTGGAATCGCGCAACGGCCACCAGACCGTGACGCTGCTGGAGACCATCGAGGAGCACCGCTTCGACGTGCTCATCGGCGGCGCCCGCCGCGACGAGGAGAAGGCGCGCGCCAAGGAGCGCATCTTCAGCCACCGCGACAGCTTCGGCCAATGGCAGCCCAAGGAGCAGCGCCCCGAGCTGTGGAACCTGTTCAACACCCGCATCCGACACGGGCGAGCACTTCCGCGTGTTCCCGATCAGCAACTGGACCGAGCTGGACGTTTGGCACTACATCGCCCGCGAGAACATCCCGCTGCCCTCGCTCTACTTCGCGCACGAGCGCCAGGTCATCCGCCGCAAGGGCCTGCTGGTGCCGCTGACCGACGTCACGCCGCCCGAGGCCGGCGAGACCGTCGAGACCGCGCAGGTGCGCTTCCGCACCGTCGGCGACATGACCTGCACCTGCCCGGTGGAAAGCCCCGCGGCCAACGCCGCCGACATCGTCGCCGAGACGCTGACCGTCACCGTGTCCGAGCGCGGCGCCACGCGCATGGACGACCGCACCTCCGACGCCTCGATGGAGCGTCGCAAGAAGGAGGGCTACTTCTGATGTCCGCCGTCCTGAATGACCCGAGCCTGTCGAGCCCCGTGAACTCCCTGAGCGCCGTGAACAAGATCCATCAGTCCGACGTCGACACCACGCACCGCGCGCTGCGCTTCCTCACCGCCGGCAGCGTCGACGACGGCAAGAGCACGCTGATCGGCCGCCTGCTCTTCGACAGCCGCGCCATCCTCGCCGACCAGCTCGACACGCTGGCCAAGCGCGCCGCCGGCCAGCCCATCGACCTCGCGCCTGCTGACCGACGGCCTGGAGGCCGAGCGCGAGCAGGGCATCACCATCGACGTGGCCTACCGCTACTTCGCGACCAAGCAAGCGCAAGTTCATCATCGCCGACACCCCCGGCCACGAGCAGTACACCCGCAACATGGTCACCGCCGCCGCGGGCAGCGACGCGGCCGTGGTGCTGGTGGACGTCACCAAGCTGGACCTCACGGTCGACGATGTGCCGCTGCTGCCGCAGACGCGCCGCCACAGCCTGCTGGCGCACCTGCTGCGCGTGCCGAGCATCGTCTTCGCGATCAACAAGATCGACGCCGCCGCCGATCCGGGCGACGCCTTCCGCAAGGTGTCGGCCGCGCTGGAGAAGTTCGCCGCCGCGGCCGGCATCCGCGTGACCGCGGTGGTGCCGGTGTCGGCGCTGCGCGGCGACAACGTCACCCAACCGCTCGAGGCGGACTGGTACGACGGTCCGTCGCTGCTGCGGGTGCTGGAGTCGCTGCCCACGGTGCAGGAAACCGTAGAGGCGCCGCTGGCGCTGCCGGTCCAGTACGTGGCCAAGGACGGCGACGGCACGGGCAACAACCCCCGTGTGCTGTGGGGCCGCATCGCGCAGGGCCAAGTGCAGGTGGGCGATGAAGTCCAGATCCTGCCCAGTGGCCAGACCGCGATCGTCGGCGAGCTGCGCCGTGCCGGCGAGCCGGTGGCGACGTCGGTTGCCGGGGAATCGGCAGGCCTGTTGCTGGACCGCCAGGTCGACGTCTCGCGCGGCGACTGGATCGTCGCGCCCGGCTCGGCCGCGCCCCGTCGCGCTTTCGAGGCGACGCTGGCCTGGCTGGACACCGAACCCGCCGTCATCGGCCGCAAGTACTGGGTCCGCCACGGCAACCGCTGGGTCCAGGCCCGCATCGCCGCGATCGACCATCGGCTGGACATCCAGACCCTGGCAGAGACCGAGGCGCACGAGCTGTCCGTCAACGAGATCGGCCACGTCACCCTCGAGCTGCAGGCCGAGCTGCCGCTGCAGCCCTACGCGGACAACCGCGTGGGCGGCGCGCTGATCGTCGTGGACCCCACCAGCAACCGCACCAGCGGCGCGCTGCTGGTCCGCTGAGCGCGGCGCTGGACATCCACCGGGAGACCGCCATGGGACGCGTCCTCTTCGTCAGCGCCGGACCCGGCGCCGCCGACCTGATCACCCTGCGGGGCGCGCACGCGCTGGCGCAGGCGGACGTCGTGCTGTTCGACGCCCTGACCGACCCGGCGCTGCGCGAGCTCGCCCCTCGGGCCCAGTGGCTGGACGTGGGCAAGCGCGGGTTCTGCCATTCCACCAAGCAGACCGCGATCAACGCGGCGCTGGTGCGCGAGGCGCTGGCGCATGAGGTCGTGGTCCGGCTCAAGGGCGGGGACGCGAGCGTCTTCGGGCGGCTGGAGGAAGAGCTGCAGGCGCTGGCCGAGGCCGGCATCGCCTACGAGATCGTGCCCGGCGTGACCGCGGCGATCGCGGCGGCCGCGCAGACCGGCCGACCGCTGACGCGGCGCGGCGCGGGCCGCAGCGTCGCGCTGACCACGGCGATGACCCGCGAGGGTGAGGTGCAGGCGGCCCGGTCCGCCGACACCGAGGTGTTCTACATGGCCGGGCAGCAGCTCGCGGTGCTGTCGCGCCGGCTGCTGGCCGCGGGGTGGGCCGAGGACGCGCCGGTGAGCGTCGTCTCGCGCGCGGGCTGCGCGGACGCGCTGTCCAGCGAGCACACGGTGGCGGCGCTGGGCGCCGCGTCGATGCTGCACCGGGGTCGGCCGACCGTCGTGATCGTCGGCGCGGGGGCTGCGCCGCTGGGCCAGGCGCAGGCGCTGCCCCAGGCGTCGGCCACCGATCCGGGGGTGGGTTTGGGCGAATATGCGACGGTTTCCGAGGCCCAAGACCTTGGGCCGCGCGGGCCTCAAGCCCAGGCGCAAACCCTGAACGTTTAAAATCTTCCGTTTTCCGTCAGCGCCGACCGAGCCGATCTGCCAGGGCAACGCTGAATTTCGAGGGCCCCACGTCGGCCCCGCCACTAGAAGAGCCGCTATGACCCACGTCGTCACCGAAGCCTGCATTCGCTGCAAATACACCGATTGCGTCGATGTCTGTCCCGTCGACTGCTTCCGCGAAGGTCCGAACTTCCTGACCATCGACCCCGATGAATGCATCGACTGCGCGGTCTGCATCCCGGAGTGCCCGGTGAACGCGATCATGCCGGAGGAAGACGTGCCCGGTGATCAGCAGATCATGATCAAGCTGAATGCCGACCTGGCGAAGAAATGGCCCAGCATCACCAAGCGCAAGGCCGCCCTCCCGGACGCCGAGGAGTGGAAGGACAAGACGGGCAAGATCGATCAGCTGGTCCGCTGACCGATCCCCTCATCCCGCGGCGCCGCAGCCTGCCGGCGACCGCCCCACACAAGAATGGAAACGCAAGTGACTGAAGCGACCTCCGCCCCGCACGCGGGCGTGATCGAAACCGATGCCGTCATCGTCGGCGCGGGCCCGGTGGGCCTGTTTCAGGTCTTCGAGCTGGGCCTGCTCGAGATCAAGGCCCACATCATCGATTCGCTGGCCTATCCCGGCGGCCAGTGCATCGAGCTGTATCCGGACAAGCCGATCTACGACATCCCGGCGCTGCCGGTGGTGACGGGCAAGGAGCTGACCGACAACCTGATGAAGCAGATCGAGCCCTTCGGCGCGACCTTCCATCTGGGCCAGGAGGTCACGACCGTCGAGAAGCAGGAAGACGGCCGTTTCTTCGTCGCGACGAGCAAGGGCACGCAGTTCCTGACCAAGACCATCTTCATCGCGGGCGGCGTGGGTTCGTTCCAGCCGCGCACGCTGAAGGTCGAGGGCATCGACAAGTACGAGGGTTCGCAGGTGCATTACCGGGTGCGCAACCCGGCGCAGTTCGCCGGCAAGAACCTGGTGATCATCGGCGGCGGCGACTCGGCGCTGGACTGGGCGCTGAACTTCTGCGGCGGCAATGCCGATGGCAACCCGCACAAGGCCGAGAGCGTGATCCTGGTGCACCGTCGTGACGGCTTCCGTGCGGCGCCGGCGTCGGTGGCCAAGATGAAGGAGCTGTGCGACGCGTACGAGATGCAGTTCATCGTCGGCCAGGTCGCGGACCTGGACGAAGGCGAGGACGCGCTGAAGGGTCTGAAGATCACCGGCGGCGACGGCGTGACGCGCGTGGTGCCGGCGGATCAGGTGCTGGTGTTCTTCGGCCTGTCGCCCAAGCTGGGCCCGATCGCCGAGTGGGGTCTGGCGCTGGAGAAGAAGCAGATCCAGGTCGACACCGAGAAGTTCCAGACGAGCGTGCCGGGCATCTTCGCGGTGGGTGACATCAACACCTACCCGGGCAAGAAGAAGCTGATCCTGTCGGGCTTCC
Source organism: Roseateles sp. (assembly GCA_039594005.1). Classification (GTDB taxonomy): domain Bacteria; phylum Pseudomonadota; class Gammaproteobacteria; order Burkholderiales; family Burkholderiaceae_C; genus Roseateles. Next base: position 2,330,450 of record JBCNOF010000010.1, read on the forward strand.
ATGAAGCCGCGCTGGCGGCGTTCGGCGCGATGCCGATCATCAACCCGGAAAAGCGTGTGCACCTGCAATACACGACGACCAGCCCGAAGCTGCACAAGGTGCTGGGCGTGGAAACGCCGGTCTTCGACTGAGCACGACCGAGCGATTCCGCTCTCCAAAAGAAAGCCCGCCTGGCGAAAGCCGGCGGGCTTTTTCGTTGGGACCGGTGTTGCTCAGCGGGGCGCGGAGGCGGCCGCGGGCAGCGGCGGCGGAGCGACGGTCGTCGTCGGCGCAGTGGGGGCCAGCGCGGCGCCCAGGCGCATCAGATCCACATGCTTCAGGAAGCCGGCCATGCGTTGGCCGACCGCCGGGTTGTTCGTCAGTTCCTGCATCGCGAGCTCGCCGAGCTGGCCGAACGCCGTCTCGATGCCGTTGCCGCCCTCGCGCGTCACTTCGCGCGTCTGCTTCAGGCAGGCATCGGCCATCAGGCGCGTCATCAGCTGGCCCATCGTGCGGTCGATGTCGGTCAGGTCGGCGTCGCTGGCCGAGGCCAGACGCTTGATGTCGGGGTGCGCGCCCATCCCGACGAAGACCCAGCGCGCCAGGTCCTTGCGGTCCTTGCCGGTGGTGTTGTCAGCGAGGCAGGCCGACAGCGCGGCCACGGCCGGCGTGGTCATGCGGGGCGTCGGCGCGGCGTGGGCCAGCGTGGCGCCGCCGATGAGCGCGGTCAGGAACAGGGCACGGGACAAGGGGCGGATCGAGATCATGGCGGTGGAAGGTTCGTCTTCTGTGAAGGCCGTGACCTTAACCGGATCCATCGGCCGAATCGGCCCCGATGCGGCGCGCGCGCCACACCCAGAGGGGCTAGCGGCCCTCGCCCGCCGGGCTCCCGCCAAGGAGATCACGCCCCATCAGGTGATCGACGGCCGCCACGGTGGACGCCGCTTGCAGGAAGAACGAGCTGCGCGGATGCGGATCGAGGCAGGTCGCGCGGATCGCCTCGGGATCGCGGTGCCGCTCGAGATAGGGCAACACGTGGTCCTCGACGAAAGCCTGGATCTCCAGCAGCGCGAGCGCCAATCCCTCATGGCCGAGCACCGGCCAGTCGACGCGGTAAGGCAAGGGCCAGGACTTGCTGAAGGGACCGATGTTGGCGGACCACATGGCGATGGTCCGGGGCGCGTGAGGGGACGATGTGCCTTCGGGGCCGAACAGCGCGGCGCGGCTGCGCTCCACCGCATGGTGGGTCAAGCCGAACGCGAGGGTGAGGATGTTCTTGCCGCGCTGAACCTGGACGAAGTGATCGGCGGTCGGGTCGGCAAGATGGAAGAGGTGTCTGGCGCGCAGATGCCGGTAACGCGGCAAGAGCGGCTGCAGGATGCGCGCGACGGCGGTGTGGATGTCGTTCGCGCTGACGTGATCGCCGGCCGCGTAGGCGTCGCTCCAGGCGACGAGGTCGTCGCCGCGATGAGCGAACGCGGGCGGCGCGGCGTTCACGGGAAGCCGGTTCAGTTCGGCTTGTTCTTCAGCTTGCCCTTGGGCATGACGGCGGTGGTCGGAGCGACGGGCCGGTCGGAGACGGAAGAGGATTCCTTGGAAGAACCGCTGTCCTTCTTCGGCTTCATCTTGGCCTTGTCGTTGCGTTGTTCACCCTTTGGCATGTTGCTATTCCTTCAGAAGTCGATGGTGTCGTCGGCCGACACCGGCGCGCGACAGCGCGGACTCTACTACCGGGCGAGCGCGTGTGGCGCTTCCTCCCGCCTTGGGAGGCCTGGATGCAACGCCCCATTGGGGGTGCCGCAGCGGCGGAATCGGGACGCGCGGCTAGACTCGCAGCCACCCGTCGGACTGATTCGCCTGATGCCAGCCTTCCAGATCGCCATCGACGGCGAGAACCTCGCCACCGTCAGCACCGACGGGCTTCGTATGTTTGCCGTTGATCTACGCGGGGACAGGTCGGACGACGGTTTCGTGACGCTGCTACTCCACGGCACGACGACGGAATCGGAATCCCTGACGTGGCTTCATGATCTGGAGATTCGACCGGCCCAGACCGTCACCCTGCGATTCCTCGAGACAGGCGAGACCTCGACTCCCGGCAAGACGATTGACGACCTGTACCCCGACAACGAGGAGGATGTCGACGAAACGGCTGACGAGGCGCCCGATGAGGAGCTCTCGCCACCGACGATGCTGGCCCGTCTGAAGGCGAGGCCGCTGATCCGCGACGGATACGGTCTGAAGCTTCAGCTGGCTCAGGGGCAGTCAGTGGAGAGTCGCACGACAGCCGAGGAAAACGGGTTTGATCTGACCGTTCTTTGGAATCAGATGCGCCCGGCGCGGGCGAGCGTCCGGCTGAGCTGCCACACCTTGGAGCAAGCGGTTCATCGCATACCGAATCGTGAGTTGGCACGGGAGGACATGAGCGCGCCGGGGGAGATTCATCTGCAGGTGACGGTATCGACTGCCCCGGAGCGCGAGGGCGCTTGAGCACATGACGACCACCGCATCAGCCGATGCGCTTCAACGGGCGGTCGAGACGGCTTACAAGGCCTTCTCGACATTTCGTCGAGCGACGCCGCCTCTGGATGTCTGCACGGTGTGCTGCGTTTCCGAGGAGGTCGATCGAGTCTTGCGCGAAGAGCCTCTGCGTCGTCTGACCGCAGCGCATTTCTACGAGTACAACAACTCGGCCAAGAGCGAGGTTCAACGCTCGGAGGAGATCGGCTTCTTCCTGCCTCGCATGCTGGAGTTGCTTGCGGAGGGGGAGGACATCCATCACTCGCTGGAGCTGTCGCTGGACCGACTCGGACGCTGCCCCCGCGGAGATTGGACACAGGAACAACGAGAGGCGATCGAGGGATTCGCCCACGCCTATTTCGATCACGCGATCGCGGGTGGCCGACTGGGCGCTGCCGGCCACTGCAGGAACGATCCGCTCAGCATCGTGTTGATGTTCGCCATTGGCGGCGTCGAGCCCGAGCGACTGCTGTCACGCTGGCTGCGGTGCGACCTGGCGACATCCACGATTCAGTTTGTCGACGACACCTATTTCAACTTCTGGGGTGAGCCGTCCCAGTACCGCAATCCGTTCGTTGAGAGCCTTCCGGGCATCCAGCAGACGATCGGGAACTGGCTGCTCGATCCGCAGCACCGCCGCGTCTTCGCAGAAAAACTGTTGTTGCCCGAGTTCCTGGCCTTGGCAGAACGGCAATCAGGCCATAGATACCGAAATGTCAGCTTCAAACTGATGTCCGAAGCGGTGTTTGAACATCTGACGCGGTGAGCTAGCCTGCCGCTCGATCTCTCTCAACTTCGATCCGAAACAGATGGCACTCGCATTTCTGCCGTGGGAACGACTGCCCGCCTACGTGCTGGGCGGGCTGCTCATCGCGCTTGGCGTCGTGGGATTCTGGCCCTCCGAGAATTCCGCCAAAGGCGACTGGATACTCGCCGGCGCTATGGCCGTGAGCGGATGCGCGCTGATCTGGCGTCGCTATGTCACGGGCCGAGAGCCGCTCTGGAGCGACGAGCGCAATGACGCGCGATTTGGGCCGATCAGGTCAGAGCAGACGCCCTCCGATCCGCAGTGAAATCACCGCGCAACATCACGCGACGCGCTCAAACCTCATCTCCCAATTCGTCTCCCACGTCTCGCCGCCATCGGCGGAGAAGGCTTGGGCCCACGTCGGCGATTCAAGATCGCGCTTGTCCCAGATGAAGCGGATGCGGACAGGACGTCCATCGAGCACGTCCTCGGCGAAGAACTGGCCGATGCCGTTGTCGAATCGCCCGCGCACCGGCACATCCAGCGCGTGCGGCGCGCGGCCGTCCAGCCACCAGATGGCCCATAGGCCCGACGCCGGATCGAAAGACCGGACCGCGGCTGCGCGATAGAGGCCGGCTGGCAGGTCGAGCTCGTTGTCCTCCGCGTTGCCCAGCCCGCCCAGGATGGGCCGTGTCGAGCATCGACCCTTGAAGGCCGTCCAGGTCTCACACCCGGTCAATCGGCTGTCGAGCCGGCGGTGATGAACGATCCAGTCGCCGAATTCGAAATCGAAGTCGGCAGCGCCGGCGGGAACAGTGGTGGACATGGGAGCCTCGCGTCGTTCGTGGGAACGAGGCGAGTGTCCGGACAAGGTGGCCGAGTCCTGGCAGTAGGCCGAGGTCTTCAAAGCTGCTCGGAGCAGCATCAGGCGCGCGCGCTATGGTGCCTTCGCCGCTCGGCCTTAGAAGGGCGTGCGATCGAAGTTGGCAACACCGGGACCGAAGACCTCCACGGCCTTCGTTTTCACTGATTCCAGCGTCATGCGAAGCTCGATGAGGTCGTTGCCATAGTCGGCGACCTCGTCTTCATCGTCCGAGGTCTGGCAGATGTTCGCCCACTTCGCGTCGAGCTCTGTGAGCGCTTCCAGAATCCGCTGCGCCTGCCAGTGCGTGAGTTCCAGCCCTAAAGTCTTCATGCTTGCTTGCCCTGCTTGAAGAAGACGCGGAATGCCTTCACGCCAACTTCTTCCAGTAGCCCCTTGAACTTGTCCATGGGCATGTTAACGGCGGGGCAGATCATGTAGTGGCCCTCGTAGTCGCTGACCAGCTTGATTCCGGCAGGCATCGGCGTGGTGGCATTGAACTGCCACACCCAGCCGCTCATGTCCCTTTTTTCCAGCTCTTTCTCGCTGAACACGCTGACACCGCGACCATTAGCGACAACGACGATGATGTCGTTGACCTTCGTCCAATCGACGTCGCTTGGTCGCACGTTCGCGATCTTGGGACTGCTGGAGTTCCCTAGCCGGAACACGTCTTCTGGGCAGATGTAGAACGATTTGGGAAACACGGGTACCTCCTTGAGGTCGCCGAGTTGACCGCTCGCTCCGATGGGAAGCCAGTGACCTAGGTCAAACGTATCTGCCTGTCACCGTAGGCTTGAGAGCACCGACCCAGCATCCAGTGAGCTGACTCGGTCAGGACCGGCGTCAGCGCGGCCCACCCCACTGCCAGGATCAGCAGCGCCGATGGCTGATCGGTGAAGTTGCCGGCGCCCAGCCGAACGGCGGCGAGGTAGGACAACGGGCCGCCCACCGCCCCAAGAGCCGCGGCCAGGAACGGTCTCCGGTGCAACCACGAGAGCGGCGAGCAAAGCAGCGTCGCGAACAGCGCCCAGAGCGCCAGGATCCACGGCGGCGCCAGCCATGGGACCGCACCGGGCGACGCATAACCCACGACGCCAAAGGCGATCATCGCGGTGTCCCATCCCAGACCGAGAATCACGGCCATCGCGATCAGGGCGCACTCGATCGCTCGCCCATCGCTGAGCGCGAGATGCAGGCCGACCACCACGCCCACGCACGCCACGCCGGCAATGACTTGGCCATGCGCCGCGCCCAACACACAGGCCAACCACGCCAGCTGAAAGACGGCGAACTGAATCACGATGCGCAAGAAGGCGCGTGCACGCATGGACGTTTCCAATCGACCTTTTCCCAGGCTGGCTGCAGGATCTCGTTCTACGCATCCATGCGGTGATCGGTTCACTGCTTCTCGAGCAGGCTGCGGGGGCTCCATCGCCCACCCGCTAGAATCCACACCGCTCGCCGGCCCGTCCGGCGAGTTTCGCTAGGGGTGCTGCGCCTTCGATCCATCGGCGCGCGGCTGAGAAAGTCCCTTTGAACCTGTTGAGGTAAGCCCTGGCCTACAAAGATAAACATCAGTTGGCTGTCGTGAGACGAGCCCGTGCTAGAGGAGGCTTGAGTGTCCGATCCGATCGTTGTAACGGTTGCCTCCTCCCTGCTTTCGGGCATCGTGGGTGTCGGCGTCTCGTCCTGGGTCTTCTACAGACTAGAGCGCCACAGGCTGAAGCTTGACCTCGCGCGCCGACTTTTGGGCCATCGTTTCAGCATCCGCGGTGACCAGTTCACATGCGCGATGAATGAGGTGATTGCCGTCTTCGCGGATGCACCGGAGGTGCTTCAACGAATGGAACGTCTTTACCAAGCACTGGAAACCCCGGGGAAGCCCAATGCAGAAGGCGCCCTTGTCGACTTCCTGAAAGCCGTGTGTAAGAGTTCCGGCTTAACGCAGGCAACGCTCAATGATGGTTACCTGATTAAGACCTTCAATGCGCGGGACTAGCGCTGCAGCCATTGGAGCATGAGCAATGACGGACTACTCTGAAGGGCACTATTTGGTGCTAAGCGACACAGGTAAGCAGATTGGCCGCATTGATCTGTCTGCGTACGTCTGCCGAGACGATCAACGCCTTTACCGAATCGATGGGGATGAGGTTTACACGCCGGGTCTGGATGCGAAACATCTGGGCTGGATAGAGGACGGAGTCGCCACAGACTCCAATGGCAAGGTGCTATTTGTCATCGTGAGCGCGTGATCGCCTGCTGATGCGCCTCTTGCGTAAGACCTATCTTCCCCTCCTTCTCCCTAGCTGTACACGCTTCGTGTACAGATCAAGCCTCGACCTACAACGATAAATAGGCTGCATCCGTGACGCCAGATTGCGGAGCACATTTGGAGCTTCGATGAAGCGCGCTGTTTCTGACTCTGGTGTCTGACGGTCTACCAATGCACCAATGCCCATGTTGCGATTACTTCTCGCTTGATGCGCGGGGGCAGTACGACATCTGTCTGGTCTGTTTCTGGGAAGACGACGGGACCGACATCGACACTCCTGACGCGCATTCCGGCCCTAATCACATGACCCTGCGCGAGGGTCGTCGCAACTTCACATTGGTCGGCGCATGCGAGGCGCGGCACAGAGTCCACGTTCTGCCCGAGGCGAAGCGCGCTCAATACGAACTTGAGTCGCGCAAGATCTCTCGCGCTTCGACAATCAAGACCGTTCATATCGACTGCACCAGAATCTCGGACTGGGCATCCTTCTTCGACACGTTCGCACAAGCCTTTGGCTTCCCGGATTACTTCGGCCGCAATATGGATGCCTGGATCGATTGCATGACCTGTCTTGATGAAGAGATGAGTCAGGTCCAAGTTACCCCCGGGGAGTTGGTCTGCATTGCTTTGGACCATGCAGCCCACTTCAAGGCGGCATGCCCGGACCAGTATCAGGCGCTGGTGGAGTGCGCAGCCTTCGTCAATTGGCGGCGCATTGACATAGGCGAGGATCCGATCCTGGTCCTGTCCTTCAACGCTTGAGAGTTTGGCATTGACGCTACCTGCGTCCAGCGCGCATCTCGGTGCATCACGACACCAGCGCTAGAATCCGCTCCTCTCGACGGCTAGCCCGTCGAGTTTCGCTAGGGGTGCTGGCCCGTCGATACGTCGACAGACCGGCTGAGAAAGTCCCTTTGAACCTGTTGAGTTAATCCTCGCGCAGGGAAGCATGCCTTCGACACGCCCTCGTGTCCTCGCACGCCGCCTTCTCATCGGCGTGCCCGGTTTGCCGACCTGCCATCGTCTTCCTGGCTTCGGCACATCGATGGCAACTTCGTCCACGCTCCATTCCTTCCCGCTGCATCGCCTCGCGATCGCGCTCATCGCCGGCGGCCTCGCCTTGCATGCGACTGCCCAGTCGACCGCCCCCGCCGCAGCGGACTTCCCCACGTCCACGTCGCCTACCTCCCCCGCGCTCCCCAGCGTGGTGGTGAAGGGCAGCGCCGACGCCCCCGTGATGGTGGGTGGTTTCGGTGACACCCCCATCGCCAAGCTCCCCCTGCAGGCGAGCGTCGTCAGCGCTGAGCGCCTCACCGACCGCGGTCTCATCAGCCTGGCCGGACTCTCCGTGATCGACGCGAGCGTCGGCGACTCGTACAACTCCGCCGGCTACGTCTCCTACCTGAAGATCCGCGGCTACGACCTCGACAACCGCTTCAACTTCCGCCGCGATGGCCTGCCCATCAACGCCGAGACCGCGCTGCCGCTGTCCAACAAGAGCAGCCTGGAAATCATGAAGGGGACGTCCGGCATCCAGGCCGGCACCAGCGCCCCGGGCGGCCTGGTCAACCTCGTCGTCAAGCGGCCCACCATCGAGCTCACCAGCGTCACGCTGGGCGTGAGCGAACGCGGCACCGTCGAGACCGCCATGGACTGGAGCCGCCGCTTCAGCGACGGCCACGGCAACGACAAGGCCTTCGGCCTGCGCGTCAACGTCGCCGCCGCGAAGCTCCGCCCCGAGTTGCACGACGCTGACGGCAACCGCTGGATGATGGCTGTCGCCGGCGACTGGCGCGTCACGCGCGACACGCTGGTCGAAGCCGAGGTCGAGGTCTCGCGTCAGTCCCAGCCCAGCCAACCGGGCTTCAGCCTTCTGGGCGATCGCCTCCCCAATGCGAAGGACATCGACCCGCGCATCAACCTGAACAACCAGTCCTGGAGTCAGCCGGTCGTCTTCGAGGGCCGCACCGCCTCGCTGCGCGTCCAGCATCAGCTCAACGCGGACTGGAAGCTGCAGGCGCATGGCGCGATCCAGCGCCTGGTCACCGATGACCGCCTGGCCTATCCGTTCGGATGCACGGCCAGCGACGGCACGTATTACCCGAGCACCTATTGCCCCGACGGCACCTTCGACCAGTACGACTTCCGCAGCGACAACGAACACCGCGACAGCGACGCGCTCGACCTCTCCGCGCAAGGCAAGCTGACGCTGGCCGGCATGCAGCATCAGGTGAGCACCGGTGTGCTGTTCTCGCGCTACAAGAGCCGACTGCAGGGCCAGGCCTACAACTGGGCGGGCACCGGCAACATCTGGGGCACGCTGCCCACGGTGGCCGATCCGACGCTGGGCTCGACCAACACCAACCGCACCGAGCGCAGCACCGAGTTCTATCTGCGCGACGCCGTGCAGCTCAGCGCGCAATGGGAAGGTTGGCTGGGCCTGCGCCACACGCGCCTGCACCGCGACTCGACGCTGGTCAACGTGCAGCCGGGCAACGAGAACGCGCCCACGAGTTATCGCCAGTCCTTCACCACGCCGTGGCTGGGCTTGAGCTACGCGATCAATCCGGACCTGCTGGCCTACGCGAGCTGGGGCCAGGGCATCGAATCGGCGGTCGTGCCCAACCTGCCGGTCTATGTGAATGCCGGCCAGCCGCTGCAGGCGATCCGCAGCCGGCAATGGGAGATCGGTCTGAAGTCGGGCAGCCGCACGGTGGATTGGTCGGTCAACTACTTCGACATCAGCAAGCCCGCGACGAGCGATGAGGACGTCGGCAACAACCAGCTGCGCACGCGCCTGGACGGTGAGCAGAACCATCGCGGCATCGAGGCGCAGGCCGATCTGAAGTGGACCGGCGGCGGGCTGATGGCCAGCGCGATGAAGCTGCATGCGCGCCGCGAGCGCGCGAGCGATGCGTCGATCAACGGCCTGAAGCCGACGAACGTGCCGGAGACGACGATCAAGCTGCAGGCGCGGCAGAGCGTGGGGCTGCCGGGGCTGGACCTGATGGCGGGCGTGGTCTACGAGGGCAAGCGGATGGTGCTGCCGGACAACTCGCTGGCGATCCCGAGCTGGACGCGGCTGGACCTGGGCGCGCGCTACGAGCAGAACGTGGGCCGGCAGTTGCTGATCTGGCGGGTGGGCGTGGACAACGTGACGGACCGTCGGGCGTGGCGCGAGTCGCCTTACCAGTACGGTCATGTGTACCTGTACCCGCTCGCCAATCGCACATGGCGTGCTTCGGTGGAGTGGGTCTTGTGAGCATCTAGTTTTTCTGTGTATACTCTTAGGCTCTGATCCCCGATAGCTCAGTCGGTAGAGCGCCGGACTGTTAATCCGTAGGTCCCTGGTTCGAGCCCAGGTCGGGGAGCCAAGATCAGATGACGAAGGTCTTCGGACCTTCGTTCTTTTTAAGCCAGAGTCCGACCGAAGACACTGGCCCAAGAATTCAGATCGATAGGATCTGAGCAAACTTTTCCTCGATAGCTCAGTCGGTAGAGCGCCGGACTGTTAATCCGTAGGTCCCTGGTTCGAGCCCAGGTCGAGGAGCCAAAACTGAAGCCCCGCATCGCACGATGTCGGGGCTTTTTCTTTTGGTCTTGAGCCAAACACAGCTCCAAGTGGCTGATTTGAAGATGTTGGGCGAGTGAGGCGCTACTGCCGGAAAGTCAGTCGACTTGAGGAAAACCCGACCCGCGCGCAACATTCAGAAGCACTCGAATACACTTCCCTCGGCATCCATGGGGAGAACAATGAAGAGTGATCGCAACGGCATCGCGTTGCCCAAAGCCATTTCGCGTGCACGGCGGAAAACTACGAGCGGGACGAGCGCACCGACGGTGCAGACCCCTGTCGGCCCGCTGCCAAACGATATTGACACTCGCTTGGTACGTTCGACGGTGACCAGCCTGCCGGAGTACATCGAGGCAGTCAAGATTGCTTGCAACGAGGCGGGCACCCCCCTCTGGTTCCGGGGAATCACAAGGCATTCTCACCGCCTAGTACCCAGTCTCTTTCGTGGTTACAGCACCCTTACGGAGCAAGAGCTCCGGCAACGCGAATCCGCGCTAAATAGGCGGTTTCGTGATCGCTCGATGCCCTTCAGTCTCCAGGGAAGAGATGAGTCCGCCGATGCGTCTCCAGTACAAAGCTGGTGGCGCCTATTCACTATGCAACATTACGGCGTCCCAACACGTTTACTGGACTGGTCAGAGAATGCCATCACGGCACTCTGTTTCGCAGTATTCGGAGCCCCCGTCGATCAAGATCAAGACTCTGTAGTTTGGCTTCTCAACCCTGGGATTTGGAACCGGCGAGGCAATGTCAATATGCGCAGCGCCCTGAGTGTCGACGAGCACTTAGCTGAGCCATATGCTCCATTACCAAGCAATCTTCAGCACGTCGAAACGCGCTGGCCCATTGCAGTTTTCGGTATGCACAACAATCCGCGCATTGTTCTGCAACAAGGCACGTTCGTGGTATTCGCGCCCGGACGGGCTGAGTCAATGGAAGAACATGCCCTTGCTTCGTTGAATAATGACTCCTCACCCCTTCAGGCTTTAATAATATCTCGTCACGCTGCCCGAGCCATCGCATCTGACCTGAGAGGCCTTGGATTTATAACATCATCGTTATACCCAGATCTTGGCGGACTTGCCGCAGATCTAAAAACCGACTTCGGATACTAAAATGTTTCAAGTTAGAGCTTATGAGGCACGGACGGTCACGTGGTGGTATCAGCGTCGCGGAGACATCGATTTCAACCCTCCATTCCAACGCAGCGGGAAACTCTGGAGCCAAAAGGATAAATCATATCTCATTGACTCGATAATCAACGAGTATGATTTTCCGAAAATATATTTGGCGGACTTCAACTACAGCCAAAGCAAGATAAATCTCACCAACAAAAAGTTTGCGGTTATCGACGGAAGGCAGCGTTTGGAAGCAGTCTTCGATTTCATCGAGAACAGATTTTCATTAGCTGACAATTTTGTTCTCGAAGGGCAGCCCGAGCTAGACTTGACGGGACTCCGCTATTCTGAACTACGCTCATCCCATCCGCAAATAGCCCTTGTATTCGAACAATTCAACATCCCTGTGATGAGCGTAATCACGGACGATGAGGCGAAGATCAATCAACTGTTCGTGCGCATGAACCGAAACAAGCCCCTTACTGGAGCAGAAATTCGGAATGCCATGCAGGGCGCCGTCCCGCCCGCAATTCGTACGGTCGCCCAACATTCATTCTTCACGGACTGCTGCGCATTTTCAACCACTCGCGGACAAGATAAGAATGTAGCGGCAAAACTATTACTCCTTGCGCAGTCGAATCAGTTTGTGAATACAAAGAAAGTTGATCTCGACTCGTTCGTAATAAGTTTCCAAGAGTCCTCTTCGCAAGCCAGCGAGGTTGAAGTCGCGAAGGCTCGGACCCTTAAGACACTGGATGCATTGGCGGCAGAGTTTGACTCTAATGATCCTCGCCTCAAAGCTTCCGGGCTGATTCCAGTCTACTTTAAAGTGGCGGAAGAGCACGGAGCCAACAAACTGGGTGACTTCCTCGCCTTCTGGAACACTTTGGCGTCAGCTCCTTCAGAAGTATTGGATTCCGCCGACTTTCTCGATGAGCAAATGATCTCACGCGTCAGATTGTTTACCTTACTCAAACGAAACGTCAATGATTCATATGCATTGCAAAAGCTCTTCGTTCTTCTCTCTGTCGAATTCCAGCGTTTCCGCCGCGGACTATCCCAAGCAACACAGGATCAAATGAATCGTTTTAGGAATCGAGTTCGAGCGGCAAAGAAGGCGGCCAGAAAAGAGCGGCAGTGATATCCTCTTATTACCCAGGGAATTAGGGAACCGCTGATGCATTTGAGCATCGAGCCTCGCTCCACTCGCTCCCACCACAACAGGATTGCAGCATGGAACAGGCCAAATGGAAAATCGCCAAGGTCTTAGGAGGCGTAATACTTCCAATTCTTGGAATTATATTCCCAGCGATTTTTTGGTATTACGACAACTCGCGAGCTTTAGTTGTCAAATTAACATCGTCCGTGCCACTGCAACCGGCGAAGATCCAGAGTTTGTCGGCCGTTGTAGTCATGATAGATGGCGCCCCGGTCGAGTCGGCGTATCTCTCGACCATCGAAATATTGAATAGCGGCTCCAAGCCCATTCTAGCCTCAGACTTCGATGCTCCTATGGCGCTCAATTTTGGAAAGGCGAAGCTGAAGCGCGCAACCGTTGAGAAGTCTGATCCTTCCGACCTTTTACCGCAAATTTCAGTGAAGGACGACCAAGTACTACTCCACCCTCTACTGCTCAATGCCGGAGACAAGATCGCAATCTCAGTTTTGACCGCAGTGAACGCTCCTACTTTAAGCGTTCGAGCGCGGATTGCATCGATCCCCAGGATCGGACTCGAGATCGGGCAATCTGACGCGCCAGGTCAAGGGGATCAAAGCTTTTGGAGAGGCGTATTCCGTGCCGCTTTGAGTTTCCTAGGCCTATTAATGTACTTCTATCTCGCCGCCTATATCATTTCGCACTGGGCGCTAAATGGGTGGCCGCCAACACTCTCGCTAATTTTGATTGCGATGGTCTTGGCCTCTTCATCCGCCGCAATGTTCACGGATGCAGCGCGAGTCTTCCCATTCCTACGAGAGTATCGTATCGCCGCGATTCTGCTGATGATGATTCCGGGCACTTTGGTCATGGCTGCCGCCAAACGCCACGTGCGAAGGAATTTTGGTAGCGGTCCGAAGTATCACCGCGCGCCTCGACATGAGACAAACGATTGGAGACACCCTTAGATTTAAGGCAGACCGCCGTTCATAGGAATAGATTCAAGCTTCTTCGATCCCTACTGGACCAACACGCCTCGACAACGCGAAACAGCGCCGCCGTTAAGGCAATGCTCGCGAGAATGACTGTCTGAACGTCGAAAGGGTTATAGCCGGACGGCTCGCGGAGTACCGCTAGTTCGCCGGACTGTTAATCCGTAGGTCCCTGGTTCGAGCCCAGGTCGAGGAGCCAAAACTGAAGCCCCGCATCGCAAGATGTCGGGGCTTTTTCTTTTGCTGCGATGGAGTAAACGGGGCGGGCGCTTTCGCCCACCGCTCACCACTCCACCCAGCACACCACGCTGGCGACGACCAGCATCAGCACACTCCACGCGGTGACCGTGATCCAGCGATACCAGAAGCCGCCGGGATCATGCGATCGCCGCACCACCCGACCGAAGCCGGTGCCGAACTCGCCTCGGATCCAACCCCAGAGCGGCAACAGCGCGCAGCTGCCCAGCCAGAGAAGCCAGATCACGGCGATCGCCGGGCGACGCCAGGTCCCCGCCGGCAGGCCGAATTTCACCGCGACGAAGGTTGCGACACCCGTGAGCGCGATGCAGGACATCGCGGCCCATTGGGGCGCCTTCATCGCGACCGGCGAATCCGACAGACTTGGGAGATTGCTTGTTGGACGCTTGCAGGCCTTCACCGCCAAGAAGACGAAGGCGCTCACGAGCGCGAGATGCGCGAGCGCATGAGCGACCAGCATCCCCGGCGCATCGGCCCAGGTGTAGGACCGTCCCGCGGAGAACTTGCCAAACTCGACTACGAGCCCGTCCGCCAGGGAGAACAGCAGGGCCAGCGCATAGACCAGCGCCAGTCCCGCGAGAGCAGCGGCCCAAAGCCAGGCGAGCAGACGCCCTCGACGCATCGCGGCGAAGCCCTTCAGCCGCGCCACTGCCGCATGCCCCTCACCTGCTGAACCGCCAACACCGTCAGCGCCAGGACATTGCGTCCCAAGGCGATCCCGTGCAGCCCGCGCGAGACGAGGCCGAGCAGCCCGACCCCGCCGCCCACGCGCGCCATCGTGACCTGCCAGGCCAGCTTGAGGTAGCCGTTGATCGTGAGCAGGATCAAGCCCAGGCCCAGCGCGTCGCCGAGCATGAGCAAGGCACGCAGCTCCGGGTTGGTCACGAGCAGCAGCACGCCCAGCAGCGCCATCTGCGCGGATCGCGTGCGCAAAAGTTGGAGGAGCTTGCGCATCACGGCGTCAACCCTTCACCACGCCCGCATCGCGCAGCGCTCGCACCAGGCTCTCGCCGAAGATCTTCCGCTTCTCGATCTTGTCCTTCTCCTGAGCTTCCTTCGTGAAGCCCGATCCGCCCGGATACAGACGCGTACGGCCCTTCCACAGGATCTCGCGCGTGGCGAGCTCAGCGATCTCGATGTTCCAGAAGAACTCCGTGCCGGTCGTCGTGCCGGACTTGGCCGACTCCATGCTCACGATCACCAGATGGCTCGGCCGGATCGGCGCGGGACCGAACTCGGCGCGCTCGGACATCAGCCGGGCGCGTCCCGGAATGTGGTGCGCCACGAGCGCCTCGGCCGCTGCCTGACGCATGTCTCCCATCGCGGACTTCAGCGCCATCTCGACGCCATACATCGCGCTGACGTTGGTCGACGTCGGTCCCAGGAAGCCGCCCAGTCCTTGCTGCATCAATTGCGGCTGATCCGCGAAGATCACATCCACCGACTGGAAGGCCACCCGCTCGCCGGACACCACCGTGCGCTGGCCCGTGACTTCATTGAACGCGCAGCCCGACAGGCCCATCGCCACGACCAGCGTGGCCGCCATCAACTTTCGAAACATCAGAAGACTCCCTCACATCCTTGTGCTCGGGATTGTCTCAAGGGCAGGTCACTGAGCCGCCCGCGGAACTCCCCGGATGAGGGGCTCCGACTCGACCCAGGTGTCGACTATTCACGAGACGCGCGACGATGTGGAACGGCTACGCTCTCGCCCATGTCCGCTGACTTCGTGATCCTCCTGCTGGCCGTGTCGCCACTTCTCCTGCTCGTTCCCACGGCTGTGCGGCTCTACCGGAGCCTGCCTGAGGTCGAGCTCGAACAGCAGGAGATGTTGGCCCGATGCCGTGCCGCGGCCGAGGCCCATTACCGCGCGCATCGCGTGGCGTCGCCGGACGACGCGCTGTCCTTCGATCCAGACGTCGCCGTGGTGGTGACGGAGGAGGAATCCTTCGGTCGACGTCCGCGCGACCGATCCTGGTACTACCGCATGGAGCGCATCGTCCGAAACCCGAGCGGCGAATACTTCAAGCTCGTCTACAGCCACGAGGGGATCGGGCGTTTCGCTCACATCGCGCATCAGGTCGCGAAGGTGGTGCTGGGCGATCGGTATCGCCAAGCCCCGCCGAGCGCCGCCAGACCCAACGCGAGCAGCAGCGCCGACGCGGGCTCCGGCACCGGCGGCGGCGCCACGTAATTGCTGTTGGGCCCGACCACCAGGCCGAAGTCCAGCGGCAGGTTCTCCGGCCCGTAGGTCGTGTTGGTCCAGATGAAGTAGTTGTTCTGACCGGAGGTATCCGGCGCCTCGGTGGAGGTGAACCAGAACTGCAGCTGGGAGATCCCCTGCACCGGCGTCAGGCCCTGCCACATGTAGAAGATGCCGTTCACGTTGACGTCGTCCCGGAACCATCCGCCGGAGGCCAGCACCAGATTCCAGCCGGTGTTGGTCCCGTACGAAGGCGGCATGGGCAGGCTCCAGTCGCCCGCGTGCGACGCGACGATGCCGAACTCGATGAAGTCGGGCGACGGCAGATTTGCCGCGTCGATCGTGTAGGTGTAGGTGTAGAGACCGCTTTGCTGGTTGAAGGACACGTCACCGGCCACCAGCGAAGCAGCGAATGCCTGACCGCTCAACCAGAGCAGCCCGGCGATCCAGGCGCGTCGAAGTGTCATCGCGATCTCCCGCTGTTGTGCGGACACTAGCGAGGCGCGCATGCGCCTTCAAGCACCCGCGCGCGAAGCCGCCATGAGCAGGGCTCAAACGGGCGGGAACAGGGGACAGGCACGATGCAATGGGTCGATTGGCGCCTGAGCGGGCACGTGGCTCGCCCTGCCCGCCGCCGGCGATCACTCCGGCCGGAACACGCTCGGCGGCGTGAACGTCAGGATCTCGCGATCGTCCAGGCCCACGGAGATGTTCTGAACGCCCAGCCGCTGCGCGGCGGCCAGCACCGCCATCAACGCACCGTAGTCGGTTGCCTGCGCCGGCATCACGTGGACATCAGGCTGATCGCGCGGCGGCATTTCACCGATGACCTTCAACCGGGCCTCGACCGCAGCGCGGCCGACCTGCGGCTCACCGTCCCACGTCACCATGTTCTCGCGATCGATGCGCACGGTGTGGAGCGGCGGCGGCGCGTAGTCGCTCGGGCGAAGCGTGCAGAGGATCAGGTAAGCCACCTCGTGCATCGGGCGCGGGATCGCGGAGATCCACACCGCCGCCAGCGCGAGTACCACGCCGCAAAGCGGCGCCAGTACGACGGACGATAGCTGCATCGGCTCTGCGGAATCCGGGATGTCGATCGCGTGCATGGCGGCCCTCCCTGAGCGCTCGTGGCGATGGCGACGATCTTCTCCGATCACGAGCGCGCGTTGCCTCCGCAGAAACCTGCAGGGACGGCCCGGCGACGCAGCCATACTGCGTGCCCATGAAGATCACTGCCATTCAGGGCGACATCACGCAATTGCACGTGGACGCCATCGTCAATGCCGCCAACTCCTCGCTGCTGGGGGGCGGAGGCGTGGATGGCGCCATCCATCGCGCTGCCGGCCCGGATCTGATCCACGAATGCCGTCTGCTCGGAGGCTGCAAGACCGGGGACGCCAAGATCACGAAGGGCTACCGGCTGCCGGCACGCCACATCATCCACACGGTCGGTCCCGTCTGGCGCGGTGGCACGGGGGGCGAACCCGAGCTGCTCGCCTCTTGCTATTCACGATCCATGGAAATCGCCGCCGCGTCGGGCATCCGGACGATCGCGTTTCCAAGCATCAGCACCGGCATCTATGGCTACCCGATCGAGCTGGCTAGCCGTATTGCCCTGGAGACCGTGGCGCGGGCGTCGCGAACGGATGCCGGCATCGACTCGGTGGTCTTCTGCTGCTTCTCGGCCACCGACCTGATGGTCTATGAATCCGCGATGCAAGATCTGAAACTCGCCTGACCTCCTACCCCATGCGCCATCGCCTCGCCTGCACCACCGGCAATCTCCATGAGCTCGACGAGTACCTCGGCTATTACGAGATTGACGACGAGGGCTACATCTCTCGCTACGTCGAGGTCCGCGCCGACGGCACGGCGCTCCGATACGACAGGACGCATGAAGCGGACAGCTTCGGCATCCTGCCCGAGGGGCAGTGGGATGACGCCGAGGCCAGCAAGCCCGAGTACGGCTCGCTCTGCATCATCTCCGGGGCGCTCTTCGAGGCGGTGTGGTCTAACACGCGTTTCCTGAACGCGCTCAATGCGACAACCGACTCTTCCTCCACGCCAGGTAGCTGCCCAGCTCCTTGAACGGGAGGAGGCCCTCGTCGTCAGGATCGACGGGCGGCTCGATGACCTCCACGAGGTCCACCTCCGTCGCCGCGCTCTTCTCGCCCAGCGCCACGTCCAGCATCAACAGCAGCCCGTTGGCGAAGTCCTCTTCCTGGTCGTCGTTGAATCCGACGATCGCCATGCGCAGGCCCAGCACCTCGGGCGCGTCGGGGTCGACCAGCGGCTCGAACCAGATCTCCTCCGGATCCAGCTCCAGGCCGCGGTAGCTGATGCTGAACTCGAAACCCATCGGCGGCTTCAACGCCACCGGCGTCCAGCCCGGCAGCTCCGGCGCCACGGCCACCATCGCCTCCACCAGCGGGAACAAGGCCCAATCGCCCTGCGCGGTGATCACCAGCTCACGCTCGGGGTCTTCCTCGCGCTTGGCGGAAACCTCGAACCAG
The DNA here is from genome assembly GCA_039594005.1 of Roseateles sp. Classification (GTDB taxonomy): domain Bacteria; phylum Pseudomonadota; class Gammaproteobacteria; order Burkholderiales; family Burkholderiaceae_C; genus Roseateles. Next base: position 2,348,648 of record JBCNOF010000010.1, read on the forward strand.
AGGCCCTCGTGCAGCGCCTGGAGCCGCGCCAGCAGCTCGTCCCAGAACGGATCGTCCGGGGTATCGAGCGCATCGAGTTGCTGCTGGTGCGCGGTCAGCCAAGCCCAGAAAGCTTGGATCTGTTGGGGATTCAGGTCGACGTCGAGGGGATCTTGCATCCCGACACTCTATAGCGACGCACGGCGATCAGCGCGATCAGCCCCGCCACGAGCAGCGTGACACCGGCCGGCTCGGGCACCACCGACGTATCAGTGATGGTCAGGCGGGCGCTGCCGCCGAAGGCCCAGCGATTGACGTCGTTGCCGCCGACGGTGCCGTTGTAGATGCCGGCCTGCGTGAAGAAGCCGCCATCAGGCTTGCTCGCCGGCGTGAACAGCAGCGCCGAACCGTCGAAGACGAAGCGGTTGTCTGCGACGAAGCGGGCGTTGCCCGTGTCGTCGTTGAAGGCCCACCAGCCGCCATTGCTGTTGCCGACCTTCGTCACCGAATAGCCCAGCGACGTCAGCTGAGGATCACCGGCGATGGGAGCCAGCGTGAACGCCGACGCGGTGACGTAGTCCTCGAAGCTCAGCGAGATCGAGAAATCCTCGTGCCGGTCGAGATCGAAGAAGTCGAACACGTAGTTGACCGCCGCCTGCGCGGGGATCGCGGTGCTCAGCGCCAGCGCGGCGGCAAACGTCGAGAGGGCAGTCTTGAGGGTGGTCATCATTGGCGGTGGGTAAATCCAGCGGCCGAGTGTCCCCGCTCCCGGGCGACTTCCTGCGGGGGGAACGCCACTCGAATGGGGGATCGCCGCGATCAGGACCTGGCCCGTGGCGATTCCTGTCGCGTCATGGCATCGTCTCGATGTCGTTGCCATTCGTTGCCACCGGTCTGTCAACAAGGACCGGCCCCAACGCGTTCGACGGGATTCAGGGAGACAAGCACATGCACAAGATCCATCTCGGCCTGGCAGCGCTGCTGCTGGCCCTCGGCGCGACGGGCAGCGCGCAGGCGCAAGTCTGGAAATGCACGATCAACGGCAAGGTCCAGTACTCGGACCAGCCCTGCCCCACCCAGGGCGAGCAGCTCAAGTCCCACACGCTGCAGGGCAACGTCATCGACACCTCCGCCGACCGCGCCGCGGCTGAGCGCCTCGCCGCCGAGCGCGCCAAGGCTGACGCCGGCGCCAACGGCGACCTGCCCGGCCGGCCCGGCACGGCGCAGGCCCCGGCCAATGTCTGCCCGAGCGACCGCGACATCACCGCGATGGAGACCAAGGCCAATTCGATCTCGCTGAGCCCCGAGGCCAAGCGATTCATCCAGGACGAAGTGCGCCGCGCCCGGCAGTGCCAGAAGGGCAAGGGCGTCTACACCGCGGCCGACTGGGACATCAGCAAGCAGGCGGTGGACGCGCAGGGCAACCTGACCGGCAGCGCCGACGCGCGCCGGCGCGCCGAGGGCATGCACAGCGCGGCCGACGCCGCCGAGGGCGACCGCATCGCCCGTCAGCGCGAGGCCGATCAACGCGAGGCCGCCATCCGGCGGGCTCGCGGGGAGACGACGATGGGAAGCTCGCGCTGAGCCTCGCGTGCACCCTCTCCCGCTTGCGGCAGACCAACCGTGTCAATCGGTGCGCATTGGGCCCCCTCCCCCGCGAAGCGGGAGAGGGCGGGGGGTGAGGGCTCGGGGCAGGGCTCGCTGTCGATCACGAGCCCTCACCCCACCCTCTCCCGCCTCGCCGGCGAGGGCGATCGACTGGCGCGCTGGGTACTCACTCTCCCGCTTGCGGGAGAAGGCAGAGGTGAGGGTCGACAGCGGCTGCAGTGCACCAGACCCAGGCGCCAGCCCCTCACGGGCTCGCCGCCACCCGCCCGAATAGCCCTCGCCATCGCCCCCAATCCTTGACCACGGGCGGCAACGCAAGCACGAACAGCACCGCTGCCAGCGGGATGACGCATACGAAGCCCAGGTGCTTGAACCCGAGCGCCCCGGCCACGCCGCCCAGCACGAAGGCCGCGAGCAGTCCACCCGCCCGCATCGCGCGCTGACGGTCATGCCGCACCGCCACGCGCTGCGGCGCGGGATGGCGATTCCAATAGAGCATCTTGCCGAGCTCCATCCCCAGGTCGGTGATGTTGCCGGTCATGTGGGTCGTGCGCACGCTGCCGCCCGAGGTCTTGGATCCCACCGCGTTCTGCAGGCCCATGATGAACGCCAGCAGCAGCACCGTCAGCGGGACCGCGAACGGCGTGTGCCAGGTCAGCGTGATCGCGCCCATCAGCCCGAACGGAAACAGCAACGCCGCCTCCAGCATCAACGGCAGCGCGTACACGCTGCGCAGCCCATGCCGGCGCGCCCAGTTCACCAGCACCGCGCACACCGCGGCGCCGGTCAGGAAGGCCAGGATCGCGCCCAGCGCGTTGAGCACCAGCGTGCCCTGCCCCAGCACCGCGCCGTCCGCGAGCTGCGAGGCGAAACCGGTCATGTGTGACGTATAGCGCTGCAGGACCAGGAAGCCGCCCGCGTTCACCGCGCCAGCGTTGAACGCGAGCAGCAACCCGAGCGCGCGATTCGTCGACGGCGCGCGATGCCGGCTCGTCAGGTGCAGCAGCCGCCTCACCGGGCCGCCGTCAGCGCCCAGCGGCCCTCCGCGGACTTGCAGGCCATCCACACCGAGGACTTCTCGGCCCGCTTCTTCGACGACACCCAGACCCGCACCCGCTTGCAGGCGCGACCATCGGCGGTCTGGCTGCGGTTCAGTTCCTGGAAGCGCCCGGCGGCGCCGGTGGCCGGATTGCTCCAGCTGACGAGCTCCGGCGGGCCTTCCGCGTTCAGCGTCTTGCCGGCCGCGGTCAGGAACATCTGGAGGTCCTCTTCATCGAAGGATTCGGCCGGCGTGTTCTTCAGCGCGGCCACCCAGCCCGCGGCCTGCGCGGGCGCGAGGGCCACCGCGCCCCACATCAAGGCAGTGGCGATGGCGACGGACGGGAACGAAAACAGGCGACGTTTCACGGCTCCTCCCGGTGGCAATGGCAGTGCGGGCCATGATACGGTTCATCCATCGTTCCAGGGAGGACACGATCATGCGACTCCAAGCTTGGATGACGGCGCTCGCGGCCACCGCGGCGCTCCTGGGCACCTCGCTCGATCAGGCCGCGCTCGCCTGCACCCGCGTCGTGTACCTCGGCCCCGACGGCAACGTGATGACCGCCCGGTCCATGGACTGGAAGGTGGATGTCGCCACCAACCTCTGGATCTTCCCGCGCGGCATGCAGCGCAGCGGCGAGGCCGGGCCCAACTCCCTCACCTGGACCTCGCGCTACGGCAGCGTCATCGCCAGCGGCTACGACATCTCCACCACCGACGGCGTCAACGAAGCCGGCCTCGCCGCCAACGTGCTCTGGCTGGTCGAGTCCCAGTACCCGGCCTACGACGGCAAGAAACCCGCGCTGACGCTGGCGGCCTGGGCCCAGTACGTGCTGGACCGCTTCGCCACGGTGCAGGAGGCCGTTGACGCCCTGCGCCAGGAGCCCTTCATCCCCGTCACCGACAACGTCCCCGGCGAGCAGCGCATCGCCACGCTGCACCTGTCGCTGTCCGACGCCAGCGGCGACAGCGCCATCGTCGAGTACATCGACGGCAAGCAGGTCATCCACCACGACCGCAAGTACCAGGTGATGACCAACTCGCCGATCTTCGATCATCAGCTGGCGCTCAACGCCTATTGGCAGCAGATCGGCGGCACGGTGATGCTGCCCGGCACGAATCGCGCCTCCGACCGCTTCGCGCGGGCGAGCTTCTACGTCCACGCGATCCCGCAGTACCGCGACCCGGACCTCGCGCTCGCCGCCACCTTCAGCGTGATCCGCAACGCGTCCGTGCCCCTGGGCATCACCACGCCGGAGGAGCCCAACATCTCGTCCACGCGCTGGCGCAGCGTCGTCGATCACAAGCGGCGTCTGTACTTCTTCGAATCGGCGCTCACGCCCAATGCGTTCTGGGTGGACCTGCGCAAGATCGACTTCTCCGCGCAGACCGGCAAGGTCCGGTGGCTCGCGCTGGGCGAGCATCAGAAGAACGTCTTCGCCGGCGAGGTCTCGGCGCAGTTCAAGGAGAAGGCGCCGTTCCGCTTCCTCGGGCTATCAAAGCCGCCCGGCGCGTGAGACGCCCCTGGCGGTCCAAGGCCGCCGGACTCAATCGCCCAGCGGCGCCGGGGCGCTCGACGCGCCCAGGAGCTTCACACCCAAGCGGGTCAGCGTCACATGCAGCCGATTGAAGTCGATCGGCTTGACGAAGTACTCGTCGAAGATGAGGTCCTGGGAGGACTCGAAATCGGTGTTCAGCGGCGTGCCGCTCACCGCGATCGCGACCAGCGTGGGCAGGCTCAGCTTGAGCCGCCCCGCCAGGTGACGCCCGTCGGCCTGGGGCATCGCGATGTCGGTGATGAGGATGTCGGGCTCCCATTTCAGCCCGATGCCGATCGCTTCCAGGCCAGTGCGCGCGGCGCGCAGCTCGACGTCGTAGACGGTGAGCAGCTCGCTGAGCAGGTCCAGCGAATCGGGATGGTCGTCAGCGACGAGGACCTTCAGGCGGGACGACATGGGCAGGTTCTGGGGGCGAGGATCATGGGTCGGGCGCCGGAGGAGCCGGCGGGCGATTCTGACGTCGACCCCGCACAGCAATCGGCGAGCCCGGCCCCGGAAGCGTGAATTGTGTCGCTGGTGCTACGGGCAAGCCCTGCCCTGGGGCGTGTGGGCGATGCTCGCGCGCTCGCAAATAATCGTGCCCATGACAAGACTTCGAATGATCGGCAGCCTTGCGCTGCTCGCAGGGATGGGGATGATGTCGGCCGCGCGGGCCGAGTCGCCGATGGTCGAGCAGAGCGGGCGCACGGCGCTGCGGACCTTGCAGCTCGTGCTGGCGCCCATGGCGGGCGGCAAGATCGAGGCGGCGGGACAGGCCTGCATCAATGCGTTGCCCAAGGACGCTTATTACGGTCCCATGCGCCAGGCGTTCGATCGCTACAGCCTCGAGGACCAGGCCCAGCTGGACGCCTTCGCGGAATCGCCCATCGGGCGCAAGGTCGCGTTGCTCGGCGAGCTCAGGGCATATGAAGCGATGCGCATCCCGTTGCCCGAGCCGATGGTCACTTTCACCGCGGCGGACAAGGCCGCCCTCGACGAGGCGCGCAAGCAACCGGCGGTGAAGGCCTATCTGGAATCGGGCGGATTCACCAACGCCCCGGACGCGAAGACGACGATCGACGCCAAGACCCGGGAGCTGGTGCGGGGGTGCAACGTGCGTGCGATCGCAGCGCCCAAGCCGGCACCGGGCGCGTCGGCGCCGAAGTATGTCGTCGCGAATGAAAGCCGCGATGCAGCCACGGGCGCCATCGGCACGGCCAACTTCATCCAGGGCCGCCTCGCCGCGCAGTGCCTGAAGCTGCTCAATCGTCCGGAGACGCCCGAGCAGTACGTGCTGGCGTGGCGCAAGCGCAATGCGCCCTTCCCCGATGCAGCGGCGCATTACATGGACAAGCGCCTGGCGGAAGCCAAGGCGCTGGAGGGTAATGAGAAGGCCGATGCGGTGATGCGCGAGCTGATCATGTCGGTGCGTTCCAGCGGGACCAAGACCGTGGACGACATGCTGAACAGCGATCCGGATCGCACGGCCGCATGCAAGCGTGCGATCGACCTGGCGGACGTGGGCGCGTTCGACCTCAACGACAAGCTGCCGATCTTCAACGAGCTGCGCGCCTTGGCCGAGTGGGCGAAGACCAACCCGTGACGGAAATCGCAGGCGCGCGTTGCCAATCGCCCGGGTGGTGATGGAGGCGCGAAGGCCCTGCTTTTCGTCAAGAAGCCGTCACACGGGATGGGCAGAATGCAACGCATCCGAGGCAAACAACCGGCTGCGACATAGGGCAGAAAGCTGGAACCCGTCACCAGCGTCGCGGATACCCTCTTCCGAAGGCCACCCGATGGGTGGCCTTCTTCATTGCGGCTTCACACCGTCGACAGCCGCCAGATCCTTCGCCCGAAGAGAGCCGTCATCACGACGCCGAAGCCCAGGCTCACGATCAACAGGCTTCTGTCGGCCACTTGCTGTCCGCTGAAGATCACGCCGATCGCGATGAAGAGGCCGAAGAACAGCATCGAGATCGCCAGCGCGAAGCACACCAGGAACTTGCGCGGCCCGATGGCGCGCAGCTTGTCCAGGTCCAAGAGATCAAGCATGAAGGACTCCTCGCCCGCAACCGCGCTGGCGTGACGTCGATGCTCGCAAAGCGACGGCACCATTCAATGACCTGAATCGGTGTGACCGACCTTCGCGGCAATCCCCCGCCCACAGGCTTTCGATCAGGGTTTCCACCCAGACGCGTCGCGCCCGCCCATCACCTTGGGTAAAGAAGATTGAAAGTCAGCGCCTGCCTTCGTCACGAAACGTACAGCGTGCGATCCTTTCGTCCATTCCGCGATGTGTCCGCCTCGACACGCCCCGCGGCTCTCACGATTTCCTCTTTCGCGCTTCCGTCCCAGCCATCGCCAGATCGGCCGCGCTTGCCCTGCCATTGCCTGAACGATGACACGCACCCGCCGCCCCGCCCTGCATCCGCTTTCCTTCGCCCTGATGGTCGGCCTGAGCGCTCCCGCCTGGTCCCAGTCCGCCCCGCCTGACTCACCTCCCGCCAAGGCCCCGACACCCGCACAAGCGCCGCAACGCGCGCGACCCGCGCCGCCTCCGGCCAGCAAGGACAACACCGACGCCCCCACCCAGCTCGACCGCGTCGAGGTCCAGGGCACCTCGCGCGACGACGACCAGCGGCGCGCCTCCACTGCCTCCAAGATCATCATCGGCCGCGATGAGATCGAACGCTACGGCGACGCCACCATCGGCGAAGTCCTCAAGCGACTGCCCGGCGTCACCACCGGCGGCCGGCCCGGCCGCGGCGGCGAGGTCCGCATGCGCGGCATGGGCGGCGGCTACACCCAGATCCTCGTCAACGGCGAACGCATGCCCCCGGGCTTCTCGCTCGACGAGCTCCCGCCCGAGCAGGTCGAACGCATCGAGGTCATGCGCGCCCCCACCGCCGAGTTCGGCGCGCGCGCCATCGCCGGCACCATCAACGTCGTCCTGCGCGAAGCGCTCCAGCGCCGCCTCAACGAGGTCCGCCTGGCCTCCACCATCGAGCGCGGCCACGTCACCCCGCACTTCAGCTGGACCCGCAACGACAAGCTCGACGACAACGGCGGCGCCTACAACCTCACCGTCAACGCGATGCAGCACAAGCGCGTCGACGACATCGACTCGCGCTCCCTCACCCAGGTCTTCGACAGCAACGGCGTCCAGACCCGCCAGACCCTGCTCACCAACCAGGGCCAGAACCGCGACGAGCGCAAGTCGCTCAACCTCACCGGCCGCGTCCAGCTGCGCCTGGACGGCGGCGACACCATCGCCATCCAGCCCTTCCTGATGGCCAACCGCGGCGAGGGCGCCAGCGCCTTCCGCCAGACCCAGACCCCGCCCATCCTCGACGACCGCGACCCCGAGGCGCTGCGCTACAACAGCGCCACCACCGACGGCAGCAGCCGCGCCAACATGGCCCGGCTCAACGTCCAGTGGAACAAGCGCATCGACGACAAGTCACGCGTCGAGACCCGCGTGGGCATCGGCCGCATGACGATGTCCAGCAGCAGCCACCGCGAGGAGGACAACGTCGGCGCCAGCGCGACGACCTTCTTCCGCACGCAGGACGACACCACCCGCAGCCGCGACACCAACTGGAGCTTCAACACGAAGCTGACCCACCAGATGGACAACGAGCACAACCTCGTCGCCGGCCTCGAGGGCGAAGGCACCAAGCGCCATCAGAACCGCGCCTGCCTGCAGAGCTACACCGAGGGCAGCCCCGGCACCGCCTGCTCCTTCCTCGCCGACTTCGGCGACAACGTCGACGCCTCCACCCGCCGCCTGGCCGCCTACGCGCAGGACGAGTGGAACGTCGGCAAGCAATGGGGCTTCTACGCCGGCCTGCGCTGGGAAGGCATCACCACCGACAGCCGCAACAACCAGGGGCCGGTGAGCAACACCTCCAGCGTGCTCACGCCGCTGCTGCACGCCGTCTACAAGATCGACGAGAAAAGCCGCGAGCAGATCCGCGCCAGCCTCACGCGCAGCTACAAGTCGCCCAACCTCAACGACGTCATCGGCCGCCTGAGCATCAGCAACCGCTTCCCCTGCGACGACCCGCGCCTGCCCTGCAGCTACAACACCATCGACTCGCCGGACCGCCTCGGCAACCCCGACCTCAAGCCCGAGATGGCCACCGGCGTGGAGATCGGTTACGAGAAATACCTTTCGAAGGGCGGCCTGCTGAGCGCGAATTTCTTCTATCGCCGCATCACCGACCTGATCCGCAGCCAGGCCGTGCTCGAGTCGGTGCCCTACGCCCCGGTGCCGCGCTACGTCGTGCGCCCGCGCAACATCGGCAACGCCAAGACCTACGGCGTGGAGCTCGAAGCCAAGTTCCGGCTCGACGAGTACCTCACCGATGCGCTGCCGATCAACGTGCGCAGCAACCTGTCGCTGTTCCACTCGGCGGTGGACGGCATCCCCGGCCCCAACAACAAGCTCGACCAGCAGCCCCGCTATACCGCCAACCTCGGCGCCGACTACCGCCTGCGCGCGATCCCGCTGACGCTGGGCGCCTCGCTGAACTACACGCCCACGACGCTGCTGCAGCAGAGCGACCAGGTGCTCAGCGAGATCGACAAGAAGCGCGTGATCGACGTCTCCGCGATGTGGACCTTCTCGCCCGCGGTCGCGGTGCGCGTGGCCGCGAGCAACCTCGTGCCGCTGAGCTTCGGCAACGGCAGCATCGCCACCACCCCGGGCCGCATCATCACCAGCGAGAGCACCGGCCGCAGCTTCACCGTGTGGACCGTGCGCCTGGAACTGAAGGTCTGACGCGGCACAGGCGCAAAAAAGGCTGCCCGAGGGCAGCCTGAAAGGTTGCGGAGCAAGAAGCCTCCGCGAGGGCGACGGGGCCGCGGTTGCCGGCCCCAGGAGTCAAACGGTTCAGCGACGCGCCTGGGCGGCCGCCTTCGAATTGCCGAGCGCATGGCTCGCGGGGGCCCAGACCGTCGCGCCGACGCCCAGCGCCAGCAGCACCAAAACCATCCACGTCAGCGGCGAGGTGCGGCGGCGCGCGATCGGCCGCGGCGGACGCGAGCCCGTGCGCGCCGGGCGCAGCTGCGACGGCAGCCGGAACGCTTCCAGGCGCTGCAGCCGCACCGCCTGTTTGGTGCCGTCACTCTTGGAAACAACCTCGAAGCTCAGCCGCTCGCCTTCCTGCGGCGTCTGACCGTCCAGCGGGAAGGACGACACGTGCACGAACACGCGATCGCCGCCCTGCTCCGGCTTCACCAGCCCATGGCCGCGCTCGGCGTACCAGCTGTCCAACGTCCCTTCGAATCGCATCTCTTGGGTCCCCCATCTTGTCGAACGCCCGGGTGCGTCGCGCCGGCTCGTGGCCCACGGAACGCGCGCCCCGGGGCGCTTCTCTCTTCCGGATCAAACCGGGACAAAAGAGCCCGGCGCTTGGCCGGGCTTCTGGGGATGGATGCTGCCCAAGTTGACACGGCCCACGGCAACAGCCTGTAAACCGTGCAACTTCACACGTTTTTAATTCTTCAACCCGGGCTTCAGGTACTGGTCGAGGAAGGCCAGCATGCGGCGATTCGCCTCGATCTGGTTCTTCTTCTTGGAGAAGCCATGGCCCTCGTCGTCGAAGACCACGTACTCCACCGGCACGCCATTCTTCTTGACGGCCTCGACGATCTCGTCGCTCTCGGGCTTGATCACGCGCGGGTCGTTCTTGCCCTGGATGACAAGCAGCGGCTTGCGGATCTCCTTGGCATGGAACAGCGGCGAGGTGGCGATCAGGAAGTCCTTGTCCTTCACCGGATCGCCGATCTCCAGGTACAGCGCCTTGCGGAAGCTCTCCCAGTACGGCGGGATGGACTCCAGCGTGCGCAGCCAGTTGGACACGCCGAAGATGTCGATGCCCACCTTGAACGCCTCGGGCCGGAAGGCCATCGCCGCCAGCGTCATGTAGCCGCCGTAGCTGCCGCCCGCGATGCCGATGCGCTCGGGATCGATCACGCCGGTAGACGCCAAATAGGTCTTGGCCTCGATGCAGTCCCACAGCGGCTCGCGGCCATGCTTGCCGTCGTCAGCGGTGAAGAAGGTCTTGCCGTAGCCCGAGCTGCCGCGGTTGTTGATACCCAGCACCGCGTAGCCGTGGTTGACCAGGTACTGGATCATCGCGGAGTAACCCCGCGTGGTCTGTCCGCCCGGGCCGCCGTGCACCAGCACGATCGCGGGCACCTTGTTGGTCGGCGACGCGTCCTTGGGCTCGTAGTAGACCGAGGGAATCACCATCCCGTCGAAGGACTTGAAGCGCACGATGCGGGCCTCGACCAGCTCCTCCGGATCGATGTCCTTGGACAGGCTGCGCGTGAGCTGCTTCGCCTGCTTCGTGCCGAAGTCGTAGACGAAGAGATTGCTCGGCGATCGGTCGCCGTTCAGGTAGAAGGCCATGCGCTGGCTGGTGCGCGAGAAGCTCACCCCGCGCAGCTCGCCGCCGGGCAGCCTGGGCAGCGTCACCGGCTTGCCGTCGGCGGTCTGCACGATGCGCAGTTCCAGGCTGGCATCGGCGTTCACGCCGGTCACGCGATAGCGGCCGTCGCGCGAGTAGCTGCTGTAGTCGATGTCCCAGTCGGCCTTCTCCAGCTCGCTGGTCTTGCCCGAGGCCAGGTCGTAGGACAACAGCCGTTGGAACTCCGCGCCCTCGTTGGACAGCAGCAGCAAAGTCTTCGACGCCGGATCGAAGCCCGACGCGCTGAACGAGGCCACGCCCTGATGCGGCGTCAGGTGCTTGGTGGACTGGTCCTGCGTGTCGTAGAGGTAGACGTCGGAATCGGCGGTCGTGTTGGTCTTGCCCAGCGCGATCCAGCGGCCGTCGCCGCTGACGTTGAACACGGCCATGCCGTTGTCGTTCTTGTAGACCAGCGTGCGCGCGTAGGTCTTGGCGTCGTAGCGGTAGACGTCGATGAAGCGCGGATCGCGCTCGTTGGTGGAGACGTAGAACGCGCTGCCGTCGGCGGCCCAGCCGGTGAAGTCGGCCTTGACCTTGTCGCCGGGCGTGAGGTCGCGCTCGGTGCCGTCGAGCTCGCGCACGATCAGGTGGAAGTTCTCGTTGCCGCCCTGGTCGCGGGTGAAGAGCACGCGGTCGTCGTTGCGGAAGTAGCCGACGGCGTAATGGCTGTCGACCGTCGACGACGTGAGCGCGACCGGCTCACCGCCGTCCACGGAGATGCTGTAGACGTTGAAGATCCCGGTGGCATTGCTGCTGAACAGGATGCGGCGCTCGTCCTGCGAGAACGACGCCCCGCGGATCGAGGTCGTCGCCATGAACTGCTCGATCGTGTAGGGCTTGGCGGCGCGCTTCGCTTCGGTCTTCGTCGCGGTGGACTTGGCGGCGGACTTGGCGGCGGGCTTCTCTGCGGCGGCCATCGCGGGCGCGGCGAGCGCGGCGGCCAGCGCCAGCGTCAGCGCGGAACAGGCGGCCTTCGGGAACAGCGTCGTCATCGGGGTTCTCCTCTCCTGTGGGCCCGGGACGGCCCCGGGATCCGCGGACTGTAGTCGCGGGGGTCAGCCCTTGCCCATCCCCCGAAGGATGCGCCGCACGAAGCCGCGACGAAGCGGCGATCCCGCGGGATGGACGGTGAACCGGCTCACTTCCCCGCCGGCACCTGCCCCTCGACGCCCTTCACGTAGAACTTGATGTTCTGGAGGAACTTGTCGTCGGCGACGGCGTCCTTGGCGAGGACCTCCTTGCCGTCCTGGCCGGCGATCGGACCCTTCCAGATCACGAAGCTGCCGTCCTTGAGCCCGGCCTTGACCTGGTCCAGCTTCGCCTTCACCTCGGCGGGCACCGCCGCGTTGAGCGACACCAGGTCGATCGCGCCTTCCTTGACGCCCCACCAGCTGTGCTTGCCGGGGCCCGCCGACCACGTCCCGTCCAGCGCCGCCTTCACCGTGGCGATGTAGTACGGCGACCAGTCGATCACCGCCGAGCCCAGGTGCGCCTTCGGGCCGTACGAACTCATGTCCGAATCCCAGCCGAACGCGTACTTGCCGTTCTTCTCCGCGGTCTGCAGCACGGCGCTCGAATCGGTGTTCTGCATCAACACGTCGGCGCCCGCGTTGATCAGCGTCTGCGCGGCGTTGGTCTCCTGCGGCGGGTTGAACCACTCGTTGACCCACACCACCTTCACCGTCACCTTCGGGTTGCTGCTCTGCGCGCCCAGCGTGAAGCTGTTGATGTTGCGGATCACCTCGGGAATGGGGATGGACCCGACCACGCCCAGCGTGCCCGTCTTGGTCATCGCGCCCGCCACGAGACCGGCCATGTACGCGCCCTCGTAGGTCCGCGAGTCGTAGCTGCGCAGGTTGGCCGCCTGCTTGAAGCCGGTGGCGTGCTCGAACCTCACCTGCGGGCTGTCCGCGGCGACCTTGAGCATCGGCTCCATGTAGCCGAAGGTCGTGCCGAAGACCAGCGTGTTGCCCTGCTGCACGAGGTCGCGGAACACGCGCTCGGCGTCGGCCGCCTCGGGCACCTTCTCGACGAAGGTCGTCTTGATCCGCGCGCCGAATTCCTGCTCGAGCTTCTTGCGCGCGTTGTCGTGGGCGAAGGTCCAGCCGCCATCGCCCACCGGTCCGACATAAGCGAAGGCCACGTTCAGCGGCGGGCCGGCGGAGGCACCGGTCGCCGCGGCGCTGCCGGCCTCGGGCGCCGACGCGGCACCGGCGGGCGCCTCGTCCTTCTTGCCGCAGGCGGACAGCGCCAGCGCGGCGGCGGCCGTCGCGGCGAGCAGCAGGGATCGACGGAGCATCGGAACAGCAGGAGACAAGGTCATGGCAACGCTCATGAATGAGGATGGAAAGGACGCCCCAGCGAGGCCGGCATGTTGGCGCGGATGAAGCTCTCGTTGCGCGAGATCAGCACCAGCACCACGATGGTGGCCAGGTAGGGCAGCATGCTCAGGAACTGGCTGGCCACCTGCACGCCCTGCCCTTGCAGGTGGAACTGCAGCATGGTGACGCCCCCGAACAGGATCGCTCCAAGCAACACGCGTGCCGGGCGCCAGGTCGCGAAGCTCGTCAGCGCCAGCGCGATCCAGCCCTTGCCGGCGATCATGCCCTCGACCCAGAGCGGCGTGTAGACCACCGAGCAGTACGCGCCCGCCAGCCCGCACAGCACGCCGCCGGTCACCACCGCCATCAGCCGGATGCGGCGCACCGGATACCCCAGCGCATGCGCCGACTCGGGGGATTCGCCCACCGCGCGCAGCACCAGACCCGCGCGCGTGCGTGTCAGCGCCCAGGCCAGCAGCGCGGTCAGCGCGATCGCGCCATAGACCAGCGGATGCTGGCGGAACAGCGCCGGTCCGATGAAGGGCAGATCGGCAAGACCCGGCACCGCGAAGGACGGCCGCGCTCCGAGCTTGGCCTGCACGTAGCCCTGACCGACGAAAGCCGAGAAGCCCGCGCCGAAGAGGCTCAGCGCGAGCCCCGTCGCGTACTGGTTGGTGTTGAGATACACGGCCAGCAGCCCGAAGGCCAGCGCCATCAGCGCCCCCGCGGCGATGCCGGCGAGAAAGCCCACGACATCGCTGCCGCTGTGCACCGCCGCGGCGAAGCCCGCGATCGCGGCCACCAGCATCATCCCCTCGGCACCGAGGTTCACGACGCCCGCGCGCTCGTTGATCAGCAGTCCCAGCGCCGCCAATGCGATCAGCGTGCCGGCGTTCAGCGTCGCGGCGATGAGCAGGGCCCAGGCTTCCATCAGCGGGCCTCCTTCGTGTCCGCGCCGACGCCGTCCGCGACGCCCGCGATCCGCCGCACGCGGTAATGGATCAGCGTGTCGCAGGCCAGCAGCGTGAAGAGCAGCAGCCCCTGGAACACGCCGGTGATCGCCTTGGGCAGGCCGAGCCGCGACTGCGCCAGTTCCCCGCCGATGTAGAACATGCTCATCAGCACCCCCGACAGCACGATGCCCATCGGATGCAGCCGGCCGACGAAGGCCACGATGATCGCGGCGAAGCCGTAGCCCACCGGCACATGCGGCGTGAGCTGGCCCAGCGGCCCGGCGGTCTCCAGCGCGCCGGCCAGGCCGGCGAGCCCGCCCGACAGCGCCATCGCGCCCCACAGCGCGCCGCGCGACGAGAAGCCCGCGTAGCGCGCCGCCATCGGCGCGATGCCGCCGGTCTGCAGCGCGAAGCCCGCCATCGACCGCATCAGCAGCCACCACACGCCCACGACCGCCGCCAGCGCGATCCACACGCCGATGTGCAGCCGCGTGCCGGTGAACAGCTTGGGCAGCTGCGTCGCCGGCAGGAAGGTGATCGTCTGCGGGAAGTTGTAGCCGGCGGGATCCTTCCACGGGCCGTAGACCAGGTACTGCAGCAGCAGCTCCGCGATGTAGACCAGCATCAGGCTCACGAGGATCTCGTTGGCATGGAAGCGGTCGCGCAGCGCGGCGGCGATCGCGGCCCAGGCCGCGCCGCCGAGCATGCCCGCCATCAGGATGGGCACGACGATCAGCTTCGTGCTCGAGGCGTCGGCCTGCAGCGCCACCCAGCCCGCGGCCAGCGCGCCGGCGATGAACTGGCCCTCCGCGCCGATGTTCCAGACGTTGGCGCGGAAGGCCACCGCCAGACCCAGCGCGATCAGCACCAGCGGCGTGGCCTTCAGGCCGAGCTCGCCCAGCGCGTAGCTGTTGCGCAGCGGCTCCCAGAAGAACATGCGAAGGCCCTGCGCCGGATCCTTGCCCAGCGACAGGAAGATCGCCACGCCGATCAGCGTGGTCAGCGCCAGCGCGATCAATGGCGAGGCGAGTGACATCGCCGTCGACGGCTGCGGACGCGGTTCAAGCCGGAGCATGGGCGTCCTCCGCTTCAGTCCAGAGCCCGCTCATCCACTGGCCGATCTGAGCGACGGTCGCCTCCGCGATCGGCACCGACGGCGACAGCCGCCCGCGCGCCATCACCATCAGGCGGTCGCTGAGCTCGAACAGCTCGTCGAGTTCCTCGCTCAGCACCAGCAGCGCGCAACCGGCCTCGCGCAACGCGAGCAGCTCGGCGCGGATCTGCGCCGCCGCGCCGACGTCCACGCCCCAGGTCGGCTGCGCGACGATCAACGCCTTGGGTGCGGCGTCGATCTCGCGGCCCATGATGAATTTCTGCAGATTGCCGCCCGACAGGCTGCGCGCCGCGGCCTGCGGCCCGGCCGGCCGCACGCCGAAGCGCTCGATCAGCCGGCGCGCCAGCGCGGCGGCCTTCGACGGCGACACGTGGCCGAATCGCCCGACCGCCTCGCGCCGCGTCAGCAGCGTGTTCTGCGCCAGCGACATCGACGGCACCGCGCCACGGCCCAGCCGCTCCTCGGGCACGTGATGCAGGCCCAGCGCGCGGCGCCGCGCGGGCCCGAGCGGCCCGAGATCGATCTCGTGGGGCTGCGCGCCGCCGGCACCACGGCGCAAGGTCGGATCGTCGTTGAGCCAGACCACCGTGCCGGGCGGCGCGCGGCGGTCCTCGCCCGACAGCACGCGAAGCAGCTCCTGCTGCCCGTTGCCCGACACGCCCGCGAGGCCGAGGATCTCGCCCTGACGCAGCTCCAGCGCCAGCGCGGACAAGGCCGTGCCATGCGGGTCCTCGGGCGCCAGGCTGAGGCCGCTCACGCGCAGCCGCAGCGGCGCGTACGCGCGCGACGCGCGGCTCGCGCGGTCTTCCAGCGGGGGCGGCTCGGCGCCGATCATCAGTCGCGACAGGCTGGCGTTGCTCTCCTCGCGCGGATCGACCTCGCCGGTCACGCGCCCCGCCCGCATCACCGTGCAGCGATGGCACAGCGCGCGGATCTCGTCGAGCTTGTGGCTGATGTAGAGGATGGCGCAGCCCTGCCCGGCGAGCTGGCGCAGCGTGCCGAACAGCGCCGTCACCGCCTGCGGCGTCAGCACCGAGGTCGGTTCGTCCAGGATCAGCAGTCGCGGCGCGGTCATCAGCGCGCGCAGGATCTCCACGCGCTGGCGCTCGCCGACGGACAGCGCATGCACGGGCCGCTCCGGATCGAGCGGCAGGCCGTACTCCGCCGAGAGCCGGCGCACGCGCTCGCGCACCTCGTCCAGCGCCATGGCCTGGTCCAGGCCCAGCCAGATGTTTTGCGCCGCGGTCAGCGAATCGAACAGCGAGAAGTGCTGGTAGACCATGCTGATGCCCAGCGCGCGGGCCTGAGCGGGCGATCTCACCGAGTGCGCCGCGCCGTCCCAGCGCAGCTCACCGGCATCGGCCTGCACCGCCCCGGCGATGATCTTCATCAGCGTGGACTTGCCCGCGCCGTTCTCGCCGAGCACGGCGTGGATCTCGCCCGGCGCCACCGACAACGACACGTCGTCATTGGCCTTCACGCCTGGGTACTGCTTGCTGATGTGGCGGAGTTCCAGGCGCGGTGCGGTCATGGGCGTGCGAGCGTCCTTACGGTCGGCGGTAGCGCGCCCGTCCCGCGACGTAGCTGGCCACCAGGTATCGATCGTCCGAGAGCGTCATCCAGGCGAAGGCCCGTTCATGCGGATCGCGCGCCAAGGCCATGCGGGCCTCGGCGACCGGCCCCGCGGCCCAGTCCCAGACACAGACGTCGGCCAGTGTAGCCACGCCGAAGTGGCCCAGTTCCTCCGACAAACCCAGGGCCTCGGCCGCGCCGCGCGTGGCTGCGTGCAGGCCCGCCCACGCGGTCAGGCGGTGGCCCTTGAGCGCCTGCACCTTGTAGCCGTCGGCCAGCGTGCGCTGCGCCGACAGCGAGGTGCCACCGCCCACGTCGCTGGCCGCGCTCACCCGCACGCCGGCGTCCAGCGCGCCGGGCCAGTCGAACAGCCCGCTGCCCAGGAACAGGTTGGACGACGGGCAGTGCGCGATGTGCGCGCCGGTGCGCGCGAGCACTCGCCGGTCCTCGTCGTCCAGCCAGATGCCGTGGGCCAGCACCGCGCGCGGATGCAGCAGCCCGACGCGGTCATAGACATCCAGGTAGCTGCGCGCCTCGGGAAACAGCTTGGCGACCCATTCGACCTCGCCGCGGTTCTCCGCGACGTGGGTCTGCATGTAGAGGCTCGCATCGGCGCGGCACAGCGCGCCGGCCATCGCGAGCTGCTCGGGCGTGCTGGTCGGCGCGAAACGCACCGTCACCGCGTAGGACAGCCGCTCGCGGCCGTGGTGGCGGGCGATCAGCTCCAGGCAGTCGCGCTCGGCCTGGACCACGTCGTCGCGCAGGCCGTCCGGCGCGTGGCGGTCCATCAGCACCTTGCCGGTGATCAGCCGCATGCCGCGCTCCGCGGCCGCGTCGAACAGCGCATCGGCCGAGACCTTGTGCACCGTCGGATACACCACCGCCGAGGTCGTGCCATGCGCCAGCAGCGCGTCCAGGAAACGTGCCGCGCCGGCCCGCGCGACCTCGGGGTCGGCGTAGCGCTGCTCGGCGGGGAAGGTGTAGGTCTCGAGCCAGTCCAGCAGCTCCGTGCCGTAGGAGGCGATCACGTCCAGCTGCGGGCTGTGCACATGTGCGTCGACGAAGCCCGGCAGGATCAGCCGGCCCGAGTGGTCCTCGCGCACCCAGCCCTCGCCCGGGTCCTCGGCCTGCGCGCCGACGATGCGGCCGTCCTCGATGAGCAGCCAGTGATCGGGGCGGAAACGCACGGCGGGGTCGTCCACGCGCGCCCAGTGCGGCGTGGCGGTGAAGTCCAGCAGGTCGCCCTTCAGGGCCAGGCGTGCCGGAGGAGCCAGATTGGCGGATTGGTCAGTCGTCATGCGTTCGGGAGAGAGGGATTCGGAATTCTTACTTCACCAGCTCGCGCGCGACCTCGCGCACCTGCTCGCGCAGCCAGCGCAGCGGCGCGCTGTTGTGGCTGACGTCGTGCCACAGCTGGTAATACGTCATCGGCGGGAAAGCGACCGGGCAGCGCAGCACCGTCACCGGCAGCTGGTCCAGGTAACGGTTGCAGAACAGCCGCCCGGTGGTCAGCACCAGCAAGCTGCGCGCCACCATCTGCGGCAGCTGCCCGAAGTGGGCGCAGCGCACCGCGATGCGGCGCTCCAGGCCCAGCGACGCCAGATGCTGCTCGATCACGCCGGGCTGCCCGCGGCTGAGCGGCATCGGCGCGAGATGCTGCGCGTCCAGGTAGCGCTCCTGCGTCCAGGCGCGCGGGGACATCCGCGCTGCCGGGTGATCGCGGCTGACCAGGCAGACCACCTCGTCCACCAGCAGCCGGCCCATGTGCAGCTCGCCGGGCGGCTCCAGCCAGTTGCCGATGACCAGATCCACCTCGCCGCGGGCGAGCGAGGCGCGGTAGTCGAAATCGGCGTTCAGCGGCTGCAGGTCGAGCTGCACGCCCGGCGCCACGCGCTGCAAGTGCGCCACCAGCAGCGGCAGGAACAGCGGGTCGAGGTAGTCGCTCGCGGCGATGCGCAGCTGCAGCTGCGCCGTGGCTGGATCGAAACCGGTCTTGCGCAGCCGCGCGCCGAAGAGCTCGTCGGCCTCGCGCAGCAGGCGCTCGGCCGGGGCGAGCAGCTCCAGCGCGGTGGCCGTCGGGGTCATGCCCGCGCCGCTGCGCACCAGGAGCGGGTCGCCGGTCAGGGTGCGCAGACGCCGCAGCTGCGCGCTCAAGGCGGGCTGCGTGCTGCCGAGCCGCATGGCGGCCCTGGACACACTGCGCTCGGAAATCAAGGTATGCAGGACCCGCACCAGAAGGAGGTCGATCTTGTCGAAATTCAGTGCGTCCGACATGTGCAATCGCTTATAGAGGCTATTCGCCGCATCGTATAACCAGTTGCCCATGGCAGGAGTACCGTCCGGGGTAATTGCATCCTCGGGCGAACCGTGCTCGTTTCTTGCTTCCTCGCCAGCGTCTGGCCAGCTTCCGATCCGCTTTCCGCATGACTGATCCCCGTCCGATCCGCTTCTTCCACCGAGGCCAGCTGACGTCCGTCGCCGGACTGCCGCCCACGACCACGGTGCTCCAGTACCTGCGCGAGCACGCCCACTGCGCCGGCACCAAGGAAGGCTGCGCCGAAGGCGACTGCGGCGCCTGCACGGTGCTGGTCGGCGAGCTCGACGCGGACGGCCGGGCCGTCGCGCTGCGCAAGGCCGTCAATGCCTGCATCCAGTTCCTGCCCACGCTCGACGGCAAGGCGCTGCTGACCGTCGAGGACCTGGGCACCAGCACCGACGGCTCGCGCCCGGTGCAGCAGGCGCTGGTGGACTGCCACGGCTCGCAATGCGGGTTCTGCACGCCCGGCTTCGTGATGTCGATGCAGGCGCTCTATGAGCGCCATCAGGCCGAGGGCACCCGGCCGGACCGTCAGGCGCTGGCCGACGACCTCGCCGGCAACCTCTGCCGCTGCACCGGCTATCGGCCCATCCTGGACGCCGGCGAGCGCATGTTCGACGCGCCCGCCCGGGTGATCGACCGCGCGCCCCTGGTCGAGGCGCTGCGCACACTGCGCGACGATCCGCCGCTGCATTACGAGGCCGCCTCGCGCGCGGGCACGCCTCAACGCGTCTTCGCGCCGCGCTCGATCGACGACTTCGCCGCGCTGCGCGAGGCCCTGCCCGAGGCGCGGCTGGTCGCTGGCGCCACCGATGTCGGCCTGTGGGTCACCAAGCAGCAGCGCGAGCTGGGCGACGTGATCCTCACCGGCCAGGTCGACGCGCTGCGCCGCATCGAGGTCTTCGACACCTCGGAGCTGGACAGCGCCCACGGCTCGCCCGCCACGCTGCGCATCGGCGCCGCGGTGACGCTGGAGGACGCCTGGGCCGCGCTGAGCGCGCGTGTCCCGGCGCTGCGCGAGCTGTGGTTGCGCTTCGCCTCGCCGCCGATCCGCCATGCCGGCACGCTGGGCGGCAACATCGCCAACGGCTCGCCCATCGGCGACGGCGCGCCCGCGCTGATCGCGCTGGGCGCGCGCATCCGGCTGCGCCGCGGCACCGAGCACCGCGTGCTGCCGCTGGAGAGCTTCTACCTGGACTACATGAAGAACGCGCTGCGGCCCGGCGAATTCGTCGAGGCGCTGGACGTCCCGATGCCCGCACCCGGCACGCGGCTGCGCGGCTACAAGCTCGCCAAGCGCTACGACAGCGACATCTCCGCCGTCTGCGCCGTGCTGAGCCTGCGCCTGGAGGACGGCGTGGCACGCGACGCGCGCTTCGCCTTCGGCGGCATGGCCGCGATCGTCAAGCGCGCGGCGCGGGCCGAGGCGGCCGTCAACGGCCGGGCCTGGGATGAAGCGGCCTCGCGGGCCGCTGCCGCCGCGCTGGCCGAGGACTTCACGCCGATGACCGACCTGCGCGCCAGCGCGGACTACCGCGCCCGTGCCGCCGCGAATCTCCTTCGCCGCTTCTGGCTGGAAACCCGCGCCAACGCGCCCGTTCCCGCCGAATCCGCCAGCGTCTGGCAGGCGATCAACCTGCAGCGGAGCGTCGCATGAACAAGCCCGCGGACCTCCCGCTGAACCTCGACACGGTCACGCCCGCACTGCAGCCCCAGGTCGGCGTCAGCCGCGCGCACGAGGCGGCCCACCTGCATGTCAGCGGCGAAGCCGTCTACATCGATGACATCGCCGAGGCCCAGGGCACGCTGCACGCGGCGCTGGGGCTGTCGCCGGTGGCGCACGGCACGCTCGTGTCCATCGATCTCGCGCTGCTGCGCCGCCAGCCCGGCGTCGTCGCGGTGCTGACCGCCGCGGACTTCCCGGGCGAGAACAACTGCGGCCCGCTGATCCACGACGACCCCATCCTGGCCGAAGGCACGCTGCGCTACGTCGGCCAGCCGGTCTACGCGGTGATCGCGACCGATCGGGAGCTGGCGCGCCGCGCCGCGGCGATGGCGAAGCAGGCGATCGTCAGCACGCCGCTGCCCGCGGTGCTGACGGCGCGCGAGGCGCATGCGATCGGCCAATACGTGATCGCGCCGATGCACCTCACGCGCGGCGATCCGCAGGCGGCGCTGGCCGGCGCGCCGCATCGCCTCGACGGCGAGTGGGCCGTCGGCGGCCAGGAGCAGTTCTACCTGGAGGGCCAGATCAGCTACGCGCTGCCGCAGGAGAACCAGGCGCTGCTGATCCACTGCTCGACCCAGCACCCGACCGAGATGCAGCAGCTGGTGGCGCACGCGCTGGGCTGGCAGGCGCATCAGGTCACCGTGCAATGCCGGCGCATGGGCGGCGGCTTCGGCGGCAAGGAATCGCAGTCGGCACTCTTCGCCTGCGTGCGCGGCGCTGGCCGCGCATCGGCTGCGCCGCCCGGTCAAGCTGCGCCTGGACCGCGATGGACGACTTCCTCGTCACCGGCCGCCGCCACGGCTTCGATTACCGCTGGTCCGTCGGCTTCGACGACGAGGGCCGCATCCTCGGCGCCGAGATCGACCTGATCTCCAACTGCGGCCACAGCGCCGACCTGTCCGGCCCGGTGATGGCGCGCGCGCTGTGCCACTTCGACAACGCCTACTGGCTGCCGCAACGTCGCCATGCACGGCTACGGCGCGAAGACCAACACGCAGAGCAACACCGCCTTCCGCGGCTTCGGCGGGCCGCAGGGCGCGCTCGCCATCGAGATGATCCTGGACGGCGTCGCGCGCCGGCTGGGCCTGGACCCGCTCACGGTGCGTCAACGCAACTTCTACGGCGACGGCCAGGACATCACGCCCTACGGCCAGCGCGTCGAGGACAACCAGATCCAGCCGCTGACCGACCAGCTGATCGCGACCTCCGATTACCACGCGCGCCGCGCCGAGATCGCCGCCTTCAACGCGGCCAGCCCGGTGCTGAAGCAAGGCCTGGCGCTGACGCCGGTGAAGTTCGGCATCTCGTTCAACGTCGTCCATCCTCAACCAGGCCGGCGCGCTGGTGCACATCTACACCGACGGCTCGATCCTGGTGAACCACGGCGGCACCGAGATGGGCCAGGGCCTCAACACCAAGGTCGCGCAGGTGGTCGCGCACGAGCTGGGCGTGCCTGCGTTGCGAGGTGCGCGCCAGCGCCACCGACACCAGCAAGGTCGCCAACACCTCGGCCACCGCGGCCTCCACCGGCTCGGACCTGAACGGCAAGGCCGCGCAGGACGCGGCCCGCAAGATCCGCGCGCGGCTCACGCCGCTGGCGGCGCGGCTGCTGGGTTGCGCTGAGAACGACGTCGTCTTCGACGGCGGCGAGGTGCGCGCCGGCCGCGGCGATGCGGGGGTCGCGTCGACCGTCGCGGCGATCAGCTTCCAGGAGCTCGTCGGCAAGGCCTATCTGGAGCGCATCCAGCTGTGGAGCGACGGCTTCTACGCGACGCCCGGCTTGAACTGGGACCGCGCGAAGCTGCAGGGCCATCCGTTCTTCTACTACGCCTACGGCGCCGCGGTGGCGGAGGTGGTGGTCGACACGCTCACCGGCGAGACCCGCGTGCTGCGCGCCGACGTGCTGCATGACGTGGGGCGCTCGCTGAACCCGGCGCTCGACATCGGCCAGGTCGAAGGCGCCTTCGTCCAGGGCATGGGCTGGCTGACCACCGAGGAGCTGGTGTGGCATCCGCAAGGGCGGCAAGCTGATGACGCACGCGCCCGAGCACCTACAAGATCCCCACGGCCAACGACATGCCGCGCGATTTCCGCGTGGCGCTGTTCGACGCGCCGCAACGCCGAGGACAGCATCCATCGCTCCAAGGCCGTGGGCGAGCCGCCGCTGCTGCTGCCGTTCTCGGTGCTGCTCGCGATCAAGGACGCCGTGGCCGCCTCGCGGCCTACCGCGCGCTGCGATCCACCGCTGCGCGCGCCGGCCACGCCCGAGGCGGTGCTGGACGCGATCGAGGCGGTTCAGTCCTCGCGCGCCGGGGGCTGAGGCGCGAGGTAACCCGCCAGCAGGAACAGCGCGCCCATGCCCAGGAGGCTGCCGACGATGCCCATCGGCGACAGCGCCCAGCTGCCCAGCGACAGCAGCAGCTTGACCATCGCCATCACGCACACCACCGCCGACACCTGCCAGGCCAGGCGGCGGTGCGCACGGGTGCTCAGGAACAGGAAGGCCACGCCGACGGCGGCCAGCGCCACCGGCAGCAGGTAGCTGCGCCAGGCGAGCTCGAACGCCAGGGCCGGTGCCTGGATCACGCCGCGCGCGACCACGTACGCGACCGCCACGCCCACGCTCGCGACCAGCACCTGGCGGGCCTCGGCGGGCACGTCGTCGCCCAGACGCCACCAGGTGAGCAAGGCGACGTAGAACGCGCCGGCCGCGAGCAGCCAGACGTCGGTCGTGTCCGAGTGATCGGCCGCCAGCACCAGCGGCACGATCGCGCAGAACATCGACGCATGCGCCAGCAGCGACGGCGTCAGACGCGTCCGATGGGGCTCGGCCGGCATCGTCGTCACCACGCGCCAGCGCGTCAGCACCCACGCGCACACGGCCGTGCCGGTGACCGCGAGCAGCGCCACCACGGACCACGGCGACGCCACCGTATAGGCGATCAGCGCGGGCAGCAGCAGCGCGACCCAGATCCGGACCTTCGCGCCCTCCGCCGCATCAGGCGACATCGGGCGACGCATCGACCGCCACGCGCTGATGACGCCGAAGACGACCGGCGTGATCAGCGCGGTCAGCGCCAGAGGCCGGCCGATCTCCGGCAACACCGGCAGCATCACCACCCACCCGATCGCCAGCACGATCGCGTAGAGACGCCTCACCGTCAGCGGGCTTGGCTTGGCTGCGGTGGGGGCGGACACGGGCGTGGTGGCGGCGGTGGTGGCGGTGGAATCCGTGTCTGGCGTTGAGCGGTCCAGCAGGTAGGCAAGCGCAGCAGTTCCCAGCATGACGAGCGTGAAGACCGCGCCGGTGGCCTCGTCCCCGCCGGCGAAACGCGTCGCGCAGCGATAGGCCAGCGTCGCGGCGGCCAAGACCGTGACGGCGACGGTGAGCTTGGCGTCCGCACCGCGCTGCGCGCGCGCCATCGCCAGCGACAGCGCCAAGCTCGCCACCACGAGCACCGCCACCGGCCACAGCGCCGCGTCCGCGGTGCCGCCGATGACGGCGATCGCGCCGACGATCACGAGCAGGCGCGACACCGCGCGGCGCAGCACCGAGCCCGCTTGCGTCGACAACATCAGGATCGCGCCCTCGGCGAAGAGGCCCAGCGAGGACACGGTCTCGGGCAGATCGCCCCGCTCCAGGCCGGCGGCCACGCTGAACGCGGCGAGCACCCAGGCGGTCTCGCGCAGACCATGCGCGGGCAGCCGCCGCGCGCCGAGCGCGCCCAGCACCGACGCCGACACGAAGGCCACCGCCATGAACGCGTTGCCGTCCAGCAACCATGCCTGCATCGCCAGGAACACGATCACTGTCAGCGAGAAACACGCGCACAGCACCGGGATCTCGCGCGTGCGCCACCACGAGCTCGCGGCCAGCGTTGACGTCGATCTGGACGTGGACGTGGACGCATGGTCCTGCGCGGCAACCGGCGCATGGCGGGCGGCCCAGGTCGTCGTCCAGCCGGCGAATTGCACCAGGTAGATCGTCAGCAGCAGCTGTTGCTGCCACGCGGGCAGCCCGGGCTCGTCGCGCGACGCCGCGTAGGCGAGCGCGGCCAGGCCCGCCGCGCAGGCATGCGCGTGCACGCCGATCTCCAGCCAGCGCCGCGACAGGCTCACCCACAGCGCGAAGCCGGTGACGACGATGCCGTAGCTCAGGTGGAAGAGCAGCCCCGCGTGGCCGTAGAGCGCCAGCAGCGGTGCTGCGTAAGCGCCCAGAAAGCCGATGGCGACGAGCACCTTGGCGTCTTCCTTCAACGCGCGCAGCACCAGCACGGCTGAGATCGCCGCGAACAGCGCCAGCGACACCGTCGGCGACAGCAGCTCGTAGGCGGAGCTGGCGACGTAGGTCGCGAGGTAGCCGATGGCCGCGCCGCCGCCCTGCGCCATCTGACCCCACAGGGCATTGCGCGCGCTGAGCCGCACGCCTGCGACGCCCAGCGCCACCGCCGCCGCCCAGGCCAGCGACACCTTGGCCATCGGCGACAGCAGGTGGCCCCATTCGATCGAGTGGAACAGCACGACGAAGCCCAGCAGCAACAGCGCGATGCCCGCCACGGCGAACAGGTTCTTGCGCATCAGATCGACCAGCGAGGCCTGCCAGGACGGGCCCGACGGTGCCGGCGAAGGCGTCTGGCGCGCGAGGGCCTCGATCGTCTTCACGGGCGGGACGTTCGCGGCGGCGGGTACGGCGTTGGCTGAGGCTTCGGGGCGCGCGACCTGTGGCGCCGCAGCCGGCGCGATGACGGGGGCCGTCACTGGCGGCGCAGTGCTTGCGGGCACCGCTGCCTCCCGAGGCGGGGCCGTGGCCGCGGGCGCCTTCGTCGTGGCGTCGACCGCCCAACGGGCTTCGAGATCGCGGACGCGGTCCTGGAGCTTGGACACCCGGGACCAGAGCGCGGCCACCACGGCGAGCAGGCAGAGCGTGACGAGGAAACCCATGTCGGGGAGCGCATGACGCGCGGCGATCGAGAGGGCCGCAGTGTCGGCGAGGCACTCGCCGCGTCAACCCGCCCGAACGGTGGGTATCGCCGCGCGCTGCCGCCCCGTCCATCCGCCGATACCGCATGCTGCGCCGCGGCATGACAGCGTACGGGAGGCGGGCGTAGCATCTCCCGTCATCGCTCCCAACAAGCCTCGGTCATGGCGCTCTGGCAATTCGAGATGGCCCTCGCGCACGGCGCCTCGGCAGCCTCGTGGCAGGCGGCCTCGCGCACCGACGTCATGCATTACCTGACCGGCCGGCTCGGGCCCAGCACGCCCATGCTCGAGGGCTGGCGCTACTTCGGCGACGAGGCCGGCAACTGCATCGACATGGTGTCCGACCCGGACGGCAGCTACGAACTGCACGTGCGCCTGGACGCCGGCGCCACGGCCACCGACCGCTTCATCGACGTCGTCTGCGACGTGGCCTCCGCGCTCGGCTGCGAGCTCTTCAGCGACGAGCTCTCCGTCATCCTGCAGCCCCAGTCGCGCGCGCTCAAGGACGCGCTGCAGCGCTCCACCGCGTGGCGCTTCGCGCTCGACCCCGAGGGGTTCCGGCCGCACGTCTGAGCGCGCCGGCCGGTCCCACCGCGCCCAGCGGTCTCAGCGGTCTCAGCGCGACGGCTGCTTCAGCTCCTGACGCGCGATCAGGTACTCGCGGAAGGGCACGGCCTGCGTGTCGATGACGCGCTCGAACCAGGTCTTGGCGTCCTGGCGCTTGCCTTGCGTGAGGAAGTGCTGCCCGATGTAGAAGTAGGCCTCCGCCAGGCGCAGCCGCTCCGCGTCGGCATCGGCGCGCGCGGCCTTGAGCAGCGCGTCGCGGTCCAATCGACCAGCCATGAAGCCCACGAGCGAGCCCACCCAGCTGGTGTCTCCCTCGCGCGTTTCCGACGCCAGCACCGCGCGTCCCGCGCCGGCCTGACGCCGCTCCGCGGCGATCGCCAGCCACACCAGGCCGAAGCTGCGCTGATCGCCGCTGGTGGCCTCGACATAGCGGCGCAGCGAGCGCTCCGCGTCGTCATAGCGTCCGGCCTGGATCTGCGCGATGCCCAGCCACGACTCGGGCGACTTGCGCGTCGCGGACTTCTCCGCGCGGTCGAAGGCGGCGATCGCATCGTCCAGCCGGCCCAGCCCGAACAGCGCCGCGCCGCGCGCCTGCAAGGCCACGTCGTCGTTGGGATCAATGGCCAGCGCCGCGTCCGCATCCTGCAGCGCCACATCGGACTCGGCCAGGTGGTTGGACAGCGCCGCGCGCTCGGCCAGCGCCGCACCGGCCATCGCGCTGCCCTCGGGCACCTTGGACAGCAGGATCGCGTCGCGCGCCCGGCTCGCGTTGGTCAGCAGCGCCATGCGCGACAGCCCGTCGGGCTTGCCGTACTTCTTGAGATCGGCGGCGATCAGCGCCGCCACGCGCGATTGCTCGGCCTTGCTCAGCAGCGAGAAGTTCACCGTCGAGCCCACGCCCTGGCGCGCGCGCAGCACGGCCTGGCGGTAGGACTCCATGTCGCCGGGCAGCACCTGGTCGGCGCGGCGCTCGTAACGGCTGGTCAGCGTCAGCACGCGGTCGGCGATCTCGGACTTCATCGTCAGCGCGAAGTGGTTGTCCCCGGCCTGGCGCGTGGGCGACGGCGCGAAGTCCAGCGGCACCGGCGCGGTCACCGTGACGCGCGACTCCGCCACCAGCGGCTGGTCGATCAGGAAGGGCGTGCGTCGCGTGGCCTCGGGCGGGCCGGTCATGAAGTCGAGGAAGGCCAGCTGGGGCAGGTTCAGCCGCATCGACGCCGAGCGCAGTTCGCCGGGCATCGCCGACTCGAAGCGCAGCTTGATGGCGAGCTCGTTGAACTCGCGGCTGTCGCTGAGCTCGGGCTGCCCCACCGGCTTCAAGCCCGGGTACTGGCGCACATAGGCGCCACCGAGCATCTCGCCGATGCGCTCCATGCCGGCATTGGCGACGTAGGCGCGCCAGCGCTCCGCGCTCAGGCCCAGCATCGTCATCGACACGGTCAACGCGGGCGTCTTCTTCAGGTCGGACAGGTCCCAGTCCTCGCGCTGGCGGACCTCGTCGCGCGCGAAGCCCGGCACGACCACCGGCTGCGGCGCCTTGCCATCGCCGACGATCAGCGCCTGGCCGTAGGGGAAGAAACCGCGCTCGCGCAGGCCGAAGCCCTGGCCGTTCATCGTGCCGTCCAGGAAATACACCTGGTCGCCGACGACCACGCGCGTGATGACGTGGTCGAACTGGTCATGCGTGGGCAGATAGTCGCCCACGCCCCGGTTGCGATGCATGGACACCAGCGCCGGCTTGGCGTCGAAGCCCAGCGCGGTCAGCAGCGTGTTGAGCAGCAGCACCTTGTCCTTGCAGTCGCCCAGGCGCTCGGCCAGCGTGCGCGCGGCGGGCTTGGGCCGGTGCGAGCTCTCGCCCAGGCTCATGCTGAAGTAGCGCACGTCGTCCTGCACGAAACGCAGCACCTCGGCCACCAGCGCCTCGGGCGCCAGGTTGCGCGCCTTCCAGGCCGCGACGCGCTCGGCGAGCTCGCCGCTGGGCGGCACGATCGTGAACAGGCCCTGCGCCCAGCGGTCCACTTCCTGCCAGTCGCGGTACTCGCTGATCTGCAGCGCCGGGAACACCTTGAACCAGGGCGGCGTCGCGACCTCCTGCGGCACCGCCGGCACGCGCTCCTGGAACACCGTCAGCACCTCGCCGCCGCCCGGCTGCGGATCGCGGCGCACGGTGGGCGGCGTGCTGGCGCCATACCCGATCGAGCGCGTCTGCAGCACCCGCCCCTTGGGGGTGGACACGCGCACGAACGCGCGGTCGATCGGCACCTCGCGCGACAGCTGGATCAGGTCGGCGAAGCGGCCTTCGAAGATCGGGTTCTGGCCCTCGATCGAATACGACAGCTCGACGATGTCGCCCACGCGCACGTCGTTGAGCATCAGCAGTGCCGTGCGCAGGCCGTTGAGCATCAGCTGCTCCAGGCCCTGCTCGCGGCGCATGGTCTCCACGCGCAGGCCGCGCGTGCGGTCCTGCCGCTGCCCATCACGGATCACGACGACCTGGTGGATGGCGACCTTCTGGTACTCGGGATTGAAGACGATCTGCGGCTCGGAGACCTCGCGCAGCGTGGTGCTGTCCAGTGCCTGCAGCTGCGAGCGGTAGAAGCTCACCGGCACCGGGCCGCCGAGCTGGATCTGCGTGTCCGCCAGCGGCATGCGCAGCGCCTTGCCCGGCGAGACGGCCATGGCGCCCTGCCCGCCCGGCGTGACCTGAGCCGCGGCCGCCGGCACACCGGCCGGCAGCCCCGCGCTGGCGAAACCGCCCAGACCCGGCGGCAGTGCCTTGGGCGCGGCCGGGGCGGCCTCCGCCGCGGAGCCGGCGGGGACGTCGACGACCCAGCTCGGGAACGGCGCGATGCGATAACCCTGGTCCGCGGCGGCCTTGTCGTTCTTCTCGCCCTTCTTGGCCACGGGATTGGCAGTGGGCTTGGCGGCCGGCTTGGCCGCCGTGGAGCTCGACGCCGCAGCAGGCGCCGCTGACGTGGCCGGCGTGGCGGCGAAGGTGGCCAGCGGAGCCAGGCTCAGGCTCACGGCCAGGGACATCAGGCCGGCATGCGCCGGCAGGCGCTTGGGGCGCAACTGCATGGTGAAAACTCCCTCGGGATCGTCTATGGGTCTTTGGGCGCGATTGTGCGCCCGCCCACCGAGGGTGTGCTCAGGGTTCACCGCCGGACCGCGCCGCGGCCGTGCGGTCTTCAACAGTCGATCGGGCGCCGGCCTCCCGGACGCCCAGCCGTCAGGCCCGCGCTCACTTGAGCATCAACGCCACGTCCTGCCCCGGATCGCCGCAGCCCTCCAGCCGCAGTCTCAGGAACTCCAGGTCCATGTGCAGGTGCTCGACCAGCTCCGGCACCGCGACCTGCAGCGCCGCGATGGGATCGGCGTTCTGGTCGTTCGCGTCGGCGATGACCTCCGCCAGGTGCAGCACCGCCGCGAGCATCGAGAAGGGCTTGACCTCCAGCGGCGTGTTGGCGTCCTTGAAGGCCTCGACCAGGTCGGCCGGGAAATGCCAGTGCGACGCGAGCGCCGCCGTCACATCGGCATGCGTGCAGCCGAAGCGATGCATCTCCAGCGAGAACCGGCTGCCCGGCTCGGCGGCGTGGGCCTCGACGTCGGCGACCTGCTCGGGCTCGCTCATCGCCATCATGAGCTGACCCGTGCGCAGCATCAGCCCGGCGAGGTAGGCGGTGTCCACATCGCCCTGCAGCAGCTTGGCCAGCAGCCTCGCGTACCCGGCCGTGCGCACGCTGTGGCACCAGAAGCGCTGGCGGTCCAGGCCCTTCACGTCCGGGAAGCTCGCCGAGATGCTGGCCGCCATGGCCAGGTTGCGCAGCGTCTCCAGGCCGAGCGCCATGGCGGCGTCCTGCAGGTTGGCGATCGAATGCGAAGGGCTGTAGCGCGCCGAGTTGGCCAGCCGCAGCACCTTGGCGGCGAGCGTCGAGTCCTTGCCGATCAGCTCGGCGATCTGACCCAGCGAGACCCCATCATCGTCCAGGCTGCGCAGCAGCTTGCGGCCGACCTCGGGCATGACCGGAAGGCTGGCATGCCCTCCGAAGAATCGCTCCGCCTGGGAGCTGGCAGCAGTCACTGCGGGCATGCGGGCAATCGTCACGGCGGCCTCCTCTGGACGCGACGTCAGGTGGAGGCGAGTCTATGCCGCTCAGCGGCAGCGCGCCAGCGCCAGCAGTGCCACCCGGTCCAGCAGCACGATGCGGTAGCCCTGAACCGCCAATACGCCACGATCGGCCAGCTGGCGCAGCGCGCGCGACAGCGTCTCCGGGGAGATCGACAACTGGGCCGCGACGTCGCGCTTGCGCTCGGCGAGCCGCAGCTCGGACGCGGCCCCGGCCTGCGCCAGCAGCCAGCCGGCGACGCGGCCGGTCGCGTCCTGCGTGGTCAACGCGTGGATGGCGTCCTGCGCGTCGCGCATCTGCGCCGCGACGGCCCGCACCAGCGCCTCCAGCACCAGCGGCTGGGAGCGCAACCACATGGCCGCCACCGACATCGGCCATTCCAGCAGCAGCGCCGAGCCCGACCCCACCCGTACGTCGTCCTCATAGCGGCCTTCGAGCCAGGCCGTGTGCAGGTCCAGCCAGAGCGGCCCGGTCAGCGGCCCACGCGCGACCACCTTGCCCTCGCACAGCGCGCGCATGGCCACGGCCGCCTCGCCGCGCCGCCAGACGAGATCGCCGGCCCGGCAACGGTGCAGCCGGGTCATGCTGGTCAACGCGGACCAGCTGTCGCCGTCCAGCAGCACGTCGCCGAGCAGCGCGCGCCACGGCACGGGGGCGGTGGGCGCCGGGATCAGACCGGAGGACGGGGCAAGCGCGGGCGCAAGCGGGGAAGCCAGCGGGGAAGGGAGCGCGGTGGGCGGGTGGGCGATCACAGGGCAGTCTCGAAAGCCGGGGATGGCGGACTGTCCTCGCCCTCGAGGGAATTTGCCTTGCGACCCGTCAACATCCGATCACGCTCGACCCCTGCTCGCCCGAGGGAGGGAGACAAGACGGAGATGCTCCGCCTCATGACGGCGCCACGACCCCCTCCCCTCGCCCGAAAGAGCGAGATGGCAGACGCAAACGCGCCCCTTCGGCGGATCAGCGGATCAACAACGCGCGGAAGTCGTTGACGTTGGTCTGCGTCGGTCCGGTGATCAGCAGGTCGCCCAGCGCCTCGAAGAGCGCGTAGCCGTTGTTGGCCGCCAGCAGCTCCTGCGGTTTGAGGCCAAGCGCGCGTGCGCGCTGCAAGGTGCTCGGGCTGAGGAAGGCGCCGGCGTTGTCCTCGACACCATCGATGCCGTCGGTGTCCGCGGCCAGGCCCCAGATGCCCGGTTCGCCGTCCAGCGCGATCGCGCAGCCGAGCACGAACTCGCCGGCGCGGCCGCCGCGTCCGGGCTCGGGCACCAGCGTCACGGTGGTCTCCCCGCCAGAAAGGATGAGACAGGGCTTGGCGAAGGGCTCGCCGTGACGCGCCACCGAGCGCGCCAGCGCCGCGTGCACGCGGCCGACCTCGCGCGACTCGCCCTCGATCTCGTCGGACAGCACATGCGCGGTGATGCCCAGCGCGCGCGCCGCCTCGGCCGCGGCGAGCAGGCTCTGTCGCGGCGCGGCGATGATGCGTTGCTCATGGCCGTCGAAGCAGGCATCGCCCGGCTTGGGCGTCTCCCACTCGCCGCGCTCAAGCGCGTCGACGGCCACCTGCGGCAGCGCGATGCGATAGCGGCGGCAGATCGCCAGCGCCTCGGCGCAGGTGCTCGCGTCGGGCACGGTCGGGCCGGAGGCGATGACCTGCGGGTCGTCGCCGGGCACGTCCGAGATCATCAGCGTCAACACCTTGGCCGGCGCGCACGCGGCCGCGAGGCGGCCGCCCTTGATCGCGCTGAGGTGCTTGCGCACGCAGTTCATCTCGACGATGTTGGCGCCGCTGGCCAGCAGCGCGCGGTTGACCGCCTGCTTGTCGGCCAGCGTCAGTCCAGGCGCGGCCAGCGGCGTCAGCGCCGAGCCGCCGCCCGAGATCAGGCAGATCACCTGATCGTCGGCGGTCGGCTGGAAGTCGCGCACGAGCTGCATCATCCGGGCCGCGGCGCGCTCGCCGGCGGCATCGGGCACCGGATGCGCGGCCTCGACCATCTCGATGCGGCGCGGCCGGTAGTCCGGCGGGATGTGTCCATAGCGCGTGATCACCAGGCCCGACATCGGCGCCGACGCGGGCCAGGCCGCTTCCAGCGCCTGCGCCATCGATCCGCCGCCCTTGCCCGCGCCGATCACCAGCGTGCGGCCCTTGGGCGGCGGCGGCAGATGCGCGGCCAGGATCTTGCCGGGCAGCGCGCGGTCCACCGCCACGCGGTACAGGTGCTGGAGCAGCGCGCGCGGATCGGCGCGCAGCGCGTCGGCCTGCGCGGGCGTGAGGGCCGCGTTCGGCGCGGCGGACGAGGTAGCGGCGGCCGCCGTGGCCGCGTCGGAGGAAGGGCTCATGGCGGCGATTGTGGACAGGGGCCGATCAGGCGGCGTCCGTAGTGCTACCGACCTCGTGGTTGCCCATGACCTCGAGGGCGCGCACCAGCGCCGAGTGGTGAGCTGATCCCAGCCCTGCGCCGCCGCGGCCTGCATCAGCTGCGCGGTGTTGGCGGTGTTGGGCAACGCCAGGCTCATCGCCTTGGCGCTCTGCAGCGCGAGGTTCAGGTCCTTCTGATGCAGCGCGATGCGGAAGCCGGGATTGAAGGTGCGCTTGATCATGCGCTCGCCGTGGACTTCCAGGATGCGGCTGGACGCGAAGCCGCCCATCAGCGCCTCGCGCACCTTGGCCGGATCCGCGCCGGCCTTGGACGCGAAGACCAGTGCCTCGCCAACGGCGGCGATGTTCAGCGCCACGATGATCTGGTTGGCGACCTTGGTGGTCTGGCCCGCGCCCGCGCCGCCCACCAGGGTGATGTTCTTGCCCATCAGCTCGAACAGCGGCCTGATGCGCGCGAAGGTCGATTCCTTGCCGCCCACCATGATGGACAGCGTGCCGGCCTTGGCCCCGACTTCGCCGCCGGACACCGGCGCGTCCAGCCACTCGGCGCCCAGCGCCTCGATGCGCGCGGCGAAGTCCTTGGTCGCGATGGGCGAGATCGAGCTCATGTCGACCACCGTCTTGCCCGCGCCCTTGCCGCCGGCGAAGGCCGCGGCGATGCCGCCCTCGCCGAAGAGCACGCGCTCGACGTCCGGCGTGTCCGGCACCATCGTGAAGATCACGTCGGCCTGCTCGGCCACGTCCTTGGCGCTGGCGCAGACGGTGGCGCCGGCGGCGGCGACTTCCTCGCGGACCTGGCTGCGGGTCTGCACGAAGAGCTGATGCCCGCCCTGCGCGAGGCGCACCGCCATGGGCGCGCCCATGATGCCCAGGCCGATGAAGCCGATCTTGATGCTCATGAGGTTCTCTCTTTCAGTCTTTGAACTTGTCACGCAGCGCCTGCGTGGCCGATCGGAACACGCCCAGGTCGCTGCCCACGGCGACGAAAGTCGCGCCCTGCTCGATGTAGCGACGCGCGTCGGCCTCGACCGGCGCGAGGATGCCCACGGGCTTGCCCGCGGCGCGGCAGGCGTCGTGGATGGTCGCCATCGCGGCCTGCACGTCGGGATGCTGCGGGTTGCCGAGGTGGCCGTAACCGGCCGCCAGGTCCGAAGGGCCGATGAACACGGCGTCCACGCCCTCGATCGCGGCGATCTCCGCGACGGCGGCCACGCCCGCCGGGCTCTCGATCTGCACGATCACCGCGATCTGCTCGTTGATGCCCTGGAAGTAGCCCGGCACCGTGCCGTAGCGGTTGTTGCGCTGCGAGACCGACACGCCGCGGATGCCCTGCGGCGGATATCGCGTGGCGGCCACCGCGGCGGCGGCCTGCTCGGCGGTCTCGACGAAGGGGATGAGCAGGTTGGAGAAGCCCGCGTCCAGCAGCCGCTTGATCTCCACGGTGTTGTTGCTGCTCGGGCGCACCACCGGCGCGCTGACGCTGTCCTTGAGCGCCATGAGCTGCGGCACGAAGCTGCTGACCTCATTGGGCGAATGCTCGCCGTCCAGCAGCAGCCAGTCGAAGCCGGCCACGCCCAGGACCTCGGTGCTGATCGGGTTGGCCAGCGAGCACCAGCAGCCGATCAGGCGTTCGCCGGCGCGCAGGCGCTGGCGCAGCGTGTTGGGGAAACTCGAGTAGGGCGTGGTCGGCGTCGGCATGGGGAACTCCTGGCTTCGTCTTCAATCGAGCTTGAGGCCGCTCTTGCTCACCACGGCCGCCCACTTCTTGCGCTCGGCGTTGAAGAAGGTGTCCATCTCGGTCGGGTTCATCGTGCTGACCTCGGCGCCCTGCGCGGCCAGCCGCGCGCGCACGTCGGGCGAGCGGATGATGCTGATCAGCGCGGCGGAGAGCTTGTCGATGTGGGCCTTGGGCATGTTGGCCGGGGCGAGGATGCCCTGCCAGGTGCCGGACTCGAAACCGGTGGCGCCCTGCTCCGCGAGCGTCGGCACGTTGGGCAGCAGCGGCACGCGGGTGGCCTTGCTGACGCCGATGACCTTGAGCTTGCCTTGCTGCACGAAGGGCAGCGTCGCGAGCATGCCGTTCATGAGCACCTGCGTCTGGCCGGCGATGGTGTCGGTGACGGCCTGCGAGCCGCCCTTGTACGGGATGTACTCCCACTTGGCGCCGGTCAGGCTGGCGACCTGGAAACCGGCCAGGTGCGGTGCGCTGCCCATCGCCGTCACGGCGAAGTCGATCTTGGACTTCTTGGACAGCTCGACCAGTTCCTTGAGGTTGTTGGCTGGCACCGACGGATGCACGACCAGCATGTGCGGCGAGTACGCGAGCATGGCCACGCCCTTGAGGTCCTTGGACGGATCGAAGGCAAGCTTGGTGTACAGCGACGGGCTGATCGCCAGCGCGCTGACGTCGCACAGCATGACGGTGTAGCCGTCATTGGCCTTGGCGGTCTGGTCCGCGCCCATGTTGCCGCTGGCGCCGGGCTTGTTCTCGACGATCACGGTCTGCTTGAGCTGCTCCGACAGCAGCGGCGACAGGATGCGCGCGATGATGTCCGAGGACCCGCCCGGCGTGTACGGGACGATGATCTTCAGCGGCTTGCTGGGCCACTTGTCCTGGGCGAAGGCGCCGGGCGCGAAGCCGGCCATCGCCGCTGCGGCCGCAGCCGCGGCCAGCACGGCGCGGCGGGAAGTCTTGTGCTTGGTCATGTCTCTCTCCATGTGTCTCTCCGTATCGTCGGAATGTCGCGGGATCTCAGCGGACCATGCAGGGCCGCTTGGGATCGAACTTCCAGTTGGGGATCAGGTGTTGCATGGCGATGGCGTCGTCGCGCGCGCCCAGGCCGTGCTTGAGATACAGCTGATGCGCGGCCTCCACGGCCTTCATGTCCAGCGTCACGCCGAGGCCGGGCGCGGTGGGCACCGCGACCTCGCCATCGACGATCTGGAGCGGCTTCTGCGTCAGGTACTGGCCGTCCTGCCAGATCCAGTGCGTGTCGATGGCGGTGAGACGACCCGGCGCCGCGGCGGCCGCGTGCGTGAACATCGCCAGCGAGACATCGAAGTGGTTGTTGGAGTGCGAGCCCCAGGTCAGGCCGAAATCGCGACAGGTCTGCGCGACGCGCACCGCGCCCGACAGGGTCCAGAAATGCGGGTCGGCCAGCGGGATGTCCACCGACTGCAGGCTCAGCGCGTGCGTGAACTGGCGCCAGTCGGTGGCGACCATGTTGGTCGCGGTGGGCAGGCCGGTGGCGCGGCGGAACTCGGCCATCACCTCGCGGCCGGAGAAGCCCTCCTCCGCGCCGCAGGGATCCTCCGCGTAGGCCAGCACGCCGCCCAGGTCGCGCAGCAGGCGCACCGCGTCCTTGAGCAGCCAGCCGCCGTTGGGATCGAGCGTCACGCGCGCCTCGGGGAAACGCGCCTTCAGCGCCCGGATCGCCTCGACTTCCTCCTCGCCGCGCAGCACGCCGCCCTTGAGCTTGAAGTCCTTGAAGCCGTAGCGGGCCTGCGCGGCGGCGGCCTGCTCGACGATCGCCTCGGGCGTCATGGCGACCTGGTGGCGGACCTTGAGCCAGGCGTCGGTCGGTTCGTCGCTGTCCGGCTCGTCGTCGGGCGACTTGTAGGCCATGCCGGTCTTGGCGCGGTCGCCGACGAAGAACAGGTAGCCGAGCATGGCGACGCTGTCGCGCTGCCTGCCCTCGCCCAGCAGCTCGCAGATCGGCACGCCCAGGTGCTGGCCCAGCAGGTCCAGCAGCGCGCATTCGACGGCGGTCAGCACATGGATCGTGGTCCGCAGATCGAAGGTCTGCAGGCCGCGGCCGCCGCTGTCCAGCGACTTGAACTGCTCGCGCACCTGCGCCAGCAGCGCGTTCCACTTCGCCACGGGCTGGCCGATCAGCATCTCGCCGGCCTGCTCGAGGGTCTTGCGGATCGGCTCGCCGCCCGGGATCTCGGCGACGCCGACGTGGCCGGCGTTGTCCTCCAGGATCAGCAGGTTGCGGGTGAAGAACGGCGCATGCGCGCCGCTCAGGTTCATGAGCATGCCGTCATGCCCCGCGACGGGGATGGCGCGGGCGGACGTGACGAGGGGACTGCTTGCGCTCACAGGGGGAACTCCTGATCGGTGAAACGCTGAAAGGGGGCTGAACGGGGGACGCTCAATCGGCGGTGATCTTGCGGGTCTCGATGACCTGCTTCCAGCGCGCGAACTCGGTCTTCTGGAAGGCCTGCGCCTGGTCGGCGGTGTTGGCCACGGTCTCGATGCCGATGTCGGTGAACTTCTGCTTCACCGAGGGCTCGTGCAGCGCGGCGGTGATGTCCTTCTGCAGCTGGGCGCGCACGGCCGGCGGCAGGCCGCGCGGCGCGGCCACGCCTTGCCAGGAGTAGACATCGGCGCCCTTGATGCCGGACTCGGACAGCGTGGGCACGTTGGGCAGCACGGCGGAGCGCTTGTCGCCGGTGACGGCCAGCGCGCGCAGCTTGCCGCCGACGATGTGCGGCAGCACCGCGTTGACGTTCTGGAACGACGCGTCCACCTGCGCGCCGAGCAGGTCGGTGATCGCGGGCGAGCCGCCCTTGTAGGGGACGTGCAGGCCGTTGGTGCCGGTCTGCAGCCAGAAGAGCTCGGCGGTGAGGTGGTCCGAGGAGCCGTTGCCCGAGGACGCGAAGGTCATCTTGCCGGGGTCCTTCTTCAAGCTGTCGACGACGTCCTTGACGCTCTTGAGCGGCGAGTTGGCGGGCACGACCAGCACGTTGGGCGCCTGGATGGCGACGGTGAGGAGGTCGATGTCCTTGAGCGCGTCGTACGGGACGGCCTTGAGCAGGTGCGGGGCGATCACGAAGGGGCCCAGCGAGGACACGAGCAGCGTGTAGCCGTCGGCCGGGGCGCGTCGGACCTGACCGGTGCCGAGGGTGCCGGTGGCGCCGGGGCGGTTGTCGACGATGACGGTCTGGCCCCACTTCTTCTGGAGTTCCGCGCCCATGGCGCGGGCGAGCATGTCGGTGGAGCCGCCGGCCGGGAACGGCACGACGAGGGTGACGGGGCGGTCGGGGAAGCCGTTGGCGTGGGCCAGGGTGGCGGTGCACAGGGCCAGGACAGCGGCGCCGAGGGCGGCACCGGCCTTGACGGCCAGGCGGCGGGTCAGAACGGGCATGGTTTGTCTCCGGGAAGAAACCGTGGAAGCCGCTCTTGGTGCCTCCCGGCTCTCAGCTCAGGAGTGCGTTGGCGACCTTGTTGTCAGTCATCATACAAGTTGCATTCCCGCGCTGACAAGACGCCGTGCTCCGCTTCCGGATCGGGGAAAACACGCAGGCCCACCGATTGCAGTAAGCTGTGGACCCATAAAAACTATGGGCTTTCCACCACACGCCTCTCCGGCCGCCGCCTGACGCGCCCCTACCATTGAACCCATAAAAAATACGGGGAGCCATCAGCGGCAGAGGCGGGACTGACGTGACCTTCAGGAAACAGACGCGGCAGCAACTTGAGCAACACATTCGTCAGACGTCCCAGGACGTCTCGAACATCGTCATCACGAAACATGCCCAGATCCGCATGCGCCAGCGCGGCGTGCTCACTCGCGAGATCTTTCATTGCCTTCAGCGAGGACGCGTCGACGTGATGCCGGAGGAAGACATCAAGACCGGTCACCTCGTGTGTCGCATGCAGTGGTACGGGTCAGCTCGCAATGTCACCGTTTGCGTCGGGCTTGATGACGACAACCCCAAGCTGCTGGTCATCACCGTGATCGTCTAAAGGAACCAGACCATGTATCAGTACAAGGAATGCGGGCTGGACAACGTCTGGCTGGCGAACGGCTATGAGCTCGTCGAGACGGCCTACGGGCCCGGCGTGTCGGTGATCGCTGCAGACAAGTTGCTCGAGCAGATCGCCGCGCACCTCGTGCGCAAGCCCTCTCGGCTCAGCGGCAAGGAGTTCCGGTTCCTGCGAGTCGAACTGGGGCTGTCGCAAGGCGCCATGGCCAAGGTGCAGGGAGTCAGCGAGCAGAACGTGAGCCTCTGGGAGCGACGCGGCAAGGTCCCGAAGGCCAACGATGCGCTGTTGCGGCTCTGCTATCTAGGCCACGCGGCGGGAGATGCCTCGCTGAAGTCCTCACTGGAGCAGATCATGACCGTCGAGCGCCTCGTGCATCAACGCATCGTGGCGACTGCAGGGCGCAAGGGTTGGAAGTTCAAGGTCGAGGAGTTGCAGCCCCAAGACGCGCATCAGACCGCCGAGGCCTGACCCTCACGCCGCCCTTGCCCGACCTCAGCGCTGCTCCTGCAACGCCAGCGCCGCGCGCCGACGTCGCTCACGGCTGTTGGCCAGGTGCGTCCGCATTGCGGCGCGCGCCGCCTCGGTGTCTCGCGCGGCAATCGCGTCGAGGATGCTTTCGTGCTCCGCGTTCACCCGCAGCAAGTAGTCCCGCTGCGCCAGCGGGTCCTCATCCCCCGCCGCCTGCAGGCTCGCCAGCCGCGCGCGCGGGATGCTCGGCGCGCCCAGCGTCGCCATCAGCTGCTCGAAGTGTGGATTGCCCGTCGCGCGGGCGATCTCCAGGTGGAACTGGAAATCCGCCGCCACCGCGTCACGCCCGGATTCCGCGGCCTCGGCGAAGGCGAGCAGCGCGGCACGCATGTTGTGCAAGTGATCGTCCGTGCGACGCTGCGCGGCCAGCGCGGCCGCCTCGGTTTCAATGCCGATGCGCAATTCCAGCACCGCCACCACGTCGTGCAGGGTCGCCATCTGCTCCGCGCCGATGCGGAACGGGCCGCCCTCGCCCAGCCCCAGGACGAAGGTCCCGATGCCGTGGCGCGTCTCGACCAGCCCTGCCGCCTGCAGTTTGGAGATCGCCTCCCGGACCACGGTCCGGCTGACCTCGAACTCCGCCATGATCGCCGCCTCGGTCGGCAGCTTGTCGCCGTTGGCCAGCGCGCCGGCGCGGATCCGATCCTCCAGCGCCCGCACAAGACCGAGGGCAAGGGATTTCGGGCGAGAACGGGTCAGCGAGGGATTCATCACGAGTTCAGTTGTACGACAACATCGGGGCTCACGACAACCGCGTTATCGCGGAGTCGCGTTCAAGCCGCGTGAAGCCGGGCGCGCGTCGGAGCGCGCGGGGACCGGGATTGTCCCGGATCCCCGAGGACCCGCCGATCAGCCGCCCATCACCCGAGATCGAGCGGAAATCGCGTACAGCCGAGCCGCGCCGAGATGTCCCGGCTGGCCGCCTGCAGCATCGCCACGACGTCGGGCGCCTTGGCGTCGTCGTAGCGGAAGGTGGGGAAGCTCACGCTCATGCCGGCGATCGGCTGTCCCAGTCGGTCGAAGATCGGCACACCCAGACAACGGATGTGATCGTCGAACTCCTCGCGGTCCTCGCCGAAGCCCTGCGCCTTCACGCGCTCGAGCTCGGCCTGGAACGCGGCGGGTTCGGTGATCGTCTTGTCGCGGAAGCGCTGGAACTCGGCGCCGGCCAGCACGCGGGCGCGGCGCTCGGGGTGTTCCCAGGCCATCAGCACCTTGCCGATCGCCGTGCAGTGCAGCGGCGCGCGGCGCCCGATGCGCGAGTACATGCCCAGCATGTGCTTCGAATCGACCTTGTGGACGTAGATGATCTCGCTGTCGATCAGCGTGCCCAGGTGCACGGTCTCGCCGGTGGCGTCGGCCAGCATCTGCATGTGGTGCTTGGAGAGGTCGACCAGGTCCGGGTACTGCAGCGCCTTGGCGCCGATCTCGAAGACCTTCATCGCCAGCCCGTAGCGCTCGCTGTCGCTCTCCTGGCGGACGTAGCCCAGCGTCTTCATCGTCTGCAGGAAACGGTAGACGGTCGCCTTGGGCATGGCCAGGCGGACCGACAGCTCCGAGATGCCGGTCTCGCTGCGTTCCGACAGGGCCTGCAGGATGGCAAAGACCTTGAGCACCGCGGCCACCGACTCGGGCTGCTGCTTGCCATCGTTCAGATCGTCATCCATGCGCAACGTGTTCTTGGAAAGGGAAGATTTCACCACAGCCGGCCCGGGCCCGCGCCCAGGCGAACCCGGGCGGGCAGATCGGCGGCGGCATCGATGGACAGGCGGTAAGGCGGCGTCCAACCGACCTCCGCCGCGATCGTCCGGTCCGGATGGGCGGCGCGCAGCAGCGCCACCAGGTCGACGGGGTCACCGTTGAAGCGCGAGCCACGGTCCTCGACGCGCTCGCCCTTGAGCAGACGCACCGCGCGCACGGGCGCCACGCCCGGCGCGGCCTCCCATGCGTTGGCCTCGCTGAGCACCCGGGCGTCCAGCCCGATGCCGATCGAGTACCCGTACGGATAGTCCCCGCCCGGCAGCGCGGCGAAGACGTTGTTGGCGACGTGGACCTGCCCGAAGCGCACACGCGGCGTCCGCTCCTTCACCTGCTCCCACAGGTTGTGGTGCAGCGTGACGCGCAGATGGCCGCGGTCATCCCGATGGTTGTCGCTGCCGCCGATCAGCATCGTCTTGTCGTGACGGCGGAAGACGTTCCACGACACGGTGACGAAGTCCGAGCGCCGCGTGATGTCCAGCAGGCCATCGTGGCGCTGCATGCGCTGGCCCAGCACGACCGGCTCGGCAGGATCGGGCCGCGCGCCGTCATCAAAGGCGCAATGGTCGATCCAGACCTGCGTGGCCTCGCGCAGCGAGACGGTGTCGTACTCGGAGTTCCACTCGCCGTGGCCGTTGTCGTTGGGGTCCCAGGCCGGGAAGAAATCGTAGGCATCGGAGAAGCGCAGGTGCCGCAGGATCACCTGCGAGACTTTCTCCAGCATCAGCGAGCCGCCGTCGAAACCCGCATCGGGGACGACGCCGACGATCGTCGTGTTGGACGGCACCTTGACGACGACCTGCGCCGCCTGCCGGCGCGCCGAGCGCTTGCGGGCGTCCTCGAGCGGCCCCTCGGGCGCCCGTCGTCCCCAGCTTGCCGGGTCGTACTGGCGCGCGAAGGCCTCGAGATCGAAGGCGGGATCGCGGAAGTCCTCGATGCCCAGGCGCTTCCCGGTCGCATCGGTGGCGAGGTCGATGCGTCCGGCCACCGCGATCAGCTTGGGCGTGTCGCCGAGCGCGAGTGCCGCGTCCAGTTCCGCGCGCGTGCGCACGACGCGGACCGCATCAGGCGCCGCATACGCGCCGCCGACGGTGCCGCCGTTCATCGAGGCCCAGCCGTCACCGGGCGCGATCGCGTCGAATGCCGCGGCGGGAATGCCGACGGGCAGCCAGACGTTGCGGACCTCGGCCATGCGGTTGGCCGCGTCGCCCTCGGTGCTGTACGGGCGGCGCGAGGTCGAGGCGGACCACGACGCCAGGTGCGGACCCAGCAGGTTGTCGCGCACCACCGCCTGCCCATTGGGCACCGACGGCGAGGCGCGCCACTCGCCGCGCGCCACGCCACGGTCCCACGCTCGGCCCAGGCTGACGCTGCCCGGTGCGACGCCCGGCTCGGCCAGCCAGCGAGAGCGCTGCACGAGGAACCCGTTCGCCACGGCTTGCGGCGTGCTCGGCG
Source organism: Roseateles sp. (assembly GCA_039594005.1). Lineage (GTDB taxonomy): Bacteria > Pseudomonadota > Gammaproteobacteria > Burkholderiales > Burkholderiaceae_C > Roseateles. Next base: position 2,390,861 of record JBCNOF010000010.1, read on the forward strand.
CGAGCACATGCCCGCCATGTCCGGGCGTGCGTCGGCCAGCCCGGCTGACGATGAGGCTGTCGTCGATGAGCAGCGTCGCGCCGCCGAAGATGAAATCGACATCGCCACGGATCTCGCTGCGGCGCACGAGCACGCGCGCGGCCCGCGCGGGATCCTCGCTCGCGCGCTCGGCATAGAAGGTGTCCTGATGGCCCAGCAGCCGGACCTGCTCCAGCTGCAGCCGGTCGCCGCGCGTCATCAACGCCACTGCCTGCGCGCCGCCGCTCTCGCCCGCACCGGCGGGATAACCCTGTCCATCGCGAACGCCGTCCATCGCGTCATTCACCACGGTGAGCCGCGCCAGCTGCGCGTCATCGCTGAACAGCATCACGCTGGCGCTGCCCGGCGTGCCATGGGTGTCGGCGTCGAGCAAGGGCAGGCAACGATGCGCGGGCTCGCCACGGCGCTTGGGCAACGCGTTGTAGCGGCCCTCGACGATGACGACCTCCCCCGGATCGCCCGCGCCGTAGAGCGCGAACGGTGCCTTGTCCTGGATGCACAGCGGCTCGCGGTAGGTGCCGGGCTTCACGAGCACGTAGCTGCGCGCGGCACTGCCCTTGCCCTTGCCGGGCAGCGCGTCGATCGCCGCCTGCAGCGTGCGATGCGTGCCGCTGCCGTCCGCGGCGACGACGAAGGTCGGCGTCCAGCGCGACGGATCCAGCGGCGCGGGCGTCCAGTCGCCGAGGTGGTCCGCACCGAGCGGATCCGCGCCAGACGGCCAGGACATCGCAGCCAGTCCCAGCATCGTCAGCGCCCGCGCGATTCGCATGATCCCGCTCACAGATCCGCCAGGTACAGGGCCGGTTCGCCCTCGGCGTCGGCGCTGAACAGCACCTGCTTCTCATCCGGCGTGAACGACGGATGCGGGTGCGTGACCTGCCGGTTGCCTTTGTAGACACGCCACGAGCTGTCATGCCGCGCGACCCGGCGTTCGGTGCCGGCCTTCAGGTCGAAGAGATGCAGGAAGGGATCGGTCGCGATCTGATGGCTGCCGGTGTCGGCGACATCGGCCGGCGAATCGCAGCCGTCGCCGATCAGCAGGGTGCCGTCGTGGTTGCTCATCAGGTGCGAGCACGGCGGCATCCGCGTCAGGCGGCGGGACGCGAGCGTCACCGGATCGAGCGAGCAGATCCACCGATCCCGCTGCCCCTTCAGGTAGGACACGTAGATCATCGCGGAGCCGTCCGGCACCCAGAACTCATGGGTGCAGCTCTCGCCGGGATCGTGCCGGCGGCCGCAACGCACGTTGCGGCCGTCCTCGTCGATGAACCACATGCGCGCGTCCACGAGGTCATGCGGTCCCTCATGGCAGTAGGCCACCGTGTGGTCGTCGCCCGGGCGGTACTGCGGATGGCCCAGCCAGCCCTGCTGCTCGAGGATCACCTCGCGCGCGCCGGTGGCCAGGTCGATGCGGATGAGGCGGCAGCGGGGCTTCGCATGGAACATCTGGTGGAACTTCTGCCAGTCGCTCAGCGGGAACCAGTCGCTCGCGGCGATCTCGATGCCGACCATCTTCGTGCACGCGGTGTTGGAGACCCAGGTGCCGTAACCGACCCAGCCCTCGGGCACCGTGTAGACGACCTCCTCGCTGAGGTCGCTCAGCGAGAGCCGGATCAGGCGCCGCTCCGCGCGCACGAAATACAGATGGCGATCGTCGGGGCTGAGGAAGCCGCCGAAGGTGTTCTCGCCGGCCTGGTCGGTGAGCTGCGTCGCGACCTGCGACTTCAGGTCGAGCAGGTGATAGTTCCAGCTGCTGCCCGGTCCGAACTCCGCGCCGAAGATCAGCCGCTGCCCATCGTTGGTGAAGCACTTCTGATAGAAGTAGTTGCGATGGCAGGTCACGTCGGTCGGCGTGAGCCGCGTGACGCGCGCGCCGGTGTCGGGATCCTCGCGGGTGGCGAAACGGAGCTGTCGTTCGTTGGATTTCATGGTCGCTTTCACTTGATCCGCTGTAGCAGCGCCTGGCCCTCGCGGACCAGACGCCGCGCGGCGTCGATGTCGGTGGTCTTGCCGTAGGCGACGGTCTCGAAGACCTCGCGCATGAACTTGTGCAGCCGCGCGTGCTCGAACAGCGGTGCCGGCCGCTTCAGCCGGCCGGACTCGCGCTGCACGCGGATCTGCTCGTGCGCCGCGACCTCCAGCGGCGGCAGCGTGCCCGCGGCCTTCAACTGCTCGAAAGGGCCGCGCGCCGAAGGCAGGCCGCGCGTGCGTCCGAGCAGCCGGGCGGCTTCCGGATCGGTGAGCAGGAAGTTGACCAGCCGCGCGGCCAGCTCGGCGCGGCCGTTCTTCTCGGCATGCCGGCTCACCGCGTACATCACCGTTGGCCGGCCGAACATGCCGCTGTCCAGCGCGCCGGGCAGCGTGGGGAAGTCGCCGAGCACCAGCCGCTGCTGCTTGTCCAGCGTCGACGCGCGCAGCCCGATGACCGAGTCCCAGGTGTAGTTGCCCGCCCAGCGGCCGACGACCCAGTCGGGTTGCTGCTCGGTCGGTTTCTCCGCGCCGCCCAGGCTCGCGCGCAGCGGCAGCGGCGTGGCGACATGCTCGCCCACGAGCCGCTGATAGACGCGCACCCAGTCCAGCGCCGCCGCCTCGCTCATCGCCACGCGCGGCTGCGCGGGATCGACATAGAGCGTGCCGTGACGCTGCTGCACCCAGGCCTGCGCGAGCAGCATCATGTCGTACAGCTCGCCGTCCAGCGGATACGCCTCCTCGCCCACCACGCGGCGGAACACGGGACCCGCGGCGAAGAGCTCGTCCCAGGTCCGCGGCAGCGCCACGCCGGCGCGCTCGAACGCGGCCTGGTTCCACAACATCACCCGCGCGCTGAAGGACACCGGCAATGCGTTGAGCTTGCCGGCGACATCGCCGTAGGCGAGGTCCTCGCGGTCGAACTGCGCCAGGTCCAGCAGCGCGGCGTGACGGTGCAGGTCGGCGAAGCCGTTGCCGCGCTTGCTGAACATCGCCAGCCACGCCCAGTTGATCTGCATGACCTCGGGCTCGGAACCGCCGGCGATCTGCGTGGTCAGACGCTCCAGATAGCCGTTGAAGCCCATGTACTCGGCCTTCACGCGCACGCCATGGCGGCGCTCGAAGAGCGCCAGCGCCTTGAGCGTGGCCTCGTGCCGCCCCGCGCCGCCCCACCACGCGAAGCGCAGCACGGCGTTGCGATCCTGCGCGCGGGGGACGGACGGCGCCGTCAGCGCCGCGGTCACGCCGGCCGCGGCGGCCACCGCGCCCGCGCCGGCCGCCAGCCCGAGCAGCTGTCGTCGCGGCAGGCTCATGCGTAGGCTCCGCCCATCGAGACCGACAGCAGGTTCACGCCGCTCGTCGCATCGAAGAGATGACAGGCCGAGAGCTGCGCGTGCAGCGTGATGGCGTCGCCGCGCGTCAGGCCGTTCAACGCCAGGGCCTGCTCGGCCGGGATGCGCGCGGTGATCGGCAGCGCGCCGAGCTCGGCATGCAGGTAGACCTCCGAGCCCATGTGCTCGGTGAAGCGCAGCCGCGTCTGCACGCCGACGCTGTCCCCCTGCGCGCGCGGCGCCAGGTGCAGGTGCTCGGGCCTCAGGCCGAAGGTCACCGCGCCGTCGGCCAGGCGCGGCAGCGCGGCGAGACCCGCCGCCTTGTCCGACGGCAAGAGCAGCCGCGCACCGCCGACCTCCACCGCCAGCCCCGCGTCCGTGGCCAGCAGGCGGGCGTCGAGCAGGTTCATCTCTGGCGATCCGATGAAACCCGCCACGAACGCGTTGGCCGGCCGGTCATACAGCGCCGTGGGCGTGTCGACCTGCTGGATCACGCCGTCCTTGAGCACGCAGATGCGCTCGCCCATCGTCATCGCCTCGACCTGGTCGTGCGTGACGTAGATGGTCGTGGCCGGCTGCTGGCTCTCGCGCAACGTGCGGTGCAACTCGGTCAGGCGCACGCGCATCGCCGCGCGCAGCTTGGCATCGAGGTTGGAGAGCGGCTCGTCGAACAGGAACACATCGGGCTTCTTCACGATCGCGCGTCCCACCGCGACCCGCTGCGCCTGACCGCCCGAGAGCTGCTTCGGATACCGGTCCAGCAGATGCTCCATCTCCAGCAGCTTCGCGGCGTGCCGCACGCGCTGGTCCAGCTCGGCCTTCGGGGTCTTCGCCAGCTTCAGGCCGAAGGCCAGGTTGTCGTAGACCTTCATGTGCGGGTACAGCGCGTAGTTCTGGAACACCATCGCGATGCCCCGCTGCTTGGGCGGCAGCCCGTTGACGGGCCGGTCGCCGATGCGCAGCTCGCCACCGGTGATGCTCTCCAGCCCCGCGATCATGCGCAGCAGCGTGGACTTCGCGCAGCCCGACGGACCGACGAACACCATGAACTCGCCGTCCCGCACCTCCAGGTCCACGCCGTGCACGGCCTTGAAGCCGTTGGGATACACCTTCTCGACCTTGTCCAGGCTCAGTCTTGCCATGTCGTCAACCCTTGACTCCCGAGGACGTCGCGCCCTCGATGAAATGCTTCTGCGCCGCGAAGAACACGGCGATCGACGGGATCAGCGCCACCACGGAGATCGCGATGACATTGGCCCACTCGACCTCCTCGGTCGCGCCGATGCTCATCTTCAGCGCCAGCGAGACAGGGTACTTCTCGACCGACGCGAGGTAGATCAGCGGACCCATGAAGTCGTTCATCGTCCAGATGAACTGGAAGACCACCACGGAGATGATGGCCGGCTTGAGCAGCGGCACGATGATGTGCCACAGCAGCTGCAGCGCGTTGCAGCCGTCGATCTGGGCCGCCTCTTCCATGTCCCGCGGAATGCCGCGCAGGAACTGCACCAGCATGAAGACGAAGAAGGTGTCGGTCGCGAAGGCCGAGGGCACGATCAGCGGCAGGTAGGAGTCCAGCCAGCCGATCTCGCGGAAGACCAGGTACTGCGGCAGCCGCAGCACGATCAGCGGCAGCATCATCGTGGCGATCATCACGCTGAAGAGCAGCTTGCGACCCCAGAACTCGAAGCGCGCGAAGGCATAGGCCACCATCACGCACGAGACCACCGTCACGACGATCCGCGGGATCGTGATGAGGAAGCTGTTCAGGAAGTAGGTCGCGAAGGTGTACTCGGTGCTGGTCTTCCAGCCCTTGGCGTATGCGCCGAAGTCGAAACGGTCCGGCCAGAAGCCGGCGGAGCTGAAGATCTCGGCGTTGCTCTTGAAGGACGCACCCACCAGCCACAGCAGCGGGTACAGCATCACGATCGCGACCGCGGCCAATGCGAGGTAGCGCAGCGGGCGGTTGCCGCGGTCGCGGCCGAGCGTCAGGCTTGCCTCACTGCCTCGACCGCGGCCCGTGCCCTCTCCCGCAAGCGGGAGAGGGAGTGAATCGCGCGCCGCATCGTCGCGACGGGCGGGAAGAGGAAGACGGCTCATCGCTTCGTCTCCTTCTCGCCCGAGTAGAAGACCCAGTACTTGGAGCTCCAGAAGGACAGCGCCGCCAGGCCGCCCACCAGCGCGAACAGCACCCACGACAGCGCGGCGCCATAGCCCAGGTTGAAGAAGCGGAAGCTCTGGTCGTAGATGTAGAGCGCGAGCACGTAGGTCGAGTGCAGCGGGCCGCCCTCGGTGATCATGTACGGGCCGTTGAACTCCTGGAACGCGTGGACCATCTGCATGATCACGTTGAAGAAGATCACCGGCGTGATCAGCGGCACGGTGATTTTCCAGAACTGCTGGGCCTTGCTCGCGCCGTCGCACTCGGCGGCCTCGTACAGCGAGATCGACACGTTCTGCAGCGCCGCCAGGAAGATCACCATTGCCGAGCCGAACTGCCACGTGAACAACAGCACGATGGTCCACATCGAGTAATGCTCGTCCGCGAGCCACGGGATCGGCTCCAGGCCCAGCTTCACCAGCACGAGGTTCACCAGCCCGTTTCGCGCGAAGACGAAGCGCCACAGCACCGCCACCGCGATCGATCCGCCCAGGATGGACGGGATGTAGAACGCAGCCCGGAAGAAGTTGATCCCGCGCAGCTTGAAATTGAGCACATGCGCGATGAACAGCGCGAAGCCCACGCGCAGCGGCACCGCCAGCAGCGCGAAGAGCAGCGTCACGCCCAGCGACTGTCGGAACAGCGGATCCGCGGTGGCGAGCTCCTCGTAGTTGCGCAGCCCGACGAACTGCGGCGGGTCGATGAGGTCGTACTGCGTGAAGCTGAGCGCGAAGCTCATCACGAACGGAAAGAGCTTGAACAGCAGCACGCCCAGCACGAAGGGCAGGACGAACAGGAAGCCCAGGCGTTTGTTCTCGTACATGTGCCGTGTCTCCGTCGGCGGGCGCGCGCGGTCTCTGCGGACCGCGTCGCGCCGGATGGGCGAGGTCGGAAGGAGCCGCGCTCAGCGCGCGAGCCAGCCTCCATCGACCGCGACGGTATACCCGTTCACATAGTCCGAGGCCTTGGACGCCAGGAACACCACCGGCCCCGCGAGATCGTCCGGGTTGCCCCAGCGCCCGGCCGGGATGCGGTCCAGGATCGCGGCGTTGCGCGTCTCGTCCTGGCGCAGCGCGGCGGTGTTGTTGGTGGCCATGTAGCCGGGCGCGATCGCGTTGACGTTGATGCCGTGCGAGGCCCACTCGTTGGCCATCAGCCGCGTGATGCCCAGCACGCCGCTCTTGCTGGCCGTGTACGAGGGCACGCGCACGCCGCCCTGGAAGGACAGCATCGAGGCCACGTTGATGATCTTGCCGCCCCCGCCCTGCGCGAGGTACTGCCGCGCCACGGCCTGCGAGAGGAAGAACACCGTCTTCAGGTTGAGATCGACGACGTCGTCCCAGTCCTTCTCGCTGAAGCGGATCGCGTCCTCGCGCCGGATGATGCCGGCGTTGTTGACGAGGATGTCCACGCGCCCGGTCAGCGACTTGGCCTCGGCCACCAGGCCCTCGATGCAGCTGATGTCGCCGAGGTTGGCGCGCAGGTCGAGGAAGCGCCGGCCCAGCCGCTCGACCTCGGCCCGGGTCTCGCCCGGGTCGGACACGTTGACGCCGACGATGTGCGCGCCGGCCTGCGCCAGCGCCACCGCCATGCCCTGCCCCAGGCCGGTGTTGCAGCCCGAGACGATGGCCACGCGGCCATCGAGTTGGAAGTTGTCCAGGATCATCTCGTTCGTTTCCTTGCTTGGCCCGCTTGACGTGTGATCGCGCCGCGCCTCAGCGCAGCGTCGTCATCGGCACGTGGTCCATGTCCTTGAAGACCTGGTTCTCGCCGACCATGCCCCAGATGAAGGTGTAGGCCTGCGTGCCCACGCCCGAGTGGATGGACCAGCTCGGGCTGATCACCGCCTGCTCGTTGCGCACGACCAGGTGACGCGTCTGCGTGGGCTCGCCCAACATGTGGAAGACCACCGCGTCGGCCTTCATGTCGAAGTAGAAATAGACCTCCATGCGGCGCTCGTGCTGGTGGCAGGGCATGGTGTTCCAGAGGCTGCCCGGCTCGAGCTGCGTCATGCCCATCGAGCAGCTGGCAGGTGGGCAGCACGTCGGGCACGAGGAACTTGTAGATCGTGCGGCGGTTGCTGGTGCTCGGGCGCGCCCAGCGTCTCGGGCGAGGCCTCCGCCAGCGTGACCTTGCGCGTGGGATACGCGGTGTGCGCGGGCGCGCAGTTGAAGTAGAGCTTGGCGGGGTTGGCGGGGTCCACGCTCTTGAACTCGACGATCCGCGCGCCCTGCCCGACGTAGAGCGCCTCGCGGGGGCCGATGTCGTACTGGGTGTCGTCGACGAAGACCCGCGCCGCGCCGCCGATGTTGATCAGCGCCCAGCTCGCGGCGCTGCAGGAAGAAGTCGGTGCCGGTGTGCTTGCCCAGTTCCGCCGAGAAGGTCACCGGCCGGGTCACCGGCATGATCCCGCCGACGATGATCCGGTCGATCTGGCTGTAGGTCAGCGTCGCCTGATCGGGCTGGAACAGGTCCTCGACCAGGAACTGGCGGCGCAGGCCTTCGGTGTCCAGCGTGCGGGCGTGCTCGCTGTGGATGGGTTGGCGGATTTCCATGTCGTCTCCTGGCTGTCCTGTGGCTTCACGAGCTCTGATGGGGTCGCAGCGTACGGGCCTGCGGACTTTCCCGGAACTATGGTTTCTATGTAGTGAACCGCTGTTTCAATTTTCGATTGCGTCGTTATAGTTGCTCGCAACGACGGCCGAGAACCGTCCTGATTCCAGGAGACGCCCCGATGAGCAGCCCGTACTTCCTGAACGATGCCGAGCCGTGGACCGAGCTCGGCGACGGCATCCGACGCAAGATCGTCGGCCACACGCCCGAGCTGATGTCGGTGCTGGTGCAGTTCGACGAGGGCGCGATCGGCACGCCGCACGCGCATGACGCGCATGACCAGATCGCGTTCGTGATCAGCGGCGCGTTCTCGTGCGAGGTCGGTGGCGTGAAGCGGGTGCTCAAGCCCGGCGATGCCTTCGTCGCGCCGCGCCTGACCCTGCACGGCGTGGTCGCGCTGGAGCCCGGCAGCACGCTGCTGGACCAGTTCTCGCCGCGGCGCGAGGACTACCTCTAGCCCGCTTTCCCCAAGGTCCGCGCGCGTCGCGGATCGCAGCAGTCCGCAGTACCGAGGCGGGCGCCGCACTGCAGCGGCCCCGCTCCCTACCCTGCCGGCGCCCTGCGCGCGCCTGCGACCCCATGCCGCGAGAGCGACGGGCCAAGATCCCGCGCCCGCGGCCGCAGAAGAACCTTGGAGACAACGTCATGCCCCACCGTCATGGGACTCGCCTCGGGACGTCCGCGACGCCCCGTCTGACCCGCCTCGCCGCCTGCCTGCTGGGCACGGCGACGCTGACGCTGCCCGCCTGGAGCCAGGACCAGGCCGTGCCAGCCCCAGCCCCAGCCCCAGCCCCAGCCCCTGCCGCTTCCGAGCCCACCGGCCCGGCCGCGGACAAGTCGCTCGAGACCGTCGTCGTGACCGGCATCCGCGCTTCGCTCGCCGCGGCGCTGAACGCCAAGCGGCAGGACCGCGGCATCGTCGACGTGATCAAGGCCGAGGACATCGCCAAGTTCCCCGACACCAACCTGGCCGAATCGCTGCAGCGCATCCCGGGCGTCGTCATCGACCGCGACGCCGGCGAGGGCCGCAACATCACCGTGCGCGGCCTGGGCGCGGACTTCACGCGCGTGCGCATCAACGGCATCGAGGCGCTGGCCACCACCGGCGGCACGGACAGCTCCGGCGGCGCCAACCGATCGCGCGGTTTCGACTTCAACGTCTTCGCCTCCGAGCTCTTCAACACGATCACCGTGCGCAAGAGCAGCTCGGCCGAGGTGGACGAGGGCTCGCTCGGCGCGACCGTCGACTTGCAGGCCGCGCGGCCGTTCGACTTCAACAAGCGCGTGATCACCGCGTCCGTCAAGGGCCGCTTCAACGACCTGTCGCGCGAGACCGATCCGCGCGCGGCCTTCCTGCTCAGCGACGTCTTCCTCGACAACAAGCTGGGCGTGCTCGTGTCGGGCGCGTACTCCAAGCGCCGCCTGTACGAGGAGGGCTTCTCCACGGTGAGATGGGACAACGGCGTATCCTCGGGCGGCTGGTGCTCGCCGCAAGGCGTGAGCCCGGCCAATCCGACAACGACCGCGACCACCTGCGGCCCCGCAGCGCAGGGCGTGCCGCGACTACCCGCGTCCCCGGGCGCGACCACGGCCTACAACGACGCGAGCAACGCGGCCAACTTCCACCCGCGGCTGCCGCGTTACGGCCGGCTCACGCATGACCAGGACCGGCTGGGCCTGACGGGCTCGATCCAGTTCCGCCCCACCGACCGAACGCTGCTGACCTTCGACATGCTGTACTCGAAGCTCGACGCCACGCGCCGGGAAGACTTCCTGGAAGCGATCTCCTTCAGCCGCACCGCGAGCCAGGGCGGCAAGCCGCAGACCAGCGTCGTGGAGGCGCAGTACGCGCCCAACGGCGCGCTGCAGTACGGCGTGTTCAACGGCGTCGACATCCGGGCCGAGTCGCGCTACGACGAGCTCTCGACGACCTTCCGCCAACCCAGCCTGACGCTGGAACAGGAGATCACCGATCACCTGAAGTTCAACGCCAAGGTCGGGCGCGCGGACTCCAAGTTCCGCAACCCGGTGCAGACGACGGTCACGCTGGATGCGCTCAACGTCAACGGCTACACGCTGGACTTCCGTGGCAATGACCGCCTGCCGGTCATCAAGTACCCCTTCGATCCCACCGCGCAGAACGGCGCGCTGCAGATCGTGGGCGTGCCGCAGGTCACCACGGGCACGCAGCCCACGACGGTCACCAACACGACCACCAGCGAGATCCGCATCCGGCCGCAGGGCGCCAACAACCGCAACGACATCGCGCACCTGGACCTGGCCTGGGAGGTGATGCCCGATCAGCTGACGCTCAAGGCCGGCTACGACTACAAGAAGTACAGCTTCGACACCTACGAATTCCGGCGCATCAACCAGAACGACACGATCTTCTCGCCGGCGGCGGGCTCGGGCGTGCTCACGACGATGCTCACCAACTTCGGCCGCGGCCTGAGCCTGCCCGCAGGCACGCCGACCTCGTGGGTCATCCCCGATCTCAACGCGATCGCCGCCGCCTACGACATCTATTGCAACTGTCTCAAGAGCGGTCCCGCCGGCGGTCCGGGCGACTTCACGCTGTCCTCGATCACCAATGGCAACGCGCGCGGCAACAACCGCGCGGTGATCGAGCGCGATCGCGGCGGCTTCGTGCAGGCCGACTTCGAGGGCCGCGTGCTGGGCCTGAAGATGCAGGGCAATGTCGGCGTGCGCTACGTCGTGACCGAGCAGGACGCCACCGGCTACCTGGCCACCGGCGGTGGCACCGAGGTCGTCATCGGGCAGAAGTACAAGGACTGGCTGCCGGCGCTGAATCTGTCGGCCAACCTGACCAAGGACCTGGTCGCGCGCTTCGCCGCGGCGAAGGTGATGGCACGGCCGCAGCTGGGCAACCTGAATCCCGGCGGCACGATCAGCACGACGGGCACCCTGTCGATCACCACGGGCAATCCGTACCTGAAGCCCTTCCGCGCCAAGACCTTCGATGCCAGCCTGGAGTGGTACTTCGGCCGCAACGCCTTCCTCGGCGTGGGTCTGTTCCAGAAGAACATCAGCACCTACATCCAGAGCCTGCGCACCAACGCGCCGTACAACCAGACCGGCTTGCCGCTGTCGCTGCTGCCGTCCAACTTCACCGGCGAGGAAGTCTTCCAGCTCACCACCCCGATCAACACCCCCGGGGGCAAGCTGCGCGGCATCGAGCTCAACTACCAGCAGCCGTTCTCCTTCCTGCCGGCGTGGGGCAAGAACTTTGGCACGGTGCTCAACTACACCTACGTGAAGTCCAAGATCACCTACCTGATCTCGCCCACCAGCGACGCGGTGATCACCGACGACCTGCTGAACATGTCGCCCAAGTCCTGGAACGCGACGCTGTACTACGACGACAACACCTTCAGCGCGCGGGTGTCGGCGTCCAAGCGCTCGTCCTTCCTCACGCGGGTGCCGGGGCAGAACAACAACGACGTCGAAGGGAAGAACGCCACGCTCAACGTGGATGCGTCGATCTCCTACAAGGTCAACGACCGGCTCACCATCACGCTGGAAGGCGTCAACCTCACCAACGAGGCCAACGACCAGTTCATCAGCCGCGCTCGCAACAGCCCCGTCGTCTACCACGTCACCGGACGCGAGTACCTGCTCGGGGCGAGCTACAAGTTCTGAGCTTGACTGCGGGAGGATGAGCGCCGACTCTCCACAGGGCATGGGGCCTTGGCGGCAAGCGCCAAAACCCCAAGCCCTATTCCGGTCGCACAGTCTCGGAGGACTCATGAAGAAGGCATGGCTCGCGGCGTTGATGGTGGTGGCAGGCGCCGCTCAGGCGCAAACATCGTCTCCATCGGCGTTGCGAGTCATCCTCGTCGGCGATTCGACGATGGCCACGAAGAGCGGTTATGGCGACGCGCTCTGCGCGCGCTTCAAGCCGGAGGTCCGCTGCATCAACGCGGCGCGTGGCGGCCGCAGCACGAAGAGCTTCCGCGCCGAGGGCCTGTGGAACCAGGTGATGACGCAGTTGCAGGACCGCCCGGCCGGCCAGGTCGATGTGGTGCTGATGCAGTTCGGCCACAACGACCAGCCCGGCAAGCCGGGCCGCTCGACGGACCTGCAGACCGAGTTCCCCGCCAACCTCACGCGCTACATCGACGAAGTCGCGCCTACCGGCGCGCGCTTCGTGCTGATCACGCCGCTGACGCGGCGCAGCTTCGATGCGCAAGGCCGCCTGGACAACGCGCTCCGTCCCTGGGCCGAGGCGACGCTGCGTGTCGCCGCGTCTCAGCGCGTGCCGGTGATCGACCTCAACGCGATCAGCCACGCGGCGGTGCAGTCGATGGGCGAGACGGAAGCGGACACGCTGGCGATGGCGCCCAAGCCCATCGATGCGCCCGCGCAAGCCGCGTCCGCGCCGGAACGTGCCGGGGCTGCGAATCCCGTCTTCGACCGCACGCACCTCGGCGCCAAGGGCGCACAAGTCTTCTCCGCGATGGTCGCCGAGCAGCTCGTCATCGCGATGCCCGAACTGCAGCGCTGGATGCGCTGAGCTTCAACGCAGATCGCTCATCGCCTCGAGGGGAACGATGGCCCCTGGATGCTGGATCACACGCGCCGCGACGCGGTTGCCGAAGGCCGCCGCGGCGACCGCATCGCTGCCGGTCAGCCGCCGCGCCAGATAACCACCAGCAAACGAGTCCCCCGCCGCCGTGGTATCGACGACGCGTTCGACAGCCTGCGTCGGTGCCTCACGCCACGCGCGGTCATGGGCCCCCTCGCCCGCTTGCGGGAGAGGGCGGGGGTGAGGGCCAGCGGCCGCCGCATGCACCAGTGTGGAAAGGGCCCCGCGCTTGATCACGATCTCGGGCACAGGCAAGGACTGCGCATGCGCGATCGCCGCGTCGATCTCGGGCAACGCGAAGAGCGCCTGATGATCGTCGGCCGTCACCAGCGCGATGGTCGCGAGCGAGAACGCGCGTTCGAACTCGCGCTGCGCCGCGGTCCGATCCGCCCAAAGCCGAGGCCGATAGTTGTTGTCGAAGATGACCTCGGCGCCCTGCTCCCGCATGGCCCCCATCAAGGCATAGAGCCGCTCACGCCCCGTGGCCGGCAGGATCGCCAGCGTGATGCCGCTGAGGTAGAGCGCATCGAACTCGCCGCGACTCGCCTCGATCGGCGTGAGGTCGATGTCGAAGTAGGCCTTGGCCGCCGCGGTCTCGCGCCAGTAATGGAAGCTGCGCTCGCCGCGCGCGTCGACCTCGATCATGTACAGCCCGGGCATGCGCCCCGCGATGCGCCGCACCAGGCGCGTGTCGATGCCTTGATCGCGCCAGCGCTCGATCAGGCCGGTGCTGAGGCTGTCCTCGCCGAGCGCGGTCGCATACGCGACCTCCACGCCGGCCGCCGCGCCGCAGCGCCGCAGGTACACCGCGGTGTTGAAGGTGTCGCCGCCGAAGCCCTGCGTCATCGACCCGAAGGCCTCGCCCTTGAGCTCGAGCATGCATTCGCCGATCACGGCCACGCGCTTGGTCATACCGGTCCCTCTTCCCTGCTTCCGACTGCTCGTCCCAGCAGCCTCGCTTCACTTTTGAAACGATGTTCCGGATTTTGGAATCAGAGAGGAAACCGCGCCACCGGGCTGACCCGAAGGCGCGTCGCATGCGACACGTTCATCACGCCCGCCCCGCCGAGGACAAGGACCACGTCCGACAGGTGTCGGTATCGAGGGCGGCGACACGCCCCTCGTCGTCGAAGATCATCCAGGTGCCTCGGAAGTGCCGCGCGCGGGGCGGCTGACTCGATGGCCACGGCCAACGGGCCTGCAAGCGCCCCGTCGCGAGGCACACCAGCTCAATGCCGCACACCGTCGCGACCTGCGTGTCCGGCGCCAGCTCGAAGACGCAGCAAGCCGCCCAACGGCCGCCCAGGCCGATCACGAGGCGATCTTCCCGCGACAGCTCGGGGAAGGTCCGCTTCGGATTCGTCGGATCCATCGGCTGCCACACGCGCATGCCCGCCTCGTTCACGCCCGGATGGAGGTCCAGCAGATCGCCGTCGCTGATGGCGACGCGACGCACCGGCTCGACCCCCTCCTTCAGCGGCATCAGGACCTCCAGCGGATCGCGCCCCTGCAAACGCCGTGTCGGCAAGCCGTAACGCCAGCGCTCGCCGCCGTAGATCCGGTCCTCGCCGAGGAGCCACCAGACTTCCTGCTCCTGTCGGGTATCGACAGCCCGCACCGGCCCCGGCAGATCCGCGACCTGCCAAAGCACCTCGCCCAGCATCGGCGACAACACATCGAGCACACGCACCCGGCGGCCCTCGGCCACGGTCCAGGTCTCGCCGTCGAATTGCGTCGAGAACGCGTCGAATCGATGCGAGCCCAGATCGACGAGTCGCTCTTCCGGCACCACGAGGCGCGTGACGCGCCAGTCCTGCGCATCGCCGGACGGACGGGCCGCCAGCAGCAAGGCCGATCCACCATCGAAGGCCCCCACCAGCCGATCGGCCGGCACCGGCAGATGCGCGCGACGACGACCCCGCGCATCGAGCCGCACGACGCCGGCCTCGCCCAGCGCCAGCAGCCATTCGCCATCGGGCAGCGGCAAGGCATCGCGCACCGGCAGGCCGCCCGCCTCGGGCATCGCGCCCACAAGCGGCGAGGACCGCGTGCTCAACGCCTGCGGCTCGCGATCGATGAGGGACCGCTTGATCGCCGGCAGGTCCGCCGCGAACGAAGGATCCGTGGCCATGCGGGTCAACCGCGCGATCTGATCGAAGTGCAGCGGTGGAGGATCAAGCCGGACCTGGTCCTCGAGCATCGGCCCCGCCAACATCAGCGCGAGCCGATGCGCCCAGGGGCCGGCCTCGCCCAGACCCAGCAGTTCATCGGCCATCGCGGCGCGCTCGACGGTGCGATCCGGCTCGTAGAGCCAGTGCTCGATCGCGTCCTGATGAGCCGCCAGGGTCTCCGGCCAGCCCTGCGCGCGCCACACGATCGCCCGCGCGGCCTCGGCCCCGCCCGCCGACTCGACGGCCGCGAGCCAGGTCGCGGCGCGCTCGCGTGCCTCGACCTCCTGCACCGGCCAGATCACGCGGATCGCCTCGCGCAGCTCGCCACGCGCCGCCAGCGACTCCGCCCATTCCACGCGCAAGCGCCGCGCCGGATCGGGCCAGCGCTTCTCCAGTGCCACGACGGCATCGGCGAACGCGCGGTCGCGTCGCGCCACGCGCACCGCCTGGCGCCAGTCCCCGGCCAGCGCGTAGTAACGCACGATCACCGCCGCGGGCATGTCCCAGCTCAGCGCGAGTTCCGCGGCCTTGGCGAGTTGTCCGTGCCGCTCGAGCATGTCCAGCGCGCCCTGCTTCTCGCTCAGCAGCACCGCATGCACATAGGCCGCCTCGTCGAAGCGACCTTGCGCCTCCAATCGTTCGGCGGTCTTGCGATAGAGCTGGCGCAGATGCGACGTGAGCTCGTCACCGAAAACCATGCCGGCAGTGGCCGGCGTGTTGGCGGCGTTCAGCGACAGGCTCTGACGCGCACCGAGCAGGAAGCCCTGCCCGAGCGCGCCGTCGCCCGGTCCACCGCCCAGCGGCGGCGCGTGGCGCAGCGCGTCCTTGAGCTGGTCGTCGTCGAACATGCGCAGCACGCGCCGCATGTAGGCCGCGTTGCGCGCGCCGATCATGGACATCAGCCCCGTGGTCGCGGCCACGCGCGCGGCCCATTGCCGCCAAGCCTGCGGACGGATGCCCGCGCGGTTCAGGCGCTCAGGCAGGCCGGTCGCGGCCAACGCGCGCGCCGCGCGGTCGACCACGCGCGCGGCCACGCCTGCCGCGGCGCCCATGATCGATGGCTGCCCGCCGACACCCCCTCCGCCACCGACACCGCCGGCACGCTGCCGCGGCCCCGCCTTGCCTCCCGTCCCGGGCCCCGGGGGACCGCCCTTGCCGCGGGCGAGGAAGGCGAGATAGGCGATCAGCCCGAAGAACGCCGCGCAGACGAGCACCGTGATCGGCAGCGCCCAGTCGGTCTTGAAATTGTCGGCCGCAGGTCGATCCTCGGCGCACATGCGCATCACCGTGATGACGGCGAACGCGCTCAACACGATGCGCAACGTGGTCCAGCCGCCCTCGGCGCCTCCGCCGCTGAACGATCCCGGCGACGCGCCGCCGCGATCACCCGAGGCCTCTGATGAGCCCGATCCACGTCGCGCCGACGCCGCCCCGGCCTTGCGCAGCGCCTCGAGCATCTCGCGCGTGGCATCCGCCGTCTCGCCCGGTACGTCCGGGCCGAGCACCTCGCGCAGATCGCGCGGCGCCAGCACGAAGGCCGCTTCCCGCGCGGGCTGCGTCAAGTCGAAGGGCTCGATCAACGGGGTGTCCGCGTCCAGCCATTCCGACGGATCGACGCGTCGCGCGTCGTCGAGGCGCAGCGGGCGCAGGCGTCCACCTTCGGCCAGCCAGGCGTCGGCCACGAGCAGCCCATGCCCGGACCCATCGGATCCATCGAGCCCGGCGACGCGCTCACGCCATTCCTCACTCGACACCTGCGCGCTGCACAGCGCGCCATGCTGGCGCCGCAGCGGCCACGCGCCAAGCGCGCCGCAGTCCTCCCATCGCGAGGTCGGCCAGATCAACAGATCACCGTCCTCGAAGCGATGCAGTGCCGCGCCTTCGCACCAGGACGCGAGCACGATCTCGCGACGCATCGATTCGCCATGCCACGCCGTCGGCCACCACAACGCGTCGACCGCCTGCCGGCCCGCGAGCACCGGACGTTGGATCTCCGCTCCGCGCGTCATCGGTCGCTCCCCTGCCCGGCCACGGACGGCCCGGTGGCCGCCGCCTCATTGGCCGGCTTCTCGTCGCGCGCGATCATCAGCCGCTGCCCGCTCGATCCATCCATCACGATGAGCTCGCGATCGCGCGTGATCACCGCGACACGTCCGGACCACGGGCACACGCTCACCTGCGCGATGTCGGCGTCCGCCTGGAAGATGGCCTCGGTGACGTTCACGGACACGCGCAGCAAGGCGCGCTTGCCCACGAGCACGATCAGCGACGGCGATGCCTCACCGTCCACCGTCGTGAGGCCGACGGCCCGGCCGCCGCTCGGCGCGCGCACCGTGGCCTCGGGCAGCACGCCACGCTTGTTCTGGTAGAAGAGATCCTCCTTCTCGGAGGACCAGCGCAGGCGCCAGGTCTCGGTGTCCGCGTCGACGCGCGCCGCCACCGCCACCGGCAGGTGCAACCAGCCCCATCGCGGCTCGAGGGGCGGCCGCACGCGCAGGGCGAGGAAGACGCGATCAGGCTGCTCGGGCAGGTCCAGCACCGCGATGCCGGCGCGGTCCGGCGGGTTCAGGCCGACCTCCCAGAGCCACAGCCGTTCCTGCTTGTAGCTGAGGACGATCGCGAGGTCGTCGGTGGACGCGGCCATCGCCAGCACCTGACGGCCGACGATGCGCAGATGCGGCTCCTGCGCCGTGCGCCGGCTGGGCCAGAACGACAGCTGCCGCGCATCATCGAGCAGCAGCAACGCGCTTTGCTGCGCGTGCTTGAGCACCACCAGGGGCATCCATTTCGCCGTGCCCGGGGTGGCCTTGAACTCGTCGAGATCGGTCAGCCGACGCCCCCCGAAGTCCGGCAGATGCCAGCCCTGGTGCACATCGCGGTCCGCGGCCACCTGCATCAGTCCGAACGAGGTCAGCCCGTCCACGCCGAGCGCGACAGGTGACTGCCGAGCCGACCATTGATGCGTGCGACGCTGCACCCCGCGCTTGCCCTCGGCAGCGGGCACCGAGAACACCAGCGCCGCGTGAGAGCCGTCGATGCCGGGCACCATCACGTGCTCACCGCCCCGCGCGAAACGCGGCGCCTGCGTCATCGCCATCAGCGGCGCGTTGCCGCGCGGCGGCGCGCGCCGGGCCGCCCGACTGTGGCTCACGCCGCCCGGCCCCGGCAAGGCCGGGAGCGGCGTCTTGAAATCGGTCCGCAGCAGCCGCGCGGAGATCCGCTCATCGGGCAGTGGCAGCACTGCGCGCCGCGTCACGCCCGGCGCCGCGAACGTGACGTCGAGCTCCGGCGTCATCAGCCGCAACCGCAGGTTCAGCGCGCGTTCCTGCCCCGTGGGCGCGGCGAGCGCCGGCGTCGGCGCGCCGATCCACCACAGCTCCGCCTCGCGCAGATCGGGGCATTCGCCTCGGCGCTTGCGCGCCGCGAGCGCCGCGATGGCCGCGCCGACACGCAGCGACGCGGACGCGTCCGGGTCACGGACCGTGCCCGTGGGATCCTTCGCGTCCATCGCCGCCGCGACCTCGGCGGGCGCGAGCGACGCCAGGACGCCGTCGATCGACTCGCGCCAGGCGTCGCGATGCGCATCAGTCGCGGCGACGAAAGTCCGGGCGCGCATCAGCCGCGCGAGCGCGCGCACGTCGGACGCGTCGTGCAGTCGCCCCGGCGCCTGCACCACGCCCCAGAACAGCGATCCGCCGAGCTCCTCGGCGCGGCGCGCCAGCAGCACCCACGCGGCCAGGTGCGCCAGGCGCGGCGCGCCCAGCTGCAGCGGGCCGGCGTCGAACAGCGCGACCACCGCGCGGTCCGTCGGCGTCGCCCGCAGCGTCGGTGCCAGGAACAGGTGCTCGTGCGAGGCCGCGCGGCGCAGGAACTCCTCGGGCAGTTCCTCGGCCAGCAGCCATTCGGTGGTCAACAGGCGGTCGTAGGGCCCGCGCGAGCGCAGATCGCCGAGGCCCTCGGGCTCGACGGGCGATCGACCGGAACGCGCCTTGGCAGGACCGGCCAGGTCCTGCAGCCGGCGCACGAGCTCGCCCAGCGATTCAGCCAGCATCGGATCGAACCAGGCCAGCCAGTCGTGCCAGCGCTGCAACGGCGGGGGCAACGCGAAGGCGGTGCTCATGCGACACCCTCCTCGGCATCCGTCACATCAGTCGCATCAGTCGCATGCTCCTCCGCCACGATGAATTCCGTCGGCAGCCCCCAGCGCCCGGCGATCGCACGCAAGGTCGCCTCATCGGCGGGCTGCGCGCGGTCCAGCGGCAACACCGCCTCGGGCGCGGACCACAGCAGCAAGGGCGTGCGCCCGTGCCGGCGCTTCAACGCGCTGAAGACCAGGCCCGCGTCGACATCGGGCGAGACATGCGTGGGCAGCCACAGCATCGGTGCCTGCGCGGCGGGCGCGGCATAGCGGATGCCATCGACCCACGGCATCGTCTCGGGATTGCCGAGCACGACGAGCCAGTCCGCGGCCGCGCTCAGGCGCAGGTCCTCGCGACGAGTGGGCGGCAAGCCGGCCAGCGCCCGCAGCAACGCGCGCGCGGCCTCGCCCTGGGCAATCGCGGCCTGCGCCTGCGCGATCGGCTCCACGGCCGGCCGCCACGCCCAGCGTCGCGGCGTCAGGGCCGCGTCGATCGCGCTCATTGCAGCGTCGTGCCGCTCGTGGCGCTCGTGCCGCTCGCACCCTCGACGCGCAGGCGCGCCATCAGCTGCTCACGCGCCACCGCCAGCTCGGTCGGCAATTGCTCCGGCGCGAAGTTGGCGTCGATCTCGCGCAGCACGCTCGTGATGGCCGGATGGCCGCTTCTCGCGCCGACGTCGGCGTCGACAGGCGCGCTGAGGCAGGCCTGCGCCTGCGCGATCAGACGGCCCACGCGCGACAGCGGCTGCATCGCGGCCTCCTCGACGGCGTACCGCAGGTGCGGATGCTCCGCGTGCGCGAGCTGCGCCTTGAGCACGTCGCGGGCCTGCAGCTGCGCCTGCTGCGTGGGCAGCACGTAGCGCAGCGGCCAGAGGTCCGCAGGCAGCGCCTCGAGCCGGCCCGCCAGCACGGCGGCCGCGGCGATCAGGCGTTGCGCCTTGACGATGCGGCGGTCCGACAGACGCAGCCCCGCGGCGCGCAGCTGCCGGATCGCCTCGGCCAACACGGGCCGCACGGCGTCCATGCGGACTTCCTTCAGATGCTTGCCCAGCAGGTCGAGGTGGACCATCGCGCCCGGGCCGTCGACGGCTTGGAAGTCGCTGCGCCAGCCACCCTCGAGCAGCGACTCCAGCTGCTCATCGGGCACCGGCTCGACGAAGGCGTGCAGCAGGAAACGATCGGCGAAGGCGGCGAGCGCCTCGTCCTCGGGCAGGCCGTTGGCGGCACCGACACACACGCGCAGCGGACAGGCGAGCTGCGTGTGGCCGCGGCGGAAGCGGCGCTCGTTGAGCACGCCCAGCAGCGTGTTCAGGATGGCGGTGGAGCCCAGGAAGACCTCGTCGAGGAAGGCCACGTCGGCCTCGGGCAGCATCCCGGTGACGTCGGTCTCGACGGTGCCCTCGCGCAGCTTGCGCAGGTCCACGGGACCGAAGAGCTCGGTGGGCTCGGTGAAGCGTCCCAGCAGGTATTCGAAGTAACGGCCGCCCAGCGCCTGCGCGACGCGTCGCACGACGGCGCTCTTGCCGGTGCCGGGCGGGCCGACCACCAGCAGGTGCTCCTGGGCGACGGCGGCCAGGACGATCAGCTCGGCGAGCGGCTCGCGGCCGACGAGCCCGGTGGTGGCGGCATGGAGCGCGGCGCGCAGCTCGCGCGCGGCGTCGGAAATGGCGGTCATGTCAGGTCGGCTCTGCGGCCGCGTGGGTGGTCCCGGCTCGACGCAAGCGTCCTCCCTCCGGGCTAGGCGCGGATTATCGCGTTTACAGTCGCCCCACCGCGCATCGCTCAAGGACTTCGCCATGCCATCTTCCACACCGCGTTCATCGCGTTCACTGCGTCCGCATGCCCTGGCCCTGGCCCTCGGCCTGGTGACGGCCTTCGCCGCGCCCGCTCGCGCGGACGTGGAGATCCCCGATCGTTTCCCCGAGCTGAAGATGCTCTCCGCGCCGGACGCCGCCGCCGGGATCGCGCGTTGCACGGGCCAGTCGTCGCCGGACCAGGCACAGGCCTGGATCACCGCGCTGCTGGGCTCGGCGGACCCCGACGACGCCCGCGAGTTCTCGCCGGCCCAGGCGCCCGCGGTCGCCATCGCCGCGCGCGGCTGGTGGACCTGCGTGCAACTCAGCCCGACGCGATTCCCGATCTATCCGCTGGAGGTGCTGTCGGAGACCGTCTCCGTCGACGGCGTCGCGGCGCCCGCGATGGCCGACTTCCACCGCCGCCTGCTGCGCGCCCTGGCGGAACGCGGCCAGGCGCTCGGCCTGGTCGTGTTCCCGACCGGTCCCGGCAATCAGCTGAGCTTCAAGGTGGCGCCCGACACCGCGCTGTACCTGGGCTTCAACAAGGAGTTCCTGCGCGCGGGCACCTACGTCGACAACGGCATGACCGCCGTGCTGCGCGATCCGGCGATCGGCACGCTGCGCATCACCAACATGGTCGAGGCCTCGCGCGACAACGTGAAGGGACAACTCGCCTTCCCCGCCGAACGCGTGATGTGGCCCATGGACGGGGACTACATCCAGCCCGCGCCAGGCCCGGTGAACACCGCGCAGGTCTTTGAAGGCACCCGCTGGATCTCGTCGCAGCAGACCGTCATCGCCTTCCAGCCGGGTGGCGTGGCGACGATGACCTCGCCGCGCACGACGTCCACCGGGACCTGGGAAGCCCGCGACGGCGTGGTCCGCATGAAGATCGGCAGCGGCACCTTCTACACGCTGCGCGCCTCGGCCGACGGCAAGACGCTCGCGGGCCGCGCCCGCAACACGCCTCGTCCCGTCAAGGACATCCCGCCGGGAATGGAAGCGGTCATGGACAAGATGCGGCACTGGACCATCACGCTGACGCCGGCGCCCTGATCGGCGGGGCACAGCGCGCGTCAGGGCGCATCAAGGCGCCTCCTGATTCCACCCGCGGATCACGAAGCGCAGGCGGCCCTTGATGCCGGGGCTGCTCGGCTGGCGCGTGCCGTCCGCGGCGATGGTGGCGCTGTCGACGTCCACGTTGACCTCGACCGCCTCGCCTGCGATCTGCTGCGGCGTGAGCGCCGTGTCGGCCAGCGACACGCCCGCGTCCTGCCACGCGTACTTCACCTTCCATGGCGTGCCGTCCGCGCGCGGCGGCTCCATCTCCAGGATCAGCGCGTTGCGGAACAGATACCCGCCCTCGAAGTGCTGGTTCAGCCACAGGCGCTGGTCGATCTCGTAGTCGGGCACCTTGACGCCCAGCGTCAGCCCATAGGCCAGCGAGCGTCGTCTGGGATTGACCTTCGCGCGGTTGGCCAGGAACACGGTCGACAGGTAATGCGAGCTCCTGCCGCCGCACTGCAGCCAGTCCGCGTGCGTGAGGCAGGCCACCGAGTCCTCCTCGGCCGTGCGGCGGGTCAGGTACCAGAGCTTGCCGCGCGGCGACGCCAGCATCTCGATCTGGTACAGCGCGTTGACGCGCTGCTGCTGACCGTCGGCGGCCTTGAGCACGTCGGGCGGCAGCCGGATCTCGTCGATGTCCATCCACACGTCGACGCGCACGTCGCCGAAGAGGAAGCGCGTGAGATTCTGGAAGGCCTCCTCGCTGTTGACGATGCCGTAGAAGCCCGAATGCGAGCGGTAGGCGAAGGCCTTGGCGCACGGCGACCCGACGCTGCCATCCTCGTTGAGCCCGCGCAGCGTGGCGTTCTCGATCTTCACCAGCCCGTCGCTGCCGTTGCCCACGAAGGTCCGCGACAGGCCGGCGCCGGCCTCGTAGTCCAGCCGATTCGTGCCCACCATCGTGAACACGTTGCGCGAGGGGAAACGCGACTCGGGGATCAGATCGACGGCGTCATGGCGCGCGAAAGCCGCCTTGAGGTCGAGGTAGTCGGCCATGCGCTGGCCGCGGTTGAAGTTGCTGATGTCCATCGCCGAGAACCACGACGGCACGTTCAGCCCCAGCATGTCGATGCCGTTGTGCGGCGTGGCGTAGGTGAAGAACTTGTCCACGCAGCCCGCCACCTGCTTCGGATCGAGCGCCGCGTTCTGCAGGAAGGCCCGGCAGACCAGCCCACCCATCGAGTGCGCGACCAGGTGGCAGCGGAAGTCCTCGGGCTTGTCCACGCCGCTGCGCGGATTGGCCAGCAGCAGCTCGCGGACCTTGGCCACCAACTCGGAGAGCCCCTTGGCGAAGTCCTCGATCATGGGGGTCTGGCCCGTGCCGAACAGCGTCGAGGCCGGGTCGTAGTAGCGGTAGATGACGATGGACTTGCTGCCCAGCACGTTGTCCGTGGGCTTGCCGCTGGCGTCGAATTCCCAGCCGGGATCGACGATGTCCAGGCCGTCCTCGTAGACGTCGCTGTAGCCGAATTCAGAAGCGAGCCGCACGACCGGCGACTCGAAGACGAACTTGCGCGGTCGGTCCTTGTTGCTGGCCGACGCGCGCATCGTCGTCGAGCCGAGGTTGAAGCCGCAGAACGGATCGGCCGTGGTCTCGTCGATCTCCCCACGCGTCATCGCGAAGCCGCGGACGTAGATGATCGGGTGGAATGGTGCGTTGTTGTTGGCCATCGGCCGCCTCCCCGCCTCGCGCGTCGGGCGAGGTCGCGCGCAGTCTGGCGCGCGGGCGGCCAGGCGTCATTCCCACGTTCTAGGTCGCGGGCCGCGGCGTCGGGACGGCAGCGGGCCGGGCGCCCCCGTCCCGATCAGCGCTGCTTGAACCAGCGACCCAGCGTCGCGCGTTCCTCGTCGGTGATGCCGGTGGCGTTGTTGAGCGGCATGCTCTTCTGCACGACGACCTGCTGGTAGATCTCCGCGGCGTGCTGCTCGATCAGCTGGGGCTCGTGGAACTGGATGCGCTTGGGCGCCAGCGCCGCGTTGTGGCAGGCCAGGCAGCGCGCGTCGACGATGCGCTTCACGGTGTCGAAGCTCACAGGCCCGGTGCTGTCCTCGACGGTCGCGGAGGCTGCGCCGGCACCGGAAGCCGCCGTGCTCACCGTGGCCGGCGCCATCGTCACCGGCACCATCGTCGGCGTCGGCGCGAGCCAGGAAATCAGCACCGCCAGCAGCATCGCCACCGCCACCAGCAGCGGCCAGGCGTCCACGCCCTTGTGGCGCTTCACGAACCAGGTCCGCACCAGCGCGCCGACCAGCATCAGCATCACCAGCACCAGCCAGTTGTGCGGATGGCTGTAGAGCATGCCGTAGTGGTTGGACAGCATCGCGATCAGCACCGGCAGCGTGAAGTAGGTGTTGTGCACGCTGCGCTGCTTGCCGCGCTGGCCATGGATGGGATCGACGGGCCGGCCCGCGCGCATGTCCGCGATCACCTGCTTCTGGCCCGGGATGATCCAGAAGAAGACATTGGCGCTCATCATCGTGGCGATCATGGCGCCAGTGATCAGGAAAGCCGCGCGTCCGGCGAAGAGCTGGCTCGCGCCCCAGGCCGCGGCGACGATCACCGCCGCGATCAGGCCGAGCACCACGCCGTCGTTGCCGATCGAGCCGTCGGCCTTGCGCCCGAAGCGCCGGCAGATCTGGTCATAGATCAACCAGCCGCCGGCCAGGAATCCGAGCGCGCCCGCCACCGCGGCCGGCGCGCTCCAGTCGAAGACGCGCTTGTCGATCAGGTAGGTGTCGGCGTTGAAGAGGTACAGCAGCGCGAAGAGCGCGAAGCCGCTCATCCACGTCCAGTAGCTCTCCCAGTAGAACCAGTGCAGGTGCTGCGGCAGGTGCGCCGGCGCCACCATGTACTTCTGCGGGTTGTAGAAGCCGCCGCCGTGCACGGCCCACAACTCGCCGTCCACACCCTTGGCGCGGAGATCCTCGGCCTGCGGCTTGACCAGGTGGTTGTCCAGCCAGACGAAATAGAAAGAGGCGCCGATCCAGGCGATGGCCACGATCACGTGCAGCCAGCGCAGCAGCAGATTGGCCCAGTCAAGCAGGTAGCTGTCCATCAACGAACGTTGAGCAAGTTCCGGACCACCACTGCGGGCGCTGTGAACCGGCGAGCGTCGCGCTGAAGAAACCTGGGCGCCGCGGCGACGTCAAGGCGCGGAGTGTATACAGTCCTGCATCACCTGCGCCACCACCGCCAGCGCCACCAGCTCCGGCTGCTTGCCAGAGATGCCCGGGATGCCGATCGGGCAGGTGACGTGGGCCAAGTCCTCCGCGCTGAAGCCGCGGGCCTCGAGCCGGTGCCGGAAGGTCGCCCACTTGCTCTTGCTGCCGATGAGCCCGATGTAGGGCAGATCGCGCGCCTCGCGCTGACGCTTGAGGCAGGCGGCCAGGATGTCCAGGTCCTCGGCGTGGCTGAAGCTCATGATGAGCACGTGCGAGCCCGGCGCCAGCGTGGGGACCGCGCCCTGCACCGGCTCGGACTGCTCGGCCCGCACGTTGTCGGGCAGCGGCTCGGGGAACACGCCCTCGCGGCTGTCGATCCAGTGCACGCGCGCGGGCAGGCGGGCCAGCAGGTCCACGATCGCGCGACCGACATGGCCGCCGCCGAAGAGCGCGATCCGACGCCAGTCGTCCTGCACGCCGAGCAGCGTCGCCAGGCCGGCGATGCGTTGCGCGTCCAGCAGGTCGAAGCTCAGCCAGACCACGCCGCCGCAGCATTGCCCCAGCGAGGGGCCCAGCGCGAAACGCTGTCGGACCTCCATCACCCGGCCCGCGGCCAGCGCCGCGCGCGCCTTGGCGATGGCGTCGAACTCCAGCTGACCGCCGCCGATCGTGCCCACGACGTCCGACGCGGTCACGGCCATACAGGCGCCGACCTCGCGCGGGCCGCTGCCTTGCAGTTCGTCCACGCGCACCAGCACCGCGGGCTCGCGCGCGAGCCTAGGGCCAGGGTCTGCCAGGGGCGCATCGGCGTCGTCTCAGCTGCCGCGGTAGGTGGAGTAGGCCCACGGGCTGGCCAGCAGCGGCACGTGGTAATGCGCGTCGGCGTCGGCGATGCCGAAGTCCAGCGGCACCTCGTCGAGGAAGGCGGGTTCGGGCAGCGTCACCTGGCGGGCGCGGAAATAGTTGGCGACCTCGAACACCAGCCGGTAGCGGCCGGTCAGCAGCGAGGCACCCTCCAGCAGCGGCGCGTCGGCGCGGCCGTCGGCATTCAGCGTGAGGACCTGCAGCAGCTTGGGCTCGCCGCCTTCGATCCGGTAGAGCCGGACCGCCATGCCCGAGGCCGGGCTGCCGTGCATCGTGTCCAGGACGTGGGTGGTGAGTTTGCCCATCAAGGTCTCAAGTGATTGGGGAGTCGAAGGGCAAAGTGTATACACTCCCGGACACACTGAGTGCCCTGCCATGAGCCCTCACCCCTACCCCTCTCCCGCTTCGCAGGAGAAGGGGACACCTTCTCAGCCGCCGCGCACTTTCATGAATGCCCGCGACCTCGACGCCAACGCGTCCGTCACCCAGCGCATCACCGCCTCCATCACGCAGGCGATCGTCGAGCGCCGGCTGATGCCGGGCACCAAGCTCGTCGAGCAGCAGCTGGCCGACATCTTCGATTGCTCCCGCACGCTGGTCCGCCAGGCGCTGAACCAGCTCAGCCGCGACCGGCTGGTGCGGCTCGAGCCCGCGCGCGGCGCCTTCGTCGCGCAGCCCAGCGTCGAAGAGGCCCGTCAGGTCTTCGAGGTCCGCAAGATGCTCGAGGCCGCCATGCTCGCTGACCTTTGCCAGCGCATCACCCCCGCGCAGATCAAGCAGCTGCGCGCCCATCTGAAGCAGGAACGCGACGCCATCGGTCGCACCGACGTGCCCGGCCGCACGCGGCTGCTGGCGGACTTCCATGTGGTGCTCGCGCGCATGCAGGGCAACGAGGTGCTCGCGCAGCTGCTGACCGATCTGCTCTCGCGCAGCTCGCTGATCGCGCTGATGTACCAGAGCTCGCACTCCGCCGCCGAGTCCCAGGGCGAGCACGAGGCCATCGTCGACGCGCTCGAAGCGCACGACAAGCGCGCCGCGCTCAAGCTGCTGGACGCGCACCTCGGCAACGTCGAATCCAACCTGCGGCTGGACCCGCGCGTGCAGGACCTGAAATCGGTCCTGCAGCTCTGAGCCTCGACCCGCGTCCGGCACGTCCTGCCCTGCCCCGACCCGACCCGCATCAACCGCCATGAAGCCCGTCCTCTCCCCCGGTTATCCCCGCGACCTCATCGGCTACGGCGAGCATCCGCCGCACGCGAACTGGCCCGGCCAGGCGCGCATCGCACTGCAGTTCGTCCTCAACTACGAGGAAGGCGGCGAGAACTCCGTGCTGCATGGCGACGCCGGCAGCGAGCAGTTCCTGTCCGAGATGTTCAACCCGGCCGCCTATCCCGCGCGCCACCTGAGCATGGAAGGCATCTACGAATACGGCTCGCGCGTGGGCGTGTGGCGCTTGCTGCGCGAATTCGAGAAACGCGCGCTGCCGCTGACCGTCTTCGGCGTATCGATGGCACTGGAGCGGCATCCCGAGCTGGCGCACGCGCTGGTGCAGCTCAACCACGAGATCGCCTGCCACGGCTGGCGCTGGATCCATTACCAGAACATGGACGAGTCCACCGAGCGCCAGCACATGGACATCGGCATGGACATCCTGCAGCGGCTGACCGGTGAGCGGCCCTCAGGCTGGTACACCGGCCGCGACAGCCCGCACACGCGCCGGCTGGTCGCGGACTTCGGCGGCTTCGAGTACGACAGCGACTACTACGGCGACGACCTGCCCTTCTGGCTCAACGTGCGCAAGACCGACGGCGCGCTCACGCCGCACCTGGTCGTGCCCTACACGCTGGACTGCAACGACATGCGCTTCTCGCTGCCGCAAGGCTTCAGCCACGGCGACGAGTTCTTCGAGTACCTGCGCGACACCTTCGACGTGCTCTACGCGGAGGGCGCGGAGGCGCCCAAGATGATGAGCATCGGCATGCACTGCCGCCTGCTGGGGCGCCCCGGCCGGATGCGCGCGCTGCAGCGTTTCCTCGATCACGTCGAGCGCCACGACCGCGTCTGGATCGCGCGCCGCGTCGACATCGCCCGCCACTGGCGCGCCACGCATCCGTTCGATGCGGACAAGGCTTTCGTGTGGGGCTGAACATGATGACCCTCGATCAACTGAACGCTGCCGGCGAGGACGCCTTCGTCGCGTTGCTGGACGGCATCTACGAGCACTCGCCGTGGATCGCGCGTCGCGCGTTCGCGGCCCGCCCCGCCACCGGATTCGCGAGCCTCGCGGCGCTCAAGCACGCGCTGGCGCGCGTGGTCCGCGAGGCCTCGATCGACGAGCAGCTCGGCCTGATCCGGGCGCACCCGGAGCTCGCCGGCAAGGCGATGGTCGCCAGGACGCTGACGGCCGAATCGACGAACGAGCAGCGCACGGCCGGTCTCACCGACTGCACGCCCGAGGAGTTCGCCCGGCTGCAGCAGCTCAATGCCGACTACAACGCGCGTTTCGGCTGGCCCTTCATCCTGGCGGTGCGCGGCCCGCGTGGGCTGGGGCTGACGCGGCACCAGATCATCGACACCTTCGCGCGCCGCCTGAACGCGCATCCCGACATCGAGCGCGCCGAGTGCCTGCGCAACATCCACCGCATTGCCGAGATCCGCCTGAACGACAAGTTCGGCGTCACGCCGACGCTGGGCAACCAGGTCTGGGACTGGGCCGAATCGCTGGCGCGGTTCTCGGACCCGGGATTCGCCGAGAACGGCCAGCTCACCGTGCTCTACCTGACCGACGCGCACCGCGCCGCAGCGGCGCAGCTCACGGACTGGATGCGCGAGTGCGGCTTCGACGAGGTCGGCATCGACGCGGTCGGCAACGTCGTCGGGGTCTATCACGGGACCGACGCCGATGCGCCGCGGCTGCTCACCGGCAGCCATTACGACACGGTGCGCAACGGCGGCAAGTACGACGGCCGGCTCGGCGTCCTCGTGCCGATGGCCTGCGTGCGCGAGCTGCATCGTCAGGGCCGGCGCCTGCGCCACGGCATCGAGGTCATCGGGTTCTCCGAGGAGGAAGGCCAGCGCTACAAGGCGACCTTCCTCGGCTCCAGCGCGCTGGTGGGCCGCTTCGATCCGGCCTGGCTCGATCAGGCCGATGCCGACGGCGTCGTGTTGCGCGACCTGATGCGCGAGGCCGGACTGCCCGCGACGATGGACGCGATCCAGGCGCTGCGCCGCGATCCCGCGCGCTACCTCGGCTTCGTCGAGGTCCACATCGAGCAGGGCCCGGTGCTCAACGAGCTCGACCTGCCGCTGGGCATCGTGACCTCGATCAACGGCAGCATCCGCTACGTCGGCGAGCTGCGTGGCCTGGCCTCGCATGCCGGCACGACGCCGATGGACCGGCGGCGCGACGCGGCCGCCGCGGTGGCCGAGCTGATCCTGTACGTCGAGGAACGCGCCGGCGCGGTGCCCGAGGTCGTCGGAACGGTGGGCCAGCTGCAGGTGCCCAACGGCTCGATCAACGTCATCCCCGGCCGCTGCCGATTCAGCCTGGACCTGCGCGCGACGACGGACGAGGCACGCGACGCGCTCGACGCCGACGTGCGCGCGCGCCTGGCCGCCATCTGCGAGCGGCGCGGCCTGAGCTTCACGCTGGAGCGCACCGAGGCCGCAGCCGCGGCACCAAGCGATCCGGCCTGGCAAGCACGCTGGGAGCAGGCGGTCGACGCGCTCGGACTGCCCGCGCACCGCATGCCCTCGGGCGCCGGCCACGACGCGATGAAGCTCCATCAGGCGATGCCGCAGGCCATGCTGTTCCAGCGCGGCCTGAACCTCGGCATCAGCCACAACCCGCTCGAGGCCATCAGCAACGACGACACCGAACTCTGCGTCCAGGCCTTCCAGGCGCTGCTGGACCGGCTCTGAGCCCATGAGCCCGTGAGCCTCCGAGCCCCATCACGCCCGGTGAGCACCTTCTTCAAGCATTCCGAGATCCCACGCGCATGACGACTTCTCCTCAAGCCTCCTACGACGCACTCGACGCCTGGATCGACGCGCACTTCGACGACGAGGTGCGCTACCTGCAGGCGTTGGTGCGCGTACCCACCGACACGCCGCCTGGCAACAACGCGCCGCATGCCGAGCGCACCGCCGAGTTGCTCGCCGAGATGGGCCTGCACGCCGAATCGCATCCGGTGCCGCAGGCGCAGGTCCGTGAATACGGGCTGGAGTCGCTGACCAACCTCATCGTGCGCCGCCGCTTCGGCCCCGAGGGCTCCGGCCCGGTGATCGCGCTGAACGCGCACGGCGACGTGGTGCCGCCCGGCGAAGGCTGGACGCACGATCCCTACGGCGGCGAGATCGACGATGGGCAACTCTACGGACGCGCATCGGCGGTCAGCAAGAGCGACTTCGCGAGCTACACTTTCGCGCTGCGCGCGCTGGAGGCGCTGCATGCCGCGGGCACGCCACTGGGCGGCGGCGTCGAGCTGCACTTCACCTACGACGAGGAATTCGGCGGCGAGCTCGGTCCGGGCTGGCTGCTGCAGCAGGGGCTCACAAAGCCGGACTTCCTGCTCGCCGCGGGTTTCAGCTATCAGGTCGTGACCGCGCACAACGGCTGCCTGCAGATGGAAGTCACGGTGCACGGC
Organism: Roseateles sp.; assembly: GCA_039594005.1. Taxonomy (GTDB): domain Bacteria; phylum Pseudomonadota; class Gammaproteobacteria; order Burkholderiales; family Burkholderiaceae_C; genus Roseateles. The sequence goes on from JBCNOF010000010.1 coordinate 2,421,421, forward strand.
AAGATGGCGCACGCCGCCATCCCTGACACCGGCATCGACGCGCTACAGGGCGCGGTCACGCTGCTCAACGCGCTGTATGCGCGCAACGCGGTCTACCGCGGCATCACCTCGCAGGTCGAGGGGATCAAGCATCCCTACCTGAACGTGGGCTGCATCGAGGGCGGCACCAACACCAACGTCGTGCCCGGCAAGGTCACCTTCAAGCTCGACCGGCGGATGATTCCCGAGGAGGATCCCGTCGTCGTCGAGGCCGAGATCCGCGACACGATCGCTCAGGCCGCGGCCGCCTTCCCCGGCATCACCGTGGATGTGCGCCGCCTGCTGCTGGCGCGATCGCTCAAGCCGCTGCCGGGCAACCAGCCGCTGGTAGAAGCGCTGCAACGCCACGGCCAAGCCGTCTTTGGCGAGCCGATTCCGACCTCGGGCACGCCGCTTTACACCGATGTGCGGCTGTACGGCGAGCACGGCATCCCCGCCGCGATCTACGGCGCCGGTCCGCGCACCGTGCTGGAGTCTCATGCCAAGCGCGCCGACGAACGCGTCGCGCTGGACGACCTGCGCCGCGCGACGAAGGTCGTCGCACGCACCCTGCTGGACCTGTTGCGCACCGAGTGACCGCAGCGCGGGCACTGATCTTGTGCGTGCAGAACTGTATACATATTGGCAGCCCGGCTGCATACATTGACCTGATCGGCTGAAGACGGCGGCAGTCCCGCCCGCCGCCGCCGCGCATACGCCGTTCGGCGTATGCGGTCGCGAAATGGCATGGTCGTTGCGACGGTGTTCCTGTTGATTCCCAGGAGACACCGATGACGATTCCCCGCCGCCGCGCCCTGCAGGCCACCCTGCGGGCCGCCGCACTGACGCTGAGCCTGCTGGCCGGCGCGACCGCCTCGACGCTGGCCCAGGCTCAGGCCTCCGCCTCGGCGGTCACCCCGATCAAGTTCCAGCTCGACTGGCGCTTCGAGGGTCCGTCCGCCCTGTTCCTGCTGCCCGTGGCCAAGGGCTACTTCAAGCAGGAGAAGCTGGACGTCAGCGTGGATGCCGGCAACGGCTCGGGCGGCGCGGTGATGCGCGTGGCCTCCGGATCCTATGACCTGGGCTTCGCCGACATGGCGGCGTTGATGGAGTTCCACGCCAACAACCCCGACGCGCCCAACAAGCCGGTGGCCGTCATGATGGTCTACAACAACACGCCCGCCGCGGTGCTCGCGCTCAAGAAGAGCGGCATCGCGACGCTGGCGGACCTGGGCGGCAAGAAGCTCGGCGCGCCCGTCTTCGACGCCGGCCGCCGGGCCTTCCCCATCCTGGCCAAGGCCAACAGGATCGGCGCGGCGCAGTGGATCAGCATGGATCCGCCGTTGCGCGAGACCATGCTCGCCCGCGGCGATGTCGACGCGATCACCGGCTTCTCGTTCACCTCGCTGCTGAGCCTGGAGGCGCGTGGCGTGAAGGCGAGCGACGTGGTGGTCTTTCCCTATGCCGAGCACGGCGTGAAGCTCTACGGCAACGCGATCATCGCCTCGCCTCGGTTCATCAAGGAGAAGCCCGAGCAGCTCAAGGCCTTCCTGCGCGCCTTCGCCAAGGGCGCCAAGGAGACGATGGCCGCGCCCGACGCGGCGATCGCCTTCGTCAAGGAGCGCGACGGCATCATCAACGTCGACCTGGAGAAGCGCCGCCTGCGCATGGCCATCGACGCGGTGATCGCCAGCCCCGACGCGCGCGCCGAGGGCTTTGGTCAGGTCGCCGCCCCCCGGCTGAGCCTCATGGCCAGCCAGGTCTCCGATGCCTACGGCACCAAGACGCGCGTCGATCCGATCGCGGTGTGGAACGGCGCGTTCCTGCCGGGCGCGGCCGAGCTCAACATCCTGCCGCCCCGGAAGTGAGCGCCATGCACACGCCTGCTGCCGCGAGTGCCGCGAATGCCGCAGCCACCGCGCCCTTCGTCGAGTTCCGCGATGTCTGGCTGGCCTACAACGAGGCGCTGCTCGCCCAGGGCCGCTTCGCGGTCGAGGCCATCGACCTGAAGGTCGCGCGCGGTGAGTTCATCGCGATCGTCGGACCGTCGGGCTGCGGCAAGTCGACCTTCATGAAGCTCACGACCGGGCTCAAGGCGCCCTCTCGCGGCGAGATCCGCGTGGACGGCCGCACCGTGCATGGCCCGCTGAAGATCAGCGGCATGGCCTTCCAGTCGGCCTCGCTGCTGCCCTGGCGCACGACGCTGGCCAACGTGATGCTGCCGCTGGAGATCGTCGAGCCCTACCGCTCGCAGTGGAAGACGCATCGCGCGGACTTCGAGGCGCGCGCCCGCGCGCTGCTGGCGCGCGTGGGCCTGGCCGGTTACGAGGACAAGTTCCCGTGGCAGCTCTCGGGCGGCATGCAGCAGCGCGCGAGCATCTGCCGCGCGCTGATCCATGAGCCCCAGCTGTTGCTGCTCGACGAGCCCTTCGGCGCGCTGGACGCGTTCACGCGCGAGGAGCTGTGGTGCATCCTGCGCGACCTGCAGGCCGCGCAGGGATTCAACGTCATCCTGGTGACGCACGACCTGCGCGAGTCGGTGTTCCTCGCCGACACGATCTACGTGATGAGCAAGGGCCCGGGCCGCATGCAGCTGCGCCGCGAGGTGGATCTGCCGCGTCCGCGAGATCTGGAGCTCACCTACACCCCGGCCTTCGGCGAGATCGTCCATGAGCTGCGCGGCCACATCGGCGCGCTGAAGAAGCAAGGCACGGAGATCGCGCAATGACCGCCGCCACGCCCGGTTCCCCGGTCCCCCACCGTGGCCGGCGGCTGCTGCGCCACAACGCGCATTGGCTGCTGCTCATCGCGCTGCTGCTGGGATGGCAGTGCGTGTGCGGGCTCTTCGACATCTCGGAGTACCTCTTCCCCAGCCCCTGGGCCATCGCGCGTCAGCTCTGGGAGCACCACGCGACCCTCCTCGCGCATGCGTGGCGCAGCTACTGGGTGACGATGGCGGGCTTCGCGATCTCCATCGTCGTGGGCGTCGCGCTGGGATGCATGATGGGCAGCTCGCGGCTCGCCTACGAGGCGATGTATCCGCTGATGACCGGCTTCAACGCGCTGCCCAAGGCCGCGTTCGTGCCCATCCTGGTGGTGTGGTTCGGCATCGGCGCGGGGCCGGCGATCCTGACCGCGTTCCTGATCAGCTTCTTCCCGATCATGGTCAACATCGCCACCGGCCTGGCCACGCTTGAACCGGAGCTCGAGGACGTGCTGCGCGTGCTGGGCGCTCGCAGGCGGGACATCCTGTTCAAGGTCGGGTTGCCGCGGTCGATGCCGCATTTCTTCGGCGCGCTGAAGGTGGCCATCACGCTGGCCTTCGTCGGCACCACCGTGTCCGAGATGACCGCCGCCAACGAGGGCATCGGCTACCTGCTGATCTCGGCGGGATCGTCGATGCAGATGGGCCTGGCCTTCGCGGGGCTGGTCGTCGTCGGTGCGATGGCCATGGCCATGTACGAACTCTTCGCCGCCGTCGAGCGCCGCGTCACCGGCTGGGCCCATCGCGGTCAGCCGTCATGAGCGGCCGCGTCTGAAGCCCCCCCGGGCCGCGTGTCCGGGTTCCCCAGGTTCCCTTTCAGCAGTACTCCCACAACCATTCGAATCCAACCCGGAGCACTTCCATGAGTCATTCCCCCCACGCCCACGCCCGATCGATCCTGGCCCGATCGATGGCGGCGCTGCCGCTCACGGTCGCCGCCGCGCTGGCCCTGACCGGCGGCAGCGCGCAGGCGCAGAGCAGCGTGTCCCTGTACGGACTGGTTGACATGAGCGTCGGCACCACCAAGGCGGCCGGCACGGCGTCCTCGATCCAGGGCGTCGAGAGCGGCAAGATGAGCACCAGCTTCCTCGGCTTCCGTGGCAACGAGGACCTGGGCGACGGCCTCAGCGCCTTCTTCCAGCTGGATGCCTTCCTGCGCGCGGACAGCGGTCAGAACGGGCGCTTCAACGGCGATGCGTTCTGGGCACGCAATGCCTTCGTCGGCCTGCGCGACAAGGCCTGGGGCGACGTGAAGCTGGGCCGCAACACGACGCCGCTGTTCGTCGCGGCGCTGAGCTACAACCCCTTCGGCGACAGCTTCGGCTACTCGCCGACGATCCGGCACATCTTCACCAACGGCACCACGACGGGCGATTCGGGCTGGAGCGATTCGATGCTTTACACGACGCCGCTGATCGACGGGTTCAGCGGCACGGCCTTCATCGCCGCCGGCGAAGGCGCCGGCGGCCGCAACACGGGTGCGAGCATGCAGTACAACGCGGGCGGTCCGTTCGCGGCCTCGCTGGTCTATCAGAAGGTCGGCAAGGACGGCGCGACGCCGGTGGACGATTCCAAGACCTGGCTGGGCAGCCTGGCCTACGACGCGGGCGTGGTGAAGCTGTTCGGCCAGTACGGCAAGGTCGACAACACCACGCGCAACGTCGATTACAAGCTCTACGAGGCGGGCGCGTCGGTGCCGATCGGCAACGGCAAGGTACTGGCGCAGTACGGGCAGATCTCGCCCAGCGTCGGCGCCAAGCGCAAGACCTTCACCGTGGGCTACGACCACTGGCTGTCCAAGCGCACCGACGTCTACGCGATGGCGATGAGCGACAAGCTCACCGGCCAGGTGAACGGCAACGGCAACAGCTTCTCGGTGGGCGTGCGCCACCGGTTCTGACGATCGCCTTGTCGGATTCGAGGCGAGGTCCGTGGCCCCCCCTAGAATCCGCCGCATCATGCGCCCGCAGATGCCCTCCCTCGCCGCCCGCTGGATGACCGTCCTGGTCTTCTGGCTGGCGGCCTTGCTGCCCGCGGCCTCGATGGCCGCGCAGGCGCTGAACGGGAATCTGGCGCCGTGGACGCAGATCTGCCGATCCAGCGTGGTCGGCCCCCGCGCCGCCGAATTGCGCGCGGGACTCGCCGACAGCGGTGTGGACGATCAGGACCACGCGCTCTTCCAACACTGTGCGTTCTGCCATCTGCATCAGGACGCCCTGCCCTTCCCGCCGGCCACGGCCGCCACGCCGCTGCGCACCGAGTTGCGCCACGGCCTGCCCGAACGCTTCCTCAGCGCCGCCACCACCGCCCATGCGTGGCGACACGCGCTCGCGAGAGCGCCTCCTCTGACGGTCTGAAGCCTGCCGCATCGGCCCCTGCCGATGCTCCTTCCTTCCGTTGGAGTTCTTCCCATGTCCTGCACTTCCCGTGCGCGCAGGCTTCGTGCCGGCGCGCTGACGGCGCTGGCGGCTGCCTGCGCCTCGACCACCCTCGCCGCCGCAGATGCGGCCACCGATTCGCCCGAGCACGTCCAGAAGCTTGGCATCGTCCGCGTGGACGGCGCCGCGCCGACCTCGCTGCCCAGCCGCATCCCCACCACGATGGCGGGCGTCACCGGCGAGGAGATCGCCCGCGACATCAACGCCACCGACGCCGAGGACGCGCTGAAGTACCTGCCCAGCCTGCTCGTGCGCAAGCGCTACATCGGCGACTACAACCACGCCGTGCTGTCCACGCGGGCCTCGGGCACCGGCAACAGCGCGCGCTCGCTGGTCTACGCCGACGGCATCCTGCTGTCCAACCTGCTGGGCAACGGCGCGAGCTTCGCGCCGCGCTGGGGTCTCGTGTCGCCCGAGGAGATCGCCCGTGTCGACGTCATGTACGGGCCGTTCTCGGCGGCCTATCCGGGCAACGCGGTCGGCGCGGTCGTCGATGTCCAGACGCGCATGCCGACACGATTCGAAGCCCACGCGCGCATGGGCTACAGCCATCAACCGAGCGGTCTGTACGGTGCCCGCGCGGACGCGCGTCAGGCCAGCGCGTCCATCGGCAGCGCCGAGGGCGCGTTCTCGTGGTGGCTGCATGCCGGTCGCACCGACAGCGAAGGGCCGCCACAGACCTTCGCCAACCGCGCGCTGAGCACGACTGCGCCGGCCGCCGGCGCCGTGCCGGTGACCGGCGCGGAGACGGGCTTGAATCGCAACGGCCAGCCCTGGCTGCTGCTGGCCAGCGGCACCCAGTACGACACCGTGCAGGATCAGGCCAAGCTCAAGCTGGCCTACGACTTCGATCCGGGTCTGCGATTGCTGTATGTCTTCGGGCTGTGGAGCAACCGCAGCGACGGCCAGTCACGCAGCTTCCTGCGCGATGCCGACGGACGCGTGGTCGATCATCGCTACAGCGGTGGACTCACGCAGCCCATCAGCATCGATGGCAAGGGCTATCTGCTCAGCGCCAGCGACTTCCCGCAGACGCGAGACGAGCTGGAGCACCGCATGCATGCGGTCTCGCTGAAGCGGCGGGTGCGCGACGGACTGGGCTGGGAGCTGTCGGGCAGCGTCTACGACTACCTCGCGGACCGCTCGCGGGCCTACGCGCCGACGACCGCAGCGACGAATGGCGGCCGGCTGACCGACCAGGCGGGGACCGGGTGGAACACGCTGTCGGCCAAGTTCACGTGGACGCCGGAGGGCAGCGAGCACACCATCGATGCCGGGCTCTCGCAGGAGCGATACCAGCTGCGCACCCGTGTCTTCGGGCTGAGCGACTGGCGTCATGGCGCGGCCGGTGCGCTGGCCTCGCGCTTCGACGGCGACACGCGCGTGCGCGCCGTCTTCGCGCAGGATGCGTGGGCCTTCGCGCCGGATTGGACGGCGGTGCTGGGCCTGCGCGGCGAGCGCTGGTCCGCCTTCGACGGCGTGACGCAATCGGCCACCGCCACGCAGTCACATCCGGCGCGCGCGCAGACAGCCTGGTCGCCGAAGGCGGCGATCTCCTACGGGATCAGCGATCAATGGGTGCTCAAGGCCAGCACCGGTCGCGCGGTGCGTTTCCCCACGGTGAGTGAGCTCTTCCAGGGCGGCTTCAACGCAGCTGGGCAGTTCATCAACAACGATCCCGACCTCAAGCCCGAGCGCAGCTGGACCAGCGAGCTCAGCGCCGAGTGGACCGGGGCAGATCGCGATGCGCTGCGGATCACGCTGTTCCACGAGGACAGCCGCGATGCGCTGTACTCGCAGCTCAACGTGGTGACGAACGCGAACACGGTGCAGAACATCGACCGCATCCGCACGCGTGGGGTAGAGCTGAGCGGTACGGCGGGGCTGCCTCAACGCGTGACGCTGACGGGCAGCGTGACCTTCGCGGACTCGGTGATCCTGGCCAACGCGGGCTATGCGACGACACCGGGCGACACGATCGGCAAGTGGCAGCCGCGCGTGCCGCGCTGGCGGGCAACCTTGCTGGCGCAATGGCAGGCACGCGACGACTTGAGCGTGAGCCTGGGCGCGCGCTACAGCGGCAAGCAGTTCAGCACGCTGGACAACAGCGACGTGAACGGTTTCGCATACATGGCGGCGAGCAAGTACTTCACCGTGGACACGCGCGTGCAATGGAAGGTCGATCGTCAATGGACCTTGTCCGCGGGCATCGACAACCTCAACAACTACCAGTACTGGAACTTCCATCCCTATCCGGGACGGACGTTCCAGGTGGAAGCGAGGTGGGATTACTGACCTCGACGGTCGGGCAAGCCGGCTTCGGGCCAGTGACGTGCCGAATGGATCACGCGCCGGATGATCAGGCACGGGGGTGGCGACGAATAGATCACCTTGTAGCTGCGCTTGATAGGCAGCACGCGCACGTTGTTGTTCTGCGTTTGAGAGCCGATGCCGGGCTGCAACGCAAGCAACTTGAACTTGCGGTAAAGCTCCTTGACCAGCTTCTGTGCAGCAAACGGATTCTCGGCCCTGATCCGGGCCACGATTTCAAGGAGATCCTGCTGCGCCCGAAGGGAGATCGCGGCGTTCAAGCTTGCGTCGGCGATTCACCCGAACCGTCCGCTCCGAGTTCGTCCTCAATCGCCTTCATCACCTGATCCAGAGGAAGGTCTTCGCCACGAGCGCTCGATTCGAGCGTCTCGCGAATCATCCGGTACTCGTGTGCCTCTTCATTGTCTGGATCAAAGAATGCCGGACTGTTGATGAAGACAGCTTCCTTGATGAGCCAGGCGACGTGTTCATCAAGCGTCAGGCCCGAGTCGACAGCCCCAGCTTCGAGCGCACGCATCAAGGCGCTGTCGATGCGGATGTTCAATGTGGTGATGTCGGGCTCAGCCATCGGTGGGTCGAAACAGATCGGATCGAGGAGTGCGTTCATTCTGCACCTGCGCTTTCCAAGGAAGGGAATGCGGGATTCTGAGAACGACCTGGCCCTTGCGGATCGAGCCCACCCGCAAAACGACTTGGACGAGTCAGCGTCAGCCATGATCTCGACCGGTTTGTGCGAGCCCTTCTCGCCACACGCCGCCGACGTTCGACCACGGCCGTCCCTTCAAGTGCTCCTCCGTGTTTCCCCGCCCTGACCAAAGGCACCCCCGGATCGCCCGGGCACAATCGCCGGCCACCGCCTTCGGCTCGGCCACAAGCCCGGCGCGGGCGGGTTCCCGACTCCCAGGAGCACACCGCATGCATTCCCGTCTTTCGCTGACCGCCGCGCTGGTGGTCGGACTCGGCGCCGGCGCGGCCGCCACCGCCCAATCGACCCCGCCCGCGACCGCCCCGGCCAGCGCCGCCGCCTCGCAGGGCCTGAGCTACCCAGTCACCCGCAAGGTCGACCACACGGACACCTACCACGGCACCACCGTCGCCGACCCCTACCGCTGGCTCGAGGACGACAACGCCGCCGACACCAAGGCCTGGGTCCAGGCCGAGAACGCGGTCACCGACAAGTACCTCGCCGCGATGCCCCAGCGCCTGCCCACGCGCAAGCTCTACACCGACCTCTACAACTTCGAGAAGTTCGGCGTCCCCTACAAGGAGGGCGGCCGCTACTTCTGGACCCGCAATGACGGCCTGCAGCAGCAGGCGGTGCTCTACACCGCGCGCAGCCTCAAGGACACGCCCCAGGTCGCGCTCGACCCCAACACGCTGTCCAAGGACGGCACCGTCGCCCTGACCGGCGGCGCCGTGTCGCGCGACGGCAAGCTCATGGCCTACGGCACCGCCGGCGCGGGCTCCGACTGGCAGACCTGGAAGGTCCGCGACCTGGAGACCGGCAAGGACCTGCCCGACACCATCGAATGGGTGAAGTTCTCCGGCGCGTCCTGGACACCCGACGGCAAGGGCTTCTTCTACTCGCGCTACGACGCCCCCAAGGAAGGCGCGGCCCTCACCGGCGCCAACTACTTCCAGAAGGTCTACTACCACCGCCTGGGCACGCCGCAGTCCGAGGACGCGCTCGTCGCGCAGAGCCTCACCGAGAAGGAATGGGGCTTCAACGTCGAGGTCACCGATGACGGCCGCCTCGCGCTGATCAACGTCTGGAAGGGCTCGGCGCGCAAGAACGGCCTGATGCTGCTGCCGCTGGACGACAAGGGCGGCTACGGCGGCGCCAAGGCGATCCCGCTCACCCTCACCTTCGACGCCGAGTACAGCCCCGTCGTGCTCGACGGCCAGCGCCTGATCGTCAAGACCGACAAGGACGCGCCGCGCGGCCGCCTGATCGCCATCGACCTGGACAAGTCCTGGCAGGCCAAGGACGCCAAGACCTGGACCACGCTCGTGCCCGAGACCAAGGACGCGCTCACCGGCGCAAGCGGCGTCGGCGGTCAGCTCATCCTGAGCTACCTGCAGGACGCCTCGACGCTGGTGCGCGTGCACGCGCCCAGCGGCAAGGCCGTGCGCGACATCAAGCTGCCTGGAGTCGGCACCGCCGCGGGCTTCGGCGGCAAGTGGAACGACCCCGAGACCTTCTTCAGCTACACCGGCCTGACCACCCCGGGCGAGATCTGGCGCCTGGATGCGAAGACCGGCCAGGCCGAGCTGTTCAAGCGCACCAAGACCGCCTTCGACGCCGACCAGTTCGAGAGCAGGCGCGTCTTCGTCACCAGCAAGGACGGCACGAAGCTGCCGATCTTCATCGCGCACCGCAAGGGCCTGAAGCTCGACGGCAGCAACCCCACGCTGCTCTACGGCTACGGCGGCTTCAACGTGCCGATGACCCCGGGTTACGGCGTCACCGCCGCGACCTGGATGAAGATGGGCGGCGTGTACGTGCTGGCCGTGCTGCGCGGCGGCGGCGAGTACGGCGCCGCGTGGCACGAGGCCGGCACCAAGCTCAAGAAGCAGAACGTATTCGACGACTTCATCGCCGCGGGCGAGTACCTCGTCGCCAACAAGTACACGCAGCCCGCGAAGCTCGCCATCAACGGCGGCTCCAACGGCGGCCTGCTGGTGGGCGCGGTCGTGAACCAGCGTCCCGACCTGTTCGGTGCCGCCGTGCCGCAGGTCGGCGTGATGGACATGCTGCGCTTCCACAAGTTCACCATCGGCTGGGCGTGGACCTCGGACTACGGCAGCTCGGAGAACGCCGACGAGTTCAAGGCGCTGCTGGCGTACTCGCCGCTGCACACGATCAAGAGCGGCCCCGACGTGCGCTACCCGGCCATCCTGGTGACGACCGGTGACCATGACGACCGCGTCGTGCCCGCTCACAGCTTCAAGTACACCGCGACGCTGCAGGCCGCGCAGACCGGCCCCGCGCCCAAGCTGATCCGCATCGAGACGCAGGCCGGCCATGGCGCCGGCAAGCCGACCTCCAAGATCATCGAGGAGCGCGCGGACATCCTCGCCTTCATCGCCAACACCTTCGGCATGGACGTCAAGTAAGGCGCTGGCGTCCCTGGACGCCTCCATCCCTCAGGCCCGGCCCGTCACAGACGCGCCGGGCTTTTTCGTGGGCGAGCGTCGAGAAGCGAACTTGAGGGGTGTCGTCCGGCAACTGATCAGCCTTCCCACTCGCGCATCGCCCCATGTCCAGAATTCCCAACCCGTCGCCGATCCACACCACCCACGCCGCCACGCGGATCGGCCTCGAAGACGATTACGACCGCCTCGACGACCTCGAGGACATCTCCTCCGCTTCTGCGCCCGATGCCGAATTGGGCAAATTCCTCGCACTCGGCGCGCCGGGCCACGTCCAGGCCCTGAGCCAGGACATGAAGGCCCAGGTCCGGCGTGGCGAGATGGAAGTCAGCACCCATCTCGACCATTTGCTCGGGGCACTCGGTGACAACGATCTGGGCGCGAGCAACAAGGCCGCGCCGATCTACCTGCAAGCCCTCTGCGACTTGAAGGCCAGCATGCCCCGGCGGCGCCTCTTCGGCGCCCGCCCCTGGCCCGAACGCATGGTCGCGACCGCGCTCGCTTCCACGCGTCCGGCACAGTTGACCAACACCCTGTGGCCGGAGAACCCGTCCCGAGCGGGGGCGATCAACCGCTGGCTCTCGCGCGTGACCCAGTTCGCCGCGTTCAAGCTCATTGAGCGCGATCGGGTCATCGCGCTGCTGACAGACAGCGGCTCGGCGATGCCCTTGCCGCGCAAGGCGCTCGAGCAGGGCGATCCCGGACACGCCGAGTTCGGTGCCGTCATGGACGGCTACGTGGCCGCCGCCCGGGCCGGCGTGCTCACGCACGGGGACCTGGTGCGCGTCCTCCAGTCCCCGGTGCCGCAGTACGTCCAGACGGGATCGGCCGCGCCGGGCAAGACGCACCTGTCGGGCCTCTGCCAGACCGTGCTCGGCGCCGCACGGGAAACGTCCCCCCACGCACACCGGCTCTTCCAGGCGGCCGCCCAGGCTTGCCGCGTGTGCGGGGCGCTCAGCGAGCGCGAGTTCCAGCGCGTCACCGAGGACACGCTGGTGCCGATGCCCGCGGCACCGAAAGTCCGGAAATAGGCGTGAAATCCGGCCACTTGTTTGGCCGGATTTGCGCCTTGTTCTTCGCGTCTTGCTCTTTTTCCCGACGGCGATGATGCGAAGCATGACGACACGCCGCACGCCCGCCTCCCCGCAGTCCACGCTCCTGCGTCCCTGCCCCGGAAAGCCAGCCCCGGCGCGGCCGCTTCACGGCGGCTGACGTCCCGCCCGATCCTCGCGCCCAGGCCGCGTCCCCTTGCGGGTCGCCTGATGGCCGGCGCGCCTGCGCTCCACATTCGCAACGCCGCAGCGCCACACCCCCCGCAATCGGGGCGTTCAGGCGGCGTCCCAGCGCTCTTGCCCGACCTCTTTCGCGAGGGGTCGGGCTTTTTTTCGTCGGGCGTGTTCGGATGTCATGCGCGAACTCCGTGGGGGACGTTGGCAACTGACTTGGCTTCGCCGCCGCGCGGCGCCAGCCCCTGCCTTGCTGATGAGCCTGTTCTCCTGCCTGCCCTGGTTCGCCACGAAGGCGCCTCCCGCGTCCGGTCCCGCCGACGCCGCGAGCGCCGCGCCCGCGGACGACCCGAACGACCGCGCCCATCGCGACAACATCGCCACACAACTGTCTGCATGTCGCAGGCTTGCGTGCCGCCATCCCGATGCGCCGATGCGCAAGGAATTGCAGGCGTTGCTGGGCCGCGCCCAGGATCGATTCACCCAGGTGTCGCCGACCTTCGCCGACGCGAGTCGCCAGATCGAGGCCGAGGAGGTCCGGGCCCACCAGCTCCAGCGAGACCTCGCCCCCCTCCTCGATCAACTCTCGCTGAAGCTCTCGGACGAGGAGATCCCGTTGAAAGGTCGACTCGATGCGCTCGAAGGCATCGCCATCGTGCTGGGCAGGTGGTGCACCACGCAGCCGATCATCGGCAGTCTGAAGGCGTTGCACGACAGGATTCCCTCGCCCGACCGCCATCTCGCGATCCGTCAGGCCGTCGCCAACGGCGACGCGGCAGGCCTGACCACAGCCCTGAACGCCCTCCATCGGCGCAGACCTCGACCCGACCCTCGCGAGCTGCTCAGCCAGACATTGCGCGGCGGCGACGACCAGGGCCCGCAGATCACGTTGCTGGCCCACGCCATCGCGCGCGGCCATGCCGAGGTGGCAGGGGTCCTGACCAGGACGCTGACCTCCCTGCGTCGGGCGCGGCTGATCGATGCCCGCGATCAGATCAATGCCCTCAAGCAGGCCCTGCAGCCCGCGGTGCTGCACCGGGCAGCCAGCTCCGCCCACGCGGCGTTGAGCGTCAAGGTCTGCGTGGACGCGCTCTGCGTGGACAAGGGCCTGCAGTCAGCGTCCAGACGCGCCATGCCCTCGATCATGGCTGCGATGATCCATTCCGCCGACAGCCCGCAGGCTTTCCCCTCGCTGCTTTCCCAGATGTGTCAGACCCGACATGGCCGCGCCCTCGCGGCGCAGGCGCTGGAGGACGTGTCACGCGAGGGTCTCCTGGGCCGCTTGTGCCGCGGCGATGCGTCCGTGCAATCACTGCACGTCTACCTGTGCGGCCTGACGGTGGCCGCCAGGACGGGCGCCGTCTCGGGCAAGACCCTGACCCGGCTGCTGCTCGCGCCCGGTCCGAGCGGACGCCCTGCGATCGCCGATGCGCGCGGGCAACTCCGCGCCTGCATGCGCCGGGTGCTGGACGACGTCGAGCCTCGACGCCTGATCAGCGCCGATGACTGCCTGCGCCTGCGCGCTGCCGTCGGCGCGGCTTGACGAAAGCCTGAAAGTCCGCGAACGCCCGGCGGGGGGGCTTTCACTTGCACCTCATGCCCTCCATCCGCCACCCCACGCTCACCGCCCCGCACCTGATCCCTACCGCCGAGAACTTCGGGCTCCTGCCCAAGGCCTTCGCGCCCCCCGCGTCAACATCGGCCGAGCCTCCCTCGGACATCGTCCACGTCTCGTTCCGCCCACCGCAGACGGGCGCCAACGGCCGGCGCATCGAGCGGTTCAACGATTTCCGCGACGATGCGCTGTACACGCATTGCGCCCAGCAGATCGCCGACCGCATGGACGAGCTGAGCCAGTTCGCCTCGGCACAATGCGGACGCCAAGGGCCGGGCGTCACGCAATCCCTGCAGGCGTTCAAGCACAAGCTGCTGGAGAACGCCCTCCCCTATCTCGGCGACGCGCTCCCGGTGATCCACGGCCCGGGCAAGCGCGGACTGGACGAATTCTGCGAGTTGATGCGCCAACCGACGATCGACGCGTCCGCGTGTCGGGTCACGCTCCAGGAATTCGCCAGCAAGCTGGACCGTTGCGGCCCTTACATCGGTACGTCGATGGTGCGACTGCCCTTGGCGCTCCGGCTCGCGCAAGGCGGACTCCACGCCCGACACGCCCAGGCGTTGGAGCATGTCACCGAGCAGACCCTCGTGTCGTTGGCACGGGCGCCGCGCCCGAACGGCAGCCTGCCCGCCGCGGGCCTGGAGCCTCACGTCGTCCACCAATTGCGCCGGGAACTGGGACTTCCCGGCGGTGAGATCGAGGACCGCTTTGCACATCCGGGTCTGGTCTCCTCCCGGCTGATCGCCCAGGGGCGCGAAAGGCTGCGTCAGGAGCTTCATCCCAGCACGATGGCCGGCCGCCTGGCGATCGATGCCCTGGACGAGCTGAAGGCCGGACTGCGCAACGAACTGGGTGCAGACTTGTCGATGGTCGACCCCATGGATGCACACGCCCTGCCTTTCCAGCGCGCGCTTGACGCCTTGAACGAACGCTACGGCGGCATCCGGGCAAGGAGTCTGGTGCAGATCAGCGACGAGGACTTCACCACGGGCAGGATCACCGACGACCCCTCGTTGCTCGCCCTCGATCTGCGCGAGCAGATGACACGCCTGGGTCTGGCCCCACCAGCGCGCCAGGAGCCCATCGCGTCGTGGGCGGAGGCGGACGGCCACACCGATCTGTGCCATGTCGAGGACCGCATCTTCTTCCACAGCCATCGCTCGCGAGGCCGCCCGGATCCGGAACTGTCATCCCTCAGCCTGGCCGGCCTGGCGCGGGTCCCGGATCGCCCCCGGCATCTTCAGCATCCGGAGCCCTGGCGCGCTTCGCTCGCGGAAAGCGTCGTGGAGTCCATGCCCGCGCAGGCGCTGAGCCGACTGCCGCTCAAATGGCTGCTCACGGAACCCTTGATCCTGCGCTTCCTCGATCGACTGCCGCCCGCGACGCGCGAGCAGTGGTTGGCACGCGAGGACTTGCCTGCGAACGTGCGCGCCTGTGCGACGCGATGGCGCGCGCTGGAACGTGAGCGGCAGGAAGGGGAGTGGATTTCAACGTTCAAGGTCGCGCTGCGCGACAACGACCCGATCCGCCTGAGCGAGGTGACGCAGCAACTGCTGCGGAACTGCCCGAAGCACCTGGCCGCCCTCCTGGAGTCCGGGATCCTCGACAAGCCCCTGTCCCGCGGCGAATCGGTCAGCGCCGAAGTGCTGCTCGGCGCGCTTCACATGCTCGCCCAGGACGGGATCCTCGAGCGCGACAGCTACAAGCGCATCCTCCGCCGGGCGCTCACCGACGAGGCGCTGACACACGAGCCGACCCGGACGTCCTGGCTCCATGCCGTCAAGGCCGCCGAGAAGGACCGGCTGCTGTCAGCCGAGGACGCGCCGGACCCGATACTGCGACCTGGCCGTTACGGCGTGCCCTCATCGCACTGGATCCGGTCGCCGCTTCCTTCCGGCGCGCTCAGGGGCTGGGCCTCACTGGTGTCGAAGGCGGCCAGCCTGGGGATCCTGGAACGCGGGCGCGTCCTGCGGGAATTCTGGGCGGCCAAGCCGCACGAGACGCGGGGCGACATCCTGAGCAACGAACCTTGGCGCCTCGCCGAACTGATGACGGGATGGCTTGAGGCCGCGCGCGACGGAACGCTGAACGGCGCCGCGCTGATGGACTTGATGACGAGCGGCGGCGCCATGGATGACCTGCTGCTGAGAGCCCCTCGAGACAAGACGCTCGCCGCGTTCATGGACGTCGCGATCGTGGCGACCCGCGAAAAGCTGCTCAGTCCGAAGCAGTTCCTCCAGCTGGTCGCGCCCGGAGACCCCGCGAGGCTGCCCGCGACGTGGGCCGCGGTCGGCCAACTCGGGCACGGGGAAAACGCCGCGTTCTACCTGCGCAAACTGGTCGTCGCCGCCGTGACGGGCGTGTTGCCGGTCGAGACCTTCACGGCGATGTTGACGGGCAAGGACAAGCACCAACGTCGCGCCATCGCCGGCGCCGGCAAGGGGGCGACCACGCTGCTCGTGGAGACCATCGACGACCTGCGGGTCAACCAGCTGCTGACGCCCGCGCAGGCTCGCCGGCTCCACGAGCAGATCCTCAAGGCCGTCCGCCTGAGGTGAGCGGGGCCGCTCGCCGTCCCCGTGTCCCACCAGCGCCTGTCAGCGCCCTTCAGCGCTTCTCCAGCGCGTAGGCCAGCACGTGATCGCCGGGCCGGGTCCCGGTGGAGCCGTGTCCCCCGGCGATCACCAGCAGGTACTGCCGCCCGTCCGCGCCCAGGTAGGTCATCGGCGTGGCCTGGCCACCGGCCGGCAGCCGCTGCTCCCACAAGACCCGGCCGTCATTGACGTCGTAGGCGCGGACATAGTCGTCCATGCTGCCCGACAGGAAGGCCACGCCACCGGCGGTCATCATCGGTCCGCCCAGGCTCGGCACGCCGAGCTTGAACGGCAGCGGCACCGGTGAGAGATCGCGCACGGTGCCGTTGCGATGCCGCCAGGCCACGCGCCCCTCGTTCAGATCGACGCCCGCCACCGTGCCCCACGGCGGCGCCTGGCAGGGCACGCCCAGCGGCGAGGTGAAGGGCTTCATCCGCGCCGCGAAGGGCGCGCCGAAGTTCTCGTTGAGCGCGGGCAGCGAGCCCTTGGGCGGCCCCTTGTCCTGCACCAGCAAGGCCTTGTCGTCGGTGCGCGGCACCAGCGTCGATGTGAACGCGAGCACCGCCGGCGTCGTGAAGGCGATCCCGCGGACCGGATCCACCGCGATGCTGCCCCAGTTGAAGACGCCGAAGTTGCCCGGATTGATCAGCGAGCCCTGCGTGGACGGCGGCGTGAAGCGGCCCTCGTAACGAAGTCGGTGGAACGCGATGCGGCACCAGAGCTGGTCGAACATCGTCACGCCCCACATGTCGCGCTCGCGCAGCACCGGCGGATTGAACGAGATCGCCGAGACCGGCTGCGTGACCGCGGTGAAGTCGCCCGCCGCCGCCCCTTGCGGCGCCGGTGTCTCGGTGACGGGGAACACCGGCCGGCCATCGCGGCGGTCCAGCACGAAGAGTTCGCCCTGCTTGGTCGCCTGCACCAGCGCCGGCACGCGCTGGCCCTTCACCGTCAGGTCCACGAGCACCGGCTGCGCGGGGACGTCATAGTCCCAGAGGTCGTGATGGACGGTCTGGAACACCCAGCGCGAGCGCCCGGTCGCCAGGTCCAGCGCGACCACCGAGGACGAGTGCCGCTCCACCGCCGCCGAGCGCCGCCCGCCCCATTGGTCCGGCGGCTGGTTGCCCATGGGCAGGTAGACCAGGCCCAGGTCCTCGTCGACGCTCGCCACCGACCAGCTGTTGGGCGAGTTCGCCTTGTACTGCTGGCCCGCGCCGATCGGCGCGGTCGCGTCCGGATTGCCGGAATCCCAGTTCCAGACCAGCGCGCCGGACTCGATGTCGAACGCGCGGATCACGCCGGACTGCTCCTTGGTCGACGCGTTGTCGAGCACCGTGCCGCCGACGATCACCAGGCGGCGTGTCACCACCACCGGTGAGGTCGAGTAATACGCGCCGGGCTTGGCGTTGGGCATGCCGGCCATCAGGTCCACGGCGCCCTCGCGTCCGAAGGCGGGGCAGGTCTTGCCGGTCGCCGGATCCAGCGCGATGAGCCGCGCGTCGGCGGTCGGCATGAACAGCTTGGCCGCGCACGGCGCGGGCTGGGCGCCGGCGGCGGCCATCGCGTCGGGCGGCGGCTGGTAGGACAGCCCCCGGCAGGTCAGATGCTGCAGCGCCAGTTCGCCGCGCACCTTCGGGTCGAAGCGCCAGACTTCCCGTCCGGTGGTCGCGTCCAGCGCCAGCACCGTCTGGTGCGGCGTGCATAGGAACAGCCGCTCGCCGACCTTGAGCGGCGTGACCTCGAAGGTGGTCTCCTCGGGGTCGCCGGGACGGCCGCGAACGTCACCGGTGCGGTACGACCACGCGAGCTTGAGATCGCCGACATTGGCCGGCGTGATCTGCGCCAGCGGCGACCAGCGCTGGCCGAATCCGGTGCGGCCGTAGGCGTGCCATTCGCCGTCCGGCAGCGCCGCGGCGCCCGAGGCCGGCGCGCCGGGCGGCCGGGCAGCGTCGTTGGCGGGCAAGGTGCCTGGCTGCGCATGCAGGTCACGGGTCCAGCTCACCGCCGCCACCACGACGAAGGCGCCCAACGCCGCCGCGAGCAGCAAGGCCGGCGGACTGCGCCAGGCCACGCGTCGCAGGTCGTCCAGCGGCAGATGGCGGCGCATCGTCGGCACGAGGACCAGCAGCAGCGCGCCGATCACGAAGGGCACGCCCAGCCGGGCGCCCAGCGGCCACCAGTCCAGGCCCACTTCCCAGAGACTCCACCCGAGCGTGGCCAGGAAGTACAGCGCGTAGCCGATGACCGCCTCGCGCAGCCGGCCCCACATCAGCGCGCCGATGACGGCCCAGGCCAGGCCCGACAACGCGTAGAACCAGCTGCCGCCCAGTGAGGCCAGCCACCCGCCCGCGGCGAGCATCACGAAACCCAGGATCAGCAGCGCGGCGCCGAGGACACGAGCCAGCCACGGGACCGGTGCGGGAGAAGGAGCGAGGATCGTCGACATGCGCACGCTCTGGCAATCCACATGCCGATTGCCCACGCTGTCTGTGGACAAGTCATGGGAAAAGCTGAGGTCGGCGCGCCCAAGCCGTTGATCCGTCTGGACCTTTGTTGGACTGCCTCATCTTGAGGCAGTCCAACGAGGTTCACGCGACGCTCACGCCGCGCGGGCCGCCTCAAGTCGCCTCAAGCGGGCTCCAGCCGACCTTCCACGCGCAGCAAGGTCTCCAGCGCCTGCGTGCGCAGGCCGTAGAAGCGCTTGATCTCGTCGAGCTGCGCGAGCAGTTCCGCGCGGCGCGCCGGGGTCGGTTCTTGCGGCCGCTTCACGGCCAGCACCATCTTGTTCTTGCTGGTGTGCTCCAGCGCGATGAACTCGATCACCTGCGTGTCGTAGCCCATCAGCTCCAGCAGCAGCGCGCGCAGCGAGTCGGTGACCATCTCGGCTTCCTGGCCCAGGTGGATGCCGTGCTGCAGCAACGGCCGCAGCGCCGCGGGCGTGTTCATCTGGGGCCGGATCTCCTTGTGGCAGCACGGCGCGCACATGATGATCCGCGCGCCGCTGCGCAGCCCGAAATGCATCGCGTGGTCGGTGGCGATGTCGCAGGCATGCAGCGCCACCATCACGTCCAGCGGCTGGTCGCCGCGCTCGCGCACGTCGCCGTGCTCGAAGCTCAGGCCCTCAAGCGCATGTCGCGCCGCCGCCGCGTTGCCCAGCGCCACCATGTCCTGCTTGAGCTCCACGCCCTGCACGCTCGGCGCCAGGCCTTGCGCGCGCAGCCAGTCATGCATCGCGAAGGTCAGGTAGCCCTTGCCCGAACCGAAGTCGGCCAGCCGCACGGGTGTGCCCGGCGTGTCCAGCCCGGCCTTGCGGACCGCGGCGCCGAAGATCTCGATGAACTTGTTGATCTGCTTCCACTTGCGCGCCATCGCCGGCACCAGCGCGGCGTGGCCCTTGAGCTCGTGCGTCACGCCCAGGTCGCGCCAGAAGGGACTTTCTACCGACAGCTCGCGCGGCTTGGCGCGGTCGTGGCCTGACGGGGCGCCCGGTGCCGCCGCCGCGTTGTCGTCCGCCGTCGCCGCGGTCGCCTTGCGGCCCACCTGCAACAGCGGCTTGCCCTTTCGGCTGAAGCGCAGCTGCGCCTCCTCGCCGAGCGTGTCCAGGTGCGCCTGCTGGAAGTCCTGGCCGAGCAGCTGGTCGATCAGCGCGAGGCCCTCGTCCAGCGGATGGTTCTTGGTGACGTCCTTCGTCTTGTGCCGCCACAGGAAGCTCAGCGCGCGTTCGCCGCGCAGCTCGATGTCACGCACCGTCAGGCGTTCGATCGAGGCGTCCTCGCCCTCGTGCCGGTTCAGCAGCAGGCGCTGGAAACGGCGCTCGGCGAGCGCGGTGCGCAGCAGGCGCAGGAAACGCGCGCGCGCGTCGGGCGAGGCGGCGCCGGCGGCGCCGGCGTCGCCGGAGGCATCGGGAACAAGGGAACTGAACATCGGACTTCCTGTGGAAGCCGTGATTGTCCCGCCAAACCGAAAGCCGGATGCCCAGTCAGGCGACGGGCCGGGCCTCGTTTCAGGTCTCCGGCCCTTCGAGCAGCATCAGCATCCAGTGGCCGTCGCCGACGACCTCGGGATCCGCCGCCACCAGCGTGAAGCTCAGGCGATGTCGCGGAGATCCCGACATCGGCGCCACGGTCAGGGATGAGGGCTGGGCTCCCGCGCGCAGACGCAGCGCCTCGCGGTGCAACCAGGCCAGCACCTCCGGCGGCAGCCGCGCATGCTCCGACCACGGCGGCGGGAAATAGGCCGCCATCAGCGCCCGCGCCTGCGGGGTCTGCCAGACGCAGTGTCCGTCGCGCTCACGCACCGCGATGCTGGCGGTCGGCTGGCGCGGCTCGGCGGCCCTCACCGGCTGGGCGGGACGGGTCAGGCGCTCGATGCGCGCGAGCAGGTCGCTCATGCGCACCGGCTTGAACAGACACTCCCTGGCCCCGGCCGCCACCAGCATGCCCTGCCGCACCGCGTCCCGGGGCCGGCTCAGCGTCAGCACCGGCGCGTGGCTGCCGGCGAGGCGCCGCAGCAGCTCCAGCGGCCCGTCGCCGGGCAGCTCGGGCAGGTCCATGTCCATGATCACGAGCGCCGGACCGGCGTTGATCCCGTCGATCGCCGCGAGCGGGTCGGCCGCGCGCAGCAGCTCGTAACCGCTCTCCTCGAGCACCGCGGCCAGCGGCTGCACCGACAGCGCCTGCACGACGAGGAGCCGCGTGCGGGCGCCGGCGCGGGAGAGGGTCATGTCGGCGTACGTCGATGTCGGCATGTCGATCAACATACAAATCCCGTGCCCGCTTCTCAAGGCCCATCGCGGGAACTCCCGGGTCTTCGCCCCGGTGCTGCGCGCATGGCCCGCGGCGGCGCTGACGCACAATGGCCGTCGCCATGGACGATACCCCCGCCACGCCCGACGTCGACCTGTCCGCCGCGCCCACCGCCGGCGACGCGACGCTGCCCGTGTCCCCGCCCACCGCGCCTGCTGCCCCGGCCGCGCCGGCCGCGCCCTGGGAGGGACCGTCGCCCGACGTGGTCGCGTGGCTGCTCGTGAACTGGCACAACAAACACCCGCTGGCCCGGCGCATCGGCATCGCCGACGTGCACACGGTCGGCGCCGTGGCCCTGCCCTTCATGGCGCAGGCGCTGCCCAAGGAACCCAGCCTGGAAGGCGGCGCGCCCGCCGAGGCCGCCCCCACCCCGCCCAAGCGCCGATGGCCCTGGCAGCGCAGGGCCGCCGCTTCGGGGCCCCGGCCGGCCTGGGTCGACGATTTCATCCCGGGTCTGAAGCGCTCCGCCGTCGCGGCGATGGCCTTGGACCACGGCTTCACCACCGGTCCGGACGAGCTGCCCTTGCGGCGCGTGGACATCGATGAGCGCGCGCTGGGCGGCGAAGCGAACCAGGCTGGTGCATGGCCGATGGAATTGGTGCTGCTGAGCGCCGCCTTCGATGCCGGTCCGGCGCGGCGGCGCGTCCTCGTGGGGCGCCGGGACCGCGTCCTGGGGCGCCGGGCGATGGACCCGGCCCGGCTGGGCGTCGCGGGCAGCATCGGCGCGCTGGTGCTGATCGTGGCGATCTGGGCGCTCTGGCCGTCCGGACCGTCCAAGGAGGCGCTCGCGGCCCAGGCCGCGGCGGAAGCAGCGTCGGCGGCCTCAGCCGCTCAGGCGGCGGAAGCGGCCTCCGCGGCACAGGCCGCGCTTGTCGCCCAGGCGCGGGCGGCATCCGAGGCCGAAGCCGCTGCGTCCGCGGCGGCATCGGCAGCCTCCGCCGCGGAGACCGAAGCCTCCGCGCCATCCGCCTCGGCCAGTGCCGCCATGCCCGCCGCCTCAGGACCGGCGGCCACGGTCATTCCCAGCATCCGCCCCACGCTGCAGAGCGGCGTCGAGCGCGCCGCGCGCGAGAAGGACGCCGCCACGGTCAAGGACACGCCGGCCGCCGCCGGCAAGGACGGCAAGGACGCCGCCGCCTCGTCCCCGGCGGCCGACGAGCGTCGCGTGCCGGTCGACGAGGCCGGCCTGGGCAGTCTCGTGAAGCGTGACGGCGCCGCGGCGGGCGGCAAGGTCGTCGCCCTGGTCGGTCAACCGCACAAGACCAAGGCCGATGCCGAGGCGCAACTCGGGCGCATGCGCGAGATGATCGGCGCCACCACCGGCAACACGCCCAACGGCGAGGTCTTCCAGACCAAGGACGGCTGGCGCGCCGCGGTCTGGCCCTTCGGCACGCGCGAGGAAGCGCAGCTGATCAACGCGACGCTGCTGGCGCGCGGCATCCGGGGCACGCGCGCCGTCGACTTCTGATCAGGCGCCCGCGCGCCTCAGCGCCTCAACGTCTCAACGCCTCAGGAGCGGTAATCCGCGTTGATCGTCACGTACTCGTGGCTGAAGTCGCAGGTCCAGACGGTGGTCTCGGCCGGGCCGCGGTTCAGGCCCACGCGCACGGTGATCTCGGCCTGCTTCATCACACGCTGACCGTCCTCTTCCTTGTACTCGGGACGGCGGCCGCCCTTCGTCACGACGTGCACGTCGTCCAGGAACAGGTCGATCAGGCCCTGGTCCAGATCGTCGATGCCGGCGTAACCGACCGCGGCCAGGATGCGGCCCAGGTTGGGGTCGCTGGCGAAGAACGCGGTCTTCACGAGCGGCGAGTGCGCGATCGCGTACGCCGCCTTGCGGCACTCGTCTTCGGTCTTGCCGCCTTCCACCACCACCGAGATGAACTTGGTCGCGCCCTCGCCGTCGCGCACGATCGCCTGCGCCAGTTGCTGCGACACGGCCACCACGGCGTCGCGCAGCGCGCGGCCCTCGGCGCTCGTCAGCGACGTGATGCGCTCATGGCCCGCCTGATGCGTGGCGATCAGCACGAACGAATCGTTGGTCGAGGTGTCGCCGTCGATGGTGATGCGGTTGAAGGACTGGTCGGCCGCATCCTTCACGAGCGGCTGCAGCAGTTCCGGCGCGATGACCGCGTCGGTGGCGACGAACCCCAGCATCGTGGCCATGTTCGGGCGGATCATGCCCGCGCCCTTGGACACGCCGGAGATCGTCACGGTCTTGCCGCCGATCGTCAGCTGCCGCGAGCAGGCCTTGGGCAGCGTGTCCGTGGTCATGATGCCGGCGGCGGCCTCGCCCCAGTTGTCCGCCTTCAACGCGGCGATCGCGGCGGGCAGGCCCGCGACGATGCGATCCACCGGCAGCGTCTCCATGATCACGCCCGTGGAGAACGGCAGGATCTGCTTCGCTTCGAGCTTGAGCTCGGCGGCCAGCGCGTCGCAGGTCTGGCGCGCGCGGGCCAGGCCGTCGGCACCGGTGCCGGCGTTGGCGTTGCCGGTGTTGATGACGATCGCGCGGATCGACTGGCCCGAGGCCAGGTGCTCACGGCAAACCTGCACCGGCGCGGCGCAGAAGCGGTTGGCAGTGAACACGCCGGCCACGCTGGCGCCCTCGTCGAGCGCGATCACGGTCAGGTCGCGGCGATTGGCCTTGCGCACCCCCGCCATGGTGACGCCCAGGCGCACGCCGGGCACGGGCAGCAGGGATTGCGGATCGGGAGCGGTCAGGTTGACGGGCATGGTGGTCGCGGGATCTGAGGGGAGGAAGCCACCGGGCAGTCGACGCGCCCGGGACGAATGGGCGCGATTGTAGGAGCCGCACCTGCCGTCCCGCGGCCATGAAAAACGCCCCGCGAGCGGGGCGATCTTCACTTGGCCGAGCGATCGTCGATCGCTGCCGGGACGCTCACTGCTGGCGTTGGCGGCGCTTGCTCAGCATGAAGGCCATCAGCGCCACGCCGCCCAGGAACATCGCATAGCCCTGCGGCTCCGGCACCGCGCTGGCGGGCAGCACGTTGAAGGTGCCCGAATAGCTCGCCGAGATGCCGGTCGTGCCCGCGGCCAGGTTGCCGCCGGCGTAGCCCTTGATGACCAGCGTGTAGTCGCCCGGCACCAGCTGACGCGGCAGACTGGCGCTGATCCAGCTCGTGCCGGCGCCGTCGCCCTCGATCGGGCCGAGGCCCAGCGAGCGGCCGTTCAGCGTCGCCTCGGTGAAGCTGATCTGCTGGTTCTGGCTCGCGTAGACGGTGATCAGCGACGCATCGACCCAGCCCGTGCCGGTGAACGTGAAGCGGAAGGTGTCGACGAAGCTGCCGGCCTCGGTGTGGATGGCGAAGGGCGCGGCGGTCAGGCCGGCGCCCGCGCCGCTCAGCGCGATGTCCTGGTCCCAGTTGGCGGCTTGCGCGCCCGTGGCGGCCATGGCGAGCAGCGCCGCGGCGGCACCGGTACGCGCGAGCGCCGCGCGACGGCGCGCCACGATCAGGCTGCCGCCGAGCAGCGCGAGCACCGCCAGCGCCAGCGTGCCGGGTTCGGGCACCTGCGTGACGTTGATCGTGCCGGAGTAGCTCGCGCTGATCGGCGTGCCCGCGGTCAGGCCCTGGCCGGCGTAACCGCGCACGGTCAGCACCAGCGGGCCGCTCAGGCGCACGTCAGGCAGCGCGGCGATCTCCAGCGCGTTGCGGTAGCCGCCCATCGTCGTGCGGGTGAAGCTGTAGGTCGCGCCGTTGAGCACCGCGCTGACGAAGTTGATGTCGAACGCCGTGGACATGCCGATGGTCGTCAGGCTGGCGTTGACCAGGCCCCAGCGCTCGATGTCGCTGAAGACGAAGGTGTCGATGAACTCGCCCGCGACCGAGTGGACGATGCTGAAGCCCGCCGTCTTGGTGTCGGCGTTGCTGCCTTGCTGGAGCGCGACGGATTGCTGCGCGGTCACCGGCGCGGCCAACGCGGCGGTCAGGCCGGCAGCGGTCAGGGCGAAAGCGGCGAGGAGGCGTGTCGTGAACGTCATGGCAAGAGTCCTAGGACCTCGTGACCCGCGGGTCGCAGGTCAGTGGCAGGTCGATGGAGCGGACTCTATCGATGGGCTCGCGTACGGTGTCCCCCGCGCCACGGGGGGAAAAACAGCCGTCCCGGCCCTTCGCGTGAGATACCTCACAAAGAAGAACGGCGCCCCGCGGGGCGCCGTTCGTGCCAGTCCTTGCCTGGTGGCTTGTTGGCCTGGGATCAGGCCAGCTTGCCGTGGCAGGCCTTGAACTTCTTGCCGCTGCCGCACGGGCAGGGGTCGTTGCGACCCACATGGCCCCACTCGGCCGGGATGTCGCCGGCCACCGGTGCGGCCTCCTGCGACACCGAGCCGTCCTCGTTGGGATGGGTGTAGGTCACGTTGCTGACGTTCTCGGCGCGCTGCTCGATCGCGTCGGCGGCGGCGGTCGCTTCCTCCTGCGACTGGATGCGCACGTTCAGCAGCACGCGGGTCACTTCCAGCTTCACCGCGTCCAGCAGTTGTGAGAACAGCTCGAAGGCCTCGCGCTTGTATTCCTGCTTCGGGTTCTTCTGCGCGTAGCCGCGCAGGTGGATGCCCTGGCGCAGGTGGTCCAGCGCGGCCAGGTGCTCGCGCCAGTGCTGGTCGATGCTCTGCAGCAGCACCATGCGCATGAACGGCGTGAACTGCTCCAGGCCGACGCGGTCGAGCTTGTCCTGGAACGACGCATCACCGGCCTTGAGCACCGCGTCCAGCACGTCCTCGTCGGTCAGCGTCTCGCTCTTCTTGAGCATGTCGCCCAGCGGCACCTCGAGCTTCCACTCGTCGCGCAGCGCGCGCTCCAGCGCGGTCAGGTCCCACTGCTCCTCGAGCGTCTCCTCCGGCACGAAGCCTCGCACGACGTCGGTCAGCGTGCCGGTGCGCAGGTGCGAGATCTGCGCGAGCAGCTCCTCGGCCTCGAGCAGCTCGTTGCGCTGCTGGTAGATGACCTTGCGCTGGTCGTTGGCGACGTCGTCGTATTCCAGCAGCTGCTTGCGGATGTCGAAGTTGCGGCCCTCGACCTTGCGCTGGGCGTTCTCGATCGAGCGCGTGACGATGCCGGCCTCGATCGCCTCGCCCTCGGGCATCTTCAGGCGGTCCATGATCGCGCGCACGCGGTCGCCGGCGAAGATGCGCATCAGCTGGTCTTCCAGCGACAGGTAGAAGCGCGACGAACCCGGGTCGCCCTGGCGGCCGGAACGGCCGCGCAGCTGGTTGTCGATACGGCGCGACTCGTGGCGCTCGGTGCCGATGATGTGCAGGCCGCCCGCCGCCATCACCTGCTCGTGCAGCTTCTGCCAGTCGGCCTTGATCGCGGCGATCTTCGCGTGCTTGTCGGCATCGGAGAGCGACTCGTCGTTCTCGATGGCGACGACGTCCTTCTCGATGTTGCCGCCCAGCACGATGTCGGTACCGCGGCCGGCCATGTTGGTGGCGATGGTGATCGCGCACCGGACGGCCGGCCTGGGCGACGATGTCCGCCTCGCGGGCGTGCTGCTTGGCGTTCAGCACCTGGTGCGGCAGCTTGGCCTTGGTCAGCAGCTCGGAGACCTTCTCGGAGTTCTCGATCGAGGTGGTGCCCACCAGCACCGGCTGGCCGCGTTCATGGCAGTCGCGGATGTCCTGCGTGACGGCGTCGTACTTTTCCTTGGTCGTCTTGTAGACCAGGTCCAGCTCGTCCTTGCGCACCGTCGGGCGGTTGGTCGGGATCACCACGGTCTCCAGGCCGTAGATCTCCTGGAATTCGAAGGCTTCGGTATCGGCGGTGCCGGTCATGCCGGCCAGCTTCTCGTACAGGCGGAAGTAGTTCTGGAAGGTGATCGAGGCCAGCGTCTGGTTCTCGGCCTGGATCTGCACGCCTTCCTTGGCCTCGACGGCCTGGTGCAGGCCGTCGGACCAGCGGCGGCCCGGCATGGTACGGCCGGTGTGCTCGTCGACGATGACCACTTCGCCGTCCTGCACGATGTAGTCGACGTCGCGGGTGAAACAGCGTGGTGCGCGCGCAGCGCCGCGTACACGTGGTGCATCAGCGTGATGTTGGCCGCGTCAGTACAGCGACGCGCCCTCGGCCAGCAGGCCGGCTTGGCCCAGCAGGCGCTCGGCGTTCTCGTGGCCGTCCTCGGTCAGGTAGACCTGGCGCGCCTTCTCGTCGACGGTGAAGTCGCCGGGCTCGATCACGCCCTCGCCGGTGCGCGGATCCAGCTCGCCGATCTGGCGCTTGAGCTGCGGGATCAGCTTGTTGATCTTGATGTACAGCTCGGTGTGGTCTTCGGCCTGGCCGGAGATGATCAGCGGCGTACGCGCCTCGTCGATCAGGATGGAGTCCACCTCGTCGACCATCGCGTAGTTCAGCTCGCGCTGCACGCGGTCTTCGGGCTGAACCTCGTAGGCCATGTTGTCGCGCAGGTAGTCGAAGCCGTATTCGTTGTTGGTGCCGTAGGTGATGTCGGCGGCGTAGGCTGCCCGCTTGGCCGTCGCCGGCAGGCCCGGCAGGTTGATGCCGACGGTCAGGCCGAGGAACTCGTACAGCGGACCCATCCATTCGGCGTCGCGCTGCGCCAGGTAGTCGTTGACGGTCACGACGTGCACGCCCTTGCCGGTCAGCGCGTTCAGGTAGACCGGCAGCGTCGCCATCAGGGTCTTGCCCTCACCGGTACGCATTTCGGCGATCTTGCCGTCGTTCAGCACCATGCCGCCGATCAGCTGCACGTCGAAGTGACGCATCTTCAGCACGCGCTTGCTGGCCTCGCGGCACACGGCGAAGGCCTCGGGCAGGATGTCGTCGACGGTCTCGCCGGCGGCCAGGCGCTGCTTGAACTCTTCAGTCTTGCCGCGCAACTCGTCGTCGCTCAGGCTCTCGAACTTCGGCTCCAGCGCATTGATCTGCTGGACGACCTTGCGATAGGTCTTGAGCAGGCGCTCGTTCCGACTGCCGAAAATCTGGGTCAAAAGCTTGGGCAACATGCGGCTTGGTGATGTTCTGGATGGGGCCCGGTCGACCGGGCTCTGAGACCCGGCGGACCGCCTCGTGGGCGGGCTGAAGGGACAGCGCCGCGTGAGCGGTGCAAGTGAGGACGTCAGCCCCGGTTTGCAAGCGTCAGCGCGGAAAAAAAACCGGCGGAGTTTAGCACCGGGGCCTGGCGTGACCTGTCTGCGGGCTGAGGGCGGGATCGCTGCCGGACTCCGGGTTTTCCAGCGTCGGGACTACACTGGCCGGCCATGCCGCCCCGCTACCTGCCCCCCCGCGCCAAGCTCGAGACGCCCGATCCGCTGGATTTCGGACGGGCGATGTCGCAACACGGGATGCTGGCGCGGCTGGGTCAGCAGCTGGCGCTGTCGCAGCGGCACCTTGCCGCGGTCAGCGTGGCGCTTCCCGGCGCGATGAAGCGCTTCGTTCAGGCGGGCACACTCGACGACCAGGGCTGGACGCTGGTGGCCGACAACGCCGCCATCGCCGCCAAGCTCCGCCACCTGCAGCCCACGCTTCTGCGGCTGCTGCGCGAGGAAGGGCTGCTGCTCGAGGGCGAATTGCGGATCCGGGTGCGGCAATCCTGAGCGCGCGCCGCGCCGTCATGCCAATGAAAAGGGACCGCCGAGGCGGTCCCTTCGCTTTTCCGACGCGGCCCGTGGGCCGTCCGGGGTCAGGCCTTGCGACGCAGACGGCGCGCGCCGCCCAGGCCGGCCAGCGCGATCGCGGCCAGCGCGAGCGAGCCCGGCTCCGGCACGTCGTTCTGCTGTGCGCCCTCGACGTTCAGGATGTCGAAGGCCCAATGCGCGTCGCGCTCACGGCCATTGGCATCGCAGAACACGCCGTTGGCGCACTTGCCCAGCAGGAAGTTGGGGTTGCCGTCATAACGGAAGCCGTTGGACAGGTTCGGGCCCTGAGCGAAGTTATCAAACTGCATGATCGCCACGGTGTAGACGCCGGCATTCAGCGTCAGGTCCAGGCAGGTGTCCCAGCGCTGGCCGCCGACCGGGTCGGGGTTCACCGAGGAGCCGCCGCACGATCCCGTCGTGTTGCTCACCGCGTCATCGTTCTGGCCCACCAGCAGGCCGCTGGCATCGAAGAGCGCCAGGATCGGGTCGAAACCGCCCGCGGCAACCGCGTTGCCGTTCGCCTGCGTGCCGCCGGCGTAGCTGTAGGTGATCAGGCGCACGGCCGACGACCCGTTCGCAGTGAACGTGAAGGTCTGGACGTCGTTGGCCAGCGAGAACCCGCCGGTGAACGAGAAGTTGGTCGGGGCCGCGTGGGCGACGGCGGTCGCACCCAGGGCGGCGACGGCGGCCAGCGCGGCGAAGCCGCGACGGAACAAGCTCTTCATGAACACTCCCGTGAGATGCCGGCGTGAGAGGGAGGCCGGCAGGTTGAACACGGGGGTGGCTAGAGCAAACCCTATGCCAAATCGGATTCCGCTTTCAAATCAATGACGTACGTCTGGTTACGTCGATTTGTTCACACATCTGTCAAGCCGGGCGACACCACCTTTGGGGGGAAGCTGGGACGGCTCATCGCCTCGGGACCGTCGCGGTGGGCGGCTGTGAAAAGACCGAAGCCCCGGCTCGCCGATGAAGGCAAGACGGGGCTTCGAGGGATTCGGTGGTGCCGGCTATCGGATTCGAACTGATGACCTACCGCTTACAAGGCGGTTGCTCTACCAACTGAGCTAAGCCGGCACACGGAAAACGTTGCGCCGCTGAGGGGCGGCGCGGGCTGCATTCTAGACGCAGATCCGGGTCACTTTCCCGGACAACGCCAGGTCATTTGATCCGCTTCAGCGCCGGACGCCCGCCCGAGGGACCCGCGCCCGGATCGTCGTCGTCCGGAGACGTCGACGTGGGCGCCGCGGACGCCGGTTCGGGCTTGCTCGGCTCCGTCGGCGCCGGCGCGTTGCCGTCCGAAGCCAGGCGCAGGCCGCGCGGCGCGTTCGACGGAGCGGGCG
Organism: Roseateles sp.; assembly: GCA_039594005.1. Lineage (GTDB taxonomy): Bacteria > Pseudomonadota > Gammaproteobacteria > Burkholderiales > Burkholderiaceae_C > Roseateles. Next base: position 2,451,326 of record JBCNOF010000010.1, read on the forward strand.
CGCTGCGTAGCGCGTTCGTTTCCTCCGGCGTCGGCGGCGGGAAGGCCATGCCCTGCCCGTTCTCCCGCGCGTAGATCGCCACCACGTGATCGACCGGCACGATGATCTCGCGCGCGACCCCGCCGAACCGGGCCTTGAACTGGATCAGTTCATTGCCGAGGTCCAGGTTGCTGGTCGCGTCGAAACCGACGTTCAGCACGATCTCGTTGTTGCTCACGTACTCGAGCGGCACCTGCACCATGCGATCGACGTGCACGGCGATGTAGGGCGTGAAGCCGTTGTCGGTGCACCACTCGTGCAGGGCACGGATCAGATACGGCCGCGTCGAGCTGGCGGCGAGACCGCCGCCGTCCTTGCTGTCATCCATGGCGGGGCAGTGTATTACTTGCGCATCACCTTCTCGGACGGCGTCAGCGCCTCGATGTAGGCCGGACGCGAGAAGATCCGCTCGGCGTACTTCAGCAGCGGCGCCGCGTTCTTCGACAGGTCGATGCCGTAGTAGTCCAGGCGCCACAGCAGCGGGGCGATCGCGACGTCCAGCATCGAGAACTCGTCGCCCAGCATGTACTTGTTCTTCAGGAAGATCGGGGCCAGCTGCGTCAGGCGGTCGCGGATCTGCGAACGGGCCTTCTCCAGCTGCTTCTCGGTCGGCTTGACCGATTGGCCGCGGTTTTCCAGCACGTTGACGTGGGCGAACAGTTCCTTCTCGAAGTTGAACAGGAACAGGCGCGCACGGGCGCGGGCCACCGGGTCGCCGGGCATCAGCTGCGGATGCGGGAAGCGCTCGTCGATGTACTCGTTGATGATGTTCGACTCGTACAGGATCAGGTCGCGTTCGACGAGGATGGGCACCTGGCCGTACGGGTTCATCACCGCGATGTCTTCGGGCTTGTTGAACAGGTCGACGTCGCGGATCTCGAAGTCCATGCCCTTCTCGAACAGCACGAACCGGCAACGGTGCGAGAAGGGGCAAGTGGTTCCGGAATAAAGCACCATCATGGCAGTGGACTCCTGATCGAAAGCCTCTCGGCTTCCTCGTTTTCTACAAACAACACCAGCGAAACGCTGGCGCGGTCAAAGACCGAACAAACAAACGACAACGCAGTGGGAGCCTGTTCGGCGCCCCACTGCGCTTGAGGACCCGGCCTCGGCCGAGCCATCGGTTCTTACTTGATGTCCTTCCAATAGGAGGCATTCAAGCGCCAGGCGAACACGGTGAACCCCAGCAGGAACAGCACCACGATGATGCCGAGCCGGAAACGCTGTCCTTGCGCCGGCTCGCCCATCCATTGGAGATAGGCGACCAGATCGGCGACGGCCTCGTCGTACTGCTGCGGTGTCATCGTCCCGGGCGTCACCTGGACGAAGTCCTTGAAGACATGCGTGACCTTGCTCGGGTCATGCGGGTCTTTTTGTTCCTCGAACTTGGCGGTGCGGACGCCCTGGAGTTCCCACAGCACATGTGGCATGGCCACGCTGGGGAAGGCGAGATTATTCCATCCCGTGGCCTTGGTTTCGTCGCGGTAGTACTTTCTCAGGTAGGTGTACAGGTAATCCGCCCCTGTTCCCTTGGCGCCATCGGCTCGCGAACGGGCGATGACGGTGAGGTCCGGCGGGGTCGCGCCGAACCAGTCCTTGGCCTGTTTCGGGTCCAGCGAGACCTTCATCGTCTCGCCCACCTTCTCCGAGGCGAACAGCAGATTGCCCTTGATCTGCTCCTCGGTCAGGCCGATGTCCTTGAGCCGGTTGTAGCGCATGAAATTCGCGCTATGGCAGTTCAGGCAGTAGTTGACGAACAGCTTGGCGCCGTTCTGCAGCGCGGCCAGGTCGTTCATCTTGTGCGTCGGGAAGCGGTCCCACTCGATGCCGCCTTCCGACGCGAGCGCCGTCGACGTCAGGCCCGCACCCAGGCACAGGGACGTCAGCAGCGTGGCGATGATTTTCTTCATTCGTTCGACTCCGTGACGTTGGCGGATCAGTGCGGGTGGAAGGTGACGCGATCGGGCACCGGCTTGAACTGGCCGGCCCTGCTCCACCACGGCATCAGCAGGAAGAAGCCGAAGTAGTACAGCGTGCCGATCTGCGACACGATCGTTCCCGCGTCCGAGGGCGGCTTCACGCCCAGGTAGCCCAGCACCAGGAATAGCGCCACGAAGATGCCGTACAGGTACTTGTGCCAGTCCGGCCGGTAGCGGATCGACTTGACCGGGCTGTGGTCCAGCCACGGCAGGAAGAACAGGATGATGACCGCGCCGCCCATGACGACCACGCCCCAGAACTTCGCGTCGAAGGTCAGCAGCAGCGCGATGCCGACCACCGCGCCCACGACCACGATGCCCTTGCCCAGGGTCGACAGCCCGCCTCTGATCAACGTGATGACCGCCGAGATCCCGATCACGCCGCACAGCACCTGGACCATCACATCGGTGGTGGCGCGCAGCATCGAGTAGAACGGCGTGAAGTACCAGACCGGCGCGATGTGCGGCGGCGTCTTCAGCGGGTTGGCCGGGATGAAGTTGTTGTACTCCAGGAAGTAGCCGCCCATTTCCGGCGCGAAGAAGACGATCGCGGTGCAGAAGACCATCAGGAACACGCCGACGCCGAAGATGTCGTGCACCGTGTAGTACGGATGGAACGGGATGCCGTCCAGCGGAACGCCGTTCTCGTCCTTCTTCGCCTTGATCTCAACGCCGTCCGGGTTGTTCGAACCGACTTCGTGCAGCGCCAGGATGTGCGCCACCACCAGGCCCAGCAGCACCAGCGGCAGGGCGATCACGTGGAAGCCGAAGAAGCGGTTCAGCGTGGCGTCGCCGACGACGTAGTCGCCGCGGATCCGCAGCGCCAGGTCGTGGCCGACGAAGGGGATGGCGGCGAACAGGTTCACGATCACCTGGGCGCCCCAGTACGACATCTGGCCCCAGGGCAGCAGGTAGCCCATGAAGGCCTCGGCCATCAGGCACAGGAAGATCGCGCATGCCGAAGATCCACACCAGCTCGCGCGGCTTGCGGTACGAGCCGTACAGCAGGCCGCGGAACATGTGCAGGTAGACCACGACGAAGAACGCCGAGGCGCCGGTGGAGTGCATGTAGCGGATCAGCCAGCCCCAGGGCACGTCGCGCATGATGTACTCGACCGACGCGAACGCCTCTTAGCGCCGAGTCGGGCTTGTAGTGCATCGTCAGGAAGATGCCGGTGACGATCTGGTTGACCAGCACCAGCAGCGCCAGCGAGCCGAAGAAGTACCAGAAGTTGAAGTTCTTCGGTGCGTAGTACTCCGACATGTGCTCCTTGTAGAGCTTGGACGCGGGGAACCGGTTGTCCACCCAGGTCATCAGCCGGACGCCCATCGGAGCGCCGGCGGGTGCTTCCTTGAATTCAGCCATGTCGTGGATCTCGCTCCGGGTTAAGCCTTCTTGTCCTCACCGATCAACAGCTTGGTGTCCGACAGGAACTGGTAGGGGGGCACCTCAAGGTTGTCGGGCGCGGGCTTGTTCTTGAACACGCGGCCGGCCATGTCGAAGGTCGAGCCGTGGCAGGGGCACAGGAAGCCGCCATGCCAGTTGTCGGGCAGCGAGGGCTGCGGCCCGGTCTGGAACTTGTCGCTGGGCGAGCAGCCCAGGTGGCTGCAGATGCCCACGACCACCAGGTACTCGGGTTTGAGCGATCGCCACTCGTTCTTGGCGTACTCGGGAATGGGGAAAGCCTTGCGGTCCGACTTCGGATCGGCCAGCTCGGCATCGTTGCCCGGGAGCGCATCGAGCTGCTCCTTGGTCCGGCGGACGATCCACACGGGCTTGCCGCGCCATTCGACGGTCAGCTTCTGACCGGGCTGCAGACTGCCGATATCCACCTCTACGGCGGCCCCGGCGGCCTTGGCGCGCTCGCTGGGATTGAAGGTACTGACGAACGGGACGGCGGTGGCCACGCCGCCTACTGCTCCCGCGCAGCCGGTGGCGATGAGCCAGGTGCGCTTGCCTTGGTCCACTTGTGGGTCACTCATGAGGGTCCTTACAGGGAACTTCTGATCAGGGGCAACCGAAGATTCTAGGTAAGAAAGTTCAGACCTGCCCCTAGGCGCTCTACCGATGTGCATCGATGCACCACGTTGACATTTGTCGTGGCGCAAACGCCGCTAGGATGCTTGCCCGGAGGCCGAACACGCCCCCGGGAAAGCGCTTGGTAGTGGGCGCCTTCGCACACGTGGAGCACAAGGAGCATGCGATGGGTTTTCTGACCGAATTCCGCGAGTTCGCCGTCAAGGGCAACGTCATGGACCTGGCGGTGGGCGTGATCATCGGCGCCGCCTTCGGCAAGATCGTCGACTCGGTGGTCAAGGACCTGATCATGCCGATCGTGGGGCGCGCGGTGGGTGGGCTGGACTTCAGCAACTACTTCATCAAGCTGGCCGACCCGCCGGCCAACTACACCGGGCCGATGACCTATGAGGCCCTGACCAAGGCCGGCGTGCCGCTGTTCGCCTACGGCAGCTTCCTGACGGTGCTCCTGAACTTCGTGATCCTGGCCTTCATCATCTTCATCATGGTGAAGCAGGTGAACCGCCTCAAGCGCGACACCCCCGCCGCGCCGGCCGAGCCCGCGCCGACGCCCGAGGACATCCAGCTGCTGCGCGAGATTCGCGACGCGCTGAAGCGTGACAAAGCGTAAAGCTCGGAACTTTCGTCATCTTTTGCGCACACGTCGGGTGGGTCCCACCCGGACGAGGGATGGCCATCGCCGATACTTGTCATGTGGTGCTGTCACCACATCGTGCTCCATGCTTCGATGAACCGTCTGAATCCCCACGTCGACGCGGCGCTGCAACGCGTGCGCCTGGCGGCGGAACAAGCCGCCGAGCGCGGCGCTGAAGGTCTGGGTCTCGCCGCACTGTCCTCCGGGCAGGCCAAGCGGCGGGATGCGCTGCTGTCCGCGCAATTCCTGTTCCGCAAGCACCAGGCGCTGTTCTCGCAGCGTTTCGACCAGTCCATGCGCCAGCAGGCCGCCGAGGCGCCCGCAGCGGGCGGCGCCACGTCCGCGTCGGCAAAAGGCGCGCCCAAGGCGACGCAGTGGGATGAGCTCTCGCTGATGGACGACGACCAGGTGAACACCATGGTCGCGACCGATCGCATCGGGCTGGCGCTGGGCCACCAGAGCGAGTGGGAGCTGCGCGAGGTCAATTCCTACATGGGCGACATTCCCGGCATCGCCGAGGACCGTCACCCGCTGCGCCCGCAGGCGATCGCCCAGGCGCTGATCGAGTCGGTCAACGCCGTCACCGACGACGCCGACACCCGCCAGATCCTCACCGACGAGCTCACCCGCGCGCTGGCGCTGGAGATGCGCGCCTGCTATGCCGACATCGCCGGGCTGTTCCGCAGCCGCGGCCTGAGGCCGCAGGACCTGCGCGTGCGGGCCACCGGCGGCGTCGGCAGCCCCCGCGGCGCCTCGCACGGGGGCACGACCTCGGGCGTGCCCCTGCATGACAGCCGCTACGCCACGATGCCAGGCGCGCTGCATAGCGTGCACGGCAGCCGCTCCGCGGCGCTGCACAGCGTGGCGGGCGGCTTCCAGGGCAGCGGCCACGGCGGCTACGCGAGCACCGGCGGCCATGGCGGCGGTCACGGCGGCGCCCTCGGTGGATTCGGCGGCGGCGCCGTCGATCCCCAGCTGATGGACCTGATGCGCCGCCTGGCGCAAAGCCCCGTCGGCGGTGGCGCGGGCGGCGGCGGGGGCGGCGGCTTCCCGGTCAACAGCCAGTGGCAGGGCTGGGAGTCCGACGGCACCTACGTCGAGGGCGGCGCGATCGCGCTGCCGCCCAACCTGATCCACCTGCACCGCGACGAACTGCGGCAGGCCGCGAGCGGCTCGCTGGACCACATGGTCATCGACGTCGTCGCCGGCCTGTTCGATCAGATCCTCGCCGACGCCAAGCTGCCCCCGCTGATGGCGCAGCAGATCGCCCGGCTGCAGCTGCCCGTGCTGCGCGCCGCGCTGGGCGACCGCTCCTTCTTCTCCTCGCGCCGGCATCCGGTGCGCCGGCTGGTCAACCGCATCGCGACGCTGGCAGCAGCCTACGACGACTTCACCGAGGATCCCGGCAAGTCCTACCTCGCGCTGGTGCGCGAGCTCGTCCAGGACGTCGTCAGCGGCGATTTCGACCGGATGGACCTCTACGAGTCCAAGCTGGACCAGCTCGAGCAGTTCATCTCGGACCAGACCGCGCATGCGCTGAAGTCGCAGGGCGACGCCGCGGCGCTCCTGGAGCGCAAGGAGACCGAGCTCCGGCTGCAGCGCCGCTACATGCAGCAGCTGCAGCAGGCCATGGCCAGCGTGGACATGCGCGATTTCCTGCGCGACTTCCTGACCCAGACCTGGAGCGAGGTGCTCGTGCACGCGTCGCGCCACCCGGACCTGGACGCGGGACTCGTCGAGCGGCTGCGCCAGATGGGCCGCGACCTGGTGCTGTCGGTGCAGCCCAAGACCACGCCGCAGCAGCGCCAGGGCTTCCTGGCGTCGCTGCCGGTGCTGATGCGCACGCTCAACGAAGGCCTGGACCTGATCCGCTGGCCCGAGCCCGACCGCAAGAAATTCTTCGCCGAGCTGCTGCCCGCGCATGCCGAGTCGCTCAAGGGTCAGGCCTTGAGCCCGCTCGAGTACAACCTGCTGGCCAAGCAGTTGGAATCGGTCTTCGGCATGGCCCCGCCGCGCGAGCAGGACCTGCCCGCTCCCAACACCTCGGGCGCCGCGGCGCTGGACCTGGACCTGACCGAGAAGCTCTCCGACGAGGAGGCGAAACGGCTGGGCCTGGTCGAGGAAGAACATGTCGACTGGGACGGCCAGGTCGACATCGACCTGAGCGCCGAGGAGCAGCAGCCGCTGCAGGCCGTGGACATCAGCATCGACGGGCTGCCCGCCGCCGAGGAAGCCCCTTCACCGACCGCCGGCGAGCTGCTCATCGACCACCTGCAGATCGGCACCGCCTACCGCATGCACCGCGACGGCGACTGGATCAAGGTGCGGCTGGCCCACATCAGCGCCACGCGCAGCTTCTTCATCTTCACGCACGGCACCAAGCATCAGGAGACGCTGACGATGACCGCGCGGATGCTGCACAAGCTCTGCGAGGCCGGCCGGCTGCGGGCCTACGAGCACGCCCACCTGCTGGAGCGCGCCACCGCGCGCGCCCGTCAGCAGCTGGCGGCGCTGGGCGCCAAGGCCTGAGCGCCAGGTCCTGAGCGTCCCACCCCGAGCAGGTCCCTCGGGCCTGATCGGGCCTGATCAGGCCGACAGGACGCGCGCCATGCGGATCGCCGCCGAGAGGCTGGCCGGATCGGCGCGGCCGGTGCCCGCGATGTCGAACGCGGTGCCGTGATCGGGGCTGGTACGCACCAGCGGCAGCCCCAGCGTCACGTTGACGCCCTCCTCCACGCCCAGGTACTTCACCGGGATCAGGCCCTGGTCGTGCGTCATCGCCACGACCACGTCGAACTCGCCGGGATGGCGCGGCGGCGCATGGCGCGCCCGCATGAAAACGGTGTCCGGCGCGAAGGGGCCGCTGGCATCGATGCCCAGCTCGCGCGCCTGCGCGATGGCGGGCGCGATGTGCTCGATCTCCTCGACGCCGAAGAGCCCGCCCTCGCCCGCGTGCGGGTTCAGGCCCGCCACGGCGATGCGGGGCGCGGCCAGGCCCGCGCGCCGCAAGGCCGCGTCGGCGATCCGGATCGTCTGCAGGACCCGGCCGGTCGTGATCTGGTCCACCGCCTCGCGCAACGCGACGTGGATGGTCACCAGCACGACCCGCAGCTCCTCGTTGGCCAGCATCATCCGCACCGGCGGCAGCCGGCCCTGCGCATCCGCGCACAGCGCCTGCAGCAGCTCGGTGTGGCCCGGATGATCGACGCCGGCCGCGTGCAGCGCCTCCTTGTGGATGGGCGCGGTCACCAGCGCGCGCGAGCGCCCCGCCTGCTGCTCGCGCACCGCCGCGACGATGCAGCGCGCCGCGGCCAGGCCCGCCTGCGCGTGGATCTGGCCCATCGGCAGCGCCGCCAGATCCTCGGGCAGGTCAGCGGGCAACCAGACCGGCAAGGCGTCGGGCGGTGCCAGGTCATCACTGCGCTCGAGCACGGCCACAGGCAGGTCCAGGCCCACGACGCGCAGCGCGCGGCGGAAGACCTCAGGATCTCCCACCAGCCGCAGGTCCGCGCCGCGGTCGCGCGCCCAGGCGCTCACGGCAATCTCGGGGCCGATGCCGCAGGGGTCACCCATGGTGACGAGCAACGGACGGGGGGACGCCGGGAGCTCGGGGGTGGAAGACATCGGGGAGGTGGGGGACATCGGGCTCAGGCGGGATTGGGAATGTCGATGAAGCGGACCTGCAGGCCGAGTTGCTCGCCGACCTGACGACCCAGCGCCTGCACGCCGTAGCGCTCGGTCGCGTGATGGCCCGCGGCGATGAACGCCACGCCCGTCTCGGCCGCGTAGTGCGCCTGCGGTTCGGAGATCTCGCCGGTGATGAACACGTCGGCGCCGGCGGCGATCGCGGCCTCGAAGTAGCCCTGCGCGCCGCCGGTGCACCAGGCCACGCGCCTGAGCGGCCGCCCGTCGCCCGCGGCCCGCACCGTCGCGCGGCCGAGCCGGTCCTCGACGTGGGCGCCCAGCGACTCGATCGTGCCCAGCGCGGCCGGCAGGTCGCCGATGAAGCCCAGGTCCTGCTCGCCGAAACGGCCGTCGGCGGCCCAGCCCAGGTGTTTCGCCAGTTGCGCGTTGTTGCCGAGTTCGGGGTGCGCGTCCAGCGGCAGGTGATAGGCGAACAGGTTGATCTCGTGCGTGAGCAGGCGCGACAGGCGTTGCTTCATCCAGCCGGTCACCCGCCCGTCCTGGCCGCGCCAGAACAGGCCGTGGTGGACCAGGATGGCATCGGCACCGCGCTCGATGGCAGCGTCGATCAGCGCCAGGCTGGCGGTGACCCCGCACACCAGTTGCCGGATCGAGTCGCGGCCCTCGACCTGCAGACCGTTCGGCCCATAATCCTTGAACCGCGTGGGCTCCAGCGTGGCGGCGAGCAGCCGCTCCAGCTCCGTGCGATGTGCCATGACAGGATCTCCCTTGCGTCAAACCTGGCTGATTTTCTCCCAGGCCACCACCGTGGCGCTGGCCGCCTACTTCGTCGTGGCCACGCTCAAGCCGCAATGGCTGCACGAGGCCCCTCGGGTCTTGCCCACACTGCCCGCCGCGGCCGGGGCGCCCCCGCGCGCGGCCGTGCAGTTCAGCTTCGCCGCGGCGGCCCAGGCGGCCTCGCCCGCGGTTGTCGCCGTGCTGGCCAACAAGCCCGCGCCCAGTCAGCGCGAGATCGACGCCGACCCCTGGCTGCGCTTCCACTTCGGCAAGCGCGGACCGCAGCAGGCGCCGCGGCCGCAGACGGGGCTGGGATCGGGCGTGATCGTCTCGCCGGAAGGTTACGTGCTGACCAACAACCATGTGGTGGCCGGTGCGACCGAGATCCGCGTCCAGCTCGCCGACGGCCGCGACGTCGCCGCGCGGCTGGTGGGGACCGATCCGGAGACCGACCTCGCGGTGCTGCGCATCGCGCTGGAAGGCCCGTTGCCGGTGATCCATCCGGGCAAGGCCGGCGAGCTGCAGGTCGGCGACGTGGTGCTGGCGATCGGCAATCCGTTCAACGTCGGGCAAACGGTGACCTCGGGCATCGTCAGCGCGCTCGGGCGCACCCAGCTCGGCCTGAGCACCTTCGAGAACTTCATCCAGACCGACGCGGCGATCAACCCCGGCAACTCCGGCGGCGCGCTGGTGGACGTGCAGGGACGGCTGGTGGGCATCAACACGGCCATCTACTCGCGTACGGGCGGCGGCAGCCTGGGCATCGGCTTCGCCATTCCCGTGGACGCGGCGTATCAGGTGCTGGAGGCGCTGGTGAAGGACGGCAAGGTCTCGCGCGGCTGGCTGGGCGTGATCACCGGAGACATCAATCCCGAGGTCGTCGACACGCTCAAGCTCGCCGTCGATCACGGCGTGCTGGTCAAGGAAGTGTTCAAGGCCAGTCCCGCCGCCAAGGCCGGGCTGGAGGCCGGGGACGTGGTCACCGAGGTCGGCGGCCAGGCGGTGCGCACGCCGCGTGAGCTGGTCAACGTGGTGGCCGGCCTCAAGCCCGAGAGCCAGACCGTGATCGCGGTGCAGCGCGGCAAGAGCGCGCTGAAGCTGCCGCTGCAGGTCGGCCTGCGCCAGCCGCAGACCAACGACGACGCGCAGCCGGAGTGAGCCATGGATGACGATCAGCTGCTGCGCTACTCGCGCCACATCCTGCTGGACGACATCGGCGTGGAGGGCCAGCAACGGCTGCTGGACGCCCACGCGCTGGTGATCGGCGCGGGCGGACTGGGGTCGCCCGCCGCGTTGTTCCTGGGCACCGCTGGCGTGGGCCGCATCACGCTGGTGGACCATGACCACGTCGACGTCACCAACCTGCAGCGCCAGATCGCGCACAGCCTGGCGCGCGTGGGCGAGCCCAAGGCCGTCTCGGCCGCTGCGGGCATCGCCGCGATCAATCCCGAGCCGCGCGTGCGCGCCGTGACCGAGCGCGCCGACGCGGCGCTGCTGGACACGCTGGTGCCGCAGGCCGACGTCGTGCTGGACTGCACCGACAACTTCCCCACCCGCCACCTCGTCAACGCGGCCTGCGTGCGGCACGGCAAGCCGCTGGTCTCGGGCGCGGCGCTGGGCTTCGACGCGCAGCTCAGCGTCTACGACAGCCGCGAGCGCCGCTTCCCCTGCTACGCCTGCCTCTTCCCCGCGGACCAGCCGCCCGAGGAGCAGCGCTGCGCGGTGATGGGGGTGTTCGCGCCGCTGGTGGGCATCGTCGGCAGCATGCAGGCGGCCGAGGCGCTCAAGCTGCTCACGGGCATGGGCTCCACGCTGCCGGGCCGGCTGCTGATGCTGGACGCGCGCCGGATGGAGTGGACCGACCTGGGCGTCGCGCGCGATCCGCGCTGCCCGTGCTGCGGCGACCGCTGAGCCCGCTGGGCCTCCCCTTGCGGCCGATCACGAAACAAACCGCCGTTCTCTCCCAGCTCCGCGCAATGAGACGAACAGAAATTAAGTGCCAACGCCCCTAAAGTTCGGGGCCATCCGACCATGATCAGTACCGACAAGCTCACCGCCCGCAACTTCCCCAGCGCCCAGGAGGAAGCCGCCCAGCAGGACGCCTTCGACGCTGCGTTCGACGCCAATCCCCCCAGCGCCTACCGCCTCGCCTTCACCGACACCGACTTCCTCGTGCGGCCCGAGCTGCGCCCGGTGCGCATGCAGCTCGAGCTGCTCAAGCCGGAGCTGGTGCAGCAGGAGCTCGACATCCAGTCGACGGTGGTGATCTTCGGCAGCGCGCGCATCGCCGACAGGGAATCCGCGCAGGCCGCGGTGGACGCCGCGCGCGCCGCCAAGGACGACGCGGCGCTGCAGCGCGCCGAGCGCCGCCTGGTGATGAGCGGCTATTACGAAGAGGCCCGCAAGTTCGCGCGGCTGATCACCGAACACACCAAGGACTTCGCCCATCCGCTGTACGTCGTCACCGGCGGCGGCCCCGGCATCATGGAAGCCGGCAACCGCGGCGCGCACGAGGCCGGTGGCCGCAGCATCGGACTGAACATCGTGCTGCCGCACGAGCAGCGGCCCAACCAGTACATCACCCCGGAGCTGTGCTTCCGCTTCCACTACTTCGGGCTGCGCAAGATGCACTTCCTGATCCGGTCGGTGGCACTGGCGGCCTTCCCCGGCGGCTACGGCACGCTGGACGAGCTCTTCGAGACGCTGACGCTGATCCAGACCGGCAAGTGCCGCCGCCGTCCCATCCTGCTGTTCGGACGCGACTTCTGGTCGCGCCTGATCGACTTCGAGCTGCTGATCGACACCGGCATGATCAGCCCGGGCGACGAGCAGCTCTTCCATTACGTCGAGACCGCCGACGAAGCCTGGGCGCTGCTGATGAAGGAGTACGACATCGGCTCGGCCCCCAACGGCAACGGCAACGGCAACGGCAACGGCACTGGCACCGGCAACGGCCACGCCGCGCCCAACGGCGCCGCCGGCGACTCGACCTGACCCCGTCCCTTCGGGCGACCGCATCCCAGAGACCAGACACCAGAGAGGTTCAACCATGACCGCAGCACGACACGTGAGCCTGATCGGCGCCCCCACCGACGTGGGGGCCGGAGCCCGGGGCGCCAGCATGGGGCCGGAGGCCCTGCGGGTGGCCGGCCTGGCCGAGGCGCTGCAGGCGCACGGCGTCGAGGTCAAGGACTGCGGCAACCTGGTCGGTCCCTCCAATCCCTGGCTGCCGCCCACCGAGGGCTACCGCCACCTGGACGAGGTCACGCATTGGAACCAGGCCGTGCACGACGCCGTGCACGCCGAGCTGAGCGCCGGGCGCATGTCCATCCTGCTCGGCGGTGACCACTGCCTGGGCCTGGGCTCGATCTCGGCGGTCGCGCGCCACTGCCGCGACACGGGCAAGAAGCTGCGCGTGTTGTGGCTGGACGCCCATGCCGACTTCAACACCAGCCAGCTCACGCCCAGCGGCAACATCCACGGCATGCCGGTGGCCTGCCTGTGCGGCTACGGCCCCCAGCAGCTGATCGAGATCGGCGGCAAGGTGCCGGCGATCGACCCGAAGTGGATCCGCCAGATCGGCATCCGCAGCGTGGACCCGGGCGAGAAGCGCTTCGTCCACGAGGTCGGCCTGGAAGTCTTCGACATGCGCTACATCGACGAGATGGGCATGCGCCACACGATGGAGCTGGCGCTGGCGACGATGGACGCCAACACCCACCTGCATGTCAGCTTCGACGTCGACTTCCTGGACCCGGACGTCGCGCCCGGCGTCGGCACCACCATCCCTGGCGGTCCGACCTACCGCGAGGCGCAGCTGTGCATGGAGATGATCGCGGACACGGGCCGCCTGGGCTCGCTGGACATCATGGAGCTCAACCCCGCGCTGGACGTCCGCAACAAGACCGCGCTGGTGGCGGTGGACCTGGTCGAATCGCTGTTCGGAAAGTCCACGCTGATGCGCAAGTGAGCGGACCAGAGGGCGCCGATCTCCGGCGCCCAATGGTGGAGAAACTCCCCAATTTGGGGGAACTCTCTAGCTCGATGCCCTTGATTCGTGAAGTGGCGCACGGGGCGAAATGCGAAATTCGTGTCCAATTGATACCCAGGGACAGGCAATAGAGGCCGACGACGGGGCGCATCGCACCGATGGTCAGCAGAGCCCGCCGAACCTGCGATGCAAAACGCTCGAAGCCTTCCAACCATGTCGTTCCGCTTGTTGTCCGCAGTTCTCTCGCGCCCGACCGCCATGGCCGTCCTGGCAGGCGCGACGCTCCTCTCGGTCCCCACCGCCCAGGCCGCCAATCCGTCCACCGCATCGGGCACCTTCCAGGTCGGCGCCACCATCCTGGTCGCCTGCAACGTCACCGGCAGCACGCTGACCTTCGGCGGCGCCATTGACCCGCTGCAGACGCCGGGCCCGGTGGACGCGTCCACCACGCTCAACGTCACCTGCACCAAGACCACGCCCTACAGCGTGGCGCTGAGCGCGGGCGCCAACGCGGGCAACGCGTCGGCCTTCTCGTCGCGGGCGATGAAGAGCGGCAACAACACGCTGCCCTACCAGCTCTATCTGGACTCGGGCCGCACGCAGGTCTGGGGCGACGGCAACAGCTCCGGCGTCTACACCGGCACGGGCACCGGCAGCCAGCAGCAGCTGACCGTCTACGGCCGCCTGCCGTCGCTGAACGGCATCGTGCCGGGCAACTACGCCGACACGGTCACGCTGACGATCACCTACTGAGCCCGCGCTCAGCCGCGGCTGAGCTCCGCCAGGTGCACCAGCGTGTGCAGCACGCGGTTCGCGGGCGTGGGAATGCCCAGCGCCTCGCCGCGGCGCACGAGGAAGCCGTTCAGGTGGTCGATCTCCGTGCGCTTGCCCCGGCCCAGGTCTTGGGCCGTCGATGAGAACTGCCCCGGCATGGTCTCGGCGATCTTTCTCACCGCCTGACGGACATCCCCCACCAGCGTGACGCCATCGGCCGCGGCCACAGCGAGGCCCTCGTCCACGAGCTGGTCCATCACGGCCCACACGCCCTCCCCCTTCACCAGCTCGCCGTAAGGCTGCTGCGTCAGCGCGGACAGCGCGTTGTAGGCGCAGTTGATGAGCAGCTTGGACCAGAGCGCGCCGCGCACGTTGTCCGAGAGCTCGACCGGCACGCCCGCGGCGACCAGCGCCTGCGCCAGGCGCTCCGCGCCGGCGGCCGGCTCGATCACCAGCTCGCCGCGGCCGTGGTGTTTCACATGACCGGGCCCCGCCATCTCGGTGGCGACGTAGACGACCGACGCCGACACCGGCTGCTGCACCGGCTGAGAGAGCGTCTCGCGCAGCCGCTCCGCGTTGTCCACGCCGTTCTGCATGGACAGCAGCAGCGTGTCCGCGTTCAGGTAAGGCCGCAAGGACTCGGCGGCCGAGACGGTGTCGGTGGACTTCACGCAGAACAGCACCACTTGCGCGCCGCGAGCGGCGGCGGGGTCGGTGTCGGCGCGCAGCGGGACCGACTCGTCGAACATCCGCGTGTCCATGCGCAGGCCGTGCTCGCGGATCGCCTCGACATGCAGCGGACGGCCGATCAGCGTCACGTCATGGCCGGCGCGCGCGAGCATGCCGCCGAAGAAGCAGCCCACCGCGCCGGCGCCCATGACGGCGACCTGCAGAGCGGCGCCTGCGCCGAGCGAGGGAGCAACAGAAGCGGCAGTCGAAGGGGCTTCGGATCGGGTCATCGAGGTCTCCTGAAGATCTGACGATGGGAGCGGAATGCAGCGGATTGGAGCGGATTGGAGCGCTTCAGGCGCCGACGATCCAGCCCTCGAGCGGATCGATGCCGGCGGGCAGGCCGTAGTCCGCCCGCGCGTCGGCCCAGGCCGCCAGCATCAGGCAGAGCACGGCATCGAGCTTGTCGCCGGCGGCGTCGTCGGCGAGCTCGTCGCGCTGGGCGTGGCTCAGCTTGAGCCGCAGCCCGAGCCGGCCGCGCCCCTGCTCCAGCGCCTCGATCAGGTCCTTGCGCGCGATGAAGCGTTCCGGCGTCTGCTTGGACCGGTCGTCGCTCTTGTAACTGCGCGCGCCCAGCAGCTCGCGGGCAAGCAGCCCGGGGTAGGCCTCCAGCGCGACGCGTTCCGGGTCGCCGTCATGCAAGCCGGGCAGATGCACGCCGGCCGCCACGAGGCGCGGCACGCCCGCGTGCAGCATGTAGGCCACCGGCGGGTTCACCCATTTCATGCTGGGCGACGAGCCCGCCGGCCCGTCGCAGGCGCGGTGCGCGAACTTGCCGCCGACCGGACGCGCGTCGCAGAACGCGGCGAAGGTGTCGCGGATCTCGGCGCGGCTCAGGCCCCCGTAATGCGCGATCAGCGCGGCCCACTCGGTGGGCCAGCCCAGCGTCTGCACCAGCTCGCGCGGCAGGCCGAAGGGCAGGTCGAATCCGCCGAGCCAGGGGCCGGGCTCGGCCAGCCAGGCCTCGAACGCGGCCAGCGTGGGCAAGGCCTGGACCCGCTCCAGCTTGATGACGGCGCCCCGACGCTGGCCGATGGCCAGCCGGATCGGCTTGCGGGCCGTGGGCGCGCTGGTGAAGTCCACGCCCACGAGCGCCCGGGCGATCGCCGGATCCCGGGAAGCCGCTGCCGCGGCCACGTCCGTGGGCAGAGGCGATTTCGAGACTTTTGACATGCCCGCGACTGTATCCATCGTCCACTGGGGCGAGCCGCCATTGACGGGCGATCTGCGACAACCAATGCTGTGAACGCGGTCCCGGGATCGCGCCCTGCCCTCGCAGTCCTCGCCGTCATTGCTGCCCTCACCACCCTCAGGTCCCAACCTTCCGGAGGAGAGTCCGCCTTGTTCCAACGCGAACTGGCCCGTGCCCTGCATCTGAGCCGTCGAGGCGCGTATCGCGACGCGACTGACGCGCTCGAACTGGCCCTGGTGGCCGCGGATTCGGTGCGGGACCGCGCGCGCGCGCTGATCCTGATCGCTCACAACCTGCCCCGCCAGGGCGACCTGCAGGCCGCGCTGCGCCGCGCCAGCGAGGCCGTGGCGGTGGTGCGGCTCATCGAGGGACCGGACACCGACGCCTGGACCGCCGCGTCGCTGACCGAGCTCTGCTACGTCTTCGCGCAGTTCCAGATGGGCCGCGACGCCATGCAGGCGGGCTGGCAGGCGCTGGCCGCCGCGCGTCGCGCGCAGGACGCCACGCGCGAGGCCTGGGCGCTGAACCGGCTGGCGGTGGCCTTCGCGGTGTCGGATCAGGTCGAGCAGGCCTGCCAGCACACGCTGCAGGCGCTGGAGATCGTCCAGCAGCAGTCCCCCGGCGAGCGCGAGCTGCTGCTGTCCTGCCTGAACAACCTCGCCCACTTCTGGCTGCAGGCCCATGGCGAGGCGCTGCGCGACGAGGACCGCATCGCCGCGGCTGAGGCGCTGGTGCAGGCCGAGCCCTACGCGGTGCGTGCCGCCGAGCTGGTGCGCGAGGAAGGCAATCCCTTCCTGGTCGTCGTGTCCCTGTCCAACCTCGTCGAGCTCCAGCTGGGCACCGGCGCGATCGACGAGGCGCTCGCGATCACCGATGAATACGAGCGTCTGGCGCAGCGTCACGGTTATGCCGGCATGGTGCTGCAGGCGCGGGCGCAGCGGGCGCTGCTGCAGCTCAAGCGCGACGACACGGCCGGCGCGCACGACGCGATGCCGGCGCTGGAGACGCTGCAGGACCTCGTCAGCCTGCAGTCGCCGCATGCGCTGCCCACGCGGCTGCGCCGTCAACTGACGCTGGCGATCTACCGCGCCTACAAGCTGCGCGGCGACACGGCGCGGGCGCTGGCGGCGCATGAGCGGCTCTCGGCGCTGGAGCGCCAGGCGGCGCGCAACGCGATGGCGCTGCAGACCGAGGCGATGCTGATCCGGCAGGAGTTCGAGCAGGCCCAGGCGCGCGCCGAGCACGCGATGCAGGACGCGCGGCGCGAGCGCGAGCGCGCCGAGCTGGCCGAGCAGGAACAGCAGCGGCTGCGCCGCCAGGCCGCGGAGCTCGGCCGCATGGCGCATGAGGACGCGCTGACCGGCCTGAACAACCGCCGCCACGCGGAGTTCGCGCTGCCACTGCTGCTGGAGCGCGCGAGGCAGGAGAACAAGCCGATCGCGCTGGGGCTGCTCGACATCGACCATTTCAAGCAGGTCAACGACGCTTTCGGCCACGGCGTGGGCGACCAGGCGCTGCAGAAGGTCGCGCAGGTGCTGCGCCGGCAGCTGCGCAGCGCCGACCTGCTGGCGCGGGTCGGCGGCGAGGAATTCATGCTGGTGTTCGTGGGGGTCGCGCCCGAGCGCGGACAGGAGATCTGCGAGCGGCTGCGCGCCGCGATCGCCAACCACGACGGGTGGGGCGAACTCGCGCCCGGGCTGCGCGTGACGGTGTCCATCGGGCTGGCCGCCGGCGATCCGCCGGCCAAGCCCGCGATGCTCGTGGAGACCGCAGACCAGGCGCTCTACGCGGCCAAGCACGGCGGGCGCAACCGCGTGCAGTTGATGGGCCTGTGAACGCGCGCTGAAGTCGGTGCGGGAGGTGCGGCCGCGGAGGCCGCCCCGCACGCTCCGATCAGTTCAACTTGAAGACAGCGACCGACTGCGCCAGCGCGTCGGCCTGATGCTGCAGGCTCTGCGCGGCGGCGGCGGACTCTTCCACCAGCGCGGCGTTCTGCTGCGTCATCTGGTCGAGCTGGCTGATCGCGTCGCCGATCTGATTGATGCCGCCGCTCTGCTCCACCGTCGCGTGGCTGATCTCGGCGACGATGCGCGACACGCGCGTGATCGAGTCCGAGATCTCGTTCATCGTCTGCCCGGCGCGCTCCACCAGCGTCGCACCGCTGGCCACGCTCTCGCCGCTGGCGGTGATGAGCTGCTTGATCTCCTTGGCCGCCTCGGCGCTGCGTTGCGCCAGCGAGCGCACTTCGCTCGCGACGACCGCGAAGCCCCGGCCCTGCTCGCCCGCGCGCGCGGCCTCCACGGCCGCGTTCAGCGCCAGGATGTTGGTCTGGAAGGCGATGCCGTCGATGGTGCCGATGATGTCGCCGATGCGCGACGAGGACGCGCTGATCGTGCCCATCGTGCGCACCACCTCGCCGACGACCTGCACGCCGCGCGTGGCGACGTCGGCGGCCTGCTCGGCCAGCGCCTTGGCCTCGCCGGCTGAGGACGCGTTGTGCTGCACGCTCTGCGTGAGCTGCCCCATCGCCGAGGCGGTGGCCTGCAGGTTGGAGGCGGCCTGCTCGGTGCGCTGGCTCAGGTCGTGCGCGCCAGCGGCGACCTCGCGCGACGCGGTCGCGATGCTGTCCGTGGCGCTGCGCACGCCGCTGACGACCTCGCGGATCGACGCCTGCATCCCCTGCACACCGCGCGACATCGCGGCGGTCTCATCGGCGCCATGCGTCTGCACGGTCTCGCTCAGATCCTTGCGCGCGATGCGCTCGGTCGTGCGCACCGCCTCGGCCAGCGGCGCGAGGATGGAGCGGATGTTGAGCACCGTGAGCAGGCCGATCAGCGCCACGCCCACGAGCATCACCACACCCAGCGCGCCGCGCACGCTCAGCTCGCGCGCGCCCAGGCGCCCCACTTCCTCCTGACCATGCTGGAGGATGACGCGCGTCATCTCCGCCACGCCCTCGTCCATCGCCTGCACCGGCGCCTTGATCGCGTCGGTGGCGCGGTTGGCCTCGGCGGCGTCGACGAAGTCGGCGTTCAGGATGCGCGTGGCCAGGTCGTCAACCCCGGTCTTGTAGGCGCCCAGCGCCTGCTTGAGCTTGGGCGGCAGCGCGGCGACCTCGGGCCGGGCCTCGGCGCCGGCGGCACCGCCTGCACCGCTCAAGGCGTCCAGCGAGCGGATCACGCCCGCATAGGTCTTCTGCCAGTCGGCCTGCGCCTTCTTGACGGTGCCGTCATCGCCGATGTTGATCAGCATGTCCTTCTCGAACCGGCGCAGGTTGCCCAGTCCGGCACGCACCTCCGAGAGCTGGATCAGGCCGTCGACGTCCTGGGCGACGTACTGCTGGAAATCGGCGCGCGAGCTGCTCATGGCCCACAGGCCGGCGCCGCCGATCAACAGGAGCGCGAGCACGGACAGGAGACCCAGACCCAGCAAGCGGGTCCGGATCGTGTAATTGCGCAGAGACTGCATGTTTTGCCAACTTTTCCCAACGATTGGATCGAGGTGAAAAGCCTAGCAGCCGCCATGCGCCCGACGGGGCGCACGGCGCGCGAAACGCGGCCCGATCGTGCGGTCCTGCCGAGTCAGCGCCGCCCGCGCGGCGCGGGCGTGCGCGGCGACAGCGTCGCAGCCCAGGCGGCGATCTCCGGGGTGAGCGCGTCGACCGCCGCGGCCGTCGCCTTGACCGCGCCCTCGGCGTTGCCGCCGGCGGGCTCGCTGCGGTCGAAAGCGCGCTGGCTGCCGTCCTCGGCGGTGGCCATGACGCGCACCTGCACTTCGCTTCGCGAGGCGCTGGAGAAGCTCTGCAGGCTCTCCTCGAGCTCCAGCGACACGCCGATCACCACCTGCGGATCCGCGCCGGCGGCCACCGGCGCGCGCGCGATCTGCTGACGCATCCGCGCGGCCACCAGCACCGGCAGCGGCGCGGCCCAGCGCGAGTCGCGATAGACCCGGCGCGCGTAGGGATCGCTGTCGGCGAGGCGGTAGGCGATGCCCGTGCCTTGCAGCGTCTCGGGCGCGCTCAGCCCCTGCAGCTCGACGCGCTTGGCCAGCGGCGCCTGCTGCGGCCAGGCGGCCACCGGACCGAGGTCCATCTGCGTGGGCGCGGGTGCGCGGCTGCCACAGGCGCCCAGCAGCGCGGCGGACAACACGGTGGCGGCGAGGACGCCCACCCTGCCCACCTTGGCCTCACGGCGCTGGCCGCCCACGCGCGGCAGTTGATCAGTCAGGTTCATTTCTTCGCTCCCGCGTCGAAGCCCGATTCGCCCGGACCGGGTTCACCCGGCTTGGGTCCCAGGATCAGGCTCTGCGGCTGATCGCCGATGCTCTGCGCCGCGCGTTCCAGCGCGCGCGCCGCCTGCGACAGATCCTCGAGCACCGCGCGCTGGCGCGGCTTGTCGGTCGATCCGACCAGCGACACCTCCAGCCGGCGCAGCGTGCGCTGCAGCTGCACCGCCGCGTCGCCGAGCTGATCGATCGCCGCGGCCTTGCCCTTGTATTCCTCCACCAGCTCGCCGCCCTGCCGGGCCAGCGTGTCGACATTGCCCAGCGTCTGACGGCCCGCGACGACCAGCCCGTCGGTGTTCTTCACCAGCGCGGGCAGCGCCTGCGCGGTCGGCCGCAGTTCCTTGACCAGCTCATTCAGGCCGGTGGAGGCTTCGTTGAGCTGCGCCAGCGTCTGGCTGACCTGCTGCTGGTTGCTGTCGCTGAGCAGCTTCTGGACGCGCTCCATCGTGGCCAGCGCGCTGGCCGCGAGCTTCGGTCCCACGTCCTGCAGCTGATCGAGGAACCCGGGCGCCAGCGCGATGCGCCGCGTCTGCGTGACGGCCAGCTTGGGATCGGCCGGCTCCGGCCCGTCGAACAGGTCGATGAACGAGAGCCCGGTGATGCCCTGATAGCCGAGCTTGGCCTGCGTGCCGGCGGCGATCGGCGCGTCGGCGTCGACCTCGATGCCCACGAGGATCTGGCGCGGGTGCTCGGGATCGAAGCGGATCGAGTCCACCTTGCCCACCTGCACGCCGCGCAGCTTCACCGGCGCCTTCACGTTCAACCCGGGCACGCCCTGGGCGGTCACGACGGTGAAGGACTGCGTGTCGCCGCGGTCGTCGCGGAACCACAGCACGATGGCGACCAGCGCCGCGCCGAGCAGCAGCACGAACAGCCCCGTGGCCAATGCATGTGCCTTGTTTTCCATGTGCTCGCCCGAAGTCCTTTCGTTGGGGTGCCACCGCGCTCAGGCGGGCAGCTCGTCGCGGTGATGCAGCGCGTCGCGGTAGTTGCGCAGGTTCTCGGCGGCGCAGCGATCCGTGTGGCCGAGGAAGAAGTTGCGGATGAACGGATGCGGCTGGTTGACGACCAGCTCCAGCGGCCCGTGCGCGATCAGGCGCTGGTCGGCCAGCACGGCCACGCGGTCGGCGATCGCGAACAGCGTGTCCACGTCGTGCGTGACCATCACCACCGTGAGCGCCATCTCGCGCTTGAGGCTCTCGATCAGCTGCACGAAGCCCTTGGAGCTCGCCGGGTCCAGGCCCGCGGTGGGTTCGTCCAGGAAGAGCAGCTGCGGATCCATGATCAGCGAGCGCGCCAGCGACACCCGCTTGACCATGCCCCCTGAGAGCTCGGCCGGCATCTTGATGCCGTCCTCGGGCTTGAGGCCGACCTGCTGCAGCTTGGTCATCACCAGCTCGGCGATCAGGTCCTTGGGCAGGCTCTTGAGCTCGCGCAGCGGCAGCGCGATGTTGTCGAAGACGGTCAGCGCCGAGAACAGCGCGCCCTGCTGGAACAGCACGCCCCAGCGGTGTCGCACCTGCGCGAGGTCGGTCGCCTCGCACTTGCCCAGCTTGTGGCCGAAGACGAGGACCTCGCCCTCGCTGGGGCGCTCCAGGCCCAGCATCAGCCGCAGCAGCGTGGTCTTGCCGCTGCCCGAGCCGCCGATGATCGCCAGCACCTCGCCGGCGGTGACCTCGAGGTTCAGGTCCTTGTGGATGCGCACGCCGCCCAGCACGGTGCCCACGTGGCGCACCTCGATCACCGGATCGCCGGGCCGCACGTCGAGTTCGTCGACCGCTTCGGTCGAGCCGGGTTCGATGCAGTCGCTCATGCCTTCAACCCCACGTCAGAGAACATCACCGCGAAGATCGCGTCGACGATGATCACCACGGTGATCGCCGCGACGACCGAGGCCGTCGTGCCGGTGCCCAGGCTTTCGCTGTTGGGCTTGATGCGCAGCCCGAAATGGCAGGCCACGAACGCGATCATGACGCCGAACACCGCGGACTTGGACAGTCCCAGCCACAGGTTGGCGACCGGGACCGCCGCGGGCAGGCCCTGCAGGAACTGCACGTATTCCAGCCCCAGCGTCGCGCGCGCGGCGATCATGCCGCCCGCCAGCACCATGCAGCTGGTCCAGGTCATCACCAGGGGCAATGAGAGTGCCAGCGCCACCATCTTGGGCAGGACCAGCCGGATCGTGTGCGAGATCCCCATCACCGACAGCGCGTCCAGTTCCTGCGTCACGCGCATGACGCCGAGCTGGGCGGTCATCGCCGAGCCGCTGCGCCCGGCCACCAGGATGGCTGCCAGCAGCGGCCCCAGCTCGCGCCAGACGCTGATGCCCAGGATGTTGATGACGTAGATGTCGGCGCCGTAGCTCTGCAGCTGCTTGGCGGTCAGGTAGGACAGCGTGATGCCCACCAGCACGCCCACCAGCGCCGTGATGCCCAACGCCTGCGCGCCGCTGCGATACAGGTGCGCGGAGATGTCCTTCCAGGAGATCAGCGACGGATGACGCGCCAGCCGGCCGAGGTCGCGCGTGACCTGGCCCAGCAGCGCGGTGGCGTCCAGCAGGTGGCTGGCCAGGTTCAGCAGGCCCTGGCCGAACTGGCGCACATTCTGGGCGCGCGGAGGTTTCGCCGGCTTGCCCTGCTTGCTGCCCAGTCGCGCGAACAGCGCCTGGAACATGTCCGCCAGCGGCGCCGGCGGCCAGTGCAGGTCCTCGGGCTGGCGCCGGCCCCAGGCCTGCCACAGCAGCAGCGCGCCGGTCGGGTCGAGGCGGCGGACCGCGCTCAGGTCCCAGGACACGTTGGCGGTGGGCACCTCGCCGAGCTCGCCGCGCAGCGCCTCCACGCGCTCGCGCAGTGCCAGCAGCGTCCAGTCGCCCTCGAGCCGCGCGCGCAGGCGGCCGCCCTCGCCGGGCTCGCGCAGCAGTCGCGGCGAGGGGTCGGCGGGTGAGGCGTCCAGAGGGAGGTCCATGGGGTCAACAGCATAGCCGCGCCGCCCCGCTCCCGCGATATCGGCGCACAGGAGATCGCCCAGTCAGACAAGACGCTGTCGCAGCCGCTCCAGGTAGGTGCGGCTGCACGGCACGCGGCTGCCGTCGCGCAGGCGCAAGTGTGCGTCGCCGGCCTCGGTGGGCTCGATCGCCTCGATCAGGCTCAGGCGCACCAGGTAACCCCGGTGCACACGGACGAAGGCGGTCGGGTCCAGGCGCTGCTCGAACGCGCCCAGGCTGGAGCGCAGCGGGTAATCGTGCTGCTGGCGACGCAGGTTGACGTAGTTGCCGCAGGCCTGCACCCACTCGATTTCCGCGATTGGCAACAGGAATTCCTTGCCGAGCTTCTTCACCAGCAGGCGCTCGGGCAACTGGGGCGCTGGTTCGGGCGCAGGCTCGGGCACCGGTTCTGGCCTGGGTTCTGGCGCGGGTCGAGGCGTGGGTTCAGGCGTGGGTTCAGCGGTGGGTCCCGGCGCTTCGGCGAGCAGGCTCGCTTCCCCCTGCCAGCGCCAGACCAGCAACCGATACGCGCCGGCCACCACCAGCACGAACGCATAGCTGCGCACGTCCTTGAGCGCCTCGTAGAAGAACTCCAGCGGCCAGTCGCCGAAGTCGTAGAACGCGCCTTGCGCGCGATAGGCCAGCTTGCGCAGCGCGACCATGCCCAGCACATGCGCCACGCTGGTCACCAGCGCGAAGAGCGCGTGCCACGGCAGGTGGCGCCGGATCTGGCCCCAGCGCAGCGGGCGGCTGTCGGCCATGCGCAGGATCCACGGGATCAGCGCCATCCACACCAGCGCGCTGGAGAACTCCCAGACAGCGGGCTCCCAGGGCTCGAAGCCGAGCCCCGCGCGGCGGATGTCCAGGTTGACGGTGACCGTGTTGGCTGCCGCCGAGCCCAGCAGCAGCGCGGTCCAGGCCGCGCGCTCCAGCCAGCGTCGATGGGTCAGGTAAAGGCGCAGCCATTTGTCCTCGGTCATGGCGGCGCAGTGTAGGGGCGCAGGCCGCCCCGGGACGGGCCGCCCGGCCCCCGGGACGGGGCGGTTCGTCACCGGGCGGGGGCGGATCGTCACTTTCAGCGGCCGCCCGGGCGCAGGGCCCCGATGCTGTGGCGCCATGAACACCACCTTGCCCACTTCCGAGCCGTCATCCGCGCCCTCTTCCGCGCCCTGTTCCGCGCCCGCCGCGTCGCCCGCCACCTCAAGGCTCACCGAGCTCGACTGGCTGCGCGTGATCGCCTTCGCGCTGTTGATCCTCTATCACTCGGCGATGTTCTACGTGAGCTGGGACTTCCATGTGAAGTCGCCACGACTCATCCCGGCGCTCGAGGACCTGATGCTGTGGGTCAACCCGTGGCGCATGTCGCTGCTGTTCGTCATCTCCGGCGCGGCGACCGCGCTGATGATCGGCCGCGACGGCGCAACCGGGCTCGGCCCGCTGCTGCGCACCCGCAGCAAGCGCCTGCTGCTGCCGCTGCTGTTCGGGATGACCGTCGTCGTGCCGCCGCAGGCCTACCTGGAGGTCGTCGAGAAGATCCAGTACAGCGGCAGCTACCTGGACTTCCTGAAGCTCTACTTCCAGGCGTATCACGGCTTCTGCCGAGGCACCGATTGCCTCACGTTGCCGACCTGGAACCACCTCTGGTTCCTGCCCTATCTCTGGGCCTACACGGCGCTGGTACTGATCGCGCTGATGCTGCCGGGCGCGGGTCGCGTGCTCGCGCATCCGGGCTGGGGACGGCTCGTGGCAGGCGGCCGCCTGCTGTGGGTGCCGTGGCTTGCATTCGCGCTGCTGCGCCAGCATCTGCTCGAGCGCTTCCCCAGCACGCACGACCTCGTCAACGACTGGTACCAGCACGGCGTCTACGCGACCATGTTCCTGCTGGGCCTCGCGCTCTGGGGCCATCGCGACGATCGCCACGGCGCGTGGGAAGCCGCGCGGCGCTGGCGCTGGGTGGCGTTGATCGGCTTCATCGCGGTGATGGGGATCTCGCGGACGATCACCAGCGAATGGCAACGCGTGCATGGCGACGACTTCCCGCAGTCGCTGCTGATGGCGATGCGCGCGCTCAACGCGGGCAAGCAATGGCTGCCGATCGTGGCGCTGCTGGGCTTCGGGCGGCAATGGCTCGCCCATCGCGACTCATCGGCGCTGCGTTGGCTGACGCTGGCGGTGTTTCCGTTCTACATCGTCCATCAGACGATCACCGTGATCGCCGGCCACGTGCTCGCACCGCTGCAATGGCCGCTGGCGGTGGAAGCCTTCGCCGTGGTGGCGATCACCGCGCTGGGCTGCCTGATCGCGGCCGTCGTGGCGATGCGCGTCGATGCGTTGCGTCCGTGGATGGGACTGGCGCCCCGGGGCGTTCCGCGAGCGACGCCGGAAAGCAAAAAGCCCGGCGTCTTTCGACACCGGGCTTCCTGATTCTTCTTATAAATGGTCGGGGCGGCGGGATTCGAACTCGCGACCCCTTGCACCCCATGCAAGTGCGCTACCAGGCTGCGCTACGCCCCGACTAAGCCTAAGATTCTATACGCAATTCAGAGCGTCATGCAAGCAAACTCTCTCGAATCGCCAGCAACTCGTCTCGCACCTGCTCCAGCGTGAGCTTCTCGAGCGAGACGGTCGTGTGCGCCGCGCCGTCGGCGACGTCCGCGGCCAGCGCGCGCGAGGCCTCGCGATGATCACGATAGGCGTCGAGCTGCGCCGCTGCGAGCGCTTCCGCGCGGAACTCCTGCGCGTTCGCGCCGGCATGGCTGCCGGTCTCGATCAACTGGTTGCGCGCGCCGCTGATCGTGAAGCCCTGGTCGTAGAGCAGATCGCGGATGCGGCGGATCAGCAGCACTTCATGGTGCTGGTAATAGCGGCGGTTGCCCCGCCGCTTCATCGGCTTGAGCTGCGTGAACTCCTGTTCCCAGTACCGCAGCACGTGGGGCTTCACGCCGCACAGCTCGCTCACCTCACCGATGGTGAAGTAGCGCTTGGCGGGAATGGCGGGAAGCTGGACGTCCATGGGGATCAGCGGCTCCGGCAGCGGCGGGAAGGGTCAGACTCTACTCGAAGTCACTGCCCGTCGGCGTGTTGCCTTGGACCGCTTCTTTCAATTTGTGACTGGCATGAAACGTCACGACGTTGCGGGCCTTGATGGGGATCGCCTCGCCGGTGCGCGGGTTGCGGCCCGGTCTGGGCGCCTTGCGCCGGATGTTGAAGTTGCCGTAGCCCGACAGCTTCACCTCGCGGCCGCTGGACAGGCTCTGATGAATGATGTCGAAGAAGGCCTCGACCATGTCCTTGGACTCGCGCTTGTTCAGGCCGAGCTTGTCGAACAGCAGCTCCGCCAGCTCGGCCTTGGTCAGCGTGGGCGTCTCCAGGCTGCCGAGCAGCACCCGCGCCTGCTCCTTCAGATCGTCATCGCTCATTGGATCTTCTCCCTCATCCCCGCAGGCGCGCGCCCAGGCTCTCACCCAGCCGCGACACCACCTTCGCCACCGCTTGCTCGATGCGCTCGTCGGTCAGCGTGTTCTCGTCGTCGAGCAGCTCCAGGCGCACGGCCAGGCTGCGTTCGCCGGCCTTGAGCTCCGCCGTGGGTTGGGCCGGCTTGAAGACGTCGAACAGACGCGCCGAGCGTACCAGGGCTTCGCCGCTGGATTCGATCGCCCGCATGAGGGAGGCATAGGTCACTTGCTCATTGACGATCAGCGCCAGATCGCGTTGCACCGCCTGCAGGCGCGGCACGCCCTTGCCCTGCGGCAGCGTGCGCGCGAGCACCGCGTCCAGCGCCAGCTCGAACAGCACCGGCGCCGACGGCAGGTCGTAGCCCTGACGCCACTTGGGGTGCAGCTCGCCGACGACGCCGATGTCCTCGCCATCCAGCAGCACGCGGGCGCTGCGGCCCGGATGCAGCGCCGGATGCACGGTCGGCTCGAAGGCCAGCGCGCGCGGCGCGAACAGCGCTTCCAGGTCGCCCTTGACGTCGAAGAAGTCGACGGCTCGGTCCTTGAGCGCCCACTGCTGCTGCTCGGCCGGGCCCCAGGCCAGGCCCGACAGGCGCATCGGCTGCGCGATGCCGGCGATCGAGGTGTCGCTTTCCTGCACCGACGCGTCGCGCAGGAACACGCGCCCGATCTCGAACACGCGCACGCGCGGCGCCTTGCGGGCCAGGTTGTTGCGCAGCGCCTGCACCAGCGAGCCCATCAGCGAGGTGCGCATCACCGCCAGCGGCGCGGCGATCGGGTTCAGCAGCTGGATCGGGTTGGCGTTGCCGGCCAGCTCCTGCTCCCAGCGCGCTTCCACGAAGCTGAAGTTGATCGTCTCGAAGTAGCCCAGACCGGCCATCGCGTGGCGCAGCGCATGCGTCGCGCGGCGCGACTCCGAGCGCACCTTGCCCACGACCGGCGCCAGCGGCGGTGTCGACGGCAGCTTCGAATAACCCAGCACGCGGATGACTTCCTCGATCAGGTCTTCCTCGATCTCGATGTCGAAGCGGAACGACGGCGGCGTCACCGTGATCACGCCGGGCGTGGACGTGAACGCCAGGCCCAGGCGCTGGAACACGCCCTCGCACTCGGCCTGCGTGAGCGGCATGCCGATCACCTTGGCGGCGCGATCCACGCGCAAGGCCACCGGCTTGCGCTCGGGCAGCTGCGTGGTCTGATCGTCCATCGGGCCGCACGCGGTGTCCTGGCCGCCGCAGATCTCCAGGATCAGCTGCGTGATGCGCTCGATGTGCTCGACGGTGCCGGCGGGATCGACGCCGCGCTCGAAGCGGTGCCCGGCATCGGTCGAGAAGTTGTAGCGGCGCGAGCGGCCCCGGATCACCGCCTTCGGCCACCAGAACGCGGCCTCGACGTAGATGTTCCTCGTGTCGTCGGACACGGCGGTGGCGTCGCCGCCCATGATGCCGGCCAGCGACTCGACCTGCTCCCGATCGGCGATCACGCCGACCGTCTCGTCGACCTCGATCGTGTTGCCGTTCAGCAGCTTGAGCTGCTCGCCGCGCCTTGCCCCAGCGCACGATCAGCTCGCCGTGGATCTTGTCCAGGTCGAACACGTGCGACGGACGGCCCAGCTCGAACATCACGTAGTTGGAGATGTCCACCAGCGGCGACACCGAACGCTGGCCGCAGCGCGCCAGGCGCTCGACCATCCACTGCGGCGTCTTCGCGGTCGTGTCGACGTTGCGGATCACGCGGCCCGAGAAGCGGCCGCACAGGTCGGCGGCCTCGATGCGCACGGGCAGCTTCGCGTCGGTGGTGACGGCCGCGGCCTGGATGGCCGGCGCGATCAGCGGCGCGCCGGTCAGCGCGGCTACCTCGCGGGCGATGCCGTAGACGCTCAGCGCGTGGGCCAGGTTGGGCGTCAGCTTGAGCGTGAAGAGCGTGTCGTCCAGGTCCAGGTGCTCGCGGATGTCCTGGCCGATCGGCGCGTCCGCGGCCAGCTCCAGCAGGCCGCCGTGGTCCTCGGACAGCTTCAGCTCGCGCGCCGAGCACAGCATGCCGAAGCTCTCGACGCCGCGCAGCTTGCCCTTGCCGATCTTGAACGGCTTGCCGTCCTCGCCCGGCGGCAGCTCGGCGCCGATGGTGGCCAGCGGGACGCGGATGCCCGCGCGCGCGTTGGGCGCGCCGCAGACGATCTGCAGCAGGCTCGGGGCCGCCCGCGTTGACCTTGCACACGCGCAGGCGGTCCGCGTCGGGATGCTGCGCGGCTTCGACGATCTCGGCCACCACGATGCCGTGGAAAGGCGGCGCCACCGGGCGCAGCTCCTCGACCTCGAGGCCGGACATCGTCAGCAGCTCGGCCAGTTCTTGCGTGTTCAGCGCGGGATTGCAGAAGGCCCGCAGCCAGGACTCAGGGAATTGCATGGGATCTCTCTCGAACTCGTTGCGACGTCAGCGTGCCGGATTCAGCCGCTTCACTTGAACTGCGCCAGGAAGCGCAGATCGTTGTCGAAGAACAGGCGCAGGTCGTTGACGCCGTAGCGCAGCATGGCCAGGCGCTCGAGGCCCGTGCCGAAGGCGAAGCCGATGTAGCGCTCCGGATCGAGGCCCATGTTGCGGATCACCTTCGGATGCACCTGGCCCGAGCCGGACACTTCCAGCCAGCGGCCCTTGAGCGGGCCGGAGCCGAACATCATGTCGATTTCGGCGCTGGGCTCGGTGAACGGGAAATAGCTCGGGCGGAAGCGGATCTCCATGTCCGTCGTCTCGAAGAACTGCTGCATGAAGTTCACGTAGACGGCCTTGAGGTCGGCGAAGCTGATGTTCTCGCCGACCCACAGGCCTTCGACCTGGTGGAACATCGGCGAGTGCGTGGCGTCGCTGTCGACGCGGTAGGTGCGGCCCGGCGCGATGACGCGGATCTCGGGCATCGGCTGACCGGCGTCGATCAGCGCGCTGATGCTTCTTGACGTGCTGCACCGCGTAGCGGACCTGCATCGGGCTGGTGTGCGTGCGCAGCAGCAGCTGACCGCCCTCGATGTAGAAGGTGTCGTGCATCGAGCGCGCCGGATGGTCCTGCGGCGTGTTCAGCGCGGTGAAGTTGAACCAGTCGTTCTCGATCTCGGGACCGTCGGCGACGTCGAAGCCCATCGAGCCGAAGATCGCCTCGATGCGCTCCATCGCGCGCGTGATCGGGTGCAGGCCGCCGGTGCCGCGCTGGCGGCCGGGCAGCGTGACGTCCAGCGCCTCGGCCTTGAGCTGCTTGTCGAGTTCCGCGTCCGCCAGCGCCTGGCGGCGCGCGGTCAGCGCGGCCTCGATGCCCTGCTTGAGCTGGTTGATCTGCGCGCCGCGGGTCTTCTTCTCCTCGACGGACAGGCTGGCCATGCCCTTCATCAGCTCGGTGACCTGGCCGGTCTTGCCCAGGAAGCGGGCCTTGGCGTTCTCCAGGTCAGCGGGAGTCGTGGCGGCGGCGAAATCGCCGGTGGCCTGTTGCAGCAGTTGATCGAGGTCGTTCATCGCGGGGCGCCCACCGGGGGGCAGGCGTCGTTGGCGGAAATCGAATGGCGTCGTGGAGAAATGGCGAACATCGCACCACGCTGCCGGAATGAAAAAAGGCCGAACACCGGGGTGTCGGCCTTTGAAAGGGACCGCGCCGGCCAGGCCGGAGCGGTCAGTCCGGCCGCGGGCGAGCACCCGCGAACGGACTTGGCTATCAAGCCAGAGCGGCCTTCACCTTGGCGAAGATGCTGGCAAAACCAGCAGGATCGTTGACGGCCAGATCGGCCAGGACCTTGCGGTCGATGTCGATCTGGGCCTTCTTCAGGCCGGCCACGAACTTGCTGTAGCTCAGACCCAGGCCACGGCTTGCCGCGTTGATACGGGCAATCCACAGCTGGCGGAACACGCGCTTCTTGGCACGGCGGTCACGGTAGGCGTACTGGCCAGCCTTCATCACCGCCTGCTTGGCGATGCGGAAGACGTTCTTGCGACGACCGCGGAAGCCCTTGGCCAGAGCCAGGACCTTCTTGTGACGAGCACGTGCGGTTACCCCACGTTTGACGCGAGGCATGTTGTATCTCCTTGTCTACAGCTGGATTACAGACCAGCGGAGGGCAGCATCGCAGCGATGTGGCCCATGTTGGTCTCATGCACGGTCGTGGCGCCACGCAGGTGACGCTTGTTCTTCGTGGTCTTCTTGGTCAGGATGTGGCGCTTGAAGGCCTGACCGCGCTTGACGGTGCCACCCGGACGAACGCGAAAACGCTTTTTCGCGCTGCTCTTGGTCTTCATCTTGGGCATGACTGCTCCTTGTATGTACGTCCCTGCGGGCGACTCCGGGGTCTCCGGAGTACTTGCCTGGCCTGCAGGAGACTAATGAACCTGTCGACGACCAGATCGACAGGCTTGATTTGCAAGAACAACGCCTTGCAAACAGAACCGGGCCGCAGCCCGGTTCTGTTTGCACCCCCGCGGGGGTGGGGACCGACCCGAAGGTCGGCCCGGCAGCACGATCAGCTGCGCTTCTTCGGTGCCAGCACCATGATCATCTGGCGACCTTCCATCTTGGGCATGTGCTCCACGACCGCCACGTCCGCCAGTTCATCGCGGATGCGCTCCAGCATGCGCATGCCGATGTCCTGGTGGGTGATCTCGCGGCCGCGGAAACGCAGCGTGACCTTGCCCTTGTCACCGTCCTCCGCGAGGAAGCGGCGCAGGTTGCGCAGCTTGATCTGGTAGTCGCCTTCGTCCGTGCCCGGACGGAACTTGACTTCCTTGACCTCGATGACCTTCTGCTTGGACTTGGCTTCCGCGGCGCGCTTCTGCTCGATGTACTTGAACTTGCCGTAGTCCATCAGCCGGCAGACCGGCGGGACCGCCGTGGCCGCGATCTCAACCAGATCGACGTCCAGGTCACCGGCCATCCGGAGCGCTTCCTGGATCGAGACGATGCCGATGGGCTCGTTCTCCGGACCATTGAGACGGACTTCAGAAGCGGTGATTTCGCGATTCAGGCGGTGCTTGCGCTCGGGAATCGCACGGCGGTCAGCAAAAGTAGCGATGGTGGTTACCTTTAAACGGGCCTTGGCAAGGGTCCGAAGTGATCAATACAACGCAAAAAGCGCCCGACTCAGGTCTTGTCCGCGATGGTCGCCGAAAGCTTCGAGATGAAGTCTTCCAGGGACATCACGCCCAGATCCTGGTTGCCTCGGGCGCGCACTGCGACCCGCCGTTCGCCTTTTCCTTGTCACCGACGACAAGGATGAACGGCACTTTTTGCAGCGAATGCTCGCGGATTTTATACGTGATCTTCTCG
Organism: Roseateles sp.; assembly: GCA_039594005.1. Lineage (GTDB taxonomy): Bacteria > Pseudomonadota > Gammaproteobacteria > Burkholderiales > Burkholderiaceae_C > Roseateles. The sequence goes on from JBCNOF010000010.1 coordinate 2,483,142, forward strand.
TTGCGCAAATCTGCGTGGACCCTAACCCCTTGTTTTTGCAGCGATTTCACAATGCTGGAAACGTAGTCCGATTGGGCGTCCGTGATATTGGCGACAACCACCTGCGTCGGCGCCAGCCAGACGGGCAGCGCGCCGGCGTGCTGCTCGATCAGGATGCCGATGAAACGCTCGAGGCTGCCGACGATCGCGCGGTGCAGCATCACGGGGGTGTGACGCTCGCCGTCCTCGCCGACGTACTCGGCGCCGAGGCGTCCCGGCATCGAGAAGTCCACCTGCATCGTGCCGCACTGCCACTGGCGGCCGAGCGCATCCTTGAGCGTGTACTCGATCTTCGGACCGTAGAACGCGCCGTCGCCCGGGGCGATGATGAACTCCACGCCCGAGGCGCGCAGCGATTCCATCAGCGCGAATTCAGCCTTGTCCCAGACCTCATCGGAGCCGATGCGGGCCTCCGGCCGCGTGGCGACCTTGTAGATGATCTCGGTGAAGCCGAAGTCCTGATAGACCTTCTGCAGCAGCGCCGTGTAGGCGACACACTCGGCCAGGATCTGGTCTTCCGTGCAGAAGATGTGGCCGTCGTCCTGCGTGAAGCCGCGCACGCGCATGATGCCGTGCAGGCCGCCGGTGGGTTCGTTGCGATGGCACTGGCCGAACTCGCCGAAGCGCAGCGGCAGGTCGCGGTAGCTCTTGATGCCGTGCTTGAAGATCAGGATGTGACCGGGACAGTTCATCGGCTTGAGCGCGTAGTCGCGCTTCTCCGATTCCGTCGTGAACATGTTGTCGCGGTACTTGTCCCAGTGGCCCGTGGCTTCCCACAGCGTCTTGTCCAGCAGCTGCGGGCCCTTGACCTCCTGGTAGCCGTTGTCGCGGTACACGCGGCGCATGTACTGCTCGACCTCCTGCCAGACCGTCCAGCCCTTGGGATGCCAGAACACGACCCCGGGCGCGTGCTCGTCGATGTGGAACAGGTCCAGGTCCTTGCCCAGCTTGCGGTGGTCGCGCTTCTCGGCCTCTTCCAGCATGCGCAGGTAGTTGGCGAGGTCGTCCTTGGTTGCCCAGGCCGTGCCGTAGATGCGCTGCAGCTGCTCGTTGCGATGGTCGCCGCGCCAGTACGCGCCCGCGACCTTCATCAGCTTGAAGAACTTCAGCTTGCCCGTGGACGGCACGTGCGGGCCGCGGCACAGGTCGGTGAAACCGCCCTCGGCGTACAGCGACACGTCCTGATCGGCGGGAATGCTCTCGATGATCTCGGCCTTGTAGGCCTCGCCGATGCCCTTGAAGTAGGCGACGGCCTCGTCGCGCGGCAGCACCGAGCGCGTGACCTTCTCGTCCTTCTTCGCCAGCTCGGCCATCTTGGCCTCGATCGCGGCGAGGTCCTCGGGCGTGAACGGGCGCTTGTAGGAGAAGTCGTAATAGAAGCCGTGCTCGATGACGGGGCCGATCGTGACCTGCGCGTCAGGGAACAGCTCCTTGACCGCGTAGGCCAGCAGGTGGGCCGTCGAGTGGCGGATCACCTCCAGCCCATCCGGATCCTTGTCCGTGACGATGGCCAGCGGCATGTCCTTGTCGATGAGGAAGCTCGTGTCGACGAGCCGGGCGTCCTCGCCGGCGCCCACGCGGCCGGCCAGCGCGGCCTTGGCCAGGCCCGTGCCGATGGAGGCGGCGACTTCAGCGACGGTCACCGGCTGCGGGAACTCGCGCTTGGAGCCGTCGGGCAGTTGGATAGAGATGTTCGACATGTTCTTGAACTCCAGAAAACAAAAAAGCGCGACCCTTGCCGCGCTTCATCTGGGGTGCTGACTTTTTCGGGACAGCTGAGGGATAGACGTGACGAGCCGCGGTCGCTCAAACCTTCGCAGTGGAGGTGCTAGTCCGCGGTGTCATAACCTGATCGCCTTTCCCGGTCCTTGTTGGAAAAAGAAGAAAGTGGCCGCCAGTGTAGCTCACAGCGCCTGGATGTCGAGGGAGGGCCGGGTGCAGGCCTCGCGGAACTCGTCGCGCAGGCGCTCGCCCTCGCGCACCGCGCGCAGCCAGTCACGGGCGCGGCCCGGCACGTCGTTGAGGTAGCGCTGGAAGTCGTTGCGGTCGGGCAGCTTGCCGTTGGGCAGCGTCTTCACCCACTCGGGGTTGGGCGTGAGCAGCACCACGTTGTCCAGGAAGGCGCTGGTGCGATGCCGGTGCTTGAGCGCCTTGTCCAGCCAACCCGGAATGACGCTCGCCTGGAAATGCGGATACAGCGCGATCCCGTCGCCCACCATCGCCGCGTAATTCAGATGCAGGTGGTAGTCGGTGATGCCGCCGTCCCAGTAGGCCCCGGCGGGCGCGCCCTCGATGTCGTGCACGGCCTGCAGCCAGAACGGGATGGAGCAGCTGGCCAGGATGCTGGGCTGGAGGTTGCCGGCATCCAGCGCGACCTGCCGGCTGCGGTAGTCGCCCAGCGGCATCGGCAGCGGCGAGCGCCTGTCGGAGAACACCACCCGCTCCAGCCACGCGCCCATCGCGCGGCGCGACATCGCATTGGCGGCGAAGGCGCCCAGGTAGCCCAGTGGCGTGCGCAGCCGCCCTTCCCGCCCGAGCACATGCCGGCCACGAGAGGTGAAGACGTGAAGCCGGAACTGCGGGTGAGAGAGCACCTCGGCCTCGCGGCCGCCGAAGATCTCGACCAGCTTCTGCGAGAAGGCACGGGAGACGGTCGCGGCGGTCGGGCGCTTGCCCGGGGCCGAGTCGTAATCCTGATGGGCGTAATCGTGGGCCAGGCGCTCGAACTCGGCGCTGGCCTGCGCGGCGCCGCGCGTGAGGCAGGCGGTGGCCATGCGCCAGGCGCCGATCGAGGCCCCCAGCAGATGCACTTCCTGACCGCCGGACGGGAGGAACTCGCCGAACAGGTGCGCGTCGAGTGCGCTGAGGATCAGGCCCTTGGGGCCACCGGCGGCGCCGGGCACGGCGCGCACATCGGCGGCGCGCAAGCCGTGATCGCGCAGCCGTTGGCGCGCGCGGGGTCCGGCGAGGATCTGCAAGGCCTGCATCGGGCGGGTCGTCCTTTCATGGCAACGACGCCCGACGCGGCCGGCCGCTCCTCACCTGCCCATCAGGCTCAGAGCTTCATTTCCAGGTTCAACTGGAACCAGGGCTTCAGACCGCGACCGGTGGCGTAGTAGTCGCCGCCGGCCAGGGTGGTTTCGGACCGCGCGTCGAGCGGGAAGAGATTATTGGCCGAGAAGCGCATCGAGGTCTTGGGGTTGAACGTCCACTGGGCGAAGACGTCCAGGCCGCGGTTGCGCGAGTACTCGACGCTCTGGCGATCGGTCTGGCGCACCGTGTAGACCGGCGTGTAGTTCAGGTTGGCGCCGGTGGTGACCGGGATGCTGCTGAAGCGATAGTCGAAACCGAGGTTGGCGGTCCAGGGCTGCTGCTGGTCCAGGCGGTTGTCGGGACCGTCGACGGCCTTCACCCGCGAGCGGTAGACGCTCAGCGAGCTGCGCAGGTTCAGCGGCAGCTTGGGCTCGAAGAGCGAAGGGAACAGCTCACCGGCGCGGCCCTTGAGCTCCATCTCGATGCCGCTGGTGGTGGCGCTGGAGAAGTTGGTCGGGCGGATCACGTAACGCGGCACCGGCACGAGCGCATTGGCCGGGTCGAGCGTGACGACGTTGCGGATCAGCTGGCTGATGTTGCGGTGGAACAGGCCGACGCTGAAGAGGCTGCCGCCGGTGAGGTACTTCTCGTAGGCGACGTCGAGGCCGGTGGCGAGCTCGGGCTTGAGGCCCGGATTGCCGACGCGGTCGGGGTTGAGTTCATCGTTGGGCTGGCCCGGCGACGGGAACTTGCTGTTGAGCGTGTAGCGGCCCAGCATCTGCGTCAGCTCCGGCGCCTTGTAGCTGCGCGTGATGCTGGCACGGATCATGTCGCGACCCTTGGGATCGAGCTTGTAGGTCAGGTGCCAGAGCGGCGACAGCACGCTGGAGCTGTTGCGGGCGTCGGTGTTCACGCCCGTGCTGGTGGTGACGATGCGCTCATGGCGCAGGCCGAAGTAGGTCGACCACTGCGGGTTGATCTCCCATTCGTCCTGGATGAAGAAGGCCTGGCGGCGGATGCGCGCGCCGAAGTTCTCGCCGTTGAGCGCGGGCAGCTGGTCCTGGCCGGACACGGTGGTCTCGCGGACCTCGTCGCGCTTGCGGAACTCGAGGTCCCAACCAACGGTCAGCGTATGTTCCTCGCCGAGGATCTGGCTGTACTTGCCGGCCTGGGTGAGGTTGCGATCGCGGCTGTCGAGCAGCGCGTCGACGGGCGCCTGCGGATTCAGCGTCCGGTTCTCGATGTGGTTCTTGGCATCCTGGACACCGGCCTTGAGCTCCCACTTCTGGGTCTCGCTGAAGCGGTTGTTCCACTGCACGTTGGCGCGCAGCATCTGCCAGGTGCCCTTGTTGTCGGCGTTGTCGTCCAGGCGCGGGCTGGTGTAGACGGCGTCCGGCGTCAGGCGGACCGAGTTGTTCCACCAGCCCTTCTGCGCGAAGCCCTGCAGCGAGACCGTCTCGTCGTCGCTGACCTTCCACGTGACGCGCGGCGCGGAGTTGAAGCCGTGGCCCCAGTTGCGCATCTTGCCGTGCTGGGTCGCGACGACGGGTTGGTTGTTGGCATCGGTGCCGGGGCGCTCGGTGGAGGACTCCATCTCCTGCAGCCACTGGAAGCCGGAGAGCGGCACCGACAGCGACACCGGACCGTAGCGTTCACCGAAGGTGAAGGTGGCGGAGGGCACCGGGTGGTTGATGTTGTAGCCCGCGCCCACGCGCAGGTCGCGCTGCGAGACGCGCGGCGCTTCCTTCAGGATGATGTTGATGGCGCCGGCAACGGCTTGCGCGCTCTGGTCGGCGCTGGGGCCCTTGGTCACCTCGATGCGCTCGACCTGCGCGGGATCGAGCTGGTCGAGCTTGAACCCGGGCGGCGCCGGATCGCCGTTGATGAGGATCAGCGTGTAGCCCGAGCCCAGGCCGCGCATGCGGGGCGCGCCATCGGAGACATTGACGCCGGGCAGTCGCTTGAGGACATCGGCCACGCTGGTGTCGCCGTACTTGTCGAGTTCGTCGCGACCGTAGATCTGCTTGGCGACGGGCGCGCGGCGGCGCAGCTCGGAATCGGTGTTGCGGCCGGTGATCTCGACGCGGTCCAGTCGCTTGCCGGCCGTGGGCTCGTTGCCCATCCCCGGAGGCGCGTCCTGCGCGAGCGCGAGACCCGCCGGCAGGACGGTGGAGAGGCAGACAAGGGCACAGGCCCTGGCGATGGCGTGGGTCTTCAAGGGGGCTCCCGAGGAATTTCGTGTCGACCCCTGGCGCCAAGGTGGCTCAGCGGTCGATTTTTGTCATGAACGGTAAACGGCGCGCAGCGTAGCTGTACACCGCCCGCTTTGACACCTCAGGGGCGACCGGGCGCGAAAAAAGTGGGACGAAATGCGGATTGGCGGTGTGGTCAGCGCTTCAACTTCGCGAACGCCGCCGCCATCGCGTTGCCGGCCGGTGCGGGCGCTGCGGTGCGATGGCCGCCCTGGCGCTCGTTGCGGCCCGCCGGGCGGTAGCTGTTGTCGGGCTTGGCTCCGCCCTTGGGCGCCTGCGCGTCCAGCTTCATCGTCAGCGAGATCCGCTTGCGCGACAGGTCCACCTCCAACACCTTCACCTTCACGATGTCGCCGGTCTTCACGACCTCGCGCGCATCGTTCACGAACTTGTTGGCCAGCTGGCTGACATGCACCAGCCCGTCCTGATGCACGCCCAGATCGACGAACGCGCCGAACTGCGCCACGTTGGACACCGTGCCCTCCAGCACCATGCCCTCCTTCAGGTCCTTGATGTCCTCGACACCCTCGTTGAAACGCGCCACCTTGAAGTCCGGACGCGGATCGCGGCCCGGCTTCTCCAGCTCGCCCAGGATGTCCTTCACCGTGATCGCGCCGAAACGCTCGTCGGCGAAGGCCTCCGGCTTCAGCGCGCGGATCACGTCGGACTTGCCCATCACCTCAGCGATCGGACGCGCCACCTTCGCCAGGATGCGCTCGATCACCGGATACGTCTCCGGATGCACGCCGCTCACGTCCAGCGGGTTGTCGCCATCGCGGATGCGCAGGAAACCCGCCGCCTGCTCGAAGGTCTTCGGACCCAGCCCTGTCACGTCCAGCAGCTGCTGCCGGTTGCGGAACGCGCCGTTGGCATCGCGCCAGCGCACGATCGCGTTGGCCACGCTCGCCGACAGCCCCGACACCCGAGACAGCAACGGCGCCGACGCCGTGTTCAGGTCCACACCGACCGAGTTCACGCAGTCCTCGACCACCGCGTCCAGCGTACGCGCCAGCTCGCTCTGGTTGACGTCGTGCTGGTACTGGCCGACGCCGATCGACTTCGGATCGATCTTCACCAGCTCCGCCAGCGGATCCTGCAGCCGTCGCGCGATGGACACCGCGCCGCGCAGCGACACGTCCAGCTCCGGCAGTTCCTTGGACGCGAACTCCGACGCCGAGTACACCGACGCGCCCGCCTCGCTCACCACGACCTTCTCGATGACGGTGTCGGGCGAGAGCTGCTGGATGCGCTTGATCAGGTCGGCGGCGAGCTTGTCGGTCTCGCGCGATGCCGTGCCGTTGCCGATCGCGATCAGATTCACGCCGTGCGTCGCGCACAGCCGGCCCAGCGTGTGGATCGAGCCTTCCCAGTCACGCTTGGGTTCATGCGGGTAGACGGTCGACGTGTCGAGCACGCGGCCCGTATCGCTCACCACCGCGACCTTCACGCCGGTGCGGATGCCCGGGTCCAGGCCCATGACGACGCGCTTGCCGGCCGGCGCGGCCAGCAGCAGGTCGCGCAGGTTCTCGGCGAAGACCTTGGTCGCGACCTTCTCGGCCTCCTCGCGCAGCCGCGCGAACAGGTCACGCTCCAGGCTCAGCGACAGCTTGACCTTCCAGGTCCACGCCACCGTCTTGCGGATCAGTTCGTCCGAGGCGCGCTTGCCATGGCTCCAGCCCAGGTGACGCGCGATGCGGCCCTCGGCCAGCGAGGGCTGGCCCGGCACGACCTCCTCGTCCAGCGCCAGCTTGGCGTCGAGGAACTCCTGCGTGCGGCCGCGGAAGACGGCCAGCGCGCGGTGCGAGGGCACCGTGCGGATCGGCTCGGCGTAATCGAAGTAGTCGCGGAACTTGGAGATGTCCGGGTTGTTCTCGTCCTTGCCGTCCATCAGCCTGGACTTGAACAGGCCCTCCTCCCACAGCCATTCGCGCAGCTTGCCGATCAGCGCGGCGTCCTCGGCCCAGCGCTCCGACAACAGGTCGCGCACGCCGTCCAGCACCGCGAAGGCGTCGGCGAAACCGGCATCAGGATTGAGGAAGGCCGCCGCCTCGGTCATCGGATCCAGCGTGGGGTCGGCGAAGAGCTTGTCCGCCAGCGGCTCCAGGCCGGCCTCGCGGGCAATGAGGCCCTTGGTGCGGCGCTTTTGCTTGTAGGGCAGGTAGAGGTCTTCCAGCTCCTGCTTGGTCGGCGCGGCGGCGATGGCCGCGGCCAGCTCAGGCGTCAGCTTGCCCTGCTCCTCGATGCTCTTGAGCACCGCCTCGCGACGGTCCTCGAGCTCGCGCAGGTAGCTCAGCCGGGCCTCCAGCTCGCGCAGCTGGATGTCGTCCAGCCCGTCGGTGGCCTCCTTGCGGTACCGGGCGATGAAGGGCACCGTGGCCCCACCGTCCAGCAGCTCGACGGCAGCGTTGACCTGAGCCGGGCGCACTTTCAGCTCGGCGGCAATCTGAAGCAGGATCTTGTCCAAAACAGCGACGGGGCCGGTGGGCCCGAGTGAACCAGGAAAGCGCGCGAGTTTAGGTCACGCGGGAAACGCCCTCTGCAACAAGCCGTCGACATTGACGGCTCCCGGGTCGAGCGCCCCCGCCACCGCGCCCCAGCGCGCATCGAACCGGCTGCCGATGAACGCGTCGGCCACGAACGACGGCGCGTGCTCGCGCAGCAGCGCCGCCTGCGCCAGCAACACCAGGCGCGACGCGAAACGCCGGCCCAGCGCTTCCAGCTGCTCCGGCGGCGTGGCCAGCATGGCGCGCAACGCGTCGAGCTCCGCGCGGGCGACTGCATCGCCGCTCAGCGCCTCGTCGAATTCGTCCAGCAAGGTCAGGAAGGCCTGCGGATCCCGCGCGACCGCGCGCATCACGTCCAGGCACATCACATTGCCCGAGCCCTCCCAGATCGAGTTCACCGGCGCCTCGCGGAACAGCCGCGCCATCACGCCGTTGTCGATGTAGCCGTTGCCGCCCAGCACTTCCATCGCCTCGCCGGTGAGCTCCACCGCGCGCTTGCAGACCCAGAACTTGGCCGCCGGCGTGACCAGCCGCATCCAGGTGCGCTCACGCGGATCGTCCTGGCGCTCGAAGGCCTGCGCCAGGCGCAGGCTCAGCTGCATCGCCGCCTCGCTCTCCAGCGCGAGGTCCGACAACACCGCGCGCATCAGCGGCTGTTCCACCAGCCGCTTGCCGAAGGCGCGTCGATGGCGCGCGTAGTGCAGCGCCTGCGCCAGCGCCTGGCGCAGCATCGCCGCGCTGCCCACGACGCAGTTCAGCCGCGTGTAGGTCGCCATCTCGATGATGGTCGGGATGCCGCGGCCCTCCTCGCCCATCAGCACGCCGTAGGCGTCCTCGAACTCGACCTCCGAGCTGCTGTTGCTGCGATTGCCGACCTTGTCCTTCAAGCGCTGGATGTGGACCGCGTTCTTCGTTCCGTCCGGCCGCCAGCGCGGCACGAAGAAGCAGCCCGGCGCGCCGTCCGGCGTCTTGGCCACGACCAGGTGCGCGTCGCACATCGGCGCCGAGAAGAACCACTTGTGGCCCGTCAGGCGGTACTCGCCGCCGCGCCCGCCCGCGCCCACCGGCTCCGCGCGCGTCGTGTTGGCGCGCACGTCGGAGCCGCCCTGCTTCTCCGTCATGCCCATGCCCAGCCAGATCGAGCGCTTCTGCTCGAGCGGCACGTCGCGGCCGTCGTACCCGGTGCTGAACAGCTGATCGCGCAGCCGGTCCCACAGCGCCGGCTCGCGGCGCAGCACCGGGATGCTCGCCTGCGTCATCGTGGCCGGACACAGCGTGCCGGCCTCGACCTGGCCATGCAGATAGAAGCCCGCGGCCCATGCGGACCAGCGGCCCGCGGCGGGATGGCCGGTCTGAGGATCCTCGCGGAACGGCATCGCCACCAAGTCCGCCGCGCGATACATCGCCAGCAGCTCGTGCCAGCCGGCGTCGAACTCGACGCGGTCGATGCGCCGGCCGCGCTTGTCGAAGCTGTCCAGCGTCGGCGTCACGCGGTTGATGCGCTCGGCGATGGCGAAGGTCTCGGCGCGGCCCAGCCGCGCGGCGTAGTCGACCAATCCGCCGAGGAAGGCCTGGGCGCCCGCGCGCTCAAGGGCCTCCTTCAACGCGGGATCGGTGTCGAGCAGCGAGTAGCCGCCGAGCTCGTCGACCTGGTTGGTGATCTCGTGCGTGTGCATGGCGTGTCCTCTGGACAGGGGTCGTGGCAGTCTAGAACAGCGGCTTTCCATCGCCTATCGCGCGGGCGCCAGCGGCTGGCGTGCCCACGAGGATCGTTGCAAGGGTTACACCGGGTGTCAGTCCTGACAGGTCGATCCGGCGCGGTCTGCCTCTACATTCGCGCTGGTCGACCGGACCACCACCACGAACAGACCTCGGGACCTCCGAGGCACCGGCGACACCTCGGGACGCGGCGCCAGCCGCACCTCCAAGAACATCCGTCACGGCCACCTCACGGGTCGCAGGCGGGGAGGCCGATCCCGTTCCCATCCGAGCGACCTCGGCCATTTCTTCGGGAGATCTCACCGATCCATCACGCAAGAAAGAGGCATATGAACCAGGTTTCCACACAGGCATTCGTCGTCCGCGCCCTGCGCGCCACCCTGCTCGCCGCCGCGGCCACCGCCGCCTGCCAGGCGATCGCCGCGGACCGCGTCGTGCTCGACGACAACGCCCCCGTGAACACGCAGATGCGCGCGTCCAGCACGCCGCTCACCGCCGCTTCCGCCGCCACCGCGCTGGGCCTGGGCCCCAGCGACCTGCAGGCCGCGCGCAGCCAGACCTATGCCAACGGCAAGGTCGTCACGCGCCACCAGCAGTTCCACCAGGGCGTGCCCGTCTGGGGTGAAGGCGTCGTCGAGCAGCGCGACAACAACGCCGGCACTTCGCGTTTCTCCGGCACGATGCTGACCAACATCCAGCAGGACCTGCCCACCGTGCAGCCGAGCCTGACCGCCGCCGGCGCGCTGGCGCAGGCCAAGGGCGCGGTCAACGCGGTGCTGACCGAGAACGAGCAGACCAAGCTCTACGTCCGGCTGAACAACGGCAAGGCGCAGCTCTTCTACCTCGTGTCCTTCGTGCGCGAGGACACCAAGACCCCGAGCCGCCCGCACTTCATGATCGACGCCACCACCGGCGCGGTGCTCGAGCGCTGGGAAGGCCTGGCCCACCGTGACGCCACCGGCCCCGGCGGCAACACCAAGACCGGCCGCTACGAGTACGGCACCAACTACTCGGCGCTGCAGGTCACGGACTCGCTGCCAGATGAACGACGGCAACGTCATCACCGTCAACCTCAACGGCAGCACCGGCGCCAGCAAGACCACGCCGTTCCAGTTCACCTGCCCGACCAACACCTACAAGCAGGTCAACGGCGCCTATTCGCCGCTGAACGACGCGCATTTCTTCGGCGGCGTGGTGTTCAAACTGTACCGGGACTGGTTCGGCACCAGCCCGCTGACCCACAAGCTGTACATGAAGGTGCACTACGGGCGCAGCGTGGAGAACGCCTACTGGGACGGCACGGCGATGCTCTTCGGCGACGGCGCCACCATGTTCTATCCGCTGGTGTCGCTGGACGTGGCGGCCCACGAGGTCAGCCACGGCTTCACCGAGCAGAACTCCGGGCTGATCTACCGCGGGCAATCAGGCGGAATGAACGAAGCGTTCTCCGACATGGCCGGCGAGGCCGCCGAGTACTACCGCAACGGCGGCAGCAACGACTGGCTGGTGGGCGCGCAGATCTTCAAGAGCTGGGGCGCGCTGCGCTACTTCGACGATCCGACCCGGGACGGCGGCTCCATCGGCCATGCGTCCCACTACCGCAGCGGCATGGACGTGCACCACTCCAGCGGCGTGTACAACCGTGCGTTCTACCTGCTGGCCAAGACGCCGGGCTGGGATACCCGCAAGGCCTTCGAGGTGTTCGTCGACGCCAACCGCTACTACTGGACCGCCACCAGCACCTTCAACCGAGGCGCCTGCGGCGTGGAGACGGCGGCCACCAACCGCGGCTACTCGAAGGCGGACGTCACCGCGGCCTTCGCCACGGTGGGCGTGAGCTGCAGCGGCACGACGCCGCCCCCGACCGCCACCCCGCTGACCAGCGGCGTGCCGGTGAGCGGCATCTCGCTGGCCAAGGGCGCGAGCAAGCTGTACAGCATCAACGTGCCGGCCGGCCGCACGACGCTGACGGTGAAGCTCGCGGGCGGCTCCGGTGACGGCGACCTGTACGTCAAGCGCGGCTCCGCGCCGACGACGTCGAGCTACGACAAGCGCTCGATCGGCTCGACCAACTCGGAGACGATCACCTTCTCGGCACCGACCGCCGGCACGTACTACGTGCTGGTGAGCGCGTACGCGACGGTGACCAGCACCACGCTGACCGCGACCTATTGATCCCCGCCTGAACGGACTCCGGCGCGCCGCCCCTGGGCGGCGCGCCGGCTTCGCCGTTCCCGGAAACGACTCTGGAGAAACACCCCATGCGTCAGTTCTTCACCATCAGCGCGCTGTGCCTCGGCTTGGCCGCGTTCCAGCCGGCCCATGCCGGCGAGAAGGTCTGGATCAGCCTCGGCGACGCCGCGCTGGCCCAGTTGCAGAAACACCGCCCGGCCGCGCGCGCCATCGCCAGCGTCAAGGCCGACACCGCGCAGGACGGCTCTGCGCTGGCCGCGATGAGCGCCTCGGCGTCCGCGCTGTCCACGCGCAACGAAGGCATCCATCTGGTCGAGGTGGACGAGGACGCGCTGGCGTCGCTGAGCCACTCGATCCACGAGGACCTCAAGCGTTGCGGCGGCTACATGTACCACCCGACGAAGGCGGCAGGGCTGGCCTCGCTGCAGCGGCACAGCACGCCGGCGGCGTCGCAGCGGCTGGCGGCGGCGCTGGTGGCCTCGCGCCCGAGCTACACGATCGACCAGCAGTCGGTGGTGTCGCCGATCCTGTCGCAGATGCAGGCGAGCAACATCGGCCAGACGATCGTGGACCTGTCGGCCAACACCAACCGCTACTACACCAGCAGCAGCGGCGTGGCGGCGTCCAACTGGCTCAAGCAGAAGTGGACGACGCTGGCGGGCGGGCGCAGCGACATCACGGTCGAGCAGTTCACCCACGCGGGCTGGGCGCAGAAGTCGGTGATCGCGACGATCCAGGGCACCGACAACGGCAGCGAGGTCATCGTGATGGGCGCGCATCTGGACTCGATCAACCAGTCCGGCGGATCGGGCGAGACGATGCGCGCGCCGGGCGCGGACGATGACGCCTCGGGCGTGGCGAGTCTGACCGAGGTGCTGCGCGCGCTGGTGCAGGCCAACTACAAGCCGCGGCGCACGATCAAGTTCATGGCCTACGCGGCCGAGGAGGTCGGGCTGCGCGGCTCGCAGGAGATCGCCAACAGCTACGCCGCGGCCAACACGAACGTGGTGGGCGTGCTGCAGCTGGACATGACCAACTACAAGGGCGCGGCCAACGACATCTACCTGTTCAGCGATTACACGGACAGCGCGCAGAACACCTTCCTGGCCAACGTGATCGCGACCTACCTGCCGACGCTGAAGGTGGGGACGGACCGCTGCGGGTATGCGTGCTCGGACCATGCGTCGTGGAATGCCAAGGGCTTCTTCGCGAGCATGCCCTTCGAGTCGAGCTTCAGCGCGGACAACCCGTACATCCACACCGCCAACGACACCTACGCCAACATGGGCAGCCAGGCCGATCACGCGCTGAAGTTCGCGCGCATGGCCGCCGCCTACGCGGTGGAGCTGGGCAGCGACGGCCCGGGCACGCAGCCGCCGGCGGACAAGACGGAGAACTTCAGCGGCAGCCTGACACGGGGCGCGAGCAAGAGCTTCGGTCCGTTCAAGGTGGCCAACGGCGGCAGCCTGGCGGCGAGCACGACCGGCACGGGCGACATCGACCTGTACGTGCGCAAGAGCGCGGTGCCGACGACGTCGACCTACACCTGCAAGTCGGACGGGTCGAGCTCGACCGAGGGCTGCAGCGTGACGATGACGGCCAATGGCGATGTCTACGTGCTGCTGTATGGCTACGCGGCGGGCAACTACCAGCTGAAGGTGACCTACCGGCCGCAGTGACGGTGCGGATGTGAGGGGATGACGGGATCAACTGCCGCAGCCGCTGCCACAGCTGCTGCCGCAGCTGCTCCCGCATCCCCCATCGCCGCCGTCGCCGCCTGGGCAGCCGCCATCGCCGCTGCCGCTTCCGCAGCTGCTGCCTGAGCCGCTGTCCTGGCGGTCTTGCGCTCGACGTCGCAGGTCACCGGCCTCGGTGACGCCGATGAGGCCGAAGCCGAGCAGCATGGCGGGTCGCAGCTCGTCGTGACGCCAGGACCCGGGATGGGGTCGACCGAGCGGATCCAGGTCGCGATGGTGGATGGCCGCGTCCGCGCGGCGAGCGTAGGCCCAGCCTTCCGGCGTGCGCAGCAGGCCATCGACGCGGAACAGCAAGGGCAAGGCGCCCCGGACGGGCCCGCGCTGCTCGACGCGGCAGGCGCGGACCAGGCAGCGAGCGAGCGCCTCGCCGGTGTCCTCGCCAGGGGCATGCTCGCGGTGCGGGATCTCGCGCCCGTAGTGGGCGCGCTGCCAGGCGGCCAGTCCGTCAGGGTCGATCTGCAGCCAGACGTGCCACACGAGATCGGCAGCCCGAGACGGCAAGGCGCAGGGATGCGGCGCGGCCGCGGCGCTGGCGTCGAAGAACTGGATGAGAGCGTGGGCGGCGAGTCGCCAGCCTTCGCGGCCGGGCTGCCAGCGCGGATGCTCCTGATCGACGTGCTGGAGCCAGGCGATCTTGAGCGCCGCGGGCAGCGGGGGTGGTCGTCGGCTCTGACGCTTCCTGGCGATCCAGCGCAGCCGGGCTTCATGCACATGAAGCGCTCGTTGCCAGCGCAGCCGGCGCAGGCGTCGCAGGATTCGGATGAGCAGGCTGTCGCGTTCTCGATGGCGGATGGAGGTCGCTCGGGGTGTTCCGCTCTTGTTCTTGTCGTGGTGTTCCTGGATGTTTGTCTCTTCTTGTTGTTGTGTTGGCCGCGAGTGTGTGTCGGCCAGATGACGGCGCCGTGACAGCGATCGGCCTTCAGACCGCTCATCGGACCCCAAGGCAGAATCCGCACATTCGCGGCGAGGCCGGCGTCAAGCCTGCTGGGAAGCCCGTCTAGAGGAATGGAGCAGCATCAATGGCACTGACGAAGAAGGGTGAGTTCTGGTACGGGACCACGTCCGGAGACACCCAGGCGGAACTGCGCAGCTACAGCATTGCGAATGGCCATGAGGCCGTCAGGTTCGCCACGTCCAAATGCGATTGCGGATGCCGGACCTTCGCGCTGCAGAGCGATGAGGAGGCCGGTGTGGCCATCCGCACCTGCACCGACTGCGGGCAGGACCACCTGATGGGCGACAGTGCGGACCATGTGGAAGGCGCCGAGCCCGAGACGCACGAGTGCGTGTGCGAGAACGAGGTCTTCGAGCTGGTATCCGGCGTCTCCGTGTACGAAGGTACACATGACGTGCGCTGGTACTACATTGCCTGCCACTGCGTGGAATGCAACCTGGTCGGCGTCTTCGCGGACTGGAAGTGCGAAGCAGGTGATGCAGCGGCCTTCCTGGCCAAGGTCTGAGGCACTTGCGTGGAATGACACGATGGGGCGAGGTAGTTCCGAAGCCGCAGCCGTTCCCCTGAGCAGCATCAGGCGCTCAACGCAGCGCGCCAGGGCGAGCCCTGAATGTCAACCACAACGCCACGGCCAGCTCGCCGAAAAGCGCGGGCAGCAACACCGCCGGGAACAGCATCTGCGCCAGTTGCGGCGCCAGCAGCAGCGCGAAGCTGTTGACGAGGTAAGCCGCGCCGGCAACTACCAGGCACCAGCCCAGCGCGCGTGGCAGCACGCCGCTCTTGGCGATCATCCCGCCACAGATGACGCAGGAGAAGCCGAAGAACACCAGGCCGATCCCCAGGCCCTGCCCATGCAGGTTGACGGCGAGCATCGCCAGTGCGGCCTGTTGTCCAGGCAAGAACGCGGCACCCACCGCTGGCGCGCCCAGCAGGTCCAGCGCAGCGAGCAGTTGCACGCGGTTGGCCACCAGCACCGCCGTCTGCACGAGATTGAGGCCGGCCGCGGTCAACGCCAGCGGCTCGTTCACGGGCCGCAACAACCGCCACATCATCACGATGATGGGCAGGTCCAGCACCTGCGTCATCACATCGGCCACGAGGCCCAGACGCCAGAGCTGCGGATTGGCGGCGATGTTGCGTGCCGTGGCCGCAGCATCGCCGGGCACGACGAGACTCCCCCGCGCGACCGCCTCGCTGAACAGACCCAGCGCGATGATCACCAGGTAGCACAGGCCGGAGAGGCGCAGTTCGCGCGAGCTGACGGCGTTCATGCGGGCCTCACGACATGCCAGGCGCGGCGGACCACGCTGCGCGCCAGCCACGACACGGCGGCGATCGCGCCGCCGATCAACGTCGGCAGCAGCGCGCCGAAGGTCCAACTCATGCCCAGCGCGAAGCCGAACAGGCTCTCCGGACGGTGCGCCGGCAGCAGCAGCGCCAGCAGCATCAGACTGACAAACAGCGTCTCGGTCAGCGCCTGCTGTTGAAGAACGAACGAGAGCGACAGCGCCACGCCCAACATCAGGGGCAACGCGAAACCCAGCGCGACCCGCCGCCTGTCGCGCGTGGTGGCGGCGGCAGCCGAGGGGACCGGCCATCGGCCTGCGGCCCAGGCCGCCAGCGCCGGCAGCACGAGCAGGCCCCACGCGTTGGACAGACCCGGCAGGTCCGCCCGCTGAAAGAGATGATGGCTGACGATGCCGCCATGCATCGCTTCCCAGCCAAGGTGCAAACATTCAGCCAACAGCGCAAGGGTGGCGAGCAAGGCGCGGAACGACCAGGTTGGCATGGGAGGCGGCTGGAGTGGACGAGCGCCGCGGAGCATAGGGCAGGCGTGGGGCCTCACCGATCGGCTGTGACCGGACGTCGGACGGACAGGACCAACTGCATTGCAAGGCGACAGGCCGTCGTGATGCAGCTCACTGGCGAACGGCGTCCAAGTCGCCTGGGCGCTGTGGCGCCGATCACACGCTCACCGAGCCGTGGATGGCATGACACGTCGTGCAAAGAAAGAACTGCAACGCAGGATCGTTGGGCCAGCACGCCAGGAACACCTCGTCAGACAGCGACTGGCTGATGGACGCGAGAAGCGTTGTGGTGCTCGTCTGGTAACCCGGACATTCAGGGTTGTCGCAGTACGGAGACCAGTCCATCCCCAGCGCATGCGCACCTCCGATCTGGCTGTAGCTTTCCCCCAGCGACGCCTCCGCGTTCCGATCCGCCTCCGAGAGGAACTGGCGATCAATGACGGCCGTTCCGAACCAGGCAGCCCGGTACTGCTCGTAGGTGAAAGGCACGATCTCCAGCGCTTGCACTGGCAACGGGCCCTCGAGCAGCGGCTCCTCGCCTTCGCTGATCTCGCCGTGGAGAACGATCTGCTCGCCCTCCCTCAGCGAATAGGAAATGACCCCGGACGCCGTGTCCATGATCAGCGGCAGGCGCTGAATGCCCGTCAAGCGAAGGAAGGACAACGCGGGATCCGCCAGGCTGAGCGACATGATCTGCACAAAGCGTGCAGAGCGCGGAAGCCCCACCCACGTACATTCGCCGCCGCAGACATGTCCATGGATGGAGTGTCCGGTCGCAACAATGCGGCTGGGGTGCTGTCGAATGGCGATGCTGTAGACCATGATCGCCAAAGTCTACTGCCCGCCCCACCGCCAGGGTGCGCGCCAGGGCCTCACCCACCTCCGCCGACGCGCTCCTGCCCGCTTCCCCGGTGAAGCGGCAGCCCCGGCACGTCCAGAGCGCAGCGAAGGATGGAGCCGGTGACGGATTCGGTGCAGTACAGCGTGGACCGGTCGGTGCCGCCATAGGCGACGTTGGTGAGCGAAGTCCCCACGGGGCTGCGGAAGACAATCTGCGGCTCGGCGCGGTGGTTCAGGATCCACAGGAACCCCAGCCCCGGATTCGCGACCGCCAGCCGGCCTTGCGTGTCGACCGCCAAGCCGTCCGGACCGCTGGGGCCGTAGGACGTGAAGAACGCGCTGACCTTGGAGACGCTCCCGTCCTCGAGCAAGGGCACTCGCCACACCGCATTGCCGCGCGTGACCGCGAGGTAGAGCACGCGCTCGTCGGGAGACAGCGCCACGCCGTTGGGACTGGGCACATGGGCCAGCAGCAGGTCCAGCTGGCCATTCGGGCGAAGGCGATACAGCCGGCCGCTCGGGTCGTGCAGTCCGGACTGCCCCTGATCGGTGAAATAGAGATTGCCCTGCGCGTCGAAGATGAGGTCGTTGACGCCCTTGAACCGCTCCGAGTTCCGCCGGGTGAGATACGGCCGGACTTCACCGCGGGTGATGTCGCAGACCATCAGGCCCTGCTTGTAATCGGTGATCAGAAGCTCCCGCTCGTTGAGGAACTTCATGCCGTTGGGTTCGCCGTCGTACTCCGCGACCAGCTCCCAGTCGCCGGCCGCGTCGATCCTGAAGATGCGGCCATGCGGAATGTCGGTCACGAACAGCCTGCCCTGCTGATCGAAGACCGGCCCCTCCAGGAAGCTGTCCGTTTCCTGGCCGGAGCGATTGGCCGCCGCCCATTCCGTCTGGACGCCTTGTCGTCGGAACCGGGCGGGCAGGCGGCTGAAGACCTCGGCTTGCAGAACCTCGGGGGGATGAAGCAGGAACATGTCGCCTCCTATTGCCGCTCGAAAGCAGTATTCGCAGCCACCTTGCCCCAGAACGCCTGGCGTTCCGCCAGGTTCCGCGTGAACGTCGCCGCATCCCACGAGGCAGCCTCCGCGCCGATGCCCTGGGCATATGCCTTGATGTCCGGACTGGCCATCGCCGTGGCCACTTCCTTCTGCAAGCGGGCCACGACCTCGGCCGGCGTACCGCGCTTGACCCACAGCCCGGTGAAGTTGAGCACGCCATAACCCTGGATACCAGCCTCGGCGAAGGTGGGCACAGCGGGCAACGCGGGCAGCCGCTGGTCCCCGCTCACGGCCAGCAGCCGGGCCTTGCCGCCGCTGACCTGGCCGATGACGCCAGGCGTGGACGCGAGCTGGAAATCGATCGTGCCGCCCAGCATCGCCAAGGTCGCCTCGCCCGCGCCCTTGAAGGGGATGTGCATGAAGCGGATGCCCGTGGCGATGCCCAGCGCCTCCGTCGCGAAGTGCGGCATCGTGCCCGCGCCGCCAGTGCCGTAGGTGAGCTTGTTGGGCTCGGCCTTGCCGTCCCGCAGCAGCTCCGCCAGCGTCTTGTACTTGGAGTCGGCACGCACCGCCACGGCGACGGGAGCGAACATGAAGCCCGTGACCGGCACCAGATCGGAGGCGTGATTGAAAGGCAGCTTCTTGAAGATGTGAGGCAGCAGCGCGTAGGTGGTGTCGTTGGCGACCAGCGTGTAGCCGTCGGCCGGCGCCTGCAGCGCCTGGCTGATGCCGATGGTGCCCGTCGCTCCGGACTTGTTCTCGATGTAGAAGGTCTGGCCCGTCTGTTCCTGGAGCTTCGCGGCCACACGGCGGGTCACGACGTCCACGGCCCCGCCCGGCGGATACGGAACGATGATGCGGACCGGCTTGGCCGGCCAGGCCTGCGCCTGGGCGGAACAGGCCGCCAGGAGGGCCAGCGGGAGCCCGACCGCGAGGGCGAGCGAGCGGGTGAGGATGCTTGTCGACATGCGGGGGTCCCTGCCTCAGTCCAGTTTGATGTTGGCCGTCTTGATGACGCGCGCCCACTTGGCGGTCTCCGACTTCACGAAGGTGTCCAGCTCCTTCGCACCGCCGGACGCGGGAAGCGCGCCCAGGGCGCTCATGCGCTCCCGAACCGTCGGCGCGGCGAGCACCTCCTTCATCAGGGACTCGAGCTGAGCCGTGATCGCCTCCGGGACGCCCTTGGGCGCGAACACCGCGTTCCATTCATACGCGTTGAAGCCGGGCAGCCCGGACTCCGCGATGGTCGGAACCTCCGCCATGCCGTCCAGGCGGCGATCGAAGGCCGTGGCGATCGCGCGCAGCCGCCCCGACTTGACCAGCGGCCCACACGCGGTCAACGCGCTGAACATCATGTCGACCTGCCCGCCCGACAGATCCGTCAACGCCGGTGCGCCGCCCTTGTAGGGGATGTGCACCACCGACACATGAAACCCCTGCTTGAAGAGCTCCGCGCTGAGGTGCGCGGCGCTGCCATTGCCCGCCGACGCGTAGGACATCTTGTCCGGCGCGGCCTTGGCCCGCGACACCAGGTCGGCCACCGACTTCACGGGCGAGCCGGCGGGCACCACCAGCAGCGTGGGGATGCGCGCCACGAGCGCGATCGGCTTGAAGTCCTTCGCGTAGTCGAAGCGCAGCTTCGGGAACAGGCTGGGATTGACGGCGAAGGACGTCGCGTCATAAAGCAGCGTGTAGCCGTCGCCGGGGGCCTGCGCCACCGCTTGCGCGCCGATCGTTCCGCCCGCACCGCTGCGGTTCTCGACCAGCACCTGCTGCTTGAGCCTCGTCCCGAGCTCGGCGGCGACAACGCGCGCAAGCGCATCGGCGGCGCCGCCCGAGGGGTACGGGACCACGAGCGTGATCGGTTTGTCCGGCCACGCGGCATGCGCGGCGAACGCGATCGAGCAGGCCGCCGCGGCGATGAGCCGCCTCAGGGTCATCTTCATCATCGTTGTCTCCAGTCAGGCTTGTTGTTCTGGCGCCAGCACCCGCCCGTCAGACGGTCGCGACGGGGGTGGCGGGAGAGCCCACCGCGCCGGGCAGGCGCAGCGGCGGCGCGGTCAGCAGGAAGCGCGAGCGTCCCTGGGCCCGCAGCCAGGTGGCGAGCTCGGTGAGATGCCAGAGCTCGCCCAGATGGATGCCGTTCTTGAACAGGCAGTGTTCGTGCAGGGGCAGACGGGGGCGTCGCATGGGCGTGGGCGTCTGCAGCTTCGGGACCACGAGTTCCACCGCGGGGTTGTCGGCGAGCAGGCAGGCCAGGCGCGAGTCCACGATCCAGTTCAGCAGGTGGCTGTCCCAGCCGTCGAGTCCGCTGCCCGTCTTGTGGAGCAGCTCGAGATCGGGCTGCCGGTTCATGGCGAGCAGCGTGTCAGCGAAGCCGGTATGCAGGCACACCATGTCGCCCGGCTCGACCTCGACCGCATCCGCCTCCAGGATGCGCATGAGCTGGTCGTACCCCACCGCGTGCCGCGTCCTGCCGACATGGTGTTCGAGGTCGATCAGGACGCCCCGTCCCTGCACGCCGTGCTCGGCCAGACGCTCAATGCCGAGCGCGTCCGCCTGAGGGCCCGGGAAACGCGCATGGGCCTGCGTCGCCGTGGGGTCCTCGCGGCCGGCGCGGATCTCCTCGCCACCGCGGAACCCGTTGTAGAACACCTGCTCGGCGATGCCGTCGCCATCCGCGTCGAACAGGCTGCCGACGTGCGCCAGGCTGTCCCACTGCGTTGAATATTGAAGGCTCATCAGCACGACGTCGTCGTTCACGACGTCCGTCAGTTCCGGATCCTCGCTGGCGTAGGACCAGCAGAAGCCCTGCTGTCCCTGGCTCTTCCCGTCGCGCAGGACGGCATAGCGCTGCGGCGCCATGCGGCGCGGATTCATGGTGCGCCCGCCGGGGACATCCAGGGGAAGCGACAGGCAGAAGGTCCGGCCCGTCTTCACCTCCGCGATGCCTTGCAGGACCTTCTCAGGGGTTACCAGGTTCATCCGGCCGCGCTGGTCATCCGGGCCGAATTCTCCCCAGCTGGCGCCCGCAGGCGCGTGCTTCCATCGCTGTGCCATGGCGCGGCCTCAGCGGTGGATGACCTGCAGCGCGTTGGTCGCCGCGGCCACGCCCATCTTCACGTAGGCATCGGCCGTGACGCCGCCCACGTGCGGGCTGAGGGTGATCCGTTCCTGGCCCTGGAAAGGATGCCCCGCCGTCATCGGCTCCTGCGCGAAGGAGTCCAGGCCGGCGCTGCCCACCTGGCCGGAGCGCACCGCTTCCAGGAGCGCGGTCTCGTCGATCAAGCCGCCTCGGGCCGTGTTGACGATCAGCACGCCCTTCCTGCATGCCGCCAGGGTGCGGGCGTTGAGCAGCTTGGCGTTCTCCGGTGTGAGCGGGCAGTGCAGGGAGATCGCATCGGCCTCGCGCCAGAGGGTGTCGAGGTCGACGCGCTCGATGTCGTCCGGCAGCGACTTGGCGTAGGGATCGTGACCGAGGACGCGCATGCCCATCGCCTGCGCGATCCTCGCGAAGCGCTGGCCGATGGCCCCCAGCCCGATCACGCCGACCGTGCGGCCGTCGAGCTCGACGCTCTTGTGGGTCGCCTTGTCCCAGAACCCCTGGTGCATGCGGGCGTTGAGGTGGACGACGGACTTCGCGCAGGCCAGCAGCAAGGCCACCGCCTGCTCCGCCACCGCCGAGGCATTGGCGCCGATCGCCGCGACCACTTCCACGCCGCGCGCCTTCGCGGCGTCCTTGTCGATGGTGTCGGTGCCGCTGCCGTGTTTGGAGATCACGCGAAGGCCCGGCGCCGCGTCCATCGCGGCGGCGCCCACCTTGCCGTAGCGAACGATGATGCCGACGGGATCGTGACGCTGGCACAGGGCGACGATGTCCTCGTCCGTGGGCGTCTTGCCCGCGTAGACCACCTCGAAGTCCTTCAACAGCTCCAGCGCCTGCGGTGCCAGGTCGGCCGCGGTGACGAGGATGACGGGACGCGCGCTCACAGCGTTTCTCCTTCCTTGATGACACCGGCGGCGCGAAGCGCCCCGTTCAGCCAGGCGGGCGCGAGCGCCTCGCGGCTCTTGATCTGCGCGATGCGCCGGGTCTCGGCGGCCACCTTGGCCTCGGCCAGCGGCAACATGGCCGCGGCCTTCTCGCGCTCGATGATCGTCACGCCGTCGGCATCGGCCACCACCAGGTCGCCGGGGTTCACCGAGACGCCGCCGATGGAAATCGGGTGGTTCAGCCGGCCCGGGACGAACTTGGTCGGTCCATTGGGGTTGAGGCCCGCGGCGAACATGGGGAAGCCGAGTTCGCGGATGGCCTCGCTGTCGCGCACGGCGCCGTCGATCACCACACCGACGATGCCCAGGGCCACGCACTGCTGGGACATGATCTCGCCCATCAACGCGCTGGAAAGATCGCCCTTCCCGTCCACGACGATCACGTCGCCCGGCTGGGCCACCGCCATCGCCGCATGCAGCATCAGGTTGTCGCCGGGCCGGACCTCCACCGTGATCGCCGGGCCCGCGATGCGCATCGATGGCGACAGCGGGGCGATGCGGCCGCTCAACGCGCCGCGCCTGCCGGCCACGTCAGCCAGGATGGAGGAGGGGTACTTCGCGGCTTGCGCGACGACGTCCGCGGCGACGCGCTCGATGTGACGGATGACGTCCGGCAATGCGGCGGCTTGACTCATGGAAACTCTCCTGGAGGATGGCGCGATCGCGCCGATGGAAACGGGTGTCGGGCGAGGTGGACGGCGTGGGGCGTCAGTCGATGCGCGCGCCCGACTGCTTGACGACCTGGCCCCAGCGGACGATGTCCTGCTTGATCAGCTTGGCGAACTCATCCGCGGAGCCGCCCGTGGCGTGCGCCCCCTGTTCTTCCAGCTTCTTCTGCAGGTCCATCTGCTTGAGCGCCTTGTTGAACTCGGTGTTGAGCTTGGCCACGATGTCCTTGGGCGTGCCCGCCGGCGCCACGAATCCGAACCAGGTGACGGCCTCGAAGCCCTTGTAGCCGGACTCGGCCACGGTCGGCGTCTGGGGCAGCGATTCGATGCGCGTCGTGGAGGTCACGGCCAGGGCCCGGAGCTTTCCCTGCTTGATCTGGCCCAGCAGCGTGGGCACCGAGGACATGTACAGCTGCACGTTGCCGCTGACCACATCCGTCATGGCCTGCGCGGCACCCTTGTAAGGCACGTGCTGCGTCTTGAATCCGGCCGCGTTCTGCAGGAGCTCCGAAGCCAGATGGGCCACGGTGCCATTGCCCGGCGACGCGAAGTTCAGCGTGCCCGGCTTGGCCTTGGCCGCCTTGACGGCGTCCCCGAAGGACTTCATCGGGGAGGCGCCGCTGGTCACCATGACGAGGGGCGCATCCGCCACCAGCAGCACCGGCGTCAGGTCCTTGACCGGGTCGTACGGCATCTTGGCGTAGAGCGTCGGATTGATCGCGAGGTTGCTGGTCTGCCCCAACCCGAGCGTGTAGCCATCGGGCGGCGCCTTCGCGACCCCGTCGATGCCGAGGTTGCCGCCCGCGCCGGGCCGGTTCTCGATGACGAAGGTCCAGCCGTTGGCGGTCCCCACCTTGTGCGTGATCTCACGCGCGATGATGTCCGTGCCCCCGCCCGGCGGGAACGGCACCAGCACGCGGATCGGCTTGCTGGGGTAGGCCTGGGCGCAGACCGCGCTGCTCAGCGCGGCGGCCGAGAGGGCGACGATGAAACGAAGGGTCATGGCAGCTTGTCTCCAGAGGTCGGGTTCCTTGGAGCGATCCAAGCTTCCCGTTTGTGTGCCTACTATTCGCCTCTCCTGGCCTGCAGTCCAATCAATAATTGTTTGGCAAAACATCGACGGGACTTTTGGTATGGACCTCCGTGACCTGCGCTACTTCGAGACCATCGCCGAGCTTCAGCATCTGGGCAAGGCCACCGAGCGGCTCCATCGCACGCAGCCGGCGCTCACGAGCTGCATCCGGCGACTGGAGAAGGAGTGTGGCGCGCCGTTGTTCGAGCGGTCGGGGCGCGGCATCCGGCTGACGTCCGCGGGTGTCGTCCTCCTGAACTGGGCGCGCCGCATGCGCTTCGATGTGGACGACGCCATCCGGGAAATCGGCGACCTGGGCAAGGGCCTCATCGGTCACATCCGCATCGGGATCGTGCCGACCGCCGCGCAGTTCCTGCTGCCGGTGGCCACGCGCCGGCTGCTGGAGCACGCGCCCGAGGTGACCATGCGCACGGTGGTCGCGCTGGGGGACAGCCTCAGACCGCTGCTGCATTCGGGAGAGATCGACCTCATGGTGGGGACCGAAGGCATGCAGGAACCGGGGTTGACCTCGGAACTGCTGTCCGAGGATTTCATCGTCGTGGCGACAAGCGCCAGGCATCCGATCCTCAAGTCCGCGCCCAGCCTGCGCGATCTCACGGCGCACCAGTGGGTGCTGCAACCGCCCGGTGCGCCGACACGCGACTGGCTGGACCACACCTTCGATCGCAAGCGCCTGCCCAGGCCCCGCGTCCAGATCGAGAGCACGATGCTGATGCTGCTGCCCGCGCTGATCGCCGAGACCGGGCTGATGAGCTTCATCTCCCGACACCATCTGGGCAAGGGCAGCGGACTGGCGGAAGTGCCGGTCAAGGATGCCGTGATGCGCCGCCGTCTGGTGGCGACCTATCGAGCGAACTCCTACATGCCCCCCGTGGCCCGGCTCCTCATTTCCCTGCTCGCCGGCGCGCGGGAAAGCTGACGCCGGCACGGCCCTGGCGCGGTGCAGGCCTGCGATGCGGGCGGGTGCGCGTGCGATCGACTCCAAAAGCGATATCGATGGGAGTGCGAAGAATTATCGATTGGACGGATTTCTGAGCGGCACGAACACTCCGGCAAAACAACAGCATTCGCCCAGAGTGCATGGAGACAAACGTGAACAGCAAAGCCGCTCGGCGATTCGCCGAAGACCGTCCCAACTTCCTTCGCCACGGCCTGGTGGTCAGCGCCATGGCGCTCAGCGGGGCGGCCGCCGCGCAGTCCGGCGCGCCGACGCAGGGCCCGTCGACCTCGCAAGTCACGATCTATGGCGTGGTCGACGTCTCGGTGCGTCAAGCCAGCCACTATGGCCCGTCCGCGTCGACCTATCACTCGGTCGGCGATGCCATCTGGGCGCCGAGCCGGCTCGGCTTCCGGGGCAGCGAGGACCTGGGCGGCGGCTACAAGGGCATCTTCCTGATCGAGCAAGGCTTCGATCCGTCCTCCGGCACGCTCACCATGGCGACCAGCTCGCCGAACTACGGTGTCGGCGCGACCCAAGGGGGCCGGGCCTGGGGCCGGGAATCGTGGGTCGGGCTGGCAACCCCGATGGGCACCGTCACGATGGGCCGGCAGTACACGCTGGCACACCAGCTGTCCGGCCGATTCCAGCCCTCACCCAATCCGAACCTGGATGCGATCAGCGGTTTCTCCGTCCATCACGTAGCGCGCCAGGACAACATGGTGAAGTACCAGTACACGGCCGGCCCGGCCGCCTTCCTGGCCACGGTGACCGCGTCCGAGGGCAACGGCAAGGCGTGGGCGGTGGGCACGAGCTATACCGACGGCCCGATCGACGTCGCGGCGTACTGGCAGGAGATGGAGAGCTTCAATGGCGCGGAGACCCGGAAGATCCTGGGCCTGGGCGGCACGTACAAGTTCACCGAGTCGTTCAAGGCGATGGTGGGCTACATGAAGCGCACCCAGCGCGTCTCCGCGCAGGAGAACGACGTGGTCTCGCTGGGCGTCAACTACCAGGTCACGAGTGCGATCACGCTCCTGGCCAACGTGCTGGTCGACCGCCAGAGCAAGGCCGGTGTGGGCAAGCGCCGCATGGCCTACGTCGCGGCTGACTACGCGCTGTCCAAGCGCACCGGCCTTTATGCCGAGGTGGACCGCAACCAGCTCACCGACCTCTATCCGACCACCACCTTCATGGCGGTGCGCGGCACGCAATACGGCGTCACGACGGGCATCCGCCACCGCTTCTGAGCGGTGTTGAGGAGCGGTCGCCCGGGGTGCGCCCCGGCGGCCGCCTCATGGCAGCCAACCGTCGGTGTGCCGCAGCGGATCGAGCGTGTCACGAATCCGCTCGATCGTTCCGCTCTTCGGATCCACAGGCAGGTCGATGAAGAGCGCCCGTCGGGCCGGGGCGTAGCGCCGTTTGAAGATCAGTGTTCCCAGCTCGGAGCGGTGGGGACACACATAGACCACGTCGAAGGATGAGATTTGCAGACCCTCGATGTGGGCGAGTCGCGTCTTGACGTACATACCGCGCTTTCAAGAGAGCTCCTTGGCGGAGCGACCGGGTCGTCATCGATGGCGGCCACACTAGCTGGCCGACGCGACGCTGCGCGCATGTCAGGCCCACCCATTCAAGCACGGATGGCAAGCCAGCGGGAACTATGTTTTTCATCGACGGCCGAGCCAGGATCCCGCTTTGCTTCAGGATAGGGCTCCACAACGACATGGGGGCGACGATGACGCGCAAGTCCAAGACCGGGCCAGGCTCCGGCCGACGCGACCCGAAGGAGAAGCTGCCGACCGCCGAGCGCGCCGAACTTCAACGGCAAGGCGCGAAGGCGGCGGTGCGAGGGGAGGAGCGCGATGTGAATCCGATGGACGAGGCATCGAATCACCCGTCGACGACCGGCGAGAGCTCGGACCTGTGGCAAAGGCGAAAGGACGCCTGGCAGGAGGGGCACGATGTGCAGTCCCAGGCCGACGCCAAGGCGAGCTCGCAGCCTGCCCAGCGCGGGGAAGACGATGAGCACTGACACGGCTCCCCGTCCCCGTCTCGCGCGGTTCAGACGCGAGATCGGGGAGACGGCGCTCATCGTGGCGTGACGCGCGGGGTGTGGGAGAAGAAGCAGATCATCTGACTCGACGCGTCGGGGCCTTGCCAATCGGCATGCGTGCCGCTGAGGTCGCCGCCGGACCAGGCGTGGCCCGCCCCGTCGATGAGCAGCAAGGGGCGGGCGAACCCGCGTCCCCCGGCGGCACATACAGCTTGTAATGGATGGAGACGCGGCCGCGCTGGAAGGTGCCTGAGCGGAAGCGCCGCTGGCTGGACGGCTCTTGCACGATCGACGCGTCCGGGATGGCCGCGTCATCGCCGGCGACAGTCAGTCGAGCGCTCATCGAGACACATGCTGACCGTTGGCAGCGGTCCAACTCCGTTGGAAGTGATCCGCGTCCTCGTCGTTCTTCGCGCGCAGCCCCATGAGGATGCCGCCGTTGCGCACCCCCTCCTCATACTGCTTCACGCGTTCTTCGGGCATGTTCCATCCGATCAGCGCGCCCACGAGGCCGCCACCCGCCGCGCCGGCGCCAGCGCCAGCAGCGGCCGCCGCGAGCGGTCCGGCGATGACGAGCCCCAGTCCGGGGAGCACCAGCGTCGTGCCGATGGCGGCGACGGCGGCGGCAATGGCGCCCACCGTCCCCCCGATGGCGCCGCCGATGCCGGCGCCCTCAGCGGCCTTGTTGCCCAGCTCGGTCTCGACGCCCTCGCCGCTGAAATGCCGCTTTCGGGTGTCGTCCGACATGACCAGGTCAACGTCCTTGGGGTCGTAGCCGCGCTCGCTGATGGATCCGTAGGCGGACTCCGCGCTGGCACGATCGGGGAACAGGCCGGTCACGAGGCGTTCTTGGGTGGTCGGGGTCATGAATGATGTCCTTGCTGTTGAAGCGGCGCGACGTCGCGCCGTGTCCTTGCAAGGCATTCGGCGCCCCCGCGCCCATGCCGCTCCCGCAGCCGTTTTTCCTCTGCTGCGCCCCGTGCAGCGAGGCGCTGATCGGAAAGTTCTCTCTGCGGTTCCTCGTAACCGGTGGGGTTTACCGGGGTGCCGGGCGGCTGGCGCTGCGCCTTTGCTTCACGGCCCGCTCAGGTCCAGCCCGAGCCGCTCGCCCACGCTGAGCGTCAGCAGCACGAGCCCCACGACCAGCAGCACGAAGACCACGGCGACGACGCCGCTCGTGAGCAGCAACGCGCGCTGCCTCGCCGGCCCCTGCTCCCGCCTCGCCTTGTCGTAATGCCACTTGACGGCGTAGAACATGCCGATGGCCAGCACGCTCACCTTGAACGCGATGAAGACGGTGGGGACCCATTCCATGATGTCTGAACTTCGCAACGATTGACGGAGTGTCGGCCGCCACTGTGCCCCCATGCGCATGAACAGTACAGATCCAGATTCTCGTAAAAATACCGGATCAGATGATCCTCCGAGAGGGAATGCGCGCTCGACGGTCGCTTGCCCATACAGTGCCAGCGTTCCACGCAGCCGGGCAGATCAGCCGCCCCTTTCATGAAGCGCTACGAAGTCCTCGCCGATGCATTGGCCGCGTCCATCGCCGCCGGCCAACTGCGCAGCGGAGACCGCCTGCCCTCGGTCCGCGAAGCGAGCCGGGACCGCGGGGTCAGCCCCTCCACCGTCTTCGAGGCCTATTACCTGCTGGAGGCCCGCGGCCTGATCGAGGCGCGGCCCCGCTCGGGCTACTTCGTCAGCCAGGCGGCGACGCCCCACCCCGAGCCCCACGCGTCGGACCCGTTGGCCGAGGAGCGCAGCGTCGAGGTGTCCGAGCTGGTGTTCCAGGTCCTCGGACTGGCGCGCAACCGGGCGGTCGTCCCGCTGGGCTCCGCGTTCCCGAGCCCGACCCTCTTCCCGCTGGACAAGCTCGCCCTTTCGCTGGGCAAGGCCGCGCGCGGGCTGGACCCTTGGCGCACCGTCGAGGATCTGTCGCCGGGCAGCAGCGAATTGCGACGCCAGATCGGCCTGCGCTACCTGGGCGCCGGGTGCAAGGTCGACACGGACGAGATCGTCGTGACCAACGGCGCGATGGAGGCCTTGAACCTGTGCCTGGAGGCGGTCACCCAGCCGGGCGATCTCGTCGCCATCGAGTCGCCGACCTTCTACGGTGCCTTGCAGGCCCTGGAGCGCCGCGGGCTCAAGGCGGTCGAGGTCGCGACCCATGCGCGCACCGGCGTCGAAGTGGCGGCGCTCGCGGCCATCCTTGACCGCCATCCCGTCAAGGCCTGCTGGCTGATGCCGAATTTCCAGAACCCGCTGGGCAGCCTGATGCCCGACGCGGCAAAGGCGGCGCTGGTGGCGCTGCTGGCCGAACGCGAGATCCCGCTCATCGAGGATGACGTCTACGGGGAGCTGTATTTCGGCGCTCGGCCGCGACCCGCCAAGGGCTGGGACAAGACGGGGCTGGTGCTGCATTGCAGTTCGTTCTCGAAGTCCCTGGCGCCCGGGTTCCGCGTGGGCTGGGCGGCCGCGGGCCGCTTCGCGCGGGAGGTCAGCCGTCGCAAGCTGATGAGCTCGCTGGCCACGCCGGTGCCGATGCAGGAAGGCCTGAGCGAATACCTCCGGCGAGGCGGCTACGACCGGCATCTGCGGCAGTTGCGGCAGGCGCTCGTCACGAACCGGCAAGCCATGCTGAGGACCATCGCCAAGCGCTTCCCGTCCGGCACTCGCGTCACGCAGCCGGAAGGCGGCTACTTCGTGTGGGTCGAGTTGCCCGCGGAGATCGACGCGCTCGAGTTGCATCGGGTGGCGCTTTCGCATGACATCAGCATCGCGCCGGGGCATCTGTTCTCGGCCGATCGGCGATTCACGCATCACCTGAGGCTCAACTTCGGGCATCCCGACAACCCGCAGGTTGAGGGCGCGCTGAAGACCTTGGGGGAAATCGCGAAGGCGCTGGTGCGCTAGGACCCGCCCGCGGGCCCTTCGCTGACCGACGAGGTGTCCACGGGCCGCGCCCGCTGTGCCAGCAGCCGCTTGCGCACCGCGTGGATGTTGTTGCGCAGCGCGTAGAGCTCTTCGGCATAGGACAGCGGCACCGCGATGCGGTGCGTGACGCGATCCAGCTCATCGAGCTCGTCGAGCAGCGCCTCGCGCTCGCCGGTGCCGGTTTCCAGCTTGGCTTCCACCTCGCGCAGCCGCGCGTACCAGCGAAACACCCGTGAGCGCACGCGGAAGGTGTACAGCGGCGGCACCACGCGCGACAGCGGCAGCATGAGCACCAGCAAGCCGCCGACCACCAGCCACATGCGCTCCAGCAGGTTGCCGGCCCAGAACGGGAGGTACCTCGCCCACGCCGGCGGCGTGCCGTTGATCGCGCGATCGCCCTCGGCGCTGACGGGGAGCTCGCTGGTGCGGGTGTTGGGGAAGTCGCGCGCGCCGTTGAACCAGCCGGCCCCGCTGTGCTGGCCCAGCGCCGCCTGCGCGAACAGCTGTCGCAGCGCCGGATGCGTCTGCTCGCGCGCGAGCAGCGCGGTGGTCGTGGCCAGCAGAGGCACATCGTGCGGCGGCAGATCGGTCGCCAGGTCCACCACCCCACGCGGCAGCGTCACCGTGGACAGGAACGGCAGATGGCGCGAGTAGGCCTCGTTCTGCTCGAAGGCCATCAGCGCGATGGCCGGGTCGCGCAGCAGCGCGCGGATCAGGCCGGCCTGCGGCGCGGAGATCAGCACCGCCGCGTCCAGGCGGCCCTCGCGCAACGCGGCACCGGCGTCGTCGGGCGGCAGGTTGGACAAGCGCAGATCGGTCGGCTTCAGCTGGTTCAGCGCCAGCAGCTTCTCCATGATCTGCGGAACACCGCTGCCGTCTTGGTCGACGTTGACGCGCAGGCCGCGCAGCTGGGTCAGCCGTTGCAGCTCACCGCCGGGCTGGCGTCGCGCGATGCCGAGATCGCGGCGATAGAAGATCCAGATCGGCTCGTAGAACAGGCTGCCCAGCGAGACGATGCCGGCCTCGGTATCGGCCACCGGATCGGCCATGCCGCCGCGGACGAAGCCCACATCGGCGGTGCCGGCGCGCAGATGGGCGAGGTCGTCCTGCGCGCCCTCGCTGGCGATCAGCTTCACCTGGATGCGCTCACGCGCCAACGCCTTCGCATACCCCTCGCCGAAGCCGGCATAGGCGCTGCCGACCGGACCGGTGGCCAGGCGCACCTGGCGCGGCGGCTGCGGGTCGAGCCACCAGTAGGCCGCGATCAAGAGGCCACCACCCAGCAGCAGCAGCGGCCCCATCGAGACCATCATGTCGCGCACCGTCTGCAGCAGCAGGCGGAGGCTGCGGGTGGCGTGCCATTGCTGGATGGGGGTCATGAATTCGGTCAAGGGACGAGGACCGGCCCATCGTATTCGAGGCGTGTCGCCCTCCTTCCTCCCTCACGCGCAAGCAAGGGAAACAGAAACCGGGTCGCGCGATTGTTGCTGCGATCTCAACGACGCGTTCCGAAGTGAGCCATTTATGCGAAGCGACCGGCCTTCTAACCTTCAGTCATCGGCAAACACAAACGCCGGACTGAAGCAGAAACCCCGATCCACACGCTCTTTCAAAGGAACCCATCATGAACGCCAAGACCCTGATCGCCTCCGCCCTGATCGCCCTGTCGACCGCCGCCGTGCCGGCCTTCGCGCAGAGCTACAGCCACCTCGACCCGATCACCCAGTCGCAGAAGTCGCGTGCTGAAGTGCTGGCGGATCTGCAGATCTATCGCGAGTCCGGCCTGGCCGCGGTCGACCGCACGGAAGACTTCGCGCTCAACGCCGGTCAACGTGCCAAGGCCGAAGCCCGCTACGCCGAGCTGAAGTCTTCGCCCAAGTACGCGCAATTGGTCCAGCAATTCGCAGCCAAGGAAGCCGCGAAGGGCGCGGCGACCGAGGGTGTGGCGGCGCGCTGAACGGCTGTCCTGCCATCGCCTCTGGCCCTCACCCCTGCCCTCTCCCGCAAGCGGGCGAGGGGGTAGTACCCAAACGCCGACTGGCCAGTGCCCAGTCGGCGTTTTCGCGTGAGCAATGGGCGTGCAACACGATCCGCTCATCCTCATTGGATGCAGTTCACGCTGCGTCGGCGCCTCTTCATCGCTTGACGCTGGAGGACGAGGGGGTCGATGACGACACTGCATTCATCGACACAGCCAACCGCCTCAGGAGAACGACATGACCACCACCCGCTTCAACATGGAATCCGCCACCAGCACCACGATCAAGGCTGTCGCCTTTGGCGCAGTCGCCGCAGTGGTCTTGGGCCTGGGCATCGCCCACGCCGAAGTGCAGCGCGAGCAACGCGCACAGATCATCACGCTCGACCCGGTGGTCATCACCGTCAAGCGTCAGCAACTCCCGACCGTCTACGTGACCGGCCGCCGCGACACGTCCGCGGACAGCGTCCAAGTCGCCTCGGCGCTGTGATCCCTGACGGTTGCGCTGCTTCGATGGGGATGTCCATCGGCTGACGCCACAGGATCACTCCCCCAAACAGAACGCCTGGCTTGTGCCAGGCGTTTTGCGTTTGAGGTCGGCTTCAAGGCGCGCGGCCCTGACTGACAGCCGCGGCGCCTTGGCCCGCATCAGTTCCTGTCGGCCTCCGCAGCCCACTGCACGGCGTCAGCGCCAGCAGGGATGCGGAACGGCGCATCAGGATCGGTTGCGGCCAGCCACACCGCTTCAGCCACGTCCTTCGCCCGTGTGCCCGGACCAGTGGATGCCTGCATGCGCGCAATGGCGGTCTTCATGAACTCGCCATACGTTGCGTCGTCCATGCCTCGCAGGTTTCCCCGCGCCGTATCTCTGAAACGCGTCTCGCCCGAGGATCCGGGCAGCACGAGCCGCACGCGCACGCCAAACTGGGCGACCTCCTTCTCCAGGGACTCGGAGAACGCATTCACGGCGGCCTTCGCCGCCCGATAGATGCCGACCAAGGGCAGCGCCTTCAGCGTGACGCTCGAGGTGACGTTCACGATGACGCCCGAGCGGCGCTCGCGCATCTGCGGCAGCACCGCCTGCGTGACCGCGATCGTGCCGAAGGTGTTGGTCTCAAACAGATCGCGAACCATCTCCGGGCTGGTCAGCTCGAACGGGGCAGGTGCTCCAAAGCCAGCGTTGTTGACCAGGACGTCGATCGGGCCGGCGGCGCTGATGGCCGCACGGATGCTTTGCGCGTCGGTGACATCCAGCCGCAGCACGCGGAGTCGCTCAGACGGCGGCAGCACGTCCTCTCGGGGGGTGCGCATGGTGGCCACGACCTGCCAGCCGCGCTCCAGGAATTCGCGGGCGGTTTCCAGGCCGAAGCCGGAGGAGCATCCAGTGACGAGTACGGTTTTCATGAAGGCTGGTCTTTCAGGGGTTTCAACGCCTCCACGATAGGTCCCCAGTGCCGTACTCGCTACACTTCAGAGTTCGCTTTTCATTTGCAAGAGTACGACCGTGGTCGATCCGCTTGCCGAGGTCGTGCTGCTGCTGCAACCGACCGCTCGGTTCTCCAAGAACGTCATCGGTGCGGGTACGTGGCGGGTCCGCCGCTCGGACGCCGGTCAGCCGTTCTATTGCGCCGTCCTTGAGGGAAGCTGTCGGCTGACCCTCGATGGGCGGGAGCCGCTCGTGCTGGAAGCCGGCGACTTTGTCCTGGTTCCCGCGGCGTTTGGCGTCACGATGTCCAGCCTCGAAGTGCCCACCGGCACCGCCGACGCCCTGCCCGTGAATGTCGGCCCGGGTGTCTTCAGGATCGGCGACGCGGACGCCCCCATCGACCTGCGCATCCTGGCGGGCCATTGCAGCTTCGGATCGCAGGACGCCGCGTTGCTCGTCTCGTTGCTGCCTGAACTGGTCCACGTGCGCGGCGAGGAGCGGCTCGCGACGCTCGTGCATCTCGTCGGCCAGGAATCGCGCGACCAGCGCCCGGCGCGCGAGGTCATCCTCACTCGACTGCTCGAAGTCCTGCTGATCGAAGCTGTGCGATCGAATGCCAGCGCCGCGTCGCCCCCTGGGCTGGTGCGCGCGCTCACCGATGCGCGTCTCGCAGCAGCGATCCGGGCGATGCACGAGCAGCCCACCCGGCCGTGGACGGTGATGGATCTTGCCAAGGAGGCGGCACTCTCTCGCACGACCTTCTTCGAGCGCTTCAATCGCGCCGTGGGCATGGCGCCGATGGCATACCTGTTGGCCTGGCGCATGGCGCTCGCGAAGGACATGCTTCGTCGTGGGGAAGTGGCGATCGCTGCTGTCGCCGAGCGCGTGGGTTACGCGTCGGCGAGCACGTTCAGCGTCGCCTTCTCAAGACATGTGGGCAAGCCGCCGACACAGTACGCGCGTGAGGTCGTCAGATGAGTCAGAGGCCCGATGGCAGCTCCGGTTTCCGGGGCAACAAGTCCTACCTCCCTTCGAAGCCGTGCCGTGGCTGCGGCCGGCCGATGACGTGGCGCAAGGCGTGGACGCGGCATTGGGACGAGGTGCAATGGTGTTCTGACCGCTGCCGGAAGGCTGCTGGCAAGCCGGGTGTTCAGCAGGGGGGTGGCTCTTCACGATGACAAGCGCCGTGCGCCCTGGACATCGTCCGGCCTGCACATCCATTCATCCGCCAAATTCGCATTCCACGCCGCTGCGCTGCGGCTTCGTCTCCTGGTGCTCGAAAGGCAGGTGGTCGATGACGACACTGCATCCATCGACGCAACCAACCGATCCAGGAGAACGACATGACCCACCGCTTCAACATTGAATCCGCCACCAGCCGCACCATCAAGGCGGTTGCTTTCGGCTCAGTCGCCGCGGTGGTCTTGGGCCTGGGCATCGCCCACGCTGAAGTGCAGCGCGAGCAGCGTGCTCAGATCGTGACGCTGGATCCGGTGGTCATCACCGTCAAGCGCCAGCAACTCCCGACCGTCTACGTCACCGGCCGCCGCGACACGTCCGGGGACGGCGTCCAAGTCGCCTCGGCGCTGTGATCCCTGACGGTTGCGCTGCTTCGATGGGGATGTCCATCGGCTGACGCCTAAGGATCACTCCCCCAACAGAACGCCTGGCTCACGCCGGGCGTTTTGCGTTGGGGGTCGGGTTCAGGCTGGGAGCGGTCGCCCCCATGACGGGAGTCTTACCGGCGCAGCCGGAACACCAAGTTGCGGACGGAGCGAACTAGCGCCACCAGGCCAGCGGCGAGGAGCATGGCGACGAAGACCATGACGATGAAGGCTTCCCGCCCCCAAAACATAAGGGAGTCGATGAAACTTGGTCGCTTGCCGCTAGGGAACGGATAGAACCACCACCAGGCCATCAAGCCAACCAGAAATATGAGCGAGCCCAAGCCGTACACCCAATCCCTGGCGTGACTGGACGCCTGTCGTCTGGTATCGCTCTGTGCTTGCATCCCGCCTCTCCTCAGGGGAAACGGAATCAGTCTCGCATAGGTGGGCTATGTCCGCTTCCGCTGCACAGCGGTCCCCATCCCTCATCCATTCATCCGCCGAATCCGCATTCCACGCCGCTGCGTTGCGGCTTCGTCTCCTGGCGCTGGAGGGTCAGATCGTCGATGACGACACTACATCCATCGACGCAACCAACCTCTTCAGGAGAACGACATGACCCACCGCTTCAACATCGAATCCGCCACCAGCCGCACCATCAAGGCGGTTGGTTTCGGCGCAGTGGCCGCGGTGGTCATGGGCCTGGGCATCGCGCACGCTGAAGTGCAGCGCGAGCAGCGTGCTCAGATCGTGACGCTGGATCCGGTGGTCATCACCGTCAAGCGTCAGCAGCTCCCGACCGTCTACGTCACCGGCCGTCGTGATACCTCGGCCGACGGCGTCCAAGTCGCCTCCGCGCTGTGATCCCCGACGGTTGCGCTGCATCGATGGGGATGTCCATCGGCTGACGCCAAAGGATCCTTCCCAGAACAGAACGCCTGGCTCACGCCAGGCGTTTTGCGTTTGAGGTCGGGTTCAGGCTGGAAGCGTTCCTTAGCCCTTGTAGATGAGTTCTAGATCCACGCCTGACGAAATGACGCTGTCACCTGGGAAGATCAGTGCCACTTGCTTTTGAGCCCTGTACATGCTCACCTGCCAAGTGAAATCCATATCCAGGCGTGCCACGACCGCTTCGATGCAATTCAGCAGCTTATTCCTCAGCTCGACGATGCTCTCATCGGAGGCTTGTTCAGCAAGTCGAAGGGTGACACCCAGCTCGTTGAAGTAGCCCGCAAAGTGTTCCTCAACGGCCTCCACCAACGGCGGCGCTGCAATTTCCCTGATCTGCGCAAGGAGTTGGTCTTCAGGAGCGACACGAGCAGCTTGATGGGACTTGCGACGGGACACTTGTATGACGCCTAACTGTTGGATTACCCGAGGGCGGGGTTTCCGCGACCAGCCGATCCTGGCCAGCAACTGCCCATCGACATACAAAGTCTACTGTCCGCATTCGCTGCAAAGCCGTCCCCATCCCTCATCCATTCGTCCGCCGAATCCGCATTCCACGCCGCTGCGTTGCGGCTTCGTCTCCTGGCGCTGGAGGGTCAGATCGTCGATGACGACACTACATCCATCGACGCAACCAACCCCTTCAGGAGAACGACATGAGCCACCGCTTCAACATCGAATCCGCAACCAGCCGCACCATCAAGGCGGTTGCTTTCGGCGCAGTGGCCGCGGTGGTCATGGGCCTGGGCATCGCCCACGCCGAAGTGCAGCGCGAGCAACGCGCACAGATCATCACGCTGGATCCGGTGATCATCACCGTCAAGCGCCAGCAACTCCCGACCGTCTATGTCACCGGCCGCCGCGACACGTCCGCGGACGGCGTCCAAGTCGCCTCGGCGATGTGATCCCTGACGGTTGCGCTGCATCGATGGGGATGTCCATCGGCTGACGCCTAAGGATCACTCCCCCAACAGAACGCCTGGCTCACGCCGGGCGTTTTGCGTTGGGGGTCGGGTTCAGGCTGGGAGCGGACCGTCGCCATCTGCAAATTGCGATGTCAGTCTCGTCCAGGGTCCATCACTTGCTTCGCCGCGTGCATCGTCTCGTGATACCCCATCAGTCTTTCAAGCAGATCCTCGTCCTGAAGGTAGAAGACCTCAGGGCAGGGTTGAGTTGGACGGACGGCGTTGACGATCAACTGCCCGAGGCGCAGGTCGGGGGACTCCTGCCAAGCGGCTCGCAACGCAGACAGGATCTCGTCGATTCGGGCTGGATCTCGCATGGAGCAAAGCCTAGCCGAAAGCAACCCTTCCCCGAAGATCACCTCCGCCAGACATCGTTAATAGCGGTAGCCAGGTGGATGTCCGCGTCCGCTGCGCTGCAGTCGCGGCTTCAGACTGGAAGCGGACGCGGGTGAACGGCGGCACTCGGCAACGAGCACGGGCTTTGCACTGCCTCAAACGAGGATGCGCGCCGAAGAATTGGGCAAGAATCGCTGCGATTGCTACGCACGCTCTGCCTCGGAATCTTCCAAATGCGCCACCAGTACCGGCTTACCAAGTACAACCCTGCATCGCGAGGAGCGGACGGTGCCTATCTTCTGGATGAGTGGACCTCTTTTTCTGACATTGGGCGGTCATTTGCGGGTGTAGCGCTTACGGAGACGGAGTACCTAAGGGTCGAGGCTGACTATCTAATCTCTCTTGAAGAGTTCCTGACCGAAGCTGGTATCACGAGCCTTCGCATCACTGGACTTGAAACGCAGCGATCCGGAGACATTCCCGCTTTCATCGTGCCGGGTCGCGAACTGAATCTCGCCGAGTGCATTGAATTCTCACAACTCGCGCTGCGCGAACAAATCTGGGGCAAGCTGGTCCGACCAGGTTTAGCCTACGTGCACTTTGGATATGACTATTACGTGTACCTCGGCCTACCGAGGGCGTGCCACGCTGCATTGAAGAATGCTCGCGCCAACGGCTTGTTTGCAGAGCCTATGCGTTCGCCTTACCTCAGGGCACAGCCCACCTGAACGAGTCCCCATCCCTCATCCATTCATCCGCCGAATCCGCGTTCCACGCCGCTGCGGCGCGGCTTCGTCTCCTGCCGCTGGAGGTCCAAGTCGTCGATGACGAAACTACATCCATCGACGCAACCAACCGATCCAGGAGAACGACATGACCCACCGCTTCAACATCGATTCCGCCACGAGCCGCACCATCAAGGCGGTTGCTTTCGGCGCAGTGGCCGCGGTGGTCATGGGCCTGGGCATCGCCCACGCCGAAGTGCAGCGCGAGCAACGCGCACAGATCATCACGCTGGATCCGGTGATCATCACCGTCAAGCGTCAGCAACTCCCGACCGTCTACGTCACCGGCCGCCGCGACACGTCCGCGGACGGCGTCCAAGTCGCCTCGGCGATGTGATCCCTGACGGTTGCGCTGCATCGATGGCGACGTCCATCGGCTGACGCCTAAGGATCACTCCCCCAACAGAACGCCTGGCTCACGCCGGGCGTTTTGCGTTGGGGGTCGGGTTCAGGCTGGGAGCGGAAGTTGGTTACCAGTTGACATTGGCCGACTTGCAGAGACACAGCGACACCCCCGCAGGCACTGCACGACCACATTTGTGGCATGCATCCCTCTCGGATACATGCAACGCGAGGCACTTCGCCGCCCTAGGTTCCAAGCCAAGAACGGCTTCCGCAAAAGTGGCGGCTTCCAGGCGGTCACGATTGGCAATAGCGCAGAGGGTGGCCGCATCCGCGCTCACCAATTCCGCAGGCCAAACTATGAAAGTTCGACACTGGAGACATTTAATGTGAGGTCGGCCGGCAGGGTCGATTAGGGGAAGGTTCACGTCGGACATCTTATGTCCGCTTCCGCTGCACAGCGGTCCCCACCCCTCATCCATTCGTCCGCCGAATCCGCATTCCACGCCGCTGCGTTGCGGCTTCGTCTCCTGGCGCTGGAGGGTCAGATCGTCGATGACGACACTACATCCATCGACGCAACCAACCCCTTCAGGAGAACGACATGAGCCACCGCTTCAACATCGAATCCGCAACCAGCCGCACCATCAAGGCGGTTGCTTTCGGCGCAGTGGCCGCGGTGGTCATGGGCCTGGGCATCGCCCACGCCGAAGTGCAGCGCGAGCAACGCGCACAGATCATCACGCTGGATCCGGTGATCATCACCGTCAAGCGCCAGCAACTCCCGACCGTCTACGTCACCGGCCGTCGTGATACCTCGGCCGACGGCGTCCAAGTCGCCTCGGCGCTGTGATCCCTGACGGTTGCGCTGCATCGATGGGGATGTCCATCGGCTGACGCCCAAGGATCACTCCCCCAAACAGAACGCCTGGCTTGTGCCAGGCGTTTTGCGTTTGAGGACGGGTTCAAACGAGGCCCGACGCCCTCCCCCGCCTCAAAGCTTGGTGATCTTCACCCAGTTCAGATTCCACCCGCCCGCGGGCGCGTAGACGCCCAACGCGTAGGTGCCGGCATTCACGTTGACCGTGTGCGAGACCGTCGTCCAGTTCTGCCACCCACCGGTGGCCGGGATCGTCACCTGACCGAGCTGGATGCTGCCCGCGTTCAGGTCCAGCGACAGCCGCGAGCCGCTCGGGCTCGCGACGCGGTACTCGATCCGATAGCTGCCGCTGCTCGGAAAGTTGATGTTGGCGTAGGCCATCCAGTCGCCCGCGTCGATCCAGCCGACATTGCTGCCGCCTTCACTGCAGGCCTCGGTCTGCACGCCGCTCTGGCTGGTGAAGCTCTCGGCCTCGATCACGCGGCTGTTCGCAGGCGGCGTGGTGCCGCCGATCTCTGAACGGACCGCCGTGAGCAGGCTGTTGGCGCCGCTCGCGTCCTGCCCCAGTTCCCAGATCATCACGCCCGAGCCCTGCTGCACGGCCAGCCGCGTCTTGGCCTTGATCGTCGGAATGCCGTTGTAGGTGATGTAGCCGCAGCTCGCGCACAGCGTGCCGATCAGGTCCTTCTGCGCCGCCGCGGCGCCGAACTGGTTGACGATGTCGTTGAAGCCGTAGTCCGACGCATAACCGTTGAAGCCGTAGCCGTAGAACGGCACGCCCAGCACCAGCTTGTCCTTGGGCAGACCCCGCGACTGCCACGTCGCCACGTCACGCTGCGCCATCGCGTAGGTCGAATGCTCCTGCCCGACCTGACCCCAGCCCGGTCCGACGTTGTCGTAGGACATGATCGTCACGAAGTCGAAGTGCGGGATCGAGGACACCGGAATCATCCCGCCCTCATACGAGGCCGTGGCGGCGGTGACCAGCTTGCCGGGCAGCGCGGCCCGCAGCGCCTGGATGAAGGGCGTGTAGTTGCCGGCGCGGTCGATAGCCGTCAACACCCCGCCTTCGATGTCGATGTCGGCACCGTCCAGGCCGAAGGTGTTCACGAACTGGGCCAGGCCGTTGACCGTCGCCTGGCGGCTGCCGGGCTGCAGCAGCGTCTGCCAGTTGCCGGAACACCCCGGGATCGCGCCGCCCGCCACCGAGATCAGCACCTTCACGCCGACCGCGTGAGCCTTCTGCACGACGTACCGGATGTCGTCGGCGGACGCGTCCATGCAGCTCGGATTGCCGTTGCTGAGGAAGGCCCCATTGCCCGACGGATTCGCGAACGCCAGGTTCACGTGCGTCAGCTTGGTGAGGTCGGTGCGGTCGGCGACGGCGCGCAGGTTCTTCCAGGCCGGGATGTAGCCGACCACCTTGGTCTGCGCGAAAGCGCTCGCGGCGAGACCGCCCAGCGCCAGGGCGGCCAGCAGGCTGGACAGGACAGGACGGCGGATCGAGGACAGTGACATCGCGGCTCCCTTGAGCGTGAGGTTCGGGGTGATCGACCAGGTATCGACCGGGTATCGACCGGGTATCGACCGGGTATCGACCGGGTATCGACCGGGTATCGACCGTGCATCGATCGACGGGAGGCGATTCTGTGGCCTTTCTTGAAACCGCTTTCACCGCCTCCCCGGAATCAGCGACGCGCACGCCGTATCGAATGCAACCGAGCGTTGCGGCGTTCCGGGCGTGAAGCGCACGTGTCCGCCTTGTAAAGCGCGAGATGCTGGAAATGGCCTTGCGGCCGCTTACGAATCGGCGCGTCCGGTTGCAAGCGGTGCGAGGAGCGGTCCGAATAATCCGCCGCCCTTGCAGCAACACAACTCCCTCAAAGGACGGCTTTCATGACGATCACCCCCCGGCGCCCGGACGGCGCACTCCGCCTGCACCCGCTGGCCCTGTCGCTGGCCGTGGCTGGCGTGCTCGCCGGTTGCGGCGGCGGCAGCGACGGCTCGGGAGCGCTGGTCTCCGCGGCGCAGCAGAACGGCACCGGCACCGCCGCGACGGGCGCGGTCACCGCGGCGGCCGATCCCCAGGTCTGCTTCTACGAGAACGCCAACTACGCCGGCGCCGGCCTGTGCCGCAGCACCACGACGAGCTGGATCGGCCCGACCTGGAACGACCGCGTGTCCTCCATCCGCGTGCCCGCCGGCTACAAGGTGGAGCTGTTCGCCGATATCAACTTCGGCGGCCGCTCGGTGACGCTGACGGCGGACAACGCCAACCTCACCGGCGTCGGCATGAACGACGCGATGTCGTCGATGAAGGTCACCAAGGTGGTGGCGTCGGCGGTGACGCTGGCCTCGGTGCAGTTCGCGCAGTCCATGCTGTACGGCAGCGCCGACAGCGAGCTGGTGCTGGTCGGCAACAAGCCGGCGCTGCTGAAGGTCAACGTGACGGCGCCCGCGGGCACGGCCGCGCCGGCCGGCGTCGCGCGCATCACCAACACGGTCGATGGCACGAGCCGCGACCTGCCGCTGACCGCTCCGCGTCGCGGTCTGCCGACCACGGTGTCGGAGACGCAGTCCTTCGACGATGCCTACAGCGTCAGCATCCCGGCCGAGCTGGTGAAGAGCGGTCTGAAGGTCACGGTAACGGTGGGCAGCGCCGCGGCGCAGAGCTTCACGCCGCGCGTGGGCGGCGCCACGCCGATGCGTTTCGTGCCGATTCCGGTGCGCATCGCCGGCACCACCGGCCAACTGCCGACGGACCAGACCGCGCACCTGCGCGCGCTGTTCCCGGTGTCGACGGTGACGCTGCAGTCGCACCCGACCTTCCTGTCGGGCAAGGTCACGACGCTGCCGACCACGGACGCGCAGTGGAGCGACGCCTTCGGCAAGATCCTGGGCGAGCTGGCCGACCTGCACCGCATTGAAGGCGCGGCGCGCCACGACTACTACTTCGGTTTCATTCCCAAGCGCACCTGGGGCCTGGCGGGCCTGGGCTACGTGCCGGGCAACTCGGCGGTGGGCTTCGACATGCCGACCAATCCGGACACGGTGCGGGACGTGATCGCGCACGAGCTGGGCCACAACTTCTCGCTGCCGCACGCGGCCTGCGGCGGCGCGGGCTCGCCGGATCCGAAGTACCCGTACCCGGACGCCAACCTGGGCAAGCCGGGCCGCTACATCTGGAGCTTCCTGTCGGACACCAACTCGTTCTACGACCCGCGCCCGACGGACCGTCACGACATCATGAGCTACTGCGGTGGCACGGTGTTCTCGGACTACAACTACCGCCTGATGCAGACCTTCCTGACGCCGTCGGACGCGGCGAGAGCGCAGGCGGCGCAGGTCAAGGCGGTGGCGCAGGACGTGCTGCTGATCAGCGGCAGCATCAACGGTCGCCGGGTCGAGATCAATCCGGCGAAGACGCTGTTCGCGAAGCCGGACGTGTCGTCGGGGGCGTATGTGCTGCGCGTGCAGACCAGCGGCGGCCAGATCGTCGATCAGGCCTTCACGCCGCAATCGCTGGACCATGACGGCGACAACCAGCACTTCAGCGTGCTGATGCCGAAGGTGGACAACATCGCGAGCATCAGCGTGATCAAGGACGGCGCGACGCTGGCGCAGGCGCAGGCGAAGGTGGTCAACGGCCGCGCGAAGTCGCTGGCCGCGGGCGCGGGGCGTGCGCAGGTGCAAATGAAGGAAGCCGGCGGCAAGGTCACACTGCGCTGGGACGCCGACGCGGTGGCGTTCGTGAGCGTGACCTGGACCGACGGCACCCGCCGCCTGAACCTGGCGCAGGATCTGCAGGGCGGCGAGGCGACGCTGGACACGCATGAGCTGCCGGCCGGCGGCCGCTTCGAGCTGATCGTGTCGGATGGTCTGAACGCGCAGCGGGTCGAGCAGGCGCGCTGATCAGCGAAGCGCTTCTGTAGACGACATCGATGACGGGGAATCGGGTGGCAACGCCCGGTTCCCCGATTTCATTGGCCTCGCCATCCATTCATTGATCGAGAAGGCTGCCGCTCAATGAGGAGCGAGCCGAATCCTGATCTCATCCCGCGCCTGCAGCAGCGCGAATCCCAGGACACCGGCCAGCGCGTAGCCGGCCACGCTGCCGGTAGTCGCCACACCGGAAAGGCCGAGCATGTCCAACCCTGCCAGACCGGTCTTCTGCAGATTGAGATAGAGCCCGAACAGGAACAGGGCCAGGAAGGTCCGCGAGCCCTGTGTCAGCCGACCCAACAGGGTGGCGGCCGCGCTGAGGAACAGCAGCCCCGCGAGGCAGGCCAGCGTTGACAGCGGCGCCGACGCCGACCAACGAAGAAGCGCCGGTGCGGCGAACAGCAAGCCCAACCCGAAAGCGACGAGCCCCTGACGCCAGCCGCGCTCATGCGCGCCACCCGGAGCGGCGCTCACCAGGGCGAGCGTGCCGCTTTGCAGATCACGTGAACTGACGTCCGCCACGGCCAGTCCCCAGGCCGCCAGCAGGCTGGCCAGCACCGCCGGCAGGTGCGCCGCGGGGACCACCGCGGTGGCCACGCTGCAGCCCAGCATCGCCAAGGCCAACAGCGGCTGGCTCAACAGCATCAGACTCGCGTCCGCCAGCCAGCGGCCGGACAAGCCAGGCAGCCCGGCGCTGGCGCGCATCAGCCGACGCAGTGCCCAGGTCAGCGGACGCATCACCGGCTGCAACAGCCATTGCAAGAAATGCACCATGCGCGATCGAGCGCTCGCATGGCGCGGCTTCACATGGTCCGGCGAGTAACGATGGAACAGCAGCACCGCCAGGATCAGCGGCATCAAGGCCAGCACCATCGCGCCTACCCGAAGGGCCACCAGTTCGGTGCTCCATAGTCCGGCGGGCATGCGCAGCACCGGCAAGCTCGCGTCGAAGGGACCGCCGCCCACGCTGATGTTGCTGACATCGAGCAGGCGGCTGACACCGACGAGCAGTGGCGACACGCCGTTGATGTCGAACACCTGCCAGGCATGCATGACGATGACCTTCTGCCCGAGCACGGCAGGCACGAAGGCGAGTTGCGCGATCCAGAAGATCCAGTAGAGCGCATCGCCCCGCTTGCCCATCAGCGGTGCCCAGGCATCGGCCAGCACGGCCAGGCTGGCGCAGAACATCAGCCCAGGTGCGAGTCCGAGCATGAGCATTTGCAGATAAGGCAGGGGCTGCAGCGGCCCCTCGCCGCGTACCAGTTGCAGCACCCAGATGGTCAGCATCACCGCCGTCCCCAGGGACAGCAGGAAGCCGAAGGCTCCCAGCCATCGCGCGCCCAGCAGCTGGGCATTGCCCACCGGCGTGGCGGCCAGCGCGGCGGCGGTCCCGCAGCGCAGGTCCTCCTGGCTGCGGCCGCGCGCGAGGTAGAAGCCCATCAGCCCGAACA
This sequence comes from Roseateles sp., assembly GCA_039594005.1. Classification (GTDB taxonomy): domain Bacteria; phylum Pseudomonadota; class Gammaproteobacteria; order Burkholderiales; family Burkholderiaceae_C; genus Roseateles. Next base: position 2,527,650 of record JBCNOF010000010.1, read on the forward strand.
ACAGCGACGCGATCACCGTGGTGGCGAAGGCCAGCGCCTGGCTGTCATAGGCGAAGCGCTGGCGTTGGCTGACCATCATGGCCGAGCCGGTCGCCGGATCCAGCACCATGAGCCAGCTCAAGGCCACCACGGCCAGCAGGATCACGAGGCTGCTGAGGCGCCGGCTGCGCAGCCGCCACTCGTTGAGGACCAGGGCCCTGAAGAGCGCGCCGTTCATGCGACCCACCGTGCATCGGCATAGCGCTGCGCCATCAGGGCCTCTTCCAGGCTGGCCTGCGCCGGCTCGGCCTCGGCGCAGGGCCGCGAGGCATGAGCCATGCGCACCTGCACATGGGCCTTCAGCGGCTGCGCCTGCAGCACATGCACCGTGGCCTGTTCGCGCAGGGCCTCGTAGGCCGCGGGCGAGAGCAGCGCCGTCCAGACGGTGCCTTCAGCGCGCCTCAGCACAGCGTCGGGCGATTCGAAGGCGACCAGTCGCCCCTGACGCAGGACGGCCAGGTGAGACGCCATGTTCTCGACATCCGACACGATGTGCGTGGACACGATGACGAGGCGCTTGCGGCCCAGATCGCCGAGCAGGCGGCGAAAACGCAAACGCTCCTCCGGGTCCAGCCCTGCGGTCGGTTCATCGACGATGAGCACGTCGGGATCGTTCAGCAGCGCTTGCGCGATGCCCAGGCGCTGTCGCATGCCGCCCGAGAAGCCGGCGGCCGGACGGTGGGCCTGCTCATGCAGGTTCACCAGTTCGAGCAACTGCTGCAGGCGCTTGGGGTCTCGCACGCCCTTGAGCGCGGCGAAGTACTGCAGGAACTCGAGCGCGGTGAGGTTGGGATAGACGCCGAAGTCCTGCGGCAGATAGCCGAGCCGGCGGCGCATCAGTTCGGGCTTGGCGACGATGTCCTGGCCATCCAGCAGGATGTGGCCACGCGTCGGCCGCGTCAGGGTGGCCAGCATCTGCATCAGCGTGCTCTTGCCCGCGCCGTTGTGGCCGATCAGGCCGACCACGCCGGGCGTGAGGTCCAGCGATACGCTGTCCACCGCGTTGATCTCGCCGAAGGTCTTGGTGACGTCTTGAATCCGCAGCACGGTCGCTCCCTCTCCTTGAATGGCGTGCAGCGTAGGGAAGCGGACGACGACGCTCAGCGCGTTTGCGACAGACCGTCGAAGCTGGGGTTCAGGGTGACGGATGCGCAGGCCGGGCCGGCTGGCCACCGGGTTTCGCTCAAGGCGGCGACGGGCGCGCGAAGCGCAGCGCGATCAACTGCGAACCCAACCCGCTTCCAACGAACACGGCGCGGCGATTGGAAGACAGTTGATCCAGCCAGTCGAAGGTTCCGCCGTCGGCCAACGGCAGCTCAGCGCCATCGGGTGTCGACACCCAGATCCGATACCGCAACCCACCCGAGTAATACGGGTGCTCGAGTGGCTGGACGTCAGCGTCCAGGAGGTCGGCAATCCGGCGTCCGAGTTGCTGCCTCTGCGCCGACACGAGTATCTCCACGCGGGGCCGGCGCAGAACGTAGCCCGCCTGTTCGAGCCGGACCAATCCCGCGAGCATCGTGCGCACATGCAGGACGACCGTCTCGATCGTGAAAGCATGATCCTTGCGCTCGACGCCTCCACTCCCGAGGGCGAAAAGACGGAAGTGCTGCGCGTATCCCGGCTGCCGCGGGACGGGTTGGGCACGCATGACGCGCTGGCTTGTGGCCAGATGAACGTCAGCCGCTGGATGCGTCCGCATGCGCAGCGCGCACTCCAGTGCGAGAACATTCGTCGGGTCCGAGACGACTTCGGTCGCCCGCAAGGCAGACAGCACGCGATTCTGATGGGAAGGCCCGACAACAGAGCTTGCCCCCAGAGGGGCCACCGGTGAGAGCTCGACGGCCTCGAAGCGCTCGGCGGCCTCCAGCAGATGACCATCGATTGCCAGCATCTCGCGGAGGTCAACCGCCGACAGCGCGCAGAAGGGATCTCGGCCGAGTTGGTCGACCAGCTCGCTCGCACGTCGCGCTTCGGCTCGCGCATGCATCACTTCGAGCAGCACCGATTGAAGCGCGGAACCCGTCAAACCCTCCGTCAGTTGACGAAAGCTCGTTGCCCCCACTGCATCGACGATCCACGCGCGATCTGCCATCGGCGGGATGATAAGCGTGGCTCCAGTCGATCACCCATCCGTCGACCGGCTGACCTCCTCCCACTCGGAGATCTCCGCGCTCATGGCGTAGAGTGGGCGAACCTCACTTCGACCCAAGGCTGTGATCCCTCGACAAGCGCTGCAACGATTCTTCTCCAATCGCATGGGACGGCTGGTTTGCGCAGCTGCGATGGCAGTCTGCGCGACGGGCTGTGTCTATCTGCCCGGGGAACCGTATGTGTCCAAGATGTCCCTCGGCCTGAACGTTCCGGCCATTTCAGATGACATGGTCCGAGCTCGCGCCGTGGACGCCCGACCCGACATTGAGCGCACGCTGCGCGTCTTGGCAGATGGCCGGATCGACCGCGAAGAGGCTCAGCGCCAGCTGGGGTGGAGCGCAAACACGCCGCTGCAGTTGCCGCCGGAACGCCGCGACAGCGCTTCGGCTGGCGATGTGGTGTTGAAGCGATGGCCGATGGCGTTCATGAAGGCAGAGGACTGGACGGCGCCGGACGAATCGACCGTGTCGTTCACCGCGGTGTTTGGCGACAGCAATCCCGCTCGGGAAGTTCGGGAGCGACAGACCTACCGGCTCGAAGGAAAGCGCTGGAACTTGGCGGAGCAGCAGCGGTTGCGGTAGCGGCGTCATGCCCCGGAGATCCTGCTGCTTCTGCTGGGTGCCACGCATGCGGCGCATGAAGTGGTCAGGGCTGCCGGCGCTCCCTAGCGTGGACCGCGCCAGCGCCGGCCCGCTACAGCTCGACGCTGCGGACGCCACCTTCAACAAGAGAAGTGATGCCGCGGCCGAATGTCTGGAGGGTTTGGTAGTCGGTCAGGAGCTCGAGCCGGACCTGTGCTCGTGAAATGGGGCGTTGCCCCTGGTAGACACCTTCCATGAGCTCCACCGCAATGCCGATCGTGCCAGTCGAGCCGACGGGGTAGACCTTCAGACCGACCAGCGTTTGCTCGAGCGTGGGCTGTGCGGGATCACTCGACCAGTAGCCGCCTTTCAAGGTCAATACCTCGTCTGATCGCAGCGGGAAACGCGTGGCCAGTTGCTCGCCAAACTCGCGAAGTTGGCGAAAGCCAAACCATGCCGATGCGCGCCCGGCGAAACCTTCACTCTCGGCGTGGACGAAGAGCTCACCGGTTTGGTCGGTGTCTGGTTCAAAGCGCAGTTGCAGGAGTGAGGTCATCGTTCGTGGGCACTGGCCCAGGAGATTGCCCGCATTGCTACGCGCCGCGCGTTGGAGCGGTACGAGCCTATCCCGGCGGATTCGTCGACCTGGCGAGCCGCTTCCGCTGCGATGCCGCCGCGGCTTCGGGCCGGGAGCGGGCCTCACCCAGCCGAGCGGGGGTCCGAGTCAATCATCGCCTGAACTTCTTCGAGGAAGCGAACGAAACCGCTCTCGCCATGCTCCAACCGCAGCCCCGAACTCAGGTGGCCTAGCTCGCGGCAGAACTGCTTCAGTCCTGCTGAGTCGAGTTCATCTGCGACCATCATGTCCATGCCGTGCTCATCGTGAGGCTTTAGGACGGTGGCGAGGACAGCACGGTTCGAGTCGTTCATCCGTCCGCGTAGCTCGCCGACCAGCCTCCATTGGGGGCGCAGTCTACCGGGGGGATTGCCTTGGAACTTTTCGATTCGGGGCCTCTCCCCGATGTCCGCTTCCGCTGCAAAGCGGAAGTCAGCTTCAGACGGAGAGCGAAGTCAGTTCGAGAGGGGCAACCCGAAGGCCCCGGCGGGGCGCAACGGACTGTCTTGAACCCAGCGGCAACTACTGAGCTTGAATGCGGCCCTCACTGTCGGATGGCGGCCGATCGGTGGAGAGGCCCCGGATGGCGTGCATCATGCAACCGTAGTCCTCCAGGCTCATCAGACCGAGTGCGCCGCGATTGACCGCGATCTCTTCCAAGTTCGGGACACTCTGGACGCTCAGCCCGCCGTTGGCCCACGGGTACTGAGTGCCATAGGGCTGTGCTCTCCCTTGCTTGAGCGCGACGCGGTCGCTCAACCGAGCGAAATCCGCTGCGTCGAACTCTCCCGCGTCCAGCCTGCCCTTGAACATGCCTAGAGCGATGCGTTGCAGATCGGGGGAATCATCGGCGTGATGAATGAGCAGCCAGATCAAATGCACCCCGTACTCACCCACCTCGCTGACGGTTGGCAGGCCGCGGCGCACCAACTGCCGCTTGAGCCACCTGAGATTGTCGGCATCGACTCGGCGTACTCCGTCTGCCGCATCCGCATCGGGTGTCTGGGGATTCCAGGCGCGCCTAGCCTCCTGATCTTCGTCGACGCGTCTTTGCAGCTCCTCCTGGAGCATGGGCTTTGTCAGCTGCCTTGTGGCGTCGCGCGATTTCATGGCGGGGACGAGATGATCCTCGTGCTTGTCCATCCATGCCGCCGCGGCCGGACAACGCGTACGCCACGTCTGCTCCGGGGATTGAGCACTGCCAAGAATTGGCCAAATCAAGAGCGCGACCAAAAGCGAAAGCGCCTTTGCGCGCGGTTGGAGCCGACCTTGGTTCATGGCAATAGGCAGGATGGACAATGCCCTTGGAGAGCAACCGAGGGGCGGGGCAGGCGTTGGAGGATCGTCGCCACACAGTGATCAACACTCATGGCGTCGGTGCGGACGGTGATGCAAGGCGATAGAGGACGTTCATACGGCGCCGAGACCCCCGTGAAACCGTGGAGCTCGCCGACCTGCGCTCTGGCGTAAAGGCCTTTCACATCTCGCTGGGCACAGACGCTCAAGGGGGTGTCGACGAAGACTTCGACATAGCAGTTCTCGCCCACCCATTCCCGGGCCAGCGCTCGAAGCTTGTGGGTGGGAGAGATGAGCGACGCGATGACCAGGATGCCTTGGCTATTGAGCAACTTCGACATGGCGGCGGTTCGCCGTACATTCTCTTCACGATCCGAATCCGAGAAGCCCAGACCTCTGTGCGGACCGCGCCGCAGTTCGTCGCCGTCCAGCACCGCTGCGGGGATCTGAGCAGCCCGAAGCCGCGTTTGCAATGCCAGCGCAAGCGTCGTCTTGCCTGCGCCGGAGAGTCCGGTAAGCCACAGTGTTGGAGCCGCCGTCATTGGAGCTCCGCGGTCGTGGCCGAGCTCAAGATGCCCTCGATGATCTGAAGGGCATGCGGCACGTACCCGTCGAACTGAAGCCGCGACTGGGCCTCTCGCATGCGCAGATGCCAGCAGATGGGGTTCAGGCTCGCGGCAAGCGTCCACGGCACATAGACGAAGACGCCGAGGAGTTCGGAGAGCTCCACCGAGAAGAACCCTCGTATGGATCGGCCGTTGCTGTCAGGGAAGGGGTGAATGCGTTTGAGCAAGACCATGCTCAAGATCGCTCCGAGCAGTGGATGCTCCTGCCGCCAGCCCTGACGCAGGTCCTCCAGCACCTCGAGTTGCGATGCGATGAACTGCTGAGGCGGGAAGACGACGTTGCCGGTGTCCGGGCTGCCCCAGGCCATGACGCCCGAGGAGCGAAACTGCCGCGCGACGCCGATCGAGGCGGCGATGCCGCACAGTCTTGCCTCCAGTGACTCGCCGACTGCGACACTCTCCTGTCTCATGGACGCCAGCGTGGCGCACCGCGCCGAGTAGGACGCCTGGGCCGCATAGAGTTCGTCTTGAATGGCGCTTCGGTTGTACGGCATGAAGTCCGGTCGCTGGACGCGTACGAGTTCGGTGAGGGGGTGCTCGGAAACGGTAAGGCGCAGTACCTGGCTCGCAGGCTCGCCAGCCATCAGCCGCGCATTCATCGTTGAACTGAAGTCCGCATAGGTCGCCGAGTTCGCTCTCAAGCGGGCAAGGAGCCGGCTCGCCCGCCGCTCAAGCTCCGGAGCCACGGCAATGCACACGTCAGCGGTGAGGAGTGCGAGGTGGCTCATCATCGCAGCGCGATCCTTGGCGCAGTCTCGGTGAGAGGCTCGCTGCGATAGCCAAACATCGGGTCGAAGAGCAACTCTCTCGTGCCGTGGGTGGCGAGCGCCACCACGTAGTGTGCTGCTTGGTGTCCTCGTGCTTCCTTAAGCCAGATGTACGGTCGCGGGAAGGTCGCGGACTCATCGGCGGCGATTTCGATGCCGCCCAGCGTGACGCCAACGGAGCGGGCCAGCGAGATGAGCTGCGCCATGCTGGCGCGCACATCGGCGCCTCCTGCGGAGACAACTTCGCCAGGCACAATTCCGAAGAAGGCTTGCAGAAAGAACCGCAGGGCGCTGACGCCGCAGTCCGTGCCAGTCGCCTGCAGCGCAGCTTCAACCTGCATGGCTCGATGCGTGAAACGCAGGAAAGGCGGAGAAGCCCTGATTCAGCAGCCGCTTGGCATCGAGCAAGCGTTGCTTCCAAACCTGCGAGTGTCCATCCCGCTGAACGGCCGTGACGTTGCGCTCAACGTCGCTTGGTTCGGGGCAGTCGGCCAGTCCGATGAAACGCGCGATCTTGCGCAGTTCGTCGGTGCCGTTGGCATGGAAGTCCTCATAGAAGACCTCAACGAAAGGAAGCTCGGACTTCTGCAGGAACTCAAGCCAAAAGCGCTCTTGATCGGCGATGCGCCCTTCGCACCAAAGCAGATGGGCGAGGTTGAACGTGGGAACGCGTTTTGGCGCATCGTCGGAGAACCATTGATGGGTCTGTATGGCCTTCGACATGGAAATCGCATGCGCCGCTCGGTCTCGGCGCCGGAACAGCACCGCGTGGGACGGCAGGACGCAGGGGTAGGCAGCAAAGTCTCGCCGCGCGAGAGCCATGAGGTCCGACTGGAACATCTTGTACGAGAACACGCCGTTCGCCGACGTTCGCCGGCGCTGAACCTCACGCCAGAAACCGGCAAAGGATCGTCCGGTCCCGAGGCGCTCTCGAATGCCGCCGGCGTACGTGGCATGGGCATATTCGAGGGGAGCTCCAAGGACACCTGTCGACCATAGCGAGAGGCCGAATGCGGTGCTGCCAGAACGCGGCAGCGTCGCGATCATGAGCCGTACGCTGGGCGGCGCCTCTCGATGATCCAAGTCGTGATCCTCACCATACAGAGCGGTGACACGTGCCATGAAAGTGCTATTTCGAATGGCCAGTCGTTGGCCGGAGGGAGGGCCGCCAGAGCGGCGGCCCAAGTGGCTTAACCGAGCCGACGAAGCTCAATGGACAAGCGTCCGTAGCGAGGCGTTCGTTCGCTCTTGGCTTGCTCCTTCAACATCGTCACGATCCAGTCCCGCAGTTCCTTGTTCACTTCCGCGGACGGCGCCACCTCCTTGCCCCAGATGATGGTGAACGTCTGCTTGTTCTCGCACAGCCCGGTCTTGAACTCCTTGGACGAGGCGGCAGCGGCGTTGTACTTCCCACAGCGGGTGTGCAAGACGCCCGCGGCGATGATGGTGTTGGAGCCCGCCGGCGTCACCACCAGAGCCAGATTCGACGAGTCATGCGTTTGAGTTGAGAAAGTGATCTGGTTGCCGTCTGGCAAGTCGACGATGCCTCCTGGCCGGTCATTGAACACCTTGAGAAACTGCCTAGCAGCCATTTCGGCCTCTTCAGGTGTTGCCTGGTTCTGCGCTCGCTCAGGTCGCAAGTCGAAGTACTGCCCCTTCGCTTGGCCGAAGAACTTCTTGATGTTGGGCACTAGTCGATCCCGTGTGCCATCCGCCTGGAATCTCTGCGAATTGATCGCTTCCGGACGTCCGCCAATTTGTGCAAAGGCCAGAGGCATCGACGAGGCTGCCGCCATCGCCAGGACCAGCTTGGTGAAATTGCGTCGGCCGAACCGGGCGTTCACTTTTGACATGTCGTAGCTCCAGGAATCGTGTTGTTGGCGATCTGGTTGTTGATCAGGTTCGCATCGCGCTGATGGCGTGCCAAGCTGGTGTCCGTACCGCCGTTAGCCCAGTTGAGCAACTCATTCGCGGCCGCTGCCCAGTTGCCAGAGACGATATCGGCGAAGAACCTCGGGGCCGCTCCCTGCAGGTTGGGTGTCATGAAGGCGAGGTCCGCCACGGCCGTCTGTACGTCCGGAGGCAGTGCGTCGAATGGCACTGGCGACTGTGCGTTGAACTGGCCCACTGCGGTGCCAATGTTCTTGTCGAACACCCCGTTTGAAGCGGCTAATGCATCCGCGCTGGAAAGGGTTGGCGGACCGTTGGCCACGGCGTTGCTGGCGGCGGTTCCTGACAGACCCAGGAAGGGTGTCAGCGCCGTGATCCCAGTTTGGGAGACTCCCCAGCCTTTGAGGTCGCCCGCGCTGACAGTGCCGAGGTCGACGCCCGAGCCGATCGTGACGCCAGACTTGCCACCCGGCCAGTACCCCGTGAGCTTGAGCCCGCCTTCGTTGTTGAAGACGTACTGCTTGTCCGCTTGACGACTCGGGGCCGGGGCCGGGGGGCAGGGCGGAGGAGGTGGCGTACCTCCTCCGCCACCGCCGCCACCGCTGGGTGGTGGATCGTTCGGAATGTCTGGCGGATGAACTCCACTGATCCAAACCGTCGAGAGGTGGCCGGTGCTGTTGCCGGCGCCAGACAAGAGTTCCAATTCATCCAAAGAAAGCAGACGCACTTTTCCTCCTTAGGGCGGCTGTAGTTTTTCCGCCCGGGAGGAGATTCGATGCGGTATGTAAAGCGTCGGTGAACGGAAATGAGGAGTTTGCCTGTCAGGGTTTACAGGTTGACTAACTGCCAAACGGAGAAAAGCAGTTTGGCCGAGTGGCGACGTACTCGGGGCATCAATTCGATGTTGGTTTTTCGTTAGCCTCGCGTGAGAGTTTGACTATTCGGACGTGAGGAATTTGATAATCCCGTTCTGGGATGGTGAAATTCCGTGAAATCGGGGTTTTCCGTTTTTCGGTGAAGGTCACTTTGCACGAATGGGCATCGGCATATCAATCGCACATCTGTTTAGGAGATCTTGTTGACTGGAATTCATTGCAAGCCGTGATTTGGATGCGGTGGAGGAAGCCGATGCACTCAACGGCGGCCTACGCGTGATGTTCGTTCCAGTACCGACGCTGCCACTGATTCGTCGGTGGCGGAGCCGGTGTCCACCCTGGGCTTCTCTCCCATCATGTTGGAAAGATCGCTGAGGACGGTGTGCTGATCGGCATGGGTGTTCCGTTAATCCTGCAGAACCTGAGCAAGCATGCATAACGCGGGTCAATTGGCGGGTGGCCGCCCGCAAGGTTGCCGCGCTGATGACCCCTCTGATGTCCGTTTTAGGCTGGGAGCGGTCTGAAGTGGACCTCCGCATCGAAAATAACGACCGAGCTTCCTCCGCCTGCGTTCTGGCGCACCTCGTGGATTCTTAGCTCAATCATGTTCTGGTGGTCTTTGCAAAGAGGAGCGAATCGTACCTACCAGTGGTGGTTGCAAGGTCCGCTTCCGCTGCTGTGCTGTCACTGGCCCTCAGCCGCGGGTGGGAGTCGTCTGTAAGTTCGGCCTAGGCAGGCGTTAAGCGAGAGAGCTAAGCCAGTCAGCGGTCGACCTGTGCATTTCCAGATCAAGGGCTTCGAACTCGTCGAGGTCATCCGGACTTGTCACCACGCCCAACGCACGCAATGCCTCGTTGATAGGTCCATCGTGTGAGAACGCTGGCCCTTGAACTCGAACGCCATCGACAAAGGTGACGGCACCTTGGCCGCCATGACCGCCGAAGTAGTCAGTCTCAACATAGGCGAGCGCACGACCTATCGAAGCGGTTGCCAGCCACGCTTGGAACTCTGGGGTCAAGAACTCGAAGGTCTCGATGACAGATGGCGCATCGACATTGCTCTTAGCGAGGTGATAGGCGTCATCCACCGGAATCAAGCAGTAGCCCTGAGGCAGAGGAACAGTCCTGGAAGGAAGCACTAGCCTTTCGTCACTGTCGCTGCTGCGGAGAATGATTGCGTGGACGTTATGCATCGATGTTCGCGGAAATGAAAAAAGGCTGCTGCTACTTCATGACCAAGTCATCGACCAGACGATCAAACCCGTCCAGTTGCGCATCATCCCCGGTCTTTGCCCGTACGCTCATGGCAACAATCACAGCGCCATTGGAATAGACGGGATGCCTGCAAAGCGCGATCTTGAACTTGGCGGTCACTGGCATCGTTGTCGACGATGCAGGGCGAGTTGCCCCTTCAACGCAGTCGTACCTTCTTGCCTTCGCCGGAAACACTTCCATAGGGCCAACCTCAACGCCCAAAAGTGCCGCCGCGTTCACTCCTTTCGACGCCTCCAAGAGTTCCCGAATCAACTCTTCTCTCGTCTCTGATGGTTTGATCTGAGCGCCCGCAAACCGAATATTCCAGGTGCGCGAATGTTCTGCGTCCTGCCATTGATAGGTCATCAACAGATAGCCAGATTCGATCTGCCTCCACCCTGAGCCAGCAGGAATCGTGCTTCGGAACACATTGTTCTTGACCACCACACGATCAGCTTGTTGGGCATGTGCCCCACCGAGCATTGCAGCAGAACTCAAGATGATTCCAGCAAGCGACTTCTTCGTTCTCATCACGCTCCCTTGATGCACAGTTCATACTCCCGCGCCGAACGCTGTGGGCGCGCCGGTTGCACCGACGTAGTGGGCATGAAATTTTCTGTTGTAGCCGGCTCCAAGCCGGAATGCTAACCGTTGAAGAGGAGTTGTTTGACCTATCGCCTCGGTGCGCAAGTGTCGGCCTTTGCAGCAGGCGAAGGTCGACACCTCCTACCAACCGGCTACTGGTTTTCGGCTAACTCCTGCTTCAGCGTCAGGCTGAAAGCGGACGACTGGAGTTCTTAGGAATTGGTGGCGCTCACAACGCTCATAGGCCTCGAAATGTGTTGTTGGACCTTCCGCATGGGCAGGTGAGCCGCCAGGCTGAGGGAGGCGCTCCAAGGGTCTCGCCACTTATCGGACCGTCACAGAAGTGGCAACGCTGGTCTATCGGCAGCTTGGACTGAAGTTGGCCGAGGGCAGCCAGCACTTGCAGAGCCCCTGTCGGCAACCGTTCGTCGCCAGAGACGAGATAGTCGTGAGGGTCCGTCATAGGTGGAAGGAGATGAGGCCGCTCATGGTACGTCCGCTTTCGCTGCGATGCCGCCTCGGCTTCAGGCTGAAACCGGACGCCGCAAAGCGGATCGATCAGATTTCCACGCCAAGAACGAATCGCGCGATGAGAAGCCCGAGAGCGCAGGGCGCAGCCAGCGACGACACGGCGAGCGCGACGGTGGATCGACTCAAAGCGCTATGTACACCGATGATGGAAAGGGCAGTTCCAACCGCCCAGAGAACAAGCGCGGACTCGATTGCGTCGACATTGCCGATCATCAGTGAAGCCGTTCCCACCACCGCCAGGCCGAACAAAGTGCTGGCGCAGGTCATCCCCCAGACAGTGGCGAGCCAGAGCATGCGCGGCGGGCGATTGGCTCCCCCAGTGGACAAGGAGCGAGGTGAAGGGTTCGTCGGAGCCATGCCATCAATGCTAGGTCTGCAGCCCATGCTCACCTCGAACGGGCGCATCGGTGGCGCTGCATGACGCCAACGGCGTCATCTGCCGCGACTGTGTTCACCTCAACTACTGGCCGACTGGGGCCGCTCCGGCGGTAGAAACCTGTCCGGCACCTTGGACCGTTCTTGGCCGGAGGCAGCCCGTCGAGCTAGCGACTCCAACGTACGCTCCCGCTGCAAAGCAGTCCTTGCCGGCTTCCATTCATCCCCCAAATCCGCATTCCACGCCGCCGCGCTGCGCTTTCATCTCCTGCCGCTGGAGGGCCAAGTCGTCGATGACGAAACTACATCCCATCGACACAGCCAACCGCCCCAGGAGAACGCCATGACCCACCGCTCCAATATCGAATCCGCCACCAGCCGCACCATCAAGGCTTTCGCCTTCGGCGCTGTCGCCGCGGTGGTCATGGGCTTGGGCATCGCCCATGCTGAAAGCCAGCGCGAAGCGCGCGCCCGGATCATCACGCTGGATCCGGTGGTCATCACCGTGAAGCGCCAGCAACTGCCCACTGTCTACGTCACCGGCCGCCGCGATACGTCCGCGGACGGCGTCCAAGTCGCCTCCGCGCTGTGATCCCCGACGGTTGCGCTGCTTCGATGGGGATGTCCATCCGCTGACGCCACAGGACTTCCCCCCAACAGAACGCCTGGCTCATGCCGGGCGTTCTGCTTTCTGAAAGCCAAGTCTCACTGCTTGTCACTCGGCTCCCGCCGACGCTTGAGGTCTTCCTTCAGCTTCTCGTTGAGGTCGAGGTACTCGCGAAAGAGCTTCGCCAACGGCGGCTCCGCGCCCGCGAAGTAGCCGATCTGCCCGATGAAGATCGAATCCCCACGTTGCTCCGGCTTGCGCGCGATCCAGGCGGGGTGGGCCGGATGCCATTCACCCTCGGTGATGTTCGCGCGAGGGTAAGGCTTGAACTCCCGCGCGGCGACCGTGGGAACGCCCGGTCTGCAGCCCCGCCCCTCACTGCCGCCCCACCTCGACCCGCAGCGCCCCTTGCGCCGGTGCCGACACCGCGCCGCTGTGCAACGCGTGATCCCACGCCTCGGACCGCAGCAGCAGCCGCTGCATCGCCTCCATCCTCGGCTCGATCAGCGTCTCGAATTCCGGCGAATACAGCTGGCAGCCCAACGCGCGCGCCAGCGCGCAGACCTGGCGACTGAACCTCACCGTGCCGTGCTCCGGCACCACCTGCACGTGCAGTTGCCACTCGTCGACGTCCTCGCAGATCAGCTCGATGCAGTGACCCTCCACGCTCGTGTACACCGCCCAGCCCTCATCGACCGCCATCGGCTGACCCAGGTGCTCGCGCAGCCAGGATCGCGTCGACGACAACCACCGGGGCGCCAGGTAGAAGTCCTCGTCGAGTTGGCAGAACACCAGGTGAAAGGGGCTTGCACACATGCGCGTCGACTCCAGGACACGCCACCGTGGCGCGAGTCCTGGCATTGCATCCCAAGGCGCAACGCACCGCGTCTCCTGTTTGCAGTAGACGCGATTCCCTCCTTGCGCCAAGCCACCGCATCCACCAACGACAGTCCGATCCCTTCAGGGGTCGCCGGCCAGCTCACACGCCAGCTCTCCCAGCACGCGCAATGCGGCACCGCGACGCTCATCCAGCGCGTGGCCCGCGGTGAGCCGCAGGCAATCGTCGAAGTCCCCGCCGGTGGTGAACACCGGCCCGGGGACGAAGTTGATGCCCTGGCGCCGCGCACGCGCCAGCAGCGCCAGCGCGCTGAGACCGCCCGGCAATCTCACCCACAGCTGATGCCCCAGCGGACCGTGATGCACCGTCGTCCCCGCCGGAAAGCGCGCGAGCGCTGCCTCGCGCCAGGCGCGCACCCGCCGCCCCAGTTGCTGGCGAAGCCGGCGCAGATGCCGATCGGCCACGTCGCTGGCAAGGAACTCCGCGAGCACCTCATCGGTCAGCGCCGGCAGCAGCTCGCCCTGCACCGCGCGCGCCGCGCGCATCTGGAGTCGATGCCGCCCACTCGCGATCCAGCCGACGCTCATGCCGGTGCCGGTCACGCAGTCCAGGCTCGCGCAATGGAGCACGCGGTCGTCCTCGTCGAAGGCCTTGAGCGGCTTGGGGCACTCGGCGCCGATCGGCAGCTCGCCGAGCAGGTCGCATTCGATCAGGGGCAGCGCGTGCCGAGCGCAGACCGCGACCAGCGCGGCGCGGGCCGCCTCCGGCCACGCCGTGCCCATCGCCGCGGACAGCGCCACATTCGCGATGCACACGGCGATCGGCGTCGCACGCGACAGGTCGTCCAACGCCTGCGCGACCGCGTGGCCATCGCTGGCAGCGGGGAGCTCCTCCACCGTCAGCCCCATGCTGAGCAGGACCTCCAGCGTCCTCAAGGACACCGGCTTCGTCACGGCCACCCGGTCTCCGGCGCGCGTCAGCTGACGCAGGCAGAGCTGCAGCGATTCGCCCTCCCCGTGCGTCACCACCACGTCTTCCGCGCCGACACGACATCCGCGTTGCACCAGCCGCTCCGCGAGGGCGCCGCGCAGTTTCAGTGAACCGGCGACCGAGCCCTCCTCCCAGCCCGGCTCGCGCAGGCGTGCCTGCGTCAGACGGCGCAGCGCCGCCAACGGCAGCAGCTCAGCGGGCAGCGCGAGATGCCCCAGCGAGAGCAGGCCGTCCTGCGAGGCGGCGAGCGCCATCAGCCGCTCGCGCCGCAGATCGAGCGCGTCGGCGACGCGCGGCGCGGCGGAGGGCACCGGTGCGGCGGGTGCGGCGGCGCGCACGAACAAGCCCATCCGGGGACGGGCCTCGATCAACCCGGCGTCCTCCAGTCGATGCAGCGCGTGCGTGACGGTCGCCAGGCTGGCGGCGTGCAACTCGCACAGGCTGCGGACCGACGGCAGCCGCGCGCCGACGGCGGACCGGCCGTCAAGCAGGTCCCTGGCCAGCCGGTCGGCGAGCTGCTGATAACGGAAGGGGGAATCCTCGGGACGAGCGCTCACGATCTGGATGGCGTGGTTCAGCGGGGTTCAGCCTGGAATGGCATAGGTCGACATGGCCCCCGGTGGGCCGGTCGCCGGGCGCGCAACGATACCGCGCCCGGCGCGCCGTGTATCGCTCCAGCGAGCTCCTGGCGGCATCGATACAGCCCCGCCCGTGCGCATGCCCTGTATCCATGCAAGAAGCGCGCGCCTGGGTCTGCCGCTCTGTGATCTCGCTGCCTAGAGTGCCGCCGCATGCTCATCGACCTCCTCTCTCGTTCCACCCTGCTTCGCCGTCTGCGCTTGCGCGGTGCCGTCGCCTTGCTGTTGCAGGCGGAGATGACCACGCTCCTCGCCAGCAGCGTCGGGCATGCGGCCGCGCTCTGGTGGCTGGCCGGCCATGCAGGCGCCCAAGGCCTGACGATCTACAGCGCGCTGATGGCCCTGCTCGCGCTGATCAGCCTGCCCCTGCTGTCGCCGCTGGGTGATCGCGTGTGCCGGCGCCGGCTGATTGTCTGGAGCCAAGCCTTGCTGGTGGTGGAGGCAGTGGCGCTCATGGCGTTGGCGCTGGTCGGCGGATTGAGCGTCGCAACGCTGTGCGCCTGCGGCGCGCTCGCGACCTGGGCGCAGGCAGTGGTCCAGCCCGCGCGGACAAGCCTCTTGCTCGATCTGTTGCCCGCCACCCGCGTCAGCGCCGCGATCCGCGTGCGCCGGGGCATCCAGGCCGTCGGGACCCTGTGCGGTCCCGCGCTGAGCGGGCTGGCGTTGAGCGGGGGCGGCGTCAGCGCGGCCTTCACGCTGCAAGCGCTGCTGACCATGGCGGCCTGGACCCTCGCGCGCAGGACCCAGGTCCGCGCGAGGTCATCGTCGACGCGCGCGAGCGAGTCGTGGCGCGCCAGCCTGCTCGCCGGGCTGCGCGCGAAGTGGCAGGTGCGCGTCGATCGATGGTGGAGCCTGACCGGCGCCCTGATGATGGTTTTCTTCCTGCCTGCCACCGGCCTGCTGCTGCCGCTGCGCCTGCAGGTGATCGGCGCGTCGCCGATCTGGCTGGGTCTGTGCGGCAGCGCCTTGTCGTTGGGGGTGCTGGCCGGGGTGCTCGGTCTTGCAGACCGCTGCATGGCGCGACTGGGACGACTGCGCGCGATGTTCGCGGCCATCGCGGTCTGCGGGCTGAGCGTGGGCCTCATCGGCGCGGTTGAGCGCCCCTGGGCATTGACGCTGTGCTTCGGCGTGATCGGGGTGTGCGTGTCCATCACGCAGTTGATGGGGCAGACCCATCGCTCGCTGGCGGTGCCGGAGGACTTCCGTGCCCGCATGGCATCGGCGCAACTGACCCTGTCGCACCTGGCCGCGGCGATGGCGCCGCTGCTCGCCGGCCTGTGCCTGCGGCAGTGGCCCGTCGAACGGGTCTACGGGCTCATGAGCGCGGGCTTCCTCGTCAGCGGTCTGGCATTGCTGCTGGTCCCGGACCTCCGGCTGTTCCTGGCCGCATCGACGAAGGAAGCCTGCGGCTGGTATCAGCGGCGGTATCCGGAGGCGTTCAGGCGCGCAAGCCTCCTGCAGGCGGCTACCTCTCCACCACCACCTCGCTGACCTGCATCAGCGGCTCGATGTCGGTGTAGTTCCTGACGTCGCCGGTGATGGTCTTGGCGTGCGGCGCGAACGCCGCGCCGAAGCTCTCCACCGAGTCGCTGTAGATGTGGCACATCGCGACGAACGGCGGCTCCTGCCCTGGCGCGCCGCCGCCCAACCCACGGTCCACCGAGTAGCCTCGGCAGCCCTCCCCCAGCAACTGCTGCACGAGCGGCATGTGCTTGTCGCGGTAGTACGCGTGGTCAAAACGGGCACCGGGCTTGTTGGGATAGATCACGCTGACCTTGATCATGGGAGCTCCTTCAAAGAGTCGTCCATTAGACCGCCGACCTGCCCGCGAGCAAGGCCTCGGTGACCTCGTCCGAGAACTGGGCAGGATGATCGCCCATCAGGACGAGCTCCGCGTCTTCCGGATGGGGCCGCGCGGCGGGGATCCCATGCGCCATCAGCGCCTGTGCGCAGCCCACCCAGTCGCCGTCCACGACGGGCTCGTTGAGCGAGGCCCAGGACAGCGTGCCCAGCGCGTTGTCGCCGAAGCCGTGCTCCGTGCGCCAGTCCGCGCCGTGCTCAAGCAGGAAGCGCGTCAGCGCCGCATCGCCGCGGAACACCGCCATGTTCAGCGCCGTCGCCGACCAGTCGCCGCCGCGCGTCTCGATCGGCCATCCCAGCGCGACCATCAGCCGCACCGCCTGATCGCAGCCCTCCGCCGCGAATTCAGGCAACCATCGGCGTTGGCGCTCGTCCAGCCCGTCGATCAGGCCGGGGTGTCGAGACAGCACGACCCGCGCTTCTGCCTCATTCCCCGCTGCGCAGGCAGCCACGAAGGCGTCGACATCAGACATCGCCTCATTGCCCGCGCCAGCGGCACGCAGCAACTCGGCCACGTCGGTCAAGCCCAGGCGCTGCGCCATCCGAAACGCCGACGTGCCATCGCGCGTGCGGGCATGCGGATCAGCGCCCGCCTCCAGCAGCGCCGCGATGTGAGCGCCCGAGCGCCGGCGCCGGATCGCCCACAGCAAGGGTGAACCCCAGTCCGATGTAGGCACGCCCAGCGGCGCTTCATTGGGATCGCCGCCAAATGCCAGCAGCAGGCGCAGTGCCTCGATCGAATCGAGGTCCAGCACCCGATACATCGCATTGGTCCCGCTCACGCGTGCGCCCGCTTCAAGCAGCAGCCGCGTGCACGCGATGCTCTCGAGCGAGTGATACAGCGACTCCCCGTCATTGGGATCGGCCCCTGCCGACAACAGCATCGCCGTCAGTTCCGCGTCCTGATGTTGACCCGCCGCGCCGTAGAGCGCCGATAGCGGATGCGCCTCATCGCCGTCCGTCTCGCTCGCCTCCAGGCCTTCACCGCCATCACGGCCCCAACGGCTGATCACCGATTGATCGGGCGATGCGCCGGCCGACAGCAGGAATCGCGCGCATGCATGCAGGCGCTCGCGCCAGGCCGGCAGCTTCAACAAGCCCGAGTGCGTGACCGCCACCAGCGGCGGCAGGCGCAGTGGTCCGCCGGCGCGATGGATCCAGGACGGGTCACGCGCGGTCGCCTCGCGCAGCCGCGCCTCGTCGCCGAAGGCGCAGGCGACGTAGGGATCGCCGCTCGCCAGATCGGGGTACTCCTCCAGCAAATGCAGCGCGACGGCCGGCCGCGAGCGGTTCATGCCGCCGACGAGATCGCCCGCGTACAGATGGCGCATCGCATGCGACATCAGTGCCGCGGGATCCTCCCCCTGTGCCCGCCGCGCGAGCACCACATCGGTCAGCGCCGACCAGGAAGCCGCGCCGTATTCGCGGGCCACGCAGGACTGCGCGTCGTGCAGCTTCAGCGACATCGCGCTGATCTCGTCGTCGGACTTGCCCGACGCCGCCGGCAGGAACTCGCGCAGGCGGCCCAACGCCTCGGGATCGCGGTCGCGAACTCGCGCGAGCAAGGCCTTGGCCTGCTTCTTCAGATGGCCGATGTCGGGCCGGGCGGGAAGACGCTTCATGGGAACCTCCGTGCATCAGATGCCGAAGACCCGCAATGTCGGCTGCACAAAGGCTGTGGACAGGCTCATGAAGGCAAGTGGGTTCAACCCTTTCCGCGGGTCCGGATGCGGCTTGCGACGCGGAGGGCATGTTAGCCGCAGCCGCCGCGCTCCGCCTACTTCCGCTTGTTCACCACGTCCACCCACACCGCGGCGAGCAGCACCAGCCCCTTGATCACCTGCTGGTAGTCGATGCCCACGCCGAGGATGGACATGCCGTTGTTCATCACGCCCATCACGAACGCGCCCACCACCGCGCCCATGATCTTGCCCACGCCTCCGGACGCCGACGCCCCGCCCACGAAACACGCGGCGATCACGTCGAGCTCGAACCCCAGCCCCGCCTTCGGCGTCGCCGTGTTCAGCCGCGCCGCGAAGATGAGGCCCGCGAGCGCCGCCAGCGCACCCATGTTCACGAAGGTCAGGAACGCAATGCGCTGCGTGCGTACGCCCGACAGCCGCGCCGCCTTCTCGTTGCCGCCCACCGCGTACACGCGGCGGCCCAGCGTCGTGCGACCGGCGATGAAGTCATAGGCCAGCGTCAACCCGACCATCACCGCCATCACCGTCGGCAGCCCCTTGTAGGACGACATCAGCCAGCTCATCGCCCCGATCGCGCCCACCAGCACCGCCTGCCGCGCCCAGAAGACCACGCCCGGCTCCGTTTCCATGCCGTGCTGGCGTGCCGCCGCCCGGTGGCGCCACGACACCACCAGCGACACCGCCGCCAGCAGCACGCCCAGCGCCAGCGTCGTCGGACGCGGATCGTCCTGCCCGACAAGCTCGGGCAGGAAACCCGCGCTCAGCGCCTGGAAGCTCTCCGGGAACGGTCCCAACGACTGCCCCTGCAGCAGCGCCAGCGCCAGCCCCTTGAACACCAGCATCCCGGCCAGCGTCACGATGAATGACGGGATGCCGAGGTAGGCGATGAACCAGCCCTGCGCCGCGCCGATGGCCGCGCCCGCCAGCAGACAGACCAGCGCCGCGGGCAGCGCGCCCCAGCCCTGCTGCACCATCAGCACCGCCGCCAGCGCGCCGATGAAGCCGCTCACCGAGCCCACCGACAGGTCGATGTGCCCGGCCACGATCACCAGCAACATGCCCAGCGCCATGATGACGATGTAGCTGTTCTGCAGCACCAGGTTGGTCAGGTTCAGCGGCTCCAGCAAGGTGCCGTCGGTGAGCACCTCGAAGAGCGCCATGATCGCCACCAGCGACAGCAACATGCCGTAGTCGCGCAGGTGGCGCTTGAGGAAATGGCCCAGACCCACGGCATCGGCGCTCGCCGCGCCACGCGGGCTCATCGACGCCGAGCCCGGCGCCACGATCGGTTCAGACATCAGCAGTTTCTCCGGCGCCCACGATGGCGCCCATGATCCGGGCCTGCGTCGCCTCGGCGGCGGGGAACTCCGCCACGAAGCGGCCCTCGTTCATCACATGCAATCGGTCGCACATGCCCAGCAGCTCGGGCATCTCCGACGAGATCAGCAGGATCCCGCAGCCCCGCGCCGCCAAGGCCGCGATCAGGCTGTAGATCTCATACTTCGCGCCGACGTCGATGCCGCGCGTGGGCTCGTCCAGGATCAGCAGCCGCGGTCCGGCGAACAGCCATTTCGCCAGCACGACCTTCTGCTGATTCCCGCCCGACAGGTGCATCACCCGCTGGTCCACGCCCGCGCAGCGCGTGCCGAGCTGTCGGCGGAAGTCCTGCGCGACCTGATGCTCGCGCGCCGCGTCCAGCACGCCGCCGCGCGACACGCCCGCCAGGTGCGCCAGCGTGGTGTTCACCGCGATCGACTCCTCCAGCAGCAGCCCCAACGACTTGCGGTCCTCGGTGACGTAGGCCAGTCCGGCCGCGATCGCCTTGGGCACGGTGGACACGTCCACCTCGCGTCCGTCCATCCAGGCCGAGCCGCGGATGCGCCGTCCGTAGCTGCGGCCGAAGACGCTCATCGCCAATTCGGTCCGTCCCGCGCCCATCAGCCCCGCGATGCCCACGATCTCGCCGCGGCGCACCGTCAGGTTCACACCCTTGACCACCTCGCGCCCGGCCTGCGTCGGATGCTCAGCATGCCAGTCGCGCAGTTCGAAGAGCACCTCGCCGATGTCGGGCGTGCGCGGCGGATATCGCTCGGCCAGGTCGCGCCCGACCATCGCCTGGATGATGCGTGACTCGGAGATGCCGCCCTCCTCGCTCTCGTCGCAATCGGCGCTCAGGATCGATCGTCCGTCGCGCAACACCGTGAGCCGGTCCGCGACGCGGGTCACCTCCTTGAGCTTGTGCGAGATCAGGATGCACGCGATGCCCTGCGCCTTGAGCTCGAGGAGCAGCTCCAGCAGCGCATCGCTGTCGGTCTCGTTGAGGCTGGCGGTGGGCTCATCCAGGATGAGCAGCCGCACGCGCTTGGCCAGCGCCTTGGCAATCTCCACCAGCTGCTGCTGGCCCACGCCAAGCTCGGCCACCGGCGTCTGCGGCGAGGCGCGCAGCCCGACGCGCGCGAGCAGCTCCACCGCGCGGTCCTGCATCGCCAGCCGGTCGATCACCCCGAAGCGCGACGGCTCGTGGCCGAGGAACAGGTTCTCCGCGATCGAGAGCTGCGGCACCAGCGCCAGCTCCTGGTGAATGATGATGATACCCAGCCGCTCGCTGTCGGCGATGCCGGCGAAGCGGCGCGTCTCGCCTTCGAAGCGCAGCTCGCCGCCATAGTCGCCGCCATGGTCGGGGTGCGGGTACACGCCCGACACGACCTTCATCAGCGTGGACTTGCCGGCGCCGTTCTCGCCGCACAGCGCGTGGATCTCGCCGGCGCGCACGTCCAGCCGCACGTCCTCCAGCGCCGCGACGCCGGAGAACCGTTTGGTGATGCCGTGCAGCGCCAGCAGCGGGACCGCGTCCCCGCCCTCGCGGTGGGTCTCATTCATGGACACCTTCGTCTTGACGTGCCGCGTCGCTCAACGCAGCTGCGTGTCCTTGTAGTACCCGCTGTCCACGAGGACAGGCTTCCAGTTGGCCGCATCCACCGACACCGGCTTGAGCAGCACGCTGGGCACCACCTTCGCGCCGTTGTTGTAGGTCTTGGTGTCGTTGACCGCGGCAGGCGTCCTGCCCTGCAGCATGTCGTCGCTGAGCGTCGCGGCGGCCTGTGCCAGCTGGCGCGTGTCCTTGAACACGGTGCTGGTCTGCTCGTGCTTGAGGATGGACTTCACCGAAGGCAGCTCCGCGTCCTGGCCCGTCACGATGGGGCACGGCTGCTTGGCGGTGCAGTAACCCGCGCCCTTGAGCGAGGACAGCACGCCGATGCTGATGCCGTCATACGGCGAGAGCACCGCGTGCAGCGGCTCCTTGCCGTAGAAGGCCGAAAGCAGGTTGTCCATGCGGGCCTGCGCGGTGGCGGCGTCCCAGCGCAGCGTGCCGACCTTGGCTATGCCGAACTGCTTGCTGCGCACCACCAGCTTGCCGCTGTCGATGTAGGGCTTGAGCACCGACAGGGCGCCGTCGTAGAAGAAGGTGGCGTTGTTGTCGTCGGGCGATCCGCCGAAGAGCTCCAGGTTGAACGGCCCCTTGCCCTGCGCCAGCCCGAGCTTGTCGACGATGCTCTGGCCCTGCATCACGCCGACCTGGAAGTTGTCGAAGGTGACGTAGTAGTCGACGTTCTTCGTGCCGCGGATGAGGCGGTCATAAGCGACGACCTTGATGCCGCGCTCGGCGGCCTTCTGCAGCACCGGCGAGAGCGCCGAGCCGTCGATCGGCGCGATCACCAGCACCTTCACTTTGCGGGTGATCAGGTTCTCGATCTGCGCCAGCTGATTGGGGATGTCGTCCTCGGCGTACTGCAGATCGGTCTTGTAGCCCTTGGCCTGGAAGGCCTTGACCATGTTGTCGCCGTCCGCGATCCAGCGCGCCGAGCTCTTGGTCGGCATCGCGATGCCGACGAGGCCCTTGTCCTGCGACTGGGCCTGGGCGGCCACACCGCCCAGCATCGCGAGCGCGGCGCCGCCCAGCATCAGACAAGCGCGGACGAGCGCGGTCCGTCGGACTGAACCTGTATGAAACATTGTTGTCTCCTGAATGTTTTATGAACGACGGTTTTTACTGCCGCGCGCCGGCTTTGTCGAATCTCGTTTTCGATATCGCGCGCCGCTCGGCGGTTATCGGTCCGTCGTTTTTGTATCCAGGCAAGACATGCGTGCGGTGCCGAACCGTGGCGACGATCAGCCGTCGACGGCGACCGCCCAGCTCAATCCATCCGGCAGCCGCGCCGGTCCGAACACGACATGCAGCACGCGTCGCCGGCTCGTGCCGGTGGACTTCGACGACGCATGCAGCGCCAGGGGCCGCAGGACCAGCGCATCGCCGACATCGGCCGTGCAGACCGCCTCGCCGAGGCGCTCTCGGGTCTCGACGGCCTGCTGCGGGCTCTGAACGCCCGAGCGGTGCGAACCGGGCACCACCCGCAGCGGGCCGTCGTGATCGCCGCAGGGGTCCAGGTGCCAGCGCACGGCGACGAGTTGCTCGAGCACCTCGACCGGCGCCTGGACGAAGGTCGTGCCTTCCTTCTCCGACCAGCCGCGCCATCCGCGCTGTTCAGGCACGTCCACGCGTCGCGCGACGGGGATGCTCAGGTCCTGATGGATGGGCACCAGCCAGTTCCGGTCGCTGGACTTCTCGAAGTAGGTGCACTGGACGGCCACGTGTCCGTCCGGGATCAGCGCGCGCAGCGCCGGATGCTCGCGCAGCGCCAGGGCCATGTCGACGACCGCCGGTTGGTCCAGCAGGCAGCGGGATCCGCCGACCGCGCCTGGGCGCAAGATGGGCGGCGACCAGTCGGCCCAGCGCGCGGGGTGCAGCGCGCCGCGAATCAAGGCGAAGCCGTCGGTGTCGAATGCGTCGAGAGATGGGAGGGAGTCGGTCATGGGCGATGTGCCCGGCCTTGTTGATGACTTTCGCGCGAGGGCCGGCGATCGATTATGGTGCGACGTCGTCCGCCACCTTTCCCCTGATCGGAAGCTTCCATGAGCATCGCGCGTTTCTATCCCATCGGCACTCCCGGCGTCCCCTGGGGCGATTCGGACAAGGTCGCCTGGCGTGAACGCCAGGTGCGCTCGCGCAGTTATCAGGACGACGTCGTGAGCCGCGTCCAGGCCCTGGCCGATCGATTCGATGTCGAGCAATACGGCCAGCTCAGCTACGGCGACGATGTGTTCCCGCTGCTCGCGCTCAAGAGCAAGTCATGGGATCCGACGCGTCCGGTCGCGCTGGTGACCGGCGGCGTGCACGGCTACGAGACCAGCGGCGTGCTGGGCGCGTTGCGCTTCGCCGAGACCCGCGCGGCCGACTACGACGATCGCGTCAACGTGATCGTCGTGCCCTGCGTCAGCCCCTGGGCTTATGAGCGCGTGTGCCGCTGGAATTACCACGCAGTCGATCCCAACCGGCAGTTCGGCGCGCAGCGCGGTGCCGAGGAGTCCAGCGCGTTGATCGCGCTGCTGGAGCCGCACGCGGGGAAGTTCCTCGTGCACATCGACCTGCATGAAACGACCGACACCGACGCGAGCGAGTTCCAGCCTGCCAAGGCCGCGCGCGACGGACAGCCGCATCACAGCGAGGAGATCCCCGATGGCTTCTACCTCGTCGGCGACAGCGAGACCTCGCGGCTGGACTTCCAGGAGGCGATCATCGCGGCGGTCGAGCGCGTCACCCACATCGCGCCGCCCGATGCGGCCGGCCACATCATCGGCTTCCCGCTGAGCACGCGCGGCGTCATCGAGTTCCCGGTCCGCTCCTCAGGGCTGTGCGCGAGCTACACGCACGCGAAGTTCACGACCACGACCGAGGTCTATCCGGACAGTGCGCGCACCAACCCCGAGGAATGCGTCGTCGCGCAGGTCGCGTCGGTGCAGGCCGCGTTCGACTTCGCGATCGCGCACGCGTGATCAGCCGTACGTGATCAGCCGTACGTGATCAGCGGTGCGTGATCAGCCGCGCGGGACTCGTGCGGCGTCAGGCTCGATGCCGTGCGTCCACCCCGGCACCTCGATGAAGTAGCGCGACGCCTTGCCCACACCCTGCACGCGCAGTTGCCCCGCCGAGACCATCTCGGCGAGGTCGCGGGTGGCGGTCGCCTTCGACACGCCGGTCATCTTCATGTACTTCTCGGCGTTGAGCCCGCCGAGGAAACCGCCGTCGCCGTCGTCGAGCAGCCGCTGCAGCACCTTGCGCTGACGGACCGACACGGCGCTCGCGGCATGCGTGTCCCAGAAGCGGCGCTTCTCGATCGCGGCGTCCATCAGCGCGCCGGCCGCGTCGCAGGCCGCGGTGTACTGGCGCGCGAACCATTCGATCCACTCGGAGACATCGAGCTCGCCGCGCGAGGCCCGATTCAGCGCGTCGTAGTAGGCGCCGCGCTCGCGCATCAGCTGGCGCGACAGGCTGTGCAGCCGCATCGGAGGCCGCAGGTGCTGGGCCATCGCCAGATCCACGATGGCGCGTCCCAGTCGCCCATTGCCGTCCTCGAACGGATGGATGCATTCAAACCAGAGATGCGCGATCGCGGCCCGCGCGAAGCCGTCGAGCCGGGGGGCGTCCAGCGGCAGCGCCACCCCGCGACGCGGCGTCGTCGCCGAGAACCAGTCCAGGAAATGCGCCATCTGCGCGGGGACGTCGCGCGACGCCGGCGCCTGGTAATGCACGACCTCCCGCCCCGGCCGCCCGCTGACGATCTGCATCGGGTCCTCGTGCGACCGATACCGGCCCACCTCGATCCGCCGCAGGCCCGAGGCGCCACCGGGGAACAGCGTGCCGTGCCAGCGGCACAGGCGTTCCTGGTCGAGCGGATCGCCCGGGCGCTCACACGCATCGGCGATCACGGCCACGAGACCGTCGACATGACGATCAACAGGCCCTTCCCGGCTCAAGCCCATCTGCCGCAACACCGAGGACTGCACCGCGCTCGGTGCCAGGCGTTCGCCTTCGATCTCCGCGGTCGCCACGACCTCGTCGGAGAACAGGTCCAGGATGATGGGGCTGTCCACGCTCAGGCCGATCGCCACGGCCTTGCCCTCGAGCGAGCCGTGCACCAGATAGGCCTCGGCCAGCGCCGGCGCCACCCGGCTCGCGTCATAACGGAACGCAGGCCAGTCCGATCGTTGCCACACCCAGGATGGGGCGGTGGAGCTTGGGCGCTGGCGGCGAGTCATGAGCCGCATTCTGGCTGATACGGCTCATCAATTGAGCCGAATTTCGTCAAATGCGGCTCATGGCCTTGGGCTCAGGCCCGGAGCAATGCCGGAAACGATGCCGGAAACGATGCCGGAAGCAACGCCGGGAGAAGCGGTCAGGCGACGTACGCCGCGGCGCCGTCGCCGGCCACCAGGCCGCTGGCCATCGAGGCCGTCAGCAGGTAGCCGCCGGTCGGGGCTTCCCAGTCCAGCATCTCGCCGGCCACGAAGACGCCGGGCCGCGCGCGCAGCATCAGGCGCTCGTCCAGCGACGACCACGTCACTCCGCCCGCCGTGCTGATGGCCTCGGCCACCGGGCGCGCCGCGGCCAGGCGCAAGGGCAGCGCCTTGAGCGTGCGCGCCAGGGTCGCCGGATCGGCGTACTCGTCCTTGCTCAGGACCTCGTGCAGCAGGCCGGCCTTCAGGCCTTCGATGTTCAGCCGGCTCTTCAGGTGGGAGGACATCGAGCGCGAACCGCGCGGATGCGCGACCTGCTCGATCACCCACGCGTCGTCGCGGCCGGGCAGCAGGTCGAGGTGGATGAGCGCCTCGCCGTCGCGGGCGATGCGCTCGCGCAGCAGCGCCGAGGCGGCGTAGACCAGCGAGCCTTCGATGCCGGTGGCGGTCACCACGAACTCGCCCTGGCGCGAGAAGCGTTGCCCATCGATGCCTTCGACCGTCAGCGCGACGGGCTTGATCGGCTGGCCGGCGAACTTGTCGGCGAAGAACGGGGTCCAGCCGGGCGCAGCGCCGGCGCGCGCGCTGCCGAGGTCGAAGCCGCAGTTGGCGGCGCGCAGCGGGGAGATCTTGGCGCCGGCTTCGGCCAGCAACGGGACCCAGGCGCCATCGGAGCCCAGTTGGGGCCAGGAGGCGCCGCCGAGCGCGAGCACGACGACGTCGGCAGTCGCGGTCAGCTCGCCGTCGGGCGTGGAGAAGCGAAGTGCGCCGGCGTCGGACCAGCCGGTCCAGCGGTGGCGCATGTGGAAGCGCACGCCCTGCGCGCGCAGCCGCGAGAGCCAGGCGCGCAGCAGCGGCGCGGCTTTCAGGTCCTTGGGGAAGACGCGGCCGGAGGTGCCGACGAAGGTATCGACGCCGAGTGCCTGGGCCCAGTCGCGGAGGGCTTGGCTGTCGAAGCGGTCGAGCCAGGGGGCGATGTCGGCTTGGTGTTCGAAGTAGCGCGAGTCGAAGTCGGGGCGCGATTCGGAGTGGGTGAGGTTGAGGCCGCCCTTGCCGGCGAGGAGGAATTTTCGGCCGGCGGAGGGCATGGCGTCGTGGAGGTCGACGCGGAGGCCTGCGAGGGCGAGTCGTTCGGCGGCCATGAGGCCGGCGGGGCCGCCGCCGATGACGATGGCGGTGCGGGGAGACGGGGCGGAGGAGGCAGGCATGTTCGGGAGGGTACTGCGCAGGGCGCGCAGTGTGCCAGAGGCGAGAAGTGGGGGACGTCCCGGATCGGGGAGACCGGATCCCCTTTTCGGAAGTATTAGGAGGAGCCCGCGGAGCGGGCGGGGGACATGGAGAAAAGGGGATCCGGTCGCACCGATCGGTGCTCGGTCTAGGCAGTGAGGGGAACTGCCGGCAGTTCGAGCGTGAACCGCGAGCCTTGACCGGATTCGCTGTCGACGAGGATGCGGCCGCCCATGCGTTCCATGAGTTGCTTGCAGATCACGAGCCCGATCCCGTGGCCGGGCTGTTCAACGCGCCCCAGCCGGTTGAACGGTTGGAAGAGTTGCGCCCGTTGCTCGGGGCTGAGCCCGATGCCGTTGTCCTGGACTTCGATGCGGAAGCCGCGGTCTTCAGCGCTGGCGTTGATCTTGACCCAGCCGCCGCGGCGGTTGTACTTGATCGCGTTGGAGATCAGGTTGTGGAGGACTTGCTCGAGGCGGATGGGGTCGGCCTGGACGAGTGGGAGGGTGTGGTCTTCCTCGGGGGTGATTCCGAGGCGGAGGTCGATGCCGGCGGCTTCGGCGGCGGGTTGGGCGAGTTCGGCCACGCGGCGCAGGAGGGGTCCGGCCTGGAGGGGGAGTGTCTGGACGGTGAGCGTGTTGGACTCGACGCGGGAGAGGGTCATCATGTCCTCGATGAGCACGAGGAGGTGTTTGGCGGCCTCGTCGATGTGGCGGATGCGGGAGCGTTGGACGTCGTCGAGGGGGCGTTGGGGGTCGTGGGCGAGGAGTTGGCTGAAGCCGAGGACGGCGTTGAGCGGGGTGCGGAGTTCGTGGCTGGCCTGGGAGAGGAATTCGCTCTTGGTGCGGCTGGTGACTTCGGCGAGCTCACGGGCCCGGTCCGCGTCCTGGAGCCGCATGCGTTCGCCAAGTTCGCGCTTGAGCAGCTCGCCGCGGAGGCGGACCTGGCGTTGCAGCGCGCGGTTCCAGAGCAGCGTCACGCCCAGTCCGACGAGCACGACGGCGAGCGCCACGCCGATGCCCCACAGCGCGCGGCGTTGCCAGCGCATGCTTGCCGTGTCCTGGGTGATCCAGCGATCGGCGATGGCCTGGCGCTCGTTGTCGCCGATGCGGGTGAGGGCCTTGTCCAGGATGCGGCCCAGCATCGGCCAGTCCCGGCGATAGCCAATGCCCAGCGCGTAGGAGAAGCCGATGTCCTCGACCACGCGCAGGTTGCCGATGCCGTCGCGGCGCATCTGGTAGGTGGCGCCGGCGAGATCGAGCACCGCGGCACTCACCTCCCCGCCGGCCAGCCGGCGGAGCACCGCGCGGTCGTCGGCTTCCACGCGCACCGGGTTGGTGGCGTAGCGCTCGCGCAGGAACTCGGCGACCGCATAGCCGCGGGACACGGCCACGGTCTCGCCGGGCCGCAGCGGATCGTCCCCGGCGCCGGCACGGCGCAGCAGCACCGCCGGCACCGTGATGTAGGGCCGCGTGAAGCCGAAGCGTTGCGCGCGTTCCGGTGTCTCGCGCATGGACATCTGCACGTCGAGCTGGCCGCCCGCGAGGTCATCCAGGTTCTCGGCGAAGGTCTGCGGCGGCTGGAACTCGAAGCGCAGTCCGGTCAGCTCGGAAAGTCGACGGGCGTAGTCCAGCGACAGGCCGGCGTTGCGACCGTCCTCGTCGATGTAGGTGAAAGGGCCGTAGGCCGCGGAACCGCCCACGCGCAGCACCGGATGCTGGGCGACCCAGGCGCGCTCCTCGGCGGTGAGCCAGTCGCGCGGGTCGGCGTGCCCCTGCCCCGCCAGCGCCAACCACGCCGCGACCGCCGCCGCCAGGATGGGCAGCAGCCGCGTGAGCACGCGCGCGAATCGAGGGAGGAGGAGCGGGACCACCGGCGGATTGTGAGCCCGGGATCCCGGCCGAGACAGGGGCGATCTCCCGCATCCGGGGTGGGTCCCCTGTCAGATCTTTCAGGGTGTGCGCAAGGATTCACGCAGCCGCGCGCCGATCTCGGGTTTGTCCTGGAAGGGGTCGGTCGGATTGCGCAGCTGCATCACGTCCTCCAGTCGCGTCTGCACGCCCTTGAGCGCCTGGGGGTGGCTGAAGATGTAGAAGCGCTCCTCGTCCATCGCCTCGAAAACCATGCGCGCCACGTCCGCCGCGGTCAGCTTGCCCGAGCTCACGGCCTTGTCCGTCATCGCCTGCGAGATCAGTTGGCTGCGCGTCGGCTTTTCGGCGCCCAGCTCGCCCGGACGGTTGCGGTGGCTCTGCGTGATGCCGGTGGGCACGAAGTACGGGCACAGCACCGACGCGCGCACCTGGTCCGTCACCAGCGCCAGGTCCTGGTACAGCGTCTCGCTGAGCGACACCACCGCATGCTTGGACACGTTGTAGACGCCCATGTTGGGCGGATTGAGCATGCCCGCCATCGACGCCGTGTTGACGATGTGCCCCTGCCAGGCGGGATCGCGCTGCGCGGCCTCCAGCATCATCGGCGTGAACAGCCGCACGCCGTGCACCACACCCATCAGGTTCACGCCCAGGACCCATTCCCAGTCCGCCAGCGTGTTCTCCCAGATCAGGCCGCCCGAGCCCACGCCCGCGTTGTTGAACACGAAGTTCGGCGCGCCGAAACGCTCCTCCACGGCCGCGGCCAGCGCCTCCATCTGGTCGGCCTTGGCCACGTCCACGCGGCGCGCCAGCACCGGGTGCGCGGCGAACTCCGCAGCGGCCTTGTCGAGCGCGTCCTGCTGCACATCGCACAGCACGAGGTTCATGCCGCGCGACGCCGCGATGCGCGCCACCTCCAGGCCGAAGCCCGAGCCCGCGCCGGTGATGACCGCGGTCTTGCCTTGATAGTCCTTCATGCTCTTGTCTCCTTTGGAATCGTTGTCATGGCGGGGCCGCCCGGACCCGAGCCCGGGCGTGCCGATCAGTCCGGTCGAGCCTGCCTGAGCGAATAACGGATGCGCGGGAAGTGCACATGCACGTGGCCGGCGCGCTCGTCCTCGCGGGCCAGCGTCACGGTGCGGCAGCTCAGCCCCACCAACGTGCCGGCGACCGCGTCGCGCGCGTAGTCGTACGGTGTGACGGTCACCGCGTCACCCGCGGCGAAGCCCAGCCCCTCCTCGACCAGCGCCGGACGCGGCGTCGAGCGCCGCGCCAGCTCGATGGCCTGGGCACCATCGAGCTTGCCCGCGCGCTCGCCATGGCCGATGCCGGCCACCCGCGCCATCCACGCGCGCAGCGCGGCGTGCGGCTCCAGGACCGCGGCCAGCGGGCCGGTCTTCGTGATGAACCACAGCGGGTGATAGACGCTCAGGTCGGCGATGCACGGCGCGTCGCCCAGCAGCCAGGGCCGCCCGTCGGACAGCGTCGCCGACAGCCAGTCCAGGTACTGCGTCAACGCCGCGCCCGCGTCCGGTCCGCGCATCTGCGGCATGCCCTCGCTCATCGCCTTGCGGTCGGCGACGAAGATCTTGAGCATGTCCGGCGGCGCGCCCGCGAAGAGCGCGGTCGCGCCCGCCGGCTGCATCGCATAGGGCAGCGCGGTCCAGAACAGGTCGGTGTCGGCCCATTGCGCCAGCGTGCGCGCCTGGCCGGCGATCGCCGCCGGGAACAGGCTGGGCGTCGGACGGCGGCCTTCGAGCACCTCGGCGATCAGCGCGGTGTCGCAGTAGATGTCGGCGCCGACCTGCAGGAAGGGCGTGCGGCGGTAGCCGCCGGTCAGGGCCGTCACGTCGGGCTTGGGCATCACCATCGGCACCGTCACCGAGTGCCAGGCCAGGCCCTTGAGGCCCAGCATCAGCCGCGCCTTCTCGGCGAAGGGCGAGCTGCTGTAATGGTGGAGGATCAGGTCCTCGCCGCCGGGCATCTGGGAAGCGTCGCTCATGGCGTGGGCTCCTTGCGCATGTCGATGTGGGGGATGCCGTCCTCGTCGTAGACGTCGGAGATCGGCGTGAATCCGAAGCTCGCGTAGAACTCGCGCAGGTGGGCCTGCGCGCCGAGCTCGATCGGCTGACCGGGCCACAGCCGCTGGCATTCGCGCACGGCCTGACTCATCAGCGCGCGGCCCAGGCCGCCGCCGCGTGCCGTCGGCGCGGTGATCACGCGGCCGATGCGGGCGCTCCCGTCCCCGATCGACGGCGGCAGCAAGCGCGCATAGGCGAAGAGCTCCTCCGCGCCGTCCACGCCCTGCCCCAGGCCTTGCAGGTGCCAGGCGTGCTCGTCGAAGCCGTCGGGATCCAGGTAGAGGCAGCGCTGCTCGATCACGAACACCTGCGAGCGCAGGCGCAGCGCGCGGTACAGGCCGCGCGCGCCGAGTTCATCGAAGGTCTGGCAGGTCCAGCGCGGCGCGGCCATCAGATCAGCTTCACCAGCTGCTTGCCGAAGTTGCGGCCCTTGAGCAGGCCCAGGAAGGCCTCGGGCGCGTTGTCCAGGCCCTGGGCGACGCTCTCGCGGTACTTCAGCTTGCCCGTGGCGACCAGCGTGCCGAGTTCCTTCAGCGCCTCGGGCCAGACCTCCATGTGCTCGGAGACGATGAAGCCCTCGATCTTCATTCGATTGACCAGGATGAGCTGCGGCGCGCTCAGCGGGATCGGCTCGCCGTTGTAGCCGGCGATCATGCCGCACATGGCCACGCGGCTGAACGCGTTGGCGCGGGACATCACCGCGTCCAGGATCATGCCGCCGACGTTCTCGAAGTAGCCGTCGATGCCGTTCGGGCAATCCGCCTTGAGCGCGGCCGACAACGACTTGGCGTCCTTGTGCTGCTTGTAGTCGATGCAGGCGTCGAAGCCGAGCTCCTCCACGACGTAGCGGCACTTGTCCGCGCCGCCGGCGATGCCCACCGCGCGCGCGCCGCGCGCCTTGGCCAGCTGGCCCACCGCGCCGCCGACCGCGCCGCTGGCGGCGCTGACCACGACGGTCTCACCCGGCTTCGGATCGATGATCTTCACCAGCCCGTACCAGCCGGTCACACCGGGCATGCCCACCGCGCCCAGGTAGGCCGACAGCGGCACATGCGTCGTGTCCACCTTCTGCAGCACGCCGCGCTGGTTGGCGTCCACGAGCTGGAACTCCTGCCAGCCGCCCATGCCCACGACCTTGTCGCCGGCGGCGAAATGGGCGTTCCTCGACGCCACCACCTCGCCGACGGTGCCGCCGATCATCACCTCGTTCAGCGGCTGGGGCGTCGCGTAGCTCTTGCCGTCGTTCATGCGACCGCGCATGTACGGATCCAGGCTCAGGTAATGGTTGCGGACCAGCACCTGGCCATCGGCCAGTTCGGGAATCTGCTGTTCGACCAGCTTGAAGTTGTCAGCGGTCGGCTCGCCGGTCGGGCGGGAGGCCAGCAGGATCTGGCGGTTCACTTGGCTCATCGAGGGCTCCTTGGACTGGTCAGTCCATGTCAGTGCATGGCTCATGAAGAGGATCGGCGGGCGAAGACCCGTCCGCGATCCGTGACGGAATGCCGGCGATTGAACCACGCCCGACCGTCTCCCTCACGTCCCTCGGGTGACAGAAAAGAACGGTCGTGCTTTTCCTCGCATCGACGGCAAACCTGCAAATTCAAGTCAGGAACAGCCGATTCAAGGGCGTGCGACTGACCTCGCTCATTCCACTCGCGAACCGCGCTGACCGCCATGCAGATCTTTCGTCGTTCCAATCTCCCGTCCTGGCTGGGGTCAGCGCAGCGCCCCACGCAGGCGCCACACGATGCCCAGGTGCGCGCCTGGGTGAAGCGCGAGACCCTGCCCAAGACCTTGACCGAGCCGCTCGCCCGGACGCTCGAGAAGGCCCTGGCCCGAAAACCCGACACCCTGGATCTGTCCGCCGCGGATCCCCGCGCGATGGAGAACCTGTCGGTCAGCCTGCTGATGCGGCTGAAGGGGCCGACCAAGACCCTGGTGCTGCCGGCTGAATGCCCGCCCGCGATAGCGTCGCGGCTCATGTTCGAGACCGGCGCCGCACAAGTCGAACCCAAGGCGCTGATGGAACAGTTGGAGAACTCCTGGCGCGGCCCGCGGACGCCAAAGCCGAAACAGGCGCCGCCGAGCCCTCACGCGTCGACCCGAGCCGGCAACGACGACTACATCGTGCCGATCGACAGCCCCTATGGCGCGTCGACCGGCTCCGCCCGGGGCGAGGCCTCCGACGCCGCGCGCCGGGCGCGCGCGCAGCGCGATCTGATCGAAGCCCGCCAGCTCCCGCGCACGCCGCTCGCGAGTGCCCAGGAGATCGACGATGCCTTGGGCGCGATGCGCGCGCTCGATGCCTGGGAGCGCACCCGGTCCGGCAACGAGGGCCAGCACCCCCGCTGCGCGATCTCCTCGCGGGACGCCGACGCGATCGCCCGCGCGCTCCGCGACGTGCCGATGCACGCGCTCAAATCACATGAGCGCGCGTCGATGGTGGCGTCTCACGCCGCGCTGGCCTCGCGCCGTCCCGGCACTGCCTTGCAGGTCGATCCCGAGGCGATCCGCCACCTGGGCACGGCCCTCGACGTCGTGCGCGTGCTGGTTGCCCAGGCGAGCGACGGCGCTCCCGCGTTGCCGGAGCGTCGTCGCACCGCGGGCGGCTGACGCGATCAGCGGTCCGACGGCACGTCGCCAGCCCAACGACGCTCAGCCCTCGTTGCGCTGCAGCGCCTTGAGGCTGCGGCCCTTCCCGGGCAACGCCTTCAAGTACTTGAAGGTCCCGGTCGAATGCGCGCACAGCGCGCCGTCCTCACCGAAGACCGAGCCCTCGCAGAAGGCCATCGTCGTGGAGCGGTGCAGCAACTTGCCGACCGCGCGCAGCGCGCCCTCGCCGGGACGCATGAAGCTGGTCTTCATCTCCACCGTGACCACGCCGGGCCCGAAGCCCGGTTGATCGCGGTGCACGCTGCGCGCCGCGTGCGCCATCGCCACGTCCAGCAGCGTCATCAGCACGCCGCCGTGCGCCACTTCCCACGAGTTCAGGTGCAGCTCGCGGATGTCCACCCGCAACTCGGCCTCGGCCTCGTCGATGCGCACCAGCTCGAAGCCCAGCTGCTGGACGAAGGGGATGTGAACGGGAAACTTCAGCGGTTCGGACATGGATCGATGGCGACGGCGGGAGGACGCAGGCGGCAGCCGATCAGCTGCCGTGCACGGCGGACACGCCGCCATCGACCGCGAGGATCTGCCCGGTGATGTGCTTCCCGGCGCGGCTCGCGAACAGCAGGGCGGCGCCCTTGAGGTCCTCATCATCGCCGATGCGCTTGAGCGGCGCGTGCTCGGCGAGCTTGTCCTCGCCGATCGCGGCCATCAGGCCCTTGGTCATCTTGCTCGGGAAGAAGCCCGGCGCCAGCGCGTTGACGGTGATGCCGTGCACGCCCCACTCGCCGGCCAGCGCGCGGGTGAAGTTGACCGCCGCGCCCTTGCTCGTGTTGTAGGCGATGGTCTTCATCATCCCGCTGTTGCCGCCCAGGCCGGCGATCGACGCCACGTTGATGATGCGGCCCGACTTGCGCGGGATCATGCTGCGGCGCGCGACTTCCTGGCTCATCACGAACAGGCTGCGGATGTTCAGGTCCATGACCTTGTCCCAGGCCTCGACCGGATGGTCCTCGGCCGGCGCGCCCCAGGTGGCGCCCGCGTTGTTCACGAGGATGTCGATCTGACCGAGCCTGGCGATCGTCTGCTCGACGATGCCCCGGGCCTGCGCCTCGTCCGACGCGTCGGCGGCGACATACTGCGCCGCGATGCCGCGCGCCTTCAGATGGGCGACGGCCTCCTCCAGGTCGGCCGCCTTGCGCGAGCTCAGCATCAGCGTCGCGCCGGCCTCCCCCAGCGCCTCGGCGATCTGCAGGCCCAGCCCGCGCGATCCGCCGGTCACCAGCGCCACCTGGCCGGTCAGGTCGAAGAGGTCTTGCACCTTGCTGCTCATGTCGTCTCCTTGATGTCGTTGATGTCGTTGATGGCGATCAGAACCAGGCGTCCTGCATCTCGCGGGTGAGGGATTCGCGCCGAGCCACCACGCCCAGCCAGGCCTGGACCTTGGGCAGCTCGTAGGCGAAGAAGTAGCGCTGCGCGGCGCGCTTGCCCTGGGCGAAATCGCTGTCGATGTCCGCGCGTCCCTCGAGCGCCAGCACCACCTCCAGCCAGATCCACGCCAGCACCGTGTGCCCGAAGGCCTGCAGGTAGGGCGTGGCGTTGGCCAGCGCGTCCTCGGGCTCGCCAGTGGCCCAGGCTTTCTTGGTCGCGCCGCCGACCGCGGCCAGCGCCGCGCCCAGCGCGTTGGCGGATTCCGCCAGGCCGGCCACCTGGCCGGCGCGTTGCGCGGTGTCGCTGATGCGCGCGGCCAGCGCCATCAGCGCCTTGCCGCCGTCCATCACGACCTTGCGTCCCAGCAGGTCCAGCGCCTGGATGCCGTGCGTGCCCTCGTGGATCATGTTCAGGCGGTTGTCGCGCCAGTACTGCTCGACGGGGAAGTCGCGGGTGTAGCCGTAGCCACCCAGCACCTGGATCGCCAGCGAGTTGGCTTCCAGGCACCACTCGCTGGGCCAGCTCTTGGCGATCGGGATCAGCACTTCCAGCAGTTGCCTGGCGGCGGCGGATTCCTCGGCCGATCCGGTGTGCTGCTCATCGACCAGGCGCGCGCAGAACAGCTCCAGCGCCAGCCCGCCCTCGACGAAGCTCTTCTGCGCGAGCAGCATGCGCTTCACATCGGCGTGCTCGATGATGGGCCGCTGCGGCTGCGACGCGTCCTTGCCTGCGGCCGTCATCGGCCGGCCCTGCGGGCGCTGGCGCGCGTAGTCGAGCGAGGCCTCGTAGCCCGCGTAACCCAGCATCACGGCGCCGAGGCCGACACCGATGCGGGCCTCGTTCATCATGTGGAACATGCAGCGCAGGCCCTCGCCGGGCTTGCCGACGAGGTAACCGATCGCGCCGCGCCGGCCGCGCGGCGTGTGGCGGCCCTCGCCGAAGTTGAGCAGGCAGTTGGTCGTGCCGCGATAGCCGAGCTTGTGGTTGAGGCCGGCCAGCGCGACGTCGTTGCGCTCGCCGGTCAGGCGACCCTCCGTGTCCACGAGGTGCTTGGGCACGATGAACAGCGAGATGCCCTTGGTGCCCGGCAGCGGCTTGCCATCGGGCCCGGGGATCTTGGCCAGCACCAGGTGGACGATGTTCTCGGTGATCTCGTGCTCGCCGCCCGAGATCCACATCTTGTTGCCCGTGAGCCGATACCGCGGGCCGAGCGGATCGGCCTCGAAGTCGCGACCGTCGTTCACGTCGGTCACATCGGGCTCGGCCCGCGTGGCCACGTCCGACAGCGACGAGCCCGCCTGCGGCTCGGACAGGCACATCGTGCCGAACCAGCGCCCGGAGAACTCGTTCATCGCGAAGACCGCGCGCTGCGTGTCCGTGCCGTGCGCCATCAGCAGGTTGGCGTTGCCGTTGGTCAGCATCGCGTAGCCGCCCATGGCCACGCTGGCCTTGCTGAAGAAGCAGTTGGCGGCCATCTCCACGACACAGGGCAGCTGCATGCCGCCGTGCTCGTAGTCCTGCGCGGCGGCGAGCATGCCCGATCCCACGTACGCGGCAAGCGCCTCGTGGGTCGCCCGCGGCAGATGCACGCGCTCGCCGTCGAAGCGCGGCTCCTCGGTGTCGGCCAGGCGGTTGAAAGGCGCGAACTTCTCGCGGGCGATCTTCTCGCAGGTGTCGAGCACCGCGTCGAAGGTCTCCCGCGAGTGCTCCGAGAAGCGCTCGCGCCGGCCGAGGTCCTGCACCTTCAGCCAGTCGTAGAGCAGGAATTCCAGCGTCTGGCGCATGCGAACCTCAGCAGGGGCAGGGAAAGGTCAGAGGACCTCGAACACGCCGGCGGCACCCATGCCGCCGCCGATGCACATCGTCACGCAGACGCGCTTGGCGCCGCGGCGCTTGCCCTCGATCAGCGCATGGCCGGTCAGGCGCTGGCCCGACAGCCCGTAGGGGTGGCCGATCGCGATCGCGCCGCCGTTGACGTTGAGCCGGTCCATCGGAATGCCGAGCTTGTCCGCGCAGTACAGCACCTGCACCGCGAAGGCCTCGTTGAGCTCCCACAGGTCGATGTCTGACACCTTCAGTCCCAGCCGCGACAGCACCTTGGGCACGGCGAAGACCGGGCCGATGCCCATCTCGTCGGGCTCGCAGCCCGCGACCGCGAAGCCCAGGAAGCGGCCCAGCGGCTTGAGGCCCTTCTTCTCGGCATACGACTCGCTGACGATCGCGCAGGCGCCCGCGCCGTCGCTGAACTGGCTCGCGTTGCCCGCGGTCACGACACCGCCCGGCAGCGCCGTGCGGATGTCCTTGATGCTCTCGTAGGTCGTGCCCACGCGCAGGCCCTCGTCGACGCTGACGGTGACCTCGCGGGTCATCATGCCGCGCACCTTGTCGGCCACGCCGGCCATCACGGTGATGGGCACGATCTCCGCGTTGAACAGCCCTTCCGCCTGCGCCGCGCAGGCCTTCTGCTGACTGGCCGCGCCGTAGCGGTCCATGCGCTCCTTGGGGATCTTGTAGCGCTGCGCCACGTTCTCGGCCGTCTGCAGCATCGACCAGTAGATCTCGGGCTTGTGCGCCGACAGCCAGCTCTCGTGGATCATGTGGCGGTTGGCCTCGTTCTGCACGCAGGAGATGCTCTCCACGCCGCCGGCCACGAAGACGTCGCCCTCGCCCGCGATGATGCGCTGCGAGGCCGTCGCGATGGTCTGCAGGCCGCTCGAGCAGAACCGGTTGATGGTCTGGCCCGAGACGCTCACCGGCAGGCCGGCGCGCAGCGCGATCTGGCGCGCGATGTTGCTGCCGGTGGCGCCCTCGGGCGTCGCGCAGCCCATCAGCACGTCCTCGACCTCGCCGCCCTCGATGCCGGCGCGCTCCAGCGCCGCGCGCACCACGTGGCCGCCCAGCGTCGCGCCGTGGGTCATGTTGAAGGACCCCTTCCAGCTCTTGGCGAGCGGGGTGCGGGCCGTGGAAACGATCAATGCCTTGCTCATGTCTTGCTCCTGTTGCGGTCCGCGGGGTCAGTCGTTGAAGCCCTTGCCCTGGTCGGCCAGGCGCTTGAGCAGCGGGGCCGGTTCCCAGAACTTCGCGTCGTCATGCGGGTTCTTCGCGAATCGCTTCATCGTCTGCACCACGTTGTACAGGCCGACCGTGTCGGCGTAGCACATCGGGCCGCCGCGCCACAGCGGGAAGCCGTAGCCGGTGAGGTAGACCATGTCGATGTCGGAGGCACGCAGCGCGATGCCCTCCTCCAGGATGTGCGCGCCCTCGTTGACCAGCGCGTACACCAGGCGATGCACGATCTCCTCGTCGCTGATCTTGCGCGGCTCGATGCCCAGCGCCGCGCGGTGCATCTCGATCATGCCCAGCACGGTCTTGGACGGGATCGCATCGCGCTTGCCCGGCTGGTAGTCGTACCAGCCCGCGCCGGTCTTCTGGCCGAAGCGGCCCATCTCGCACAGCAGGTCGGCGGTCTTGGAGTAGCGCAGGTCCGGCTTCTCCAGGTAGCGCCGCTTGCGGATGTCCCAGCCCACGTCGTTGCCGGCCAGGTCGCCCATGCGGAAGGGCCCCATCGCGAAGCCGAAGCGCTCGCGCGGCCTTGTCCACCTGCTGCGGCGTGCAGCCTTCCTCGAGCAGGAAACCGGCCTGGCGGCTGTACTGCTCGATCATGCGGTTGCCGATGAAGCCGTCGCACACGCCGGAGACCACCGCGGTCTTGCGGATCTTCTTGCCCAGCGCCATCACGGTGGCCAGCACGTCCTTGGCGGTGGCCGCGCCGCGCACCACCTCCAGCAGCTTCATCACGTTGGCCGGGCTGAAGAAGTGCATGCCGACGACGTCCTGCGGCCGCTTCGTGAAGGCGGCGATCTTGTCGACGTCGAGCGTCGAGGTGTTGGAGGCGAGGATCGCGCCGGGCTTCATCACCTCGTCGAGCTGCCTGAAGACCTGCTCCTTGACGCCGATGTCCTCGAACACGGCCTCGATGACGAGGTCGGCCTGACCGATGTCGGCGTAGCTCAGCGTGGTCGACAGCAGGCTCATGCGCTGCGCGTAGCGGTCTTCCTTGAGCTTGCCCTTCTTGACCTGCGCCTCGTAGTTCTTGCGGATGGTGGCCACGCCGCGATCCAGCGCCTCCTGCTTCATCTCGAGCACGGTCACCGGGATGCCCGCGTTGAGGAAGTTCATCGCGATGCCGCCGCCCATCGTGCCCGCGCCGATGATGGCGACCGACTCGATCTTGCGCAGCGGCGTGTCCTCGGGCACGTCGGGAATCTTGGACGCGGCGCGCTCGGCGAAGAACGCATGGCGCAGCGCCTTGGACTCGGGCGTGAGCATCAGCTGCTGGAAGGCGTCGCGCTCGGCGCGCATGCCGTCCTCGAACTTCATCGACACCGCGTTGGCGACCGTCTCCACGCATTGCAGCGGCGCGGGGAAGTTCTTGGACATCGCGCCCACGGTGTTGCGCGCGAACTGGAAGAAGGCCTGCGATTCGGGATGCTGGGCCTTGATGTCGCGCACGCGCGGCAGCGGGCGCTTGTCGGCGATCTCCATCGCGTACTGGACGGCGCCGTCGATGAGGTCGCCGTCGATGACCTTCTGGAACAGCACCTGGCCGGGGACCTGCGCGAGCATCTCGCTGGCCACCGGCTCGCCGCTGACGATCATGTTCAGCGCGGGCTCCACGCCCAGCGCGCGCGGCAGGCGCTGCGTGCCGCCGGCGCCGGGCAGCAGGCCCAGCTTGACCTCGGGCAGCGCGATCTTGGCGCCCGGCGCGGTGACGCGGTAGTGGCAGCCCAGCGCCAGTTCCAGCCCGCCGCCCATGGCCACGCTGTGGATCGCGGCGACGACGGGTTTGGTGCACGACTCCACGCGGTTGATCAGCGAACCCAGGTTGGGTTCAGCCAACGCCTTGGGCGAGCCGAACTCGCGGATGTCGGCGCCGCCAGAGAACGCCTTGCCGGCGCCGGTGATGACGATGGCCTTGATGGCGGCATCGTTCTCGGCCTTCTCGACGCCCTCGGCGACGGCCAGTCGCGTGGCGTGGCCCAGGCCGTTGACGGGCGGGTTGTTGAGCGTGATCACCGCGATCTGGCCGCGGACTTCGTAGCTGGCACCCATGTGTGTTCCTTCCAGTGGGGGTAGACGCCTCGCCGCCGGTGCGATGTCTCCTCGGACACCGGGGCGAAAAGAACGATCGTTCGATTCTAGGCAGCGCCGGTGCGCGATGCTTGTCTCTGCTGTGACAGGGCGTCAACAGGGACATGCGGCGAGCGCGCGGGACGTGGCCGCGGCGCGCGTTGCGGTCCGTCTCCCGACGGACGCGCGTCGCTCAGAACGGCTTGTCGAGCTGCGTCGGCATGAAGCCGCGCGAGTTGGGACCGCCGTCATCCTGGATCTCGGTGCGGGCGAAGCCGCCGTCGGCCGCGCGCTCGCGTCGCGACTCCTCGCGCTCGAGCGCCGCGTCGATGCTGGCGATCGAGGGCGCGCGAGGTTTCTCCGGCGCCCGCAGCTCGGGATGTGCCGGGGCCAGGGCCTCCAGCGGCAGGATGGAATCCGGGCCTTCGGCGCTGTCATGCGGCATCGACGCGAGCGCGGCCTTGCGCCGCATGCGTTCCGCGATCAGGCGCAGCTCGCCGAGTTCCAGCTGCATGCGCTCGATCTGACGCCGGGCCTGGGTGGTCTGCTCGTTGAGCAGTTGCCGGGAGGCCTCGATGCGATCGATCAACCGGCGCGCCCGCTTGAGCCGCGCCCACCACCAACCGCTTGCCGCGGCCACGCCGACCGCAGCGCCCGCGACCGTCCCGACGATCACCATCCAAGGCTGCACCGACATCATGGGCGGCTCCCTGTTCTTGTTGCCTGGCCGCCACTGTAGTTCGGCGTCCGTGCGGCGGGGAGGCCCGCGCCACCCGGATCAGGGGACGCCGCCACGCCCCGGGCACCGCGAACTTAGGGGGGAGGCCGATGTCGGGATTCCCGCGCTGTCGCCGGGACGACCTTCCGGGAGGTCGCGCGGCCCTTCAGACCTCCAGCCACTCCTTGCGCACGTAGGCGTTGGCGCGCAGGTCGGCGGGGGTGCCCTCGAACACGATGCGCCCGTGACCCATCACGTAGCAGCGCTCGGAGATCTCCAGCGCGATGGCCAGCTTCTGCTCCACCAGCAGCACCGACACGCCGCGCCGCTTGAGCTCCTTGAGGTACTCCGCGACCAGCTCCACGATCTTGGGCGCCAGGCCCTCGGTCGGCTCGTCGATCATGATCAGGTCCGGGTCGCCCATCAGCGTGCGGCACAGCGTCAGCATCTGCTGCTCGCCGCCGGAGAGCACGCCGGCCTCGGTGTGCTGGCGCTCCTTGAGCCGCGGGAACATCGCGTACATGTCGTCGAAGCTCCAGCGAGGCCCAGCCCCGTCCCGGCCGCGGCGACCGCCCTTCTCCCCCAGCATCAGGTTCTGGTGCACGGTGAGCTTGGGAAAGATGTCGCGGTTCTCCGGCACGTAGCCGATGCCGCGATGCGCGATCTCATAGGCCTTGCGGCCGAGCAGCTCCTGCCCGCCCCAGGCGATCGAGCCCGTTCCGTCCACCTGCCCCATGATGGTCTTGACCGTCGTCGAGCGCCCCGAGCCGTTGCGCCCCAGCAGGCTCACGATCTCGCCGGGCCGCACCTCCATCGACACCCCGTGCAGCACATGGCTCTTGCCGTAGAACGCATGCACGTTGTCCAGCACCAGCGCCCGCGTGGAGACCTTGCCGGCCGCACCGGTGCTCGCCGCGCGCATCGCGCCGACGTTGCTGTCATTGATCGCCACCGTCATGCGTGCGCTCCCGCGGCCTGCGATTCAGCCAGCACCGATCCGAGATAGGCCTCCTGCACGCGCTTGTTGGCGCGCACCGCCTCGGGCGTGTCGAAGGCGATCACCTCGCCGTAGACCAGCACCGCGATCTTGTCGGCCAGGCCGAACACCACGCCCATGTCGTGCTCGACCGTCAGCAGCGTGCGGCCTTCCGTGACCTGGCGGATGAGCTGGATGAATCGCTTGGTCTCGCTCTTGCTCATGCCCGCGGTCGGCTCGTCCAGCAGGATCACCTGCGAGCCGCCGGCGATCGTGATGCCGATCTCCAGCACGCGCGCCTCCGCATAGGTCAGGTTGACCGCCGGCACGTCGCGCTTCTTGTCGAGGTGCAGCATCTCCAGCAGTTCCTCGACACGGTCGTTGACGTCGTCCATGCCGGCCAGGAACTTCCAGAACGCGTACTTGTGGCCCATCGACCAGAGCAGCGCGCAACGGATGTTCTCGAACACCGACAGCCGCGTGAACAGGTTGGACACCTGGAAGCTGCGCGACAGTCCGCGCCGGTTGATCTGGTACGGCGGCAGCTGGTCGATGCGCTCGCCGAAGAGGCGGATCTCGCCGCTCGTGGGCGCGAAGCGGCCGCTGATCAGGTTGAACAGCGTGGACTTGCCCGCGCCGTTGGGGCCGATGATCGCGACGCGCTCGCCGGGTTTCACGGCGAGCTCCGCGCCGCGGATGATCTCGCTCTTGCCGAAGCTCTTGCGCACCGACTTCAGCTCCAGCGCATAGGGGACGGTCGCGCTCACAGGCTTTCCCTCCGCTTGATCTCTTTCTCGATCTCCTCCTGGGCGTGGTCCCATTCGGCACGGAACTGGCGGCGCAGCAGCTCGAAGAGCCCCAGCCCCGTCAGCAGCACGAAGCCCGCGCCGAACCAGGACTCCACGCTCTTGGCATTCAGCGCCAGGCCCAGGTATTTCATCTGCGGGCCCAGCGCCTCGTTGAGCTGCAGGTGATAGAGCATCTCCACCATCGCCGAGCCGCCCACCAACATCGTCAGCGCCGCGCCGGCCAGGCCCAGGTAGGACGGCCACAACGCGCGCAGCTTGCCGAAGGCCGCCAGGCGCAGGTTCATCATGATCAGCGACGCGATGCCGCCCGGCGCGTACATCACCATGAACAGGAACACCAGGCCGAGATACAGCAGCCAAGCCTTGGTCAGCTCCGACAGCAGCACCAGCGCCACGACCATCAGCACCGCGCCGATGATCGGTCCGAAGAAGAAGGTCGCCCCACCCAGGAAGGTGAACAGCAGATAGGCGCCCGAGCGCGCCGCGCCGACGACCTCGGCGGTGACGATCTCGAAGTTCAGCGCCGACAGTCCGCCCGACACGCCGGCGAAGAAGCCCGCGATCAGGAACGCCAGGAAGCGCACCCACTGCGTGTCATAACCGATGAACTCGACGCGCTCGGGGTTGTCGCGCACCGCGTTGAGCATGCGGCCCAGCGGCGTGCGCGTGAACGCGAACAGCAGCGCCGTGCAGACGAAGGCATAGACCGCGATCAGGTAGTAGACCTGGATCTGCGGACCGAAGCTGATGCCCCACACCGCCTTGCCCACGACGCGGTTGGAGGAGATGCCGCCCTCGCCGCCGAAGAACTCCGGCAGCATCAGCGACATCGACCAGATCAGTTCGCCCAGGCCCAGCGTGATCATCGCGAAGGGCGTGCCCGATTTCTTCGTCGAGACGTAGCCGAACAGCGCCGCGAAGAACAGGCCCGCGAAGCCACCCACGATGGGCACCAGGCTCACCGGCAGCGCGAGCTGGCCCGCGCCGACGACGTTCAGCGTGTGGATGGCCAGGTAGGCGCCCAGCCCGCTGTAGACCGCGTGGCCGAAGCTCAGCATGCCGCCCTGCCCCAGCAGCAGGTTGTAGGACAGGCACGCGATGATCGCGATGCCCATCTGCGACAGCATCGTCTGCGCCAGGCTGCTGGACCACATCAGCGGCGCCACGATCAGCGCGAGCGCGTAGAAGCCCCAGATCAGCCAGCGGCCGACGTTGTGCGGCTTGAAGTGATAGGTCTCACCCCGCTTGGCGCGCGGCGGGCGGCCGGTCCCCGCGCCGCTGGGGGTCGCGCTGGCGTTGGCGGTGATCGCGGCATTGACCGCGGTGGTGACCGCCACGGTCGCCGCGGTGGTGGCCGCGGTGGTGGCCGAAGTGGAGGGAATGGCGGCGGACATCGTTCAGCCCTCCCGCGTGCCGAGCAGGCCCTTGGGCCGGAAGATCAGGATGAGGACCATCAGCAGGTAAGGCAGGATGGGCGCGACCTGCGCCAGCGTGAGCTTGAGCAGCGGGTAGCCGAAGGTGTCGGGGCCGAGCTTGAAGGCCTGCGCCAGCGACACGTCCACGGTGAGCGGCAGCGTCTGCAGCAGCCCGATGACGATGGAGGCGACGAAGGCGCCGGCCAGCGAGCCGATGCCCCCGACCACCACGACGACGAAGATGATCGAACCGACGATCACCGCCATCGCGGGTTCGGTCACGAAGGTGATGCCGCCGATCACGCCGGCGAGCGCGGCCAGCGCGCACCCGCTGCCGAAGACCAGCATGAACACACGGGGCACGTTGTGACCCAGCGACTCGACCATCTCGGGATGCGTCAGCGCGGCCTGGATGACCAGCCCGATGCGCGTGCGCGTGAGCAGCAGCCACAGCGACAGCAGCATGAACAGCGCCACCAGCATCATGAACGC
The DNA here is from genome assembly GCA_039594005.1 of Roseateles sp. Lineage (GTDB taxonomy): Bacteria > Pseudomonadota > Gammaproteobacteria > Burkholderiales > Burkholderiaceae_C > Roseateles. The sequence goes on from JBCNOF010000010.1 coordinate 2,571,984, forward strand.
GCGTGTCATCGGGAACTTGGAGCAGGTGGCCGCCGCGCACATCGCGGTGGAGGCTTCCCCCCACACCAGCTGCAGCGCTTGGCCGGGCGCATGCACCAGCGTGAAGGCGGCGCCTTGCAACGACGGCGGCGGCGAGAACGGCACCGCCGTGCGGCCCCAGATCAGTTGCACGACCTCCAGCACGACATAGGACAGGCCGAAGGTGATGAGCAGCTCCGGGACGTGTCCGAACTTGTGCACGCGCCGCAGCGCGCCCCGCTCGAACAGCGCCCCGCAGCCGCCCACCAGCAGCGGCGCGATCAGCAGCGCGGGCCAGAACCCGATCCATCCGGCGATGGAATACGCGAAGTACGCGCCCAGCATGTAGAAGCTCGCATGCGCGAAGTTCAGCACGCCCATCATGCTGAAGATCAGCGTGAGGCCGGAGCTCAGCATGAACAGCAGCAGTCCTGAGGACAGGCCGTTCAGCAGGTTGATCAGTATCTGTTCCAAGACATCATCCTCATTCAACGAGCCGAGCTGGCGCGGATCCCGTCGCGAGCGGGACGAGGTCGGGTCGAAGCGCGCAGCCGTACTCCCGTACGGCGAGCACTGCAGGCCCGAGATCGGTCCGCGCAGCAGGGAGACGCGTCAGCTCGGACGCTTCATCTGGCAGGACGTGGGCGTCGAGCTCACGTACGCGTCGTAGGTCTTCACGGGCGCGAAGTTGAAGCCTGTGTTCTCGACGTTGTACGGATGCTTGGCATCGACCTTCTCCCAGCGCGAGATGTAGATCGGTTGCTGCAGCTGGTGGTCGTTCTTGCGGATCTCGACGTCGCCGTTGAAGCTCTTGAACTTCAGGCCTTCCAGCGCCGCGGCCACCTTCACCGGGTCGGTGCTCTTGGCCTTGGCCATCGCCGCGCCCAGCGCCGAGTAGATGTGGATGACGCTGCCGGTGTAGAAGTCGTCGTTGAACTTGGCCTTGAACTCATTGGCCCAGGTGTCCATCTGGCCGCCCATGTTGTTGTAGTTGTAGGCCGCCTGGTAGACGCGCCCCGCGCCCGCGGCGCCGATGGCCGTGGGCGTGCCGGTGACGCCGGCGTAGTACGTGTAGAACTTGCCGTTGTAGCCGGCCTCGGAGGCCGCCTTCACCAGCAGCGCCAGGTCCGAGCCCCAGTTGCCGGTGATGACCGTGTCGGCGCCGCTGGCCTTGATCTTGGCCACATAGGGCGCGAAGTCGCGCACCTGGGCCAGCGGATGCAGGTCCTCGCCGACGATCTGCACGTCGGGCCGCTTGCGCGCCAGGCCTTCCTTGGCGTACTTGGCGACCTGATGGCCGTGCGCGTAGTTCTGGTTGAGCAGGTAGACCTTCTTGACGTCGGCCTGGTCCTTCAGGAAGGTCGTGATCGCTTCCATCTTCATCGACGTGTCGGCGTCGAAGCGGAAGTGCCAGTAGCTGCACTTGCTGTTGGTCAGGTCCGGGTCCACCGCGGAGTGGTTGAGGTACACGACCTCCTTGCCGGGGTTGCGCTCGTTGTGCTTGTTGACCGCGTCGATGATGGCCAGCGCCGCGCCCGAGCCGTTGCCCTGCGTCACGTAGCGCACGCCCTGGTCGATGGCGGACTTCAGCGCGTTGAGCGACTCGGCCGGGCTCAGCTTGTTGTCGATCGGGATGATCTCGAACTTCACGCCGGCCGGGTTGGTGGCGTTGAACTTCTCGGCGAAGAACTGGAAGGACTTCACCTGGTTCTGACCCACCGGCGCCATCAGGCCCGAGAGCGGATCGATCCAGGCGATCTTCACCACCTCGCCCTTCTGGGCGTGCGCGCCGGCGGCAGCGAACAGCGCGCCGAAGGCGACAGCGGCGAGCACCGTGCGGCGGGGCGTGACGATCGAGGACTTGCGGATCTGGTTCATGTCTGTCTCCGGGGATGTTGTTGATGTAGGACGCTGAACAGCAAGGAAATCGCAGAGATCCCGATGACGCGCGGGGTCGCGGGAAGACGGGGGCTCAGCAGCCCGGCAGCTTGTGGGCCTTGAACTGCTCGCGCAACTTGAGCTTGAGCATCTTGCCGGTGGCGGTGTGCGGGATCTCCTCGACGAATACGACGTCATCGGGCACCTGCCACTTGGCGATCTTGCCTTCGTAGAAGCCCAGCACCGATTCGCGTGTGAGTGCCGCGCCGGCCTCGCCGGGCTTGCGCACCACCACCAGCAGCGGGCGCTCGTCCCATTTGGGATGCGGCACCGCGATGACCGCGGCCTCGTGGATCGCGGGGTGCGCCATGGCGATGTTCTCGACGTCGATCGAGCTGATCCACTCGCCGCCCGACTTGATGACGTCCTTGCTGCGGTCGGTGATCTGCATGAAGCCGTCGGCGTCGATCGCGGCGACGTCGCCGGTGGGGAACCACAGGCCCGCGTCGCGCCCGTCCTCGCCGGTGACGCGGATCAGCGGCGAGCCCGCATGGCCGAAGTAGCTGTCGATGACCCAGGGGCCGCGCACGACGAGGTTGCCCGAGGTTTTGCCGTCCCAGGGCAGCGCGCGGCCGCCGTCGTCCACCACGGCCATGTCGACGCCGTAGATCGCCTTGCCCTGCTTCTCCAGCAGGTGGCGCTGCTGGTCCTTGGGCAGCGTCAGCTGGCGGCTGTTCAACCGAGACAGCGTGCCCAGCGGCGACATCTCCGTCATGCCCCAGGCGTGGATGACGTCCACGCCGTAGTCGTCCATCAGCGTGCGCAGCATCGCCGGCGGGCAGGCCGAGCCGCCGATCACCGTGCGTTTGAAGCTCGAGAACTTCAGCCCGTTCGCGCCGACGTAGTTCAGCAGCCCCAGCCAGACGGTGGGCACGCCGGCGCTGAAGGTCACCTGCTCGCTCTCGAAGAGCTCATAGAGCGACTTGCCGTCCAGGTGCGGCCCCGGCAGCACCAGCTTGCAGCCGACCAGCGCGGTGCTGTACGGCAGGCCCCACGCGTTGACGTGGAACATCGGCACCACCGGCAGGATCACGTCTCGCCGCGAGGCGGCCATCGCATCGGGCAAGGCCGCGCCGTACGCGTGCAATACCGAGCTGCGATGGCTGTAGACGGCGCCCTTGGGATGGCCGGTCGTGCCGCTCGTGTAGCAGATGCTGGAAGCGGTGTTCTCGTCGAACTCGGGCCAGACGTAGTGCCCGTCCTCGGCGTCGGCCAGCTCGTCGTAGCAGCGCAGGTTGGGGATCGAGGTCTGCGCCGGCATGTGGGCGCGGTCCGTCATCAGGATGAAGTCGCGTACCTGCGTGAGCTGCGGGGCAATCTTCTCCACCAGCGGCAGGAAGGTCAGGTCGAAGCACAACGCGCGGTCGGCGGCGTCATTGACGATCCAGGCGATCTGCTCGGGGAACAGCCGCGGATTGATCGTGTGGCAGACCAGGCCCGAGCCCGAGGTCCCGTAATAGAGCTCCAGGTGGCGGTGGCCGTTCCAGGCCAGCGTGCCGACGCGCTCGCCGGGCTGCAGGCCCAGCCGCGCGAAGGCCTGCGCGAGCTGGCGCGCGCGGAACTCGACCGCCGCCCACGTCGTGCGATGCAGGTCGCCCTCGACCCGCTTGCTCACGATCTCCGTATCCCCGGAATGCCGCGCCGCATGCTGGATCAACGATGAGATCAGCAGGGGCATCGACATCATCTGGCCCATCAGCGCCATGTCGTCTCCTGGATATTGTTCCGGCGTCTCTGGGGCGCCTTGATTTCGGCTGTTCGAGTCAGTCTATCGACCGCTTCGGGCGCCTCGCGTCACCCTAGTGACGCGGCGGCGTTTCCGGCATAGGGGATTACACGGGACCTCCGCGAGCGCAGGGGCTCTTGGCAGCGCCGCCGCGCGATGCTCAGAATCGGTGCGCCCAGGCCCGTTCATCGAAAAACCAGAACCTCACGACAAGGAGACATCGATGCGACTCAATGACCTTCCCCTGGCCAGCAAGCTCAACGGCGCGATCGTGCTGCTCATCGTGGCGATGCTGGTGGTGGGCACGCTCACGCTGTGGCGCAACGACCGGATCACGAGCGAGGCGACCGCAGCGATCAACGACGCGCAGGACCTGATCCGCAAGTCCGTGCAGTGGCAGGGCATGACGCAGACGGCGGTGGCGCGCAGCATGGCCAGCGCGATCAGCTCGGACCCGGCCGTGGGCGAGCTCTTCAAGGCCAACATCGCCAACGATGCGCCCGAGGTCGCCAAGCTGCGCGAGCAGATCGCCGCGCAGGCCCAGCGCCCCGAGGACCAGGCCAAGCTCAAGGAGATCGTCGCGCTGGGCGCGACGCTGCTGGCGGCCAGCAAGAAGGCCCGCGAGGCCGGCGCGGCCGGCGACTGGAGCGCCACCAGCCGGATCGTGCAGAACGAGTACGTGCCCTCGGTGAAGGTCTACCTGGACGCAATCGGGCAGTTCGTCGTCATGCAGGAACAGCGCGCCGATGCCGCGCGGCAGATGGCCGCCGACGCGCGCGCGTCGCTGCGATGGCAGGCGGCCTTCGGCGCGGTGGTGATCGCGGCGCTCGGGCTGGTCACCGCATGGCTGCTGATCCGCGCGATCGTGCAGCCGATGGCCCAGGCGGTGAAGGTGGCCGAGGCGGTGGCCGCCGGCGACCTGCGCTCCGACATCCAGCCCGCCAGCCGCGATGAGACCGGCCAGCTGCTGGACGCGCTGCAACGCATGAACCAGAGCCTGACCGGCATCGTCGGCCAGGTGCGGCTGAGCAGCGACTCGATCGCCACGGGCACCGGCGAGATCGCCACCGGCAACGCCGACCTGTCGCAGCGCACCGAGCAGCAGGCGGCCAACCTGCAGGAGACGGCGGCGTCGATGGAAGAGCTCACCGCCACCGTCAAGCAGAACGCCGAGACCGCGCGCACGGCGACGCAGCTCGCGCAGACCGCCTCCACCGTGGCGATCGAGGGGGGTCAGGCGGTGCAGCAGGTGGTCGCCGTGATGCGTCAGATCGACGAGAGCTCGCGCCGCATCAACGACATCATCGGCACCATCGACGGCATCGCCTTCCAGACCAACATCCTGGCGCTGAACGCGGCAGTGGAAGCCGCACGCGCGGGCGAGCAGGGTCGCGGCTTCGCGGTCGTGGCCGGGGAGGTGCGCGCGCTGGCGCAGCGCAGCGCGGCCGCGGCCAAGGAGATCAAGACGCTGATCGGCGACAGCGGCGAGAAGGTCGAGACCGGTTCTCGCCTGGCGGGCTCGGCCGGCGACACGATGGGGCAGATCGTCGAGCAGGTGAAACGCGTGTCGGACCTGATCTCGGAGATCAGCGCGGCCAGCGCCGAGCAGAGCCAGGGCATCGACCAGATCGGCGATGCGATCAGCCAGCTCGACCAGGTCACGCAGCAGAACGCCGCGCTGGTCGAGGAATCGGCCGCCGCGGCCGAGAGCCTCAAGCAGCAGGCGGCCCAACTGAACCAGGCCGTGGCCGTGTTCCGGCTTTGAGGCCCGAGGGCCGCCGCATCAGCTCAGCTTGAACACCGCCACCGACTGCGACAGCGCGTCGGCCTGATGCTGCAGGCTCTGCGCGGCGGCGGCGGACTCCTCCACCAGCGCGGCGTTCTGCTGCGTCATCTGGTCGAGTTGCGAGATCGCGGTGCCGATCTGGTTGATGCCGCCGCTCTGCTCGACGGTGGCGTGGCTGATCTCCGCGACGATGCGTGACACGCGGGTGATCGAGTCGGAGATCTCGTTCATCGTCTCCCCGGCGCGCTCGACCAGCGCCGCGCCGCTCGCCACGCTCTCGCCGCTGGCGGTGATCAGCTGCTTGATCTCCTTGGCGGCCTCGGCGCTACGCTGCGCCAGCGAGCGCACCTCGCTGGCGACGACCGCGAAACCGCGACCCTGCTCGCCCGCGCGCGCCGCCTCGACCGCGGCGTTCAACGCCAGGATGTTGGTCTGGAAGGCGATGCCGTCGATGGTGCCGATGATGTCGCCGATCCGCGAGGAAGACGCGCTGATCCTGCCCATGGTCTGCACGACCTCGCCCACGACGCTGACGCCGCGTCCGGCCGCGCCGGCCGCCTCTTCCGCCAGCGCGTTGGCCTGGCGCGCGGAGTCCGCGTTGTGCTGCACGCTCGCGGTGAGCTGCTCCATGGCCGAGGCGGTCTCCTCGAGGTTGGAAGCCGCCTGTTCCGTGCGATAGCTGAGGTCATGCGCCCCGGCGGCGACCTCGCGCGACGCGGTGGCGATGCTGTCGGTGGCGCTGCGAACGCCGCTGACGACCTCCCGGATCGAGCGCTGCATGCCCTGCACGCCGCGCATCATCGCGGAGGTCTCGTCGATGCCGCGCACCTCGAGCCGCTCGCTCAGGTCCTGCCGCGCGATGCGCTCGGTGGTGCTGACGGCCTGCGCCAGCGGCGTGAGGATGGAGGCGATGTTGAAGAAGGTGAAGGTGCCGATCACCAGCACGCCCACCAGCATCACGCCGCCCAGGGCCATCCGGATGCGGGTTTCCTCGACGTCGATGCGCTGCACCTCCTGGTTGCCGCGCTCCATGATGGCCTTGGTCATGTCGCCGAGCTGCTTGTCCATCTCCCGGACCGGGCCCTTGATGGGCTCCGTCTGGCGGTTGGCCTCGGCGGAGTCGACGAACTCCTGCTTGAGGATGCGCGCCACGATGCCGTCCAGGCCGCTGCGGTAGTTGGTCAGCGAGCTCTTCATCGCCGGGGGCATGGACTTGATCTCGGGGAGGATGTCCAGCGCGCCGATCGCGTCGAGGCTCTTGTTCACGGCCTCGAAGGTCTTGCGCCATTCCTCGTGATAGCGCTTGACGGCGTTGTCGTCGCCGATGTTGATCAGCATGTCCTTCTCGTAGCGGCGCAGGTTGCCGACGCCGGCGCGCACCTCGGAGAGCTGGACGAGGGACTCGACGTCCTGCTGCACGTAATGCTGGAAATCCTTCTTCGTGCGGGACATGGCCCAGAGCCCGTCGCCGCCGATGAGCAGCATGGCCAGGACCGACAACAGCCCGAGCGCCATGAGGCGCGTCCGGATCGTGAAGTTACGCATGGACCACATGGCTATCCCAACTTGGAGTGGAAAGGGAGTGGAGAAAGCCTAGCAGTCGGCGTGCCAGCCGCACACCCTGTGGAAAAGGGGGAGCCCCTCGCCCGCGGAGCGGGAGAGGGGTTGGGGTGAGGGTTCGGGTGAGGGCACTGTGCCCTTCGGAGAGCCCTCACCCCCCGCCCTCTCCCGCTTCGCGGGCGAGGGGGCCAAGGGGGCCAAGGGGCCAATAGGGCCAAGGGCCCCAGGCGCCAAGGGGCCAAGCAGCCTCAGCCCCAGAGCGCCTTCATCGTCCCGATGAAGCGCTCACGCCGTCCGGCGTCGTCGATCGCGCGGCGCTGGCCGGCGACGTAGACCTGCTGCCAAGCCGCGCCTTGGCTGGCGAACACCAGCCCGTCGAGCAGCGCCGCCTCGGGCAGCCCCGCCAGCCCGCTCGCATCGCGATCCAGCACCAGGAAATCCGCCCGCGCACCGACGCGCAGCCCCCAGCCGTCCAAGCCCGCCGCCCGGGCGCTGCCCGCGACGCAGGCCTCGAACAACCGCGCCGCCGTCGACGCTTGCACGCCCGGCTTGGCCGCGACATTGCGACGCTGCAGTCCCAGCCGCTGCCCGTACTCCAGCCAGCGCAGCTCCTCCACCCAGCCCCGGGTGACCTGACTGTCCGATCCCACCGTCATCGACACGCCCGCGGCCAGCCAGCCCGGCAGGTCCGCCAGGCCGTCGCCGAGATTGCCCTCGGTCCCCGGGCAGATGACCACCCCCGCGCCGCTCGCCGCGATCGCGGCGATCTCCTCCGGCGTGCTGTGCGTCGCATGCACCAAGTGCCAGCGCGGATCCAGCCCGTAGCCGGCCAGCCACTCGACCGGCCGCCGCCCGGTGGCCGCCAGGCAGTCCCGCACCTCCTGCTGCTGCTCGGCCACATGCACATGGATGGGCACCGGCGCATCCCCGACCAGCGCCTGCAGCGCGCGGATGTCCGCCTCATGCGCCGCCCGCAGCGAATGCACCGCCACGCCCGCGCGCACCAGCGGCAAACCCGCCGCGTTGATGCGCTGACAGGCGCGCCAGACCCAGGCCGCATCGGTGGCGAAACGCCGCTGCGTCTCGCGCAACCCCGTCTGCCCGAAGCCCGCATGCGCGTACAGCACCGGGAGCAGCGTCAGCCCGACGCCGACCTCCTGCGCCGCCTCGGCCAGCGCCAGGGCCATCGCGTGCTCGTCCTCGTAGGGCGAGCCATCCTCGCGGTGATGCAGGTAATGGAACTCGCACACCTGCGTGTAGCCGCCCGCCAGCAGCTCCGTGTAGAGCTGCGCGGCGATGTCCTTGAGCTGGGCCGGCGTGACGCGCAAGGCCACGCCATACATGCGGTCGCGCCAGGACCAGAAGTCGTCGCTGTCGCTGTCGCGCTGCTCCGACAGACCGGCGAACGCGCGCTGGAAGGCGTGGCTGTGCGCGTCCACCAGCGTCGGCAGCACGGGGCCGTCCAGGCGCACCGCCTCGGCCGGGACCTCCGCACCGGCCTCGATCGCCGCCCACTGCCCCTGCGCGTCCACGCGCATCAGCACCTCGCGCTGCCAGCGCCCGTCGATCCAGGCCAGCGGCGCGTGGAAGGTCCTGGCGCTCACGCCGCACCCCGCGACGGATTGGCCAGCAGATAGCCCTGCAGCAGCATCGTCAGCACCGGCCGCACGCGCTCCACGCAGGCGCTGTCGAGTTCATAGCCGGTGAAGCCCATGTCGTTCTCGACCATGTAGCAGCGGTAGCACATCTCCAGCTGCACGGCCTGCTGACCCAGCTCCGGCTTGCCGTACTCGCGCGTGATGTAGCCGCCCTTGAAACGGCCGTCGACGACCCAGCTGAACGTGTCCTGCGCCTGCAGCACGATCTCCATCGCCTGGCGGGTGACCTGCTTGCAGCTCTTGCCCTCGACGGTGCCGATGTTCAGATCGGGCAACTGCCCCTCGAAGAGCCAGGGCAGCTCGGAGCGGATGCTGTGGGCCTCGAACAGCAACGCGAAACCGTGCTCCTGCCGCAGCCGTTGCAGCTCGCCCTGCAGGGCCTGGTGGTACGGCGCCCAGTACTGCTCGATGCGGCGCTGCTTCTCCTCGGCATCGGGCGCCTGGCCGTCCTTGTAGAGCGGCTCGCCGGTGAAGAAACGCGTCGGGCAGAGCTCGGTGTTGGACGCGCCGGGATACATCGGCGTGTCCTCGGGCGGGCGGTTCAGGTCGATCAGGTAGCGCGAGAACCGCGGAATCAGCATTCCCGCGCCGAGCTGCTCGGCGATCGGCGCGTACAGCGGCTCGAGGTGCCAGTCGGTGTCCTCGCTGCCGAGCGCGCGCTCGACATAACGGGCGTGCTGGTCGGCCGGGATCTCGCGGCCCACGTGCGGCATGCTGATCAGCAGCGGGGTGCGGCCGCGCCGCAATTCAAAGACGTCGTGTTTCATCGGCGGGTCCTCCTGACGCCGCCCACCACGGTCTGCCGCAGCGGATTGCGTCCGAACCAGTAGGCCAGCTCGCGCGGATGCGCGGCGTCCCACAGGCAGAAATCGGCGCGCTGGCCCGCCACGAGCTGACCGCGGTCGTGCAGGCCCAGCGCCCGCGCGGCGTTCACCGTCATCCCGCGCAGCGCCTCTTGCGGCGTCATGCGGAAGAAGGTGCAGGCCATGTTCAGCATCAGCAGCAAGGACAGCCCGGGCGAGCTGCCCGGGTTGTGGTCGGTCGCCAGCGCGATGGGCACGCCCGCGTCGCGCAGCGCCTGGAGGGGCGGCAACTTCGTCTCCCGCAGGAAGTAGAAGGCGCCCGGCAGCAGCACTGCCACCGTGCCGGCCTGCCTCATCGCGGCGATGCCGGACTCGCTCAGCCATTCCAGGTGATCGCAGGACAGCGCGTTGAACTCGGCGGCGAGCGCCGCGCCGCCCTGATCGCTCAGCTGTTCCGCGTGCAGCTTGACCGGCAGGCCCAGCGCGCGCGCGGCCTCGAAGACGCGGCGCGTCTGCGCCGGCGTGAAGGCGATGCGCTCGCAGAAGGCGTCGACCGCGTCCACCAGCCCCTGGCGCTTGAGCTCCGGCAGCCAGGCGCAGACGGCGTCGACGTACTCGTCCTGGCGGCCCTCGAATTCAGGCGGCAGCGCATGCGCGCCGAGATAGGTCGTGCGCACCGTCAGGCCGAGGTCGCCCAGCTTGCGGGCCACGCGCAGGCACTTGGCCTCGGCCGCGAGCGACAGGCCGTAGCCGGACTTCACTTCCAGCGTCGTCAGGCCCTCGGCCATCAGCGCGCGGGCGCGCTGCACCGCGAGCACATGCAGTTCATGCTCGCCGGCCAGCCGTGTCGCGGCGACCGTCGAGCGGATGCCGCCGCCGGCGCGGGCGATCTCCTCGTAGGTCGCGCCCTGCAGGCGCAACTCGAATTCCGCCGAGCGCTCGCCGCCGTAGACCAGGTGCGTGTGGCAGTCGATCAGGCCCGGCGTGAGGAGCGCGCCGTCCAGATCGTGTTCCTCGACGGCACCGGCGCGCAGCTCCTCGGGGAGCTCGGCGGCCGGGCCCACCCAGCGCAGCTGCTCGCCCTCCACCACCATCGCGCCGCGTTCGACCAGGCCCCAGTCCGCGTTGCCACCCGGGCCGTGGCCACCCTCGGCCAGCGTGGCCAAGGTGGCGTTCATCCACACGGTGCGCCGGGCACCCGGTCGTTCCAGATTCATTCCTCGCTCCAGATCAGCCACCAGGCGGGGCCGTGTTGATCGCCGTCGTCGAAGACGCAGCTGTGCGCGGCGGGCGCCTCGCACCAGGCCAGCGTGTGCGGGGCGAGCGGCACCGAGCGATGACCGTGGATGAGCGTGCCGCCCTCCTGCGTGAACAGCCCCAGCCACTGCGCGCCGTGCGGGATCACCGGCCGGTCCGCGGGCTGCACCCGGAACACGCCGGCACCGCGCCGGTGCATCGCGTTGAAATCCTGCGTCGGTCCGCCGATGAGCACGCAGTTGGGCGCGTCCTCGCCGGGGAACTGCACCATGCCCTCGTTGGGCTTGATCGCGCGGCCGCGCAGGATCACGCCGTCGCCCGAGAGCACGCCGAACCAGCGGTCCACGCCGGGGAAGGCCGAGAACGGCCCGTCGCGGTCGATGTCCGCGATGCTGACGCGGACCTTCCAGTCCGCCACGTGCGGCCACGCGAGCAGCTCGCGCGTCCGTCCTCCTCCATTGCGCCACGAGGTCGGGGCGACCTCGTCCGCGGTGATCCTCATCCAGCTCATGGGGTCCGACTGATCGTTGGTGTTGTGCAAGGCGGGGATTCTCAGAGAGTCGTTCATCGCGCCACGTCACCAATCGTCACACCGGGCCGCGCCAGGCTCAAGCCTGGAAGCTGCCCTCGAGGAAGTAGCGGCTCGCCGGATGCACCAGTCGCACGGCGGTCACCGTCTTTCCCTGGCTGGATGTGGCACGTTTCACGACCAGGCAGGGTTCTCCCCGTGGCATGCCCAGCAGCCGAGCCTCCAGCGCGTTGGGCATGGCGGCCTCGATGGTGTAGCGCGCTTCCGACAGCGGCGCCACTTCCAGCAGGTAATGCGTCGGCGTGACGCGCCCGAAATCCTGGTCCATGTAGGCCGGCGCGCAGGCCGGATTCACAAGCCGGTCCTCGCACTGGATGGCGACGCCGTTCTCGCGATGGACGATGACGCTGTGGAACAGCGTCGCGCCGGTGCGAAGCCCGAGCAGCGCCGCCTGCTCCGCGCTGGCCTTGAGCGTCTCCAGCACATGCACCCGCGCCTCATGGCGGTGACCGCGCTCGGCGATCTCCTCATGCACGTCCCGCACCGTCAGCGTCGAGGCGATGCGGTGCAGTTGCGCGACGAAGCTGCCCACGCCCTGCACGCGCTCGACCAGGCCCTCCTGATGCAGCTCGCGCAGCGCGCGGTTGACCGTCATGCGGCTCACGCCGAAGGCCTCGGTCAGCTCCGACTCCGACGGCAGGCGCTCACCCGGGCGCCAGCGCCCGCTGGCGATGCCCTCGCGCAGATGCGTCTTGACCTTCAGGTATTGCGGCGCGGGGCCGCCGGTCGCGCTCAGGGAGGGGGTTGCCATGGGGCGGCATCCTACTTGACTGTACTTGTATAGACAACTCCGGAAAGCGCTCCTATGATCGCGCCCCATCGACCCATTGGGGCCTCACCCGGCCCTTCAGATCAAGGAGACCTCGATGACCGCTCCCGCTTCCTCCGCCCAGCCCCGCCCGGTGCGCGCGCCCACCGGCACGCAGCTGAGCTGCAAGAACTGGCTGACCGAAGCGCCGTACCGCATGCTGCTGAACAACCTCGATCCGGAGGTGGCGGAGAACCCCCAGGAGCTGGTGGTGTACGGCGGCATCGGCCGCGCCGCGCGCAACTGGGATTGCTACGACCAGATCGTCGCGACGCTGAAGAAGCTGAACGACGACGAGACCCTGCTGGTGCAGTCCGGCAAGCCGGTCGGCGTCTTCCAAGACCACGCACGCCGACGCGCCGCGCGTGCTGATCGCCAACTCCAACCTGGTGCCGCACTGGGCCACCTGGGAACACTTCAACGAACTGGACCGCAAGGGCCTGGCGATGTATGGCCAGATGACCGCCGGCTCCTGGATCTACATCGGCAGCCAGGGCATCGTGCAGGGCACCTACGAAACCTTCGTCGAAGCCGGCCGCCAGCATTACGACGGCAACCTGAAGGGCCGCTGGGTGCTGACCGCCGGCCTGGGCGGCATGGGCGGCGCGCAGCCGCTGGCGGCGACCCTGGCCGGCGCCTGCTCGCTGAACATCGAGTGCCAGCAGAGCCGCATCGACTTCCGCCTGCAGACCCGCTACGTCGACGAGCAGGCCAACGACCTGGACGACGCGCTGGCCCGCATCGCCAAATACACCGCCGAAGGCAAGGCCATCTCCATCGCCCTGCTGCGGCAACGCGGCGGAAATCCTGCCCGAGCTGGTCGCGCGCGCGGGCCGGCGCGCGTCAAGCCGGACATGGTCACCGACCAGACCACCGCCCACGACCCGCTCAACGGCTACCTGCCGGAGGGCTGGAGCGTCGAGCAATGGAAGGCCGCGTCGGCCGATCCGGCGAAACACGCCGACCTGAAGGCCGCCGCCGCGCGTGGCTGCGCGCTGCACGTGCAGGCCATGCTGGCCTTCCAGCCGATGGGCGTGCCGACCTTCGACTACGGCAACAACATCCGCCAGATGGCCAAGGAAACCAGGGCGTGGACAACGCCTTCGACTTCCCCGGCTTCGTGCCGGCCTACATCCGCCCGCTGTTCTGCCGCGGCATCGGCCCGTTCCGCTGGGCGGCGCTGTCCGGCGACCCGGAGGACATCTACAAGACCGACGCCAAGGTGAAGGAGCTGATCCCGGACGACGCCCACCTGCACCGCTGGCTGGACATGGCGCGCGAGCGCATCACCTTCCAGGGCCTGCCGGCGCGCATCTGCTGGGTTGGCCTGGGCGAGCGCCACAAGCTCGGCCTGGCCTTCAACGAGATGGTGCGCAGCGGCGAGCTGTCGGCGCCGATCGTCATCGGCCGCGACCACCTGGACTCCGGCTCGGTGGCCAGCCCCAACCGCGAGACCGAGGCGATGCAGGACGGCTCCGACGCGGTCTCCGACTGGCCGCTGCTGAACGCCCTGCTGAACACCGCCAGCGGCGCGACCTGGGTGTCGCTGCACCACGGCGGCGGCGTGGGCATGGGCTTCTCCCAGCACTCCGGCATGGTGATCGTCTGCGACGGCACCGAGGCGGCCGCCAAGCGCATCGCCCGCGTGCTGTCCAACGACCCGGCCACCGGCGTGATGCGCCACGCCGACGCCGGTTACGAGATCGCCATCGACTGCGCGCGCGAGCAGGGCCTGAACCTGCCGATGCTGGGCCGCTGAGGCCTGTCGCGTTCCCCGCCCCCGACTTTCATTCGACGACCCATGACGACTTCCCTTGAACTCATCCCCGGCAAACTGACGCTGGCCCAGCTACGCGACGTCTATCAACACCCGGTGACGCTGACGCTGGACGACAACGCCTACGGCCCGCTATCCGACAGCGGCGTCGCCGTCGTGCAGGCATCGTTCGCCGAAGGGCGACCGACCCGGTCTACGGCATCAACACCGGCTTTGGCCTGCTGGCTTCGACGCGCATCGCCCGCGACGATCTGGAAAACCTGCAGCGTTCGATCCTGATCCGGTCACACGCCGCCGGCGTGGGCGAGCCGACCGACGACAACCTGGTGCGCCTGATCATGGTGCTGGAGATCAAGGCAGCCTGGCGCGCGGCTTCTCCGGCATTCGCTTGAGTCCGTCATGCAGAGCATCCTTGATCGCTGGCTGTCAACGCGGAAGCTTGGTCCGCCTATCCGTGGATCCCGGCGAAGGGCTCCGTCGGCGCCTCCGGCGACCTGGCGCCGCTGGCGCACATGACGCTGGTGCTGCTGGGCGAAGGCGAAAGGCGCTGCCGTCGAGGGCCAATGCGCAGGCCCGCGCTGGCCGAAGCGCTGGCCAAAGCCGGCCTGAAGCCGCTGACGCTGGCGGCGAAAGAGGGCCTGGCGCTGCTGAACGGCACGCAGGCCTCGACGCCGCCTTCGCGCTGCGCGGCCTGTTTGAGCGTTTCGAAGACCGAAGATCTTTGCCGCGGCCGTCGTCTGCGGCGCGCTGACCCTGGAAGCGGCGCTGGGCTCGCGTCGGCCCGTTCGATGCGCGCATCCACGAGGTGCGCGGCCAGCGCGGCCAGATCGACGCCGCCGCGGCCTATCGCCCCCTGCTCGGTGCGGGCAGCCCGAGTTCCGCCACTCGCACCGCAATTGCGACAACGCGTGCAGGACCCCTACTCCCTGCGCTGCCAGCCGCAGGTGATGGGCGCGTGCCTGACGCAGATCGCGCCAGGCGGCCGAGGTGCTGCTGATCGAGGCCAACGCCGTCTCCGATAACCCGCTGGTGTTCGCCGAACAGGGCGACGTGCTGTCCGGCGGCAACTTCCACGCCGAGCCGGTGGCGATGGCCGCCGACAACCTGGCGCTGGCGATTGCCGAAATCGGTTCGCTGTCCGAGCGCCGCATCTCGCTGATGATGGACAAGCACATGTCGCAGCTGCCACCGTTCCTGGTGGAGAACGGCGGGGTGAACTCGGGCTTCATGATCGCCCAGGTGACCGCCGCGGCGCTGGCCAGCGAGAACAAGGCGCTGGCGCACCCGGCCAGCGTCGACAGCCTGCCGACCTCCGCCAACCAGGAAGACCACGTTTCGATGGCGACCTTCGGCGCGCGCCGGCTGGGCCCGATGCTGGACAACACGGCGCACATCGTCGCCATCGAGCTGCTGGCCGCGGCGCAAGGCATCGAGTTCCTGCGCCCGCTGCGCAGCTCCGCGCCGCTGGAGGACGTGCACGCGCTGCTGCGCGAGCGCTGCCCCGCGATGCCCAGCGACCACTACCTGGCGCCCGACATCGAGCGCGCCTTCACGCTGGTCAACGACGACGGCCCGCGCGGACCGGCCGCGCTGCTGCGCGCGCGCACCGAGATGGTCGTGCTGGACTGATCGTGCTGGACTAATATTCGGGCCTTGGGGCGGACACGCGTCCGCCCTTCCTCTTCCCGGCGAGTCCCACATGCCTCACCCCGCCCTCACGGCGCGCCCTTCGCGCGCCGTTGTCGTTTCCGCCCCGGCCGTGGCGGACCGCGTTTCGCCCCAGCTTGTGCGCCTCGTTGCCGCGTTGTTGCTGCTGATCGCGGCGATGCTGGTCGCGCCGCGCGCGTTCGCCGCGACGAAGGTCGTCTTCGACATCGACCTGCGCGAGGAGATCGCCGCCGGCCGATTCGATCCGGCCAGGGACATGGTCGGCGTGCGGGGCGGCGCGGCGCCGCTGAGCTGGTCGCGCTCGCTGATCGCGCCGGCCGCGGGACTGGGCCGCGACGGCTGGTACAGCGTGACAGCGGTCTTCGAGCGGGTGCCCGCCGGCGGCACCGTGCCCTACAAGTTCCGCGTCGAGCGGCCGGGACAGGGCGAGGGCGACGCGGGGTGGGAGACCGGCGGCAATCGCGCGATCGAGCTGGTGTCGGACGAGGTCCGCGTGACGCGCGCGTTCAACGCGCCGGGCGCGCCGATCTCGCTGAGCCGTGCCGGGACGATCGAGCGGCTGGAGCCGCTGCCCGCGAAGTTCGTCGGCGAGCGCGCGGTGCAGGTCTGGCTGCCGCCGAACTACGAGCGCGACACGCAGCGTCGTTATCCGGTGCTCTACCTGCATGACGGTCAGAACGTGTTCGACGCGGCGGCGGCCGGGGCGGAGTGGCAGGTCGACGAGACCGCGCAGCGGCTGACAGTCGACGGGCAGATCCAGCCGATGATCATCGTCGGCGTGAACAACACGGCCAAACGCATGGACGAGTACACCGCCACGGCGATGAGCCGCGACGGGCACACGCAGGGCGGACAAGGGCCGGCGTACGCGCGCTACCTGATCGAGCAGCTCAAGCCCGCGATCGACGCGCGTTATCGGACGCTGCCGGATGCGGCGCACACGGCGGTGGGGGGATCGTCGCTGGGCGGGATCATGAGCCTGTGGCTGGCGATGCATCACGGGGATGTGTTCGGCGCGGCGCTGGTGGTGTCGCCGTCGCTGTGGTGGGATGGGGAGTTCCCGGTGCGCGACGTGCGCAAGACGGCGCTGCCGATGTCGGTCGCCCGGCCGAGGTTGTGGCTGGACATGGGGACTGGCGAGGGCGTGGAGTCGATCAAGCAGCTGCGCGAGTTGCGCGCGGCGCTGTACGCGCGCGGCTGGGCCAGCGCGGACATCGCCTACCTGGAGGCGCAGGGCGCCACGCATGACGAGTCGAGCTGGGCAGCGCGCGTGGAGCCGATGCTGCGCTTCATCGACAAGCAGTTCAATGCCAAGCCCGGGACGGGCAATGGCACGCAGCAGGATCCCTTCCCGTCCACGGTCCGGCCGTCGATGCCGCCTGGACCGGGGACCTATACGAAGTAAGTCCTGCGACGGGTGCTGGCCCTCACCCCTGCCCTCTCCCGCAAGCGGGAGAGGGAGTCAGCGGAGCACCAGTCGATCGCCCTCTCCTGCGGAGCGGGAGAGGGAGGGGTGAGGGCTCTTCGAAGGGCACCGTGCCCTCACACGAGCCCTCACCCCAACCCCTCTCCCGCTTCGCGGGCGAGGGGCTTCAAAGCCGCCCCAGCTGCGCGTCAGTACCTTCCGGTCAGTCCGGCCACGCGCAGATAGACATAAGCGACCCACGCCACCAGCGCCCGTCCGAGAAACCCGCGCAGCCCCTGCGCATCCGGCCGTTCGACCTTGCGCGACAACGCCACCGCCGCGTCGAACTCCCGCGCCACATCGCCCGCGAACGGCGCGTCGCGCACCACGACGTTGGCCTCGAGGTTGAGCAGCAACGACAACGGATCGATGTTGGAGCTCCCCACCGTCGCCCAGTCGTTGTCCACCACGCACACCTTCGCGTGCAGGAAGGCCGGCGTGTACTCGTAGATCTGCACGCCATGTCCCAGCAGCTCGTCGTAGAGCGCATGCGCGGCCATCGCGGCGATCTTGTAGTCGACCTTGCCCTGCAGCAGCAGGCGCACCTGCACGCCGCGCTTGGCCGCGTCCTTCAACGCGCGACGGAAGCGCTGCCCGGGATAGAAATACGGCGTGATCAGGTCCACTCGCGCCGTCGCGCCGCGGATCGCCTCGACATACGCGCGCTCGATCGTGCGACGCTGCCGCAGGTTGTCGCGCAGCACGAAAGCCGCGCGCACCGGCGCCAGCCGGCTCGGATCCCGCCGCCGATGCTCCCCGCGCGGCATCCGGATGCGGCGCATCAGCCGCTTGGCTCGACGTGCCGGCGAGGCGCTGCGGATCATCGCGCGCATCTCGTCGCCGAAGTCATGACCCAGCCACGCGCGCGTCCACACTGCCCGCGCGGCCTGCTCGATTGCGCGCACCGTCGGTCCACCGACGCTCACCGCGAAGTCCAGCCGCGGCGTCTCGGTGCGGCCGTGGTGCAGGTCCACCCGGTCATCGATCACGTTGATACCGCCCACGAAACCGATGCGCCCGTCCACCACGCACAGCTTCTGATGCAGCCGGCGCAACTGCCCCGGGTTCAGCCAGTTCCACCAGCGCCGGATCGGCCGGAACACCGCCAGCGCGACCGGTGCGCCGTCGAACTGTCCCTGCAGCCACGCCAGGCTGCCCTTGGTGCCGAAACCGTCGACGACCACGCGCACCCGCACGCCGCGCAGGGCCGCGCGCCGCAGCGCCGCGGCCGTCGCGGCCCCGGCCTCGTCGTCATGAAAGATGTAGGTCGCGAGCCAGACCTCGTGCTCCGCGCGATCGATCGCCTCGATCTGCGCCGGGAACAGCGCGTCCCCGCCGCACAGCAGGCGCACGGCATTGCCGCCCGAGAAGCTGGGCTGCGACCCGAGGGTCCAGGGGAACAGCGATTCCTGCGGCCGTTTCAAGATTCCAGGACGAGTTCCGCCAGCAGCGGCAGGTGATCGGACATGCGCGCCCAGGTCGGTCCGCGCGGCACCTTCATGTCCACGCAGCGCAGCCCGCGCGTGTAGATGCGATCGAGCGAGAACACCGGCACGCGCGACGGGAAGGTCGGGAGCGAGCGCTTGGCGCCGGGCAGCATCGCGCGGCTCAGGCCGCCCAGCCGCATCGGATCGTCCAGCCGCTCGCCCCAGTCATTGAAGTCGCCCGCGACGACCAGCGGCGCATGCCGCGGCACGTGTTCCTCGATGAACGCCGACAGACGCTGCACCTGCCGCACCCGACTGCCGTGGATCAGCCCCAGGTGCGCGACCACCGCGTGCACCTCCTGCCCCTGCCAGCGCACCGGCACGTGCAGCAGCCCGCGCTGCTCGAAGCGGTGGTCCGAGACATCGTGGTGGCCGACATCGCCGATCGGATAACGCGACAGCAGCGCGTTGCCATGCTCGCCATGGCGCGTGACCGCGTTGGTGCGATAGGCCACCTCGTAGCCGTCCGGCGCGAGGAATTCCGCCTGGCCCTGCTCGGGCCATCCGAACCAGGTGCGCTCGAACTGGCGCGCCTCGCGGTGATGGAACAGCCGCACCTCCTGCAGGAACACCAGGTCCGCGTCCAGCGCCTGCACGCCCATGCCCAGGTTGTGGATCTCGAGCCGCTTGCCCAGGCCCATGCCGCGCACACCCTTGTGGATGTTGTACGTCGCCACGCGCAGCCGCCCCGCGCTCTGCGCGGGCGAGGTGTCGGTGGTGGCGGAATTGGCGATGGCCGCGTGACGGGGCGTCGGGCGGATCATGACGGGGTTCCTCCGGCCAGGCGCGCGCGCTCGCGCTGCGCGGGCAGTTGCAGGATGGCCTCGGCGTTGGACGGCGAGAAGCACAGGTCCGCCGCCTCGCGCCACGGCAACCAGCGATGGCGCAGATGCTCGCGCGGCGCCAGCGTGACGCCGATGCCCGCGGGCACCGTCAGCCCGAAGACATGCTCGGTGTTGCGCGTCACGCCCGGCGCGTAGCGGTGACGCCAGACCTGGTAGATGTCGTAGACGTTGACCAGCGCCCAGTCCTGGAGCGCCTCCGGGGCCAGGTCTTGCACGCGGATGCCGGTTTCCTCCAGCACCTCGCGGCTGGCGGTGTCCGCCAGCGGCTCCGAGAGCGTGTCCTTGGAACCGGTCACGCACTGCCAGAAGCCGGGCTTGTCCGCGCGCTCCAGCATCAGCACGTCCAGGGCGGGCGTGTGGATCACCACCAGCACCGATTCGGGAATCTTGTAGCCGTGCGCGGCCGTGGCGCCGGCGGCCGTGGAGGCCGTGCCGGCAGCGGCGGCAGCAGTTTCAGAGGGCACGGGAGGCATGTCGCGCATAGCGGGCAAGCATACCCCGGCGACATGACGCGACCGGTCTGTGCCGGACCTGGCACACGGCTGACATGGGCAAGCCAACATCGGACAACTAACTGACAAGTTGGGGCGCTTCGCGCCGTCTGACACAGGGTCTGCCGCTGCCGGCAACGCTTGTTCACATGCGCCGAACACGTCGGTCGGCAGATGTGCGGCAAGACATGTCGAACGCCCGTGGAGACAGGCGGCATCGCCGGTCATGGAGGCATGCGGCGTGCCGGCCCTCGGAACAATGACCTCACCGCAACACCACCCCGGAGGGGTCATGAGCACGGTCTCCAGCACCAACGGCACCGGCAGCGCGCTGGTCGCCTCCCGTCAACTCGTCAGCCGCCCCAGCGGCAGCTATGAGATCAACGCCCGCGAGTACGGCACCGTCGCCGCCGGCGCCATCGGCTTGGCGCAGGCCGCCTACCAGGGCGGCGAGAACGCCGTCAGCACCGTCGTCCATTGGAGCGAGGAAGGCCTGCAGGCGCTCGAGGACGGCGCCAGGACCGTCGGCCACGCGATCTCCACCGGCGTGTCCGAGGTGAAGGAGCTCGCCACCGACGTCAAGGACGCCGTGGCCAGCGGCACCACGACGGTGCTCAGGGAGGCCGGCGATATCGGCAGCACCGTCGGCGGGTATCTCGCCGCCGGCGCGGTCGCCGGCAAGGCGCTGATCGACGAGATCCTCTGACCATGCGCACCGCCGCCCTTCTCCTGGTCACGGCCGCCGCCTGGGCGTTGGGTGGCTGCACGCTGCTGAGCCCCATGCCCACCGTGGAACTCGTCAAGGCCACGGCCGGCATGGCGACGGTGGCGATGGGCCAGGGGCCC
This sequence comes from Roseateles sp., assembly GCA_039594005.1. Taxonomy (GTDB): domain Bacteria; phylum Pseudomonadota; class Gammaproteobacteria; order Burkholderiales; family Burkholderiaceae_C; genus Roseateles. The sequence goes on from JBCNOF010000010.1 coordinate 2,592,706, forward strand.
GCGCACGCGACGCAGACGGTGTTCCACGACGCCGCCCTGCCCGAGCGCGTGTGCATCGAATACAACCGCTCGCTCGCGCTGCCCGAGTTCGTGCCGGCGCTGATCGCCGAGCTGCGCGAGCATGAGGTCCAGGCCCGCGTCTTCGAGCCCGGCGTGCGCCCCGGCGACGAGGCCTGCCCCGCCTGGGTCCGTTACCAGGGGCTGCAGCAGTGGGACAAGCCGCCGCTGTCGGACCAGATCAGGCCCTACCTCGCGCAGGCCACGCTGAGCCTGCACGACACGGGCGGCCGGCTGATGGCCGCCAGCAGCTACCGCGCCGACGACGCCCCCATGGGCCTGGGCCGCTGGGCCAGCACCCGCAACAAGCTCGCGCCCGTGGTGCGAGCGCTGCTCACCGGATTCGAGGGCTGAGGCCCCGGGAGGAACCCATGTCCAACCACACGTCCACCCCTCTGCGCCGCCTGCTGATCCAGGTGACCGCGCCCTCGCTCACGCTGCTGGCAGCGCTGATGGGCGCGCTGATCCTGGCCGCGGTGAGCGGCTGCGCCTCGCGCGAGCCGATGCTGGTCCAGGGCCCGGTGCAGGTGATGCCCGCGCCGGACGGCGCCTACGTCGAGCGCGTCAACAACGGCGCGATCTACCAGCCGGGCATGGCCGCCGCCTCGCTCTTCACCACCGAGCGCCGCGCCCGCCAGGTGGGCGACTCGCTCAAGATCGCCATCAGCGAGTCGCTGAGCGCCTCACAGAAGAGCAAGACCGACACCAGCCGCGACAACAAGCTCGCGGTGAAGGGACCGGGCGGTTCGAGCAGCGTCGGCATCGTCGACCGCCTGCTCAAGGCCGACGCCACCGCCTCCGGCAGCGATTCGTACAAGGGCAGCGGCGACACCGAGGCCAGCGGCAGCCTGAGCGGGCAGATGGCGGTGTCCGTCATCAACGTCCTGCCCAACGGCCACCTGGTCGTTGCCGGCGAGCGCAGCATCGCGATGAATGGCGGGCTGCAGACGCTGCGATTCTCAGGGGTGGTCAACCCGCAGGACATCCGCACCGGCAACCAGGTCGCCTCCGCGGACGTCGTCAATGCCCGCATGGAGATCGCCGGCAAGGGCGAGGTGTCCGATGCCGCGCGGCGCAGCTGGCTGCAGCGCGTGCTGACGTCCAGCCTGGCGATCTGGTGAAGACCTTGACCAGTTCCGTACGACATCGACGAGACCTGCCTTCGCGCGGAGGGTGACCGACTTCCATTTGCTAGTTCGCAACTGGTTCACGTTGTTTTCGGTCATCGATCGAACGGTTCGAAGTTTGGAGACTGCGGGGAACTTTTCTCCACACCCAGTCGTCCCATGCCGAACTCCTCCATCGACTCGCGCAATGCCGCCCCCGCTTCGACCCCTGCCGCGAAACCCGTCGACAACCCGACTGCGCCGACGCGCAGCACCGGCGCAACCCGCGCTCGGGTGCTTCGTGGCGAGGACGAGGCACTCCCCTCGCCCGCCGACACCGACGTTCCTGCGGCCCCCGCCGAACCTCCAGCTGCCGAAACGGCTCCCGCGCCGGGCGATTGCCCGAGCTCGGCCGGCACTTCCTCGGACCTCCACGGCGCAGCGAACGAAGCGTGCAGCAATGACCCGTCGACCCCCTTGACACCGTCGACCTCGACGGACCGCCCCAGCGGGTGGGTCTGGCCGGGCGTCGGGCTGATGGCCGCCGGGATCGCGGCCGCGGCCTCGGGCGGCAGCAGCCACGCGCCGGGTGGCCCGAACCCGCCGGTGCAGCCGATCGAGCCCGGGCATCCGGTGGAGCCTGGGCACCCCGCGGATCCCGGACATCCCGTTGATCCGGAACACCCCGTTGATCCCGGCCACCCCGTTGATCCAGAGCATCCCGTCGACCCGGAGCATCCGGTCGATCCGGAACATCCTGTCTATCCCGAGCACCCTGTCGATCCGGAGCATCCGGTCGACCCGGCGCACCCTGTTGATCCGGAACACCCCGTCGATCCGGAACACCCCGTCGATCCGGAGCACCCGGTCGACCCGGAACACCCCGTCGATCCGGAGCACCCGGTCGACCCGGAACAGCCCGTCGACCCGGAGCATCCGGTCGATCCAGAACACCCCGTTGATCCGGAGCATCCGGTCGATCCAGAACACCCCGTTGATCCGGAGCATCCGGTCGATCCGGAACACCCCGTTGATCCGGAGCAGCCCGTCGACCCGGAGCATCCGGTCGATCCGGAACACCCCGTTGATCCGGAACATCCCGTCGATCCGGAACATCCCGTCGATCCGGAGCACCCTGTCGATCCGGAACATCCCGTCGATCCGGAGCACCCCGTCGATCCAGAGCAACCTGTGGACCCGGAGCAACCTGTCGTTCCGGTGATTCCGCAGCCCCCTGCGTCGCCCACCGTCAGGCTGACCGACGACACCGGCCTGTCGAATTCGGACGGCCTCACCCGTGACGCCCGTCTGACCGTCGACGGGCTGGCGCAGGGCGCCACCTGGGAGTTCAGCCTGGACGAGGGGCAGACCTGGCGCGAAGGCGCCGGGACCACGATCGATGCGGCCCTCTTCACCCAGGACGGTCACCACACCGTGCAGGTCCGGCAGACCGACGCCAACGGCATCAGCGAAGCTGTCGCGCTGAGCTTCACGCTGGACACGCAGGCCGATGCGCTCGACCTCTCCCCGCAGGCCGGCCTGCAGACCCAGCTGGAATACACCGTCGACGAGAACGTCTTCGTTTCGGGGCTCGCCCTGACCGCCACGCAGGACGCGCTGACCACCGACAGCCTCCACGAGCTGCGGCTGCAACTGGGCGGTGCCGGCTTCGACCGCACGCAGGACCGGCTGCGGCTGGACACGTGGATCGAGCTGTCCACGGCGCGAGCGCGCGATGACATCATTCTCTGCGGCATCGAGGGTCTCTCGTACCGGTATGACCCCACGACCGCCGAGCTCAGGATCTGGCGCGCGGACGGCGAGCCGATGTCCGGCTCCGACGCCGCGGCGCTGACCAACGCGATCCGACTGGGCAGTCCGCAGGCACAGCCCAAGGACGGCGAGCGCACCATCGCGCTGAGCATGCTGGACGCCGCCGGCAACGTGAGCGCCGCATCGACCGTGTCGGTGACCGTGGACAACCGCCGGCCGGCCCTGGACTTCAACGGGACCGGCCCGGGTGTCGACATCACCAGCTACAGCGCCAACCTGGCCGCGCCGATGCTGCTGCTGTCTGGCGGGTCCGGGCTGACGCATGCTAACCCGGACGCCACGTTCCAGCGGGTGGACATCGATCTCGGCGGCACTGCCATCAGCCGCAACGACCAACTCGGCATCCTCGAGAACGGTGTCCTGACCTCATTCGGCGCGGGGCAGTCCACCGTCTCGCTGGCAGGCACGGACTGGTCGGTCAGCCAGGCGGGGGCTCATTGCACGTTCACCCGGGTTGACGGATCGCCGGCCAGTCTCGCGCAGACGCAGGCGCTGCTGAATGCATTGGGGATGCAGAACACCTCCGCCTCCGCGGCCGAGGGGTCGCGGACCTTCTCCATCCAGGTCACCGACCAGCTGGGGAGGACGGCGTCCGCGACCTCGAGCATCTCGCTCGACAAGACCCCGCCGGTCATCGACCTCAACGGCCTCGCGCCGGGTCTGGACCACGCGGTCACCGTGGTCGCGGGTTTGCCCACGAGCTTCCTGGTCGGTGCCACGAGCCGGATCCGGGTCGACGAGGCGGCCGGCATCCAGAAGCTGGTCTTCACGATCAGCAGCAGCGTGACCGGCGCCCTGGACGGCCACGATTACAACGCGGAGGAACTGTTCGGACTCACCGAGCCGGGGAACCCGTCGAACCTCGTCCGGATGTCCTCGATGGGCAGACCCGACGACTATCAGATGTACATCGGGCCGCGCGGCCTCAACTTCGAGGTCACCACCACCGTGGACGCACAAGGCACCACGACGCTGACCTATGACGCCAACATGCCGATGAGCGCGGACACCGTCCGGCAGCTGATGGAGCGCCTGGCCTACCACTGCGCGGCCGACGCGGTCCCGGGCGAACGTCAGGTGTCGATCTCCGCGGTCGACGTCGCCGGCAACGTCAGCACCGTGCTCGCCCACGCGATCATCGATGTGCGACCGCCAGGCACGCCCACTGTCTCGTTGTCCGCCACGACAGATTCCGGCCGGTTCGACAACGACACGATCACATCGGCCAATGGCGGCGCGAACACACCGCTGACGCTGGAAGGGTTCGCCCCGGCCGGCCTCACCGTCAGCGTGTTCCGCGACGCCAACGGCGACGGGTCCTCGCAATCGAACGAGGTCGTGGGCACCGCCACGGCCGATGCCAATGGCCGATGGACCCTCACGCTGGACCAGACGGCGCTCGCGGACGGCGTTCATCGTTTCGGCGCCGTCGCCAACGGCCTGACCTCCGGCATCCACGAGATCACCGTCGACACCACCCGCCCCGCCAGCGTGCTGTCGATCGGCGACACGGTGAGCGCGCGGCCCGTGCTGAGCGGCTCGACGGAGGCGGACATCGACGTGACGGTCGAGATCGACACCGACAACAACCTGTCCAACGGCTACGAGGTGCGCTATGCCACGCGGACCGACCACCTGGGCCACTGGCGCCTGGACACGGCCACCGCGCAGACCGTGGAAGGCGCGCCGCACCGCTTCGAGTCGGGCGACACCGTCCATGTCCGCGTGACCGCGACGGACCAGGCCGGCAACGCGACCACGCAGACCGGCACCAGCATCACCGCCAGCACGCAGTACAGCATCTCTGACTCCCATGTGATCGAGGGCACTGACGGTACGCGCGACATGGTCTTCATGGTCACGCGCAGCGGGGATCTGAGCGAAGCCGGCAGCGTCCGATACGCGGTCGACCGCTCGGCCAGCTCGGCCGGAGACGACGCGGCGCTGTCGCCCTCGGATGCCGACTTCAGCGGCGCCACCGCGGGCACGCTCGAGTTCGCTGCAGGCGAGACCAGCAAGCTGGTCCGCTTCACCGTCAGCGGCGACCATTACCGCGAGGTCAATGAGAAGGTCGCCGTTCGGCTGGAACAGGCCCAGGGCGGTCAGGTCGACGACGGCCTGGGCATCGGCAACATCAACGAGATCGACATCACGCGATTGCAGGCCGCTTACGGATTGCGCGATCTGAACCCACGCAGCAACGACTTCGCGATCCGCGTGCGACGCGCTTCGGACAACGCGGAACAGGACATCGGCTTCGACGCCAATGGCGAGCTCGACCGCAAGGCGCTGCTGGACTTCGTCGGCCGGAACGCCACCGACAAGGGCTTCGTGTCGCGTTGGTACGACCAGTCCGGTCACGGCCGCGACATGACGCAGGCGGATACGGGCAAGCAGGGCGTGATCGTCGACGGCGGCGCGGTCGTCACGCGCGCGGACGGATCCGTGGGCATCAGCTTCAATGCCGGGCGCAATGGCACCAACAACGACTTCATGGAGGCCAACGGACCTGCTGCCACGGACTGGAAGAGCGTGGCGGTGTATGCGAAGGTGCAGTCAGAAGGCTCAGCGAACGGGTCGTTGTTCAACCTCGGCGACGCCAACTTGGGCCGGCTGAGCAGTCACTATCCGGAGTCCGGCCGGGGTTACGTCTTCGATGTGCAGACCTACGGTTCAGCCGGACGTCTGCAACGTGCGCTGGACTCGGGTGTGACGCTGACAGGCCGAGCCAACGACGTCGTGTTCGAGGCGCACGCAGGCAACACCGATGCCGGCACAGCGGAGCTCAACTACACCGACGCGAAACAGGCGATCTTCGAGAACGGCGTGCGCGTCACTTCCGACGGCACGCTGGATAGTCAGTTCTCCACCGTCTCGCAATGGAAACTGGCGTGGCACGGGGCCTACGGCTCGTCTGACAGCAACTACTACCAGCAAGCCATGTACAACGAGTTCCTCGTCTACCTGGCCAAGGACAACAGCATGCCGACGATCCAGTCGCTGCAGGGCACCGCCGGCAACGACGTGCTGACCTACTCCGGCGAGACCGGCCTGACAGCCATCGATGGCATGGCCGGCCAGGACGTGTTGTATGTCTCGGGCGCCGTCGATCTGGACTTCGGCGCGTTCTCCGGCGGCGTGAAGGGCATCGAGACCGTGTGGATGGACAACGGCGCGGCCAACACGCTGACGCTGACCTCCGCCACGCTGGCGGCGAACGGCACCGGGCCGCTGGTCGTGCAGATGGGCGCCGGCGACCAGGTGGTGCTCGACGGCAAGACCTTCGCCTACAGCGAGGACCGGACCCAGACCCTGGTCATCGGCCAGCAGCTCAACGATGTCGTGGTCGCCACCGCGCGCAACGACGTGCTGATCGGCGGCGAGGGGGCCGACACCTTCATGTGGTTGAACGGACAGACCGGGCACGACACCGTGCTGGACTACAACCAGGCGCAAGGCGATCGCATTGACCTGACCCAACTGCTGCGCGGTTTCTCCGCAGGCAACGAGGCGCGCTTCATCCAGCGTTCCGTCGACGCGGACGGACACGTGGAACTGCGGATCGACGCGCATGGCAACGGGGACTTCGCCCACGCCGAGATGACCATCACGCTGCTGGACGTGAAGGTCTCCGACGCCATCACGGTCGTCACGGCCACGGGTCAACAGTCGGTGCTCTGACCCCGCGGCGGCGGCAAGCGCCGCGATGCGGTGTCAGCCCAGGCGCGCCGCCAGTCGGCGCGCCAGCGCCAGGGCCTGGGACAACTCGTCGGAGCCGGCCAGCGGTGCCGGCTCGGCGACCAGGTGCTCCAGCGCTGCCACCAGCGCCTGTGCCAAGGCCCGTTGCTCGGCCTGACCCGCGCGTTGCGCGGCGTCGTCCTGCCGTGCCTGCTCGGCCGGGTCGCCCCCGTCGACGCCCGTTGGCACCGCCTCCTGCATGGGCACCTGCGCGATCAGCCGCTGCAGCCACCCGGCCAGGCGCTCGGCGCGGCTGCGATCCGCGCGCGACCACACCGCCCCGGCCGGACGCGTCAGCACGATCGCGCCCACCGCCGAGCCACCGCCGTCACGCAGCGTCAGCGATTGCGACGATCGATCCCCGCGCGCGGCCTCGGACGTCGCCGTGCCGCCCGCGTGCCATCGCAGGTCGAGGCCGCTCAGCGCGAGGCCCTCGATCAGCCGCGGACGCGCCTGTTGCCACTGCGCCTCCACGTCGCCGATCGTCGCGACGGTGACCGCCGTGCGGCCCAGGGCCAGCAGCAGGCCCTCGGCGCCATGCGGGTCCGTGTCGAAACGGGCCAGTTGCTCCAGGCGAGCCGGCAGCTCGGTCTGACCCAGCGTGGCCTCCAGGCGCTGCCGCTGCTGCTGGTGATACCAGCTGGGACCGAGCTGTTCCTGCTCCGCCATCAGCTGGCCCAGCCGCGCGTGGGCGGCGGCCTGCAAGGAGCGTGACTGGATCGCCTCGCCCAGCGCGAGCGCCTGCTGCGCGGGCGCGACCGCGTCGGCGCCGCGTCGCAGCTCGCTGATCAGCAACAAGGTCTGCGCCTGCAGCCATCGATATCGGCAGCGCCGGGCCAGGTCCTCGGCCTCGGCCGCCAGTGTCAGCGCGTGGTCCAGCGCGCCGCTGTCGCGCGCGCACCGGGCGTGGTGCCACATCGCCTCGGCCTCGTAATCGCGATGGCCGACCGCGCGGGCATCAGCACGCGCCTCGTCCAGACGAGGCAACGCCGCCTGCGGCCCCTGGGTCGCCCGCAGCGAGACCGCGCGGTTGAGCGCGATCTTGGACCGCATGTAGGGATCGTCACCCAGTTGCGGGTAATGCAGTTCGGCCTGATCCAGCACACGGCCGCCGCGGGCCCAGTCCCCGAGCGCGAAGCACAGATGCGCCAGGCCGATCCGCGCGAGACAGGCCCAGCGCGTCTCGTCATCGGCGAGCTCGAGCGTCTGGCTCCAGGCATTGCAGGCCTGGACATAGTCGCCGCGCTGGTAATGCATGCGGCCCAGCGCCTCGCTGAGCTCGGCTGCCTCTTCCAGCAGCCGGTGCTGCAGCGCCCGCGCCAACGCGCGTTCCAGCTCCGCCTGCAGCTCGGGCCCGCGGCCCCAGCGCTCCAGGATGAAGAACGCGCCCAGCAGCGCCTGGAAGGATGGCTCGGACTCGCGCGCGATCAGCCGTTGCAGCCGCGGCAGAGCCAGCCCGGGCCGGCGCATCACCAGCCGTTCCCAGCGCGCCTGCGGCGTCAGCGCCGTGCGCGCGGTGGCGGCGACATCGCGCCGCGTCCCACGCGCCCGTCCACTCCTGGCCTTGCCGCCGCCCTCGCCTCGCTCGCCGATCGCCATGTCCGTCCCGTCTGAGATCACCCCTCGCGGGGGAAGGCGGAAGCATAAACGCCCCGACGGATCACTCCTTCGGGGCGTTCACTCCAGTCGGGTTCAGCCTCGGTGCAGCCACCGAGACACACGCCGGTCACCGATCAGGCGGCCGCGCCCGGGTTGCGCAGGCGGATGTGCAGCTCGCGCAGCTGCTTCTCGTCGACGGATGACGGCGCGCCGGTCAGCAGGCACTGCGCGCGCTGGGTCTTCGGGAAGGCGATCACGTCGCGGATAGACGTCGGCGCCGGTCATCAGCATGACCAGGCGGTCCAGGCCGAAGGCCAGGCCGCCGTGCGGCGGCGCACCGTACTTCAGCGCGTCCAGCAGGAAGCCGAACTTCTCGCGCTGCTCCTCGGCGCTGATGTTCAGCGCCTCGAACACCTTGGCCTGCACGTCGGCGCGGTGGATACGCACCGAACCGCCGCCCAGTTCCCAGCCGTTGAGCACCATGTCGTAGGCCTTGGCCAGCGCACTTGCCCGGATCCGTGACCATCAGGTCCTCGTGGCCGGTGCACTTGGGCGCGGTGAACGGGTGGTGCAGCGCGGCCCAGCGCTGTCCTCCTCGTCCTCCTCGAACATCGGGAAGTCGACCACCCACAGCGGCGCCCACTTGTCCTCGAACAGGCCCGTGGTCTTGCCGAACTCGCTGTGGCCGACCTTCAGGCGCAGCGCGCCCATGGCATCGTTGACGATCTTGGCCTTGTCGGCGCCGAAGAAGATCATGTCGCCGTCCTGCGCGCCGGTGCGCGAGAGGATGTTCGGCGACGGCCTTGTCGTGCAGGTTCTTCACGATCGGCGACTGCAGGCCTTCGCGGCCCTTGGCGCGCTCGTTGACCTTGATCTAGGCCAGGCCCTTGGCGCCGTAGATGTCGACGAACTCGGTGTAGCCGTCGATCTCGCTGCGCGGCTCATGGTCGCGCCGCCCGGCACGCGCAGGGCGGCCACGCGGCCCCCCGGATCGTTGGCCGGGCCGGAGAAGACCTTGAACTCGACGTCGCCCATCACGTCGGTCAGCTCGGTGAACTCGAGCTTCAGACGCGCAGGTCGGGCTTGTCCGAGCCGTAGCGGCGCATGGCCTCGGCGTACTTCATGACCGGGTAGTCGCCCAGCTCGACGTTCAGCGCCTTGCTGAAGACGTGGCGGATCATGCCCTCGAACATCGCGCGGATCTCCTCCTCGTCCAGGAAGGAGGTCTCGATGTCGATCTGGGTGAATTCGGGCTGGCGGTCGGCGCGCAGGTCCTCGTCGCGGAAGCACTTGGCGATCTGGTAGTAGCGATCGAAGCCGGCCACCATCAGCAGCTGCTTGAACAGCTGCGGCGACTGCGGCAGCGCGAAGAAGTTGCCGGTCGTGCACGCGCGAGGGCACCAGGTAGTCGCGCGCGCCTTCCGGCGTGCTCTTGGTCAGCATCGGGGTTTCGATGTCGAGGAAGCCGTGCTCGTCCAGGAACTTGCGCGCTTCCATCGCCACGCGGTAGCGCAGCATCAGGTTGTTCTGCATGTGCGGGCGGCGCAGGTCCAGCACGCGATGCGTCAGGCGCGTCGTCTCGGAGAGGTTCTCGTCGTCCAGCGGGAAGGGCGGCGTCACCGACGGGTTCAGCACTTCCAGCTCGTGGCACAGCACCTCGACCTTGCCGCTGACGAGGTTGGCGTTCTCGGTGCCGGCCGGACGGGCGCGGACCTTGCCGATGATCTTCACGCAGAACTCGTTGCGCACGCCCTCGGCCACCTTGAACATCTCGGGGCGGTCCGGGTCGCAGACGACCTGCACCAGGCCTTCACGGTCGCGCAGGTCGATGAAGATCACGCCGCCGTGGTCGCGGCGGCGATGGGCCCAGCCCATCAGGGTCACGGTCTGGTCCAGCAGCTTCTCGCTGACTTGGCCGGCATAGCAGGTACGCATGGGGTTTCTCCGGAAATTCAATGTTCGGGGCGGCGGCAGCGGGGCGTCGATGCGGATCGGGACGCTCGCGGCCGGCGCGGCCAGGGATTCAGCAGATCAGGGAATGGGCACTGGCGGGGTCCCGCGGACCCTCAGGACTGAGCGCTTGCCGGGGCGCTCAGCCCGGTCAATTTCGGGCGGACTCGCTCGCGAGGACGATCGCGGGATCCCCCTGGGGCGCGACCACCCCCATCGAGATGATGTATTTCAGCGCCTCGTCGACGCTCATCGCCAAAGGCCGCAATTGCGCCCGGGGCATCATCAGGAAGAAGCCCGAGGTGGGGTTGGGGGTCGTGGGCACGTACAGCGAGACATGCTCCTCGGGGTCCGCGCCGCTGAGCGTGCCCAGCTGATGGGCGACCTCGCCGGCGGGCTTGCCGGTGACGAAGGCGATCGTCCAGGACCCCTGGTGCGGATACGGCACCAGCACGGCTTCCCGGAAGGCGTTGCCGCTGGAGGAGAACAGCGTGTCGGAGACCTGCTTGACCGAGCTGTAGATGCTCTTGACGATGGGGATCTTGTAGAGCAGCTTGTCCCACTGGCGCAGCCACCACTGGCCGAAGATGTTCGCCACGAACATGCCAGTGAGCATCAGCAGCGCGACCATGACGACCACCCCGAGGCCCGGGATGTCGTGCAGCTGCTTGAGCGAGTTCTGCGCCGACAGCGGCAGCACCGCGCCGACCGCCGACAGCAGCCACACGAAGACGCCGTCGATCATGCCCAGCACCCACAGCAGCACCCACACGGTGATCGCCAGGGGCAGCCAGACCAGCAGGCCGGTGATGATGTACTTTCTCATGCCGTGGTCCGGACCTCGACGTCAGTGGCAGGCGCAGCCGCCGCCACAGGCCGTGCCCGTGGAGGACGTCGAGCTCGCGCTCGAGTCGGACGCTGAGGCACCGGTGCCGCTGGCGGCCGCGCCCGCGTCACCGCCGGTCACCGGGCCGGTCGCGGGCGCCGAGGTGCCGGCGACGCTCGTTTCGGAGGAGCCGCCGGCGCTGCCCGCGCCGCCCGAACCGCCGCGGAAGTCCGTCACGTACCAGCCCGAGCCCTTGAGCTGGAAACCGGCGGCGGTGACTTGCTTCGAGAAGCTCTCCGCGCCGCAGGCGGGGCAGACGGTCAGCGGGGCGTCGGACAGCTTCTGCAGCACGTCTTTGGCGTGGCCGCAGGCGCCGCAGCGGTAAGCGTAGATCGGCATGGCGAGGGGACTACCGGGTCAAAAACCCGAAATTATATAGAGGGACCCGCTCAGGCCCCACCGGCGAGCCGGTGGTGGGATCCGTGCGAATTCCGGATCGCCTGCGGGCCCAGCGAGCCGATCAGCATCCCCACGATGCCCGCCAGGAGCCCGGCGAGCTGCGCCGGGAAGCGCTCGCCGGCCGGGGTCAGCAGGAACAGCAGCCAGGTCAGCACGCCCAGCACGATGGCGAAGATCGCGCCCTGCGTGGTCGCGCGCTTCCAGTACAGGCCGAAGACCAGTGGCACGAAGGCGCCGACCAGGGTGACCTGGTAGGCGCTGGACACCATCTCGTAGATCGACGTGCCCTGCAGCGCAATCGCGTAGGCGCACACGCACACCGAGAACAGCAGCACCGCGATGCGCATCGTGCGCAGTTCCTGCTTGTCGGAGACGCGCGGGAAGAACTGGCGCCAGATGTTCTCGACGAAGGTCACCGACGGGGCCAGCAGCGTGGCCGAGGCGGTGGACTTCAGCGCCGAGAGCAGCGCGCCGAAGAACACGACCTGCATCACGAAGGGCATCTTGTCGATCACCAGCGTCGGGATGACCTGCTGGGGATCCTCGGCGATCAGCTGCTTGGCCTCGGTGGGCATGATGATCAGCGCGCTGACCACGATGAACATCGGCACGAAGGCGAACAGGATGTAGCAGATGCCGCCGATGACCGGACCGCGCGTGGCGGCCTTGACGTCCTTGGCCGACATCACGCGCTGGAACACGTCCTGCTGCGGAATCGAGCCCAGCATCATCGTGATGGCCGCGCCGAGGAAGAACACGATGTCGTGGAAGCTCGGCTCGGGCAGGAAGCGGAACATGTCCTGGCTGCTGGCCAGCGCGATGACCTTGTCGGCACCGCCGGCCATGTCCGCAGCGAACCAGGCGATCAGCGACAGGCCGACCACCAGGATGATCATCTGGATGAAGTCCGTCACGGCCACCGACCACATGCCGCCGAACAGCGTGTACGCCAGGATCGACGCGGTGCCGATCATCATGCCCACCGGGATGCTGATCGCGCCACCCGACAGCAGCTTGAAGACCAGGCCCAGCGCCGTGACCTGCGCCGCCACCCAGCCCAGGTAGGACAGGATGATGATGAAGCTGCACACCACTTCGACCACGCGGCCGTAGCGCTCGCGGTAATAGTCGCTGATCGTGAGCAGCGTCATCTTGTAGAGCTTCGCCGCGAAGAACAGACCGACCAGGATCAGGCACGAACCGGCGCCGAAGGGATCCTCCACGACCCCGTTCAGGCCCGACTGGACGAACTTCGCCGGAATGCCCAGCACGGTCTCCGAGCCGAACCAGGTGGCGAAGGTGGTCGTGATGATCATCACCAGCGGCAGGTGTCTGCCGGCGATGGCGAAGTCCGCCGTGTTCTTCACCCGCTTGGCGGCCCAAAGGCCGATCGCGATGGTGACAAGCAGGTAGAGGATGACCAGGGTCAGGAGCATGGCAGCGGGCCTTGGGGAATGCGGGAACGCAGAAGCGGGCGGGTCCGGGACACAAAAAAGCGCGCGGATTATCCCCGGAATGTCAAGGTTTGCCGCCGAGGGTCCTCCCGCCCCCAAGAACCCGCCCGGAACACCCCCCTACTGATCGCTCCAGCGCGACAGCGCATGTTTGAAAGGAATTCACCATGGTCGATTTTGTCAACACGGCAATTAAAGGCGTTGGCGGCATGATCAACGGCGGGCTGGACGCCGCGTCTAATGCCCAGGACCAGTGGGCTAAGGCGCGAGCCACGGTCCAGAAGATGGAGAACGTTGAAGAACAACTGGACAAGTTGGAACGCGAGAGCCGCACCAAGGTTTTGAACGGCCACGTCGAGACGGCCGGTCAGGTTCGCATCTGACGCAGTCTCCGCCGGATGGGCCACGGCCCCTCCCCACCTCCCGGGCGCGCCGCGTCGCGCCCGATCCCCCTCACCAGATAGAAAAGGAATCCCACCATGGGCGCTTCTTCCGCCACCGTTGAGAACGCGTACCTGCGCGGCCGCATCGAACAGACCGATCGATCGCAAGGCCAGATGATGCAGATGCTGCAGCAGCCAGATGACCAGCCTGGACGAATCGCCGCACATCATGGATGTCGAGTCGGCCCACCGACCCCGAGATGGATCGGTGGACGTCAGCCAGCAGGTGGCCTATCGCCAGCTGGCGGGCATCGTGGACGTCACCTTGTCCGGCCTCTCGCCGGACCTGCGCGGCACCTTCGATCTGGCCTGCCTGCAGGAGGAGTCCTATCGGGACGTGGCCGAGATCCAGGCCATCCCCATCGGCACGGTGCGATCGCGGGTGAACCGGGTCCGCACGCTGCTGCGCTCGCGGCTGAAGCAAGGTTTCGCCGACTACGCCACCTGAAGCCGCCGGACGCCATTTGGCGTCGCCCAAGGACAAACCGCCCCTGAAGGGGCGGTTTTGTGTTTCCAGGCGTTGCGGCCTCAGCCCCACCAGCGCAGCGCGAGCTGCGTCAGCACGAGCGCCACCATGAATCCGCCAACGCCCCACAGCAGTGCCTGCAGCAAGTGATTGGTGCGGCGCTGCTCGGCCAGCAACTGGCGCGTCAGGTCGGCATGACCATCCTCGGCGCGCTGACGCAGCACCTCATGCATGAGCCTCGGGAACTCCGGCAGGATCTGCGCGTAACGCGGCGCTTCCTTCTTGAGGTGGTTCACGAAGGCGCGCCAGCCCACCTGCTCGTCCATCCAGCGCTCCAGGAACGGCTTGGCCGTCGCCCAGAGATCCAGTTCCGGATCGAGCTGACGACCCAAACCTTCGATGTTGAGCAGCGTTTTTTGCAGCAAAACCAGCTGCGGCTGAATCTCGACGTTAAATCTTCGCGAGATCTGAAACAGGCGCATCAGTACCTGGCCCAGCGAGATGTCCTTGAGCGGCTTGTCGAAATGCGGCTCGCAGACCGTGCGCACCGCGCCTTCGAGCTCATCGACCCGGGTCTCGGGCGGCACCCAGCCGGACTCGATGTGCAGCTCGGCCACGCGCTTGTAGTCGCGGCGGAAGAAGGCGATGAAGTTCTGCGCGAGGTAGTCCTTGTCGACCTGCGTCAGCGTGCCGATGATCCCGAAGTCCAGCGCCACGTAGTTGCCGAAGGTCTCGGGATCCAGGCTGACCTGGATGTTCCCCGGGTGCATGTCGGCGTGGAAGAAGCCGTCCCGGAACACCTGCGTGAAGAAGATCGTGACGCCGTCGCGAGCCAGCTTCTTGATGTCCACGCCCGCTTCGCGCAGGCGCTCGAGCTGCGAGATCGGCACACCGCGCATGCGCTCCATGACGATGACCTCGCTCTTGCAGAGCTCCCAGATCATCTCCGGCACCAGCACCAGGCGCAGGTCCTGCATGTTGCGGCGCAGCTGGGCCGCGTTGGCGGCCTCGCGCACCAGGTCCAGCTCGTCGTGCAGGTAGGTGTTGAACTCGCCGACCACCTCGCGCGGCTTGAGCCGGCGGCCGTCGGCGGAGAAGCGCTCCACCCAGCCCGCCAGCGTGCGCATCAGCGCGAGGTCGTCCTCGATGATGTCCAGCATGCCCGGGCGCAACACCTTGACGGCCACCTCGCGGCCGTCGGGCAGCGTCGCGAAGTGCACCTGCGCGATCGAGGCGCTGGCCACGGGCTCGGCCTCGAAGCTGGCGAAGATGTCCTCGATGCGCCGGCCGAAGGCGCGCTCGATGAGCTCGCGTGACAAGGCGGCCGGGAACGGCGGCACGTTGTCCTGGAGCTTGGACAGCTCCTCGATCATGTCGGGCGGGACCAGGTCGCGCCGGGTCGACAGCAGCTGACCGAACTTGACGAAGATCGGCCCCAGGCGCTCCAGCGCGAGCCGCAAGCGCACGCCGCGCGGCTGGTCCCAGGCCCGACCGACCGAGATCAGCCGGCGCAGGAAGCGGAATCGACGCCGCTTGAGCGTGGACAGCGCCAGCTCATCCAGCCCGAATCGATACAGGGTCCAGACGATGACCAGCAGGCGGGACAGATACCTCATGAGCTCATGCCCGGCCGGCGCCGTCGGGCATGAAGCGGCCCGCGTGACGGGCCAGGGCCGCCAGTGCGCCGGCCGCGGCGCGGCCGAAGCGGCCGAGCTGGTGCGCCACGGCGGGTCCGGTGATCGCGGCGAGGTCGTCCTCGATGTCCCAGCGCACGTGGTCGATCAGCCAGTTGAAGTCGCCGGCGAGCTGGGCATCGCCCTCCACCCGCACGTCCGGACGCGCGCCCGACAGCGCCGCGAAGGCGGCGGCCGCGGGGTTGGACGCGTCCAGCTCGATGAGCAGGTCCGGTTCTTGCCTAGGGGCATCCTCGTCGGCCAATCGTTCCAGGAGACCGGCGGGAGTGATGCGCAACCGCAGGTCAGGCGCCGCGGGCAGCAGCGCCGGCCAGCCGGCCAGCCGCAGTCGCAGCGTCTTGCCCGTGTGCGGAGCCAGGCGCGCGGTGGCGACGGGCTCGCGGGACATGACATGGTTGAGCAACAGCGTGATGCGATCCTGGACCGCAGGGGCCAGGAGCAGGGACCATTCTTGGAGCATGGGACGGATTGTAGG
Organism: Roseateles sp.; assembly: GCA_039594005.1. Taxonomy (GTDB): domain Bacteria; phylum Pseudomonadota; class Gammaproteobacteria; order Burkholderiales; family Burkholderiaceae_C; genus Roseateles. The sequence continues at coordinate 2,608,806 of JBCNOF010000010.1, forward strand.
CAGGCCGCGAGAGCGGTCCGGGGCGCGACGGAACCGGTGACAAGCTAGGGGGGCCGGTTACGAGTGCGCGAAATGAATTGAGCGAGAATTTCCGGCTGTTTGCCGGGGAAGGACCACTGGGTGATGTTTGAGGATCGGAATTACAAGAGAACCTTCTACAGCGCGCCGCAATCGGTCCAGTCGTTCATCGCGGCCTTCCTGGAACCGACCTTGATCGTCGGGGTCTACCTGGCCTTGCTGGCATGTTTCGACGAGCCCGTCATGCGCTCGACCTACACGCTGTGCATGCTGGTGTTCGCGCTGACCTTCCCGGGGCGCAACCGCTTCACCGACCATCCGGCGAGCGCGTTCACCGACATCGTCGGGTCGTGGCTGATGCTGCTGCTGATCCTGGGCATGTTCGCTTACGCGACCAGCAGCTTCCATTACTTCGAGCGGCCGGTCCTGTTGTGGTGGGCGTTGCTCACGCCGCTGGCGCAGATCGTGGCGGTCGAGATCGGCCGGCGCGTGCTGCGCTGGCGCTCGCGCCAGCCCTGGATCCGCCGCACGGCCGTGATCGTGGGCGCGGGCCCGTTGGGCGCCAAGGTCGCGCGCGCGCTGGAGTTCGGCACCGCCGGCGGCGCCGAGTGCCTGGGCTTCTTCGACGACCGCACCGCCGACCGGCTCCATGGCGACTGCACGGACCGCATCCTGGGCAGCCTGCCGCAGCTGAGCGACTATGTGCGCGCCCACGGCGTGCGCGAGGTCTACATCACGCTGCCGCTGGGGTCGCAGCCGCGCATTCTTCAACTGCTCGAGCAACTGCAGGGCACGACCGCATCGCTGTTCTTCGTGCCTGACGTCTTCGGCATCAGCATCATCCAGGGCCGCCTGCAGGACGTGAACGGCGTGCCCGTCGTGGGCATCCTGGAGACGCCGTTCACCGGCGTGAACGAGGTGGTCAAGCGGATCAGCGACATCGTGCTGGCCGCGATGATCCTGGTGCTGATCTCGCCGATCCTGCTGATCCTGGCGATCGGGGTGAAGATGAGCTCGCCCGGCCCGGTGATCTTCAAGCAGCGCCGCAACGGCTTGGACGGTGAGGAGATCATCGTCTACAAGTTCCGCTCGATGCGCTCGATGGACAACGGCGCCGTGGTCAAGCAGGCGACCAAGGGCGACCCGCGCATCACGCCGTTCGGCGCCTTCATCCGCAAGACCTCGCTGGACGAGCTGCCACAGTTCATCAACGTGCTGCAGGGCCGCATGAGCATCGTCGGCCCGCGTCCGCACGCGGTGGCGCACAACGAGGAATACCGCCAGATCATCAAGGCCTACATGGTCCGCCACAAGGTCAAGCCGGGCATCACCGGCTGGGCCCAGGTGAACGGCCTTCGCGGCGAGACCGACACCGTGGACAAGATGAAGGCACGCGTCGAGTACGATCTGGAATACCTGCGCAACTGGTCGCTGGGCCTGGATCTCCAGATCATCGTTCGGACCGTCCGGCTGATGCTGTTCGATCGCCACGCGTATTGACGACAGAAGACGACGGAATCACGACGGGATGACAACAAGGGGACTCCACCGATGACGCGACACCTCCGCCTGACCCTGCCCCGGGCGCTCCCGCTGGCGCTGCTGGCCGCCGCCGCCCTGCCCGCCTGGGCCCAGAGCGACGTCGGCAGCCCCTGGTACCTGGGCGCCTCGCTGGGTCATTACTACACCGACAACGTCTTCCGCTCCAACGCCGCGTCCAACAGCGACCGGCTGACCTCGCTGAGCCTGCTGGCCGGCGCGGACACGCGGCTGGGCCGCCAGCGCGTGCATGCCGACGCGCGCTTCAACGACACCCGCTACCAGGACAACAGCCGGCTGGACAACCGCGGCTACAACATCGACGCCGGGCTGGACTGGGAAACCGTGGGCAACCTGTCGGGCACGGTGGACTACACGACCGCGCGCACGCTGGCCGACTTCAACAGCAACACCGGCATCGCCCCCACGACCGAGCGCAACCTGCAGACGGACCGCAGCCTGGGCGGCAGCATCCGGCTGGGCCTGCCCAACCTGTCGCCGTTCACCGTGGAAGGCACCTTCTCGCGGCGCGAGCGGGACTACTCGCTGGCGCTGTGGGACTCGCAGGAGTATCGCCAGAACATGTCCTCGCTGGGCCTGCTGTACAACGCGAGCAGCGCCTGGCGCTTCGGCGTGGCGGGCCGCTACACCAAGGGCCGCGTGCCCTCCAACGGCTTCGAGTGGGACCGCAAGGACGTCGACCTGACCGCGCTGTGGCGCGCCACCGGCTCCAGCAGCCTGAACGCACGGATCAGCCGCAGCACCTCGGATTCCTTCACCGGCGTGACCGGCGCGCTGAGCTGGACCTGGGCGCCGGGTGGCCGCTGGACGCTCAACACCAAGCTCTCTCGCGACACCGGCGTCGAGGCCTATTACCTGGGCATCAACAACGGGCTGGCCGACTTCAACCGCGTGCAGACGGCGCTGCAGACGCAGTTCAGCTACCGCCTCACCGGCAAGGTCACGGCGACGGCGGGTCTGGGCATCACGCGCCTGAGCCGCAACGGCGACATCGCCCTGCCCGGCGCGGGCGCGAAGGACAATTCCAAGCAGTACAGCCTGGGCCTGGCCTGGGAGGCCTTGCGCAACGTGACGGTGGGCTGCTCGTACACCCGACTCGACCGCGACACGTCCAACACGCTCTATTCCTACAACGCCTACACCGCCGGCTGCTACGTGCAGGGCATGATCCGCTGACACCGAAGATCCCATGGCCAACGACACCATCCTGCTGACCGGCGCGACCGGCTACATCGCCTCCCACACCTGGCTCGCGCTGCAGGCGGCGGGCTACCGCGTCGTCGGCGTGGACAACTTCAGCAACAGCTCGCCCAAGGTGCTGGAGCGCCTGGCCGAGCTCAGCGGCCAGACGCCGCTGTTCGAGAAGCTCGATGTCTGCGACGGTGCCGCGCTGGAAGCGGTCTTCGCCGAGTACCAGCCCGCGGCGGTCGTCCACTTCGCCGCCTACAAGGCGGTGGGCGAGTCCACCGCCAAGCCGCTGAGCTACTACCGCAACAACCTCGACGGCCTGCTGACGGTGTGCGAGACGATGCGCCGGCACGGCTGCAAGCGCATCGTGTTCTCCTCCAGCGCCACGGTCTATGGTCAGCCCAAGTCCCTGCCGCTGCGCGAGGACGCCGACCTGATGGCGGTCAACCCGTACGGCGCGACGAAGCTGATCGGCGAGGGCATCCTGCGCGACCTCGGCGCCTCGGACCCGAGCTGGCAGACCGCCTGCCTGCGCTACTTCAACCCGGTGGGCGCGCACGAGAGCGGGCGCATCGGCGAGGACCCGCGCGGCATCCCCAACAACCTGATGCCCTACGTCACGCAGGTCGCGGTGGGCCGGCGCGCCAGGCTGTCGGTCTTCGGCGGCGACTACGACACCCCGGACGGCACCGGCGTGCGCGACTACATCCACGTCGTGGACCTGGCCGAGGGCCATGTGGCGGCGCTGAACTTCCTGCTGCGCGGCAACGAGTCGATCTGGGTCAACCTGGGCACCGGCCGCGGCTACAGCGTGCTGGAACTGGTCAATGCCTTCGCCAAGGCCAGCGGCCAGCAGATCCCCTATGAGATCGTCGCGCGGCGTCCTGGCGACGTCGCGGCCTGTTATGCCGATCCGGCGCTGGCCCGGGACAAGCTGGGCTGGAGCGCGCGCTTCGACCTGGACCGCATGTGCGAGGACAGCTGGCGCTGGCAATCGGCCAATCCGAATGGTTTCGAGAGTTGAGAGAGAGGGAGCAGTAACTTGAGCAAGATCGACACGCAACCGGTGATCATGGCGGGCGGCAGCGGCACGCGCCTCTGGCCCTTGTCCCGCGCCGGTTATCCCAAGCAGTTCCTCGTGCTGAACGGCAACACCAGCCTGTTCCAGCAGGCCGCGGACCGCCTGTCCAGCCTGGGCGCCGAGGACATCGCCGTGATGGCCCCGATCGTCGTGGGCAACGAGGAGCACCGCTTCATGGTGCTGGACCAGCTGCGCGAGTTGCAGCTGGCGCCGAGCGCCGTGCTGCTCGAGCCGGTGGGCCGCAACACGGCCCCGGCGATCACGCTGGCCGCGCTGCAGGCGCTGGAAGCCGGGCAGGATCCGGTGCTGGTGGTCACGCCGGCCGACCAGACCGTCACCGACGGCCCGGCCTTCACCGCTGCCCTGCAGGACGCCGTGCGTCAGGCGCAGGACGGCACCATTGTGATCCTGGGCATCACGCCGGATCGTCCGGAAACCGGTTACGGCTACATCCGGTCGGCCGCGGAGGGCTGCCGGGCCTGCGCGTCGAGGCCTTCGTCGAGAAGCCCGACGCCGCCACCGCCCAGAAGTACCTCGACCAGGGCGCCTACTACTGGAACAGCGGCATGTTCGTGCTGCGCGCCAGCGTCTGGCTGAAGGCGCTGGGGCAGTTCCGTCCCGACATCGAGCAGGCCACGCGCGTGTCGTTCACGGCCAAGGCGGTGGACGGCGCGTTCGTGCGCCCGGCCAAGGAGTCCTTCGCCGCGGTGCCGGCGGAATCGATCGACTACGCCGTGATGGAGCGCTGCCCCGGCAGCCCGATCGCGCTGCGCATGGTGCCGCTGGACGCCGGCTGGAACGACCTGGGCGCCTGGGAAGCCGTCTGGCAGGTGGCCGAGAAGGACGCCTCCGGCAACGCCAGCCGCGGCGACGCGATCATCGCCGACAGCCGCAACACGCTGGTCCATGCCACGAGCCGGCTGGTGTCGGCGGTGGGGCTGGACAACATCGTCGTCGTGGAGACCCCGGACGCGGTGCTGGTCGCACGACCGCAGCAAGAGCCAGGACGTCAAGAAGATCGTCAACCAGCTCGACGCCGCCCGGGGTCGCAGCGCGACGAGCAGAACCTGCACCGCGAGGTCTACCGCCCGTGGGGCTCCTACGACTCGGTGGACATGGGCGGCCGCTTCCAGGTCAAGCACATCACCGTCAAGCCCGGCGCGCTCGCTGTGCCTGCAGATGCACCACCACCGCGCCGAGCACTGGATCGTGGTTTCCGGGCACCGCCGAGGTGACCTGCGACGACAAGACCTTCCTGCTCACCGAGAACCAGTCGACCTACATCCCGATCGCCTCGGTGCACCGCCTGGCCAACCCCGGCAAGATCCCGCTGGAGATCATCGAGGTGCAGTCCGGCAGCTACCTGGGCGAGGACGACATCGAGCGCTACCAGGACACCTACGGGCGGAACTGATGCACGAACGCCCCCGGTCCCGACCCTCACCCGGGGGTATGGGGTCGGCGGCGACTGAAAAGTCGGATACAAAGCCGTCCTCGGAAAAGTACAGGAGAAGGCCGTGTCCGTGATTGCCGTCGTCGGTTTGGGATATGTGGGACTGCCGCTGGTGGTGGAGTTCGGCAAGCACGGGCGGACCATCGGCTTCGACATCGCGGTGGACAAGGTCGCCAAGTGCCGCGCCGGCACGGACCCCTCGCGCGAGCTGAGCGACGAGGACGTGCGCGCGGCCGTGCACGCCGAGTACCACAGCGATCCCGCCTGCCTGGCCGAGGCCGACGTCATCATCGTGGCCGTGCCCACGCCGGTGGACGATGCCAAGATCCCCGACTTCCGCCCGCTGATCGGCTCGTCCACGAGCGTGGGTCGGCACATGAAGCGCGGCGCGGTCGTCGTGTACGAGTCGACCGTGTATCCCGGCGCCACCGAGGAAGTCTGCATCCCGGTGCTGGAGCGCGAGTCCGGCCTGAAGTGGAAGCAGGACTTCTTCGTCGGCTACAGCCCCGAGCGCATCAACCCGGGCGACAAGGACCACACGCTGACGAAGATCCTCAAGATCGTCTCCGGCGACTCGGCCGAGACGCTGGACATCGTCGCCAGGACCTACGAGAAGATCATCGTGCCGGGCGTGCACCGCGCCTCCAGCATCAAGACCGCCGAGGCCGCCAAGGTCATCGAGAACACGCAGCGTGACCTCAACATCGCGCTGATGAACGAGCTGGCGATCATCTTCGAGCGCCTGGGCCTGGACACCTCCGAAGTGCTGGAAGCCGCGGGCACGAAATGGAACTTCCTGAAGTTCAAGCCGGGCCTGGTCGGCGGCCACTGCATCGGCGTGGACCCTTACTACCTCACGCACAAGGCCGACATGCTGGGCTATCACCCGCAGGTCATCCTGGCGGGCCGGCGCATCAATGACGGCATGGGCAAGTTCATCGCCGAGCAGACCATCAAGCAGATGATCGCCTCGGGCTCGCCGATCAAGGGCGCCAAGGTCAACGTGCTGGGCCTGACCTTCAAGGAGGACTGCGGCGACCTGCGCAACTCCAAGGTGATCGACATCATCCGCGAGCTCAGGACCTACGGCGTGGAGGTCTTCGTCACCGATCCGGCGGCCGAGGCCGACGAGGCGATGCACGAATACGGCGTCGCGCTGCACGCCTTCGAGGACCTGCCGCGCGCCGACGCCATCGTGGCGGCGGTGGCCCACCGCGAGTACAAGGCCTTGCCCGTGGAGGCGCTTGGCGCCAAGCTGGTGCCCGGCGGCGCCTTCATCGACGTCAAGGCCGCGTTTAGCGGCGACAATTTGCGCGCCGCCGGACTCCGGGTCTGGCGCCTGTGACGACAGGGGGCGCCCCGGCGCCCTTCGCCCTCCAGGCCCCTCCCCGGCCCGACCGCGGCTCTCACAGACATCTCAGGGAAGTTTCATGACGATCCTCGTCACCGGCGGCGCCGGTTTCATCGGCAGCAATTTCGTGCTCGACTGGTTCAAGACCTCCGACGAGCCGGTGGTCAACCTCGACGCGCTCACCTACGCGGGCAACCTGGAGAACCTCGCCTCGTTGAAGGACGACGCGCGCCACGTCTTCGTCCAGGGCGACATCTGCGACCGCGCGCTGATCGACCAGCTGCTGGCCACGCATCGCCCGCGCGCGATCGTCCACTTCGCCGCCGAGTCGCATGTGGACCGCTCCATCCACGGCCCGGGCGCGTTCATGCGCACCAACGTCGAAGGCACCTTCACGCTGCTGGAGGCCGCGCGCGGCTACTGGTCGGCGCTGGAGGGCGAGGCCAAGGCGGGCTTCCGCTTCCACCACGTCTCCACCGACGAGGTCTACGGTTCGCTCAAGCCCGAGGATCCGCCCTTCGCCGAGACGAATCCGTACGAGCCCAACAGCCCGTACTCGGCCTCCAAGGCCGCCAGCGACCACCTGGTGCGCGCCTGGTTCCACACCTACGGCCTGCCGGTGGTCACGACCAACTGCAGCAACAACTACGGGCCGTATCACTTCCCCGAGAAGCTGATCCCGCTGATGATCGTCAACGCGCTGGCCGGCAAGCCGCTGCCCGTGTACGGCGACGGCCAGCAGATCCGCGACTGGCTCTACGTCACCGACCACTGCTCGGGCATCCGCGCGGTGCTCGCCGGCGGCACGCTGGGCGAGACCTACAACATCGGCGGCTGGAACGAGCAGGCCAACATCGACATCGTGAAGACGGTGTGCGCGCTGCTCGACGAGTTGCGTCCCGACCCGGCCGGCCCCTACGCCCGCCTGATCACCTACGTGAAGGACCGCCCCGGGCACGACCGCCGCTACGCGATCGACGCGCGCAAGATCGAGCGCGACCTGGGTTGGCGTCCGGCTGAGACCTTCGAGACCGGCATCCGCAAGACGGTGCAGTGGTACCTGGCCAACGAGGACTGGGCCTCGCGCGTGCTCTCGGGCGCGTACCGCGAGTGGGTGTCCAAGCAATACGGCGGTTGAGCGGTCATGCGGATCCTGCTGCTCGGCAAGAATGGCCAGCTCGGCTGGGAACTGCAGCGCGCGCTGTCGCCGCTGGGCGAGCTCGTCGCGCTGGACCGCCATGAAGGCGGCGACCTCGGCGACAGCGACGCGCTGCGCGCCACGGTGCGCCGCGTCGCGCCCGACGTGATCGTCAATGCCGCGGCCTACACGGCCGTCGACAAGGCCGAGAGCGACGCCGCCGCCGCGCGCCAGATCAACGCGCTGGCCCCCGGCGTGCTGGCCGAGGAAGCCAAGGCGCTGGGCGCGCTGCTGGTGCATTACTCGACCGACTACGTCTTCGACGGCAGCGGCAGCGACTGGCGTTTCGAGGACGCCCCCACCGGCCCGCTCAGCGTCTATGGCCGGACCAAGCTCGACGGCGAGCAGCGCATCGCCGCGTCCGGCGCCGACGCCCTGGTGCTGCGCACCAGCTGGGTGTACGCGGCGCGCGGCGGCAACTTCGCCAAGACCATGCTGCGACTGGCCGCGGAACGCGACCAGCTCAAGGTCGTGGCCGACCAGTTCGGCGCGCCCACGGGCGCCGACCTGCTGGCCGACGTCACGGCGCACCTGATCCGCGCGACGCTCCCTGACCGCGCGCTGTGCGGCGTGTACCACGCCGTCGCGAGCGGAGAGACCAGCTGGCACCAGTACGCCACGCATGTGCTCACACGCGCCCGGGACAAGGGCGTCGCGCTGAAGGTGCAACCCGAGCAGGTCGAGGCGCTGGCCAGCAGCGCCTACCCGACCCCCGCGCCCCGGCCGCTGAACTCGCGCCTGGACAACCACAAGCTGCAGGACCGCTTCGGGCTGGTCCTGCCGCACTGGCAGACCGGCGTGGACCGGCTGCTGGACGAGATCCTGTGATCGGAGGCTCCACGATGGGCAACACCACCCGCAAGGGCATCATCCTGGCCGGAGGCTCCGGCACCCGGCTGCACCCGGCCACGCTGGCCATCAGCAAGCAGCTGCTGCCGGTCTACGACAAGCCGATGGTCTATTACCCGCTCAGCACGCTGATGCTGGCGGGCATGCGCGACATCCTGCTGATCAGCACGCCGCAGGACCTGCCGCGCTTCGAGGCGCTGCTGGGCGACGGCTCGCGCTGGGGCATCAACCTGCAGTACTGCGTGCAACCCAGCCCGGACGGCCTCGCGCAGGCCTTCATCCTGGGCAAGGACTTCATCGGCGGCGATCCGAGCGCGCTGGTGCTGGGCGACAACATCTTCTACGGTCACGACTTCGCCGGCCTGCTCGACAACGCCGACGCGCAGGACGACGGCGCCACCGTCTTCGCGTACCACGTGCACGATCCGGAGCGCTATGGCGTGGTGGAGTTCGATGCCTCCAAGCGCGCCGTCAGCATCGAGGAAAAGCCCAAGGCGCCCAAGAGCAACTACGCGGTCACCGGGCTGTACTTCTACGACCGCCAGGTCTGCGACATCGCCGCCGACATCCAGCCCAGCCCGCGCGGCGAGCTCGAGATCACCGACGTCAACGCCCGCTACCTGGCGCAGCAGCAGCTGCGCGTGGAGATCATGGGCCGCGGCTACGCGTGGCTGGACACCGGCACGCACGACAGCCTGCTGGAGGCCGGCCAGTTCATCGCCACGCTGGAGAAGCGCCAGGGCCTGAAGGTCGCCTGCCCCGAGGAGATCGCCTTCCGCAAGGGCTGGATCAGCGCCGAGCAGCTCGAGCGCCTCGCCCAGCCGATGCTCAAGAACGGCTACGGCCAGTACCTGCGTCAGGTGCTGAGCGAGAAGGTGTTCTGATGAACGTGATCCCGACCGCGCTCCCGGAAGTGCTGATCGTCGAGCCCAAGGTCTTCGGCGACGCGCGCGGCTTCTTCATGGAGAGCTGGACCGAGCCGAAGTTCAACGCCGCCTGCGGCTACGACGTGCGTTTCGTGCAGGACAACCATTCGCGCTCGGGCAAGGGCGTGCTGCGCGGCCTGCACTTCCAGCTCCATCCGCATGCGCAGGGCAAGCTGGTGCGCTGCACCGCGGGCGCCGTGTTCGACGTGGCCGTCGACATGCGTCGCTCCAGCCCGAGGTTCGGCCAGTGGGTCGGCGTCGAGTTGACGGGCGAGAACCATCGCCAGCTGTGGATCCCGCCGGGCTTCGCCCACGGCTTCCTGGTGCTGAGCGAGACGGCCGATTTCCTCTACAAGACGACCGATCTGTACGCGCCGCAGGCCGAGGGCTCGGTGCGCTGGGACGACCCGGCCATCGGCATCGACTGGCCGACGCTGGACGTCGAGTTCAAGCTCGCCGAGAAGGACGCGAAGGCGCCGCTGCTCGCCGACGCCAAGTCCTTCGATTGAGCCGGCGATGGCCGCGCCGCTGATCCATCTGATTGCCGGGGCGCGGCCCAACTTCATGAAGCTCGCGCCGCTGGTGCGGGCGCTGCGCGCGGACGGCCGGCTGGCGTGGAAACTGATCCACACCGGGCAGCACCATGACGCGGCGATGAGCGGCGTGTTCTTCGACGAACTCGGCCTGCCGCCGCCGGACGTCTCGCTGGACTGCCATGGCGGCGGCCACGCGCAGTTGACCGCGCGGATCATGCAGGCCTACGAGCCGCAGGTGCTCGCCGACCGGCCCGCGGCCTGCGTGGTCGTCGGCGACGTCGATTCGACGCTGGCCTGCGCGCTGACGGCCCGCAAGCTCGGCGTGCCGGTCGCGCATGTGGAGGCCGGCCTGCGCAGCGGCGACATGACCATGCCCGAGGAGATCAACCGCCGCGCCACCGACGCGATCGCGGACTGGCTCTTCACGACCGAACCGAGCGCCGCGGCGCACCTGCGCCGCGAGGGGCATCCGGAGACACGCATCGTCGAGGTCGGCCATGTGATGGTCGACAACCTGTTGTTCCAGCTGGCGCGGCTGGACGCGGGCGACGAAGCGGCCCTCGCCGCGGTGGCCACGGCGCGATCGGCGCTGGCGGAGGCTGGCGCACCGGCGTTGCTGGACGAGCCCGCGCCGCGATTCGGCGTGGTGACGCTGCATCGGCCGGCCAACGTCGATGAGCCGGGCCAGCTCGCCGGGCTGATGGACGCGCTGGGCACGCTGTCGGCGCGGCTGCCGTTGTTGTTCCCGGTGCATCCCCGCACCCGCGCGCGGCTGGCCGAGTTGGGCCGCAAGCCGGCGCCGGGGCTGCATCTGCTGCCGCCCCTGCCCTACCAGCCCTTCCTGGCGCTGTGGCGCCGGGCGGCGCTGGTGCTGACCGACAGCGGCGGGCTCCAGGAAGAAACCACCGCGCTGGGCATCCCCTGCCTGACGCTGCGCGAGAACACCGAGCGGCCGGTCACCGTCGACCTCGGCACCAACGAGATCGCCGGCACGAACCCGGACCGGGTGCTCGAACTGGCCCTGAAGCGACTGGCGGCCTGCGACGGCCACTGGCCCTCGCCCCCACCCTCTTCCGCAAGCGGGAGAGGGAGTTCCGAGGCGCTCGGTCCGGTTTGGCCCCCTCGCCCGCTTGCGGGAGAGGGCTGGGGTGAGGGCCAACCCCTGAGGGCAGTCCGCCGTCCCCCGCTGTGGGACGGCCAAGCCGCCACGCGCATCGTGGCGCGGCTCGCCGACGACCTCCTCCGCTGACCCCTCCCCCCGCGTTCCGGGGGGCTGCCGGAAGGATCCGCTTACAGACTCGGTACCTGCGATTTGGGCGCGGCGCGTACATTTTCACGTTCAGACGCCCGAAGAGGCGTTCCGCACATGCAGGAGGAGGTAAGCATGGACCGCCGCATCGCGCGCCCGTCAGGCGCGCTTCGCCTTGCCGTCGCCGAACGATCCGTCTCGGCCGCCGGCCCTGCGGGCACCCCGGATCTCTGTCGCGACCTGGACCTCGACCGCATCCGCGCCACGCTGATGGTGCTGGGCGTCGCGCTGCATGCCGCCGACGTCTTCCTGACCACCGGCGACTGGCTGGTCGCGGACAGCCACCGCAGCGTCGTCTTCGACGCGCTGGTGGCGCTGATCCACAGCTTCCGGGTGCCGGGCTTCTTCCTGCTGTCAGGCCTGCTCTTCGCGGGCAGCCTGGGCCGGCACGGTGCACCGGAGCTGCTCGCGCGCCAGATGCTGCGCCTGGGCCTGCCGCTGCTGACCTGCTGGACCCTGCTCAACAGCCTGCAATTGGGGCTGATGGCCTGGCATCGCGGCGCGGACCCGTGGGAAGCCGTGTTCTCGCTGAACACGCCCATGTACCACCTGTGGTTCCTGCGCGACCTGCTGGTGCTGGACGTGCTGGTGCTTGCCGGCGCGATGTTGCTGGGCAGTTCGGCCCGGCGCCACGGCCGTGCCGCAGGCCCGCTGCGGCGGCTCGCCCGGCGCCTGAGCCAGCGGCTGACGCGCCGCCTGGCCGGCCTCGGCCTGCACGGCCCGGCGCAGTGGCTGGGCGTGGCGCTGGCGGGCGCGCTGCTCAACCAGGCACTGCTGATCGCCGTCCGGCTGACCGGCATCGCCTATGACACCGGCCCCGGCGGCCTGACGCTGTTCAGCCTGTTCTTCTACGCGCCGATGTTCTTCGCCGGGCTGGCGATGTGGCACCGCCCCGCCTGGCTGCGGGCCTGGCTGCGCACGCCCCTCTGGCTGCTGCCGGTGGCCGCCTTCCTGGCTGACTGGGGCGACGGCGCGAGCAGCACCCTGTCCGGGGCCTTCGCCCGCGAGGCCGCGTTGACGGTGCAGTTGCTGGGCCTGTGGATCGCGACGGGGGCGGCGGTCGGCGCGCTGGGCCGGATGCGCCGCGGCGCGCGCAGCCCGTTCGGCCGCCTGCTGTCGGACGCGAGCTACACGATCTTCCTGGTCCACCACCTGGCCGTGGTGGCGCTGGCCCTGACGCTGCTGCCGATGGACTGGCCCGCCGTGCTGAAGTTCAGCCTGATCGCCAGCGGCGCCCTCGCCTTCAGCCTGGCGGTGCACCTGTGGGTGGTACGCCCGTCCGCGCTGATGCGGCTGGTGTTCAATGGGCGGCCGCCCGTGGCGGAAGCGCCGTCGTCAGCCACCGCCGAACCGCGGCGGGCCTGAGGTCCTCCCGGACCTTCAGGCGCGACCAGATCGCGATCAGCGGCTGATCAGTTCGTATCCAGCGCCGGCAGGCGCTTGACGAGGTCGTCGATCGCCTTGACCTGCTCCAGGAAGGGCTTGAGCTGGGACAGGCGCAGCGCGCTGGGGCCGTCGCACAGCGCCTTGGCGGGATCCGGATGCGCTTCCAGGAACAGCCCCGCCAGGCCGATGGCCATGCCCGCGCGCGCGAGCTCGGTGACCTGACCGCGACGGCCGCCGGACGCCGCGGCGCCGGACTCGCGCTGCTGCAGCGCATGGGTCACATCGAAGATCACCGGCTTGTTGCCGCTGACCTGCTTCATCACGCCAAAGCCCAGCATGTCCACCACGAGGTTGTCGTAGCCGAACTGCGCGCCGCGATCGCACAGCATCACGTTCGGATTGCCGCCTTCCTCGAACTTCTCGACGATGTTCTTCATCTGCGGCGGGCTGACGAACTGCGGCTTCTTGATGTTGATGACGCGCCCGGTCTTGGCCAGCGCGATCACCAGGTCGGTCTGTCGCGCCAGGAAGGCCGGCAGCTGCAGCACGTCGCACACCGCGGCGACCTCGGCCGCCTGATGCGGCTCATGCACGTCGGTCAGCACCGCCACGCCGTGCGCCTTCTTGACCGCCTCGAAGATCTTCAGGCCGGCGTCCAGGCCCGGGCCGCGATAACTCTTGATCGAGGAGCGGTTGGCCTTGTCGAACGACGCCTTGAAGACGTAGGGGATGCCCAGCTCCTGGGTCACCCGGACGTACTCGCCGCAGACGTCCACGGCGAACTGCTCGGACTCCAGCACGTTGACGCCGCCGAACAGCACGAATGGCTTCGCGTTGTCGACCTCGATCCCATTGATCTTGACCATCTCGATTCCCTCAAACGAAGCGCGAAGTATCCCACAGCGCCCTCGCCGCGCTCGTTCGTGACGCTCTTCGCATTTCCGTGCGCATCGTGATATTGAGTTTCTATTTACGAACTTGAATATCGCCGCGCCGGATCGCCCCAATATCGGGAGGTATGTAACGGGCGGTGATAAACCCGCCAACTGCGACTTCCTTGGGGTTGTCAATCCTGCACCCGGATGTTTCAAACCGTACGGTCAAGCGGGCGTCGACTATTCCCGGAATCGAGGCACGAGTCCGATGCCTACAGTGGAAAAACGCGACACCGGGTCCCCATACTGAATCGTGGCTGCAACACCTGCCCTGGCAGGGAGGAATCCAGGCAGCCATCTTCCGGGGCGCCAACATCCAGTAACAAGAAACTCGCCCGGTGAGCCTAATCCCTCATCGGCGCGAAAGAAGAAGAGTTTGAAGGCAGTCGATCGTCAACGCGCAGCACGCGCATTCGTAGTTGTTTGAATCACCATGACGAATATCTCTTCCTCCTTGCGAGTTTCTGCCTGCCTGAGCGCCTGCGCGCTCGCCTCCTCGCTGCTGCTGAGCGGCTGCGGCGGCGGTGGTGGCGCCCAAGCTGGCGCGGTCGCCGGCACCCAGTCGCTGGAGACGCCGCCCACCGCAGCGTCGACCCCGGCCGCCACCCCGGTCACTGCCGCCAGCCTGCCCGCGTCCGAGGCCGTGGCCGGTGTCAGCACGCAACTCCTCGCCGGCGACGCCAGCAGCGGCAGCAGCGCCGCCGCGCTCTGCACGGCGGGCAACTTCGGCAGCTTCCTGCGCCCGTTCAGCCCGGACTCTCCGTGGAACAGCCGTCCGGTCAACCCGGTGCTGGGCTCGGCGACCATTCCCGCGGCGACCTATTACCCGGCGGTGGCCGGCGGTGCCTGGTCGACGGCCGCGTTCGAGGCCTCGTCCGACGACGCGCCGATGATCGTCACCGGCACGAACGCGCAAGGCGTGTGGGACCCGGACAGCGAGGTCTACCGCCCGAGCATCACCATCCCGCACTGGCCGGCCGAGACCCAGCCCGCCACGGGCAGCGACGGCCACGCGGAGATCATCGACACCGCCGCCGGCGTCATCCATTCGTTCTGGGGGCTCAAGCAGGTCAACGGCGCGTGGGTCACCAACCAGTACGCGTGGACGCCGCTGACCGGTCGCGGCATGGGCGACCCGTCGCATTACTACCAGGGCGCGCGCGCCGCGGGCGTGTCCACGATCGGCGGACTGATCCGCATCCACGAGGCCAATGACGGCGCGGCGATGTTCAAGCATGCGCTGGCGATGTCGCTGGACTTCACCGGCCTGAGCGCCAGCCAGACCTACCAGTTCCCCGCGACCTCGGCGGACTCGAATGCCGCCACGACCAACTCGGGCCAGATCCCGATGGGCGCGCGGATGATGCTGCCGGCGAGCTTCAACGCGCAGGCGCTGGCCACGCCGGAGTTGCGCAAGGTCGCGGAAACGCTCAAGGCCTACGGCGCGTATGTCGTGGACCGCAACACCGGCACGCCCTTCGTCATCTACGTGGAAATCGGCGCCGACTTCAAGCTGCACAAGAACGGCTGGAGCAACGCCACGGCCGCGGACCTGGACACGATCCGCGCGGCGCTGCGGCCGCTGCAGAGCGCCTCGTCCTGGCTGGACGGCAACAACGCGCCCAGCACGACGGTGACGGCCACGGCGTTGAACCTGCTGTCCATGCGCGGCGCGTGGTGGCGGACCAAGGGCACGGTGAGCGGCGAGTTCGACACCTGGCGTCAGGCGCTGGTCTTCCCGGCGACGTCGACGCTGATCGAGCAGGCCAACGCGACCGGCCGGGCGATGAATCCGGTGAGCTGGGCGCTGCCCGCGGCGGGCGAGAGCTATCGGCTGTCGCTGGCGGCCACCGGCGGCGCGACCTTCCGCATGACGGTCGCGGACAAGGTGACCGGCGTGATGGTCTACGACAGCGGCTACCTGGCTGACGGCGACGTGGTGAACTTCACCTGGCCGGTGGGCACGAGCTTCAAGGTCACGACCTGGGGCCGCAGCGGCACGGCCAACGTCGAGTCGACGCTGCGCCCGACGCTGGTCAAGACCGGCGTCACCGCCGCGAGCGTCTGCGCGTCCTGAGCCTTCCCCTCGCCTGCGGAGCGGGAGAGGGGGCTGGAAGGGCTCACTCCGGCTTGCGCGTCCCCGCCCGATGGCGTGGTGCTCGATGCCGAGGGTGACCATCAGCGCCGGCTCATACAGATTGCGGCCATCGAAGACCACCGGCTCCTTGAGCTCGCTCTTGATCCGATCGAAGTCCGGCGTGCGGAACTCCTTCCACTCGGTCACGATGACCAGCGCGTCGGAGTCCGCCAGCGCGTGCTCGGCGCGCTCGCAGAAGCTCACGCCCTGGAGCTGCGCCAGCAGCTTGCTGGCTTCGCTCATCGCCACCGGGTCATAGGCCGCGATCGCGGCGCCGCGCTTGACCAGCTCCTCGATGATCACCAGCGAGGGCGCCTCGCGCATGTCGTCGGTGTTGGGCTTGAAGGCCAGGCCCCACAGCGCGAAGCGCTTGCCCGACAGGTCCTCGCCGTAACGCGCGACGATCTTGTCCACCAGCACCAGCTTCTGACGGTCGTTGGCTTCCTCGACGGCGTTGAGCACCTTGAGTTCCTGGCCGTACTCGCGCCCGGTGCGCACCAGCGCCTTGACGTCCTTGGGGAAGCACGAGCCGCCATACCCCGCGCCCGCGTACAGGAACTGATACCCGATGCGCGGATCCGAGCCGATGCCGCGGCGCACCAACTCGATGTCGGCGCCGACCTTCTCGGCCAGCAGCGCCAGCTCGTTCATGAAGCTGATGCGCGTGGCCAGCATCGCGTTGGCGGCGTATTTGGTGAACTCGGCGCTGCGCACGTCCATCACGAAGAGCCGATCGTGGCTGCGCGTGAACGGCGCGTACAGCGCGCGCATCATCAGCGTGGCCTGCTCGTCGTCGGAGCCCACGACGATGCGGTCGGGCTTCATGAAGTCCTCGATCGCCGCGCCTTCCTTCAGGAACTCGGGGTTGGACACGACCGCGAAACCGACCTTGGCATCGCGCTTTGCCAGCTCCTCGGCGATGGCACCGCGGACCTTGTCGGCGGTGCCCACGGGGACGGTGCTCTTGTCGACGACCACCTTGTAGTCGGTCATGCGCTGGCCGATGGAGCGCGCCGCGGCGAGCACGTACTGCAGGTCGGCCGAGCCATCCTCGCCCGGGGGCGTGCCCACGGCGATGAACAGGATGGTGCCGTGGTTGACGGCGGCGTCCACGTCGGTGGTGAACTGCAGGCGGCCGGCCTCGACGTTGCGCTTGACGACGGCGTCCAGGCCCGGCTCGTGGATGGGGATGCCGCCCTCGTTGAGGATGCGGATCTTCTCGGCATTCACGTCCAGGCAGACCACGTGGTTGCCCATCTCGGCCAGGCAGGCGCCGGTGACCAGGCCCACGTAGCCGGTGCCGATCGTCGTGACTTTCATTCCCACTCTCCTCGTTGATTCATTGAAGGCGGGCCGGGGCGTGCTCGCCCGGCCGGGCCCTGGATGTCATTGCCGACAGCTCACTGCCGGCAGGTCATTGCTGGTCTGCCGGTCACTGCTGGTAATACGTGCGGTACCAGGCGACGAATCTGCGGATGCCCTCCGGCACCGGCATCGCGGGGCGGAAGCCGGTCCAGTCGGCCAGCTCCTCGACGTCGGCATGCGTGGCGGGCACGTCGCCGTCCTGCAGCGGCAGGAACTCCTTGATCGCCTCGCGGCCCACGGCCTGCTCGATCGCGGCGATGAAGTCCATCAGCGGGATGGGCGCGTGGTTGCCGATGTTGAACACGCGGTACGGCGCGTTGGAGCGCGCCGGATCGGCCTTCAGCGGGTCATAGGCCGGATCGGCGGTGGCGGTGCGGTCGAGCACCCGCACCACGCCCTCGGCGATGTCGTCGATGTAGGTGAAGTCGCGGATCATCTTCCCGTGGTTGAAGACCTTGATCGGCTCGCCCGCCAGGATCGCCTTCGTGAACAGGAACAGCGCCATGTCGGGCCGGCCCCAGGGGCCGTACACGGTGAAGAAGCGCAGGCCCGTCGTGGGCAGGTTGAACAGATGGCTGTAGGTGTGCGCCATCAGCTCGTTGGCCTTCTTCGTCGCGGCATACAGGCTGACCGGATGGTCCACGCCGTGATGCTCGCTGAAGGGCATCAGCGTGTTGCCGCCGTAGACACTGGAGCTCGAGGCGTAGGCCAGGTGCTGCACCTGGGTGTGGCGGCAGCCCTCGAGGATGTTGGTGAATCCGACGATGTTGGATTCGATGTACGCATGCGGGTTGACCAGCGAATAGCGCACGCCGGCCTGCGCGGCCAGGTGCACGACGCGGTCGAAGCGGTGCTTGGCGAAGAGGTCGGCGATGCCCTGGCGGTCGGCCACGTCCATCTGGACGAACTCGAACCCGGGCTGGCCGCTCAGGCGCGCCAGGCGGTCGTGCTTGAGCCGGGGGTCGTAGTAGTCGTTGAGGTTGTCCAGGCCGACCACCTGGTCGCCCCGTGCCAGCAGGATCTGGCTGACATGCATGCCGATGAAGCCGGCGGCGCCGGTGACGAGAACTTTCAAACCTGCTCCCGGGGGTGAGGCGTTGCGAAACGGCGCCGATTCTCACCCACTCGGATGACTCTGAAGAGTCACACCCCCGCTCAGTCAGGGGTAGGCGCGCGAGGTCGGGGGCTGGGCGCCCCCCGTGACGGGGGGTGGCTGGGGCGCCGCCGGGGCGGGTCGCAACGCCCGCTTGAGCCGGGTCAGGCCCTGGTAGGCCCACTGCGGCAGCAGGCTCATGCGCAGCAGCCGGCGGCGCTCGTCGGCGAAGGCGCGGGTGTCGCAGGCGCGCAGCACGGCCCGGCCGGCGGCCTTGTCGCCCCACTTGATCTGGTGGTGGGCGTGGCTGATGCGGAAGAAGTTGTGGAACTCCTCCATGTCCGCGCCGACCTGCACCGCCTGCGGGTGGGCGCGCCGCCAGGTCTCGCCGGTGTCGAAGAACGCGTAGCGGGCGGGCGGCGCGTGGCGCACCAGCGCCCGGTCGTCGCCATCGGCGTGGTAACTGGCCCCGGGCTGGGGGTCGAAGGCGATCGAGCCGCTGAACAGCAGTCGGATCCAGGTGTCGAGGTCCTCGCCCAGGCGCACGCCCACGGGGAAGCCGCCGGCCTCCAGCAGCGCGACCTTGTCCACCATCACCGCCGAGGAACACACCGGCGAGCCCTGCAAGGCGATGCGATAGAAGTTCTCGGGGGTCAGCACGACGCGGGCGGGTGAGTCCAGGCGCACGCCGGGCGTGCGCCGGCCGTCGGGCTCGACGATCTCGTAGTTGGCGGCCCAGGCGACGGCATCCGGGACGGCCAGCCGGGAGCGCCACAGGCGCTCGAGGTGATCCGGCAGCCAGGCATCGTCGGCGTCCAGGAAGGCGACCAGCGGGCTGCGCGCCAGCGCCACGCCCTGGTTGCGTGCCGCGGAGACACCGCCATTGGGCTGGCGGTGCAGGCGCACGCGCGGGTCGGGGCAGGCCTGGACGACGGCCGCGCCGGCGTCGGTGGAGCCGTCGTCCACCACGATGAGCTCGAAGTCCCGCACGGTCTGCGCGAGCACCGAGTCCAGGGCGCGGCCGATCTGGCCGGCCTTGTTGTACAGCGGGATGACGACGGACAGGCGCGGGTGGTCGATCGGCGCGGCAGCGGCGGACGTGGTGCTCATGAGGGCCCCGGTGGCGGTTGGAACGCGACACCGGGAGCCCGTGAGCCCGGTCAGGACGCCGGCGCTCCCCAGGGACATCCACGGGAAGGGGGAGAGGGGAGATCCGCCCCGGTCTGGTGCTGATCTACGCCGTACGCACCAAAAAGCTTAACGCCGCACCAACACGGTGTCCCGCGTGGCCTGTCCCTGAAGGACGGCTCGGCGGGACGGCCGGGCTGGCGGGTCAGGCGGCGGGAAGCGTGCGGGCGGGACGCGCGGCGGGGGCTCCGGCGAGGCGCTGGCGCCAGGCATTCGGCAGCTCGAAGAGCGCCATCCCGGCGCCTCCCTGCACGGCGCGCCAGAGCGCCCACGGCAGCAGCGTCCCGAGCACCAGGCCGGCGATCAGGTGGACGGCGGGGGCGGTCAGGCCCAGCCCCTTGACCAGCAGGATGCGCACGCCGCTGGCGACCAGGATGTGGGCCAGGAAGATCGCCATCGAGGCCCGGCCCAGCGCGGCCAGCGTGGCGCTGAGCGGGCGGGTGCGGGCGGACGTCGCCAGCAGGATCGCCAGCCAGGCCGCGGCGGACACGCCCAGCGTCGCGCCGGCGAGCTTGAGGAGCTTGGGCCAGGCCATCTCGCCTGGCGGCAGCGACATCAGCGCCGCGAGCGCGCAGGCGCCGATCAGGACACCGGCGATCGCGAGCCGCGAGACAGTGGACGGGCTCAGCGCGCGGCTGCCCAGCCAGGCGCCGATGGCGAAGTACATCAGGTGGCTGGCGACGAGCGCGGCGGGCATCGGCCAGTCGCGCTGCTGCGCGGCGAGGAGCAGCGCGCCGGTGACGGTCAGTGCGGCGACGCCGGCGCGCGGATGGCGAGCGCACATCAGCAGCGCGATCACGCTGATCAGGAACAGCGCGTAGAGGAACCAGAACTGCGCGCGCGGCGCCCAGCCGAGCGCCAGCACGGCGGACAGCTGCAGCGGGTTGCTGGTGTAGCGCGACATCAGCAGCTCGATGCCGCCTTGCAGCAGCGACCACAGAACGTAGGGATAGAGGACGGTGGCCACGCGGGTGGCGAGGTAGTCGCGCGGCCCGCGGCGCGTCATCGAGCCGAGGAAGAACCAGCCCGAGAGCAGGAAGAAGAGCGGCATGTGGAAGGCGTAGATCGCCGTGTCCACGGTGGTGAACCAGGTGCGGTCCATCGGCACGCCGCCGTTCATCAGGCCTCGCGCCACATGCCCGTACACCACCAGCAGGATGCCGATGCCCTTGGCGACGTCGATCCAGTCGGAGCGAGCGGCCGGGGCCGGCGCGGGGCTCGTCATCGGTACTGCATTCATCTGGATTCCGATCAGCGCTTGTCGAGCACCTCGCGCTTGCGCAGGCCCTGCGACTGCTTGAGCGACAGGTAATGGCGTCCGCCGTCGACCATGGCGCGGAACGCATCCATGTCGCGCGTGCCGATCTGCACGGCCGGATTGCCGCCCAGGATCGCGCCCGCCGGGTGCGACTTGGTGACCACGGCACCGGCGCCAACGATCGTGCCCTCGCGCAGCGTCACGCCGGGCAGGATCATCGCGCGCATGCCGACCCACACGAAGTTCTCGATCGTCACCGGACGCAGCAGATCGACCTCGTCGTAAGGGACCATGGTCGCATCCTTGTAGCGATGCATCGAGGTCATCACCGCCACGCCGGGCGCGAAGATCACGTGGTCGCCGATGCTCAGGCCGCCCTGGCCGTTGAAGTAGCCCTTGCCCTCGATGTGCACGTGCCGGCCCAGCGTGATGCGTTCCGGGAACACGAAGTCGTTGCCCGGCGCGATGCCGCAGCCCTCGCCGCGTGCCTTGAATGCCACCTGCGGCGCCGGTCGTCCCAGCAGTCGCCGCAGCAGGCCAGAGAGTCGTCCCATGTCTTGTTTCTCCGTTGAGCTCACGCCGCCCGGCGGAGCTTGCCGCGCAACTTGCCGAGCACCGCCTGGCGGTCCTCGCGGCGCAGGAACACCGTCCACAGCAGCAGCACTCCGCCGGCGCCGACCGCACATCCGGCCAGGGCCAGTGCCAGCCACGAGTTGGGCGCGGCCAGCCGCGACACGGCCAGCGAGGCGCCGAACACCAGCGTGGCCATCGCCAGGATCGGCAAGGCCTCGCGGGCGAAGGTCCACCACGGCCGCGACAGGATGTGCGCCGCGTACAGCGGCGTGAAGACCAGGTTGCGCAACAGCAGCACCAGCCCGCCCGCGATGGCGATGCCGTACAGGCCCCAGGCCTTGGCCATCGCGATGGCCAGCGCCAGGTTCACCACGCCGGCCAGCACCTGCGTGATGCCCGGCACCTTCACGTGGTTCGTTGCCAGGCTGACGTTGTGCAGCGGCAGGTAGGCCAGGTTGAGCGCCAGGTGCGCGGTCGCCAGCACCATCACGCCCCACAGCGGCGCGAAGGCCGGCCCCAGCCAGACGTGCAGGATCGATTCCGAGAAGCCGCAGACGATGCCGATCGGAATCGCCATCACCAGGCCCAGATGACGGACCGAGGCGCGCGCGTAGTCGATCATCTCGTCCAGCCGGCCTTGCGCGTGCAGCGTCAGGATGGTCGGCCCGAACACGCCGGACACGACCAGCGCGAAGTTGCGAAGCAGCATGGACCACTGCAGCACCAGCGCGTACTGCCCGCCCGCAGCGGCGCCGACCACCTTGTTGGCCACCAGCAGATCGATGTTGATCAGCAGGAGCGTGCCGATCTGGCTGATGAAGACCCAGCCACCGGTGCCGCCGAGCTCCTTCACCATCGGCCAGGAGAAGCCGTCCACGCGCGGCCGCAGCGCCGGCGCCAGCCGCCGGGAGGCCACGATGACCACGGCGATCGTGGCCAGCGCGGCGCACAGCACGCTCGCGCCCACGTGCCAGAGCTTGGGCAGCGTGAAATGGAACAGCGCGAGCACCACCGCCACGCGTGCCAGCAGGCCCAGGATGTTGCCCAGGTTCTGCAGGTCGAAGCGGTTGCGGCTGTAGACCACGGCCTGGAACGGCGTGCCCAGCGTGGTGACGGCCAGACCGCCCACCGTCAGGAAGAACAGCCAGCCCGCGTCGTGCTCCCAGCCCGCCGGCACCTCGATCCACTGCGCGATGTGGGTCAGCAGCGGCAGGCCCAGCACGCACATCAGCAGCCCGACCAGCGCCGAGGCCCACAGCGACGAGTTGAAGATGCCGTTGGCGCGCGCGGCGTCGCCGCTGCTCATCGCCACCGTCAGATGCCGTCCCACCGCGGCGTTGAGCCCGGCGGTGATCACATTGAAGTAACCGGCGACGGTGACCGCGAGCGGCACCAGGCCATACGCCGCCACGCCCAGGTGTCGCACCAGGTACGACACCAGCCACAGCGACACGACGATGTTCAGCGCGAAGAACGCGACGTTGCTGACCAGGTTGGCCCCGAGCTTCCCCTGCCCCACGTCAACCCCGCGCGGCCGGTGCGGACGCTGTCACCGCTGATGCCGTTGCGGCCGGCGCGGCCCGCCGGCGCCGCAGCGCCGCCTGCACCCGGCCCAGCGCGCGGTACAGCGGCTGCGGCAGCCGGCTCATGCGCAGCAGCCGGTCCCGCTCGTGCGCGAAGGCCGGCGCGTGGCACTGCTGCAGCACCGCGCGACCCGTCGCCTTGTCGCCCCACTTGATCTGGTGATGCGCATGCACCAGCCGGAAGAAATCGTGGAAGGCCTCGATGTCCTGCGCCACCTGCGTCGCCTCCGGATGCGCGCGCACCCAGGCCTCGTCGGTGTCGAAGAACACATAGCGCGCCGGCGGCGGATTGCGCACCAGCGCCCGGTCGTCGCCATCCGCGTGATAGAACGCGCCCGGCTTCGCATCAAAGGCGATCGGCCCCGAGAACAGCAGCCGGATCCACGTGTCCAGGTCCTCGCCCAGTCGCACGCCCGCGGGGAAACCGCCCACGCGCTGCAGCGCCGCGCGATCCACCGCCACCGCCGACGAGAACACCGGCGTCCCATGCCGCGCGATGCGGAAGAAGTTCTCCGGCGTCAGCACCACGCGCGGCTCGGTCACCACCGACACCCCCGGCGTCAGCACGCCCGCCAGGTCCACCACGTGATAGTTGTGCGCCCACGCCACCGTGCCGGGATAGGCCTCGCGCAACTGCCACAGGCCCTCCAGGTGATCCGGATACCAGGCATCGTCGCCATCGAGGAAGGCAACGACGTCCGCCCTCGCCTGCTCCACGCCTCGATTGCGCGCCACCGACACGCCGGCATTGGCCTGCCGGTACAGCCGGATGCGCGGATCCGTGTAGGCCGCGACCAGCTCCGCGCCGCGGTCCTTGGAGCCGTCGTCGATCACGACGATCTCGAAGTCCTGGAAGGTCTGGCCCAGCACGGACGCGAGCGCCCGGGCGATCTGCCCTTCCTTGTTGTAGAGCGGGATGACGACGGAGATCAGGGGCATCGAGGCAGCGGACATCAGCGGCGGCCCTCGCTGTACGGGGCGGCGGTGAAGTTCAGCCGCGCGATCTCGCACGAATCCTGGATCGAGCGCGACCACGGCGGCGACGCGCGCCCGCCGATCGCCAGCTTGGCCACGCGCCGCGCGGCCTCGACCGGATCCTCGGTCGCGTCACCGACGCGGCCCTCGGGCCGATAGCCGATCTCGTCCAGGAAGTCGCCGCACTTGCGGTGGTACTCGACCAGGATGAAGGGCACGCCCGCCGTGTAGGCCAGGATGCACGCATGCAGCCGCACGCCGAAGATCGCGTCGCAGCGCGCCAGCTCCGCGTAGACCCGCTTGGGATCGGGGTCGTAGGCCAGCCGCTCCACATGCGGATACCCGTCCAGCGACGCGATCACCTCGTCGGTCACCGCATCGTCGCCCGAGGCCGCGTGGCCGTTGAACACGAAGAAGCGCAGCGCGAAGCCCTCCTCGGCCAGCGCCTTCACCGTTGCCTTGACCGAGGCCACGCGACGGCGTTCGTTCTCGAGATTCCCATTGCCGTAATAGCGCTCGACATTGCACACGCTGACACCGATCACCGGCCGGCCCGCGGGCCGCTCCGGCAGCGTCGGCGCGGGGCCGTCGGCCATCACGTCCAGCATCAGCAGCGCCGGATCGAAGGCCTGGATCACCGGCGTGTCCACGTTCATCGCCTTCACGATCTCGAAGGACGCGCGGTCGCGCACCGCGATGTAGCTCATCTCGCCGATCAGCTTGCGGATCTCGCGCTCGCCCTCGGTCGACTTGAACGGACCCACCGACACACCCGCCGCGGCGATGGACTTGCGGCCCACCTTCTGCACCAGCGACTGGCGCAGCAGGTTGACCCACAGCTCCTGCGGCGAGTGCAATGTGGACCCGCCGAAATACACCATGTGTCGCGCGCCCAGTCCGGACATCGTGCGCGACAGCGTCTGCTGGCCGGGGTAGCGGCGCTCGGTCGGGATGATGGCCTGCGCGGGCTGGCTCAGCACCGGCAGCTCGGTCGCGACGAACGCGAGCTCGCGGGCGCCCCAGTACTTGCGGCTGCCCCAGTCCGCGACGACGCAGAACACGTCGTCGCCGGTGTTGCGGTAGCCGTAATAGCCGTTGAACAGGAAGTCGGTCATGCGGAATCCGAAGAAGGGGACCAGGTCGAGGGCCGTGGGGGGGCGGAACGGAAATCGAGGGAATCAGAAACGAGGACGGGCGCCGTGCGCTCAGGCGGCGGAGCCGCGTCCGCGCCGCGTGGCCGATCGCCACAGCAGTCCGGCCGCGAACGGGATGCCGTCCACCAGGTAGCGCCGCGCCAGCCGGCCCGGTTCCTGGACCAGGCGATGCACCCATTCCAGGCCGCTGCGCTGCATCCAGCCCGGCGCGCGTTTCACGTCGCCGGCCACGAAGCTGAAGCTCACGCCCACGCCCAGGTACCAGGCGCGCGGCGCCAGCGCCCGCAGCCGTGCGATCAGCTTTTCCTGCTTGGGCGAGCCCAGTCCGATGAACACGATCTGCGGTTGCCAGTGGGTCAGCAGCGTCTCCAGCCGCGCCATTTCCTCGGGCTTCTGCTCGAAACCGAAGGGCGGGCACAGGCAGCGCACGCGGCCCGCGGCCACCGCCTCGGGGATCAGCCGTGCGGCGGCGGCCTCGGCCGTGCCCTCGTTGCCGCCGATCAGCGCGATGCGCAACCCGGCGTCCGCGGCCGCGCCCATCAGCGCGACGAACAGGTCCGAGCCCGTCAGCCGCGCCGGCAGCGGCGTGCCTTGCAACTGGCTGGCCCAGACGATGGGGCGGCCGTCGGCGGTGAAGATGGTCGCGTCGGCCACCAGCGCGCGGAACGCCGGCTCCACGCGCCAGCGGCGCAGGATGTCGATGTTGGGCGTCACCACCCAGCCGCCGCGCGCGGCGCCGGCCTCGCCGACGATGTGCGCGGTCAGCTGCGGCACGGTGGTCGCGACGAAGGGCAGCCCGTCCACCTGGATCGTGGGCAGCGAGGCCGCGGCACCGGCGCTTGCGCCAGTGCTGCCGGCAGCGCTGGATGAAGTCGTTGAAGAGAAGGTGCTCATCGGATCAGACATCTCGCTTGGTTCTCACCCAGTCCACCTGCCGCTTCACGACGAAGCGCAGGTAGAGCGGGACCTTGGCCAGCAGGATCAGCGGCGCGCGGGCCAGCTCGCCCAGCGTCAGCAGGTCGCCGGCCCAGCGCCGCTGCGCCAGCACGATGGCGGCCATCAGCGCGCCCAGGCCCGCCAGCGACAGCACCAGCGGCGCCGTCCAGCCCAGCCACAGCGCGAGCAACAACTGGACCAGCGTCCAGCCCACCAGCAGCATGCCCAGCAGCGCCAGCGGCGGCACCAGCATGTCCATCACCTGCAGCAGCTGCGCGCCGCGGCCCGGCCGCATCGACTGCCACAGCAGCCGCGGGCCCTCGCCCACCAGCATCGCCAGGTGGCCGTGCTCCCAGCGCGTGCGCTGGCTGGCCTCGCCCTCGCTGCTCTTGGCGAAGACGCTGGTGACCCGCGCGTCCTCGCACAGCAGCGGCGGCGCGCCGAGCTGCGCGAGCCGCACGCCCAACTGCATGTCCTCGGCCAGATGGCCGCTGGCCAGCGGCGCCTGCACCGCCACGTCCCACGGGAAGGCCATGCCGGTGCCGTACAGCCCGCAGGGCAGGCCGACCTGGTGCATGCCGCGCGGGCGCACCAGGTTCTTCACGCGCATCGCGAATTCCGCCACGCGCGCCTTCAGCCCGTCATTGGCCGCGGACATCAGGTAGGTCGCCTGCACCGGTCGGCCGGTCGCGTGCGCCACCGCGGCGATGCGCGTCAGCAGCCGCGGACCCAGCAGGCAGTCGGCGTCCAGGATGATCACCACGTCCGGCGCGTGGCCGGTCTCCAGCGCCAGCCGCTCCAGCGCGCGCACGCCGAAGTCCAGCGCATAGCCCTTGCCGCGCTCGGTCGCATGGCTGCGCTCGACGACGGTCACGTCGAACTCGCGCGCCTGCGCGGCGGTGTCGTCGCTGCAGTTGTCGGCCACGACCACGATGCGGTCCATGGGCGTGAGCTGCGCCAGCGCCTGCATCAGCGTCGGACGCAGGCCGCGGCCCTCATTGTGCGCGGGCATCACCACGGCGATGCGCGGCGGACGCTCGAACTCGGGCAGCGCGCGGCGGTCCGGCAGCAGCGCCAGCACCACCTGCGCCAGCACCAGCAGCGCCGGCACCGCGACCAGCGCGCTCAGCACCAGCACGATCAGCCAGGGCAACCCCAGCAGCGACCCGGTCAACAGCTCAGGCATGCGCGTTCTCCTTGGAGCCCGTCGCCTCGCGGTGCGCCGAGTAGGTCTTGGCCGGCGATGCGTATTCCTCGAAGAGCGCGACCAGCTTGGCCGCCTCGCGGTCCACGTCGTGGCGCTCCAGCGCCGAGGCGCGGGCGCGCCGGCCCACGCGGGCCAGCTCCTCGTCGTCCAGGCGCAGGCAATCGAGCATTGCGCGCGCCAGCGCGTCGGCGTCGCCCGCGGGCAGCAGCCAGCCGTTCTCGCCGTCGCGGATCAGCTCGGGGATGCCGGCGATGCAGGTGCTGACGCAGGGCCGGCCCAGCGCCATCGCCTCCATGATCACCACGGGCAGGCCCTCGGCGAAGCTCGCCAGCACCAGCGCGCGCGCCGCGAGCAGCTCCTCGCGCACTGTGTCGCTGGAGATCCAGCCGGTGATGCGCACATGGCGCTGCAGGCCGAGCTGCGCGATGCGCTGCTCGATGGTCTTGCGCAGCTCGCCGTCGCCCGCCAGCACCAGCTCGAAATCAGGCACCTGGCGCGCGACCTGCGCCGCCGCCTCGATCAGCAGCAGATGGCCCTTCTGTTCGGTCATGCGGCCGATGCTGATCAGGCGCTTGCCGCGCGGCGCGGGCGCCTCGACGGCGTGGAACTCGGGATCCAGACCGCAATGCACGATGCGCAGCTTGGGCCATTCGGTGTAGGGCACCCAGCGCGAGAGCTGGCTGCGGCAGAACGAGGTGATCGCGGCGACGAAACGCGCGCCGCGGATCTTGGCGCCCAGGTGCAGGAAGTCGGGCCGGTCGAACTCCTCCGGCCCGTGCACCGTCATGCTGTAGCCCGGACCGCCCAGCGCCTCGATCAACATGCCGACCTCGGCCGGGTTGGTGCCGAAGTGGATGTGCAGGTGCTCGATGCGCGCGGCGGTCAGCACCGGCATCGCGGCGCAGGCCTCCATCAGGTAGACGAGGTGGAAGGGCCAGGGCCGGTCGGCGCGACGGCTCATGCGCAGCGCCAGCTTCAGCGCCGAGAGGAACTTGCCCGGCGCGCGCGCGGCCTGCGCCAGCGTGGCCTTCACCAGGCCCAGCGAGCCGTCCTTGAGCAGGTAGTGCGTGCGCGACTTCTCGGCCTGGTCGACCGGATCGGGCGCGTCGTCGTCCCAGCCGCGGATGGCCAGGCGCAGCACGTCCAGGCCCTGCTGCTCGACCGCGAGGATCTCGCGGCGGATGAAGGTATGGCTGACCTTGGGGTAATGGTTCACCAGGTAGGCCACGCGCGGGCGCGGGCCGGCCGTGGGCTGGCCATGGACCTCCTGCGAGGTCTGAGGGGCTTGGTCATCCAACTGCTTCATGATCAATCGTTCCTCCCGGGTACTGCGCTTGGCTGTCAGGTCGTCACTGGCATGAGCTCGCCGCGGGCCCAGCCATCGCCGGACGCCGTGGCGCGCACCACCAGGCGCGAGCCTGCGAATTTCTCGGGCCACTCGAAGGTGACCGACTTGCCGTCCGCCAGGTCGCCGCTGTCGTAGGCGACGCCGCCTCGCGCGCCCTGGTCGCCGCCACGGATCTGCAGCCGCAGCGTCGCGCCGTTGCCGGTGCGCGCGGTCAGGCGCAGCGTCTGGCCCGGTTGCGGCTTGGCCCAGGTCACCGCGGTGATGTGGCGCCCGGCGTTGTTGATGAGCGCCAGTCCCGGCTTCGCGTCCTTGAACACCACGGCCTGCTGCCAGGTGTCGAATCGCGGCTGGGCCTGCGCCTGCAGCTCGTCGCGGTCGGCGCGCCAGGCGCCGCGCATCGACAGCAGGTTCAGCGGCTGACGCAGCTCCACCGGCTTGCCGTGGCCGTCGAGCCAGCCCTTGGCCGACGTCACCCGGCGCAGCGCCAGGCGCATGCGCTCCAGGTCGCTCGCGGCGCGGCTGTTCCAGATCTTGGCCGTGTGCAGCTTGGCGTTGCTGCCGATCTCGCAATAGACGACGAAGGGCGTGCCCACGTTGCGATCCACGACATAGCCGCCGTAGACCTTGAGCGCCTCGGCGATGCGGCGCAGGCGCGCGTCGTCGACCTTGGCGGTGTCGAAGTCCGGCGGCAGCATCAGCAGCGCGCCTTCGGGGATGCGGCCGTTGTTGTTGTTCAGGCCCGCGTCGGCGGAGGTCGCCGGGAACACATACCCCGGGTCCGCGCTCAGGCCGTTGAAGGTCAGCGAGATCGCCAGCGCATGGCGGATCGGGCCGGCGCCCTCCTCCAGCTCGTGGCGTCGCACCAGGCCGCCCATCGTCGGCACCGCGGCCGCGCGCGCGCCTTGGAAGTAATGCGCGGGGTCGCCCCAGCCGCGGCCGTCCAGCCGCGTCCACGCGTACTGCTTGGCGCACCAGCGGTCGTCGACGCGGGTGAGCTTGTAGAAGGAATGGATGATGCCGGCCTCGGGATCGACGATGTCGGCGTGGCCGTCCAGGCCCTCGGCCGGATCCACGCTCGCGGGCCAGTGCGGCAGCACGACGTCGGGCCGCGTGGACTCCGCGTCCGGATCCCACACGCCGGGCTGGCCCGGCAGGCCGACGACACGCATCGGCGGATCGCTCGGCGCGCAGACGAAGACGCCGGTCGACCACTTGCCCGACTCCAGCGCCGGCGCATAGGACGCCTTGGGAATCTCCCAGTCGTCGAGCACCGGCTCGACCGGACGGCTGTTCCAGGGCGATTGCGCGGAGAAAGGCCGCAGCACGGTGCCGAAGGCGGCGGCCTTGTCGGCCCGGTCGCCCTTGTCGGATCTTTCGGACTTGTCGGACTTGTCCGCCTTCTCCCCCGCGGCGCGCAGCGCGGCCGGCAACGCCGAGACCGTCAGGCCCAGGCTCGTGGCGGCACACCAGTGGCGTCGATTCCAGGCCATCGCGTCAGTCCTCCATCATGGCGAGCGGCGTCTGGGCCGGCGCCATCGCGGGTTCGATGATGCGCGCCGGATTGCCCACCGCGGTCGCGCCCGGGGGCACGTCGCGCAGCACCACCGACATCGCGCCGACCTTGCAGCCCGCGCCCAGCCGCACGCCGCCGAGCACCTGCGCGTAGGCGCCGAGTTCCACGCCGTCCTCGAGCACCGGGCACGGCCCGCCCTCGACACGGTTGCCCAGCGTCACGCCCTGGCGCAGCGTGCAGTTCGCGCCGATCACGGTGCCCGGATTCACGAAGATGCCGCCGAAATGCCAGATCCGCAGGCCGGGGCCGATGCGGCAGTCCTTGGGCAGGCTGATGCCGGTCAGCGTCTCCACCGCGCGGAAGGCCAGCCAGTACCAGCGCGTGTGCCAGCGCCGGGCGCCGCCCTCGGGCATCGCGTCCACGCGACGGCCGTAGCGGTACACCCGCAGCGCCCACAGCGACTGCTCGCGGCGCAGCGCGGACGCGCCGCCGCAGCGGGCCAGGTCGGCCTGCCAGTCGGTGTCCTCGCGGGCATTGCGAGCGCTTGGGGCGTTGATCGGCGCGCGGCTCATGGCAAGCCCTCCTGCGGCGCCGCGGTCGTGCGCCGCCCGGCGCCCACGCGCTTGGCGAGCTCGTTGAAGCGGCGCTCGATCTGGAAGGTCGACACATGAGCGACCGCGAAGAGCACCAGCAGCAGCAGCGGCCGCTTGAGGTACTTGGTGACGACGTCGCCGCTGCCCAGCCAGGTCGCGGCCAGCGGCAGATGCCAGATGTAGAGCGCGTAGGAGACCGTCGCGATGTAAGCCAGCTTCGGGCCGCCGAGCGCGCGCGACAACGGATGCGCGGGCTGCGCCAGCAGCGTCGCGACGAAGGCTCCGGCCACGTAGGGGCGCAGGAAGCTCAGCGGATTCAGCCCCGGATGCGGCAGGAAGCTGCACGCCAGCAGCGCGATCAGCAGCAGCGGGACGAGACCGGCACGCGCGAGCTGCACCTTCACCGCCGCCCAGTGCCGCGAGTGCATCAGCAGCGCCAGGCAGGCGCCGGCGAGCAGGTCGTCCGCGCGGAACCAGGTGATGCTGGACGCGGTGACCTGATGCCCGATGCGCAGCGCCGTGATCGCCAGCAGCAGTGCCGGGAACAGCCACCAGATCGCGCGCACGCGCAGCCACAGCATCAGCGCGGCGAGCATGTAGAACTGCACCTCGACGCACAGGCTCCAGAAGTGGTCGACCGGCGGCACCAGCCGCTGCGGCGGCAGGTTGGCGTAGAAAAGCAGGTAGCTCAGCGCCGTGTCCAGGCCCACCGGCCACAGCCACCACACCAGCGCCAGGCAGATCCATGCAGCGGGCACCACGCGCAGCAGCCGCCGCGCGACGAAGGACGACACCGGCGGCTGCTTCAGCAGCTGCCCGGTGATCAGGTAGCCCGACAGGATGAAGAACAGCGCCATCCCGAAGATGCCCAGCGACTCGTTGAGCGGGATGCCGCCCACGCGCAGCGGGAACAGGTGGGTCCACAGCACCGCCAGGATGCTGATGGCGCGCACGCCGTCGAGCACGGGCTGGCGCTCGCTGCCGGCACCCGGTGCGTGGGCTTCAGGCGAGCCGATGCTCATCGCGCCCCTTCCCAGCCGCTCATCGGCATCGTGGCCGAGAACTCGCTCACGCGCGGCAGCGTCGCGGGGAACTCGCTGTGCGGCTCCCGCTTGCCGAGGGCCGCGGGCGGACGGTAGCGGCTGGGGCGGATGCCCCAGGGGAGCCGCTGGCGGGGATCGGCCGCGCCGGCGATGCGGCAGGACAGCGCGCACACCGCGCCCATCGTCAACCAGAAGTACCAGTTGTAGATGAGGTAGGACAGCATGTTGTCGGACAGCGAGACCAGGAAGTTGGACACCAGCAGCGACAGCGCGATCAGCGCCAGCAGGAAACGCACGCGCAGCAGCGGGCGCAACAGGCGCGCCGTCGACAGGTAGACCCAGCCATACGCCGCCACGCCCAGCGCGCCGTACTCGAAGAAGACCTGCACCACGGCGCTGTGCGCGCCCCAGCTGCGGCCGCCGGCCATCGAGAAGAAGGTCGACGAATGGAAGATGAAGGACTCCGCGCCGTAGCCGAAGAAGTAGCGGTACTTGGCCATCCAGGACAGCGCGTCGGCCCACAGCAGCTTGCGCCACGCGAAGGAATTCAGCTTGGCGTACTGCACGACCTGGTTGCCCTCGGCCAGCCCGGTGACCCGCTCGCGAACCTCGGGGATGAGCATCGCCAGCATGCCGCCGATGACGAGGTAGATCAGGTAGCGCCGCTCGCGGAACACGCCGTAGACGACGAAGATGAACAGCACCGAGATCCAGGCGCTGCGCGTCTTGGTCGCGAACAGCAGCCCGACCAGCAGCAGCATGTAGAGCACGACCGTCGCGGTCGCCAGAAGACCGCGGCCAGCCAGACCGCTCTTCCAGCGATAGAAGATGACGCCCACGGACAGCACGAGATAGAACGCCAGGATGTTGGCGTGAGGGAACGGACCGCCGTACCGGCTGGCCGCGGCTTCGAAGCCGTCCACGCTACCAGCCGTTTTGCCCAGGCCGATGTAAATCAGGGTGACAAGTGCGACGGGCACCGACGACCAGGTGACCAACTTCAGCATCTTGTTCAGATCCGCTTCTTCCCTCACGAGATAGAAGCTGACCAGGAACAGCGCCACCACCGACAACTGGCCCAGGTACAGGCGCACCGCCTGCACCTTGTCCGGCGAATACAGCAACCCCAGCGCCTGCACCGCGATGAAGGGCAGCCACACCATCCAGGCGATGCGCGGCACGCGCTTCGGATCGCGCGCGATGATGATCGCGGCCAGCACGAGGATCAGCGCGTTGAGCAGCCCGCCCAGCCCGCCGATGGCCGCCAGGCGGGTCTCCTCGAAGACCGGGTTGGCGCCCGCGCGCACCAGCAGCACGACGAGCAGGAAGGCCTCGCGGCTGTACAGGAACAGGAAGCCCGTCACCAGCATCAGCGGCAGCACGGCCAGCATCACCGGCTTCTCCGCGGCGACGCCACCCACCATCACCGTGATCAGTCCGATGGCCACGGCGCCGCTCAGCAGCCCGATCAGCCCGAGCGCGGACAGGCCGTCCATGCCGTCCCGCCATTGGCGCCACGCGCCTGAAATCCGTCCCACCGCGCTCATCGCTGACATCCCATCACCCCATGCACCCCGGCGCCGGCCTCATCGCACCAGCATCGACCGCGTGCCCGCGGGCACGGCGGCGACCAGGTCGCGCAGGAAACCTTCCATCACCACCTGCGACTGCGGCGCGCTCTCCGCCTTGCCCAGGCGCTGCGACGCGCGCACCAGGATGCCGTCGGGAATACGCCCGCGGAATCCCTCGTTGAGGATGTACCAGCGCGCGGCCATGCCGTCGCCGCCGTACTGGTCGCCGATGCGGATCCAGTAGCGCACCGCCTCGAAGCCGCCGCCGCGGGCCTCGGCCAGCAGTTGCGTCGTGGGCACCGGCACGGCGCGGCCGGACGTGGCCACGGGCTGGCCATCGCCCAGGCGGCGCACCAGGAAACCCTGCGCCGGATAGCAGACCTCGGGCCGATGGACCTTCACGTCCTGGCGCTGGCGCTCGCCCCAGGCCAGCGCGAGCTGCACCTGCTCGCCGTGGCTGTTGACGTAGGTGCGCATGACCGTCTGGTCATAGGGCTGCTCCTGGACCGTCTCCACGCCCTGCGACACATCCACCTGCGCGATGCTGTCCTGGATCACGCGCCAGTCGCCGAAGGCCTTGGGCACGGTCGCGTCCAGGCTGGGCGCGCCCTGCATCGCCTGCAGTCGCGGCGTGGCCACCCACGCGCCGACCGCCGCCGCGGCCATCAGCGCGAGGCCCGCGGCGCACACCGCCAGGGACAGGCGCGGCAGGCGGATCGGGCCGTTGGAGGGCGTGCCGGCTGGCGTGCCGGACGGCGTGCCGGAGCCCGGAGAAGTCGATGAAGACGGAGATGTCGATGGGATGCTCATGCGACCTCCTTGCCGCGCGCGCGGCTCCAGCGCAGGGACAGCGTGCGCAGCAGGCCGTCCACGACGACGATCAGCATCAGCGCGGTCAGGAACAGCGCCATGCCGGAGAACTCATGCATGAAGCCCTGCCCCACGTCGTCGCCGAAGTGGTAGGTCAGCAGCGCCAGGATCAGGATGCGGATCACGTTGGAGCAATAGGAGATCGGCACGATCAGGATGGCCAGCGCGATGTTGCGGAACACCGATTCATGGCGCACCACGTTCATGTAGAGCAGCCCCAGCGCCTCGAGCGTGAACAGCGAGTTCAGGCCCGCGCAGGCATCCGCCACCATCAGCTGGTAAGGCCCGATCTGCAGGATCACGCCGGCCCGTGCGATCGGGTAGCCCAGCGTGTACATCAGCAGCTCCGCGCCCCAGGACGCCGCCAGCTTCATCGGCTGCGTGATGACGTCGACGATGGACGCCGGCAACGGCACCGCGAAGAGCAGCAGGAAGAACGCGAACCAGTAGCGGCGCGCGATCGCCGGTCCGGCCAGCAGCAGCGCCAGGCCCAGCAGCACCGGCAGCAGCGAGCCCAGCTCCAGCAGCGCCAGCGACTGCGAGCGGCCCACCACGTAGGCCAGCAGGCCGAGCACCAGCACGGTCCAGCCGGCCACCGGCGCGGGGCGGACGTGGAAGGTCTCGCCTTGCGAGGCCAGGCGGCGCGTCTGGAAATAGAAGTACCAGGCCGACAGCGCGAGCACGATGGGGCCGTGGGAATTGCG
Organism: Roseateles sp.; assembly: GCA_039594005.1. GTDB lineage: Bacteria > Pseudomonadota > Gammaproteobacteria > Burkholderiales > Burkholderiaceae_C > Roseateles. The sequence continues at coordinate 2,643,707 of JBCNOF010000010.1, forward strand.
GTCGCCGCGCCAAGGACCATGGATGAAGTCGATGATCGTGGGCACGTACAGCACGGCCAGGCCGAGCGCCAGCGCCAGCAGCGCCATGCGGTTGGCCGCCCAGAAACCGGGGGCGAGGCGGTCGCCGGGTCCGGCGAAGAGATTGCGCGACATCACTTTCACTGCGATCCCTGCTCAAGCGTCAAGACAAGCGAAGACCCGCCGGCCGAGGCCGGACGTGTCTCCTGCGAAGGCTCTGCGGCCCTGACTCAATATTGGTTCATGACGGTCCCCACCAGCGTCGTGGTGACGCCGTCGAGACTGTCGGTGAGGTCCTGCAGCGCGGTGACCCGCGACTTGTTCTGGCGCGCCAGGACCAGCGCCGCCCCGCAACGCGAGGCCACGATCGCCGCATCGGCGCCGTACTGGCCGGCAGAGGTGTCCACCAGCACATGGTCGAACTTGCCGGCCAGCTCCCGCATCAGCATCCCGAACGCGGGGCGCTCCAGCAATTCGACCGGGTTGGGCGGCACCGCGCCCACGGGCAGGATGAACAGGCTGCTCAGCCCCTCCACCTGCTGGATGACGCGCGGCTCGCTGCGTCCCGACAGGATCGAGGAGAGCCCGGCCTGGTTGTTGACATCGAAGATCTCGTGCTGGCGCGGGCGGCGCAGGTCCGCGTCCACCAGCAGCGTGCGCCCGCCCAGTTGCGCCAGCGTGACCGCCAGGTTGGCGGTGAAGTAGCTCTTGCCGTCCAGCGAGTCGGGGCTGATCACGGCCAGCGCGCGGCGCGGTTCGCCCTCGCGGTACAGCCGCATCGTGATCTGGCTGCGGATCGCGCGGAAGACTTCCGACTGCGACGAGAACGGCTGGTTCAGCGCGACCAGCTCGGGGCTGCGCGTCTTGCGCTCATTGGGCGCGTACGGGTAGTGGAACTGCTTGGACAGCGCCTCCAGCACGTCCTCGGCGTTGGCGTAGCCCAGCGCCACCGCGGCCTCGCCGAAACGGATGCCGCGCTCGCGCTGGTACTGCAGCACGCGCTCGACCTGGTCAGCGCTGAGGTTGCGGGTCTCGGCGATGATCGCGCCGATCGAGCGGTCATGCACGCCGGTGCCGGGGGGCTTGTTGAGGGTTCCGTCCACGGATGAGCCTTGCGCCTGAGAAGCCTTGGAAGCTGGGGACATGGGTTCGTGCAGATAGGACATCAGGCGGCTCCTCGCGGGGCGCTGGCCGAGTGTCCGAGCAGTCTGCGCTCGGCGCCCGGCAGCGCCGAGGCGCGCTTGCCCGGCGCGGGCAGCACGCCCAGCATCGGCAGCGGCAACACGGCCATCACGTCGTCGGCGTCGCGCACCTTGCGGTCACGCATCTCCATCAGCAGCGCCAGGCCCACCGCCAGGATCACGCTGGCGACGAAGGCGAGCGCCGTGTTCAGCAGCAGCTTGGGCGACGAGGGCTTGAGCGGCGCCACGGCTTCGGTCAGCACGTTGACGTTGCTCTGCGTGGTCTGGCTTTCCAGGCTGGTCTGCGTGAGCCGCGTGGTGATGTTCTCGTAGGCGCGCTGGGCGCTCTCGACCTCTCGCATCAGACCGCTGGCGTCGTCGCGCGCGGCCTTGAGCTTGGCGACCTTCTCGCGCTGCGCCTCGAGCTGGGCGCGGATGTCGGACTCGCGCTGGCGGTTGATGTTGTTGGCGACGGTGACACCGCCGCTCACGCGGCCGATCTCCGCGCGCAGCTTGCTGCGCACGTCGGCCACCGAGGCCTTGGCCTCGATCACCTGCGGGTGGTTGTCGCCGTAACGCGTGCCCAGCTCCTGGAGCTTGGCCTCGGCGCGGCTCAGGTCGGCCTTGAGCTGCATCACCACGGGGTTGGCCAGCACGTCGGGCAGTTGGTCCGCGCCGCGCGCGGCCTGGCCCTGGCGGCTGCTGGACTCGGCCGACAGGCCCTGCAGCGCCACCAGCTGCGAGGACAGCTCCGACAACCGGTTGTTCTCGACGTCCAGGCGCTCGTCGCTGGCGATGATCCCGTGCTCGCGCTCGTAGGTCGAGAGCTTGGCGCGCGAGGACTCGAGCTTCTCCAGCGCGACCTTGGCCTGCTGGTCGAAGTAGCCCGCGTACTGGCGCGCCGGCTCGACGCGCAGGTCCAGCGTCGTGGACACGTAGGCCTTGACGAAGGCGTTGGCCAGCGTGGCCGCGAACTGCGGATCGGGCGCGCGGTAGGCCACCGTCAGCACGTTGCTCTCCTTGGAGGGCTTCACGTCCATGTTGGCCTGCAGGAAGGTGATGAGCCACTGCTCGATCGTGCCCTCGCCGCCGGTGGAGGTCTGCCACTGCTCGCGGATCGCGGGCACTTCCGACAGGCGCAGGTCGCGCACCACGCGCAGCGCCACGCGGTCGCTGGCGATGACGTCGACCTGCGTGTTCATGAAGGCCGGCGAGGCCAGGCCCGGGTAGATCAGCGCGGAGATCGGATCGGGCTTGGCATCCACCACGACCGAGGCCGTCGCCACGTACTTCTTGGGCAGCACCAGGCTGACGGCGAACGCGGTCAGCGTGGTGAGCAGCACCACGAGCACGACCATGGACCAGCGCGCGCGCAGGATCGAAAACAGTTTGCTAGGCGTCACGGGACCTCCTCGGTCGGGCCGGCGGGCCCGACATCACACAACTCAGAACAGGCTCTCGCGGACGAAGATCACGTCGCCGTCCTTGAGCGGCTCGTCCATCGCGGGCTTGATCTCCTGCACCTTGCCGGCGGTGTCCTTGCGATGCACGCGGATGCCGCGGTCGGTGCCGCGCAGCGTCAGACCGCCGCCGGCGGCCAGGCCCTGCAGCAGCGTCATGCCGCGCTCCAGGCGGATCTGGCCGGGCTTCTGGACCTCGCCGTAGATGTAGATCATCGGGAAGCGGTCCACCCACAGCACGTCGCCGTTGAGCACCACCACGTCCTGCTCGCGGCCATTGGGCCCGAACAGCGTGGGCAGGTCCACTTCCAGGCGGAAGGGCTTGCCGCCGCGCACGCCGGTCAGCACGACCTGGTCGCCGCCGGTGGCCGCCACGCCGCGCGCGTTGGCCAGCAGGTCGGTCAGGCGCGTATCGGCGACCTCCAGCGGATAACGGCCCGGCTGGTTGACCTGGCCCAGCACGCTGGCCTGGTTGCCGGTGACCTTCAGGACCACGATGGTGACCTGCGGCTGCTTGACGAAGTTGCCCTTCTTCAGGCCGTCGGCGATGCGGCCTTCCGCTTCGCTGATGGACAGGCCGCCGATGCGCACCACGCCCAGCAGCGGGAAGGTGATCGTGCCGGACTCCGACACGCGGGTCTCGAGCAGCATGTCCGGGTTCTGGAACACGCTGATGCGGATGGCGTCGCCCGATCCCAGGCGGTACTCGGCCGCAGCACCGGTGGACAGGCCCGTGGGCGCGGGTGCCGCGGCGGGACGCGCGGGCGTCTGCGCGACGGCACCGCCGGCGGCGAGCGAGGCGGCCAGCAAGGCCGAAGCGGCCGTGCTGGCCAGCGAGAGGATCGGGAAGCGACGCAGGTTCATCATTTGATGCCGAGGCCCTTGGCCAGGTTGTTGTCCACCGGGCCACTGGCGCCGGCGGGGCTGTCGGACGCAGCGGGCGCGGGCGCCGGTGCTGCGGGCGTGGTCGGTGCGGCGGGCGCGGAGGCCCCGGCGGGCGCGGCCTCGGCGAACTTGCCGACGTATTCGATCTTGGCGTTGTCGCGCATCGACTTGAGGTCCTTGGCGACCAGCTCGTTGCGACGCTGGTTCAGCAGGAACATCTCGATGGACGCGCGGGCCTGCGCCTCGGTGGCGGGCTGGCGCTGCGAGCCGGCCAGGAACAGCACGGTCAGGCCCGAGGGGCTGCCGTTCATGATGAACTGGCCGTCCTTCAGACGCGAGATCGCGTCGAGGTTGTTCAGCGGGATCTGCTCGGCGGAGCGCACGACCTGCGTGCCGACGAACTTGAAGTTGTCACTCTTGAGCGCCTCGAGGAACTCGGGCAGGGTCTTGGACCCCTGCAGCTTGGCGCGGATCGTCTCGAACTGATCCGGCTTCGCCTCGATGTTGATTTCCTGCAAGTTGTAGATGCGACGCTCGGCAAAAAGTGCCGGCTTGTCGTTGTAGTACTGCCTGATTTCCTGCTCGGACGGCTTGGTCACCGTCTCGCCCAGGTGGTCAGCATAGGCCCTGGCGATGATCTCCCGCTTCGCGGTTTCGATCTGTTGCACCACCCGCGGATCGCGGTCGAGCTTGAGGTCCTGCGCCTTCTGCACGGCGAGTTCCTGGTCGATCAGGCGTTCCAGGATCTGGCGCGACGCGGCATCGGCCTGCTCGGGCTTGACGTTGGGCTGACGTTGCAGGACGAAGTTGATCTGGTGGACGGTGATCTCTTCCTTGTTGACCTTGGCCGCGGTCTGCGAGGCCTTGGCGCCGCTGCCGCCGCCGCAGGCGGCCAGCAAGGTTGCGGCAACAACGGCGGCGAGAAGAGAAGAAACGGCAACGGCCGGGCGGGCCTGTCGCGCTTGCTGTCCGTGAACCCGATTCCTCATCACATGCATGTTGTCGACCTTGGTGTTGTGTCTGTGCGGCAGCCCGTCTCACAGGCCGGCTACGCGTGAAGCGCGGTCGGCGAGTTTAGCCCTGCACCATGACGGCACTGCCCCGTTCCTGGCTGTCCGAAGGCCTCCATCCCGGGTTCGCAGGGGTCCATAGCAAGAATGGGTCCTGCCCCTGCCCGGCGCGGGCCGCGAGCCCCCGCGAACAAGGGGGAAACCCGCAGGAGAACGGCCTTGAAACCCTCATTGCAACGGCTTGCAAAAACCGTCAGCAAGCGCCTCGCACGTCATCGAGTCCAAGCTGGCCCTCGCCTCGCCCTCGCCTCGTGCGCGCCGGGCACCGCCAACGCGCAGAAGCGGAAAAAAAAGCCGCCACCCTTGCGGGCGGCGGCCTCGTCGAGCCGGTGTGAAGGACGGGTCAGGGGATCTTGTTCAGCGCGTTGACCGCGTCGATCAGCCCGAAGCCGTCATACAGGCTCCAGCCCTTGACCGCGCCGGCGCCCGAGAACGGGATCACGCGCGCCGCGGGCGTGGTCTGCAGGATGCTCTTGATCTGCTTGGGCGTCAGCGTGCCGGGGCCGCCTGCCTTCTGCAGCATCAGCGCCGCGACACCCGCCGCGTGCGGCGCGGCCGCGCTGGTGCCGAAGAAGTTGTTGAAGCCGTCGCCCTCGTAATCCGAGTTGGGATAGAAGAAGGTCGTGTTGCCGCCATCGGGCGCGGCGAAGTCGGGCTTCTTGCGGGTCTCGGGCACGGCCAGGCGGTTGCCGGCCGCGTCGAAGGCGATCGTCACCGGGCCGGGACTGCTGAAGCTCTCGAAGGCCGGCGTGAACGGGCTCTGCTGCGCCGCGGGGAAGGTGTAGCGGTAGGCCGCCACGCTGTTGGCGCCGGCCGCGGCGCTGTGGCCGAAGGTCGTCGGACTCGAGCGCACCTGGAACGGCGCGCCGCCCCAGCCCTCGAGGCTGACGATGCGCACGCGCGAGGCGAGCTTGGTGCCGGCGCTGGTGCGCCCGACCATGATGCGATACGTGCCGCTGGCGCCGCCCGACAGGCCCACGATCTCCTCGGCGTAATCCGCGGCGATGTTGTTGGACGCGAAGGTGAAGACGCAGTTGCCCGCCGCGTTGATCAGGTAGAAGTTCAGGTCGGTGGTGACCTTGCCCTGATAGAAGAGGTCGTCCCACTGCAGCAGCAGCGTGGAGCCCGAGCCGCTGTAGGTCACCGGCAGCGCGTAGACGCCGCCGCCGAAGTCCAGGAAGCCGCCGGCCTGGTTGGCCTTGGTGCTGCCCGAGGACGGCGAGCTGGTGCAGGTGTTGAGCGAGGCCAGGTTGACGTTGCCCAGGTTGGAGGGCGAGGTGGAGAAGGTCGCCACCGGGATGTCGATGGCACCGCCGCCGCCGGCTGAGCCCTGGTTGCCCGCCGAGGAGAAGTAGGCCACCTGGCGGCCCGCGAGCGTGGTGCTGTTGGCCACGTCGTTGACGGCCTGCGCGACCTGGCCGTCGGAGAAGAAGGGCTCGTCGTAATAGAAGACGTCGTCGACGATCACGTCGGCGCGGCAGGCGGCGTTGGTGCGCAGCGTGCGGATGTTGTCGGCGAAGGCGGCCTCGCCGGCGAAGGCGGTGGCGAAGCACAGGTCCGCGCCCGGGGCCACGTCCTGCACGATCTGCATCATCGCGCGGCCCTCGTCGGTGTTGCTCGGATCGGGTCCGAGGTCGATGACGAACTTGGGCGGACGCAGGTCGCCGCTGGCGATGTCGTTGGCCGCGCGGACCGTCGTGAAGGACGTCGTGGAGCCGTCATACGAATCCGACAGCACGCCCACCGTGATGCCCGCACCGGTCCAGCCGGCTGCGTTGGCGACGTTGCTGCGCATCACCGGCGCGCCCTGCGAGGTCGTCGCGCCGACGTTCTTGTGCGGGCGGCGGGTCAGCTTGGCCAGGTGCAGGCCGCTGGTGGAGGACAGCCCGGCGAGCGCCGAGGTCGGCACGTAGGCCGAGATCGCGCCGTTGCCAAACGCGCGGTTCACGCCGGTCACCTGCGCGCCGGAGGCCTCGAGCGAGGCCTTGAACGCGTCGATGGAGGTGCCGGCCTCGAGGTAGATGTCCACGAGCACGCGGCCTTGCGCGTCGCTCATGGACTTGACGTTGGCCTTGATCTCGTCGGTCTCCACGGAGAGCGAGCGGAACTGGCGGCGGGCCTGCTGGTCGACGAGGTCGGACAGCGCGCCGTCCAGGCGTGCGTGCTGGGCGCTGGCGGCGCCGCAGGCGGCGAAGGCGAGCAGCGCGGTCAGGGTGCGCAGGCGGGGGGTGATCTTGGAAGTCGTCATGGCGCGGCTCCTCAGGCGTCTTGGCGGGTGTCGGGGGTCGCGGCCTTGCGGCGGCGGATCAGGCCGGCCGCGCCGAGCGCGGCACCGGCCAGCAGCAGGCTGCCGGGCTCGGGCACGTCCGAGGCGGCGGGCGACACGGCGGCGCCGGTCAGGACGATCTCGTAGTCGCCGAACTCGCTGGTGAGGCTGCTCCAGCCGGTCAGCGCGCCCGCGCCGGGATTGGCCGCGACGTTGCCGCCCTGCCCCAGCAGCGACGGGAAGATCGCCGAGCCGCCGCTCACCGGCGTGTAGCTCGCGCCGGTGATGGCCAGGTAGTACAGGCCGCTGACGGTAGGGATGTAGCTGGTCAGCGTGGACTGCGAGCCGCCCACGTTGCCGTCGTCGTCATTGGCGATCAGGCCCTTGCCGGCGGCGTCGAACAGGTACAGGACCGTGTCGAAGAAGTTGAAGTCGATGCCCGACGCGGTGGTCGTCGCGGAGAATGCGGTGCCGGCGGTCAGGTAGATGGCGAACAGGTCGGCGTCACCGTCGATGGAGCCCTGGATCGCGTCGAGCGCGCCAGTGCCCGAGAAGGCGGTGGCGGTGCCCAGCGTCTGGCCGGCATCGGCGCCTTCGACATAGACCGCGGCCGAGTGCGCCGAACCGGCCGCGCCCAGCAGCAGCGCGGCGATCGGCAACCAGGGGGTCTTGAAGCTCTTGTCTCGCGTGAACATCGACGATCTCCGTCAGAAGTGGTGGACACGTCGCGGAATGGGCCCGCGCTGCGTGCGGTACTGAACGGAGCGCCTCGATGCGAAACGCATGCCACGGCGGGGCTTCAAACTAGGGGGGCGCGCGCAAGTGCCGATGCCATCGGCGATATCCCGCACCGTGCGCCGTACACCCCGATCCATGGGGGATCCCCGCGATGCGGGGCTGTAAAGCGCACCGACTCCGGGTTAGCCCGGAATGTGAAGCTCGCGTGACAGCGAGCGCCGCAGTGCGCCCGGCGGCTGGCCCACGATGCGCTTGAACGCGCGGCTGAACGAGGCCTCGGAGTCATACCCCAACCGGTCCGCCGCGACGGCCACGCGCATGCCCTCCTGCGCGATCCAGCGCCGGGCCTGGAACATCTTGACCTTGGCGACGTATTTGGCCGGGCTCTCGCCAACGGTGCGGGTGAAGGCCTCGGCGAAACGTGAGCGCGACGCGCCCATCAGCCCGGCGAGCTCGGGCACGCGCCAGTCGCGTTCTGGCTCGGCGTGGATGGCGGCGATGACCTTGCCGATGCTGGGGCACTGCACGGCGGCGATCCAGCCGCTGGCGTCGTTGCAGGCGCATTCGACCCAGGCGCGGATGATGCTGGCGGCCAGCACGTCGGCCAGCCGCGCGAGGATGCCGCAGGCGCCGATGCGATCGAGCGCGACCTCGCGCTCCATCGCCTCGAGCAGCGCCGGCACGGACGGGTCGCGCCGCGCGAGGTCGTTGGCGCGCATCGCGTCGGGCATCATCGCCAGCAGCGGGTGCAGCGGATCGAGGTTGAAGCGCATCGCGCCGCAGAACATCACGTCGGGCGGGGCGTCGTGGTGAGGGGCCGTGTCGCCGCCTGGATCCGTGGCGGCGGTGGCTGGATCGGCAAGATGCTCCGAGCCGACGAGGTAGATGTCGTCCGCGACCGGCCGGCGCGACAGCGAATCGATGTCCACCGCGGGCAGGTCGGGCGCGCTGGCCAGCACGTGCAGGCTGCCGCGCGGCAGCAGCACGGCGTCGCCGGCGTTGAGCCGGACCCAGTCGCTGCCCGGCGTGCGCAGCCAGCAGCCGCCGCGCGCGACGAAGTGGAAACGCGCCTCCTGGCGGGCCGGAAAGGCCACCGCCCAGGGCGCGCGCAGCAGGCAGCGGCCGTACTCGACGCCCTCCAGGCGCAGCCCGAGCAGGATCTGCGTGAGCAGGTCGGCCGGCTTCAGCGGCGTGGGCGGAAGCGGATCTCTGGAGGAATCGTCATGCATTTCGGCTCTTCCGACATGGAAACGCCGGGATGCTATCCCTAAGCTCAAAGCCATTCCCAGCTCCGCGCTTTTGCGCCGCTCACCGTGACCTCACCCTGCACCGATTGCCTGGATCCCCGCCTCGCGGGTCAGGCGCCTGCGTCGTCTTCACCGGGCTCTGCCCCACCCCACCACCCCGACACCGCCGAGATCGCGGCCGCCGCGGCGGCCCACAGCGCCGACCGGCCCCACTGGGCCGCGATCGGCGCGTTGACGCTGAGCGTCTTCGGGCTGGTGACCGCGGAGTTCCTGCCCGCCAGCCTGCTCACCGCGATGGCCTCGGACCTGGGCATCAGCGCGGGCGCGGCGGGCCAGACGGTGACCGCCACGGCGCTGGTGGGCGCGGTGGCCGCGCCGTCGATCCCGCTGCTGACCAGGCGCCTGGACCGCCGGCTGGTGATGCTGGCGCTGACGCTGCTGATGATCCTGTCCAACGTGCTGGCGGTGACGGCCTCGAGCCTGGGCGTGCTGCTCGCGGCCCGCGTCATCCTGGGCGTGGCGCTGGGCGGGTTCTGGTCGATGGCCGCGGCGCTGGCGATGCGGCTGGTGCCGGAGCGGCTCTTCGCGCGGGCCATGTCGGTCATCCTGACCGGCGTGTCGGTGGCCACCGTCTGCGCGGCGCCGATCGGTGCGTGGATGGGCGAGGTCTGGGGCTGGCGCAGCGCCTTCGTCGCCGCGGGGGTGCTGAGCGTGGTGACGCTGGCGGCGCAACTGCTGACCCTGCCCCGCCTGCCGCCCAAGGACAACCCCGACCTGCGCGTGCTGGGCGAGCTGCTCACGCGTCCTGGCGTGCGCGTGGCGCTGCTGGCGGTGCTGCTGGTCATCTCGGGCCACTTCGCCGGGTTCACCTATATCCGGCCGCTGATGGAGAACATCACCCACCTGCCGGTGCCGGCGATCTCGGCGGTGCTGCTGGGTTACGGCATCGGCGGCTTCTTCGGCAACCTGGCGGGCGGCTTCCTGGCCGAGCGCAGCGAGCGCCGCGCGATCGTCGCGGGCGGCTCGCTGATCGTGGTGCTCGCGGCCAGCCTGCTGCTGGCGGGTCAATCGGCCTGGGTCACTGCGGTGGCGGTGGTGCTGTGGGGCTTCGCGTTCGGCGCCTTCCCGGTCGGTTTCCAGACCTGGATCGTGCGCGCCGCGCCGGACCAGGCGGAAGGCGCAGGCGGTCTGCTCGTGGCGGCCTTCCAGATCGCCATCGCCAGCGGCGCGATCGGCGGCGGCATGCTCGTGGACCACATCGGCGCACTGGGCGGTCCGACCTTCGCCGCCGCGGCGATCACGCTGGGCACGCTGCTGACGCTGCGGCATGGCCCTCGGATGAAGGCGTCCGCATGAGCTCGACATCGATGACATCGACGGCCTCGTCCACCTTGTCCTCCTCGGCGATCAACCGTCGCGTCGTGTTGGCCTCCCGCCCCGCGGGGCGGCCCGTGCCGACCGACTTCCGCCTGGAGACGCGGCCGGTGCCCGCGATCGGCGACGGACAGGTGCTGCTGCGCACGCTGTTCCTGTCGCTGGACCCGTACATACGCAACCTGATGGAGGAAGTCGGCCCGGGTTATGCGCCGCCGATCGCGCTCGGCGAGCCCCTGGTGGGCGGCACGGTGAGCCGCGTGGCGGTGTCGCGGCATCCCGGCTTCCGTGTCGGCGAGCTGGTGCTGGCCAACGCGGGCTGGCAGGACTACGCGGTGTCGGACGGCGCGGACCTGCTGCCGCTGGGCGATCTCACGCGTCCCTCGCTCGCGCTCGGCGCGGCGGGCATGCCGGGCTTCACCGCGCAGGTGGGATTGATGGAGATCGGCCAGCCGCGCCCCGGTGAGACGGTGGTCGTCGCTGCCGCCACGGGCGCCGTGGGCGCGATGGTCGGACAGCTCGCCAAACGTGCCGGCGCGCGGGTGATCGGCATCGCGGGCGGGGCGGACAAGGTCCGGTACCTCATCGACACGCTCGGTGTCGACGCCGCGATCGATCGCCGCGACCCGCGCTTCGCGGAGCGGCTGCGCGAGGCTGCGCCGCGGGGCATCGATGTCTACTTCGAGAGCGTCGGCGGCGAGGTGCTCGACGCGGTGCTGCCGTTGCTGAACGTGGGCGCGCGCGTGCCGGTGTGCGGCTTCATCGCGCATTACAACGAGGCGGGCGCTCAAGCTGGATCGGCGGCTTCGCACGTGAGCGCGGACCGCCTGCCGGGGCTGCTCGCGACCGTGCTGCAGAAGCGTGTGCGCATGGAGGGCTTCATCGTGCTGGACCACTTCGGCGAGGGCCTGTCGCGGCTGCGCGCGTTCCAGCAGGACATGAGCGCCGCCATCGCCGCCGGCGAGGTGCAGGCGCTGGAGCACGTCATCGACGGCCTGGAACGCGCGCCACAAGGCCTGATCGACCTGCTCGACGGCCGCCACCTGGGCAAGACCGTCGTGACGATCAGCCCAGCCTGAACCGCGCCACCGACTGCACCAGCGCGTCCGCCTGCTGCCGCAGGCTCTCCGCGGCGGCGGCGGACTCCTCGACGAGCGCGGCGTTCTGCTGCGTCACCTGGTCCATCTGGTTGACCGCCTCGCCGACCTGGTGCACGCCCTGCGACTGCTCGCGCGTCGCGCTGCTGATCTCACCGACCACGTCGGTCACGCGACCGATGGCGGCGACGATCTCCGCCATCGTCGCACCGGCCTGATCGACCTGGCCGTTGCCCTCCTCCACCCGTGAGACGCTCGCCGCGATGAGCGACTTGATCTCCTTGGCGGCCTCGGCGCTGCGACCGGCCAGCGCGCGCACCTCGGACGCCACCACCGCGAAGCCCTTGCCGTGCTCGCCCGCGCGCGCCGCTTCCACCGCCGCGTTCAACGCCAGGATGTTGGTCTGGAAGGCGATCCCATCGATGGTGCCGATGATGTCGGCGATGCGCCGGCTGCTCTCGTCGATGCCGCGCATCGTCTCGACGAACTGCGCCACCACCGCGCCACCGCGCTGCGCCACCTCGCTGGCGGAGCGCGCGAGCCGATCGGCCTGCTGCGCGTTCTCCGAGGTCTGCTGCACCGTCTCACCCAGTTGCGTCATCGTGGCCGCGGTCTGCTGCAGCGCGCTGGCCTGCTCCTCGGTGCGCTGGCTCAGGTCGGCGTTGCCCATCGCGATCTGACCGCTGGCGCTGGCCACCGATTCACTGCCCACGCGCACGCCGCCCACGACCTGGCGAAGACTCGTCTGCATCTCCTTGAGCGCCGCGATCAGGCTGCGCTGATCGCCGGGACGCACGCGGATCTCGCCGCTCAGGTCACCCTGCGCGACCTGGCGCACCAGCCGCGCCGCCTCGGCCGGATCGCCGCCCAACAGCCGGCGCACGTGGTTCATCAGGAACAGCGCCAGCGCCACGGCCACGCCGATCGACACCGTCGTCAGCGACACGCTCCAGCCGTGGCCGGCCGCGAAGTCAGCCTCGGCGTCCTTGCGCGACTGCTCGCTGCCCGTGGCGTTGTAGTCCGCGGTGCGCTCGATGGCCTTGACCCAGTTGTTGAAACTGGCGCGCGACTCGGTGCGGAAATAGGCCCGTGCCTGCGCGTCCTCGGCGTCATTGCGCGAGAGATGCAGCAGCTTCTCCTGCGCCGCGAAGTAGACGTCGCGCGCGGCGACCACCTCGGCGTACAGCCGGCGTTCCTCGTCATTGCTGATGTAGGGCTGGTAGGCCTGCTCGGCCGCGGCCAGCTCCTGGCGGGCGCGGGCGATGTTGGCCTCGATCTGGGCCCGCTCCTGCGCGTCATCGGACAGCAGATGGTCGGGCTCCATGCGCCGGATCTGGTTGGCCTTGACGCGGATCGCCGCCATGCTCTGGATGCTGGGCAGCCAGTCGTCGGCGATCTCGGTGGTGTTGTCGTGGATGCGGTGGAGCTGCAACAGCCCCATCCCGCCGACCAGCGCGCACAGCGCCACCAGCACCACGAAGGACACGGTCAGCTGCGTGGACAGCCGCCAGGTTGCGATGTTCATGTGTTCTCCCTAAAACGCTGAACTCACGCCGCCGCGGTCGTGCTCCCTACCGGCCACCCCGTCTCGACGGCTCCCAGGACATCAGCGGATGTTGCCTCGGACTCGCCCGGCGCGGCATACCCGAGGCGCGGGGCGCGCGGTCTGTCACCCGTTGCGGGGACCGCGCCGGCGAACATCTCAGGCCGCCACCGCCCATTCGGAATGCACGTGACCGGCGATCTGGATCTGGCCCTTGCCCGTGCGCTTGACCGCGTACATGGCCTCGTCGGCCGCGTGCAGCAGGTCGCGACAGTTGTCGCCGCCGCCGCCGACCACGGCGCCGATGCTCGCCCCCACCGAGACCTTCTCGCCGCTGTCCAGCGTGATGCGGCGCTGGATCGAGAACAGGCAGCGCTGCAGCGTCTGCTCGACATCCTCGGGACGCGAGACGCCGGAGAGCAGGATGGCGAACTCGTCGCCGCCCAGGCGCGCCACCACGTCGTTGCCGCGCACCAGGTTCTGCAGCCGCTGCGCGACCTCGGTCAGGACCTCGTCGCCGGCCTCGTGGCCATGCAGGTCGTTGATCGCCTTGAAACCGTCCAGGTCCAGGTAGCAGACCGCGAAGCCGCGGCCGCTGCGGCGCGCGCCATTGATCGCGTCGCCCACCTTCTCCTCGAAGAGACGCCGGTTGGGCAGCCCGGTCAGCACGTCGCGCAGGGCCAGGTGCTGAGCCTGTTCCTCGCTGCGCTTGAGGCCGTCGATGTCCACCAGCATCCACATCGATTCGGACGCTGTGAGCACGGTGCCGTGCAGGTCGACCCAGAACTCGGCCCCGTCCTGGCGGCGCATGCGGATCTGCGTGTGGAAACGGCTGCCGGGCGGCAGCGTGGCCACGCTGGCGTCACGCACGCGCTCATGGTCCTGCGGGCTGAGGAAGAGCTGCTGCGCGGGCTTGCCGATCATCTCGCCGGCGCCGAAGCCGAACATGCGTTCCAGCGCCAGGTTGGTCCACACGGCCTGGCCGTCGCGGATGCGGACCATGCCGATCAGGTCGTTCTGCAGCATCGCGTCCTGCTCGCGCGCCAACTGCTGGAGGGAGTCCTTGGCGCGGCGCTCACGGCGATGGGTGCGGTGCAGCAGCGCGGAGGCCGCCGCGATGGCCAGCGCCACCAGCGCGGCCAGCGCCGACTGCTGCACGACCTGGGTGCGCCAGCCTGCCAGGAAGTAGTCGCTGCTCATGCCGGTGAACAGCGTCATCTGGTAGGCCGGCACCTTGCGGTAGGCGGTGATGCGCTCGACCTTGTCCAGCGCGGTCGGGGTGATGTACACGCCGCGCTCGCGGTTCTGCTCCAGCGAGCGAAGCGCCTGCTCCGACAGCGACTTCTGGCCGAAGCCCTTGGTCGACGACGGCTCGCTGGCGGAGTAGCGCGCCACCAGGTTCATGCCGTCGGAGCGCAGCGAGACCGCGCCCGACGGGCCCAGCGCCACGCCGCTGAAGCGCTCGACGAAATGCTTGGCGGTGACGACGCCGTAGACGATGCCGGCGAAATTGCCGTCGTGGTCGATCAGCCGGCGGGCCAGGATGATGCACCAGTGGTTCTGCGCGCGGCTGTTCAGCGGCTCGGAGATGACCATGGCGTCGGTGTTGCGGGCCTGCGCGAAGTAGGCGCGGTCGCCGACGTTGAACGGTCGCTCATCGCGCATCAGGCCGGTGGTGACCGTGCCGTTGATGTCGGTGATGCGCAGCGCGACGACCTGCGGCAGCAGGCCGCGTTGCTCTTCCATCAGCCGGGCGACCATGGCGAGCTGCTCCGGCGACTGGCGCGCGCTGCGAAAACGCAGGGCGATGGTGGCCAGCGCGTTGTCGGTGTTGCGCAGCTCGGCGCCGACCTCCACGGCCATGTTCTGCGCCAGGTTCTCGACGACATCGCGGGCGCGATCGGTTTCCGTGGCGCGGTGGCTCCACAGACTCAGGGCCGTCATCGCGGCCAGCGCGACGACGACCGCCACGTTGAAGACCACCAGCCAGGACGACATGGCGCCGCGCGGCAGCCACGAGAACGCAGGCATCCGCGGCCACGCGGGCAGCGGCAGTTGCCGGAACGAAGGCAGGGTCAGCGCGAACTTCATGGCGGTCCTCCCAGGGCGTCGGTGCGTGGCGGCGCGTCGCTGCGCGCTCAGCCGTTGGCCACGGCCCGCGGGCCATGGCGCATCGGATGGAGCGGTCCATTGGCCGCGACGCGCTTGCACAGGTCGTGCAGGTCGCTCAGCAGCTGCTCGAAATCGAAAGCCTTGTCGTAGAAGGCGTCGGCGCCCTTGCGCCGGCAGGCGGCGGCGTGTGTGTCGGCGTTCTCGCCGCTCAGCACGAAGACATGGCCGGCGTAGTCCTGACCGCGCAGGCGGGTCAGCACGGACAGGCCGGTCCCTTGGGCCAGGCGCAGGTCCAACAGGACGACGTCGGGCACGGTGGCCAGGACGGCGTCGACGGCCTCGTCCTCGCCGGAGGCCTGCGCGACGACCCGCAGGCCGTCGAGCTTCTCGGCACGACGAACGAGCAGTTGGCGCACGGGCAGGTGGTCTTCGATGACAGCGACTTTCATGGCTGTCATGGTCGCTGCCCGGCGGCTCCCTCGCCAGCCTGCGGCGCCCTCACGCGATGAGCGCCAGTTGCGGCAGGCGGTGTAGGGGCTTGACCTACACGGCAGGTACTCGTGACGGACTGCGCGGAATCCCCTCGCCCGCGCAGCGGGAGAGGGGTGGGGGTGAGGGCTCGGGGAGGTGCTCGGTGCCCTTCACAGCGCCCTCACCCCCCGCCCTCTCCCGCTCCGCGGGCGAGGGGGCCGAAGGGGCCGATCGCCCCGTCGAGCTTCCCGGCCAGATCGCTCAGCGTGCGCGCGAGCACCAGTGCCCACAGCGCGATCAGCGCGGCGCCCATGGCGGTGCCCAGCGTGGCCAGCGCGGCGAAGCCGGTCACCTTCGCCAGTTGCAGCGTGGCCAGCGTGTAGACGCCCAGCGGGAAGGTGAAACCCCACCAGCCGAGGTTGAACGGCAGCCCGTCGCGCCAGCCGTCGCGCAGGTAATGCCGCGTGAACATCAGCGCGCACGCCAGCCACCACAGGCCCGCGCCCCACAGCAGCAAGGCGCCGACCAGTCCCAGGTCGCGCGCCGCGCCCATGGCCTCCGCGAGCGGCGTGGCGGCGAAGGCATGGGCGGCGGCGTCGCCCAGCGTGAGCAGCCCCAGCGCGCCGGTGCCGATCGGCCCCAGCGTGAGCCAGCTCGTCACGCCCAGCTCGCGCGCCGGCAGCTTGTGCAGGATCAGCCGGATCAGCACCAGCGTCAGGATCGAGAACGCCAGCGGCACCGAGATCCCCCAGAGCACGTAACCGGCGCCGGTGACCCACTGCGCCGTGGCCGCCGGCAGATGCGGCGCGAGCACCGCGGCGCTCGAGGCCGCGACCTCCGGCGCCACGACCGGCAACAACAGCGCGGCGGTCACGCGGTCCAGGCGGTGGTCCTGACGCGTGATCACCCAGAAGGGCACGCCCACGGCGACGACCACGGCCAGCACGGCGTCCGCGATCCACAGCGCGAGCGCCCACGACACCACGGCCGGGGACGCCGCGCCCGCGATGCCGACGCCCTCGAACAGCACCAGGCCGTTGATCACCGGCACCAGACCCATCGGCAGCGCGCCGAAGAACATCGACTGCAGCGGATGGGCGAGCAGTTCGCCCAGCGCGCGCCGATCGAGCAGCAGCCGCGCGAGCAACAACATCATGAACAGCGCGTACACCAGCGCGTCCAGCGCCCACAGCCCATGCGCGAGCGCATGCAGCACCCGGCCGGGCTCGCCGCCGACCGGCAGCGCCGCCAGCACCAGCGCGGCGGCGCCGGTGCCCATGGTCAGGGCGAACCAGTTGGGGGTGAAACCGTGGACGACGCGGAGCAGGAACTTCATGGCCGCCATTGTGGAAATCGCATAAGGATATGAAAAATACATATTTCTGATCCAATCCATGCCTGGCGTGCATGTCACGCGATGGATCGCCCCGCCATGAACTTCACCCACCTCGCCGCCTTCCAGGCGGTGGCCGAGACCGGCAGCGTCACCGCCGCCGCGCAGCGGCTGCATGTGAGCCAGCCGGCGCTCACGCGCGAGATCCGCGCGCTGGAGGAGCGCCTGGGCGTCACGCTCTTCGACCGCTTGCCGCGCGGCATGTCGCCCACCGAGGCCGGCCGGCTGCTGGCCGGTTACGGCGCGCAGATCTTCAAGCTGGCCGAAGCCGCCGAAACCGCGGTCGAGGAACTTGCCGGGCTGCGGCGCGGGCACCTCGCGCTGGCGGCCAGCCGCACCACCGGCGCCTACGTGCTGCCGGCGATCCTGGACGAGTTCCGGCGGCGCCATCCGGACGTGTCGCTGGCGCTGTCGGTGTCCAACACCGACCAGGTGCAGGCCGAGGTCCGGGCGATGGAGGCGCAACTCGGCCTGATCGAGGGCCCTCACGACACCGACGTCTTCGAGGCCCTGCCGCTGGGCGAGGACGAGATCGTCGCCGTGGCCGGCGCCACGCACCCGCTGGCACGACGCCGCGCGTTGACGGCGGCGGCGCTGGGCGAGGCGGAACTCGTCATGCGCGAGCCGGGCTCGGGCACGCGCGAGGTGGTCGCCCGGGCGTACGCCTCGCTGGGCCTGACGCTGTCGCCCCGGCTCTCCATCGGCAGCCCGGACGCGATCAAGCGGCTGCTGCGGCTGGGCCACGCGGTGTCGTGGGTGTCGCGCCGATCCGTCGAGGAGGAGCTTGCGGCGAAGGTGCTGGTGGTGCTGCCGGTGCGCGATTTGCGCATCGTGCGCGAGCTCACCATGATCTGGCATCGCGATCGAACGCCCAGTCCGAGTGCGCTGGCCTTTCGCGCGTTGGCGCAGGCGATCGCGCTCGGCTGAAACGGGGCGCCGTCGAGGCAAGCCCCGTACCCACCGGGCCCGTTCCGGCCTCCTGATTTCCCTCATGGCGGCGTGCGCGCGGACCGGCATAGTCGGCGGGCTTCATGCCCACAGAGTCGCGGCCAGCGACCACCCGACCTCGGGATCAAGGAGACAAGACATGACCCTTTCCCTTCCCACCCGGCGAGGCAGGACGGCGTTCGTCCGTGCCCTGCTCGCGGCGTTGAGCGCCTGCGCGGCGCTCGGCGCGCACGCGCAGACGACGACGCTGGGCACGCGCGGCACGCTCGCCGCGCCCAACCCGGCGGTGACCGCCAACGCCGGCGCCACCTGGCCCGCCACGGCCTACACGCGCGGCCCGGACTACCCGCGGGCGGTCACGCTGCCGCTGCAGTTCATCAAGCTGTCCTCGGGCAAGCAGCTCGCGGTGCTGGTGTCCAAGCCGGCGGACCTGCTGGGCTTTCCCAAGTCGGGTCGCTTCCCCGTGGTGCTGACGCAGACCGCCTATCGGATCGACGTCGGCCAGTTCCTGGGCGTGTTCACGCCCGCGGGCGGCAACACGCTGCTCATCGGCGGACTGGATCAGTACATGGTCCGACGCGGCTACGTCACGGTGGCCATCGACGCGCACGGCACCGGCATGAGCGGCGGCGTCACGCAGTTGATCGGCGACGAGGAGCAGCAGGCCTATCGCGAGGCCGTCGAGTGGGTGACGCGCCAGTCCTTCTTCAACGGCAGCATCGGCGTGGCGGGCACGTCCTACCTGGGCATCAGCTCGCTGCTGACCGCGGGGCAGCAGCACCCGGCGGTGAAAGCCGCCTTCGCGCAGGTGCCCATGGGCGACGCCTACCGCGGCGTGGCCGCGACGGGTGGCCTGTTCAACGCGCAGTTCCTGAGCACCTGGCTGCCGCTGACGCAATCGCTGAGCGTGGCCAATGCGCCCGAGCTGCTGCTCAATCCGTGGTTTGCGAGCCAGATCAATGCGGCAACGGCGGATCACGTCGCGGCGATCGGCGCCTGGTACGCGCCGACCTTCGACGGCTTCGTCGGCGGCACCAGCGGCATCGCCACCGATGACGGCAGCTTCTGGGCCTCGCGCTCGCCGGTGGAGAGCGCCGGGAAGATCCGCGTGCCGACCTTCATCGTGGGCGCGTCGCTGGACATCTTCCAGCGCGACCAGCCGCTGCTGTACGAGCAGCTCAAGCGCAACGTCACGGCCAAGCTGGCGATCCTGCCGGGCGCGCATCTGCAGTCGGTGCAATCGGGCATGACCGGCTATGGCGGGGCGCCGTCGTACGGACCGCCGAGCACGACCTCGCTGCTGCTGCAGTGGTTCGACCGCTACCTGCAGGGACGCGCGAGCGGCGCGGAGGCGCTGCCCACGGTGACGCAGTTCGTCGATGGCTACGGCAGCGGCAGCACGGCGCGCTTCGCGACCGCGAGCGACTGGCCGCATCCGCGCATGGCGCCGCAGCGCTGGTATCTGCAGCCCGACGGCAGCCTGTCCTCGCGCCAGCCGGCGGTGGCGGCGGGCTGGACGGTGACCGAGCCGCCCGCGCCGACAGCCACGCGCGGGTCGGTGCTCGGCACGGTGTTCACCGCGAGCGTGCAGGTGCGCGACCACAGCGACTGCTCCGCCAGCCAGGTGCAATGGACCCTGGGGCTGGCGGGGCTGCTGCCGCTGCCGTGCTACTCGGACAGCGCGCGGGTGGAGTCGCTGCAGGGCGCGGTGGTCTACGAGACCGCGCCGCTGGCGCAGGACCTCTACCTGAACGGGCCGATCCAGGCCGACCTCTGGATCTCGGCGACGCGCACGCAGGCGGCGCTGTCGGTGCGGGTGGACGACGTGGATCCGGCGACGGGGGCGGTGAAGCCGCTGACGCACGGGTTGATGTCGGCGGCGCATCGGGCGGTGGATCCGAGCCGCTCGCGTTTCGTCAACGGCACGATGATCCAGCCGTGGCATCCGTTCACCGCGAGCGCGGCGCAGCCGGTGGTGGCCAACGAGCCGATGCTGGTGCCGGTGGAAGTATTCCCGGTGGCGGCGCTGGTGCGCGCGGGACATCGGCTGCGGATCGCGATCAGCGCGAGCAACCAGGCGCAGGGCATCTGGCCGACGCCGCTGCAGCGCCAGGCCGACGGCAACGTGACGACGATCCACGCGAGCCCGCAACGGCCGTCGAGCATCGTGCTGCCGGTGGTGCCGGCGTCGGAGCTCAATTGAGCTGACGCGCGCGCGATGTCAATCGACAGCGGGGTCGGCAAGGCCTGACCCCGCGAACGTCCATGGCTTGTATCGGTATGCATTGGGGGACCGACCTACATGGATCGGTCTCCCCCCTTGATGCGCTCTTCGGAGGGAGTGTCTTTACGGCTTTCCTTGCTCAGACTGCCAGTCACTCGATACGACCTTGCAGCACTGGAAAGGATGCCCGCGATGAATGCAATGAGGGTTGAGATGACCGCCTTGGCTGAGTCCGAAGCGAAGGCGGACACGCATGATGAGCCACCCAAGCGAGAGGAGGCAGGACATCCGGCGGACTACCTGACCAGTGGCCTGGACCTCTTCATCCACGTCCTGCGCCATCCCGAAGAGTTGTTCGGCACACCGAGCCAGGAGCTGGCGGTCAACCGGTATCCCTCCGATCCGGCTCATCTTGCTCAAGGCTTGCGTCGCTACTTCGCATGGTCAAACAAGCGATGCATGGATGCCTACGCGCGGATGCGGATCGCTGCCGGGCTGACCCGCCGATTCGCCATCGCGATCTGCGGCGGCCCGCTGGAAGTGCGATTCTTCGAGGATCCAGGCGATGCATCGCTGGATCTCACCGTCGTGGTCTGCGTCGATGCAGACGAGGCCAGCGCCGAGGCGCTGAACAAGGCGCTGCTTCATCACGCCACGCAATGCTGCGTTTACCTGGGTTGTCTCGATCTGCGATTCGAGTCGGTGCATTCGCTCCGCGTTCAAGTCCTCCGTCGTAACCAGCTCCTGGCTGAATACCCGGCGTTGCAGGACGAGGACGAGGACGAGGACGACGCGGACGACGCGGACGACATGGTCAAGCTCGCCAGGGAATGAGAGTTCGCCATGCCCATCCGTCCCAAGGACCTCCGGCGAGCCGCTGAGCGGCAAGCACGACAAGCCATTTCCGAGACCGATCGTCGCTTCGCGATCTCACGCGCGTACTACGCGGCTTACCACCGCTGTTGCCGTTGGGATCAGCAACTGCCTTATCCAAGTTGCGCCCCGCCTCAGGGGGGATACCACGCCCGGCTGATCTCACGATTGGAATCGCCAGACGCTCGATGCGGACCGGATGTGGCGGAGCGGGGACAAGCCCTGGCCTCGCTCTTGCGGGCCTCGCGTGATCGCCGTGTGCTGGCCGACTACCGCCTCTCCGAGGTGGTGGATGAGAGCGCCGTCGAGGTGCAACTCGATGCCACACGCCAGGTGTTCGAGCAGTGCGCCGGCCCTGACTCGTAACCAGCCGCCATCCCCTATGCTTGCGCCATCCGGCCGCTCCCGCGGCCGGTCTGACTTGCTCATGGATGGTCCTATGCGCCACAACGCCTCCCAGAACGTCTCCCGCATCTCCCTCGCGCTTGCCGCCTCCGCCGCCCTCACCGCGCTCGGCCTGGCCTCGCTGCCCGCCCACGCCGACAGCATCGTGACCTCCGCGTCCAGCGCCGGCTCGGTGTCGTCCAAGCAGCTGTCCGACTCCATCGGCCAGTCCAGCGACAGCTCCAGCAAGGACCGCAAGGTCGCGCAGGGCGAGTACAAGGTGCTGGCCGTCGAGGACGCCGCCGGCCGCGCCGACACCACTCGCCTGCACCTGCAGCCGGTCCGCGCCGAGGGTGGCACCGACTTCTTCCTCTACGTGCCCAAGCAGGCCATCGCCGGTCAGCCGCTGCGCGTGGGCGACCACGTTCTCGCGCAGGAACGCGAGTACGGCTACGAATTCGCCCGCGCCGAGAACCGCCAGGCCTTCCTGCTGGCGCTCAAGGATGACTGGCATCGCGAACTCGAATCGCGTCCGGTGACGCTGTGACCGGGCCCGGGCCGCGCGCGCGGCCCCGTCCGATTCGACGTGGCCTCGCCGCGCTGAGCCTCGCTGCCACGGCGCTTGCCAGCCTGAGCGTCACGCAGGCCGCGATGGCCGCCACCTTCTGCGATCGAGGGGGCGAGGTCAGCGCCACCGAGCAGGACCGCCAGCTGCAGGTCGTCGCCGCGGCTCGCCGCGTGCTCGAGCGCAGCGAGGTGTCCGCGGCGCTGGTGTCTCGCTCGGGCACCGACCTCAGCCGATTCCAGCTGCTGTACTCGCACAGCGGTCTCGCGCTCAAGGACAGCCGCAATGGCCCGTGGTCCGTGCGCCAGCTCTATTACGCCTGCGACGAATCCCGCGCCCGGCTCTACGACCAGGGGCTCGCCGGCTTCCTGCTCAGCGCGGGCAAGACGGCGCCGATCCGCCTGTCCATCGTCACACTGCCCGATGCCGAAGGCGCGTCGCTCGCCGCCGACGCGCTGGACAACCGGCTGGCGCTCGCGCTGCTGTCCTCGCGATACAGCGCCAGCGCCTATGCCTTCGCGACTCGCTATCAGAACTGCAACCAGTGGGTCGCCGAGATGATGGGTTTCGCCTGGGGCCCGCGCGCGCCCGCCCCCACCCGGGCGCAGGCGCAGCTCGGCCTGAAGGCGCTGGGCTACGACCCCGCGCCGGTGATCGTGCCCTCGCACGCGGTGATGTTCGCGGCGCAGTTCGTGCCGCTGATCCACAGCGACGACCACCCGATCGACGACCTCTACGCGATGCGGCTGAAGGTCTCCACGCCGGCCGCGCTGGAGGACTTCGTCCACCGCCGGCTACCCGGCGCGCAGCGCATCGAGTTCTGCGCCGCCGGCCGCGACATCGTCGTGCGCCGTGGCTGGACGCCCCTGTCCGCGGACTGTCAGCCCGGAGAGGGCGATGAGGTCCTGCCGCTGTCCTGATTCGGGCGATCCCAGACATGTAAGACCTGTTTCATGGGACGGCCGAATGCGCGTCGATCATCAAAGTTTCATCCGTGCACGCCTACCCTTCGCTCGCCTGCCAACGAACGAAGGAGACCTTCGCATGAAGCTGCTGCGTACCACCCTGCTCGCCGCGATCGCGGCCGCCGCGCTGGCCACGACCGCCTGCGCGCATGATTCGACCGCTGCCTCGCGCGGCAAGGAGCCGCTGCTGATCGCGCACCGCGGCGCCAGCGGGTATGTGCCCGAGCACACGCTGGCCGCGTACTGGCTCGCCATCGAGCAAGGCGCCGACTACGTCGAGCCCGATCTGGTGCTGACGAAGGACGGCGTGCTGGTGGCGCGCCACGAGAATGCGATCGCGATCCTCAATGCCGACGGCTCGGTGCGCGAGGCGACGACCGACGTGGCGGAGCGCCCCGAATTCGCGTCGCGCAAGACGACGAAATCCATCGACGGCGTGGCCATCACCGGCTGGTTCACCGAGGACTTCACGCTGGCGGAGCTCAAGACGCTGCGCGCCCGCGAGCGCATTCCGCAGATCCGCCCGGCCAACACGCGCTTCAACGACATGTTCGAGGTGCCCACCTTTGAGGAGGTCCTGCAGCTGGTGCAGCAGGCCAACGAGCGCCGCCGCGAGGAGGCGGGCAAGCCGGGGCACGGTCATGGTGACGGCCGCGGCCATGGCGGCCGCAAGCTCAAGCCGATCGGTGTGTATCCCGAGACCAAGCACCCGAGCTACTTCGCCGGCATCGGCAAGCCGCTCGAGGAGCCGCTGGTGCGCCTGCTTCACAAGTACGGTTATCGCAGCCCGGATGCGGCGGTGTTCATCCAGTCCTTCGAGGTGGGCAACCTGCGCAAGCTCAATCGCATGACGCGGGTGCCGCTGGTGCAGCTGCTCAACGGCTCGGGCCAGCCGTATGACTTCACGCTGAGCGGCGACAAGCGCACCTATGCCGACCTGGCCAAGCCGGCGGGTCTGGCGGAGATCGCCAGTTACGCGCAAGGCATCGGCGCCAACACGAATCTCATGATCCCGCTGGTGTCGGGCCGCCTGGGCACGCCGACGACGCTGGTCAAGGACGCGCACGCGGCGGGGCTGATCGTGCATGGCTGGACCTTCCGCGCGGAGAACAACTTCCTGCCCAACGAGTTCGACAGCAGCGATGACCCGGCGGCCTTGGGCAACCTCGCCGGCCAGATCGAGGCCTTCCTCAAGCTGGGCATGGACGGCCTGTTCAGCGACCAGTCCTTCCTGGCGCGCAAGGCGATCGATGCGTATGTGAAGCGCTGAAAGACCGAAGCGGACGCGGAGCCGGCGCCGGCCGGCTTCGCTAGACTCGCCCCATCCCACTGGAGCTGTCCCGCATGTCCGCCTCCGCGCCCCTGCTGCTGCCCCCGCCCGAGCTCAAGGGCGTCGATCAGGTCGTCGCCGATCCGCTGCGCTTCAAGGCGAAGCTCGCGATCGGCGAGGCCGCCTACGCCTCGCTGCGCATGATCAACCGCGGTCGCGAGGTCTGGGACGTGCTCGGCGCCGCGGGCGCCGGCGCGGCCGTCGCCAAGACCGGCATGGTCGCCTCGCTGCTGGGCGCCTCCACCACACCCATCGGCTGGGTCGCCCTCGCCGCGCTCGCCTCGGGTGGCGCCTGCTACGGCATGTATCGGCTGCTCAGCTCGACCAAGGGCGACCGCGTCATCGAGATCCCCAAGTACCTCAACACGCCGCTGGACACGCTGGGCCTCGCCCTCTTCGACCTGATCGCGCCGCTGTCGCTGCGCCTGGCCGCCGTCGACGGCGCCGTCGAACCCGCCGAGCGCCAGTACCTGATCGACCACCTCATCAACGACTGGGGCCTGAACCGCGCCTTCGTCGAGCAGTCCGTCGCCGCGGTCGAGGCGCGCTTGGCCGGCGCCGAGCTCGAGGCCATGGCCATCGAGGGCGCCGAGTTCCTCCACCTGAACCCCGACTGCAACCACGCCGCGATCGCCAAGGAACTGGGCGTGTTCATGCGCGGCATGCTCGAGGCCGGCGGTCCGTTGAGCGCCGAGGAGTCCGAGGCGCTCGAGACCGTCATGCGCCTGCTCGCCACCGCGCCGCCCGGGGAGCTCTCCAAGCGCTGGAACCAGACCGTGACGCTGGCCGGCGGCGCGGCCGGACAGGTCCGGACCGTGCTCGTCGACGCCGCCGACTGGACGCAGCAGCGCCTGCCCAGTGCCGATCAGGTCCGGGCCACCACCGGGACCGCGGCCACCCAGGCCTGGGAGGCCGCGCGCAAGGCGGCGGACTGGACCCAGCAGCAGCTGCCCAGTGCGGAACAGGTCCGCGCGCAGGCGGACGTCGCCGCCGCGCAGGCCGCCGAGGCCGCGAGGCAGGCGGCGAAGGTCGCCAAGGACGCCGCCACCTGGACGCAGGAACGCCTGCCCAGCGCCGAGCAGGTTCGCAACACCACCGCCGAGGCGGCATCGCAGGCGATCGGCGCGGCCAGGAAAGGCTTCGCCTGGGCCAAGGACCTCACCGCGCGCGCCGCCGACGGCACGAGCGCCGAGGCCAACAAGCTGCTGCGCCGCGAGGATCCGCCGTCGAAGTCCTGAGACCGCGTCAGTCCAGGTCCGACAGCTCCCGGCGCCGGATCAGCGTCAACCCGATCAGCCGCGACACGACGGCCGCGAGATACATGACGCCGACGAACATCTCGACGGTCGTCACCGCGCGCGCCAACGGCTTCACCGGGATCACATCGCCGATGCCGGTGCTCGACAGCAGCGCGAAGCTCAGGAACATCAGCTCGGTCCAGGTCCGTGGCGCCTGCGGATCCACCGCCGCGGCGAAGCTGCCCGGCTGCAGCGTCTGCACGACCACGAACACATGCGCGAAGCCCCAGGCGATCAGCGTGAAGGTCGCGCCCGCGGCGAAGAGCTCGTCGGTCGTCGCATGCCAGTCGCTCATCATGTAGGCGGTCAGACTGGCGGCGGCGTAGAAGTAGAACAGCGCCTCCAGCGCCGAGGACCACAACACCAGATCGTCCCGCCCCCAGAACGCCTGCAGCAACAGCAGCGCCACCGCCGGCAGCGCGATCGTCACGCTGATCCACGTCAACCCCGGCGTGCTGCGCACCATGCGCGTGGTGAAGATCAGCACGACGATCCCGAAGGCGCCCAGCGCCAGCGGCGCGGACCGGCTGGACTCGAGCAACGGATACAGCAGCAGCCCGAGCAGCTGCACCAGCAGCAGGATCGCGGAGGGATGGCGCCGCGTCAGGGCGAGGACTCGAAGGACACGCATCGCGGCATTCTCT
Source organism: Roseateles sp. (assembly GCA_039594005.1). Taxonomy (GTDB): domain Bacteria; phylum Pseudomonadota; class Gammaproteobacteria; order Burkholderiales; family Burkholderiaceae_C; genus Roseateles. The sequence continues at coordinate 2,669,793 of JBCNOF010000010.1, forward strand.
CCTCGCCCGACACCGGGATGCGGCGCCGTCCTACGTGCGCCAGCGCACACCCGCGCTTCAATGAGCGCCGTATCTCATCCACAACGAACTGGAGGACGTCATGGGCGGCATTCGAATCATCGGAGTGATCCTGATCATCGCGGGCGTGCTCGGCCTGGTCTACGGCGGGTTCTCGTACACGAAGGAGAACACCGCGGCCAAGGTCGGCCCGATCGAGCTCAAGGTCGAGGAGACCAAGCGCGTGAACGTCCCGCTGTGGGCCGGCATCGCCGCCATCGCCGTCGGCGGCGTGGCGCTGCTGGGCGCCGGCCGCCGCTGAACGATCGCACCCAGGACGCGCCAGCGCGCGGCGCCCTTGGCCGGACGGCGCGCGTTCAGCGCCGGCCGAGGTTCATCAGCGCGGTGCCCGCGATGGCCATCGTGCCCCCGACCAGCAGCGAGGCGTCCACGACCTCGCCCAGCCACAGCGCCGAGAACACCACGCCGAACACCGGCACCAGCGTGATGTAGCCGGCCGCAGCGCCGGCGCCCAGCGCCTTCACGCCGTCGAAGTACCAGGCGTAGGCCAGCGCGGTGGACCCGACCGTGATGCCGGCCATGCACCACCACGCACTCGCGGGCGCGGCCAGCACGCCGGCCACGCCGGCGCCGCCGTCCACGATCAGCGTCAGCACCAGCAGCATCAGCGCGCCGATGGCCGCGGTGACGGCGGTCGTGGTGAGCGCGTCCACGCCGGCCATCACCTTGCGGCCGATCAGCGTGTAGGCCACCCAGCACGCGACGCAGCCCAGCAGCAGCAGCTCGCCGATGCCCACGCGGCCGTCGAGCACATGCCAGGGCTCGCCGCGCGTGATGACCACGGCCGCGCCGACCGCGGCCATCGCCATGCCCAGCCCGATGCGCTTGTTCAGCCGCTCATGGAAGATCCACGCGGCCAGCAGCAGCGTGATGACCGGATTGAGCGTGATGACCAGCGCGCCCTTGCCGGCGGGCACATGCTTGAGCCCGCTCATGAAGAAGGTCGCGTAACCGAAGACGCCGAAGCTGGCCGCCAGCACCATGCCGCCCCAGCGCGACGCGCTCCAGCCGCGCAGCGCGTCGAGCCGTCCGGTGCGCCACGCCCACAGCATCAGGATCGTGCCGGCGATCAGGAAGCGGCAGGCCGCCGCGGCCAGCGGCGGCATCGCCTGCGCCAGCACGCGGCCCCAGGGCCAGGAGGCGCCCCAGAGCACGGCCATGCCGACCAGGCGAAGGTGGATGGAGAGGTGGGAAGCGGTGTGGGAACCTTGGGAGGACGGGGCGGCGCTCATGCTCAATGCGGATAGGCCAGGCGCTTCTCCATCCACTTCTGCACCTGCTCGAAGGCGAAGCTCAGCAGCCAATAGATCGCGGCCGCGGCCATGTACAGCGGGAAGGGTTGGAAGGTGGTCGAGATCAATTCCTTGGTCGCGAGCATCAGCTCGGTCACCGCGATCACCGACACCAGCGAGGTGTCCTTGATCAGCGAGATCAGGCTGTTGGACAGGCTGGGCACCGCCGCGCGCAGCGCCTGCGGCCCGACGACGTAACGCAGCGTCTGGCGCCGGCTCAGGCCCAGCGAGGTGCCGGCCAGCCACTGGCCATGCGCCACCGCGCCGATCGAGCCGCGCAGCGTCTCGCTCATGTACGCGGCCACGTTGAGCGTCAGGGTCAGCACGCCCGCCACGAGCGGGGAGAACTCGATGCCGATGCTGGGCAGCCCGTAATAGACGATGAACACCTGCACCAGCAGCGGCGTGCCGCGCATGGCGCTCACGTAGACCGCCATCACCTGGTCCAGCACCGGCAGCTTGAGCACGCGGATCAGCGTGATCAGGCCCGCCAGCGGCAGGCCCAGGATCATCGCCATCACCGCGAACAGCAGCGTGTAGCCGGTGCCCTTGAGCAGCACCGGCCAGGCCATCTCGGCTAGGGAGAGCAATGACGGGAGGTCCATGGAGTTCTTCTGCAGGCACGCCTCGCGGCGGAATGCGCGATGTTGCCATCTCCTGGACGTCCCTCCCCGAGCGCGGGCTCTCCGCGTGTCAATAGACCAGCGCGTCGGCCTTGCCCCAGAACACGCGGTAGGCAAACAGGCTGTAGGCCAGGATCACCGGCAGCGTCACCGCCGCGCCCACCAGCAGGAAGCGCAGCGACTCGTCCGCGGCCGCGGCCTCCCAGATCGTCAGCTGGTCCACGACGACGAAGGGATAGAGGCTGTAGGAGAGCCCGAAGAAGCTCAGGCTCAGCACGACCACCATCAAGGCCAGCGGTGCCCAGCACAGCTTGCCCAGCACGCGATGCGAGTTGAGCAGTCCGCGCAGGGCGGCCATCGCCAGCAGCGCCATCAGCGGCAGCGGCGCCAGCGCGATCGCGCCGGGCAGGTCGAACCAGCGCGCCCGCACGGTCGCGTTCAGCCAGGGCGAGGCGATCGACACCAGCACCAGGCCCGCCAGCACGGCCGGCCACGCGCGTTTGCCCCAGGCCACGGCGCGGCGCTGCAACGCGCCGTCGGTCTTGATCAGCAGCCAGCCCGCGCCGAGCAACGCGTAGCACGCGGACAGCGCGACGGCGATGCCGGCGGCGAAGACGAGTGCGGCGATGCCGTCCTCGAAGCCGGTGACGTAGCGACCGAGCATCCAGCCCTGCGCCAGCGTGGCGAGCGAAGACCCGGCGCCGAAGGCCAGGTCCCAGCCACGCTGATGGGCCGGGTCGCCCTTGGCGCGGAAGTCGAAGGCCGCGCCGCGCAGGATCAGTCCGAGCAGCATCAGCACGACCGGCCCGTACAGCGCGGTCAGCACCACGCCCTGCGCCTTCGGGAAGGCGATCAGCAGCAGTCCAACGGCCAGCACCAGCCACGTCTCGTTGGCATCCCAGAACGGGCCGATGGACGCGATCATCCGGTCGCGGTCGGACGCGTCGGCGCGCAGGGACAGCATCCCCACGCCCAGGTCGTAGCCGTCCAGCACGACGTAGATCAGCAGCGACAAGCCCATCAGGGCCATGAAGATCACGGGCAGCGCGCCGCCCTCGGCGGTGCCCATCACGAGCAGGGTCATGCGAAGGTCCTCGAGATGACGGGCGCGGGGCCCGTGGCCATGGGCGTCGGCGGAGAGGACTCGGTCTTCTCCGCCATGCGCTTGATCGCCGCGATGTAGGCCGCGAGCAGCGCGAGGTACACGGTGGCGTAGCCGGCGAGCGACGCGGCGATCATCGATCCCGGGTTGTGCGCGGCGACCTCCTGCGTGCGCAACAGGCCGTAGACGATGAAGGGCTGGCGGCCGATCTCGGTGACATACCAGCCGGCAACCGTGGCGATCCAGCCCGAGAAGCCCATGCCTGCCAGGCCCCACAGCCACGCGCGCGGGAGCGTCGACCAGCCCGAGCGACGGAACAGCCAAACGCCGCCCCAGGCGAAGACCAGCATCAGCACGCCGATACCCACCATCACGCGGAAGCCGAAGAACAGCGGCTTGACCGGGGGATGCGCGCCGGCGAATTCATCCAGCCCGCGGATCTCGCCGTCGGCGTCGTGGGTCAGGATCAGGCTGGCCAGGCGGGGAATGCCGATCGCGAGGCGGTTCTCGCGTGCCTGCTCGTCGGGCAGCGCGAAGAGCAGCAGCGGCGCGCCGCGCTCGGTGGTCCACACGCCCTCCATCGCGGCGATCTTGGCCGGCTGGTGCTGGAGCGTGTTCAGGCCGTGCAGGTCGCCGGCCAGGATCTGCAGCGGGATCAGCACCGCGCCCAGCGTCAGGCCCAGGCGCATCACGCGCGGGGTTTCCGGACGCGCGACGCCCTTGAGCATCTGCCAGGCGCTCACGCCCGCGAGCAGGAAGGCCACCGTCAGGCCCGAGGCCAGCAGCTTGTGGGTCAGCCGGTAGGGGAAGGACGGGTTGAAGATCACCGCCCACCAGTCCACGGCATGCATGACGCCGTCGCGGATCTCGTGGCCGGCGGGGGTCTGCATCCATGAGTTGAGGCTCAGGATCCAGAACGCGCTGAGCGTGGTGCCGAAGGCGACGGTCGCCGTGGCGATGAAGTGCACGCGAGGGCTCACGCGTTCGCGGCCGAACAGCATGATGCCGAGAAAGCCGGCCTCCAGGAAGAAGGCGGTGAGCACCTCGTAGCCGAGCAGCGGCCCGGCGATGTTGCCGGCGCGCGCCATGAAGCCCGGCCAGTTGGTGCCGAACTGGAAGCTCATCGTCACGCCGCTGACCACGCCCAGCGCGAAGCTCAGCGCGAAGACCTTGGTCCAGAAGCGGTAGGCGGCGAGCCAGGCAGCGTCGCCGGTGCCGCGCCAGCGCCAGAGCATGAAGAGCACGACCCAGCCCAGCGCGATGGTGATCGTCGGGAAGAGGATGTGGAAGGTGATGTTGAGCGCGAACTGCGAGCGCGCGAGCAGCAGGGGGTCCATGGCCGCGCAGTGTTGCGAAGTCGGCGCGGCAGCGGAAGGGACAGATCGTCCTAGGACAAGCTGCCCAAGGACAAATCGTCCTAGGACAAATCGCCTCGGGCCAGTGGCCTACCAACCTCCACCAACGTCCCCGCGGTGGACCTCAAATCTCGCGAGCAGGAAATCCACCAACGCGCGCGTCTTCGCAGACAACTGCGCGCGCGGCGGATAGATCAGGTGGATGTCCGCCGATGGCAGCTCCCACTCCGTCAGCACCGGCCGCAACCGCCCCGATCGCAGCATCGGCGCCGCTTCCCACACCGAGCGCATCAGCACCCCGTGCCCATCGAGCCCCCACGCCAGCACGCTTTCCCCATCGTTGGCCGCCAGCGGACCGCGCACCTTCACCGTCTCCTTGCGCGCGCCCTGCCGCAGATGCCAGGTCCCGAAGGTCTCGTCGCTCTCGCGGATGAACAGACACGCATGCCGCGCGAGCTCCCTCGGCGTGGCCGGCTCCCCAGCGCGCTTCAGATAAGCCGGCGACGCGCACAGCACCCGCCGGTTGCGCGCCAGCAGCCGCGCGGTCAGCCGCGCGTCCGGCGGCTCGCCGACATGCACCTGCAGGTCCAGGCCCTGCTCGATCAGGTTGACCGGCCGATCGGTGAGCGCGAGCTGCACCTCGACATCAGGAAACTGCCGCGCGAATTTCGACAGCGTCGGCGCGATGTGCTTGCGGCCGAAGCCGAAACTCGCCGACACCCGCACCAGCCCCTGCGGCGCCGCGTGACTGCCGGCCACCGTGCGTTCGAGCGCCTCGAGCTCCTCCAGCACGCGCGCGCCGTCGACGAGGTAGGTCTCGCCCTCGGGCGTCAGCCCGATGCGTCGCGTCGTGCGCTGCAGCAGCCGCACGCCCAGCCGGCGCTCGATCGCCGCCAGCCGCTTGCTGACCGCCGGCGGCGTCACGCCCAGTTGCTGCGCCGCCGCCGCCAGGCTGCCCTGCTTCACCAGCAGCGCGAAGAAGGCCAGATCGGAGAAGCCGTCCATTGATGAACCTCCGGAACGAAAGAACTGCCAGATCGGAAATTATGTTCGTGCGATTCACTTTCAGAATCCGGATCAACGAGACCCTCCCGCCCTCGACCATCCGTGGTCGCCCGCCGGGGTCTGCATCCAGGAGACCGCATGTACGCCCCGTCCCCCGTCGGCGACGACGCCTCGCCCGCGCTGACATCGCTGTTCCCCGGCTGGCACCACCTGCGCGTGCCGACCGCGGACAGCGTGAGCATCCCCGTGACCACGGGCGGCACCGGCCCGGCCCTGTTGCTGCTGCATGGCCATCCACAGACACGCGCGATCTGGCATCGCCTGGCGCCAGCGCTGGCCGAGCGCTTCACCGTCGTGGCCGCGGACCTGCGCGGCTACGGCGACGCGTCCAAGCCCGAGCGCTCGCCGGGCGACGAGCACGCGCCCTACAGCAAGCGGACGATGGCCGCGGACATGCTCACCGTGATGCGGGCGCTGGGCCACACGCGGTTCGACGTGCTGGCCCATGACCGCGGCGCACGCGTCGCGCATCGCCTCGCGATGGACGCACCCGACGCGGTACGACGGCTGGCCCTGCTCGACATCGCGCCCACGCTGGACATGTACGAGGGCGCGAGCGACGTCTTCGCCCGCGCCTACTGGCACTGGTTCTTCCTGATCCAGCCCGCGCCGCTGCCCGAGCGCCTGATCGAGGCCGATCCGGCTGCCTACATCCGCGACGTGATGGGTCGGCGCAGCGCGGGACTCGCGCCCTTCCACCCGCTCGCGCTCGGCGAGTACCAGCGCTGCGCCGCCCTGCCCGGCACCGCCCGCGGCATCTGCGAGGACTACCGCGCCAGCGCGGGCATCGACCTGGTCCACGACCGCGAGGACCGCGCCGCCGATCGCCGCCTGGCGATGCCGCTGCTGGTGCTGTGGGGCGCGCAGGGCGTCGTGCACCGCTGCTTCGATCCGCTGGCGCTGTGGCGCCGCGTGGCCGACGACGTGCGCGGCGAGGCGCTGCCCTGCGGCCATTACCTGCCCGAGGAGGCGCCCGGGCTCGTGCTTGATCGCGTCCTCCCCTTCCTCACCGACAAGGACCGTCAGCCATGAGCGACCAACCCATCCTCGCCGCCGCGACCGGGCCGCGCACGCTGTACCGCAAGCTCGTCGACAGCCACACGGTGGCCGCGCTCGACGCGCAGAACGTGCTGCTGTTCTGCGACCTGCATCTGATGAACGAGTACACCAGCCCGCAGGCCTTCACCGGGCTGGACGAACAGGCGCGCGGCGTGCCGATGCCGGGCCAGAACGTCGCGGTGGTGAGCCACATCATCCCGACGCACCCGGTCGCGCCACGGCTGCGCGTGATCGCCGATGCGCCGTCGGCCCTGCAGGCGAGCAACCTCAAGCACAACTGCGACAAGCACGGCATCCGGCTCTTCGACACGACCGACGCGATGCAGGGCATCGAGCACGTCGTCGCGCCCGAACACGGGATGATCCGACCCGGCATGGTCGTCATCTGCGGCGACAGCCACACCACGACCTACGGCGCGCTGGGCGCGCTGGGTTTCGGCATCGGCACGACCGAGGTCGAACACGTGCTCGCCACGCAGACGCTGGTCTACCGCGTCGCCAAGGACATGCGCATCCAGGTCGACGGCCGCCTCCCCGAGGGCACCACGGCCAAGGACCTGGTGCTGGCGATCATCGGCCGCATCGGCGCTCAGGGCGCACGCGGGTATGTCGTCGAGTTCCGGGGCGAGGCGATCGACGCGCTGTCCGTCGAGGCGCGATTCACGCTGTGCAACATGGCCGTCGAGGCCGGCGCCCGCGGCGCGCTGATCGCGCCCGACGCGACGGCCATCGCGTACGTGCTCGCACGCTGTCCCGATCTGGCCGGCACCTGGCGCGAGCCCGCCCTCGCCCACTGGCGCACGCTACGCAGCGACGAGGGCGCGGTCTTCGAGGTCGAGCATCGCTTCGATGCGGCGGAGGTCGCGCCGCAGGTCACCTGGGGCACGAGCCCCGACCAGGTCGCGCCGATCGACGCGCGCGTGCCCGATCCCGCCGCGATGGCCGAGGGCCCCACGCGCGTCAGCGCCGAGCGCGCGCTGCACTACGCGCGACTGGAGGCCGGCGCGCCGCTGGCCGGCACGCCGATCCAGCACGTGTTCATCGGCTCCTGCACCAACGGCCGGATCGAGGACCTGCGCGCCGCCGCCGCGGTGCTGCGCGGGCGCCATGTCGCGCCGGGCGTGCGGGCGATGGTGGTGCCGGGCTCGGGCGCGGTGCGCGACATGGCCGAGGCCGAGGGGCTGGACCGCGTGTTCCTCGACGCCGGCCTGGAATGGCGTCAGCCGGGTTGCTCGATGTGCCTGGCGATGAACGATGACGTGCTCGCCGACGGCGTACGTTGCGCCTCGACCACCAACCGCAACTTCGAAGGCCGCCAGGGCCGCGGTGCGATCACGCACCTGATGAGCCCTGCGATGGCCGCCGCGGCCGCGGTCACCGGCCAGTTGACCGATGTGCGCCGACTGGCGCCGCAGGAGAACGCGCGATGAATCCCGTCCGCCACCTCGAGGGCCGCAGCGCCGCGCTGCGTCTGGAGAACCTCGACACCGACCAGATCATGCCCAAGCAGTTCCTGCGCGGCATCGACAAGCGCGGCCTGAGCGACGGGCTGCTGTACGACCTGCGCTTCGACGCGTCGGGTCAGCCGAGGCCAGATTTCGTGCTGAACCGGCCGGAGTACGGCGACGTGTCCATCCTCATCGGCGGCAGCAACTTCGGCTGCGGGTCGAGCCGCGAGCACGCGGTGTGGGGCTTGCAGCAGGCCGGCTTCCGAGCCGTGATCGCGCCGAGCTTCGGCGAGATCTTCTATTCGAATGCGATGGGCAACGGGCTGCTGCTGGTCACGCTGCCCGAAGCCGACGTGCGCCGGCTGATGGACGAAGCCGACGCGGGCGCCGATCCGACCGCGCCTCGCAACACCTTGCGCATCGATGTCGAGACCCTGACGCTGAGCAGCGCAGGCGGCGTGAAGGCGCGCTTCGAGCTGCTGCCGCGCCATCAGCGCATGCTGCTCGAGGGGCTCGATGCGATCGGGCTGTCGATGACCTACCGTGACCGTATCGACGCCTTCGCCCAGGCGCACTGGGCGGCGCAACCGTGGCTCAAGGACGTGGCGCGTCCCTGACGTTCACCTCGTCCTCGAAGCGGGATAGGGCTCCGTGCCCTCCCACGAGCCCTCACCCCAACCCCTCTCCCGCTCCGCGGGAGAGGGGCTTCCAGCGCCAAGCCCACCACCGCTGCGGTCAAAGCCTGCATGGCCCCCTCGCCCGCGAAGCGGGAGAGGGCGGGGGTGAGGGCTCGTCGGAGGGCACGGTGCGCTCACACCACGAACGGAAGACTCCGCAGCCGCTTCCCGGTCAAGGCCGCGACCGCATTGGCGATGGCCGGCGCGATCGGCGGCACGCCGCATTCGCCCATGCCCGTGGGCGGATCGGCCGAGGGCACGATGTGCACCGCGACCTGTGCCGCCTCCATGTGCACCGGCACGCGGTAGTCGTGCCAGTTGCTCTGCTCGACTTCGCCGTTCTTCAAGGTGATCGCCGCGCCGGGCAGCGTCATGCCCAGGCCCATCACCAGTGCGCCCTGTACCTGCGCCTCGATCGAGCGCGGGTTCACCGCCAGGTTGCAATGCACGCCCGCCGTCACCCCATGCAGCACCGGCCGCTGGTCCTTGATCGACACCTCGGCCACGTAGGCGACCACCGTGTTGAAGGACTCATGCACCGCCACGCCCCAGGCGCGGCCCTTGGCCAGCTTGGTCTTGCCGTAACCCGAGCGCTCCACCGCCAGGTTCAGCGCCGCGAGGTGCCGGGGATGCTTGGCCAGCAACTGCCGCCGATACGCGACCGGATCGACCTTCCCGGCCTTGGCGAGCTCGTCGACCAGCGTCTCCATCACGAAGGCCGTGTGCGTGTGCCCCACCGAGCGCCACCACAGCACCGGCACGTTGACCTTGGGGTGATGCACCTCCAGCGCGATCGGGAACGGATAAGCGCTTTCGGCGACGCCCTCGGTCATCGTCGTGTCAGCGCCGTTCTTGACCGTGAAGGCCTCGAACACCGTACCCATCGTCAGCGACTGCCCCACGATCACGTGCTTCCACGCGAGCACGCCCCCCTGCCCGTCATGCGCGATCTCCACGCGATGCAGATGCGTGGGGCGGTAGTAGCCGCCGCGCACGTCGTCCTCGCGCGTCCAGATCATCTTCACCGGTCCGGCCTTGCCGGCCGCGAATCTCGCCTTCGCGACCTGCGCGGCCTCCACGAGGTAGTCCGAGCTCGGCACCGCGCGCCGCCCGAATCCGCCGCCCGCCGTCATCGTGTTCAGGGTGACCTGCTCGGGCTTGAGGCCCAGCGCGCCGGCCACCTGCCCCTGATCGACGGTCTGGAACTGCGAGCCCACCCACACCGTGCAGCGGTCACCGCGGAAGTCGATCGTGCAGTTCAGCGGCTCCATCGGCGTGTGGGCGAGATAGGGGAAGTGGTACTCCGCGCTGATCCGGCGCGAGGCCGGCGCTGAGGCCAGACCCGCCGTGTCGGCCTTCTGCACGACGATGCCGGGCTGCCCCGCCAGCGCGCGGTACTGCGCGAGCTGCGCGACGCTGTCCACGCGCTCCAGGCCGCTCAGGTCCCACTCGACCTTCACCAGCTCCCGCGCCTTGCGCGCCGGCCAGAACCCGTTGGCGACGATGGCCAGCCCGCTGGCGCCGCCAGTCAACGGCACCCGGATCACCTCCTCCACGCCGGGCACGGCCAGCGCCGCCGCCGCGTCGAATCGAGCGACCTTGCCGCCAAACACCGGCGGATGGACCATCACCACGGTGCGCAGGTCCGGCAGCTTGACGTCGATGCCGAAGTCCTGGCGACCGCTGGACTTGGCGCGCGCGTCGAGCCGATTGGTCGGCTTGCCGATCAGCGTGAAGCGCGACGGATCCTTCAGGATCACCGCCGTGGGCACGGGCTCGGCGAAAGCGGCCTGCGCCAGCGCGCCGTAAGCGAGCCGCCGCCCGTCCGGCGCGATCACCTGGCCGGACTCGGTGCGCAGTTGCGCTGCCGGCACCTGCAGCTGCTTCGCTGCCGCCGCGACCAGCATCGCGCGCAGCCGCGCGCCGATCTCGCGGTACTGCATCCACGAGGCCTTCATGCTCGTGGACCCGCCCACCATCTGGATGTGGAAGAACGGATCCTTGTAGGCCTCCCCGGCGGGCGCGAGCTCGCAGCGGACCTGGCTCCAGTCCGCATCCATCTCCTCGGCCACCAGCATGGGCAGCGCGGTCTGCACGCCCTGACCGAAATCGAGCTTGCCGATGGTGACCGTGACCACGCCCTGCCCGTCGATCGCCACGAAGGCCGAGGGTTGCTGGAAGGGCTTGAGCGGCTCGGGCGCGCCGGGCGCGGAGCCACCGACCGACGCGTCCGCCGCACCGGCGGCCCCCGCGTAGAGCGCGAAGCCCGAGGCAAGGCTGAACTTGAGGAACACGCGGCGGCCGAGCGCGCCGGCCTGCGCGTCGACGCCAGCCGGATCGTTCACGAGCGCGTCGTCAGCGAGGTGCGCGGGCAGCTCGCCGTTCAGGTACTGGAACATGGGGCGCATGGCGGGCTCCTTCAGGCGAGCGCCTGGGCGGCGTCCTTGACGGCGGCATGGATCCGCACGTAGGTGCCGCAGCGGCAGAGGTTGGCGCTCATCGCGGCGTCGATGTCGGCGTCGGTGGGCTTGGGCTTGACCTTGAGCAGCGCGACGGCGGCCATCACCTGCCCGCTCTGGCAGTAGCCGCACTGCACGACGTCGTGCTTCACCCACGCGTCCTGCACGGCCTGACCGATGCGGTCACCGGCGATGGCCTCGATGGTCGTCACCTGCTGGCCGGCGACGGACGCGATCGGCGTCACGCAGGCGCGGCGCTGCTGGCCTTCGATGTGCACGGTGCAGGCGCCGCAGACGGCGATCCCGCAACCGAACTTGGTGCCGGTCATGCCCAGCGTGTCCCGCAGCACCCACAGCACCGGCGTATCGCCCGGGACATCGACTTGCTGCGGCTGACCGTTCAGGCGAAACGAGATCATGGCTGGCTCCTGGTCGCGCCGAGGCCGGCGGGCGTGGCGGTGAGGGGAAGGGTCGGGGTCGTGTCCGCGGCGAGCGCGCGCAGGTGGTCGACGACCTCGCGGGTCGAGGCGGCCTTGGTCGTTCCGATCGACTTGCGCAGCGGCTCGGTGCGGTCGCACGGCGCGCCGTTGCGGATCCAGGCGCGGACCTGCTCGTCGAAGGCGGCCTTGTCCAGCGGCGGCAGCGCGCGCCCCGGACCCGGCTGCCAGCCCCAGGCGACCAGGTGATCGGTCACCAGGTGCTGCTCGATCATCGCCAGCGAGCGATGGCCATTGGTCCCGGGCTCGCGGAAGACCTTGCACAGCGCCGCGCCCTTCAGGCCGAGCCAGGACATCTTCATCGACTCGGGCGGCATGTGCCAGCCGGGCTTGCCGTCGGTCTCCAGACCGGGCGGCGCATGCGGCAGCGGGCTGTTCTGCGTCGAATGGCAGGTCGCGCATTGCAGCGGCGCGACGCCCTTGCCGTCCGCGCCGCGCTGCACCGGCGGGTAATGGACGCGGCTGAAATCGCCCTGCAGCGGCGCATTCGGCACATGGCAGTTCAGACATCGCGGATGCAGCAACACCCGCTCCAGTTGCGCGAAGGCGTCCAAGCCGGCTTGCCGGTTGGGCGTGGAAGAGATCGGCGTGGGTTGGAAGCCGCCCGCGCCGGGCGCGTCGGCGGCTTGCGCCAGGGGCGCGGCCAGCGCGGAGAGGCCCAGCACCGCGGTGCAGGCCCACGCGCAGGGCGAGGGCATCGAGAGGGCCTCAGATGAGTCTGAGAAGCCTGTGAAAGGAGCACCCATGTCGACCTCCTGAGGGCTGCGTCGGTTGCCCAGGAGTCTAGGAAGGGGGCTGGCGACGCGGCTTGCCTGATACGACGGGAGACTTGCCCGATCCGCCAGCGCTCAACGGGGCCGCGAGAAACGCCGCGCCCCGGCGACGCATCCGATGACGGCGACGGTGACCGCGAGCATCGCCGGACTCACCGATTCGCGCAACAGGCCGGCCGCGAGTGCCAGGCCGAACAGCGGCTGCAGCAGCTGCAGCTGGCCGACCGCGGCGATGCCGCCCTGCGCCAGCCCGCGGTACCAGAACACGAAGCCGATCAGCATGCTGAACAGCGACACGTAGCCCAGGCCCAGCCAGGCGGGCAGGCCCACGCCGTCGAATCCGGCCGGCCAGCGCGCGGCCGTCAGCGCCAGCATCACCGGCAGGGCGACGACGAGCGCCCAGCAGATCACCTGCCAGCCGCCAAGCGCGCGCGAGAGCTTGGCGCCCTCCGCGTAGCCGAGCCCGCACACGACGATGGCCGCGAGCATCAGCAGATCGCCGGCGGGCGCGGCGGTCAGGCCTTGCGCGGCGGCGAAGCCGATGACGAACAGGCTGCCCAGCACCGAGAAGAGCCAGAACGCGGGCCGTGGACGCTCACCGCCGCGCAGCACGCCGAAGGCGGCGGTGGACAGCGGCAGCAGCGCGATGAAGACAGTGGAATGCGCCGAGGTCACGTGGCGCAGGGCCATTGCCGTCAGCAGCGGGAAACCGACGACGACGCCGGCCGCGACGATGAGCAGGCGCCCCGTCTGCTCGCGCGTCGGTCGCGGCGCGCGCAGCAGCACCAGCGCGGCGAGCGCGATCAGTCCCGCGATCGCGGCGCGCGCGGTGGTCAGGAAGACCGGATCGAAGTCCGCCACCGCGACCCGCGTCGCCGGCAGGGAGCCGCTGAAGATCAGCACGCCGATGAAGCCGTTGAGCCAGGCGCGCGACGCGGTGTCCATGGACGTGATCCGGTGGGAGTGAACGAGCGCCCAGCCTAGCGCGCCGCATCAATACAATCAAAGAATTGTCATGGATACAGGCGGCGCGCATGGCGGAACCTCGATACAAGGCCGTGGTGGACCGGTTGGCCGCGGAGATCCGGTCGGGCGCGCTGCCCGCGGGCACGCGGCTGCCGACGCATCGCGTGCTCGCCGCGCGGGAGGGATTCGCGCTGGTGACCGCGACCCGCGTCTACGCCGAGCTGCGCGACATGGGCCTGGTCAGCGGCGAGACGGGCCGCGGCACCTTCGTCAAGGAGATGGCGCTGGCGGCGGGGCAAGGTGTCGGGCTGGACGCCGTCGCGGCCGACATGGTCGACCTCAGCTTCAACTACCCGTCCCTGCCCGGTCAGGCCGAGCTGCTGCGCGGGGCCTTGCGCCAGCTCGCCGGCGCAGGCGATCTCGAGGCCTTGCTGCGTTATCAGCCGCATGGCGGGCGCATGTCCGACCGGGTGGCGGTCGCGCGGCATCTGCGGCGCCGTGGCCTCTCGGTCGAGGGCGAGCGGGTGCTGATCGTCGACGGCGCGCAGCACGGGCTCGCCATCACGCTGATGGCCCTGCTGGCGCCGGGCGACGTGGTCGCGGTGGATGCGCTGACCTATCCGGGGTTCAAGCTGCTGGCCCGGATGCACCGGCTCGAATTGGTGGCGATCCCCGCCGCCGGGGCCGGGCCCGACCTCGAGGCGCTGTCAGCGCTGTGCCGGCGACGGCGCGTCAAGGCGATCTACACGATGCCCACGCTCAACAACCCGCTGGGCTGGGTGATGGCGGCGTCCCGGCGCCGCGAACTGGTCGCGCTGGCGCGTCGCCACGGGCTGCTGATCGTGGAGGACGGCGCCTATGCCTACCTCGCCGAGGACGCCCCGCCGCCGCTGGCAGCGCTCGCGCCGGAGCGCACGGTCTATGTCTCAGGCTTCTCCAAGAGCGTGGCCGCGGGACTGCGGGTGGGCTTCGCGGTGGCGCCGCAGGATCAGGTGCCGGCGCTGGAGCAGGCGATCCGTGCGACGACCTGGAACACGCCCGGCGTGATGACCGCAATCACCAGCGCGTGGCTGGAGGACGGCACCGTGGATCGACTGGAGGCGCACAAGCGCGAGGATGCGCGGCAGCGCCAGCGCCTGGTGGCCGAGCACCTGGGCACGACGCGGCGCATCGCGCATCCGTCCTCCTACTTCGTGTGGCTGCCACTGGGCGAGGACGTGCGCGCGGACCAAGTGGCGATGGCGCTGCAACGCGAGCGGGTGTCGGTGTCGACCGCCGAGCCCTTCGCCACGACCCGGCATGTGCCTCACGCGATCCGGCTGGCGCTGGGATCGGTGGAGATCGGACGCCTTCGCGTGGCGCTGGACAGCGTCAAGGCGGCGATCGACGCGCGGACCTTCTGAGCGCGTGTCCCGTAGCGCTCCGCGGGTCAGCCCGGTCGGCGGTAGACCAGCACCTTCAGCGCGCGTTCGTCCGACACATCGGCGAAGGCCTCGGGGTTGGCGACGCGGTCGACGTAGTCGAGCTCCGGCGCCTCGGCGGCGAGCGTGTCGCGCAGGAAGGCGGTGTCGAGCTTGGGCGTGTTCAGGCAGACCAGCGCCTGGCCGCCGGGCGCGAGCAGCTCGGGCAGCTTGCGGGCCAGACGCGCGTAGTCCTTGGTCGCGACGAAGCTGCCCTTCTGGTAACTCGGCGGGTCCAGCACGACGAGGTCGTACGGCGCGCCGCGCCGGATCTTTCCCCAGGAATTGAAGATGTCGTGGGCGTGGAAGGCCGCGCGATCCTGCACGCCGTTGAGCTGGTGGTTGCGCCGGCCCGCCGCGAGCGGGCCGCGCGCCATGTCGTAGTTCTCCGCGTGAGCCGCGCCGGCGTGGGTCGCCACGACCGAGAACGCGCAGGTGTAGGCGAAGAGGTTGAGCACGCGACCGCCCGGATTCGCCTGCGCCCAACGCCGCACCCAGCGCCGGCCCTCGGCCATGTCGAGGAAGAAGCCGTGGTTCTGTCCATGCGCGAGCTGCACCTGGAAGCGCAGGCCGTCCTCCTGGATGACGTGGTCCTCGGGGATGGCGCCGGCCACCAGGCGGTTGGTCGGGCGGTTCTCGTCGCGGTGCTGGAACATCCAGTTGAGCGGCTCGCCCGGGGCGATCTCGGCCCACCGGGCGGCCAGCGCGGCGCCGATGCGGGCGAGTTCCTCGTCGGTGACCGGGGCGAAGCTGGTCAGCAGCCAGACGGGCGGATAGACGTCGAGCGCCCATTGCTCGCAGCCGGGAAAACGGCCGCCCCGGCCGTGGAACACGCGGCAGGCGTCGGTGGGGCGGGACAGCGTGGCGATGACGTCGAGAAGCGCTTGCATGGGGGATCCGGTGCGGGGCGTCAGTGTAGAGACCTGCATAGGCCTGGCCCGGCGGCCGCGTTCGCCAATCGGTCATGTCGCTGAAATCGACTTTCTGCGACACGTTCCGGGCTCATGTCGCTGGCGACGACATGAGGATGGCCTCATGTCGTCAAAACGCGATTTCTGCGACATGAGCGATTGACGTGTCGTTGGCGGCGACATATGGTCCGCCTCATGTCGTCAAAACGCGATTTTGAGAACATGAACGAGGTTCCTGGCTGGTCGCCGGACCGCCCGTTCAATGAATTGCCGCCGCTGCCTCCGCCGGCGGAACTGGAGTCCCGGGCTGTGTTGAAGCAGTGTGTGGCCTCGCGCGCGGCGCTGGCGGGCCTCAAGCAGGCGGCGGAGCTGATCCCGAACCAGACCATGCTGATCAACACGATCCCCATCCTGGAGGCGAAGGACAGCTCGGAGATCGAGAACATCGTCACCACGGCCGACAAGCTGTTCCAGTTCGCGCAAGGGGCCGAGGGCGCCGCCGACGCGGCCACCAAGGAGGCGCTGCGGTACCGGACCGCGCTGTACGCCGGGTTCCGGTCGCTGACGCAACGCCCGCTGTGCACGACGACCGCGGTGCAGATCTGCAGCACGATCAAGGACTCGGAGATGGACATCCGGCGCGTGCCGGGCACGCAGCTCGCGAACACCGTGACGGGTCAGGTCATCTACACCCCGCCGGAAGGCGAGGCGCGTCTGCGCGACATGCTGGCCAACTGGGAGCGGTTCCTGCACGAGCAGGAACAACTCGATCCGCTTGTGCGCATGGCGGTGGGGCATTACCAGTTCGAGGCGATCCACCCTTTCACCGACGGCAACGGCCGCACGGGGCGCATCCTCAACATCCTCCACCTGATCCAGGAAGATCTGCTGTCGCTGCCCATCCTGTACCTGAGCCGCTACGTGATCGCCCACAAGGCCGATTACTACCGCCTGCTGCTGGAGGTGACGCGTGATCACGCGTGGGAGCCTTGGGTGCTGTTCATGCTGAAGGCGGTGGAGGAGACGGCGCTGTGGACCACGGACAAGATCGTGGCGATCCGGGCGCTGTCCGAGCTCACGGTGGACCACGTGCGGCGGCGGCTGCCCAAGGTGTACAGCCGCGAACTGGTGGATGCGATCTTCGAGCAGCCCTACTGCCGCATCGCCACGCTGGTCGACAAGGGCGTCGCGCAGAGACAGGCTGCGTCGCGTTACCTGCAGGACCTCGTGGCGATCGGCGTGCTGGAAGAGTTTCGCGCGGGCAAGGAGAAGCTGTTCATCCATCCACGGCTGCTCGCGCTGCTGGCGAGCGACTCCAACGAGCTGGCCCCCTACGCGGCTTGACGAAGCTTTACCCGCGCCGCATGAAGCGCAGCACATGGGCGAGCGATCCTTCGGGTTCCACTTCAGCGGAGAAGCCCCATGAAAGCAGTCCTGACCGCGATGGCCGGTGCCATGATCGCGACCCTGGCCCTCATCGCCCTGCCCGCCCAGGCCCAGACGCAGGGCGGCAAGGCGGCGCAGAAGCTCGAGGAACGGTTCAACGCCGCCGACAAGGACCACGACGGCAAGCTCACCAAGGCCGAAGCCCAGGCCGGCATGCCCCGCCTGGCCAAGCACTTCGACGAGATCGACACCCAGAAGACCGGCTCGCTGACGCTGGATCAGGTCAAGCAGTACGCGGCCCAGCAGATGAAGGACCGCAAGCAGTAAGGCGGCCTCCGCGCCGCTCGCGACGAGCGCGCGCTCCCCTCCCCGCTTCGCCTCCGCGGCGCCCCGCCTTCACTGGCGTGGGCGCCGCGCCACATGGGCGGCCAAACTTCTCGCCAAGCCCGACGGCGGCACTGGCCCATGTTGATTAATGAGCCTGTAGGGTTTGTTGAACCCGTGCGCCGACGCGTGCCGTCGCCATCGCTCACACCTGCGTGGGTCTGACTTTTCGAAGTCGGTCGACTGACCCGTCCTCGGCAATCAAGTTCGCGGAAGACCGGCACCAGCACGCTTCGCCGCGCGGCGCAATCCTCAAGAGGTGCTCCCACTCCGCTTGCTGATCGACACGTCGAACCGGCAAAAGAATCCGCCCTCTGGCCGCTGCGGCGGCGTCGACAGGGAGGTGCGGAAGATGTTTCGAGCGGCGGTCACAGCGTCTCAACAAGCCTCGTGGATGGGCGCCATCCGCGTGGCGCAGCGGCCGGCGTTCGCCGTCGTCGCGGCGATCGCGGTCGTGCTCGCGATCGCGTTGATCGCGTTCGCGCTGATCGGACAGGTCACGCGCAAGGCCCGGGTTCCGGGGCTGCTCATGCCGCCGGGCGGGCTGCTGCAGGTCACGTCGCCGTTGCAGGGACACGCGCATGAGCTGCTCGTCGGCGAGGGCGAGGAAGTCCGGCGCGGGCAGCCCTTGATCCGGGTGCGCAGCGAGCGCGTCGTCGACGGGGGCGACATGACGGCGCTCACGCTGCGCGCGATCGAGTCGCGTGCGCGCAGCCTGGCGCAGGAACGTCGGCTGCAGCAGCGACAGGCGGAGGAACGTCGGGAGACGATCACCGCGCGGCTGCGCAGCCTGCGCGCCGAGGCGGAGCAGGCGGGCGAGGAACTGGCGCTGATGCGCGAGCGGGTGGGGCTCGCGCGGCGCAGCAAGGAGCGCTACGCGTCGCTGGCGGAGAACGGCTTCGTGTCGGAGACACAGCACCAGCAGAAGGACGAGGAGCTGCTGGACCTGCGGGCGCGCGAGCGCAACGGGC
Organism: Roseateles sp.; assembly: GCA_039594005.1. GTDB lineage: Bacteria > Pseudomonadota > Gammaproteobacteria > Burkholderiales > Burkholderiaceae_C > Roseateles. Next base: position 2,688,299 of record JBCNOF010000010.1, read on the forward strand.
AGCGCGCGCTGGAAGCGATCACGCGGGAAGCGCGGTCGCTGGAGGCGGAGCTCGTCGCCATTCCGACCTCGCTGGCGACGGCGCTCGCGCAGTTGGATCGCGGGGTGGCGCAGCTGGCGCAGGAGCGCTCGGAGATCGAAGCCCGGGCTGGCGTGGCGGTGACCGCGCCGCGCGATGGCCGCGTGAGCGCGATGCCCATGCACGCCGGGCAGGCGGTGCAGGCGGGACAGACGCTGGTGACGCTGGTGCCGCACGACGAGACGCCTCGCGATGCGGGCGATCCGAAGCCGGAGCCGCGCCTGATCGCGCAGCTGTACGCGCCGAGCCGCACGGTGGGCTTCGTGCAGCCGGGGCAGGCGGTATGGCTGCGGTACGCGGCGTATCCGTATCAGAAGTTCGGCATGGCCAGGGGCGAAGTCGAACACGTGAGCCCGACGCCGATCGCGCCTCAGGACCTGCCGGCGGGTCAGGCGCAGGCGCTGGTGAGCGCGGCGCAGGCCAACGAGCCGCTGTACCGCATCGACGTGCGACTGGACCGGCTGTCCATCGACGCCTACGGCCGCGAGGTGCCGCTGCGCGCGGGCATGGCGCTCGACGCGGATGTGAGCCTGGAACACCGGCGCATCTGGGAATGGCTGCTGGAGCCGCTGCTGGCGACCGCCAGGCGGATCTAGCGCTCAAGGCTTTCCCGCGTCGAGCGATCGGCGCGGGGAGAACGGCGGCCGACCGGTTTCGGCCAATTTGTCTCAAGGAAATGGAAATGACTGAACTCACCCAAGACGAGATCGATCAGGTGCATGGCGGGATCTCCGGATTCGGGGTCTACCTTGCGTTCGTTGCGCTCTGCTACCTGTGGGAATGGTCAGGTTTGGGCGAGTCCACTGGCATCTGACAGTGGCTTGCAAGGGGATTGATCCCTGAACCCTGATGCGGTCCGGCGGCCGACGCACCACATCTTCAATCCGCAACATGGCGCCCATCAGGCGATGGGCGTCCTCTCCTCCATCTCATGAAACGCTTCATTCCCATCGTCTTGCTCGCCATCGCCTCGGCAGCAACACCCGTCATCGCTGCCGATGACATGACCGACTTCGGACCTGCGACGTCTTTGCCCCAAGTGGATGTCCAGCAGAACGCCGATGCGGACCACTGGTCATTCCCCTATGGGCGGACACGCGAGGTCACCGACCACATCCGCAAGTTCCAACGACCCACCAACCTCATCCGGTTCGGCTTCTACCTGGAACCCAGGGAGCGCACGTCCTTTTCCTACGAAGGCCTGCGCTTCTCGCTCGAAGACGACGAGCACATCGTGCCGCTGCCCCACCACCTGGGCATCGGCGATCTGCCGATGCATCCCGCGCTCGACGAAGCCCGCGCGCGCTTTCACATCAATCGACCCGAGGGCAGCGTCATCCTCCGTCGGCGGATCTCGATCGCCTTGAAGCCGGACGGCCTGTACACGCGCGACTATCTGCACGCCGCCTGCGGACAGGCTGTCGACCTCCTTCGCAGCGCCACGTTCGTCCACAAGGCGATGCTTGCCTGGAAGCAATGCGACGGCGCGTCCGTCATCCCGCTGCAGCCCGGTTCCACCATCACGATGACCGACAGCCAAGGCCGCGAGACCCGTTTCACCAATGACACCGCCGGCCGCGCCGCGCGACGCGAAGTCCGTTGGGATTCGGACATCCAGACCGTCCGCGTCGAACCCGCGTCCAGCGCCTACGTCCTCGGCATTCTTCTGCGTTAATCCCCAATGCCCCGCCCCTCCCCCCTCCTCCAATCCGAGATCGCCGAATGCGGCCTCGCGTGCCTGGCGATGATCGCCTCCGCGCACGGCGCATCGGTGACGCTGCCCGAGATGCGCCGGCGCTTCCCGGCCGCGCTCAAGGGCATGAAGCTGCGCGATCTCATCGAGGTCGCCGCGGGCATGGGCTTCTCCGCGCGGCCGCTCAAGCTGGACATGCACCAGTTGCGCCAGCTCACCCTCCCGTGCGTGCTGCACTGGGACCTGAACCACTTCGTCGTCCTCACCCAGGTCCATCGCCGCTCGGTCACGCTGCTCGATCCCGCCGTCGGTGAGCGCCGCCTCACCCTCGACGAAGTCTCCGCCCATTTCACCGGCGTGGCCGTCGAGCTCTCCCCCACCTCCGACTTCGCCCCCGCCGCCCCGCCGCCCCGCGTGTCGCTCTCCGCGCTCACCGGCCGCGTGCTCGGCCTGCGGCGATCGCTCACGCAGATCCTGCTCGTGGCGCTGGTGCTGGAGCTCTTCGCCATCGTCGCGCCGCTGTGCAATCAGCTCATCGTCGACGACGTGCTCACCTCCGGTGACCGCGAGCTGCTCAAGGTGCTGCTCATCGGCTTCGGCCTGCTGCTGCTCACCCAGACCGCGCTCGGACTGGCTCGGTCCTGGATGCTCATCCTCCTCACGCAGACGCTCTCGCTGCAATGGCGCGGCAACGCCTTCGCCCACCTGCTGCGATTGCCGGTGGCGTTCTTCGAGCGCCGCCATCTGGGCGACATCAGCTCCCGCTTCGGCGCGGTGGACGCCATCCAGAAGACCCTCACCACCGCCGCGATCGAAGCCATCCTCGACGGGCTGATGGGCGTGGCCGCGCTCGTGATGATGCTGGTCTACGCCTGGCCGCTCGCGCTCGTCGTGATGGGCGCCGTCGCGCTCTACGCGCTGCTGCGCTGGGTCGCCTACCGGCCGCTGCGCGACGCCTCCGCCGAGCGGCTCATCGTCGCCGCCCGCGAGCACACGCACTTCCTGGAAACGCTGCGCGCGATAACGCCGCTCAAGCTCTTCGGTCGCGAGCAGGAACGCCGCGCGCAGTGGCAGAACCTCATCGTCGAGGTCCAGAACCGCGATGTGCGCACCGCCCGCATCGGGCTGGCCATGAGCACCGCCAACGCCTTCGTCTTCGGCGTGGAGAACCTGCTCGTGCTGTTCCTCGGTGCCAGCCTGATCATCGACAGCCAGACCTCGGGCGCCGTCTCCGGCGCGACCGCCGCCACGGTGCCGATGACCGTGGGCATGCTGTTCGCATTCATCAGCTACAAGACCCAGTTCACCGGGCGCGTCTCCGCGTTGATCGACTACATCGTCGAGCTGCGCATGCTCACGCTGCACGCCGAGCGGCTCGCGGACGTCGCGCTGGAGCCGCCCGAGCCCGACGAGGCACCGGCCCATGACCTCGCGCACCTGGATGCCAGCCTGGAACTGCGCGACGTCAGCTTCCGCTACGGGGAGCGGGAGCCCTGGATCCTGCGCCATGTCTCGCTGCGCGTGCCGGCCGGTGAGAGCATCGCCATCACCGGTCCCAGCGGTTCGGGCAAGACGACCCTGCTGAAGGTCCTGCTGGGTCTGCTCGAGCCGAGCGAGGGCGAGGTCCGTTACGGCGGTCATCCGATGCGCCAGCTTGGGCTGCGCAACGTGCGCCGCCAGATCGGCACGGTGATGCAGGAGGACGCGCTGCTCACCGGCTCGCTGGCCGACAACATCGCCTGTTTCGACACCCAGCCCGATGCCGAGCGCGTGGCGGCCTGCGCGGCGATGGCGCGCATCGACGAGGACATCCGCCGGATGCCCATGGGTTATCAGACGCTGGTGGGCGACCTGGGGAGCGGGCTGTCGGGCGGGCAGAAGCAGCGGGTGCTGCTGGCGCGGGCGCTGTACCGCGGGCCGCGGGTGCTGGCGCTCGATGAGGCGACCAGCCACCTGGATGTCGAGCGCGAGCGCGCGGTGAGCGCCGCGCTCGCGCGATTGCCGCTGACGCGGCTGATGATCGCGCACCGGCCGGACACGATCGCCGGCGCAGAGCGCGTGGTGAGACTGGAGGGCGGCGTGCTCAGCGAGCAGCCGCCCGATCCGCTCACTTGTTGTCGATCGGCTTGCTGACGTCGCGCTCGAACCACTTGGTCGAGATCTTGGCGTAGGTGCCGTCGGCCTGCAGGTCCGCGATGGCCTTGTCGATGGCGGCCTGGAACTTCGGGCTGCCCTTGCGGAAGGGAATCGCGTTGGTGGCGGGCTTGCCGATCGCGGCGCCGGCCTTCACCGGCAGCTTGGTCTTTTCCTTCAGATAGGGAATGAGCAGGCTGTCGTTGAGCGCGGCGTCGATGCGGCCGGTGGCCAGATCCTGCAGGTACTCGGTGGCACCGGGATAGGTGCGCACTTCCGCGCCGTCCCAGGTCTTGGCGAGGTCGGCGAAGTTGCTGCCCTGGCCCACGCCGATCTTCTTGCCCTTGAGGTCGGCCGGCGTGTTGAGCGCGCGGGTCTCGCTGGTGCGGACGATCAGCTGCGGGTAGGAGGTGACGTAGGGCGCGCTGAAGTCGAAGGTCTTGCGGCGCTCGTCGGTCGCGGCAACCTGGTTGACGATGACGTCGTACTTGCCGGCCTGCAGGCCGGCGAGGATGCCGCTCCACTCGGTGGTGGTGAACTCGGGCTTCACGCCGAGCTTGGCGGCGATGGCCTTGGCGATGTCGACGTCAAAGCCGTCGAGCTGGCCCTTCGGGTCCTTGAAGTTGAACGGGGGATAGGTGCCCTCGACGGCGATGCGCAGCGTGCCGCGCGCCTTGACGTCGTCGAGCAGGTCCGCGGCATGGGCCGCCAGGGAGGCGCCGGCGAGCAGCGCGGCTGCGATCAGGGAAGTGCGGAGAGCTTTCATGAGGCCCCTCGTTGTTCGTAGGAAGGGCCGATGTTGCCACCAGTCGCCCCCACATCCCGGCATATGGATATGCCGCAGGGCCATGAGGCCGACCACCCGCGCGCTCAGGTGCTCAGGTGCTCAGGTGTTCTCTCAGGAACTCGATGGTGCGGTTGTTGGCGAGCGCGGCGGCCTCGGGCTCGTAATGCTGGCCGCCTCGGCGCGCGAAGGCGTGGGAGCGCCCGGGATAGGTGTGGATCTCGATGTGCGGATTGCCGGCGAGCGTCTCGCGGATGAGCTGCTGGGCCTCGGCGGTCATGTACTCGTCGCTGCCGGCCAGGTGCATCAGCAGCGGCGAGGCGATGTCGCGGCCTTCGGTGACGTAGCGCTCGGTGGCGCCGCCGTAGTACGCGACGGAGGCGTCACTCGTTCCGGGTGCGGCGCGCGCGGTGGTGAGGAAGGTCAGCAGTCCGCCGAGGCAGAAACCCATGATGCCGACCTTGCCGTTGCATCCGGGCAGGCCGCGCAGGTGCTGCATGGTGGCTTCGGAGTCGACGACACCGGTGTCGATGTTGAAGGCGGTGTAGAGCGCGAAGCCCTTCTTCCATTCCTCCTCGGTGCCGTCGGACATCTCGACGCCGGGCTCCATGCGCCAGAACAGGTCTGGGCAGGCGGCGATGAAGCCGTTGGCGGCGAGCCAGTCGCAAGTCTCGCGCATGTCCTGGTTGATGCCGAAGATCTCCTGCATCACCGCGACGGCGGGCGCCTTCGCGGCGGCGGGCCGGGCGAGGTAGGCGCCGAAGGCGCCGTCGGGGGTCGTGATGGTGATGCGTTCGCCCATGACGGGGCTCCTTGCGGGTGGGGATGACGGAGCATCGCGCCGGGACCGCCATCGCGGCGTCTCCCGAGTGGTACGCCCTACGCCCTCCCCAAGGGGGAGACGCGCCCCGCCCCGAAGGGGGCAACGTCAGCAGCGTCAGAAGCTGTGCCGCAGACCCAGCGCGACGACGGTGGGCTTCTCTCCGACACCGACACCCAGCGGGTTGATGGCGAAGTCGTAGGCGGCGCGGGCCTGGTTGTCGATGCGCGAGACGTAAGCGTAGAGGCCGGTGCGTGGGGACAGCGTGTAGTCCGCGCCCAGCGTCCACTGCCGCGAGCCCGTGTCGGGGCCCGCGTTGACGAAGCCGACCCGCGCGCCGGCCGGGCCGTGGCCATCGGCCGCGTGGGTGAAGCTCGCGCGCAGGTTGAAGCGCTGGATCTGCCAGGTGGCGGCGATGAAGAACGCGTCGCGCGTGAGCGCGCCCAGCGGCGTCTCGTAGCGCAGATGCTCGAAGGCGCCGGCCAGACGGCCCGGTCCGAAGCGGTAGGCGGCGCCGAGCTTGGTGGCGGAGTCCGTCAGACCCGGTCCCTGGTAGTCGCGATGCGCCTCGTGGGCAAGCGAGAGATTCCAGGAGCCCTCCTCCCAAGCGACGGACGCGGACCAGAGGTCGGGCCGCGAGCCGTTGGGTCCGACCTCGCCGTCGTTGAGCGCGTAGGCGACGCGGCCGGTGACGCCGTTCCAGGCCGGGGTCCAGTACTGGACGATGTTCTGCTGACGCCGGTCGAAGGAGGCGGTGTTGCTGGTGTGGCTGACGGTGGGGCCGGAGCCGTTGGCCATCAGCGCCATGTAGCCCGCCGTGGTGGGATACCAGGGGTCGAGGGTGCTGGTGGCGAGCAGGTAGGGGGTGCCCCAATGGCCGAGGAAGACCAGCCCGTAGGGGGACTGCAGGCCGACGCGCGTGTCCCGGTTGGCCAGCGAGGGCCCGACGCCGGTGTCCAGCGCGAGCGAGCCCTCGATCTGGAAGACCGCCTGCAGGCCGTCGCCCAGGTCCTCGGTACCGCGGAAGCCGATGACCGAGCGGTTGTTGGACTCGCGGTCGATCGAGCGGTCACGCGGCGAGCGGCTGGCATCGGCGTGCTCGAGCGAGACGTTGAGCCGGCCGTAGATCGTCACCGCGGACTGCGCATGGGCGGTACCGGCGCTCAGCGCCAGACAGGCCAGCGCGGCGGCGGTCCGACGGTGACGAAGGCCTTGAGGGCCTTGAAGGCATCGAGGCGCCGGGGAATGAGGGCGAAGGTGGTACTGCATCGGTCGAGCGCGAGGCGCAAGGGTGAGATCACACCGATGTTGGCTCGACGGCGCCGATCGCGGCTCTCTCATTCGGGGGATCGACGTCCGCGCGGCGTGCGCGCCAGCGCAGGTCGAAGACCAGGGCCAGCACGAGCAGCGACACGCCGTGCAGCGGCGCGACATAGGTCTGGAGCTTGGGCGGCAGCAGCGCGAGTCCGGTGAAGGAGGCGCTGGTGAAGAACTCGCGGGACAGTTGCAGGGCGAGGCTGAGGATGGCCGTGCTCACGATGGAGCGCGTGCGCATGAAGACGACCGCGATGAGCAAGGCCGAAGGCAGGGCGATGGCGATGTCGGTCCGCACCCAGATGAACATGAGGCCGCTGCTGAGCACGCCGACCCACGGACCGAAGCAGGACGTCCACAGGGACTGCCAGATCGCGCGAGAGAAGCCATCGCCGATCACGATGCCGATGGTCAGCGGGATCCAGAGCAAGGTCCATTGGGGCGATCTCAATGCGGCTGCGCCGACGCTCGTCATGTGGCCGTCGAGGAAGGCCTGCGGGTTGGCCGAGGCGGCGAAGACGATGGCCATCGCGACCACGCCCAGCGACAGGCCGAGCGTGGATCGCCAGTGGGGCGCGAGCAGCGTGGACCAGTCGGGAGCGCGTTCCAGACGTTGAAGCAGGAAGAGGCAGGCGAGCATGGCGGGCAGCATGGCGAGCGTCGTCGCCACATCCGCGTTGAGCCAGGACGCGATGCCCCGCAGCGAATCCTGGGCCAGCATCAGCGGGCCTGCCACGACCAGCGTCACGGCGCACAGAACGAGCGCAAGCCCGATGAACACGAGGATCTTCTTGATGAGCGAGGGGAGCTGCATGGCAACGAAGGGAGTGGGGAAGTTGCGAGTCAGCATAGGCAGGGAAGTTCGCGCGCGGTATTGCCTTCACGCGCTAGCTCATTGATGGGAATGGCGGAGCGCGCCGGGATGTGCTTGGCCGTCGCTCCTCCGCCACCCACACGCCACGGCGATCGCGAGCCCCACCACCGCGAGTCCCAATGGCCGCCGCATCGCGTCGATCGCGACCTCGCCGAGGAAGCTCGACACCATGAAGTCGGCGCCATGCAGCGCGCCGAGCGACCCGTTGAGCGCCACGTGCAGCGCGGTCGTGCACACGATGGACTGCGTGCGCAGGAACACGACGCCGAAGAGCAACGCGCCGCAGGCGATGAAGGGCGCATGGCTGAGCGGATGCATGAGCGTGAACTGCGCCGCGGCGATCAGCAGCCCGATCCACGGGCGCCCGAACACGTGGCTGAACAGCGTCTGCCAGAGTGCGCGATGCCAGAGCTCCTCGCAGAAGGCCCGCAGGACCAGCGTGCCCATCGCGATCGCCCAATGCTCGGGATGGACGAGCGGATGCACGGGGAAGAACTCGTGCTCGAAGGCCTCAGGCGAGACGAGGAAGGCGGCGCCGAAAGTCAAGGCGATGGCGCTGATCACCAGCGCGGCGGTCGCGAGGGGCCGGGCGCGAAAGAAGGTCCTCCAGGAAGGCCCGACGCGGCAAGCCACGACGATCGCAAGCGCGATCAAGCCGATCAGGATGCGCTCGGCGACGGCGGCGAGCCAGGAGAGCTTGGCGGAGGGGGCGACGAAGAACCGCTGCCAGACATAAGGCGGTGAAGTGAAGAACGGCGCATATCCGAGGGCCGTCACCAGCACGAGAACCAAGACAGCCTTCAGCCGGTATCGCCAGCCTGAGGGCTGCAGGCGTTCGCTGGGTGTTGCGGAGGTGGTGGATTCGAGTGAGGGCTGCGACAGGGGCAGAGGCGTCATTTCAGATGAATATTGGAAATTCAATCCACATATTCTCTGAATGAAATGAACATCGGATAGATCGCAGTTTCCCGATTACATATTCAAGTCAATCACACACCCATTCCTGCGCCAGCACAACCGAATGCGGTAAAACTCAGCGGAGACGATAAATCCACCAGTTCCAGTTATTTCCAGACATCGGAGCCAAATCTATATTTCGACCCATGGATGCGCGGCATTCATCTGCTCCGGGCAGATCTCGGATTTGAAAGGAATAGACGATGCAAGTACTGACGGTGGAAGAAATGGATCTGGTATTTGGCGGCGATCGCTGGGCGGGAACGCCGGAAGGTCGCGCGCCGGCGGATTCGGGCGATTCGGACTCGGGCTCCAAGGATGAGAAACCTCGATCCAAGCGGGAGACCTTCGCCGACTGCATGGTGGATCCGGCCGTGGTGAAGGGCTCGCAAGGTCGCGCGGAAATCGCCGGCACTTATTGCGGTTTCCGCTCCCTCTTCGCTTGGTTCGGAACGTGGTGAGCTTGAGAAGACCTGGGATCAGGAGGAGGAGGCGTGAGAGAAGAAGAAGGGCGCTGAAAGGCGCCCTTCCCCTTTTTTTGGCGCCCTACGGATGCTCCCGACGGTGGAATTGTCGATGCCAGCGGTCGTAAGCGACGGCAAGCAGCACCAGGGCGACACCGATAAACGGCCGCATTGCATTCATTTCTTCGCGGCCGAGATATGCCGAGACCGTCAGGCTGTTGCCGGCCAGCAAAGCGAGAACGACGTTCATCGCGAGATGGAGCACCGTCGTGCAAAGGATGGAGCCGGTGCGCATGAACACGATGCCGAACAGCAGACCCGCCGGGAGCACCAGCGACCAACTGGCCGGGTCGTGCATCGCGGTGAACAGGACGGCGCTGATCAGGAGTCCGATCCAGGCGTTGGCAAACAGGCGAGTGACGAGCGGCTGCAGCAAGGCGCGGAACATCAGCTCTTCGTAGAAAGCCGCGACGACGAGCGTCGCCACGGCTTTCGTCCATTCGCGAGGATGGATGGCGGGGTCGATGAGGTGGAAGCCGTTGGCGACCATCTCGGCGGCATTGACGAGCAAGGCGCAGAAGAGGATCAGCGCGGATGCTGAGGCGGACAGGGCGAATGTGGTGGCGGGCTTGGCGTGAAAGAGCCCGCGAGTGGGCTCGATCAATTTGAATCGCGCGAGGAGCCAAAGCGCAGCGAGCATTTGCAGGCAACCGCTCAGCAGGTAGAACAGATGCGCGTCTAGGGCTGCGGGTTCACCGAACAGGGCGGTGACGAGGAGGCGGATGACCTTGCCGCAGAGGTAGACAAGGGCGATGGCGAGCGCGAAGCGCGCGATCTCGAAAAGGCGTCCCTTGATGCGGCGCCAAGCCGCACGGCCCCATTCTGGCGGCGCATTCGTCTTTCCCAGGAACCAAGCGGTCGGCATCAGCGCGAGCGTCCCGACGGCGATCCAGGGTCGGGCGGACGCGTAGGCCTCCGCGCTGAGAAAGCGCGTGGCCATCAGGTCTTCATGAAACAGAAAGCTAAGGGAGAGGTTGAGCGTCAGATGCAGCGCGGTGCAGCAGAGCAGCGAGCCGGTGCGCAGAAAGACGAGTCCGAAGAGCAAGCCACCGCAGAACACCATACCGAGGTTGTCAATGGGGTGTAGCAGCGTGAATTCGACGGCGCTCAAGAGAAGCCCGATCCACCGGTTGCCAAACAGATTGGTGAAAAGAACGAGCATCACGCCGCGGTGCCAAACCTCCTCGGAGAACGCGCTGAGGACCATTTCTCCAAAGATCGTGCCCCACAGCTTGGGGTGCTCGATCGGATTGAGCGGAGAGAACGGATGGGAGAAGAAGCCCCGCGCGTCAGCGGAGATGGCGGCGGCGAGCGCGAGCAGCGCGGCCAATGAGCACAATGCCGCCGTCGTGTAGGGCCACGGTTGAAAGAGCGTGCGCAAGGGCTCCCCACTTCTGAGGCGAGCGAGCAAGGCCGCGGCCAGCATGGCTTGGACCGCGCTTTCAGCGTGAATCGCGAAACGGAAGGTGGACCAATGGCTCGGCTCGATCAACGCCACGAGCGCGGGATGAATGAACAGGTAGGTGAGGAAGGTGAGCCCGATGGCAGCCAGCAGTAACAGGAAGGTTGCAGCTTTAGCGCGCAGACCCTGTGACTGGATTGGCTTCCTCGCAGTTGACACATCGCTCATCGGCATTCCCGTTTATTGAATCGGGCGCCGATACTCTCACCGATTTCCACCCCCGCGAAATAGCATCAGTTAACTAGCACGCACAGGCAATTTTCAAGTGCGAGATTTGCAGATAACTTTTCGACGTGGATGCACCGCATCCGCTCGAACGAGCGAATCTCGGAATCACTGAGGGCTGCAAATGCAATTACTGACTGAACAAGAGATAGATCTGGTGTTTGGCGGAGCGGAGGCGCCAAAGCCGCCGGAAGGCAAGGGGTCGGGACCGGCATCGACGCCGCCACCGCCCCCACCGCCGCCGTATACCCAGTGCATGATTGACTCGGTGGGCTGGTCCCAGGGGAAAGCAGAATGGGCCGGCGTATACTGCGCCATCAAGGTTGCCTATGATCGATTTTGGGCAGGGACGTCGGATAAGTGAGGCTGCGCTGGCGTTTAAACGCCATCGCGACTAACTGAAGAATTCGGCGTTTGCCAATCAGGGCCAACTTGTAGACGCCGGAAATACTTATCCAGAACAGAAAGCCCCGCAGCGGAAGTTGCGGGGCTTTTTTTCTCTCCCGTACCCAGGGGTGGCGTCCCGGCGACGATCTTGCGCATACTCTTCCCGCTCGATGGGAGGCGTCTGATGCCAGGAAGAAGAAAACGAACCAGCCCCGGCGAGGGTTTCGTGCATGCGGCTGCGAGACTGCCGTGGTGGTTATGCCTCGTGCTCGCGGCGTTGAGCTATTTGCTGCTCCACGCCTTCACCGCATCTTCAGTTCCCAAGCCCGTCTTTGGGCCTCGCGGAGTGAGCCACGCGCCGTTGATGCTGGATGCGCTGACGCGCGCGGTGGCCGGAGTCCTGCAGTACGTCCTGCCCTTCTTGCTCCTGCTCGCTGGTGTGAGGTCTGCCGTGACGGCCTATCGGCGGCAGCGCTCGGTCGAAGACGATGCGCTGGATCTGACCGCTATCAGCGTCGACGGCATGACCTGGCACCAGTTCGAACTTCTGATCGGTGAGGTGTTTCGCCGCAAGGGCTATGAGGTGATCGAGACTGGAGGAGGCGGAGCCGACGGTGGCATCGACCTGGAGCTGAGAAAGCCAGTCACCAACGGCAGCGAAATGTTCCTGGTCCAGTGCAAGCACTGGAAGGCTTACCGCGTCAGCGTGAACGTGGTGCGCGAGTTGTATGGCGTGATGGCGGCCCGCGGAGCCGCGGGCGGATTCGTCGTCACGTCCGGACGATTCACTTCAGAAGCGGCCGCCTTCGCTCGTGGACGAAACGTGGAATTGATCGACGGGGAGCAGCTAATCCGCTTGCTTGCGGATATTCGCCCTCCACAGGACGCCACGCGGATTGAGCCGGTGATGAAGCCGCCCGAGACGGCTCAAGCGCAATCCATCGCCGCGCCGGCCTGCCCCCTCTGCGCCGCGCCCATGGTGCGGCGAGTGTCGAAGCGAGGTCCAAGCGCTGGCGACTACTTCTTTGGGTGCTCGACGTATCCGGCGTGCAAGGGGACGAGGCGCGCTTGATCAAGCGTCGGATTCAACCGCCAGCGGCTGCGCTCTAAACGAAGAGGGAATGAGCTCAAGCACTTCCCTCGCATCGCCTTTCAGCACGTACAGCCCGGCCTGATCCTTCTCGCCGCGAAGCTGGAACACACGGTAGATCCGGTACTCGTCCTGATACTTTCCCGACGCAAACACTTCGTTCGCCGAAATGAAGAACGGCGTGGACTTCGGGCCTGACGTCGTTTTCACTTCAATGCGAAGCACGCTGCCATCGGCTTCAAACGATTGAATGTCATAGCCAGCGCTGCTATCGGTCTGGGCCACATGCCTTACCAGATTCGCGAGGTCCTCACGACCGGCCTCCCTGAGCTTGCCCTTCTCGTGCTCGAGGACGAGTTTCTCCCCCCGATCGCCCAGACTCCTATTGCGCTGATCGCGCAGAGCCCAATCGACGTCATTGCCCGATTGCCCTTTAGAGCCAATGGGCCCAGCACCAGTCGTGGTGAGGCGCTTGAGCCCACGCGGAGGGGCCACAGGCACCAATCTGACATCGCTGATCGGCAACGGCGTTTGAACCGTCACCGGCATCAATGGCGGCGCAAAAGGCAGGCCCATGCTGGCCAAATCTGCCCCCGAAAAATCCCAGTGCATCACGCGCCAAACGAACTCGCAGGGGTTCTGCTTCTCGGGGTCGTGCGTCACGTACTCGAGAAGACCGAAGTACACGTACTTGGGCTGCTTGGCGGCGCGGATGAAAAGATGAATGTTCCTTGCCTCAGGGTCATGCCCAATGAAGCGCGCGATGGCGGGCGTGTCCAGGTGTTGCTGATCCTGAGACTTCCAGCGCAGGTAGCCATCCTCGTACAGGACATCCTCATAACGTCCACCGTCGAGCGTCACGAGGAACACGTAGTTGCCGCTGTCCTTGGGCGTTTGAACAATGCCGCTTTGCCAAGGACCACCCAGTCCACCTTGCGTGGCCGGCTCAAAAATCCCGCGGATGCTCAATCGGTCGTATGTGCCGCGTGGCTCCAACTGAGCCATCGCCTGTGGTTCGATCGCAGTCACATCCCTCCCGAGGACAATTTATTTCGGCGGATTCTGCCACCCGAAAAATCAGCGACCCCGCCCCCTCACCCCACCGCATACGGCTCCCCCGTCCTCTCGTTCTCATCGATCCTGAGCCGTTTCCCCAGCGACGGAAACGCTCGTTGTGCGCAGCCTTCCCGCTCGCACAACTTGCACCCTGGCCCGATCGGCGTGGCGCTCTCCGGATCCCCAAGATCCAGCCCTTTCGCATACACCAGCTGCCCGGCATGCCTCAGATCGCAGCCCAGCCCGATCGAGAACTCCCTCGCCGGTGAGCCATACCCGCCCGTCTCCCGCACCTCGCAATGCGCGATCCACAAATAGCTCCGCCCATCCGGCATGCGCGCCACCTGCGTCAGCACCCGCCCCGGCCGCCCGAACGCCTCATACACATTCCACAGCGGACACGTCCCCCCACTCCGCGAGAAATGGAAGTCCGTCGCTGACTGCCGCTTCGAGATATTCCCCGCCCGATCCACCCGCACGAAGAAGAACGGCACCCCGCGCGCCTCGCGCCTTTGCAGCGTCGAGAGCCGATGACACACCGTCTCGAAACTCACGTTGAATCGCTTGGCCAGCAGCGCGATGTCGTAACGCAGCTCCTGCGCGGCGCTCAGGAACCGCCGGTACGGCAACACCACCGCACCCGCGAAATAACTCGCCAGACCGATCCGCGCCAACGCCGCCGCCTCCGCGCTGAAGTCCGCCGTTCCGATCAACCCATCGATGTCCGCGTTGCACTCCAGATACGCGAGCTGCGTCGCCAGCTGAAACGCCCGCTGCCCCGGCGACAAGGCCTCCGACAGCAGCAGCAGCTTGCGCGCCGGCTCGAAGTGCCGCAGCCGCTCATCAGGCAACACCTGCACCTGCACCCGGTGCCTCGCCAGCAGATGCGCCTCCAGCCGCTGCGCCAGGTCTTGCCCCGTCGCGCCGCCCTCGGCCCACAACGCGTCCGACAGCGCCTCGGCCGCGCGGTCCAGCCCATCGATGTGGTTGTGATGCGCGTAGAAGAAGTCACGCACCTCCTCATGCGGCCCCGGTCCTGACACCGCATCCCCGCCCCGCTCGCCCCCGCCCAGGTTGCTCACCCGCTGCTCCGCCCCGCGCGCGCGACCGTGCAGCCGCAGCATCAACTGCGCCATGCCCGGCATCTGCTGCACCAAGGTCCGCAACTCCGCGTCCGGCACGCCGCCCGGCACCGGCGTCTCCGCCACGATCTCATGCAGCTGCGCGAAGAGCCGCGCCTCGTCGTCCTCCGAGAAGAACTGCAGGTCCACCCCCAGCGCCGACTGCAGCCGCAGCAGCACCGCCACGCTCAGCGGCCGCTCGTTGTTCTCGAGCTGATTCACGTAGCTGGGCGACAGCTTCAGCACCTGCGCCAACGCCGCCTGCGTCAGGCCACGCTGCTCCCGGAGGGTCTTCAACTTCACGCCGAGAAATGTCTTGCGCATCGGATCCTTGAACTTTGCAAGCTTCGCAAACTGGACGAATCGACTTCGCAATTCATTGACAATTCAGTCATTGAGCTCACAGCCTGCGGCTGCAAACATTGCGAACTTCGCACTATCCCACGTCACCACCGGCCCGATCAAGGCCCTGGCCGACACGGATCGCCGCAGCCCCTCTGGAGAAGCCATGAGCGAGATCCTCGCCACCCCGACCGCCCCGGCCACCGCACCCGCCATCGCCCCCGCCTTCAAGCCGAAGAAGTCCGTGGCCCTGTCCGGCGTCGCCGCCGGCAACACCGCGCTGTGCACCGTGGGCCGCAGCGGCAACGACCTGCACTACCGCGGCTACGACATCCTCGACCTGGCCGAGACCTGCGAGTTCGAGGAAATCGCCCACCTGCTGGTGCACGGCAAGCTGCCCAACCTCGCCGAGCTGCGCGCCTACAAGACCCGCCTGCGCGCGCTGCGCGGCCTGCCCGCCAGCGTGAAGGCGGCGCTGGAGCGCCTGCCCGCCGGCGCCCACCCGATGGACGTGATGCGCACCGGCGTCTCGGTGCTCGGCTGCGTGCTGCCCGAGAAGGACGACCACAACCTGCGGCCGGCGCGCGCGACATCGCCGACCGCCTGATGGCCTCGCTCGGCTCGATGCTGCTGTACTGGTACCACTCAGCCACAACGGCCGGCGCATCGAGGTCGAGACCGACGACGACTCCATCGGCGGCCACTTCCTGCACCTGCTGCACGGCAAGAAGCGCCAACGGGCATCGTGGGAACGCGCGATGCACACCTCGCTGATCCTCTACGCCGAGCACGAGTTCAACGCCTCCACCTTCACCGCGCGGGTGATCGCCGGCACGGGCTCCGACATCTACTCCGGCGATCGCCGGCGCCATCGGCGCGCTGCGCGGCCCGAAGCACGGCGGCGCCAACGAGGTCGCCTTCGAGATCCAGAAGCGCTACGACTCGCCGGACGAGGCCGAGGCCGACATCCGCCGCCGCGTCGAGGGCAAGGAAGTGGTGATCGGCTTCGGCCACCCGGTCTACACCGTCTCCGACCCGCGCAACGAGGTGATCAAGGAGGTGGCGCGGCAGCTGTCCGACGAGGCCGGCACGACCAAGATGTTCGACATCGCCGAGCGCCTCGAAAGCATGATGTGGGACGCCAAGAAGATGTTCCCCAACCTCGACTGGTTCAGCGCGGTCTGCTATCACATGATGGGCGTGCCCACCGCGATGTTCACGCCGCTGTTCGTCATCGCGCGCACCAGCGGCTGGACCGCCCACATCATCGAGCAGCGCATCGACAACAAGATCATCCGCCCGAGCGCCAACTACACCGGCCCGGAAGACCAGCGCTTCGTGCCGCTGTCCGACCGCCAGTGATCGCGTGATGCCACGCCGTCCCGACGCCGAACGGGCGCGTCGGACGGTTGCACGCCGCCCACCATTCGCGGACAGCGGGGCTGGCCCCGAGCACCATCGCTTCCGAACACCCCGTGATTGAGTCCGAGCCATGAACAGCGCACACCGCAAACCGCTCCCCGGCACCCGCCTGGACTACTTCGACGCCCGCGAGGCGGTCGAGGCGATCCAGCCCGGCGCCTACGCCACGCTGCCCTACACCTCCCGCGTGCTCGCCGAGAACCTGGTGCGCCGCTGCGAGCCGGCGCCCTGCTCGACGCCTCGCTGCTGCAGCTCGCAGAGCGCACGCGCGACCTCGACTTCCCCTGGTACCCGGCGCGCGTGGTCTGCCACGACATCCTCGGCCAGACCGCGCTGGTCGACCTCGCCGGCCTGCGCGACGCCATCGCCGACAAGGGCGGCGACCCGGCCCAGGTCAACCCGGTGGTGCCGGTGCAGCTGATCGTCGACCACTCGCTGGCGGTGGAATGCGGCGGCTACGACCCGGAGGCCTTCGCCAAGAACCGCGCCATCGAGGACCGCCGCAACGAGGACCGCTTCCACTTCATCGACTGGACCAAGCACGGCCTTCCGCAACGTCGACGTGATCCCGCCGGGCAACGGCATCATGCACCAGATCAACCTGGAGAAGATGTCGCCGGTGATCCACGGCGGAGCGACGGCGTGGCCTACCCCGATACCTGCGTGGGCACCGACAGCCACACGCCGCACGTCGACGCCCTGGGCGTGATCGCCATCGGCGTCGGCGGCCTGGAAGCCGAGAACGTGATGCTCGGCCGCGCCTCCTGGATGCGCCTGCCCGACATCGTCGGCGTCGAGCTGACCGGCCGTCGCCAGCCGGGCATCACCGCCACCGACGTGGTGCTGGCGCTGACCGAGTTCCTGCGCAAGGAGAAGGTGGTCGGCGCCTACCTGGAGTTCCACGGCGAGGGCGCCGCCAGCCTGACCCTGGGCGACCGCGCGACCATCTCCAACATGGCTCCCGAATACGGCGCCACCGCCGCGATGTTCGCCATCGACCAGCAGACCATCGACTACCTGCGCCTCACCGGCCGCGACGACGAGCAGGTCGCCCTGGTGGAGACCTACGCGAAGGCCGCCGGCCTCTGGGCCGGTGATCGTGCCAGCGGCGGCGACACGCTCGCCGGTGCGTACGAGCGCGTGCTGCGCTTCGACCTGTCCAGCGTGGTGCGCAACATGGCCGGCCCGTCCAACCCGCACCGCCGGCTGCCGACCTCCGCGCTGGCCGAGCGCGGCATCGCCGGCATCCGTGGACCGAAGAACGCCGGGGGCCTGATGCCCGACGGCGCGGTGATCATCGCCGCCATCACCAGCTGCACCAACACCAGCAACCCGCGCAACGTGATCGCCGCCGCCCTGCTGGCGCGCAACGCCGACCGCCTGGGCCTGGCGCGCAAGCCGTGGGTGAAGACCTCGCTGGCGCCCGGCTCCAAGGCGGTCACGCTGTACCTGCGACGAAGCCGGCCTGCTGCCGCGACCTGGAGGCGCTCGGCTTCGGCGTCGTGGCCTACGCCTGCACCTCCTGCAACGGCATGTCCGGCGCGCTCGACCCGGCGATCCAGCAGGAGATCGTCGAGCGCGACCTGTACGCCACCGCCGTGCTCTCGGGCAACCGCAACTTCGACGGCCGCATCCACCCCTACGCCAAGCAGGCCTTCCTCGCCTCGCCGCCGCTGGTGGTGGCCTACGCCATCGCCGGCACCATCCGCTTCGACATCGAGCGCGACGTGCTCGGCGTGGTGGACGGCAAGGAGATCCGCCTGAAGGACCTCTGGCCGAGCGACGAGGAGATCGACGCGGTGGTCAGGGCGGCGGTGAAGCCCGAGCAGTTCCGCCAGGTCTACATCCCGATGTTCGCGATCACCCACGGCGAGCGCGCCAGGTCGACGCCGCCGCTCTACGACTGGCGGCCCAGACGGACCTACATCCGCCGCCCGCCGTACTGGGAAGGCGCCCTGGCCGGCGAGCGCACGCTGCGCGGCATGCGCCCGCTGGCGGTGCTGCCGGACAACATCACCACCGACCACCTGTCGCCGTCCAACGCGATCCTCGCGGACAGCGCCGCCGGCGAATACCTGGCGAAAATGGGCCTGCCCGAGGAGGACTTCAACTCCTACGCCACCCACCGCGGCGACCACCTCACCGCGCAGCGCGCGACCTTCGCCAACCCGAAGCTGTTCAACGAGATGGTGCGCAACGCCGACGGCAGCGTGAAGCAGGGCTCGCTGGCGCGGGTCGAGCCGGAAGGCAAGGTGATGCGCATGTGGGAAGCCATCGAGACCTACATGGAGCGCAAGCAGCCGCTGATCATCGTCGCCGGCGCCGACTACGGCCAGGGCTCTTCGCGCGACTGGGCGGCCAAGGGCGTGCGCCTGGCCGGCGTGGAGGCGATCGTCGCCGAGGGCTTCGAGCGCATCCACCGCACCAACCTGATCGGCATGGGCGTGCTGCCGCTGGAGTTCAAGCCGGGCACCACCCGCCTGACCCTGGGCATCGACGGCACCGAGACCTTCGACGTGATCGGCGCGCGCACGCCGCGCGCCGACGCTGACCCTGGTCATCCACCGCCGCGACGGCGAGCGCGTCGAGGTGCCGGTGACCTGCCGCCTGGACACCGCCGAGGAAGTCTCCATCTACGAAGCCGGCGGCGTGCTGCAGCGCTTCGCCCAGGACTTCCTGGAGGCGGCCGGCGCCTGATGGCGCCGGCGAAACACCCTGGTAGGACGGACGACGCGTAGCGTCATCCGCCGTCTGACCGGCACCGTCTGGCATGGCCGTTGATTGCCGAGGACGACGACGCATGGCCCACCCACCCCAAGTCAAGATCCCCGCCACCTACCTGCGCGGCGGCACCAGCAAGGGCGTGTTCTTCCGCCTGGAGGACCTGCCGGAGGCGGCGCGGGTCCCCGGCGCGGCGCGCGACCGGCTGCTGATGCGCGTGATCGGCAGCCCCGACCCCTACGGCAAGCAGATCGACGGCATGGGCGGCGCGACCTCCAGCACCAGCAAGTGCGGTGATCCTCTCGAAGAGCAGGCGGCCGGGCCACGACGTCGACTACCTCTTCGGCCAGGTCTCCATCGACAAGGCCCTTCGTCGACTGGAGCGGCAACTGCGGCAACCTCTCCCCGGCGGCCGTCGGGCCCTTCGCCATCCACGCGGGCCTGGTCGATCGCGGCGCGCCTGCCGCGCGACGGCATCTGCCACGGTGCGCATCTGGCAGGCCAACATCGGCAAGACCATCATCGCCCACGTGCCGATGCGCGACGGCCAGGTGCAGGAAACCGGCGACTTCGAGCTGGACGGCGTGACCTTCCCGGCCGCCGAGATCGAGCTGGAATTCCTCGACCCGTCCGACGATGCAGACAACACGAACGGCAGCGAGGCCGGCGGCGCGATGTTCCCCACCGGCAAGGTCGTCGACGTGCTGACGCTGCCCGAGGACCCCGTGCCTGGCGGCCGGCTGCGGGCGACCATGATCAACGCCGGCATCCCGACGGTCTTCGTCAATGCCGAGGACATCGGCTACACCGGCACCGAGCTGCAGGACGCGATCAACGGCGACCCGCAGCAACTGGCGCGCTTCGAGCGGATCCGCGTCGCCGGCGCCCTGCGCATGGGCCTGATCAAGACCCCCGAGGAAGCCGCGACCCGCCAGCACACGCCGAAGATCGCCTTCGTCGCGCCGCCGGCGACTACCGCGCCTCCAGCGGCAAGCTGGTGGCGGCCGGCGACATCGACCTGCTGGTGCGCGCGCTGTCCATGGGCAAGCTGCACCACGCGATGATGGGCACCGCGGCGGTGGCCATCGGCACCGCCGCGGCCATTCCCGGCACCCTGGTGAACCTCGCCGCCGGCGGCGAACGCTGCCGGCGGTGCGCTTCGGCCATCCCTCCGGCACCCTGCGCGTGGGCGCCGAGGCCAGCCAGGACGGCGAACGGCGAATGGACGGTGACCAAGGCGGTGATGAGCCGCAGCGCGCGCATCCTGATGGAAGGCTGGGTGCGCGTACCCGGCGAGGCGCTCTGAGCCGCGTCGACCGCGCGAGACCCGTGAACACGACGAACCGAACGAACCGAACGAAGAGAGCAGACATGACTTCTCCCCGCAAGGCGCTGCGCGCGCTGGTGAATGAGCGCCGCGGCGTGCTGGTACCGGGCGCCTTCAATGCGCTGTCGGCCAAGGTGATCGAGGACCTCGGCTTCGAGGCGATCTACGTGACCGGCGCCGGCGTGACCAACATGTCGCTCGGCCTGCCGGACCAGGGCTTCATGGGCCTGGCCGAGATCGCCGACCACACCGCGCGCATCCGCGACGCGGTGGACCTGCCGCTGATCGTCGATGCGGACACCGGCTTCGGCAACGCGCTGAACGTGCGCCACACGGTGCGCGTACTGGAGCGCGCCGGCGCCGACTGCATCCAGCTCGAGGATCAGGTGGCGCCCAAGCGCTGCGGGCATTTCTCGGGCAAGGAAGTGATCTCCACCGAGGAGGCCGTCAGCAAGATCAAGGCGGCGGTGGATGCGCGCCGCGATCCCGACTTCCTCATCATGGCCCGCACCGATGCCTGCGCCACGCAGGGCTTCGAGGCCGCCATCGAGCGCGCCCAGCGTTTCGCCGAGGCCGGCGCCGACATCCTGTTCGTCGAGGCGGTGACGACGCCCGAGGAGATTCGCGCGCTGCCGCAGCGCCTCTCCACGCCGCAGCTGATGAACATGGTGATCGGCGGCAAGACGCCGATCACCGATGCCGACGAGCTGCAGCGCATGGGGTACGGCATCGTGCTCTACGCCAACGCGGCGCTGCAAGGCGCCGTGGCGGGCATGCAGAAGGCCTTGGGCGCGCTCAAGACGCAGCGCCGCATCGACGAGGACCCCGCGCTGGTGGTCCCCTTCGCCGAGCGCCAGCGCCTGGTGGGCAAGCCGGCGTGGGACGAACTGGAGCGCCGTTACACCTGAGGGTCAGCTCGGCCCGACACGGCCCCACACGGCTTCAAGCGGCTCCAGGCGGCTTGAAGCGGCTTCAAGCCTCGGCCAGCCGCGCCTTGGCCAGCTTCGTGCCTTCGGCCAGCGCCCGCAGCTTGCGCCACGCGACGTCCCGCGCCATCGGCGCCAGCCCGCAATTCGTGCACGGGAAGAGCCGCTCCTTGGGCACGAACTGCAGCGCACGGCCGATGGTGTCGGCCACTTCCTCGGGCGTTTCGACCACGTCGCTGGCCACGTCGATCACACCGACCATCACGTCCTTGCCGGCCAGCAGCTTCATCAGATCAGGCGGCACATGGGAGTGGATGCATTCCAGGCTCACCTGGTCGATGCGGCTCCTGGCCAGCGCGGGGAATACCGTCTCGTACTGGCGCCATTCATCGCCCAGCGTGCGCTTCCAGTCCGTGTTGGCCTTGATGCCGTAGCCGTAGCAGATGTGCACGGCCGTCGTGCAGGTGAGGCCCTGCGCAGCGCGCTCCAGCGCCTGCACGCCCCAGTCCGCCGCGTCCTTCATGTAGACATTGAAGGCGGGCTCGTCGAACTGGATGATGTCCACGCCATCGGCCTGCAGCGCCAGCGCTTCCTCGTTGAGCAGCTCCGCGAACGCGAAGGCCAGCTTCACCTTGTCGCCGTAGAAGCGGTCCGCCACCGTGTCGACGATGGTCATCGGGCCGGGCAGCGTGAACTTCAGCTTCTTCGTCGTGTGCGCCCGCGCGAGCTGCGCCTCGAAGGAATGCACGCGCCCCTTCAGGCGCAAGGCGGACACCACCTGCGGAACCATCGCGTCATAGCGGTTGTCGCGGATGCCCATCTTCACCTTGTGCTCGAAGTCGATGCCGTCGATCTGCTCCAGGAAGCCGTGCACGAAGTGCTGACGCGACTGCTCGCCATCGCACACGATGTCCAGCCCGGCGTCCTCCTGCGCCTTGATCCACAGCAGCGTCGCGTCGGCCTTGGCCTGGCGCAGCGCCTCGCCTTCGGCCCGCCATTGCGGCCACAGCTTGTTGGTTTCCGCGAGCCACGCGGGTTTGGGCAGGCTGCCGGCGATGGAGGTTTCAAACATCAGGAAATGCCTTTGAAGCGGAGAACGGTTGACGGTTAACGCGGGGCGGTCAGGCCGCGAAGTTGGCGGCCCATTGATCGAGCACCTGCCGATACGGCTTGATGAAGTGCTCCTCGGTGAATCGGCCCTGCTTGACCGCCAGCTGGCTGCGCTCTTCGCGGTCGTAGACGATGCGGGTGGACGAGTAATCCTCGTGCTTCAGGCTGGGCTGATAACGCGTTCCCGCCGCGGAGTTGGCGTTGTAGATCTCGGGCCGGTAGATCTTCTGGAAGGTCTCCATCGTGCTGATGGTGCCGATCAGTTCCAGGTTGGAGTAATCCGCCAGCAGGTCGCCGCTGAAATAGAACGCCAGCGGCGCCACGCTGTTGGGCGGCATGAAGAAGCGGACCTTCAGGCCCATCTTCGCGAAGTACTGGTCCGTCGCCGAGGCGGTGTCCTGCTGATACTCGACGCCCAGGATCGGATGCCGGTTCTCGGTGCGCTGATAGACGCGGCTGCTGGCGGCGCTGATGCAGATGACCGGCGGTTTGCCGAAGCGCTCGCGGTAGGCGCGCGACTGGACGAAGGACTTGAACAGCTTGCCGTGCAGGTCGCCGAAGTCCTCCGGCGTGCTGAATCCCTGCGACGGCCCCTGAGCCTGGGCGTTGTGCTCCTGCAGTCGGACGCTGAAGTCGTAATCGCGGACGTACGACGAGAAATTGTTCCCCGCGATGCCCTCGATGCGCTCACCCGTCTTCCGGTCCTGGATCCAGGTCTGCAGGATCTCGATCAGCGGAAACGCAGCCGCGCCGCCGTTGCCGCCATCGATCTTCAACGCGACGGAAACGATCTCGAGCTCGACGGCATACCGATCGCCGCGCGGGTTGTCCCAATACGCGAGGTCGTTGAATCGGTTGTCGATCATGCGCAGCGTGTTGCGCAGGTTGTCCTGGCGGCGCTCGCCGCGCGCGAGGTTGGCGAAATTCGTCGTGATGCGCGTGTTGTCCGAGGGCCGGTAGTCCTCGTCGAAACGGATGCTCGAGATCTCAAACGCGAGTTCGTGGCTCATGGCAAGGCGGTGCTGGATGCAATGGCCACGGATGCTATTGAAATGAACCCATGACGTAAAATGGTCAAATTTCAACTATCCATGAAAACGGCTCATTGACATGTTGGAGCGCATCCATCTCAGCATCGTCCAGCAGGTCGAGAAGCAGGGCTCGCTGACGGCCGCCGCGGGCGTGCTGAACCTGACCCAGTCGGCGCTGAGCCACAGCATGAAGAAGCTGGAGCAGCAGCTGGGCACCGACATCTGGCTGCGCGAGGGCCGCAGCCTGCGCCTGACGCAGGCCGGCCAGTACCTGCTGGCCGTGGCCAACCGGGTGCTGCCGCAGCTGGACCTGGCCGAGGAGCGCCTGGGCCAGTTCGCGCAGGGCGAGCGCGGCGCGCTGCGCATCGGCATGGAATGCCACCCCTGCTACCAGTGGCTGCTCAAGGTGGTGTCGCCGTATCTGGCCGCATGGCCCGACGTGGACGTGGACGTGAAGCAGAAGTTCCAGTTCGGCGGGATCGGCGCGCTGTTCGGCTACGAGATCGACCTGCTGGTGACGCCCGATCCGCTGTTCAAGCCGGGGCTGAAGTTCGTGCCGGTGTTCGACTACGAGCAGGTGCTCGTGGTGGCCAAGGGCCATGCGCTGGCCTCGGCCGCCTACGTCAAGCCGCAGCAGCTGACCCAGGAAGTGCTGATCAGCTACCCGGTGGACATCGAGCGGCTGGACATCTACAACCAGTTCCTGCTGCCGGCCGGCGTCACGCCGCGGCGCCACAAGGCCATCGAGACCACCGACATCATGATGCAGATGGTGGCCAGCGGCCGTGGCGTGGCCGCCCTGCCGCGCTGGCTGGTCGAGGAGTACGCCGCCCGCATGGACGTGGTGCCGGTGCGCCTGGGCGCGCGCGGCATCCCCAAGCAGATCTTTCTGGGCGCGCGCGAGGCGGAGACCGGCATCGACTACGTGCGGGCCTTCATCGAGCTGGCGGGCCAGCCCGGGTCCTGATCAGGCTCAGAAGCCCTTCATGTCGTAACGCACGCCGATCCAGGCCTGACGGCCCAGCGCCTGGTAGTCGCGCACCGGCTGCACGTCGCGGTCGCCGACATTGAGCACCTTCGCTTCCAGGCGCCATTGCGGCAGGAAGCGCCAGGCCGCGCGCAGGTCCACCGTGCCGTAGCCGCCGAGCTGGCCGCCATCCGGCCGCGCGCCCACGAACACCAGCGACGAGCCCACGCTCCACACACCCGTGTCGTAATCGGCCGAGACGCTTTCCTGATGCGCCGCGCGACGGATCAGGCGCGAGCCGCTGTCGTCATCGGTGGCGTCGAGGAAGTCGACGGTCGCGCGCAGCTTGAGGTTGCCCAGGCGATGCGCGCCGTCCAGCGTCACGCCCTGCAGCGTGGCGCGCGAGGTGTTGCCCGCGCAGCCGTACTGGTAACCCGCCGGACATTCGGTGCCGTTGACGATGGGCTGGTAGCCGATCAGGTTGCGCACCTTGTTGCGGTAGACGGTCACGCCGGCGCTGCTGTTGGCCGACGCCCAGTTCAGGCCGACCTCCACGCTGCGGCCCTTCTCCGGCTGCAACGTGGCCACGCCGTAGCCGGGGAAGTACAGGTCGTTGTAGGTCGGCGCGCGGAAGGTCGTGCCCGCCAACGCGCGCAGCTTCAGCGACGAGCTCAGCGCGTAGCTCGCGCCGATGCCGCCGGTGGTGTTCGTGCCGTAGGCGGAGTTGTCGTCGCTGCGCAGGCTGGCCTCGATCGCGGCGGGGCCGAACTCGCCGGTGTAGCCCGCGAAGACCGCCTTGTTGGTGCGCTTGGGCGAGCCGATGTAGTTGTCTGTCTCGACGCGGTCCTTCAGGTGCTCATAGGCCACGATGACCTGCTGGCCGCGCGCCACGTGCAGCGTGTTCTGCCAGGTGATCTGGTCGCGCTCGGTCTTGTAGCGGCTCATGAAGCCGGGGCTGCCCGAGTCCGAATCGTCCGTGCTGCGCGCCACCTGCAGCGAGGTCGTCCACAGCGCCGACAGCTCGCCGCGGTAGTCCGCCGCCAGCACGCTCGTCTTGAGGTGATTGCGGAAATCGGGCGTCGCGTCGGACGTGAAGTCCGGCAGGAAGTTGCTGCTGTCGTACTGGCTGTTGAGCTTGCTGTAGGTCGCGCTCAGCCCGATGCGATGGCCCTTCGCGGGCGTGAAGCCCACGCGGCCCGTGGCCACGGTGCGGCCGAAGCCGTCGTCGTCCGGGTTGTAGTTGCCGAAGCTGTCGTTGGGGCGGATCACCGAGACGCCGTCGCTGGTCTCGCGTCCGATGCTGGCCGCGTAGTCGAAGCCCGCCTGCTCGCCGGACACGCCCAGGCTCAGATCACGCGAGCCGTATTCACCGACGGCGGCGTTGGCCGTCAGGTTGAACGGGCCCTGGCCGCGCTTCGTGAAGATCTGGATCACGCCGCCGACGGCGTCCGCGCCGTACAGGCCGGAGGCCGGGCCGCGCAGGACCTCGATGCGGTCGATCTGGTCGATGCTCAGCGCCTCGAACGAGGCCTGGCCCAGCGAGGCCGACCCCACGCGCACACCGTCCACCAGCACGACGGTACTGTTGGTGCCGACGCCGCGCAGCAGGTAGCCGGACGCGTGGCCGGGGCCGCCGTTCTTCAGCATCTGCAGGCCGCCGAAGCGCTGCAGCGCGTCCTCGATCGTGGGGACGCCGCTGTCGCGCAGCGTCTTGTTGTCGATGAGGGCGATGTCGGCGACGGACTGACGCAGCGCTTGCGTTTCACGCGTGCCGGTCACGACCACCGGATCGAGGGCGCCATTGACGGACGACCCGGTGGAGGACTGGGCATGGACGGCGAGCGGCAGGAACGAGGAGACGCCCGCGAAGGCGAGTGCGGCGGCGCGAGGCAGCGCGCGCAAGGGGAATCGGGTCATGGCGATGGCAGAACGGCAAGAGGCAGGCGGCTGCTTCCCCGCAGCCGCATGCGATATGGACCGACGTCCGCCTGGGACGGACGCGATCCTCCTGTTGGCCGGTATCCGGGCTGACGAAAGATCTCCCATGGGGCCTTCCCGGACGCGTGTCCAGTGGCGGGGGCATGGGCCGCACGGCGACCCCGTGCCGGGGTCCTCGCGCCTTCCGCTTACCGTTGCGGGGGCAGCTCAGGTGGGGGCCATGGCCGCGGGGGCGCGGCCCTTCCTGATTCCCGTTGAACTGTGCCGGCCAGACGGCCGCGCACGAGCACCAACGGGCGCGATCATATCGGCTCGGTCATCGCTCGTTCATGGGCCGCTCAGGGCGAGAAGCGATACGACACCAGCGACTCGCTGTTGCTGTCGGCGAGCAGCGTGCGTCCCGCGGGCGGGAAGGCGCGCTGCACGCAGTGCTCGCGGGGACACACGCGGCACCCCGGCCCTATCGGCACGGCCTGGGCCGCCACGGCCGGCGCACCCAGGTCCATCCCGTCCGCGTAGACAAGCTCCCGCGCATGCGCCAGGTCGCAGCCCAGGCCGACCGCGAATAGCTTGCGACGGGATCGGAAGCCGCCGCCGCCATGTCGCTCGATGGTGCGCGCGATGCCAAAGTAACGGCTGCCATCGGGCATCTCGGCGATCTGCGTCAGCAGCCGGCCCGGCTGCGCGAAGGCCTCATGCACATGCCACAGCGGGCAGGCGCCGCCATGCCGCGCGAAGTGGAAGCTCGACGCGCTCTGCCGCTTGGAAAGGTTGCCCGCCTGGTCCACCCGCACGAAGTAGAACGGCACGCCGCGCGCGCCGGGCCGCTGCAAAGTCGACAAGCGGTGGCACACCGTCTCGACGCCGACCTGGAAGCGCTGCTGGAGCAGCTCGATGTCGTAGCGGCTCGCGCGCGCCGCGGCGAGGAAGGCCGCGTAGGGCAACAGCACCGCGCCCGCGAAGTAATGCGCCAGCCCCTGGCGCGCGAGCGCTCGCGTGGGCTCGTCGACGAAGCCCGCCTCGCGCAGCTCGGCCTCGATGCGCTCGTCTTCGACCAGCAGCGCGTACTGCGTGGCGAGCTGGAAGGCTTGCTGCGCGTCGCTCAGATGGGCGGGCATTCGCAGCCGGCGCCGCCGTGCGTCGAAGTCGCGCAGCAACGTGGGATCGGAAGACGCATCCGCCGCGAACGTCGCCTCCACCAGTTCCACGCTGACGCCGCACTGCTGCGCGAGCGCCTCCCGCAGGGCGTCCACGCGGCGTCCGGGCTGCAGCGCCAGCGACTCGGCCAGCGCCTCGGCCTGCGCGTCGAGCGCCTCGATGTGGTTGTCGCGCCGATTGAAGTGATCCCGCACCGCCTCATGCGGGGGCGGCTCGCCCCAGCCGGCCGCGACGGCAGCGCGTCCGCCCTCCTCGCCGTAGACGCGCTCGATGAGCTCGGCGTGCTCGGCCTTCAATCGCAGATGCCGCTGATGCAGCGCCACGAAGGCCTCGGCGAGCTCGGGCGCCTGCTCGACCAGCCGCGACAGCTGCGCCGGCGCGACAACGCCGCACGGTGCTTCGGGCGCGCGGTCCCGCAGCGCCGCGTCCAGGTCGGCCAGCAGCTGCTGATCGAGCTCCTGCGAGAACTGCCCGATGCCGCCTCCGAAGACCTCCGCCAGCTTCAGCAGCACCGCCGCGGTGACGGGCCGCTGGTTGGTCTCGATCTGCGACACGTAGCTCAGCGACAAGCCCAGCCGCGCGGCGAGCTGGCTCTGGTTCCACTCGAGGTGCTCGCGCAGCCGTCGCACGCGCGGGCCGACGAACAGCTTCCGGGTGCCGTTGCCGGGGGCCGGCGGAGACTTTGCAAAGTTCGCTGATTTCACTGGATGCTTGCGAAGTGATTTGCAGGTTTTCCTTTTCACATCAAGCACTTGTGGCCTTCTGTGAAGCGTGTGGATAGATTCTGTGTGAAACATCCCAAGGACACAAATCCATGAGCCACAGCCTCTCGACGGCCGATGCCAATCGCGACATCCCCCGCATCCCGCTGCTGATCAACGGCGAGTACGTCCAGTCCCGCACGACCGAGTGGCGCGACGTGATCAACCCCGCGACGCAGCAGCGCCTGGCGCGCGTGCCGTTGGCCACCGCCGGACGAGGTGGACGCCGCGATCGCCGCAGCCCATGAGGCCTTCAAGACCTGGCGCAAGACGCCGATCGGCCAGCGCGCGCGCATCTTCCTGAAGTACCAGCAGCTGATCCGCGACCACATCAAGGCGCTCGCCGCCACGCTGACCGCCGAGCAGGGCAAGACCCTCGCCGACGCCGAGGGCGACGTGTTCCGCGGCCTGGAGGTGGTCGAGCACGCCGGCCAACATCGGCTCGCTGCAGCTGGGCGAGCGCGCGGACAACGTCGCCGGCGGCGTCGACACCTACACGCTGCTCCAGCCGCTGGGCGTGTGCGCCGGCATCACCCCGTTCAACTTCCCGGCGATGATCCCGCTGTGGATGTTCCCGATGGCCATCGCCTGCGGCAACACCTTCGTCCTCAAGCCCTCCGAGCAGGACCCGCTGGTCGACCATGCGCCTGGTCGAGCTGGCGCTCGAGGCCGGCGTGCCCAAGGGCGTGCTCAACGTGGTGCACGGCGGCGAGGACGTGGTCAACGCCCTCTGCGATCACCCCGACATCAAGGCGATCTCCTTCGTCGGCTCGACGCGTGTCGGCACGCTCGTCCACGACCGCGCCACCTCGCAGGCCGGCAAGCGCGTGCAATGCATGATGGGCGCGAAGAACCACGCGGTGGTGCTGCCCGACGCGCACAAGGAGCAGACCCTCAACGCGCTGGTCGGCGCCGCCTTCGGCGCGGCCGGCCAGCGCTGCATGGCGACCTCGGTGGCGGTGCTGGTGGGCGCGGCGCGCGACTGGCTGCCCGACCTGGTCGAGAAGGCGCGCGGCCTGAGCGTCGGCGCCGGAGATTCGGCGACGACGGATGTCGGCCCGCTGATCTCCTGCGCGGCGCGTGATCGCGTCGAGCGCCTGATCGAACAAGGCATCGGCGAGGGCGCCACGCTGGCGCTCGACGGCCGGCTGCCGCCGCTCAGCGGCCAGCTACGAGGAGGGCAACTTCGTCGGCCCGACCATCTTCAGCGGCGTGACGCCCGACATGACGATCTACGAGCAGGAGATCTTCGGCCCGGTGCTGTGCGTGGCCGAGGCGGCGACGCTGGACGAGGCCATCGCGCTGGTCAACGCCAACCCCTACGGCAACGGCACGGCGCTGTTCACGCAGTCCGGCGCCGCGGCGCGGCACGTTCCAGGACGAGATCGACGTCGGCCAGGTGGGCATCAACGTCCCGATCCCGGTGCCGGTGCCGTTCTTCTCCTTCACCGGCTCGCGCGCCTCCAAGCTCGGCGACCTCGGGCCCTACGGCAAGCAGGTGGTGCAGTTCTACACGCAGACCAAGACCGTCACCGCGCGCTGGTTCGACGACGACGTCCACGCGGCGGCGTCAACACCACCATCAGCCTGCAGTGAGCCGGGGCCGGCCATGGACTTCGAGCTGAACGAGCAGCAGCGCGCCTTCCAGCGGGCCGCGCGCGCCTTCGCCCGCGACGAACTGGCGCCGCACGCGGCCGACTGGGACGCGCAGGCGATCTTTCCGCGCGACACGCTTCGCCAGGCCGGCGAACTGGGCTTCTGCGGCCTGTACAGCGCCGGAGGCCGCCGGCGGCCTGGGCCTGTCGCGGCTGGACGCGACCATCGTGCTGGAGGAACTCGCCGCGGCGTGCCCCTCGACGACGGCCTACATCAGCATCCACAACATGGCCACCTGGATGCTCTGCACCCAGTTCGGCGACCCGGCGCTCGTCCGACGCTTCGGCCCGTCGCTGTTCGGCGGCGAGCGGCTCGCCTCGTATTGCCTGACCGAGCCGGGTGCGGGTTCCGATGCGGCGCTCGTTGCGCACGACGGCCCGTCGAGTCAGCGATGGTGGTGGCGATGGCGATGGCGGCGACGACTACGTGCTGGACGGCGCCAAGGCCTTCATTTCCGGCGCCGGCAGCGACCGAGGTGCTGATGGTGATGGCGCGCACCGGCGGGGCGGGCGCCAGGGGCATCTCCTGCTTCCTGGTGCCGGCCGACGCGCCCGGCATCCGCTACGGCCGCAACGAGGACAAGATGGGCTGGAACAGCGCAGCCGACCCGCACCATCACCTTCGAAGGCGTGCGCATCCCCGCCGGCAACCGCATCGGCCCGGAAGGCCAGGGCTTCGTCTATGCCATGAAGGGCCTCGACGGCGGCCGCCTGAACATCGCCAGTTGCTCCCTGGGCGCCGCCCAGGCGGCGCTGGAGCAGTCGCTGCGCTACGTCGAGGAGCGCGAGCAGTTCGGCAAGCCGCTGGCGGACTTCCAGGCCTTGCAGTTCAAGCTCGCCGACATGCTCACCGAACTCACCGCCAGCCGCCAGATGGTCCGCCTCGGCGCCCATCGGCTGGACCGCGGCGACGCCGAGGCGACCCTGTACTGCGCAATGGCCAAGCGCTTCGCCACCGACCGCGGCTTCAACGTCTGCAACGAGGCGCTGCAGCTCCACGGCGGCTACGGCTACCTCCGCGATTACCCGCTGGAGCGCTGGCTGCGCGACACCCGCGTGCACCAGATCCTCGAAGGCACCAACGAAATCATGCGGGTGATCGTCGCCCGCCGCCTGCTGGAGCAGGGCGGCATGCTCGATCGCCGGCGAGGCGACCTCGCATCGCGGTGACGTTGCCTCCGACTGCCCCGCCTCCATGTCCTCCATGACCGACCTCCTCGACTCGCCCACCTCCTACCCTGGCCTTCGCCTCGAACGCCAAGGCCACACGGCCATCGTCACGCTGACGAATCCTCCAGCGCACACCTGGACGGCCGACAGCCTGATCGGCGCTGCCGCGCAACTGATCGAGCACCTCAACCGTGACGACGATATCTACGCCCTGGTAATCACCGGCCAGGGCGAGAAGTTCTTCTCCGCCGGCGCCGACCTGAACCTGTTCGCCGACGGCGACAAGGCCCGCGCTCGCGAGATGGCCCGCCGCTTCGGCGAAGCCTTCGAGGCGCTGTCCGCGATTTCCGCGGGGTGTCCATCGCCGCGATCAACGGCTACGCCATGGGCGGCGGCCTGGAATGCGCGCTGGCCTGCGACCTCCGCATCGCCGAGCGCCAGGCGCAGATGGCCCTGCCGGAGGCCGCGGTGGGCCTGCTGCCCTGCGCCGGCGGCACCCAGGCGCTGCCCTGGCTGGTGGGCGAGGGCTGGGCCAAGCGCATGATCCTGCTGCGGCGAGCGCGTGGATGCGGAGACCGCCCTGCGCATCGGCCTGGCGGACGACCTGGTGGCCAAGGGCGAATCCCTGGCTCGCGCGCTGCAGTGGGCCGAGCGCGTCCAGGCCCAGAGCCCAACCAGCGTGAGCGCCTGCAAACGCCTGATCCAGGGCGCGCGCACGGCGCCGCCTCATTCGCAACTCGTGGCCGAGCGCGAAGCCTTCATCGGCCTCTTCGACACCGAGGACCAGCGCGAGGGCGTCACGGCCTTCCTTGGCAAGCGCAGCCCGGCGTGGCGGAATGGCTGAGGGCGCCGCGATGACTGGCACAGACATCCCGGACGCCGACGCCTCGGTCCTCTTCCGCACCATCGTCACCGCGTCCGGTCACCGCTTCGGCCACGCCACGCTGAACGCGCCGGCCAGCCTCAACGCGCTGACGCTGCCCATGGTCGACCTGCTGCAGGCGCGATTGAGCGCCTGGGCCGCGGATCCGCAGGTGGCGGGCGTCATCCTCGATGGCCAGGGCGACAAGGCGTTCTGCGCCGGCGGGGACGTGGTCAGCCTGCATCGCGCGATGCGGGCGGCCGACGCCGGTCAGGTGCCTCGCGACGCCGCGGACTTCTTCGAGCGCGAGTACCGCCTCGACCACGCGATCCATCGCTACCCCAAGCCGCTGCTCGTCTGGGGACACGGCATCGTGATGGGCGGCGGGATCGGGCTGATGGCGGGCGCCTCGCACCGCGTGGTGACGCCACGCAGCAAGCTCGCGATGCCGGAGATCACGCTCGGGCTCTATCCCGATGTCGGCGGGAGCTGGTTCCTGTCACGGCTGCCGGGGCGCACCGGGCTGTTCCTCGCCTTGACCGGCGCGCCGCTGAACGCGGCGGACGCGCTGTGGGCGGGCCTGGCCGATCGCGCCGCGCGCGCCGAGGACCACGGCCCGCTGCTGGAGGGCATCGCGAACGCGCGCTGGCACGGCGATCAGGCGACCGACGCGGAGCAGCTCGATGACCTGCTGCGCGCCCTTCCCTCCGCCGATCTCGCGCCAGGCCAACTGGCGCCGCACCGCGAGCGCATCGACGCGCTGATCGGACCGCACGACACGATCGCGACGATCGCACCACGGCTGAGGTCCCTGGCCTGCGAGCCCGATCCCTGGCTGGCCGCGGCGGGGTCGACTTTCCAGAAAGGCTCGCCGACCTCGGCGGCGCTGGCGATCGCGTTGCAACGCCGGCTCCGTCACGCCTCGCTGGCGGAGGTGTTCCGCCTCGAGTACCAGGCCTCGGTCGGCTGCTGCGTCCTGCCGGACTTCGCCGAGGGCGTGCGCGCGCTGCTGATCGACAAGGACCGGATGCCGCGCTGGCAAGGCGCCGCGCAGGACGATGGCGCCCAGGCGCTGCTGGAAGCATTGCTCATGCCCAGGTTCGACGGACCGCATCCGCTGGCGGACCTGCGCTGAGCGCCCACGACCGCCCCCCCCCGACCGCTCTTGGGCCCCCTGGAGCGCGCTTGACCGACGACGAGGAAACAACACGATGAACACCATGACCACGGCGGACGCCCGCGAGCGCATCGCCTTCATCGGCCTGGGCCACATGGGCGGCCCGATGGCGGCCAACCTGGTGAAGCAGGGCTACGCGGTGACGGCCTTCGATCTGAGCGAGGGCGCGCTGACCGCCGCGCGCGCCGCTGGCGTGACCGTCGCCCCCTCGGCCGCGGCTGCGGTGGAAGGCGCGTCCGTCGTCCTCTCGATGCTGCCGGCGAGCCGGCATGTCGAAGCGCTCTTCCTGGGCGAGGACGGCCTCCTGGCACGCATCGGCGCGGGCGCGCTGGTGATCGACTGCAGCACGATCGCCCCGGCCAGCGCGCAACGCGTCGCGCAAGCGGCCCTGGCGCGCGGCCTGGCCATGCTCGACGCGCCGGTATCCGGCGGCACCGCGGGCGCGGCGGCCGGCACGCTGACCTTCATCGTCGGCGGCGAGGCGTCGGCGCTGGAACGCGCACGACCGGTGCTGTCGGCGATGGGCAGCAACATCTTCCACATGGGCGCGTCGGGCGCGGGCCAGGTCGCCAAGCTGTGCAACAACATGGCGCTGGGCGTGATCATGGCGGTGACGAGCGAGGCGCTGGCGCTGGGCGTCTCGCATGGACTCGATCCGCAGGCGCTGTCGGACATGATGGCCGTGAGCACCGGCCGCAGCTGGGCCACCGAGGTCTGCAATCCGTGGCCCGGTGTGAAACCCGAGGCACCCGCCTCGCGCGGCTACAGCGGCGGGTTCGGCAACGACCTGATGCTCAAGGACCTGGGGCTCGCGGTCGAGGCCGCGCTGCAGGCCGGCGCGGCCGTGCCGCTGGGCGAGCTGGCGCGCAACCTGTATGCGCTCAACAGCCGCGCCGGACGCGGCGGGCTGGATTTCTCGAGCGTGCAGGAGCTGTTGCTCAAGCCGCGCTAGTGTGGCGACAAGGATGGGATCTCGCGCCTGCGAAGCGGGAGAGCAACCCCGTCAATGAGCCCGCATTGGGCCCCCTCGCCCGCGAAGCGGGAGAGGGCGGGGGGTGAGGGCTCTCCGAAGGGCACACTGCCCTCACACGAGCCCTCACCCCAACCCCTCTCCCGCTTCGCGGGCGAGGGGCCATCTCCTCGCGGTCACTCTCCCTACACGCCGCCCGCGGACACCACCGGACCGGTGGGCTGGCCCGTCGGCGATCCTCCGGCGGGTTCCAGGCTGACCGCGAAGGCTTTCGTGCCCTGCAACAGGCCGGCGCGTCTGACCGTCGTGGGCACGTCCCCCGCGTGGATCAGGCCCAGCGAGCGGGGCGAGCCCTCCACCGGAATGGCCCACAGCTCCAGCGCGTGCGCGGGATCGATCGTGACGGGCCCCAGCGGCTTGAGCACCAGCGCGCGCCCATCGGGCGTGACGCTGGCAACGAAGCCGGTCTTCACCAGCGTCAGCCCCTCCGGCGTGCCCTGCAGCACCACAACCAGCGGCGCCGGCTCCTCCACCGGACGAACCAGCAGGAAGCCGAGGATCAGCGACGCCGCCAGCGCCACCGATCCGAGTGCCTGCCACACGCGCAGCGCCCGGGGCACGGTGGCGGTGCTCGCGCCGGTGACCTTGCCTGCGCCGCCGCGCGTTGACGTCACGCGCTCATCGTTGGCCGCGCCAAACAACTGGCGCTGGATCGCGACCCAGACGTGAGCCGGCGGCTCGACCGGATCGATCCGATCGGCGAGCAGGTGCAGCCGGTCGGCCCAGCGCGCCGCGGCCGCCGCCAGCGCGGGATGCGCCGGCAGCAGGCGCTCGAAGCGACGGCGCGCGCCGCCTCGCAGCGTGCCCACCGCGTAATCCGCCGCCAGGCGGTCGGCACGATCCGGATGGCCGTAGTCCATCAGCCGATCCTCCCCAGCCCGCTGACGCGCGCCGCCGCGCGGTCCAGGCAGCCGCGCAGGCTCTGCAGGCCGCGCCGCACCCAGCTCTTCACGGTGCCCAGCGGCTGGTGCATGTGCTCCGCCACCTCCGCGTGCGACAGCCCCTGGTAATACGCCAGCGCCAGGCTGCTGCGCTGTTCCCCGCTCAGGTTGGCCATGCAGCGCTCCAGCGCATGCGCGCGATTGGCGTCATCGAGCAGTTCCAGCGGGGACCGCTCCGGGCTGCTCATGCCATCGAGCAGGTCGAGCTCGTCCTCGCCGCCGGCCTCGTCCGCCAGCGCGCCGAAGCGGCTGATCGTGACCGGCTGCGCGCTCTTGCGCCTCAGGCTGTCGATTGCGCGATGGCGGGCGATCGTCGTCAGCCAGGTCATGACCTTGCCCTGCGCGCCGTCGTAGCTCGACGCCTGCCGCCAGGCGGTGATGTAGACCTCCTGCAAGACTTCCTCCGCGCAACCTCGGTCGCCGTTGATGCGCAGCACCACGCCGAACAACGCGGCGCTGGTGGCGCGGTAGAGCTCGTCAAAAGCCGTTCGGTCCAGGGCAGCGACCCGGACCATCAAGGCCTCGAGGCGCGCATCCCTTTCAGGACGCGCGGCATGCGAGGAACCGGCCGAGGCGGGCTCGGCATCGTCGAGAGGGGCGGTCATCCCGCTTGTACGCACGCGTCTCGCGTTTGGATCAGCGCGATGCGCGTGGCCCGGACGCCGCCGGGCGCCAGCGTGCGTCCGCGGTCAGCGCATGGCCACCGGGGTCCAGAAGATGTAGTCCGCCTGATAGTCGACGACCTGCTTCTGTCCCAGGGTGGAGGCGTCACAGGCCGACGCCGGCGCCACGCCGCCCTTGGTGGCCACCCGCTGGATGTGGCTGACGCCCTGCATCGCGCCCATGCCCATCGCGGGATTCGCCTTCACCAGCTGCAGCGGGATGCTGCCGGGCGACGCCGGCGCCACCGCGAGCTGCGTGCCGGTCACCTTGGAGCCGTCCCGCGATTCCCACGTGGCCGGCGGCCCGTAATACTTGCCAACCATCTGCTGCTTGCGGTCCATCAGCGTGGCGTCGGGGCCGACGAACGCCCACTCGTACTGCCCCGCCATGTCCTTCTTGCCGCGGCATTCGTAGGTGATCTTGCCCACGCCCACCGTCTCCATCGACACCTTGTGCCCGTCGGGCACCTGGACGGCCGCCGGCAGCCCGGCCTGCGAGAACATCGGTGTCGCGCCGTCCCGGGAGGCGCCCGACATCGCGCAGGCGCCCAGCAGGGCCGCGGACATCAACGGGATCGCCAGCTTCGTCATGGTGGTGGCACGAGCCTGCAAGGGGGTCATGGTGGTTCCTCGTTGGTCTGGACCGCCCCGACCGGTGCGGCCTCCTTACGATGTACGCAAGACGGCCGCCTTTGGATTCACCGCTTTCCGGGCGGCGACGCTCGAAAATCCAGGCATCGCCTCAGAAACTGCGCCTGAGCGTCACCCGCACCGTGCGCGGCTCGGCAGGATGCACATGGCGGTCGGCGACCGGGGCAGGCTCGCCGGGCAGGCGCGATTCGTAGAAGTACGCGATGTCGTTGACCCGGCGGTCGGTCAGGTTGAAGACGTCCAGCGTCAGCTCGGTGCGCGCGCCGAAGCGTCTGGTCACGCGCAGGTTGGTCGTGAGCGACGGGGACGATCGCACGCGGTTGTCCTCGATCAGCGGGGCGCGTCCGAGGTAGCGCCACTGCAGGCTGGCCGACCACGGACCCAGATCGCGCAACGTCACGCCCGCCGACGCGACCCGATCGACCGCGTTGGGGATGCGCGAGCCCTCGGCATCAGCATCGGCATCGGCCTTGGCGAAGCGCGCCCGCGTCCACGCCAGATCGATATCCAGCAGCAGCCACGGCACCGGCGTGTAGCGGTTGTTCCATTCGATGCCGTGCCGGCGGCTCGGCCGGTTGGCCTCGGTGGCGCCCGCGTCGCCGACGTAGACCAGCTCGGAATCGAAGTCCAGCTTCCACAATGCCAGCGAGCTCTGCAGGCCGGGCAGCCATTCGCTGCGCAGGCCCAGCTCCCAGCCGCGGGCCTTCACCAGCCCCGGGACCGCGTCCACCGGCTCGAGGCTGCGTGGATCGACGCGCGCCGTCACGCCGCGCGCGTCGTTGCTGTGGAAGCCGCGACCCGCGTTGACGAAGAACTCGGTCCGCGCCCACGGCCCCAGCACCAGCGAGGCCTTGGGCGAGAACAGGGACTGCGAGGCGCGGCCCGAGTTGTCCGCGTTGCTCAGGCTGTCCACGCGGAAACGCGCCTGGTCCACGCGCGCGCCCACCACCGTCCTGGCCCAGGGCGTGAGTTCCAATCCCAGTTCGCCGTAAGCGCTGCCCAGCGTCTCGCGCACGCGGTCGTCGCGCGTGGTGGCGAGGGTGACGCGGTCCCGCGTGTCGAAGAGCCCCACCCGCGCGCGGTCATGGCGCAGCTGCACGCCGGCATCCACGCGCGCGGCCAGGCCGGCCAGGGACAGCTCGGTAGCGTGGCTCGCGCTCAGGCCGTAGACGGTCCGGTCGTCCTTCTGGGCGAACTGGTCGCCGGTCTCGGGGCGCTCCATCGCGTAGGTGAAGTTCGAGTACAGCGACAACCGATAGGCCATCGCATACGCGGCGACGCGCGTCGTGCGGCCGTCCTCGCTGCGGGACCACTCGCCCGACACGCTGCCGCGGCGCGTGTCGCCGCCATCGCTCGGATCGATGGCATCGAAGCGGCCGAACGGGCGGCCCTGGTAGCTGCCGGCATCGATGAGGCGCTGCGGCACCTGGTCCGTCGACGTCCAGTCCGCGCGGTAGTCCATCAGCGCGATGCGCCAGCGGTCCGCGCCCGAGGTCCCCGAGACGCTCAGCACCACGTTCCTGCGGCGCAGGTCTTCCGGCAGGGTCCACGGACCGTCGTTGCCCATCGCCTCGACGGCGCCCAGCACCTCGATGCCCTCCCCCACGCGCGCGGATCCCGCCGCGAGCGCGCGCCGGTAGCGGCCCTCGCCCAGGGTCAGGCTCACGAACGGCGCGTCGAGCCGGCGCTGGTAGTCGATGTCGGCCGAGCCTGCCGCGGCGAAATCGCCATTGCGCGCGAAGTACGGCCCCTTGCGATAGTCGATGCGCTCGACCAGCTCCGGGATCAGGAAGTTGAGGTCGGCGTAACCCTGGCCATGGGCGTGGCTGGGCATGTTCACCGGCAAGCCCATCACCGTGGTGGCGAAGTCCGTGCCATGGTCCAGGTTAAAGCCGCGCAGGAAGTACTGGTTGGCCTTTCCGTCGCCGCTGTGCTGCGTCACGATCAGGCCGGGCACGAACTCCAGCACCTCACCCGGTCGCAGCACGGGGCGGCTCTTCATCAGCGCGGCGCGAATGGTGCCCTGCGAGGCGGCGTCGCTGCTGCCGACGCCGTTGTCGTAATGCTGGCCGTCGACCTGCACCCGTTGCAACGCGAGGACCTCCGCGGAAGGCGCCTCGGCCGCGCAGGCGGATGCCGACGCGATGAACAGGCCCAACGCCGTCAGCACCCGTGTCGTCATGCGCCCAGCCCCAGCAGTTGCACATCGAAGAGCCGCTCCACCAGCCAGGTCACCGCGATGGCGACGATGGCGATGGAGCCGCCGCCCAGGATCCATCGCGCATAACCGCCCCAGCGCCGCGCCCACCAGGCCAGCGGCACC
Organism: Roseateles sp.; assembly: GCA_039594005.1. Taxonomy (GTDB): domain Bacteria; phylum Pseudomonadota; class Gammaproteobacteria; order Burkholderiales; family Burkholderiaceae_C; genus Roseateles. The sequence goes on from JBCNOF010000010.1 coordinate 2,726,991, forward strand.
AGCACGGCCACGATCACGAGCTGCCCCGCCTCGACGCCCAGGTTGAACATCACCAGCGGGCCGGCGAGGTCGGCACGATCCAGCCCCATGTCGCGCAGCGCGCTCGCGAAGCCGAAACCGTGCACGAGTCCGAACACGAACGTGAAGCGCCAGCGCGACTCCACCAGCACCGGGCGGAGGTTGTTGAGCGCCGCGAGCAGCACGCTGAGCGCGATCAGGCTCTCGACCCAGCGCGCGGGCGGCTGCACGATCTCGAAGACTGCCAGGCCCAGCGTGATCGAGTGCGCCACGGTGAAGGCCGTGACGATGCCGATCACCCGCCACGTCGCCGATCGCCAGTCGGCGGCCGGACGCCAGCGGCCGTCCTCGCGCCGCATCACGGCGGGCAGCAGCAGCACGACGAGGAACAGCACATGATCGAGACCGATCCAGATGTGATGGACGCCGTCGCGGAAGATCCCACCCAAGGTGGAGACCGCTTGGACCGGCGCCGCGCCGGAGGCACCGGTCGCGCTGGTTGCATCGGTTGCGCCGATGCCCGCATCGAGCAGGGGCACGGGCAGCGGAGTGCCGTCGGGCGGCACGACGGCGGTGCGCGCAGCCTGTCCCTGTCCCTGTCCTTCCCCCTGCCCCAGTCGCCAGAGCAGCACGCCGCGATGCGTCGGGTCGCTCGCGGCGAAGAGCCGATAACGAAGCTCGGCCGACGCGGGCGCCCCCGCGCAGGTCCAGTCGCGGCGCAGCACCGCGTAACGGCCGTCGCTGTGCTGCTCCAGTTGCAGCGGCGCCGCGCTACCCGCGACACACGGCACACCGGCTGCGTCCTTGACCTGCCAGACGATGCCCCGGTCGGCGAGCGCCTGGATGTCGGCGGTCCTGGAGCGCACCTCACCCCAGGTGAGCTGGCCGTCGTCGTCGAGATCCAGCACGAGGTCGCGGTCCAGGTCGCGCAAGGCGATGTCGCTGCGCAGCGTGACGACCTTCCCCTCGACGCTCAACTGCAGGTAGGCGTCGCTGGCCTTGTGGGCCCATGCCGGTGAGAGCGTGAGGGCCAGGATCGCCATCCATGCCGCAGCCAAGGTCCTCGACATCAGCGCCAGCCAGGCGAATCGGGATGAGCGGGACTTCATCGTGCCGCCTCCAGCCGGTGGTCGCGCAGGCCCTGCTCGCGCTGGAAGGCCAGCACCGGCGCGGCCGCGTCGGGCTGCCGCGCGGCGCGCGAGGCGCGCATCAGCAGCACGGCATCGGCCGGCTCCCGCTGCTGCGTCCAGTTGAGCGTGGCCTCCCGCAGCGCGACGGCGGCGTCCTGGCGCACGTCGAGCGCGAAGCGCGCCCGTTCTCGCGCATGGGTCGTGTCGCCGCGCAGGGCCGCCGCGTCGAAGCGGGCCTGCATCTGCGCCGCGGCGCGCGCGGCATCCGGATGCCGGCTGCGCTGCCAGGCGATCGCCACGCGCAACAGCAAGGCATCGGGCAGATCCTCGATCGCCACGGGCGCGCCGGACTTCCCCGTGCTGGCCATCGCCACGGCCGCGGCGTCGACGGGACGACCGGCGTCGAGCAGCCAATCGGCATACGCCGCCCGGACATACAGCCCTTCCTCGAGCGCGAGCGCTCGTGCATAGAGCTCGCCGGCCTCCGCGCGGCCCTGGCGCTCGGCCAGCTCCGCGCGCAGCAGCATCAGCCATCCCTGCGGCGCCCGCGGATCGCGTTCTAGCGCCCTCAGTTGTTGCATGGCCTGCGCGTCGCGGCCCTGCAGGCTGTCCAGCTCCGCGAGACAGGCGCGGCCATGCGGCAGCGACAGCGGCGGGCCCGCGAGGCGCTGACATCCTTGCCGGGCCTCGTCCCAGCGCCCCCGCACCTGAAGCAGGGACGCGCGGGTCAGACCTGCCTGCGCTTCCAGCGCCGACGGCAGACGGGGCGTCGCGAGCACGTGATCCAGTTCCGCCAGCGCGGCGTCGAATTCATGACGCGCCTGCAGCACGATGGCCTTGAGCAGGCGAGCCGCAGGCGGTGCCGCGGGGTCATCCCACCAGGGGCGCAACCAGGCCTGCGCCGTGCCGAGCTCCCGGGGATCGCCGTCGCGCCGGGCCCGCTCAATGGACTCGCGCGCGGCGCGCAGCGCCAGCCCCAGGTCGCGCGGCTGCTGCGCCAGGACGCGCTGCTCCGCGCGTTGGCGCGCGCGCTCCTCGGCCGATCCCACGCGCAGCGGCAGGCGTTCCACGACTTCATCGTCACGGCGGGGCGTGACGGGCGCCGCCTCGACAGATGTCCAGGCGGCGGGCCACCCCGCGACCAGCGTCGCGAGGCAGCCGGCGAGCATCCGCGCTCGCGTGGGGCTCAAGTCACCGGGGCCGGTTCGTCGGTCTCGCTGGCCGGCGGGACCGTCACGTTGTCGGCGGTCAGCGGCTCCGCGGTCTCGCTGGTGGCCTGGCTGGTCATCAGCGTGAACTGCGTGTAGGCCGTCGACGACGCCAGCGCGCTGTCCGGCACAGACGTGCCCATGGCCTGGCCCGGCGGCGTCATGTCGTCGTCGTCACCGCCGCCGAAGCAGCCCGCGGCGACCGCGGCCGCGGCCAGCGCGGTGACCGTCACGGCCAAGGTCGGACCGCGGGAGACGCGAGCGGCCCGGGGCCGCGCGATGCCGTCGCGTGGCGGTGCGAGTGGGGATCGATGCTGGTCCATGCTCGGCTCCCGGTTCATTGCGAGGTTCCGCCGGTCGGCGTGAACAGGTAGGGGAAGCCCGGCAGCAGCGGCACCACGGCCTGATCGACCGCGTCATGCAGCTTCAGCGACGTGGCACCCAGCGGCACGGCGGACGGCTTGCAGGCGGCGCCGAAGCCCAGGGCGTCGGTGTTGCCGTTGGCCATGCACAGCCCGCCCATCACGGCCACCAGCGAGATGTCGACGACGTCATCCTTGGGCCGGCGGCCGTTGGGGAATCCGGCGTTGTCGTTGCCGCTGGCCAGGATGTTGCCCACCACGCCGAGGCGGTTCTGCTGCGCGAAGGGCACCGCGGCGATGCTGGTGTTGAGCCGCAACTCCTCGGAGGCCACGACGTTGGCCGGCTGGTTCAGGCCCTTGATGCCGGTGAGGAAGGTCGTCACCAGGTCATTGCGCGGCAGGTTGGTCGGCGCGGACCCGGGGATGTTGAGCACCGTGGCCAGCAGCGCCGGCAGGGTCGGGTTGGTCACGTAGGTGGCGAACTGCGCGTCGTCCTTGGGCTTGGAGGCGTTGAAGCGGTCCTTGTCGGGCAGGCCGATGACGACCTCGTTGACCAGCGGCATGCCCAGCCGCGAGACCTGCACCCAGGCGCCGCCGGCCTTGTCGCCGGACTGGTGGCCGGCCTTGGGCGACGGATCGAGGATGCGGGCCTGGCGCATGCTGGCCGTGGTCCAGCCGCCGATCACCGGTTCGGAGCCCGCGACCAGGCAGCTCTTGTGCACTTCCAGCGCGAGCGTGGTGACGTTCTTGCCGTCCAGCGTGTTGGGCGCCGCGTTGATCTGGGCCGGGTCCGTGATGACGCCGACGGGCGCGTTCACGAGGTCGAAGATCGTGCCGAGGTTGACCGCGAACGGGTCCTTGCGCTGGCCGACGAAGACCTTGGCCGGCTGGGCGCAGCCGGGGATGTTCACGGCGTAGATGTGCTTGGCGGCGTAGGCCGCGTAGTCGGCGATGGTCTTCTTGCCGATGTTGTCGACCGGCTTGTCGAAGGTGGCGCCGCCGCCGGCGGCATTGGTGATGGCGCCGCGCGTGCCCGAGCGCCGGTCGCCGCGGACGATGTCCACGGTGTAGGTCTCGTTGAGGTTGAGCGAGGCGGCCTTGGGGTCGGAGACGGTGCCCGACTGGATCAGCGGGATGGGCACGCTCTTGTCGCCGATGGTGAGCGCGGTGGACTTGAGCGTGTTCTTGAACCGGAACTGGAAGGTGATGTCTTCCTTGGCGTCGCCGTTGTTGTCGATGTGGATCTCGTAGAGGGCGTTGGGATCCAGCGAGAAGTAGTTGGGTCCGCCGTAGGGATCCTGCAGCGGCAGGTAGTTGGCGATGAGCGTGACGTAGTCCGTGCGACCGGTCTCGTAGCTCATGAACATGTAGAAGTCGGTGGCGTCCGCTTTCGGGACGGTCGTGATGAAGGGCGCCTCGCGATGACTGGACGCGAAGGCCATGCTGGCGCAGAGCGCCGCGCACGCAAGCAACCCGGCGCGCAGCGGCGCCGATGGGGACGGGGTCATGGGCAGCTCCTCGTGTGAGAGGGAACGTGTGGTGGATTCAGGAGGGACGAAGCCCGCCTGAGCCCTTCTACGCAGCTGCCGGTGAACTGGATGCAGACCCATCGCTTGGCGCGTGAATGCGCGGATGGCAAAGGGGAGTTGGTAGGCCGTGCTGGACTTGAACCAGCGACCAAAGGATTATGAGTCCTCTGCTCTAACCAACTGAGCTAACGGCCCACGGGGGTAATGCGTGCTTGCGAACCCTGCGGGGTTCACGGCTCCGGCCTTGCACCGGAGGCGCGGATTGTATGCGTGCTTGCCGGCCTCGCCAGGCTCACGCCCGCACGCTCACTTCTGCGACAACGCGTTGCTCACCATCCGCGACGTGATGTCCACGATCTCGATCATCCGGTCGTACGCCATGCGCGTCGGGCCGATCACGCCCAGCGTCCCGACCACCTCGCCATCGACCTCATACGGCGCCGACACGATCGACAGTTCCTCCACCGGCACGACCTGGCTCTCGCCGCCGATGTAGATCCGCACACCCTCTGCGCGCTCCGACACGTCCAGCAGGCGCATCAGCTGCGTCTTCTGCTCGAACAGGTCGAACATGCGCCGCAGGCTGCCCATGTCGTGGCTGAAGTCCTGCACCGTCAGCAGGTTGCGCTCGCCGGAAATGATCATCGGCTCGTGCTCCTGCAGCCCCTGATGACCGACGTCCACCGCCGCGCTCATCAGCTTGGCGATCTCGCCGCGCAGCTGATCCACCTCGCTCCTCAACCGGTCCCGCACCACGTCCAGGCTCAGCCCCGAGTAATGCGCGTTCAGCCGGTTGCTTGCCTCCGTCAGATCCGACTGCGTCAGGTCCTGCGCCGTGAAGACCAAGCGGTTCTGCACATCCCCGTCCGGCGACACCATGATCACCAGCACCCGCCGCTCGCCCAGGCGCAGGAATTCGATGTGATGGAACACCGCCGTCTTCCTTGGCGACGTCACCACTCCCACGAAACTCGACAGGCTGCTCAGCAGCTGCGCGGCGCTGGCGATCACCCGCTGCGGCTGGTCGGGCAGCAACTGGCTCTCGAAACTGCCCGCCTCGCGCGGCATCCCCGGCTTGGCCGTCAGCAAGGTGTCCACGAACAGACGGTAGCCGCGCGCCGTCGGAATCCGTCCGGCGCTCGTGTGCGGGCTCGCGATCAGACCCAGCTCCTCCAGGTCCGCCATCACGTTGCGGATCGTCGCCGGGCTCAGCTCCAGCCCCGACGCCTTGGACAGCGTGCGCGAGCCCACCGGCTGGCCGTCGGCGATATACCGCTCCACCAGAGCCTTCAGCAGTAATTTCGCGCGGTCATCGAGCATGTTTTTCATTCTAAAGAACCCGGCCCGGCCCCCTCGGCCCAGCTTCGGTCCCGCGACATCGCTGTGGTGTAATTCCACGCTATGTCCAAGCGCTTCCGCCACGTGGCCATCGTCGGAAAACCCCAGGCCCGGGGAATCCGGCCCATCCTGGAAGAGATTGCCGATTTTGTCGCCTCCCAGGGATTGGATGTTTCCCTCGAACAGGAAACCGCCGACAGCACCGGCATCACCGCCTTCCCCGCCCTCTCCCACGCCGAGCTCGGTACCCAGTGCGACCTCGCCATCGTCGTGGGCGGCGACGGCACCATGCTCGGCTTCGCCCGTCAGGTCGCCCGCTACGGCCTCCCGCTCGTGGGCATCAACCAGGGCCGCCTGGGCTTCATCACCGACATCTCCGCCGATCAGTTCCGCGAAGCGCTCGTCCCCATCCTCGCCGGCGATTTCGAGATCGAGCATCGCTCCCTGCTCGAGGGCGCCGTCTTCCGCGACGGCGAGCAGATCTTCTCCGGCGTCGCCCTGAATGACGTCGTCGTTTCCCGCGGCGCCACCGCCGCCATGGTCGAGCTGCGCGTGGACGTCGGCGACGAGTTCGTCGCCAACATGCGCGCCGACGGCGTCATCGTGGGCACGCCCACCGGCTCCACCGCCTACGCGCTGTCCGCCGGCGGACCCATCCTCCACCCCGGCATCGCCGGCTGGGTTCTGCTGCCCATCGCGTCCCACGCGCTGTCCAACCGGCCCATCGTCCTGCCCGACAGCGGTGAGGTCCGCCTCACCATCGTCGCCGGCCGCGACGCCTCGGTGAACTTCGACATGCAGTCGCTGGCCTCGCTGCTGCACGGCGACTGCATCACCGTGCGCCGTTCCCTGCACCGCGCCCCCTTCCTCCACCCCCGCGGCTGGTCCTACTACGCCACGCTGCGACGCAAGCTCCGTTGGAACGAAGGCAACACCTGATGCTCCGCCGCCTCAGCCTCAAGGACTTCGTCATCGTCCCAGCCCTCGAGCTGGACTTCGCCTCGGGCTTCTCCGCCCTCACCGGTGAGACCGGGGCCGGCAAGTCCATCCTGATCGACGCCCTCCAGCTCGCGCTGGGCTCGCGCGGCGATGCCGCCGTCGTGCGCGAGGGCGCCACCCGCGCCGAGATCTCCGCCGAGTTCGACCGCCCCGCCGCCCTCGCCGCCTGGCTCGAGGAAGCCGGCTTCGAGTCCTCGGTCAACGGCGCCGACGACCTGCTCCTTCTGCGCCGCGTGATCGACGCCCAGGGCAAGAGCCGCGCGTGGATCAACGGCGGCACCGCCACCGTCGCCCAGTTGCGCGAACTCGCCGAGCACCTGCTCGACATCCACGGCCAGCACGCCTGGCAAGGCCTGACCCGCCCGGCCAGCGTGCGCGAACTGCTCGACACCTTCGCCCAGATCGAGTCCCGCCCCGTCGCCATTGCCTACGCCGACTGGCGCCAGGCCAGCGAGGCCCTCGCCGTCGCGAGGTCCAGGCAGGCCGACCTCGCCCGCGAGCACGAACGCCTGAGCTGGCAGATCGGCGAAGTCGACCGCCTCGGTCCCGACGCCGACGAGTGGGACGAGCTCAATGCCGAGCACCAGCGCCTGTCGCACGCGCAGTCGCTGATGGACGCCGCGCGCGGCGCGCTCGAGCGCATCGCCGAGGCCGAGATCAACGCCGAGGCGCTCACCGACGAGGCGCTGTCCGCGTTGCAGGACGTGCTCGGTTACGACGCCGGGCTGCAGGACACGGTCAACGCGCTGCTGGGCGCGCAGGCGCAGCTGCAGGACGCCGCCCACAGCCTGGGCTCCTACCTGAACGCCGCGGACCTCGACCCCGAGCGGCTCCAGCAGCTCGACGAGCGGCTCTCCGCCTGGATCACGCTGGCGCGCCGTTACCGCCGCCAGCCCGCCGAGCTGCCGGCGCTGCTCGCCGAATGGAAGGCCGAGCTCCAGCAGCTCGATGCCGCCACCGACCTCGACGCGTTGCAGGCCCGGGTGGCCGGCGCGCTCAAGGCCTATCAGAAGGAAGCGAAGGTCGTCAGCACCGCGCGCGCCAAGGCCGCGCCGCTGTTGTCCAGCGCCGTGTCGCAGGCGATGCAGCAGCTGGGCATGTCGGGCGGCCGCTTCGAGGTCGCCCTGCTGCCGCAGGACGAGCCGCAGGGCTTCGGGCTGGAGTCCGCCGAGTTCCTCGTCGCCGGACACGCGGGCAGCACGCCGCGTCCGCTGGCCAAGGTGGCCTCGGGCGGCGAGCTCTCGCGCATCGCGCTGGCCATCGCCGTCACGACGAGTCAGCGCAACAGCGGCGCCGGGACGCTGATCTTCGATGAGATCGACGCCGGTGTCGGCGGCGCCGTGGCCGAGACCGTCGGCCGCCTGATGAAGCAGCTCGGCCAGCGCGTGCAGGTCCTGGCGGTCACGCACCTTCCGCAGGTCGCCGCCTGCGCCGACCAGCACTTCCTCGTGGCCAAGGCGCTCAAGGACGGCAAGACCAATTCAGACGTCCGCCCCATCGCCGGCGAGGCCCGCACCGCCGAGATCGCCCGCATGCTCGGCGGCGAGCGGCTGTCGTCGACCTCGCTCGCGCACGCGCAGGAAATGCTCGAACTCTCCGCCAAGGCCATCCCGGCCCCCGCGGCCCCGTCCGCCGCCAGGAAGGTCAAGCCATGAGCGCGCCCAACACCGCGCCCGTGCCCGCGCCGCTCGCCACGCCCACGGCCAACTCGCCGCGCGGCGAGGTGGTGCTCGTCACCGGCATGTCCGGCGGCGGCAAGTCCATCGCGATGCATGCGCTGGAGGACGCCGGCTTCTTCTGCGTGGACAACCTGCCGCCCGAGCTGCTGCCGCAGTTCCTGGACCTGGAGCGCGAGCGCGGCTGGCGCCGCGTGGCCATCGCCGTGGACGTGCGCAGCGCGGGCTCGCTGCCGCAGCTGCTGTCGCACATCAAGACCATGCGCCAGGAGGGCGTCACGCTGCGCTCGGTGTTCCTGGACGCCGACGACGACACGCTGCTGCGCCGCTTCTCCGAGACCCGCCGCCCGCATCCGCTGCGCGTGGGCAACGAGGACGGCGACACGCACCGCGCGCTGCAGGAAGCCATCGCGCTGGAGCGCGAGCTGCTGACGCCGCTGCGCATGGAGTCCACCGTCATCGACAGCTCGCAGCTGCGTCCGGCGCAACTGCGCGGCTGGCTGCGCGACCTGGTGCAGGTCAGCGGCGCGTCACTGACGCTGGTCTTCGAGTCCTTCGCGTTCAAGCACGGCGTGCCCAGCGACGCGGATTTCGTCTTCGACGTGCGGGTGCTGCCCAATCCGTATTACGACCGCGAGCTGCGCCCCTTGACCGGACGCGACGAGCCGGTCGCCGCCTACCTGGAAGGTCAGCCCGAGGTGCGACTGATGCTCAGCCAGATCGGCGCCTTCATCGCGCAGTGGCTGCCCAACTTCGCGCAGGACCAGCGCAGCTACCTGACCGTGGCCATCGGCTGCACCGGCGGTCAGCATCGCTCGGTCTATCTCGTCGAGACCCTGGCGCGGCAGTTCGCCTTCCACGGCCAGGTGCTCAAGCGGCACCGCGAGCTCGACGCCCGCTGAGCCGCGACGCGCGGTCGCATCGCGCGCGGTCGCCCGACGGGAGGGAATTCCCCGTCAAGGCGCGGCCAGCGCGCCAGTTTTCCGAAGACGTCCGCCATGGGCTTGATCACAGAGCGGCTTTCGCTGGACGTGATCGCCATGGGACTCTCCTTCATCCGCCTCTCCGGCTTCTTCTCCTGCCTGTCCTCGGGTCGCTACGACGTCGCGGCGCACGCGGCCCGCCATGCGGAGGCGGCCAACCAGCGTCAGCGCGACGACGCGGAACGCCTGTCGGTCGTGTCCACGCTCCAGGAGGCGCTCACGCACTTGCGCTGCGTCGATACGCCGGCCGCGCGCAGGATCCGAGGGCGCATCGCCGAGGCACTCCGCCATGAGGACGTCCGCCGGATCTCCGGTGAAGCGCCACGGCTCCCGTCACTGGCACGGGCGCAGGAGTGGCTGATGTCCGCGCGTTTCGACGAGCAGGTCCGTCCGGGCGCGCTTCGTCGATTGCTGGTCGCCGTCGCGGACGAGCAGGCGCAATGGCGGGCGTTGGGGATCCCGTCGACGTTGCCGCTGCATCGATCGCTGACCCAATTGGCAGTCGATATCGGCAACGCCATCACGCTGACGAACGGACGTCTCGGTCCGAAACGGCTCCAGGCCTTCGACGACCGGCGCATGGACCTCAGGACCCGGGCCCTGGACTTCGTCGCGAAACGGGGCGAGAGGATCGAGGCACGAGTCCGCGCGGGCCTCGCCTCGCGCTGATCAGGCCGCGCGCTCGGCGCCGCCGTCGTCCTGCGCCTGTTGCTCCAGGTCCTGGACCTGGTTGAACAGCAGGATGCCGAGCACCACCGAGGCGAACGGCATCAGCACGATCATCAGGATCAGCCACAGCACCACGTTGCGCTGCGCGCGCTTGAGCGCGATGCCCATGTAGGCGAAGTGGGCGCAGAGGCCCGCGAACAGCCCCAGGCCGAACATCGTCAGCTTGGCTGGGTCGCCCTCACCGGGCACCTGTGTCTCGCTGATCAGGAACCACAGGCACACGCCACTGGCGAGCACGGCGAGGAAGGCCGATTCCAGGGCGCTCTTGAGCGCCGCGGCACGGCCGGGCTTGACGACGGTCGACGACATGATGTCCCTGCAGCGATGAGAGCGTCCGAGGGCCTGCAACGGGCCCCGTCCTGGCGATCGCGCGAGCATACCGGAGCGCCCCGGGTTTTCCTCTGGGGACATGCCCCGGGGCGCCAGGGGGATCCGGTCGGACCCATGAACTCCGACCGCCTGCGCCCGACTACCACCGCCTTCCCTCAACCTGGAAAGGTGTTCGCATGTTCACTCAACTCACGCCATCGCCTGTCATCTATCGGTCGGACCCGGCGCCATTGCCCGATGACCTCAGCGCCAGGCAGGGACACCTCGCCGCGTGCGAGACCGAGCAACGAGAACTGAACCGGCTGCGAGCCGCGCTGGACGGCATCGGACGGCAAGCGCGGCTGAGCGGCCCCGACATCGCCGAGGCCCACGGCTGGGCCGACAGCGCGCAGATTCACTTGGACCGTGCCCGCCGCTCCATCGAGGCGGAAGAGTTCGAGGACATGCCGGCCCATGCGGCCACCATCCGGCTGCGCATGAACCTGCTGCGCAACTTCCTCGTGGGAGCCGGTGCGCTCAATCGCGCCGAGGCGGCACCCCTGGTCGGCGTCACGTGCGAGCCGGCCCCGACACCCGCCTGCAAACACCGGGTGACGCCCGCGCAGTTCCTGCGGTGCGGCATCGCGCGCATCGCGCATGCGCTGAAGTCCGTGCCGCATACGGTGAAGCGCCACATGCCCAGCCAGATCCAGGGCGAGAAGATCGGCAGGATGATGGAGCGGGATCTCGCCCTCATCCCCGCGCGCGAGGAATTGGCGCGTCTCGGGCAGGATCTGACGCTCGCCGATCTGAGACGGAGCCAGCTCATGAGGAGCTCAGGTCGCGCCGGTCAGACGTCCTGGGCGCGTCATACCTTGGGAGCGCTGCTGACCGAAGCCCAGGCCGCGGCGGCGAAAGGCGAGCAGGCGCTCAAGAACGGCCGCCACCCGCAGGAGACCGTCGAAGGCTCGATCGCCGCCATCCGATCCCGGTTGACCACCTTCAACACCGTGCTCGAGACGGGCGATCAGAGCGGCGTGAACTTCCAATTCCTGGATCGCCCCTGGCCGACGCCTTCGGCCTGAAGCTCACAGGGATCCGGCGGAACCCCGGGAGGACGCGCGCGACTGACCGCGCTCCTCCACACCCCCTTCCCGCCCTGATGCCCAGCACGCCGACTTCGCCCGCGAGCTTCTCCGCCTCCTTCCAGTCCAGACTCCCGCGCGCCGACATGGCGGCCTGCGAGGGCCCCATCACCCGAGGCCGCCGCGCACGGATCGAGGCCCTGCTGTCACGCGTCGAGCAGCGGCTCCCGACCCCCTGGGCGGACAGTCCCGCGCTCGCGCGCCGCCTGCAGGAGCTGATCGACGGCCTGGGTCGCTTCAATCCTCGGGATGGGCGGCATGCGCTGCACCCCTACCTCGACATCCAGGAAGTCGAAGCCGAGGCGAATGCGCTCATCAGCGGGTGGTCGCGATGGACCGAGGCATCCGAGGTCTTGCACCGCGACAAGTTCACCACCACGCTGCCCCACGCCAGGTCTCGCCAACTGACGCGCACGATGAATACGTGGCGCGCGGCCCTTCACGAAGGCGACCTGGCACAGGCCAATGCGCTGTCAGAGGAGGTGATCAACATCATTGGCGTGCATCGACCGGCGACGCCAGCCCCGTCCGCGCGGCCCGCCTGATCGGCATGAGCGCTCAATCCAGCAACTTCTTCAGCGGTGCCGGCAGCGCATAGTCGCCCAGGCGCTCGCGCGGCACCCAGACGCCCTCGCCCGCCGGACGGGTCTCGCGCGCCAGCACCGCGCGGCGCGGATGCAGCAGCCAGTCGAAGTGCGTCAGCACATGCTTGACGCGCGGCAGCGTCTCCGGCGCCGCCACACCGAGCGCCGCGCTCTGCGCCGTCAGCGCCGCCTCGTCGTCGAACAGCGGCAAGGTCCACAGGCCGCCCCAGACGCCTTCCGCCGGTCGCTGCTGCAGCCACACGCGGCCCTCGTGCTCCAGCCACAACCACCAGTTCTCGCGCTGCCCGCGCTTGAGCTTGCGCGTCTTGATCGGATAGCGCGTCGGATCGCCCTCGGCCAGGCCCGCGCACAAGGCGCTCACCGGGCACAGCAGGCATTGCGGGCTGCGCGTCGCGCACAGGCTCGCGCCCAGATCCATCATCCCCTGCGTGTAGGCGGGCATGTCCTCGCCCGAGACCGGCAGCAAGGCCTCGGCCTCGCGCCACAGCCGCTTCTCCTGGGCCGCCGAGGCCAGGTCGCCGTCGAAGGCAAGCAGCCGGCCGAGCACACGCTTGACGTTGCCATCCAGGATCGCCACGCGCTCGCCGAAGCAGAAGGACGCGATCGCCGCAGCGGTCGAGCGGCCGATGCCCGGCAAGGTCTCGAGCAGCTCGGCGCTGCGCGGGAACGCGCCGCCGTGCCGCTCGACCACGGCCTGCGCGCACTTGTGCAGGTTGCGGGCCCGGCTGTAATACCCCAGCCCGGCCCATGCGGCCATGACCTCCTCGTTGGGCGCCGCGGCAAGCGCGGCCACGTCGGGGAAGCGCTCCAGGAAGCGCTGGTAGTAGCCCAGCACCGTGGTGACCTGCGTCTGCTGCAGCATGATCTCCGACAGCCACACCCGGTACGGATCGCGCGTGTTCTGCCAGGGCAGGTCGTGCCGACCATCGCGGCGCTGCCACGCGAGCAGCCTGGGCGCGAAGTCCTCGCGCACCGCGGCCACGCGGGCCGCCAGTTCTTCGTCGGTCATCTCTTCTGGCAAGTGGGGCAATGGAAGGTCGAGCGCTGGCCCTGCACGATGCGCCGGATCAGGCTGCCGCAGGCGCGGCACGGCTGGCCCTCGCGACCATACACGCGGGCCTGCATCTGGAAGCTGCCCGCCACGCCGTGCGCGTCCTTGAAGTCGCGCAGCGTGCTGCCGCCGGCCTCCAGCGCCTCGCCCAGCACCTGACGCAACGCCGCGGCAAGCCTGGCGGCACGGGGCCGGCTGAGCTTGCCGGCGGCCACGCGGGGATCCACGCCGGCCAGGAACAGCGCCTCGCAGGCGTAGATGTTGCCCGCGCCGACCACGACGTCGCCGGCCAGGATGGCCTGCTTCACCGCGACGCGGCGGCCGCGGAAGCCTTCATGCAGGTAGGGGCCGTGGAACTCGATGTCGAAAGGCTCCAGGCCGATGCGCGACAGCAGCTTGGCGGCCGGTTCCGCGTCCAGCGCGTCCGACCACACCACCGCGCCGAAGCGCCGCGGATCGGTCAGGCGCAGCACGCCGCGATCGGTGATCAGCTCGAAGTGGTCGTGCGGGCCGGGCGCCGGCGGATCCTCGCGGAACGCCAGCGAGCCCGACATGCCCAGGTGCATCAGCAGCCCGCCGCCCTCCTCCCCGATCGGCAGCCACAAGTACTTGCCGCGGCGCAGCGTCTGGCCGACGCGCTGTCCGACCAGCCGATCGGCGTTCACGCCCAGCGGCCAGCGCAGCGGTTTCCCCAGCCGCAGGCCCCGCACGCGCGCGCCCTCGATGGCCGAGGCAAAACTTCGACGTGTAACTTCAACTTCCGGTAACTCGGGCATCCCGGGATCATAGGCGCGCGCCCTTTCCAGCTTCCCTAGAATGGTCCGCAGCTTGCCCCGCAAGCGGATCCGCCCAGTTCAGGAGTCTCCTCATGCCCGCCCTCGTGCGCCACCGCTGGTGGCTCGTCGCCGCCCTCGCCCTGAGCTGCGCCTCCCACGCCCAGACCCCGCCGCCCGCCGGAACCGCGCCGGCCGCCGCCGACGCCCCGGCCCCGGCCGCTTCCGAGCCCGTGGTCAATTCCGAGCTCGACGCGCCGATGTTCTATCAGGTGCTGATCGGCGAGCTGGAGCTCCAAGGCGGCGAACCCGGCGTCGCCTACCAGGTGCTGCTGGACGCCGCGCGCCGCAGCAACGACGAGGAGCTCTTCCGCCGCGTCGTGCAGATCGCGCTGCAGTCGCGCGCCGGCGACCAGGCCGCCATCGCCGCCCGCACCTGGCGCGAGGCCATCCCCACCTCGCTCGAGGCCCATCGCACGCAGATCCAGCTGCTGGCGCTGCTGAACCGCCCGGGCGAGATCCCGCCGGTGATGCGCTCGCTGCTCGCGCTGACGCCGCCGGACAACCGCGGCGCGCTGATCGCGGCGATCCCCGCGCTGTTCCAGCGCGCGCCCGAACCCTCGCGCATCCAGGACGCCTTCGAGCCGCTGCTGCGCGAGACCGCCGCCCGGCCCGAGACACGTTTCGCGTCGCTGCTCGTGCTGGCGCAGCTCGCGCAGAACGCCGGCCGGTATGAGACCGCGCTGATCCACGTGCGCGCCGCCGCCAAGGAATTCCCCGGTCGGGAGGAGCCGCTGCTGATGGCGCTGGAGCTGCTGCCCCGCCGCCCGGAGGCCGAGGCGCTGATCACCGCCGAGCTCCAGGCCAAGCCCGACCGCCAGTCGCTGCGCTTGGCCTACGCCCGCGCGCTCGCCCGCGCCCAGCGTCCCGGCGACGCGGCGCGCGAGTTCCGGCTGCTGACGCAGGAGTCGCCGACGGAAGCCTCGAACTGGCTCGCGCTGGGCTCGCTGGAACTCGACCTGCAGCATCCGGTCGCCGCAGAGGACGCGCTTCAGCGTTACCTGAAGCTGGTCGACAAACCCGGCGAGCCGACGCTGGCCGATCGCGCGATCGCCGCCGCCGGGCTGGACAAGGGCGAGAACGAGGCCCGCCTGCAGGGCCAGCTGCTGCTGGCGCAGGCCGCGGAGATGCGCGGCGACCTGAAGACCGCCGAGAAGCGCCTGGCCGGCATCGAGGCCGCGCCGGGCAATCTCGACATCGCCTACCGCCGCGCGTCGCTGCTGGCGCGACAGGGCAAGCTGGCCGAGGGCCGCAAGCTGCTGGCGCAACTGCCCGCGGACCGCGAGCAGGACCGCCGCGCCCGCGTGCTGGCCGAATCCCAGCTGCTGCGCGAGAACCGGCAGTGGCAGGCCGCCTATGACCTGCTGGCGCAAGCCGTGAAGCAGTCCCCCGAGGACGCGGACCTGATCTACGAGCAGTCGATGATGGCCGAGAAGCTGGGCCGGGCGCAGGAGATGGAGACGCTGCTGCAGAAGGTCATCTCGCTCAAGCCGCAGCATTACCACGCGTACAACGCGCTGGGTTACTCCCTGGCCGATCGCAACGAGCGGCTGCAGGAAGCGCGCGACCTGATTTCCAAGGCGCTGAGCTTCGCGCCGGGCGAGCCCTTCATCGTCGACAGCATGGGCTGGGTGGAGTTCCGCCTGGGCCGCCTGGGCGAGGCCGAACGGCTGCTGCGCCAGGCCTACGGCTCGCGTCCGGACGCGGAGATCGCCGCGCATCTGGGAGAGGTACTCTGGGCCGCCGGGCAGCAGGACGAGGCGCGCCGCGTGTTCGCCGATGCCGCCCGGCGCGATCCGCGCAACGAGGCGCTGCAGTCGGTGATGCAACGCCTGCAGGTCCGGCCCTGATGCGGCGGCGGCAATTCCACTCCGGCGCGCTGGCCGCGCTGACCACGCTGGCGGGCGTGGCCCTCGGCGGATGCAGTTCGCTGTCCCGGACCCCGGAGGCGGAGGCTGCGGCGCTGGCCAGCGCGGGACGGCTGACCGGCCGTCTCGGGCTGATCGTGCCGCCGGGCGCCGGCGGCCAGCCGCGCGGCCAGAACGTCACCGCCAATTTCGAACTGCTGGGCGATCCGCGCCGCGGTCAGCTCGAGATGAGCACCCCGATGGGCAGCCTGGTCGCCCGTGTCACCTGGCAGCCGGGCTCGGCCTGGGTCAAGACGCCCGACGGCGACCGCGCCTACGACGACATCGACGCGCTGACCCAGGAACTGCTCGGCGAGCCGCTGCCGCTGCAGGCGCTGTTCGACTGGCTGCGTGGCCGGCCGTGGCCCCAGGCGCCCTCGCGCCCGGACGGCGAGGCGGGTTTCCAGCAACTGGGCTGGCAGGTCGACCTGCGCCGCTTCGGCGATCAATTGATCTCGGCGCAACGCCTCAATCCCCAGGGGCCGCAACCGCTGGCGACGCTGCGCTTGAAACTCGATGCGCCCGCCACCCCCTGATATCCCCCAAAACGCCCGGGGTATTTTTCGCCCAGTATTCACGCCGAGAATCCGGGATAGCCGTTAGTCGCACAGACAGCTTCTCGATACTGGGCGGCATACTGCGCCTCCCCAGGTCCATGACGTCCATGACTGCCCTCTCCACCACGGCGCCGCTCAAGGCGCTCTACGACGTACCGGCACCGGCCAAGCTCAACCTCTTCCTGCACGTGGTGGGCAAGCGAGCGGACGGGTATCACCTGCTGCAGTCGCTGTTCGTGCTGATCGACTGGGCGGACACGCTGCACTTCGAGCGCCGCGCCGACGGCGCGCTGCACCGCCACGACCGCGGCGACGCCCTGCCCCCGGACGACCTGTGCCTGCGCGCGGCGCGGGCGCTGCAGCAGGCCAGCGGCTGCGGCTTCGGGGCGGACATCCACATCGACAAACGCGTGCCTGCGGGCGCGGGGATGGGTGGGGGGTCCTCGGACGCGGCCAGCACGCTGCTGGCGCTGAACCGGCTGTGGGGGCTGAACTGGTCGCGGGAGCGCCTGCTGCCGATCGCTTTGACGCTGGGCGCCGACGTCCCGTTCTTCGTCGGCGGGCGCAATGCCTTCATCGAGGGCATCGGCGAGCGCATGACGCCGATCGAGGTGCCGGCACTGCGTCTCGCGGTGGTGAAACCGGCGGTCAGCATCGGGACCAAGGAAATTTTTTCGAGTCCCCTGTTGCAAAGGTCAGAAAGCGTGGCTATAGTAGCGGGCTTTCCTGCAGCGAACGAGACACGCAGCGAAGACGGCCTCGAAAGGGGTTTTCAGAGCAACGAAAACGATCGCTCGGGTGAACGCAAAGGCAGTATCTGCCGCGATCGCCAAACGCAAGAAATACCCGTGCACCGGTTGTACGAGGGTTGGGGCAGAAATGATCTGCAACCTCCCGCGGAAGCTGCGAGTCACGAAGTATCGACAGCGCTTGAATGGTTGCAGGCCCGCTACGAAAATTCTCGTATGACGGGTTCAGGTAGCGCAGTTTTTGCTATAGTTCAGCCCTCGCGAATTGATGAGCAAACAGCTGATCGAAACGCGAAGCAGGAAATAGACATGGTCACCGGCTTGGAGAGCAATCTCAAGGCGACACCGGAAGGCGAGTTCCAGGAACTCCCGGACGGTTGGGTCGGAAGGATGTGTCGCAGTCTGTCGGTTCACCCCTTGCGGGGCTGGGCGGAAGACTGAAGGTTGTAGGGTGCTGTTCCTCGAACAGTGTCCGGTGTAGGGGAGTCGCCAAGTTGGTCAAGGCATCGGATTTTGATTCCGACATGCGAGGGTTCGAGTCCTTCCTCCCCTGCCAAATTCTCAGTTTCAATCCGGGACCCGCTGGGTTGGCCACCGGGCCATAAGTCTAAGGATGGCCCGTCGTGCTGCTCAATACCGTCCTCTTCACGGGTAACGCTAACCCGACCCTCTCCAAGGAAATCGCCACGCATCTGGGCCTCGAGCTCGGCAAAGCCGTGGTGGGTCGTTTTTCCGATGGCGAGGTGGCCTTGAAATCCAGCAGAACGTCCGCGCCCGCGACGTCTTCATCGTCCAGCCCACCTGCGCGCCGACGAACGAGAACCTGATGGAACTGCTGATCATGGTCGATGCGATGAAGCGCGCCAGCGCGCGCCGCATCACCGCCGTGATCCCCTACTTCGGCTATGCCCGTCAGGACCGCCGTCCGCGTTCGACGCGCGTGCCGATCTCGGCCAAGGTCGTGGCCAACCTGCTGGAGACCGTCGGCGTCGAGCGCGTCCTGACGATGGACCTGCACGCGGACCAGATCCAGGGCTTCTTCGACATCCCCGTCGACAACATCTACGCCTCGCCGGTGCTGCTGTCGGACCTGAAGGCCCGCAACTACAGCGACCTGGTGGTGGTCAGCCCCGACGTCGGCGGCGTGGTGCGCGCCCGCGCGCTGGCCAAGCAGCTGGGTTGCGACCTGGCGATCATCGACAAGCGCCGTCCGGCCGCCAATGTCTCGGAAGTGATGCATGTCATCGGCGAGATCGACGGCCGCAACTGCGTGATCATGGACGACATGATCGACACCGCCGGCACGCTGGTGAAGGCGGCCGAGGTCCTGAAGGACCGCGGAGCCAAGAGCGTCTTCGCGTACTGCACGCACCCGATCCTGTCGGGCCCGGCGATCGAGCGCATCGCGGGTTCGCAGCTGGACGAAGTCGTCATCAGCAACACGATCCCGCTGTCGGAGGCCGCGAAGGCCTGCGGCAAGATCCGTCAGCTGTCGGTCGCATTCCTGTTCGCCGAGACCATCCGCCGCATTTCGGACGGTGAATCGGTGACCTCCCTCTTCAGCGAGCAGAACAACAACTTCTGATCGCGTCCTGAGTTCGGCCGCTGTTCGCGAGGACAGCGGCCGTTTCGCGAAGGTGCCTGGTCGCGGGGCCTTCCACCGGTGCGTCAATGGTGTCGCACTGTCCATTTGGAGATTGATATGAAATTCGTCGCTTTTGAGCGCAAGCTGCAGGGGACCGGAGCGAGCCGCCGCCTGCGTTTCGCCGGCAAGGTTCCTGGCATCGTCTACGGTGCTGGCGAGCCGGCGCTGGTCGAGCTGGACCACAACGCCCTGTACCACGCCATGAAGAAGGAAGCTTTCCACAGCTCCATCCTCGACATGGAAGTGGACGGCAAGACCACGCAAGTGCTGCTGCGTGACTTCCAGATGCACCCGTACAAGCAGCAAGTGCTGCACGTGGACTTCCAGCGCGTTGACGCGACGACGAAGATCACGAAGAAGGTGCCGCTGCACTTCGTGGGCGAAGCCGAATCGCCGGCCGTGAAGACCGACAAGGGCACCGTGAACCACGTGCTGACCCAGCTGGAAATCACCTGCCTGGCGCAACAGCTGCCTGAGTTCATCGAAGTCGACCTGAGCGGTCTGACGCTGGGTCACTCGATCCACGTGAACGACCTGAAGCTGGCTGACCACATCAAGGTCGTCACGCACGGCAAGCCGAACCCGGTCATCGCGACCCCGGTGGCCGCTGTGGTCGAAGAGATCGTCGTGGCTGCCGCTCCGGCTGCTGACGACAAGAAGAAGAAGAAGAAGTAATTTTTCTTCCTTCGCGGCGGATGCGCACCTGACGAGGCGCGTGTCCATCGCCCAGAAGAAGGCCCCGCTCGCGGGGCCTTCTTCATTTGGGTCTCCCCCTGATAATCGCGCTCCATGATTCGTCTCTTTGTCGGCCTGGGCAACCCGGGCTCCGAATACGAGGACACGCGGCACAACGCCGGGTTCTGGTGGATCGACGCGTTGGCGCGTGGTCTGAAGGTCACGCCGCAGCTGGACACCAAGTACCACGGGCTGGTGGCGCGGGTGAACGACGCGCCGGGCGCGTCGGGTCCGATCTGGCTGCTGCAGCCGATGACCTACATGAACCTGTCAGGCAAGTCGGTGGCCGCGCTCGCGCGCTTCTTCAAGATCGCGCCCGAGGAGATCCTCGCGATCCACGACG
This sequence comes from Roseateles sp., assembly GCA_039594005.1. Classification (GTDB taxonomy): domain Bacteria; phylum Pseudomonadota; class Gammaproteobacteria; order Burkholderiales; family Burkholderiaceae_C; genus Roseateles. The sequence goes on from JBCNOF010000010.1 coordinate 2,746,842, forward strand.
AGCTGGAGATCGCGCCGGGCGAGCTCAAGCTCAAGCAGGGTGGCGGCAACGCGGGCCACAACGGGCTCAAGGACATGCAGGCCCAGCTGGGCAGCGGGAACTTCTGGCGCTTGCGCCTGGGCATCGGGCATCCGGGGCATCGGGACGAAGTGGCCGGGTATGTGCTGCGCAAGCCGCCGCTGGCGGAGCGCCAGGCGGTGGAGGACAGCATCGGCAAGTCCTTCGAGGCCTTCAAGCTGATGACTGCCGGCGACATGGCCAAGGCCGTGGCGCTGCTGCATGCGAAGCCGCCTCGGCCCAAGCCGCCGAGACCGGCGAACCTGCCGCCCAAGCCGGGCGCCCCGACCACGACCACGACCGATCCTCAGCCGGCCGCCACGACGGCCGCGCCCCCACCTTCCGGAGACTGACATGCCTGCGCGCACCGCATCGATCCTGACGACTGTTGTTCTGGTCCTCTTGTTCGGCGCGGTGAACGCGCAGACGGCACCGGCCACGCGCAACCCCGGTGAACGCACGCTGGGTTACTACCGCTGCGGACCCGATGGCATGGATCTGCGCGACAGCCCCTGCCCGGACGGGCAAGGCCAGGCGCTGGCGCTGCCGCAGGACAAAGTCGATCCGAAGGAAGCGGCGGCCGCGCGCAAGCGCACCGCGGACGAATCGCGCGAGCTGGGTGCGCGGCAACGCGAGCGGGAGCGTGTCGCGTCCAACGCGCCGCCGGCCGGCGCGGCCGGCATCGAGGGGGACATCACCCCCCGCGGCGCGAAGGCGCCCTCGAAGTCCACGATCAAGGCCTCGGCCAACCCGCCCAAGCCCAAGGATCCGAAGCGGCCCAAGCCGAAGGATCCGAAGCCCAAGAAGAAGCCCAAGCTGCCCAAGTCGCCGACCGAGCCGGCCACACCTCGCTAGAATGCGCGCCGTTGGTGCTCGTGCGGACATTGCGTCCGTGCAGTTAAACGGGAATCAGGGAGTGGTCGCATCCACGATGCGCGAGCCAACCTGAGCTGTCCCCGCAACGGTAAGTGGCCCGCCGGCCGCGCGACCGGGATCCTGATCAGGACCGAGATCGCCGCCCGCACTGCCTGTCCCCATGTCCACTGGCGCGCTCGCGCTGGGAAGGACACAGGCAGCGGCCACCAGCCCGGATACCGGCCAACAGGTGGTGTCATCAGCCGATCGCGCGCTCTTGCCTCATGGAGGGGCAGCGTGACGCAGCGGGTGATGCCGTTTCTCAGCGGTCCTGCGGGTGAGCAGGCTGCTGAACGTCCGTCGTTGGTCCTTGCTCATGCTTCCGTTCGTCTCGCGCGCGCGCACCGCTGCCCGCTCGCTGCTCGTCCTCACCCCGCTGGCGTTCGCCTCGGCCGTGCTCGCGCAGTCGCTCCCCTCCCCCTCCACATCCCCCCTCACCTCCCCCACGCCATCCCCCAATCGGCTGGATGAAGTCACCGTCACCGGCACGCGCAGCCCGATGAAGCTGTCGGACGTCGCCGCGGACCTGACCGTCATCAACCGCGGCGCGATCGAGCGCCAGGGCTTCGGCAACATCGCCGCGCTGCTGCGCAACGTGGCCGGCCTGCAGATGACCAGCAACGGCGGTCCGGGCAATTCCACGTCGGTCTTCATCCGCGGCGCGGAGACGCGTCACACGGTGGTGCTGATCGACGGCGTGCGGGTGGACGGCCAATCCACGGGCGGTGCGAGCTGGCAGAACCTGCCGGTCTCGCAGATCGAGCGCATCGAGGTGCTCAAGGGTCCGGCGAGCGCGCTGTACGGCTCCGACGCGATCGGCGGCGTGGTGCAGATCTTCACGCGCAAGGGCTCGGGCCGCGCGCAGCTCGACATGGGCGTGGGCGGCGGCAACCTGGGGCAGGTCAAGGCCGACATCGGCGTGAGCGGCGGCTCGGCGGACTTCGACTACGCCGGCTCGCTCGCGATGGACCGCGGCACCGGCTTCAACGCCTTCCTCAACACCGCCTCGCGCAGCTACAACCCCGATGCCGACGGCTGGCGCAACTACAGCGGCAGCCTGCGCCTGGGCGGCCGTGTCGCCGACGGCCAGCGTCTGGAGCTCCTCGCGCTGAAGAGCCGTGGCAATGCGGGTTACGACGCTGGCAAGAACGCCGATGACCGCGGCATCACCGACACGCTGGCCGCCAAGGTGAGCCTGCGTTCGACGTGGTCGGACGCGTTCTCGACACAGCTCTCGGTCGGTCAGTCCGAGGAGGACTACGAGACCAAGCCCAGCTCGCCTTACCTCACCGAGACGCGCATCCGCAGCGCCTCGCTGCAGGGCTTCTATCGGATCACCCCGCAGCACCAGATCAACGGCGTGCTGGAACGTCGCGAGGACCGCCTCGTCAACAGCGGCCTGATCAGCGGCGGCAAGAGCACGCGCGACCAGAACGCCGTCGGGCTCAGCTACCTGGGCACGCTGGGCGACCTGAGCCTGCAGGCGCATGGCCGTCATGACGACGACAGCGACTTCGGCGGCGTCGACACCGGCAGCCTGGCGGCGGGCTACAAGCTCGGCGGCGGCTGGCGCGTCACGGCCTCGGCGGGCAACGCCTTCCGCGCGCCGACGCCGTATCAGCGCGGCAGCGTCTATGGTCCCGACACCAGCAAGGGCTTCGCCGAGCTGCAGCCCGAACAGGGCCACAACCGCGAGGCTGGCTTGAGCTGGGCGCAGGGCGGGTTCGATGCGGCGATCACCACCTTCCACAACCGCGTCACCAACCTCATCGCGTTCGGCGCGGCGGGCTCGTGCCGCTCGACGTCGGGCTGCTACAGCAACGTCGCGCGAGCGCTGCTCAAAGGCACCAGCCTGAAGGCCGGCGCGCAGATGGGGCCGGTGAACCTGAGCGCGACGGCGGACTTCCTCGATCCCACCGATGCCAACAGCGGACGCCAGCTGCAGCGGCGCGCCAAGCGCTTCGGCACGCTGCGCGCCGAGACGGCGATCAGCGCGTGGACCATGGGTGCGACGGTGGTCGGGTCGGGCAGGCGTTTCGACGACGCGGCCAACACGATCCGGCTGGGCGGCTACGGGCTGCTCAACCTGGACGCGCAGTACGCGTTCGCCAAGGACTGGCGCCTGCAGCTGAACGTCGACAACGCGTTCAACCGCGATTACCAGACGGCGAACTACTACCAGCAGGCGCCGCGGACCTGGTTCGTGATGCTGCGTTACTCGCCGTCGCTGTAAGGTCGGCGCTTCATCCCGTCGCCACCTCGATCTCACGGAGCCTCGCATGCCCGCACACCATCTCATCGTCGGCGGTCAGCGCAGCGGCAAGTCGCGCCACGCGGAGCGGCTGGCCTTGCGATGGGCGCGCACGGCGGGGCATCGGGTGGCGGTGATTGCCACCGCTGAAGCCCATGACGACGAGATGCGGGAGCGCATCGCGCGGCATCAGGCCGATCGGCCTGAGGGGTTCGACACCGTCGAGGCGCCGCTGCGGCTGTGCGACGCGCTGCGCGGCGCGGCCTCGCCGGATCGGATGCTCATCGTCGACTGCCTGACCTTGTGGCTGACCAACTGGCTGATGCCGATGGACGGTCAGCCGCGGCTGGAGGATTGGCGCGGTGAATGCGCGGAGCTGCAGTTGCTGCTGCCAGAGCTGGCGTCACCCGTCGTCTTCGTGTCCAACGAGGTCGGCTGGGGTGTCATGCCGATGGGACGCGAGGTGCGCGCTTATGTGGATGAACTGGGACGGCTCAATCAGCTCGTCGCGCGGCAGTGCGGCGAGTTGACGCTGATGGTCGCAGGGCAGGCGTGGACGCGCGCGGTGGAGAACGAGGAGAACAACGAATGAAGTCAATGGGAACCTGGGTGCTGGCGGCAGGCCTCACGGTGCTGGGCGCGCACGCCATCGCTGCGCCGATCACGTTGAACGATGACCGGGGACACACGGTCACGCTGCCCGACGTGCCCAAGCGCATCGTCAGCCTCTTGCCCTCGTTGACGGAGACCATCTGCGAACTCGGTGATTGCGCCAAGGTCGTCGGCGTCGATCGTTTCTCCAACTTTCCCGCGAGCGTGCAGAAGCTGCCACGGCTCGGCGGCCTGGACGACACCAGCATCGAGACGCTCGTGGCGCTCAAACCCGACGTCGTCGTGCTGGGCGTGTCCGCACGCGTCATCGACCGGCTCGAGGGCCTGGGCATCAAGGTCGTCGCGCTCGAGCCCAAGAGCATGAGCGACGTCCAGCGCGTGCTGGGCAAGATGGGTCAGATCCTCGGCAAGGAAGACGACGCGCGGCGTCTGTGGAATCGTGTCGACGGCCACATCGCGCAAAGCGCCGCGACGCTGCCCGCCAGCGCTCGCGGGCTGAGCGTCTATTACGAGGTCGATGCCGGGCCCTACGGCGCGGGCACGGCGTCCTTCATGGGCGAGATCCTCACGCGCCTGGGCGCGAAGAACATCATCCCGGCCGAGCTGGGCCCCTTCCCCAAGCTCAATCCCGAATTCATCGTGCGCGCCGATCCGCAAGTCATCATGGTCGGACAACGCAACGCGGGCGGATTGCCGCAACGCCCCGGATGGTCGGCGATCCGCGCGGTCAGGAACCAGCGCATCTGCGTCTGGATCCCGGCGGAGTCCGACGTTCTGGTGCGGCCGGGCCCGCGCATGTCGGAGGCGGCCGCGCTGATGGCGCGCTGTCTGCGTGAGGCAGCGGCCGGTCCGGTCGCGCTGCCCACGGTGCCCTTCAACGCCCCGCCCGGAGGCATGCGCTGATGGCGGCTTTCCTGCGGTCGCGCACGGCGGCACAGCTCGTGGCCTTGCTGCTGCTGAGCGCGGTGCTGCTCGCGCTCGGGCTGGCGATCGGCAGCATGGGCTGGAGCCCGTGGACCGAGGCCAGCGACACCATGCGGATGATCCTCTGGGACATCCGCGCGCCGCGTTCCATCGGCGCCTGGCTGGCGGGCGCGCTGCTCGCACTGGCCGGCGCGATCGCGCAGGGGCTCTTCCGCAATCCGCTGGCGGACCCGTATCTGCTGGGCTGCTCCGCGGGCGCGTCGCTCGGCGTCGCGGCGCTGCTCTTCGTCATGGGCATCTCGCCCGCGGCCGCCGCGCTGGCCCTGCGCGTGGGCATGACCGGCGCGGCTTTCGTCGGCGCGATCGGCGCGGTGCTGCTCACGCTGGTGCTCGCGCGCGGCGTCACGCAGAGCCTGCGACTGCTGCTGGCGGGTGTCGTCGTCGGTGTGGTGCTGGGTTCCGGCTCCGCGCTGCTGACGCTCATGAACCCCGACATCCTGCGGGCCATGCAGGCCTTCATGCTGGGCAGCACGGGCTATGTCGGCTGGAGCGCGGTGCAGGTGATGGCTGTCGCGCTGGCGGCGTGCCTGCTGACCGCGCTGGGTTGCAGCCGCGCGCTGGACGCGCTGACGCTGGGCGAGGACACCGCGCGCTCGCTGGGTCAGCGGCTCACGGTGATCCGGCTGCTGCTGATCGCGGCGCTGTCGCTCGCGACGGGCGCGGCGGTCGCGCAATGCGGATTGATCGCCTTTGTCGGACTGGTCGCCCCGCACCTCGTGCGCAGCTGGGGACCGACGACGCATGGTGCGCTGCTGCTGCTGTCGCCGCTGACAGGAGGCGCGCTGCTGCTCGCGGCAGACATCGCCGCGCGTTGGGTCATCGCGCCGCAGGAGCTGCCCGTGGGCATCATCACCGCGCTGCTGGGCGGCAGCTACCTGCTCTGGCTGATGCATCGGCGCAAGGCGCATTTCAGCGGACTCGGAGGTGGTCGATGAACGCGTCCGCGCTGCGCATCGAGCTCAAGTCGCTCTCGCTCGGGCATCGCCCGGTGCTCCATCCGCTGACGCTCGCGCCCGCGCCGCGCGCCTGGACGGCGATCGTCGGCCCGAACGGGGCGGGCAAGTCCACGCTGCTGCGCGCGATCGCGGGGCTCCTGCCCTTCGACGGGAACCTCACGATGGACAGCCAGCCCTGGACCGCATGGCCCGCGAAGGAGCGTGCGCGACGCGTCGCGTGGCTGGGTCAGAACGAAGCGGCGTCGGAAGACCTGACGGCGTATGACGTCGTGATGCTGGGTCGCTTGCCGCATCAGGCGTGGCTGGCGCCGGCGAACGCCGCGGATCACGAGGCGGTCGAACACGCGATGCGCCAGACGCAGAGCTGGGACTGGCGCGAGCGCGCGTTGGGGAGTCTGTCAGGCGGTGAGCGGCAACGTGTCTTGCTGGCGCGGGCCTTGGCGGTGCGCTCGGGGGTGTTGCTGATGGATGAGCCCTTGGCGCATCTGGATCCGCCGCATCAGAGCGACTGGGCGCGCATCGTGCGCGAGCGCGTCGAGGCCGGGGCTGCGGTGGTCAGCGTGCTGCATGAGCTGAATGTGGCGATGCAGGCGGACCGCTTGGTGGTGATGGATGAGGGGCGGATCGTGCACGAGGGTGCGCCGCATGACGAGGCGACGCACGAGGCGTTGCAGCGGGTGTTCCATCACCGGTTGTTGATCCTGCAGGTGCAGGGACGTTGGGTGGCGCTGAACGCATGATGGGTTGTCCGGCATTTCTGATCAGTGCTCCGGCGTCGGGGCAGGGCAAGACGAGCGTGACGGCGGCGATGGCGCGGTCGGCGCGCCGGCGCGGGCTGCGCGTGCGCGTGTTCAAGACGGGCCCGGATTACCTCGATCCGATGGTGCTTGAGCGTGCGAGTGGGCAGACGGTGTATCAGCTGGATCTGTTCATGGGTGGCGAGGCGCATTGCAGGGACCTGCTGGCGCGCGCTTCCGAGGACGCGGACCTGATCCTGGTGGAGGGCGTGATGGGCTTGTTTGATGGCAAGCCCAGCAGTGCAGATCTGGCGGCGGCGTTTGGATTGCCGGTGATTGTGGTGATGGATGCGTCGGCGATGGCGCAGACCTTCGCGGCGTTGGCGACGGGACTCGCGCGATTCCGCGATGACATCCATGTCGCGGGCATCGTCGCGAATCGTGTGGGCAGCGACGCGCATGCACGCATGGTCGGCGAAGGCCTGCCGCCAGATCTGCCGTTGATCGCAGCGCTGAAGCGCAAGGAAGCGCTCACGCTGTCCGAGCGGCATCTGGGGCTGGTGCAAGCGTTGGAGCTGCCGGAGATTGATGGGCAGCTGGATGCGTGGGCGGATGCATGGGACGGTGCTGCGATTGAGAGCCTGTCGGAGACGGACGACCGGTGGCCCCTTTTCCGAGGTAAAGGAAGGAATTCACCTGCCGGTAGGCAGGTGAAGGGGGGACAGGAGGAAAAGGGGCTACCGGTTGGCAGTCTCGCGCTCGGTCGATCCCTGGAGGGGAAGCGGATCGCCATCGCCACCGACGCGTGTTTCTCCTTCATCTACCCGGCGAATCTGGACTTGCTGAAGCGTTTGGGTGCGGAGGTGATTGCGTTCAGCCCGTTGGCGGGCGATGACGTGCCGACGTGCGATGCGATGTGGCTGCCAGGCGGATACCCGGAGCTTCATGCGGAGACGCTGCGGAGGCATCCGAGTTTCTTCCGCGCGATCGCGGCGCATCTTGATGAGGGGAAGCCGTTGCTGGCCGAGTGTGGCGGCATGTTGGTGCTGCTGGACGAGTTGGCGGATGCCGATGGGCAGCGGCACGAGATGGCTGGGCTGATGCCGGGCAAGGCGTCGATGCAGAAGCGCCTGGCGGCGTTGGGGTTGCAGTCGATCGCCTGGCCGGAGGGCGAGTTGCGGGGCCACACCTTCCATTACTCGACGATGGAAACATCGATGGATCCGATTGCCACGGCGACGAATCCGAACGCGGGGCGTGCTGCCGAGCGCTTGTATGCGCGGGGCTCGCTGAGGGCGAGCTATGTCCACCATTACTTCCCGTCCAACCCCGAGGCCATCGCGGCGTTCTTCGGCGGGACTGAATTCAACTTCAAGAACTGATTGCTCACCATGATGCTCGAAACCGGATTTGCTCACATCGCGCAGGCCCTGCTGTGGCCGGTGTTGATTCTTGTGGCCTTGGGTTTTGTCTACGCGTTGTGGACGGCGGGGGCGACGTTGATGGAGGCGGTGCAGCGTCGCCGCCCGGGATTCCGGTTGTTGACGGTGACGGAGGGCAGCAACCTCGAGGCGCTCGAGTTGCAGGTGGTGCGCCGGCTGGAGGCGCCGCGTCTGCTGGGTCGGGTGGCGCCTCTGCTGGGACTGATCGCGACGATGGTGCCGCTGGGCCCGGCGCTGCAGAGCGTCGCGGCGGGGCAAGGTCAGCAGGCGCTGGCGGTGTTCAGCTCGGCGTTCTCGGGCGTCGTGCTCGCGCTGGCGGCCGCGGCGATCGCGCTGGTCGTGTATTCGATCCGTCGCCGCTGGCTGATTGCCGAGCTGTTGTCGATCAAGGCTGAGAAGGGCTGGGCATGAGCGCCGGTCATCGCCTGTCGATCCTCGCCGAGGAGGACGACGATCCGATGCTGTCCGCAGTGAACCTCGTGGATGTGTTCCTTGTGCTCGTCGTGGCGCTGCTCACCGCGGTGGCGCTGCAACAGCAGTCGCATGCCGATGAGACGGTGATCCGCAATCCGGGTCAGCCGGGCATGGAGATCGTCGTGCGCAAGGATGGCCAGGAGATCAAGTACCGCGGCAACGGCGGCAGCGCCGAGGGCCAGGGCGAGCGGGCGGGTGTCGCCTACAAGATGAAGGACGGTTCGATCATCTACGTGCCCGAGGCCGGCGAGCCTGGCGCGGGCGCAGGCGCAGGCACGAGCGCAGGAACCGGCACCGCGCGGCCATGACCTGGCGTGCTCTCCTGACCCGCGGCCTCGCGACCGCGGGATTCGTCGCGTTGTGTGTGCCGGCCATGGCGCAGGCCGCCTCGCGGCTGCTGTTCCTCAGCGTCGACATCACGCCCGCGGCCAAGCATGCGCTGATCGAGCGCGAGGGCAAGGCGGCCGGCTTTGAAGTCCGGCAGCTGGAGTACCCCTTGCGCGGCGCCCCTCAGGACAAGGATTCCGCGCTGGATCACGCGCTGCGCGACGCGGACCTCGTCTGGATCGACATCCCGCATGCCACGGCCGAGGCGCGTCTGCATCAGATCGTCGATGGCGCGCTGCAACGCGCCGCCCTGCCCGCCTCGCGCGTGTTGTGGATCCCGGCCGGCGAGCCCACCGCGGCGGATCGCAGCGCACGCGCCTACCTGCAGGCCGGCGGCCCCGCCAACACGCGAGCCGCCTTCGCCCTCGCACGCGCGCAGCTGGAGCAGCGGCCCGCGCCGGACCTCGGCCCGCCGCAGCTGATCCCGCAGCGCGGCATCCACTATCCGGGCGCGCCCAAGCTCTTCGCCGATGCCGGCGAATTCCGCGACTGGGCCGCGCGACAGGGTCTTCGCGGCGAGCCCGTCGCGATCCTGCTGCATCGGTATCACTTCGTCCAAGGCAACACCGAGTGGCTGGACCGCTGGCTCGCGATGTTCCGTGAGCGCGGCCTGCTCGCCTTCGCCGCGTTCAGCGGGCAGTTGAGCGACAAGCCCCTGTCTGAGCTGCTCGAGCGCCAGGGGCAGGTCCAGGCCCGGGTCATCGTCAACCACAGCCTGCTGCCGCAAGGCGCCAGCCTGCAGCCCACCTTCGAGCGCTGGGGTGTGCCCGTGCTGCAGACGCAGGCTTATCGGCAGGATGAGGCCGCCGCCTGGGCGGCGAGCGAGACCGGACTCGCGCAGGCGGACATCCCGTTCTACTTCGCGCAGCCCGAGGCCGCCGGCTTGATTGATCCCGTCGTCGTCGTCGCGCATCCCAAGCGGGGTGAGCCGGAGCTGATTGATCGGCAGGCCGCGAGCGTCGCCGGCAAGACCGCGCGCTGGGTCGCGCTGCAGACCAAGGCCAATGCCGACAAGCGCCTGGTCGCCTTCGTCTACAACTATCCGCCCGGCGGCAGCAACTTCGGCGCGTCCTTCCTCAACGTGCCGCGCAGCCTCGCGCGCGTCAGCACCGGTCTGAAGGACGCGGGTTACGGCGTCACGCCGATGGCGGAAGCGGACTGGATCTCCGGCCTGAAGCCGCTGCTCTCGGCCTATTACCCGGGCACCGACCTGCATGCGTTGCTCGACGCGGATCAGGCGGAGGCGCTCCCGCTGGCGCGCTACACCGCGTGGTTCGACGCGCTGCCCAATGCGGTGCGCGACCCCATCGTCGCGCGCTGGGGGGCGCCCGCCAGTAGCCGCTACGTCGTGCGCCAGCACGGCGAGCCGGTCTTCGTGATCCCTCGCTTGAAGCTGGGCGCGCTGTCCGTGCTGCCGCAGCCGCCGCGCGAGGAAACTTTGCGCAATGGGCAGGACCCGTTCATGCATCGCAGCAAGACGCCGCTGTCCCACCATTACCTGGCGACCTATCTGTGGGCGCGTCAGGCCGACGCCATCATCCACTTCGGGACGCACGGCACGCAGGAATGGGCGCCGGGCAAGCTGCGCGGCCCCGATGTCCACGATCCCGTGTGGCTGCCCCTGGGCGACACGCCGGTGATCTATCCCTACATCGTCGACAACCTCGGCGAGGCGCTCACCGCCAAGCGCCGAGGTCGCGCGTTGATGGTGAGCCACCGTACGCCGAGTTTCGCGCCCGCCGGTTTCAACGCGCAGATGGCCCACATGCACGAGCTGATGCACGAGTGGGAGACCGTCGATCCCGGTCCGACCCGGCAAGGGCTGGAGCGGCAGATGATCCAGCAGTTCGTCGAGCACAACCTGCATCGCGACCTGGGCTGGACCGCCGAGCAGATCGCGGCCAACTTCAGCGGCTACCTCGAGTTGCTGCATCCCTATCTGGATCGGCTCGCGCAGAGCTCGCAACCCAAGGGCCTGGCGGTCTTCGGCGTCGTGCCCGACGAGGACCAGCGGCGCGGCTCGATCCTGCAGCTGCTGCGCGTGCCGCTGATCGAGGCGCTCGGCGAGGACATCGACGAGGCCTTCCTGATCAATCACGAAGGCGTGGCGAAGGCGCGTCCGGCGCGTTGGCTGGACGTCGCGCTGAAGGATCCTCAGGCAGCCAGCAAGCTCGACCTGCGGCCCTCCTCCGACACCGAGGCCTTCGTCCCCAACCGCGCCGCGCGCAAGCCCATCGACGAGGCGGCGCTGTATCAGCTCGCGCTGCGCGCGCAGGAGATGTCCGCGCGACTGTCGACCGAGGGCGAGATGCCCGGCTTGCTGCGCGCGCTCGAGGGTGGTTTCATCCCCGCGGCCTACGGCGGCGACCTGCTGCGCAATCCCGAGAGCGTGCCCACCGGGCGCAACCTCACCGGCCTGGATCCCGCACGGCTGCCGACGCGTCAGGCGTATGAGGCCGCGCAGTCGCTGTTCAAGCGCTGGTACGAGGAACAGGTCAAGGCGGGCAGCGCGCCCAAGCGGCTCGCGCTGTCGCTGTGGGCCGGCGAGACGCTGCGTCATCAGGGGATCATGGAAGCGCAGGCGCTGGTCGCGCTCGGTGCCACGCCGGTGTGGGACACGAGCGGCCGCCCGACAGCGATCAAGCTGCTCAGCCCCCAGGAACTCGGGCGCCCGCGCGTGGACGTGCTGCTGTCCATCACCGGCTCCTACCGCGATCAGTTCCCGGCGTTGATGAAGCTGCTCGACCAGGCGGTGGCCGCCGCCGGATCCGCCGAGCCCGACAACGCCATCGCCCGCAACAACCGGGTGATCACAGCCGAGCTGCGCAAGGCGGGACTCAAGCCCGCGCAGGCCCAGGCGCTGGCGCAGGCCCGTGTCTTCGGCAATCCTGCCGGTGATTACGGCACCGGCATCGCCGACGCGGTGCAGGACAACGGCCTCAAGAGCCGCGACGGCCAGACCGATCCGCGGCTGGGCCAGCTCTTCCTGTCGACGATGAGCCAGCCGTATGTCGACGGCGAGCCGCTCAGCGTGCCCGCCGCGCAGGCTCAGCAGGCGCTGGGCGCGCACCTGCGTCACACCGACGCGGCGCTGATGTCGCGCAGCAGCCATCTGTACGCGATGGTCAGCAGCGACGACCCGTTCCAGTACCTGGGCGGCCTGGCCGCGGCAGCCAAGGTGGCCGGCAAGTCGGGCGATATCTCTCTGCATGTCAGCCAACTGCAGGACGCTGCCGAGCAGCACACCGAGACCGCCGCACAGGCGATCGCGCTGGAGATGCAGAGCCGCTACCTGCATCCCGGCTGGTTGCAGGCGCAGAAGGCCGAGGGCTGGGCGGGCGCGTTGCAGGTGCTCAAGGCGGTGCAGTACAGCTTCGGCTGGCAGCACGTCGCGCCGGGCACCGTGCGGCCGGATCACTGGCAGAGCTTCTATGACGTGCTGGTCAAGGACAAGCACAAGCTCGGCGTGCCGGACTGGCTGAAGCAGAACCCGCAGGCTTACGCGCAGGCGCTGGAGCGCATGGTGCAGGCCGAACGCATGGGCTACTGGAAGCCGGACGCGCAGACGAAGCAGGAGCTGGCCACGCTCTATCGCGATGTGACGCGGGACGCGCCGCTCAACAACGAGCTCGCCGCGGTGCGCCGCTGGACGGCGGATCAGCTGCCGCAGGCCGTGCCGGTGGCGCCGCAGGCCGTTCAGCCCGCCGCGCCGCGTCCGGCCGTGAAGGCACCGGATCGCGCGCAGCCGCGGCCCGCGCCGCCGGTGCCGACCATCCGCGGCATGGCCCTGCAACGCGTGCCCGAAGCGCCCAAGCCCTCCCCCGCCTCACCCACCGCGGCACGGCTGGAGCAGGCGCTGGCCTGGGTCGCGATGGCGCTGCTGATGAGCGCGGGCGCGATGTGGCAATCGCGCCGCGCGACGAAGAACGACAACACCAACAACAATTTGATCCCTCAGGGCATGGCATGAACAACCAGAAGAAGATCACCGCGATCGCCGGCGCCGTCGCCGGTGTCCTCGCGATGCTGACGAGCGCGCCAGCGCAATCGCAGACGCAGTCGCCGGAGACCAACAAGCTCGACACCGTGCGCGTCAGCAGCCGCGCGCAGCTTGGCGAGGCCGAGAGCGCCTCGGAGGGCGAGGTCGGCGTCGAGCGCCTGGCGCTGCGTCCGCTGCTGCGCCCCGCGGAGCTGCTCGAGGCCATGCCCGGCATGACCGTCACGCAGCACAGCGGCGACGGCAAGGCCAACCAGTATTTCCTGCGCGGCTACAACCTCGACCATGGCAGCGACTTCGCGACCTTCGTGCTGGGCATGCCGGTCAACATGGCCAGCCATGCGCATGGTCAGGGCTACATGGACCTGAACTTCCTGATGCCTGAGCTGGTGGAGAGCCTGCGTTACCGCAAGGGCGCCTTCGCCGCCGAGGACGGTGACTTCGCCACCACCGGCGCCTCGCGCATCGGCTACATGAGCGAGATCGAGCGGCCCTACGCGCAGCTCACCGCCGGGCCCTATGGCTACCAGCGCGCGCTCGCGGCGGGCAGCACGAAGGTCGGCGGCGGATGGGCGATGCTCGGCGCGGTCGAGGGCAGCCGCTACGACGGCCCCTGGGATCAGCCTGAAGACCTGCACCGCCGCAACGCGGTGCTGCGCCTGACGCGCGGCGACGAGCGCAACGGCGCGCACATCGACCTGCTGAGCTACAGCGCCGCCTGGCGCGCCAGCGAGCACGTGCCCGAGCGCGCCATCGACAGCGGCGAGATCGGTCGCTACGGCACGCTGTCGCCCAACGACGGCGGACGCACGCATCGCCACAGCCTGAGCGGGGGCTTCGCCTACAACCAGGGCAGCGGTCAATGGACCGTGGACGCGTGGGCGATCGACTACGCGCTGAACCTGTTCTCCGCGCCCTCGGGTTTCATCAACGGCGCGGATGGCGATCAGCACGAGCAGGCCGACCATCGCAAGCTCTGGGGCGGCTCGGTCAAGCATCAACTGCCTGCCGCCTGGCTGCCCGCCGACCAGTCGCTGGCCTGGGGCCTGCAATGGCGCCATGACCGCATCGGCACGCTCGGCCTGTACGACACCGTCGATCGCGTGCGCACGCACGCCGTGCGCGAGGACCGCATCACGCAGGACAGCCTGGGCGGTTTCGTGGAGCTCGGCAGCCGCTGGACCGACTGGTTGCGCAGCACCGTCGGCGCGCGCTGGGACACGATGCGCGCGACGGTCACGCCCACCGGCGGCGAGTTCAACCTGGACAACGGCGGCAAGGCGCGGCAATCGCAGTTCAGCCCCAAGCTCGGGCTGATCGCGCGTGTGGCGACCGACACCGAGGTCTATCTGCATTGGGCGCGCGCCTTCCGCTCCAACGATGCGCGCGGCGCGACCACGACGACCAACCCCGCTGATGGCAGCGCCACGGACACGCTGCCGCTGCTGGCGCGCACGAAAAGCACCGAGCTGGGCCTGCGCACCAAGCCGGCCAAGGGCTGGACCACCAGTCTCGCGCTCTGGCAGGCCAACCTGGCTTCGGAGCTGGTCTTCGTCGGCGACGAGGGCGTGACCGAGGCGCGCGGCGCGTCCAAGCGTCTCGGGCTGGAGTGGTCCAACGACGTGCAGGTGGGCCGCGACTGGTTGATCGACGCGGATGTGGCCTGGTCGCGGGCGCGCTTTGTCGATGCGGTCGACACCGAGTTCGGCAGCGGCAAGCGCGTGCCCAACGCAGTGCCGGTGTCGGCGTCGCTGTCGGCGAACTGGGCGCCGGCGGGGCGGTGGTCGAGCGGCGTGAAGCTGCGCTACCTCGGCGCCTATGCGCTGGAGGAGACCGGCACGCAGCAGTCCAAGGCGGTGTTCACCGCCAACTGGCGGCTGGGGTATCAGCTCAGCGATCGCTGGCAGCTCGGGCTGGACGTGCTCAACGTCTTCGACAACAAGGCCAACGACATCGAGTACTGGGGCGCCGCGTGCACCCGGGCCGAAGGCGCAGGCTGCAACAACGGCGAAGGCATCAACGGACGGCTCGTCCATCCGATGGAGCCTCGGACTTTCCGCTTGACGCTGCGCGCGCGGATTTAAACCTCGGAGACCCCAAATGGAAATCGAACAACCGCCCGTCGATCGCGTGCGCATCATTCCCGAGGGCGAGCGCCGCGGGCTGGTGCTCGTGCACACCGGCAACGGCAAGGGCAAGAGCACCGCCGCCTTCGGGCTGGCGCTGCGCGCGCATGGGCGCGGACGCAAGGTCCACATCTACCAGTTCATGAAGGTGCCCAGCGCGCGCTTCGGCGAGCATCGGCTCTTCGAGCAGATCGGCGTGCCCATCGAGGGTCTGGGCGACGGCTTCTCCTGGAAGAGCAAGGACCTCGACCATTCCGCGCAGCTCGCGCGCGACGGCTGGGAACGCGCCAGGGCGACGATCCTCGGCGGCGAGCACTTTCTCGTCGTGCTCGACGAGATCATGTATCCGCTGCGATACGGCTGGCTGCCGCTGGAGCCTGTGCTGCAGACGCTGCGCGAGCGGCCCTCCCACGTGCACGTCTGCCTGACCGGCCGCGGCGCCCGCAGGAGCTGATCGACCTCGCCGACACCGTCACCGAGATGACGATGGTGAAACACCACTTCAAGGCCGGGGTGCCGGCTCAGCGTGGAATTGAAGACTGACGCGACCGCTCGTGACGGCAGAATCCGCCCACTCGTCGTTGCAAATGCTCGCCGTAGCCCCGCTACGGCTCCGCTTTGCGCCTAGATTGGACAGATTCCGCCGCCCCGCTCGATCCCGTCAGCTGGCTCGTTTTTTGAATCCCTTATGAACTGGATGCCCTGGCTGCCCGCGCTCGCGATCCCGATCGCGCTGCTGCTCGATCGAACCGTCGGCGAGCCGCCCTCAGCCGTCCATCCCGTCGTCGGCATGGGCCGCTTCCTCGGCCTCTTCGGCGACCGCCTCTGCACGCTGTCGCCCAAGGCGGCGTTCCTGGGCGGCGCGCTCGTCTGGCTGCTCGGCGCCGCGCTCGCCTCGCTCAGCGCCTGGGCCGTCGAACACCTCGCCGTCGCCGGCCTCGAACCGTGGTGGGGTGGTTGGCATCTCGCGGCCGCCGCCGTCGTGCTCGGGCTCGCGCTCAAACCGATGCTCGCGTGGCGCATGCTCCGCGACGAGGTCGCCGCCGTGGAGACCGCCCTCACCCGCTCGCTCGACGAAGGCCGCTCGCAACTCTCGCGCCTGGTCAGCCGCGACACGCGCTCGCTCTCCGCCCTCGAGGTCCGCGAGACCGCCATCGAGACCCTCGCCGAGAACCTGAACGATTCGGTCATCGCGCCGCTCTTCTGGTTCATGGTCGCCGGACTCCCTGGCGCGGCCCTCTACCGCTTCGCCAACACCGCCGATGCGATGTGGGGCTACCGCGGCCGCTGGGAATGGGCCGGCAAGTGGGCCGCGCGCGCCGACGATGTGCTGTCCTGGATTCCGGCGCGGCTCACCGGTCTGGCGCTCGTCGCGCTGCGCCCGGCGCTGCTGCGCCCGCTGTGGCGCGAGGCCGCGCGCACGCCCTCGCCCAACGGCGGTTGGCCCATGGGCGCGATGGCGCTGCGGTTGGGCCGCAGCCTGAGCAAACCCGGTCACTACCGCCTGAACCCCACCGGCGGCCCCGTCGCCGCGGACGACATCACCACCGCGCAGGGCCTGGCCGCCGGCGCGATGCTGGCGCTGGCCGCCGTGCTGGCTCTTGGCACCGCCGCGCTGCGCGGCGGCCTGCACTTCGGCCCGGGAGTCTCCTGATGCCGTTCCCGACCTCGCCCCTCCCAGGCAGCATCCACGGCGGCGTCCACGGCGGCACCGACGCCGGCCCGCCGGTGCTGCACGACTTCTCGACCAACTCCCACCCGCTCGGCCCGCCGCCCGCAGTGCTCGAGGCGGTGCTGGCCGCGGATCGGCAGCGTTATCCCGATCCCGCCTACACCTCCCTGCGCCAGCGCCTGGCGGACTGGCATGGCGTCGATCCCGACCGCGTGCTGCCCGCCTCCGGCGGCGCCGAGGCCATCCGCCGGCTGACGCTCGCCGCGATGCTCGCAGGCGTCGTGCGCGTCTGCGTGCCGCGCCCGGGCTTCGGCGACTACGCCGCGGCCGCAACCGCGCTGGGCCTGGAGGTCATCGGCTATGAGGACCCCTTCCAACTGGCTGACTCGCTCACCCGGCCGTCGCTCGTCTGGGTCTGCGATCCCAACAACCCGACCGGCGCGAGCCTCGGTCCCGACGAGTGGAGCGCCATCGCGCACGCGCTGGGCCAGAGCGGCTCGCAACTGGTGATCGACCAGGCCTACGACGCCTTGCGCCTGGGCGGCGCGAGCGCCCTGCCGCAGGCCATCGCCGATGCCGCCTGGCGCCTGATCTGCCCCAACAAGGCGCTGGGGCTGACCGGCGTGCGCGGCGCCTACCTGCTGGGTCCGCGCGACGGCCTCTGGATCGACCGCGTCGAGGAACTCGCGCCGAGCTGGGTGCTTTCCGCCGAGGGCGTGGCGCTGCTGCAGGCGTGGTCCACGCCGGCCATCCGCCACGAACTGGATGCCTCGCTGCCGGTGCTGCGCGACTGGCGCGCGGCGCAATGGGCGCGGCTCGCGGCGCTGGGCTTCGACCAGATCGACGGCGGCGTGACCAACTTCTGGCTCGCGGCGCTGCCCACGCCCTGGCAGTCCGCGCCCGAGCCGCTGCTCGCCGGTCTGCGCGCGATGGGCGTCAAGCTGCGCGACGCGAGCTCCTTCGGACTGCCCGGGCTGGTGCGGATCTCCGTGCAGGCGCCCGCGGCCGTCGACGCGCTGGCCGCGGCGCTGCGCACCTTCACCGACCACACGCCGATGCCCACGCTGCCTCCGCCCCCGGCCCGGGTCTCTCGTCACGGCGCCTTCGACACCACGCAGTTTGATTCACGCCTCGAATCACGCCTCGATGCGAGCCGGGACTCGCGCATCGACACCCGCTTCGAGGGAGAAACGCTTTGAGCGCGCGTCCCTCGACCCGCGGCAAGGCCGTGATGGTGCTCGGCACCACGAGCGGCGCGGGCAAGAGTTTCCTCACCACCGCGCTGTGCCGCTGGTACGCGCGCCAGGGCCTGCGCGTGGCGCCGTACAAGGCGCAGAACATGAGCAACAACGCGCGCGTGGTGCCCGGCCTCGGCGGTCGGCCCGGCGAGATCGGCTCGGCGCAGTACTTCCAGGCGCTCGCGGCGCGCGCGCGGCCCGAGGTCCGCATGAACCCGGTGCTGCTCAAGCCCGAGAAGGACACCGCGTCGCAGGTCGTCGTGCTGGGCGAGGTCGACGAGGCGCTGAGCCGCGCGCCGTGGCGCGAGCGCAGCGAGGCGCTGTGGCTGCGCGCGCGCGGCGCGCTGCATGAGCTGCTCGACGAGAACGAGGTCGTCGTCATCGAGGGCGCCGGCTCGCCCGCCGAGATCAACCTGCACAGCAGCGACTACGTGAACATGCGCACTGCGCGCGAGGCTGGCGCCGCCTGCCTGCTGGTCACCGACATCGATCGGGGCGGCGCCTTCGCGCATCTGTACGGCACGCACCAGCTGCTGCCCGCAGATGAACGCGCGCTGATCCGCGGTTTCGTGCTCAACCGCTTCCGCGGCGACGCCTCGCTGCTGTCGCCGGGGCCCGAGATGCTGCAGCAGCTGACCGGCGTGCCCACGATCGCGACGTTGCCGATGTGGCGCGGGCACGGGCTGCCCGAGGAGGACGGCGTCTTCGATGACCGCGCCACGGGGGGGGTCTCCGGCAGCGATGGACAACGTCCGATCCGCGTCGTGGTGGTCGCGTATCCGCGGCTGTCCAACCTGGACGAGTTCCAGCCGCTGCGCAACCTCGACGAGGTCCGCCTGAGCTGGGCGCGCACGCCCGCGGAGCTCGAGGGCGCCGACTGGATCGTGCTGCCCGGCTCCAAGGCGGTGGCATCGGACCTGGCCTGGCTGCGCGCGCAGCGGCTCGATGTCGCGATCTCGGCGCACGCCGCCGCCGGCCGCCCGGTGCTGGGCATCTGCGGCGGGCTGCAGATGCTGGGCGAGGCGCTCGTCGATCCGCACGGGCTGGACGGCAACGCGCCCGGCCTGGGCCTGCTGCCGCTGGTCACGCTGTTCGAGCGCGAGAAGCTGCTGCGCGAGACCGAGTGCCGATTCGCCACGGCGCTGGATGCCCCCTGGGCCGCGCTGTCCGGCGAGCCGGCACGCGGCTACGAGATCCATCACGGCCGCACCGCCCAGCATCCCGGCCTGCCGACGGCGCGCCCGGTGCTCTTCGACGGCCTGGGCGAGCCGCTGGGCTGGCAGCACGGGCCGGTGATCGGCCATTACCTGCACGGCCTCTTCGAGGACGAGCGCGTGTTGACCGCGCTGTTCCGCCGGCCGGTGCGTCCGCTCGACCAGGTCTTCGATGAGCTGGCCGATTACGTCGACCGACATTTCGCGCCCGGCGCGCTGATGGGGCTGCTCGCCCCGACGCGCTGAAGACGCGTCCTTCTTTCCCCTGACGTCCCGAAGTCCATGACCACGCAAGACCTGATCCCCGCGATTCCCTCCCTGCACGATGACACGCTGGCGGCGGCGCTGCGCCACCGCATCGACCGCAAGACCAAGCCGCTGGGCGCGCTGGGCCGGCTCGAGGGGCTCATGATGCAGCTCGGGCTGATCCTGGGCAGCGAGCAGCCGCGGCTGGTGGAGCCGCAACTGATGGTCTTCGCCGCCGACCACGGGCTGGCGGCGCACGGCATCTCGGCCTATCCGCCCGACGTGACCTGGCAGATGGTGGAGAACTTCCTGGCCGGCGGCGCGGCGGTGTCGGTGCTGGCGCGTCAGCATGGCCTGCAGCTGAGCGTCGTCGACGCCGGCGTGCGCCACAGCTTCGAGCCGCGCCCGGGCCTGCTGATCGCCAAGATCGCGATGGGCAGCCGCGACATGCTGGAAGGTCCGGCCATGACGGTCGATGAATGCGCCACCGCGGTGGCCGCGGGCAAGACGCTGCTGCAGAAGCGTCCCGGCAACGTGCTGCTGCTGGGCGAGATGGGCATCGGCAACACCTCGGCCGCGGCGCTGCTGCTGGCGCGCCTGGGCGGTCATGCGCTGGCGGACTGCGTCGGCCGCGGGACCGGGCTGGACGACGCGCAGCTGCGCCACAAGCTGGACGTGCTCACGCGCGTGCTGGCCAAGCATCCGCGCGCGACCGAGCCGCTGGCGGCGCTGGCCGCGCTGGGCGGGCTGGAGATCGCGATGATGGTCGGCTCCATCCTGCAGGCGGCGCTGGAGCGGCGCGTGATCGTCGTGGACGGCTTCATCACCGGCGCGGCGGTGCTGGTGGCGGCGAAGCTGCAGCCCGCGGTGCTGGAGCGCTGCGTCTTCGCGCATCGCTCCAACGAGCAGGGCCATCGGCTGATGCTGCAGTCGCTGGAGGCCGAGCCACTGCTGGACCTCAGCCTGCGGCTGGGCGAGGGCTCGGGCGCCGCGCTGGCGTGGCCGCTGCTGGAATCGGCGTGTCGCGTGCTGGCCGAGATGGCGAGCTTCGACTCGGCGGGCGTCAGCGACAAGGCCTGAGCGACGGGGCCAAGAGCGCGCTCCAGGAGCGAGAACCCAGGCAAGCCCCGACGGAATGGGGCCTCCCGCGCGGTCACAATGTCGCCCGCGGCCATTGAGCCGCCTTCGACAAGACCACACATCCTCGGGAGGATCCTCATGCATACCGATCTGCCGGCGTCGCCGGACGCCCCCATGACGCTGTCGCCCTCGCCGCTGTCGGCGAACGGGCTGTTCCAGCTCTTCTTCCAGCCACGCAAGTTCTTCCTGGACACGCCCCGCCTCGCGCGTCGTTTCGAGCTGATGGTGGCCGTGTACTTCGTCGGCATCGCGGCGGCGATCGACAAGGTGGACCAGCGCCTGCTGGAGGCCGCGCTCAAGGGCGATGCGCTGCCCAACGACGACTTCATGGCGATGCTGCTGCACTCCTGGCCCTCGTACTGGGGCGTGGTGCTGGGCGGCGGCATCCTGGCGGCCGCCATCGCGTGGTTGATCGGCGGCTGGTTCTACGGGACGCGCGTGGTCTGGAGCGGCGCGCGCGACATGGACCCGACGCTGGCTCGACGCATCTGGGCGTGGCAATCGCTGGTCACGGCGCTCCCGATGACGCTGCTGGCGGTGGCGCACACGCTGCTGTACTCGAACTACGCCGCGGCCTGGCGCGCCGATGACTTCGTCGGCGGCCTGCTGGTGATGGTGGCGATCGTCTGGAGCTGCACGGTGAGCTACGTGGGCGCGACGACGGTGTTCACGCTCAAGCGCGGACGCGCGGTGTTCTGGTTCCTGATCGCGCCGATCACCTTCTACCTGGCCATCGCGTTCGGCGCCGGGCTGATCGCCTACAACAACGCGTCTGGCGGATGAGCGCGCCGACCATCGACAGCGGCGAGCTGCTGGCCACGCTGCGCGCGCTGGAAGTGGAGTTGCACCATCCTGGCGTGCGCTGCAGCGCCGAGCGGCTCGCTCAGCTGCTGCATCCCGACTTCCACGAAGTGGGGCGTTCGGGCCGTCAGTACGACCGCGCGACGATCATCGCGTGGCTGGCCGACGATCACGAGCCGCCGCGCATCGTGCCGGACGATTTCAGAGTGGCGAGCGTCTCGCCCGAAGCGGCGCTGCTGACGTATCGCTCGGCGCATCGTCAGGACGACGGCAGCCTGATCCATCACACGCTGCGCTCTTCGTTGTGGCTGAAGACGGCCGACGGCTGGCAGATGCGATACCACCAGGGCACGGCGGCCGCACAAGCCTGGTGAGCGCAAGCGGCCGGGACGCCGAAGCGGTGCGCTGACGCACGCTTCGCGAGCGACGCCGGGTCAGGGGACACGCGATCGGCGCAGGACGAAGGTCACATCGCGGGAAGGCCGATGGGCGCTAGATTCCCGGCGGCTCCGCTGCCGCGGGGCTGGCCGGGGTCCAGCCGGCCGTGGCCTCCCCAGACCTCCTCCCCATGATCGATCCGACCGCTTTCGCCGCGCCCTTCGGCGGCTTGCCCGTGCCCGAGGCGCTGCTCGCCTTGCTCCGCTTCCAGAACGAAGTCGGCTATGGCAACTACTCTGCCGCGTTGACCCTCACCGCTGACGACCACTCGGGCCTTGAGCACGGCTGGTCCGGCGATCCAGCGTTCCTCTCACGACTGATTCCCTTCGCGCGGGCGAGCGCGTCGGGGTCGTTCTACGCGCTGTGGAATCCGGACCCGTCGCGAGCGCTGATGCCTGATCAATGGCCGGTGGTGGCGTTCGGCGACGAAGGCGGCGAGTGGATCGTCGCGCGCGACGTGCGCGAGCTGCTGCGCGTGAGCAGCTGCGATGTGGAACCGCGCATCGACTTCGACCGCATCCACTTCTTCCGCAGCGAGCATCACTATCGCAAGAGCGACGAGCTCGATGCCTACATCGCTTGGTTGCGCGAGCAACTGCAGCTGGCGCCGGTGGATGACCCCGAGGAGATCCTCAAGGCCGCGCAGCGCGAATGGCAGGGCGACTTCGAGACGTGGATCCACGCATTCTTGCAGGGGTGACCTGCTGACGAGGATCCATCGTGTCAATCGGTCGGGATTGCCCCCCTCGCCCGCGAAGCGGGAGAGGAGGTACGCAGCGCGCCAATCGATCGCCCTCGCCCGCGAAGCGGGAGAGGGAGGGGTGAGGGCTCGTGATCGACAGCGAGCCCTGCCTCGAGCCCTCACCCCCCGCCCTCTCCCGCTTCGCGGGCGAGGGGGCCCAATGCGCACCGATCGACTCGGCTGCTCTCCCGCTTCGCAGGGGAGGGGTTCACCGGGTCGACGCACTGTCCGTACGCACAACCCCACATCCGGCCGATTCCAGCGGCCCGATAGAATCGCGCCCTGTGACCCGCTGGCTTCGCATCCTCGTCCTGACGATCCTCGTCCCCGCTTACGGCATTGCTGCCGCTGGCGTGACGATGTTCGCCGCCGGCGTCGCCCATGCGCAGCACCTGCTGGTCGATGGGCAACCCGCCGATCCCTCGCTCGCACCGAACACCAGCTCGGACGACGACCACGCCGCCGACATCGCCGCCCTGCTCTTCGAGCTCGGCGACACCTCGGACGACATGCCCGACCACTGCAAGCCCGACGCCGAGCCCTTGCCCGCCGCCGAGCCCGCGCCCGCCGCCCTCCCCACGCCTGCCCTGCACGTGCCTCAGCGCTGCCCACAGCCGCTGCTGCGGCCGCCGCGCGCCTGACGCGCACGCCCGTGTAGCCCGCAGCGAGGCGCCTTGTCGCCTCTTCCCTCCTCGTTCCCTTTCACAACGCCGCACGCGTCACGCCTTCGCGCGTCCGCGTGTTCCTGCGCCGTTCCCGCCGCGCGCCTCGATGACGAGGCGTCCCGGGCCATGGCGCGTTCAACGCCCTCATCATGGAAATCGCCATACTCTTCGCCCTCATCCTGCTCAACGGCCTGTTCGCCATGTCCGAGATCGGACTGGTGACCGCGCGCCGGGCGCGCCTGCAGAGACTCATCGACGACGGCGACTCCGCCGCCGCCGCGGCCGTCAAGCTGGGTGAGGACCCGACCCGATTCCTGTCCACGATCCAGATCGGCATCACCTCCATCGGCGTGCTCAACGGCATCGTCGGCGAGGCGGCCCTCGCCGGCCCGCTCGCCGTCTGGCTCACCGGCCACGGCGTGCCCGCCGAGTACGCGAGCGGCGCCGCCACCGGCCTGGTGGTCGTGCTGATCACCTACTTCTCGATCGTGCTGGGCGAGCTCGTGCCCAAGCGCCTGGGGCAGTCCAACCCGGAAGCGGTGGCCCGTCTGGTCGCTCGCCCGATCGCCGCGCTCGCCGTGGCGACCAAGCCCTTCGTGCGCCTGCTGTCGGGGTCGACGAATACGCTGCTGCGCCTGCTTGGCGTGAAGCAGACCGCGGCGTTCAACGTCACCGAGGAAGAGATCCACGCGGTGCTCGCCGAGGGCACCAGCGCCGGTGTCATCGAGTCGCACGAGCACGCGATGGTGCGCAACGTCTTCCGCCTGGACGATCGCCAGATCGGCTCGCTGATGGTGCCGCGCAATGACGTCGTGTGGCTGGACCTGGCCGATCCGCTGGAGACGACGCTCGCGCGCATCGAGGCGACGGACCACGCGCTCTTCCCCGTGGTGCGCGGCGGCCTGCACGACATCGTCGGCGTGGTGAACGCGCGCCAGTTGTTGTCGGAGATGCTGCGTGATCGCAAGCCCAAGCTGGATGAGCGCCTGGCGCCAGCGCTGTATGTGCCGGAAACGATCACCGGCATGGAGCTGCTGGCCAACTTCCGCTCGTCGGCGGTGCACATGGCGTTCGTGATCGACGAGTACGGCGAGGTGCAGGGCCTGGTGACGCTGCATGACCTGATCGAGGCGATCACCGGCGAATTCCAGCCGCGCGATCCGTCGTCGGCCTGGGCGGTGCGCCGCGAGGACGGCTCCTGGCTGCTGGACGGTCACATCCCGGTGCCGGAGCTCAAGGACAGCCTGGGGCTCGATGAGGTGCCCGAGGAGCAGCGCGGTCGATATCACACGCTGAGCGGGATGATGATGCTGCTGTCCGGCCGACTGCCGCGCGAGGCCGATTCGGTCGAGTGGGAAGGCTGGCGTTTCGAGATCGTCGACATGGACGGCAAGACGATCGACAAGGTGCTGGCCACGCGCTTGAAGCAGGTCGTGGAGGACGCGGAGGGCGATCATGTCGTGGCCTGACATTGCGCGAGTGGCGGCCGTGGTGATCGCGGCGCCGCTGCTGGTGTCGTGCTCGGAGGGTTATCCCGGCGAGGATCGACCCATCGTCAGCCCTTTCGACATGAACAACGCGCAGCGCGTGGCGGAGCTCAACGTGGTCGGACGCGACGCACCCGGCGTGCGCTGGCGCTACGCGTTGAGCGAGGGCTGCGCGCTGGAGATCGAGCACGGCAGCGGCAAGGACAAGCGCAGGGTGGCGGTCACGCTGACGCGCGGGATGGACGCGGAGGTGGTCTTCGACCAGGCGACGAAGACCTATGACGTCGCGTTGATCGATCGGTCCATAGAGGCGGCTCAGCCGATCGCCACGTTGTTCAAGACGGACGGCTGGACCTATGCGACGCAGGCCAGCTTGCTGTTGGATTTGTTGATCAGGGATTGCGGGAAGCGGGGCTAGCGGGACCACCCCCAACTCACCACCGCATCGAACGACGGCACCTCCGCGGTGCCGGCCTCGGTCCGCAGGATCAGCAGGTAGTACTCGACGCCTTGGCCCAAGGTGCGTTGCAGCTCGATCCCCGTCACCCGGGGCGAGGTCGGGGTGAAGAGATCCGCACGCGGATGCCCGTCTTGATCGAGCAGATCGCCTTTGATCGGGCAGACCGCGTGTTGCACGATCTCCATCCGAGCCTGCAAGACAATGCGCTCCGCCGCGCGTCGCAGCCCGACCGCCTCCAGCATCCGCTTCGCGCGAGCCCGCCAGCAGTCCGCCACGGCCACGCCGTCGAATCCCAGCGTCAGGTGTTGCCCGGTCGCGTCCTCCCAGCGCGTCGACGAGCGCAGCGTCCATGTCACCCGCTTGCCGTTCCAATCGGCGAGAAGCTCCTCGGTCATCGGACTGCCGCGCTCACCTCGAATACCCCGAATCCTTGATGAACACCGCGCGTTGCTTGTCGCCATTGAATGCGAAGAGCACGCGTTGCTGCTCGCCGTTGTCGCGCTCCACGACCATGGCCCAGCGGTCCAGTCGATACCGGCCCGTGAAGTCCGCGCCGTTCCTGCGCTGCGTCGACCCACCACCCGCGCCCGCCCCCACCGCGCTCACCGACGAGGTCCCCGTGCTGCCGCCCCGCGAATAGCTCGTTGTCGCCATGCCCGTCACGCCCGCCGCCGCGGCCATGCCGCCCGTCCCGAACATCGATCGACCGCTCTGTTCGAACTGTCCATCCCCGCGGAACTGGAAATGGTTCTGTGAGCTGCTCCCGCCCAGGATCGAGTACCACGAGTGCGTGAACTTGCCCTCCACCTTCTCCCCCGCCGATGCCGGTTGCGCGGGATTGCCCAGGATCGTGCGCCACTTCGACTCGTCGCTCTCCTTGATCTGCCACTCCTTGCCCTCGCGCCGCCACTGCATCACGCGCTCGGGCTGCAGCCGCCGCACCGCGGCCATGTCGAGCTCATCGGGCGGCACGTCCAGCCGCAGATACCCCGTGCCGTCCTTGAGCAGCAGATGCAGATGCTCGACCCGGCTCTCGCCGCTAGGCTGATACCAGGTCCACAACACGTAGGCGATGTCCTTGTCCGCCACGCCCTTGCCCGGCGCGACATGGATCGCGCGCTCCACCGCGGCGCGCCGCTCCTGCTGCTCGCTGCGCGTAGTCGTCTCGCGCTGGCGCTTGTCATCACCGGTCTGCGCGCGCAGCGCCGGCCACAGCTCATTCGATCGCGTCGAGATCGCCTTCAACCCGCCCCCGTAGCGCTGCAGCAGCGCCTCGTCCTGCGAGAACGCGATGCGCATCCACTCGACCTGCCCGTCGCGCGGCGGGCGCATGTAGACCTGCGTCTCGACGCTCTCGCCCGCCACCGTCACCACGCAGCTCTGCACGATGACGCCCGCCGTCAACACCTCCGGCGGCTTGCACGCCGGGCGCCCGCTCGTGCCCAGACCCCGCATCGGATCGGTGATCCGCGCGAACGCGTCCAGGCCCTGCGCGCCGCCCACCGGCAACGGCGGCGCGGCCCAAAGTTGGAAGACCCGCCCCGGCGGCAGATCCGCCGGTTGCTGCAGCAGGCCGTTGTCGGCCACACGCATCGTCCATCCGGGCGGGGGCTCGTAGGCGAGCGCCGGCAGCACAGGCGCCATCGCCACCGCAATCACGAACCCGCGCACAGGCGAAGTGAGGCATCGACGAAAGACTTCCAGGCGCATGACGGTCCCGCAGCATTGAGGAGCGCGCAGTGTCACGGCGATGCGCCCGCGCGCGTCCCCCAAGCCCTAGGGAGTGCAAGACCTGGCAACTCCTCACCGGTATCCGGACCCACAAACGCCAAGCGGGCCCGAAGGCCCGCTTGTTCTCATCGATCAGCGATCAGCGATCGTCGATCAGATCGAGTAACCCAGCAGCATCGCCACGCCGGCTTCCTTGTTGGGACGCTTGAAGCCGTCACGCGTCAGGCGGTTCATCGGGATCGACAGCGCCGAGGTCTGGAACCACTTGGCGTAGAGCTGGTCGATCTCGCCGCTGCTGTACACGCGGCTCAGCGCGCGGTCCACCGCGGTCGCCAGCTTCGCATCGCCCTTGCGCATCATGATCCCGTAGGGCTCCACCGAGAACGCCATCTGTCCCAGGCTCAGGCTGTCCAGCGCCTTGTCCTTGGACGCCAGACCCAGCAGCAGCGCATCGTCCTGCGCGAACGCGCGGGCCTTGCCCTCGCGCAGCGCCTTGAAGGCGTCGTTGTTGCTCGGGTACTGCACCAGCTGCATCTTGGCTTCGCCGGACTGGTTCAGCTGGTTGAACAGCTTCTCCGACGTCGTGCCCTTGCTCAGCGCGATCGTCATGCCGTCCAGGTCCTTGATGGACTCCACCTTCGAGCCGCTGGCCAGCAGCACGCGCATGCCCGCGACGAAGATCGTGTAGCTGAAGTCGACCTGCTCCTGGCGCGCCTTGGTGTTGGTCGTGGAGCCGCACTCCAGGTCGATCTCGCCCTTCTGCAGCTTCGGGATGCGGTCCGCGCCCGACACCACCACGTAGTTCACCTTCAGCTCGGGGAGCTTCAGTTCCTTCTTGATCTCCTCGACCGCGGCCAGGCACAGCTCGACCGAGTAGCCCTGGCCCTGCTTCTGCTCGTTGACGAACGAGAACGGGCGGGCCGCTTCGCGCACGCCCAGCGTGATGGTGCGGGAATCCTTGATGCGGGCCATCGTGTCGATGGCGGGACCGGCGGCAGCGGCGGAGAACGACGTCAGCGCCGTCGCGGACAAGACAACGGCGCCGCTCAGGCGCCGGATCGCGGAGGACATGGTGGACTTCAGATCGGTGAAAACCCTGAATTCTAAAGATCGCACGTACCGCAGGTGTAACCATCGCCCCCGCTCAGCCGTGCGATTGGCACCGTTCCTCGGAAAGGCCCATTGATCCGTGAATTCCGTCACGGACCAAGGACCAGGCGGATCGAACAGATCGGGCGGATCAGCCCTTGGCCGGCGTCGGCACCGCGGCCTTCGGCGTGCCGCGCACCAGCTGACGCATCAGCATCGCGGCGATCAGCGTCGAGCCGATGACGACATACCCCACCACCGGGAAGTCGTTGACGTGGCCATCCGGACCGATGTGCACCAGGTGCCCCGCCAGCAGCGACGCCGCGCCGCCCGCGAGCTGCTGCAACGCCGAGTTGATCGCGTTGAACGAGCCGCGCTGCTCCGGCGCGGGCACGCCGGCCAGCGTCGCCTGCGCGGGGATCATCCGCGAGAAGATGCCCACGAACATCACCACGTTCACCAGGATCAGCACCCAGATCGGCGACGGCCCCAGGTGCGTGTAGAAGGCCACCATCGCGATGGTGATCACGCAGCCCGTGTAGAACACCGGCATCGCGCCGACGCGGTCGGCCAGTCGGCCGATCAGCGGCGAGAACACCAGTGTGCAGATGCCCGTGACCAGATAGATGATCGGCAGGTGGTCCAGCGGGATGCCCACGTTGTGCACCACGAAGGCGCTCGCGAAAGGCATCAGCATGAAGCCGCCCGTCGTGAGCAGCGCCGTCAGCGCGAAGGCCAGTTGCTGGCGCGAGATCCGCACCGTCTGCAGCAGGTGCCGCAACGCGCTGTGCTGACCGGTGCCTGCCGCGCCCAGGTGCGCGTTCACCGGCTGCAGCTTCACCACGATCACCCCCGCCGCGATCAGCCCGAAGAGCACGATCGCCACGAACGGCGCGTGCCAATCGAAGTGCGAGGCCAGGTAGATCGAGAACGGCAGGCCCAGCACCTGGCTCGCGGCGAAGCCGCCCTGCAGCAGGCCCATCACGCGGCCGCGCTGCGCGGGCGGGAACAGGTCCGCAGTGATCGCCATGACGATCGAGCCGATGACGCCGCCGAACAGCCCGGTCACGATGCGCGCCGCCAGCAGCGACACGAAGCTCGTCGCCAGCCCGCACCACAGCGTGCCCAGCAGGAAGCCGCCGAAGAAGAACAGCAGCAGCCGCTTGCGGTCGAAACGATCGGCGAAACCCGCCGTCAGCAGCCCCGCGATGCCCGCGCTGAACGCGTAGGCGGAGACCGCCGTGCCGAACTCGGCCGAGCTCATGTTCAGCGCCGGCATGATCATCACGCCCAGCGGCGACATGATCATGAAGTCCAGCACCACGGCGAATTGCAGCAGCGCCATCAGGCCGGCCGCCAGGCGCTGGTAGGGCGTGAAGGGCACGATGGGCGCGGTGGCGGCGGACCCGGCAGGAGATTTGTTTTCTGACATGGGGCGCGATTCTGCGCACCGCCCGTATCCGCTGCGTAAAGACATGGGCCGAATCGGGACAATCCCCGAGAACATCGTGGCCATCGTGTCCCCCGCGTCGCTGCGCGTCACCGGAAACGGGGGGTGAATCGCGCGGACGCCAGGTCTAGACTGGCGACACGCCGGCAGGTGGTCCCGCGCAGCGACGCACGACAGTGCGCGCGCGGAGGTGGCCGGCGCGGGCCAGGGAGCGGGTCTCTTCGGGACGGTCATCGATGCCAAGCCGCGAGGCGCTGCTGCGCATCATCGAGATCCACAGCCAGGTCGCCCAGCTGGGGCTGGATCTGGCCGGCGTGATGTCGCTTTCCGTACACGGCACGCTGGAGCTCGTCGAGGCCGACGGCGCCGCCATCGAGCTCACGGAAGGCGAGGACCTGGTCTATCGCGCGGTGGCCGGCGCCGCCTCCCACCAGCTCGGCGTGCGCGTGCGCCGCGACGGCAGCCTGTCCGGCACCTGTCTGCGCCAGGGCATCCCGCTGATCTGCGAGGACGTCGATGCCGACAGCCGCGTTGATCGCGAGGCCTGCCGGCGCGTCGGCCTGCGTTCCATGGTCGTGCTGCCGCTCAGCCATCAGGGCACGCCGGTGGGCGTGCTCAAGGCCTTCTCCTCACGCAGCCACAACTTCGGCAACCGCGAGGTGGAGGTGCTGTCGCTGATGTCCAAGGTGCTGGGCGCGGCGATGTACTGGGCCACGCGTTACGGCCGGGACGACCTCTTCCACCGCGCCACCCACGACGACATGACCGGCCTGGCCAATCGCTCGCTGTTCATGGACCGCCTGCGCCACGCCACCGCCGAGGTCGAGCGCGGCGATCCGCCCATTGCCGTGGTGCTGCTGGACATGGACGGCCTCAAGCACATCAACGACACGCTGGGCCACGCGGCCGGCGATGCCGCGCTGATCGAGTTCAGCCGCCGCCTGGCCAGCGCCACGCGCGAGTCCGACACCGTCGCACGGCTCGGCGGCGATGAGTTCGCGGTCCTGCTCACGCATGCGGGCTCGTCGGCGACGCTGGAAACGACGCTGGAACGCATCCAGTCGGCGATCGAGGGCCCCTTCGGTTACCTGGACCGCGTGCTGCGCCTGCGCGCGAGCATGGGCGCGTCCCGCTGCCCCGAGGACTGGCGCGAGGCCACCTCGCTGATGGAATGCGCCGACATGCGCATGTACGAGGCCAAGCGCATGCGTCAGGGCCGCGACCGCACCGGCCCCGCGCCGCTCACGCCCGAGTGCTGATCCCGTGCAGGGATCACGCGCGGCGGCCGAAGCCGCGCTTGTCCGGATTCCCTTGTCACGCGCGCTGCTGATAATGGTCCGCACATTCAAGAGTCAGCGAGGGAGGAGCCGCGATGACCGACATGGTGTTCGCCGATGAATTGCCGGAGGCCGACGCGCGGCTCCGCGCGCTCGATCCGTGGGTGGTCATGATCGTCGACGACGATCCGGCGGTGCACCAGGTCACGCAGCTGGTGATGGCGGATTTCGAATTCGCCGGTCGCAAGCTCCAGTTCCTCAATGCCTACAGCGGCTCGGAAGCGCGCGACGTGCTGCGCGACCGTCAGGACATCGCGTTGATCCTGCTGGACGTCGTCATGGAGTCCGAGCACGCGGGGCTGGACGTGGCGCGCTTCATCCGCGAGGAACTGCGCAACACGCATGTGCGCATCGTGCTGCGCACCGGTCAGCCCGGCCAGGCGCCCGAAGAGCACGTCATCAAGACCTACGACATCAACGACTACAAGGAGAAGACCGAGCTGACCAAGCGCAAGCTGATCACGGTCTTCTACTCGGCGCTGCGCTCCTACCGCGACATCGTCATCCTGTCGCAGTCCCGCGCCGCGCTGCGCCGCTCGATCGACGCCATCACGCAGATCCACGACTCCAGCAACCTGCGCCACTTCGCGTCGGCGCTACTGGAGCAGGTCGGGCACCTGCTCGGTTATCAGGCGCAGGGCCTGTGCGCGAGCCGCATGTACGCGGCCTCGCGTGCCGAGGGACGTCTGCAGGTGCTGGCCGCGACCTCCGAGTACCAGGGCTTGCTCGCCGACAGCGCCGTCGCGGACCTGCCCGCCGATGTGCGCGACGCGCTGGACCGCGCGCTCGCCACGCGCGCGAGCAGCTTCGAGGACGGGCGTTTCATCGGCTACTACCGTACCCATTCGGGCAACGAGAGCCTGCTGTACATGGTGCTGTCGGATCCGCTCGACGACGACGGCCGCGAGCTGCTCGACATCTTCTGCGCCAACGTCGCCATCGCCTACGAGGGCCTGCTGGCGCGGGACCACTCGGCGGCGGGAGCCTGAGCCGCCGCCCGCTTCAGGCGTCCACGAAGGCCGCCGCGATCATCTCGCCGGCGTTGATCGGCGACGGCTCATCCACGCGCGGCGTGTAGATCATGTCGCCGACGCGGATGGCGCTGCCGGTGAGCACGCAGGTGCCGTCGCGCTTGGACGGGACCATGTCCCAGATCTGATAGCCGTAATGGCAGGCGCCGGGGTCGGACCAGGAGATCGCCGCGGTGCGCGGCGTCGGGCGGTCGAGCACGTGGATGGTCGGCGCAGCCTTGACAGGGCGGATCGTCGCGGTGCGCGGGGCTTCGGCGACACCGCCGTTGCCGAGCCAGGACACGGTGCGCAGCCACCCGTCGCGGGTGGGATCGATCGAGAGTTCCCTGTGCATGCCGCACCGCCTTTCACGTCCGCCGACCATCCGGCGTCCAAGCCTGAGATAATTCAACAGGTGATGAATATAACAAACAGGGACATCGAATGAGCAAGACCCCGCGGCCGGTCGGGACTGCGCGGCGCCGTGGGCGGCCGAGCGCGGAATGTGCGCAAGGCGCGGACAACCTGCTGCGCACGGCGCGGCGCATCTTTGCGTTGCGCGGCTACGAGGCCACCAGCGTGCGCGAGATCGCGCGCCAGGCCGAGGTCGATCCGGCGCTGATCGCCCACCACTTCGGTTCCAAGGAGGCGTTGTGGCTGGCGGTCGTCGAGCAGATCAAGGAGCTGCTGGATCCGATGCTCGAGACCGCCACCGCCTTGCGCGCGGACGCCTCGCTGTCGCCGCGCGCGCGGGTCGAGGGCTGCCTGCTCGCGTTCATCGACCGCGTCTTCGACCAGCCCGACATCGGCATCTTCTTCTCCACCGCGGCGACCGAGGAAGGCGAGCGGCTCAACGTGCTGGTCGACACCATGGTGCGGCCCTTCCACGATGTCTGCCTGCCGCTGTTCAGCGACGCGATGGACGCGGGCGAGCTGCGCCGCTGCGACCCGGCACTGCTGTTCTCGCTGCTGATGCAGGGCATCAGCAAGACGGTGGCCTACGCGCATGTGCTGCGCGCCGTGTCCACGCTGCCCGACGAGCCCGAGCGCTTCAAGCGCGAGCTCACGGACGTCGCGCTGCATCTGCTGCGCTGAGCGCCCGCTGGCGCCCGATCCGGGGTCCGGCGTATAGCGCCACGCAACGGATCGTCTTTCCTTCCCAGGCCGGATACACAGGCATACGCTGGCGCTGGCCGGACCGTGGCGGTCTGCGAAGAATCCGCTTCATCGCAGCAGCTCGCTGCCCGACTGGAAAGGAATTCCCCATGGCAAGCCCTCGTCGCTCCCTGATCCCGCTCGCACTGGCCGGCGTCGCCGCCGCTGCGGCACTCGTGTTGTCGATGCCCTCGCTGAGCCCGGAGGCCGCCGCGGCCTCGCTGCTCGGCGGCGGCATGACCGGCAAGCCCGCGCCCGCCTTCGACGGCATCCAGACCTGGATCAACAGCCCGCCGCTGAAGATCGATGAGCTGCGCGGCAAGGTCGTGCTGGTGGACTTCTGGACCTACACCTGCATCAACTGCCTGAACGCGCTGCCCTCGGTGAAGTCCTGGCACGAGAAGTACAAGGACCAGGGCCTGGTGGTCATCGGCGTGCATTCGCCGGAGTACGAGGAAGAGAAGTCGCTCGCGGGCCTGAAGGACGCGATCGCGCGGCTCGGCATCAAGCACGCGGTCGCGCAGGACAACGACTTCAAGACCTGGCGCAACTACAGCAACCGCTACTGGCCGGCGCTGTACCTGATCGACAAGCAGGGCAAGGTCGTCTACACGCACTTCGGCGAGGGCGCCTATCAGCAGACCGAGGCGCAGATCCAGGCACTGCTCAAGCAGCCCGGTTGAGGTGGGGCGAGGGGCGCGGCCCTCAGTCGCGACCCTCGACGCCCATTGACAGCACGTAGCCCTCGCTGCGGACTGTCTTGATGTAGCGCGGCTCGCGCGCGTCGTCGCGCAGCCGCTGCCGGATGCGGCTCACCAGCAGGTCGATCGAGCGCTCGAAGAGCTCGGCCTCGCGCCCCTGCGTCAGGCCCAGCAGCTGATCGCGGCTGAGCACCCGTTGCGGGTGGTCCAGGAACACGCGCAGCAGCCGGTACTCCGCGCCGCTGAGCGGCACGACAGTGCCCTGCTCGTCGATCAGATGGCGCTCCACCGTGTCCAGCACCCATTCGCCGAACGCCAGCCGCGGGGATTCGTCGGTGGCACGCATGTTGGGCGGCAGCATCCGCGCGCGGCGCAGCACCGACTTGATGCGCGCCAGCAGCTCTCGCGCCGCGAAAGGCTTGGCCAGGTAATCGTCCGCGCCCATCTCCAATCCGAGGATCCGATCGGCCTCATCGCCGCGGGCGGTCAGCATGATCACCGGCGTGGCCTTGTGGCGGCCCGCGCGGAGGTCGCGGCACAGCGACAGCCCATCCTCGCCCGGCAGCATCAGGTCCAGGATCACCAGGTCGAAGGGACCGGCCGTTTCCATCGCGATGCGCATGTGGCGACCGGTCGGCACCGCCGTCACGCGCAGGCCGTTGCGGGTCAAGTAGGTGGTCAGCAACTCGCGGATCTCGCGGTCGTCGTCGACGATCAGCACATGATCCTGGGTGGGCGCGGTGGTCTGCATGGGGGAACGGCGCGAGGCAGAAGGCAGGGATGGAGCGCAATGTACCGGGGCTCGCCTCGCCTGTGTCCAGCCCGGCAATGTTGTGTCTCCCGCCTGGGGGATGGATACATGGCCATACATGAGCACCCACAAGCATGCGCGGCCGGCCTATAAACCAGCCTGCGCGCCGCGCGCTGCGACGGCCACTGGCCCTCACCCCTCCCTCTCCCGCAAGCGGGAGAGGGGGAAACACCGTCCGCCTTCCGTCTTCTGCCTGCATCGGAGATTCCCGTGAGCCGCGTCATCGACTATTTCTTCGCCCCGCACAGCCCCTGGACCTACCTCGGCCACGAGCGCTTCGCCGCCATCGCGCGCGAGGCCGGCGCCACCGTGCGGCTGATCCCCGTCGACCTGCTCAAGGTCTTCGAGGTCTCCGGCGGACTGCCGCTCTCGCAACGCCCCGCGCAGCGCCAGGCCTATCGGCTGCTGGAGCTGCGACGCTTCTCCGCCTACCTCGGCAAGCCGATGCACGTCGAGCCCAAATATTTCCCGGTGGCGCCGCACAAGGCCGCGCGGCTGATCATCGCGGTCGACCAGATCGACGGCGCCGACGCCGCGATGCGCCTGACCGGCGCCCTGCTCAACGCCGTCTGGGAGCAGCAGCGCGACATCGCCGATGACGTGACGCTCACCGCGATCCTCGCCGAGCAGGGCCTGCCGGCGGAGCGCTTGACGCGGTCCACCGACGCCGACATCGGCGCGCAGTACGACGCCAACACCCAGCGCGGCATCGACGCGAGCCTCTTCGGCGCGCCGAGCTACGTCATCGACGGCGAGCTCTTCTGGGGCCAGGACCGGCTGGACTTCGTGCAGCGCGCGCTGGCGACTGGGCACGCATGAGCGCCTCTCCCGGCTCTCCCGGCTCTTCCGCCTCGCCCGCCGGCACCACGCCGGCCGCCCCGGCCGCCGGCAAGCGCCGCTTCGGGCCGCGCACGCTCTTCGCGCGCGTGTTCTGGCTGATGGTGATGGGCATTGCGATCGCGCAGGCGCTGGCCTATGTCGCGATCCGGCAGGAGCGCTCGATGGCGCTGCGCGCGCTGATGATGTCGGGCATCGAGCGCGACATCGCCACCGGCGTGGCGGTGCTCGACCGCCTGCCCCCACGGAGCGCGCCGCGTGGCTGGACCGCCTGGAGCGGCCCAACTACCGCTTCGCGCTGGCCGCGGAGATCGATCCGAAGGCCGGGCCGGTCGACCCCACCGAGTTCAGCGGCGCCTTTGTCGACGCGCTCACGCAGGCGATGCACCCCTTCCCCATCGAACGGGTCGCGCAGGTCGGCCCGCGCCGCTACGAGCTGCTGGTGCGCCTGAGCGATGGCGCGCCGGTCACCGTGCATGCGCGCCGTGTCGACATGCCGGTGCCCGAGTGGGTCATGTGGGTGCTGGGCGCGCAACTGCTGGTGCTGGCGCTGTGCACCTGGGCCGTGGTGCGCCTGGTCACGCGGCCGCTGCATGCGCTGGCCACCGCGGCGGATGACCTGGGACCGGACCTCACGCCGCGGCTGATCCCCGAGGAAGGTCCGGCCGAGATCGCCCGCGCCGCGCGCGCCTTCAACGCGATGCAGCAACGCATCGCGGGCTACACGGCGGAGCGGGTGGAGATCCTGGCGGCCATCTCACACGACCTGCAGACCCCGATCACCCGCATGCGGCTGCGCGCCGACCTGATGGCCGACGAGGCGCTGCGCGACAAATTCCACCACGACCTCAACGCGATGCAGGTGCTGGTGCGCGAGGGCGTCACCTACGCGCGCACGCTGCACGGGACCTCGGAGCCGGCGGCGCGGCTGGACGTCGGCGCGCTGCTGGCGAGCCTGGTGGGCGACTACGAGGACGCCGGCGAGGCGGTGACCCTGAGCGGCGACGCGGGCACGCCGCTGATGGCTCAGCCCCAGGCGCTCAAGCGCATCCTGGTCAACCTGGTGGACAACGCGCTGGCCTTCGGCGGCCAGGCCGAGATCCAGGTCACGCGCACGAACGGACAAGACCCGGCCCCGCGCCTGACGATCGCGGTGCTGGACCGCGGCCCCGGCATCCCGGAGGACCAACTGCAGGCGGTGTTCAAGCCCTTCCACCGGCTGGAGACCTCCCGCAACCGCGACACCGGCGGCACCGGACTGGGCCTGGCGATCGCCCAGCAACTGGCCACCGCGATGGGGGGACGGTTGTCACTGCACAACCGGACCGAGGGGGGACTCGAGGCCCGCCTCGAACTGCCCGGCGCCCCCGCGCAGACGCTGTCCACGGCTTCTGTGGACAAGTCTGTTGGCTCAACGGGCAGCAATGCTGCAAGCCGTTGATTCATCACGGAATTCATTGCAGTGCCTTGAAATGAGGCAGTGATCCGAACGGTCCATCCGTCGGGGCAATTCCATCGATGCGGACTATCCCCGCGCACTGTGGACAACTCTGTTGGCTGCCTCTGCAGGGCCATCGCAAGTGCTTGTCGCCGTACGGGAATACTTGCAATGCCTCAAAACAGGGCAGCCGGAAAACGTGGGCGGTCTGCGAGCGTCAGGCCTTGACGGTATGGCCGCGCTCCATGGGCAAACGGCGTTCCGGCTGAAAGTTGCTCACAGTGCCCACCGGTTGTGCACCGATGCGCCAGACTGTCCACGGCCTCTGTGGACAAGTCTGTTGGCTGCCCGAGCAAGGATGCTGCAAGTGCTTGTCGCGGCAAGGATTTGATTGGGGTGCTGCGCAATGAGGCAGCCCCCGAAGTCACTCCCCTCCTCCCGCCGAGGGAGGGGGCGCCAGCCGATATCGTCAGCCGGTCGTCAGACGATCTTCAGCCCCAGGTTCGGCAGCCCGTCGATGTGGCAGTCGATGACGTCGCCGCGCACCACCGGACCGACGTTCTCCGGCGTGCCGCTATAGATGAGGTCGCCGGGCTGGAGCTCGAACGCGCGCGACAGTTGCGCGATCTGCTCGGCGACGCTCCAGATCATCTGGCTGAGGTCTGCGTCCTGCTTGGTCTGCCCGTTCACCTTGAGCCAGATCGCGCCCTTGGCCGGATGACCGCCCAGTCGTGCCACCGGATGGATGGGGCCGATTGGCGCGGAATGATCGAAGCTCTTGCCGATCTCCCACGGCTTCTTCTGGTCGCCCATGCCGCGCTGCAGGTCGCGCCGCGTCATGTCCAGACCGATGGCGTAACCGAAGACGCAGTCCAGCGCCTGCTCAGGCGCGATGTCTCGGCCGCCCTTGTGCAGCGCCGCCACCAGCTCGCACTCGTAGTGATAGTTCTTCGTCAGCGTCGGATACGGGTGGTCGGCGACCGTGCCCGGCGCGACGTTCTGGATCGCATCCGACGGCTTCTGGAAGAAGAACGGCGGCTCGCGCGTCGGGTCGCTGCCCATCTCGCGTGCGTGGGCCGCGTAGTTGCGGCCGATGCAATAGATGCGCCGAACGGGGAAGCGCTGGTCGCTGCCGACGATGGGGATCGTCGTCGCGGCGACCTCGAACGGGGTCTTCGCCGAGGACTGGGCCTGGCCCGGCAGCGCGCAGCCCGACACGGCGCCGGCGGCCATCGCGGCCGAGGTGTGAAGCAGGGAACGTCGATCCATCGCGGTCTCCTTGGAGGAATGAGGTTCGACGCGGAGCGCCCCTGGCGGACACCCGCGGCCGTCGCAGCGTAGGCCGCCAGCCGCGGTGGCGTCTGCGCGTTTCCCCTCGCCCGCCCGGCGCGGCGGGCGAGCCGCGCACCGAGCCGCACACGGAGCCGCGGATGGCGACGCAGCGGTGTCGCCCGCAGCGCCTCAGCGCGTCAAAGCGCGTCCGCCGCCACCGCCTCGACGATCAACTGCAGACCCTTGAGCACGGTCGCCGCATCCTCCGCGTACTGCGCCTGCACGATGGCGCCGTCGACGGCCACGGCCAGCGCTGCGGCGATCCTGCGCCGTTGGCGCGAGGCCGGCAACAACGCGGCGATCGCCTCCGTCATGTCTTGCTTGTGAGCACGCGTGATCGCCACGACCTCGGGCAGCGCGGGGCCCATCTCGCCGACGCTGTTGAGGAAGGCGCAGCCGCGGAAGTCGCCCAGCGCTTCGCCGCGAAACCATTCGCCCATCGCCGGCACGAGCGCAGCCGCGCCGCGCCGCGCGCCGCCATGGCGCTCGAGCGCGCCGCTGAACCACGCCATCCAGCGCGCATGGCGCAGCACGAGGTAGGCCACGATCAGGTCGTTCTTGCTCGGGAAGTGCCGGTAAAAGGTCACCTTGGTCACGCCGGACTCGGCGATCACCTTGTCGATGCCGGTGGCACGGATGCCTTCCGCATAGAACAGGTCGTGCGCAGTGCGCAGGATGCGATCGCGGGCGGGCAGCTCGCCGATGTCCACGCTGCCGACGGTGTCGTTCATGCGGCCATTGTAGACAGATCTGTCTACCTCCGACAGAATCCACCACGTAGACAGACCTGTCTACATCACGACCACCCCTTCGACGAAAGCCCCCGCCATGGACACCCGACCGCCCCTGCCCCCTTTCACCCGCGAGACCGCGATCCAGAAGGTCCGCCTGGCCGAGGACGCCTGGAACAGCCGCGATCCCGCACGCATCGTGCTGGCCTACAGCCCGGACACGCAGTGGCGCAACCGCGCCGAATTCCCGCGCGGCCGCGCTGAGGCACAGGCCTTTCTCGAGCGCAAATGGGCGCGAGAGCTCGACTACCGGCTGATCAAGGAACTCTGGGCGCACGACGGCAACCGCATCGCCGTGCGCTTCGCCTACGAGTGGCGCGACGACGCCGGCAACTGGTACCGCAGCCACGGCAACGAGAACTGGGCGTTTGACGAGAACGGCCTGATGACGCATCGCCACGCCAGCATCAATGACCAGCCGATCAAGGCCGAGGACCGCAAGTTCTTCTGGCCGCAGGGCCGCCGTCCCGACGACCATCCCGGGCTGAGCGACCTGGGTCTCTGAGCTCAACGCCCACCGGACTGATCGCGCCAGTCGCTGGGCGATCGGCCGGTGAGCTTCACGAAGAAGCGCGTGAAGTAGGCCGGGTCCGCGAAGCCGAGTCCGTCCGCGATCTGGCGGACCATGAGGTTCGTGTAGCCCAGCTCCCGCTTGGCCTCGAGCAGCACGCGCTGGTGCAGCACCGCGAGGGCCGAGCACTGCAGGTGCCGCCGGCACAGCCGGTTCAGCTGCGTGGCGGTGATGCCCAGCGGCGCGGCCAGTTCCGCGACCGAGGGCTGGCGACGGAAGTGGTGCTCCACCTGCTCGCGGTATCGCGCAAGGTGCTGCAGCGCCCGGCCCTCGATGGCATGCGAGGTCGCGGCGCCCTCGCCCGCCGGGAAGCGCGCGGCCTGCGTTGCGAGCCAGGCGACAGCGTGGTCCAGCGAGGGTGCCCGCCATGCGTGCGCGCCGGCGTAGTCCTCGCGCAAGCCATGGCCGACGGCGAACAGCGCGCGTGTCACCGTCGCGCCGCGCTCCAGGGCCACGAGCCGCGGCTCGGTCAGGCTGTCCAGCAGATCGGGCAGGTGATCGAGCAGGTCCCGCAGTCGGCCCTGATCCAGCGTCACCACCAGCCCTTGTGTCTCTGGCGCGAAACGGAAACCGTGCACTGCCAGCGCCGGCACCCAGACCAGCGCGGGCGCGCGCAGCACCGCCTCGGTCTCGTCCATCCGCACCGTGACTCGGCCGCGCTCGATCAGCAGCAACTGCACCAGCGCGCCATGGCGATGCGGCTGGATTTCCCAATTGTGCAAGCGGCTTCGATCCGCAATCGATTCCAGGTGCAACCCGTCCAGCGCCGGTGAGCGTCCATCCTCCCCATAGAGCGAGTAGACCGGGGTCGCCGTCACGCGGCGACGCGTCGACCGGGAAGCTGGGGCGTCGGACATGGGTTCCGATTGTGCAAGCCCATGCGCGGTGCGTCCATTCACCGCCCCGGGCCCCGGCCGTAGTCTTCGCCCATCGGAGACACACGACGCGCCTCGTGAGAAGGCCGGAAACATCATGAAGACACTGCGCACCCAGGTGCTCATCGTCGGCGCCGGGCCGTCGGGACTGCTGCTCGGGCAGTTGCTCCACCGCGCCGGTATCGACACCCTGATCGTCGAACGCCAGAGCGGCGAGCACGTGTTGTCGCGCATCCGCGCCGGCGTCCTCGAACAGGGCACCGCCGATCTGATGAACGAGGCCGGCGTCGGTGCGCGCATGCGCGCCGAGGGCCTCGTGCATCACGGATTCGCCCTGGCCGTGGACGGCGTGCGTCATCGCATCGACCTGCGCGCGCTCACCGGCGGACGCACGGTGCTGGTCTACGGACAGACCGAGGTCACCCGCGACCTGATGACCGCGCGCGCGGCGGCGGGCTTGCCGACGCTGTACGAGGCGACGGACGTCCGCATCGAGGCCTTTGACACCGCTCGCCCCTTGGCCCGCTGCACGGTGAACGGCGAGCCCCTCGAGATCAGCGCCGACTTCATCGCCGGCTGCGACGGCTTCCACGGCGTCTGCCGCGCGAGCGTGCCCGCCGACGCGATCCGACTCTTCGACAAGGTCTATCCCTTTGGCTGGCTGGGCCTGCTCAGCGACACGCCCCCCGTCTCCGGCGAACTGATCTACAGCCGCCACGCCCGCGGCTTCAGCCTGTGCAGCATGCGCTCGGCGACGCGCAGTCGCTACTACCTGCAGGTCCCGTTGACCGAACGCGTCGAGGACTGGAGCGACGCGCGCTTCTGGGACGAACTGCGCGCGCGGCTCGATCCGCAGGCGGCGTCGGCGCTGGTCACCGGACCGTCGCTGGAAAAGAGCATCGCGCCGCTGCGCAGCTTCGTCGCCGAGCCGATGCGTTTCGGCCGACTGTTCCTGGCCGGCGACGCCGCCCACATCGTGCCGCCCACCGGCGCGAAGGGGCTGAACCTCGCGGCCTCCGACGTGCGTTACCTCTCGCAGGCGCTCATCGAGCACTACCGCGAGCGCAGCGATGCCGGGATCGATCACTACTCGGCACGCTGCCTGTCACGCGTGTGGAAGGCCGAACGCTTCTCGTGGTGGCTGACCAGCCTGATGCACAACTTCGACCAGGAACCCGCATTCCAGGCGAGGCTGCAGAGCGCGGAACTGGACTACGTGTTGGGCTCGGAGGCCGCGCGGCAGGTGCTGGCGGAGAACTACGTGGGCCTGCCCCTGTAGCCTGGCGATCAATCCTCGATCAATCCGAGGAAGTGATCGAGGATCACGAAGTGGTCCTCGAAGAGCTGCGGCTCCATGGCGGCCAGCTCGTCCCGATGGAACCAGCGCGACTCCTTGGTCTCGTCGCTGCTGGTGACCTCCGGCAGGCTCGCCATCGGGCCGAACTTGAAGTGATGCGCCATCGAGATCAGCCGGCCGCGCGGGCTGCGCAGCGGATCCTCGAAGGTCTCCACGCCGGCGAGCGTCGCGAGAATCGATGCCGGCATCAGCGGGAAGCCGGTCTCCTCGATGAGCTCGCGGATCGCGCAGGCAACGAGTTTCTCGCCGCGATCGAGGTGGCCGCCGGGCAAGGCCCACAGGCCTTCGCCGAAGGGTCCGTTGCGTCGCACCAGCAGCACGTGATCGCCGACCGTCACGACCGCGTCCCCGGTCATGTAGGCCACCGCCGTGTATTTCTTCCGATACGCCTGCACGGCGGCATGCTCGGTCTTGCGGCGCTGGTACTCGGGCAGCCGGCTCCACGCCTGCAGCCACGCGCGCACCGGGGCGCTCACGTAAGGCGCCATGACCGCCAGCGCGGCATCCGGATCGTCGGCCTCGAAGAACACCGCGCGCATCGCGGTCGCATCGACGTCGGCGAGTCGATCCACGAGCTGCTGACGCCAGCGCGGAAAGCCGTGGAGGTAGTAGCTCGTGTGGTCCTTGTGATGGCCGACCAGCACGATGTCCGCGCCCTCGCCGGCCAGCGCCTGCACACCCATCGCCACAGCGGCGTTCCAGCGCTGATCGTCAAAGTAGTCGCGCACCGGCAGCACGTGTAGCCGCTCGCGCTGCGCCGGCGTGAGATTGGCCATCAGCATCTGCCGGCGTTCCTCATGGACAAAGGGATTGCGCGGATCCCGCGCCCGGTGCGACGAGCCCAGCACGGCGATCACCTCGTCGGCCAAGCTAAAGGCCGCCTGGAACAGCGCCTCCTGCCCCAGGTGGACGAGTTGCCACCGGCCGACCACCACGGCCACGGTCATGCGGGTCATGTCAGATCCTTTCAGTAGTGCCGTGCCGCGATCGGCAACTGCCGGCCGCTGCCGAAGGCCCGGCCGCGCAGCCGCACGATCGGCGGTGCCTGACGGCGTTTGTATTCATTGCGGGCAATCATGCCCTTCACCCGAGCGATCAGCGCCAGACCTTCGTCGCTGGCCCGCAGCGCCGCGACCGCGGCTTCAGCCGCCGCGCGCTCCGGCCCGCCCAGCCGATCGCCCTCGATCAGCAGCTTGAGCACCTCGTCAAGCACCTCGTAGGGCGGCAGGCTGTCGGTGTCGCGCTGATCGGGAGCGAGCTCCGCGCTCGGCGGCTTGTCGAGGATCGCCTCGGGGATCAGCGCCCGACCGACGCATTCGTTGAGATGACGGCACAAGGCGAAGACCTCGGTCTTGTAGAGATCGCCGATCAGGCCCAGGCCGCCGTTGGTGTCGCCGTAGAGCGTGCAGTAGCCGACCGCGATCTCGCTCTTGTTGCCGGTCGTCAGCAGCAGATGGCCGCGCGCGTTGGACACGGTCATCAGCAGCGTGCCACGCACGCGCGCCTGCAGGTTCTCCAGCGCCAGTCCGGCTGGCCGGAGCGCCAAGCTGCTCGCCGCCATCGCGTCGCCGACCTGCCGCACCGCGTCCTCGATCGGGCAGAGCTCCAGCATCACGCCGAGGTTGGCGCACAGCGCGCGGGAGTCCTCGACGCTGCCGGTCGAGGAGAAGCGCGACGGCATCGTGATCGCGAGCACACGGTCCGGGCCGAGGGCCTCGGCGGCCAGCGCCAGTGTCAGCGCCGAATCGA
This sequence comes from Roseateles sp., assembly GCA_039594005.1. Classification (GTDB taxonomy): domain Bacteria; phylum Pseudomonadota; class Gammaproteobacteria; order Burkholderiales; family Burkholderiaceae_C; genus Roseateles. Next base: position 2,790,117 of record JBCNOF010000010.1, read on the forward strand.
TGCCACCGGAGCAGCCCACGACGACACGATCGAACCCGCAGCGCCGTGCATAGTCGCGCAGGCCCAGCACGATCTGGCGCCGGTAGAAGGCCATCGGCTCGAGACCGGCTGGCGCGGGCAAGGTGCCACCGTCCTGCGCGGAGAAGGTGCCGCGCGCGGTCTCGAAGCGCAACGTGACGAGGTCCTCTTCGAAACGGCGGGCCTCGAAGACCACGCCGGGTTCGGGCTCGATGGCGAAGGACGCGCCGTCGTACACGAGCTGGTCATGCCCGCCGACCTGATTGACGTACACCAGCGGCAGGCGGTGGCGCCAGCACGCGGCGCGGAACACCGAATGACGCTGCTCGCGTTTGCCGAGGTGGCTGGGACTCGCGTTGATCGACACGATCAGGTCGGGCGCCGCGTCGGCCAGCCGCTGGAAGGGATTGACCGCGTAGTCCTTGCCATCGTCGTTCCAGCCGTCCTCGCAGATCATGAACCCGACCTGCGTGCCGCCGATGCGCAGCACCCGCGCGACGTCCGGCCCCGGCTCGAAGTGCCGTCGCTCGTCGAAGACGTTGTAGGTCGGCAGCAGCTGCTTGTGATAGTCGAGCAGCACCTCGCCGTCGCGGATCACCAGCAGCGAGTTGCGATAGGCCTTGCCGGGACCCGCATGACGCGTGGGCACGCCGACGACCCAGTGCAGCGAGGACACCTCCCGCGTCGCATTGAGCAGCGCCGCCATCGCGGCGTCCAGGCGGTCGCGGAAGTCCTCGTCGTCGAGCAGGTCGGCGGGGTAGTAGCCGGTCAGCGAGAGCTCGGGGAAGACGACGAGCTCCGCGCCTTCATGTCGCGCGCGGCGGGCGGCGTCCAGGTGCAGGCGCAGGTTGCCCTCGAGGTCGCCGATGGTCGGATTGATCTGGGCCAGCGTGATCTTGAGCATGGCTTCACGCCCTCCCGGCAGGCTTCACCTCGAAGACCTGGCGCAGGTAGTCGAGGAAGGTCTGGTCGTCGCACAGGGTCTTGCCGGGCGCGTCGGACAGCTTGGCCACGGGCTGGCCGTTGCAGCGCACCAGCTTCATGACGATGTTCAGCGGCTCGCGGGCCGAGGTCGTTGCTCAGGTGCGTGCCGATGCCGAAGCCCACCGACACCCGGCGCGCGAAGTGCGCGTGCAGCCGGCAGGCCTCGGCCGTGTCCAGCCCGTCGCTGAAGACCAGGCGCTTGCCGCGCGGGTCGATGCGCAGCGCGGCGTAGTGGGCCAGCGCCTTCTCGCCCCAGACGATCGGGTCGCCGCTGTCGTGGCGCAGGCCGTCGAAGAGCTTGGCGAAGTACAGGTCGAAGTCGGCCAGGAAGGCGTCCATGCCGATCACATCGGTCAGCGCGATGCCCAGGTCGCCGCGGAACTCCTGCACCCAGCCCTCCAGCGCCGCCCGCTGCGACAGCCGCAATTGCACGCCCACCGCCTGGAAGGTCTGGAGGTACTCGTGCGCCATCGTGCCGATCGCGAGCAGTCCATGTCGACGGGCCAGTTCAACGTTGGAGCTGCCCTTGAAGACCTGCGGGATCTCGCGCGCGAGCGTCGCCACCACCTCGTCCTGCCACGCGCCGGAGAAGCGGCGGCGCAGGCCGAAGTCGAAGAACTCGAAGGGCGCGGCCTCCGCGCCGAGCGCCGCAGGGACCGACGCGGCGTAGTCGCGCAAACGTGCGATCTTGTCGTTCAGCCGTGCGCGGCCTTCGGCCAGCACCTCGTGCTCACGGCCCGCGCACAGGCGGCGGAAGTAGAGCTCGTTCACGATGGCCAGCACGAAGATCTCGAAGCCCATCACGTGGACCTGCGGTCCGCGGGCCGTGATGACGAGCTGCCCGGACTCCGCACCCTCGCCCTGACGCGCCTCGATGAAACGTCGCTGGAATCGGAAGACCCGCAGGAAGTCGATGAAGTCCGGCTTCATGAAACGCAGTCCGCCGAGGTAGCTCAGTTCCTCGTCGCTGAAGTTCAGCGTGCAGAGGTGATCGAGCTCGCGGTTGACCGCGTCGCAGAGCTCGGCCAGCGGGAAGGCCGGCGTGTTGCGGCAGACGAAGCGGTACTCGGCGTCATTGGCCGGGAAGGCATGCAGCAGCGTCTGCCACATCGTGAACTTGTACAGATCGGTCTCGAGCAGCGAGCCGATGACCGGGACAACAGGCACGTCCTTCATGGCGGGCGCTCCTCAAGCCGACAGCAGGCCCAGCGCCTGCGCGGCCGTCATCGTGCGCACGCCCAGCGCGCGAGCCCGCTCGACGAAAGCGCCCGCCCCGGCCTCGAAGCCGCCCACCGGACTCATCGCGTCCTCGATCAGCACGATGCGCGCGAGGCGCTCCGGCGTCATCGCCGCGAAGAGGTCCTGGGCCGTCGCCGCGACGCAGTGGCTGCTGGCCTCGCCCGCGATGAAGGTCAGACCGGGGAAGTCGACGATGCGATCGACCAGCGCGTGGTTGGTCTGCGTACGGGGGTCACTGTCGATCGGCACTTCCGCGCGCACCGCGCTGTACTGCTCGGTCATCGGGTTCTGTCCCTTGAGCACCTTCTCGACGGTACGCAGCCGGGCCGCTTCCCACCGGCCCAGCGCCGCGGCCAGCTCGGCGTGCAGGTTGTGTCCCCAGGTGCCGACCACGCAGTGCGTGGGCCAGACCATCAGCACGTACTTGCGAGGGCTGGCCTCCAGCGCGTCGAGGTACGCGAGCACCGCCTCGCGCAACGCGGCATCGCGTGGCGAGTAGCGGCCTTCGCGCACATCAGCCGCGCGGATCTGCGTGAAGGGCGCCACCGGCTGGGCGGCCTCCCCGCCGAGGCCGGGCTCGTCCATTGCCGGACCGCCCTGGCGCCAGAACGCCGGGCGCTCGATCGCGTAGACGGGGTGCGAGTCCAGCGTCACGACGATGTCCGAAAGCGCCGCGCCGGCCTGGTCCACCCAGTCGGCCAGGCGCTTCATGTCCGCGTCGGCGCCGGTCACCGGCAGCGCGGCGCCGGTAATGTCGCAGAAGTCGTTCTGCGGATCGACGATCAGCAGCTGGCTGGCGGGGACGGGTGTGACTGGCGTGACGAGGGGGGTCATGAGGAACTCCGTGATCGCTTCGTGGATGTCGTGCCACCAGCATAGACCACTTCGTGCCTTTTTGCACGAACAAAGTCATCGTCAAGGTTTAGCGTGTGAAACGAGTTGTCGCTATGATTCGTGCCTCACTGCACTAAGCCGCCCCACCCACTGTGGACTTCGAACGCCCCATCGTCACCGTCGACATCGTCCTGCTCACGTTGCGGCAGGGCGCGCTCCATGCAGGACTCGCGCAGCGGGACAAGGCGCCGAGCGCCGGCGCGTGGACGCTGCCCGGCGGCTGGGTCCACACCGACCAGGATCAAGACGCCGACGATGCCGCCGCGCGCATCCTGCGCGAGAAGACCGGCATCGCCTCGCCTTATCTGGAACAGCTGAGGACCTTCTCGGGCATGCACCGCGACTCGCGCGGCTGGTCGCTGTCGGTCAGCTATTACGCGGTGGTGCCGGCGGAGATCGACGCGCCCGCGGGCGATCGCTTCCGCTGGGTCGCCGTCGACGGGCTGCGCTCGCTGCCCTTCGACCACGCGCAGATCCTGCGCACGGCCGTCGAGCGGGTGCGGTCCAAGACCCTGTATTCGTCGCTGCCGCTGCACCTGATGCCGCCGGCGTTCACGCTCGGCGAGCTTCAGCGCACCTACGAGCAGGTGCTGGGCGGTGCGCTGGACAAGCGCGGATTCCGCCGGCGCATCGAGGAGCTCGAGGTGATCGAGGAGATCCCCGGCGCGCTCAGCGGCGGCAGCCATCGGCCCGCGCAGCTGTATCGCCGCAAGGCCCACGCGCCCGCGCTCAGGACCGCGCCGAGCAACCTGCCGGTGGGCTGAACGAAGGCCTGATCGAAGCCACGGGCCCGGGCCTCAGCGTTCCAGGTAGCCGAAGGTGCCGTGATCGCGGATCTCCTCCGCGGCCAGGCGGGCCGCCTGCATCGCATGGCGGAACAGCGACATCGCCAGGCTGACCCGCTTCACACCGGCCTCGCCCAGCTCGCGCACGGTGAACGAGCGCCCCGGAATCCCGGCCATGAAGTTCACCGGCCGCGACACCGACGCGCAGACCTGCCGCACCGCGTCCAGGCTGGGCAGCAGCGGGGCGAAGAGCACGTCCGCGCCGGCGCGCTCGAAGGCCTGCAGGCGTCGGATCGTGTCGTCCAGGTCCTGGATGCCGTGCAGGAAGTTCTCCGACCGCGCGGTGACCAGGAAGGGCACCGGCAGCGCGCGCGCCGCCTCGACCGCCGCCGCCACGCGCTCGACCGCGAGATCGAAGTCCAGGATGGGCGCGCCGCCCTCCCCGGACGAATCCTCGATGGAGCCGCCGACCGCGCCGGCCTCGAAGGCCTGGCGGATCGTCAGCGCGCAATCCTCGGGGCGATGACCGAAGCCGTTGCCCAGGTCGGCGCTGAGCGGCAGGCTGGTCGCGCCGGCCAGCAGCCGGATGTGCGCCATCGTGTCCTCGCGCGACAGCTGCCCGTCGCGGCGCCCGATCGCCTCGGCCGCCGCGGCGCTGGAGGTCGCCAGCGCGCGAAAGCCCGCCGTCTCCAGCATGCGTGCCGAGGCGATGTCCCAGGCGTTGGCGATGACGAAGGGCCCGGGCCCTTCATGCAGCGCGAACAGCGCGGCCGATCTCTGGGCGGGCGTGGGGGTGGTCTCGGCGGTCATGGGGTCTCCTGTCAGGTGATCGACGGATCCTAGGCCGGGGTCCCTGTCGCCGTCTGGCAGGAATCGGACGCCTTCCTGACCGGGCAGCACCCGCGTCAGCGGGCATCGCTACCTCCGAAGGGGTGGCGCGGCCGCCACGGAATACCCCATTTCGAGCGGATCACGGCCCACCCGCGCGTCCTGCGCACGATTTCCCGCATCCCGAATGTTGCGAACCGTTCGCATTTGATAACGTATCGCATCCGCCAGCGGTGCGCCCTCCCCCCCGGGCCCACGCGGCTACCTCCTCCCGCTCTTCCGGTCCCCCGGTTCCCGTCCATGTCGTCCATCGTTTCCCGTGCCGCGCACGGCGCCTCGCCGCGCCTGTCCCTGATCTCCCTGTCCGTGCTGGCGGCGATGGCCGCGTCCGCGCCGATGACCGTCTCGGCGCAATCGGCGCAGTCGGCGCCGGCCACGCCCGCGGCTTCCGATGCCAAGGACGCGGCCACGCCCAAGCGTCTGCTGGACGAGGTCGTCGTCACCGGCGTGCGCAAGAAGACCTTCGCGCCGACGACGGTGCAGGTCGGCGCCTTCCGCGACCAGGATCCGCTGGATGTGCCGCTGACCAACAACGTCATGCCGCGCGACCTGCTCGACGCGCAGGCCGCACAGGGTCTGTACGACGCGCTGAAGAACACCGCCGGCGTGACGCGCTCGCAGGTCAGCGGCTCGACCTACGACAACCTGTCCATCCGCGGGATCATCGTGGAGAACCGCGGCAATTACCGGCTCAACGGCAACCTGCCGATCGTCAACCTGATCGACATCCCGCTCGAGGACAAGGAGCAGGTCGAGGTGCTCAAGGGCGCGTCGTCGATGTATTACGGCCTGGTGCCGCCCTCGGGCATCGTCAACTTCGTGACCAAGCGCGCGGGTCCCGCGCCGGTCACCTCGCTCACCACGACGCTCAACAACCATGGCGGCATCAAGGCGCACGTGGACATCGGCCGTCGCTTCGGCGCCGACGACAGCATGGGCCTGCGCGTCAACGCGGTCACCAGCAAGGAGGAGTCGGGCATCGACCGCTTCAAGGGCGATCGCCAGATGGTGTCGCTCGCCTATGACTGGCGCGCCACGCCGTGGGCCAACTTCAAGGTCGACGTCGAGCATTACCGCAAGAACGTCAGCGAGCAGGGCGCGATCACCCTGCCTGCCGCGGTGAACGGCGTGATCACGCTGCCGCGCATCCCCGCCAACACAACCAACTTCGCGCCCGAATGGGCCCGCTACGACGCCGAGGCGACCAACGTGCTGGTGCGAGGCGACTTCGCGCTGAGCGACGACTGGGTGCTGAGCATCGAGTCCGGTCGCGCCAACACGCAGCGCGACCGCAACTACACGACGCTCACGAACTACAACGTCCAGACCGGCGCCGGCACGGCCAACATCTCGGTGCTCAAGGGCCAGGAGTACACCAACACCAATCACCGGGTCGAGGCCATCGGCCGCTTCGACACCGCCGGCATCGGCCACGAGCTGACGCTCGGCGCGACCTACAACCGCCGCGCGTCCGCGGGCTGGTTCAACGGCTCGGCGCGCACGCCGCAGAACCTGTACGACCCGGTGGACATCGCGCCGGTCAACCCGACGCTGACGCAGACCGGTTTCCCCTCCGAGGTCAACGACCGCGGCCTGTACGTCTTCGACCGCCTGTCGCTGGGCGAGCAGTGGCAGCTGTTGGCTGGCCTGCGCAAGACGGTCTACCGCAGCGAGGCGAGCAACCCGTCCTCGCCGGTGCCGACCTATCGCGCCGACAAGGTCACGCCCAATGTCTCGGTGATGTGGAAGCCGATGAGCAACCTGAGCGTCTACGCCAGCGCGCTGCGCGGGCTGGAGGAAACGGGCACGGCGCCGCTGAACACCACCAACTTCGGCCAGGTGCTGCCGCCGGCGGTCAGCAAGCAGCATGAGATCGGCGTGAAGGCACGCGTCGGCGCGGTGCTGCTGCAGACGGCGCTGTTCCAGACGGACCGCCCGCTCGCGACGACGATCAACAACGTCTACCAGGTCGGCGGGGAGACGCGGTATCGCGGTCTGGAGTTCTCCGCCAGCGGCGAGATCGGACGCGATGTCGCGCTGGTCGTCTCGGGCGTGGTGCTGGACGCGGAGATCACCAAGGTCGGCACGGCCAATCCGCTGGAGCTGGGCAAGACGCCGGAGAACACGCCCAAGAACACGCTGAGCGTGTTCGGCGAATACCGGCTGCCGATGGTGCCGGGCCTGTCGCTGAACGCCGGCGTGTATCACGTCGGCAAGCGCGCCGTGAACAACGCCAACCAGGCCTGGGTCGACGGCTACCAGACGCTGTCGCTGGGCGCGCGTTACCAGACGCGGATCTTCGACAAGCCGGTCAACCTGCAGGCCAACCTCGACAACGCGACCAACAAGGACTACTGGAGCACCGCCGGCAACAGCCTCCTGGGCGTCGGCGCCCCGCGCACGCTGCGCCTCACAGCCAAGGTCGACTTCTGAGCGCCCGCATGACCGACATGAACAGGCACTCGACCGCGGGATCGCCATGGCGCTGATGACCGCCCGCCGCCTCTGGATGTGGCTGCACCGCTGGACCGGCCTGACGCTGGGCCTGCTGCTCGCGGCGGCGGCGCTGCTCGGCGCGCTGATGACGGTGCTGCGCCCGCTGGACGAGGCGCTGCACCCCGAGCTCTTCCGCGCGCCGGCGCGGGCGGCCGAGACGTCCGCGGCCATCGAGGCCTCGGCCACGCCGCTGGAGACGCTGCGACAGCGCGTGGCGCAGGAATTCGGCCCGAAGGCGACGATGACCATTCGTCCGCCGCGCGAGGACGGCGAGTCCTTGCGCGTGATGGTGCGGGGCGCGGCCTGGGAGGGCACGCTCTACCTGGACCCGCTCACCGTGGCCGAGCTCGGCCGTCGCGGCGAGGCCGAAGGTCTGGCCAACGTCGTCTTCGAGCTGCACAGCGCGCTGCTGCTGGGCGACACCGGCAAGGCCGTGCTCGCGTTCACCGCGATCGCCTACCTGGCGCTGCTCGTGACGGGGCTGATCCTGTGGTGGCCGATGAACGCGGCGCAGTGGCGCCACGCGTTCAAGCTCAAGCTCGACAAGGGCACGACGCGCAGCCTCTTCGACCTGCATCGCTTCGGCGGCGTGGTGCTGGGCTTGCTGGTGGCCGTGGCGGTGGCGTCCGGCGCGTGGATGGCCTATCGGCCCATCGGCGGCTGGGTCAACACGCTGGCCGGCGATGCCGCGCCCAAGCCGCCCAAGGTCGGCAAGGATCACGGCGAGCGCGTGCCGCTGGACACCGTCGTCGCCCAGGCTCGGGCGCGCTGGCCCGAAGGCACGGTCGGCTTCGTGCAACTCGCGGCCGCGGACACCCGCGCGGTGCGCCTGCGCTTCAAGCTGCCCGGTGATCCGCACCCCAACGGGCTGTCCTCGATCTGGGCGCATCCGGTCGACGGCCACGTGCTGGCTGAGCAGCGCTGGGACCAGCTCGACCTTGCCGGCCGATCCACCGCGTGGATCTACCCGCTGCACGCGGGCGAGCTCTTCGGCGTCGCCAACCGCGTGATCACCGGCCTGCTGGGCCTGGCGCTCTTCGCGATGGGCGTGACCGGCGCCTGGTTGTGGTGGCGTCGCCGGCGCTAGGCCGGCGCTGCCCGCCTGCTCAGCGCGGGGCCGCCACGCCCAGATGCTCGAAGACCTGACGCTCGCGTTGCCCGTTGGCATGCGCCAGCACCCAGGTCGATCGCGGCTTGAAGTAGACGTAGGTCGGCGGCGCGTCGGCGACCAGCCGCTCCCGCAGGGCCTTCAAGGCCGAATCGGCCTCGGCGGCGCGATCCAGCCGGCGCAGCGCGGCGCCGCGCACCGCTTCGGCCAGGTCCAGCCACGGCGCGATCGCCAGGGCCTGATCGGCCTGCTTGAGCGCCAGCGCGGCCTCGCCGTCCTGCAAGGCCAGCCAGCCCTGCAACGCCAGCACCGACGGATCTTCCGGATCCAGCAGCGCCGCCGCGCGCAAGGCCTCGCGCGCCGCGTCGCGACGGCCTGCCATCAGCAGGTCCTGGGCGTGATCGACGCGCAACTCCACCAGGCCCGAGCGCTCGCGCACCACGCGGTCATACAGCGCGAAGGCCGCCTCCCATCGACCGGCCAGCGCCAGGGCCTTGGCCTTGCCCCACAGCGCCTCAGGCTTGTCGCCCTGCGCCGCGAGCGCCGCGTCGTAGGCGGCCAGCGCGCCGTCCACATCGCCGAGATCGCGCAGGTAGCCGCCCACCGCGAGGTTCACCCGCAGCGAGTCCTCCGCGTTCATGCGCCGCGCGCCGCGCAGCTCGCCCACCAGGGTCGCGATCGGCGTTCCCAGCCAGCGCCGCGCGGCGGCGACCTCGATGCGCGCGTTCGCGCTGGCCCCATGGGCGCGGATCGCCGCATCAGCCAGCGCCGCGACCTCGGCACGATCGCCCCGGATCGCGCGCAGCCGCAGCATGCCCAGCTGGGCCGCCTCGTTCCTCGGCGCGAGCGCGAGCGCCTTGCGCTGCTGCGCCAACGCGCCCTCGACATCACCGGTCTCCAGGCGGCGCGCGGCCTCGTTGCTCATGGCGATCGGCAGGCTGGCGCGCGCGTCGGTGCGCGCCAGCAGCTTGAGCACCAGCCGCTGCAGGTCAGGATCGCGCTCGGCGAGGCGCTCGCGCGTGATCTCGCGCGTGTCGTACACATCACGGCGCGGCGAGGCCTGCGCGTTGACGCCCTCGGCGAAGTATTCCCAGACCGTGCCGCCGGCATACCGCGACAGGAAACCCTTGCCCGTCTTCGCGTCACGGGCCTTGGCCGCGCGGTAGAGCGATTCGATGCCGCGCCAGTCGTCCGGACCGAGCACGCCGTGCACCTGATGCGAGAGCTCATGCAGCACGGTGTTGTAGCGGTCCGAGACCAGGCGCTCGACATCCTCGTAGCCGGTCACCGTGTTGTGGCCGCCGGCGCCGCGCACGTCGTCCCACAGCCGCGAATCGGTGTCGATGCGCGCGTCGCGCAGCGACTCCAGGCCCGGGGTCTCCGACAGGCGCTGCCACATCGGCTTGATGTAGTGCGTCGCGCTGCCCTCGACCAGCACCGGGATGTAGGCGCGCCATGGCGCCACCGACAGCGCCACCCGCTTCTGGATGCGCGGCGTCAGCGAGGCCCAGTTCAGCACGTAGCGCTCGATGCCCGGCACGCGTGGCATGGGCATCGCCGCGAAGCGGGCCTCGTAGTCGGCGCGGTGCACGTCGATGGCCAGGCGCTGGAACTCCAAGGCCTTCGCCAGGATCGCGTGCCCACGGCCATACCCGGGGCAGGCGCTCAAGGCCTGGATCGCCAGCGCGCGGGCCTGGTCGGGCGCCCCTGCTTCCAGCGCGTCCGAGGCCCGGCGCGCCAGCGCCTCGGCCTCGGCGAATCGCGCGGGCTCCTCGCGCCGCAGCTCGGTGTAGTTGCGCCGCGCGTAGCCGTTGCCCAGCAGGTAATGCGCGTGTTCGTCGTAGGGGTTGTAGTCCAGCGCCTGGCGCGCCGCGTCGATCGCGTCGCCGGTGCGGGCCAGCCGGATCAACGTCTCGGCCAGCGTGCCCAGCGTCTCCGCGCTGCGGCGCCAGGCCAGGCTTTCCTCGAGCCGCTTGAACGAGGTGTCGAAATCGCGCTGCTGGTAGAACCACTGACCCAGCGCCCGCAGCGCCTCGCCCTTCTGGCGCGAGGTCGTGGCGGCCTGCAGCGCGCGCTCCAGCAGCGGCTTGGCGCGCTCATCCTGGTGCAGCGCGGTGGCCAGTTCACCGGCGGCGAGCAGGTCCACCGAGTCCGCCTGACCCGTCTTGATCGTCGCGGAGGTTCGCCGATCGATCTCGGCCAGGTCATCCCGGGCGCGCAGGCCGTCATACAGCGCGCTGCGTTCGTCGGCCGACAGGCTGGCGGCGGGGCGCGCCTTCAGCGCGTCCAGCAGCGGCAGCGCGCGCGCGTAGTCCTGCGTGCGCAGCAGCACGCGCAGCCGGGTCAGCTGGGCGGCGGGGCTCTGGTCCAGTGCGGCCAGGCGCGCCACGGCGATGTCCACCCGGCCCGCCTCCAGCAAGTCGTCGACGATGCCCGGCGTAGGTTGCTCGATGGCGGCCTCGACCGGCGCGCGTGCGTCGCCGGCGCCGGTGGACGGGACGCCTTGCGCGAAGGCCGCGGGCCCCACGGCCAGGGACAAGGCCAGCGGTGCGGCGAGCAGCGCGGCGCTCAGGACGGTGCGCGCCGTCGGCGCGTGCGAGGAGGAACAAGGAACGCGGCGGAAGATCGTCATGGCCTGGGGTCACCGGAAAACGAGGCTCCGACTGTCCCACAGGCAACTGTCCGGCCCCGCATCGGGCGTCTCCTGATCGCCCTGGAACTCCCTCGCCCGCCGAGCGGGAGAGGGGGCATCCAGGCAAGAGGGCATCCAGGCAAGACATGTCCCCCCGCCATGCTTTTCGGCGTCCCCCACGACAGCGACGGACACACCCTGGCCCGGGAACCTCATCTGCCCCCTGGCCTTCGCGACTCCGGTTCCCCACCCCGGTGCGCCCGATCAGATGCCGCTGTACCACTTGCCGCCTTCCTCCGTCCCGCCCTCCCTGGTCGGACTTCCCGCCCCCCCCGCGACGGCCGCGCCGTCCGACATGGCGCCCCTCCATGCCCCGCCCGGGGCGGACGCCACGCCGGACGCCCCGGGCCTGCGCGCGCTGGAACGGCGCTGGGCGCAGTCCGTGGCGGCGCATGCGCTGTGGTCCCGCCAGGCCCCGGTCGTGCCGTTGCTGCTGGACTGGCTGCGCGACGCCGACCCCATCGCCCGCGCGCTCGGACCGGCCATGTGGCGGCACTTCGCACAGCATCTGTTGCAGCACGCCAGCAGCCGCGACCTGCGCGCGATGGGGCTGGACGAACGCGTGGAGTCGCGGCTGTGGACCTCATGGCCCGAATGGCGAACGGCGGGCTTCCGCATCGCCGACGCCCCCGGGCGCCTGCACCGGGCGGTGGTCTGGTGGGAGGACGGCCGGTTGCCCGAATACCCCGAGCGGGGCGGCGTCTTCGAGGCCCCCTACGGCGCGGCGCTCTGGCTCGACGGCCGGTTGCTGCCCTATCCGCAGGAGCTGACCTTCGGCTGCTCGATCGTCGGTTCGGGCGAGTGGATCGACGACCGCCATTTCGTCGTCGACGTCGACGGTCCGCCCGAGCACCCGGACTATGTCGAGGAGCTCGCCAACGGCCGCGGGTCCGTGCTGAGCCTGCTGGTGATCGACGCTCGCGACCGCAGCTGCCACCTGCTCAATCCCCGCGCGCACGAGCCCTGGCTGCGCCCGCGCATCAGCGTGCAGGCCGACGGCCGCTGGCGCATCGATCCGGGCATCGACGCCGGCGCCGACAGCCGGCTCTACGACGCGGACGCGGATCGTCCGTCGGCCCCCTCGCGCCTGATGCTGCCCGCCGACCTGCCGCCAGCCTCGATCGCCGCGGAGATCCCGCTCGAGGAAGCGGAACCGCGCTCGTTCGCGCCCGCCTGGCGTTTCGTCGTCGACGCGTGGAACGCGGACCGCGACCGCCTGGTGGGCCTGCTCGGCGAGATGAACTACGAACTCGCCCTGGACAGCTTCAGGGACGCGGCCTTGGGGTGGTGAGCGGCAGCACCAGGACGCGGCGCCCCAGCGCGCGCCAGGTCGCCGGGTTGGGCTGGAGGCCAGCCTGTCGCATGCGTTCCAGCCACCCCTTCGCTGCGTCGTACTTCCCGAGATGCACGCACAACTTGATCATGGTGTTGTAGCTGGTCACACCAGGCTCGATCCCGTGTTCGTCCCGCATGCGATCCAGGCACTCCTCCGCCGAGGTCAGATCACCCGACTTGCCATGGGCAAACATCAGGGCGTCGTAGACACGCGCATCGGGAGTGACGCGGTGAGCGGCCATCAGCGCGAACCAGCGCTCCGCGAGCTTCCCGCCGCCGGGGTCCGCGGCGACGCCGCATGACCAGATCATCGCGGCGAAGGTCATGCGGTCGGGGAAGGCCTTCGGGTCCGCGATCAATCGATCGAACCACGCTCTCGCCCTGCCCAGATCCTTGACGTTGCCGAACGCCGAGATCAACGAGTTGTAGGTCGATTCCGTCGGATCGATGCCCAGCGCCCGCATGCGATCGACGCATCCTTCCGCTCCCGCCAGGTCCTTCGACTCTCGATACACCTTGATCAGGGCATTGAAGATCAGCGCATCCGGCGCAACTCGCCGTCCGGTCCGCGAGCAGATCGCGCGCTCCAGCTCCTTCACACAGGCCTCGGCGGCGGCCGTGTTGCTGCCGCACGCCTGGATGGCCGAGCAGGTGACCATCCTCACGTCCTTGATCTGCTTGCCACCGTCGATGAATGCGTCCACGACGGCGGCGTTCCTGGCTTCTGGTGCGTGCCGGTCGCGTGGCCCGCTCGATGATTCGTCGGTGGCGGCGGTGCCGGGCGTCGACTCCTGTTCGAAACCAGACGCGATGCGACCGAATGGCGAGACGTTCCAGCTCACGTGGCGCTCCTGTGACGAGGGGCCCCGGCAGTCGCCCGCCCGCCCATCGAGGTTCCGCGGGCGAGGGCCTCAAGTCCGCTCGGAGGGCGCGGCGCCGCGCTTCGTGGCGGTGGGCATTGACGTCACGCTGCTCGCACAGGCCACGCGGCGGCTTGCGGCAGACTTCGAGCTCGCGCCGCCGCTGCCGGCGCCGACCGGCTCGCCCTACTGAACTCCTGTTGCATCCACGATCGAAAGCACGACCATGAGCAAGACGTACAAGATCGCCGTCATCCCCGGCGACGGCATCGGCAGGGAAGTGATGCCCGAGGGCCTGCGCGTGCTGGAAGCCGCCGCGAGGCGCTTCGGCATCCAGTTCGAGTTCACCCACATCGACTGGGCCAGCTGCGACTACTACCAGCACCACGGCCAGATGATGCCCGACGACTGGAAGGCGCAGCTGCAGGGCATGGACGCCATCTTCTTCGGCGCGGTCGGCTGGCCGGCGACGGTGCCCGATCACATCTCGCTGTGGGGCTCGCTGCTGAAGTTCCGCCGCGACTTCGACCAGTACGTCAACCTGCGCCCGGTGCGGCTGTTCGACGGCGTGCCCTGCCCGCTGGCCAACCGCAAGCCGGGCGACATCGACTTCTTCGTCGTGCGCGAGAACACCGAGGGCGAATACTCCTCGCTGGGCGGCCGGATGTTCGAAGGCACCGAACGCGAGATCGTGATCCAGGAATCGGTCTACTCGCGCGTCAGGGCGCGGACCGCGTGCTGAAGTACGCCTTCGAGCTGGCGCAGCAGCCGCGCGCGCAAGCACCTGACCGTCGCCACCAAGAGCAACGGCATCGCCATCAGCATGCCGTGGTGGGATGGGCGCGCGGACGCGGTCGGCGCGGGGTACCCGGCGGTGACAGTGGACAAGCAGCACATCGACATCCTGTCCGCGCGCTTCGTGCTGCACCCGGAGCGCTTCGACGTGGTGGTGGCCTCCAACCTGTTCGGCGACATCCTGTCGGATCTGGGCCCGGCCTGCACCGGCACCATCGGCATCGCGCCGTCGGCCAACCTGAACCCGGAGCGCAACTTCCCGTCGCTGTTCGAGCCGGTGCACGGCTCGGCGCCGGACATCTTCGGCCAGAACATCGCCAACCCGATCGCCATGATCTGGTCGGGCGCGATGATGCTGGATTTCCTGGGCGACGGCGAGGCCGCGCACGACGCGATCCTCGCGGCGATCGAGAAGACGCTGGCCTCGGGTCCGCGCACGCGCGACCTGGGCGGCACGGCGGACACCACCGCGATGGGCAAGGCGATCGCTGACTTGATCTGATCCCGGCAGTCACTTGCCCTCTTGGTCCCCTCGCCCGCGAAGCGGGAGAGGGCGGAGGGTGAGGGCTCTGAGCAGGGCTCGCTGTCATCCACGAGCCCTCACCCCACCCTCTCCCGCTTCGCGGGCGAGGGAGCCACCCCGGCCAAGCTGCTTATAGCCAACCGGCCTTCCTGAACCTCCAGAACAGCACGCCGCAGGTGGCGGCGATGACGCTGAGCGCCACGGGATAACCAAAGCGCCACTTGAGTTCCGGCATGACCTCGAAGTTCATGCCCCAGATGCCGGCGAAGGCGGTGGCCGCGGCGAAGATCCCCGCCCAGGCCGCCAAACGCTTGGTGGTCTCGGAGTCCTCGATCGCGGCCATCGACAGATGGACCTGGATGACCGTCGTCGCCGTGTCGCGCAGCGAATCGAGCGCCGACTGCATCCGCTCCAGATGGTCGTAGACATCGCGGAAGTACTCGCGCGTGTCCTCGCACACCGGCGGCACGCGGCCCCGCACCAGCTTGCCGACGGCGTCCAGCAGCGGCGACACCGCGTGCTTGACGACGGTGACGCGTTGCTTGAGCTCATACACGCGCCGGATGTTGTCGCGCGTGACGCCGGGTTCGAAGATCTGCGACTCGATCGCCTCGAGTTCCGCCTCCAGCGCCTCGATGACCGGGAAGTAGCGGTCGACGATCGCGTCCATGATCGCGTACATCACGAAGCCCGGACCGCGCTTGAGCATGTGCGGCTCCTTCTCCGCGCGGGCACGCACGCCCAGCAGGCTCTGCGCAACGCGGTTGCGGATGGACAGCACGAAATTGCGGCCCGCGAAGATGGACACCTCGCCGGTGCACAGCTCGTCGGTGGGCGTGAACTGCACGGTCTGCATGACGGCGAACAGGGTGTCGCCGTACTCCTCGACCTTGGGCCGCTGCTGGCCATGGAGCGCGTCCTCGACGGCGAGCTCGTGCAGGTCGAATTCCTCCTTCATCGCGAGCACCTCCTCGGTGGAGGCGTCGCGCAGGGCAACCCAGACGAAGCAGTCGGGCAGCTGGAGGTAGTCGCTGATTTCCTCGGGCTGGATATCGGCCAGCCGGCGGCCGTCGCGGTAGGCGACACAGTTGATGAGCATGGGAATGTCTCGCTCGTTCTTGCTTGACGCGAGGGTAGCGCGTGCGGCCTCAAGACCGCATCAAGAGAAACCGAGGGGAAGCCGCGCTGTTCGCCGGTGTGGGTCGGGTCAGTCGGGCCGCAATTCGAGAATCTCGTCGCCCAGACCGTCACGCTCGCCGGTGGGCGACCAGCCGAGACGGCGATAGAAGCCGTGCGAGCGATGGGCGGGGTTGTCCGAGCACCCGAGGAACAGCCGCCCATGTCCGAGCGCGCGCAGATGCGAGACCGTGAGGTCCAACAGCGCGCGGCCGATGCCCTGGCCTTCGTGCTCAGGCAGCAGCGCGAGCACGACGATCTCGCCGGTGCCCGCGTCGCCGAAGCAGTAGCCGGCGAGGACGCCATCGACGTGGGCGACGAAGCCGGGCAGGCTGCCGTCCCGGACCTGGCCGGACCAGGAGGCCTCGGTGATGCCGAGCTCGGCGAGGCGGGCGGCGGGAACGGCGTTCTCGCGGGTGCGGCCGCGCAAGTCGATGCAGGCGGCGATGTCGGCCGGCAATGCGGGTCGGAAATCGGCGTTCATGGGTCTTCGCGGTTCAGCAGGTCGAGGTAGGCGGTGTACACGATGTTCTGGCGCCTGCGGTTCGGCATGGGTGCCGCCTCGTCATCCGAAGCAAGCTAGACAGCGACCCGCGTCCGCCGCCAGGTCACGAGCCGCCCCTGCGCCATCTCGCCGATCCAGTCGCCCATGGTCTCGGCCTCATCGGCATCGTGGGTGACCATCAGCGCGGTCTGCCCGGCCTCGCGAAGGATGTGTCGGACCTCGCCAGCCAGGTGATCGCGCGTCGCGCCATCCAGGCTGGAGAACGGCTCGTCCAGCAACAGCAGCCGCGGCGACGGCGCCAGGGCCCGGGCCAGGGCCACGCGTTGCTGTTGCCCGCCCGAGAGCTCATGCGGCATGCGCGCGCCCAGCCTCTCCAGGCCGACCAGGGCCAGCAGCTCCCGGACCCGTCGCTCTCGCGCCTTGCGATCCCAGCGTCGCAATCCGAAACCCACGTTGGCCGCGGCATCCAGGTGCGGGAACAGGGCGATCTCCTGGAACAGCAGGCCCACGCCTCGTTGTTCCGGCGCCCGTTGCGTGGACGGGCCCGACAGCACGCGGCCGTCGAGCTCGATGCGTCCCGCCGTCAACGGCTCGAAGCCCGCGATCGCGCGCAGCGCCGTGCTCTTGCCGCAGCCCGACGGACCCAGCAGGCAGGCGATGCCGCCCAGCGGCAAGTGCAAGGACAGTCCGCTCAACACGGCCGGCCCACCGCCGTAGCGGACCTCCACCTGTTCCAGCGTGAGAGCGCTCATCTCTTCTTCTCCCGGCTCAGCAGCAACACCGCGGGCAGCCCGACGGCAACGATCAACAGCGCCGCCAGCGCGCCATGCTCATAACTGCCGCGCGCCGCCTCGGCATAGAGCAGCGTCGGCAGGGTCTCGACATTGGCCGGCCTCAGCAGCAAGGAGGCGGGCAGCTCCTTCATCACGTCGATGAAGACCAGCAGCGCGGCCGTCGTCATCGCCGGCCGCAGCAAGGGCAGGTGCACGCGGCGCAAGGTGCCGAGCGGCGTCTCGCCCAGGCTGCGGGCGACCTGCTCCAACGGCGTGGGCAGGCGCGACAGCCCGGCCTCGATGCCGCCCACCGGCAGCGCGAGGAATCGCATCACGCCGGCCAGCATCAGCACCACCCCCAGGCTCATCATCGGCAGCCCCGGCACGCCGAGCGCGTCGGCGATCCAGCCGTCGAGCGCGAGCGCCGGCGGCAGCAGCCCGATGGCCAACACGGTGCCCGGGACCGCATATCCCAGGGCCGCGACGCGCAGCCACGCGGAGCGTCGCGGAAGGGACGATCCGCTCGCGCGCGCCGCCCACGCCACGATCAGCCCGGCCACCACCGCCACCGCGGTGACAGACACGGCCAGCGCCGCCGAATGCCTCGCGCCGGCGAGCACCTCGGCGGACAGGCCGTGGCCCTCCGCCGCGCGCTTGCAGGCCAGCACGGCCAGATGCCCCGCCGGCAGCACGAAGCCGATCAGCACGGGCAACGCGGCCGCCGTGGTGGCGAGCATGGCCCGCGCGCCGCGCAATCGCAGGCGCGGCGCTGGCCGCATCGACCGCACCGCGCCGCCGAGCTGCCGACGGCGCCCCTGGCGCTCCAGCCAGACGAGCGCCGCCACGATCGCCAGCATCGCGCAGGCGATCTGGGCCGCCGCCCCCAGGTCCGAGCGCGCCACCCAGGTCGTGTAGATCGTCGTGGTCAGCGTCGTCACGCCGAGGAACTCCGAGGCACCGACATCGTTGAGCACCTCCAGCAGCACCAGCCCGACGCCAACCGCCAGCGCCGGGCGCGCCATCGGCAGCGCCACGCGGCGGAACGCGCCCCAGGGGCCCTCGCCGAGCAGCCGCGCCGCGTCCATCAGCCGCGCCGGCTGGGTCGAGAACATCGCCCGCATGCTCAGGTAGACGTAGGGATAGAGCACCGCCGACAGCACCAGCACCGCCCCGCCCATCGAGCGCGCGTCGGGCAGCCGGAACTGGCGCGGCGAGTCGAACCCGAGCAGCGCGCGCAAGGCGCCTTGCAGCGGGCCGATCGGGTGCAGGAGGTCCACGTAGCTGTAGGCGGCGATGTAGGTCGGCACCGTCAAGGGCAGCAGCAGCGCCCAGTGCAGCACGCCACGCCCGGGGAAATCCGCGCGCGCGACCAGCCACGCGCAGCCCGTGCCGATCACCGCGGTCAGCAGGCCCACGCCCGCGAGCAGCACCGCGGTCTGCGCCGCGGCGCGCGGCAGCACATGCGCCATCAGGTGCGACCAATGCGCGAAGCCCGCGCCCAGCGCGGTCCAGGCGAGCGCGACCAGCGGCGTGAGCACCGCCAGCGCGATCGCCGCGGCGGACGCGGCCCAGAACGGACCGACCGCGCGCGGCCCGCCAAGTCGACCCCTCACGCGATCACTGGTCGAAGGCGACCTTGTCGATCAGCAGGCTGGCCTGCTTGCGATGACGGGCGATCTCGGCCAGCGGCAGCGTGTCGGCCTTGACCGGACCGATCGCCGACTGGATCAGCGGATCCAGCGCCACGCCTGCGCGCACCGGGTATTCGTAGTTGGTCTGCGCGTAGAGCTGCTGCGCGGGCTCCGACACGAGGAACTCCAGCAGCGCCTGCGCCGCGGCCTTGTTGGGCGCGTGCTTGGCGAGCGCCGCGCCGCTGATGTTGACGTGCGTGCCAGCGCCGCGCGCGCTGAAGGTCGGCTTGATCACCTGGATCGCGTCGCCCCACTTGCGCGCGTCGCTGCCCGGCTTGGCGGCCTTCATCTGGCCGACGTAATAGGAGTTGGCCAAGCCCACGTCGCAGATGCCGCCCAGGATGTCGCGCGCGACGTCGCGGTCGCCGCCGGTGGGCTTGCGTCCGAGGTTGGCCTTGAGGCCACGCAGCCATTGCTCGGTCTTCGCCTCGCCGTCGTGGGCGATCATCGCGGCCACCAGCGCGGTGTTGTACGGGTGCTGCCCGGACCGCGTGCAGACCTTGCCCTTCCACTTCGGATCGGCCAGGTCCTCGTAACGCAGCGTCGTCGCCTTCACGGCGGGATCGGCGTAGAGCACGCGAGCGCGCAGCGACAGCGCGGTCCACTGGCCGTCGACAGCCCGCAGATTGGCGGGCACCGCGGCGGTGATCTCCGCCGACTTCAGCGGCTGCGTCACGCCGCCCTCGACCAGGTCGACCAGGTTGCCGATGTCCACGGTCATCAGCAGGTCGGCGGGCGAGCGCGCGCCCTCGGCCTTCACCCGCTCCAGCAGCCCGTCCTTGACGAAGACCGTGTTGACCTTGGTCCCGGTCCTGGCCGTGAAGGCCGACAGCAGCGGCTGCACGAGCGCGACCTCGCGGGTCGTGTACAGGGTGAGCTCGCCGCCGGCGGCCGGTTGGGCTTGGGCCTGGGCCATCTCGGGCACCAGGACGGCGGCGGCCAGGGCGATCGCGGAAGCGGCGTGCATCGGGCGCTGGGTCGGGCGGAGGGTCAGGTCGGGTCGGCGCATCGTCATGTCTCTTTGGCTGTCGATGAGAATTCTTCTCATCTGTGAAGACGCGCAATGTAGGTGGCCGGCCCGGTGGGCGAAAGGCGGTTAAAGCTGCAAGCGCCGCAGGATTCCCCGTGTCCCGGACGGCAGCGACCCCGGGGACCGGCTTCAGATCCCCTGGCCGCCGAGGGCCGTCAGGCCGATGCCGGCAACTGCGGCAGCGCCCGCGCGCCGGCGGCGACGACGTCCGAGATCTCGCCGATGACCTGGCGCAGCCAGCGCTGGGCGGGGTCGGGCTCGGCGCGGACGTGCCAGACCTGGCTGATCTCGATGCCGCGCAGCGCGAAGGGCAGGTGCCGACAGGCGAGCTGGCCGGCGAATCCGGTGGCCGGGACAAAGCTGTCTGGCAGCACGGTGATCAGGTCGGACTGCTGCACCGCCATCGTCCCCGTGAAGAAGCTGTTGACCGTCATCGCCACGGTGCGCTTGCGGCCGATCGTCGCCAGCGCATCGTCCACGAAGCCATGCGCGCGGCCCGCGAAGCTCACGCGCAGGTGCTGCGCCTCGCAATAGGCATCCAGCGTCAGCGCGCCGGGCTCGGACAGCGGGTGATCGGCGCGCATGACGCAGACATAGCGGCTGGCATAGAGCGATTCCCGGCGGAAGGCGGCGCTGTCGTCCTCCACCAGCAGCTGCTCGGTGAGGTCGGGGAAGAAGCCGATGGCCAGGTCGGCCCAGCCCTGCTCGAGCAGCTCGCGGGGGTCGCGGGTGGTCAGGGGCACGACGCGCAGCCCGACATGGATGCCCTCCTCCAGGAAGCGGCGCGCCAGTTGCGGCACCACCAGCGCGGCGGTCGCGTCGGCCATGGCCAGTGTGAAGCTCACCGTGTTGCCGGCGGCGCGCGGGTCGAAGACCTGCGGTTCCAGCGCCTGCTGCAGGCTGGACAAGGCCCGGCGCACGACCGGCCAGAGCGCCTGCGCGTGCGGGGTGGGGTCCACGCCGGTGGAGGTCGGGATGAAGAGTTCCTCGTGGGTGGCCTCGCGCAGGCGGCGCAGCGCGTTGCTGACGGCCGGCTGGGTGATGGCCAGGCGGTGTGCGGCGCGGGTGACGTGGCGTTCCTCCATGACCACGTCGAAGACGCGCAGCAGATTCAGATCCAGCGTCCGGAAGTTGACGGGGCGGGGGGTGCTCATGCGCCGGATGCTAATTCCGTCACGGGGCATTTCCGGCAGTGATGACCCGATTCCCAAGCGCAATTGGCGTGCCCTACGTAAAAACCGCAATATCTCGGCCATGGCGCAAGGCCACCCGCCCGGCGCCCCCCAACACCACCTCAGAAGGGAACCACCATGACCACCACCACGCTGAATGTCCAAGTGATGGCTGCCGACGCGGCCCGGGCTCGCACCGCGAGCGCTGCCGGCGAGCGTCTGGTGAGCCTGGCCCTGCGCGCCGGTCGCGCCGTCGTCGAGTTCGTGCATGCCGCCGCCGAGATCCAGCCGCGTCAGGCGGTGCTGCAGGCTGCCGCCGAGCAGTCGGCCGAGCGTCCAGACCTGGCGTTCTCGCTGCGCCGCGTCGCGCGCAACGGCTGGATGATGTATTGATCGAGTCTCCTCCGGACGCCTGACCCGCGTCCGCTCCTGCAAGGATTGAGCCGGGCCGTGAGGTCCGGCTTTTTTCTTTGCGGTGACCCGTCCTGCCCCGCGTTGACACCTCGGACTCCCTGAAAGGGCGAGATCGATGAATACGAGGGCAAAGAGAACGCAGCGCGACTACACGATGGCTTTTAAGCTGGCGGTGGTGGCGCAGGTGGAAAAGGGCGAGTTGACCTACAAGCAGGCGCAGGCCCAGTACGGGATCCAAGGCCGGTCGACGGTGTTGACGTGGCTTCGCAAGCACGGTCGCCTGGGCTGGGGAGCTGCGGCATCATCTGCAGCCATGCCGATCGACAAGACCCCGACCCCGCTCACGCCGGAACAGCAGATCAAGGCGTTGCAGGTGCAGCTCAAGGAAGCGCAGCAGAAGGCGCAGCTGTTCGAAGCAGTGATCGATGTGCTGAAGAAGGATTACGGAGTGCGCGTCGTAAAAAAGCCTTTAGGCAAGTCCTCGAGCAAGACCTCGTCCAAGGGTTGAGCATCAGCGGGGCTTGCCGACACATGGGCATAAGCCGTCAGGCTTACTACCAGTCTCGCTGCCGTCAGGCAGCGCTGGAGACGAAGGCGCAGACCGTGGTGAATCTGGTGCGTGAGCGGCGGTTGAGCCAACCTCGCGTGGGAACGCGTAAGTTGCATTGCATGCTTCGGGAGCCGCTGAGTCGAGAGGGCCTCAGGGTGGGGCGTGATGCGCTGTTTGATGTGCTGCGCAACGCCAGGCTGCTGGTGGCGCCGCGCAGGGCGTATCACAAGACCACCGATAGCCATCACCGCTTCAGGCGCCATCCCAACTTGCTCAAGCCTGGTCCAGAGCAAGTCACGCCGACGGGGCCGGAGCAGGTCTGGGTGGCGGACATCACCTACCTGCCGACGGCGGGCAAATTCGTCTATCTGAGCTTGGTGACGGACGCGTACTCGAGAAAGATCGTGGGCTGGCACGTGCACGCGAGCCTGCAGACGGAGGAGGTGGCGCAGGCGCTGAAGCTGGCGCTCAAGGGAAGAAGGACGAAGCAGCGGCTGGTGCATCACTCGGACCGAGGCATCCAGTACTGCTCGACGCATTACCAGGAGCTGCATCGGCGTCACGGACTGACCTGCTCGATGACCGATGGCTACGACTGCTACCAGAACGCCTTGGCAGAGCGGATCAACGGGATCTTGAAGATGGAGTTCTTGCTGGAGCGGCCCGCGGACCTGAGTCAAGCGCGGCGGATGGTGAAGGAGTCGGTCCAGATCTACAACGAGGAGCGGCTGCACTTGTCGCTCAACATGCAAACGCCCGATGCAGTGCACCGGGCGCTCCTGGCTGGCTGACGCCAACCTTTACAACCGTCCGAAAGTGTCAACGCAGTTCAGGACGGGTCACGGAAGGCGTTCGAGTCGGGGTCGGTCAATCCGCGCGTTGCTTCCGCGCTCAAAGGGCCTTGGCTCGTTTCTGGCGCTGATTGCGGCTCGCAAGATCGCTGGCTTCTCATGAACGAAGGAGTCAGCGATGTCGGTGGAAGTTCAACGCGTCTGGGTGCTCGGCATGTCCGCAGCGCCGTCCGTCTTCGGATCCCGGAGCGGCCGCCATGCTCGCGTCTGCGAGCCGGATCCTCCGTACGGCACGGATCGTCCGCGTCCGATGGTGTGGTCGAGGTCTGCGCGCCGTCTCTCGGAGCGGCTGGTACGGCCTGAGCTCGATCGTCCGATCGCGGACTACGACGCCGGCTTCGTCGAGCGCTACAGCCCCAACGTCTCATCGCTGCTGCCGCCCTCATTGGCAGACCAGCTGCATGACGGTTGCCGCTGGGTCGACACCCTGCCGCGAGGCGCCTTTGCCCGAGCCGTCGAGGAGCCGATGGTGCTCGATCTCTCGTGGTCCTCATCCAGGCTCGAAGGCGTGTCCTTGTCCCGCAGGCAGGCCCAGGGCCTCTTCAGCCTCGGATCACTGATCCAGGACCCGAGGTCGGCACATGACGAGGAGGTCCGGATGCTCCTTAATCACAAGCGCGCCATCGAGTACATGGTCCAGGCGGCCCCGAACCAGCGCTTCAGCCTTGAACTGGTGCTCGCGATCCACGACTTCCTGATGGACGGGCTGATGCCGGATCCCCTCGATCAAGGCCGGGTCCGTGACCACGGTGTCGACATCGTCGGCGCTCGCTTCGAGCCCGAGCAGGATCCGAAGCGGTTGCGCGAGCTGCTCGCCCTGATCCTCGAGAAGGCACAGGCGATCCGCAATCCGGTCGAGGCGGCCTTCTTCCTGTGGGTTCAGATCCCTTACCTGCAGGCCTTTGGAGACGGCAACAAGCGGACCAGCCGCTTGATGGCCAACGTGCCGCTGCTGCTGCGCAACTGCGCGCCGATCACCTTCGAGGGCATCGACGAGCACGACTACCGGCTCGCGATGCTCGGTGTCTACGAGCACCAGGACCCCGCCATCGCGATCGACCTGTTCGAGCACACCTACCGGAAGTCGATCCGCAAGTACATGGCGGTCCTGGCCTCACGTCCGCGGCTCGATGCCCGCGCCGCGCAGCTGAGCCCGGTGCTGCGCCGCGTGGTGCGTGACGTGGTCGTCGGGCGGCGCTCGGCGGCGGCCTCGGTCGCCTTTGCGGACCTGCCCCCCGAGGACGCCAAGGAGTTGGGCGAGATGCTGGCGCTGCGCCTGCGAACGCTGGCGTCGCGGCACTCGGAACGATTCGACATCGACGAAGCCGCGATTGACAGCTGGATCGCGGCCGGTCGGCCTCAATGAACCCCGGAGAGACAACCGCGATGAACGTCAAATCCAAACGCCGGATCGACCGTCTCGAACACCTTCGGCCCGATCCTCAGGGGCTGATGAAAGCGCCGTGGTGCGTCCGCGAGCCGGATTCGACCTATCTGGCCACCCGGCCCAAGCCGCCGGACTGGTCCGAGCGGTCGCTGCAGATGTTCGACTTCATGCAGATCCCGGTCGAGTTCCGCGACAAGGTGCCCTATCACCGCGAGTTCCTCGACGCCTATCAGCCCAACGTCGACAGTCTGTTGCCGCCCGCGCTGGCGGAAGCCCTCTATCGCACCGCCCATTGGGAGAACGGCCCCCACCACTTCGACGGCGCCTTGACCATCCTCACGGACTTCATGACCGAGTTCTGCTGGTCCTCGTCCAAGTTGGAGGGTTGCCGCTACACGATGGCGGAGACCGACGTCTTGCTGCGAATCGGTCGAGGACTTGAAGGGGATGCCGAGGAACATGACGATGAGGCGCGCATCGTCCTGAACCATGGGAAGGCGCTCGAACTGATGGTCTTCGACCAGCATCCGCATCGCGTGACCTTCGACGTGCTGAAACGCTTGCAGGGCTGTCTCATGCGCGGGCTGCTTCCGGTGGAGCGTTGCGGCGAGATCCGCGACATCGGCGTGTACGTCAGCGGCACGTCCTACCTGCCGTCGCGCATGGGCGTATTCCTCGAGGAAATGCTCCAGCAGATCGCCACCAAGGCCGCCGCGATCCGCAATCCGGTCGAGAGCGCCTTCTTCCTGTGGATCCACATCGCCTACCTGCAGGCCTTCGCGGATGGCAACAAGCGCACCGGCCGGGTCGCCGCCAACCTGCCGCTGCTGAGCGGGCACTGTGCGCCGCTCAGCTTCGTCGGCGTCGAGAAGCACGATTACGTGGTGGCGATGTTGGGGGTCTATGAACGCAACGATGTCGCGGTCGCGGTCGATCTCTTCGAGTGGCTGTACCGGCGATCGATGCAGAAATACCTGTGGATGCTGGGCTGAGCGCAGTCACGCACAGGAAAAGGCACCGCGCTTGCCCGCCACAATCCCCGCCATGACCACCTCCACGCTCCTGGACTCCGCCACCTTCGCCGGCGCGCACGCGCTGGCGATCTATGGCGCGCTGCTGCTGCTGGTGACCCTGACCGCCGGGATCGCCGCCCGGGCGCTGCTGCCCGCGCGCGGACCCGGCGCGCCGGCGCCGGAACCGCTCTCCCCGATCGCGCTGTGCCTGCGCTTCGCCGTGGGTTTCGGCTGCATCGTCGGCGGCGCCTGGCTCTTCACGGAGATCGCCGAGGCGCTGCACACCGAGCACACGCTCGGCCGCTGGGACGAGGCCTTCATCCTGGCCATGATCGACCACATCCCGGATGCCGCGATCCACGCCTTCTACCTCGTCACCTTCCTCGGCAACCGCGAGACGCTCGTCACGCTGGGCATCGTCGTGTTCATCGGGCTGCTGCTCATTCGGCGGCGAGGCCTGGCGCTTGGATGGGCGTTGGGCATGCTCGGCAACGCGGTGCTGAACCCAACGCTCAAGCACGTCTTCGAGCGCGCCCGTCCACTCCACCCCACCGAATGGCTCACCGAAGGCGGATTCAGTTTCCCCAGCGGCCACAGCTCCGGCATCGTCGTGACGATGGGACTGCTGGCCTACCTCGCCGTGCGGCTGCTGCCGCGCGCCTGGCACGTGCCGGCCTGGATGCTGGCCGCGGGACTGGCCTTCACCGTCGGCGCCAGTCGCATCTTCCTGCGCGTGCATTTCCCCAGCGATGTCATTGCCGGTTTCGCCACCGGCGGCGCGTGGCTGACGGTCTCGCTCGTCAGCATCTCGCTGGCGCGATGGGCGCGGCGCAGACGCCGCGGCGGTCAGCCGAGCGGCGTCGAGCTCACGCGCTGAAACACGCCTGCGGTCTCGTCCACGTCCCAGCGCTCCACGCTCGCCGGGCCCGTGGCGGGGGGCGATCCGGCCGCGTCTGCATCGGCGCCGGTCCGGATCACATTCACCGAGTTGGGGATCCCGCCGCGTACTCGCGTGCTCAGCGCGGTGCCGGCCTGCACGGCCCACACCGGACGCGCCAGGTCGGCCCGCCGCTCGTGCAAGGGCAGCACGTAGGGCAGATGGATGTGGCCGCCGATCACCGCGTCGACGCCGGCCTCGGCCCAGCGCCTCACGGCCTTCGCATGACCGCGCAGCAGGTTGGACACGTCCACCGACTGCGTCACCGCCACCGGCTGATGCACGGCGACCATCCGCGTCTGGCCGGCGCGCGCGCGGCGCAGGCGCTGCGCGGTGCGCTCGATCTGGCGCTCGGAGACCTCGCCATGCTTGTGCCGATACCGGCGCGTCGTGTTGAGCGCGATCAGCAACAAGTCATCGGACTCGTATTCGGTGTCCTGCACCGGGCCGAAAGCGCGCTCGTAACGGAGATAGGGATGCAGCAGCCGCGTCGAGACCGCCAGCAGCGGGATGTCGTGATTGCCCGGGATGACCACGCGAGCGGGCACGCCGAGCTTGTCGACGAAGGCCTTCGCGCGCGAGAACTCGACCGGACGCGCGCGTTGCGTGATGTCGCCCGTGATCAGCAGCAGGTCGGGGCGCAGTTCGGCGCACAGGCGCTCCAAGGCCGCGAGGGCCATCGGGCGCTCGGTGCCGAAATGCGGGTCCGACATCTGCAGCACGACCGTCATCGATCCGGCTCCGCCGCGGCGAGACTCGCCTGCGCCTGACGCCGCTCCTCGGCCAGCCCCTCCGGGCGGATCAGCATCAACGGATGGGGCGCGACCTCGAAACGCACCGGCAACCGCATCCAGAGCACCTCGCCGTCGGTGGCCACCTTGACGCGTCGCGCGCCGAAACGACGGGCCTTGACCGTCATCCGATGGAACGCGAAGTTGACGACCTGGTCCGCGTCGCGCAGTCGGCCCAGCGCGCCGCGGGCGAGCAGCTTCAGCAAGCCCCAGCGCCCCACGGGCTTGAGCATCACGCCGGCCAGCGCGCCGCGGTCGATGGCCTGAGCCTCGGGCAAGCCGACCTGCTCCATCTGCAGCGCGTTGTTGCCGACGAAGACCGTCGGCGTGCGGACCTGGCGCGGCTGGCCGTGCAACTCGATGGTGAGGCCCAGCGAGCGGTGGCCGCGCAGGATGGTCGCCAGCACCGCGCCGACCGCAACGAAGCGGCTGCGGCCGAAGCGCTGCTTCCAGACCTCGCGGTCCTCCAGCGACTGGGGGTAGAGGCCGAGGCTGGCGTTGACGATGAAGACGCGATCATTGATCTGGCCGACCTGGACCGGCACCGGGCGCGCGCTGAGCAGCACGCGCAACGCGCCGTCGAGCTCGGCCGGAATGCCGTGCGTGCGGGCGAAGTAGTTGAAGGTGCCGCGCGGCAGCACGCCGAAGGCGCAGCCGCTGCCGAGCACGGCTTGAGCGACGCAGTTGATCGTGCCGTCCCCGCCCGCGGCGACGACGACGCCACCGACTTCCCGGGCGCGCCGGACCGCTTCTCGAGCGATGTCGGGGAGCGAGCCGGGGGTCTCGACCGGGTGCAGCTCGCAGGAGCGGCCGGCATCGCGGCAGGCAGCCTCGACGGCGGGGCCGACCTCGTCGCGGTCACCGCGGCCCGAGGCGCGGTTGAACACGACGAACAAGGGCGGCAGTCGGGACGCGGTCGGCTCGGACATGGGCTAGGGCGCGGCGAGGTCGGAAAGGGCACACGATAACCGCCTCGGCAAGCCGGGCGCCCGGATCGGTGGCCTGCCGTCGCCGCTGGCCCTCACCCCTGCCCTCTCCCGCAAGCGGGAGAGGGTGTATGCAGGGCATCAGTCGATCACCCTCGCCCGCGGAGCGGGAGAGGGGCTATCAGGCGCCGCCGGGCAGGGGCGCTTCCGGATGCACCAACTGGGCCTGGCGCAGCTCGCGCCAGAAGTCCGCGGGCACGACCTCGTTGAGCGCCGCGCGGTCCTCGGCGATGCGGCTGGGCTGGCTCGCCCCAGGGATGACAGCGGCGACCGCCGGATTGGCCAGCGAGAACTGCAACCCGGCCGCCTTCATGCTGATGCCGTATCGATCGGCGATCGCCTTGATGCGGGCGACCTTGTCCTTGATCTGCGGCGTGGCTGGGGCGTACTCGAAGTTCGGTCCGCCGACCAGCGCGCCCGAGCTGTACGGGCCGCCGACGACGATGCCCAGCCCCTGGCGCGTCACTTCCGGCATCACGCGCTGCAACGCGCGCTGGTGGTCGAGCAGCGTGTACCGACCCGCGAGCAGGAAACCGTCGGGCCGGGCGCCGTCCAGTGCCATGACGAGCTCGATGGGCTCGACGCGGTTGACGCCAAGTCCCCAGGCCTGGATGACGCCCTCGTCGCGCAGTCGGTCCAGCGCCTTGAACGCGCCCTTGCGCGCGCCCTCGAAGACGCCGAGCCATTCGTCGCCGTAGAAGTCCTGCGCCACGTCGTGGACCCAGACGATCTCGATGCGGTCGGTCTTCAGGCGCTTGAGGCTGTCCTCGATCGAGCGCAGCGTCGCGTCCTCGGAGTAGTCGTTGACGATCTTGTTGGGGCGACCGTACTTGAAGACATCGCCCTTCTCGCCGTTGTCGCGGGCGCTGACGTCCTCGACCTCATCGAGGATGAGGCGTCCGACCTTGGTGCTGATGACATAGTCCTGGCGCGGCCGGCCGGCGAGCGCCTCACCCATGCGGATCTCGGCGAGGCCGGCGCCGTAGAAGGGGGCGTTGTCGAAGTAGCGGATGCCGTCGTTCCAGGCGGCGTCGACGGTGGCGCGGGCCTCGGCCTCGGGGATGTCGCGGAACATGTTGCCCAGCGGGGCGGTGCCGAAACCGAGCTTGCCCGGGAGGAGATCTTTCAGAGCCATGGGGGGTCCTTGTGAGGAGAGAAGGTTGGCGTTGATCTCAATCTAGGGGCTGAAGGCCGATTCATGAAATTGAATCGGTGAACGTCAGGTATTCGAGGGACGCATATCCGGATGCAGATCGCACGAGGGCGTCAGCGACCGCCCGGAACGACGACTTCCTCCAGACCGATCACCAACCGGCGTCCCAGCAACTGCACTGCTTCGGCGATCCTCGGCAGCTTCGAAGCGTGATGGGGATCCAGGAGTCGCCTGACCTCCTTCTCATCGACACCCAGGCGGCGAGCCAGTTGCACTTTCGAGACGCTGGCCGAGCGCATCGCAGCGTGGAGGGCGGCCTTGGCCGCGGTCTCCGGAGGCGGAGAGATCAGGTGCTCTCGCCGGCGCGCACGCGTGGGCGCGGGGAATGCCAGACCTTCGGACATGTACAGCGCGAAGACTTCATCCATCGCGTCTGTGGCCTCGCTCAAGGCGTGCTCCTGATCGTCACCCTGCGTGACCAGTTCCGGCAAGTCGCGGCAGGTCACCACGAACCCGCCCTCCTCTGCTGCATCCAAAAGGACCGCGTATTCGAATCGTTCCATGCTCATCTGCCTCGTTGCCAGTCATGCACCGAACTCTCGGACAGTGATGTCCGCTTCGTCGATGACTTCGGGTCGTGGCAATCAGCGGAACTCCGCCTTGAACGAGTAGGCGTCCCACCTGAGGTGACTGGATGATGTCGCGCTGCACGGAGAAGGCTGGAGTACCCAGGCGCTTCGAGAACGGATGTCGATTTGCCGCGAGGCCTTTGACCACGCTCATCCCAGGCGGAACGCCGACGCCAGCTCGTTCATCCGCTCGGCCTGGTCGTTGAGCGACGCGGCCGACGCCGCCGCCTCCTCCACCAGCGCCGCGTTTTGCTGGACCAGTTGCTCCACCTCGCCGAAGGTCGCGCGCAGTTGCTGAAGGCTCGTGGCCTCCTCGGCGATCTCATGCGCGATGCGGTCGATCTCGGCGCTCACCGCGCCGATGCCGCGCTCGATGCCGGCGATCGCAGCGCCCGCCGATTGCACCTCGGCCTGACCGCGCTCCACGCGCGCCACCGATTCGCCGATCAGCACCTTCACCTCGCCCGCGGCATCGGCGCTGCGCTTGGCCAGATGACGCACCTCCGCCGCGACCACGGCAAATCCACGACCCTGCTCGCCCGCGCGCGCCGCTTCAACCGCCGCGTTGAGCGCCAGGATGTTGGTCTGGAACGCGATCGCATCGATCACGGCCACGATGTCCGACATCCGCTGCGAGCTCGCCCCGATGGACGTCATGGTGTCCACGAAGCCTTGCACCAGCCGGCCGCCCGCCGCCGCACTCGCGCTGGCTTCGTCGGCAAGCGCGCGGGTGCGCACCGACGCCTGCGCGGTGCCATCCAGCGTCTCCGACAGCCGCTGCACGTGGCTCGACGCCTCCTGCACGCGCGCCGCGGCGTTTTCGCTGCGCACGCTCAGGTCCTGATTGCCCGCGGCGATCTCGTCGGCCGCGCCGTGGATCTCGCCCGAGGCCACCTGCATCTGCGTCACCAGTCCGCGCAGCCGATCCCGCATCGACCGGATCGCATCGAGCATCCGGCCCAGGTCGTCACGGGTGTGCCAGTCCGACTCCGCCGTGAGGTCGCCCTGCGCGATGCGCTCGGTGAGCCGCTCGGCCTCATGGATCGGGCGCCACACGCCAACCAGCGTGCGCCACAGCAGCACGCCCATCGCGAGCAGCCCGCCGATGACGACGATCGTGGTCAGCAGCAGTCGGTGCCGCACAGCGCTTTCACTGTCGTCGAGCCGCGAGCCCAGCGTGTCCATGACGCGCGCTGACAGCTCGGACTGCAGACCCGCGCCCTGCTTGAGCGTCGCGACCAGTTGGTCCAGCGGGTAGTTCACGTCCTTGGCCGAAGCGTCGAGGGCCTCGAGCACCACCTGGCGCTGACGGGCCACGCGCTGGAGCATGTCGCCGTAGTCGGCCGCATGCGCCTCGTCCGCGCTCGCGGCCTGGCGAAGCGCGGCGCTGAGCTGGCGCAGGTCCGCGCGATAACGACCCGACGCATTGCCGACAGCCGCGACATCGTCGACGGCAGCAGCCGCGCCGATGGCGCTGAGCTCCGAGAGCGTGTCCGTCAGTTGCGGCGCGATCTGAACGCCCGCGACGACGTTGAAGTAGGTCGCGCCTTCAGACTGCAGCAGCAGGCCGGAGCGCGCGTTCAGCTGCGCCACCGCATCGAAGATCGCGTCCAGCAGCGCCCGGTATTGCGGCGATTGCGCCTGCAGCATCTGGCTCACGCCCTTGGCGTGCAGCGCCTTGAACTGCGCGCGCAGCTGCTGCGCTTCCTCGATCAGCGGCTCGGCATGCCGCACGGCGGCCAGTCCGGTGAGGACGGCCTCGAAGTCCTGGTCGATCTTCGCCGCGGCGGCATCGCGCGCGGTGGCTTGTTCAGGATGGCTGGACGCGGTGGCTGAAGCCAGCCGGTGATCGGCGAGATCGGCGATCACGCGCTGCCAGGCCTGATGCGCGGGGAGCGCGGCGCGTTGCGCCTGCACGGTGCGCAGCGAATCCAGCAGGTTGAGACCCAGCTGCGCGGTGGGCAGCAGGCAGACGGCGCCGCACAACAGCGCGACAAGGGCAAGACGGTGCTTGAGGGACATCGGGAAGGACCGCCAGCGGCGGGGACAACAACAGACCCCGGCAGTCTTTCGACGTTTTGTTACAGCTACGGGAAATCCATGAGCGCGCTTGCGCACGCCGCGTGGAATCGGCGGAATTTAACGAATGGCACTCGTCCCTTACACTCGCCCGCGCCCCACGACAACGTGATCCACCCATGAAGAGCTCCAGGACTGCCCGCCCGTCATCGAAGGTGACGCTGGGCATGGTCGCCGAGGCCAGCGGGGTGTCGCCGAGCACGGTCTCGCGCATCCTCAATGGCACCGCGGTCGTCAGCCAGGAGAAGAAGGACGCCGTGGACCGGGCCATCGCCGAGCTCGGCTTCGTCCCCAACCCGATCGCCCGCGTGCTCGCTGGCGGACGCTCGCTCAGCGTGGGCGTGGTCACGCAGGCCATCGACAGCCCGTATTACGGCGTCGCGCTGCGCGGCATCGAAGAAGTGCTCGACGCCGCCGGCTTCGTGCCGCTCTTCGCCAGCGGCCACTGGAACGCCAAGGAAGAACAGCGCTGCATCGACACGCTGCGCGCGCGCCGCGTCGACGGGATCATCGTGCTCACCGGACGGCTCAGCGACGAGTCGCTGCGCAAGCTCGCCAAGGAGCTGCCCGTGGTCGTCACCGGCCGCGCGCTGAAGGCGCCCAGCCTGCACGCGCTGAACTTCAACGACTTCGAGGGCGCTCGCCTCGCCACGCATCACCTGCTGTCGCAAGGGCATCGCAAGATCGCGTTCATCGCCGGCGATCCGGTGCACCCGGACGCGCAGGAGCGGTTGAAGGGCTATCGTGCGGCGCTGGAGGCAGCCGGCGTGAAGTACAAGCCCGCGCTGGTGCTGCCGGGCATGTTCCATGAAGACAGCGGCGTGATGGCGGTCGAGCGCCTCATCGACAGCCGCGAGCCTTTCTCGGCGATCTTCGCGGCCAACGACCAGATGGCGTTTGGCGCATCGCTGGCGCTTTATCGGCGAGGGCTGCGAGTGCCGGAGGACGTGTCCATCGTCGGCTTCGACGACCTCGCCGGCGCCGCGCATTGCATCCCGCCGCTGACCACCATCCATCAGGCCGGGCTGGAACTCGGCCGTTGCGCCGCGCAGGCGCTGCTGGACCTGCTCGCCGACAAGACGCCCACCGCGCAGTTGCCTGAGCCGCGACTGATCATCCGCTCGTCGACGCGCGCGCTCTGAGCCTCTCCCCTCCCTAGCGATAACCCTGGTACGTTCTATCCCGCTTGCTGGCTATCATGAAAGCGCTTTCATAAACAGAACGACACCGGAGACAGATCACATGCGGAAGTGGGCGCGAGGCCTGACGACGATCATCCTCAGCCTGGGCCTGGCCCAGGCAGGGTCAGTCGTTGCCGCGCCCACCACGCTGACCGTCGCGGCCTTCCCTGCCATCGACGAGATCGTGCGCAGCGCCCTGCCGGCCTGGAAGCAGCTGCATCCCGATGTCGACATCAAGATCGTGAGCCGAGAGCTCAACGATCACCACACCGCGATGACCACGGCGCTGTCCACCGCCAAGGGCCTGCCTGATGTGATGGCGCTGGAGATCGGTTATCTCGGCCGCTTCGCGCAAGGCACCGGCCTTGAGGACCTGGCCAAGCCGCCCTACGCGCTGGATCGCGAGCGCGCGCGCTTCGTCGGCTACGCCTTCGACCAGGCCACGACGCCGGCCGGCGCCGTGCTGGCCGTGCCCACCGACATCGGCCCCGGCACGCTGCTCTACCGCACCGACCTGCTGGCGCGCGCGGGCCTGAAGGAATCGGACCTCACCGCCAGCTGGGACGGCTACGTCACGGCCGGCGTGAAGATCAAGGCCGTCACCGGCGCCTACCTGATGGCCCACGCGCGCGACATGAAGGACATCCTCATCCGCACCGGCCTGCAGCCCGGCGAGGGCCTGTACTTCGACCGCGACTCGCGCCCGCTCGTGACCTCGCCGCGTTTCGTGCGCGCCTTCGAGCTGGCACGCGCCGTGCGCCGCCAGCACCTGGACGCCAAGGTCACCGCCTGGTCCTCCGACTGGAGCGAGGGCTTCAAGCGCGGCGGCATCGCCACGCAGATGTCGGGCGCCTGGCTCGCAGGCCACCTCAACACCTGGCTCGCGCCGGGCACGCGCGGCAAGTGGCGCGCGGCCCAGTTGCCCGAGGGCGCCTACGCCGCCTACGGCGGCACCTTCTTCGCGATGGCCCGCCACGGCGACGCCGCGCGCAAGCCGATGGCCTACGAGTTCATCCGCTTCATGACGATGAACCGCGCGCAGCAGCTCGCCGCCTTCAAGGCGCAGGACGCCTTCCCGGCCCTCGTGGACGCCCAGCAGGACGCGTTCTACGACCAGCCGCTGCCCTTCCTCGGCGGCCAGGTCGCGCGGCGCGACTGGCGCGAGGCCGCCGGCCACATCCGTGCCTTCCCGGTCCACAAGCATGACGCCTTCGCCCGCGAGGTCATCGACACCGAGCTGGACAAGGTCCTGGACCGCGACAAGGACATCGCCACCGCGCTGGCCGACGCGCAACGGCTGCTCCAGCAGCGCGCCCGCCGCTGAGCCCAGGCCCCACCGGACACCGACGATGACCCTGCGCCTTCCCTCCGCCCTGCGACTGTCGCCCCGCTACGCGCCCTACGCGCTGCTGGCGCCCTTCCTGGTGCTGTTCGTGGTCTTCGGGCTGTTCCCGCTGCTGTTCTCGCTGTACCTGGCCTTCCACAGCTGGGAGCCCACGAGCGGCCTGGGCGCGATGCACTGGGTCGGGCTGGACAACTTCAGCTTCGCGCTCCAGGACGAGTGGTTCTGGAAGTCCCTGCGCAACACCGCCTGGCTGGCGATCGCCTCGGGCGTGCCGCAGCACCTGGTCGCGATCCCGCTGGCCACCTTCCTGCACCTGGCCTTCCGGCGCTGGCGCAATGTGATGGTGGGTGCGTATTTCCTGCCCTACATCACGTCCTCGGTGGCCATCGCGATCCTGTTCAGCTCGCTGTTCTCCACCGATTACGGCCTGATCAACCTGGCCATCGCCACGGTGCGCGAGTTCCCGCTGCTGGGCCATCTGATGCCGCAGGCCGCGGTGGACTGGCTCAACGATCCGGACGCGCTCAAGCCGGCGATCTCGATGATCGTGTTCTGGCGCTACGTCGGCTTCAACGTCGTGCTCTACCTCGCCGCGCTGCAGACCATTCCGCCCGATCTCTACGAGGCCGCGACCATGGACGGCGCGAGCCGCCTGCAGCAGTTCTTCCACATCACGCTGCCCAGCCTGCGCCCGATGATCTTCTTCGGCGTCACGCTCAGCGTCATCGGCGGGCTGCAGCTCTTCGAGGAACCCTTCATCCTGACCGGCGGCAAGGGCGGCTCGGACCAGGCCGGCATGAGCGCCGCCGTCTACCTGTACCGCAACGCCTTCGACTTCAACGACTTCGGCGCGGCCAGCGCGATGTCCTGGCTGCTGTTCCTGGTCGTGGCCGCGCTGACCTGGCTGACGAACCGTGCGTTCCGTCCCAAGGACCGGTCCTGAGCCGCGAGGACGACCCG
Organism: Roseateles sp.; assembly: GCA_039594005.1. GTDB lineage: Bacteria > Pseudomonadota > Gammaproteobacteria > Burkholderiales > Burkholderiaceae_C > Roseateles. Next base: position 2,825,357 of record JBCNOF010000010.1, read on the forward strand.
CCATGAGCACCACGATGCACGCCCCTCTCGATGCCGCCGTGCCACGCACCGCGCGGGCACCGCGCATGACGGCCTGGGCCGCCTACCTGCTGGTGGGCGCCGGGGCGCTGATCATGCTCGCGCCCTTCTACTTCATGTTCGTCTTCGCGACACACTCGCGCACCGAGATCTTCAGCCTGCCCCCGCCGATGTGGTTCGGCGACGACTTCCTGGCCAACGTCGAGATCCTCACCAAACGCCTGCCCTTCTGGCGCAACCTCGGCCTGAGCCTGTATGTCGGCCTGTGCAACACGGGCCTGACGCTGCTGTTCTGCTCCATGGGCGGCTACGCGTTCGCGATGTACGAGTTCCGCTTCAAGAAGGCGCTCTTCGCGCTGGTGATGGGCACGATGCTGCTGCCCAGCTTCATGAACATGATCCCGAGCTTCATGATCATGGACCTGCTGGGCTGGATCGATCAGCCCCGCGCGCTCTACATCCCGGGCGCGGCCAGCGCCTTCGGCATCTTCCTGATGCGCCAGTTCATCAGCTCGGCCGTCCCGCGTGAACTCGTGGAGGCGGCGCGCATGGACGGCTGCGGCGAGCTGGGCATCTACGCGCGCATCGTGCTGCCGCTGCTCAAGCCGGCGCTGGGCACGCTGGGGCTGATCACCTTCATCTCGTCCTGGAACAACTTCATCGGGCCGCTCGTGGTCATGCGCTCGCCCGACATGTACACGCTGCCGCTGGCGCTGCGATCGCTGCAGAGCCCGGTGGACACCGAATGGGGCGCGCTGATGGCCGGTTCCGCCATCGCGACGCTGCCGCTGATCGTGCTCTTCGTCCTGTGCTCGCGGCAGCTCATCTCGGGCCTGACCGTCGGCGCGGTGAAGTGACGCGCGCCTTCCCCCCACACACAAGAACACCCTGCCTCGATGTCAGCCTCCAACGACCACACCCCGGTGTCCACTCCCCTGCCCACGGCGGCCGCCAAGGCCTTCCCCGCGGACTTCGTCTGGGGCGTGGCCACCAGCGCCTTCCAGATCGAGGGCGCGCACGACGCCGACGGCAAGGGGCCGTCCATCTGGGACACCTTCTGCCGCCAGCCCGGCGTGATCGCGGATGCGAGCAATGGCGACGTCGCCTGTGAGCACTACGCGCGCCTGGACGAGGACCTGGACCTCATCCGCGACCTCGGCGTGCAAGCCTATCGCTTCTCGGTCTCCTGGCCGCGCGTGCGCCCCACCGGCGACGGCGAGTGGAACGAGGCCGGCCTGGCCTTCTACGAACGCCTGGTCGACGGGCTGATCGCCCGCGGCCTCAAGCCCTACCTGACCCTGAACCACTGGGACCTGCCGCAGGCGCTGCAGGACCGCGGCGGCTGGGGTGACCGCGCCACGGTCGACCGCTTCGTCGAGTACGCGATGGGCATCGCCCGCCGGCTGGGCCACAAGGTCGTCTCGATCGCCACGCACAACGAGCCCTGGGTCGTCGCGCAGCTGGGGCACGAGAAGGGCGTCTTCGCGCCCGGCCTCAAGGACCGGCGCCTGGCCGCGCAGGTCTCGCATCACCTGCTGCTGAGCCACGGCCTGGCGATCACGGCGATGCGCGCGCTCGAACTGAAGGCCTCGCTGGGCATCGTGCTCAACATGGCGCCGATGTACCCCGCCACCGACAGCGACGAGGACCGCGCCGCGGCTCGACTGGAGGACGGCAAGCTGCGCCGCTGGTACATGGACCCGCTGTTCAACGGCCGTTATCCGGTGGACGTGCTGCACGACCTGGGCGAGGACGCGCCGCGCGTCGAGCCCGGCGACATGGCGCAGATCCAGGTGCCCATCGACTTCGTGGGCATCAACTACTACTCGCGCGGGATGATCAGCGCCACGGGCGCCTTCGACAACAAGACCAGCGGCCTGGAGCTCACCGACATGGGCTGGGAGGTCTACCCGCAGGGGCTGACCGACCTGCTGGTGTCGGTGCACCGCGACTACCCCGCCGTGAAGCGCCTGTACGTGACCGAGAACGGCGGCGCCTTCCCCGATCCGCTGGGTGCCGACGGCCGGGTCCACGACGCCGACCGCACACGCTACCTGGACACCCACATCGCCGCCGTCGGCGACGCGATCGCGCAGGGCGTGCCCATGGGCGGCTACATGGTGTGGAGCCTGCTGGACAACTTCGAATGGGCCTCGGGTTACGAGAAGCGCTTCGGCATCGTGCATGTCGACTACGCGACCCAGAAGCGCACGCCCAAGGACAGCGCGCTGGCGTATCGCGATTTCGTGCGCGCGCGGCGGCTCGCCCCGTCGGGCGCGCGCCAGGACTGAACAGGAGACCGGCATGGGACAAGTCACGCTGCGCGGCATCCGCAAGCGCTACGGCGATCACGAGGTCATCCAGGGCATCGACCTGGACGTGCGCGACGGCGAGTTCATGGTCTTCGTCGGCCCGTCGGGCTGCGGCAAGAGCACGACGCTGCGCATGATCGCCGGGCTGGAGGAGATCTCCGGCGGCGACCTGCTCATCGACGGCCAGCGCGCCAACGACCTGCGTCCCGCCGACCGCGGTGCGGCGATGGTCTTCCAGAGCTACGCGCTCTACCCGCACATGACGGTGGCGGAGAACATGGGCTTCGCGCTGAAGATGGCGGGCGTGAGCCGCGCCGAGCGCGATGAACAGGTGCGCCGCACCGCCGAGATCCTGCGCATCACCGACCTGCTGCAGCGCACGCCCAGGCAGCTGTCGGGCGGTCAACGCCAGCGCGTGGCCATCGGCCGGGCCATTGTGCGCAAGCCCAAGGTCTTCCTCTTCGATGAGCCCTTGTCCAACCTGGACGCCGCGTTGCGCGTGGACATGCGCATCGAGCTCACGCGGCTGCACCAGCAGCTGGGCACGACCATGATCTACGTCACCCATGACCAGGTCGAGGCGATGACGATGGGCGATCGCATCGCCGTCTTCAACCAGGGACGCATCGAGCAGCTGGGCGCGCCGCTGGATCTCTACCGCCACCCGGCCAACGAGTTCGTCGCCTCGTTCCTGGGCGCGCCCAAGATCAACTTCATCGAGCGGCCCACGGCCAACACGCCGGGCGCGGCGCGCCGCCTGTGGGAGCAGCTCGGCGGCGCCGCGCGGCCCGCCGCCAGACGCCTCGCCCTGCGTCCCGAGCACCTCACGCTGGCGCCCTCGCGCGACGACGGCGCAGTGCCCGCGACCGTCGTGCTCGCCGAACACCTGGGCGACGTCTCGATCCTGCACCTGCGCGTGGATGGCCAATCCGAGCTGCTCACCGCGAAACTGCCCGCCGGCGCCGGCTCGCTGCACGACGGCGATACGGTGCGGCTCAACGTCAGCGCCGATCACGCGCTGGCCTTCGACGGCGAGGCGCGGGCGCTCGACGCGCGACCGCCTGTGCCCGTCGCGGCGTGATGCGCGCTCCCGCAGTTCCCATCGCAGTACCCGCAGTACCCCGCGCCCGTGTGTGGCGCGGATCCCCTCGCTAGGGAAAGTCAGTAGAGGTCCCGGAGCCGAAGCAGATAAATTCTGAAAGCGCTTTCAAGATATCCGCCGAGCATTCGGATCCAGCTTGCCCTGTCCATTCGGGCCCGCCGTCGAACGGGGGCCTTGGCCAAGACTGAGAGATAACAAGGAGACAAGATGAAGCACGTCCACCCCACCCGACAGCGGCCGGGCCGCGGACCGCAACGCCAACCGGTGGCCGCGGCTTGCGCGATGCTGTTCCTCGCCGCGGCCGCGCAGGCCCAGCAGGCACCGCAAGCCCCCGAATCCGCCGCATCGGCCGCGCAGCGCAAGGCCGATGCGCAGATCGACACCGTCGTGGTGACCGGCATCCGCCAGTCGCTGGACACCTCGCTGAACCTCAAGCGCCAGCAACGCGGCGTGGTGGACGGCATCGTCGCCGAGGACATCGGCAAGTTCCCTGACACCAACCTGGCCGAGTCGATGCAGCGCATCTCGGGCGTGTCGATCGACCGCTCGATGGGCGAAGGCTCCAAGGTCACGGTGCGCGGCGTCGGCCCCGACTTCAACCTCGTGCTGCTCAACGGCCGCCAGATGCCGGCGTCCTCGATCGCCGACACGGGCCCGTCCAACTCGCGCGCCTTCGACTTCGCCAACCTGGCCTCGGAATCGATCGCCGCGCTGGAGGTCTACAAGACCAGCCGCGCGAGCTCGCCCACCGGCGGCATCGGCGCGACGATCAACATCAAGACCGCGCGTCCGCTGGACACGAAGAAGACCATCGCCAGCATCGGCGTGAAGGCCGTGCATGACGGCGGCAACTCCCGCCTGCCCGACAACCTCAAGGGCGACAGCGTCACGCCGGAGGTCTCCGGCATCTACAGCACCACCTTCGGCGACGGCAAGTTCGGGTTGGCGGTCTCGGGCAGCTACCAGAAGCGCGACCTGGGCTACAACAGCGCGGGCGTGCCCAACGGCTGGTTGCCCTTCCGCGGCGACGAGGTCGGCAATGGCGCGATCCCCCTGCCCGGCCAGCCCGGCGCGGACCGCATCACCAACCGGCCCGGCGCGACGGACATCTACTCGCTGCCGCAGAACGTCAACTACAACATGAACGGCATCAGCCGGGAGCGCACGAACGGTCAGGTGACCTTCCAGTTCGCGCCGACCAGCTCGTTGACGACCACGCTGGACTACACGCTCTCGCAGAACAAGGTGCACACGCGCCGCAACGACCTGTCGGCGTGGTTCAGCTTCGGTCCCTCGTCGAGCTCGTGGACCAACGGCCCGGTCTCCGCGCCGCTGAGCTACACCGAGCTGATCACCGCGGGCAACGCCGACCTGTCCATGGGCGGCGCGGACTTCGCCACCAAGAACGACAACAAGTCGCTGGGCTTCAACGCCGACTGGCGGGCCACCGACCGCCTGCGCTTCGAGTTCGACGCGCACCGCTCGACGGCCACCTCCGGCGCGGACAGCCCCTGGGGCAGCAACAACGTGATCGGCACCGCGAGCTTCAACCGCGGCCAGACCACGGTGGACTTCAGCCACGAGCTGCCGCTGCTGATCATGCCCACCACGACGCGTGACGGCTCCAAGCAGCTGGTGACGGGCTCGTCCTTCCGCAACAGCTACATGAAGTCGGAAGTCGACCAGCAGCAGGTGCGCGGCAGCTACAAGATCAGCGACGAATCGAAGCTGGACTTCGGCGTCGGGCTGACGAAGGTGAAGAACCGCTCGGCCTATTCGAATGTGCAGCTCGACACCTGGGGCGGCGCGACCAACCCGGCGGACTATCCGGACACCGTCTGGCTGCCGCAGGACCTGCGCAACTTCTTCGGCAAGATCGGCGGCATCAACGATCCGCGCCTGTTCACGCAGTTCTACACCTTCGACTTCGGCACCGTGCGCGACCTGGCCGCCAAGGCCTGGAGCGATCCGTCCAAGTACCTGGCCTCGCCGGTCTTCTCCACCGACCGCCGCACGACGGAGAAGTCCAGCAGCGCCTACGCGGAGTACACCCGCGACTGGGAGCTGGGCGTGCCGATGAGCGCCACGATCGGCATGCGTTATGAGCGCACCAAGGTCACCTCCAGCGCGCTGGTGCCGACGGCCACGGGCATCACCTGGGGCTCCAACAACGAGCTCACCGTGCTCAAGGGCGATCCGGGCTTCACCACACTGGACGGCAAGTACAGCTACTGGCTGCCGAGCGTCGACTGGGATGCGGACCTGACCGACAAGCTCAAGCTGCGCGCCAGCTACGGCACGACGATCGGCCGGCCCGGCTGGGATGCGATCCAGGGCGGACAGACGCTGAACGACCTCGCGCGTGTGAACGGTGGCACCGGCTCGCAGGGCAATCCTGGCCTGAAGCCGCTGAAGGCCAAGAATTTCGACCTGTCGCTCGAGTACTACTACGCGAAGTCGAGCTACGTGGCCGCGGGCGTGTTCCGCAAGAACATCTCCAACTACATCGGCTCGACGATCGAGAACGCCACGCCGTTCAACCTGCACACGCCGATCGGGGGCAAGCTCTACAACGAGGCGTCGACCACCGGCGCCTGCGGCACGGACCTGACCTGCATCCGCAACTACATCCTCAACAACTACAACGGTCAGCAGGGCGTGACGCGGACCGGCTTCGACACCAACGGCAACGCGCTGGGCACCATCGCCGGCCAGGCGGGCGATCCCATCGCCAACTTCCAGATCACGGTGCCGGCCAACACGCAGTCCAACAGCCTGAAGGGCTTTGAGCTGAACGTGCAGCACGCGTTCGGGAACTCGGGCTTCGGCGTCGCGGCCAACTTCACGAAGGTGAAGTCGGGCCTCAAGTACGACAACATGAGCCTGGCGCAGCAGTACGCGCTGGTGGGCCTGAGCGACTCGGCCAACCTGGTGGGCTTCTACGAGGATGCGCGCTTCAGCGTGCGGGTGGCCTACAACTGGCGCGACAAGTTCCTCGCGGCGGTCAACGACGGCAACACGCTGGGCCGCTCGGCGCCGATCTACACGGAGCCGTACTCGCAGGTCGACGTGAGCCTGGGCTACAACTTCAGCGAGCGCCTGAGCATGCAGGCCGAGGTCATCAACCTGGGCGATTCGATCCTGCGCCAGCATGGTCGGACCAAGGAGGAGGTGTACTCGGTCACGCAGACCGGACGCCGCTATATGCTGGGCCTCCGCTACAAGTTCTGACCCCTGCCGGGGCCCTGCCCGCATGAAGCCGATCCAAGAACGACAGGACCTGATCGCGGGTCGGCTTCCTGAAGACCTGATCGAGGCCGCGCAGCCGCTGGTGCTGCGCGGCCTCGTGTCGCATTGGCCGATGGTGCGCGAGGCGCTGCGCTCGGACCGCGCGGCGGTCGATCACCTGCATGGTTGCTGGCGCGGCGCGCCGGTGGCCATCATGACCGGACCGCCCGAGATCGACGGACGCATCTTCTACAACGACGACTTCACCGGCATGAACTTCGGGCGCGCCGACGCGCCGCTGCCCGCGCTGATGGAGGAGTTGCTCAAGCTCGCCGAGGTCGAGCGGCCGCCCTGCTACTACGTCGGCTCCACGACCGTCGATGACTGCCTGCCGGGATTCCGCGCGCGCAACGACCTGGACCTCACGCCGCTGGGCACGCGATCGCAAGGCGCGCCGGACGCGCTGGTCAGCATCTGGCTGGGCAACCGCAGCCGCATCGCGCCGCATTACGACCTGCCCGACAACATCGCCTGCGTCGCGGCCGGGCATCGGCGCTTCACGCTGTTCCCGCCGGAGCAGCTCGCCAACCTGTACGTGGGTCCGATCGATTTCACGCCAGCCGGTCAACCGGTGAGCCTCGTGGACCTGAAGCATCCCGACCTCGATCGATTCCCGCGTTTCGCGCAAGCGCTCGAGCACGCGCAGGTCGCGGAGCTCGGTCCCGGCGATGCGGTCTACATCCCGAGCATGTGGTGGCATCAGGTGGAGGCGCTTGATGCATTCAACGTGCTGATCAACTACTGGTGGCGCCAGTCGCCGGCGCACATGGATCCGCCGCTGTTCACGCTGATGATGGCGCTGCTGTCGCTGCGCGAGCTGCCCGAGCCGCAGCGGCGCGCGTGGCAGGGGATCTTCGAGCATTACGTGTTCAACGCGGACGCCGACACCGCGGCCCACATCCCCGCGCATGCGCGGCATGCGCTCGCGCCGCTGACGGCGGAGGGCGCGGGCCACCTGCGGGCTCATCTGATTCAGCGGCTCAAGCAACGCTGAACGCCCTCGCCCCTCGACAACGACATGGAGGAGACGCCATGACCTTCGCCGCCCCGCCCCTGGAATCCCCGCGCCGACCGGTGCGCCGTGTCGTCATTGCCGGTGGCGGCACCGCGGGCTGGATGATGGCCGCCTGCATCTCCAAGCACCTGGGCAAGCAGCTCGACATCCGACTGGTCGAGTCCGACGAGATCGGCACCGTCGGGGTCGGCGAGGCGACCATCCCGACGATGCTGACCTTCCATCAGCTGCTCGGCCTGGACGAGCGCGCCTTCATGGCCGCGACGCAGGCCACGATCAAGCTCGGCATCCAGTTCGAGGGCTGGCGCGATGTGGGCTCGACTTACATCCACGCGTTCGGCAGCACCGGCATCGATCACTGGACGGCCGGGTTCCAGCACTTCTGGATGAAGGGGCGCGAGCGCGGCCTGGCATCGGACTACGGGGACTACTGCCTGGAGCTGCGCGCGGCGCAGGCGCACAAGTTCGCGCATCTGCCCGATGACGGACTGAACTACGCGTACCACCTGGACGCGTCGCTCTACGGCGCCTTCCTGCGCCGCTTCAGCGAGGGCTTCGGCGTCAAGCGCATCGAGGGCAAGATCGGCGAGGTGCTGAAGCACACCGATGGCGACCTGCGCGCGCTGAAGCTGCAGGACGGATCGGAGATCGAGGGCGACCTCTTCGTGGACTGCACGGGCATGCGCTCGGTGCTGCTGGGGCAGGCCCTGGGCGTGGGGTATGAGGACTGGTCGCACTGGCTGCCCTGCGACAGCGCGATGGCACTGCAGACGGCCTCGGTGCGGGACGCGGTGCCCTACACCCGCTCGATCGCGCATCCGTGGGGCTGGCAGTGGCAGATCCCGCTGCAGCATCGCGTGGGCAATGGCGTGGTCTTCAGCAGCCGGCATGTCGATGACGAGACGGCGCGTGCGGCGCTGCTGGGCAACATCAAGGGCGAGGTGCTGACGCCGCATCGGGTGATCCGGTTCAAGCCCGGTCAGCGAGAGGTCGTGTGGGCGCGCAATTGCGTGGGCGTGGGCCTGGCCAGCGGCTTCCTGGAGCCGCTGGAATCGACGAGCATCCACCTGATCCAGCGCAGCGCGATCCGGCTGCTGCAGATGTTCCCCAAGGACGGCATCCGGCAGTCCGACATCAACGAGTACAACGCGCAGATGCGGCATGAGCTGGAACACATCCGCGATTTCATCTTGCTGCACTACCACCTGCAGCAGCGCAGCGATGCGTCCCTTTGGCGCGAGATGCGCGAGATGCCGGTGCCGGCCTCGCTGCAGCATCGGCTGGACCTCTTCCGCGAGACGGGCCGGGTATTCCGCGGGCCCAACGAGCTGTTCACGGAGAACTCCTGGGTGCAGGTGATGCTGGGCCAGGGGCTGATGCCGGAGCAGCATCATCCGACGGCGGACGTCATGAGCGATCGCGACCTGGCGGCGTTCCTGGGCGGCATCAAGACGCGGATCGACCACACGGTGCAGCAGATGCCAAGCCATCAGCAGTACGTGTCGCGCTACGCGCCGGGCACGCAGTGGCAGGTGCCGGTGCCGGCGTGAGCCCCTGCTGAGCCCTGCCCTCCACCCGCGAAGCGGATAAGCTTCGCGGCCTGGGAGGTGTCATGACACAAGAAGAGCTTTCACCCATGGGCTCGCCGAGGTCCACGCCGGAGGGCTCGGCGCCGGTGGCGGGATCCGACGACTTTGTCTGCGTGGCGACGCGGTCGATGCCCACGGAAGCGCACGTGCTCCGCGGGATGCTCGAGTCCGCCGGGCTCACGCCGCATGTGACGGACGAGCACATCTCGCAGATGCATTCCTTCCTGGCGCCGGCGATCGGCGTGCGGGTGATGGTTCCCCAGTCGCAAGCAGAGGCCGCGCGCGAGGCGATCGCGGCGTGGGATGCCGGCGCATACGAGATCGAGGGAGACGGGGAAGCCAAGCCCGCGCTGTCGGTGGCGGATGCGCCCTTCTACAGCCCAGACCGGGCGGTGATGCTGGGCTTCGTGCTGACGCCGGCCTTCGGCGCGTTGATCCAGTTGCTGAACGCGCGGCAGATGGGCGAGGCGGCACGTCGTTTCGGTGCGTGGGTGGACCTGGTCGCGCTGAGCGTGATCAGCGGATACGCGGTGCTGGCGATGCATGAGCACAACCGGGTGCCGTATGTGGTGCTGTTGGCCTGCCTGCCACTGGGGCTGGTCAATGTGCTGTGGTACGTGATCGTGGGCCAGAAGCAGAGCCGGCTGCTGATCAAGACCTATGGACCGCACTATCCCAAGCGCAGCCTGCTCGTGCCCGCGGTGCTGGGCGTGATCGCCGCGATCGCGGTGGGGCTGGGTCTCAACGCGGTGGGGTGATCGTGGGCGGAGAGGATCATGAGTTGACGGCGGGGGCGCGAGCCCGCCACGGGTCGGGGCTGCGAAGGTTCTTGCTGATCGTGGCGATCGGCGCATTGCCCTTCCTGATCCAGACCATCGTCTGGGGGCTCGCGTTGCAGATGCCGGGCCGGTTTCGGGTGGACGATTGGCGCAGTCTCGTCTCGATCTCGAGCATCGCGGCGGGCATCGCGATCGTGGTGCTGACGGCGCGATCGCTCCTGCCGCTTGCCGGCAAGATCGTGCTGTCCGCTGGCGCGCTGCTCGTCTACGCGGTCTTCGCGCTGTTGATGCAGTTCCGCTCCTCCTGCGGCGATGAGCCTGTGTTCATCGGGGAGCATTTGGTGCCGAAGCACAAGCAGGTCGCTTCCTGCGGTTGAGGCCGACCGCTCTTCAGACGCCAAGCTGCTCCCGCAGCATCGCCGCGATATTGCTCGGCCAGACGATCTCCTCGGTGGCGGCGAGTTCCTCGGCGGTCCACCATCGGTGCTCGGCCATGACCTCGCGCTCCAGGGCGGTCCAGCCGCCATCGTGAACGTGGTTGTCGGCGACTCGCACGACGAAGAATCGTTCGTCGGCCTCGACGATCTCACCGTCGAAAAGCTCGAGCGGAAAGACGCGCCGCGCGACCTGCGGCCCCGGATCCGCGATGGTGACGCCGACTTCCTCGCGCAGCTCACGAATCGCAGCCTGCTCGAAGCTCTCACCGTCTTCAACGCCGCCCCCTGGCGTCGCCCAGTGGATGCGACCCGCCGTATTCCCGCTGCGATGAACGAAGCGGAACAGCAGCACGCGGCCTTGGGGATCGATGACGAGCAGGCGGGAAGCGGGACGGGAACGCATGGGGCGGGACGATACCTCGGGCTCAACGGCCGTGGCTCGCGTCATAGACCCGGCCCCGCAGCGACCTTGTAGTCGACCGCGACACCGAGCACACGCGATTCACTGCGGAACACCTTTGCCGCGCGAGCGCGCTGGATGAGGATCGATCGGTCGCCCGTCCATGTGATGCGCAGAGGGAGCACGCCGTTGGGATCGCGCATCGAGTCGGCAGCGAAGACATTGCCGCCTTCGCTCGGAAACGCCTCGCCGGCGGTCAGGATCGACACATGGGTGGAGAAGCCGGTGGTGGCGCCGCAGTCCCGCTGGAAAACCACGGCTCGATGACGGCCATCGGGCGAGGCGACCTCGTACTGCGGATCGTTGCCACAAGGATCAACGGACGAGAGGAGCCACCCGACGATTCCAGCCAACATGGCCAGCCCGACGAATGCGGCTCCGGCGAATGCGGCCATGAACTTGAGGAAGGAAAGGAGCAACCTGATCGAGAACAGCGATGACATGCTCGGCAGGCTATCGCCGGTCGGTGAGCTCAATGCGAAGTCCCGACGGCCTCAACCGTCCACCGGCGCCTCACCCGTCCGGGTCGATGCCGTCCTGCGCAACACCTTGCGCAGCGCGCCCAGCAAGCTCAACTGGAAGGCGACCATGAGAAGCGCCAGCACGACCGCCGATCGCCAGCCTTGCGTCGCGGTCGTGTAGACCACCATGGACATCCCCACCGCGAGCATGCCGAAGAAGATCCACATCCGCGTGGTGGTGCCCGCCACGCCTTCAATCCATTCATCCGGCGGATTCACGATGCTCTTCATCTGAGGACTCTCCCTGAAGCGACCTCTGCTCGATCGCCGCGAGATGGTACGACGACCGCTCAGCCGTAGATCGCGCGCCGCAGCTCCAGATGGAGTTGCTCGTCGAACGGCATCTTCTGGACGAAGAAGACCACCGCGAGCTGATTCGCCGGATCGACCCAGAACAGCGTCGACGCCGCACCGCCCCACGAGAACTCGCCCACCACGCCCGGCGGCTCGGACGCCAGCGCTGGCGCGATCCGCACCGACCCACCCAGGCCGAATCCCACCCCCGCACTGCGCATGAAATGCCGCGGCGCCAGCGCCGGATCCAGTTGGTCCGTCATCATCAGACGCACCGTCGTCGGCCGCAGCACCCGCACGCCCTCCAATGCGCCTTCGCCCAGCAGCATCCGCGCGAAGCGCAGGTAGTCGTCCATCGGCGCGATCAGGCCCGCACCGCCGGTCGCGAACGCGAAGGACATGTCCGCCTCGCGCTGCGGCTTCTCGCCGGACGGGAACCGATAGGTCGCGGCCAGCCGCGATCGGCGATCCGCCGGCTGCACCCAGTCCGTCTCCTTCATGCCCAGCGGCTGAAGGATGCGCTGACGCACGTGGACATCGAAGGGCTCGCCGGACAGTACCTCCACCAGGCGCGCCACGATGTCCGTCGACGTGCCGTAGTGCCAGGCTGTGCCCGGCTCATGCCGCAAGGGCAAGGCCGCCACCGCGCGGCTGAACGACGCGAGGTCGGGCGACTTCTCGAAAGGCTGCGCCGCGCGGAAGGCGCGATCAGCGGCGCTGTCCTCCATGTCGTAGGTCAAGCCCGACGTATGGCGCAGGATGTCGCGCACGAGGATGGGCCGTTGCGCCGGCCGCTCGCCGCCGCGCTCGTCCGCCGCCACGCGCATGGACTTGAATTCGGGCAGGTAGGTCGACAGCGGATCGTCGAGCCGGAAACGGCCCTCGTCCCACAGCCGCATCAGCGCCACGCTCGCCACCGGCTTGGTCATCGACCAGATGCGCGCCAGCGTGTCGCGTGCCATCGGGCGCCGCGCCTCCAGATCCGCCTGACCGAAGGCGCCGAAGTAGCGCTCCGCCCCGCCCTGCCAGACCACCGCCGACACCCCGGCCGCGCGGCCATCGCTGACCATCAGTTTCAGCGCGCGCTCGATGCGCTGCGGCGAGAGCCCCGGCATCGCCGCGACGGTCGACGATGACGCCGTTGCCCGCGCGGCGGTCGATGGCGTGGACGAAGGCGGGACCGAAGGTGTCGCGGCCATCGTCGAGGTTGCGACAACAGCGGCCGGAGCCGCCAGGGCCACGCCGAGAACCCGGCGGCGGGAAGGTGCTTGCGTCATGCCCCGATGCTAGGCCCGTACCTGCCTGTAATCGCCCTTCGTGCGGACACCTTCGCGTCGCCATCGGCTCCTATACTCCGCGCCCATAAACGCAATGGCGGACGCCTCTCGCGGACTGCCATGCCAACGGTTTCTCAACAGGGAGGTTCCATGGTCTTCAACAGACTTCAGTCCGCCGCCATCGTGGCGGCGGTGTCGGTGTTCGTCACGGCCTGCGGCGGCGGCGGCACCACCGAGAGCGACACACGCGCCGGCAAGGCGTCCGCGAGCGCCTCCGATGCCACGGGCTCGGCACCCAGCATCACCACCCAGCCCGCCGACGCGGCCGTGCTCACCGACGGCACGCCGACGTTCACCGTCGTCGCGACCGGCGACAACCTCGCCTACCAATGGCGCAGGAACGCCGTGGACATCGCCGGCGCCACATCCGCGTCCTACCAGACGCCGCCGGCCAGCTACGCCGATCACGGCGCGCAGTTCTCGGTCGTCGTCTCCAACGCCGACGGCAGCGTCACCAGCGGCGCCGCGCAGCTCACCTTGCAGCTCAGCCCCAACCAGGCCGTCTTCGAGAGCCAGCTGCTCTCGCCCGGCACTGGCAGCTACTTCCTGCACTGGAAGCTGAACAGCGGCGCAACGCAGACCAGCGGCACGAACTACGCGTTCTCGGACTTCGCCGTGCTCGGCGCGTCGCCGCTGACCAGCGGCCCGCAGACCACGTCGCAGCAAGGCACGCAGAACATGACCCGCACGCTGGCGCTGGTGGGGCAGGCGCCGACCCGCGTGCTGCGCAACGGCGCCGTGGTCGTCGTGAGCGGCACCAACCGCATCAGCTACGTCGGCGCGGACGTGCGCGTGGATTCGATGGCCACCGACGGCACCACCGTCGCCATCAGCGAGATCCGCAGCGAGTACACGACGATCCCGCTGACCGGCACGCTGTCGGCATCGTCCCCGGACTTCGCGCACTTCCACGACGTGTTCTTCACCAACCCGTCGGTGATGGACACCACGCGCAGCTACGCTGACGGCGCGAGCTACACGAAGTTCAAGCAGACCAACAAGTCCGACCGCTACAACGTCTTCGACTGCTACGCAGCGACGACCGATGCCAACGTCTCGGCCTGCCGCACGTCGACGACGCTCACCGCCGCGATGACCGCGGGCATCGTGTCCAACAGCGACGGCACGACCTACAAGCTGGCCGACGGCGCGATCCGCACCGTGGACGGCGTGTCGGTCTGGGTGGCGACGAATCCGCGTCCGGTGTCGGCCACGATGAGCTCGACGGTGCAGTACCGCATCTACTTCGAGCGCAACGGCAACGTCTACACCGGCGCGCTGGTCAAGGACGGCGCGGTGCTGGGCGGCGGCTACTACCTGTCCAACCCGAACGGCGCGACGGTGGCCGACAAGTACACCTTCCTGCCCTTCGACGTCCGCATGAACAAGGCCGCGCGCGACAGCATCGCGGCCGCGATGAAGATCTGATCGAGGGCTGAGGATGTTCAAGCGCGCCCAAGAACCGCTGGCCGACTGGCAGAACCTGAAGGACGAGGATCGCGCCAAGGCCCAGCGGCTCGAACGGCGCGCCTGGATGTTCCAGAACACCGCACTCGCCGTGCTCTGCGCGAGCGTCGTCGGGACCATCCTCACCACGCGGGCCGACTGGGCGGTCTACTTCCCGTTCCTGATGTGGGTTCACGTGGCCATCGTCGTCCTCGCCGGCGGCGGATTCTTCGCGCTGCGCAAGGCGCCGACCTTTGGCCCGGGCCGAGCCTCGCCCATCCTGCGTGAGCTTTTCGCGCCCTGGGTCCTCGTCGCGGCACTTGTCGCCGTCGTCGCCGGGGCACCCAATTGGTCCGGCACGGGGACAGGCCTGGAGAACCTGCCCGACGGCACGCCCGTGACCAGCCGCAACTGGTCCGCCTCGCCCGACGGCAAGCAGTTCTCGCTGAGCGTGAATCGCGGGCCGGCGATGCCCATCACCGAGGCCGAGTACGACGAATTCCAGCGCGCGAATTTCGCCATCTTCGCCAAGGCTTGGGTGGTGTTCTCCTTGCTGGGACTGCTGCTGTGGCGCCTCATCGCGCTGCGGCGTCGCGACGCGCTCGCCGCGGCCAGCATGCCCCAGACCTCGACATCCGCTTCCGCGAGCGCGGCACCCGCGCCGGGCGATCCCACCTGGCGCTCCACCGCGGTCATCGTGGGCATCTGGGTGTTCATGATCGGCTTCCAGCTCCCCATGCTGACGGGCGCCCAGATGCGGCCGCTTTGCGTCTTCCCCAAGCCCGACATGGGCGGCCTGGAGGCGATCATCCTGTTCTGGCCGGGCCTCTTCTTCGTCGTCGGCGCCTGCCGCATCAAGCGTTCTCCGCTGCTGACTCCGTGGCTGGAACAGCTGCTCGACGAGCGCCTGGGCGCCGGCGGCGGCGCAGCCTTCCTGACCCGGCTTCGCCCCTTGCTGCTGCTCGCGTGGGGCGCGTTCCTCGCGGGCGGCGTCGCCTGGTGGTCCTGCTCGCAGAACGTCTCGCCGGGGTCGGGCACCAACCTCGGCATCTACTTCGCGAGCACCGGCGTGCTCAGCGCGATCGCCCACGTGATCGTGCGCTGGCGGCGCATCCCCGGTCTCTGACGCCGGGACAGTGAGGGCAGGCCTGTGACACCTGGTTTCGCGGGCGACATCAAGTCTTCACGCTGCTGACTTTCTCGGCCGAAAGAATCACGCGCTTCACAGCTTCGATGGCATCGGCCATCTGGCGGCGCGACGCCGGCGATCCGCCCAAGTCACCGCGCCATCCGCGGTTCAGCGGCCCGCCTGCTGAGCCTCCAGCCGTCGCAGCACGGGCGCGATCGCGGCGCCCTCGCTGATCTGCGGATTCGAATAGCCATCGGACTTGCCGGCTTCACGTTCGCGGGCGTCGATGAGCTTGCGTGCCTGCGCATGGGCCTGCGTGAACGACCAGGTATCCCTGAGCGCATCGACATACATCGCCTGTCCGAAGAAGGTCAGCGGTGAGCGCGAGCCGCAGCCGTAGGAGGTGTGGTCCGCGTCCGCCGCGGTCATCACCAGCGTGCCCTCGCCCGCCAGCGGCGCGATCCAGCTGCCCGAGAAGCACGCGGACACCGAGATCACGCGCCAGCGCACGCCCGCGTCATCCAGCCATTGCTTGAGCAGCGCGGGCGTCAGCGGCTCGCTCTCGAGCGGGAAGGTGTCCGTGGCCAGGCGGCCGTCCTTGCCGCCGTGCGAGGTCAGGTGCAGGAACAGCACGTCCTGCTCGCGGTTCATGACCGCGGCCATGCGCTCGATCGTGCGGCGCAGGTTGGGCCGCGTGGCCCAGGGCAGCGTCGTCTGCGTCTTGCGATTGGCCACGAGCTGCACGGTCCGATCGCCTGCGTCGAAGCGCTCGGCCAGGGTCCTGGCCACGACCTCGCTCTCATGCATGAACACGTCCTCGGACATGTAGGGCGCGTAGGTCGCGGCATAGACGTTCACGCGACCAGGCTGCGACGGCGGCAGCGCGCGCAGGGCCTTGTCCAGCAGCTGGGTCTGCGTGTCGAGGACGTCCTCGTCGACGGAGAGCCCGTAGGGCGCTGCGTCGGCCTGTTCCGCTTGCACGGCGCGATCGGGTGACCAGAAGGCGATGGGCTGGAGCCAGCCGCTGATGACCAACGGCAGCGGCGTCAACGCGGTCGCGATCGTGCGGGCGACCGGCGAGCCCGCGACGCGCCACCACAGCCGCACCTGGGCGGCGCCCAGCCAGACCAGCGGCGCGATCCAGAGCGCAAGCATCACGTTGCCCGGCCAGCTCGCGGATCCCCCGTAGACCTGGTCGGCGATCTTCCCGATCAAGCCGTCCAGGACGGTGAACACGAGGATCATGGCCACCTGCAGCGTCATCAGCGAGCCCGCGCCGCGAGGTCCGGGCACGCGGGGCTTGCCGACAGCCACCACGAACCAGCAGATCCAGATGGTGATGAGGGTGCCGCCCCACCCGTCCAGGAGCCCTCGCCAGTTGAATTCGACCGGGCCGGTGACGGCGTCCCATTGAGCAACGACGCCGACGCACAGCGCGAGGGCCGTCAAGGCCGCGATGGACCACGGCCCGCCGTGCAGCGACTCCCATCGCGGCGCGCGGAAGAAGAGTGCTCGCGCGCCCTCGCGCAGCCAGACCGGCAGATCGGTGGAGCTGCGGATCGCGGAGCCGTCCGCCGGGTCGATGTCTTGCATGTGCTGAGGTTCCTGTGCCTGCCGTGCGCGGCGAAAGCGCCAGCGTGGTCGCGCCGGATGGTATCGCCCCGATCAAGACATATACGAATCAGATATCTGTTGTTCGTCTAATAAATTTCATGAATTCATGTCGAGCTTCCATCATTGCTTCACGACGTCGCGAGGCCCTCTTCCCGAGGCACCGGCGACCCACCCGATCGCCCGCGCCGCGGGCACCGCCAAGGAGCTCACCATGACCGTCAAGCATGTCCTCTTCGTTCTGACCAACACGGCCCAGATCGGTCCGCAGCAGCGCCGCACCGGTTACTTCTTCGCCGAGGTCGCGCATCCTTGGGAGGTCCTCGACCACGCCGGCATCGCCGTCGAATTCGCGTCTCCTCTGGGCGGCACGCCGCCGGAAGACGCCTACGACGAGACCGATCCCGCGCAGCGCGCCTTCCGCGAGAGCGACGCTTTCCGCCGCATGGCGCGCAGCCGCAAGCTGTCGGAGATCGATGTCGCCGACTACGACGCGATTTTCTTCCCGGGTGGCCTCGGCCCGATGGGCGACATCGCCACCGACCCCGACGTCAAGCAAGCCGTGCTGCGCGCCTGGAACGCCGGCAAGATCGTTTCCGCCGTCTGCCATGGCCCGGTGGCCTTCGCCGGCGTGAAGCTCGAGGATGGCACGCCCTTCCTGAAGGGCCGTCGCGTCACGTCCTTCTCCAACGCGGAGGAAGAGGGCTACGCCAAGGCCGATGTGCCCTTCCTGCTCGAGAGCGCGCTCGTCGATGAGGGCGCGCGCTACGAGAAGGCGGGCTTGTGGGAGGCCAAGGTCGTCGTCGACGGCCGCTTGATGACGGGGCAGAACCCGGCATCGGGCGCTCCGCTGGCGCGTGAGATCGCCACCGCGCTGAAGCAGGAGGCCGCATGAGCGCCGCCGGTCCCGTCGTGGTGGTGGCCCGCTGGCGCATGCCGCCAGAGGCCGTGCCGCAGGTGCTCGCGCTCGCGGCCCAGGTGCGCGAGCTCAGCCTGGATGAACCCGGATGCCAAGGCTACGAGACCTTCCAGAGCGTCTCGACGCCCGGCGAGGTGCTGCTGCTGGAGCGCTACGCGGATCACGCGGCGATCGAGGTCCATCGCGGCACCGCGCACTACCAGGAGATCGTCGTGCAGCGCATCCTGCCGCTGCTGACGGGACGTCAGGTGCAGTTGCTGCGCGAGGACGCGTGAAGGAAGGGGCCGGGCGCCCGGCCCCTTGTCATTTCGGAGTCAAGCAGCGTTTCAGCGCCTGGATCCGATGCCCGCGAGCAGGGAACCGATCGCGACGAGCGCGGCGCCGCCCCAGAAGATCGGCGGCAACGGAGCGGCGAGCAGCACCGACGCGAAGAGCGCCGACATCACCGGCGTGCCGTTGGCCGCGAGGCCGAGTACATGGATGTTGCCGCGCAGCACGCCGACGTTCCAAAGCTGGTAGGCCAGCGTGACGGCCGCGCTCGCGAGCGCGACTTGGATGACGACGTGCATCGACCAGTTCATCGGGGTGCGCTCGGTGTTGAGCGCGTGAACGATCCAGAAGCCGGCGGCGCTGAGCGCCATGAAGAACCACAGCGCGTTCTTGCCTTCGGCCATGTGCTTGGTGCAGGTGCTGTAGAGCGCCCAGACGATCGCGCCGATGAAGGCGAGGCCGTAGCAGAGCGGGTTCTCTGCGGCGTTGTGGAAGAAGCGGCTGAGCGACAGCCCTTCCGGCGGCGAGGACGCGGTGACGACGCCGGCGAAGGCGAGCGCAAGGCCCGCGAGGATGAGCGCGTTGAGCCGCTTGCCACCGGCGATCGCGGAGCACAGCACGGTGAGGCTGGGCCAGAGGTAGTTGACCATGCCGACCTCGATCGCCTCATGGCGCGAGCGCGCGAAGCCGAGCGCAAGGACGAAGCACATCTCATAGCCGACGAACAGGGCGGCACCGAGCCACAGGTAGCGGCGCGGCAGCTCGCTCAGCGCGGTGCGCGTGGGCAGCAGGAGCAGCGCGGACAGCGTGAACATGACGGCCGGCGCGCCGGTCCGCCCGAGGAACTCGATCGTGCTGCGAGTCACCCCGACGGAGGTGCTCCAGAAGAGGATCGCGATCAGGCCAAGCAGCGTGGCGCCTTGGGTACTGCGGGACAAGCGGGGCTCTCGAAGGTCAACGACGGAGGTCGAGTAGACCACCGATCCCCGCGTCAACCTTCAAGGCTTCGCCTGATACACCCGCACGAACTCCACCTCGTAGCCGATGGGGAAGATCCGGTCGTCGATCTCGCCGCCGAGGTCCCCGCCGATCGCCAGGTTCAGGATCAGGAACTGCGGCTTGTCGAAGGGCCATTGCGCCGAGCCCTTGCCCAGGTTCGGATACGCCGCGTGCACCTGCCCGTCGATGCCGAATCGCACCTCCTGCGGTGTCCACAACATCTGATACGTGTGGAACGCGCTGCACGCCGTCTTCAACACACGCCCGTCGCCCACGCCATGTCCGCCATGACCCGTCGTCGTGTGCACGGTGCTGAACACCCAGTCCGGCTTCTGGCCCATGTGCTCCAGGATGTCGAGCTCACCCGAGGCCGGCCAGTCGCCCTGGCTGCCCAGCATCCAGATCGCCGGCCACGTGCCCTGACCGCACGGCAGCTTCGCGCGGATCTCGAAGTAGCCATAGGTCCACTCGGCCTTGCCCTTCGTGATCAGCCGCGTCGACGTGTATTGCTGACCACCCCAGTCCGGCAACGAGGACAGCGCCTCCTTGCGCGCCGTGATCACCAGCTTGCCATCGCGCACTGACGCGTTCTCCGCGCGCGGTCCGGCGTAGTACTGCTTCTCGCGGTTGTGCCAGCCCTGCTTGTTCATCCCGGTGTCGTAGGCCCACTTGGACTCGTCAGGCAGGCCACTGCGATCGAATTCGTCGGACCACACCAGCGCGTATCCCGGCGGCAAGCCGATCGGCCCGGACGCCGCCCCGTTCTTGCCCGTCGCGGTCTGTGCCGTCTGCGCCGACACCGCGGTGCCTCCCAGCGCGGTCACGCCTGTCATCGCCGTCACCGCCAGGGCCGCCATCAGCGGCGTCGTGGCCCGGCGTCGCGTCAATCGTTGTTTCATCCGCATCTTCCTCGTCATCGTTTCGCGCGCCGCGCCAGCAACTGTTCCGCATCCGCGAGCGCCGTCCTGATCGGCTTCTGCCCGCGCAGCACCTTGTCGAGCTCGGTCTGCACGACCTCCTCGGCGAACTTGTTTTGCTTGTGCACGGGCTGCGCCGAGATGCGCAACGCGTCCTCGCGCCACAGCAGCCGCGCGCGCTGCCCGCCGAGGAAAGCCACCGGCTCGCTGAAGAACGGATCCTCATGCACGTCGCGCAGCGCCGGGAACGCGTCGTACGCCTTGAAGGCCTGCAGTTGCCGCGCCGGATCGAGCGTCATCATCTGGATGAAGCGCCACGCCAGCAGCTTGCGCGACGGCGCCGACTTGCGCGCGATCGCGTAGAACGTGCCGCCATACGGCACCTGCGATCCGCCGGGCAGCGAGGATGCACGCCACAGCCCCTTGGTCTCCGGCGCGACGAAGGCGTTGAGCTGCCCGACGAGCCACGCACCCGAGAGCTCCGTTGCCAGCCGCCCCTGCTTGAAACCCGCGCCCCAGTCGTTGGACCACGCCTGCACCTTCGCGTCCAGCCCCTTCTGCCGCGCGCGCAGCGCGACCTCGAAGGCGCGCTCGAAACGCGGTGAGTTCACCAGCACCCGCGAGTCGGTGTCGAAGTACACGCCCTCGCCCGGCTTCAGGCCATCGGCGATCAGGATGTCCTTGATCTCCTGCACGTTGGCGATCAGGTAGGCGCCGGTGCGCGCCTTGATGCGCTCCCCCGCGTCGACGTAGCGGTCCCAGCTGACGGTCAGCTCTTCCGGCGCCACGCCGGCCCGGCCCAAGATGTCGTGCCGATACAGCATCGTGCCAGGACCGATGTCCGCAGGCATCGCGACGACCGCGCCGCTGCGCGCGATCGCCTGGTCGTAGGCATAGGGCACCAGCCGAGGACGGAAGGCTTCGATGCCGAAGGGCGTCTGACGCAGATCCTCCAGGCCGCCGCCCTGCGCGAAGCGGCCGACGAAGCTCGACTCCAGCGCCATCACGTCGGGCAGACCGACCGCCGTCGACAAGGCCGTCGTCATCGCGGTGTGGTGGTCGGAGTACTGCCGCATCAGGATGCGCAGCTCGACGTCGGGATGCATCGCCTGCCAGGCCGGGATCGCCGCGCGGGCGATCTCGTCCATCAGCGGGAAGGCAGCGACCGTCAGCACCTCACGCGCCTGCGCCAGCGCCGGCACCACCAGCACGCCGGACCAGGCCGGCGCCGTCATCGCCGCGAGCATCCCGCGACGGCTCACACCACGTGGCGCGCTCAAAAGTCCAGCTCCATCGTCAGCACGGTGCCTTCCATGAGCGCGCCGCCGCGCGGCGGCTGCAGGTAGATGCCGAATCGGGACGCCAACCCGGGCCAGCGCCGCGCGCTGAGCGCGGCGATCGCGATCTCGATGCCGGACTGCATGTGGCCGGTGTCCGGATCGACGTTGGGCACGACGCAGCGCTCGCAGGCCATGTGGTGAACGAGACGTCGCCAGGTGCCTTCGCCGATCGCGTCGCCGTCCCGCCAGACCATCTGCATCACGTGTTCCTCGATGAAGGGCGGCAGCGGGTCCTGCGCCTCGCGCAGCACGAGATTGGGCCGCAGGCGCCGCGTATCCACCGATGCACGACCTTCTGCCGCCAGGAACTCGTTGAGCTCGACCACGGATCCCGTGGACACCGCATGCAGCGCGTTCGGCCCGGTGCTCAGTCGCGAGCTCGGGTTCAGCTTGACCAGCCGCAGCTCCTCGCCTGTCAGCTCGCGCAGGAACTGCGCCGCGATCGCACCGGCATCGCGCGCGGCATGCGCGACCATGCGGCCATGCTCAGGGCTCCAGATCGACGCCGTGATCACCTCGCCCGCCGGCTCGCGCGAGAGCCGCAGCGGCTGCTGGCCCTCACCGAGCAGCAGCAGCGCGTCGCCAATCAGCTTGGGCTGCAGCAGCGCGAGCTTTGGATGCGAACCCAGCCAGGCGAGCTCGCCCCGCGCGTCGATGACGATCCATTCGCGGTCGCCCTCGATGCGGCCGTCGGCGTCGAAGCGCAGCTCGCTCACGCGCGCGCCGGCGCAGGATTTCACCGGGTAGACGTAGAGCGCGTCCACGCAGGCCGAGAGCGTCGAGGTCTCGACGACCGCGTCCGGCGCCGAGGTCGAGTCCACGAACGCGACGCGGTCCATGGCGACCTCAGCGAGGCAGCAGGTAGGTTGCGATGCAGCGCGGCGGCAGCGACGCGACACCGGCCTGACCGTCGATGCGCAGCGAGAAGCGATGCGCCCGCTCGCTGCGGTTCATCACGACGACGGCGATGCTGCCGTCCTCGTTGACCGCGGCCGTGCATTCGAGGTCCTGGCTGCTGGCCGAGCACAGCACGCGATGGGCACCGGGCCGGATGAAACGGCTGAAGTGACCGAGGTAGTCGTAGGAGCTCTGCGGCATCAACCGGTTCTGCTCACGGTCCGCGAGCATCGGCGCGCTGCACAGGTTGCCGACGTGGTTGGGACCGCCGGTCTCGTCCAGCAGCAGGTTCCAGTCGATCCAGCCCACCGTCCAGCGGTTGAGGTCGTTGAGGATGCTGCGCCCGTAGCGCTCGCCGGTCGCCCACGACCCGAGGTGCGGCCCGCCCTCCTGGCAGCCCTCGGTGAAGAGCAGCTGCTTGTCGGGATAGGCGTCGTGCAGCAGGCCGACGTGATCGAAGTGGTCCTCGACGTACCAGTGGAAGCCGCAGCCCCACACGTACTTCGCGGCCTCGGGGTCCGAGTACACGACATCGGCGCGTTGCACCATCTGGTCGCGGTTGTGGTCCCAGATCACGACCTTGATGCGTTCAAGTCCGGCCGCATGCAGCGCGGGGCCGAGGTGGTCGCGGACGAAGTCGCGTTCCTCCTCCGCGCTGTAGACGCAGGAATCCCAACGCTGCACGGCATCGGGTTCGTTCTGCACGGACACGCCCCAGATGGGCACGCCCTCGGCCTCATAGGCCTGGATGAACTTCACGTAGCACTGGGCCCAGGCCTTGGCGTAACGCGGCAGCAGCTTGCCGCCGTTGTTCATCTCACCGTTGGTCTTCATCCAGGGCGGCGGGCTCCACGGCGACACGAGCAGCTTCATCGGGCCGGGCGCGACCTTCATCGCCGCCTGGATCATCGGCAGCAGCGCGCGGCGGTCGCGGTCGATGTTGAAGTGCGTCAGCGCTTCATCGCCGGGGACTTCCGCATGGGCGTAGTTGCCGAGCGAGAAGTCGCAGCTGTTCATGTGGACGCGGTTGAAGGTGTAGCCGTGGCCGGCACTCACGTCGAAATAGGCCTGCAGCAGGGCGTTGGCTTCCGCGGGCGGCAGCTTCTGCCAGGTGGTGGCGGCGGCTTCGGTGAACGCGCCGCCGAAGCCCTCGATGCGTTGGAAGCGCCTGGCGCTGTTGACCACCAGCTTGGGCATGCCGGCGATGGCCGGATCGGCCATCAGCGCGGCCACCGGCTGCAGGTCCAGCGGCGGCTGCGGCGCCAGCCGCGTCGCGCTCGCCAGGTCCGCGCCCTTCGCGGACAGCGTCCATCCCAGGGACGCACTGGGGCGTCCCGTCCTTGTCTCCGTCATGGCTGTGCCCTTGTGTCCTGCGCGCTTATGAAAGCGCTTTCAGGAGCCGAGCATAGAGGCACCGCGCGTGGCGGTCAATCGGGGGAAGGATTGAACAAGACCGAGCTCATCGACGAGCCCTCACCCCTCCCTCTCCCGCTCCGCGGGCGAGGGTGTCCGACCGGGCTTATGTGCACCAGCGGATCGCCTTGCCCCCTCGCCCGCGGAGCGGGAGAGGGCGGGGGGGTGAGGGCTCGTGGCAGTCAGAGGATTACTTTTGCGGATACGCCTTGCGCAGCGCCTCGTACTGCGCCTTGGTGATGGGCATCATCGACCCATGCCGCAACTGCGCGGGCATCTCGAAGCGATCCCACTCCTTGCGTCGCGAGTTCCCCCAGACCTCGACCCACGGCCCTTCGAGCCTCGGCGCCATCGACAGCCCATACCCTGCCCCCGCGTACTGCTCGTAGTACAGATACCAGTCGATCCCATTGGGCGCGCGCACCAGCGTCGGTGCCTCGCGGAACGCCGGGCTCAACGCGGGACCCGGCTCGGGATACGGCCCCAGCAGCTCCTTCGCGCAGCTCATGCGGATCGTCTTGCCTGTCGTCCAGATGTAGGACGGATACCGCTCATCCTTCACCACCGCGCAGTACCCGCCTTCGGGATTGGCGATCAGGAAGGTGTCGATGGTCGCGATCTCCCACGAGAACAGGCGCTTGGGCGCCGTCTCGAAACGACGCAGATCCGGCGACACCGCGTAGAGCGTGCGCTGGCTCGACCAGTAGCGCTCGGGATCCTCCGGCACGCCGGGCACCGTGGCCGTGTGCCACAGCACGACGAACTGGTTGGACGGCTTGTCGAAGTAGAGCTTCGGCGCCCCGATGCGCTGCATCGCATTCGGCAGGCCGGCCACCTGCGACAGGTCCGGCCGGTAGGTGCCGAAGCTCTTCCAGTGGATCAGGTCGTCGGAGACCCAGAAGCGGATGTCCGGATCGTCGTCGCTCTTGTTGCCGACCAGATAGAAGCGCCCATCGGGTCCTTGCGCGATCGACGGATGGCCGTGGTACTCCTCGTTGACGGCCTTGCCGCCGTTGAGCGTCGTCCAATGCAGCCCGTCCAGACTCACCGCGTAATGCAGCACGCCGTAGCGGGCGTCCGTCATGTGCGCGAAGAGATAGGCCTCGGGCCCGGTCTTCGCGAGCGCGGCCGCGCTGGGCGGACCGGCCGGATGCGCCGGATTGGCGACCGGTGCCGATGGCGCCGAAGCCTGCGCCATCGCACCGGTCGTGGCGGCGATCGCCGCCGTGGCCAGGATCGCGCCCGCAAGCGCCCGGATGTGTCTCATCGTTCGTCTCCTTCTTCGTTGCGGATCAATCCCGGCCCGACGCTCGCTCAGGGCGCCGAGATCGACCACCGTTGGCAATCGCCGCCCAGCCATTCCCATTGCTGGACCTTGGCGCCGTTGGTCGTCGAGCAGCCGTCCACATCGAGCACCCGGCCGCTGTTCTTGTTGACGAGCTTCCAGAAGCCGCCGCCGACGTTCTCGAAGCCCCAGCGCTGCGTGGCCGCGTTGTTGGACGTCCACTGCCGGACCTGCGCGCCCATCGCGAGCGACGCGTCCTGCACTTCCAGCTTCAGGTTGCTGTTGACCGAGGTCAGCTCGTAATAGCCGTCAGGCATCGCCGTCACGATCCAGCGCTGGCAGTTGGCGCCGCTGTACGGCCACTGCTGCACCAGCCCGCCCGCGGCGGTCGAGCAGGCCGCGACGTCCAGCGCCTGCGCGCTGTGCTTGGCCAGGACCTTGTAGGTGCCGTTGGCCACCGCGTTGGGGCTGACGCGCTCGAACTTCCAGCGCTGGCAATCGCCGCCGATCCAGCTGTACTGCTGGACCTTCGTACCGGCCGTCGTCGAGCATCCGTCCACGTCCAGCACCAGGTTGCTGTTCTTGTTGATGACGCGGAAGTAGCCGTCGCCCACCGGCTCGATGCGCCACTTCTGGCAGTTGTTGTTGGCGTTGGTCCAGGTCTGCACCTTGCCGCCGTTGGCGGTCGAGCAGCCATCCACGTCGAGCAACTGCCCGCTGTGCTGCGCGCTCAGCGTGTAGTCGCCGTTGCCGGTGTTGGTCACGCGCCAGCGCTGGCAGTCACCACCGACCCAGCCCCATTGCTCGATCTGCGTGCCGGTGGTCGTCGAGCAGCCGGTCACGTCCAGCACCTGGCCGCTGTGCCTGGCGACCAGCCGGTACACGCCATCGGCGACCGGGTGATTCAGCGGCGCGCTCGCGAACTGCAAGCGGCAGCCGATGTTGGCCATCTGCAGCACGCGCGTGCCGTCGGCCGAGGGCAGCAACTGGCTGCTGTAGTTGCTGCACGGATCGGTGCCGGCATTGGGCGTGACCAGCGGCGCGGCGGCCTCGGTCCACGCGCCGCTCCCGCCGTTGGTGTTGAACATGTAGATGCGGCCGTTGGCGTCGTCGTTGATCGCGTTGCCGGCGTTGCGGCGCACGATCTGGCCGATCAGCAGCAGCCGCCCCTGCGCGCTGCCGTCGTTCATCCAGGACACCGTGGGCGCATGCGAGAAGTGGTTGCCCGCCGTGGACTCGACGCGCGTGCCCATGTTGCTGGCCGTGCCCCAGTTGCTGCCGTTGCTCGACGTGCGCAGGTAGACGTCGCAGCTGCGCGATCCGCAGATCTCGTAGCTCATCACGTAGCTGCCGTTGGGCAGCTTGCGCACGATGGGCATGCCGGGACGCAGGTCGCCGTTGTCGCTGATGCCCACGTCGATCGTGTCGGCGCTCCAGGTCAGGCCGCCGTCCGTGGAGACCTTGTGCGCGATCAGCTGGTTGAAGCCGCCGGACTTGTACTCCTCGCTCGAATAGAACATCAGCAGCCGGCCCGCGCTGTCCACCGAGAACTCGGGCTCCCAGGTGCCGGTGCTGCCGGTGGCGGCGATCGCATGCGAGGTCCAGGTGCGGCCCACGTCGGTGCTGCGATAGATGCGGATCGAGTACGCGCTGCCGTTGCGCGTGGTCGTCGCCCAGAAGAGCGTGCCGGGCGCGGTCGATCCCAGCTGCTGCGGCACCTCCCACAGGCCGCTGCAGCAGTGCCAGGGCTCCGGCACGGTGATGCTGCCGACCTGCGTCCAGGTCGCGCCCTGGTTGGTGCTCTCGTAGATCAGCGACTGCGCGCCGCCCAGGTCGTAGGACGCCAGCAGGCGTCCGTTGGCACCGCCACTGGCCGCCAGCCGCAGCATGCGCGGATAGAAGCTGTCCTGGTTGCCCAGCACCGTCTCGGCCGCGTGCGACGGGACGCTGGCCAGGGCCAGCGCCGACGTCACCATCGCGAGCAGCCAGCGCCACCCACTCCAAGCGAACTTGCTCATGCGTGTCTCCATGTGCGGCCGCCAGGGCCGCGTTGCTGTCGTCGATCGGCGAGGTAAGCGGCGCCGGTCAGGGACGGGGCGGCTCTGCGGCCGCTCCCAGCTTCAGCGCGCCGGCGTCGGTGCCGGCGCCGGCGGCAGGCCGTCGATCAGCGCCTTGTTGGCCTTGGCCACGCGGTCGAAGTCGAGCTTGCGCACACGCCGGTCGTAGGTGAAGAAGCCGTTGAGCTCCTCCTCGACGTCCGTGGTCTCGGTGTAGACCGCCGCGCTCAGGCCCTTGTCGATGCGGAAGCCCCGCAGCTTGTCCACCTGCGCGACGTAGGCGTCATTGATGGCCGCAGGCGTCTCGAACAGGTGGTAGCAGCACTTGGACTCGGGCCGGTACATGTGGCCGGGCACCTTCAGGCTGTTGCCGCCGTATTCACCCAGCACCGACAGCCGCCACGGCTGGTACTTGGGCACCGCCGGGCCGGGGTAGTCGTGCAGGTCGATCATGTCGCCGCCGCCTTCGTCATGCGGCGCGAAGTTGATGCCCGAGTGCGCGTTGATCAGCCGGGTCGGGTCCATCGCCCGGAACTGCGCGGCCATGCGCCGGTGCTCGAAGTCGCCCCAGGATTCGTTGAAGACCACCCAGGTCACGATCGAGGTCTCCGAGCGCAGCTGATCGACGATCTCGCGCCATTCGACCTCGGTCTTCGCGCGCACGGCCAGGTCGGTCTCGGCGTCCCAGGCCTGCGGCATGTCCTGCCACACGAGCAAACCGAGCTGATCGGCGTGATGGAACCAGCGCGCGGGCTCCACCTTGATGTGCTTGCGGACCATGTTGAAGCCCAGTTTCTTCGTCTCCTCGAGGTCGAAACGCAGCGCGGCGTCGGTGGGCGCGGTGTACAGGCCATCGGGCCAGAAGCCCTGGTCCAGCGGGCCGAACTGGAACACGAACTTGCCGTTGAGCATCGGACGCGGCACGCCGTCGACCATGGCGATCTCGATGCTGCGCATGCCGAAGTAGCTGTCGACCTGGTCGACGACCTTGCCGTCGCGGCGCAGCGTGACCTTCAGGTCGTACAGGAAGGGATCGTCGGGCGACCACAGCCGCGGCTGCGGCACCGGGAGCGACAGCGCGCGATCGGCGCCACCGCGCACACGGCCCACGACCTGGCCATCCTTGAGCGCGACGGCTTCGACCTGCAGGCCCTTTGCCGCGGCCTGCCCGGTGCGCACGGTCAGCGCGAGGCGCTGCTCGCCCACGACCGGCGTCATGTCCAGCTTCGCCACGTGCGCCGGTCCGACAGGCTCCAGCCACACCGTCTGCCAGATGCCCGAGCTCGGCGTGTAGAAGATGCCGCCCGGCTTGAGCGACTGCTTGCCCAGCGTGCCGTCATTGGTGCTGGGGTCGAAGGCAGCGACAACGATCTCGTTGCGGCCGGGCTTGAGCATCGGCGTGATGTCGAAGCCGAAGGACGTGTAGCCGCCCTCGTGCTGGCCCACGCGCGTGCCGTTGATGTAGACGGTGGCCAGGCGGTCCACCGCGCCGAAGTTCAGACGCACGCGGCGCCCCGCCCAGGCGGCGGGCACCTCGAACGCGCGGCGATACCAGAGGTTCAGTTCGCCCAGCCGCTCGATGCCCGACAGCGCCGATTCCACGGGATAAGGCACGCGCACGCGCTCGGTCTTCTCCGGGAAGCGCGGTGCGGTGGCCGGAGGCACGCGCGCATCGGGTGCGGTCTTGCCGCCCCAGTAGTCCCACGCGCCGTTGAGGTTGAGCCAGTCGGCGCGCACGAGCTGCGGACGCGGGTACTCGGGCAGCGGCACCGGCGCCTTCAGCGCCTCGTCGGTCCAGGGCGTGGTCAGGTGCACGTGCGGCTGCGGCGCGATGACGGCCTGCGCGTCCTGCGTGGGTTGCGCCACGGCGGACGCGAACGGCAGGCAGGCGGCGGCGATCGCCGCGCCCATCACGTGCCAGGCGCGGCGCGCGCGCTGCGAGCAGTGTGGACGGGATCGAACGGAAGACTTCGAAAGCATCGGTCAGGTTCCTCGTGGTTCCGATATGCCGCGCGGTCGCGGCGTTCCAGGATTCAGGGACGGCGCGCCGAGCGCCCGTGCCACAGCACCATCACGCGCTGCAGCCCGCAGAACAGACCCAGCAGCGCGCCAATCACGATGCGCGTCCACCAGGAACTCAAGCTGCCATCGAACAGGATCAGCGTCTGGATCAGGCCCAGCATCAGCACGCCGGTCAGCGCGCCCAGCACATGGCCAGTGCCGCCGCTGAGCAGCGCGCCGCCGATCACCACCGCGGCGATCGCGTCCAGCTCCAGACCCTGCGCATGCAGTCCGTAGCCCGACAGCGTGTAGATGCCGAAGAGCACGCCGCCCAGCGCCGCGCACAAGCCGCTCACGGCATAGACGCCGATGCGGGTGGCCGCCACCGGCAGACCCATCAGCCGCGTGGCGGTCTCCTGTCCGCCGAGCGCGAAGACGGTGCGGCCGAACGGCGTGGCGCGCGACGCGGCCACCGCCAGCACGAGCACGATCAGCGCGACGAGGGCGCCCGGCGTGATCTCGCCGAGCGGCCCCAGCGCCCAGCGGGCCTGCGACCAGGCGGTGAGCGTCGCGTCGGCGATGGGGATCGAGTCCAGGCTCAGCAGGTAGCAGACGCCGCGCGCCAGGAAGAGCCCGGCCAGCGTCACGATGAACGGCGGGATCGCGAAGACATGGATCACCGCGCCCATCAACGCGCCGAAGGCCGCGCCGCCCAGCAGCAGCAGCGGGATCAGCAGCCACGGCGAGAGATGGGCGCGCTCCACGCCCAGCGCCAGCAGCATCGTCGTCAGCGCGACGACCGAGCCCACCGACAGGTCGATGCCGCCGGACAGGATCACGAAGCTCATGCCCACGGCCACGACCAGCAGGAAGGCGTTGTCGATGAGCAGGTTCAGCATCACCTGCGGCGAGAGCAGCCCGGGATAGGCCGCGGCGCCGCCCAGCGCCGCGACCACGAGCAGCGCCACCGAGGCCCAGCTCGGCAGGTCGCGCGCATGCACCAGCGGGCGGGCGCTCATCGCGACACTCCCGGTTGACGCGAGGCCGCACGCTCGGGTTCGCGATGGCGGCGGGCCCAGCGCTCGCGCCACCCGCGCCCATCGAGTCCGCGGCGCCGGCCTCGGAGATCGCGCCATCGCGGCGACTGGCTGATGGACACGGCGAAGACGACCGCGGCCTTGACCACCAGCGTGACCTCCGGCGCGATGCCCAGCGAGTAGATGCTGGTCGTCAGGGTCTGGATGATCAGCGCGCCCAGCAGGCTGCCGCGCAGGCTGAATCGGCCGCCCAGCAAGGAGGTTCCGCCCAGCGCGACGGCGAGGATCGCGTCGAGCTCCAGCAGCAGTCCGGCGTTGTTGGCATCGGCGCTCTTGATGTTGGCGCTGATCATCAGCCCGGCCACGCCGGCGCACAGGCCGCAGGCGATGTAGACCGCCAGCAGCAGGCCGGCCGCGTGCACGCCAGCCAGGCGCGCGGCGGCGGGGTTGGCACCGCTGGCCTGCACGAACAGGCCTAGCGCGGTGCGGTGCTTGAGCGCGCCGAACAGCAGCGCCACGCCCAGCGCGAGCCACGGTGCGAACGGCAGGCCGAGCAGGAAGCCGCTGCCGAGGAAGAAGTAGGGCTCGTGGTAGATCGTGATGATCTGGCCGTCGGTGATCAGCTGCGCGATGCCGCGGCCCGCCACCATCAGGATCAGCGTCGCGATGATGGGCTGGATACCGCCCGCCACCACGAGCAGGCCGTTGAACAGGCCGCACAGCGCGCCGGCGGCCAGCGCGCCCAGGATGGCCGCGGTCATCGGCATCGCCGCGCCGTCGCGTGTCACCAGCGTGGCCGCCACCGCCGCGGCGATCGCGACCACCGCACCCACCGAGATGTCGATGCCGCGCACCGCGATGACCAGCGTCATGCCCATGGCCACGACCATCAGCGGCGCGGCGCGGTTGAGGATGTCGATCAGCGGGCCGTAGGCGTGGCCGTCCTGCCAGCGCAGGCTCAGGAACTGCGGATTGAGCAGCGCGTTCAGCGCCCAGAGCGCGAGCAGCACGTAGGCCGCGTGGCGGGCGCCGGCGTTGGTGTCGGCGCGTCGTGTGGAGGTCGAGGCGGCGGTCGATGCGGAGACGGGGGCGCTCATGCGGAGGTCTCCGCGGCGCCGGCCATCTCGCGCATCAGCCGGGCTTCGTCAAGGCCGGCGGCGTCGAGTTCCGCGACCTGGCGGCGCTCGCGCAGCACCGTCACGCGACGGCTGACCCGCAGCACCTCGGGCAGCTCGGAGGAAATGAAGATCAAGGCCATGCCTTGACGACACAGCGCCATCACTTCGTTCATCAGGTCCTGCTTGGCGGCGATGTCGATGCCGCGCGTGGGTTCGTCCAGGATCAGCAGGCGGGGCGCGGTGGCGAGCCAGCGCGCGAGGATCGCCTTTTGCTGATTGCCGCCGGAGAGCAGCCCGATGGGCGTCTCCGCGTCGGCGGTCTTGATGCCGAGCTGGCGGATGAAGGCTTGCGCGAGCTCGCGTTGCGCCTTGCCGGAGAGCGTGCGGAAGATGCCGCGCCGGGCTTGCAGCGCGAGCACGATGTTCTCGCGCACGGAGAGCTCGGCGACGATGCCGTCGACCTTGCGCTCCTCGGGGCAGAAGGCCAGGCCCGCGCGGACCGCGTCGCGGGGGCTGCGCAGGCGGATCGGGGCGCCGTCGACCAGCACCTCACCCGCATCGGCGCGATCGGCGCCGAAGAGCAGGCGCGCGGTCTCCGTGCGGCCGGCGCCGAGCAGGCCGGCCAGGCCCAGCACTTCGCCGTTGGCGACGCGCAGGTTGATGCCATCGACGGCGCCGCGACGGCTCAGACCGCGAGCCTCGAGAGAGCCCTCACCCCCACCCTCTCCCGCTGCGCGGGCGAGGGAGCCACTCCGGTGCTCTTTCGACGAATGGCTCGATGTGCCTGAGTTGCCCCCTCGCCCGCGCAGCGGGAGAGGGCTGGGGTGAGGGCTCGTGGAGCCGCTCGGTCCCGCCGGGCCATCGGCACTGAACGCCCGCCCGAGCATCAACTCCACCAGCGCCATGCGCGGCAGTTCCGATGCGGGCCGCTCGCCGACGAACTCCCCGTTGCGCAGCACCGTGAACCGATCCGCGACCGCGTAGGCCTGATCGAGGAAGTGCGTCACCAGCAGCACCGCCATGCCCTCGCCGCGCAACTGCCGGATCATGTCGAGCAACCTCGCCGTCTCCGCCTCATCCAGCGACGACGTCGGCTCATCGAGGATCAACACCCGCGCCTGCTGATGCAACGCCCGCGCGATCGCGATCATCTGCTGCACCGCCACCGGATAGTCGCCCAAGGGCCGGCGCACATCCGCCTCGATGCCCAGCCGCTCCAACGCCGCCGCGGCCTCCTCGCGCACCCTCGGCCAGTCGATCGCCAGCCCGCCCCACCGGCGCGGGAATCCCCCTGCCAGCACGTTCTCCGCGACGCTCAGGTTCGGGCACAGGGCCACCTCCTGATGCACGACCGCGATCCCTGCCTGCTGCGCCTGCCACGGCGACCGCGCCGAGAACGCCACGCCGTCCAGCGCGATCTCTCCGGCATCGAAGTCCTGCACGCCGGTGAGGATCTTGATCAGCGTGGACTTGCCCGCGCCGTTCTGCCCCATCAGCACGTGCACCTCGCCCGCGCGCAGCGTCAGCGCGGCGTTCACCAGCGCGGGCACGCCCCGGAACGCCTTGGCGATCCCGCGCGCCTCGAGCACGGTCGGCGTGGCCGTCATCAGTACTTCCGCTTGGGCAGTTCCTGGGCGGCGACCTCGGCCGGGAACACGCCCTCCTCGGTCACGATGCGCCGCGGCACCGTCTTGCCCGCCTTCAGGTCCTTGACCGTAGCCATCAGCTGCGGCCCCAGCAGCGGGCTGCATTCCACCGTCACGTTGAGCTTGCCCGCGACCATCGCCTGGAACGCGCCCTTCACGCCGTCGATGGAGATGATCAGGATGTCCTTGGCCGGCTTCAGCCCGGCTTCCTCGATCGCCTGGATCGCGCCGATCGCCATGTCGTCGTTATGCGCGTAGAGCACGTCGATGTTGCGGCCCTCCGCCTTGAGGAAAGCCTCCATCACTTCCTTGCCCTTGGCGCGCGAGAAGTCGCCCGTCTGCGAGCGCACGATCTTCAGCCGCGCATCGGACTTGATGACTTCCTCGAAGCCCTTCTTGCGGTCCAGCGCCGGCGCAGCGCCCACCGTGCCCTGCAGCTCGACGATGCGGATGTCCTTGCCCGCCGGCCGCGTCCTGGCCTTCTCGACGAGCCAGCGCGCCGCGCGCCGGCCTTCCTCGACGAAGTCCGAGCCCATGAAGGTCACCCACAGGCTGGTGTCGGTCTCCTGCACCGTGCGGTCGGTCAAGATCACCGGGATGCCGGCCGCCTTGGCCTCGCGCAGCACCGTGCCCCAGCCGGTCTCCACGACCGGCGACAACGCGATCACATCGACCTTTTGCGCGATGAACGCGCGCAGCGCCTTGATCTGGTTCTCCTGCTTCTGCTGCGCGTCGGCGAACTTGAGCTCGATGCCCGCGTCCTTGGCCGCGGACTTGATCGACGCGGAGTTGGCCGTGCGCCATTCCGATTCCGCGCCGATCTGCGAGAAGCCCAGCACGAGCTTCTTGTCCGCGGCCAGCGCCGTGCCGCTCAAAGGCAGCAGCGCTGACATCGCAGCCATCGACATCGAGCCGAGAACGAAACGGCGGCGCGCAGCCGGACGAGCCTGTCGCATGGGGAACTCCCGTGAATCAAGAAAACGAAGAAAAAGGGTCGCCCCGCCGCGCGCCGGATGGGCGTGCGGACAAGGGCAGCCAGAGAAAACGCGGCGCCCCGACGGCACCGCGACGGACGAGGTCCGTCAGTACTTCGCGTTGAAGCTCAGACCGTAGAACTTGTCGTCCGACCGGATGTCGTGCGGGAAGCTCTCGTTCTGGAAGTAGCTGTAGTACTTCGACCCGGTGAGGTTGTTGGCGTTGAAGCTCACGCTGAACTTCTCGTTGAACGCGTAGCCGATCGCGAAGTCCAGGCGGCCGTAGGCCTTCACCCGGTTGTAGGTCGGCGGCACGTTCGGATCGCACGCGGCCACGGCCATGCCGTTCTCCGCCGACGGCGCCAGCAGGCAGCCGAACGATCCCTCGTTGAACTTGCTGCGCCAGGTGTAGGTCAGGCGGCTGGTGAAGCCGTACTTCTCGTACAGCAGGCCGGCGTTGTAGCTGTTCTTGGACACGCCCAGCAACGGCTTGCCGAACAGCGGATCGGACTTGGTGTTGACCTCGCTGTCGGCCAGCGTGTAGTTGCCGAAGACGCCCAGGCCGCTGAACGCGCCCGGCAGGAAGTCCAGGAAGTACTGGCCGCTCAGCTCCAGGCCCTTCAGCGTGGCCTTGCCCACGTTGCGCGGGCGGCTGATGTCGTACTCGATGCCGCCGATCGTCTCCGGCGCGGTGGTGCGCACGACACGGTTCTTCAGCACGCGGTGATACACCGCCGCCTGCAGGTAGCTGCCCTTGCCGAAGTACTTCTCGATCGAGAGGTCATAGGCCGTGCTGGTCTGGTCCTTCAGCTCGGAGTTGCCGCCGCTGCCGCTCGGGCGGATGTTGGCGTTGGTCGGCACCGAGTAGGTCAGCGACGGGTTCAGGTCGCCCAGCGCTGGACGCGACATCGTCATGCCGGCCGTGGCGCGCACCAGCAGGTTGGGCACGACCTCGAGCTTGGCGCTCAGGTTGGGCAGGAAGCGCGAGGCCGTCGAGTCCGCGGTCTGCGGCGTCACCACGCCGTTGATCAGGCCCGCGCCGCTGATGCTGCGCTCCGAGCGCACGAAGCGTCCGCCGAACACACCGTCCAGGCGCATGCCGCCGAGCTTGGTCTCGTAATGCGGCTGCACGTAGGCGGCGTAGGTCTTCTCGTCGGAGTCGTAGTTGTTGAGCGGGTCGTAGGCCGGGTCGCCCGCCGCGCCGCCGTACAGCGCGCGCAGCACGTCGGTGTTGTCGCGCAGGTAGTCCGGGTTGGGCGTCATCCAGGGCGAACAGCCGTTGATCTGCGGAATGCAGTTGGGCGCCTGGATCAGGAAGTTGCTGGGCAGCTGCGTCGCGCTGCTGACCA
This sequence comes from Roseateles sp., assembly GCA_039594005.1. GTDB lineage: Bacteria > Pseudomonadota > Gammaproteobacteria > Burkholderiales > Burkholderiaceae_C > Roseateles. Next base: position 2,860,917 of record JBCNOF010000010.1, read on the forward strand.
GCGTCACGCGGTTGCCGCCCGGCGCGCCGGGACCGCCGGCCATGTTGGCCCGCCAGTGGGAGTCACGCTTGGTCACGCGCGCGCCGAAGTCCACCGAGGTGATGAAGCCGCTCAGCTCGTAGTTCCCGCTCAGCGCGACCGCGTCCTGCTTGGACTTGGCGCGGTTGATGTCCTGGAACAGCGAGTTGGCGAAGCGGAAGTCCGACGCGTTGCCCAGCGGGTTGCCCGGCATGTTGGTCGTGCCGTAGCCGCCGTTGTTGATCACGATGTCGACGGCGCTGATCTGCTTGCCGATGTCGACGATGATGTTGCGGTTGCTGTTGCTGGACTCCATCCGCGACACGTCGAGGTTCATCGACAGCGGACCGGAGTTGTACTTCCAGCCGCCGGCCAGCACGCGCTGGTCCGTCGACGCGGTCTTGGCCTGCGTGCTGGTCAGGCCGGGCACGTTGTTGAAGGTCGCCGACACGCCATTGCACAGGCGCTGCACGGGCTGCGAGGACGGACCCAGGAAGCCGCCGCCGTCGACGTGCGCGTCGAAGCAGTCGCTGCTGGCCTGCGCGTTGGTGATGTTCTGCGCGGCGAAGATGTCCGAGAAGATGAAGAAGGTCGCGAACTTCGCGCGATAACCCGCGTAGAGGCCGTCGACGTAGAACTCGTTCTCCTGGTTCGGACGCCACTGGAAGGACGCGTTGACCTGCGGGCGCTGGTAGTTGCCGGTATCGGTCAGACCGCCCACGCAGGTCGGCAGCACGATGCCGGGCGCTCCGGGCGGGCCGTTGGTGCCCGAGCGCGGATCGCAGTTGAACGAGATCGGACGATTGAACTTGTGGTCCGCGTAGGAGATGTCGATCAGGCCGCCCATCTCGCCCGCCGAGGTGCTGGTGCGATACGAGCCGAGCACGCCGAGCTTGGTGCTGAGCTTGTCGGCGAAGTCACCCTGGCTCGCGCGGCCGTTGACCACCAGCGTCAGGCCCTTGCCGAACTCCAGCGGCTTGCGCAGCTTCAGGTCGATCGCGCCGGCCACGCCGCCCTCCACGAGGTTGGCGCCGGCGGACTTGTAGACGTCGGCGCGCGAGATCGCTTCCGCGGGTAGATCCTGGAACGCGAAGCCGCGGCCCACGCCGGTGAACATCTCGCGGCCGTCGACGGTCGTGATGATGTCGCCGATGCCGCGGATCAGCGGGTTCACGATCTCGTTGTTGAAGTTGACGACGGTCTGGATGCCGGGCACGCGCTGCAGCGCCTCGGCCACCGTGTTGTCGGGGAACTTGCCGATGTCGTCGGCGACGATGGACTCGACGACCTGGTCGGCGTCGCGCTTGGCCTGCACCGCCGCGGCGCGGCTGGCGCGCTGACCGACGATGACGACCTGTTCCAGCTTCGTGCCGGCAGCACCCGAAGCTGCGGCTTCAGGCGCGGCGGGCGCTTTCTGGGCCTCCTGCGCCAGCGCCTGCTGACCCGCCAGGCACAGCGTCAGGCAAGCGGCGGCCGAGATCGGCGAGAGCCGGACGGAATGAGGGATTCGCTTCATTGTTGTCTCCAAGAGCCTCGTGACCGGCGGCGAGGGGGATCGCGCGCCTGGGCCGGGCCGGGTTTTTAATACAAACAACTTTTCTTGCAGTATTCGGCGAGATTCGGCATCAGCGAACACCCGGTGCGTGCCTGCCGCTGCCCCGGCGCAACGGGATCTCCGTTGGACCGGTCCTACTGGAAGCCGTGGAAACCGAAGAACCGCGAGGCCCGTCCGGAGGGCGCTCGAGAGGAGCGCGGGACGGGATTTCAGGACCTTGGCATTCGGTTTTTGTGATTATTCACAAATTAATTCGTTATAAACCTAGCGCAAACCATGAGAGACACCCGCCTGTGCCGTGGGCGCCACGCCCATGAAGCGCGATTCGCGCTCCAGCAGGCGGTTGATGCGCTGCTGGCCCTTGGCGAGCGTGCTGGCCATGGGCTCGCCCGAGACCACGACCGCGGCGACGGTGTCGCCCAGGAGGCCCATCACGCGGGACTGCCGCGCGACGGTCGTGGGCAGACCGGTGCCGTGCGCGGCCACCGGGCCGAGCGAGGCGCGCATCGGCAGCGCCTTGAAGGCCGCGCTGTCCACCGCTGACTGCCGCGCGGGCAATTGCCCGGTGCGTGCCCAGGCCACGCTCTGGTCGTTGAGGAACCGCAGGAAGCGCAGCGCGGCGGCGCGTTCCTCGGGCGTCTGGCGCGGGTTGCGCAGCATCACCCAGACATGGCTGTCGGCCCAGGTCGCGGTCGTGCCGAACAAGGTCGGCTCGGGCACCGCGTCGTACTGGCGGCTCAGCGGATTGCCGGGCCTGGCCGCGCGCGAGGTCAGATCGCCCAGCAGCCAGGTGCCGTTGGGCATCACGCCGCCGGCGCCGGCCATGAAGGCCTGCAGCGCGGCGCTGTAGTCCATGTTGCGCGTGGACAGGCCCTCGGCGTAGATCGTGCGCATCAGCGTCACGGCCTCGCGCACCGCGGGCGTGGACAGGTCGATGGCCTGATCCCCGCGCGGGAACAGCGTGCCGCCCTGCTGCGCGACCAGCCCCAGCACCGACCGCGCGAAGAAGCTCGGATCGTTCAGCGTCAGCCAGACGAAATAGGGTTTGCCGGTGGCGCGCTTGAACGCGCGCGCCTGCTCGAGCAGCTCGCGCGGCGACGCCGGCAGCCGCGCATGACCGCTCGCGTCCACGAGCCCCGCCTGGCGCATCAGCCCGAGGTTGATGTGCCAGAGCATCGCGTGGCTGTCGTAGGGCAGCGCCACGACATGGCCGCCCAGGGTCACGCCGTGGCGCGCGTGCGGCGTGAAGTCGGCGACCTCGACGCCATCGCGGGCGAAGCCGTCCTCGAGCGCCTGCAGCAGGTCGCGCTTGGCGAAGTCGCCCAGCACCGAGCTGTGCATGATCGCCACCGTCGGCAGGTCGCCGCCGACGATGCGCGCGCCCAGCTGCTGGTAGTAGGCCGCGTGCTCCACCACCTGCGTGTTGACGTGGATGCGGCCCGCCTCGCGGGCGTTGAACTGGTTGGTGAGCGCGGTGATGATCCCGCACTCGCTGCTCGCCTTGGCGGGGTCGGTGACCTGGCCGTACTCCGCGTCGCAGCTGCCGAAGAAGCGGGCGAGCGTGATCTGGACTTCCTTGCCATCGGCGGCCTTGCCGACCACGGCGACCTGCGCACGCGCCGCGCCGCCCACAATCACCGAGGACAGGGCCGCGGCCATCGCCACGGTACGAACGAGGAACTTCACCCGCGTCATGCGACCTTCCCTCCCGCCACCGCCGCGACGATGTGCCGCTGGAAGAAGGCGTACAGCACCAGCACCGGCAGCGCGGCGAAGACGGCCTGCGCCATCAGGAAGCCCAGGCCCTCGGACTGCGCGAAGTTGGTCTGCGTCGCCGCCAGGCCCAGCGTCAGCGTGTACATCTCGGGACGCGTGGCGGAGATCAGCGGCCACAGGTAGTCGTTCCACGCGGCCAGGAAACTGAAGATGCCCAGCGTCGCTTGCGCCGGCAGCGTCTGCGGCAGGATCACGCGCCAGAAGATCTTCCAGCGCGACGCGTTGTCCATCAGCGCGGCCTCCTCGAGCTCCCGCGGGATCGCCTTGAAGAACTGGGTCATCAGGAACACGCCGAAGGGCGCGGCCAGCCGCGGCAGGATCAGCCCGGCATAGCTGTTGTGCAGGCCCAGCTCCGCGAAGATGCGGTGCAGCGGGATCACCACGGCGGGCTCGGGCACGGCCAGGCCGGCCAGCGCCAGCGCGAAGACCAGGCGCCGTCCGGGGAACTCGCAACGCGCGAAGCCATAACCCGCCAGCGACGAGATGAACAGCACCAGCGCCGTCTGCACCAGCGCCACCACGCAGCTGTTGAGCACCCAGCGGAAGACCGCCGGATTGGCCAGGATGTCGGCGTAGTTGCGCAGCGTGAAGGGCGTGCTGAGGATCGCGTCGGTGCGCTCCATCAGCACCGCGTTGGACTTCATCGACAGCGCCAGCACCCATCCCAGCGGCAGCATCCACAGCAGCGCCAGCACGACCGCCCCGGCGAGGAGCGCGCGGTCCCAGGGACCGTTCTGCCAGATGCGCGCGCTCATGTCGCGGCTCCCTCGCGGCGTTCGGCCCAGCGCTGGACCGACACGCCCAGCACCATCAGCACGAACAGCAGCTGCGCCGCCGCGGCCGAGTAGCCCAGCGCCCATTGGTCGAAGAGCGCCTCGTAGATGAACATCACCAGCGTGCGCGTGCTGTTGTTGGGCCCGCCGTTGGTCAGCAGCTGCGCCTGGCCGAAGACCTGCAGCTGGCCGATGACCTGGATGATGGCCACCATGATCAGCGTGCGGCGCAACGCCGGCAGCGTGATGAACCGGAAGCTGCGCCAGCGGCTCGCGTTGTCCAGCGCCGCGGCCTCGTAGAGGTCGGGCGGGATCTGCTGCAGCGCCGCGAGGATCAGCATCATCGGCAGCCCGATGCCCCACCACAGCGTCACCAGCGCGATGAAGGGCAGCGCCAGGCGCTCGTCGCTGAGCGGCGCGAGGTCGGGCAACCCGAACGCCGAGAGGCCCTGGCTCAGCAGCCCGCGGTCGGGCATCAGGACCAGGCGCCAGATCAGCGTCACCACCGTCACCGACAACACGTTGGATGCGAAGAAGGTGCCGCGCAACCAGGCGCCGGTGCGGCCGGGACGATTGAGCACCAGCGCCAGCGCCAGGCCCAGTCCGACAAAGGCCGGCGTGCAGATCGCGGCGAAGGCGATGGTGTTGAGCGCGCTGCGCAGGAAGACCTCGTCGCGCATCAGGTCGACGAAGTTGGCCAGGCCGACGAACTGGCCCTTGCCGGTGAGCAGGTCCACCGCGTGGAAGGACAGCCAGAAGCCCTCGAGCACCGGCACCGCGAGCAGCGCCAGGTAGCACAGCGCGAAGGGCGCGATGAAGGCCCAGCCGACCCAGGCCGGTCCCGCCATGGCGGATTGGCCCAGCGCGCCGCGCGGCGGCCGCGCGCCGGTGCCGACCTCGGCCACGGAGGCGACATCGGGCGTGCCGGCGGATGTGATGGCGACGGCGCTCATCGGACCTCCGCGGCGTCGCCCGCCAGCAGCGCCTCGGCGGGGACGCGGTCGCCCGGCGCGTCGATCGGCTCGGCGTGGTGCGCCAGGCCCGCGCCGTCGAAGAGATGCGCCTGGTCGAGCTCGGGCTGCAGTCGGACCGCCTCGCCCATCGCGAAGCTCGCGTTCACCGGCACTTCGGCCACGATGACGGTGCCGTCGCCCATTCCCACGTGCGCGAGGCTGCGTTCACCGAGTCGCTCCAGCAGCTCGACGCAGCCGGTGATCGCGCCATCGGACGCGAGCTTGAGCGCCTCGGGCCGCACGCCGATCTCCAGCGCGCCGGCCAGCGGCCGCGTCGGGACTTGCGTCACGAGCGTCGCGCCGCCGGGCAGGCGCACGACGACGCGCCCCTGCTGATCGGGCAGCCGCTCGACGGGCAGGAAGTTCATCGCCGGACTGCCGACGAATCCCGCGACGAAACGCGTGCGCGGGCGTTGATAGATGGCCATCGGCGGGCCGGCCTGCTCGATGCGGCCGCCGTTGAGCACGACGATGCGATCGGCCAGCGTCATCGCCTCGACCTGGTCATGGGTGACGAAGACCATCGTCGCGCCCAGGCGCTTGTGCAGCCGCGCGAGCTCGATGCGCGTGCGGTTGCGCAGCTTGGCGTCCAGGTTGGACAGCGGCTCGTCGAAGAGGAAGGCCTTCGGCTCCTTGACCACCGCCCGGCCGATGGCCACGCGCTGTCGCTGACCGCCGGAGAGCTGCGCGGGACGGCGCTGCAGCAGCGCGTCGAGCTCGAGCATGCGCGCCGCGTGTTCGACGCGGCGGCGCACTTCGGCCTCGGCCAGGCCCACGTTGCGCAGGCCGAAGGCCATGTTGTCGAAGACGCTCATGTGCGGGTAGAGCGCGTACTGCTGGAACACCATCGCCAGGCCTCGCTGGCCGGGTGGCAGCGCGGTGACGTCGCGATCGGCCAGCAGGATGCGGCCACCCGACACGCTCTCCAGCCCCGCCAGCATGCGCAGCAGCGTGGACTTGCCGCAGCCCGACGGGCCCAGCAGCACGATGAACTCGCCCGCGGCGATGTCCAGCGCGAAGTCGGGAATGATCTCGACGGACCCGTAGCGCTTGGCCACGCCGTCAAAGGTAATGCTCGCAGTCATGTGTCTCCTAACCGGGCGCCGTCCATCGCGGCGCCTCTGGCCGATCAGCCTTCAGCCTCAGCGCTTCATCGCGCCATGCTGCCTCAGCAGCTCGGCCTCGCGGGCGCGGTACGGCGTGCCGTCGGTGTGCAGCACGTCGTGGAACCACACCAGCGGCGGATCGATGGTGTACGGCTTCTTCCACGAATCCCACGGCATCTTCGTCTGGCTCTTGCCGTCCACGAAGCCCCAGTTCAGCATGCCCACGTCCTCGCGCCACGCGATCGGGAGCGCGATGTCGAAGGTCGAGCCCAGGCTGCGCGCCATGTACTCGGTGCAGATCAGCGGACGGCCATAGGTCTGCAGCTGGCGGATGCGGGCCTCGAATTTCTCGGGCCAGTTGTAGTCGTGGAAGCTGACCACGTCCGAGCACGCGAGCTGCGCCCGCTGCACGGCGTTGAGTTCCTTGGACTCCGGCCCCCAGTCGTCGCCCAGCCACAGCCCGCTGGTCAGCGGCTGCGACGGCGCCTGCGCGCGCGCCCAGTCGAAGGCCTGCGGGATCAGCTCGGCCACCAGCGCGATCTTGTCCTTGGCCTCGCGCGGCAGGTAGTAACCCATGCCGCCGCCCTGGTTGTCGGGCTCGTTCCAGATGTCCCAGTACGTGACGCGCGGGTCCTGGCCGAAGCTGCGCACGATGTCCTCGACATAGGCGCGCAGCGCGGGCCAGGTCGAGCGGTCCGCCAGTTGCGTCGCCGAGGGGCTCTGCACCCAGCCCGAGTTGTGCACGCCGGGGATGGGCTCGCGCTGCGGACCCAGCACCGGATGCGGGTCCCAGCACGAGTCGAAGAGCACCAGCATCGTCTTGATGCCGTGGCGATCGGCGATGTCGAGGTACTGGCGGATGCGGTCCTTGAAACCCGCGGCGTCCTGCGCCCACAGCAGGTCGTGCAGGAACACGCGCATCGTGTTCATGCCCAGGCCGGCGGCCCAGCCGAGCTCCAGGTCGATGCGCTCGGGGTCGAAGCTCTCGGCCTGCCACATGGCGAGCTGGTTGATGGCGGACGCGGGCACGAAGTTGGCACCCAGCGCGCGGGGCTGGGCCTGGAACCAGGCGTGCGCCTGCTCGGGCGTCCAGCGGACGGGAACGGAAGTCGTTTGGCTCATGGTGTGGATCGAGGATCAGGCCCGGGAAGCCGGCGAGGTCGGCGGGGCCGGTGATGTCGACGGGGTCGACGAATTCGGCGAAGCAGCGATCGGCACCGGCGTCGATGCGCTCGTCGGGAAGAAGCGGTAGATCAGGCGATGGCGGTAGACCTCGCCCGGTCGCAGCACGGCGTCGCGCTGCGGCCATTCGGGGTGATGCGGGCTGTCGGGCAGCGCCTCGGGTTCCAGCGCGAGGCCGCCATGGAGGCGATGCGGACGGCCGTGCCGGTCGGGCGTCTGCGGCAGGAACTCGCCCGCGTAGAACTGCAGGCCCGGCGCGTCGCTGTGCAGGGCGAGTCCGAGTCGGCCATCGCCGGAGCGCAGCACCGCAGCAGCGGTGTCCAGCGAGGGCGCGTCGATCAGCCAGCAGTGGTCGTGGCAGCGCGGCTGCACATCGAGCCGGTGCAGCGCCTCGAGCGCCTCACCGATGCGCCGGGGCTGGCGGAAGTCGAAGGGCGTGCCGGCAACCTCGGCCTGCTCGCCCGTGGGGATCAGGTCCGTGCGCACCGGCAGATAACGAGCGGCCGCGATCTGCAGTTGCTGATCGAGGATCTCGCGGTCCGGCCCATCCAGGTTGAAGTAGGCGTGGCTGCTCAGGTTGACCAGCGTGGGCGCATCGGTGCGGGCCTCGAAGCTGACCGTGACGGTCAGCGGCGCCTCGACGCGATAGATCACGCGCACGTCCAGTTGACCCGGATAGCCCTGATCGCCAGCGGGCGAGCGCAGCGCGAGCTCCAGCAGGCGCTCGTCGTGCCGCACCAGCGTCCAGATGCGTCGATGGAAGCCGCCGCTGCCGCCGTGCAGTTGATTGGGACCTTCATTGGCATCGAGCGCGAAACGCTGCCCGTCGAGCTCGAAGGCCGCGCCCGCGATGCGGTTGGCGTAACGGCCGACGACCGCGCCGAGATAACCCGGCTGACGCAGGTAGTCCGCGGAAGTCTCGTAGCCGAGCAGCACCTCGCGGTCCGCGCCGTCCACCGGCACGAGACAGGACATCCACGACGCGCCCGCGTCGGTGACAGCGAGCCGCACACCGCCGGACACGCCCAGCGTGAACGTGCGCGGCGCGAGTTCAGGCAACACCGCGCTCATGCCATCACTCCCGCGCCATCGGAGGCGGCGCAGACGTGCACCTCGGCCGCACGGCCGTCCGGCGAGCGGTAGCCGCGTTCAACGGCGAGGCGGATCTCGTCGACCATCGCGCGCGGCCCCAGCGCGATCACGCAGCCGCCGAAGCCGCCGCCCGTCATGCGCGCGCCGCCCGCGGTGCCGATGACGTCCTGCATCAACGCAGCCAGGGCGTCGATCGCGGGCACGGTGATCTCGAAGTCGTCGCGCATGGACCAGTGGGACTCGCGCATCAGCCGGCTGATCTCGGCGAAGTCGCCGCGCGCGAGCGCGTCGGCCAGGCCGGCGCAGCGCTGGCTGTCCGAGATGATGTGGCGCGCGCGGCGGCGCACGACCGGATCGAGCTGCCCGCCCAGGCGCGACCACAGGCCGTCGTCGACGTCCCGCAGCGCCCGCACGCCCAGTCCGCGCGCGGCCGCCTCGCATTGCTGGCGGCGCAGGTTGTATTCGCTGTCCACGAGGCCGCGCTGGATCTTGGAATCCACGACCAGCACCGCGATGTCCGCGGGCATCGGCACCGGGCGGACCTCCAGGCTGCGGCAATCCATCAGCAGCGCGTGGTCCTTGACGCCCAGCGACGAGGACAGCTGGTCCAGCACGCCGCAGCGGCAGCCGGCATAGACGTTCTCGGCGCGTTGACCGGCCAGCGCCATCGCGGTGGGCGCGAGCGTCCAGCCGCCCAGCGCGGACAAGGCCTGGCCGATGGCCATCTCCAGCGACGCCGACGAGCTCAGCCCCGCGCCCTGCGGCACGTTGCCCGCGATCGCGAGCGTCGCGCCGCCGACGGCCTGGCCCTGCTCGCGCAAGACCGCGACCATGCCCTGCACGTAGCGCAGCCATTGCGGGCTGGCCTCGACGTTCGCGGCGTCGTCAACAAGGAAACGGCCGACGGCTCCGCCCCCGCCCAGCCCGCCGAGCGCACCTGCCGTGTCGCCCGGCAGGTCGCAGGCCAGGACCTCGACGATGCCGTCCTCGCGCGGCGAGGCCGCGACGACCGTCTCGCGATCGATCGCGCAGGGCATCGCGAAGCCCTCGTTGTAATCGGTGTGCTCGCCGATGAGGTTCACGCGCGCGGGTGCGCGGCTCAGCCGCGTCGGCGTGCGCTCGAAGGCGCGTTCGAAGCCGGCCACCGCGCGCTCGCGCGGCGTGGTCTGACGGGACTCGCTCATGCGCCCTCCGTCACCGCATCGCGGTCATGGTTGCCGCGGCGATCGTCGCGGGACTGGCGGTAATGCACCGTGTCGCTCACCTCGCGCAGCCGCTGCGCGGCGGTCTCAGGCGTGAGATCGCGCTGGGCCTCGCCCAGCATCTCGAAGCCCACCATGAACTTGCGCACCGTCGCCGAGCGCAGCAGCGGCGGATAGAAGTGCGCGTGCAGTTGCCAATGGCGATTCGCCTCGTCATCGGGCTGACCGGCGCCATGCGGCGCGCCATGCCAGCCCATCGAGTACGGGAACGAGCACTGGAACAGGTTGTCGTAGCGCGTGGTCAGGCGGCGCACGGCCTCAGCCAGATCCTCGGCCTGGGCCGCGCTCATCGCGTCCAGGCGCAGCGTGTGGGCCTTGGGCAGCAGCAGCGTCTCGTAGGGCCACGCGGCCCAGTACGGCACCACGGCCACCCAGTGCGCGGTCTCGACCACCACGCGCTCGCCGGCCGCGAGCTCATCACGGACGTAGCGCACCAGCAGCGGCTCGCCATGGCGGGCCAGGTAGTCGCGCTGATGGGCGTCGGCGAGGACGGCCTCGTCGGGCAACTGGTCCAGGCCCCAGACCTGTCCATGCGGATGCGGATTGGAGCAGCCCATGGCCGCGCCCTTGTTCTCGAAGACCTGCACCCAGTGATGCCGCGCGCCCATGTCGGCGGACTGGTCCATCCAGGCCCGAACGACGGCGTTCAGCTCCGGCAGTTCCAACTCGGGCAGCGTGCGCGCGTGGTCCGGCGAGAAGCACAGGACGCGGCATTCGCCCGCCACCGGCATCGCCTGCAGCAGGTCCGCACCGTCCAGGTCCGGCGCGGCAATGTCGGCCTCGTCCCCATGCGCCGGCTGAAGCGCCGCGAAATCGTTGGTGAAGACGAAGGTCGATGGGTAGTCCGGGTTGCGCTGGCCATTCGCCCGGACGTTGCCGGCGCACAGGAAGCACGTGGGGTCATGGCGCGGCAGCGGGGTCTCGTCGACCTGCTCCTGCGCGCCCTGCCAGGGACGCTGGGTGCGATGCGGCGAGACCAGCACGTGGCGGCCGGTGAGCGGGTTGCGGCGGCGGTGGACGCGGTCGGGCCGGTCGGGCCGGTCGGCGCGGGGCGAAGGGTCGGCGTCAGCGGGGGTGGCGGTCTCGGCGCCTCGCCCGTCGTGGGATGCGGGGTTCATGGCGGCCATTATCACGAATTGGATTGTTAGTAATGATCGGTCTTTACCCTAGGGGCCCAGGAGGAGACGGGCGATCCGCATAAACTCGCCAATCCTTTGGGTTCAAAGAACAAGCTGCGCCAGGCGCAGAGAGGGGACGCGCGATGGTGGAGGTCTCGGGCAGCCGGGTCTTGATGGTGGAGGGGGACGCGGCGCTGGCGGTGGCCAAGGCGCTGGCCTCGGATACGCGCCAGGCGATGCTGGGCTTGCTGACGCACCAGGTGCTGAACGTCTCGGAACTGGCGTCGGCGATGAACCTGCCGCACTCGACGGTCAGCTTCAACATCAACCAGCTGCAGGCGGTGGGGCTGGTGTCGGTGGAGGTCGAGCCCGGCACGCGCGGTCAGCAGAAGCTGTGCTCCAAGCGGTATGACGAGGTGCGGCTGCGGCTGCCCGGCGCCGCGATCGAATCGCGGCCCAACGTCATCTCCATCAGCATGCCCATCGGCAGCTACCGCCACGTCGAGGCCAAGCCCACCTGCGGCCTGGTCAGCGAGACCAAGATCATCGGCATGCTGGATGACTCGCGCTCGTTCTTCGAGCCGGAGCACGTCTACGCGCAGCTGCTGTGGTTCGGGGGCTCGGGCTACGTCGATTACGCCTTCCCCAACAACCTGCCCTATGGCGCGGTGCCCAGCCACCTCGAGCTGTCGATGGAGATCTGCTCCGAGGCGCCGCAGTTCAACGAGGACTGGCCCTCCGACATCACGCTGTGGATCAACGACAAGGAGATCGGCACCTGGACCAGCCCCGGCGATTACGGCGGCAAGCCCTCGCTGCTGATGCCCAGCTGGTGGCAGGTCGACCGCACGACGCATGGGCTGCTCAAGCAGTGGAGCGTGGGCGAGAAGGGCTCGATGATCGACGGCGTCGCGCTGGGCGCGGTGAAGATCGCCGACCTGGACCTGCCCCAGACCAACCACATCAAGGTGCGCGTGGGCGTCAAGGACGATGCCCGCAACCGCGGCGGGATCAACCTGTTCGGCCGCAAGTTCGGCAACTATCCGCAGGACATCGTCATGCGCATCGCCTTCGACTTCCCGCGCGGCCATGGCCCCAACGCGGTCGGCGAGGACGCCTCCTCCTCCCCGCGTCCGCCGCGCGAGGTGCGCTGATTTCGCCTCCACATCGGCAGCATCGGCGGCGACAACGCCCGAATCGCCCCCGTTACTAACAAACATACTTGTTATAAACGGCGGAACCGGTCTAATATCCGCGCCGATCCCTCCCGGGGCGCGGCATGAGGCCGTGCCGATGCGGCGGGACGAGGAGACTTCCCATGCATCCAGACACGGACGCGGACCTGCCGCGCCGCCGTTGGCTCAGCGTCGTCGCGAGCCTCGGACTCGCCGGCGCGGCGATGTCCACGGGCTGCGCGAGCCGCGCGGCCTCCCCATCGCCCGCCCCCTCCCCCGCCAGCACGCCCTCCCCCGCCACCGCCGCGCGCGGCCCCGCCATGACCCGCAGCTTCACCAATCCCGTGTTGCCCGGCCGCGAGGCCGGCGATCCTTTCGTCGTCTTTCACGAGGGCGCCTATTACCTGACCGCCACCTTCGATCCCGAGGGCGGCGTATGGGTGTACCGCTCCGACACGCTCAGCGACTGGCGTCAGGCCGAGCGCCGCAAGGTCTGGACCGCCGATGCGGCCGGGCCGCGCAGCGCGATGATCTGGGCGCCCGAGCTGCACCGGCTGGACGGCCGCTGGTACCTGTACTTCACCGCCTCGGACCACGTCGACGCCAATCACCGGCATTACGTGCTGGAAGCCGATCACCCGATGGGGCCGTATCGCGACCTCGGCCGCGTGCATCCCGGCCATGAGCGCTATGCGATCGACGGCACCGTGCTGACGCTCGCCGACGGCCGCCGGTACTGGATGTACGCCGACGCGGGCCTGTGGATCGCGCCGATGTCCAGCCCGTCGCGCGCCGAGGGCCCCGGCGTGCGCATCGTTCAGGGCGAGCACGACTGGGAACGCGGCTGGCACAAGGTCGACGGCAAGTGGCAACCGCAGCCGCATGACTACTGGATCGAGGCGCCGCAGCCGCTGCGCCGCGCCGGCCGCGACTTCGTCATCTATTCGGCCGGCCACACCGCGGCGGTCTATTACCTCGGCCTGCTGGAGTTGACGGGCAAGGATCCGATGGATCCGAAGAGCTGGACCAAGCATCCCCGGCCGGTCTTCTCGCCCTACCAGGGCGCGGACGGCGGCGTCTTCGCGCCGGGCCACAACAGCTTCACGACCTCGCCCGACGGGACCGAGGACTGGCTGGTCTATCACGCCAAGGACAGCGACGGCAACGACGCGCACGGCCGCACGATGCGCATCCAGCGCTTCGGCTGGGGCGCCGACGGCAAGCCCGTCTTCGGACACGCGATCCCTTCGGGCGTCGCTCAAACCAAGCCTTCTGGCGAAGCCTGATCAGGAGCCCACGATGAACTCGCCCTTCTCTTCTCTCCTGCCCACCGGGGGCTGGATTCGACGGCTTGCCACCGGCGCTTCCGCGCTGGCGCTCGGACTGCTCGTGGCGGCCTGCGCCAGCTGCGGCGGTGGTGGTGGCTCCGCCAACACGCCCGCGTCGCCGAGCGCGCCAGTGACCCCACCGGCCACGCGCACCGGCACGCTGCTCAACGGCGACGCGCCGGCCTTCTATCCGCGGCTGATCCGGCTGAGCCACCAGACCGACGCGTCGCTCAACGGCGCGCTGCTGGCCAGCACGATCAGCTTCGACGGCGACCGCGGCCGCGGCACGTTGTTCCTCAGCAAGGACGACGGCGCGAGCTTCCAGCCGTGGGGCTCGGTCAGTGACGCCGCCTGGCCCAAGGGCCTGTGCTGCGGCTCGGTGTTCGAGCTGCCGCGCGCGGTGGGCGCGCTGCCGGCGGGCACGCTGCTGTGGTCGGCCTCGGTCGGCCAGGACACGCCCGGCCAGCCGATGACGCACCCCATCCATCGCAGCAACGACGGCGGCAAGACCTGGACCTTCCTCGCGAACTGCGGCGTCGGCAACAAGCCGCGCGGCGGCGAGGGCTCCGGCATCTGGGAGCCCGAGTTCCTCGTCTCGCGCGACGGGCGCCTGGCCTGCCTGTATTCCGACGAGACCGATGGCACCGCCGCCGGCGCCTCGCAGACGCTCAAGCTGATGAGCACCGCGGACGGCACGACCTGGACCGCGCCGCGCGTGATCGCCGCGGCGGTCAAGCCCTCGGACCGGCCCGGCATGGCGATCACCAGCCGCCTGGGCGACGGCAGCTACCTGCTGAGCTACGAGCACTGCAGCACCGCCGGACTGGATTGCCGCGTCGCGTTCAAGCGCTCGGCGGATGGCCTGGACTGGGGCGACCCGGCCGTGCGCGGCGAGGAGCCCAAGGCCGCCGACGGCCGCTACTTCCGCCACGCGCCGACGCAGGTCTGGCTGCCCGCGCGGCAGCGGCTGGCGCTGGTCGGGCAGATCCTGTTCACCGCGGCCGGTCAGGTCGACGCGGCGGGCAACGGCGGCACGGTCTTCCTGAGCTCGACCGCCGACGGCAGCGGCCCGTGGACGACGATGGCCGCACCGTTGAAGGTGCTCAATCCGCCGGCGACGACGAACTGGTGCCAGAACTACTCGTCGCCGATGCAGCCCAGCGCGGACGGGAGCAAGCTGATCATGCTGGTCAGCGACTTCGAGCTCGATGCGCGTGGTCAGCAGGTCTGCCGCACGCGCTTCGCCAGCGCGGCCTTGCCGGCGCCCTGAGCGGTCCGGCTCAGATCGAGCACCAGCACGCGCGTCTGGGCGCGCGTCGGATCGCCCGTCAGATCACGCCTCAGATCGCGATCGCGTCGAAGGACGTGGTCGCCGAGCGCGCGCCCGGCCACAGGGCCAGCCCGCCGGCCAGGCTCCAGGCCTGATCGTGGCCCAGGCGGCGCAGCGCCCGCGCCGCCTGCGCGCTGCGGTTGCCGCTGCGGCAGAAGAAGACCACCGGCGTGTGCGCCGGCAACGCGCGCCAGCGCGGCAGCGCGTTGACCAGCGCCGACAGCGGCACCGCCTCGGGCGAAAGCTCCTCGGTGGGGCTCATGCGGGCCTCGTAGGCCTCGCGCACGTCGACCAGCACCGGGGTCACGCCGCGGTCCCGCAGCAGCGCCTCCAGGCTCGCCACGTCGAGCTCGACGCGCTCGGCCGCCCGCGTGCACGCGATGCGCGCCCCGCAGGCCATGGTCTGGTACTCGGTCGGCGCGAGGTCGTGTTCCAGCACCCCCTTGCCGATCGCGAAGGCCTCCGCGGTCAGACGGCCCTTGAGCACGCCATCCAGCAGCGGCTGGGCCGCGCATTCGACGGCCAGCGTCGTGGCGAAGCGGTCGTCGTAGTCGTGACCCGGCAGCAGCAGGCCGTGCGGACCGACATTTCTCTCCAGCGTCTTGAGCGACGGCCCGAAAGCCTGCGGCGCGCTCTGCGCGAAATCGCTGCGCCCCAGCGCGCCGGGCATCACGGTATCCCCGACGAAGGCCGCCAGGAGTTCCCCGTCGGCATGCAGCAGGTAGGCGGTGGAGTCCACCGTGTGGCCGGGAATCGCCAGCCGCGAGAGCCGATGCGCGCCCAGCGCGAGGACCTCGCTGCCCACCGGCCAGCCCAGCGCGTCGACACGGTCAGGCCAGGCTTCCTCGGAGAGTTGCGCGGGCAAGGCGTCGCGGAGGGCCTGCGCGGACGAGGCGTGATCGCCGTGACTGTGCGTGTCCAGCACCGCCGCCAGCGTCAGCGCGCGACATCGCAGCCACTGCGTCAAGGTCCCGGTGAGCTCCGGCAGCGGATCCACGACGACGCAGCGGCCGCTGTCGGCGTCGGTGACCACGTAGCAGCAAGCGCCGTCGACGGCGAAACGGGTGAGCAGGTCCGGGCGCTGCGGCATCGGCGTGCCGGGCGCGTCGGCGTCGGCGTTCGAGGCCGCGCTCCCCTCGGACGCCGGCGACTGGCAGGTCGCGCGCAGCGATTCGCCGCAGGCGCGCAGGCGACGGCAGGCCTCGTCGATCGTGGTGTCGGCATCGGCGGCGCCGAAGGACAGCCGCACCGCCGACGCGGCGCGCCAGGCCGGCAGGCCCATCGCCTGCAGCACGTAGCTGGGCGCGGCCTTGGCCGCCCCGCAGGCGGAGCCGCCGCTGACGCGCAGCCCGGCCGCGTCGAACAGGTCCAGCAGCAGCTTGGCGCCCAGCCCCGGCACGGAGACGTTGAGCGTGGTCGGCAGGCTGATGTCGAACGGCGCGTTGAAGACGACGCCGGGGAAGGCCTCGCGCAGCGCGTCGGCCAGGCGCTGGCGGCGGTCCAGCAACTGGCTCAGCGAGGCGAAGGTACCGCCGCCTTCCAGCGCATCCAGCACGGCGCCCAGCGCGGCGATGCCCGCCATGTTCTCGGTGCCCGAGCGCAGCGCGCCTTCCTGGCCGCCGCCGGCCATCAGCGGGGTGAAGGGCGCGCCCTCGCGGACGTAGAGCATGCCGATGCCCTTGGGCGCGTAAAGCTTGTGGCCGGAGAACGGCGCGTAGTCGATGGCGCGCTCACCGAGCTGCAGCGGGAGCTTGCCCAGCGCCTGGACGCCGTCAACCAGCCACAGCGCGCCGCTGCCGCGCAGCGCGTCGGCGATGCCGTCGAGGTCGCTGATGACGCCGGTCTCGTTGTTGGCGGCCATCGTGCAGACGAGGCCGGCGCTGGCGGCGTGCGCGCGCAGCCAGGCGAGGTCATGGCGGCCGTCCTGGCCGACCGGGATGGCGACGACCTCCCGGTCCAGGCCCAACAGCGCGTTCCAGTGCTTGAGCGCCTCGGGCACGGCCTTGTGCTCGGTGGCGCCGTAGAGCAGTCGCGCCGGCAGGGATTCACCGGCGAGCTGGCGCCGACGCAGCGCGGTCAACGCGGAGAGGACGGCGGTCTGGATGCCTTCGGTGGCGCCGGAGGTGAAGAGCAACTGCCCGGTGGGCGCGCCCAGCACGCGGCGCGCGGTGGCGCGGACCTCGTCGAGCCGGGCGCGGGCCTTCAGGCCGCTGCCGTGGATGCTGCTCGGGTTCCCGAAGGCATCCGCCATCACGGACAGCGCGGCATCGCGGGCCTGCGGCAGGACGGGGGTGGTGGCGTTGGCGTCGAGATAGATTTCCATGGGCGTCGATTGTCAGAAGACGCACTTGGAATCCACATGCAAAATCCGCTTTTCCTTTGCCGCTTTCGGCAATTGAATTCCACGGATGGCCGACATGACGAAACTGGATTCCATCGACCGCAAGATCCTGCATGTGCTGCAGCGGGATGCCTCGGTGCAGGTGAGCGACCTCGCCGCGGAGGTGGGGCTGTCGACGACGCCGTGCTGGCGGCGGGTGCAGCGGCTCAAGGAGGCGGGGGTGATCACCCGCAACGTGATGCTGGTCGACCCGAAGAAGGTGAACGTCGGCGTGACGGTATTCGTGTCGGTGCGGGCGAAGGAGCACTCGCAGGCCTGGTTCGACCAGTTCCGCGCGGCGGTGGAGGTCATCCCGGAGGTGGTCGAGTTCTACCGGATGAGCGGTGACGTGGATTACCTGCTGCGCGTGGTGGTGCCCGACATCGCGGCCTACGACCAGGTCTACCGCCGGCTGATCGCCGGGACGCAACTGTCGGACGTCAGCTCCAGCTTCGCGATGGAGGAGCTGAAGTTCACGACGGCGTTGCCGTTGTCGTATCTCCCGTGATCTGACGTCTTCCAGCACAACGAGTCAGTCCAACTACCGAATTCTTTGGAAGCCGCGCGTTCTTGCACTGGGATAGGCCATAGAGGCCAATCGGCGAAATCGCTGCAATGAGGGCGTCTTGTTGACACGTCGTGTCGCAAGGCGAAGACGGTCATGTCGACCGCTTTTTCAATCCTCTAGGAGTTGCAGATGACTTCCAAGCATGCAGTGTCGTCGTGGATCCTCGCCAAGCTGTCGGCGACCGGCCGTCCCCTTGTGAAGGGGACGCAAGAACTGACTCCGGAAGAAATCGATCTGGTGTTCGGCGGCAAGAGCTTGGCGAACAAAGCGATCCAAGGATGCGTGAACGGCGCCTCAGCCGGCGCTTCCACCGCCGCAGACGGCTACGGTCTGCTCGGCGCGGGAGCCGGATGCTTTGCCGGTGCCTCCGCGGCGATGGCCGGGGGAGGACCCGCCGCTCAAACCGCAGCAGGCTGGTTCGCGGGCTCAGGGTTCGGTCCCTACGCGGGTTCCTCCACGAATGTCTCCGCGGCCAACTACGAAAATTCGATGGACCGCGAGAGCAGCAGCCGTCGGATGAGCGACGCGTAAGCGATACCTGGGCGGCCCAGAGGTGCCGCCCACCTCCGCACATCCGACATGAACATTTCCTGCTCCTGGGCCATTACGGGCTGCATGGTGGTGGGAGCCATCGTCAGCCTGCTGCTGAAGATGCGCTTCTATCCGACGCTCATCGCCTTCTTCATCGGACTTGCAGCCGCGGAGCTCTGCAAGCGCAGACGGAAGCGCCAGCGAAAGGACCTCGGCGAGGATCCCAACTCGTCCCCGTGAGCCCCGCTCACCATCTCAGCCACGATCTACCCGCCCAGGCGCCGAGCGCCGCGGACATGCCCATGCCGAGCACGTACCAGATCGCCACGAACGGCGCGGCCATCTCCGGGCAGTGCAGCGAATAGACACACGCCCCTACCGCGCCCGCCAGCCATCCCGCCGCCGCGCCGGTCAGCATCGGTCGGGTCGGCGCCAGGCCTCTCAAGGCCCACAGCAGCGCCGCGCCTATCGGCAGCGAAGTCGCCGTCACGTTGAACACGCAGGTGCGCCAGGTCGTGCCCAGCACCAGCGGCAGCCGCGCCTGGGGTTCCGCCATCCACAGCACCGCCGCCGCCCAGATCCACAGCAGCGACACCGGCAGCCACACGCCCAGCCACCAGCCGTTCATGCGCGCGCCCGGATGCCCGAGCCGGAACACCACGATCAGCCCCGTCGCCGCAACCGTCAGCGGCATCGCCACCTTCTGCCAGAAGGCCGGCGTGGCCATCACCTGCGCCAGGTCGGCGCGGATGCCGAAGGCGGACTGCACCCAGGCAAGCGCGAGCAGCACGCCGGTCGCCAGCGCGATCGCGAAACGCCGCTCACCCACGCGGCGGGCCACCGGGCTGGCGTCCCGCGCCAGCATGCCGATCAGGTCCTCGGTCTTCATGTCATGTCCTTCCACAGGCGCGCCAGCGCCTTGAGCCCGCGGTGCACGCCCACCTTCACCGCCGATTCGCTCATGCCCGTCAGGCGCGCGGTTTCCTGCACCGACAGGCCCTCGAGCTTGGTGTGCAGGATGGGCAGCCGCTGATTCGTCGGCAGCTGTTCCAGCATGCGGCCCAGGTCGCGGCGCGCGTCGCCCACCTCCTGATCCGCAGTCGCGAACACGGCGAGCTCGTCATCGAGCGGCTCGTTCAGCGCCTCGTGCCGCTCGCGTCGCCGCCACAGATCCACGAGCTTGTAGCGCGCCACCGCATGCACCCAGGCGGTCAGCGGCTCGCCGCGCCGGTAGCTCTGGCGCTGCGCGTGCACCGCCATCAACGTCTCCTGCACCAGGTCCTCGACCTCGTCGGGCAGCTGCTGCAGTCGGCGTCGGAAGTACCCGCGAAGCAAGGCGCTCAGGCGGTCCAGGAAGCGGTGGTAGGCCACCGCGTCCCCGTCCAGCCCGGCCAGGAACAGCTTGTGCAATTCATGCTCGGTCGCGATCACGAGGTCTATTCGCGTCAAGAAGCAGAAAGGTTACAGCCATGCGCGAAAAAGAATTCGTGCACGACCCGGGACCACGCGTAACCAACGCCGGTCCGACATCGAACTAGCTGTCGGCGCGATGTGGATGAAGGTCATCCACCCGTGTTCAACCCCTTCACTTTTGCTATCCCACAAGGAGTTCCCCATGAAGACGACCACCCTGAGCCTGGCCCTCGTGACCCTGACCGCCCTGTCCGCCAGCGCGATGGCCCAGGACGCCAAGCCCGCCGCCGCCGAGAAGGAACGCTGCTACGGCGTGGCGATGGCCGGCAAGAACGACTGCGCCGCTGGCCCCGGCACCACCTGCGCCGGCACGGCCAAGACGGATTACCAGGCCAATGCCTGGAAGTACGTCCCCGCGGGCACCTGCACGACGATCAAGACGCCCAAGGGCATGGGCTCGCTGTCGGCGATGAAGTCCTGATCGGCGCGCGGCCATGAGCACCCCGCTGGGCGCGGGGCTGGGTTTCAAGCCCGAGTTCGCCGAGGACGCGCTGACCGCGCGCGATCCCGGACTCTGGTTCGAGGTCCACCCCGAGAACTACCTCGTCGCGGGCGGCCCCCGCCTGGCGATGCTCGAGACGCTGCGCGCGAGCCATCCGGTGTCGCTGCATGGCGTGTCGATGTCGCTGGGCGGCGTCGAGCCGCCCGATGCCGATCACCTGCGAAAGCTCGCGGCGCTGGTCGACCGCGTGCAGCCGGCGCTGGTCTCCGAGCACCTGGCGTGGAGCCGCCTCGGCGGCGCCTACGCGCCGGACCTGCTGCCGGTGCCGCGCACGACCGAATCCCTTCGCCGCGTGGCCGGCAACATCCAGCGCCTGCAGGACACGTTGCGCCAGCGCATTGCCCTGGAAAACCCCAGCCATTACCTGCCGCTGGCTCACGATTGGGGCGAGGTCGAGTTCCTGCACGAACTCGTCCGGCGCACGGGCTGCGGGTTGCTGGTCGACGTGAACAACCTGGCGGTGTCGGCCTGCAATGTCGGTCTGGACGCATCGGCCTGGGTCGACGCGGTCGACGGTGCGGCGGTGATGGAGATCCACATCGCCGGTCATCGGCCCGACGGCAACGCGTCGACCGGGCTGTGGATCGACAGCCACGACGCACCGGTCGCCGAGCCCGTCTGGGCCTTGCTGGAACGCCTGACCGCGCGCATCGGTGCCCGGCCGACGCTGCTGGAGCGCGACGGCCAGCTGCCGCGCTTCGAGGTGCTGGCCGAAGAGCGCGCGCGGGCGCAGCGGGTGCTCGACGCGGTGCGCACCTCAATGCACAACTTGGAGCGCAGCTCGGACCGCGTTGTGATCGGGCGTGCTCCCGCGGCCGCCTTCGGCGATGAGCCAACGCGCAGACGCGAGGAGATCCCCTCATGACACTCGCCAGCTTCCAGGAAGACTTCTGGCGGGCGCTCTGGACGCCGCCGAGCGAGGGCGCCTCCGTCGACGCGTGGCCGCCCGCCGGCCAGCCCGGTTTCGCCGTCTATCGCAACACGGTGTTGTCGGGATGCGTGGACGCGCTGGTCTCGTTGTATCCCGCGGTCCATCGACTGGCAGGTGAGAACTGGATGCGCGCGGTCGCGGCGGACTTCGCGCGCGCGAGCCCGCCCGCCGCCGGGGAACTTCAGCATTACGGCGACGGTTTCCCGGACTTCCTCGAAGGCGTCACGGCCAATGGCGACTTCGCCTGGCTCGCCGACGTCGCCCGCCTGGATCGCGGCTGGAACCACAGCCACGTCGCCGCGGACGGGCCGGTGCTGGAGCTGCCGGCACTGGCCCGCCAGGACGCCGACGGCCTATCCACCCTGCGGCTCAGACCGCATCCCGCCGCGCGCTGGGTCACGAGCGCGAATTGGCCGGCCTTCAGCCTCTGGCAGGCCGCCCGCACCGAAGGCGCCGACCCCAACCCGCCCCACTGGCTCGGCCAGTCCAGCCTGTTGACGCGGCCCGGCGGCGCGGTCCTCGCCTGCGAGATCGGACCGGCCGCGCTCGCGCTGCTCGAGCGCTGCGCCGCGGACACCGCCCTCGGCGAGGCCCTCGATACCGTCCAGGCCCGCTTCCCCGACGTCGACATCGGCGCCGAGCTCGCCCGGCTCCTCCAACAGGGCGCGTTCCTGTGCCCACCCGCCTTCCTCACGGAGTCCTCGCCATGAACACGTTCTCCTCCTCGCACGCTTCTTCGACCTCGAACGCCGCTCGACCGGCCGGCGCGCGGGCCATCCTCCTCGCCTGGTTGGACCGCCTGATCTCGCACGACCTCATCGCGCTGGCCAGCCGGTTCAGCATTGCCGGCGTGTTCTGGCTGTCCGGGCGGACCAAGGTCGAGGGCTGGTTCACGCTGACCGACACCACCTTCCTGCTCTTTCGCCAGGATTACGCGCTGCCGCTGATTCCTCCCGAGATCGCCGCCTATATGGCCACGACCGCCGAACACGTGCTCCCCATCCTGCTGGTGCTGGGCCTGTTCACCCGCTTCGCCGCGCTGGGCGTGCTGGGCATGACGGCGGTGATCCAGCTCTTCGTCTATCCCTCGGGCTGGCCCACCCATCTGAGCTGGGCCGCACCCATGCTTTATCTGCTGGGCCGCGGGTCCGGACGCTGGTCGCTGGACCACGTCGCCGGGTGGGATGTCCGCCGCAACCCTTGAAACGTCAAAAGCGGTCCATATAATCTCCTGCTAGCACTCGCGAAGGTCGAGTGCTAACAAGCCCCACGACGCGGGTCGCGGGGCTTACTTCTTGTAAGAGGGCCGGCCGGTGCGATCGACGCACGGCGGGCCCTGACAACAAGTCCGCACAGTAAGGAGATCTGATGAAACTGCGTCCTCTGCACGATCGCGTGATCGTTAAGCGCCTGGAAAACGAAACCAAGACGGCCTCCGGCATCGTCATCCCCGACAACGCCGCCGAGAAGCCCGACCAGGGCGAGGTGCTGGCCGTCGGCCCGGGCAAGCGCAACGACAAGGGTGAGTTCGTCGCCCTGAACGTCGCCGTCGGCGACCGCGTCCTGTTCGGCAAGTACAGCGGCCAGTCCGTCAAGGTCGATGGCGAGGAGCTGCTGGTCATGCGCGAAGAAGACCTCTTCGCCGTCATCGCCAAGTAAAGCTACTGCGCGGCACGCTGGCGTCGTCGGGCGGTGCTCGGGATCCTCACGTACCCAAGTACGTTCCGGTCCCTCCGCTCCTGCCTCCTAGCCCGCGCACCGCTCGCTACGCTTTCCTCGGCAATGACCTGAGCGTCAGCGTGGCAGCTTATTCATAGATCAGATTCGGAGAATTTCTCATGGCAGCAAAAGACGTGGTCTTCGGCGGCGAAGCCCGTGCCCGCATGGTCGAAGGCGTGAACATCCTGGCCAACGCGGTCAAGGTCACCCTGGGCCCGAAGGGCCGCAACGTGGTGCTGGAGCGCTCCTTCGGCGCCCCGACCATCACCAAGGACGGCGTGTCCGTCGCCAAGGAAATCGAGCTGAAGGACAAGTTCGAGAACATGGGCGCGCAGATGGTCAAGGAAGTCGCCTCCAAGACCACCGACGACGCCGGTGACGGCACCACCACCGCCACCGTGCTGGCCCAGGCCATCGTCCGCGAAGGCCTGAAGTCCGTGGCCGCCGGCATGAACCCGATGGACCTGAAGCGCGGCATCGACAAGGCCGTCGCGGCCGTGGTCGACCAGCTGAAGAAGGCCTCCAAGCCCACCACGACCACCAAGGAAATCGCCCAGGTCGGCACCATCTCCGCCAACTCCGACGAGTCCATCGGCCAGATCATCGCCGAAGCGATGGAAAAGGTCGGCAAGGAAGGCGTGATCACCGTCGAGGAAGGCAAGGGCCTGGACAACGAGCTCGACGTCGTCGAAGGCATGCAGTTCGACCGCGGCTACCTGTCGCCCTACTTCATCAACAACCCGGAAAAGCAAGTCGCCGATCCTGGACAACCCGTTCGTCCTGCTGCACGACAAGAAGATCTCCAACATCCGCGACCTGCTGCCGGTGCTGGAAGCCGTCGCCAAGGCCGGCCGTCCGCTGCTGATCATCGCCGAGGACGTCGAGGGCGAAGCGCTGGCCACCCTGGTGGTCAACACCATGCGCGGCATCCTGAAGGTCGCCGCCGTCAAGGCTCCGGGCTTCGGCGACCGCCGCAAGGCCATGCTGGAAGACATCGCCATCCTGACCGGCGGCACGGTGATCGCCGAAGAAGTCGGCCTGACCCTGGAGAAGGCCACCCTGGCGGACCTGGGCCAGGCCAAGCGCGTCGAGGTCGGCAAGGAAAACACCACCATCATCGATGGCGCCGGTGGCCGCCGGCGACATCGAAGCCCGCGTCAAGCAGATCCGCGCCCAGATCGAGGAAGCCACCTCCGACTACGACCGCGAGAAGCTGCAAGAGCGCGTGGCCAAGCTGGCCGGCGGCGTTGCCGTGATCAAGGTCGGCGCTGCCACCGAAGTCGAGATGAAGGAGAAGAAGGCCCGCGTCGAAGACGCCCTGCACGCCACCCGCGCAGCCGTGGAAGAAGGCATCGTGCCCGGCGGCGGCGTGGCCCTGCTGCGCGCCCGTCAAGCCGCTGGCGACATCAAGGGCGACAACGCCGACCAGAACGCCGGCATCAAGCTGATCCTGCAGCGCCGTCGAAGCGCCGCTGCGCCAGATCGTCGCCAACGCCGGCGACGAGCCGTCGGTGGTGGTCGACAAGGTCAAGCAGGGTTCGGGCAACTACGGCTACAACGCTGCCACCGGCGAGTACGGCGACATGATCGAGATGGGCATCCTGGACCCGACCAAGGTCACCCGTACCGCGCTGCAGAACGCCGCTTCCGTCGGCGGTCCTGATGCTCACCACCGAGGCCATGGTTGCCGAAGCGCCGAAGGACGAGTCCGCCGGCCCGGCCATGCCTGGGCGGCATGGGCGGCATGGGCATGGACATGTAAGGTCCGGCCGAGCCGGATGATTGGCGCGCGTCGCCGATCATCCACGCTCAACAAAAAAGGGGTCGCTTCGGCGACCCCTTTTTCTTTGCATGATGTGTCGTTCCCCGCTGACACCTCGGGCCGGTGCACCCGGCAGTGTCTGGGGAACGCGTCGGCGGATTACTTGGCGGCGTTGCCTTCCGTCGTGGCGCCCTTCTTGGCGACCTTGTCCGCAGCCTTCTTGGCGGCGATCTGGGTCGACGAGGGGGCGGCGATGCCGTTGCTCAGGCCGGCGACGCCGGCTTGCTCGGCGCTCAGCGCGGCGGTCTCGCCGGAATCGCGCGCGGCTTGCAGCTCGGCGATGACTTCGGCGCGGGTCTTCTGGACCGGTTCGGCGGCGAAGGCGGCGCCGGCGGCCAGGAAGGCGGCGGCGATCAGGGTGGTCTTGATGAGCGTGTTCATGGCGGTTCCTCTCGGTTCGTTGCACCGGACTCCGCACTCCGCGTCGTCCATGGGTTGAACTCTAGGCGGCGCCGCTCAGGGGAAACACTAGGTATTGTGGAAAGATCCGTTCATGGATCGTCAACAATCGGATTCACACACCGCATAAGGCTATTGACGGGAGTCAATGATTAGCCGGTTTCTGCGGATTCAGGCTTCGGCCGGGTGCGATTCAGGCTGTGCAGTCCGTCACGAACGGCGCTGCAGAGCCCCGGAACAGGGGTGTCGCGAACCTTTACATCCTCCCCCCTAGTTTGAAGATTGAAATTTTAAGTCGTTGATTTCAATGGATTAATCGGCGTGGCACGGGGCCTGCTTATCGGTAAACATTACCGTCGGGAACCACACCATGAACTTCCGCTCCTTCCTCGCCCGTACCCGCGTCCTGATCGGCGCCACCGCCTTGGTCCTCGCCGGCCTGCCGACCGCCGCGTCTGCTGACGTGGTGTTCCAGTCCGTCGCCAACCCGACCGACACCAGCAAGTTCACGTCGCCGTGGTGCTCGTCCTGCAGCAACCAGTACCGCATCTTCGACCAGTTCACGCTGGGCAGCGCCTCGTCGGTGACGGGCTTCAGCGTCGCGCTGTACTCGCTGGCCCCGTACTGGGGTTCGGGCCTGAACTTCTCGATCTGGTCGGTCAACGGCAACGTGCCGGGCACCCAGCTGTTCAGCCAGTCGCTGAGCAACGCGGACTTCACGACCACCACGCTGACCGGCTCCGCGCTGATGGCCACGACCGACAAGGTGACCGGCCTGAACCTGGACGCCGGCACCTACTTCGTCAGCTTCTACAACACGAACCTGGCCGTGTGGGGCTACACCGGCGGTGGCGGCAACCTCTACCAGCAGAACAACACGCATCACGTCGACACCAGCGCTGACTTCATCCTGACCAACAACGTGCCGGAACCGGCCAGCATCGCGCTGGTGGGCCTGGCGCTGGTCGGTGTGGGTGTTGCCCGCCGCCGCAAGGCCTGATCGAGCGATCCGCGCGCCTGACCGGCGCGCAGACAGCAAAGCCCGGAGGCCTCACGGCCTCCGGGCTTTTTCTTTGACTGCCACGAGCCCTCACCCCCACCCTCTCCCGCTTCGCAGGAGAGGGGGTCAAGTTCAGCTGTGCTTGAAGCTCGGTGCCCGCTTGGCCAGGAACGCTTCCATGCCCTCGCGCTGATCGTCGCTGCCGAAGAGCGCGTGGAAGTAGCGACGCTCGATCGCCACGCCATCGGTCAGCGGCCCCTGGAAGGCCAGGTTGACCAGTTCCTTGATCAGCATCGTCGACGGACCGCTGAAGCCGTTGATCGTCTCCGCCGCCGTCAGCGCCTCGGCCATCAGCTGCTCGGCCGGCACCACGCGCGACACCAGCCCGGCGCGTTCCGCCTCGGCCGCGTCCATCATGCGGGCCGTCAGCAGCATGTCCATCGCCTTGCTCTTGCTGATCGCGCGCGGCAGGCGCTGCGTACCGCCGGCGCCGGGGATGATGCCCAGCTTGATCTCGGGCTGGCCGAAACGCGCCGTGTCGGCCGCGATGATGAAGTCGCACATCATCGCCAGCTCGCAGCCGCCGCCGAGCGCGAAGCCGGCCACCGCGCCGATCACCGGCTTGCGCACCTGCAGGATGGTTTCCCAGTTCTTGGAGATCAGCCCGCTCTTGAAAGCCGACAGGAAGGTGTGCGGCGCCATCGTCGGGATGTCGGCGCCTGCGGCGAAGGCGCGCTCGCTGCCCGTCAGCACGATGCAGCCGATGCTGTCGTCGGCATCGAAGGCGAGCAGCGCGCGGCCCAGTTCATCCATCAGCGGATCGTTCAGCGCGTTGAGCTGCTTGGGCCGGTTGAGCCGGATCACGCCGGTCTTGCGCTCGCCGGTGCCGGCCACCTCCACGAGGAGGTTCTCGAAGGTCACGCCGCTCAGGGCTTCAATCGTCATGGGAGGTCTCCTTGATCTGGAATGGCGGCAACTATAGGGGCGCGCTGGCCGCCCCGCTCGCGGTCGCGGCCGGCGCCATCGCCTGGCGCGGCGGCGCCTTGAGCACCAGATCGAAATGCGTGCGCGGATCCTGGGCGCGGTTCTGCCACAGCCGTACCCGCACCGGCAGGTACTGCAGCGACGGAGCCAGCCAGAACTCGGCCTGCAGGTCGCCGCGCGGGTCGCCCATCTCCGAGTCCACATGCCAGGCCGGGATCGCCCCCAGCGGCGTGGCGACCTCCTCCAGGCCCTTGATCCGGTAGCGCCACAGGTGCACGTTGCGCGGCAGCGCCAGCGTCTGCTGGATCAGCGCGTCGCCGGCCACCTCCTGGCGCCCGGTCAGGAACATCCAGGTGAACTGCACGAACTGGCTGGCGGCGTCCTGCGCGCCGTCGGGCAGCGGCTCGCGGCGGCCATTGGCCATCACGACGCCGCCGTCGTCGAAACGCAGTGTCAGCTGGCGATTGCCGCCGGCCAGGCCGCCGGTGATCTCGTCGAAACGGCGTGGCAGGAGGCCCGCCGCGGTGATCTGTCCGTCACTGCTGAGCCGGCGCGACATCAGCGGCGCGATCCGCGGCCCGACCCAGGCCTCCAGATGGACCTGGTAGTGCGAGCCGTCGCGCAGCCACTGCACGCGGGCATCGCCGTGGATGGCGCCGCGGTAGTCGCCGGTCAGGCGGTAGTCGAGCTCGGTGGACAGCGGCCACTCCGGGCCCGGCATCCAGGTGCCGAGCGCGTCAGAGACCGCCAGCGGTGGCGGCATCGCCAAGGCTTGGAGCGTCGGCGGCGGCTCGCTGGCGGCGGCATCGCCGGGCAGCGGCGCGAGGCCGTCGACCGCCGGCGACACCGGAGGCATCACGCGCCTGGGCGAGCCCGGCGCCCCGTCGGGCGATGGGGTCGGCGCGGGCGGCGGCGGCGTGGCGGGTTGGAGCTCGCGCACGAAAGCGGCCTGCAGCCGCTCGGGTTCGGGCGTCGTGGGCGACCACTGCTCGTGCAGCGAGCGCGCCCCGATCAGCAACCCCAGATGGACCGCCAGCACCGCGGCGGTCAGTCCGGCGATCGCGGCCGTGCCGGCGTTCAGCCGCCCAGCCATGCGCGCCGCAGGCCCTGCGCCCGAGCCGGCGCCTTGTCCAGCAGGCCCAGGCAGACCGGGCGCGCGGCGCTGTCCTGCGTGGGCAGCGTCAACACCAGCGTCAGCATGCGCTGATCCCGGGTCACGAGCAGCTCCAGGCGATGGGGGTCCGAGGTGTCCAGCGTCAGCGGCAGGTCGTCGAGCTTGCGCACGCGCCAGCCGTTGCAGGCAACGAGCTCATCGCCCGGGCTCAGGCCCGCGGCCAGGCCGGCGCCGTCCAGCAGCACGTTCTTGATGGTGACGATGCCGTCGGCCTCCGCCACCCGCAGGCCGAGGCGTTGAGCCAGGGTCGGCTTGTCCAGGCACCAGCGCACGCCCAGGCGTTCCAGCAGCGGCGGCAGCGGCAGGTCGTCGGTGCCGTGCACCCAGCCGACGAGCGTCTGCGCGATCGCCTCGCCACCCAGCTCCGCAAGCTTGGCCAGGATGCGGGCCTCGCTGACCGGACCGCCGCCCGTGTCCTTCCACAGCGCGCGCATCAGGTCGTCGAGCGAGGCGGGCTTGTCGCATTTCTCCGCGCCGCGCAGCGACAGGTCCAGCGCCAGCGCCACCATCGAGCCCTTGGCGTAGTAGCTGACGACGGCGTTGGGCGTGTTCTCGTCCTGGCGGTAGTACTTGGTCCAGGCCTCGAAGCTGGAACGCGCCACGCTGTGGTGCTTGCGTCCAGGCGCGCCCAGCACCTGCGTGAAGGTGTGTGCGATCAGCTTGAGGTAACGCGCCTCGTCGATCAGCCCGGTGCGCACCAGGAAGAGGTCGTCGTAATACGAGGTGAAGCCTTCGAAGAACCACAGCAGGTCGGTGTAATGCTCCTGCTCGTAGTCGTAGCGCTCGAAGGCGTCGGGACGCAGCCGCTTGACGTTCCAGGTGTGGAAATACTCGTGGCTGATCAGGCCCAGCAGCTTGACGTAGCCGTCGGAGACCTCGGTCTGACCGAGCCGAGGCAGATCGCGCCGGGAGGCGATCAGCGCGGTGCTGGCGCGGTGCTCCAGACCGCCGTAGCCGTCGTCGGTGCAGTTCAGCAGGAAGACGTAGCGCGACATCGGCGGGCGGCCCTTGCCGCCGTGCCAGAACGCGATCTGCGCCTCGCAGAGCTTCTGCGCGTCGCGCAGCAGGCGCTCGCCGTCGAAGATCGGCAGCGCGCCCGCCACGACGAACTCGTGCGGCACGCCGCCCGCGACGAACTCGCCGCGCCAGAACGTGCCCAGCTCGAACGGGTGGTCGGCGAGCTCGTCGTAGTCGGCGGCCTCGAACTGGCCCGGCGCGCCCTCGACCGGCGCCATCGCGGTAGCGATGTCCCAGTCCGACGGGAGGCCGGAGAGCTCGACGCGATGCGGCAGGTCGTCCTTGCCATGCGCGCGCAGGCACAGGCTGGTCGCGTTGAAGAAGCCGCGACCCGCATCCAGGAAGGCCGCGCGCACGGAGGTGTCGAAGGCGTAGACCGCGTAGCTGATGACCAGCGCGCCGCGGCCGGCGCAATCGAACTCCCAACGGTTCTTGGCCGTCTGCGAGACGGGGACCTCGCGCGTCCCCTGACGCGCGGTGACGGCGCCCAGGTGGCGGGAGAACTCCCGGACCAGATAGCTGCCCGGGATCCACACCGGCAGGCTGAGCACCTGGCGGGGGTCGGGCGCGGGTACCGTCAGCGTGACCTCGAAGCGATGCGCATGCGGGTCGGCGACGGCGATGCGGTAATGGATCGTGGGGCGAGCGGTCATGGGGGACAGCCTACCAAGCCTGACCCCGTCGCGGGGCGCGGCTGGGCGGTTCTCGTTCAGGAACCCGTCAGGGTTTTCAGGTGCCCTGGGCGGCGATGAAGCAGCTCAGCGCGGCCACCGCGCTCAGCCGGAAGCGCAGCGTCAGCCAGGCCGAGGCGCCCAGTGCCGGATAGAGCTTGCGATCGGCGATGTAGCAGCCGATCAGCAGGAATCCCTCGACGGCCAGGCCCGCGTACGCCGGCATGGTCGAGGCGATCCAGGCCAGCATCGCCGGCACCACGCCCCAGATGAACGGCGCCGGCGACGGCACGGTCTGGCGGAACCCCAGGCCCCAATGGATGGCGCCGAGGAAGGAGATGACGATCGCCGCGTAGCGCGACAGCCCGTCCGTGACGTAGGGATGGGCGTCCTCCCGCACCAGCCAGACCAGCGCCGCGCCCAGCACGAACGGAATCAGGCCCGCGTAGGCGATCCGCTGCGCGATCGGGTTGACGGGGACTGAGCCGGCGCGGGCCGGGGCGGAGGAGGCGGTGCGGTCGTTCATCGGAGTGCCGGCGAGGTCAGTCGATCGGGATCAGGATTTCTTCTGCGCCTTGTCCGGGTTCTGCACGGCCTGCAGGCGCTGCTCGAGCTGTTGCGGACTGAGCGCGCCCGGGGCGCGGGTGCCGTCCTCGAACAGGATGGCCGGGGTGCCGGTGACGCGGATCTTCTGGCTCAGCGCCAGGTTGCGGTCGATGGCGGAAGCGTCGCACTTGCCCTCGGGCCTGGGCAGCGCGGTGCCGTCGATCATCCAGGTGCGCCAGGCGGTGGTGCTGTCCTTGGCGCACCAGGCGGCCCGGGACTTCTCAGGCGAGTCGCCGCCCAGGATGGGGATGACGAAGGTGTAGACGGTCAGGTTGTCCATCTCCTGCAGCGACTTCTCGAAGCGCTTGCAGTAGCCGCAGTTCGGATCGGCGAAGACGGCGATGCGGCGCTTGCCGTCACCCTTCTTCCACACGATGGCGTCCTTGAGCGGCAGCGTGGCGAAGTCGATCGCCGTGAGCTTCTCCAGCCGATCCTGCGTGAGGTTCTTGCGGTTCTTCAGGTCGAGGATCTCGCCCTCGATCAGGTACTGGCCGGTGGCGTCCGTGTAGCGGATCTCGGAGCCGATGCGCACCTCCCACAGACCGGCGATGGGGCTGGCGCGCACCTCGTCGATCTTGATTTCCTTGGGCATCACCGCGGTGAGGTTCTTGCGGATGGTGTCCTCGTTGGCCTGGGCCGAGCAGCCGAACAGACCCAGCGCGGCGAGTGCCAGGGCGGAGAAGGACGAGAGCAACTTCATGGGGGACTTTCCAAAGCGGTTGAGCGGCGTGACACGACGCGGGGGTGTGCGCGGAGGGGGGAACGGCGGGGCCGGTCAGTGCCCCAGCGCGCGGGCGGTCAGCCATTTCTTGAGCGGGCCGGCGCGCTCGACGAGGCGCAGGCCCTCGTTGCGCAACCGGGCGATGACGGGCGCCTGGCTGGCAAAGCCGCGCAGCAGGCCGTCGGTGAGTTCGCCCATGGCCCAGGTCGGGGCGATGCGGGCGCGGGCGTAGCGGCGAAGCAGCTTCTCGTCGCCGAGGCCGCGCCAGGATTCACGTTGGGCGATGACGTCCACCAGCGCCTGCACGTCCGCCAGGCCCAGGTTCAGGCCCTGGCCGGCCAACGGATGCACGAGATGGGCGGCGTCGCCCAGCAGCACCCAGCCGGGGCCGCACAGCGTGTCGGCGCGGCACAGCTGCAGGGGCCAGGCCTGGCGCTCGCTGGCGAGCTGCAAGGAACCCGCGGCGCCGCCGGTGGCCTCGAGCAGCGCGGATTCGAACTCGGCCGGGCCGGCGGCGAGCAGCCGGCGGGCCTCGTCCTGCGGCAGCGACCAGACCAGCCCGTAGCTGTGGCCGGGTGACGGTCGATCAAACGGGAGCAGCGCCAGCACGTCCGGCGAGCGGAACCACTGCCAGGCCTGCCCCTGGTGCGGCTTGCCGGCGATGAGGCGGGCGGCCACGCCGAGGTGGCCGTAGTCGTGGCGTTCGTAATGGACGCCGAATTCCTGCGCGGCGCCGGTGTCGCGCCCCTCGCACAAGGCCTGCAACGCGGCGGGGACGGGCTCGGTGACGCGCTGGACATGCGGCGAGAAGCGCAACGCGGCGTCCAGTTGGTCCTCCAGCGCGGCGGCGTCGACGATGTGGGCCAGCTCGCCCGCGCCCTGCTGCCAGGCGCTGAAGTGGAGCTCGGCGCCGGCGCGGTCGCCGTGGATGCGCATGTCGTGGATGGGGGGGCGGGCGTCCTCGGCGAGGCCTTCCCAGACGCGCAGCCGGGTCAGCAGCGCGACGGACGCGGCGTTGAGCGCGTAGGCGCGCACGTCGGCGCTGGTCCTCGTGGGGCCGGGGCGGGTCAGCAGCGCCACGCGATAGCCGCGCGCGCCCAGCGCCAGGGCCAGGCTGCGGCCGACGCAGCCGTTGCCGCGGACCAGGACGTCGAACATTTCCATGGGCGGCGATTGTAGGCAGGGGCGCGAGGCGGATTCCCGGGAGCGGCTGAGCGGGCGTTCGGTGGGGATTGGCGGCTTGACTAAAATGCCGCTTTCGCCCGCGCGCGACCGGCCTCATGCCGAGCGGCGGGCCCGAACACCCGGATCCCCAGCATTTCCCCCGAAAGCGAACCATGAGCCTCAAATGCGGCATCGTGGGCCTGCCCAACGTCGGCAAGTCCACCCTCTTCAACGCGCTGACCAAGGCCGGCATCGCCGCCGAGAACTATCCCTTCTGCACCATCGAGCCCAATGTCGGCATCGTCGAGCTGCCGGACCCGCGCCTGGGCCAGTTGGCGGAGATCGTGAAGCCGGAGCGCATCGTGCCGGCGATCGTGGAGTTCGTGGACATCGCCGGCCTGGTGGCGGGCGCGTCCAAGGGGGAAGGCCTGGGCAACCAGTTCCTGTCGCACATCCGTGAGACGGACGCGATCGTGAACGTGGTGCGCTGCTTCGAGGATCCGAACGTGATCCACGTGAGCGGCAAGGTCGACCCGATCGCCGACATCGAGGTGATCCAGACCGAGCTGTGCCTGGCCGACCTGGGCACGGTGGAGAAGAGCCTGCACCGCTACAACAAGGTGGCGCGCGCGGGTGACAAGGAGGCGATCGCGCTGGTGAAGGTGCTGGAGAAGTGCCAGGCGGCGCTGGACCAGGCCAAGCCGGTGCGCACGATCGACTTCAGCAAGGAAGAGCTGGTGATCCTGAAGCCGCTGTGCCTGATCACGGCCAAGCCGGCGATGTTCGTGGGCAATGTGTCCGAGGACGGTTTCGAGAACAACCCGTTCCTGGATCGCCTGAAGGAATACGCGGCGGCGCAGAACGGTCCGGTGGTGGCGATCTGCGCGAAGACCGAGGCGGAACTGTCGGAGATGGAAGACGAAGACCGGGCGATGTTCCTGGCGGAGATGGGCCAGGACGAACCGGGCCTGAACCGGCTGATCCGCGCGGGCTTCAAGCTGCTGGGCCTGCAGACCTACTTCACGGCGGGCGTGAAGGAAGTGCGCGCGTGGACGATCCACATCGGCGACACGGCGCCGCAGGCGGCGGGCGTGATCCACACCGACTTCGAGCGCGGTTTCATCCGCGCGCAGACGATCGCCTTCGACGATTACGTGCAGTTCAAGGGTGAACAGGGCGCGAAGGACGCGGGCAAGATGCGCGCGGAAGGCAAGGAATACGTCGTCAAGGACGGCGACGTGCTGAACTTCCTGTTCAACGTCTGATGGAGCGCGGCCTCCCGGCCGCACTCTTCAAGTGAACGCCCGCGGATGCGGGCGTTGTTCATTGGGGCTTGTCAGGACCTGACGTCAATGGACTTGCTGCAGCTCCGACACCAATTCGCCCCTGGTCCGGTCCTCGAGGTCAGCACGCTTCAACTTAAGCTTCTCCAGCATGAAGCTGTAGGTCAGCTCGTAGCCGTCGAGCAAGGAGTACCAGTTCATGACGTAGAGCTTCATGCGCGGACGGTTGGTGACCAGACCTTGTTCCCCACATGAGGAGAAATCGCTCAATCGATCCTGGAGCAGGCCGCCTTCTGAGGAGATCTTCCGACCGACGAGGATCAGCTCGAAATGGATGTTCTCCGAGCGGAACTCCGGGCAGCGCCGGATGATTTCGGAGTAATCCTCAAGCTGGCGCAGATGTTTCTTGCCGATGAGGATCGACGGTCGTTTGATCTCGATGATCACGCACTTGTAGATCGACGCTCCGGAGGAGTCGAGCGTTGGAAACTTGCGGGCCAGGAAGAGATCGGGCTGGCGCCTCGCGGCCGGAAGCAAGTCCTCTGACTCCACGTCCTCGATGTCCAGCTCGACGCCCCCGAACGCCTGGTTCCGCAGGTCCCGAGCAATCTTGGAGAAACTGTCATCCTCGGCGCCGACGATTTCGTAGCGCGGACCGAAGAGCCAGGTGTTGGCTTCGATGATGCGTTGCAGGTCAGGCGTCTCACGCACGTCGCGATGGTGCTCGGTGAGCAGATGTCGAAGTTGCTGCACCGCGGTCGCGCGCCGCTGCAGGACTTCGATGGACGCCACGATGTTCTCAAGCGAGGACCGTTGGAGTTGACCCGCCAATCGCTGCAGGGTGGCTTGATCCAGGTCCAGCGCACCGTTCAGGACGTCCTTCAGCGCAGCGTTCTCGTTGGACACCGCCAACCGGTCCAACAGCCGAATCAGCAGCTTGGTCTGCTTGACATTACCTTCACCGAACAAGCGCGGCTCTGCGATGTAGATCTGCCGCACCATCTCGCGCGCGTGGCCGAGTCGCCAAGTGCGTTCTTCACCATCGAGTTCCTCATAACTCGGGAAGAAGCCCGCTTCTTCGAAGGCGACAACGGCCTGCTCCGCCTTCTTGGGAATGAGCTCGGCGTAGAGCGCGTTGCCCCACGCGCGCACCTGATCGAGGAAGCTCCTCCAGGTCACCGATGAGCCCGGCGATGCTTCAGACCCCAGGACATCGACATTCGGACTGAAGTCCTCGGCCCAGGTCGACGTCACGCAGGCGCTGGTGAAGAAGTGCGGCCGATCCTGCACCGGACTCGGTGTCCGATGGACCAGTCGGCCGTCGCTGTCGCGCAGGTAGAGGAAGGGTTCACCGGCAGGCTGTTCTCCATCCCAATGGATCAGCTGAACGTCGAAGGCCTGCCCGTCGATCTCGAAGCGCTGCGTCGCCACTTCGTACGGCCTCGCCTGCACGACCTGGTCAGCACTCCGGCGCCGTCCTTCCAGCAGCAGATCGAGCCTGGGCGCCCACAACTCGATCGCCTCCATCACCTGCGCGATGCTGGCAGGCCCCTGCGTCATCCCACCTTGCATGTTCTTCGCTTCCACCATCTCCACCACCTTCGGCTGTACGACGAAGCCGCCATTTGGCGCGCGATCGGACAGGGCGAAACGAAGGGACCGGCCTTGCGTTGCGCCGATGCTGCCTCCTCAAACTCTGGTTTTGCGGGATCCCATCTGCACACCGATCAGATGGCAAAACGCCCGCGGATGCGGGCGTTGTTCTTGTCGGGGCAGGCGTCTCAGCGACAGCCCGCTTCCTTCATCCTGAACGCGGTATCACGAGTGCGCTGGTTGACCAGCTTGCATTCGCTGTAGCCCTTGAGCGGACGCACCAGCACCACCGCCGTGCGGTGATACGAGCACACCGCGTACGCGTCCTCGAGCTCGGCCACCTTCCAGGTCGCTGTCTCCGTGACGCCGCCCTTGGCATCCTTCTTCTGCTTCAGGTCGTCGTAGATCGCGCCGTCGGACTTTGTCACCGGACCGAAGTTGATCTGGAATCCTGTCAGCACATGGCGGGTCGGCCCTTCGCCTTCGACCGTCGCCGACCAGCCGTCAGGCGCGACCGCGACAGCACGCTGCTCGGTCGGTCCGAGTTCAGCCGGGCAGGAGAACGCCTGGGGGGCTGACAGGACGGCGGCGCCGCCGAGCAGCAAGGTGAGCGGCAAGGCCGCTCGAAGAAGGACTTTCACCATTGGATCGTTGCGTAGTCGAGACCGCGATAGAAATAGGTATTGGCCTTCTTGTGGGCCGTGGGGTCGAAGTAGACCTCACGTTCCTTGATCACTTCAACGCCTCGGTACTGCTCGACGATCTTGAAGCCGATCACCGTCCCGCTCTTGTCCTTCACCACGCCGGAGAAGAAGCCCGAATGCTGCCCCGTCGACCCGTTCGGATAGAAGCCGGCCGCATTCCAGCCGCTCGCGATCGGCGTGCCCGTTTGCAGCGAACTCACCACCGACGGCGTCAGCGCCGTCCCCTTCTTCCAGTTGTCGGGCTGCGTGCGCGGCGCCGCGGCCAGGGCCTTGACCAGCTCCGCGCACTGGATGCTGCCGTCGGGCCGCAGCACGGGCGGCTCACCCACATGTCGTGAGATGTTCGGCACGACGCCGAAGTGTTCGAAGTAGCTTCGTGTCGCAATGGCGGCCGCGGTCATGGGAGTCCTGAAGATGACGGATGCGGCGGAGTCTAGGGATCGGCGCGCCGACGCCCTACTGACCTTCGTCACCCGCCCGCATGACCGCGGGGCATCGCCACCTGCGATCGTGAAGATCGCGTCAGCGCGCCGCCATCACGGCATCAACGCGCGGCCAGGAACTCGCTCACCGCCTTCACCGTCAACGCGGGCGCTTCCTCCATCAGCCAATGGCCGGCGCCGGGCACTACCAGTTCGGTGACGTTGGTCGCCGCGTTGCGCATCACGATCGCCTCGTTCGCGCCGAAGGACTTCTCCCCGCCGACCGCCAGCACCGGCATCGTCAGCTTCGTCTTCACCGACTCCGCGTTGTCCTCCGCATCCTTGCGGATCGCCAGGAACTGCGCGAACGCCGCCTTCATCGCCCCCGGCCGCGCATACAGCTTCGCGTAATGCCGCCGCGTCGCCTCGTCGACCTTCGACGGATCACCCGCGAATTCGTTCCAGAACCGGTCCAGGTAGATGCGCTCCCGCCCCTTCACCAGGCGCAACGCGTCGTTGCCGCCGAAATCGAAATGCCACAGCGCGGGCAGGCGCACGATCTGCTCCCACGGTGGCACGCCCGGCACCGGCGCATCCACCACCACCAGCCGCGTCGTCTTGTCCGGATAACGCGCCGCGTAGGCATACGCCACCATCGTCCCGATGTCATGGCCCACCACGTCGGCCTGGTCGATGCCCAACTGCTCCAGCACCGCGCGGATGTCGCCAGCCTGGGTGCGCTTGTCGTAACCGCCCGCGGGCTGCGACGACAAGCCCATCCCCCGCAGGTCCGGCACCACCACGCGGTGCGTCTTCGCCAGCTCCACCGCCAGCGGCGTCCACATGTCGCCGGTGTCGCCGAAGCCGTGCAACAGCACCACCGCCGGTCCGCTGCCGCCCACGCGCACATGCATCGTCACCTCGCCGGCGCGCAGGTCGCGGACCTCGAAGCTCTTCGGATACGCGCCGGGTGCTGCCTGCGCCGCGCGCATCGGCGTCAACGCGCCGAGCACGCCCACCGCGCTCATCAGCGCCACGGCGGCCAGCCGACGCCAGCCACGTTGAGAGGAAGTCTGGAAGGGATGGCTCACGGGGCTCTCCGTCGCAGCGGTTCCGGGGGCCTGAAGCGGCGCCGCATCGGGGTCTGCGTGAGTCGCAGTGTGGTCGCCCCACCCAGATCGCGGAAGCCGTCGTCCCGCAAAACTGGCGTTCGCGTTCGCCGAACAGCCGGGGCTCAGCGCGCCTCGGCCCGCCACTGGTCCATCAGCACCCGGCTGTGCTCGCGCGCGAGATCGACCTGCTCGATGCCCGGCGACGCGACGTCGATGCGCGGCTGAAGTCGCTGGACGGCGAGGCCGAGCTGCTCAAGGACTTCGTCGCGCTCCAGAAAAGCCTGGGGCTGGGCTGGGCCGAGCCGGGTTGAAAGGAAGCGCGCGGCCGGGCGTGCGGCGCGGCGTCACATCGCCCCCCCGCATTCGACGGGGTCGCGTTGGATTCCAGTGACAGGGTTGGCGGGACAGCGCAACTCCGCATTTCGGCGCGGCGCGTCGGCGGTACCCTGGGCGCATGACCGACGCGTCCTCCCTCGCCACGTCTGAGTCCCTCACCCCGTCGGCCGATGATTCCGGCGCCGAGCCGCCCCGCGCCGCCGCCTGGGCCCGCCTGGCGCTGCTGAACGCCCTCCTCGCGCTCGTCTACGCGGTGCTGGGCGTGCTGGCGCTCAAGCTGATCCTGCCGCCGGACTTCGTCTCCCCGATCTATCCCGCCGCCGGACTGGCCGTGGCCGCCGTGCTTCGCTGGGGACCGGGCGTGCTGCCCGGGATCCTCGCCGGCGGCATGGCCGTGAGCCTCGCCATCGGGCTGGAACGCGCCCACCTCAACCCGCTGCAGCCGCTGCTGGTGGGCGTCGGCGGCGCGCTGCAGGCGTGGCTCGGCGCCCGGCTGGCGCAACGCTGGGTCGGCCCCCATCCACCCCTGTGCGAACCCGCCGAGCTCGTGCGTTTCCTGGCCGCGACCGCCGGCATCGCCTGCCTGATCGGACCGAGCTTCGGCGTCGCGGCGCTCTGGCTCACCGAGGCGATCGGCCCGGCCCAGATCGCCGTCGCCTGGCTCGCGTGGTGGGTTGGCGATGCGATCGGCGTGCTGATTGGCGCGCCGGTGTCGCTGGCGGTCTTCGGACTGCCGCGCAAGCACTGGGCGCCGCGCCGGCTCAGCGTGGCCCTGCCGCTGGTGGTCGCCTGCGGGCTGCTGTTCGCCGCGACCATGCACGTCGCGCGCAACGAGGAAGGCCGGCGCCGCCACGCCTTCGACCTGGAAGCCGCCAACGCGCTCAACACGCTGGCCGACACCCTCACCATGCCCTTGACCGCGCTGGAGGCCAACCACAGCCTGTTGCTGGTCGCGCCGGGGATCACGCGCGTCGACTTCGAGCGCGCCCATGCCGAGCGCGCCCGCGCGGGCGGCGCGGTCCACGCGGTGGGCTGGGCGCCGCTGGTGCCGCCGGGCGAGATCGCCGCCTTCGAGCGGGCCGCGCAGGCGGACGGCTACAGCGGCTACCGTGTCTACGAGCGCCGCCGGCCCGGCGACCTCACGCCCGACCCCGCCGCCGACCTGCTGCCCATCCGGCTGATCGCGCCCTATGGCCGCAACCGCCCGGCGCTGGGCGCCAACATCCGCAGCATCCCGCAGGCGCGCGCGGGCCAGGACCGCGCCATCGCCACCGGCCAGCCCGCCGCCACGGAAAGCTTCCCGCTGTCTCAGGACGTCGGCGTGACGCTGATGGGCGTGGTCGTCTACCGCGCGATCTACGAGGACGGCACCAGCGGACCGCGCGACGCGACGGGCCGCTTGCGTCGCCCGCTGGGCCTGGCCTTCGCGACGATGCGCCCCGAGGCGCTGCTGCACGACGCGCTGCCGTCGCGGCCGGTCAAACTCGATTACTGCCTGCTCGACGCCACGCCGGGCTCGCGCCGCGTGCTGCTGGCCGGCGACGAGCGCTGCCTGAACCTGCCCGCCACGCTCCCCAGCCAATCGCGCGAGATGGACTTCGCCGGCCGCGCGTGGCGGCTGGTCGTCTACAACCCCGCCGGCCTGCCCGCGCTGGACGGCAGCGCCGCCCTGCCCTTCGCGATCGCGGGCCTCGCAGGCACCGCGCTGCTGGGGCTGCTGCTGCTGTCGGTGACCGGCAGCACGGCGCGCGTCGCCAAGCGCGTCGAGGAAGCCACGCAGCGGCTGCGCGACAGCGAGGAGCGCTTCCGGACCATCGTGGAACACGCGCCCATCGGCGTCGTGTCGGCCGACCTCAACGCGCGGCCGCAGGAGATCAACCCCTACTTCTGCCACCTGCTGGGCTTCAGCATGGAGCAGCTCAAGGCGCGCTCCATCCTGGCCATCACCCATCCCGACGACCGCGCCGAGGACAGCCGCCTGGGCATGGCGCTGATCCGCGGCGAACTGGGACGCTACAGCCGCATCAAGCGCTACGTCGGCGCGCAAGGCCAGGTGGTCACTGTGCGCTCGACGGTGAGCCTGCTGCGCGACGATCACGGCCGGCCCTACCGCCTGCTGGGCGTGGTCGAGGACATCGGCGAGCAACTGCGGCTGGCGGAGCTGGAACGGGTCCATGAAGCCGAACTGGCCGCCAACCGCGCCAAGAACGAGTTCCTGTCCCGGATGAGCCACGAGCTGCGCACGCCGCTGAACGCGATGCTGGGGTTCTCGCAGCTGCTGGAAGCCGACCACGATCCGGCGCTCAGCGCGCGCCAGCGCGGCTGGCTGGCGCAGATCCAGCAATCGGGCTGGCACCTGCTGGAGATGATCAACGACACGCTGGACCTGTCCCGGCTGGATGCCGGCGGAATGCGCGTCAAGATCGAGCCGCGGGACCTGGCGGCGCTGGCCGCGGACAGCCTGGCGATGGTCGAGACCCAGCGTCAGCGGCGCGGCGTGGGGGTCGAGGTCGACCTCGCGCCTGACGCGCGGACCGTCATGGCCGATGCCACGCGGCTCAAGCAGGTCCTGACCAACCTGCTGAGCAACGCCATCAAGTACAACCAGGACGGCGGGCGGGTCTGGCTGCGCGCCAGGCGCCTCACGGCGGGGACCATCGAGGTCAGCGTGACCGACACCGGCCCCGGCCTGACACCGGCGCAACTGGGACAGCTGTTCCAGCCCTTCAACCGCCTGGGCCGGGAGGTCAGCGGGATCGAGGGGACGGGCATCGGCCTGGTGATCACACAGCGCCTCCTCGAACTGATGGGCAGCCGGCTGCGGGTGGAAAGCGCCGTGGGCCAAGGGTCCACGTTCAGCTTCGAGTTGCCGGAATCCCTTGTGAATCAATCGGTTGGCGACGCCTGAACACCTGCTAAGCCACTTCTAAGCAAGGGCGTCCACACTTGTTTTTGCGGGTTGCCCCTCTGGGACCAGCCTGAATTTGGGAGGCTTAGCACTCATCGGCCATGAGTGCTAATATCCCCGCCCATCGGGCCCGGATGACCGGGACCGGTACAGGAGAAACGAACTCACATGTCCAACACCCTTGCATTGAAGGTCCGCGATCCCTGGTCCCTGGTGCCGTCGCTCGGGAACCTGGATGCCTACATCACGGCGATCAACCGCATCCCGTTGCTGACGCCTGAGGAAGAGAAGGACTACGCCACCCGCCTGAAGGAAAAGGGCGACGTGGAGGCCGCCGGCCGGCTGGTGCTGTCGCACCTGCGCCTGGTGGTGTCGATCTCGCGCCAGTACCTCGGCTACGGCCTGCCCCAGGGCGACCTGATCCAGGAAGGCAACGTCGGCCTGATGAAGGCCGTGAAGCGTTTCGACCCGGAACAGGGCGTTCGCCTGGTGTCCTTCGCGATGCACTGGATCAAGGCCGAGATCCACGAGTTCATCCTGCGCAACTGGCGCATGGTCAAGGTCGCCACCACCAAGGCCCAGCGCAAGCTGTTCTTCAACCTGCGTTCCAAGAAGCATGCGCTCAAGGAGCACGCGGACAACCAACAGCGCGCCTCGCTGACGGACGCCGAGATCGAGCTGGTGGCGCGTGACCTGAACGTCAAGCCTGAGGACGTGGTCGAGATGGAGACCCGGATGTCGGGCGGTGACGTGGCGCTGGAGCCCCAGACCGACGACGACGGCGAGACCTACGCGCCGATCGCCTACCTGGCGGACGACACGCAGGAACCGACGCGGGTGATCGAGTCGCGCTCGCGCGATCGTCTGGCCAGCGATGGTCTGCAGCAGGCGCTGGAGCAGCTGGATGACCGCAGCCGCCGAATCGTCACCGAGCGCTACCTGAACGTGAACGACGACGGCTCGGGCGGCATGACGCTGCACGAACTGGCGGCGGAGTACGGCGTGTCCGCCGAGCGCATCCGCCAGATCGAGGTCGCCGCGATGAAGAAGATGCGCAAGGCGATGACGGCGGAAGCCGCCTGATCAGCGCGCGCTTCCCCATGAAGAAGGCCCCGCTCGCGGGGCCTTCTGCTTTACTGCCCGGCGATCAGGGCCTTGATGTCCGACATCAACGCCGTCGCCCCGGACCCGTAGCGCGAGAACACGCGGATCCGGCCTTGCGGGTCGAACAGGAAACTCGCCGCGGTGTGGTCCATCGTGTAGCTGTCGGGCGTCTTGCCCGGCACCTTGGCGTAGTAGATCTTGAACTCCT
The DNA here is from genome assembly GCA_039594005.1 of Roseateles sp. GTDB lineage: Bacteria > Pseudomonadota > Gammaproteobacteria > Burkholderiales > Burkholderiaceae_C > Roseateles. The sequence goes on from JBCNOF010000010.1 coordinate 2,902,977, forward strand.
TGGCCACGTCCTTGAGCTGCTCGGGCGTGCCGCGCAGCGCGACGAAGCCGGGATCGAAGCTCTCCAGGTAGGCCTTGAGCAGCTCGGGCTTGTCGCGGTCCGGATCGACGGTGATGAACACGCCCTGCACCTTGTCGCCGTCCGCGCCCAGCGCCTTCTTCACCTGCGCCAGCTCCGCCAGCGTCGTCGGGCAGACGTCCGGGCACTGCGTGAAGCCGAAGAACACGACCACGACCTTGCCCTTGAAGTCCTCGAGCGTGCGGGTCTTGCCGTTCTGGTCCGGCAGGCTGAAGCCCCGCGCGTAAGCCGCGCCGGTCAGGTCCACCCCCTGGAAGCTGGGCGGCTTGGTGCAGCCCGACAGCAGCGGCAGCGCCGCGGCGCCCACCATGGACAGGGCGCCCAGCCCGAGAAAACGTCGCGAGATCATCAGCACTTCCGATCCGGGAGAGAGCGGCTCAGGAGAGCCACGGGCTGAGGTAATGGTCCAGCAGCAGCGCGCCGAAGAGCAGCGACAGATGCAGGATCGAGAACAGGAAGGTCTTGCGCGCCAGCGCTTCCGAATAGCGCCTTCCAGAGCTTGAACGCGTGATGGCAGAACATCAGGCCCAGCACCACCGCCGCGGCCAGGTAGAGCCAGCCGCTCATGCCGGTGAGGAAGGGCAGCAGCGTCGCCGCGAACAGGATCCAGGTGTACAGGAAGATCTGCAGCCGCGTGAACGCGTTGCCGTGCGTCACCGGCAGCATCGGCAGGCCGGCCTTGCGATAGTCCTCGCTGCGGTACAGCGCCAGCGCCCAGAAATGCGGCGGCGTCCACAGGAAGATGATCAGGCACATCAGCCAGGCTTCCGCGCCGAGCTCGCCGCGCATCGCCGCCCAGCCCAGCACCGGCGGCATCGCGCCCGAGGCGCCGCCGATGACGATGTTCTGCGGCGTCATCGGCTTCAAGATGACCGTGTAGATGATCGCGTAACCGACGAAGGTCGCGAAGGTCAGCCACATCGTCAGCGGATTGACCAGCGCGTAGAGGATGGCCGAGCCCAACGCGCACAGCCCCGCCGAGAACAGCAGCGTCTGGTTGCGGCTGAGCTCGCCGCGCGCGGTCGGACGCCACGCGGTGCGTTTCATCTTGGCGTCGATGTGCTGCTCGATCAGGCAGTTGAAGGCCGCCGCCGCGCCCGCGACCAGCCAGATCCCGGCGGTGGCTGCGAGCAGCCGCACCCACTCCTCGCCCTGCGGCAGGCCGGGAATCGCCAGCGCCATGCCGATGACCGCGCAGAACACGATCAGCTGCACGACCTTGGGCTTGGTCAGTTGATAGAACTGCCACCAGCGGGACGGCATGACGGCGGGCGTCGCGGAACTCATGTCACTCTCTTCGTCAGGGTGCCCGCGCGCAGACGCGCCAGCACAAGGGAACACATCAGCAGCAGCGCGGCGGCGCCGCCGGTATGGGCCAGGGCGGCCAGCAACGGCCATCCGAGCACGACATTGGACAGGCCCGAGGCCAGCTGCCAGGCGCCGACCGCCAGCAGCCGCCGCGCCCAGCGGCGCGCCTTACGGCCATCCTCGCGGCCATCGTCATCCACGCGCCCGGCCGCGTCCTTCGCGCCGAGGCGCCACAGCGCCCAGGCCAGCGCGAGCAGCGCGGCGAACACGATCATCGCGCCAACGCGATGCGTCAGGTGGATCGCGGTCAGCGCCTCGAAGGGCAGCCAGCCGCCCGACGCGCCGCGGCCCAGCTCGCGCCACAGCGTGAAGCCGTGGCCGAAATCGGTCGGCGGCAGCCATTGTCCCTGGCAGGTCGGGAAATCCTGGCAGACCAGCACCGCGTAGTTCGTGCTGACCCAGCCGCCCAGCGCCACCTGCACGATCGCCAGCCCGGTGAAGGCGACGAACGCCCGCCGCAGCCCCGCGGGCCAGCGCAGCGGCCGCGGCGCGTAGGACTCCGCCTGCCAGGCCAGCAGCATCAGCAGGCCCAGCGCCAGCAGCAGGTGCAGGGTGACGATCGCCGGGAACAGCTTCATCGTCACCGTCCAGGCGCCGAAGAGCCCCTGCACCAGCACCCACGCGAGCGACAGCGTGGCCCACCAGGGCGAGACAGCACCCGCCTCCGGGGGTGAGGCGCCGTGCGGGCTGCCGCGCCGCGCGCGCCACCACACCCACCAGCTCAGCGCGGCCAGCGCCACGAGCAGGAACCCGACGCCGCCGGCCATGTAGCGGTGCAGCATCTCCATCCACGCCTTGCCGTGCGTCACCGGGCCGGTGGGCATGGCCGTCTGCGCGGCGTGGATCTCCGCGCGCGCGCCGATCGGCGAGGCGTTGCCATAACAACCCGGCCAATCGGGGCAGCCCAGGCCGGAGTCGGTCAGCCGCGTGAGCGCGCCGATCAGGATCAGGTCGAAGGTGAGGAAGGTCGCCAGGATCGTCAGCGCGCGTAGGCGCTTGGCGATCGGGTCATGCCGATGCCGCCATTGCCACACCACGAGCGGCACCGCGCCGACGAGCGCGGCCACCGCCAGCAACTCCAGCAGCGGCTCGAAATCGAAACCCAGCGACCAGTTCATCCGCGCGACTTCCTCGACATCCCAGCGTCACCCCGGCTCAACGCCCGGGCTTGTCCCAGCCGGCATTGGCGCGCATCAGACGCTCCAGGTCCTTCTTCAACGGGGACGGCTCCGGCGTGGCCGGGGAGCGCAACATCCACCGCCCCATCGGATCGACGAGGAACAGGTGCTCGCCGAGCCGATGTCCCGGCGCGGCCATCAGCCAGCCCTCGATCGCCGCGCGCGGCGCGCGCAGCACCGTCGCCGGCGCGCCATGCGCGGTCAGCGCGTCGACCTGCGCCGGCGTCAGCGCCACGTCGTCGGGCAACAGGACCAGCTTGTCCAGCCGATCGCGGTCCTTGCCCAGCATCTCGCGCAACTGGCGCTGCATGAACAGCATGCGCTCGCAGCCGGTGTCGCAGGCGCGGTCCGGCACATAGGTCAGCAGCCACTGGCCCTTGAGCGCGTCGGCGCTCACCGGCGCGCCCTTCAGGTCCACGAGCCCCAGCGTCGACGGCAGGTCGCGCGTGGGCTGGATCAGGTCGCTGTAGGCCTTGCCGCGCAGGTCCAGCACGTAGAAGCTGAAGTACGACGCGATGACCGGCGCCGCGCACGTCAGCAGCACCAGCCACAGCGTCCAGCGCGAGCGCTTGGGCGGGTCGAGCTCGGGCATCGGCACCGAGTGCACCGCCAGCGTCACCGGACCGTCGGGCGGCAGCGGGGTGTCGGTCGGCGCGGGAGCCGCGTCGTGGCCATGGTGATCGGCGTGGGGGCGCTCAGGCATCGCGTTCATCGGAGATCTCGGGTGTGCGGGCGGCTCGGCCAGCGCGGTAGGGAGCGAGGACTTGGAACCAGACATAAAGACCCAGGATCAGCGCAGCCAGCGCAAACCATTGGAAGGCGTACCCGTAATGCTTGTGGACGTCGACCGCGGGCGGCGGCCAGTGACGGTGCAACCCATCGGGCGGCGCAGCCTCCACGGCACCCGCCGCCAGTGACGGCGCGCTCGTCGACGGCGGCGAGCCCGCCGAGGCGTCGTCGCCCACCCGATCCGGCTCCGTCTGGAGCAGCACCAGCGGGAGCAGGCGCAGACCGGTCTCGGCCTGGAAGGCCGCGAGGTCGACATTCTGCCGGATAGTCCCCACCGGCGCGTCCCGGCCCAGCGCATAGGCCTGCGAGACACTTGCCGCCAGCCGGCCCTCGATCCGCACATCGCCCGTGGGCGTGAGGACCACGGGCAGCGCCTCGCGCTGTCGCGCGTTGCGCGGTGCCCAGCCCCGCTGCACCAGGATCGCCTCGGCCCGGCCCGCGAGCTTCAGCGGCGTGACGACGTAGAAGCCGGTGTGGCCCGTCATCACGCGGTTGTCGAGGTAGACCGTGTGCGCGACGTCCCATTGGCCGGCCAGCGTCGCGCGGCGATGCACCAGCGCCGCATCGGCGGGCTGATCCGCGCCGGGCAAGGCCGGCGTGGTGATCGGCGCGAGCCGGCCGCGTTCGTCGATCGCCCGCTGCATCGCCTTTTTCTGATCGGCACGATCGAGTTGCCACACGCCCAGCGCCAGCGCCGCGGCCGTGCCCAGCACGGTGGCAATGACCACCAGGCCATGCCGCCTTCGGGCCCGGCCCGATGGTGGCACCGGGGTCGCAGGGGAATAATCGTCCGCCATGAAAGTCATCGTCCTCATCGCGTTCATCGGCATCCTGGGCGCGCTGTTCTCCGCGGGCGTCCTGATGTTGCGCAAGCAGAAGGGCAAGGCCACCATGGCCCGCGCGCTGGCGGTGCGCGTCGGCCTGTCGGTGGCGCTGTTCCTGTTCATCCTGTTCAGCGCGTGGATGGGCTGGATCCATCCCACCGGACTGCCGATCGGGAAATGACCCGGCCCCGCCGGGCGTCGATCATCGCCTGAGACGCCCTTCGCAAAAGACAAGCGCCGCATCAAGCGGCGCTTCTTCGTTCAGGGGATCGCGCCGCGCGGCGCGGTCACATCCAGTAGACGATCACGTACAGGCCCAGCCAGACGACGTCCACGAAGTGCCAGTACCAGGCAGCGCCCTCGAAGCCGAAATGGCGCTCGGGCGTGAAGTGGCCCTTCATCAGCCGCAGCGTGATGAACAGCAGCATCAGCATGCCCACGAACACGTGGAAGCCGTGGAAGCCGGTCAGCATGAAGAAGGTCGAGCCGAAGATGCCCGAATTCAGCTTCAGGTTGAGCTCGTGGTACGCGTGGAAGTACTCGTAGCCCTGGAAGCCCAGGAACACCATGCCCAGGATCACCGTGGCCCACATCCAGCCGATCGTCTTGGCGCGATGGCCCGCGATCAGCGCGTGGTGCGCGATGGTCAGCGTGATGCCCGAGGTCAGCAGCAGCGCGGTGTTGATCGTCGGGATCGGCCAGGGGCCCATCGTCGAGAACGCATCCACCGTGCCCGCCGGCGAGGCGGTCGCGCCCGCGGCCACGCTGGGCCACAGGCCGTTGAAATCGGGCCACAGCAGCGCGTTGTCCAGGCTGCCCAGCGTCGGGATGCTGTAGCCGCGTGACCAGAACAGCGCGCCGAAGAAGGCCGCGAAGAACATCACCTCCGAGAAGATGAACCAGCCCATGCTCCAGCGGAAGGACACGTCGATCCGGTCGCTGTACTGGCCGCTCTCGCTCTCGCGGATCGCGTCGCCGAACCACTGCTTGAGCGTGAAAGCCCACCACAGCAGCCCGAACAGCAGCGACCACTTGCCCCAGTCGTGTCCGTTGATCCACTGGCCCGCGCCCAGGATCACCCAGAACAGGCCGAACGCGGCCATCGCCGGGTGCCGCGACGGACCCGGCACGAAGTAGTAGGGCTGCTGCCCATGAGTCGTCGTTGCCGACATGCGTTCTTCTCCTCGAACTCAGTTCTCAGTTCATTGCCGCACCGCTGCTCACCACCCAGCGGACCAGCAGGATCAATCCCAGCACGAACAGGGCCGCGGCGAGCACGCCGGCCACGATCACATGCAGCGGATTGAGCTGCGACACATCCTTCTCATACTCCGAGCCCTTCCTCACACCGAAGAAGGACCACGCGACCGCCCGAAAGGTGCCCAGGAAGGAGCCCTTGCGCTGCATCGCCTGCTTCAGATCCTCACCCGGCTTCAGGTCTTCGGACATCGTCGTTTCCACCGGTCGACAGCCCGTTCAGGACCGGGGGCCCGGCGGGCGTCGTCACCGCCGCCTGCGCCTTGCCCTTGCCCGCGATCTCGAAGAAGGTGTACGACAGCGTGATCGTGCGCACGTCCTTCGGGATCTTGGGGTCGATGACGAACACCACCGGCCATTCCTTCTGCTCTCCTGGCTTCAGCGTGTACTCGTTGAAGCAGAAGCACTCGAGCTTGTTGAAATACGGCGTCGCCTGCTTGGGCGCGTAACTCGGGATCGCCTGCGCCGACATCGTCCGCGACTGGATGTTCTGGAAGGTGTACATCACCGTCGTGAGCTCGCCCGGATGCACCGTCAGGTGGCGCTTGGCCGGCTTGAAGTCCCACGGGCCGCGCGCGTTGGCGTCGAACTCGATCGTGATCTGGCGGCTGTAGTCGATCTGCGTGTTCTTCACGTCCTCGGCGCGCACCGCATGCTGGCGCTCGGACAGCGACAGCACGTTGATGCCCAGCGCCGTGCAGATCGCGCGGTACATCGGCACCAGCGCGTAACCGAAACACGACATCACCGCCACCACGACCAGCAGCTTGCCGGTCATCCGCAGGTTCTCCCGGCGGATCCAGCGCGAGCGCTTGTCGGTGGTGCTGCTCATGACGTCATCGACCTCGTGGACCTCGGCGCGCGGTGCCGGTCAAGCCGCGCCGTACAGCGCGATCTTGGCCACGAAGCCGATCGCGAAGACGGCGGCCACGCTGGCCAGGATCAGCGCCAGGCGCAGGTTGCTCTTGCGTTGCTCGGGCGTCGGGGCCATCGCTGCTGCTCCTCGTGCCCGGCGATCAGCCGATGATCCGCGTCGCGGTGACGTCGAGCTTGGGCGGCGTCTCGAAGGTGTGGAACGGCGCCGGCGACGGCACTTCCCATTCCAGGCCCTCGGCCGCTTCCCACGGCTTCTGCGGCGCCTTCGCGCCCTTGCCGCGCATCATCGGCACGACCACGAACACGAAGAAGTAGACCTGCATCAGACCGAAACCGAAGGCCCCGACCGATGCCAGCGCGTTGAAGTCGGCGAACTGCATCGGGTAGTCGGCGTAGCGGCGCGGCATGCCCGCCAGGCCCAGGAAGTGCATCGGGAAGAAGGTCACGTTGAACGTGATCAGCGAGCCCCAGAAGTGGATCTTGCCGCGCGTCTCCGAGTACATGACGCCGGTCCACTTCGGCCCCCAGTAGTAGACGCCGGCGAACAGCGCATACAGCGAGCCGGCCACCAGCACGTAGTGGAAGTGGGCCACGACGTAATAGGTGTCCTGGATCTGGATGTCGATCGGCGCCATCGCGCAGATCAGCCCGGTGAAGCCGCCCATCGTGAACACGAAGATGAAACCCACGGCCCACAGCATCGGGGTCTCGAAGGTCATCGAGCCGCGCCACATCGTCGCCAGCCAGTTGAAGATCTTCACGCCGGTGGGCACCGCGATCAGCATCGTCGCGTACATGAAGAACAGCTGGCCCGTCACCGGCATGCCGGTGGCGAACATGTGGTGGGCCCACACGATGAAGGACAGGATCGCGATCGAGGCCGTCGCGTACACCATCGAGGCGTAACCGAACAGGCGCTTGCGGGCGAAGGCCGGGACGATCTGGCTCACGATCCCGAACGCCGGCAGGATCATGATGTAGACCTCGGGGTGGCCGAAGAACCAGAAAATGTGCTGGTACATCACCGGATCGCCGCCGCCCGCGGGCGTGAAGAAGCTGGTGCCGAAGTGGCGGTCCGTCAGCGTCATCGTGATCGCGCCGGCCAGCACGGGCATCACCGCGATCAGCAGGTAGGCCGTGATCAGCCAGGTCCACGCGAACATCGGCATCTTCATCAGCGTCATGCCGGGGGCGCGCATGTTGAGGATGGTCACGATGATGTTGATCGAGCCCATGATCGAGGACGCGCCCAGGATGTGCATCGCGAAGATGCCGGCGTCCATCGACGGGCCCATCTGCAGCGTCAGCGGCGCGTAGAGCGTCCAGCCGGCGGCGGGCGCGCCGCCGGGCATGAAGAACGAGCTCACCAGCATCAGCGCGGCGGGGATCATCAGCCAGAAGCTGAAGTTGTTCATCCGCGCGAAGGCCATGTCCGACGCGCCGATCTGCAGCGGGATCATCCAGTTCGCGAAGCCGACGAAGGCCGGCATGATCGCGCCGAACACCATGATCAGGCCGTGCATGGTGGTCATCTGGTTGAAGAACTCCGGCTCGACGATCTGCAGGCCCGGCTGGAACAGCTCGGCGCGGATCACCAGCGCCAGCGTGCCGCCGAGCAGCAGCATCATGAAGCTGAACAGCAGGTACAGCGTGCCGATGTCCTTGTGGTTGGTGGCGAACACCCAGCGCCGCCAGCCCGTCGGGGCGTGGTGGTCGTGATGATCGTCATGGTCATGGGCATGACCGGTCGGGTGGTCGAGCACTGCACTCATGTCAAATCCTCGGTGGCGGCCCGCCCCTCGTGGGGCAGGCAGGCGTTCATACGCGTTCTTGCGGTCAGCGGATCGGGAGCAATCTCAGCGGCGGCGCGTCACTTCGCGCGCTCGGCCACGACTTCCGCGGGCTGGACGATCTGTCCGGTCTTGTTGGACCAGGCGTTCTTCGTGTAGGTCGCCACGGCGGCGATCTCGCTGTCCTTGAGCACGGACTTCCAGGCCGGCATCTGGCCCTTGCCGTTGAGCACCAGATGCAGCTGCTGCGTGTGGTCCTCGGACTTGACGATCGCCGAGCCGTCCAGCGCCGGGAACTGGCCCGCGCCCTTGCCGTCCGCCTTGTGGCAGACCGCGCAGTTGGCATCGAACAGCTTCTGGCCGCGGGCCATCAGCTCATCCATCGTCCAGACCTTGTTCGGGTCATCGGCCTTGGCGGCGATCTTCTTCATCTCGCCATCCACCCACGCGCTGTAGTCCTTGGCGCTGAGCACCTTGACGTGGATGGGCATGTAGGCGTGTTCCTTGCCGCAGAGCTCGGCGCACTGGCCGTAGAAGTCGCCGGTCTGCTCGGCCTTGAACCAGGTGTCGCGCACGAAGCCGGGGATCGCATCCTGCTTGACGCCGAAGGCCGGCACCATCCAGGCGTGGATGACGTCGTCGGCGGTGGTGATGATGCGGATCTTCTTGCCCACCGGCACCACCAGCGGGTTGTCGACCTTGAGCAGGTAGTTGTCGACTTGGCCGGGGTGGCCGGAGTCCGACAACGCGCGGTGCGAGGCGTCCAGCGTCGACACGAAGCCGATGCCCTCGCCTTCGCCCTTCAGGTAGTCGTAGCCCCACTTCCACTGGTAGCCGGTGGCCTTGATGGTGAGGTCGGAGTTGGTGGTGTCCTTCATCGCCACGACCACCTTGGTCGCCGGCAGCGCCATCAGGATGACGATGATGAAGGGCACGATGGTCCAGGCGATCTCGACCTTCACGCTCTCGTGGAAGTTCGCCGACACCGCGCCCTTGGACTTCCGGTGCTTGAAGATCGAATAGAACATCACGCCGAACACCGCGATGAAGATCGCGAGGCAGATGACCAGCATGAAGTTGTGCAACCACATCTGCTCGTGCGCGATCTTGGTGACCGGCGGATGCAGATTCAGCTGGTTGACGGCCGGCCCCCCGGGGAGGTCGTTCACCGCCAAGGCGACCTGGCTGGCCAGCGCGGCCGTCAGGCCGAACGCAAGCTGGCTGCAGCGGCGCCCCAGTTGCACACAACTGTGTTCAATCGTCATGGTCGTCTCTTTATCCAGTCTTTCTCAAGCTCGTGTCACCCGGGTCTCCTCCAGGCGGCTTCGGCGCTCGATCCCGCTTGTAGCGCGGGCTTCGATGCCAAGCGGTGGCAGAAACCTACGGGGCCAGCAGACGTACTCCAGTCGGGCGCGGATTCTAGCCCACCCCCCTGCCGCACTATGACCGGCCCCGGCGCTGCGAACGGCCCAGGAATACCCTCAGACTGAGGCCCTCTTCTCCTCTGTCACGACGCTTCGCGCGAGCCCTAGCCGAGCCCGCGCGCTATGGGGGTCAGTGTTTGCCCGCGCCGCGCACCATGGCGCGCATCTGGTCCAGCGACACCTCGGTGGTGGCCGCGACCTTCACCTTCGGTTGAGGCTTGAACGCATGGCCATAAACCAGCTCGATGCTCAACGCGAGACGGCCGTCCGCGCCGCGCAGCGATTCCAGCGCGCGCAGCAGCTGCTCGCGCCACGCTTTCGTGCGCAGACCGCGCAGGCGCGCCGGCGCGAGGTTGCCGCCCAGCGCGCGCAGATCGCGCAGCAGGTCCTGGGGCGAGCCCCAGGTCAGGCGCAGGTGTTCCTGGTCCATCACCGGATCGGCGAAGCCCGCATGCACGAGCAGGTCGCCCAGGTCGTGCATGTCGACCCAGTCCGGCGCCGGTGGTCCCCAGCCCTCGCGGGCGAAGATCGGACGCAGCTCGATGAAGCTGTCCGGCCCGAGGCACGAGAACATCAGGCAGCCTTCCACCGCCAGGCCCGCGTGCCAGCGCTTGACCAGCGCGGGCTTGTCCGCCTCGGCGTGCAGCTCCATGTTGGACCACGCGAGCTGCGCGGCCCCGGCCGGCGGCTCGGCGACGACCTCAGTCGACGCGCCGCCGCGCAGCTTGTCCATCACCGATTGCATGAAGCCGCGCTTGAGCCGCTGCTGCAACAGCGCGCGGACCTCGGCGTCGGGATCGAACCAGAGCTGCGTGGCCTGTGGGTACTGCGCGCGCAGGCCCGCGTCGCCGCCGCCGGTGGCGGGGCGGCTCTGCAGCACGGCGGTCGGTTGCAGGCGGATCACGGGCAGCCGGTCCAGCATGCGCTTGGCGACTTCCTGATGCAACCAGGGCGCGTCCTCGGACGCGGCCAGGCGGCGACGCTGCCGTTGCGCCGCGCCCGCATCGATCTGCTGTGTGCTCGGCGGCAAGGCCTCATCTCCAGTCATGGGGCGGGATTGTAGGCGGCCATGCTTGACCTGTTCCGGCGCCGGGCATTGACGCGATCCTCGATGGCGTGCGGTATCGCGCGGCTCCAGGCGGCTTGGCGGGCGATGGTCGCGATGGACTGGCCCGGACAGTGCGCGCTGTGCCGATGCTGGTGTCGCGGACCGCTGTGCGGGGACTGCGAGGCGCTGCATCCCGTGGACACCGCGCGGCGTTGCGCGCTCTGCGCCCTGCGGCTGCCGGCGGGGACACAGGCTCCTTGTTGCGGTCGCTGCGCGCGACATGGGCCGCGTGGGCCGCGAGGAGGGAGCCCACCGTCCTTGTCGCGCTGAATCGCCGCCATGGATTACGTGTTTCCGTGGGACCGGCTGCTGCTGGGCCTGAAATTCGGCGATCGCCTGGAGGCCGCGCCGCTGCTGGCAATGCGGCTGTCGCAGGCGCTGGCGGCCGATGGCGTCACAGCGGTCGAGCTGCCCGACCTGATCCTGCCGGTGCCCCTGTCGGCCGAGCGGCTGCGCGAGCGCGGCTACAACCAGGCGCATGAGATCGCGCGGCGGCTGGTGTTGCCGCCGCAGGCGTCGGGGCCGGCGCCGGAGCGACAATCCCGGCTTTGCGCGCGCACGCTGCTGCGCCTGCGACACACCGAACAGCAGTCGCAGTTGCCGCTGGCGGCGCGTCGACGCAACCTGCGCGGCGCCTTCGCCGTCGTGAGGCCGGTGCACGGGCTGCGGATCGCGCTCGTGGACGACGTCATGACCAGCGGCGCCACGCTGCACGAGGCCGCCCTGGCGCTGCGACGCGCCGGCGCGGTCGACGTGCAGGCCTGGGTCGTCGCGCGCACGCCGTAGTCCACAAGGAAAGAAGCCGTCCCATGTTCAACATCGTGCTGGTCCATCCGGAGATCCCGCCCAACACCGGCAACGTGATCCGGCTGGCGGCCAACACCGGCTGCCGGCTGCATCTGATCGAGCCGCTGGGCTTCTCGATGGAGGACAAGCTGCTGCAGCGCGCGGGGCTCGACTATCACGAGTACGCGCCCGTGCAGCGACACGCGGATTGGGCGGCTTTCCTCGCGACCGAGCAGCCCGATGCGACGCGGCTGTTCGCGTTCACCACGCGCGGCAGCCGGCTGCTGCCGACGGTGGCGCTGCGGCCGGGTGACTGGCTGGTCTTCGGTTGCGAGACCGCGGGCCTGCCGCCAGCGCTGCGCGACACCTTCCCGCTGGAGCAGCGCGTGCGGCTGCCGATGCGCGAGGGACAACGCAGCCTCAATCTGAGCAACGCGGTCGCGGTGTCAGTCTTCGAGGGGTGGCGTCAGAACGGCTACGCCGAGGGCGTTTGACGCGTTAAAACCGTTTGGCGCGCTACTCGCGTTCCAGCTTCAGCTGCTGGATCAAGGCGCCCCAGCGCCTGCGCTCATCGTTCATCAGGCTGTCCAGGCCTTCCGGAGAAGTTCCCGCGGCGCTGAAGTACAGCGGCAGCAGCGCGCGCCGGAAGGCGTCGCCACGCACGATGCGCACGACCTCCGCGCTCAGCCGCTCGATGATCGGCGCTGGCGTGCCGGCGGGCGCGAGCATCGCCTGCCAGGAAATCGCCTCGAAGCCGGCGTAGCCCGACTCGGCCACCGTCGGCAGTTCCGCGAGCGCGGCGAATCGCCCGGCGCTGGTCACCGCCAACGCCTTGAGCTTGCCCGCCCGCACCTGCGGCATCGCGATGGCCGGCACCATGAAGCCGGCCTGCACCTGCCCCGCCAGCATCGCGTTGACGACCTGCGGGAAGCCCGCATAGGGCACATGCACCAGCCGCAGCCCGGCGCGCGCGATGAATGCCTCCATCGCCAGATGCGCCGCGCTCCCGTTGCCGATGCTGCCGTAATTCAGCTCGCCCGCGCGCCGCCGCGCCAGCGCCACGAACTGCGCGAGCGTCTCCACGCCCAGCGACGGCGACACCACGAGCACATTCGGCGAGCTCGCGATCAGGCTGACCGCGCGCAGCTCTCGCCGCGGATCGTAAGGAAGCGACCTGGCCAGCAGCGGCGCGGTGATCAGCGGACCCTGGATGGTGAACAGCAGCGTGTGCCCGTCGGGCGCGGCCTTGGCGACCACGCCGGTGCCGATGTTGCCGCCGGCACCGGGTTTGTTGTCGATGACGATGGTCTGTCCGAGCGACTGCGCGAGCGGCTCGGCGAGGTCTCGCGCGATCAGGTCCGGCGAGCTGCCGCCGGGAAACGGCACCACGAGCCGGATCGGCCGGGAGGGCCACGGTGCCGCGGCGCGCCCGACGAGCGGCGCCGCGGCGAGCGCGCCGACAGCGATCAGCGCGCGGCGCTTCACCATTCCGACTTCGCCTGCCGGCCCATCAGCGCGTCCATCGCGGCGTGCGTGGTCATGCGGCCCTCGAGGACCTCGACGACCGCCGCGGTGATCGGCATGTCGACGCCGGCACCGCGCGCCCGCGCGAGCACCGTCGGCGCGCTGTACACGCCCTCGGCCACATGCCCCAGCTTCACGAGGATGCCGGGCAGGTCCAGGCCCTCGGCCAGCAGCAGCCCGACGCGCCGGTTGCGCGACAGATCGCCGGTGGCCGTCAGCACCAGGTCCCCGAGCCCGGCCAGCCCCAGCAGCGTCTCCGGCTGCGCGCCGAGCGCCAGCGCCAGCCGCTGCATCTCCGCGAGTCCTCGCGTGATCAGCGCGGCGCGCGCGTTCAGGCCCGGCCCATGCTGACCGCGGGCCTCGGCGGCCAGGCGCAGGCCGTCGGCGATGCCGACCGCGATCGCCATCACGTTCTTGACTGCCCCGCCGACCTCCACGCCCACCGGATCGGCCGACGAGTACACGCGCAAGCGCTCGCTGTGGAAGGCGCTCACGCCCAGCCGCGCCAGCGCGGCATCGCCCGAGGCGGACACCAGCGCCGTGGGCTGACCGGCGGCGACCTCCTGCGCGAAACTCGGCCCCGACAGGATGCCGGTGGCCAGGTGCGGCGCGACCTCACGCGCGATCTCGTGGCCCAGACGCCCGGTGCCCGCCTCGAAGCCCTTGCACAGCCACTGCGCGCGCGTGCCCTCGGGCAGCCGCGCGAGCATGCCGCGCAGGCCCGACATCGGCGTGGCGATCACCACGAGGCCCTCGCGCCCGTGCGCGAGCGCGGCGTCGAGGTCCTCGGTCAGCGCCAGCGCATCAGGCAGCGGCGAATCGGGCAGGTAACGCGTGTTGCGGCGATCGGCGCGCATCGCGGCCACGGCGGCCGCGTCACGCGCCCACAGCGTCACCTCATGGCGCGCGCTTGCCGCGATCGCCAGCGCCGTGCCCCAGGCACCGGCGCCCAGCACGCTGATCTTCATGGGCGTAGCGGTCATCGTGGGTTGAAACCTTGAAGTCCGAGACCTGGAGGTCCGGAAAGCAACACGCCGGCCTGCGGACAGATCCGCGGGGCCGGCGCGTTCATGGGCGCGAGGCTCAGTTCGCGACGGCTTCGCCGTTGACCTGACCGCCGGCGAGTTGCGCCTGCTGGGCTTCGAACATGGCCTGGAAGTTCACTTCCGTCAGCAGCACCGGCGGGAAGCCGGCGCGCGTGCACACGTCGGACACGACGGCGCGCAGGTACGGATAGATCATCTGCGGGCAGACGATGGCCAGGATGCCTTCGAGCTGCTCTTGCGGCAGGTTGCGGATCTCGAAGATGCCGGCCTGCTTGGCTTCGATCAGGAACAGGGTCTTGTCCTGCACCGACGTCGTGACGGTGGCGGTGACGCTGACCTCGAACAGGCCCTCGGCGATCGGCTCGGCGGCCAGCGAGAGCTTGATGTCGACTTGCGGCTGCGCCTGCTCCAGCAGGATCGCGGGGGCATTGGGCTGCTCGAGCGACAGGTCCTTCAGGTACATGCGCTGGATCTGGAACACGGGAGCGTTGATGTCGTCGGCCATGAGGGTCATCCAAATGAAAAAGCCCGCCAGCGGCGAGCCAGTGGCGGGCATTATGACCGAGCGTTCGCGACAGTCCCGTGAGGGTTTGCGACGGCGTTCGGCGGGTCGTTTCGCAGGGCGGTGCAGCGGGTCGGTTCGCAGGTCGTCCGCGTGAGGATCAGGCTTGCAGCAGCGGCTGCAGCCCGCCGCGCTGGTCCAGCGCGATCAGGTCGTCGCAGCCGCCGACGTGCGTGTCACCGATGAAGATCTGGGGCACGGTGCGCCGGCCGGTCAGCTGGATCATCGAGTCGCGCTGCGACGGATCCAGGTCCACGCGCACCTCCTCGATCTGGTCCACGCCCCGCTGCTTGAGCAGGTGCTTGGCCCGCACGCAGTACGGGCAGACCAGGGTCGTATACATCTTCACGGCGGCCATCGCCAATCTCCAAAGTCGAATCGAGGGTCCTGTGTACCGGCAATTGCGATGCCGGTGCGGCAGCCAGGGCGATCAGGCCGCGGACTTCTCGATGGGCAAACTCGCCTCGCGCCAGGCCTTCAAACCGCCCTGGACAGCGACCGCGTTCGCGTAGCCCTGTTTCTGCAGGATGCCAGCGGCGCGCTGCGCGCGTGCGCCGGTCTGGCACATCAGCACCACCGGCAGGGCCTTGTTGCTGGGCAGTTGCCTGGCCGGCAGCTCCGTGCCAGTCAGCGTGGACAGCGGCACGTTGCGGGCGCCGCCCGCATGGCCGGCGGCGTATTCCTCGGCCTCGCAGACGTCGATCAGCACGCCCTTCTCGCGATTGACCAGGCGCACCGCCTCGGCCGTGACCACGCCGCCCGTCTTGCCGCGCATCGAGGTCCACAGCAGCAGGCCGCCCGACACCAGGGCCGTCAGCACGAGATACCAGTTTTCAATCAGGAACTTCAAGGCGGGGCCCGTTGGTTGAATCAAAAGCCGGGGATTATAGGAACCCCGCCAAGTCCGGCCCACCCGGCGCGTGCGGCGCGATCAGCCGAGCTTGAAGGTCGAGACTGCCGACTGCAACGCGCGGGCCTGCTGCTCCAGGCTGTTGGCCGCGGCGGCGGCCTCCTCCACCAGCGCCGCGTTCTGCTGCGTCATCTGGTCGAGCTGCACCACGGACTCGTTCACGTGGCCGATGCCCTGGCTCTGCTCGGCCGAGGCCGCGGTGATCTCGCTGATGATGTCGGAGACGCGCTGCACGCTGGCCACGATCTCCTCCATCGTCGCGCCCGCGTCCTGCACCAGGCGCGAGCCCGACTCCACGCGCTCGACGCTCGCGCCGATCACGTCTTGATCTCGCGCGCCGCTTCCGCGCTGCGCTGCGCCAGCGAGCGCACCTCGCCGGCGACGACCGCGAATCCGCGGCCCTGCTCGCCCGCGCGGGCGGCTTCCACCGCCGCGTTCAGCGCCAGGATGTTGGTCTGGAAGGCGATGCCGTCGATCGTGCCGATGATGTCGCCGATGCGGCGCGAGCTCGCGCTGATCTCGTCCATCGTGGAGACCACCTGTCCCACGACCTCGCCGCCCTTCTTCGCCACCGTGGCGGCACTGCCCGCGAGCTGGTTGGCCTGGCTGGCCGCGTCGGCGCTCTGGCGCACGGTCTCGGTCAGCTGCTGCATGTTGGACGCGGTCTGCTCCAGCGAGCCGGCCTGCTTCTCGGTGCGGACCGACAAGTCCTGGTTGCCCGCGGCGATCTCGCGCGAGGCCACCGTCATCGAATCGGTGCCGCTGCGCACGTTGCCCACGATCGCCGCCAGCCCCTGCGACATGTCCCGCACCGCGGCCAGCAGGCTGGCGTCGGCGCCGGGCGCCACGCGGATGGCCTGCGACAGGTCGCCGCCGGCCATCTGGCGCATCACGTCGCGCGCGTACTCGGGCTCACCGCCCAGCTGACGCCACACGCTCGTGATCAGCAACCACGACCCCGCGCCCAGGCAGATCACGACGATCACACCGCTCAGCACGGTCGCCCACAGCCCCGAGCCCACGCCCTTCTCCGCGCGCTCCAGCGACGCGTCGAAGGTGGTCTTGGCGTCGGCGCGCGCCTCGCCCAGCGTCTGCTCCAGCGCCTTCTGCGCGGCCTGCATCTTGGGAATGGCGCCGGCCTGGTCACCCTGCTTGATGCCCAGGAACAGCTGCGCGGTCTCGACGGAGGCCGCGTAATAGGCCTCGAAGCCGCTCTCCAGCTTCGCGCCGGCATCGGCGCGGCCCGGGATCGTCTTGATCGACGCGATCACCTTGCGCATGGCGGCGGCGCGCTCAGCGGCCTCGTCCAGACGCTTCTTCTCACCCTCGGCGACCGCGGACTGGATCGTCCCGCTCAGCGCCTCAAGCTGCGCGGCCACCTGGTTGGTGGCCACGAGATACGGATAGTCGGCCTCGCCCAGCGCCTGGATGGCGCCCGAGGTCCGCGACGAAAAGAACAGCACCACCGCGATGCCCACCGCGAAGACGATCGCCGCCAGCACGGGCAGCATCGCGATACGGGTCTTCAAGTTCATGCCTGACTCCAATTCATCTTCTGTCTCCAACGACCTCCCCAGGTCGGCCGTCCGGATCCACCCTGCGGCCCGTCTGCGCGGACCGGTCAGGCTGGGGACGGCGCGCGGGCGGCGCGAGGCCGCCCGCTGCCGGCATCAATCGACGCTCAGCACCACCTTCACCGAGCCGTCGACGGCCGACTTCTCGATGTAGCCGATCGCATCGGCGTTGGCGGCGACGAACTTCTTGACGTCCGCGGCGCTGCCCATTTCCTTGGGCGGCGTGCCCTTGCCCGAGAACACCAGGCGCGACCACGCGGCCTTCACCTGGGCAGACGACTTGCCCGTGGCCTTCGTGTAGAAGGTCTCGCGGGCCGCCGCGGCTTCGGGCAGATCCACCGCCTGCGCGGCGCTGCCGTTGGGCAGCTGGTTGGACTTGCCCAGGAAGATGCTCGACACCTGGTCGGCGGTCATCGAGGCGATGGGGCTCTTGGGATTGACCACGACGGCGACCTGCGCCTGCGCGGCCACGGCGGCCACGAACAGGGCGGCGCCGATGACGGGCTTGATCATGTTGAACTGCATGGAGGCCTCTTGTTGTCTCTTGTGCTTAGAACACGAAGTCCACGGCGAGGCTGTACACCCCGACGCGCTCGTTGTTGAAGCCGGGCTGCACGTTGTAGAACTGGCCGGCGCCGGTGGTCTTGATGCTGTCGTACTGGGCCTTCACGGCGACGTTGCGCCAGGCGTCCCAGCGCACGCCCAGACCGATGGTCTTCTGCGGGGTGCTCTGCGCGGCGGTGGCCGCGTCGACGACGGCGCGCAGCGGCAGGCCGCCCACGACGACCGTGCCCGGGATCGTGTTGTTGACGTTGGAGCTGTCCGTCTTCTGGCGCGACAGCGTCGCATACGGCGTGAACTTGCCGACGCGGTAACCGACCGTCGTGTACCAGCCGGTGGTGTCCGGCACGAACGAATCGTTGCGGCGCTTGGTGTACTCGGCGGCGACGACCCACTGGCCCTCGTCGTAGGTCAGGCCGATGCCGGAGAAGCTCGCGTCCTTGTCGGTGGCGTCGAATTCATTGCCCACCGAGGCGAACGGCGTCTGGCGCAGCACGCTGACCAGTTGCGAGGCGCTGGCGCTGTGCGCGGTCAGCTTGCCTTGTGCGTGGCCGACACGCAGGTTCAGGCCGTCAGCCAGCTCGGCGGTGAAGTTCACGCCGATCAGCTTCTTGATCTCGACCTTGACCTGGCGGACGTAGGCAGAGCTCTCGCCGCCGAAGGCCTGCACCGAGATGGTCTTGCCCAGCAGCTGGGTGGTCCAGTTGACGTCGGCGCCGTCGAAATGGCTCACCGGCACCTGGCCGTAGACGTCGATGGGCGGGCGCAGCCAGGTGTTGGCATAGCCCACGTCGCGGAAGTCGGACACCGCGAAGAACGGCGCGCCCATGCGGCCGGCGCGGAGGGCCAGGCCCGGGGTGGCCTGCCACTTGGCGAAGGCCCACTCGACCGCCGGGGTCCAGTTGCCCTTGCCGGTCTGCTTGGTCAGGACCTGCACGGTGGCGGAGAACTGCGAATTGAACTTGGCCGTGCCCTGCAGGCCGAGCTTGGAGTCGACCTCCCCGCTGAGGTCCTTGTCCGCGCCATGCACTTGGCCGGGGATGACGTACTCGGCGCCGTTCTTGGTCGTGCCCGTCAGGCCCACCGTGCCGAAGCCCGAGAACGAGAACATCGACTCGGACTGGCTCTGCGCCTGAGCGCCCAACGCCAGCATCGCCAGCGCCACCGGCGCCAGTCGCAAGCTCTTCATCACCATCATTGCAAGTACTCCTGTACAGCGTTAACGCCCAACGTGGGCATGTTCTTTTCACGAACCGTTTTGGGGCATCAGGGACGCCTTTCGCACGGCACGAAACCTGTTGTCGGCCATGCGCAAGGGTTCTTGAGGCCGGTGCCCTCGGGGGCAGCCTCTAGAATCCGCCGGGCCTGCCGGAACCCGGCCAAACCTCACGAACCCATCCAAGACCCATGTACAAGCTCGTGCTGATTCGCCATGGCGAATCGACCTGGAATCTCGAGAACCGTTTCACCGGCTGGACCGATGTGGATCTGACGCCCACCGGGGTGGAGCAGGCCAAGCAGGCGGGCCGTCTGCTGAAGGAGGCCGGTGTCGATTTCGACGTGGCCCACACTTCGGTGCTCAAGCGCGCCATCTGGACCCTGTGGCACTGCCTGGATCAGATGGACCGCCAATGGCTGCCGGTACGGCACAGCTGGCGGCTGAACGAACGCCATTACGGCGGTCTTCAGGGTCTGAACAAGGCGGACATGGCCAAGCAATACGGCGACGAGCAGGTGCTCGTGTGGCGTCGGAGCTATGACACTCCGCCGCCGGCGCTGGAAGCGTCGGACCCGCGCAGCGAGCGTGGAGACATCCGTTATGCCGGCCTGCAGCCCACGGACATTCCGCTGACCGAGTGCCTGAAGGACACCGTGGCCCGCGTGCTGCCCTACTGGAACGAACAGATCGCACCCGCGATTCTGTCGGGACAACGGGTGCTGATCGCGGCCCACGGCAACTCGATCCGGGCCCTCGTGAAGTATTTGGACGGGATTGCCGACGAAGACATCGTTGGCGTGAATATTCCCAACGGCATTCCGCTGGTCTACGAACTGGACAAGGACCTGAAGCCCATCAAGAGCTATTACCTGGGCGACGCGGAAGCGGCCGCGAAGGCGGCCGCGGCGGTGGCCAACCAGGGCAAGGCGTGAGGTCTTCACGTTCGCGCTGATCGTCCCGATCGCGCCCTGAAAGCAGAAAGCCCGGCGATGCCGGGCTTTTTCGTTGGGCGCCCGGGCCTCTACCAGGCCTACTTCCTCCGCAACGCCGTCGCCAGCAGCTCCGCCACGCACACCGCGTTGGTCTCATGCGGCACGGCGTTGCTGCTCCAGACATGACGCACGCCCGCCTCGCGCAGCGCCGGCAAGGCATCGCCGTTGAACAGCGCATGCGTCACCGCCACATCCACGCTGGCCGCGCCACGGTCCAGCGCCTCACGCGCGGCGCCGATCAGCGTGCGGCCCGTCGACGCCATGTCGTCCAGCAGCACGACCGCCTTGCCCCGCACGTCCAGTTCCGGGAATGCCAGCTTCACCTGCGTGTCGCCGAAACGCACCTTGCGCCCGACCGCGTGTTCGAGCTTGGCCGACCTCGCCGCCTCGGCCACCCACTGGCCGGATTCCTCGTCCGGACCCACCAGCACCGCCCCAGGCACCTGCGCCGCGATGAACCGCCCCAGCAGGGACGCCGCCGACAAGGCCACGCCGCGCCCCGGCGGCATCACCTCATCCAGGCTCGCGATCCGGTGCAGATGCGGATCCACCGTCACCACGCGGTCGAACTGCGTCGACAACAAGGCCGAGATGTGTCGCTGGCTGACCGCCTCGCCGGGCGTGAATTCCATGTCCTGCCGCATGTACGCCAGGTAGGGCGCCACCAGCATCAGCTGCTTCACGCCCCAGCCGCGCGCCGCCGGGGCGGCGATCAGCAGCTCCACCAACCGGTCATTGGGCTGATGCTGCATGCCGCGCAGCACGATGACGTCCGCCGGCAAGGGCTTGGGCAGCACCACGCGCATCTCCCCATCGGGGAACCGATGCCTCGTGATCACGCCCATCGGGCGACCCAACTCCCTGGCCAATCGCGTGGCCAGGTCCTGTTCATCATCGAAGCACAGCAGCATCGCGGGATCCTCGCACCAAACCGGGCCCCCAGGGCATCCGGCATTCCCGGTAGCGGGCGATCTGCGGGTTAGGGCCTGGGAAGCGCCTCATCGATGCGGGCGGCCAGGGCCTCCGCCAAGTGACGTCGGTCCAGACCTTCCGTCGGCATCGCCGGCAGCGATCTCACCTCGATCGCCAGATCCCGCGCCGTCAGGATGCGCCACAGGCTCTCGAAGAGCGTCATCTGGCCGATGTACTGCGCGGCCTCGCTGTAAGGCGTGCCGGGCTGATGCCATCTCAGCACCACCGGCTGCAAGGCCGTGTGCGTGCTGATCGCGGCCTGCAGCAGGTTGCCGTGCAGCGGCAGCAGCGGATAACCGCCACCGGTCGTTCCCTCCGGGAAGACCGCCACCGTCTCGCCCCGGGCCAGCGCCTCGGCCGTCTTGTGCACGACGCGCAACGCGTCGCGCTTGCTGGCGCGCTCGATGTACAGCGTCCCGACCGCCGTCGCGAGCGCCCCCACGATCGGCCAGGTCGCGATGTCGGCCTTGGAGACGAACCTCGCCTCCGGCATCACCGCGTGGATCGCGGCGATGTCCAGCCACGATACGTGATTCGCCGTGATCAGGCGCGGCGTCGGCGTCTGATCACCCGGCGCCTCCAGGCGCACGCCCAGCACCGCCAGCAGCTTGCGCGACCACCAGCCCACGAGCTGCGTGCGCCGCGCCGCGTCGAAGCCCGACCAGCGCAGCTGCACCAGATAGACCCCATGCGCGATGTGCGCGAGCATCCGCGCCGCCCGCCACACGCCGACCAGGGCGCCGACCCGCGCGGACATCAGGCGCGCTCGACGTCGGTGACGTGCGATTCGAACGCGACCGTGCCCGCCACCAGCGTGTAGCAGACCCGGCCCGGCAGCTCGAAGCCGGTGATGTCGAACGAGAACGGCGTGTGCTTGCCCTGGCTGACCAGCCGCTCGGGCGTGACCGCGCCGCTGGCCTCGGCGTCGAAGACAACCACGTCGCCCACCCCGCCCTCGACCAGCCGGCCCGCGCTCGCCGCCAGCGATCCCAGCGCATGACCCAGCACCTTCACCGGGCGGCCGGTGATCGTGTCCAGCGTCCGCGCCAGCGACAGGCCCTCGTCCTGACCCCAGCGCAGCGCCAGGCTCAGCAGCAGCTCCAGGCCGGTCGCGCCGGGCGTGGCCTCGGCGAAGGGCAGCGTCTTCTCGTCGGCGGCGACCGGGTTGTGGTCGCTGACCAGCGCATCGATCGTGCCGTCGGCCAGCGCCGCGCGCAGCGCGTCGCGGTCGCGCTGCTGACGCAGCGGCGGCGTCAGCCGCATCGACGAGTTGAAGTAGCCGATGTCCACGTCGCTCAGGTGCAGCGAGTTGATCGACACATCCGCGGTCACCGGCAGGCCGTCCTTCTTGGCCTGACGCACCAGGTCGACGCCGGCCGCGCTGCTCAGGCGGCACAGGTGCACCCGGCAGCCGGTCACGCGCACCAGTTCCAGGATGGTGTGCAGCGCGATGGTCTCGGCCGCGACCGGCACGCCCGACAGACCCAGCCGCGTCGCGACCGCGCCGCTGGCGGCCACGCCGCCGCTCAGCCACGGATCCTGCGGGTGCAGCCAGAGCGTGTAGCCGAAGCTGGCCGCGTACTGCATCGCGCGCTGCACCGTCAGCGTGTTGCGGATGGGCACATGCGCCTGCGAGAAGCCCACGCAGCCAGACTCGGTCAGCTCGGCCATCTCGGTGAGCGCCTCGCCCGCCAGGCCGCGCGTGAGCGCGCCCAGCGGGAACAGCCGGCAGCGGCTGAGCTTGCGGGCGCGGAACTTCAGCATCTCGACCAGGCCGGGCTCGTCCAGCGCGGGATCGGTGTCGGGCGGGCAGACCAGGCTGGTCACGCCGCCGGCGGCGGCCGCTGCGAGCTCGCTCTCGAGCATGCCTTCATGCTCGTGGCCGGGCTCGCGCAGGCGCGCGGCCAGGTCCACCAGCCCCGGCGCAACGACCAGCCCCGTGGCGTCGATGACGCGGTCGGCGCTGAAGTCGCCCACCTCGCCCAGCCCGACGATGCGGCCCGAGGCGATGGCCAGATCGCCCACACGGTCCAGCCCCGAGGCGGGATCCAGCAGACGGCCGTTCTGAATCAGGATCTTCATGGCTTCGGGGTTGGTGGTTGTTGGGGGGGGGGGGGGGGGGGGGGGGTTCCCCGCGAGGATGGACATGACGGCCATGCGCACCGCGATGCCGAAGGTGACCTGCGGCAGGATCACCGCTGTGCGGGCCGTCGGCGACGTTGGAGGCGATCTCCACGCCGCGGTTGATCGGGCCCGGGTGCATCACGATCGCATCGGGCTTGGCCAGCGCCAGCTTCTCCGGCGTCAGGCCGAAACTCTTGAAGTACTCCTGCCCGTGCTGGGCAGCAGCGCGCCGCTCATGCGCTCGTTCTGCAGGCGCAGCATGATGACGACGTCCGCGTCCTTCAGGCCCTCGTCCATGTCGTGGCAGACGCGCACGCCCATGTCCTCGAGGTCGCCCGGCACCAGCGTCTTCGGGCCGACCGCGCGGATCTCCGGCACGCCCAGCGTGGTCAGCGCGTGGATGTCGGTGCGCGCCACGCGCGAATGCAGGATGTCGCCGACGATCGCCACGCGTCAGGTTGGTGAAGTCCTTCTTGTAGTGGCGGATCGTGTACATGTCCAGCAGGCCCTGCGTCGGATGCGCATGGCGGCCGTCGCCGGCGTTGACCACGTGGACGTGCGGCGCGCAGTGCTGCGCGATCAGGTAGGGCGCGCCCCGATTCGCTGTGGCGCACGACGAACATGTCGGCGTGCATCGCCGACAGGTTGGCGATGGTGTCCAGCAGCGACTCGCCCTTGGCGGCGCTCGAGGGCGCGCGATGTCCAGGTTGATCACGTCGGCCGACAGGCGCTTGGCGGCGATCTCGAAGGTGGTGCGGGTGCGCGTGCTGTTCTCGAAGAACAGGTTGAACACCGACTTGCCGCGCAGCAGCGGCACCTTCTTGACCTCGCGGTCATTGACCGAGAGGAAGGTGCCCGCCGTGTCCAGGATCTGGTGCAGCACGGCCTTGGGCAGGCCTTCGGTCGAGAGCAGATGGATCAGCTCGCCATGCTTGTTCAGTTGCGGGTTGCGTTTGCTCAGCATGGCGTCAGTCCTCCTTCACGTCGAAGCTGAATCGGCCGGACGGATCCTTCGCCAGGCTGAGGCGCTGGCTCGGCTTGATCGCGACGCGCGCGGCCGAGAACACCGGCTCGATGGGCAGCTCGCGGCCACCGCGGTCCACCAGCACGGCCAGCGTGACGCTGGCGGGCCGGCCGAAGTCGAAGAGCTCGTTGATCACCGCGCGCGTCGTGCGTCCGGTGTAGAGCACGTCGTCGATCAGCACGATCTGACGGCCCTCGACCTCGAAGGGCAGCTTGGTGTGGTCCGCGCTCGCGTTCATGCCCTTGCTGCCGAAGTCGTCGCGATGCAGCGCGCTGGAGATCACGCCGTGCTGGCCGGGCAGCTTCAGGTCCTGCTGGAGCCGTTCGGCCAGCCAGGCGCCGCCCGACCAGATGCCGACCAGCGCGCAGTCGGGTTGCAGCAGGCGCTGGACGCCGCGCACGAGGTCGGCGTAGAGCGCTTCCGCATCGAGGTGCAATGTGCTCATGGGTGTTCCCGGAAGAATTGTTCGAGGATCAATGCCGCGCTGGCGGCATCGAGGTCGCGCGCGCCCTGGGACTGGGCTTCCGCGCTGGTGTAGCGTTCGTCGACTTCCACGACCGGCAGCCGGTAGCGGCCACGCAGCTGGCCCGCGAACTTGAGCGCGCGGGCGGTCATCTCGTGCGGCGCGCCGTCGGGGTGGCGCGGCACGCCGATGACCAGCGCGTCGGGCTGCCATTCCTGGATCAGCGCCGCGATGGCGGCCCATCGGGCATCGCCCTGCTCGGTGATCGTGCGCAGACCCCGCGCGCTGCCCAGCATCCGGTTGCCGGTGGCCACGCCCAGGCGCTTGGTACCGAAATCAAATCCGAGGGGGGCAACGAAGGAAGCGGGGGAAGCGGGGCTCATGGCGGTCATGGCGCTTCCGGGGGTCATGCGTGCCCGGCCTCCTGGCTGAGCATCCGCGGGTCGATGCCCAGCAGCGCGAGCGCCTTGTCGTAGCGCTCCTCGATGGGCGTGTCGAAGATGATGTCGGGCGCGGCGTCGACGGTGATCCAGCCGTTGCGGCCGATCTCCTCCTCGAGCTGTCCGGCGGCCCAGCCGCTGTAGCCCAGCGTGACCAGCAGGCGCTTGGGGCCGGCGCCGCTGGAGAGCGCCTCCAGCACGTCGCGGCTGGTGGTCATCTCCAGCCCGCCCGGCACGGCCAGCGTGGCGTTGTAGTGGTTGCCCTGCTCGTCGAGCGGCTCGTGCAGCACGAAGCCGCGCTCGGTCTGCACCGGCCCGCCGAAGAACACCGGCCGGGCGGCCATGTCGACGTCGGCGAGCTCGAGCTCGACCTTCTCGAACAGGTTGCCCAGGGTCAGCGAGATCGGCTTGTTGATGACCAGGCCCAGCGCGCCCTTCTCGTTGTGCTCGCACAGGTAGACGACGGAGCCTGCAAAGGTCTCGTCCACCATGCCCGGCATGGCGATCAGGAACTGGTTGGTGAGGTCGATGCGTTCCTTGGACATAGGGGCGGATTCTATTTCACCGACACTCCGTCCCCATGAACGCTCTTGTCTGGTTCCGGCGCGATCTGCGCGCGGATGATCACGCTGCCCTGTATCACGCGCTCAAACGTCATGAGCGGGTCCATTGCGTCTTCGTGCTGGACACCGACATCCTGGACCCCCTGCCGCGCGCGGACCGCCGAGTGGAATTCATCCTCGACGCGCTGCGGGTGCTGGACGCCGACCTGGCCGCGCTCGCGCCCGGCGCCGGGCTGATCGTGCGCCATGGCGCCGCGCGGGAGCAGATCCCGGCGCTGGCGGCGGAGCTGGGCGTCGATGCGCTCTACTTCAACCACGACGACGATCCCGACGCGCTGCGCCGAGACGCCGAGGTCGGCCAGGCGCTGCTGGCGCGCGGCGTGTCGGTGGAGAGCTTCAAGGACCATGTGATCTTCGAGCGCTCGGAGATCCTCACCGGCGCGGGCAAGCCCTACGGCGTCTTCACGCCCTACAAGAACGCGTGGCTGCGCGAGATCAACCCCTTCTTCCTCAGCGCCTATCCGGTGGCGCGATACGCGGCGCACCTGGCGGGAGACACCGAGGTCGAGCGCCGTCGCGGCGTGCCGTCGCTGGCCGACATCGGCTTCGAGCCCGCCGGCCTGAGCGCGGCGCTGTCGGGCGGCAGCGCGGGCGCGCGGCGGCTCTTCGACGAGTTCCTCTCGCGCATCGACCGCTACGGCGACACGCGCGACTTTCCCGCCGCCAAGGGCCCGAGCTACCTGAGCACGCATCTGCGCTTCGGGACGATCTCGATCCGGACGCTGGCGCGGGAGGCCTGGCGGCGAGGCCATGGGCAGACCCCCAGCGCGGGGGCGCAGGTGTGGTTGTCCGAGCTGATCTGGCGCGACTTCTATCACCAGGTGCTGCATCACCACCCGCGCGTGGCCGAGCGCGCCTTCCGCCCCGAGTACGACCGCATCGCCTGGGCCGACGGCCCCGACGCCGACGCGGACTTCGACGCCTGGTGCCAGGGCCGCACCGGTTATCCGCTCGTGGACGCGGCGATGCACCAGATCAACGAGACGGGCTACATGCACAACCGGCTGCGCATGGTCGTGGCGAGTTTCCTGATCAAGGACCTGGGCATCGACTGGCGCCGCGGCGAAGCGTATTTCGCCGAGAAGCTGATCGACTTCGACCTCGCCGCCAACAACGGCGGCTGGCAATGGGCCGCGTCCAGCGGCTGCGACGCGCAGCCCTACTTCCGGATCTTCAACCCGGTCAACCAGAGCGAGAAGTTCGATCCCGACGGCAAGTTCATCAAGCGCTACCTGCCCCAGCTCGACAAGCTGCCGGCCAAGCTGATCCACGCGCCTTGGCTGGCCAAGCCGGAGGTGCTCGCGGCCTGCGGCGTGGTGCTGGGCCGCGACTACCCCGAACCCATCGTCCGCCACGAGACCGCGCGGATGGCGACGATGTCGCGTTATGCCGTCGTGAAGGACCGCGGCTTCGAGTGAAGTCCCAAAAGAAAAACATGCATCAGCTCCGTCTCTTCTTCATCGCCCTGCAGTTCTTCACCCGTGTGCCGATCCCGGGATGGGTGGGGTTCGAGTCGGCCTGGCTGCAGCAGTGCGCGCGTTATTTCCCGCTCGTGGGCGCCGTGGTGGGCGGCTTCTCCGCGCTGGTGCTGTGGGGCGCGTTGCAGGTCGTACCGGGCACCGTGGCCGTGGGACTGGCGATGGCGGCCAGCGTCTGGCTGACTGGCGGCTTCCATGAGGACGGTCTGGCGGACAGCTGCGACGCGCTGGGCGGCGCGGTGTCGCGTGAGAAGGCGCTGACGATCATGAAAGACTCGCGCATCGGCAGCTACGGCGCGCTGGGGCTGATCCTGGTGCTGGGGCTGAAGGCGACCGTGCTGCTGGGGCTGGCGGACATCGACCCGGTGCTGGCGGTGATCGCGACGGTGTGGGCGCATGTGGCCTCGCGCGCCGCGCCCGTCTGGCTGCTGCACGCGCTGCCCTACGCGGGAGATGCCGAGCATGCCAAGGCCAAGCCGCTGGCCACGCAGATCAGCGGTCCGGGCCTGGCGATCGCGCTCGGACTGGTGGTGCTGGCGAGCGCGGCGCTCGCATGGATGACGCCGGAGAACGTGCCGTTGATGCTGGGCGCGGTGGTGGTGTCGGCGGGGCTGACCTTCTACATGCAGTCGATGCTGGAGCGCCGGCTGCACGGCTACACGGGCGACACGCTCGGTGCAACGCAGCAGGTGGTGGAGCTGGGCGCGCTGCTCGCGTTCCTGGCGCTGGCGCCGCTGTTCCCGGTGTCGTGATGACACGCGGCGCCATCGCCGTCTGGCGCCATCCCACACCGGAGGGCGCGCGAGGCCTGTGCGTCGGCGCGCGCTGCGACCTGCCGGTGCCCCGCCGCCGGGCCAAGCGGCTGGCGCGTCGTATCCAGGCGCATGCGCGGCGTCATCGCCTGGCGCATGAGGTGTGGACGTCCCCGCTGCGGCGCTGTGCCGATGTCGGCCGATGGCTGCGGCGCTGGGGCTGGCGACACCATGTGGACGCGGCCTTGGCGGAACTCGACTTCGGCGCCTGGGACGGACAGCCGTGGGCAGCAATTCCGAAATCGGAGATCGACGCCTGGGTGGCGGACTTCGCGCGCTTCGCACCGGCGGGCGGTGAGCCGCTGACCGCGCTGCTCACGCGCGCGTCGTGCTGGTCAGGCGGCGCACTGGTGGTCAGCCATGGCGGGTGGATGCTTGCCCGCCGCTGGAGCCAGGAGCATCCTGACACCCCACCCTCCGCCGACCAGTGGCCTCGGCCTCCGGCCTACGGAGAGCGCTGGTCGCTGTAAGCGCCCGGATCAGCGGCCGCAGCGGCTGCGTGGTCCTCAGCTATCGAGACGTCTTTCCGACACCGCCACGAGGCCGGCTGCAAAGATGTCTCGATAGCTGCCGACGCGGCCTTCGGCGATGAGTTGATCGGCGTCTTCGATCTCGGTGCCGTCGACGACCGGCATCACGATCGCATGACCGCGCTGATCGCGGCGCCACTCGAGCGCCGCGGCGAGATCGGCATCACACCCGCATCCCCGCTCGCGACTCCGGGCGATCACCTGGCCAACTTCATGCCGCAGCGCGGTGACCTCGCAGCCGAGCGGCTTGGATAGCCGGACCTTGTAATCGTTGAACTTGCTGGGTTGGGCGTTGTGGAGAGGGTCAAGGAGTACCACCTGAAAGATCCCCTCCTCGTCGTGGAATCCAACAAGTCGACCAACAGCCTTCGACACGGCGATCTGAATGATCGGGAAGTCCTCGCCACCGCGATACAGCGGATCAATCCAATCTAGATCGTCAGGAGACAAGGGCACGTTTCGTCCATTCCAGTCGATCGCATGGAGGCGGAGCGTGCTGCAATGCAGCCCATGCGCGTCCCGGAGTTCGGTCACCCTGAAGCTCGACAGCTCTTGAAGTCGATAAAGCACGGACAGCAGCCAACGACGATCGATGTCGGAGCTGGCCATTCCAAACGACTTGATCTCCCGAAAGAATCGAAACCCCACCGACCAGCGTCGGACGCCGAGGTTTGCCGACGGACGCAGCCCAGAGGCGCGGTGCTCTCCAGATTGGCCAGCCTGATGGGCCCGCCGATCACGCGGCTTGGGCTGTCGACTCGCCTTGGCAGGTTCGATCCTGCTCATGCGGCCACCTTCATGTGGCCGAGGAAGAACGATTGCATGTCGGATTCGTCGATCTCTCGGTCACATTTCGCTGCTCGCGGCAGCCCCCCGCGTGCCTTGATCCAAGGAGACTCGCTTCGACTCAGTTCTTGCAGGTCGGTACTGGAGAGCATGCCGTAGGCCTCGAGCACGTCGTCGATCAGCCTGAGTTCCTCCATCGCGAGCGACTCGAACGAGAAGCCTGGACGAACGTCGTCTTGCCCCATGACGCTGTAGAGATTGCGATCCAGACCCGTCAGGCGGTCAAACAGGGGTCGATTGATGGGCCCATGCACCCATGCCTGAAACTTGCCTTCGAACAAGCGCCGCCCGAGCAGCGCCAGGCTCCAACCTTGAGCGTAGTAAAGCAGCTTGTTGATCTTGTGAACGCTCGGCGGCGATCCGCCTTCATCGAGCTTCACGATCAAGTAATCCGCCACATCATCGATGTCCGCCATCACGGCTCCTTCCGTTGAAGCGATCCCGGTGCGTCTCACGACGCGGTCAGCGGGATCAGAAGGAGGCGATGGTGCGCCGCGGCGAACGGCGCTTCAATTGCCCATTCAAGTAGGCAACACGCTCACGCCGACTGCTGCGTCAGCCGGATGTACTTCTGCATGAGCGTCTCGCGCGATTCGACATGCTCGGGATTCACCGGAATGCAGGCCACCGGACACAACATCGCGCATTGCGGCTCGTCGAAATGCCCGACGCACTCGGTGCACTTGCCCGGCTCGATCTGGTAGTACTCCTCGCCCATCGAGATCGCCTGGTTCGGGCACTCGGGCTCGCAGACGTCGCAATTGATGCATTCGTCGGTGATCATCAGGGCCATACTGCGAGCTCCCAGCGACCGACGAATACGGCAAGCGCTTGCAAGCGCTCGCCGCGCTCGGCGGGGCAAGGCATGCCTTGCCTGTTTCCGCCTCTCGTGTCGGTAATCATCAACGCCATGGCTTACTGCTCCACGCGGTTCTTGGCGATCCGCTCTTCCAGCCGCTCGCGCACCAGCGGCGAGACGAACTTGGACACCTCACCGCCCAGCGTCGCGATCTCGCGCACGAAAGTCGACGAAATGAACTGGTAATGGTCTGACGGCGTCAGGAACACCGTCTCCACGTCCGGCATCAGCTGCCGGTTCATGCCGGCCATCTGGAATTCGTACTCGAAGTCGGACACCGCCCGCAGACCGCGCACCACGACCTTGCCGCCGTTGTCCATCACGAAATCGCGCAGCAGGCCCTTGAACGCGACCACCTCGACGTTGGGATAAGCCGCCGTCAACTGCCGCGCCATGTCCAGCCGCTCGTCCACGCTGAACATCGTCTTCTTGTGATGACCGGCGGCGACCGCCAGCACCAGGCGCTCGAAGAGCCGGCTGGCGCGGCGCACGAGGTCCTCGTGTCCGAGCGTCATCGGATCGAAGGTGCCGGGATAAACGGCCGTCAGCAGCGTCTGGGAAGTCATGGGGGCGGATTATCCGCCGCGGCGCAACAAGCGGTAATGCACCGCCCCGGCACGCCCTTCCTTCCACACGGACAAGCCCAGCGCCGCGGGCGGCGCCACCGCCTGGGGCGACTCCAGGTAGATCAGTCCGCCCTCGGCCAGCAAGGGCGCGGCGGCCGTCAGCGCGGCGGCGAACAGGTCCTGCGCGAACGGCGGATCCAGGAACACCAGATCGAAACTGCCCGGTGCCGCCCGTTGCATCCAGGCGAGCGCGTCGGCGTTCGCGATGGTCATCGGCACGGTGTTGTCCTTGTCCAGCCGCTTGAGGTTGGTCCGAAGCGCCGTGGCCAGCTTGGCATCGCGCTCCAGCAGCACGACCTGCGCCGCGCCGCGCGACGCGGCCTCGAAGCCCAGCGCGCCGCTGCCCGCGAAGGCATCCAGCACGCGCCAGCCCGCCAGGTCCTGGCCCAACCAGTTGAAGACGGTCTCGCGCACGCGATCGGGCGTCGGCCGCAGCCCGTCGCTGACGGGCACCGGCAGCTTGGAGCGCTTCCACACGCCGCCCACGATGCGGACCTCGCCGGGACCCGAGGCCTTGGGCGGCCGCGGCTTCACCGCGCCCTCGCCCACCGTGACGCGCGGGCCGGGCCGGTTGCTGTGTCGAATCGTCATTGGCGGACCGGAATGCCCTGCGCCGCCATCAGCGCCTTGGCCTCGCCGACGGTGAACTCGCCGTAATGGAAGATGCTCGCGGCCAGCACCGCGTCGGCGCCGCCCTGCGTGATGCCATCGGCCAGGTCCTGCAGCGAGCCGACACCGCCCGAGGCGATGACCGGCACGCTCACCGCGTCCGCCACCGCGCGCGTCAGCGCCAGGTCGAAGCCGCTCTTCGTGCCGTCGCGGTCCATGCTGGTCAGCAGGATCTCGCCCGCCCCCAGTCGCGCCATGCGCGTGGCCCACTCGACGGCATCCAGTCCCGTGTTCTTGCGCCCGCCATGCGTGTACACGTCCCAGCCGACGCTGCCGTCGGCGTTGGACCGCCGCTTGGCATCGATCGCGACCACGATGCACTGCGCGCCGTACTTGTCCGACGCCGCGCGGATCAGCTCCGGATCGGCGAGCGCCGCCGAGTTGAAGCTGACCTTGTCCGCCCCGGCGTTCAGCAGTCGCCGCACGTCGGCCACCGATCGCACGCCCCCACCGACCGTCAGCGGGATGAAGACCTGCGAGGCGACGCGCTCGATGATCGGCAGGATCAGGTCGCGGCCGTCGCTGGTGGCGGTGATGTCGAGGAAGGTCAGCTCATCGGCGCCCTGCTCGTTGTAGCGCGCGGCGATCTCCACCGGGTCGCCCGCATCGCGCAGCTCGACGAAGTTGACGCCCTTGACGACGCGACCGCCGGTCACGTCCAGGCACGGGATGATCCGCTTGGCCAGCACCGCTCAGCCCTCGTTCAGCTCGTCGGCGCGTTGCTGCGCGACAGCGAAATCGAGGTCGCCCGTGTAGATTGCGCGGCCGCAGATGACGCCTTCCACGCCTTCGGATTCCACCGCGCACAGCTGCTCGATGTCCCTCAGGTTGGACAGCCCGCCCGAGGCGATCACCGGGATCGACAGGGCCTGCGCGAGCTTCACCGTGGCGTCGATGTTGATGCCGGTGAGCATGCCGTCGCGGCCGATGTCGGTGTAGATGACGCCCTCGATGCCGTAGTCCTCGAACTTCCTGGCGAGGTCGATGACCTCGTGGCCGGTGAGCTTGCTCCAGCCGTCGGTGGCGACCTTGCCGTCCTTGGCGTCCAGGCCCACGATGATGTGGCCGCCGAAGGCGGACGCAGGCGTCCTGCAGGAAGCCGGGATTCTTCACCGCCGCGGTGCCGATGATCACGTAGGACAGGCCGTCGTCGAGGTAGCGCTCGATGGTGTCCAGGTCGCGGATGCCGCCGCCCAGCTGCACCGGGATGTCGTCGCCGACCTCGCGCAGGATCGCCTTGATGGCGGCCTCGTTGACCGGCTTGCCGGCGAACGCGCCGTTCAGGTCCACCAGATGCAGGCGCCGGGCGCCGGCATCGACCCATCGGCGGGCCATCTCGGCGGGATCCTCGCCGAAGGTCGTGGAGTCGTTCATGTCGCCTTGCTTGAGGCGGACGCACTTGCCGTCTTTCAGGTCGATCGCGGGAATCAGCAGCATGGCCCGATGAGCTTGGGGTGGAGGAAGGGAATGAGGGGGAAGACGCTCGAGAAGCCGGCACGGCCCGGCCGCGTTCACGGCGACCAGTGCAGGAAGTTGCGATACAGGGCGAGCCCGGACGCGGCACTTTTCTCGGGGTGGAATTGGGTGGCAAAAATGTTATCCCGCGCCACCGCGCAGGTAAAGCGCGTGCCGTAGTCGCTCTGGCCGGCGCTGTCGCGCGGGTCCGACGTCTCGGCGTAGAAGCTGTGCACGAAGTAGAACCAGCTCTCGTCCGGCACCTCGCCCCACACCGGATGCGCCCGCGTCTGGTGCACGCGGTTCCAGCCCATCTGCGGCACCTTGAAGCGGCTGCCGTCGGGCTGCAGCTGTCCCTCGAGCTGGAAGCGCTTCACGCGTGCCGGGGATCAGGCCCAGGCCCGGCGTGTCCTGCTCCTCGCTGTGGTCCAGCAGCATCTGCATGCCCACGCACACGCCCATCAGCGGCTTGCGGGCGGCCGCGTCGAGCACCGCTTCCTTCAGGCCGCTATCGTCGAGCTCGCGCATGCAGTCGCGCATCGCGCCCTGGCCCGGCAGCACGACGCGCTCGGCGGCGTAGACCTCATCCGGCTGTGCGGTGATGACGACGCGCACGCCCTGGTCCTGCGCGGCAGCCATCACCGCCTGCGAGACCGAGCGCAGGTTGCCCATGCCGTAGTCGATGACGGCTACGGTCTGCATCACAGCGACCCCTTGGTCGACGGCATCTGGCCGGCCATGCGCTCGTCCAGCTCGATGGCCATGCGCAGCGCGCGGCCGAAGGCCTTGAACACGGTCTCGATCTGGTGGTGGGTGTTGTGCCCGCGCAGGTTGTCTATGTGCAGGGTGACCTGGGCGTGGTTGACGAAGCCCTGGAAGAATTCCATGAACAGGTCGACGTCGAAGCCGCCGACGCTGGCACGGGTGAACGGCACGTGCATCTGCAGGCCGGGCCGGCCGGAGAAGTCGATGACCACGCGCGACAGCGCCTCGTCCAGCGGCACGTAGGCGTGGCCGTAGCGGCGGATGCCCTTCTTGTCGCCGATGGCCTTGGCGAAGGCCTGGCCGAGGGTGATGCCGATGTCCTCGACGGTGTGGTGGTCGTCGATATGCAGGTCGCCCTTGCACTCGATGTCCAGGTCGATCAGGCCGTGGCGGGCGATCTGGTCCATCATGTGGTCGAGGAAGCCGATGCCGGTGTTCAGCGTCGACTGCCCGGTGCCGTCCAGGTTCACGCGCACGCGGATCTGCGTTTCCTTGGTGTCGCGGCGGACTTCAGCGATGCGTTCGGAGCTCATGGGGATTCCCAGGGGTTCAGGAAAGACGGAGTGGAATGGATCAGTCTGACATCAGGCGGAAGGCACCGGGGCCAGCGCGGCCAAGGACGCTTCCAGC
This sequence comes from Roseateles sp., assembly GCA_039594005.1. Taxonomy (GTDB): domain Bacteria; phylum Pseudomonadota; class Gammaproteobacteria; order Burkholderiales; family Burkholderiaceae_C; genus Roseateles. Next base: position 2,937,159 of record JBCNOF010000010.1, read on the forward strand.
GCCGCCAGCATCGCGGCGTTCTCCTCGGCCGAGCCGACGGTCAGGCGCAGGCAGCGCGCCAGCAGCGGGTGCATGCCCGAGACGTTCTTGACCAGCACGCCGCGCGCCTTCATGCCGGCATGCAGCCGGTCCGCGTCGGGCACCCGCACGAGGATCATGTTGCCCTCGCTCGGATACGCGTGCACGCCCGGCAACCGGGCCAGCGCGGCTTGCAGCGCGGCGCGCTCGGCGCGCAGCACCGCGGCCTGGCGCTCGTACACCTCGGCGTGTTCCAGCGCGAAGAGACCGGCCTCGGCATTGAGCACGCTGACGTTGTAGGGCGGGCGCAGCTTGTCGATGTGGCCGATCAACGCCGCGTCGCCCATCATGTAGCCGATGCGCACGCCGGCCAGGCCGAACTTGCTCATCGTGCGCATGATCAGCACCTGCGGATACTGCGCCATCAGCGCCATCGCGTCGCGCGCGGCGAACGGCTGATAGGCCTCGTCCATGATGACCAGCCCCGGCGCGGCCTGCACGATGCGCTCGATGACGGCGGCGTCCCACAGGTTGGCGGTCGGGTTGTTCGGATAGGCCAGGAAGACGATCGCAGGCTGATGCTCGGCGATGGCGGCGAGCATCGCGGCCTCGTCGAGCTCGAAGTCGGCCGTCAGCGGCACGCCGACGAAGTCCAGATGCTGGTACTTGGCCGACAACGCGTACATGACGAAGCCCGGCACCGGCGCCAGCACGGCGACACGTTCACCCGGCCGGCATACCGCCATCGCCAGCAGCGAGATCAGCTCATCCGATCCGTTGCCCAGCATCAGGCCCTTGTCCGCGCCCAGCCCCGCGTGCGCGGCCAGGGCCTGGGCCAAGTCCTGCGTGCGTTCGCCGGGATAGCGGTTGATGGCCACCGCGCCGAGGCGCTCGCCCAGCGCGCGCTGCAGCTCCGCGGGCAGGCGGAACGGGTTTTCCATCGCGTCCAGCTTGATGAGGCCGGAAGACGGGTGCACCTGATAGGCCTGCATCGCGCGCACGTCGGCGCGCAGCACGCCCAGGGCGCGGTCCAGGGAGGCGTCAGTTTCGGCGGTCATCGGGCAAGCACCGGCGGGGAGGCGGTGTCCAAGGGGGCATCCAGGGAAGCGTCCACCGGCGACACCCCCGCCGGCAGCGCGCACAGCGGATCGACGATCAGCACGCTGTCATACAGCTGGCCATGCGGCAGGGCCAGGCTCAGCAGCACCTCGCAGCCCTGCGCCTTGGCCGCGGCCACGATCAGCGCGTCGGCGTAGGGCAGCGCGAAGCGGCTCTCCAGCGACCAGGCCGATTCGACCGTCGCGTGGTCCGTGGACCACGGCGCCCAGCGCTGGTAACGGCGCACCTCGGCGCGCGCGTCGCCGTTGGGCATCGCGGGGGTGATGCGGGTCGTCACCGAGCGGTAGAAGTCGTTGAGCACCTGGCTGGACGTGCGGCCCAGCCGCTGCTGCCACAGCACGCGCAACCACAGCATCGAACGGGCGCGGCGCGCGGCATCGGCGCCGTCCTCGCTGAGCACCAGCACGGAGGTGTCGACGAACACCGGCCCGGTCAGCTCGATCGCGGCGCTCACAGCAGCTCCCGGCCGGGATACGGCGCGCCGTCGGAGGACCAGGTGCGCTCGCGGTGCAGCCAGTCCTGCAGCGCGCGCTCGTAGGCGTCGTCATGACGCATCTTCTCGGCGAGCAGCTCGCCCACCAGGCGCGAGACGCTGGTGTTGCGCCGCGCCGCCTCCAGCCTCGCCCACTCGGCGACGCTGTCTTCCATGGTGACGGTGACGTTCTTCATGAAGGCCGCAGCGTAACACGAAGTTCGTGTTCCACGAACTTCGTGTCCCGTGAAGCCCGGCTTCAGCCGTGGAGTCTGAACTGCGCGACCACGTGCTGCAGGCTGCCGGCCTGCTCCTTGAGGGACTCGGACGCCGCGGAGGACTCCTCCACCAGCGCCGCGTTCTGCTGGGTGACTTCGTCCAGGCGCTGCACCGCCTGGCCGACCTCCATCAGGCTGGTACTCTGCTCCTGCGTGGCCGAGGAGATCTCCTGGATGATGTCCGTCACCCGCTGCACGGCGGCGACGATCTCGCGCATGGTCTCGCCCGCGTCGCTCACCAGCTTGGAGCCGACGTCCACGCGCTCCACGCTCGCGCCGATCAGCGTCTTGATCTCCTTGGCGGCCTCGGCGCTGCGCTGCGCCAGCGAGCGGACCTCGCTGGCCACCACCGCGAAACCGCGGCCCTGCTCGCCCGCGCGGGCGGCTTCCACCGCCGCGTTCAGCGCCAGGATGTTGGTCTGGAAGGCGATGCCGTCGATGGTGCCGATGATGTCGGCGATCTTGCGCGACGACGCATTGATCTGGTCCATCGTGTTGACCACCTCGGACACCACCGCGCCGCCGCGATCGGCCACCTGGCTGGCGTTGAGCGCCAGCTGGCTGGCCTGGCGCGTCGAGTCCGCATTCAGGCGCACGGTGTCGGTCAGCGCCTGCATCGTCGCGGAGGTCTCCTCCAGGCTGGACGCCATCTGCTCGGTGCGCGCCGACAGGTCGCTGCTGCCCGCGGCGACCTCGCCGCTGGACATGGCGATGCTCTCCGCGCTCACCCGCACCGCGGACAGGGAGCGGCTCAGCGCCCCCTGCATCGCCGACAGCGCCTGGGCGAGCTGGCCCAGCTCGTCGCGGCGCGAGGTGTCGATGTCCACGGTCAGGTCGCCCTCGGCCACGCGGCTGGCCACGCCGACCATCTCGTTGAGCGGGCGCACCGTGCTGCGGGTCAGGTAGAAGGCCAGCACGCTGCCGGCCGCCAGCGCCGCGACGATCAGCACGATCATCGTCGTGAGCGCGGTCCTGTAGGCCGCGTGCGACTCGGTGACGCTCCCGTCCGCGCCGCGCGTGTTGACGTCCACAAGCTTCTGCATCGCCATCACCAGCGCGAAGAAGGACTGCTGCGATTCGCCGTTGACGGTGGCCTGGTACTCGCCGCGGTTGCCGGCCTTGCGCGCGGCGATCAGCTTGTCCTGCACGGACAGGAAGGCGGCGTACTTGCTCTTGGCCTCCTTCCACGCGGCGTCCTCCTCGGGCGAGGACACCAGCGCGTCGTACTGCTTGGCCAGTTCGGGCAGGACCTTGTCGCGCAGGTTCTTGATGCGCTCCTGCTCCTGCTCGACCTCCAGGACCACGTCCTTCAGGCACATGGCCATCTCGGCGCGGCGCAGCTCGTTGAGTTGGCCGCGGATGGCATTGGCCGCGTTGATCGAGGGGATCCAGTCCGAGCCCATTTCCTCGACGTTTTTCTGGATCACCTGCATGCGGGTGATCGCCACGATGCCCACCAGCACCGTGGCCAGCAGCACCGCCGCGAAACCGAAAGAGATGCGCACTCCGACGCGCAGATCCGAGACCTTCATGCTTCGACGTCCTGTGAGGAATGTGTTCGAAGCATGCTAGGCGTTTCGCACGAAAGGGCGAAACGCGAAACAGCGGCAAATGTGGCGCTTTATCCGCGACCCAGGGTTTGCCCGCCGTCCGGGTGTGAAATCTGCGCGGGCGGCGGGCGGCGGGAGGGGGGTCAGCGCTTCAGCCGGAACTCGGCCGCCTGCGCGTGCGCCTGCAGGCCCTCGCCGTAGGCCAGCGTGGCGGCGATCGGGCCCAGCACCTGCGCGCCGGCCTCGCTGACCTCGATGAGGCTGGAGCGCTTCTGGAAGTCGTAGACGCCCAGCGGCGAGGAGAAACGCGCCGTGCCCGAGGTCGGCAGCACGTGGTTGGGGCCGGCGCAGTAGTCGCCCAGCGCCTCGCTGGTGTAGCGGCCCAGGAAGATCGCGCCGGCGTGGCGCATCTGCGGTTCCCAGCGATGCGGATCGGCGCTGGACACCTCCAGGTGCTCGGGCGCGATGCGGTTGCTGATCTCGCAGGCCTCCTCCATGGAGCGCGTGTGGATCAGCGCGCCGCGGCCTTCCAGCGAGGCGCGGATCACGTCGCGGCGCGGCATGCTCGGCAGCAGCCGCTCGATGGCCTCGCGCACCTGCGCGATGAAGCCGGCGTCCGGGCACAGCAGGATCCACTGCGCGACCTCGTCGTGCTCGGCCTGGGAGAACAGGTCCATCGCGACCCAGTCCGGCGGGGTCGTGCCGTCGCAGACCACGAGGATCTCGGAGGGGCCGGCGATCATGTCGATGCCGACCTGGCCGAACACGTGGCGCTTGGCGGTGGCGACGTAGGCGTTGCCGGGGCCGGCGATCTTGTCCACGCGCGGCACGGTCTCGGTGCCGTAGGCCAGCGCGGCCACGGCCTGCGCGCCGCCGATGGTGAACACGCGATCGACGCCGGCCACGTAGGCCGCGGCCAGCACCAGCTCGTTCTTCTCGCCGCGCGGCGTGGGCACGACCATCACGATCTCCGGCACGCCGGCGACCTGCGCGGGAATCGCGTTCATCAGCACGCTGGACGGATAGGCGGCCTTGCCGCCCGGCACGTAGAGGCCCACGCGGTCCAGCGGCGTGACCTTCTGGCCCAGCACCGTGCCGTCCGCGTCGCGGTAGCTCCAGCTCTCGCCGCAGGCCTGCTTCTGACGCTCGTGGTACCGGCGCACGCGCTCCGCGGCCTGCGTCAGCGCCTGCGATTGCGCGGCGGGCAGGCCGTCGAAGGCGGCTTTCAGCTCCTCGCGCGTGAGCTCCAGCGCGCCGAGCGACTCGGCCTGCAGGTGATCGAAGCGGGCCGTGTACTCGAGCACCGCGGCATCGCCGCGCGCGCGCACGTCGGCGAGGATCTCGGCCACGCGCGATTCGATGGCGGCGTCGGTCTCCGCGGACCAGTGCAGCACGCGCTGGAACGCGGCGTCGAAATCGGCTTCGGCCGTGCTCAGGGATCGCAGGTTCAGCATGGCGGGCTCCGGATCAGGCGTTCGGGATGGCGGTGGCGATCGCGTCGATCAGCGGCTTCAGCGCCTCGCGCTTGAGCTTGAGCGCGGCCTGGTTGACCACGAGCCGCGAGGAGATGTCCATGATCCGTTCCACCTCGACGAGCCGGTTGGCCTTGAGCGTGCTGCCGGTGGAGACGAGGTCGACGATCGCGTCGGCCAGTCCGGTCAGCGGGGCCAGCTCCATCGAGCCGTAGAGCTTGATCAGGTCCACGTGCACGCCCTTGTCGGCGAAATGCTGGCGCGCGATGGTCGTGTACTTGGTGGCCACGCGCAGGCGCGAACCCTGGCGCACGGCGTGGTCGTAGTCGAAGTCGTCGCGCACGGCCACGCTCATGCGGCACTTGGCGATGCGCAGGTCCAGCGGCTGGTACAGGCCCTGGCCGCCGTGCTCGATCAGCACGTCGCGGCCGGCCACGCCGAGATCGGCGCCGCCGTACTCGACATAGGTGGGCACGTCGGTGGCGCGCACCAGCACGACGCGCACATCGGCCTGGTTGGTCGGGAGGATCAGCTTGCGGGAGCTGTCCGGGTCCTCCAGCACGGAGATGCCGGCGGCTGCCAGCAGGGGCAGCGTTTCCTCGAAGATGCGGCCTTTGGAGAGTGCCAGCGTGATCATGCGGTGTCCTCGGTGAACGCGCGCTCCACGCGGGGAGCGCTTCAGGCTGTTCAGCGGGACGGCAGCGGGTTCACCGGACGGCGCCACACCGCCACCCGCCTCCAAGCCGGGTGGCTTTCAGTGATGGTGATGCAGCGCGGCGCCCTGGGCCGCATGTTCGGCGGGAGTCAGCGTCTTCATCGACAGCGCGTGGATCTGCTCGCGCATGCGATCGCCCAGGGCCGCGTACACGCGCTGGTGGCGCTTGATCCGGCTCAGGCCTTCGAACTCGGCCGACACGATGGTCGCGAAGAAATGACGTCCGTCGCCCTCCACCAAGAGCTCGCTGCAAGCGAGACCCTGGGCGATGTAGCTCTGGACTTCTGCGGGGGTCGGATCGGCCATGATGGGGCGGGATTCTACTCGGGCGCCCTCGCCGCCCGCGGCGGCGGGGCTTCGCGGGTGGTGAGGGCGAGGTTTCAGGACGGGATCAGTGGCGGATCTTGTAGCCGCGGCGCAGCAGTTCCAGCGCCACGGCGGCGACCGCGGCGAAGGCGATCGCCACGACGCCCAGGCTGATCCAGGGCGAGGCGTCGCTGACGCCGAAGAAGCCATGGCGGAAGCCGTCGATCATGTAGAAGAACGGGTTCAGATGGCTCACGCCCTGCCAGAACGCGGGCAGCGAGTGCACCGAATAGAACACGCCCGACAGGAAGGTCATCGGCATGACGATGAAGTTCTGGAAGGCCGCCATCTGATCGAACTTCTCGGCCCACAGGCCGGCGATCAGGCCCAGCGAGCCCATCAGCCCCGCGCCCAGGACGGCGAAGGCCAGCACCCACAGCGGATTGGCCATGCCCGGGGGCGCGAACCACACGGTGGCGATGAACACGCCCGCGCCGACCATCAGCCCGCGGATCACCGACGCGCCGACATAGGCCAGGAACCAGGCCCAGTGCGACAGCGGCGTCACCAGCAGGAAGACCAGGTTGCCGGTGATCTTGCTCTGGATCAGCGAGGAGGAGCTGTTGGCGAAGGCGTTCTGCAGCACGCTCATCATCACCAGGCCCGGGATCAGGAAGCTGGTGTAGCCCACGCTGCCGTAGACCTTGACGTGGTCCTCCAGCACATGGCCGAAGACCAGCAGGTACAGCACGGCGGTCAGCACCGGGGCGCCGACGGTCTGGAAGCCGACCTTCCAGAAGCGCAGCACCTCCTTGTAGAAGAGCGGACGCGCGCCTTCGAGGCGGATCGGGAAATGGCTGGCGCTCATGCGCGGCCCCCTTGCATGATTTCCAGGAAGACGTCCTCGAGGTCGGCGCGGCCGATCTCCAGGTCCTCGATGGGCACGGCGGCCTCGCGCAGCGTGGCCAGGATGCGTTCCACCTCGGCGGCGTCGTGCGCGGTGAGCTGCACGATGCGGCCGGTGATGCGGGCGCGCTCGGCCAGCGCGTGCGGCAGCGCGGCGTCGGTCTTGAACTGCAGCATCGTCGAGGCGGTGCCCGCGAGCAGCTCCGAGGTGCGGTTCAGCGCGACGATCCGGCCCTGCTTGAGCATCGCGATGCGGTGGCACAGGGCCTCGGCCTCTTCCAGGTAATGCGTGGTGAGCAGGACGGTGTGGCCTTCGCGGTTCAGGCGCGCGATGAACTGCCACAGCGTCTGGCGCAGCTCGACGTCGACGCCGGCGGTGGGCTCGTCCAGCACGATGACCGGCGGGCGGTGCACCAGCGCCTGCGCGACCAGCACGCGGCGCTTCATGCCGCCGGAGAGCTGGCGCATGTTGTTGTGGGCCTTGTCGGAGAGGCCCAGGTGGTGCAGCAGCTCGTCGATCCAGTCGTCGTTGTTGCGCACGCCGAAATAGCCGGACTGGATGCGCAGCGTCTCGCGCACGCTGAAGAACGGGTCGAAGACCAGTTCCTGCGGCACGATCCCGAGCTTCTTGCGGGCGTTGGCGTAGTCGTCGACGACGTCGTGACCGAGCACCGAGACATCGCCGCCGCTGGCGCGGGAGAGGCCGGCGAGGATGCTGATGAGGCTGGTCTTGCCGGCGCCGTTGGGGCCGAGCAGGCCGAAGAACTCACCGGGCTGGATGTCGAAGCTGACGCCGTCCAGCGCGCGGAACTGTCCGGCGCGGTAGGTCTTGCTGACGTTGTTGAAACGCAGGGCGGGCGGACCGCCGGCCGGCGCGGGCATGGCGGCCGGCTGTTGTGGGGGGCTTGCGGGCATGGGCGGCGATTGTAGGCAGGGGGTCGGCCCCGTGCCCGCCTGGGGTCATGACAGAATGCGCCCACTCCCCGCACCGTCCACCCCACTCCATTCCTCGGGCCCATGGCCACCAAGAAGCCGCGCCGCACCGCCGAACGCATCCTCGAAGTCACGCTGGACCTCTTCAATCGCTTCGGCGAGCCGAATGTCTCCACGACGCTGATTTCGGCGGAGCTCGGCATCTCGCCCGGCAACTTGTATTACCACTACCCGGCCAAGGACGAGCTGATCAACGCGCTGTTCAACCGCTACGACAAGGCCTTGTCGGAGCTGCTGGGTGCGGTGGGCAACGTGCGCAACGTGGAGGACGCGTGGCTGTTCTTCCACATGCTGTTCGAGCTGATCTGGCAGCACCGTTTCCTGTACCGGGACCTGAACGACCTGCTGTCCAAGAACCGCAAGCTGGAGACGCATTTCCAGCATGTGCTGGAGCAGAAGACGCAGGCGATGGTGGGGATGCTGGGCGGACTGCAGGCGAGCGGCGCGCTGACGATGCAGGTGCGCGAGGCGGTGCCGACGGCCAATGCGATGGTGGTGCTGCTGAGCTACTGGCTGAGCTACGAGTACGTGCGCGACCCGCGCAACGCGCTGGAGCCCGAGCGCGCCGGCGAGGCGCTGATGCGCGGCGCCTTCCACGTGCTGGGGCTGCTGCTGCCCTACCTGGAGCCGACCTCCCGCGACCACCTGTTCCAGCTCGCGGGGAAGTACCAGCCGCAGGCGGGTGGCGGCCAGGCCTGAACTCGCGAGTCCCGCCTTCGGGACTCGATGCGCATGTACCACTGGTCCGACGTCGACGTCGTTGACTGAGATCGGTCAGCGAATCTGACCGAGATGAGCCATGCGACGTCGCAGCGCGATGCCTAAGCTCCGCGAACGGTGGATGGACCACCGGTGGAGGAGCAACGATGACGACCTGGAAATGGACCGCACCCTGGTCCCCGAGCCAACTGATGCTGCGTTGGCGCGAATTGAGGCAGGCGGGGCCGCTGTCGTTCACGATCCGTTTCGGACTGCTGCGCATGATGCCCACGATGGCCGGGCCGGTGATCGGATTCCTGATCGCGCGGGGCACACCGATCTCGCTCGCCGCCTGGGGCGCGCTCGCGGCGACGTACGTCTTCCTCGCGATCCTGTGGAGCTGCCTGACGTGGTACAGCTGCGAAGCGAGGTGGCACGCATCGACCTCGCCGGATTCCACGCCGAAATAACAGCAAGCCCGGGTCCAGTCCTCCGCACAAACCCTGGATTCGTGCGAAACCGGACCCCCTGGTCGCGGATGGCGGGGACAAGCGCCTCCCTATAAATTAGGGAGATCGCATCCATCGACACCAAGGGAACGACTCCATGACGCGCCTCCTGATCTCCGCTGCCCTGCTGGCCCTCATCGCCCCGCTGGCCCAAGCCGCCACCGCCGAGAACGCCGACGCCAAGGCCCTGCGCGCCGAGTGCGCCTCGCAGCACGCCGTCAAGTTCGACCAGGCCGCCGCCGCCAACGAGTACCGCTTCGTCTACAACCGCGGCGAATACCGCGGTGAGGCCACCTCCGGCCAGGCCGTCGCCTGCGGTCAGACCCAGTACGCCGAATACCTGGCCAGCGCCGACCCGGTCAAGGTGATGTCCGCCTACCCGACCGCCGCCGGCCGTCCGCAACCGGCCAAGAAGGCCGCTGCCAAGTAAGACCCGCTGGCCTTGCAAGCTCCGCCGCTGCGCTTCGGCAGCGCGGCGGGCAACAGCACGAAAGCCGCCCTCGGGCGGCTTTTCTCATGGGCGTGCGAACGCGTCCGGGGTCAGTCCTTGTGCGCCCAGGGCAGCATCAGCGCGAGCGTGAGCAGCTGCTGGAACTCCGGATCGAAGTGGGCCACGATGCGCTCCGGATCCGGGCACAGCCCCGCATCCGCGATCAATCCGAACTGCACCTGTCCCGCGTAGGTCAGGATGCTGATCCCCAGGCTCATGTCACCCGGTTGCGGCGCCCAGAACATCACCCGCTCGACCGCCGACCCGCACAGCTGCAGCGCCTGTGTCGGCCCAGGCACGTTGGTCATCAGGGCCGTGGCCTTGCGCGACAAGGTCTTGAGCATCGCCCGCTGCGCGGCCTTCTCCACCGTGCCCGACGTGGCCATCAGCCCCAGCGACAGCGCCGGTTGCAGGCTCTGCTTCACGGCCTGCGTCTGCGCATGCACCGCGTAGAGCCGCTTGGCCGGATTGGCGATGCCCACCGGCAAGGGCAGCGGCACCATGCCGAAGCGATTGCCCAGCTGCCACGCCGTCTCGATCGGCCGCAGGTTGACCGGCACCAGCGCGCGGATCTCCTGACCCTGCGTGTCGTCGCCATGCTCGCGCAGGTAGAGCCCGATCGCGCCGGCCACGCAGCTCAGCAGCACATCGTTCACCGACACGTTCATCGCCTTGCCGACCGCCTTGACGGCGTCCAGCGAGATCGGCGATCCCCAGGCCACGCGCTTGGCCCGTCCAGCCTTGCCCTTGAGCCGCGTCTTGGCATCGTCGGGCGCGTCGGTCAGCGCGGCGGCGTCCTCGAGCACCTGGCGGCCCAGCCGTTCGGCGGGGGAGGCCTGCGGCTCACCGGCCACCGCGCGTTGCTGGATCTCGCGCACGGTCCAGGCGTTGATCGGCTTGACCATCGCATCGGCCAGCCATTCGGGCTCGGCGGACTCGGAGACCGCCGCCGCCTGGGCCTTCGCGGCGCCTTTCGCCTTGCCCTTGGCATCAGCCCCGGACTTCGCCTTCGATGCCAATGCGGCCTCGGGCGGCACCGCGCCGCCGTCGGTGATGGACAGCAGCACCGCGATCAACGCGATGCCGTCGGCGATGCAGTGATGCACGCGCGCGATCAACGCGCTGCTGCCGTCGTAATGCTCGATCAGGTGGAGTTGCCACAGCGGCCGGGACGGATCGAGCGGCTCGGCGGCCAGCTCCGCGAGCCGGTCCTGCAGCGCGCCCTCGAGCGATCTGCCGCGCTTGCGGGCGAGCGGCTCGGCCACCACGTGACGCGCGATGTCCACATCCGCATCCTCGACCCAGTAGGCAGCGTCACCGGACTCGACGACACGCTGACGCAGCCGGGGGAAACGCAGCAGGCGCTCGGCGACGCGCTCGCGCAGCGGCTGCAGCGCGAGCGCCGGTTTCAGGAAGAGCACGCCGTGGATGACCATCCGGTTCGCCTCGGTGTCCAGGCGCAGCCAGGCGGTGTCGACCTTGGACATCGGCTCCGCGCCCGGCGGCAGGCCGTTGACGCCGGAGCGTCGGGGCGCGGCCTTGGCGGCCTTCGCGGCCTTCGCGGCCGTGTCGGGCTTGGCGGCCTTGGGCTTGGCGCTGCGGCTGGAGGACGACGGGGTCGACGCGGCGGGGGTGGGCAATGCGGTCTCCTGGGCGGACGTTGTTCTGGGGACGGGGCGACGCAGTGCGGATGATGCGTCATCTAGAGAGGCGGCCCCAGTCCGCGTCGGGGGGTGGGGTGGGTAACATCGCGGCCGTCCGTCCCGATTGTCGCCAACGGGACGCCCTGCTCATCGCCACGGGAGACACACATGAGCCTCAAGGACCAGTTCGACGCCGCCGTCGCCGATTCCAAGACCCTGCCCGAGCGGCCGGACAACCAGACCCTGCTGAAGCTGTACGCGCTGTTCAAGCAGGCCACGGCCGGCGATGTCGAGGGCGACCGCCCCGGCATGACCGACTTCGTCAACCGCGCCAAGTGGGACGCCTGGAAGGCGCTGGAAGGCAAGACCAGCGACGAGGCGATGCAGGCGTACATCGATCTGGTGGAAGGGCTGAAGTAAGCCGTCAAGCGCCGGCGCCAGCGCCGGCACCGGAGATTTCGGAAGGCCGCCCGAACAGGACGGCCTTTTTGCTTGGGGCGTCGGCACAGTAGCGACCGGAGGCCTTGACCGAGGCGCTACGGCTTGCGGGTCAGCCAGGCCTTCTGGGGCGGGGGGAGAGCCGTCATCTATGCGTCAGCTGCGCTCGCCGCTCATCCTTCGGCAGCTCCGCCAGGCGCTGCACCTCGGCATAGAAGCGCTCCCAGTCCTCGCCCTGGCGCTCGAACAGCCGCACGAAGTCCGGCACCAGGTCCGTGTAGCTGCCCTGGATCGCCAGCGCCGGCGTGTTCAGGCCCGCGACCCAGCGGTCGAAACGCGTGTCGCCGCCCCACTGGTCGCGCTTCATCGCCGCGTAGTCGGCGCGCAGCCTCGCGAACGCCGCGGCCTTGCCCGCGCGCTTCTCGTCGTCGCTGGCCGTGCTGCGGAACACCTCCTGCAACTGCTCGCGCGTCGCCTTCAGCAGGGCCTGGACCTCGTCCTGCCGCCGTCTCGACAGCTCATCCTCCCGCAGCGCGTGCGGCCGGTCCTTCATCCAGCGCGCCACGCCGATCTGCTCGACCGCCGTGGCGAAGCTCTCGTTGAAGGCCGTGTCATCGCTCGCGTAAGCCACCTGGTGCGCGAGCTCGTGGAAGATCATTCGCGCCAGCTGCCCTTCCGGATAGCGGATGAAGGTGTTGAGCAGCGGATCCCCGCCCAGCCAGTTGCTCCATCCCAGCGACGAGTAGGCCGGCACGCCGTACACGTAGGGCTCGAGCCCCTCCTTGCGCAGCGATTGCGCCTCCTCCCGCGCCGCATCCGGCGAGAAGTAGCCGCGATAGCCCGCGCAGCCCATGACCGGATAGCACCAGGTCGTGAGCTGCAGGCTCAGCTCCGGCGTGGCCACGACGTTCCACACCGCCGCGCCGCGCTTGAGATCGGCGTAGCGGCGGTAGCTGCCGTTGTCAGGCAGCTTCAACGCCGAGGAGGCGAAATCGCGGATCGCCTGCGACAGCACCAGTTGCCGCCGCACCTCCGGATCGAGGTCCGGCTGCGCGAGCCACTCGTCGACCGGCTTGGCCGCGCGCACCAGCGACAGGTGCCCCGACAGCGACTGCCCGTAGTACGACAGCTGCGCGCAGCCGGCGAGCATCAGCAGCGGCGCGGCCAGCAGCGCCAGCCATGTCCACCGCGTCCACGCCGCCCGCCGTCCGGTCATCGCGCCTCCGCTCGCCGCAGGCCGCTCAGGCCGCGGCCACCTCGACCAGGCAGTCGTAGAAGCACGGCGCGCGGCCCATGTCGGTGAGCCGCTGATGGGTGACCTCGTTGACGTTGCGCCCGTCCGCGCCCAGCTTGCGCCACCAGATGCCCAGGCCGTGCACCACGCCCTCGCGCGCGCGGGCGCTCACGTCCAGCCGGCACGCGTAGCTGCCGCGGTCGTTGAACACGCGCACCAGGCCTGGCCGTCGGCCAGGCCGCGCGCGGCCGCGTCGCCGGCGTGCATCTCCAGCACCGGCTCGCCCTCGATGTCGCGCAGGCTCTTCACGTTCACGAAGGTGCTGTTGAGGTGGTTGCGCGCCGGCGGCGAGATCATCGCCAGCGGATAGCGCGCGGCCAGCGCCGGCGCGCTCGCGCGGCTCTCGTAGTTGGGCACGTAGTCCGCGCCGCGCGCATCGGCCTTGCCATCCTGGGACGGGAATCCGCCTTCGGCGAACGGCGCCTCGGCCAGCGGCAGCTTGAACCAGCCGCGCTCGCGCAGCAGGCCTCAGGTCGATGTCGTCGCGGAAGGCCTGGCGCAGCAGCGCCTCGTCGTCGTCCTGGAAGGCGGGTTCGTCGAAGCCCATGCGCCGCGGCCAGGTCGCGGAAGATCTGCGTGTTGGGCCGCGCCTCGCCCAGCGGCGCGATCGCGGGCTGGTTGACCAGCACGTCGGTGTGGCCGTAGCTGGTGTGGATGTCCAGGTGCTCGAGCTGCGTGGTGGCCGGCAGCACGTAGTCGGCCAGGTCGGCCGTGTCGGTCATGAAGTGCTCCAGCACCACGGTGAACAGGTCCTCGCGCTGGAAGCCGGCCACCACCTTGGGCGACTCCGGCGCCACCGCCACCGGGTTGCTGTTGTAGACGACCAGCGCCTCCACTTTCGGGCCGAATCCGGGCGAGGCCTCGCGCAGCAGGGCGTCGCCGATGGTGCTCATGTTGATGGTGCGCGGAGGCCGGCCGGCGCGCAGCTCGGGGCGCTCCAGCGCCGGGTTCTTGAACGGCGCGAACCAGCCCGAGCTCGACAGCAGCAGCCCGCCCGCGCGGTGGCGCCAGGCGCCCGTCAGGCACGGCAGGCAGCGCGATCAGCGCGCACCGCATTGCCGCCGCCGCGCACGCGCTGCATGCCGTAGTTCAGCCGGATCGCCGCCGGCGTCGCGGTGCGCGTAGTCGCGCGCCAGGCCGCGCACCTCCTCGGCGCGTCAGGCCGCATTCGGCGGCCGTGCGCTCCGGCGGCCAGGCCAGCGCCCGCGCGCGCAGCTCCTCCCAGCCCTCGACATGGCGGGCGATGTAGTCGTGGTCCAGCCAGTCGTGCGGCGATCAGCTCGTGCATCAGGCCCAGCGCCAGCGCGCCGTCGGTGCCGGGCAGCAGCGCCAGGTGCTGGTGGCACTTGTCGGCGGTCTCGGTCTTGCGCGGGTCGATGCAGATCAGCTTCGCGCCGCTCGCGCTTGGCCTGGTTCGCGAAGGTCCAGAAATGCAGGTTGGAGGCGATCGAGTTGCTGCCCCAGATGAGGATCAGCTTCGACTCGGCGAAGTGCGGCAGGTGCATGCCGACCTTGTGGCCGTAGGTCGCCGCCAGCGCCGCGCCGCCGGCCGAGGCGCAGATGGTGCGGTCCAGGCAGGAGGCGCCCAGCCGGTTGAAGAAGCGGCCCGCCATCGCCTCGCCCTGCAGCAGGCCCATGGTGCCGGCGTAGCTGTAGGGCAGGATGGCCTGCGGATCGCGCGCCGCGATCGCCTGCAGGCGGCCGGCGATGTCGGCCAGCGCCTCGTCCCAGCCGATGCGCTCGAAGCGCGGCGGCTCGTGCTTGGCGCTGACGCGCTTGAGCGGATGCAGCACGCGCTCGGCGTGGTAGGTGCGCTCGGGGTAGCGCGACACCTTGGTGCACAGCGCGCCGTGGGTGCTGGGATGCTCCGGCTGCCCCTGCACCTTGACGCACCTTGCCGTCCTCGACGGTGATGCGCAGGGCGCAGGTGTCGGGGCAGTCGTGGGGACAGGCGCCCTTCACCACCCGGGAGGGCGCATCGGTGCGCGATGAGGGCGTCCGGACGAGGGCCGGATCATCATGGCCGAGGGCCTGTGGCGGGGGGGTCACGGTCGGTTCTCAGAGGGGGGACAACGGGCGTCAACTATTGCACAAGCGCCACACCTTGCGTTTTCTTACGGAGCATCCCGACAACGCTGGACTCACGAAACGCTAAGCTCGCGCGTTGGGGGGCCGGAATAGGTCGTGTCGAGCCCCCTGGCGCCTGCCGTCCGGCGCGCCACAACATCTATCGCACCCTCTGGGAGCCTCTCTTGGATCGCCGCCAACTCCTCGCCTCCGCCAGCGCCCTGGGCGCGCTCGCCACCCTTCCGATCCCCGCTGCCGTCCGCGCCCAAGGCAAGCGCCTGGTGCTGGGCCAGTCCGCGCCGCTGACCGGCCCCGCCGCCCAGCTGGGCCTGCAGATGCAGGCGGGCGCCAAGCTCTTCTTCGACGCGCAGAACGCCGCCGGCGGCATCAACGGCACCACCATCGAACTGCGCACGCTGGACGACGGCTACGAGCCCGACCGCTGCAAGGCCAACACCGAGAAGCTGATCGCCGACGACGTGTTCGCGCTGTTCGGCTACGTCGGCACCCCGACCTCGCTGGCCGCGCTGCCGCTGGTCAACCAGGCCAAGATCCCCTTCGTCGCGCCCTTCACCGGCGCCGAGGCGCTGCGCGACCCCTTCAGCCCCTGGGTCTATCACGTGCGCGCCTCGTATTACGACGAGACCGCCCTGATCGTGAAGCAGCTGACCCACCTGGGCCTGATGCGGATCTCGGTCTTCCACCAGAACGACGCCTACGGCAAGGCCGGCCTGGACGGCGTGCTGCGCGCGATGAAGCCGCTGTCGCTCCAGCCGCAGGCCACGTCCACCGTCGAGCGCAACAGCGTCGACGTCGCCAAGGCCGTCAAGGACCTGGTGCAGACCGGCGCGCCGCCGGAGGCCATCGTCATGATCAGCGCCTACAAGAGCTGCGCCGCCTTCATCCGCGCCGCGCGCAAGGCCGGCTACGGCGGCGTGTTCTACAACGTGTCCTTCGTCGGCACGCAGGCGCTGCAGGACGAACTGGGCCCGGACGCGATGGGCGTGGTCGTCAGCCAGGTCATGCCCTACCCGTTCGGCACGCAGGTCGGCGTGGTCCACGAGTACCAGCAGGCCGCCACCAAGGCCGGCCAGAAGTTCAACTACACCGCCATCGAGGGCTACATCGGCGCCAAGGTCATCAGCGAGGGCATCCGCCGCATGACCCGCCCGACCCGCGAAGGCCTGGTCGCCGCGCTGGACAGCCTGCAGAACTTCAACGTCGGCGGCTTCAACGTGAACTTCCGGCCCAACCGGCACGTCGGCTCGAGCTTCGTCGAGATGACGCTGCTGACCAGCGACGGACGCGTCAAGCGCTGATCCGGCCAGCGACCGCCGCTGCCCGCCCCGATTGGGCGAGGGCGCGGGTACACTGCTCCGACATCAGCGGCGCCGCCGTGAGCGGCGCCGCGGCTTTTCTGGCGGCGCCTCTTGTCTCGACCGGACGGCGCCGCGGCCCTCGCGGCAAGCCCGACGCGCTGTCGCGACGACATCGGAGTGCCCGCACCATGAAGCTGATCGAACCCATCCTGGCCGACGCGCCTGCCATCGCCAAGCTGCGACGCGACCTGCACGCGCATCCCGAACTCTGCTTCCACGAGGAATCCGCACCGCCGACGTGGTCGCGCCAGGCGCTGACCGAATGGGGCATCCCGGTCCACCGCGGCCTGGGCAACACCGGCGTGGTGGGCATCATCCACGGCCGCGACGGCGGCGCAGCGGCCGCGCGCTGGGCCTGCGCGCCGACATGGACGCGCTGCCGATGCACGGAGCACAACACCTTCGCCCACGCCAGCAAGCACCCCGGCAAGATGCACGCCTGCGGCCACGACGGCCACACCGCGATGCTGCTGGCCGCGGCCAAGCACCTGGCCGCGCACCGCGACTTCGCCGGCACCGTCTACGTGATCTTCCAGCCGGCCGAGGAAGGCGGCGGCGGCGCCCGCGAGATGATCGAGGACGGCCTGTTCACGCAGTTCCCGATGGAGGCGGTGTTCGGCATGCACAACTGGCCCGGCATGGCGGCCGGCCAGTTCGGCGCTCAGGGCCGGCCCCATCATGGCCTCCAGCAACGAATTCTCCATCGTGGTCAAGGGCAAGGGCGCCCACGGCGCGATGCCGCACCTGGGCATCGACCCGGTGGTCGTCGGCGGCGCAGCTGGTGCAGGCCTTCCAGACCATCATCACCCGCAACAAGCGGCCGATCGACGCGGGCGTGATCTCGGTGACGATGATCCACGCCGGCGAGGCCACCAACGTGATCCCCGAGCGCTGCGAGCTGCAGGGCACGGTGCGCACCTTCACGCTGGAGGTGCTGGACCTGATCGAGCGCCGCATGCAGCAGATCACCGCAGCCACCGGCGCCGCCTTCGAGGTGCAGTGCGAGTTCTCGCTTCCACCGCAACTACCCGCCCACCATCAACCACCCCGCCGAGACCGAGTTCGTGCGCGGCGTGCTGCCCGAGATGCTGGGCGCGCCCAACGTGCAGGACCGTTCGAGCCCACCATGGGCGCCGAGGACTTCGGCTACTACCTGCAGGAAGTGCCGGGCTGCTACTTCCTGATCGGCAACGGCGACGGCAGCCACCGCGAGGGCGGCCACGGCCTGGGGCCCTGCATGCTGCACAACCCGAGCTACGACTTCAACGACGAGCTGATCCCGCTGGGCGGCTCGATGTGGGTGCGGCTGGTCGACGCCTGGTTCAAGCAGCCGCGGCCCGCGCGAGGCTGAACACCCCTTGCGACCACGCCGACGCGACAACCGCGACTCGACCACGACGACTTCCAGCACCACGCCCGATGACCGCACCGATTCAGCCCGACCAGGAAAAGACCGTCCGCGACGACACCCAGCGCTGGCTGCAGCGGGCCGTGATCGGCCTGAACCTGTGCCCCTTCGCCAAGAGCGTCGAGGTCAACCAGCGCCTGCGCACCGTGGTCAGCGCCGCCCGCACGCCCGAGGAACTGCTGAAGGACCTGGCGCGCGAGCTGCTGGCGCTCAACCGCGCCGATCCGGAGGAGACCGAGACCACGCTGCTGGTCCATCCCTGGGTGCTGAACGACTTCCTGGACTTCAACGACTTCCTCGGCGCCGCCGACGCGCTGGTCGAGGACCTGGACCTGGACGGCGTGCTGCAGGTCGCCAGCTTCCATCCGGACTACCAGTTCGAGGGCACCGAGGCCGGCGACGTCGACAACTTCAGCAACCGCTCGCCCTACCCCACGCTGCACCTGCTGCGCGAGGAGAGCATCGAGCGCGCCGTCGAGACCATGCCCGACACCGACGCGATCTACGAGGCCAACATCGACACGCTGCGCCGCATCGGCCGCAAGGGTTGGGAGGCGCTGGACGTCGAGGCCGGGCTGCCGCTGGCCCAGCGCGCGCCGCGCGACGAGTGACGGTCCGGGGCGATGTCCTGATTTGACCGTGACCGGTCCGTCGGCGGCGCGACGGACCGCGCCGCCGACGGCACGATGGACCCCATCACCCACCCGATGGAGTCCTCGATGACCACCGCCTCTCACGCCGTCCCTCACGCTGCCTCTCACGCCTCCCCCGCCACCGCCGTCCTGCTCATCGACGTGCAGGAGTCGTTCCGCCACCGCCCCTACTGGAACGACACCGACTGGCTGCCCTTCCTCGAGCGCACCAACGCGCTGCTCGACGGCGCGGCCGCCCGCGGCCTGCCGATCGTGCGCATCCTCCACACCGATGGGCCGGCCACGGCCGACAACCCGTTCTCGCTGGTCAGCGGCCACGTCCGTCCGATGGACGAGCTGGCGCAAGTGCCGATCGCGGCGGAGTTCCTCAAGCGCCGCCACAGCGCGCTGGTCGGCACCGGCCTGCCGGTCTGGCTGACCGAGCAGGGCATCCGGCGCCTGATCGTCGCCGGCATCCGCACCGAGCAATGCTGCGAGACCACCACCCGCCACGCCAGCGACGAGGGCTGGACCGTCGACTACGTGACCGAGGCCACGCTGACCTTCCCGATCCCGCACGCCAGCGGCGCGGTCGTCGGCGTGGACGACATCAAGCTGCGCACCGAGGTGGCGCTGCAAGGCCGCTTCGCCGACATCGTGACCGTCGAGCAGGCGCTCGCCCGCGCTGTCCTGAGCTTCGCTGCCGGCTCCGGCGCATACTGCGGCGATGTCCATTTCCGACGCCCCCCTTCCCCTCGACGTCTGGATCCTGGTCGAGCGGCACACGCTGCTGCTCGACCTGGCCGGCGCCGCCGAAGCCCTGCGCCTGGCCAACCAGGCGCTGCGCCGGCGCGGCGAGCCGGAGGCGTTCCGGCTGCGCTTCTGCGGCGCCCGCGCGTCGGCGCCGAGCTCGGTCGGGCTGATGCTCACGGCGCTCGAGCCGCTGCCGTCGCTGGGCGAGCGCGACTGGCTGATCCTCAGCGGGCGCCGCCATCCGCATCCCGATGACAGACCGGATGGCGTCTCGGAGCGCGAGGAGGACCTGCGCATCGAGCGCTGGCTGCACCGCGAAGGAAGCGCGCTGCTGGCCGGTGGCCAGGGCCGGCTGCTCAGCATCTGCGCCGGCGCGCTGCTGGCGGCGCGCGCCGGGCTGCTCGACGGGCGCCAATGCACGACCCACCACGAGTCGCTCGATGCCCTGCGGGCGGCCGCCCCGCGCGCCGATGTGCAGGCGAACCGCGTCTTCGTGCTCGACGGCCCGCTCGCCAGCAGCGCCGGCATCACGGCCGGCATCGATCTGGTCCTCGCGCTGATCGCCGAGCACTGCGGCGAGGCGATCGCCGCCTCGGTCGCGCAGGTGATGGTGGTCTACCTGCGCCGCGGCCCGCAGGATCCCGAGCTCTCGCCGATGCTGGCGCACCGCCATCACCTGCATCCGGCGCTGCACCGCGCGCAGGACGCCGTCTGCGCCGATCCGCGCGCCGACTGGACCCTGGCCCGCATGGCCGAAGCCGCGCACGTCACGCCGCGGCACCTCACGCGGCTGTTCGCGCAGCACGGCGGCACCACGCCGCTGGACTACCTGCGCGCGATCCGCCTGGAACTCGCCCGGCGTGAAATCGCACGAGGGGTACGTCCCGCGCAGGCCGCGCTGGCGGCCGGTTTCAGCTCGGATCAACAGCTGCGCCGGACCCGCCGGCGCCTAACACAATCCGCATAACGCCCAGACGAGCGGGTTTCACCGAGTTCTGTTAACTTGCGCGCCCACAGTGAACGAGGAGCGGCTTTTGAACGATTGGCTGAAGCGACTGGAGGCCCTGGATCCGGCCCGTCTGGCGGGCATGCGCCGCGGGGTCGAGAAGGAGAGCCTGCGCGCCCTGCCGACCGGCGCCTCGCTGGCGCTGACGCCGCATCCGACGGCGCTGGGCTCGGCGCTGACGCATGAGACCGTCACCACCGACTTCAGCGAATCGCAGCTCGAACTCATCACCGGCGTGCACGCCGTCCGCCGAGGCCTGCGAGCGCGAGCTCACTGAAATCCACCAGGCCGTCGTGCGCAGCCTGGGCGATGAATTGATGTGGGCGTCCAGCATGCCCTGCCTGCTGCCCGCCGACGAGACCATCCCGATCGGCCGCTATGGCGCCTCCAACATCGGCCGCGCCAAGAGCGTCTACCGCATGGGCCTGAGCCACCGCTACGGCCGGCGCATGCAGACGATCTCGGGCATCCACTACAACTGGTCGATGCCAGGGCTGAACAACGCGGACCACTTCGCGCTGATCCGCAACTTCCGCCGCCACGCCTTCCTGCTGCTGACGCTGTTCGGCGCCTCGCCGGCGCTGTGCGCGAGCTTCGTCGCCGGCCGCGAGCACGGCCTGCAGACCGCTGACCGACGGCACGCTGCACATGCCGCACGGCACCTCGCTGCGCATGGGCCGGCTGGGCTACCAGAGCGACGCGCAGGCCTCGCTGGCTCGGTCAGCTACAACAGCCTGGACGGCTACGCCGCCTCGCTGCAGGACGCGCTGACGCGCCCGTACGCCGCCTACGAGAAGGTCGGCATCATGCAACCCGGGCGGCGAGTACAACCAGCTCTCGACCACGCTGCTGCAGATCGAGAACGAGTTCTACGGCACGATCCGCCCCAAGCGCACGATCCGCTCCGGCGAGCGCCCGCTGCATGCGCTGCGCGAGCGCGGCGTCGAGTACATCGAGGTCCGCTGCATGGACCTGGATCCGTTCGAGCCGGTCGGCATCGCGCGCCAGCACGATGCGCTTCCTGGACGTCTTCCTGCTGCACTGCTGGCTGACCGACAGCCCCAACGACACGCCGGACGAACTCGGCGCGCTGGCGCGCAACCAGCACCGCACGGCCTCGGCCGGCCGCGAGCCGGGCCTGAAGCTGGAGCGCCGCGGCGGCGAGGTGCTGCTGCGCGACTGGGGCCGCGAGCTGCTGGGCGAGTTCGCGCCGATCGCGCCCAAGGTGGATGCGGCGCTGGGCGGCTCGCTGTACCGCGAGGCGCTGGCGCAGGCCGTCGAGCGCTGGGACCGCCCGGATGAACTGCCGTCGGCCCGCGTGCTCGCGGCGATGCGCGAGCGGCACGACAACTCCCACCTCGGACTTCGTCGCGGCGCAGTCCGAGACGGCACGCCGCCATGTGCTGGAGCAACCCTTGCCCGACGGCCTGATGACGCGTTTCGAGCAATCGGCGCGCGCGTCGCTCGAGGCGCAGGCCGCGATCGAGGCGGCCGACACGGTCGACTTCGAGACCTTCCGCCAGCAGTACCTGGATCCGGCGCAGTTGCAGGGCTGATCACGGCCGGGCAGCGTCGAGCTGCGCAGCTCGTCGTGCCGGCGCTGCAGCTCCTGGCGCAGCTTCTTGCGTTCGAGCGCCGCCTCCCAGCGGCGCTTCTCGTCGGGGGTGGCCGGCGTCAGCGGCGGCACCGGCACCGGCCGGCCGTCCTCGTCCACCGCCACCATGGTGAAGAAACAGCTGTTGGTATGACGCACGGACTGCTCGCGGATGTTCTCGGTGATGACCTTGACGCCGATTTCCATGGAAGTCCGCCCGGTGTAGTTGACCGAAGCGAGGAAGGTCACCAGTTCGCCGACATGCACCGGCTCGCGGAAGATCACCTGATCCACCGACAGGGTCACCACGTAGCGACCGGCATAGCGACTGGCGCAGGCATAGGCGACTTCGTCGAGATACTTCAGGAGGGTGCCGCCATGGACATTGCCGGAGAAATTGGCCATGTCCGGGGTCATCAGCACGGTCATCGACAGTTGATGCGAGGGGAGGTCCATGGCGCGCGATCCTACTCTCCCTTGTGGCGCTTGCCGCTGACACGCGCGTCGGTTAGGGTGGGCGCCAGGAGGTTCCATGGCCCAGGTCCAGCAGCCCAACATCGCGGAGACCCGCGGTGCCCAGATGTTTCCCGCGCTCGGCGTCGCCGACATCGCGCGGGTCGCGCGTTTCGGCCGCTTCCGGCGGTATTCCCAAGGCGAATGGGTGGTCCGCGCCGGCGACGCCGGCATGGGCATGCTGCTGATCCTCAGCGGCGAGATCACCGTCTCACAGCGCGACAGCCTGGGCCACGTGACGCCCATCCATCGCCATGGCCCCGGCGGCTTCCTGGGCGAGGTCGGGCAGCTCAGCGGCCGGCCCTCCTTCATCGACGCGATCGCCGAGACCGAGGTCGAAGCCGTCGACGTCAGCCCGCCGCAGCTGCGCGCGCTGCTGATCGCCGAGGCGGACCTGGGCGAGCGCCTGACCCGCGCCTTCATCCTGCGCCGCGTCGGTCTGATCGAGGCCGGCGCCAGCGGCGCGACGCTGATCGGCCGCGCGAAGGCCGCGCCGGTGATGCGGCTGCGCAGCTTTCTCGGCCGCAACGGCTATCCGCACCAGCAGCTCGAACCCGACCAGAACGACGACGCCCGGGCGCTGGCCGAGCAGTACATGACCGAGGGCGTGCAGATGCTGGTCATCTGCCCCGGCGGCGAGGTGCTGGTCGACCCGAGCGACGAGGAGGTCGCGCGCTGCATGGGCATCGTCGACATGCGCGAGCGCACCGAGCTGTATGACGTCGCCATCATCGGCGCCGGCCCGGCCGGCCTGTCGTCGGCGGTGTACGCCGCGTCGGAGGGGCTGTCGGTGCTGGTGATGGACTGCCGCTCGTTCGGCGGACAGGCCGGGGCGAGTTCCCGGATCGAGAACTACCTCGGCTTCCCGACCGGCATCTCCGGCCAGGCGCTGGCGGGGCGGGCCTTTGTCCAGGCCCAGAAATTCGGCGCCGACATGCTGATCCCGGCCAAGGTCACGTCGATGAGCTGCGAGCGCCACGGCGTGGACGACGAGTTGCGCCTGTCGCTCGAGGACGGCCGCACCGTGCGCGCCCGCACCGCGGTGATCGCCACCGGCGCGCGCTACAGACGGCCGGAACTCGAGGCGCTCAGCCGCTTCGAAGGCCGCGGCGTCTGGTACTGGGCCTCGCCGATCGAGGCCCGCATCTGCAGCCGGCAGACGGTGGTCATCGTCGGCGGCGGCAACTCGGCCGGCCAGGCGGCGGTGTTCCTCGCGAACCACGCGGCCAAGGTGATCATGCTGATCCGCGGGCCAGGCCTGGCGGCCACCATGTCCCGCTACCTGATCGACCGCATCCAGGGCACCGCCAACATCGAACTGCAGCCGCATCAGGAGCTGTGCGGGCTGGAGGGCGGCGACTCGCTGGAGGCCGTCTCCTGGCGCGACCGCCGCAACGGCAAAGAGCACCGGCTCTCGCTGCAGCATCTGTTCATGTTCATCGGCGCCGAGCCGGAAACCGGCTTGATCGCCGATTGCGGGCTCGAACTCGACCAGGCTGGCTTCATCATCACCGGGCGAGCCTGCGCCTGCCCACTGTCCGAGTACAAGCCGGAGTTGCTCGAATCCAGCATCCCGGGCGTGTTCGCCGTCGGCGACGTGCGCTCGGGCTCGGTCAAGCGGGTCGGTGGCGCGATCGGCGAAGGCGCGCAGGTCGTGGCCAGCATCCACCAGTACCTCGCCCGGCAGGACGCGGCGCGCGCTGAGCGCGTCAGCCAGCCCGCCGGCGTCCGCTCGCCGGCCTGAGCGGAGTTGCGGGCGCGGCGCCGCGCGCGCCTTCCGCGCCTTCCTTTCCTCGCCCCGGCGCGCGACTGGTCGGGTGCCGCCTCCCTCGGCTTGGCTCTAGAATGCGAATAATTGTTATTTGCAGGAAAGCCGCGCCATGCTTTCTCCCGAATCCCGCCGCCTCTGGACCTGGCCGATCGCGCTGGGCGTGCTGAGCACGTCCGGGCTGCTCACGGCGCTGGTCTCCGACGACTGGGGCGACACCTGGTCCTGGGTCGGGCTGGGCGTGCCGGTGCTGGTGATCGCCTGGTTTGCCTGGCGGCCCCAGCGGGCGGACTGAACTCCTGAGGACCCGACGATGCTGAGCTCGCGCGCCATCCGGATCTGGACCTGGCTTCACAAGTGGACCAGCCTGGTCTGCACCCTGTTCATGCTGCTGCTGTGCCTGACGGGCCTGCCGCTGATCTTCCACCACGAGATCGGCCACCTGCTGGGCGATGAAATCGAGGCGCCCGAACTGCCCGCCGCGATGGACCGGCAGCGCGTCTCGCTGGACACCATGGCTCAGGCGGCCAAGGCGCAGCATCCGCAGCTGATCATCCAGTACGCCGGCGAGAACGAGGACGATCCGCGCCTGTGGTGGTTCACGCTCGCCGCGACGCCGGAGCCCACCTCCGACTACAAGTCCGTGGCCGTCGACGCGCGCACCGGCCTGGTCGTGCGTGGCAGTACCGCATCGGCGAAGGCTTCATGTACCTGATGCTGAAGCTGCACACCGACCTGTTCCTCGGCCTGCCCGGCTACCTGTTCCTCGGCCTGATGGGCCTGCTGCTGGTGGCCTCGCTGGTGTCCGGGGTGGTGGTATACACGCCGTTCATGCGCAAGCTGGACTTCGCCACGGTACGCGCCGAACGCAGCCGTCGCCTGAAGTGGCTGGACCTGCACAACCTGCTGGGCATCGTCACCCTGTCCTGGGTACTGGTGGTCGGCGTGACCGGAGTGATCAACACCCTGGCCCTGCCGATCCTGATGCTCTGGCAAGGCGGGCAGTTGGCGGAAATGACCGCGCCCTACAAGGACGCGCCGCCGTTACAGCGCCTCGGCTCGCTCGACGCGGCCCTGGCCACGGCACGCCGGGCGGCGCCGGACATGGAGGTCAGCTTCGTCGGCTTCCCCGGCACCCAGTTCAGCAGCCAGCATCACTATGCGGTGTTCATGCGCGGCAACACGCCGCTCACCGAGCGCCTGCTGAAGCCGGCACTGATCGACGCGCAGAGCGGCGAACTCACCGACATGCGCGAGATGCCGCTGTACGTGAAGACGCTCCTGCTGTCGCAGCCGCTGCACTTCGGCGACTACGGCGGCATGCCGCTGAAGATCGTCTGGGCGCTGCTCGACCTCGTCAGCATCGTCATCCTCGCCAGCGGTCTCTACCTCTGGCTGCGCAAGCCGCAGGGTGCCCGCAAGAGCGCCAAGGGCGTGGCTGCCGGCGGCCTGGACGAGGCCAAATCTCCTGAAACCGCGGCCGCCTGATCGCCAGTCCGCACGATCATTTCCCCGCAATGCCTGAATCGCACAAGCCCGACTCTCCCAAGCACCAGATCGAGAGCCTGCAATCGAGCGGCCTGAAGGCGACGCTGCCGCGCATCAAGGTGCTACAGATCTTCGAGCAATCGAACCAGCGCCACCTCAGCGCCGAGGACGTCTACCGCCTGCTGCTGCAGGAGGGCGCCGACATCGGCCTGGCGACGGTGTACCGGGTGCTGATGCAGTTCGTCGAGGCGGGGCTGCTGGCGCGGCAGCACTTCGAGTCCGGCAAGGCGGTGTTCGAGCTCAACTCGGCGCAGCATCACGACCACATGGTCTGCCTGGCCTGCGGGCGGGTCGAGGAGTTCTACGACGCCGGCATCGAGCAGCGTCAGCGCGAGATCGCCGAGGAGCGCGGCTACGAGCTGGTCGAGCACGCGCTGGCGCTGTACGGGCTATGTTCGGATCCGGCGTGCCAGGCCAAGCGCCGGCGCTGAGCGGCGCGAAGGCCGGCGATGCGAATCCGCACAATCCGGCAGATCCCTGTTGAACACTGGATGGGCATACAGTACATTTCCACCCATCGCAGCCATTCACGGCTGCCACAGGAGATGGCAATGCAAATGCTCAAGCAAACGGTCTGGTCTTCGTTGAACAACGCGGATGCCTGGGTGGTGTGCATCGGCGTCATGTCCTGTCTGGGATTGGCGACGGGCCTGCTGGGTTGAGACCCTGGCGAGCCGGCGCCTCCGGAGTTCCGTTCGCGGAGCCGCGGTCCCCGCTCGAGGGGACCTGTCTTTTTCAGTTCTCAAGTCTTGGTCCGCTGCCCCTCACCGGGGCAGCGGATTTTTTTTCGTCCGCGGCGTCCAACCCAGCGCTCTTCACGAACTCGACGAACGCGCGCAGCGGCGCCGGCAGGTAGCGCCGACCGGGGTAGTAGAGGAACGGACCGCTGAAGGACGTCCACCAGTCCTGGAGCACCGGCACCAGCGCGCCACTGTCCAGATGCGGGCGCAGCCAGTCCTCGAAGGTCTGGATCACGCCGCCGCCCGCGACCGCCACGTCGATGGCCAGGTCCAGCCCGCCGCCCAGCCGCACCACCAGCGGACCCGCGGGATCGACGCTGATGATCTCGCCATCGCGCTCGAACTCGTAGGCGGGCATCGCCCCGCTCGGGAAACGCCCCCGCAGACAGCGGTGGCCCAGCAGGTCGCGAGGATGCGCCGGCTCGCCGTGCGCCGCCAGATAGGCCGGGGACGCCACCGTCGCCACGCGCTGCCGCCGCGGGCCGATCGGGAGGGCGATCGTGTCCTGCTCCAGCCGTTCCTCATAGCGGATGCCGGCATCGCAGCCCGCTGCGAGCACAGCAACTGGCCGGCCCCGGTGTCTTCGGGCCGCCCAAGGACCGCGCCGCCGCTGTCGCGCTGCTGCGCGAGGCGATCGAACTGGGCGTCGACCACATCGACACCAGCGATTTCTATGGTCCGCACATCACCAACCAGATCATTCGCGAGGCGCTGCATCCCTACCGCGACGGTCTCACGATCGTGACCAAGGTCGGCGCCCGGCGCGGCGACGACGCTTCCTGGCTGCCGGCGCAGTCGGCGGCGGAACTCAGGGCGCAGGTGCACGACAACCTGCGCCACCTCGGCCTGGAGGTGCTCGATGTGGTGAATCTGCGCAGCATGCTCGATGTGCATGGACCGGCCGAAGGCTCGCTGGAACCGCAGGTCACGGCGCTGGCGGAGCTGCAGCGCCAGGGGCTGATTGCCGGCTCGACGCGCTCACAGCGGCGTGAGCACCGGCTCACCCGCTTCCCAGCGCCGGGCGTTCTCCAGGAACAGATCGATGGTCGCCTGGACCGACTCCGGCGACCAGCCGGCGATGTGCGGCGTGAGGATGACGTTGGGGAAACCCAGCAGCGCCTCTGGCGGCTTCGGTTCCGATTCGTAGACGTCGAGCGCGGCGCCGCCCAACTCGCCCGCCGCGAGCGCCGCTGCGAGGGCGGCCGTGTCGACCAGGCTGCCGCGCGCGATGTTGACGACATGCCCCTGCGGCCCGAGCGCCTTCAGCACCTCGGCGTTGACTAGGTGCTTCGTCGCGGGGCCGCCGGGAGCGGCCACCACGATGAAATCGGCCCATTGGGCCAGCGCCACCGGCGTGGCGAAGTACGGGCAGCCCAGCGCGTCATGGCGCTCGCGGCGGTTGTGATAGCCGACCTCCATGTCGAAGGCCAGCGCGCGGCGGGCAATGCGCAGCCCGATGGTGCCCATGCCGAGGATCCCGAGCCGGCGTCCGTTGACGCTGGGTCGCAGCGGCAGCGCGTCGCGCCAGATGCCGGCGCGCAGCGCCTGCTCCTGCTGCGGCAGCGCCCGCACCGAGGCCAGCAGCAAGGCCATCGCGTGATCGGCCACGCAGGAGTCATTGGTGCCGGCGCCATTCCACAGCGTGATGCCGCGCGCCTTGGCCGCGGCCACGTCGATCGCCTCGTAACCGGCGCCGAGCGCGGCAGCCGCGCGCAGCCGGGGCATCGCGGCGATCTCGTCGGCGCGCAGGCCGATCGCGCCGATCGTCAGGACGATCTCGACCTCCGCGCCCTGCTCGGCGACGGCCTTTGCGCGCGCCTCGGCGTCCGGCGCGTAGATCACGTCGTGGTGGGCGCGAAGCTGCGACAAATGGATTTCCGCCGTCGGCATCAGGACGAGCAGCTTGCGGCGGGGAGCGGGGGAAGGCGTGGCGGACACGGGAACCTCGGAAGCGAAGACACGGAAGGCGGAGGGCTCGCCGGCCATGATAGGAGCGGCCTCCGCCCTGACCACAGGGGCAGGCGCGCGTTTCGCACGAAGCGGCCTCTCGTGCCATGTTGATCTCCCACCTCCATGGCCTGAAGGAGCGCCGCGACAGGCTGCGGCCAGACCCCGGACAGGTTTCTGAAGGGCGGGGCGGGCATCCTGCGCAGCTCCGCGCGGGAGGCCTTCGAGGCAGGTCATCCCGCGCGCACTGCAGAACGAGAAAGCGACGCTCATGGACCGCCGCCACTACTATCCGCGCCCGGCCGTCGAGGCCGGCACCAACCGCTGGGACTGGGCCCTGCTGCCGCTGGTGCTCGCGCTGCTGGTCCTGCTGGCCTATGGCGCCGCGCAGATGGCCCGCCCGTTCGCGCTCGGCGATCCGCTGCCGCTGTCGCTGGACCCCTCGCACCTGCCCTACTACCTGCTGCGCACCAACCTGCGCATGCTGGCCGCCATGGTGCTGGCGCTGCTCTTCAGCGCGGTCTTCGCGGTGCTCGCCGCCAAGGTCCGCGCGGCCGAGAAGGTGCTGGTGCCCATGCTCGACATCCTGCAGTCCATCCCCATCCTGGGCTTCCTGTCGATCACGGTCACCGGCTTCATCGCGCTCTTCCCCGGCAACCTGCTGGGCGTCGAATGCGCGGCCATCTTCGCGATCTTCACCTCGCAGGCCTGGAACATGGCCTTCAGCCTGTACCAGTCGCTGCGCACGGTACCCTCGGAACTGGACGAGGCCGCGCGCGTGTTCCAGCTCTCGGGCTGGCAGCGCTTCTGGCGGCTGGAGCTGCCCTTCGCGATGCCCGGACTGCTGTGGAACATGATGATGTCGATGTCGGGCGGCTGGTTCTTCGTTGTCGCGTCGGAGGCGATCTCGGTCTCCGACCAGAGCATCAAGCTGCCCGGCGTGGGCTCTTACATCGCGATGGCGATCGAGGCCCGCGACCTCGGCGCCATCGGCTGGGCGATCGTCGCGATGCTCGTGGGCATCGTGCTTTACGACCAGTTGGTGTTCCGGCCGCTGGTGGCCTGGGCGGACAAGTTCCGCTTCGAGGACAGCGGCACCGACAACGCGCCCAACTCGTGGATGCTGAACTGGCTGCGCCGCACCGCGTTCACGCGCCGCGCGGCGGCCTGGGCGGTCGACCGGCTCGAGGGCAGCCTGGTGTGGTTTCGTCGGCATCACGACGGGACGTCCATCCGCGCGCGGCCGCGCATCGCCAGCGCGACCTGGACGCGCGCCTGGGACGCGGTGATCGCGGCGGCGGTGATGGTGGCGCTGTATCACCTGATCCGCTTCGTGCACTCGGAAGTCGGCTGGGCCGAGGCCGGCCACGTCTTCGGCCTGGGCCTGCTGACGCTGGTGCGGGTGCTGGTGCTGATCGCGCTGGCCGCGCTGGTGTGGGTGCCGGTGGGGATCTGGATCGGCATGAATCCGCGCTGGTCCGGCCGGCTGCAGGCAGTGGCGCAGTTCCTGGCGGCCTTCCCGGCCAACCTGCTGTTCCCGGTGGTGGTCGTGCTGATCGTGCGATGGAAGCTGAATCCAGACGTGTGGCTGTCGCCGCTGATGATCTTCGGCACGCAGTGGTACCTGCTGTTCAACGTCATCGCGGGCGCGTCCAACATTCCCGCCGAGCTGCGTCACGCGGCGCGCAACCTGGGTCTGAGCGGCTGGCTGAAATGGCGGCGTTACCTGCTGCCGGCGGTGTTCCCGAGCTTCGTGACCGGCGCCATCACCGCCAGCGGGGGCTCGTGGAACGCGAGCATCGTGGCCGAGTACGTCTCCTGGGGAGACACGACGCTGAAGGCGCACGGCCTGGGCAGCTACATCGCGGAGATGACCGCCAAGGGCGATTTCCCGCGGATCGCGCTGGGCATCGGCGTGATGTGCATCTTCGTGATGGGCCTGAATCACTTCGTCTGGCGCCGCCTGTACCGGCTGGCCGAGGACCGCATGCATCTGTGAGGAGCACGGCATGACCGCATCCATCATTGAACTCCACGGCGTGGGCAAGCAGTTCCGCTCCGCCGACGGCCATCCGCGGCCCGTGCTGGCGGACGTCGACTTCAACCTGCGCGAGGGCGAGATCGTCGCGCTGCTGGGTCAGTCGGGCTCAGGCAAGAGCACGCTGCTGCGCCTGATGGCGGGGCTGGTGCCGGCCGATGCCGGTCAGCTGCGGTATCGCGGCCAGCCGCTGTCGGGACCCGCGCGCGGCGTGAGCATGGTGTTCCAGTCCTTCGCGCTGTTCCCGTGGCTGACGGTGCAGCAAAACGTCGAGATCGGGCTGGAGGCGCGCGGCGTGCCCAAGGCCGAGCGCGCGCTCAAGGCCGAGGCGGCGATCGCGCTGATCGGGCTGAGCGGCTTCGAGGGCGCGCTGCCGCGTGAGCTGTCCGGCGGCATGCGCCAGCGCGTGGGCATCGCGCGCGCGCTGGTGACCGAGCCCGACGTGCTGCTGATGGACGAGGCGTTCTCGGCGCTGGACGTGCTGACCGGCGAGCGGCTGCGCGAGGACATCCTCGAGCTGTGGGACGGCGGGCACATGCCGACGCGCGCGATGCTGGTGGTGTCGCACAACATCGAGGAGGCCGTCATGATGGCCGACCGCGTGCTGATCTTCGCGAGCGATCCGGGGCGCATCCGCTGCCAGCTGTCGGTGCAGTTGCCGCGCCCGCGCGATCCGGAGAGCGCCGATGTGCGCGCGCTGATCGACGAGGTCTATGCGCTGATGACGGCCGGCGCGACGCGGCCGGGGCGCGCGGCCGGCTCGGTGGACGCGGCCACGCCGCCCGCGCCGCTGGCTGAGCGGCTGCCCGCGGCGGACGTCGCGCGCATGGATGGGTTGCTGGAGCTGCTCGTGGATCCGCCCTTCGACGGGCGCGCGGACCTGCCGCAGTTGTGCGAGGAAGCGGGGCTGCCGGATTCGGAGCTGCTGCCGGTGGCACACGCGCTGGCGCGGCTGGGGCTGGCGCAGCTCGACAGCGGCGACCTGCAGTTGACGCCGTTGGGACGGCGGTATGTGGAGGGCTCGCATGGGTTGCGGCGCGATCTCTTCGGTCAGCAGTTGATGGCGCATGTGCCGTTGATCGCGCACATCCGCCACAGCCTGGAGCAGGAGCCCAGCGGCGAGATGCCCGACAAGCCGGTGCTGCGGCTGCTCAGCGAGCATCTGGACGATGCGGAGGCCGACGCGGTGCTGCAGACGGCAGTCACCTGGGCGCGGCATGGCGAGGTGTTCGAGTACGACTACAACACCGGGGCGCTGCGGCTGCCGACCGGCGACGAGCTCGCACCATAGCCCCTCGCCCGCGGAGCGGGAGAGGGGTTGGGGTGAGGGCTCGTGGGAGGGCACGGAGGCCTTCACAAAGCCCTCACCCCCGCCCTCTCCCGCTCCGCGGGAGAGGGGGTCAATCCTTTAGAGTAGGGCGATCGCGTCTTCGAATGCTCCGATGAAACGCCTGGCCCGTCACCGGTTGAAGTCCTTCAGCGATGAACGCCTGATCCGCCACGCGCTGCGCCACTGGCATGCCGACGCCGGCTGGCGCGCCATCCAGGCGCTGCATCTGCGCGGCTCAACCGCGCTGCTCGCGACGATCACCGCGATGAGCGCCAGCCCGCGCGCCCGGCGCCGCGCCGTCGCGCTCGCCATCGCCGGTCAGCTGATGCATCGCGTGCCCGCGAAGGACGATGAACACGGCGATCCCGGCGATCACGTCGATCATCAAGATCCCGCCCCGCTCGCCCCCCGCTACGAGATGCACGCCGAGTCCGCCACGCAGCAGTTGCTGCTGCGTGGCCTGGCCGATCCGCACCCCGACGTCGTACGCGCCGCCGTGCTCGGGCTGGGCCATCGCCCGCATGGGGCCAGCGTCGACGCGCTGTTGCGGCTGGCCGCGAGCGCCGATCGTCAGATGCGCTGGCAGGTCGCCGTCGCGCTGGGTTCCTACGAGGAACCCGAGGCCATCGCCGGACTGATCCGGCTCAGCGCCGACCCCTCCGACGAGGTGCGCGACTGGGCCACCTTCGGCCTGGGCTCGCTGCGCGACGACGACTCACCCGAGATCCGCGCCGCGCTGCGCCGCAACCTCGACGACCCCGACCTCGACGTGCGAGGCGAGGCGCTCGTGGGGCTCGCGCGGCGCCGTGAGGAGGGACTCGTCGAGCGGCTCATCGACCGGCTCACGCCTGACTGCCACGTCTACGAGCTCGATGCGGCCGAGGCCCTCGCCGATCCGCGGCTCATCGCGCCTTTGCGCGCGCTCGCTGACGCAAGCACCGAGGGCGCCGTCGATCCCTATTGGCGCGAGCGCCTGCAGGACGCCCTCGACGCCTGCGTGCCCTTCACTGGTACGTGAGCGTCACGCTGACCGAATCGACGTACGGGCCGCCGGGCACCGTCGTGACCTGCCGGCCCGGGATGCGGCCGTACACCGTGTAGACCAGCCCCGGCGACAGTCCCAGCGCGTCCAGCAGCAGGCCGCCGGCGACCAGCGTGCCGGTCGTGCCGTCGCCCCACACCGTCGTGTAGGTGTTGTCGATGTAGAGGTTGTAGTTGAGCCTGTTGGCGCCGAAGGCCAGCGAGCGGTTCGTGATGCTCGACCCACCGCCCTGGTTCAGCGCGATCGTGAACGGCACCAGCAGCCCGGCCACGCCGCCGCACTTCACCGTGACCGTGCCCGTCGAGTCGGTGTTGCCGTAGGCCAGCGGGTTGTAGTTGGCGAACAGCACCGAGGTCGTCGTCACCGTGCAGCTGCACGCCACCGGCAGGCACAGCGCGTGCGCGGACGGCGCCGCCCCGATCAACGCCAGCCACGGCACCAGCCGCCACCCTCCCGCGCGCCAGGAGATCCGCTGCATGACTCGTTTCATGGTTGCTCCTTCTCGGGTTTCGTCGCCGGCGCGGCCCCTTGCCACGCGGTCATCTTGCGGCACACCACCGTGCCGAGGTCCGGCAGCTCGGTGGCCTTCTCGGGCAAGCGCAGCTCGAGCCGGCACGGCGCGACATCCTCGCGGTAGGCCAGCACCTCGCTGACCGCGTTCACGCCGTCGGCCAGCCCGGTGACGAAGGCGCGGCCGTCCAGCCCCATCGGGAAGGAGCGCCGCGAGCCCGCCACGCGCAGCTCGGTGCCGGGCGGCAGCGGCTCCCCCGCCTCGTCCACGACGCGGAAGGTCGCCGTGCGGCTGTGCACGATGGGGAAGCGGATCAGCGCCGCGCGCCGCGCCGCCGGCATCACGCGCAGCTCCAGCGCCTCGATCTCCGCGTCCAGCGGCAGATCGTCCGCGACCACGCCCACGCGATTGACCTGATACCCGCGCAGCGCCGGCAGGAAGGCCCGGCCCTGCGCGTCGGTGCGCGCCACCGGCTGGTTGTCGTGGAGGATGCGCACGTTGGGCTGCTCATCGACCTGCACCACCGCGAAGCCGCCGTCGACGCGCCGGCTCGCATAGGCGCTGCCGTCCA
This sequence comes from Roseateles sp., assembly GCA_039594005.1. Taxonomy (GTDB): domain Bacteria; phylum Pseudomonadota; class Gammaproteobacteria; order Burkholderiales; family Burkholderiaceae_C; genus Roseateles. Next base: position 2,970,908 of record JBCNOF010000010.1, read on the forward strand.
TGTAGGCCAGCCCGCCGCTGGCGCCCAGCCGCACGTCGGTCTTGCCCGCCAGCCGCGACACACCGCCGTCCAGCGCGATCTTGTTGCTCTGCCACTGCGCCTGCGCCTGCTGACGGCCGTTGGATTCGGCCAGCAGCTGATAGCCCACGCCCTCCCCGATCGGCGGGTTGCTCTGCAACTGGACCTGCCACACGTCGCGCGAGTCCTGCCCGCCGCCGCGCTGGCCCTGCCACGCGGTGGACAGGCTCTTGTTGTTGTCCAGCAGCAGGCTCCAGAACACGGAGATCGCCGTGCCGCCGCCGTTGCCGGCCCGCAGCGCGGACAGCCCGAAGAAGCCCCAGTTGCCCAGGCCGCGGCTCGCGTTGAAGGACCAGAGCTTGTTGGCGACCTGCAGCTGACCCGTCGGCGCGGGCCGCTGCGGCGCGCCCTGGTTCACGAGCCCGATGCCCAGCCCCCATTGCTTCCACGACGTGCCGATGGATCCCGACACGCTCCACTTCGGCGACACCGGATTGCCCAGCTGCGTGAAGCCCGCCGACGCGCGCTTGACCTGCACGCCGCCGCTCCAGTCCATGCCCTGGCGCTCCAGGCCCAGCGTGAGCAGCCCGCCGCGACGCGCCTCGGGATCGTCGCTGCGGCTGGCCACGCCGGCCAGGCTCAGCGTGCCCAGCGCGGGGAAGAGCCACAACCCGGTCGCGCCCAGTGCCTGCTGGCGCCGCGTGAACTCGCCGCGCCACTCCTGCGTGAAGGTCGGCGTCACGCCGTTGCGCCAGGTGCCCGCGACCATCGCGCGGCCGTAGCGGTTGCTCTCGGTGCCGTAGTTCAGCCGCAGGAAACCGGTCTCGACGCTGTAGGCCGACAGCCCCGGCTTGAGCAGCGACGGGCTGATGTAGTACGGCTGCACCACGACCTGCTCGCGCCCGAGCAGGTCCCGCACCACGGTGCGGATCTCCCCCTGGCCGGTGACCACCGGCAGGTCGCTGATGTCGAAGGGCCCGGGCTGCACGCGGCCCTGCAGCCGCTGGCTGTTGTTGACGAAGACGTCCACCGTCGAGGGCAACGCCGCCTCGCCGCGCAGCGTCGGCAGCGGGAAGCTCAGGAAGCCCGGACGCAACGAGAAGTCGGTGCTCCACTGCACGCCGCCGAAACGCATCGCCTGGCCCCAGGTGCCCGGCTGCGCGACGCTGTCGCCCAGCCGCCAGCTGGTGAGGTGCTCGGGGCGGTCCATCGTCCAGCGCGTGTCCAGCCGCACCCAGCCGCCGGCCTGTCCGCTGCGGTAGAGCTGCTGATGGCTCAGGTCGCCCGCGGGCGTCAGCACGCCGACCTCCGTCACGCCGTCCACGTTGCCGCTGCCGCCCACGCGCGACTGCCATTGCACGTCGTAGTTGACGTAGGCACCGAAGGTCGCCGGCAGCGTGACCTGCGTGGCGGCGCGCGCCACCTCGATCTGCTGATCGGAGAAGGCCTGCGGTGGCGCGTCGATCTCCAGCGTCTGGCTGAGCTCCTCGACCCGCCAGCGTATGAGCTCCGCCGGACCGTCGCCCAGGATCATGTGCAGCTCGCCGTCGATCATGCGCGGCGGCAGCGAGGGTGGCCGGAACTTGAGCTCCGCCCACAGGTCCTGCGGGATCGCCAGGCCCTCGGGCACGCGCACCGCGCGCACCGTCTGCGGCTGCGCGATGCCGTTGATCTTGAGCCCGAGCAGCAGCGTCTCGCCGAAACGCGGCACCTGCGCCAGCGCGGCGGCCGGGTCGGAGGCGGCCGCCGCGGGCGCGGCCGGAGGCGCCTGGGCCTGCGCCATGGCCGTCATGCACACGCAGACGGCCGCCGGCATCAGGCGTGCATCACTTGCCAGGCGCACCGGTGACCTGCTGCAGTCCCTGGTCCGTCATGATCTGCACCGACGAGGGCGGCCCCGCCGGCGTGGGAATGCGATAGCTGCGCTGCTCGCCGGGAAAGACCACGCTCTGCGCGCCCGGCACCACCATCGACTTCACCTCGCCATTGGCACCGGTGATGCGCAGCTCGCTCACCTTCACATGCACGTTGCCCGCGTTGGTCACCGTGGCCACCGTCTCGCCGCTGGACGCGCGCTGCACGCTCCAGCTCGAATCGCGCCGCACCTGGTTGGGCGCGACGTACACCGGTACGCGCAGCGCCACCAGCACGCGCACCGCGCCGGTCACCTGCGTGTCGGCGCCGGTGCGCGGCGTCGGCACCTCGCGCAGCACCATGCGGTAGGTCGCCTCCTGCTGCAGGTCGGGCGGCCGGCGCAGGCCCACGCGCAGCACCTGCACCTGACCGGGCTGCAGCTGGAAGATCGGCGGATTGACCAGCAGGTCGGTCGTCGGCCCGTCGATGTCCTGGCCGTTCTCGCGCGTCCAGCGGATGCCCTCGGCCTGCATCGTCACCGGCTCGGTGCCGTTGTTCTGGACCTGCACCGTGGCGCGGTCGTTGGTGCGGTCCAGCCGCACGTTGACCGGCATGATGCTCACATCGGCCGCCCGCGCCAGCGGCGCGACGCCACTCGCCGCCAGTACCACGAGAAACGCCAGGACCGCCAGCCACCCCCTGGCCGTCCGCCCGCTTCGGATCGTGTTCATCGGCTTCTCCCCCTCAATAGGTGACGGTCACCGTAACCGTGTCGGTGTAGGTCCCCGGCACCGTGCCGGTCAGACTGGGAATGCGTCCGTAGATGGTCACGTACTGCAGGCCGCCCGAACCCGTGCCGCTGTAGACCGAGCTGCCGGTCCCGTTGCCCCAGACCTGCGTGTAGCCGTTGTCCACGTACAGCTGATACGCCAGCGTGTACGCGCCGTTGACCATCTTGCGATTGAGGAAGTTGGTGATGCCGCCCGCGTTGACGCCGGCGCTCAGCGCCACGGTGTAGGGCGTGGTGGCGGTGCACTCGATCGTCAGCGTCGAACTGCCGGTCACCGCGGCGCCGCTGATTGGATTGATCGCGTTGCCGAAGCTCAGCGTGTTGCCCGAGACGTTGCAGGCCGTGGAGACCGTCGTCTGCGAGGTCAGCGAGTTGGTCGCCGTGCCCGCGAGCGCGGGGAGGGGCATGGCCGGCAGCAGCAAGAGGAGCGCCATCGCGAGGGACAACGCGGCCACGGTCCGCGCCGCGGGCGTGGACGTCAGGAGGAGGTGCGTGTCCCGGCAGCTCCGCATGCGTGTCCTGTCAATGCACCACGGCGCTTCCCCTTTCGGGCAGCCGCGAGCCGTGGGCCCGGGCTTCCGCCAGGATCAGGAGTCCGCGCGCGGAGATCGCGTCGCGGGGATACAGGGCCATGCCGACATGGCTGTCCAGCCGCACCTCGTGGCCGCCCAGGTCGAAGGGTCGCGAGAGCGCCTCGCGGATGCGATCGCCCATCGCCTCGGCCTCCTGCGCCGACCCGGCGCGCGAGACCACCAGCGCGAACTGTTCGTTGGCATGGCGGGCGAGCAGGTCCGCCGGCCCGGCGCAACCCGACAGCCGTCGGCCGATCTCCACCAGCACCGGCGCGGCCGCCTGCACGCCCTGGCTGCGCAGCAGCGCCTCCAGGCCCTTGAGCACCACCACCGTGACGGCCACCTTGCCGGCCTCGGCGTTGACCATGCGCAGCACCTGGTCCAGCCGTTCCAGCAGCGCGACCTGCCCCAGCAGGCCGGTGGCGCTGTCGCGCAGCAGCGGCGACGGCCGCGATTGGCGGCCCGAGGCGCGCTCACTCTGCAGCAACTCGTCCAGGTCGCCGAACAGCGTCTCCAGGCCGCTGCCCTTGTCGTAGAAGCCGTCGGCGCCGGCCTGCATGCACATGTCCTTGTAGGCATCCATCGCGTGATGCGTGAGCATCAGGATGCGGCCCTGGAAGCCCTTGCGGCGCAGCGCCCGCAGCACGTCGACCCCGGTACCCACCAGCAGCGTCATGTCCAGCAGCACCGTGTCAGGCTGCAGCCAGTCGATCAGCGCGATCGCCTGCGGCGCGGCATCCGCCTCGCCGACCACGCGCACACCGGGCATGTCCTCGAGACGGCGGGCCAGGAGCCGGCGGATGGCCGACGAATCCTCGACGAGAAAGATATCCATGTACACATGCTCCGGATCGCTGCGGCGACTGGTTGTCACCGCCTGTCCGGCATCTTGCGCCCGCCCCCCCGCCCGCAGCAGCAGGCCCCCCCGCAAGCTGGTGTCGGGCTCCGTCCGCAGGGTTGGTCGGGCGATCACCTACACGCTCCCACCGCTCACTGGATGTCCGTCAGCCCGTGCTGGACGCAGTATTTCGTCAGCTCGGTGTTGTTGCGCCAGCCCGTCTTCTCGAGGATGCGCGCGCGGTAGGTGCCCACGGTCTTGGCCGACAGATGCATCGTGTCGGCGATCTCCGCCGGCGTCTTGCCCGCGGCGATCAGCAACATCACGCGGTGCTCCTGCGCCGAGAGCTGCTCGTGCGCGAGTTGCCCGGGCGTGGCCCCGCTCAGCAGCCCCAGCAGGTGGTCCGCCATCGCCGCCGTCACGTAGCGTCCGCCCTGCAGCAGCCGCTGCAAGGCCACGACAAGCTCCTCGGTCGCCTTGTCCTTGGGCAGGTAGCCCGACACGCCCATCTGCAGCAGGCGCGCCGCGTAGGCGGACTCTGCGTTCAGGCTCAACACCAGCACCGGCACGCCCTTGAGCGCGCGCAGCATGCGGCTGGCGCCCTCGGTCCCGCTCGCGTCGGGCAGGGACAGGTCCAGCACCAGCGCGTCGGGCTTGTTGGCCAGGCCCAGCTGCAGGCCCTCGGCGATGGTCGACGCCTCGTCGAGCACCGCGGAAGGCCAATGCCCCTGGATCAACTGCTTGACCCCGAGCCGCATGATCGGATGGTCATCAACGATCAGAAACCTCATCCCAGCCCTCCTCTTTCTCCGGAGCCCCGCCGGTGCCGCCCGCGGCACCGTCCTTCGACCCCGATCCATCCCCGCCCTCACCCGTGCCCAGCGGCACGCGCACCTCAATGCGTGTGCCGCGCTGCGGCGCCGGCCCGAACGTCATCTCGCCGCCCGCCAGCACGGCGCGCTCCCGCATGTTCCTCAGGCCCGAGGCGTCCGCCCGCACATGACCCGGGCCCACGCCGTCGTCCTCGATCAGCAGCCGATACGCTCCGTCCTCGACGCGGGACTGGATCGTCAGCTGATGCGCCTGCGCGTGGCGCAGCACATTGGTCGCCGCCTCCTGCAGCAGCCGGAACAGCTGGTTGTGCTGCTCGGTCGTCAATCCGTCGTCGGGCCCGAGGTCCAGGTCGATGATCAGCTCGCTCTGGCGCTGCAGCGTCTGCGCGTAATGCTGCACCGCGGCGGACAGCCCGAAGTCGTCCAGCAGCGGCGGACGCAGCGTGTGGGCGATGCGCCGCGCGGCGTTGATGACCTCGTCGGCGATGGTCAGCATCTCGTCGTGCATCGGATCCTTGGCCGGCGCGATCTTGCGCGCCATCGACAAGGTCAGCATCTTCGCTGCCGTGCCCAGTTGGCCGAGCTGGTCGTGCACCTCGCGGGCCAGGCTGCGGCGTTCGGCCTCCACGCTCAGGTCCAGTTCCGCGGCGAAGCTCTGGATGCGGGCCAACGCCTCGCGCAATTCGAGGGTGCGCTCGGCGACAGCGTTTTCCAACTGCGCGTGGCTGTCGCGCAGGGCGCGTTCCGCGCTGTCGCGCCGTTCGCGCTCGATCCACAGCGCGGCCATCGCCGCGGCCACGAGCAGGCCGCCCGCCAGCGGCAGCACCTGCGCGAGCAGCGTGGTCTCGCGCGTCTGCACGATCACGGCGGATTCGATCTGGTCGATGTGCTGCTGCTGCAGCGATTTCAGCCGGCTCAGCTCGCCGCGGATCTCGTCCATCAGCTGCTTGCCCGCCACGTAGGCCTGGCGATCCTGCAACGCCGACTCGCCGATCTTCCAGCGGCTGTCGACCTGGGCCTCGACCTGCCTGCGCCGCTCGGCGATGAAGCGGTCCAGACGCAGGAACGCGGCGTCCTGCCGGTCGCCGGAGCGCGCCAGTGCTTCCTTGAGCTCCGCATAGCTCGCGTCGAGATCGCGCTGCGCGCGTTCATAGGGCTGCAGGAAGGCGGCGTCGCCAGTGATCAGGAAACCGCGCGTGCCGGTCTCCAGGTCGATCAGCAGGCCGTTGAGATCCGAGATCAACTGCTGGGTGCGCAAGGCATGAGCGCGGCCAGCCTCCTGGCGCGTGAGTTCGCCCAGGCTGCGATATTCCCCGTAGGCGGTGGCCACGAAGGCGACACAGCCGGCCAGCAACAGGCCCGCAGCCACCGGAAAGGTCAGCAAGCGCATTGAAGGTCCGGGCTCCCTTGCCCGTGTTCGTACAACCCTATGGACCGCGCGTTCAAGCGATGACAACTCCGCGCATGTCCACCCCACTGCATTCGCATCCCGCGACCGTCGGTCGCGCCTCTCTCGCTCGCCCCGTCAGGAGCAGCATGACCGCCGCTCTGTGGCGACAGTTCACACGGGCCTAACGCTAGAGGCGTCGCGCGGGAAAAGCAAGTCCCTGCTCACGTGCCACGTGCCCGGAAAGCCACGCAGTCCGCAGCAACCCGCACAAGCACCGGCGCATCGAGCGGCACGCGGGCTGCCGGATGGCGTATGGGAGCGCGTGTCGCGAGGGTCAGTCGTTGCGCCTCTCACGCGCCTCGATGAAAGCGCCATCAACGCCTTCAACGCCTTCAACGCGCGAGGCTCACGGCGCCTGCCAGCGCGCCAGCAAGGCGCCATGGCGCGTGCGCCAGTCCCGCAACGGGGCCTCGTCGCCGTCGAGCACCAGGCGCAGGTAGGCCAGGCTGAGCTCGCTGGTCGCCGCCTTCACCTTGGGATTGAGATCCAGCCCGCCCGTGTTCATCCGGTCGGTGAAGATGCTGTGCGAGCCGCCGCTGAACATCGCCAGCGCCTTGCGCGGACCGCCGATCGCGTCGAACAGCGCCACGCGGTCCGACGGGCCGCTGTAGTAGCCGGGGATGGTGATCTCGTCGTCGGTGGCGCTGATGTGCAGCGTGGGAATCGCGATGCGCGACAGGATGGGCGCCGGATCGCCTTCACCGTAGAACGGCGGCGCGGAGATCAGGATCGCCGCGCGGAAGCGCGCATCGGCCATCGTGGGCAGCGGCGCGCCATGGCCGAGGATCCCGCTCGACGCGGGCACCTGTGCGCCGGCCAGCAGCAGGCTGGTGTTGGCGCCGTAGGAATGTCCGGCGATGGCCAGGCGTTTGGTGTCCAGGCGCGGCGCCAGCGGTCCGGCCAGCAGTTGATCCAGCGCGAAGCGCACGTCCTGCGTGCGCTCGATGGCCTCACCCGGCTGCGCCGCCTGCTGCAGCCGGCGCACCAGCGTCAGCGAGTTGGACCAGCCGAATCCGCCCGCCCACAGCCGGCGATCGCTGCCGATGTGCTGCACATGCATCGCGACGACCCCATGCGCCGCCCAGTAGCTGCCCAGGTAGCTGTAGCCGCGGCGCGAGCCACCCATGCCATGAGAGAACACGACCACCGGCCAGCCGGCCGCTGGCGCCGCGCCGCTGGGCCAGTACACCCGCACCGGCACGGCACGGTCGCGCGCGGGATCGGTCCAGTCGAAGTCCTGCCAGAGGTGACTGCCGTCGGCGGCGCGTTGCTCGCCGCTCGCGGCGGGCACATCCGGACCGGTGACGGGCGGTGGGCTCGCGCAGCCGATCGTGATCGCGGCGACCACCGACAGCGTCAGCGTTGCGGCCGCCGCGCGCCATCGACGCGTGGCCGGCCAACGCATCAGAACAGCTCGACGTCGCTCAGGTGCGTGGCTTCCGCCATCCGGCCCTGCGCGACCAGCGTCGCATGGCTCTGCACCTGGTTCCGGCCGGCGCCCTTGGCGTGATAGACCGCCTTGTCGGCGCGCTCGAAGGCCGCGGCCGGCGAGTCGCCGCCGCGGATCTGCGTGAAGCCGATGCTCACCGTGATGCGGCCCACCTGCGGGAAGGCGTATTGCGCGGTGTTGAGCCGGAAACGCTCGAACGCATGGGCCGCGTCCTCTTCGTCCTCGCAGCGCATCAGCACGACGAATTCCTCGCCGCCGAAGCGATACAGCAAGTCGTTGAAGCGGAAGCTGCTGCGCATCAGCCGCGACAGCAGCAGCAGCACCTCGTCGCCGATCAGGTGACCGAAGCGGTCGTTGATCGACTTGAAGTGGTCGATGTCGATGACGCCGATCCAGTAGCGCGGATGCACCGCGGCATGGCGGCGGTCCTGCCCCTGCTCGTCCTGCTCGACCGCTTCGGCCGCCTTGTGGCGAGGCAGCTCGGAGACCGCCTTCAGGAAGCTCTCGTCGAAGGTCTTGCGATTGAGCAGGCCGGTCAGCGTGTCGCGCTCGCTGTAGTCCAGCAGGCCCTGGAAGTTGTGATAAATCCGCAGCACGCTGGTGACCATGCGCTGCGCCTCGGCCTTGAGCCGGCGCGCCGTGTGCAGCTCCAGCACACCGACGACCTCGCGTTCGGTGGCCAGCGGGAACAGCGTGACCCATTCCTCGCCCTCGCGCTGCTGCAGCACGCTGCGCTGCGACAGGCATTCGAGGCGGCGGGGATGTTCATCCAGCTTGGGCAGCCGGTCGGGATCGACCCAGAGCGAGTCGGCGGTGGCGACCGCGTCGCCGGCGCTGAGCCGGGCGCGGGTGAGCCAGCGCTGGTGGCCGGGCTCGCCGACGCAGCGGTAGATCGCCACGGCGGCCGTCGGGCCGCTGAGCAGATCGCGCAGCGCGGTGACGAGCGTGACGTCCATGACGTCGCGGTCACGGAAGCCCGTCAGCTCGGCAAGATGGTCGACAACCCCGGACATGGTGTGCTCAGCAGCGTGGAAGGATGATCCAGGCGCCGGTGATCACCGATGTCCGGGTGGTGCCGGACCCTACGCCCTCGCCGGGTGTCCGGCGGTCAGATGCGAAGTGTATCGGGCGATCAGGCCGAGCAGGTGCTCTTCGTCATAGGGCTTGCCCAGGTAATCGTCGACTCCGAGCTGTTGTGCATAGTCGCGGTGTTTCTGCGCGATGCGGGACGTGATCATGATCACGGGAAGCCCCGCCAGGCGCGCGTCGGCCCGCAGGTTGCGCACCAGGTCGAAACCGTCCATGCGCGGCATCTCGATGTCCGACAGCACCAGCGCGGGCAATTCCTCGCCGCCCAGGCGCTCCATCGCATCCAGGCCGTCCTTGGCCAGCAGCACGCGGTAACCCTCGCGCTCCAGCAGGCGTTGCGTGACGCGGCGCACGGTCAGCGAGTCATCCACCACCATGATCAGCGGGGCGAGCTGCTCCACCTCCTCGACCACGACCGCGCGCGCCGCCGCCTCGGCATCGTGCACGCGCTGCTGCGCGGCATGGCCGTAGCGGTTGGCCAGCGCCACCGGGTTGTAGATCAGCGCGACGTCGCCCGACGCCAGCAGGCTGATGCCCGCCAGGCCCGGGACCTGCATCAGCTGCGGACCCAGGTTCTTGATCACGACTTCCTGGTTGCCCAGCACCTCGTCCACGTGCAGCGCCAGGCGCTGCTGCGCGCTGTGCACCAGCGCGACGGGGACCGTCTTGCCGTGCGGCACGCCGCGGTCGCTATGGTGCATCAGGCCGCCCAGCCAGTAGAAGGGCATGCGTTCGCCGGCGGCCATCAGCGCGCCGTCGACATACGCCTGCTCGACCTGCTCGACCGACAGGCGCTGCACCGACAGCATCAGGCTGGCCGGCACCGCGACCTTGCGGTCGCCGTAACGCAGCACGACGACCTGCGTCAGCGCGGTGGTCAGCGGCACGCGCAGCTCGAAGCTGGCGCCCTGGCCCGCGGTCGACTGGGTCAGCACGTAGCCGCCCAGCGTGTTCACTTCCGAACGGACCACGTCCATGCCCACACCACGGCCGGCCATCTCGGTCAGCGCCTCGGCAGTGGAGAAGCCCGGCTCGTAGATCAGGTCCATCAGCTGCGCGTCGCCGATCTCCTGACCCGGCTGGATCAGGCCCTGCGACTCGCCGCGGGCGCGGATGCGCGCCAGGTTCAGGCCGGCGCCGTCATCGCTGAAGCGGACCTGGATCTCGTTGCCTTCCTGGTGCAGGTTCAGCACGATGCGGCCCACCGGCGCCTTGCCCGCCTGCTGGCGGACCTCCGGCGTCTCGATGCCGTGGACGACGCTGTTGCGCAGCAGGTGCTCGAAGGCGCCCGTCAGACGCTCCAGCACCGCGCGGTCCAGTTCGACGCCGCCGCCGCGGATCTCCAGTTGGACCTGCTTGCCGCTCTCGCGGCCGGCCTGGCGGACGACGCGATGCAGGCGTTCGCCCAGGCTGGAGTCGAACTCCACCATCCGCGTGCGCAGCAGGTCATCCTGCAGCTCGCGCGTCAGCCGGGACTGGCCGGCCAGTTCGTCTTCACCGGCCGCGACGTTGCGCTGCAGGCCGCGTTGGACGGTGGCCACGTCGTTGACCGACTCGGCCAGCATCCGGGTCAGTTCCTGGAAGCGGGTGTAACGGTCGAACTCCAGCGGGTCGAAGTCCTTGCCGGTGGCGTGCACGGCTTCCTGGCGTGCGGCGATGCGGGCCTCAGCCTGCAGTTCCAGCTCGCGCAGCTGCGTGCGCAGGCGCTCCAGGTTGTCGTCCAGGTCGGACAGCGACACGCGCATCTGACCCAGCTCGGATTCCAGGCGGGCGCGACGGATCGCAACCTCGCCCGACAGCGCGGCCATGCGCTCCAGCAGCGCGCCGCGGACGCGGACCTGCGCGGCGGGCGCGACCGGCGCGCTTTCCAGCGGCTGACCCAACTCGGCGATCTCGCCGAAATGGGCCCAGTCGATGTCGATGTCGGCCGGCGGCGCGGCGACAGCCGGCGCGGCGGGGGCTTCCGCGGCGACGTCGATCACGGGTTCAGCCACCGGTTCCGCGACCGATTCAGCGACCGGCTCCGCAGCAGGGGCCTCGACGGCTTCGACGGTCTCTTCGACCGCCTCGGCCGCGGGTTGGGCCACGGGCTCCACGAGCTCGGCGACCTCGACGGTCTCGGCGACGTCAGCGACCTCCGCCGGCGCGGGGATCGCGTCGGAGCCCTCGGCGGGCGCCTGCACGGTCTCGACCGCGGCGGTCGCGGGGATGGGCGCGGGCAGATCAACGACCGGAGCGGCGACCACAGGCGTGGCCTGCGGCATCGGCGCCGGCACCACCGGCGCCGGATCGCGCCAGGTGCGTTGCAGCGTCTTGAAGCCGTGCTCCAGGCTGTCGCCGGCGTCCTGCAGCGCGAGCAGTTGCTCGAAGCCGGGTTCACCGTCGCTCACCAGGCGCTCGATCTGCGATTCCAGCTGGTGGGCCTGCTCGCCCAGGCGCATCGCGCCGGCCAGGCGGGCACCGCCCTTGAAGGTGTGCAGCACGCGCATGCAGGCCGCGGCGCGGCCGGTATCGGCCGGCTGGGCCGCCCATTCGCGCAGCGCGCCGTGCAGCTCGACCAGCAGGTCCTCGGCCTCTTCCTCGAAGATCGGCATCAGCTCCGGCTCGATCTGGTCGGGCTGGTTGAAGTCGAAGTCGTCGGCGGAGGCCTCGGCCGCGCGGTGGAACGAGGCGTGCGAGGTCGGCAGCTGCGGCGTGGCAGGCGCCATCATGTCCAGCAGGTGCGCAGGCAGCGAAGCGGTGGAGACCTCCTCCAGCGACATGGCCAGCAGGCCCTCGTCGCTGTCGGCGTGGCCGTCGGGCAGCGGTGCGCCCGGCTCGAAGGCCTGCAGCTCGGCGATCAGGCCGGCATCGGCTTCCTTCAGGAAACCGGCAGCGAACTGATGCAGCAGGCGACGGATCTCGTCGGCGGCGCGGGTGAACAGCGTCGGATCGGCGACCTCGTGGCCGCGGGCGCGCTCCAGCGCGTGCTCCAGGCAACGGGCCAGGCCGGACAGGTCCTCGAAACCGACCGTGGCGGCGCTGCCGGCCAGGCCGTGGGCAAGCGCCTCGGCGTCCTGCGGCTGCGGCGACTGGGGCAGCAGCGCCCACTCGCTGAGCTCGACCTGCAGACGGCGCGAGCGCTCGTCGGCTTCGTTCAGGAAGATGTTGAACAGCGCGATGCTGATGCGCAGCGGTCCGATGACCTTCACGCCCTCGTCGCTCTCCTCGCTGTCCTCGATCCCGGCCAGCTCGTCGCCGGATGCGGCGCTGTCCTCGGCGGACGAGACGGACGTGCCGCCCACCAGACTGAGCGCCGGCGCGGCGTGCGGGGCCGGGGCGGCGGTCGCGCCCAGGTCCAGATCCGGCAGGTCCAGGTCGGACAGGCTGCGCGGCGACAAGCCGTCCGGCGGCGTCGCGTCGTCGATGCCGACACCGCCCAGGTCCAGCGTCGCCTCGTCGGCGAAGTCGTTCGGCTGGTCGATGGGTTGATCGACCGCTTCATTGATCGGCGCGGCGGCGTGCGCCTCGACCAGCTCCTGGCCGAGGTCCAGCGTCAGCGCGACGTCCTGCGTCGGCGCGGCGTCGGCCGGCTCGATCGCGGCCAGCGGCGCGGTGTTGAGCTCGGACAGGTCGTTCATGCCGGACAGGTCCAGCAGATCCAGCGCGGGGTCCTCGATCGCCGGTTCGGACGGCAATTCGTCCAGCGGCATCGGGGTCGTGGCTTCGATCTCGACCAGCGGCGCGTCCTCGGGCCAGCCCTCGGGCAGCTCCATGGAGACGCTCGGCTCGTCGGTGAGCGTCAGCGTGTGCTCGTCAGGGAAGGCCGGCGCCTCGATGACCGTGTCTGCCGGGGCGGCCACCGGTGCCTGCACCGGCGCGGCCAGCAGCGACGACGGCTCGACTTCCTCGGCCACCGTCGGCAGCGTCAGCGTGGTGTCCGGCGCGGTGACGGCGGGCAGGGCCTCGGCCGACAGCGCGTCCAGGTCCAGCGACGCGTCCAGCTCGGGCACGGCCTGCGTGAGCTCGGGCAGTTCGACAGTCAGGACGGCCACCGGCGCGGCCGGCTCGACTGCGGTCACGATGTCCAGGTCCGCCACGGGCAGCGCGGGCACGTCCAGGCCCGGCAGGTCCAGCGCGGGCAGGTCCAGCGACGGCATCGCGGCGGCATCGGCCATCGGCGATGCATCCAGCGTGGCCAGCAGGTCCATCGCGGCCTGCTCGGCGGCTTGTTCCTCGGCGGTCGGGCCTTCGGCGGCTTGCGTGGCCGGAGCGGACTCGATCACGGCGTCGTCCAGCGACAGCTCGGGCAGCGCCGGCGGCTCCACCACCTCGCCCAGTTCGACGATCTCCGGCGTCTCGATCGGAGCGGCGGGCTCGACGATCTCGGCCGCGGGCAGCTCGGCCACCTCGATGACCTCGGACATTTCGGCGACCTCGATCAGCTCGGGGATCGCGGCGGCGGCAGCGACGGCAGGCGCCGGGGCCGCCGGCGGCTCGGCCGAGACGGCCAGCGGCAGGTAGCGGTTCTCAAGACGCAGCGCATCGGCCGACGCGCGGAACGGCGCGCTGTGGAAGCCGTGCGGACGGCCTTCACCGATCGCCGCGGCCCAGGCCTGGAAGGCGTCCAGCGCCTCGTTGCTGAAGCGCAGCAGGTCCGAATCGGCCTGCGGGTGCTCCGACAGGCGGTGGTTGTACAGCTGCTCGCAGGCCCAGCCAGCTTCACCGAACTCGTTGAGCCCGACCATGCGCGAGCTGCCCTTGAGCGTGTGGAAGGCGCGGCGCGCCGTCGTCAGCTGTTCCTTGTCGCTGCCATTGCGCGAGAGCGCGGCCATGGCCTCGCGGGCGGTGCCCACGACCTCGGCGGCCTCTTCCAGGAAGATGCCCAGCATCTCCTCGTCGATGGCTTCCTCGGCCTGCGGGATCGGGGCGCTCGGCGCGGGGGCCGGCGGCGCGACGGGCGCGGCGGCCTCGATGAACTGCTGCAGCGCCTCGGCGGCGTGCGTGCCGGCGGCGGCGTCGCCGGCGGACAGCAACTGCTGCTGCGCCTGCTGCGCGGCCTGCGCCAGGCCGAGATCGTCGGCGGCGCGGGCTTCATGGGAAATGCGTTCCAGGTCGCGTGCCAGCTCCTCGGCCGGACGCTCGCCCTGCGCGACGGCCTGCGCCGTCGCCTGCAGCTGGTCGATCAACTGCGGCTGGGCCGCGGCTTCCTCGGCGGCCACCTCCAGCGCGTGATCGCGGAGCTCGCTCTCACGGCCCACCAGCGACTGCAGCAGCCCGGTGTCTTCCTCGAAGCGGAACATGCGCTTGGCCAGTTGCGGCTGCACGCTGAGCATGTCGATCAGGAAACCCAGCGCGCCCAGGTTGTGGGCGAGCCGGTCGAATTGCGCGCGCGGTCCGGGCAGCGACGGATCGACCTCGGTGTTGGCCAGTTCGTCGACCTGGTCGCGCATCTTCAGCGTCGCCTGCGCGGCCTGCGACAGGCCCAGCACGCTGAACACGCCGCGCATGGCCTGCAGCTGTCCCGGCACCGGGATCAGCAGGTCGCGCTTGGCGGGGTCACGGAAATACTCGTCGCACTGACGCTCGACCTCGGACAGGCTCGCGCGCAGTTCGTGGACGACGGAGCCCAGCGTCTGCCGGTCGGCGACGCGGCGATACAGCTCCTCCATCCAGCTCTCAAGCGCCAGCGGCGCCTCGCCATGGCCGACCGACTCGATGCGGCGGGCCAGGCTCTTCACGCGCTCGCCCTGCTCGGGCTGGTCGAAGGCCTCGTCCTCGAGCGCGGCTTCCAGGTAGAGCATCGACGTGGCGATCTCCATCGCCAGCGCGGGTTCGGGCGCGCGGCCCGAACGCAGCGTCGCCACGACGGCGCGGCGCAGCGTGTCGCCCAGCACCTCGCCACTGGGGAACAGCTTCTGCAGCGATTCGCCGACATGGGCGAACTGCTCGTCCAGGCCGCCCAGGCGATGGGTCTCGCCCTCGGCGGCGGACGCCCACGATTCCTTGGCGGCGGCCACGCGCTTCTTGGCGGCGGCGACCCAGTTCGGGTCGATGCGGCCGAGCGAGTCGTCACGGTAGTCGACCTGGTCGGCCTCGATCAGGCCATAGGCCTTCTGGACCGCGGTCAGGCGCGGCGCGGCGGCCGGATCGGTGTGCTTGGCGGCGGCGCAGAAGAACAGCAGGTCCTTGGCCAGTCGCTCCGAAGGGGCGGCATCGCTGCCCGCGCGCAATTGCGCCAGCAGGCGCGAACCGAGGCGCTTGACCAGCGTGTCCACCGGCAGCAAGCCGCGCGATTGGGCTTCGAACTGACCGGCGGCCAGCATCCAGAGCGTGCGCGCGTGCGGCTGCGTCTGCGTCAGCGCCAGGCCGGCGCACAGGTCGCTCAGCAGCTGCCCCTGGCCCGGGGCCGGGGCGCGCATCTGCTTGAGCAGCAGCGCCTCGAAGGGCGCGCGCATCTGGTCCGACGTCAGCGCGCGGACGTTGCCGTCCACGGGCAGGTCGCGCCAGCGGAATTCCTCGGTCCACAGGTCGGCCGGGTGGATGCGGCCCGCGCCGTTGAGCTCCTGCAGCGCCTGATAGGCGGGGAACAGCGCGAGCGAGCTCGGCTGACCGCCGGCCAGCGTCTTGGCGATGAACGCGAGCACCGCGAAGTCGGCGCGCTCGACGGCCTCGACCTCGGCGATCGACACGCCGGCGGGGTTCTCCGCCAGGCGGAACAACGTGGCCTCGGCCGCGCGCAGCAGGTGCGCGGCGGCAGGCAGGCTGACCACGGACAGCACGCCGGCCGCCTGGTGCATCTGCTGGGCCGCGCCTTGCAGCGCAGGACTGGGCTGGCCGTCGCCGCCCAGGGTCGTCGACCGCGCATCGGCATCGCGCAGCACGCGGCGAAGGGCCTTGTGCACCGATTCCAGCGTGCGGCGCAGTTCCTCCTGGACCCAGGCCAAGGGGCTCAGGTCGGCGGGGAACTCGGATTCGCGCGTAAGGTCCATGCTCGCTCTTGTTCTCTCTTTTATGTCGACGCGGTGCGGGGCTCTATCCCTGTACGACCGGGCGGGGCAGTCGGCGTGACGCCGATCAGGTCACCTTGAACCGGGCCACCGACTGCTTCAGCGCTTCCGCCGACCGCGACAGCTCATGCACCATCTGGGCGGTGGAGCGCGTACCGTCGGAGGTCTGCTCGGTCACGGCGAAGATGTGCTGGATGTTGGCACCGACCTCGTTGGCGGCGCGCGCTTCGTTCTGCGCGACCGACGAGATCTGGCCGATCAGGTCGTCCAGGCGACGCGACACCGAGTCGATGTCTTCCAGCGCGCGGCCGGCCGCGTCGGACAGCTTCGTGCCCTCCACCACGCCCAGCGTGGAGCGCTCCATGGCGGCCACCGCGTCGTGGGTGTCGGTCTGAATGGTCTTGACCAGCGCGGCGATCCGGCGCGTCGCGTCGGCGGAACGTTCCGCCAGGCGCTGCACTTCTTCCGCCACCACCGAGAAGCCGCGACCGGCTTCACCGGCGGACGCCGCCTGGATGGCCGCGTTCAGCGCCAGCACGTTGGTCTGCTCGGTAATGTCGGAGATCAGCTCGGTGATCTCGCCAATTTCCTGCGAGGACTCGCCCAGTCGCTTGATGCGCTTGGACGTTTCCTGAATCTGGTCCCGGATCTGGTTCATACCGCCGATGTTGTTCTGCATCGCCTGCAGACCCTGTTCGGCGGCTTCCCGCGACTGGCGCGCCACGTCGGCGGTCTGTTGCGCCTGCGCGGACACGTCGTTGATTCGGTGGGCCATCTGCAGCACGGCCTCGCCGGTGGCGCGGATCTCGTGCAGCTGCTCGGTCGAGGCGGCCAGCAGCTCGGTCGAGGTCTGGTCGACCTGCGCCGTCGTGTCCGTCACCCGGACCGCCGTCGTCTGCACCTGGTGCACCAGCGAGCGCAGCTCTTCCACGGTGTAGTTCACCGAGTCGGCGATCGCGCCCGTGATGTCTTCCGTCACCGTCGCCTGGTGGGTCAGGTCGCCTTCAGCGACGGTCTGCAGTTCGTTCATCAGACGCAGAATGGCGGCCTGGTTGGCGTCGTTGACGCGCTTGGCTTCCTGCTCCTGCGCCTCGGCCTCGCGACGCTGTTCTTCGGCCATCTGCGCGCGACGCGCCTGGTCCGACACGTACAGCCGCAGGAAACCGACGGCGCCGATCACCAGCATCGCCAGCGACGCGGCCATCGCCAGCAGCAGCAGCGGGTTCATGCCGCCGGCGGACTCCAGGCCCTGGCCCAGGTCGTCCAGGTCCTTGCGCAGCACTTCCGAGTCATTCAGGATGGCCGTCTGGGCCTCCCGCGCGGACACCAGGCCCTGCAGGTTGGACAGGATGGCGGTGGCCTGGCCGCGGGTCTGGTCGTACTGGGTCAGCAGGACCTTCAGGCGCTCGCGCACCTGGGCGTCCTTGGCGCCGGCCAGACGCAGCTCGGGGTTGCCGTTGAGCAGCGCCTGGGCGATCTCGCGGAACGCGTTCAGGTCCTTGCCCAGCAGGAACACGGCCTCGGGGCTCACGCCTTCCTGCGTCAGGAATTCGTTGGCGGACTTGCCGATCCGCTGCGTCAGCATCACCAGCTGGCCGACCGCGGCGACCTCACCGGTCGGGGCCGAGCTCTGCAGCGACAGCGAGGCCACGGCCTCGGCGCTTTCCAGCAGGTCCGACGACTGGCGGTTGATCGCGCGCAGCGCGGCGCCGACCTGCGTCAGCACCTTCTCCTGCGCCAGCATGACCTTGGTGTTCTTGTCGGCGCGCGCCACCATGGGGGCGATCTTCTCGAGCAGCGCGTCCACGGAACCCGGCGCCTTGGCCAGGTCGCCGCTGCCGTCGCGCAGCGAGGTCGTCACGCTGACCAGCACGTCCGACGCTTCCTTCATTTCAGGGAAGGCGTTCTTGTTGCCCAGCAGCGCGGTCGAGACCGCCTTGGCCAGACGCTGCGACTGCGTCGCGGCCTGACCGGCGCCGCGCACCTGGGCGGCGGAGCGGTTGCCGTTGATCAGCGCCATCGACACGGTGCCGGCGGTGAAGATCACGCCCGCGGCGGTCAGCGCGGTCAGCAGGCCGGTGCGGCGCTGCTCGGGCTGCTTGAGCACCTCGGGCATCGGCGTGGGCGACTCCGGGGCGGACGCCGAGGGCTGGTAGCCCGCGGACGTGTCCTGGAACTCGGGCGTGGGCTGCGCCGTGGTGATGATCGAAGGCTGGAAGTCCGTCGTGTCCGCCGGCGCCGATTCGCCCGCCTCGGTCCGTGGACCGGCGGCATCGATGTCGTCGTTGCCCTCGTTCTTGCCCTTGTTCTTGATCTTGTCCAGGAAGCTCATCTCACCCTCGTTTGATCTCGTTCGTCGAATCGGCGCCTGTGACGGGACCGTCGTCTGGCTATCAGTTCAAAACAATGCGCAGGAATTGCGGATGCTGCGTGAGCGCATCCAGGTCCAGCACTTGCCAGCGCCGGCCCTGCCCGTCGCGCATGCGGGCAGGAGCGAAATCGGGATGGCCGGCGTCGTCGGGCTCGGCCTGGAGCTGCTCGTCGCCGCGCAGCCCCAGCAGCTGATCCACCAGCAGCGCGCAGTTGATGCCCAGCTCCGGGTTGATCGACACCAGCCGGTGGGCCGAGGTCAGCGGCGCCGGGCCGCGCAGGCCCAGGAACGCCGACAGGTCCACCACCGTATGCAATCCGCCCCGCAAGTTGGCCACGCCCAGCATCCAAGGTTGCGTGTACGGGACCGCCTGAAGTGGCACGGGCGTGAAGATTTCGCCGCTTTGCTTGAGCGGAAGCAGCAGGCCCAGGCCCGCGCACTCCACCGCGAGCCAGTTCGCGGCCTGCGGCGCCTCTCGCGCCGCCTGCATGCGCTGCGCCAGCCGCTGTTGAAGTTCCCGCAGACCTTGCTTGTTGGCCATGGTGTCAGCCCAGCGCCTTGATCTTGGCCAGCAGCTCGTCCGCCTTCACCGGCTTGACGACGTAGTCACGCGCGCCCTGGCGCATGCCCCAGACCTTGTCGGTCTCCTGGTTCTTGCTGGTGCACATGATCACGGGCACGTCGGCGTAGCGCTCGTCGCGGGTGATGGCGCGGGTCAGCTGGAAGCCGTTCTGGCCGGGCATGACCACGTCCATGAGGATCAGGTCGGGCTTTTCCTCGGCCAGGCGCTTCATCGCTTCCTCGCCGTTCTCGGCGGTGCGCACGGTGAAGCCGCGCTTGGTCAGCAGGTCGCTCAGGGCGTGCAGTTCGGTCTTGGAATCGTCGACCAGCAGGATCTTGTGGATGGGCATGGAATCTCCCTCTCTCGCGGCTCACGCGGGGCGCATCGGTCGTCGTGACGTCGGTGGCGGACCTGGCGTGGGCGTCGTTGGGTGTCGTGGAATGGGTCGATGAAAGCGGGCGGGCCGGCGAACCGGTCAGCCCTCCCGGCGGTGCTGTTGGACGGCCTGCAGCAGCTGGTCCTTCGTGAACGGCTTGGTCAGGTAATCCTGGGAGCCGACCATCCGGCCGCGGGCCTTGTCGAACAGGCCGTCCTTGGACGACAGCATGATCACCGGCACCGACGCGAACTGCGGATTGCGCTTGATGATGGCGCAGGTCTGATACCCGTCGAGGCGGGGCATCAGGATGTCGCAGAACACCAGGTCGGGCTGGTAGTCGCTGAGCTTGGCCAGCGCATCGAAGCCATCCTCGGCGAGCACGACCTCATGGCCGCCCTGCTTCAGGAAGATCTCGGCGCTGCGGCGGATCGTGTTGCTGTCGTCGATGACGAGCACCTTGGTCGCCGTGCGGGGGCTTGCGCTGGAATCCAAGCTCTTCTCCGTATTGTTCAGACGATGGTTGTCAGGGAAATTTCAATCCCGCGACAGGCGGGTCCCGCCGATCCCGCAGGATGCCGGGATGATCGAAGTGGATCGCGTCGATGAAAGGTCGATGTGCGGCTTAGATCTGGACCATTTCGAAGTCCTCCTTGCGGGCGCCGCATTCGGGACAGGTCCAGTTCATGTCGACATCCTCCCAACGCGTGCCGGCGGCGATGCCGTGCTCAGGATCCCCTGCGGCCTCGTCGTACATCCAGCCACAGATCAGGCACATCCAGGTCCTTGCTTCGCTCACGATGGGTTGACTTTGCATCACTACAATGATCGAAAGATTGTAGCCACGGCCCCGGGCTGACCCAGGGGGCGGAAGTACCGATGAAACAACAGTCGAATGCGGTCCTTCTTCACGTTATGCGCATCAGTTCACGGCTTCGCGCCACCCATCCATGAGCCGCCCAGACCCGAACCTCCCCGACCCCCAGGACGCCGCCGCGACCGATGAGCAGGATTCGCCGCCGCCGGCGTGCGTCATGAGCTTCAACGCGTCTGACCCCAGCGGCGCGGGCGGCAGCGCCGGCGACGTCGCCACCATCGCCGCCATGGGCGCGCACGCGCTGCCCGTGGTGACCGCCATCGTCATGCGCGACACCGCCGAGGTCTTCGACCACCTCACGCTGGATGGCGATTGCATCGTCGAGCAGGCCCGCTCCATCCTGGAGGACGTCCCCGTGGCCGCCTGGAAGGTCGGCTTCCTGGGCAGCGCCGAGGGCATCTCCTCGGTGGCCGAGGTCCTGTCCGACTACCCCGACGTGCCGCTGGTGGCCTACCTGCCGAGCATCTCCTGGCTCGACGAGGAGCAGCAGCAGAGCTACCTGGACGCGTTCCGGGAGCTGGTGCTGCCGCAGACGCTGGTGCTCGTGGGCAACCACAAGACGCTGACCGACTGCCTGCTCCCCGACTGGGACGCCGACCGTCCGGCGTCGCCGCGCGAGCTGGCCGTGGCCGCGCAGCAGCACGGCGCCGCGCACGTGCTGGTGACCGGCATCCAGCTGCCCAACCAGTTCATCGACAACGTCCTGGCCAACTCCCAGGGCGCCATCACCGGCGAGAAGTTCGAGCGCTTCGAGGCCAGTTTCGTCGGCTCGGGCGACACGCTGTCGGCCGCGCTGGCGGCGCTGCTGTCGGTGGGCTCGGAGCCGCATGACGCCGTCGGCGAGGCGCTGGCCTTCCTGGACCAGTCGCTCGAGGCGGGTTTCCGCCCGGGCATGGGCAACGTCGTCCCGGACCGTTTCTTCTGGGCGCTGCCGCCCGGCGAGGAAGGTGAGGAAGGCGCGGAGGGCGGCCCCGGCGTCGCCGCCGCCGACGAGATGCCGATGGACGAGCCACCCAGCCGCGGCCCCCGCCGCATCCATTGAGACCGCCGAAGGCGCCCGCGCGGCGCCTTCGTCTTTTCCCGCGTTGATTGCATCAGCAGTACCGGATTTCCGATATGAGCCAGAACGAGACCCTGTTTGCCCGCGCGCAGCGCGTGATTCCTGGTGGCGTGAACTCGCCGGTGCGCGCGTTCCGCGCGGTCGGCGGCACCCCGCGTTTCATCCAGCGCGGTGAAGGCGCTTACATCGTGGACGCGGACGGCCGGCGTTACATCGACTACATCGGTTCCTGGGGTCCGATGATCCTGGGCCACGGCCATCCGGCGGTGGTCGAGGCGGTGCGGAAGGCCGTGCTGGAGGGCTTCTCCTTCGGCGCGCCCACCGAGCGCGAGATCGAGCTGGCCGAGGAGATCCTGGCGCTGGTGCCCAGTTGCGAGCAGGTCCGGCTGGTGAGCTCGGGCACCGAGGCCACGATGAGCGCGATCCGGCTGGCGCGCGGCGCGACGCAGCGCAACAAGTTCATCAAGTTCGAGGGCTGCTACCACGGGCACACCGACGCGCTGCTGGTGAAGGCGGGCTCGGGCCTGGCGACCTTCGGCCATCCGACCTCCGCCGGCGTGCCCGAGGCGACGGCCCAGCACACGATCGTGCTGGAGTACAACAACGTCGCCCAGCTCGACGAGGCCTTCGCGCTGCACGGCCCGGAGCTGGCCTGCGTGATCGTCGAGCCGATCGCCGGCAACATGAACTTCGTGCGCGCGAGCGTGCCCTTCATGACCCGACTGCGCGAGCTGTGCACCCGGCACGGCGCGCTGCTGGTGCTCGATGAGGTGATGACCGGCTTCCGCGTCGGCCTGCGCAGCGCGCAGGGCCTGTACGCCGACCTGATTCCGGGCTTCGTTCCCGACATCAGCGTCTTCGGCAAGGTCATCGGCGGCGGCATGCCGCTGGCGGCCTTCGGCGCGAGCCGCGAGATCATGCGCCACTTGGCGCCGCTCGGCGGCGTGTATCAGGCGGGCACGCTGTCGGGCAATCCGGTGGCCACGGCCTGCGGGCTGGCCACGCTGCGCGAGATCAGGCAACCCGGTTTCTTCGAGGCGCTGTCGACCCGTACCCGCCGACTGGTGGACGGGCTGAAGGCCGTCGCCGCAGAGAACGGCGTGCCCTTCAGCGCCGACAGCGAGGGCGGCATGTTCGGCTTCTTCCTGATGCCGGAACTGCCGCAGAACTACACGACGGTGATGACCACCGACAAGGACCGCTTCAACCGCTTCTTCCACGCGATGCTGGACGCCGGCGTGTACCTCGCACCGGCGCTGTACGAGGCGGGGTTCGTGTCCGCCGCGCACACCGACGCCGACATCGACGCCACGCTGGAGGCCGCGCGCAGCGCCCTGCGCTGAACGCGCCATGTCGGCCCGGGTCGCCGGGGGCGCCCCTCGGGCAAACGCCGGGCCGGGTTGTCGCGATCTTTTCAATCCGCGACAGGCATTACGCTTGCTTACCGTTTGGTACAGCAGCTGAGAGACAGACATGCATATCCACATCCTGGGCATCTGCGGCACCTTCATGGGCGGACTGGCGGCGCTGGCGCGCGAGGCGGGCCACACGGTGACCGGCTGCGACGCCAACGTCTATCCGCCGATGTCCACGCAGCTCGAGGCCCTGGGCATCGAGCTGATCCAGGGATTTGGCGTCGAGCAACTCGATCTGAAACCCGACCTGTTCGTCATCGGCAACGTCGTGACGCGCTCGTCGGAAGGCCGTTTCCCGCTGATGGAAGCGATCCTGGACGCCGGGCTGCCGTACACCAGCGGCCCGCAGTGGCTGGCGGAACATGTGCTGCAGGGCAAGCACGTGCTGGCGGTCGCAGGTACGCACGGCAAGACCTCGACCACCTCGATGCTGACGTGGATCCTGGAATCGGCGGGACTGGCGCCCGGCTTCCTGATCGGCGGCGTGCCGCAGAACTTCGGGGTCTCGGCGCGCCTGGGCGGCGGCCAGTACTTCGTCATCGAGGCCGACGAATACGACACCGCCTTCTTCGACAAGCGCAGCAAGTTCGTCCATTACCGGCCGCGCACGGCGATCCTCAACAACCTCGAGCACGATCACGCCGACATCTTCCCGGACCTCGCTGCCATCGAGACCCAGTTCCACCACCTGGTGCGCACGGTGCCGGCATCGGGGCGGCTGGTGGTGAACGCGCGCGAGGACGCGCTGCAGCGCGTGCTGGCCCGCGGCTGCTGGAGCGACGTGCAGCGCTTCGGCGCCCGCAAGGAAGAGCCTGGCGCCTTGCGCGCGCGCGGCGAGCCGCAGTCCTTCGACGTGCTGCGCGGCAGCCTGAAGGTCGGACACGTGAATTGGGACTTGCTGGGCGAGCACAACCAGCTCAACGCGCTGGCGGCGATCGCCGCGGCGGAGCACGTGGGCGTGGATCCCGAACGCGCGGCCGAGGCGCTGGGCACGTTCAAGAACGTGCGCCGGCGGCTGGAGCTGCGCGGCGAGGTGCGCGGCATCAAGGTCTATGACGACTTCGCGCATCACCCGACGGCGATCCACACGACGGTAGACGGCCTGCGCCGGCGTATCGCCCCGCAGGAACGCATCCTGGCGGTCTTCGAGCCGCGCTCCAACACGATGAAGCTGGGCACGATGAAGGCGCAGCTGCCCTGGGCGCTGGAGGAGGCCGACCTGAGCTTCTGCAACCAGGACGGGCTGACCTGGGACGCGCGCGAGGCACTGGCGCCGCTGGGCGAGCAGGGCCTGGTGGGCGCGAATGTCGAGGAGCTGGTGGCGATGGTCAAGCGCGTGGCGCGGCCCGGCGACCACGTGCTGTGCATGAGCAACGGCGGCTTCGGGGGCATCCACGAAAAGCTGCTGGACGCGCTGCGGTAAACCGGCGATCCTGCGCCGCGCGTGCCGGGGTGGCACGCGCCCTGCCCTGCGGGGCGCAATGTTGAAACACGCGAGGAGCGACGACACGATGAGTGGTCCCGGCAAATTGGTGCCCGCGCTGCAGAACCGGTCCTTCCTGTGCCTGCTGGCGCTGGTGACGGTGGCGTTCGGCTGGATCCTGTGGCCGATGCTGAGCGCGGTGCTGTGGGCGGTGGCGCTGGCGATCGTGTTCCAGCCGCTGTATCGCAGGCTGCTGCGCAAGGTGAAGCGGCCGGGGGTGGCGTCGGGGCTGTCGATCGTGGTGATCCTGCTGCTGGTGGTGCTGCCGCTGACCTACGTCATGGGCGCGCTGGTGCAGGAGGCGGCGGTCGTCTTCGAGATGGTGAAGTCGGGCAAGTTCAACTTCGGCACCTATGTGGCGCAGATTTACGGCGCCCTGCCCTCGTGGCTGATGGACCTGCTGGGGCGGTTGGGGCTGCACGACCTGAGCAACCTGCAGGAGAAGCTGGGCAGCGCGCTGAACCAGGGCAGCCAGTTCATGGCGACCAAGGCGCTGGGCTTCGGCCAGGACACCTTCGACTTCCTGGTGAGCTTCTGCGTGATGCTCTACCTGCTGTTCTTCCTGCTGCGCGACGGCGAGCTGCTGTCGGCGAGGATCCGCGACGCGCTGCCGCTGCAGGACTCGTACAAGCGCCAGCTGGGCGAGAAGTTCCGGACGGTGATCCGGGCGACCGTGAAGGGGAACATCGCGGTGGCGGCGCTGCAGGGCGCGCTGGGCGGTTTCGCGTTCTGGGTGCTGGGCATCCACGCGCCGGTGCTGTGGGCGGTGCTGATGGCGTTCCTGTCGCTGCTGCCGGCGGTGGGCGCGGCGCTGGTGTGGGCGCCGGTGGCGATCTACCTGCTGGCCACGGGGCACATCGGCTCGGGCATCGGGCTGATCCTGTTCGGCACGGTGGTGATCGGGCTGGTGGACAACCTGCTGCGTCCGCTGCTGGTGGGCAAGGACACGAAGATGCCGGACTACGTCGTGCTGCTGTCGACGCTGGGCGGGATGGCGGTGTTCGGGATCAACGGCTTCGTGATCGGCCCGCTGGTCGCGGCGATGTTCATCGCGGTCTGGGACATCGTGGCCGCCGAGCGGCGGTATCCGGTCGGCGATCACTGACCCCCCTTCGGCCCGAATCCCGGGCCGATTCATTCCGATTGACGGATTCGCGAGCGTTTTCGCGCGCCCGCGGCCAATCGCGAGCCGTTTCGTGCAGCCGCGAGCAATTTCGTGACGATCATGCTGGGCACCTCCCTTCTGGCCGTTAGCTTGAGCATCGGCGCCAGCGCTGCCAGCGCCGCCGACTTCGCCATCGTGAAGCTCGATGGCTCCGGGGAAGCGCTGCTGATCTCGTCCGCGCCGATCGCTCCCGACGCCA
Source organism: Roseateles sp. (assembly GCA_039594005.1). Taxonomy (GTDB): domain Bacteria; phylum Pseudomonadota; class Gammaproteobacteria; order Burkholderiales; family Burkholderiaceae_C; genus Roseateles. The sequence goes on from JBCNOF010000010.1 coordinate 2,996,299, forward strand.
CGGTCGCGCTGCAATACCCCGACGCGAAGCAGCAGACGCGCTGCTGCAGGCAGCTGCGCGGCGCCGACCTCGTTGCCGACGCGGACACGGCCACGCTCGCGTCCGATGAATTGCTGGGCACAACGCCGCGCGTCTACAAGGCCAAGGTCCCCAAAGACTGGGCCGACATGCCCTTCATCGGGCTGGCAGCCATTGGCGCCAAGCTCCAGGCGCACTCCCGCCAGAGTTGGCTGGAGGTTCGCGACGGCGCCGGGATCACGCGCACGGCCACCCTGTGCACCAGCAATGAGGGTGTGCATCTCAAGGAGTCGGTGAAGGGGAAACCGCGCACGCACCTCTATCTCTCGCTCGGCTACGAGGTCGAATCGCCGAGCTGCCGCTAACTGATCGCCCACGAAAAAAGGGCGTGCATCCCTGCACGCCCAAAGGGGCACCGGTAAAAGTCCGGTCGCGAATGAATGGGGCCGGGTCTGACCCGGCCATGGGCCTCAGGCCGGCGTCGTCCAGCCGCCGCCCAGCGCGCGGACCAGTCCGACCGTCGCCTGGTACTGCGCCGCCTGCACCTGCAGCGCCGCGCGGCGATTGCGCAACTCGCTGCGCCGCGCGTCCAGCAGGTCCAGCTGGCTCACCAGCCCGTTGCGGTAGCGCGAGTCCGACAGCGCCGTCGCCCGCGCCGACGACTGCACCGCCTGCGCCTGCACGTCCGCCTGCGCCGACAAGGTCTGCAACCCGCTCAGCGAGTCCTCGACCTCGCGCAACGCCTGCAGCAGCTGCTGCCGGTAGCTCGACATCGCCAGGTCCAGGCCCGCCGTCGCGGACTCCACGCCCGCCTTGCGCCGGCCGCCGTCAAAGATCGGCAGCGACAGCAGCGCATCCACGGACCACGCCCGCGCCGACCACTTGAACACGTCGCTCAACTCCGGAGACGCGTAGCCGCCATTGGCCGTCAGCGACAGGCTCGGGAACCACGCGGCCTGCGCCACGCCCACCCGCGCCTGCGCCGCCAGCAGCCCGCGCTGCGACGCCGCCACGTCCGGACGACGCGCCAGCATCGCGCTCGGCAGCCCTGACGGAATCGCCGGCAAGGCCGCCAGCGACGTGTCCTCGGCCACCTTGAAGCCCGAGGCCGGCTCGCCCAGCAGCACCGCCAGCGCGTTCTCCAGCTCCGCGCGGCGACGGTCCAGGCTGATCGCCTCGGCCTCGGTCGAGGCCACCTCCGTCTGCACGCGCGCCAGGTCCAGCTCGGCCACGTCGCCCGCCTGATAGCGGCGCTGCGTCAGCGCCAGCGTCTCGCGGTAGGCCGCGACGGTGTCGCGCACCAGCCGCCGTTCCTGGTCGGCGAAGCGCAGCGCGAGGTAGGTCTGCGCCACGTCCGCCTGCACCATCAGCCGCGTGGACTGCAGCAGCGCTTCACGCGACTGCGCATCGAGCGACGCCGCGCGGCTCGCCTGCGACAGGCGGCCTGACAGGTCCACTTCCCAGCTCGCCGCCAAGCCCGCGTTGTAGAGCGTCGACGGCGCCGGGCCCTGGCCCGCCACCGTGCCGCGCGCCGCGCCGGCATTCAGCCCGACCTGCGGCATGCGATCCGCGTTGGCGCTGCGCAGCAACGCGCGCGCCTGCGCCAGCCGCGCCGCGGCCCCCTGCAGGTCGGTGTTGCCGACCAGCGAGCGGCGGATCAGGTCGTTCAGCGTCGGATCGCTGAACGCGAGCCACCAGTCGCCGCGCGGCTCGGCATCCGCGGGCGGCACCACCGCCCAGCGGGCTTCACCGACGGTCGCCGTGGCCGTGGAAGCCGCGGAGGCCTTCCATGCCGCCGGCGTCGCCGGCAGCCGCGACTCGTCGATCGGGGGCGGCGTCGCGCAACCGGCCAGCACCAGCGCGGCCAGCAGCGTCGTCATCATCAGTTTCGTTTTCATGGCATCGAATCCTTTATTCGTGCTCGTGACGCGGCGCGGCCGGGTGCGGACGGGCATTGCCGCCCGAACCGAAGTCGTGACCCGCGCGCTGCTCCGGCTGCGCGAAGGCCTCCACGTCATGCGGCACCTCGCCGTGCTGCTTGAGCGGCTTGTTGCCCGTCAGGCGACGCACCACCACGTAGAACACCGGCGTCAGGAACAGGCCGAAGGCCGTCACGCCGATCATCCCGGCGAACACCGCCACGCCCATCGCGTTGCGCATCTCCGCACCCGCGCCGGAGGCCAGCACCAGCGGCAGCACGCCCATCACGAACGCCATCGACGTCATCAGGATCGGACGCAGCCGCAGCCGGCTCGCCTCGATCGCCGCCTGCAACGGCGACCTGCCGGCGAACTCCAGCTCCCGCGCGAACTCCACGATCAGGATCGCGTTCTTCGCCGACAGCCCCACCAGCACGATCAACCCGATCTGCGTGAAGACATTGTTGTCGCCCTTGCTGAGCCACACGCCCGTCATCGCCGCGAGCAGACCCATCGGCACGATCAGGATGATCGCCACCGGCAGCGACAGGCTCTCGTACTGCGCGGCCAGCACCAGGAAGACCAGCAGGATCGCCAGCGGGAACACCCACACGGCGGAGTTGCCGGCCAGGATCTCCTGGTAGGTCAGCTCGGTCCACTCGTAGCTGATGCCCGGGGGCAGCGTCTCCGCGGCGATGCGCGCGATCGCGTCCTGCGCCTGGCCGGTCGAGTACCCCGGCGCCGGACCACCGTTGATGTCGGCGGACAGGAAGCCGTTGTAGCGCATCGCGCGTTCCGGACCGAAGCTCGGCTCCACCTTCATCAGCGCCGACAGCGGCACCATCTCGCCCGAGGCCGAGCGCACCTTCAGCAGGCCCACGTCCTCGGCGCGCGCGCGATAGGCGGCGTCCGCCTGCACCCGCACCGTGTAGGTCCGGCCGAACTTGTTGAAGTCGTTGACGTAGAGCGAGCCCAGGTAGATCTGCATCGTGTCGAACACGTCCGTCACCGCCACGCCCAGCTGGCGCGCCTTGGTGCGGTCCAGGTTCGCGTACAGCTGCGGCACGTTGACCTGATAGCTCGTGAACATGCCGGCCAGCTCGGGCGCCTGGTAGGCCTTGGCCATGAAGGCCTTGACCGCCTGGTCCAGCGCCTCGTAGCCCAGACCGCCCTTGTCCTCGAGCTGCAGCTTGAAGCCGCCGGTAGTGCCCAGGCCCTGCACCGGCGGGGGCGGGAACATCACCACGAAGGCGTCCTGGAGCTGGCCGAAGTCCGCGTTCATCTTGGCCGCGATCTCGCCCGCCGACAGACCCTTGCCGGTGCGCTCGTCAAAGGACTTCAGCGAGGCGAAGACGATCCCCGAGTTGGAGCTGTTGGTGAAGCCGTTGATCGACAGGCCAGGGAACGAGATGGCATGTTCCACGCCCGGCGTCTTCATCGCAATCTCGCTCATGCGGCGGATCACGTCTTCCGTGCGGTCCAGCGTGGCGCCGTCGGGCAGCTGCGCGAAGCCGATCAGGTACTGCTTGTCCTGCGCCGGCACGAAGCCGCTCGGCACCGCCTTGAACAGGCCCACGGTCAGGCCCAGCAGGCCGCCGTAGACGACCAGCATGATGACCTTGCGCGAGATCGCGCGGGTCACGCCGACGCTGTAGGCCTTGGCGCCGCGGTTGAACAGCTTGTTGAAGCCGCCGAAGAAGCGGCCCAGCACCTTGTCCATCGCGCGGGTGAGCCAATCCTTGGGCTCGTCGTGGCCCTTGAGCAGCATCGCGGCCAGCGCGGGCGACAGCGTCAGCGAGTTGACCGCCGAGATCACCGTCGACATCGCGATCGTCAGCGCGAATTGCTTGTAGAACTGACCCGTCAGGCCGGTGATGAAGGCCAGCGGCACGAACACCGCCACCAGCACCAGCGCGATCGCGATGATCGGGCCCGACACCTCGCGCATCGCGCGGTAGGTCGCGTCGCGGGGACTGAGGCCGGACTCGATGTTGCGCTCGACGTTCTCCACGACCACGATCGCGTCGTCCACCACGATGCCGATGGCCAGCACGAGGCCGAACAGCGACAGTGCGTTGATCGAGAACCCGAACAGGTGCATCACCGCGAAGGTGCCGATGATGGACACGGGCACGGCCAGCAGCGGGATGATCGATGCGCGCCAGGTCTGCAGGAACAGGATCACCACCAGCACCACCAGCGCCACGGCTTCCAGCAGCGTGTGGATCACCGACTCGATGGACGCGCGCACGAACTGCGTCGGGTCATAGACGATCGAGTAGTCCACGCCCTCGGGCATCGCCTTCTTGAGCTCCGCCATCGTGGCGCGCACGTTGTTGGAGATCTCGATCGCGTTGGAGCCCGGCGCCTGGAAGATGGGGATCGCCACGGCGGACTTGTTGTCCAGCAGCGAGCGCAGCGCGTATTCCGACGCGCCCAGCTCGATGCGGCCCAGGTCGCGCAGACGCGTCACCTGACCGCCCGCGCCGGACTTCACGATGATGTCGCCGAATTCCTGCTCGTTGTTCAGGCGGCCCTGCGCGTTGATCGGCAGCTGCAGGTCGATGCCCTGCAGGCCCGGCGAGGCGCCGACCACGCCAGCCGCGGCCTGCACGTTCTGCTCACGGATCGCCTGGACGACGTCGCTGGCCGACAGGCCGTGTTCAGCGACCTTCTGCGGGTCCAGCCAGACGCGCATCGAGTAGTCGCCCGAGCCGAACAGCTGCACCTGGCCCACGCCCTGGATGCGCGCGAGACGGTCCTTGACGTTGAGCACCGCGTAGTTGCGCAGGTAGGTCATGTCGTAGCGGTCGTTGGGCGACAGCAAGTGCACGACCATCGTCAGGTCGGGGCTGCTCTTGACCGTCGTCAGACCGAGGCGGCGGACCTCCTCGGGCAGGCGCGGCTCGGCTTGCGAGACGCGGTTCTGCACCAGCTGCTGGGCCTTGTCCGGGTCGGTGCCCAGCTTGAAGGTCACCGTCAGCGTCATGAGTCCGTCGGTGGTGGCCTGGCTGCCCATGTAGAGCATGCCCTCGACGCCGTTGATCGATTCCTCGAGCGGCGTGGCCACGGCCTCGGCGATGACCTTGGGGTTAGCGCCGGGATACTGCGCGCGCACCACCACCTGCGGCGGCACGACCTCGGGGTATTCCGAGATCGGCAGCACGCGCACCGCGAGCAGGCCCGCGACGAAGATCAGCACCGACAGCACGCCCGCGAAGATCGGGCGGTCGATGAAGAATTTGGAAAGATTCATGTCAGTCTTTCAAGTCGACTGTGAGGGGCGGGGCGAAGCGGTCCGTCCGATCAGGACTTGTCCGCCTTCGCCGCGCCGTCCTTGGCCTGGATCTCGGCCTTGGCGTTCATCGGCACGATCGTGGGCGCGACCAGCGCGCCCGGGCGCACCCGCTGCAGGCCGTTGACCACGACGCGCTCGTTGGCCTTCAGGCCGGTGGTGACGATGCGCAGCCCATCGACGTTGGCGCCCAGCTGCACCTCGCGGTAGCTCAGCGTGTTGTCCGCGCCGACCACCATCACGAAGCGCTTGCTCTGGTCGGTGCCGACGGCGCGCTCGTTGACGAGCACCGCCGGACGCGACTTGGCCTGGCCCAGGCGGATGCGGGCGAACTGGCCCGGGATCAGCGCGCCGTCCTTGTTGTCCAGCACCGCGCGCACGCGCACCGTGCCGCTGCGGGCATCGACCTGGTTGTCGATCAGCTGCAGCTTGCCGTTGAACGGCGTGTCCGCGGTGGCGGCCGTGCCGATCTGCACGGGGATGCTGGACAGGTCACCGGACGCGCCCTTGGCGTTGCCGTGCAGCTCGTTGAGCGCGCGGGCCACGGTGCGCTCGTCGGCGTCGAAGCTGGCGTAGATCGGGCTGACCGACACCAGCGTCGTCAGCACCGGCGCGCCGGGACCGGCGGCCACGAGGTTGCCCTGCGTGACTTCCAGCTTGCCGACGCGACCGGCCACCGGCGCGCGGACCTGCGTGTAGCCCAGGTTCAGCCTGGCCGACTGCAGCGCCGCCTGCGACGCGCGCAGGTTGGCGTTGGCCTCGTTGGCGGCGTTGCTGCGCTCGTCCAGCTCGCGCTGCGCGATGGCGCGCTCGCTCCACAGGCGGGTGGAGCGCTCGAGCTCGCTCTTCGTGTAGCTGACGCGGGCCTGCGCGGCCAGCACCTGCGCCTCGGCGCGGTCGACCTCGGCCTGGTAGGGCGCGGGGTCGATGGTGATCAGCAGGTCGCCGGACTTCACCAGCGCCCCTTCCCGGAAGTGCACCGATTGCACCGCCCCCGACACGCGGGCGCGCACGTCGACGCGCTCGACGGCCTCGAGCCGGCCGGAGAACTCGTCCCACGCGGCCACGTCCTGGCTGGCAACGGTGGCGACGGACACGGGGATCGCCTGCGGCGCGCCCGACGGTTGATTGGCAACCGCCTGCTGGCTGTGCAGGCCGACGACGACGGCCCCGACGACCGCGGCGACGGCGGTGAGCGAGGTGGCAAAGATCTTCTTGTTCATGGTGGTGCTCCGGTGACGGGGATAGACGTTGGGAGTTCTTGGTTCAGGGAGGGTCGGTCAGGGTCAATCAGGATCAGACGGGTTGAGGACGGCGAGGGCCGGCCGGGGGGATCAGGGACAGGAAGTCGGCGAGCTTTTGGCGCAGCGTGCTCACCCAGGGCAGCTGCGGCGCGGTCAGCGCGGGCAGCTTCATCAGGCTGCAAGGCCAGCCGCTGGGACCGGCGATGAGCGCCTGCTGCACGTCGACGCCGGCGCGCTTCATCGCGCGGGCGTAGGCCAGCGCCTCATCGCGCATGGGGTCGTCCTCGCTGCTCACGACCAGCGCCGGCACCAGGCCCGCCAGGCGGCTGGTGTTGGCGGGCGCGGCATAGGGGTGGTCGCCGTCCTCGCATTCGCCGAGGTAGGCGCGCCAGCCGTGCATCCAGCGGCATTCGCCGTAACCGGCCTCGGCCTGGCGCAGCGAGGCCGTGGCCAGGCAGGGGTTGAGCATCGGCCCGATCAGGATCTGGCCGGCGAGCTTGCGATGGCCCTGGTCGCGCGCCATCAGCGCGAGCGCGGCGGCGAGGTTGCCCCCGGCCTCCTCGCCCGCGACCAGCAGCGGCGCAGCCTTGCCCGAGAGCTTGGCGCGGGCCTTGTGCAGGCCGGCGAGCAGCGCGTCCAGCGTCTTGAGCGCAGTGGGGAAGACCTGGCCGGCGCCGGTGGGGTAGTCCACGTCGACGACCACGGCGCCCGCGTCGGCGAGCAGCCGGGAGACGAGTTCGCCGCTGTCCAGGTCGCCGCCGGTGAAGGCGCCGCCGTGCAGGTGCATGACGACGGGGGCGTCCTTGCGACGCGCGGCTCCCTTGTAGACGCGCACCGGCACGACGCCGTCGCCGGCGGGCAGGAGGTCGTCGTGGCAGGAGGTGAGCGGCAGCGCATCCATGGCAGGCGCAAAGGCCTGCTCCCCGTGGGGGCAGACCGGTTCATGTTGCAATGCAGCGAAATTTAGAGATCGGACGCCGTCCGATAAACAGGTCCCGGCGCGAATCAGCGTTTCATCGACGAAACAATCGATCGGGCAGGATGGCGACCTCGCGCGCGCACGACAGATGCGCCGATCTCGACAGCACCGTGTCCGCAGGGCATGGGCGTTCCAGCAGTCGCGGCCAGGGCCGCAGTCAGGGGTTTCGGATGGACAAGCTCAATGCCATGCAAGCGTTCGCGCGCGTCGTGGAGGCTGGCACCTTCACGCGGGCGGCGGAATCGCTGGACCTGCCCAAGACCGCGGTGACGCGGTTGATCCAGTCGCTGGAGGACCACCTCAAGGTCAAGCTGCTGAACCGCACGACGCGCCGGGTCAGCGTGACGCCCGATGGCGCGGCCTATTACGAGCGGGTCACCCGGCTGCTCTCGGACATCGAGGAGCTGGAGGGGTCGGTGTCGCATGCGCGCGCGGCGCCCAAAGGGCGCATCCGCGTGGACGTGGCGTCGAGCGTGGCGCGGCTGCTGCTGATCCCGGCACTTCCGGAGTTCTATGCAAGACATCCGGACATTCAGATCGACCTGGGCGTGTCGGACCGACCGGTGGACCTGATCGGCGACAACGTCGACTGCGTCGTGCGCGGCGGCGAGATCACCGATCAATCGCTGGTGGCGCGGCGCATCGGCGACTGGGGCTATGGCTGCTGCGCGTCGCCGGAGTACATCCAACGCCACGGCATGCCGCAACATCCGCTGGACCTGGAGTCGGACCAGCACCACGTGGTGAGCTATTTCTCGACGCGCACCGGCAAGCGTTTCCCGTTCGACTACAGCAAGAACGGTCAGCGCTATGAGGTCTACGGTCACTACAAGGTCTCGGTCAACGACGGCAACGCGTACATGACGGCGGGGCTGACGGGACTGGGCGTGATCCAGGCGCCCTACTTCATGATCAAGCCGCACATCGACGCGGGCGAGCTCGTGCCCTTCCTCTGCGACTGGGAATCGGACCCGCTGCCGCTGTACGTCGTGTATCCGCCCAACCGGCACCTGAGCACGAAGCTGCGGGTGTTCGTCGACTGGGTGGCGGAGCTCTTTGATCGGCACTCGCAGTGGCAGAAGCAGCTGGTGGCCAGCTGCGAGGCCAAGCGCTCCGAGACGGACGAGGCCTACATCCCGCTGCAGGCCAACGCGGCAAAGCAGGCGGTGCTGAGCGCGGCATGAATGCGGCTTGAGCGGCCCGTGCGAGCGTCCTGAACGTCTTCTGAACGCGGCTTGAGCGCGGTCAGGCTGGGCGACCATAATCGCCGCCGACCCATGGCGCCGCCAAGCCTTCGGAAGCGTTCACGCGTCCGGCCGCGGGGCATCCCCGCGGCGCTTTCCACAGTCAGACATCCGGCGCTGATGCGCCCTCGCGCTGCCGCGCGAATCTGCATCAGCCAGACCGGTGAGTTGGCGACGTCCAGGGGTCACCTCTTGCCCGACCGCCGATGACCCTCGCCGCTCCGCTGACCTATGCCCGATGGATCGCCCTGGCGCTCGCCCGCGCGCTGCAGGCGGACGACGACGCGCCACGCGGTCGCCAGGCCCATGCGCTGCGGGCGCGCGCCGAGCAATGCCTGGGCGCGGAGGCCCGCCCCTGGCTGACGCCGTTGTGCGACGAGCTGGCGCGTTGGCCGGAACCGGTGTGGCACGCGCACTCGGTGGCGAGCCTCGCCGACGCGCTGCAGGGGCTCGATCATTTCCATGAAGGTTTCGATCCGGAGCGCCCGCACCCGACGGTGCGCCGCCTGCTGCTGCGCCCGTCGCGGATGCGGCCGCTGCCCTTCGCGCTGGAAGGCCTCGCGCGCCCCGATTGGTCGACCGAGGCGGACCTCGCCGCGTGGCTGGGGCTGTCGATCAACGAGCTGGATCACTTCGCGGGCGCCGCGCGCCAGTACCGCGAGCGCGTGGCGACACCGCGCCAGCCGCATGCGGCGCCGACACCGCACTACCGCTGCCTGCTGGTGCCCAAACGACGCGGCGGACTGCGCCTGATCGAGGCGCCGATGCCTCGGCTCAAGGCGCTGCAGCGGCGCGTGCTCGACGGGTTCCTGAACACCCTGCCCTGCCACGAGGCCGCGCATGGATTCGTGCCGGGCCGCAATGTCGCGACGCATGCGGCCGGTCATGCGGAGCAGGCGTTCGTGATCCGCTTCGACTTGCGCGACTTCTTCCCGAGCATCGGCCGCGCGCGGGTGAGCGCCACGCTGCGCACGCTGGGCTTTTCCGATGCGATCGTGGAGCGGCTGGTGCTCTTGTGCCTGACGCGCACGCCCGCCCCGGTGCGCGATCGGCTGCGGGAGGACGGCTCGATCGACTTCGACGGCGCGAAGCGCCTGGCGTCGTGGCATCTGCCCCAGGGCGCGCCGAGCTCGCCGGCGCTGGCGAATCTGTGCGCGTTCCCGCTGGACCTGCGGCTGGACGGCTTGGCGCATCGCTTCGGCGCGCGGTACTCGCGTTATGCGGATGACCTGGTGTTCTCCGGTCCGGCCTCGCTGCAGCGGAACCAACGCGCGTTGCGGTCCTGGGTCGAGGCGATCGTCGAGGACGAGGGGTTCAGGCTTCGTCGCGACAAGACCCGCGCGATGCCCGCGTGCGGGCGCCAGGCCGTCACCGGCATCGTGGTGAATGCGAAGCCCAACCTGGCGCGCGAGGACTTCGATCGCTTGAAAGCGGAGCTGCATCGGCTCTGCCTGCAATCGCGCTCGGGGCCGGTCGACGCGGCGCTGCGTGCGCCGCTGCTCGGCCGGCTGGCCTGGGCCCGTCAGTTCCTGGCGCCGTCACGACGCGACAAGCTGGGAAGGCTGTTCGAGGCGATCAGCTTCGAATCACCGCCCCCCGCTCCTCCAACAACTGCGTGAGCAGGCTGCGATGGCAGCGCTGGGGGTTGTCGCAGTAGCAACCCATCGAGAGGTTGGCCGTGCGTGACAGCGCGGCCAGCGCGTCCAGCATCTGCGACGGCGCGGCGTCGCTCATCTCCTTGCGGTAGGCCTTGGCGAAGGCGGCCCACTGCTTGTCGTCCTCGGCGGCCTTGCCCTGTGCCATCAGCTCGGCGCTCGGCGCGAGCAGCGGCAGCCAGCTGTCGTAGTAGCCCAGCCGGGCGTAGTCCTCCTTGCGGATGCCGCGTGGCGGCCGGCGGACGGTTCCGAGACGGGCGCCCTCATCGGGCAGGCGCGGCGTGACGCCGAGTTGGACGATGCGGATGCTCATCGCGCCATGATCGCCCGCTGCCAGGTCCCGTCCATGCGCGATTCCCCGAAGACGCGTCCGCCACCACGATGGCCGCCATGGCATCCCTGCACGAAACCCTCGACTTCAGCGGCCCGTCCGCCTTCACGCGTCGCATGCAGGAGGACACCTTCATCCATTGCAGCTTCGACGGCCTTCAGCTCGAAGGGATCGGACTCGAGAGTGTCGTGGTCGGCAGCAGCTTCAAGAACTGCAGCTGGTACTGGGGCATCTTCAATACCGCCGTGCTCGTCGACGTCACTTTCGTCGACTGCACCTTCCGCGGTACCCACTTCGGCGGAGCCACCTTCACGCGTTGCCGGTTCGAGCGCTGCCGGTTCATCGAGGACAACCTGAACGTCGGCTGCAAGTTCAACGAGTGCTTCTGGTACGACTGCGAGCAGGTCGACTGCGTCGGATTGCCCACCGCCTATGCGCAAAGGCGACATCCCCAACGGGCCAAGTCGTGAGCACCAACGCGCCCCACTTGACTCGCTGAACGTCGCTCAGCCGTCCAGGCCCTCGCCGCGCCGCGGCAGGCTCAGGCGCACGCGCAGGCCCTGGCCCGAGGTCGCATCGAGCAGCTCGAACCTGCCGCGATGCCGCTGCGCGATGTCCACCGCGATCGCCAGCCCCAGCCCGCTGCCCGTGCCCTTGGACTCGCTGCCTCGCTCGAAGCGGCGCATCGCGCGCTCCCGGTCCTGCGGCGGAATCCCGGGACCGTTGTCCTCGACCTCCATCCGCGACCACTCGCCCTCGCAGCCGGTGCGCACCGTGATGCGCGGCGACGGGCCCGCGTAGTTCAGGCAGTTGTGCAGCACGTTGGCCAGCAGCTCTCGCAGCAGGAAGCTCTGTCCCAACGCCGGCGCACTCTCCAGCTCGAACTCGATGTCCGCGCCGGCCTGCAGCGCGCGCGGCACCCAGTCCTCGGCCACCTGCGCGGCGATCTCGCGCAGGTCCAGCGCCTGCTCGCCGCCATTGGGCTCGGCCTCGGCCCGCGCGATCGACAGCATCTGCGTCGCCAGCCGCGCGCTGCGGTCCACCGAGCTCTGCAGCCGCTTGAGCAAGGGCTCCGTCTGCGGATCGTGCGGCTCCAGCAAGGCCAGGTCGATCTCGGTGCGCAGCGACGTCAGCGGCGTGCGCAACTGATGCGCCGCATTGGCCAGGAAGTCCTGCTGCGCCGAGGACGCCCGCCTCAGCCGCTCGAACAGCCGGTTGAACGCCGCGATCAGCGGACGCAGCTCCGCCGGCACGTCATGCTGCAGCGGCTCCAGCCGCGCCAGGTCGCGCTGCTCGAGCTCGGCGCTCAACTGCGCCAGCGGCCGCAGCCCGCGGTAGGTCGCCCACCAGCCCGCGCCCGCGAGCAGCACCGCCATCCCGCCGATCAGCAGCCCCACCACGAGCACCAGCTGCTGCTGCAGCGCATCGCGCTTGTTCAGCGTCTCGGCGACCAGGATCTGACACAGCTTGCCCGTGCCGCATGACGCCCCCAGCGCGGCCGCGCGGAGGGACTCGCCGTCCAGCGTCGCCAGCGTGAAGAACCATTCATTGGGCTTGCGCTTGGGCAGGTTCAGGCGCGCCAACTGGGCGTCGCCCAGCAGGACCTCGCCGGACGGATCCAGCACCAGGTAATACACGCGGTCCGTGCGGTCGAAGCGCAGCGCGCGGTCCGTGGCGCCCGAGACGTCGACGACGACCTGCCCGTCGCGCTCGCGCAGCAGGCCCGACACCGCCAGCGCCGTGTCGCCCAGCGCCTGATCGAGCCAGGAGATCGCCGTGTCGTGCATCACGCGGTACAGGACGACCCCGGCCGCCGGCACGGCCACCAGCACCGGCACCATGAGCCAGATCAGCAGCCGCTGCTTGAGGCTGAAGGTGCGCCGGGTTCCGCTGCGTGCCGCGTCGGTCATGCCGTGACGCGGTCAGGCCTTGGCCGCGGCGGCGCCAGGCGGCATCTCTTCGAGCAGGTAGCCCAGTCCGCGCACCGTGCGCAATTGCAGCCCGGCGGGTTCGATCTTGGCGCGCAGCCGCGACACGCAGACCTCGATCGCGTTGTCGCTGACGCCCTGCTCCCAGCCATTGCTGGCCGAGGCGATCTGCTCCTTGGCGACCACCTTGCCGGCGCGCGCCAGCAGGAATCCCAGCACGTCCCATTCGCGCGCGGACAGCGCCAGCGGCTCCTCCGCGATGTAGGCCCGACGGGCCTCCAGGTCCATGCGCAGCGTCGACAGGCGCAGCTCGTTGCCGGTGCGCGCCTGGCTGCGGCGCACCAGCGCGCGGGCCCGGGCGATCAGCTCGCTCAGCGCGAAGGGCTTGACCAGATAGTCGTCCGCGCCGCCTTCAAGGCCACGGACACGGTCCTCGACCGCGTCACGAGCCGTCAGCAGCAGCACGGGGGTGGTGCTGCCCTGGGCGCGCACGCGGCGCAGCGTCTCGAAACCGTCGATGCCGGCCAGCCCGATGTCCAGGATCAGCAGGTCGTAACGATCCTCCCGCAGCGAGAGCGGAACCGGCTCGCCACGGGCGCTGACGTCCACGACCCAGGACTGCGAGCGCAGCGCCCGGGCGGTGGATTCCGCCAGGAATTCGTCGTCTTCGACCAGGAGGATTCGCATGGAGCGGCAGCATAAGCCTAGAGCCTTGCACCGGCCAATCGGTGACCTGTCAGAAACCTGAGGGCAACGGCGCCGACAGCTTTCGGACAGGTTGGCGTCAAGTCCGCAACAGCGACCCCGGACAGACTGCCGTCCATGCCGAACACCGTTTCAACGTTCCCCACGGCCGCTGACTCCGCCCAGGACGCCGAGCTCGACCCGCGCCCTGCCGTTCTGCTGCTGCATGGCCTGTGCGCCAACCCGCTGGAGATGATGCCGCTGGCGCGCTCGCTGCGCGACGCCGGTTACGTCGTGGAGGCGCCCGCGCTGGACGGCTACGGTGTCGTGCCGCCAGCGCCGGGCGAGACGGCGACCGCGCCGCAGGGCCGTCGCAGCGTCCCGCCTTTCGAGGACTGGGTGCGGATGGCCGCGGCCCATTTCGACGCGCTGGCCGCCAGGCACGTCCGCGTGGCCGTGGGCGGGCTGTCCATGGGCGCGGTGCTGACGCTGGCCCTGGCGCTGGAGCGCCCTGCCGCGGCGCTGATGCTGTTGTCCACCAGCCTGCACTTCGACGGCTGGAACGTGTCGCCCTGGCGCCGGCTGCTGCCGCTGGCCTATGTGCCGCCGCTGCGCCAATGGCTGAGCTTCCGCGAGACGCCGCCCTACGGCATCAAGAACGAACGCCTGCGCGAGTGGGTCGCGCAGGCGATGACGTCCAGCCATGTCTCCGCGGCCGGTGCCGACCGGTTGCCGGCAGCGTCGCTGCATCAGGCCTCGCGCCTGATCCGCCATGTGCGCGCGCGACTGCCCGAGATCGCGATGCCCGCCGTCGTGCTGCATGCCAGCGAGGACGACGTCAGCGGACCGCGCTCGGTGCTCGAGCTGCAGCGCCGGCTGGCCACCACGCCCGAGGTGCATTGGTTCCACCACAGCTATCACATGCTGACCTTGGACAACGAACGAGGCGCGGTCACGCAGGCCGCCCGTCAATTCCTGCTGCGCCAGGTGCCCGTCGCGGACCCGGCCGAGCGTTTCCCTTCCACCGCGACCGAGGAACTCCGCCATGAGCAACACGCTTGAACAACTCCGCCAACTCGCCTGCCATGACCTGGGCATGAGCGCCGACGAGCTCAAGAACGACGTCACCTTCGCCGAGCTGGGACTGGATTCGCTGATGCTGGTGGACTTCATGTTCGCCGTCGAGGACAAGTTCCTGATCCAGATCGACCACGACACGGCGATGAAGCAGCCCACGATCGCCGGCCTGGCCGCGCTGGTGGACACGCTGCTGGCGGACAAGGCGGACGCCGGCGGCACCTCGGTCGCCGTGGCGGCCTGAACACCGGAACCCGCATGAGCGCGGAAGCGGTATGGATCACCGGCATCGGCGCGTGTTGCGCGCTCGGCCCGGACGCGGCGTCGCTCGCGGACGCGCTGGCGCAGGGACGTTCCGGGATCAGCCTGCAGCCGGGCGACCCGGCGCGGGGCGTGCCGCCGTTCGCGGCGGCGGCGATCACGGAGCCGCTGGGACTGGACATGCCTCCGGCGCAGCGCAACCTCCACGACCGGCACAGCCTGATGGCGCTGCAGGCGGCACGGGAGGCGTGGACGCAGTCCGGCCTGCCGTCGACGTCCGCGACGCCGGAGCGATCGGCCATCGCCTGGGGGACCGGGCTGGGCGGGTCCAACGCGCTGCAGCAGTCGTATGGCGAGCACCTGACCAAGGAGACGCCGCGCATCCATCCGTACACGGTGGTGCGGGTGATGAGCAACTCGGCCGCGTCGCACCTGGCGATGAAGTACGGGCTGAAGGCGGCGATGCTGACGATCTCCAACGCATGCGCCTCGTCGGCGCAGGCGATCGGCGAGGCGCTGATGCTGCTGCGGCACGGGCGCGCGGACGTGGCGCTGGTCGGGGGCTCGGAGGCGATGCTGAATCCGGGCTCGGTGGCCGCGTGGCAGTCGATGGGCGTGATGGCGCCGGCGGACGCGGAGGACGTGTCGCTCAGTTGCCGGCCCTTCGACGACGGCCGCAAGGGCCTGGTGCTGGGCGAGGGCTCGGCGGCGCTGGTGCTGGAGACGGAGAGCCACGCCCGCGCACGCGGCGCGTCGGCGCTTGCCGTGCTGGCCGGCTACGGGCATAGCGTGGATGCGGTGCACCTGTCGCGACCGGACGCGGACGGCCAGGAGCGCGCGTTGCGCGCGGCGCTGGCCGATGCGGGGATCGCGCCGGCGCAGGTCGGCTACGTGAACGCGCACGGCACGGCCACGGATGTGGGCGATGCGGTGGAGGCGGAGTCGCTGGCACGGGTGTTCGGTCCGCGCGGCGTGCCGGTGAGCGCGACGAAGGCGCTGCACGGTCACCTGATCGGCGCGGGCGGCGCGCTGGAGCTGGTCGCCTGCGTGCAGGCGCTGCGGCGCGGCGAGCTGCCGCGCAGCGCGCATGTGCGCACGAGCGCGCTGGAGGAGATCGCCGATGTCGTGCGCGAACCGCGGGCCTTCGACCGATCGAAGTCGATCGTCAGCAACTCCTTCGCGTTCGGCGGGAGCAATGTCTCCCTGGTGCTACGGGCGGTTTGATCATCCTCAACCTTCGATCCATCCCAGTCACACTGGCGCATCGCCAAAGTAGCTTCTAAACTACAGTGATCGGGTGATCACTGTCCAGTCCACCCGCACGTTCGACAAATGGTTCCTCCGCCTCAAGGACTTTGAGGCGAGGAACCGGATCAACGCGCGCATCTCACGTCTGATGTACGGATATGCGGGCGACGAGAAGCTCGTTGGTCAGGGTGTTCGGGAGCTCCGAATCCACTTCGGTCCTGGCTATCGGCTGTACTACGTCAAGCGTGGAGATCGACTCATCCTCCTGCTCTGCGGCGGGGACAAGTCGTCGCAGGACTCGGACATTCGAACCGCGATCGAACTCGCGAAAGGGGAGTTTCAAGATGGCTGAGCAGGTGCGGACCTACGACCCGGCGGAGATGCTGACTTCCGAGGAGTCGATCGCGATCTTCATGGCGGATGCCTTCGAGACGAACGATGCCGGATACATCGCGTTCGCGCTGGGAATGGTCGCGCGGGCCAAGGGCATGACGCAGGTCGCCGAGGAAACGGGCTTGTCCCGGGAGCACCTTTATCGCTCCTTCAGCGAGAAGGGCAATCCGACGCTGCGAACGCTGCTGGCCGTCCTCAATTCACTCGGCATCGAACTCACCACACGACCCGCGGCGGCTCACTGAGCCGAGCCCTTCTCGCGCTTCACGTCGAAGCGCTCCAGCATCGTCGCCAGTTCCGCGGACGAGCGCAGGCCGAGCTTGGTGAACGCCCGCGCGCGGTGGACCTCCACCGTGCGGATCGCGATGCCGAGCTCGTCCGCGACCTGCTTGTTCAACTTGCCCGCCGCCACCAGCACCGCCACCTCGCGCTCCCGGTCGGTCAGGCTCGCCAGGCGCCCCGCCACGTCCGCGTGCGCCCGCGACTCCCGCCAGCGGTGCACGTCCAGCGCGATCGCGCGCTGCACCTTGTTCACCAGCGCCTGATCGTTGAACGGCTTCTCGACGAAATCAATCGCGCCCTTCTGCATCGCATCCACCGCCATCGGGATGTCCCCGTGGCCGCTCAGGAAGATCACTGGCAACGGCATGCCCCGCGCGATCAGCTCGTCGTGCACCTGCAGCCCCGACAGCGGCTCCATCCGCACGTCCAGCACGATGCAGCCATGCGGATCGGTCGCCCGCTCCAGCGCCTCGAACAGCGCCGGGCCGCTCGCGTGCGCCTCCACCCGCAGCCCGTGCGAGCGCATCAGGAAGGCCAGCGCGTCCCGCACCGCCGCCTCGTCGTCCACCAGGTGGACCGTCGCCTGTGGGTCGCTCATCGCGCGCCCTCCTTGTTGGAAATCGCCGCCGCGGCGGCATCGCCCGCGCACGGACCCACGCCCGCGCACAGCGGCAGGGTGAAGCTGACCCTCGCGCCGCCCAGCGCGCCCACGCCCGCTTCCATGCCGCCATGGTGGGCCTCGATCACCGAGCGGCAGATCGCCAGCCCCATGCCCATCCCCTCGGCCTTGGTCGAGTAGAACGCCGTCGTCAGCTGATCGATGCCGCGCCCCTGCAACCCGGGGCCGTTGTCGTCGACATCCACCCGCACGAATCGCTCGCCCACGCGCACCGCGGCGATGCGCACCCGCGCGCCGGGCCGATGGTGCAGCTCGTCCAGCGCGTTGCGCACCAGGTTGATCAGCACCTGCTCGATGAGCACCGCATCCGCCTGCACGTCGGGCAGGCCGGCCGGCATCTCCAGATCCACCCGCACGCCGCGCAGGTCGCGCTTGAGCAGCGCCAGCACGCGTGCCGCCAGGTCCGGCACCGCGCACCGCTCGGGCTGCGGCGCGCGCCGCGTCAGGAAGGCGCGAATGCGCTGCACGATGCGGCCGGCCTCCTGCGCCTGCTCGCCCAACCGGCGCAGCGCCTCCATGACGATGTCGTCGGCCTGGCCCGCGCGTTCCAGCGACCGGATCGCGCCCGCGTTGTAGCCGGTGATCGCCGCCAGCGGCTGATTCAACTGATGCGCCAGCGCCGACGCCACCTCGCCCAGCGTGCTCAGGCGCGCCTGGTGCGCCAGCGCCTCGGTGCGGCGGCGCTCGCGTTCCTCGGCCTGCTTGCGCGCGCTGATGTCGACGATCGAGCCCATCCAGCCGATCTGCACGCCGTTGGCGTCCACCAGCGGCGCCTCGAAGATCATGACGTCGAGCTCGTGCCCGTCGCGATGCATCCAGCGCGCCTCGTAGCCCTCGCGCGGCGCGCCGCCGGCCATGTTGCGCTGATGGCGGCGCAGGCTGTCCTCCATCTCGTCGGGCAGCCAGTACGGCATCGGCGGCAGGCGCCCGAGCAGCTCCTCCGCGCCGTAGCCGACCAGGTCGCAGAACGCGCGGTTCACGTGGGTCAGGCGACCGTCGAGATCGCGCCCGCGCAGGCCCACCGTCAACGAGTCCTCCACGGCGCGGCGCCAGGCCGCCTCGGTGCGGGCCTCGCCCTCGGCGCGGCGCACCTCGCGCATCTGCCGGCGCAGCATGCCGCTGGCCAGCGCCGACAGCAGCAGGAACACGCCCATCAGCCCCGCCGCCAGCGTGTACCACCAGGGCCGGTGCGGCACACGCGTGTTGAGCTCCAGCCAGGTCTCGCGCATCGCCGGATCGACGCTCACGCGGTAGCTCTGCGTGTCGGGCAGCACCAGCGCGTCGCCGGTCTGCGCCAGCCGCTGGCCCAGGCCGTCGACCAGCCGCACGTCGTATTTCTGCGAGAGCCACCACGGCAGCGTCTGGCGCAGCAGCGCGCTCGGCGCGAAGCGCACCACCAGGCGGCCGCCCTGCGGGCGCGGGGCGCTCCAGTGCGCGGTCAGGCCGCCCTCGTCCAGGCTCACGCCGGAGCGCTCCTTGGACGGCGCCATCGCCTGCGGCGCCTGCTGCGGCACATGGGCGATGACACGGTTGTTGGCGTCCAGCACGGTGACGCTGACCCACAGGCGCCGCAGCCCCTCGGCCACCGCGCGGTGATTGAGCAGCATGTGGTCGTCGACGTTGCCCGGCAGCTGCTGCGCGAGCCGGTCGACCGCGGCGTGCTCGGCGTTGAGCCAGTCCGAGATGCGCGCCTCCAGCGACAGCGAGTCGGCGATCAGCGTCAGGCGCTCCTCCTCGAGGTCGCGCATGTCGCTCAGGCGCAGCCAGACGCCCACCGACGCGGCGAAGGCCAGCGCCAGCACGAGCGGCAAGGCCCAGCTGGCGCGCTTGAGCTTCTGGATCAGACGTCGGGACGCGGCCATGCCGGCAGTCTAGGCGTTGCGCTCCGCGCACGCCGGGCCGCGTGCGCTGTGGGCATCCCTCATGTGGCAATCCACAACTGGCCGCGCCGGGGCCGGATTTCCACAATCCGGGCCATTCTGAAGAACACCAGGAGACCGTCCATGTCCGCTCGTTTCCCCCGCCGCGTGCTGCTGTCCGCCGCACTGGCCATCGCCGGCCTCGGCCTGGGCGCCAGCGCCTTCGCGCAGGCCCCGATCGTGATCAAGCTGAGCCACGTCGTGGCGCCCGACACGCCCAAGGGCAAGGGCGCGCAGCGCTTCAAGGAACTCGCCGAGGAACGCAGCAAGGGCCGTCTCAAGGTAGAGGTCTATCCCAACAGCCAGCTCTACAAGGACAAGGAAGAGCTCGAGGCGCTGCAGCTGGGCTCGGTGCAGATGCTGGCGCCGTCGCTGGCCAAGTTCGGCCCGCTGGGCGTCAAGGAGTTCGAGGTCTTCGACCTGCCCTTCCTGTTCAAGGACGACGCCTCGTTCCGCAACACGACCAACACGCTGGGCCTGGAGCTGTTCAAGAAGCTCGAGCCCAAGGGCATCAAGGGCCTGGCCTTCTGGGACAACGGCTTCCACATCATGAGCGCCAACAAGCCGCTGCACCACGTGGCGGACTTCAAGGGCCTGAAGATGCGCATCCAGTCGTCCAAGGTGCTGGACGCGCAGATGCGCGCGCTGGGCGCGATCCCGCAGGTGATGGCGTTCTCCGAGCTGTATCAGGCGCTGCAGTCGGGCGTGGTGGACGGCACCGAGGGCGTGCCGTCCAACTTCTACACGCAGAAGACCTACGAGGTGCAGAAACACACGACGCTCAGCAACCACGGCCACCTGGCCTACGCGCTGATCATCAACAAGAAGTTCTATGACGGCCTGCCCGCGGACCTGAAGGCCGTGGTCGACAGCAGCGTCAAGGACGCGACGACCTACGCCAACGCGATCGCCCAGACCGAGAACCAGCAGGCGCTGGAGAAGATCAAGGCCAGCGGCAAGACCACGATCTACACGCTGACCCCGGCGGAAGTGAACGAGTGGAAGCTGGCGCTGATGCCGGTCCACAAGGAGATGGAAGGCCGCGTGGGCAAGGGCACCGTCGAGGCCGCCTACAAGGCCGCCGGTTTCGTCCCCCCAACGAAGTAAGCCGCTTTCCGACGTCCTCTTCCTGGCCGCGTCTGCATCGGCGGCGCGGCCTTTTCCTTGCCTGAAGGAGATCGCCATGACCTTGAAGTGGCTCGATCGATTGGAGGAGAGCCTGATCGCTTTCCTCATGGGCGCCGCGACGCTGGTGATCGCGATGGCCGTGCTGCACCGATTCCTGGCTGGCGTGCCGGCGGTGCAGGACCTGGTCATCCGCATCGACGTGAGCTGGGCGCAGGAGCTGTGCATCTACATGTTCGTGTGGATGGCCAAGTTCGGCGCCGCCTACGGCGTGCGCGCGGGCACGCACGTCGGCGTGGACGTGCTGGTGCGCAAGCTCAGACCCGAGCACGCCAAGTACCTGGTGATCTTCAGCCTGCTGGCCGGTGCGCTCTTCACCGCGACCGTCGGCACGCTGGGCGCGACCTTCGTCTGGGAGAACGGCGCGCATTACGCCTTCACGCACGCGCTGGGCATGGACAACCCTGATCTCTTCGAGGGTCCCACCTCGCCGGACCTGGAGATCCCCACGTGGATCGCCTACTCCTGCGTGCCGCTGGGGTCCTACCTGATGTGTTTCCGTTTCCTGCAGGTGTGCTGGCACTTCATCCGCACGGGTGAAGCACCTCACGCGGACCACGGCCATGTCGAGGGCATCGAGGACGACGTCGCCGCCGTCGGCGCGGTCAAGACCGCCGAAGAGGCCGCGAAGACTGCCAAGGGAGATCGCGCATGAACACGTTGATCATCTTCTCGCTGCTGGTGGTGCTGATGCTCACCGGCATGCCGATCTCGATCTCGCTGGGCCTGACGGTCCTGACCTATCTCTTCACGATGACGAACGTGCCGATCGAATCGGTCGCGCTCAAGCTGTTCACCGGCATCGAGAAGTTCGAGATCATGGCGGTCCCCTTCTTCATCCTGGCGGGGAACTTCCTCACGCACGGCGGGGTGGCCAGACGGATCATCCATTTCGCCACGACGATGATCGGCCACTGGTACGGCGGGCTGGGTCTTGCGGGCGTGCTGGCGTGCGCGATGTTCGCGGCGATCTCGGGCTCGTCGGTGGCGACGGTCGTGGCGGTCGGCTCGATCATCCTGCCGGCGATGACCAGGCAGGGCTACCCGAAGCAGTTCGGGGCGGGCGTGATCACCACGTCGGGCGCGCTGGGCATCCTGTTCCCGCCGTCGATCAACCTGGTGATGTTCTCGATCGCCACGGCAGGCATGTCGGCGACGGGTCCGCACGGCGAGGTCGTCGGGACCGCGTCGGTGGGTCAGTTGTTCATGGCGGGCGTGGTGCCGGGCGTGTGCCTGTCGCTGCTGCTGGGTCTGACGACCTGGTACCGCGCCAAGAAGTACGACTACCCGCGCATGGTGAAGGCGACCTGGGGCGAGCGCTTCAAGGCCTTCCGGGACAGCTTTTGGGGCCTGATGCTGATCGTGGTGGTGATCGGCGGCATCTACAGCGGCAAGTTCACGCCGACCGAGGCGGCCGCGGTGGCGGCGGTGTACGCCTTCATCATCTCGGTCTTCGTCTACAAGGACATGCGCCTGAAGGACGTGCCGCGCGTGCTGCTGAAGGCGGCGGCGATGAGCTCGATGCTGCTGTACATCATCACGAACGCGGTGCTGTTCAGCTTCCTGATGGCGTCGGAGCAGATCCCGCAGACGATGGCGGCGTGGATGTCGGCGCAGGGCTTCGGACTGTTCGTCTTCCTGCTGCTGGTCAACCTGATCCTGCTGGGTGCGGGCAACTTCATGGACCCGGCGGCGATCGTGCTGATCATGGCGCCCATCCTGTTCCCGGTGGCGGCCAAGCTGGGCGTGGACCCGGTGCACCTGGGCATCCTGATGGCGGTGAACATGGAGGTCGGCCTGTGCCATCCGCCGGTGGGGCTGAACCTGTACGTGGCGTCCGGGATCACGAAGATGGGAATCACCGAGCTGACCGTGGCGGTGTGGCCATGGCTGCTGACGATGCTTGGCTTCCTGCTCGTCGTCACCTACTGGCCGGCGCTGTCGCTGGCGCTGCCGAGGGCGTTGGGGCTGGTGGTCTGAGCGATCCGCTGACCTCATGAAGAAGGCCCCGTGGCGCTTGGCGCTGCGGGGCCTTCCTTGCTTCGGCTCGCCGTCAACCGATCAGGCGTGCCATTCGCTCGACGACCGGGCGGTCAAGCTCAAAGGCTGCGATCTCAGCCTTGCGCTGCTGCATCACGCGCACGGTCGCCTCATCAGGGAACAGTCCGTCCAGGCACAGGCGCAGGCCCTCTCGACGAAGTCGGGCCGGCAGATGCAGCGATCTGATCCAGAGCGCCGATCCCTCATTCCACTCGCTCAGGTGCAGCCAGGGGTCCATGGACTGAAGCAAGCGCTGTTCAGTTTCGGTGGCCAGATGGGCCCAGGTCACGAAGCCGACTGGGACGCTCTCGAAATTCAGAAAGAAGGCGATCTTCCCGTGCCTGGCGGCCGGGATGATTTCATCGACCAGGAAACGCTTCAAGTCACCCTGCCAACTTCCATCCTCCGCGAGGATCATGGAAACCGCACCCACCACCCGTTGTCTGACGGGGTCCTGCAATTCGCAGTCATGCATCGCCAACTTCAGCATGCCCACTCCCGCCACTGATTGATCATCTTCATTGCGACTTGTTTTCTTTGGCCACCTCGAATAGCCATTGATGCCTTGGACGGCCGTCAATGGCTGGAGAGAAGTCAGAAAGCGCCAATGGGCTCAACAGATTCCCATCGACCTCCAGACGGCCTTCGGGCGTCAACCAGATGTCTGACTCGGTCAACCACCCCTGCAAGCTCACGCGACCATCAGGCGGGGTGTTGAATACACCGGACCAGCGTCCAAGCATCGTCTCGATGAAATCACGGACCCGCGTCTTGTCGTGCATGCAGACCTCGTTGATTTCGCCATCGAGGTGACGGCGGTACAAAGGGGTCAGATCCGCATTCCGCTGCGTCGCGCGGATCAACCACGCCATGCCCTGCTCCACCGGGCTGAGACCTGCTGCATTCATGGAAAGCGCGGCGTTGATGAACGCTTGAATGAAGTCGTCCCTCACCGTTTCCGGAAACGCGTTCGGATCCGGTCGATATTTATCCGTCAGCGGAAGACCAAGTCCCGTGGCCACGCAAATGGCGCGCGAGATCACGGCAAGGATGTCGTCAGCCCCTTCTTGCGGATGCATCTTGTGATCGTCACCACCAAAGTACATATGTCCCTGGACGGATCCGCTCTCAATCACCGCCACGAGTGCTGAAAGCAAGGCCTCTCTCGATGGCTCCTCAAGCTGAAGCGCACTCTCCACCGGGAACCCCACCAGACCGAGATGCTCACGCATCAAATAACGGTGATGGGCGAGCGACAGTTCAGCCGTCAATTCCTCGGAAGTGCTTTGAAACTTGGCGCGCGGCACAGCGCAGCGGCGATCAAACTTGGAGATGTAAAACAACAGCTCGGGTACGGCGAGCAATACCTGATGGTGTTGATGTTGGCTCGACCATCCGCCCACGCTGACGAGCACCGGCTGCAGTGTGGAAACGGCTGTCGTCGTCGTGAAGTCGACGAATCGGCCATCAATGCAGAAATTCGAAGGGATCAGCGATCCATGCACAAGCCGCTTCGTTCGAAGTACCGCCAGTTGATTCACATGTGAATCGAACATATCGCGCAATCCGCGAGCTGCCGCCTCGAAATCGACTCGAGCTTCATCACGGCAAAGCCAATTCACGAAGCGCGGGATTCCATCGCGCATGCGGGCCAGTTCGCGCTCAGCCAGTTCGTCACCGACATTCATGAACGAGGAACGCATGAAATGCGCGACTCTCAGCGATTGCTCGCGATAGAGCAATGCCCGAGGAGCGGCGCCTGGGATTTTCTCCTTTCCTATTTCTGTCGCGAAGGTGAATCCCAGATCCACAATGGCAAGCGCCCGGACGGCGCCGTTGGGCGCAGCCACCGAGAACAATTCGCCGACCAAGGTTTCCCGCACGGCGTCTTGCAGCGACAGCGCGCCGTGGCGATGCCACTTGTCCCGCCCCGGCCCCGCGAGAATGCTCGGACCGATCCCCTTGATCTGAATTCCGGCGTAATTTCCGCAGCGAACGCCGCCGGCATTCGAGCCGATGCCGGAGCCCCCGTACATCTCCAGCCCTGCGACGATGGTTCCCACCTGCTGCAGCCCGCCGTTCCCGCCTTCATCCACTGGCGTGAATGCCAAGGGAAGCGTC
The DNA here is from genome assembly GCA_039594005.1 of Roseateles sp. GTDB lineage: Bacteria > Pseudomonadota > Gammaproteobacteria > Burkholderiales > Burkholderiaceae_C > Roseateles. The sequence continues at coordinate 3,020,801 of JBCNOF010000010.1, forward strand.
CCTGTGTAAGAGGGGGCAGACCAGGCGACCGTCCCCCCAGAAAACGTCGGCAGATGCCAGTCAATCAACGACAGCGGGCTCAGGTCATCCAGATTCGTACTGCGCAACGAAAACACCTCAGACGGAATTCTTATGCTTTTGATGAGTTTCGACGATGCACGTCGGCGCTCGCGACCTGTCGGCCGTGAGCGCCGAAATATGCATCCCAGCAATCAGCTGGATTTCTTCCGGAGCCGCTGCTTGATTCTCTCCGCAGTTTCCGCACCCTTTGCGCGCGCGGAACTGCTGATTCCCGAGAAATCAAAGCTCGAGTTCGGCACTGCGTGACCCTCAGCCACCTTGAGAGAGTTGATGACGCGCCAGCCGATGTCTGGATCAGCGGACGCCAGTTTCAACGCGTAGCGGGCGGCATCCTGCTCGTCACGGCTAATACCGAAGAGCTTCGTCTCATACATGGCCACGTTGGTCAGAGCGCTGACATCGCCGGCGCTCGCATCGCTCACCACCTGCGACAGCGTTGCAGGCTCGCGAGAACCAGCCAGGAAGCTTTCCGTCGCTGCGCCCACCACACGTTGTTGAATAGCCAAATCGAGTAAACGCGAGCGGACCTGTTTTTGATCACCCGGCACGGTCTGGCAAGACGCCTGTAGCCGCTGATACTCCTGCAATCGCTCCATCCGCGCCGCTTGAACTGCGGGATCGGTGTTGGGCCGAGCGCCTTGCGAGCTCTCCACCTCCAGAATCTTCTGGCTGATCTCGCATTCCTTGAGCATCCCTGCCAGATTCGCGGCCATGGGCCCATCCTTGGCAGCAAGGGCGCGGTCCACCTGATCATTCAGGGTTCCTGCGGCTTCATGACCGCCGGACGCACCAGCAAGCGGCAATTGCGGAGCAACTGGTGCCGTGGGTTCCGATGCCGCCGGGCGGACTGCCGCTTGATTGGCGCCGACGGACTGCGCACCACTCTCTGGCGCCGCCGCTTCTGGGAGATTGAGTTCGGACTGCCCCTGATTCAGCCTCCATGCGCCGATCAGGATCAGGCATGCGCCTGCGATCAGAGCGGGAACTGCGTATTTCTTCTCGAGCGCCATTTCAGCCCTTATTCGCTGTCGCGACGCAGGCTTCGCGTCGATTGTCGTAGATGGTGAGCATCTGGAAATACTGGCGAGTCAGGTTGGTGGAGCAATCCCCAGGACCGACTCCAGCCGCCTCATTCATGAACTGCTTGACCTGTTCCGCGAAATAGCCGAAGGTCGTGCTGTTGCGCGAGGCACAAACGCCCATCAGACCGGTATAGGCGTTCTGAAGTTCCGTCCTCGCGTCGTTTCTTGTGGCTTCGCACTTCTCGCGCTCCTGTTGCTTCTGCTCCGCCGATTTGGGCGGAGGAGCCGGTTTGCTGCCACCGAATTCACCTTCCGGATAGCCACCGCAGCTCTGGCATCCGCCTCCACCTGAATATCCGCCGCCCGAGCCTGGAAAACCGGTACCGCCAGAACCACCGCCGGAGGAATTTCCATTGACCACCACCGTAGGCAGACTCTGCCCGACCGCATTTTGAAGCATGGATGGCAAGCAAGATCCGGCAGCAATCGCCGAAGAAGCCAGCACCTTTACAAATTTACCCACTTCTCTCCCTTTGTAATAACCTGTGGTTTATGGATTTCGAAGGAGCGGGATTTTGTAGTAATGTTTCAGCCCGGTCAACGCGGAATTCAAGGGGCACAACTCCCACCGAAGGGGGATTGCCGAGCCCCTGCCGCGATTAATGCGGCTCGATATTTCGACCTGCGATCACGGCCGCTCCGTCCGTCCGTCCGCATGCCTCGCGAATCGGTCCTCCAGGTCACCGTGCACCGGTGCTGGATCCGGCCACGGCCAACCGCCGAATTCGGTGCGACGGTAGTCCTCGAAGGCCTGGTGCAGCTCCTGCTCGGTGTTCATCACGAAGGGGCCGTACTGCGCCACCGGCTCGCCGATGGGACGGCCCTGCAGCATCAGCAACTCCGCCGGTGCGTCGCCATTGGTCAGCACGACATCGACGCCCGCGCGAACCTCGATGGAGTGACCGATGTTCACGGGGTCTGCGCCGATGCTGATGCGGCTGCCGGCGAAGAAGTACAGCTTGCGACGCGTGCCGTCGCCGAGCGCTGCGGGCAAGGTCCATTGAGCGCCGGGCTCCAGGCGCAGCGTCCACATGGCCAGGTCCGAATGCAGTCGCGAGGCCCATGAGTCCGGCGGTGGCGCGAGCGGCCGGATCGCGGATCCGCCGTCATCAACGGGGACCGGCAACGCGCCTGCGATCACGACCACCTCGGTCGAGCGTCCGGCGTCGTCGACGAAGGTGTGGCGCGGAATGTCCTGCGACCAGAACATCGTGAAGTGCGGCTCCACCATCTTGCTGTCCGCGGGCAGGTTGAGCCAGATCTGGAAGAGCTCCAACGGGTTGGGACGGTCGGTGTGCAGCAGCGGGAACATCTCGGCGTGGACGATGCCCTTGCCGGCCGTCAGCCATTGCACGTCGCCACCGCCGAAACGCGCGCCCGCGCCCAGCGAATCGGCGTGATCGATGCGACCCTGGCGCACGATGGTCACTGTCTCGAAGCCGCGGTGCGGGTGGGCGGGGAAGCCGGGCACCTGCTGGCCGTGATACATGCTCCAGCCGTCCTTGCGCGAGAAGTCCGAGCCGATCTTGCGGCCCGCCAGCAGCGACGGGTCCGGCCCATGGCGGCCGTTGCCAGGCGGATAGGCGTCGTCGTGATGCACGCAGAAGAGGAAGGGATCGATCGTGTCCCAGGGCATGCCCAGGGGCTCGACGGAGAGGATGGGCGAGGAGGCCGAGGGGTGGGGGTCGTTGTCGATGTCGGTCATGGCGAGGTCCCAAAGGTCCATCACCCTACCGCGAAGGCGGGAGCGGTGCTTGGGCGGGCCTTCTGAAAGCTCCAGTCATTGCAGGCATGGGGCGTCGCGTAGGAACGTTCCTCAGCAGAAGAACTTGAAATCCGCGTCCGAGATCCACACCAGGCCGTCGACAGCAAAGCTCGCGCACACGCCAAGGAACACCCAATGCTTCAACTGGGGAGAGGACGTTGACTGGTGACGCCGGCAAATGGCGCGAGCCACGATCCACCAGAGCAGGCTTCGGGCCGGCAGAAGCACGAGCACGAAGGCGATCAGCATTGGCAGCCCGACAGCGGCCAGCAGGGTGACGAGATAGACAAGAGGTGCGGTTGCGAGGACGCCGAGCACGAGCCTGATTGAACCCCACGCGAGAGCGAAGGTCAGCGCGTCCTTCGGCTTGATGTGCAAATGCTTCGGCGCCACCCAGCAAACGGCTGCGTAGATGACAAGCTTCGCGAGAAGCAGCAGAAGTAGGTTGAGCACGGTGTTCGTTGGCGCGCGCGGATGTCGATGAGCAGTAGAGCAAGGTCCTCAGGCGTCGGCTTCCGCTGGGCGCCCTATTCGTCGACTCTGAGGACTTCGAGCCCCTCTCGCTCGAGCTCGCGCCGTTCATCCTCGGTGAGCGTCCTGCGCGAGAGAACAAGCGACTGCAGGCCCGGGATACCAGCCAGCGCTGCGAGCGCCGTCATGGAAAGCCGCGAGGCATCGAGCGCGATCTGCTGGACGCCTGTCAGACCGCAAAGCATTCTGGCGTCATCGTCCTCTACAGATACCTCCATGAGGATGACCGCAAAGATCTCCGCGTCCCACGCATAGCCGCCCCCGAGGGCTTCGACGGTGTCGAGGATGGATACGTTGGTCTGGAATTCTTCTGGTGTCATGGTCGGATCGATGAGATCTGCGGGGTTTATACGCGCTTGAAGCCGGTTCACAGCTTCAGTTCCACCGTCACCCCGACACTGGGATCCTGGAACTTGCGCGTCGACACGCGTGCGGCCGCCTCATCGCCCGCGCCGAAGACGTCTTGCCGCCGCTGATCCGAGGACAGCAGATTGCTCGCCGAGAAACGCAGCTTCATCGTGGGACTGATCGTCCACGCGGCCTGCGCGGACAGGTCCTCGCGACGTCCCTGGAACAGACGTCGATCGACGGCCGACCGGTACCAGAGACCCGGCGCCCAATTGGCATCCATCGACAGCTCCAGTGGCATCGACTTGAGCTTGTAGCGCGCCCCCACCTTGGCCGACCACGGCATCTGACCGGCGATCCGGTTGTCCGGCCCCGGCACGGTCCTCAGTTCCGACGGTGCCAGCGTTGCCCCGGCCCGCAGCTCCACCTTGGGCCATGTCGCATCCAGGTCGACCAGCGAGAGCCGCGTTTCGGCGCTGAGCCCGTGCACGCTCGCCGTGCCAAGGTTGTCCGGCCGGATCACGTAACGCGGCACCTGCGCCCAAGGCACGGACTCCAGCGCGACGGCCTCTCCGATCACATCGCTGAGCCGACGCGAGAAACCGTCCACGCTGAACATGCTGTCCTTGGCGAAGTAATGCTCGTAGGACACCGTGATGCCGACGGCGCGCTCGGGCTTGAGCGCTGGATTGCCGGCGGTGTCCGCGTACTCGATGGTGTTGGCGCCGCAGCCCGCATTCGGCAGACAGGACGCCAGCGGGTTCAACGTGGGCCGCCGGAGGTACTGGTCGGAAGACGGTGCATTGAACGAGCGCGAGATGGACACCCGCAACTTGCGCGTCCCTGCGGCATCGAGCTTGTGCGCCACATGCAGCGACGGCGACAACACGCGATAGGACGCGCGATCATGGAACGGCCCTTCGTCGATGCGCAGCCGTCGATGCTCGACGCTGACACCCGCTGTCGCGGCCCACTGGGGCGTGAGGGTCCATTCGTCCTGAAGGAAGGCGGTCCATGTCGGACCGCGCAGACGTTGCGTGTCTCCGAATGGCGCGAACGCAGGATCGGGCTGGCCATCGAGTCGCCCCCGCTCGACGTTCCTCGCTCGCTGCAGGCCCACGGATGCTCCGAACTTCACGGCGTGGTCATCGGCGAGATGCGGCGATACATCGATGCGCAGCTTGTCGAGCGAGCTGCGCTCCTCGCGCTTGATCTGTCGGAAGAGCTGCTGTTGCGCGAGGACGACCGGGTTCTCTCCCAACACACCGTCTCGACGCTGGTTGTCGCGATCGAGGGCCGTGCGCGAGCTCTCCCACTCGAGCCTCATCGAGCCGCCATCCTCTTGGCGATATTGCCAGCTCAAGGGAAGCGCGACAGACAGCAGCTTGCCGCGCGTGGCGATCAACGCGTCGGGCGGCGGAGAAGCAGATGAAGGCGATGGGCGCCAGTCGTGGTGCTCCGCGCCGTCGGTGTCCGAGCGCCACAGCAGGACGATCGGCGAGAGGTCGACGTCGACCTGCTTGGACCATGCGTAGCTGTAGGTGCTGCTCAGCGTGAACTGCGTCTGGCGGTCGTCGATGTCCGACGATGCCTGATCGACGATCGCCAGCGGCGCGCCGGCCGACGTCGGTCTGGAGGTCTCACTTCGCTGGAGGACATCCGACTCCTTGCGACGCAGGGACACGCGATTGTTCAAGGACCAAGGCTCGTCGACCGGCCGGATGCTGTTGGACCAGGCCACGTTGCCATCGCCCAGCGACGGCCCGAGGCTGGTCCCCAGACGAATGGAGGCGGACTTCTTCCATTCAGAGCGCCGCGTCACGATGTTGATCGTGCCGGCGATGCCGAACGGGCCGAACTCCGCCAGCGAGCCTTTCACGATCTCGATGCGCTCGATGTGGACCACGTCCTGATCGAGCGGACTGCGGCCGGGCAGCGGCGGCTTGCCGTCCACGAGCAGCTGCGTGTAGCCCGGCAGGCCCATCAGGCCGAGTCGACCGTCGGCGCCCACCGTGACCGCGGGCTCACGCTTGAGCACCTCATAGACGGTGGTCTGGCCGCTTTCCTCGATGCTCTTGCGTGAGATCAGCAGCTTGCCCGCCACGAAGTCGCGCCGTGCGCGGAGGTCGCTGATCGACTCGCCCTGCACCTCGACCTTGTCCAGCGTTTTAGTCGCAGGCTCACCGGAAGGTCGATCGGCTGCAAAGGAAACTGTCTGTCCGAAGAGGGAGCCGCCGGCCACCACCAGCAGCGATTTCCAAGTCCGCATGTTCAGGGTCCGATGGCTCCCGCCATCGCCACATCTCGCCTATTACTTCGGCTGGCAGATATATACAGATAAATGCAATCAGCCGCGGCGTTTCTTCAGTTTGTCTTCGTTGAGGCAAGCCAATAACTGGCGGCGATCACTACTTCTTCTTGGGATCGCAAATGTATTCACATTTTTCCCGATCCTTTGCCCGCTCCATGCAGCGTTCGAAGCAAACCTTGGGGTCGAACTCCGCCGAGGCCTGTCGATAAAAGACTGCGAGAAGCACGAAAATGACGCCCAGCGCCAGGATTCTCACCCACAGTGTCGTGATGGCTGATTTCAATCTTCACTCCCTTGACGGCGCACATCCCGTGCATCGCCGCGGCTACCGTCGGTGACGGGCCCGCATTATTTTGTGGGGCGGAGTATATCGACCGGGCTGCGATCGAATGGGTGGGTATTTCCCGCACTCATTCCTCGACGGGCACATGGAAGTCGATGACGGCCCCGGCCCGTTGCGGATCGAATCGGCCGTCATACAGCTCGAAGTCGGTGCCATCGACCACGACGCGTCCCGATGCGGGAATGAGCTCCCCCCAGATCGTCGCCATGGCCTGCTTCACCTGGGGGTGAACGGCCCCGCCGTTCAGCGTGATGCGGAACACCAGATAGGTGGCGGCGGGAATATCCAGCACGATGAAGCCCGGTGGTGGCGTGCAATCAGCCTCGACGCCGACGCCGGCCATGTACTCGAAACTGCCCTCCTGCCGGTCCGCGCCGTACACCACGCCATAGGTGGCCCAGCTGCCCACCTGCCCCTCGAAGGGCAAGCGGCCGATCAGCGCCGACCACAACCGGGGGATCTGCGCCTTGGAGCCTTCATCGAATCGACGTGTCGGTCCAGCCACCCGGAATGCGGGCAGCGCCACGACGCCGGGTAATTGCGCGACGCTGACGTTGCGTTCGAGAGGTTCTGACATGGGGAATTGACCTTCCAGAGGAGCAACGGCGAAGCCGCTGCGAAAGCGCCCGGGAGACACGCCGAACAGCCGCTTGAAGGCCCGCGTGAAAGCCTCCTGGGAATCGAATCCGCAGTCGAGCGCGAGCTCGACGAGCTTGAGATCGGGCTCTTGGGACAGGCGTCGCGCCCCGCGCACGAGACGGCGCGCGCGTACATGCGCCATGACGCTGCGGCCCATGCGGGCGCTGAACAGACGCGAGAAGTGGTACGCAGACAGCCCCGCCTGCACGGCGATCAGGTCCAGGGTCAAGGGTTGGTCGAGCTGCTGCTCGATCCAGAGCAAGACCTGGCTGAACGGATCGTTGGGGGGCGCGGAGCGTTGGTCCATGTGGGAATCATCGCCACGGCGCGATGCATCGTCCTGACCGTTCTTGCTCCTGTTGCTTGCACAGTGCGCACGAAAGTCTCCTCTTCTTTCCCCGGCCTCTGTGGACAACTCTGTTGGCAGGCCGAGGGCGGCCGCTGCAACGCATTGATTCCTATAGGAACTGCTTCGATTGCCTTGAAATGAGGCAGCGCAGAACAAGGCGCGGAGATCGAGGGCGACGTTGTCTGCTTGAGGCTGAAGTTCAACCCTGTGTCCCCATGCCCAACAATGTGCGCCTGCACGCACCCGCCCAACCGTTGCCCATGGTTCTCGACCCCTTCACCCTGCTCGTCCTCACCGCGGCCATGGCCGCTGCCTCGTCGCTGTACCTGGCCGCGGAGTGGGGCAGCGTGCGCGAACGGTCGCTGCTGCTGTGGAGCACGGGCTTCGCCATCATCGCCATCGGCAGCGTGCTGGCCCTGCTGCGCTCCAGCGGTCATGTGCTCTTCGGCATCTGGTTGCCCAATGGCCTGCTGATCGGCGCCCACTGGATGTTCCTCGCGGGCGTCGCGCGATTCACGCGCACCCGGCTGCCACGCGCCTGGTGGTCGCTGGTCATCATCTGGCTGGCGATGCTGCTGCTGCCCGACGGACCGTGGTGGTCCAAGGCGATGCTGGGCATCCAGTCGCTCATGATCGCCGTCATCACCCTGCGCGCCGGCCTGCTGCTGCGCCCGCACGGGGGCGTGTTGAGCCCGGGCGCGGCGCAACTGCGTTTCGTCCTGCTGGCCCACGGCCTGTTCTACCTCGCCAAGGCCGCCTCGGCCGTCGCGCCGGACGCCATCGTCAACCTCGCCGGCTTCCGCGGCTCGGTGATCCTCGTGTCACTGATCGAAGGCGCGATGGCGATCATGCTGCTCGCGATGTCCATGACCGGCACCGAGCGACATCGCCGCGAGGAACGCATCGCCGAGATCGCCGCGCGCGACCCGCTCACCAATCTCGACAACCGACGCGCGCTCTATCTGCGCGCACCCGCGCTGCTCGAGCAGGCCTCCCCTTCCAGCCCCTGCGCCCTGATGCTCATCGACATCGACCACTTCAAGCAGGTCAACGACCTGCACGGCCACGCGGCCGGCGATCGCCTGTTGACGACGCTGAGCGACCTCATCCGCGACACGCTTCCCGCTGACGCGATCGCCGCTCGGTTGGGCGGGGACGAATTCGTGATCCTGCTGACAGGCACGTCCGACGCCAGCGCACAGGCGCTGGGCGACGACTTGCGCGAAGCGTTCTCCCGGCAGGCGCGCGAGATGTTCGTGACGCCCGAGCCGGTGTCGCTGAGCATCGGCGCGACCTTGTCCGGCCAACCCGACGCGGAACTCTCGCACTGGCTCAAGCAGGCCGACGAGGCGCTCTACGCCTCCAAGCGCAAGGGACGCGACCGGATGGAGCTGGTCCATGGATAAATCCTTGCTGCCACAGCAGGTGCTGGAACGGCTCGCCGCGGACCTGCTGCATGCCGAGCAGTCCGCGCGCGCGGCGCATGAAACGGCGACGCACGAAGAGAACATCGCCGAGAACAAGTACGACACCCTGGGTCTGGAGGCCGCCTACCTGGCCACCGGTCAGGCGCGTCGCGCCGACGCCATCCGCCAGGCGATGGTCCATTGGCGCCAGTTCCGCCCGGTCGCCTACGACGCCTCGCGAGGCATCCAGCTCGGCGCGCTGGTCTGCCTGATCGATGCCGACGAGAAGACGCAGCTTCTGTTCCTCGGTCCGGACGGGGGCAGCATGCAGTTGGTGAACGACGGTCAGCCGGTGCAGGTCATCAGCATCCAGGCGCCGCTGGGCAACGCCCTGTTGGGCAAGTGCGAAGGCGATGAGGTGTCGATGCAGATCGGCGCCGCGCGCCAGCAATTCGAGGTGGTGTGGGTCCGATGAAGCTGCCTCGGCTCTACACCTTCCGCCGCTGCCCTTACGCGATGCGCGCGCGCATGGCGCTGCTGCAGGCCGGCCGGGACTTCGAGGCGGTGGAGGTCAGCTTGCGCGACAAGCCGGCCAGCTTGCTGGCCTTGTCTCCGAAGGCCACGGTGCCCGTCCTTCATCTGCCCGATGGCCGCGTGATCGAGGAGAGCTGGGACATCATGCGCTGGGCCCTCGCCGAGCCTGATGCGCAGGGCTGGTGGTCGCGGGCGCAGTCGCCGGAGAACCTGGATCTGCTGCACCGGAATGACGGCGACTTCAAGCGTCACCTGGACCGTTGGAAGTATCCGCAGCGCTACGCAGGCGAGACCCTCACGCCAGACCAGCACCGCGACGCGGCCGTGGAGGTGCTTCTGCAACCGCTGGAGGCGCGGTTGAAGGATGCGCCTTATCTCGGCGGCGACAGCCCTTGCGCCACCGACCTCGCGCTGATGCCCTTCGTCCGCCAGTTCGCCGCGGTGGACCCCCAATGGTTCGAAGCGCTGGATCTGCCATCGCTCCGTTCGTGGCTGAACAGCTGGCTGGCCAGCCCGCTGTTCGAGGCTTGCATGCGCAAGTTGCCCCCGAAAGACGCCCCGTGAAACGAGCCCTGCCAACCCTCCTCGCGCTTCTGCTGGCCACGCCGGCTTTCTCCGTCACCCCATTCGGAGAGAAGGAAGAGGGCGATGTGCTCCGCGAGGCGGAGACCTACCACGTCATGTTCTCTTCGGAGAAGGACGCGGCCGCGGCACGTGCGACGCTGGATGGGAAGCGCGGCGCCAACCTGTTCGCCGAGTTCCAGAAGCTGGCCCGAGCGCGCAGCAAGGATCCGGGATCCGCCAGTCGTGGTGGATACCTCGGCCCGGTGAAGGAAGGCCAGCTGGTGAAATCATTCGAGACGGCGCTGTTTGCCTTGCCGCTCAACACCGTCTCGGAGCCGGTCAAGTCCGAGTTCGGCTGGCACCTGATCTACGCGAGCTACTTCAGCGAAACGCCGGTCAAGGAGGTTTGCGATCAGAGCCTGGGCGACACCATCCGCAAGGCCAGACCCGACGAGCGAGCCGAGCTGCGGAAGTCGCTGATGCTGGTGCCCGAGTCCGAAACTGCGTTTGGAGAGGGCATCGCAGCGCTGCTCGGCGATGCCTGGGGCGCACCGCTGCGTGGCCAGACCGGCAATCTCAGCTTCATGCGGGTGACCCAACGGGAGGACGCCAGCGGTATTGCCACCGTGATGTTCCATGGCGAGCTTCGCAATGCCGTGCTGTCGTTGAGGCCGGTCGCGTGCAACCGGTCCCAGCGGGTCGAGTTCTCGCTCGACTGCCGGGCTCGCACGGTGGCGATGAAGTCTCACGTCAAGTTTGAAGGCCGCGCCGCGCTGGGCCGCCGGCTGGGTGAGACCAAGCTGTCGCCTGCTCAGCGGGCACCCCAGCGCGCGTCGCCCGGCACCTTGGCCGAGCAGATGCTCAATGCGGCTTGTGGGGATGAAACGCAGCGAGCAATTGAATGAGCGCGCCGACATGCGGCTCCTTCGCAGCCCTCCGGCGACCTGCCGGCGAGGCGCATACTGACGCCCTTCCGTACTTGGGTGTCCACCTATGAAGCTGTTGCTGACTGGCGTTCGCGGAACCGTTGCCCCGTGGGTCGCCAAGGAAGCCGAATTGCGAGGCTGGGAGGTCGTCGCCTGGAATCGCAACGCGGTGGACCCTGCCGATGAAGCCGCATCTGCCGCGTTTCTTCGAGCCGAGGCGCCGGATGCGATCGCGCATCTGGCCATGGGGTCAGAGCAGTGGGCCGGCAGCCTCGCGGCCTTCGCCTCCCACCGAGGCGCGGTCATGCTCTTCGTGAGCACCGCCATGGTCTTCGACGCCTCCCAAGGCGGCCCTCACTTCCCGGCCGATATTCGAGGAGCGCGCGATGAGTACGGCCAGTACAAGGTGCGCTGCGAGGATGCCGTGATGGCGGCGAATCCGTTGGCGACGATCGCGCGCATCGGCTGGCAGATATCGCCCGAGCCGGTGGGCAACAACATGCTGAGGCACCTGGACGAGCAGAACGCTCGCGACGGCGGCATCAAGGCAAGCTCGGCCTGGCGGCCGGCGTGCTCCTTCATGACCGACACCGCCGCGGCGCTGTGCGACCTGATCACCGAGCAACCCGCCGGTCCGGTGCATCTGGACAGCAACGCGCAGGACGCCTGGACCTTCGACGAGGTGGTGCGCCGGCTGGCCGCGAAGTACGAGCGTCGCTGGGTCATCGACGTCACGCAGGACTACGTGCACGACCAGCGACTGGTGAACGAGCTGGGCGGGTCGATGATGCCGCCGCTGCATCAGCATTTGGGCTGAACCTCAGAGGACCCTCGCGCGCTCCCCATGAAATATCCCGCAGTCCTGGATGCCTCCAAGGTGGGCACGTATTCAGCAGTCGCCAAGAGCGGCGGCGGCTATGTGTGGGACGCCGTTCTCGAGTACCGCGTCTGGTGTCATCCAGAACGTGGGGCGCCGGATGAAGCGGACGGCAGCGACTACTTCTTCGCCTTCGCCAGTTTTGAGGAAGCAGCCGCGTTCTCTGAAGCCAGCGAGGGATCCGAGCATCCGCTGGCGCTTGTGCTGCAGCGCGAGTGGATTGATGAGCCGGAGGAAGGCCGCTATATCCATGTCCGTGAACCGCGCGTCACCGAGTGGCGAGTGAGTTTCCTCTCCCGTCCCCAGCGCGACGCACACACCATTCCGGACTTCATGGCGCCAGACGCGCCTGCCAATCGCCTGGACATCTTGCGAGGGCTCGCGCCTCGACAGCGTCCCTCCGCCGAATACTGAGCGAGCTCGTCAGTCTTGCCTGGACGATCACTCGTGCTCTGAGAGCCTCGTCGGCCACCCGGCCGGGATGAGCTTCCCCTTGAACCGTACATGCCATTCGGGGTCAACGACACGTTGCGGATAGACCGTCACGGAGCCGTCTGAAACAGAGACCGAGATCGGGAGCAGTTCCGGTGAGGCCATGCCGAGCAGCTCAACCTCGTGCCCTGGCGAGAGATGCACTTCCGCGCACAGCATCTCCAGATAGAGAACCAGTGGCCGGTCCGTCTCGTTCTTGAAGTTCCCTACGCTGACCAGCCCCTTCTTGTCTCTCAATCCTGCCTCCGCTTCGGTTGCGGCGGAGTATGGCTGCTTTCGTTGCGGGGCCAGCGCAGCTTCGGGCCGACAGCGGAGCCTTGAGCGCAAGCTCCATGCAGCTTTGGTGAGCCGTCTCTGAAGCTCAGAAAGCAGGCTTTGCTCGCGAAGGGTCAATCCGCATACGCAGATGGCTGGGTCGCGCACCGCCGGGCCAACGTCATCGAACGCCGGTCCGGATCGTGCTCCGGCTTAGGTGGGGAGCAGGGACGGCTGGCCATTCCTGGCTCGCCACTCGACGCGCAGGTCACCGCAGATCCCATCAATGCCGCCGGCGCCCCAGTACCCGTGGACATCAAACGCAGCCTTCATGGCCGCTTCGACTTCAAGACGCGCATGAGGAGCGAGCTCGGGAGCGTCATGCACCACGACGACGTCCCCAAGAAAGATCAGGGACGCTTGATAAGACAGCCCGCCAAACCAGAAGAAGTAGCAGTTCGCGTAGGGACTGGACGGAGCCGGATCCGGAAATCGCAGAAGGTAGCTGTCTTCACCGACCGCGAAGCTCTTTATATCGGCGAGCCAGCCACGCGCGGCCTGCCGAACAAAGAACTTGGCGAGAGAGGGCAGGTCCCGGCAGAGGCGCTCCAGATCGCTGCGCAGAAAGGGCCTAAGCTGATAGCGCATCGCTGGAACTTGAAGGTTGGGGGAGCGAATCGTACGTCGGGCGATGTCTGCTCCCGCTGCTTAGCGGACGTTCGTTCATCACGTCCTACTCGACGATCTTGCCGCGGTACAAGAACTCCGCGATCGACGCCCAAGTCGGCTGAGCAGAGTCCGGCAGCTTTTCAAATGCGGAAAGACCAGCGTGCACGAACGAGGCGATGTCCGCGTTCTTCCAACCCAACGCGCCATCTACTTGATGGCGGGACCGGTCCTGCATTTCCAACGCCGCGGCGCGCTCCCGTTCCCTGGCCAAGGCACGGGCGAAGGCGATGAAGGAGTCCCTGCAGGCGACCTCGTCGAGAAGGCTCTCCAACGACATCGTCCGCTGGCGGAGATGCGCGACTGCCGCGACCTGGTCCGACGATACGTCCGCGTGTCCAGGAGACATCGACGCGAGCGCGGCGATATCCTCTTCGCGACCGGTGCAGGCCAGCGCTTGAATGGCACTTCGAGCCAGGCTCGGTTCCGAAGACTCGATCAAGCGAAGCGCGACGACGCGCACTAGCGCTGAAATGCCGGGGCGGACTTCTTCCTCGCTCTGAATCCAGTACTCGTAGCAGGCCAGCCCGGCCTCCCCAGACTCGAGGTAGCGGCTGAGGCGCTCGATCAGGCGCTCTGCATCCCTTTCGGAAAGTGGTGTCGTCTTGAAGAGATCCATGACCGTCGATGGTACGAGGTCCTCTTCCGGGAAAGAGCAGCCGTGCGCTTCGACGCGGGGAACGATCATCTAAGCTCACCGCAACGCCGACATCGCTCCCTTAGACCCATCCATGTCAACTCCCGCCCTGTCCTTCGCGCCCCTCTCCGCGCCAGTGATTGAAGAGCTTTCCGAGGCTCGAAACTTCGTTGCGGACCTCGCGGAACGCTTGGCGAATGGGCGCCGTCTGACGCAGTCGGAGGCTGACCTGACCGTGCTTCAATCCCTCGTGGAGCACAAGGACCTGCGGCACGCCAACTTCGACGCCTGGGTGGCGCTTGGCGTGGCATTCGGCGATGCGCTCGCAGCCAGCATCGCCGGACTCGAATGGCGCCTCGTCAGCGACAAGACAGGAACGAGCGCCGCCCTGCAGTTCCGATCCATGCCGATCTCGATCGCGGCGCCCACCATGCTCTGGAAGCGCGCGGAGCGCGGCGAACGGATGGACCTCGCGTTCATGGCTCAAGAGATCCGCCTCGTCCTTGAAGAGGCCGCGCTCGACTCTGAAGACGCGTAGCCGCTCCTCCCAGGGCACCGCCACGCATCAGCGTCGCCGGTTTCGACTCGGATGAAGCCGTCGTCCCTTCAAGCGCGCTTCAAGGCGCCTTCACCTGCGGCTTGCCCATCAAGCGATCAAACGGAATCGCCAGGTGCCCGGGATGCCCGGGCCGTTTCGGATCCTGGTCATCCGACACCTTCACGCCAGACATCGACGGATCCTTCAGCACGGCCTGCGCGCTCGATTCATCGACGTCCCCGGCCTTGACGAAGGTCCGCGTGTAGACCACGTACAACGCCGATCCCGGCTGCGCGGTGAAGTCCAGCTGCATCGCGTTCCCGTTCGGGAAGACCAGCAGTCCACGCGCGGTGCCGCGCTCGGCGATGCGCTCCAGCAGGTGACGCTGCCAATCCTTCACCGCCACCGGATCTGCGTTGACGGGCACAACCGTGCCCGCCATCGTTTCCAGCGGCCAGATCGGGAAACCCATCGGGCTCGTCCGGATGCACGCCCATTGGCCCCTCGACGAGATCACGACCCCGCCGCCCGTCGACGCCGACAGCTGACGAGAGCCCGGCGTGCTGAACCATCCCGTGCCCTCCTTGATGAAGCGCTCCGCGACCGCCGTCGTGCTCTGGCCGATGCACTCGCTGATGGACGCGGCTGCGTCCGGCGCGTCGAGACGACGCAACTCCAGCGTCTCCGGCACCACCACCTGAGCTTGCGCGGCGCCTGCCGCGCTCAGCAAGGCCATCATCACGGTCAAGGGAAGGAAGCGTCGCATGCGGGTCTCCTTCACTTGGACAACGGCAGGCCGGCCATGTCCTTCAGCGCCTGCGCCTCATCGCGCGGCACCAGCACGCACGACAGGTGATTCACCGTGCCCGTGCCGGTCAGCGTGAAATCGACCGCCAGGTAGACCGTCTGGCCGGCTTGAACGTCGACGCGTGCACCTCCGCAGGAGAACGTGTTCAGGTACTCGGTCAGACCGAAGGCATGGCTGCCCGGCGCCAGCACCACACGCTGCCAGGAGCGGTTGGGCGGCGTGAGCTCGGTCGGCGCGCCATCGACGAAGAGCTTGAGCGACGCCGCACCACCCGGGAACTGCCACGGGCGGTACAGATAGACCTGCGCCTGCGAGGCGGGCGCGACAACAGGTTTGTCGAAGGCGGGGCCGGTGGCACAGCCGGCCAGCGCCAGCATCAGGCCGGTGCCGGCGATCAGGCGCAGGCGGATGGCGTTCAGGAACATTCGAGGCGACTCCATGAGAAGCCGCGCAATGTACGAGTCGCCTCGCGCGGGCGCACCCCGCGCACACGGGGGACACCTCAACGCAACGTCAACTTGTCCACACGCCCGACGCCGCGACGAGCCTGCGCCCCCGCCTGCGGACTGCGCCGTCACACCCCGCCGCGATAACTCCCCTGCTCCGCCGACAGCCCCGCCTTGACCGCGCGGGTCATCTCGTCGGCGTAGACCTCGTCCTTGCCCGCGGCCAGCGCGTCCAGCACCTGCTGGGCCACGTCCAGCGGATCGGCCTTCGGCGCATCGATGCCCGACGTCATGTCGGTGTCCATGAAGCCCACATGCAGCCCCAGGACCGCCGTGCCCTGCCCTTTCAGCTCCTGCCGCAACCCGTTCGTCACCGACCAGGTCGCCGCCTTGGACACGCTGTAGGTCGCCGCGCCCGTCAGATTGAGCCAGCTCAGCACCGACAGCACGTTCACCACCGCGCCACCGCCGTGTTCCTTGAGCACCGGCGCGAACGCGCGCGTCAGCTCCAGCGGGCCGACGACGTTGGTCTCGAACTCATCTCGCAGCGCGGTCAGCGCGTTCTCGCCCAGCAGCGGCGATCCGCGCGTGATGCCCGCGTTGTTGATCAGCAGCGTGACATCCCCCGCCGCGCGCACCGCCGCGGCGATCTGGTCCGGCTTCGTCACGTCCAGCTGGATCGGCGTGACACCGGGCAAATCGATCGATGAAGGATCACGCGCCGCGGCGTAGATCTTCTTCACGCCCGCGGCCTGCAGCGCCTTGACGAAGCTCTTGCCGAGACCGCGATTCGCGCCGGTGACGAAGGCGACAGTGTTCTTGAAATCCATGATGCGTCCTTGAGCGGTGGGAAGGGATGTGGAGAACGAGCGGGCCCTCAGACCCGCTCGAGCACGGTGGCGATGCCCTGACCGCCGCCGATGCATTGCGTGGCCACGGCGTAGCGTCCGCCGGTGCGCCGCAGCAGCGCCGCGGCCTTGCCGGTGATGCGCGCGCCGGTGGCGCCCAGCGGATGACCGATGGCCAGGCCTCCGCCGTCAAGATTCACGCGTTCCGGGTCCAAGCCCAGGTCGCGGATGCAGGCCAGCGCCTGCGATGAGAACGCCTCGTTGAGCTCGACCACGTCGATCTGATCGATGCCCAGCCCCGCGCGCTTGAGCGCGAGTTGCGTCGCGGGCACCGGTCCGATGCCCATGACCGCCGGATCCACGCCGACGCTCGCGAAGCTCACCACGCGCGCCAGCGGCGCGAGGCCGTGCCGGCGCGCGAATTCCTCCGTGCAGACGAGCACCACCGAGGCGCCATCGGTCAGCGGCGACGAGGTGCCCGCCGTGACGACACCGTCCGGCCGGAACACCGGCTTCAACGCGGCGAGCGCCTCCAGCGTGGTCCCCGGCCGAATGCAGCCGTCCTCGGTCACCGTCTCACCCGCGGCGTTGAGCACCGGCACGATCTCCTCTCGCAGCAAACCGTCAGCGCGCGCCGCGGCGGTCTTGCGGTGCGAGGCCAGCGCGAACGCCTCCTGGTCCGGACGGCTGACCGACCAGCGCTCGGCCACGTTCTCGGCGGTGTCGCCCATCGAGATGTAGGCATCGGTCTGCTCACGCAGCAGCGGATGCGGCGAGAAGTTGAAACCGCCCTGCGGCACGAAGGTCATCGACTCCACGCCCACGCACAGGTAAGCCTCGCCGATGCCCGCCTCCAGGTTGGCCGCGGCGATGTGCACTGCCTGCATCGACGACCCGCAGAAGCGGTTCACCGTCATGCCGGGCACGCGATGCGGCAAGCCGGCCAGCAGACCGACGATGCGCGCCAGGTTGTTGCCCTGCGCGGCCTCGGGATAGGCGCAGCCGAGGATCACGTCCTCGATCTCCTCGCCGGCCACGCCCGTGCGCGCCAGCAGTCCCTGCACCGCCTGCGCGGCCAGGTCATCGGGTCGGGTCTGCGCCAGCGCACCCTTCTTCGCGAAGTGGAACGGCGTGCGCGCGTAGGCCGCGATCAATGCCTTCATCCGGTTCTCCAGAAGCGTTTTCAATTTCGCTCGACATGAATAATGTAATGTCGACCATCATCGAAACATGGGCGGACCTCCGGTTTTCCCCATTCGCAGTCGGGGCAATGATGCTTGGCGCTCCGTCGCCTAAGCAGGCGTCGACGCCCACGATGCCGCGCTGCATGTGCCTTCGCCTCCTCCCTTGGAGAGAAGGAAGGATCGATCGCTGGACCAGACGGCTCCGCGGGCCGCTCGGATCCCCCATATCCACGGGGGAAAGTCCCACCCCCGCTTCAGCCGCGCTTCAGCCGCACTTCAGGCGACCTTCAGCGCCCCGGCGCATCGTGATCGCACGCGGTCAGGAGGCTGGAGGACACCATGGAACACCCTTGCATCCACGACACCGGCCCTACGCACCGGTTCGTTGCGACGGGACGTCGGCTCATCGTCGGCGCCGTGCTGGGCACGGTCGGCGCGGCCTGGGGCCAGGCGAGCCCGCCCGCCGGTCCACCGCTGGATGCACCGCCGATGGCGATGGCCGCCGCCCTGCCCGCCACCCCTCCCGCCGCCCTGCCCGCGGCACCGGCGAGCGAGGTCGACGCCGTCGCCCCACCGCCCGCCCGTCCACCGCTGGCCTTGCAGGCCTCACTGGCCGCGCTGCGCGCGCGGCTGCGCCCATCGACAGACAGCTCCGCGGCCGGCGGGTCGAACGTGATGCTCCATCAGGGGCTCGACATCAAGGTGATCGAGCTGCCGCGCGAGGGCGCGCCCATCGGGCCGCCGCCCAAGCGCGCGCATCACGCGCTGAGCATCGGCATGGAAGGACCCAAGCAGATGCTGCGCGGCATCGGCCTGGACGCGACCGAATGCGCCGCGCGCTTTCGGATGCCGTCCAAGCTGAGCAAGCGCGCCGACGGCTCGGCGCAGATCGATGTGATGGCCCAGTTGGGCATGGGTTGCAAGTTCTGACGCGCCCAGCCGGACGCGTTCCGAGCGGGACGCCTCAGGCGTACAGCGTCGCCCGCCCCTCGCGGACGAAGCCCGCGAGCCGCAGTCCGCAGGCCTGAGCGGTGCGGATCGCCAGGTGCGTCGGCGCGCTGACCGCGGCCAGCATCGGCATGCCGGCGATGGCCGCCTTCTGGACCATCTCGAAGCTCGCGCGGCTGGTCACCGCGGCGAAGCCCGAGGACGCGTCGATGCCGGCCCTGGCCATCGCGCCGATCAGCTTGTCGAGCGCGTTGTGCCGGCCGACGTCCTCGCGCGCCAGGAGCACCTCGCCGTCCGCGCCGCACCAGGCCGCGGCGTGAATGCCGCCGGTGCGCTGCTGCAAGGGCTGCGCCTCGGCCAGCTCGCGCATCGCGCGCGACAGCGCCGCCACCAGTGCCGACTCGTCGACCAGCGCTGCGGGCAGCGCCGGCACCGGCCGCTCGGGCACGCGGAACACCTGGTCGAGGTTGTCCGTGCCGCAGAGCCCGCAGCCGGTGCGACCGGCCATGCTGCGGCGGCGCTCCTTGAGCAGTGCCTCGCAACGCGCGGTCACCCGCAGCTGCAACGCGATGCCGTTGGGCCGCGCGCGGACCTCCACGTCGAGCAGATCCGCCGCTGATCCCAGCAGTCCCTCGGTCAGCGAGAAGCCGAGCGCGAAGTCCTCCAGGTCCAGCGGCGTCGCGAGCATCACCGCGTGCGACAGCCCGTTGTACTCGAGCGCCACCGGCACCTCCTCGGCGACGAACTCCTCATCGGCGGCGCGCGCGCTGCCCAGTCGCCGCGGTTGCACGGCGATCAGCGCCGCCGGCAAAGGCGCGTCGTCCTCGCCGTCATCGTGGCGGTCGTCACCGCCCGACAGATCACACGTCCCGTTCATGGCTGAGGCTCCTCATCACCGCGTCCGGCCGGCGTGATGCGCGCGATCCAGCGCCCGTCGTCGTCGACGTGCAGGCGCACCCAGCCCGGCCCCTGCTCGTCACCGACGCGCGCATCGCTCATCAGCGTGTACAGCCGCAGCAGCACGCTCACGCGCAAGCCCGTGCGCTTGGCCAGCCGAGGCAGCGACACGCCGTTGCCGGCATCGAGCTCGGCCAGCGTCTCCAGCGCGAGACGGGCCTGCACGGCCATGTCGTCGTTCTCGGCGGCGACCGGCGGCGCGCGGTTCATGCGACGGACCTCAGGCGCGCGCGTCCGCCACGGAACGGGCCTCGGCCTGCGGCAGCGGCTCGTCCTGCGGGCGCAGCGTCAGCACCACCGGGATGGACTTGGACGTCGGCGTGCCCGCACCGATGGAGATGCTGCTCAGCGGCACCAGGCTGTTGGTCTCCGGGAAGTAGCTCGCCAGGCAACCACGCGGGATGTCGTACTCGATCAGCACGAACTTCTCGGCGCGGCGCGTGTCGCCGTCGCTGTAGACGCTGGTCAGGTCGACCCACTGGCCCGGCTTCATGCCGATCTGCCTGAGGTCGTCCTTGTTGATGAAGACCACGCGGCGGTGGCCCCAGACGCCGCGGTAGCGGTCGTCCATGCCGTAGATCGTCGTGTTGTACTGGTCGTGCGAGCGCACGGTGGCCAGATTGAAGACGACGGTCTTGTGCTCGCGCGCGCGCTCCTGCGCCAGGTGGAAGGGCGTGTCGGTCGGCAGCCGGTGGGTGATGAAGTTGGCCTTGCCGGTGGGCGTGTTCCAGACACGCTCCGACGCCGTGTTGCGCAGCCGGAAGCCGCCCGGCGTCTTGATCTTCTCGTTGAAGCCCTTGAAGTCGTCGAAGACTTCCTCGATCTTGTCGCGGATGCGCGCGTAGTCCTCGACCAGCCACAACCACGGCACGTCGGAGCGTCCCTTCAGCGTGGCGGCGGCCAGGCGCGCCACGATCATCGGCTCGGACAGCAGGTGCTCCGAGGCCGGCGCGTTCATGCCGCTGGAGATGTGCACCATGCTCATCGAGTCCTCCACCGTCACGCCCTGCGGGCCGGTGGCCTGCATGTCGATCTCGGTGCGGCCCAGGCAGGGCAGCACCAGCGCCTCCTTGCCGTGGATGGTGTGGCTGCGGTTGAACTTGGTGGTGACATGCACCGTCAGGTCGGTCGAGCGCAGCGCCTTCCAGGTCGCCACCGTGTCCGGCGTCGCCGCGGCGAAGTTGCCGCCCAGCGCGATGAACACCTTGCCCTTGCCGTCGAGCATCGCCTGGATCGCCTCGACCGTGCCGTAGCCGTTCTCGCGCGGCGGCTCGAAGCCGAAGACCTGGCCAAGCCGGTCCAGCAGCGCCTTGGGCGGCTTCTCGTAGATGCCCATCGTGCGGTCACCCTGCACGTTGGAGTGGCCGCGCACCGGGCAGGCGCCCGCGCCCTCGCGGCCGAGGTTGCCGCGCAGCATCAGCAGCGCCGCGATGTGCTGGATCGTCGCCACCGAGTGCTGGTGCTGGGTGATGCCCATGCCCCAGCAGATGATGACGCGCTTGGCCTGCGCGTACAGGTCGCCGGCGGCGCACAGCTGCTCCTGCGACAGGCCCGATTCGGCCTCCAGCGCTTCCCAGGACTCGGCGCGGATGCTCGCTTCGAATTCCTCGATGCCGTGCGTGTGCTCGGCGATGAAGGCCAAGTCCAGCACGCGCTCGCCGCCGGCGGCCACGGCCGCGTCGTCGAGCTCGAAGACGCGCTTGCACAGCGCCTTCATGACGGCCATGTCGCCGCCGATGCGCAGCTGGAAGTAGTTGGTCGAGATCGGCGTGCTGCCCAGCGTCGCCATCTCCATCTTGTCCTGCGGGTCGGCGAAACGCTCCAGGCCGCGCTCGCGCAGCGGGTTGAAGCTGACGATCTTCGCGCCGCGCTTGGACGCCTCCCGCAACTCGCCCAGCATGCGCGGGTGATTGGTGCCGGGGTTCTGGCCGAAGATGAAGATCGCGTCCGCCTGCTCGAAGTCGTGCAGCGTCACCGTGCCCTTGCCGATGCCGATGGTCGGCTTCAGGCCCTGGCCGCTGGGCTCATGGCACATGTTGGAGCAGTCGGGGAAGTTGTTGGTCCCGAACTGGCGCACGAACAGCTGATACAGGAAGGCCGCTTCATTGCTGGCGCGGCCCGAGGTGTAGAACATCGCCTCGTTGGGATCCTTCAGCGCGTTCAGCCGCGCGGCGATCAGCTCGAAGGCGTCGTCCCAGGCGATGGGCACGTAGCGGTCGGTGGTCGCGTCATAGACCAGCGGCTCGGTGATGCGGCCCAGGTTCTCGAGGTCGAAGTCGGACCACTCGGCCAGCTCGCTGACGGTGTGCCCGCCCAGCACCTGCGCGGTGGCGCGGTGCGCGGTCGCCTCGGCGGCGATGGCCTTGGCACCGTTCTCGCAGAACTCGAAGGTCGAGCGGTGATCCCGGTCGGGCCAGGCGCAGCCCGGGCAGTCGAAGCCGTCGGGCTGGTTGGCGGACAACAGGGTCTTGGCGCCCTTCACCGCGACGCCCTGTTGCTGCAGGTGCTTGGCGACGCTGCGCAGCGCGCCCCAGCCGCCGGCCGGTCCCTTGTAGAAATGGATCTTCTGCTCGCTCATCGAGTCCTCCGGATTCGTACTTTCCGTCCGGTCCTCGCCCGCGGGCGGACCTGGAAACAGAGTCGCCCCGTGGACGTCGTGTCGCGACGGCCGCCGGGGCGAGGGTCATGCTAGCCGGTCGGGCGTTGCCGCGCCGACCGGAGGTCATGCGGTCAAGCTCAGTTGAAGAACTTGGCCACGGTCAGCAGCGTCTTGTAGATGCCCCAGGCCAGCGGGATGCCGACGGCCAGCCAGGCCAGCGCGACCAGGAAGGTCGGCGTCGCCGTGCCGGCACCCGGACCGCTGCCCACCTCGCTGGCGGCGGCCTTCTCATGGGCCAGCTTCTTCTCGACGGCCAGTTCGGCGTCGGTCATGAAGTGCTTGTCGGCCACGGGGCGGATCAGCAGGTTGGCGATCAGGCCGATCACCAGCATGCCCACCAGCACGTACATGGTCTGGTTGTAGACCTGCTCGCGCGGGATGCCCAGGCCCAGCTGGTAATCGCGCATGTAGCCGATCACGACCGGGCCCAGGATGCCGGCGGTGGCCCAGGCGGTCAGCAGGCGGCCGTGGATCGCGCCCACCATCTGCGTGCCGAAGAGGTCGCCCAGGTAGGCCGGCACGGTGGCGAAGCCGCCGCCATACATCGACAGGATCACGCAGACCGCGGCCACGAAGGCCAGCTTGTGACCGGCGGCGGCGCTGCTCGGCAGCGAGGCGTACAGCAGCCCGCCCAGCACGAAGAACACGGTGTAGGTCAGCTTGCGGCCCAGCTTGTCCGACAGCGAGGCCCACACGAAGCGGCCGCCGATGTTGAACAGGCTCAGCAGCGCGGTGAAGCCGCCGGCGATCGCGGCGATCGCGGCCAGCTGCGTCTTGTCCAGGTCCGAGAACTTCAGGTCCACGCCGATCAGCGAGCCGCCGAAGATCTCCTGCAGCATCGGGCTGGCCATGCCGATCACGCCGATGCCGGCGGACACGTTCATGCACAACACGATCCACACCAGCCAGAACTGCGGAATGCCCCACACCTTCTTCACGTGCACATGGCGCTGCGTGATCATGGCGTTGTTGACCTGGGCCGGCGGCGGCGTCCAGCCCGCAGGCTTCCAGCCGGTCGGCGGCACGCGGTAGCCCAGGGCGCCCGCGACCATGAAGACGAAGTAGATCAGCGCCATCACGACGAAGGTCTGCGTCACGCCCGGGTCCGTCGGGGTGGCGAACTTCTTCATCAGCTCCACGGCCAGGGGCGAACCGATCATCGCGCCGCCGCCGAAGCCCATGATCGCCATGCCCGTGGCCATGCCGCGACGGTCCGGGAACCACTTGATCAGCGTGGACACGGGCGAAATGTAGCCCAGCCCCAGCCCGATGCCCCCGATCACGCCGGAGCCCAGGATCATCATCCAGAACTGGTGGGTGTGGATGCCGATCGCCGAGATCAGCATGCCGCCGCACCAGCACACGGCCGACACCAGGCCCGCCTTGCGGGGACCGGCGCGCTCGAGCCAGCCGCCCCAGATCGCGGCGGCGCAGCCCAGGAAAACGAAGAACAGCGTGTACATCCACTGCAGCGTGGAGATCTTCCAGTCGCAGCCCGTGGCGAACAGCTCGGCGAAGAAGCTCACGTCCTTGGCGCACGCGGCGCCGGTGCCGGCGGTCTGCAGCATCTTGGACAGCGGCAGCCAGAAGACCGAGAAGCCGTAGGCCATCCCGATGCACAGATGAATGGCCAGCGCGCTCGGCGGCACCAGCCAGCGGTTGAAGCCCGGAGCGGCAATGGTGCGCTCCTTGTCCAGCCAGCTCGAGCCGGCGGATCCGACGCTCGGGTCGGTCAGCACAGTAGACATGAGGTCCTCCTCAAACAATGAATGGCGGCCGCGACGCGGCCCGCTGATGACGACCCAGTTCCGAACCCTCAACCGGCCTGGATCGACCGCGTCCCGTGTTCTGGCGTCCCTGTCCCTATCGGCGTCAACTTCCTGTGAAGACAGGGGATTGACGTTACCGACGGAAAGAGTTGCGGCAGAACGCTCGCGGCGGGCGCGATCTTGACGCAAGTCATTGACATCCTTTGACAACCACACATAGCAAACGGACATCTATCGCACGAAACCGACAGTCGGCGTCTATTGGGCGTTGGGCGGTACACGCATTCGGGATACGTACTTTGGGCGATTGGCGCACCGCACTCCGTGTTCATGGGCGCTTTGGAGAGGACGCGATTGTTGAGGGCGCCACAACGGTGCGTTGTCCAGTCACACATTTTTTCGTCTCGGGTCTATGCCTATTGTTGGCACCGTGTCTCCCGTCTCCGAAGGCGTCCATCAGCGCCTTCTTCACCGGACCGCCTCACCAGGCCGTCCGGTTTTTTCTTGGGCGCGCACGTGAGACGGCCGTTGAACGCGGGGTGCACGAAATGGGCGGGATGCCCGTTTGCCCCGATGAACACGCGGATGTATCGGGGTGCAACCTGCCGTTTGTCCTACAAGACCTCGCGACCTCTGCCCACGAAAACCTCCCGGTTGACGGTCCACAGTAGGTCCTAACCGATCTCCACCGATCGGCCCTCAAGCCCTAAGGAGAGACTCAATGAACGCGACCAAATCCCTCGTGACCGGTGCTGTTGCCCTGACCGCTTTCGCCAGCGTGCTGGGCCTGGCGTATGCGCAAGTCGAGAACTCGACCGACGCGACGCAAGCTCAAGTGCAGCCGGCTGACCAGCAACAGCCGCCCGCCGAGCAGACCATGACCCCGGCGGACCAGACCACGCAGTCGACCGACCCGAACGCTCCGGCGCAGCAGACGCAGCCTGAAGCGCAATCGCAGCAGACCCAGCCGCAATCGGCTGACCAGTACCAGAGCCAGCAGCCGCAGGCTTCGGAACCGCTGCCGGCCGAGCCGACCAGCGCCGGCACGCCGGCTCCGCGCGCCGACCGCAACTGATCGACGTGACCGTCACGTCGTGCCTCGCCCGAGCCTGACCCCTGATTGAAAGCCTTCCATGCTGCGCGCCTCCAGCGGGTACTACTTCAGCGATCCGCCGCCACCGAAGCCGGTGTCGGAGCGGGTCCCGGAGTCCCTGCGGGAACGTGCGGGATGGGCGGCCCAGGGGTTGGCGCTGGGCTTGGCCGGCGCGCTGCTGGCCTGGCCGGTGGCCACCTTCGTGATGAAGCAGGGGCGTCCGGCGCCCACTGCGACCGTCGCGAAGCATGTTTCCCCTTCATCGGTCCAGCCGATCGCCCAAGCCACCGCGCCAGTGCCGCGGACCGGCACGGCGGATTTCGGCAAGACCAAGGTTTCCAAGCAAGCTCGCCAGCTCGCCCAATGGGTGATGGCGGGCTGGGACCACAACGGACGACCCTTCGCGATCCTGGACAAGCGCCAGGCCCGCGTGCTCGTGTTCAATGCCGAGGGCAAGCTGCAGGCGACCACGCCGGTGCTGCTCGGTTACGCGGCGGGCGATGACAGCGTCGCGGGCATCGGCTTGCGCCCGATCGCCGAGGTCAAGCCGTCCGAACGCACGACACCGGCTGGACGATTCGTCGCGCAGCCGGGCAAGAACGCCTCGCACGAGGACGTGTTGTGGGTCGATTACGAAGCGGCCGTGTCCATGCACCGAGTCCGCCCGACCAACCCGGCGGAGCGCCGTCTGGAGCGGCTCGCCTCGCCGACGCCGGCGGACAACCGCATCAGCTTCGGCTGCATCAACATGCCGGTGAAATTCTTCGAGCAGACGCTGTGGCCGACCTTCGGCAAGCGCGGCGGCATCGTGTACGTGCTGCCAGAGAAGAAGTCGATGGAACAGGTCTTCGGTGAACAGATGCGTCGCGCCAAGGCGGGCCCCTCTGCCTGATGCGCGCCGAATGACCGCAGCCCCACGCTCGACCGCCCGCTCCGCGCTCGCCCTGGCGATGGCCGTGGCGCTCGCGACCGGTTTCGCCGGTCTGGGCAACACCGCTCACGCGCAAGTCAGCCGCGCCACCGTGCGCGGACTGGTGAGCGCGCCTGCGGGTGTCGCGAGCGGCGGGCTCGCCGTCACCGCGACCAACGTCGCCACGGGCGCGCGTTATCGGACGAGCACCCGCGAGGATGGCCGCTATGCGCTGGTCGGCCTCGCGCCGGGCCAGTACGAAGTAAGCGTCGCCGGCCCCGACGGCAAGCCGCTCAAGACCGAGCGCATCACGTTGGCCGTCGGCGAAAGCGCCGCGCTGGACCTCGCGCCAGCGGCGTCGGCCACGCCTTCAAGCGAAGGCGCCGCGGCGGCCGCCGTGCAGCTCAACCGCGTGACCGTCGAGGGAGCCTCGGCGCGTCAGGGCGTCAAGGACTCGCAGCTCGGCACGTCGGTGTCGCAACGCATGATCGAGGCGCTGCCGCAGAGCACACGCAACTTCCTCAGCGCCGCCGATCTCGCGCCCGGCGTCGCGTTCTCCAGCGACGCGAGCGGCCTGAGCCGCGTGCAGTCCGGCGCGCAGGACTTCGACCATCTCAATGTCTTCATCGACGGCGTGGGCCAGAAAAACAACATCCTGCGCGGCGGCGTGAGCGGACAGTCCGACACGCGCGGCAATCCCTTCCCGCAATCGGCGATCGCGGAATACAAGGTCCTGACGCAGAACTACAAGGCCGAGTTCGACCAGGTCAGCAGCGCCGCGATCACCGCCGTGACCAAGTCCGGCACCAACGAGTTCCACGGCGAGGTCTACGGCGACCGCACGGGCACCAACTGGCGCTCGCTGAACTCGCTGGAGAAAGAGCGCGAGTCGCAGGGCGTTCGCCGCCCGGCCTCCGAGAAGTACGAGTACGGCGGCAGCGTGGGCGGCCCCCTCGTCCAGGACCGGCTGCACTTCTTCATCGCCTACGACGCCAAGCGCATCGAGGACTCGCGCCAGATCGCCGGACAGAACTTCGACAAGCTGCCCAACGCGGGCATCGTGCCGGAGCTTCTCGCGCGGCGTGGCAACCAGGTGGACCCGTTCCATGAGGACCTGCTCTTCGGCAAGCTCGACGCGCAGCTCGACGAGGAGCAGAAGCTGACGCTGAGCGCGCGCCTGCGTCGCGAGACCGACCGCATCGCCGAGGACCGCAACCTCTCGCTGCCCGGCAACGACAAGCAGCGCCGCAACGACGAGACGCGCGTCGATCTCACGCACGAGTGGTCACGCGGCGACTGGCTCAGCGAAGCGCGCCTCGGCTATGAGGACTACGAGTGGAATCCGCAGTCGGCGTCGGTCTCGCCGCTGGTCCGCTACAAGGTGTCGACCGCGGTGCCGCAGGTGCTGACCAACGCGCAGGACGTGATCCTGGACGGCGGCTCGCCCGATGCGCAGCGGCGTCAGCAGCGCGGCGCGTATCTGTCGGAAGAGTTGACCTTCACCGGCTTCGACGGGCACGTGATCAAGGGCGGCGTGAAGCTCAAGGACATGCGCTACGACCTCAGCGGCACGGCCAATCGCGTCGACGCGGTCGAGGTCCTGATCGACAACGTCACCGGCCTGCCCTATTGGGACGGCAGCAACTGCCTCGGGACCACGGTGTCCAGCGACGGCGCATCCAGCGATCAATGCCGCATCCGCCGCGCGACGGCGGGCTCCGGCGCCCGCTTCAGCAACAAGCAGTGGGGCCTCTATCTCCAGGACGACTGGAGCGTCACGCGCAAGCTCGAGCTCAACCTCGGCCTGCGTTGGGACTACGAAGACAACATGCTCAACAACAGCTACGCGACGCCGGCAGACCGCGTGGCGGCGCTGTTCGCGGCGGACGGCACGCGTTACGGCATCACGCCGCCCGCGGGGCAGACCTATGCGCAGTCGCTGGCCAAGGGCGGGATCGACATCGCGCAGTACATCAGCGACGGGCGCTCGCGCAAAGCGTTCAAGAACGCCTTCGCGCCGCGCGTCGGGTTCTCCTACGACGTGCGCGGCGATCGCGAGACGGTGGTGTTCGGCGGCTACGGCCGCAGCTATGACCGCACGATGGCCAACCATGCGCTGGATGAGTTGCAGAAGAACCAGGCCACGGGCGGCGAGATCTGGTTGATCCGCAACGACCTCAAGATGCCTTACGCGGACCAGTTCAGCATCGGGCTGCGGCAGGCGCTGGGCAAGTCCTGGAACGGCGAGATCGCGTTGAGCCGCGTGGAGGCGAAGAACCAGTTCGTCTGGTTCAGCGGCAACCGCGACGCCAACGGCGGCTTTGCGCAGCAGTCGGCGCTCGATCCGCTGTGGGGCGGACCGAATGGCTTCGGTCAGCTGGTGCTGGGCGACTCGATCGGGCGCACGCGCACGGACTCGGTGTTCGCGAAGCTGGACAAGCCCTACACCGCGTCGTCGGGCTGGACCGCGACGATCGCGTACACCTACAGCGACGCGAAGACGACCAACCTCCAGTGGAGCAACGACACCTTCGATTGGACCTACGGGCGCGCGGGGCGCGGATGGAATCCGAGCACGCTGGTGGACCGGCATCGGGTGGTGGGCGCGTTCATGACGGACAAGCTGCTGCCGTGGGGGATGACGTTCTCCGCGAAGGCGACGTACGCCAGCGGCTTCCCGCGCCGCATGACGAATTGCCTGGGCGGCACGCCGCAGTGTTTCCTGGTCGAAGGCGACTCGCCGAGCTTCAGGCAGGTGGACATCAGCCTGGGCAAGGCATTCAAGTTTGGCGTGCACCAGCTGGGCATCCGGCTGGACGTGCTGAACGTCTTCGGCGCCGACAACTACGCGGGCTTCGACGATTGGATCGGCAACACGCCCGCCGCCGGTCAACCGGCGAATCGCCTGGGCGGGGACAACCTCAACCTCGACAAGCCCAACACCGCCCGCGGCGACAACCGCGCGCTGCGGGTGGTGATGAACTACAAGTTCTGAGGCGTGGGCCGAGGAGATCCAGCAGCCTTTGCTTGAGCGAGCGATTCATTGAGCAAGATTGCCTTCTTGCTCACACTTTCCGGGAGATCAATCAGCACTTGTCCTGCGGCCAGGCCTGATGGCTCCGGAATACACCGACCATCCTCGAAGTAGAAGTCCATCGAGGTCACCAAGGCATCAGCGGCCATATCAAGTGCATCTTCGTAGGTGTTCCCACAAGTGATTGCCTCCGGAATGTCCGGAAACAGCACGAGGAAACCGCTCTCGTCAGGCGTGATCGAGGCTGGGTAGCGCAACATGTCTTGCTCGCTTTCCAAAGAATCGAGATCGCGCCGAGAGGTTGGCGCTGAACTCTGGTAGAGCCGTCCAGCGTAAGGACGCCTGCATCTCTGCGCAATGACTCGAACCAGGCAAACTACTGGCGAACAGTGACCAACGGCCTGCGGGTAGACGCCGCGTATGCTCGTCCGCTTCATCCCTCACCGGTGGATCGTCATGTCCCAAGCCCTGCTCATCATCGATCTGCAACGCGCGCTCTGCGTGGGCGAGTACGCCTGCCATGACGTCGACGCCGTGATCGCGCGCATCAACGGCCTCATCGCGCAGGCGCGCGAGACCGACACGCCCGTCGTCTTCGTCCAGCATGAGGAAGACGCCTACGAGCCCCTTCGCCACGGCAGTGACGGCTGGCAGATCGACGACCGGCTGCACGCACGGGCCGACGATCCGCGCATCTTCAAGACCGCGTCCGATTCGTTCCACCGCACCGAGCTCGACGCCGTGCTCAAGGGCCTGGGCGTCGATCACCTCGTGATCTGCGGCGCGCAGAGCGACTTCTGCGTCGACTCCACCACCCGGCGCGCGCTCAGCGCCGGCTACGACGTGACCCTCGTCGCCGACGGCCACACCACCCTCGCCAACGGCGATCTCAGCGCCGAGCAGATCAGCCGGCACCACACCCTCGTGCTCGGCAACCTCGGTGGTTTCGGACGCACCAGCAGCGCCAAGCCGGCCGCGGAGATCCACTTCGCACGATCCGTCTGAGCCGCACGCGCGCGCCTGACGCGGACCGACGCGCGGCCTGCCACGCGATGACTTGAGCGTGACTGCTTGATCGCGCCTATTTGAGCGCGCCGCGCGAGCGGGCCAGCTGCGACAAGGTCATGTCGCACTGGTCCACGGTGCCGATGCACTCGAGCCCGCGCGCCTCGACCTCACCCATCAGGATCAGCCACGCGTTCAGGCCCTCGAGCGTCACCTTGGTCCGCGACGTGCGGCTCCACCCGCGCTCGGCGAGCTGGCCCAGGTAGATCCAGGTCTGGCGCCGCGAGAGCCCCGACAACTGCCCGATGCAGGCCTGCGACACCGGCAGCGCCAGGCTGTTGCCCGACACCGCCCCCACGCGCTGCGAGCTGCTCAGCGCCGCCGCCAGCGTCGCCAGCACGCTGACCAGCCGCTGGAACCCGTTGCCCGCCAGCCGCATCGTGATCTGGTCCTGCAGCCGCGAGGCCGTCGCGGCATACAGCTCGCCGGTGGCCGCGTCGCGCTGCGGCAGCCGCGCTTCCTTCATGCGCGGCAGCGGGATGTGGATCGTCGTTACATCCACCAGCGCGGTGACGTCGTAACGCGCCGCGAGCTTGCCCAGCGGCGAGTCCGCGCCGATCACGTCGCCGAGCCACAGCGCGGCCACGGCCACACGCGTGTCCGCCGCGACCCGCGCCGCCAGGAAGGCCGCGCCGCCGCTGATCGCGATCCACTCGGCCAGCGGCTTGCCGGCCTCGATGATCTTCTGACCACGGCGATACGTCCGGACCTGGCCATCGGCCAGCCAGTCGTCGCTCGTCGTCTCCGGTGCGCCGTCCAGCGGCGTCTGCGTCCCTCTCGTGCTCATGCTCGTTCTGGATGAAGTCCGCCGGACAAGGCTCCGCCCTCCGCGCCGAATGCGGAACTGTCGCGAATGCCTGCACGGCGAACCGTGGGTTATAGAAGCGGACCGCCCCGACCGATCGCTCGATAAGCGCGGTGGCGTCGGCCCGGTTTGCGGGTTGACCGCGCGGCGATCACCAGATCGACAGGCTCCGCGCCAGCACGCGCTGCAGCCAGCTGCGCGAGGACGCCTCCGACACATCGCCCTGCGCGACGCTCTCCAGGCTGGCGTTCACCACGTCGCGCGAGGACACCACGTTGCCGGGGCGGATGTCGCGCGGATTCACGATGCCCGAGAAGCGCAGCGTGTTCACGCCCTTGTTCAGGCCCACGTTGCGTTCACCGGCCACCAGCAGGTTGCCGTTGGGCAGCACGTTGATGACGCTCACCGCGACCTGCGTGACGAAGCTGTTGTCGGTCTCGGTCGTGCCCGAGCCCTTGAACGAATCGCTGCCCGAGGCCGTCGCGTCGATGTTGAGCAGCCGCTCCACCGCGCCGATGTTGCTCTTGCCGCCCGGCCCCTGCACGGCGAGCTTGTTGTCGCGCGTGGTGTCGGTGGTCTGCTTCTGCGACGCCTTGAGCGTCTCCTGGATGTCGACCTTCATCGTGTCGCCGATCGCACTGGGCCGCTTCTCGCCGGAGAACAGCGAGGTCGGCGACATGCCCGGCTGGTAGATCGCGCCGTTGTTGGGCCGCTCGATGTACATCGGCGCCTGCGGCGGCGTGACCATCATCGGCCCGGCCACCGTGGGCGCCGGGCTCGCGCAGCCGGCCAGCCCTGCCGATGCGGCCAGCGCCGCGGCCGTCGCGACGATCGCGGCCGCGTGGCGCGCCCGTCGGGTCATTGCTCGTGAAGTCGACATCTCTCCCCTCCCTCAGCTCTGGAAGCCGGTGATCAGCGCCTTGACGACCGGCGCGATCTTGTTGCGGGTCCCGGCCCAGCGGGCCAGTCCGAAGTTCTCGTCGGCGACATAGCTGCTCGTCGACAGCAAGGTGCCGTCCGCGCGATGCAGGCTCATCGACGCCGCGCTCAGGTTGGCGCGGTAGCCGCTGGCCATCGGCGGCACGCCCCATTCGATCGTGGCGACGTAGCG
This sequence comes from Roseateles sp., assembly GCA_039594005.1. GTDB lineage: Bacteria > Pseudomonadota > Gammaproteobacteria > Burkholderiales > Burkholderiaceae_C > Roseateles. Next base: position 3,052,842 of record JBCNOF010000010.1, read on the forward strand.
CAGCCAGACCGTGCATTGCTGCTGGCCGGTGCCGGGCTCGTAGACGCGGCTGTCCACGCCCTGCCCCTTGAGCTCCGCCTGCATCGCCGGGACCAGGTCCTCCAGCGGCGCATTGCGGTTGAACTCGATGCAGACGGCGCGCACCGGCGCGTCGCCGTGATGCACGGTGTTGCTCGCCTTGGCCGGCGCCGCCGTGGCCAGCGCCGTCGACGTCGCGGTGCCCGCGCCCTTGACCAGCTCCCACGCCGGCAGCGGGCTCAGAATCGCGCAGCCGCCGAGCTGGAGCGTCAGGCCCAAGCTCACGCCCAGCAGCCCGACCCGCGCCAGCGCGCGGACACCCAGGGCAAGGAATCGGCGCACGACGGTCCTCACACCAGCTCGTCGAGCACGGCACCGCCGCCCAGCGCGGCCATCACGCCGTAGCCGACGACATTGCCGACCACCGTGCCCACCGCGCCCGCGACATCGCCGACCGTGCCGGTGACCACGTCGGCCGCGGTCTCCACCGCGTCGACCGCGTCGCCGGCCAAGGCTTGCAGGCCCTTGGCGCTGATGGTGGCGGTCACGCCAAGGACGGGGCCGAGCGTCACGCTGGGCCCGCCGCCCCGGGATCCCCCGGAGGACAGGCCACCGGAGACCGGGCGTCCCCCTTCGGAGTGCCCGCCATCGGACGAGGTCACCAGGTTGGCGATGCTGGACAGGAAGGGCACGCTGCTCAAGGCGGACTCCCGGCGACGCTCAGCCGCGCGCGGCCAGCGAGGCCGTGTCGAGCGAGAGCGTCGAGGGGCCGGCGGACGGCGTGGTGGACGGCGCTGAGACTGTCGCCGTGGTGGGTGCCGTGGTGGACGCCGATGGCGCAGCCGCCTTCGCGTCCTTCAGCATCTGGGAGAAATCCGGCGCGGCGGCCGGAACGGTGCCGGTCTTGCCGGCCTTGGCGCTGCTCGACGGCGCCGGGGCGCCGGCATGGATCGCCGGCGACGGGGAAGCGGAGGACTTGACGTGCATGGCGAAGCGCTCTCGTTCATTGGGGTGAACGGATTCTTCGCTTCGACCGCCTCGCGGCATGCGGTGATGAGCGCGTCGATCTCGTCGTTCGGCGCGGGCTCGGTGAACTGCATCACCGAGCGACCGATCTGGGCGGCCGGACGGCCGCTTCATCCGCTCAAGTTCGCGCGAGGCCGGCCTGCCTCCGGGCGATCACCGCGCAAGACGGGCGGTTGCCGTGGCGCGTGGCGCGTGGCGCGTGGCGCGTCGCGGGGGCTAGGGGGCGGGCGGGCTCAGTCGCCGCGGCGCTGGTGCTCGATGGCTTCGGTCCACTCGTCCCAGGTGGACTCGGTGACCTCGAGCCCTTCCAGCGCGGGCGTGTCCTCGATCGGCCAGCCCGAGGGGCTGAAGGGGATGCGACGCTGCAGCATCACCTCGGTCTGCCGCAGGATGTGCTGCATGACCGAACCGAAGGGGTGGCCGTGATCTCCGGCCGAAGGCGCGAGACGTTGTCGCATGGGGTCCTCTCCTGACGAGCCCCCACTATCAGCGGGGGTCCACGCAAGTGCCATCCCACCATAGGGTGAACACGGGGGGATGGGAGAGGGGGTGTGACGAAAGGCCGGCGCCACCAGCCAGACGGAAACACCCATCAGATCGATCACTTCATCGGTGACGGATCTGATGGAAGTGATGAGGCGACGGACCGATCGCGAGCCGGCGCGGGCTCAGATCACCTGGCGCAGCAGCGCATACAGCGCGATGCCGCCGGAGACGACGGCGCAGGCGGTCTTCATCGAACGGTTGGCGACGAAGGCCCCGATGAGGCTGGACACCAGGATGGCGGCGAGGAGGTAGTTGGTCTTCATGGGCCGCGATTGTGGCGGCGCCTCCCCTCACCTCCGGGGAGCCGCGCGGCGCGGATCAGACAGTCACCCGTTCGGGGTGATTGATCTCGACAGTGACGTGAACAAGTTCCTCATGCACCGACAGCAGCCGGCGCACCTCGTCCGGCCGCGCGAGCGGGCTGTCGGTGACCAGCGACACGATGCAGGCGTACTGCGCGCGACCGACGCGCCACACATGCAGGTCGGCGATCACCGCCGGCCAGGGCGCCGCGGCGATCACCTCGCGGACCTCCTCCACGACCGGCGCGTCCATCTCCGCGTCCAGCAGGACGCGGCCCGTGTCGCGCAACAGGCCGCGCGCCCACACCGCCACCAGCGCCGCGCCGGCGATGCCCATCACCGGGTCCAGCCAGTCCGCGCCCCACAGCCGGCCGCCGAGCAGCGCCACGATCGCCAGCACCGAGGTCGCCGCGTCCGCCAGCACATGCATGTAGGCGGCGCGGAGGTTGAGGTCGCCATGCGCGTGGTCATGTCCGTGACCGTGGTCATGACCGTGCCCATGTCCATGGTCGTGTCCATGCCCGTGGTGATGCTCGCCGCGCAGCAGCCACGCGCAGGCCAGGTTCACCACCAGGCCGATGGCCGCCACCGCGATCGCCTCGTCGTAATGGATGGGCGACGGCGAGATGAGCCGCTCGACCGATTGCCAGAGCATCAGCCCCGCCACGCCGATCAGCAGCAGCGCGCTGCTGAAGCCGCCGAGGATCTCGATCTTCCAGGTGCCGAACGCGAAGCGCCCATCCCTGGCCCAGCGCCGCGCGGCGCCATAGGCCAGCAGCGACACGCCCAGCGCCACCGCGTGCGAGCTCATGTGCCAGCCGTCGGCGAGCAGGGCCATGGAGTTGAAGACGTAGCCGCCGGCGATCTCCGCGACCATCATGCAGGCGGTGAGCAGCACCGCCCAGCGCGTGTTGCGCGCGGCCAGCGGGTTGCCTTCATCGAAGATGTGGGTGTGCTGCCAGGGCGTGGCGGCGGACAAGGCGGAAGGGGACATGGACGTGGCGGACATCAGCGACGCAGGGGCATGGATCGAGGAGAGCCGCCCAGTATCCCCGCCGCCCGTGCGCGAGGGCGCAGAGGCCCTGTCCGATGTCAGACATCCGGGCACGGTAGACTCCGCCGCAATCAAGCGAGAACAGGATCCCGGGTGGACATTGAGGAGCGACAGCCCTTGCGGGTGGTGGTGCTTGGCGGCTCCGCCGGCAGCATCGACGCGCTCGGCACCATCCTCGGTGCGCTACCGCACCAACCGGGCTTCGCGGTGCTGGTCATCACGCACCTGCCCGCCAACGAGGAAACCCGGCTCCCCGAGGTCCTGCAAGGCCGCAGCACGCTGCCGGTCGAGCGCGTCGAGCATCTCACCAAGGTCGAGCACAACCGCGTCTACGTGATGCCGGAGAACGCCGGCGTGATGGCGCTGGACGGCCACTTCCGCCTCACCCGCCGCGTGCCGGGGCTGCACCTGCCGATCGACGCCTTCCTCGCCTCGATGGCGCAGGACCCGGACCAGGACGGCGCGGTCGTCATCCTGTCGGGCACCGGTCAGGACGGCGCCGCCGGGCTGGTCGATCTCAAGGCCACCGGTGGTTTCGCGATCGCGCAGGCGCCGCACACCGCCGCGCACGACGGCATGCCGGTCGCGGCGATCAACACCGGGCTCGTCGACGAGGTGCTGCCGCCGGCGGAGATCGCCGCCGAGCTCGTGCGCCGCTTCGGCCAGCCCCATCACGAAGGCGACCTGCCCGGCTCGGCCAACGTCACGCAGGACGTCGACTCGATGGAGGCCGCGCTGGCCATCGTCCAGCAGAAGGCCGGCGTCAACCTGGGCTACGTCAAGGACGTCAACCTGCGCCGCCGTTTCCTGCGCCGCGTGCTGCTGCAGAAGGACCGGGACGTCGCCGCCTACCTGCAGTTCCTGCGCAGCGACCCCTACGAGGCGGCCGCGCTGCGCGACGATGTGCTGATCGGGGTCACCGCGTTCTTCCGCGACGCGGAGTTCGTCAACGTGCTGCGCCAGGTGGTGCTGCCCAAGCTGCTGGCGCTGCGCCACGACCCGATCCGGATCTGGGTGCCCGCCTGCTCCACCGGCGAGGAGGTCTACACGATCGCCATGCTGCTGCGCGAGGCGATGAACGCCGAGGGCATCGAGCGCCGCGTGCAGATCTTCGGCACCGACATCAACGAGGCCTCGATCGAGACCGCGCGCGCGGGCCGCTACAGCGCCTCCGCGCTGGAGAACGTCCCGCAGCCCTTCCGCGACACGGCCTTCGTGCCCAGCTCCGGCGGCTACCTCGTGGCCAAGGTGCTGCGCGAGATGTGCGTCTTCGCGCGGCACAACCTGCTCACGCACGCACCCTTCTCCGGCATGGGCCTGATCAGCTGCCGCAACATGCTGATCTACCTGCGCAAGGAGGCGCAGCAGCATGTCTTCGAGGTGCTGCACTACGCCTGCCGCAACGACGGCTTCATGCTGCTCGGCCGCGCCGAGGCCGCCTCGGTGGCGGATGGCTTCGAGCACGCCGGCGCGCCGCACCTGTACCGCAAGCTGGCCAACTCGCGCCGCCAGCGGCCGCTCTTCCCCATCGACGCCCTGCGCCCCTGGGCCAGCGACGGCAACGCGCCGCGCGCGACCCAACCCCCGCCACCGGACCTCGTCAGCGACGCCGCCAACCGCGTGGCCCTGGCGCGCTACGCGCCGCCGGGCTTCGTGGTCACCGAGAGCGGCGACGTCGTGCAGTTCCGCGGCGAGGTCGCCGCCTTCATCGCGCCGGCCAGCGGCGAGGCCACGCTCGCGCTGCCGCGCCTGCTCAACGCCGAGCTCAACACCCCGGTGCGCACCGCGCTGATCGAGGCCAAGCGCACCGCCCAGCCGGTGCGCCGCGAGCGCGTGGCCTTCAACGACCGCCGCTACGTGCTGGAAGTGCTGCCGCTGGAAACCGGCGAGGCCCTGCAGCACTTCCTCGTCACGCTGGCGCTGCAGCCCGAGGAAGCCGCCGCCGAGACCTCCGCCGCGCTGTCCACGCCACCCTTCTCGCCGAGCGGCGCGCGCGCCCGGGTCGATGAACTCGAGCGCACCGTGACCACGCTCTCCGACGAGCTCGAGGCCACGCAGGCGCAGCTGCGCACGCTGGTCGTCGAGTTCGAGTCGGCCAACGAGGAGCTGCGCACCGCCAACGAGGAAATGCTCAGCACCAACGAGGAGCTGCAGAGCGCCAACGAGGAACTGCAGAGCGCCAAGCAGGAGCTCGAATCGGCCAACCAGGAGCTGATCTCGCTGAACGAGGAGCTCAAGTCACGCAACGACGAGCTGGACCTCGCCAACGACGACCTCAGCAACCTCGTCGAGGGCATCCCGCTGCCGGTGGTGCTGCTGGACCGCCAGTTGCGGCTGCGGCATGCATCGCCACAGGCGGCGCAGCTCTTCGGGCTGGAGGCGTCCGCCATCGGCGAGGCGATCGGTCAGCCCATCGGCCAGGTCACCTCGCGTTTCGCGCTGGGGCAGCTCGAGCAGCTGGTGCAGGCCGCCGTGCAGGGGCTGGCACCGGTCGAGCATGAGCATCAGGACAGCGAGGGCCGCTGGTGGCTCGTGAACGTGCGGGCCTATCGCACCGCCGACGAGCGCATCGACGGCGCCGTGATCGCCTTCCAGGACATCCACGAACTGAAGTGCGCGCTGGGGTCGGCCCGGCATGCGCAGGACGACGCCGAGCGCGCCAACACCGCCAAGGACGACTTCCTGGGCATGGTCTCGCACGAGTTGCGCGCCCCGTTGAACGTGATCTCGGGCTGGGCCTCGGTGCTCAAGCAGTCGCAGGAGCGCGGCGCGCTGGCCGAGGCCACCGCCACGCGCGCCATCGGCACCATCCTCAAGCACTGCCAGGTGCAGGCGCAGCTGATCGACGACCTGCTGGACGTGTCGCGGATCTCCTCGGGGCACCTCGCGCTGGAGCTGCGTCCGCTGGACCTGGCAGCCTGCGTGCGCGGCGTGGTCGAGGAACTCCAGCCCACCGCCGAGGCCAAGGGCCTGACGCTGGGCGGCTCGGGCCTGCAGCAGACCCACCGCGTCCAGGGCGACGCGCGTCGCGTGCAGCAGATCGTGGCCAACCTCGTGGGCAACGCGCTGAAGTTCACGCCGCGCGGCGGACGCGTCTCGGTCTCGCTCAGCCGCATCGGCCCCACGGTGGAACTCGCCGTTGTGGACAACGGCATCGGCGTGGCGATCGACCTGCTGCCCCGTCTCTTCGACCGCTTCACGCAGGCCGACATCAGCCGCACCCGCGAGTACGGCGGGCTGGGGCTGGGCCTGTCGATCGTGCGCCACCTGGTGCTGGCCCATGGCGGCACGGTCACCGCGCACAGCGACGGCGAAGGCCGGGGCACGCGCCTGACGGTGCGATTCCCTGCGTCGGACCTCGTGTCCGACCCGCTGGAGACCGCGCCGCGCGAGCTCACGCCGACGGACCTGCGCGGTCTGCGCGTGCTGCTGGTCGACGACGATCCGCACGCGCTCGACGCGCTGCAGCACCTGCTCGAGCTGGCCGGCGCCGAGGTGCGTGCCGCCGCCTCGGCCGAGGAAGGCTGGGCCCGCGCCCTGGCGCAGGGCGAGGGCGCCACGCCGCAGGCGTTGGTCAGCGACGTGGCGATGCCCGGCGCGGACGGTTATTCATTGATCCGGCGGCTGCGCGAGCATGAACGCGCGGTGCGTCAGCCCGAGCCGCTGTATGCCGTGGCGCTGACCGGGCTGGCCACGCTGCAGGACCGCGACGCGGCGATCGCGGCGGGCTTCGACGACCACCTGGCCAAGCCGGTGGACATGTCGCTGCTGATCGAGAAGCTGAACCTCGCGCGGCCGCGCTGACGGGATCGCGCTGACGGGCTCAGTCGGCGGCCTGCGCGATCACCGCGGGCACGACGATGTCACGGCGCCGCGCGCGCTTGATCTGGTACATGCGCTCATCGGCGTGCTGGAGCGCCTGCTCGACGGTCATCCCCGCCGGGTCTAGCGCGACGACGCCGACGCTCGCGCCGGCGTACTGCAGGCATCGGCCGTCGAGCTCGAATCGGCCCACGCTGGCCAGCGCGGCGCGTTGCTCCAGCGTGCGCGCGGCCTGCAGCGCCTCGCCGCGCTCGAACAGCGCGCCGTCCGGCTTGGGCAAGGCCCCGACGTTGACGCCCGGCCCGACGACGACGAACTCGTCGCCGCCCATGCGCGCCAGCATGTCCGAGCCGCGCAGCTCCAGCGACAGGCGCTGAGCCATCTCGCGCAGGAACAGGTCGCCGCGGTGATGGCCCAGTTGATCGTTCACCGCCTTGAAGCCGTCCAGGTCGATGCAGCCCAGCAGCACGCAGCTGCCCTCGCGCGTCGCGCGCTGCAGCTGGCGCTGGAGCTCGTCGAACAGCGCGCGGCGATTCGGCAGGCCGGTCAGCGCGTCGGTCAGCGCGTAGCTCGTGAGCTGCTCGTTGGCGGCGCGCAGGTCGGCCACCAGCCGCTCGCGCTGCAGGAACTGGCTCACCAGCGTGGAGAACAGCCGCAGCAGCGACTCGGCCTCCGGCGGGATCTTGCGGCGCTGCGCGCTGGCGGCGCACAGCGTGCCCATCAGCGCGCCGCCGTCGTCGCGCACCGGCGCGCTGACGTAGGTCTGGATGCCGAGCTGGCGCGCGGCGTCGGAGTCGCCCCAGCAGTCCGCCACGTCGCTGGTGGACATGCGGCCGGCGTCCAGCGCGCGCTTGCACAGCGTGTCGGACCAGGCGACGGTGAGGCCCTCGGGGATGGTCATCGTCCCGGCGTTGCGGGCCAGCAGCACATGCTGTTCCCCGGCCCGCAGATCGATGGTCGTCAGGTAGGTGGATTCCAGGCCGGTCACGGTGCCCAGCATGTCCAGCAACGGACGCGTGAGCTGTTCGACGTTGCGGGCGACGGGGACGGTCGAGGTCAGGCGGGCGAGCAGAGCATCCAAGATCGAAGGCGATGGCGGGTCTGAATCCGGCGATGTTGTCACAAATGTGGCGGCCAGGCGGACGCCGTCCGTCACGGCACCGGTGCCGTCCGCCGGATCGCGTCAAAGGCGCCCGGGCGGCGCGACATATTCCCGCCCGGCCGGGCGTGGCGATTGCCGCCTTCGCTGCATCCTGATCAAGGGAGAACCCTGATGCAACGAGACGGACAGTACCGCGGTGTCACCTACCGCGTCGAATCGATGCCGATCGCCGATGGCCATTTCATCGGCCGGTACCGGCTGCTGGACACCGGGCGGCGTCGCCAGGACACCGCTGACCACCAGTTGCTCGGTGGCGGACCTTCCGGACGAGACGCTTTCGGCGACTCGCTGTCACCGGGGCCGGACCCGACTGCCGATCAGAGCGCGTCGGCCATGAACGCTGGCGGCGCCGACGACGCAGGCGCGATGGACCACGGCACCGACGACGTGGTCCATCCCAGCCTGGACCCGGCGTGGGCGACCGAGAACGAGGCGCTCACCTATGCGACCGAGGCCGCCTGCCATGCGATCGAGGTCCTGCAGCTGGGCCGCCCGCAGGCGCAGGGCCGAGGAAGCGGTTCGAGTTGGCGCCGCATGGACACGCTGGGGCAGTGAGCGCGTGCGGAGCGCGCTGGACGATCGCCGCTCAAGCCTCGCCCAGCGCCCTCGCCACCAGGTCCGCCTGCTCGCGCGCATGGATCGCCTGGGAGGACGTCGCGCCCGATCCGTTGGCCGCGCGCGAGACGCAACGCAGCCGCGCGTGCGGCGGCATCACCGGCTCCAGGTGCTCGCGCACGAAGCTCCAGGCGCCCTGCTGGCGATGCTCCTCCTGCACCCAGGTGATCTCCACCAGCGCCGGGTACCGCGCGAAGAGTGCCACCAGCGCGTCCTCCGGGAAGGGATAGAACTGCTCGAGGCGCGCGACGGCCAGGTCCGCCCGCGCCACCGCGCGACGCCCGCGATCGAGGTCGTAATAGACCTTGCCGCTGCACAGCAGCAGACGCTCGACCTGCTCGGGGCGTTCCACTGACACGTCGTCCAGCACCGTCTCGAAGCGGCCGCCGGTCAGCGCGTCGATCGACGCGTGGGAGGCCTTCTCCCAGTACAGCGTGCCTTTGGGCGACATCACCACCAGCGGCTTGCGCAGCGTGTCGAAGGCCTGCCGGCGCAGCAGGTGGAACCATTGCGCGGCCGTCGATGGGCAGGCGACGCGCAGGTTGTCCGCGCCGCACAGCTGCAGGAAGCGGCTCAGGTAGGCGCTGGAGTGGTCCGGGCCGATGCCCTCGTGGCCATGCGGCAGCAGCATCGTCAGCGCGGACGTGTCGCCCCACTTCTCCTCGCCCGAGCTGATGTACTGGTCGACGAAGACCTGCGCGCCGTTGACGAAGTCTCCGAACTGCGCCTCCCACACGGTCAGCGTGCGCGCAGCGCCGACGCTGTAGCCGTACTCGAAGCCCAGCACCGCCTCTTCCGACAACGGCGAGTTGAAGATGTCGAAGCGCCCGACGGGCCCTGAGCCCTCGCCCGCGGTGATCTGACGCAGCGGCACGAACTCCGCACTCGCCGGATCCGGCGATGCCGGAGCACGCGCCGCATCGGACTCGGGCGCTCGCTGCGAGGTCCACACCGCCTGCCGGTGCAGGAAGGTGCCGCGCCGCACGTCCATGCCGGACACGCGCACGTGATGACCGCCGCGCAGCACCGTCGCGTAGGCGAGGTTCTCGGCGAAGCACCAGTCCACCGGCTGGGTCGTGTCGGCCAGTCCGGCCATGCGCTGCCAGTGCTCCACCAGCGTGCGCACCATCGCATGCGGCTCGAAGTCCGCGGGCAGCCGCGTCATCGCCCGCACCAGCGCGCGCACGGTGTCGACGTCCAGCGGCGGCACCTCGCCAGGCCGGCGCAGCGGCGCGGGCACCGGCGCCGCGCGATGCGGGTCCGGATCGGCGAAGGCCTGATGCGCGCGCACGCGGCCATGGGTGACGTGCGAGGCCATGTCGGTGTCCGGCGGCACGACGCCCTCGGCGCGCAGGGCCGCGGCGTAGCGCTCGACGATGGTCGGATGCGTCTGGGTCAGCGCGTGGATGCGCGGGCGCGTCAGCGCGGGCACGTCGCTCTCGGAATGTCCGAGGCGGCGATAACCGATGAGGTCGATGACGATGTCGCTGCCGAAACGCGCCCGCCAGGCCATCGCGATGGCGGCGGCACGCAGCGCCTGCTCGGGCTCGTCGGCATTCACGCGCAGCACCGGTGCGTCGACCATGCGCGTGACGTCGGTGCAGTACTGCGCCGGCCAGGCGCTCATCGGATTGGGCTCGGTGAACCCGACCTGGTTGTTGATGATCACGTGCACCGTGCCGCCGACGGTGTAGCCCGGCTTGCCGCCCAGCATCAGCGTCTCCATCACCACGCCCTGGCCGGCGAAGGCCGCGTCGCCATGCAGCATCAGCGGCAGCACAAGTCGCCGGCCGTCCTGGTCGGCATGCTCGCGGCTCATCGCGTCCTGGCAGGCGCGCGTCAGTCCGGTCAGCACCGGATGCACGCTCTGCAGGTGCGAGGGGTTGTGCGCCAGCGTCAGCGTGAGCCGGCCCTGCGGCGTGTCCAGCTCGCGCTCGCCGCCCAGGTGGTAGACGAGGTCGGTGTGCAGCTCGGGATGGGGCGACTTGGGGTCGAAGTAATCGAGCACCCGCGCCGCCGGCAGGCCCATCAGGTTCACCAGCACGTTCACGCGGCCGCGGTGGGGCATGCCCAGGAACACGCGCCGCACGCCCAGCCCGGCCGCCTGCTCGCACAGGGCGTCCAGCAGCGGGATCAGCGTCTCGTTGCCTTCGAGCGAGAAGCGCTTGGCATGCGGGAAGGCCTGCGCGACGTGCTGCTCCCAGCCCTCGGCGCGGATGAGGCGCTCGAGCAGCGCCAGGCGCCCGGCGGCGCTGTCGGGCGCGGGCGGCGCGGCCTCCATCTCGTGGAAGAGCCAGTCGCGGCGCGAAGCGTCGCGCACAGCGCTCGCGTCCAGCGCCAGCGCGCCGCAGTAGGTGGCCTTGAGCGAGCGGTCCAGATCGGCCACGGTGCGCGCGCTCCACAAGGGCGCGCCGGTCGGGGAGAGCCAATCGCCCGGCCGCAGGCCGAAGCGCTGCGGATCGAGCAGCGTCGGATCGGCCGGCCGGGACAGGCCCAGCGGATCGAGCCGCGCGCTGCGATGGCCGTCGCGGCGGTGCGCGTCGATGAAGGCGAGCACCTCGGGCCGCCAGCGCGCGTCGGGCACGCCGGCCGGCGCGCGTTCATGGATCCGGTCATTCATCGATGGCTCCCAAGCTTTGCCACGGCCACTGGCCCTCACCCCTGCCCCCTCCCGCAAGCGGGAGAGGGAGTTTTAGAGAACAAACGCCCTGACGGCATTGTTCAGATGCACCGCCTCCTCCTGCAGCGCGCGGGCCGAGGCGGTGCTCTGCTCGACCATCGCGGCGTTCTTCTGCGTGGTGTCGTCCATCTGGAGGATGGCGGCGTTGACCTGCTCGATGCCCAGGCTCTGCTCGCGGCTGGACGCGCTGATCTCGGCCACGACGCCGCTCACGCGCCGGATGCCCGAGACGACCTCCGTCATCGTCGCCCCCGCCCGCTCCACCAGCCGGCTGCCCGTGCCGACCTGCTCGGTCGAGGCGTCGATCAGCGACTTGATCTCCTTGGCCGCCGATGCCGAGCGCTGCGCCAGCGCGCGCACCTCCGACGCCACCACCGCGAATCCGCGCCCGTGCTCGCCGGCGCGCGCGGCCTCCACCGCGGCGTTCAACGCCAGGATGTTGGTCTGGAACGCGATCCCGTCGATCGTGCCGATGATCTCGCCGATGCGCTGCGAGGACGCCGAGATCGAGCTCATCGTCGCCACCACCTCGCCCACGGCCTTGCCGCCCTGGCCCGCCACGGCCGACGCCGAGGAGGCGCTCGCATTGGCCTGATCGGCGTTGTCGGCGCTGAGCTTGACGGCCGCGGTCAGCTGCTCCATCGCCGAGGCGGTCTGCTGCAGCGCGCTCGCCTGCGCCTCGGTGCGCGCGGACAGGTCAGCATTGCCCTGCGCGACCTCGCGCGCCGCGGCGGAGATGGTCTCGGCGCCGCGGCGGACCTCGGACACGATGCGGTGCAGGCTGCCCACCATGTGCTGCAGCGCGGCGATCAGCCGTCCGATCTCATCGCGGCTCTGCGGCAGGTCATGCGGCGTGAGATCGCCCTTGGCAACGTCCTCGGCCAGCGTGATCGCGCCCTGGATGCGGCGCGTGATCGAGCGCGTGATGCTGTACGCCGTGCCCACGCCGAGCAGGATCGCGAGCGCCGTCACCACGCCCATCCACAGCTTGGATCGCCGCGCGTCGTCCTTGGCGCGCGTCACGTCCTCGGCCATCGCGCGGGCCTGGTGCTCCACCATCTTGTCGATCAGCGCGTAGTAGCGCACCTGGAGCTGCGCCATGTCGCCCTGATAGACGCTCATCGCCTGCTCGCGCTGGCCCGCGGCGATCAGGTCGAAGAGCTTGCGCACGGCCGCGCCGTAGGCTTTGCGTGCCTCGGACTGCTCGGCGAAGATGGCCTTGGCCTCGTCGGTGTTGAGCAGCTTCTCGAAGCGCGCGAAGTTCTCGGTGTTGGCGGCGCGCACCGCGGCGTAGTCGTCCATGTAGCGCTTGGCCTGCGCGGGATCGGTGGCCATCAGCAGCCGCCCGATGACGATCACGCCGCGATCGCCCACGTTCTTGATGTTGCCGCTCAGCGCGATCTGCGCGTAGCGGTCCTCGACGACCCGGTCCATCGCCGCGTCGGTGCGGTTGAGCACAGACACGGCCACGGCCACGACGAGCACCATCAGCAGCAGGACGACGGCGAACGCGGCGGCGAGGCGCGTGCCGATCTGGAGGTTGGACAACGTCGGCATGTTTTTTCTCCCTGAAAGCCCACGGTCAGACCTGGCGGGGGCAAGGCGCGGTCCGGGGCGGCCCGGCCGTGCCCGCCCGCGCATGGCTCACGCTTGTTCCGCGAAGGTCGCGATGTACTGGCAGGCGACGCGATCCGCGTGGGCCACGGCTTCGTCGACGGTGGGGAACTCGTCTTCCAGCTCATGCCAGGCGGTCACACCGGGGCGGCCGTCCTCGTCGCCCTTGACGACGAAACGGCCACGCCACGGGCCTGACGATTGCCCCAGCGTGTCGAGAACGTAGGAACGGCCCTTGTGCTGGCGGACGATGTGCGATGTCGGCATGGTCGGCAACGGACGTACGGACGCTGGAATGCCGGGTCGACGGGCGCGAAGGGAGGGGGCGCGCACGGACACGGGTGACGCGGTGCCCGTGGTTGTACACCGAAGGCCGCGTTCCGTGGATGAAAACTGCTCAGCGAACGCGGTTGCGGCCTTCGCGCTTGGCCGTGTAAAGGGCGTCGTCGGCCTCGGCGATGAGGCTCTCCAGCGTGCGCTCGTCGTCAGGCACGCACGCCGCCACGCCCAGGCTGACGGTGATCACCGCCGCGGCCGGCGAGGTCGGATGCGGCATGGCCAGCGACTCGATGCCCGCGCGGATGTGCTCCGCCACCATCAGCGCCGCGGCGCGGTCCGCACCCGGCAGCAGCACGACGAACTCCTCGCCGCCGTAACGCGCGGCCAGGTCGCCGGCGCGCCCGATCGAGGCGCCCAGCACGGCGCCCACCGCGCCCAGGCACTCGTCGCCCTTGAGGTGGCCCATCTGGTCGTTGTAGCGCTTGAACGCGTCGACATCGGCCAGCACCAGCGCGAGCGAGGTCTGGGCGCGCCGCGCGCGGCGCCATTCCTCGTCGGCCGCCTCGTTGAAGCGGCGCCGGTTGGGCAGCCCGGTGACGGCGTCCAGGAAGGACAGCTGCTTGAGGTGCTCGTTGGCCTGGCGCAGCTCCTCGGTGCGCTGCGCCACCAGGCGCTCCATCTCGATCTGGCGCTGGCGCAACTGGCGCATGCGCAGCGCGACGGCGCCGGCGAAGAAGCCGATCGCGGCCAGCGCGACGAGGACGTGGAACCAGCCCGTCTCGTGGAAACGCGGCCGCACCGTCACGGGCAGCGGCGTGTCGGATTCGCGCCAGCGCTGGCCGTCGGCGGAGGCCGCCAGCCGCAGCTTGTACTGGCCGTGGGACAGCGCGGGGAAGGTCAGCTCGCGGTCGTTGCCAACATCGGTCCAGCCCCGCGACAGCCCCTCCATCCAGAAGCGGAACCGTACCCTGTCCGCCTCGCGCAGCGTGGACGCGCCCAGGCTGACCGACAGCGCCACCGGACCCGGCGGGAGGTCCAGCGGCTGCCCGTCGAGCGCGATCGGCTCGCCGTCGACCTGGATCCGCTCGATGCGCGCCACGGGCGGCTCGCCGCCGCCAGGCAACCGGGCAGGGTCGACCACGACCAGCCCGGCGGAGGACGGCAGCCAGGCGCGCCCTTGCGCGTCGATCGCGCCGGCGGCCTGCAGGTTGCCGGCGAAGCTGGTGGCGCGCAGCGTGTCGCCCGGGCCGAAGCCGGTCGAGCGCACCTGCTTGACGCGGCCTTCCAGGAACGCATCCAGGTCGGCGCGCGACACGCGATAGAAACCCCGGTTGCAGGTGATCCAGAACCGGCCGTCGCGGTCCTCGAGGAACACCTGCGACAGCCCGTCCCAGAGCCCGTCGGCGGGACGGATCGCGCCGATGCGCCCGTCCTTGAAGCGGTTGATGCCCTCGCCGTTCGTGCCGATCCAGAGTTCGCCGCGGCTGTCCTCGTGCAGGGCGATGACCCAGTCGGACAGCAGCCCGTCGGCGGTGGTGAACTGCCGCGCCTTGCCGTCGCGCCAGCGCACCAGCCCCTGGCCGGTGGTGCCGAACCACAGCGCGCCGGCACGGTCCTGCAGGATCGCGGCCACGCCCTCGGTGGGCAGGCCCGGCGCGGTGAAGGTCTCGAAGCGCCGGCCGTCGAAGCGCGCCAGCGCCGAGCGCGTACCGACCCACACGGTGCCGTCGCGGTCCTCGAGGATCGATCGCACCTCGACGCCGGGCAGCCCGGCCTCGGCGCCGAAGCGCTCGATGCGGCCGTCGGGCAGCCGTCGCGCCACGCCGGCGGTGTAGGTGCCGATCCAGAGCGTGCCGTCGCGTGCCTCGTGCAGCGTGGAGATCTCGTCGGTGGGCAGGCCGTCGGCCTGGCGCAGCGCGGTGATGGCGCCGTCCTTCAGGCGGTTGAGGCCGCCGCCGGAGGTCGCGGCCCAGATCGCGCCGTCGCGCGCGGCGACGACCGAGCGCACGTTGTCGTGGCTCAGGCCCTCGGGCGTGCCCAGCACGGTGAACGCGCGGTTGCGCAGGCGGTTCAGTCCGTCGACCCAGGTGCCGACCCAGATGCTGCCCTCGCGGTCCGCCAGCATCGACCAGATCTGGCTGCCCGCCAGACCATTGCCGGTGGACACGGTGCTGAAGCGGCCGTCGCGCATCCGGCTCACGCCGCCGCCCCAGCTGCCCACCCACAGATCGCCGCGGAGGTCTCGCGTCAGCGCGGTGAGGTGATCGGAGGGCAGCCCGTCGGCGGTCGTGTAGACGCGCATCGCCGGCTGATCGACGCCTTGCATGCGCACCAGGCCGGCGCCGGCGGTCGCGGCCCAGATGCCGCCGGCCGGATCGGCCAGCACGAAGCGCACCTGCGGATGCGGGAAGCCGTTGCCCGCGTCGAAGACCTTGAACTTGCCGTCCGGGGTCATCGCGAAGAGCCCCGCGCCGGTGGTGGCGATCCACATCGTCCCGGCGGTGTCGAAGGCCAGCGTGCGCAGCCGCGCGGTGGGCAGGCCATCGGCCGGGCCGAAGACCTTGACCGCGCCGTCCTTCCACCGGGCCAGCCCACCGTCGCCGGCGGCCCAGATCGCGCCGTCCTTGCCCTGGGCGATGGACCAGATGCGCCGCTTCTTGACCTGTTCCTTGGTGACGGCCGTCGTGAAGCGGCCGTGCTCGTACAGCGTCACGCCGCTGGGATGGCCGATCCAGAGCCGGCCCTCGCGGTCCTCGAGCAGCGCGAAGACCGGTTGCGACGCGACATCAGGCGCCTGGGCGGCCTCGAAGGTCACGAAGCGGCGGCCGTCGAAGCGGGCCAGGCCGCCGGCGGTGCCGATCCACAGTCCGCCGTCGCGCGACTGCAGCAGCGCCTGCACGGTGTTCAGCGGCAGGCCCTGCTCGGTCTGCCAGAGGTCGATCTTGTACTGGCTGATGGCGCGGACGGGGTCGCTCAGGTCGCCGGCCGGCGCCGTCTCGGTCGCCTTGGCCGTCGCGGCCATCTCGGCGGCCACGGCCACGGTCATCGTCAGGACCATCGACAGGCTCACCGCGGCCACTGCCCCCACGACCTTCGCGAGCCGGCGCAGCGGCGTGCGGCTCGAGTCGTCGGCAGCGGTGAGGAGGGACCGGAGGAAAGTCATAGGTGCGGAGTCGCGGATTGTGACCGTTTCCGCCCCGGCAGCCGCCCTGCCGTACGAGGCACGAGTGCGGATCGCGTGAAGCCTTGCCCGGGGACCACCGAGTCGGGGGGAGCGGCAGATCATCGCGCGGCGGCGACGCGGTCCCACGACAGACCGAAGCGGAGCAGGTATTTGCGCAGGCGATCGGCATCGTTGACCACCGCCCGGGCCTGGCGGCTCGCCTGGAACAGCGCGCGGCCGGCCTCGGACATCGAACCCGCCGTCGCGCACACGCCCAGCACGGCCACCAGTTGCAGGCGGTCGAAGAGGTCCATCGCGTCGATCGCCTCGGGGTCGAGGAGCGCGGCCATCAGCGACTCGCCGGGCGAAGGTGCCGCGGTGGAGGCTGTCGCCACCGTGCCCGACGGATCGCTCGCCAGATCGCCCGCCGGACCGCCTGACGGACCGCCCGGCCTGCCGACCTCGCGCTCCCACAGCCATTCCAGGCGCGCGATCTCCGCCTCCACCAGCGGGAGCCCGATGCGTCCGCCCTCGGCCAGCGTCACCAGCCGCGTGACGGAGGCCGACAGGTCGCGGAAATTGCCGCTCCACGGCGCGCGGGCAGACTGCGCAAACGCCAGGTAGCGGACCTTGGCCTCGGCGTTGAAGCGCACCGCGCGGCCGCTCTCCCGGCCGACCTGGTGCACGAGGTGGTCGACGTTGGGCTCGATGTCCTCGGGCCGGTCGCGCAGCCCGGGCAGGCTGTAGGTCCACAGGTTGATCCGCGCGAAGAGGTCATCGCGGAAGCGCCCCGCGGCCACCTCGGCGCGCAGGTCGCGGTTGGTGCCGGCGATCAGCTGGAAGTCGCTGTCGACCTCGCGGTCCGCGCCCACAGGCAGGAAACGCTTCTCCTCGATCGCCTTGAGCAGCATGGCCTGCTCGTCCAGGCCCAGCTCGCCGATCTCGTCCAGGAACAGCAGGCCGCCGTCGGCGGTGCGCAGCAGGCCGGCGCGGTCGGCCATCGCGCCGGTGAAGGAACCCTTCTTGTGCCCGAACAGCGTGGAGGCCGCGCCGTCGCCGCGCAGCGTCGCGCAGTTGACCTCGACGAAGGCGCCGTCGAGCTGATGCCGCGACTGCTTGAGCTCATACATGCGCCGCGCGAGGAAGGACTTGCCCGCGCCGGTCGGCCCGGCCAGCAGCATGGGCGCGCGCGATTGCACGGCCACGCGCTCGATCTCCTCGATCAGGCCGTTGAAGCGCGCATTGCGCGTGGCGATGCCGCTCTTGAGGAAGGCCACCGCGTCGTGCTGCTCGGCCTGGAAGCGCTGCGCGATGCGGTCGTAGCGCGACAGGTCCAGGTCGATGAGCGTCATCGTGCCCATCTCGCCCTCGCGCTGCTTGCGCGGCGGCGAGGTCTGCAGCAGCACGCCGGGGATGAAGCGGGCCTCGACCATCAGGAACATGCAGATCTGCGCGACATGCGTGCCGGTGGTGATGTGGGCCCAGTACTGCTCGCGCGTCGTGTCGAAGCGGTAGGCGCGCACCCAGTCGTAGAGCGTGGCGTAGACCTCGCCGAAATCCCACGGATCCTCGGCGGGCATGGGGATCAGGCGGACCTCGGTCTCGGGCGAGAGCTTGGCGATGTCCTCGCTCAGCTGGCGCGCCAGGGCCACGTGCTGCGGCGCATGGAAGAGTTCCAGCCGATGCACGACGACATCGGGCTGCGCCACCAGCGAGATCGTCGGCCGCCACTTCTCCCAGCGGCCCGGGCCGAGTCCGCTGTCCAGCTGCGAGCCGAGATACCCGATCACCACATTCTTCTTGGCCATGGCCAGGAGTTTATCCGGAAAGCTCCATGGCCATATCTTTCTGGCTATTCACATATCCATTCAGCCAGTACTTTTCAATGCGATGGATGAATGGAGGCATGGGCGCGATCACGCCAATCAGCGTCTTTTCCCTTATCAATCAATGAGTTGGAAGCTCGTGACGCAAGACCTGGCACGACCTGGCACGGGCGTTGCAATGAAGAAGACAATACAACACAGCGAGGCTCGCCAGACAGACGGCGGACCGACACCCGACAGGGAGGACACGATGGTCAACACGCAACTCTTCAAGACGACGCCCGGGCAACTGCCCGCCGCCGCGGACGCGGTGAACCAGACCGGCGGCGCGGCCTATGCCTACGACGCCCGCCACCAGCTGGCGCAGCTCGCGGCCACCGGCTGCCTGACGCAGACCTTCCATGCCGATGCCGAGTCGCAGCTCGACCAGGTGCTGGCGCTGGCGCAGGCGGTGGAACCCGCCTTCCTGGCGAAGACCGCGGTCCATGCCCGTCAGGCCGGCCACATGAAGGACATGCCCGCGCTGCTGGCCGCCGTGCTGGCGCAACGCGAGATCGCGCTGCTGCAGCCCGTGTTCAGCCGCGTCGTCGACAACGGCAAGATGCTGCGCAACTTCGTGCAAATCCTGCGATCGGGCCAGACCGGCCGCAAGTCGCTGGGATCGCGTCCGAAGAAGCTGGTCCAGCAATGGCTGCTGGGCGCGAGCGAGCAGCAACTGCTGCAGGCATCGATCGGCACCGAGCCGACCCTGGCGGATGTGGTCCGCATGGTCCACCCGAAGCCGAGCGAGGCCTGGCGCGCGGCCTGGTTCGCGTGGCTGATCGGCCGCCCCTTCGATGAAGCGGCGCTGCCGGCGGCGACGCAGGCCTTCGAGCGTTTCAAGCGCGCGCTGCTGTCGGGCGGGACCGAGGGCGCGACGGCGCAGGACCTGCCGCCCGTGCCCTTCCAGATGCTGACGGCGCTGCCGCTCAACACCACGCACTGGGCGCGCATCGCGGCGCAGGGGTCGTGGCAGATGGTGCGGCAGAACCTGAACACGTTCGCGCGCCATGGCGTGTACGAGCAACCGGAGATAACGGCCCGGCTGGCGAGGCTGCTGCGCGATCCGAAGGCCGTGGCCGCGGCGCGTGTGCTGCCCTATCAGCTGATGACGGCGTTCAAGGCCGCGGCGGGAACGCCCGGCGTGCCGGCGGAGATCGGCGAGGCGCTGCAGGACGCGATGGAGGCCGCGCTGGCCAACGTGCCGGCGATCGCCGGGCGCGTCGTGGTCTGCCCGGACGTGTCGGGATCGATGTCGTCGTCGGCGACGGGGTGGCGCGGTTCAGCGACCTCGACGGTGCGCTGCATCGACGTCGCGGCCCTGGTGGCGGCGGCGCTGGTCCGCAAGAACCCGAGCTGCCGCGTGCTGCCGTTCGAGCAACGCGTCGTGCAGGTCGCGCTGAATCCTCGCGATTCGGTGATGACCAACGCGGCGAAGCTCGCGGCGATCGGTGGCGGCGGGACCTCGGTGAGCGCGCCGCTGCGGCAGCTCAACGACGAGCGCGCCAAGGTGGACCTGGTCGTGATCGTGTCCGACAACGAGTCGTGGATCGACACGCGCCGACATGGCGCGACGGAGACCATGACGCAGTGGGCGGCGATCAAGGCGCGATGCCCGCAGGCGAAGCTGGTGTGCATCGACATCCAGCCCGGCGCCTCGACGCAGGCCAAGGAACTGCACGACGTGATGAACGTCGGCGGGTTCTCGGATGCGGTGTTCCAACGGATCGGCGAATTCGCCGCCGGCGGGACCGAGGCCGGGCACTGGGTCCGCGTGATCGAGCAGGTGTCGATCGCGCCGCAGTGAACGAAGGAAGCGATGAATGCTGTCGCGTGGCGAATGCCGATGGGGATTACATGAGAGATCCCGATCAACCGTTGGTCGCCACGCGGGGGCCGTGAACGAAGATGAAATGATGCAAGCCGTTGGCGGAGCCGGATACGGTTCCCGCGGCGAGCGATGAATGCCGGTGGAACTACAGCGCTATCACCGCCCAGGTCGCGGGTTCGAATCCCGCCGGGATCCTTCGGGATCCCGTAGCTCAGCAGGTAGAGCAGGACTTGTCTCACCACCCCTTGTCATCGCTCACCGCGGGGACTGCCCTCCCCGATGGCGAATCCGAATGGAGAAGAACATGAAGAACTACAACGAGATGGAAGTCGCCGGCGGCGTGCCGGTGAAGATGTGGACGCAGGGCGTGCCCGTCGAGGACGAGGCCCGCAAGCAGCTGGCCAACGCGGCGAAGCTGCCGGTCGTGTTCAAGCACATCGCCGCGATGCCCGACGTCCACGTGGGCATCGGCGCGACGGTGGGGTCGGTGATCCCGACGCTCAAGGCGATCATCCCGGCCGCGGTCGGGGTGGACATCGGCTGCGGGATGATGGCGTGCAAGACCACGCTGCGCGCGGAGGACCTGCCGGACAACCTGGCGCCGCTGCGCTCGGCGATCGAGACCGCCGTGCCTCATGGCCGCACGCCCAGGGGCCGCGACGTGGGCGCGTGGGAGAACCCGCCCGAGATGGTCGATGCCGCCTGGGCGGGACTCGAGTCGGACTTCACCGAGCTGTGCCGCGACTACCCCAAGCTGAAGAGCACCAACAACCACAAGCACCTGGGCACGCTCGGGACGGGCAACCACTTCATCGAGGTCTGCCTGGATGAGGTGGGCTTCGTGTGGTTCATGCTGCACTCGGGCTCGCGCGGCGTGGGCAATGCGATCGGCACGATGTTCATCGAGCTGGCGAAGAAGGACGCGATGCAGCATCAGGCGAATCTGCCCGATGCGAACCTCGCCTACTTCGAGGAAGGCGCGAAGTACTTCGGGGACTACGTGCGCGCGGTGAGCTGGGCGCAGAAGTTTGCCGAAACCAACCGCGAGCTGATGATGCGTCGCGTGATCGGCGCGGCGAGGAAGGTGATCGCCAAGCCTTTCGAGGCCCACATCGAGGCAGTGAACTGCCACCACAACTACGTGCAGAAGGAGACCCACTTCGGCCAGGACGTGTTCGTGACCCGCAAGGGCGCGGTGAGCGCGAAGCAGGGCCAGATGGGGATCATTCCCGGCAGCATGGGGGCGCGCAGCTACATCGTGCGCGGCAAGGGCAACGCGGAGAGCTTCGACAGCTGCTCGCACGGGGCCGGCCGCACGATGAGCCGCACGGAAGCCAAGCGTCGCTTCACGCTGAAGGATCAGCGCGCGGCGACCGAAGGGGTGGAGTGCCGCAAGGACGCGGACGTCATCGACGAGATCCCGATGGCCTACAAGGACATCGACGCGGTGATGGCGGCCCAGCAGGACCTGGTGGAGGTCGTGCACACGCTCAAGCAGGTGGTGTGCGTGAAGGGATGACAGGCTGATCGCCTGGATCGACAAGAAGAAAGGTCGACCGGAACGCCGCGCGGTGGAGGAACCGCGCGGCGCCTGCCGGCGAATGAATCAGATGGACAAGAACAACAAGCTCGTTGAACTGGACGGCTCGCACGGCGAAGGCGGCGGGCAGATCCTGCGCTCGGCGCTGGCGCTGTCGATGTGCACCGGCACACCGCTGCGCATCGAACGCATCCGCGCCAGGCGACCCAAGCCCGGCCTGATGCGCCAGCACCTGACCTGCGTGCTCGCCGCGCAGGAGGTCTGCGGCGCCACCGTCGTCGGCGCCGAACTCGGCTCGCAGACGCTGGAGTTCCGCCCCGGCCAGGTCCACGCCGGCGACTACCGCTTCGCCGTGGGCACCGCCGGCAGCTGCACGCTCGTGCTGCAGACCGTCCTGCCCGCGCTGATGCTGGCCGACGGCCCCAGCCGTCTGCACCTGTCGGGCGGCACGCACAACCCGCTGGCGCCGCCCTTCCATTTCCTGCAGCGCAGCTTCGCGCCGCTCATCGAGCGCGCGGGTGCCCGGCTCGACCTCACGCTGCGCCGCCACGGGTTCTTCCCCGCCGGCGGCGGCGAGATCGAGGCCCTCATCACGCCCGCGGTCGACGGCCTCTCGCCCTTCGACCTGCTGGAGCGCGGCGCGCCGCTGGACGCCTACGCGGAGGTGCTGGCCCCGGCGCTGCCCCGCGGCGTCGCCGAGCGCGAGCTCGAGGCGCTCGGCAAGTTGACCGGCTGGGACTCGTCGCAGCTGCGCGTCATCCCGGCGCGTCAGAACGAAGGGCCCGGCAACGCGCTGATGATCACGCTCGCGCACGAGCACCTGACCGAGGTCTTCGTCGCCTTCGGCGAGCGCGGCCTGACGGCCGAGGACGTCGCACGCCACGTCTTCGCGCAACTGCGCGCGTACCAGGCGTCGGCCGGCGCGGCGGGCGAGCACCTCGCCGATCAACTGGCGTTGCCGCTGGCGCTCGCCGTCGCCGGACGCGGCCGACCCGCCGCGTTCAGCTGCACCGAGCTGACCGAGCACAGCCGCACCAACTTCGCGGTGATCGAGCGCTTCCTGCCGGTGCGTTTCGACTCGCGGCTGGAGGTCTCCCGCGCCGGCCAGCAATGGCGCGTGGACGTGCTGCCGGGCTGATCGGCCACGGCCCGAGCCGGCCGGCGGCGAATGAAACCCGGTTGAAACCCGTCGGGGCGCTGACGGCCCGCGCGCGGCGTCACAATCGCGCACCCCGAGCGCCTCACCGGGCGCGCCGTCCACCCCGACACGACGCAGGTCCGCCATGAGTTCCGTGAGCCCTCTTCTCCCGCTGCAGCAGCATCTCCCCACCGCCAGCCCGCTCGCCTACGGCTGCATGGGCCTGGGCGGCGGCTGGGACCGCCAGCCCTGGACCGAGGCCGACGTCGACCACGCCCAGGCCGCCGTCGAGGCCGCGCTGGACATCGGCGTCACGCTGTTCGATCACGCCGACATCTACACCTTCGGCAAGGCCGAGTCGGTGTTCGGCGCGCTCTTCAAGCGCCAGCCCTCGCTGCGCGATCGCATCGTGCTGCAGAGCAAATGCGGCATCCGCTTCGCCGACGAGGGCGGCCCCAAGCGCTATGACCTGTCGGGCGGCTACATCGTCGAGGCGGTCGAGGCCAGCCTGAAGCGGCTGGGCACGGAGCGCCTGGACATCCTGCTGCTGCATCGTCCCGATCCGCTGATGCAGCCCGACGAGATCGCCGAGGCCTTCCAGCGCCTGCGCGACGCGGGCAAGGTCTCGCACTTCGGCGTGTCCAACATGAACGCCGGCCAGATGGCCTGGCTGGGCCGCGCGCTGACGCAGCCGCTGGTGGTCAACCAGCTCGAGCTGGGCCTGGGCCACCTGGAGCCGCTGGACGCGGGGACCTGCTTCAACGACCGTCAGGCCGGCGCGCGTCCCGGTGCGCTGGCGTGGCCGGGCACGCTGGAGCACTGCCAAGAGCACGGCATCCAGGTGCAGGCCTGGGCCGCGCTGGCGCGGGGACGTTTCAGCGGCGACACCGCGCAGGATCCAGCCGACGAGGCCGCCCGCGCGCTGGTGCGTCAGCTCGCGGACGCGCATGGCGTCAGCACCGAGGGCATCCTGCTGGCGTGGCTGATGAAGCATCCGGCGCGCATCCAGCCGGTGATCGGCAGCGCCAATCCCGAGCGCATCCGCGCCTGCGGCGACGCGCTGCGCGTGCAGCTCAGCCGCGGCGAGTGGTACGCGCTGTACGAAGCCGCGCGCGGCGCGCCGCTGCCCTGAGCTCAAGGCTCCACTTCGCGGGCGAGGGTGCTGAAAGGCAAAGCCCGCAGTTCATCAGAACGCCGCGCTGAGCTCGGTCACGAGCGCGGCGGCGCCGATCTCGCGCAATGAAGCGAAGTTCTGCCCCGCCCACAGCGGGGAGAAGTCGCCGCTGCCTTGCGCCTCGGCCTTCGCGCGCAGCGGCGCGATGCCCGAGGTCGCCAGCGGGAACTGCGGCGCGACCTCATTGAGCGGCCCGACCTCGCGCATCAAGCGGTTGACGATGCCGCGCGCCGGCCGGCCGGTGAAGAGATTCGTCACCGCCGTATGGTGATGCGCCGGATCGCGCAGCGCGGCGCGGTGCGGTGCGCTCGTCGTGGCTTCCTCGCACAACAGGAAAGCCGTGCCCAGCTGAACCGCTGACGCGCCCAGCGCCAGCGCCGCGCGGATGCCCCGCGCGTCGACGATGCCGCCCGCGGCCACCACCGGCACCTTCACCGCGCGCACGATCTGCGGCAGCAGGGCCATCGTGCCGGGCTGGCGCGTCAGGTCGTCGCTGAGGAAATGGCCGCGATGGCCGCCCGCCTCCCAGCCCTGCGCGATCACGGCATCCGCGCCATGCGCCTCAAGCCAGCGCGCCTCGTCCACCGTCGTCGCGCTGCCCAGCACCAGGCTGCCCCAGCCCTTCACGCGCGCGATGAGCTCCGGCGCGGGCAGGCCGAAATGGAAACTCACCACCGGCGGCCGGAAAGGCTCGACCAGGTCGGCAATGTCGGAGGTGAAGGGCTGGCGTCCCGGCCCGGCAGCGATCGTGGCGGGGTCGATGCCGAATTCGGCGTAGTAGGTGCCCAGCCGGTGTCGCCATCCCGCCTCGCGGGCCTCGTCGGCCGCGGGTGGTGTGTGGGCAAAGAAGTTGACGTTGAACGGCTTGGCCGTGCCGTCGCGCAGCGCCTGCAGCTGCATGCGCAGCGCCTCGGGCGTGAGCATCGCGGCCGGCAGCGAGCCCAGTCCGCCCGCGTTGCTCACCGCGACGGCCAGCCGCGCGTCCTGGACGCCGGCCATCGGCGCCTGGATCAGCGGCAAACGGGTGCCGAGAAAGAACGGAGCGAAGGGCGCGCTGGAGGTGGGCATGGCGGCAGATCCTGGACGTCTCGAACGGAGACGCGATGATCGCGCAAGCCCCATGCCCTTGTCAGTCGCCCTCCCATTGGCGGGGCGGCCTGCGGAGACACACGGCGGGGCAGCCTACGATGGCCACCGCCGCGAGCCTCACTTGCAGGTGAAGCTCTTGGAATTCACTTCCTTGACGTTGCCATTGCCGCAAGTGGCCGTGGCCTGCTCGCTCATCTTGCGCACGTCGTCCATGCGCTGGGTGTTGGCCTCGGTGGAGTTCGGGGCGATCACGCAGCCGGTGCTCAGGACGGTGGCGGCGGCGGCGATCAGCAGGGTCAGCGGACGGATGCTCATGGTGAGGTTCCCTCGGGGAGTGTTGATGTTGGCGCGCAGTCTAGGTCCGCCGAACCGCCCCTCAGCTGTCCTCCGACAGCCCGTCGACTCGCGACGACGAACTGCAGCCTCACCCGACAGACCGGGGAACCGCTCCGGTCACGGCCGCGCCAGCGCCTCCACCGGATCGAGCCGCGCGGCATTGCGTGCCGGCAGGAAACCGAAGATCACGCCGATCAGCGAGGACACCGCGAAGGCGCCGCCGATGGCCGTCATCGACACGATCATCCGGAAGCCCGCGCCGGCGGCGAAGTGGTTGAACAGCAGGCTGGCCCCGACCGCCAGCGACACACCCAGCCCGCCGCCGATCAGGCACACCAGCACCGCCTCGATCAGGAACTGGCGCAGGATGTCGCCCTGGCGCGCGCCCACGGCCATGCGCACGCCGATCTCGCCGGTGCGCTCCGTCACCGACACCAGCATGATGTTCATCACCCCGATGCCGCCCACCAGCAGCGAGATCAGCGCGATCGAGGAGATCAGCAGCGTGATCGTCGCCGTGGTCTGCTCCACCGTCTGGCGGATGCTGTCGGTGTTGAACAGGAAGAAGTCGGTGGCGCCGTGCCGCTGCGTGAGCAGCGTCCGGATGCCCTGCTCCGCCGCGGCGTTGGGCACCGCGTCGTTGACCCGCACCGTGATGCCGCGCAGGTAGTCCTGTCCGGTCATGCGGCTCATCGCCGTCGTGTACGGCACCCAGATGTTGATCGCGTCGTCGTTGCCGAAGGCGCTCGCCTTCTTCGCCGTCACCCCGACGATGCGCACCGGCACCGTGCCCAGCAGGATCACCTCGCCGAGCGCCGGCTCGCCGTTGGGAAACAGGGTCTTGCGCGCGTTCTCGTCGATGACCGCGTTCTGCGCCTGCGAGCGCACCGCCGCGGTGTCGAAGGCGCGGCCCTGCGCCAGCGTGTAGCCCTTGACGCGGAAGTACTGCTCGCCCACGCCGGTCACCGTGGCGCTGACGTCCACGTTGCGGTAGCGCAGGCCCGCGCTCACGCCCACCGACGGCGTGACGCTGTCGACGTAGCCGAGCTGCGCCAGCGCGTCCGCGTCGCCCGCGCGCAGCGTGCGGATCGCGCCGGCCCGGCGATCGCCGAAGCCCTCGCCCGGCATCACGTCGATGGTGTTGGTGCCCATGGCGCTGATGTCGGCCAGCACCTTCTCTCGCGTACCCTGCCCCAGGCCGACCACCGACACCACCGAGGCGATGCCGATGATGATGCCCAGCATCGTCAGCAGCGTGCGCAGCCGGTGGGCCAGCATGGCCTTGAGCGCCATCCGCGTGGCCTCGGCCACGCGCCCGACCACGGCGGCCCACGCCGGCCCCGGGGGCCCGGCATCCGGCTTGGCCAGCACCGCCGGCGCGCCCGCCTCGGGCCGGCGGCGGTCCGCGACGATGACGCCGTCGCTGATCTCGATCACCCGCGCCGCATGCGCCGCGACCTGCGCGTCATGCGTCACCAGGATCACCGTGTGGCCGTCGGCATGCAGCTCCTCGAGGATCCTCATGACCTCGCGGCCGCTGGCCTGGTCGAGCGCGCCGGTGGGCTCGTCGGCCAGGATCACATCGCCGCCGTTCATCAGCGCGCGCGCGATCGACACGCGCTGCTGCTGACCGCCGGACAGCTGTCCCGGCCGGTGATGCAGCCGCTCCGCGAGACCCAGCCGCGCGAGCAGCGCCTTCGCGCGGGCATGGCGGTGCTCGGTGCGCGCGCCGGCATAGATCGACGGGATCTCGACGTTGCCCACCGCGTCCAGGTCGCCCAGCAGCTGGTAGCGCTGGAAGATGAAACCGAAGTGCTCGCGCCGCAGCCGGGCGAGCTCGTCAGGCCCCATCGCGCCGGTCTCCTGACCCGCCACGCGATAGCTGCCGCGCGTGGGCCGGTCCAGGCAGCCCAGGATGTTCATCAGCGTGGACTTGCCCGATCCCGACGGTCCCATGATGGCGACCATCTCGCCGGCCTCGATCGTCAGGTCGACGTCGCGCAGCACCGCGACGGTGCCCTCGCCGGCGGGGTATTCGCGGACCAGGCCGCGCAGTTCCAGGAGCGCCGCCATGCTCACATCCGCGGCGGCGGACGACGCCCTTCGGCAGCAGCGCCCGCCGGCGCGGCCTCGGCGGTGACGACGCGCTCGCCCTCCTTGAGGCCGTCGAGCACCTGCGCGCGCACGCGGTTGTTCAAGCCGACGCGCACCGCGCGCGTCTCGATGCGGCCCTCGGGGCCGAGCACACGGACCTGGTAGCGGTCGGTCTTGACGTCATGCACGCCCAGCGCCGCCACGGGGATGGACAGCGCCGCCTTGGCCTGCGCCAGCACGATGGTCGACTGGGCCGTCATGTTGATGCGCAGCGTGCCGTCGGGATTGGGCACGTCGAAGATGCCGTTGTAGTAGATCGCGCTCGTGGTGCTGGAGGAGCTGGACGTGGACGTGGTCGCGCTGGTGGTGTCGGCCAGCGTCGTGTCGCCGGGCTCCACCGCGCGCAGCGTGGCCTGGATGCGGCGGTCGGGCTCGCCGAGCAGCGAGAAATGCACCGGCATGCCGGGCTTCACGCGCGGCACGTCGGCCTCTGAGATGCGCGCCTTGATCGTCATCGTGTCCAGCCGGGCGAGCTTGATGATCGTGGGCGCCGTCTGCGCCGCGTTCACGGTCTGCCCCTGCTCGGTCACGATCGCCACGACGGTGCCGTCCATCGGCGCGAGCACCCGCGCGTAGCCGAGGTTCACCTGCGCCGAGTCCACGTTGATGCGCGCCTGCGCGACCATCGCCTGCTGCGACGCGACATCGGCGCTCGCGGTATTGAGCGCCGCCTCGGCGGCCTCCAGGTCCGCGCGCGCGCCTGCGTCGGCAGCGGCCAGCTCGCGCTGGCGACGGGCGCTCAGAACGGCCTGCGCCAGCGTCGCCTTGCGCGAGTTGAGCAGCGCCTCGGCGCTGCGCAGCTGAGCCTGCGCGTCGCGCAACGCGTTCTGCTGCGTGAGCGCGTCGATCTCCGCGATCAACTGACCTTCCTTGACCTTGTCGCCCAACGCCACGGCCAGGCGCTTCACCTCGCCGGTCGCTCGCGCGCCGACGCTGACGATCTTGAACGCGTTGATCGTGCCGGTGGCCAGCACGCTGACCTCCAGGTCGCCGCGTTCCACCGCGGCCGACGTGACCTGCGGCGGTGGCGGCGGGCTGAACCAGATCGCCTTCACGGCCAGCGCCGCGACCACCACGACCGCCGCGACCGCCACCAGGCGGCCGGGCTTCATCCACTGCTTCATCGACTCTTCTCCCGCACCTGCGTCGCTTGTCCAGCCAGTGCCGCCTGTTCTGCCTGATTCGTCTGTTCCGCCGGTTCCGCCGGTTCCGCCAGCCACCCGCCGCCCAGCACCTTGTAGAGCGTGATGCGGTTGAGCTGCTCGCTCAGCCGCAGCGTGACCAGCGACTGCTGCGCGCCGACCAGGGAGCGTTGCGCGTCCAGCAGGTCCAGCTGCGTCGTGCTGCCCACGCGGTACTGCGTTTCCGCCAGCCGCAACTGGCGCTCCGAAGACGCGAGCAGCGACTGTTGCGCGGTCAACCGGTCCGCCAGCGTGGCGCGCACGGCCAAGGCGTCGGCGACCTCGCGGAACGCGGTCTGCACGGTCTTGTCGTAGGTCGCCAGCGCGATGTCGCGGCCGGCCTCGGCCTGTCGCACCGCGGCCTCGCGCGCCCCACCGTCGAAGATCGGCAGCGAGACCGAGGGGCCGAAGCTCCAGGTGCCGCTGCCCGTCTGGAACAGCCCCGACAACGCACTGCTGCTGGTGCCCGCGCCGGCGGTCAGGCTGATCGAGGGGAAACGCGCGGCGCGCGCGGCGCCGATGTCGGCGTGCTTGCCGATCAACGTGTGCTCGGCGGCCATCACATCGGGACGCCGTTGCAGGACGCTCGACGGTACGCCGGCCGGCAGGTCGACCAGCAGGCTGACCGTGGCCAGCGCATCGGACGCGCGCGGCTCGAGCGTCGCCGGCAGCGAGGCGCCCAGCAGCAGCTCCAGCGCATGCCTGTCCTGCGCGAGCGTGGCCGGATAGCTCAGCGCGTCGGCGCGCGCGTTCTCCACCGCGGTCTGCGCCTGCGCGAGCACCAGCCCCGACACCGCACCCGCCGCATGCCGGCGCTGCGTCAGCGCGAGCGATCGTTCCTGGCTCTCCAGCGTCTGCAGCGCCAGGCGCTGACGCTCCAGGTCCGCGGCCCAGGTGAGCCATGCGCTGGCGGTCTCCGCGACCAGCGTGATCTGCACGCTGCGCCGCGATTCGACGGAAGCCAGCAGCGACTGCTCGGCCGACGCGCTCAGGTTGCGCACGCGGCCGAAGACATCGAGCTCATAGCTGGACAGCGCCAGTTGCAGCGACACCTGCTGCGACACCTGTCCCGCAGCGCCCGAACGGCTGGCTGCCGCCGACGCGTTCACCGTGGGCAGGCGCTGCGCGTCGGTCTGCCGGAACGCGGCACGCGCCTGCTCCACCTGCAGCGCGGCGACGCGCAGGTCGCGGTTCTCCCGCACGGCCAGCGCGACGACGGCCCGCAGGCGCTCGTCCAGGAACACCGCCTGCCCGTCCAGCGTCGCGGCGTCGACGGTCGCGGCCACGGCGGCGACGGAGCGCTCGGGCACCGCCGGCGCGGGGCGTTGGTAGTCGGGCGCGAGATTGACGCAGGCCGTCAGCATCGTGGCGACGGCCACCGCGATCGCGGTGCGCCATGCAGGCGGGGATGGGAAATGAAACGGCGACAAGGGACGGGGCATCGTCAAGGCAACGGGCGGATGGACCCGGTCTTCGGACAGTGCCGCGCATGATGCATCAGGCAGGCGCGGGCGAATTTACGCGGCGGTAAAAGGCGATGTCAGACCTGACGCAAGTCGACACAGGGCCTGATTCATGGGACGCGACGCGGGGCGTGCGCATGCCGCGCAACAACCCCATTCACACACGCTTGACGCAAGACCGCTAGCCTGTCGGGGTCGTCAATCCAGACGACCAGGAGTAGCCGTGACTGACATTCGATCGATCCAGCGCCCTGCGACCGCGGTAAGCGCCCCGGTCGCGTCGGTGCTGCTTGCCCTTTCCTTCCTCGGCCTGTTGAGCGCCTGCGTCGCGGACGCCGCCGGCCGTCAGGCGCCGCTGACGTCGCACGAGATCGCGCAGCATGACCGCTGCGTCGCCCTGCTGCGTCCGATGCTGCATGGCCAGCCGGTGCGCTCGACTTCATTCGAGCGCGGTCCGCTGGGTCTGGACTATGTGTGGATCAACGCCGAGATCCACGACGACGCCGACGACATCGAGCGCCGTGTCGCCAAGGGCGCGCGCGTCGGTGGCCATTGCCAGTTCGACGAAGGCGGCGCGTCGGTCCACTTGCACACCTACGCACTGGACGTCCCCGACGATCAGGATGCGCCGGCCGGCGATTACCGCTTCGTCGCCGCCCAGGGTGAACGGGTCGCCAGCAGCGACAGCGCCGACCGCTGAACCTCGGCACGCCGCTTGCCAGACGCGCTCGCGCCCGTGGGGCGCGCCGGGGCCGGCGTCCGTGTTGGACCGATACTCCCCGGTCCCCTGACCTCGCGGGAGTTCGTTTGTCCACCCCTTCCGATCCACCCGTGACCTGGCCCTTCCTGGCCGGCGGTGGCGACATGGCCCGGCTCATCGCCGCCTTCGACTGGGATCGCACCGCGCTGGGTCCGATCGCCGGCTGGCCCGACCACGTGCGTCACGCCACCGCGCTGATGCTGCGCTCGCGCACGCCGATCGTGATGCTCTGGGGCGAGCCCGGCGTGATGATCTACAACGATGCCTACGGTGTGTTCGCCGGCACGCGGCATCCCCAGCTGCTGGGCAGCAATGTCCGCGAGGGCTGGCCCGAGGTCGCCGACTTCAATGACCACGTCATGCGCGTCGGCCTGGCCGGCGGCACGCTGCATTACGAGGACCAGGAGCTGGTGCTGCACCGGCACGGCCGCGCCGAGAGCGTCTGGATGAACCTGGACTACTCGCCGCTGCTGGACGATGCCGGTCAGCCGGCCGGGGTCATGGCCATCGTCGTCGAGACCACCGCCAAGGTGCAGGCCGAACGCCGCGTGAGCGGCGAACGCGCGCGGCTGAGCATGCTCTTCGAGCAGGCGCCGAGCTTCATGGCGGTGCTCGCCGGACCGGAACACCGCTTCGAGATCATCAACCCCGCGTATCAGCGGCTGATCGGCGGCCGCGACGTGATCGGGCGCCGCGTCGCGGATGCGCTGCCTGACGCGGCCGCGCAGGGCTACGTGGGACTGCTCGACGCGGTCTACGCGACCGGCCAGGCTTACACCGCGCAGGCGGCGCTGTTCGTCGCGGAGTCGGCCGACGGCCAGTCGCGCGAGCACTTCCTGGACTTCGTCTACCAGCCGATCCGCGATGACCAGGGCGCCGTGACGCACATCTTCGTCGAGGGCGTGGACGTCACCGCCCGGGTGCGCGGCGAGCAGCGCGGCGCGGCGCTGGCCGGCCTGAGCGAGCGTCTGCGCGAGGTGGGCTCATCGCCCGCGGACATCGGCTTCGCCTCGGCGCAGATGCTCGGCATGATGCTGACCGCATCGCGCGCGGGTTATTGCACGGTGGACCATGAGACCGAGACCGTGCGCATCGAGCGCGACTGGCGCCTCGCTGGCTTCGACAGCCTCGCCGGTGAGCGCCGCTTCGCCGACTACGGCCGGCTGGCAGAGCCGCTCAAGCGCGACGAGGTCGTCGTGATCGCCGACGTGCGCGAGCACGACGTGACCCGTGATCATCGCCAGGCCTTCGACGCCATCCAGGTGCGCTCGCTGGTCAACGTGCCGGTGCTGGAGCAGGGTCGGCTCGTGGCGCTGCTGTTCGTGCACGACGAGCAGCCTCGCGTCTGGAGCGCCGATGACGTCGCGCTGATCCGCGAGGTGGCGCACCGCACGCGGGTGGCCGTCGAGCGCGCGCGCAGCCAGGCGGTCGCGCTCGATCGCGAGGAGCGGCTGCTGCGCTCCGACCGGCGCAAGGACGAGTTCCTCGCCACGCTCGCGCATGAGCTGCGCAACCCGCTCGCGCCGATCCGCAACGCGGTGCACCTGCTGGGGGCGGCCGACCGCGAAGGCCGCTTCGCGCCGCTGCGCGAGCTGCTGGAGCGGCAGGTCAACCACATGGTGCGGTTGGTCGACGATCTGCTGGAGGTCTCGCGCATCAGCCGCGGGCTGATCACGCTGCGCGACGAGCCGGTGAGCCTGAGCAACATCGTCGATGCCGCCGTCGAGAGCAGCCGCCCGCTGATCGACCGCGAGCAGCACCGGTTGACGCTGCGCTTCGACGGGCCGTCGCCGTGGGTGAGCGGCGACCCGGTCCGGCTGACGCAGCTGCTGGTGAACCTGCTCAACAACGCGGCGCGATACACCGATCCCGGCGGTCACATCGACGTGCACATCTCGCGCGACCTCACGAGCGAGCAGGGCGACGCGGTGATCACCGTGACCGACACCGGCATCGGCATCGCGCCGGAACAGCTGCCTCAGCTCTTCGAGCTGTTCTCGCAGCTGGACCGCTCGCACAGCCGATCGCAAGGTGGCCTGGGCATCGGGCTGAGCCTGTCGCAGACGCTGGCCCGCCTGCATGGCGGTCAGCTGAGCGCGAGCAGCGCCGGGCTGGGCCACGGCAGCCGTTTCGAGCTCCGCTTGCCGGAGATCGAGGCCCCGGCGGCGAGTGCCGCCGCCGCGACCCTCGACGACGAACCCTTGACGGCGCGTCTGCTGCTGGTGGACGACAACCGGGACGCGGCCGACACGACCGCTGAGCTGCTGCGGTTGATGGGCGCGGAGGTCGCGGTGGCCTACGACGGCGCATCCGCGCTGGACACGGTGCGCGACTGGCGGCCCGACGCGATCCTGCTGGACATCGGCATGCCGGAGATGGACGGCCATGAGGTCGCGCGGCGGCTGCGCGAGATGAGCCCGACGATCGGGCGCCCGCGTCTGATCGCGCTGACCGGATGGGGCCAGGAACAGGACCGCGAGCGGACCCGCGAGGCGGGCTTCGACGACCACATGGTCAAGCCGGTCGACATCGACGCGCTGCGCGTCACGCTGATGACCGCGCCGCGGTCGTCGATGAACGGAAGCGTTGAATGAGCCTGCTGCTTCGCCTGCATCACGCCGCGATCATCTGTGCCGACTACGAGCGCTCGCGGCGCTTCTACACCGAGGTCCTGGGACTGCGCGTGGTGGCGGAGACCTACCGCGAGGCGCGGCGCTCGTACAAGCTGGACCTCGCGCTGCCCGACGGCACGCAGATCGAGCTGTTCAGCTTTCCCGACGCGCCTCCCCGACCCTCGTATCCCGAGGCGCAGGGCTTGCGCCACCTGGCGTTCGAGGTTGACGACGTCGAAGCGGCCAGGCGCGCGTTGGAGGCGATGGGCGTGAGCGTCGAGCCGGTGCGCGTGGATGAGCTCACCGGCAGGCGCTTCACCTTCTTCGCGGACCCGGACGGCCTACCGCTGGAGCTGTACGAGCGCTGAGCCCGCGCCTTCGAACGGGCCAGCCGGGCCAGGGACTGCGCGATCAGTTCAGGCGGTAGTTCAGGCGCAGCCAGGTCACGGTGCCTTCGGGGCGATTGCGCACCGAGAACTCTTTCATGACCTTGAAGTCCACGCCCCAGTCGCCGCTTTCCGCCAGGTAGGCGATCAGCGGGCCGGCGGACAGGGCCTGCACCTTGTTGGCGGCCGAGTCGCCGCCGCGATCGGCGGTGAACTGCTTGAGCACGTAGCCCTGCACGCCGAACTTCCACTGGTCGTTGAGCTGATACGTGCCCGACCAGTCCGCGTGCAGGTACTGGCCCGAACGCACGCCGGTGTCGTCATTGCGCGTGTTGAACGAATACGTCGCGCGCAGGCCCACGGCGAAACCGTTCTCCCACACGCGCGAGGCCACCAGCAGCGGCTTGAACGTCCAGAACTTGCCCGCGCCCGGATTGACCGCGCGATCGGCGTTGTACGAGCCCATCGGCGGATTGAACGCCACGCCCAGCGCGACGCGCGATTCGTCCTGTTGCCAGTCGAGGTAGGCGGCGATCTCGGGATCGGCCAGGCCGCTGCGCTGACCTGACAGCGCGGCGCCCGCGGCGCTCAGCTGCTGGTTGATCTGCGTGGCCGCGGCGGTGGGCAGACCGGCCGGCAGCACCGTGGTCAGCGTGAAGTCGTTGGTCTGCTTGACCATCGGGAACGCGGCGGAGAAGCCCAGGCGGCCGTCGGCCACGATCTTCTCGGTGACCCAGGTCAGGCGCGGCACGAAGACGTCGGCCTTGATCGAGCCGTTCACCGTGATGGGCAGCGTGCCCACGCCGGGCACCGTCAGCGCCTGCGTGGGCGTCTTGCCGTCGGCGTCGCGCAGCTTGTCAGCTTCGTAATGCTGGTACCAGAACTGCGCGTACAGGCCGGGGAACTGCGGCGTCGAGATCTCGTAGGACGGCGCGCCGAGCAGCGCGCGGACCTGGCTGTTCTCGGTGGCGTGCGCGGCGGTGCCGAGCGCGCAGATCGTGACGAAAGTGGCAGCGAGCGCGAGCGGCCGGGCGCGGCGATGGTCGATGGACACGGGGACTCCTCCGGATGTTGCTGGAATTCGAATCGGGCCGCATCGTGCCAGCGGAACGACAGGGGGCTTGTGCCAAACGTCACGTGAGCGCGCCATTTAGAGGCACGGCCCCAGTTTCCGGGGCTGACGCGCCACACGCCGCCGCGTTTTAATCCGGTCCGCACAGCGCCCGCGATCGCCGTCACCATCGGCAGGAAGTCGCGTCGCCCCGAGCCCGGCGCCACGTCGCCATCGCGACCGGCGGGCCCGCGGTCCCCCTTACAACATGAAGCGCCACGCCTGCAGGAGACATCCCATGCTTCGTTCCGTTCTCGTCCGTTCCGCCCGGAACGCCCTGTTCATCGGCTTTGCGGTGACCGCGGCCGCGGGCCATGCCTTCGCCGCCGAGGTGGATGTGGAGGGCTACAAGTTCCAGGACGCCGCGACGGTGCATGGCCAGGCCCTGCAGCTCAACGGTGCCGCGACGTCGAGCATCCTGTCGACGCGCTCGACGGCGGTGGCCTTCTACCTGCCGCGCAAGCAGACGACGATGGAAGCGGCGGTCGCCGAGAAGGGGGCCAAGCGCATCACCTTCTACATGATGCGCGACGTGTCCTCGCGCGACCTGGCCAACGCGATGCTCGACCGCATCCGTCAGAACGCGGCTGAGGAGTTCTCCAAGAACATCATCCAGACCTCACAGCTGGGCGTGGTCTTCGGCAATCGGGCAAAGCTGCTCAAGGGCGACCTGGTCGTGATCGACTACGACCCGGCGAAGCAGACCACCGAGTTCAGCGTCAACGGCCAGAAGGTCGGCGACACGATCCAGGGTGAGAGCTTCTTCCCGATGATGATGAAGGTCTGGATCGGCCCGAAGGTGCGCGGCAGCACGCGCGACGGCCTGCTGGGCGCGCCGTCGTCGAAGTGATCGAGCGAGGCGCGTGAAGCGCCGTCGGCAGGCAGGCGCGATCAGCGGCCCAGCTGCTTGAGCGCGGCCTGCAGGCCGGTGACGCCGCCCACGCGCTGGTCGTTGATGAAGACCTGCGGCATCTGGCGCACGGCCGGGCCGCACTTCTCGTAGAAGGCCAGGCGCTCGGCCTCGTTGTCGATCAGGACTTCCTGGAAATCCATCCCGCGGGACTTGAGCAGCATCTTCGCCGTGTCGCATTGCGGGCAGGCGGACTTCGAGTAAACGACGATCTTCAGTTCCATGGGGCGGGAGTGTATGCGGCGCCCCACGACCGCGTCGTTGCGGGGTCTCCCTGACATCCGGCCCGAGATCGGGCCGGCATCGACCTGCCGTCAGGCCTGTCGTCGGGCCTGAGATCGCAGCCTGGCATAAGCTGCGCCTCCATGGATGCCCTGGTCACCGCCGCCGCCCGTTGCCTCGCCGCAGGCGACGCGCTGGGCGCGCTGCAGCGCGTGGCCCTGCGCGACGATCCACCGGCGCTGGCGATGCGCGGCATCGCGATGGCGCAACTCGGCGAGCATCCGCGGGCTCGCGAACTGCTGCGCCGTGCCGGCAAGGCCTTCGGCGCGAAGGAGGCTGTCGCTCGCGCGCGCTGCGTCGTCGCCGAGGCCGAGGTGGCGCTCGCCCTGCGCGATCTCGCTGACCCTCCACGTCCGCTGCTTCAGGCGGCCGACATCCTCGATGCCCACGACGATCGCGCGAACGCGCTGCTGGCGCGCTGGATCGCCGCGCGGCGGCTGATCCTGCTGGGCCGCCTCGACGACGCCGCGAGCGCGCTCCCCGAAGCCGCCCCTTCGCCCTCATTGCCCTTGCCGGCCTCGCTCGTCGCGATGGCTGAGCTGACGCGGGCCGAGCTGGCCTGGCGATCCCTGCGCAGCGAGGCGGCTCATGGTGCGCTCGATCGCGCCACGATCGCCGCGCGCCGTTCCGGCGTGCCAGCGCTGATCGCGGAGGCCGAGGGCCTGCGCGACACGATGGCCCGGCCCGTGGCGCATCGCCTCAGCGCGGGCGCGCGAGTCCCGCTTTGCCTGTCGGAGGTTGAGACCCTGCTGCGATCGTCCGCGGTCGTCATCGACGCGTGCCGGCGCGCGGTGCGCGGCGAGGGCATCGCCGTGGACCTCGCGCGGCGCCCCGTACTCTTCAGCCTGGCGCGCCTGCTCGCGGAAGCCGGGCCGGAGGGCGCCGATCGCGATCAACTGATCCTGCGCGTCTTCCGCATCCGCCATGCTGACGAGACGCATCGGGCGCGGCTGCGTGTTGAGCTCGGCCGGCTGCGCGCGTTGCTGGCGCCGGTCGCCGGCATCGAGGCGACGCCGCGTGGCTACGCGTTGCTGGCCACCACAGGCATCCCCGTCACCGTGCTCGCGCCGCCGATCGAGGGCGAGCCCGCCGCGCTGCTGGCCCTGCTCGCCGATGGCACGGCGTGGTCGACCTCGGCGCTCGCGCTGGCGACCGGCGCGAGCCAGCGCACCGTGCAACGCGCGTTGTCGGAGCTCGCGGCCGAAGGACGCGTGCGCGCGCATGGGCAGGCCCGCGCGCGGCGCTGGCTGGCGCCGCCGCTGACCGGATTCGCGACGATCTTGTTACTCCCGGCCTTGCCACCGTCTGGATAGATTGCGACCCATGCGGCGGCGGTCGCCGCAAAGGAGATCCCGATGAGCACGAGTACTTCCGACGCCTGCGATCCGCAGGCGCAAGCCGAGATGGCGTCCAACGAGGGGCTGGTCCCGGCCCATCCCGCCGAGATCGTCCGCGAGTACGGCCCGTATCCCGGCGCGCCCGCGGTGCATGGCGTGAGCCATGACGGCGACCGCGTGTGGGCCGCGACGGCGCTGGGCTTGCTGGCGATCGATCCGGCCAGCGGCGAGGTCCGGCGCACCCTGCCCTGCGCGGCCGATGCCGGCACGGCCTTCGACGGAAGGCACCTCTATCAGATCGGCGACGGCCTGATCCAGAAGATCGACCCGGCGAGCGGGCGCGTGGTGGGCTCGATTCCGGCGCCGTCCGGCCAGGGCAGCGACTCGGGGCTGACCTGGGCCGAGGGCAGCCTGTGGGTCGGGCAATACCGGGACCGACGCATCGTGCAGATCGACCCGGAGACCGGGGCGGTGCGTCGCACGATCGCGTCCAACCGCTTCGTCACCGGCGTGACCTGGGTGGACGGGGAGCTGTGGCACGGCACCTGGGAGGGCGACGAGAGCGAGCTGCGCCGGGTGGATCCGAGCGACGGCGCGGTCCTGGAGCGGCTCGCGATGCCCGCCAACGTGGGCGTCAGCGGGCTGGAGTCGGACGGCGGCGCGCTGCTGTATTGCGGCGGTGGCGGCAGCGGCAAGCTGCGCGCGGTGCGGCGTCCGGCGCGAGTCTGATCAGCGCGGCTTGGCCAGGTCCATCACCCAGTACTTGCTGTAGGTGTTGGACGAGGACGCGGCCGGGCGGCAGCTGACGCCGACGTCGACGAAGTTGGCCGACATCAGGTTGGCGCAATGGCCGGGGCTGTTGCGCCAGGCGTCCATCACGGCCTGGACGGTCGGCTGGCCGGCGGCGATGTTCTCGCCGGCGGCGGACCAGCTGTAGCCGGCGTCCGTGATGCGGGTGGAGAAGCTGCGGCCGTCCTGGCTGTCGTGGCTGAAGTAGTTCTTGTTGGCCATGTCCAGCGCGTGGCCGTCGGCGGCGCTGGTGAGCTTGTCGTTCCAGGCGACCGCGGGGACGGCCGGGAAGTTGCCCGAGCTGCCGCAGCTGGCGCCGGTGGCCCGCAGCGCGTTGATGCGGGTGAGCAGGTCCTGCTTGAAGTTGGGCAGGTCACAGGTGCCGGCGACCGTGGGGGGATTGGTCGGGGTCGGATCCGTGGGGGTGGGCGTGGTGGGGGTCGGGGTGGGCGTGGTCGAGACGGGCGGGGTCGTGCCGGAGGCGGGCGTGTCGCCGCCACCGCCGCCGCACGCAGCCAGACCCAACGCCAGCAAGGCGGAGGCGATCATCGAAAGCGGAATCTGCCGGTGGGCCGGCTTGTTGGCAGTGACGTCCATCTGGACATCTTAGGAAACGACTCGAAAGATTTCTGGAACGAAACGTACCAAACCGTCAGCCCCCTAATGGCGGCCGGCAGGAATTCCCCTCGCCCGCGGAGCGGGAGAGGGGTAGGGGTGAGGGCTCGATTACGGGCACGGTGCCCTTCGGAGAGCCCTCACCCCCCGCCCTCTCCCGCTGCGCGGGCGAGGGTGCCGCGATGATCACATCAAGTCGAAACGATCGAGGTTCATCACCTTGGTCCAGGCCGCGACGAAGTCGTGGACGAACTTCTCCTGCGCGTCGGCGCTGCCGTAGACCTCGGCCAGCGCCCGCAGCTGCGCGTGCGAGCCGAACACCAGATCGACGCGGCTGCCGGTCCACTTGACCGCACCGCTGCGGCGATCGCGCCCTTCGAACAGGCCCTCTCCGCCGTCCTGGTGCCAGGTGGTGCCCATGTCGAGCAGGTTGACGAAGAAGTCGTTGCTCAGCGCCTCCGGCCGCGTGGTGAACACGCCGTGCTGCGTGCCGCCGACGTTGGCACCGAGCACCCGCAGGCCGCCGACCAGCACCGTCATTTCCGGCGCGGTCAGGGTCAGCAGCTGCGCCTTGTCGACCAGCAGCGTTTCGGCCGGCACGCGGTATTTGCCCTTCAGGAAGTTGCGGAATCCGTCGGCGAGCGGCTCCATCGCTTCGAAAGAGTCCACGTCGGTCTGCTCCTGCGAAGCGTCCATGCGGCCCGGCGCGAACGGCACCGTCACGTCCTGACCGGCCTTCTTCGCCGCCGCCTCGACGCCCGCGGCGCCGGCCAGCACGATCAGGTCCGCCAGCGAGACCTGCTTGCCGCCGGTCTGCGCATCGTTGAAGGTGCGTTGGATGCTCTCCAGCTTGGCCAGCACCGTCGCCAGCTGCGCAGGCTGGTTGACCGCCCAGTCCTTTTGCGGCGCCAGGCGAATGCGCGCGCCGTTGGCGCCGCCGCGTTTGTCGGAACCGCGGAAGCTCGAAGCGGAAGCCCAGGCGGTGGAGACCAGCGCCGACACCGGCAGGCCGGAAGCCAGCACGGCGTTTTTCAGCGCGGCGATGTCATGCTCGTCGATCAGCGGATGATCGACCGCCGGGATCGGATCCTGCCAGATCAGCTCTTCCTGCGGCACTTCCGGGCCGAGGTAGCGCGCACGCGGCCCCATGTCGCGGTGGGTCAGCTTGAACCAGGCGCGGGCGAAGGCGTCGGCCAGCTCCTCCGGGTGCTCATAGAAGCGGCGCGAAATCTTCTCGTAGGCCGGATCGAATCGCAGCGACAGGTCGGTGGTCAGCATGGTCGGGCGGCGTTTCTTGTTCGGGACTTGTCGTGCGCGTCGGGAATGGTGCCCGCGCCCGCGCCGTCCTTCGCCACCCACTGATGCGCGCCGGCCGGGCTCTTGGCTCAGCTCCCATTCGTATTCGAACAGGTGGCGGAAGAAGTCGTGGTTCCACTGGGTTGGGGTGGTGGTCCAGGTGACTTCCAGGCCGCTGGTGATGGCGTCTTTGCCGACGCCGGTGCCGAAGGTGCTGTGCCAGCCGAGGCCCTGCGACTCCAGCCCGGCCGCTTCAGGATCGGCGCCGACGTTATACGCCGGGCCGGCGCCGTGGGTCTTGCCGAAGGTGTGACCGCCGGCGATCAGCGCCACGGTTTCCTCGTCGTTCATCGCCATGCGGGCGAAGGTCTCGCGAATGTCGCGCGGCGCGGCCACCGGATCGGGGTTGCCGTTCGGGCCTTCCGGGTTGACGTAGATCAGGCCCATCTGCACCGCCGCCAGCGGGTTTTCCAGGTCGCGGTCGCCCGAGTAGCGGCTGTTTGGCCCGCCGCTCAGCTCCAGCCAGATCTTCTCCGAACCCCAGTAGACGTCGTCCGGCTCCCAGGTGTCGGCGCGGCCGCCGGCAAAGCCGAAGGTTTTGAAGCCCATCGATTCCAGCGCCACGTTGCCGGTCAGGATAATCAGGTCGGCCCAGGAGATCTTGCGGCCGTACTTCTGCTTGATTGGCCACAGCAGGCGGCGCGCCTTGTCGAGGCTGACGTTGTCCGGCCAGCTGTTGAGCGGGGCGAAGCGCTGCTGGCCTCCGCCCGCGCCGCCGCGGCCGTCGCCGATGCGGTAGGTGCCGGCGCTGTGCCAGGCCATGCGGATGAACAGGGCCGCCGTAGTGGCCGAAGTCGGCCGGCCACCAGGCCTGCGAGTCGGTCATCAGGGCGTGCAGATCCTGTTTGACCGGCGTCCAGGTCGAGGCTCTTGAAGGCCTCGGCGTAGTTGAAGTCCTCGCCCATCGGGTTGGTCTTGGGCGAGTGCAGCGAGAGGATGGAGAGGTTGAGGGCTTCGGGCCACCAGTCCCGGTTGCCCTTGACGCCGGCGGCGGTGTGCCGGTTGGTGGAGCCGCCCGAGAACGGGCACTTGGAATCGCCTGACATGTCTGCCTCCTGTGTTGAGCCTTGGGGGTTCAATCCGCTTGTCCGCAAGGTGCGAGCGCGGATGAGTCTAGGACTGGGCCCGTGACGCAACAACAGTCGGGCTTTATCGGGGCGATAGTTTTTTCGGTGCCAAAATCTGCCCCTTCCCATCCCTGGAGCCCTCCGTGGACAGTGCCCCCAGTCCCTTCGCGACGCGAGCCGTTTCGGCCGCCGCACGACTGCCGCGCTGATCCGGACTCCGGCCGCGCGTCCGTCTCGCGGCCCCCTCGTTCTCCCGTCGCATCGCCCGCCCCTCGTGGCAACCGTCGGCCCGACCCGACGACTCACCCGATCCGATCCACCTCGCAGCGCCTTGTCGTCACGCCCGCCCTCGGCGTGTCCGACACTGCGCGACGGAGAACCCCCATGCGCTTCCTGCCGCTGGCCGTCTCGGCCGGTTTCCTCACGCCCGTCCTCGCCCTCGCCGCCGGCGGTCACCACGCCGTCGATGACGCCGCGATCGCCGAGCCCGGCCAATGCACCGTCGAACTCTGGGCTGAACGCGGCGACGTGGCCCGTCGCCAGCTCCAGCACGCCGGCCTGGGCTGCAACCTGATGGGCGTCGAGGCCGGTCTCAACCTCGACCGCGAGACCGCCCGGAACTCCCCCTCGCGGCATGTCCACGGCGTCCAGCTCAAGTGGGCCACCGACCTGCAGCCGCAACTGGCCATCGGTCTCGTGGCCGCGCTGAGCTGGCAAGACCAGACCCCCACCTCGCAGCCCTCGCTGCTCGTCCCGCTGAGCTGGCGCCCCCGCGAGGACCTCGCGCTGCACCTCAACCTCGGCCGCAGCTTCCCGCGCGGAGACTCGGGCCGCACCCAACGCGGCATCGCCGTCGAATGGCAGGTCTCGCCGCAATGGCAGCTCCTGGCCGAGGCCTTCCACGACGGCCAGAAGCCGCTCGCCCGGCTGGGCATTCGCCGCGACCTCAGCGATCGGCTGTCGCTCGACCTCACCGTGGCGC
Source organism: Roseateles sp. (assembly GCA_039594005.1). Lineage (GTDB taxonomy): Bacteria > Pseudomonadota > Gammaproteobacteria > Burkholderiales > Burkholderiaceae_C > Roseateles. The sequence goes on from JBCNOF010000010.1 coordinate 3,095,101, forward strand.
GAGCGAACGCCGTGCGGCAGACGCCGCGCGAGACCTGGTGGACGGTGGGCGCGAACTGGACCTTTGGCCGCTGAGCTGGGCGGCGCCGGCCTCATGTGTCGCGCGCATGAACAAAGTCGCTGGCCGAGTAAGGCCATTGGGCAGACTCTCGTCGTCGTCCAGGGGGAGGACAAGAATGTCAGCCCCCTCCCCGATCCCTCGAATTGCCGAGGAGAATCGTCCGGTTCTGTCCGATCCCCCTCTTCGCGGGTGATCGCCGTTTCAACCTTGGAGCCCACCATGTCTCTGCGCATCAACGACACCGCCCCGAACTTCACCGCCAAGACCACGCAAGGGGAAATCGACTTCCACAGCTGGATCGGCGACAGCTGGGCGATCCTGTTCTCGCACCCGAAGGACTTCACCCCGGTGTGCACGACCGAGCTGGGCTACATGGCCAAGATCGAACCCGAGTTCACCAAGCGCAATGCCAAGCTGATCGGTCTGTCGATCGATCCGGTCGAGAACCACTCGAAGTGGGCGACGGACATCCAGGAAACTCAGGGCGCCGAGGTCAAGTACCCGATGATCGGCGACACCGACCTGAACGTGGCCAAGCTGTACAACATGCTGCCCGCCGATGAGGCCGGCACCTCCGACGGCCGCACGGCCGCCACCAACGCGACGGTGCGTTCGGTCTTCATCATCGGCCCGGACAAGAAGATCAAGCTGATGCTGACCTACCCGATGACCACGGGCCGCAACTTCGACGAGATCCTGCGCGTGCTGGACTCGATGCAGCTGACCGCCAAGCATCGCGTCGCCACGCCGGTGAACTGGAAGCACGGCGATGACGTGATCATCGCGGGCTCGGTCTCCGACGACGAGGCCAAGACGATCTATCCCGACGGCTGGAAGGCCCCGAAGCCCTATCTGCGCATCGTCAAGCAGCCGAAGTGAGCGCCGCAACCCCGCTTCTCCCGTCGGGTGCCGAGATGACGGAGGTCATGCGGCCGGTCGGCCGCTGACCCAACCTGAGCCAGAATCCCGGATCGACAAGAACGACGATCCAGGGAGGATCCATGGCTGACAAGAAGGCCGTCCGCGCGCGGATGAACGAGTTGCTCGCGCAGGGCGTGGGCAAGACCGAGGTGTTCCGGCAGCTCTCCACCACCGACATCAAGCCCCGCGTGCTCGCGGGCTGGCTCGCCGCCACGCCCGACATGAGCGCGCGCCAGGCCATGTCCGTGCACATCACCATCCTGTGCGGCCTGATGGTCGTGCAGGCGCTGGTCGTGTTCATGGTGCTGCTCTCGGTCTCGCTCTTCTTCGCGCTCGCCATCGCGATGATCCCGCTGCTGTTCGCCTGGGGCTTCCGCAAGCCCGCGGCGGGCGCGTACAGCGGCTACATCCTGCTGTCGATCATCTCGATCGCGCAGAACGCCGCCAAGTTCCGCGGCATCGACACCCCCACCGTCATCGGCCTGGCCATCGGCCTCGCGACGATCTGCTACGTCGCCTGGATCCAGTGGCGCGTCTTCCCCGACATGACCTTCGCCGGACCGAACCGCAAGAGCGGCGAGTACGTGTTCAAGACCTGAAGCGCGCGCTCGTTCTCGCGGCCCCTCGGTCTCGCGGCCTCTTCAGGCCTTGGCGTCGAAGTACCCGGCCGACGCCAGGTCCTGCGCCAGCGTCGGATGCCTCGGCGTCCAGCCGAGCGCCTCGCGCGTCACGACGCTGGTCGCGGCCAGGTCCAGCCCGGCGAACTTGGTGAACCAGCCGAAGTGCGCCGTAGCCTCCTCCGCCGACAGGCTCGCCACCGGCACGCCGAGCTGCTCGCCGATCGCCGCGGCGATGTCCTTGAACAGCAGGCGTTCCTCCGCGACCGCATGCCAGCGCGCCCCCGCGCGCGGCGCCTCGATCGCGCGCCGATACACCACCGCCGCGTCGCGGCGATGGACCGCGCTCCACGCGTTCATCCCCTCGCCGATGTAGGCCGATTGGCCGGTGCGTCGCGCCAGGTCGATCAGGATCGGCACGAAGCCGTGATCGCCTTCGCCATGCACGGTCGGTGCCAGGCGCACCACCGCTGCGTTCACGCCGCGCGCCGCGAGCGCGAGCGCCGTCGGTTCCGATGCGCGCGGATAACCCTCGGACACCGGCAGGCAGTCGTCGCCCTCGTGACCGGGCCTGCCGACGACCTGCATCGCCAGACCTGACGTCACCAGCAGCGGCCGCGACGATCCCTTGATCGCCGCGCCGAGCGCCTCGATGGCAACACGATCACGGCCGCAGTTCTCGGCGAAGCGCGAGAAGTCGTGATCGAAGGCCGTGTGGATGACGGCGTCGCACGCGGCGGCACCGGCGCGCAGGCTCTCCAGGTCGTCGATCGAGCCGCGATGCACATCCGCACCCGCGCGCGCCAGCGCTTGCGCCGAAGCGTCCGAGCGCACCAGTCCCAACACGCGGTGGCCCGCGTCCTTCAATTCCTGCACGACCGCCGCGCCGACGAAGCCCGTGGCACCAGTGACGAAAACTCGCATGAGGAAGTCCCTTTCAGATGAACGGGAGCGATGGTCGGCGCAGAATCCATCCCGGTGTAGTAGTGACCGTATCCAGGTATACGACCTAACAGGATGACCGACGCCCTTTCCCCACTCGGCAGCTACCTCCGCGATCGCCGCGAGCGCCTGGACCCCGCGGCCTTCGGTCTGCCGATGACGCGCCGCCGCACGCCCGGACTTCGCCGCGAGGAAGTCGCGCAACGCGCGCATGTGAGCCCGACCTGGTACACCTGGCTGGAGCAGGGGCGCGGCGGTGCGCCGTCCGAGGTTGTGCTCGCGCGCATCGCCACCGCGCTGCTGCTGACCGACGTCGAGCGCGAGCATCTGTTCCTGCTCGCCTTCGGCCGTCCGCCTGAGCGCCGCGCGACGGAGGGCGATGGCGGCGTGACGCCGCGCCTGCAGCGCGTGCTGGATGCGCTGACCCTGAGCCCCGCGATCGTGAAGACGCCGCTGTGGGACGTGGTGGCATGGAATGCCGCCGCAGCGGCGGTCCTGACCGACTACGGCCAACTCGCCCCCGAGCAGCGCAACATCGTGCGCCTGATCTTCTGCGACCCGCGCGTGCGCGCGGCGCAGGACGACTGGGAAAGCGTCGCGCGCTTTGTCGTGGCGACCTTCCGCGCCGATGCGGCCCGCGCCGGAGATCCAGCCAAGGTCGAGGCCCTGGTGCGCGACGTCAGCGCGCGCAGCCCGGAGTTCGAAGCCCTCTGGCGCAACCACGAGGTGCTGGCCTTCGGCGAGGGCATCAAGCGGCTGCGCCATCCGGTCGTCGGTGCGATCGGCTTCGAGTACTCGGCCTTCTCCGTCGATGGTCGCGCGGATCTCGGTCTGGTCGTCTACCAGCCGATGTCGGTGCAGGACGAGGAGCAAGTGCGACGCCTGCTCGCGCTGCGCGAGCGGCAGCTGATCTGAGTCAGACGCACCGGATTCACGGCGCGAAGAGCGCCTGGGCCTCCTCGAAGACGCGCCGCAGATGATCCGCGACGGTTCGGATCGGACGGTCCTTGCGGTCCTGCCCGCGGATCAGCAGCCACATCTCGCGGGGCTCCCGCACCGGCGCGAGCGCGCAAGGCCGAAGGCCCGGCACCTGCCGGCCGATGTAGTGCGGCAGCATCGCGAGCCCCGCGCCGGCGCGCGCCGCGATCGCCTGCGACATGTGGTTGTTGGCGCGCAGCGCCACCCGCGCGCGCGGGAAACTCCGCGCGAGCCAGGTGGCATCAGGCATGTCGGCGTTCTCCTCGTCAAAACCGACGAACACCGGCGGCTCGCCCCGCTCGACCGCCTCGCAGCGCGCGGGCGTGCCGTAGCACCCGAATCCCATCGTGCCCAGCGGCTGCGCGATGTAGTCCCCATCGCGCGGCCGCATGAGGCGCACCGCGATGTCGGCCTTGTGACGGTCCAGGCTGACCGCGCGCAGGTCGGTGGCCAGGTCGATGTCCAGCGCCGGATGCGCGACCGAAAGCGCCGCCAGCCGGTCGATCAGGAAGCCCTGCGACAGGGCCGGTGGCGCGTTCACGCGCACCAGGCCGCGCACCGCGCCGTCCGCGCCGTCCGCGCCGTCCGCATCGCCCTCGCGCGCGAGCTGCATTGCCGCGGCTTCCATGTCGCTGGCCGCGGACAAGGCCAGCCGACCCGCCGCGGTGAGCAGGTAGCCATCGGGCCGGCGGTCGACGAGCTTCTCGCCCAGCCGCGCCTCCAGGGACTGGATGCGGCGCGAGATCGTCGCGTGATTGACCGACAACGCGCGGGCCGCCGCGGACAGACTCCCGTGCCGCCCCAGCGCGAGGAAGACCCGCAGGTCCTCCCAGTCCACGCCCTGCCGAAGCCCTGTGCGTTTTTGCTCAGCCATTGAGACAGGATAGCGTCTACCGGCCGACAGGGTCCGCTCCTAGATTCATGCCAACGCCGATCGAACTCCGATTCATCCGGCGTCCGTCAATCCCCGGGATCACCCAGATCCCGCATGAACAGGAGCTTCCACCATGTCCGCCTCTACTCCCTCGTCCGCCCGCAAGGTCGCCATCATCACCGGCGCCTCTCAAGGCATCGGAGCCGCCCTGGTCGCCGCCTATCGCGCACAGGGCTACGCCGTCATCGCCAACTCGCGCCACATCCAGCAGGGCGACGACGCCGACATCGTCGCCGTGCCAGGCCACATCGGCGACCGGCTCGTCGCGCAGCGCGTCGTGCAGACCGCGCTCGATCGTTTCGGCCGCATCGACACGCTGGTCAACAACGCCGGCATCTTCATCGCCAAGCCCTTCACCGAGTACAGCGCGCAAGACTTCCAGGACGCGCTGGCCGTCAACGTCGCCGGGTTCTTCCACATCACGCAGCTCGCCTTGCCGCAGATGCTGAAGCAGCATCACGGTCACATCGTCCAGATCACCACGACGCTGGTGGATCAGCCGATCACCGGTGTCCCGGCCGCGCTCGCCAACCTGACCAAGGGCGGCCTGGATGCGGTGACGCGCTCGCTGGCCATCGAATACGCTCAGGCCGGCGTGCGGGTGAACGCCGTGCGGCCAGGTGTCATCAAGACGCCGATGCATGCGCCCGAGACCCACGAGTTCCTCGCCGCGCTGCACCCGATGGGCCGCATGGGCGAGATCAGCGAGATCGTCGACGCGGTGATGTACCTGGAACGCGCGGCCTTCGTCACCGGCGAGCTGCTCAACGTGGACGGCGGCCAGCACGCCGGCCGATGATCCCCGGAGGTCTTCAACCGGAGCGCCCCATGCCCTACGTCAACATCAAGGTGACCCGCGAAGGCACCGCCCCCGGCGCCAGCGCCACCACCCCCGAGCAGAAGGCAGCCCTGATCCGGGGCGTCAGCGACCTGCTCTTCGAGGTGATGGGCAAGCCGCACCACATGACCTTCGTCGTCATCGACGAGGTGGAGCTCGAGAACTGGGGCGTCGGCGGACTGCCGACGGCGGAGTTTCGCCGCCGACAGTCCGGGACGCCGGGCTAGGGAGGCCCTCTGAAAACGGTCGAGCGCACGCCGGCGACGGTAAGCAGCGGCCGCGTCGTGGCCCATCCCTAGATCGGCATCGGACCCGGCGTTTCGCCCCCCTAGAATCGCCCGACGCCAGGGGGAGAAGCACTTGAGGAAGATCGCATCCGCGACGCTGACGCGCGTTCATCCACGCGAGCGACGCTGCACGGTCGAGCTGGTCGAGCTCGACCTGCCGGCCGGCCGCGACAGCGCCGCCCGCTATGTCGTGAACGTCCGCCAGGACAGCGGCGAATCGTCGCTGACCGCCTCGCCCTGCACGCTCGCCGAGGCCGAGCGCCGCGCCCTGGACTTCCTCCGCCGACGCCTCGCAGCCGGCGAGATGCTCCTCCGCCGCGACGGCTTCGACGCGCTGGGCGCCGAGCCCACCGGCACCACGCCTGCTCAAGCCACCGCGACGGCGACCCGGCTCGCCGCCGCCGCGCCCACCGGCCCGGTGCCGCCCGCCATCGCCGCGCTGGTCGCGCGCTTCGAGCCCGCCCGCTGGAAGCTCGAATCGGTGGACCGTCGCAGCCGCGCGGCTTGGCGTGTCGCCGAATGCAGCGATCGCAGCGAAGCCGATCCCGCCGCGCAACGCGCGCTGCGCGGCCTGGTGCCGCGCCTGGTGGAGTTGCTCGAGAGCGGCTCGGACCTGCTCGATCTCTGCCTGTCCGCCGCCATCGGCCGCCTGGGCGACCCCGGCGCCGCCGACGCGATGGCCGTGCTGGCCGAGCGCGGACGCAGCCCCGCGACGAAACGCTACGCGCATCAGGCTCAGCTGATGCTGCTGTCGCCCGAGGACCTGCGCGCGCGGACCGGACTGATCGCGAGCCAATGGGACGCGGAACTCGCGCTGCCGGTGCAAGGCCCGGCGCTGGTGCTCGCGCTGCTCGACGCGCTCGAGGCGCGGCGCCTGGACTGGCCCGACCTGCTGCAGGACTGGTACGACCTGGCGCTCGCCCGCGGCGATGTCCGGGAGAAGGTGCTGGACCTGCTTCGTGCGCTGCCGGTGCAGGCGGAAGCCTTCCAGGCGATGCGCTACATCTACAAGAGCGCGGAGTTGCGCCGCGACGCGGAGGTCCTCGGCCTGCTGCATGCGCGTTTCGAGAACACCCGGCCGGCCAAGGGCAGCCTGACCACGCGCAACTACCTCGACCCCAGCACCGGCGAGTGGATCGTGCGCAGCGGGGGCAGCAAGCGCAAGCCGGCGCGCGCCTACGGGCGCCGCACCCGCGAATACCTGCGCCTGCGCGGCTGGCGCGGCCTGCGCCGCCTCGCGGCGATCGGCCATCCGCACGCGGCGGACCTGGCCGTCGAGCTGCTGCTGGGCCTGCGCGATGACGAGGTGCCGGCCGCTTCCAACGAGCCGAGCTACGAATGGACGCTGCGCGGCACGACACGCACCGACAGGCATTACTTCGCCGGCGCGCATTGGCTGCTCGCGTCGCGGCTGCTGGTGCCGGGCTTGTCGACGTTGGGCACGGGGCCGCGCACGCGGCGCGTGTGGACCCGCGAGCCCATCGACGTCAGCCGGCCGTTGCCGCAACGCGTCGAAGGCCTGCGTGCGATGTGGGACGCGCATCCGGAGGCGCTGCTGCGGCTGGCGCTGGTGAGCCGCAGCGCGCTCGTGCAGGCGGTGGTCGCGCGGGCGCTCCAGGACCATGGCGACTTCATGCAGCGACAGCCCGCCGCGGTGCTGGAGTCGCTGCTGCGCAGTCCCTACGCGACCGCCGCCGAGACCGGTTTCGCCGCCGCCCGCCGCCACATCGAGGCCGGCGACATCGCCGCGCAGGTGCCGTGGCTGAAGCTGCTCGCCTCGAGCACGCATGCTGGCGCCCGCGACTTCGCGTTGCTGCATATCGCCGCCGATCCCGGCAGCTTCGCGCGGCACGCGGACCTGGTGGTCTCGCTGCTGCTCAGCGCCCAGGAGCGCGCGCGCAAGCAGGGCCACGGCCTGGCGCTGCTCGCCGAGCCGCAGGCGCTCATCGATGAACTCCTCGCCGCGCTGCTGGCCGCCGATCCCGCCGACCCCGGCTTGAACGAGGGCGTGGCGTTAATCGGGCAACTCCTCGCCGGCCCGCTCGCGGAACCCGCCGCCGCCGCGGTGATGCCCCGACTCGGCGCGCTGCTGCCGCTGCTGGACCACCCCGCCGCGGCCGTGGTGGGCGTCGGCGTCAGCTGGCTGCTGCTGCATCCGGCGGGGGTGGCCTTGCTGCCGCCGGCGCTGATGTCGCGCCTGATCACCGCCGAGGACCCCGAGCGCCGCGCCAGCGGCGTGCGCTTGCTCGCCGCGCTGCCCGACGACGTGCTGCGCCGCCAGGTCGATCTGATCGGTGATCTCGCCACGCACGCGCATGCCGGCATCCGCGCCGCGATCGGGCCGGCACTGCTGCGCGTGGCCCGTGATGACGCGGACTTCGCGCGCGAGATCGCCGATCGCCTGCATCGCTCGCTGTTCCACACCGAGGCCGGCGACGGCGCCCATGCCGACGCCCTGCGCTGGCTGACGCAAGACCTTGCCGCGCACGCGCCGGCTCGCGACGCCAGCGGCGCGTGGCGCGCGCTGCAGGCCCGCAGCACCGGCGCGCAGCGTTACGGCGCCTGGGCGCTGTCGGGCTTGAGCCCGGACGACTTCAGCCTGCGCCAGCTCGCGACGCTGGCCCGCCATGCCGACGCGCAAGTGCGCGGCTGGGCGATGACGGGGCTGGACCGCCGTCTGCCGCCGGTGCCCACGCCCGAGCAGTCCGAGCAACTGCTGCCACTGGCCGAGTCCACGTTCGACGACGCCGTCGAGTACACCCGCACGCTGTTTGGCGAGCGGCTGCCGGACGACGCGCTCAGCGTCGAGCTGCTGATCACGTGGGTGGACCATCCGCAAGCCTGGGTGCAGGCGCTGGGCCGCGCGCGGCTGGTGCGCCGCATGAGCGCGGCCGATGCGGCGTTGTGCCTCACGCGCCTGAGCCAGCATCCCGGCACGCAGGTGCAGCTCTTCGTCACGCAGTGGCTGCTGGAGCTGCCCACCGACGACGCGCCGCGCCTGGCCGGGCAGCTGCGCGCACTCACGCCCTACTTCCTCACGGTGCTCAGCCAGGTGCATCGCGGCCGCGCGGCGAAGTCGCGCATCACCGCCTTCCTGCGCGCGCAGACCGAGGCGCCCGAGACCGCCGCGGTGGTCGCCGAGATCTTCGCGCGTCAGGTCGTCACGGCCAGCCTCACCGACAAGCCGCAGTACATCGCCGGACTGCGCGACATCGCCGCGCGCCATCCCGGCATCGCGCTGCCCTTCCTGACGTGGAAGACGCCCGCCGGCGCCACGTCGTCCCACGCTCCCACCGCCTGACGACGATGCAGTTCCGCTACAAGTACCACGGCAGCACCAGCGTCGACGACACCGCGGCGTCGCAGTCCTTCCACTTCGCCGCCGACGCGCTGCGTCCGCCGACCGCCTTCGACGCGGCCTTGCGGCGCGACTCGCATGCGCACCTCGCTTTCCGCGAGGCCTTGTCCGCGCTGCACGCGGTGGTCGTCAGCGACCAGCGCTATCGCGGCCGCGACAAGTCCGCCTACCGCCAATGGATCGCCGAGAACGAGCAGTCGCTGCTCGCGCGTTTCATGTCGCGTGGCGACACGCTGAAGGCCGACGCCGAGGGCATCAACAGCGAGCTGAAGTCGCTGCGCTCGCGCAAGCTGGAACTGCTCGCACCCTTCTACAAGGCGCAGCAGGCCTACTTCAAGTGGCTGTTCTGGAATCACCGTGATGCCTGGTACGTGCTGGATCCGGTGATCACCGTGCATCCGGAACGGCTGCTCTTCGAGGCCTTCAGCCAGGACGAGTCAAGCTACTGCGCCGTCAGCGTGCGCCACGACGTCTTCGATCGCACCGGCGCGATGGCCTGCGGCACGACCAACATCGACTACTCGGCCAGCCTGTACGAGGAGTTCCAGAAGATCCGCGACTACAAGACAACGCGGCTGCAGCTGGACACCGCCGGCTTCACCGTCGGCACCGGCGACGACCCCGAGTGGCGCGAAGAGAAGATCGACCTGCCCGACAGCTGGGTGCGCGGCTTCCTGCAGGTGTCCAGCGCGATGACGCTGCCGGCGACCGTCGTCGAGCTGCACCCGATGGACCTGCACAACCTGTGCGCCGCGCTGCGCCAACGCAAGGAACGCGCCGGTCCGCGATCGCTGCGTTTCGAGCTCTCGCCGAACGCTCCCGCGCGCCTGGTGCTCGAACCCTGGGACCTGGCCTTCACCGCGCGGCGCAGCGCGATCGTCGGCGCGCCGCTGACCGCGCCGCAGACGATCCGCCTCTGGGGCCGGCGCCGCCTGTTGACGCTGGAGCGCCTGATCGCGCTGGCCACCCGCGTGCGCGTGCACCTGCTCGGCACGGGCCTGCCCAGCTTCTGGGTCATCGAGCTGGGCGACATCACCGTCACGCTGGGCCTGTCGGGCTGGAGCGCCAACGACTGGTCCGACGCCGGCCGCTTCAACCTGCTGCAGCCGCGCCAGGACGTCAGCGAGGCCACCACGCTGGCGGTCGCCGACGCGCTGCAGGCGCAATGGATGGGCTCGTCGAGCGAGCTCGCGGCACGCACGCAGCTGCCGCGCCCGGACGTCGACGCGGCGCTGGGGCTCTGGGTCCAGGCGGGCCGCGCGGTCTTCGATCTGCCCTCGGGCCGATATGCGTGGCGCGAGCTCTCGCGTGAGCCGCTGCCGCTGGACACGCTGCGCTTCGCGAGTCCCGAGGAGGCTGCGGCGCTGGCGCTGATCCACGACAAGCGGGTCAAGCTGCGCGACATCACCGAGCAAGGCACGCGGCTCGTCGTCAGTGGCAAGGCTCTGATCAAGACCGGCGGCAAGGACGTCGAGCTTCAGCCGCGGCTGATCCTGAATGCCGATCACCAGCTGATCGACGGTCAGTGCGATTGCAACTTCCACCGCCAGAACCGGCTTCGCCGCGGGCCCTGCGCGCATCTGCTCGCGCTGCGCCAGCTCGCGCAACCGCGCCTCGCCGCGTGGTCCCCGCCTGTCATCGCGAACCCGGGCGGCGGTGCAACACCTGGCCCCGCGGGCGTCCCTGGCATTGATCCGGAGGCGGCATGACGCGGGTTGTGGTTAAACTGATTTCGAGTGCAGCGCGCAGGCTCTTGCAACCCGGGCGGTGTTTCGCCGTCCTTGCCACCTGCCGTTCCATGCGTCACGGGCGCCGTCTTCACTGTGCCGCGCAGGCCTACCGTCGCAGATTCCGATTTGGCTTCCCTGAAGCGAATCGTGCGACGGTAGGCCGCGCGGCGTCGAGTGGACATCGCCCGTCCCTCAAGCCTTTCAGGCTCTTCGACGAGAAGCGCGCTGCACTCCCCTTCTTCCTGCGGATCCTTCCGCTGAGCCTCGCGCTCATTGCCGCGGCCTCGCCGCGCCACCCCGGAGGCGCCGCATGAGCGACCGCGTGCCCACCCGCGCCGAGATCATCGAGCGCATCCGTGCGTCGTCCAAGGACGCGTTGATCCTCGAGGAAATGCAGCGGCTGGGCTTCTGGCCCGCCGGACAGGGCGAACCCGCGATCGAAGCCGCGCTGATCCAGCGCGAGGTCGAGTTGATGAAGGCGCTGGAGCAGGTCCAGCAGGACCTGCGCGCCCACAGCGATCCCGAAGCCGCGCTCAAGCGCATGCGCGAGGAACGCCTGGCGCAATCGCGCGCGAAGCGCGAGGCGACCGCGCAGGCGCGCGAGCAACGTCGCCATGAGCGTGCGCTGCGCTGGCACGAGGCGCGCAAGACCGATGCCGGCTACCTCGGCGACGGCGTCTCCGGCGGTCTGCGCCCGCCCGCGTCCGGAGCGCCCGCGCGAGCGCTGATCGACGGCCTGCCCGCGCTGGCCGAGCCGCTGGACCTGGCCCGCGCGATGGGCCTGACGCTGCCCGAGCTCAAGTTCCTGTGCTTCCATCGCGAGGTCACGCGGACCACGCATTACCGTCGGTTCCTGCTGCCCAAGAAGACCGGCGGCCACCGCACCATCTCCGCGCCGATGCCGCGGCTCAAGCGCGCGCAGTACTGGGTGCTGGACCAGTTGCTGGCCAAGGTGCCCTGTCATGACGCCGCGCACGGATTCCTGCCGGGACGAGGCATCGTCAGCAACGCCACACCGCACACCGGGCAGGACGTCGTGATCAACCTGGACATCCAGGATTTCTTCCCGACCATCGGCTTCCCGCGCATCAAGGGCGTGTTCCGCGGCCTGGGCTACGACGAGCGCGTCGCCACGATGCTCGCGCTGCTGTGCAGCGAGAACCCGTGCGATGAGCTCGAGGTCGACGGCGAGCGCTTTTTCGTTGGCGGCAAGGGCCGCGACCGCGTGCTGCCGCAGGGCGCGCCGACCAGCCCGATGCTGACCAACGTGCTGTGCCGCAAGATGGACCGCCGGCTGCAGGGGCTCGCGGGTAAGCTCGGTTTCGTCTACACGCGCTACGCGGATGACCTGACCTTCTCGGCATCGGGCGAAGCGTCCGGCAAGGTCGGCACGCTGCTGCGCCAGGCGCGTCACGTGCTGAAGGACGAGGGCTTCACGCCGCATCCGGACAAGCAGCGCGTGATGCGCGCCGGGGCGCGACAGGAGGTCACCGGGGTCGTCGTCAACGACAAGCCGTCGGTGTCGCGGGAGGAGCGCCGCAAGCTGCGCGCGGCGCTGCACAAGGCCTCGCGCGAGGGCCTGGAGGCGGCGACCTGGCACGGCCAGCCGGCCACGCGCGAGGTGCTCGTCGGGTACGGCCGCTTCGTCGCCATGGTGGATCGCCAGCAAGGCGCGCCGCTGCTGCAACAGGCGCTGGCGCTGCCCGGTGGCTCGGCGAAACGGCGCTCCGCGTTCGGCGCGCTGTTCCGCCAGAAGTCCGCGGCCGGTGAGGCCCCTGCGCTCGCGCGCGGCGCGTGGTGGCGGCCCGCCGAGCGCCCCTTGCCGGAACTGCAGCAGACCGCCGGCCAGATCAAGGCGGCGCGTCAGGCCCGCCTCAATGCCGAACGCGCCGAGCGCCGCGGCGACAAGCCGCCCTCGTTCAATCGGGCCGATCAACGCCGGGCCGAGCAAGCGCGGCGCCAGGCCGAGTACGAAGCCCGTCGCGCGGCCTACGCCTCGGGCGGAGGTGTCGGCACGCCAGACGCCGCGCGACGCGCGGGCGGCGACTCACGGCCCTGGATGCTGTACGTGAAGCAGTTCGCGGTGATGGGCGGCATCGCCCTCGCGCTGAAGGCGCCGCTGATCTTCTACGCCGGCGTCATCCACCTGCTGCTGCGCATCAAGTCTCGCGACCGCACGTGGTGGGAGTTCTGGCTCGGCATCGGCGCGCTGATCCTGGTCAACGCGTGGCTGGTCCGGCGCTGAACGCGCCTGGCCGGCATCACAGCACGGCGTAGCGACCGGGCTTGTGGTTGACCGCGATGAAGAGATTCATCACGACGGCCGCGAGCACCGAATACGCCACGCGCTGCGGCTCCACGACGGTGAGCGCGAGCAGCACGATGGCGCAGTCCATGCCCATCTGCACCTTGCCGGCGCGCCAGCCCTTGGCCTTCTGCAGGTAGAGCGACACGATGGTCGCTCCGCCGAGGCTGGCGCGGTGACGCGCCAAGAACAGGCAGCCCGAGCCCAGCAGCGCGCCGCCCAGCACGGCCGCGTAGGCCGGGTGGATGCGGTCGATGGCGAAGAGCTTGGGCGAGAACTCGGTCAGCACCGACAGCAGCGCGATCGAGATGAAGGTCTTGATCGTGAACTCGCGTCCCATGCGGGTCCAGGCGAACCAGTAGAACGGCAGGTTGATCAGGAAGAACAGCTTGCCCAAGCTGATGCCGGTGGCGTAATGCAGCACGAAGGCCGCGCCGGCCGTGCCGCCGGTGAGCAGCCCGACCTGCGCGAACAGGATCAGCGCCAGCGACACGAACAGCGTGCCGGTGAAGATCGCCTGGGCGTCCTCGAACAGCGTGTGCGAGCGGATCGCCAGGTCGGCGAGCGGCTCGACGGCTGGCGGCGTCGCGGTCGTGGGTTGGGAGTCGGGGCGGGCGCTCATCCCGGGGAAGCAGCAGGAAACATGCCCGGGAGTGTCGCAGCAGCCGCACGTCCCGTCAGCGTCCCTGCGCCTTCAGGCGCGCATCCAGGCGAGGAAACACCCGCCGCGCGTTGCCCTCGTACACCAGCTGGCGCTCGGCTTCGCTCAGATGCGGCGTGGCCTCGATGTAGCGCTTGGTGTCGTCGAAGTAATGCCCGGTCTCGGGATCGATGCCGCGCACCGCGCCGATCATCTCGGACGCGAAGAGCACGTTCTTCACGGGGATCACCTGGGCCAGCAGGTCGATGCCGGGCTGGTGATAGACGCAGGTGTCGAAGAACACGTTGTTGAGCAGGTGCTCGTCCAGCAGCGGCTTCTTGAGCTCCTGCGCCAGCCCGCGGAAGCGGCCCCAGTGATACGGCACCGCGCCGCCGCCGTGCGGGATCAGGAACTTGAGCGTGGGGAAGTCCTTGAACAGGTCGCCGGTCAGGCACTGCATGAAGGCGGTGGTGTCGGCGTTCAGGTAATGCGCGCCGGTCGTGTGGAAACACGCGTTGCAGCTGGTGCTGACGTGGATCATCGCGGGGATGTCCAGCTCGACCATCTTCTCGTACAGCGGGTACCAGTGACGATCGGTCAGCGGCGGGCTGGTCCAGTGGCCACCGGAGGGATCGGGGTTGAGGTTGATGCCGACGAAGCCATAGTCCTTGACGCACTTCTCGAGCTCGGGGATGCAGCTCGCGGGGTCGATGCCGGGGCTCTGCGGCAGCATCGCCGCACCGACGAAGTGCTCGGGGAAGAGCTGGGCCACGCGGGCGCAGAGCTCATTGCAGATCGCGGCCCAGGTCGACGAGGTCTGGAAGTCGCCGATGTGGTGGGCCATGAAGCTGGCGCGCGGGCTGAAGATGGTGAGATCGGAGCCGCGCTCCTTCATCTTGCGGAGCTGGTTGGTCTCGATGGACTCGCGCAGCTCGTCGTCGGAGATCCGCAGCGAGCTCGCGCTCGGCGCATGGGCCGGGTCCTTCAGGCCGGCGATCTGCAGGTCGCGCCAGGCGCCCAGCGCCGCGGGGGCCGTCGTGTAGTGTCCGTGGACGTCGATGATCATGGGGGTCCTTCTGCCTTCAGCCTCGAGGGTCGCGACGCCGCATGGCGCGGCCGAGCCGGCGTCGACTGCGGCGGATTGTGGACACGAGCGCCCCGTCGTCCTAGTTATGGCCCGGACTAGCTGCTATTCACATCCGGCATGGCGAGGACCGGTCACGCCCGGCCGTGCGACAGCGAATACGCCGCGCGATGCAGGTGGGACAGGAAGTGCCGCACGGCCGGCTTCACCGCGGCGTCGTTGCGAGCCATCGCGCTGAGCGTCAAGCGCAGCGGCGCCTCCTTCACCGGCACCACGTGCAGGTACTGGCTCGCGAAGGGATGCGCGGCGATCTGCCTCGGCAGCAGCCCCACGCAGTTCCCACTGGCGATCACCGACAACAGCCCCAACGTCGAATTGACCACCGCGCCCGCCGGCGGCGCCGGCAGCCCGTTCGTCTCGAACAGCGTCCGCGCCAGGCCCGTGGCCTCCGTCGCGCCCGTGTAGACCCAGCGCGCCTCCGCCAGCTCCGCCAGATGGCGCGAGCGCCCCAGCGGATTGCCCTTGCGCACGACGACGACCATGTCGATCGGCATCAACGACTCCACCGTGCATTCGCCGCGCGGCAGGTGATCGGGCATCGGCCCCAGCGCGATGTCGACCTCGCCCTTGCGCACGCGAGTGAGCTGCGCGATGTAGAGCTCCTCCACGATGCGCAGCTGGATCTCGGGGAACTCCGCGCCGAAGGTGCGCAGCGCCTCAGGCACCAGCAGCATCACCGCCAGCGGCACCGCGCCGATCGTCAGCGAGCCCGTCATGCGCCCGCCCAGCTGCTGGATCTGCTCGCGCGCCTGCGCGAGTTCACGGTCCGCGGCCATCGCGCGCTCGTACAGCACCATGCCCTGCGCGGTGGCCAGCACGCCCGTGGTGGAACGCAGCAGCAGCGTCGTGGCGAGCTCGCGCTCCAGCTCCCGGATCATCTTCGTGAGCGCCGGCTGGGACACCCCGACCCGGCGCGCCGCCGAGCGCAGGCTGCCTTCCTCCACGGCGGCGACCAGCGCCCGCAAGTTCGTGAGCTTCATGGCCGGGGATGATAACGAGCGGTTATCGCGCCCCGCTTCGCGGCATCTATCCGGAGCGCGAGGGTCTGCCTAGAGTCGCGCCGGTTTTCCCCACCGACCCGCAAGACCATGGCCCGGATCATCGGCGGCATCGCCGCCTCGCACACCCCGACGATCGGTTTCGCCTTCGATCGTGACAAGCGCCAGGACCCCGCGTGGGCGCCGATCTTCGACGCCTTCGCGCCGGTCCAGGACTGGATTGCGGCGCGCAAGCCCGACGTGCTGCTGATGGTCTACAACGACCACGTCACCTCCTTCTTCTTCGATCATTACTCGGCGTTCTCGCTGGGCGTGGGCGAGCGCTGGGCCGTCGCCGACGAGGGCGGCGGCGCCCGCGACCTGCCTCCCGTGGAGGGCCACGCGGCGTTGGCGGCGCACATCGGCCAGTCGCTGATGACCGACGACTTCGACCTGTCCGTGTTCCAGGACAAGGCGCTGGACCACGGCTGCTTCTCGCCCTTGTCGGTGATGTGTCCGCACGAACCCGCGTGGCCAGTGAAGCTGGTGCCGCTGCAGATGGGCGTGCTGCAGTTCCCCATCCCGAGCGCGCGCCGCTGCTACCGCCTCGGCCAGGCGCTGCGCCGCGCGATCGAGAGTTATCCGGAAGACCTGCGGGTGGCCGTCGTCGCCACCGGCGGGCTGTCGCATCAGGTGCACGGAGAACGCGCGGGCTTCAACAACCCCGAGTGGGATGCGCGCTTCCTCGACCTGCTGGAGCAGGATCCGGAGGCGCTCGCCGACATGACCCACGCCGAGTACGCGGGGCTGGGCGGCTTCGAGGGCGCCGAGGTGATCATGTGGCTGGTGATGCGCGGCGCGTTGTCGTCGCAGGTTCGCTGCCTGCATCGCGCGTACACGTTGCCGTCGATGACCGGCATCGCCACGGCGATCTACGAGCCCGTGCAGCAGGCGCTGCCCGAGGCGACGCTCGCGCGGCATCGCGCGCGCATGGCGCGGCAGCTCGACGGCGTCGGCGCGCTGCCGGGCACGCACCCGTTCACCGTGACGCGCAGCGTGCGGGCCTACCGGATCAACCGTTTCCTGCACGCGCTGGTGCGGCCCGAATGCCGGCGCGAGTTCCTCGCCGACGAGGAGGCCGCGTACGAGCGCGCGGCGCTCAGTGACGAGGAGCGCGACCTGCTGCGTCGTCGCGACTGGATCGGGCTGATCCACCAAGGCGTCATCTTCTTCCTGCTGGAGAAGCTCGGCGCGGTGATCGGCGTCTCCAACCTGCACATCTACGCCGCGATGCGCGGCCAGACGCTCGAGGCATTCCAGGCCACCCGCAACGCACGGGTGCTGTATTCCGTCGCGGGCAAGGAGGACTGAGCCCGCGCGACCTTCATTCCCACCCCGAAGAGAGAGACGAGGAGACAACACGATGACGACAAGAAGACGGAGCCCGGCGACGCTGATCGCCGCTGGCGCGCTGTGCGGTCTGGCGCAGGGGCCGGCCCTGGCGCAGACCACGGGCAACGTGCAGATCTACGGCCTGCTGGACGTACCGGTCGAGTACCTCGACAAGGTCGGCGCCTCGGGCGCGAGCCTGACGCGCATGCCGGGGCTGAGCGGCGGCTACGCGCCGTCGCGGCTGGGATTCCGCGGCACGGAGGAACTGGGCGACGGGCTCAAGGCCGTGTTCACGCTGGAGATGGGCATCGGCGCCGACAGCGGCACGCTCAACCAGGGCGGTCGCGCCTGGGGCCGTCAGGCCTTCGTCGGCCTGCAGGGCGCTTGGGGCACGCTGAGCCTGGGCCGGCAGTACTCGATGCTGTTCTGGTCGCAGACCGATGCGGACATCCTCGGCCCGGCGATGTTCGGGTCCGGGTCGCTGGACAGCTACCTGCCCAACGCCCGCGTGGACAACGCGATCGCGTATCGCGGGCAGTTCAAAGGCTTCACGATCGGCGCGACCTGGAGCCCCGGCCGCGATGCGGTCAACGCGGGTCCGAGCCCATCGGGCACCAACTGCGCCGGCGAGAACGCGGCCGACAGGAACGCCTGCCGGCAATGGTCCGCGATGGTCAAGTACGACACGCCGGTGTGGGGCGCGTCCGCCGCGGTGGACGAGATCCGCGGTGGCGCGGGCGCCTTCGCGGGCCTGACCAGCAGCGCGATGAAGGATCGCCGCAGCACGGTGACCGGCTGGTTCAAGACCGGTGACTGGAAGCTCGCGGCGGGCCTGATCGCCCGCCGCAACGACGCCAGCACGGCCACGCCCAAGAGCAACCTCTGGTACGCGGGCGCGACCTGGTCGGTGTCGCCGCAATGGGCGGTCGACGGGCAGGTGTTCAAGCTCGACTACAAGAACAGCGCCAACGCGGCGACGCTGTGGGCGCTGCGCGGGACCTACTTCCTGTCCAAGCGCACCTCGGTGTACGCGACGGCCGGACGCATCGACAACGACGGCACGCTCGCGCTGGGCGTGAGCAACGCGGCCGCGGCGGCGGGCAGCACGCCGGTGGCGGGTGGCTCGCAAACGGGCCTGGGAACGGGCATCCGGCACGCCTTCTGAGGCTCGGGCCTCTGACGTCCTGACCTTCCGACCGAGCCTCCGCAGAGAGGACCGGCACGGGACCGCCGTTTGGCGGTCCCCCGGGGAGCTTTTTTCCCGACTGTTCTGGAGACACGTGGTGAAAACGAATTCGGTGGTGGACGTGCGCGCGTTCATCGATGGGCGCGGCATGTCCTCGCGCCAATGGCTGACGCTGGCGCTGTGCTTCCTGGTGGTGGCGGCCGACGGCATGGACGTGGCGATCATGGGCTTCCTGGCGCCCTCGATCCTGCAGGAATGGGGCATCTCCAAGGCCGCCTTCGGCCTGGTGATGAGCGCCGCGCCGATCGGGCTCGTGGTGGGCGCGATGGTGGCCGGGCCGGCCTCGGACCGCGTGGGCCGCAAGAAGGTGCTGGTGGTCTCGGTGCTGGTCTTCGCGATCTTCACCTTGCTGGCGGCGCGGGCGCAGGACCTGACGGAGCTCGTCGCGCTGCGTTTCCTCACCGGCATCGGGCTCGGGGCGGCCATGCCCAACACGACGACGCTGCTGACCGAGTACGTGCCGGCGCGTTCGCGCTCGTTGATGGTGACGCTGATGTTCACCGGCTTCAACCTGGGCTCGGCGCTGGTCGGTTTCGTCGCCGCGGGGATGATCCCGCAGTGGGGCTGGCGATCGGTGCTGGCGATCGGCGGCGCGCTGCCGTTGATGCTGGTGCCGCTGCTGATCGCCTGGCTGCCCGAGTCCTGCCGCTTCATGGCGGTGCGAGGCGTGGCCGGCGAGCGCATCGCGGCGACGCTGGGCCGTGTCTGCGGCGCGCGCTTCCCGGCGGATGCCGAGTTCGTGTCCAAGGAGCCGCCGGTGACGGCGCGCACGCCGGTGCGGCTGCTGTTCTCCGAGGGCTACGCGCGGCTGACGCTGTCGCTGTGGGTGACCTACTTCATGGGCCTGCTGGTGATCTACCTGCTGACGGGCTGGCTGCCGACGCTGTTCAAGGAACAAGGCTTGAGCATCTCGCAGGCGGCAATGGTCACGGCGATGTTCCAGATCGGCGGCACCGCGGGCGGCGTCGTGGTTGGCTGGCTCATGGACCGGGTCGGCGCGACACGCGTGATCTCGCTGGCCTATGCGGGCGGCGCGGTGAGCGTGCTGCTGCTGGCGGCGATGGGCGCGGGCGTGAACGGGCTTGCCCTGCTGTCGGCGCTGGTGGGTTTCTGCATGAGCGGCGCGCAGACGGGTCTGAACGCGCACGCGCCCTCGTGTTATCCGACGATGGCTCGCGCGACCGGCGTGAGCTGGATGCTCGGGGTGGGACGCTTCGGCAGCATCCTGGGCTCGATGGTGGGCGGCGTGCTGCTCGGCCTGGGCTGGAGCTTCGCGGGCATCCTGGCGCTGCTGGCCGTGCCGGCGCTCGTCGCTGCGATGGCGATCACGAGAGGGCGATCGGGCGCGGGTGTCCCCGCGCACTCGTCTGTTCCTGAATCGCCTCAGGCGGTCAAGCCTTGAAGGTCACCCACGGCCGGAGCTTCACGACCGCATCGATGAGCCCGGCCTCCGTCTGAGCCTCGATGACCGGCCCGATCGGCTTGTAGGCCTCGGGGGCTTCCTCGATGCGGCGCTCCTCGCGCAGCGTCACGCAGTGCCAGTCGGCGCCCTCGCGATCGACGGGCTGCAGCCGGCGCGTCTCCTGTCGACGCACGCGCCGCCCCGCGCCATGGCTGCAGGACCACAGCCAATCCGGATGCCCGCGGCCAAGCGCCACATACGAGCCGTCGCCCATCGATCCGGGAATCAGCGCGAGCTGTCCTTCATGCGCGGGCGTCGAGCCCTTGCGGTGGATGTTCAGGCCGTGCTCGCCCAGCACGACGTTGTGAGGCACGTCCACGACCAGATGCGTGTCGTCCGCCCCGAAGCACATGGCGAACTCGCGACGCACCATCTCCGCGAGCACCACCCGGTTGGCCCAGGCGTACCGGGCCGCGACGCCCATGGCCTCGAGGTACTCGCCCGCGAGTGGCCCGGTGAGCGCATACAGCCGGCTCTCCGGATGACGCACGCCGACGGGCCAGGCCTCGCGGGCGCGGTCCATCCAGCGCGCGCCGACATGGAAGCCCATGTCGCGCGAGCCGCTGTGGATCATGACGACGACATCACCCACGCGCAGTCCATGCGCATACGCCGCGTGTCGATCCAGCACACGCTCCACGACCTGCAGTTCAACGAAGTGGTTGCCACCACCCGGCGTGCCGAGGCAGGGATCGCGATAACGTTCACGGCCATCGACGTAGGCATGCGGCGCATGACGCGAATGCCCGTCCAGGCTGTCGAGGCCCACGCAGCGCGCCACCTCGGCGGCAAGCCGGTCCCGGTCGACACCGGCCCAGAGGCCCTCGGGCGCAAGCCGGTCGATGAAAGCGAGCGGGCCGTCGTCGAAGAGCGCCTGGAAGGCCTGCGTGGGCGTGGGCACGTTGCGCGCGTTCTCCAGCAGGGCCGCTTTCAATCGCGCGATCAGCGCGGTCTGGTGGGGCGCGACCCGCGCCAGCGACAGGCCGGTCGTGATCAGGCGCATGCCGCAGTTGATGTCGGTGCCGATGGCGGCAGGGATGACGACATCCGCGGGCGTGGCCACGACGGCGCCAACCGGCGCGATGGCGCCGGGGTGGAAGTCCGGGGTCGCGCAGGCGGCGCAGACCGCGTCGTCGCCGTCGGGCGTCTTCACCGAGGCGAAGTCGAGCAGCTGGCGGACCGCCTTTTCCTCCAGCGGCAGCGAGGCGGGAAGGAGGATGGTGGCTTGAGCGCGTTCGTTGCGGACGGTGTAGATGCCGTTCTCGAGACGCAGGTCGATGCGCGCGCGAGCGAAAGCGCGCTGGAGTCGGTGGAAGTGGGACATGGTGCTGTGCACTCCGGGGCCGGGAGGCCTCCGAGGCCTGGCAAGGCCAGGCGAAAAGGGGCAGCCGCCGGCGAAACGCCGTGGCTGGGAGCCATTCCTGCAGCAGCAGTCAGAAAAGTGGGCGCGAGTCTAACGAGCCGGACGCGATCCGGCAACCCGCCCAGGCCCGATCGACCGCATGCGTTAAGCTCCCGCGCCCGCCGCGATGCGCCGTTCGCGCGCCGCCGGGCATCGAATCAATGGACGAAGGGAAGCAGTTGTGCAGGACGTGGCGGACACCGATGTCGTGATCATTGGCGCGGGCGCCGCCGGGCTGATGTGCGCCTTCATGGCCGCGCAGCGCGGGCGCCGCGTGCGGCTCATCGACCACGCCAACAAGGCCGGCAAGAAGATCCTGATGTCGGGCGGCGGCAACTGCAACTTCACCAACCTGTATACCGAGCCGGCCAACTTCCTCTCTCAGAACCCGCACTTCTGCAAGTCGGCGTTGGCCCGCTACACGCAGTGGGACTTCATCGCGCTGGTCAACAAGCATCAGATCCCGCACCACGAGAAGAAGCTCGGCCAGCTGTTCTGCGACAACAAGTCCATCGACATCTTGCGCATGCTGCTCAACGAGTGCGAGGCCGCGGGCGTCCAACCGGAGCTCGACACCTCGGTGCAGACGATCGAAAAGACGGACGCGGGTTATGTGCTGGCGACGTCCGCCGGCGCGATGCGTTGCCAGTCGCTGGTGATCGCCACGGGCGGGCTGTCGATCCCGACGATGGGCGCGACGGGTTTCGGTTATCAGGTCGCGAAGCAGTTCGGCCACAACCTGCTGCCCACGCGG
Organism: Roseateles sp.; assembly: GCA_039594005.1. Lineage (GTDB taxonomy): Bacteria > Pseudomonadota > Gammaproteobacteria > Burkholderiales > Burkholderiaceae_C > Roseateles. Next base: position 3,117,088 of record JBCNOF010000010.1, read on the forward strand.
GCCGGGCTCGTGCCGTTCACGATCACGGATCAGTTGAAGGACCTGTGCAATGAGCTGAGCGGCACGTCGGTGGACTGCCTGGTGAGCTGCAACGGCAAGAGCTTCCGCGAGAACATCCTGTTCACGCACCGCGGGCTGAGCGGCCCGGCCATCCTGCAGATCTCGTCGTACTGGCTGCCGGGGCAGGCGGTGGAGATCAACCTGCTGCCCGACCTGAACGTGCCGGAGTGGCTCGCGCGCCAGCGCAACGACCGGCCCAACGCGGAACTCAAGACGCTGCTGGCGGAGCTGTTCACGAAGAAGATGGCGACGCTGATCGGCGAGCAATGGTTCGTGTCCAAGCCGATCAAGCAGTACACGCACGCGGAGCTGGAGCAGATCGCCGAGCGCTTGTCGGCATGGCAGGTGGTGCCTGCGGGGACCGAGGGTTATCGGACGGCGGAAGTGACGCTGGGCGGCGTGGACACCAAGGAGGTGTCGTCCAAGACGATGGAATCGCTGAAGTCGCCGGGGCTGTACTTCATCGGTGAGGTGCTGGACGTGACGGGCCACCTGGGCGGCTTCAACTTCCAGTGGGCGTGGGCCTCGGCACACGCGGCAGCGCAGTTCGTGTGAGCGGTGGCGCACACAACACGCCGTGCGGGGAGTGACGAATAGCCACGCGCCTCGCCGCCCGTTCCAATCGGCGCGTTGTCGACCAGGGAGACCCCATGACGAAGACTTTCGCGGCGCCGGCCTTGCGGCGGCGCTCCGTGCTCGCGGCCAGCCTGGGCCCCCTCCTCGCCGCCACTCCCGCGTGGTCGGCTGCCACCGCGGCCAGATTCGAATCGTCGAGCGCGCGCACCGCCGCCGACTTCGACGCGTGGGCCGCCCGCCTGGCCGCCGATCGCATGCGCGAGCAGCCCCAGCACGCCACCGCCATGCAGTACTTCGAGCGCCCCGAGCAGGACCGCCTCGATGGACAGTGGGACTCGCTCTCGCGCGAGCATGAACTCGCTGCCATGGCCCGTGATCGCCGCGCCCTCGCCGAGCTCGCACGCTTCCCGCGCGACGCGCTCTCGCCCTCGCAACGCACCTCGGCCTCGCTGATCGCCTGGGCCTTGCAGCAGGACGTCGACAATGCCCCGTTCATCGATCACGGCTACGTCTTCGAGCACATGGACGGCGTGCATGTCGGCCCGATCACCTTCCTCGTGCAGGAACACCCGTTGCGCGACGCCCGCGATGTGCGCAGCTTCCTGCAGCGCATGGCGGGACTCGCCGCGTTGATGGACCAGGGCATTACCCGCGCCCGCGCCGCCCAGGCCAAGGGCGTGCTGATGCCGCGCTTCATCACCGCCACGTCCATCGGACAGATCGAGCAGTTCATCGCCGCCAAGCCCGCCGACAACCCGCTCGTCAGCACACTCGTGGCGCGCATGGCCGCACTCCCCGACATGGCGCCCGCCGCGCAACACCGTGCGCGGCGTCAGGCCGAGGCCATCGTCGCCAAGTCCGTCATTCCCGCCTGGCGTCGCGGCCTGGCGCTGCTGCGCGCGCAGCCGCCGCTGACCACCGACGACGCGGGCCTGTGGCGCCTGCCTGACGGCGACAAGCTCTACGCGCTGCGCCTGCGCGGCAACACGACGACCACGCTGTCCCCGGCCGAGATCCACGCGATCGGCTTGCAGCAGGTCGCGCGCATCGAGTCGGAGATGGACGGCCTGCTGCGTCAGCTCGGCTACACCGACGGCAACATCGAGCAGCGCTTCCGCGCGATGGACGCGGACCGTCAGCCCAAGGAGGCCGCGCCCCAGGCGCAGCTCCTGGCGCGCTACACCGACTACCTTCGCGACGCGCAGCAGCGCGCGCGCAAGCTCTTCGACATCGTGCCGCAGGCCGCCGTCGAGGTCCGACGCGAGCCCGCGCTCACAGAGCCCACCGCCTCCGCGCACTACACGACGCCCGCGCCCGACGGCTCGCAACCGGGCGTGTTCTGGGCGCCGCTCGGCGGACCGACCTACGAAATCGCGGACATGCGCACGCTCGTCCATCACGAGGCGATCCCCGGCCACCACTTCCAGCTCGCGATCCAGATGGAAGCCAGGGAGCTGCCCTACTTCCGCCGCCGCCAAGTGTTCTCCGCGGGCTCGGCCTACGTCGAGGGCTGGGCGCTGTACGCCGAGCAGCTCGCCGTCGAGGACGGCTGGTACGACGGCGATCCGGTGGGCCACCTCGGCCAGCTCTACGGCGCGCTCTTCCGCGCCCGTCGGCTCGTGGTCGACACCGGCCTGCACGCGATGAAGTGGACCCGGCAGCAGGCGATCGACTACGGCATCACGTCGCAGGAGGTCGACCGCTACGTGACCTGGCCCGGCCAGGCCTGCGCCTACATGCTGGGCCGGCTGCGCATCGAGGCCCTGCGCGAGCAGGCCCGCCAGCAGCTCGGCGATCGCTTCGACATCAAGCAGTTCCACAACACCGTGCTGCTGACCGGCGACGTGCCGCTCACGGTGCTGGAGCAGGTCGTCGGGGAGTGGGTCGTGGCCGTGGCGCAGCGCCCGCCGGGCTTGTCGCCGGCGCATGCCGCGCCATGAGCGACTCCACCCACTCGATGAACACACGCAGCTTCGCGCTGACGTGCCGGTTGGGCGGATAGGCCAGGTACATCGGCATCGGATCGACCGACCAGTCCTCGAGCAGCGCGACGAGCTCGCCGCGCGCCGCATGTGCATCGGCCATGTAGCGCGGCAGCCAGAGCACGCCCATTCCGGCCAGTCCCGCCGCGAGATAGGCGTTGCCATCGTCGACGGCCACGGCGTAACGCCCGCGCACGTTGACGGTGTCCTCACCGCGTCGCATCTCGATGGATGCGACGCGGCCCACGCTCGATCGCAGGAAACCGACGATGCGATGGCGCGCCTCCTCGATCTCGCGGGGATGCGAGGGCGTGCCGGCCGCCTTGAGATACGACGGCGCCGCGTACACGCCCAGCGGCAGGTCCCCGATGCGCCGCGCGACCAGCGCCGACACCGCGACCTCGCCGCCTCTGAGCACCGCGTCCACGCGATCGCCGATCACATCGACGATGCGGTCACTGACGCCCATGTCGAGCTGGATCTCGGGATGGCGCGCGTGGAACTCCGGCAGCGCGGGCATCAGGATCAGCCGCGCGAAGGGACTCGGCACATCCACGCGCAGCCGGCCGCGCGGTGAGGCGCTCGCGTCTGACAGCGCGGTGTCGGCATCGTCGAGCTCGGACAGCACCCGCACGACGCGTTCGTAGTACGCGGCGCCATCGGGCGTCACGCGGACCTGCCGCGTCGTGCGATGCAGCAGCTTCACGCGCAAGCGTGCCTCGAGTTGCTGCACCAGCTGTGTCACGGTGGTCTTGCTCAGGTGCAGCGTCTGCGCCGCCTTGGTGAAGCTGCCGGCTTCCACGACGCGGGCGAAGGCCTGCAAGGCGTCGAATCGATCCATCGAGCGGTCCTGATTGTTTGGAATCCCCAAACAGTCATTGTGCGACCTGCCTGTTTATCGATGTCCGCCCGATTCCTAAAGTCCCTGCATCGCCTCCTCATTTCCCTCGAGGCGTCTTCAACAGGAACTCCCCATGACCGCACGCGATGTCGTCTTTCCTCCCGGCCGCCAGGCGCTGTACGAGCGCAACCGCTACTCGCCGGCCATCCGCGCCAATGGCCTGCTCTTCGTCTCCGGTCAGGTGGGCAGCCGCCCCGACGGCTCGCCCGAACCCGAGCTGGAGGCGCAAGTGCGTCTGGCCTTCGACAACCTCAATGCCATCCTCGCGGCGGCGGGCTGCAGCTTCGACGACGTGATCGACGTGACGGTCCTGATCGTCGATCCGGACCAGACATTCGAACGCATCTGGCCCATCGTCGGCGAGTACTGGGGCGAGGCGCCCCATCCGACGCTCACCGGCATCGGCGTGACCTGGCTCTACGGCTTCGACTTCGAGATCAAGGTCGTGGCGAAACTGCCGGAGGCCCAGGCACAGGAAACGACGGCGGCGGTGGCCGGCTGATAGATTCGGCCCCATCGCTCTCAGGAGCGCCCTGGAGCCCCGCCATGCCCCGCTTCACCGCCGGTTGCCTCTGCGGCGACGTGCGACTGGTTGCCACCGGCCAGCCCTACCGCGTCGGCGTCTGCCACTGCCTGGACTGCCGAAAGCATCACGGGGCGCTTTTCCACGCCTCGGGGATCTTCCCCGAGGACGCCGTCGCCATCACCGGCGTCACCCACGAGTACCGCGGTCGCCACTTCTGCCCGCGCTGCGGCTCCTCGGTGTTCGCGCGCTCCGGCGACGAGATCGAGGTCAGCCTGGGCGCCATCGACGCCCCGGATCAGCTCAGTCCGACCTACGAGCTCTGGACCGTGCGGCGCGAGGCCTGGCTGCCCGAATTCCCCGTGGCCAGACGCTACGAGCGTGACCGCCTCAACACGGATCGCCAGGAGCCTTGAGCCTGCGGGCGCGATTGCTGGCCATTTGCACGGACAATCGCGCATGACCCGCAACGACCCTTCCGGCGCCCGCGCCTCCGCGCCAGCCGCCGCTTCCGGCGCCAACGCCGCCTTCGACAGCCTCCCCCTGCCCCCGACGATGCTGGCCACGCTGCAGCAGCTGGGCTACCTGTCGATGACCCCGATCCAGGCCGCCAGCCTGCCGCTGACGCTGGCCGGCCGCGACCTGATCGCGCAGGCCAAGACGGGCAGCGGCAAGACCGCCGCCTTCACGCTGCCGCTGCTGGCCAACCTCAATCCGCGCCGCTTCGCCGTGCAGGCGCTGGTGCTGTGCCCCACGCGCGAGCTCGCCGACCAGGTCACACAGGAGATCCGCCGGCTGGCCCGCGCCGAGGACAACATCAAGACGCTGACGTTGTGCGGCGGCGTGCCCATCCGCAACCAGCTCGCCAGCCTGGCGCATGGCGCGCACATCGTCGTGGGCACGCCGGGCCGCATCCTCGATCACCTGCAGCGCGAGACCCTGTCGCTCGAGGCGCTGAACACGCTGGTGCTCGACGAGGCCGACCGCATGCTCGACATGGGCTTCGCCGAGGACATCGCGCAGGTCGTCGCCCACTGCCCCAAGGCGCGCCAGACGCTGCTGTTCTCCGCGACCTATCCGGACGGCGTCGCGTCGATGGCCGGCAAGTTCATGCGCGATCCGCAGGAGATCACCCTCACCGAGCGCCACGCCGCCACGAAGATCCGCCAGCGCTTCTACGAGGTCACCGAGAGCGAGCGGCTGCATGCCGTGGGCCTGCTGCTCAACCACTTCCGTCCGGCCAGCACGCTGGCGTTCTGCAACACCAAGCAGCAATGCCGCGACCTGGTCGCGGTGCTGCAGTCGCAGGGCATCGTCGCGCTGGAGCTGCATGGCGACCTCGACCAGCGTGACCGCGACCAGGTCCTGGTGCGCTTCGCCAACCGCAGCTGCAGCGTGCTCGTGGCCACCGACGTGGCCGCGCGCGGCCTGGACATCGCGCAGCTCGAGGCCGTGATCAACGTCGACATCACGCCGGACCCCGAGGTCCACGTGCACCGCGTCGGCCGTACCGGCCGCGCGGATGAAGAGGGTTGGGCTTTCAGCCTCGCGAGCCTCGATGAAATGGGCCGCGTGGGCCGCATCGACGTGCTGCAAGGCGGCGCGAGCGCCTGGCATCCGCTGTCCGAGCTGACCCCCGCCGCCGATGGCAAGCCGCTGACGCCGCCGATGACCACGATCCAGATCCTGGGCGGCCGCAAGGAGAAGATCCGTCCGGGTGACGTGCTGGGCGCGCTGACCAAGGACCTGGGCATCGAGGGCACGAAGATCGGCAAGATCAACGTCAACGACTTCTCGACCTACGTCGCCGTGGACAGCGCGATCGCCAAGGACGCGCTGCGTGGCCTGAACGCGGGCAAGGTCAAGGGCAAGTCGGTGAAGGCGAGGCTGCTGTGAGCGACTTCGCGACCCTGGGACTGTCCGCCCCGCTGCTGCGCGCGGCCGAGGCGCTGGGCTTCGACGCCCCCACGCCCATCCAGGCCGCCGCGATTCCCGCGGTGCTGACCGGGCGCGACGTGCTCGGCTCGGCCGCCACGGGATCTGGCAAGACGGTGGCGTTCGCGTTCCCGGTGCTGCAGCGCATGGATGCGGCCGGACGGCCGGCGCTGCGCCGCACGCATGTGCTGGTGCTGGTGCCCACGCGCGAGCTCGCGGTGCAGGTCGGCGAGACCTTCCGTGAGATCGGCCGCCACCTCGACGATCCGATCAAGCTCAGCGTGCTGTATGGCGGCGTGTCGATCAACCCGCAGATGATGGCGCTGCGCGGTGGCGCGGACGTCGTCGTCGCGACGCCGGGCCGTCTGCTGGACATCGTGGCGCAGAACGCGCTCAAGCTCGGCGATGTCGAATGCCTCGTGCTCGACGAGGCCGATCGGCTGCTGGATGCGGGCTTCGCCGAGGAGCTGGACCGCGTGCTGGGGCTGCTGCCGAAGCGGCGTCAGAACCTGCTGTTCTCCGCGACCTTCCCCGACGCCGTGCAGGCGCTGACCGCGCAGCTGTTGCGCGATCCGATCCGCGTGGAGCTCGCGCATGAACCCACGTCGCAGGCGCGGATCGAGGAGCACGCGGTGGAGGTCGATGCGTCCAGGCGCACGCCGCTGCTGCGTCACATGATCGAGCGCGGCGAATGGTCGCGAGTGCTGGTCTTCGTGGCGACGCGCTACGCCTGCGATCACGTGGCCGACAAGCTGCGCCGGGCGGGCCTGGAGGCCGCGGCCTTCCACGGCGATGCGAGCCAGGGCGCGCGCATGCGCACGCTGCAGGACTTCAAAGCAGGCCGGATCCGCGTGCTGATCGCGACCGACCTCGGCGCGCGCGGCATCGACATCGCGCAGCTGCCGGTGGTGGTGAACTACGACCTGCCGCGCGCGGCGGCCGATTACACGCATCGCATCGGCCGCACGGCGCGCGCGGGCGCGGACGGCATCGCGGTGAGCTTCATCAGCGCGGAGACCGAAGCGCACTTCCGCCTGATCGAGAACCGTCAGGGCCGGCGCGTGCCGCGCGAGCGCATCGAGGGTTTCGAGCCCAAGGACGCGCCCGCCGAGACGCCGGCGGTCACCGACCACACCAACGGCGGGCTCGACCCCAACGGCGGCATCAAGGGCAAGCGGCCGAGCAAGAAGGACAAGCTGCGGGCGGCCGCGGCGCTCAAAGCGCCGGCAGGCGGATCTCGGTGAGCTGCCAGGACGCGAAGCCGCGGCGCTCGAAGACAAGCGCGGTACGGCGGTCCTCGGACTGCCCGGCCCGGCGAGCGTAGAGCACGAAGGTGTTCACGCCCTGGTGTTCGGTGCTCCAGATGGGATCGTGTTTCTCGCCGGGCGTGCTGCCATCGCTTCGCCCATCCGGGTCGGAGGGCGGTTCGCTGCGATCACGTGAGCGTCCAGAACGCGCCGGCATCAGCTTGCCTTCCTGCATGACGCGCATGACGGACTCTGGCCGGACCAGCGCGTCGACCATGCGGTCCACCAGCGCGGTCGCGAGCAGCGAGCCGAAGGCCGCGCCCGCCCGGGCGATGTCGTTGTCCGATTCGGAGGACTGGCTCAGTCGCGCATCGGCCGCGGCGGCGAGCTGGACCTTGAGGCTCTCGCGCAGGCGCGGGTAGTCGACGCGTTCGCTGAAGGCATCGGCATCGCCGGCCCGCGCGGCGGATCGCATCTGATGGATCGCCAGCCACGGCGACCAGTACCAGTAGGCGGCCAGCGCCAGGATCGCGGCGACGACGCCGCCCTTGACGAGCCGTTGAGCGGTGGGGGTCATGCGTTGCGCCGAAGCGTCGAAGGGACGGTGTGGCGAGTGTAGGCAATCCGCAGGAGCCGCGCGCATGAGCCACCTGGGTCGGCCGTGTCGGACGACGCCGATCACCCGCGCCAGACAACACCGCGTCATCGCTCGGCCAGTGGCAGAAGACGGGACATGGGCCCGCTGCTTGCCGTGGCGGCGCCATCACCATGGCGAGATCACCAATGGCTCAGCATCCCCAGGACCCCCTTGTCCAGATCAGCACCGGCGCGAGCGGCCTGGACGACGTATTGCGGGGCGGGCTTCCCGCCGGGCACCTCTACCTCCTCGAGGGTTCCTCGGGCGCCGGGAAGACGACGCTGGGGCTGCAGTTCCTGCTGGAGGGGCTGCGCCACGGGGAGCGCGTGCTCTGGTGCACGCTGGCGGAAACCGAGTCCCAGCTCATCGCGACCGCGCGCTCCCACCGCTGGGACCTGACGGGCGTGGACATCGTGAACCTGGCTGACGTGGAGGCCGAGGCAGAAGGAGATTACTCGTTCTTCTCTCCCAGCGATGTGGAGCTCAACGATGTCGTCGGGCGCATCCTGCGCGTCACCGAATCGATCCGCCCCCAACGGGTCGTGTTCGACCCGTTCTCCGATGTCAAGCTGCTGGCCCGGGACCCGCTGCGTTTCCGGCGCCAGCTGCTGCGGCTGCGCGAGCACTTCTCCCAGCTCGGCGCGACGGTGCTGCTGATCCAGGAGTCCGGCATCGAGGTCGGCTCCGACACCGCGGGCGAGGGGGTCGTCCACGGCATCATCACGCTGTACCAGCACTCGCCGGATTACGGCAAGCAGCGCCGGCGCCTGCAGGTGCACAAGATGCGGGGCATTCCGGTGCGCGAGGGCTATCACGACCTGGCCATCGAGACCGGCGGCCTCGTCGTCTACCCGCGCTTGGTCGCCAACGAGCACGACGTGCCCGACGTGGCCGGCACGGTGAGCAGCGGCAGCGAGGCCCTGGACCAGATGATGGGCGGCGGCATGGACCTGGGCGCCAGCCTGCTCGTGACCGGTCCGTCCGGCATCGGCAAGAGCACCTTGTGCATGCAGTTCCTGAACGAAGCGGCCCATCACGGGGCGCGGTGCGCCGTGTTCCTGTTCGACGAGACGCGGCGGGCCTTCCTCTCCCGCGCGGACGCGCTGGGGATGGCGACCCGCGATCACATCGATCGCGGCCTCATCGGCCTGCGCCAGATCGATCCCGCCGAGTTCTCCCCGGGCGAGTTCGCCCATCTGATCAGGCGCACGGTCGAGGAAGACGGCGTGACGATCGTGGTGATCGACTCGCTCAACGGCTATCTCACCGCCATGCCCGACGAGAAGCATCTGGCCATGCACATGCATGAGTTGCTGAGCTATCTCTCCAACCGCGGCGTGGCGACCCTGCTGACGCTGAACCAGCAAGGGATCGTCGGGGAGTCCGCGACGCCGCTGGACGTCACCTACCTCGCCGATGTGGCCATCCTCATGCGTTACTTCGAAAGCGACGGCGAGATCCGCCGCGCCGCCTCCGTGGTCAAGCGTCGCGTGGGACCGCATGACGCGACGATCCGGGAGATGAGGATCGCGCCGCCGGGCGTCCTGATCGGTCGCGCGCTGAAAGAGTTCCACGGGGTGCTGTCCGGGCTGCCTGAGACACGGGAGGCTGCCGGCGAGAAGGAGCAGGCATGAGCGATCGTGCCGAGCAAGCCGCGGAGGGCGGGATGACGGCGCGCCCCGGGATGGCGAAGGGGCGCGTGCTGGACGCGGCGTCGACCGATGTGCTCATCCTGGCCGCGCCGCGCGATGCCGAGCTGGCCGACCGGGCGCTGACGGGGGGCGGTTTCTCCTGCAGGCGCTGCGCGGACGAGTCGCAGCTGCTCGCCGAGCTCACCCCGGCCGCCGGGTCCCTGCTCATCGCGCAGGAGCGCCTGACGCGCCCCCTGCTGCGCCGGCTGGCCTCCAGCGTGAAGGCGCAGCCGGCGTGGTCGGACCTGCCCGTCCTCATCGTCGCGAGCGCCGAGTCGGGCCGCATGCCGCTGCGCGCCGTGCATGAGCTGGGCAACGTGTCCATCATCCAGCGGCCCATGACGCAGGACGCGCTGCTGTCCACGGTGGCCTCGGCGCTGCGCGCGCGGCGCCGCCAGCTCGAGGTGCGCGACCTGCTCGACCAGCAACGCGAGCAGGCCGAGCGCAAGGATCAGTTCCTGGCCATGCTGGCGCATGAGCTGCGCAACCCGCTCACGCCCATCCGTTACGCGGCGCACCTGCTGCAGCGCCAGGGTCTGGCCGCCGACCGGCAGGCGCATCTGGCGCAGCTGGTGGACCGGCAGGTCGAGCACATGGGCCGGATCATCGACCAGCTGCTGGACGTGTCGCGCCTGACCCGCGGTCTGATCCGCCTGAACAAGACGCGGGTCGACCTGTGCGCGCTGACGCAGGACATGCTGGCGGCCCATGCGATCGCGGCGCAGGCCAAGGAGATCCTGATCAGCTGCGATTGCAGCTGCTCGGCCTGGGTGTCCGGAGATGAGACCCGGCTGCGACAGGTCCTCGACAACCTCATCGACAACGCCATCAAGTTCTCCCCGCCCGGTCACGACATCCAGGTGAGCGTCAGCGCGCAGGACGGCAAGGTGATCTGGCGCGTCAAGGACGATGGCGACGGCATCGAGCCGCAGATGTTGCCGCTGCTCTTCGACGCCTTCGTGCAGGCGGACCGCTCGCTGGAGCGGTCGCGGGGCGGGTTGGGATTGGGGCTGGCGCTGGTCAAGGGGCTGGTGACGATGCACGGAGGCACCGTGTCGGTGCACTCCGACGGTCCGGGCCGCGGCAGCGAATTCACGCTGCAGCTGCCCGCCGAGCACGCCCCCGAGAGCCCACGCGACCTGGGGGCCGGCCTGACAGGACAGCGGACAACCAAGGACGTGCTGATCGCCGAGGACAACGTGGATGCCGCGGAGGCGCTGCGCATGATCCTGGAGGGGCATGGCTATCGGGTGCACGTCGTTCACAGCGGACCCGCCGCGGTGGAGGCCTTGCGCCGCACCCGGCCGCAGGTGCTGATCTGCGACATCGGGCTGCCGGGCATGAGCGGCTACGACGTCGCGCGGGCCGCGCCTTCGGTGCACCGGCCCGAACTGATGCTGGCGGTCACGGGATACGGCTCGGCGGAAGACCGGACGAACGCGCTCGCAGCGGGATTCGACGGTCATCTGGCCAAGCCCGTGGCCGTGTCCGACCTGCTGCGCGAGGTGTCGGTGGTGACGCCGGGGTGACCGTCGTGAGGCGACAAGGGTCCGGCGCTGCAGATCAGGGGACGAAAGTCACGCCTGCCCGTGATCGCCCTCAACCCGCGACGGACGGCAGGGCTCAGACTGTCGACCAGAACTTCCCGGCGCTTCGCGGCGCCAATGCGGACATGGCCGATCTCGCCGAGCCCGACGTCCCCTTCCTGACGCCGGACAGCCTCACGCTGCACACCGCCTTCCAGCCGGTGTTCAGCCTGACCCATGGCCGGCTGGTGGGCCATGAGGCCTTGCTGCGCGCGCAAGGCGCCGAGGGCCGCCCCGTGCCTCCCAGCGAGCTTTTCGCCGCGATCACGGCGCCCGCCTCCCTGGCCGCGCTCGACGCGCGCGCCGTCCGCCAGCATCTGTCGGCCTACGTGTCGGCGGGCAAGCGCGAGGCGGCGGAATGGCTGCTGCTCAATCTGCATCCGGCGTCGCTCTTGCCCGATACCGGGTCCGTGGACGACATCGTGCGGGCCATCGAGGAGAGCGAGCTGCGCCCGTCTCGCATCATCATCGAGGTGCTGGAGTCTCCGCTCTTCGAGGAGGATCGCGTCTATCCCGCCCTGCAGCGCCTGCGTGACCTGGGCTGCCTGATCGCGCTGGACGATTTCGGGGCGGGCCACTCCAACTTCGAACGCATCTTCGACCTGCGCCCGCACCTGGTGAAGCTGGATCGCCGCGTGCTGCTGCGTGCCAAGGGCGACGCGAAGGCCCGGCGGATCCTGCAGCGCATGGTCTCGCTCATCCAGGAATGCGGCGCGCTGGTGCTGATCGAGGGCGTGGAGACCTTGGCCGGCGCCCATGTCGCGCTGACGTGCGATGTGGACTTCGTCCAGGGCTATTACTTCGGGCGGCCCGGTGCCGAGGTGCTTGAGGCGCGCGGCGAGCACCCACCGCTGCTGCAGGCCTGGGAGAGTTTCGACGAGGGGCAGTCGCGCGCTGATGATCGATGGCGCGAATCGATGGGCGCGCACTGCGACGAGCTCCGGCTGGCGAGCATCCAGCTCGCGGCGGGCGCGCCCTTGTCGACCGCTTGTGCCGGATTCCTGGCGGCGGACAACGCGACCCTGTGCTACCTGCTCGATGACCGGGGCCAGCAGATCGACGACATCGCCTTCCGGGACGACGACATGCGGCTGCGGCTGGTCGGCACCGAGCAGTTCGAGCCCCTGCGAGACAGCGCGGGTGCCCGTTGGTCGCGCCGCCAGTACTTCCGCCGGGCCGTCTCCTTCCCCGGCGCGGTTCAGCTCACGCGCCCCTACCTGACGCTGCAAGGCGGGTGGATGTGCCTGACGGCGTCCATCGCCTTCGAGATCGAGGGCCGCATGGTGATCCTGTGCGGGGACCTTCGCATCGATCCGACGGAGGCCGCGGCATGATGCTCCCGCCCTTCCCGCAAGACGAGGCGCTGCGCCTGGAGGTGCTGCGCCGGCATGACCTGCTGTCCGCCGCGCACGATCCCTTCCTGGATGCGCTGGCAAAGACCGTCGCGCGCTCGTTCGGCGTGCCGATGTCGGCGGTGTCGCTGATCGATGCGGAGGGTCAGTTCTTCAAGGCCCATGTGGGCCTGCCGGTCCGCAGCACGCCACGCAGCTGCTCCTTCTGCGCGCATACGCTGTGGTGGCCCGCGCCGCTGGTGGTGCTCGATGCGCTGGAGGACGAGCGCTTCAACGACAACCCGCTCGTGACGGGTGATCCCCGCATCCGCTTCTACGCGGGCGTGCCGATCCACCTGCACGGCGTCTGCCTGGGCACGCTGTGCGTGCTGGACCATCGCCCGCGGAGCGAGTTCGGCGACGGCGAGATGCGATTCCTGCGAGGCGCGTCGATGGCGGTGGAAGAGCGGCTGATCCAGATGGTCCGTTCGTCGAGCGGCTGGCCGAGGCACTGCCCGTCAAGGACCGCATGATCCCTATACTCCGCGGTCCTCTTCCTGGCCTCCCGTGAAGCTCAAATTCCATCTGGCGCTTTTGTCGATCGCAACCGTTGCCCCGCTGGTGACCTTCTCGTGGATCGCGCTCAACGATTTGCGGGATAGCGAGCAGGTCGCCCTGCATGCGCGCGTCTTCACCGCCACGAGGTCGCTGGCCAACACCGTGCAGGGCGATGTTGGCCGGGCGGAGGCGGCGCTCAAGGTCCTGGCTTCGTCGCCAAGCCTGGCCGCGGCGCGGTACGACGATTTCCGGGTCCAGGCCCTTTCGGCCCGGGTGGCCCCCGAGAACTGGATCGTCTTGATGGACAGTTCCGGACGTCAACTTGTGAACACCCGGTTGGAGCCCGGAGCGCCCTTCCCCGACCAGGGCGCCCCCTCGAACTTTCAGGAGCTCCTGTCTGCCGAGGGCGTGACCGTGTCAGGCCTCGTGATCGGTCCGGTCACGAAACGGCCCCAGATTCGCCTTGACGTCCCGGTGAGGCTGGCCGACGGCCGAAGGCTGCTGCTCACCTCAGCGCTGAGCGCGGACTATTTCCAGCGCCTGCTCGCTGAGGCGAAGCCGCCCTCCGAGTGGTTGATGGGCGTGTTCGATGACAAGGGCATCACCGTGGCACGCAGCCACAGAGCCGCGGAGTTCGTCGGCAAGCCTGGGGGCAAGGTGCTGCTCGAGGCGGCAAGCCGGGCGAGCGAAGGGCGTCTGACGACCGTCACGAGAGAGGGCATCGCCCTCTACGACACCTTCGTGACGATCCCGAAGCTCAACTGGGTGGTGGCCAATGGCGTGCGAGCGTCTGAGCTCGAGTCCGCCTCGCGCAAGGCGCTGCAGACGGCCACCGTCGGCATGCTGCTCGCGGTGCTGGGAAGCGCGGGCATCGCCCTGTGGCTGGGTGCTCGACTCAGCCGCGCGTTCGGACAGACGGCTCGCGCCGCGTCGATGATCGGGCGCAACGACCTGCCTTCCTTCGACCGCAGCTATGTTCGCGAATTCGACCTGCTCCAGCATCAGATGCTGCAGGTCAACGCCGTTCTTCTGGAAGAGCGCGTTGCGCGGCAAGGCGTGGAGCAGGAGCGCCAGGCGCTGTTGCTCAGCGAGCAGGCGGCCCGGCAACTCGCGGAGCAGCAGAATCAGTCCAAGGACCAGTTCCTTGCCATGCTGGGCCATGAGTTGCGCAACCCGCTCGGCGCCATCCGCTCGGCGGCGACCATTGCAAGCTCGGAGCAAGCCAAACCGGAACAGCGCGCATTCGCCCTCGGGGTGATTGGCCGGCAGTCGGACCACCTGGCGCGGATCATTGAGGATCTGCTCGAGGTCAACCGGGTCCTGCGGGGCAAGATCACGCTGCGGCTCGAGCACGTCGACCTCGCCGACGTCGTCCAGACCGTGATGGCGGCGGCGCGTACCGCGGGCCGACTGGATCGCCATGAAGTAACGGTCTCGACCGAAGCGTCACCGGTGCTCGGCGATCGCACCCGTCTTGAACAGGTGCTCTCGAATCTGCTGAGCAACGCGCTCAAGTTCACGCCCGAAGGCGGTGTCATCGCTCTGGCGCTCTCCGTCGAGGACGGCATCGCCGTGTTGCGCGTGAAGGACTCCGGCATCGGGATGACCCCCGAGCTGCTCAAGACGGCATTCGATCTCTTCGTACAGGGCGAGCCGGCAATCGACCGCTCGCAGGGGGGTCTCGGCATCGGTCTGGCGCTCGTGCGGCGGCTGGTCCAGGACCATGGCGGCAGTTGCACGGCCACCAGCGAAGGCCTGGGCGCTGGCTCGATGTTCGAGGTGCGCTTGCCCGCCGTTCAGCAGCCCGACGGACGCATGGAGCTCCCCGCCCCTCAGCATCGGGAATCGCCGCCTCGCAAGGTGCTGCTGGTGGACGACATCGCCGACGGTCGCCGCTCCCTGGCGGAGGTCTTGCGCATGCATGGCCACGTGGTCGACGAGGCCGGCGATGGACACCAGGCGGTCGGCATGGCGTTGGACGGTCAGTACGACGTCGCGCTCGTTGACATCGGTCTGCCCGGGATTGACGGCTTTGAGGTCGCGCGACGCTTGCGTGCGTCCGCGACGGCGTCCGGACTCCCGCTCTTCGCGCTGACCGGCTACGGGGAGGCTCGCGACGCCGCGCTGGCGGCCGGTTTCGATCGGCACATCGCCAAGCCGGTCGATCCCCAGCTCGCGCTGGAGTTGCTGCGCACGCTGCCGGCCAGATCCGAGACGCCTCACGGCACCTGAGAGCAAGTTCCAGCAAATCCTCTGAGGCCAGGCGGCTCGACGGCGCTGCTGCGACCGGCCACGCGTTGTCGCGTTGTCGCGTTGTCGCGTTGTCGCGTTGTCGCGTTGGCGAGGGGCCGGGTCCGCCTCAGATCGACAGGTCCCTCAAGCGCTTGCTGGCCTCGCGATTAGCCAGGAGCTCCGTGCCGTCCTTCATCAGGATCTGCAGCTGGCTCTGCTCGTCGGCCTTCATGGACTCGACGAAATCGAGGTTGACGATGGCGTTGCGGTGCACGCGCAGGAATCGCGTCGGGTCCAGCCGGGACTCCAGCTCGTTGAGCGGCATGCGGACCAGGAAGCTGCTGCCGCGGGCGACGATCTGGGTGTACTTGGCGTCGGCGCGCAGGTGCTCGATGTCGGCCGGCGCGAGCGGGAAGATGCGGCCGCGGTCGCGCACCAGGATGCGGGTGATCGGGTCGCCAGGGCGGCTCTGCAGGGCGCTGACGGCGGCGGTCCCGCGGTCGACCGACGACTCGGCGCGCGCTTCCAGCGCGCGTTGCACGGCCGCCTGGAATCGCGCCTCGGAGAAAGGCTTGAGCAGGTAGTCCAGCGCATGCAGCTCGAAGGCGGTGACGGCATGCTGGTCGAAGGCCGTGGTGAAGATCAGCGGCGGGACCGTCTCCAGCTGGCGCACCACCTCGAGACCGGTGAGCTCGGGCATCTGGATGTCCATGAACACCAGCTGAGGCTGCAGCGCGCGGATCAGCCGCAGCGCCTCGCGCCCATTGGCGGCCTCGCCCACGAGGACGAGGCCGGGACAGGCGGCGATGAAGTCGCGCAGGGTCTCGCGCGCCAGCGGCTCGTCTTCGCAAATGACAACGGGCAGGTTCATGCGGGCATCCTCAGTTCCACGGCGAAGCCTTCGCCTGGCCGCGAGTCCACGTGGAAGCGCGCCGCCTCGCCCCAGCGCAGCGCCAGGCGCCGCGCCACGGTGCGAAGGCCCAGGCCAGTGCCGGGCGGCAGGGCGCCGTCGGCCGGCAGCTGCAGGCCGGGGCCGTCGTCGGACACGCGCAGGCAGAGCTGGCCGCCATCGCGCGTGACGGTGACGCGCAGCCGACCCGGCTCACTGCGCGGGTTGAACGCGTGCTTGATGCTGTTCTCCACCAGCGGCTGCAGGCACAGCGCCGGCACGCTGTGGGCGAGCAGGCTGTCGTCGATGTCCCAGTCCACCTGCAGCCGCTCGCCCAGGCGGATGGCCTCCAGCGACAGGTATTGCTCGGTGAAGGCCAGCTCGTCGCGCAACAGCACCTGGTCGTCGCCACTGCGCTCGGTGTCCAGCAGGTAGCGCAGCATCTCGCTGAAGGTGAACAGGGCCTCCTCGGCGCGGCGGGCGTCGCGTCTCACCAGCGCGAGGATGCTGTGCAGCGTGTTGAACAGGAAATGCGGGTTGAGCTTGTTGCGCAGCGCGGCGAGCTCACTGCGTGCGAGCAGGGTCTGCGCCTGCGCGGTCGCAGCGGCCTGGGTCAGCGCGCGCTGCACGGCCCGGTAGGCGCTGAATGCCCCGGCCGCGGCGGCATAGGCCAGCATGCCGAACTCCAGCTGCCAGATGAACCAGTACTGGCGCGCCCTCTCGGCCGCTGCGACACCACTCTCCAGCGCGATCCACCCCCACAGCAGCGAATACCAGGCGATGACGAAGACCACCGCCAGAGCCGCATGAGCCAGGACCTGAGCGGCCGCGCCCAACTGGCGTGCCTCCATCCAGCCCGTCACCGGCCAGAGCAGCAACAGCAGCGCGAACTGGGGGCCCATGTTGCGCAGCGTGCCGTGCAGGGCGCTCGCCAGACTGAATTTGCGCGACCAGTCGCCGTCGGTTTCCACCGCGACCAGGTAGATGAGCAGGACCGGCAGCCAGGCCAGGGCATAGATGCGCAGCACTTCGCGCGGCGGCAGCCACGCGGAGACAGGGCGGTCGTTCGGCGTCATGCTGCCGATTGTGAGCGGCTCGCACGCGCCGCGCCCGGCCGCTGCGCCGGAGCCACGGATTCGCGGGATGGAATGAGGCCGGCTCATCCATCCCGCCTCTCCCTCACTCCACCGTCACGCTCTTCGCCAGATTCCGCGGCTTGTCCACGTCGGTGCCACGCGCGCAAGCCGTGTGATACGCCAGCAACTGCAGCGGCACCGTATGCAGGATCGGGCTCAGCGCGCCGTAGTGCTCGGGCATGCGGATCACATGCAGCCCCGGCTCGCTGTCGATCTTCGTGTCGCCATCGGCGAACACGAACAGCTCACCGCCGCGCGCGCGCACTTCCTGCATGTTGCTCTTGAGCTTCTCCAGCAGCGCATCGTTCGGCGCCACCGTCACCACCGGCATCTGCGCCGTCACCAGCGCCAGCGGACCATGCTTCAACTCGCCCGCCGGATACGCCTCGGCGTGGATGTAGCTGATCTCCTTGAGCTTCAGCGCCCCCTCCAGGGCGATCGGGTAATGCAGCCCGCGGCCCAGGAACAGCGCGTTTTCCTTGCGCGCGAATTCCTCGCTCCACGCGATCACCTGCGGCTCCAGCGCCAGCACCGCCTGCACCGCCACCGGCAGGTGACGCAGCGCCTTCAGATGCTCCGCTTCCTGCTCGTCGCTCAGATGACCGCGCGTCTGCGCCAGCGCCAGCGTCAGCAGGAACAGCCCCACCAGCTGCGTCGTGAACGCCTTCGTCGACGCCACGCCGATCTCCGCGCCCGCGCGCGTGATGTAGGCCAGCTCGCATTCGCGCACCATCGCGCTCGTCGACACGTTGCACACCGTCAGCGTGTGCTTCATCCCCAGCGAGCGCGCATGCTTGAGCGCCGCCAGCGTGTCCGCCGTCTCGCCGCTCTGGCTGATCGTCACCACCAGCGTGCGCGGATTGGGCACGCTGTCGCGATACCGGTACTCGCTCGCGATCTCCACGCTGGTCGGGATCTTCGCGATGCTCTCCAGCCAGTACTTCGCCGTCGAGCCCGCGTAATAGCTGGTCCCGCACGCCAGGATCAGCACCGAGTCGATCTCCTTGAACACGCGGTACGCGCCGTCGCCGAAGAGCTCCGGGCTGATGCCCGTCACCGCGTCCAGCGTGTTGGCGATCGCCACCGGCTGCTCGAAGATCTCCTTCTGCATGTAATGCCGATACGGACCCAGCTCCGCCGCGCCGCTGTGCGCGTGCACCGTCTTCACCTCACGATCCACATTGACGAAGCGACCCGTCGCCGCGTCCTTGCGGCTGATCCAGTACCGGCCCAGCTGCAGGTCGACGACATCGCCCTCTTCCAGATACACGATCTGATCGGTCACGCCGGCCAGCGCCATCGCGTCGGAGGCCACGAAGTTGGCGCCGGCGTACTCGTCCTTGCCCACGCCCAGCACCATCGGCGAGCCCTCGCGCGCACCGATCACGCGATGCGGCTCGTCCTTGTGGAAGACCGCGATCGCGTACGCGCCGCGCAGTTGGCCCACCGCCGTCTGCACCGCCTCCAGCAGGTCGCCGTGGTAATGCAGGTCGACCAGGTGCGCGATGACCTCGGTGTCGGTCTGGCTCAGGAACACGTAGCCCTTGGCCTTGAGCTCGGCGCGCAGCTCGTCGTGGTTCTCGATGATCCCGTTGTGGACCAGCGCCACGCGGCCGGGTTGCTGCGTCGGTGCATCGGCGCCGGGGCCGTGCGAGAAGTGCGGATGCGCGTTGTGCACCGCCGGCGCACCGTGCGTGGCCCAGCGCGTGTGCGCGATGCCCGTGCCCGCGGCCACGCCGTCCTGCGCGGCCAGCGCCTGCAGCTCCGACACCCGCGAGGTGCTGCGCGCGCGGCGCAACTGCCCGTCCTGATGCACCGCCACGCCGCAGGAGTCATACCCGCGGTACTCGAGCCGCTTCAGGCCCTCGATCAGGATGGGAACGATGTCTTTCTGGCTGACTGCGCCGACGATGCCGCACATGCTTGGTCTCCCCGGTGTTCCGGTTGAATTTGCGAATGGCGGAATGCTAGGCAGCTCAACGAGGCGCTTGCTTTCAATATTCTCCGTTCAATGAAAGAATCCATCAGATCATCAACGTTGTGATGCTTTCTTTCACTGAACGTCAATTCATGGAATCTTCTATCACCCTGGACGCCATCGATCTGAGGGTGCTGGAGTTACTCCAGCAGGACGCGTCGCTGTCCAACCAGGCGCTGGCGGAGCGCGCCCATGTGTCGCCGGCCACCTGCCTGCGCCGGGTGCGGCGACTGGTGGAGTCCGGCGTCATCGAGAAGCAGGTGGCGATCCTGTCGCCGGACAAGCTGGGGGCGGGGTTGTCGGCGCTCGTCGAGATCACCATGGACCGCCAGGGCGCCGAGCACCTGGACGCCTTCGAAGCCATCGCCGTGGCGGCGCCCGAAGTGCAGCAATGCTGGCGCGTCGCGCCGGGGCCGGACTTCGTGTTGGTGCTGCAAGTGCCGGACATGCCGGCCTATCACGCGCTGGTGCAGCGGCTCTTCACGCAGCAGGCCAATGTCCGCAACGTGAAGGCCTTCTTCAGCGTGAAGCGCGCGAAGTTCGAGCCCCGCCTGGCGCTGCCCGCCCCGCGCCCCTGAGCCGCTCAGCGCTTGAGGATCAGCAGTCCCTTGAGGTACTCGCCCTCGGGGAAGTAGATGGTCTGCGGATGGTCCGGCGTCGCGCCGACGCGGTCGAGGATCAGGCCATCGGTGCCCGCGTCGATGCCCGCGCCGGCGACGATCTTGTGAAAGAGCTCCGGCCCCACGCCGCCCGAGCACGAGAACGTGAAGAGCAGCCCGCCCGGCTTGAGCAGCATCAGCCCCAGCCGGTTGATGTCCTTGTAGGCGCGCGCGGCGCGATCCGCATGCGCGGCGGTGGGCGCGAACTTGGGCGGATCCAGCACGATCGCGTCGAACCGCCGGCCCTGCTTGAGCATGTCGCGCAGCGTGTGGTTCACGTCGGCGTCCAGCGCCGTGTGCCGCGCCGGATCGAAGCCGTTGAGCGCCACGTGCGCCGTCGCCCGCGCCAGCGCCGGCCCCGACGAGTCCACGCTGATGACTTCCGTGGCGCCGCCCGCAAGCGCCGCCACCGAGAAACCGCCGGTGTAGCTGAAGCAGTTCAGCACCGATTCGCAGCCGTACTGCCGGACCGCCTCGGCGAACTTGCGGCGGTTGTCGCGCTGGTCGAGGTAGTAGCCGGTCTTGTGGCCCTCGGCGACATCGAGGCTGAGCTTCCAGGTGTTCTCCGAGATCACGATCTCGGTACCGCCCTCGCCGCGCAGCCAGCCGGTGACGGGCTCCATGCCCTCGAGCGCGCGCACGTTGGCGTCGGAGCGCTCATAGATCCGCGTCAGGCCGGTCTGCGCGAGGAGCTGGTCGGCCAGGGTCTGCTTCCAGCGCTCGGTGCCGGCGGACAGGAACTGCGCGCTGAGCGTGTCGCCATAGCGGTCGACGATCAGCCCGGGCAGGCCGTCGGCCTCGCCGTGGATGAGGCGGACCGCGTCGGAGTCGATGGGCATGCGCGCGCGCAGCGCGAGCGCCGCGGCGATCTTGCGTTCGAAGAAGGCGGCGTCGATGCGCTCTTGCTCATCGAAGCTCCAGGCGCGGACGCGGATCAGGGAGTTGGGGCTGAACGAGGCCCAGCAGAGGAAGGCGCCCTCGGCGGACTCGACGCGCACGGTCTCGCCGGCGTCGGCCTTGCCCTTGGCGATCGAGCCTTCGAACACCCACGGGTGGCGGCGCAGCAGCGAGCGGTCACGGCCCTCGCGCAGACGGATGATCTTCATAGGGGCGCGATTGTCCCTGATGACAACCACCCGGTCGCTTCGGCCGCATGGCATCGAGCGAGTCCCGAGGCTCCGGTCAGGCAGCTTTCAGATCGCGTCCGAGCGTCAACCTGCGGACGCTCGAGCAATAGAACGGCGATGCGTTCGAGCGAACGAGCCGTGCGAGAGCGTCTTCGGACTGGCTCGACATGATCAAGCCCAGTCGACATAACCCGGGTCGATTCATCTGATCGCGCGCGGACTTCAACGAGAACATCGCGGCCCAGTCATCGGGATGAATGTCCTGCGTCAGATGCTCGATGCCATCGAGCATCAGGATGACGGCACGGTTGCTGACGCGCTGCAGTCGCTGCAATCCATAGAGCAACGGCACGCGGTCACACGCGGCACTCTCGTGCGGGAGGTCGACTGTTTGCGCCGCCATCATCCGGCCCACCGAGGCTGCAATCGCGGACCACAACTCACCGCGAGCGACGTCCGCCATCGTCAGGTGGATGACCGTCGCGCCAGCGCCCTCGAACCCGTCGCGCAGCTCACTGCCAACAAATCCCGTCACAGCGGCGTCGGACGTCAAGAGAAAGAGACCATGTGACGCGTCCTCGAACACCGTCGGGGCCAGCATGGCCCCACAGAGTTGACGAGCAAGCGTTGAGCGGTCGCATGTGTCCATGATTCATCGGTCCACGACTTGGGACCGATGATTCTGGGGCCACCTGCTCAGGCCAAATCTGCAGCTTGGCGGTGGTGTGGCGTCAACGCTTCCCCGCCGGCCCCAGCGTCCCGAAGGCCCAGCCGATGTTCAGGCTGACCATCGGCGTGCTGTGCTTCTGGCCGCCGAGCGCCTTCCACTGGCCCACGCCGACCTTCACCCGCAGCCGGTCGCGCCCCGTGCCTTCCCATTGGCCCCAGAGCTCGCCCTGCGTCACCGCGCCGCCGCCGACCTCCACGCCGCCGCCACCGGCCGCGCCCACCAGCGCCTCCGCGCCGAAGCGCATGCCGCTCCACTTCGGCGACTGCGCGCCCAGGCCAAACATGCCGTACGAGAACGCCCCCGCCTTGCCCAACGCCGCGCTGCCAGCATGCGCCACGCCGTACCACGGACCGCCGAAGTCGCGCGTCATGCCCAGCCCCAGGCCGGTCACGTTATCTCGGGTGCCGTCCTTGAAGCGGAACTCCTTGAAATAGGGCATCGACAGGTACCAGGTCTGCGCCCGCACCGTGCCCGCCTCCAGCGGCGGCGAGCTCAGGATGCGCGACACCTTCTCCAGCGGCAGCGCCAGCGATCCGCGCACCTGCACCGAGTCGTAATGCCCCCACGGCGCCTTCATGTAGCCCGCGTCTAGCCGCAGCGTCGGTCCCCACGGCGTGATCCAGCGCAGCGTCGGCCCGACCCGCACCAGCCAGCCGTTGCCGGTGTCCATGTCGCCACCGCCGCCCAGGCCGAACGACAGCTGACCGCCGACCCGCAGCCGCGGGCTGCCGATGCCCCAGTCCTGGCCCGCGTTGGCCAGGATCTCCATGTAGCCGTCATGTCCGCCCGAGGCCGCGCCCGACGCCTCCAGGCCCCACCACGACGAACCGTCGCCGAAGTACTGCCGCAGGTCGCCGCCGGCCTTGCCCTTGCGGCCCGTCAGCGGCACGCCGCCGCGCGTGCGGCTGCCGCTGCGCGGCTTCTCCACGCCCGCGCTCAGCGCGATCTCGTCGAAACCCATGCCGGTGCGGTCACCGGTGCGGCCCGCCAGCCCGGAGTCGCTCGGGTTGAAGCTCAGGAAGCGGTCCATCCGGCCGATCGTGAACGCCACGCCGGTGTCCTTGATGTTGCCGTTGCCGTTGGGGAAGGTCGTGTGCGACACGCCCACGCCGGCGTACCAGTTGCCGAACTCGCCGCGCAGCGACAGCTCCGGCCGCAGCATCAAGCCGCCGCCCGGACGCACCTGGGCGGAGCTCACGCCGCCGCCCGCGCCCGCATACAGGCTCGCGGCCAGGTGCACGTTCTGCGTGACGCGGAAACGCCGCTGCACGTTGAAGCCGACCGTGAACAGGCCGCCGAACTCGCCCTTGGCCGTGCCGTACGCGGCCGGTCCCAGGCCCCAGTCCTCGTTGATCGCGACCATGTAGCTCGCGCCCAGGAACGCCGTCTTCTGCCCCGTGGGCATCGTGATCGGGGACCAGTTGAGCTCGAAGGCCGCGGGGCGGCTGTCGGTGGCGGTCACCACGCTCGGGGCCGACGAGTCGGCGGAGGCGGTGGGCGTCTGCCCTTGCGCTTGCGCCTGCGCCGCGATCAGCGCGGAGCACAGCAGCAGCGGGCGGGACGGGAAGGCGGCGGTCGAGGCGTTCAGGACGGAGCGGAGCATCGGGAAGTCGATCGGTTATTTCTTGCGGGCACGCGGGTGCGCCGCGTCGTAGACCTTGGCCAGGTGCTGGAAGTCCAGCCGCGTGTAGACCTGCGTCGTGCTGATGTTGGCGTGACCCAGCAGTTCCTGGACCGCGCGCAGGTCGCCGCTGCTTTGCAGCAGGTGCGACGCGAAAGAGTGGCGCAGCATGTGCGGATGGACATGCGTGGGCATGCCCGCGGCCAGCGCGCGTTGCTTGAGCCGCTTGCGGACCTGGTCGGCACTGAGCCGATGACCGCGCGGCCCCACCAGCAGCGCCGGTTCGTCCGCGGCGGCCCACTGGCCGCGCTGCGCCAGCCAGTCGCGCACCGCCGCGAGCGAGGCCCCGCCCAGCGGCACCGCGCGCCGCTTGGCGCCCTTGCCCAGCACCTGCGCCTCGTTGTCCTCGGGTACCAGCCAGCCGGCCGACGTCGCGTGATGGCGCACGTCCAGGCCCACCAGCTCGGACACTCGCAGCCCGCTGCCGTAGAGCAGCTCGACCATGCAGCGCTCCAGCGCCTCGGACACCGGGTCAGCCGGCAACTGGTGGTGCTCGGCGAGCCGCACCGCGTCGTCCACGCCCAGCGCCTTGGGCAGCGGTCGCCCCTGCTTGGGCGCGTGCAGGTCGGAGATCGGATTGGCGTCGACCAGTCCCTGCTGGCCCAGCCAGCGGTACCAGCCCCGCCATGCCGACAGGATCAGCGCCAGCGTGCGCGGCCGGAGCCGGTCCGCGTGGAGGGTCGCAAGGAAGCGCCGCGCCTGGTGCGCGCTCAGGCGCAGCAGGTCCAGCCCCTGCGCCGAGGCGAACCCGGTCAGGCGCTGCAGCGCGTCCGTGTACAGCGTCAGCGTGCGCTCCGCCAGGCGGCGCTGCACGCGCAGGTGATCCAGGTACCGCTGCTGCTCGTCAGTCAGGCTGACGGTCGACATCGCGGGCGGCATGGGGGTCGGCATCCAGCAGGCGCGACAGCGCCGCGCTCGCGATCTCGCCGACACGGGCCAGGAACTCCGTGCCCATCTCGGCCGTGTAGCGCGTCGGATCGGGCGAACCCAGCACCAGCAGCCCGAAAGGCTGCGCCGGCGCGCCCGCCGTCAGCGGCACCAGCGCCAGCGAGGCCACGTCGTCCTCCAGCCAGCGCGCCGCCTCGAAGCCCGAATTGATGCCGCAGTACGGCTGGTTCAGGCTGCCGACGAAGGACTTCACGTCCGCGCTGACCTCCGCCGCGAACGGCGCCAGCGCATGGCCGGCATCCACGTTCCACAGGCGCAGATTGGCTTGCGGGATCAGGAACTGATGACGCAGCTCGCGCAGCAGCACCTCCGGCAGCTGGCTGTCGTCGCGCGTGAGCATGAGCGCCAGCGTCCAGCGATGCAGGCGGTCGGCGATCGCGACGTTCTCCTGCCCGTTGCGGATCATCTCGACGATCTTGTGCTCCAGGCCGCGGATCTTGTCGCGCAGCAGCTCCGCCTGGCGCTCCTGCAGCGACACCGCGCGCTGACCGTGCGGATGCGAGATCCGGACGTTGGCCAGCAGTTCGGCGTGACGTTCGAAGAACGCCGGGTCATTCGCCAGGTAATCGGCGATGTCTTGTTCGGTGATGCCTTCGATGCCGCTCACAGTTCGATTTCTCCTTCAAAGACCGTCTGTGCCGGCCCCGTCATGTAGACCGGGGCGCTGAGCCCCGGGCCTCCCGGCGTCATGCCGGCCCATTCGATGCGCAGGTCGCCGCCGCGCGTGTGCACTTCCACCGCCGCGTCCAGCCAGCCCAGCCGGATGCCGGCGACCACCGCCGCGCACGCGCCCGTGCCGCAGGCCAGCGTCTCGCCCGCACCCCGCTCGAACACGCGCAGCTTCACCTCGCCGCGGCTGATGACCTGCAGGAAACCCGCATTCACGCGACGCGGGAAGGCCTCGTGCGTCTCGACCAGCGGCCCGACGATGCCCACCGGCGCGTGGTCGACGTCGTCGACCCGCTGCACCGCGTGCGGATTGCCCATGGACAGCACGGCGACCTCCGCCGTCATGCCGTCGCCCAGTTCCAGCGGCCAGCGCTGGAAGCCGTTCTCGTCGCGCGCGCTCGTGTCGCGCGGATCGAAGGGAATGCGCGGCAGGTCGAAGACCGGCGCGCCCATGTCCACCGTCACGCGGCCGTCCTCGCGCAGGCGCAGCTCCAGCAGCGCGTTCACGGTCTGCACGCGGATCGTCCGCTTGTCCGTCAGGCCCTTGTCCACGACGTAGCGCACGAAGCAACGCGCGCCGTTGCCGCATTGCTCCACCTCGGAACCGTCCGAGTTGAAGATGCGGTAACCGAAGTCCACGTCCGGCGTGCGGGGCGCCTCGATCACCAGCACCTGGTCGCAGCCCACGCCGAAGCGGCGATCGGCGACGCGACGCAGCTGCTCGGGCGTCAGCGGCATCGGATGGCGCGTGGCGTCCAGCACGACGAAGTCGTTGCCGGCGCCCTGCATCTTGGTGAAGCGCAGTTTCATGGGGGCGGATTATCGGGAATACAGCGACGCCTCGCCGGGCGGCCGCGTCTTGAATCGCTTGTGGACCCAGAAATACTGGGCCGGATTTTCCAGGATGCGCTGCTCGAGCCAGCGATGGAAGTGATTGGCGTCGGCCTCCAGGTCGCCGCTGGGGTAGTTCTCCAGCGGCTCGTGCGCGTGGATCACGATGCCCTCGCCCTTGGGCAGCATCGTGACCACGACCGGCTGCACCACCATCTGCATGGTCTGGGCGATCTTGGCCGGGGCCAGCAAGGTGTTGGCCGGCACGCCGAAGAACGGGATGAAGGCCGAATCCTTGGGACCGAAGTCCATGTCGGGCAGGTTCAGGAAGGAATAGCCGTCGCGGATCGCGCGCAGCACGCTGCGCACGCCGTCGTGGCGGTCCACCAGCTTGGTCGTGCCGAAACGCGAGCGGGCCTGGCGCAGCGCCTCGTCGAAGACCGCGTTGCTCTGGCGCTGGTAGATGCTGGCGCCGGGCCGGGCCTGGTTGAGCATCAGCGCCGGACCGATCCAGTCCAGGCCCACGAAATGCGGCATCAGCCACATCACCGGACGCTCGACCTGCTCGGAGAGCTTGATGTTGCCCTCGATGCGCATCAGGCGCAGCAGGCGGCGCTCCGAGGCGAACCACAGCAGCCCGCGCTCCAGCAGGCTGCGGCCAAGCCAGCCGAAGTGCTCGCGCACGAGCGCCTCGCGCTCGGCGGCCGGCATGGCCGGGAAGCAGAGCTCGACGTTGCGCAGCGCCACGCGCCGGCGCGATCCGGCGACCTTGTGCAGCAGCCCGCCCAGCCCCCATCCGAGCGCGGCCAGCCAGCGCAGCGGCAGCCAGTGCAGCAGCCACAACAACCCGATCACCGCATGCGTCGCAAGCTTTCCCATCAACCGTCCAACGCCATGTTCAGGCTCTTTCCTATAATGCGCCCCTGTCGCCGAGTTAATCTGGACAACTTGCGGGGCGACTCATAAATCCCGCTAAAGCGTTCGCCGCCTGACTCCCAGGTTTCGGCAACGCCCGAAGACTTGAATCACAGGAGTTTAAATTGGCGAGCGATTTCCTCTTCACCTCGGAATCCGTGTCCGAAGGCCACCCGGACAAGGTGGCCGACCAGATCTCCGACGCCATCCTCGACGCCATCCTCGCCCAGGACCCGCGCTCGCGCGTCGCCGCCGAGACGCTGTGCAACACGGGTCTCGTGGTGCTGGCCGGTGAGATCACCACCAACGCGCACGTCGACTACATCCAGGTCGCCCGCGACACGATCAAGCGCATCGGCTACGACAACACCGAGTACGGCATCGACTACAAGGGCTGCGCCGTGCTGGTCGCCTACGACAAGCAGAGCAACGGACATCGCCCAGGGCGTGGACCAGGCCTCGGACGACCACCTGAACACGGGCGCCGGCGACCAGGGCCTGATGTTCGGCTACGCCTGCGACGAGACGCCCGAGCTGATGCCCGCGCCGATCTACTACGCGCACCGCCTCGTCGAGCGCCAGGCCCAGCTGCGCAAGGACGGCCGCCTGCCCTGCCTGCGCCCGGACGCCAAGAGCCAGGTCACGATGCGCTACGTCGACGGCAAGCCGCACAGCATCGACACCGTCGTGCTGTCGACGCAGCACGCGCCGGAGATGTCGCTGGGCGACAAGATGAAGCCCGAGTTCTACGAGGCCGTCATCGAGGAGATCATCAAGCCGGTGCTGCCGGCCAAGGAATGGCTGCAGGACACGAAGTACCTGGTCAACCCGACCGGCCGCTTCGTCATCGGCGGCCCGCAGGGCGACTGCGGCCTGACCGGCCGCAAGATCATCGTCGACACCTACGGCGGCGCCTGCCCGCACGGCGGCGGCGCGTTCTCGGGCAAGGATCCGTCCAAGGTCGACCGCTCGGCCGCCTACGCGGCGCGCTACGTGGCCAAGAACATCGTGGCCGCCGGCCTGGCCAAGCAGTGCCAGATCCAGGTGGCGTACGCCATCGGCGTGGCGCGTCCGATGAACGTGACGGTCTACACCGAAGGCACCGGCGTGATCTCCGACGAGAAGATCGCCGCGCTGGTCCGCGAGCACTTCGACCTGCGTCCGAAGGGCATCATCCAGATGCTGGACCTGCTGCGTCCGATCTACTCGAAGACGGCCGCCTATGGCCACTTCGGCCGCGAGGAGCCGGAGTTCAGCTGGGAAGCGTACGGACAAGGCGCAGGCGCTGCGAGCAGCAGCGGGGCTGTAAGCCCGAGCCGCGAAGCGGACCCCGGCGCTTTGGGGCGACGCTCATATCCGCGAAGCGGATGTGAGCGGAGACCACAAGGCCCAAGCCTTGCGCGCCGCCGCGGGCCTGTAAGCCCTCTCGCCGAGCCGGGGATTTGCGGTCATATGCCGCAGATTTCCGCCTCGACGAAAACTTGATCCCCCGAAGTCAGGGCCGCCTCGAGCGGCCCTGAGCTTTTCGTGGGGGGCCTTGGCGCGGCAGAATCGCCGGATGCATCCCCTGCCTCACGCGCCCACCCCGCTCACCATCCTGATCGTCGACGACCAGAGCGCCACCCGCGTGGCGCTCACCGCTGAGCTCGACCGGGCCGGGCACCGGGTGCTGGAGGCTGACAGCGCGGAATGGGCGCTCGAGCTGTTCCGCCGCTACCGGCCCGACCTGGTGCTGCTGGACGTCGAGATGCCCGGCCACGACGGCTACTGGACCTGCCGCGAGATGCGCGCCGCCGAGCCCGGCGGCTGGACGCCGATCATCTTCCTGAGCCAGTTCAACCAGGACGAGGACGTCTGGAAGGGCATCGAGTCGGGCGGCGACGATTACCTGATCAAGCCCGCCTCGGCGATGATCCTGCACGCCAAGCTGCGCGCGATGCAGCGCCTGGCGCTGATGCGCAGCCGGCTCGTGCAGATGTCGGAGGACCTGCGCGCGGCCAACGCGCAGCTCGAGGAACTCTCGAGCGTGGACGCCCTCACCGGCCTGATGAATCGCCGGGCGCTGGATGCCCGGCTGCAGCAGGAACTGGACCTTGCGCGCCGCGAAGGCAAGCCGCTGACGCTGATGCTGTGCGACGTCGACCACTTCAAGCGCTACAACGACGCCGCCGGCCACGTCGCCGGCGACGCCTGTCTGCGCCGCATCGGCCAGCTCCTCAAGGAAACCTGCCGCCGCCCCAGCGACTGCGCCGGACGTTACGGCGGCGAGGAATTCGCGCTGATCCTGCCCAACACGCCGCGCTCCGGCGCGATGACCTACGCCCGGGCATTGATGCGCACCGTGGAGCTGGCGGCCATCCCCCATCCGGATTCCCCCACGGGCGGGATGATCACCCTGTCGGGTGGCATCACCACCTGCCTGCCCGACGACAGCACCAGCGCCGAGGGGCTGATCATCCGGGCCGACGACGCGCTGTACAACGCCAAGTCCACCGGCCGGAACCGCTTCTTCAGCTACGAGATGCAGATGGACACGGCCGAGCAGCGCCGGCACGCCGCGCCCGCGGCGTCCCCCGCGACGGTGGCATCCCCGCCGCCCGAGTCCCCCACTTGAGGCATACCCCAAGTCCTTTCGGCGGGGCCGGCTGCGCATAATCGACGCCGGCACATCTGGTTGCCGCTGCCTGTCGATGCCCGGCCATGGACGTTTCCGCCTCGCTGCCGCCTCTTCGCATCCTGGTCGTGGATGACCAGGCCAGCACGCGCGGATTCCTGTGCAGCCAGCTGCAGGCCATCGGCCACCACACGCTGGAGGCGGACGGTGGCGACAGCGCACTGGCCCGCTTCGACGGCGATCACCCCGACCTCGTGCTGCTGGACGTGGAGATGCCCGACCATGACGGGTACTGGGTCGCCAGCCAGATGCGGGCGCACGAGAACGGCGGCTGGACGCCAATCATCTTCCTGTCCAGCCGCGACCGCGACCAGGACCTCTGGCAAGGCATCGAGTCCGGCGGCGACGATTACCTGGTCAAGCCCGTCTCCAACACCGTGCTGCAGGCCAAGCTGCGCGCGATGCAGCGGCTGCGCCGCATGCAGGCGCGGCTGCAGGAAGTCTCCGACGAACTGCGCGACAGCAATCAGCGGCTCGAGCGGCTCTCGGGTGAGGATCCCTTGACGCGGCTGCTGAACCGCCGCGCCTTCGACGCCCGGCTCGCGCAGGAGATCGCCTGCGCGCGCCGCGATCAGCAGCCGCTGACGCTGGTGCTGTGCGACATCGACCACTTCAAGCGCTACAACGACAGCTACGGGCACATCGCCGGCGACGCCTGCCTGCAGCGCGTGGCGCAGCTCCTGCAGCAGACCTGCCGTCGTCCGCGCGATTGCGCCGCGCGCTACGGCGGCGAGGAGTTCGCGCTGATCCTGCCGGGCACGCCGCGTTCCGGCGCGATGACCTTCGCGCGAGCGGTGATGCGCACGCTGCGCACCTGCAACATGCTGCATCCGGACTCGGTCGAGCCCTACGTGACGCTCTCCGGCGGCATCACCACTTGCGTTCCCGACGCGGACACCTCGGTGGAAGGCCTGCTGCGACGTTCCGACGACGCGCTGTACACGGCCAAGTCGCGCGGGCGTAACCGCTTCTTCAGCTTCGAGATGCAGATGGACACGGTGGAACAGGCCCCCAGCGGCTTCGCGCCGCTGTAGTTCTGCTGACAGAACCCGCGCCTCGACGCGGTTACCGTCACGCCTTTCGATGACCGCTGCTTCCGAATGCCTGTGATCGACCACGACGCGCTGCGCCGCCACGCCATCGCGCGCACCTTCTTCAAGCCGACGACGCTGCTGCGCGCGATCCAGCGCCTGGGCTTCGTTCAGGCCGACCCGATCCGCGCGCCGGCTCGCGCGCAGGACCTGATCCTGATGCACCGGGTCAAGGACTACCGCGCCGGCCAACTCGAGGCCCGCTACGCGCGGCTCGCGGTCGAGGAGGACTGCCTCGTCAACTACGGCTTCCTGCCGCGCGAGACGCTGGCGCTGCTGCATCCGCGCGTGGCGCGCCGCGCCTGGGATGACGCGATGAACAGCCGCGCGGCCGAGGTCCTGGACTTCGTCCGCGCGCGCGGCCGCACCCACCCGCAGCATGTGCAGGCGGCCTTCAGCCACGGCCGCGTCGAGGGGTACTGGGGCGGCGAGCTCAACGCGAGCACGCATCTGCTGGACGGCATGCACTACCGCGGGCTGCTGCGCGTGGCCCGGCGCGACTCGGGCACCCGCGTGTACGAGGCCATCGATCACCTGCCGCAGGACGACAGCCCCGAGGCCCGTCACGCGCGCGCGGCCGCGCTTCTGGACATGATCGTCGCGCTGTACGCGCCGCTGCCCGCGCCCAGCCTCGGGTATCTCACCTCGCTGCTGGGCTACGGCGCGCCGCACCTCAGGGCCGAGGCCCGGCAGGTGCTCAAGGACGCTAAGGCCCGATGGGGCCACGCCAAGGTCGACGGCGAGTCCTGGTACTGGCCTGCCGACGAGACGCCCACGTCACGCGCGCATCGGGTCGCGCCCGACCGCCTGCGCTTCCTCGCGCCCTTCGATCCGCTGGTCTGGGACCGGCGCCGCTTCGAGCGCCTGTGGGGCTGGGCCTATCGCTTCGAGGCGTACACCCCGGCGGCCAAGCGCACGATGGGGCATTACGCGCTGCCCATGCTCTGGGGCGAGCAGGTCATCGGCTGGGCCAACCTGAAGGTCGAGGCCGGGACGCTGATCCCGGACCTCGGCTTCATCGGCAAGCGCCCGCGCGACGCGGCCTTCCGCCTCGCGCTCGACGAGGCGTATCACGACATGGGCAGCTTCCTGGGCCTGCACGAGGCGTGAAGCCCGCGGCGCGGATCACGCATTCACCAGCGCCATCGACACCTCCGGGTATCGCTCGCCGGCGACCGGATGCTCGTCGAGCAGGTCGCGCAGCTCCTCGCGCAGCACGTCGTTCAGGCGCAGGCGCGCGGCCATCGCGTTCTCCTCCAGGCGCGTGATCGAGCGCGTGCCCGGGATCGGCACGACATCCGGACCGCGGTCCAGCAGCCAGGCCAGCGCCAGTTGCGCCGGCGCCAGGCCGTGGTCGCGGGCCAGCGCGACGATCGCATCGGCCAGCGCGAGGTTCTGCGCCAGGTGATCGCCCTGGAAGCGCGGGTTGACGCGCCGCCAGTCGTTGGCGGCCAGCTGATCGGCGCTGCGGATGGCGCCGGTCAGGAAGCCGCGTCCGAGCGGGCTGTAAGGCACAAGCGCGATGCCGAGCTCGCGGCAGGTCGGCAGCACCTCGGCCTCCACGTCGCGCGTCCACAGCGAGTACTCGGACTGCACCGCCGCGATCGGGTGCACCTTGTGGGCGCGACGGATCGTCTCGGCGGACGCTTCCGACAAGCCCAGGTGGCGCACCTTGCCCGCGCGCACCAACTCGGCCATCGCGCCGACGGTCTCCTCGATGGGCACGGACTTGTCGACACGATGCAGGTAGTACAGGTCGATGTGGTTGACGCCGAGCCGGCGCAGGCTGGCGTCGCAGGACGCATGGACGTGGGACGGCTGGCCGTTCACGCCCGCTGACAGGCCATCGGCGTTGCGCACGATGCCGAACTTGGTGGCCAGCACCACCTCGCGACGGCGGTTGGCGAGCAGTCCGGACAGCAGGCGCTCGTTGGCGCCGTTGCCGTAGATGTCGGACGTGTCGAGGAAATTCATCCCGAGGTCCAGCGCGCGGTGCAGGACGGACATTGACGTGGCCTCGTCCGCGGGCCCGTAGAAATCGGACATCCCCATGCAGCCGAGCCCCAGCGCGGAGACCTCCGGCCCGTGCGCCCCGAGGCGGCGGCGCGGCAGTTGCGGCAGGTTGTTGAGCGGTTCCTTGGACATGATGGTCATGGCGCACTCCTTCAGGCGATGTGAACGCGGCGGCACCCCCTGGGCCACCGCGATGTCCATCACTGTAGGAATCCGCCCCCCCTGGAAACCAGCGCAATGCTCGCCCGTCCTTGCCCAATCCTCCGGAACCCCGGCCGCCGCGCGCGCAGGCGCTGGCGGCGCGCGCGAGGCACTTGCACAATCCGATGCATGGTCGCTCCCACCCCGATTTCCCTGGCTGACGGCTTCCCCGACGCGCTGCAGGCCCTGCGCGCTCAGATGGTGGACCTGACGCTGCGCCACGTGGCCGCCGCCGGCAACGGCGACGGCACCAGCCGCACCGACATCCCCTGCCTGCAGCTGATCAAGGCCAGCTGCAGCACGCCCAAGACCGCGCCCGCGTTCTACGAGCCGGGCCTGGCCATCGTGCTGCAGGGCCGCAAGAAGGTCGAGCTCGGCACCGAGACGCTGTACTACGACCCGCTGCACTTCCTGCTCGTGTCGATGCCGATGCTGCCCAAGGGCGGCGTCATCGAGGCCACGCCCGACAAGCCCTACCTGTGCGTGCGCATCGACTGCGACACCGCGACGCTGGCGGAGCTGATGCTGGAGGTCGGGCCGGCGAGCTCGGACGCGGCGCCCTCGCCCGAATCGGGGCTGAACGTGGCGCCGGTGTCGGAGTCGCTGCTGAGCGCGGCGCTGCGCCTGATGCAACTGCTCGACAACCCGCAGGACCAGCGCGTGCTGGCACCGCTGCTGCAGCGCGAGATCTTCTACCGCGTGCTGACCGGACCGCTCGGGCCGCGCCTGCGCACGCTCGCGCAACAGGACAGCGCGACGCGCCGCCTGTCGCGCGCGATCGACGAGATCAACCGCCGCTTCCACGAGCCCATCAGCATCGAGGAGCTGGCCGCGGTGGCGCACATGAGCGCCTCCACGCTGCATCAGCGCTTCAAGCAGCTGACGAGCATGTCGCCGATGCAGTACCAGAAGCAGCTGCGGCTGCAGCACGCGCGCCGGCTGATGCTGGGCAGCGGGCTGGACGCGGCCGCCGCGGCGCACCAGGTCGGCTACGAGAGCGCCTCGCAATTCAGCCGCGAGTACCGCCGGCTCTTCGGCACGCCGCCGCGCGCGGACATCGAGCAGCTGCTGCGCGCGGGGTGAGCCACGCGATGGGAACCACGATGAGCACGGAGATGAGCACAGGAACGGGCACGGTGGCGGCGGCCATGGACGACCTCGGCGCGATGCTGCGCCGCCACGCGCCGCGCGAGGGCATCTGGCCGACGGCGCTGCCGCGCGTGTGGGCGATCCGGCTGGACCATCCCGGCGGCGAGCTGGCCCACGCGGTGCAGCCGGCCGCGCTGTGCGTGATCGCGCAGGGCGCCAAGGAAGTGCGGCTCGTGGAGGAGCGCTATGTCTACGACGCGGCGCGGTTCATGGTCTTCACCACCGACCTGCCGGTGAGCAGCCGCGTGATCGAGGCCACGCCCGACCGCCCCTACCTGTGCCTGCGGCTGGACTTCGACCCGGCCGAGGTCGCCGAGCTGGTCGCGCGCAGCGGGCCGCCACGCGCAGCGCAGCCGTCCGCCGCGAGCTCGGAGGCCGCCGCCGAGGACACGGGGCGCGGGCTCTTCGTCAGCGCGGTGACGGCGGACATGATCGACGCCTCGGCGCGGCTGATGCGGCTGCTGGACCATCCCGAGGACCATGCGGCGCTGGCGCCGATGGCGATGCGCGAGCTCGTCTACCGCGTGCTGCGCAGCGAGCAGGGCGAGCGCCTGGCGCAGGTCGCGCGCGCGGACAGTCAGACGCAACGCGTGCATCGGGCGATCCGCTGGCTGAAGGCGCATTACGCGCAGCCGCTGCGCATCGAGGCGCTGGCCCGGGAGGCGCACATGAGCGCCTCGTCACTGCACCACCACTTCCGCGCGCTGACCTCGATGAGCCCGTTGCAGTACCAGAAGCAGCTGCGGCTGCAGGAGGCGCGCCGGCTGCTGGTCGCGGAAGGGCTGGAGGTGGCGCGTGCCGGTCATGCGGTCGGTTATGAGAGCCCGTCGCAGTTCAGCCGCGAGTACAGCCGGCTCTACGGCGCGCCGCCCTCGCGCGACGCGGCCCGCAGGCGCGACGCGACGGTGCATCGGCTGCCGGCTTGAGCGCCGCCGGGATCATTTGTTGTAGCAACTGCCGGACACCGACGGTGCGTCCTTGAGCCGGTCGTCGGTGGGATTGAGCGCCGCGATGCGGTTCTCGTAGACGCGCACGCATTTGCTGCCCTGGCGGACCAGCCTCGACCCGGTGCCGCTGGTGGACACGCTGGTCACGATCGGCAAGGTGCCGGCGGCATCGGCGATCGCGGATTCGACGGTGCGCGGCGCGGTGTGGGCACGCTCATCGTTGCGGATCTGCTCGGCCATGCGCGTGCGCGGATCCGCCTGCATCGCCGCCTTCGGCAGCGCGAGGTTGAGCGGCGTGCGCGGTCGGTCCGGCGAAGACGCCGCGGAGGCGGGCGCAGCGGCGGTCTGCACCGTGGTCAGCGGCGCCGGGGCGGTGATCACCACTTCCGGCGCGGCCACCAGGATGGGGCTGGGCACGCGCGGCGCGTCGGGACGGCGAACGGGTTCCGGACGCGTCGGCGACGGCCGCTCGCGCGGCGGTGACGGCGGCAGCAGCCGCACCTCGGTCAGGCGCGGCGGCTCGCGGCCACCGCGCAAGCGCCATCCGTGATCCATCCAGAGCAGGCTGACCGCCACGACCTGCATCAGCAGCGCCGCCAGCAACGCGCCCCATCGCCGCCCTCGCGCAGGGCGCCCCCATCGCGCCGCCGTCACGCGCGCGCGCTCCATCGATCCATCGCCACCCTCCCCGGCGCACGGCCTGCGGCCGGTCTCGGGGCGATGGTAGCCGCGTCAGCCGTCAGTCCGCGTCACGATCCAGCGAGGCCGAGAGCGCGGCATGCGCCTCGACCTCCGCCAGGCGCTGGCCGAAGGTCTCGCGCGCCATGCCCAGCGCGTCCGAGCCCGCGACGAAATGCAGCGGCGGCTGCGCCATCGCGGCCAGCTCGACGAAGGCGCGGCCCAGCTTGGCCGGATCGCCCGGCTGCTGGTGGTTGTAGGCCTCGTAGGTCGACAGCGGCGGCGTGGGCAGCGTCGCGTAATCCGCGATCGTCGTCGTGCCGTAGCGCACCGAGCTCGCATCCAGGAAATCGGTGCGGAAGAAGCCGGGCTCGACCACCGTCACGCGGATGTTGAAGCCGGCCAGCTCCGGCGCGAGCGAGGCGCTGAAGCCGTCCACGGCGAACTTGGTGGCGCAGTACACCGCCGCGCCGTCGAAACCGCGGAATCCGCCGACCGACGCGATGTTGATCACATGACCGTCGCGCTGCCGACGCATGACGGGCAGCACCGCCCGCGTGACGTGCATCAGGCCGAAGACATTGGTCGCGAACTGGCGCTCGATGTCGGCCGCGGCGATCTCCTCGAAAAGTCCGAGCTGACCGTAGCCGGCGTTGTTGACCAGCACGTCGATGCGTCCGAAACGCGCCACGGCCTGCTCGACCGCGTGCGCGGCATCCGCCTCGCGGCTGACGTCCAGCGGCAGGCACAGCACGGACTCGGCGTCGACGCCGAGTGCCGCGTAGGCCTTGCGCAGCGCCTCGGCGCTCCGGCCGGTGGCCACGACACGGTCGCCGGCGGCCAGCGCGGCCTTCGCGATCTCCAGACCGAAGCCGCGGTTGGCGCCGGTGATGAACCAGATCTTGCTCATGGGTATCCGTCCTTGGGGTGGAGGGGTGCATCAGGCACCCCGGGGTGGGAATGGACAGATCCTAGAAATCCCCCGACCGGGCGACATGCCTGTTCCGGCGGACCGTTTGCACGATCCGCCAACCTCTGCACAATCGCCGGTGATGCACAAAATCGGCGATTGCGCTACACTCCCCGACTTGATTCGCACAAGACCACCCTCTTCAGGTCTTCTTCTGCAGCCCCTCCGGTCCTTCCCACGGACCTTTCTGCGAGCGGCTCGCACCAGCATCACCCCTCGGTTCGTGCGCTTGAGCGTTTCTGGCTTCGGCCTGCCTGTTCGCCTTTCGGAGAATGGGTCGGAGGAGCCACTTTCCGTGCCGCTGCTGTTCGTATCGTCGAATCGAAGTGGTACACCTTCCCAAACCGCGCCAAGACGGTTGCTTATAGCGATTGCCTGTCAAGGCGCACACCTCATGAGAACTATGCAAACCAAAAGCATTGAGGTGGGGCGATTCCTTGTCTCACCGATGACCAAACCCCATGCCGACGGCGGCTTTGCCGCGGCAGTCTCGATCCGATCGGGACGCGGCATGGCCAGCATTGATCGTGTCATGCGATTCGTGCCCGCCTTCGAGACCCGCCGCGCCGCGTTGCGCTACGCGGAGACCGAAGGTACCGCCTGGGCGCGAGGCCACTGAGCCCCGCGTCGTTGATTTCCGAGGCGATGGCCTGCGGCTCACCGCGGCTCACGCCCTTTTCATCTTCAAGCATGGAGACTGCCGAATGGCAAAGGAAGAACTGATTGAAATGCAGGGCGTCGTCAACGAAATCCTGCCGGACTCGCGCTTCCGCGTGACGCTGGAGAACGGCCACCAGGTCATCGCCTACACGGGCGGCAAGATGCGCAAGCATCACATCCGCATCCTGGCTGGCGATGCCGTGTCGCTGGAAATGTCGCCCTATGACCTGACCAAGGGCCGCATCACCTTCCGTCACCTGCAGCGTTCGAACCACTCCGGCCCGCCGCCGGTCCGCCGCGGCTGATCTGCGCGTGATCCGGGCCTGAACCGGGTTCATGAACGCCGATCCGACCGACGTCAGCGCGTCGCCAGCCTCCTCGCAGGCCGACGACCCGATGCCGCATCCGCCCGTCCAGCCCGACCTGGACGCGTGTTGCGGGAACGGCTGCGACCCGTGCATCTTCGACCTGCACGATCTGGCGATGGACGCCTACCGCCAGGCGATGCGTGACTGGAAGGCCCGGCACCCCGAGGCCGGCTGAGACGCCCCCCACCCACCCGAAAGGGCCGCTTCATGCGGCCCTTTTCCATTGGGGCGAGGCCGATTCATGCGGTCCTTTCCTTTTGGGGGCACCCTGACGGGCGAGGCCGGCCCCGGCTGCTCCCCTCGGATGGAGGGGCGTTTGCGTTTCGTGACGTTTTTGGGGACATCCTCGGGTTCAGAACCCGCGCGCGGCCGCCGACATCCAGGACAGGCGCCGCGCTTGCCGTGCGGGCGCATCGCTCCCGCCGTCCGGAGGTCCCGATGTTCATGACCGGCCAGAACCGCTTCCACGTCGCGCGCTCCGACGCGCAGGCCAACCTCCGATTCGCGCTGGCGCGGCTGAGCACCGATTGGCGAGGCCTCGACCTGCTGGGGCTGGAGGTGCTGCTGCGCCACCTGCTGATGGCCGAGCACCGCTGCATGCCGCATCCCAGCGTGATCCGCGAACGGCCGACCAACCGCTGGCTGCTCCCGCGCATCCGCCGCCGCCGGGTCGAGGTCGCGCTGCGCCTGGTCGCCCTGGGCGGCCGTGTCAGCCACGCGAGCCTGGCCCGGGTGCTGCCCCGCGGCAACGACTGGCCGGGGATCTCAGCGCTGGTCGGCCGCCATGCCTGGGATCCTGTCGAGGGCCGTCAGCCGCGCCCCCATCGGGCGGTGATCGATGATCCGGCGGGTCAGCCGGCGGGTCAGCCGGCGGGTCAGCCGGCGGGTCAGCCGGCGGGTCAGCCGGCTACCGGCGCCTCGCGCCCCGCCAGGAACGCCCGCGCGACCTCGGCGAAACCGTCGCCGCGCTCCGCCGCCGTGACGTAGGCGGGCAGGTGGTCCAGCAGCGGCAGGAAACGCGCGATGTTGGCCACGCCCACCGACAACGGCACACGCTCGAACATCAGCTGGTCGTTGGTCGAGTCACCCACATAGGCCCATTCGGCGGGATCGAACGCCTGTCCGGTCAGCCGCTGCACCGCCCAGTGCGCGGCACTCCACTTGCTGTGATCGCCGATCCAGCCATTCACATGGATGGAACTGACCGTCGCCACCAGGCCATGCGCGCGCATGCGGTCGCAGACGGCGGCGATCGCGTCGTCGTCCAGCGTGGTGAATTCGCTGTGGTCGATGGCGATGTCGGTCAGCCGCCCCGCGCTGTCGCGCGCGAGCGTGGCGCCGGGCACGGTCGCGACGATCTCCCGCGCGCAGGCCTGCAGCCGCGCGAAGTTGGCCGCCCGCGTCGCGTCGTCCTGGGCGAACTCGGTACGCAGCGCCGCCCCCTCCCGGTGGAGCAGGACGCCGCCGTTCTCGGCCACGATCCCCCGCACGGGCCAGGCCATCGCGAAGGGCTCGCTCCAGCCGGCGGGACGTCCGGTGATGGCGATGACCGGCACGCCCGCAGCCGCCAGGCGATGCATCGCGGCCAGCGCCGCGGGGGCGATGCCGCCCTCACCCGTCAGGGTGTCGTCGATGTCCGTCAGGACGCCGCGCAGGGGGATCCAGGCGGAGGACGGGCAGTCGCCGAGCGGGGGAATCGTTCGCATGGGGGGCGATTGTGGCCCCGCGCGTGACGCTGTCATCGAGTCCCGAGACTGAACGCGTCTACAATCGCGCCCTGTTCCGAGGAGCGTTGCGACCTCCCACCCATTGAGGCCAGGCTCGGAACCGCCGCGCGACAACGTGTCCGCGGCCATGGCAACCGCGCTCACCCGTCGACCCTTCGCAGGCCGGGTGAGGACCGAGCGGCATCCGCCCCCTCCTTGACTCCGCTGCTGATCGCAGGCGTCGACGGCCCTTCCTCGCAGGAGTCCGCATGAACGCCCAACTGAAGCCGCTGGCCCAAGACCAGTACCTGATCAAAGACCTGTCGCTGGCCGACTGGGGCCGCAAGGAAATCAACATCGCCGAGACCGAAATGCCCGGCCTGATGGCCATCCGCGAGGAATACGCCAAGGCGCAGCCGCTCAAGGGCGCGCGCATCACCGGCTCGCTGCACATGACGATCCAGACCGCCGTGCTGATCGAGACGCTGAAGGCGCTGGGCGCCGACGTGCGCTGGGCCTCGTGCAACATCTTCTCGACGCAGGACCACGCCGCCGCCGCGATCGTCGCCACCGGCACGCCGGTCTTCGCCTACAAGGGCGAGACGCTGGACGACTACTGGGACTACACGCACCGCATCTTCGACTTCGGCGCCAAGGGCACGCCGGGCGAAGGCCCCAACATGATCCTGGACGACGGCGGCGACGCGACGCTGCTGCTGCACCTGGGCCCGAAGGCCGAGAAGGACCTGTCGGTGCTGGCCAACCCGGGCAGCGAGGAAGAGCGCATCCTGTTCGCCGCGATCAAGAAGAAGATCTCGGAAGACGCGACCTGGTACACCCGCAAGGGCGCCGAGATCATGGGCGTGACCGAGGAGACCACCACCGGCGTGCACCGCCTGTACCAGATGGCCAAGGACGGCACGCTGCCGTTCCCGGCCATCAACGTCAACGACTCGGTCACCAAGTGCAAGTTCGACAACCTGTACGGCTGCCGCGAATCGCTGGTGGACGGCATCAAGCGCGCCACCGACGTGATGATCGCCGGCAAGATCGCCGTGGTCGCCGGCTACGGCGACGTGGGCAAGGGCTCGGCGCAGGCGCTGCGCGCGCTGTCGGCGCAGGTGTGGGTCACCGAGATCGACCCGATCTGCGCGCTGCAGGCCGCGATGGAAGGCTACCGCGTCGTGACGATGGAATACGCCGCCGACAAGGCCGACATCTTCGTCACCACCACCGGCAACAACGACGTGATCCGCCACGAGCACATGGCCGCGATGAAGCACAACGCCATCGTCTGCAACATCGGCCACTTCGACAACGAGATCGACATCGCCTCGATCGAGAAGTACCAGTGGGAAGAGATCAAGCCGCAGGTCGACCACGTCATCTTCCCGGACGGCAAGCGGATCATCCTGCTGGCCAAGGGCCGCCTGGTGAACCTGGGCTGCGCCACGGGCCACCCGTCCTTCGTGATGTCGAACTCGAGCTTCGCCAACCAGACGCTCGCGCAGATCGAGCTGTTCGCGCACAAGGACGCCTACGCCGTGGGCAAGGTCTACGTGCTGCCCAAGCATCTGGACGAGAAGGTCGCGCGCCTGCACCTCAAGACGCTGAACGCGCAGCTGACCGAGCTGACCGACGAGCAGGCCGCCTACATCGGCGTGTCCAAGGAGGGCCCGTTCAAGCCCGACACCTACCGCTACTGATTGACCGACCCGAGACCCGACCATGCGTGCTGACCAGCGGCTTCTTTCTCTTGGCCTGGCGCCCACGCGCTCGGCTGCCCAGCGGCTGATCGACGCACGCGCGGTCGAGTGGGAGGGCCCCAAGGGCTGGACCGTCGTGCGCAAGTGCGGCGAGGACCTGCCCGAGACCACCGCCATGCGCGTGACCGATGACGCCGAGCTGCGTTACGTCTCGCGCGGTGGGCTCAAGCTCGAGGGTGCGCTGGCCAAGGTCGGCGTGTCGGTGGTCGGCTTCTCGGCGCTGGACATGGGCCAGAGCGCGGGCGGCTTCACCGACGTGCTGCTCAAGGCCGGCGCGGCGCACGTGACCGGCATCGATGTCGGCCACGGTCAGCTGCACGAGACCCTGAAGGCCGACCCGCGCGTGACCGCGCATGAAGGCGTGCACGTGAAGGACTACGTCCCCGCCGAGCCCTTCGATCTGGTCGTGGGCGACCTGAGCTTCATCTCGATGATCGGCACGATCAAGCACGTGGCCGGCTGGCTCAAGCCGCAGGGCCAGGCGCTGCTGCTGATCAAGCCGCAGTTCGAGCTGGGCCCCAAGGCCCTGAACAAGAACGGCATCGTCAAGGACAAGTCGCAGTACGCGGTGGTCAAGGAGCAGGCCGTGGCGGCCGCCGAGAAACGCGAGCTCGTCATCAAGGGCTGGTTCGAGAGCCCGGTCACCGGCGGCGACGGCAACACCGAATTCTTCATCTGGGTCCAGAAACCATGACGACGCCCAAGACGCCTGTCAGCATCGAATTCTTCCCGCCCAACACCCCCGTCGGCACCGAGAAGCTGAAGACCGTCGTGCAGGAGCTGCGCGCGGTGAATCCGCAGTACTTCAGCGTGACCTACGGCGCGGGCGGCTCCACGCGCGAGAAGACCCTGTCGACCGTCGCCGACATCGCCGCGCAGGGCTTCGACGCCGCGCCGCACCTGTCCTGCGTCGGTTCCACGCGCGAGAACATCGCCGAGATCCTGGCCACCTACCGCGCGCAGGACATCCGGCGCGTCGTGGCGCTGCGCGGTGACCTGCCCAGCGGCACCGCCACCGCGGGCGAGTTCCGCTACGCGGCCGAGCTGGTGCGCTTCATCCGCGAGACGCAGGGCGAGGACTGGGACATTGAAGTCGCTGCCTATCCCGAGTACCACCCGCAGCAGCGCTACGCCGCGCGGGACCTGCGCTTCTTCGCCGACAAGGTGCAAGCCGGCGCCAGCGGCGCGATCACGCAGTTCTTCTACAACCCCGATGCCTACTTCCACTTCGTGGAGGCCGCGCGCGCGATGGGCGTGGACGTGCCGATCGTGCCGGGGATCATGCCGATCAACAACTACGCCCGCATCGCGCAGTTCGCGCAGCGCGACGGCATCGAGATCCCGCGCTGGGTCGCGCTGAAGATGGAGGGCTACATGGACGACGCGGCCTCGGTGCGCGCGTTCGGCCTGGACGTCGTCACGCGGCTGTGCGAGCGCCTGATCGCCGGCGGCGTGCCAGGGCTGCACTTCTACACGCTCAACCAGAGCGCGCTCACGCTGGCGGTGTGCGAGCGTCTCGGCCTCACGCCGAAAGCTTGACAAGCCTCAAGCCGCTCGACGCGTCGTGGGGAACCTCGAAGGTTCCCCGGTCTTCCTTGTGAATGGTCAAGCCGCGCGACGCCGCGGCCGCGTTCAATCCCGGTCTTTCAACGACCTGGAGTGAACCATGTCCCGCACCTCGATCCTGTCCCGCCCCTCGCTGCTGGCTGCCGCGCTGGGCGCATTGATCACCACGACCGCGCTGCCGGTCCTCGCGCAGAGCACGCCCTGGCAGTACCGGGTGCGCGCCGTCCACATCGATCCGGCGAACAAGGACTCGACCGGCAATGGCCTGTCGCTGAGCCGCAAGACCATTCCCGAATTCGACGTCGCCTACTACTTCACGCCGAACCTGGCGACCGAGCTGATCCTGACCGTGCCGCAGCGGCACAAGCTCTACAGCAACGGCACGCGGATCGGCTCGGTGAAGCACCTGCCGCCGACGCTGCTGCTGCAGTACCACTTCAACCCCGAAGGCACCGTCCGCCCCTACATCGGCGCGGGCGTCAACTACACGATGTTCTCGGGCGAGCGCTTCGAGCCCGGCGTGCAAGCCGCGCTGCGCCCGAGCATCAAGAAGAACAGCTTCGGCCTGGCGGCGCAGATCGGTGTCGATCTGCAGCTGGACAAGCAGTGGTCGATCAACCTAGACCTGAAGAAGGTCCAGATGGCCACCGAGATCCGCTCGTTCGGAGCCAACGTCGGGAAGTTCGAGGTCGATCCGGTG
The DNA here is from genome assembly GCA_039594005.1 of Roseateles sp. GTDB lineage: Bacteria > Pseudomonadota > Gammaproteobacteria > Burkholderiales > Burkholderiaceae_C > Roseateles. Next base: position 3,160,399 of record JBCNOF010000010.1, read on the forward strand.
CTGATCGGCCTGGGCGTCGGCTACCGCTTCTGAGCCCGCCGACTGGGCATCAACCCAGCGCGTCGAACGCGTCGCGCGTCAGGTTCTCCGGCGCGCCCGCGGCACGGCAGGCCACATCGTCCTCGATGCGCACCCCGCCAAAGGCGCTCAGGTGCTTCACCAGCGCCCAGTCCACCTGCGACGAGGCCGATGTGGCGCGCAGTTGGTCCAGCAGCATCGGGATGAAATACAGCCCCGGTTCGATGGTCACGACCATGCCGGGCTGCAGCACGCGGGTCAGGCGCAGGTAGCGATGACCCTCCGGCTTGGCGATGGTGCCGCCGTCCTCGCCGGCCATGAAGCCGCCGATGTCGTGGACCTGCAAGCCCAGCAGATGGCCGATGCCGTGCGGCAGGAAGGTGGCGGTCACGCCCTGCGCGACCATCGCGTCCTCGTCCATGCGCACGATGCCGAGCTGACGCAGCACGCCGGCGATCTCACGGTGCGAGGCCAGGTGGATGTCGCGGTAATCGACGCCCGCGCGCACCTGATCCACCAGGCGCAGTTGCGCCGCCTCCATCGCATCGATCAGCGCCTGGAAACTCGCGTCGCCGTTGCCCGTCGTGCGGGTGATGTCCGAGGCGTACCCGCAGCTGTGCGCGCCCGCATCCACCAGCAGCGACAGCGACTGGGCCGGCGCCTGCTGGTCCTGGTACTGGTAATGCAGCACGGCCGCGTGCTCGTTCAGCGCGACGATGTTGCCGTAGGGCAGATCGCGCTCGGCGAAGCCGCAGGCCGCCAGGTAGGCGTTGTGGATGCCCGCTTCCGAGAGCCCCTCGCGGAACGCGCGCTGCGAGGCGAGATGCGCCTTCGCGCCCAGTGCCGACGCCTCGCGCAGGCGCAGCAGCTCATAGCCGGTCTTGGTCGCGCGCGCGTAATGCAGCGGATTCAGGACCTCGGACGGGTTGTTCGGGACGATGTCGCCGAGCGCCGCGTCGGCCTCGCCGACGATGGCCAGCCGTCCCGGCAGTTGCAGGTAGGGCAGCGCGTCGGCGGGCTGGCGCACGACGATCAGCTCGAAGTGCTCGACCCAGAAGCCGCTCGGCGCGGCCGGCGACACATGCCAGTAGTCCTCGGGCTGGCAATACACCAGCCGCGGGCGATGTCCCGGGCGGATCACCAGCCAGCTGTCGGTCTGACGCACCAGCGGCACCCACAGCTTGAAGTGCGGATTGGGCTGGAAGACGTAGGGCCGGTCGTCGAGGAAGGCGAACTTCTCGACACCGGAGGCGATCAGCAACGCATCGAAGCCGCCGCGCTGGAGCGCGTGCTCGGTGCGGCGCTGCTGCTCCGCGAGGTGGGCCGTGTACAGCGCATCAAGGCTGTCCGGGCTGTGGCGGACAAGAGGATCGGCGGCATTCATGCGCGCGGATTCTCCCAGACCACCCCCATCTCGGTCAGCATCGCATCGAGCCGGACATCGTTCGGCTGGGCGGTCAGCGTCGGTTGGAAGCCGTGGCTGAAACCCACCCCCACGACCGCCGGCCGTGGCTGGATCTGCGCGATGGTGCGCAGCATGAAGCCGCCGCCGTAGCCCATGCGGATCCCGCCCGGTCCGTAACCCAGGCAGGGCAGCAGGAGCAGCTCGGGCTCGAAGGCCTCGGTGTCCTTGGGCTTGGTGATGCCGGTGGCGTCCTCTTCCATCGGACATCCCGGGTACCAGACGTGGAAGCGCAGACGGCCCTCCTCGCGGTCGACGACAGGCAGCCCGATGCGGCGGTCGCCGTCAACCTCGCTCCAGCGGAACAGGGCCGGCAGCGGGTCGAATTCGCCCTTGATCGGCCAATAGGCGGCGATGCGCTTTTCCTTGCGCCCGACCAGCCAGACGCGCAGCACGCCCTGGACGATGTCGGCGAGTTGGAGACGGCCTGGCAGGTCCAGGCGTTCGCGGATCAGGCGCTCGCGCAGCGCCTGGCGGTCTTCGGAGATCGGGAGCTTGTCGTTCGGATCCATCCGGCGTTTGCCTTCCCACGCGGACCCGACGAGGTCCGGAGCGGGCCATTGTGGCCGCGCGGCGCACACCGCGCCAGAGGTGAACTAGAGTCGGCGCCATGGCACGAGGCACCACCACCACGGGAACCGTCCGGCGCGTCACCGGCGCGGGCAGCGACTTCGCCAACCATTGCATGGAGCTGCTGGCGCCGCTCGGCCCGGTACTGGCCCGGCGCATGTTCGGCGGCTTCGGGCTGTACGTGGATGGCCTGTTCCTGGCCATCATCAGCCGCGACGAGCTGTATCTGAAGGCGGATGCGGTCAGTCAGCCGCGTTACGTCGAGGCGGGCTGCGAGCCCTTCCGCTACTCGAAGACAGGCAAGGACGGCCAGGAAGCCGTCGCCAGCCTGAATTACTTCCGACCGCCGGAGGACACGCTGGAGTCGCCCGCGCTGATGCTGCCCTGGGGGCGGCTGGCGATGGAGTCGGCCTTGCGCTCGGTCAACGCGAAGCCGAAGGCCAGCACCGCGAAGAAGAGCGCCGGCACGACGGCCGCGCCCAGGACCGACAGGAAGGAAAAGCCCGTCACGGCCGCGGCGGCACCCATGGTCAAGCGTTCGCCAGGCGCTGGCCGAACAGCTGCGCGAAGGAAGGCAGGCGGTTGACGCGGCGGGCGGCCTTGGCGGCGCAGGCCTGCGGCGGCACCAGCAGCTGGAAGCGGGCCGTCGGCCAGGCTTCCACGACCAGTTCCGTGCCGCTGCCGACTTCCAGCGTCTCGCCGGCCGACAGCCAGAAGTCCTGGGCCGGCAGGTTCAGGTCGCCGCGCTGGGTCACCCAGACCCGGCCGTCGAGCACATGCAGCTCGCGGCGGCCCGGTCCGATGGGCAGGCTCATGGCCTCGCCCTGTGACAAGGTCCACGCGGCGTCGTCGTGGCTGACCTGGATTGATGACTTTTGCATGACGTTCATGATCGGCTCCCCGTCCAGCGGGCGGTCCGCGCACCGGCGGCATTCCTCGTGGACATGGCGTAATCCTAGGGTTCACCCGGACGCCGGTCCAATGAGTCTTCGAGCGTCGATTGATACCATCCGCGCATGAATAGCCCCCGTCACCGCCCGCTCGCCGTCGGTCCGCTGCGTGCCTTCGAGGCGGTCGCCCGGCGCCTGAGCTTCAGCGCCGCGGCCGAGGAGCTCTTCCTGACCCAGTCCGCCGTCAGCCGCCAGATCCGCGCGCTGGAGGAGGAACTCGGCGCGACGCTGTTCCTGCGCGGCACGCGTCATGTGGAGCTCGCTCCGGACGGCAAGCTGCTGTTGTCGGCGGTGGAGCCGATGCTGGACCGGCTGGACGGCACGGTGCGGCAGATCCGCTCGACCCGCGGCCGGCGCGTGGTGAACGTGACGACCTTCGCCTCGTTCGCGTCGCTGTGGCTGATTCCGCGGCTGGAGGCCTTCCAGCGCGAGCATCCGGACATGGACATCCGCGTGTCCGCGCTGGACCAGCTCGTGGAGATCGACGACAGCGAGTTCGACGTGGCTTTGCGCTATGCCGCGCCCAACCGCGTGGCGCCGCATGCGCAGCGCATGTTTGGCGAGATGCTGACGCCGGTCGTCAATCCGTGGGTGGCCAAACAGGCGCAGGAGGGCCAGGGACCGCCGCTGAGCGAGGCCGGCGACCTGCGCCAGTACACGCTGGCCGAGGAGGACGATCAGCGCCCGAGCGGCCTGTTCCTGAGCTGGCGGCGCTGGCTGGGGATCCACGGCGCGCCGGACCTGCAGCCGCGGCGCTGGATGTACCTGAACTTCACGTACCAGCAGATCCAGGCGGCGGTGTCGGGCCAGGCGGTGGCGCTGGCGCGGCTGCCGTTGATCTACGAGGCGCTGGAGCGCGGCGAGCTGGTCGAGCCCTTCGGCGAGGCGGGCCGGCTGGACTGCCCGACGGTGTACTGGCTGATGATGTCGGCGCACGGGCGGGCGAGGCCCGAGGTCGTGGAATTCGCCAACTGGATCGCCGAGCAATCCGCGCTCACGCGCCGCGCCATCGGCGAGCCGGATCCGCCGGTGGATGAGAACTCGGGGTGAGGCCTCTCGGGCGGCTCAGGGCGCGATGACCTCGCGCTCGGTGAGCACCACGGTCATCGCCCGGTCGTGCGGCTGGACCTCGAAGGCGGCCTCGCAGCAGTGCCAGGCCAGGCCGATCGTCGTCACGCCGGGGTGGGCCTCCAGCCAGCGGTCGAAATAACCGCCGCCGTAGCCCAGCCGGAAGCCCTCGCGCGTGTAGCCCAGGCAGGGCACGAGCAGCACCTCGGGCACGAGCACTGGCCCGGTGCTGCTCGGAATGCCGCACTCGTCCTTGACCGTCGGCTCCTGGCCGTTCCAGCGCCGGAATTCCATCGACGCCGGCCCGCGGTCGCTTGCCTTGCGCGCGAACGGCAACGCGAGTTGCATCGTCCCCGAAAGCTTGTGGGTCGCCGCCCAGGCCACTGCGTTAAATTCCCCTTCCAGCGGCCAGTACAGGCCGAGGCTCAGCGGCTCGAGCTGACCCAGCAGCGGCAACAGATGGTCGCCCACCTGGTCAGCGGCGAGCCGGGCCTCGGCACCGGCCGACCATTCGCGGCGGCGCGCCAGCAAGGCGCGTCGCAGTTCGCTTCGCTCATGGGGCCAGGTCTTGCCGGCAGCAGTGCCGGTGGCGTCGGGGGCCGTGGGGAAGTCATTCATCGCAGTTCGGCATGAAGTTCTCTCGGATCACTGTAACCGCCCTCGCCTGCGCCACCCTGCCCCTGACGGCGGCGCTGCTCGCGCCGCCGGCGCTGGCGCAATCGGGCACGTCGTTCAACGTCGTGGCCAATCCGCTCCCGCCGCTGCCGGACCTGGTCACCGATGCCCGCGAGGCCTGGCGCACCCGGGACCGCTCGCGGCTGGCGGCGATGCGCCAGGTCGCCTTCGACCAGCAACACCCGCTCGCCCCCTGGTTTGATTACTGGGAGCTCAACGCCCGCCTCTCCGAGGCGCAGCAGCCCGACATCAACGCGTTCTACGCGCGCTGGCCGGGGGCCTACGTGGAGGACCGCCTGCGCAACGACTGGCTGCTCGAGCTGGGCCATCGCCGCGACTGGACCAATTTCCGGCGCGACCACGCGGCCTACAAGATGCAGGACGACCGCGAGGTCGCCTGCTACGCGCTGCTGGCCGATCCGCCCGCGCGCGACCTGCGCGACAGCGCGCGCGCCGCGTGGCTCGCCCAGCGCGACGCCGACGAGGGCTGCCACATGCTGGCCAGCACGCTGCATGAGAACGGCCAGTTCAAGGACTCCGACGTGTGGCGCAAGCTGCGCCTGGTCGTCGAGACCAACAAGCCCCGCGCGGTCAAGCAGACGGCGTCGCTGCTGTCCAAGGCGGACCAGGAGGCCATCGCCGAGCTGATGGACAAGCCCGACCGTTACCTCAAGCGCAAGGCCGCGGCGTCGCCGCGCGCCAAGGCCGAGCTCACGGTGCTGGCGCTGATGCGCCTGGCCGCGACCGACTACGACAAGGCCGACGACGACATCCGGCGCTGGGCGCCCAAGCTCCCCAATGACCTGGCGGCCTGGCTGTGGGCGCAGTACGGGCGCCAGACCGCGCTGCGGCTCAAGGACGACGCCAACGAGTACTTCGACCGCGCGCTCAAGCTCGCGGCCAAGGGCGGCGCCGGGGCCTCCGAATGGAGCGACGACACCCTGGGCTGGATGGCACGCGCCGCGCTGCGCGGCGACGCCGGCGCGAGCCGGCCCGAGCAACTGCTCACGGCCATCGCGACGATGAAACCGGCCGATCAGAAGGACATCACCTGGACCTACTGGCGCGCCAAGGCGCAGCAGCAACTGGCGCCCAACGGCGCGGCCGGTGAGGCGCAGCGCCGCGAGGCGCAGGACACGCTGCGGACGATCGCCTCGCCGCTGAGCTTCTACGGCAAGCTCGCCGCGGACGAGCTCAAGCTGCGCCTGCCGCTGCCGCCCGCGCCGGCGGAGCTCACCGCGCCGGAGCGGGCGCAGGCCGCGGCCAATCCGGGCATCCAGCGCGCGTTGCTGCTGCTGGCCGTGGGGCTGCGCAGCGAGGGTCAGCGCGAGTGGAACTTCAGCCTGCGCGGCCTGTCGGACCGCGAGCTGCTGGCCGTCGCGCAGACCGCCTGCGAGCGCGAGCTCTGGGAGCGCTGCATCCAGACCAGCGAGCGCACGAAGCTCGAGATCGACCTCGCGCAGCGTTTCCCGATGCCGTATCGGGCGGATGTCTTCAAGCAGGCCACCGCGGTGGGCCTGGACCCGGCCTATGTCTACGGACTGATCCGCCAGGAGTCGCGCTTCATGATGGACGCGCGCTCGCATGTGGGCGCCGGCGGCCTGATGCAGGTCATGCCGGCGACGGCCAAGTGGACCGCGAAGAAGCTGGGCGTGGACTTCCGCCCCGACATGCTGCATGACCGCGACACCAACCTGCGCCTGGGCACCGGCTACCTGAAGCTGGTGATGGACAGCTTCGAGGGGTCGCAGGCGATGGCCGCGGCCGCGTACAACGCCGGACCCAACCGGCCGCGGCGCTGGCGCGAGGGGCCGCAGCTCGACGCAGCGATCTGGACGGAGAACATTCCCATCTGGGAGACCCGTGACTATGTGCGCAAGGTGCTGTCCAACGCGACGATCTATGCCCAGCTGATGGGCCGCGAGGGCGGCACGCTGCTCCGCGACCGGCTCGGGCGCGTGATCGGACCGGCCGCGGCGTCGGCGCCCGACATCCCGGCCAACGGCACGAACTGAATGAAGGCAGGAACAAGGATCCCCGCATGCAATTGATCATCGGCAACAAGAACTACTCGTCCTGGTCGATGCGCCCGTGGGTGCTGATGAAGGCGTTGGGCATCGATTTCCAGGAACGCGTGGTCCGCTTCGACTTCACGCCCGATTCGGCCTTCTATCGCGAGATTGGCGCGGTGACGCCCACGGGCAAGGTGCCGGTGCTGGTGGACGACGGGCTGGCGGTGTGGGACTCGCTGGCGATCGTCGAGTACCTGGCCGAGCGCTTCCCCGAGGCGGGTGTCTGGCCGCGCGATGCCCGCCAGCGTGCGCGCGCGCGCAGCCTGTGCGCGGAGATGCACAGCGGTTTCGGCCAGCTGCGCACGCACTGCATGATGAACATCGATGCCGACCTGACGAGCATCGGCCCCCGTCTGCTGCAGACGGAGGCCGGCCTGCGCAAGGACCTGGCGCGCGTGGTGGCGCTGTGGACCGACGCGCTGGCCGCGAGCGGCGGCCCCTTCCTGTTCGGCGAGTTCTGCGCGGCGGACGCGTTCTTCGCGCCGGTGGTGATGCGGGTGACGCGCTACGGCCTGCCGGTGCCCGAGCCGCTGCGCGGTTACCTGGCGCGGGTGGAGTCGGCGCGCGGCGTGCGCGAGTGGATCGCTGACGCGATCGCGGAGAAGGATTTCCTGGACTTCGAGGAGCCGTACCGGGACGTCAGCGGTCCGGTGCCGGTGCTGAAGGTCTGAGCGGAAATGAGAACGCCGCTTCTGGCGCCTTGTGCGGGCAAGGCGGGAAGCGGCGAGGTGGCCTTGGGATGCTGAGGGTCAGTGGTCGCGCCGACGCCTCACCATGAAGCCGACAGCCAGCAGGCCGCCGAGCATCATGGCCTGGTTCTGGGGCTCGGACACAAAGGACGGCACCACGGTGGCGCCTTCCTGTTCATTGACATCGGCCAGTTGCACCGGAGCCGGCTGGCTCTGTTGCACGAAACTGGCATCCGCCGCGATCTGCGCCTGGGGCGCTTCGGTGGCCGACAGCTCTTGCGCCTGGGCAGCGAGACCAAGTCCGCCCAGCAAGAGGAGGAGAACAGACTTCATCGAAAAAACTCCCTACTGCTTGCCGCCTGCCTGACTACGTGTCTCTCTCGGTAGCTGGCCTGCTGAAGCAGGCGCTGGTGTGCAGGTGGCATTGGTGAATATACGGATCAACAGCCTACGTGAGCACCCCCAGCCTTGGGGATGCTGCGCCGCAACATGAGTGTTCAGATGTTTCTCGTCGGAGGGGCCGTCCGGGACGCCCTGCTGGGTCTGCCGGTCCAGGATCGCGATTGGGTGGTGGTCGGTGCATCACCCAAGTCCTTGATCGACAAGGGATTTATTCCTGTCGGCAAGGATTTCCCGGTCTTCCTCCACCCCGAGTCCCATGAAGAGGTGGCACTGGCGCGGACCGAGCGCAAGACCGCGGCGGGATACCACGGTTTCCAGTTCCACACGGCCCCGGATGTCACGCTTGAGCAGGACCTCGCGCGTCGCGACCTGACGATCAATGCGATGGCGCAGGCCGAGGACGGCACGCTGATCGACCCCTACGGCGGCCGGCGCGACCTGGCGGACCGCGTGCTGCGGCATGTGTCGCCGGCCTTCGCCGAGGACCCGGTGCGCATCCTGCGGCTGGCGCGTTTCGCCGCGCGTTTTGGCGATTTCAGCGTCGCGCCTGAGACGATGGCCTTGATGCGCGAGATGACGCAGGCCGGCGAGGTCGATGCGCTGGTGGCCGAGCGGGTCTGGCAGGAGGTCTCGCGCGGGCTGATGGAGAAACATCCGGCGCGGATGATCGAGATCCTGCGCGAGAGCGGCGCGCTGGCGCGCATCGCGCCGGAGGTGGATCGGCTGTTCGGCGTGCCGCAGCCGCCGGCGCATCACCCCGAGGTCGACACCGGCGCGCATCTGCTGCTGGTGCTGGACGAATGTGCGCGCGTGGACGCGCCGCTGCCGGTGCGCTATGCGGCGCTATGCCACGACCTGGGCAAGGGCACCACGCCCGAGGCCCAATGGCCGCGCCACCTCAAGCACGAAACCCGGAGCGAGGACCTGTCGGCGGCGCTGTCGCAGCGCTGGCGGGTGCCGTCGGACTGCAAGGAGCTGGCCGAGCTGGTCGCGCGCGAGCACACGAACGTGCATCAAAGCCTTGATCTCACCGTCGAGGCGCGGCTGAGGCTGCTCGAGCGCTGCGATGCGGTGCGTCGGCCCGAGCGCTTCGCGCAGATGCTGCTGGCCTGCGAATGCGATGCGCGCGGTCGCGAGGGGCTGCGCGATCGGGACTATCCGCAGCGCGCGGCGCTGCTGCATGACCTGCGCGCGGTGCAGTCGGTGGATCAGGCGTCGATCTCGGCGGCGGCGCTGGCCGCCGGCAAGAAGGGCCCGGCCATCGGCCAGGCGATCCAGGCGGCGAGGAAGGCGGCGTTGAAGGATGCATCGGCGGACAGACCGGGCGAGTCCTGATCCCGGCGCCGGGGATGGCTGCTACAAGGTGTGCGAACGATCCCCCGCGATGAAGCCCATCGCGTCGAAGCCCTCGCCCGGCGCGAAGCCGATGACCTTGAACAGCTCGCCCATCTCGTGCTCGGCGATCAGCCGGTGGGCCATGCCGCGCTGCGCCAGCGTGGCCTCGCTCATTAGGTCCACCAGCCCGCAATTGATCAGGAAGTTGGCCTGGCTCGTGTAGCCCAGCACCATCAGCCCCGCATCCTGCCCCGCCAGCGCGATGCCGGTGAAGTTCACATGCGCGGTGATGTCCTTCTGCCCCGGCAGCGCCAGCGGATCCGGATCCGCCCGGTGCAGGTGGTGGCACATCAGCGTGCCGCCCGTGCGCTGCGGGTGGTAATACTCCGACTCCGGGAACCCGTAGTCGATGAGGAAGGCCGCGCCACGCTTGAGCCGCTCCGCCAGCGTGCGCACGAACGCCTCCGCCTGCGGATGGATCTCGGTCACCGTGCCGGGCACGAATCCCGCGTCCTCCTCCACCGGCAGCGGCGGTCGCGCACCGCCGGCGCGGTCGACGAAGACCAGCTCGCCCTGCGCGTCCAGGCCCACGCCGCGTTGCAACCACTGCTCGCCGTCCCAGCGCAGCAGGTCCACGGGGATGGCGTCCAGCAGCTCATTGGCGACCATCACGCCGTGGATCTCGTCGGGCCAGCGGTCCAGCCATTCGACCCGCGGCGCGAATCGCGCCAGTCGCTCGGCCTGACGCTCGCGCAAGGTGCCCGACAGGTCCACGATGAAGTAGCGCGTCACCGGCTGCCCGAGCGCATCGAGCGTCTCCAGCAACTGCTCGGCCAGCGCGCCGCTGCCGGCGCCGAACTCGATCACCGTGTCGGTGCCGCTGACCTGCAGCGCCTGCGCCACCTGGCGCGCCAGCGCGCGACCGAACAGCGACGACAGCTCCGGCGCCGTCACGAAGTCCGAACCCTGCTGCGGCATCGTGCCGAACTTGCGACGCGCGTTGGCGTAGTAACCCAGGCCCGGCGCGTACAGCGCCAGGCTCATGTAGCGCTCGAACGGCAACCAGCCGCCAGCGGCGGCGATCTCCTCGCGCAGCAATGCGGTCATGGCCGGATCGGTCGCGTGGGCGGCCGCCGTCGCCACGGATGGGGTGGGCGCCGCCGCGCCGTTCAGGCGGGCGGACTCGGGTGTCTTCGAAGTCATGTGTCGATCCTGGGCAGGCGCGACTGGCCGCGATCGGCCAGCCACGCTTCAAATTCCTGGGCGGGCATCGCGGGCGCGATGACCTCCCCTTGCAGCTCGTCGCAGCCCCACTCGGCCAGCAGGTGCCACTGGCGCGCGTTGCGCACCCCCTCCGCGCCGACGCGCAGCCCCAGCCCCTTGGCCATCTGCACCATCGCGCGCGTGATCGCTGCCGCACCGCCGTCGTCGGGCAGCACCGCGACGAAACTCTGGTCGATCTTGAGCTTGTCCAGCGGCAGCCGGGTCAGCTGGTTCAGCGCCGTGTAGCCGGTGCCGAAGTCGTCGATCGAGATCGCCAGGCCCTGGGAGCGCAAGGTCTGCAGCAGCTCGGGCAGGCGATCGATCTCCTCGGTCAGCATGCGCTCGGTGAGCTCCAGCTCGAGCCACTCGCCGGGCACGCCGACGGTCTTGAGCACATGCGCGACCGACTTGGAGAAACTCGCCAGCCGGAACTGCATGCTCGAGAGGTTTACCGCGATCGGCACCTCGGCGATGCCGCGCTCATGCCAGGCACGGGTCTGGCGCGCGGCCTCGTACATCACCCACTCGCCCAGCGGCAGCATGAGCCGATGGCGCTCGGCCACGATGATGAACGCGTCCGGTGACAGCAGCCCGCGCTGCGGATGCCGCCAGCGCAGCAGCGCCTCGGCACCGACCAGCTCGCCGCTGCGCGCGTCGACCTGCGGTTGATAGAACAGCACGAACTCGTCCGCAGTCAGCGCCTGCGCGAGCTCGCTCTCCAGCACCAGGTCGGCATAGGCGTTCTCCGCCATCGCCTGCTCGAAGAATCGATAGGTCGCCCGGCCCGCGGTCTTGGCGAGGTACATCGCCGTATCGGCGTGCTGCAGCAGATCCTCGGGCGTGTCGCCGTGCTCGGGATACATCGCCACGCCGATCGACGGCGTCACCGACAGGTCCCGCCCATCCGCCTGCACCGGCACCTCGACGACGCTAAGCAGCGCGTTGAGCACCGTCTGCACGTCCTTGCGCTGATGCACGTCCTCGAGCAGCACGACGAACTCATCGCCGCCGAATCGCGCCACCAGGTCGCTGCCGCGCAGGCCGCCGCGCAGCCGCTCGGACACCGTCTGCAGCACGCGGTCGCCCTCGAGATGGCCCAGCGAGTCGTTGACGCGCTTGAAGTTGTCGAGGTCGATGAAGAGCAGCGCCGCGCGGCGGACGCCACCCGGCACGCCGCCCGCCACGTGGCCAGGCGCGAGCCGTTCGCGCAGCCGCTCCATGAAAGTCGACCGGTTGAGCAGCCCGGTCAGCGGATCGTGCTGCGCGAGGTGCTGGATGCGGGCCAGCGCCTCCAGGTGCGGCCGCAGGTCGCGCACGATCGTCATGCGCAGCCGCTCGCCGTTGCGCCACAGGGTGCGGACGATGAATTCGACATCGATGCGCTCGCCGCTGCGGTGCAGGATGGCCGTGGCATAGCGGGTCTCGTGACCGGCCTCCATGACCGCGCGCACCGTGTCGACCTGGTCGGGCGCGATCATCGACAGGGCCGGGCGTCCGACCAGCTCTTCCAGCGTGTAACCCACCAGCTCGCACAGCGGCGGGTTGACGTCGGTCATCACGCCGTCGCGGTGGAAGACGATGCCCTCCATCGACGCCTGCATGAACTTGGCCAGCCGCTCCTCGGAGTCGCGCACGGCGGCCTCGGCCTCGCGGAAGCGGGTGATGTCGGAGATCAGCACGAAGCTGGACTGGACCTCGGTCGCGCCGGGCGGCACGTACGGGATCAGATTGACCTCGATCCAGCGCGGATTGCCATCGCGCCGGTCCAGGCGGCGTTCGTAGTTGACGCTGACACGCTCGCCGAGCACGCGCTGCACGTGAGGCTCTATCTCCCGCGCGGCATCCTCGCCGATGATCTGCGCGAAGGTGCGGCCGAGCACGCTGTGCTCGTCCAGGCCGAAGCTGCGGGCGTACTGGCGGTTGGCGAATCGGCAGGTGCGCGTGGCCGCGTCGAACACGGCGATCAGCACGGGCACGTTGTCGGCGAGCAGCCGGAACTGGGCCGCCTGGTCTTCGGCGGACGGCGCCGGGGTAGCCGGCGACAGGGGCGGCACCGGCGCGGTCATTCAGCCGCCTCCGTCTCCGTCACCGGAAGCCGGCGCGCGGGTCGACTCCCCCGCGAGCGTCTGCATCGCCAGGCACAGGTCCTCCCACGCGCGCGCCTTGTCGGGCAGGTTGCGCAGCAGGTAAGCCGGGTGATACGTGACGATCAGCGGCACGCCCTGGTAGCGGTGCACCCGGCCGCGCAGCTTGCCGATGGGCTCCTGGCTGCGCAGCAGCTGCTGCACGGCGAAGCGACCCATGGCCAGGATGATGCGCGGCTGGATCAGCGCGATCTGGCGCTCCAGGTAGGGCTCGCATTGCGCGAGCTCCGCCGGATCGGGGTTGCGGTTGCGCGGCGGGCGGCACTTCAGGGTGTTGGCGATGTAGACCTGCTGCTCGGGTGTGCCCTCGCCGCGCGACAGGCCGATGGACCGCAGCATGTTGTCGAGCAGCTTGCCGGCGGCGCCGACGAAGGGCTCGCCCTGCAGGTCCTCCTGCTCACCGGGCGCCTCGCCGACGATCATCCAGTGCGCGCGTTCGTGGCCGACGCCGAAGACGGTCTGCTTGCGCGACTCGCACAGCGTGCAGGCCCGGCAGGCGGCGACTTCGTCGCGCAGGCCCGGCCAGTCCAGCCGCGCGATCGCCTCGCGCGAGACGCCGCGCGCCGGAGCGGGCTCGGCGGCCGGCGCGGCGGCCGGCAAGGCCTTGGCCAGCACCTCGGCGACACGGCGAGGCGCGGGCGTTGGCGCCGGCGGTTCGGCGACCGCGACATCGCCCTCCGGGGAGCGACGCGCGACCGCAGGTGCGGCGATGGGAGCTTGCGCGGGCACTGCCGCGCCGCGCGGCGAGGCCGGCGCGGACGAAGGCGCCGGGGCAGAAGCCGGCGGCGCCACGCTCGATCCCGCTTCCGGCGGCAGCCACAGCTTGAGGCCCATCGCCTCGAGCATCGCGCGTTGACGGTCGGTCCAGCTCATGCGGGGGTCTCCGTCAGGCGCAAGGTCATGAGCACCGCGTCCTCGCGGCCGTCGGTGCCCGGGTAATAACCGCGGCGCAGGCCGCTCTGGACGAAGCCGTAACGGTCGTAGAGCTTGCGCGCGCGCAGGTTGCCCTCGCGGACTTCCAGCCACACCTGGTGGCAACCGCGCGCCCGCGCCAGCAGCGCCAGCGCGTCCAGCATGCGCCGGGCCAGGCCCTGGCCCTCGCGCTCGGGCAGCACGGTGAGGTTGAGCAGGTGCATCTCGTCGATGACCTGCATCGCGAGGAAATAGGCGCACAGCCGGGCCTGCTCGTCACGCATGACGAAGGCGGCATAGCCGGCGGCCATCGAATCGATGAAGTTGCCTCTCGTCCACGGATGGCTATAGGCCACGGACTCGATGGCCATCACCTCGTCGAGATCGACCGCGCGCAGTGGCTGCAGCGATTGCAGCGACGCCGGCCAGACCAGGTCCTTGGGTTGGGCGCTCATCTGGCGGCTCCAGCCGACGGCGGGGCGTCCGCCTTGGCATCCCCTTTCGCGGCCTCGCGCTCGGCCGTCGTCAGCGCGACCTTGTCGCGCACGTACAGCGGCAGCGCATGCGCGGCGTCCTCGGCGAGGCCGGCGTCGAAGGCCTGTTGTGCCAGCGCGCCCAGCGCGCGGGCGCGCGACACGGCCACGGGGAAACGGCGGGCGGCGCCGGTGTCGAGCGCGAAGGCGCCCAGCGCGGAGCCGGCGACCAGCGTCGGCGCTTCGTCGCGCCACAGCGCCTGCAGCGGCTCGGGGTCGGTCAGCGCCGGCGCGAGCAGCGTCGTCCAACGCTCGCCGTCCCAGCGATATCGACCGACGTAGATCTGATTCATGCGCGCGTCCATCGCGACCCAGACCTCGATCGGTCCGGCGGAAGGGGCGGCGTGGGGCGTCTTTCCGGACTCGGCGGACTCGGCTTCAAGCTGCTGCCGGGCGTCCTCGGCCACCAGCATCAGGCTGTCCAGCGCGAGCACCGGCTTGCCGGCGCCGAAGGCCAGGCCCTGCGCGACCGAGCACGCGGTGCGCAATCCGGTGAAGGCGCCGGGGCCGCGGCCAAAGCCGACCGCGTCGACGTCGGCCAGCGCCACCCCGGCCTGCTTCAGCAGCGCCAGGGCGTCCGGGACCATCCGCTGCGAGGCTTGCGCCCCGCCATCGGCGTCCAAAAATGCAGCATGGCCCTGACCCAGAAGGGCCAGAGCCATGTGTTCGGTCGAGCTATCCAGGGCCAGCAACACGCTCATGCGGCAAGTGTAGTGGGCCCGGCGTCCCGCAGGCAGGGTTGACCCGCGTCCGCAGGGCTCATGCCGGGGTCAGCCGTTCGTCAGAACGAATAGCCCAGCGACATGGTGTAGACCATGGGGCGGAAGTTGATCTTCGTGTGCAGCTCTTCCACGCCGTCCTTGGTCGTCGTGTACGAGCGCATCGTGCTGCGCACATCCGCGTAGGCGGCCGTGGCGGTCAGCGACCATTGCTTCGTGTACTGGACCGTGAAACCGGCGTGCGCCGCGGCGCCCCAGGAGTTGGTCAGCGTGATGCGGGTCGGGCCGCCGCTGATCGCGTCACCGGTCGGGGTGCTGCGCTTCTTCTCGAAGTAGGTGTAGTTCACACCCACGCCGACGAAGGGCTGCACCTTGGTGAAGTACTCGCCCAGGTGGTAGTTCACGAACACCGTCGGCGGCATCTGGCGCACGACCGCGATCTGGCCGGCATTGGCCAGCACGCCGTTGCCGTAGATCTTGTGCGAGGGCGGGATGCCCAGCACGATCTCGCCGCTCCACTTCGGCAGGAAGCGGTAGGTGTAGCCGAAGCCCGTGGTGGTGGCGTCGCCGACGCGGATCCGCGCGCCCGGGGCCGGGAACTGCTTGCTGCCGCCTTCCAGCGGACCGGCCTTGCTGTTCACGTCGATGTGGGCCAGGCCCAGGTAGAACGTGTGCGTGCCGACTGCGGGCTCCTCGGCGCGCGCGGCACCGGCCACGACCATCAGCGAGGCGGCCAGGATGAGGGTGATGTTCTTTTTCATGAAGGGTGTCTCCGTACGGGTCGGCTGCGATTACGGCTGGGCCGCCAGGACCGATTGGAAGTAGCCGCGCGCGATCGCGCTGCAGAACGGCGGGACCAGGGTGCCGTGGTAGGCGCCCTGCACCGCGGCCGCGCCTGCAGTGCCGCCGCCGGCCGCTGCCGACACGCCGGCCTTGGCCTGCTGGAAGCCGCCATACAGCGTCGCCGCGGTCGTCGTGCCCAGCGGGGCCAGCGAGGCCTGGCTTTCCAGGTTGAACGCCGGGTACTGCTTACCGCGCGAGGCGAAGTCCGCCTGGGCTTGCGTCGTGTTGAAGAAGAACACGGTCGGGTCGTTCGCGCCGCCGCACATCGCGACCGGGGCCTTCGGCGTCCAGCCCAGCAGCGTGTTGGTCTGCAGCGCCTTGCGGAAGTTGGAGGTCGCGTAACCGGCCTTGAACGAGTCGGTCAGCAGGCCACCCGTGCCGAACAGCTTCGTGAAGGTCGGGTCGGCGGGCAGCTTGCCGTCGGCGATCAGCTGGCTGACCGAGACCTTGGACGGGAACAGCGTTTCCGCGGTCGCGGCGAATTGCGACTGGTACACGTCCGTCGGCGCCGAGTAGATGTTGCCGTAGGCCTTCTGGTAGCTGGTCAGCATCAGCGGCAGGAACAGCGTCGCGCCGGCATTGACCTGCGTGTTCAGCACATAGTCGCCGAAGGTCACCAGGTTGTAGGGGCCCGACATCGGCACCGCGGCGGTGACGGTGAACTCGGACGTGTAATCACGCTCCATCACCTTCTGCGTGGCCATGGCCACGTGACCGCCCTGCGAGTAGCCGGAGATCAGCAGCTTGGCCGACGGCTTGACCGGGCTTTCCGCGGCCAGATGGGTCTTGGCGGCGCGCAGGCCGTCGACCATCTCGATGGCCGACTGCTCGGCGTTCAGGTAGGTCGTGTACTGCAGGCCGGACTTGTCGTAGCCCAGGTAGTTCGGAGCGACAACGATGAAGCCTTGCGCGGCGTAGAACGCGGCGACCAGCGAGCCTTCCTGGTTGTTGGTCAGGTCGGCCATGTTGAAGGCCTGGTCCGTCGTCGTGCCGTGGGCGTACAGCAGCACCGGGCGATTGCCCGTGCACTGGGCGGCGGTGCCCGCGGGCACCAGCACGGCGGCCGAGGCCGTCGCGGGCAGGCCCTGCGGATCGCGGGTCATGTAATAGACGTAGCGCACATCGACGTCGCAAGCGGCCTTGCCGGTCAGCGCCTGGATGCCCTTGGCCGCAGTGCCCGCGTCGATCTGGGCCGCCGTGGCCGCACCGGCCTTCAGGCCCAGCTGCAGCGCGCCGCGCGCGGGCGGCGGATCGTCATTGGCCGCAGAGCTGCCGCCACCGCAGGCGCTCAGCAATGCCACAGCGGCCAGCGTCAGGCTGGCCAGTTTGAATTGGCTGTTCATTCGGACTTCTCCAGGGGTTGTCTCCGTCGTTCACGCCGTCCCGGCGATCGCGGGCGGCATTAAATCGAACGGTCGTTCGTTTTTCTCAGGGATCACTTTAAGCGCACGATTCGTGACAAGCCCAAAGAGAAAACCCTGACAGGCCGGAGCATGCCAGGGTCTCGGAGGCGACGGACGCACAACCTGACCCCTTTCGAGGCGCGGCTGCAACAGTCCTGTCACAAGTGCGCGCGTTGCGCGCGCGGCGCGACAGCGTCAGAACGGATTGTTCGTGGCGCGGCTGATCGCCTGATTGGCGACGTAGGTATGGACGACGGGGCCCACCTGGGTGTCGCTGGCCCACATGTGGCTGGCGGAGGTGGCGTTGGCGACCAGCGTCTTGTCGGTGCACACGGGCGGCAGCGAGGAGGTCAGGCAGGCGCCGTCGCTCGAGTTGCTCGCGCCGTAGGCGCCGGGGTAGCGGCTCATCGTGCCCATCAGCTCATCGGTCAGCAGCAGGCCGATGTAGTGGCCGTCGTTGCGGATCTTCAGGCGCATGCCGGCATTGAAGCGGCGCGAGAGCTCGCTGAGCAGCGCGGCGCGGTCGGTGTCGGCGTGGCTGGCCTTTTCCTTGATCGCGAACGGCGACAGGCCCAAGTCCTGCACGGTGCTCAGCAGGATGCGGCCATCGGCGTCGACGATGCGATTGACCTGCGCGGCCAGCGCCTCGCCGCGCGCCTGGGCGGCGTTGCCCAGCGTGCCGGCGTCCTGCGCGGGGAACTGCGCGTAGAGCTCGAGCACGTCGTTGGCGCCGGCCAGGATCGTGACCATGTCCTTCGAGTTGAAGCCGTCCAGCGCGAACTGGCGGTCGATCTGCGCGGTGACGTCGGCGACCTTCGCGCCGGCGGCGGCGTACATGCGGCCGGTGGGCGTGGCCAGCTTGTCGGGGTTGCACTCGCCGAAGACCAGGCCGAAGTGCGCGGCCAGCTGCTGCACCCAGATCTGGTTGACCGCGCAGCTCACCACGTTGGTGGTCGCGTCGGTGCCATTGATCGTGTACTTGGAGCCGTCCGAGCGCAGGGTGCTCGTCTCGTCGCCGAAGGACAGGATGCGGGTGGGCTTGAAGGGGTCGATCTGTTCGCCGCCGCCGCCACAGGCCGCCAGCATCGCGGTCGCACCCAGCAGCACGGCCAGGTGGCGCTTCACACTCTTCATGAACTCTCCAAATCTCGAAAACTCAGCGGGGCGCGAAAGCCGCCGCCGCGCGGGACAAGCGGTCCCGCACACCATCCCAGGCCGCCTCCTGAGGAGGTGACTCGATCCAGATCTGCGTCGCGCCGGCCGCGTCCAGCTCGCGCAGGACGGCAAACAGCTGCCGCGCCGCCGCGCGTGCCTGGGCCGGCATGGCCCGCAGCATCACCGGCGATCCTTGTGTCCCGTCAAAGGACGAGCGGGAATATACCGCCAGCCCCACCGGATGCTCGCCCGCCAGGGCTTCGCGCAGGGCTTCGGTGCTCATCAGCCGGACCGTCGCCCGCGGGGCGTAATGCGCCGCGAGTGTGCCCGAGGCGCGTGGCGCCTGGGCATCAGGCGCGTGTAAAGGCTGTCCGGCGGCCGCTTCCAGCTGATCGGGCGTGAGCACGCCGGGGCGCAGCAGCACCAGGCCGCCGCGGCTGACGTCCACGATCGTCGATTCGATGCCGACATCGCAAGGGCCGCCGTCCAGGACGGTCAGGCCCGGGTCGAACTCGCCGCCCACGTGCGCCGCGGTGGTCGGGCTGACGCGGCCGAAACGGTTGGCGCTGGGCGCAGCCAGTCCTTCCACGCCCAGGGCGCGACATTCGGTCATCAGGGCCCGGAAGACGGGATGCGACGGGCAGCGCAGCCCGACGGTGTCCTGCCCGCCGGCGGCCGCTGCGGCGATGCCGGGCACACGGCGCACGATCAGCGTCAGCGGGCCGGGCCAGAAGGCTTCCATCAGCTGGTGCGCGACAGGCGGCAAGTCTTGCGCGAAGACTCGGGCGCCGGCCTCGTCCAGCACATGAACGATCAGCGGGTGGTCGCTCGGGCGGCCCTTGGCGGCGAAGATCCTGGCGACCGCCTCGTCCTGGTCGGCACGGGCGGCCAGGCCGTAGACGGTCTCGGTGGGCACGCCCGCGAGCTCGCCGGCGGCCAGTGTGCGGGCCGTCTGGCGGACCGCGTCGGGCGATTGACCGTCGAGCACCATGGCGTCGTTCTCCGTCAGCACGGGCTCACCATGTCTCTGGCAGCCCGAGCAGCGCGCAGGCACGGCGCGCGTTGGCACGGGCGTCCTCGGCGGTGGCGCCGATCACGTTCAGGTGACCCATCTTGCGGCCGGGACGCGCCTCGGTCTTGCCGTACAGGTGCAGCTCCGCGCCGGGCAGCGCCAGGACGCCGGCCCAGTCCGGGGCGCGCTCGCGGCCCTCGGCGTCAAACCACAGGTCGCCCAGCAGATTGAGCATCACCACCGGCGAATGCAGGCGCGGCTCGCGCAGCGGCAGACCGGTCATCGCGCGGACCTGCATCTCGAACTGCGACAGGTCGCAGGCGTTCATCGTGTAATGGCCGGAGTTGTGCGGGCGCGGCGCCATCTCGTTGACGATCAGGCGGCCGTCCTTCAGCACGAAGAACTCCACACACAACACGCCGACGTAGCCCATCTCCGCGGCGATGGCCGAGGCGGACTCGCGGGCCTGCGCCTGCAGTGCGGCGTCGACGTCGGGCGCAGGGACCTCGGTGACGGCGAGGATGCCGTCGCGATGCAGGTTCTGCTGGACCGGGAAGGTCACCACGGCGCCGTCCGCGCCGCGCACCACCAGCACGCTGAGCTCCAGCGCCAGCGGCAGCATCTGCTCGAGCACGCAGTCGACGCGTCCGAGCTCCTCGAAGGCGGCCGCCAGCTGGACATGGTCGGCGACACGGCGTTGGCCCTTGCCGTCGTAGCCCAGCCGCGCGGTCTTGAGGATGCCGGGCAGGAGCGCCTCGGGCACGGTGTCCGGGTCGGTGCCGGCGTTCAGCACCGCGTACGGGGCGCAGGGAACACCGCTGGCGGCGAAATGGGCCTTCTCGCGCATGCGGTCCTGGGAAATCGCGACGGAGGCGGCACCGGGCGCGACGACGCGCGTGCGGGCCAGCAGCTCCAGCGCGCGGGCCGGGACGTTTTCGAACTCGGTGGTGATCGCCTGGCAGCGCTGGCCGAGGGCCTCCAGGGCCGCCTCGTCCAGGTAATCGGCCTGCAGGTGCTCGTGGGCGACGGCGCCCGCGGGGCTGGTGGCGTCGGGATCCAGGACCACGCAGCGGTAGCCCAGCGCCTGCGCGGCGTGGACGAACATGCGGCCCAGCTGGCCGCCTCCCAGCACGCCCAGCGTGGCCTCACCCGGCAGCAGCGGCATCAGCGCAGCTCCTCGGTCATCGCGGTGGCGGCGGCAGTCTGGCGCTTGCGGAAGGCATCGAGCTTGTCGCGCAGGGCCGGGTTGTCGCGGGCCAGCACGGCCACGGCGAACAGCGCCGCGTTTCCCGCGCCGGCGGTACCGATGGCAAAGGTGGCCACCGGAATGCCCTTGGGCATCTGCACGATCGAGTGCAGCGAATCGACGCCCTGCAGGTGGCGGCTGGCCACCGGCACGCCCAGCACGGGCACCAGGGTCTTGGCGGCGAGCATGCCGGGCAGGTGGGCGGCGCCGCCAGCGCCGGCGATGATCGCCCGCAGCCCGCGGCCTTCGGCCTGCTCGGCGTACGCGAACATCTCGTCGGGCATGCGGTGGGCCGAAACCACCCGCGCCTCGAACGGCACACCGAACTCGGTGAGAATGTCGGCGGCGTGCTTCATGGTCTCCCAGTCACTGCTGGAGCCCATCACCACGCCAATGACGGGGGCGATGTCGGGAGTGGTGGCGCTGCTCACGGGTCGGTCCTCGTCTGTCAAATCGTGAAACCTTGAATTGTAGGCGGCCAGCCTCAGGTGCCGTTTTTGCCGCTTGGCGAACGTGGCCGATCCGGCCGCCGACGATGGGCTGCCCCCTTCCGCACTCCCCCGACCATGACCGACATCACCCTCCAAAACTTCGAAGCCGACCTGCTGCAGGCCTCCATGCAGCAACCGGTGCTGCTGGACATCTGGGCGCCGTGGTGCGGACCGTGCCGCACGCTGGGCCCGATGCTGGAGAAGCTCGAGGTGGCGTACGCGGGCCGGTGGAAGCTGGCCAAGCTCAACAGCGACGACCAGCCGGAGATCGCGACGCAGCTGAGCCAGGCATTCGGTGTCCGCTCGATCCCGTTCTGCGTGATGTTCATCGGCGGGCAGCCGGTGGATGGTTTCGTGGGCGCGATCCCCGAGGCGCAGATCCGCGAGTTCCTGGACAGACACGTCCCGACGGGCGAGGCGCTGGAGGCCGAGGAGGACCTGGCCGAGGCGCAGGCGCTGATGGAGGACGGTGACGCTGAAGGCGCGCTGCAGAAGCTGCAGGCGGCGGTGATGGCGGATCCGAACAACGAGGTGGCGCGTTTCGACCTGATCAAGGCGTTGCTGGAGGATGACCAGCTGGCGCATGCCAAGGCGGCGTTCGCGCCGGTGGCGCACCAGGCGGCGGACACGATCACCCCGCATGCGCGGTTCCAGGCGCTGGCCGCCTGGATCGCGGCGGCGGAGCGAGCCGAGCAGGGTCTGGATCCGGCGGCGCTGCAGGCGGCGATCGCGACGAACAAGCGCGACTTCGACGCGCGCTTCGCGCTGGCGCAAGGGCTGTTCGCGGGCCGTGATTTCACCGGCGCGATGGATGAGCTGCTGGAGATCCTGATGCGCGACAAGACCTGGAATGACCAGCTGGCGCGCAAGACCTACGTCGCGATCCTGGAGATCCTGACGAAGCCCGCGGTGCCGGCACATGCGGGCGCGACGCCGGCCGCCGGCGCGGGACTGCAGCTCGCGGGCCACAACACCGTGGCCCCCAACGACCCGCTGGTCGACCAGTACCGGCGCAAGCTGAGCATGGCGTTGTTCTGAACGCCGCCTTCCAGTAGTTCGAGTCAGCTCGACTACTGGAATCGCTGGAAGCGGTTCGCAGCCGCGCTCATCGAGACGATTCATTCGCCAGACGCCTGGGGGAACACTGGCGTTGACAGGCCATTCCGCTTGTCATCCATGACCCGCCAGGAGTCCGCATGCCCTCATCACCACCGACCGGCGCCGACCGCCGGATCGCATCCTTTCTGCGCGCCGGCGTGATCGGCGCCGTCATCGGTCTTCTGATCGGCCTCCTGTGCGTGTCCCTGCTCGGTCGCACGACGACCGTCATTCAGACGGTCACGTGCAAGGCGACCGTGTTCAGTGCCGCGGACCACGTCTCTTTCAAGGGCTGCCTTGATTCGCGGTCGGCCAAACTGCTGATCGACGCGATCGAGGCCAACCCGGCAGTACCCTTGCTGCTGATGGACAAGGACAGTTCGATTCAAGCCGCGCTCGATGTGGCGCAGGTCATCCAGCGACGGTCGACTCGCCTGATCGCGTGCCCATCACCCTCGCCACTCCCGCCCTCGTCAGCCGCTCCAGCTCGATCGGATCCGCCTCGCTGTCGGTGACGAGGACGTCGATCTCCGCGCAATCGCTGACCTGCATGCGGCTGCCCTGCCCACCAACTTGCGGCACGACAAGCGAATCCAATCAGGTTCGCAGCGGGAACGCGATTTGCCGGAAAAGCCGCTCCCCGACTGTGAAGGAGGACCTCGGTGGAAGCAGCCTCTCTGAAACTTGGCCTCGTCGGCAATTGCGCGGTCAGCGCGCTGATCGACGACCGCGCCCGCGTCGTCTGGTGCTGCGCCCCGCGCTTCGACGGTGATCCGGTCTTCCACGCGCTGATCGACTCCCCCGACGGCATCGGCCCCGACGGCACCTTCCAGGTCCAGCTCGAGGACTTCTCCCACAGCCAGCAGTCCTACGACCACGGCACCGCCGTGCTGCGCACCCGGCTCTTCGACCTGCATGGCAATGCGATCGAGATCACCGATTTCATGCCGCGCTTCTTCCTCAACGACCGGCCCTATCGGCCGATGATGCTGGTCCGGCGCATGCGCCCGATCCAGGGTCATCCTCGCATCCGCGTCATCCTGCGACCGGTCATCCAGTGGGGATCGGCGCACCCGGCCCGGACGCGCGGCAGCAATCACCTGCGTTTCGTCGGTCCGGAAGGCACCATTCGACTGACCACCAACGCGCCGCTGACCTACGTCCAGGAGGAAACGCCCTTCGCGCTGGACATGCCGATGAGCTTCATCTTCGGCCCCGACGAGACGCTGGACCGCGCCGTCGAGGACACCGCCCGCGTGCTCGAGGAAAAGACCATCAGCTACTGGCGCGACTGGACGCGCCGCCTGGCCATTCCTCTCGAATGGCAGGAAGCCGTGATCCGCGCGGCCATCACGCTCAAGATGTGCCTGTACGAGGAGACCGGCGCCATCGTCGCCGCGATGACCACCAGCGTGCCCGAGGCGCCGCACACGCAGCGCAACTGGGACTACCGCTACTGCTGGCTGCGCGATGCGTTCTTCGTGGTGCGCGCGCTCAACAGCCTCTCCGAGACCGGCACGATGGAGGACTACCTGCGCTGGATGCGCAACATCATCGGCCAGTCCAAGGATGGCCATGTGCAGCCGCTCTACGGCATCGGCCTGGAGGCCAAGCTCACCGAGTACATGGTCCCGCACCTGCGCGGCTACCGCGGCATGGGCCCGGTGCGCGCCGGCAATCAGGCCTACGAGCATTTCCAGCACGACGTCTACGGCAACATCGTGCTCGGCTCCGCGCAGGCCTTCTTCGACCACCGCCTGCATCAGCGCGCGGGCATCGACGAATTCGCGCTGCTGGAGCGCGCCGGCGAGCAGGCGTTCGCGATCCACGACAAGCCGGATGCCAGCATGTGGGAGCTGCGCACCCGCGCGCGCGTGCACACGTCCTCGGTGCTGATGAACTGGGCCGCCTGCGACCGCCTGGCCAAGATCGCCACCGAGCTGCGCCTCCCGCAGCGCGCCGCGCTCTGGCAGGAACGTGCCGAGGTCATCAAGCGCAAGATCCTGGACAACGCGTGGAGCGAGCAGCGACAGGCCTTCGTCGAGAGCTTCGGCGGCAAGGACCTCGACGCCAGCGTGCTGCTCATGACCGAGGTCGGCTTCATCGACCCGATGGATCCGCGCTTCGTGAAGACCGTCGACGCGCTGGAGGCCTCGCTCTGCGATGGCCCCTACATGCGCCGCTACGAGGCGCCGGACGACTTCGGCCGGCCCGAGACCTCGTTCAACATCTGCGCGTTCTGGCGCATCGACGCGCTCGCGCGCATCGGCCGCGTCGAGCAGGCCCGCGAGCTCTTCGAGGCGCTGCTCGCCTCGCGCAACCACCTCGGTCTGCTCTCCGAGGACACGCATCCCGTCACCGGCGAACTCTGGGGCAACTTCCCGCAGACCTACTCGATGGTCGGCATCATCAACGGCGCGATGCGCCTGTCCCGCGCGTGGGAATCGCGCATCTGAGCCGTTGAGGCGGTCCGGGCCTCAGGCCTGGACCATGCCGCCGTCGGCGAACAGCTCCACGCCGGTCACGAAGGACGACGCGTCCGAGGCGAGGAACACCGCCGCCTTGGCGATGTCCTCGGGCTGGCCGATGCGGCCGATGGGCAGCTGCGCGGTCAGGTAGTCCAGCAGGCCCTGCTGCTGCGCGGCGTCCGGGCCGGCGAGCTCCACCAGGCCCGGCGTGTGGATCGGACCGGGCGACAGCGTGTTGACCCGGATCGCGCGGCCCTTGAGATCCAGGATCCAGCTGCGCGCCAGGTTGCGCACAGCGGCCTTGGTCGCGCTGTAGATGCTGAAGTTGGCCGTGCCCATCGAGCTCGTCGTCGATCCGGCCAGGATCACCGACGCGCCGTTCACCGCCTTGTCCAGCAGCGGCAGCGCCTTCTGCACGGTGAAGATCACGCCCTTGACGTTGCGCTCGAAGGTCTCGTCGACGTGCTGCTCGGTGAGCGCGCCCAGCGGGGCCATGGTGCCGCCACCCGCGTTGGCGTAGAGCACGTCCAGCCGCCCGTGGCGCTCGCGGACCAGCTCGTACAGGCGGTCCAGGTCGACGAGCTTCGTGGAGTCCGCCTGTACGCCGATCGCCTGCGGGCCGATGGCGGCCACCGCCGCGTCCAGTTCGGGCTTGCGGCGCCCGGTGATGTAGACGACGGCGCCTTCGGCCGCGAAGGCCTTGGCCGCCGCGAGGCCGATGCCGGTGGTGCCGCCGGTGATGACGGCGATCTTGCCTTCGAGTTGCTTGCTCATGATTCGCTCCAGTTCAGGTTGTGTTGAAGGGATGAGCGAACTTTAGAAATTTCCATCAAACGAATAAAGATGGCATTCGCGACATCTTTTTTTCCATTGATGAATAATCGGCCCATGGATCAATTGCTTGCCCTGCGCGTCTTCGTGCGCATCGCCGAAGCGGGCGCGTTCTCCAAGGCCGCCGACGCGATGAACATCCCGCGGCCCACCGTGACGAAACTGGTGCAGGACCTGGAGCGGCACCTCGGCACGCGGCTGCTGCAGCGCACGACGCGCCGCGTCAGCGTGACGCCCGAAGGCGCGGCCTACCTGGCGCGCGCCAGGCGGCTGATCGAGGACCTGGAGGAAATGGACGAGCTGGCCGCGCAATCGCGCGCGCAGGCGCGGGGCCGATTGCGCGTGGACATCGGCTCGGTGCTGGCCAACATGATCCTGATCCCCGCGCTACCGGACTTCCGCGCGCGGCATCCCGAGCTGCATGTGGACCTCGGTGTCAGCGATCGGCCGATTGATCTGATCGGCGAGGGCGTGGACTGCGTGATCCGTGGTGGCGAGTTGGCCGACACCTCGCTGGTGGCGCGGCGCATCGCCGATCTGGACTGGGTCACCTGCGCCAGCCCGCTCTACCTGAAGGCGCGCGGCACGCCGACGCACCCGTCGGAAATCGCCGCGCGCATGCATGGCGCCGACGAACGCGCGCGCGTGCCCGGGCATGCGGTGGTGGGCTACTTCTCATCGCTGACGGGACGCGCGTTTCCGCTGGAGTTCCATCGCGGCGAGGAGCACCTGCAGGTCAGGGGCGATGCGGTACTGGCGGTCAACGAGAGCACCGCGCATCTGAGCGCGCTGCTGACAGGCTCGGGACTGGGGCAGACCTTCCGCTTCGCGGCCGCGCCGCATTTGGCCAGCGGCGCGCTGCGGACCGTGCTCGACGACTGGACCCGGCCGCGGCATCCGCTGCACATCGTGTATCCCGCCTCGCGCCACCTGAGCGCGAAGCTGCGTCTCTTCGTGGACTGGGTCGCGGAAGTCTTCGCGCCGTTTGATGATCGCCCGGGCCCAGGGAATCCCCGCAGCGCCCCGGACGCCTGACCCGACCGGTCCGAATCACAATCCGGGCCGGATTCGAGGGAAGGAAGAACAACATGGAACGGGTGGATTTCGAGCGGATGGTGGCTCGGCTGGAACAGGACAGCGAGCGCGCGCCGCGGACCTACAAGGTCAAGGTCGCCCTGCTGGCGCTGGCGGGCTTCGCGCTGCTGGGCGTGCTGCTCTCATGCGCGGGCCTGGGCTTGCTGCTGCTCGCCGGTTTCGCGGTCTGGATGATCAGCACCGGCGGCGGGGCGCTGATCCTGGTGCTCAAGCTCGGCAAGCTCCTGCTGCTGCTCGCGTTCCCGATGTGGTTCCTGTTGAAGACGGCCTTCTCCGCGCTGTTCGTCCGCGTGCCCGCGCCCACCGGCCTGCCGGTCACGCGCGAACAGGCGCCGGCGCTCTTCGCCGCGCTCGACGACATGCGCCGCCGCATGCACGGGCCGCGCTTCCACCAGGTGCTGCTCATCAACGAGATGAACGCCGCGGTCGTGCAACGGCCGCTGTTCGGCCTGATCGGCTTCCCGCGCAACTACCTGCTGCTCGGCCTCCCGTTGCTGGAGTCGATGACGCACGACGAAGCGATGGCCGTCGTCGCCCATGAATACGGCCATCTGGCCGGCTCGCACGGCCGCTTCGGCGCCTTCATCTACCGTCTGCGGCTGTCATGGGCCACGATCCAGGCGATCGCGGAGCAGTGGTCCGGCTGGACCGGCCGCCTGTTGCGCAAGCCGGTCGACTGGTACGCGCCCTACTTCAACGCCTACACCTTCGTGCTGGCCCGCGCCAACGAATACGAGGCCGATGCCGCCTCGGCGGAACTCGTCGGCTCGGCCGCCGCGATCTCCGCGCTCAAGCGGGTGAACGTCAGCGGCGGCAGCTACGACCGCTTCTTGACCGAGGTCTTCAAGACGACGCGCTCGGAACAGTCACCGCCGTCCGATCTCGCCGATCGCTGGGCCCGCGAGGCCCAGATGCCACTCGCGCCGGAGCTGGCCGGCAAGGCGCTCGACGAAGCACTGGCCCGCGACCCGGGCGTTGCGGACACCCATCCGTCGCTCCGGCAGCGCCTGCTGGCGCTCGGCCTGTCCGACGGCCAGTTGACCGCGCCGCCGTCAATGCTGGGCAGCGCATCCGCCGCGACGGCCTGGCTGGGCGCGGCCGCCGCACCGCTGCGAGAAGACCTCCAGCGCCGCTGGCGCGATGACGTGCGCGAGGGTTGGCACGCGCAGCATGAGCAATGGACCTCGATGCGCGAGCGCGCCGACGCGTTGCGCGCCCTGCCTGAGCTCACCGTGGACGAGGCGTTCGAACAGCTGCGCCTGGACGTCCAGCTGCGTCCGGACGAAGACCATCTGTCGGCCGTCATCGCGTTCAACACGGCCCACACGGATCGCGCGCCGGCGCTCTACCTCGAAGGCATGCTGCGACTCGACGCGGAGGATGAGACCGGTCTTGCGCTGCTGGACCGCGCGATGGCGCAGGACCCCGACGCGATCCAGCCTGCCTGCGAGCGGGCCTACGAGTTCCTCATCAAGCGCAAGGACCCTCGCGCGGAGGCCTATGCGGAGCGCTGGCGTCAGCGCGACGAGTGGCAGACCGCGCGGGCCCGGCAGATCGACACGCTCGATGCGAAGGCAGAAGCGCTGCCGAGCGGTCTGCCGCCGGAGACGCTGGATGCGCTGAGCCTGCGCCTGGCGGCGGTGTCGCCGAAGGTGGTCAAGGCCTGGATCGCGCGGCGCCGCATTCCGATGGATGAGGACGCCGTGGCGCTCGTGCTCGTTCTTCAATTCACGAGCTTCAGCCGCGAGAGCTCGCAGCAGGAGGCCATCAACGGCCTGGCGGCCCAGGAGTGGCCGGCCATGGTCCATCTGATCGATGTCGACATGCCTTACGGCGGGCTGATCAAGCGCGTGCAGACGGCGGGCGAGCGACTGATCTGACCAGCCACGCCACCGACGCGATCGCGAGCCCGATCACCACGACATTGCTGACGACGAAGAGCACCGGCGCGAGCGTGGTGAACACCCGATCACCATTGCGTTCGGCGAAGCGCATCGTGCCGGTGGCGATGGCCGTCGCGCCGAAGCTGAAGGCCCACGCGGACAGCGAGAACGGCTGGCGGATCCACGGCAGCAGACGGATCACGATCAGCGACTGCACCAGCGCGTAGCCCAGCAGCATGTGCGCGATCAGGTCGGGCGGGCCGATGCTCACGCTCGCGTAGGCGAGCAGCGCCACCGCGGGCGGCGCCTGCTGGATGCCCAGCGTCGGACGCAGCGCCAGCGGCAGTGGTTCGGCGTTGAGGAAACGCGCCACCATCACCGACTCCAGCGCCAGCCAGGCCAGCACGCCCGCACCGAAGAACAGCTGGCCCCACTCGGGCCATCCCAGCGCCGAGGCCGCGATCGCCGACACCAGGTTCGCTGCGACCGTGGGCAGGTACAGCACCGGCGTCGTGGCCTTCACGTCGCGATCGCCGCGCCAAAGTCCGCCATGGCGCCACACGCCGAAGAGCAACGCGCCGAGGGCGCCCGCCACGCACAGCCCCTGCGCGATCCCCGGCGCGTATGGCGCGACGCCCAGCCCGACCAGCATCGTCGCGACGAAGGCGAGCGATACGAAGCAGCACAGGATGGGATGGGCAATCTCGGCCGCGGCCTCCCGGCGCGCGACCAGCCATTTCATCGCGTAGCGGACCACCAGCACGGCCCAGACGACGACCGCCACGGCCATCACGGCCTCGCCGATCCACGCCGGCCAGCCCCACAGGCGCGTCGCGACGCGCCAGCCGTTGCCCAGGCCGGTCAACCCCAGCACCATGCTGAAGTAGGACGCCGGGACCGCCCAACGGGACCCACTCGATGCATTCATCTTCTGACTCCTCGGGTCATGACGGGCTGGATTCTGCGTGGATGTCAGCGTCCGGGGCGAGGCCTTCATGAAAGCCCGTGGCGCCGTCGCTCAGAATGGACCCGCCATCCTCGGGGCCGGCGACATGCGCGCCGTCCCTGAGCCTCCCCTCCAACGCCCAGCGCCCATGCCTCGACGCCCCTCTCATGCCGCCCTGCGCAAGGCCTGGCACCAAGGCCTGAACGCGCTCACCGGCCAGGTGATGCGCGCGGCCAAGGACGTGGCGCGCGGCGCGCAGTCCGCCGTGCCCGGGTTGACGAAGACACCGAAACATCCGTCGCCCAGCCTGGGCGATTGGCTCGCTGGCGTGGCCACGGGGCGCGGCGGCATGCGGCGATTCCGGCTGTTCCGCCCGTTCGGGCTGACGCCGGGTGAGCGCGTGCCGCTGATCGTGATGCTGCACGGCTGCGGGCAGGACCCGGCCGGTTTCGCGACCAGCACGCGGATGAACCGGCTCGCGGCGCGCGAACGCTGCCTGGTGCTGTATCCGGCGCAGAGCCGGCTGGCCAACCCGCAGCGCTGCTGGAACTGGTTCGACACCGAGAGCGGGCGCGCGCAGGCCGAGGCGGCGCTGATCCTCGCGGCGATCGATCAGGCCTGCGTGCTGTACCCGGCGGATCGTTCGCGGGTGGTGATCGCGGGGCTGTCGGCCGGGGCGGGCATGGCGGCGCTGATGGCGACGACCTGGCCCGAGCGTTTCCGTGCCGTGGCGATGCACGCCGGCGTGGCGCCCGGCCTGGCCACATCGACCGCCTCGGCGTTGCGCGCGATGTGCGGCGACCTGTCGGCGGCGACGTCCGCTCCGGAGTCCTCGTCCGGAGCACTTGGCGCCGACCGCGTGACGTGGCCGCCGCTGCTCGTGATCCAGGGGACGAAGGACGCGGTGGTCGCCCCATCGAATGGGCGTGAGGCGCTGCGCTTGTGGGCGCAGGCCTCGGGCGCGACGACCGAGCGCACGAGGACCGTGCAGCGCGGTCGGCGGCTGCCGATGACGGTGGTGGAGGTCGGTCGCGGACGCGCGGTCGCAGCGACGCTCGTCGAGATCGAGGGACTCGGCCACGCGTGGAGCGGCGGCGCCGCCAACGCGCCCTTCAGCGATCCCGCCGGGCCGGATGCGACGGCGATGATCTGGCGGTTCTTTGCGAAGCGGCTGCGCTGACCCTCAAGCGAGGATCAGGCGGCGGGCTCCAGCCCGCTCGCCGTGATCAGCGCGCGCCACTGGCCTTGCTGCTCGGCGAACTGAGCCCAGGCCGTGTCGGCCAGCGCCTGATGGCGCTCTGCGTCGGCGGCCTCGCCCAGGTGGCGGAAGGTCTGCGCCAGGCGGCTGTGCGTGATCGCGCGGTCATCGAGCTCGCAGTCCGGATCCAGCTCGATCTCTGCCTCGCGCGCCTGATGCAGCGCATGCTCGTGCTGGCCCAGGTTGGCCCGGCACCACGCCAGGTCCGACAGCAGGCTGCTCCCCAGGCGCTCCAGTCCCAGCGACATCGCCTGCGGCAGGTGTTCCTCGTACAGCTGCCTCGCCTCATCGAAACGGCCCTGCATCGTCAGCACCTGCGCGCGCAGCACCGGCGTCAGCTCGTTCATCATCTGCGCGCCGACCGCGGCGTCGAAGTGATGCATCGAATCCACCGTCAGCAGCAGCTCGGGGCCGCGCGCCGCGTGGCTGGACAGGCTCTCGCGGCGCAGCTGCGCCGCGCGCATGCCGGCCATGTTGAACATCAGCGCGGACAGCGACGCGTCGTCGCCTTCCATCGCCGCGTGCCGGCGCGCCTTGATGTACCAGCGCTGCGCGGCCTCGATGTCGCCGGCGTAGTGCCAGCCCACGCCCATTGCCATGGACACGCGCGCCAGCGCGACGTTGTCCTCGGGCAAGGCCTCGTCGAGGCAGCGCCGCGCGTGCTCGACCATCGCCGCCGGGTCATGGCGGATGAAGCCGAGCTGCGCCAGCCAGGCCGAGGCCAGCACGCGCACCTCGCGCAGCGACGGCGCGTTGCCGGCGATCGCCTGCGCGCGCTGGATGCGATCCCAGGCCTGCTGCGCGACGAAACCGTTGTAGTAGCTCATCAGCCCCTCGGCCATGTGCAGCCACGAGCCGATCTCCGGATGCGGGTGCTGGAACGACAACTGATGCAGCGCGGTGAGGGCCTCGCGGGCCTCGCCGACCGCGCCATGCCGCGCCAGCAGCATCGCGCGCTTGGCCCGAGCGGCGGCGGAGGCCATCGGCGACGCGGCCGCGGCGATGTCCTTCTCCAGCTGCTTGAGCAGCCGGGACTTGATCACGGGCGGCAGGTTCGCGTCGGGCGAGGCGTCGTGCATGCCGGCCTCAGCGGGTGAGGCGCTCGAGCGCTTCCTGATACTTCGCCGACGTGTTGGCGATCACGTCCCGCGGCAGCGTCGGCGGCGGCGCCACCTTGCCCCAGGGCTGACCGTTGACGGTCGCCTGCTCGAGCCAGTCGCGCAGGAACTGCTTGTCGTAGCTCGGCGGGTTGCTGCCCACGGCGTAGGACTCGGCGGGCCAGTAGCGCGAGGAGTCGGGCGTCAGCACCTCGTCCATCAGCGTCAGCGTGCCGTCGGCGTCCAGGCCGAACTCGAACTTGGTGTCCGCGATGATGATGCCCTTGGTCAGCGCGTAATTTGCGGCGCGCTGGTAGAGCTGGATGGCGATGTCGCGCACGCGTTCGGCCATCTCGCGGCCGATGAGCTGCGCGCAGCGCTCGAAGTCGATGTTCTCGTCGTGGTCGCCCATCTCGGCCTTGGTGGCGGGCGTGAAGATCGGTTGCGGCAGCTTGCTCGCGTTCTGCAGACCGGCGGGCAGCTCGACGCCGCAGACCTTGCCGCCGGCCTTGTACTCGGACCAGCCGCTGCCGGCCAGGTAGCCGCGCACGACGGCCTCGATGGGCAGCGGCTTCAGGCGCTTGACCAGCATCGCGCGGTCGCGGACCTGGTCCTTCTCGGCGTCCGACACCACCGACAGCGGATCGTCCCCGGTCAGGTGGTTGGGGACGATGCCGTCGAGCTTGTCGAACCAGAACAGCGCCATCTGCGTCAGCAGCGCGCCCTTCCCCGGGATGGGCTCGTCCATGATGACGTCGAAGGCCGAGATGCGGTCCGACGCGATCATCAGGATGCGGTCCTCGCCGACCGCGTAGTTCTCGCGCACCTTGCCGCGCGCGATGAGGGGAAGGGAGGTGATCGACGAGGTGTGCAGGGCGGCGGTCATGGGCGTGCAGTCGGACGGAACGGCAAAGCCGGGATTCTAGAGGGGTCGCATGAGCGGCCCTGGGCGTCCTCGCCCCGCCGATCGGGGTCAGAGGGCATCGAAGCCGACATAACGCGCGATGAAACGGGCCTTGCCCTCGCGCTCGAAGCGGGCCTCGTCCCAATCGCCGGCATCGAGCAGCTCGGCGCGCGCGGGCTTGAAGAGATAGGTCCAGGCCCGGCGCCAGGAGCCGTCGGCCAGCGTCACGAGGACCTCGTGGCGCTCGTAGTCCTCGCCCTCGAAACGATCCAGCCGGGCCCAGGCGGCGTCGGGAACGTCCAGGTAGAGGCGCCCGACGACCTGATGTCCGGTGGCCGGAATCACGGCGGGGTAGTCGTGCTCGCGCACCGGGTGGCGGACGTGATCCGCGAGCGTCGCCGTCACCGGCGTCGACGCGAGCGTCGCCTCGTCGCCGCAGA
This sequence comes from Roseateles sp., assembly GCA_039594005.1. Taxonomy (GTDB): domain Bacteria; phylum Pseudomonadota; class Gammaproteobacteria; order Burkholderiales; family Burkholderiaceae_C; genus Roseateles. The sequence goes on from JBCNOF010000010.1 coordinate 3,193,381, forward strand.
CGCGGGCCATGATGTCCGGCCACATCAGGGTGCCGTAGGTGAATGCGTGCGCCATCAGAAGGACCTCGACTGAAATGAGGAGTCAGGGGGAACGGCCCCGTCCCGGTTCGCGATGATAGCCAGCGCGGCAGCGTCGATCCTGGCGAATCCACACAATGTGGACATGAATCCATGTTTTGTGGATTTCCCTAGAATCGGCCGCTTGTTTCTCACGATGACTGTCATGAGCGCCGTCGACTTCCTGTTCACCCCCAGCATGCAGCGCGTGCTGGCGATCGTGCTGACCCAGCCCGATCGACGCTTCATGCTGGCGGAATTGCTGAAGCAGGCAGGCAGTGGCCGCGGCAGCACGCAAGCGCAGATCGAACGCCTGCTGGCGGCGGGTGTACTGGTCGAAGGACCTCGACAGGGCCGACAGCGAAGCATCCGCGCCAACACCGAGTTCTTTCTGTTTCCCGAGCTGAGCAGCATCGCCTTGAAGAGCTTCGGGCTGGCGCAACCGATCTCGGAGGCCTTGGCCCCATTCGCCGCTCACATCGACGAGGCATTTGTCTTCGGCTCGGTGGCGAAGGAACTTGACTCCGGCAAGAGCGATATCGACGTGATGGTGATCGGCGATGTCCCGCACCTGGCGCTGATCGAGGCGGCCGACAAGTTGCGCGCGCGGATGCACCGCGCGGTGCAGTTTGTCCTCTACGACCCGGTCGAATGGCGAGAACTGGTCGAGAGCGACCCCGTCATTCGCCAGATCGTGAGCGGCCCGAGGCTGCACGTGGTGTCCCATGCAACGTCCGGTGGAGTACGACAACCTGATCCAACGCCGCGCGCTTGAGGCGGGCAAGGCCTGGCACGATCACTAGAGATTTCGCTCCTCGACAGCAGTACCCTAAATGGCCGCCAAGGGAGATCCCGCATGACGACGACCCTGACCGCCCTGCCTCGGCGCCGCCTGCTACAGGCAGCGCTCGCCGCAGGCTCCGCGCCCGCCTGGTTGAAGTGGGCCCATGCGGCCGGCGACAGCATCGACCGCTTCGCGCTCGGCGTCTCCTCCGGCACTCCGCGCGCCGACACGGTCGTGCTCTGGACGCGGCTCACCGGCGCCGACCTGCCCGAGCGCGTCGACGTCGCCTGGGAGATCGCCGAGGACGAGCGCTTCGAGCGCATCGCCGCGCGCGGCACCGAGGTCGCCTTCGAGAGCGAAGCCCACAGCGTCCACGCCGAACCCGCCGGGCTGAAACCGGACCGGTGGTACTGGTATCGCTTCCGAGCGCTCGGCCAGCAGACCGCCACCGCCCGCACACGAACCTCGCCCGCGCCCGACGCCGACGTGCGCGCGCTGCGCTTCGCCACTGCGTCCTGCCAGCGCTGGGATCAGGGCCGATGGGCCGCGTGGTCCGACCTGCGCGCCCGGGATCCCGATGTCGTCCTCTTCCTCGGCGACTACATCTACGAATACGGCACGCCCGCCAGTCACCACGCGCCGCGCCGGCACGAGGGCGGCCGCTGCCGCACGCTCGCCGACTACCGCGCCCGCTACGCCCAGTACAGGTCCGATCCCAAGCTCCGCGACCTCCACGCCCAGGCGCCGTGGATCTGCATCTGGGACGACCACGAGGTCGACAACGACTACGCCGGCGACGTCGACTACGACCTGTCGCCTGACTTCCATCAGCGCCGCGCCGCCGCCGTGCAGGCCTACTGGGAGCACATGGCCTTTCCCCGCGCCTGGAAACCAGAAGACGGCGCGATGCGGATCTACACCCGCTTCGACTGGGGACGCCTCGCGCGCATCCTGGCCGTCGACGACCGCCAGTACCGGGATCCGCAGGCCTGCCCGCTGAAGGGACACGGCGGCGCCAACACGGTGCCCGCCAAGCACTGCCCGGCGCTGTTCGATCCGAAACGCACCTTGCTCGGCGCGGCGCAGGAGCAATGGCTCGCCCAGTCCTGGGACCGCGAGCGCGGCTGGAACCTGCTGATGCAGCAGACGCTGATGGCGCGCCTCACCCATGAACCGATGTCCACCGGCGGCTGCTTCTGGACCGATGGCTGGGACGGTTATCCCGCCGCGCGCCAACGGCTGCTCGCCGGCATGGTCGACGCGCGCGCCCGCAACCCCGTGATCCTCGGCGGCGACGTCCACGCCAACGTGGTCGCCGACCTCCGCATGGACTTCGCGCGCGAGGACCTCCCCATCATCGCCGCCGAGTTCTGCGCCACCTCCGTCAGCAGCGCCGGCCGCGATCAGGCGCACATGGACAAGTGGAAGCCGCTCAACCCCCATGTGCATCTGGCCCGCAGCGACACCCGCGGTTACCAACTCTTCGAGCTGCGCGGCGACCGGCTTGAGGCCGAGATCCGCCATGTGGTCTCGCCCTGGGACGACGACAGCCCCGTCGCGTCGCTGGCGCGCTTCACCGTCGAGGCCGGTCGGCCCGGCGTGCAGGACGCCTGAACACACTCGACGCCGTCGCCCTCCCCCGCCCAAAAACAAACGGAGCCCGAAGGCTCCGTTGTCGCGGAGGAGGAAGGCCCGCGGCCGGGGCCTTCAACGCGTGATCACTGCACCACTTGCGCCAGCTCGCCGCGCGCGTAGGCGGCGGCGGTGTCGACCAGCGAGCGCGGCTTGATCTTGGCGGCCTGGCCTTCGCAGCCGAACTCCAGGTAACGCGCCTTGCAGACCAGCTTGGCCGCCTCGCGCGCCGGCTTCAGCCATTCGCGCGCATCGAACTTGTCCGGGTTCTCGAACAGGAACTTGCGCACCGCGCCGGTCATCGCCAGGCGGATGTCGGTGTCGATGTTGATCTTGCGCACGCCGTGCTTGATGGCTTCCTGGATTTCCTCGACGGGCACGCCGTAGGTTTCCTTCATGGCGCCGCCGTACTGGCGGATGATTTCCAGCAGTTCCTGGGGCACGGAGGAGGAGCCGTGCATGACCAGGTGGGTGTTGGGCAGGCGCGCGTGGATTTCCTTGACGCGCTGGATGGACAGGATGTCGCCCGTGGGCTTGCGTGTGAACTTGTAGGCGCCGTGGCTGGTGCCGATGGCAATGGCCAGCGCGTCCAGCTGCGTGGCCTTGACGAACTGGGCCGCTTCCTCGGGGTCGGTCAGCAGGGCCGAGTGGTCGAGCACGCCTTCGGCGCCGACGCCGTCTTCCTCGCCGGCCATGCCGGTTTCCAGCGAGCCCAGGCAGCCGAGCTCACCTTCGACGGTGGCGCCCAGCTTGTGGGCCATTTCCACGACCTTGCGGGTCACGTCCACGTTGTATTCAAAGGAGGAAGGCGTCTTGCCGTCTTCCATCAGCGAGCCGTCCATCATCACCGAGCCGAAGCCCAGGTTCAGCGCGCCCTGGCAGATGGCGGGCGAGGTGCCGTGGTCCTGGTGCATGACCAGGGGGATGTGGGGATACTGCTCGGCGGCGGCCTGGATCAGGTGCTTGATGAAGGGCTCGCCGGCGTACTTGCGGGCGCCGGCGCTGGCCTGCAGGATCACCGGGGCGCCGACTTCATCGGCGGCAGCCATCACGGCCTGGACCTGTTCCAGGTTGTTGACGTTGAACGCCGGGATGCCGTAGCCGTGTTCGGCCGCGTGATCCAGCAGCTGGCGCATCGAGACGAGTGCCATGAGAGTTCTCCGGGGAAGTGAAAAATCCTGGGGTCGCGACCAGCGCCAATCCACCCGCTGTAACCGCGCCGTAACTGGGCGGGATTCTAACGAGCCCCCATGACCGCCCCTGTAACCAAGCTGGTGATCCCCCCGGACGGGGGTCTGTGCGCTTGCGCGGTGACGAAGGCGGCCGGTAGGCTCTGGGCCGGGCGTCCAGCCCCGTCGGAGCAAGTGCCGTGCCGAGGCGTGACTTGACGCGGCGTCAGCCGCCGAGGATCGCCCACGCGTCCGTCCCAACAGGAATTTCATGACCCGTCTCGCGATCGATCAGCTGACGCTGTGGATCACCGCCGCCGCCAACGAACACTCGCTGGACCTGCCCGCCTTCGTCGAGCAACGCACCGGCGCCAGCCATCGCGCCACGCTCGCGGCGCTGCGCCGCCTGGTCGACGCCCAATGGCTGACCCGCTCCGGCACCGCGCGCCGGCCCGTCTTCGCGCCCGGCGCGCTGCGCCAGGTCGCGCGCAGCTATACGCTGCACGGGCTGATGGAGGACGTGATCTGGCAGCGCGACTTCGCCCCGCATTTCGCGCTGCCGCGCCATGTCGCGCGCATGGTGCAGCACGGCTTCACAGAGCTCGTGAACAACGCCATCGACCACAGCGGGGGCACCAGCGTCACCGTGTCGCTGCGCCAGACGCCCACCCACGCGCAGCTGCTCGTGTCAGACGACGGCTGCGGCGTCTTCGAGCGCATCCGCGACACCTACGAGCTCACCGACGCCCGGCACGCGATGCTGGAACTGAGCAAGGGCCGGCTCACCACGCAGCCGCAGGCGCACACCGGCCGGGGGCTGTTCTTCAGCTCGCAGCTGGCCGATGTCTTCGACATCCACGCCAACGGCCGCGCGTTCCAGCGCCGCGCGTGGGAAGGCAATGCCTGGAAGGACGGCAAGGGCCTGCCGCGCCAGGGCAGCTCGATCTACATGGCGATGTCGCTGGAGAGCACGCGCACGCTCGAGCAGGTGCTGGAGCAGTGGAGCGTGGACGGTACCGGCATCGCCTTCGATCAGACCCGCGTGATGCTGAACCTCGTGGTCGGCGAGGGGCAGATGCTGGACTCGCGCGCGCAAGCGCGTCGCGTCGCGGCGCGCCTGCCGCAGTTCAAGCGGGCCGAGGTCGATTTCCACGGCGTCACCGACGTGGGCCACGCCTTCGCCGATGAGCTGTTCCGCGTCTTCGCGCGGGCGCACCAGAACGTGGAACTCGTGCCCCTGAACATGACGCCGCGCATCGCCGCGCTGGTGCAGGCGGCACGCAGCGCCTGAGGACGGCGCTGGCGTCGCGCTCAGGCGTCGCTGTCCACCAGCGCCTGGATCGCCGCGCGCGCCCGCTGGATCGCGTCATCCAGCCGAGGCAGCAGCGCGGCGGGTTCGCTGTCCTTTGCGGCGGCGAACAGGATGCCTTCCTCCACCAGCGGCTTGGGCAGCACCTGCAGCTGATCGCCGTCGCGCAGCGTGCGAAGCCGGCGCTCCAGCGCGAGCGCGCTGCCACGATGGGTGGCGAGCATCGCATCGCAGCGGCCCGCGGCCAGCATCCGCGCGCGGCCGGCGAGGTCGTTGCCCCCGGACTCCACGCGGAACAGGCGCTGGCGCGCGTCCTCGAAGACCGGCCCGTAGGTCGCGCCCCGCGACACGCACAGCGTGCGGCCGCGCAGGTCCTCGATCTGGTCGAACTTGAGCGGGCGCGCCTTGGACACGACCAGCCAGCCGCGGCTCATGAACACGGGCTGGCTGTAGCGGAAGATCTTGTCGCGCGCCAGATTGCGCGACAGCCCGAAGACCAGGTGCTGGCCGAGCTCCGCGCCCAGCAGCGCGCGCGACCAGGGCAGCTCCAGCAGTTCCCAGCGCAGTCCGGCGGCATCGGCGATCAGCCCGAGCAGCGGCAGGACGAAGGGCTTGTGGGTCTGGTCGCTGATGGCAAGGCGAACCGGCCCCGCGGCGCGGGACGGGCCCGCGGGCTGCGGGGTCTGCGCGAGGACAGGCCCCGCGGCGGCCCCCAGCGCAGCGACGGCGCCGGCCAGCAGGTCGCGGCGGCAGACCGTCGTCATCGCGCCGCCCCGCGCGTCAAGCGACGCGGCAGACCTTCAGCATGTTGGTGCCGCCCGGGTAGCCCATGGGCTCGCCGCAGGTGATCGCGTACGTGTCGCCCGGCATCAGCACGCCGCGCTCGATCAGCAGGTCCTCGGCGGCCCTGAGCGCCTCGTCGCGGTCGTTGAAGTTGGGCATCAGCAGCGGGGTGACGTTGCGGTACAGCGCCAGCTTGCGCTGCGTCAGCACCTGCGAGGTCAGCGCGAAGATCGGCACGTGGATGCGATGACGGCTCATCCACAGCGCGGTCGAGCCCGACTCGGTCAGCGCCACGATCGCCTTGCAGCCCAGGTGGTGCGCGGTGAACAGCGCGCCCATCGCGATCGACTGGTCGATGCGGCCGAACTGCCGGTTGGCGAAGTCGGTGTCCAGCGTCACGAACTCAGCATTCTCGGCTTCCAGCGCGATCGCGGCCATCTGCTGGATGGTCTCGACGGGGAAACGGCCGGCGGCGGTCTCGGCCGACAGCATCACGGCGTCGGTGCCGTCGAGCACGGCGTTGGCGACGTCGGAGACCTCGGCGCGCGTCGGCACCGGGTTGACGATCATCGACTCCATCATCTGCGTGGCGGTGATGCACGACCTTGTCGAGCTCCAGCGCCATCTTGATCATGCGCTTCTGCAGCGCGGGCACCGCCGCGTTGCCGACTTCCACGGCCAGGTCGCCGCGGGCGACCATGATGCCGTCGGAGGCCTTCAGGATGGCCTCGAGGTGGGGGATGGCCTCGTAGCGCTCGATCTTGGCGATCATCCCGGGCTTGTGGCGATAGGGCTCGCCGGCGACGTTGGCCAGCTGGCGGGCCATCTCCATGTCGGTGGCGTTCTTGGGGAAGCTCACCGCGAGGTACTCGCACTGGAAGGACATCGCGGTCTTGATGTCCTCCATGTCCTTGCCGGTCAGGGCCGGCGCGGTCAGGCCGCCGCCCTGCTTGTTGATGCCCTTGTTGTTGGACAGCTCGCCGCCCTGCTTGACGATCGTGTGGACCTGCGTAGCCGCGCACGCGCCTCGACGGTCAGCACCAGCAGGCCGTCGTTCAGCAGCAGCGTGTCGCCGGGCTTCACGTCGCGCGGCAGCTCCTTGTAGTCGAGGCCCACGACCATCTCGTTGCCGGGCTCGGTGCGGTCGGCGTCCAGCACGAAGGGCGTACCGTTGACCAGTTCGATCTTGCCGTTCTCGAACTTGCCGACGCGGATCTTGGGACCCTGGAGGTCGGCCATGATCGCGACCTCGCTTGCCGGCGCGAGCGGCGGCCTCGCGGACCATGCGAGCGCGGTCGATGTGGTCCTGCGCCTTGCCGTGCGAGAAGTTCAACCGCACCACGTCGACCCCCGCTTGAATCATCCGCTCCAGGATCTCGGGAGAGGACGAGGCGGGACCCAGGGTGGCAACGATCTTGGTAGCTCGCGACATGGCTTGTCTCTGTCTGAAATTTAGTTACAGCCGATGATTATGGAGCGGCCTCAGCCGCTCCAACCGGTTTCGACAGGTTACGGTGCGGTTTCCAACGATCAGGCCTTGGCCGCCTTGACGTCGGCGCTGGCCAGCGCGGTCATGTTGACGATGCGCCGCACGGTGGCGGACGGCGTCAGGATATGGACCGGCCGCTTGGCGCCGAGCAGGATGGGGCCGACCGTGACGCCCTGGCCGCTGACGACCTTCAGGACGTTGAAGAGGATGTTCGCCGCGTCCAGCGTCGGCAGCACCAGCAGGTTGGCCGAACCGGTGAGCGTGGAGTCGGGCAGGAAGGTGCCGCGGACGTCTTCCGACAGCGCCGCGTCGCCGTGCATCTCCCCGTCGCATTCGACCTCGGGATGGGCGGCGGCGAAGAGGTCGCGCGCGTTGCGCATCTTGACGGCCGACGCGCGCTTGCTGCTGCCGAACATCGAGTGCGACAGGAAGGCGACCTTGGGCGGCAGGCCGAAGCGCTGCAGCTCCTCGGCGGCCTGCCAGGCGATGTCGGCGAGCTGCTCCGCGGTGGGGTCCTCGTTGACGAAGGTGTCGGCGATGAACAGCGTGCGCTGTTCCAGCATCAGCGCGTTCATCGTGGCGAAGTTGGAGACGTTGGCCTTCAGCCCGATGAGGTTCTGGATGTGCTCCAGGTGCGAGTCGAAGCGGCCGACCATGCCGCAGATCATCGCGTCGGCGTCGCCGAGCTGGATCGCGAGCGCGCCGATCGTCGTGTTGGAGCGGCGCACCGCCGACTTGGCCATCTCCGGCGTGAAGCCGTTGCGGCCCATCGCGTGGTGATAGGCCTCCCAGTACTGGCGGAAGCGGTGGTCGTTCTCGGGGTCGATGACGGCGACATCCTCGCCGAGCTTCAGGCGCAGGCCGGCGCGCTGCAGCCGCATCGCGATGACTTCGGGACGGCCGATCAGGGTCGGCTTGGCGAGCCCCTCATCGAGCGCCACCTGCACCGCGCGCAGCACGCGCTCGTCCTCGCCCTCGGCGTAGATCACACGGGCCGGATGGGCCTTGGCCTCGGCGAAGACCGGGCGCATGAACATGCCGGTCTGGTAGACGAAGCGTGACAGCTGCTCGCGGTAGGCGTCCATGTCCTGGATGGGGCGCGTGGCCACGCCCGACTCCATCGGCGGCCTTGGCCACGGCCGGCGCGATGCGCAGGATCAGGCGGGTGTCGAAGGGCTTGGGGATGAGGTAGTCGGGGCCGAAGGCGAGGTCCTGGCCCGCGTAGGCGGCGGCGACCTCGGGCGGGGTCTCGGCCTGGGCCAGCTCGGCGATCGCGCGCACGCAGGCGAGCTTCATCTCCTCGGTGATCGTCGTCGCGCCGCACGTCCAGCGCGCCGCGGAAGATGTAGGGGAAGCACAGGACGTTGTTGACCTGGTTCGGGTAGTCCGAGCGGCCGGTCGCGATGATGCCGTCGGGGCGCACCGCCTTGGCCAGCTCCGGGCGGATTTCCGGCTCGGGGTTGGCCAGCGCCAGGATCATGGGCTGGCGCGCCATGGTCTTGACCATCTCGCCGGTCAGCACGCCCGCGGCGGAGCAGCCGAGGAACACGTCGGCGTCCTTGATCACGTCGGCCAGCGTGCGCTGGCCGGGGTGATCTGGCAGTAGCGGCGCTTGGACTCGTCGAGCTTGGCCGCGTCGGCGCGCTCGCTGTGGATCACGCCCTTGGAGTCGACGACGAAGACGTTCTCGCGCTTGACGCCCAGGCCCACCAGCAGGTCCAGGCAGGCGATGGCCGCGGCGCCGGCGCCGGACACGGCAACCTTCACCGCGGCGATGTCCTTGCCCACGAGTTCCAGGCCGTTGAGCAGCGCCGCAGCTGGAGATGATCGCGGTGCCGTGCTGGTCGTCGTGGAACACGGGGATGTTCATGCGCTCGCGCAGCTTCTGCTCGATGTAGAAGCACTCGGGCGCCTTGATGTCCTCGAGGTTGATGCCGCCGAGGGTGGGCTCCAGCGCCGCGATGATCTCGACGAGCTTGTCGGGGTCGCGCTCGGCCAGTTCGATGTCGAACACGTCGATGCCGGCGAACTTCTTGAACAGGCAGCCCTTGCCTTCCATCACCGGCTTGGCGGCCAGCGGGCCGATGTTGCCCAGGCCCAGCACGGCCGTGCCGTTGGTGATCACGCCCACCAGGTTGCCGCGCGAGGTGTATTTGTCGGCGGCGAGCGACGGGTCCTTCTCGATGTCCAGGCAGGGGTAGGCCACGCCCGGCGAATAGGCCAGCGACAGGTCGCGCTGGTTGGCCAGCGGCTTGGTCGGCGTGACGGCGATCTTGCCGCGCGTCGGGCTGCGGTGGTATTCCAGCGCCGCTTCGCGCAGGGCGGCTTCAGCCGGGCTCAGGCCGAGGCCATCGTTCTTGTCGGTCATGCAAATCTCCGTCGCGATGAGGGGTCCCGGCGGTCCTCGTGGGCGCGATCCTGGCGTTCCGTCATCGCGGCGTAACTCGGGCCGGGGGGCGCAAAGCTTAATCCTCCCGGTCCTGCGGCGCGATGAATTCAGCTTTAACTGCCATGCAAAGATGGCAATCGATGATGCACGGAGCGAAACCCGCATCGGGATTTGCCCGCAAGTGAGAGCGTTCTCACGAGATCCGCGCCCAAGTGCGCAATCGCCGCGGCCCGTCACAACGTGCGAGGAACGCGCTCACTAGAATCCGCGCCGCCTTCGAACAACGTCTGCGAGTCCCTGCCGTGCCTGCCTTCCGTCCCGAATCGTCGCGCGCTCCGCGCCGCGCGCTGCTGCGCCTGGGCGCCGCGTTGCCTCTGTCCCTCACGCTGTTCACGCTGGGCGCCTCGCGCGGCGTCTCGGCCCAGGCCGCTGCGGTGGCGGGCGCCGGAGCCTCGTTCCCGTCGCTGGTCTACAGCCGCTGGGCGCAGGCCTATGAGAAGGCCAAGGGTCAGGTGGTGAGCTACAAGCCCACGGGTTCGGGCGACGGCGTCAAGCAGATCACTGCGCACAGCGTGGCCTTCGGCGGCAGCGATTCGCCGTTGAACGCCGAGGACCTGGCCAAGCGCAAGCTGATCCAGATCCCGATGCTGGTGGGCGGCATCGTCCCGGTGGTGCACCTGCCGGGCGTGCCCGACGGCCGGCTGCAACTGACCGGCGACCTGCTGGCCGAACTGATGGCGGGGCGCGTCGCCAAGTGGAATGACGGACGCATCGTCGCGCTCAACCCGGGCGTGGCGCTGCCGGCGCTGCCGGTCAAGCGCATCGTGCGCGCGGACAAGTCGGGCACCAGCGAGGGCTTCACGAAGTACCTGAGCGCGGTGTCGCCGGTCTTCGCCAAGGAGGTCGGCGCGAGCTGGCAGCCGAAGTGGCCGGGCGAGGTCGACGCCGCCGAGGGCAACGACGGCATGGCCAAGGCGCTCAAGGCGACGCCGGGCGGCATCGCGTACGTCAGCTACGACCGGGTGCAGCGAGACAAGCTGAACTCGGTGCGGCTGCGCAACGCGGCCGGCCAGTGGGTGGCGGCGGGTGAGGCGGGTTTCAAGTCCGCGATCGCCAACAGCGATCTCTCGCGCAAGGGCGACGATCTCGCGTCGCTGATGGACCGCGAGGGCAACGAGAGCTGGCCCATCACGATGACGAGCTTCATCCTGATCGACGCCGCGCCGGCCTCGGGCGCGAGCGCCACGCCGGTGATGAGCTTCCTGTACTGGTGCTTCATGCACGGCGACGACCTGACGCGCGGCACCGGTTTCGCGCCGCTGCCGGTGGTGCTGCAGTCCAAGCTCGCGGCGCGCTTCGCGTCGGTGAAGCCGGGCGACGGCAAGCTGCCGACGTATCTGGGGCTTTGAGGCTTCAGCCCTTCAGGCGCCGCATCGCTTCGAGGCGCGCCTGCAACTCGGGCGGCAGGCCCTCGGTCGTGTAGCTCGGCCGTGGCCAGCAGTCGCGATCGGCCGGCAACAGCAAGGCCGTGGACAGCGCCGTGCTTCGAGTGGCTTGGTCCAGATTCACGCCCTGGGATTCCATCTCCCGCGGGTCGATCCGGAGCACCAGACCGCACACCGGCAGGCCCTTCTGCATCGGTACCTCCACGAGCCAGGCCTGGCCAATGGCCGGATTGACCGCCAGCGCGGCGGCCAGGGCCTCCTGGCGCCACGCGTCGATCAACGATGGGGCGTTCACGCGCCCCTGCTCGATCGCCTCGGCAGCCATGGACAGGCGCTGAAGACGCCGCGCGCGGCGTGCCGCAACGGTGCGCTCGTCCTCCTCGACGGCCGCCGCCTCGGCGTCCTGCCCGGCAGCGACCGCGGGCCATTCCGATGCCGGCACGTTCGAGAGCGCCGCGTGGGCCATGGCCCAGGTCATCCGATCCACCGGCGCGGACCACGGGCCGAGATCCGCGCAGAGGCTCTCCCACGCGTCGCCCAGCCAGTGCGATGCCGCGCTCTCGCGCCATGGGGCCGGGCTCAGGTCCAGGTCCCGCGCGTCCACGCCCATCGCCTCGATCCGCTGACGATGCGGCGGATGACTGCCGCGCGGCTGGCGATGGCGCATCGCCTCGCTCAACTCCTCGGGGGCCACGGCTCGCGCCATCAGCGCCCGCGCCGGGCGTTCGGCCCAGTCCGAAGGCGGTTTCGCGCTCGCGCGGAGCGCCGTCAGATCCAGGCCGTCGGGATCACCGTCTTGGCGCATCGCCGCGAGCTCCATCAGCAGCAGCGCCCGCGCTGCGGCCTGCGGGGACGCCCATTTGGCGGCGAGCGCATCCGCCTCGAACTCGCAGCGGCGCGAATGCGCTTCGGAGATTCGTCGGAACCAGGGGAGGAACACCGAGGCGAAATTGGCGCCAGCCCGTTCCCACGGGCTGCTCTCCTGCTCGTCGTCGGACACGCGGTCAGACCAATCGGCCCAGGCCTCGCGGGTGCGGTAGAGCCAATGACCCAAGCGCCCGTGCCGACGCGAGAAGTGGCCGAGCTCATGCGCGATCACCGCCTCCGCGGCCGCCGTGTCCAGCAGGCGCAGCAGCGGCAGGCCGAGGATCAGCACGCGTCGCGTGGGCCGCAGCGAAACGCCGCGATGCTCTTCGAGCGCGCCCGCGTTGAGCTGCGCATCCAGCGCGATCGCATGCAGCCGCGGCGCGCCAATGGCATCGGTCATCGCGTCCACGCGCGCATACAGGCGCGGCGCTTGCGCGCGGCTCAAGGTCCGCGTGCGTGCAGGTGCCGATGGCTGGACCAGCCAGGCGAGGAACACGAACGCGAGGCCGCCGATGATCCAGAAGAACCGGTTGTTGAGCAGCGCCACCGGCACCAGCGTGATGACGGCGACCGGCACCAGCAGCACGAGCTGATGCAAGGCGGCGGCCGCGAGGGCCACCGCCGCCAGGCCGCTCACCGGCCAGGCGCCGGGCTCGGCCTGGTCCCGGCTCACCCTTGCGCGCGCCTGGCCAGGATCTCGAAGGCCGGCAGGGTCTTGCCTTCCAGCACTTCCAGGAAGGCGCCGCCGCCGGTGGAGATGTAGCCCACGTCCTTCTCGATGCCGTACTTGGCGATCGCGGCCAGCGTGTCGCCGCCGCCGGCGATCGAGAACGCGTCCGACGCCGCGATCGCGCGGGCAATCGTCTCGGTGCCGTGCGCGAAGGCGTCGAACTCGAACACGCCCACCGGGCCGTTCCACACGATCGTGCCGGCCGCCTTCAGCTGCTCGGCCAGCAGCGCCGCCGTCTTCGGTCCGATGTCCAGGATCAGGTCGTCATCGGCCACGTCCGTCGCCGCCTTCACCGTCGCCGGCGCGTCCGCGGCGAAGGTCTTGGCCGTCACCACATCCACCGGGACCGGCACTGCGGCGCCGCGCGCCGACATCGCCTCGATCACGGCCTTGGCCTCGCCGACCAGGTCGGGCTCGGCCAGCGACTTGCCGATCTTCAGACCGGCCGCCAGCAGGAAGGTGTTGGCGATGCCGCCGCCGACGATCAGGCCGTCGACGTTCTTCGCCAGGGACTGCAGGATCGTCAGCTTGGTCGAGACCTTCGAACCCGCCACGATCGCCACCAGCGGGCGCTTCGGATTGGCCAGCGCCTTGCTGATCGCGTCGATCTCGGCGGCCAGCAGCGGGCCGGCGCAGGCGATCTTGGCGAACTGCGCGATGCCGTAGGTCGAGGCCTCCGCGCGGTGCGCGGTGCCGAAGGCGTCGTGCACGAAGATGTCGCACAGCGCGGCCATCTTCTTCGCCAACTCCTCGTTGTTCTTCTTCTCGCCCTTGTTGACGCGGCAGTTCTCGAGCAGCACCACCTGACCCGGCTTCACGTCGACGCCATCGACCCAGCCCGCCACCAGCGGCACCTCGCGGCCCATCAGCTCGCCCAGGCGCTTGGCGACCGGCGCCAGCGAGTCCTCGGGCTTGAACTCGCCCTCGGTCGGGCGGCCCAGGTGCGAGGTCACCATCACGGCGGCACCGGCCTTGAGCGCCATCTCCATCGCGGGGATCGAGGCGCGCACGCGGGTGTCCTCGGTGATCTGGCCGGCCTCATTGAGCGGCACGTTCAGGTCGGCGCGGATGAACACGCGCTGGTCGGCCACCTTGCCGGCGGCGATCAGATCGGCGAAACGTTGGACGTTCGGCAGGACGTTCATGGGATGTGTCTCGAGTAGTTGGAAAGCGGGGCGCCAGACGGGCGCGAGCCGCGCCGGCAAATCGGGCCGCAGCTTACCAGCCGGGCACCGACGCCCATGACCGAGCCGGTTACGGAACGCCGCCGGAACCGGCGACGCCTATCCGGCCATCCAGCCCTTCCAGCCCTTCCAGCCCTTCCAGCCCTTCCAGTCCTACCAGCCCAGCCCCAGCCGCAAGCCCAGCATCACCGAGGTGCCGCTGACGATGGTGCCGAGGATGCCGCGCTTCCAGAAGAAGTAGGCCGTGCCCACGGCGGCGGCGTACAGCCGCGCGTCCTTCCAGGTGTGGATCAGCTCGCCCTGCGTCATGACGATCTCCGGCACGATCACCGCGGCGAGCGCCGCCAGCGGCGCGTAGCGCAGGCCGTCGCGCACCCACTGCGGCAGCGGGATCTCGCGGTCCGGGATCATGAAGAAGCTGCGCGTGATCATCGTGATCGCCGCCATCCCGAGGATGCCCAGCACCGCTTCCCACCAGCTCATGCGGACCTCCCGTCAGCGCCCGGAGCGGCCGGCGGCAGCCATTTCTCCATCAGCAGGCCCACGGCCACCGCCGCGGCGATCGCCACCAGGATGTTCAGCCGCAGCGGCAGCCCGTAGGCCGCCACCGCCGCGCAGCCCGCCACCGCGCCCGAGACCCAGGTGTTGCGGTCCTTCAGCAGCGAGTAGCTCAGGCCCAGCAGCGCCAGCACGCCAGCGAAACCCAGGCCCCAGTTCGTCGGGATGCTGTCGGCCAGCAGGATGCCGGCGATCGCGGGCACCTGCCACGCGAACCAGTTGGTCGCCACCCCGCCCCAGAAATACGGCAGTTGGTTGGCCGGATCGGGTTTGAGCTCGGGGAAGCGCTTGAGGAAGGCGACGTAGTTCAGATCGGCGGCGAAGTAGCCGATGAGCAGGCGCTGCGCGCGCGGCAGCGGCTCGAAATACAGCCGCCACTGGGCGCTGAAGATCACGAAGCGCAGGTTCACGCAGAAGGACGTGGCCCACAGCACCCAGAGCGGCGCGCCGCTCGCGAGCAGCGGCAACGAGGCCAGCTGCGAGCTGCCGGCGAAGACCACCAGGCTCATCAGCAGCGACAGCCCCACGCCCAGCCCGCTCTTGACCATGGCCACGCCCGTCACCAGGCCCCAGGCGGAAATGCCCAGCGTGATGCCGAGCATGTCGCGCGCGCCGCGCTTGAATTCCGGGTGGCGCACCAGCGCCGAGAGTCCTTCCGCCATGCGCGCGATTGTCGTCTGGCGCATCCTCAAACGAATCGCCCCTCGCCCGCCGATGCGGTGAGGGGCGTCCACAGAGCGCCCGTCGCGGGGCGCTCGCGCGGGAGCTCTCGCGGTTTACTTCAGCTTGCGCACCGAGCCCGAACCCGCGTTGGACATGCTGATCTCCGGGCTGCCGACGTAACCGACGTCGCCCGAACCGGCGATGCGCACCTCGAGCTTGCGGGCGGGCGCCACGGTGACGTCGCCGCTGCCGGAGATCGTGACCTTGGCCTCGTCCACCGCCAGCTCGCGCGTCTTGACGTCGCCGCTGCCGGCCACGGACACGGTCAGCGCGTTGGCCTTGCCGTTGAAGAGCATGTCCCCGCTGCCGGCGACCCGCAGCGAGACGTGGTCCGCCTCCAGGCCCTGCACGCGCAGGTCGCCGCTGCCGGCGATGCTCGCGTCCAGGTTGCCGGTCTTCATCGGCTCGACGCGGATGTCGCCCGAGCCGGCGATCGACAGCGCGCGCAGTTGGCGCATGTCCAGCGTGATCGTGGGCGAGCCCTTGGCGTTCAGGCTGTAGCCGCGCTTGGGCGAGATCTCCAGCGTGCGGCCCTTGCTGCCGTCGACGATCTTGGTCTCGATGTAGCTCAGCAGGTTGCGGTCGGACTTCACCTCGACCTTGTCGGCCGAGCCCGAGCGCACCAGCACCTTGAAGTCGCCCGACAGCGCAACCGCGTCGAAGTTGCCGACATCGCGGGTCTCGGCGGCGACGTCGCCGTTGCCTTCGATGCGTTGCGAGCTGCCGAAGCTCAGCGACCAGGCGTGGGCGGAGCCGACCGCCGTCACGGCGGCCAGTCCCAGGGCGGTGACGGCGAACAGACGACGGGTGGCGCGGAAGGACGTGGTGGTCATGGGCGATCTCCTGATCTTTCGGATGATCGCATCTTCGCGATGGACGCCCGCTCCGGCGAGCGGCGGATGACGAACTGCGCCATCCGGGGGATCAGCTGCAAAGCCGCGGGATGGCCGGGTCGAACCCGTCGGCGTCATCCGCCGACCGGGGCGGGGCTCAGTGGCCGCTCTTGTCGGAGCCCTTGTCCGAACCCTTCTCGCCCACCTGCCCCTTGGCCGAACGCGGCGACTCCTCCTCGTCCGAGGCGGCCGCGGCCGGCCGGCTGGCCTGCGCGTTGGCCACGACGGGGCGGGTGCCCTCGAGCTTGTTCTCGCGCATGTACTCGTCCATCTCCCGCCAGCCCTCGTAAACCGCGGCCTTCTGGGCCTTGGGATTCAGGGCGTAGCAGTCCTCGATGGCGCGCAGCGCGTTGCGGCAGGCGCCGCCGATGGCCTTGGCGTCGGCCTCCTTGGCGGCGGCCACCTTGGCCGGGTCCTCGATGCCGAGCTGGTCGCAGCCGGCCAGCAGCGCGGCGACGCCGAGCAGCGCCGCCATCGCGGTCAGGGAGCGGGGAGGAGCCTTCATGCTGTCCTTTATCGGCAGGCGCGGGGGGCGCCTTGAACGCCAACCCGGAAAACCGGGAACGCGGGAACACCCGCACGCAGGCGGGACGTCCGACATTGTGCGCGTGAGCCCCATCCCGCCGGTCCAATGAAAAACACCGCCCGAAGGCGGTGTTTCGCGGATTTCGCGGCTCGCAGTTCGGCGCCGCTCAGCGCTTGACCATCGCCATCAGGCGCTGGATGCGTTCCTCGGTCGACGGGTGGGTGCTGAACAGCCCCCGGATCCCGCCGCCCGAGAGCGGATTCATGATCATCATCTGCGCCGTCTCGGGGTGGCGCTCGGCCGTCTCCAGGGGGATGCCCTGGGCGTAGCGGTGGATCTTGTCCAGCGCCGAGGCCAGCGCCTGGGGATCGCCGGAGATCTCCGCACCGCCGCGGTCGGCCTCGAACTCGCGCGCGCGGCTGATCGCCATCTGGATCAGCGACGCGGCGATCGGCGCCAGGATCGCCACCAGCAGACCGACGATCGGATTGGCCGGGCGGCCTTCGCTGTCGCGCGGGCTGAAGAACATCGCGAAGTTGGCCAGCATCGAGATCGCGCCGGCCATCGTCGCGCTGATGGTCGAGATCAGGATGTCGCGGTGCTTGACGTGCGCCAGCTCGTGCGCCATCACGCCGCGCAGCTCGCGCTCGGAGAGCACGCGCAGGATGCCGGTCGTCGCGGCGACCGCGGCATGGTCGGGGTTGCGGCCGGTGGCGAAGGCGTTGGGCGCCTCCTCCTGGATCAGGTAGACCTTGGGCATGGGGAGCTGCGCGCGCTGGGCCAGCTCCTTGACCATGTTGTAGAACTGCGGCGCGCTGCGCTCGTCGACCTCCTGGGCGTTGTACATCTTCAGCACCAGCTTGTCGGAGAACCAGTAGCTGAAGAAGTTCATGCCCACCGCGACCACCAGCGCGATCAGCATGCCCGTCTGGCCGCCCAGCACGGAGCCGATCGCCATGAACAGCGCGGTGATGGCGGCCATCAGGATGGCGGTCTTCATCAGGTTGAACATGCAATCACCTCCTCGAGAAGCGCGGCCTCGGCCGCGAAAGCACAACAGCCTGGACAGTACACCGTCCAGGGAGTCGCACGTGACGGCGGAACCGGCGCGTTCAAGCCGGTTCCGCCTCAGATTCAGTCAGGGTTAAGCGAAGCGGCCCGTCCCGAGCCGCGCTGCGGATGCACCTTGCCGCTCAGCCCAGTTGCTCGCCGACCTGCAACGGACGTGCCTGCAGGAACGACGCCGCCGGCAGGCGCTTGCCGCCCGCGCGCTGCAGCTCGGTCAGGCGCACGCTCCCGCGACCGCAGGCCACGACCGGGCCTTCGGGCGACACGGCCAGCACCCGGCCGGGTTCGCCTTGGGCACCGTCCACGCTCACGACCTCCGCGCGCCAGACCTTCAGCGGCTCGCCGTCGAGCTGGGCCACACCGCCGGGGAAGGGATCGAACGCGCGCAAGCGGCGCGCGATCTGCGCGGCCTCGTCGGTCCAGCGGATCTGGCTCTCGGCCTTCTCGATCTTGTGGGCGTAGGTAACGCCGGCCTCGGGCTGCTTCACCGGCTGGAAGCCGCCATTGGCGGCGAGCGCCAGCGCCTGGACGATCATCCGGCCGCCCATCGCCGCGAGCTCATCGTGCAGCGACGCGGTCGTGGCGTCCGCGGCGATCGGCTGGCGCTCGATCAGCAGCATGTCGCCGGTGTCCAGGCCCTCGTCCATCTGCATGATGGTGATGCCGGTCTCGGCGTCACCGGCCTCGATGGCGCGGTGGATCGGCGCGGCACCGCGCCAGCGCGGCAGGATCGAGCCGTGGATGTTCAGGCAGCCCAGACGCGGGAGTGCCAGCACCCACGCCGGCAGGATCAGGCCGTAGGCCGCCACGACCAGCACGTCCGGGCGCGCGTCCAGCAAGGCCTGGCGGCCGGCCTGCGCCTCGTCGGGGAACTTGCCGTCCAGGCGCAGGCTGCGCGGCTGCGCCACGGCGATGCCGTGCGTCACGGCCAGCTGCTTGACCGGCGAGGCCTGCAGCTTCATGCCGCGGCCGGCGGGACGGTCGGGCTGGCTCAGCACCAGCGGCACCTCGAAGCCCGCGTCCAGCAGTGCCTGCAGCGCCACGGCGGCGAACTCCGGCGTGCCGGCGAAGGCGACGCGCAGGCCGCCCGGGGTCACGGCGCCGGCCATCAGTGGCGGGCGTCCTCGCGCGCCTTCTTGACCAGCTTGGTCTTGATGCGCTCGCGCTTGAGCGGGCTCAGGTATTCGACGAACACCTTGCCGGCCAGATGGTCCATCTCATGCTGCACGCAGACGGCGAGCAACCCTTCGGCGTCGAACTGGAAGGTGTGGCCGTCGCGGTCCAGCGCCTGCACGGTGACCTTCTTGTGGCGCATCACCTTGTCGTAGATCGTCGGCACGGAGAGACAACCCTCCTCGCCTTCCATCATCTCGTCGCTCGTGGCGACCAGCTCCGGGTTGACCAGCACCAGCGGCTGGTTGCGCTCCTCGGAGACGTCCATCACCAGCACGCGCTCGTGGACGTCCACCTGCGTGGCGGCCAGGCCGACGCCGTCGGCGTCGTACATGGTCTCGAGCATGTCGTCGGTGAGGGCGCGGATGCGGTCATCGACTGTCGCCACGGGTTTGGCCACCGTGTGCAGGCGCGGATCGGGGTATCGAAGAATGTTGAGTTTCGCCATGGTAGGGACGCGAGGCGGCGTCTTCCGCTGTGGACAGCGCACAACGCCGGTTTGTAAGGGCTTGCAAGGGACGGCGGGCACCTTCATTGCGGGTGCCCCTGAACCGGGGCAGAATCGCCGCCAGCGAGTTGGTCGATTTTCGCCGATTTGGCGATCCCTCCGGCCCTCGTCCTAAAAGCGCCATTGGCCACGAGGGGCCTTCGATCTCGGCGCGGGAGAACAAGTAATGATGCATAGGCCGCCGCTGGGCTTCACGACCATTTCTGCAGCCCTGTTGGCGATCTGCGCCGCTGCGCCGTCCTTCGCGGCGGGCGATTACCCCATCACACCCGCCCAGCGCCAGACCGCGCAGCAGGTGGCCCAGACCGGCGTGCCGCTGTCGGAGCTCGCGCCCAACGCGCCTGACACCTACACCGTCAAGGCCGGGGACACGCTGTGGGACATCTCCGGCATCTTCCTCAAGAGCCCGTGGCGCTGGCCCGAGTTGTGGGGCATGAACACCGACCAGATCCGCAATCCCCACCTGATCTATCCCGGTCAGGTGCTGATGCTGGTGAAGGCCGACGGCCGCGCCCGCCTGCAGGTGGGCCGCGATGTCGGCTCCAGCGGCCCCGGCGGCACGGTCAAGCTCTCGCCGCGCGTGCGCGCCGAGTCGCTCTTCGACGGCTCCATCGCCGCGATCCCGCAACACCTGATCGAGCCCTTCCTCAACGAGGCGGTGGTGCTCGACAGCAACCAGCTCGAGACCGCGCCGCGCCTGTTCTCGGCACAGGAGAACCGCGTGTGGATGGCCAAGGGCGACCTGGCCTACGCGCGCGGCACGATGCCGGCCAACGTCGAGAAGTTCCGCGTGTTCCGCGAACCGCGTCCGCTGCGCGACCCGGTCACCAAGGAAGTGCTGGGCTACGAGGCCGCCTACGTCGGCACGGCCGACCTGACGCGCCCGGGCAGCGGCTCGATGGCGACGAAGGACGAAGTGCCGGCGACGCTGACGCTGACGCTCAACCGCATGGAAGCGCAGCCGGGCGACCGCCTGGCGCCGGTGCCCGAGCGCGGCTACACCAGCTACGTGCCGCATGCGCCGGCCGGCGATGTCAGCGGCTTCGTCATCTCGATCTATGGCGACGGCCTGAATGCCGGCAAGAACCAGATCGTCGCGCTGAACAAGGGGCGTCGCGACGGCCTGGAGCGCGGCCATGTGCTGGGTCTGTGGCACACCGGCCGGATCGTCCGCGACCCCACCACGCCCAAGCGCGACGAGGTGAAGCTGCCCGACGAGCGCCTGGGCCAGGTCTTCGTCTTCCAGGTCTTCGAGCGCGTGTCCTACGCGCTGATCCTGAGCGCCGACGGCCCGGTCGTCCCAGGCGACAAGGTCACCCAGCCGTAAACGGCGGGGCTCTCCGGATCGGGTCGCAGTCAGGACCGCGCGGATGAGCCCTCAAGACCTGCGCGACTGGTTGCACCTGCTGGCCAGCGTCAGCCGGGGCGCCGCTCGCCGGCTGCTGGCACGCCACGGCAGCCCCGGCGCCGTGCGCCAGGCGGGACGCTCGGGCTGGGGCGGACTGCTCGATGCCGACGACGCCGACCGGCTCGCCCGCCCTCACGCCGACCTGGACGCCCGCGTCCGTCGCACCGAAGCTTGGCTCGCCGGCGGTGATCGCCGCTCCATCCTGCTGCTCGGCGACCCCGACTACCCGCACCCACTGCTCCACACGGCCGACCCGCCGTTGATGCTCTATCTGGAGGGGCGTCGAGAGCTGCTCAACACCCGCTGCGTCGCGGTGGTCGGCAGCCGCCAGCCCAGCCCGCTGGGCGACGAGAACGCCCGGCACTTCGCCGCGGGGCTGGGAGAAGCCGGGATCTGCGTCGTCTCCGGACTGGCCCAAGGCATCGACGGCGCCGCCCATGAAGCCGCGCTGAACACGCCCGGCGGCACGATCGCCGTCCTGGGCACCGGCCCCGACAAGGTCTACCCGCTCGGCCATGACGACCTCGCACGCCACATCGGCCGACGCGGACTGCTCGTCAGCGAGTACTTCGTCGGCACGCCGCCGGTCCCGACCCACTTCCCGCTGCGCAACCGCATCATCGCGGGCCTGTCCGAGGGCTGCCTGGTGGTGGAGGCCGCGATGAAATCGGGCTCGCTGATCACCGCCCGACAAGCGTCCGAGGCCGGACGCGAGGTCTTCGCGATTCCCGGACCGATCCATGCGCCGCAGTCCAAGGGCTGCCACCACCTGCTCAAGCAGGGCGCCTGCCTCGTGCAATCGCTGGAAGACCTGCTCAGCGAACTGCCGGTCGGCGGACTGCCGCGCAACGAGGCGCTGGCCTTGAACGAGGCCCCGCCCCGGCCCCCCAAATCCGCCCTCAAACCCGCCCCCGACCCTGGCAAGGACCACCCGCTGTTGCGCGCCATCGGGCAGGAAACCCTGTCCCTGGAGGAACTGTCCCAGCGCAGCGGTTGGCCGCAGGACGAACTCAACGCGACGCTTCTGGACCTGGAGTTGGATGGGCACATCGCGCGGCTGCCGGGCGCCTTGTTCCAGCGCCGACGCCGGGCCTGATTGCTGCGCATATTGGAGGAACTCAGCGCCCTCCCCGCCCCAATTCGGGCGGAAGGGGCTTGTGGCGGTCGGTTATAGTCCGCGCCATGTTCGACGTTCTCGTCTATCTGTACGAAACCTACTGGCGCCCCGACGCCTGCCCGGATCACGCACAACTGACCCGGAAATTGTCGGCAGTCGGCTTCGAGGATGACGAGATCCGCGACGCGCTGTCCTGGCTGGACGGTCTGGCGGCCTCGTCGGCGTCGCACCACGCCGAGCCCGGCGATCGCAGCCTGCGGATCTACACCCGCGACGAGCAGGAGCATCTGGGCGAGAGCTCGATGGGCTTTATCAGCTTCCTGGCCTCGGCCGGCGTGCTGCCGACCGCGATGCGCGAGATGGTGATCGACCGCGCGATGGCGATTCCCGGCGGTCCGCTGGACCTGGAAGACCTCAAGATCATCGTGCTGATGGTGTTCTGGAGCCTGGGCGAAGAGCCGGACGCGCTGATCCTCGACGAGCTGTTCGTCGCCCCGGAAGAGCGGCTGATTCACTGAACGCCGCGCGGGGACGACCCGCCTCAGCTTCCCAAAGCAAAACCGGCCCCGCTTCATGCGGCGCCGGTTTTTTCATGCGCCCGGTGGATCAGGATCAGGCCAGCAACCGGCTCGGATCGACCTCGAGCTTGGCCAGCGCGTTGCGCGTGGCCTTGACGGTGAGCGATTCATCCTGCGCCGGTAGCATCAGCCCGGCCTGCAGGAAGGCGGCCAGGCGGCTCAGCTGGAACAGAACGCCACGGCCGTGCGGCGAAACGAACAGGATCAGGTGGTGGCGCAGGCCGCGCCAGACCAGCTGCACCGGTTCGACCCGGCCGCGATAGTCCAGCATGTACCAGCTGCCAACCTGCAGCTCGCGCGCCCAGGCCAGCATGGCCGGCGACGGCGCGGTGCCGCCCTCGGCCACCACCTCCAGGCCTTCGCACTCGTGGCTGGACAGGTCGCGGACCAGTGTTTCATTGATCTCGCCCGCTTCCGGCGACGGCAGCATCGCCTCCAGCGTCTCGAGCTGGCTCATCAGGTCGTCCAGGCGCTCGCGCGGAATCGCCGCGGTCTTGGCCGTGAAGGCCGCCGCCAATGCGTTGTTCAGCGAGCGGATGTGCTCATCCTGACGCTCGTGGCTCATGCCGGCGTGGCCCATGCCGTCGCGCAGCGTCTTGAGCAACGGCGGCAGGCGGCGGATCACCTCGGCACGGTCCTCGCGGGAGACCTTCGCGCTGGCCGACCAGATCAGGTCGGCAGCGGCGCGTTTCATGGACTTGGTCTGCTCGGCCTGCGGGCCGTAGCGCACGCCGGTCACCGCCAGCACGTCTGCCCAGACCTGGAACAGGAAATCGCGCACGCCGTCCTGCACCGGGACTTCGGACAGCATCTTGCGCAGCTCGATCGTGTACTGGATGGCCAGCGTCTCGCGCTGCTCCACCTGCTGCGCCAGCGACACGCCCTTCTTCGAGACCTCGTTCTCCTGCTCGAAGTAGTGATCGAGGAACTTCTCGAACTCGGTCAGCACGGTCTGGAACACGCGCCGGCCCGTATCGGGATAGGCCTCGACGACCTGCACCACGCGCTTGATCTCGCGCTCGAGCGCGTCGCCGATCTCGGCGGTCGACGTGCTGAAGCCCATCACGCACGAGCCCATGCGGTCGATGAGGCGGCGCGCGGGGTGGTCGTCGGTGGCGAAGAAATCCGGCTCGCTGACGGCCACCCGCAGCACCGGCATCTGCAGGCGCGCGAACCAGACGCGAATGGCCGGCGGGATGCGCTCTTCCTGCAGGATCGCCTGGAACAGCAGCGCCACCAGCTCGATCGTGGCGCGCTCGGCCGGCGTGTCCGCGGCCTGCTTCAGCACCGACTTGAGCGCCTGGTTGCGGTCCCGGATCTCGTCGAGCGCCTGCGGAGCGGTCAGTTCCTGGTCCGCGGTCGCGACCTGGTCGGCGCGTCGCTGCACGGCCTGCTGCGCGTGATTGATCGCGGCGCTCAGCCGCGGCGATCCGGCGCGCGTGGACGGCCCGGCGTTCATCGCGCCCCCGGGGGGCATCGACGACGCACCCGGCGCGGCCGGCAGACCGCTGCGCGTGGCCGGACCCGGCGCGGGCATGCCGCCCGGCGCCGCGGCGCGCGACGGCGCCTGCGCCAGTTCCGGCACATGGCGCGCGAGCACGCGCTGCAGCTGCGCCATCACCTGCTGGGCGGACTGGCTGGACGGCGTCGCCACCGGACCCGACGGCTGCGGGGTGGCCGCGGCCTGTGGCGCGATGCCGCCATGCACGGTGCCCGGACCGGCCAGCGGCGCGGCCTGCGTCATGCCGCCCGCCGGCGCGTTGCGCCGGATGAAGGGGCGCAGATCCACCTCGGGCATCACGCCCTGCTGGATCAGCCAATGGTTGGCCTCGTGATAGGCCTCGTTGAGCAGCTGCGAGAACTCGTGATGCAGCCAGCGCTGCAGCATCTGCCAGACGGAACTGCTCAGGCCGGCCTCGAACCACGCATCCAGGATCAGCCGGGCCAGGACTTGCGCGCGCAGCAGGTCCTGCTGCGGCAGGTCGTCCATGCGCTGCAACGACTGCATGCGGTTGCGCAGGTCGCTGAATTCCCAGCTCGCCTTGTCCATCATCGCCAGCGCCAGGCGCGAGGCGATGATCTCGCGCTCGATCGTGTCGTCGCTGACGAGGGACAGGTTCTGCGGGCGGGAGTTCAGCGAGGCCGACCGCGAATCGCCGGTCCCGTGGTGGAACGCGTGCCGCAGCGACTTGCCCAGCCGGGCGTGCCAAGGCGTGGAGGACCGCTGCCACGCCTCGAAGGCGTCGCGGCGGGCCATCTGCAACGAGTGCTCGGCGGGCTGCGCGAGCATGTCCTGCACCGCCGTGGTCAGGACCGCCACCATGGCGGGCAGCCCTCGCAGCAGCACCTCCGTGTGGACGCGCCGCGCTTGCGAAGCCAGGGCCTGGGATCTTGCGTCGGCGGCGGTCATCGAGCGTGAGATTGAGGAGTGCGGACGACTCTACTACACCACCGCGCCGGCGTTGGGATCATCCGGGTCCTCACGCTTGGCCGGCCCCGTCTTGACGAGGTCCTCGCGCTTGACGCCCAGCCACATGGCGATCGCCGCGGCCACGAACACCGACGAGTAGATGCCGAACAGGATGCCGATCGTCAGCGCGATGGCGAAGTAGTGCAGCGTCGGGCCGCCGAACAGCAGCATCGACAGCACCATCATCTGCGTCGAACCGTGCGTGATGATCGTGCGGCTGATCGTGGACGTGATCGCGTGGTCGATGACCTCGTGCGTGTTGAGCTTGCGGTACTTGCGGAAGGCTTCGCGGATCCGGTCGAAGATGACCACCGATTCGTTCACCGAGTAGCCCAGCACCGCCAGGATCGCCGCCAGCACCGCCAGCGAGAACTCCCACTGGAAGAAGGCGAAGAAGCCCAGGATGATCACCACGTCGTGCAGGTTGGCGATGATGCCGGCCACGGCGAACTTCCACTCGAAGCGGAAGGCCAGGTAGATCATGATGCCGATCACGGTGAAGCCCAGCGCCATCGCGGCATCATGGGCCAGCTCGGCACCCACGGACGGACCGACGACCTCGCTGCGGGTCATCTTCAGCGGCTCCGCGCCGCCGACCGCGCAGGCCTGACGCGCCACCGACTCGCCTTGTGGCGTCACCTCGGTGTGCTGGACGACCTGCCCCTTCTCGGACTTGCACAGCTCGGCGAAGACCTGGCCGGCCACGGTGTCCTGCTTGACGCCGGGCTTGATCGGCAGGCGGATCATCACGTCGCGCGAGGTGCCGAAGTTGGTGACCTGGATCTCGCCGAAGCCCATCTGCTCGACGGTGTGGCGGGTCTTGTTGATGTCCGCGGCCTGGGCGTACTGGACCTCGACCACCGTGCCGCCGGTGAACTCGATCGAGAAGTGCAAGCCCTTGGTGACCAGGAAGAACACCGCGGCGATGAAGGTGATGAAGGAGATCGCGTTGAGGATCAACGCGTGCTTCATGAACGGGATGTCCCGCTTGATTCGGAAGAATTCCATGGCGTTGTGCGCTCTCTTCTTGTCGGGGGGCGCTTATTGCGCTTCGGCGGCCGGGTCGGCCGGCGTGCCGGCGGTGTTGCCGGGCTTCCAGACGGTGCCGATGGCCACGGACTTCAGACTCTTGCGGCGGCCGTACCAGAGGTTGACCAGCGCGCGCGAGAACATCACCGACGAGAACATCGACGTCAGGATGCCCAGGCAGTGCACGACGGCGAAGCCCTTGATCGGCCCCGAGCCGAAGGCCAGCAGCGCCAGGCCCGCGATCAGCGTGGTCACGTTGGAGTCCAGGATGGTGGCCCAGGCGCGCTCGTAGCCGGCGTGGATCGCCTGCTGGGGCGCCAGGCCCGCGCGCAGTTCCTCGCGGACGCGCTCGTTGATCAGCACGTTGGCGTCGATGGCCATGCCCAGCGCCAGCGCGATGGCCGCGATGCCGGGCAGCGTCAGCGTGGCCTGCAGCATCGACAGCACGGCCAGCAGCAGCAGCAGGTTGACGCCGACAGCGCGACCGCGGAGAACACGCCGAACAGCATGTAGTACAGGCACATGAAGATCGCCACGGCGACGAAGCCCCAGGTGACCGACGCGATGCCCTTGTCGATGTTGTCCGCGCCCAGCGACGGGCCGATGGTGCGTTCCTCGATGATCTCCATCGGCGCGGCCAGCGAGCCGGCGCGCAGCAGCAGCGCGGTGTCGCTGGCTTCCTGCGTGGTCATGCTGCCGCCGGTGATCGAGAAGCTGTTGCCCAGTTCGCCACGGATCGTGGGCGACGGTCACGACCTCGCCCTTGCCCTTCTCGAACAGCATGATGGCCATGCGCTTGCCGATGTTCTCGCGCGACACGTCCTTCATGATGCGGGCGCCCTTGGCGTCGACCTTCAGGCTGACGGCGGGCTGGTGGTTCTCGTCGAAGCTCGGCTGGGCGTCGTTGAGGTTGTCGCCGGTGATCACGACCTGGCGCTTGACGATGATCGGCGTGCTGCCGTCCTTCTCGGTGAAGCGCTCGGTGCCGAAGGGCACGGGGCCGGTGCCCGCCAGCGCGGCGGACGCCTCGGCGCTCTCGTCGACCATGCGCACTTCCAGCGTCGCGGTGCGGCCGATGATGTCCTTGGCCTTGGCGGTGTCCTGCACGCCGGGCAGCTGGACGACGATGCGGTCGCGGCCCTGCTGCAGGATCACGGGCTCGGCCACGCCGAGTTCGTTCACGCGGTTGTGCAGCGTGGTGATGTTCTGCTTGAGCGCGGCGTCCTGCACGGCGATCTCGGCCTTGGGCGTGAGCGAGCCGGTCAGGCGCAGCTCCGTGCCGGTGCCGGACGGCACCCAGGCGAAGTCGGAGACCTGGTCGCGCAGCACGTTGAGCGTCTGCGTGCGGGTGGCCTCGTCGCGGAAGTTGATGACGACGTCATTGCCCTCGCGGCTGATGCCGGCGTGGCGGATGTTCTTGTCGCGCAGCGTGGTGCGGACGTCCGAGGCGGTCGATTCGGCCTTCTTGGTCAGCGCCGCCTTCATGTCGACCTGCATCAGGAAGTGCACGCCGCCGCGCAGGTCCAGGCCCAGGTACATGGGGAAGGCGTGCAGCGCGGTCAGCCACTGCGGGCTGCGCGACACCAGGTTGAGCGCGACGATGTAGGTCGGATCAGCGGTCTCGTTGCCGTTGAGCGCCTTGGCGATCGCGTCCTTGGCCTTGATCTGGGCATCGGTGTCGTGGAAGCGGGCGCGCACGGAGCCGGCTTCCAGGTGCACGAAGTCCGGCGTGACGCCGGACTGCGCGATGGCCTGCTCGACGCGTTGACGCACGGCGTCGTCGACCTTGACGGTGACCCGGGCGCTGGACACCTGCACTGCCGGCGCCTCGCCGAACAGGTTGGGCAGCGTGTAGATCAGGCCGACCAGCAGCGCCACGACGAGCAGCGCGTACTTCCACAGCGGATAACGGTTCATGAGGAGATCCTCTGACAACCAGGCGCCTCGCGGGGCGGGCACCTCTGAAAGCCGACCCGGCCGGTGCATGGCACGGGCCGGGTCGTCAGGGAGCGGTCACGCCTTGGGCGCGGCGCGCTCCGGATGGGGACGTCGATTTACTTCGACACGGTGCCCTTGGGCAGGACCTGGACCACGGCGGTGCGCTGGACCTTGATCTCCACGCCGCTGGCGATCTCGACGCTCAGGTACTGCTCGTCGATCTTGCTGACCTTGCCGAGCATGCCGCCCGAGGTGATGACCTCGTCGCCCTTGGCCAGGGCCTCGACCATGGCGCGGTGCTCCTTCTGGCGCTTCATCTGGGGGCGGATCATCACGAAATACATGACGACGAACACGGCCACCAGCGGCAGCATCTGCATGAAGCCGGCCGTGGCGCTCGTGGAAGCGGCGCCGGCGGTCTGCGCGAAAGCGTTGGAAATAAACACGTCGATATCCCTCAGGAAATGCGTTGGCTTCGGCCTCAGGGCCTCGGCGCCGCCGGACACGGGGTCCGGGCGTACGGAAGAACCGGTGATTGTATGCGGCCCGTCCGGCTGGCTCGGCGGCGGCCGGACGCGGATTTAACTGGGGTTGACCTGCGCAAACTCAATCACCTAGCGTGCGGGATCGGGGTCCGGTCGGACCTGCGATGATGCGCGCCCATGACTTCAGACACCCTCGAGCTGCAGGACGTCGACAAACGCCGCCAGGCGGACCAGGCCTATGACGCGATCGAGACCCTGATCGCGACGCTGCAATTGCGCCCGGGGGCGCCGGTGGTGGAGTCCGAGCTGATCGCGCGGATCGGACTGGGGCGCACGCCCACGCGCGAGGCGCTGATGCGGCTGGTGGCCAGCGGGCTGATCGCGCAGCAGCCCCGGCGCGGGCTGCTGGTCAGCGCGATGCCGCTGGCCGAGCACCTGGACCTGCTGGAGGCACGCCGGCCGCTGGAGCGGCTGATCGCGTGCTGCTCGGCGCGTCGGGCCTCGCCGGCGCAGCGCGCGGCGCTCACGGATTGCGCGGCGCGGATGGCCGAGGCGGCCCGGCGAGGCGACCTGGAGGCCTACATGCGGGTGGACCAGGCGCTGGACCGGGTCAACCACACCGCCTGCCGCAACCGCTACGCAGTGGCGGCGGTGCTCCCGATGATCATCCAGTGCCGACGCTTCTGGTACGCGTATCGACACCTGGGCGACGTCGCGAGCGGGGCGCGGGCGCATCAGCGCCTGGCCGAGGCGATCGCGAGCGGGGATGGCG
Organism: Roseateles sp.; assembly: GCA_039594005.1. GTDB lineage: Bacteria > Pseudomonadota > Gammaproteobacteria > Burkholderiales > Burkholderiaceae_C > Roseateles. The sequence goes on from JBCNOF010000010.1 coordinate 3,222,465, forward strand.
AGGCGGCCGCGCAGGCCTCGGATGCCCTGATGGACCACCTGCGCGCCTTCACGCAGCAGGTCATCGCATGAACTTCCTGTCCGACCCGATCCGGCTGATCGACGCGCATGTCGAGGGCCTGCTCACGCGGATCGTCGTCAGCGGCGGGCCGGCGCTCGTCGGCTCGACGATGCCGGACCGCCTGGCCGACTTCCGCGCGCGGCATGACGCCTGGCGACTGGCGCTGAGCGGCCCGCCGCGCAGCGCGCCGGGCACACGGGTGGCGGTGCTGACCGAGCCCGAGCGGCCCGGCAGCCTGGCCGGCGTGCTGTTCCTGGATGCCGACGGACCGGCGCCCGCGGGCCCCGGCGTGTTGATCGCGGTGATCGCCGCGCTGGCGCACCTGGGACGGTTGCGGCCCGGTCCGGTCCAACTGGACACGCCGACGGGCGCCGTGACCGCGAGCTTCGCGCTGGACGGCGCGGTGCGCGTCGACCTCGCGGAAGGCGACAGCCGCGAGGGCCGCGCCCATCTGCTGCTCGACGGCACGATGCTCGCCGAGCCGGACGATCCGCGCGCCTGGGGCTGAACGGTTTCAACCCCGCCGCCGCAGCGACCACAGCGCCGCGCCGATCAGCGCGACCCCGGCCATCTGCGCCGGACCCAGCGCGCGTCCGTAGACCAGCCAGTCGACCACAACGGCGCTGCCGGGATACACGAACTGCAGCACCGCGATCCGCCCGGTGCCCAGACGTGCCATGCCGGCGTAGAGCACCACGTACGCCAACCCGGTGTGCAGCACGCCCAGGCCGGCCAGCCAGCCCCAGGCAGGGCCGGCCGCTGGCAGGCCGTGCATCAACGGCCACGGCAGCAGCGCCAGCGTACCGACGACGCACTGCCCCGTCGACAGCGCGAACGACCCCGCCCGCTCGGCGTGGACCTTGGCGATGAAGCTCGCCGCGGCATAGCTGACCGACCCGAGCAGGCACAAGGCCACGCCGGCCGCGTAGCCGGGCAAGGCTCGCGCGCTGCCGGCGGCGGTCGCTCCGAAGGCGTCGTCGGCGATGCCCGTCGCCAGCGTCAGGCCGAGCAAGGCCACGCCGGTCGCGGCCCACTGCGCGCCGGTGACGCGTTCGCGCAGCCAGAGTGCGCCCATTGCCATCAACCAGAACGGCTGCACATGGAACACCACCGTCGCCACCGCGATCGAGCAGCGCGGGATCGCCGCGAAGAACAGCCCCCAGTTCAGCACCGTGAGCGCGCCGACCGCGATCACCGCGGCCAGCGCGCTCCCGCGCAATCGAATGAGCTCGCCCAACTGCCCGCGCGCCGCGCCCCAGACCAGCAGCGCGGCCATTCCGAAGACGCAACGGAACCACACGGTGGTGGCGGGGTCCTGCGCCGCCTCCTCGACGAACACACCGATCGTGCCCAGCAGCAGACCGCCCCCGATCATCAGCGCCTGGCCCTCGCGCAGACGGCGCGCATCGGCGGGCATCGACGCGAGCGAGGCGTCCTGAACAGGAGACAACGAAGAACTCATGCACCGAGTCTGGTCTCGCGGCGGCGTCCCGCAAAGCGAATCCTCGTCACGTTTAGCATCAGGGATTCGAATGCTTCCCCGATGGAGCGGAGATCGAGATGGCGTCGACGGATCTTCAACTGGACTGGTTGCGCGCGTTCGTCGCGGCGGTGGATGCGGGGTCGCTGACGGCGGCCGGCGCGCTGGTGCATCGCTCGCAATCCGCGCTGAGCATGCAGATCGCCAAGCTCGAGCACGCGGTCGGCCAGCCCGTGCTGGTGCGCAGCCCGCGACGGTTGGACCTGACGCCAGCGGGGCGCGAGTTGCTGGGCCATGCGCGACGCATGCTCGCCCAGCACGACGAGGCGGTGCAGGCCTTGCGCCGAGAGACCCTGCATGGCCGCCTGACCATCGGCGTGCCCGAGGACTACGCTGTGCCCTATCTGACGCCGGTGCTGCGCGACTTCGCCGGACGGCACACGGCGGTGGAGCTGACGCTGGTGTGCCAGCAGTCCACGGTCCTGATCCCGCGCGTGGCGCGCGGCGAGATCGACGTGGCGGTGGTCACGCGCGACCGCGCCGGTCGCGGACAGGCGCTGTTCGACGAGCCGCTGGCGTGGTTCGGCGCGCCGCGCTTCGAGGCGTGGCGCCAGACCCCGCTGCCGGTGGCGGTGTACGAATCGGGCAGCCTGGCGCGCAAGGCGGCGCTCGCGGCGCTGGCCGCGCTCAAGCGGCCCTATCGGATCGTGTGCGACAGCGCGAGCCCGGCGGGCATGCTGGCCGCGGTGGAGAGCGGCCTGGCCATCGCGCTGTTCACGCGATGCAGCGTGCCGGAAGGCATGGAACTGCTAGACGAGCGTCACGGGCTGCCGCCGGCCACGACGCTGCCGGCAATGTCGGTGGTGCTGATGCGCAGCAAGGCCTCGGCGGCCTCGCCCGCGGCCCAGGCCTTCGCGGGCCAGGTGTTGCGCACGCTGGCGCGCAGCCGGGGTGGCTCGACTATGCTGCGCCGATGATGTCGCTCAGCCGGCTGCGGCCCCTTCTTCGTCTCGTGCCGCTGCGGTCGCTGATGCCGCTGCTGTTGATGGCCGGCGTCGCGCAGATGGCCTTGAGCGCGAGCGCCTGGGCGGCCGAGCCGCTGCGCATCGGCTCCAAGCGGTTCACCGAGAGCTACGTGCTGGCCGAGATCCTCGCGCAGACCGCGCGAGCCGGCGATCCCGAGACTGTCGTCGAGGTCCGGCAGGGGCTGGGCAACACGGCCATCGTGCACGCGGCGCTCAAGTCCGGCGCGATCGACGTGTATCCCGAATACCTCGGCACCATCGAGCGCGAGATCCTGGGCCACGCCGCGACGGGCGCGCCGCTGGCCCAGCTGCAGGCGGAGTTGCGGCCCCTTGGGTTGGCGATCGGTGTGCCGCTCGGCTTCAACAACGGCTATGCGCTGGCAATGCGCTCGGCGCAGGCGCGAGAGCTCGGCCTCACCGCGCTGTCCCAGCTCAAGGGCCAGCCGTCGCTGCGATTCGGGCTCAGCAACGAGTTCCTGGGCCGCGCGGACGGCTGGCCCGGCCTGTCGAGGCGCTACGGCCTGCCGCAGGCGCCGACGGGGCTCGATCACGGTCTGGCGTACCGCGCGCTGGCGGACGCGCAGATCGACGTCACCGATGTCTACACGACGGACGCGCAGATCGAGGGCCTCGCGCTGACCGTGCTGAAGGACGACGCGGGCTTCTTCCCGCGTTATGACGCGGTGCTGCTCTATCGCCTGGACCTGCCGACGAAACATCCTCGGGCCTGGGCGGCGATGCAGACGCTGCAGGGCCGCATCGATGAGCCCGCGATGATCGCGATGAACGCGCAGGCCGAGAACAAGCAGCGGCCCTTCGACGCCATCGCGCGGGACTTCCTCGCGCGGCCCTCCGCATCCGCATCGGCATCGACGGCATCCGTTGCATCGGCCCCCTCCTCCGCGCCCGCCGCATCGCCTGGCGGTCTGTGGGCACGCCTGACCGGCCCGGATCTCGGTCGTCTCACGTGGCAGCACCTTTCGCTCGTGCTGGGCGCGGTCGCCTTGGCCGCGCTGATCGGCGTGCCGCTGGCGGTGGCGCTGCATCCGTGGCCGCGCTGGCGCGAGGCCTTGCTCGCGGTCTGCGCGCTGCTGCAGACGGTGCCGTCGCTGGCGATGCTGGCCTTGCTGATCTGGGCGATGAACCGCATCGGGCCGGTGCCCGCGCTCGTCGCGCTGACGCTCTACGCCTTGCTGCCGGTGCTGCGCAACTGCACGGTCGGCATGAGCGAGGTCCCCGAGGGCCTGATCACCGCGGCACGGGCGCTGGGGCTCTCGCGCGGCCAGGTGCTGCGCAGCGTGCAGTTGCCGCTGGCGTTGCCGGTGATGCTCGCGGGACTGCGCACGGCGACGAGCCTCTCGGTCGGCACCGCGACGATGGCGGCCTTCATCGGCGCGGGCGGTTACGGCGAGCGCATCGTCACCGGACTCGCGCTGAACGACCAGACCTTGCTGCTCGCGGGCGCGCTGCCAGCGGCGGCGCTGGCGTTGGTGCTTGAGGGCGCGTTCGGCCTCGCGGCCTGGCGGCTGGCCAAGCGCCGCGGTGGCTGAGCATCAAGCTCGGTCGGGACGGCTTGCGCGGTCAGGCGATCAGAGCGCGGCGCCAGTGCCGCTGAACTCGCGGTCCAGCTCGGCATAGCAGCGCTGCTGCGCGGCGGACCAATCACCCAGCTGCGCCGGCTGCAGGCCGGGCTGCATCAGGTGGCGCAACGCGACGGCCTGGGCCTGACGCACCAGTTGAGCGAGCACCGTCGATTCCGCGCTGCGGCCGGGCCGCGGCACGAGCGCCTCGGCGACCTTCACCGGGAAGCCCCAGTGCTCGACGATCTGCGCCGACCATGCGGCAGTCAAGGGCAGGAGTTGTCGATGCAGGCCCTCGCGATCCATCGGCGGCACCGAGGGCGCGGACATGCCGTCCAGCGCGCGCAGCAGGGCCATCAGTCCCAACTGCGAGCTCAGGCCCGCGAGGTAGGCGGCGAATTCATCATCGCCGGCGTTGGCCAGGCGCAGGGTGGCGAACGCGGTGCGCTCGCTCAGGTCCCACAGCAGCGTGCCGGCGCGGCTGCCGTATCGGCCCTTGCCCTGGTGGAAGATGGGGCGCATGGCTACGCTCATCACAAGCTGGTTCAGGCCCTGCTGGCCGAGGACCATGATGGCGCCGGAGAGGTCGGTGATCTCGCGCTCGGTGCGGTAGCGCGGCGAGTTGGCCAGGCGCATCAGCTCGCCGACGAGACTGGGATCGCGCGACAGCAGCTGCACGAGTTCCGATCCGGACACGTCCTCGCGGCGCACCAGGCGCATCAGTTGCGGCAGCACGGCGGGCAGCCGGGGCAGCAGATCGGCCCACTGCGAGCCGCGCTGGGCTTGCAGGCGTTGCATCAGGCCTTGCTCGCCGGTCGACGGCGGCACATCCTTCAGGCGGGACAGGCCCAGCAGCCGGGTGCTGAACTGCAGCCACTCGGGGGAGGCATCCAGCGTCGGGAAGACGAGGTCGCCCCCGCTGTACACGGCAGTCTGGGTGGAGACCATGCTCGGGCCGTGCGAGTACGCCGTGCCGGGCGGCTGCGAGACCGGGGCGGGCGCGCTCGGTGGTGCGGCGGGCACCGTGGCGGGCGAAGTGCTTCGGGCGCTTGTTCCCATGGCGGACGCTCCACCAGCCGACGGGGTATCGCCGGAGCCGGAGAGGAGTTTTCGGAGGGAGGACAGGAGCGCCATGGTGGGAGTCGGCGGATTATGGTCGGCGAGGGGGCGAGGCGTGTTTCGGGGACGTCACGGAGTGCCCCCCGAAATCGGGGTGTCAAGGGGGTGTCCGGCCAACGCGGGACGAGGGGGCGACGAACCTGTCACGGACTGGCAGGCTGGGCGTGTCGAATCTGGTGACGGCTGTACGTCGTACCGATGTTGATTCACCACCGAAGGAGACTGTGATGACTGCTGTTTCTGCTGTGCCGGCTGCCAATGGTGCGACGCCGTATCTGACGATTCGCGACGCGGCTGGCGCGATCGATTTCTATCAGCGCGCGTTCGGCGCGAAAGTGGAGTTGCGGCTGGATGCGCCTGATGGCGTGATGCATGCCGAGTTGAATGTGGGTGGCGCGAAGTTCATGTTGACCGAGGAGCGGTCGAACTGTGGGGCGCTGAGTCCATTGAGCCTGAACGGCAGCCCCATCACCGTGGTGATCTACGTGCCGGATGTGGATGCGACGGTGAAGGCGGCGGAGGGCGCGGGCGCGAAGGTCGAGATGCCTGTGGCGGACCAGTTCTGGGGTGACCGGATGGGCGTGATTGCGGACCCATACGGACACAAGTGGATGGTCTCCACGCACAAGGAGGATGTGTCCGAGTCGCAGTTGAAGGAGCGTCTCGCGAAGATGTTTGCAGAGGGCCAACCCCACTGACCTGAGCTCGGCTCGCGCTGCCAGAGCGCATCGGGATCACCCCGGCCGGGTGCCCCCTTCGGAAGTATTGGGGGGAATTGGGTACCCGAGGAGGGTACCCAAGGAGGACATGGAGAAGGGGGCACCCGGTCGGGGTGGTCCTCGCTCAATGTTGCTTGCGACTTGCCCCGAGGTAGGTCTCGATGACGCGGGGGTCTTTGGCGAGGTCGGCGGCTTTGCCTTCGAGGGCGATGTCGCCGGTTTCGAGCACGTACCCGTAGTCCGCGACTTCGAGTGCGGCACGGGCGTTCTGCTCGATGAGCAGGATGGAGACGCCGGCGTCGCGCAGTTGCGCGACGATGCGGAAGACTTCCTTGACGATGAGCGGAGCGAGTCCGAGCGAGGGCTCGTCGAGCATGAGGAGTTTGGGGCGAGCCATGAGCGCGCGACCGACGGCGAGCATCTGGCGTTCTCCGCCGGAGAGCGTGCCCGCGAGTTGCGTGCGCCGTTCCTTCAGACGGGGGAACAGCGCGTAGACGCGTTCGAGTTCATCCCGCCAGTCCTTGATGCCGAGCCGCATCGGCCGGAAGCCGCCGAGGATGAGGTTGTCCTCGACGGACATGGTGGTGAAGAGCTCGCGTTTCTCGGGCACGAGGGCGAGGCCTTTCATCACGCGGTCCTCGAGGCCGAGGCCGTTCACGTCCTCGCCGTCGAAGAGGATCTGACCGCGCGCGGGCAGCACGCCCATGAGGGCGTTGAGCGTGGTGCTCTTGCCGGCGCCGTTGGGGCCGATGACGGTGACGACCTCGCCTTGGCGCAGGCGCAGGTTCAGGCCAGTCAGGACTTCGGCGCGGCCGTAGCCGGCGTGCAGTCCGCTGACGTTCAGCAGCTCGCTCATGTCAGTGTTCCGTTCCGAGATAGGCCGCGCGCACCTCGGGGCTGGCCTGCACGTCGGCTGGCGTGCCCTCGATCAGTTTGGTGCCGAACTCCATGACGACGATGCGGTCCGTCAGGCCCATCACGAAGTCCATGTCGTGCTCGACGAGGAGGATGCTCATGCCTTCGGCGCGGAGTTGGCGCAGCACGTCGGCGAGCGCCTGTTTCTCCTTGTGGCGCAGGCCTGCGGCGGGCTCGTCGAGCAGCAGCAGCGACGGATCGCTGCACAGCGCGCGCGCGATTTCCATCAGGCGTTGCGGGCCCAGCGCGAGGTTGCCGGCGAGCTCGTTCAGGTGGTCCTGCATGCCGATGCGGCGCAGCTGCGATTCGGCCTCGGCGAAGAGACGTTTCTCCTCGGCGCGATCCAGGCGGAGCATCGCGCGAGCGGTGCCGCTGCTGGCGCGCAGATAGCCGCCGAGCGCGACGTTCTCGAGCACCGTCATGTCGGGGATCATCTTGACGTGCTGGAAGGTGCGCGACATCCCGCGCCGGGCGATCTCACGCGAGGGCAATCCGGTGATCGACTCGCCCGCGAAGCGCAGCTCGCCGCTGGTGGCGCCGAGCACGCCCGAGACCAGGTTGAAGGTCGTGGACTTGCCCGCGCCGTTCGGGCCGATCAGGCCCATGATCTCGCCGGCACGCAGCTCGAAGCTCACGTCGTTCACCGCGACCAGGCCGCCGAACTGCTTGCGCAGCTTGTCGACCTTCAGCAGCACCGAGCCCGCCTGCGGTTTGGCGCGCGTGGCGAGCGTGGCCGCGCCGCCCCAGTCGCGCTCGCGCGGCCGAGCCGGCCACCAGCGCGACAGCGCGCCCTGCAGCGACGGCCACAGGCCCTTGGGCGCGTACTTCAGCATCAGCACGAGCACGACACCCAGCACGATGATCTCGAAGTTGCCATTGCTGCCGAGCAATCGCGGCAGCAGCTCCTTGAGCTGGTCCTCGATGATCTTGAAGACACCCGCGCCGACGAACGCGCCCCACACGCTGGACACGCCACCCACGACGGCCATGAAAAGGTACTCGATGCCCATCTTGAGCCCGAACGGACTCGGGTTCACCGTGCGCTGCACATGCGCGAAGAGCCAGCCCGAGATCGCCGCGAGCAGGGCCGCGATCAGGAAGATCACGACCTTGTAGCGGAAGGTCGAGACGCCCATCGATTCGGCCATCACCGTGGCGCCGCCCAGCGCGCGGATCGCGCGCCCGGGTCGGGAGTCGAGCAGGTTGCGCACCGCGATCGCGCCGAGGATCGCGAAGAGCCAGATCAGGTAGTAGATCGCCCGCCCGTCCGCCAGGCTCATGCCGAAGAGCTCGATCGCCGGGACACCCAGCAGCCCGTCGTACTTGCCCAGCGTCTCCATGTTGGCGATCGTGAAGTTCAGGCTCAGCGCCCACGCGATCGTTGCCAGTGGCAGGTAATGGCCCGACATGCGCAAGGTGATCAATGCGAGCACCAGCGCGATCAGCAGCGTGATCGCCAGCCCGGCCGCCAGGCCGATCCAGGGCGACAGACCGTACTTGGCGCTCAGCAGCGCCGTCGTGTAGGCGCCCACGCCGACGAAGGCCGCCTGGCCGAACGAGGTCAGCCCGCCGACGCCGGTCAGCAGCACCAGCCCCAGCGCGACGAGCGCGAACATGCCGATGTAGTTCAGCTGCGTGATCCAGAACTCGGGCACCGGCAGCAGCGGCAGCACCGCGAGCACCGCCAGCAGCAGCGCGGGGACGACGCGGCGGGCCCATGGGTGCGCGCTCGCGGCCGAGGGCGACAAAGTGGTGGTCGCGGACTTCATGGCGGCGGGATCGGTGCTCACGTCAATGCTCTTCATGGTGCGGGTCGCGCCAGCTGCGCCACAGCAGCACCGGCAGGATGGAAGTGAAGACGATGACCTCCTTGAAGGCGCTGGCCCAGAAGGAGCTGAACGATTCGATCAGGCCCACCAGCAAGGCCCCCAGCGCCGCGCCCGGATAGCTGGACAGCCCGGCGAAGACGGCGGCGACGAATCCCTTGAGGCCGATGAGGAAGCCGCTGTCGTAGAAGATCGTCGTGGTCGGGCTGATCAGGATGCCGGACAGTGCGCCGATGAACGCGGCGAGCGTGAACGACAGGCGTCCCGCGGAGGTGCTCGAGATGCCCATCAGCCGCGCGCCCAGCCGGTTCACCGCGGTCGCGCGCAGCGCCTTGCCGTACAGGCTCTTCTCGAAGAACAGCCACAGGCCGACGATCAGCGCGGCCGACGCCAGCACGATGATCAGCGTCTGACCCGAGACCATCAGCGGGCCGGCCGTGTAGCTCGCGTCCCAGAAGCTCGGGTTGCGGGAGCCCTCGGCGCCGAAGAACACCAGGCCCAGCCCGGTCAACGCGAAGTGCACCCCGACCGAGACGATCAGCAGCACCAGCACCGAGGCGTCCGCCAGCGACTGGTAAGCGAGCCGGTACAGCAGCCCGCCCATCGGCGTGACCACCGCCAGCGTGAGCAGCGCCTGCGCGACCAGCGGCAGTTTCATCGGCGCCAGCCACAACGCGCCGAGTCCGATCGCCACGCCCGGCAACGCGCGTAGCGCGATCGGCCCCAACTCGGCCGAGACGCGTCGAGCGCGGACCGCGGCCACCAGGTCGAGCAGCGCAGCCAGCAGCGCCATCGCGATCAGGAAGTGGATGGTCAGCGGGGTGTGCCCGAGTTGGAGTCCCGCCAGCGTCAGCGCGCCGAAAGCAACGAACTCCCCCTGGGGAATGAAGATCACCCGTGTGACCGCGAACACGAGGACCAGGGCCAGCGCCAGCAACGCGTAGATCGCGCCGTTGGTCACCCCGTCCAGCATGAGGATGCTTGCAATCGCCCCGTCCACCTTGTCTCCTGTCGTGGTGCCGAGCGTGGCCGTTGACCGCGCGTCGCCGATGCGTGCCGGCGACGTCGCGACCGCTCCGAAGGCCATCGCCCGGGGGTTGGTCGTCCATTGCGACGTGAAACCCACTCTAGCGGGAAGCGTTCAGGAAACCGTCAGTGGATGCCGCATTGACTTTTCGCAAGACATTAATCCGACCGGTCGGTCGAAGTTAAGGCTCAATCGGCGGGTTTGTGCTAGGCGCTGCTTCGATAGACTGCGCCGCCATGCCCCCACACATCCCTGCGCTGGAGATCGACGGCCCGCTGGCTCGGGTCACCTTGCGGCGACCGCATGTCGCGAATCGGCTCGAGTTGATCGACCTGCAAGCGCTGGAAGCGCACCTGCGCCAGGTCAACGCGACGCCGGAGGTCCGCGTGCTGCTGCTGCAGGCGGAGGGTCGGCATTTCTGCAGCGGCTTCAACATTCATGCCGCGCCCGGCGTGGACGCGGGCGCGCTCTTTGAATCGCTCACCGACGCGTGGGAGCAGGCGCGGCCGGTGACCGTCGCCGCGATCCAGGGCGGGGTGTATGGCGGCGCCACTGATCTGGCGCTGGCCTGCGATTTCCGGCTAGGCGTGCGCCGCTGCGAAATGTTCGTCCCCGCCGCGCGGTTGGGGCTGCATTTCTACCGCGGCGGCATGGAGCGCTATGTGAATCGCCTGGGCCTGTCGATGGCCAAGCGGGTGCTGCTCGCCTGCGAGACGCTGGACGCGCAGACCATGCGCGACAGCGGCTTCCTGGATCAGTTGCTGGACGACGAGGACGGGCTGGAGGCAGCGGTACAAGCCTTGTGCGAGCGGCTGTGCGGCTACGCGCCGCTGGCCTTGTCGGGCATGAAGAAGCACCTCAACGCGATCGCCAACGGGCGGCTGGATCTTCAGGCGCTGCGCGCGGACCTGGAAGCTTCAAACGCGTCAGAAGATCTGGCAGAGGGCGTGCGCGCCTGGCAGGAGAAGCGCGCCCCGCGCTTCCACGGCCGCTGACGGAGCGCCGTCAGACCGTTTCGAGTTCGTGACGCAGCGCGTGCAGGTGCAGGCAGGCCTTCGCGGTGGCACGTCGAAGATCGAGCTCCTCGCGCTTGCTCCAGGCGCGGGCCTCGTCGCGCTGTCCCAGCGCGATCACGCCGAAGGTCTTGCCGTTGATCTGGCCGCTCACATCCAGCATCGCTCGCCAGGTGGGCGGGGGCTCGAGCGCGGACAGACGCGGGTCGGTCAGGGCGTCGGCGCAGTGGAAGACGCCATCGCTCAGCAGCGCGTCGAAGTAGCCAGGATAGGCGCGCTGCTCGCAGACCGGACGCTGATGGCTGGGGCCATCGACCGCATGGGATCCGAGACAACGCAAGCGGTACTCGCCGGGCTCGCCATCCAGCAGCCACAGGCTGGCGTGCGAACTGCGGAAGTGTCCACACAAGGCCGCGCTGACGGCCTGCGCATAACGCTCGGCCAATTCGCCCATGGTTTCCAGGCCGCTGTCACGGGCCTCGGTCGCCGGCCATTCCAAATCCTGACTGGCCGCCCGCATGGCGGCAAACAGCCCTTCGATCCTTTCCATCGACGCGCTCGCTCCCTGATGTGTCGTTGTCATGGACGCCACGGTGAAACGGCGCGGGCGAGATTCTAGGTGTTTTCCCTAGATCGTGCCAAGGTACCAAAGGCCCGTGTTACATGCCCTCCGAAGTGGGGAATGTCACCTGACGCCGATTTGGGCGACCTTCGCGCGAGGTCATTAGCGATGCCCCGGTACGGGGAGGGCCCGGCTTATAGGAAAATACGGGTTTCGCCGTCTGCCCCTGGGGGGAACTTGGGGTCGGCGGCGCGGCATTTCATACTCTTATCAGGATCAGGAACAGCGTGGCCAAGGATACGACCAAGACGACCATCGAAGCCGATGGTCTGCGCTATCGCTCTAAAGCTCCCGGTTCGCCCTTCGCGGCGACCTCTTCGTTTGGCGCGGCCACCATGTCGTGCTTCCTTTGCGGCAAGCATCGCCCCCGTGCGCTGCTGAAGTCCCGCAAGCTGCTGGGCAAGTCTCAGCCGGTCTGCGCTCCGTCCTGCAAGGAACTGGAAGAGCAACTGGCGACCAAGAAGTAAGCCCAGGCTTACCCGGCGGCCGCTGGCCGCCGTGTCCTCAGGACGCTCTGAAGCAGCGTCCGCAGACCGCGCGGTAACGGGAGTTGCCGCCGATCTCGACCTGCGCGCCCTCGGTCTGCTTGCGGCCGGTGGCGTCCACGCGCATGTTCATCGTCGCCTTGCGGCCGCAGTCGCAGATGGTCTTCATCTCGTCCATCTCGTCGGCCAGCGCCAGCAGCGCAGCTGACCCGGTGAACAGCTCGCCCCGGAAGTCCGTGCGCAACCCGTAGCCGATCACCGGCACGTGGCGCATGTGCGCGATCTCATGCAGGGACCAGACCTGGTCCTTCGTCAGGAACTGCGCCTCATCGACGAGGATGCAGGCGATGTTGGGCGTCTGCGTGATCAGCGCCCGGAAGTCCGTTTCCGCGTTGAACACCTCCGCCACCCGCTGCGGGCCCAGCCGCGAGGTGATTAGGCCTTTGCCGTAGCGGTCGTCCACACCCGCTGTGAACAGGCGCACCGCATGGCCGCGCTCCTCGTAGTTGTGAGCCACCTGCAGCAAGGCGGTGGACTTGCCGGCATTCATCGCGGCATAGCGGAAAAACAGTTTGGCCATGGTTCTCTGGAGCCCGCGGGTGCGGGCAGCGGGCGATTGTCGGCGCAAACGCCGCCGTTCGTCGGGCGGTACTTTCACCCCCGGGCAAGCGATGTAGCGGGGCGTCATACGCCCCACCTAATATGGTCTGCGAGGGAATCGAGGCGCCGACGGGCTACGAGCTCGCCGGCGCGAACAAGAGCGCCACGCGAAGCGAGACCATGAGCAAAGATACCTGCACCGCCGTTCGGGATAACGGCCTGCGCTATGAATCCAAGCTGGGCGGTTCGCCGTTCCAGGGCAGCGGCCAGACCCGTTCCTGCTTCAAGTGCGGACGCCACCGTCCGCCCAGCAGCCTGCAATCGAAACGCATCCTGGGCCGCACCGAGCTGATCTGCAAGCCGGCCTGCGAACCGAAAACCTGATTCCCCCTTCGGCGGGCCCGCCTCAGGCAGGACGGGCCGTCGCCGTTGATCGGTGCGAATTGCCACGCCCGCGCGGCCTTGGGCACAATCCCCCTTTTTCCCGAAGGCCGGCCCCGCGCCGCTTGATGCATGTCCTCCAGCACCCCGTCGCAAGACGAAGTGACCTCTCCCGTGTCTCCCGATCCCAAGGCCACCGCCGCCGAGACGACCGACGCCGCGCTGACAGCGCCGGAAGCCGACGCCAGCGCGCAGCCCCAAGAAGCGGGTGACGACAGCGCCGAGGCCACGTCGGTGGCCGGCGAGGCCGCCGCATCGACCGCCAGCGCGCCGAGCCCGGCCAAGGCGTCCGAAGGCGGCCGCGTCGACGTGCAAGCCGTTGCCGCCAAGCTCAAGGAACTGTTCCCGGCGCTGTTCGGCGGTGGCGCCAAGCCGCTGAAGCTGAGAGTCCAGGCCGACATCCAGCAGCGCGCCCCCGGCCAGTTCACGAAGGCGCAGTTGTCGGCCTTCCTGCGCCGCTACACCGGCGGCACCGGCTACCTGATCGCGCTGACGCGCGCCAAGACCCGGTTCGACCTGGACGGCCAGCCCGCCGGCGACCTCACGGACGAACACCGCGCCGCCGCGCAGGAAGAGCTGACCCGGCGCCGCGGTGTCACCGAGGCACGTCGTGCCGAGGAGGACCGCGGTCGCCTGGAGCGCGCGCAACTGCTGCGCGACTTCTCCCGCACCACGCTGACGCCGGCCAACTTCTGCGCGCTCAAGGGCCTGACCCAGGAGGCGCTCGATGCTCAGCTCAAGCTGGCGCGCGAGGAAGAAGCCCAGCAACCGCCGCGGCCGGAACGCCAGGACCGCCCGCCCAGAGGGCAGGAACATCGTCGCGGCGGCCCCCGTGGCGAGGGCCGGCCCGGTGGCCCCGGACCCGGTCCGCGTGGTGTTCGCGGTGACCGCGGCGATCGCCCCCGTCGCGAGGGCCAAGGCCGCCCGAACGACGGCCGCAAGCCGCCCCGTCAGCCGCGCTGAGCGCTGACCGCGCGCTGACGGCGCTCCCACCGATGGCTGACTCCACGCCACCCGCGAGTGGCGGTCCCGGTGGGCGCCGTCCGCTTTGCGGCGCGTGCGTGCGTCCGCTGACGGGCTGCTGGTGCGCCTGCGTGCGCGCGGTTCACAACACGACACCGGTGCTGATCCTTCAGGATCCCGACGAGCACCGACAGGCGAAAGGCACCGCCGCCTTGCTGGCGCGCTGCCTGTCTCGCGTGGAACTGCGGGTCGGCGAGCGCTTTGATCCGCCGGCCTCGACCTCAGGACTCGTCCTGCTGTACCCGCAGACCGCGGGCGACGCGACGTTGGCCACTCCTTCACGCATGCCGACGCCGAGCGACGCACGAGCCGTCGGGGCACCCATCACGCTGATCGTCCTGGATGGCACCTGGCGGCGCAGCCGCCGCCTGCTCTACGAGAACCCCTGGCTGCAGCCCCTGCCCCGGCTCGCGCTCGACGCGCCCCCGCCCTCTCGCTACGCGATCCGGCGCGCGCAAGCGGATTCGCAGCGCAGCACGCTGGAGGCCTGCGCGCTCGCGCTGGCGCAACTGGAAGGCGACGACGCGGCTTACGCCCCCCTGTGGGAGGCCATGGATGAGTTCATCGCCCTTCAGCAGGGACTGGCCAAACGCGCACCCGCACTCGGCTCAAGCGGGTCGCGGTAAGCTGCCCGCCCATGAATGCCGCATCCACCGCCTCCGCCCCTTCCCTCCCCTCTGCGCCAGCGTCCGCGGAACCCCGCCTGACCTCGCTGTCCCATGGCGGCGGCTGCGGCTGCAAGATCGCGCCGGGTGTCCTGTCCGAGATCCTCAAGGGCACCAGCGCGCTGCCGGTGCCAGCGGAGCTGCTCGTCGGCATCGAGACCGCCGACGACGCGGCCGTCTACCAACTCAACGACGAGCAGGCGCTGATCGCCACCACCGACTTCTTCATGCCGATCGTCGACGACCCGTTCGACTTCGGCCGCATCGCCGCGACCAACGCGATCAGCGACGTCTACGCGATGGGCGGCAAGCCGATCATGGCCCTGGCGCTCGTGGGCATGCCGATCGCGGTGCTGAGCACAGCGACGATCGGCCGGATCCTCGAGGGCGGCGCCTCCATCTGCCGTGAGGCGGGCATTCCCATCGCCGGCGGCCACACGATCGATTCCGTCGAGCCGATCTACGGCCTGGTGGCCTTGGGACTCGTGCATCCGAAGCGCGTGAAGCGCAACGCGGACGCGCGCGTTGGCGACGTGCTTGTGCTGGGCAAGGCGCTGGGTGTCGGCGTGATGTCGGCGGCGCTCAAGAAGGGCCAGCTCGACGAGCACGGTTATCGGCAGATGCTTGCCTCCACGACCAAGCTCAATACCGCCGGACCCGACCTCGCGGCGCTCGACGGCGTCCACGCGTTGACCGACGTCACCGGCTTCGGCCTCGCGGGCCATGCGCTGGAACTGGCGCGCGGGTCGGGTTGCGCGGTCGAGATCGACTGGTCCGCCGTGCCCGTGCTCGAGGGCGTCCAGGCGCTGGCCGCCCAGGGCTTCATCACCGGCGCTTCCGGGCGCAACTGGGCAGCGTATGGCGCGGAAGTCAGCCTGAACGCCGACTTGCCGGCGCAAAGCCAGGCGCTGTTGAGCGATCCCCAGACCAGCGGCGGCCTGCTGGTGTCCTGCAGCCCGCAGGCGGTCGACCAGGTGCTCACGATCTTCGCGCGCCACGGATTCGGCGCCGCGTCGGTGATCGGCCGCGTCATCGCGGCGGACGGGAACGAGGCGCTGCGCGTGCGCTGAGCCAACCACTGCGCCCCGAAGGCGCAGAAACGGGCGCTGAAAACCGCGCCGGAAAAACAAAGGGCCTCTCGTGAGAGAGGCCCTTGTTCGATTGGTTGCGGGGGCCGGATTTGAACCGACGACCTTCGGGTTATGAGCCCGACGAGCTACCAGGCTGCTCCACCCCGCGGCTGTTTGCCGTGTTGATTGAATCGCACGTGGTCAGAAGCCTTCGTGTCGATCCCATCAACAACGCTGTCCGAGGACAGCGTTCGATGTTCTGGTTGCGGGGGCCGGATTTGAACCGACGACCTTCGGGTTATGAGCCCGACGAGCTACCAGACTGCTCCACCCCGCGATCGAAGAAAGAGAGTGTAGCACGGAATGGACTGTCGCCTCAACATTCGACGACCGTCTTTCATGGAATCAAAGCCCGGCCGCCTGGAGCGACTGCAAGAAGCGGTCCGCATCCTGGAAGCCGATCACGCGCACGCCCGTCAGCTCCTCGCCCTTGGGGTCGAAGAAGATCGTGCCCGGCGGTCCGAACAGCTTGAAGCGCTTGAGCAGCTCGCGGTCCTCGGCGTTGTTCGCGGTGACGTCGGCCTTCAGCAGCACGGCGCCCGCCAGCTTGGCCTGCACCCGCGCGTCGGTGAAGGTGAAGCGTTCCATTTCCTTGCACGACACGCACCAGTCGGCATAGAAGTCCAGCATCACCGGCTTGCCCGACGTGCGCAGGGCCTCATCGAGTTCCGCGACGCTCTTGACCTTGCGGAAGTTCACCGCAGGAGCCTCGGCGGACGACGCCGACGTCGCCGCTGACCTTCCTCCACCCATGACGCCCGCGAGCGGCTTGAGGGTGTCGGTACCGCCGGCGGCCACGCCGATGAACTGGGCCACGCCGAAGACCATCGCGGCCACCGCCGCGCTGCGGCGCAGCCAGACGCACGGCGTGTTGGCCTCGACACGCTGGAACAGGCCCAGCAAGGCTGCCACGGCGACCAGCAGCGCGCCCCACAGCAGCTGCGCCAAGACCGGTGGCAGCACCGGCTGCACGATCCACAGCGCCACCGACAGCAGCAGCAGTCCGAAGAAGTACTTCACCGTCTCCATCCATGGACCAGCGCGGGGCAGCAGGGTCCCGGCGGACAAGCCAAGCAACAGCAGCGGGACGCTCATGCCCCAGGCGAGCGCGAACAGCGCGAGGCCGCCGATGGCCACATTGCCCGTCTGGCTGATGTAGAGCAGCGCGCCAGCCAGCGGCGCCGCGACACAGGGGCTGACGATCAGCGCCGACAGCCCGCCCATCACGAACACGCTGAAGAACTTGCCCGCCGGCAGGCGCTGGGTCGCATCGGACACACCGCCGGTGAAGCGGCTCGGCAACTGGATCTCATAGACGCCGAACATCGACAGCGAGAAGCCCACCAGCAGCAGCGCGAAGAGCGCCAGCACCCAGGGCTTCTGCAGATAGGCCGCGAGGCCGCCGCCGGCCAGACCTGCCGCCACGCCCAGCGCCGTGTAGAGGAGCGCCATGCCCAGCGAGTAGCTGAACGCCAGGAAGAATCCGCGCGCTCGCGACGGCGTCCCGCCCTGCCCGACGATGATCGAGGACAGGATGGGCAGCATCGGCAGCACGCACGGCGTCAGCGACAACAGCACACCCGCCGCAAAGAAGGCGCCGATCACCAGCCACAGGCGGCCGGAGGCCAGGACCTCATCCAGCGGATTGCCGCCGGCGGCAGCGGCCGTTGCCGCCGCGGGCGCTGCATCGGCCTTGGCGGGCGTCGCATCCGCGGGCGTCGAGGCCACCGCGTTCGAGACGCCGAAACCGCTCAGCGCATCCGGCGCGGCGCCGATCTTCACCGCGCCGTCGCCACCAAAGCCCTTCAGGCCCAGCGTCAGCTCGCTCTTCATCGGCGGATAGCACAAGCCCTTGTCCGCGCAGCCTTGGCCGGTCAGCACCAGCTTGAGCGGTGCAGCCTGAAGCGCAGTCACCGGTACCTTGATGCTCAGGCGGTCGCGATAGGTCTCGACTTCCTTCTGGAAGGTCTCGTCGAACTTGCGCTTGGGCGTCGGCCAGGCGATGTCGCCCAAGCTGCCCGCCGCCGGCTCCAGCTTGAACTGATCGCGGTACATGTAATAGCCGGGCGCGATGGTGAAGTTCACCTGGAACTCGCGGTCACCGGTCAACTGCACGTCGACCTTGAAGGCCTGCTCCGGATCGAGGAAATCGTCGGCAGCGCGTACGGGCCCCGCGACCAGGGAGGCGGCCAGGGCCATCAGCAGGAAC
Organism: Roseateles sp.; assembly: GCA_039594005.1. Classification (GTDB taxonomy): domain Bacteria; phylum Pseudomonadota; class Gammaproteobacteria; order Burkholderiales; family Burkholderiaceae_C; genus Roseateles. The sequence continues at coordinate 3,240,404 of JBCNOF010000010.1, forward strand.
AACGCCGGGATCAGGCGTCGCATCAGGGCAAGAGGGGTCATGAAGCGCGGAACGCGTGCGGACTCGTGGCCCGCGCGTCGTCGAGAGATCGGAAAGGCGCGAAGCTTAGCGCCAAGCACGCTCCCATGACGCTCGACAGGGGCCATGGCCCTGCCGATTTGCGCGTATCGCGGATACACAAGAAAAAAGGCCAGCATTGCTGCTGGCCTTCATGCGCGGATGCGAGTCGCTGAGATTATTCAGCGTCGCCTTCGGCCGCTTCCGGACGGTCGACCAGCTCGACGTACGCCATCGGGGCGTTGTCGCCGACGCGGAAGCCCATCTTCAGGATGCGGGTGTAGCCGCCCGGACGGGTGGCGAAGCGCGGGCCCAGTTCGTTGAACAGCTTCGCGACCGATGTCGCGGTCGCGCAGGCGGTTGAAGGCCAGGCGGCGGTTGGCGAGGGTCGGTTCCTTGGCCAGCGTGATCAGCGGCTCGACGACCTTGCGACGCAGTTCCTTCGCCTTGGGCAGCGTGGTCTTGATCGCTTCGTGTTGCAGCAGCGACACTGCCATGTTGCGGAACATCGCGGCGCGGTGTTCGCTGGTGCGGTTCAGTTTACGGAGACCATTACGGTGGCGCATGGTGCTTTCCTTTCCTTCAGTTATTGCCGGCAGCCGGATCAGGTACTGCCGGGGGCACCGGACGGGTCGATGACCCGTCCATGTTCAAAAAATCAACGCTTGTCGAGACCTGGGGGCGGCCAGTTCTCGAGCTTCATGCCCAGGGTCAGGCCGCGCGAGGCGAGCACTTCCTTGATCTCGTTGAGCGACTTGCGACCCAGGTTCGGGGTCTTCAGCAGCTCGTTTTCGGTGCGCTGGATCAGGTCGCCGATGTAGTAGATGTTCTCGGCCTTCAGGCAGTTGGCCGAACGCACCGTCAGCTCGAGGTCGTCGACCGGACGCAGCAGGATCGGATCGAATCTGCTGGAACGGGCGGCCGGCGCTTGGTCGAACACGTCGACCAGTTCGGTGCCTTCCAGCGGCGCGAACACGGACAGCTGGTCGACCAGGATGTGGGCCGACTGGCACGGATCGCTTCTTCCGGGGTGATCGCGCCGTTGGTCTCGATGTCCATGACCAGCTTGTCCAGGTCGGTACGCTGCTCGACACGGGCGCTCTCGACGGCGTAGCTGACGCGCCGGACCGGGCAGAACGAGGCGTCCAGCACGATGCGGCCGATGGCCTTGGTCGGCTCGTCGCCGTAGCGGCGCACGTTGCCGGGCACGTAGCCGCGGCCCTTCTCGACCTTGATCTGCATGTCCAGCTTGCCGCCTTGCGACAGGTGGGCGATCACGTGATCGGGGTTGATGATCTCGACGTCGTGCGCGGGTCTCGATGTCGGCGGCCGTCACCGGGCCTTCGCCTTCCTTGCGCAGGACCAGGGTCACTTCGTCACGGTTGTGCAGCCTGAACACCACGCCCTTCAGGTTCAGCAGGAGGTTGACGACGTCTTCCTGCACGCCGTCGATGGCGTCGAGTACTCGTGCACCACGCCCGCGATCGTCACTTCGGTCGGCGCGTAGCCCACCATCGACGACAGCAGCACACGGCGCAGGGCGTTGCCCAGGGTGTGGCCGTAGCCGCGTTCGAACGGCTCCAGGACCACCTTGGCGCGATGACCGCCCAGGGGCTCCACGGCGATGGATCTTGGGTTTCAGCAAATTCGTTTGCATGAGGTCTTTCCTTTTCAATACCCTCGGCTCGTTACACCGATAAGGCTGACCGGGACCAACCAGGCGCGCCCCAATACAGCTGGCAACGCCCGGACGAGGAAAAGCCGAGCAGGCCCCTGCAGGGCCGCTCGGCAGGCACGAAAGAATTAACGCGAGTACAATTCGACGATCAGCGTTTCGTTGATGTCGGCGGCGATCTCGTCGCGGTCCGGGGTCTTGCTTGAAGGTGCCTTCCAGCTTCTTGGCGTCGACGGCGACCCAGGCGGGCAGGCCGATCGCTCGGCCAGCGACAGCGCTTCGACGATACGCGCTTGCTTCTTCGACTTTTCGCGGATGGCGACCACGTCGCCGGCCTTCACCAGGTAGGACGGGATGTTCACGACTTCGCCGTTCACCGTGATGCCCTTGTGCGACACCAGCTGGCGGGCTTCCGCGCGGGTCGAGCCGAAGCCCATGCGGTAGACGACGTTGTCCAGGCGCGATTCCAGCAGTTGCAGCAGGGTTTCACCCGTGTTGCCCTTGCGGCGCTCGGCTTCGGCGAAGTAGCGGCGGAACTGACGCTCCAGCACGCCGTAGATGCGCTTGACCTTCTGCTTTTCACGCAGCTGCAGACCGTAGTCGGAGGTGCGCTGACCCGAAGTGCGGCCGTGCTGACCCGGCTTGCTGTCGAGCTTGCACTTGTCGCCGAGGGCGCGGCGGGCGCTCTTCAGGAACAGGTCGGTGCCTTCACGGCGGGACAGTTTGGCCTTGGGGCCGATATAACGTGCCACTTTGCGTGTCCTTCATCAATCTGACGCGAGCATGGAAACATTCCGTGCAACGCGCGAGTCCGGCCAGTGTTTTTGTCGGCTCGGACGGTGGGCTTCAAGAAGTCAGAGACTTCACCGGGCGGGTGTCTCCACCCGCTCGCACCGAGGTGGCGCAAGCGCCAACCTCAGCAAAACGGCCGGCTGGCACTTGCGCGCCAGCCGGCTGGTCCTGAACGAATCAGAGATTATCGCACTGATCCTGATCGCGTGGCGTGACCGCTTAGATGCGGCGACGCTTCGGCGGACGGCAGCCGTTGTGCGGCACCGGCGTCACGTCGGAGATCGAGTTGATCTTGATGCCGAGCGCAGTCCAGGGCGCGCACCGCCGATTCGCGACCCGGGCCCGGGCCCTTGATCTTGACTTCCAGGTTCTTGATGCCTTGTTCCTGAGCGGCGCGGCCAGCCGACTTCAGCGGCCACCTGGGCAGCGAACGGGGTCGACTTGCGCGAGCCCTTGAAGCCCTGGCCACCCGACGTGGCCCACGACAGAGCGTTGCCCTGACGATCGGTGATCGTGATGATGGTGTTGTTGAACGAAGCGTGAACGTGGGCGATGCCGTCGGCAACGTTCTTGCGAACCTTCTTGCGAACGCGCTGGGCAGCCGAGTTATTGGGTGCTTTTGCCATGGTTTGCTTTCTTCAGATGCCGCGGATTACTTCTTGCCGGTCGCCGCCGACTTGCGCGGACCCTTGCGGGTACGGGCATTCGTGCGGGTACGCTGGCCGCGCATCGGCAGGCCCCGGCGATGGCGGACGCCACGGTAGCAGCCCAGGTCCATCAGGCGCTTGATGTTCATCGTCATCTCGCGGCGCAGGTCGCCTTCGATGGTCAGGCTTGCCGACTTCCTCACGCAGCTTTTCCAGATCGGCGTCGTTCAGGTCCTTGACCTTCTTGTCCAGCGGAATGCCGCAGCTGTTGCAGATCTTCTGCGCGGGCGTGCGGCCGATACCGTAGATCGCGGTCAGGCCGATCTCGGTGTGCTTGTGCTGCGGGATGTTGATCCCTGCAATACGTGCCATTGTGCGTCCTCTAATTCGCTTGCAGTCGTGAGGCCAATCAGCCTTGGCGCTGCTTGTGGCGGGGATCGGTGCAGATCACGCGCACCACGCCATTGCGCCTGATGATCTTGCAATTGCGGCAAATCCGCTTAACCGATGCCAAAACTTTCATGGTCTGCTCCTTGACCTACTCTGTTCGCTCAATCAGCGTTAATCCGGGGGTTGCTAAAAAGCTCACTTCGCCCGGAACACGATCCGCGCACGAGTCAGATCGTACGGCGTCAATTCCACCGTCACCTTGTCGCCGGGCAGGATGCGGATGTAGTGCATCCGCATCTTCCCGGAAATATGCCCCAACACGACGTGGCCGTTCTCCAGCTTCACGCGAAAGGTTGCGTTGGGGAGGTTCTCGAGCACCTCGCCCTGCATCTGGATGACGTCGTCTTTGGCCATAGTCCTTCGATACTTGCCGAATCGGGTCGAATTTCTACATAGCCTGGCGCGTCAGTTGGCCTTGAAATTGGCCTTCTTCAGCAGCGACTCGTACTGCTGCGACATCACGTAGGACTGCACCTGCGCCATGAAGTCCATCGTGACGACCACAATGATCAGCAGCGACGTTCCACCGAAATAGAACGGCACGTTCCACTGCAGCATCAGGAACTCCGGCAGCAGGCACACGCCGGTGATGTAGATCGCACCTGCCAGCGTCAGACGCGTCAGGATCTTGTCGATGTACCGGGCCGTCTGGTCGCCCGGACGGATCCCCGGGACGAATGCACCGCTCTTCTTCAGGTTGTCCGCCGTTTCCCGGCTGTTGAACACCAGCGCGGTGTAGAAGAAGCAGAAGAACACGATCGCCAGCCGTATACAGCAGCACGTAGATCGGCTGACCCGGACGCAGCGCATCAGCGATGTCCTTGAGCCAGCGCATGCTGTCGCCGGTCGCGAACCAGCTCACCAGCGTGGTGGGCAACAGGATGATCGACGACGCGAAGATCGGCGGAATCACGCCCGACATGTTCAGCTTCAGCGGCAGATGCGACCTCTGCCCACCGTAGACCTTGTTGCCGACCTGGCGCTTGGCGTAGTTCACCAGGATCTTGCGCTGACCGCGTTCGACGAACACGACCAGGTAGGTCACCGCGGCGATCACGATCGACGATCACGACCAGGCAGGAGATCACGCTCATCGCACCGGTACGCACCAGCTCGAACAGACCACCGATGGCGTTCGGCAGACCCTGCGGCGATCCCGCCGAAGATGATGATCGAAATGCCGTTGCCCAGACCGCGCTCGGTGATCTGCTCACCGAGCCACATCAGGAACATCGTGCCGGTCACCAGGCTGGTCACCGCGGTCACGCGGAAACCGAAGCCGGGGCTGAGCACCAGACCGGGCGAGCTCTCCAGCGCGAAAGCGATGCTCAAGCTCTGGAAGATCGCCAGGCCCACGGTGCCGTAGCGCGTGTACTGCGTGATCTTGCGACGGCCGGCCTCGCCTTCCTTCTTCAGCGCTTCCAGGCTGCGGCACCACGTTCGTCAGCAGCTGCATGATGATCGACGCCGAGATGTACGGCATGATCCCCAGCGCGAAGACCGTGAAGCGCGACAGCGCACCGCCCGAGAACATGTTGAACAGGCCCAGGATGCCGCCCTGCTGGCCCTTGAACAGCTGCTGCAGCTGCTCCGGATCGATGCCCGGCACGGGGATGTGCGCCCCGATGCGGTAGACGACCAGCGCCAGCACCAGGAACACCAGCCGCCGACGCAGGTCGCCGAACTTGCCGCTCTTGGCCAACTGGGATGCGTTGCTTGCCACTGCTGCCTAGTCCTGTGCTTGGCTGATTAAGCGACGGAGCCGCCAGCGGCTTCGATCGCTGCCTTCGCGCCGGCCGTCACGCCCAGACCCTTGATCGACACCTTGCGGGTGATCTCGCCGGACTTGATGACCTTCACCGACTTCGCCAGCTCGGACACCAGGCCGACGGCCTTCAGCGTCAGCAGATCGATTTCCTCGCCGGTCAGCTGGTTCAGTTCCGACAGCGTCACTTCCGCGTTGAACGGACGAGCCAGGGACTTGAAGCCACGCTTGGGCAGACGACGCTGCAGCGGCATCTGACCGCCTTCGAAGCCGACCTTGTGGAAGCCGCCCGAACGCGACTTCTGACCCTTGTGACCACGGCCGGCGGTCTTACCCAGGCCCGAACCGATGCCGCGGCCGACGCGACGCTTGGCGTGCTTGGCGCCTGCGGCCGGCTTCAGGGTATTCAGTTGCATCTTCTGTTCCTCGTCGATGCTGTGCTTACAGCACCTTCACCAGGTAGGCGACCTTGTTGATCATGCCGCGCACCGCGGGCGTGTCCTCCAGCGTCTTCGTGCTGTTCAGCTTGCGCAGACCCAGGCCGACGACCGTCGCGCGATGATCGGCGCGGCAGCCGATCGGGCTGCGGACCAGCTTGACCGTGAGCGTTTTCTTGTCAGACATCTCGATCTCCTGGCGCTCAGTTGAAGATTTCTTCAACCGACTTGCCGCGCTTGGCCGCCACTTCGGCGGGCGTGGAGCAGCGCTTCAGCCCGTCCAGCGTGGCGCGAACCATGTTGTAGGGGTTGGTCGAACCGTGGCTCTTGGCCACGATGTCGGTCACGCCCATCACTTCGAACACGGCGCGCATCGGGCCGCCGGCGATCACGCCGGTACCGGCCGGAGCCGGAGCCATGATCACGTGCGCCGCGCCATGCTTGCCCACCACGTTGTGCTGCAGCGTGCCGTTCTTCAGGGCCACCTTGAACATGTTGCGGCGGGCCTGTTCCATTGCCTTCTGCACGGCGACCGGCACTTCCTTCGCCTTGCCCTTGCCCATGCCGATGCGGCCATCGCCGTCGCCAACCACGGTCAGCGCGGCGAAGGACCGAGCGTACGGCCACCCTTCACGACCTTGGTCACGCGGTTGACCGCGATCATCTTTTCGCGCAGGCCGTCGTCATTGCCTTCGGTCTGAGCGCGGGGTTGAAACTTTGCCATTTCCTAATCCTTTGAGCGTCAGAACTTCAGGCCAGCTTCGCGAGCGGCTTCAGCCAGCGCCTTGACGCGGCCGTGGTAAGCGGAAGCCCGAGCGGTCGAAGGCGACCTTCTCGATGCCGGCAGCCTTCGCCTTCTCGGCGATGCGCTTGCCGATCAGCGTCGCGGCGGCAACGTTGCCACCCTTGCCCGACAGCTGGGTACGCACTTCCTTCTCGGCGGTCGAGGCGGCGGCCAGCACGCGCTGTCCGTCTTCGGAAATGACCGAGGCGTAGATGTGCAGGTTCGAGCGGAAGACCGTCAGACGGGCCACGCGCTGCAGGGCGATGCGGGCACGCGTTTGACGCGAACGACGCAGGCGTTGTTCCTTCTTGTTCAGCATGGCGCGGCTCCTTACTTCTTCTTGGTTTCTTTGAGGATGACCTCCTCGTCGGCGTAGCGCACGCCCTTGCCCTTGTAGGGCTCCGGCGGACGGTAAGCGCGCACTTCAGCGGCCACCTGACCGACTTGTTACTTGGCGATCCGCACCCTTGATCACGATTTCGGTCTGCGTCGGGCATTCCACCTTGATGCCTGCCGGCATCTCCTGGACCACCGGGTGCGAGAAACCGAGCTGCAGGTTCAGCTTCTGGCCTTGGGCCTGGGCACGGTAACCCACGCCAACCAGGTTCAGCTTCCGCTCGAAGCCCTTGCTCACGCCGTTGACCATGTTGGCCAGCAGGGCGCGCATCGTGCCGCTCATCGCATCGGCTTCCGCCGACTCGTTGACCGGAACGAAGGTCAGCTTGCCGCCTTCGAGCTTGACCGTGACCAGCGCATTCGCGGCCACGAACAGGGTGCCTTGGGGACCCTTGACGCTGATCTTCTCAGCGGTGATCGTCACTTCCACGCCTTGCGGGAGGACGACCGGCATTTTTCCAACGCGGGACATTGTCTCTCTCTCCTCGGCTTAGGCGACGTAGCAGAGGACTTCGCCGCCGACGCCGGCTTGCGCGCGCCTTGCGGTCGGTCATCACGCCCTTCGGGGTCGACACGATCGCCACGCCCAGGCCATTCATGACCTGAGGAATGTCGTTGCGGCCCTTGTAGACGCGCAGGCCAGGCACGGCTCACGCGCTCGAGGCGCTCGATGACCGGACGGCCGGCGTAGTACTTCAGCGCGATCTCGAGCTCGGGACGGGCTGCATCGCCACGCACTGCGAAATCGTCGATGTAGCCTTCGTCCTTCAGGACCTTGGCGATCGCGACCTTCACCTTCGACGAGGGCATCGCCACGGTAGCCTTCTCGACCCTCTGCGCGTTGCGGATGCGGGTCAGCATATCGGCGATAGGATCACTCATGCTCATTTACGGTTTCTCCTAAACCTGCCGATTACCAGCTGGCCTTGACGACAGGCCAGGGATCTCGCCCTTGAAGGCGATTTCACGGATCTTGTTACGCGCCAGGCCGAACTTGCGGAACGTGCCACGCGGACGGCCGGTGATCGCGCAGCGGTTGCGCTGGCGGGTCGGGTTGGCGTTGCGGGGCAGCTTCTGCAGCTCCAGGCGGGCCAGGTAGCGCTCTTCGTCCGACTTGCTTGCTGTCGTCGATGATCGCCTTCAGTTCCGCGCGCTTCTTGGCGTACTTGGCGACCAGTTGGGCGCGCTTCAGCTCACGTTGCTTGATCAGAGCCAGTTTAGCCACGGGTCACCTCAGTTCCTGAACGGGAACTTGAACGCTGGCCAGCAGTGCCTTGGCTTCGTCGTCGGTCTTCGCGGTCGTCGTGATGCTGATGTTCAGACCACGCAGCGCGTCGATCTTGTCGTAATCGATTTCGGGGAAGATGATCTGCTCTTTCACACCGATGTTGTAGTTGCCACGACCGTCGAACGCGCGACCGGACACACCGCGGAAGTCGCGCACGCGCGGCAGGGCCACGGTCACGAAACGGTCCAGGAATTCGTACATCGTGGCGCCACGCAGCGTCACCATCGCAGCCGATCGGGTAGCCCTCGCGGATCTTGAAGCCGGCGATTGCCTTCTTGGCCTTCGTCACCACGGGCTTCTGGCCGGCGATCTTGGTCAGGTCGCCCACGGCGTGCTCGATGACCTTCTTGTCAGCGACGGCTTCGCTCACGCCCATGTTCAGGGTGATCTTGGTGATGCGCGGCACTTCCATGACGGACTTGTAGCCGAACTTCTCGGTCAGGCCGGGGACGACCTTCTCGCGATAGAACTCTTGCAAACGAGCCATGTCTTACCCCTTAGGCCTTGATCTCTTCGCCGGTCGACTTGAACACGCGCACCCGCTTGCCATCGGCGCCGAGCTTGATGCCCACGCGATCGGCCTTGCCGGAAGCGGCGTTGAAGATCGCCACGTTGGATTGATGGATGGGCATGGACTTGTCGACGATGCCACCCGTCGTACCCTTCATCGGGTTCGGCTTCACGTGCTTCTTGACGACGTTGATGCCTTCGACGACGACGTGATCGGCGTCCACGCGCAGCGTCACGGTGCCGCGCTTGCCCTTGTCCTTGCCGGTCAGGACGATGACCTCGTCGCCTTTGCGAATCTTGTTCATCGCAATACCTTACAGCACTTCCGGCGCCAGCGACACGATCTTCATGAAGCGCTCGGTACGCAGTTCACGCGTGACCGGCCCGAAGATGCGGGTGCCGATGGGCTCCAGCTTGGCGTTCAGCAGCACGGCGGCATTGCCGTCGAACTTGATCAGCGAGCCGTCTTGGCGGCGCACGCCCTTGGCGGTGCGCACCACCACGGCGTTGTAGATCTCGCCCTTCTTGACGCGGCCGCGCGGCGCAGCTTCCTTGACGCTCACCTTGATGATGTCGCCAATGCTGGGCATAGCGACGCTTGGAACCGCCAAGCACCTTGATGCACATGACGGACTTGGCGCCAGTGTTGTCCGCGACGTCGAGTCGCGATTGCATTTGGATCATGTCTGTCCCCAACTTTTCCCGCTCAGGCAACTGCGACCATCGCAGCCATCCAGAGAGCGGTCAGTCTTGGGCCCGTAAGCCAATCACCTGTCACCTTGCGGCGACCCGCGTCTGGCCTAAATGGGCAAGAAACCTAGAACCGAGGGCGGCGCGTTTCGGGAGCGGGTCACGAAACCCCGTCGAGCGACGGAACCACCATTCGGCGAAGCTGCGGATTATGCGCCAAGCACAATCCGCCTGTCAACTGAAGGGAATGACTTCAGTTCGATTGCGCCTGCTTCAGCATCGTCGCGGCGTCGCTCACCTCGAACTTGCCGGGCGCTTCGATGTTCAGCGTCTTGACGACGCCATCCTTGACGAGCATCGAGTACCGCTGCGAGCGTAGGCCCATGCCGCGGGCGACCAGGTCCAGCGTCAGGCCGGTGGCTTGCGTGAACGCGGCGCTGCCGTCGGCCATCATGCGGACCTTGCCGGCCGTCTTCTGCTCGCGGCCCCACGCACCCATCACGAAGGCGTCGTTCACGGACACGCACCAGATCTCGTCCACACCAGCGGCCTTGAGCGCGTCAGCCTCGGCGACGTATCCCGGCACGTGCTGCGCGGAGCAGGTCGGCGTGAAGGCCCCCGGCAGCGCGAAGATCGCCACGGTCTTTCCGGCGGTCAGCTTCTCGATGTCGAAGGTGTTCGGGCCGAGAGAGCAGCCATCGCCCTCGACTTCGATGAATTCCTGCAGATTGCCGGCCGGCAGACGATCGCCCACTTTCAGCATGACGTTCTCCTGATTGCTGTTGTCGATGAGAGGAAGCGGCAGAGTGTGCCGCGAAAAATGAAAAATGGCTGGACACCGGGATTACCGGCGTACCAGCCATTCAGGCTCGGAGCAGTCACCCGCTCCGGGCATGCGCCGCCTCGAGGACGGCTCGGGCGATCAGACCAGCTGAGCCTTCTCGACCAGGCGGGTCACGACCCAGCTCTTGGTCTTGGACAGCGGACGGCCTTCGGCGATCTCGACCACGTCGCCCATCTTGTACTCGCCCTTTTCGTCATGGGCGTGGTACTTGCGGGAACGGGCCACGATCTTGCCGTACAGCTCGTGCTTGGCACGACGCTCGACCAGCACGGTGACGGTCTTGTCCCTCTTGTCGCTGACGACGCGACCGACCAGGGTGCGGGTGTTCTTCTCTTGAGCTTGCGTCATTTCGCGGCTCCCTTCTTCTCGGCCAGGATGGTCTTGGCGCGGGCGATGTCACGACGCGTCTTGCCCAGCACCGAGGTGTTGGTCAGTTGTTGCGTCGCCTTTTGCATGCGCAGACCAAAGTGGGCCTTCAGCAGGTCGGTGACTTCCTTCTTCAGGGCAGCCACGTCCTTTGCGCGCAGTTCAGATGCTTTCATGGGGTGTTCTCCAATCAGGCGCCGAGCTGGCGGGTCACGAAGGTGCAACGTCTTGAGGGGCAGCTTGGCAGCGGCCAGACGGAACGCTTCGCGTGCCAGTTCTTCGGGCACGCCATTCATCTCGTAGAGCACCTTGCCGGGCTGGATCTCGGCGACGTAGTACTCCGGGTTGCCCTTACCGTTACCCATACGGACTTCGGCGGGCTTCTGCGAGATCGGCTTGTCCGGGAAGATGCGGATCCAGATCCGGCCGCCACGCTTGATGTGACGCGTGATGGCACGACGAGCCGCTTCGATCTGACGGGCCGTGATACGGCCGCGCTCCGATGGCCTTCAGGCCGAATTCACCGAACGCGACGGTCGTTGCCGCGGGTCGCAATACCGGTGTTGCGGCCCTTTTGCTCCTTGCGATATTTGCGACGAGCGGGTTGCAGCATGTTGAGTTCTCCTTACGCCTGGCCGCCGTCAGCGGCGGGCTTGCGCACCACACGCTTCGCAGCAGGCTTGTCGCCGCCTTCGGCAGGCTTGTCGCCACGACCACGGCCACCCGGCGCGCCCGGACGGGCGTTGCGACGGGGACGGCGATCATCTTCGGCACCCGGGGGGGTGTTGATCACGGGGGCCTCGCCATTGGCCAGGCGTGTCACCCTTGTACACCCACACCTTGACGCCGATCACGCCGTAGGTGGTCTTGGCTTCGGAGATGCCGTAGTCGATGTCGGCGCGCAGGGTGTGCAGGGGCACACGACCTTCGCGATACCACTCGGTACGAGCGATTTCGATGCCGTTCAGACGGCCGGCGCACATGATCTTGATGCCCTGGGCACCCAGACGCATGGCGTTCTGCATCGCGCGCTTCATGGCGCGGCGGAACATGATGCGCCGCTCGAGCTGCTGGGTGATCGAGTCGGCGATCAGCTGGGCATCGATTTCCGGCTTGCGGATTTCTTCGATGTTGACGTGCGACGGGCACGCCCATGCGGCGCTTGGTCAGCTCCGCCTTCAGGTTCTCGATGTCCTCGCCCTTCTTGCCGATCACGACGCCCGGAGCGAGCCGAGAAGATCGTGATGCGGGCGTTCTTGGCCGGACGCTCGATCAGGATGCGCGACCGACGGCGGCGTTCTTCAGCTTCTTCTTCAGGAACTCGCGCACTTGCAGATCTTCAGCCAGCATGCTGGCGAAGTTCTGGTTGTTCGCGTACCAACGCGACGCCCAGTTACGGGTGACGGCCAGGCGGAAGCCAGTCGGATGAATTTTCTGTCCCATCGTCTGTCCTTCAGGCTTAGTTGCCGACCGTCACGTGATGTGGCAGGTCGGCTTGCTCGATGCGGTTGCCGCGGCCCTTGGCGCGCGCGGTGAAGCGCTTCAGCGTGGTGCCCTGCTCGACGTAGATCGTCGTGACCTTCAGCTCGTCGATGTCGGCGCCTTCGTTGTGCTCAGCATTGGCGATGGCCGACTCCAGCACCTTCTTCATGATCAGCGCGGCCTTCTTCTGGGTGAAAGCCAGGAGGTTCAGCGCTTGGTCCACCTTCTTGCCGCGGATCTGGTCCGCCACCAGGCGGGCCTTCTGGGCGGACGACAGGCGGACGCCACGAACGATTGCTTTGGTTTCCATCGTCGTCATCCTTACTTCTTGCCGGCCTTCTTGTCGGCCGCGTGGCCCTTGAAGGTGCGGGTCAGCTGCGAACTCGCCCAGCTTGTGGCCGACCATCTTGTCCGACGACATACACCGGCACGTGTTGCCGGCCGTTGTGCACGGCGATCGTCAGACCGATGAACTCGGGCAGGATCGTCGAACGACGCGACCAGGTCTTGATCGGCTTCTTGTCGCTTGATGGCAACGGCCTTGTCGACCTTCGCCAGCAGGTGGTGATCCACGAAGGGACCCTTCTTGAGGGAACGAGCCATGTGGTCAACCCCTTACTTCTTGCGACGCGAGACGATGAAGGTCTGCGTACGCTTGTTGTTGCGAGTGCGGTAGCCCTTCGTCAGGGTGTTCCACGGCGACACAGGGGCCTGACCTTCAGCGGTACGGCCTTCACCACCACCGTGCGGGTGGTCGACCGGGTTCATCGCAACACCACGAACGGTCGGGCGGATACCGCGCCAGCGGTTGGCACCGGCCTTGCCGATCTGGCGCAGGCTGTGCTCTTCGTTGCCGACTTCACCGATGGTCGCGCGGCACTCGATGTGCACGCGGCGGATTTCGCCGGAGCGCAGACGGACCTGGGCGTACATGCCTTCACGGGCCAGCAGCACGGCGGACGTGCCGGCGGAACGCGCGATCTGGGCACCCTTGCCCGGCAGCAGTTCGATGCAGTGGATCGTCGTACCCACCGGAATGTTGCGGATCGGCAGCGTGTTGCCGGCCTTGATCGGCGCTTCGGCACCGCTCAGGATCGTCGAACCCACTTCCAGGTTGCGCGGGGCGATGATGTAGCGACGCTCGCCGTCTGCGTAGCAGCACCAGAGCGATGTGTGCAGTGCGGTTCGGGTCGTACTCGATACGCTCGACCTTGGCAGGGATGCCGTCCTTGTTGCGACGGAAGTCGACCACACGGTAGTGGTGCTTGTGACCACCGCCCTTGTGGCGCGTGGTGATGCGACCGTTGTTGTTACGGCCGCCAGACTTTTGCTTCTGGGGCTCGAGCAGCGAAGCTTCGGGAGCGCCCTTGTGCAGGTCCTTGTTCACCACCTTGACCATCGCCGCGACGACCAGGCGAAGTCGGCTTGACTTTAACGATTGCCATGATTACGCAGCCTCCCCGGCGAAGTTGAGTTCCTGGCCGGGCTTCAGCGAGACGTACGCCTTCTTCACGTCGTCGCGACGGCCCAGACGGCCACCGAAGCGCTTGGTCTTGCCCTTGACGTTGACGATGTTCACCGCCTCGACTTCCACCTTGAACAGCAGTTCGACGGCGGCCTTGACTTCCGGCTTCGTGGCATCGCGCAGGACCTTGAACAGGACTTGGTTGTGCTTTTCGCCAGCCATCGTGGCCTTCTCGGACACGATCGGAGCGAGCAGCACCTTGGCCAGACGGCCTTCAGCAAACTTGGGGGCGCTCATGCCAGCATCTCCTCGATCTGCTCGACCGCGGCCTTCGTGACCAGCACCTTCTTGTAGTAGATCAGCGACAGCGGGTCGACGTAGCGCGGCTCGACGACCAGCACGTTCGGCAGGTTGCGCGAGGCCAGGTACAGGTTCTCGTCGACCTTGTCGGTGATGACCAGCACGTGGTCCAGACCCATGCCCTTGAGCTTGGCGGCCAGCAGCTTGGTCTTCGGGGCTTCGATCGAGATCGAGTCCACGACGGCCAGGCGGCCTTCACGGGCCAGCTGCGACAGGATGGCGGCCATGCCGGCGCGGTACATCTTCTTGTTGACCTTGTGCGAGAAGTTCTCGTCCGGCTTGTTCGGGAAGATGCGACCGCCCCCACGCCACAGCGGCGACGGACGTCATACCAGCACGAGCGCGGCCGGTGCCCTTCTGACGCCACGGCTTCTTCGTCGAGTGACGGACTTCAGCGCGGGTCTTCTGGGCGCGGGTGCCCTGGCGAGCGTTGGCCTGGTAGGCCACGACGACCTGGTGCACCAGGGCTTCGTTGTAGTCACGACCGAAAAGGGTGTCGGGAGCGTCGACCTTCGACGTCGCCTGACCCTGCTCATTCAGGAGCTCGAGTTGCATCAGTTGGCTCCCTTCTTGACCTTGACCTTGACGGCCGGACGGATCACGACGAATCCTTGCCGCCCTTCGCGCCGGGAACGGCACCCTTGACCAGCAGCAGCTTGCGCTCTGCGTCGATGCGCACGATTTCCAGGTTCTGAACGGTCACGGTGACGTCACCCAGGTGACCGGACATTTTCTTGCCCGGGAACACGCGACCCGGATCCTGCGCCATGCCGATGGAGCCCGGCACGTTGTGCGAGCGGCAGTTACCGTGCGTAGCGCGCTGCGAACCGAAGTTGTAGCGCTTGATGGTGCCGGCGAAGCCCTTACCGATCGACGTGCCCTGCACGTCGACCATCTGGCCGGCGGCGAACAGCGTCACGGGGACTTGAGCGCCAGCCTTGTATTCGGCGGCGACCGCGGCATCCACGCGGAATTCCTTGATGATTTCACCGGCTTCGACGCCGGCCTTGGCGAGGTGACCCGCTTCCGGCTTCGTCACGCGGGACGCCTTGCGGGCGCCGAAGGTCACTTGCATGGCGCTGTAGCCGTCGGTTTCTTCAGTCTTGATCTGGGTCACGCGGTTGTTCGACACGTCCAGCACGGTCACGGGAATGGAATCACCTTCGGCCGTGAAAATACGGGTCATGCCAACCTTGCGACCCAGCAATCCGAGACGATTGCTAAGACTCATGGTTTTCTCCTGACCCCGAACGCAAGAACGGAGACACCGTTCGCGCCTGAAGTCATTTCACACACCCGACATCGATTGGCCGGGCCGACAAAGCACCACTCCTTCGTCGAGGACAGGGGTAAAGGCCCCGAACCCTCTTCGACGGCGATGCGACGAAGCCGCACCAGGAAATCCCGGCGCGGAAAAGCTGCGGAGTATAGCGTCAACCCTGAGCAGCCCGCAAGCGGGGCGCCGGGCGCGCGCATGAAAAAGGCGACCCGAGGGTCGCCTTCTGGAAAGCGGCCGGATCACTCCGGCTGCCTGGCCGCATTACTGCAGCTTGATCTCGACGTCCACGCCAGCCGGCAGGTCGAGCTTCATCAGCGCATCGACGGTCTTGTCGGTCGGATCGACGATGTCCATCAGGCGCTGGTGGGTGCGGATTTCGAACTGGTCGCGCGAGGTCTTGTTGACGTGCGGCGAACGCAGGATGTCGAAACGTTCCTTGCGGGTCGGCAGGGGCACCGGGCCCCTGACGATCGCGCCGGTGCGCTTCGCGGTTTCCACGATTTCCAGGGCCGACTGGTCGATCAGGCGGTAGTCGAAAGCCTTCAGCCGGATGCGGATTTTTTGCTTGGTAGACATGACTTTTCCTTCAAAGAGCGACGCGATGCCGGAGGCATCACGGAGGCAGCGATGGCGCCGCCGAACACCGAGCGGGCCGCCCACCAAAGCGGGCGGACCCTCTCATCGGTACCCGACGGGTACCAGCAAAAGATTTACTCGATGATCTTGGCGACGACGCCCGCGCCGACGGTACGGCCGCCTTCGCGGATTGCGAAGCGCAGACCTTCTTCCATGGCGATCGGAGCGATCAGCTTGACGGTCATCTTGACGTTGTCGCCCGGCATTACCATTTCTACGCCTTCCGGCAGCTCGCAGGTACCGGTCACGTCGGTGGTACGGAAGTAGAACTGCGGACGGTAGCCCTTGAAGAACGGGGTGTGACGGCCGCCTTCTTCCTTGGACAGCACGTACACTTCGCATTCGAACTGGGTGTGCGGCTTGATGGAGCCCGGCTTGGCCAGAACCTGGCCACGCTCGACGTCTTCACGCTTGGTGCCGCGCAGCAGGATACCAACGTTCTCACCAGCACGACCTTCGTCGAGCAGCTTGCGGAACATTTCAACGCCGGTGCAGGTGGTCTTGGTGGTCGCCTTGATGCCGACGATTTCCACTTCTTCCTGGACCTTGATGATGCCGCGCTCTACACGACCGGTTACCACGGTACCGCGGCCGGAGATCGAGAACACGTCTTCGATCGGCATCAGGAACGGCTGGTCGATGGCACGCTCCGGCTCCGGGATGTAGGTGTCCAGGGCTTCGGCCAGGCTCATGATGGCCGTCTCGCCCAGCTCGCCCTTGTCGCCTTCCAGCGCCAGCTTGGCCGAACCCTTGATGATCGGGGTGTCGTCGCCCGGGAAGTCGTACTTGGTCAGCAGTTCGCGAACTTCCATCTCGACCAGCTCCAGCAGCTCGGCGTCGTCAACCATGTCGCACTTGTTCAGGAACACGATGATGTACGGCACGCCAACCTGACGGGCCAGCAGGATGTGCTCGCGGGTCTGCGGCATCGGGCCGTCAGCGGCCGAGCACACCAGGATCGCGCCGTCCATCTGGGCAGCACCGGTGATCATGTTCTTCACGTAGTCGGCGTGGCCCGGGCAGTCAACGTGCGCGTAGTGACGGTTAGCCGTTTCGTACTCGACGTGCGCGGTGTTGATCGTGATACCGCGAGCCTTTTCTTCCGGCGCCGCGTCGATCTGGTCGTACGCCTTGGCTTCGCCGCCGAACTTCTTCGACAGAACGGTTGCGATCGCAGCCGTCAGCGTGGTCTTGCCGTGGTCAACGTGACCGATGGTGCCGACGTTGACGTGCGGCTTGGTACGTTCAAACTTTTCTTTTGCCATTTCAATTCTCCAAAAAGAGCATCTGTCCGGTCTGTTGGTTTAGCGTTTCCACAGCGTCCTGGAACCCCGGCGACCGGCAACCGGGAGGAGGCGCTGCGAAGACGAATCGTGATCGAGAACAGGCAGAGCCGGCACCCTCAGGCACCGGCTCCATTCATCACTTTGCGCGAGCGGTGATGATCGCTTCGGCGACGTTCTTCGGAGCTTCGCCGTAGTGCTTGAACTCCATCGTGTAGGTCGCGCGACCTTGCGTGGGCGAACGCAGCGAGGTCGAGTAGCCGAACATCTCCGACAGCGGCACTTCGGCCTTGATGATCTTGCCGCCGCCGACCATGTCTTCCATGCCCTGCACCATGCCGCGACGGCTGGACAGGTCGCCCATCACCGTTACCGGCGTGTAGTCTTCCGGCGTTTCGACTTCGACGGCCATCATCGGCTCGAGGATGACCGGGCTGGCGCGGCGGCAGGCTTCCTTGAAGGCCATCGAGGCGGCCATCTTGAACGCCATTTCGTTCGAGTCGACGTCGTGGTACGAACCGAAGGTCA
Source organism: Roseateles sp. (assembly GCA_039594005.1). Classification (GTDB taxonomy): domain Bacteria; phylum Pseudomonadota; class Gammaproteobacteria; order Burkholderiales; family Burkholderiaceae_C; genus Roseateles. The sequence goes on from JBCNOF010000010.1 coordinate 3,258,138, forward strand.
GCGTAACCTTCACGTCCACCACCGGGTAGCCGGCCAGCACGCCGCTTGTTCAGCGGCTGTCGATGCACCCTTTTCGACCGCCGGGATGTATTCGCGAGGAACCACACCGCCCTTGATGTCGTCGACGAACTCGAAGCCCTTGCCGGCTTCTTGCGGCTCCAGCGAGAACACGACGTGACCGTACTGACCCCGACCACCCGACTGACGGACGAACTTGCCTTCGACGTCCGTTGACCGTCTTGCGCATGGTTTCGCGGTAGGCAACCTGCGGCTTGCCGACGTTGGCTTCGACGCCGAACTCGCGCTTCATGCGGTCGACGATGATGTCCAGGTGCAGCTCGCCCATGCCGGAGATGATGGTCTGGCCGGACTCTTCGTCGGTCTGCACGCGGAACGACGGGTCTTCTGGCAGCCAGGCGGCCCAGCGCGATGCCCATCTTTTCCTGGTCAGCCTTGGTCTTCGGCTCGACGGCCTGCGAGATCACCGGCTCCGGGAACTCCATGCGCTCCAGGATGATCGGCTGTCCGGATCGCACAGGGTGTCGCCGGTGGTGACGTCCTTCAGGCCGACCGCAGGGCGGCGATGTCGCCTGCGCGAACTTCCTTGATCTCTTCACGCTGGTTGGCGTGCATCTGCACGATCCGGCCGATGCGCTCCTTCTTGCCCTTGACCGGGTTGTAGACGGTCTCGCCCGACTTCAGGACGCCCGAGTACACGCGGACGAAGGTCAGCTGACCGACGAACGGGTCGGTCATCATCTTGAACGCCAGCGCCGAGAACGTTCTCTTCGTCGGTACGCTCGCGCGTGATCGGCTGGTCGTCTTCGTCCGTGCCGGCGACCGGCGGGATGTCCAGCGGCGACGGCAGGTAGTCGATGACGGCGTCCAGCATGCGCTGCACGCCCTTGTTCTTGAACGCGGTACCGCACAGCATCGGCTGGATCTCGCTCGCGATCGTGCGCTTGCGCAGCGCCTACCTTGATCTCTTCCTCGGTCAGGTCGCCCGTCTTCCAGGTACTTGTTCATCAGCTCTTCGTTGGCTTCGGCAGCGGCCTCGACCATCTTCTCGCGCCATTCCTGGGCGGTCTCGACCAGGTCGGCCGGGATGTCTTCGTAGGTGAACTTCATGCCCTGGGAGGCTTCGTCCCAGATGATGGCCTTCATCTTGATCAGGTCGACCACGCCCTTGAAGTTTTCTTCAGCGCCGATGGGGATCACCACGGGCACGGGGTTGGCCTTCAGGCGGGTCTTGATCTGGTCGACGACCTTGAAGAAGTTCGCGCCGGTGCGGTCCATCTTGTTGACGAACGCCAGACGCGGCACCTTGTACTTGTTGGCCTGACGCCATACGGTTTCCGACTGCGGCTGCACGCCACCCACGGCGCAGTACACCATGCACGCGCCGTCCAGCACGCGCATGGAACGCTCCACTTCGATGGTGAAGTCGACGTGGCCCGGGGTGTCGATGATGTTGATGCGGTGCTCGGGGTAGTTGACTTGTCCATGCCCTTCCAGAAGCAGGTGGTCGCAGCGGAGGTGATGGTGATGCCGCGCTCCTGCTCCTGCTCCATCCAGTCCATGGTGGCGGCGCCGTCGTGCACTTCACCGATCTTGTGGTTCACACCGGTGTAGAACAGGATGCGCTCGGTCGTGGTGGTCTTGCCGGCGTCGATGTGCGCCGAGATACCGATGTTGCGGTAGCGCTCGATGGGGGTCTTGCGGGACATGGTGTCACTCCAAATGCATGGAGCCGCCATCGGGTCGGTGAAAACCCGAGGCGGCCAGAGAGGTCTTGATTAGAAGCGGAAGTGCGAGAACGCCTTGTTGGCTTCTGCCATGCGGTGCACTTCGTCGCGCTTCTTCATCGCGCCGCCGCGGCCTTCGGCGGCCTCCAGCAGTTCGCCAGCCAGGCGCAGGGCCATGGACTTCTCGCCGCGCTTGCGCGCGGAGTCCACCAGCCAGCGCATGGCCAGGGCCATACGACGGACGGGGCGCACTTCGACCGGAACCTGGTAGTTCGCACCACCTACGCGGCGGGACTTCACTTCGACCAGCGGCTTCACGTTGTTGATCGCGATCTTGAAGATTTCCAGCGGATCGGCCTTGCCGCGCCTTCTGCTCGACCTGGTCCAGGGCACCGTAAACGATGCGCTCGGCAACGGCCTTCTTGCCGCTTTCCATCACGTGGTTCATGAACTTGGCCAGGATCTGGCTTCCGTACTTCGGATCCGGCAGGACTTCGCGCTTGGGGACTTCGCGACGACGTGGCATGGGATTCTTCCTTCAATGCTTCAGTTGGTCAGGGCTCTCGCCCCGCCGCGGATCACCACCGACATCTGGGGGGATCCACTTACTCGGCCGCCAGTGCACCAGCATCTGGGCCGCAAAAATTCGATGACCTCTCGGCCACCAAGACCTTGGCTGATTAAGCCTTCTTCGGACGCTTCGCGCCGTACTTCGAACGCGCCTGCTTACGGTCTTTGACGCCCTGCAGGGTCCAGCGAACCGCGCACGATGTGGTAACGCACACCCGGCAAGTCCTTTACACGGCCGCCGCGGATCAGCACGACGCTGTGCTCTTGCAGGTTGTGGCCTTCACCGCCGATGTACGAGATGACCTCGAAACCGTTGGTCAGACGCACCTTGGCGACCTTACGCAGTGCCGAGTTCGGCTTCTTCGGCGTGGTGGTGTACACGCGGGTGCATACGCCACGACGTTGCGGGCAGGTCTGCAGGGCAGGCGACTTGGATTTCGTCACCTCGGTCTCACGACCGTGGCGAACGAGCTGATTGATGGTTGGCATAAGTAACTTGTTCCCGTTTGAAGTCACATCGGCCTGCGGGGCACGCACGGCGCGCGGGCGGCCCGGGGCGCGGACCGGCGCGGGGCGGCGGGGCGGCGGCGCCAGGCGCGCGCGGACCGCGCTGTCCCCCGACACCGGCGCCGGAGAACGCGGCCCCGCCCGCTCGGCGGGTCATCCTCGACACGCAGATCGGATGGACGGCTGGGTTCGCGGCCCGCGCGGGCCGGCGCCGGCGGCGCGGCGGGCGGGGCGCGGCCCCGCCCGCCGGCGCGGCGCGGCGCGGCGCGAGCGGCGCCCCGGGGGGCCGCGGCCGCGCGGCCGGGCGGGGAGGACGGGCGGGAGGCCCGCCCTCGGGACGGGCCGAGGCGATGTCGATCGTGCCGCGGGCGGCACGATCGGATCAGCCGGCTTACTCGCCAGTGGCAGTGTCGCTGGCCGCGTCGAGCGCGGACAGCTGCACCGCAGCCATTTCCTCGGCTTCCTGGATGGCGATGGAACGGCGCTCGGCGTCGTCCATTTCTTCCTTGGCGCGGCGCGCCTGGTGGTAGGCCAGGCCGGTACCGGCCGGGATCAGGCGACCCACGATCACGTTTTCCTTCAGGCCACGCAGGTCGTCGCGCTTGCCCATGATCGCCGCTTCGGTCAGCACGCGGGTCGTTTCCTGGAACGACGCCGCCGAGATGAACGACTCGGTCGACAGCGAGGCCTTGGTGATACCCAGCAGCACGTCGGCGTGCGTGGCGATCATCTTGCCCTCGCCGCGCAGGCGGTCGTTGGTGTCCAGCAGTTCCGAACGCTCGACCTGCTCGCCGGCGATGAAGCGACGTGTCGCCCGGGTTCGTGATCTGCACGCGACGCAGCATCTGGCGAACGATCACCTCGATGTGCTTGTCGTTGATCTTCACGCCCTGCAGACGGTACACGTCCTGCACTTCGTCGACGATGTAGCGCGCCAGCTCTTCGATACCCAGCAGACGCAGGATGTCGTGCGGATCGGCCGGGCCGTCGACGATCATTTCGCCGCGGTTCACCACCTGGCCTTCGTGCACCAGGATGTTCTTTTCCTTGGGAATCAGCACCTCGTACGGCTTGCTGCCTTCGATCGGCGTGATCACCAGGCGGACCTTGCCCTTGGTCTCCTTGCCGAAGGAGATGGTGCCGCTGATTTCCGCCAGGATTGCCGGCGTCCTTCGGCGAACGGGCTTCGAACAGGTCGGCCACGCGCGGCAGACCACCGGTAATGTCGCGGGTCTTCTGAGGCTTCCTGCGGGATACGCGCCAGGACTTCACCCGGAGCCAGTTCCTGTCCGTCGCGGATCTGCACCAGCGCGCCGACCTGGAAGCCGATCGTCACCGAGTGGTCGGTGCCGGGGATCTTCACTTCCTGGCCGTTCGGCATCGAGCAGCTTCACCTGCGGACGGACGACCTTGGCGGCAGCCGACGGCGCTTCGGGTCGATCACGACCAGCGTGGACAGGCCGGTCACTTCGTCGATCTGCTTGGCCACGGTGACGCCTTCCTCGACGTTCTCGAACTTCGCCTGACCGGCGAATTCCGTGATGATCGGGCGGGTCAGCGGGTCCCAGTTCGCCAGGATCGTGCCGGCCTTGATGGTCTGGTCCGCCTTGATGTTCAGCAGCGTCGCGCCGTACGGCACCTTGTGACGCTCGCGCTCGCGGCCGTGCTCGTCGGTGATCATGATTTCGCCGGAACGCGAAATCACGACCAGCTCGCCCTTGCCGTTCGTGACGTAGCGCATCGTGGCGTTGAAGCCGATGATGCCGTCCGACTTGGCTTCGACGCTCGAGGCCACCGCCGCACGCGATGCCGCACCACCGATGTGGAACGTACGCATCGTCAGCTGGGTGCCCGGCTCACCGATGGACTGGGCGGCGATGACGCCGACCGCTTCACCGATGTTGACCATGTGGCCACGGGCCAGGTCGCGGCCGTAGCACTTGGCGCACAGGCCGAAGCGCGTTTCGCAGGTCAGCGGGGTGCGGACCTTGACCTCGTCGACGCCCGCGGCTTCCAGCACGTCCAGCGTGTCCTCGTCCAGCAGGGTGTTGCCGGCGACCAGCAGGGTGGCTTGCGTTTCCGGATGCACGACGTCGATGGCGGCCACGCGGCCCAGGATGCGGTCGCGCAGCGGCTCGATCACGTCGCCGCCTTCGATGACCAGGGCGCGCATGAGGATGCCGTTGTCGGTGCCGCAATCGTCTTCGGTCACCACCAGATCCTGCGCCACGTCGACCAGACGACGGGTCAGGTAACCGGAGTTCGCGGTCTTCAGTGCGGTATCCGCCAGACCCTTACGAGCACCGTGGGTGGAGATGAAGTACTGGAGTACGTTCAGGCCTTCGCGGAAGTTCGCGGTGATCGGCGTCTCGATGATCGAGCCGTCCGGCTTCGCCATCAGGCCACGCATACCGGCCAGCTGACGGATCTGGGCCGCGGAACCCCGCGCGCCCGAGTCGGCCATCATGTAGATGGAGTTGAAGGACTCCTGCTCGACTTCCTTGCCGTCGCGGTCGACGACCTTCTCCTTCGACAGGTTGGCCATCATCGCCTTGCCGACCTCGTCGCCGGCCTTGCCCCAGATGTCGATCACCTTGTTGTAGCGTTCGCCGGCGGTCACCAGACCCGAGACTGGTACTGCTGCTCGATCTCCTTCACTTCGCTTCTCGGCGCGGTCGATCAGCTCGGCCTTCTGCTTGGGGATCAGCATGTCGTCGATGCCGATCGAGATGCCGGAGCGCGCGTGGCCAGCGGAAAGCCGGTGTACATCAGCTGGTCGGCGAAGATCACGGTGTCCTTCAGACCGCACTTGCGGAAGGAGGTGTTGATCAGGCGCGAGATTTCCTTCTTCTTCAGCGCCTGGTTGACGATGGAGAAAGGCAGACCTTTCGGTACGATCATCGGACAGCAGCGCGCGGCCGACGGTGGTGTCGATCAGCTTGGTCTCGGGGATCCACTCGCCCGAATCCTTGTCCTTCGGTGTACTCGGTCAGGCGCACGCTGATCTTGGCGGTGATCTCCACCGCGCCGTTCTCCAGCGCACGGATCATCTCGGGGATGTCCGTGAAGACCATGCCCTCGCCCTTGGCGTTGATCGCTTCGCGGGTCATGTAGTACAGACCCAGTACCACGTCCTGCGACGGAACGATGATCGGCTCGCCGTTGGCGGGGGACAGGATGTTGTTGGTGGACATCATCAGCGCGCGCGCTTCCAGCTGGGCTTCCAGCGTCAGCGGCACGTGGACGGCCATCTGGTCACCGTCGAAGTCGGCGTTGTACGCCGCGCAGACCAGCGGGTGCAGCTGGATCGCCTTGCCTTCGATCAGCACCGGCTCGAACGCCTGGATGCCCAGACGGTGCAGGGTCGGCGCACGGTTCAGCAGTACCGGGTGTTCGCGGATCACCTCGTCCAGGATGTCCCAGACGACGGCTTCTTCGCGCTCGACCATTGCTTCTTGGCGGCCTTGATGGTGGTGGCCATGCCACGCCGTTCCAGCTTGCGCGAAGATGAACGGCTTGAACAGCTCCAGCGCCATCTTCTTCGGCAGACCGCACTGGTGCAGACTCAGCGTACGGACCCACGGTGATGACCGAACGGCCGGAGTAGTCGACGCGCTTGCCGAGCAGGTTCTGACGGAAGCGACCCTGCTTGCCCTTGATCATGTCGGCCAGCGACTTCAGCGGACGCTTGTTGGCGCCGGTGATGGCACGGCCGCGACGGCCGTTGTCCAGCAGGGCGTCGACCGCTTCCTGCAGCATGCGCTTTTCGTTGCGCACGATGATGTCCGGCGCGGCCAGATCGAGCAGGCGCTTCAGACGGTTGTTACGGTTGATCACGCGACGATACAGGTCGTTCAGGTCGGAGGTCGCGAAACGACCGCCATCCAGCGGAACCAGCGGACGCAGGTCCGGCGGCAGCACCGGCAGCACGTTCAGGATCATCCACTCCGGCTTGTTGCCCGAGCGCTGGAAGGCTTCCAGCAGCTTCAGGCGCTTGGACAGCTTCTTCTTGATCTTCAGCTCGGAGCCGGTCATCTCTTCGCGCAGGCGCTCGATCTCTGCTTCCAGATCCATTTCCGCCAGCAGCTTCTGAATGCCTTCGGCGCCCATCTTCGCGTCGAATTCGTCACCGAACTCTTCGCGCTTCGCGTCGTAGTCGTCCTCGGTCATGATGCTGCCCTTCTTCAGGGGGGTCATGCCCGGTTCGATCACCACGTAGGCTTCGAAGTACAGCACGCGTTCGATGTCGCGCAGCGTCATGTCCAGCAGCAGGCCGATACGGGACGGCAGCGACTTCAGGAACCAGATGTGCGCGGCCGGCGAGGCCAGCTCGATGTGGCCCATGCGCTCACGGCGCACCTTGGTCTGGGTCACTTCAACGCCGCACTTCTCGCAGATCACGCCGCGGTGCTTCAGGCGCTTGTACTTGCCGCACAGGCACTCGTAGTCCTTGACCGGGCCGAAGATCTTGGCGCAGAACAGGCCGTCACGCTCCGGCTTGAACGTACGGTAGTTGATGGTTTCCGGCTTCTTCACTTCGCCGAACGACCACGAACGGATCATGTCGGGCGAGGCCAGGCCGATCTTGATCGCATCGAACTCTTCGATCCGGCGTGAATTGCTTGAACAGGTCCAACAAACCCTTCATACGATTCTCCTGTTCTCTTTAGTTGCGCTCCAGTTCGATGTCGATGCCCAGCGAACGGATTTCTTTCACCAGCACGTTGAAGGATTCGGGCATGCCGGCCTCCATCCGGTGGTCGCCGTCCACGATGTTCTTGTACATCTTGGTACGGCCGTTCACGTCGTCCGACTTCACGGTCAGCATTTCCTGCAGGGTGTAGGCCGCGCCGTAGGCTTCCAGCGCCCACACCTCCATCTCACCGAAGCGCTGACCACCGAACTGCGCCTTACCACCCAGCGGCTGCTGGGTAACCAGCGTGTACGGGCCGGTCGAACGGGCGTGCATCTTGTCGTCGACCAGGTGGTTCAGCTTCAGCATGTACATGTAGCCGACGGTGGTCGGGCGCTCGAACTGCTCACCGGTACGGCCGTCGAACAGGAAGGCCTGCGTGCGGCTGGGCGTGAGGCCCTTCTTCGCGGCGATGTCGTCCGGGTAGGCCAGCTTCAGCATGTTGCCTTGATTTCCTGTTCCTTCGCGCCGTCGAACACCGGCGTCGCGATCGGCACGCCTCCGCGCAGGTTCTTGGCCAGGCGCCAGCACCTCGTCGTCGCTGCAGCTGCGTCGAGGTGTCACTTTCGGACGTTGCCGCCGATCTCGTTGTAGATCTCGTGCAGGAACTCACGCAGCTCGGCCACGCGGGCTTCGCTGCTGTTTGAGCATGGCGTCGATCTTCTCGCCGATGCCCTTGGCGGCCCAGCCCAGGTGGGTTTCCAGGATCTGACCGACGTTCATACGCGACGGTACGCCCAGCGGGTTCAGCACGATGTCGACCGGCGTGCCGTCGGCCATCGTACGGCATGTCTTCGATCGGGATGATCTTCGAGACCACACCCTTGTTACCGTGACGGCCGGCCATCTTGTCGCCAGGCTGGATGCGACGCTTGACGGCCAGGTAGACCTTGACCATCTTCAGCACGCCCGGCGCCAGCTCGTCGCCCTGCGTCAGCTTCTTGCGCTTCTCGTCATAGGCGAGGTCGAAGCTGTGACGGGTCTGCTCCAGCGAGTTCTTGATCGACTCCAGCTGGTTGGCAATGTCGTCCTCGGCGGGACGGACGTCGAACCAGTGGAACTTCTCGACCTCGGCCAGGTAGTCCTTGGCGATGACGGTGCCCTTGGTGATCTTCTTCGGACCGCCATTGGCGACCTTGCCCACCAGCAGCTTCTCGACGCGGTCGAACGCGTCGGCTTCCACGATGCGCAGCTGGTCGTTCAGGTCCAGGCGGAAGCGCTTCAGCTCGTCGTCGATGATCTGCTGGGCGCGCTTGTCGCGCTCGACGCCGTCGCGGGTGAAGACCTGCACGTCGATGACGGTACCGTTGGTGCCCGTCGGCACGCGCAGCGAGGTGTCCTTCACGTCGGACGCCTTCTCACCGAAGATCGCGCGCAGCAGCTTCTCTTCCGGCGTCAGCTGGGTCTCGCCCTTGGGCGTGACCTTGCCGACCAGGATGTCGCCGCGGCTTCACTTCGGCACCGATGTACACGATGCCGGATTCGTCCAGTGGACGAGCCAGTTGCTGTTCGCCCACGTTCGGGATGTCGCGGGTGATTTCCTCTGGGCCCAGCTTGGTGTCACGGGCCATGACCAGGCCAGTTCCTGGATGTGGATCGTGGTGAAGCGATCTTCCTGCACCACGCGCTCGGAGAGCAGGATGGAGTCTTCGAAGTTGTAGCCGTTCCACGGCATGAACGCGACCCGCATGTTCTGGCCCAGGGCCAGTTCGCCCAGGTCGGTCGACGGGCCGTCGGCCAGCACGTCGCCGCGCGCGACCACGTCACCCACCTTGACCATCGGACGCTGGTTGATGCAGGTGTTCTGGTTGGAACGGGTGTACTTGGTCAGGTTGTAGATGTCGACACCGGCTTCGCCGGCCACGATCTCGTCGTCGTTCACGCGGATCACGATACGGCTCGCGTCGACGTAGTCGACCACGCCGCCACGGCGTGCGGCCACCACCGTGCCCGAGTCCCGCGGCCAGCGTTGCGCTCCATGCCGGTACCGACCAGCGGCTTGTCCGCACGCAGGGTCGGCACGGCCTGACGCTGCATGTTCGCGCCCATCAGTGCGCGGTTGGCGTCGTCGTGCTCCAGGAACGGAATCAGCGAGGCAGCCACCGAAACGACCTGCGTCGGCGACACGTCCATGTACTGGATGCGCTCGGGCGAGGTCAGCACCGATTCGCCGTTCTCACGCGCGGAGACCAGCTCGTCGACCAGTTGGCCGCCTTCGTTCAGCGAGGCGTTCGCCTGGGCGATCACGTAGTTGCCTTCTTCGATGGCCGACAGGTAGTCGATCTCGTCGGTGACCTTGCCGTCGACCACGCGGCGGTACGGGGTCTCCAGGAAGCCGTACTCGTTCAGGCTGGGCGTACAGCGCCAGCGAGTTGATCAGACCGATGTTCGGACCTTCCGGCGTTTCGATCGGGCACACGCGGCCGTAGTGGGTCGGGTGCACGTCACGAACTTCGAAGCCGGCGCGCTCACGGGTCAGACCGCCCGGGCCCAGTGCGGAGACACGACGCTTGTGCGTGATCTCCGACAGCGGGTTGTTCTGGTCCATGAACTGCGACAGCTGCCACGAACCGAAGAACTCCTTCATCGCCGCAGAAATCGGCTTGGCGTTGATCAGGTCCTGCGGCATCAGGGCTTCGCTCTCGGCCATGGACAGACGTTCCTTGACCGCGCGCTCGACACGCACCAGGCCCACGCGGAACTGGTTCTCGGCCATTTCGCCGACGCAACGCACGCGACGGTTGCCCAGGTGGTCGATGTCGTCGACTTCGCCCTTGCCGTTGCGCAGCTCGACCAGGATCTTGACCACGTCCAGGATGTCTTCGTTGGACAGGGTCATCGCACCGGTCGGGATGTCGCGGCCCACGCGGGGGTTGAACTTCATGCGGCCGACGCGCGACAGGTCGTAGCGGTCGTCGCTGTAGAACAGGCGGTTGAACAGGGCTTCCACGGCGTCTTCCGTCGGCGGCTCGCCGGGACGCATCATGCGGTAGATCTCGACGCGCGCGGCCAGTTGGTCGGCGGTCTCGTCCGAGGCCAGGGTCTGGGAGATGTACGCGCCCTCATCCAGGTCGTTCGTGTACAGGGTCTGGATGTCCTTGATGCCGGCGCCGCGCAGCTTCTCCAGCAGCGAGTCGGTCAGCTCGTCGTTGGCCTTGGCGATGATCTCGCCGGTGTCCGGGTCGACCATGTTCTTGGCCAGCACGCGGCCGAGCAGGTAGTCTTCCGGCACGGTGACGTGCTGCGTGCCGGACTGTTCCAGCTGGCGCACGTGGCGGGCGGTGATGCGCTTGTCCTTCTCGACCAGCACATTGCCGCTCTTGTCGGTGATGTCGAAGCGCGCGACTTCACCCCGCAGGCGTTCGGGCACGAACTCCATCTGGGCGCCCGAGTCCATCAGGCGGAAGTTGTCGAAGACGAAGAAGTGCGCCAGGATCTGTTCGGGCTTCAGGCCGATGGCCTTCAGCAGGATCGTGACCGGCATCTTGCGGCGACGGTCGACGCGGAAGTACAGGATGTCCTTCGGGTCGAACTCGAAGTCCAGCCACGAGCCGCGGTAAGGAATGATGCGGGCCGAGAACAGCAGCTTGCCGGAGCTGTGGGTCTTGCCCTTGTCGTGTTCGAAGAACACGCCCGGCGAACGGTGCAGCTGCGAGACGATGACACGCTCGGTACCGTTGATGATGAACGAGCCGTTGTCGGTCATGAGCGGGATTTCGCCCATGTAGACTTCTTGCTCCTTGATGTCCTTGACCGCCTTCGGCTGGGGGCTTTCCCGGTCATAGATGATCATCTGCAGCTTCGCGCGCACGGCGGCGGCGAAGGTCAGACCACGCTGCTGGCATTCGCGAACGTCGAACGGCGGCTTGGCGATGTTGAATTCGAGGAACTTCATTTCCACGAACCCGTTGTGCGACACGATCGGGAAGGTGGAGAGGAACGCCGCTTGCAGGCCTTCCGGCTTGCGCTTGAGCGGTGCGACATCCTTCTGCAGGAAGTCGACGTACGACTCCTTCTGCATCGTCAGCAGGTACGGAACGTTGAGCACGCTCACGCGCTTGCCGAAGCTCTTGCGGATACGCTTGCGCTCGGTGTAGCTGTAGGGGGTTGCTTGCGCCATAAAGACTCCGTGTCGAGCGCGCCACCTGGCCGTGAGGCGCGCTGCGTCGGCGACTGGCTGTTCGGGCATTGCACCCGAAGCTTGGTGGTTGGCCACTACCAACCGCTGGCGGACAACCCCGATCACCGGGCGGCACGGAGGGCGTTGCACCCCACGCATGACGCACGATTGAACCGCGGTCCGACCAAACCGTTCTCTGCAGTCGGATCAGAGAACACTCGAAAGAACCGTGCATGATACCGCACGATGCTTTCGATTGCTCTTTGTCAACCGATGACATCCAGGGACATACCCTGAAACGAGGAAAGGGGAGGCCCCATGGGACCACCCCTCTCTCGGTGTGGAACCCGGTGAACGAGTCACCGGATCCCCGCAAGGTCTTACTTGAGTTCGACCTTGGCGCCGGCTTCTTCCAGCTTCTTCTTGGCGGCTTCGGCGTCGGCCTTGGAGATGCCTTCCTTGACGGGCTTCGGAGCGCCGTCGACCAGGTCCTTGGCTTCCTTCAGGCCCAGGCCGGTGATTTCGCGAACGGCCTTGATGACCGAGACCTTGTTGGCGCCGGCGTCGGCCAGGACGACGGTGAATTCGGTCTTTTCTTCAGCGGCGGCAGCGCCACCGGCGGCGGCGCCACCAGCAGCCGGAGCGGCCATCGCAGCGGCGGACACGCCGAACTTCTCTTCGATCGCCTTGACCAGGTCGTTCAGTTCCAGAACGGTCATGCTGTCCAGGGCAGCCAGGAAAGCGTCTTTGTCGAATGCCATGATAGGTTCCTAAATACAGAGTGTTTTGATTGCGCGAATGCAGCGTCGATCAGGCGGCAGCAGGAGCTTCTTCGGCAGCAGCGACTTCGCCGCCACCCTTCTGCTGAGCCAGGGCAGCCAGCACGGCCGCGGTGCGTTGCACCGGCGACTTCAGCAGGCCGGCGATCTGCGACAGCAGGACTTCCTTGCTCGGGACAGCCGCCAGCGCCTTCACGCCGTTGACGTCCAGAGCCTTGCCGCCGTAGGCACCACCCTTGATGACGAGCTTGTCGTTGGTCTTGGCAAAGTCAGCGATGACTTTGGCAGCCGCGACAGCGTCTTCCGAAAAGCCGTAGATCAGCGGGCCGACCATGGCATCCGAAGCAGCCTCGAACGAGGTGCCGGCGACAGCGCGGCGAGCCAGGGTGTTCTTCAGGACATGAAGGTACACGCCTTGGGCACGCGCGGTGACGCGCAGCTTGTTCAGGGCTTCAACGGTGAGGCCACGGTACTCAGCCAGCGCCAGCGTCTGGGACTTGGCGGCTTGCGCTGCCACGTCGGACACGACGGCTGCTTTCTCGTTGCGATTGAGACTCAAGGTCTACTCCTCACATTACGCCCTCGAAGCGCTGCTCGCGCATCGCCTCTCGGGCACCGGAATCAGCGACCTTCTGTCAGGAACCCATCGCGTCGAAACGCGAGTCGAATCCTTTCAGCGGGACCGCCATCTGCGCTGGCCGGGAACCGAGGTTCCCGATTAAGCGATCACCCCATCAACTGCGGGATCTCTCGCCAGCGGTCTTGGATGACCTGAGTTCGACTCGTTGCACCCAGCCTTGGAGCTTGCAAGCTCCAAGGCCTTCGGCACGCACAAGACAGTCCGCAGGGACTGTCTTGAGTCGAGCCTCAGCCCACCAATTCATCAGCATCACGCCAGACTCGCGTGACGCCTCATCTGAGGCATCGGGCCGCGCACGCGACCCGAGGCGTGCTTAGGCAGCAGCGGCGGCGTTGATCGTGCCGACGTCCACGCGGGCACCCACGCCCATCGTCGACGAGACAGCGACCTTGCGCAGGTAGACGCCCTTGCTCGAGGCCGGCTTGGCCTTGTTCAGAGCTTCGACCAGCGCGCGCAGGTTGCCTTCCAGCTTGTCGGTGTCGAACGAGCGACGGCCGATCGTGCCGTGGATGATGCCGGCCTTGTCGACGCGGAACTGGACCTGACCAGCCTTGGCGTTCTTGACGGCGGTGGCGACGTCCGGGGTCACGGTGCCGACCTTCGGGTTCGGCATCAGGCCGCGCGGGCCCAGGATCTGACCCAGGGTACCGACGATACGCATCGTGTCCGGCGAGGCGATCACGACGTCGAAGGGCATGTCGCCGGCCTTGACGCGCTCGGCCAGGTCTTCCATGCCGACGACGTCGGCGCCGGCAGCCTTGGCTTCCTCAGCCTTGGCGCCTTGGGCGAACACGGCGACGCGCTTGGTCTTGCCGGTGCCGTTGGGCAGCACGACGGCGCCACGGACCACTTGGTCCGACTTCTTCGCATCGACGCCCAGCTGGATCGCCACGTCGATGGCTTCATCGAACTTGGCGGTGGCGCATTCCTTGACCAGGTTGATCGCGTCGGACAACGCGTACAGCTTGGTCGATTCCACCTTGCCCTGCAGGGCTTGTTGACGCTTGGTCAGCTTGGCCATGTCAGACACCCTCCACGATGATGCCCATCGAGCGGGCCGAACCAGCGATCGTGCGAACGCCAGCGTCCAGATCAGCAGCGGTGAGGTCCTTCTGCTTGGTCTTGGCGATCTCTTCGAGCTGGGCGCGGGTCAGCTTGCCGACCTTGTCCAGGTGGGGGCGCTGCGAGCCCTTCTCGATCTTGGCAGCCTTCTTCAGCAGCACGGTCGCCGGCGGCGTCTTCATGATGAAGGTGAAGCTCTTGTCCGCGAAGGCGGTGATCACCACCGGCAGCGTCAGGCCCGGCTCCATAGCTCTGCGTCTGGGCGTTGAACGCCTTGCAGAATTCCATGATGTTCAGACCACGCTGACCCAGCGCGGGACCGACCGGCGGCGACGGGTTGGCCTTACCAGCCGGGATTTGCAGCTTGATGAAGCCGACAATCTTCTTGGCCATGTTTTCTCCTGATGGCGAGACGACGGCCACGCCGTTTCGCCTGAGTGCTAACGCCAGGGGCTGGTCCGGAGGACGTACCCTGGCTCCTCTTGCCCGCCTCTCGTTGCGGGCTGTTCACGGACGGTTGCGCCGGCTTTCGCCGTCGAGCACCGTCGGGCTCTTGTTCTTGCGCTGAAACGGCCGATGGCGGCCGCGGCCGCCATGCCAGTCGCGAGCGATCAGACCTTCTCGACCTGCGCGAAGTCCAGTTCAACCGGGGTCGCACGGCCGAAGATCGTGACCGAGACGCGCAGCTTCGACTTGTCGTAGTTGACTTCCTCGACGCTGCCGTTGAAATCGGTGAACGGGCCTTCCTTGACGCGCACGATCTCGCCGACGATCCACTCCACCTTCGGCTTGGGCTTGTCGACGCCCTCTTGCATCTGGTTGACGATCTTCATGACCTCGGCCTCCGAGATCGGCGCCGGGCGATTCTTCGCGCCGCCGACGAAACCGGTGACCTTGGACGTGTGCTTGACCAGATGCCAGCTGTCGTCGTCCATCACCATCTCGACCAGCACGTAGCCGGGGAAGAAACGGCGCTCGGTGACGGCCTTCTTGCCGTTCTTCAGCTCGACGACTTCCTCGGTCGGCACCAGGATGCG
Source organism: Roseateles sp. (assembly GCA_039594005.1). Lineage (GTDB taxonomy): Bacteria > Pseudomonadota > Gammaproteobacteria > Burkholderiales > Burkholderiaceae_C > Roseateles. The sequence continues at coordinate 3,273,291 of JBCNOF010000010.1, forward strand.
GCCGAACTTGTCCTGCATGCCGGCGCGATCGATGCGCTCGCGCAGGTTTCGCTCCACCGCTCTTCTCCATGCCGGAGTAGGCGTGCACGACATACCAACGCTTGGCCGGGCCAGCGGGCGCGGTCGACTCGGTCGCAACGACGTTTTGATCTTCGCTCATCTTGGTCCCTATCCGTTCCCGCTCAGCGCTTCCAGCCCAGGATCAGGTCGTACAGCACCCACTCCAGCGTCTTGTCGGTGAGCCACAGGAACAGCGCCATCACGACGACGAACGCGAACACGTACAGCGTCATCTGGCCGGCTTCCTTGCGGGTCGGCCAGACCACCTTGCCCACTTCCTTGTACGAGTCGTGACCGTAGGCGATCAGCGACTTGCCGGACTCCGACGTGAAGAACGCGGCAACCGCGGCAGCCAGCAGCGCCAGCAGGGCGCCCCATTGCACCCAGGGCCCCTGCTTGCTCAACGCATAGAACGCCACGATGGCCGCGACCAGCAGCAGCACTGCGCCGGCCAGCTTGACCTTGTCGGCGCCCGTCGTCACGGTTTCGACTTGAGGATTGGACATTGAACTCACTTCCGTGTCGCCGCTCATCGCGGCGACCTTTGCTCAGCTGGATTGCTCCAGGCGAACCCACCAGCAGCAAAGCCCGCCGAGATGACTCCCGCGGGCTTGGCGTGACCACTAGGACCAACGTTCGCTTATCGCTGATCGTTGGCAGGGGCAGAGGGTCTCGAACCCCCAACCTTCGGTTTTGGAGACCGACGCTCTGCCAATTGAGCTATGCCCCTGTGGCCTTTGACTTGAATTACTCGATGATCTTGGCGACGACGCCGGCGCCGACGGTACGGCCGCCTTCGCGGATGGCGAAGCGCAGACCTTCTTCCATGGCGATCGGAGCGATCAGCTTCACGGTGATGCTGACGTTGTCGCCCGGCATGACCATTTCCTTGTCCTTCGGCAGCTCCATCGGCACCGGTCACGTCCGTCGTGCGGAAGTAGAACTGCGGACGGTAGTTGTTGAAGAACGGGGTGTGACGGCCGCCTTCTTCCTTGCTCAGCACGTAGACCTCAGCAGTGAAGTGGGTGTGCGGCTTGATCGAGCCGGGCTTGGCCAGAACCTGGCCACGCTCGACGTCTTCACGCTTGGTGCCGCGCAGCAGGATGCCCACGTTGTCGCCTGCTTGACCTTGGTCCAGCAGCTTGCGGAACATTTCCACGCCGGTGCCGGTGGTCTTCTGGACCTTCGCGGATACCGACGATTTCGATTTCCTCGCCGACCTTGATGATGCCGCGCTCGACACGACCGGTCACCACGGTGCCGCGGCCCGAGATCGAGAACACGTCTTCCACCGGCATCAGGAACGCGCCGTCAACGGCACGCTCGGGCGTCGGGATGTAGGTGTCCAGCGCGTCGGCCAGGCGCATGATGGCCTGCTCGCCCAGGTCGCCCTTGTCGCCTTCCAGCGCCAGCTTGGCCGAACCCTTGACGATCGGGGTGTCGTCGCCCGGGAAGTCGTACTTGCTCAGCAGCTCGCGCACTTCCATCTCGACCAGCTCCAGCAGCTCGGCGTCGTCCACCATGTCGCACTTGTTCAGGAACACGATGATGTACGGCACGCCAACCTGACGCGCCAGCAGGATGTGCTCGCGGGTCTGGGGCATCGGGCCGTCAGCGGCCGAGCACACCAGGATCGCGCCGTCCATCTGCGCCGCACCCGTGATCATGTTCTTCACGTAGTCGGCGTGGCCCGGGCAGTCAACGTGCGCGTAGTGGCGGTTGGCCGTCTCGTACTCGACGTGCGCGGTGTTGATCGTGATGCCGCGAGCCTTTTCTTCCGGCGCCGCGTCGATCTGGTCGTAGGCCTTGGCCTCGCCGCCGAACTTCTTCGACAGCACGGTCGCGATCGCTGCCGTCAGCGTGGTCTTGCCGTGGTCAACGTGACCAATCGTGCCCACGTTCACGTGCGGCTTGGTACGTTCAAACTTGCCTTTTGCCATCTTGCGCTCCTGGCGAACAGATCAAGAAACGAGAAAAGAGGTTGGTGCCCATGGCGCGGATCGAACGCGCGACCTCTCCCTTACCAAGGGAGTGCTCTACCACTGAGCCACATGGGCATCGACACAGGATTGGCGACCTTATCAGCAAACCTGTGTCGACATCTCGACACGACACCTTTGGACTTCCGATGGAGCGGGAAACGGGAATCGAACCCGTGTCATTAGCTTGGAAGGCTAAGGTTCTACCATTGAACTACTCCCGCCCGGGAGCTTTCCAATACCAGCTGCCTTGAACCGCGAAGCGGGTGTCGACCACCCGCTTCGTTGTTCCTGCATCTGTTTGCCTTGGTGGAGGAGGCTGGATTCGAACCAGCGTACGCGTTAGCGGGCAGATTTACAGTCTGCTGCCTTTAACCACTCGGCCACCCCTCCGAGGCAAGCCCACGACTATAGCACCGTTCTTTTTTGGCGCAAACACTTTTTGCTCGGGGAACTTCTGGCGTGCGATTGGCGCTCGCGTGGCCGACGACAGAAAACGCCCGCTCGCTCGCCTCGCCCCTCAACCGCGGGCCTCGCCCCTTCCAAAGTGGCCTGACACACGCATGAAGCGGTGATCGCGCGGACCACTAGTAATACCAATTTGCGACCAAGTGGTCTCATGTCGGAGGTCCGGCGCGGTCGCGGCACGCCCCTGGCGGAAAACGCGCGGACACCGCTGTCCATGCGGGTCGCGGCGATGCCACAGCAGGGAAAACACGGTCCTTGAACTGGTAGCAAAGTGGCTTTACCGACCGTTATAGTGGCATGGCATTGGTTGTATTGAGGTGTATTCGGGGGCGCCAGCTGCATGCCACTTTGCCGAAGGGTGTCGTGATGTCGGGTGCCAAGTCTTCATCCAGGCCAACAACTCCCTGGCCACTCGAGGAGCAGTTCATCATGAAGGTCAACAAGACCCCCATCGCGGCGGCGGTGACGCTGACGTTGCTGAGCGCGGCGTTCGCCGTGCAGGCCCAAGAACAGAAGAAGGACGACAGCACGCAGCTGGAACAGGTGGTCGTCACCGGCATCCGCGCGTCGCTGCAGAGCGCGGCCAACATCAAGAAGAACGCCAGCGCCGTGGTCGATGCCGTGTCCGCCGAGGACGTGGGCAAGCTGCCCGACGCCGACGTGGGCCAGGCGCTGGGCCGCATCCCCGGCATCTCCGTGGGCCGTGACTTCGGCGTGGGCGCCTCGGTGTCCATCCGCGGCACCGACCCGCAGATGACCCTGACCACCCTGAACGGCCAGAGCGTTGCTTCCACCGGCTGGTATGACCAGAAGGCGATCGACCGCTCGTTCAACTACTCGCTGCTGCCGCCCGAGCTGATCGGCGGCATGGAGGTCTACAAGTCTTCCCAGGCCGACCTGACCGAAGGCGGCATCGGCGGCACCGTGATCGTCAAGACCCGCAAGCCGCTGGACCTGGACCCGAACTCGGTCTTCGTCAGCGTCAAGGGCGGCAAGGGCACGGTCAGCAAGGAGTGGACCAAGGAAGTGTCCGGTCTGTACAGCTGGCGCGACAGCTCGAAGATGTTCGGCGTGCTGGTCTCCGGCGCGCTGGAGCGCGGCGACTACATGCGCCGCGGCATCGAGGCCGACGGCCGCTGGTCCGGCGACGTGACGCCGGGCACCTTCGTGCAGGAACGCGAGCGCAAGGCGCTGAACGTCAGCCTGCAGGCGCGGCCGACCAAGGGCGTGGACCTGGGCCTGACCTACACCCGCCTGGAGTACGACGCCGACGCGTCCAACACCACGCACTACCTGTTCACGCTGCAGGACCCGGGCAAGGGTTACGCCGACACCGGCGCCTGCGTGCAGCCCAGCCCGGATCCGGCGCTGCTGTGCCAGAAGACCAACATCACCCAGGCCAACGCGACCAGCACCTTCCTGCAGACCTGGGCCCGCGCGGCCAAGATGACCTCGGACACGCTGGTGGCCGACGGCTCGTTCAAGGGCGACGGCTTCAAGCTCGAAGGCTCGGCCGGCACGACCAAGGCCGACGGCGGCACCTCGCTGACGACGAACTACAGCTACATCGGCTGGGGCAACGCGCCGGGCCTGCCGAAGTGGTGGGGTTCGACCGACGCCACGGGCAAGAAGATCTCGATCAGCCCGGGACAGGACATGAGCGTCCCGCTGAGCGCCCTGCCCGCCACGTCGACGCCTGAATCGTGGGCCACCGCCCGCGGTCCCAACAAGGACAAGGAAGACTTCGCCCAGGCCGATCTGACGATCGACATGGACTACGGCATCCTGACCGCGTTCAAGACCGGCGTGCGTGCGACCAAGCACACGTTCACGAAGGACGAGTACCGGCCGATCATGACGACCACGCCGGTCAGCGCCAGCACCGACAGCCTGTTCAGCGGCACCATCCCGATGGGCACGCCGGGCTGGAGCGTGCCCAAGCCCAACCTGGGCGCCATGTTCGCGCTGGCCAACGCCAACGTTGCGAGCTGGGTCCAGTCGCGCGGCGGCTACGGCCAGATCGAGGAAAAGAACACCGCCCTGTACGGCATGTTCAATTTCGAGAAGGACGCGCTGCACGGCAACTTCGGTCTGCGCTACATCCGCACCAAGGCCAGCAATGACGCCTACATCTTCGACGGCACGCCGCTGGCGGCCGGCGACGTGGCGGCCAACGTCGGCTGGAGCAAGAACAAGCAGCAGCAGAACGCCAGCTACAACGACTGGCTGCCCAGCCTGAACCTGGTGTACGACCTGAACCGCAACACGCTGCTGCGCTTCGCGGCCTCGAAGGCGATCACGCGTCCGAACTACGACAACATGTTCGCCGGCGCGACGCAGGGCTGGAACGACACCGTCAAGAACAATGAGACGGTGAACTACGGCACCCCGGACCTGAAGCCGCAGTCGTCCAAGCAGTTCGACCTGGGCATCGAGTACTACTACGGTCGCGGCAACCTGGTGTCGGCGGCGATCTTCCACAAGAAGATCGACAACTTCATCACCACGTCGACGCAGATCAACCAGAAGATCGGTCTGATCAGCCCCGACACCGGCCTGGACAACTGGACGGTGAACCGCTACATCAACGCGGGCGGCGGCAAGATCAACGGCATCGAGACGCAGCTGAACCACTCGTTCGACAACGGCTTCGGCGTGATCGCGAACTACACGTTCACCGACGCGAAGGCGCCCAAGACGAGCTACCAGGACGAGCTGAACATGTTCACGCTGTCCTCGCGTCACAACGTGAACCTGGTGGGCTTCTACGAAACCGATGTCTACAGCGCGCGTCTGGCCTACAACTGGCGCTCGAAGTACATGGTTCGCGAAACCGGCTACTACGGCAACCGCATGCATGACGACTACGGCACGCTGGACCTGAGCCTGGGCTGGAACGTCACCAAGAACGTCCGTCTGAGTTTCGAGGCGATCAACCTGACCAAGGAAGACGACGTGCAATACGGCGCCGCCGCCTCCAGCACGACGCTGCGTCAATCGCTCAAGGGCGGCTACCCGGCCTGGTCCTTCATGGGCGAGACGACCTACCGCCTCGGCCTGAGCGCCAAGTTCTGATTCCAGGACATCTCCGAGGGGCACGCTGCCCCTCTTCAAGCCCGGCTTCGGCCGGGCTTTTTTATGGGCCGCGCGGAAGGGCCGCGCGCGGCGGCGCGCCTAGAAGTCGACGAAGGTGTTGACGGTGAGGCGGCCGGCGCGCGGATCGTCGCTGATGCTCAGGCCTGGATTCACGCACGCGGTGTGGATCAGCCCGCCCGAGTAGACGACCAGCCGGTTGAACTTCGCGGGCACCATGCCGAGGAACTCGAAGTGCTCGTCGCCGGCGTCGAAGTAGCGCTGCGGCGGCGCGCGGCGCGCGAGCTCGTCGCGCACGGCACCGGCATACCGCTCGGTGTCCTCGGCGCCGATGCGCTGCAGCCCGGTGGCCTTGTGGCGGTAGAAGCCGGTCCCGCCATGGCGGCCATCGCAGAGGTACAGCAGCGCGGCCATGTAGCGCGGCGCGCTCGAATCGAAGTGGGGAATGCGCTGCAGCGGCCCGAGCTGCGACGGTGGCACCGTCGTCAGCGAGAACATGCAGGGCGTCTTGCGCAGCGGCAGCGACTCGTCGATCTCGAAGTTGATGCGGATCAGCGGATCCAGCAGCGAGATCAGCTCCTGCGAATAGGCCTCCGGGGCGGTCGCGCGGATGCCGGGATAGCCCTTGCCTTCAGCGGCGCCGGGACAGGGATCGAAGCGGCTGTCGCAGGCGGCCTGCACGAGCGCGTGCGGGTCCTCGAGGAAATCGTCGATCAGCAGGACCTGCTGCCCGGCGAGGTCGATGGACTGGACGTCCGGCGGCATGCGGATGGCAAAGCTCATCGCGCGATTGTCCGTCCGCGCGCGCGAGCGCGCGTCGGGGTTCACACCTTGATGCTCATGCCTGGAGGCTCAAACCTTGATGTACAGGCGCCGCGCGTCGAGCACGCGCACGATCGCCCACCACACGCCGACGAAGACGAGCGCGAAGGCCAGCGAGCGGCCGTACGGACCGACCAGCGGTTCCAGCCAGCCGAAGCCATGCGCATACACCGGGCCCATCCAGCCGAAGCCCTCGAGCACGACGGTGCAGATCCACGCGCCCGCGTAGGCGGCGATCGCGTTGACGCCGAAGCTCCGGAACAGCGGCGGCCAGCCGGCGCGGTCGATCAGCGCGTGCGCGCCGAGCAGCGCCAGCGCGGCCAGGCCACCGGTCCACAGCACGAAGGCCGGCGTCCAGAGGTTCTTGTTGATGGGCATCAGCCCGATCGCGTCGAGCGCGAAGCCGGCCGCGGCCGCGAGCAGCCCGATCGTGGCGAGACGCGTCAGCGCGCCCGCGCGCAGCGCCTCGCCGCAGCGCCAACCGAGCAGCGTGGTGGCCAGCGCGCCGAGCGTGGACACGATGCCCTCGGGATCGTGTCCGAGTCCGGTGACCGGATCCCATTCGTAGCCGTGCGGACCGAGCAGCCACGCATCGACGCGGCTGGCGATGTTGCCGGCCTTGTCCAGCGGACCGCCCCACAGCAGCAGCCCGCCATAGGCCAGCAGCAGCGCGGCCAGCCACACGCGTTGACCGGTCGCGCGCCAGTGGATCGCGATCAATCCGGTGAACGCGAAACACAGCCCGATGCGCTGCAACACACCGGGGATGCGCAAGGCCAGCTTGTCCATCACCAGCCAGGCCAGCACGTGCAGCGCCAGCCCCAGCAGCAGGATGCGCAGCGCGCGCTTGATCACGACGCCGCGCAGCGCATCGCCGCCGCCCGCCTCGATCTTGGCGCCCATCGCCAGCGACAGCGACACGCCCACGATGAACAGGAAGAACGGGAAGACGAAGTCCGTCGGCGTCCAGCCGTTCCAGGCCGCGTGCTCCAGTGGCGCGTAGACATGGCCCCAGTCGCCCGGGTTGTTGACCAGCAGCATCGCGGCGACGGCGAGACCGCGCAGCGCGTCGACCGACGCGATGCGTTGAGAGGGAGCGTTCATGGCAGCGGGAACGGAGGACTCGAAGGGATCAGAAGTCGCAGCGGCTCTCGAGCGCGGGTTGCGCGGCCGGGACCTGGTCCAGGCGGGCGACGCCGCCGGCGCGCCAGCGCCGCACCTGCGCCTCGACCTGCGCGGGGCTCAGCACCGTGTCCTTCACGTGGAAGACCCAGTCGACGTCCTGCTCGTACACGCGCGGCGCGCCGCCCGCGGGGCCCTGCGGCAGCGGCCCGTTCGGCGAGAACCACAGGTTGAAGTTGATCGACATCGGCACCACCGGGTAGTTCCGGCCGCCGTGCTCGTCGATCTTGCGGCCGTCGATGAACCAGTGCGTGCGGCCGTCGGCGACCTGCATCACCAGCGTGTGCCAATCCTTGCCCGGCGCGCCCAGCGCGCCGAATTCCTCGTGCTGCTGGTTGAAGGCGAGCCACGGATCCAGCCGCACCGTCTGCCAGGTGATGCCGTAGAGGCGCGTCTTGTCGCTGCCCCAGCCGCCGTTGGCGAGGTATTCCCAGTCCAGCTCGCTGAACTCGGGATCGAAGTCGTGCCTCAGCGGGCTGACCGCGTAGAAGGTCTGGATCACCGGATCGCCGTCGGCGCCGCTGACCGGCTGGTCGCTGAAGCGGATGCGCGCGGCATAGGTGCCGGCAAGGTACTTGCGCTGGTGGCAGACCTGCACCTGCGTCGTGCCCGCGCCGGTGCCGTCGGTCGCGCCCTTCAGGCGCAGCTTGCCGTCGACCACGCTCAGGCCCTCCGGCGCCCAGCGCGATCCCGGGATGCCGGGATGGCCCGCGGCGCTGCGCGGCGTCCAGCCCTGCTGGAACATCGCCGCCGTGTCGGGGTAGCTGAAGTCGTCGAAGAAGTACTGCGGGGCGGCGGCTGGCGCGGCTTGCGCGACGCCGATGGCGAGCAGCGCCGACGCGAGGAAAGCGTGCTTCATGTGGCGCTTTCGGCCGGCGTGCCGGCGCCATTGCCTTGCTCGTTGTCCTTGGCCCGCTGGCCGGGCATGCGCACGAACAGCAGCAGCAGCAACGCGGGCACGCCGCAGGCAATGGTCCAGAGGAAGAAGTGCTCGTAGCCCATCTTGACCTGGATGTCGCCGCTGATGGTCTTGGACAGGATGAAGCCCAGCTGCATCACGCCCGACCCCAGCGCGTAGTGCGCCGTCTGGAAGCGGCCCGGCGCCACCGCCTGCATGATGTACAGGATCATGCCGACGAAACCGAAGCCGTAGCCCAGCATCTCGATGGCCACGGCCGCGCCGACGTGCCAGAGGTCCGCCGGCATCGTCACCGCGAGGTAGTAGAAGGTCGCGTTGGGCACCGCCATCGCCACGATCAGGAAGGGCATCGCGCGACGCAGGCTCATCCAGCTCGTGAAGTAGCCGCCGACGATGCTGCCCACCAAGAAGGCCGCCGTGCCCACCGTGCCGTAGATGCCGCCGACCTGCTCGGTCGTCAGCCCCAGGCCGCCCTTGGCACGCGCCTCGATCAGGAACAGGGGGCCGATCGTCTGCACCTGGCCCTCCGCGAAGCGGAACATCACGATGAACAGGATGGACAGCCAGATGCCGGGCTTGTTCAGGAAGTCATCGACGACTTCCACCAAGGTCTTCCAGACGCCGCCCACCGTCAGGTCGCGGTGTTCCGTGTTCAGCGCGCCCGGCAGGGCATAGGCGTTGTAGCTGGCGAGCACGAACAGCAGGACGGCGAGCATCCCGAAGATCACCGACCACGCGTTCATGACGCCGATGCCGCGCTCCAGGTAACCGGCCAGCACCAGCAGGCCGCCCAGCGTGAGGAACTTGGACGCGTTGAAGAACGCGCCCTGCCAGCCGGCGTAGGCCGCCTGCTGCTTGTCGTCGAGCGAGGCCATGTACAGGCCGTCGCACGCGATGTCGTGGGTGGCCGAGGCATACGCCAGCAGGAACAGCACGCCGATGCTCGCGGCGAACCACATCGGCAGCTGCAGCGCGACGACCATCAGCGCCAGGCCCGCCGCGCCGGTGAACTGCATCGCCACCACGATCAGCTTCTTGCTGCGGGCGAGCTCCAGGAACGGACTCCAGAGCGGCTTGAAGGCCCAGGCCAGGCCCAGCACGCCGGTCCAGCGCGCGATCTGGTCGTTGGCCACGCCCATGTTCTTGAACATCAGGCCGGCGATCAGCATGACGACGAAGAACTGCATGCCCTGCACGAAGTACAGGCTCGGCACCCAGCGGATCGGGTTGCGCGCGGGGCTCGCCGTATCGGCGGTGGGAGTCGGCGAAGAGCTCATGGGGGAGGCCTCGATGCGATGCGATGGTGGCGATGCGCGGGATCAGGCAGCGAGCGTCACCGGCGACTGCCCGCCGGCCTGGCCGCGGCCTTGCAGCCAGGCGCCCAGCGCGGCGAGCGCGCCATCGGCGTAGCCCCAGCTGATCACCGTCGGGCCGCTGACGTCCAGCGCCTGGAACGGATTCCACAACACCAGGTGCAGATCGGGCCGCCACGCCGCGGCGTGCTCGCCGTAGCGCGCGCGGTGTGTCGACGCGACGATGGTGAAGCGGCCATCGGCGGGCACCGTCGCCCAGTCGAGCGCGGCGATGTCGGTCAGAGAGACGAATTCGACGTCACGGTAGCCCTCGAAGAGCGCCCTCACCTGCGCGCCGGTCGGACCGGCCTCGGACACGCCGTCGGTGGGCACCTCATCCTGCACGAGCACGCGGATCGCGCGGTCGGCTGCAGGCGGCGTCGCGCCGCGCAGCGCGCTCAGGCCCGCGGCCCAGGCGCGGCGCATCAGCACATCGTCCTGCTCGCGCTGCGCGCCCTGGTAGTCGTCGAAGCGCACGGGGAAGTCGCGGGCCAGCTTGTCCAGCCGGGCCTGCGCCTGGCGGCCGCGCTCGACGCTCAGCCCGCCGCGCGACAGCGCGTCCTGCAGCGCGTGGATCGCCTGCGCCTGCTCGTCCAGCGAGCCCTGCGCGAGGATCATGTCGGCGCCCGCGTTGATCGCCAGCACCGCCGCCTTGGCGTAGCCGTAGCGCTCCGCGATCGCCTTCATCATCAGCGCGTCGGTGATGACGACGCCGTCGTAGCGGTACTCGTCGCGCAGGATGCCACCCAGGATCGTCTTCGACAGCGTCGCCGGATATTGCGGATCGATCTTGGGATAGACGATGTGCGCGGTCATGATCGACGGCGCCGCATCGCGCAGGGCCTTGAACGGCTTGAGCTCCAGCGCGTCGAGCTCGGCGCGCGTCTTCTCCACCGTCGGCAGGTCCAGGTGCGAATCCACATGCGTGTCGCCGTGACCGGGGAAGTGCTTGATGCAGCAGGCCACGCCCGCGTCCATCGAGCCCTTCATCCACGCGCCCGCCAGCCGCGTGACGATGTCCGCGGTCTCCCCGAAGCTGCGCTCGGCGATGACCGGGTTGGCGGGGTTGTTGTTGATGTCGGTGACCGGCGCGAAGTTCCAGTTGATGCCGATGCCGCGCAGCCCGCGCGCCACCGCCGCGCCGACCTGCTCTGCCAGCGCCTCGTCGCCCGCGGCGCCCAGCGCCATCGCCGACGGCGGCTGCGGCAGGAAGGTCGCGCGCACCACCGAGCCGCCCTCCTGGTCCAGGCCGATCAGCGCGTCCGGGCCCATGGCCTCGCGCAGGTCGCGCGTCAGCTGGCGGACCTCGGCCTCGGTGCCCAGGTTCTTGCGGAACAGGCAGACCGCGCGGATCCGGTTGTCGCGCAGGAAGGCCGCGGTGGTCGCATCCAGCGTCTTGCCCTGGATGTCCACCATCACCAGCCGGCCCGGATGGAATGCTTGCTCGCTCATGTCGCTCTCTTCTGCCTGGCCCGCGGGTCGACGGCTGGGGGATGGAAAGACCGGTCGGTCGGGATCAGTGGGTCTTGGTGACCTTGGCCAGGTGGCGCGGCTGGTCCGGATTCAGGCCGCGCGCCTGCGCCAGCGCTTCCACCATCGGATAGAAGCTCTGGATCGCGGCGATCGGATCGAGGTCCTCGTTGCCGGTGCAGGTCAGCGGCAGCTCGGCGCCGGGCGTGCCTTCCGGCGCGGCCAGCAGCACGCGCGCGCCGCGGCCGCGCATATCCTCGGCCAGCGCCAGCAGGCCTGCCTGCTCCGGGCCGCGGGGAGCGAACACCAGCAGCGGATAGCGCTCCTCGACCAGCGCCATCGGTCCATGGCGGACCTCGGCGCTGCTGAAGGCCTCGGCCTGGATCGCCGAGGTTTCCTTGAATTTCAGCGCGGCCTCCTGGGCGATGGCGTAGCCGGCGCCGCGACCGATCACCATCAGCCGTTGTCCGCGCCCTTCAGCGCCTCGATGGCCACGTCGCCAGTCGCAGCCTGGCGGCCTGCTCCAGCGCCTGCGGCAGCGACTGCAGCGCGGCGGCCAGCAGGGCCTTGTCGCCCTGCCAGTGGGCGAGCAGGCGGGCGCTGGCGCTGAGCGTGGCGATGAAGCTCTTGGTCGCTGCGACGCTGCGCTCGGTGCCGGCGCAGAGCGGCACGACGAATTCGCTGGCGGCTTCCAGCGGCGAATCTTCGGCATTCACCAGGGCGATGCCCGGTGCGCGCGCCGTTGGCGCGGAAGTACTGCGTGGGCTGTCCACGAGATCGGGGCTCTGTCCTGACTGCGAGAACGCCAGCGACACCAGGCCCTTGCTCGGCGATCTTGCGCGGTCTGGTTCAGGGTCACTACCGACATGGGCAGCGAGGCCACCGGCAAGCCGGCGTGCTGCATGGCCAGGTAGGCGAAGTAGCTGGCGGCATGGTCGGAGCTGCCGCGCGCGACGGTCAGCGCCAGGTTCGGATCGGCTGCTCGCGCAGGGCGTGGCCCAGCGCCGCGTAGGCGGTCTGATCGGCGGCCAGTTGACGGGCCACCACCTGCGGCGGCGCTCAGCGCCTCCTCCAGCATCAGCGAAGTCATTCGAGTTCTCCTTCCACCATCACGGCGTCGAGTTCCAGGGAGCGATCCAGGCGCACCACATCGGCCCAGGCTGCGGGCGCCAGGCGGCCGCGCTCGGCGAGGCCGAGGTAATCGGCGGGGAATTGCGAAAGGCGTTGCGAGGCTTCGGCCAGGGGCAGGCCGATCTTCACCAGGTTGCGCAGCGCCTGGTCCATGGTCAGGGTGCTGCCGGCCAGGGTGCCGTCGGGCAGGCGCACGCCGCCCAGGCACTTGGTCACGGTGTGGCTGCCGAGCTTGTACTCGCCGTCGGGCATGCCGGCGGCGGCGGTGGAGTCGGTCACGCAGTACAGGCGCGGGATCGAGCGCAGGGCCACGCGGATCGCGCCGGGATGGACATGCAGCAGGTCGGGGATGATCTCGGCGTACTGCGCATGCGCCAGCGCCGCGCCGACGATACCCGGTTCGCGGTGGTGCAGGCCAGTCATCGCGTTGTAGAGGTGGGTGAAGCTGCTGGCGCCGGCTTCCAGTGCGGCCACGCCGTCCTCGTAGCTGCCCAGGGTATGGCCGATCTGCAGGCGTACGCCGCGCTCGGCGAGGGCGCTCGACGAGCTCGAGGTTGCCGGCGATCTCGGGCGCCAGCGTGATCACCCGGATCGGCGCGCGGCGCAGGTAGTCCTCGACTTCCTCGAGCACCGCGGCATGGGCGAAGTCGGGCTGCGCGCCGAGCTTGCCGGAGTTGATGTAGGGGCCTTCCAGGTGCACGCCGAGCACGCGGGCGCCGCCCGGCGGGCCGCTCGGCGCAGGCGGGCGCGAGGTCGCTGGCATCGCGTGCCGGATCTCGTCGCGCGGCGCGGTCATGGTGGTCGCCAGCAGCGAGGTGGTGCCGAAGCGCCGGTGGGTGCGGGCGATGGTGGCGAAGGCGTCGCCGCCTTCCATCATGTCGCGGCCGCCGCCGCCGTGCACGTGCAGGTCGATGAAGCCGGGCAGGATCACCGGCAGGTCCTGCGCGCCGTGACGGGACCTCGTGCTCCGGCGACGGCGTGTCCGTCGATGCGGGTGATGCGTCCGCCTTCATGTTCCAGCACACCGCGGATGAAACCGCCAGGTGTCAGTATGAATCCGTCGATGTGCTGGGCCGTCATCCGTCTCGCCTCATCTCCGCGACGAAGTCGTAGTAATCGCTGCGGCAGTAGGAATGGGTGAGCTCGACGGCCTGTCCCTGGTCGAGATAGCCCACGCGGGTGATGAACAGCACGGCCTGGCCCACCGGCACTTCCAGCAGGCCGGCCAGACGCGAGTCCGCGTTGATCGCGCGAATGTGCTGCAGCGCGCGCACCGGCGCGCCGCCGTGCTGGGCGAGGTGCTCGTACAGCGAGGACTCGACCTTCTGCGGCTCGGGCAGCACGGCCTCGGGCAGCACGGACAGCTCATAGGCCATGACCACGGCATCCGCCAGGCGCAGACGCTCCAGGCGCGCGACGCGTTGACCGGTCGTCAGGCCCAGCGACAGCTGCTCGTCGGGCGCGGCCATGGCGAAGCCGCGCGTCAGCCAGCGGCTGCTAGGCTTGAAGCCGCGCTGGTGCAGTTCCTCGGAGAAGCTGGTCAGGCGCGACAGCGGCTGCTCGAGCTTGGGCGCGATGTAGTTGCCGGAGCCGCGCTTGCGCACGATCAGGCCCTGCTCGACCAGGCGGTCGATCGCCTTGCGCGCGGTGACGCGCGACAGGTCCAGGGATTCGGAGAGCACGCGCTCGGACGGCAGCGCCTCGTCGGCCTGGTACTGCCCTTCGCGGATCGCCTGCGCCAGCTTGTGGGCCAGCTGCATGTACAGCGGCGAGGCGGCGGCGGAATCGGGCTTGAACTGGAAGGGCAGCTTGGTGCTCATCGGGCTTCTCTGCTTCTCAACGGGTTTCGGAGAGAGCGCCGCGGACCAGCCGCAGCGCGCCGTCGGCCGAGTCGCCCTGAGGCGACACGCAACGGGCCCGAATGTTGCCTGAGAAAAGCGCGGCGAGCCGCTGCGCCACGCTGCCCGCCAGCGACAGCGGCAGCTGCTGCGAAGGGTCCAGCGCGAGCGCGAGCTGCTCCAGTTCCGCCACCGCCTGCGCGACCAGCGCGGCCGCGGCCGGGATCGGCGTCCCGCGTGCTCGAACACCAGCGGCGCCAGCTGCGCGTAGGCATGCTGGCCGGCCTGGGCGACCCAGGCGTTGATCGGCGTCGCGGTCCTGGTCGTGCTGGCAGCCGGCGGCGCCCCACACGGCGTGGGCCAGCGGGCCGGGTTCGGCGCGGCCGTCCATGGCCTTCTGCGCCAGGCGCATCGCCTGGATGCCGAGCCAGGCGCCGCTGCCTTCGTCGCCGCCGATCCAGCCCCAGCCGCTGACGCAGACCAGCGAGCCGTCGGCGCGCAGCGCCTCGCCCACCGTGCCGGTGCCCGCCGCGATCACGCCGCCGGGCCGGCCTGCGTGGGCGCCGATGACGGAGGTGGTGCCGTCGTTCACGAGTTCGATGTGGGCGTAGCCGGGCTGCTGCGCGACGAAGGCCTGCGCCTGCGCGGCGACGCCGGCGCCGGAGAGGCCGAGGCCGATGGCGGTGTCGGCCAGCGGCAGGCGTTCGATGCCGGCCTTGGCGGCGGCTTCCTGGACGGCCATCTGGATGTGGCGCCAGGCCTGGGCGATGCCCTGCCCCAGCGCGGACGGGCCGGCCCACCCCTGGCCGAGCAGACGTCCGTGGACATCGCTGAGCCGGACCCGAGTGCCAGTGCCGCCGCCATCCACTCCCACCAGGAAGCGAACGGCCGCGAACTGCGGCTGCAAGGGCGCGGACCAGGCGTCCGCCAGGGAGTGGCTCGTCATGATTAATACCAGTTTAGTACCAAAAAACGCGAAGCGTCAATTGGTAGCGCACTGGACTTAACCCTGATGCACGATGACGCACTCCGCTGGGGCTTGCGGATGATGACCACCAACGTACCAGTGATGGTTTCGAGCGAGTGGGATCGGGAGGGACGCGCGTCCTGCGCGGTCCCTTCAGTCGAGCGACCACTCGAAGTCGACGCCCTGGCCCTTGAGCCAGTCGCGCGCGGTCGAGAAGTGCCCGCAGCCGATGAAGGGCGCCGGCCCGCGCGTGGCCGACAGCGGCGACGGGTGATTCGCCTGCAGCACCAGGTGTCCATGGCCCGCCGCCTCGACGAGCGGCGCCTTGGCCTGCGCATGCGCGCCCCACAGCAGGATAGACCTTCGGCGCCGGATCCTGCGCCGTCGCCGCGATGAGCGCGTCGGTCAGCGACTCCCAGCCCTTCTTCGCATGCGAGCCGGCGGCGCCGTCCTCGACGGTCAGGCTGGTGTTGAGCAGCAGCACGCCGCGCCTGGCCCACGCGGCCAGGTGGCCGGACATCGCCGGCTGCTGGCCCGAGGTCGCGCTGCAGCTCCTTGAAGATGTTGCGCAGCGACGGCGGCAGCTTCTGCCCCGCCGGCACCGAGAACGCCAGCCCCTCGGCCTGCCCCGGCCCGTGGTACGGGTCCTGGCCGACGATGACGACCCGCACGTTCGCCAGCGGCGTCAAGCGCAGCGCGCGCAGCGGATCGGCGGGATAGATCGCGGCGCCGTCGGCCAGGCGCGCGCTGCAGCAGCGCCTCGATGCGCTGGCCCGTCGGCGCTGGCGCGCCAGGCGTCGACCAGCGGCTGCCAGCCGTCACCCGCCGGCCAGTCGATGGCGCTTCAGCGTCGCCGGCATCAGCCGAACAGCGCCGCCAGCGCCGCGCCCGGATCGTCGGCGCGCGCATGAAGGCCTCGCCGACCAGGAAGGCGTGGATGCCGGCGTCGCGCATGAGCTCCACGTCCTCGCGGGCCGAGGATGCCCGACTCGGTGACCAGCAGGCGGTCCGCGGCACCTGCGGCAGCAGGTCCAGCGTGGTCTCCAGCGTGACCTCGAAGGTGTGCAGGTTGCGGTTGTTGATGCCCACCAGCGGCGTGTCCAGGGTCTTCAGCGCGCGTTCCAGCTCGGTGCCGTCGTGCACTTCGACCAGTACGTCGAGACCGACCGACTTGGCAGTCGCCGCCAGTTCGGCCATCAGCACGTCGTCCAGCGCGGCGACGATCAGCAGGATGCAGTCGGCGCCCATCGCCCGCGCCTCGTAGACCTGGTACGGATCGATCATGAAGTCCTTGCGCAGCACCGGCAGCGCGCAGGCGGCGCGCGCCTCCTTCAGATAGGCGTCGGCGCCCTGGAAGAACTGCACGTCGGTCAGCACCGACAGGCAGGCCGCGCCGTGCTCCTCGTAGCTGCGGGCTATCTCCGCCGGGACGAAGTGTTCGCGCAGCACGCCCTTGCTCGGGGCTGGCCTTCTTCACCTCGGCGATCACGCCGCCTGCGGCCCGCGGCGATCTTGGCGCGCAGCGCGCTCACGAAGCCGCGCGTGGGCTCGGCGCGCGATTCGGCCTCGGCGCGCAGCGCGGCCAGCGGCAGCGCTGGCCTGCGCCGCGGCGACTTCCTCGCGCTTGACGGCGATGATTCGGTCCAGGATGTCGTGGGACGGATGCGGTTTCGTCTCCGGTTCTCGCGTGGCCGGCTTGCCGGCCATCACGCGGGGTGCGCGGCGGCCTGTCTGCGTCTCGAGCGACGAGCTCGTCGAGCTTGGCGCGGCGCCGCGCCGGTCTCGATGCGCCTCGCGCGCGCGGCGCCATGCCGTCGGCGATGGACTCGACGACATTGGCCGCGTACAGCGCGGCGCCCGCGTTCAGCAGCACGATGTCGCGCGCCGCGCCGGGCTCGTTGTCGAGCACGCCCAGCAGCATCTGCGGCGGCTTTCCTCCGGACCGCTCGACCCGCAGGTTGCGGTTGGCGACCATCTGCATGCCGAAGTCCTCGGGATGGATCTCGTACTCGCGGACCTTGCCGTCGCGCAGCTCGCCCACCAGGGTGGCCGCGCCCAGCGAGATCTCGTCCATGCCGTCCTTGCCGTAGACCACCAGCGCGTGCTCGGCGCCCAGGCGCTGCATCACGCGCACCTGGATGCCGACCAGGTCGGGATGGAACACGCCCATCAGGATGTTGGGCGCGCCGGCCGGGTTGGTCAGCGGGCCGAGGATGTTGAAGATGGTGCGCACGCCCAGCTCGCGGCGCACGGGCGCGATGTTCTTCATCGCCGGATGATGGTTGGGCGCGAACATGAAGCCGATGCCGGCTCGCTTCGATGCAGCGCGCCACCTCCTGCGGCGGCAGGTCGAGAGCGTGTGACGCCCAGCGCCTCGAGCACGTCGGCGCTGCCGGACTTGGTCGAGACGCTGCGGTTGCCGTGCTTGGCGACCTGCGCGCCGGCCGCGGCGGCCACGAACATCGAGCAGGTCGAGATGTTGAAGGTGTGCGAGCCGTCGCCGCCGGTGCCGACGATATCGACCAGGTTCGAGTTGTCGGCCACCTCGACGTGGCGGCGAATTCGCGCATCACGGTGCGCGGCGGCGGCGATCTCGCCGATGGTCTCCTTCTTCACGCGCAGGCCGGTGAGGATCGCCGCGGCCATCACGGGCGACATGTCGCCGCGCATGATCAGCCGCATCAGGTGCAGCATCTCGTCGTGGAAGATCTCGCGGTGCTCGATGACGCGCGTCAGCGCTTCGTTGTCGGTGATGGGCATGGTGGCCTCCCGCTCAGGCGTTGAAGAAGCGGCGCACCGCCGCGATCGCGCGGTCGACGCCCGCGGCGTCGACATCCAGGTGGTGACGAAGCGCAGCTTGTACAAGCCCGTCGCCAGCACGCCCTGCGCCTTCAGATGCGCGACCAGCGCCGCGGCGATGTCCTTGTCGACATCGCAGAACACGATGTTGGTCTGCGGCGCCTCGACCGTCAGGCCGGGCAGTCCGCGCAGGCCCTCGGCCAGGCGGCTGGCGAGCGCATGGTCCTCGGCCAGGCGCAGCGACCTGGTGGTCGAGCGCGTGATGCGCCGCCGCCGCGAGCAGGCCGGCCTGGCGCATGCCGCCGCCGAGCATCTTGCGCGAGCGGTGCGCGCGCTGGATCAGCTCGCGCGAGCCGCACAGCACCGAGCCCACCGGCGCACCCAGGCCCTTGGAGAAGCAGACCGAGACGCTGTCGAAATGCGCGCAGATGCGCCGCGCCGCGGCATACGGATCGCCGCCCTCGGCGGCGGCCACGGCGACGGCCGCGTTGAACAGGCGCGCGCCGTCGAGGTGACGGGCCAGGCCGTGACGCCGCGCCAGCTCGGACGCGGCGGCCAGGTAGTCGATCGGCAGCACCTTGCCGCCGATGGTGTTCTCCAGCGCCAGCAGGCGGGTGCGCGCGAAGTGCGCGTCGTCGGGCTTGATGGCGGCCTCGATGTCGGCCAGCGGCAGCGAGCCGTCGGGCGCGTGGTTCAGCGGCTGCGGCTGGATCGAGCCCAGCACCGCGGCGCCGCCGCCCTCCCAGCGGTAGGTGTGGGCGAACTGGCCGACGATGTATTCGTCGCCGCGCTGGCAATGCGCCATCAGCGCGCACAGGTTGCTCTGCGTGCCGGTGGGCATGAAGAGCGCCGCCTCGAAGCCCAGCCGCGCCGCCAGCGCCGCCTGCAGGCGGTTGACCGTGGGGTCCTCGCCATAGACGTCGTCGCCCAGTTCGGCCGCGGCCATGGCTTCGCGCATGCCGGCGGTGGGCTGGGTGACGGTGTCGCTGCGCAGGTCGACGACCGCCGCGCGGGATGTCCGGCCCGCATTCCTGCTCGCATTCGTGCTCGCATTCATCGCGCCTGCTTCAGGAAGTTCTGCAACTGCGCGTGGCCGTGCTCGGAGAGGATCGATTCGGGGTGGAACTGCACGCCCTCGATCGGCAGCGTCTTGTGGCGCACGCCCATGATCTCGCCGTCCTCGGTCCAGGCGGTGATCTCCAGGCAGTCGGGCAGCGTCTCGCGCTCGATCGCCAGCGAGTGGTAGCGCGTCACGTCGAAGTGCCGGGGCAGGTCGGCGAACACGCCGCGGCCGTCGGTCTCGATGCGGCTCACCTTGCCGTGCATGATGGTCTTGGCGCGGATCACGCGGCCGCCGAGGGCCTCGCCGATCGCCTGGTGGCCGAGGCACACGCCCAGGATCGGCTTCTTGCCGGCGAACTCGCGCTGGATCGCCGGCACGCAGATGCCGGCTTCCTGCGGCGTGCAGGGGCCGGGCGAGAGCACCAGATCGCGCTCGGGATTGAGCGCGGCGATCTGCGTCGAGCGTGATCTCGTCGTTGCGATAGGTCCGCACGTCTTCGCCGAGTTCGCCGAAGTACTGGACCAGGTTGTAGGTGAAGGAGTCGTAGTTGTCGATCATCAGCAGCATGGTCAGTCTCCGTCAGAAGTCGCTGTCGAGGCCGTCCTGGACCTGTTCCGCCGCACGCAGCACCGCGCGCGCCTTGTTCTCGGTCTCCTTCCATTCCAACTCGGGCACCGAGTCGGCCACGATGCCGGCCGCGGCCTGCACGTAGAGCATTGCCGTCCTTGATGACGCCGGTGCGGATCGCGATGGCCAGGTCCATGTCGCCGCCGAAGCACAGGTAGCCGACCGCGCCGCCGTAGAGGCCGCGCTTGACCGGCTCGAGCTCGTCGATGATCTCCATGGCGCGCACCTTGGGCGCGCCCGACAGCGTGCCGGCCGGGAAGGTGGCGCGCAGCACGTCCATGTTGGTCATGCCGGGCTTGAGCTTGCCTTCGACCGAGCTGACGATGTGCATCACGTGCGAGTAGCGCTCGATCACCATCTTGTCGGTCACCTTGACCGCAGCCGGTCTGCGCGATGCGGCCGACGTCGTTGCGCGCCAGGTCGATCAGCATCACGTGCTCGGCGCTCTCCTTGGGGTCGGCCTTGAGCAGCTCGGTGGCGAGCGCGGCGTCGCGCTCCGGCGTGTTGCCGCGCGGGCGCGTGCCGGCCAGCGGGCGGATCGTGACCTTCTGGCCCTCGCCGCGTCTTCTCCTGGCGCACCAGGATCTCGGGCGAGGCGCCCACCACCTGGAAGTCGCCGAAGTTGTAGAAGTACATGTAGGGCGAGGGGTTCAGCGAGCGCAGCGCGCGGTACAGGCTCAGGGGCGAGTCGGTGTAGGGCTTCTTGAGGCGCTGGCCGACGGTCGATCTGCATGCAGTCGCCCGCGGCGATGTATTCCTTGGCCTTGTCCACCGCCGCCAGGTAGTCGTCCTTGTCGAACTCGCGCTCGAAGCCGGATGCGCACGCTGGCCGCGCGCCACGCGCGGCGCGGCGACCGAGTGAGGCGCAGCTTGTCCTTCAGCTCGCGCAGGCGCTGCTTGGCGCGCGGGTAGGCCTCGGGGCGCGACGGGTCGGCGTAGACGATCAGGTAGAGCTTGCCGGCCAGGTTGTCGATCACGGCGACTTCCTCGCACAGCAGCAGCAGGATGTCGGGCAGGTGCAGGTCGTCGGGCGGCGCCGTGTCGGCCAGGCGCTTCTCGATGTAGCGCACCGCGTCGTAGCCGAAGTAGCCGGCCAGGCCGCCGCAGAAGCGCGGCAGGCCGGGGCGCAGGGCCACCTTGAAGCGCTGCCTGGAACGGCTCGATGAAGGCGAACGGGTCGCCTTCGTGCGTCTCCACCACCTTGCCGTCGCTGACCACCTCGGAGACGCCCTTGCTGGTGCGCACCAGGGTGCGGGCCGGCAGGCCGATGAAGGAGTAGCGGCCGAAGCGCTCGCCGCCGACCACCGATTCCAGCAGGAAGGAATTGGCGCCGCCGCGCTCGGACTGCGCCAGCTTCAGGTAGAGCGAGAGCGGGGTTTCGAGGTCGGCGAAGGCCTCCGCGATCAGCGGGATGCGGTTGTAGCCATCGGCGGCCAGGCTTTGGAATTCCAGTTCGGTGATCACGTCGTCAAGCCTCTTGTCGGGCGCGGCGCGGCGTCAGTGACGCAACAGGTCACGCGCGCGCAAGCGCAAACTCAGGTCGCCTGTTGGACCTGCCCCGTCGGGTAAGGGTGCAGCAAGAGTGTGACGGTGACCCGCGTCCGGGGATAGACGGTGGACGGCGGGTGGCAAGCAGCAGGCGGCTTCAGATGAAGTCGTGCCAGGATCGCCAGGGCCAGGCTCCCCGGTCGTTCGACCCCTTGATGTGCTTGCGCGTGATAAACATGGTGCGGCGCAGTGTAGCAGGACGATCCCGGATGGCCGGCCGCTGGAGCCATGGCGCATACTCGCGCCCAGAGCCGGCCGCGGAGCCGGCCGATCCTCCTTGGAGGGAAGGAGACACCATGTCCAAGCGCATTGTCCTGATGGCCGCCGGCCTGCTCGCGGCCGCGCTGCTGACGCCCATCGCGGCGTCCGCCCAGACCGCCCAGACCGCGCCAACGGTCAGCGCGGCCGCCGCCGCCGCGCCGGTCGAGGTGGCCGGCGTGAAGTACGACGGCACCGTCGAGGTGGCCGGCCAGAAGCTCGTGCTCAACGGCGCGGGCATCCGCTACAAGGCGATCTTCAAGGTCTACACCGCCGGCCTGTACCTGAACGCGAAGGCCGCCACGCCCGAGGCGGTGCTGGCCAACACCGGCCCCAAGCGCATCCACATCCAGATGCTGCGCGACATCGACGGCGAGGAGCTGGGCAAGCTCTTCACCAAGGGCATGGAGCAGAACGCCTCGCGCGAGGAATTCGGCCGCTCGATCAGCGGCGTGCTGCGCATGTCCGAGATCTTCGTGCAGAAGAAGAAGCTCAAGAGCGGCGAGACCTTCGGCGTGGACTACATCCCGGGCACCGGCACGGTGATCTTCGTCAACGGCCAGCTGATCCCCGGCGAGCCGATCAAGGGCGAGGACTTCTTCCACATGCTGCTGAAGATCTGGCTGGGCAAGTCGCCGGCGGACAGCGACCTGAAGGTGGCGCTGCTGGGCGGCGCCAAGCCGGCCAGCAGTCGCAACGCGGCGGGCAGCAGCCGCTGAGGCGCAAGGCCTCCGCGGCTTCAGCCGCGCAGCAGTTCGTCGAGCCGGTCGATGTGGCGCTGCGCGGACACCTCGCGGATCGGCTCGCCGTGGTTGTAGCCGTAGCTCACCAGCGCGATCGGGCAGCCGGCCGCGTGCGCGGCGCGCGCGTCGTTGCTGGAGTCGCCGATCATCCAGGTCGTCGCCGGCGCTGGTGCCCATCGCCTCGCAGGTCTTGAGCAGCGGCAGCGGATCGGGCTTCTTGCGCTCGAAGTCGTCGCCGCCGAAGACGCGGTCGAAGTAGCCGTCCAGGCCCTTGCGCCGGAGCAGCTCGCGCGCGAAGGCGGCCGGCTTGTTGGTCAGGCAGGCCATCGGCAGGCCGAGCGCGCGCAGCGCCTCGAGTCCCTCCACCACGCCGGGGAACACGTCGGCGTGCTGCCCGTTGAGCACCTCGTAATGGCGCTGGTAGAGGATCCAGGCTTCCTCGTAGCGCGCCTGCGGCGCGCCGGCCTCGGCGAGCACGCTGCGGATCAGGTGCTCGCTGCCCTGACCGATGGTGTGCTCGACGAAATCGCGCTCGACCGGCGGCAGCGCCATGTCGGCCATCACGCGGTTGAGCACCGCGACGAAATCGCCCAGCGTATCGACGAGCGTGCCGTCGAGGTCGACCATGAAGGCGGTGGGAATGGGATGGAGCGGAAGGATCATCTCGGCTGAAAAAGCGGGAGTCGATGCGGCGCGCGACATCGTATCCGCAGGCTCCCACCATTGTCGGTGGGTCCGCTGACTGATGCTCGGCATCGGCGGCGGAAAGTGCATCAAAAGGAGAGCGATCAAGCGCTGGCGGCGTGAAATCCCGACACGTAGAGTGACTGCCTTCCCCGCGAAATGCGCGATGGAAAGGCCGCCGCCCCGCAAGGGCTGGCGATGTCCTCCACATGCTCGGCGACGTCCGCCTTCCCCCGATGAAGATCCAGCTGTCCCACACCGATCCAGGCCTGTGCATTGCATGGTGGAACACCGGCCTGGCGCCGCCGCGCGGCAGGAGGCCCGTCACAGACGCCCATATCGACGCCGCTGCCGGCGTGCTTCAGCATCTCATCGAGGACAACGGCGCTGATCTCATCGCGCTCGCGGAGATGTCTGAGGATTGCGCCCATCGCCTGCGCGCCCGCTGCGAGATCGCGCGCACCGAGTTCACATGGCTGAAAGCCTTCGTTCCGGCGGGCCGCGGCCGCTTCTCCCTGTGCGTGCTGAGCCGCACCCGCCGGCTCCAGGTGACGCTGATCCACCCGATCATCAAGAAGGAGGGCAATGCCTTCATCAAGGTCGGCCTGCACTTCAGCGTCCAGCCGCACCACGAGGACGAATACCCCTTCACGCTGATTGCGTCCCACTGGCCCAGCCGGCTCCACATGGACCGGCATGACAGCGAACGGACCCACATCGCGGCCCACCTGCGGCGCTGGATCGACGATCACATCCCCTCGATCGAGGACGTCTCGAATGTCCTGCTGATCGGCGACTTCAACGACGAGCCCTTCGACGAAGGCCTGGAGCGCTATCTCCACGCGAGCCGGGATCGGGAGAAGGTCCGGCGCAATCCGAGGCTGCTCTACAACCCGTTCTGGCGCCACCTGAGTTCCTTCCAACCCGAGGCGCCCGCCTGCGCACAAGCGGATCCGGGGACCTATCTCCACCACGGCGGGACCTGCTCGCGATGGAGGACCTTCGATCAGGTCATCGTCTCGTCAGCGGTGCTGTTCGGACGCTCGGGTTGGCGCCTGAACGAGGCCGACACCCGAGTCGCGTCCGTACCGCAACTCGACCTCGAGCGCCCGCCGGCGCACAGGGTCTTCGATCACCTCCCCATCGTGGGCCATCTTGAAAGGTATTTCGCATGATCGACTTCGCAGAACGCATCCGCACCGGCATCGAGAACGCCACCACCGCCGACGGCGAGCGCGCCGAGATCGAACGCATCCTCGAGCAGCTCGACGCCGCCGTGCGCAGCGCCACCTTCGGCAACGCCAGGCTGTTCGTGGGCAAGTTCCGCAATGCCGAGGACGAGGAGGTGATGCGGATCTCCGACCTCAGGCACCGCCTGGTCATCCGGAGCACCGAGAACGAGCACGAAGGCCGGATCATCGCGGGCTGGGAGATCGACAGCCACGGCGGCTACAGCGTCAATCTCGTCTACGAGTTCCAGAGCCTCTACTGCAGCGACGGCGACGAACTGATGGAGGAACTGGGCAATCTGCTCGAGACCGCACGGGTCGGCCGCGCGATCCAGCATTTCGCGAATCGCTGAAGCCCCAACGACAAGCCCCAAAGACGAAGGCGGACATCCTTTCGGATGCCCGCCTTACCCATTGACGTCCGGCTTGCGCCTCTGCAATCCACCACCAGAAACCTTGGACCGCATGAACGAAAGAATACGGGCCCCAGCGCGCGCGCAGAAGGCGCGTTCGCCGCATCGCGGCTTCGGCGGATGGCTGATGGCCACGTGAGGCGTTGCCCTACACCGCGGAGCCGCCGGCACGCTCGCGCAGCAAGCGGTACAGCGTGTTGCGGCCGATGCCCAGACGCCGCGCCGCCTCGGAATGATTGCCGGCGCAGTCCGCCAGCACGCGGTGCGCGTGCGCGCGAGACTGCTCGCGCAGCATCGAAGCTGCGGGCGCCGGCTCGGACGTCGTGGCTCGCGTCTCGGGGGGCGGCACCGGCTCGCGCAGATCCAGATCCTCGATGAGGTCGTCCGGCAGATGGCCGCGCCGGATCACCGATTCGCCGGGCTCCATCAGCGCGCAGGCGATGCGCAGCGCCTGCTCCAGTTGACGGATGTTGCCCGGCCATCGATAGGCCGAGAACTCGCGCTCCAGCGCCGGGTCGAGCACGACGCCCCGCGACGGCTCGATCGCGGCCAGCAGCCGCTCCACGAGCCGCGGCAGGTCCTGACGCTCGCGCAGCGGCGGCAGGCTGATGGTCAGCCCGTTGAGGCGGTAGTAGAGGTCTTCGCGGAAGGTGCCGTCCTCGATCATCTTCTCGAGGTTCTTGTGGGTCGCGGCGATGATCCGCACGTCGACGTTCTGCGTCTTGTTGCTGCCGACCCTTTCGAAGGTGCGCTCCTGCAGCACGCGCAGCAGCTTGACCTGCATCGGCAGCGGCATGTCGCCGATCTCGTCGAGGAACAGGGTGCCGCCATGCGCCTCGCGCAGCCGCCCTGATGCGCCTTCGCGCGACGCCCCGGTGAAGGCGCCCGAGCGGTACCCGAAGAGCTCCGCCTCGATCAGGGAGTCGGGCAGGGCGGCGCAGTTCACCGCCACGTAGGCGCGCCCGCGCCGCGGTCCGCTGTCATGCACCGCTCGCGCGAACAGGTCCTTGCCCACGCCCGACTCGCCCTGCAGCAGCAGCGGGATCGGCTTGTCGAGCACGCGCCGCGCGCGCAGCACCGCCTGATGCATCGCCGCGTCGCCAAGGTCCAAAGCCTGCAGGGCATCCGCGGCCGCAGCGGCCATGACCTGCGCCACGGCGCCGGGCTGCGGTCTCGACGCCGGTCTCGCCACTTGCGCGCCGGCGTCGGCGTCGGGGTCCATCTCGACGACAGCCGGCGAGCTGCGGGCCAGCCGCACTCGCCATGCGCGCGGCGCCTCCATCCGCACCCAGAGCGACGGCGCGCCCTCGCGGCGAACCAGCCGGGCGCCCTCCCCGCCCGACCGGGCCCCATCCATCAGCTCGCTCCACCGGACAGGCAGCAGCGCTTCCAGCGGACTCGGCACGCGCCGCCTCGGCGCCCAGCCACGCCTGCGCCGCCGCGTTGCAGCCGAGGATCCAGCCGTCGTCGCTGAGCGCGAGCAGGCCCTCGGTTGGCGTGCCCAGGCCCTTCGGGCTGCAGGTGCAGCTGCAGCCGCAGCCCGTCCGGCGTGCCGCGTCTGGAAGAGCCGGTGCTCCACCATCCGCGCCGCCGAGCGCACCAGCGCCAGCGTGTGCCGCTGGAAGCCGCGCTGCTCGCCGGAGAGGTCGAGGACGCCCAGCACCCGCCCTTGCGGATCGCGGATCGGCGCCGCGGTGCAGCTGAGGAAGGCATTGCGCTCCAGGAAGTGCTCGCCGCCGAGCACCGACACCGGCCGCTGCTCCGCCAGCGCCGTGCCGATCGCGTTGGTGCCGCGCCAGCGCTCGTCCCAGATCGCGCCCGGCCGCAGTGCCACGCGCTGCGCGCGGTCGACGAATCGGCCATCGCCGAGCGCCCCCAGCAGCAGCCCCTGCGCGTCGGCCAGGATGACCAGGCCGTCGCTGTCGCGGGTCTGCTCGAACAGGTCCTCCATCACCGGCCGCGCATGGGCGACCAGCTCGTGCTGGCGCTCCAGCGCGCGCCGCAGCTGAGCGCTCGACGCATGCGGCGCGCCCGGCGGGCGGCCGACGGGGCTCAGGCCGAAGTCGCGGCTGCGCAGCCAGCTGCGGCTCAGCCCTTCGTCCAGCACCTCGACGCTGAGACGGCCGGTGTCCAGCAATTCGCGCCGCGCCGCGCGCAGCAGCCGGGACGCCGGCATGGCGCCGCTCGGGGTTTTCACCATCGTGTCGTCTCCTTGCGTCCGGTTCGAGCCGCTCGCGCGATGCGGGTGTTCCATTGCGGAACAGCTGTGCCGCGCGGGCTCATCGCGGATCAGTCTGTGGAGCGATCCTGACCAAAGGCTTGCGGCTTGGGAAGGGGCTTTACGCCGGCCGGCGGGGTCTTCGGCGCGAAGCGAGGCGCCGCGCGGCCCTGGCACGCGCCGTGCAAGAAGGCGTCCGGCACCCTTCCATTCCTGCACGGAGACATCCCCATGATCTATGCCAAGCCCAACGCGGCCGGCGCGCCGCTGCAGTTCAAGCCGCGCTACGACAACTTCATCGGCGGCCAATGGACCGCGCCGCGCGACGGCCAGTACTTCGACGTGATCACGCCCATCACCGGCCAGGCCTTCACGCAGCGCGCCGCGTTCCGACGCCAAGGACATCGAGCTGGCGCTCGACGCGGCGCATGCGGCGGCGGACGCCTGGGGCAAAACCAGCGTGCAGGAGCGCTCCAACGTGCTGCTGGCGATCGCCGATCGCATCGAAGCGCGGCTGGAGATGCTGGCGCTGACCGAAACCTGGGACAACGGCAAACCGATCCGCGAAACCCTGAATGCCGATCTGCCGCTGGCGGTCGACCATTTCCGTTACTTCGCCGGCTGCCTGCGCGCGCAGGAAGGCACCGCGGCGGAGATCGATCAGAACACCGTGGCCTACCACATCCATGAGCCGCTGGGCGTAGTCGGCCAGATCATTCCGTGGAACTTCCCGCTGCTGATGGCCGCCTGGAAACTGGCGCCGGCGCTGGCGGGCGGGTAACTGCGTGGTGCTGAAACCGGCGGAACAGACCCCGCTCGGCATCAGCGTGCTGATGGAAGAGATCGGCGATCTGCTGCCGCCGGGCGTGCTCAACGTGGTGCAAGGCTTCGGCGCCGAGGCCGGCGAAGCGCTGGCGCGCAGCAAACGCATCGAGAAGATCGCGTTCACCGGCTCCACACCGGTCGGCCGCCATATCCTCGCCTGTGCGGCGGAAAACATCATCCCCAGCACCGTCGAACTGGGCGGCAAATCGCCGAACATCTATTTTGAAGACATCATGCAGGCGGAGTCGGAGTTTATCGACAAGGCGGTTGAGGGGCTGGTGCTCGGCTTCTTCAACCAGGGCGAGGTCTGCACCTGCCCTTCACGTGCGTTGATCCAGGAATCCATCTACCCGCAGTTTATGGAGAAAGTGCTCGCGCGCATCGCCACCATCCGCCAAGGCGACCCCTTCGACACCGACACCATGCTCGGCGCACAGGCGTCACAGGAGCAATACGATAAGATCCTATCCTACATCGACATCGCCAAGAATGAAGGCGGCAACATCCTCGCCGGCGGCAAACGCACGCAGCACGGGGATGAATTGCAAAACGGTTTCTATCTGCAGCCGACGTTGATTACCGGCAACAACAGCATGCGCTTCTTCCGCGAGGAGATCTTCGGGCCGGTGATCGGCGTCGCCACCTTCAAGGATGAGGCCGAAGCCCTGGCGCTGGCCAACGACACCGAGTTCGGTCTGGGCGCCGGGCTGTGGACCCGCGACATCAACCGCGCCTACCGCATGGGCCGCGCGATCAAGGCGGGCCGCGTATGGACCAACTGCTATCACCTGTACCCGGCGCACGCCGCGTTCGGCGGCTACAAGAACTCCGGTATCGGGCGCGAAACCCACAAGATGACGCTGGAGCACTATCAGCAGGTGAAAAACCTGCTGGTCAGCTACTCGCAGAAGAAGCTGGGGTTCTTCTGAGGCCTCAACTCATCCGGAAACGGGCCCCGCCTGCACGAGGTGGGGGGGCTTTTTTTTGGGGGTATTTGGGGGGGATTGCTGGCACTGGCCGCCGCTGATATCCCACTCCCTCGCCCCGCCGGGGAGAGGGCGGGGGAGAGGGGGCGGTTCGATGGGCAGCAGCGCTGCGGCGAGACCCCTCTCCCCTTCCCTCTCCCCCTGGCGGGGGCGAGGGGGAAATACGGGCAAAGATTGTGAATTTTGGACATTTGTCTTTGTTGAAAACATTTGTCTAGAATGGGCCGATGTCTTCATCCAAGGACCAGTTGCTCGCCCTGGTCGAATCCAACCCCTTCATCAGCCAGCAGGAACTGGCCGACCAGCTCGGCCTGTCGCGCTCGGCGGTGGCCGGCCATCTGGCGCAGCTGACGAGGGAGGGCCGCATCCTCGGCCGCGCCTACGTGCTGCCGCAGCGCCAGCCCATCGTCTGCATAGGCGGCACCAACCTCGACCGCAAGCTGCGGGCCCTCGGGCCGCTGCGCATGGGCAGCTCCAATCCCGCGACCCAGCATGAGACCGCCGGCGGCGTCGCCCGCAACATCGCCGAGAACCTCGCGCGGCTCGGCCTGCCGGTGCATCTGCTGACGGCTGTCGGCCGCGACGCGGCGGGGCAGTCGCTGCTGGCCCAGCTGCAGGCGCTCGGCGTCGACAGCGCGGGCAGCCTGCAGGCGGTCGACGCGGCGACCGGCAGCTACACCGCGGTGCTCGATCCGCAGGGCGAGCTGGTGCTGGCGCTCGCCCACATGGCACTTGACCGAGCGCCTCGATGCCGCCTTCCTTCGCCAGACCGCGACGCGGCGTGCCGCCGCCAGCGCTGGTGGTGGCCGACCTGAACCTGCCGCGCGAGACGCTGGACGGCCTGCGCGCCGAGGCCCGCCTGCGCGATCAACGCCTGCTGATGGTGGCGGTGTCGGAGCCCAAGATGAGCGCGACTGGGCACGGACCTGCGCGGCGTGTCGTTGCTGGTGCTCAATCGCGGCGAGCTGCAGGCGCTGATCGGCCGCGAGCTGCCCGACGAGGACGCACTGGCGCAGGCCTGGCGTGAGCTGCGCGAGGCCGGCCTGCAGCGTCTCGTGATCAGCGACGGCGCGCGCGGCGTCTTGTTCTCCGACGGCGATGCACTGGTGATGCTGCCCGCCCCGGCGCTGGACCCGGCGTCGATCCGCGAGGTCACCGGCGCCGGCGATGCGATGACCGCCGGCATCGCCGCGGGCCTGCATCGCGACCCCGAGGACCTGCGCGGCGCCTGTGCGCTGGGCCTGCGCCTGGCGGCGCTCACGCTGCAAAGCGACGCCACCGTCAGCGAGGCCCTCGGGCCGGCGCTGCTGGTCTGAGCGGCGTTCCCGATTCCCTGAATTCCGAGAGAAAGCCCATGAACACGCAAGACCTGATTGACCGTCAACTGATCGACTTCTCGCCCGAGGTCGCGGAGGCCCGCGCGTCGGGACGCCCGCTGGTGGCGCTGGAGTCGACCATCATCTCGCACGGCATGCCCTATCCGCAAAACGTGCAGACCGCGCGCGAGGTCGAGGCCATCGTGCGCGCGCATGGCGCGGTGCCCGCGACGATCGCGGTGCTGGACGGCAAGATCCGCGTCGGGCTGAACGACGCGCAGCTGGAGCTGCTGGGGCAGTCGCCCGATGCGATGAAGCTCAGCCGGCGCGACCTGCCGTTCGCGATCGCCACGGGACGCGTGGGCGCGACAACCGTGGCCGCGACGATGATTTGCGCGCGGCTGGCCGGCATCGAGGTCTTCGTGACCGGTGGCATCGGCGGCGTGCATCGCGGCGCGGAGACCTCCTTCGACATCTCCGCCGACCTGCAGGAACTCGCGCGCACGCCGGTGGCGGTGGTCTGCGCCGGCGCCAAGAGCATCCTGGACCTGGCGCAGACGCTGGAATACCTGGAGACGCACGGCGTGCCGGTGCTGTCGGTGGGTCAGGAGAACTTCGCCGCGTTCTACACGCGGGACAGCGGCCTGAAGGCGGACTTCCGGATCGACGCGCCCGCGGACCAGGCGAAATTCCTGCGCGCGAAGTGGGCGTTGGGGCTGGGCGGTGGCGCGGTGATCAGCAACCCGGTGCCGGTGGCGCACGCGATGCCGCCCGCGGTGATCGACGGCTACATCGCGCAGGCGCTGGCCGAGGCCTCGGCCCAGGGCATCAGCGGCAAGGCGGTCACGCCGTATCTGCTCGCCCGCATCAAGGACCTCAGCAACGGGGCCAGCCTCGTCACCAACATCGCGCTGGTCAAGCACAACGCCACGGTCGGCGCGGCGCTCGCGAAAGCGCTCCTGCAGGACCGCTGAAGCCCCACGAGCCCTCACCCCCGCCCTCTCCCGCTGCGCGGGCGAGGGTGCCCTCGTACCGCTGCAAAACCAGTCCGACTGCGCCGCCTTGCCCCTCTCCCGCTGGGCGGGCGAGGGTGCCTTCCTGCCCCTGCAAAACATGCCGACCGCGCCGCCTTGCCCCCTCCCGCTTTGCGGGGGGGGGGCCCCTCTCCCGCTGGGCGGGCGAGGGTGCCTTCCTGCCCCTGCAAAACATGCCGACCGCGCCGCCTTGCCCCCTCTCCCGCTTTGCGGGAGAGGGCGGGGGTGAGGGGTGTCTCGGTCTCACCGCAACGCTCATTCACGTTCCTATCGCACAGGTTTTCCTGACGCTCGCGCAGGATTAACCTGAACGAAACAATCATCGTCGGACCGCGCCCTAAGCTTCCGCGCCCCCTCGAAGACTGTCGTTGGAGAACGTGTTCATGCGTCGCAAGCCCCTCGCCCTGTCCCTGATCGTCCTGTTGCTGGTCGCCGGCGGCGGCTGGTGGTGGAAGGCGCGATCCGCCGAGGGCAAGACCGCCGAGGCCGCCAACGCGCCCGCCCGCGGCGCCTCCGGTCCGGGCGGCACGCAGATGGTCGGCGTCGTCACCGCGATGCGCCGCGACGTCCCGGTCACCATCGAGGCCAGCGGCACCGTCACACCGATCAACCAGGTCGACATCCGCGCCCAGACCACCTCCACCGTGCGCGACGTGCTCGTGCACGACGGCCAGACCGTCGCCAAGGGCCAGCCGCTGTTCCGCTTCGATGAACGCGCCGACCGCGCCAACCTCGACAAGGCCCGCGCCCAGCTCGCCCGCGACAAGGCCAGCCTCGCCGACCTGCAGCGCCAGTACGAACGCGCCAAGGACCTGCTCGCCCAGAAGTTCGTCGCGCAGAGCGCGGTGGACACCGCCCTGGCCAACCTCGAGGCCGGCCGCAGCCTGGTCGACGGCGACGCGGCCGCCGTGCAGGCCGCCTCTGTGGCGCTGAGCTACAACGAGCTTCGCGCACCCTTCGCCGGTCGCGCCGGCGCGGTCAACGTCTGGCCAGGCAGCCTCGTGCAGGCCAGCGCCAGCGGCACGCCGCTGGTCAACATCGTCCAGATCGACCCGATCGCCATCAGCTTCAACCTGCCCGAGACCGAGCTCGCGCCGGTGCTCGAGGCCATGCGCCCCGCCGACAACGCCAAGCCCTCCACCGCCACGCCGCTGGAGGTGCAGGTCGTGCTGCCACGGATCGAGGGCGGCGCCGCCAGCAAGGACGGCAAGGGCGGCAAGTCCGCGGACGCCGTCGCTCGCGGCCGGCTGAGCTTCGTGGACAACCTCGTCGACGCCACCACCGGCACGATCAAGCTCAAGGCGGAGTTCGAGAACGGCGCGCAGAAGCTCTGGCCCGGCCAGTACTTGCGCGTGCGCATGACGCTGCGCAACATGAAGGACGTCGTCGTCGTGCCGCAGGCCGCGATCATCCTGCGCGGCACCGACCGCCAGCTCTACGTCGTCGGCCCCGACAAGACCGCCCAGCTCAAGACGGTGAAGCTGCGCTACACCTTCGGCGAGATGGCCGTGGTGGACGGCGTGGACGCGGGCGCGACGGTCGTGCTCGACGGCAAGCAGAACCTGCGCCCCGGCACGCCGGTGCGCACGCAGCCCGCCGCGGTGGACCCGGCCGCCGCGGCGCGTCTGGCCGCCGCCTCGGCCGCCGCCGGCGGTGGCGCCTCGGCCACCGATGTCGCCGCCCCCTGATCCGACGCGGACGCTGTCATGAACCTCACCGAACTCTTCATCCGGCGGCCGGTCATGACCGTGCTGCTGAATCTGGCGCTGGTCGTCGCCGGCATCGCCGCCTGGAGCCGCATCCCGGTCGCCGCGCTGCCCAGCTTCAACACGCCCGTCATCAACGTGCAGGCCGTGCTGCCCGGCGCCAGTCCCGAGACCATGGCCTCCTCGGTCGCGCTGCCGCTGGAGAAGCAGTTCTCGACGATCGCCGGCATCACGACGATCTCCTCCACCAACACGCTGGGCAACAGCTCGCTGACCCTGGAGTTCGATCCCTCGCGCGACATCGACGCCGCCGCGGTGGACGTGCAGGCCGCGCTGTTCCGCTCGCTGCGCGCGCTGCCCACCGAGATGACGACGCCGCCGTCGTACCGCAAGGTCAACCCGGCGGATGCCCCGGTGCTGCTGGTGGCGCTGACCTCGCCGTCCATCAACCTCTCCGACCTCAACGACTACGCCGAGAACCTGATCACCCCCAGCCTGTCGACGATCGACGGCGTGGCGCAGGTCTCGATCTATGGCCAGAAGCGCTTCGCCGTGCGCATCAAGGCGCGCAACGAACTGCTTCAGCAGCGCAACATCACGCTCGACGAGCTGCAGGCCGCCGTCAAGGGCGCCAACGCCAACACGCCGGTGGGCACGCTGGACGGATCGCGCCAGACGCTGACCATCCAGGCCAACAAGCAGCTGCGCGACGCCAACGCCTTTGGCGGGATCGTGGTGGCCACGCGCAACGGCGCGCCGGTCTTCCTGCGCGACGTGGCCGACGTCCAGGACAGCTACGAGACCGTCAAATCCTTCTCCAACTACAACGGCGAGCGCTCCATCGTGCTGGCCGTGCAGCGCCAGCCCGATGCCAACACCGTGAAGGTGGTGGATGCCGTCAAGGCGATGCTGCCGCGCTTCGCCGCGCAGTTGCCCGCCTCGGTGCAGATGAGCACGCTCAACGACCGCTCGGTGTCCATCCGCGAGGGCGCTGCACGATGTGTACTTCACCCTGGCGCTGACGGTGGCGCTGGTGGTGCTGGTGATCTTCCTGTTCCTGCGCCGCATGGTGGCCACGCTGATCCCGACGCTGTCGCTGCCGATCTCGCTGATCGGCGCGGTGACGCTGCTGTTCGCGCTGGGCTACAGCCTGGACAACATCTCGCTGCTGGGCATCACGCTTGGCGGTGGGCCTGGTCGTGGACGACGCGATCGTGATGCTCGAGAACATCGTGCGCCACGTCGAGGACGGCATGGCGCCGTTCGACGCCGCGATCCGCGGCGCGCGCGAGATGGCCTTCACCATCGTGTCGATCTCGATCTCGCTGGTGGCCGTGCTGATCCCGATCTTCTTCATGCCCGGCGTGATCGGCCTGCTGTTCCACGAGTTCGCCGTGGTCGTGTCGCTGGCGATCCTGGTGTCGGCGGGCGTGTCGCTGACGCTGGTGCCGATGCTGTGCAGCCGCTTCCTGAGCCATCACCACGAGACCGAGGAGAACGCCGTGGGCCGCGCGTTCGAGGCGGGCTTCACCTGGGTGCTGGACCGCTACACCGGCTCGCTGGACTGGGCGCTGCGGCACCGCTGGGTGGTGGGCGCGGTGGCGCTGGCCAGCTTCGTGGCCAGCGCCTGGTTGTGGATCGCGATCCCCAAGGGTTTCTTCCCCGAGGAAGACATCGGCCAGATCCAGGCCAGCACCGAGGCCTCGGAGGACATCTCCTTCGCCGCGATGACGGTGCTGCAGGAGCGCGTGGCACAGGTCGTCAAGGACGATCCGGCGGTGGCCTCGGTCGCCGCGGCCGTGGGCGGCGGCGGCGGGGGCGCGGTCAACACGGGCCGGCTGTTCATCAACCTGAAGCCGCGCGCCGAGCGGCCCGAGATGAAGCGCGTGCTCGAGGACCTGCGCAAGCGGCTGCGCGCGGTGCCCGGCATCGCCGTCTACCTGCGTCCCGTGCAGAACCTGCAGCTGGGTGGGCGGCAATCCAAGAGCCGATACCAGTACACGCTGCAGTCGGTGAGCACCGGTGAGCTCAACAGCTGGGCGGTGAAGCTGCAGGACAAGCTGCGCAATGACCCGGTGTTCCGCGACGTCACGAGCGACTCGCAGCTGCGCGGCCTGCAGGCCAACCTGGTCATCGACCGCGAGCGCGCGACGCTGCTGGGCGTGCAGATGCAGGACCTGCGCAACGCGTTGTACTCGGCCTTCGGCGAGCGCCAGGTGTCGAGCATCTATGCCGAGAGCAACACCTACCAGGTGATCATGGAAGCCACCGACGGCGACCGCCTCAGCGAGGACGCCTTCGACAAGATCTACCTGCGCGGCAAGAACAGCACGATGGTGCCGCTGACGGCCTTCGCCAGCGTGAGGCGCGAGCTGGGACCGACCGCGGTCAACCACCAGGGCCAACTGCAGGCGATCACGCTCAGCTTCAACCTCGCGCCGGACGTGCCGCTGGGCAACGCCACCGCCAAGATCGATCAGTTCACCAAGGAGATCGGCCTGCCGCCGTCAATCATCACGAGCTACGGCGGCGACGCGGCCGTGTTCAAGGACTCGCAGGGCGGGCAGGTGCTGCTGATCGTGCTGGCGGTGGCGGTGATCTACGTGCTGCTGGGCGTGCTCTACGAGAGCTACATCCATCCGCTGACCATCCTGGCGGGCCTGCCGTCGGCGGCGGTGGGCGCACTGCTGACCTTGCAGCTCGCGGGCATGGAGCTGACGGTGATCGCCACCATCGGCATCCTGATGCTGGTGGGCATCGTCAAGAAGAACGCGATCATGATGATCGACTTCGCGCTGGACGCCCAGCGCAACGGCGGCATGACGCCGGCGCAGGCGATCCGCGAGGCCTGCATCCTGCGCTTCCGCCCGATCATGATGACGACGATGGCCGCGCTGATGGGCGCGCTGCCGATCGCGCTGGGCCTGGGCGCCGGCGCGGAACTGCGCCAGCCGCTGGGCCTGGCGGTGGTGGGCGGGCTGATCCTGTCGCAGGCCGTGACGCTCTACATCACGCCGGTGATCTACCTGGCGCTGGACCGATTCAGCGGCAAGGGGCCGGACACGCGCGAGGTCGCGCACACGCGCCTGACCGAGCATCCGGACCATCCCGCCCAAGCGGTGCCCGGTCAGGCGGACTGATCCGCGCCGGGCGGAGGATCAACGCGGCGGCGTGAACGCCCCGCGTTCGCGCGCCGCGGCCTCGCGCCCGATACAGCCGGGCGCGTGATCGTTGATCAAGCCCATGGCCTGCATGAACGCGTAGACGGTCGTCGGGCCGACGAACTTCCAGCCGCGCTTCTTCAGTTCCTTGGAGAGCTTGACCGAGGTCTCCGAGGTCGGCCGCACATCGCCGCCTTGTTCCGGATCCTCGAAGCGCCAGAAGAACGCGGCCAGCGAGCCGGCTTCCTTCTGCAGTTCCAGCGCGCGGGTGGCGTTGTGGATCGCCGCCTCGATCTTGCCGCGATGGCGCACGATGCCCTCGTCGGCCAGCAGCCGCGCGACATCGGTCGGGCCGAACTTCGCGACCTTGGTGATCTCGAACTGCTTGAACGCCTTGCGGAAGTTCTCGCGCTTGGCGAGGATGGTCCGCCACGACAGCCCGGACTGGAATCCCTCGAGGCACAGCTTCTCGAACAGCCGACGGTCCTCGTGGACGGGGTAACCCCACTCGCGGTCGTGATAGTCGCGGTACATGTCGAAACCGGGGGCCTCGCACCACTTGCATCGCCACTGGCCGTCAGGCCCCTGCGCCAATCGATCGTTCATTGCCGCCCTCCAGGCGTGTCATGGACGCGCGATTCTGGCCCGAGCACCGCCCGGACCTGGCAGCAGCTCAGCCGCCGGTCGACTTTTGGAATGTCGCTTCGTCCCGCGGCCAGGTATGCACCCGGGCCTCGATCAGATCGAGCACCTGCACGAAACCGCTGCCCGAGCCGTAATACGGGTCAGGCACCTCGTCCAGGCCCAGGCCCGTCATGCCGGCGAGGAACAGTCCCAGCTTCGCCGGCGAGATCGCCGGGCGCAGCGCCTTCAGCCCGCGCAGGACCGAGCGGTCCATCGCCAGGATGAGGTCGTGGCGATCGAAGTCCTCGGTCGTCACCTTGCGCGAACGCCAGCGGCGGTCCATGCCGTAACCGCGCTGCTCGAGCACGGTCAGCGCGCGCTTGTCGACCGGATGCGGCCGCGAGGACGCGAAGACGCCCGCCGAGGCGACCTCGGTCAGGCCGAGCTCGCGCGCGCGCAGCCGCAGCACCGCCTCGGCCATGGGCGAGCGGCATAGATTGGCCGCGCAGACGAGCAGCAGTCGGGTCACCGGAACGAGGCGCCTGCGTGGATCAGCGCGCCAGCTCGGCGCGCATCGCGTCGATCACGCTCTTGCGGTAGTCGGGCTTGCCGAAGATGGCCGAGCCGGCGACGAAGGTATCGGCGCCCGCGGCGGCGATCTCGCGGATGTTGTCCACCTTCACGCCGCCGTCGACCTCCAGGCGGATGTCGCGACCGCTGGCCTCGATCAGCTTGCGCACCTGGCGCAGCTTGTCGAGGGTGCCGGGGATGAACGTCTGGCCGCCGAAGCCCGGGTTGACGCTCATCAGCAGGACCAGGTCGACCTTGTCCATCACGTACTCCAGCACGTCCAGCGGCGTGGCCGGGTTGAACACCAGGCCGGCCTTGCCCGCCGTCGCTCTTTGATCAGCTGGATGGTGCGGTCGACATGCTCGGAAGCTTCGGGGTGGAAAGAGCTGATTAAGGTCCGCGCCGGCGCTTGGCAGAAGGCCGGGGGCGATGCGGTCCACCGGCTCGACCATCAGGTGCACGTCGATCGGCGCGGTCATGCCGTGCTTGCGCAGCGCCTCGCAGACCATCGGGCCGATGGTCAGGTTGGGCACGTAGTGGTTGTCCATCACGTCGAAGTGGATCCACGTCGGCGCCGGCGGCCAGCACGTTGCGGACTTCCTCGCCCAGCCGGGCGAAATCGGCGGACAGGATGCTCGGGGCGATGCGGGAGATGGGCGGGTTCATGGCGGGGCGCGCGGCGGGCGCTGGCGGGGAAAGTCGCCGATTGTAGAAAGCCCGCCGCGGTCGCGGCGGGCGGGTTCATCGGTAGCGCTCCGCCAGGCGTGCGATCTCGCCGGAAGCGCTCAGCTGGCGCAGCCGCTCCGTCAGCCGCTCCACCACCGGCTCGGGCAGATGCCGTGACACGACGACGTATTGCGTTTCCTCCTCGAAGGCCTGCGGCCCGATGCGCACCTGCGACTCCAGGCCGGCGAGACGCGCGGCCTGCCGCAGGTTGATGTCCTGCCCGTAGACCGCCGCGGTGCGTCCCTTCACCAGCATCTGCAGCGCCTCGCGATCGCTGCGCGCGGACTCCTGGAACGCGACGTCGGCCTCCTGCAGCGTCCCGGCGAGCTTGGTCCCCTGAGCCAGCAGCACGGGCTGGCGCCGGGCGAAGGCGCGCAGCTCGTCCCAGGTCCGGGGCGCCGGCGGATCGCCTGCGCGCGTGGCCAGCACGTGCGCCACGCGGTACAACGGCACCGGCAGGTAGCGCATCAGCGGATGGCGGTGCTCGGACTTGAGCAGGCAGAAGAACACGTCCAGCTCGCCGGTGCTGAGCATCAGCTCGAGCCGCCGCAGCGGGACCATCTGGTCCAGGCCCTGGATGCGCAGGTCGGGATCGGCGCGCAGCACCGCCGCGGCGATCTCGCCGCACAGGCCCGGGCGTTGCGCGTCGCCGGAGGCGTACTTCGCCGGCGAGCCCGCCTGGGCGGCGCTGCGCAGCGTCAGCGGACCGGAGCCGCCGTTCGTCGCGCCAGGCGGCGGCGGTGCCGGTCCTTGCGGCGCGGCCTGGGCGATGTCCCCGGGATCGGTGGCGAGGCCGGCCGCGAGTCCCAGCCACGCGCAGCCGCGCGCCACGGCCTGACGTCGGTTGGGATGAGGAAGCGCCGGCGGGTGTCCTGCCCTTGTCTCCATGACGGATGGCGTCCGGAGGCGTGCCGGCCGCGTTGGTGGTCCGTTCGAGCGGGTTTTGTAGGTACTTTGTGCGGTAGCCAGCA
Organism: Roseateles sp.; assembly: GCA_039594005.1. GTDB lineage: Bacteria > Pseudomonadota > Gammaproteobacteria > Burkholderiales > Burkholderiaceae_C > Roseateles. The sequence continues at coordinate 3,312,073 of JBCNOF010000010.1, forward strand.
TAGCCGAGGTGCCGCCTAAAATCCCCCGATGGCACATCCGCACTTCCACTGCAGCGTGGCCGTCGAGCCCCTCGCCGACCAGACCTTCCCGGATCGCAACGAGTTCGCGTACGGGTACACGATCACCATCGAGAACCGCGGCGATGTCACCGCCCAGCTGATCGGCCGGCATTGGACGATCGTCGACGCCGAGGGCAAGTCGCAGGAGGTGCACGGGCTGGCGGTGGTCGGCCACCAGCCGCTGCTGCAGCCCGGCGAGCGCTTCCAGTACAGCTCCTGGGCCCAGATCGGCACGCGCCACGGCACGATGAGCGGCCGCTACCTGTGCGTCACCGAGCACGCCGAGGTCTTCTACGCCGACGTGCCAGAGTTCCTCCTCGCCGACACGGGGTCGCTGCATTGATTCGACGACGTCAGGGCTGGGACCTCACCGCGCTGCTCAACGCCGCGCATCCGCAAGCGCCGCTGGCCGAGCGCAACCTCTGGCTGGTGCGCCTGATCGAGTGGCTGCGGCACGCGCCGCTGAAGGACGCGATCAACAAGGACGCCGGCAAGGACGGCGTGGCCGCCGAGCCAGCGGCGCCCTCGGCACCGCTGCCGGTGCGCCGGCTGAAGTACCTGCTCCACCTGCTGGAGCGCCACCCCGAACACGCCCGGGCCTTCGCCGAGGTCATCGCCAGCGTGTGGGCCGACGTCGACGCGATCAGCCTGTTCGCCGAGGTCGGCTTCGCGCCGCGCATGGCCCTGTGGAACGAGTTCCTGGGACGCCTGCGCCGGCGGCTGCTGCCGCTGAGCGCGGACACCAAGGACCTCGCCGAGCTCTTCGAGCTGCTGTTCCCGCACGAGGCTGACGAGCAGTGGATCAACGCCGTCGACGACGAGCTGCTGCGTCGTCTGGGCCTGCTCTTCGCCGGCGCGCCCGAGGGCGACTGGCGCGAGGAGATGCGCGCGGCGATCACGGTCCTGGTCAGCGCGGTGCGCTCGGCGGGGTTGTCCGGCGCGCTGCGCGTGCGCATGGATCCGCAGAAGCTCGTCAGCCGCCCCTTCCGCAACCTGGCCACGGCCTGGGAGCAGGTCGAGCACGCGCTGGTCGACGACGACCGGGCGAGCCTGCCCGGCCGGCTGCAGTACCTGCGCGGGTTGCTCGACGAATGCCGCGCGGCGGTGCGCTCGGTGCCCGACCACCTGGAAGAGCACGGCGTGTCGGTGGATCTGATGTTCGGCGTCGAGCAGATGCAGGCACGGCTGCGGCGCGTCGAGGACCTGCTGGCGGTGCTGCTGGCGCCGCATCCGCAGCGCGAGCTGCTGCGGCTGGTGGCCGATCTGGTGGCCGTCGTGCATGACCGGCGCAGCATCCGCACGCTGTTCGCGCGGCATTACTCGCTGCTGGCGCGCAAGGTCGCCGAGCGCAGCGCCGAGACCGGCGAGCACTACATCACCCGCAACCGCGAGGAGTACGGCGACATGCTGCGCCGCGCCGGTGGCGGCGGGCTGGTGATCGCGGGTACCACGTTCATGAAGTTCGCAATCGCGGCCATCGGGCTGTCCGCGTTCTGGGGCGGGTTCTGGGCCGGCGTGAACTACGCGGTGAGTTTCGTGATCATCCTGCTGCTGCACTGGACGGTGGCGACCAAGCAACCCGCGATGACCGCGCCGGCGCTGGCCGACAAGCTGCGCCACATCGACAGCGATGCCGGGCTGCAGGCCTTCGTCGACGAGGTCGCCCACCTCTTCCGCTCACAGGCCGCGGGCATCCTGGGCAACCTCGCGCTGGCCGCGCCGATGGTGCTGGTCGTGCAGCTCGCGGCGTGGCTGGCCTTGGGCAAGCCGCTCGTGGGCGTGAAGGAGGCGGAGCACGTGCTGCACGCGCTCACGGTGCTGGGACCGTCGCTGTTCTTCGCGGCGTTCACCGGGGTGCTGCTGTTCGCGTCCAGCCTGATCGCCGGCTGGGTCGAGAACTGGTTCGTCTTCCATCGGCTGGACAGCGCCATCGCGTGGAACCCGCGCATCGTCGCGACGCTGGGCGCGGGCCGGGCCAAGCGCTGGTCGCGCTGGTGGCGGGACAACATCTCGGGGCTGACCGCCAACATCAGCCTGGGCCTGATGCTGGGACTGGTGCCGGCGCTGCTCGGCTTCTTCGGACTGCCGATCGAGGTCAGGCACGTGACGCTGTCGACGGGTCAGCTCGCCGCGGCGGCAGGCGCGCTGGGCTGGGAAGTGCTCAAGCACTGGCCGTTCTGGCTGTGCGTGATCAGCATCCTGGGCACCGGCGTCCTGAACGTGGGCGTGAGCTTCTTCCTCGCGTTCAAGGTGGCGCTGCGCTCGCGCGGCATCCGCCTGGCCGATCAGAAACGCGTGCGCGCGGCGATCTGGGCGCGCATGCGCCGTCAGCCGCTGAGCTTCCTGGTGCCGCCCAAGGGTTGATCGCCGGATGCGGCGGGCTCAGGCCGGGTCGCGGTCGTCGGGCCGCTCGCCGCCCTTTCGCCCGGAGAACATCGTCCACCAGACGATGAAGACGAGCAGCGCGAGCGCGCCGAGCGCCTCCAGCAAAATCACGCCCATGATTCGTGGTCCGATCCGTTGCAGAACTCGCCGCAGGGACGCGGCGCTGGCGATTCTAGGCGTGCCGATCCTGGCGGCCGCGGCGACTTTCCTGATGGCGCTGTCCGCCGCGCCGGCCCGGGGCGCCTCGCTGGATCCGGCGCAGTTGCTCAATGGTCAGGACGACACGGCCGGACGCCGGGTGCTTCAGCGCGAGCGCGCCCGGTGGGTCGCCGCGCCGTGGAGCGAGCTGCCCGGCTGGGGTCAGGACCGGATGCTCGCGTGGTGGCCGGCGATGTTGCGCGGCTGCGAGAAGCCGATGCCCGGCTGGACGACGGTGTGCGCGCAGGCGCGCGCGTTCAAGCCGGGCGACGATTGGGACGCGATGGTCTGGCTGATGAAGACGCTGCAGCCGTACCGCGTCGAGTCGCCCGAGGGTCAGCGCGAGGGCCTGATCACCGGCTACTACGAACCGCAGTTGCAGGCGAGGCGCCAGTCGCAGGGCGAGTTCCGCGTGCCGCTGCTCGCGCCGCCGCAGGACCTGGCGCGACGCAAGCCGTACGACACCCGTCAGCAGATCGAGTCCAACACCGCGCTGGACCGCCTCGGCCTGGCGTGGGTGCAGGATCCGCTGGACGCGCTGGTGATGCAGATCCAGGGCAGCGGCCGCCTGATGGTGACCGAGCGCGACGGGACGCGGCGATGGGTGCGGCTGTCCTTCGCGGGGCACAACGAGCAGCCCTACCGCTCGATGGGCCAGTGGCTGATCGCGCAGGGGGAGTTGCGGGCGACGGAGGCCTCGTGGCCGGGGATCAAGGACTGGGCTCGGCGCAATCCGCAGCGGCTCAAGGAAGCGATGTGGGCCAATCCGCGCTACGTCTTCTTCCGCGAGGAGCCGCTGCCCGACCTGACGGTAGGGCCGCGCGGCGGCCAGGGCGTGCCGCTGACGCCGGAGCGCTCGATCGCCGTGGACAAGGCGAGCATCCCCTACGGCACGCCGGTGTGGATGGACACGACCGAGCCGATGTCGGCCACGCCGATGCGCCGCCTGGTGATGGCGCAGGACACGGGCGCGGCGATCGTCGGGGCGGTGCGGGCCGATTACTTCTGGGGCTGGGGCGAGCAGGCCGAGGCGCAGGCCGGGCGCATGAAGCAGCCGCTGCGGCTGTGGGTGCTGTGGCCGCGCCAGCCCTAGACCGGCAGACCGATGACCGGTAGACCGCGCGCCCTTTAGACCGAGCGCGCGGCCCGGCGCTCACTCGGTGACCTGCACGCCCTTCCAGAAGGCGACGCGGTCCTTGATCTCGGCGGCGGCCTCGGAGGGCGTCGGGTAGTACCAGACGGCGTCGGGGTTCATGTCGCCGTGGACCAGCAGGCTAAAGTAGTGCGCCTGTCCCTTCCAGGGGCAGCTCGTGCGGTGGTTGCTGAACGTGGTGAATTCGCGCTTGAGCGCGGCCATGGGGAAGTAATGGTTGCCCTCGACCACCACGGTGTCGTCGCTCTCGGCGATGACCTCGCCGTTCCAGATTGCCTTCATTCCAACTCCTCGTGTTCAAACGCTATTTCGCCCATCGGGGCAAGGACATCTTCGTCACCGCCGGTTCTGCGCGGGATCTCGCGCCGGGCAGCTTCGGGATCTGCGCGATCGGGGGCGGCGCGGAAGGCTGGTCCGTCGTCCACATCGGCCCGGATGGCGACGCCGCCGACCTCGGCGGGGAGTACTACTTTGCCACCTCCGAGGAAGCCCTCGCCTTTCTCAAGGAACTGATCGACCTGATGGTCGACGGCGGCGAGCCCGAGGGCCTGCACGGCGATTGAGCGCCCTCCCGGGAGCGCATGAGGCGATTCGGCCTCGCAATCGACTCAAATTTGAGGCGATTAGGCGCCTCAATCGCCTCATCCAATGAGGCGATTCCCGCTCGTCCCTCTTACCCATTTGCAACGGCGGCTTACAACGGCTTCAGATCCTCCCCGACCACGCCCACCAGCAGGCCCTTGCCATCGGGCGTCACGCGGAACTCGCCGTACTTCGCCGGCTGCCAGCGCTGTGCCTCGCCCTCGCGGAAGAACCAGGCGTCGGACACGAAGGTCCATCCGCCGGCCTTGGGTGTGAGCTCCAGCAGTTGCGTCCCCGCCGGCGGCGCCTCGCCGGCCGCCAGCAACCGGGCCGCCACCACCACTCCGCGCGCATCGAGCGTCGCCGCCACGCGCGGCCTCGCGCCCCACAAGGGCGCACCGTCAGCGGCCGTGTTGCGCGACATCCAGCGCACGCCCTGCGTGCCCGGCAGGTCGTACGCCAGGCGCATGTAATCGCCCTGCATCAGCGAGCGCGGATCCACCGGCGCCAGCTTCAGATACACCGGACGGCCTTCTGCGATCAGCCGCTCCCGGCCCGCGATGCCGACGTTCGCCACGATCAGCGCGAGCACCCCGGCAACCACCAGCACCGCCGCCGCGCCGCGCATAGTCGAGCGCGGCGCCGCCTCTCCCGGCGGAGATGCCGAGGCGGACGCCTCCGGATGCCACGCCAGCCAGCGCACCCACGCCGCCAGCACCGCGCCCGCCACCACCAGCGCCACCGACTTGTGCGCCAGCGGCAGGCTCCATTCGTAGTACAGCGCCCCGATGGCCCACACGGCCGCCGCGCCGGCCAGCATCGCCAACGGCCAGCGGCGCGTCGTCAGCATCAGCGCCAGCACCAGCAGCACGCCGCCCAGCGCCGGCATCAACGCCGCCAGCCCCGCCAGCACGAGCACGGGCGGCAGCAGGCGCGCCGCATCGACCAACCGCCAGCGCCGCCACAGCCAGGCCGCACCTGCGAGCGTCAGCCCCACGGACAGCGCGCGCGCGGCCTCCTGCGCGACACGATGCCCAAAGCTGAAGGTCTCGGCCGTCGCGATCAGGAAACCGCCCCCGCCCAGCGCGCCGACGCTGCCGAAGGCCTGTCCCGCCGCCAGCGCGTGAAGCACCAGCACACCGATCCACCACCCGCTCAGCGCGGGCTCCAGCGCGGCCGCCACCGGCGCCGTTCGGGCCGACCCGCCCGCGCGGTGCTGCCCCAGCAGCCCGAGCACGCCGATCGCCAGCAACACCGCCGCGGCCGTTTGCATCAGCCCGCCGCCGCGTTCGTACCAATCGCGCGGCAGGACATCCTTCAGGCCCAGGTGGACGAGGTACGCCGCCAGCCCCGCCATCCCCAGCCCCACCAGCACCCGCAGCCAGGCCTGCGGCAGCAGCACGACCAGCCCCGCGCCGATGGCCAGCCCGATCGCGGCGGCGCCGCCGTCAGGCAGATCGCGTCCGAGTCCGTAGGCCAGACACACGCCGCCTGTGAGCAGCAGCGGCACCGCCGCCTGTTCCAGGAACAACGGCGTCGCGCGCCCGCGCAGCAGCACCAGCGCGAGGGCCATCAGCCCGAGGCCCTCGACGTAAGGCATCGGGCCCTTGTCCCAGGCCTGCGCGAACAGCATCCAGAACATCGCGATGAATGGCGGCACCGCGAGCCACGCCCCCAGCGCGGTCAGCACGACGACGGGCCAGGGACGATCCGGCGGCCCCGATTCCGCGGGGATCAGGCCTTCGGCGCGAGCCTGCGCGATCCAGTCGGTGGGATTCATCACGCCTCCTGCACCGCGCGCACGCGCCGCATGATCAGGCTGACGCTGGCGGCCAGCAGCCCGCAAGCCGTCAGGCCGATCAGGAGAAAGCTGCCGATGTCGGCCTTGCGGTCGAGCAGCGCCCGCGCCACCCCCGCCACCAGCAGCGTGTCCACGGCCAGCGCCAGCGCGCTGAGCGCGTAGACCTCGACGCGCCGCCAGGCCAGCACCAGACCGATGCCCAGCACGCCCAGGCCCAGGTAGAACTGCGGCGCCACGTGCTGGGCCAACAGCCCGCCGATGGCCGTCGCCGAGATCGCGATCACCGACGCCAGCACCGCGAGCCGCCACGCCCAGGGTTGCGTGGCCGCGCCGGGCCGAAGCGCCAGGCCCGCGCTCAGCAGTCCGTAGGCGACGAATCCGATCGCGTGCACCGGCACGGTGGCGGCGTCGAAGCGCCAGCCATGCCCGCCGAAGGTTTCCATCCACAAGCCGATGCCCGTCGCCGCGATCAGCGCCCAGGGCGCCCAGACCAGGTCCGAGCGCGCCGCCCAGGCCAGCGGCAGGCCCAGCGCCGCCCACAGCGCGAAGAGCTGCCAGGGATCGGCGCCGGTCTGGTAGGTCTGGCCGAAGTAGGCGAGCAGCCCGCCCAGCGTCAGCAGCCCCATCAGCGTCAGCGGTGGGCGCCAGGCGGCCAGCAGCGCCGCGGCCAGCAGGCTGAGCGCGGTCACCGCCTGCAGCAGCCCGAAGCGCATCGCCCGGCCGAAGTCGTCCCAGTTCGCCGCGACCCACAGGATCAGCCCGAACCCGACCAGCCCCGCCGCCAGCGCGCCCGCACCGCGGCGCAGCGGCGTCCAAGGATCGCCGAGCGGCGCGTCCAGGCCCGCCAGCGCCCGCAAGCGGCGTGCGCTGCTCGCATCCAGGCCCTGCCGGGCCGTCCATTGGTACAACTGCTCGTGCAGACTCACAGCTTCCTCCCTGAGGATCCGACCGCCCGCAGGGGCCGTCCATGGTGTTCTTCGAGGGGGCCGATTCTTCCTCTCATCCTTCGTTCTCGCACTGGGAGTTCCACATGGGACAGATGATCGAATTCGACCGCCCTGACGGCGGCCGCACCGAGGGCTACCTGGCCAGCGCCGGCGACGGCGCGCCGGGCATGATCCTGATCCAGGAATGGTGGGGCCTCAAACCCCACATCAAGGAGATCGCCGAGCGGCTGGCCTCCGCCGGGATCACCACGCTCGCCCCCGACCTGTACCGTGGCCGCATCGCCGCGGACGCCGACGAGGCCAGCCACATGATGAACGGCCTGGACTTCGGCGACGCCACCACGCAGGACTTGCAGGGCGCGCTCATCCATCTGCGCGAGCACCTGGGCTGCGGCCCGGTCGGCGTGATGGGCTACTGCATGGGCGGCGCGCTGACGATCGCGGCCGGCGTGCTGGTCAAGGACCTCCAGGCCGCGGTCTGCTACTACGGCATCCCGCCGACCGAGTTCGCCGACCCGGCCCGGATCGAGCCGCCTTTCCTCGGTCACTTCGCCACGCGCGACGACTGGTGCACGCCCGAGAAGGTCGACGCCCTGCAGGCGCGCATGACCGCCGCCGGCAAGCATCCGGTGATCCACCGCTACGAGGCCGATCACGCGTTCTCCAACAAGACGCGGCCCGAGGTCTATGACGCCGCGGCCGCGGAACTCGCCTGGACCCGCACGCTCGACTTCCTGAAACAACACCTCGCCTGACGCCGCCATGAGCCTCCGCCCTGCCCTGATTCCCACCGCCGCCGCTGTCTGGGCGCTGATCGCCACATCCGCCTTCGCCCAGACCACGCCGGCCTCGGGACCGGCGCAGGCCACTGCAAGAGCTGTCGCCGAGACCGCCCCGCCGCCGCTGGATCCGCGCGTCGCGCCGATGCTGGCGGACATCTCCGCCACGCGCATCGAATCGACCATCCGCCAACTCGCCGCCTTCGGCACGCGGCACACGGCGTCGGACACCGTCAGCGACACGCGCGGCATCGGTGCCGCGCGGCGCTGGATCGAGCGCCAGTTGAAGGACTGCAGCGCGCGCACCGGCGGACGGCTGCTGGTCACGATGGACGCGTTCATCGAGCCGGCGGGCAATCGGCTGTCGGCGCCGACGGAGCTGGTGAACGTCGTGGCGACGCTGCCCGGCGCGTCGGCCGGCACGCCACGCGAGCGCGTGCTGGTGGTGAGCGGGCATTACGACTCGCGCAACACCGACGTGATGGACGCCAAGGGCGAGGCGCCGGGCGCCAATGACGACGCCTCGGGCACGGCCGCGGTGATGGAGATGGCCTGCGCGGCGGCCAAGCAGCGCTTCGACGCGACGCTGGTGTTCATGGCGGTACCCGGCGAGGAGCAAGGCCTGCTGGGCGCGCGGCACTGGGCGCGACGCGCGCGGGCGCAGGGGCTGAACGTCGAGGGGATGATCACCAACGACATCATCGGCAGCTCGCGCGGCGACAAGGGCGAGTACGACCCGAAGCGCCTGCGCCTGTTCGCCGACGGCTTCGATCCGCTGCTGCGGCTGCTGGTCAACGCGAGCGCCAACAGCGCGGCCACCGAGGACGAGGTCAAGACCAACGCCGCGATCCGCGCGCAGTTGCAGCCGCTGGCGGTGGCGGGCGGCGGCGCGGACCTGCCGACGCAGCAGTTCGGCCGTCATCTGAAAGCGGTGGGCGAGCAGTACCTGCCCGGTTTCCGTGTGGACCTGATCGAGCGCCGCGACCGCTACCTGCGCGGCGGCGATCACCTGCCGTTCCTGGAGCGCGGGTACGCGGCGGTGCGTTTCTCCGAGCCCTTCGAGGACTTCCGCCACCAGCATCAGAACCTGCGCACCGAGAACGGCGTGGTGTACGGCGACCTGCCGGAGTTCGTGGACTTCGGCTACGTGGCCGACGTGGCGCGGATCAACCTCGCGGGACTCGCGACGCTGGCCTGGGCGCCGTCGCCGGTGAAGGGCGCGCGCATCGACGCGCGCGAGCTGACCAACGACACGACGCTGCTGTGGACCGCCAGCGCCGATCCGGAGCTGGCGGGTTACCGCGTGGTGTGGCGCCGCAGCGAGTCGCAAATGTGGGAAGGCGCCAAGGACGTGGGCAACGTGACAACGGTGACCCTGCCCCTGTCCAAGGACAACCTGATCTTCGGCGTGCAGGCGGTGTCCAAGTCCGGACATGCCAGCCTGGCGAGTTATCCGCTGCCGCTGTCGCGCTGAAGAGGGGCGGTGAAGGTTCGGGGGCGAGGGTTCAGCGCAGCACGCCCTTGCCCAGCCACTGCGGCCAGATCTTCATCGTGACGCGCTGATCGGACAGGCCGGGGTACTCGGCCATCGTCCTGCGCAGCGCCGTCTCGTCGGTGCCGCGCATGAAGGCGACCTCGCCGATCGGGCCGTCCTCCAGCGAATACCAGGCCCCGATCGCGCCTTCGTCCAGCGCGCGCTTGAGGAACACCGGCACCGCCGCCTTGTCCTGCGCCTCGGCGCGGGTGAACAGCACGATGCGGTTCTCCTCGATCCCGTTCGGGTCGATCCCCGTGTGATGCAGCGCCTGATGGACGGTCGCGGGCTGCGCGTTGACGACCATGTAGCCCTCGCGCACGTACTCGTCGGGCTGGAAGTAGCTGAGCAGCGTCTCGCGGTCCGGCGCCTGCACGACGACGATGCCGCGCTTCTGGCGCGACGGGTCGCGCATCGGGCCGGCGGCGAAGAGCTTGCCCTCGCCGACCAGCTTCTTGAAGTTGTCGAGGTGCCCGCGCTGCATCGCCTCGACGGCCGCCTTGTCGTCAGGCACCGGCTTGCCGCTCTCCAGGAAGATGAACCACCAGCGCGGCGCGGTCGCGGTCTGCGCGCGGGCCGGCGTGAGCGCCGTCGTCAGCGTCGCCATCGTGGTCATGGCGGTCAGCGCGCTCATCGCCGGGAGCGACGCCGCGCCGGCGATCCAGGTACGTCGTTGCATCGGAGTCTCCTTGTCTGGGTCCGCGCGCTCCCGCGCCGCGGCCTCGACCGATGACTCTACTCCCGCTGGGCCGGGGCGCCGAGCGCCTGCAGCGAGCGCAGCATCAGCCGGCCGCTGGCCACGTTGGTGGCGCAGGCGACGTTGTGCACGTCGCAGGCGCGCACCAGCGCGTTGATGTCGGGTTCATGCGGCTGCGGCGTCATCGGGTCGCGCAGGAAGACCACCGCGTCGACGCCGCCCACCGCCAGCCGCGCGCCGATCTGCAGGTCGCCGCCGAGCGGGCCCGACAACATGCGCTCGACCTGCAGGCCGACCTCGGCGCCCAGCCGCGTGCCGGTCGTGCCGGTGGCCACGAGCTCGCAGCCGCCGAGGAAGTCGGCGAACTCGGTGGCGAGCATCACCATCTCGTCCTTCTTGCCGTCGTGGGCGATCAGGGCGATGCGCAGGCGCGCGGACGGCGTGGGAGCCGGGACGGCGATGGAAGTCAGGGTCGAGCTCATGGCCGCGATCGTAGGCCCGGCGGGCGCCGCCCGAGTTACCGGCGCGGTTCTTTCTGAGGCTTGGCCGGCGCGGTCGGGATGCCTGCTTGATCCGCGCTGCCAGGATCCAACGGCAGGTTGCCCACGCCACGGTTCATCGCGTTGAGCAGGTCGCCGTTGTCCTGGCTCAGTTCCCAGGCGAAGACACCGGCCAGGCCAAGGTCGCGGGCGAAGCGGCCCTTGGCGAGCACGGCGCGCGGATCGTCGTAGCCCATCCAGAGCTTGAGCCTGGGGTGGTACAGCGACCACGACTGCGTCACCGGGTCCCATCGGGATTCATAGCCTTGGCGGCCCTGCCCCTGGGCATCGAGGATGCGCCCGGCGATCTCGCGGTAGCCCTGCGCGCCCTCGGCGCCCGGATAGGCGCCCGTCTTGGCCGAGCCGGCCTGCGTCGCGGTCACGCCGGTGAAGCCGCGGCCATACATCGCCACGCCCGCGACCAGCTTGCCGCGCGGCACGCCGGCGGTCTCGAGGTTGCGCACGGCGCGTTCAAGGCTGTCATCGGCCTGCGCCGACGAGGACTTCAGCGTCGAGTGATGTCCGGCCACCGGCGACCACATGCCGTAGAAGTCGTAGCTCATCATGAAGACGAGATCGAGCGGCTTGGACGCGGCCTTGAAGTTGATCTTGCCGACGATCGAATCCATCGGATTGACGGCGGTCGTGAGCAGGTAGGGACGGCCGGTCTCGGCGGTCAGCGCGTCCAGCGCCTGGCGCAGGTCGGTCATCAGGTCGGCGTAATGCTGGCCGTCCTGCGGCGTGCCGAGCTGCACGCCGTTGGGCGCGCCGTTGTTGCCGGGGTGTTCCCAGTCGATGTCGATGCCGTCGAAGGCGGGATGCTCGCGCAGGAATCGCTGGGCGGAGGCTGCGAACACGGCGCGTCGGGCCGGGTCGCCCGCGAGGTGGAAGATCGGATCCGACCCGCCCCAGCCGCCGATCGACGCGACGATCTTCAGATGCGGCGCGCGCTCCTTGTAGCGCAGGAAGGCGGCGTTGAAGCGCTCGTCGACGGGGCCGGTGCCGATCTCGAAGTCCTTCTTGCCGACGCACTTCGCGGCGTCCTTCTCGAGCTGGCCGGGGCCGCACAGGCGCAGGAAGGCGTAGAGCACATGCGTCAGGTTCTGCGGCGGCACGCGCTCGATGAGCTCGACCGGTTCCCAGTTGGGCACGTACACGCCGACGACCTTGTTGCCCGTGCGCTCGAACGCGACCGGCTTGCCGCCAAAGAGCGCATAACCGGGCGCCGCGGCAGCGGGCGCGGAGGCGGAAGCGGGCGCCGGGGTGGGCGTCGCGGCGATCGCAGCGGAGGTGGCGATCGCGGCGCACAGCGTGAGCGTGACGCTCAAGGGGTTGCGGACACGGGACAGGACGCGAACGGACATGCGGGTCTCCAAGGGACGCCGCAGCTTAGCGGATCGTGGCTCGAATTAACACCAGTCAAATACCAATTCAACCGATTGGGCCGCTTCGAAGAAACCTGCTTAGATCCAGTAGTCCGGTGTAGCCCCTCACCCGCGAAGCGGGAGAGGGGTTGGGGTGAGGGCTCGTGGCAGGACGGGTGCTCACGGAGCGACGTCCACGCGGAGCTGCAGCTCGCGCAGCTTCTGGACCTCGGCGTCGCGGGTGCTGTAGGTGTTGCGGCTGGCGCTTGAGCTGACGCTGTCGGTGCGTGCGATGGTGACCCAGATGCCCAGCGGCGCCTGCACGGTGCTGAGCACGTCGGTGCTCGGGCGCTGTTGCGCGTCGGGCAGCGAGGTCCCGTAGGCGCCGCCCTGCGGCAGTTGGGACTGGTCGGACGCGCGGACCTCGACGTTGACCGGACTGCGGCCGCCCGGCCAGTTCGGCCGCACGACGATGCCGCGCACCCGCTCGGCCATGCCCTGGCGAGGCACAACGACGACGCGGTCGCGCTCGTTCTGCTGACGGTCCACGGCGACATCCACCCATTGCACCGGCGTGGACTCGGTCATCGTGAACGAGGCCTGCGAGCCGTTGAGCACCATGAGCCGCGGGAACAGCTGCTGGCGCTGCTCGCGGTTCTCGGTGGAGAGCGTGACCCCGCCGCGCGGCGAGACGCTGCCGCCGGTGCTGACGACGGTGCTCCCATCGCGGATGCCGGCGACGGCGGTGCCGCTGAGCTCGGACTCGACCCAACGCAACTCGACCAGCAGGTTCTGCTTGGGACCTTGCGCGTGGGCTGTCGCGGCGAGTCCGGCGCACGCGGCCAACAGGAGGACAAGAGCGGTTCGGCGAGGGTGCTGCATCGCGCCAGCATACGCCGCGAGGCCGTCGCGGTCGCACGCCATGCCTCCGGTCACTGGTTGAGCGCCTTGCACCGCTGGATATCGCAAGCGGTGGGCAGCATCGAGCGGTACTCGACGACGCTGCCCCAGCTCTTGGGATCGCGCAGCGCGCAGCGTTCGCCCTTGCCGTTGTCGTAATAGGACAGCGTGTCGACGCAGCGCCTGGAATGCGCCATCAGGCCGAGGAAATGGCCCATCTCATGCGACAGCACCATCTGCAGCGTCTGCTCGGCAGGGTGCTTCGGATTGCGCTCTCGCAGCAGCGCGAAGAGCCCCGGGCCGATGGACAGGCTGCGCGCGGTGACATTGGCCAGCGCGAACTGGCCGCGGCTGCCGACGTCGCTCCACAGGATCTGGATGGCGTCCTCGGGCGGGGACTTGCCGATGGGCACGGCGATGACGCGCAACTGGATGCCGCACTCGGACCAGGCCTCGGCGGAGCGCTTCACCAGCGCCAGCACCTGGGCCTCGGTGAACCAGGGCGGCGCGTTGTCGTGGCGATAGGCGAAGCGCAGCGAGCGCGTCGTGATCGGGCGATCCTTGCCGTCGCCCCAGGTCTGGATCTCGCCGGGCAGGCATTGGGCGATCTCCTGATCGCGCACCGTCGGCGCGGTCGGCTTGCCCTTGTCCGGCGGCACGAACTGGGCGAACGCGGACGCGCTCAGGAGCATGAACGCAACCGTGAGCGCGAGGCAGCGGCTCATGCGGCGCGCAGCACGCCGCGCACGCGCGGCCAGAGCAGGTTGACGGCCAGCCCGCTGATGACGAGCGCGGCGGCAGCCAGCTTCCACGGCGGGAGGCCCTCGCCGAGCAGCAGCGCGGAGCAGCTCATGCCGAACACGGGCACGAGCAGCGCCATCGGGACGATGGTGGCGGCGGGGTAGCGCGAGAGCAGGAAGCTCCACGCGCCGTAACCGAAGAGCGTGTTGCCGACGGACTGCCAGAGCACGGCGCCCCAGGCGCCGAGGCCCGCGTGGCTGAGGGCGTCGCCCATCTGCGCGGGGCCTTCGACGACGAGGGAGAGCGCGTAGAGCGGAGGCGCGGCGAAGACGCTGCTCCAGACGACGTAGGCGAGCATGTTCACGGCGCCGGCGCGCTTGCCGACGATGTTGCCGCTGGACCAGCTGAACGCGGCCAGCAGGACCATGGCCAGCCCCAGGACGGTGGTGGTGCCGTCGGTGTGCGAGGCGATCACGCCGATGCCGGCCGCGGCCATCGCGAGGGACAGCCACTGGAAGCCCTGGACGCGTTCGCCGCTCAGGCGCATGGCCAGCAGCAGCGTGAAGAAGACCTGGGTCTGGATGACGAGGGAGGCCAGACCTGGAGAGATCTGGGAGCGCATCGCCAGGTAGAGCAGGCCGAACTGGCCGACACCGACGAGCGCGCCGTAGGCGGCGAGGTTGCGCCAGCTGACCTGGGGACGCGGGAGGAGGAAAACGGCGGGGATGGCGGCGAAGGTGAAGCGCAGCGCGGCGAAGAGCAGCGGCGGGAAGGCGTTCAGACCCCAGCGGATCACGACGAAGTTGCTCCCCCAGATGGCGACCACGGACAGCGCGAGCAGGAAATGGCGAAGCGGGAGCGTCATGGCGGCCAGGGCGAGCAGGGGGATCGCTGACTATGCCAGCGGGGGGCGGGGCCAAGCGGTACAGGGGCTTGGGAGGGTGACCGGTACAGCAGGTCTGCTCGTCGACTTGCACATGCAGGCTATCGGGATCGCAAGCCATAACTACTGGCGACAGCCCGCCCCATATTGATGAACGACGATGAATCCACCAGTTCCCGGCAGCCAATTTCAAAAATATCGTTCAGCCATGGTTTGCAGCAAGTAAACCTTCCCTCACCGTCGGGCTGACGGAACTCAGAATGGATGAAAGAGGTATTTATATGGATCAGCGCCCTGCCCCATTCTGGGGTTCGTGGCAGGCGGCACGCTTCGGCGTGGTATTCGCGATATTGCAACCGTTCATTCAATGGGCAATATTCGGAGAATGGCCCAGCCTGCTGTTCTGGGTTGCAATCGTCCCTTTGACCACGTTGATTGTGTTGCTCCTCAATATGCTGCGAATTCGCATGAGGAAGTAGCGCCCATTCGCCACCAGCGGTCGCCGAATCGTCGGCGACCGCCTCCACCCCTCACCCCTTCGGCCGCAGATGCCCCAACGGCAGCGCCCCGCCCGCCTTGACCTCGCCGAGCGAGAAGCTCGTGTGGATGTCCTTCACGTTGGGCAGGTTCAGCAGCGTGTCGATCGAGAACCGGCTGAACGCATCCAGGTCGGTCGCCATGACCTCCAGCTCGAAGGTCCCCGCGCCGCTGATGTAATGACAGGCGATCACCTCCGGCAACTGCCGGATCGCCTCCTCCAGCTCCTTCGTCGCCGCGCCGTTGTTGCGGTCCGCGTCCACCCGCACGAACGCCAGCACGCCCAGGCCCAGCCGCCGCCGGTCGATCTCCGCCCGGTAGCCGGTGATGAACCCCTGCTCCTCCAGCCAGCGCACCCGGCGCCAGGTCGGTGCCGGGGACAGCCCGATCCGCGCCGCCAGCTCCGCGTTGGACAAGCGCGCCTCCCGCTGCAACTCCGCCAGGATCGCCACGTGATACCGGTCCAGTTCCCCGCTCGCCGAGCCCCCGGATCCGCCGCCGCCGTCCTCGGATTCCTCCGCACGCGCCGACGCCGCGGAACCCGCCGTTGCCGTCATGGTTTTCCCTGAGGCGACATTTTTCGATGCCATACGATCTCCGATAGCCATTTCGGGAAAGATTCTTGCTCAAACGACCGCCCGCAGGGCAGAACGAGCAAGCACTCGCCGGGCATTGTTTCCTACACTGTTCGCTGCGTTTTCCGCGCGCGCCCATACTGGCGCTGCGTCGGCAGCCAAGGCACACGGCCTCGCCACAAGCGGGGACCGGAGGTCAGCCACCCATCAGGAGACTCCCCGCATGAACGCCCCCTTGCCCGAACACATCCTGCGCGCCCTGGAGAAGGTCA
The DNA here is from genome assembly GCA_039594005.1 of Roseateles sp. Lineage (GTDB taxonomy): Bacteria > Pseudomonadota > Gammaproteobacteria > Burkholderiales > Burkholderiaceae_C > Roseateles. The sequence continues at coordinate 3,328,020 of JBCNOF010000010.1, forward strand.
CGCTCGATGACAAATACGCACTCGACGAGGGCCGTGCCTTCATGAGCGGCGTCCAGGCGCTGGTCCGCCTGCCGATGCTGCAACGCACCCGCGACGCCATCGCCGGCCTGAACACCGCGGGCTTCATCTCCGGCTACCGCGGCTCCCCGCTGGGCGGCTACGACCAAGCCCTGATGGCCGCCAAGAAGCACCTCGCCAAGCAGCACATCGTCTTCCAGCCCGGCGTCAACGAGGAACTCGGCGCCACCGCCGTCTGGGGCACCCAGCAGCTCGCCCTCTTCCCCGAGAAGGCCCGCTTCGACGGCGTCTTCGGCATGTGGTACGGCAAGGGCCCCGGCGTCGACCGCTCCATCGACGTGTTCAAGCACGCCAACATGGCCGGCACGTCCAAGCATGGCGGCGTCATCGCCATCGCCGCGGACGACCACATCGCCAAGAGCTCCACCGCCGCCCATCAGAGCGACCACGTCTTCAAGGCCGTCGGTTTCCCGGTCTTCTTCCCGTCCAGCGTCCAGGAGATCCTGGACATGGGCCTGCACGCCTTCGCCATGAGCCGCTTCTCCGGCCTGTGGTCCGGCATGAAGACCATCCAGGAGATCGTCGAGTCCTCCTCCAGCGTCAGCGTCGACCCCGACCGCGTCCAGATCCTCATGCCGGAGGACTTCCAGATGCCCCCGGGCGGCCTGCACATCCGCTGGCCCGATCCGCCGCTGGATCAGGAAGCCCGGATGATGGACTTCAAGTGGTACGCCGCGCTGGCCTACGTCCGCGCCAACAAGCTCAACCACAACGTCATCTCGACGCCCAACGACCGCATCGGCCTGATCGCCTCCGGCAAGGCCTGGAACGACACCCGCCAGGCGCTGCACGACCTGGGCCTGGACGACGACAGCTGCCGCCGCCTGGGCATCCGGCTGCACAAGGTCAACGTCGTGTGGCCGCTGGAAGCGACCATCACCCGCGACTTCGCCACCGGGCTGCAGGAGATCCTCGTCATCGAGGAGAAGCGCCAGATGATCGAGTACCAGCTCAAGGAAGAGCTGTACAACTGGCGCCCCGACGTCCGCCCCAACGTGCTGGGCAAGTTCGACGAGGTCGAAGGCGACCAGAGCGGCGGCGAATGGTCCCGCCCCAACCCCAGCACCAACTGGCTGCTGCGCCCGCAGGCCGACCTCACGCCGGCCATCATCGCGCGCGCCATCGCCAAGCGCCTCAAGAAGCTCGGCGTGGACGCCGACACCGCCGCGCGCCTGGACGCCCGCGTCGCGCTGATCGACGCCAAGGAGCAGTCGCTCAAGTCCGAGGAGAAGACCGCCGGCGGCGCCGACCGCACGCCGTGGTTCTGCTCGGGCTGCCCGCACAACACCAGCACGCGCGTGCCCGACGGCTCGCGCGCCGTGGGCGGCATCGGCTGCCATTACATGGTCACCTGGATGCCGGGTCGCAACACCGCGACCTTCACCCAGATGGGCGGCGAGGGCGTGCCTTGGGTCGGCCAGGCGCCGTTCACCGACGAGAAGCACATCTTCAGCAACCTCGGCGACGGCACCTATTTCCACAGCGGCATCCTCGCGATCCGCCAGTCCATCGCCGCCGGCGTGAACATCACCTACAAGGTGCTCTACAACGACGCCGTCGCGATGACCGGCGGCCAGCAGGTCGGCGAGCGCCCCGAGGGCCACAGCGTCACGCAGATCATGAACAGCCTGATCAGCGAAGGCGTCGCCAAGCTGATCATCGTCACCGACGAACCGGAGAAGTACGACGGCAAGCCCCTGGCCGCCGGCGTCACCGTGCATCACCGCGACGAGCTCGACGCGCTGCAGCGCCAGTTCCGCGAGATCCCCGGCACCTCCGTCATCATCTACGATCAGACCTGCGCCACCGAGAAGCGCCGCCGCCGCAAGCGCGGCAAGCTGGCCGATCCGGCCAAGCGCACCGTCATCAACGAGCTGGTCTGCGAAGGCTGCGGCGACTGCTCGGTGCAGTCCAACTGCCTGTCCGTCGAGCCGCTGGAGACCGAGTTCGGCCGCAAGCGCCAGATCAACCAGAACACCTGCAACAAGGACTTCTCCTGCGTGAAGGGCTTCTGCCCGAGCTTCGTCACCATCGAGGGCGGCGAGCTCAAGAAGCCCAAGAAGGACAAGCGCATCAGTCCGTTCGACGCGTCGCTGCCGGCGCTGCCGCAGCCGCTGGTGCCCAACCCGGTCGAGGCCTGGGGCATCGTCGTGGCCGGCGTCGGCGGCACCGGCGTGATCACGATCGGCTCGCTGCTGGGCATGGCCGCGCACCTCGAGGGCAAGGGCGTCATCACGCAGGACGCCGCGGGCCTGGCGCAGAAGGGCGGCGCGACCTGGAGCCACATCCAGATCGCCAACAGCCCCGACGCGATCCACTGCACGAAGGTCGGCACCGCGGAAGCGGACCTGGTCATCGCGTGCGATTCCATCGTCGCGGCCAACAAGACCACGCTGGCCGTGATGCGCGAGGGCCGCAGCTTCGTCGCGCTGAACACGCATGGCTCGCCCACCGCCACGCTGGTCAACGACGCCAACTGGTCCTTCCCCGGCGCGGCCTGCGAGGCCGCCGTCCAGAAGGCCGTCGGTGCCTCGCACCTGGGCATGTTTGATGCCGAGGAAGTCGCGGTGAAGCTGCTGGGCGACTCGCTCTACACCAACCCGCTGATGCTGGGCTTCGCGTGGCAGAAGGGTCGCGTGCCGCTGAGCCACGCCGCGATGATGCGCGCCATCGAGCTCAACGGCGTGCAGATCGACAACAACAAGGCCGCCTTCGAATGGGGCCGCCGCTGCGCCCATGACCTGGCCGCGGTGCAGTCGCTGTTCGCCGCTCAGCAGGTGATCAACTTCGTCAAGCGCCAGGGCGTGGACGAGCTGATCGCCAAGCGCGTGGAGTTCCTCACCGACTACCAGAACGCCGCCTACGCCGAGCAGTACCGCGCCTTCGTCGAGAAGGTCCGTCAAGCGGAGCAGCCGGTGGGCGGCACGCGGTTGACCGAGGCCGTCGCGCGCTATCTGTTCAAGCTGATGGCCTACAAGGACGAGTACGAGGTCGCCCGCCTGCACACGGACACCAAGTTCCTGGACAAGATCAAGGGCCAGTTCGAGGGCGACTTCAAGGTCGTGCACCACCTGGCCCCGCCGATGCTGGCCAGGAAGGACGACCACGGTCATCTGCAGAAGCGTGCCTTCGGCGCGTGGGTGCGTCCGGCGATGGGCGTGCTGGCGAAGATGAAGGGCCTGCGCGGCACCGCCTTCGATCCGTTCGGTCACACCGAGGAACGCAAGATGGAGCGCCAGCTGATCGCCGACTACCGCGCGACGATCGAGGCCATCCTGGCCAAGGGCCTGAGCACGGAGCGCCTCGCGACCGCCGTCGACCTGGCCCGCATCCCGGAAGAGATCCGCGGCTACGGTCACGTCAAGGAGCGCCACGTGAAGGCCGCCCGCCTGAAGTGGGACCAGCTCAAGCAGCGTTGGCAGGAACTCGCCTGATCAGTCCGGCGATCGGTCGCTGAGCGCCTGATCGCCTGAAACCCCTCGACACGGCCCGCCCCGGCACCCGCCTGGCGGGCCGTGTGTCGTTCAGACGTGCAAGGTTTGGCGTTCGTGCGCGACGCGACGCCCCCTCATGGGGGAAGTTCGGTTTTACGGATCCCTCACATCGATAGACTCGCACCCTTCGGCCCGCAGAGGCCGTCCGGATTCGTCACGTCTTTCGAGGGAGCTCTCCATGACCACCACCCCCACCCGCTGGATGCGGGCTTTTGCCGTTGCCTGCCTGGGCGCGCTGTGCCTGGGCGCCGCGCCGGCCTTCGCCGAGGGCGCCGACACCGGCCAGAACGCCTTCGCCCAGGTCATCGCCGCGGCGCAGAACGACATCGTCAAGGGTCCGCAGGACATCAAGCTGTCGACGCAGGCCGTGCTGCACCTGCCCGAGGGCAAGGTCTACATCCCGCAGCCGCATGCGGCCAAGCTGATGCGCGCGATGGGCAACCCGGGTGATTACGGCGACCTGGAAGGCGTGGTCTTCCCGCGCGGCGAGGGCGACTGGTTCGCGACGCTGCGCTTCGAGAAGTCGGGCTACATCAAGGACGACGACGCCAAGCACTGGAACGCCGCCGACATGCTCAAGAGCTTCAAGGAAGGCACCGAGGCCAGCAACGACGAGCGCAAGAAGATGGGCGGCCGCGCGCTGGAGATCACGGGTTGGGCGCAGGAGCCGGCGTACGCCGCGGACACGCATCGCCTGGTCTGGGCGATGAAGTCGCGCGAGGTGGGCGCGCCGGCCGGCGAGCCGCAGGGCGTCAACTACAACACCTATGCGCTGGGCCGCGAGGGCTACATGTCGCTGAACCTGGTCACCGACCTGGACGCGCTGCCCAAGTACCAGGGCGATGCCAAGCAGTTGCTGGGCGCGCTGGAGTTCAACGACGGCAAGCGCTACAGCGACTTCAACGCCAGCACCGACCACGTCGCCGAGTACGGCCTGGCCGCGCTGGTGCTGGGCGTGGGCGCCAAGAAGCTGGGCCTGCTGGCGGTGATCGGCGCGTTCTTCCTGAAGTTCGCCAAGATCATCGTGCTGGCGGTTGTCGGTTTCGGCGGCGCGCTCATGAAGCTGCTGGGCCGCAAGAAGAGCGAAGCGGCGGAGTCCTGAACCGATGACCAAGCTGCTCTTCCTGCTGTTCTCGGGGTTGAAGTTCGGCAAGCTGCTGGCCAGCGGCGGGACGATGCTGCTGTCGATCGCGCTGTATGCGATGGTCTTCGGCTGGCGCTACGCGGTGGGTTTCGTCGTGATGATCGTGCTGCACGAGCTGGGCCACTTCTTTGCCGCTCGGCATCGGGGCATCCCGGCGGGCCTGCCGATGCTGGTGCCCTTCATCGGGGCCTGGACCTCGATCGACAAGGCCCCGCATGACGCCGAGACCGAGGCCTTCGTCGGCCTGGGCGGTCCCTTGCTGGGCACGGTCGCGGCGACGGCCTGCTACCTGCTGGCACGCAGCTGGAACGTGGACTGGCTGCTGGCCGTGTCGTACGCCGGATTCATGCTGAACCTGTTCAACCTGATCCCGCTGTCGCCGTTCGACGGCGGCCGCATCACGGCGGTGCTGTCGCCGCGGATCTGGTTCGCGGGCGTTCCCATCCTGGTGGGGCTCTTCATCCTGCGGCCCAGTCCGCTGCTGCTGCTGATCGCGGTGCTGGCCGCGCCTCAGCTGATGAAGGCCTGGAAGTACCGCGCCGACAGCGAGGAGGCGATGACCTACTACGCCGTCCCGCTGAAGACCAAGATCGAGTACGCGGCCTACTACCTCGGCCTGGCGGCCTTCCTCGCCGTGATGGCCCACGACGTGCACGAGATGCTGGGCGCCGCGCACACGCTCGGCGGCGGCGGGCTCAGCACCTGACCGGGTCGATGCGATGACGCGCCGGGGCCCTCGGGCCCTGGCACCGTCGTCAACCCTTCCTCAGCGCCGCGACGAGCTTGGCCGCCTTGGCCAGCGCCCGTTGCTGACGCGGGCGCAGCCACCCGATCGCGAAGCCCGCCTGCGCGGCGGCGCTCACGTCTGACGCCGCGACCGCCAGCGCCAGCCGCTCGCGCGCCTGCGTCAGGCCCACTTCCAGATCGTTGAGCGCGCAGAGCTGCTGCGCCGCGGCGTGCACCCGCGCGAGGCGATGCCCGCGTGCTTCCGAGACCTTCCTGGACACCTTCGCGCCATCGCCCTGGGCCGCGTCGGGCAGCGCGATGGCGAGCTCCATCGCGAGCCTCAACCGACGCAGACGCCGGCGCAGTTGATGTCGGCCTTCGGCGTCGAGCCGCTCGAAGCGCTTGATCTGCCCGTCCAGCTCCGCGCGCCAGGCGTCGATGCGCGCATGGACGTGACCCAGATCCGCCGACGCGGTGTCAGGCTTCGGACGCGCGAGCCAGCCGATGAGCGCGAGCATCCAGCCCTGCGTCTCGCGCGTGAGCAGCAGCGCGGCGACATCGACGCGTGGCGCGGACGGCGGCTCGACGTCGGCGGAGGGCCGCTCGGCGCGCCACGCCTTGCGCAGCGCCTTCTGCCACGGCGCTTCGGCTTGCGCATCGACATCGCGGGCGATGGTGAGCCGCCGCGACAGTTGCCCCGCGCCGGCCGCGAGCGCGAGCAGCGCGTGGTCCTCGTCCCCTGCGAGCAGCAGCAAGCCCGCGCGCAGGCGGCGCAAACCGACGCGCATCTGATGCAGATGCTCGGGCAGATGCCGACCGGCGGCGATCTGCGAGGCATTGCCGATCACCGGCTCGATGCTGGCGCGCAGCAGCGCGCGCAGGGCCTGGTCCGACGTGAGATCGGCGCGCCAGCGCAACGCGGATGTCGGCGCCACCGGCGCGACGGCCAGCTCGCGCGCGAGCAGGTCGCCGCGCAGCGCCTTGGTACGCAGTTCCAGGGACAGACCGAAGTGCTCGATGGCCCATTCACGGGCGACCTCAAGCACCGCGCGCGGCTCGCCGTCCTTGAGCTCGATCTCGAGTTCCGCCACCGGCGTCGACCGCGACGCATCGCCGTCACCGGCGAGCAGCGCGCCGTGATCGAGCGCGAGTTCAACGACGCCGAAGGGCGTGTCGAGCGCGCGCGAGAGCCGCGTGATGTCGGTGCGGAACAGCGCCTGCAGCGCATCGGCGGGCAGCGTGTCGAGCAGCGTCTGAAGGGCGAGGCCGGCGGGATGCGTGGCGTGGCGGGCGACATCGAGGGTGGGGGTGTCGGCGCCCAGCGGCACGTTGTGCTCGAGCCGGGTCATGCCGTCAGGCGCGGCGCCCTTGAGGGTCTGGACCCAGACCTCGCCTTCGCGTCGCAGGCGCAGCGCGAATCCGGCGCGCGCGAGATCGCGATCGGGGGTATCGAAGTAGGCGGCCTGCAGCCGCTCCTGCGTCGCGGCCGAGGCGCCGCTGCCCGCGACCCACTGCCGCACCTCCGGCCATCGCGATTCGGGGATCTGGAAACGCAGCTCGATTTCGTTCATGGGGCAGTGTCGCACGCGACACACGCCAACACCCCATCCGGCGCCTCCGCCTCGGAGCCGGCGCGATCGAACCAGAGCTCGATCTCATTGCCGCGAACATGCAGCACGGTGAAGCCATCACCCGGGCGATCGGTCCACGCGCTCACCGCGCAACGCAGCCGCTCGCCATCGGGTCCGTCGAACTCGAACACGTCCGGCGCGGCCAACTCCTCGGCCGCGGTGATCGCGAACGGCCACGGTGCGTACAGCGCCGAGCTGTGCACGGAGTGGATCCGCACCACATCCCGCGCCGCATCGCCATCGACACGCGAGATCTCCGCGCTCACCCACCCCGACCGATGCTCGTCGCCTGACAGGAACACCAGGCCCGACGCACGATGGCGCCACACCGCGCCCAGCAGCTCGTGCAAGCTGTGCGGATACCCGTCCCACGCGTCCGACCGCAGGCAGCTCGACGCGTGCTCCGCCGTCATGCGCTTGCGCGGCAACGGCAAGGACCCGCTCATCACGAAACGCGGCCGGCCGGCGCTGCGTGCGAGCCAATCGCCGAACGCGTCGCGCTGCGCCGTCGACCACATGCGCGCGATCGACCAGTTCGCGACTCGCCGCGCCTCGCGCTCGCAGCGCGCATCGGCGATGAAGAACGACGCCCCGCGCCACGCGAAGTCGTGCCACAGCAGATGCGGGCCGCCCACGCGCGGACCCGCTTCCCAGCGGTGATCCCACGCGGCCTGGCGCGCGACCTCGAACCAGGGGCCCAGGCCCTCGTGGCTCGCGCTCGGGCTGGGCTCCCAGTTGTCGACGATCTCGTGGTCATCGGCCGCGTGCACCACGCGAGCAACCGTCGGCGGCAACAGTCGCGCCGGTCCGCCCTTGAATTCCCCGTAGCCGCGCGCGTAGCGCTCGACGCCGCTGCGCGAGTCCGCCATGCCGCCGCTCGCGTCGGCATAGATCTGATCGCCCGCGAAGAGCACCAGCGAGCAGTCGCGCCCGCGCGCCGTCGATCGCGTGAACCGGTGCAGCCGCGCCATCGCCGCCAATGCCGGCCCCGCCTGCGAGGCATCGAGCTCCCAGCCCGGGCTCACGTCCAGCATGCCCGGCGGGTACTGGCACGCGGCGAGCGCGAAGCAGACGCCCTCCTCGGCCGCGGCCCCGGTCCGGGCCGACGCATCGCGCTCGCCCGGCGATGGCACGAAGCCATGGGCCCAGCGATGCGCCGGCTCGCCCAGCAGCTGATCGAGCGCGCCTTCGACCTGCATCCGCAACTCGTCCTCGCCCAGCCGATGCATCACGCCGTGATGCTCGCCCTCCATCGCCAGCGCGCGCGGTTCCAGGTAGAGCGCCACCAGCAGCAGGCCATGCATCTCGACATCACGCGGCATGCCCGGGAAATGCTCGGCATCGGATTCAGGCCCGGGCAACAGCGATTCCCCCGCTGCGGTCGCGGGTGGCGGGAAGGCCTCCACCGGCATCGAGAATCGCCATGGCGCTCCCGGCTGACCCTGGCCCGGCGGCACGAAGTCCTCGAGCCGCCACGGCAGCGGCAGCCGCTCGTAGGCCCAGTCGCCGCGCCAGCGCATCGGCACCCACACCAGCCAGTGCGGCCAGCCGCGCTCCGGTCGCAAGGCGCTCAGCAGCGGCACACGGCCGTGCTCGGGCACCGCGTGCTCCACGCGATGACCGGGCGCCTGCGCGCCGATCAGCAAGGCGTTCACCGCGGCCCGCTGCGCCGACCGGATCGACCATCTTCTGCCGACGGCGTTCATGCCGGGTCCTCCTCGGCCAGGAAGGCCAGCACGTGCGGAAACACCAGGGTCGCGACATGGCGCCCGATCAGGCAGTCCTGATGCCCATGCCCCGCGATCACGCGATAGCGATAACGGCCTGGCGCGGCCTGGTCGTAATAGTCCTTGAGCAGCTCGGCGCTGTCGGCGCTGCACAGCCCGTTGTCCTCGCCGTGCAGCGACATCACCGGGAAGGCCTTGAGCAGCGCCAGGCTCTTGGCCAGGCTGTCGAGGTACACGCTCGCGCCCTGCCAGTCGGTGATCTCGTGGCAGCGCGCGAAGTGGATGGCCTGCGCCACGGTGTCCATGTTCAGCGGTCCGAAATGGTCGTCGATGAAGTCGAACACCGCCGGCGCGACATTCCCGATCGCGAAGTCGCGGCCGTAGAGCAGGTCCATGCGGTGACGCGTCGCCGTCCAGGGCGTGCGCTTCATCCGCCAGGGCGGCCATGGCGGCGGGTTCTCGAGATCGAATTCCTCGTCCGGATACGGCAGGCTCGCGAGCAATCGGTCGAGCAGCTGATCGAACAGCGCCGGCGGCCCCTCGGGCCGGAACGAGAAGTCGCCCAGCGGCAGGTAGGGCCGCACGTACTGCATCAGCACGCCGCGCAGGCTGTTGGTCGGCGACATCACCATGATCGGCGTGACCTGCGAGATCACCAGCTTGGAGATCCGGTCCTTGAGCCCCGCGCGCAGCGCGTAGAAGCGCTCCCAGGGCTGCTCGCGCGGCTCCAGCAGCGCCATGTGCAGCATCACCGAGCCCATGCAGTGCGCGAAGACGTGCAGCCGCTCGCGGCCGGTCTCGCGCAGCACGCGGTCGATGGCCAGCGGGATGTCGTTGAACGCGGACTCCTCGAAGGTCCACGGCAGTTTCGCGGTCGGCAAGCCGGCGCTGGTGCGCATGTCCACGATCCAGACGTCGTACCCCGCGTCCCAGAGCAGCTTGGCCGGCCCCGGCCGCACCGAGTGATGCGCGAAGGTCGTGCCGCTGGCGCTGTAGCCGTGAATCATGAGCACCGGCTCGCCGCCGGGCCGCCCGTAGCGCGTCAGACGGATCAGCACGGGCTGAGCGTCGTCCTCACACGGCGCGCGGTCCAGGTCCTGCCGCTGCCGGCCGGCATCGCCCCAGCAGCCCGCCGCCATCTCGATCACCACCGGTTCGGGCAGCCCGGGCACGGCGCCGGGCAGGCGCGAGATGCGCCGCGGCGGCGCCTCGTCGGGCTTGCGGAAGGTCCACGCGTGCAGCCCGATCGTCATGCGCGCGATGTAGGCCATCAGCGCGCCGAGGTCGCGCACCGCCGACGGAATGTCCTGCGCCTGACGCACCCGCAGCAGCGGCATGCGCTCGCGCGCGAGATGGTGCAGGTCCAGCGTCAGCGCGATCTCGCGCGCGCCCGGCGGCGGCGCCATGCCGGCCACCGGCGTCAGCACCAGCCGGCTGAGCTGCGTCCACGGATTGCCGCGCCGCGTGTAGCTGATGCGCTTGCGGCCCTCGAGCTGCGACCCGCGCAGCCCGACGGCCCATGGCGGGACCTCCACGTCGTCGCGCAGCCGCACGCGGTAGGTCATCAACCGCGCCTCGCCGGCATGACCCGCGAGGTGCCAGGCGTTGACTGCCCGCGCGCGCAGGCCGGCCTTGGGCGCGCCCGGTAGCCGCGGCGCGCTGCGATTCCCGGCCCAGTCGATCAGGCCCTGCCACGAGTCCCGGACGCCGCGGTTGATCGCCCAGGCCCACAGCCCACGCAGGTGGCGCCGCAGCGGGCCCGAGGTCTCGCGCTGGAAGAGCGTGAGATCGCCCTCGGCCAGAGGCACGGTGAACAGCGCATGCTCATCGCCGCGCTCCTCATGCGACCACAGACGGCCATCGCCGGGTTCGGGTCCGACGACCTCGTAGCGACCGGGTCGTTTCTCGCGCGCCTCGAAAACGCGCAGACGGCTGCCGGGCGCGACCTCCAGTCGACGCTCCGCGCCCGGACGCAGCAGCGCCTGCAAGGCCTTGGGCCGGTAGGTGACGCACAGCTCGAGGTACTTCACCGGCGAGCCCGGCGCGCCGGGCCAGCGCACGAACCCGCCCAGGCGCTCGCGCACCTCGATGACGGTGGGAGTCGCGGCGGCCTCGGTCGACGATGCCGAGGCCGTCGTCGATGCCGTCCTTGCCATCCCCGACGCGAGCCGGCGGAACACCGGCCGGGTCGGCTCCCGTCGCCGCGCGACGAGCGGCGCGTCGCCCAATTCCCACGCGACGATGAGCCGATCGAGCGCCCGTTGCGCGAGCGCGCTGATCGTGAGCGCCGGATTGATCGCGAGCGAGCCCGGCACGATCGCGCCGTCGAGCACGACCAGTCCTTCATGCACCGCCGCACCATCGCCGGCGAACACGCGGCCGAGGTCGTCCACGACGCCATCGGTGCCGCGATCGCCCATCGCGCAGCCGCCCAGCGGATGCACGCTGACCATCGGTCCGCGCGCGTCGCCTGTCAGGAAGGCCATTTCCGGCGGCAACAGCTGCCATAGCGGATTGCGCAGCAACCGGGCGCCCTGCCCCGCAAGCCGCCGCTCCAGTGCCTCGTGACGCCGCGCGATCGCGGGCTCGTCGCGCAGGCCCGGCCAGTCGACCTGCAGCCCGCCGGCCTCCTCGAAACCCGCACGCCGCGTGAGCCGCCCGGTGCCGCTGTCGCGCCCGATGATCGCCATCGGCAGCTGGCGCTCGGTCACCGAGGGCCTCACCGCGAAGGGATCGTCGAAATCCGCGCGTTCCTCGTGCGGACCGCCGTTGGCGCGCGCCAGGCCGTCGAGCGTGGCCGCGAAGGCGAAGCTCTCCTCGAACAGCGGCCGCAGGGCGCCGGGAATCGCCATGTCCTGCACGACGTGGTCGCTGCCCGCGCTCAGCAGGCCGGTGATGGTCGGCCCCACCTGACGCATCGCTGGCGCCTGGTCCTCATCCGCCACCGCATGCAGCGCGCGCGGCCATTCATGCCCGACGGCGATCACGTCGCCATTGGCCGAGAAGGCCTGTCCCAGCATCCGCGACACCACGAGCCCGCGTTCACGCGAGCGCATCAGGATCTCCGTCGACCCCAGCGTGCCCGCGGCCAGCACCACGCGTCGCGCGATCACCTCGAAGGGCTCGCCCTGTCGACCCCGCAGCAACTCGTCGGTGTGTTGCACCCGCACGCGCCAGCCCACGCCCGGCACTGGCTCAAGGTCCTCGACGCTGGCCCCGCAGACCAGTTCCGCGCCCTGGCGCCAGGCCTGCAGCAGCAGGCTGGTGTCCAGCGACTGCTTGGCTTCGTGGTTGCAGCCGGTGGCACAGTCGCCGCAGGCGATGCAGGCCTGATGCGCCCACTGGGCCGCGCCGCGCGGGCGATCGTCCATCGCGACCTGGAGGCGCGCCGCGCGCGCGGTCGAGCCATCCAGCGCGCGCAGCGCCTCCAGCCGCCGCGTCTGGAACGCGGGCCGCGTCGCGCGCAGCCGCTCGATGGTGTTGTCGCCCGCGTCATCCCGCACGCCCAGCAGGCGCTCGGCGCGCTCGAACCACGGGGACAGGTCCTCCTCAAGGAACACCTGCGGCCAGCCGGGCTCGCGGAACACGGCGGGGTCGGGACGCTCCATCACGCCCGCGTTGATCAGCGAGCCGCCGCCCAGACCGTTGGCCAGCGCGACGCAGACATCCGGCCCGAGGCGCAGGTCGAAGAGCCCCTCGCGGCGGCCCGTCGGCGCGGACGCGCCCGAGGTGGTGAGCCGCACATGGCCCGGCAGATCGGCGAAGCGGCTGGGAAAGGCGCCGGGCAGGTACTCGCGACCGCGCTCCAGCACGACGACGTCGATGCGGCGCCCGTCCGCGTCACGGCGGCCGGCGAGCGCGTGCGCCGCGGCCGCGCCGCCGTAGCCGCTGCCGACGATGAGCACATCCACCACCGCCGGCCCGGGCGCGGGCACGGCCAGGCGCGCGGCCATCCAGTCCTCCAGCGGGCGCGACAACCAGCGCGTGCCCAAGGGCCGCGCCGGTGGCGTGGCGTCGGCCTCAGACGGGGCTGGCGGCGCCTCCTCGTACGGGCGAGACATCGGCACCCTCCCTCCGATATTCGGCCAGCGCGGCCTGCATGGCGTTGATGAGCAGTTCCTCGGTCACCGGCTTGTGCAGCAGCGTCAGGCCGGCCTCGTGGGCCTCCCGCAGCCGCTCGGGCGCCGTGTCGCCGCTGACGATCAGCGCCGGCAATCCCGGGAACGCGCTGCGCAGCGAGCGCACGGCGCTGATGCCGTCCTCGCCGCCGCGCAGCCGGAAATCGGTCAGCAGCAGATCGGGTTGCTGACCCATGCTCTTGAGCAGGCCCTCGCGCGTGCTGCCGGCCAGCAGGACCTGGCAGCCATGCGCCGAGAGCAGCGCATGCATGGCGATGCGCACCGGCTCCTCGTCGTCGATGACCAGCACGCGCATCGGCGGCAGGCGCGGACCGTGTTGCGGCGTCGCGCCGGGCAGCACCTGCGCGATGTCCGCCGCGGTCACGTTGAGCATGAAGCTCGAGCCATGTCCCGGCGCCGAGCGCAGCCCCAGGTGCAGGTCCAGCAGGTCCACCAGTCGCGTCACGATCGACAGCCCCAGGCCCAGGCCCTTGGCGCGGTCTCGCTCGGGATTCCCGACCTGATAGAACTCCTCGAAGATGCGCTGCTGCTCGTGCTCGGGAATGCCCATGCCTGTGTCGCGCACCGACAGACGCCAGACTTCCTCGTCCTGGCCGCGGTTGACCTCGATGGCCACCTGGCCGCGCATCGTGTACTTGATGGCGTTGTCGATCAGGTTGCGGACCACGCGCTCCAGCAGCACGGGGTCGCTCTCGACGCAGGCCTCGGGCGGGCAGTCCAGGCGTAGCAGCAGCTGCTTGCGCAGCGCGGCGGGCTGGAACTCGCGTTGCAGCCGCGCCAGCCAGGGCTGCAGCGCGAAGACCTGGTTGTTGACCGGCACCACGTTGGCGTCCAGCTTGGAGATGTCCAGCAGCGCGTCCATCTGCGAGGACAGCGACTGCAGCGCCAGGTTCATCTGCGTGACGATGACGCGGCCCTCGTCGTCCATCGGGCGCTTGTCCAGCGCCGCGCCAAACAGCGACAGCGTGTGCATCGGCTGGCGCAGGTCATGGCTGGCCGACGCGAGGAATCGCGTCTTGGCCGCCATCGCCGATTCCGCCTGCGACAGCGCCTGACGCAGCTGCTGGTTGCTCTTGTTCTGCTGCAGCCGGATCAGCACGGACTCGGCGAAGACGCGGTAGGTATCCCGCGCTAGGCCGGTCAGGATCAGGCCGAAGAAGACGATCAGCACCGCCAGCACCCAGTCCAGCCAGCGGTGGTCGCCGGCCCGGTGGAACAGGCCCCAGGCCAGCGCGTTGGCCACGGTCACCGGCCAGAGGAAGACCTGGAACACCACGCGATGTCCAGCCGTCGTGGCGACGGCGCCGGCGCACAGGCCCAGCAGCACGATGGTCTGCACCATGCGCTGGAAGTCGCTCAGGTGCGGCGCGGCCACGAGCGAGGCGCTGAAGACCATCCCGTTGGCCAGGCTCAGCCAGACCGCCCAGTCCAGGCGCTGCTCGAGCGGGCGGTGATGCATCTCGGGCAATCGGCCCAGCATCGCCCATCGCAGCGCCAGCACCGCGAAAACCGCCACCAGCCAGCCGTAGGCCAGCCAGGGCGACATCACCTGCGCGGCCATCACCGCCATCATCAGCGCGGCGATGCTCACGGGGTATGGGACGCGGCGGCCCTGCTTGCCGATCAGGCGCAGCAGTTCGAGCTCGACGCTCGACTGCTCGGCGCTGCGCTCACCCGCCATGGCCGGAGGAGACAGCGCCTGGCCGCTGCCGCGAGGGGAGATGCATGGGTTATGTAAGGCTTGTTATGGGGCGGCAATATATCTTGCGGATCTCCACCGCCCAAGTGCCGTCCCTAGGCATCCCGCCCCAGGATAGAGGCCACCACGTCGAAGCGCGAAAACCCGCAGCGGAGGACGTCACCAAATCGCCAGAAAGGCTAAAAAGCGCATCGCGGATAAAACTATGCCGACCACCGCCACCTCCAACGAGGCTTTGGTAGGTCGGCATAGCACTCCTCCCCTTGATCACGACGCTGAGGTCCAGGCAGCGCGCGATCGGTGCCCAGTATGCAAATCGAAGTCAGTCGCCGATATCCCCCTCAAGTGGGAATCCTTCGATGGCATGGAACTAGGCGAGACGCACCCGTTCCGGCGCCTGCGCGTCGCGCAGCATCTCCTCCAGCAGCGCGAGGTAATACGCCAGCGGCGGCGTGCGCATGCCGGGGCGCTTCGCCAGGTCGTCCCAGCGACGCAGCTGCAAGGCGGCGCTCGCGTGGGGCTGGGCCATGAAGAGCAGCCGTTCCTCGGCGTTCATCGGCCCGCCCTGCAGCACCAGGCTGTGGCGCGACGCTTCCGACAGGCTCGGCCCGTAGGCTGCGTCGGTGCTCACCAGGTAGCGCTTGGCGGCCACGTGCAGCCGGATCGGCTCCAGCACCGCGGGCCCGAGGCCGCCCGCGCGCAGCAGCGGCAAGGCGCTCAATTCATGTTCGTCATCCCGCAGAGGAGCCGTGGAAGCACCGTCCATCAGTTGGCCGATGTCATGAAGCAGCGCAGCGGCTACAAGGCTATGCTCCGCGTGCGCCCACTCGGCGAGCTGGGCGCATTGCAGCGCGTGTTCCAGCGCGGTGACGGGCTCCCGGCGCTCGTCGCCGTACTGCAGATGACCGCGGCGGTGAAACACCGCCTCGATCTTGGCGATCAGGTCCATGTCGACTCCCAGCCATCGCTCCGGGTCGGAGCGGGCGCCAGTCTCGATGCGGCCGATGACGGATCTGTGAAGCGTCGCCGGGGTTCTCATTCAAATGGACTGAACAGTGGCCTCAGTTCCGGTGAACCGACGAGGCGAGACCCGCACGGACACTTCCTCCCATCGCGAATGCGCCATCCCGACGCCCCAGGACTTCCCAAGGACGCGAGCCCGACATGAGCCCCCACGACCCCCAGTCCCACGACCCCGACAACGCACCGACCCAGCCGGCTGAAGGCCCGGCCTTCGGTGACCCGGTCGCTCCGGCGGCCGCGGTGCCGATGCCCGCGCCGCTGCCCGTGGTCAAGACGCGCTACGACGCGGTGGCCATGGCGTTCCACTGGGTGCTGGCGCTGGCCATCATCGGCGCGTTCTCCGTGGGCTGGTACATGGCGGACCTGCCGTTCTCGCTGACCCGGCTCAAGCTCTTCAACTGGCACAAGTGGGCCGGTGTGACGATCCTGGCGCTGTCGGCGCTGCGGCTGCTGTGGCGCCTGTCGCACCGCCCGCCGGCGGACCTGCCGATGCCGGCCTGGCAGAAGCTGGGCGCGCACGCGGTGCACTGGCTGCTCTACGCGGCGTTCTTCGCCGTGCCGCTGAGCGGCTGGGCCTACAGCTCGGCGGCCGGTTTCCCGATCGTCTGGTTCGGCGTGCTGCCGCTGCCTGACTTCGTGTCCAAGGACAAGGAGCTCGCCGAGACGCTCAAGCAGGTGCACCAGTTCTTCGCCTACGGGCTGGGACTGCTGGTGCTTGCCCATCTTGGCGCCGTGGTCAAGCACGTCGTCCTCGACAAGGACGGGCTGCTGCGACGCATGCTCCCGGGCCGCGCCTGAATGGCACGACCCCTCAGACCAACGAACAAGACCTGACCCCGAGTTCAGACCCGTTCAGAACAACGACCCGCAGAGGACCTCATGACCGCACGACTGGCCACCCATCTCTCGATCACCGCGCTGTCGGTGCTGAGCGCCGCCTTCATGCTGGCCGCGCCGGCGATGGCGCAGACCAAGCCGGCCGCCGCCGCGGCGGCGACGGCGGCGGCCGCGCCCAAGCTCGTGCCGGCGCAGAGTGACATCGCCTTCACCTTCCGCCAGATGGGCGTGCCGGTGGACGGCCACTTCAAGAAGTTCGACGCCCAGTTGGCGTTCGATCCGAAGAACGCGGCGGCGGGCAAGGTGACCTTGTCGATCGAGCTGGGCAGCGCGACGCTGGGCGATGCCGCGACGGATGCCGAGCTGGTCAAGCCCGAGTGGTTCAACGTCAAGAAGATCCCGACGGCCACGTTCCAGAGCACGTCGATCAAGGCGCTGGGCGGCGGCAAGTTCGAGGCGGCCGGCAAGCTCACGATCAAGGGCCAGGCCAAGGACGTGGTCGTGCCGGTGGCGTTGGCGCAGGCCGGCGGCACGACGACGGCGACCGGCGCGTTCGCGATCAAGCGGCTGGACTTCAACATCGGCGAAGGCGAATGGAAGGACACCTCCATGGTCGCCAACGACGTGCAGGTGAAGTTCAAGCTGGTGTTCACCGGCATGGCGCCGCTGTAAACGCGACATGAGGACCGCGATGACCGAGCGGGTCATGGCGGTCCGATCACAAGTTTCTCCAACCGGTCCGGGTCCTCGCCCGGTTCCTTCCTCACCCACTGTTCGACAGGACCCACCATGATGAAGAAAGCCCTGCTGCTCGCCTCCCTGTTCGCCGTCGCCGGCCTGGCGCAAGCGCAAAGCGCGACGTACGCGATCGATCCGACGCACACCTACGCGACGTTCGAGATGAAGCATTTCGGCACCTCGACCAACCGCGGCCGCTTCGACAAGAAGGAAGGCACGGTGCAGCTGGACAAGGCGGCCAAGACCGGCAAGGTCGAGATCACCATCGACATGAACAGCATCGACACGGGCTTCTCGAAGTTCGACAGCCACCTGAAGAGCGCCGAGATCTTTGATTCGGCGAAGTTCCCGACGGCCAAGTTCGTGGGCACGAAGTTCAACTTCAGCGGTGACAAGGTCGCGTCGATCGACGGCGAGCTGACGCTGAAGGGCAAGACCGGCCCGGTGACGCTGAAGGCGGTGAACTTCAACTGCTACGAGAGCCCGATGCTGAACAAGCGCGAGGTGTGCGGTGGCGACTTCGAGACGACGTTCGACCGCACCGCGTTCGGTGCCGACTACGGCGTGGCGTATGGCTTCCCGAAGGAAGTGAAGGTCGTGATCCAGGTCGAGGCCATCAAGCAGTAAGCCCCGGGAATCCTTCACACCCGATGCCGCAAGGCCCGCGAAAGCGGGCCTTTTGTGTTTTTGGCGGGTGTCATGGGGATCCTGTGACCGGTTGCGCCACGGCCATCGAGAGCAGCCGCGCACTGGTGGTGTGATCGGACAGGAAACCATGCACCGCATGGGTGGTGCAGAGCTTGTTGAACCAGTCCCATCCGAATGAGGCTCGATAGGCCGCGGCGGTTTCGGGAGAGATCCAGATCAACACCTCCTGCATTTCGGCGTGAAACTTCCGCAGCGCCGCCACGGCATGGCTCCAGTGCCTCGTCGATGCGTGAACTGGCGAGATCGCGTGCGGCTTCCAGATGGGCTCGAAATGGCAGACCCGATTCCGTAGCTGCTGCAGCCGCTTGACCTGGGTCAGCGCCGCCAGCTTGTTGGCTTCCCGGCTCCAGTACGGCGGCTTCGAGTGTGGATGGTGCGGGAAGACGTCGGTGAACGTGCGCGGCGCGTGGCGGTTGGACAGGCCTTCGAGCAAGTTCGGCCAGAACCCGAACGACATTCCGGACACGACCGCATCGGGAGACGGTTGGATGAGTCGGCGCATCGGCGGTGTGCCTTCGCACAACAGCTGCTCGATGCGTTCGAGCGATTTGCCCTTCAAGGCGATGGCGCCGGGGACGGCACGGTCATACCAGGCGGCGGAAACGCTCGCACGGCCGGTCACCTGTAGCGACAGCGACTGGTGGATGGCGTTGCGCAGGACCACCTCGATCAAGCCCACGAACGGGTGGAGGCTCGCGCTCAGCGCCTGGGCCCACAAGTAGCACCCGAGCTTGGCCTCTGGAGAGTTCGGCGTGAAGGCGGCGCCATAGGGGGCGAGGCGCGCTGCCGACAATCGATCGAGCACCTGGGCCACGCACGGCGTCGAACTCGACGTCGAAGCGATCAAGGGAAACAGCGACGGTTGTTGAACGGTTTGACTCATCGGGCTCGGCTCGTTACTCTCCCGCCCCGTAGGCACTGTGGATCCCACTCCCGCACCTGCAAGCAGGTTCCCAAGCCGGTGATGCCCACAGCAGCAACAGAGCAAGACGCCACCCTCGGGTGGCGTTGAGCTTTCTGGGTCGCCATGCGACCCGGCACTTCCAGCACCACCGGGCGTGAAGCGCCTATCGTCCGTCGCCGCCGACCACCCGCCCGCGAGTCGTGAACCCCTTCACACCTGCCGATTGACCGATCCCGACTGGGCGTCGGTCCAGGCCCGGACGCATCCCCGCCACCCCTCCGGCCTGTCGCCGATCGGTGCAGTCCATCCCACCTTCCGCACGGCGTGTCGCCCGCCCCCCTGGGCGCGAAAGGGACTTGCGTACAGTCCGCTCCATACGACAGGTCCTCCTCATGAACGCGCCGACTCCCGCCTCCCCCACCCCGCGCCAACGCTGGCAGGCTTTCATGCAGCAGGCCGAGCAAGGCTTCCACGCCTACGGCAGCTGGCTGGTGTCCATCACCTGGAAGCGCTTCGCGCTGCTCGCCGTGATGCTCATCATCGGCGCCAACATCCTGCAGACCCTCCCCCCCTTCTCCTTCAGCTGGCAGATCCCGCTCGAGACCACCGAGATCATCCATCCGCCCAAGGACCTGCGCCGCGACCGCGACGCCGACCGCCGCGAGCAGAAACGCGCCGCCGAGGCCGAGAAGGCCCGCGCCAAGGCAGAGAAGGAACGTGCCGAGAAGGAGAAAGCCGACACCGCCGCCGCCTCCGAATCTGCTGGTTCCTCCGCCGAGCACTCCGCCTCGGGCGTCGAGGGCGACGGCCTGCGCTACGAGGTCCAGATCGACTCGCGCGGCGTGCGCATCGTCCCGCGCCCACCGCTGGGCTCGGCCAGCGCCGCCACACCCGCCGCGGCCGCCTCCGCCGCCGAATCCGTCGACCCGAACCTGCCGTCCATCGACATCCGCATCCCCAACGAGAAGCAGCGCGAGGCCATCCGCGAAGCCGTCAAGACCGCCGCCGCCGACGCCAAGCGCGCCCTGGAGGAAGCCGCCGAGGATGCCCGCCAGGCCAAGGCCGAGGCCGAGGAAGCCAAGGACGAGCTTGAACAGGCCCAGCGCGAGACCTCCCGCAAGACCCGCTACCGCACCGTCCACCTGGGCGACTTCCTGGACAAGCTCGCGCTGCTGGTGGTTTTCGCCTCCGCGCTGCTCAAGGCCACCTACAAGGGCCGGTTGCAGGCCGAGGTCAAGGCCGCCAAGGCCACCGAGACCGCCGAGGCCGAGTCGCTGCGCCGCCAGGTCGTCGAGGCACGCATGGCCGCCATGCAGGCCCAGGTCGAGCCGCACTTCCTGTTCAACACGCTCGCCTCCATCGACCACCTGATCGAGACCGACCCGCCCCGCGCCTCGCAGATGCAGAAGAACCTGATCGCGCTGCTGCGGGCCTCCATGCCCACCATGCGCGAGGCCAACGCCAACGGCGGTGTGCGCGACCTGGGCCGCGAGATGGCCGTCATCCGGCCCTATCTCGAGATCCTGCAGGTCCGGATGGAGGAACGGCTGGTCTCGCGCATCGACGTGCCCGACGGGCTGCTCTCCGCCGAGTTCCCGCCGATGATGATCCAGAGCCTGGTCGAGAACGCCATCAAGCACGGCCTGGAACCCAAGGCCGAAGGCGGCAGCCTGACGCTCAAGGCCGAGATCGTGCACGGCAAGCTGCAGGTCACCGTCGCCGACACCGGCCTGGGCTTCGGCCGCGCCGCGACCTCCGGCACCGGCGTGGGCCTGGCCAACATCCGCGAGCGCCTCACGCTGCTCTACGGCAAGGCCGCCAGCCTGACCGTCGCCGAGAACCAGCCCTCCGGCACCGTCGTCACCATCACCGTCCCCTACCGGACGTCCGCCCACCACGCCCCGGAACAAGGAGCACACGCATGAAAACGCTGTTCAAGGCTTTCTTCCTCGTCGGATTCGCGCTGGTGGCCCTGGCCGTGCTGCTGGGCTGGGGCGCCATCCACGTGCTCGGCGACGTGCCCGGCGTGCACCTGCAGGTCAACGGCGACGAGGTCATCTGGTCCGGCCTGGATCTCTTCGACGCGCTGGGCGCGGGCCTGGGCCTCGTCATCACCCTCGGCGTGATGTGCCTGGTCGTGCCGCTGGTGCTGCTGCTGGGCCTCGGCCTGCCGCTGCTGATCCTGGGCGCGCTCGCGCTGGCCGGCATCGCCGCGCTGCTGGGCGTGGGCGCGCTGGTCGGCTCGCCGCTGATCGTGATCGGGCTCATCGTCTGGCTGCTGGTGCGCGACAAGAAGCCGCGCCATCCGCCGGTTACGCCCATGCCCGCGCAGGCGCCGCCAGCGAGCGCCACGTCGATCGCGCCCACGCCGCCGGGGATGCCACCCTCGCCCAACGAGCCTTCGTTCCACGCCTGAGGTACGCGCATGACCGATGACCTAACATCGCCCCTCATGAGCGACACCCCCCAAGCCCCCCGCGCCGTCCTGGCCGACGACGAACGCCTCATGCGCGAGCAGCTGCGCAGCCGCATCGCCGAGGTCTGGCCCGACCTGCAGATCGTCGCCGAGGCCAAGAACGGCCTGGAGGCGGTCGAGCTGGTCAAGGAACACAAGCCCGATCTGGTCTTCCTGGACATCCGCATGCCGGGCCTGACCGGCGTCGAGGCGGCCAAGCAGATCGCGCAACTGCCCGACGACGAGGACTGGGCGCTGCCCGAGATCGTCTTCATCACCGCCTACGACCAGTACGCGGTCGAGGCCTTCGAGCAGGGCGTGTGCGACTACGTGCTCAAGCCCGCCGAGCGCGAGCGGCTGCAGGTCACCGTCGAGCGCATCAAGAAGCGCCTGGCGCAGCGCAGCGGCGAGGTCGAACCCGATGGTCCTAGCAACGGCACGCTGCAGCAGCTGCTGCATTCGCTGTCGGCGCGGGTCAACAACACGGCCGGCTCGCCGCAGTACCTGCAGTGGATCCAGGCCTCGGTCGGCCAGACCATCCAGATGATCCCGGTCGAGGACGTGCTGTTCTTCATCAGCGACGAGAAGTACACGCGCGTGCAGACGCCCACCGTCGAGGCGCTGATCCGCAAGCCGATCAAGGAGCTCGTCGACGAGCTCGACCCCAAGGTGTTCTGGCAGATCCACCGCTCCACGCTGGTCAACGTGAAGGCCATCAACGGCATCAGCCGCGACTTCCGCGGGCGCCAGCTGGTGGGGGTGCGCGGGCTCGAGGAAAAACTCGAGGTCAGCCGCAGCTACACCCACCTCTTCAAAGGCATGTGACGCTCTTCCTACCCCCCTCTCCCGCGGAGCGGGAGAGGGGCAGGGGGTGAGGGCTCGTCGAAGGGCACCGAGGTCCGCCACGAGCCCTCACCCCAACCCCTCTCCCGCTCCGCGGGCGAGGGGAAAGAGGGAAAGCTAACGCGCAGGGCCCTTCAGCTTCACGCCCGCCGCCTTCATCGCGCGGCGCACCTCGGGTGCGCCCTCGAAGTCGGAATCCATCTCCGGCAGCACCGTCTCCAGGCCATGACCGGAGTCGTCGCCGCTGCCGCGCGGACGCCGCGACGGCGCGCGCAGTCCGAGGCCGAGCGCCAGCATCGCGTAGAACAGGAACGCGATCCGCGGGGCATCGATGAGGCTGTCGAACAGCCCCACCACGCCGAACGCCACCAGCCCGCCCACCACCGCCGGCGCCAGCGGATGCCGCCGCCCCGCCCCGAAGGTCAGCCGCATCAGCACCGTCACCAGCAGCCCCGACCACAAGGCCAGTCCGAACAGCCCCTGCTCGAACAGCACATGCGCCGGCAGGCTCTTCATGTGGAAGGGCATGTGATACCGGTCGCTGGAGAAGTACCAGCGCGCCAGGCCTTCGGTGAAGTCGCCGTTGCTCAGCAGCGGCCCGTGGACGCTGTCGGCGATCGACACCGACGCGATCTCCAGCACGCCGCCTCGCCAGTTCTGCGTCACCGACGCCACCAGCCGCCTCGGCGCCCAGGACGGGCCGCCGAAGTCCTCCGGGGCGTGGCCGAGCTTCAGCGCCACCGACTGCCACGCGCCGTTCATCGGCTGGACCTCGGCCTCCTTGTCCACGCAGCGCAGCGGATACAGCAGGAACTTCTCGCAGATCTCCACCCGCAGCCGGGTCTTGAACTGCGTGCGCAAGGCCACTGTCGCCGCCACCTCGCCCGCCACCGCCGGCACGCGCTGGCTGAGCCGGAACATCTCCCCGTTGCCCATCTGATGCAGCCCGCTGGTCAGCGTGACCGTCGGTCCCGACGCCGGCTCCGCGCCGGGCAGCGCAGACGCCAGGGCCTCGGTGCGCGGCGCGTTGAGCCGGTAGTCGCCGACCCGCTCGTCAAAGGGCCCGCCGTTGGCGAAGCTCGCCGGGAACCGTCCGCTGCCCTGGCCCAGCAGCCAGCCGTCCATCGTCTTGAGCAGCCCCAGGCCGACGCGCCAATGCTCGAGACGGCCTTCGAAGTCCTGCTGGCCGGTCGACATCCGCTGGCCGATGTAGGCCCCGCCGCCCAGTGACGCCACCACGGCGCACATCAGCAGGCTGCCGGTCCAGACCAGCCCGCGCACACGCCACCCGGCGCTGCGCAGATCCGCGCCGACCTGCGGTGACCACTGCGTCACGATCCAGAGCGCCGCCAGCACCGCCAGCACCAGCGCGATCACGCCGCCCTCGCGCCCGTTGCCCCACTGCACGGCCACCAGCGCCGTGCCCGCCAGCGAGGCCATCCACAGCACCGCCAACGCGAACGCCTGCGTCGGCTGCGTCAAGCCGCCGCGCCAGCGCCAGGCCAGCGCAAGCCCGAGCAGCACCGTGACGCCATCGATCAGATAGGCGGACTTGGGCACGACGTCGATCAGCAGCCCGCCGCCCGCCGCCAGCAGCACCGCCGGCAGCGGCGACAGCAGCAGCAGCGTGCGCTGCTGGCCGCGCGGCCACGAAGCGCGCGCCGCCGGCATGGCGATCAGCACGGCCACGCTCCCCGCCAGCGCAAGCAGCGCGCGGTAGCCGCCGGCCCCGAAGAGCACCCAGGCCGCCGCCGCGGTGCCCACGATCACGCCCACGGCCCAACCCAGCGGCACGCGATCGGGGGTTGCGCCGGCCGGCATCGATCCGTCGCCCGCCGCGTCCTGGTCCTCGCGCCGCTGCGCGACCCACAGCAGCGCGCACAGCGCCAGCCCGGCCGGCACCGCCAGGTAGACCCCCCGCGAGAAGGTCGTGATCGAGGCATAGAAGGCCAGCAGCAGCACCGCCAGCGCCGCCACGAAGCGCAGCGGGCGGCGTTCCCGCAAGGCCCACAGCAGCGCGAACGGCAGGCTCAGCGCGAGCGCCCCGTCCAGCGACGCGCCGCCGACGTTCATCTCCCAGAACAGCGAGGTGGTCCGGTAGTCGGTCGAGAAGTTCAGCAGTCCCGTGTAGATCCAGCGCTCCCACAACGCGCCCAGCGAGGTCGCCACCAGCACGATCACCCAGGCGGCGCGCGACAGCCGCGTCACCGACGAGGGCCGCAGGTCCGAGGCCTTCTGCCACAGCGGCAGCAGCAGCAGGACCAGGAAGAAGCTCTTGCCCGCGCGCAGGCTGTTCATCGGCTCCTGGAAGCCTTGCCAGAAGCCGAACTGGACGCCCCCGAAATGCTCGAAGCCCCGCCACACCGCGATGAACGCCGACAGCGCGAAGACCGCGATCAGCACCCGCACCGCGGCGCGCCAGCGCAGCGTCCGATACCGCCACGGCACCGGCTTGCGCGCCGGCTGCGTGACCGCCACCGCCGCGTAGCCGCCAGCGGCCACGGCCAGCACGAGCAGGTCCAGCTCCTCGAAGGTGATCCAGCCGGTCCACGGCGCGAAGCCGATCACCGGCACCAGCGCGGGCACGAGCAGCGGCAGCACCCGCCAGCCGAGGAAGGACGCCACGGCGATCGCCGTCCACAACGCGCAGGCCGCCACGGGCTGCACCGGGTAGTGACGCACCAGCCACAGGCCCAGGACGGCGCAGCCCAGGCTGCCCGCCAGCAGCATCCAGGACAGCGGACGTCGAGGCAGGACGAACTTCATGCGCGCGCCCGTCCCAGGCTGCTGGCGATGCACCACTGCGCCGGCCAGTAGCTGGCGAGCACCCAGAAGCTGGCCATGTCCAGCGGACCGGCGAACTTGTTGATCGCCAGCATCGCGTCGGACAGCACGAACAGCGTGCCGCCCCAGGCGGCCCACCGCGCGAGCGGCTCATCGGGCTGACCGGCACTGGCCCGCCACCAGGCCCAGGCCTGCGCCGCCATTGCCGACAGGCACACCACGTAGACCACGACCGGGATCTGCAGCGCCGCCGGGATGTTGGGCCAGAGCCGACCCAGCACCGCCGCCGCGATCACGCCGAACATCAGGAAGGGCCAGCGCACCGCACCCAGCCGCTGGCGCGTGCAGAAGCCGACGATGTAGCAGACATGCGCCGCGAGGAAACTCACCAGCCCGGGCAGGAAGCCCGGCTCGGGCCAGAGCAGCGCGATGTCCCCGACCAGCGAGCACAGCAGGCCGGCGCGCAACCAGCGCGCCAGCCGCGGACGATCGGCGCCGCGCGGCCAGGCGTGCAGCAGGATCAGGACGGTGGTCAGCGGCTTGAAGACGAAACCCAGCCCCGGCGGCAACTGCGCGGGCTGGGACAGCGCGAGGATGGCCGCGACCGCGCTGAGCAGGGTCAGCAGCGGCAGGGCGGCGGTCCACCGGACGGTGGGCTTGGCGGGGGAGGCGGTCATGCGCCCGCATTCTGCCGTTTGCTGGCGACACCCACCCCCCGGTTCCGGGTGACATGGCAGACCTTACAGGGTTGCCCCGGAGTGGGCGATCAGCGCTCGACGGCCTTGCGTTCAGAGGTAGTCGCAGCGCTGGTGCAGCGCCTGCAGGCGCTCGCGCACCGCGGATTCGGGCAGCAGGAACTGGTCGCCGAGCTTGCGCGCGCTGATGACGCCATGGTTCATGAGGCGGTGGACCAGGAAGTCCGGCATCAGCAGTTCCAGCGCGAAGTGCTGGGCCTCCTGCTCGATCGGCCGCGGATTGGCCACCGTCAGCGTGGGCGGCAGCTCGGGCGGCACCGGTCCATGCCCCAGCACGTGGTGCCCGAGCGCGTGCGCCAGCACCAGCCGCTGTCGCAGCGGGTCCTCGTCGTCGTTGAGCTCGATCACCGGGCGCCCGTCCAGGTAGAGCAGCCGGCCACGGTAGGGATAACCGGGCTCGCGCGTCCCGCCGCGCGTTCGGACCTCGACACCGGCGCCCTCGGCCAGATCCCACGCGTTGACCGGCAGCGTGACCTGGTCCCAGTGGGCCTTGCGCAACTCGCTGGCGATCGCGTCGATCAGCCGGCGACGGGCGGTCTGCTCGGCCGACGAGCGGACCTCGCGGTAGACCGGCGGCGGGAAGGGGAACGGGAGCGGGACTGGGGCATCGGGCATGGGCGGTCTCCTCGGCGAGCGCAGAGGGACCGGATGCTAGGAAGGCGCCGAGCGCCGCGAAATGACTCGAACCAGTAAGAATCGTTCGACCACGCCAGGCGCGGTCCGTTCAATGACGGCTCAGCGGTCGTTCCTGGCCGCCTGCGCCTGCTTCGCCGCGGTCTCGGCGGCCTTGGCGGCCAGCTGCTCGCGCATGCGCTTGAGCTTCTCGCGCGGGTCTTCCTTGATGCCGCCCTCGTCGAGCTTCATCTCCGCGATGAAGCGCGAGGGCACGCCCACGACGGTCTCGCGGTTCTTCTTGCGCCGACGCAGCGTGGACACGGCCAGCGTGCGCCGCGCCCGCGTGATGCCCACGTACATCAGGCGACGCTCCTCCTCGACGCGTTGCGGCGTGAGGTCCTCGTTCTCGGACTTGAACGGCAGCAGGCCCTCGTTCACACCGGCCAGCAGCACATGCGGCCACTCCAGGCCCTTGGACGCGTGCAGCGTGGTCAGCACGACCTGGTCCTGCTCCTCCTGGCGCTCGGCCAGCGACAGGATCACGCTGATCGTCTGCGCAACCTCGAGCAGCGTCTGGCGCGGGCTCTCGGTGGTGATGCCGCCGTCGGTGGAGATCTCGCCGCCGCAGCGCTTGGCGACCCAGTCGACGAAGTCCAGCACATTGCCCCAGCGGGCCTGCGCGACCTTCTCGTTGTCCTCCTGGTCGACGAGGTACTGCTCGTAGGCGATGTCCTTGAGCCATTCCATCATCAGCGCCTTGCCCTCCTCGGCGCCGACGGCGTGCCGCGCGCGGTACTCGAGGTCCACGACGTAGCGCCCGAACTCGTGCAGCCCGTGCAGTGCCTTGCTCGACAGCGTCGCCTTGAGCGACTCGGCGAACAGCGACTCGAACATCGACAGCTTCCACTTCGCCGAGAACTCGCTCAGGTGGCCCAGCGTCTGGTGGCCGATGCCGCGCTTGGGCGTGGTGACGGCGCGCAGGAACGCGGGGTCGTCGTCCTGGTTGACCAGCAGGCGCAGCCAGGCGCAGAGGTCCTTGATCTCGGTGCGGTCGAAGAAGCTCTGGCCGCCCGAGACCTTGTACGGGATCTCCGCGCGGCGCAGTGCCTGCTCGAAGACGCGCGCCTGGTGGTTGGCGCGGTACAGGATGGCGAAGTCCGAGAACTTGGTCGTGGGGTGATTCGCGCGGATCGACTGGATACGGGCGACGGCGCGCTCGGCCTCGTGTTCCTCGCCGTCGGCCTCGATCAGCGTGATGGGGTCGCCCTCGCCGAACTCGCTCCACAGCGTCTTCGGGAAGAGCTTGGGATTGCTGCCGATGACGTTGTTGGCCGCGCGCAGGATGCGCGCTGGTGGAGCGGTAGTTCTGCTCCAGCGGAATGACCTTGAGCTGCGGGTAATCCATCGGCAGCTTCTTGAGGTTCTCGATGGTCGCGCCGCGCCAGCCGTAGATCGACTGGTCGTCGTCGCCCACCGCGGTGAACATCGCGCGCTCGCCCACCAGCAGCTTCAGCAGCTCGTACTGGCTGGCGTTGGTGTCCTGGTACTCGTCGACCAGCACGTACTGGAGCGTCTCCTGCCACTTGCCGCGCGCTTCCTCGTTGGTCTGCAGCAGCTTCAGCGGCATGCAGGATCAGGTCGTCGAAGTCCACGGCCTGGTAGGCGGTCAGGCGCTCCTGGTAGCGCTGCATGACGACGGCCGCGGCGCGCTCCATGTCGTCCTTGGCGTAGGCCAGCGCCTGCTGCGCGCTCAGGTTCTGGTTCTTCCACAGCGAGATCGTCCATTGCCAGGACTTGGCCGTGGCCGCGTCGGTCGTGCCGCCGGCATCGCGCAGCACGGACAGCACGTCGTCCGAGTCGAGGATGGAGAACTGCTCCTTGAGCCCGAGATGGCGGCCGTCCTCGCGCAGGATGCGCACCCCCAGCGAGTGGAAGGTCGACACCACCAGCTCCGAGCCCGCCTTGTTGCCCACCAGGTGGCGGGCGCGCTCGCGCATTTCCTGCGAGGCCTTGTTCGTGAAGGTGATGGCCGCGATGTTCTTCGGCCGGTAGCCCTCGGACATCAGCTTGGCGATCTTCTGCGTGATCACGCTGGTCTTGCCCGAGCCCGCGCCCGCGATCACCAGGCACGGTCCCGCGAGGTGATGCACGGCCGCCAGCTGGGCCGGGTTGAGCGTGGTCTTGGACATGGAACGTGCGGGACAGGGAACGACGGGCGGGCCGGGGATGATAGCGGGACGTACAGTGCGAACCATGAACACCACCACCGCCCTTGCCGCCAATGTCGTCGTCGCGCTCGTCGCGCTGATCCATGTCTACATCCTGGTGCTGGAGATGTTTCTCTGGACGACGCCCAAGGGGCGCAAGGCCTTCGGGCTGACGCCGGAGTTCGCCCAGGCCAGCAAGGTGCTGGCGGCGAACCAGGGGCTGTACAACGGCTTCCTGGCCGCGGGCCTGATCTGGGGCCTGGTGCTGGGCGCCGCGGGCGGTCCGGTGAAGGTCTTCTTCCTGGCCTGCGTGCTCGTGGCGGGCCTGTACGGCGCCGCGACAGCCAGCCGCAAGATCCTCTACATCCAGGCCATTCCCGCGGCGATCGGGCTGGCGCTGCTCTACCTGGGCTGAGCCGGGTTCAATCCGGCAGCGCGACGGCGCGCCGCGCGGCCATCTGCTGCAGCTCGCCGCTGGCGCGCAGGCGCTGCATGCCGGCGTCGATCAGCGCGAGCCAGGGCTCGCCCGCCGGATCCCGGCTGAACGCGAAATGCCCGCGCAACTGCGCGAACGGCGGCGCGCACAGCGCGACCTGATCGTTCAGGCCCAGCTCCTGGATGACCGGCTCGGAGTTGCGCTGGTTGGCCGCGATCAGGTCCACGCGGCCCAGCTGCAGCATGCGCAGCGCGGTGGCGAGATCGCGCACCGGCGTCATGTTGAGCGAGGCCCGCGCCTGCTCGAAGCGCTCCCCGTAGACCCAGCCCTGCACCGTGGCCACGCGCAGCGGCTGCAGCGCCTGGAAGTCGCCCCACCACAGGCCCTCCTCGCGGCGGCGCGCGTAGAACACGAGCGCGTCCTCGTAGAAGGCCTGGCGCGAGAAGCGCATCGCCTTCTCGCGCTCGGGCGTGCGATACGGGCCGACGAGGATCTGCGCCGGACCATGCTCGATCATCGATTGGGCCCGCAGCCACGGGTAGAACTCGTAACGCGGCTGATGGCCGGCGGGCAGCAGGATCGCGTCCAGCACGTCAACCGCCAGCCCCCTGGGCTTGCCGCCGTCGGCGCCCGGCTCGAAGAGCCGCGCGAAGGTCGTGCCCGCGACCAACACCTGCGCGGTCCGGGGCCGGCCGACGCCGGAGGGCCCGCCTTGCGGCGTGGTCCGGGCGGTGGCCGCGATCATCATGCAGGGCGCCGTCGTGCCGAGCGCCATCGTGCCGAGCGCGGCATGGCGGAGCAGGTGGCGGCGCTGGGCATCCATGAGGCGCCGATGATAGGCGCGCCGTGGCGCCGTCGGCAGCCCCGCCTCACGGGGTTTCCCACAGGACGCGCGCGCCGCGCCGGCACGTTCCGGCGCCGTGTCGCTCAGCGACTGCGCGTCTCCGCCGCGAGCGCCTCCGGCATCAACGCCCCGGGGATGAAGATCGGCACCCGGATCGGATCGCGGCCGATCTCCTCGGCGTAGGAGCCGTGCACGCCGAAGGCCGCCGTCAGCACCGCGTGGACATGCGCCATCGTGTCGTACGACGGCGAGGAGCCGCCCGCGAAGTACACCTTCGCCTCGCCCACGCCCAGCCCGCACAGGCCGTAGACCCGCTCGCCGACGCGGGCGCAGTAATGGTCCGAGAGCTGCCGCCCGATCAGCGACGGCAGCCGCACCAGGTAGTCGCCGGTGTCGGCGTCGACGGCCCGACGCACCGACAGGCGGATCCAGTGCGCGTTCTTGCCGTCGATGCAGCTCTCGAGCACCCCCTTCAACCAAGGCGAGCATTCGGGGTCGGTCACCGCGTCCCGCCAGCACGCCCGCCAGTCGTCGAGGGACATCGGCTGGATTTCGAAACTCACGCGCATCTCCTCGCGTCGCCATCCGCGGCGACAGGAAGTCGATGGTAGGCAGGGGGGCCCAGTGAGGACAATTCGCCTCGATCGGCGCGCGCATGACTCGTCGAGGTGGGATCCCACCGCGAAGTTGTGGTTTCGCCAGGGTCTCACGGAGCCCGCTTCGCGGGATCCTGCAAGGGAACTAGCGCATCGAGGTCGGTCGACGACCGGGTTCAGGGGCGAGGCTCGCGGGGCGCTCGCGTTCGATCCAGGCTCAGCCCGAGCGCACCAGCAGCCACACCACGACCGCCGCCATCGCCAGCACCAGCGCCAGGCTGGACAGGCGTTCCAGCCAGGAGGCGGGCAAGGTCGCGGGCCGCTCCTCGGCGCTCGCCTCCAGCGGCGGCGGGGGCGGCAGCAAGGGCATCGGCGCGGATGCGGGCGCGCCTGACCCGGCGCCGCGCGCGGCAGCGGGCGGCTCGAACTCGATCCAGTCGCGCACGGCCTGCGCGAGCAGCTCGCGATCGGTGAACGAGCGGCCGTCCATCATGGCGCGGTCCAGCAGCTGGTCCAGGCTCTCGCGCTGCGCGGCCGTCAGCGACAGCCACGACTGCAGCGACGCCACCGGCGTGGTGCCGGGTTCGGCTTCCTTCTCGGCGCCGTCATCACGCGCGTCGCCCGCCTCGGGCCGCGGCAGGCGGCCGTTGACCAGCAGGCCCAGCAGGCGGCCCAGCGCGTGGGTCTCGCTGTTGGCGTCGGGACGGCCGCCGGCGCGTTGACGCGCGTTGGCGAGCGGTTCCGCGGCCCGCACCAGTGCGGCCGGCGCCTGGCTGTCGCGCGGCGCCAGGCCCTGGCCCAGCCAGTGCAGCTGCTGCGCCGGGCTCAGCCACAGCGTGCCGGGGTCGAGTTCGTGCAGCACCAGGCCCTGCGCATGCGCGGCATCCAGCAGCGCGATCAGGTCCAGCAGCAGCTGCATGCGGCGCTTGAGCGGCAGCGCCATCGCCACGCGCAGCAGCGGCGCGCCATCCATCGCGGGGACGATGAGGTAGGGCAGGCCCGACGGGCTCAGGCCGCTGTCCAGCGGCGCGCCGTAGACCGGGTACTGGAAGCGCGCCAGCGCCTCGGAGTCCTCGGCGAAGCGCATCAGCACGGCCTGCGCGTCGGCGTCGTGGCGATAGACCAGCGCCATGCCGGTCTGCGCCGAGGCCTTGCCGTGCTCGACGCGATACCAGAAGCCCGACGCGCATTCGAAGAGCTCGGCGGCGACGCGCCAGACCCCCAGTCGCTCGCCGATGGCGGGCAGCGCGCGCACCGCGCCCTCGCCCGAGGCGGCGGACGGGACGTGCGGGGCGGACGGCTCGATCATGGGCGCGAATCCTAGCGCAGCGATACTTCGCACCCATGCCCTCCCGCGTCCCCTCTGTCGGTTCGAGCCGCCCGCCCGTCGGTGCCCCCCCTGCCTGGGTGGGGGCCGCGGGATCGAGGCTCGCGCTCCTGGCGTCGTTCCTCGCGCTGGTCGCCCTGCCCGCGCTGGCGGATGCGGCGCCCTCGCCCTACAAGCAGCCCTCCGCGGCGATCCGCGAGCTGCTGGACGCACCGTCGCTGCCGCGGCTGCTGCCCTCGCCGGACCGCCAGTCGCTGGCGCTGGTGGAACAGCGCCGCTACACGCCGCTGGAGGAACTCGCGCGGCCCGGGCTGCGCCTGGCCGGCGCGAGATTCGACCCGCGCAACGCCAGCCAGCAGAACCTGCTGGCGGTGCAGCGCGTGCGGCTGCGCTCGCTGCTGGAGCCCGAGGCTGCCGAGCGCGACGTGGAGCTCCCGCCCGGCGGCACCTGGCACAACTTCGTCTGGGCGCCCGACGGGCAGCGCTTCCTGCTGTCGCGGCGCACGGACTCGGCCGACGAGCTGTGGGCGGGCGCGACGTCCAACGGGCAGCTCTGGCGCATCTACAACGTGCGGCTGAACAACGCCGTCGATGCCGACGACATCGCCTGGTTGAATCCGCGCGAGGCCGTCGTGCTGACCGTGCCCGACAACCGCGGCCCGGTGCCGAGCCGACCGCAGACCGGCCCGGCGATCCAGGAGACCCACGGCAAGGCGTCGCCCGAGCGCACCTATCCCGACCTGCTGCGCAATCCGCGCGACGAGGACCTGTTCGAGCACTTCGCGCGCTCGCAGCTCACGCTCGTCGACATCACCAACGGCCAGAGCCGCGACATCGGCACGCCGGGGCTCTTCACCAGCGTGTCCAGCGTGGGCAACGGGCAGGCGCTGCTCACCGAACGGCTGGTGCGGCCCTTCAGCTACAACCTGACCTTCGACGACTTCCCCACGGTGGTCGAGGTCCGTCAGCGCGACGGCAAGGTCATCCGCGAGCTCGCGAAGATGCCGCTCAAGCAGGGGGTGGCGATTGACGGCGCGCTGCAGGGACCGCGCGTGTTCTATCCCTCGCCGACCAGGGACGCGGCGATCTACTGGGTCGAGGCGCTCGACGGCGGCAACCCCGCCAACCGAGCCGCCTTCCGCGACCGCGTCATGCGCCTGGATCCGCCCTACACCGGGGAGCCCTTCGAGGTGCAGCGCATGCCCTACCGCTTCACGCGGCTGCGCTTCCTGGACGACGGCATCCACGGGCTGCTGACCGAGGAGGACCGCAGCCGCGGCTGGACGCGGACCTACCTGCTGCCGCTCAACGGCAAGCAGAGCCGGCCGCTGTTCGAGCACTCGGTGCGCGAGCGGTATCGGCATCCGGGATATCCGTTCATGCGGACCTTGAGCAATGGCCACCAGGTGGCACAGACGCTCGGCGGCGACCTGCTGCTGTCGGGCCAGGGCGCGGGGCCCAAGGGCGACCGGCCCTTCCTGGACAAGCTCTCGCTGAAGGACCTGTCCACGCAGCGGCTGTTCCAGTCGGCGGAGGGCGTGTACGAGCTGCCCGTGGCGATGCTGGAGGACCGGCGCCTGGTCACGCAGCGCGAGACCGAGCATGAACCGGCCAACCTCGTGCTGCGCGAGGCCGGCAAGGCCACGCCGCTCACCCGGATCAAGGACCCGACGCCGCAGCTGAAGTCGGTGCGGCGCGAGCTGGTGAGCTTCAAGCGCAACGACGGCGTGGAGCTGTCGTTCTGGATGTACCTGCCACCGGACATGCGCGAGGGCGAGAAGCGGCCGGCGCTGGTCTGGGCGTATCCGCTGGAGTTCACCGACGCCGCGATCGCGGGCCAGCTCAGCGGCTCGCCGGGCCGGTACATGAGCTTCTCGGGCATCAGTCCGCTGAACCTGCTGATGGACGGCTACGTCGTGCTGATGGACGCGACGATGCCGGTGGTCGGCGACGCGCGCAACATGAACGACAGCTTCGTCGAGCAGATCACCGCCAACGCGCGCGCGATCGTCGACAAGGCCGAGGAACTGGGCACGGTGGACGCGCGCCGCGTGGCCATCGGCGGCCACAGCTACGGCGCGTTCATGGCCGTGAACCTGATGGCCCATACCAAGCTGTTCCGCTGTGGCATCGCGCGCAGCGGCGCCTACAACCGCACGCTCACGCCCTTCGGTTTCCAGAGCGAGCGCCGCTCGTTGTGGGACGCCAAGGACGTCTACCTGAAGCTCTCGCCCTTCCTCTTCGCCAACCAGATCAAGGATCCGCTGCTGCTGATCCACGGCGAGGCGGACAACAACTCGGGCACTTTCCCGATGCAGAGCGATCGCCTGTACCAGGCGCTGGCGGGGCTGGGCGGCACGGCGCGTTACGTGCTGCTGCCCTTCGAGGCGCACGGCTACTCCGCGCGCGAGTCCGCCGGACAGGTGCAGTGGGAGATGAGCCAGTGGCTCAAGGGCTGCGTCGGGGATCCGCGCGCCGAGGCCAGGCCGCGCCAGGGCGCCGGCTCGGCCCCGTGATCAGAGCTGGCGCGCCGCGAAGGTGTCGCAGTCCTGCACGTTGCCCTGGGCCAGCCCGCGCTTGAACCAGCGCTGGCGCTGATCGCTGGTGCCGTGGGTGAAGCTCTCCGGCACGACACCGCGACCGGCGTTGCGCTGCAGCGTGTCGTCGCCGATCTGGGCGGCGGCATTGAGCGCTTCCTCGATGTCGCCGGACTCCAGCCAGCCCTTGCCCTGCTGCGAGTGGTGCGCCCAGACGCCGGCGAAGCAGTCGGCCTGCAGTTCCACGCGTACGCTGGTGGCATTGGCCGCGGCCTCCGACTGCCGACGTCGCGCGGCATCGACCTTCTCGGTGATGCCCAGCAGGTGCTGCACATGGTGGCCGACCTCGTGCGCGATCACGTAGGCCTGGGCGAAGTCGCCGGGCGCGCCCAGCCGGTCGCGCAGCGTCTGGTAGAAGCTCAGGTCGATGTAGACCTTGGAGTCCCCCGGGCAGTAGAACGGCCCCATCGCCGCCTGCCCCAGGCCGCAGGCCGTGGGCTCGCGGCCCTCGAAGAGCCGCAGGCGCGGCGCCTGGTAGGTCTTGCCGCCGGCCTGGAAGACCTTGGTCCAGACGTCCTCGGTGTCGGCGAGCACGACCGAGACGAACTTGGCGGGCGTGTCGGTCGGATGGCTCGGATCGACGCCGCGCTGCTGGCCGCCGGTCTGCACGCTGCTGCCGTCCAGCACGCCGAGCACGGTCAGCGGGTTGATGCCGAAGATCCAGGACGCGATCAGCGCGATGACGATGCCGCCCAGGCCCAGTCCCCGTCCGCCGATCGGCAGCCCTCCGCCGCCGCCGCCGCCACCGCGGGCGTCCTCGACGTTGTCGCTCTCTCGTTGACCTTCCCACTTCATGGTGTGCTCCTGAGCCCTGCGTGCCGACGGACAAGGGTGGGGCAAGGATGGCACAGCCGGCGTGACGCCGCTGTCGGACGGCGCCGCGAGCGGGCCTGCCCCCCAGGATCAGGGGACAGCCGGGCCGGTCGGCGCCGCGGACGCGGTGGGTGCCTCGTCACGCGCGGGCAGCACCAGATGGAATTCCGCGCCGCCGTCCACGCGATTGGCTGCATAGAGACGCCCGCCATGCATCTCCACGATGCGCCGGCTGATGGGCAGGCCCAGCCCGGTGCCGCCCGAGCCATCCTTGGTCGCGCTCGACTGGATGAAGGGCTCGAAGATGCGTTCCAGTTCATCGACCGGAATGCCTGGGCCGCGATCGGCGACGCAGAGGTGCAGATCACCCTCGGGCGTGCGTCCGCCGCGGACCTCGATCGTGCCGCCCTGCGGCGCGAACTTGATCGCGTTGGCCAGCACGTTGCGCACGGCCTGCTGGAAACGCAGCGGGTCGACACGGGCAGGCATGGCCTCGGGCAGTTCGGCGCTGACCATCAACTGGCGCTTGGCGATGAGCGGCGCGAGTTCGCGGGTCACCGTGGACACCAGCTCGCGCAGATCGCGTGACTCGAGCTCCAGCGCGCCGACGGCATCGAGCTTGGATGCGTCCAGCAGGTCGTTGACCAGCGCCAGCATGCGCTGTCCGGAGCCGTGGATGTCCGAGAACATCGCCTGCAGCCGGTCCTGCCCGCCGCTGCGCGCGATGCCCAGCTCCGAGAAGCCGAGGATGGATTGCAGCGGCGTGCGCAGCTCGTGGCTGATGTTGGCGAGGAATTCGGTCTTGCTCCGCGAGGCTTCCTCGGCCGCGTCGCGCGCCTGGCGCGTGAGCCGCTCGGCGGCGGCGCGCTCGGTGATGTCCACGGCGCTGCCGGCATACCCGAGCAGCTCGCCATCGCGGCGCAGCGGCACGATGGCGATCTGGTAGCGGCGCGGCGCGCCCTCGCCGTTGCGGATCGTGGCCTCGATGCTGCGCACACCCTCGTCGCCATCGAAGAGCGAGTCGACCGCGTCGCGATCCGCGGGTTCGGCGAGATCGGCCAGCCGCCGCCCGACCGCCTCATCGGGTCGACCCCGGTGCAGCGTTGTCCAGCGCGCGTTCACGAAGGTCAGCGTGCCGCCGGGGTTGGTGCGGAAGATCACCTCCTGCACGCTCTTGAGCAGCACGCGCATGTCGCGCTCGCGATCGGCGAGCTGTTCGTGCGCGCCCTCGAGCGCCTCCATCGCCTCGGCGCGCGCCTGCAGGCTGCGGCGCACGGTCACCGTGGCCAGCACGATCACCGCGAGCGCCAGCGCGCCGATCAGCAGCAGCCAGCGCAGGCCCGCATGCCAGCGCGCGAGGACCTCCTCCACCGATTGCTCGACGCCGACGATCAGCGGCCGCCGCGACGCCGCGCGGTAGGCCACCACGACCTCGCCGGGCAAGGCGCCGGTGCCGATGTAGGTGCCGTGCTCGCGTCCGCGCCGCAGCGCGTCGAAGGCGGGATGCCCGTCCAGGCGCTGGCCGGGCAGCTGATGCAGCGTCTCCATCGCCGCGAGGAGCTGGCCGTCGGTCGACGCGAGCCACGCGGCGCTGCGCCCCGCGGGCAGCGCGCGCTGCTGCACCTGCGTCAGCGCGTCCGGATTGATCAGCGCCAGCAGCCAGCGCGGCTCGCCGTCCTTCGCGGGCGCGACGGGGCCGGTGTCAGCGGGCGCGGCGGTTGACGCGGATGTGGGCGCGGACGCGGCCTCGCTCGCGCCCGGCGGCGCGGGCAGTTGCAACAGCAGCGGCAACATGCCCACCGGCGAGCCGCGCGCGGCGCGCCCGCGCGCCAGGCCCGCCAGGCCGCGTCCGGGCCGCAGCGGCAACAGCAGGTCGCGGTCAGGACCGGGCAGCCGGCCAAAGTCGTCCAGCGGCACCTCCAGCCCGACCTCGTCGGCATTCGTGCTGATCAGCACCCGGCCTCGCGTGTCCAGCAGCGACACGCTGCGGATGAACGGCAGGCCGACCAGCACATGGCTGAAGTGATCGCCCAGGTGCTCGACCTCGTGCGGATCGTCGACCGAGCGCATCAGCCCGTCGCCGATGGCATGCAAGGACAGCGACGCGGTCTCCACGGTGCGGCTCGCGTCGCTCTCCAGGACCTGCGCCAGCAGCGCGCCGCGCACACGGGCCTCGTCGATCGCCTCCTGTCGGCCGACCCAGGCCGGCCCGATCAGGCCCGCGAGCGTGCCCGCGGCCACGGCCACGCCCGCCCACAGCGCCGCCTGGCGCAGGCGCTGGAGCGATCGGACGGCGGGACCGAGCATCGTGGCGACTCCGCTTCAGGGCACCACGATGGCGGCCAGGCCGTGGCGCTCGGCGGCCGCGCGCAGCCGGCCATCGCGCTTGATGCGCGCGACGAATTCATTCAGCCGCGCGAGCCACGCGGCGTCGCCGCGCTTGACCGCGTAGGCGTAGGGCAGCACGTGGAAGGGCTTGGGCGGCGCGATCAGTTGCGCCCAGTCGGCGTTGTCGAGCAGGCGCCGGCTGTACGGGAAATCGGTCATGAACACATCGGCGCGGCCCGATTCGAGCTCGCGCTCGCGCGTGGCCGGCGGCTGCACCACTTGCAGCCGCGCGCGCTTGAGCGCGTCCCGCATCACCGGCTCCATGAAGGTGCCGGCCTGCACGGCCACGACGACGCCGGGCTGGTCGATGTCCTCCCAGCGCTTGACGACGCGGCTGGCGCGGCTGGCGATCGCGTAGATGTCGCTCTGCAGGTAGGGCTGCGTGAAGGCCAGCGCCGCGCGCCGCTGCGGCAGCACGGCCACGGCGAACATCGCGACATCGCAGCGGTCGGCATCGAGGTCCGGGATCAGGCGCTGGAAGGAGGACTCGACGTAGCGCAGCCGCACGCCCAGGTCCTTGGCGAGTTCGTTGGACAGGTCGATGTCCAGGCCCGAGAGGGTTTCGTCGCGCGGATGGCGGTAGGTGATGCCGTAATAGTCCGGCCAGATGCACACGCGCAGGACGCCCGCCGCCTGGACGCGCCGCAGGACCTCCGAGCCTTGGGCGAACGCCTGGCCCGCCAGGAACAGGCAGAGCAACAGGCACAGGGACGGGCCCGGGAACATGGGCAGGGCTGATCCGGTCCTTCGCTTCGTCATCGCATCTCCTCGGACCCGGATTGCACCAGAGTTCGCCCGGCCCGACGGCGAGGGAAGCCACCAAGTCCCACCGATGTCACATCGAATATCACTTTTATCGCTTATAAGTGGGGATATTGCCCACCTAAAAGTTTAGGAAATTCGGCAAAATCGACCCATGACTGCTATTGCCCGGACCCCCGACGACATGCAAGAGGATTTCAGCACGCGCGAAGTCGCGCAGCGCCTCGGCATGGCCGTGCGGTCGGTCCAGTTGATGGTGGACCGCGGCGAGCTGCAAGCCTGGCGGACGCCGGGCGGTCACCGCCGCATCCTGCGGGCCTCGCTCGACGCGTGGCTCACCGGCCGGGGTCTCGCGCCCACCAAGCCGGCGGATCTCTCGCCGCTGGACGGCACGCCGCAGCGCCTGAAGGCCCTGCTGATCGAGGATTCCGTTCACTATCAGAACCTGGTCATGCTGCTCGCGCAGCAGGAGTTCCCTGACCTGGACCTGCACACCGCCAATGACGGCATCGGCGGGCTGGTCATGTACGGGCAGCTGCAGCCGGAGATCCTGCTGGTGGACATTCTGCTGCCCGGCATCGATGGCGCCGCGCTGGTCACCAGCCTGCGCTCGCAGCCGCAGTTCGCGAGCAGCGAGCTGATCTTCGTCACCGCGCTGGACGAGCAGCAGCGCGCGCCCTACGCCTTCGCGCTGGCGGGCCTGCCGCTGGTGCACAAGCCGCGGCTGGTCACCGACCTGCCGCCGCTGCTGGCCGCGGCCATCCAGCGCATCCGGGCCCGCCAGCCGCAGTTTGCCGGCTGAGCATGGCCAGTCGCGTGCGGGTCCTCCTCGTCGAGGACGACACCACCCTGCAACGGTTCGTGGCGATGGCGCTGGAGGACGACGAGGTCCGCCTGCAGGCCTGCATCTCCGTCGACGAGGCGCTGCTGGCGCTGGCCACGCAGAGCTTCGACCTGGTCATCAGCGACCTGATGCTGCCGGGCCGGCACGGGCTGGACCTGCTGCAGACGCTCAAGCAGCGACCGGAGCTGCGCGGAAACGCGCGTCTTGCGGTGTTCAGCGCGGGGCTCAACCCGACGGTGCGTGAGCAGCTCGAGGCGCTGGGCGTCACGCGTTTCCTGTCCAAGCCCTGCGCCCTGGCCGACCTGCAAGCCTGCCTGGACGGCCTGCGCGACGTGCCGGCGCCGGCCGCCCTGCCCTCCATCCATCACGCCGCGATCGAGCAGTACTTCGGCGGCAACGCCGCGCTGTACCAGGCCTTCCTG
Organism: Roseateles sp.; assembly: GCA_039594005.1. Lineage (GTDB taxonomy): Bacteria > Pseudomonadota > Gammaproteobacteria > Burkholderiales > Burkholderiaceae_C > Roseateles. The sequence continues at coordinate 3,367,556 of JBCNOF010000010.1, forward strand.
GCGCGCTGCCGCGTGCAGTTCCCGCTGGACATCGCCACCGGCCGCGCCGCCTGCGAAAGCGGTGATCACGTCAAGATGCGCCACCTCGCGCACAGCCTCAAGAGCGTGCTGCTGACGCTGGGCCACACCGACGCCGCGGGCGTGGCGCGGCAACTCGAGCTGGACGCGCAGGACGCGGCCCATGGCTCGGAGGACGCGCTCGCGGCCGTGCGCGCGGCCTGGCCGACGCTGGAAGAGGCGCTCGCCCGCCTGCTCTGAGCCCGAGCGCGCGCGGCGCGTTCAGATCGCCAGCGGATCCACGTCCACCGCCCAGCGCGTGAGGCCCTTCTGGCGGCGCTTGAGCGCGTGCAGCTCGGGCAGCCAGGCGCGCAGGAAGCGCTGCAGCTGCGCGCGGCTGCCGGCCTCGATCAGCATCTGGAAACGCTCGGTGTCCGCGACCCGCGCTACCGCCATCGGCACCGGCGGATAGAGCAGCAGCCCCAGCGACAGCGGCAGCGCCTGCGCCGCCTCCTGCGCCGCGACGAGGAAGTCCCGCGCGGCCTCCACGGTGCGTCCTTCCGCGCGAACAAGCGCCAGGTGAGCGAACGGCGGCAGGTTGGCCGTCATGCGCTCATGCAGCTGGCTGCCGGCGAAGGCCTCGTAGTCGTGTTTCTGCAGGGACTGGTAGAGCGCGTGCTCGGGGTACCAGGTCTGGACCCACATCTCGCTGGCCGCCGCTTGCGCCGCGTCGCGGCCGGCACGTCCGCCGGCCTGCATCAGCAGCGAGAACAAGCGCTCCGGCGCGCGGAAGTCGCTGCTGAACAGCGCGCCGTCCGGATTCACCGCGGCCACCAGCGTGATGCGTCTGAAGTCGTGTCCCTTGGCCACCATCTGCGTGCCCACGAGGATGTCCACATCGCCCTCATGCACCGCGGCGAGCTGCGTCTCCAGACTGCCCTTGAGCTTGGTCGTATCGGCGTCGATGCGGGCCACGCGCGCGCCGGGCAGCGCCTGCGCGAGCTGCTCCTCCAGGCGTTCCGTGCCGCGGCCCAGCGGCGCGATGTCGGGATTGCCGCAGGACGGGCAGGCGCGCGGCACGCGCGTGCTCACGCCGCAATGGTGGCAGCGCAGGGTGCGGTCCTCCTTGTGGAAGACCTGATGCGCGCTGCAATGCGGGCAGTCGCTCTTCCAGTTGCACTGGTCGCAGTGCAACACCGGCGCGTAGCCGCGGCGGTTGAGGAACACCAGGCTCTGCTCGCCGCGGTCGAGCCGCTTGCGCAGCGCGTCCAGCAGCGGCACCGACAGCGTCGTGGTGACGCCCTTCTTGCGCTCGAGCCGGTTCATGTCGAAGAGCCGCACGCGCGGCAACGCGCCGCCGCCGATGCGCTCGGTGAGGTCGATGCGCCGGTAGCGCCCGCCCAGCGCGTGCTGCCAGCTCTCCAGCGACGGCGTCGCCGATCCGAGCACCACCGGCACCTTTTCCAGGTGGCCGCGGTAGACCGCGAGATCCCGCGCCGAGTAACGCGCGCCGTCCTGCTGCTTGTAGGAGGGATCGTGTTCCTCGTCGACGACGATCAATCCCAGGCGCGGCATGGACGCGAACACCGCCAGCCGCGTGCCCAGCACCAGCTGCGCGCGGCCAAGGTGCGCGGCGAGCCAGTGGCGCAAGCGCTGCGCCGGCGTCAGCGCGCTGTGCAGCGACACGATCGAATGACCCGCGAAGCGTTCGGCGAAACGCGCCTCGAGCTGCGGCGTGAGGTTGATCTCGGGCACCAGCACGAGCACCTGCTGCCCGCGCGCGAGCGCGGCCTCGGCGGCGCGCAGGTAGATCTCGGTCTTGCCGCTGCCGGTCAGGCCCCAGAGCAGCGCCGCCTGCGGCGCGGGCTGGTCCGCCAGCGCGAGCACCGCGTCCAGCGCCTGCTGCTGCTGCGCGGTCAGCGCGGGACGTTCGGGCTCGGCCGCGAGCGTCTCGGCCGCGGCCTTCGCGGCTTGCGCGTCGGCCTTGTCGAGCTTCTTGAGGCGGGCCTGCAACTGCTTGGCGTCGAGCTCGCGCAACTGCGGCGGCAGCACCGCCAAGGCCAGCTCGCCGATGCTGCGCTGGTAATACCCGGCCGCGAACTCGACCAGCCGACGCCAGCGGTCGGACAGCGGCGGGAGCGCATCCAGCGCCTCGCCCACCGGCCGGAGTTCGGATTCGGGCAACGGCTCGTCGTCCGTCAAGGCCTGGCCCTCGGCCAGGTCGTCCCACACCAGTCCCATCACGTCGCGCCGACCCAGCGTCACGTGCACCAGCGTACCGGGGGTCAAGTCTTGCGGACCGAGGTAGTCGAGGGGACCGGTCAGCCCGCTGTGCTGCGGCGCTTCCACGGCCACGCGCAGACGGCGCAGGGGGATCGGTTCGCTCATCGGCCACCCCTCCCCGGCTCGGCGCGGCTCGGCCCGGTGTCCCCCACGGCCGTCAGCGGCCATGAGGAAACCTCGCCAAGTGCCTGATTTCCAAGGGTGTTCACAACGAGGTCGAAAGCCTGTGGATAACTTTGTGGGAAACAGCCGGCGTTTTTCGAGTTCGGCGGGATTGCCGCCGCGACGCCCCGGCGGCGTCAAATTCCGGGGAAATACCGAGCCACCTTTGAAATCAACGACTTACGCGCCCATCGGGGAAAGCCCTAGCTCGGCGTCACCTCTTGTGCTGCGTTTGGGTGACATGCACGGATTTGGGGATAACTAGGTCGCGGACGGGCCGGCGGGCAAGCGCGATTTGCGCGAATGCTCATGCACTTCGTGCACCAGTTCAGCCACGCTTTCGGGCGGCGTGAACTGGCTGATGCCATGGCCCAGGTTGAACACATGGCCGCCCCAGCCGCCGTCGGCGCGTTGCGGCGCGCCGAAGCTGTCGAGCACCGCGCGCGCCTGCTCGCGCACCGCGGCCGGCGGCGCGAACAGCACGTTGGGATCGAGGTTGCCCTGCAGCGCCACGCGGTCCTGCACCTGCGCGCGGGCGCGGCCCAGGTTGACGGTCCAGTCCAGGCCGACGACATCGGCGCCGGCCGCGGCGATCTCGTCCAGCCACAGGCCGCCGCCCTTGGTGAAGGGAGCAGCTTGGGGATGCGGCGGCCCTCGTGTTCCGTCTTCAGCTGGGCCAGCACGCGGCGCGAGTAGGCCAGGCTGAACTGCTGGAACTGGCCGTCGGCCAGCACGCCGCCCCAGGAATCGAACATCATCACGGCCTGCGCGCCGGCGTCGATCTGCGCGTTCAGGTAGGCGGCGACGGCATCGGCGTTGACGTCGACAGGATGCGGTGCATCAGGTCGGGGCGCGCGTACATCAGGCTCTTGACGTGGCGGTAGTCGTCGGAGCCGCCGCCCTCGACCATGTAGCAGGCCAGCGTCCACGGGCTGCCCGAGAAGCCGATCAGCGGCACCCGGCCGTTCAGCGCCGAGCGGATGGAGCTCACCGCGTCGAAGACGTAGCGCAGCTTGTCCATGTCGGGCACGGCGAGCGCGTTGACCGCAGTCTCATCGCGCACGACCTTCTCGAACTTCGGACCCTCGCCCTGCGCGAACGACAGGCCCAGGCCCATCGCGTCGGGCACGGTCAGGATGTCGCTGAACAGGATGGCGGCATCCAGCGGATAGCGCTCCAGCGGCTGCAGCGTGACCTCGGTGGCGTAGTCCTTGTTGGTGGCCAGGCCCATGAAGCTGCCCGCTTTGGCGCGGGTGTCGCGGTACTCCGGCAGGTAGCGGCCGGCCTGGCGCATCAGCCAGACGGGGGTGTATTCGGTGGGCTGGCGCAGGCACGCGCGCAGGAAGACGTCGTTCTGAAGGGGGGCGCTCATGGGAGGGAGATTATCCTCGGGGCTTCCGGGCTCTTGCGGCTCTTGAATTCAGCAGGCCGGCACACGATATGCCGGTGCGCACCAGGAGGATTCGACGATGACCTTGATCACCCCCACCCCCGACACCCGCGCGCCCGCGACCCGTCTGATGAGCGCGCTGCGCGCCGCCGCGGCCGCCACGCTGATCGTGGGCGCGCCGATGGCGCTCACCGGCTGCGGCTACAACGAGTTCCAGAGCCTGGATGAGCAGGTCAACGCCAGCTGGTCCGAGGTGCTGAGCCAGTACCAGCGCCGCAGCGACCTGATCCCCAACATCGTCAACACGGTCAAGGGCGAGGCCGGCTTCGAGCAGGAGACGCTGACCAAGGTCGTCGAGGCCCGCGCCAAGGCCACCAGCATCCAGGTCACGCCGGAGCTCGCGCGAGATCCCGCCGCGCTGCAGAAGTTCCAGGCCGCGCAGGGCGAGTTGTCCGGCGCGCTGAGCCGGCTGATGGTGGTCAGCGAGCGTTATCCGCAGCTGCAGGCCAACCAAGGCTTCCGCGACCTGCGCGTGCAGCTCGAGGGCACCGAGAACCGCATCACCGTGGCCCGCAACCGCTACATCAAGTCGGTGCAGGACTACAACGTGCTGACGCGCAAGTTCCCGACCAACCTGACGGCCAAGGTCTTCGGCTACGAGACCAAGCCCAACTTCACCGTGCAGAACGAGGCCGCGATCTCCTCGCCGCCGACGGTGAACTTCGACAAGCCCGCGACGGCTCCGGCCACGACGCCGGCACCGGCGGCCTCGCCCGCCTCGAACTGAGGCCGCGCGCATGCGGGCGGTCTCGCTCCGGGCCCTCGCGCTGGTCGTGATGGGCCTGCTCATGACGCTGGGCCTGCTGCCGCGCGTGCGCGCGCAGGACGTGCAGGCGGTGCCGCCGCTCAGCGCGCGCGTGATCGACCAGACCGGCACGCTGAGCGCGGCGCAGAAGCAGGCCATCGACGCCAAGCTCGCCGCGTTCGAGCGCGAGGCCGGGCCTCAGATCGTCGTGCTGATGGTGGGCACGACCCAGCCCGAGGACATCGCCGCGTACGCGCAGCGGGTCGGCGATCAATGGAAGCTGGGCCGGCGCGACGTCGGCGATGGGTTGCTGATCGTGGTGGCCAAGAACGATCGGCGCATCAACATCCAGACCGCCAAGGCGCTGGAAGGCGCGGTGCCGGACCTGGCCGCGCGGCAGATCATCGAGCGCGACATCACGCCCGCGTTCAAGGCCGGCGACTATGCCGGCGGGCTGAACCGCGCGATCGATTCGCTCCAAGCGCGCATTCGCGGCGAGCACCTTCCCGCGCCGACCCAGCGCACGGGGTCGGGCGCGCGCGGGCACAACATCGACCTCGGCGAGATCGCGATGATCGCGTTCCTCGGCGTGCCCTTGGCGGGCGCGCTGCTGACCTCGATGTTCGGGCGCAAGCTCGGCAGCGTGGTCACGGGCGCGGGCGCCGGCGCGGTCGGCTGGGGGCTGAGCGGCAGCCTGCTGCTGGGCATCGGCGCGGCGCTCGGCTCGCTGGTGCTCGTCGGGCTGCTGGGCATCGGCGCGGCACGGCGGTCGAGTTCGAGCCTGTCCGGCGGCGGCTATCGAGGCAGCGCGCATGGCGGCGTCTCGCCTCCGATCATCTGGGGTGGCGGCGGAGGGGGCGGCGGCGGCAGTTGGGGTAGCAGTGACGGCGGCGGATTCTCGTCGGGCGGCGGTGGCGATTTCGGCGGCGGCGGCGCCTCGGGAGACTGGTGATGGAACGACCCGGCGATCACGACATCCGCGCGGCCGGCGACACGAGTCGGCTGGGCCGATTCTTCCGCCATCGTTTCTGGGATGAAGCGGACGTGCGGCGCGTGCTGCCGACGGCGGCGTTGGCGCGGCTCTCGGCGCGTGTGACCGAGAGCGAACTGCGCCATGTCGGCGAGATCCGGTTGTGCGTCGAGGCCAGCCTGCCGATGAGCTACCTGTGGCGCGGGCTGACGGCGCGGCAGCGGGCGCTGGCGCTGTTCGGCAAGCTGCGCGTGTGGGACACCGAGCACAACAACGGCGTGCTCATCTACCTGCTGCTGGCGGAACACGCGATCGAGATCGTCGCTGACCGCGGGCTCAACCGGCGGGTGACGCCGGCGCAATGGCAGGCGATCGTCGAGAGCCTGCGGCAGTCGCTGCGCGATGGCCAGTTCGAGCAGGGCCTGATCGAGGCGATCCGCGCGGTGGAGGCGCTGCTCGCGGAACACTTCCCGGTCGAGCCGGGATCGCCGCCTCGCAACGAGTTGCCGGACGCCGTCGTGGTGCTGTAACCCCGTCGCGTCTCACGGAGAGATCACCCTCGCCCGCAGAGCGGGAGAGGGAAGGGTGAGGGCTCGTGTGGGGGCACGGTGCCCTTCGAAGAGCCCTCACCCCCTGCCCTCTCCCGCTTCGCGGGCGAGGGTGATCGGTCGGCGCTCTGCGTCCTCCCTCTCTCCCTCTCTCCCTGTCTCCCGCTTGATGAGGGCTAAAGGCTCTTGATCGGCTTGAGCTTCCCCTCGAAGCGTTCCTTCTTGGTCTTGCCGGTGAGCGGCGGGAAGGTCAGCGGTTGCGCGGGCACGCTCACATCGGGCAGGTGGTCGAGCAGATGGCGGATGAGCGTGAGCCGACCGCGACGCTGATCGTTGAAGTCCACGAGCGTCCACGGCGCGTGCTTGGTGTGCGTCGCCTTGAGCATGCGATCCCGCGCCCGCCCGTAGTCGGCGTAATGCTCGCGGGCCTGGAGATCGATGGGCGAGAGCTTCCACTGCTTGAGCGGATCCTCGGCGCGTTCAGCGAAGCGCTCTTCCTGCAGCGCCTGATCCACGGTCAGCCAGTACTTGAACAGCAGCAATCCATCGTCGACCAGCAAGCGCTCCAGGCGCGGCGCCTGCTCGAGGAAGTCCTCGGTCTGCTCGGGCGTGCAAAAGCCCATCACCGCCTCGACACCGGCGCGGTTGTACCAGCTGCGGTCGAAGAGGACGATCTCGCCGGCGGCCGGCAGATGCGTCAGGTAGCGCTGGAAGTACCACTCGCCCTGCTCGCGCTCGCTGGGTTTGCCCAACGCGACGGTGCGGCATTGACGGGGATTGAGCGTCTCGGAGATCGCGTTGATGACGCCGCCCTTGCCGGCGGTGTCGCGGCCCTCGACGAGGATCAGCAGCCGCTTGCGCGTGTGCTGCAGCCAGCGGGCCAGGTTGTTCAGCTCCACCTGCATCGGCTGCAGGCGGTCCAGGTAGTCGGACTTGGAGAGCTTTCGACTGTCGGGCATGCGGGCTCCTTCGCTGAGGGAGCCCGCAGCTTAGCGCCGCGCGCGACGATCGTTCCGATCGCGCGCGTCGGCGCCGGGCCTCACTTGGCCAGTTGAACGCCGGCGGCGGCGACCTTCAGGCCGACCAGGTCGTTGATCAGCTGCGTGATGTTGCTGCGGATCGCGCCTTCGTTGGCCAGCTTCAGACGCTCGGTGCCCAGGAACGCGGCGTTCCACTCGGCGGTGAACGGCACGGCGACGTCACGCTCGAACACGGCCTTGCCGGTGGCGCGCTCGATCAGCGTGTACTTCACGGTGGCCGTGACCGTCATGCTGGCGCCGAACAGCGGCTGGTCCAGCTTCTTCAGGTCGGCGGTCAACGTGTACTTGCTGCCCTGACGGTTGCCCGACAGCAGGCCGGCGTCCTTCAGCGAGGCTTCCAGCGCGCGCTCGAAGTCCGAGCTCGACACGTTGGACACCCACATCGGGTTGGTGTCCTTGCCGCCGGTCACGTCCTTGATGCCGATGTTTTCCTTCAGCTCGGACTGCGACACCGCGGTGCGGACCTGCAGCGAGCTGCTGACCTGCATCTGGTCGGTGCGGGCGGGGCTGGCGCAGCCCACGAGCAGGACGGCGGCCGCCAGGGCGGCCGTCTGGGCGGCGCGATGCATGAAGGACATGAAGGTACTCCTCTGAAAAGAAATGGCCGTGAGCCGGCCTTGGTATGAAAGCGGGACGATCGCCGGGGGACGGCGATCGGTGTCAGGAATCAGGAATCGGGAATCAGGACCGGCCGATCAGCGGACAGCGCTCGCGGCGGCGTCGACCGGCAGGGGCGCGGAGGCGGCCGGATCGGCGGACGCGACGGTGGCCACGGCCGGGGCGGCGCCCAGCGGCGCGGGCGCGGCAGCACCCGGTTGGGGCGCGGCAGCAAGGTTCGAACCGGTCGGGCAACGCTTCTGGATCAGCGTCTGCTGCACGGCGTCGTATTCACCGCGCAGACGGCCGTACTCGGCTTCCTGCGACTTGGTGCCGCCCAGCGCGAACAGCGCCGGCCAGAACAGGATCAGGCCGACGCCCATGATCGTCTTGTCGTTGGTGGCGGCCTGGTCCAGGCGGCCTCCGAGCTCGACATAACGCGCCTGCAGGCGTTGCGTCTCCGCGGTCAGTTGCGGGCAGTCGTAGCTGGCGTACTGGGCCGGCGACACATAGGTGGCGCTGATGTCTTTCGACGCGGTGGCGCAACCGGTGACGAACGCGACGGCGGTGACCAGTGCGGTGGTGCGCACGGCCAGGGCGCGAATGGAGCTTCGCATGCTTCCTCCCTAGGACTCGAATCGTTATGAATTGGCGGGAGCGATTCTTGCCCAGGGCGCTGCTCGCGCGATGCGTGCGAACCCGAGTATCGGGACGGATACGACACGACGCCCCACGTTCACGGGGGCTTGACGTGGGGTCAGGTGTCGATCAGAGCAGCTCGAGTGTCTGCATGCCCGCCCAGCTCTCCCCGGGCTGCAGCTCGATCGGCCGCAGCACCTGCGCGGCCTCGACGCACAACATCTGCTTCCAGCCGCCTTCGGGCATGTCGGCGAGTGCGTCGCCCTTCTCCTGGCCCGGATTCCAGACCACCGCGTCGGTGAAGCCCTGCTGGCGCAGGATCAGGCGGCGATCACCGTCACGCAGGGTCAGGTCGTGCTTGACGTCCTGGTAGATGCGGTCGGTCTCACCATCCAGGCGCAACAGGTCCTCATGCTGCGTCGCGGCGCGCTCGATCGTCGAGTCCCAGTACGCCAGGCCCGACAGGCCCTGCACCGAGGCGGACATGATCTGCGTCAGCCGCAGATAGGTGTGCAGCGCCGCGTTGAAGGACAGCGGCGTGTCGCCCTTGTTCTCGCAAGCGAGTTCCATCTCCAGCACGCGACCGGCGATGCGGATGCTGATCTCGGCTTCGAAGGCGTGCGGCCAGACCATGCGCGTGGCGCCGTCATCGGTCAGACGCAGCACGGCCAGCGAATCGTCCTTGCCGGATTCAGCGCTGACGAGTTGCCAGGGCTTGCCGCGGGCGAAGCCGTGGCGCTGCAGCGGACCGCGCGTCGCGAACTGGGGAAAGATCACCGGCACGCCGCCGCGGATCGCCTGACCGGTGGCGAAGGCGCTCTTGGGGGAGAGGTAGAGCTGCTCGTCGGCGCCAGCGGGCACCCAGGACACCAGATGCGCGCCATGCAGCAGCAGCGTCGCGCGGGCGCCGTCGGGCGCGCGGAGTTCGAGGGCTTCCAGGCCCTGGTGGCGGGTGATGGCGATCGGTTGGCTCATGCGGCGGGGGCGCGGCGTGGGCACGCGCACAAAAGAGAATCGGCAGGAGCGCGAGATTCTCGCAGTCCTGCCGATGCAGTGGGTGGGGACGTCGCACCGGCGAGGCCGGTGCGCGGCCGGTGTCGCTCAGCGCTTCGCGCGGAACTTGCGCAGCGCGGCGATCTGCGCGGCCATGGCCGCGAATTCGCTTTGCGCCTTGGCGAAGTCGATGTCGCTCTTGGCGTTCTTCATCGCGTCCTCGGCGGCCTTCTTGGCGGCTTCGGCGCGGGCCTCGTCGAGGTCCTTGCCGCGGATCGCGGTATCGGCCAGCACGGTCACGACGTCGGGTTGCACTTCCAGCAGGCCGCCGGCGACGAAGACGAATTCCTCGTTGCCATCGGGACGCTGGATGCGCACCGCGCCCGGCTTGATGCGGGTGATCAGCGGGGTGTGCTTGGGCAGGATGCCCAGCTCGCCGCCTTCGCCCGGCAGCGCCACGAATTTCGCCTCGCCCGAGAAGATCTGCTCTTCCGCCGAGACCACGTTCACGTGGAGGGTTGCCATTGCGTTTCCTTGATCGAGAAGTGAGAAGTCCGTTCAGAGATCGATGGAGCGCCGCTTTCACGGCGCTCCATCGAGAACTCTTTACTGGATCTTCTTGGCCTTCTCGAAGGCTTCGTCGATCCGTGCCAACCATGTAGAACGCCTGCTCCGGCAGGTGATCGTAGTCGCCGTTGACGATGCAGCCTTGAAGCCACGGATGGTGTCCTTCAGCGAAACGTACTTGCCCGGCGAACCGGTGAAGACTTCCGCCACGAAGAACGGCTGGGACAGGAAGCGCTGGATCTTACGAGCACGGGCCACCACCAGCTTGTCTTCCGGCGACAGTTCGTCCATGCCCAGGATCGCGATGATGTCTTTCAGTTCCTTGTAGCGCTGCAGCACGGACTGCACGCCGCGCACGCGTGACGTCGTAGTGCTCCTGGCCGATCACCAGCGGATCGAGCTGACGGGAGGTGGAGTCCAGCGGGTCGACGGCCGGGTAGATACCCAGCGAGGCGATGTCACGGGACAGTACCACGGTCGCGTCCAAGTGGGCGAAGGTGGTGGCTGGCGACGGGTCGGTCAGGTCGTCCGCAGGAACGTATACGGCCTGGACCGAGGTGATCGAGCCGGTCTTGGTCGAGGTGATGCGCTCCTGCAGAACGCCCATCTCTTCGGCCAGCGTCGGCTGATAACCCACCGCGGACGGCATACGGCCCAGCAGTGCGGACACTTCGGTACCGGCCAGGGTGTAACGGTAGATGTTGTCGACGAACAACAGAACGTCACGGCCTTCGTCACGGAACTTCTCGGCCATGGTCAGGCCGGTCAGCGCGACGCGCAGACGGTTGCCCGGCGGCTCGTTCATCTGGCCGTAAACCAGGGCGACCTTGTCCAGGACGTTGGAGTCCGTCATCTCGTGGTAGAAGTCGTTACCCTCACGAGTACGCTCGCCCACGCCCGCGAACACGGAGAAAACCGCAGTGCTCCATGGCGATGTTGCGGATCAGCTCCATCATGTTTACGGTCTTGCCCACGCCGGCGCCGCCGAACAGACCGACCTTGCCGCCCTTGGCGAACGGGCAGATCAGGTCGATCACCTTGATGCCGGTTTCCAGCAGTTCGCTGCGACGGGCTCAGCTCGTCGTAGGCCGGAGCCTTGCGGTGGATCCCGACGCGACCTGCGCGCGCGACACGTCGCCGCGCTTCGTCGATCGGGTTGCCCAGCACGTCCATGATGCGGCCCAGGGTCGGTTTACCGACCGGCACCGAGATGGTGTCGCCGGTGTTGTAGACCTCGCTGCCGCGGCGCAGGCCGTCGGTGGAACCCATCGCGATGGTACGAACCACGCCGTCGCCCAGCTGCTGCTGGACTTCCAGCGTCAGGTTCCGACGCCTTCCACCTTCAGGGCGTCGTAGACCTTCGGCATCTGGCATCGCGCGGGAATTCCACGTCGATCACGGCGCCGATGCTCTGAACGATCTTGCCCACCGATTGAGTGTTAGCCATTTCTTCGTTCCTTCAATTCAAATCTGTTGCCTGCGATCGATCGCTGGGATCAACCGCTGATGGCGGCCGCGCCGCTG
>JBCNOF010000011.1:0-2500 GCA_039594005.1 Roseateles sp.
CGATCTTGAATACTCAACGGAATCGAACAAAGACTACTTTCATAGCTTCATTCATTTTCCGTGAGCGTCTAGTTTCGATTTAACCTTCTCAGGTCGCTCGTTCAGACGCCCACGCTTATCGGCTGTAAATTCTTAAAGAACATCGAAGCGGCTTTCGCCAACTTCGTCGCGTCGCTGATTTGTCGTCAGCAGCGCAGAGGTGAGACTATAAACGAGTTCGTTTGAACTTGTCAAGCATCTTTTTCAACGATCTTTCCGACCGCCAGATGCTGCCCCAGCCTCAGAGATCAGCGCTCCGTCGAAGCGCTCATCTCTGCAAGCAGAGAAGGAATGCCCGGTCAGTCGACCGGGCATCTCCGGATATTAGCCTGACGATGACCTACTTTCACACGGGAATCCGCACTATCATCGGCGCTGAGTCGTTTCACGGTCCTGTTCGGGATGGGAAGGGGTGGGACCGACTCGCTATGGTCATCAGGCTTGACTGGTTGGTTTGCTGCGTTTTGGTCAGCAAACCCAATTCGGTAGAGTCAAATCAGCTTTGGTTTGATTGCGTCTTCGAGTTTGAAGAACGGTAAAACTGCGTGACCTCAGTCTCTGACGTTTTGAGTGTCAAAGTTATAGGGTCAAGCCGCACGGGCAATTAGTACTGGTTAGCTTAACGCATTACTGCGCTTCCACACCCAGCCTATCAACGTCCTGGTCTTGAACGACCCTTCAGGGGGCTCTAGGCCCCGGCAAGACTCATCTTGAGACGAGTTTCCCGCTTAGATGCTTTCAGCGGTTATCTCTTCCGCACTTAGCTACTCGGCGATGCCACTGGCGTGACAACCGATACACCAGAGGTGCGTCCACTCCGGTCCTCTCGTACTAGGAGCAGGCTCTCTCAATCTTGCAGCGCCCACGGAAGATAGGGACCAAACTGTCTCACGACGTTTTAAACCCAGCTCACGTACCTCTTTAAATGGCGAACAGCCATACCCTTGGGACCGGCTACAGCCCCAGGATGAGATGAGCCGACATCGAGGTGCCAAACACCGCCGTCGATATGAACTCTTGGGCGGTATCAGCCTGTTATCCCCAGAGTACCTTTTATCCGTTGAGCGATGGCCCTTCCATACAGAACCACCGGATCACTATGTCCTACTTTCGTACCTGCTCGACTTGTCAGTCTCGCAGTCAAGCACGCTTATGCCATTGCACTATCAACACGATTTCCGACCGTATCTAGCGTACCTTCGAACTCCTCCGTTACACTTTGGGAGGAGACCGCCCCAGTCAAACTGCCCACCATACACTGTCCCCGACCCGGATAACGGGCCAAGGTTAGAACCTCAAACACACCAGGGTGGTATTTCAACGTTGGCTCCACCTGATCTAGCGACCAGGTTTCAAAGCCTCCCACCTATCCTACACAGATCTGTTCAAAGTCCAATGCAAAGCTACAGTAAAGGTTCATGGGGTCTTTCCGTCTTTCCGCGGGGAGATTGCATCATCACAAACATTTCAACTTCGCTGAGTCTCTGGAGGAGACAGTGTGGCCATCGTTACGCCATTCGTGCAGGTCGGAACTTACCCGACAAGGAATTTCGCTACCTTAGGACCGTTATAGTTACGGCCGCCGTTTACTGGGACTTCAATCAAGAGCTTGCACCCCATCATTTAATCTTCCAGCACCGGGCAGGCGTCACACCCTATACGTCCACTTTCGTGTTTGCAGAGTGCTGTGTTTTTATTAAACAGTCGCAGCCACCGATTCTCTGCGGCCTCATTGGGCTTCCCAAGTAAATGGTTCACCTACTAAAGGCACACCTTCTTCCGAAGTTACGGTGTCAATTTGCCGAGTTCCTTCTCCAGAGTTCTCTCAAGCGCCTTAGAATACTCATCTCGCGCACCAGTGTCGGTTTGCGGTACGGTCGTCAATAGCTGAAGCTTAGTGGCTTTTCCTGGAAGCAGGGTATCACTCACTTCGTCTGCAAGCAGACTCGTTATCACCCCTCATCTAAGCCCGGCGGATTTGCCTACCAGGCACGACTACAGGCTTGAACCGGGACATCCAACACCCGGCTGAGCTAACCTTCTCCGTCCCCACATCGCACTATTGATCGGTACAGGAATATTGACCTGTTTCCCATCAGCTACGCATCTCTGCCTCGCCTTAGGGGCCGACTCACCCTACGCCGATGAACGTTGCGTAGGAAACCTTGGGCTTTCGGCGAGGGGGGCTTTTCACCCCCTTTATCGCTACTCATGTCAGCATTCGCACTTCTGATACCTCCAGCACGCCTTACGACGCACCTTCACAGGCTTACAGAACGCTCTCCTACCACGCACAGTAAACTGTGCATCCGCAGCTTCGGTAACTGGCTTAGCCCCGTTACATCTTCCGCGCAGGACGACTCGATCAGTGAGCTATTACGCTTTCTTTAAATGATGGCTGCTTCTAAGCCAACATCCTGACTGTTTTAGCCTTCCCACTTCGTTTCCCACTTAGCCAATT
>JBCNOF010000011.1:7500-545216 GCA_039594005.1 Roseateles sp.
GGGCCATCTGGTAGCCGTCGATGGCGGTGACCACGGACGAGGACTCACCCGGCACGTTGATCAGGATGGCGGTCGTCGAGCCGCCGTACTGCGCGCCGTAATAGATGCCGGCCAGCATGATCAGCGCCGGCGTCGCGTCCAGCGAGTAGATCGACGGCAGCAGCATCGCGATGGTGGCCACCGGGCCCAGGCCCGGCAGCACGCCGATCAGCGTGCCCAGGACGGCGCCGCCGAACGCGTACAGGAGGTTCTGCAGCGTGAACGCCGTGCCGAACCCCAAGATCAGGTTGTTGATCAGATCCATGCGTGACTCCTCAGCCGCCCAGGAAGGTCGGCCAGATGGGGATCACGAGATTCAGACCCCAGATGAAGATGGCGTAGCTGCCGGCGGTGAGGACCACGCTGCTCAGCAGCGCGTCGCGCCACCTGAACTCGTCGCTGGCCATCGAGGCCACCGTGATCAGCAGCGGCAGCGTGATGATCATGCCCAGGCGCGGCAGCGCGAAGCCGAAGAGGATGATCGCGCCGACGACGATCAGCAGCGGCTTCCAGGCGAAGGCGCCGACGGGCTGGCCGCCTTCGCTCTCGATGGTGAGCGCCTTGAACAGGACGATCGCGCCGAGCAGCGCGAGCAGCACGCCCAGGCCGAACGGGAAATAACCGGGCCCGGGGCGGGCGGACGTGCCAAAGCTGTAGTTGATGATCGAGCCGCACGCGAACGCGACGCCAACGACCACGAACATCAGCCCTGACCAGAAGTCGCGTTGACTCTTGATCTTCATCGAGGGAACCTCTATCGGCTTGAATGGCCGCGATTCTAGGAATCGGGTCCCCGGGAGGCTCTGTGGTTATCACGTAATGGACCACACCGGCCCTCGCACCGGGCGTATGGCGGTCTTCACGATCCCAGGCGGCACGGGCCTCGCGCCACGTCTGCGCGGACTTACCCTGCCCCCGGGCTCGCGGGGGCGCTGAGCGGCGTCACCCGGCGCCGGGCGGCCTCAGGTTTCCCAGTTCGGCGTGCTGCGCAGCACTTCCTCCATCGTGGTCACACCCTCGGCGACCTTCATCGCGCCGGCCAGGCGCAGCGGTCGAAGGCCCTCCTGCAGGGCCTGGCGGCGCAGCGCGTTCATGTCGGTGCTGGGGTGCAGGTGCTTGCGCAAGCTGTCGGTCAGCAACAGCAGTTCATACAAGCCGGCGCGGCCGCGATACCCGGTGTTGCGGCAGTCCAGGCAGCCCACCGGTCGGTAGGGCTTGACGCCGCCGTTCAGGCGCCAGGGCTTGAGCATCTCGTTGAGCGATTCGCGCGTGACGTCCGGGTCGGGTTCCTTGCAGCTGGGGCACAGCGTGCGCACCAGCCGCTGCGCGAGCACGCCGATGACGGTCGCGTCGATCAGGTAGTTGGGCACGCCCAGGTCGACCATCCGCGTGATGGCAGAAGGCGAATCGTTGGTGTGCAGCGTCGAGAACACGAGGTGGCCCGTCAGCGAGGCCTGGATCGCCATCTCGGCGGTCTCCAGGTCGCGGATCTCGCCCACCATGATGATGTCCGGGTCCTGGCGCATCAGCGCGCGCAGGCCCTCGGCGAAGTTGAAGTCGATCGCGGCCTGCACCTGGGACTGGTTGAACGCGGGCTCGATCATCTCGATCGGATCCTCGACCGTGCAGACGTTGACCTCTTCCGTGGCCAGTCGCTTGAGCGTCGAGTACAGCGTCGAGGTCTTGCCGCTGCCGGTGGGTCCGGTGACCAGGATGATCCCGTGCGGGCGGCTGGTGAGCTTGTTCCAGCGTTCGGCGTCGTGGCTGGAGAACCCCAGCTGCGCCAGGTCCTTGACCGCGGTGTCGGGGTCGAAGATCCGCATCACCATCTTCTCGCCGAAGGCGGTGGGCAGCGTGGACAGCCGCATCTCGACCTCCTCGCCGGCCGGATTGCGCGTCTTGATGCGGCCATCCAGCGGGCGGCGCTTCTCGACCACGTCCATGCGCCCGAGCAGCTTGATGCGCGCGGTCATGGCGCTCATCACGGTGGGCGGCAGCTGGTAGACGGTGTGCAGCACGCCGTCGATGCGGAATCGGATCACGCCCATCTCGCGGCGCGGCTCCAGGTGGATGTCGCTGGCGCGCTGGTCGAAGGCGTACTGCCAGAGCCAGTCCACGACCTGCACGACGCCCTGGTCGTTGGCATCGAGCTGCCGGTTGCTGCGTCCGAGCTCGACCAGTTGCTCGAAGCTCGCGGGCTGGTTGACCTCGCCGCTCTTGGAGGCCGCGCGCACCGAGCGGGCCAGCGTGAAGAACTCGGTCGTGAAGCGCGAGATCTCCTGCGGATTGGCCAGCGCGAGCTTCACGCGCTTGCGCGTGTGCGACTCGATCTGCGCGACCCAGCCGGTCTCCATCGGCTCGGCGGTCGCGATGGTCACCTCGGTCATGCCGACCTGGATGGGCAGGCAGCGACGCGCCTCGGCGTAGTTGGCCGACATGACGTCGGCCACGCGGCCCACGTCGACCTTCAGCGGATCGATGCGCACGTAGGGCATCTTGAGCCGGCCGGCCAGCCACTCGGTGAGCGACTCCGCGTCCAGCGGCTTGCCGTTGGACGCCCGCACCAGGCCCGCACTGCCCAGCCGGATGAGCGGATGCTGGGCGCTGTGGCCCGCGGCGAAGCGCGCCTCGGTGCGCTGCACCTGCTCGGCGTCGATGACGCCGTCCTCGGCCAGCCAGTGCAGCAGTTGACGCCACTCCAGCTTGTTGCCGGCACTCTCCTCCGCCTTGGTCGTCTTCTTCATGGGGCCTCGTGGGCGGCCGCGGCCGCATGGATCTGCTGGATCACGTTCATCGGCAGCGGCCGCACGAGCTTGAGCCACTTGCGGGCCGGCAGCTCATGGCGCGCCTCGATGTGGTCGGCGCGCTGCTCGAGGACCTCGCGCGACGGCACCTCGATGCCGCGCGCGGCCACGACGATCGTGTTGCCCTCGCGCGTGGGCGTCAGGTGCCACACCTGGTCGGAGCCGAAGACCTTGGCGATGCGCGCGGCGCTGCGTGTGAAGCTGGCGCTGCGGCCGAAGAGGTTGACCGTCATCAGCCCGCCGTCGGCCAGCACGCGTCGGCAATCGGCGTAGAAGGCCTCGTCGTCGAGCACCGGCGCGGCCGCGTCGTGGTCATAGAGGTCGATGTTGAGCACCTGCGCCGTGCCCCAGTTGGCGGCGTCCGCGACCCACTGCCCGGCGTCCTCGTTGAGCACGCGCAGCCGGTCGTCGTCCTTGGGCAGGTGGAACCAGTGGCGGTTGGCGCTGATGACGGTGGGATTGATCTCCACCGCCGTGGTCTTCATCTTGAGCACCTTGCGGCAGAAGCGCGTCAGCGCGCCGGCGCCCAGCCCCAGTTGCACGGCCATGCCCTGGGTCATCTCGCGGGCGTCGCGCCACAGCATCCAGGCCATCATGCGCTGGACGTATTCGAGTTCCAGCTTCTCGGGTTTCTTCAGGCGCATCGCGCCTTGGACCCAGATCGAATCCAGATGCAGGAAACGCACGCCGTCGAATTCGCTCAGCGTGGCTTCGACCCAATCGGTCTTCCTGGCGTCCTTGCCGGTCTTGGGCGATCTGGCGTCCCGGTGCTTGCTCACGGCGGTGGTTCCCATGCCGGGTCCGCGCGGGCCCGGTCTTGTGTCAGAGGTCAGTCGATGGCCCGGCGAGCTCCCGCCAGGCGCGAAGCTTGGCATCGTAGGGCATCGTGTAGGCAGGGCTGGAGCTCGGCAACGCGAGCACGCGGTAACGGGCTGCAAGCGGGCCGAGCTGGCGCAAGCCGAAACGATGGGCCGTGCCGCCGTTGAAGCCGATCGTGCGCAGCGCCGGCAACTCGGCGATCAGGCGGCCGAGGTCGCTGGCGGCGGGATTGCGGATGGCACTGTCCAGGCTGCCCTCGCGCTCGGTCTCGGTGATCACGTCCCAGACGGCGACCCGGTGGGCGCGCAACGCGGCGAGCCGCTCCGCATAGCCCATCGCCACCAGGTCGACGCCCAGGACCTCGCCCACCAGGCGCCAGAACTGGTTACGAGGATGTCCGTAATACTGCTGCGCGCGCAGCGAGGCGACACCGGGAAAGCTGCCCAGCAGTAGCCACCGCGCGTCCGGCGCGTGCACCGGCGCCAGGCCTCGCCAGCGCTCGGGCGCGGAATCGCCGACGCCGTCCATGGCGGCGCTCATGCGGAGGCAAGGTCCGCGTCCGCCAGACCTTGCAGCGCGGGCAGCGCCGCGCGGGCGTTGCGCGAGGTGATCGCGGCGGCGTCCTCGGGCGTCCAGCCGCGCAGCGCGGCCAGATCGGCGCCGATGCGCGGCAACTCGCCGGGCTCGTTGCGGGAGGTGGCGCCGGCGGCCCGTTCCTCGGCCGTGCGATACAGCCACTGCGGCGGAATGTCGGGCGCGTCGGTCTCCAGGACCAGCGCGTCATCGGGCAGCTCCTGCGCGAGCCGGCGGATCTGCAGCGAGCGGTCGAAGGTCACCGTGCCGCCGAAACCCAGCTTGAAGCCCAGCTCGAGGAAGGCGTCCGCCTGCTGGCGGCTGCCGTTGAACGCGTGGCCGATGCCGCCGGTCTCGAGTCCCACCCGGCGCAGGCCGCCCAGCAGCTGATCGGCGCTGCGCCGCACATGCAGGATCACCGGCAGGCCGTGGCGCTTGGCGAGCTTGAGCTGCGCCAGGTAGAAGTGCTGCTGCGTCGCGGCGTCGAGGTCCTTCACGAAAAAGTCCAGGCCGATCTCGCCGATGCCGACGAGCCGCGGGTCGTCACGGCACTCGGACAACATCCGGTCCAGGTGATCGAGGTCGTCCTCGCGGGCGTGCATCACGTACAGCGGGTGGATGCCCAGCGCGTACGCGAAACCGTGCGCGTGCGCGAGCGCCCTCACCGTCTCGAAGTTGCCGGCGACCACCGCCGGGATCACGATCTGCGACACGCCCGCGGCGCGCGCGCGGGCGATCACGGCGTCGCGGTCAGCGTCGAACTCCGCGGCGTCGAGGTGGCAGTGCGTGTCAATCCACATGGCCAGCTGCGATCGGCAAGGCGCTCGCCTGCCCGGCGTTCAGCGGAAGACCACCGTGCGGTGGCCGTTGAGCAGCACGCGGTGCTCGGCATGCCACTGGATCGCGCGGGCCAGCGTCACGCACTCGGTGTCGCGGCCGATGGCCACGAGCTGGTCGGGCGTCATCGAGTGGTCGATGCGCGCCACGTCCTGCTCGATGATCGGGCCCTCGTCCAGGTCGGAGGTCACGTAGTGCGCGGTCGCGCCGATCAGCTTGACGCCGCGCTCGTGGGCCTGGTGGTACGGGCTGGGCGCCCTTGAAGCTGGGCAGGAAGCTGTGGTGGATGTTGATCGCCTGGCGGCCTTCCAGGGAGCGGCACAGCTCGGGCGACAGGATCTGCATGTAGCGCGCCAGCACGACCAGGTCGATCTGCTGTTCCTCGATCAGCTCGCGGATCTTGCGTTCCTGCGCCTGCTTCTGCTCGTCGGTGGCCTGCAGCAGCGGCAGGTGGTGGAACGGGATGTCGTGCGAGGCGGCCAGCTGATAGAAGTCGCGGTGGTTGGACACGATCGCCGGGATCTCGATGGCCAGGTGGCCGGTCTGCACGCGGAACAGCAGGTCGTTCAGGCAGTGGCCGAGCTTGGACACCAGCAGCAGCACGCGCGTCTTGCGCTGCGCGTCCACCAGTTCCCAGTCCATCGCCAGGCGCTCGGCCAGCGGCGCGAAGACCTCGCGCAGCGCGGCGGCCGGGCGCGCCTGCGCGCACTCGAACTCGATGCGCATGAAGAAACGCCGATGGTCGGCGTCCCCATGCTGGGCCGAGGTCAGGATGTTGGCGCCCTGCGCGAGCAGCACACCGGTCACCGCGTGGACGATGCCGGCCTGGTCGGGGCAGCTGAGCTTCAGGATGAAGCGGGTGGACGGGGATTCCGAGGAGGGCTTCGAGGCGGTCATGATGCCGCGCATCGTAATGCAGGCGCCTCGCGGCCGCCGGCCCCGACAGGCCCCGCGAGACTCGCCCGACCTCGCGATCGGGCAACCCAGCCTCGGCCGAGGCCGGGTGGCGCGCCGTCAGTCCTTCTGCGTCTGCAACGCGCCGCCGACCAGACGCCGCTGATGCTCGCAACGGCCGGCCAGGTCCTGGTCGTGGGTGACCATGACGAAGGCGGTGCCCAGCTCGCGCGCCATCTCCAGCATCAGGTCGAAGACGGTGGCGGCGGTGGCGCGGTCCAGGTTGCCGGTGGGCTCGTCAGCCAGCACGCAGGCCGGGCCGGTGACCAGCGCGCGGGCGATCGCCACGCGCTGGCGCTCGCCGCCGGAGAGCTCGCCCGGCCGGTGCTGGACGCGCGCACCCAGGCCGACACGCGCCAGCACCTTCTGCGCCTGCTCGCGGGCCTGCTCCTGCGGGACGCGACGGATGCGCAGCGGCATCGCCACGTTGTCCAGCGCGCTGAATTCCGGCAGCAGGTGGTGGAACTGGTAGATGAATCCCAGGTGCTGGTTGCGCCACTCGCCGCGGGCCTGCTCGCCGAGCGACGCGAGGTCGCGCCCCATCAGCACCACGCGGCCGGCGCTGGGTTTGTCCAGGCCGCCGAGCAGGTGCAGCAGCGTGCTCTTGCCCGAGCCCGACGCGCCCAGGATGGCCAGCGTCTCGCCGGCCTTCACGCTGAGCTCGAGCTGGTGGAACACCTGCACGTCCAGCGGACCCTCGACGAAGCGCTTGCCCAGGCCCAGGCCCTGCAGCACCACGCCCGTGTGCACGCGCTCGTGGTGTTTGTCCTTCACGTCATTCATAACGCAGCGCCTCCGCCGGTTGCACGCGGCTGGCGCGCCAGCTCGGATAGAGCGTCGCGACGAAGGCCAGGATCAGCGAGATCACCGTGATCGGCACGATGTCGGCCCATTGCGGGTCGCTGGGCATGTGGCTGATGACGTAGATGCTGGCGGGCAGGAAGGTGGTGTGCAGCATCTTCTCGATGAACGGGACGATGACGTCGAGGTTGTGCGCCACGACCAGTCCCAGGCCCAGTCCGCCGAGCGTGCCCATCACGCCGGCCAGCGCGCCCTGGATCATGAAGACGCCCATGATCGAGCGCGGGCTGCGCGCCGAGCGTGCGCAGGATCGCGATGTCGGCCTGCTTGTCGGTGACCGTCATCACCAGCGTGGACACCAGGTTGAACGCGGCCACCGCGACGATCAGCGTCAGGATGATGCCCATCATGCGTTTCTCGACCCGGACCGCGTCGTACCAGTTCTTGTTGGTGCTGGTCCAGTCGCGCACGAAGATCGACTGGCGCGCCTGCAGCATGGCGCGCTGCAGCTCGTAGGTGACGGCGGGCGCGCGTTGCGCGTCGCGCAGCTTGAGCTGAACGCCGCTGGGCGTGCCGGTGCGGAAGACCTTCGCCGCGTCGCCGACGTGGATCAGCGCCAGGCCGCTGTCGTACTCGTAATGCCCGGCCTTGAAGATGCCCACCAGCGTGAACTGGCGCAGCGTGGGCTGCACGCCAAGCGGGGTCACCTGTCCGGAGGGGATGGCCAGCGTGATCTTGTCGCCCGTCTGCACGCCCAGCTGGCGCGCGAGCTCCACGCCCAGGATCACGTTCCACTGCCCGGCCTGGAGCCGGTGGAGCAGGCCGTCCTTGGCGAGCTCGGCGGCGATCGGCGTCACGCCGGGTTCCAGCGCCGGGTCGATGCCGCGGACGATCGTGCCGCGCATGTCGGAGCCGCGCGCGATCAGCGCCTGACCCGACACGAACGGCGCCGCGCCCAGGACTTCCGGGTTCTGGCGGGCAATGTCGGCGACGGCGCGCCAGTCCGGCAGGCCATCGCCGCTGTCGTTGAGCAGCTCCACGTGAGCGATCACCGAGAGCATCCGGTCGCGCACTTCCTTCTGGAAGCCGTTCATCACCGACAGCACGATGATCAACGCCGCGACGCCCAGCGCGATGCCGAACATCGACACGCCGGAGATGAAGGAGATGAAGCGGTTGCGGCGCCCCCCACGCCCGGCTCGCGTGTAGCGCCAGCCGATCTGCAACTCATAGGGCCAATTCATAGGGGGTGGATGCTAACCGGTCCCTCCGGGCTGCGAGCTTAGAGCTGGCTGATGAGTCAGACCGAGTGCCGCGTAGAGCCCTCACCCCCGCCCTCTCCCGCTTCGCGGGAGAGGGGGCCAGCCCTTGAGCCCCTCGCCCGCGAAGCGGGAGAGGGGTTGGGGTGAGGGCTCGACGCAGGGCTCAGTGCGCCTCGTCCCAGTTGGCCCCGACGCCGACCTCGGCCACCAGCGGCACCTTCAGCGCCGCGACGCCCGCCATCAGCGTCGGCACCTCGGCCTTGACCCACTCGAGTTCCTCGTCCGGCACCTCGAAGACCAGTTCGTCGTGCACCTGCATGACGATGCGCGTGCGCTTGCCCTGCTCGTCCAGCGCCTGCTGCACCGCGATCATCGCCAGCTTGATCAGATCCGCCGCCGTGCCCTGCATCGGCGCGTTGATCGCCTGACGCTCGGCGCCGCTGCGCCTTGGCCCGTTGCCCGAGTTGATCTCCGGCAGCCACAGGCGCCGCCCGAAGACGGTCTCGACATAGCCCTTTCTCCTTGGCGAATTGCTTCGTGTCGTCCATGTACCGGCGCACGCCGGCGAAGCGCGTGAAGTAGCGGTCGATGTAGTCCTTGGCCGCCTTGTGCTCGATGCCCAGCGACTGCGCCAGCCCGAAGGCGCTCATGCCGTAGATCAGCCCGAAGTTGATCGCCTTGGCATTGCGGCGCTGCTCCGGCGTGACCGCGTCCAGCGCGGCGCCGAAGACCTCGGCCGCGGTCGCGCGGTGCACGTCCTGGCCTTCCTGGAAGGCCTTGAGCAGGCCCGGGTCCTCGCTCAGGTGCGCCATGATGCGCAGCTCGATCTGCGAGTAGTCCGCCGCCACGATGTGGTGCCCGGCCGGCGCGATGAAGGCCTCGCGGATGCGCCGGCCCTCGGCGGTGCGGATGGGGATGTTCTGCAGGTTGGGCTCGTTGCTGGACAGCCGCCCCGTCACCGCCACCGCCTGCGAGTAGGTGGTGTGCACGCGCCCCGTCTTTGCGTTGACCATCAGCGGCAGCTTGTCGGTATAGGTGCTCTTCAGCTTGGACAGGGCGCGGTACTCCAGGATCACCTTGGCCGGCAGCGGGAAGTCCGCTCGGCCAGCTTCTCCAGCACCTCCTCGTCGGTGGACGGCGCGCCGGTGGCCGTGCGCTTGACCACCGGCAGGCCCAGCCGGTCGAAGAGGATCTCGCCGATCTGCTTGGGCGAGCCGAGGTTGAAGGGCTGGCCCGCGATCTCATAGGCGGCCTGCTCCGCGGCGACCATGCGCTGGCCCAGGTCGGCGCTCTGCGCCTGCAGCCGCGCCGCGTCGATCAGCACGCCGGTGCGCTCGATCCGCGCCAGCAGCGCCGACACCGGCATCTCCACCTGCTCGTAGATGAACTTCAGCCCGGCATCCGCCTCCAGCCGCGGCAGCAGCGTCTGGTGCACGTGCAGGCACATCTCGGAGTCCTCGCAGGAGTACTCCGAGGCCTTGGCCACCTCCACCTGCGCGAACGGGATCTGATGCGCGCCCTTGCCGCACAGGTCCTCGTAGCTCAGGCCCTTGCGCCCCAGCACGCGGTCGGCCAGCGCTTCCAGGCCGTGGCTGCGATGGGCCTCCAGCACGTAGCTCTCCAGCATCGTGTCGTAGACCGTGCCCTGCACCGCGATGCCGTGGTTGGCCAGCACGTGGGTGTCGTACTTGACGTTCTGCGCGACCTTGCGCTTGAGCGGGTCCTCCAGCCACGGCCGGAGCTTCTCGAGCACCGCGTCCATCGGCAGCTGCTCGGGCGCATCCGGGCCCTCGTGGCGCAGCGGGATGTAGGCGGCCTCGCCCGGCTTCACGCTGAAGCTGATGCCCACGATGCGCGCCTGCATCGGATCGAGCGAATCGGTCTCGGTGTCGAAGGCGGCCAGTTCGGCCGCGTTGAGCTGCTCGATCCAGGCGTCCAGCCGGGACATCTCGATGATCGTCTCGTAGCGCTTGTCCAGCGGGATGGCCGGATGGGCCTGATCGGCGTACGGGTCGGTCGAGGGCGCGCCGCCGACGTCCGGCTCGGGCGCGGCGCGCTTGGGGGCGTTGCCGCCGAGCTTGCCCTCGAGGTCGCGCTTCCACGTCTTGAAGCCGTTGCGCGTGTAGAAGGCCAGCAAGCCGGCCTCGTCCACCGGATTGAAGGCGAGCGACTCCAGCGCCGGCCAGCCGCTGACGTGCAGGCACAGGTCGCAATCCACCTTCACCGTCACGAGCTGGCGGCCCATCGGCAGCCAGTCCAGCGCCTTGCGCAGGTTTTCGCCGGCCACGCCCTTGATCTTCTCCGCGTTGGCGATCACGCCGTCCAGCGAGCCGTGCTCGCCGATCCACTTCGCGGCGGTCTTGGGGCCGACCTTCTCGACGCCGGGCACGTTGTCCACGGTGTCGCCCATCAGGGTCAGGTAATCGATGATGCGGTCCGGCGGCACGCCGAACTTGGCCAGCACGCCGGCCTCGTCCAGCTTCTCGTTGCTCATCGTGTTGATCAGCGAGACGTCCGGCGTCACCAGCTGCGCCAGGTCCTTGTCGCCGGTGGAGATCACGACCTGGTGGCCGGCCTGGGCCGCCACGCGCGACAGCGTGCCGATGCAGTCGTCGGCCTCGATGCCGGGCACGGTGAGCACCGGCCAGCCCAGCAGCTTGACCACCTCGTGGATGGGGTCGATCTGCGCGCGCAGGTCGTCGGGCATCGGCGCACGCTGGGCCTTGTACTCGGGGTACCACTCGTCGCGGAAGGTCGGGCCGGACGCGTCGAAGACACAGGCGGCATGCTCGGCGCCGTAGTCGTCGCGCAGCTTCTTCAGCATCGCCACCATGCCGTGGATGGCGCCCGTGGGCTGGCCCTCGGGGCCGCGCAGGTCGGGCATGGCGTGGTAGGCGCGATAGAGGTAGCTGGAACCGTCGACCAGCAGCATCAGAGGTTTGCTCATCCCGCCATTGTTGCAGGCGCGCGCCATCCGCCGTGTCAGCAGCCTGCGCCTGACGCGCACCCTCGCCCAGGGGAACAGGGTTTTCGAGGGGGCAGGCTTAGAATCCGCCCACCATGAAGACCACCCGCCTCATTCCTGTGTTCGCCGCCCTGGCCGCCGTCGCGCTCCAGGCCCGCGCGGCCGAGCCCTCGGCGCCGGCTCCCGCGCCGGCACCGGCGTCCGCGGAACCGATCAAGTTCCGCGACGTCCCGGAAGTGAAGGTCGAACAGCTCGTCAATGAAGACGACAGGGTTCGCATCGAGGAAACCCGGGTGCGTGGCCTGACCCAAAAGGTCGTGGTCAAGAACAAGGACAGCAAGGCGCCCGAGTACGAGATCCTGCTCGGCGACACCGGTCGCGACATCCCCACCCGCCAGGGCGCCGACCGCGGCAACGCGGGCGCGCGGGTCTGGCGCCTCTTCAATTTCTGATCCGTCGCGGCCGGCCTGAGCAGGTCGGCCACGCGGCACGTTCTTCCCCCGCTTCATGGCCGTATTCACCGACGTCTCGACCGAGCAGGCGCAAGCACTGCTCGACACGCTGGACCTGGGCGAGCTCCAGTCGCTCAAGGGCATCAGCGCCGGCATCGAGAACACCAACTACTTCGTCACCACGACCCGCGCCGGCGAGACGCGCGAGTTCGTGCTGACGATCTTCGAGCGGCTCAGCTTCGAGCAGCTGCCCTTCTATCTGGAACTGATGCGCCACCTGGCCCGCCGCGGCGTGCCGGTGCCGGCGCCTCAGCCCGACGCGCAGGACCGCATCCTGCACGCGGTCGCCGGCAAGCCGGCGGCGGTCGTGGACAAGCTGCTCGGCGGCCACCAGCTCGCCCCGGACGTGTTCCATTGCGAGCAGGTCGGCGCCGGCCTGGCGCGCATGCACCTGGCCGGCCAGGACTTCCCGCTGCATCAGGACAACCTGCGCGCCCTGCCCTGGTGGCGCGAGACCGTCCCGGTGGTGCTGCCGCACCTCACGCCCGAGCAGGCCACGCTGCTGCGCGAGGAACTGGCCTTCCAGGAGCAGCTCGCCGCGAGCGCTGCGGCGCTGCCGCGCGGGCCCATCCACGCTGACCTGTTCCGCGACAACGTCATGTTCGACGGACTGCCCGGCCGCGAGAAGCTCAGCGGCTTCTTCGACTTCTATTTCGCCGGCGTCGACAGCCTGCTCTTCGACGTGTGCGTGTGCCTGAACGACTGGTGCATCGACCTGGACAGCGGCCGGCTCGACGAGCAGCGCGCCGCGGCCTTCGTGCATGCCTACGAGACGGTGCGCCCGCTCACCGGTGCCGAGCACCGGCTGCTGCCGGGCCTGCTGCGCGCGGCGGCGCTGCGCTTCTGGATCTCGCGGCTGTGGGACTTCCACCTGCCCCGCGAGGCCAGCCTGCTCAAACCCCACGACCCCACCCATTTCGAGCGCGTCCTGCGCGAGCGCATCGCCAGGCCCTGGCATGCGCTGGAGCCCCAGTCATGATCCTGCATCTGCAATCGGTCCCGCCGCGCAACGGCCTGCTGTGGGTGCGCCACGGGCTGAAGGTGCTGCAGCGCAAGCCGATCGCGCTGATCGGGCTGTTCGCGACCGCCTTGCTGGTCTCGGCCGTGCTGCAGCTCGTGCCGCTGCTGGGCCAGCTCGTGGTGATGAGCGCGCTGCCATTGGTGTCGCTGGCCTTCATGCTGGCGGCGCACCAGGTGCTGCAATCGCACACGCCGACGGCCGCCGTCTTCCTGCAGCCGCTGCAGCTGACCAAGGAACGCAGACGCGCGCAGATCGGCCTGGGTCTGCTCTACACCGTCTCGACCATCGTCGCGATGCTGCTGGCCCACTGGCTGGACGGCGGCGCGCTGGTGCGCGCGATGGAGCAGGTCGCCAACGCCAAGGGCGATCCGCAGGCCCTCGAGCTGATCGCCGCGCAGGCCAGCATCGGGCCGTCGCTGGCGCTGCGCGCTGTGCTGCTGGGCCTGCTGTCCATCCCGTTCTGGCACGCGCCGGCCTTGATCCACTGGGGTGGCCAGGGCGTGCTGCAGGCGCTGTTCTCCAGCTCGCTGGGCGTGTGGCGCAACAAGGGCGCGTTCGCGCTCTCGGGCCTGGTCTGGGTTGCGCTCAGCTTCGGCGTGATGGTCTCGATCATGCTGCTGTTCCTGCTGCTCGGACTGGCAAACGCCCTGCCCTTCATCCTGCTGCCCGTGGGCATGGCGCTGATGACGGCGTTCTACTGCTCGCTGTACTTCACGTTCATCGACTGCTTCATGTTCGGCGCGCCGCGCGACCTGCCCGAGGCGACCGAGACGCCCAACTGAGTCTCGACCTGGGCCCGTAGAAACGTTCACGCTGCTTTCACGGCAGCGTCACCTGCCCTTCGCAGAATGCGCCCGCACTTTCATTGCGGAGCCTTCACGAATGAGCAAGCAGCACGACCTCGTTGCCAGCCAGATCCCGGCCAACGACTATGACGAGGACGCGGACGTCAACCCGTCCGCCAACCCGCACTTCACCGACGTCCTCGCCGCGCGCCTGTCGCGCCGCGTCGCGCTCAAGGGCGGCATCACCACCGCCGCCTCGGCGCTGCTGGGCGGCTCGGTCCTGAGCGCCTGCGGCAGCGACGGCGACGCCCCCGCCCCGGCGCCGGCCCCCGCGCCCGTGCCGCCGACCCCGCAGCTGAAGATCGGCTTCAACGCGGTGGCCAAGAACAAGAACGACCTGGTGACCGTGGCCGACGGCTACAACGTGTCCATCCTGCACGCGCTGGGTGACCCGATGCACTTCGGCGACGAGTCCTGGAAGGATGACGGCTCCGAGGTCGCCGACTCCTACAACCGCCGCATCGGCGACGGTCACGACGGCATGTACTGGTTCGGCATGAGCGACGCCGGCACCTTCGACGTCACGCGCTCCGACCGCGGCCTGCTCGCGGTCAACCACGAATACGTGGTCGCGCCCTACGTGCTGCACCCGGCCGGCCGCGCCGCCGGCGCCGCGCGCAACGCCACCGAGGTCGAGAAGGAAATCTACGCCCACGGCGTCAGCGTCTGCGAAGTCAAGCGCGAGGCCGGCGTGACCTCCATGGTGCGCGGCTCGCGCTTCAACCGTCGCGTGACCTCGGCCACGACGATGGACTTCACCGGCCCGGCCAAGGGCAGCGCGCAGCTGCAGACGCTGTTCAGCACCACCGGCGTGCAGACCCGCGGCACCAACAACAACTGCGCCAACGGCTACACCCCCTGGGGCACCTACCTGACCTGCGAGGAGAACTACCTCAACGTGATCAGCCGCGCCGCCGGCGACGACGCCGCGCGCAGCGCCAAGGAAGTCGCCAGCCTGAACCGCTACGGCCTGCCGCAGAACCGCAAGAGCCCCTACCTGTGGGAAACCGCCGGCACGGCCGACCTCTTCGCGCGCTGGAACTCGTCGGTGACGGGCGCCGCCGCCACGGCCGACTACCGCAACACGATCAACACCTTCGGCTGGGTGGTGGAGATCGACCCGTTCGCGCCGACCTCCACGCCGGCCAAGCGCACCGCGCTGGGCCGCTTCAACCACGAAGGCGCATGGCCCGCGGAAGCCGTGGCCGGCAAGCCGATCGTCATCTACATGGGCGACGACTCGCGCAACGAGTACATCTACAAGTACGTCTCCAAGGCCAACTGGGACGCCGCCGACATCGGCAAGGGCATGACCGCCGGCGCCAAGTACCTGGACGAGGGCACGCTCTACGTGGCCAGGTTCAACGCCGACGGCACCGGCACGTGGATGGAGCTGACCTTCAACAAGAACGGTCTGACCAGCACCAACGCGAGCTACGCCTTCGCCGACCAGGGCGACGTCCTGATCAACGCGCGCCTGGCTGCCGACGTCCTTGGCGCGACCAAGATGGACCGGCCGGAATGGGGCGCGGTACACCCGACCAACGGTGAGGTCTACATGACCTTGACCAACAACAGCAACCGCGTGGCCAACACCGCCACGCCGACCGGCAGCCAGCTCAAGCCCGACGCCGCCAACCCGCGCTACTACGAGGATCTGAAGGGCACGACCTCGCAGAAGGGCAACCCCAACGGCCACATCATCCGCTGGAAGGAAGACGCGACCGACGTCACCAAGATGACCTGGGACGTCTACCTCTTCGGCGCGCAGGCCGATGCGGCCGCGGACGTCAACCTGTCCTCGCTGACCGATGTCAACGACTTCTCCAGCCCCGACGGCCTGTACTTCGACAAGCGCGGCATGTTGTGGATCCAGACCGACGACGGCGCCTACACCGACGTCACCAACTGCATGATGCTGGCCGCGCTGCCCGGCAAGGTCGGTGACGGCGGCGTCGCCACCGCCGCCGGCGGCACGCAGACCCGGGCCGGCGCGAAAGCCACGGCCGACACGCTGCGCCGCTTCCTGGTCGGCCCGAAGGAGTGCGAGATCACCGGCATCGCGATGACGCCGGACCACCGCACGCTGTTCTTCAACGTGCAGCACCCGGGCGAGGACACCAGCCCGGACTGGGCGGCGAAGACCTTCGGCAGCTACTGGCCGGCCAACCAGGCCGACCAGACGGTGAAGAAGCGCCCGCGTTCGGCGACCGTGGTGATCACGCGCAAGGACGGCGGCGAGATCGGCATCTGATCGGCATCGGATCGGCATCGGATCGGGCCTCATCGAGGCCTGATCGAGGCCTGATCGATCGCGCCTAGCGCGCGATCTCCGGAGCGAGGGCGGCCAGACGGTCGCCCTCGGTCGTGGTGAGCTGCAGGAGCCGCTCCACCACCGGGCGCGGCACTTCCGCGGCGAGTTCCTCGGCGAGGGCCTCCGCCTGAGCGCGCACCGCCTCGCCCATCCGCTTGAGCTCCAGCGCCAGCGCGCGCGGCGCGAGCCCGCTGTCGGCGGCGAAGGCGCGCCAGTCGGCGGCCTCGAACGCGGCGCAGCCCGTGCACGGGCCGCTCTTGAATCCATGCGCCGGCGCGAGCCGCAGCCCACCGTGGTCGACGAAGAAGGACACATTGCGCGCATCGGGAGCGGGTTGGCCGATGAGGTGATGGAACGCGACCCAGCGCAGCAGCGCCCGGCCATCCACCAGCGGCGTCGGGCTGTGGCCCAGCAGCGAGAAGAGCGCGCTCACCGTGTCGCCGCGGGCCTGCGTCGCCTCGATCGCATGCAGCCGTCGCACGCGGCCGTCGTCCATCCGCTGCCGGTCGAATCGACCGACCAGCAGCACCGGTTCCGGCACGCAGTGCAGCTCCACCGGCGCGACGTCCACGCCCAGCCGCGCGGCCAGCCGCATGCAGAAATACTCGTCGAACGGCCGGTCGTGACCGCCCTCGCCCACCAGCGCGGGCCGCAGCACATGGGTGGACGCCATCTGGGGGCCGTCCACCAGGTGCCAGCCGCCATCACGCTCGACGTAGACGCCGAGCTTGTCGCTCTCTCCCGGCAGCGCGCCGCGCGCCAGGCCGTCCCACACCGCGAAGGGCAACGCGTCGCGATGCCGCAGGCGCTCCGAC
The DNA here is from genome assembly GCA_039594005.1 of Roseateles sp. Taxonomy (GTDB): domain Bacteria; phylum Pseudomonadota; class Gammaproteobacteria; order Burkholderiales; family Burkholderiaceae_C; genus Roseateles. The sequence goes on from JBCNOF010000011.1 coordinate 24,062, forward strand.
AGTTCCTCGCGCGGGATCTGCCGCTGCGTCGGCCCGGCCGGACGGCCGCGGCCCTCATCGATCAGGCGCACCGCGCCGGCCAGGTCCCGACCCATCGCGCGCAAGGCGCCGAAGACGTCCTCGGGCGGCAGGCCCAGCGCGGCGAAGGTCTGTTGCCGCGCCTCGCCCGCCGGCAGCAGGCGGCTGAAGTAGGCCATCACCGCCTCATCGGCCAGCTCGCTGCCGGGCCCGCCGCGCGCGGGCATCGGCAGCGTCGGCGCCAGCGCGTAGCCCAGCACCTCGGCGGTCCATCGTTCCAGGTAGGCCAGCGACAAACGCGTCGCCGCCTCCGGGCGCTCCCCGTCGGCCGGCCGCAGCCAGCCGACCTCATGCTCGTCGAGCCAGACGGCCAGACCGGTCATGCGTCCTCGTCGAGGTCGGAGAACTTGGAATCGCGCGCGGTGCGGATCGCGCGCCGCACGACCTCGCGCTGCTGCGAGGGCACGGCGAACAGGCTCACGCCCAGCGCCCGAGCCGCCTTGAGCACCGTGGACAGGCTGACGCCGCCCTGGCCGGTCTCGATGTTGATCAGCGTCTGTCGCGACATGCCCAGCGCCTCGGCGGCCTCGACCAGCGGCAATCGCGCGGTCGTTCTCGCGGCGCGCACGGCATTGCCGAGCGCCACCGCGTCTTCAATCATGGGATCGTCCGGGGGATCGATCGGTACAACTGTGCGCATGGAGATTCCAGAATCAAAAACCCGTTCATCGGGATCTCCCTCCCGGCAAGCGTGATTCCTGTTTGCTGGAATCTTTGCTGCCTCGCGCATTCTGCGCCCGGTCCAACCCGATCGCACTTTCCGTGCCACCAGGCCGAACCTGCCCTCGTCATCGGTGTGGCCGGCCCATCCTTCAGTCGATCGGTGTCAGCTTGGCCACGCTGAGCGCCAGCCATTTCGTGCCATGCCGGCCGAAGTTGACCTGTGCCCGCGCGTCCGCGCCGCTGCCTTCGAGCGTGACCAGCACGCCCTCGCCGAACTTGGTGTGGAACACGCCCTTGCCCACGCGCAGGCCGCCGTGCTCGTCGCCCGTCTTCTGGGCGGCGGACTGCTTCATCGCGCTGGGCACCGGTGCCGACGGGAAGGCCGACGGATCCACCCGACCCGCGCCGACCATGGACTTCAGCCCCGAGCCGCGCTGCCACGCCTGCTGGTAGTCCCGCGCGAAGCCCGAGCCGAAGCCCTGGTTGCGCGGCGTCAGCCACTTCAGCGTCTCCTCGGGGAGCTCCTCCATGAAGCGGCTCTTGATGTTGTAGCGGGTCTGGCCGTGCAGCATCCGCGTCTGGCAGAAGCTCATGTACAGCCGCTGACGCGCCCGCGTGATCGCCACGTACATCAGCCGGCGTTCCTCCTCGAGCCCGTCCGCGTCGGACAGCGAGTTCTCGTGCGGGAACAGGCCTTCTTCCAGCCCGGTGATGAAGACCGCGTCGAATTCCAGCCCCTTGGCCGAATGCACCGTCATCAGCTGGATCGCGTCCTGTCCAGCCTGCGCCTGGTTGTCGCCGGCCTCCAGCGAGGCATGCGTCAGGAAGGCCGCCAGCGGCGACATGATCTCGCCGGTCTCCGCGTCGCGGCGTGGCCGGCGCGGCCGGAGCGACCGCCGCGGGCAGGCCATCCGCGATCGCGCCGGGCGAGTGCTCGTCCACCGGCAGCGCGACAGCGTCCTTGCCGAAGCCCTCCTGCGTGACGAAGGCCTCGGCCGCGTTGACCAGCTCGCCCAGGTTCTCCAGCCGGTCCTCGCCTTCCTTCTCCGCGCGGTAGAACGCGGTCAGGCCCGAGTGCTCGATGACGTGCTCGATGATCTCGCGCAGCGTCAGCCCGGCGGTGGCCTCGCGCATCGCGTCGATCAGGCCGACGAAACCGGTCAGACTCGCGCCGCCGCGACCGCCGACCGCGCCCACGCTCTGCACCAGCGAGCGACCGCTGGGCCGCGCCGCATCCTGCAGCAGCTCGATCGTTCGGGCACCGATGCCGCGCGCCGGGAAGTTCACCACCCGCAGGAAGCTGGTGTCGTCGTTGGGGTTCTCGATCAGGCGCAGGTAGGCCAGCGCGTGCTTGACCTCGGCGCGCTCGAAGAAGCGCAGGCCGCCGTAGACGCGGTACGGGATGCCTGCGTTGAACAGCGCCGACTCGATCACCCGCGACTGCGCGTTGCTGCGGTACAGCATGGCGATCTCGCTGCGCGCCAGGCCCTGGCGGTGCAGCGCCTGAGCCTCCTCGAGCAGCCACTGCGCCTCGGCGAAGTCGCTGGCCGCTTCGTAGACGCGCACCGGCTCGCCGTCGCCGCCGTCGGTCCACAGGTTCTTGCCCAGGCGCCGGCTGTTGTTGCCGATCAGCGCGTTGGCGGCGTCGAGGATGTTGCCGAAGCGTGGAACGGTAGTTCTGCTCCAGCTTGATGACCTGGCGCACGCGGTACTCGCCGCTCGAAGTCCGCCATGTTGCCCACCCGCGCGCCGCGCCAGCCGTAGATCGACTGGTCGTCGTCGCCCACGGCGAACACGCCCTGACCGCGCCCCGGCGGCGCGAACATCTTCAGCCAGGCGTACTGCACGGCTTGTTGGTGTCCTGGAACTCGTCCACCAGGACGTGGCGGAAGCGCCGCTGGTAGTGCTCGAGCACCGCGGCGTTGTCGCGCATCAGCTCGAAGGCGCGCAGCAGCAGCTCGGCGAAGTCGACCACGCCCGCGCGCTCGCAGGCTTCCTGATAGGCCTGGTAGATGCTCGACCAGCTTGCGGGTCTGCTCGTCGCGCAGGTCGATGTCCTTGGGCCGCAGGCCCTCTTCCTTCGCCCCGTTGATGAACCACGAGACCTGCTTCGGAACGAAACGCTCCTCGTCGAGGCTTCATCGCCTTGATCACGCGCTTGAGCAGCCGCAGCTGGTCGTCGCTGTCGAGGATCTGGAAGTCCTGCGGCAGGCCGGCGATCTTCCATGGTGCGCGCGCAGGACAGACGATGCGCCAGGCCGTGGAAGGTGCCGATCCACATGCCGCCCACGTTGACGGGCAGCATCGCCGACAGCCGCGTGGCGCATCTCCGCGGCGGCCTTGTTGGTGAAGGTCACCGCCATCACGCCGGCCGGCGTGACGTGCTCGCCCTGGCTCATCAGCCAGGCGATGCGGGTGCGTCAGCACGCGGGTCTTGCCCGAGCCGGCGCCGGCGAGGATCAGCGCGGGTTCCTGGCCCAGTGTGACCGCCGCGTACTGCTCGGGATTGAGGTTGTCCAGCAGACCGCGCGGCACGCGCGGCGTGAACAGGTCGTCTTGCGGCGGGGTGGGACGCTCGTCGCCGAAATCCTGGGAATTCATCCAGCCATTCTAGGGAAGTTCCGCCCCGCCCCCGCCGGACACTGGCATCATGCCGCCCCCATGAAGCCTGAAAAAACCAAGACCGCGGCGAACAGCGCGGCGTCAGCGTCGGGACACCCGGGGGCCGCCGGCCCGGACGCGTCGCCCTGCCCCTGCGGCAGCGGCCGTGCGTACACCGCCTGCTGCGGCGCCCTGCACCGCGCCTTCGCCGAACGCGGCGCGCTCATCGCGCCGGACGCGCAGGCGCTGATGCGCTCGCGGTACACGGCCTACACGCTGGACCTGATCGACTACCTGCTCGCCACCTGGCATCCGGACACCCGGCCGGAGGCGCTCGAGCGCGGCAGCGCCGATCTGAAGTGGCTGGGCCTGGAGGTCCGTCGGCATGAGCGCCAGGACGCGGACCACGAGACCGTCGAGTTCGTCGCGCGCAGCAAGATCGGCGGGCGCGCGCAGCGCATGCACGAGATCAGCCGGTTCGTGCGCGAGAACGGCGCGTGGCTGTACGTGGACGGCCAGATCGACTGACGAGCCGCACGGCCGGGGCGCGGACGACCGCGCCGCGCAGCGCCAGCACGATCCGGTCCAGCCAGGACCGGTGGCCGATGTGAAATTCCTGGGGCATGACGAACTCCTGCTGGCGGCTGAGGGCAGACCGGGTGGGGGAACGGGCCCCCCATCGGAGGGCCGGATGCCTGCTGCGATGATCAGCAGGCGAGATGACAGGATTTTGGCGAGCCACCCTGTGATCGTCCGCTCCCCCCAAACGGGGAAAAACCGCGAACAGAGGGCAAAAATCGCTCCAGACGTGCGCAGGCCGTCCCTTGCAACGATGACATCTCCCGAATCCCACGCGCCGACACCGTTGCGGCTGCTGCACCTCGACGCCCATCTCGCGGTGATCGACAAACCCGCCGGCCTGCTGGTGCACCGCACCTCGCTCGACGCGCACGAGGAAGACGCCGCGCTGCAGCGCTTGCGCGATCAGCTCGGCCAGCCGGTCTGGCCGGTGCACCGGCTCGATCGCGGGACATCGGGCGTCCTCGTCTTCGCGCTGAGCGCCGACATCGCCAGCGTGCTGGGCCAGGCGCTCGCCGAGCGGCTGACCGCGAAGCGCTACCTCGCGCTGGTGCGCGGTTGGCCCGCGGCGGACGCGGGCGTCGTCGACCACCCGCTGGCGAGAGATCCGGAACTCCCGTCCGCGGGGCAGCCGCACCTCGAGGCACAAACCGCGTGGACCTGCCTGCGGCGGCTGGAGGTGCCGGTGGCCACCGATGCGCGCTTCGCCACGACGCGGCTGGCCGTGCTCGCCTGCGAGCCGGTGCAGGGGCGCCGGCATCAGATCCGGCGCCATCTCAAGCACCTGGCCCACCCCATCGTCGGGGATGCCAACCACGGGAAGGGGCCGCTGAACCGGGCGCTCGCGGCGCACTTTGGAAGGCAACGGCTGTGGCTGCATGCGCAGCGGCTCACGCTGACGCATCCGGTCAGCGGGGAAGCGCTCACGCTGGAGGCTCCGCCTGGGGAGGAGTGGGCGCCGTTCCTCTGACCTCAGCCGAAGCGCAGTGCGTAGATCGGCGGCAGGTGGCCGGAGACGAGATGCCAATGGTCGCCGGCATCCTCGGTCGCCCACAGGTTGCCCGTGGTGCTGCCCATCAGCAGCCGCCGGCCATCGTCATGCGCCACCAAGCCGTGCCGGTAGACCAGGTCGTAGCAATGCGATTGCGGCAAGCCTTGCCGCAGCGTCTCGAAGGTCTTGCCGCCGTCGCGCGTGCGGTTCACCACCAGCGCGCCATCCACCGGCAGCCGTTTCTCGTCCTTCACGCCCGGGACGAACCACGCCGTGTCGGCGTCCCCCGCATGGGCGGCCACCGCGAAGCCGAACCCCGACAGCGGCGGCTTGATTTCCCCCCAATGCGCGCCCCCGTCCACCGATCGCCACACCCCGTTGTGGTGTTGGCACCAGAGCACATCCGGGTCGGCCGCGCTGGCCACGATGCGGTGTGGGTCCTGTGTGTTCTCCTCGCCGGCCTGCTCCGGCGGCATGAAGTCCGCGCGCATGCCCTTGGCGCTGATGTGCCAGCTCGCGCCCCCGTCCTCGCTGCGCCAGGCGCCGCCGCAGGAGATGCCCAGCAGCAGCCGCCGCGGATCGCGCGGATCGACGTTGATCGAGTGGATGCCCGGTGCGTCATAACCGCCGCCGAACCAGCCCAGTCGCTCGGGCTTGTGCCAGAGCGCGTCCACGAGCTGCCAGCTCTCGCCGTGGTCGGCGCTGACGAACAGCGCGCCCGGGATCGTGCCGGCCCACAGGCGGCCATCGCCGCCGCGCTCCAGCGACCAGATCTGCTGCAGCTTCCACGCCGGCCCCTCGGCCCCTTCGGGCTGCTCGGGGAAAGCCGGCGCGGGCAGCTCGCGCCAGGTCGCGCCACCGTCATCGGACCCCTGCAGCTTGACGCCGAAATGTCCGAGATTCAGCGCCGCAAGCATCCGCCCGCCTCCGGGCGGCGGGGGCAACACCATGCTGACGGGATCCCCCACGAAGCTGTGACGGCCGATGGACCAGCCCCCGGACGTGGGGAAGGCGGGGTCATGCCGAAGTTCGAACAGACCCTTTCGGGTCGCGGCCCAGGCAGTGGTGATCATCGGGGTCTCCTGACGAGGGGGGTCTTGGGGTCACCAGTGATGACGAAGAAACGGGGCGGAAATCGACAACCCGGCGCTCAACCGCCCGACAGGGCCTGCAGCACGTAGACCTTGGACTGCGCGGTGAGCGGGTCGCTGAGCCCGAGGCGGTCGCGGGCGCGATGACCGTCGATGAACACCGCGACATGCGTGCGCAGGTGGCCCTGGTCGTCCAGGATGTAGGCGCGAAGCCGCGGGTTGACGTCGAAGGCCCGGGCGAGCGCCTCCCCCAGCGTGGGGGCGTCGCAGTCCAGCTTCGGCGTGTCGACGTAGCGGTGCAGTTGGGCGGTGAATTCGACGTGGGCCATGGTCGGCGATCCTGCGACGAAGCGCGGCGCAAGAAAAGAGGGGCGACCAGACACGACGAACGACGGCACGGCCCTTCGACGGCGCGGGCCTCGCGGCTTGGGCAGAATCGCGGGCCGCCCCGGCCTGCCCGCCATGACCAACGACACCTCGACCTCCCCCTCGGCCTCTCCAGCTTCTCCGGCCTCCGCCGCCGACCCCGCCCCCGCCCACGCCCATGCCCGCACCGGCATGCTCTACGCCGCGCTGGCCTACATCGCCTGGGGCCTGTTCCCGCTGTACTTCAAGCGGCTGAGCGACGTGAACGCGCTGGAGGTCATCGCGCACCGGACCGTGTGGTCGCTGGTGTTCGTGGCGGTGATCCTGGCGGTGCTGCGGCGCTGGACCTGGCTGGGACCGGTGCTGCGCTCGTCCCGGCTGCTGGCGACCTGCGCGGTGTCGGCGCTGCTGCTGTCCAGCAACTGGCTCGTGTACGTGTGGGCGGTCCAGCACGGCCATGTCGTCGAGGCGAGCCTGGGCTACTTCATCAACCCGCTGGTCAACGTGATGCTGGGGTTCGTGTTCCTGCGTGAGCGGCTGCGGCCGGTGCAGTGGGTGGCGATCGGGCTGGCCGCGGCCGGGGTGATCTGGCTGACGGTCACGGCGGGTCGCCCGCCGTGGATCGCGCTGGTGCTGGCGCTGAGCTTCGGGGTCTACGGCCTGATGCGCAAGACGGCGCACCTGGGCGCGCTCGAGGGTCTGACGCTGGAGACGCTCATCCTGTCGCCGTTCGCGGCCGGGGCGTTGATCTGGTGGACCGTCCAGGGGAGCAGCGCCTTCGCGCTGGCCTCGGCGGGCGACGGTGGAGGCCACCTGGGCTGGCTGCTGCTGGCCGGGCCGTTGACGGCCATCCCGCTGCTGCTCTTCGCGGCCGGTGCGCGGCGCATCACGCTGACGACGCTGGGACTGGTGCAATACCTGTCGCCGACGATCCAGTTCCTGCTGGGCGTGTGGCTGTATCACGAGCCGCTGGCGGGCGCGCGGCTGGTCGGCTTCGTGCTGATCTGGTCGGCGCTGGCCGTCTACAGTGCCGAGAGCCTGTGGCGCAGCCGGCGCTGACCCTTCCCTCTCCCGCAAACGGGCGAGGACGTCACCCCCAAACGACTGACGCCCCTTTCGGGGCGTCAGTTCGGGGGAGGCGGGAGGATCAGTTCCGGATCAGGTGATCGAAGGCGCTGAGCGCGGCCTTCGCGCCGTCGCCGGCCGCGATGATGATCTGCTTGAACGGCACCGTCGTCGCGTCACCCGCGGCGAACACGCCCGGCACCGAGGTCTGGCCCTTGGCGTCGACGATGATCTCGCCGTGCTTGGACAGCTCCACCGTGCCGCGCAGCCATTCGGTGTTGGGCACCAGCCCGATCTGCACGAACACGCCCTCGAGCTCGACCCGCTTGGCCTCGCCCGTCGCGCGATCGGTGTAGTTCAGCCCGTCGAGCTTGCCGGCCGTGCCGGTGAACTCGGTCGTCTGCGCCTGCTTCAGGATCACGACGTTGGGCAGGCTTTCCAGCTTCTTCACCAGCACCGCGTCCGCGCGCAGCGTGTCGCCGAACTCCAGCAGCGTCACATGCGCCACGATGCCGGCCAGATCGATCGCCGCCTCGACACCCGAATTCCCGCCGCCGATCACCGCCACGCGCTTGCCCTTGAACAGCGGCCCATCGCAGTGCGGGCAGTAGGCCACGCCCTTGTTCTTGTATTCCTGCTCGCCCGGCACATTGACATTGCGCCAGCGCGCGCCCGTCGACACGATCACCGTCCTGCTCTTGAGCGAACCCCCGTTGGCCAGCCGCAGCTCGATCAGGCCGCCCGGCTCGGTGGCGGGGATCAGCTTGTCGGCGCGCTGCAGGTTCATCACGTCGACGCCGTAATCCTTGACGTGCGACTCCAGCGCCATCGAGAACTTCGGTCCGTCCGTGGACAGCACCGAGATGTAGTTCTCGATCGCCAGCGTGTCGTTGACCTGGCCGCCGAAGCGCTCGGCCGCGATGCCGGTGCGGATGCCCTTGCGAGCCGCGTACACCGCCGCCGCCGCGCCGGCCGGACCGCCGCCGACGATCAGCACGTCATAGGCGTCCTTGGCGGAAAGCTTGGCCGCGTCCTTGGCTGCCGCGCCAGTGTCCAGCTTCGCGGCGATTTCCTCGACGGTCATGCGACCCGAGCCGAATTCCTGGCCATTCAGGTAGATCGTCGGCACCGCCATGATCTCGCGGGCATTGACCTCGTCCTGGAACAGCGCGCCGTCCACGACCACCGTCTTCACGCGCGGGTTCAGCACCGACATCAACGACAGCGCCTGCACGACGTCCGGGCAGTTGTGGCAGGTCAGGGACATGTACACCTCGAAGAGGTAGTCGCCGTCCAGGCCCTTGATCTGGTCGATGGTGGACTGCTCCACCTTCGGGGGATGACCGCCGGTCCACAGCAGGGCGAGCACCAGCGAAGTGAACTCGTGTCCCAGCGGAATCGCGGCGAAGCGCAGGCTCTGCTCGGTGCCCGTACGCTTGAGGCTGAACGAAGGCTTGCGCGCGTCGTTGCCGTCCAGGCGCAGCGTGATCTTGTCGGACATCGCGGCGATGTCCGACAGCAGCTGCTTCAGTTCCGAGGAGCTCTCGGAGTCGCTCAACGAAGCTTCAATCTCGAACGGCAGCGTCACCCGCTCCAGGTAGGCCTTGAGCTGCGCCTTCAGGTTGTCGTCCAACATCGTTGCTTCCTTTCAGTTTTCTTCAAGCGACTTCGAGAACCGGCCTCCCTTGCGCGTCGAGCACCTTGAAGGGGCGGCCGAGCACACGCCCGTGGCCCGACAGGGTCCACGCGCGGTGCGGGTGCAGTGAGGGGAAGAGGAACATCCTCATCCGGATCACCGGTCGGGGGACTCCCCGCCCGAAGGCGGGAAGCGTCTCCCCCGAAAGGCGAGATCCTTAGATCTTGCCGACCAGGTCCAGCGACGGGGCGATGGTCGCCGCGCCTTCGTTCCACTTGGCCGGGCAGACCTGGCCCGGGTTCTTGGCGACGTACTGGGCCGCCTTCAGCTTGCGCAGCGTTTCCTTGACATCGCGGGCGATGGCGTTGTCATGCACTTCCAGCGTCTTGATCACGCCTTCCGGGTTGATCACGAAGGTGCCGCGCAGCGCCAGGCCTTCTTCCGGGATGTGCACGCCGAAGGCGTTGGTCAGCGCGTGGGTCGGGTCGCCGACCAGCGGGAACTTGGCCTTGCCGACGGCCGGCGAGGTTTCGTGCCACACCTTGTGCGAGAAGTGGGTATCGGTGGTGACGATGTAGACCTCGGCGCCAGCCTTCTTGAACTCGGCGTAATGGTCAGCCGCGTCTTCGATCTCGGTCGGGCAGTTGAAGGTGAAGGCGGCCGGCATGAAGATCAGGACGGACCACTTGCCCTTGAGCGACTCTTCAGTGACCTCGATGAACTTGCCGTTGTGGAACGCCTGGGCCTTGAAGGGTTGGACTTGGGTGTTGATCAGGGACATTGCTTCGATCTCTCTGTCTGGGGTTGATGGGATGGACGGAATGATAGGGGGCAAGGGCTATCGACGGGTTTGAATTCCCCAATGCGGCCTATTGCCAATCCCTATTGAGTCCGACTATCGAAAAAACATTGTGCGATAGCAAAAATCTCATGAAAGCGTCACACGCGGCCGGAGGCGTTCAGACCGCTTCCAGCGCGAGCAGCTCCTCGACCGTCTGGCGGCGGCGGATCAGGCGGTCCGACCCGCCATCGACCAGCACCTCGGCGATCAGCGGGCGGCTGTTGTAGTTGCTGGACATCGAGGCGCCGTAGGCGCCGGTGTCATGGATGACCAGCAGGTCGCCGACCTGGGCTTGCGGCAATTCCCGCGCCAGCACCACGCCGCCCTCGGCCTGCGTGAAGACATCGCCGGACTCGCACAGCGGCCCGGCCACCACGGTCTCGCGCACCGGGCGCGACTGACCGTCCGCCGGGATCAGGCTCATCGCGTGATAGCTGCCGTACATGGCCGGGCGCATCAACTCGTTGAAGCCGGCGTCGACCAGCAGGAAGTGCTGGCGACCCTGCGACTTGACGGCGCGCACCTCGGCCAGCAGCACGCCGGACTCGGCCACCAGATAGCGACCCGGCTCCAGTTCCAGCGCCAGCGCATGGCCGACGACGGCCTCGGCCTCCTTGCGGGCGGTGTCCCAGAGGCTGAAGTAATGGGCGGTGTCGATGCGCTCGCCGTCCTCCTGGTAGGGGATGGACAGCCCGCCGCCGGCCGAGATCGCCTGCAGGTCCAGGCCCTGCGCCTTGACCGTGCGCACCAGGTCGACCATGGCGCCGCACACCTGCCCCAGGTGCGCGTAATCCACGCCCGAACCGATGTGCATGTGCAGCCCGATCAGCGTCAGACCACGACGGGCGATCACGGCGAGCGCGTCAGCCAGTTGTTCATGCCAGATGCCATGCTTGCTGTGCTCGCCGCCGGTATTGGTCTTGTTGCTGTGGCCGTGGCCGAAACCCGGATTCAGGCGCAGCCACACGGGGTGGCCGGGCGAGACCTCGCCCAGTTGTTCGAGCATGTCGATGGAGCCGGCGTTCACCGGGACGCGGTGCTCGACCACGGTGCGCAACGTCTCGCGGTCGAGCAGGTCCGCGGTGAAGACGATGTCCGAATGGACCGCGGCCGCGCCGGTGCCTACCGTGAATCCGGCCGCCAGCGCGCGCAGCACCTCGCCGCGCGAGACCGAATCCACCTTCACGCCCTGCTCCCGCATCAGCCGCAGGATGTGCGTGTTGGAGCAGGCTTTCTGCGCGAAGCGGACCGTATCGAATCCGCGCAGCGCGGCGATGCGCTCCCGGATGACGGCGGCGTCGTAGACCCAGAGGGGAGTGCCGTACTTGGCGCCGAGCGCCTGGAGTTGTTGGCGGCGGTCGGGGGTGAGGGCTTGCGGCATTGGGGGCATCCTTCCTGGGGGGGTCGTCAAACTGACGCAAGCATCGCGCCGGTGATCCATTCAATCAAATGCTTTGTTTTGACTATCGAATTCAATTTTGATATGCACTGCTATGCTGGCGCGATGTTCGAGCCCACCCAGCCGCCAACGCCAACACCAACGACGACCCCGCCGATCTCCCATCGCCACATCGAGGTGTTCCGCGCGGTGATGACCGCGGGCAGCGTCACCGGAGCGGCGCAGCTGCTGTTCACGTCCCAGCCGACCGTGAGCCGGGAACTGGCTCGAATGGAATCGCTGCTGGGTTACACGCTGTTCGATCGGGGTCCGGGCCGCCTGCGGCCCACCGCCCGCGCGCTGGCGCTGTTCGATGAAGTCCAGCGCGCCTATCAGGGCCTGGATCAGGTGGTCGCCCGCGCGCTCGCATTGGGGCGCGCCGAGGACGAGGGGCTGCGCGTGCTGACGCTGCCGGCGCTGGCGCATGCCCTGCTGCCGCAGGCCAGCGCCGATTGGCTCGCCCGCCATCCCCAGGCGCAGCTGACGCTGACGCCGCAGGAGTCGCCGCTGCTTGAGGAATGGATGGCCGCGCAGCGTTTCGACCTCGGGTTGAGCGAGGTCAGCGCCACCGTGCCGGGCACGCGCAGCGAGACGCTGCTCGAGTTGGACGAGGTCTGCGTGCTGCCCGCCGGTCATCCGCTGCTGACGCAGGCAGTGCTCACGCCACGGGATTTCGAGGGGGAGCGTTTCGTCAGCCTGTCGGCCGAGGATCCGTATCGGCGCCAGTTCGACGCGATCTTCGCAGCGGCCGGCGTGCGCCGCCGCCTGCAGGTGGAGACGCACAGCGCGATCGCCGTGTGCGCGCTGGTCGAGCAGCGACTGGGCATCGCGCTGGTGAACCCGCTGACCGCGCGCGCCTGCGCGGGTCCGGGGCTGCACGTGCGGCCCTTCTCGGTGTCGGTGCCCTTCCGGATCCAGGCGCTGTGGCCGCTGCATCGGCCCGCGCACGCGCTGGCCGAGGACTTCATCGCGGCGGTGAAACGCGCTGCGGCACCGGGCGGCAACGCGCCTACCCCACAAGCCAAACGGCGCTGACCGCGAAGCCAGCGCCGTTCAGGCGGATCATCCGGCGCTCGCCGCGGTCGTCCTCACGCGACCTTGGACAACGGCGCCGTGGCGCCCGAGAGGAAGCGCTCGCGGATCGAGCGCTCGATGCCCGCGGCGTCCAGCCCGCACTGGGCCATCAGCTTGCCGGGTTCGCCGTGCTCGACGTACTCGTCGGGCAGGCCCAGCTGCAGCACCGGCAGCGACAGGCCCTCGGCCTGCAGCGCCTCCAGCACCGCGCTGCCCGCGCCGCCCATCACGCAGCCGTCCTCGACGGTCACCAGCGCATCGTGCGTGCGCGCCAGTTCCTTGACCAGCTCGACGTCCAGCGGCTTCACGAAACGCATGTTGGCCACGGTCGCGTCCAGCGCCTCGGCCGCCTTCAGCGCGGGATGCAGCAGCGTGCCAAAGGCCAGCACCGCCACGCGGGGCGCGGCGCGGCCGCCGCCCTGCGGCAGCGTCGAGTGGCGACGCACCTCGCCCTTGCCCCAGGGCAGCGCGACCATGTCCTTCTGGATCTCCGCGCCGATGCCCGCGCCGCGGGGATAACGCACCGTCACCGGACCGTTGTGCACGTGGCCGGTGTACAGCGCCTGACGGCACTCGTTCTCATCCGACGGCGTGATCACGCTCATGTTCGGGATGCAGCGCGTGAAGGCGATGTCGTAGTTGCCGGCATGCGTCGCGCCATCGGCGCCGACCAGACCCGCGCGGTCCAGCGCGAACAGCACCGGCAGGTTCTGCAGCGCCACGTCGTGGACCAGCTGGTCGTAACCGCGCTGCAGGAAGGTCGAGTAGATCGCGACCACCGGACGCAGGCCCTCGCAGGCCAGGCCGCCGGCGAAGGTCACCGCGTGCTGCTCGGCGATGCCCACGTCGTAATAACGCGTCGGGAACCGCTTGTGGAATTCGACCATGCCCGAGCCCTCGCGCATCGCCGGCGTGATCGCGACCAGCGTCGGATCGGCCTCGGCCATGTCGCACAGCCAGTCGCCGAAGACCTGCGTGAACGTCTTCTTGGCGGGCGTCGTCGACGGCTTGATGCCTTCGGCCGGGTTGAACGGCGTCGGGCCGTGGTACTTCACCGGGTCCGCTTCCGCGAGCTTGTAGCCCTGGCCCTTGCGCGTGACCAGATGCAGGAACTGCGGCCCCTTCTTGTCGCGCAGGTTCTCCAGCGTGGGGATCAGCGCGTCCAGATCATGGCCGTCGATCGGGCCGACGTAGTTGAAGCCGAACTCCTCGAAGATCGTGCCGGGCACGAACATGCCCTTGGTGTGCTCCTCGAAGCGACGCGCGAACTCGTACAGCGGCGTGTGCTTGAGCACCGACTTCGCGCCCTCGCGCGCGGCCGCGTAGAACTTGCCGCTCATCAGCCGGGTGAAGTACTTGTTGAGCGCGCCCACCGGCGGGCTGATCGACATGTCGTTGTCGTTCAGGATCACCAGCACGTCGCCCAGCAGGCCGCCATGGGCGACGCCGGCGTTGTTCAGCGCCTCGAAGGCCATGCCGGCGGTCATCGCTCCGTCGCCGATGATCGCGACCACGCGACGCGATTCGCCCTTGAGCTTGGCGCCCATGGCCATGCCGTGCGCGGCGGAGATCGAGGTGCTCGAGTGCGCGGTGCCGAAGGTGTCGTACTCGCTCTCGTCGCGGCGGGGGAAGCCGGAGATGCCGCCCTGCTGGCGCAGCGTGGCCATCGCGTCGCGGCGACCGGTGAGGATCTTGTGCGGATAGGTCTGGTGACCCACGTCCCAGACCAGGCGGTCACGCGGCGTGTCGTAGACGTAATGCAGCGCGATCGTCATCTCGACGGTGCCGAGGTTGGACGACAGATGGCCGCCGGTCTTGGACACGCTGTTCAGGATGTGCGCGCGCAGTTCGTCGGCCAGTTGCGGCAGTTGGCTGCGCGACAGTCGGCGCAGGTCGGCCGGACCGTCGATCGTGCCCAGCAGCGCCTGCGAGGCGGCCGCGTTCGGTTGGTTGTCGCTCATGGCGGGACCTCTCTGGCCTTCAGTTGTCGCGCTCGACCACCTTGTCAGCCAGCAGGCTGAGCCAGGCGGTGTCGGCCAGGCCGCTGTCGGCCAGCGCCTGGTGCGCATCGTCGCGCAGCCGCAGCGCGTAGGCGCGTGCGGGCTCCAGGCCCAGCACGCTCACGTAGGTCGGCTTGTTGTTGTCCTGGTCCTTGCCGGCCGTCTTGCCCAGCACCTCGCTGTCCTGCGTGACGTCCAGGATGTCGTCGACGACCTGGAAGGCCAGGCCGATCGCGGCGCCGTAGCGGCTCAGCGCGTCCCAGGCGGCGTCAGTCAGGTCGCCGCAGGCCGCGCCCATCAGCACGCTGGCCTGCAGCAGCACGCCGGTCTTGCGGCGGTGCATGTCGCGCAGCGCGGCTTCGTCCAGCGGCTTGCCGATGCTGGCCAGGTCGATCGCCTGACCGCCGGCCATGCCGTCGTAGCCGCTGGCGCGCGCCAGCAGGCGGCACAGCCGGGCCTGCAGCGCGGGGGCGATGCCCTCGTCGGGCGTCAGGACGTCAAAGGCCAGCGCCTGCATCGCGTCGCCGGCCAGCATCGCCTGGGCCTCGCCGTACTGCACGTGCAGCGTCGGCTTGCCGCGACGCAGCACGTCGTTGTCCATGCAGGGCATGTCGTCGTGGGCCAGCGAGTAGGCATGGATGAGCTCCACCGCGCAAGCCGCGCGCAGCGCCGCCTCGCGATGACCGCCGGCGGCCTCGGCCGCCGCCATCACCAGCAGCGGACGCAGCCGCTTGCCCGCGCCCAGCACCGCGTAGCGCATCGCCACGCCCAGACCAGCGGGCGCCTGCTCAGGGACCCAGGCTTCGAGCGCCTGTTCCACCGCCAGCAGGGACTGCTTCACCCAACGTTCGAAAACACCTGCATCCAATTACTCTTCTCCCCAAGCCTGCGCGCTGCCACCTTCGATGACCTGTACTTGTTGTTCGACGGCCTGGAGCCGCGCGCGGCAGTATTTCAGCAATGCAGCCCCCCGCTGGTAGCTGGCCAGCAGCTGATCCAGCGGCAGTTGACCGGCTTCCATCGCCTGGACCAGGCGTTCCAACTCCTCGACCGCCAGTTCATAGCTGGCGGGCTCCTGCTCCTGGAACGCGGTGGGCGCCGGTTTGGCGCTGGCGGAAGGCTTGCTCATTTCAAAACGCGAAAAGGCCGATTGTAAGCACCGGCATACGCCGGTCCGAGATCCGACTGTCGGGGGATGTGAGCGGGCCGCCACAGGCGTCAGCGGGTGTTTCCGATCCGAAGCGATCGAGAAAAACTCCGCCCTCCCCCGACACGGGGCGCCCGGGTACAATCCCCGGTTCCCTTGCCCGAAGCGATGCCCTAAAAGGGGCCCGGCGGTCAGTCTTGGAGACCCTCTTGGATCATGTCCGACCTGAGCATTCCTCTCAGCCCCCTTGAACGCAGCACGGCCGCCAGCCACCCTCAGCTGCCTGTCACCTCCTACTTCGATGAGGACCTGTTCCGCCGGGAACAGGAACTGATCTTCCAGCACGGTCCCCGCTACCTCGGACACGCCCTGGCCGTGCCCGAGGTCGGAGACTATTACGCCCTGCCGCAGGAGGGCGAAGGCCGCGCGCTGGTGCGCAGCGCGCAGGGCCTGGAGCTGATCTCCAACGTCTGCCGTCACCGCCAGGCGGTGATGCTGCGCGGACGCGGCAACACGCAGAGCAACATCGTGTGCCCGCTGCACCGCTGGACCTACGACCTGAAGGGCGAGCTGGTCGGCGCGCCGCACTTCAAGCAGGACCCTTGCCTGCACTTGAACCGCTACAAGATCCGCGAGTGGAACGGCCTGCTGTTCGAGGACAACGGCCGCGACATCGCCGCCGATCTGTCCCGGCTGGGGCCGCGCGCCGCGCTGGACTTCAGCGGGTATCAGCTCGACAAGGTCCACGTCCACGAGTGCGACTACAACTGGAAGACCTTCATCGAGGTCTACCTCGAGGACTATCACGTCGGCCCGTTCCATCCCGGACTGGGGCAGTTCGTCACCTGCGACGACCTGGCGTGGGAGTTCGGCCGGGACTATTCGGTGCAAACGGTGGGCGTGAACAAGGCGCTGCAGAAACCGGGCTCGGATGTGTACGCCAAGTGGCATGAGCAGGTGCTGGGCTTCTCGGGCGGGCAGTCCCCGGACCAGGGCGCGATCTGGCTGACCTACTACCCCAACATCATGGTGGAGTGGTACCCCAACGTGCTGGTGGTCTCGACGCTGTTCCCCAAGGGGCCGCAGAAGACGACCAACATCGTGGAGTTCTATTACCCCGAGGAAGTCATCGCCTTCGAGCGCGACCTGATCGACGCGCAGCAGGCCGCCTACATGGAGACCTGCATCGAGGACGACGAGATCGCGCTGCGCATGGACGCGGGCCGCAAGGCGCTGATGGAGCGCGGCGACAACGAGGCCGGCCCCTACCAGACCCCGATGGAAGACGGCATGAAGCACTTCCACGAGTGGTACCGCGGACTGATGAAGCGCTGACGCGCCCCTTCACGCACCCACGCACCCTTGCCGGTGCGCACAACGCCCCGCTCTCGCGGGGCGTTCGTTTTTGCGGCTCGCCGCAACAGGTCCGACCGGCCTTCGGCGCGAGAATCCGCGCCATGTCTGCACCCCTTCTGATGGTGTTGGCGACACTGCTGTTCGCCACCATGGGCGTCTGCGTCAAGTTGGCTTCGGCCTACTACGGCGCCGGCGAGATCGTCATGTATCGCGGCCTCGTGGGCACGCTGTTCCTGTTCGCGATGACGAGGGTGCAGGGCACGTCCCTCAAGACGCAGGTCCCGGCGATGCACTTCTGGCGCAGCCTCTCGGGGGTGATCGCGCTGTCACTGTGGTTCTTCGCGATCAGCAAGCTGCCGCTGGCCACGGCGATGACGCTGAACTACATGTCCTCGGTGTGGATGGCGCTGTTCCTGATCGGGGGCGCGGTGCTCATGGGCGCGGCCAAGGTCGATCCGCGGCTGGTGGTCACCGTGCTGCTGGGCTTCGTCGGCGTGGGCCTGGTGCTGCAGCCCGCCATGGAGGACCAGCAGGCCTGGCACGCGCTGGCGGGGCTGGCCTCGGGCATGTTGTCGGCGATGGCCTACCTGCAGGTCACGTCTCTGGGCCGGGTGGGCGAGCCCGAGTACCGCATCGTCTTCTACTTCTCGATGGGCGGTGTCGTCGCGGGCGCGCTGACGACGATCGTCTCGCACGGCGGGTGGCATGCCCACACCTGGACCGGCGCGGCGCTGCTGCTGGCCGTGGGCGTGCTGGCCACGGCCGCGCAACTGCTGATGACGCGCGCCTATGGCACCGGCAAGCCGCTGGTCAACGCGTCGCTGCAATACCTGGGCATCGTGTTCTCGGCGTTGTATGGTGT
The DNA here is from genome assembly GCA_039594005.1 of Roseateles sp. Lineage (GTDB taxonomy): Bacteria > Pseudomonadota > Gammaproteobacteria > Burkholderiales > Burkholderiaceae_C > Roseateles. Next base: position 41,850 of record JBCNOF010000011.1, read on the forward strand.
GGCGGTTTTCGGCGACCGGCTGGGCCTGCTGTCATGGCTAGGCATCCTGCTGATCGTCGGCGCGGGCCTGGGAGCGACGCTGCTGCGCGCCCGGAACACGCCCAAGGACGCCCAGCACTCGGTCCAGGAATCCTGAACGCCCATGAGCACGTCTTCGACCTCCCTCCCTGACACCAGCGCATCGCCCGGCGAGGCGTCCTCGCTGTCGACGCCCGCGCTGATCTCCTCGGATCAGCTGCGCGCGCTGATGTCCTCGCCGACGGCGCCGCTGGTCATCGACGCGCGGTTCGACCTGTCCGACACCGCCGCCGGCGAGCGCGCCCATGCCGCCGGCCATGTGCCCGGCGCGTTCTACCTGCACCTGGACCGCGACCTGAGCGGCCCGAAGCAGGACGCGTTCGGCGGATTCCGCGGCCGACACCCGCTGCCCGAGCGCGACGCCTTCGCCGCGACGCTGGCCTCGATCGGCATGACGCCGGGCCGGCTGCTGGTCGCCTACGACGCCGCCGACGGCATGTACGCGGCGCGCGTGTGGTGGATGCTGCGCTGGCTCGGACATGAGCAGGTCGCCGTGCTGGATGGCGGATTCGCGGCCTGGCAACAGGCGGGCGGTCCGGTAGACACCGCTCCCCCCTCGGCGGTCGCGCCAGGACAGTTCCTGCCCGGCGAGCCGCTGGAGCATCCGCTGCAGGCGCAGGAGCTGCTCGCCCAACTGGGGCGGGTGCGCCTGATCGACGCCCGTGCGGGGGAACGCTTCCGGGGAGAAGTGGAGCCGCTGGACACCCAGGCGGGGCATATCCCGGGAGCTTCGAATCGCTTCTTCAAGTCCAACCTGACGCCGGAAGGCCGATTCAAGTCGCCCGCGCAGTTGCGCGAGGAGTTCTCGGCGCTGCTGGGGCCGCAAGGCGCGTCCGGCACGGTGCATCAATGCGGATCGGGCGTCACCGCGTGCCACAACCTGCTGGCCATGCATCACGCCGGCTTGACGGGCAGCCGGCTCTATCCCGGGTCCTGGAGCGAATGGAGCGCCAACCCGCGCCTGCCGCTGGCCAAGGGATGAGAGCCGGACGCCAAGGACCGAAGGCTCACGCCGGCCCTTATTGACAACGCGCAGGACGCGAGCACCATGAGAAGGTCAGACTGCGAAGGCAAGCCCTGACCCTGCCGCGGCGGGGTCCGGTCCACCCAGCCCCACCCGTTCGAAGGAGGCTCGCCATGTTCAAGCGCATCCTGATTCCCACCGACGGTTCCGACATCACCGCCAAGGCGGTCGATACCGCCATTCAGCTCGCGAAATTCCACGGCGCCAAGCTGTTCGCGTTGAGCGTCAAGGAACCCTTCCCCTACAGCGCCGTGTCGGAGATGCAGCCCACGCCGCCGCAGGAATTCTTCGACGCGCAGGAGCGCATCGCGCAGGAGCGGCTCGGCCAGGTGCTCGCGCTGGCGCGCGCACAGGGCCTGGAGATCGAGGCCCACAGCGTCGAGGCGCTGCATCCCTGGGAAGCCATCATCGAGCACGCCAGGCGCGTGGACGCCGACCTGCTCGTCATGGCCACACACGGTCGGCGCGGTCTGCAGGCGCTGCTGCTGGGCAGCGAGACGCAGAAGGTGCTCACGCACTGCGCCTTCCCGGTGCTGGTGGTGCACGGCGAGGGCGCGCCGCAGACCGCCTGACGCGGCCGCTCAGGTCGGCGTCAGCGGGCGTCAATGAGCGTGTTTTCCTCCGACGACGATCAGCACGAACACGATGCCCACGCCCAGCCACAGCAGCTGCAGCGCCGTGTCCTTCCAGGGCAGCCGGCGTTGCAGCTGCGGGATCAGGTCGGCGACCGAGACGTAGACGAAGCTGCTCGACGCGGCCACCAGCAGGTAGGGGAAGAGTTGCTGCCACGGGCCCACGACGAAGTAGCCGACCAGCCCGCCCAGCACCGCTGCCATGCCTGACACGGCATTGAAGAACAGCGCCTTCCTGCGCGAGAACCCGGCGTTCAGCAGCACGATGTAGTCGCCGACCTCCTGCGGGATCTCATGCGCGACGATGGCCATCGCGGTCACCCACCCCAGGTGGTGGTCCGCCAGGAAGGCCGCGGCGATGATGATGCCGTCGCAGAAGTTGTGGATCGAATCCCCCACCAGCACCGACAAGCCCCCCCGGCCGGCCTGTTCCCGGTCGAAATGGTGGTGGTGATGGTGCCCATCCCCCTCATGGTGGTGCGTGTGCCGATAGAGCTCGGCCTTCTCCAGCAGGAAGAAGAACATCAACCCGCCCAGCAGCGCCAGGAACAGGTTGTGCGGGTCCGCCCCGCTCTCGAAGGCCTCCGGCAGCACGTGCAGCAGCGCGGTCGACAGCAGCACGCCGGTCGACAGGCTGACCAGGTGCTTGACGATGCGGCTCAGCAGGCCGACCGTCAGCATCGCCGCGATCGTCACGGAGGCCAGACCGCCAGCGAAGGTCACCAGCAGGATGTAGGTCAGGGTCATGGATAAAAAAGGCGCACCACGTGGGGTGCGCCGGATGGGGTTCTCAAAATTGTCTCAGAGTCGTCAAGCCCCCCGCCGCGCGAGGGCTCTGACCCTCTTGCGGACGACCCCGGACGGGGGACGCGCGCATGAGCCCGAACGCGCGTCCGAGCCTGGTGACCGCGCTCAGACCCCGTGCTGCTTGAACCAGGCCTGGCAGCGTGCCCAGCCGTCCTTGGCCGCCTCGGCCCGGTAGCTGGGGCGGTAATCGGCGTGGAAGGCATGGCCGGTGTCGGGATAGACGACGAATTCGCTGGCCTTGGCCGAGGCGTTGCCCTGCTTGAGCGCCTCCTGCATCGCCGCCACGGTCGACACCGGGATCCCATTGTCCGCCGCGCCGTACAGGCCCAGCACCGGCGCGTGGAGCTGACCGGCCACATCGATCGGATGTTTGGGCGTCATCGCGTTCGTCTGACCCTGCAAGCGGCCATACCAGGCGACACCGGCCTTCACCGCCTTGCTGTGGGCGGTGTACAGCCACACGATGCGGCCGCCCCAGCAGAAACCGGTGATGCCCAGGTGCGCGGTGTCGCCGCCCTGTGCCTTCGCCCAGGCCACGGTGGCGTCGAGGTCGTTGAGGACCTGCGCGTCGGGCGTGCGCTGGATGATCTCGGCCTGCAGCTTGGCAATGTCGGAATAGACCTTGGCGTCGCCCTGGCGCGCGAAGAGGTCCGGGGCGATGGCCAGGTACCCGAGCTTGGCGAAGCGGCGCGCGACGTCGGCGATGTGCTCGTGCACGCCGAAGATCTCGCTGATCACCAGCACCACGTGCGCGTGCCTCTTGCCCGCGGGTTGCGCGACGTAGGCCGGCATCGTGAAGTCGCCCACCGGGATGCTCACCGGGCCCGCATCCAGGCCCTGCGTGTCGGTGGTGAGCGTCTGCGCGCTGACCGGAAGGACGGCGGCCGCGAATCCGCTGCCCACCGCGGTGCCGACGAACGCGCGACGGCTGAAGCCGCGGCCGGGGGCCAGCGTGTCGATGTCGTCCTGGATGGCGTCGAGGCGCACGTCGGCGCGGGAATCGGAAGTCGTCATCGGCAGCTCCTCTGAAGGGGGAATGCGGGGTGGAATGACCATCCATGACTCCGGACGGAAGGCTGGATGCTAGCGCGCCTGTCCCCATGACAGGGCAGATGCGACAACAAGATGAAAGCACTTCGTTCCCGGCCGGGCGGGCAAACACCGCGACAATCGCCCCCATGACCCAAGCGCAAGTTCCTCCGATCCTGGCCGCCATCGACATGGGCTCCAACAGCTTCCGGCTGGAGCTCGCCCAACTGCAGCACGGGCAGTACCGGCGGCTGGATTACCTGAAGGAGACGGTGCGCCTGGGGGCCGGTCTGGACGCGATGAGCATGCTCACCGAGGAGGCCGCGCAACGGGGTCTGGCCTGCCTGCGCCGATTCGCCGACCGACTGGCCGACCTGCCCTCGCGGCAGGTCCGCGCGGTGGCGACGCAGACGCTGCGCGAGGCGCGCAACCGCAATGCGTTCCTGGCGCGCGCGCGCGAGGTGCTGGGTCATCCGATCGAGGTGATCTCGGGTCGCGAGGAAGCGCGCCTGATCTACGCGGGCGTGGCTCGCCTGCAGACGGCGGAGGATCCGCGGCTGGTGATCGACATCGGCGGCCGCTCCACCGAGATGATCCTCGGCCGCGGCCCGCAGCCGCTGAGCGCGGAGAGTTTCCAGATCGGCAGCGTCAGCCTGTCGATGCGTTTCTTCCCCGACGGTCGCTTCACGGCGGAGGCCTTCCGCGCGGCGCAGGTCGCCGCGGGCGCGGAGCTGGAGGAGGCCATCACGCAGTTCTCGCGCCGCGCCTCGCAGCCCAGATGGAAGCAGGCGCTGGGCTCATCGGGCACGGTGGGCGCGGTGGCGCAGATCCTCGCGGCCAATGGCGTGAGTCCGGATGGCGCGATCACGCTGGACGGGCTGCGCTGGTGCATCGAGCAGTGCCTGCAGGCGGGCAGCGTCGATGCGCTGAAGTTGTCCGGATTGAAGGAAGACCGGCGCGCGGTGGTCGGCGGCGGGCTGTGCATCCTGTACACCTTGCTCACGCATTTCGACATCGAGCGGCTGCATCCGGCCAAGGGCGCGTTGCGCCAGGGCGTGATCTTCGATCTGGCGGAGCGGCTCGATCCGAGCCTGCTGGCGGCGGGCCGCGACATGCGGGAGCAGTCGGTGGCGGAGTTGCAACGGCGTTTCGCGGTCGATCGGGAGCAGGCGGGCCGGGTGCAGTCGCTCGCGCGGCGGCTGCATGCGGAGCTGGCGCCCAAGGCCGACGAGGAGCACCGGCGGGAGCTGGGCTGGGCGGCCGCGCTGCATGAGATCGGGATGATGGTGTCGCACCATGATCACCACCGGCACAGCGCGTATCTGCTGTCGCACGTGGATGCGCCGGGTTTCTCGCAGAACCAGCTGAGGCGGCTGGGCGATCTGGCGCTGGGTCAGCGCGGCGGGTTGCGCAAGCTCGAGGAGCAGCTGCAGGACGAGCCGATGGTGTGGCAGTTGCTGAGCCTGCGGCTGGCGGCGATCAAGTGCCATGCGCGCGGCGACGTGGATCCGTCGGACATCCGGCTGCGCCGGGACGGGATGAACGTGACGATCGAGATGCGCAAGGGTTGGGCGGAGGGGCATCCGCGGGCGCATTACCTGCTGCGCGAGGAGCTCGAGGCGTGGTCGAAGGTCGGCCGCGTGCAGTTGGCGCTGGAGGCCTGACGAGGCCGCTGGCTCACCCCTGCCCTCTCCCGCAGGCGGGAGAGGGAGAGCTCGTGGCAGTGCTGGGGGGATCGGGACAGGCTGAGCCTGGGCCGGCGACGAAGTCGAGCGTCAAGGACTGACTGGGCGCGATCTGTTTGAGCGGAGCGAGCCGGAGGTGAGCGAAGCGAGTTGAGCGCCTGAGCTCGACGGGAGTCGCCGGCCCAGGCTCGGGCTGTCCGCGCTCAATCCGTTTCCTGATAGAGGCGAGCCAAAGCCTGCTGAGCGCTGACGGGATGGGAGTCGCGGCCGGGGACGATGCGTTGGGAGGTCCCATCGGGGCTGAGCTGCCAGGCATCTTGCGTGTCGTGGAGATAGGGCGAGAGTCCCTCGTCGATGACGCGCTGCCGCAGCTTGGGATCGGTGACTGGCCAGGCGACCTCGATACGGCGGAGCATGTTGCGGCTCATCCAGTCGGCGCTCGACAGATAGAGGGCTTCCTGCTCGTCCTTGCCCCAGCGGAAGTAGAAGATCCGCGAGTGTTCGAGGAAGCGGCCGACGACGGAGCGCACGAGGATGTTGTCGGATTCACCGGGCAGGCCTGGGGGCAGCATGCAGGCGCCGCGCACGATGAGGTCGACCTTGGCGCCGGCCTTGCCGGCGCGCAGGATGCCGTTGATGAGTTCCGAGTCGGTCAGCGCGTTGATCTTGAGCACGATGCGCGCGGGTTCGCCGCGGTGGGCGGCGGCCTCGACCTGGGCGAGGAGCTCGCACATCGTCCGGTGCAGGTTGAACGGCGCCAGCAGCAGCTTTCTCGGTGCCTTGAACTTGGACAGCGACGCGAGCTGGCTGAAGACCAGGTCCATGTCGGCGGTCATCTCGGTGTCGGCGGTGAGGTAGCCGAGGTCGGTGTAGAAGCGCGCGGTCTTGGGGTTGTAGTTGCCGGTGGAAAGATGGCCGTAGCGACGCAGCTTGCCGCCTTCGCGGCGCGTGATCAGCATCAGCTTGGCGTGGGTCTTCAGGCCGACGATGCCGTACACGACCTGGGCGCCGACGGCTTCCAGGCGTTCCGCCCAATTGATGTTGGCCTCCTCGTCGAAGCGCGCCTTGAGCTCGACCACGGCCAGCACTTCCTTGCCGCGGCGGGCGGCCTCGATCAGCAGGTCGGCCAGCACGGACTGGCTGCCGGTGCGGTAGATCGTCTGCTTGATCGCCAGCACATCCGGATCCTCGACCGCCTCGCGCAGCAGCTGCACGACGGGCTCGAAGCTCTCGAACGGGTGATGCAGCATCACGTCGCCCTTGGCGCGCAGCTTGTCGAGGATGGACTTGCCGCGCGGCAGCCGGCCCTTGGGCCAGCTCGGCTCATAGGGCTGGAAGCGCAGGTCGTCGGCGTCGGTCTGGTCGATCAGTTCGTTGAGCCGGACGAGGTTGACCGGACCGTTGACGCGGTACAGCGCGGCCTCGGGCAGGTCGAACTGCTCGAGCAGGAAACGCGAGAGTTCCTCCGGGCAGGTGTTCACGACCTCGAGCCGCACCGCGCGCCCGAAGTGGCGCGTCGTCAGACCCGAGCGCAGCGCGTGGCGCAGGTTGGCGATCTCTTCCTCGTCGACCTCGAGGTCCGAATCGCGCGTCACGCGGAACTGCGAGAAGGCCTCCACATGCCGGCCCGGGAACAGCTCTTCCAGATGGGCGCGGATCACGCTCGTGAGCAGCACGAAGCTCTGCTTGCCGCCGCTGATCGCCGCGGGCACCTTGATGACACGCGGCAGCACGCGCGGCACCTTGACGATGGCGATGCGGTTGTCGCGGCCCAACGCGTCCTTGCCGGACAGGCGGGCGATGAAGTGCAGCGACTTGTTGGCGACCTGCGGGAACGGGTGGGCCGGGTCCAGGCCCACGGGCACGAGCAACGGGCGCACCTCGCGCTCGAAGAACTTGCCGACCCACGCGCGCATCTCGTCGGTGCGGTCCGCGTGGTTCAGGATCTGGATGTTGTGCTCGCGCAGCGCGGGCATCACCTGGTCGTTGAAGATCGCGTACTGCTGGTCAATCAGGTCGTGGGCGGCCCGTCCCACGCGCTCGACGTCCCGGGGGGAGACCAGGCCGCTGCCATCGCGCTGCGCGTCGAGCATGTCGGCGAACCGGACCTCGAAGAACTCGTCGAGGTTGCTGGACACGATGCAGATGTAGCGCAGACGTTCCAGGAGGGGCACATCCAGGCGCTGGGCCTGAGCCAGGACACGTCGGTTGAACTCGAGGATCGCGTTCTCGCGGTTGAGCAGCGGCACGTCGGGCAAAGTCATGAACTCATTCTATGAAGCTGGTGTGACAGCCCCATGACCCTCCTTCGGGCGGGTGTCCCCGCCTTGGAGGGCACCGTGTCAGGCCGGTTGCCGCATCGCCGCGGCCAGCGCGTCCGCGGTGCCCTGCTCCGCAGCGCGGCGCTGGCGCTCGGCCCAGTCCAGGATCTCCAGGTGACCGTCCGCGTGCTCGACCAGCGCCGTCAGGCTCTCCACCCAATCGCCGTCGTTGGCATAGGTGATGCCGTCGATGTCGCGCAGCTCCGCATGGTGGATGTGCCCGCAGATCACGCCGTGCACGCCGCGCTTGCGGGCCTCCCGAGCCAGCGCCTCCTCGAACTCGCTGATGAAGGACACCGCGCGCTTGACCTTGAGCTTGAGGTACTTGCTCAGGCTCCAGTACGGCAAGCCCATGCGCGCGCGCAGCGAGTTGAGGTGGCGGTTGAGCTTGAGCGTGAATTCATAGAGGCTGTCGCCGACGTAGGCCAGCCACTTCGCATGCTGGATGACGCCGTCGAAGAGATCGCCGTGCGTGATCCAGAACTTGCGACCGTCGGCGGTCTCATGGATCCACTCGGGCGCGACCTCGATGCCGCCGAAGCTGTGCTGCAGGTACTTGCGGGCGAATTCGTCGTGGTTGCCCGGCACGTAGATCACGCGGGTGCCCTTGCGCGCCTTGCGCAGCAGCTTCTGCACCACGTCGTTGTGGGCCTGCGGCCAGTACCAGCTGCGGCGCAGCTGCCAGCCGTCGACGATGTCGCCGACGAGGAAGAGCTGCTCGCACTCGACCTCGCGCAGGAAGTCCAGCAGCGCGCGGGCCTGGCAGCCCGGCGTGCCCAGGTGCAGATCGGAGATCCACACGGTGCGCACGCGGATCGAGCCGCCGTCCTCGGCGTCCGCCGCCTCGGCCCCAGGCGGTTCGTTCGAGACTGCGGCGGCCATGAGCTTGTCGGTCAGCATGGCCCCACAGGTTGCCCACCGCGCATGAAAGCTTCGTGACCGGCCGATAATCCCCCGCCATGCACGTGATGATCCCCTTCGCCAGTGCGCTGGACCCCCAGGTGGCGGGCATCCTGCGCGAACTGGAGTTGCCCCGACTGAGCCGCCTGCTGGGCCTGCTCACCCCGACGGGCAATGTCGGTGACGCCGACGAGACCTCCCCCGTTCCCCCGCACGAACAGTTCCTCGCCCGCCAGCGTGGCATCGACGACGCCTGGCCGCCGACCGCTGCCTGGCGCGTGCGCGAGGCCGGCCAAGGCCCGGACGATGCCGCGTGGGCGCTGCTGACGCCGACCTACTTCGCCGTCGGCAACGAGGGCGTCACCGCGATGGGCCCGGACACGCTGGACCTCGGCGACGATGAATCCCGTGCCTTCCTCGATGCGCTGTCCGCGACGCTCTTCCCCGCGGCCGAAGGCTGGCGAAGCGCCTGGCTGGCCCGCGACGCGTGGGCCGTCGCGCATGAGGACCTCGACGGCCTGGAGGCCGCGAGCGTCGATCGCGTGCTGAATCGCGGCGTGGAGACCTGGTATCCGCGGGCCCGCCGCCTGCGCACGCTGCTCAATGAGGCACAGATGCTGCTGCACGACCATCCGCTGAACCAGTCGCGCGAGCAGCGCGGCCAACGTCCGCTCAACGCCGTGTGGATCAGCGGATGTGGCCGCGATCGCGGACAGGCGCTGCCAACGGATCTCGTCGTCGACACGCGGCTGCGCGTGCCGATGCTCACCGGCGACCTGTACAGCTGGAGCGAGGCCTGGAAGGCCTTGGACGCCGGCCCGATCGCGCAGGCGCTCAGCGCCGCGGAGTCCGGCAGACCCGTGTCGCTGACGCTCTCCGGCGAGCGCCTGGCCCGCACCTGGACCCGTCAACCGTCGGGCGCCTGGGCGCGTCTGAAGCAACGTTTCGCGCCGACGAGCGTCGCCGTCGCCAGCGCCGTGGAGGACCTGTGAGCCAGCCCCGCATCCTGACGCGCGACGTGCCGCCGGATTCCGCCATCGCGCTGCAGCAGGCGGGGTTCTCGCCGCTGCTCGCGCGGCTCTTCGCCGCGCGCGGGGTGCTCTCGCGCGACGAGCTCGACCCCGACCTGAAGCACCTGCTGCCGCCCGAGGGTCCGCAGGGCCTGCTGGGCATCGCCCGCGCGGCCGAGCTGCTGGCCGATGCCATCGGCGCGGGCGAGCGCATCTGCATCGTGGCCGATTACGACTGCGACGGGGCCACGGCCTGCGCCGTGATGCTGCGCGGCCTGGCGCTGCTTGGCGCGAAGCCGGGCACCGTCACCTACGTCGTGCCCGATCGCGCGGTGCATGGCTACGGGCTGACGCCGACGATCGTCGAGCTCGCGCTGCAGCATGAGCCCAAGCTGCTGGTCACCGTGGACAACGGTATCGCCAGTCATGCGGGCGTGGCCTTCGCGCGCGCGCTGGGCATCAAGGTGCTGGTGACCGACCACCACCTGCCCGCCGTCACCGCCGAGGGCCAACCCACGGTGCCCGAGGCCGACGCGCTGGTGAATCCGAACCAGCCTGGCTGCCCCTTCCCGAGCAAGAGCCTGGCGGGCGTGGGCGTCGCGTTCTACGTGCTGACGGTGCTGCGCGGCGAGCTGCGCCGCCGCGGCGCCTTCGGCGAGTCGGCCCCGCCGCGGCTGGACGGTCTGCTGGACCTGGTCGCGCTGGGCACCGTCGCCGACGTCGTGCGGCTGGACGCCAACAACCGGCGCCTGGTCGCGCAAGGCCTCAAGCGCATGCGCGGCGGCCGCGTGCAACCGGGCGTGCAGGCGCTGTTCACCGCGGCCAGCCGCGATGCGTCCCGCGCCAACAGCTTCGACCTGGGCTTCGCGCTGGGGCCGCGCATCAACGCCGCGGGCCGGCTCGACGACATGACGCTGGGCATCACCTGCCTGACGACCGACGACAGCGAGCAGGCACTGGCGCTGGCCCGCGAGCTGGACCGCATCAACCGCGAGCGCCGCGAGATCGAGGCCGGCATGCAGGAGCAGGCGCTGGTGCTGCTGGACCGGCTGATGACCGATCCGCGCCTGAACGGCGCGCCGCCGCCGGCGCTGGCGATCTTCGACGCGGACTTCCACGAGGGCGTCGTCGGCATCGTGGCCTCGCGGATCAAGGACCGGCTGCATCGTCCGGTGTTCGTCTTCGCCGAGGGCGCGGATGGCCAGCTCAAGGGCTCGGGCCGCTCCATCCCGGGCTTCCATCTGCGCGACGCGCTGGACCTCGTGTCCAAGCGCCATCCGGAGCTGCTGCGCAAGTTCGGCGGACACGCGATGGCCGCGGGCTGCACGCTGTCGCCGGGCGGCGTCGAGGCCTTCGCCCAGGCCTTCGAGGCGGTCGCGCGCGAATGGCTGGACGAGGCTGCGCTCACGCGCACGCTGCGCACCGACGGCCCGCTGCCGCCCGAGGCCTTCAGCCCCGAGACGGTGCAGGAGCTGGAATCGCAGGTCTGGGGCCAGGCCTTCGAGGCGCCGCTGTTCTGCGACCGCGTGCAGGTCATCAGCCAGCGCATCGTCGGCGAGCGCCATCTGAAGCTGCGTCTGCGCCAGGGGGCCTGGCTCCGCGACGCGATCTGGTTCGGCCACACCGAGACCTTGCCCGAGCAGGTCACGCTGGCCTATCGGCTCAGCCTGGACGAGTTCCAGGGCCAGCAGCGCGTGCAGATGGTCGTCGAGGCGATGGCGGACTGAGGGCGCTCAGCCCAGCAATTGCTTGCGCACCCATTCGACGATGGCCGGTGCCGGCATCGCGCCGGCCTGACGCGCGATCTCCTGACCATCCAGGAACAGCAGCAGCGTCGGGATGCTGCGGATGTTGTATCGCGCGCTCTGCTGCGGCGCGGCCTCGGTGTCGAGCTTGACGAAGCGGACCTCGGGCAGCATCGCCGCGGCCTTCTCGAACTGCGGCGCCATCATGTGGCAAGGACCGCACCAGTCGGCCCAGCAGTCGACGACCACCGGCAGCTCGGTGCCCGCGATGAAACGGTCGAAGACCTCGGGCGACAGCTCCGCCGGCCGCGGCAGCATCAGCGGCGTGCCGCAGCGGCCGCAGTCGGGCGATTCGGCGAGGCGCTCGCGCGGCACGCGGTTCTTCGCCGCGCAGGACGGGCAGACGAGGTGGAGGCTGGCGGTGGCGGTCGTGTCGTTGTCCATGCAGATCTCGCATCGAGGTCCGGAGCCATCCTCCGGCGGGCAAATGATGTGCCAAGCGGCCGCGGTGCGCCTCTCCCTCAGGGAGATACAGCCCTCCTCGGAGGGAGATACAACGCTCCCCGGAGGGAGGTACGGCGCTTGCCGCTGGATCTTCAACGAGAACTCTTGTTGAAGGAACCCCAATGGCTGCATACAAGGACGACGGAAAACTCTGGGTGCTGGTGGCGGATGAGGGCGTGGCGCGTTTGCTGCGGCTGCCCGAGGAAGGCGGTGACCTGGAAGACGTCACCACGCTGACCGACGCCGCCGCGCACGCCGACAACGCCGACCTGCGCCGCGACGCGGCGGGTCGGCGCGGCAACAACGTCACCGCCTCGGCGGGACTCGATGAATCGCATCAGGAAGCGACCAGCTTCGCGTCGCGCGTGGCGAAGACGCTGGACGACGGCTTCAACAACGGCGAAGTGACGCAATTGCGCGTGGTCGCCGCGCCGCGCTTCCTCGGCCTGCTGCGCAAGTCCTTCAGCCCGCAGGTCACCAAGCTGATCCTCGACGAGACCAACGTCGACGTCGTCCATGAAAGCCTCGGCGCGCTGACCACGCGGCTGTTCCCCGAGCGGGATTTCAGCAAGCAGAAGTCTTGAAGGTCGGCGCACGGCCTCCGCCGCAGGCCCTCACCCCTCCCTCTTCCGCAAGCGGGAGAGGGGGTCACACGGGTGAGTTCGAGGCAGAGTTCACACCTGACCCCGGTTCAGTTCTGCTGTAACCATTTGTCAAAGTGATGACATAGAGGCCGCCCAGAATGGGGACACCACGCGGCGTTCCGGCCGCCGTGGTCCTCCCCCATGCCGAGCACCCACCTGCCACCGCCCGACCCGCTGAGCATCGCCCTGTCCGCCGTGATCCGAGACGGCGCATTGGACATCCACTTCCAACCGCTGGTGGAGATCGAGCGCGCGCAGATCCTGGGCTACGAGGCGCTCACCCGCGGTCCCGCCGACACGCCGCTGCACTCCCCGCTGGTGCTGTTCGAGACCGCCGCGCGGCTGGGTCGGCTGGTCGAGCTCGAGCGCCTGGTCGTGCGCCGCGCGCTGCGCCGCTTCAAGGAACTCAAGCTGCCCGGGCAGCTCTTCCTCAACCTCACCGCCGACACGCTGCTCGCCACGAGCGACCGCGGCGCGCTGATCGCGCGTGAGTTCGCGCAGCTCGACCTGCCCGCCTCGCGCGTCGTCATCGAGCTCACCGAGACCCGGCCCATCCTCGAGCCCGAGCGGCTGCAGGACAGCATGCGCAGCCTGCGCGAACTGGGGTTCGTGGTCGCGCTGGACGACCTCGGCGAGGGCTTCGCCAGCCTCAAGCGCTGGATGGACATCCGGCCGGACTTCGTCAAGATCGACCGCCACTTCATCGACGGCATCGCGCAGGAGCCGCTCAAGCAGCAATTCGTGCGCTCGATCCTGGAGATGGCGGCCACCTCCGGCTGCACCGTCGTGGCAGAGGGCCTGGAGCAGCTCAGCGACCTGAGCGTGCTGCGCCGCCTGGGCGTGCCGGTCTGCCAGGGTTACCTGCTCGCGCGCCCCAGCGCGGCCCCGCGCGCCGCGCTGCGGGCCGAGGTGGACGCGCTGCTCGCGCCCGAGCACCGCCGCCGCAATGCCGATTGGGTGCGCCTGCCGCCGGACGCGATCACCACCGCCGCGCAGCTCGCGCGGCGCAGCCACACGGTCACGCCCAAGCTCCACTGCCAGGCCGTCGCCGACATGTTCCAGCGCGACGAGCAGCTCTTCTCCATGCCCGTGCTGGACGAGGCCAACCGCCCGATCGGCATCCTGCGCTCGCTGCAGGTGCTCAAGCGCAGCGCCGAGCGCTACTTCATGGACATCCACGAGAAGCGATCCTGCACCGCACTGATGGACCCGCAGCCGCTGATCTTCGACGCCAGCACCTCGCTGCGCGAGATGAGCGAGGCGATCGCCAGCCTGGACGACCGCTTGATGGTCGACGGCTTCATCGTCACGCGCAACGGCGAGTACTTCGGCACCGGCCGCAGCACCGACCTGCTCAAGGCCGTGTCCGACCTGCAGGTCCACAGCGCGCGCTACGCCAACCCGCTGACGCTGCTGCCGGGCAACGTGCCCACCGACCAGCACCTGGACGCCTTGCTGCACGAGAGCCGCGAGTTCGTCGTCGTCGCCTGGGACATCGACCACTTCAAGCCTTTCAACGACGTCTACGGCTACGCCGCCGGCGACGACATCATCAAGCTGTGCGCGCAGATCCTGCAGTCCGCCGCCGATCCGGCGCTGGACTTCGTCGGCCACATCGGCGGTGACGACTTCGTGATGGTGCTGGGCTCGCCCGACTGGACCGCGCGCGTCACCCGCGTGTGCCGCGAGTTCGACCGCCAGATCCGGCCCTTCTTCTCAGCCGAGCACCAGGCGCTGGGCGGCTACGTCACGCTGAACCGGCAGAACCAGGAATCCTTCAACCCCCTGCCGACGCTGAGCGCCGGGGTCATCCAGGTGCAACCCGGCACCTTCGACAGCGTGCGCGCCCTGTCCGCCGCGCTGGCGGAGCCCAAGCATGTCGCCAAGTGCGGCACCGGGCCCAGCCGGTACTTCGTCGACCGCCGCCGAACCAGTGCTGCCATCCCGGACATGGCGCCGCTCCTAGAATCGGCGGGGTGAACACCCCTCCGACTGCCCCCACCGCCCCCTCCGCGCGCGTGGCGCTGCACCCGCAGACCAACGCGGACCTGCACTGCCACTCCACCGTCTCCGACGGCACGCTGTCGCCCGAGGCGGTGGCCGCGCGCGCCAAGGCCAACGGCGTGGAGCTCTGGGCGCTGACGGACCACGACGAGGTCGGCGGCCAGCAGCGCGCGCTGGAGGCGGCCCGCGCGCTGGGCCTGCCCTACCTGACCGGGGTGGAGATCTCGGTGACCTTCGCCGGCAAGGTCGTGCACATCGTCGGGCTGGGTTTCGATCACACCGACCCGCGCGTCGTCGAGGGCCTCAAGGCCACGCGCGGCGGACGCGGCGCTCGGGCGCGGGAGATGTCGGCGGGCCTGGCCGCGGTCGGCATCCCCGGCGCCTACGAGGGCGCGCTCAGGCACGCGGGCAATCCGGAGCTGATCTCGCGCACGCACTTCGCGCGCTTCCTGGTCGAGTCCGGTCATTGCTCGGACGTGCCCGAGGTCTTCCGCCGTTTCCTCACCGAGGGCAAGCCCGGCTACGTGCCGCACCGCTGGGCGGCGCTGGGGGACGCGGTGCGCTGGATCGTCGACGCGGGCGGTCTCGCCGTCATCGCGCATCCGGGGCGTTACGGTTTCACGCCCACCGAGGAATACGCGCTGATCACCGAGTTCATCGCCCACGGCGGCCGCGCGATCGAGGTCGTCACCGGCAGCCACACCGCCGCAGACATGCTGCAGTACGCCGACACGGCGCTGGAATTCGACCTGCTGGCCTCGCGCGGCTCGGACTTCCACAGTCCGGAGGAGAGCCGCGTCGATGTCGGCAAGCTGGAGCAGCACCTCTCGGGTACGCTCAAGCCGGTGTGGAACGCGCTGTCGCACCGCATCCACTGGCCGGCCTGAGCCGCCTTCCCCTCGGCCCGCACGCCGATTGCCCCTGTCGAGCACCATGGCCCAGACCTTCGAAGTCCATCCCGACAACCCGCAGGCCCGCTTCCTGCGCCAGGCGGCGCAGATCCTGGCCCAGGGCGGCATCGGCGCGATCCCCACGGACTCGAGCTACGCGCTCGTGTGCCAGCTCGACGACAAGGCCGCCGCCGAGGCGCTGCGCCGCATCCGGGGCGTGGACGACAAGCACCACATGACGCTGCTGTGCCGCGACCTGAGCGAGCTGGGCAGCTACGCGCGCGTGGACAACAAGCAGTACCGGATGATCAAGACGGCCACGCCGGGCCCCTTCACCTTCATCCTGGAGGCGACCAAGGAAGTGCCGCGGCGGCTGTCGCATCCGTCGCGCCGCACGATCGGGCTGCGCGTGCCGGACCACCGCGTGACGCAGGACCTGCTGGCGATCATGGGCGGGCCGCTGCTGGCCACCACGCTGATCCCGCCCGGTGAGAGCGAGCCGCTGAACGACCCCGAGCAGATCACCGCGCGTTACGACAAGCTGATCCAGCTGATCATCGACGCGGGCGCGTGCCCGATGACGCCGACCACCGTGGTCGACCTCACCGCGGATCCGCCGGTGCTGGTGCGCCGCGGCTGCGGCGATCCGGCCTGCCTGGGGCTGGAGCTCCAGGAAGCCGAGGAAGGGTGATCCGCCCATGAAGAACGCCGGCACGAGGCCGACGTCTTTCATGGGGGAACCGATCGGTGGGACCGATCAGGCGGCGGTCACACCGCGGCGGTGATCACGATCTCGATCTTCCACTCGGGCTTGGCCAGCTTGGCCTCGACCGTGGCGCGCGGCGGCGTGTGGCCGGCCGGCACCCAGGCGTCCCACGCGGCGTTCATGCCGGCCAGGTCCTTGACGTCGGCGATGTAGAGCTGCGCGCGCAGGATCTTCGTCTTGTCGCTGCCGGCGCGGGCCAGCAGCTTGTCGATCATCGCCAGGACCTGCTCGGTCTGGCCCTTCACGTCGGCGGTGGCGTCGTCGGGCACCTGGCCGGCCAGATAGACCACGCCGTTGTGGATGGCCATCTCGGAGAGACGCGGGCCGACGTCGAAGCGTTCGATGCTGCTCATTTGCTGTGCTGCCTGGGTTTGTTGGAATGCTTGTGATCGCGCTTCTCGCGCGACTGCTCGTGGCGATGGGACTTGGCCGCCGGCACGGCGGGCGCCGGCGCGGCCTTCTGGCCCAGCTTGCTCTCGGTCCCGGCCATCAGCTTCTTGATGTTGGCGGCGTGGCGCCAGATCAGCAGCAGGCTCATCAGCGCGATGGCGGGCAGCTCGGGGCCGACGTCCCAGACCAGCATCTGCAGCAGCGGCGCGGCGATCGCGGCGCTCAGCGAGGCCAGCGACGAATAGCGGAACACCACGGCCATCACGATCCAGACGCCCAGCACCGCCAGGCCCAGGCCAAGGTTGATGGCGAGCAGCACGCCCGCCGCGGTGGCCACGCCCTTGCCGCCCTGGAAGCGGAAGAACACCGGATACAGGTGGCCGACGAAGGCGGCCAGGCCGACCAGCGCGGCCGTGCCTTCCTCCAGGCCGTAGGGCGCGCCGAACTTCAGCACCAGCAGCACGGGCACGTAGCCCTTGAGCGCGTCGAAGAGCAGCGTGAGGATCGCCGCGGCCTTGTTGCCGGAGCGCAGCACGTTGGTCGCGCCCGGGTTGCCGCTGCCGTAGCTGCGCGGATCGGACAGGCCCATCAGCCGGCTGACGATCACCGCGAAGGACAGCGAGCCGATCAGATACCCGGCCACGACGGCCAACAGGGAAAACAGGACACTTTGCATGGGGCGCTATTCTGCCCCGGACTTCAGCGCGCACTCGACCGGGCGGGCCGCCAGCAGCTCCGTCAAAACCCGGGGATCGATGCTGACGAGATAACCGCGGCGGCCGCCGTTGATCAGGATCCGGGGCAGCGCGAGCACGCCCGCCTCGACGAAGACCGGCATCGCCTTGCGCGTGCCGAAGGGCGAGGTGCCGCCCACCTGGTAGCCGCTGTGGCGCTGGGCGACGTCGGGCTTGCACGGCTCGACCTTCTTGCAGGGGATCTGCCGCGCGAGCTCCTTCAGGCTGACCGTGCAGTCGCCGTGCATCAGCACGATCAGCGGCTGCGCCTTCTCGTCCTGCATCACCAGCGTCTTCACGACCTCGTGCTCGGACACGCCCAGCTGCCTGGACGATTCGCCGGTGCCGCCGTGGTCGACGTAGTCGTAGACGTGCTCACCGAAAGCGATCTGGTGCTGACGCAGCATCTGCGTGGCGGGGGTTTCGCTGACATGGGCGGATTTCTTGCTCATGGGCGCGGATTGTCCGCGCTCGACGGGGCGGCGCGCTTGTATGAGCCTGCTGCTGACACCGGGTGGCAGTCCACGCAAGTACGCTGCGGCGCTCGCGCTCACCGCCCGCGCCCTGCTTCGACATCGCTTCGCCCATGACCGACATCGCCAACGCCAGCGCCAGCGCCAACGCCAGCGCCACTTCCGGCTACTCCCTCAAGGACCTCATCGGCGAGACCACCTTGCGCGCGCTGGCCACGACGCTCGCCGAGACCGCGCCCGGTTTCCAGCGCAAGCGCTTCCTGGCGGTGGCCACGGACGGGCTCGAGCCGTTGTCGATCATGCAGCGGGTGCATCGCGTGGCGCAGGCGCTCGATGCCGCGCTGCCGGGCAGCTTCGCGGCGAAGCTCGACGCGGTGGTCGCCGCCGCGCCGCGCGCCGGTGGGGCCTTCATGAACGTGGGCCTGTGCGACTTCGTCGCGAGCTACGGACAGCACGACCCCGTCGCCTCGCTGCGGGCGCTGCGGCAGCTGACGGTGCATGGCACCGCTGAATTCGCGATCCGGCCCTTCCTGCGCGAGGACCTCGTCGGCACGCTGGCCACGATGGCGGCCTGGACCGCCGATGCCGACGAGCATGTGCGGCGCCTGGCCAGCGAGGGCTGTCGGCCGCGCTTGCCGTGGTCCTTCCGGCTGGAATCGCTGGTGGCCGATCCGGCGCCGGTGCGGGAGCTGCTGCATGCGCTGCGCGCCGACGACAGCCTGTACGTGCGGCGCTCCGTCGCCAATCATCTGAACGACATCACGAAGGACCATCCGGACTGGGTCTTCGCGCACGTGGCCGAGTGGGATCTCGACGACGCGCGCAGCGCGTGGATCGTCAAGCATGCGCTGCGCTCGCGCATCAAGCAGGGCGACGCGCGCGCGCTGAAGCTGATCGGCGCGAGCGAGGGCGCGCACGCCGTCGTCGAGCAACTGGCGATCACGCCGTCGCGCGTGAATCTGGGCGGCGAGGTCGAGCTCGCGTTCTCGCTTCGCTCCACTGCGGAGACCGCGCAACGGCTGGTCGTCGACTACGCGATCCACTACGTGAAGAAGAACGGACGCGCCTCGCCCAAGGTCTTCAAGCTGAAGACGGTGGAGCTGGCACCGGGCGCATCGACGCAGATCCGCATCACGCGCGCGCTGCGCGACTTCACGACCCGCACGCATCACGCCGGCACGCATGCCGTCGAAGTGCTGGTCAACGGTCAGCGATTGGCCCGGGATTCCTTCGAACTTCTGCGGCCTTGAGCCTTGAAGAGCCCCTCGCCCGCGAAGCGGGAGAGGGGTTGGGGTGAGGGCTCGTGTGAGGGCACGGAGCGCTTCGTAGAGCCCTCACCCCCCGCCCTCTCCCGCTTCGCGGGCGAGGGGGCATGACGGGGGCCGCTCATTGCACTGAAGCTTCTCGGGAAGAAGGGGGTCGGGTCACTGCGCCGGATCGCGGATCTCCCAACGGATCCTGTCGATGCGCGCATAGACCTCGGCGTCGAGCTTGCGGCCCAGCGCCGCGACGTTCTCGTCGAGCTGCGCGGCATTCGTGATGCCGATCAGCGTGCTGCCGTGCTGCCAGCGCGAGGTGACCCAGGCCATGGCCAGCGTCGCGGGCGTCATGCCCAGCTCCGCGGCCAGCGCGTTGTAGCGTCGCGCCGCCTCCAGCGTCTCGGGCCGCGCCCAGCGCTGCTTCTTCATGCTCTCGAAGATCGCGAGCCGCCCGGGCTTGGCGGGATCAGCAACGCCATGCACGTCGTACTTCCCGCTCAACACGCCGAATCCCAGCGGCGAGTACGACAGCAGTCCGACCTGGTGCCGATACAGCGCCTCATCCAGCCCGTTCTCCACCACGCGGTTCACCAGGCTGTAGGGGTTCTGCACGCTGGCGATGCGCGGCAGGCCGTGCTCCCGCGCGAGATGCACGAACTCGCCCACGCCATAGGCCGTCTCGTTGGACAGCCCGATGTGACGGATCTTTCCCTCGCGCTGCAAGCGCCCCAGCGCTTCGAGCTGCTCGAGCATCGACGCAACCGGCTTGTCCTTGGCCGGCTCGAAATAGACGCCGCCGAACATCGGCACGTGGCGCGCGGGCCAGTGGATCTGGAACAGGTCGATCGTGTCGATCTGCAGCCGGCGCAGGCTGTCCTCGCAGGCCTGCGCGATCTGCGCGCCGGTCAGGTCCTGGCTGCCGTCGCGGATCCAGTCATAGCCGCGCGAGGGCCCGGCGACCTTGGTCGCGATGACGAGCTGCTCGCGCGATCCCGGCCTCGCCTTCAACCAGCGGCCGACGATCTCCTCGGTCCGGCCGAAGGTCTCGGCGCGCGCGGGCACCGGGTACATCTCGGCCAGGTCCAGCAGGTTGATGCCGGCAGCGACCGCGCGGTCCAGCAGCACGTGGCTGGTCGACTCGTCGACCTGCTCTCCGAAGGTCATCGTGCCCAGTCCGATGCGGGTGACCGACAGGTCCGACTGCCCCAGGGTGATGCGTTCCATCTTCTTCTCCGTTCAACATGCCGCCCGGCTCACCTGGCTGCGCGGAAGCATCGCGGCGGCGGCAAACGGCCAGTGTGCATGAGGCCGACGGCGCGTCGCTCCCCTGCTCGCCCGGCGCTCTTCCCCCCCCTCGTCCTGCCCGTCTTTACGCGGGACCCATTGCGGCATTGGAATTGTTGTTTTACAGTAATTTCTTACCAATCCACGGTAACGCCCGACCCCGACATGAGCTCCTCCCCGATCCCCGCCGGCCTGCAGCGCATTCGCTGGATCGCCCACTGCGTGCGCGCGATGGTGCTGATCGCGATGGCGACGGTGATCGGTTTCCATGCGATGTTCTGGACCAACGCGGGACTGGTGGAACGCACCGCGCGCTCCGAATGGGGCCTGAAACACGCGCTGCAATTCGACCCGGCCTCGCGCGGTGCCGGCTTCGCGGTCAACCTGCCGCTGGCGCTCCTCACGCTGTATGCGCTGTGGTGCCTGTGGCGGCTCTTCAGCGGCTACCTGCGCGGCGAGGTCTTCACCGATACCGCCGCTCGCCTGATGCGCCGCATGGGCCAGTCGGTGATCGCGATCGCCATCGCCATGCCGCTGACCGACACGGCCACCATCCTCGCGCTGACGCTGGGCAACCCGGCCGGCCAGCGCATGTTGACCTTCCAATTGGGCAGCTCGCATTTCATCGTGCTGCTGTGCGGGCTGGTGTTCGTCGCGCTCGGCCTGGTGCTGCGCGAGGCGC
Organism: Roseateles sp.; assembly: GCA_039594005.1. Classification (GTDB taxonomy): domain Bacteria; phylum Pseudomonadota; class Gammaproteobacteria; order Burkholderiales; family Burkholderiaceae_C; genus Roseateles. Next base: position 62,711 of record JBCNOF010000011.1, read on the forward strand.
AACGCATGGCGCAAGAGAACGCCGAGTTCATCTGAGCCCACCATGCCCATCGTTGTCCGACTCGACGTGATGCTCGCGCAGCGCAAGATGCGCTCCAAGGAGCTGGCCGAGGCCATCGGCATCACCGAGGCCAACCTGTCGCTGCTCAAGTCCGGCAAGGTGCGCGGCGTGCGCTTCGACACGCTGTCGCGCATCTGCGCGGTGCTGGAATGCCAGCCGGGCGATCTGCTCGCCTGGGAGCCCGGCGATGAGCCAGGCGCGGGAGAGGCCGATGGCGAATCGTGAAGCGCGGCGCACGCGCGCGCTGCTGCTGGGCGCGGTCCTGCTGCTGCACGTCGCTCTGATCGGCTGGTTGCAGCATGCGTCGCATCGCGCGCCGCCGCATCGGGATCAGGCGCGGACGTCGGTGCGGATGATCACGATCCAGCTGCCGCCCCTGCCCGCGCCGTCGTCGAAGGTCGCGAGGACCTCGCCGTCGACAAGACCTGTCCCCGCCGTGCGGACCGGCGCCGCGGCGCGCCCGCCGGCGATCGCGCGCCCCGACGCCGCGCCGCCGCCCGATGAGCCGCGATCGACGCTTGTCATCGCAGCGCCAGCGCCGCCCGCGTCATCGGCGTCCGGACCCAGCGGTCGCGATCTGATGTACGGCGCCGCCACGCAACGCGCGATCCGCCAAGGCACGCAGGGCCAGCCGCTGCTGGCCGAGCGTGCGGATCAGGCCAGCCTCGCGCCCGACAAGCTCGACGCGTCGACCCGGCTCGGCAAGGAAATGATGAAGGGCGCCACCGGCGATTGCCTCAAGGGCGACTTCGCGGGCGGCGGCGCCGGATTGCTCAGCGCGCCGTTCTGGCTGCTCGCGGAAGCCCGCGGCAAGTGCCGGCGCTGACCGCTGCCCCCGCGACACGGGACATTGCTCGACATCACACGCGTCAACGCGTCCTCCTCATTCCTCGTTCAGCGCTGATCGCCTCCGCGATACAGGGAGATCCCAGAAGTGAAAGCCCACGCCCTCATGACCGCGGCGCTCGCCGTGATCGCCTCCTTCGGCACGATGACCGCGAACGCGGCCACCACCGCCGCAACAACCGCAGCATCAAGCGCAGCACCGACCGCTGCATCAACCGCTGCATCAACTGCTGCATCAACCGACTCCGCCGTGGCGCTGCCCACCGTGCAGAGCGACATGAAACGCGGCGCGTCCTTCCCCTACAAGCGCCTCAACGAGCTGCTGTCGAAGTTGCGCACCGAAGGCGAAGGCCTCTTCATCAGCCGCTTCGTGCTGACCAATTCGAAGGACGGCAGCAAGCCGCCGCCCCCGGGCACCAAGCTCGCGCTGATGAGCGACGACGACTACATCCCCATCGCCGTCGACGACAAGGGCCGGTTCGACCTGCCCACGTTCCCGGAACAACGCGCCAAGGACATGGACTTCGGCACCAACGTGCCCAAGGGCGACCTCGGCGTGCGGCTGAGCATCGACCTCGCCACACCGCCGGAGATGCTGGACATGGCCACGGTGCGCCGCATCGTCACCGTGGGTCAACGGCTGCGCACCGAGCTGCTGCCCTGGTACGTGCGATGGATGTTCCCGCAGATCGACGGCGTGATCGCCTGCAGCGACGCGCCGCAATGGAACCTCGACTGGACCGAGGGCGCGCAGCGCTGGCGCCTGCCCTTGCCCGCCGACGCGCAGTTGCGCGAGCCCGAGACGCCCAAGGGCAAGCCCTCGCGCGCCTGTACGCTGCTGACCGGGCAGGAGCAATGGCCCGATGCCGCGCTGCTGCAGACCGCGCCGGGCACCAACACCAAGCTCTACGTGAAGCTGCGCAACTCACGCCCCAGTTGAGGGCGCGGCCCGCGGATCAGGCCGCGAGACCCGCCGCCCGATCCGCTTCCAGCTGCCGCAGCACGCGGCGCTGGACCTTGCCGGTCGTGGTCATCGGCAGGCTCTCGAGGAACTCGATCTCCTTCGGATACTCGTAGGGGGCGAGCCGTTGCCGGACGAAGTCCTGCAGCTCGGCCGTCAACGCGGCCGAGGGCTGCCGGCCGGGCGCGAGCACGATGAAGGCCTTGACCAGCGCGCCGCGCTCCGCATCGGGCTTGGGCACGACCGCCGCGTTGGCGACGGCCTCGTGGCGCACCAGGCAGTTCTCGATCTCGCCCGGACCGATGCGGTAGCCGGCAACCTTGAACTGGTCGTCGGCGCGCCCCTGGTACCAGAGATAGCCGTCCTCATCGGCGCGCGCGAGGTCGCCGGTGCGGCACCAGCTGTCGCTCACGTCGCCGCTGAACTTCGCCGCGGTCGCGGCCTCGTTGCGCCAGTAGCCGAGGAAGAAGATCGGATCGAGGTCCCCGTGCTTGTCGCGGCGATGCACGGCCACTTCGCCGATCTGTCCGGGCGCACAGACCTGGCCGTCGTCATCGATGACCGCGACGCGGTGCCCGGGATACGCGCGGCCCATGCTGCCCGGCTTGGCGGGCCACAGCCGCGCGCAGTTGCCGACGACATAGTTGATCTCGGTCTGGCCGAACATCTCGTTGACGGTGACGCCGAGCTCGGCCCGCACCCAATCGAAGACCGCGTCGCCGACGGCCTCGCCAGCGCTCATGATGGCCTGCAGGCGCAGCGTGTAGCGCTCGGCGGGATGCGGCACGGCCTTCATCATCGCCTTGAGCGCCGTCGGGAACAGGAAGGTGTGGCTGATGCGGTAGTGCTGCATCAGCTCGAAGGCCTTCTCCGGCGAGAAGCGGCCCTGGTAGCCGAGGATGGGCCGGCCGAAGCACAGAGACGGCAGCAGCGCGTCCATCAGGCCGCCGGTCCAGGCCCAGTCCGCGGGGCTCCAGAACACCGCGTCGCTGCGCGAGGCGGGGTTGCCGGGATCGAAGCCGAACCAGTTCTGGCTGGCGATGAAGCCGGTGAGGTTGCCCAGCAGCGCGCGTTGCGGCAGCAAGGCACCCTTGGGCGCGCCGGTGGTCCCGCTGGTGTAGATCAGGATCGCCGGATCCTCGGCCGCGTTGTCGCGGGCGGTGAATCGCGCGTCCTCCGCCTGGAGCGCGGCCATCCAGCCGGACTCGCCCGCGCGCGGGTCGGACTCGCCGACGACCAGCACCTCGCGCAGCGCGGGGCATTGGTCGCGCATGGCACGCACGGCCTCGAGCGCTCCCGCCTCCACGATCGCGACGCTGGCCTCGCTGTCCTGCAGCCGGAAGGCCAGCGCATCGGGGCCGAAGAGCATCGACAGCGGCATCGCCACCGCACCGAGCTGATTGATGGCGATGTGCGCGACGGCCGTCTCGAAACGCTGCGGCAGCACGAGCGCGACGCGGTCGCCCGGTGTCACGCCCAGGCGCTGGAGCGCGTTGGACAGGCGATTGGCGGCGCGCTGGAGTTGGCCGAAGGAGTACTGCGCGCGGCAACCGCTGTCGCTGTCGAAGAGGATGGCGGGCGCGTCGGGGGTCTCGCGCGCCCAGCGGCCGCAACAAAGCTCGGCGATGGACAGGTGCTCGGGCACCTGCCAGCGGAACGCGCCGTGGATCAGCGCGTAGGCATCGGACATCGCGTCACTCCATCCTGGACTGGAACAAGAGCGTGGATGCTAGCGAGCGAGGGGGTGCCGGTCCTCATGGAAAGCCCGTAGCGCCAAGACGGTGCGCCCTACACTCGCGCATGCCCCAAAAGATCCTCCACAACCCGCGTTGTTCCAAGTCGCGTGAGGCGCTCGCGCGCCTCGAGACGCGCGGCATTCGCCCCGAGGTCGTCGAGTACCTGGTGACGCCGCTGTCGCTGGCCGAGCTGCAGACGCTGCAAGGCCAGCTGGGCGTCTCGGCGCGCACGATGCTGCGCGACGGCGAGGACGCGTATCGCGCGCTCGGCCTGTCGGACATGTCCTTGAGCGACACGCAGCTGCTCGCGGCGATTGCCGAGCATCCGGCGCTGCTGCAGCGGCCCATCGTCATCGATGGGGAACGCGCGCTGATCGCGCGTCCGCCGGAGCTGCTCGATGGCTGGTTGAAGTGATCAGCGCGGTGATCAGCCCTGGAATCGCGCGAGCGCGTCGCCGGTGAGGCGGCACAGGCGCCAGTCCGGCATGATCGTCGCGCCCATCTTCTCGTAGAAGCGGATGGCGTTCTCGTTCCAGTCGAGCACGCACCACTCGAAGCGGCCGTAGTCGCGCGCGATCGCGATCTGCGCGAGGTGCGTGAGCATGCGCTTGCCCAGGCCCGCGCCGCGATGCGCGGGCTGCACGTAGAGGTCCTCGAGGTACATCCCGGGCCTGCCGAGGAAGGTCGAGAAGTTGGTGAAGGTGAGCGCGAAGGCGACGACGGCGCCGCTGTCATGCTCGGCGACGAAGGCCTCGCAGACGGGGCGCTCGCCGAAGAGATGCGGCAGGAGCTTCTCGGGCGTCACGTCCATCAGGTGCGTGAGGCGCTCGAAGTCGGCGAGCTCGCCGATGAGCCCGACGATGGCGCTCAGGTCATCGGGGCGGGCGGGGCGGAGGGTGTAGGCGTGGGAAGAGCCGGCGGCGTCGGTGGCGGTCATGAGAAAGCTCGTGTTGACAGGGCGGCAGGGCGGTGCGCAGGAACGCGATCCGCGGCGCATTGTCGCCATCGTGGCCGCCGTTCTCCGCAAGATTGAGGACGGGACTTCCGGACCTAGGGATTCGCCGCCGAGGCGAGATGCGCAGACTGCGCAGCTCCTGCATCTCGCATCGAAAGGGAGTCATGACCAAACCACTGATCGCCGCGCTCGTCCTGGTCGCCTCGGGGGCTGCCGCGCACGCTCTGCCGCTCGTCAACGGCGACTTCGAGAACGGTCTCTCGGGCTGGTACTCGACCGGCTGGACCAACCTCGGCCCCAACGGATCCAACACCGCCGTCGTGACGGCGGCCTCGCCCTACGCGCCGATCAGTGGATCGTCGGCGATGATCGTCGCCGTCTCGGGCCAATCGCTGGGACCGAACTGGTCCTGCGCGCAGGACGTCTGGAATCTCGCCTGCCCGCTACCCATGCCGTTCGCGCCGGGGGGCGCCGGCGCGCCGACGCATACGTTCTCGGTGCTGCCTTCCGTCTTTCACTACGGCGCCTACCTGGCCCGCGACCTGACCGTCGCTGCGGGCGACACGCTGCAATGGGACTGGCGGGCCTACGGCGAGCTGGCCGTGGACCCCTTCTACGACAACGGCTGGTTCTACGCGACCAACGGCACGATCGTTGATCGCGTCGCGCTGCGAGAAGGCGGCCACTCGTTCAAGTTCACCGAAGGCGGGTTGTGGTCGGTCTACTTCGGGGTCGGTCAGTCGGAGGACGCCAACATCTGGAGCGCGGTGATGCTGGACAACGTGGCGCTGCAGGCAGCGCAGGACGTCCCGGAGCCGGCCACGGCGATGCTGGGCTTGCTGGGTCTCGCGGCGATGGGCGCCGGGCGGCGCAGACGCGGCTGAGCGCCAGGGGGCACGCGCCTGTCTCCATGGCGAAAGCGCCGGCGCCGTCGCGACAGTAGAGTCGCGGCCATGAGCACCGAAACGAGCCCCAGTTCCGCGCCCGCCTACGTCGTCCGCCGCCCGCATCGCAGCGAGATCCTGTCGTTGCGCGGCCTGCATCACCACGTGCTGCGCTGGGGCCCCGAGCCCGATGGACAGCGGCCGCTGCTCGTGATGGTCCACGGCTGGATGGACGTCGGCGCGTCGTTCCAGTTCATGGTCGATGCGTTCCGCGAGGACCGCAGCGTGCTGGCCATCGACTGGCGCGGCTTCGGCCTCACCGACAGCAACCCCGGCGATGCGTACTGGTTCCCCGACTACCTCGGCGACCTCGACGCGCTGCTCGACGCCGTCAGCCCCGATGCGCCCGTCGATCTGCTCGGCCACAGCATGGGCGGCAACATCGCGATGAGCTATGCAGGCGTGCGGCCCCAGCGGCTGCGCAAGCTCGTCAACCTCGAGGGATTCGGACTACCCGACACGACGCCGGAGATGGCGCCGGCGCGCTTGGCCAGCTGGCTCGATGAACTCAAGGAAAAGCCCAGCCTCAAGACCTACGACAGCGTCGAGGGCGTCGCGCAGCGGCTCATGAAGACCAACCCGCGGTTGAGCGCCGACAAGGCCGCGTGGCTCGCGCCGCATTGGTCGCGGCAGGCCGAGGACGGTCGCTGGCACATCCTGGGCGATCCGGCCCACAAGCGGACCAATCCGGTGCTCTATCGCAAGGCCGAGGCACTGGCGTGCTGGGCCGCGATCACGGCGCCCACGCTCTGGGTCGAGGGGAGTGAGACGAAGCTGTCGCAGTGGTGGGGCGATCGTTATCCGCGTGAGGACTTCGAGACCCGGCTCAGCGTCGTCAGGGACCTGCGGCGCGTCACGCTCCAGCAGGCGGCACACATGATGCACCACGACCAGCCCGAGGCGCTCGCCCGGGCGGTGCAGGAATTCCTCGGCTGAAGACCGCGCGCTGCGCCGAGCCCTCACCCCCGCCCTCTCCCGCTTCGCGGGCGAGGGGGTCAATCCCCAAGGCTCTGCGGTGGGGAGACCACCGCCGCCTGATACGCCGCGATGAACTCGGGCGGCATGCGTCGAGGCCGGCCGCCGCTGATGTCGATGCACACCAGCTCCCATCGTCCGCGCATCAGCGTCCGCCCGTCACTCGCGCGACGCAGCTGGAATCGCCGCTCCATCGCCAGCTTCCCGTCCCCGCCGGTCAGCCAGGTGCCCAGCACCAGCGCCTCGCCCTCGAAGGACGGCAGCAGGTAGTCGTAGCCGCCATGCCGGATCGCCATCGCGCGATCCAAACGCCGGTAGTCCTCGATGCTCAAACCGAGCGCTTCCGAGTGCGACCACGCGACCTGCTCGCACCAGCGCACGTACACCGCGTTGTTGGTGTGATTCAAACCGTCGATGTCCGCCGCCTGCGGCCGGACCGCCATCTGATGGGGGGAGGGATAGTCCCACCCACTGGCCAGTGGATCGACCGGGTGCTGGATCACTTCGCTCATCGGGGGGGCGCTCATCTGGGGGTGGGTTCCGTGGGATTTCCGACGCTCGCGCTCGGAGGTGCGACAGGTTAGCGCCGCGAGGCAGGCAGAATGCCGCCCTTTTCCGCCTTCGTCCGTCGCCCTCGCGACCCGCGCGCCAGTCGCACATTCCGCTCTCCATGAACATCATCGTCACCGAAGAACTCAAGGCCTACATCGATCCGCTGACTGAGGACGAATACGCCGCGCTCGAGCGCAGCATCCTGGCCGAGGGCTGCCGCGACGCGCTGGTGCTGTGGGGCGACGTCCTCGTGGACGGCCACAACCGTCACGGCATCTGCACCAAGCACGGCATCCCGTTCCAGACCGTCCAGAACACGCGCTTCAAGTCGATGGAGGACGTCCACCTGTGGATGATCGACCAGCACCTGGGCCGCCGCAGCGTGTCGGACTTCCAGCGCGGCGTGCTCGCGCTGCGCAAGAAGGAGATCATGGAAGCGCGCCGCCTGGCCGTGCTCAACGATCCCAGCCCGGAGCGCAGCGCCGCCGCGGCTGAGCCGGTCGAAGGCGTCTCCGACACCCCGGTGCCCGCGGCGCCCGCGCTCAAGAGCCGCGAGGCGATCGCCCGCGCCGCGCGCATCAGCAGCGCCACCGTGACGCAGATCGAGAAGATCCAGAAGGCCGCCGCGCCGGAACTGGTCGCCGCGGTGAAGTCCGGTGAGGTCTCCATCAGCGCCGCGGCGGTCATCGCGGACCTGCCCGTCGAGGAGCAGGCCGCGGCCGCCGCCGGCGGCAAGAAGGAACTGCGTCAGGCCGCCAAGCGCGTGCGCGAGTCCAAGGTGGGCAAGAAAGCCGCGGGCGACGCGGTGTCCGAGGTGGCCGTCGAGCTGCTGGGCGTGCCGACCAACGCCGAGGGCGAGCTCGAAGCCGACCCGGCCGTCGCGCTGCTGCGCGCGCAGGTCAACGCGCTGCAGGGCGAGAACGCCCAGCTGCGAGCGCAGGTGGCCGAGCTGCAGGCGCAACTCGCCGCGGCCCGCATGGGCAGCGCGTCGCAAGGCGCCCCGGACGAATCGCCGTTCTGACGCTCAGAACCCGGTGATGGATCCCGAGCGCTCCCGCTCCGCGCGGCGTGGCTCGGATTCATCGACGTAGGGAGGCGGGTCCTTCAGGCCGGCCTCGGCCTCGCGCCGGTTCATCACCGTCGCGTAGATGACGACGATCGCCACGTAGACGATCAGCGCGCCCTGGGACCCGACCCAGAAGCTGAACGGCCAGCCGAAGAAATCGAAGCTCAGCGCGCGGGCGAAAAACGCCACGCCGAAGCTCACCAGCGCCCACACGAGCAGCAGCAGCAGCGTCAACCGCCAGTTGCCCAGGCGCACGCGCCGGCGCCGGGCGCGGAACGTGCCGGAGGGCAGCGCCGAGGGCCCGCCGGAGGGGTAACCCGCTTCGGGGACAGGGGGTTTTCGAACCATCCCGCCATCTTAGGGAGCCCGCCCGCGGCAGCATGAGAAAATACCCGGCTTCGGGCCCCCTGTCGGGGGCTCTTTCACTCGAACGAATCATGGACATCGAGCAAATCAACGCGATCGGCACCACGCTGGCCGATCTGCAAGCGCGGACCGCCGCGCTAAGGGGGTACCTTTGACTACGACCGCAAAGCGCTGCGGTTGAATGAAGTCAATGCCGCCCTGGAGAATCCCAACGTCTGGAACGACCCCAAGCGGGCCCAGGAACTCGGCAAGGAAAAGCGCGCGCTGGACACGGTCGTCGAGACCATCAATCACCTGACGTCCAACATCGCCGACAACCTCGAGTTGTACGAGATGTCCAAGGACGACAACGACATCGCCGGCCTCGAGACCATCGAGGCCGATTCGGTGAAGCTGACCGAGAAGGTCGAGGAACTCGAGTTCCGCCGGATGTTCAACAACCCGGCCGATCCGCTCAACTGCTTCATCGACATCCAGGCCGGCGCCGGCGGCACCGAGGCCTGCGACTGGGCCGGCATGCTGCTGCGCCAGTACCTGAAGTACTGCGAGCGCAAGGGCTTCAAGGCCGAGGTCGAGGAACAGACCGACGACGAGATCGCCGGCATCAAGAGCGCCACCATCAAGGTGGAAGGCGAGTACGCCTTCGGCCTGCTGCGCACCGAGACCGGCGTGCACCGCCTGGTGCGCAAGAGCCCGTTCGACTCCTCGGGCGGCCGCCACACCAGCTTCGCCTCGCTGTTCGTGTACCCCGAAGTGGATGATTCGATCGAGATCGACATCAACCCGTCGGACGTGCGCACCGACACCTACCGCGCGTCCGGCGCCGGCGGTCAGCACATCAACAAGACCGACTCGGCGGTGCGCCTGACCCACATCCCGACGGGCATCGTCGTGCAGTGCCAGGACGGCCGCAGCCAGCACAGCAACCGCGACGTCGCCTGGAAGCGCCTGCGCTCGCGCCTGTACGACCATGAGATGAAGAAACGCATGGCCGAGCAGCAGAAGCTCGAGGACAGCAAGACCGACGTGGGCTGGGGTCACCAGATCCGCTCGTACGTGCTGGACCAGAGCCGCATCAAGGACCTGCGCACCAACGTCGAGATCTCCAATACCCAGAAGGTGCTGGACGGTGATCTCGACGCGTTCATCACCGCTTCGCTGAAGCAAGGTGTTTGAGGACATGGGCTGCCCGACTGCGCAGTCCGATCTTGCGGCTGTGCTCCTCGCCGTACTGGAGCACGGCTCCGGTGCTCACCGCAAGCTCGGACCGCTCGCTACGGGCCTCCCACGTCCTCACCGAGCCTCGAGACAACGTTAATTCCAACAAGGAAGCCCGCCATGCGTGAAGGCACCGCCACCCTGATCCGCCGCGCCGACTACGTCGCGCCGATCTTCTGGATCCGCACCGTCGACCTGTGCTTCGACCTCGATCCGGCCAAGACGCTGGTCGCCAGCAAGATGCGCCTGGAGCGCAACGCCGCGGTGCCGCACGGCCCGCTGCGCCTGCATGGCGAGGAGCTCAACCTGCTGCGCGTGCTGATCGACGGCGAGAGCGTGTCCTTCCGCCAGGAAGGCCATGAGCTGATCATCGACAACGTGCCCGACGCGGACTTCACGCTGGAGATCCGCAACACCTGCGCGCCGGACAAGAACACCGCGCTGTCGGGCCTCTACACCTCGGGCGGCAGCTTCTTCACGCAGTGCGAGGCCGAGGGCTTCCGCCGCATCACCTACTTCCTCGACCGCCCCGACGTGATGGCGGTCTACACGGTCACGCTGCGCGCCGACAAGGCCCGCTACCCGGTGCTGCTGTCCAACGGCAACCTCGTCGAGACCGCGACGCTGGACAACGGCCGTCACTTGGCCAGGTGGGAAGACCCCTTCCCCAAGCCCAGCTACCTGTTCGCGCTGGTGGCCGGCGACCTGGTCGCGCGCGAGCAGCGCATCCGCACCCGCTCCGGCAAGGACCATCTGCTGCAGGTCTATGTCCGCCAGGGCGACCTCGAGAAGACCGAGCACGCGATGAACTCGCTGATCGCGTCGGTGGTCTGGGACGAGGCCCGCTTCGACCTGCCGCTGGATCTGGACCGCTTCATGATCGTCGGCGTGTCGGCGACTTCAACATGGGCGCGATGGAGAACAAGGGCCTCAACATCTTCAACACCTCGGCGCTGCTGGCTTCGCCGGCCACCGCGACCGACGCGGACTTCGCCCGCATCGAGTCGATGGTCGCCCACGAGTATTTCCACAACTGGACCGGCAACCGCGTCACCTGCCGCGACTGGTTCCAGCTGTCGCTCAAGGAAGGCCTCACCGTCTTCCGCGACCAGGAGTTCAGCCAGGACATGGCCGCCACGCCCAGCGCGCGCGCGGTCAAGCGCATCGAGGACGTGCGCGCCCTGCGGGCCCGCCAGTTCCCCGAGGACGCCGGGCCGATGGCGCATCCGGTGCGCCCGGACGAGCTACGTCGAGATCAACAACTTCTACACGGCCGACGGTCTACGAGAAGGGCTCGGAAGTCGTGCGCATGTACCAGACCCTGCTGGGCCGCGACGGCTTCGCCAAGGGCATGTCGCTGTACTTCGAGCGCCACGACGGCCAGGCCGTGACCTGCGACGACTTCGCGCAGGCCATGGCCGACGCCAACCCGGGCTCGGCGCTGTCGACCCGGCTGGACACCTTCAAGCGCTGGTACAGCCAGGCCGGCACGCCGCGCCTGACCGCGCGCGGCAGCTACGACGCCGCCGCCCAGACCTTCACGCTGACGCTGAAGCAGACCACGCCCGCCACGCCGGGCCAGGACGGCAAGCTGCCGCAGGTGATCCCGGTCGCGCTGGGCCTGCTGGCCCGCGACGGCCAGGCGCTGCCGCTGCGCCTGCAAGGCGAGGACGGCGCCGCAGGCTCGACCGAGACCGAGCGCGTGCTGGTGCTGGACCAGGCCGAGCAGACCTTCGTCTTCGTGAACGTGCCGGCCGAGCCCGTGCCCTCGCTGCTGCGCGGCTTCTCCGCGCCGGTGGTGCTGGACGACGGCCTGGGCGACGCCGAGCTGCTGGTGCTGCTCACGCACGACAGCGACGCGTTCAACCGCTGGGAAGCCGGCCAGCGCCTGGCGCTGAACCGCATCCTGGGCGCCGTGCGCTCGGGTCAGCCGCTGGTGCTGGACGCGGCCTACCTCGACGCGATGCGCGCCGTGCTGCGCCATCCCGAGCTGGACCCCGCGTTCAAGGCGCTGGCGCTGCAGCTGCCCGACGAGGCCTACATCGCCGAGCAGCTCGAGGTGGTCGACCCGCAGGCGGTGCACGCGGCCGTCGAGGCGGCGCAGACGCAGCTCGCCTCGGCACTGCAGGCCGACTGGGCCTGGGCGCATGACACGCATCAGGTCACCGCGGGCTACAGCCCCGATCCGGTGCAGAGCGGCAAGCGCGCGCTGGTGAACCTGTCGCTGGCGATGCTGGTGCTGCACGCGACGCGCAGCGGCGACGGCGTGTGGCCGGGCCGCGCGTACCAGCGCTTCAAGGACGCCACCAACATGACCGACCGCATGGGCGCGCTGTCGGCGCTCGTGAACGCGCAGGCGGAGCTGGCCGACAGCGCACTGGCCCGGTTCCATGCGCAGTTCAAGGGCGAGGCGCTGGTCATCGACAAGTGGTTCGCGCTGCAGGGCCGCGCCGCCGAGCGCGACGGCAAGACCTTCGCCCGCGTGAAGCAGCTGATGAAGCATCCTGACTTCACGCTGAAGAACCCCAACCGCGCACGCAGCCTGATCTTCTCGCTGGCGATGTTCAACCCGGCGGCATTCCACCGCGCGGACGCGGCGGGGTATGTGTTCTGGGCCGACCAGGTGCTGGCGCTGGACGCGATCAACCCGCAGGTGGCCGGTCGCCTGGCCCGCGTGATGGACCGCTGGACCGCGCTGGCCGAGCCCTATTGCAGCGCGGCCCGCGTGGCGATCGCCCGCGTGGCGGCCAAGCCCGACCTGTCCAACGACGTGCGCGAGATCGTCCAGCGCGCGCTGGCGCTGGACCCGCAGCCGGTGGCGACGCCGACGGAGGCCGCGGCGCAAGCCTGATTCCGCGCGCGGAGCGGTCCGCGCGTCGGGCCGTTGCGCGGCGCACGAGATTTGCAACCATCGGAGTCCTTTCATGAGTCAACGCGTCAGCCTGACCCAATACCTGGTCGAGCAGCAACGGGCGCACGGCCACATCCCTCAGCAGCTGCGCCTGCTGATCGAGGTGGTCGCGCGCGCCTGCAAGCGCATCAGCCATCAGCGTCAACAAGGGCGCGCTCGGCGACGTGCTGGGCACGGCCGGCATCGGAGAACGTGCAGGGCGAGGTCCAGAAGAAGCTGGACATCATCGCCAACGAGGTCCTGCTCGAGGCCAACGAGTGGGGCGGCCACCTGGCCGCGATGGCCTCCGAGGAGATGGACAGCATCTACCTCGTGCCCAACCGCTATCCGCAGGGCGAGTACCTGCTGATGTTCGATCCGCTGGACGGCTCCAGCAACATCGACGTCAACGTCTCGATCGGCACGATCTTCTCGGTGCTGAAGAAGCCCGAGGGCAGCAAGGGCGTCAGCGAGGAGGACTTCCTGCAGCCCGGCACCGCGCAGGTGGCGGCGGGCTACTGCGTGTATGGCCCGCAGACGACGCTGGTGCTGACCGTGGGCGACGGCGTGGCGATGTTCACGCTGGACCGCGAGCAGGGCTCGTGGGTGCTGACCGCCGACGACGTGAAGATCCCGGCGGACACCAAGGAATTCGCGATCAACATGTCCAACATGCGCCACTGGGACGAGCCGGTGAAGCGCTACATCGACGAGTGCCTGGCCGGCAGCGACGGGCCCGCGCGGCAAGGACTTCAACATGCGCTGGATCGCCTCGATGGTGGCCGACGTGCACCGCATCCTGACCCGCGGCGGCATCTTCATGTACCCGTGGGACAAGCGCGAGCCGGACAAGGCCGGCAAGCTGCGCCTGATGTACGAGGCCAACCCGATGGCCTTCCTGGTCGAGCAGGCCGGCGGCGCGGCGACCAACGCCCGCGAGCGCATCCTCGACCTCACGCCGACCAAGCTGCACCAGCGCGTGTCGGTCGTGCTCGGCTCCAAGAACGAGGTCGAGCGGGTGACGCAGTACCACCTGGACGCGAAGCCCTGAGCAAGCGACACCACACGCCGTGACAGGGCGGGACACCCCCTCCTCCGAGGGGGGGCCCTCCCCACCAAGAAGGCCGCTCCACGAGCGGCCTTCTTGCTTTCGCCGGGGATCCGGCATCAGGCCGACCCTCCCGAGGGGGGGCCGCCATGGCGCTCACCAGCAGCGCGTCATCAGCGGATAACACCCGCTGCCGAAGCCGCCACCAAAGCCGTTGCCGAACCCGTTGCCGAATCCAACTCCGCCGAATCCGCCGTAGTTGCCGAATCCGCCGAACGGCGAACCGCCACCGAAGCCACCCCAGGGCGACATGCCCATCATGGTCGAGCCCATCAAGCTGCTGCCCAGGCCGGACATGAATGGTGAGCCGAAGCCCCCCAGGCCTCCCAGCACGCTGCCCAGGAGGGCGCCCCTGCTGCCACCGACGGCGCCGCCGATCGCACCGGGCATTCCCCCGAAGAATCCACCCATCAAAGCGCTTCCGATACCCATACTCAGACCTCTTGCACGCAGGATTGGCGCCCGTGCGGTGAATCCCCATCAGCCGCGTGACTGTCGCGAGACATTCGCGAACAGGAGGGGGGCACGGGTCGGCGACCTGCGCGTTCGACTCGGCGGTCTTCAGTTGCTGAAGCCGATGGGGTGAGATCTGACCTTCGAAGGCGCGTACCGCGCATGGCCTCCCCGGATCGGAGGACACGCCGACCTGTCGAGGTCGTGCGTCTTCGGGGTGCGGACTGGGACCGTGGAGCTCTCAGAAAAATGTTCGCACGCCGCCGGTGACGCGGTAGCTGTCATCCACCGTGTAGAGCAGCGGCCACTTGTCGAAGGTCGTGCAGGGGTGGCCGACGCCGAAGGCGATCAGGTCGCCCACCTGCAGCGGCAAGTCGCCCTCGGCCGCATCGCCCGCATCGACGAACGCGTGCTGGTCATTGAGCTTGCTCACCGACCACGAGCCCGGTGCGGCCTGCGGGGCGTCGTGCACCCCCTGCCGATACCACCACAACGGCTGCGGCAGGCAGGCGTCGTAGCTGAGGTCGCGACGCCCCGCCGTGCAGATCGCGCGGCCCGGCTCGGGCACCGACTGCACGTAGGCCCAGACCTCGATCGCGTTGCGCAGGCCGGGGCCCTCGCCCCACAACGCACCGGCGCGCTGCCGCATGCGGTCCTGCATGCGCTCGTACTGCAGACTGTCGTGGCTCAGGTAACACCCGCTGCGCAGCACCACGCGCAGCGCGTGCCCCGTGCCGCCCGCCTCGACCGCCGCCAGCGTCCTTGCCGCCATGTCGAAGAACGCCGATCCACCCGCGCTCAACAGCACCTCGCCGGGCGCGAACCAGCCTTCAGCGCAGCCTCGCCGCGTCAGCTCGGCCACCGTCTCGATCATCGTCAGCGCGCCCAACTCCACGCGCGCCGTGTCCGCGCCGCTGTACACGCCCTCGAAGGCCTCGACGCCGCGCAGCGCGATCGCCGGCGACGCGGCCTGCATCAGCGCGGCCAGGGCCCGGCCCTCCTCGACCGAACGCACGCCCGTGCGTCCGCCCGGCGTGCCGACCTCCAGCAGCACCTGCACCGGCCGCGTCAGCCCATGCGCGATCGCCGCGGCGCGCAGCAGGTCCAGGCCCGCGGCGGAATCGACCAGCACGAAGAAGTCGAAGGACGGATCCGCGGCGAGCTCGCGGAACACGAGCTCGAGATCGGCCTTGCCCACCAGCTGATTGGCCAGGATCACACGCGGCACGCCGAAGCGGCGATAGGTGCGCACATGCGCGGCCGTCGCGGCGGTCATGCCCCAGGCGCCTTCGTCGAACTGCCGCTGGAACAGCTGCGGCGCCATCGTCGTCTTGCCATGCGGCGCGACGCTCACGCCGGCGCGCTCGGTGAACGCGCGCATCCAGCGCGCGTTGTGCGTCAACGCGGATTCCTTGAGCACCGCGGCGGGCAAAGGCAGGTCGCCCGCCAGCAGCGACAACTTCAGGCGATCCAGGTCTTGCAGGAAGACGCCTTCGGCGATGGCCGGCAGGCCCTTGAAGGTCGCGGGCAGAGGCTCGGCGCGCAACGCGGCGAGCTTCAGGCGGACGGGCTCTCGCGGAGCCTCGGGGTCTTGCAGGAAGGCGGTCATGCGCGCCATGTTGCCACCGCCGCGGACCTCAGCTTCAGCGAGCGCCAAAGGAAAAGGGCTCGATGCTTGCACATCGAGCCCTTCGGATTGGTGCCGGTGAAGAGAGTCGAACTCCCGACCTTCGCATTACGAATGCGCTGCTCTACCAACTGAGCTACACCGGCGCTGTCGCGAACAACAGAGTCGAAGAGTATAGGCGAGATTTTTGAGGTCGACAAGTATTTGCAGCTCGTCGCGCGAAATCCACGCCCTGGAGATTCATTCCTCGCCCAGGTTGGCCTGCACGCGCTTGAGCAGCGCCGCGAGTTGCGCCTGCTCGTCGGCGCTCAGCCCCGACAGCGCCTGCACCGACACCTGCCGCGCCTGACGCCGCAGCTCGCGCTGCACGGCCTGCCCCGCCTCGCTCACCCGCAGCCGCACCTGACGGCGGTCGGCCTCGTCGGTCTCGGCGTCCAGCAGCCCCTTGTCACGCAGGCCCTTGATGAGCCGCGCCAATTGCGCCTTGTCCCGGCCGCTGTGCTGGGCCAGGTCGCTCTGCGTCGCGTCGGGATGGCGGTCGAAGAAGAACAGCACCTTGCCTTCCATGTGCGTGATGTCCTGTGGACCGTCACGCAGGAAGCGGTACTGGCGCGCGCGATAGCGGTGCATCACCGAATGCACCAGCTCCAGCACGTCCTCGTCCTTGCCCCTTCGGCCAGTGGTATTGGTTGACATTGTCAATCGTTTTGTCGCAAGATGGATGACATTGTCAACGATATGAGCAAGACCGGCAATGAAGCCTGAATCACTGAACGCCCCCACCTCGACCCTCGTGAACACCGCCGCTGCCGACGCCAGCGCCTCACCCGCCAGCCGCGTGCAGCGCGTGCGCCATGAACTCAAGCGCCGCGCGCTGACCGTGACCGGTGTCGACGACGTCACGCCGAACTTCCGCCGCGTCACGCTGACCGGTGACTCTTTGGACGATTTCGTCAGCGCCTCCTTCGACGACCACGTGAAGCTGATCTTCGACGCCGACGCCGCGCAGGGGCCCGTGATGCGCGACTACACGCCCCGCCGTTACGACAACGCCGCGCGCGAGCTCGTCATCGAGTTCGCCCAGCACGGCGACGGCCCCGCCGCGGCGTGGGCCGCCGCAGCCCAGGTCGGTCACACGCTGACGGTGGGCGGCCCGCGCGGCTCATTCATCATCCCGATCGACTTCGACTGGCACCTGCTGGCCGGGGATGAGACCGCCCTGCCCGCCGTCGCCCGCCGGCTGGAGGAACTGCCGGCGGGCACGCGCGTGATCGCGCTGCTCAACGTGCCCGAGAGCGATCGCCGCGTGTTCCAGACGCAGGCTGACCTGGACCTGCGCTGGGTCGACGGCGACGACGCGCTGCTCGCCGCGGCCCGCGCGCTGGCGCTGCCGGGCGGCGAAGGCTACGCCTGGTGCGCCGGCGAGGCCGCCGCCATGGCCGCGCTGCGACGCGTGCTCGTGGACGAGAAGGGCCACGACCGCCATGCCATCCGCGCCTCGGCGTACTGGAAGCGCGGCGCGAGCCACCATCACGAAAACCTCGAATGACGACCCGGCCCGGGCCCGGGCCGCCTCACATTCACTTCATGCACGCGTGGCACACTGCCCGTCGCCCGGATCGGAGGTGGGCATCCTTGATCGCTGCAGTTCTTCATCACCCGCGCTGGCGCAACGCCTGGCGCCTGCTTTTCGTGTCGGTGGTGCTGGGCGCGAGCTGGCTCGCGTTCTCGCCGCATCCGCCCCCCACGGCCGATCTCGGCTGGGACAAGGCCAACCACTTCACCGCCTTCGGCACGCTCGCCTTCATCGGCCTGCAGGGGCTGCGCGCGGGACCGGGCCGGCGCTGGATCGTGCTGGCGATGCTGCTGGCCTACGGCGTCCTGATCGAGCTCGTGCAGTCCCAGATTCCCGGCCGCGACGCCGAGGCGATGGACGTCGTCGCCGACATGATCGGCGCCGTCATCGGCGTCGGCCTGCACGCGCTGGTCCTGCGCGTCATCGGACCGCGGGTGCTTCCGGCTCGCTGAGTTCCCGGCGCGACATCGCGATCGCCACCGCCTGCGCGCGGTTGTTGGCGCCCAGCTTGCGCAGGATCTTGCGCACGTGATTCTTGACCGTGAACATGCTGATCCCCAGCTGGATCGCGATCCCCTCATTGCTCAGGCCCGCGCGCAGGCCCTCGACGATCTGCTGCTCCCGCGGCGTCACGAGCGATCCCGCGCGTCGCGGCAAGGCCTGCCCCCGGGCCAGCAGCTTCGCGCGGCGCCAGGCCGCGTGCAGCGCCGGCGTGAGCAGCTCCAGTCGGCGCATCGCCTCCTCGTCCCAACCGTCGCCCGCGAACAGGAACAGGCTCTGCGGCCGCTCGCCATCGCCGGCCACACCGTGCAGCGCCAGCTCGCGTAGCCCCGCTTCCAGCAGCGGCTGATACAGCGCCGAGCCCGCCTCGGCCGTCAGATCCACGCGCAGCGGCCGGCGTCCCTCGCCCCAGCGACGGATGAGATGCAGCCACAGCCCGTGCTCGGGCGCCTCCAGTTGCGCCTGCAAGGCCGGGGCGATCGGCTTCAGATGGAAGACCTGCGCCGCCAACCGCGGTGACGGTGGCTGATCGCCGACGCAGACCAGCACGCGATGCGGCACCAGCGGCTGCAGACGGCTCTGGCTCCAGACGAAGAACTGCGCGGGCGTCGCGGGATGTCGGGCGCTCCACAGCGCCTCGAGCAGCCGCTCCGACAAGGTCCGGTCCTGCAGCCAGGCGAGCGGCAGCGTGTCGCCGTCGACCGCGCCGGCAGAGTGCGGCGCGGCGGACAGGCCGGATGAGCCAGACGGAGGGACTGCGGACATCGAGGACGGCGTCGTGGACATGGACGATGCGTGAGCCGAGGCCGCGCCAGCCTGCCTGCGCGACGTGACGACGCGATGAAGGTGGTGTCGCGCACGGGTATCCGCCTTGCCCTACCTGACATCGGGTGGCAGTTGAGCCGTCCCGTCGACGCGCGGCGAGTCGCCCGCGCCGGACACGGACTCGGCAAATCGGCTACCGTTGTCACTCGGCCCTCCTCCCCCGGCCGATGGAGTTGCTTGCATGTCGGATCACGATCTGCCGCTGACGCGGCGCGATCTCGCGCGTCGTTATGAAGCGGTCCGGCGCCACACGTTGACGCTGGCCGAGCCGCTGTCCGCGGAGGACCAGTCCGCGCAGTCCATGCCGGACGCCAGCCCCGCGAAATGGCATCAGGCCCACACCAGCTGGTTCTTCGAGGCGCTGCTGCTGCGGCCGCACCTGGCGGGCTATCAGCCGCTGGACGAGTCCTACCACTATCTCTTCAACTCGTATTACGAAGGCCTCGGGCCTCGCCATCCGAGGCCGCAACGCGGCCTGCTCACGCGGCCGTCGCTGGACGAGGTCCGTGCCTATCGGCGTCATGTCGACACGCACATGCGGCAGCTGATCGCCACCTGCGACGACAAGACCTGGGACCGGATCGCGCCGACGATCACGCTGGGCTTGCATCATGAGCAGCAGCATCAGGAGCTGCTGCTGACCGACGCGCTGCATCTGCTGTCCTGCCATCCCTGGCGGCCGGCCTTGCTCGACGCGGTGCCGCCACCCGCCGCCGTGGTCCCGAGCGAATGGCGCCGTCACGACGGCGGACTGGTCGACATCGGCCATGACGCCGAGGCGGCCACCGCAACGGCCGACATGGCCGGCGAGGCGTTCGCCTTCGACAACGAGGGTCCGCGCCATCGCGTCTGGCTCGAGCCCTTCGAGATCGCGAGCCGCCTGGTCAACTGCGGCGAGTACCAGCGCTTCATCGACGACGGCGGCTATCGCGATCCGCGCTGGTGGCTGTCCGACGGCTGGGCGACGGTGCAGGCGCAGGGTTGGCGCGCGCCGCCGTACTGGGTCGAGGACGGTGAGCCCGCCGCCGTCGGCGCGCCCTCGCGCTGGTCGGTCTTCGGCCTGCACGGCCTGCGTCCGATGGATGCGGCGGCCCCGGTGACGCAGCTCAGCTTCTACGAGGCCGCGGCCTATGCCGAATGGGCCGGCGCGCGCCTGCCCAGCGAGCATGAATGGGAAGCCGCGGCCGCGCTGCCCGGCATGCATCAGCTGCTGGACCAGGCCTGGCAATGGACCCGATCGGCGTATCACCCGTATCCGGGCTTCCGGCCGATGGAAGGCGCGGCCTCCGAATACAACGGCAAGTTCATGGTCGGGCAGCTGGTGCTGCGCGGCGGCAGCGTCGCCACGCCGCCCGGACACACGCGTGCGACCTATCGCAACTTCTTCCCGCCGGCCGCGCGCTGGCAGTTCAGCGGGCTGCGTCTGGCCCGCGATGCGCGCGCAGGCGCGGAGACCCACGCATGAGCAGCTTCGCCGAGGACCTTCACGCCGCGCTCGCCGGCCCCGATCACGCCATCTCGCCCAAGTACTTCTACGACGCGCAGGGCTCCGCGCTGTTCGAGCAGATCTGCGAGTTGCCCGAGTACTACCCGACCCGCACCGAGCTCGCGCTGCTCGCCCGGCATGCCGGCGATCTCGCCGCGCGCATGGGGCCCGGCGCGCAGCTGATCGAGTACGGCGCGGGCGCGCTGGTCAAGGTGCGCCTGCTGCTGGCGCGCATGGCGCAGCCCGACAGCTTCGTGCCGGTGGACATCTCCGGCCCTCACCTGCTCGCGGCCTGCGAGGCCTTGCAGCGCGAGCAGCCCGCGCTGCGCATCCTGCCGGTGGTGGCGGACTTCACCCGCCCGCATGTGCTGCCCGACGCGCCGGCGCACGGTCAGCGCATCGGCTTCTTCCCGGGATCGAGCATCGGCAACTTCGACCCCCAGGACGCGCTCGCCTTCCTCAAGCTGCTGCGCGAGGAACTGGACGGCGGCGCGCTGCTCATCGGCGTGGACCTGATCAAGAACCCTGCCCTGCTGCACGCCGCCTACAACGACGCGCAGGGCGTGACGGCGCGCTTCAACCTCAACCTGCTGCGCCATGCGCAACGCGAGTTGAAGCTGGAGTGCGACCCGACGGGTTTCGACCATTACGCGTTCTACGACCCGCGCAAGCACCGCATCGAGATGCACCTGCTGCCGCGCGGCGAGCAGCAGCTGCAACTGCAAGGTCGACGCTACGCGCTCAAGCCCGGCGAGAGCCTGCACACGGAGAACTCGTACAAGTACAGCGTGGAGAGCTTCCAGGCGCTGGCCCGCGAAGCGGGCTTCCGCCCGTCCGCTCACTGGACCGACGAGCAGCAGTGGTTCAGCCTGCATTGGCTGGAGGCCTGACGCGCCAGAAACGCCAAGGGCGCCCTCGGGCGCCCTTGCTTCATCGCTGCTTCATCGCCAAGTTCATCGCTGAACGGCCGCGGCGCGAGCGCCGACCCGACCGTCAGGCGTCGTAACCGTAGACGTCGGCGAGTTTGCCCAGCAGCTCGGGCTCGTCCTCGGGGGAGAAGAAATAGGGGAACAGCGTGCGCGAGCGGCCGTCCTCATTCAGCGTGCCGCCGAACTTGCGGACCTGCGTCGCGCCGTAGGCCAGCGACAGGCTCATCAGCACGGCCGGCGCGCCGACGCTGCGGTGCAGGCGCTCCTCGCCATGCGGCTGGAAGTCCAGCATGCGGCGGTAGAAAGCCTTGTGACGCGGATTGACCTCGATCACGAGGAACTCCGCCCCCCAGTGGTGCACCGCATGCAGGTAGGCCAGGTGGAACAGGCTGGCCAGGACCAGCTTGGACGGGCCGTCCGGATCGGCGGCCAGCCGGGTGAACTCGCACAGCTGCCAGCCTTGCTGGCGCATGCCGGCCATCTCGGCCGGGAAGCTCTGGTCCGCGGCCAGGTTGCCGCCATCACGACGCAAGCCCAGCGTCGACACCAGCTTGCCTTCCCAATAAGCGCCCAGCGTCACGTCCGCAGAGCGGCTCAGCCTGTAACCCCGTGACGCGTAGCGACGCTCGAGCAGGCCGTGGCCGGTGCCGTCCATCAGGGCGCGGATTTCGATGCGGCCATAGTCCGTGTCGCGCGAAACGAGCTCGACGGAGTCAGAGCGAACAAACGGAATCTCCGAACGAACGGACTGCAGCGCCTGCAACGGGCTTGCAGGGGCTTCCAATTCGATGTTCGACACGTGCGATTCGTCGCTCATTCCCAACTCCAGACTGCTTGGTTATCAAGGGCGAGTCTATTGCCCACACAAAGTAATTACCGACGGCCGCTACGATAGATAACAAATGCGACTCTGACCTTACGGGTCTGTCCCGGGTATGGGCCCGGGTCAATCCCTTGCCAGGGCAAAACCCCGCATTTGAGGGAATTCCGTTACATGGCGCGGCGCTCCCCCGCGCACGGCGCCGTGCCTCGACCACGTTCGCTCCGGCCTGATCCGGCCGCAAGAAACCCCCGCCAATTCCGCCCTTCACCTGTTGCAGGTGTAACTATTTGCATTTGGTTCAAATGCCGAATTCAGGGGACAAAACTTCCCGACTTTTTTGCGGAAATCCATACGGCAGATGGGGATATGTGTCGCTTCCCGCGCCACCCGATCGCTTAGCGACCAGGAAGTTCGTATCGCGTTGCTTCAGCCACAGGGCTGCGCGGCGAGGCTGTCCAGACGCTGACGCGCCTCCCCCATGAGGTTCTCGACCCGCCCATCCGCCTGCGCGGCGATGGCGTCCAGGTCGAACATCGCCGCCAGTTCGGCCGACGACAACGCGGTCGGCGGCAGGTCGCCGACATCGATCGACGCGTGCAGCAGCTGCTCCAGCGT
Source organism: Roseateles sp. (assembly GCA_039594005.1). GTDB lineage: Bacteria > Pseudomonadota > Gammaproteobacteria > Burkholderiales > Burkholderiaceae_C > Roseateles. Next base: position 85,223 of record JBCNOF010000011.1, read on the forward strand.
GCCCTGCCCCTGCCGCACGCGGTGGATCAGGTCGCGCACGAACGCGCCGGTGCGCTGGCGGCCCAGGCGCGGCATCAACAGCAGCTCCAGTCGCTCGCTGGCCACCAGGCCCTGGCGCTCCAGGACATGGGCGCGCATCCGGTCGACCCGGATGACGGGCTCGGCCAGCGCGCGGTTGAGCGCCTCGACCGCCGCGTGCGCGCCGCCCAGCAGCCCGCTCCATTCCGCCAGCTCAGCCTGATGCTGGCCCAGGCCGCGCTCATGCTCGGGCGTCATGCAGCCCATCAGCCCGGCGACCCGCTGCGGCGCGCGTTGCACGGCCGCCATCGCCTGCAACGCGGCCACCGGATTCTTCTTGTGTGGCATCGACAGGCAGGCGCCGTAGCCCTCGCCTGGCGGCTCGTTGAGCTCATCGACCTCCGCCTGCGCCATCAGCGCGAAGTCCTGCGCCAGCTTGCCGAGGTTGCCGCACAGCAGGCCGACTTCCAGCCCCAGCCGCAACCAGCGGTCGCGCTGCGTGTGCCAGCACATGTCGGGCACGGGCAGGCCGAGCTCGGCGGCCACGCCCGCGAGCATCTCGCCCGCATGCCCGCCCATCGCGTCCAGCGTGCCGACCGCGCCGCCCAGCTGCAACAGCAGCGAGTCCCGCCCCTGCTCGCGCAAGCGCTCGGCGCTGCGCAGCAGCGGCATCAGCCAGTTCATCAGCTTGAAGCGCAGGCTGATCACCTGCGCCGGCTGCATCATCGTGCGGCCGAGCATCGGCACAGCGACGTGGTGGTCGGCCAGGTCCAGCAGCCGACCGCACAGGCGCTGCAGGTCGTCGTCGATCAGGCGCAGCGCCTCGCGGGTGCGCAGCACCATCGCGGTGTCGATCAGGTCCTGCGCGGACGCGCCGCGATGCACGTAGGCCGCGGCGGACGGGTCGAACAGGGCGACCGTCTCGCGCAGCCGCTGCACCACGGGCAGCGCCAGGTTGCCGCATCGCGGCGCGGCGCCGACCAGCGCCGGCACGTCATAGAGCTCGGCGCGGCACAGGCTGGCAATCGCCTGCGCGGCGGACGCCGGGATCATCCCGGTGCGCGCCGCGGCGCGCGCGAGCGCCGCCTCCACGTCCATCATCGACTGCACCACCGCGGTCGGCGAGAACACCGATTCCATCGCAGTGGACGACAAAAAAGCCTCGAACAGCATCCCTCTCCCCTCAGGGTCAGGATGCTATCGAGGCTTGCGCGTACACCGTACTCAAGCAAACCCGCTTGGGGTTTGTCTCGGCCGGTGATCGCCCCGGTCAGGGCGTCGGGATCAGTTGGCCGGCACGTACATCTGGGCCAGGCGGCTCATCAGGCGCAGCGACAGGCGATGCATCGTGATCAGCTCCATCAGGCCGTTGCGGTGCAGCTCGACGATCTTCTCGTCGGACAGCTTGGACAGCGACTCCTCGTTGACGGTCAGGAAACCGTCCACGTCGAGCTTCTCGCCGTTGGGCAGCTGCGCCTCGAAGCGCATCTCCTGCAGCAGGTTCAGGTCCTGCAGCAGCTCGCAGGCCTGGCGGGTGCGCTCGGCCTCGCGCTCGAAGTCCTCGCAGAACTGCTTGGCGTTGAGCAGCATCTGCGAGGGCTCGCCGTCCGCGTTGAACAGCGGCTCGCCTTCGGTCTCGGAGAACGCGCCCGAGCCCATGTCCAGGCACAGCGCCATCTCCTCGGCGTTCTCCTCGATGCGGGCCATCGCGAAGGGCCAGCGGCGGATGTAGGCCGGCACGTAGCGGCCGGTCCACTTGTCGCCATCGATGAACAGGTTGCTACCCTGCTTCAGGCCGAACACGGCCAGCGGCGCGATCGCGGGGCGCTGGCCCTCGGCCGTCTGGCCCACGCGCACGAACACCACCGGGTACTCGAGGCTCGCGTCGGCGAACTCGGCCACCGCGATGAACAGCGAGTTCAGGTGGGTCACGCGGCCCAGGACCGGCGTGCCCGACTTCATGCGGGTGTTCTTGTGCTGGACCCGATCGACGGGGACCAGGTTCTCATACATCGGGGGGTTGCTCATTCATTCACTCCATCGTCCGCCAGTCGCGAGACCAGCACCTTGTCCACACGCTTGCCGTCGAGGTCGACCACCTCGAATCTCCACGCGTCCCACTCCACCACGTCGGCCGTGCGCGGCAGACGCCCCAGCAGCAGCATCACCATGCCGGCCAGGGTGTTGTAGCGCCCACGGTCCTCCTCGGGCAGTTCCTTCAAGTCCAGGCGGTCCTTGAGCTCGGTGACGGGGATCAGGCCGTCCATGAGCCAGCTCCCGTCCTCGCGCTGGACCGCCCAGGCGTCCTCGCCGTCGGACGAGTTGAACTCGCCCGCGATCGCCTCGAGCACGTCGCGCATCGCGACCACGCCCTGCACCTCGCCGTACTCGTCCACGACGAAGGCCAGCGGGGTTTCGGTGCGGCGCATGTGCGCGAGCAGCTCCATGCCGGACAGCGTCTCGGGCACGAAGACCGGCGGCTCCAGGCCGCTGGACAGGTCCAGCGACTCACCGGCCAGCGCGCGCGCGAGCAGGTTCTGCGCGCTGACCGTGCCCACGACGTCGTGAAGGCCGCCGCGGCACACCGGATAGCGGCTGTAACCGTGCGCGCGCAGGATCTGCAGCACCTGATCAGGCCGGTCGGTGGCGTCCAGCCACGCGATCTCGGCGCGCGGGATCATCATCGAGCCGATCTGGCGCTCGTCCAGGCGAAACACGTTGCGCACCATCTGATGCTCGTGTTCCTCGATCACGCCGGCATCCCGGCCTTCCTCGAGGCTGGCGGCGATCTCCTCTTCGGTCACCGCGCGGTTGGCCTTGCCGCCCATGCCCAGCAGCTTGAGCGTGAACTCGGTGCAGAAGCTCAGCAGCTTGACGAAGGGCCGCGTCACCAGCGACATGATCTCCATCGGCGGGGCGACCAGGCGCGCGACGTTCTCCGGGAACATCTGGCCCAGGCGCTTGGGCACCAGCTCGCCGAAGATGATCGTCACGAAGGTCAGCACCAGCACGACGAGGCCGGTGGCGGTGATGTCCGCGGCGCGGGCGGTCAGCGGGGTGTTGGCGCGCAGCACGTCGGCGAGCGGCCCCGAGAAGGCGGCCTCGCCGACGATGCCGTTGAGCACGCCGATGGAGGTGATCCCGATCTGGACGGTCGACAGGAACTTGGTCGGGTTCTCGTGCAGGTCCATGGCGGCCTGCGCCCCGGACTCGCCGCTTTCCACCATCACTTGCAAGCGTGCCTTGCGGGAAGCCGTGAGGGCCATCTCCGACATGGCGAACAGACCGTTGAGCAGGATCAGGAAGAGAACTAGGGCGGTATCCATTGACAGCGCGGACCGGGTAGTAACCCCGAGTCGCGCCCAAAACACAAGGTCGGCAAGGTTAGCAGAGCCGGTGTGACGCCGACACCGCAAAATCCCCGTATGCATTACCTCATCGGCGATCTCCAGGGCTGCTGCGACGCGCTCGCCCGGCTGCTGGAAAAGATCGATTTCTCCCCGTCCCGCGACCGGCTCTACCTCCTCGGGGACCTCGTCAACCGCGGCCCGGATTCGTTGACGACCCTGCGCCGGCTGCAGTCACTGGGCGACGCGGCGCAGTGCCTGCTGGGCAATCACGACCTGCATTTGCTGGCCACCGCCGCGGGCGTGCGCGCCCCGCACAAGGGGGACACGCTGGACGCGATCCTGCAGGCGAGCGACCGCGAGGCGCTGCTGGAGTGGTTGCGCCGGCAGCGCCTGGCGATGCAGGCGCAAGGCTGGTTGATGGTGCACGCGGGCGTGGTGCCGCAATGGGACACGGTACAGACCCTGGCCCTGGCCGACGAGGTGCATGCGCTGCTGCGCGGGCCGGAGCTGGCGGAGTTCCTGCCGCAGATGTACGGCAATGAGCCGGACCGCTGGAAGGACGAGCTCGAAGGCGTGCCGCGGCTGCGCTTCATCATCAACGTGCTGACGCGTATCCGTTTCTGCAACGCCCGGGGACGGCTGGACTTCAAGACGAAGGAAGGCCTGGGCACGGCGCCGGAGGGTTTCATGCCGTGGTTCGACGTGCCGCAGCGGCGCACGGCGGGTCAGCCGATCGCCTTCGGTCACTGGTCGACGCTGGGGCTGGTGCAACGGCCGGACCTGCTGGCGCTGGACACGGGCTGCGTCTGGGGCGGAGAACTGACGGCGGCGCGCGTGGCGGACGGCGAGGTCCAGGAGATCATCCAGGTGCCCTGCGCGCAGGCGAGGAAGCCCGGGGCGGAGTGACTCGCCGGGGTCCGAGCCGCGCTTACAATGCGCGCCTTCTCCCTGGAGACGTGGCCGAGTGGTTTAAGGCAGCGGTCTTGAAAACCGCCGAGGGTTAACTCCCTCCGTGAGTTCGAATCTCACCGTCTCCGCCACCTCATGAGCCCCCGATCGTCCGCACGCCCCCCCGCCCTGCTCGCCCTCATCGGCGGCAATGAGGACCGGCTGACGCCGGGCTCGGTGCTGCGCGAGCTGATCGCGGCCTGCGACGCGGACCGCGTGTCCTCGGCCCACGCATCGTCGGATCCGCTGCGCGTCGTGGTGCTGAGCACCGCCAGCGGCGAACCCGATCTGCTGTGGTCGCAATACGACCCCGCGTTCCGCGCCCTGGGCGCCGTGCCGCGCTGGCTTGATCCGCGTGACCGCGCCCAGGCGGCCGATCCCGACGCGCTCGCCGCCTTGTCCGACGCCGACCTGCTCTTCCTCACCGGAGGCGATCAGGAACGCCTGGTCGACGTGCTGATCGACACCCCGCTGCAGGCGCTGATCCGTGAACGCCATCGTGCCGGCACGCTCGCCATCGCCGGGACCAGCGCGGGCGCGTCCGCGCTTGGCGCGCACATGCCGGTCGGTGACCTCGACGATCAGTTCGCCGGACCGGCGCAGCCGCTGCACCGCGCGCTGGGGTTGATGCCCGCGCTCGTCGTCGACCAGCACTTCGCGCAACGCAAGCGCCACGCGCGGCTGCTGCGCCTGGTGACGCTCGATCCGCGCCGCCTGGGCGTCGGCATCGACGAGGACACCGCGCTGCTGATCCGCCCGGATGCCGGGCTGCGCGTCGTGGGCAGCGGCGCCGTGACCGTCATCGACGCCGCGCGCGCCAGCGACCGGCGTGAGCCCGCCGGCGTGGTCGCCCTCGAGAACCTGGGCTTCATCCTGTTCCCCGCGGGCACCGCGTTGAGCTTCAACGACCTCGACGTGCCTCCGCATCTGCTGCGCGTGCTGCACACCATCGCGGCGTCGGGCTCGCTGATCGACTGAACGATCCTGGGCCGCTTCAGGCGGCCACGTGCGCCGCGAAACCGGTGACACCCGGCGCGACGTCCTCGGCGAGTGCATGACGGTCCGGGTAGTCGCCACCGTTCTGCGGACGGAACGCGATCGGGGCCTCGTCGAAGACATGCGCCAGGCGCTCGCGCCAGGCCGCCAGCGCCGCCTCCACGCCTTCCGGCGTCATGCGTCCCGCGCCGTGCGTCGCATGGGTCTTGAGCACCGACATGCCGGGGTAGAACAGCGTGCCATGCGTGATGGGGAACAGCAGCTGGTCGATGGGACCGTTGATGCCGCGCGGCGCGTAATCCGCCGCCGGCCCGCCGGTGCTCACCGACACCATCGCGCGGCGGCCCTCGAAGCCGCCCTCGCCGTAACGGATGCGATTGCCCTGCCCATGTCGGCCATAGGCCAGGCCCTGCGCCCAGACCCGATCGATCCAGCCTTTCATGATCGCGGGCATGCCGAACCACCACAGCGGGAACTGCAGGATCACCAGATCGGCCGCGAGCAGCTTGCGCTGTTCCTCGACCACATCGGCCGGCTGATGCCCCTGATGGAAGGCGTGGCCGGACTCGCGCACGAAGTCCAGGCGCTCGACGTCGCTGCGCACCGGGAAGTCCTCGGCGTCATAGACCGCCTTCCAGCCCATCGCATAGAGGTCGGATCGCAGCACCTCGTGCCCGGCCTCGCGCAACGCGCGCTCGGCGACGTCGACCATCGTGCGGGTCAGCGAGGTGGGCTCGGGATGCGCGTGGACGATGAGGACGGTCTTGCGGGTCTTGTCGGTGTTGGCGGTCTTGTCGGTGCTTGCGGTGTTGTCGGTGTTGGCGGTCATGGGGAACTCCAGGAAGACATGCGATGGCGCTCAGTCTGACGATCCGGGATCCATCCGTGAAATCACGTCTGCTCTGACCTACTATCGACGCCATGGATACCAGCCGGCTTGATCTCAACCTGCTCGTGACGCTGGAGGCGCTGCTGACCGAGCGCAACGTGACGCGCGCCGCCGCCCGGCTGAGCCTCAGCCAGCCGGCCGTCAGCGCGCAGCTCAGCCGCCTGCGCGACGTCTTCGAGGACCCGTTGCTGCTGCCCGCGCAGCGCGGCATGACGCCCACGGCCAAGGCGCTGTCGCTGCTGGAGCCGCTGCGCCAGGCGCTCGACCAGGTGCGCGGTGTCGCGACCTCGCACCTGCACTTCGACCCCGCGCAGGCCGAGCTCACCGTCACCATCGCCGCCACCGACTACCTGCAGGCCGCCGTGCTGCAGCCGCTGGTGCTGCGCCTGCGTCGCGAGGCGCCGGGCGTGCGCATCGCCGTGCGGCACATGGACCCGCGTCAGCACGCCACGCAACTCGCGCAAGGGGACGTGGACCTCGGCCTGATGCAGCCCATCGAGGCCGACGGCAGCCTGCGACAGCGCCCGCTCTTCCACGAACGCTACGTGTTGATCGCGCGACGTGGTCACCCCACGGTGACGGGCAAGCTCAGCGCCAAGGCCTTCGCCCGGCTGGAGCAGGTCGTCGTCTCGCCGTCCGGCGGCGCGTTCAGCACGCCGGTCGACCAGGCGCTGGCCGGTTTGGGATTGAAGCGCCAGGTCGTGCTCTCGGCGGCCTCCTTCCTCTTCGTGCCCGACATCGTCAGCCGCTCCGACCTGATCGCGCTGGTCCCGGAGCGGCTGGTCAAGGGCCGGGCCGCGGGGCTGCAGGTGCTCGCCCCGCCGCTGCCCATCGACGGCTTCGACATCGCGATGGTCTGGCATGAGCGCAACCACGGCCATGCCGGTCACCGGTGGCTTCGCGACCAGATGGCCACGGTGGTCGCCGCTCGCGCAAAGCCTGGCACCGAGACCGGTCCGGCGTGAATTCCTTCTCGCCGTGGGTGTTGTGCCTCCGCGTTTGCCCCGGGGATTGTCGTCACATCCTGAAACGAACATCCGCCCCGGCGCGGTCAGAGCGGTCGACTTCGAGACACCGCCGACGTGCCGCAGAGGGAGCGACAGATGGAACACACGATCGGGCCGACGGGCTTCCGAAAGATCTACGCCGCGTGCGACCGCGCGATGCTGCTGATCCTGGCGGTCAGCTGGCTGCTCGCGCTGGGACTGGGCTGGCGCTACGCGCAGTTCGGGCTGGCCGCGGGTCTGGGCACCGCCTTGCTGATCATCGCCGGGCTGGTCTACGCCGGCGCGCCGGGCGCCTCCGCCACGCGCATGACCCTCACCACGGCGCAGGCGCTGATGGTGATGCTGCACATCCATCTGGGCGGCGGCATGGTGGAACTGCACTTCGGCGTCTTCGTCACGCTGGCCTACCTGCTGATGTACCGGGACTGGAAGGTGCTGGTGCTCGGCGCGGCGCTCTTCGCGGCGCACCACCTGCTCTTCGACCGGCTGCTCGCGGCGGGCTTCGGGACCTACTGCCTGAGCGAACCCGACCTCGGGCGCATCGTGCTGCACGCGGGCTACGTCGTGGTGCAGACCGGCATCGAGCTCGTGATGGCCACGCACATGCGGCGCAACACCAAGGAAGGCCTGGAGCTGCACGACCTCGTGCGCGCGCTGGGCAGCCGTGACGATCGCCTCGCGCTGGACGTCGCCCACGTGAAGGCGAGCACGCCCGCCGGACGCAAGATCAAGGACTCGCTGCAACGCCTGAATGCCGCGTTGGCACGCGTGCGCGAGGCCTCGCAGCACATCGGCAGCGCGTCCACGCAGATCGCTGCGGGCAATGCCGACCTCTCGGGCCGCACCGAGCAGGCCGCGGCCAGTCTGCAGGAAACGGCGGCCTCGGTGCAGCAGCTCGCCGCCACCGTGCGTCAGACCGCGGAGGCCGCGCAGCAGGCCAGCGAGCTCGCCGACCGGGCGCGCCAGGTGGCCGACGCGGGTGGCGGCGCGGTGACCCGTGTGGTCGCCACGATGGAGGAGATCCATCGCGCTTCGGGCCGCATCGCCGACATCATCGGCGTGATCGACGGTCTGGCCTTCCAGACCAACATCCTGGCGCTGAACGCCGCGGTCGAGGCCGCGCGTGCCGGCGACCAGGGCCGCGGCTTCGCGGTGGTGGCCGCCGAGGTGCGATCGCTGGCTCAGCGGTCGGCGCAGGCCGCGCGCGAGATCAAGACGCTGATCAGCGCCTCCACCGAGCAGGTCGGCACCGGCGCGGCGCTGGTCCAGGAAGCGGGCCGAACGATGGGCGACATCGTCAGCTCGGTGCAGCGCGTGTCCGCGCTGATCAACGACATCGCCGACGCCGCGGGCGAGCAGCGCCGCGACTTCGGCCGCATCGACGCGGCGGTCACGCAGCTCGACGAGATGACGCAGCGCAACGCGGCGCTGGTCGTCGAATCCGCGTCCGCCGCGACAACGCTCGACGACCACGCCGTTCAACTGAATCGCGTCGTCGGCGCCTTCGACCTGGGTGGCGCGACCGCGTGAGATCGCGGCGGGGTCAGGGCTATCCCGCGTGACCGCGCCACGACATCGCGACGTCATCGCGACACGTCATCAACACCTGCACAACGTACGACAAACAGCTTCTTAACCTGAAGCTGTCCGCAAGCTGTCGAGACCCCGTCACGGGGCCGTCGCTGCGCAGAAACGCGTACGACACGGGACCTCGCGCCCGGAACCATGGGCACATCTCGGACCTTCCCCGGTGTGTCTCATGACCCTCAATCGATCACTTGCGAGAGGCTTGTTCCTCGCCGCGGTGGCCCTGTTCTTCGGACTGGGCGCGCTGCGTTATCCCATCGGCCGGCTGGACCACGCCGGTGCCGGCATGTTCCCGCTGATCATCAGCTGCCTGCTCGGCGTCGTGGCGCTGGCCACCATCGTGCGCGGCGTCGTCGCGGGCGGCCCGGGCCTGGACTTCAAGTACAAGAACATCGGCCTCATCCTGGGCGCGCTCTGCGCGTTCTCGCTGGTCTCGCGCTTCGTGAACATGTCCGCCGGCATCGTGGTGATGGTCTTCATCGCCGCAGCCGCGGGCAGCAACTACTCGTGGAAGCGCAACGTGGTGATCTCGATCGGCCTGCTGGCCATCGCGTTCGTGTTCCAGAAGTTCCTCGGCCTCAACCTGCCGCTGCTGTAAGGACGACGCCATGGACATCCTCCACAACCTCGCCTTCGGCTTCGAGCACGCGCTGACCTGGCAGAACCTCATGTTCTGCGCGATCGGCTGCGTGGTGGGCACGCTCGTGGGCCTGCTGCCCGGACTGGGCCCGCTGGCCACGATCAGCGTGCTGCTGCCGCTGACCTACTCGATCCCCGTCAACGGCGCGCTGATCATGCTCGCCGGCATCTACTACGGCGCGCAGTACGGCGACAGCGTCAGCGCGATCACGATGAAGATCCCGCATGCGAGCTCCATCGTGGCCTGCATCGATGGGTACCAGATGACCTTGAAGGGCAAGACCGGACTGGCGCTCTTCACCGCGGGCATTTCGAGCTTCATCGGCGGCACCGTCGCGATCGTCGTGCTGGCCTGCCTGGCCCCGACGCTGGGCGAAGTCGCCTTCCTGTTCGGTCCGGCCGACTACTGCGCGCTGATGCTGCTCGGCTTCCTGTGCGTGAGCTTCGTGACCACGGGCAGCCTGCTCAACGGCCTGGCGATGTGCCTGATCGGCGTGCTGTTCGGCCAGATCGGCACCGACGTCAACTCGGGCCTGGAGCGCTACACCTTCGACATGCCCTTCCTCGCGGAAGGTGTCGGCCTGGTGAGCATCGCGCTGGGCTGCTTCGGCATCGCGGAGATCTCCAAGAACCTGGACGCCAAGAACGAGCGCACGCCCTTCAACGGCAAGATCCACCTGATGCCCACGTGGCCCGAGTTCAAGCGGATCATCCCCAGCGCGCTGCGCGGCAGCGTGGTCGGCTCCATCCTGGGCATCCTGCCCGGCGGCGGCCCGACGATCGCGCAGTTCGCGGCCTACGCCGTGGACAAGAAGGTCAGCAAGTACCGCCACGAGATCGGCGACGGCGCCATCGAGGGCGTGGCGGGCCAGGCCGCGGCGGACGAGTCGGCCGCGCGCACGAGCTTCATCCCGCTGATGTCCATCGGCATCCCGGAGAACCCGGTGATGGCGCTGATGATGGCCGCGTTCATCATCAAGGGCATCCAGCCGGGTCCCAACATGATCGGCGGACACCCCGACATCTTCTGGGGCCTGGTCGCCTCGATGTGGGTGGGCAACGTGTTCCTGGTCGTGCTGAACGTGCCGCTGGTGCGCTACTGGCTGTCGGTCTTCAAGATCCCGTACAACGTGCTGTTCCCCTCGATCCTGTTCTTCTGCTGCATCGGCACCTTCAGCGTCAACAACAACCTGGACGACATCTTCGTCACCGCGGCCTTCGGCCTGGCCGGCTACATCTTCATGCGGCTGGACATGGATCCCGCGCCGCTGATGCTGGGCTTCATCCTGGGCCCGATGCTGGAGGAGAACTTCCGTCGCGCGATGCTGATCAGCCGCGGCAAGTTCGACGTCTTCGTGCAGCGCCCGATCAGCGCGACGCTGCTGGGGATCATCGCGGTGTTCATCGTCTGGCAGTTCGTCGCGTTCGTGTTGGCCAACCGCAAGGGCGCCAAGCCCGCCGCGCGCGGCCACAACGACGACGACGACACCCAAGGCAAGGACGGCGGCGGGGTGACGCCGCAGGTGGCCTGATCTCGCCCCCGTTCGGCGGGGCCCTCGGGTGGGTCCTGCCGGCATCGGCCACCTTCCAGCCGCTGCTCGCCTCGCGCGAGCGGCGGCTCTTTTCTGGTTCATCGCCGATCTGCGGGGAAGAACCAAAACAAACGAGACCTCGTCGCGATGGCGAGTGGGGCTCGATTCGTCGGGGGTCAGGACTTGCCGTCAGGGCTCGTCACCGCCCAGGCCGCTGCAACTCGTTTCCTGCACATCGCAGATCTTGTCCACCCAAGCCCGGAAACGGCCGGCAGGCAGGTTCTGCCGCGCGACGGGGTTCACCTGCAATTTCTCGCGAAATTCCGCAGGCAGGCGATCTTCAGAAAACTCCACTTGCGCCCATTTGCCTTGGCAATCCACCAGACGGCCACCATCCATCATCGCGCTGCTGTCGAACGCATCGTTGCCCTGTAGACGCAGCACTTCGCGCGCTGCTGAGTGGCGCCTCGACACCCACACGCGCCTGCGATTTCACGATCAAGCGACTGCCACTCACCCACCCTTCGCCCTGGTACATCTTCCGCTCGGGCTGGCCGGACATGTCCGGGTTGTCTCTCGCGTTACGGATGAGAAACCACCCTCCCTCGGAAGCGACGACATCCACCTCCGCCCGAGTGCGATAGCCCTGCTCCGGATCCTTGTACACGGGAACCAACTTGCCGAGCACCTTCGCCTTGGCATTGGGGGCCGCTCGGACATTCAAGCCGGCTGGATCCGTTTCCTGCACGAAGGCGCCGATCTCGCACCGGCTGCGTGATGCCTGCGATGCGCCGGCCACCGCTTGGCCCGCCAGGATCAGCGATGAGAATCCGATGGCGAGCCAACGTACGACATGGGGTTGATGATCAGTCGCCATCGATGCGCACGTAGTAGAAGGTCTTGACGCGGCCAAGCGAAATGCGACTCCCGATTCGCAGATGGCAGATGGCAGATGGCAGATGGCAGATGGCAGATGGCAGATGGCAGATGGCAGATGAGCGGATTCTGATAACGGCAGCCCGCTCGCCACCACGACGAAAGTCATGCTCACTCGATGCGGGGTGAACCGCGTTCGTGACGGCAAGCGCACCTGAGCGCTCAGCTGCCGAGCATGCCCTTGTGCTCGATGAACGCGACCACCTCGTCCAGTCCGCTCAGCGTCTTGAGGTTGGTCATCACGAAGGGGCGCGTCGGGCGCATGCGCTTCGTGTCGGCCTCCATCACGTCGAGGTTGGCGCCGACGTGCGGCGCGAGGTCGGTCTTGTTGATCACGAGCAGGTCGCACTTCGTGATGCCGGGGCCGCCCTTGCGCGGAATCTTCTCGCCGGCGGCCACGTCGATCACGTAGATCGTCAGGTCGGACAGCTCGGGGCTGAAGGTCGCGGCCAGGTTGTCGCCGCCGGACTCGATGAACACGACGTCCGCGTCCGGGAACTGCGCCAGCATGCGATCGACCGCCTCGAGGTTGATCGAGGCGTCCTCGCGGATCGCCGTGTGCGGGCAGCCGCCGGTCTCCACGCCCATGATGCGCTCGGCAGGCAGCGCGCCGCTGATGGTCAGCAGGCGCTGGTCCTCCTTGGTGTAGATGTCGTTGGTGATGGCCACGAGGTCCCACTGCTCGCGCATCGCCTTGCACAGCATCTCCAGCAGCGTGGTCTTGCCGGAGCCCACCGGCCCGCCGATGCCCACGCGCAGCGGCGGCAGCCGCTTGCTGCGGCCAGGGATGTGATGCAGCGCGGAAGAGGAAGTGGTCGTGCTCATGATCGGAACAGTCGTGAGTATTGGGTTTCGTGGCGCGCCGCGAGGATGGACAGCATCGGCGCGAAAAGCTGTCGCCGCTCGGGCGTCATGGCGATGGCCGTGGCGACCGCGGCGGGGATCTCGGCCGCCAGTCGCGTCAGCACGCGCTGGCCGGCGGTCTGGCCCAGCGGCACGGCCTTGAGCGCGGCCTGGACCTGGTTCTCGGCCCAGCCGAAGGCCTGCGTCTGCAAGGCGAGCTCGAGCGGCACATCGATCGTCGACAGGGCCAGCGACATCACGAAGGCGTAAGGCGCCGCGTGGCCTTCGCCGCACTCGACCAGCAGCGCGAGCTGCGCGGGCGTGGCCATCGGCTGCGCGCGCAGCCACACCAGCAGCGACTGGCCCATCTGCTCGGATTGAAGCTGGGCTTCCGCGCCGTCGCGGGTCACGCGCAGCCAGCGCGCGAGCGCGCGCAGCGCCGGCTCGTCGTGCTCGCGCCAGGCGACGATGCCCTGCGCGATCGCCGCGAGGTCGCCGCGCGCGAGCAACGTCAACTGCTGGCTGAGCCAGTGGGCGGCGCTTGTGTCGTCGTGGACCAGGCCATGCTCGACGGCGGCCTCGAGCACCTCGGAGTAGGAGAAAGCGCCGATCGGCAACGCCGGCGAGGCGAGCCAGGCCAGCCGCAGCAGCGGCGGGACGGGATCAGTGGTCGTGACCACAGCCCGGGCCGTGCACATGCGGCGCGGCGCTCGCCTGGATGGCGATGGTCTTGCGCGCGGCGGGCGCGGTCGGCGTGGCAGGCGCGGCATGCGAATGCTCGTTCGCGTGGCCATGGTCGTGCCCGTGTCCGTGTCCGTGTCCGTGTCCGTGTCCATGGTCATGCGCGTGCCCATGCGCGTGACCGCCCGCGCCGTACGCGCCGCCTTCAGGCTCGAAGCCCTCTTCGACCGTGTTCACGATCAGGTGCATCGCGCGCAGCATGTCGGCGAGCACGTGATCGGGCTCGATCTTGAGGTGGTCGGGCTTGAGCTCGATGGGCACATGGCGGTTGCCCAGGTGATACGCGGCGCGGACCAGGTCGAAGGGTGAGCCGTGCGCCGTGCACGCGGTGATGCGCAGCAGCGGCTGCGGCGCCGCGACGACGCGCACCAGTGAACCGTCCTCGGCCACCAGCACGTCGCCGCCGCGTGCCGCCGTGCCGCGCGGCAGGAACACGCCGAGCTCACGGCCCTGGCTGTCGGTGGCCTGGAAGCGGCTTTTCTGGCGCGTGTCCCAGTCGAGCGTCACGGTGGCGGCGCGCTTGAGCAGCACCGGCGCGAGGCCGGCGCCCTGCGCCAGCAGTTTGGAGACTTGGATCATTCAGAACAGGAAGTAGCGCTGCGCCATCGGCAGCACCGTGGCGGGCTCGCAGTGCAGCAGCTGGCCGTCGGCGCGCACCGCGTAGGTCTGGGGATCGACCTCCATGCGCGGGGCGTAGGCATTGTGGACCATGTCCTTCTTGCCCACGCCGCGGATGCCCTTCACCGCCACCGCCGTCTTGGCCAGGCCGTAGCGCTGCGGCGCGCCCGCCGCGATCGCGGCCTGCGACACGAAGCTCAGCGACGCGCGCGCCAGCGAGCCGCCGAAGCTGCCGAACATCGGCCGGTAATGCACCGGCTGCGGCGTCGGGATCGAGGCGTTCGGGTCGCCCATCGGCCGCGCATCGCGATCACGCCGCCCTTGAGGATCAGCGACGGCTTCACGCCGAAGAACGCCGGGCTTCCAGAGCACCAGGTCGGCCCACTTGCCGACCTCGATGGAGCCGACCTCGTGCGTGATGCCGTGCGTGATCGCCGGGTTGATGGTGTACTTGGCGACGTAGCGCTTCACGCGGAAGTTGTCGTGCGCGGTCGCCGTCGCCGGGCAGCGGGCCGCGCTGCAGCTTCATCTTGTGCGCGGTCTGCCAGGTGCGCAGGATCACCTCGCCCACGCGGCCCATGGCCTGCGAGTCGGAGCTGATCATGCTGAACGCGCCGAGGTCGTGCAGGATGTCCTCGGCGGCGATGGTCTCGCGGCGGATGCGGCTCTCGGCGAAGGCCAGGTCCTCGGCGATCGCCGGGTCGAGGTGGTGGCAGACCATCAGCATGTCGAGGTGCTCGTCGAGCGTGTTGATCGTGTAGGGCCGCGTCGGGTTGGTCGAGGTGGGCAGCACGTTGGCCTCGCCGCACGACCTTGAGGATGTCCGGCGCGTGGCCGCCGCCGGCGCCCTCGGTGTGGAAGGTGTGGATGGTGCGCCCCTTGAAGGCGGCGACGGTGTCCTCGACGAAGCCGCACTCGTTGAGCGTGTCGGTGTGGATCGCCACCTGCGTGTCGGTGGCCTCGGCCACGTCCAGGCAGTTGTCGATCGCCGCGGGCGTGGTGCCCCAGTCCTCGTGCAGCTTCAGCCCGATGGCGCCGGCCGCGATCTGCTCGCGCCAGCGGCCTCGGGCAGGCTCGCGTTGCCCTTGCCGAGGAAGCCGATGTTCATCGGGAAGGCGTCGGCGGCCTGCAGCATGCGCTCGATGTGCCACGGGCCCGGCGTGCAGGTGGTGGCGTTGGTGCCGGTGGCCGGGCCGGTGCCGCCGCCGATCATGGTGGTGACGCCGCTGGCCAGCGCCTCTTCGATCTGCTGCGGGCAGATGAAGTGGATGTGCGTGTCGATGCCGCCGGCGGTGACGATCATGCCCTCGCCGGCGATCACCTCGGTGCCGGGGCCGATGGCGATGTTCACGCCGGGCTGGATGTCCGGGTTGCCGGCCTTGCCGATGGCGTCGATGCGGCCGTCCTTGAGGCCGATGTCGGCCTTGACGATGCCCCAGTGGTCGAGGATCAGCGCGTTGGTGAGCACCGTGTCCACCGCGCCCTGCGCGCGCGTGCGCTGCGACTGGCCCATGCCGTCGCGGATGACCTTGCCGCCGCCGAACTTCACTTCCTCGCCGTAACCGCCGGCGCGCAGGGTCAGGTCCTGCTCGACCTCGATCACCAGGTCGGTGTCGGCCAGGCGCACGCGGTCGCCGACGGTGGGGCCGAACATCTCGGCGTAGGCGCGTCTGCCGATGCGGGCCATCACAGCGCTCCCTGGATCAGACCGCGGAAGCCCCAGATCTCGCGGCTGCCCGCGACATCCACCAGCTCCACGGTGCGTTGCTGGCCCGGCTCGAAGCGCACGGCGGTGCCGGCCGCGATGTTCAGGCGCATGCCGCGCGCGGCCGCGCGGTCGAAGACCAGCGCGGCGTTGGTCTCGGAGAAGTGGTAGTGCGAGCCGACCTGGATGGGGCGGTCCGCGGCGTTGACCACGGTCAGCGTCACCGTGCGGCGGCCGGGATTGAGCTCGAGCTCGCCGTCGTCGGTCAGCAGCTCACCGGGCACCACATCGGGTACTCCCGCTTTCATGCGATCACCATGCGGCCGACCAGGCCCAGGCCCAGCAGTGCGATCGCGCCGCCCGCCATCCGGGACCACACCGGCGCCAGCGCGCGCAGCTTCAAGCCCAGCGCCAGACCGGCCGCATGCAGCAGCGCGGTCGCCAGCACCATGCCCGCGAGCGCGAGGCCGCCGTCGACCTCGGCGCCGTGGGCCAGGCCGTGGAAGACGGCAAAGGCGCCGACGAGCGCGGCGGACGCCGCCGTGCCGACACGCCAGCGCGCCGCGGCGATCAGGCCCAGCACGAGGACCGAGGCCGCGACCATCGGCTCGACGCCCGGCATCGCCAGACCCTCCTCGGCGAGCCAGAAGCCGCTCAGCGCGCCGATCAGCAGCAGGCCGGCGAAAGCCAGCGGCGCGGCAAGCATGCGGCGACCGGTCTGCGTGAGCGCGCTCCACAGGCCCACGGCGAGCATCGCGGCGAGGTGGTCCAGGCCGGTGAACGGATGCGTGAACCCGGCGGCGAAGACGCTCAAGGCCGAGGGGCTGCCGTGGTCATGGAGCGCGCCATCGCCCGTGTGGGCGAAGACGAAGACCGGCAGCACGGCGGCGACGGTCAGGGCCAGGGCTTGCGCGGCGGTGACGGCCGCATCGGTGAAGGACGAGGTGGGGGACGGGCGAGCGGTCATCGGGGGCCTCGGGATCAGGGGATCGGTTGGTGGACGGTGACGAGCTTGGTCCCGTCGGGGAAGGTGGCCTCGACCTGGATGTCGGGGATCATCTCGGGGATGCCGTCCATGACGTCGTCGCGGGTCAGGAGCTCGCGGCCGGCCTTCATCATCTGCGCGACGGTCTTGCCCTCGCGGGCGCCCTCCATCACCGCGGCGCTCAGGTAGGCGACGGCCTCGGGGTAGTTGAGCTTGAGGCCCTTGGCCAGACGGCGCTCGGCCAGCAGCGCGGCGGTGAAGATCAGCAGCTTGTCTTTCTCTCGGGGCGTCAATTCCATGGCGTCACCTTTCTTGCCGGAAGACTTAGCAAGCCCCATGCCGGTGCACGGCCTCGGCATGGAATCTGCATTTGAGCGGAGGTCACCCTCCCCCGCCATGGATACCCCTCTCCCCACCCAGGACGCCCCGCAGCACATCATCAAGCTGCGGCGGGACTACAACGGGTGGGTGGCGCGCGAGACGCTGGAGGACTACGCGCTGCGCTACACGCCGCAGCGCTTCCGGCGCTGGTCCACCTGGCGCGTGGCCAACACCGCGTTCGGTGCGTCCTCGTTCCTGATTCTCGAGGCTGTCGGCGCCACGCTGCTGCTGCATTACGGCTGGACCAACGCGGCGCTGGCCATCCTGGCGACCGGGCTGATCATCTTCCTGGCGGGCCTGCCCATCAGCGTCTACGCCGCGCGGCACGGCGTGGACATGGACCTGCTGACCCGGGGCGCGGGCTTCGGCTACATCGGCTCCACGCTGACCTCGCTGATCTACGCGAGCTTCACCTTCATCTTCTTCGCGCTGGAAGCCGCCGTGATGGCCTACGCGCTGGAACTCGCGCTGGACATCCCGCCGCAGTGGGGCTACCTGATCTGCGCGCTGGTCGTCATCCCGCTGGTGACGCACGGCATCTCGGCCATCAGCCGGCTGCAGCTTTGGACGCAGCCGGTGTGGCTGGCGCTGCTGATCCTGCCCTTCGCGTGGGTGGGCTGGTTTCATCCTGGTGCATTCCATGGCATCACGACCCAAGTTGGGTCGCAGTCCGGCACCGCCGCCTTCGATGTGCACGCCTTCGGTGCGGCGCTCACTGTCGGGGTCGCCCTGATCACGCAGATGGGGGAGCAGGCCGACTACCTGCGCTTCATGCCCCGACAAACGGCCGCCAACCGGGTGGGCTGGTGGGCGGCGGTGCTCGCGGGCGGTCCGGGCTGGATCGTGCTCGGCGTGCTGAAGATGCTGGGCGGTGCGCTGCTCGCCTACCTCGCGGTGAGCCACGCGGTGCCGGCGGAACGCGCCGTCGATCCCAATCAGATGTACCTCGCCGCCTACGAGTACGTCTTCCCTCAATACGGCTGGGCGGTCGCCGTCACCGCGCTGTTCGTCGTCATCTCGCAGCTCAAGATCAACGTCACCAACGCCTATGCGGGATCGCTCGCGTGGAGCAACTTCTTCTCGCGCCTGACGCACAGCCACCCGGGCCGGGTCGTGTGGGTCGTGTTCAACACGTTGATCGCGTTCATGCTGATGTCGATGAACGTGTTCGAGGCGCTCGGGCATGTGCTGGGTCTGTACGCCAACATCGCGATCGCGTGGATCATGGCGGTCGTCGCCGACCTGGTGATCAACAAGCCGCTGGGGCTGTCCCCGCCCGGCATCGAGTTCAAGCGCGCGCATCTGTACGACGTGAATCCGGTGGGCGTGGGCGCGATGGCGCTGGCCTCGGTGCTGTCGGTGGCGGCCCACCTCGGCGTGATGGGGCCGCTGGCGCAGGCCTGGTCCGCGGCGATCGCGATGGTCACGGCGCTCGCGGCGGCACCGCTGATCGCCTGGGTGACGAAGGGCCGCTACTACCTGGCGCGTCCGGCGGCGGAGATCGAGGCCGCGCGGACCGAGGGCGCGCGCTGCTGCGTGATCTGCGAGCGCGACTACGAGGGCCCCGACATGGCCCATTGCCCGGCCTATCGCGGTCCGATCTGCTCGTTGTGCTGCACGCTGGACGCGCGCTGCGGCGACCTGTGCAAACCCCAGGCGAGTCTCTCCGCGCAATGGACCGGCGGGCTGCGCCGGCTGTTGCCGCGGCGCAGCTGGCCCTACATCGACACGGGGCTGGGTCACTACCTGCTGCTGATGCTGGTGATCACGCCGCTGCTGGCCACGCTGTTCGGCCTGCTCTATCACCAGCAGCTCCAGCAGCTGCCTGCGTTGCCGCTGATCGATTCGTCCGCGCAGGACGCGCTGCGCGCCAGCCTGCGCGCCGGGCTGCTCAAGGCCTTCTTCGCGCTGCTGCTGGTGGCGGGTACCGTCGCGTGGTGGCTGGTGCTGGCGCATCAGAGCCGCGAGGTCGCGCAGGAGGAATCCAAGCGCCAGACGCAGGCGCTGATGCGCGAGATCGACTCGCATCGCCGCACCGACGAGGCGCTGCAGGGCGCGCGCCTGCAGGCCGAGCGCGCGCAGGCCGCGGCCGAGGCGGCCAACCAGGCGAAGAGTCGCTACATCAGCACCATCAGCCACGAGTTGCGCACGCCCTTGAACAGCATCCTCGGCTACGCGCAGCTGATGGCCGCGGACGCGTCGCTGCCGCCGCAGCGGCGCCAGGCGGTGCAGGTCATCAAGCGCGGCGGCGAGCACCTGATGCAGCTCATCGACGGCACGCTGGACATCGCCCGCATCGAGGCCGGCCGGCTGAGCCTGGAACCCGCACCGGTGCGATTCGACGAGCTGCTGCGCGAGCTCGCCGACATGTTCGAGCCGCCGGCCGCCGCGAAGGGCTTGCGCTTCCGTTTCGAGCCGCAGGGCACGTTGCCCGAGTGGGTCCGCGCGGACGAGCAACGGCTGCGCCAGATCGTCATCAACCTGCTCGGCAACGCGATCAAGTTCACCGCCCAGGGCGAGGTGACGCTGCGCGTGCGCCATGGCCGCGAGATGGCCACGCTGGAGATCGCCGACACGGGTCCGGGCATGGACGCGGCCGAGCTCGCGCGCATCTTCGAGCCCTTCGCGCGCGGCAGCAGCGGTGTCGGCGGCGGGGGCGGCGCGCCGGGCGCGGGGCTGGGACTCACGATCGCCAAGATGCTCACCGAGCTGATGGGCGGGGAGATGTCGGCGACCAGCACGCCGGGACAGGGTTCGACCTTCCGCGTGCGGCTGTTCCTGCCCGAACTCCATGGCCGGGTGTGGGACACGCCGCGCATGCGCCGCGCCGCGCGCGAGCGCATCGGCCTGGACGGGGCGTCGCCGCGGGTGCTCGTCGTGGACAACGAATCGGACGATCGGCAGCTGCTGATCGAGTTGCTGGAGCCGCTGGGCTTCACCGTGCGCGAGGCCTCCAGCGGGCATGACGCGCTGGACCTGATCGCCGCGGGCTGGGTGCCGGACGCCGTGCTGATGGACCTGGCGATGCCGGGCATCGATGGCTGGGAGGCCATCCGGCGCCTGCGCCGCATGCTGGGCGAGCTGGGCGTGAACGCGCCCTCCGTCGCCGTGGTCTCGGCCAACGCGTTCGAACGCGGTCAGGACAACGATGCCGGGATCTCGGCGCGCGACTTCATCCTCAAGCCGGTTCGTCACGAGCTGCTGCTGGACTGGCTGACCGAACGGCTGTCGCTGCAATGGCGGGTCGCGACCGCCCCGGCCGCCTCGGACGGCGAGCCCGTGGATGCGTCATCGGCCATCGAGGTGCCACCGCCCGAGCGGTTGACCGGCCTGTGCGAGGCGCTGCAGCTGGGCTACTACCGCGGCGTGCTGCAGCAGCTCGATGAGATCGAGGCGGCGGCGCCGGCATGGCGCGCCTTCTGCGACGCGCAGCGGGCGCTGGCGCGGCAATTCCAGTTCGAGGCGATGCTGCGCGGGCTGACGCGCAGCGCGGACCTCGCATGAACGACTTCGTCGGGTGACCCGTGATGAATCCTCCGCTTCCTTCCGCCGTGGCCGCGCTGCTGGACCAGCAGCAAGGCGATCGAGTCCTGATGGTCGACGACGTGCCCGACAACCTGTCGATGCTGCATGACGCGCTGGACGAGCAGGGCTACACCGTGCTGGCCGCGACGAGCGGCGAGGCGGCGCTGGCCTGCGCGCAGCAGGGTCGGCCCGACATCGTGCTGCTGGACGCGATGATGCCGGGCATGGACGGGTTCGAGGTCGCGCGCCGGCTGAAGGCCGATCCGTCGACGGCGCACATCCCGATCGTGTTCATGACGGGGCTGACGGAGACGGAACACCTGGTGGCCGCGCTGCAGGCCGGCGGGGTCGATTACGTGACCAAGCCGCTCGATCCGCGCGCGGTGCTGGCGCGCATGCAGGTGCACCTGCAGGGCGCGCGGCAGGCCCGGCAGACCCGGCAGGCACTGGACGCCTTCGGCTACGCGAGCATCGCGGTGCGGGCGTCGTCGGGGCGGCTGCTCTGGCAGACGCCGCTGGCGCGTGAGCTGCTGCAGCTGTACTTCGGCACGATCGCGCCGCAGACACCGGCACCGGTGCTGGCGTGGCTGCGCAAGAGCCTGCAGGACATGGGGCCCGCCGCGGCGAGCGGCGAGGCCGCGCCCGCTCAGGAGCCGCCGAGATTGAGCGCGGAGCTGGGCGCGCGGCGGCTGAGCTTCCGGCTGCATCACTGCATCGGCGGCGAGGAGGGGGCGGGAGCCGCGCCCGGCACGATGGCCGCGGGGGACTGGCTGATCGTGATGCGGGAGGTGTCGGACGCGGCGGTGATCCGGTCGCTGGGCCTGGCATTCAGCCTGACGGCGCGCGAGGCCGAGGTGCTGTACTGGGTGATCAAGGGCAAGATCAACCGCGACATCGGCGAGATCCTGGGCGCGAGCCCGGCGACGGTGAAGAAGCACCTGGAGCGCATCCACGCCAAGCTGGGCGTGGAGACCCGCACCGCGGCCGCCGCGATGGCGCTCACCCGCGTGCGGGAGATGCATCCGCAGTGGGAGGTGTGAGGCGTGCGGGAGATGCATCCGCAGTGGGAGGTGTGAGGAAAGCGGTCCCCGTGGCGCGCTGGCGCTGCAGCACCCGCACGTGAGCCATCTGTACGGCGCAGCCCGGTGCCATCGCCTGGATCAGGTCGGCATCGATCGCCTCAAGCACATCCACACCCAGCTCCCGCCATGCGCGACGGCCTGGAGAGCTTCGTGCAAGTCGCACGATCTGCTGCACCTTGTGGCCCACCCGATCGTTGAACACCTCGTCCCCCGATGCGAGCAAGAACAAGGCCGCCTTGGCCACATCGATCGCCCACCGAGCCTGCGTCACCACATGCGCGCCCTTCAGGTGCTCGCCGGAAAAACCCACTGCATTCTGGATGCGTGATTCCAACAGATCGAAGGGGTCCATGACACGGATGAAAACGTTCTCCGACCACTTCACGGTGACCGCCTGTCGCACCACGCGACGAGTGAATTCGACGGTGCGCTTCGGGGTACTGGTCGTATAGAGCTGATGCAGCACATCAATATTGCCGAAGCGGCCGCGAGACGCAGGAATGCGAACTTGGGCGACCAGCGCGGTCAGCGCTGAAGCTGGTGGCCTCTTCAGGTGGGCCTTGAGCCGATCCGCGAGAACCTCGGCAGCCTCGACACTGCCGAGGAAGTCTGCATCGTTCGAGACTGTTAGCCCTTCGGACGAGATCCCGAAACGGCGCATCCAGAAGTTCAGGGCCTGCCCGCCGACGAGCACCATCTGTTGCCCAGCGTTGGCAAATACCCTCTCGATCACTGGCGCAGCCAGCGGCACCTCATCCGCCGGGAGCTTGGGGGAAGTCGGCATGCTCAATACGGTGAATCGAGAATCTCGACTTGCTTGATTCGCTTGGCATCGAACCAGCCCATCGCCATGCCAGAGATCTTTCCGCTCCGGACATTGGCCATGTCCTTCGACTGCTTGACCCGCTTCTCGGCCCACATCTGCTCCGCAGGGACGACTTCGTCGCTCAAGCGTTCGCTGCCGCCCGGGCCGGCGCGCATCTGCACCAGACTTCCAACGTGCTCAGTGTTCGCTGACATGTGATCTCCTCGAGTGGTGACGCCCAGCCTAGCACCGGCTTCCGCACCTGGCCGCGAGTACTGTGGCGCCGGCGCCAGAAATCCCAGCCGCGCACGCGGGTATTTTTATGCAACTCATAATGTTGCATGAAATCCAACAGGCAGCTTTCCGACGTCCTGCACGTGCTGCTGCACATGGCCGAGGGCGACGGGCCGTCGACGTCCGAGGCGCTCGCCGCGGCGATGCAGACCCACCCCGTCGTGCTGCGACGGCTCATGGGCGGACTGCGCGAGGCGGGATTCGTCGCCTCCGCCAAGGGACACGGCGGCGGCTGGGTGCTGTCCTGCCCGCTTGATCGCATCACCCTGCGCGACGTGCATGAGGCGCTGGGTGGCGCGCCGCTCGTGTCGCTCGGCTTTCGCGAGGAACACCCCGAATGCCTGGTCGCCCGCGCCGTCAACGACGCGCTGGGATCCGCCGTGCAGGACGCGGAGGCCTTGTTGCTGAAGCGCCTGGGCACGGTGACGCTGGCCACGCTCTCGCGCGACTTTCACCAGCGCATGGTGGCGCTCGGCCACCAGCCCCACCGACTCGAGGAGCACCTCCATGAAGATTGATTTCGCTGTCATCGGCGGCAGTTACGCCGGCATGGCCGCCGCCTTGCAACTCGCCCGCGCACGGCGCCAGGTCCTCGTCGTCGACGCGGGACGCCGCCGCAATCAATGCGTCGACGACCACGACGGTCACGCGCACGGCTTCCTGACGCAGGACGGCCGCGCGCCCGGCGCGATCGCCGAGGAGGCCCGCCGCCAGTTGCTCCGGTATCCCACCGTCCACTGGATGGCGGGCACGGCGGAGGACGCCCGTGTCGCCTCGGACGGCCGATTGGCCTTTCACGTCGGGGACGTCGTCGTCAGCGCGGCCCGGCTGATCCTGGCAACGGGCGTCCGCGACGAACTGCCACCGGTGCCTGGCCTGGCCGATCGCTGGGGCCGCAGCGTTTTCCACTGCCCCTATTGCCACGGCTACGAGATGAACCAGGGGCGACTGGGCATCATCGCGGCCTCGCCACTGGCGCAGCATCACGCGCTGATGCTGCCGGACTGGGGCGAGCCCACGCTGTTCCTGAACGGGGTGTACACACCGAGCGCCGAGGAGCTTGACAGCTTCGCCCGTCGCGGCACGCGTGTCGAGCCGGTGCCGATCGCGCGCATTGATGGCGAGGCCGATGTCGTGCTTGAGGACGGTCGGACGCTGCGGATGGACGGGCTGTTCACGCAGCCGCGCACCTCGCTGGCGAGCCCTGTCGCCACGCAGCTGGGCTGCGCGATGGCAGACGGTCCGATGGGGCCGTATATCCAGGTCGGGCCGATGCAGGACACGAGCGTGCCCCACGTCTTCGCCTGCGGCGATGCCGCCCGTGCCGCCGGCAGCGTCACGCTGGCGGTCTCCGACGGCGCCATGGCCGGCTTCGGGGCGCATCGGTCGATGATGGGGTGAGGCTCCAAAGGCCTCGACGAAAAAGGGCCCCTCACGGGGCCCTCGTCACTCAATTGATCGCGCCACCGATCACGGCAGGCGCATCCGGGATCCTTCCTGGGCCTCGGCCATCTGCTCGCGGCCGCGGCCGCGCGTGAAGTACACGCGCAACGTCTTCGTCTCGCCGTACGCGGGATCGCGACCGGCCAGGTCGTTGTCCACGCGCACGTCCAGCACACCGCCGCGGCTGATGTTGCGCAGGCGATCCGTCACGTCGACGAAACGTCCGCCGCTGCCGTAGGTCGCGCGCACGATGTTGAGCCGGTTGTCCTGGCCTTGGCCATACCCGTCGTCGGGACGTCCCGGACGACCATCCCAGCCACCGTTCCAGCCGCCCTGCCCCCAGTCCCCACGGCCCCAGCCGGTGAACTGGCTGCCGTCGATCCAGCTGCCTTCGCGGTAATCAAACACCCGCACCTGACCGTCACGGCCCTTGGCATAGATGCGCAGCATCTTCGTGCGGCCCACCGCCGGATCGTCACGGAACAGGTCGTTGGTCACCCGCACCTTGGCGTCGCGACGCGCCAGCTCGCGCAGCCGGCCCGTGACGTCGATGCTGGCCTCGGGCACGCCGTAGCGGGCGCCCAGGATCGCGTACGCGCCGTCATCGCGGCCGGGACCTTCCCAACCGTGGCCGCCGCCCTGGCCCCAATCGCCACCGCGCCAGCCGATGAAGTCGTTGCCGTCGATCACGCTGCCCTCGCGGTACTCGAAGACCCGCGTGTCGCCGCCGCGGTTGCGCGCGTAGATGCGCAGCGTCTTCGTCTGCCCGTAGGCCGGGTCGTTGCCGAAGAACTCATTGCTGACGCGCACGCGGTCGTCGCGGCGCGCGAGCTCGCGCAGCTGATCCGTCACGTCCATGTTGCGCTGCGAGGTGCCGTAGCGCGCGTTGAGGATCTGCCACTGGCCGTCGTCGCGCGCGAACGCCGACGGACTCGCCATCACCGCCGCCAGCAGCATCAACGCCGCCAGCACCCATCGCGCCATCGCGCGGTCCGGCCGCACGGCCGGCATCGTCATCGCAGTCATCGTGAACATCGCACCTCCTGGTTCGTTCATCTTGTCGGACCCCCAGCGCCTCCCGGGGGCCGCTGGAAAGGCCGGGATGTTGCCTCAACGCCAACGCGTTCCCGGCGGTGGACGCACGTTACTTCAAGCTGTTACGAGCGGTCACTCGCCCCGGCCGCGCCTCCCACCGCGCCGCCACGTACGCCATGTGCCGTATATGCCGCCCGAGTCCCGCTTCCTAGCATCCGGTCACTTCCCGTTGTCCTGCGAAGTCCGTCGAAGTCCCTCTTCATCCACCGGAGCTCCTCATGTCCTCGCATCCGAAATCCCCCCGCCCGCAACGCCGTCACGCGCTCAGGACGCTCGCCGTGGCCGGCGCGCTCGCCGGCCTGAACCTCGCCGCGCTGCCCGCCTTCGCCGCCGACACCATCAAGGTCGGCATCCTGCACTCGCTGTCCGGCACCATGGCGATCTCCGAGACCCCGCTGAAGGACATGGCCCTGATGACCATCGACGAGATCAACGCCAAGGGCGGCGTGCTGGGCAAGAAGCTGGAGCCGGTGGTGGTCGACCCGGCCTCCAACTGGCCGCTGTTCGCCGAGAAGGCCCGCCAGCTGCTGACCCAGGACAAGGTCGCGGTGGTCTTCGGCTGCTGGACCTCGGTGTCGCGCAAGTCGGTGCTGCCGGTGTTCGAGGAACTCAACGGCCTGCTGTTCTACCCGGTGCAGTACGAAGGCGAGGAGATCTCGCCGAACGTCTTCTATACCGGCGCGGCGCCGAACCAGCAGGCGATCCCGGCGGTGGAATACCTGATGAGCGAGGACGGCGGCGGCGCCAAGCGCTTCTTCCTGCTGGGCACCGACTACGTCTACCCGCGCACCACCAACAAGATCCTGCGCGCCTTCCTGCACAGCAAGGGCGTGGAGGACAAGGACATCGAGGAGGTCTACACGCCGTTCGGCCACAGCGACTACCAGACCATCGTCGCCAACATCAAGAAGTTCTCCGCCGGCGGCAAGACCGCGGTGATCTCCACCATCAACGGCGACTCCAACGTGCCCTTCTACAAGGAGCTGGCCAACCAGGGCCTGAAGGCCACCGACGTGCCGGTGGTGGCCTTCTCCGTGGGCGAGGAAGAACTGCGCGGCATCGACACCAAGCCGCTGGTGGGCAACCTGGCGGCCTGGAACTACTTCGAGTCGGTGAAGAACCCGACCAACAAGCAGTTCGTCACCCAGTGGAAGGCCTACGCCAAGGCCAAGAACATGCCCGGCCGAACAACGCCAAGCCGCGGTGACCAACGACCCGATGGAGGCCACCTACGTCGGCATCCACATGTGGGCGCAGGCGGTGGAAAAGGCCGAAGACCACCGACGTCGACAAGGTCCGCGCGGCGATGGCCGGCCAGACCTTCACCGCGCCGTCGGGCTTCACGTCCACCATGGACAAGACCAACCACCACCTGCACAAGCCGGTGATGATCGGCGAGATCGAGGGCGACGGCCAGTTCAACGTGGTGTGGAAGACGCCCGCGCCCGTCAGGGCCAAGCCGTGGAGCCCGTACATCGCCGGGCAACGAAGGCAAGCCCGATGAGCCGGTGAAGAAGTGATGCGGTCCGCCCTGCTTCTCGGACTGTCGCTGGTCATCGCCCTGCTGGCGCCGTCGGCGCATGCGGTGACGCAGGCGCAGGCGCTGTCCGTGGCGCAGGGCGAGACCGACGATCGCATCGCCGCGATCGGACGGCTGGTCGCCTCGCCGGACGCGCGCACGGCGCCGCTGCTGCAGGCGCTCGCCGATGAGCGCCTCAAGCTCGGCGCCGGTCAGCGCGTGCTGATCGCCACCGACACGGGCGTCGTCGACGCCGCCACCGGCGCGGCCGTGACGCTCCCCCCCGACGCCCAGTCCTCGCTCGAGGACGTCCTGCTGAACAACCGCCTGCGCGGCGAGCTCGACGGCGCGCTGGCCGCGCTGCATCTCTCGAGTCCCGACAAGGCCGAACGCCTGCGCGCGGCGAAGGCGCTGCTCGACGCCGGCGGTGACGACGCCCGCGTCGCGCTGCTCGACCGGGCGATCGCCGCCGAGCCCGACACCGCCGTGCTGGACGCGCTCAAGCTCGCGCGCGCCGCCGCGCTGGCCGCCAGCCCCGACGCCGCCAAGCGCCTCGCGGCGGCGAAGCTGCTCGGCGAATCGCACAGCCCGGAGACCCGGCTGCTGCTCAATCAACGCCTGGCCGAGGAACAGGACCCCGCCGTCAAGCAGGCGCTGCAACGCTCGCTGCGCGCGGTCGAGGACACGCTCGCCTGGGGCGAGCTCCTCGGCCCGCTGTTCACCGGCGTGAGCCTGGCCAGCATCCTGCTGCTGGCGGCGCTCGGCCTGGCGATCACCTACGGCCTGCTCGGCGTGATCAACATGGCGCACGGCGAGATGCTGATGCTCGGCGCCTACTCCACCTACCTGGTGCAGGTCGCCTTCCGCCAATGGCTGCCGGGCTGGTTCGACGCGTATCTCCTCGTCGCCATGCCGGTGGCCTTCCTCGCCTCCGCGCTCGTGGGTGTGGCGCTGGAGCGCACGGTGATCCGCCACCTCTACGGCCGGCCGCTGGAAACCCTGCTCGCCACCTGGGGCATCAGCCTGGTGCTGATCCAGCTGGTGCGGATGCTGTTCGGCGCGCAGAACGTCGAGGTCGCCAACCCGGCGTGGCTGTCGTCCGGCGGCATCCGTGCAGCTGCTGCCGAACCTGGTGCTGCCGTGGAACCGCATCGCGATCATCGCCTTCGCCCTGCTCGTGGTGCTGGCGATGCCCTGGCTGCTGCTGAACCGTACGCGGCTCGGCCTGAACGTGCGCGCGGTGACGCAGAACCGCACCATGGCGGCCTGCTGCGGCGTGCCCACCGGGCGCGTGGACATGCTCGCCTTCGGGCTGGGCTCGGGCATCGGCGGGCTTGGCCGGCTGCGCGCTGTCGCAGGTCGGCAACGTCGGCCCGGACCTGGGCCAGGGCTACATCATCGACTCCTTCCTGGTGGTGGTGCTCGGCGGCGTCGGCCAGCTCGCCGGCACGGTGCTGGCGGCCTTCGGCCTGGGCGTGGCCAACAAGATCCTCGAAGCCGCAGATCGGCGCGGTGCTGGGCAAGATCCCGATCCTCGCGCTGATCATCCTGTTCATCCAGAAGCGCCCGCAGGGCCTGTTCGCCCTCAAGGGCCGCGCCCAGGAGACCTGAATGCGCCGGGACCCCTTCATGACCGCGACGACGTCATCCCTCTCCCTGCCCGAGCGCCCTGCGCTCCTCAGCCGCGGCGGCTGGCTCGCCGTGCTGGCGGCGCTGACCGTGGCCTGCGTGCTGCTGCCCGCGCTCAACCTGCTGGTGCCCGCGGGCCATCCGCTGCATGTCGACGGCTACTGGATCAGCCTGCTGGGCAAGTTCTGCTGCTACGCGATGGTGCGCGCTGGCGCTCGACCTGGTCTGGGGCTACGCCGGCCTGCTGTCGCTGGGCCACGGGCTGTTCTTCGCGCTCGGCGGCTACGCCATGGGCATGTACCTGATGCGCCAGATCGGCCCCGACGGGCAGTACCGCAGCGCGCTGCCGGACTTCATGGTGTTCCTCGACTGGAAGGAGCTGCCCTGGTACTGGAGCGCTCAGCGACAGCTTCCTGGCCACCGCGCTGTGCCTGGTGGTGCTGGTGCCGGGCCGCGCTGGCCTTCGTGTTCGGCTACTTCGCCTTCCGCTCGCGCATCAAGGGCGTGTACTTCTCGATCATGACCCAGGCGCTGACCTTCGCCGGCATGCTGCTGTTCTTCCGCAACGAGACCGGCTTCGGCGGCAACAACGGCTTCACCGATTTCACGCAGCATCCTCGGCTTTCCCATCACCGCGCCGGGCACGCGCGTGGCGCTGTTCCTCGCTGAGCGCGCTGGCGCTGGTCGGCTGCTACCTGGGATTGCGCTGGCTGGCACGCGCGAAGTTCGGCCGGGTCCTCACCGCGCTGCGCGACGCCGAGAACCGCCTGATGTTCTGCGGCTACGACCCGCGCGGCTACAAGCTCTTCGTCTGGACCCTGTCGGCGGTGCTCTGCGGCCTGGCCGGCGCGCTGTACGTGCCGCAGGTCGGCATCATCAACCCCGGCGAGATGTCGCCGACCAACTCCATCGAGGCCGCCGTCTGGGTCGCGCTCGGCGGGCGCGGCACGCTGATCGGCCCGCTGCTCGGCGCCGGCGTCGTCAACGGCGCCAAGAGCTGGTTCACCGTGGCCTTTCCCGAATACTGGCTGTTCTTCCTCGGCGCGCTGTTCATCGTCGTCACCCTGTTCCTGCCGCGCGGCATCGCGGGTCTGGTCAAGCGCAGGTTGGGCAAGAAGTCCTCTCAAGGGACCGAGGAGACCCCCGCATGAGCCCCGATTTGCTCGAGCAAGGCGGCGAGCGCCTGCGCGCCGCCAGCGGCCCCGGCTACGGCCGCGTGGTGCTGCCCGGCCAGCTGGACCTGGCGCCACGGCCCCATCCTGTACCTGGAGGACGTCAACGTCAGCTTCGACGGCTTCCGCGCGATCAATGGCCTGTCCATCGACATCGCGTCGGCGAACTGCGCTGCATCATCGGCCCCAACGGCGCCGGCAAGACCACGCTGATGGACGTGATCACCGGCAAGACCCGGCCCGACAGCGGCACGGTGTTCTTCGGCGGCACCCTCGACCTGCTCGCGCCTGAGCGAGGCCGAGATCGCCCAGGCCGGGCATCGGCCGCAAGTTCCAGAAGCCCACGGTGTTCGAGGCGCTCAGCGTGTTCGAGAACCTGGAGCTCGCGCTGCAGGGCTCGCACGCGCTGCGGGCCTCGCTCTGGGGCGTGCTCAGCGGCGCGCAGAAGGACCGGCTGGCCGAGGTGCTCACGCTGATCCGGCTGCAGGACCGCATGACGCGTCCGGCGGGCCTGCTCTCCCACGGGCAGAAGCAGTTCCTCGAGATCGGCATGCTGCTGGTGCAGGAACCGCAGCTGCTGCTGCTCGACGAGCCGGTGGCCGGCATGACCGATGCCGAGACCGAATTCACCGCCGAGCTGTTCCTGACGCTCAAGCATTCGCTGATGGTGGTGGAGCACGACATGGGCTTCGTCGACCGCATCGCCGAGCAGGTCACCGTGCTGCCCGAGGGCCCGGTGCTGGCCGAAGGCTCGCTGGCACAGGTGCAGGCCGATGAACGGGTGATCGAGGTGTACCTGGGGCGTTGACCTTCAGGATCTGACCTCGACCGTCCCCGCCGATGACGGGCGCGGCGCGACGAACGCGCCGATGCTTGAGGCGCTCGGCCTGCACCAGTACTACGGCGGCAGCCACATCCTGCGCGGCCTGTCGTTCGAGGCGCGCATCGGCGAGGTCGCCTGCCTGCTGGGGCGCAACGGCGTGGGCAAGACCACCCTGCTGAAGTGCCTGATGGGGCTGGTGCCCAGCCGCGCAGCGGCAGCGTCACGCTGGCAGGGCAAGGACATCAGCCGCGCGACGCCGCACCAGCGCGCGCGCGCCGGCATCGCCTACGTGCCGCAGGGGCGCGAGATCTTCCCGCGGCTGACGGTGGAGGAGAACCTGCTGATGGGCCTGGCGCGCTAGCCCGGCGGCACGCCGATACCGGAGCACCTCTACGAGCTGTTCCCGGTGCTCCGGCAGATGCTCAAGCACGCCGCGGCGGCGATCTCTCCGGCGGCCAGCAGCAGCAGCTGGCCATCGGCCGGGCGCTGGCCAGCCAGCCGCAGCTGCTGATCCTCGACGAGCCGACCGAGGGCATCCAGCCTTCGATCATCAAGGACATCGGCGGGGTGATCCGTCGTCTGGCCGACGAGGGTCTCGACGGCCATCCCGTCGCGATCCTGCTGTGCGAGCAGTACTACGACTTCGCCGCCGAGCTGGCCGACGAGTTCCTCGTGCTGGAGCGCGGCAGCGTCATCGCGCGCGGCGACAACGCGGCCATGCAGACGGCGGAGGTACGGAGGCTGGTGGCGATCTGAAGCGCGCCCCCCCCGAGACCGATCAATCCGCCTGGATCTTCGCCGACGAGATCACCTTGCCCCAGCGCAGGAACTCCGCGTCCGAATGCGCCTGCAGCTGCTGCGGGTTCATGTAGTCGGCGGTGGCGCCGAGCTCGGCGGCCTTCTTGCGGAACTCCGGCGTGGCCATGATCTTCTGGATCTCGCCCGTCAACTTGTCCACGACCGCCTGCGGTGTCTTCGCCGGCGCGAACACCGCGAACCACGATCCCGCGTCCAGGTTCGGCAGGCCGGCCTGCGCCGCCGTCGGCACCTCGGGCAGCGAGGACAGGCGCTCCTTGCCCGTCACCGCCACCGCGCGCAGCTTGCCCGACGCGATGAAGGGCATGAACGGCGGCGGCGTCCCGAAGGTCAGGTCGACCTGTCCGCCCAGCAGGTCCTGCAGCGCCGGACCCGTGCCCTTGTAGGGCACGTGGATCATCTGGATGCCGGCCTGCTGCTCCAGCATCACGCCGGTAACGTGCTGCAGCGAGCCGTTGCCCGAGGACGCGAAGGACAGCTTGCCGGGGTGCTTCTTCGCATAGGCGATCAGCTCGGCGGGGGTCTTCGCCGGCACGCCCTCGCGCACCACGATCAGCTGCGGCGCGGTCAGCACGTTGGCCACCGGACGCAGGTCCTTGAGCTCCCACGCGGCCTTCTGGATGTGCGGCGTGATCACGTGGTAGCCCGAGTACTGCATCAGGATCGTGTAGCCGTCGGCCTCGGCCCGCTTGGTCGCGACGGCCGCGAGCGCCCCGCTGGCGCCGGAGCGGTTGTCCACGACCACCGTCTGCCCGAGCGCCTTGCCCAGGGGCTCCGCCAGCATGCGTGCGGCGATGTCGGTCGTGCCGCCGGGAGCAGCGCCCACCAGCATCGTGATGGGCTTGTTCGGATAGGGCGACTGCGCCCAGGCGCCGTGCATCGGCGCGAGCCACGCGGCGCCCGCGCAGGCGGTGGTGGTGGCGACCGCGATGAGGCGGCGTCGGATCGGGTTCATGGCTTGTCTCCTGGAGGACCGCTCGTGGCGGCGTTTGTCGTTGAAATCAGAATGCTCAGGCGTGACGCTCAGGCGTGGCGCCCAGGCCTGGTGCTCAAGCATCACGCGCCAGCGCGCGTTCGCGGATCGCGTCGAAGTCGCGCGGTCGCGGATGCAGGTCGAGCCGGCGCCCCGCGCTGACGATCTGACTCGGCACCGCGTGACCGATCAGCGGCGGCAGCCGCTTGGCCGCGGCGATGAGCCGCGCCAGGTCCACGCCGGTGTCCAGGCCCATGCACTGCAGCGCGTGGACGATCTCCTCGGTGCAGACATTGCCGGTCGCGCCCGGCGCGTAGGGACACCCGCCGATCCCGCCGAGCGACGCGTCGAAGCGGTCCGCGCCGGCATCGATCGCGGCGATCACGTTGGCCAGGCCCATGCCGCGCGTGTTGTGAAAGTGCAGCGTCAGCTCCGCCGCCGGCCAGCGCTCGCGGAAGGCGCGCACCAGCGCGACGACCTGCGTCGGATAGGCCATGCCGGTGGTGTCGCACAGCGTGACGCCGCGGGCGCCGAGTTCCTCGAGAAAGCGCCCGCACCAGCCCAGCACGGTGTCCGTCGGCACGTCGCCCTCCATGGGGCAACCGAAGGAACAGGACAGCGACACGTTGACCGCGATGCCCGCGCCGTGCGCCATCGCCGCGACCTCCGCCAGCCCGGCGAAGGACTGCGCACGGGTCATGCGCAGGTTGGACAGGTTGTGGCTCTCGCTGGCCGACATGACCAGGTTGAGCTCATCGGCGCACGCCTCGATGGCGCGCTCGGCGCCGCGCACGTTGGGCACGAGCACCGTGTAGATGACGCCTTCGCGGCGCGTGATGCCGGCCATCACCTCGGAGGCGTCGGCCAGCACGGGAATCGCCTTGGGCGACACGAAGGCGGTCACCTCGACCTTGGCCAGTCCGGCCTCGGACAGCGCGTCCACCAGCGCGATCTTGTCGGCGGTCGGCACGAAGACCGTCTCGGCCTGCAGGCCGTCGCGGGTGCCGACGTCCTGCATGTACACGCGGCGGCCGGCGCCGCTCCAGACCTCGGAAGGGGAATGGGAAACAGCAGTCATCGCGGGCCTCAGGAAACGATCTTGCGGTCGCGCAACGCGGCGATCTGCTCGGCGCTCAGGCCGATCTCGCGCAGCACATCGTCGGTGTCGCCGCCCAGGCGCGGCGCGCTGCGGCGCACGGCGCCGGGGGTGCCCATCAGCTTGGGCACGATCCCGGGCACGGCCAGTTCGTGGCCGTCGCGGGTCTGCTGGCGCAGGATCATGTCGCGAGCGCGGAAGTGCGGATCCTCGACGATGTCCTTGGCCGTGTAGACGCGACCGGCGGGCACGCTGGCTTCGGCCAGCGGCGCGAGCACCTCGTCGACGGTGCGGGTCGCGGCCCAGGCGCCGATGGCGGCGTCGATCTCCTCGACCCGCGCGACACGACCCGCGTTGTTGGCCAGGGCCTCGTCGGCGGCCAGGTCATCGCGGCCGATGACCTGCATGAGCCGCTTGAAGATCGAGTCGCCGTTGCCGGCGATCAGCACGACGCCGTCCGCGCACGGGTAGGCGTTGGATGGTGCGATGCCGGGCAGCGCGGAACCTGCCGGGCCGCGCACCGCGCCGAAGGCGCTGTACTCGGGGATCAGGCTTTCCATCACGTTGAGCACGGCCTCGGTCAGCGCGACGTCGATGACCTGTCCGCGGCCGCCGTTGACCTTGCGGTGGTAGAGCGCGGTGAGCACGCCGATGGTGCCGTGCAGCGCGGCGAGCGTGTCGCCGATGGAGATGCCGCAGCGCACCGGCACGCGGCCGGCCTCGCCAGTGAGGTGGCGCAATCCGCCCATGGCCTCGCCGATCACGCCGAAGCCGGGCAGGTCACGGTAGGGACCGGTCTGCCCGTAGCCGCTGATGCGCAGCATGATGAGGCCGGGGTTCTCGCGGGCGAGTTCCTCGTAGGACATGCCCCAACCCTCGAGCGTGCCGGGGCGGAAATTCTCGATGAGCACGTCGGCCTCGGCGATGAGCGCGCGAGCGATGTCCTGGCCGTCCTTCTGGCGGAGGTCGAGGGCGATGGAGCGCTTGTTGCGGGACTGGACCTGCCACCAGACGGAGGTGCCGTCCTGGATCATTCGCCAGTTGCGCAGCGGGTCGCCGCTGCCGGGGGCCTCGATCTTGACGACGTCGGCGCCGAAGTCGCCGAGCGTCTTGCCGGCGAAGGGCCCGGCGATGAGCTGGCCCATCTCGACGACGCGCAATCCTTGCAGCGCCTGCAAACCGTCCATGGTCCGTGTCTCCTGATACGTCTGGGTATTGGGAGCGGATTCTGGGAAGGTCCGGCCCCGGCGGGAATGCCGGAGTGGCGGCGACTGCTTTCACGGATCGCGAAAGCGAGGTGGGGTTAGCCCGGTGCTCTCGCCCTAGGCGCACAGATGATCAATGAACACTCGCACATGCCTCGGCAGCGCATCCAGGTCGCGCACGCCGATGAGCAGCGTGCGGTCGGACCAGGGCTCGTCCAGCGCGATGCGGCGAAGGTTCAGCGGCTTGAGCAAGGGCTCGACCGCCACGTCGGGCAGCACCGCGATGCCCATGCCCGCCGCCACCATGCGGCACATCGCGTCGAAGCTGCGCACCTGGATACGGTTCTTCAGGCGCCGGCCCAGCTTCTCGGTCTCCATCTCCAGCCGCTTGTGCAGCGACGTCGCCTTCGCCAGCGTCACGAAGTCGTACTCGACCGCCTGCTCCCACCGCGCCGTCTTGTGCCGCGTCAGCGGGTGCCCCGCCGGCGCCACCAGCACCAGCCGGTCCCGGCGGTAGTTCAGCACGTGCAGCCCCAGCGCCGGCGTGCGGTCCGCGAAGATGCCCAGGTCCGCCCGGCCGTCCAGCACCGCCACCACGATCTCGTGGCTGTCCGCCTCTTCGAGCTCGATGCGGATGCGCGGGTTCTCGCGCACGAAAGCCGACACCTGCGCCGGCAGGAACTGCGTCACCGCCGAGGTGTTCGCCCACAGCCGCACGACGCCGGTCAGGCCCGACGCATAGTCGGACAGGTCCGCCGTCATCTGGTCCACATCGCTCAGGATGCGCTGCGCGTGGCGCTGCAGCGCCAGCCCCGCCTCGGTCAACGTGACGCCGCGCGAATGCCGCTCCAGCAGCGTCGTTCCCAGGGAATGCTCGAGATCGCTCAGGCGCTTGCTCGCCGCACCGACCGCCAGCGCGGCCAGCGCCGCGCCCTTGCTGATGCTGCCCGTGCGGGCCACCAGCGCGAAGAGCGACAAGGAGACGAGATCGACGCGATGCAGGTTCATGGCCGGCGCAGTATCCATCCGTATCCGGGGGCCCGCTAACATCGCGCCCGATGCTGAATAGAGTCTCCTTCCGCCAGATGCTGCTGATCGGCTTCCTGTCGATCGCCGGCCTGCTCGCCGCCGCGTCGCTGGGCGGCCTGTTGACGCTGGAGCGTCTGACCATGCAGAGCCGCGAGGCCGTCGTGCGCGCCGCGCGCATGAGCAGCGAGGTCCAGCAGCTCGGCGACCGCGGCGTCAGCATGGAACGCGCCGCGCGCCAGTACGCCGTGCTCGAGGACCACGCGCTGCGCCAACGCTTCGAGGAGGACGCCGACGACGCCGAGCGCCTGCTCGCGCTGCTCCGCGCGCAAGGGCTCACCAGCGCGCCGCTGGGCGGATGGAAAACCAAGCTCGACGAGATCCGAGCGCTGATGGACACGCCGCGCGCGATCAATGCCCGCAAGCGCGAGACCGATCTCATGACGCGCTTTCGCGAGCTCGGCGGGCTGACCGGCGCGCTCGCCGACGACGTGCGCCGACACGCCGAGACCAGCAACCGCGTGCTCCAGGACAAGCTCGAGAACGGCCGCGTGCTGCTGGGCCAGCAGGTGCTGGGCGCGATCGCCGTCGCGGCGCTGCTGTCGGTGATCTTCGGCATCTTCCTCACGCGCCCGCTGCGCCGCCTGGCCCGCGCCATCAAGGGACTGGGCGAGAACCGCCTGGACGACCGCATCGAGATCCCCGGCCCCGCCGACCTGCGCGTGCTCGGCCAGCGCCTGGACTGGCTGCGGCTGCGGCTGGCGGAACTCGATGCCGACAAGGCGCGTTTTCTGCGGCACGTCTCGCACGAGCTCAAGACGCCGCTGGCCGCGCTGCGCGAGGGCACCGCGCTGCTGGAGGATGAGGTCGCCGGCCCGCTCAACGCCAAGCAGAAGGAAGTGGCCCGCATCCTGCGCGACAACACCGCGGTGCTGCAGCGCCAGATCGAGGACCTGCTGCGTTTCAACGCCGCGGCCTTCGAGGCCCGCGACCTCAAACCCCGGCGCACCGAGCTCATGTCCCTGATCCAGGGCACGATCGATCACCAGCGCCTGCAATGGCAGGCACGCGGATTGCACATTCGGCTGTCCGGCGGACCGCTGGAAGCGGACATCGACCCGGCCAAGATCGGCGCGGCCATCGGCAACCTGCTTTCCAATGCGATACGCTTCGCCCCGCCCGGCGGCCACGTCGACATCGACCTCGCGCGCCAGGGCGGCCAGCTCACCATCGACGTGCGCGACGACGGACCGGGTGTCGCTCCGGCGGACCAGGCCCGCATCTTCGAACCGTTCTATCGCGGCGAGCGCCAGCCCGACGACGCCCTCAAGGGCACCGGCATCGGGCTGTCCATCGTCAACGAATACATCGCCGCCCACGGCGGCCACCTCGACCTGCTGCCCGCTGACCAGGGCGCCCATTTCAGAATCACGCTGCCATGCGCCCACTCGCCCCGGTTCCTGAAGTCCAACGCCGCCTGAGGGCCCTGGCCGCCATCGGCGGCCTCGGCGCGCTGCTGCTCGCCGGCTGCGCGCAGCAGCCGCCCAAGACCATCGTCAAGGAAGTGCGCGTCGAGGTGCCCGTGCAGGTGCCCGTCGTCGCGCCGACCGTCAACGCCGCGCGCATCGTGCTCAACGCCAACGACCGGCTGCGCCAGCTCAGCCCGCTGGAGCTCGCGCAGGAAGTCGCGCCGCGCGACGACGCCGCGCTCGCGCCCGGCGCGGCCGTGCAGCTCGCGCTCGCCCTCATGTTCAGCCACAACACCGGCGAGACCTTCCGCGCGCAGACGCTGCTCGACCAGGTGCTGCGCGACGCGCGGCCCGAGGCCAACGAATGGCGGCCGATCGCGCAGTTCCTCGTGGACCGCGTCGCGGAGCAGCGCCGGCTCGAGGACCAGCTCGACAAGGCCACCACCGCCCGCAACGACCTGCAACGCCGCCTGGACGAGGCCAATCGCAAGATCGAGGCGCTCAAGGCGATCGAACGCAGCCTCGGCGGCCCGCGCTCGTCACTGGACAAGCCATGAGCAGCGGCGCGCGACTGCTGATCGTCGACGACGACGCCGACCTGCTCAAGCTCCTGTCGATGCGGCTGGAGGCCGCCGGTTACGAGGTCACCGCCGTGGCCAGCGCCGAGGCCGCGCTGGCGAAGCTCGACGTGCAGCGGCCCGCGCTGGTGCTCAGCGACGTGCAGTTGCCCGGCATGGACGGCCTGGCGCTGTTCAACGTGATCCGCGAGCGACACCCCGCCCTGCCCGTCATCCTGCTGACCGCACACGGCACCATTCCCGACGCCGTTGCCGCGACCGCGCAGGGCGTCTACACCTACCTGACCAAACCCTTCGACGGCCGCGCGCTGCTCGACACCATCGCGCAAGCCCTGACCCTGACCGCGGTGCACCGCGACGACAGCGCCGATCAGGCCTGGCGCGAGTCCATCGTCAGCCGCTCCAACGTGATGGCGGAGGTGCTGGCCGAGGCGCGGCTGGTGGCGGCCTCTCAGGCGCCGGTGCTGATCCGCGGCGAAAGCGGCTCGGGCAAGGAGCTGCTCGCCCGCGCGATCCATGCCGCGAGCCCACGCGCCCAACGGCCCTTCGTCGCGGTGAACTGCGGCGCGATCCCCGAGCCGCTGCTGGAGTCCGAGCTCTTCGGCCACGTCAAGGGCGCCTTCACCGGCGCGCTGGCCAATCACCGGGGTCTGTTCCAGGCGGCGGACGGCGGCACGCTGCTGCTCGACGAGATCGGCGACATGCCCATGCCGCTGCAGGTCAAGCTGCTGCGCGTGCTGCAGGAACACCAGGTGCGGCCCGTGGGCGCCAGCGCCTCGGTCCCGATCGACGTGCGCATCCTCTCGGCGACCCACCGCGACCTCGAGGCCGCGCTGGCCGAGGGCCAGTTCCGCGAGGACCTCTACTACCGGCTCAACGTCGTGAGCCTCACGCTGCCCAGCCTGGACGACCGCCGCGAGGACATCCCGCTGCTGGCCCAGCACTTCCTGCAGAAGCTCGCGAGCAAGTACGACAAGCGCCTCAACGGCTTCGCTCCGGAGGCGCTCAAGGCGCTGACGATGGCGGCCTGGCCGGGCAACGTGCGCCAGCTCCACAACGTCGTCGAGCAGGTCAGCGCGCTGGCCACCTCGCCGCTGATTCCGCTCTCGCTGGTGCAGCGGGCGCTGCGCTCGCCCAGCATCGAAGTACTTCCTTACGCCGAGGCGCGACAGCGTTTCGAGCGCGAGTACCTGGTCGGGCTGCTCAAGCTCACCGACGGCAACGTCGCCGATGCCGCACGGCTTGCCGATCGCAACCGCACGGAGTTCTACCGTTTGCTGCAGCGCAACGGACTGGAGCCCTCGATGTTCCGCGCCGACGGGCCTGTCGCCGATTAGCGACAAGAAAAGTCGTTGTGAATCAATGACTTAACAAACGGGACTGGGAACGCGTCGCCACCCGGCGACAGAAAATCCGGTGTGCGGCACCGCACCAACGGCGCAAGTCGTTGATTCAGAAGAGATTTCCCATGTGGCACAGGCCTTGCAGTAGGCCTGTCACATGAGAAATATTCACACCCCCTCCTCTCAGGTCCTCATCCAGGCGGCCAGTGCCCGCCTCCAGGCCGGCCAGCGTCGGTGGATGGGATCGTTTCTCGGACTGGCCGTCGGCGCCGCGCTGCTGGCGGCGGGCTCCGCGGCCCATGCCTTCGGCTTCGACGAGGTCGCCGAGCGCGCCAAGGCCATCGCGGCCAAGCCCTACGTCGCACCGCCGGACAACCTGCCGGCCGAGCTCAAGAAGCTCAACTACGACCAGATGCGCGACATCCGCTTCAAACCGGATCGCGCGCTGTGGCGCCAGGAGAAGCTGCCCTTCGAGCTGATGTTCTTCCACCTGGGCCATTACCAGACCCAGGCGGTGCGCATCCACGAGATCGTGGGCGGCAAGGAGCGCCCTGTCCCGTTCAAGCGCGAGGACTTCGACTACGGCAAGAACAGCCAGCTCTCCCCGGCCAAGTGGGGCGACGTCGGGTATGCGGGCTTCCGCGCGCATTACCACCTCAACAACGACAAGTACAAGGACGAGCTGGCCGTCTTCCTCGGCGCGAGCTACTTCCGCGTCCTGGGCGCGAATCAGCATTACGGGCTCTCGGCCCGCGGCCTGGCCATCGACACCGTGGGCGGCAAGGGCGAGGAATTCCCCCGCTTCAGCGAGTTCTGGATCGAACGCCCCACCGCCGACGCCAAGTCGCTGACGGTGCATGCGCTGATGGACTCGCCCAGCGTGAGCGGCGCCTACACCTTCGTGATCAAGCCCGGCTCGGAGACGGTCGTCGAGACCCGCGCCCGGCTCTTCATGCGCAAGCCCGTCGCCACGCTGGCGCTGGCGCCGCTGACTTCCATGTACCTCTTCGGCGAGAACCAGCCGCAGAAGGGCGATTTCCGTCCCGAGGTCCATGACAGCGACGGCCTGATGGTCGCCAGCGCGAGCGGCGAGTGGATCTGGCGCCCGCTGATCAACCCGGACGGCACGCTGACCACCTCGTTCGCGCTACCCGGCGTGAAGGGCTTCGGCCTGATGCAGCGCGATCGCAAGTTCTCCAGCTACGAGGACACCGAGGCGCGCTACGAGATGCGGCCCTCCGCCTGGGTCGAGCCCACGAGCGATTGGGGCCCGGGCCGCGTGGAGCTGATGTCGCTGCACACGCCCGACGAGACCCACGACAACATCGTCGCGTACTGGGTGCCGGCCAAGCAGCCCACCCCGGGCCAGCCGCTGGACTACTCGTACCGCCTGCACCTGCAGGGCGAGCAGCAGCAGCGCCCGCCCGGCGCGTGGGCCGTGCAGACCCGCACCGGCTACAGCTACGCCAAGCTCGACAAGAACGAGCAGCAGTTCATCGTCGACTTCGAGGGCCCGTCGCTCGCCGCGCTGCCGGCCGGCGCCGAGGTCAAGGCCGTCGCCAGCACCAACGCCAACGGCGAGGTGACCGAGGTCAACGCGTATCCGAATCCGGTGACCGGCGGCTGGCGCATGGCCGTCCGCGTCAAGCAGTTGCGCCCCGGTCAAGCGACCGAGTTGCGCGGCTTCCTGCAGACCAAGCAACAGGTCCTGACCGAGACCTGGAGCCTGATTCTTCCTCCCCAGTGAAGGAGCACGACATGACCGAATCCTTCCGCGCCCCTGGCGCCCTGCCGGCCGCGGTGGCCGCACCGGGCCCCGTCGGTCCCAGCGCGCCCGCCATCAAGCGCGGCGCGATGGTGCCGCGGGCCTGGGGCCAGCGCACGCCGCCGGTCGAGGCCCTGCCCGACGCCCAACCGCCCGAGGACTGGGAACTGGCCGCCAGGCGCCGCCGCAACGCGCTCAAGCTGTCCATCGCCGGCGCGACCGGCCTGGCCACCACGGTGCTCTGGGAGACGCACAACGGCTGGGCCAGCGATCCGTGGGCCTTCGCGCTGCAATGCGTGCACCTGGCGCTGTTCGCGCTGCTGTTCGCATGGGTCAGCGCGGGTTGCGTCACCGCGGTGATGGGCTTCTGGGTCATGCTGCGCGGCGACAGGCACGCCATCAGCATCAAGGACGCCGGCACTGACGCGCTGGGCGCGGACGCGCGGACCGCGCTCGTCATGCCCATCTGCAACGAGGACGTGACGAGCGTCTTCGCCGGCCTGCGCGCCAGTTGCGAGTCGCTGGCCGCGGCGGGTGCGCTGCGTCTGTTCGACGTCTACATCCTGTCCGACAGTTCCGATCCGGAGTGCCGCACGCAGGAGCTGGCCGCCTGGGCCGAGCTGCGCGCGCAGTTCGCCGGTCGTGGCCGCATCCATTACCGCTGGCGCCAGCGCCGCGTGAAGAAGAAGGCCGGCAACGTGGCCGACTTCTGCCGCCGCTGGGGCCGCAACTACCGCTACATGGTCGTGCTCGACGCCGACAGCGTCATGAGCGGCGATTGCCTGCTGGGCCTGGTGCGCCTGATGGAGAAGCATCCGCGCGCCGGCATCCTGCAGGCCGCCAACCAGGTCTGCGGCCACGACACGCCGCATGCCCGTGCCCAGCAGTTCGCGAGCCGCGTGACGGGCCGCCTGTTCGCCGCCGGCATGCAGTTCTGGCAACTCGGCGAGGCGCATTACTGGGGCCACAACGCGATCATCCGCGTCGAGCCCTTCATGAAGCATTGCGCGCTGGCCCCGCTGCGCGGCAAGGAGATCATGTCCCACGACTTCGTCGAGGCCGCGCTGATGCGCCGGGCCGGCTACCAGGTGTGGCTGGTGGCGGACCTGCCGGGCTCGTACGAGCAACAGCCGCCGCACCTGCTGGCCGAGCTCCAGCGCGATCGCCGCTGGTGCCAGGGCAACATCCAGAACGCCGGCCTGATCGCCGAACCCGGCCTGCACGGCGTGCACCGCGCGATGCTGGTGACGGGCGCGCTGTCCTACCTGGCCGCGCCGCTGTGGCTGCTCTACGTGGGCCTGGGCGTGCTGCTGTGGAATGTCGGCGGCAGCGACGCCTTCCAGCCCTTCACCGAAGACGGCGCGCTGGCGCCGGGCGTGGCCGCGCTGTGGCTGGGCACGATCGGCATGCTCGTGCTGCCGCGCCTGCTGTCGGTGGCCGCGCTGATCCTGCGCGGCGAGCAGTCGCAGTACGGCGGCTCGCTGAAGCTGCTGGCCTCGTGCGCGGTGGAAGCCGGCATGTCGCTGCTGCAGGCACCGCTGCGGATGGTCGCGCATTCGATCTTCTGCGTGGTCGCGCTGACGGGGATCTCGCTGGAATGGAAGTCCCCGCCGCGGGCCGCCGAGGACGTGTCCTGGCGCGAGGCCTTCGCCGCCTACGGCCGCATCAGCGCGGTGACCGCCGCGATCGCCGTCGCCATCGGCCTGATGAGCCCGTCCACGCTGATCTGGGTCGCGCCGATCGCCCTGCCGTTGCTGCTGGCCGCGCCGATCACCGTGCTGTCCAGCCGCTCGCGACTGGGCGAGCGCCTGCGCGCCGCGGGCCTGCTGGTCATCCCCGAGGAAAGCCGCACGCCGACCGTGCTGAGCAACGCCTGGGCCTACAGCCGCCAGGAACGCCATCTCCCGGGTTTCGCCGACCTGATCGCGAGCCGCCGCCTGACCGCGCTGGCCGCCGAGGCGATGGGCCGACGTGAGCTGGGCCATGGCGTGCGCGCGCGAGTGCGCAGCCGTCAGATCAGCGCGCTCACCGCGCAACCGGGCGCGATGGAGGCGATGTCCAACGCCGAGCGCATGCGCTTCCTGAGCGAGCCGGGACATCTGCTCCAGCTGGCCCAGCCGCTGCGCCCCACGACCTTCACCGAGGTCCGCCCGGACCTGCGTCTGGCAGCCTGAGGCAACGTGCAGGAACACCCCGCCGGCCCGAGATCCGTTTCATCGAGTCATGGCGATGAAGGGGGTCCCGGGTTCGGCGGCGGTTCCCCGTCAGACCGAGCACGATCGGACCAACCGGGTCCCCTCTGCTCCATGTCCCCCGGACGCTCCGCGTCCTCCTCCTAATACTTGCGCAGAGGGGACCCGGTCGGCCCGATCCCGGCCAGAGCCCCGCTACATCGGATCGCGCTCGTAGGCCCTGACGTTCTCCGGCAACGACACCCACGGGTGCATGCGACAGGTGTAGACCGAGTCCTGCGGCGGCGGGAAATCCGGATCCGCGAAAGCGCCCACCGCCACCCCCACCGAGCCTTCGACACCCTCTTCCGTGTGGAAGACACTGGTGCCGCAGCACGGACAAAAGCGGAATCGGAACAGGGCGCCCTCATCGCCAGCCCGTACAAACTCCGTGGCGACGCCGACCACCTCGTAAGGCTCGGCGAATGCGGCCAGCGCCGCGAACACACTGCCCGTGCGGCGCTGACACGCCAGGCAATGACAGAGGCCCGTTCCCAAGGGCTCTCCCTGCACCACGATCTTCAATTGGCCGCAACTGCACGAGGCGGTACGTGAAGCCATTCGATCACCTCCCTGGAGACCGGATGTGGAGCAACCATGCTAAGCCCGCCTACCCCACCCTGGCTACGTTCCTGAGACATCGTTGCCACACCGACATGAATCGGCGTCCCCTCTGTGAGGGATGCCGGCAGGCTGGCCGATTGCTCTGACTCTCCTGCCTCGCCCCGGTGAGCCACCCACGAGCGGCCCCGGAGCGGCCCGCCATCACATCGACCAGAGCCGCGGCGGCTGTCCGTCCAGACCCCACAAGGCCTGGCGCCACGCCGCCCAGCAGCGGCGCAAGAGCATCGAGACCGGCTCCACGACCGGCCCCACCACGCGCACCACCAGCACGCCGTCCTGCGCCGCGGTCGCTCCCGCGCTCAGGCGCAGCGGGTCCGCCTCGATCAGCGCCCGCACCGCATCCAACGCGTGCTCCCGCCGCGTCCGCTCGATCGCCGTGCCGGACGCAAAGACCAGCGTGCCCAGGCAGCGGTGCCCGGCCAGGCCGAGTTCGCCCTCCATCAGCGTCGCATCGGCCGCGTCCAGCAGGCCGCGCTCCAGCCAGACACCGGGGATCTCCAGATGCTGCT
This sequence comes from Roseateles sp., assembly GCA_039594005.1. GTDB lineage: Bacteria > Pseudomonadota > Gammaproteobacteria > Burkholderiales > Burkholderiaceae_C > Roseateles. Next base: position 129,420 of record JBCNOF010000011.1, read on the forward strand.
GGAAACGCCCCGTCGTGAAGGGCTGGCCCGCGCCCGGCAAGCCCAGCGCGGTGATGTCCCACGCGAGCAGCTCGGCCGTCGGCGCCAGGCTGAAGCTCGCCTCGTTGAGCGCCACGCAGCCTGGGTAGGCGATCGCCTCCAGCGGCAGCCATTCCAGCCGCGCGCCATCGCCCAGCACCGCGTGCACGCGCTGCGTCGCCCAGGTTCCAGTCGGACTGCGATAGAAGCGCGTCGCCCCCGGCGTCGTCACCAGCGCATGCGCGCCCTCGCCCACCGAGACGCCGATGTCCAGCGTGTCTCCGCCCACCAGCCCGCTGGGCGGATGCACCAGCACGCTGTGGCAGATCGCCTCGCCTTCCGGATACAGACTCTTGAGCAGGCGCAACGGGCCTTCATGCTCGTGACTGACCACGCATCGCCCGCGATCGAGGCGGTAATCGGCGCGCAGCCGCGCCAGCCATTGCTTGTCGATCGGGGACAGGGAGGCAATCGTCATTTCGGCACGGTGGTCCAGGCGTAATCGAGCCAATTGTCGGCCCGATGCACGACCTTGACTCCCTGGCGCGTGGCCCAGGGGGCGGCCTGACGATGCAGCGGCAACACATGGATCTGGTCGCGGTACTCCTGCAGCGCGGCCTTGATCAGCTGCTCGCGCCTGGCCGGGTCCGATTCCATCGATGACGCGGCCGCCAGTTGATCGAACTTGGCATCCCTGGACCGGCCGTAGTTGTAGTAGCCGGCGCCGGAGGGCTTGTCCTCGCTGCGATAGACGGGCGTGAGGATGGTCTCCGCATCGGTGATCGCGCCGCCCCAGCCCATCAGGTAGAGGCTGGTCTCATAGCGCTCGAGCTTGGGGAAGTACAGCACCCGCGGCATCGCGTTGACCTTCACCTTGACCTTGAGCTGCGCCCACATCGAGGCCAGCGCCAGGCAGATCGCCTCGTCATTGACATAGCGGTTGTTGGGGCAGTCCAGCGTGACCTCGAAGCCGTCGCCATATCCGGCCTCGGCCATCAGCTTGCGCCCAGCGGCGATGTCGAAGGGCAGCCGGGTTTCCAGCGACGCGTCGTTGAACGCCCCCAGCGGCGAGGGCGTCAGCCCGCCCGTGGGCTGAGACAGCCCGTTCATGAGCCGCTTGTGGATCGCGTCGATGTCGATGGCCTGGTACATCGCGCGGCGCACGCGCAGGTCCTGGAACGGGTTCTTGCCGTTGGGCGCGCGGCCATAGACCAGCGTGTCGCGGGCCTGGTCCATGCCGACGAAGATGATCCGGTTCTCCAGGCCCTCGATCACCTGGACGCCGGGCGTGGCACGCAGTCGCGGCACATCACGCGGCGCCGGATCGAGCAGCAGGTCGATCTCGCCCGAAACCAGCGCCGCGAGCCGTGTCGCGTCGTTGGAGATCGGGGTGAACTGCACCTCCTGGACGTTGCCCTCGAAGCGGCCCCACCAATTCGGATTGCGCTTATAGACGGTGCGGATGCCGGGTTGACGACGGACCAGCATGAAGGGGCCGGTGCCGTTGGTGTTGAAGCTGGCGAAGCTTTCCTCGTTGTCCTTGAAGCTGAGCGGGCGCGTGACCTTGTGCTGCTCGCTCCAGGACTTGCTCATGATGAAGAGCAGGTCCAGGTGTTGCAGGAAGATGGGATTGAAGCGCGGCTGGGTGATCTCGACGGTGAGATCGTCGATCTTGCGCGCGGTGCCGACGGCGTTGGCGTAGACCGCGACCTGCGAGGTCGGGGCCTTGGCGCGTTGCAGCGAGAAGACCACGTCATCGGCGGTGAACGGGGAGCCGTCGTGGAACTTGACGTTGGGGCGGAGCTTGAAGCGCCAGACCAGGGGGCTGACCTGGGTCCATTCGGAGGCAAGACCCGGCACGATGTTGAGCTGCTTGTCGCGCGCGGTGAGGCGCTCGTAGACCTGCGAGTTCATGCCGTTGGTGAGGCTCTCGTTCTGGGAATGCGGGTCCATCGTCTGCGCATCGCCCTGGCTGGCCCAGCGCAGCGTCTGCGCCAGGGCCGGCGAGGATGCTCCGATGAATCCCCCGATCACGCCGACGCACAGCGCCAGCCGCATGAGCTTGTGGGCCATCCCGCTCTCCCGACGTCCATCTGATGTCGGGGGAGTGTAGGCAGCCCGCGATCAGCGGGAGGTCGGGGTCTTTCCGGACAAGTCGGAGAACCAGCCTTCTTCAACCGGCCACGAGCCTCGGCTCGACTGCATCACCTGACTTGGCATCTTCGCCTTGTTCTCCGACATCCGTTGCGCCGCCGTCTTCTGGTCCATGTCGAAGAGTCCCGGGTACATCTCGATGATGGCTTGCCCAAGTAGTTCCCGGCTTGCCCAGAACTCGTTTGTCGGCGTTTGCATGCTCATGACGCTGCTCCTCGTAGAAGAATGAAGATGGGTGGAGTTCGACGACGGGTTCCAAGGCTTGCCCGACAGTCGCACTCCACTGCCGACATCGCCGAGCCACTACGCTGATCGGGCCCTGGGGTGTCCGGACGTCTCGGAAGATCTGCTGCGCTTCCTTCCGGTCGATGGAGAACCCGTGCGACGGATATCGGCGTGCCAGCGCACGAACGCCTTCTGCGTCGATGTTGCGCCCTTTCTTCGCCAAGCGGTCGCCGTAGGCTTCAGACACAGCCATGGCTCGCGCCATCTCGACCAGCTGTCGCGGATCGACCTGCTCTGCGATCGGCCGGAACAAGCGCCCCACCATGAGAGACGCCGCATTCGCTGCTGCTTCCATGGGCAAGCCCCTCGCCAGAAGCCGTTGCATGGACGCTTCGAACGCGCGAAGTTGATGGGGCAACAGCACGTCAAGCGCGCCACTGAACTCCAACGCGGAACCCCTCGTTGAAAAGTCATGTGCTCGCGGCACCTGCACGTCCAACGGTCCAAGTTCACCTCGATCATCGATGTGCAGGACCGAGGCTCCGATCACGACGAGAGTGCCAGCGCTCTTGCAGTAGCGAGGCACGAGCGCTTCGACGTGTCGGTAGTGGAAGCCCAACGCTCGCGCGATGCGGAATGCCGCATGCGGATCACCGCCCGGCGTTTCAAGGACGACGAGCACGTTGTCATTGCTCCGCTGCGCCTCCAGCAACGCGCTCAAGCGCTCATATCCGTCCACCGTGATCGGCCCCGCATAGGTCACCACATCAAACGGAGGAACCAGGACCTCCGCGGCTTGCCCAGGACCATCATTCGCCGCTTCGGCGACGGGTGCCGCTTCCTTCAACAGAACTGCCATCGCTGACCTCCAGCGCCTGACTTCGGCGCGAGGTCCGCATCTTCGGGTGACGCGTTCGAGGGCGCCATGACCTCGACTAGGAGAGATCCGCCTCGAACCCGGGGCGCGAATACTCAAGCGAGTCGGCGTGTCCTACTGGAAGTAGTGGGCGAGCGCCACACCGCCTCTCCCGAGGCGATGCGCATCTCTTACTTCGCCGGTGCCTGCCAGAGCTCGTCCAGCCGCTGGAAGCCCCAGGTCGCCGGGTCCTCGCGGCCGATGATGCGGTCCGACGCGCCCGCGCTCGACAGGTCCAGCACCTGCGTCGGAATCGGCATCTGCGACTTCGTCGAATAGAACACCCGCACCCGCGGCGCCGTCAGCGCCGTCGCGTTCTGCTCCAGCACCACCGCCAGCTTGCCCGACTGCAGCTTCACCAGCGTGCCCACCGGATAGATGCCCACACACTTCACGAAGGCCTGGAACACCCGCGGATCGAAATGGCCCGTCCACTGCGCCATCCGCGCCAGCGACGACGCCGGATCCCACGCGTTCTTGTAGGGCCGGTTCGACGTGATCGCGTCGTACACGTCGCACACCGCGCCCATGCGCGACAGCAGGCTGATCTGATCCCCCGCCAGCTTGCCCGGATACCCGGTCCCGTCCATCTTCTCGTGATGCCGCAAGGCCACGTCCAGCGCTGCCGGCGGCACCGAGGTGCCTTCCTTCAGCATCTCGAATCCGCGCGTCGGGTGGTCACGCATGATCGCAAACTCGTCGTCGGTCAGCGCGCCGGGCTTGTTCAGCACATTCAGCGGCATCGCCATCTTGCCGATGTCGTGCAGCAGCCCGGCCAACCCCGCCTCGCGCGTCTGTGCCTCGTCCAGACCCATCTGCCGCGCCAGCGACACCATCAGCGCGCACACCGCCACCGAGTGCATGTAGGTGTAATCGTCCTTGGTCTTCAGCCGCGCCAGGCTGATCAGCGCCGACGGGTTGCGCGCCACCGAGCTCGCGACCTCCTCCACCAGGGGCAGGCATTGCTCCGCGTCGACCGCCTTGCCCAGACGTGCCTCGCCGAACAGGTTCATCACCGCGCGCTTGGAGCGCTGCACCACCTGCGTGGCGCGCTCGAGCTCTTCGCCCATCGACGCGGGCGCGGTGCTGGTGTCGATGCGGGGAGACGGCTCGATGACGGCCGGCGCCACCTGCTGCGCCGGCGCCGGCGCAGGGGCCGGGGCCGGACTGGCCAGCACGGCCTTGGGCGCCTCGGGCGCTTCCACGTCCAATCCCTTGGAGGAGTCGATCCAGCAGAAGGGCACACCGCTGGCCTTGAGCGCCTTCAGGTCCTCGGGATCCGTGAGGACGAACTTGGTCTTCCAGAACGGATGGGACAGCCACGACCCTTCCATCCCTTGCAGGTACATGCCCAGCTTGACGTCCGATGTGGGGATCTTCTTCAGCATGACTGGCGTTTTCGTCCAGGACAACACAGTATGGCGCCCTCCTTGGCGCACGCACAGTCAGACCAACATGAAAAAACCGCCCCCGGGGCGGTTTGTCACGGTGCCATCACCGCCGATCGCTGGAACCCGGGTTCGAGTTCACAGCCTGCCACGAATCACCGGAACCGCGATTGCGGGACTGTACGGAGTTCGGACGGCAAGCTCGCCAAGTATTGCGACAAAGTCTTCAGTTCCGCATGCGTGAACTGCTTGACCTGGCCCGCCATCACCGCATTGGTGCGTCCGTGATACGGCTTGCCTTCCACCTGATAGGACTTCAGCGCCACGTACAGGTAGTCGGCGTGCTGGCCGGCGATCTTGGGATACGTGCCGTCGATCGGCTTGCTGAAGTTGGCGCCGTGACAGCTCGCGCACGCGCCCTTGTCCAACAGCTTCTTCACGTCGGCCGGAGCCTCGACGGTGGCCGGAACCGGCTCCACCTTGGCCAGGCCGGCGTAGTACTCGGAGATTTCGGCGATGTCCTTGTCACCCAGCGGCAGCGCGATGCCGCGCATCGTCGGATGCTTGCGGTCGCCCTTGGCGTAGGCCGTGAGCGCCGAGGCGATGTACTTGGCGTTCTGGCCCGCGATCATCGGGACCTTGTGCACTTCCGGGAAGGTCGCCTGGTAACCCGGAATGCCGTGGCAGCCGATGCACATGGCCACCTTGGCCTGCACCGGCGCCTGCACCCCGCCCTGAGGGCCAGGTGTTGCGGCGCTCGTCGCCGCGGGGGTGCTCGTCGCGGGCGCTTGTCCCGGCGCGGGCGACGAAGGAGCACTGGACTGAGCGGATACAACAAACGCACTACCGGCCAGCATCAACGCGAGGGAGATCTGCAGTTGTCTTCTCATGGTCCCGATCTTCGAGGATTTGGGGCGGCGCGATTATAGGGGGGGCCCTATATACTGGTTTTCACCGCTGCGCTAGAGAAACCCCTCATGAAGTTCGAAGGCACCCAGGACTACGTCGCCACCGACGACCTGAAGCTCGCGGTCAACGCCGCCATCACCCTGCAGCGGCCGCTGCTGGTCAAGGGCGAACCGGGCACCGGCAAGACCATGCTCGCCGAGGAGGTGGCCGAGTCCTGGGGCGCCAAGCTGCTCACCTGGCACATCAAGTCCACCACCAAGGCCCACCAGGGCCTCTACGAGTACGACGCGGTCAGCCGCCTGCGCGATTCGCAGCTGGGCGTGGACAAGGTTCACGACGTGCGCAACTACATCAAGAAGGGCAAGCTCTGGGAGGCCTTCGAGGCCGGGGAGACGCGGGTGATCCTGCTGATCGACGAGATCGACAAGGCCGACATCGAGTTCCCCAACGACCTGCTGCGGGAACTCGACCGGATGGAGTTCTACGTCTACGAGACCCGCGAAACGGTCCGCGCCAAGCAGCGCCCGCTCATCATCATCACCTCCAACAACGAGAAGGAACTGCCCGACGCCTTCCTGCGCCGCTGCTTCTTCCACTACATCGCCTTCCCCGACCGCGAGACGTTGCAGAAGATCGTCGACGTGCACTACCCCGGCATCAAGCAGGCGCTGGTCAGCGAGGCGCTGGACATCTTCTTCGACGTGCGCAAGGTGCCCGGCCTGAAGAAGAAGCCTTCGACCTCCGAGCTGGTCGACTGGCTCAAGCTGCTGCTGGCCGAGGACATCCCCGCCGAGGCGCTGCGCGAGACGCAGGACCCGACCAAGGTCGCCATCCCGCCGCTGGCGGGCGCGCTGCTGAAGAACGAGCAGGACCTGTCGCTCTTCGAGAAGCTCGTCTACATGCAGAGCCGCAACCGCTGACCGCCGCGAGGACACGAGCTCATGAGCCAAGACTTCAACACGGCCTGGCGCAAGTCGCTGGCCGACGCGCTGGGATTCGTCGGCGGCGGGGTGATCGGCCTGCTGGTCGGCCGCGCGCTGGGCTGGGAGTTCCTCACGCCGGGATGGGGCGCGCCACAGGTCCTGGGCCTGCTGACGATCCTTGTCGGGATGGGGGTGACCTGCGTGGTGATGCGTCGGCTGCTGCTGGGTCCGAAGCGTTGAGCGCGCCCAACCCCTTCATCGCGCCGGTCACGCTCACCGGTCCGCACGCGCGGCTCGAGCCGCTCTCCGCCACGCATGAATCGGCACTGGCCGAGGCCGCCGCCGACGGCGCGCTCGACCGGCTCTGGTACACCTCGGTCCCCGCGCCCGAGCGCATGGGCGCCGAGATCGCACGCCGCCTGGCGCTGCGCGACGCGGGCTCGATGAACCCGTTCACGGTCTTCGACGCCACCGGCCGCGCCGCCGGCATGACGACCTTCATGCACATCGACGCGGCCAACCGCCGCGTGGAGATCGGCTCCACGTGGACGCGCGCCTCGTGCCAGCGCAGCGGCCTGAACACGCAGTGCAAGCTCCTGCTGCTGCGCCACGCGTTCGAGACGCTGGACTGCATCGCGGTGGAATTCCGCACCCATCGCCTGAACTCGCAGAGCCGCCGCGCCATCGAGCGCCTGGGCGCGCAGCTCGACGGCATCCTGCGCTCGCACCTGCGCATGCCCGACGGCACGCTGCGCGACACCGCCGTCTACAGCATCACCGCGGCCGAATGGCCGACCATTCAGACCCATCTGCAGTGGCAACTCGACAAACCCCGGAGCGCCTGATGCCCGCCGTGAAGAAGAAGACCCCCTCGAAGGCGTCCGCGAAGACGTCCGCCAAGGCCGGCTCGCGCCGCCTGGACGTCGATGCGCTGTGGGCGCTCGCGCGCATCGGCGCGCCGAGCCTGTCGCCCGATGGCGCGCAGGCCGTCGTGCCGGTCACGCGCCACGACATGGACAAGAACAAGGGCGCGACCTCGCTCTGGCTGCTCTCGACGCTGGGCGGCGAGCCGCGCGCGTTGACCGCCGCCGGCGAGAAGGACGGTCAGCCGCGCTGGAGCCCGCAAGGCGACCGCATCGCCTTCATCGCCCGCCGCGACCAGGAAGGCGACAAGGACGAGGCGCCGCAGCTCTACGTCATCCCGCCCGATGGCGGCGAGGCGCGCCGCGTGACGCATCTGCCCTTCGGCGTCGAGTCCTTCAAGTGGTTCCCCGACGGCAAGCGCCTGGCCTTCGTGTCCTGGGTCGATCCCGCGCTCAAGGGACAGGCCGCGCAGGCCGAGCGCCGCAAGGCCGACAAGGACCGCAAGGAATCGGCCTACGTGACCGAGGAAGGTTTCTACCGCTTCTGGGATCACTCGCTGCCGATGGGCCGCGTGCCCCACCTGCATGTCGTGGACATCGACAGCGGCAAGGTGCGCGATCTGTTCGAGGGCACCGATTACGAGCTCAGCCGCGCCGAGCCCGATGCCGACACCTTCGACATCTCGCCCGACGGCAAGCGCATCGTCTTCAGCTTCGATCCCAACACCCCCAAGACGCTGGAGCACCGCAACGCGCTGGCCGAGGTCGACGTGCGCTCGGCCCGCGTGCAGGTGCTGCTGCATGAGCCGGCCTGGGACCTGGTCGCACCGGTCTACAGCCACGCCGGCCAGCACATCGCGTTCATCGCCTGCCACCAGGGCCTCAAGCACACGATGCCGCAACAGCTCGCGGTGCTGGACACGCACGGCAACTGGGCCGTGCTGTCGGAGGACTGGGACCAGGAAGTCGCCGCGCCGCTGCGCTGGGACGAGGACGACCTGGGCGTGCTGTTCTGCGCCGAGGACCGCGGCAGACGCCACCTGTACCGCTTCGACGTGAAGACGCTTGCCGCGTTCCCGCTGTGCGAGGGCGGCAACATCGGCGCCTTCGCGCTGGAGGCCGGCACGCTGGTGGTGCTGCACGACAGCGCGTCCTTCCCGCCGCGCGTGTCCGTCGTCGAGCACGAGGGCGAGGCCGACGAGCAGCTGCTGCATCCGATGGAGTCCTTCAACGACGCGGCGCTGGCCGAGCTCGCGATGGGCGAGGTCGAGGAGCTCTGGTACGAGGGCGCGCTTGGCGAGCTGGTGCAGATGTGGCTCTACTACCCGCCGGGCTTCGACCCGCGCAAGAAGAGCCCCAGGACGAAGACGCCGCTGATGCAGCTGATTCACGGCGGCCCGCACACCGCGATGGGCGACAGCTGGCACTGGCGCTGGAACCACCAGACGATGGCGTCCGAGGGCTACGTCGTCGCCTGCGTGAACTATCACGGCTCCTCGAGCTTCGGCCACCGCTTCGCCGACTCGATCACCGGCCGCTGGGGCGAGCTCGAGCTCGAGGACGTGGAGATCGCCACCGACCTGCTGCTCAAGCAGCCCTGGGCCGATCCGAAACGCGTCTTCGCCACCGGCGGCAGCTACGGCGGCTACATGGTCGCGTGGATGAACGGTCATGTGCCCGCGGGACGCTACCAGGCCTACATCTGCCATGCCGGCTGCTACGACTGGACGGCGATGTATGCCAACGACGCCTACCTCTGGCACGCCAAGGAGCTGGGCACCGCGTACTGGAAGGACCCGGCCAAGGTCGCGTCGCAAAGCCCCATCGGCTACGCGCAGCACTTCAACACGCCGACGCTGGTCATCCACGGCCAGCTCGACTACCGCGTCCCCGATGCCCAGGGCCTGGCCTACTACAACACGCTCAAGGCGCAGGGCATCGACGCGCGTCTGGTGTGGTTCCCCGACGAGAACCATTGGGTCATGAAGCCGCGCAACTCCAAGCTCTGGTACGGCGAGTTCTTCGGCTGGCTCAAGCGCCACGACGGGGCTGGCGCGAAGACGGCGAAGACCACGAAGGCCGCGAAGGCGTCCAGGACCGCGAAGGCTAAGAAGACCTCGCGCAAGCCCGCGAGCGCCTGAGCCAAGCGCCGAGCACCCCGAGGCCGACGAGCAGCATCGCCCAGGTCGACGGCTCGGGCACCGGCGCGACCGGTGGCGCAATAGGTGGCACAACGGGCGGCACCACGGGCGGCACCACGGGCGGCACCACCGTCGGCGGCTGTTCCGTCACTGCGGCGGCAGCACGAAGATCGGCGGCGTCGGCAGGCCGGTCGGCGGCGAGCCCGTCGAGGGCGGCCCGATCGCCACGCGCGGCGGGTTCACGAAGGCACCCGGCGGGGTCGTCGGCACGCCGGTCAACGGCGACGGCGGCAAGGTCGACAGCGGCGCCGGCGTGTCCACGGGCACCGGCGCGGGCGCGCCCGCGCCCGGCGGATCGAAGAGCAGCTCATCGTCGCCCGGCGGCCGAGCGCCACCGCCCCCGTTGCCCGGCACGCGCGCGATGCGGCTGACGTTGCGGCACACGGTGGGCACCATCACGCAGTCCTGGCCTTCGCAGTAGACGAGCGCGCGTTCGCGGTGGGTCTCGAGCCAGGCCGCGCGGCTGACGGTGCCGCAGACGCGCCCCTGGCCGAAATGCATGTCGCGGATGCCGGGTTCGTAATCGGCGTTGCCCGCGATGCGGTCACGCGAGATCTCAACCACGTCGTCGTAGTCGTGCGCGCGCATCCGCGCCTTGAGCCGCTCGCGCACCGCAGGCGCGATGTCCGTATAGCGATCAACGGCCGCGGGCACGTCGCCCATGAAGCTGTCGTGTCCCGGCCGGTCCCAGGAACAGGCGGCCAGTCCGGAGGCAACAGCGGAAGCGGAGGAAGGGTTGGAGACGGCCGCGGCCGCCGGATGGGCGAATGCCGCCCCCATGGCCATCGCGGCCAGCATGGTCAACAAGCGGTACATCGGCAGGGTGGCGGCCCCGTGGACCTCATCGGAGTGGAACCCGATGAGGTTTGGCAAGTCAGGTGCCCGGGGACAGGGCTTGCGTCCACGTCCACGTCGGCGGCCTCGCCCGGCGCCATCGCGCATCGCGGCGATGGTCAGGTCAGGTCAGACCTCGTCCCAATCCAGGTCGCCACACAGCACGCGCAGCCGTCCGTCCTGCCAGTACGCCACCGACACCGTCACGCACATCCTGGCCCCGTGCAGGCTCAGGTAGGGCCGCGTGGTCTGGATCTCGCCGACCTTCTCCACCGCGCGGCGGAAGTACGGACGTCGCGCCCAGCGCGCGTCGCCGGCGCGCTCCATCGGCAGGAACCGCGGGTCGATCTCGGCCGGCCCCGACGCCGGCACCGCGCGCGCGCCCAGCTCGCGGCCGTCCTCGTCGAGCAGGTAGCACATCTGCGCCCCGTCGAGCTTCAAGAAGGGCTGGCAGGCCTCGACCAGCGTCCGACCCTGCTGCAGCGGCTGCAGCGACAACGCCAGCGCGGTGCGGAAGGGCGTGAGCCGGTCCAGGTGGTCCTGGCGCAGTTGCGCCTGACGTTCGTTGAACAGGCCCCAGACGTCCTCCAGCGCGGACACGCCCTCCCCGTCCCGCAGGAACGGCGCCGGATGACCGAACGCGAAGCCCTGCACCAGGTCGACATCGGCGTCCATGGCGAGTTGCGCGTCCTCCACCGTCTCGATGCCCTCGAGCAGCACCAGCGCGCCGCACTCGTGCAGCAGCGCCACCATCTGCGACAGCACCCGCGCCATGCGCCGTGAACCGCGCGAGCGCCGCAGCAGCGACCGGTCCAGCTTGACGATCTCCGGGCGGATCCGCCAGATCCGGTCGAAGTTGGAGTGCCCGACGCCGAAATCGTCCAGCGCCAGCAGGCAGCCCGTGGCACGCGCCGCCTCGACGGCCTCCTCGAAGCTGTCGTCGCGGGCCATCACGTCCTCGGTGACCTCGAAGACCAGGCGGTGCGTGGGCAGGCCCAGCTGATGCACGACCTCCACCGCGCGCGCCAGCATGCGGACCTGCAGCGCGGCGTGCATGAACACCGCCGGGTGGATGTTGAGGAAGAGCCAGCAGTCGGGCTGCTGCTGCGACACGAAGTTGTGCACGTGCAGCAACCGGCACAGCCGGTCCAGCCAGACCTGCTGGTCGAAGCTGCCCACGCCCTCGAACGCGGTGACCGGCGCGATCGGCCGGCCGCGGTCGTCCTCGACGCGGATCAGTCCTTCATAACCGACCGGCCGCCGATGCGGATAGCTGTAGACCGGCTGGAACGCGCTGGTCAGCCGGTAGTTCTGATAGCTGCCGACCCAGCGGCCGCGCTCCTCGCCGATGGCGCCATACAGCGCCTGCAACATCGCCTCGACTTCAGCGTTCTCGTCGCCGTTGCCCTGCCCGAGATTCATGCACCCGATCCCAACGTTGGAGGCTCCGCGGTCCCGCGACCGCGGACCCGTGCTTGGCGCCGATGCTACGCCTCTCGCACCACACCTCGGCATGGATAATGCCCGGATGCCCCGGAGTTCAGGGGGAGGCCCATGCTGATCCAGTTCTTCTACACGCTGCGCGCCGCCAAACTGCCCGTCTCCGTCAAGGAGTACCTCACGCTGCTCGAGGCGATGAAGGCGGGCGTGCTCGACGACACCGGCGAGGGCGGCACCGGCCCGACCATCGACAAGTTCTACGCGCTCGCCCGGACCGCGCTCGTCAAGGACGAGGCGCTGTTCGACAAGTTCGACCGCGCCTTCGCCGCCTATTTCAAGGGCGTGGAGCTGATGGGCGACCTGTTCAAGGCCTTGCCGCAGGAATGGCTCACGAAGCAGCTCGAGCGCGAGCTCACGCCCGAGCAGCTCGCCCAGCTCAAGACCCTGGACTGGGACGAGCTGATGGACACGCTGCGCCAACGGCTGGAGGAACAGCAGGAGCGCCACGAGGGCGGCAACCGCTGGATCGGCACCGGCGGCACCAGCCCCTTCGGCAATGGCGGGGTCAACCCGCGCGGCGTGCGCATCGGCGGCCCCGGCGGCCAGCGCAGCGCGGTCAAGGTCTGGGAACAGCGCGCGTACAAGGACTACGACGACGGCATCGAGCTGGGCACCCGCAACATCAAGGTCGCGCTGCGCCGGCTGCGCCGTTTCGCGCGCGAGGGCTCGGACCTCGAGCTCGACCTGGACGACACCATCCACAAGACCGCCGCCAACGCCGGCATGCTCGACATCCGGATGATCCCGGAGCGTCACAACAAGGTGAAGCTGCTGCTGCTGATGGACGTCGGCGGCACGATGGACGAGCACGTGCACCGGGTCGAGGAACTCTTCTCCGCGGTCAAGAGCGAGTTCAAGCACCTCGAGTTCTTCTACTTCCACAACTGCGTCTACGACTTCGTCTGGAAGAACAACCGGCGCCGCTTCAGCGAGAAGACCTCGACCTGGGACCTCATCCACAAATACAACCGCGACTACAAGCTGATCTTCGTCGGCGACGCCACGATGAGCCCTTACGAGATCCTTCAGCCCGGCGGCAGCGTCGAGTACAACAACGAGGAAGCCGGCGCCGAGTGGCTGCAGCGGCTGACCAGCCATTTCAACAAGCACGTCTGGATCAATCCCGAACCGGCCGGGGTCTGGCAGTACCGCCAGAGCATCTCGCTGATCCAGCAGTTGATGCAGCAACGCATGATGCCGCTCACCATGAGCGGCCTCGAACAGGCGATGCGCGTGCTCAACCGATGACGGCTTCGATCCCGACGTCCCCCCTCGTCCCCGTCACGCGACGCCTGACCCGTCTGCTGGCGCTCGGCGTGGTCGCCGCGCTGCTGGGTGGCTGCTCGCTGCTGCCCACCGAGCGCAAGGCGCAGCTGAGGGTCGCCGCCACCGAGGAGGCGGACGTCAACAACCCCTACGTCACGACCACGCGCAAGATTTCCGCCTACGAGCTGACCATCGAGGCGCCGCCCGAGCTGCGCACGCTGCTGATGGAACACCTGGACCTGGCGCGGTTCCGCGACACGCCCGAGGACATGCGCCTGACCGCCGCGGAGCTGCGCCGGCTGGCCGCCGTCGCGCCCGAGCAGGCCACGCGGCTGCTGGAGACCGCCGGCTACTTCAACGCCAAGGTCCGGACCGAGGAAGTGGGCGACCTGTCCGATGGCGTGCGCAACCTGCGGCTGATCGTGGACACCGGCCCGCGCGCGCTGGTCCGGCAGATGGACCTGCGCATCGAAGGCCCGCTCAAGACCACCGCCGAGCGCGGCGACAAGCTCGCCGTCGCGCTGCAGCGCACGCTCACGCAGAGCTGGCTGCTGCCGCCGCAGACCGGCTTCAGCCAGGGCGACTGGGCCGCGGCCAAGAACGCGCTGCTCACGCGCGCCCGCGCCCAGGGCTATCCGCTGGCGCGCATGACCCACAGCGAGGCCGTCGTGCAGGCCGACGACAACCAGGTCGACATCGCCGTGACGCTGGAAAGCGGTCCGCTGTTCACGCTGGGCGAGCTGACCGTCGAGGGCCTGAAGCACCAGCCCGAGGAAAGCGTGCGGCGCCTGGCCGGGTACCAGCTGCACCAGCCCTACAACGAGAAGCTGCTGCTGGACTTCCAGGACCGGCTGCTGGGCACGCAGCTGTTCGACAGCGCCAGCGTCGAGATTCAGCCCGAGAGCGTCACCCCGCCGCCCGGCGCCGAGAGCGTGGAGGTGCCCGTCACGGTGAAGATCCGCGAGGCCGCGCGCCAGCAGGTCACGCTGGGCGTCGGTTACCGGACCGTCGACGGCCCGAGCACCAGCATCGAATACACGCACCGCAAGCCCTTCGGGCTGAACATCCGCGAGCGCAGCAAGCTCGAACTGTCGCGCGTGCGCCAGGCGCTGGACACCGAGATCAGCTCGCACCCGCAGCCCAACATGCAGCGCAGCCTGGCGCTGGTGAAGGTCGAGCGCATCGACGACAACGACCAGGTCAACCTCAACCTCAGCACCCGGCTCGGCTACGCCAAGGAGACCGAGCCCGAGGACCGGCTGACCTACATCGAGCTGCTGCGCGCCTGGGAACACAAGCCTCAGATCCCCACCACCATGGCCGGCGCGCTGTCGCTGAACCAGCAGATGACCTGGCGGCGGCTGGACTCGCGCGTGCTGCCGACCAAGGGCTGGAGCGCCACCATGACGGTGGGCGGCGGCTGGGCCGACAGCTCGTCCGAGAAGAACGGCCCCTTCGCGCGCGCCACCGGCAAGGTGTTCTGGTACTCGCCGCTGTCGGGAAAATGGCTGTTCTCGACCCGGCTGGAAGGCGGCCAGATCCTGGCCAAGGGCAAGCTGGGCCTGCCCGAGGCGCTGCGCTTCCGCACTGGCGGCGACGACAGCGTGCGCGGCTACGGCTACAACGACCTCGGCCCGGTGAACTCCACCGGCGCGCAGACCGGCGGCCGGGTGATGCTCAACGGCAGCGTCGAGGTCTCGCATCCGCTCACGCCGCGCATCCCGCAGCTGATGGGCGCCGTGTTCCTCGACGCCGGTCAGGCCGCGCAGAACTGGGGCGACTACCACCCCGCCTGGGCCTACGGCACCGGCCTGCGTTACCGCAGCCCGGTCGGCGTGCTGCGCTTCGACTTCGCCAAGGGCAACCTGGTCGACAAGTGGCGACTGCACTTCAGCGTGGCGATCAGCCTGTAATCCGATGAGCGAGCCCCGCGACGATCTCCCCTCCCCCGCCGGTCCCGACGACGCTGCCCGGGTCACGCCGGCGCCCGCCTCCCCGTCCCGGCGCCGCCGCGCCGCGCGCGGCCTGCTCTGGGTACTGCTGGCCGTGCCGGTGCTGGTGGGCGCGCTGCTGCTCGCGCTGACCTGGGCGCTCAAGACCGAGGGCGGCACGGCCTACGTGCTGGCCAAGGTCCCCGGCCTGTCGCTGCAGAACGCGCGCGGCCGGCTGCTGGGCGACTTCGACGTGGACCGCGCCGAGCTGGTGCTGCCCGGCACCGAGGACCGCATCGTGCTGGAGCGGCTGCAGTGGCGCAACGTGCGGCTGGCCTGGAACCGCTCGCCGCTGCTGTGGGGCGAGGTGCAGGCCGACCGGCTCGCCGTCGCGCGGCTGCGGGTGCAGCTCGCGCCCAGCGCGAGCACCGAACCCGTCAAGCCGCCGCTGAGCCTGCTGTCGCCCGTGGCGATCTCGATCGCGGACCTGCAGATCGACGAGGTGTTCGTGCCCGGCCTGGACCAGCCGCTGCGCGGCCTGCGCGGTCGCGCGGCGCTGGGCACCGATTCCGGCCAGCAGCACGCGCTGACGGTGAGCGCGCTCAGCTGGCAACAGCTGACCCTCGCGGGCGAGGCCCGCATCGCCACGCAGGACAAGCTGACGCTGTCCAGCCGCTGGACGCTGAGCCAGCCCACCGGCGAGCTGCCCTGGACCGCGCCCTTCGCGCTGAACGGCCCGCTGGCCGACCTCTCGCTCAAGGGGTCGCTGGAGGCGGCGAAGCAGCGTCTGCAGGTGCAGGCGCGCCTGCAGGCCTTCGCGCCCTTCCCCATCGCGCAACTGGAGGCGCAGGCCAAGGACCTGGATCTCGCCGCGCTGCTGCCCGGCACCGAGGGCGTCCCCCGCACCGGCCTGACCGGCAAGGTCACGATGACGCCCAACGCCGACCAGTCGCTCAGCGTCAAGGCCGACCTGGACAACGACGCCCCCGGCCGGCTCGACCAGGACCGGCTGCCGCTGCGCGGCCTGGCGTTGGACCTCCTGCTGGATCCGTCGAACTGGACGCGCCTGCGGCTGCCGCGCCTTGATGCGCGACTGGCGGGCGGCGGGCGATTGCAGGCGGTCGGACAGACGAGCCAGGCCGACGGCAGCGTGCTGACCTTGCGCCTCACCGGCCTGGACAGCCGCCAGATCGACGCGCGCTGGCCGCTGGTGCAGGCCCGCGGGGAGCTCAAGCTGTCCACGTCCGCCAGCATCGCCAAGGTGGACGCGCAGCAGGCCCTGCGCCTGGAAGGCGACCTGGCCGGGCAACTGGGCCAGGGCCAGCTGCAGGCACCGATGGAAGTCGCGCTGGCCGCCGAGCTGCGCACGCAGTCCATCGCGCTGCAGCGCCTGCAGGCCAGGTCCGGCCCGGCGACGCTGAAGGCCGAGGGCGAGTTCACGCTGGGCGAGGCGCTCAGCCTCGCCGAGGGCTGGAAGGCGCGCCTGGAGGCGTCGCTGGCGGGCCTGGATCCGCGCCGCCTGAGCCCCGAGCCGGTGCCCGCCGGCGCGCTGCCGCAGGCGATCAACGGCCGGTTGTCCGCCTCGCTGCAATCGCTCAAGGGCAGCCTCTGGCCACAGGGCCAGGCCGCGCTCGACCTGCAACCGAGCCAATGGCAGGGTCTGCCGCTCAGCGGTCAGGTGCGCTACGCCCGCAAGGGCTCGGCCGCGCCCGACCTGCTCGCCGACCTGAAGCTCGCCGATGCGACGCTCGCCGCGCGCAGCCGCATCAGCGCCTCCTCGCGTCGCGAGCAGATCGATCTGTCCGTCGAGCTCAACGCGCCCAGGCTCGCGTCGCTGCAGCCGATGCTGCGCGCGCGGTTCCCGCAGGCGACCCTCGTCGGCGCCGCGCAGGCGCAGGCCACCGTCGTGCTGATCCAGCCCGGCGCGCGTCAGGCGCAGTACGGCAGCGACGGCAAATGGCAGGTGACCGGTCTCGGCCTGTCCGGCGTGCCGGGCCTGCCGGCGAATTCCGGCAGCCGGCCCGCGCTGCAACTCGACTCCGGCTCGGGCCAGTGGTCGGTGTCCAGCCTCAAGGACGCGAAGCTGGCGTGGACCACGCAGCTGCGCCAGTTGCGGCTGCCGCAGCAGAGCACGCGGCTGGATGAACTGCAGCTCGATCTCTCAGGCAGTTGGGCGCAACACCGCCTCACGCTGACGACGCACGGCCAGGTGCCGCTGCCGCCAGTGCTCACGCAGCCCACCGCGACCAAGGTCGTCACCCGCGCGCAATCGGCCAGCGCGCCCGGTTCCGCGCTCGCGCAGACGGTGCCGCTGGATCCGCAGGGCGCGCGCGCGCGCATCGCGTTCGACGGCAGCCTCGACGCCGAACCGCTGCGCGCCTGGCGCCAGGGCGCCAACTGGCAGGCGCGCGGCCTGACGCTGGCGCTGGAAGCCAGCCAGCAGTCCACACCGCTGCTCAAGGCCGGCCCGCTGGCGCTGGCGGTGCGGCTGGATCCCGCGCTGGAGCCGCGCCAGGCGACGCTGGCGCCGGGACGCATGGAGCTGCTCGGCGCGGGTCTACGCTGGGACCGCATGGCCTGGCAGGCGTCGGCCCAGCCCTCCTTGCCCGCGGGCGAGTGGGACGTGCAGGCGGCGATCGAGCCGCTGGCCGCCGCGCCGGTGCTCAACAAGCTGCAACCCGACTTCGGCTGGGGCGGCGACCTGCAGATCGAGGGCCGCCTCAAGTCGCGCCGCGACGCGCGTGGTCTGACGGTGGACGCGATGATCGAGCGCACCCGCGGCGACCTCACCGTCACCGACGAGGTCAGCACGCAGCGCCTGGCCTTGACCGACCTGCGCCTGGGCGTGATCGCCGACCAGGGCGTGTGGCACCTGATCCAGGGCGTGGCTGGTGAGAACATGGGCGCCGTCGGCGGCGCGCTGACCTTCCGCACCAGCGGTCCGCATGCGCTGCCCACACCGGCGGCCAAGCTCGAGGGCGGCATCGAGGCCAAGGTCGACAACATGGGCAACTGGGGCCCGTGGCTGCCCGCGGGCTGGCGCCTGGGCGGCAGCCTGGCCGCGACGCTGAGCTTCGGCGGCACGCTCGGCGCGCCCGAGATCCGCGGTCAGGCCGGCGCGCAGAAGCTCTCGCTGCGCAACCCGCTGATGGGCGTGGACATGCAGCAAGGCGAGCTGCTGCTGACGATGAGCGGGCGCGAGGCCAAGCTCGAGAAGTTCACCGCGCGCGCGGGCAACGGCACGGTCAGCCTGGACGGCACGCTGCACTTCGGCGCGTCGCCCAGCGCGGAGCTCGCGCTCAAGGCCGACACCTTCGCCCTGCTGCAGCGCGTGGACCGGCGCGTGGTCGCCACCGGCGCGGCGCAGCTCAAGGCCAGCGCCCAGCTGCTGGACCTCAAGGGCCAGTTCGTCGTCGTCGAGGGGCTCTTCGACTTCTCGCGCGGCGACGCGCCGCAGCTCGACAGCGACGTGCAGGTGGTGCGCCAGAGCGCGCCGCCCAAGGCCGTCGACGGCAGCGGCAAGCCGATGCGGCTCAAGCTCGACCTCGACCTGGATCTGGGACGGCGGCTGCAGCTCAAGGGCTACGGCATCGACACGAGATTGCGCGGCCTGCTCCACCTGGCGCAGGACGGTCAGGCACGGCCGCAGATGACCGGTGAGGTCCGCAGCGAGGGCGGGACCTTCAACGCCTATGGCCAGAAGCTCATCGTCGAGCGCGGCGTGTTCAGCTTCGTCGGTCCGCTCGACAACCCGCGGCTGGACGTGCTCGCGATCCGTCCCGGGATGGAGAACGAAGACGTGCGCGTGGGCGTGACCGTCACCGGCACCGCGAGCAGCCCGCGCATCCGGCTCTATTCCGAACCGGACATGAGCGAGACCAACAAGCTGTCGTGGCTGGTGCTGGGGCGCTCGCCGGACAACCTGGGCCGCAGCGACACCGCGCTGATGCAGCGCGCGGCGATGGCGCTGATCAGCGGCGACGGCGAGAGCGCCAGCGACAAGCTGATCCACAACATCGGGCTGGATGAGCTGTCGTTCAGCGGTGAGGGCGACGACGCGCGCGGCACGGTGGTGCGCCTGGGCAAGCAGGTCAGCCGCAACGTGTTCGTCGCCTACGAGCGCGGGCTGAACGCGACGACGGGGTCCTGGCAGGTCATCTACAAGCTTGCGCAGCGCTTCACGCTGCGGGCGCAGGCCAACGAGTACCAGCAGGGGCTGGACGTGATCTGGCAGTGGAAGTGGGAGTGACGGCCGTCACCTGCTTCCATGCGAGAATCCGCCGCTTTCGCGGACCGGCGCCACTGATGCCGGGTCACGCGGGCTCTCCGTAGTTCAATGGATAGAACGGCCGCCTCCTAAGCGGCAGATACAGGTTCGATTCCTGTCGGAGGGACCAACGCGCTCACGCGTCGGTCCGCTTCAGCACGATGGTCACCAGCGCGGACGCGTCCACGACGCCCGTCACGCCGTGCACCACCCCACCTTCCAGGTAACAGAGCTGCCCGGCCTTCAAGCGATGCAGCTGCTCGGCGCCGTCGCGCTGCACGCTCAGCTCGAGTTCGCCCTCCAGGCAGTGCACGGTGATCTCGCCGTCGACCTTGTGCGGCGGCAGCGACTTGCCTCGCGGCAGTACTAGGCGCAGGACCTCCAGGCCCTGGGACTTGAACAGCGCCGAGGACGGCGTCCCCGTCAGCGCGGCACCCAGCGGCGCGACATCGATCGGCTGGGCGGGGGCGGCATGCGGCAGGGCCATGGAACTCCTCCTGAGGGGCGGGCGACTGCGGCGCTTCGCGCGGCCGCGGCTGGCGGGGATCCTCGGATCATGGCACCGAGCGTGCCCGGCCGCATCCCCCGCGCCGGGGCGCCCCTGCCGGAAGTCACGCCTTGTTTCGCGCCGCGGCGGAAAGCGCCACCATTGCGCGCGACACGCGTAAATGAGGGGTAAACCGCCGTCTCACGCCGGGCCGGCTTTTTGCCCGACGCATATACTGGGAACGCCTTTGTTCCGTCCCGCGCAACAGGGACGGGCAAGCGGCGCCAAGCAGCCAGGCTGTACTGATTCAAGGTTTTTCATCATGGGCGCCAAACTGAAAGTCGCGGGCTGGGTCGCATTGGGAGCGATGGCCGGCGTGATGACGACGATGCAGCTGCAGGCCAATGCCCGCAGCACCTCCAGCCCCCTGCCGCTCGAGGAACTGCAACAGCTCGCCGCCGTCTTCGGCATTGTCAAGTCCGATTACGTCGAGCCCGTCGACGAGAAGAAGCTGATCAACGATGCCATCTCCGGCATGGTCAGCGGCCTGGACCCCCACTCCCAGTTCTTCGACAAGAAGAGCTTCAAGGAATTCCGCGAGAGCACCTCCGGCAAGTTCGTCGGTGTCGGCATCGAGATCGGCATGGAGGACGGCCTCGTCAAGATCGTCTCCCCGATCGAGGGCAGCCCGGCCTTCCGCGCCGGCCTCAAGAGCGGTGACCTGATCGCCAAGATCGACGACAGCGCGGTCCGCGGCCTGACGCTCGACCAGGCGGTCAAGAAGATGCGCGGCGAACCCGCCACCAAGGTCACGCTGTCGATCTTCCGCAAGTCGGAAAGCCGCACCTTCCCCGTCACCATCACGCGCGAGGAAATCCGCGTGCAGAGCGTGCGGGCCAAGATGGTCGAACCGGGTTACGCCTGGATCCGCGTGAGCCAGTTCCAGGACCGCACCGTCGAGGACTTCAGCCAGAAGCTCGCCGAGCTCTACAAGCAGGACCCCAAGATCAAGGGCGTCGTGCTGGACCTGCGCAATGACCCGGGCGGCCTGCTCGAGGGCGCGGTCGCGATCTCCGCGGCCTTCCTGCCCAAGGGCGTCGAGGTGGTGTCGACCAACGGCCAACTCGCCGAGTCCAAGGCCAGCTACCGCGCCGATCCGGACTTCTACGCCCGCCGCGGCTCCGGCGATCCGCTGCGCCGATTGCCCGACGCGATCAAGAACGTGCCGATGGTGGTGCTGGTCAACGAAGGCTCGGCCTCGGCCAGCGAGATCGTCGCCGGCGCGCTGCAGGACCACAAGCGCGCCACGGTGATGGGCCTGCAGACCTTTGGCAAGGGCTCCGTGCAGACCGTGCGCCAACTGGGTCCGGAGACCGCGGTCAAGCTGACCACCGCGCGGTATTACACGCCGAGCGGCCGTTCGATCCAGGCCAAGGGCATCATCCCGGACATCCCGCTGGATGAGACCGCCGAGGGCAACATCTTCGCCGAGCTGCGCATGCGCGAGGCCGACCTGGAGAAGCACCTGGCCAGCGCCGACGAGAAGTCGGAGGAAACGCGCTCGAAGGAACTCGAGAAGATCCGCGAGGAGCGCCGCCAGAAGCTCGAGGCTGACTACGCCAAGCGCGCCGAGCCGCCCAAGCCCCTGCCCGAGTTCGGCTCCGCCGAGGATTTCCCGCTGCGCCAGGCGCTGAACCAGCTGCAAGGCAAGCCGGTCGCGGTCTCCAAGGTCGCGCAGGAACGCAAGGCCGAGGCGAAGACCCAGTAATCGCCGAGCGATCGCAGTGGCGATCGCAATGGCCGTGGCAGTAGCGACCGCCCAATGAAAATGCCCGGTGCGACGCACCGGGCATTTTTGTTTGGGGCGGGCGGACCAGCTCGTCCGTTGATGCGCTGATCAGCGCATCAATCAACCGGCCGTCGTTTCCTTGTGTTCCTCGCTGTCGGCATCCGCGTTCGGGTTGCGGCTGTAGCGGGCGAAGGCTCCTGCGGCCCACAGGCCGACTTCGTAGAGCAGGCACATCGGGATGGCCAGCGCCAGTTGGGACACGATGTCCGGCGGCGTGATCACCGCCGCGATGACGAAGGCCAGCACGATGAAGTAGCCGCGGAACTGCTTGAGCTGCGGCACCGACACGATGCCCATGCGCGCCAGCACCACCACCACCACCGGGACCTCGAAGGCCGCGCCGAAGGCGATGAACATGTTCATCACGAAGCCCAGGTAGGCCTCGACGTCCGGCGTCGCGCTGATGCTCTTGGGCGCAAAGCTCTGGATGAAGGTGAACACCTTGCCGAAGACGAAGAAGTAGCAGAACGCCACGCCGCCGAAGAACAGCAGCGTGCTGGACACCACCAGCGGCATCACCAGCCGCTTCTCATGCGAGTACAGCCCCGGCGCGACGAACGCCCAGACCTGGTACAGCACGACCGGCAGGGCCAGCAGGAAGGCGGCCAGCAGCGTCACCTTCAACGGGACGAGGAAGGGCGACAGCACATTGGTCGCGATCAACGAACCGCCCTGCGGCAAGTGCGCCACCAGCGGCTTGGCCAGCAAGTCGAACAAGCCGTCCGTGCCCGGCCAGATGCACAACAGCACGAAGGCCGCCAGGACGGCCAGCAGCGCCCGGATCAACCGGTCGCGCAGCTCCATCAGGTGGGAAACAAAGGGCTGTTCGGTGCCGGCCAGTTCGTCTTCTTGGGGGCTGCTCATGGGGCTCGGCGAGGAGGACGGAAGCGCGCCACGCGGGCCGCGCCGGATTGGGCATGGCGTCTGACGCCCTGCCGCTGCTTGTACCAGACCGGCGTCGCGCCGCGTTTCAGGCGCCAGTTCTTCTTCGGATGCGCATAGACCGGGACCGGTCCGGCATATCCGCCGATCAGGCCGCCCTCGGCGGTGGTGCCGTCCACGGACAGGTCCGACCAGGTCGACTGCAAGGACTGGTTGGCCGCGTCCACGTGCTCCTGCACGCTGGACTGCACATCGCTGACGGCGGTCTCGAACTGGCCCTTCATCTTCTGAAGTTCCTCCAGCTCGATGGACCGGTTCACCTCCGCCTTCACGTCGGCGACGTAGCGTTGCGCCTTGCCCAGCAGCGTGCCCACCGTGCGGGCCACGCGCGGCAGACGCTCAGGACCGAGCACGACCAGCGCCACGACGCCGATCAGCGCCAGCTTGTCGAAGCCGAAATCGACCATGCGCGCCGCGCTCAGTGACGCTGCTTGGCGTCGACGTCGACGGTGTTCGGATCAGCCGCCTTGTTGGCGTTGGCCACCTGTTGCGGCGGCGTGTCGGACGTGCCGTCCTTCATGCCGTCCTTGAAGCCCTTGACCGCGGCGCCCAGGTCGCCGCCGACATTGCGCAGCTTCTTGGTGCCGAACACCGCGATCACCACCACCAGCACGATCAGCCAGTGCCAGATGCTCAAACTACCCATGACATTCTCCAGAGTCGAAGTCGAAATTCTAAGGGGCGCCCATGACAGGCAGTCTGCGGAACTGCGCCACCCCTCTCCCGCATCAACGACCGAGGTCGCTGATACCAACCGATGAGCGAACACCTACCGAGGTGTAAGCGGCGCGAACGCGGCCACCGCGAGTCGAACGCGGCGGGCGGCGCGTCAGGTGGGGCCGTGGTTCAGCCTTTCAACCAGGGGCGGGGACCCCCGATCGCATGCATGTGGAGGTGCATGACCTCCTGACCGCCATCCGAACCCGTGTTGACGACGGTCCTGAACCCGTTCGTCACGCCGAGTTCCTTCATCAGCCGCGGCACCAGCACCGACATCTTGCCCATCAACGGGGCGTGTTCGGGCTGCAGGTCGGCCATGCTGACGATGTGCTGCTTGGGGATAAGCAGGAAGTGCACCGGCGCCCAGGGGTGGATGTCGTGGAAGGCGAGGATGTCCTCGTCCTCGTACACCTTCCTGGACGGGATCTGGCCCTGGACGATCTTGCAGAACAGGCAGTTGGGGTCGTGGCTCATGAGAACGCTCGAAAAAGCTCAGGTCGGACGGGGATCAGACGGCAGGTCAGACGGGCATGGGACGGCGGTCGTTCATCGCCAGCCAGCCGCGCACGATGCGGTATAGGAACCAGATCGAAATCGCGCACCAGGCGATCCAGCCGGGGATGATGAACAGGAACCACAGCGGCAGCGTCACCACGTACAGCACGCCGCACCACAGCACGCTGCGCAGCCGCCACGAGAAGTGCGTGGCCTGCCAAGTGCCGGCGGCCTCGTCGCGCTTCACCAGGTCGACGATCACCGCCACGATCAGCAGCACGATGCTGGCCTGCACGCCGGGGAGCAGCGCGCCGATCGCGACGATCGCGTGCAGCACGTAGCTGACGATCCCGACCGAGCGCAGGCTGGCCTCGCGCTGCGGATCGAGGATCACGTCGGGCGACTGCGGGGATGGCGGTTCGAAGGACTGGGGCATGCACGCTCCTCGTTGTCTTGCGGGATCGCGGGATGGCGGGGTGTCACTGGCCGCCTCGGCGGGCGAATTCCTCCAGGCCGGACAGTCCCTCGCGGCGGGCCAGTTCGGCCAGCACCTGCTCGGGCCGCAGGCCCAGCGCGGCCAGCGCCACGATCGAGTGGAACCACAGGTCGGCGACCTCGTAGACCAGCTTGTCGGGCGCGCCGTCCTTGGCGGCGATCACGACCTCGGTCGCTTCCTCGCCCACCTTCTTGAGGATCTGGTCCAGGCCCTTGGCGAAGAGCTTGGCCACGTAGCTCGTGTCGGGATCGCCCTCGGCGCGGCGCTGGGCGACGACGTCACCCAGATGGGCGAGCACGTCGGCCGCGTGCCGGGGCGCGGAAGGCGGAGCCGTCACCGCCGGCGAAGGGCTGTCGGGCGACATCGGCGAGGCCGGGATGTTCGAAGGGTGCGTGACGTTCGGGATGTCCATGCCGCTCAGGCCTTGTAGATGGTGGCCGGGTCCTTGAGGACCGGCTCGACCGCCGTCCACTGCCCGTCCTGCAGCTTCTGGAAGAAGCAGCTGTGGCGGCCGGTGTGGCAGGCGATGCCGGGCTCATGCCCGTGCTGGGTGATGGTGAGCAGCACCACGTCGTTGTCGCAATCCAGGCGGATGCCGTGGACCTGCTGCACGTGGCCGGACTCTTCACCCTTGTGCCAGAGCTTCTGGCGCGAGCGGCTCCAGTAGACCGCCTCGCCGAGCTCGGCGGTGCGGGCCAGCGCCTCGCGGTTCATCCACGCGAACATGAGGATGTCGCCCGAGCCCTGCTCCTGGGCGATGACGGGCACCAGCCCGTCGCGGTCCCACTTGATCTGTTCCAACCAGTCCATCGCGGCAGTGTAGTCCGCGCCGCCCGGGCGCTCAGACGACATGGGTGAGCCCGACATGGAAGCGCTCCGCGGCGAACCACTGCAGCACCGGAATCGTGCCCGGCAGCACCGGCTGCACCTGCACCGGCAGATGCTGCCAGCTCATCGCCTGGCCTTCGCGCATCTCGAAGTCGCCCGACCAGTCGTAGACCTTGCAGAAATGCAGCCGCACCTTGGCGTGCGGGTACTCCATCAGTTCGATCTTCCACGGGTGGGCGGCGCCGATGCTGATGCCCAGTTCCTCGTGCAGCTCGCGACGCAGCGCCTGCTCGACCGTCTCGCCGGCCTCGAGCTTGCCGCCCGGGAACTCCCAGTAACCCGCGTAGACCTTGCCCTCGGGGCGCGAGGTCAGCAGGAATTCGGTCTCGCGACCGCCGGGCTCGCGGCGCACCAGCACCCCGACGGCGACATCGACCGGCACCCGGTCCGTGGCGCCCACGGGGCTGTGCGCGTTGGCTTGCTGCTGATCAGACATGGTCCAGGCCCTCCGGCGCGTCGGTGTCCCGCGCGGTGGACGCCCCGGGCGCGGCCTCGCCGGTCCCGTCGTCCGTGTCCGCGCCCGTGCCGCGACCGGCCAGGTCGCGCGCGAACTGATAGGCGACGCGGCCCGAACGCGAGCCTCGCTCCAGCGCCCAGACCAGCGCCGGTTGCCGCGCGGCCTCGATGCGCGCGGCATCCAGGCCGAAATGCGACAGCCACTGCGCGACGATCGCCAGGTATTCCTGCTGGCTGAAGCTGTAGAAACTGATCCACAGCCCGAAGCGCTCGGACAGCGAGATCTTTTCCTCGACCGCCTCGCCCGGATGGACCTCGACGTTGCCGTCACGCTCGCTGTGCGTGTAGCCCAGGTTGTCCTTCATCTGCTCGGGCAGCAGGTGGCGGCGATTGCTGGTGGCATAGATCAGCAGGTTGTCGGTGGCCGCGGCGACGGAGCCGTCCAGCATCGACTTCAGCGCCTTGTAGCCTGCCTCGCCCTCGTCGAAGCTGAGGTCGTCGCAGAAGATCACGAAGCGCTCCGGTCGGTCGGCGACCAGGTCGGCGAGATCCGGCAGGTCCACGAGGTCGGCCTTGTCGACCTCGATGAGCCGCAGGCCCTGGTCGGCGAACTCGTTCAGGCAGGCCTTGATCAGCGAGCTCTTGCCGGTGCCGCGCGCGCCGGTCAGCAGCACGTTGTTGGCGGGCTGGCCGCTCACGAACTGGCGGGTGTTGCGCAGCAGGCGCTCCTTCTGCGGCTCGACTTCCTTGAGGTCCCCCAGCCGGATCGCCGACAGGTGCCGGACCGGCTCCAACCGCGCGCTCGCGCCGCGCTTGCGATAGCGGAAGGCGACAGCGGCGCTCCAGTCGGGCGGCGTCAGGGGTTGAGGCAACACGGCCTCCAGGCGGTTCAGCAGCGCGTCGGCGCGCTGAAGCACGGCGGTCAGGGCATCAAGGGCATCGGACATGCCGCCGAGTGTAGGCGCCGCTCGTGGCGTTCCGGCGCGATCCGCAGGGCCCGGGCCGCGGCGGCGAACGCCTCGGCGGTCGCGATCCTTCGCGAAAGCTCAGGCGAGCATTCGCATCGCCGCGTCCAGCTGCTCGGTGGGCAGCCGCTTGAAGCCCGAGCGCGCGTAGCGCTGCAGCCGGCCGATGATGAAGCTCACGAGCACCGAGGCCTGCGCCTGCGCCTCGACCGTCGGCGTCGTGGAGCCCGAGGCCTCGGCGGCGGTGCGCAGGCCCTGGCGCAGCGCAGACTCGACCTTGTCGAAGAACTGGTTCATGCGCGCCACCAGCCGCTCGTTCTCGTAGACCAGCGCGTCGCCGACCATCACGCGGGCCATGCCCGGGTTGCGCTCGCCGAACTGCAGCAGGACGGCGACGATGCGCTGTGCCTGCGCCAGACCGTCGGTCTCGCGCTCGGCGATCTGGTTGAGCAGCGAGAAGATGCTGGTCTCGATGAATTCGATGAGGCCCTCGAACATCTGCGCCTTGCTGGCGAAATGTCGGTACAGGGCGGCTTCGCTGACTTCCAGCCGCGCGGCCAGCGCGGCGGTGGTCACGCGCTCGGCGCCGGGTTGCTCCAGCATGCTGGCCAGCGTCTGCAGGATCTGCACGCGACGCTCGCCCGGCTTGAGCCGCTTGCGCGGCAACTCCGCCTTGGCGGCGGCGTCCGGGGTGTCCGAGGGGCTGGTGTGCATGGGAGGGGCCGAAGTGTGCGCGGATTCTGGCACAGCCGGCTGACCCTCCCGACGCCGATGCCGGACGATGTACGCCGGCTGTCCGCCGCTCAGTCGCGCAGCCAGCCGAGGCGGCGCGCCTCGTAGATCGCCTCGACCTTGGAGCGCACCTGCAGCTTGCGGTAGGTGCGCTTCACGTAGGTCATGATCGTGTGCGGCGATACGTTCATGAACTGGGCGATCTCGTCGAAGGTGAAGCCCTTGGCGGCCAGGTGCAGCACGCGCGATTCCTGCTCGGACAGCGCCACGACCTGCTCGTCCACCAGCGGCATCGGCGCGGAGTCGCCGAAACCGCGCGGATGGGCGCCCGCGCCCTGCGGCGCCAGGCGCAGCAGCAGCCGGCGCGCGATGACCGGCGAGATCGGGCTGCCGCCCGCGCGCAGCGAGCGCAGCTGACCGGGCAGGTCCAGCGCGAGCGAGTCCTTCAGCAGATAACCGGTGGCGCCGGCCTCGATGCTGGACAGCACATGCTGCTCGTCGCCGAAGACGGAGATGACCATCACCTCGCACTCCGGCGCGACGTGGGCGGCGTGGCGGATCAGCTCGATGCCGCTCCCGCCGGGCAGGTCCAGGTCGACCAGCAGCACGTCGGGACGCGTCTGGTCGAACATCTTCCGGCCTTGCTGGAGATCGGTGGCCATGCCCACCAGACGGATGTCCGGCGCCTTTTCCAGGGCATGGGCGAACGCTTCGCGGAAACGAAGCTGATCCTCGACGATCAAGACGCTGAACAGTGACATGCAATCCCTTACGGCTATGGAGCCGCTGCGGGTCGCATTCTGGGATGTCGCGTGTTTCAGCGGCAATCCCCAGCTTGCAGTGGTATGACCTTCGACCATTCCCGCGGCACCGAGGCCGCCCGAGGCAAATCGCGCTCCCGCCCGGCGTGACGGGTTCGTCCGCTGAAAGCGCGAGCCCCCTCACATGGAGGGGGCTCGCTGGGCGTGGGCCATCCCGCCCTCGGGCGGGTAGCGCTCAATGCGAGCGGATCATCGTGCCGTAGGCCTTCTCGGAGAGCAGCTCCAGCAGCATCGCGTGGGGCACGCGGCCGTCGATGATGTGGACCGCGTTGACGCCGCTCTTGGCCGCGTCGATGGCGCCCGCGATCTTGGGGATCATGCCGCCGCTGATGGTGCCGTCGGCGACCAGCTCGTCGATGCGGCGCGGGGTCAGCTCGACGAGCAACTCGCCCTGCTTGTCCAGCACGCCGCGGATGTTGGTCAGCATCAGCAGCTTCTCGGCCTGCAGCACGGTGGCCAGCTTGGCGGCCACGACGTCGGCGTTGATGTTGTAGCTCTCGTTGCTCTCGCCGAAGCCGATGGGGCTGATCACGGGGATGAACTGGTCGTCCTGCAGCGCCTTCACGACGCTGGGGTCGATGCTGACGATGTCGCCCACCTGGCCGATGTCGTGCTCTTTGGCGGGGTCGTCCTTGTCGACGATGCGCAGCTGCTTGGCGCGGATCATGCCGCCGTCGCGGCCGGTCAGGCCGACGGCCTTGCCGCCCGCGGCGTTGATCAGGCCCACGATGTCCTGCTGCACCTCGCCGGCGAGCACCCATTCGACGACGCTCATCGTCTCGGCGTCGGTGACGCGCATGCCCTGGATGAAGTGGCCCTTCTTGCCCAGCTTGTTGAGCGCGTCCTCGATCTGCGGGCCGCCGCCGTGCACCACGACCGGGTTCAGGCCGACGAGCTTGAGCAGCACCACGTCCTCGGCGAAGTCCTGCTGCAGGGCCGGGTCGGTCATCGCGTTGCCGCCGTACTTGATGACGATGGTCTTGCCGTGGTACTTGCGGATGTAGGGCAGCGCCTGGGACAGCAGCTCCGCCTTGTCGCGCGGCGGGATGTGGCTGAGATCGGCGTCGTGGACGGGAGGCGTGTTGCTCATGGGTGCGGTCCGGAGAAGGCTGAGGAGGGGGACGGATCGGGCGGCATTTTAGGACCGGCAAAATCGCGTCCATGCAAGTGCAGCAATATCTGAAACTGTCGGTGATCGTGGCCGTGCTGACCATCGCCCTGAAGACGGCCGCGTGGTGGTGGACCGGGTCGGTGGGCCTGCTGTCGGACGCGCTCGAATCGGGGGTCAACCTGGCGGGGGCCCTCTTCGGGCTGGCGATGGTGACGATCGCCCGGCGCCCGCCCGACGAAGATCACCCCTTCGGCCACCACAAGGCCGAGTACTTCTCCAGCGCCTTCGAGGGCGCGTTGATCCTGATCGCCGCGCTGGGCATCGCCTGGGCGGCCATCGACCGCTTCCGCGCGCCGCAACCGCTGGAGCAGTTGAGCGTGGGCCTGGCGCTGTCGCTGGTGAGCACGGCCATCAACGGCGCGCTCGCCTGGAAGATGATGCAGGCCGCGCGCGTGCACCGCTCCATCGCGCTGGAGGCCGACGCCCGCCATCTGTTCACCGACGTGTGGACCTCGGTCGGCGTGGTGGTCGGGCTGATCGGCGTGATGGTCACGGGCTGGACCTGGCTGGACCCGCTGCTGGCGATCCTCGTGGCGCTGAACATCCTGCGCGAGGCGGTGCACCTGATGTGGCGCTCCACCGGCGGGCTGATGGACATGGCGCTGGATCCCGAGGACCAGCGCGCGATCTCGGCGGTGCTGCAGGGCTTCGAGTCGCCCGAGCTGCGTTTCGACCATGTCGCCACGCGCGTGGCGGGGCAGCGGCGTTACGTCGACTTCCACCTGCACGTGCCGGCGCGGTGGACGTTGGGTGAGGCGGCGAAGCTGCGCGGCGAGGTCGAGCAGGCGCTGATGCGCGCCCTGCCCGGCATCCGCGCGAGCATCCAGCTGTTGCCGGTGAATGTCGAGACGCGCTTCGAGCAACAGGCCGCCAAGGAAGGAACGCCGCAATGATCGCGCTGCTGCAACGGGTGAAGGAGGCGCGCGTGGAGGTCGGCGAGCGCTGCACGGGCCGCATCGGCCAGGGCTTGCTGCTGCTGGTCTGCGCGGAGCCGCAGGACACCGAGGCGGTGGCGGACAAGCTGCTGCAGAAGATCCTCAAGCTGCGCATCTTCAGCGACGAGGCCGGCAAGATGAACCGCAGCGTGCAGGACGTGGGCGGGGGGCTGCTGATCGTCTCGCAGTTCACACTGGCCGCGGACGTCTCGAGCGGCAACCGGCCGAGCTTCACCGGCGCCGCGCCGGCGGAGGCCGGGCGGCAGCTCTACGAGTACGTCGTGCGGCAGGCCCGTGCGTCTCACCCGGTCGTGGAGACCGGCGAGTTCGGCGCGGACATGCAGGTCCACCTGATCAACGACGGGCCGGTGACGATTCCGATGCGGATGTGAGCCGTGCCCCGCGCCAGGCAGTCACCAGAACTGACGAGAATGCCGAGTCGGACCGACAAGACAAAGTGAGGACATCCCCATGATCAGCTACGTCACCCTGGGCAGCAACGACCGCCGCGCGGCGAAGGTCTTCTATGACGCGGTGCTCGCGCCGCTGAACCTCAAGCCCGGTTACGCGGATGACGAGATGGTCGGCTACGGCCCCGAGGGCGGCCAGACGCAGCTGTGGGTCGTCCAGCCGTTCAACGGACTGGACGCGACGGTGGGCAACGGATCCATGCTGGCGCTGGCGGCGTCCACGCGCGAGCAGGTCGACGCCGTGCACGCCGCGGCGCTGGCCGGCGGTGGCCGCGACGAGGGCAAGCCCGGTCCGCGCGAGATGTACGGCCCGAACTTCTACGCGGCGTACTTCCGCGATCCTGAAGGCAACAAGCTCGCGGTGGTGTGCCGGTCGCCGGCTTGAGGGCAACCGGCTCATGAAACGCCCATGAAAATGCCCGCCGAGTGGCGGGCTTCTAGGGTTCGGGCACCGATCCTTCGATCAGCGCTCAGGGACGATCAATCGGCGTACTGACCGGCCGCCTTGATGACCGGGGTCCACTTGTTGATCTCGGACTCGACGAACTTCTTGTGCTCGGCCGGATTCACGCGGTTGTCGGTGACGATCACCGCACCCAGCGCCTCTTCGCGCTTGTGGAACTCGGGATCCTTCAGCGCCGCCTTCAGCGCCGTGTTGATCTTCTCCAGCACCGCCTTCGGCGTGCCCTTGGGCGCGTACATGCCGTGCCAGATCGTCACGTTGAAACCCTTCATGCCGGACTCGTCCAGCGTGGGCAGCTTGGCCAGCGAACCGCCCAGGCGCTTGGGCGTCGACACCGCAAAGGCCTTGACCTTGCCGCCGTCGATCTGCGTCGTGGTGTTGGTCGTCTGGTCGCACATGATGTCGACCTGACCGCCGATCAGGTCGGTCATCGCCGGGCCCGTGCCCTTGTACGGGACGGTCGTCATGTCGATCTTGATCGTGCTCATGTAGAGCAGGCCGCACAGGTGCGACGCCGATCCCAGGCCCGCGTTGGCCAGGTTGATCTTGCCCTTGTTGGCGTTGAGCCACTTCACCAGGTCGGCGTAGTTGGCCGCCGGCAGGCTGGGACGCGAGATCAGCGTCATCGGCACTTCGTTGATCAGGCCCAGGTACTCGAAGTCGTCCAGCGTCTTGTATTGCAGGTTGCGATACAGGGCCGGCGAGGTCGACATGCCGATGTGATGCAGCAGCAGCGTGTAGCCGTCCGGCGCGGCCTTGGAGACCTTCGTGGCGCCCAGCGTGCCGCCGGCGCCGCCGACGTTCTCGATGACGATGGTGGCGTTGAGCGGCTTGCGCAGCGCCTCGGCCAGATCGCGCGCGACCTTGTCGGTCGGGCCGCCCGCGGCGAACGGAACGACGATGGTCACCGGCTTGTCGGGATATTCGGCCCAGGCGGCGCCGACGCTCAGCGCCGCGACACAGGCGAGCAAGGTCTTCTTCATGGTGTCTCTTCCTCGATGGAGGTGTGGGTGATGGCGCGGATGCTAGGTCGGCGCCTTTCCCCGCGACCTACGGAAACTACGTAAGGCGGGTTCCCCCCAAGGGATGACAGCGGTCCCATCCCCCGTCACCCCCTCTTCAGGCCATCCCCTCCCCCCGGACTGCGGCCCCCTTCGGAGGGAATTCAATCGATCTTCCGCAGGTCCTCGATGACTTTTCCGTCGTTGGGCAGGCTGCCCGCCGCGACGAACGCGACCTCGCCACGCAGCTTGGTCACGTCGCGCAAGGCGGCGGCCAGGCGATCGGCCAGGCCTTCCGGCGCGGGCCCGGCCGCCTCGGGGATCTCCACGCGCAGCGTCATGCGGTCCTGCGCCATCTCACCCTCGACGACGAGCCGGGCCCGTCCGGCCTCCGGGCAACGCCGCAGCACCTCGGCCACCTGGCTCGCATGCACGAACATGCCGCGGACCTTGGCGCTCTGGTCCGCACGGCCCATCCAGCCCTTGATGCGCACATTGGTCCGGCCGGTGGGACAGCTGCCCGGCAGCACCGCCGACAGGTCCCCGGTCCCGAAGCGGATCAGCGGGTAGTCCGGATTGAGCGTGGTGACCACGACCTCGCCGACCTCTCCCGGCGCGACCGGATCGCCGGTGCCGGGCCGCACGATCTCCAGGATCACGCCCTCGTCGACGATCAGGCCCTCGCGCGCGGACGTCTCATAGGCGATCAGCCCCAGGTCGGCGGTGGCGTAGCACTGGAAGCCGCTCACGCCGCGCGCGCCGCACCAGTCACGCAGCGCGGTCGGGAAGGCCTCGCCGCTGACCAGCGCCTTGCGCACCGACAGCGGCTGGCCCTGCTCCGCGGCCTTGTCCAGCAGGATCTTCAGGAAGCTCGGCGTGCCGACGTAGGCCTGCGGACGCAGTTCAGCCATCGCCTGCAGCTGCAGCTCGGTGTTGCCCACGCCCCCGGCGAAGACGGTGCAGCCCAGCGCCTCGGCGCCGCCTTCCATCATGGCGCCGGCCGGCGTGAGGTGATAGCTGAAGGAGTTGTGGACCAGGTCCCCGGCGCGCAGCCCCGCGGCATGCAGTGCGCGGCCCACGCGCCAGTAATCGCGGCCCAGGCCCTCGGGCTCGTAGATCGTGCCGGGCGACTGGAACACGCGGCGCGCGCCGCTGTCGCGCCGCAAGCCGCGCCAGCCGATGGTCGAGAAACCGCCGAAGGGCTCGAAGACCGCGCGGCTCGTGTCGGCGCGCACCGCCTGCTGGCGCGCCAGCAGATCGGACTTGCGCGTGACCGGCAAACGCGCCAGCGCGGCGCGCGTGCGCACATGGTCGGGTTCGACGTCGGCGAGCCGCTCGCCGAAGGCCTCGGTGTTGGCCAGCGCGTTGGCGATCTGGTGCGGCAACGCGGCCATCAGCGCTGCCTCGCGGACCGCGGGATCGCGGGCCTCGAGCGGGTCGTAGAAATCGGAGGCGGCGCTCATCACTCGTCCGCCCACTGCGCCAGGCGGCGCTTCACGTCGTCCTGGAGCTTGCGCACGTCCGCCGCGTTGCGGCACACGCGCGTCTCCCAGTCGGGACTGCGCAGCGGCTTCTTCGCCAGCTTCGCGGTGATCGCGCCCTCGGCCGCGGCGAGCTGCAGCACCTCGTTGCCCTCGTAGCTCCAGCCCGTGCCGCGCTCGGTGAGCTGACGCAGCTCGCGCAACGCGCGTCGCAACTGCACAAGCGCCTCCTCCGCCTTGAACGGCGGCGGCGCGAAGAAGTCGTTGTCCATGAACTGCTCTCCCTTCAATCTCCTGGATGCGGTGGGCGGCGGCCGGGGGCGATCCGGTTCATGCCAGCCAGCGCTTGCGACGCTTGTAGCTCTTGACGTCGCGGAAGCTCTTGCGATCGGTGCCGCCCATGCCGAGGTAGAACTCGCGCACGTCCTCGTTGTCGCGCAGCGCCTGCGCCTCGCCGTCCATCACGACGCGACCGTTCTCGAGGATGTAGCCGTAATCGGCGTAGCGCAGGGCCATGCTGGTGTTCTGCTCGGCGAGCAGGAAGGTGGTGCGCTCCTTCTGGTTGAGGTCGCGCACGATCTCGAAGACCTCCTCGACGATCTGCGGCGCCAGGCCCATCGAGGGCTCGTCCAGCAGCACCATCCTCGGATTGGCCATCAGCGCGCGGCCGATGGCGCACATCTGCTGCTCGCCGCCGGAGGTGTAGGCGGCCTGCGAGGACCGCCGCGTCTTCAGCCGCGGGAAGTAGGCGTAGACCTTCTCCAGCGTCTCGGCGACGGCGGCCTTGCCGTCCTTGCGCGTGTAGGAGCCGGTGAGGAGGTTCTCCTCGATGGTCAGGTGGGCGAAGCAGTGCCGGCCCTCCATGACCTGGATGACGCCGCGGTCGACCATGGCGGAGGTGGACAGGCGCTCGATGCGCTCGCCGCGCAGCTCGATCGAGCCCTTGGTCACCTCGCCGCGCTCGCCCGCGAGCAGGTTGCTGACGGCGCGCAGCGTCGTCGTCTTGCCGGCGCCGTTGCCCCCGAGCAGCGCCACGATGCGCCCTTCGGGCACCTGCATCGACACGCCCTTCAACACGAGGATGACGTGGTTGTAGATGACCTCGATGCCGTTGACGTTGAGTAGCACGTTGCTCATGGGATGCGAGTCCTTGGCAGCTCACCCGCCCCTTGGGGGCGGGACGGGGTGGGGTGACATCTGCCCCGCCCGCTTGGAGGGCGGGGATGGGGTGGGAGCGAAACGATGGAGAAGGCTTCCAGAGCCGTGTTCACCGGGTGACCGGGAGCTTCCAGGGTTCCGCTGCGCGGCATCAGCTCTGGCAGTCCGCGGGTGTGCGCCGCGTGACCTTCTTGTCGTTGGCGTACTTGTCCGCGGCGGCCTTGACCATGGGCTTGATGATCTGCTCATCGGCCTGCAGCCAGTCCGACGAGAAGTTCCACTTGCTGCCGTCCCAGGTGTGCACGCGGGCCCAGGTGGAGCCCATGTGGTCCTGGCAGGACGTGGAGATCGGGCGGATCAGGTTGCCCAGGCCCAGCGCATCCAGCCGCTTCTGGTCAATGGCCAGGTTCTCCAGGCCCCAGCGGACCTGCTCGCCCGTCATCACCTTGCCCTTGCCGAAACGCTCCTGCGCGCGGCGGATGGCCTCGACGCTGAGCATCGAGATGATCATCCCGCGCGTGTAGAGCACCGAGCCGACCTCGTCCTTCGGACCGCTGCCCTGGCCCTTCTCATGCACGTACTTCAGGATGTCCTGCATGACCCTGGCCTGCTGGCCCGAGCCGTTGAGCGCCAGCGCGTTGTAGCCCTTGGCCCCCTCGCCCACGTCCTTGACGTCGGGCTCCGCGCCGGCCCACCACACGCCGTACATCTTCTCGCGCGGATAACCGGTGGCCTGCGCCTCCTTGAGCGCGGTCGAGTTCATCACGCCCCAGCCCCACAGCAGCACGTAGTCGGGCCGCTGCTGGCGCACCTGCAGCCACGCGGACTTCTGCTCCACGCCAGGCGCGGTGACCGGGATCTTCACCAGCTCGAAGCCGTGCATCTTCTGGCGCTCGTCGAGCAGCGGGATGGGCTCCTTGCCGAAAGGCGAGTCGTGATAGACCAGCGCGATCTTCTTGCCCTTCAACTTGTCGAAGCCGCCCTCCTTCTTCGCCAGGTGCTGGATCAGCATGTCCGCGGCGGTCCAGTAGCTGCCCATCATCGGGAAATTCCACTTGAACACGTTGCCGTCCTGCGAGGCCGACAACCCGTAGCCCAGCGTCACCAGCGGGATCTTGTCGGTGGGCACCTTGTCGGTCAGCGCGAAGGTGATGCCGGTGGCCTGCGGATCGAAGAGCGACGCGCCCTTGCCCTTGAGCCGCTCGTAGCACTCCACGCCCTTGTCGGTGGCGTAGCCGGTCTCGCATTCCTCGAAGGTGATCTTCACGCCGTTGATGCCGCCGTCGCGCGCGTTGATCAGCTTGAGGTAGTCCTGCTTGCCGTTGGCCCACGGCGTGCCGTTGGGCGCGTAGGGGCCGGTGCGGTAGACCAGCAGCGGGATGAACTGCTCCTTGGCCTGCGCCAGCGCGGCACCCGCGCCGCCCAGCAGGCCGGCCGCCGCGGTGGCCAGCAGCAACGCGGCCCGGGCCGCCTTCATCGAGGTCGTGATCGGCTTCATCGGTCTGTCTCCTGTGGGCGCTCGTGACGCCCTTGTTGAATGTGTGTAGGAACCGGAAGGACTGCGGGAACGGAGGAACTGCGGGATCAATGCGGGGTCATCAATGCGGGAAGGGCCACAGGCGCAGCTTCTCCTTGGCGATCTGCCAGAGCCGCGCGAGGCCATGCGGCTCGACGATCAGGAAAAAGACGATCAGCGCGCCGAAGATCATGTAGGTCAGATGCGACGCCAGCGCCGTGTCGATCGGGATGCCGAACCAGTACGGCAGGTTGTCCAGCACGATGGGCAGCACGACGAGGAAGGCCGCGCCGAAGAACGCGCCGGCGATCGAGCCCAACCCGCCGATGATCACCATGAACAGCAGCTGGAAGCTGCGGTCGATCGAGAACGCCGCGGGCTCCCACGAGCCCAGGTGCACGAAGGCCCACAACGCGCCGGCCACGCCGACGATGAAGCTGCTCACCGCGAAGGCGCTCAGCTTGGCCGCCATCGGCCGGATGCCGATCACCGCGGCGGCGACGTCCATGTCGCGCATCGCCATCCAGCTGCGGCCGATGTGCGCCGCGCACCAGGTTCTTGGCGATCAGTCCGAACACCAGCACGAAGCCCAGACAGAACAGGTACTTCTGCACCGGCGTCTCGATCGGCATCCCCAGCACCGACAAGCCCGACACGCCCACCGAGCCCGAGGCCGACTCGTTGGTCAGCCACTTGATGCGCAGGAAGGCCCAGTCGCAGAAGAACTGCGCCGCGAGCGTCGCCACCGCGAGGTAGAGCCCGCGGATGCGCAGCGACGGGATGCCGAAGAGCACGCCCACCACCGTCGCGCACAGCCCGCCCAGCAGGATGGCCACGACGACCGGCATGCCGTCCACGCGCACCAGGAAGTTGAAGGCCGCGTAGGCGCCCACCGCCATGAAGCCGCCCGTGCCCAGCGAGATCTGCCCGCAGTAGCCGACCAGGATGTTCAGCCCCAGCGCCGCGAGCGCCAGGATCAGGAAGGGGATCAGGATGGCGCGCAACAGGTATTCGCTGGCCAGCCCCGGCACCACGATGACCGCCAGCGCCAGCAGCGCGAGCATCGCCACGCGGTCCTGCGCGATCGGGAAGATCTGCTGGTCCGCGCCGTAGCTCGTCTTGAACTGGCCGTTCTCGCGATAGAGCATGTTGTTCTCCTGAGCCTTCAGACGCGATCGATGATCTTGTAGTTCCGGCCGGGCCTACGGCCCTTAACGTTCACTTCGTTCACGTTAGCCTCCTCTGAAAGATCATCGATCGCTACACGCGATCGATGATCTTTTCGCCGAAGAGGCCCTGCGGCCGCACCAGCAGGAAAACGAGCGCAAGGACATAGGCGAACCAGATCTCGATGCCGCCGCCCAGCGTGGGGCCGATGTAGATCTCCGAGAGCTTCTCGCCCACGCCGATGATCAGTCCGCCCAGGATCGCGCCGGGCACCGAGGTCAGCCCGCCCAGGATCACCACGGGCAGCGCCTTCAGCGCCACCAGCGACAGCGAGAACTGCACGCCGAGCTTGGATCCCCAGATGATCCCCGCCACCAGCGCGACGAAGCCCGCGACGCTCCACACGATCACCCAGATGCGCGACAGCGGAATGCCGATGGACTGCGCGGCCTGGTGGTCGTCGGCCACCGCGCGCAGCGCGCGGCCCGTGCCGGTGTAGCGGAAGAACAGCGTCAGCGCCGCCACCAGCGCCGCGGCGATCAACGCGGCGGCCAGGTCCTCCTGGTTGACCATCACCCCGCCCTGGAAGCGCTGCTCCATCAGGAAGACCGGATCCTTGGGCAGGCCGACGTCGATCTTGTAGATGTCCGAGCCGAACAGCGTCTGCCCGAAGCCGTCCAGGAAATAGGTGATGCCCAGCGTGGCCATCAGCAGCGTGATGCCCTCCTGGTTCACGAGCCTGGAGAGCACCAGCTTCTGGATCAGCCAGGCCACCGCCACCATCAGCGCCATCGCCACGAGGAAAGCGAGCAGGTTGACCGCCAGCTTGCCCGAAAGTCCCGTGTAGCGCGGGATCCATTCGGCGAAGCGCGCCATCGCCAGCGCCGCGAACAGCACCATCGCGCCCTGCGCGAAGTTGAAGACGCCGCTGGCCTTGAAGATGAGCACGAAGCCCAGCGCGACCAGCGAGTACAGCATGCCCGTCATCAGGCCGCCGATCAGTGTCTCGAGGAAAAAGCCCATGTCCGTTGCTCCCGGCGTGCGTGGTCCGCGGTCAATGCGAAGCGCCGAGGTAGGCGCGGATCACGTCCTCGTTCGCGCGCACCTCGTCGGGCCGGCCGTCGCCGATCTTCCTGCCGTAGTCCAGCACCACGACGCGGTCGCTGATGTCCATCACCACGCCCATGTCGTGCTCGATCAGCACGATGGTGGTGCCGAACTCGTCGTTGACGTCCAGGATGAAGCGGCACATGTCCTGCTTCTCCTCGACGTTCATGCCGGCCATCGGCTCGTCCAGCAGCAGCACCTTGGGCTCCATCGCCAGCGCGCGGCCCAGGTCCACGCGCTTCTGCAGCCCGTAGGGCAGCCGGCCCACCGGCGTCTTGCGATGCGCCTGGATCTCGAGGAAATCGATGATGCGCTCGACGTGCTCGCGGTGCGCGATCTCCTCGCGCTCGGCCGGGCTCCACCACGGATTGCGCAAGGCCTGCGCCAGCAGCCCGGTGCGCATGCGCAGGTTGCGCCCGCTCATGATGTTGTCCAGCACGCTCATGCCCTTGAACAGCGCCAGGTTCTGGAAGGTGCGCGCCACGCCCATCTCGGCCATGCGGCGCAGCCGCGTGCGCGGGCTCAGCCGGCGCACGTCCTCGCCGTGGAAGATCACCTGCCCCTGCTGCGGCTGGTAGACGCCGTTGATGCAGTTCAGCATCGAGCTCTTGCCCGCGCCGTTGGGGCCGATGATGGCGCGGATCTCGTGCTCGCGGACATCGAAGCTGATGTCGTTGAGCGCCTTCACGCCGCCGAAGGACAGCGTGATGTGGCTGACCTCCAGGATCACGTCGCCGACGCGGCGTTGCGCGGTGGGCAGCTCGACGGCCGAGGCGGCGCTGAACTCGGCGATCGGCGGGGCAATGGCGCTCATCAGGCGGCCCTCCGGGTGGGCGAGAAGGTGCGGGCCTCCTCGATGCGCAGGTCCGCGCTCACGCGGCCGGTGCGGCCGTCCTCGAAACGCACGGCGGTCTCGATGTACTGCGAGGTCCTGCCCGCGTAGAGCGCGTCGATCAGGACCTCGTACTTCTCGGCGATCGCGCCGCGGCGGACCTTGCGCGTGCGGGTGAGCTCGCCGTCGTCGGCATCGAGCTCCTTGTGCAGCACGAGGAAGCGCGTGATCTGGCTGCCCGCCAGGCGCTCGTCCTGTGCGAGGTCGGCGTTGACCTTCTCCACGCAGTCGCGGATCAGCGCGTAGACCTCGGGCTTGGCGGCCAGGTCGGCGTAGCCGGCGTACGCGAGGTTGCGGCGCTCGGCCCAGTTGCCCACGGCGTCGAAGTCGATGTTGATGAAGGCGCAGACGCGATCGCGGCCGTCGCCGAAGGCCACGGCCTCCTTCACGAACGAGAAGAACTTGAGCTTGTTCTCGACGTACTTGGGCGCGAACATCGCGCCGTCGTGGTCACCGCCGCTCAGGCGGCCGACATCCTTGGCACGGTCGATGATCTTCAGATGGCCGCCGGCATCGAGGAACCCCGCGTCGCCGGTGCGGTACCAGCCGTCGGCGCCCAGCACCTCGGCGGTGGCCTCGGGGTTCTTGTAGTAGCCCTTGAGCAGGCCGGGCGAGCGCACGAGGATCTCGCCGCTGTCGGCCAGCCGGATCTCCACGCCGTCGATGGGCACGCCGACGGTGTCGGACCGCGCCTCGTGGTCGGGCTGCAGGCAGACGAACACCGCGGTCTCGGTGGAGCCGTAGAGCTGCTTGAGGTTGATGCCGATGGCGCGGTAGAAGCTGAAGAGATCGGGGCCGATCGCCTCACCGGCGGTGTAGGCCACGCGCACCCGCGAGAAGCCCAGCGCGTTGCGCAGCGGGCCGAAGACGGCCAGGTCGCACAGGCGGTACTTGAAGCGGTCCCAGGCGTCGACGGGCTTGCGGTCCATCAGCGCGGGGCCGACGCG
Organism: Roseateles sp.; assembly: GCA_039594005.1. Lineage (GTDB taxonomy): Bacteria > Pseudomonadota > Gammaproteobacteria > Burkholderiales > Burkholderiaceae_C > Roseateles. The sequence goes on from JBCNOF010000011.1 coordinate 169,974, forward strand.
ATGCGCCAGCGCCATGGCCCGCGCGAACAGCCAGCGCTTGGGCGCGCCGGCGTCCTCCATGCGGATCATCACGCTGGTGAGCAGGCCCTCGAAGACCCGCGGCGGCGCGAAGTAGTAGGTCGGCCCGATCTCTTTGAGGTCGATGCTGACGGTGCTGGCGGACTCGGGGCAGTTGACGACATACCCGCAGGCCAGCCATTGCGCGTAGCTGAAGATGTTCTGGCCGATCCACGCGCACGGCAGGTAGGCCAGCACTTCCTCGTCATGGGTGAGGCGATCGAAGCGCGCGCCGGCCAGCGCGCGGTCGATCAGCGTCGCATGCGTGTGGATCACGCCCTTGGGGTGACCGGTGGTGCCCGAGGTGAAGAACATCGCGGCGACGTCGTCGGGACGGCCCGCGTCGACCTCGCGCTCGAACCAGCCCGGGTGGCGCAGGGCGTGCGCGCGGCCGTCGTCGCACAGACCGTCGATGGAGGCCAGGCCGTCGGCCGCGTAATGGCGCAGGCCGCGCGGGTCGTCAAACCAGATGCGGCCCAGCGCGGGGCATTGCTCGCGGATCTCGAGCAGCTTGTCGACCTGCTCCTGGTCCTCGACGACGGCGAAGGCGATGTCGGCGTTGCGCAGCGGGTAGACGAACTCGGCGGCGACGGCGTCCTGGTACAGCGGCACGGGGATCGCGCCGAGCGACTGTGCGGCGAGCATCGCGGCGTACAGGCGCGGGCGGTTCTCGCCGATGACGACGAGGTGCTGACCGCGCGTCATGCCCGCGGCGGCGAAGCCATGCGCGAGGTCGCGCACGAGCGCCGCGAGTGCGGACCAGCTCAGCGTCTGCCAGATGCCGAGCTCCTTCTCGCGCAGCGCGGGCGCGTCGGGGCGCTGCCGGGCATGGGCGAGCATCCAGCGGGGGAAGGTCTGCTCCACCGTCGTCTCCTTGTGCTCCCCGCTGTCGCCTCTCTGGAGGAGGCGCTCGTGCCGCGGGGTTGGATGGACTGTAGGCCGGGTGTTTGACGCCGTGTTGTCGTTGCGACGACATTCCTAGGGAGAGTTCGGGGGAGCGTTTTCCCCGGGGGGCCTCGTCAGGTTCGTGTCATCCGGGGCAGCGATGAACGGGGGATGGCTCCGACCACCGACACCGTTGTCCACGCCACGCCGGGATCCTCGGCGCGCGTGCCCCTGACCTCGCCGCTGGCGGCGCCTGTGCCGATGCAGCCCTTGCGCCTGCGGGCGCGGGCCGCGAGCGCGCAGGAGATGGGGGCGATCCCGTGGTTGAAGGCGATCGAGCCGGAGTTGCGCGAGCGGGTGGCGGCGAGCATCCAGGTGGCGGAGGTCGAGGTGGGCGAGCGGATCTGCCGCATCGGGCGCGAGGCCAATTACTGGTTCGGCGTGATCGACGGTCTGCTGAAGATGAGCAACGACGACGCGGCGGCGCGGCAGGTGACGTTCACGGGCGTGCCGCCGGGTGGCTGGTTCGGCGAGGGGACGCTGCTGAAACGCGAGGCGTACCGCTACAACATCCAGGCCTTGCGGCGCAGCGTGGTGGCGGGGTTGCCGCTGGACAGCTTCCACGAGTTGCTGGAGACGAGTCTCGCGTTCAACCGGTACGTGCTGAACCAGCTGAACGAGCGGCTGGGGCAGTTCATCGCGGCGCGGGAGATTGACCGGCAGAGCGATCCGGACCTGCGGGTGGCGCGCAACTTGGCGGCCCTGTTCCATCCGTTGCTGTACCCGGGGGTGAACGGGCTGCTGCGGATCACGCAGCAGGAGCTGGGCCACCTGGTGGGGTTGTCGCGCCAGCGGGTGAACGAGGCGCTGCGCCATCTGCAGGACCAGCGCCTCATCGCGGTCGAGTACGGCGGGCTCAGGGTGCTCGATCTGTCGGGGTTGAGGGTGTATCCGCAGCAGTGATCGGCGCCTTTGGCGTACTTCCGGAGGCTCGAATGGCCGCCATGACAAACACCATGGCGAGATAGGCGACGGCGATGCTGCTGGCACGCAAGGCCGACTCGTCGATGGAGTACCGATCGCGTAGGAGCAAGAAGTTCGCGGCGAATATCGTCGCTATGAACGCGACGAGTTTGGCTACACCGCGTCGCGCGGCAAAGTACTCCGAATAGCGTATCCCCAAGAAAACGAACGGCCCGCTGTTCAGCAGGATCGATAAAGTCATGTTGTTCATTGTGATTCCAGTCAGAGATGCAACCGGGCGCTGGCGCACCCGGTTGAGCAGCGGAATTACTGCTTGGCTTTCGGGAAGACGGTAGTCCAGACGCCACCTCCGCCAGCAAAGGAGGTGATCGCGGTGACCGCAGTGGCACGGCCGACTAGGCCAAGGGCGCCATACATACCTGCAACCCCTCCCAGGATCGCACCTGCCGCGATTTGGGCGGCATTACCTCCGCTGTGCCATGTGGCGTAGGCTCCGCCAATCGCTCCTGCAGCCACGAGCACCGCGGGAGCGACGCCTCCATGGACCTGATCGATCTCCTCCGGGGTCAGTTCTTGCATCCCTTTCACAAGGGACCGATCGACCGCTGCCGGATTGGCGTGGGTCGACGACGAAACAGCATGCATGGAAGTCATCAGCAACTCCTTGAGGGTTGAGAAGGCGGTCAACACGACCGCCTTCGCCTCGCGACACCGCGTGTCAACAAGACGCCCTCATTGCAGCGATTTCGCCGGATGGCTTCCATGGCCTATCCCAGTGCATGAACGTGCGGCTTCCAAAGAAGTCGGTAGTCCGTCTGACCTGTTGTGCTGGAAGGCATCAAGCCCTCGCGACCTCCCGGCCGCGTCCAGCCCGCCTCACGCCCCGAACGGCGTCGCTTCCGGCTGTTGCCGCGGCTGGGCCGCGTACTGCGCGGCGTTGATCTCGTAGAGCAGGCTCGCCGCCTCGCCCGGGTGGTCCGCCACCGAGCCCGTCAGCCTCAGGCCCACACGCTCCAGCGTCTTTCTCGCCGCCGTGTTCCCCGGCGCCAGCAAGGCATGCACCGACGTCGCATGCAGGCTGTCGAAGGCCAGCGACAACGCCGCCAGCGACATCTCCGCCGCATACCCCCGCCCCCAGAAGTCGGACAGGAAATGGAACTCCAGCAGCAACGCCGGCACCCCGCAGATCCGCCCGCGGATCAGCCCGCCGAACCCGATCGCGCCCAGCGACGGCTGCTCCCGCAAGGCCACCGCCCACGGGCCCAGTCCGTCTCGCGCCCAGGCCGACCGCCACAGCTCCAGCCGCTCGGACGCCTCCGGCCCGCCCGCGTCGAATCGACGATTCGCGGGATCGGTCAGCAGGTCGCGGAAGGTCCGGGCGTCCGCCGCCTGCGGCGGACGCAGCTGCAGCCGGCGGGTCTCGGTGAGCCGCTCGACAGCCGGGATGGAGAAGATGGGCGCAAACATAGGGTTAACCCGCAAATTATGCGCTCATCCGTGTTTTCAAGTCTTCCCCTCGACCGGGCGGTCGAGAAAAGAGTTCGGTCTTGCGTCACGAAAAGTGACGAAGCCGCCATCTTTGAAGAAACTTTGCCCCGCGCGCCATTCGCCCACGTCCTGACGCCCTGCCCCCCACCGCAGCGAAGCGACAGCCCCCAGACAGGTCGATGACGGGCGGCTGGCATAGGATTCCCGGCATCCGCGGTTCCGGCGGGATCCCCCTCCCCCGTGACCGCTCCCCCGATTGACGCGGCGCCCCGCGCCGCAGAACGTGAGCCTCGCCATGAAGCTGCTGGTCATCGAAGACAACCCGGACATCGTCGCCAACCTGTTCGCCTACCTCGAGCCCATGGGCTACGAGCTGGACGTGGCGCGCAACGGCCTGGGCGGCCTGGCACAAGCCGCCGCCGGGTCCTATGACGCGATCGTGCTCGACCTCACCCTCCCCGGCCTGGACGGCCTGGACGTCGCACGGCGCCTGCGCAAGGACTTCCGCCGCCCCACCCCCATCCTGATGCTGACCGCCCGCGACACGATCGCCGACAAGGTCACCGGCTTCGAGAGCGGCGCCGACGACTACCTCGTCAAGCCCTTCTCCCTGGTCGAGCTCGAGATCCGCCTCAAGGCGCTGATGCGCCGTTCCCACGGCCTGAACCTGAGCTCCGCCGTCAGCTACGCCGACGTCAACTTCGACCCCGACACCCTGGAGGCCACCCGCGCGGGCAAGCCGCTGCAGCTCACGCCCACGGGCTACAAGCTGCTGTCGGCGCTGCTGCGCGAGGCCCCCAAGCTCGTGCGCCGCGAGGACCTCGAGCGCGAGGTCTGGGGCAACGACCCGCCCGACAGCGACGCGCTGCGCACCCACATCCACGCGCTGCGCTCGGCGCTGGACAAACCCTTCCCCGTCCCGCTGCTGAAGACCCATCCGGGCATCGGCTACCGCCTGGTCTCGCCCGATGCGGGCTGACGCCGGGCCCGCGTCGTCCCCCGGCCGCCCCGCGCGCGGCACCGCCGCGCCGACCACGCTGCGCACCCGCGTCGCGGCCGCCTTCCTGCTGCTGACGCTGCTGGTGTGCGGCGCCTTCGCGGTCGCCGCGGTGCGCATCGCCTCCAGCATCGAGGACCGGCTCGTCGACCAGCGCCTGGACCGCACCGCCGACGAGTTGATCGCCCGCGAGAAGCAAGGCCTGGAGCCCGACCTCCCGCCCAGCGTCACGCTCTACCGCGGCGACGCCATCCCCGCGGCGCTGCGCGGCAAGCCGCCCGGCAAGTACGCCCTGCCCCAGGACGACGCCACCTTCACCGCGCTGGTCCGCGACGACCTGGGCCCGGTGTTCGTGCTGACCGACCGCGACGAGGACTTCGCCAAGATCGAGGCCGGCGTGTACGGCCTGCTCGGCCTGGCCTTCGTCTGCTGCCTGGGGCTGGCGCTGTTCCTCGCGCAACTGACCGCCAGCCGCATCGTGGCGCCCGTCACCGCGCTGGCCAGCGCCGTCGAGACCGACGCCGCGCCGCGCGACTACCCGCTGCTGGACTCCACCGACGAGCTCGGCGTGCTGTCGCGCGCGTTCGCCGCCAAGACCGAGGCGCAGCAGCGTTACCTCGACCGCGAGCGCTGGTTCACCGGCGACGTCAGCCACGAGCTGCGCACGCCGCTGGCGGTGATGCTGGGCGCGGCCGAGGTCCTCAAGGCGCGGCTGCAGGGACGCGACGACATGGTCGAGCTCGCCGAGCGCATCCGCCGCACCGCCGCCGACACCAGCGAGCGCGTCGTGGCGATGCTGCTGCTGTCGCGCGACCCGGCCAGCATCGGCGCCCCGCCCACGGCACTGCTGCCGCTGCTGCGCCAGGAGATGGAACGCTGCCGGCCGCTGCTCAAGGGCAAGGCCGTCGAGATGACGCTGCACGCCGCGCCCGCCGACGCCGGCCTGGAAGTGCCCGCGCGGCCGGAGCTCGCCGCCATCGCGCTGGGCAACCTGATCCGCAACGCCTGCCAGTTCACCGACCAGGGTCGCGTCGACATCCGCCTGGAGTCCGGCCGCGTCGTCATCGAGGACACCGGCATCGGCATCCCGCCGGCCGTGCGCGACCGCATCTTCGACCGCTTCATGCAGGTCGACCCGGCCGGCGCGGGCAGCGCCGGGCTGGGCCTGGCCATCGTCAAGCGCGTCGCCGAGCACCTGGGCTGGACCGTCAGCCTGGAGGCGCCCGGCAACGGCGGCACGCGCTTCGTGCTGAGTTTCAAGGCCCCGTCCGCGGGGGGCTCGCGCACCGCCCCGTCCCCGTGATGCCCCCGTGATGTCCCCGGGACGTCCTGAACGCTCAGGGCTGGCGCACCGGTCGATCGCACCACTCTGGCGTTGAGCGCCAGACCTGCCGATAGCAGGCGCCATAGATCTCCCGCGCCTGCACGTAGAGCTCCTGCACCTCCCGGGGGACGGCTTCATCGCTGGCCGGGAGGGTCAGGCCGCGCGCGATCAGGTGATGGAACCGGGTACCGGACAGATGGGCGTCCAGGTCGACCTGCGCGCCGTCTGCCGCCAGCATCTGGAAGGCGCGCTTCAGTTCCCCGGCATGGATCGGAGGATCGTGAGGGGGTCCCGGGGGGATCACGACCGATTGATAGGCGACCGAGCTGCAGACCTGTGGCGGCGGGGACCCGGTCGCTCGGCAGCAGGACAACAATCGATGGGGCATGGGGCCTCGCTTCTGGATGTGGGAAAGGGCCCCCAGTCACGGCGATCCGCGCCGAGGTTCACGGCCCCTTCCCCCTCCAGGTCATCGGCTGGATCACTTCCCCGGCGTCATATACTGTATGCCCATACAGTGAATTGACCGCCATGCCAGCGCCCTTGTCCTCCGAAGCCGTGCCGCTCCCGCCCGCCGTGGCCGACGCGCTCTGGCGCGGCGACGCGCTGGGCCGCGGCACCGACACCGTCTGGCCCAGCGGCTTCGACGCGCTCGACGCGGAACTGCCCGGCGGCGGCTGGCCCGGCCGCCAGCTCACCGAGGTGCTGCTGCCGCAGTTCTCGCTGGCCGAATGGCGCCTGGCGGGGCCGTCGCTGCGACGCGTCGTCGCGGACGGGGCCGCCGTGGCGATGGTGGGGCCGCCCAAGCGTCCGCACCTGCCCGGGCTGATGCACCTGGGGCTGGATGAACGTCACCTGGTCTGGATCGACGCCCGCGCGCCGTCGGAGCGGCTCTGGTGTGCCGAGCAGCTGATCAAGTCCAACGCGGCCGGCGCGGTGCTGGCCTGGATGCCGCAGGCCACGCCCGAGCAGCTGCGCCGGCTGCAGGTGCTGGCCCAGTCCTTCGAGGGGCCGCTGTTCATGTTCCGGCCGCTGGCCGCCCGCCATGACCCCTCGCCGGCCCCGCTGCGGCTGGTGGTCACCGTCGATGTCGACTGGGCGCTGGATGTCCAGATCCTCAAGCGCAAGGGGCCGGCGCAGGACACCCCGCTGCGGTTGGCCTCGATTCCCGGCGGCCTGGCCCAGGTGCTGACGCCGCGCGTGATGCGGCCCAGCACGATGCGCCCGGTGGCGCCGGTGGCCGAACCCGCGCCCGCCGAGGGGATCGCCGCATCGGTCGCCGATCCTGCCCTCGACACGTCCCGCGAGCCCGTCGCGCTCGCCTTGTTCCCGGAGTTCTCCCATGTTGTGGGTCGCGCTGATCCTGCCGCCTCGTCCGCCCGCTCCGTTTGAGGATCCGGCGACCGCGCCGCCGCCGCACCCCTGGGGGATCTGCGCGGAGGCGCAGGCCGGGCTCGCCGTGTGGTGCCTGCAGTTCACGCCGCGCGTGGCGCTGATGGAAGACGCCGTGGTGATGGAGGTCGAGGCCAGCCTGCGGCTGTTCCGCGGCCTGCCGGCGCTCAAGGCGCGCCTGTCCGACGAAGCGCCCGACCTGGGCGCCATCGGCCTGGGCTGGGCGCCGTCGGCCACGGCGGCGCTGGTGCTGGCGCGCTGCGGCGTGCTCGACCTGAACGGCCGGCTGCTGCAGGCGGTGCTGGACCCGCTGCCGCTGCAGGCGCTGAGCGCCGCCGCCGAGCATGCCGAGGCGCTGAGCCGCGCCGGCATCAACACGCTGGGCCAGTTGCGGGCGCTGCCGCGCGGCGGCATCGGCCGGCGCTTCGGCGCGGCGTTGCTGGCGATGCTGGACCAGGCCTACGGGCTGCGCCCCGAGGCCCATGCCTGGGTCGCGCTGCCGGAGGACTTCCACGCGCGCATCGAGCTGCCCAGCCGCGAGGACCATGCGCCGGCGCTGCTGATGGGCGCGCGGCCGCTGCTGATGCGGCTGTGCGGCTGGCTGGCGGCGCGCCATGCCGGCGCCACCGGCGTGACGCTGCACTGGGTGCATGACTCGATGCGCGCCAAGGACGCCGGCGACGGCGGAAGCCTGACGGTGCGCACCGCTGAACCGATCCGCGAGCTCGAGCATTTCTGCCGGCTGATGGCCGAGCACCTGGCCAAGACCCGGCTGCTGGCGCCGGTGGGCGAGTTGCGGCTGGAAGCGGTCGGCGTGCAGGCGCTGGTCGAGGACAGCGGCTCGCTGCTGCCCGACGCGGTGCGCACCGGCGAGACGCTCTACCTGACGCTGGAGCGCATCGCCGCGCGGCTTGGGCCGGATCGTGTGCAGCAGCCGGTGCCCGCCGACGACCATCGTCCGGAATGGCAGACGCGCTGGCGGACCTGCGGCGACGGCAAGACCCCGGGCGCGGGGCGCCGTCGCGGCAAGGACGCGGCCGTGCGCGTGCCGCCGGTGCCCGAGCCGGCCTTCCTGCTCGACCCGCCGCTGCGGCTGGCGGTGCGCGAGCATCGGCCGCATTACCAGGGCCCGCTGACGCTGCTGGTCGGGCCGGACCGGGTCGAGGGTGGCTGGTGGGACCGCATGCCCGCCGACGAGGCGCGGCCCGCGCATCACCGCCAGGTCACGCGCGATTACTGGATCGCCGTCAACGAGAACGCCGGCGTGATGGCGGTCTATCGAGAGCCGGTCGAGGACGGCGGCGGCGCCTGGTTCCTGCACGGTCTGTATGCATGAGCTGCCCGACTACGCCGAGCTGCGCTGCCTGAGCAACTTCAGTTTCCTCAAGGGCGCCAGCTGGCCCGAGGAGCTGGTCGAGCGCGCGAAGGTGCTCGGCTACGCGGCGCTGGCCATCACCGACGAATGCTCGATGGCCGGCATGGTGCGCGCGCACGTGGCCGCCAGACAGCACGGCATGAAGCTGCTGGTGGGCAGCCAGTTCCTCATCGAGCCGCTGGAGGCCGGGGAGGCCTCGCCCTTCACGCTCGTCGTGCTGGCCTGCAACCTGAACGGCTACGGCAACCTGTGCCAGTTCATCTCGCGCCTGCGCCGCGCGTCCGAGAAAGGCACCTACCGCTGCACGCTGGCCGACATCGGACCGCAGGCGCTGGACGATTGCGTCGTGATCGCCTGCCCCGACCGTCACGCCACGGCGGCGCAATTGCTGGCGATGTCGCGCTGGCTGCTGACGCGTTTCACCGGCCGCTGCTGGCTGGGCATCGATCAGCCCCAGCATGTGGACGACGAGGTCCGCCTGCTGCGCCTGCGAGAGGCCGGCGCGCTGACCGAGATCCCGCTGGTGGCGGTGGGCAACGTGACGATGCACCGGCGCAGCCGCAAGCCGCTGCAGGACGTGCTGACCGCGACGCGACTGGGCAAGCCGCTGACCGAGTGCGGTCAGGCGCTGGACCGCAACGCCGAGCGCCACCTGCGCCATCGGGGCCGACTGGCGCTGGGCTTCCCGGCCGACCTGCTCGCCGAGACCCTGCGCGTGGCCGCGTGCTGCGAGTTCAGCCTCGACGAGCTGCGCTACCACTACCCGTCGGAGGTCGTGCCCGACGGCCAGACGCCGGCCAGCCATCTGCGCCGGCTGACCTATGAAGGCGCGGGCCGGCGCTGGCCGCAGGGCGTGCCGGTCGCCGCGAGCGAGCAGATCGAGCGCGAGCTCGCGCTGATCGAGGAGCTCCGCTACGAGCATTACTTCCTGACGGTCGCCGACATCGTCCACTTCGCGCGCTCGCAGGGCATCCTGTGCCAGGGCCGCGGCAGCGCGGCGAACTCCATCGTCTGCTTCTGCACCGGCGTCACCGAGGTCGATCCGGATCGGATGCAGGTGCTGTTCGAGCGCTTCATCAGCAAGGAGCGCAACGAGCCGCCGGACATCGACATCGACTTCGAACACGAGCGCCGCGAGGAGGTCATCCAGTACCTCTACCGCAAGTACACGCGCGAGCGCGCGGCGCTGGCGGCGGTAGTGATCTCGTACCGGGTGAAGAGCGCGCTGCGCGACGTGGGCAAGGCGCTGGGCTTCGAGCCGGAGCTGCTGGACACCCTGTGCGGCAACCATCAATGGTGGGACGGCCAGACCATCGACGCGGAACGGCTGCGCGAGTCCGGGCTCGACGCGAACGACCTCGCCGTGCGACAGCTGGTCAAGATCACGTCGGAGCTGCTGGGATTCCCCAGCCACCTGTCGCAGCATCCGGGCGGCTTCGTGCTGACGCATGGGCCGCTGACCCGCGTGGTGCCGGTGGAGAACGCGTCGATGCCGGATCGCACCGTCATCGAGTGGGACAAGGACGACCTCGACGCGGTCGGCCTGCTCAAGGTCGACGTGCTGGGACTGGGCATGCTCACGGCGATCCGCAAGACGCTGGACTTCGTCGGCAAGCGGGAGCGGTATCCGTTCGAGCTCAAGGACATCCCCGACGGCGATGACGAGACCTACCGGATGATCCAGCGCGCCGAGACCATCGGCGTGTTCCAGATCGAGAGCCGCGCGCAGCGCAGCATGTTGCCGAGGCTCAAGCCCAGGACCTTCTACGACCTGGTGATCGAGGTCGCCATCGTGCGCCCCGGCCCGATCCAGGGCGGCATGGTGCATCCCTACCTGCAGCGGCGCCAGGGCTTCGAGAAAGTGGACTATCCGCCGGGACTGGAGACGGTGCTGGAGCGCACGCTGGGGGTGCCGGTGTTCCAGGAGCAGGTGATGCAGATCGCGATGATCGCCGCCGGGTTCTCGGGCGGCGAGGCCGACGAGCTGCGGCGCTCGATGGCGGCATGGAAGCGCAAGGGCAATCTGGACAAGTACCGCGTGAAGCTGGTGGACGGCATGCGGGAGCGCGGCTACCCGGTGTCCTTCGCCGAGCAGATCTTCGAGCAGATCAAGGGCTTCTCGGAATACGGTTTCCCCGAATCGCACGCAGCCTCGTTCGCGTTGCTGGTCTACACGAGCAGCTGGCTGAAATGCCACCGGCCGGCGGAGTTCCTGGCGGCGATGTTGAACTCACAGCCGCTGGGTTTCTATTCACCGAGCCAGCTGATGCAGGATGCGCGGCGCAACGGCGTGGAGGTCCTGCCGCCCGACGTGATGCACAGCGACTGGGATTGCACGCTGGAGCGCGCCGACGGCCGGGTGATCCGGCCCACGCGGCGCGGGGCGGACGCCGACGCGATCGACACGCTGCCGCTGGACGCGGACGGCATCGCCGCGGAGGACGACGGCGATCCGGCGCTGGACGCGGAGGAAGCGCTGGCCGCCGATGCCGCGCCGGTCAAGGTGCGGCTCGGGCTGCGGCTGGTGAAGGGCTTGCAGCGCGCGTCGGCAGCGGTGATCTGCCGGGAGCGTCGGCTCGGCCCGTTCAACGACGCGGAGGACCTGGCGCGCCGCACCGGGCTGAACCAGCAGCAGATGACGATGCTGGCCTCGGGCGACGCGTTGGCGAGCATCAGCGGGCATCGCCGCCAGCAGATGTGGGACGCGGCCGCGCAGCACACGCCGCCGCCGCTGCTGGCGTCGGCGCCGGTGCAGGAGGACTTCCTGGCGCTGCCGCAGGCGCCCGAGGGCGAGGAGATCGTGTTCGATTACGCGTCGCTGGGGCTGACGCTGCGGCGCCATCCGCTGGCACTGTTGCGACCCGCGTTGCGTGAGCAACGCTGGATGTCGGCCCGGGAACTCGAGGCGCTGCCGGATGGCCGTCCGGCACGGGGCTGCGGCATCGTCACGGTCAAGCAGCAACCGGCGACGGCCAAGGGCACCATCTTCATCTCGCTGGAGGACGAGACCGGCGACATCCAGGTGATCGTGCACCGGGCGTTGTGGCAGCGACAGCGCCACGTGATGCTGCATTCACGGCTGATGGGAGTGAAGGGCAAATGGCAGCGCAGCGGCGACGTCCGCAACCTGATCGCCGGCCACCTCGAAGACCTGACACCGATGCTGGGCCGGCTGCGGACGGAGAGCCGGGATTTTCATTGAGGGACAGCCTCACAAGCGGACGCAGCCTCAGGCCGGCCTACGGCATTACCCAGGAAAGAGAGCCTCCGCATGGCGCCCTTGTCAAAGGTCATGAACACAGCCCCACCTGCCAAGCGTCCCTCACAAGCGATGGCGCCATCCGCGAAGTCACCGCCCAGATCGAGCATCAACAGCCCTGCAGCCACAGCCAACCGATCCACCTTGACGGCGGGCTTCTCCACGACTTTTCGGATGGCCTGCGCGATGTCAGAGCAGCCGTACTTGTAGGAGCGCCCAAGCACCCAAGCAAATTCGCAAAGGCACGCCACGGTGACAACCACCACATGCGCTTCGCGAAGCAGTCTTGCGGCGGCACGAGCCTGCTCGAGATCATCCAGGACGGCGATCCTCACCAGCACATTCGTGTCCACCGTGACCTTCATTCTTCGCCTGCCCAGCCACGAGCGATGGTGCCGCTCATCTCTTCGATGGACACAGGCCCCTCGCGCCCTCGCGGCACATTGGCCAAGATGCCATACAAGTCGCTGATATCCCCGGATCGTGGACCTCGCAGCACGCAGCAGCCGTCGAGCAGCAGGTCGATCTCGATCTGCTCGCCCGGTTTCACTTTCATGAGGTCCAGAACCGCACGCTCGAATTGAATCGTTCGCCGTTGCGAGACGGTCATCGGCAACAGCTCGATGGTCAAAGCGCTCATGTCATGCTCTCCTTCCAAGCCAATTTGGAAGTCGCAAGACTAGCCGTACGGAACTCTAAAAAACCGCGCATCCCCCCGACTTCCGTCAAGAGGGGGAGACGTTCTTCCACCCCCCACGAATGTAGGCATCGTCCGACGCGCGCATGCGCCATTCGGGGGGTGTCCAGCCCGCGCGTGTTGCGCCACCATCGGCTCCAACAGTCCTCATGCCGACCTCGATGGTGGTCCACCGTCGCGGCGGCCGCAGAAGATGAAGAAGATCGCCGCCCTCACCGACGCGGTGGCCATGCCGGCCCCCGTCATCTGCTCCCCCTCCTGGGCCCTGCTCGGCATCGAGCCGCTGCGCGCCGCGATGGAGTACGCCAGCTGCCGTTTCATGGACCGCAGCGGTCACGCCAGCGGCGACGGCCATCCCGTCATCGTGTTTCCCGGGCTCGCCGCGGACGCGCAGTCCGTCGCGCCGCTGGTCGGCTTCTGCCACGGCCTGGGCTACGCGGCCCGCGACTGGGGACGCGGCATCAACACCGGACCCGTCGGCGACATCGACGCGTGGCTCGATGCGCTCGCGCTCGACATCGAGGCGCTCGTCGCTGAACACGCGCAGCCGGTGTCGCTCGTCGGCTGGAGCCTCGGCGGCATCTACGCCCGCGAGGTCGCCAAGCGCATCGCCATGCCGGTGCGCCAGGTCATCACCATCGGCACGCCCATCACGGGCGAGGCCACGCAGACCAACGTCAGCCTGCTCTATCGCTGGGTCAATGGCGCGTTGCCCGTCCTCGACGACGACTTCAAGTCGCGCCTGATCGCCGCGCCGCGGGTGCCCACCACCGCCATCTACAGCCGCAGCGACGGCGTTGTCGCCTGGCAGGCCTGCGTGCAGCCTGAGGATCACGCGATGGTCGAGAACGTCGAGGTTGACGGCAGCCATTGCGGCCTCGTCTGGAATCCCGCCGTGCTCAAGGTCGTCGCGGATCGACTGTCCCACGCGCCCGAGGCCTGGCGACCGTACGGCGATGCCGCGGGCATCTCGGGCGCCGCGCCGCAACTGCTGACCTGAACCTCGCGCGGCGCGACCCGCGACCGGACCTCCGCCCACGAACAACGGGGCCTCCTCGGCGATGAGGAGGCCCCGTTCACTTGGGATCAACGGATCAACGCATCAACGGATCAGCGCGATCAGGATGATGATCGGGATCGGCACGCCGAGCAGGTAAAGCAGGATCGATCGCATGAGGTGTCTCCTTGTGGGACGTGGTCCGTGGTCAGTCGATGAGGTCGCGCTGGCGACCGCCGAAGGTGGCCATCAGGCTCGCGGTGAAGGCACCGATCAGCAACCCGACGAACATCCACAACGCCGTCTTGCGCGCTGCGTCGATGGCCTGCTGATCCACCACCGGCGCTGCGGGCGTCGACGCCCCCGTCGCGGCCGGTGCCGGCGTGACAGTGCCTTCGACGCCCGTGGCGGCTGCCACCGAGTTCGCGGCCGCGGCCACGTGCGGCGCCGTTCCCGGTGCGCCGGCTGCGCTCACGCCGATGCCCGCCACGGCGCCCACCGAGGCCGTCAGAGCGGCCGCCGTGAACAGCGTCGCCACCGCCCAGGTCAACAAGCCATGCGCGGTATCGCGGAAATGCACCTCGTCGACGTCCGTGTCGCGCCAGCGCACCCGCAGGCGCCCGGCCAGATAACCGCCGACGCCCGACGCCGCCAGCTGCGTGAAGGCCAGCCAGGCGACGCTCGCCATGCCGAGCGCCTCGGCGCTCGCGCCGCGGTTGCCCCAGGGGGACACCGCGCTCAGTCCGAGCCCCACGCCCAGCAGCAGCAGGATCAGCGACAGGGCCGCGGCGGCCGCGGCCCCCGCCAGCACCGCGCCCCATGACACCGCCGAGCCCGGCGCGCGTCCCGGGAAAGCGCCTGCGGCGCCTTCACCGGCATACCAAGATTCACTGGCAGCCATCGCATTCCCCTCGAGTTGTGATGAGACGTATCGGCAAGGCGCGTGCCGCAACGCCGCCGTGACGCCATCGACGTGACGCGTCGCCGTAACCCGCCGCCGTAACGCCCGTTACGGCGTTGGCGTCACACGCGCGCGGCCATCCGCGCAGAATGCAACCCCGATGACCGCCATTCACGACTCCCCGCCCCCGCACCGCGTGCAGCTGCTGCCGCAAGGCCTGCGCATCGACGATCACCCCGAGCTGCGCGGCCGGTTGCTGCCGCGCCTGATCGCCGCGCTGCTGCAGGCGCATGAACAGGGTCTGGCGCGCGTGGACAGCCCTTGCTCGCGCGCCGAACTGCGCGAGCGCATCGCCGGCATGGCCGAGCTGCATCGCACCCAGGTATGGCGCGCGCTCGCGCTGCTCGACGACGGTCCGCTTGCCGCGCTGATCGACGCCAGCGCCCGCAGCAGCGGGCCCTTCTGGTTGAACGCCGAGCGCTTGGCCGAGTGCCGCTTCGAGATCGACGGCGCGCCCGCCACCGGCGACGCGCTGGCCCGCTGGCTCGGCCAGCAGCGCCCGGTGCGCGCCCCCGCTGCCGCGCCGCTGCTGCCGCTGGCGTACGCCGAGGCGCTGGCCCGGGCCGATTACCTGCTCGACCGCGGCGAGCTGTATCCGGCGCGGCTCGCGCTGCAGCAGGCCGCGCCGCATGTGCCCGAGGGCGACGCCGCCGCCGGCGCCGCGCTGGGCCTGCGACGCGCCCGCATCGCGCGCCGGCTGGGTGACTGGGCCGCGCTGCAGGACGAGCTGCGCGAGCTCGGCCAGACGCTCAACCACGGCCGGCTGCCGAGGCTGGAACGGCGCCAGCTGCGCGCCCGCGTGGACATCCTCGCGGCCTGGCACTGGTTCGGCAGCCTGGGCCAGGCCGCCCCCGCGCTCGACAAGCTCGACGAGGTCGACCCCGAGGTGCTCGCCAGCGATTCCACGCTGCGTTGCGACCACGGCAACCTGCGCGGCATCGTGCTGCGCGAGCTCGCCATCGCGCGTGGCGACGCGGCACTCGCGGCGCAATCGCTGGCCAGTCTCGGCGACGCGCTGCGCAGCGCCTCGCTCGCCGGACTGCCCGACGCGCTCCAGGTCTGCGCCGCCAACCTGTCCAACGCGCTGGGGCAACTGGTCGAGGCCGAGCTGCTGCCCGCGGGCGGCGCGGAGGGACCCGGCAGCCCCGGCATCGAGGACGCGCTGCGATGGCTGCTGCTCAGCGACGCCTTGTGCGCGCGCTGGCAGCTCGGCCGCAGCACGCTGCTCAACACCATCTTCCTGCTGCGGCTGGCGGCGCTGGGACGGCTGGACTTCGCCGCGCTGCAGCGGCTGGCCACCGCGCAGGGGCTGCCGCTGCCGGCGAGCTCGCTCAGCGAGCTCGCGGCGCAGCGCTGGGCCTCGTGCCGCGCGCGCCATTCGCAGATTCCCGCCGATCAACGCTGCGCCTTCCTGCTGCTGTGGGCCCGCCACGCGCTGGACGAAGGCGACGCCTTCAGCGCCACCGACCTCGTGCGCCAGGCCCGGCTGCAGGCGCGCAAGCTGCGCGACGAAGTCGCCCGCCGCCGCTACCTGGACGAGGCCGAGGCGTTGATGCCCCGCGCGCGCACGGCGGGACAGGCGGAACGTGCGTAACGGCACTTCGGCGACTTCCGGCGAGGCGGACTTCGCACACTGGCGACATCCCTCATCCACCGGAGAACGCCATGTCCCTTCCCCGCCTGATGGCGAGCGCGCTGCTCGCCTGTCTCGTGCTCACCGCCTGCCGCGCCTCGCTCGCGCAGCCCACGCCTGTCGATCAACGCGAGCGCTGGGAGACCCGCGCCGAGTGGAACCGCGAGTTCGAGCAGCTCGGCACGCGAGGCGCGCTGGTGGTGCTGGACGCGCGCGCGCATCGCTGGCTGGCCTCGGACAGCACGCGGGCCTTCGAGTCCTTCATCCCCGCGTCGACCTTCAAGATCCCGATGACGCTGATCGCGCTGGAGACCGGCACGGCCGTCGACGAGACGCAGCCGTTCAAGTGGGACGGTCAGAAGCGCGCCATCGACGCGTGGAACCGCGACCAGACCCTGGCCTCGGCCTTCCAGGTCTCGGCGGTGTGGGCCTACCAGTCCATGGCCCGGCGCGTGGGCCAGCCGGCGCTGCAGCAGTTCGTGCGCGACTTCCGCTACGGCAACGCCAAGGCCGGACCGATCGTCGACCGTTTCTGGCTGGATGGCGACCTGCGCATTTCCGCCGTCGGCCAGATCGAGTTCCTGCGCCGCGTGCATGACCGCGCGTTGCCGCTCTCCGATCGCACCTACGACATCGCGCGCAAGGTCATGCTGCGCGACCAGGGCCCGGGCTGGCGCATGTACGCCAAGACCGGCTGGGCCGACGACGCCAGGCCGCGGCCCATCGGCTGGTTCGTGGGCTGGGTCGAGCTCGACGGCGACGACGCGCGCCCGGTCTACTTCGCGCTGAACATGGACATGACGGACGCCGCCTTCGCGCCCCGCCGCGAGGAGATCGTCAGGCGCGTGCTGCGCGGTCTGGATCTGCCGATCACCGCGCGCGGTTCCTGAGGGTGGGCACCCAGGGGGGGGATGTCGGATACTCAGCCCCCTTCCCCCATCCCTCACTCCGAATGGATGTCCTGATGAAGTTCTCCACCCCCGCCCGTTTCGTTCTTCCCCTCCTCCTCACGCTGGCCGGCGCCGCGCAGGCCCAGGTGGTCGTCGCCAATGCCTGGGTGCGCGCGACGGTCCCGCAGCAGAAGTCGACCGGTGCGTTCATGCAGATCAAGTCGCCGACGGACGTGAAGCTGGTGTCGATCAGCACGCCGGCGGCCGGCGTGGCCGAGGTGCACGAGATGGCGATGGACGGCGACGTGATGCGCATGCGTCCGGTGACGGCGCTGGCGGTGTCCGCGGGCAAGCCGGTGGAGTTGAAGCCCGGCGGTTATCACGTGATGCTGATGGACCTGAAGGCGCCGCTGAAGACCGGCGACGCGGTGCCGCTGACGCTGGTGTTCGAGGGTCCGGACAATTCCCGCTCGACGGTCACGGTCCAGGCGCCCGCGAGGACGGGCCCCGTGGCGGACCCCAAGGACCCGCACGCCGGTCACGGCGACCACAAGCATTGAGCATCGGCCGATCGCCGCTCGTCGATCACCGACGGGCGCCCTGCCCGTCCCTCAGCGCCGCAGGCCCTCGGCCAGGTGGTCCACCAGCGCCTGGAGCCGTCGAGGCAGGAAGCGCTGGCTGGGCAGCAGCGCGTGCAGCGGCATCGGCCGCCCCACCCAGTCGGGCATGACCTCGACCAGCGCCCCGCTGGCGAGGCTGTCGCGGATGTCCAGCTCGCTCTTGTAGGTGAGCCCCCGCCCTTCGAGGGCCCACTGGTGGGCGATGCCTCCGTCGTCGGCCGTGCGACGGCCCGTGACCGTCACGTCCAGCGGCGGCGACTGCAGCGCGTCCCGCCGCCAGAAGCGCCAATCCCGCTCCAGCCGGTCGCCGATCTTGAAGCGGATGCAGTCGTGATCGACGAGCTCGCCCGGATGCGCCGGCCGCCCGTGGCGGCGCAGGTACTCGGGCGAGGCGACCAGCAGCCGGCGGCCGTCGTAGAGCTTGCGCGCGACCAGCCGTGAATCGGCCAGTTCGCCATACCGCAGGGCCAGGTCCACCTCGTCGCGCACCACGTCCTGGAGCGCATCGCCGACACCGAGCTGCAACTCGACGCCGGGATGGCGATCGAGGAAGCCATCCAGCAGCGGCAGCACGATGCGCCGCGTCAGGTCGCTCGACGCGCTGACCCGGAAGCGTCCGCGCAGGACCTCCGCGCCGCGCGACCTGCCGCCCACGCCGTCGCCCTCGTTCTCGCTCATCACCGCCAGGCCCTCGTCCAGCAGCTCCAGCGCCCGCTGCGCGTAGTCGCGCAGGCGCTCGCCGGCCTCCGTCAGCCGAAGCGCGCGGGTGCTGCGCTCCGCGAGGCGCACGCCCAGCCGCGCCTCCAGCTTCTTGAGCATCGCGCTGGCCGCCGCGGGCGTGATGCCCAGTTCACGCGACGCCGCGGTCAGACTGCCGCCCCGCGCGCACTCGATGAGCAGGCGCAACTCGGCGATGTTATCGATCTCCATGCGACTCCTTCCTGCGCCAATCTTCAAGCAGGCGTTGAAACTGAAAGCGATTCAACGCGCTTCATTGATTCTGCCGCAGGCCTCAACATTCGTCCCCTGCACCTCTCCAACCCCTCACACCATCCTTTGCCAGGAGTTCCGCCATGAAAGCCGTCGGCTACTTCCAGTCCCTGCCCATCACCGCGTCCGAGTCGCTGATCGATCTTGAGCTGCCCATGCCCGCCCCGGGCGCGAAGGACCTGCTGGTCGAGGTCAGCGCCGTCGCCGTCAATCCGGTCGACACCAAGGTCCGCGTGCGCCGGGCCAGCGCCGACGGCGCCACACCCGTGATCCTGGGCTGGGACGCGGTGGGCACGGTCCGCGCGATCGGCCCCGAGGTCACCGGATTCGCGGTCGGCGATCGCGTCTGGTACGCCGGCGACATCACCCGCCCCGGCAGCAACGCGCAGTTCCAGGCGGTCGATCACCGCATCGTCTCGAAGGCCCCGGCGACGCTGAGCGACGCCGAGGCCGCGGCGCTGCCGCTGACCGCCATCACCGCCTGGGAGCTGCTGTTTGATCGCCTGCAGGTGCAGCAGCAGCCTGAACGCCCGGTCAGCCTGCTGGTCACCGGCGCGGCCGGCGGGGTCGGGTCCATCCTGGTCCAGTTGGCCGCTCGGCAGCCGCACCTGACGGTCATCGGCACGAGCTCGACGCCGGACGGCGACGGCGGCGATTGGCTGCGCGCGCTGGGCGCGCATCACGTGATCGACCACCGCGCGCCGCTCGCGCCGCAGATCGCCGCGTTGCAGGCCCAGGGCGTGCCGCCGCTGCGTCACGTCACCAGCCTCACGCACACGCCGCAGCACTTCAAGGACGTCATCGAGGCGCTGGAGCCGCAGGGCCGACTGGCGATGATCGATGACTTCGGTCCGCAGGACCTGGACGTGATGGCCCTCAAGGGCAAGTCGCTGTCGCTGCATTGGGAGCTGATGTTCACGCGCAGCATGCACGCGACGCACGACATCGCCGCCCAGGGTCGACTGCTCGCGGAGGTCGCCACCATGGTCGACGCCGGGCAGATCCGCACGACGCTCGCCGACGTTGTCGGGCCGATCTCGGCCGAGTCGCTCAAGCGCGCCCACGCGCTGCAGGAAAGCCAGCGCCAACGCGGCAAGCTGGTGCTCAGCGGCTGGGCTTGAGCGAGCCCTGACACGAGCCCTCACCCCAACCCCTCTCCCGCTTCGCGGGCGAGGGGCTTCAATGGCTCGGGTCAAAACCCCCTCTCCCGCTTCGCGGGCAAGGGCTTCAATGGCTCGGGTCAAGGCCCCCTCGCCCGCTTCGCGAGCAAGGGCTTCAATGGCTCGGGTCGAGGCGCCTTCGCCTGCTTCGCGGGCAAGGGCTTCAATGGCTCGGGTCAAGGCCCCCTCGCCCGCGAAGCGGGAGAGGGCGGGGGGTGAGGGCTCGTTGCAGAACTCAGCGTTGCGCACATGCCGCACTTTTCGTCACAGATGTGACGTCTTACCGCCCCGCCACGCCGGGGCGGTCTCGTTTCCACGAGGTCTCGGGAAAACCTCAGTTCGCGCCGCCTGTCACGCAGGCGATACCTCGGACCTCGGGCTGCCACGACGCGGCCCGCGCGTCACGCATCACGCGTCAACAACGGCCGACCACGGCCAGCGAGGGATTGTCATGAACGTCCGCAAGGTCCTCACCGCCGCCCTGCCGGTGGCGCTTCTGTGCCTGGCCGCCACGGCGCGCGCCGCCACCATCGGCGTGATCCTGCCGGAGAGCTACCCGAGCGCCGACCAGGCCAGGGAACTGCAACTCGGCATGACGCTCGCGCTCAAGACCTGGCCCGGCGACGCTGCGCCCAAGCTCGTGATCAAGGACAGCGGCTGCGACGCGCGCAAGGCCGATGCGATCTCGCAGGAGTTCATCAAGGCCAAGGTCGACGTCGTGCTGGGCAACTGGTGCGAGATCAACGCCGGCGCCGACGCGCTGCGCGCCGCGGGCATCCCCTTCATCTCCAACAACGCCGAGCGCGTGAAGGCGCAGGACCTGCAGCTTCAGCTGGGCCGCATCGAGCTCAATGCCGGTGAGAAGATCGCCGCCGACCTGCGCCGCCAGACCGGTCTGCGCATCAGCGCGCGCACCGCGTGCTGGATGGACTTCGACGCCGCCTTGTCCGAGCGCGTCGATGCCGTGCTCTGCCCGGTGCTGACGATGGACCGCGGCCGCTGGGACCAGGTCGCCAACACCTATGGCGCGGCCTTCCGCAAGCCGTTCACCGCCTCGTCCGCCCGAGGCTACGCGGCGATGGAGGTGGCGCTGAACTACCTGCGCCGCGCCAAGGCGATGAAACCTGCCGCCGCCCTCAAGGAAACCCAGGCGACGACGACGCTGCTGGGGCCGCTTCCCGCGGCGGACACGCCGGCCCCGACGACCGCGCTCCAACTGGTCTTCGCCCCGCACCTGCCCAAGCTCAACGCGCAGCAGACGCAGACGCTGGACCAGCTGGTCAAGACCAAGGGCTGCGCCTGTCCGGGCGGCACGCTGCGCAACGGCTGCCCGCGCGATTCGGGCCCGTGGGGCGAACTGCCCTTCGTGGTCCGCGGCGGCGGCACGCCCGCGGCGTGCGCGAAGGCGATCGACGTCCTGGAACTCTGAACCCGCGAGGCCCGGTCAGCGCAGCAGTCTGGCGATCAACCGGATCGTGATCTCGATCAGGGTCGGCGGCAGGTCGTCGCTGTCCCAGGACACGCCGTCAGTCCGCCGCCCGCCCTCGCGCCGCTCGTTCTCACGGTCGTAGCGCCGCTCCCAGGGCCCTTTCCAGAACAAGCCGTGCTTGCCGCCGGCCGCATCGGTCGGCGTCACGCAGGTCGCCAGCCGCTCGCGACGCTCCTGCTCCTGCTGGACGGCGTCGGCATGCCAGTCGTGGTCGATCGCGTCGAGCAGCGCGTCCAGTTCCTCCAACGACGGCGCCACCACCGCGTGATGGCACTGCGCGCACCGCGTCTCGCGGGTCGGATCCATCGGCGCGCCGCAGCCATGGCACGACCAGCCCAGCGGCTTGCCGCCGTTGGGCATCATCAGAGGCTCCGACGCCGAACGCTTGCGCAGCGAGCTGGCCAGACGCGGCATGTCGATCATCAGCAGCGGACTGCGGCACCAGGCGCAGTCCTCGCTCTTGCCATCCGCCGGGGCACCGCAGTTCAGGCACAGCAGCGTGCGTTTCTCCGCCATCAACGCATAGCGTTCCGCGGGCAGCAGCGGCCGCACCAGGCCTCGCTCTGCGAACATGCCGGCCTGGCTGTGCAGGTGGCCGCCGCAACCGCCGCATTCGAGCGCCGGGAAGCGGCCGTAGCGCGTCTGGTTGCGGACTTCCTTGAGCGCCTGCCGGCACACCGGGCAGTCGCGCGCGGGCTGATGCGGACGGTCGGGCTGGCGCAGGTGATGCAGGTCGCGCAGCAGCTCGATCCACGCGCGCGGTGCCAGGTGCACCGATTCGCGCGCGTCGAACCAGACCAGGCCGCAGGGGCCGCAGTGGTCGATGTCCACGGTGGCCGGCGCATGGTGCCCCGGCAGCTCGATCTGACGCATCGCCTGGCGGCATTGGGGACAGGCGATCGTCGGGCTGGCCCGCCAGGTGACGCCGCTGCCCGGGCCGCGGTCCGCGCCGCTCGAAGGCGGCGCTTCGGGCACGGTGTCGGCGAACTCGCGCGGCGTTGGGTTGGGGGTGGGCATCGACAAGGACATGGATGGGCCGGATCGTCTCGCCCGGTATTCTGGGGCCGGCGCCGATCGCCCCGATGGGGGAGAACGGGTCAGGACGCTGTCAGCGTGACGCCCGGCACGCCCCCTATAGTCCGGTTCTCGGAAAGCAGCGGACCCGCGGTCCGCCGCCCTCGCGACGACAAGGAACGACCATGGTCAAGAAGCAACAGAAGACGGCCGCGCCCGCCCCGGGCAAAGGCCGCCGCAAGGACGCCGCCTCCGCACCAGCACCAGCGCCGGCCCCCGCCGCCCACACGCCGTTCGCGGAGCAGGTCAAGGCCTCGGCGCAGCAGATCTGGTCCGCGGGCCTGGCGGCCTTCGCCAAGGCACAGGACCAGGGCGAGGTCGTGCTGGGCAAGATCACCGACGACGCCGGCGCGCGTGCGGGTCAACATTGGGACAAGCTCGAATCGATCTTCGAGGACCGCGTGGCGCGCGCGCTCGCGCGCATGGGCATGCCGGCGGCGGCGGAGCTGGCGCGGCTGAAGGGGCAAGTCGAGGCGCTCAGCGCCGAGCTCGCGCTGCTGCGCGCCGCGAAGACGGCGCCCGCGCGCAAGCCCGTCGTCCAGAAGTCCGCAGAGAAGAAGCCCGCGGCCAGGCAGGTCGCCGCCAAGCCGAAGGCCGCACCGAAGCGCGCCAAGCGCACAACCTGACCCTGTGCCCCGACGCGGGGCGTGCGAAAGCTCACGAATCGCCAGTCCATCCCCAGCGCACAGGGGGATGGCACCGCGCGACGGGTCTCGAACAATTCGACACAAGCGCAACAACTTGCGCCGACCTTGTCGAACTCCCGAATCCCGCCGTCATGAAGCGCCTGATCACCACCGCCCTCCTCGCCGCCCCGCTGTTCGCGATGGCCACGCCTGTGAACCTGGTCACCAACGGCAGCTTCGAGGCCACCACCGTCAACAGCGGCACCTGGACCATCGTCGACGCCGCCACCGGCTGGACCGTCGGTCCGCAGGGCCTGGAGATCCGCAACAACGTCGCCGGCAGCGCCTTCGCAGGCGTGAACTTCGCCGAGCTCGACACCACGAGCAACAGCTGGATCAGCCAGTCGCTGGCCACGGTCGCGGGCTACACCTACACGCTGAGCTTCTCGTACGCCAACCGTCCGGACAACCAGGGCGCCAACAGCAACGGCCTGAACTGGAGCATCGGCGACCTGAGCGGCACCGTCGGCCAGAACACCACCACCTCGTGGGCCACGTTCACGACGACCTTCATCGGCACCGGCAGCCCGATGACGCTGCGTTTCGGCGCCATCGGCCGCAGCGACGGTTATGGCACCTCGCTGGACAACATCAGCGTGACCACGCTGAACGCGGGCGGCAACGCCAACGGCGTGCCGGAACCGCAAAGCATCGCGCTGATCCTGGCCGCCCTGGGCGCCATGGGCATCGCGGTGCGCCGCCGCAAGGCCTGATCAAGAAGAACAGCGGGTCCACGAAGACTCGTGGGGAGCGAAGTGGGGTAGAGACCGCGTCGCTGAGAGCAAAGGGCACCCCTCGGGGTGCCCTTTCTCATTGGAGCCCGAAGGCGCCGCATCCCGCGACGCGCGCCGGTCGGTCAGCCCAGGTAGCGCGATTCCAGATGACGGCGGAAGTGCGCCGGATTCAGCGGCTCGCCGCTGGCGCGGCGGACCAGCTCGGGCGTCTCCCAGCGGCTGCCCTGCGACCAGACCTTGTCCTTGAGCCAGTCGAAGACCGGCGACAGCTCACCGCGCGTGATCTCCTCGTCCAGCGTCGGGCGCTCGCGACGCATGGTCGCGAACCACTGCGCCGCGTACATCGCGCCCAGCGTGTAGCACGGGAAGTAGCCATACAGCCCGCACCCCCAGTGGACGTCCTGCATGCAGCCGTCCTTGTAGTTGCCGCGCGTGTCCAGGCCCAGCAGCTCCTGCATCTTGGCGTCCCACAACGCGGGGATGTCCTCGACCTCGATCTCGCCCTCGATCAGCGGACGCTCGATCTCGTAGCGCAGGATCACGTGCGCCGGATAGGTCACCTCGTCCGCGTCCACGCGGATGTAGCCCGGCGCGACGCGCGTCATCAGCTTGTTCAGGTTGTCCGCGGCGAAACCCGGCTGGCGACCCAGATGGCGCTCCACCAGCGGCTGCAGCAGGCCCGCGAAGCCCGGATGCGACGCGAGCTGCATCTCGAAGGACAGGCTCTGGCTCTCGTGCAGCCCCATCGAGCGCGCGCCCGCCACCGGCAGGCCCAGCCACTCGCGCGGGAGGTTCTGCTCGTAGCGGCCGTGCCCGGTCTCGTGGATCGTGCCGGTCAGGCTCTGCAGGAAGCTGTCGTCGCGATAACGCGTGGTCATGCGCACGTCCTCGGGCACGCCGCCGCAGAACGGATGCGCGCTCTCATCCAGGCGGCCGGCCTCGAAGTCGAAGCCCAGCAGCTTCATCGCGTCCAGGCCCAGCGCGCGCTGCGCGGCCGCGGGGAACGGGCCCTGCGGATGGATGACGCGGTCACCCGACTGGCGGTCCATCGCCTGACGGATCAGGCCCGGCAGCCATTGACGCAGTTCGCCGAAGACGCGGTCCACGTCGGCCGAGCGCATGCCCGGCTCGTACTGGTCGAGCAAGGCGTCATACCGGCTCAGGCCGGCATCGTCGGACAGGTACTGCGCTTCCTCTCGCGCGTAGCGCACCACCGGGCGGAGGTTCTCGACGTAGCCGGCCCAGTCGTTGGCCGGACGCTGGCGGCGCCACTCGTGCTCGCAATGCGAGTTGGCCAGCGACTTCGCCTCGACGAGCCGTTGCGGCAGCGCGTTGGCCGAGCGCCACACGCGGCGCATCTCGCGAAGCGAGGCGCGCTGGAAGTCGTCCAGCGGTTCCTGCGCGGCGTCGTCCAGCAACTGGCGCAAGGCGGCGTCGGTCGCCAGCTGATGCAGCAGGCCGCCCATCTCGGCGAGCGCCTCGGCGCGCGCCTGCGCGCCGCGCGCGGGCATGAAGGCGGACTGGTCCCACGAGGCGATCGATTGCAGGTGGTTCAGGCGATGGATGCGCTGGTGGCGCTGGCACAAGGCGTCGTACGCCGGGGTGCGGGAAGTGCTCATGGCGGGCGGGTCTCCTGTCGGTAGCCCCACATTGTGCAAGCTCGACCCGGATCGTCCGGAAGCCCCCCTCGCGGGGGCCCAGGGCATTCCCCTCGCCGGTGGGCCTCAATCGAGCACGGCCACCCCGATGGCGGTCATCAGCAGGTAGCGCGCGAACTTGCCCACGGCCATGTAGGCCACGCAGGGCCAGAACGGCAGGCGCAGCCAGCCCGCCAGCGCGCACAGCGGATCGCCCACGATGGGCAGCCAGCTCAGCAGGCAGGTCTTCGCGCCGAAGCGCCGCAACCAGCCCAGCACGCGCTGGTCGCGCGGCGTGTGATGCACCGCGGCCTCGTAGGCGCGCTCCGCGCCGTAGCCCATCCACCACGTGATCGCCCCGCCGATCGTGTTGCCCGCGGTGGCCACGAGGATCGCCGGCCAGAACAGCTCCGGCTTGGCGTGCACGAGCAGCAGCACCACCGGCTCCGATCCCATCGGCAGCAGCGTCGCGGAGACCAGCGCCACCACGAACACCGCGCCCAAGCCCACCTGCGGGAGAGACAGGGTCTCCAGCATCAGGTGAATCATCTGTTGCAGCCAAGCTTCCATGCGTGCAATTATCCGAAGACCATGTCCTTGCGCCGCCTTGCCGCCTTCACCCTCGTGCTGACCGGTCTGGCGTGCGCCGCGATCGGCCAGGCGCAAGCCCCGGCCACGACCCCGGGTCAGGCAAGCGCGGCGCCCGGGTCGACACCCGCGACACCGCCCATCGGCACGCCCCCCACGCCCCAGACGCCCATCGCCGGCTGTCCGATGCTGGTGGCCTCGGGCAATCCGCAGTACCCGCCCTACCTGTGGCGCGACCCCACCGACGAGCAGAAGCTCATCGGCGCCAATGCCGACCTGATGCAATGGCTGGCCGCGGAGATCGGCATCCCCGTGGAGACGCGGTATGTCGGCCCCTGGGGCCGCGTGCAGGAGGAGATGCGCGCCGGACGCGTCGACCTGATCGCCGGCGCGTTCTTCACGCTGCCGCGCACCGAGTACATGGACTACTTCCATCCCGCCTTCCGCGAGACGCGCAGCGTCATCTGGACGCGTTCGGCCTCGCCGGTGCCCTACAAGCGCTGGAGCGACCTCGCGCCGCGCCAGGGCGTCACGGTGATCAACAACAGCTTCGGCGTGGAGTTCGACAACTACGCCCGCCAGTCGCTCAAGATCAGCCAGGTCGCCAGCATCGAGCAGGCGATCGTGATGCTGCAGCGCGGCCGGGCCGACTACATGATCTACGAGGACACGCCGGCCGAGGCCTATGCCACGCGCAGCGGCGGTCCGGCGATCCAGCCGCTGCTGCCGGCGATCGCGCGCGAGGGCCTGTACCTCACGCTCTCGCACCGCTCGCGCTGCAACACGCCCGAGCTGCGCGGACGCATCGCGCGCGCGGTCTACAAGCTGTCGCAGGAGCGGGTCATGAACCGCTTCGTCGACCAGGGTTTCGTGCTCTGGCGCAAGCAACCCTCGCTCTGACGGGGGCTCCAGGCGCGCGCGAGGCCGCAGTCGGGCAGCGGTATACTTCTGCCTCTTTTTTGTGCAGCCCCGCTCCCGATGACCACCCCGCCGCCCGGCACGCTGATGCTGGGTCCCCACCTCCTGCCGAACCGTCTGTTCGTCGCCCCCATGGCGGGTGTGACCGACCGGCCCTTTCGTGTGCTGTGCAAGAAGCTCGGCGCCGGTTATGCGGTGAGCGAGATGGTCACCTCGCGCAAGGACCTGTGGAACAGCCTCAAGACCTCGCGCCGCGCCAACCATGAGGGCGAGTCGGCGCCGATCTCGGTGCAGATCGCCGGCACCGACGCCGCGATGATGGCCGAGGCCGCCGCGTACAACATCGACCGCGGCGCGCAGATCATCGACATCAACATGGGCTGCCCCGCCAAGAAGGTCTGCAACAAGTGGGCCGGCTCGGCGCTGATGCAGGACGAGGCGCTGGCGCTGGAGATCGTCGAGGCCGTCGTGGCCGCGTGCGCGCCGCGCGGCGTGCCGGTCACGCTGAAGATGCGCACGGGCTGGTGCCAGGCGGAGAAGAACGCGGTGGCGCTCGCACGCGCGGCGGAGTCCGCGGGCATCGCGATGGTCACGGTGCACGGACGCACCCGCGAGCAGGGCTACACCGGCCACGCCGAGTACGACACCATCGCCGCGGTCAAGGCCGCGCTGCGCATTCCCGTGGTCGCCAACGGCGACATCGACACCCCGCGCAAGGCGCGCGAGGTGCTCGCCCTCACGGGCGCCGACGCGATCATGATCGGCCGCGCGGCGCAGGGGCGGCCGTGGATCTTCGCGGAGATCGCGCACTTCCTGGCCACCGGCGAGGAACTGCCCGCGCCGCGCATCGCCGATGCCAAGCGCTGGCTGGTCGAGCACCTGCACGACCACTACGCGCTGTACGGCGAACTGACCGGCATGCGCAGCGCGCGCAAGCACATCGGCTGGGCCGTGCGCGCCCTGCCCGGCGGCGAGGACTTCCGCCGCCGCATGAACACGCTGGAGAGCTGCGAGGCGCAGGTCGACGCGCTGGGCGGCTGGCTCGACGCGCTCGCCGACGAGCATGAGCGCCTGCCCTACGTGGCCGCGGCGGCGACGCTCGAGGACGCGACCGGTGACGCCGCGCACCACGCGGCCAACGACGAACAACACCAAGACCAAGAAAGAAGGCTCACGGCATGACGCCCAAACCGATCGACTCCTGCATCCGCGAGAACCTGGAGGTCTATTTCCGCGACCTCGGCGGCGAGGTGCCGCACTCGATGCACGAGATGCTGATCCGGCTCGTGGAGAAGCCGCTGCTGGAGGTCGTGATGCAGCACAGCGACGGCAACCAGAGCAAGGCCGCCGAGTGGCTGGGCATCAACCGCAACACGCTGCGCCGCAAGCTGGTCGAGCACAAGCTGATCTGATCGCGCGCCGACACGAATCCCCCTTAGAGAGCTCCCCATGGCACAACTCACCGCCCTGATCTCGGTCTCCGACAAGACCGGCATCGTCGAATTCGCCCAGGCCCTGCACGCGCTGGACGTGAAGCTGCTGTCCACCGGCGGCACCGCCAAGCTGCTGGCCGACGCGGGCCTGCCCGTCACCGAGGTCGCGCAGCACACCGGCTTCCCCGAGATGCTGGACGGCCGCGTCAAGACGCTGCATCCGAAGATC
Source organism: Roseateles sp. (assembly GCA_039594005.1). GTDB lineage: Bacteria > Pseudomonadota > Gammaproteobacteria > Burkholderiales > Burkholderiaceae_C > Roseateles. The sequence goes on from JBCNOF010000011.1 coordinate 198,471, forward strand.
CACGGCGGCCTGCTGGCGCGCCGCGACCTGCCCGAGCACGTCGCCGCGATCCAGCAGCATGGCATCGACACGATCGACATCCTGGCGGTGAATCTCTATCCGTTCGAGTCCACCGTCGCCAAGCCCGGCTGCACGCTGGAGGACGCGATCGAGAACATCGACATCGGCGGCCCGGCCATGGTCCGCAGCGCGGCCAAGAACTGGAAGGACGTGACGGTGCTGACCGACGCGTCGCAGTACGCGCAGGTGCTCGAGGAGCTCAAGGCCCACGGCAAGACCAGCGACAAGACGCGCTTCGCCGCGTCGGTGGCGGCCTTCAACCGCATCGCGCAGTACGACGCGGCCATCAGCAACTACCTGAGCGCGCGCCTGGACGACGGCTCGCTGGCCGAGTACCCGGCGCAGATGAACAGCAGCTTCGTGAAGGTGCAGGACCTGCGCTACGGCGAGAACTCGCACCAGACCGCCGCGCTCTACCGCGACCTGCACCCCGCGCCCGGCTCGCTGGTCACCGGCAAGCAGCTGCAGGGCAAGGAGCTCAGCTACAACAACATCGCCGACGCCGATGCCGCGTGGGAATGCGTGAAGAGCTTCGACACGCCCGCCTGCGTGATCATCAAGCACGCCAATCCGTGCGGCGTGGCCGTCGCCGCGACGCCGGCCGAGGCCTACGCCAAGGCGTTCAAGACCGACCCGACCAGCGCCTTCGGCGGCATCATCGCCTTCAACCGCGAGGTCGACCGCGCCGCGGCGGAGCTGGTGTCCAAGCAGTTCGTCGAGGTGCTGATGGCGCCGTCGTTCAGCGCCGAGGCGCGCGAGATCTTCAAGGGCAAGGTCAACGTGCGCCTGCTCGAGATCGCGCTGCCGCCGGGCGGCGCGCGCCCCTGGGACCAGGGCCGCAACGCGCAGGACGTCAAGCGCGTCGGCTCGGGCCTGCTGGTGCAGACCGCCGACAACCACTTCCTGTCCAAGGCCGACCTGAAGGTCGTCACCACGCTGCAGCCGACCGCGCAGCAGCTCGACGACCTGATGTTCGCGTGGACCGTCGCGCAGTACGTCAAGAGCAACGCGATCGTGTTCTGCGGCGGCGGGATGACGCTGGGCGTCGGCGCGGGTCAGATGAGCCGCATCGACTCGGCTCGCATCGCCTCCATCAAGGCGGAGAACGCGGGCCTCACGCTGACCGGCTCCGCCGTGGCGAGCGACGCGTTCTTCCCGTTCCGCGACGGCCTGGACGTGCTGGCCGACGCGGGTGCGTCCTGCGTGATCCAGCCGGGCGGCTCGATGCGCGACGACGAGGTCATCGCCGCGGCCAATGAACGCGGCATCGCGATGGTGATGACGGGCGTGCGCCACTTCCGTCATTGACCCTCGTTGATCGGGCGTTGATCGCTCGTTGAAGCCGTGGCGGCCTTGGGGTCGACCACGGCTTTTTCTTCCCCCACCGATGGGGGATGGGCCGCCGTTGGGATCGCGTGAAGTCGTCGTCAAGTGACAACGAACTACGCATTTATTTACAAGACCGTGACGTTCTTCATGGGTGCCTGGGTCGGGGCATTGGTAACTTTCGCCCCCGCACCGCTGAGGTGCGTTTACATCGAGAGAAGTATTCCAATGAAGAAGATCACCCTGATCGCCGCCGCCGCCCTGCTGGCCGCTGGCGCCGCGCAAGCCCAATCGCAAGCCACGAACGCCGTCTACGGTGAACTGGGCTACACCTTCGTCAAGATCAAGGACGATTTCTTTAACGTGTCGTTCAAGCCGGGCGCCATCCGCGGCATCGTCGGCTGGGACCTCCACCCCAACGTCGCCATCGAAGGCATGCTGGCCGGCGGCGTGTCCGATGACACCACGCAAGGCGTGAAGGCCAAGATCACCCGCAGCTACGGCTTCTACGTGGTGCCGAAGTACTCGTTCACCCCCGAGTTCGAAGTGTTCGGCCGCCTGGGCTACGCTGACTCCAAGGTCAAGCTGTCGTCGAACGCCGGCTCGGCTTCGGGCAGCGACAGCAGCTTCTCGTGGGGCCTGGGCGCCAAGTACAACTTCAACAAGCAGGTGTACGGCGCCGTGGACTACATGTCCTACTTCGACAAGGACTCGACCACGGTCACCGGCGTGACGCTGAGCGTCGGCTACCGCTTCTGATCGATCCTCGCTGATCGATGTGGGGCGCCTCGGCGCCCTGCTCCGAAAGCCCGGCCCCGGCCGGGCTTTTTCGTTGGCCGGTCCGACGTCCTAGTCAGCCCTCTCTAGTCCAGGGTCGCTTCGCTTGGCCCGGGCCGCGAATGCGCATAGCCTTCGGACCCACAAGAACATCCGGCGGAGACACCCATGGACCAAGCCCTGCACGAACGCCTGCACCTGCTGCTGGAGCAGCAACGCGCGGCCTTCGACCGCGACCGGCTGCCCACGCTGGCGCAGCGCCGCGATCGCCTGGCGCGGCTGCAGCGCATGACCGCGGAGAACGCCGATGCGCTCGCCGACGCGATGGCGCGGGACTTCGGCCATCGCTCGCGCCACGAGAGCCTGCTGGCCGATCTCTTCACCGTGCAGTCCGGTGCCCGTCACGCGATCCGGCACGTCAAGCGCTGGATGGCCGTCAAGCGCGCGCCGACGGCGCTGCACTTCCTGCCCGCCTCCAATCGGCTGATGCCGCAACCGCTGGGCGTGGTGGGCATCGTCGCGCCGTGGAACTATCCGTACTACCTGGCGATGGCCCCGGCGCTGGCGGCGCTGGCCGCGGGCAACCGCGTGATGATCAAGCCCTCGGAGCTGACGCCGGCCACGTCCGAGCTGATGGCCCGGCTCGTGGCGCAGCACTTCGCGCCCGACGAGATGACCGTGGTCACCGGCGACGCGGAGGTCGGCAAGGCCTTCACGCAACTCCCCTTCGATCACCTGTTCTTCACCGGCTCCACGCCGGTGGGGCGCCTCGTGGCGCAAGCCGCCGCGCAACACCTGACGCCGGTGACGCTGGAGCTGGGCGGCAAGTCGCCCGCGATCGTCGATCGCAGCGCCGATCTCGCCCGCACGGCCGAGCGCATCGCCTTCGGCAAGCTGCTCAACGCCGGCCAGACCTGCGTCGCGCCGGACTACGTGCTGGCGCCGCGCGAGCTCGTCGCGCCGCTGGCCGAGGCGATCACCGAGGCCGTGCGGCGCTTCTATCCGCGCATCGACGGCAACCCCGACTACACGGCCATCGTCAGCCCGCGCCACCACGCGCGGCTGCGCGGACTGCTGGACGACGCCCGCGCCCGCGGCGCGACACTGCGGCCCACGCATGACGAGTCGCCCGGCGATCGGCGCCTCGTGCCGACGCTGCTGCTGGACACCACCGCCGAGATGGCCGTGATGCGCGAGGAGATCTTCGGTCCGCTGCTCCCCATCGTGGCCTACGACCATCCGTCCGAGGCGATCGCACAGGTCAACGCGGGCGACCGGCCGCTGGCGTTGTACTGGTTCGGCGAGGACCGCACCGCGCGCGACGACGTGCTCGCGCGCACGATCGCCGGCGGCGTGACGGTCAACGACTGCGTCTGGCACCTCGGCCAGGAGGAGCAGCCCTTCGGCGGCGTCGGCGCCAGCGGCATGGGCGCGTACCACGGCGTGTGGGGCTTCAACACCTTCAGCAAGCTCAAGCCGGTGTTCCTGCAGACGCGCTTCGCGGGCACGAAGCTGTTCTACCCGCCCTACGGCAAGACCTTCGACCGGCTGCTGGGCCTGCTCAAGAAGATCGCATGAGCGCGGCGGATGGGATCGATGCCGACGTCGTGATCGTCGGCGGCGGGTCCGCGGGCGCGGTGCTCGCGCATCGGCTCAGCGAGGACCCCGACTGTCGCGTGCTGCTGCTGGAGGCGGGCGGCCGCGGCGACGGCTTCATCACCCGCACGCCCTTCGCCGGTGTGCTGCAGGTCGCCGCCCCGATCAACAACTGGGGCTTCCAGACCGAGCCGCAGCCTGGACTGGGCGGCCGGCGCGGTTATCAGCCGCGCGGCAAGGCGCTGGGCGGGTCCTCGGCGATCAACGCGATGGTCTACACCCGCGGACATCGCAGTGACTACGACGCCTGGGCCGCCGCCGGCAACGCGGGATGGTCCTACGACGACCTGCTGCCCTTTTTCCTCAAGTCGGAGCGCAACGCGCGGTTCGGCGCGCCATGGCACGGCCAGGACGGCCCGTTGCGCGTCAGCGACCTGCGCACCGACACCCCGCTGCACGACGCGTGGCGCGAGGCCGCGCGCCAGCAGGGCCACGCGGTGCGCGAGGACTTCAACGCCGAGGAGCTGGACGGCATCGGTGTTTATCAGGTCACCCAGCACGAGGGCGAGCGTTGGAGCGTCGCGCGCGGCTACCTGCATCCGATCCTGGGCCAGCGGCCCAACCTGCGGGTGGAGACCGGCGCTCGCGCGCTGAAGCTGGTCCTGGAAGGACGTCGCGCCGTCGGTGTCGAGGTGCTGCAAGGCGGCACGCGTCGCACGCTGCGCGCTGCGCGCGAGGTGCTCGTCTGCGCAGGCGCCTTGCAGTCACCACAACTGCTGATGTGCTCGGGCATCGGCGACGGGGCCGCGCTGCAGGCGCTCGGACTTGCGGTGACGCATCACCTGCCGGGCGTGGGCCGGAACCTGCACGACCATCCGGACTTCGTCTTCGGTTATGCGTCCGATCGCCTGGAACTCGCGGGCCTGTCCTTGCGCGGCGCGATGCGCTTCCTGGACCAGGCGCGCCGGTATCGCCGCGAGCGTCGCGGTCTCGTCACCAGCAACTTCGCCGAGTGCGGCGGCTTCCTGTCGACGCGACCGGGGCTGCCGGCGCCCAACGTGCAGCTGCACCTGGTGGTGGCGCTGGTCGAGGACCATGCGCGCAAGCTGCACCTGGGCCACGGCATGTCCTGCCACGTCTGCCTGCTGCGCCCGCGCAGCCGCGGCGCGTTGACGCTGACCAGCGCCGATCCGCTGGCCGCGCCGCGCATCGATCCCGCCTTCCTCCAGGACCCGGAGGACGTGCGCGAACTCATCGAGGGCTACAAGCTGACGCGCGACCTGATGCGCGCGCCGGCGATGCGCGCGCTCTGGAAGCGCGAGCTGTGGAGCGCCGCCGTGGCCGATGACGACGATGCGGCGATCGAGGCGCTGCTGCGCGCGCGCGTGGACACCGTCTATCACCCGGTGGGCAGCTGCCGCATGGGACACGATGCGCTGGCGGTCGTCGACGACCGGCTGCGCGTGCATGGCATCGCCGGGCTGCGGGTGGTGGACGCGTCGATCATGCCGAGCGTCGTGAGCGGCAACACGAACGCGCCGGTGGTGGCGATCGCCGAGAAGGCGGCCGAGCTGATCCGCCGGGGATAATCGCGCCCATGGTCCTTGCCGAAATCACCGGCCTGTTCCTGTCCTCGCTGGCGCGCCTGATCACGGGCGCCCAGGGACATTGGAAAGGCTGCCCGCCCACGTCGGAACAACGCATCTACTTCGCCAACCATCAGAGCCACTTCGATTGGGTACTGATCTGGGCGTCGCTGCCCGGCGAATTGCGCTCACGCACCCGTCCCATCGCCGCGCGCGATTACTGGACGAGCACCAAGCTCAAGACCTGGATCACGACGGCGGTGTTCAACGCCGTCTACGTGAGCCGCACCCGCGCCACGCCGGACGAGGATCCGCTGGAGCCACTGGTGGAGACGCTGCAGAACGGCGACTCGCTGGTCATCTTCCCCGAGGGCACGCGCTCCAACAAGGGCACGCCACAGCCGTTCAAGGCCGGCTTGTACCACCTGTCCGAGCAGTTCCCCGACGTGCAGCTGATCCCCACCTGGATCGACAACGTCCAGCGCGTGATGCCCAAGGGCGAGGTCGTGCCGGTGCCCATCCTGTGCACGGTGACCTTCGGCGCGCCGATCCGCATCGAGCCCGGTGAGGACAAGCGCGCGTTCCTGGAGCGCGCCCGCGCGGCGGTCGTCGCGCTGCGTCCGGGCGGGAGCGGCCAATGAGGTGGCTCAAGTCCCTGAACAGCAGCGAGCAGGTCGCGTTCCTCTTCGTCGTGCTCTTCGGCGCGCTGCTGCTGGTGAGCATCGGCTCGGTGCTGTGGTCGCTGCGCGAGCGGCCCGAGGAGGAGCAGGAAGCCTGGCAGGCGCGCTGGGCGCGTTTCCGGCATGAGCTCAACATGGTGTGGGTGGGCGCCTGCCTGTTCTGGGCGGCGTGGGTGTCCGGGCCGGTGGGCGCGACGCTGCTGTTCGGCGTGTTCTCGTTCCTGTCGTTCCGCGAGTTCATCACGCTGCTGCACACGCGCCGCGCGGATCATCGCGGGCTGATCATCTCGTTCTTCGTGATCCTGCCGCTGCAGTACGTGCTGGTGGGCACGCGGCACTTCGACCTGTTCTCGGTGCTGATCCCGGTCTACGGTTTCCTGGCCATCCCGGTGGCCAGTGCGCTGGCCGACGATCCGGGGCGTTTCCTGGAGCGCAACGCCAAGATCCAGTGGGGCATCATGGTCTGCGTGTACGGGCTGTCGCACGCGCCGGCGCTGCTGCTGCTGGACATTCCCAAGTACCAGGGGCGCGGCGCCTTCCTGCTGTTCTTCCTGGTGGCGGTGCTGGCCTGCGGTCAGATCGCGCAGGCGATCGCGACGAGCCGCTTCCGTGCCAAGCCGGTGGCGCGGCGGGTCAGCCGTTCCTTCACGATGAAGGCGTGGTGGATCGGCGCGTTCGCCGCGGCCTTCGCGGGCGCGTTGCTGTACTGGATCACGCCGTTCAAGGCCGGACAGGCGGCGATCGCCGCGTTCGTCGCGGCGGGTTGCGGCAGCTTCGGCGCCTTCGTGATGCAGGCGCTCAAGCGCGACGCCGGCATCCACGCGTGGGGCAATCGCAGCGCGATCACCGGCGCGGTGGGGCTGTTGGACCGGATCGCGGTGATGTGCTTCGCGGCGCCGGTGTTCTTCCATTCGGTGCGGTGGTACTTCCGCGCCGCGACCTGAGGAGATCAGCCATGCGCATCCTCGGCATCGACCCCGGCCTGCAGACGACCGGCTTCGGCGTGATCGACGCCGACGGCCCGCGGCTGGCCTACGTGGCCAGCGGCACGATCAAGACGAACGCGTTGCCGACGGGTGATCTGCCGGGGCGCTTGAAGATCCTCTACGACGGGATCCGCGAGGTGGTGTCGCGATATCAGCCGACGTGCGCGGCGGTCGAGATCATCTTCGTGAACGTGAACCCGCAGTCGACGCTGCTGCTGGGGCAGGCGCGGGGGGCGGCGCTGACGGCGCTGGTGTCCTGCGACCTGCACGTGTCGGAGTACACGGCGGTGCAGATGAAGAAGGCGATCACCGGGCACGGCGGCGCAGCCAAGGCGCAGGTCCAGGCGATGGTGGCGCGGTTGCTGAACCTGCCGGGCGAGCCCGGCAAGGACGCGGCCGACGCGCTGGGGATCGCGATCATGGACGCGCATGCCCGCGTGTCCTTCGACGCGATGAGCCGCCAGACCACGCTGCAGCGGCGTCAGCACGCGCAGTTCAAGGGGTCGCGGACCTATTGATCAGGGTCAGGTCAGGGCGTGATCAGGGTTCGTCCTGCCAGTAATCCAGATCGCCCTCGCCGACCTTGCGGATGGCCTCGAAGGGGCGCGTGGACTTGTCCGGGCCGTGTTCGGCCATGAACTTGTTGGAGTCGGGGTAGACGCAGATCTCCGGCTGCTCCATCGTGCTGATGGACAGGTATTTGATCGGCGCGTCCGAGGTGTTGATGATGTGGTGCGGGTACTCGGGGCCCGCCGGGATGAAGATCACATCGCCGGGCTTGATCGGCAGCATCTCGCCCGCGACCCGCAAGGTGCCGTGGCCCTCGAGGACGATGAACATCTCCTCCTGCGCGTAATGCAGGTGATACGGGCAGGTGGTCTTGCCGGGCTCGACGATGTCGTAGGACGCGCCGAGCTTCTGCGCGGCGGTGCCTCGGGCGAGCCGCACGGAACGGGCCTCGTACAGCGGCTCGCGCTTGAACGAGGTCAGCTCGGCGTCATGGAAATTGCGGATCAGCTGGGCGGCAAGCGCCTGAGCGCGTTCGGTCATGCTGGGGGTCTCCTGGCAGGGCTTCGTGTCGGTAGCCCACGCTACCTTCGATGGACTGCTGAAGGCTAGCGTTGAAAGCGCTTCGACACCAATCTATGCCACAGACGACCGGGACATGACTGCCTACGATGCTGCGTTTCCACTTGTTGGAGACGCGCCATGCACCTGCGCTTCCGCATCACGATCGATCGAGACGAACGCGCTGGCGTCTGGGTGGCTGTCTCACAAGACGTGCCCGGTCTCGCCACCGAAGCCGCGGACCTCACGACTCTCGACCGCCGGTTGAGCCACTTGATTCCCGACCTGCTTGAAGCGAACGGGCGCGCTGTCCGTGCGCCGTTGCGCTGGGAGTACCTGCTGCCCGTCAGCAGGTAGGCGTCACACCGGCGCCACGCCCTTGTTCTCCGCCTCATACCGATTCGGCGCCGTGGGCTGGACCAGCCAGTACAGCAGCACGAAGAGGCCGGCGACCGGGATCAGGATCACCAGTTGCCACCAGCCGCTGCGGTCGATGTCATGCAAGCGCCGCGCCGCCGCGGCCACCGAAGGCACCAGCGTCGCCAGGCTGAAGATCAGGCTGGCCGTGTCCGAGATCACCCCCAGGATCGCCGACCCCAGCACCAGCGCCAGGAAGAACCACCAATATTCCGACCGGCTGGCTGTCCCCGTGAAATCCGCGTACTTGCGGAGGCAGGTCTGGATCGATTCCTCGAACGTCATGGCTTTTCCCCTCTCTCGTGTGAACATATCCCCCCATCCGGGGACCCGCGGATCCTAGTGCCCTCCCCCCCGTCGTGGCGATCCCTCGCAAGGTGGACATCCGTGGCTCAGGATCCGGATGGAATAAGCCGTCGCTCGCCGGTGTTCATGCTCTGTACCCCCACCCTGCAACCCTCAGGAGACCTCGCATGACGAAGACCTTCAAGTTCGCCGCCGCCCTGGCGCTGATGGCCGCCGCCGGCCTCGCCGGCGCTCAGGCCGCCCCGGCGATGGCCAAGGACGGCGCCCTGGTCGGCGCCAACGACATGACGCTGTACACCTTCGACAAGGACGCCGCAGGCAGCGGCAAGAGCGTGTGCAACGGCCCCTGCGCCACCAACTGGCCGCCGCTGATGGCCCGCGCCGAGGACAAGGCCTCCGGCGACTGGTCCGTCATCACCCGCGATGACGGCTCCAAGCAATGGGCCTACAAGGGCAAGCCGCTGTACTTCTGGGCGAAGGACACCAAGCCCGGTGAGCGCAGCGGCGATGGGATCAATCAGGTCTGGCACACCGCGAAGCCGTGACCACGGCTCCGCGTTGGGCGCTCCGCGTTGTTGCAAATCCTCGCCATAGCGCTGCTATGGCTGCGGTTTGCGCCTAGCGGAGCATCCCAACGCGAAACCGTGGTCTCGCCATCGCACTGTTCAATTGCTCCATGCCGCTAGTCCTTCAGGAAGTGCTCCCGCTGCTGCCGCGCCTGCGCCGCCATGCGCGGCTGCTTTGCGGCGATTCGGCACGGGCGGACGACCTGCTCCAGGACACCCTCGAACGCGCGGCCCGCAAGGGCGCGCTGTTCCATGCGGAGCCCGGCCCCACGCGACAGGATGCAATGCGCAACTGGCTGCTGACGCTGATGCATCGGCTCTATCTGAACCAGCGGCGCGACGCGCGCGAGGCTTTGCACGACTCGCTCGACGACGACGGCACGCCGCAGCCGCTGATCCCGGAACCCCAGCAACAGGTGGCCCTGCGGCTGGACCTTGAGCGCGCGCTGGCGGCGCTGCCCGCCTCCGCGCGGGAGATCCTGCTGCTGATCTGCGTGGAGGAGCTCAGCTACCAAGACGCCGCCCATGTGCTGGACGTGCCCATGGGCACCGTGATGTCGCGCCTGTCGCGCGCCCGCGAGCGACTCCGCGCGGCGATGTCCGATGCGGGCACCGCGACCTCCTCCGCCAGCGCGCCCGGCCGCGCCGCGCTCCGGGTGGTGAAATGAGCGCCGCACCATGACGCAAGCTCCCCTCGATGTCGACACCGCCACGCTCCACGCCTACGTGGACGGGCAACTGCCCCCCGAACAAGCCGCCGCCGTCGCCGACTGGCTGTTGAGCCATCCCCGCGAGGCCCAGCAGGTGCTGGCGTGGCGCGAGCAGCGCGCATCGCTGCAGGCGCTGCACCGCGATTGGCTCGACGAACCCGTGCCGGAGCGCTTGTCCTCCGCGCTGCGCGCGGACGACCGGCCCGCCGCCAACGCGCCCCGCTGGCCCACGGCCTGGGCCGCGGCCCTGCTGCTGGCCGTGGGGCTGGGCATCGGCGGCCTGGGCGGCTGGGGCGGCCACACGTGGTGGACCGGCAAGCAGGAGGCGGCCGCCCAGGTGGCCGCGCAGGCCGCCGCGCGCGCCGCCGGCCGCGATCCTTCGATTCCCGAGTACGTTCGCGACGCTGCGATCGCGCATGCGGTCTACCAGCCCGAGAAGCGCCACCCGGTCGAGGTCGGCGCGGACCAGGCGGATCACCTGATCCAGTGGCTGAGCAAGCGACTGGGTCAACCGCTGTACGCGCCGGTGCTGCGCGACTACGGCTGGAAGCTGGTCGGGGGCAGATTGCTGCCCGCGAGCGATGACCCGGCGATGGCCGGCGGGCTGGCGCGGGCGCAGTTCATGTACGAGAACGACACCGGTGAGCGCTTCACGCTCTATGTGAGCACGGGCGCGAGCTCGCCCGAGGCGCCGGTGGCCTTCCGGCTGATGCAGCGTGTCGAAGGGGGCCAGACCACGCGCAGCCTGTTCTGGATCGACGGCAAGCTGGCTTACGCGCTGAGCGGCAACTTCGACGAGAGACGATTGCGCGTGCTGGCCGACCTCGTGCATGCGCGCATCGGCATGATCGCCCGGGCGAGTTCAAGCCCCTGACCTTTCGGCGGCGAAACCCCGGCGGGCACAATGCGCCGCCATATGTCCGCCGCCATGTCCCTGACTCGATTGATCGCCGGCCACATCCGTGGCCACTGGCGGCCCTATGTCGCCAGCGCGTTGATGCTGAGCACCATCGCCGTCCTCACGGTCTGGATCCCGCGCCAGGTGGGGCACGTGGTGGACGCGCTCGTCGCGCATCGCCTCGCGGGCTGGGACCTGATCGGCCAACTGGGTCTGCTGGTGGCGGCCGGCGCCGCGATTTACCTGCTGCGCGTGGGCTGGCGCCTGGCGCTGTTCCGCACCGCCTATGAACTCGGCCGGCAACTCCGCACCCGTCTCTACGCGCAACTGACCCGCCAGGGCCCGGCGTTCTTCCACGCCCAGCGCACCGGCGACCTGATGGCGCTGGCGACCAACGACGTCGACGCCATCGAGATGGCCGCCGGCGAAGCGCTGCTGGCGGCCTTCGACGGCACGCTCACGCTGATCCTGGTGCTGGGCATGATGACGATCAGCGTCGATTGGCGCCTGGGCCTGGCCGCGCTGGTGCCCTTCCCCTTCATGGCCTACGCGTTCTGGCGCATCTCGTCGCGCATCCATGTCGCGTCCGCCGAGTCGCTGAAGCGCTTCTCGACGCTGAACCAGCAGGTGCAGGACAGCCTCGCGGGCGTGCGCACCGTGCGAGCGCTCGGCCTGGTGCGCCGCAGCCGTGAGCAGTTCGGCGAACTCGCCCGCGAGGCCGGCGCCGCGGCTTATCAGGCGCAACGCTGGGAAGCGATGTTCGAACCCGCGGTCGGGCTGTCGCTGGGCGCGGCCACCGTGATCGCGCTGGGCATGGGCGCCTGGCTCGTCGGCACGAACATCATCAGCATCGGACAGCTCACCGCGTTCACGATGTACCTCGGTCAACTGATCTGGCCGATGTTCGCCGCGGGCTGGGTGCTGTCGCTGCTGGAACGCGGCCGCGCTGCCTGGACCCGCCTGCAGCCGGTGCTCAACGCCCCGGCCGGCCTCGTCGACACCGGCACCCGCGACGTGCCCGCGCACGCCGAGCTCCGCTGGGATCAAGTCAGCTTCCGGTATCCCGGCATGACGCAGCCGGCGCTGGAGGACATCGCGCTGACGCTGCCGCCGGGCCGCACGCTGGGCATCGTGGGGGCGACGGGATCGGGCAAGTCGACCTTGCTGCGCCTGCTGCTGCGGCAATACGAACCCGACACCGGCACCGTGCGCCTGGGCGGTGTACCCGCGCCGGAGATCCGCCTCGATGCGCTGCGCCGCACGCTCGCGTGGGTGCCGCAGGAGCCCTTCCTGTTCTCGGCCTCGGTGGCCGACAACATCGCCCTCGCGCGACCCGAGGCCACGCGTGAGGAGGTGCTCGCCGTGGCCGAACTCGCCGCCGTGCATGAGGACATCCTGCGGCTGCCGCAGGGTTACGACACGCTGGTGGGCGAGCGCGGCGTGACGCTGTCGGGCGGTCAGCGCCAACGCGTCGCGATCGCGCGCGCGCTGCTCGCCGGCGCGCCCATCCTGCTGCTGGACGATGCGCTGTCCGCCGTGGACAGTGGCACCGAGACGCAGATCCTCGACCACTGGCGCGAGCTGCGCGCGCGCCATCCCGAACGCACCCTCGCCGTGGTCAGCCATCGGCTGTCCGCGGTGATGGAGGCCGACGAGATCGTGGTGCTCAAGCAGGGACGCATCGTCGAGCGCGGCCGGCACGAGGAGCTGCTCGCGCTGGGCGGCTGGTATGCCAGCCAATGGCGCTATCAACAACTGGAGGCCAGCCTTGACGCCGCCTGAGATCGCGTCCGGCAAGGACGGCAAGCCCACCTCCGAGGACCATTCGCCGCGCGAGGCGCTGGCGCTGCTGGCGCAAGCGGCCCGGCCTGAGCGGCGCGGTCTGATCAAGGGGCTGGGATGGCTCGTGGTGGCCGCGGCGCTCGAGGCGATCGGGCCCATCCTGGGCAAGCACTTCATCGACGCGCATGTGCTGCCGCGCGATTTCCAGCTCGGCCCGATGGCGCTGCTGCTGGGCGCGATGCTGCTGGCGGGATGGACGGCCAGCCTGCTGCGCTACGCGCAACTGCGGCGCATGGCCTCGGTCGCACAGCGGTCCGTGCTGCGGCTGCGCGAGCAGGTCTACGCGCATGTCCTCGCGCAGCCGATGGCGTTCTTCGATCGCAGCATCTCCGGTCAACTGCTGAGCCGCATCACCAACGACACCGACGCCGTGAACAACCTCTACCGCCAGGTGCTGTTCGTGATGCTGGACTCGACGATCGTCGTCGCCGGCGCGCTGGTCGCGATGGCGTGGCTGGACTGGCGATTGATGCTGATCGTGCTGGCGCTGGTGCCGGCGAGCTCCGGGATCATCTGGCTCTACCAGCGCGCGAGCAGTGGCCCGGTGCAACGCGCCCGCGCGCTGCGCGCGGAGCTCAACGCGCAGATGGCCGAGAGCATGGCTGGCATGGCGATGCTGCAGTCGGCGGGCGCCGCGCAGCGATTCGCCGCGCGTTACGAGACGGCCAATCGCGCGCAACTGCAGGCGCGCGTGCAGGAGCTGCGCGCGAATGCCTGGCTGCTGCGTCCGGCGCTGGACCTGCTCAACGTGCTGCTGATCGTGACGGTGATCTACGGCTTCGGTCTGCGCGAGCTGTCGGGGCTTGAGGTCGGGTTGCTGTACGCGTTCCTGGCCTACATTGCGCGCGTGGTGGAGCCGCTGATCCAGATCACGATGCAGTTCAGCCAGTTGCAGCAGGCGCTGGTGGCGGCGTCGCGCGTGCGGGCGCTGCTGCGCGAACCCAGCGAGCCGCGCTCGCATCGATCTGATCTCAAGGTGGGCGCCGGCGAGATCCGCTTCGAGCATCTGCATTTCGCCTACAAGCCCGAGCAGCCTGTGCTGCGCGACCTCGATCTCGCGATTCCCGCCGGGAGCTTCGTGGGCATCGCGGGACACACGGGCTCGGGCAAGTCGACGCTGCTGGCGCTGCTGCTGCGCTTCTACCGGCCGCAGCAGGGGCGCATCCTGATCGATGGCCAGCCGCTGGAGCAGTTGCCCGACGAGGCCTTCCATGACGCGCTGGGATTGGTGCCGCAGGAGCCTTACCTGATCGCGGGCAGCGTGCGGGAGAACATCCGCATGGGGCGGTCGATTCCCGATGACCGGATCGAAGCAGCGGCGCGCGCGGCGCGGGCGCATGATTTCCTGAGCGCGCTGCCGCAGGGTTACGACAGCCGGCTGGGCGACGGCGGGCTGGCGGTGTCGACGGGCCAGAAGCAGCTGATCGCGCTGGCGCGCGCGTTGGCGGGTGAGCCGCGCATCCTGCTGCTGGACGAGGCGACGGCCAACATCGACAGCGCGACCGAGGCGCAGGTGGGCGAGGCGCTGCGGGCGTTGCGCGGCCGGGTGACGGTGATCGCGATCGCGCACCGGTTGTCGACGATCCGCGAGGCCGACCAGATCGTGGTGCTGAACCACGGTCACCTCGACGAGCGCGGCACGCATGAGGACCTCATGGCCATCGACGGCGGGATCTACCAACGGCTGGTGCAGTTGCAGGCGTTGGAGGAGTGAAGATCCTCTGCTGAAAAGCACGAAGGCCGCTCATTGAGCGGCCCTCTTCGTTCGTGCGAGTGAGCGCGCGTCGCTGCTCACACCAGCAGGATCACCCGCTCCAAGATGAGCACCGAGAACGCGGCGATGCCCGCGATCACGGTCCACTTGACCAGCACGATCGCGCGACGGCGCCAGATCGGCTGCTTCGTCGCGATGTACAGCGCGAAGCACAACAACCCCGCGACCAGCAGCAGGGCGATGACGGTGCGGACGATCAGCATTGAGATCCGCTCACCACGCCGGCGCCAACTCCGCGAAGCCCGCGGGGGCGTCGCGCTCGTCCTCGAAGGTCACGATCTCGTAGGCCTCGGCGTCTGCCAGCAGCTCGCGCAGCAGCAGGTTGTTCAGCGCGTGCCCGCCCTTGAACGACGTGTACGCCGCCAGCAGCGGATGCCCCACCACCTGCATGTCGCCGATCGCGTCCAGGATCTTGTGCTTCACGAACTCGTCGTCGTAGCGCAGACCCTCCGCGTTCAGCACCCGGTAGTCGTCCACCACGATCGCGTTGTCCATGCTCCCGCCCAGCGTCAGCCCGCGCGAGCGCATCAGCTCGATGTCCTTCGTCATCCCGAAGGTCCGCGCCCGCGCGATCTCGCGCTTGTACTGGCCGCTGCCCATGTCGAACACGTACTGCTGCCCCGTCGCCGACACCGCCGGATTGTCGAACTCGATCTGGAAGCTCAGCGTGTAGCCGTGATGCGGCGTCAGCTTCGCCCACATCAGACTCTTGCCCTCGCCCTTGCGCACCTCTACCGGCTTCTTCACCCGCAGGAATTGCTTGGGCGCGTACTGCAATTCGATGCCCGCGCTCTGCAGCAGGAAGACATAGCTCGCCGCCGATCCGTCCAGCACCGGGACCTCGTCCGCGTTGATGTCGATCAGCAGGTTGTCGATGCCCAGCCCCGCGCACGCCGACAGCAGGTGCTCGATCGTCTGCACCTTCGGCTGGCCCGGATCGCCGTTCGGGCTGATGGTCGTGGCCATGCGCGTGTCGCAGACGCTGTGCGTGTTCACCGGGATGTCCACCGGCTGCGCCAGGTCCACACGCCGGAACACGATGCCGGTGCCGGGCGCCGCGGGCCGCAGGGTGATCTCCACCTTCTGGCCGCTGTGGATGCCGACCCCGACCGCGCGGGTCAGCGATTTGATGGTGCGTTGCTTGAGCATGGGCCGCATTGTCCCAAAACGGGCTCAACCCTGCTGGACCACGGCCTCATGGTCGGTGCGCGCCACCGGCAGCCGCAAGGTCACCACCGTGCCATGCCCCGGGCTGCTGTCCACGCGCAAGGACCCGCCCAGCACCTTCGCGCGCCGCTGCAGACCGCGCAACCCGCGCCCCTGCAACACCGTGCCGACATCGAAACCCTCGCCGTCGTCCTCGACCCGGATCTCCACCCGCTTGCCCAGGTCGCGCGTGACCACCCGCACCCGCGAGGCCCGCGCGTGCTTCAACGCGTTGGTCAGCGCCTCCTGCATCAGGCGCAGCACGTGCAGCGCATCGGGCGGCTCCAACCACTCCAGCGCCGGCAGGTCGTGCACGTCCCATTCCAGCTTGAGCCCGCCCAGCTGCAGCCGCTTGCCCAGCCGATAGCGCATCGTCGCGAGCAGCGACACGATGTCATGCCCCACCGGCTCCAGCGAATCGATCACCAGCCGCAGGTCGTCCACGCATTCGCGCAGCACAGACACCACCTGCTCCTGCGGCATCGTGCCCTGCTCCACCGCCACCATCGCCGACAACAGCGACGATCCCAGTCCGTCGTGCATGTCCTGCATGATCCGCTGGCGCTCCAGCAGCAGTGCCTGCTGGCGCTCGACCTCGCGCAGCTTGTCGTGCTGCGCGCTGAGCTGCGCGCTCTGCTCCTGCAACCGCTGGGCGAGGTCCTCGTTGGCGCGCTCCACGCCGCGCAGCGCCTCCACGTAGCGGAACTGCACCGCGTACAGGAAGCTCGCGAGGATGACGAGCGTCGCGAAGGGCATCAGATAGACGTGCTCGGGCCACCACCAGCCCGCCAGCAGCCCGAGGTCATGCACGCCCAGCGCCACACCGATCACCAGCGCGGCGGCCATCACGCGCAGCTCGCGCGTGCCCTGCCGCCACGCGACGCTGGCGACGAAGGCGGTGCCCGCCAGTCCCACGACCGCGTTGCAGATGTGCAGCAGCACCAGCGCGTCGAAGCCGCGGCCCCACAACGGCATCGAGGCCAGGCTGGAAACCAGCACGAACAGCGCGATGCCGCGCTCGAAGCGCGCGAAACGCTGCCGAGCGAATCGCAGCGCGAAGAGGAAGGTCAGCAACATGACCCACGACATCGACGCGTGCGTCACCCACCAGAACCACTCGAGCGCATCGCGCGTGCGAGGCAGGTCCAGGTGGTAATGCAGGTTGCGCACCAGCCACGCGACCGTCGCCAGCGAGAACAGCAGGTAAGACGAGTCCTCGCGCCGCTTGAGCCAGAGCACCAGCGCGAACAGCCCCAGCGTGACGAGCGTCAGCCCGGTCGCCTGCGGCACGCCGATCTGCAGCACCCAGCGCCGGTCGTGCCGGGGCTCGAGGTCCTCGCGCGCGCCCAGCCACACGCTGGACACCGAGTAATAGCCCGCCTGCATCACCGGCACCGCGATGACGACCTCGATCTCGCGCGCCTGCTGGATCTCGGTCAGCGCGGACGGCAGCACGACCCACAGCGGCCGCACCCACTGCTCGCGCGCGCCGGACTGGTTGTCGAAGACCGGCCGCCAGCCGTCGTCGGTCTTCACCAGCACCGCGGCCGCCAGGGCCACCAGGCGCGGCATGTACAGCGCGACGCTGGTGGGCCAGCGGCCATTGGGCGCGGCGTACTTCAAGCGGTACCAGCGCATCTGGAAACGCGCGTCGGAGGACGAATTCGTGGCCTCGCGCTGCTGGACCTCGGGCAGCTCCACCGGCTGCCAGGCCGAGGCGTCGCTCGGCGGCAGCAGCGCATCGGGCAGCGCGCCATCGCGGCCGTCCATCACACGCAGCGCGCGCCACCAGGCCTTGAGCTGATCCTGCGTCCAGTCGCTGGTGGCGACCTCGGCCCGCGTGGCGCGCTGCGCGCCGGCGGCGGGCGCGGGATCGGGCACGGGCCGCGCGGGCCCCAGCGGCGACGCGCGCGTCACCTGCGCGCCGGGCGCGGTGACCGTGGCATGGCTGGGCGTGGCTTCCTGGGATCGTGCCGGGCCGGGCAGGAGCAGCAGCGCCGCGAGGACGAGCACCGAGACCAGCGCGAGCCAGGAAGCCCGGATCGGAGCGCGGCAGGGAGCCATCGACGGACGCACCCAGGCGTTCAGCCGTGCTCGCGCGACGGACCGCCTCGACGCCGTGACCTCATCCACGCCCTGGACCATGCCTTCGTTCTTGTCTTGTGATCGGGCGCCAGTGTGCCGAAGTTCACGCAACGGCACGAGCGTTCAATTGCAACAACGCCCCCTCAGTCGCGGTCCCATGAAACGACAAAGACCGCGCCCCTCGCGGGACGCGGCCTTCAGGCTGATGGCGTTCGAGAAGGGTCGGTCTCAGTCCGCCTGCTTGCGCAGGAAGGCCGGGATCTCGATCTCGTCCATGCCGTTGGACGACAGCGCCTCCACCTTCGCGGCGGCGGTGCGGCCATGGCGCCAGACGCTCGGCACGTTCATGCCGCCGAAGTCGGACGTCGTCATCGGCGCGGCCGTGGCCCCACCCTGCGCGGCGGCGCTGCCGGGCATCACCACCGGCTGCGTCAGCACCGGCATGTTGTCGGTGCCGGTGCGCAGCTGCGGCTGTTGCACGACGAGCTGCGGCTGCTGACGCGCCGCGGCGCGCTGGCTCAGACCGGTCGCGATCACCGTGACGCGCAGCTGGTCGCCCAGCGATTCGTCGTAGGCGGTGCCGTAGATGATGTGCGCGTCCTCAGCGGCATAGCGCTTGATCGCGGTCATCGCGTTGCGGCTCTCGGCCAGCTTGAAGTTGTTGCGGCTCGCGGCGATCAGCACCAGCACGCCACGCGCGCCCGACAGGTCGATGCCTTCCAGCAGCGGGCACGCGACGGCGCCCTCGGCGGCCTTGCTCGCGCGATCCGGACCGGCCGCGACGGCCGTGCCCATCATCGCCTTGCCCGGCTCGCTCATCACCGTCTTCACGTCCTCGAAGTCGACGTTGACCAGACCCGGCATGTGGATGATGTCGGAGATGCCGCCCACCGCGTTCTTCAGCACGTCATTGGCGTGCGCGAAGGCCTGGTCCTGCGTGACGTCGTCGCCCAGCACTTCCAGCAGCTTGTCGTTCAGCACCACGATCAGCGAGTCGACATTGGCCTCGAGCTCCTGCAGGCCCAGGTCCGCGGCCTTGCCGCGCCGGTTGCCTTCGAACTCGAACGGCTTGGTCACCACGCCGACGGTCAGGATGCCCATCTCCTTGGCCACGCGCGCGATCACGGGGGCCGCGCCGGTGCCGGTGCCGCCGCCCATGCCGGCGGTGATGAACAGCATGTGCGCGCCGGTGATGGATTCGCGGATGCGGGCTTCCGCTTCCTCGGCCGCGGTCTTGCCGACCTCGGGTTTCGCGCCGGCGCCCAGGCCGGTATGGCCCAGTTGCAGGAGTTGATCGGCCTTGGAGCGATTCAGGGCTTGGGCATCCGTGTTGGCCACGATGAATTCCACGCCCTGGACACCTTGGCTGATCATGTGCTCGACCGCGTTGCCGCCGCCGCCGCCCACGCCGATCACCTTGATCTGGGTGCCCTGATCAAACTCTTCGATCATCTCGATCGCCATATCAAACCTCCTGTCCATATTGTGCAGTTGCCATCAGCAAAATAGAAGTGGGATCGGCCCTTTTTTAGGGGGCAAAACCCTCGAACGCCGTAAAGAAAGCGTGAGCCGGTCGATGCCAGCCTCTTAGAAATTCCCCAGGAACCAGTCCTTGGCGCGGCCGAACAGGGTCTTGACCGAACCTGCCTGCTGCGCCGCCTTGAATCCTCGAGTGCGCGACAGCCGCGCTTCCTCCAACAATCCCATCACGGTCGCCGAGCGGGGATTGGCGACCATGTCGAACAACGCGCCGTTGTAGGTCGGATTTCCCCGACGCACCGGCTTGAGGAAAATGTCCTCGGCCAGTTCGACCATCCCCGGCATCACCGCAGAACCACCGGTCAGGACGATTCCCGACGACAGCAGTTCCTCGTAGCCGGATTCCCGGATGACCTGGTGCACCAGCGAGAAGATTTCCTCCACGCGCGGTTCGATCACCCCGGCCAAAGCCTGTTTGGAGAGCATGCGAGGTGCCCGGTCTCCCAAACCCGGCACTTCCACCTGATCCGCCGGATCGGCCAGCAATTGCTTGGCCACGCCGTGCTCGACCTTGATTTCCTCCGCATCCTTGGTCGGGGTGCGCAGCGCCATCGCGATATCGCTGGTAATCAGGTCGCCGGCGATCGGAATCACTGCGGTATGCCGAATCGAGCCACCGGTAAAAATGGCCACATCGGTCGTGCCGGCGCCGATATCCACCAGCGCGACGCCCAGGTCACGCTCGTCGGAAGTGAGCGCGGCCAGACTGGAACCGCTCGGGTTCAGCACGAGTTGCTCGACCTCCAGCCCGCAGCGACGCACACACTTGACGATGTTCTCCGCCGCGCTCTGGGCCCCCGTCACGATGTGGACCTTGACCTCCAGCCGACCGCCGCTCATGCCGATCGGCTCCTTGACCTCATGGCCGTCGATGACGAATTCCTGAGGTTCCACCAGCAGCAAGCGCTGGTCGTTGGGGATATTGATCGCCTTGGCGGTTTCCACCACCCGCGCCACATCCACCGGCGTGACTTCCTTGTCCCGCACGATGACCATGCCGGTCGAGTTCTGACCGCGAATATGGCTGCCGGTAATCCCCGTGTAAACCCGCGAGATCCGGCAGTCGGCCATCATTTCAGCCTCTTTCAAGGCCTGCTGGATGGACTGGACCGTCGCGTCGATATTCACCACCACGCCGCGCTTCAGGCCATGGCTGGGCGCCACGCCCAGACCGGCGATGCGCAATTGGCCGTCTCCCATCACCTCGGCCACCACCGCCATGATCTTGGCGGTGCCGATGTCCAACCCGACGACCAAATCCTTGTATTCCTTGGCCATGCCTGTCCTCAATTCTTCTTGGCGCCCTTGGGCGCAGTGGTAACCGTCGTCACGCCCGCCAGCCGGACCGCATATCCGGACTCGTGGCGGAGGTCCGCCGATACCAGCGACGTGCGGTACCGGGCGGTGATCTGGGGAATGCTGGCGATGAATTGGCCATATCGGGCCACGACTTCCGCCTGGCTGCCGCGGCCCAGCTCCACGACCGCGCCCTTTTCCAGCGTGGCCTTCCAGGACCCGCGACCCGACAAATCCAGCCGGGCCACGCCTTCGTCCAATTTGCCGTGGGTCATCGGATCGAGCTGGCGCCACATGGCCAGCATCGCGCCGGAGGATTTCGCCGGGCCGGCCAGCGTGGGCAGGTCCTCGTCCTCGACGTCGCCCAGATTCGCCTCGAAAACCTCGCCGAAACTGTTGACCAGCCGGGTATCGACGACCGCGTCGCTGTCCGCGTCGGCGTTCTCGACCTTGGTTTCCCAATAGGCGGCGGGGCGGTGTTCCTCCAGCGCGACCACCAGGTGCAGCGGCCAGACCCGGCGCACCGTCGCATGGCGCACCCAGGGCACGGCCTCGAAGGCGGCCCGCGCCTGCTGCAGGTTCATCGTCAGGAAATTGCCCGAGAGCCGCGGCAGCGCGTTCGCGCGCAGCGAGGCGCTGCTGTTGCGGCTGACATCGCCTTCCACCGTGATCGACTTGATCGAGAACGCCGGCTGGCGCGCCAGCCAGTGCAGACCCAGCGCCGCCGCGGCCAGCGTGAAGCCGGCGAGCAGCAGCCCCGCCACGCCGTTCATCACTCGGATGTCCGGCGGCAGCGGTGCGGCGGTGTGGGTGAAGGTGGCGCCCATGGTGGGGAGACGGGGGGGTGGCTTCGGGGGATCCGTGGCTTGTTGCTGGGGGTGTTCTGTCAGGCCTGGCTGTCCAGGCGGGCCTGGGACAGCAGGTACAGACAGAGCTTCGGATAGGACAGCCCCACGGCCGCGGCGGCCTTGGGCACCAGCGAATGCGAGGTCATGCCCGGCGAGGTGTTGATCTCCAGCAGGAACAGCTGGCCGTCGGACTGGCGGCGCATCACGTCGACACGCCCCCAGCCGCGCGCGCCCAGCGAGCGGTAGGCCGCCAGCACCAGCGACTGCACGCGGGCCTGCTCCTCGGCGGGCAGCTGGCCCACGAGGTATTGCGTCGTGTCGGTGAAGTACTTGTTCTGATAGTCGTAATTGCCGCCGACGGCCCGGATCTCGATGACCGGCAGCGCGATCGCGTCGGCGCCCTCGCCCAGCACCGGGCAGGTCAGCTCGGCGCCGTCGACGAATTCCTCGCACAGCACCTCGGCGTCGTACTTCGCGGCCAGCTCGACGGCGGCCTGAATGTCCGAGTAGCCCATCACCTTGCTCGCCCCGATGGACGAGCCCTCGTGCGGCGGCTTGACGAAGATCGGCAGGCCCAGCTCATCAGGCACCGTGCGCACACGCTCGCGCTGCAGCTCGTCGCGCTTGAGGCTGACCCAGCGCGGCGTCGACAGCTGATCGGCCAGCCACACGCGCTTGGTCGTGATCTTGTCCATCGCGATGGCCGAGGCCATCACGCCGGAGCCGGTGTAGGGGATGCCCATCAGCTCGAGCGCCCCCTGCACCGTACCGTCCTCGCCGTGACGGCCGTGCAGCGCGATGAAGGCGCGCTGGAAACCCTCGCTCTTGAGCTCGAGCAGATTGCGCTGGCCCGGGTCGAACGCATGCGCGTCCACGCCTTCGGCGCGCAGCGCGTCCAGCACGCCGCTGCCCGACATCAGCGAGACCTCGCGCTCGGCGGAGTCGCCGCCGAAGAGCACGGCGACCTTGCCCATCGCCTTGGGATCGATGCTGGCGATGGCCAGGTGCTTATACAGCGCGGAGGGCGCGGAAGAAGTCGTGGTGTTGAGGTCCGGGGTCATGCGCGGCCTCCCTTCGTCATGAGTTCAACGGTGCGCGCGGGAACGGCGGCGATCGAGCCGGCCCCCATCACGATCACCACATCGCCGGCGCGCGCCTGGTGGGCGATCGCCTGCGGCAGTCCCTGCCAGTCGCTGACGAAGCTGGCCGCCGTGCCGCGGTCCGACACCGCCCGCGCCAAGCTTTCGCCGCTGATGCCGGGCAGCGGGGACTCGCTGGCGGCATAGATCTCGGTCAGCAACACGCCGTCGGCCTGCGCCAGCACCTCGGCGAATTCCTCGAAGCAATCGCGGGTGCGCGTGTAGCGGTGCGGCTGGAAGGCCAGCAGCAGCCGGCGGCCCGGGTAGGCGCCGCGCGCGGCCTTCAGCACCGCCTGCATCTCCACGGGGTGATGGCCGTAATCGTCGATCAGCAGCGCGGTGCCCGCCGTGGCGCCCTCGCCTGCGGCGTCGGCCGCGGCCACCGGCAGCTCGCCGTAGGACTGGAAGCGGCGGCCGACGCCACCGAAGTGGGCCAGGCCCTGCAGCAGCGCGGCGTCGTCGATGCCGAGCTCCATCGCCATCGCGATCACGGACAAGGCATTGAGCACGTTGTGCTGGCCGTTCAGGCGCAGCAGCACGTCCAGTGCCGGCAGCGCGTGGCCGTGACGGTCTCGGCGCAGCGCGGTGAAACGCATGCCGCCGCCGGCCTGCGCCGCAACGTCGATCGCGCGCACCGCGTTGGACTCGCCCAGCCCGTACAGGATCACCGGACGCGACACCATCGGCACGATGCTGCGCACGCCCTCGTCGTCGCCGCACAGCACGGCGGCGCCCCAGAACGGCATCAGGTGCAGGAAGTCGACGAAGGCCTGACGCAGACGGGCCATGTCGTGCCCGTAGGTGTCCATGTGGTCGGCGTCGATGTTGGTGACGATCGCCAGCTGCGGCAGCAGGTGCAGGAAGGACGCGTCCGACTCGTCGGCCTCGACCACCATGTGCAGCCCGCCGCCGAGCGCGGCGTTGGCGCCCGCGGCCAGCAACTGGCCGCCGATCGCATAGCTCGGGTCCAGCCCGGCCTGCAGCATCACCGTCGTCAGCAGCGAGGTCGTTGTCGTCTTGCCGTGCGTGCCCGCCACCGCGATGCCCAGGCGCGGACGCATCAGCTCGGCCAGCATCTGCGCGCGCAGCAGCACCGGGATGCCGTGTTGATGCGCGGCCATCAGCTCAGGGTTGTCAGCCTTGATCGCGCTGGACTTGACCAGCACCTGCGCGTCGCCGACGTGCTCGGCCGCGTGGCCGATGCGCACGTCCACGCCCAGCGCGCGCAGGCGGCGCGTTGTGTCGCCCTCGCCCTGGTCGGAGCCGCTGACGCGGTAGCCCTGCGCGACGAGCAGCTCGGCGATGCCGCTCATGCCCGCGCCGCCGATGCCGGTGAAGTGGATGCGCTGGATGGCGTGCTTCATGCGCGCGCTCCCTTGCCGCCCGACTTGGCGGCCTTCGCGTCCACCAATGCCTCGAGCTCGTCGGCCACGCGCGCGGCGGCGCGCGGACGCGCCAGCGCGCGGGCCTTGGACGCCATCGTCAGCCAGTGCTCGCGCGGCTGCTGCAGCAGGTCGAACAGCGCCTGCGCGCTCAGCTCGCCCTGCGGCAGGTGCGTGCCGGCGCCGTGCTGTGCGAGGTACTGCGCGTTGTCGCGCTGATGCGAGGTCGTGCTGACGACCAGCGGCACCAGGATGCTGGCCACGCCCGCGGCGCACAGCTCGGAGACGGTGACCGCGCCGGCGCGGCAGATCACCACGTCGGCGTCGGCCAGGCGCGCGGCCATGTCGGTGATGAAGGGAACGACCTCGGCCTGCACGCCGGCCTTGGCGTAGGCGGCCTGCACCAGCGGCAGGTTGGCCTCGCCGGTCTGATGCGTGACCACCGGGCGCTGATGCTCGTCCCACAGCGCGAGCGTCTGCGGCAGCACGTCGTTGATCGCGCGCGCGCCCAGCGAGCCGCCGACGACCAGCACCTTCAGCGGGCCGTTGCGCTCGGCAAAGCGCAGCTCGGGCGCGGGCAGGTCCTCGATCTCGGCGCGGACCGGGTTGCCGGTCACGACGCTTTTCTTCTGCTGCGCGGCCGCCAGGCCATCGAAGCCGAAGGCGATCCGGCCGGCCATCGGCGCCAGCGCCTTGTTGGACAGCAGCAGCGCCGCGTCCGCGTTGACCAGCATCAGCGGACGGCGCATCAGCCACGCGACCAGGCCGCCGGGGAAGCAGACGTAGCCGCCCATGCCCAGCACCGCGTCGGCCTGACGCGCGCTGAAGATGTGCGCGCTCTGCGCCAGCGCCTTGAACATCCGCACGACGCCGGTCACCGAATGCTTGAGGCCCTTGCCGCGCAGGCCGGCGAAGGACAGCCGGTCCATCGGCAGGCCCGAAGGCGGCACGAGCTTGTTCTCCATGCCGGCCTCGGTGCCCAGCCAGGACACGGTCCAGCCGCGGCGCTGCATCTCGGCGGCCACGGCCAGTCCGGGGATCACGTGACCGCCGGTGCCGGCGGCCATCACGACGAGGTGACGCGTGCTCATGCGCGGCCCCCTCGCATGAGCTGGCGGTTTTCGATGTCGATTCGCAAGCAGATCGCCAGCGCCACGCAGTTGAGGACGGTGGCCGAGCCGCCGTAGCTCATCAGCGGCAGCGTCAGGCCCTTGGTCGGCAGCGCGCCCAGGTTCACGCCCATGTTGATGAAGGCCTGGCCGCCCATCCAGATGCCGATGCCCTGCGCGTACAGGCCCGCGAAGACGCGGTCCAGCGCGACGGCCTGGCGGCCGATGTGGAACAGCCGGCGCGACAGCCAGAAGAACGCGAAGATCACGATGGCCACGCCGATGAACCCGAGCTCCTCGCCGATCACGGCGAGCAGGAAGTCGGTGTGCGCCTCGGGCAGGTAGTGCAGCTTCTCCAGGCTGGCGCCCAGGCCCTGGCCGAAGAACTCGCCGCGGCCGAAGGCGATCAGCGAGTGGGTCAGCTGGTAGGCCTTGCCCTGGGCGTACTTCTCGTCCCACGGATTCAGATAGGCGAAGATCCGCTCGCGCCGGAAATCGCTGAAGGTGATCATCAGCACGAAGGCACCGATCAGCACCGCCACGCTGAGGAAGAACATGCGGCCGTTGACGCCGCCCAGGAACAGGATGCCCATCGCGATCGCCGCGATCACCATGAAGGCGCCCATGTCCGGCTCGGCCAGCAGCAGCATGCCGGTGAAGGCCAGCGCGGCGGCCATCGGCCACACGGCGCGCACGAAGTTCTCCTTGACCTCCATCTTGCGCACCATGTAGTTGGCCGCGTACATCGCGATGGCCAGCTTGGCGAGCTCGGAGGGCTGGAAGTTCATGACGCCCAGCGGCAGCCAGCGGCGCGCGCCGTTCACGCCCTTGCCCACGTGGGGGATCAGCACGATCATCAGCAGCGCCAGCGCGATCACGAACAGCTTGGGCGCATGGCGCTCCCAGAAGCTCACCGGCACCATCACCGTGATCCAGCCGGCCAGCAGCCCGATGCCGATGAACATGGCCTGACGCACGAAGAAGTGCATCGGCTGGTACTTGGCGAACTTGGGGTTGTCCGGCAGCGCGATCGACGCCGAATAGACCATCAGCAGGCCCAGCGCCAGCAGCGACAGCACGACCCAGATCAGCGTCAGGTCGAAACCCAGCAGGCGCGTGGGCTGACCGGCCGAGGTCGACACCCAGTCGCGCACCGGCACGTCCACGCTGCCCGCGCGACCGGCGCCGGCGGCCTCGGCGCGGCGCGAGAACAGCGCGCGCAGGCGCTCGTTCACGGTCTCGAGGAAGGACGCGGCGCTCATCCGATGAAGCCCTCGTCCTCGGCCAGCTCGCGCACGGTGGCGATGAACACCTCGGCGCGATGGGCGTAGTTGCGGAACATGTCCAGGCTGGCGCAGGCGGGGCTCAGCAGCACGCTGTCGCCGGACTGCGCCTGCGCGAGCGACCAGCGCGTCGCCGCCTCGAGCGAGTCATGGCGATGCATCGTCACGCCGCTGTCGCTCAGCGCGGCCTCGATCTGCGGCGCGTCGCGACCGATCAGCGCGACGGCGCGCGCATGCAGCGCGATCGGCGTGGCCAGCGGCGAGAAGTCCTGGCCCTTGCCGTCGCCGCCCAGGATCATCACGAGCTTGGCCGGCGCGCGGTCCGCGCCCAGGCCCATCACCGCGGCGACGGTCGCGCCGACGTTGGTGCCCTTGGAATCGTCGTAGAAGTCCACGCCCTTGATCGCGGTGACGAACTCGACGCGATGCGGTTCGCCGCGGTACTCGCGCAGGCCGTGCAGCATCGGCGCCAGCGGGCAGCCGATCGACGAGGCCAGCGCCAGCGCCGCCAGCGCGTTGGCCGCGTTGTGGCGGCCGCGCACGCGCAGCGCGTCGGCAGGCATCAGGCGCTGGATGACGAGTTCATCGTCGTCATCCCTGCGACGCTTGATGCCCTTGAGTTCCTCTTCCTGCTCGCGGGCGCGCACCAGCCAGGCCATGCCGTTTTCGACCAGCAGGCCGAAGTCGCCCGGGCGGCGCGGCGCGTCCAGACCGAAGCGGACGACGTCGCGCTCGACGGTCTTGGCCGGGCGGCCGCGGCCCTGCTTCACGACCACCGGCGCGGGCACCAGCGCCTCGACCTCGGGGTCGTCGCGGTTGATCACCAGCACGCCGTGCTCGCCGAAGATGCGGCCCTTGGCGCGCGCGTAGGCGGGCATGTCGCCATGCCAGTCGAGGTGGTCCTGCGTGATGTTGAGCACCGCGCCGGCGCTGGGCTCGAAGCCCTTCACGCCGTCGAGCTGGAAGCTGGACAGCTCCAGCACCCAGACCTGCGGCAGCACCTCGAACTCCGCGGGCTTGGGCGGCGGCGGCTTGATCGGCAGCGGCTGCTCGTCGAGCAGCTCGGCCACGGTTTCCAGCGCGCTGCGGTCGTCGACCGGCGCGGTCTCCTCGACCGCGGGCGCATCCACCGGTGCCAGCAGGACCTTGGCGGCGGGCGCCTCGTCGATCTCTGCCGGCTGAGCGACCACGGTGCCGTCTTCCGTCTCGGGCGCGACCGCCTCGACGGCGAAGTCCACGATCGCCTCCTCGGCCGGATCGACCGCGGCCGCGGCATCGGCCACCGTCTCCGCGTCTGCCTCGGGCTGCGGCATCGGCTCCTTGTCCAGCGCGTCGCTGAGCGTGCCCAGCAGCGTCGGGCCGATGTTGCCGGCCATCGCCACGCGGCGGCCGGCGCGCTCGACCAGCAGCGCGGTCATGCTGGTGGTCGTGGTCTTGCCGTTGGTGCCGGTGATCGCGAGCACGCCGGGCTCGTAGCGATACAGCGTCTTGAGCTCCGCCAGCGCCTGCGCGAACAGCTCCAGCTCGCCGCGCACGCGCAGGCCGATCTCCTCGGCTCGCGCCAGCAGCGGCTTGAGCCGCGCATCCAGCGGCGACAGGCCCGGGCTCTTCAACAGCACCCAGCTGTGGTCGATGGCCGACAGCAGCTCGGCCGAGAAGTCCCCATGCACGAACGCCGCGTCAGGCAGGCGCTCGCGCAGCGCGGCCAGTTGCGGCGGCTGCTCGCGGCTGTCCCAGACCGTGACGCGCGCGCCCAGACGCGCGGCCCAGGCCGCCATGGCCAGGCCGGAGTCGCCCAGGCCCAGCACGAAGGCGTGCCGGTCCTGGTAGAGCGCGGGGAACTGGATCGGGGTCATCGTCGTGTCGTCCGGTCAGCGCAGCTTCAGGCTGGCCAGGCCGACCAGGCACAGCAGCATCGTGATGATCCAGAACCGGATGACGACCTGCGTCTCCTTCCAGCCCGACTTCTCGAAGTGGTGGTGCAGCGGCGCCATCTTGAAGATGCGGCGGCCCTCGCCGTAGCTTCTTCTTCGTGTACTTGAACCACGTCACCTGGAGCATCACCGACAGCGCCTCGGCGACGAAGACGCCGCCCATGATGCCCAGCACGATCTCCTGGCGCGCGATCACGGCCATCGTGCCCAGGCCGCCGCCCAGCGCCAGCGCGCCGACGTCGCCCATGAACACCTGCGCCGGATGCGCGTTGAACCACAGGAACGCGAGGCCCGCGCCGGCCATCGCGGCGCAGAAGATCAGCAGCTCGCCCGCGCCGGGGATGTGGGGGAACAGCAGGTACTTGCTGTAGACCGACGAGCCCGTCACGTAGGCGAAGATGCCCAGCGCCGAGCCCACCATCACCACCGGCAT
Source organism: Roseateles sp. (assembly GCA_039594005.1). Classification (GTDB taxonomy): domain Bacteria; phylum Pseudomonadota; class Gammaproteobacteria; order Burkholderiales; family Burkholderiaceae_C; genus Roseateles. Next base: position 227,317 of record JBCNOF010000011.1, read on the forward strand.
GATGGCCAGGCCGTCCAGGCCGTCGGTGAGGTTCACCGCGTTGCTCGTGCCGACGATCACCAGGTAGGTCAGGCCGATGAAGCCGAACACGCCCAGCGGATAGCTGATCGACTTGAAGAACGGCAGCATCAGGTCGGCCTTGGGCGGCAGCTCGGTCGAGAAGCCGCTCGTGACCCAGCGGAAGAACAGCTGCACCACGCCCAGGAAGCTGGTCTCCGAGACGCTGAACGCCAGGTAGATCGCCGCGATCAGGCCGATGATGGACTGCCACAGGAACTTCTCGCGGCTGCGCATGCCCTCGGGGTCCTTGTTGACGACCTTGCGGTAATCGTCGACCCAGCCGATCAGGCCGAAGCCCATCGTCACCAGCATCACCACCCAGACGAAGCGGTTGGACCAGTCGAACCACAGCAGCGTGGAGATGCCGATGCCGATCAGCACCAGCACGCCGCCCATGGTGGGCGTGCCGCTCTTGGCCAGGTGCTGCTGCACGCCGTACTCGCGGATCGGCTGGCCGATCTTGAGCTCGGTCAGGCGGCGGATCACCCACGGGCCGAAGGCCAGGCCGATCAGCAGCGCCGTCAGCGCGGCCATCACCGCGCGGAAGGTGATGTACTGGAAGACGCGCAGGAACCCCAGTTCAGGGAAATAGGTCTGCAACCACTGGGCCAGACTAAGCAGCATGGGGGTCTCCTGGGCCGCCGGACAACAAGGCGGCCACGATCTGTTCCATCTTCATGAAGCGCGAACCCTTCACCAGGATGTTCTGCACTTGCGGCGCCTCCTTCAGCGCACCGATCAGCTCGGCAACGGTGTCGAACGCGCGAGCGCCCGCGCCGTAGGCCGACGCCGCGTCGCGCGCGGCCGAGCCGGCGGTCCACAGCGCCGACAGGCCCTGGTCCGCGGCATGCGCGCCGACCTCCTGGTGGAAGGCCGGGCCCTGCTCGCCCACCTCGCCCATGTCGCCGAGGATCAGCCAGGACGCGCCCGGCAACTCGGCCAGCACGTCGATGGCGGCGCGCACGCTGTCGGGGTTGGCGTTGTAGCTGTCGTCGATCAGCGTGACACGACGTCCCTGCCACACCGCCGTCTGCAGCGCGGAGCGGCCCTTGACCGCCTTGAACGCCTGCAACCCGTCGCGGATCGCCACCAGCGGCGCACCGGCGGCCAGCGTGCAGGCCGCTGCGGCCAGCGCGTTGCGCACGTTGTGCTGACCGGCCATCGCCAGCGCGACCGGGATGGACCCGGCCGGCGTCAGGATCTCGATCGCCCAATGACCGGCGCTGCCCGCGGCGGCGCTCACGTCGGTCGGCGCGACCCACTGCGCGCGGCCCATGACATCGGCCTGGCCCTGCAGCGCGAACGTCAACGTGCCGCGACCTTGCGCCTGCGACTGCCACACCGGGGCGCACGGATCCTCGGCCGGGAACACGGCGACACCGGCCGGCGCCCAGCGCGCCGATCACCGCGCCGTTCTCACGCGCCACCGCCTCGACGGTGTCCATGAACTCCTGGTGCTCGCGCTGCGCGTTGTTGACCAGCGCCACGGTGGGCTGCGTCATGGCCGCCAGCGGGGCGATCTCGCCCGGATGGTTCATGCCCAGCTCGACCACCGCGGCACGGTGCCAGGTGCTCTCGTTCTGGCGCAGGCGCAGCAGCGTCAGCGGCACGCCGATCTCGTTGTTGAAGTTGCCGGCGGTGGCGAGCATCGACGCGTCGCCCAGCCAAGCGCGCAGGATCGCCGCGATCATCTCCGTGACCGTGGTCTTGCCGTTGCTGCCGGTGACGGCGATCACCGGCAGGTGCTGCTGCTCGCGCCAGGCCTGCGCCAGCAGGCCCAGCGCGGCTTTCGCGTCGGGCACCAGCAGGCCGCTCAGGCCGGCCTCGGTCAGGCCGCGCTCGGCGATGGCCGCGACGGCGCCGCTGGCCTTGGCCTGCGCGAGGAAGTCGTTGGCATCGAAACGCTCGCCGCGCAGCGCGACGAACAGGTCGCCCGCGCGCAGCGTGCGGGTGTCGGTGTGCACGCGATGCAGCGGCGTGGCCGCATCGCCCACCAGCGTGGCGGCGGGCAGCAGCGGCGACAGCAGCTCGAAGGCGCGTCCCAGCGTCATGAAAGGCACGGCCGGCACTACGCCGGCGTTCGTCACGGAGGTCGTGGCGTCGCTCACAGCCCCGCCCTCTCGATCAGCGCGGCGCGCGCGGCCTGCACGTCGGAGAACGCGCGGCGCTCGCCGTGGATCTCCTGGTAATCCTCGTGGCCCTTGCCGGCGATCAGCACCACATCGCGCGCACCGGCCTGGTCCACCGCGCGGACGATCGCCGCGGCGCGGTCCGCGATCACCTCGCGCGCCGCCTCCGCCGGCAGGCCCGCTTCGATGTCGGCGAGGATCTTCAGCGGATCCTCGGTGCGCGGGTTGTCGCTGGTCAGCACGACGTGCGCGGCCAGCTTCGCGGCGATCGCGCCCATCAGCGGACGCTTGCCCGGATCGCGGTCACCGCCGCAGCCGAACACCACGCGCAGCTCGCCGCCGCGCGCCGCGGCCAGCGGTCGCAGCGCGCTGAGCGCCTTCTCCAGCGCGTCGGGCGTGTGGGCGTAATCGACGACCAGTTGCGGCAGCTCACGGCCGTTGCCCACGCGCTGCATGCGTCCGGGCACCGGCGTGACGCACGTGGCCACACGCGCGATGTCCTCCAGGCCGTGGCCCAGCGCCCGCAGCCCGGCGATCACGCCCAGCAGGTTGGACACGTTGTAGTCGCCGATCAGGCCGGTCGACACCGGCACGGTCGCGGCGCCCTCGCGCAGCGTGAAGGCCAGGCCCTGCGCGTCGTGGCGCAGGTCGGTGGCGCTCAGGCGCGCATCGGCGCGGTCCAGGCCGTAGGTCCAGACGTCGAGCTGACCGGCGGCGCTCAACTCGGCGGCGAGTTCAGCGCCCTTGGCATCGTCCAGGTTCAGCACCGCGGCCTTCAGACCCTGCCACGCGAAGAGCTTGCGCTTGGCCGCCCAGTACGCGTCCATGCCGCCGTGGTAGTCCAGGTGGTCCTGCGTGAAGTTGGTGAACAGCGCGACCTCGATGGTCGTGCCGGTCAGCCGGTGTTCCTCGATGCCGATGGAGGACGCCTCGATTGCGCACGCGCCGAAGCCGTCGTCGGCCATGCGCTTGAACGCCTCCTGCAAGCGCACCGGATCGGGCGTGGTCAGGCCGGTGGCCTCGATCGAGGCGTTGCTCGTGGCGCCGGGCACCGGCGGTTGCCCCACGCCCAGCGTGCCGATGACGCCGCAGCGCGAGCCCAGCAACGTCAGCGCCTGCGCGATCCACCAGGCGCTGGACGTCTTGCCGTTCGTGCCGGTCACCGCCAGCACGCTCAGGCGCCGGCTCGGCTCGCCGTAGAAGGCCGAGGCGATGCGGCCGCAGTTGGCCTTCAGATCGGGCAGCGACGCGATGCGCGCGTCGGTGAAGCCGTACTCGGCGGCGCCGGCGTGCTCGACCAGCGCGGTCGCCGCGCCCGCGGCCAGCGCGCCCGCGACGAACTGGCGCGCGTCCTTGGCGTAACCAGGCCACGCGATGAACGCGTCACCGGCGCCGACGGCGCGGCTGTCCGTGCGCAGCTGACCGCTGGGCGTCCATTCCTGGAGCCAGCGGGCGGCGGCTTCGGGGGATTTCAGGTGCATCAACATGGTTCGTGCCCGCTCAGAAACTCTCGTCGACGGCTTGCAGCCGCTGTTGCGCCACGATCTGCGGCTTGACGTCCAGATCGGGCGGCTCGCCCAGCAGTCGCAGCGTCTGGGCGACGACCTGGCTGAACACCGGACCGGCGACGGCGCCGCCGAAGTACTGGCCGTTCTTCGGTTCGTCGACCATCACCGCCACGATGATGCGCGGCTTGGAAATCGGTGCGATGCCCACGAACCAGGAACGGTATTTGTGGCTGGCGTAGCCCTTGCCTTCCTGCTTGTGCGCGGTGCCGGACTTGCCGCCGACGCTGTAGCCCTGGACCATCGCCTGCGGCGCGGTGCCGCCCGGGCCCGCCGCCATCTGCAGCATGCCGCGGATGTCCGCGGCGACCTTGGGGCTGAAGACCTTGATGCCTACCACCGGCTGGTCGACCGGGTGCTTGGTCATCGTGATCGGGATGATGTCGCCGTCGCGCGCGAACACCGTGTAGGCGCGCGCCAGCTGTAGCAGCGAGGCCGAGAGCCCGTAGCCATAGCTCATCGTCGCCTGCTCGATCGGACGCCAGCTCTTCCACGGGCGCAGCTTGCCGGTCACCGCGCCGGGGAAGTCGATCTGCGGGCGTTGGCCCAGCCCGATCGCGGTGAACATCTCGTGCATCTCGCGCGGCTGCATCATCAGCGCCAGACGGGCCGCGCCGATGTTGCTGGACTTCTGGATCACCTGCTGCACGGTCAGATCGCCGTGCGGGTGCGCGTCGGTGGGCGACCAGCCCGAGATCACCACGCTGCGCGGACCGGTGCTCAGCAGCGTGTCCGGACGCACGCGGCCGGTCTCCAGCGCGAGGCCCGCGGTGAAGGGCTTCATCGTCGAGCCGGGCTCGAAGACGTCGGTCAGCGCGCGGTTGCGCAGTTGCTCGCCAGACAGGTTCTGACGGTGGCCCGGGTCATAGCTCGGGAAGTTGGCCAGTGCGAGGATCTCGCCGGTGTGCACGTCCAGCACGACGACCGAGCCGGCTTTGGCGTTGTTCTCGGCCACCGCGTCGCGCACGCGCTGGTAGGCGAAGAACTGCACCTTGGCGTCGATGGACAGCTCGATGTCCTTGCCGTTGGTCTCGGGCACGCGGTCGCCGATGTCCTCGACGACGCGGCCCAGCCGGTCACGCACGACCGAGCGCGAACCGTCACGGCCCTGCAGGTCCTTCTGGAACGCGAGCTCGATGCCTTCCTGGCCCTGCTCCTCGATGTTGGTGAAGCCGACGATGTGCGCGGCGGCCTCGCCCTCGGGATACTGGCGCTTGTACTCGCGGTCCTGGAACACGCCCTTCAGGCCGAGTTCCTTGATCTTGCGGGCGGTCTCGTCGTCGGCCTGGCGGCGCAGGAAGACGAAACGGTTCGCGGGATCGAGACGCTTGTCGAGCTCGGCGCGCGACATGTCCAGGATCTTCGCCAGCTGGCGACGCTTGTCGGGGTCGGTGTCGACCTCCTTGGGGAAGGCCCAGATCGACGGCACCGCGACGCTGGCGGCGAGCACCTGCCCGCTGCGGTCGCTGATCTTGCCGCGGCTCGCGGGCAGCTCCATCTTGTGGGCGTAGCGCGCCTCGCCCTGGCGCTGGAAGAAGTCCTCGCCGATGAGCTGGATGTAGGCGGCGCGTGCCAGCAGCCCGGTGAAGGCCAGGCCCACCAGCGCGACCAGGAAACGCGAACGCCACGGCGGCGTCTTGGAGGCCAGCAGCGGACTGCTGGAATAGCTGACGCCGCGCGTGACGGTGTTGCGCGCGTGGTTGCGTGCGCCGTTGCGCGACGAGCCGCCGCCCTGCCCCTTGGCCAGCGCCTTGCGCAGCTTGCCGATCATCGGGCGGCTCCCTGCGCCGGCGCGCGGCCGCGCACGCCGCTCGCCTCGATGGCGGGCGCATCGGGATTGAAGGTGATGGCCGGCGAGATCGGGCGCATCTTCAGGCGCTCGCGTGCGACCTGCTCGACGCGCAGGTTGGTCGCCTGCGCCTGGCGGTCGGCCAGCAGCTTCTGGTAGTCGGCCTCGAGCCGGCGGCCCTCGGCCTGGGCGCGGTCGACCTCGGTGAACAGGCGGCGCGACTCGTAGGCGCTGCGCACCATGTAGATCCCGGACACGAGCACCGCGACGATCAGCAGCAGGTTCAGGCGGCCGATCATCGCGAGCCTCCCTTTCTGCGCTTGCCGGTGTCCTCGGGCACGGGCGGCGGCAGCGGCGCGTCGGTGCGTTCGGCCACGCGCAGGATCGACGAGCGCGAGCGCGGATTCGCGGCCACCTCGGCCTCGCTGGGCTTCACGCGCGCGATCGCGCGCAGCGGCTGCGGCCTGGGCGCGGCGAACGGGGCGCGGCGGTCGAACTCTTCCTTGCTGTGCGAGGCGATGAAGTTCTTGACGATGCGGTCTTCCAGCGAGTGGAAGCTGATCACCGCCAGCCGGCCGCCCGGCTTGAGCTTGGACAGCGCGGCGTTCAGGCCCTGCTGGAGCTCCTCAAGCTCGGCGTTGACGAATATCCGTAGAGCCTGAAATGTGCGCGTTGAAGGGTCCTTGCCCGGTTCGCGGGTTTTGACCGCACCAGCCACGACTTGGGAAAGCTCGGCGGTTGTTCGAACAGGACGCCCGCCTTCCCGGCGAGCCACAAGCGCCTTTGCAATCGGGAGAGCAAACCGTTCTTCGCCATAGTCGCGGATCACCTGTGCGAGTTGAGACACCTCCGCGCGGGCCAGGAAGTCCGCGGCGCTTTCGCCCCGCGTCGTGTCCATGCGCATGTCGAGGGGGCCGTCGAAGCGGAAGCTGAAGCCGCGCTCCGGGTTGTCGATCTGCGGGCTGGACACGCCCAGGTCGAGCAGGATGCCGTCGACCTGGTCGATGCCCAGCGCATCGAGTTGCGCGGCCATGTCGGCGAACGCGCTGTGGCAAATGTGGAAACGCGGGTCATCGACCCGCGTCTGTCCGGACGTCGCGGCCGCGACCGCCTCGGGGTCGCGGTCGATGGCGATCAACCGCCCCTTCTCCCCGAGCCGCGAGAGCAGCAGGCGCGAATGCCCGCCGCGGCCGAAGGTGCCGTCGACGTAGATGCCGTCCGGATTCGTGAAGGCGCCGTCCACCGTCTCGTGCAGCAGCACGGTCGTGTGGGTGAAGGCGTTGTCGGGCGCCATGGGGGTGGTCGGGCTGCTCATGGCGTTCAGAAGCTGAAGTCCTGGAGCACGGCCGGCATCTCGGACTGCATGATGGCGGCCTCGTGCGCGGCGTAGGCCTGGGCGTCCCAGAGCTCGAAGTGGCTGCCCATGCCCAGCAGCATGGTGTCCTTCTGCAGACCGGCGGAGGCGCGCAGCTCCGGCGCGATCAGCACGCGGGCGGCGGCGTCGATCTCGACGTCCTGCGCGTTGCCGAGGAAGACGCGCTTCCAGCCGGCGGCGGACATCGGCAGCGCGGCGACCTTGTCGCGGAACTGCTCCCACGCGGGACGGGGGAAGACCATCAGGCAGCCTTCGGGGTGCTTGGTCAGCGTCAGCTTGCCGCCGCACAGCGCCTGCAGGACCTCGCGGTGCCGAGCAGGGACGGTCAAGCGCCCCTTGGCGTCCAACGCCAAGGCACTCGCCCCCTGAAACACGACATTCGCCACTTTGCCCCACCGAATTGCACTTTCTCCCACTTTAATGGCGGGGGCCCGGCCGGTCAAGGAAATTTGGCGTTTTTCCTAATCAAATCAATTACTTAGCTCGCATTTTGGAGTCAGTGGGTCAGAAAAAAGTTGTTCAAAATGAAGGACTTAAGAACTGCTGTGCAAGTGATGGATCAACAAATTCGAAGGTCCGTACTCCCCTGAAACCGGGACGCCCTGTCCGACCCGATCGCCCCGATGAGGGCGCGCGGCGGTGGGGCTGGCCCCCTCCAACGGGTCAGAAACGCTCCGATGGTGGTGAAAAAGTGGGAGGAATGCAAAAAGCCCGGTCAGACCGGGCTTTTGAACGGGAACGGGGACGGTGTTCGAGCCGCGTCGGTGCTCAGGGAGTCGCCACGGTGGCCTTGGGCGCACCCGTGTCAGCGGCTTCGGCGGCGGGCGCGCCTGCTTGCCACCATTGCGGCGTCGTCCCCGGCTGCTCGATCGCCAGCGGCGCGCCGATCACCGGCGTCACTAGCTCCACGTTGCGCAGCCGGGCCAGCGCGCTGATGCGCTCGAACGGGTCCTGCCAGCGGTGCATCGCCAGGTCGAAGGTGCCGTTGTGGATCGGCAGCAGCCAGCTGGCCGCGCAGGTCGATGTGCGCCTGCATGGTCTGCTCCGGCTGCATGTGCACGTAGGGCCAGCGCGGGTCGTAGGCGCCCGTCTCCATCAGCGTCAGGTCGAACGGCCCGAAGCGCTCGCCGATCGCCTTGAAGCCGTCGAAGTAGCCGGTGTCGCCGCTGAAGAAGACCCGCAGGTCGTCGTCGATCAATACCCACGACGCCCACAGCGTGGAGTTGCGGTCGCTCAGCCCGCGCCCCGAGAAATGCTGCGCCGGCGTGGCCGTCAATTGCAGCCCGGCGATGGACGTCCCCTGCCACCAGTCGAACTGGCTCACCTTGGCCGCCGGCACGCCCCACTCGATCAGGCGCTGGCCCACGCCCAGCGGCGTCACGAAGATGGCGCACCTTGGGCGCCAGCGCCAGCACGGTGTCGTGGTCGAGGTGGTCGTAATGGTCGTGCGACAGGATCACCGCCTCGATCTCGGGCAGCTCGTCCAGCGCGATCGGCGGTGCGTGGAAACGCTTCGGTCCCATGAAGGAGAACGGCGAGGCGCGCTCCGAGAACACCGGGTCCGTCAGCCAGAAGCGGCCGCGGAGCTTGAGCAGCACCGTCGAGTGCCCCAGCCGGAACAGCGTCCGGTCCGGCGCCGCCAGGAGCTGCGCCTTCGTCAGCGCCTGCACCTGGATGGGCTGGTCCGGCGCGGTGCCCGAGGGCTTGTTGACCATGAAGTCCCAGAAGATGCCGACCGTCTTCCAGAAGCCCTGTTCGGGCTCGACGGCCGGGTTGTGGAAGCGGCCCTTCGCCCATTGCGGGGAAGACTCGAGCGGCGGCTGGGTGCCCTCGGGCGCGGGAGCGGACACCCCCGGGAGCGGGGTCAGCGGAGTCAAGGGGGACGCCGTGGCGGGCGAGGACATCACGCGGGAAGCAGTCATGGCAAGGGCTCCAGCAATCAGCACCGCCGCGACCCCGCCCAGGGCGGTCATCGACAGCGGCAGCAACGAACGAGGGAAGGATCGGCGCATTTGAAAACTTGCACTACACAGTGTAGTTTTTCGAGAGTCTAGACGCCGGATCCGGAAAAGTAAACTCCCCGGTGTAAGATTCCGCCCCATGACTTCCGACGCCTCGCCGACCGCCGCTGATCCCGCCCTCCCCGCTCCGGCCTCGGACAGCGACGGCGACCGCCTGCGGCTCACCGACCGCAAGCGCCAGGCGATCGTGGACGCGGCCATCGCGGAATTCCGCGAGCACGGGTTCGAGGTCGCCAACATGGACCGTATCGCCGGTCGGGCGCAGGTATCCAAGCGGACCGTCTACAACCATTTCAGCGGCAAGGACGCGCTCTTCGACGCGATCCTGGAGCGGCTCTGGGTCGCGACCGAGGCCAAGCTCAAGCTGAGCTACCGCGCTGATCGGCCCTTGCGCGAGCAGTTGCTGACGCTGGTGGAACAGAAGCTGGCGATGAGCGACGACCCGCAGTTCCTGGACCTGGCGCGGGTGTTGATCGCCGAGGCGATCCACGCGCCGCAGCGGGCGCGGGACATGCTGTGCCGGCTGGGCGGCCGCGAGGAGGCGCTGACCGTGTGGATCCGCGCGGCGATGGCCGACGGGCGGCTGCGCGAAGGCGATCCGGTTTTCGCGGCGGCTCAGCTGCAGGCGCTGGTGAAGGGTTTCGCGTTCTGGCCGCAGATCACCATGGGACAGCCGCCGCTGGACGCGGCGCAGCAGCGTCAGGTGGCGGACTCGGCCACCGACATGTTCCTGCGGTTCCACGAAACACAGCCAGCGCGTTGAAACGCGTGGCCGTGCACGCGATCAGGAACCGCTCAGGCGGAAGGTGCCGACGACGTCGGCCAGCTTCTGGGCCTGGTCCTTCAGGCTCTCGGCCGCGGCGGCCGATTCCTCGACCAGCGACGCGTTCTGCTGCGTGACCTGATCCAGCTGCGCCACCGCCACGTTGACCTGCCCGATCCCGTGGCTCTGCTCCTGCGCCGTGTGGCTGATCTCGCCGATCATCTGCGCCACGCGCTGCACGCTGCCCACCACCTCGCTCATCGTGTCGCCCGCAGTCGACACCTGACGCGTGCCGGTCTCCACCCGTTCCACGCTGGCGGTGATCAGCGTCTTGATCTCCTTGGCCGCGCTCGCCGAGCGCTGCGCCAGCGCCCGCACCTCGCCCGCCACGACCGCGAAACCGCGGCCCTGCTCGCCCGCGCGCGCCGCCTCGACCGCGGCGTTCAGCGCCAGGATGTTGGTCTGGAAGGCGATGCCGTCGATGGTGCCGATGATGTCGCCGATCTGGCGCGAGCTCGTGCTGATGTCCTGCATCGTCGAGACCACCTGGCCCATCGCCTCGCCGCCCTGGCGCGCGACGCGGCTGGCGGTGTCGGCCAGCTGCCGCGCCTGATCGGCGTTGGCGGCGCTGTTGGCCACCGTGCTGTTGAGCTCCTCCATCGAGCTGGCCGTCTCCTGCAGGTTGCTGGCCGTCTCCTCGGTGCGCTGGCTCAGGTCGTGGTTGCCAGCGGCGATCTGGCGCGAGGCCACCGCGATCGACTGGCTCGTCTCGCGGACCTGCAGCATCACCTGCTCGATCTTGTGCACGAACTGGTTGAAGCCGCGGGAGATGTCGGCGATCTCGTCCTCGCCGCGCACTTCCAGGCGCTGGCTGAGGTCGCCCTCGCCCGCGCCGATGTCGTTCATGGCGCGCTTGATGCCCGCCAGGCCCTGCAGCAGCGCGCCGACCGCCGCGGCGGCCACCAGCGCGGCCACCGCCGTCACCACCAGCATCGTCAGGCCCGCGTTGCGCAGCACGTCCGAGAGCGCGGCCAGCGCCTCGTTGCGCTCCGCCGCGGCCACCAGCACCCAGTCGGTGCCCGGCACGTCGATGGCCTTCAGGAAGAAGCGCTGCTCGCCGATGTCGGCCAGCGTCGGCTCGTCGCCGTGCGCGGTCACCAGCAGGGCATCGTCCAGCGTGGCCGACAGGTCCTTGACCGGCTTGAGCGTGAGCGCCGCGTCCGGGTGCGCGATCACGGTGCCCTTCTTGTCCAGCAGCATCGCGAAGCCGCTGGCCGTGGGCTTGATCGACTTCATCGTGGCGACGATCTCGTCCAGCGCCACGTCGGTGCCGGTCACCGCCTTGACCTCACCGCCCGCGCGCACGGCGTTGGCGAAGGTCACGACCAGCTTCTTGCTGGACGCCGCCACGTAGGGCGCGGTGATCACGGGTTGATCGGTGCCCGAGGCCAGCTTGAACCAGCCGCGGCCGGTGGGGTCGTAGTCCGCGGGACGCTGACGGTCGGGGATGGAGATCATGCGCTTGTCGGCACCGCCGACATAGGCCAGGTCCAGCCGGCCCGACTGCAGCGCCTGCGTGAGCACCGGGCGCGGGTCCTCGAGCTGCGCGGCGGGCGCCATCGCGGCCACGACGTCCTTCTGCGTCTTGACCCAGGCGGCCACGCCATTGGCGTTGGCGGTGGCCAGGTCGGTCAGTTGCGCCTGCACCTGATGGCGGGCGTGGCCGCGCACGGCCCAGTAGCTGGCGAAGGTGGCCAGCGCGACGGCGGCCACGACGATCACGATGCTGATCGCGATCAGGCGGGACTTGATGGTCTTCAACACGGTGGGAGTCCTGGGGAGGGGGTCGGTCCGGGTGCGGAGCCGACAGGGCATGCGGGCAAATCCACGTCCCGCGTTCCTTGATCTGGATCAAGTCCGGCGCGGGGCGGCGTGGATTGTGCGGGGAGCGCCATCCATGACCAAGGGTTTTCACCAAGAAGAAGGCCGGGGCCGTGACGCGTGTCACAACCCCGGCCCGAAGCGGAAAACAGGATTTCCGCGGCTCAGATCGTTTCCCGCGCGGGTCGTCGCCCGGGTCAGTTGGATTCCTTGATCAGCCGGCCCGACTGCGCCTGCAGCGGACGCGCGTTCATCGGGTACAGGTGCGAGAACACCGAGATCTGCTGCGACGAGAGCTGCACCGGCTGGCGCAGCACCATCCACAACACGCCCTCGGTGCACGGCGGCGTGGTCATCGAGCCCATGTACGAGAAGTACCCGCGGTCCTTGGGCAGCAGCTGGTTGAGGTCGATGGGGACCGGCGCGGTGTAGGTGTCGCCGCGCTCCAGCGGCAGGTAGTTCCAGACGGTCTGGATCAGCGCCTGGTCCTGACCGCGCTCCAGCAGCACCGCCACCGTGGCCAGGCGGCCGTCGGCGTCCTTGTGCACCAGGTGGGCGACCATGTCGTATTGGCGGCCGTTGATGCGTTCCTCGCTGGGGCGGTGGAAGTGGAACTGCTGCAGCTCGTAGCGCCGGCCCATGATCTGCAGCGCGCTGCCCGGGGCGACGTTGACCTGGATGGTGTGGCCGTTGTCGACCACCGAGAAGCTGGCGGGCTTGTAGTCGAACTGGATCGGTTCCTGGTCGACCTTGATCGTGTCGCGCAGGTCGATCGGGCTCTGACGGGTGCCGACCCCGCATTGGCGGAACTCGGGCTGCAGCTGGGCCCATTTGTCGGGCGCGCCCTCGCCGGTGTAGGACCATGGCGTGGCGGACTTCGCCGCCGAAGCCGCGCCCGCCGGCTTGGCCGCCGCGCGTCGCGCGCGCTGGTCGACCGGGTTGCTGGTCTTGACGTCGGTGGGGGCCTGCGCGGGCCGGGTGCTCAGCTTGAGCGCCGCGGCGTCTTCCTTGAGCCGATCCGCCAGACGGTCGCGCAGCGGTTCACCGGTGGCGTCGGACTTGGTGTCGGCCCTCGTGTCGCCTTTGGGCGCGGCGGCCGGCTCCGCCGCATGCGCGGCGCCGGCGAGGAACAGGGACAGACCAAGGACGGCCGGCAAGCAGGTGCCGAGGCCGGGACGGTGGGACATGGATCGCTCCGGGGCAGGACTCCTCCCTATTTCGGAGGAAACCGGCGCTTCTTGAGCGGTCCGCCTGGTCGGACGTCACGCCACCGGCGTGGAGACCTCGCGCTTGACCCAGGTCCAGGCCACCAGCCCGATGCACATCATGCAGGCCGAGGCGATGGCCAGCGTCAGCATGGAGTGCATCACCAGCGGCACCAGCACGCCGGCCACCAGCCCGTTGGCGGCGCTGCCGATGCAGGCCTGCAGCGAGGACGCCATGCCGCGGCGCTCGGGCGCCTGGTCCAGGACCAGCAGCGTCACCACCGGCACCATCAGCGCCCAGCCGAACGCGAAGCTGCTGATCAGCGGGAAGGCCCAGTAGACGCTGTGCGGCAGCGTCAGGTTGCAGGCGATGTTGGCGATGGACGTGACGCCCATGATGAAGAAGCCGCGGCGGATCTGCTTGCGCGGCGCGATGCGTCCGGCCAGCCGGCCGCTGAGCCAGGCCCCGCCCATGATCCCGCCGATGCTGAACAGGAAGAACCAGAAGAACTGCGTGGGCGCCAGGCCGAGGTGCTCGCCCAGGAAGACCGGCGCGGCCAGCACGTACAGGAACATGCCGTTGAACGGGATGCCGCTGGCCAGCGCCAGCAGCAGGAAGCGGCGACTGCCCACCAGCGAGCGGTAGCCGCGCAGCAGCGAGCCGACGTGGAAGGGCTGGCGGTGGTCCCGGTGCAGCGTCTCGGGCATCAGGCGCCAGGTCACCGCGAACAGCAGCGCGCCGACGAAGACCAGGAACCAGAAGATCGCGTGCCAGTCCGCGTGCACGTACAGGAAGCCGCCGATCATCGGCGCGATCGCCGGCGCCAGGCCGAAGAAGATCGTCACCTGCGACATCACGCGCTGCGCCTCGGAGGGCGGGAACATGTCGCGGATGATGGCGCGCGAGACCACCACGCCCGCGCCCGCCGACAGGCCCTGCACCGTGCGCCAGAAGACAAGCTGGCCGATGCTCCCGGCCAGCGCGCAGCCCATCGACGAGAGCGCGAAGACGGCCATGCCCCACAGCACCACCGGGCGACGCCCGAAGCTGTCCGACAAGGCGCCGTGGAACAGGTTCATCACCGCGAAGCCCAGCAGGTAGCCCGAGAGCGTCTGCTGCATTTCGATGGGCGTGGCGTCCAGCGCCTTGGCGATGCCGGCGAACGCGGGGATGTAGGTGTCGATGGAGAACGGCCCCACCGTGGCCAGCGCGGCCAGCAGGATGGCGAGGGCCCAGCGCGGCGCGCGCCACAGTTGGCTGGCTTCGGGGTTCATGCGTGGGGGGACGTCCGGGTCATGCGTGCGAGGGGAGGCCAGGCAGTGTAGCGGGGCCCCCTACACTGCGACGTTTTGCGGAACTTCGGGCGGAGAGCGTGGTGCCAGGCGTGTTGAGCATTGGGGTGGTGGGACTCGGGGTCATGGGGCAGCGCATGCTGGCGCGGCTGGCCGGACACGCGCGCCTGCGGGTCACCCGCGTCTGGGATGAGAACCCCGAGGTCCTGCGCCAGGTGCTGGCGCATTACCCGCTGCTGCGCGCGGCCACGAGCGCCGAGGCGCTGATCCGCGAGCCCGGCCTGCATGGCCTGTACATCGCCACGCCGCCCGGGCCGCACATCGCCCTGTCGCAGCAGGCCCTCGATGCCGGCCTGGCGGTGCTCTGCGAGAAGCCGCTGACCACCGACTTCGATGCCGCCCGCGCGTGCATCGCCCGCATCGAGCGCGAGCGCCACCGCGCCGCGGTGAACTACTCGCTGGCCTCCTCCACCGGGCTGGCCCAGCTGCAGCTGGCCTTCGGCGCGGCCTCGCGCCGGCCGCTGGGCGCGCTCGCGAGCGTGGGCATCGAGCTGCGTTTCGCCGCCTGGCCCCGCCCCTGGCAGGCCGGCGCCGGTGCCTGGCTGTCGCAGCGCGCCGAGGGCGGTTTCTCGCGCGAGGTGTTGTCGCATTTCATCTTCGTGCTGCAGCGCGTGCTGGGACCGGCCCGCGTGACGCGCAGCGCCGTGGTGTATCCGGACGACGGCGTGGGCTCGGAGGTCTCGCTGGAGGCCGAACTGGTCGCCTCGGGCGTGCCGGTGAAGATCAGCGCGGGCATCGGCGGCGAGCGCGCCGACGACAACCGCATGATCTGGCGGGCCAGCGAGGGCGAGATCGAGCTGCGGGACTGGTTCGGCGTGACGCAGCAGCGTCAGGGCGAGCGGGTGCAGAGCCTGGGCGACGCGGAAACGCTGCGCATGAACGGCATGACCGACCAACTCGGCCATTGGGCCGCGATGCTGGAGGGACGCTCGCACAGCCTGCCCGGTTTCGCCGAGGCCCTGGCGGTGCAGGCGACGATCGAGTCGCTGCTCAAGTACACTCCCGCCCCGTGAAGCAAGCCAGACCGCCGCTGGTGCGATCGTGGAAACACGGCACTGGAGGAAGGTCCGGACTGCATAGAGCGGCGTAGCAGCTAACGGCTGCCCGGCGAAAGCCGAGGATCAGAGCAACAGAGACGAGTCGAACCAGGTCTGGGACCGGGTGTTCTGTTCGGACGGGGCGAAAGCCCCGACCCGGGATGCGAAAGCATCACGGGCGGCGCGCAAGCGTCGGTCCGGATAGCCGCCCGAACCAGGCTTCGCCTGGTTCGGGTGAAACGGGCAATCTCTACGCGCAGCAACACCAAGTAGGCCAGCGTTGATGCGGCTCGCAGAGCTGGCGGGTAGGTGGCACCGAGCCGGGCAGCGATGCCCGGCCCAGATGAATGGCGGTCACACGGTCAATCGAAAGAGGCGCCGTGCACAGAATCCGGCCTATCGGCTTGCTTCACCTTTATGACAGTTTGCAAGCGAACGTTGACTTGCAAACCCTTTCAGGCCGTTGGCGGCCCGTGGGCACATGGGTTGCTACCGTTCGGTCATGCAGATCGAACCCCTGGACCCCCACAGCCCCGCCGCGATGTCCCTGCTGGCGCAGTCTGACGCGTACATGGCGGCCCTCTACCCCAGCGAGAGCAATCACCTCGAGGACCCGCAGGCGCTGGCCCAGCCGCGCGTGCGCTTCATCGGCGTGTGGCTCGCGGAATGGCTTGCCGGCTGCGCCGCGGTCAAGGTCGTCGACGACGCCGAAGGCCCCTACGGCGAGATCAAGCGAGTGTTCGTCCAACCGCATTTCCGGGGACGCGGGATCTCCAAGGTCATGATGGAAGAGCTCGAGGCCCACCTCAGGGCACAAGGCATCACGGTGGCGCGCCTGGAGACCGGCGTGCACCAGCCCGAGGCGCTCAAGCTCTACGAGACCCTGGGTTACGACCGCCGCGCGCCCTTCGGCGCCTACGCCGCGGATCCGCTGTCGGTGTTCATGGAAAAACGTCTGAGCGCCAGCTGACATCGGGGGCGTCATGCCCCCTTGCTGCGGACTGTCCCCTGGAGTGGTTCCCCCGTCCCGGGGGACCGTGCGCACTCGCGTGTCGGCGGTCGGATTTACCGTGCGGTGCTGCCCGGATTTCCGCCCAGGCGTCGCCGCACCATGGCTCCGACCGCCCCACCCACCGATCCCGCCGATCGCACCGATCCCCTCGCCTCGCACGCGCCCAAGCTGGCGTCGGTCGAGGCTGCCCGCGCGCTGGCCGCGCTGGCCGTCGTGCTCATGCATGCCACGCACCTGATGCGCGTGCCTCAGTTCAGCGGCCATGTCACGCTGGGCGGGATGTTCGACTTCGGTTACGTCGGTGTCGACTTCTTCTTCGTGCTCAGCGGTTTCATCATCACCTACGTCCACCATGCGGAGCTGGGACGAGGCGCCTCGCGCTGGCCCGGCTACCTGTGGAAGCGCTTCGTGCGCGTGTTCCCGATCTACTGGCTGATCCTGGCCATGACCGCCGTGCCGTCCCTGCTGTCGCGCTGGTTGACGGGGCGCTCGACGATGTCGGAATTCGGCGTGGAGGACATCCCCGGCACGCTGCTGCTGTGGATCGGCGGGCAGCCGCCCGAGTACGTCGGCGTGGCCTGGTCGCTGCAATACGAGGTGCTTTTCTATCTGAGCTTCTGCGCGCTGCTGCTGCACCTGCGCGCGGGGCTGACGCTGTATGGCCTGTGGGCCGTGCTGGTCGTCGCCCAGGCCTTCGGCGCGCTGCCCGGCGAGCCCCTGCCGCTCAAGCTCGGCGACCCGCATTGCCTGCAGTTCCTGATGGGCGTCGCCGTGGGCCTGATCGCCCGCCGGACCGCGCTGCCGCTGCGGCGCCATCAGCTGCCCGCGGTGGCGATCGTCTTCGTGGGCGCGGTGCTCTACGAGCGCCTCGGCCCGTCGGGCGCGCACGCGTTCGGCGGCCGTGTCGCGCTGGGGTTGGCCTCGGCGCTGGTGCTCGCGACGCTGGTCGCGTGGGAACGGCGCGCGCCGGTGCGCGTGCCCGCCGTGCTGACGCAGCTCGGCGCGGCCTCGTACTCGCTGTACCTCGGCCACTGCCTGCTGATCAACATCGCCCTGTCGCTGCTGGTCAAGGCCGGGATCTACCGCGCGCTGCCCGAGGCGCTGATCTACGGCTTGGCCGTCACGTTCGCGGTGGCGGGCTGCTGGCTCATCGGGCGATGGATCGAGCTGCCGGTGGTGGCCTGGCTGCGGCGCCGCACCCAGGCCGGGGTCCCGCTCATTCCTCGTTATCGCCGCTCCCGCCGGCCTGCTCGTTGCGCTTGACCGCCTGGCGCAGCAGCGGCGCCTCGAGCTTGCCCATGCCGTCGACGAAGCTGTCCACCGACGTCGGCTGCGCCAGGCGCAACGCGGGCGGCGCCAGCGTGGCCATGTAGCTCGGGCCGAGCCAGTACTGCTGCTCGCCGCGACCGCCCACGGTCAGCACCAGGCCGATCAGCGCCATCGCGCCGACACCGACAGCCACGCGCCGCGACGCGCGCGGCCAGACGACCGAGGCATGCCACCACAGCAGCGCCGCGCCGCCGATCGACATCGCCAGCTGCTCGATCACCAGCAATCTGGGCAGGTTGAGCATGTACGCCGTCAGCGGCACCACGACGCCCAGCAGCACGAAGGCCAGGCCCGCGACCACCACGCGCCACAGATGCGCGCCGAACGCGAACCAATGCCGGAAGAGCTGCGTGATCAGCGCCCAGACCGCGGCCCAGATCAGCGCCGCGGCCACCGGCTTGAGCAGCAGGCTCACCACATCGACCCAGGTGGCCGACCCGTCGTCGCCGACCCAGTTGATGATCAGCAGGATCACCACCCAGGTCGCGAACAGCGTGGGCAGCGCCCAGGCCGGCCGCCGCGTGCGCTTCACCGGCCAGTCCGCCGCGCTCACGGCCTGCTCGGCCGGCAGCGCGTCGAGCGAGGTCCGCAGCCGTAGCCGCGTCGTGCCGATCTGCAGCACCTCGGACGCCGGCCAGGTCTCGCGGCTGCCCGCGGCCAGCTTGCGCTGCTCCAGCCAGCCGCCGTTGTGGCTGGGCAGCAGCTCCAGCACGGGGCGCCCGTCGTTGCGCGTCTGGGCGGACGCCTCGGCGGCGCCCTCGTCGCGATCCCAATGCAGCAGCGCGTGCTCGCCCGCCACGTGCGGGTCCGACAGCACCAGGTCGCAATGCGGCGAGCGTCCGATGCGCAGCGGCCACGCGCGCACCCGGTGCGTTTCCCGGCAATGACCGTCCCGGTCGATGACTTCGATTACCGCGGCGTGGCCCATGCGAATCCTTGCAGGTAATGACGCGTCAGCTTGGTGGCATTCGCGAAGCTGACGCCGCGGGCGTCGAAGCGGCCCAGCGCGCCCTCGGTGGACGAGTCCACGTTGGTCACCAGCACCGTGAGATCGAACAGGCCCTCGAGCTTGCGATAGGCCCGCAGGCAGGCGACCGTGCGCAGCGGCGGTCCGTCCTTCTGCTGGACGAAGTCCTCCTTGCAGTAGGGCGCGGTGCGGTCCCGGTCGGGCCCGCCCAGCCGCTCGTTGCGGAAGCTCGCCGAGTAGATGTTGGCGAAGCGGATCGCGCCGAGCTTGCTGCCGTCGTAGACCTCCTCGCTCACGCCGAGGTAACCGGTCTGCAGCGACTCGTTGATGAACAGCGCGTGCTCCATGCGGCATTGCGTGCGCTGCATCTGCAGGCCCTGCGCGTCCGACGAGGTGCCGCTGCCCCAGCAGCGCATGTATTGCTCCTGCGGGATGGGCAGACGGTAGCGAGGGTGCGACAGCGTGCGCCAGGGCTGCGCCAGGAAGTTGCGCGAGAGCTCCTCCTGATAGGCCATCAGTTGCTCGCGCAGTTTCGGCCAGGCCGCGCCCTTGACCGGCACCGCCTGACGGCTGCGCGCCAGCAGCGCGGCGGCGTGCTCCGCCGGCACGAGGAAGCTGATCTGCTGCTGGAACAGCATCGTCGACACATTGATGCCGACGATCTCGCCGTCCTCGTCCAGCACGGGGCCGCCGCTCATGCCCGGATTGATGGAGCCGGAGTAGTAGATGAGCGGATCGAAGCTGCGCTCGACCAGGCCGTTGTAGGTGCCCTCGACGACCGCGAACGCGATGTCGTGCGGATTGCCCATCGAGTAGATCCGCTCGCCCTTGGCCAGCGGCTGGTCGAGCTTGCGGAAGCGCAGCGGCGAGGCCGTCATGCGCGCCACCACGCCGCGGGGATCGGCCTTGGCGTCGCCGGCCTTGGCCACGATGCGCAGCAGCGCGAGGTCGCGCCGCGCGTCGAAGTCCACCAGCTGGATCTCGCCGCCGTCGCCCTCGGGCGTCTGGTACTCGAGGCGATAGCGGTCAGGCTCCAGCGCATGCTGGCTGACCACGTGGTAGTTGGTGATGACGTGGCCCTCGGCGCTGACGACGAAGCCCGAGCCCACCGAGGCCTGGCTGCCGTTGAACAGCGTGCGGATCTGCAGCAGCTGCGCTCTGCTGCGGTCATACAGCCGGCGCGCGCTGGCGGACACCGGCGCCGCGGGCATCGCCTGGCTGGCCGCGGCGGCGGGCGCGCCGGGGACGCCGGGAGCAGTCGGTGAGAGCGGCGCCGGCACGGGCATCGGCGCCGGCTGACCGGTCGGCGCGGGCCGGGTCTGCGCCGCCACGGGTTGGACCAGCACCGCCGTCAGCAGGAGCAGGACCGCCCCACGGGCGCCACGCCCAAGGGTGAGAGGTTTTCGCGACAACGCAGGAGACTCCAGGAAAGGGGCGAACGCCGCATGCTAGCGGCTTTGCGCGGGCGGCCAGCAATCGGCATGCCGGCGCGGGGTATCGCGCCCCCGATCCGGGGTCAACGCGCGTTCATTGCTGCTGCGGACGCTCTCCCGCCGGCGGCTCCTCGGCCGGCGCCTGGCCCTTGGGCTTGCGGTCGCCGGGCCAGGGCGCGAAGAGCGGTAGCGGCATGCGCACCGGCGTGACGTCCAGGTAGAGATTGACGACGGTGTAGTCCTCGGGGCCGAGCTCGTCGGTGCTCCAGCCGATGCTCCCCGGCCCCTTGTAGAGCCGGAACAGGAAACCCAGGTCGGCGAGGTTGTCGCCGGCCTTGGGCGCGGCCTCGAAGCTCAGGCCCCGGAACTCCGGCTGCACGCTGTCGATGAGGATGGACATCGCCGTGGAGATGGTCGAGTCGCCCAGCATGTCCGTGTAGAACTGCGGCAGCGTGTAGTACGGCCTGTAGTCGGGCGCGCCGGGTTCAAGCTTCTGGCCGCGCAGCTTGATGGCCGAGGGCGTGACGCCACGGGTGCGCAGGTTCATGCGGTCGCCGTGGTCGAGGTAGGTCAGCTTGGCGTTGCGCAGGTTGAAGACACCCAGCGAGCGATCGGACGAGGCCTCGCTCAGGTCCACCAGCAACGCGCCCTTGTGGCCCAGGATCTCGACCTCGTCGCCGCGGATCACGGCCGCGGAGTTCTCGTCCACGCCCAGTCCCAGCCGATACCCCTTCGCCAGCATCAGCGGCACCATGCGTCCGAAGCGGCCGCGCTTGAGGAAGTGCTGGTCGACGAACAGCGACGGGCCGACGAAGCCGAGCCCGCGGTCGATCTGCTTGCCCTCCTCCCACTGGCCCTTGAGGATGCTGATCACGCTGGGCGCGTCGCGGAACATCACCGTGCTCATCACCGCCGCACCAGCCGAGGTGCCGGCGACGACGCCGCCGCGCCGGTAGACATCCCAGATCGCGTCGAGCATCGGCGTGGACTGGCCGCCGGGGAACAGCACGTCGACGATGCGCTCCTGCGATCCGCCGGTGAAGAAGATGCCCTTGGCGCCGCGCACCTTGGCGATCAGCGCCGGATCGCGCACCACCTTGTTGAGGTCGACCCACGGGAACTTGGGCGCCACGGGCAGCGCCTCGGCGACGGCGCCTCTGCGCTGGAGCTGCTCCACGACCTGCTTGGCGCTGGCCTCGGGGTCCTCGGCGGCGGTGCCGAACACGACGAAGCGCGCGCCCTTGCCCCCCGCCAGGGCGATGAGCCTGTTCCAGACCTCGTCGTTGTCCGCCTTCAGGGCGCCCCCGATCGCCATCGCGTGGCCTTTAATGGGGACATCCGCGCCAGGGGCAGGCGTTGCCTGCGCGCCCGTTGCCGCGGTGGTGGCGGACGCCGCAGCGGGGGATGCCACGGCTTTGGCGCCGGTCGCCGGCCGGGCGGGCGCGCCGGACGACGCTGCCCAGACGGGCGCCAGCGCCCAGGCCATCAGGAACACGCCGGCAACGCGGCGCAGCGAAGAGCGATCGATCATCGACAAGGCCTCCCGCCGCCTGGGGGGCGGCTATTCGTCCCACCATAGCCTCCCCCACCCGCCAACGGGTGACCTTTGGTCACAACCGAGTTGCTTCGTCGCGACTGTCGCGGGTCACCACCCTTGTCCGTGACGACACGCTCCCTAGACTGGTCCGACAGAGCCACCCCCACGGCCACAGGGAGCCCGCCATGACCGTTCGCCCTCCGCATCCCTCGCTGTTCCCCGCCCCTCGCCTGACCCGCTCGCCGTTGGCGCAGGCGGTCGGCACCGCATTCGGCGTGCTGCTCGCGTCGGCGTCCGCGCAGGCGCAGGTGGCGCCGCCCGCGGCGGCCGCTTCCGCGCCCACGCAGCAGCTGCAGCGCGTGGAGATCACCGGCTCGGCGATCAAGCGCATCGCCGACGAAGGCGCGCTGCCGGTGCAGGTGATCTCTCGGCAGGACATCGTCAAGGCCGGCGTCACCACCGCCGCGGAACTGATGGCCACCGTCTCCTCGGTGAGCAACAGCCTCACCGACGGTGTGAGCATCGGCACCGGCGGCTTCCGGGACCAGATGGGCTTCAACTCGGCCAACCTGCGCGGGCTGGGCACATCCTCGACGCTGGTGCTGCTCAACGGTCGGCGCATGGCCAACTTCGCCTCTCCGGGCGACGACAACGGCGTTGACCTCAACAACATCCCGGCCGCCGCGATCGAGCGCGTGGAGGTGCTGCTCGACGGTGCCTCGGCGATCTACGGGACGGACGCCATCGGCGGCGTCATCAACTTCATCACGCGCAAGGACTACCAGGGCGTGCAGCTGGACGTCTCGGCGGGCAAGTCCGGCGAGGGCGGCGCGGGCAAGCGCACCGCCTCGCTCGCCGCGGGTCACGGCGATCTCGCCCGCGACGGCTTCAACGTGATGGGGGTGCTGGACTTCCAGAAGACCGGCGCGCTGCGCACCTCGCAGCGCGACTTCATCTCCGATCTGCGCATCCCGGAGCGGCTGCCGCACCTGCTGTCCTCGGCCGGCTTCCCAGGCAACATCCGGCTCAGCAGCGACCAGCGCGACTACCTCGAGTCGCAGGGTTTCGCGATCAACGGCAAGCCGATCTCCACGCGCACCATCAACCTGAGCGTGCCGACCTGCCAGGCGCCGCACACGCTGTACCTGCCCACCGGCATCGGCGGCGTGGACGGCTGCACCTACGACTACATGCGCGACCTGGAGCTCTATCCGAAGACGGACAAGGGCAGCTTCCTGGGCCGCGGCGTGCTCAAGCTGGGCGACCGGCACGAGGCCTTCGTCGAGGCGTCCTATTCGCGCAGCAAGAGCTGGTACGTGGGCACCAGCAACCGCATTGACGCCGACCTGGACGTGTCGATGATCCCCGCGCTCGCCGCGACCGGACTGGGCGACGCGCTGCCTGACGACCGCCTCATCACCGTGCGCACGCGCATGCTGGAGGCGGGCCCGCGCGCCAGTGAGCTCGTGAGCACCGGCAGCCGCGTGGTTGTGGGCATGACCGGCACGATCGGCGCGTGGGACTACGACTGGGGCTACAACCACAGCGTCAACAAGGTGTCGGACCGCGACGTGCGCGGCTACCTGCCCGAGGACCAGACGCTGGACGCCTACGCGAACGGGCTGCTCAATCCGTTCGGGCCGTCGAGCGCGGCGGGGCTCGCCTTCCTGCGCGACAACAACATCAACCAGGAAGTGCGGCGCGCACGCGGCTCGATGGACAGCCTGGACGCGAAGATGACGCGCTCGCTCACGCGCCTGGCCGGCGGGGATCTCGCGCTGGCGCTGGGCGCCGAGCTGCGACGCGAGAAGGCGAGCTCCGCGGCCAGCGACCTGCTGATGACGGACAACATCCTGGGCGACCGTTCACCGGGTGATGCGCAGTTCACCAACAACTCGCGCAAGATCTGGGCGGCCTACGGCGAGCTGCTCGCGCCGATCACGAAGCAGTGGGAGCTGCAACTCGCGCTGCGCCACGACCATTACCAGGAGGTCGGATCGACGACGAATCCGAAGGTCGGCCTGCGCTACGCGCCGATGAACAACCTGACCTTCCGGGCCTCGGCCGGCACCGGTTTCCGCGCGCCGTCGATGAACGACCTGTACCGCTCGGTGAAGGTCAGCGAGACCGCCACGCTGCCCGATCCGGTGTGCATGGCCGAGAACGACAACGACCTCGGCTTCTGCGCCAACAACTGGGAAACGCGCACCTATTCGAATGCCAAGCTCAAGCCGGAGAAGTCGCGGCAGTTCTCGATCGGCGTGCTGGCGGATCCGACACCGGAGATCAGCGTCGGGCTGGACTACTGGCACATCCAGAAGCGCGACCTGATCAGCACGCTGGGCGATGATGTGATCCTGTCCAACCTGGCCAAGTACGAGCCGCTCGTGCACCGCTACAACGAGGACGAGGGCCTCGCGGGCTGCGACTACGACCCCGACGACTCGGAGATCTGCTACATCGAGTTGCGCAAGGAGAACCGCGGCAAGCAGAAGGCCTCGGGGCTGGACATCACGATGCAGTACCGCTCGCCGGCGACCGCGCTGGGCCGCTTCGGCGTGAAGCTGGTGGGCACATGGACCTTGAGTTCCAAGAAGCAGACCGGCGACGGCGATCCCTACATCAGCAACCTCGGGCGCTTCGTCACCGATGGCGTGGTGCAGCGCTGGCGGCACCGGCTGAACCTCGACTGGTCGCGCGGACCGTGGAGCGTCAACCTCGCCAACACCTTCTACAGCGGCTACAAGGACCAGAACTCGGCCATCGACACCAACACCGGCTCGGTGGTCGGGGCGAACAAGGTCAAGGCCTATTCGCTGTGGGACCTGTCCGGCGGGTGGGAAGCGACGTCCGCGCTGACGCTGCGCGCGGGGGTGAAGAACCTGTTCGACACGGCGCCGCCGTTCTCGAACCAGGCCTACTTCTTCATCTCGGGCTACGACCCGAGCTACACGGATCCGCGGGGACGTTTCTTCTACGTCTCCGCGTCGTATCAGTTCAAGTGAGCGGGCTGATGGCGCCGACCCGGCCGGGTCGGCCCTCTCGCCCTTTTGCGCTCAATCGAGCTTCCAGCCCATCTCCTCGCCGCCGCGCAGCGGCTTGAGCTGGGCGGCTTCGCCGAATGGCACCGACTCGGGCAGCGTCCACGTTGTCTTGCGCAGCGTCACCTGCGTCGTGTTGCGCGGCAGGCCGTAGAAGTCCGCGCCATGGAAGCTGGCGAAGGCCTCCAGCTTGTCGAGCGCGCCGGCGGCCTCGAAGGCCTCCGCGTACAGCTCGATCGCGGACAGCGCGGTGAAGCAGCCCGCGCCGCACACCGAGTTCTCCTTCATCACCGACGCATGCGGCGCGCTGTCGGTGCCGAGGAAGAACTTCGGGCTGCCCGAGGTCGCGGCCTGGATCAGCGCCAGGCGATGTTCCTCGCGCTTGAGCACCGGCAGGCAGTAGTAGTGCGGACGCAGCCCGCCCATGAAGATCGCGTTGCGGTTGTAGAGCAGATGCTGCGGCGTCACGGTCGCGCCGGTGAAGCGGTCAGCGCCGGTCACGTACTGCGCGGCTTCCTTGGTCGTGATGTGCTCGAACACGACCTTCAGCTCGGGGAAGTCCTTGCGCAGCGGGGTCATCACGCGGTCGATGAAGAAGGCCTCGCGGTCGAAGACGTCCACGTCGCTGTCCGTGACCTCGCCGTGCACCAGCAGCAGCAGGCCGGCCTTCTGCATGGCCTCGAGCGACGCGTAGGTCTTGCGGATGTCGGTCACGCCGGCATCGCTGTTGGTCGTCGCGCCAGCCGGGTAGAGCTTGAGCGCGACCACGCCGGCCGCCTTCGCCGCGGCGATGTCGGCCGGCGTCGTGCGGTCGGTCAGATAGAGCGTCATCAGCGGCTGGAAGTCCACGCCCGCCGGGACAGCGGCGAGGATGCGCTCGCGATAGGCGATCGCCTGCTGGGCCGTCGTGATCGGCGGCTTCAGGTTGGGCATCGCGATCGCGCGCGCGAACTGGCGCGCGGTATACGGAACGACGCTCTGCAGCGCGGCACCGTCACGCAGGTGCACATGCCAGTCGTCGGGGCGGGTCAGGACAAGGGTTTCGCTCATGGGGCGGGATTGTCGCACCGGCCCTTTCCCTCACTCCGAGTCGCCATCCTCCGACATCTCGACCATTGCCAGCATGGGTTGCCTTGTGTGCCGCTCGCCACTGTTCCGGACGAGGTTCCACCCCCCGGCTGCGATCGCAGCCGCCATGAGGAGCATCACGAGCTTCGTCAGCAAGCCCACGGAGCGGCTGAGGCCATCGACCTTGCCGGCCAGCCCGGCAACGACTTCCCGAAGGCTGTTCAAGCCATCACTGAGCCCTTTGATGTCGGCTTTCACCTCCACCCGGAGCTGATTGATTTCGCCTTTCAACTCGGTCCGAAGCTCGTTGATCTCGCTCTTCACCTCAATTCGCAGCTCATTGATCTCACCCCGCAGCTCGGAACGCAAACCTTCCATGCCGGTGTGCATCTCATGGCGGAGATCGGCCAAGTCTCGCCGCCCCACCCGGTCGTGGTCGTTGGCCCACCTGGACCCCGCGTTCCTGCTTGATTGCTGAAGCGACTTCATTAGCACTCCATTCATCTCGTTCCTGGCGGAAAACCGCACTCCGCCGCCGTGCCTGATGCGAGTCGCCACACAGTTCGGTCGAATCGCGAAGATGCCGATTGTTGGCATTCCACCGGTCGCCGTCTCTGACCTGAACCAGGAGTCTTTCGCCCATCGATGCCGTGGACAAGTGACAGCCCCCACTGCAATCCGGAGCGCAGAAAGCAGAAGGCCCGCCCCTGTCGGGGCGGGCCTTCGAGCGAAGCGGAGCGAGGATCAGTGCTGCAGGATCTTCGCCAGGAAGTCCTTGGCGCGCGGCGAGCGCTCCTCAGGCTTGCCGAAGAACTCCTCCTTGGCGCAGTCCTCGACGATCTGCCCGCGGTCCATGAAGATCACGCGGTTGGCGACCTTGCGCGCGAAGCCCATCTCGTGGGTCACGCACATCATGGTCATGCCTTCGTGGGCCAGCTGGACCATCACGTCCAGCACTTCGTTGACCATCTCCGGGTCGAGCGCCGAGGTCGGCTCGTCGAACAGCATCACGATCGGGTCCATCGCCAGCGCGCGGGCGATCGCCACGCGCTGCTGCTGGCCGCCCGAGAGCTGGCCCGGGAACTTGTCCGTGTGCGCCTTCAGGCCGACACGCTCGAGCAGCTTCAGGCCGCGCTTCTTGGCGTCGGCCTTGCTGCGGCCCAGCACCTTGATCTGCGCGAGCGTCAGGTTCTCGGTGACCGTCAGGTGCGGGAACAGCTCGAAGTGCTGGAACACCATGCCGACCCGCGAGCGCAGCTTGGGCAGGTTGGTCTTCGGGTTGGCGATGGAGGTGCCGTCGACGACGATGTCGCCCTTCTGGAAGGGCTCCAGCGCGTTGACGCTCTTGATCAGGGTCGACTTGCCCGAGCCCGACGGCCCGCAGACCACCACCACCTCGCCCTTCTCGACCTCGGTGGAGCAGTCGGTCAGCACCTGGAAGTGGCCGTACCACTTGGAGACGTTCTTGATTTCGATCATGGGACGGACCTCAGCGAATGATGGCGATCTTCTTCTGCAGCCGGCGAACCAGCATGGACAGGCTGAAGCAGATCACGAGGTAAACGAGGGCCGCGACCAGGTAGGTCTCCATCGGCCGGTTGAAGTTGGAGCCGGCGGACACGAAGCCCTTGAGCAGGTCATAGGCGCCGATCGCGTAAGACCAGCGAGGTGTCCTGGAACAGGATGATGGTCTGCGTCAGCAGCAGCGGCAGCATGTTGCGGAAGGCCTGCGGCAGCATCACCAGGCGCATGGTCTGCCCGTAGGTCATGCCCAGCGCCTAACCCGCGAAGACCTGCCCCTTGGACACCGACTGGATGCCGGCGCGCATGATCTCCGAGTAGTACGCCGCCTCGAACAGCGTGAAGGTGATCAGCGCGGTGGTCTCGGGCTCGAAGTTGCGCCAGCCCAGCGCGGCCGTCGCGAACGGCAGCAGCAGGTAGAACCACAGGATCACCATCACCAGCGGGATCGAGCGCAGCGTGTCGACGTAGATCGCCGCTGGCTTCTCCAGCCACCACTTGCTGTCCGACAGCCGCATCAGCGCCAGCAGCGTGCCCAGCACGATGCCGCCGACCATGGCCGAGAACGTCAGCTGCAGCGAGAACCACAGGCCCTTGGAGACGAAGGAGACGAGGACGTCCCAGGTCAGGAACGAGAAATCGAGTTGGGTCATGTCACTTCGCCCCCAGGATGCCGGGCACGCGCACGTACCACTCGATCACCTTGGCGACGCGGTTGATCGCGTAGGCCGAGACGAAATACAGGATCGTCACCGGCAGGAAGATCTGCACGAAGCTCGACTGCTCCGAGGCCTGCAGCGAGAACTGCGCCAGGTCGGGAATGCTCACCGCGAAGGCCACGGCGGAGTTCTTGAAGATGTTCATGCTCTCGCTGGTCAGCGGCGGAATGACGATGCGGAAGGCCATCGGCAGCAGCACGTAGCGGTAGGTCTGCGGCAGACGTCATGCCCAGCGCCTGACCGGCGTAGCGCTGGCCCTTGGGCAGCGTCAGGATGCCGGCCTTGACCTGCTCGGCCACACGCGCCGAGGTGAACAGGCCGATGGCGATCACCACCAGCACGCCGGGTGTCGGGGGCAGGTCCAGCACCGGGAACAGGCGCGGGATCACGTGGTACCAGACGAAGAGCTGCACGATCAGCGGGATGTTGCGGAACAGCTCCACGTCCACGCCTCCCCGAGCAGCGCCAGCTTCCTGTTGGGCGCCGTGCGCAGCACGCCGACCAGCGAGCCCGCGACCAGCGCCACCAGCAGGCCCAGGATCGAGACGAACATCGTCCAGCCCCAGCCGCGCATCATCGCGTCCAGGTAAGTGTCATAACCGGGGGCGCCGAAACACTTCGGCGCGACCTCCGCGGTCACCATGTCTGTGCAGTACAACTGCCAATCCCAGCTCGCCATGGCGTGCTCCATCCATCAAAGCGAAGGGCCGCCCACCAACGCATGCTCGGCCCTTCCAGATCATTCACGACCCCTTGCGACAAGGCGCCCCGCGGGGCGCCTTGCGCTCAGGAAACCGTGCTTACTTCTTGGCGTATTCCTCGACAGGCTTGTCGTTCGGATTCGCCCAGGCGTCCTTGGTCGCCGCGGTGGCCGGCAGGCCGACCTTGGTGTTGGTCGGCGGGATCGGCTGGGTGAACCACTTGTCGTACAGCTTGGCGATCTCGCCCGACTTCATCATGGCCTTGATGCTGTCGTCCACGGTCTTCTTGAAGGCCGGGTCATCCTTGCGGATCATGATGGCGATCGGCTCGACCGACAGCACTTCACCGACGATCTTGAAGCCCGCCGGATTGCGCGACTTGGCGATGTTGCCGGCCAGGATCTGGCCGTCCATCACGAAGGCGTCGGCACGGCCCGACTCCAGCAGCAGGAAGCTGTCGGCGTGGTCCTTGCCCAGCACTTCCTTGAAGTCCACGCCGTTGGCGCGCTCGTGCTTGCGCAGCAGCTGCACGGAGGTCGTGCCGGTGGTCGTCGCGACGGTCTTGCCGTTGAGCTGGCCGATCGACGTGATGCCCGAATCCGCCTTCACGGCGATGCGCACTTCCTCGACGTAAGTCGTGACGGCGAAGGCCACGTCCTTGGCGCGGGTCATGTTGTTGGTGGTGGAACCGCACTCGATGTCCACGGTGCCGTTCTGCACCAGCGGCACGCGGTTCTGCGAGGTCACCGGCAGGTACTTGATGTCCAGCTTGGACAGGCCCAACTGCTTCTGGACGTCGGCCAGCACGCGCTGGCAGATCTCGACGTGGTAACCCACGTACTTGCCGTCGCCCAGCGTGTACGACAGCGCGCCCGAGGACTCGCGCACGCCCATGGTCACGCTGCCCGTGTCCTTGATCTTCTTCAGCGTGTCGGCTTGCGCCACGCCAACCAACGCTGCGCCAAGGGCCAGGACTAGCAATGCCTTCTTCATAGATGCTCCTGCTTGTTCGGATTCAAAAAGCGGATTCGCGGGGAAGTTCGGACGGTGATCGTCCAACCCGCAAAGCAGACCATGAGCGGCCACTTTGCTGGGTAGGGAGTATCACGCATCTCGAGGTGTTGCATGGCTTACATATGCAGGTTTCATGCCCGCTCGTTCGCAGCGTGAGTCAGGAAGTTCCACAGCGCTTGAGCGACGGGTTTGACCCGGCGCGCCGACCCCTGTCGCTCGCGGTACATGCGCAGCTCCATGTCCAGCTCGTACTGGCCGGGCTCGGCGGCGCGCACGAGCCGCCGCGCCTTGACTTCCTTCTTCACCGAGCTCGCCGGGAGGAAGGCCAGGCCGTGGCCTTCCAGGGCCATGGCCTTGAGGCTCTCGGCCATGTCGGTCTCGAAGACCGATTCGAGGTTGAGCGGCTGCGCCGCGTCCTTGACGATCAGCTCCACCAGGCGCCCGAGGTAGGCGCCCGAGGCGTAGCTCAGGAAGGGGATCTTCTGGCCGGGGTGTCCGGAAATCCGGAACATCGGCGCGCCGCTTGTGTCAGCTTTCGCATAGGCGGCCAGCGTCTCGTGGCCCAGCGACACGGTCTCGTAGCGCTCGGGGTCGAGCTGCAACGGCTGGCTCGGGTGGTGATAGACGACCAGCAGGTCGCAGTTGCCCTCGCTCAGCTGCAGCGTCGCGTCATGGACGTTGAGCGCGTTGAGCCGGCACTTCACCTCGCCGAAGCGCTGGCGCAATTCCATCAGCCAGTGCGGGAAGAAGCTGAACGACAGCGAGTGCGGGACGGCGAACTCGATCATGTCCTGTCCGGCGGACTGGTGGCTGCGCAGCATGTTGCGCGTGGCCTGCAGGTTGCCCAGCAGGTCGACCGCCTGGCCGAGCAAGGTCTCGCCGGCCGCGGTGAGCCGCGTCGGATAGGACGAACGGTCGACGAGGTCGACCCCAGCCCAGGCCTCGAGCGCCTGGATGCGGCGTGAGAACGCCGGCTGCGTGACATGGCGCAGTTGCGCCGACCGGGAGAAGCTGCGCGTCTCCGCCAGGCTCACGAAGTCTTCAAGCCATTTGGTTTCCACGGCGCGGGAGTTTAGCCGCGCGGTACATCGTCCGGCTCGGCGACCGTCTCCTGCCCCTCCTGCCGGTGCTGTTGCAGTGCCCACATCTGCGCGTAGCGGCCCCGGCGCGCGAGCAACGCCGCATGCGTGCCGCGCTCCACGATGACGCCCTGCTCCATCACCAGGATCTCGTGCGCGTCGACGATCGTCGAGAGCCGATGCGCGATGACCAGCACGGTCTTGTCGCGCGCCGCGGCCTCGAGCTCGGCCTGGATCGCGCGCTCGTTGCGCGAGTCCAGCGCGGAGGTGGCCTCGTCGAAGATCAGGATCGGCGGATCCTTGAGCAGCGTGCGGGCGATGGCCACGCGCTGCTTCTCGCCGCCGGAGAGCTTGAGCCCGCGCTCGCCCACCATCGTCTGGTAGCCCTGCGGCAGCGCCTCGATGAACTCGTGGATGTGAGCGGCGCGGGCGGCGGCCTCGATGTCGGCGGTGCTGGCTTCGGGCCGGCCGTAGGCGATGTTGTAGGCGATCGTGTCGTTGAACAGCACCGTGTCCTGCGGCACGATGCCGATGGCGCGACGCACGCTGTGCTGCGTGACCTCGGCCAGCGACTGGCCGTCGATGGCGATGCGCCCGGACTGCGCGTCGTAGAAGCGGTAGAGCAAACGCGCCAGCGTGCTCTTGCCCGAGCCGCTCGGTCCCACCACGGCGACCTTCTTCCCGGCCGGGATCTCCAGGCTCACGCCCTTGAGGATGGGGCGTTGCGGCTCGTAGGCGAAGTGGACGTCGTCGAAGCGCACGGCCGCGCCGTCCACGCGCAGCGCGACAGCGCCGGGGGCATCGGCGATCTCGCGCTCGCGGGCGAGCAGCCCGAACATCTTCTCCAGGTCGGTCAGGCTCTGCTTGATCTCGCGATAGATCACGCCGAGGAAATTCAGCGGGATGTAGAGCTGGATCATGAACGCATTGATCATGACCAGGTCGCCCAGGCTCATGTGGCCGTTGACCACGCCCTGCGTCGCGCGCCAGAGCATCGCCACGAGCGCCACCGCGATGATCACCTGCTGGCCGCTGTTGAGCAGCGAGAGCGTGGTCTGCGACTTGAGCTGTGCGCGGCGCAGCCGCTCCAGGCTCTGGTCGTAGCGGGCGGCCTCGAAATCCTCGTTGTTGAAGTACTTCACCGTCTCGTAGTTCAGCAGCGAGTCGATGGCCTTGCTGTGCGCGTGCGAGTCGAGCTCGTTGAGCAGCTTGCGGAACTTCGTGCGCCACTCGGTGACGACGATGGTGAAAGCGATGTAGAAGACCAGCGCGGCGCCGGTGATCCAGGCGAAGAGCACGTCGAACTTCACCGCCAGCAGGCTGAGCACGAGCACCACCTCGACCAGCGTCGGGAAGATGCTGTACAGCGAGTACGAGATCAGCGCGTGCACGGCGCGCGTGCCGCGCTCGATGTCGCGGGTCATGCCGCCGGTCTGGCGCTCGAGGTGGAAACGCAGGCTGAGGTCGTGCAGGTGACGGAAGACCTGCAGCGAGATGCTGCGCGAGGCGCCCTCGGTGGCCTTGGCGAAGATCAGCTCGCGGGCCTCGGTGAAGAGCGAGGTGCACAGGCGCAGCAGTCCGTATGCGACGAGCAGCCCGACGGGCACGACCATCAGCGCCTGCGCGCTGCCCGCGGGGATGTCCAGCCGGTCCACGAGCTGCTTGAGCAGCACCGGCACGCTGACGTTGGCGAGCTTGGCGCCGACCATGAACGCCAGCGCGATGCCCACGCGCCAACGGTAGCGCCAGAAATAGGGCAGCAGACGGCCGATGGTGTGCCAGTCGCCGCGGACCTCGGGCGTGGCGGGTGTCGACGAGGGCGTCGAGGAGGACGCGGGGGACGGCGCGGCGGTGCCGGCGAGCGTGGAGCGGCGCATGGAGCAGACGGTGGGCGGAGGGCGTCGTCCGGGGGCGTCGAGCGACCGCGTGCTGGCGGAGGCGGGACCTGCTGGACGACAATGCCGGCCATTGTCACCGTTTGCCGATCATGAGCGACTCCACCGTGCCGAATGTCCCCTCCCCTGCCGCCGCGCCGGCCGCCCCCGTGGTGCCGCAGCTCTCGCCCGAGACCATCGGTCCGCGGGAGCTCGTGATGCGCGTGATGCCGATGCCCGCGGATGCCAACGGCAACGGCGACATCTTCGGCGGCTGGATCATGGCGCAGGTCGACCTGGCCGGATCGGTGCTGCCGGCGCGGATCTCGCGCGGCCGGATCGCCACGGTGGCGGTGAACGAATTCATCTTCAAGCAGCCGGTGTCTGTGGGCGACCTGCTGAGCTTCTACGCGCAGGTCACGCGCATCGGCCGCACGTCGATCACGGTGCACGTCGAGGTCTTCGCCGAGCGCAATCCGGCCAACCCGCATGTGGTCAAGGTCACCGAGGCCAACCTCACCTACGTGGCGATCGACCGCGAAGGCAAGTCCAGAGTGTTCGGTCAGCAACCCTGACCCCGCAGGCGCCGCAGCCTCGCTTTGGGCGCCCTGCGGCGTTGCGGATCCTCGCCATAGCTAGGCTATGGCTCCGGTCCGCGCCTAGCAGCGCATCCCAAATCGAGGCCGCGACGCGTGCGGGGAAGGGTTAGTACGTAGATTCCGCATCTTCGGAAAAACCTCGGGTGGGATACTTTCCGGCCGCAACCGGAGCCGAATCCCATGCTGTCCCCTTCCGCCTCCGCCACGCCGGCCGTCGCCGTGCCGTGGTATCGCCATCTGTACCTGCAAGTGATCATCGCGATCGCGATCGGCATCACGCTGGGGTACTTCGAGCCGCAATTCGCCGTCAAGCTGCAGCCGCTGGGCGACGCCTTCATCAAGCTGGTGAAGATGATCATCGCGCCGGTGATCTTCCTGACCATCGTCACCGGCATCGCCAGCATGACGCACCTGCGCACGGTGGGCCGCGTGTTCGGCAAGGCGATGGCGTACTTCCTGTTCTTCTCCACGCTGGCGCTGATCGTCGGCATGGTGGTGGCCCACGTGGTGCAGCCGGGCGCGGGCATGAACGTCAACGTGGCCGACCTGGACCAGAAGGAAGTGCACCGCTACGTCGAGAAGACGCACGACCTGACGCTGGTCGGTTTCCTGATGGATGTGATCCCGAAGTCGCTGATCGGCGCGCTGGCGGACGGCAACATCCTGCAGACGCTGTTCGTGGCGGTGCTGTTCGGCATCGCGCTGGCGCTGACGGGCGAGCGCGGCAAGCCGGTGCTGACCTTCTTCGAGGCGCTGACGGCGCCGGTGTTCCGGATGGTGCACATCCTGATGAAGGCCGCGCCGATCGGCGCGCTGGGCGCGATGGCGTTCACGATCGGCAAGTACGGGCTGGCCTCGCTGCTCAACCTGGGCATGCTGGTGGGCAGCTTCTATGTGACCTCGCTGCTGTTCGTGCTGGTGATCCTGGGGATTGTGGCCAAGCTGTGCGGGTTCTCGATCCTGAAGCTGATCCGCTACCTGAAGGCGGAGCTGCTGCTGGTGCTGGGCACCTCGTCGTCGGAGTCGGCGCTGCCCTCGCTGATGGAGAAGATGGAGAAGGCGGGCTGCAAGAAGACGGTGGTGGGGCTGGTGGTGCCGACGGGGTATTCGTTCAACCTGGACGGGACCAACATCTACATGACGCTGGCGGCGCTGTTCATCGCGCAGGCGACGAACACCGAGCTGACGCTGAGCCATCAGATCACGCTGCTGCTGGTGGCGATGCTGAGCTCCAAGGGCGCGGCGGGCGTGACGGGCGCGGGCTTCATCACGCTGGCGGCGACGCTGTCGGTGGTGCCGGAGGTGCCGGTGGCGGGCATGGCGCTGATCCTGGGCGTGGACCGCTTCATGTCGGAGTGCCGCTCGCTGACGAACTTCGTGGGCAACGCGGTGGCGACGATCGTGGTGTCGAAGTGGGAGAACGCGCTGGACCGCGACGCGCTGGACCTGGCGCTGTCGGGCCGGACCGTCGATCCCGACGACCTGCCGGTTCGCATGGCCGGGCCGGCCGAGACGGCGTGAGCGAGCGCATCGCATGAAGGACAACGGGCGCTGACGCGCCCGTTGTTGTTTGGTCTTCTGGCAGCCGACGCGGTCACCATAGTGAAGCGCGAATACGTGGCTTCTGTGCTGACCTCGCATGCTTGGCCCGCGCCATGGCCTCTTTGGCTGCCTGATATTCCCTCTCGGTGAGCAGGCTCCCGCCGAGTGAAGGCGGCAAGAACCAACCCAAGACGCAGCTCGGATCGCGCACGGCCAGTTGAATGTGGGAGCCCTTGCGGAACTCCGATGACTCAACGATCCGTCGCCCCTGATAGAACGCGGCTCGCACCGCCTGATAAGGCAACTCGCCGCGATCCTCCCGCAGCTTGTGCCCCATGTTGAAGACGGCGCAGTCAAGGCTTCGGACAAGGCTGACTTCTTCAAGAGGATCAGCGGCATCATTCATCGGCATGTCGACCCCACGCTCCTCCTCTGCCTCCCCCAGCGCAGCGAGCGCGACTTGAAACTCGTTGCGACCGGCCACCCCCATCATGTCCCAACAGCGAGCCACGCAAAGAATCGCGCCGACGACCGTGGGTTCGACGATGGGCTTCGCGGACAGTAGTCGTTCCGGTTCGTCGCAGGCGGACTGCGCGAAAGCCAACGCACGCTCAACATCTCCTTCAAAGAAGTAGATGCCGTCTCCCAGCCAGTCATATCGATTGGCAGAAGGCGTCAGGCTATTCAGTTGTCGGCTGACGAGCTGATCTCGCACTGTGACATCACAACCGTGATACGCCAGGATCAATTGCCCTTGGCTCATAGGTACCTCGGCATCAGGTTGCCTTTCCGGTCCCAAATGCCGGCCCTGACGGCGCAGTCAAATGCCTCACCGGGTGCCAGTCGATAGGGTTCGAGTTGTGCCGGTGCGCTCCCGAGCTTGTGCGCATAGCTCCGGCGATCTTCGACACCAACTGGCTGCCGGATCAAACCGCCACAAATCTCGCAGCGAGCCTTTTGCTCCGGTCCCTTGCGCTTCCCATTCCGCTTCTTGCTCATCAGAACTCACTCCAACACGTTGAGGAGTCCTGATGATTCGCCGATGCGGGTTGCGAGCCAATCGCACGTTGCCATGCAATCTCCAGCCAAGCTGACTTGGCCAAGTGGGCCCACTCCCGTGAATATGGGTTGCCGTTCGACGACCCTTCAACGCGATGCGCTGAAAGGTGGAAGAGCAGGAAGCCAGAAAGCAGGAAGGGCGCCGATGGCGCCCTTCGCTGTCGACGACTCGCGGCGCGCCGCGAGCGTGGGATCAGAACTTCGAGAAGTCCGGCTGGCGCTTTTGGAAGAAGGCCTGGAAGGCTTCCATCGCCTCGGGGCTGCGCAGCCGCGCGCCGAAGATCTCGGCCTCGGCCTGGATCGTCGCCAGCAGCGTCTCCTTCGTCGAGCGGCGCATCAGCTGCTTGCTCTCGCGCACCGCGCTCGGGGGCAGCTTGTTGAAGCGCTCGGCCACGCGGCGCGCGTGCGCCACGACCTCGCCCGCGGGCAGCACCGCGTTGGCCAGTCCGCATTCCACCGCCTGCTCGCCGGTGAACGGGTCACCCAGCAAGATCTTCTCGGCCGCGCGGCGCGGACCCATCAGCTGCGGCACCAGCAGGCTGGAGCCGAACTCGGGCACCAGGCCCAGACTCACGAACGGCATCGCCAGGCGCGCGTCGTCGGCCACGTAGACGAAGTCGCAATGCAGCAGCAGCGTCGTGCCGATGCCGATCGCCGCGCCGTTCACCGCCGCCACGATGGGCTTGTCGCAGTTGATCATCGCGCGCATGAACTGGAACACCGGGGCGTCCTCGTCCCGCGGCGGGCTGCCCATGAAGTCCTCGATGTCGTTACCCGACGTGAAGATCTGCGGCTGGCCCTGGATCAGGACCGCGCGCACGCTGTTCTCGGTGTTGGCCGCGACCAGCGCGTCCGCCATCTCCTGATACATCGCGCGGGTCAGCGCGTTCTTCTTCTCCGGCCGTGCGATCTCGATGGTCAGCACGCCGTTGACGTTGGCGGTCTTGATGCTCATGGAGCACTCTCCTCGTTCGAATGAATGACCGCGATCATGCCAGCCACGTGCTGACCTGCGGCCAGAGACTGGCCTGGAAACGATCGCGGAAGAAGCCGAAATGGCCGATGCGGCGCTCGCCGATGTCCTTGGGCGCGATGCGCCGCATCTCGGGCCGTGCGCCGGCGTAGAAGCCGTGGAGCGACTCGGTGTTGCGACGCGACATGAACTCGTCGTCGGTGAACGCCAGCGACAGCATCGGCACCGTCACCGAGGCGTACTGCGCGCGCAGGGCCTGGCCGCCCTCGCCCATCATGTACTCGCGGTCCAGGCACCAGCGTCGCCATTGCGCCATCACGCCGCGCGGCAGGTCGCCGACCTTGCGCAGCTTGCGTCCCGGGAAGTAGCCGAACAGCGGCAGCGCCAGCGGCACGACCACGTACCACAGCCACCACACGTAGCGGCGCAGGCCGATCGAGTTCTCGCGCCAGTAGCCGCTGCCGCAACCCACGGTCACGGCGCGCGTGACGCGCGAGCGGTTGGGCAGCAGGCCCAGGATCTGACCGCCCAGGCTGTGGCCCAGCCAGTGGATCTCGCGTTGCGGGCCGCCGTGCTCGCCGAGCAGCCAGTCCAGGTGCGCGAGCGCCGCGGCGGCGTCGCGTTCGGCCCAGGTGTGGATGTCGGCGTCGAGGCCGCGCAGCGAGCGCTTCATCGCGTCGGGACGCGAGGCGCCCATGCCGCGGTAATCGAAGCTCATGACGAGCCAGCCCTGCTCGGCCATCCAGCGCGCGAAGGCCGCGTAGTAGCGCTGCTCCACGCCCATCGCCGGAGCGATCAGCAGGCCCGCTTTCGCGGTCGCGGGGTCACCGTAGAGATGCCCCTGAAGCTCGAAACCGTCGTCCGCTCGGAAACTGATCATGTCGGTCCCCAAAGAAGAAAGCGCGGCCAGGGCCGCGCTTTCCAAGCTGCGCTTACAGCCGTTCGATGATGCCCGCGGCGCCCTGGCCCGGCGCCGACGCACATCGTCACCATGCCGTACTTGGCACCGGTTGCGGCGCAGGCCGTGGACCACGGTCGCGGCGCGGATCGCGCCGGTCGCGCCCAGCGGGTGGCCCAGGGCGATCGCGCCGCCCATGGGGTTCACCTTCGAGCGGTCCAGCACGATGCCCTTGCTGTCCAGGTCGTTCAGCACGGCCAGCGACTGCGCCGCGAACGCCTCGTTCAGCTCGATCCAGTCCAGCGTCCTCGGCCTTGAGGCCGGCCAGCTTCAGCGCGGCCGGGATCGCCTCGATCGGGCCGATGCCCATGATCTCCGGCGGCACGCCGCGCACCGCGAACGACACGAAGCGCGCCAGCGGCGTCAGGCCGAACCGCTTCACCGCCGCTTCCGACGCCACGATCAGCGCGCCCGCGCCGTCCGAGGTCTGCGAGCTGTTGCCGGCCGTGACGCTGCCCTTGGCGGCGAACACCGTGCTGCAGCTTGGCCAGGCCCTCCATCGACGTGTCCTTGCGCGGACCTTCGTCGATGTCGACCGTGCGCGACTTGACGATCACGCCATCGCCGTTCAGATCGGGTTGACGGTCCTTCAGCTCGAACGGGGTGATCTCGTCCTTGAAGAACCCGCCCTCGATCGCGGCCAGCGCGCGGCGATGCGATTCGAGCGCGAACGCGTCCTGCGCCTCGCGCGAGACCTTCCACTGCTCGGCGACCTTCTCGGCCGTCAGGCCCATGCCGTAGGCGAGGCCGACGTCCTCGTCGCGCTCGAAGATCGCGGGCGGGAGCGAGGGCTTGTTGCCCCCCATCGGCACCATCGACATCGACTCGACGCCGCCGGCGATCATCACGTCCGACTCGCCCACGCGGATGCGGTCCGCGGCCATCGCCAGGGCGGTGATGCCCGAGGCGCAGAAGCGGTTGACCGTCACGCCGCCGACCGTGTTCGGCAGGCCCGCCAGCACCGCCGCCACGCGGGCGACGTTCATGCCCTGCTCGGCCTCGGGGATCGCGCAGCCGATGATGGCGTCCTCGATCACCGACGGATCCAGGCCCGGGACCTGGGCCATGGCGGCCTGGATCACGCGGGACAGCATCTCGTCCGGACGGGTGTTCTTGAAGTAGCCCCGGCCCGACTTGCCGATCGGCAGGCGGGTGGCGGCGCAGATGTAGGCGTCTTGAACTTGCTTGCTCATGATGTGTTCCTTGTGGGCTGCGCTCGCTCAGTTGCGCACCGGCTTGCCGGTCTGCAGCATGCCCATGATGCGTTCCTGCGTCTTCTGGATGCTCGAGCAGGCTGCAGA
The DNA here is from genome assembly GCA_039594005.1 of Roseateles sp. Taxonomy (GTDB): domain Bacteria; phylum Pseudomonadota; class Gammaproteobacteria; order Burkholderiales; family Burkholderiaceae_C; genus Roseateles. The sequence goes on from JBCNOF010000011.1 coordinate 266,222, forward strand.
AGTGCTTGCGCTCCAGCGACATCAGGTACTCCTCGGTCACCAGCGAGCCGGCTTCGACGTCGCCGCCGCAGACCACGTCCGCGATCGGCGAGGCCAGGTGGAAGTCGTGCGCGCTGATGAAGCCGCCGTCGCGCATGTTGACCAGCGAGGCCTTGATCGTGGCGATGCCCGAGCGGCCCGCCACCGGGAACTTGGCGCGCAGCGGCGCGCGGTAGCCGGAGTCCGCCATCGCCTTGGCCTGCGCCGTGGCGACGAACAGCAGCTCGTCCTTGTTGGGGACGATCACGTCGCTGTCCAGCAGGTAGCCCAGCTTCTGCGCTTCCAGCGCGGAGGTCGCCACCTTGGCCATCGCGGCGTTGGTGAAGCCGTCCTTCAGGAACGCGAAGATGTCCGCGTTGGCGTTGCCTGCCGAGGCCATCTCGGCGGCGCGGCGCGCGATGTAGGTCAGGCCGCCGCCGCCCGGGACCAGGCCGACGCCCACTTCCACCAGGCCGACGTACGTCTCCATGTGCGCGACACGGCGCGCGCAGTGCACGGCCAGCTCGCAGCCGCCGCCCAGCGCCAGGCCGCGCATCGCGGCCACCACCGGCACGTTGGCGTACCGCACGCGCAGCATCCTGTCCTGGAGCTTCTTCTCTTCCGGCTCGATGCCCTTGGCGCCCCCGGTCATGAAGGCCGGCATCAGCGCTTCCAGGTTGGCGCCGGCGGAGAACACATCGTCGGGCGACCAGATCACCAGGCCCTTGTACTTGGCCTCGGCGATCTCCACGGCCTTCAGCAGGCCCTCGGTCACCGTCGGGCTGATCAGGTGCAGCTTGCAGTTGATGGAGGCGATCAGCACTTCGCCGTCCAGCGACCAGACGCGGACCTCGTCGTTCTTGAACTCCTCGGTGCCGGCCTTCAGCGGCTCGACCGCGCCCTCGCCGACCAGCGACTCGGGGAAGGCCTGGCGCTCATACACCGGCAGCTTGGCGCGCGGCTTGAACTTGCCTTCCGCGGCGCTCCACGAGCCGTCCTTCGAATGCACGCCGCCGTTCTCGGCGACCGGGCCCTCGAAGACCCACTTGGGCAGCGGCGCGCTCGACAGCGCCTTGCCGGCGTCGATGTCGTCCTGGACCCACTCGGCGACCTGCTTCCAGCCGGCGGCCTGCCACAGCTCGAAGGGGCCTTGCTTCCAGCCGAAGCCCCAGCGCATCGCGAGGTCGATCTCGCGCGCGGTGTCGGCGACGGTGTCCAGGTGCACGGCGACGTAGTGGAACGCGTCGCGCAGGATGGACCACAGGAACTGCGCCTGCGGGTTGGTCGATTCCTCGCAGCAGCTTGATGCGGTCGGCGGCCGGCTTCTTCAGCATGCGCGCGACGATCTCGTCGGCCTTCTTGCCGCCGGCGACGTACTCGCCCGTGGCGAAGTCCAGGCGCTGGATGTCCTTGCCGACCTTCTTGTAGAAGCCGGCGCCGGTCTTCTGGCCCAGCGCGCCCTTCTCGATCAGCCCGGCCAGCACCTTGGGCGTGGCGTAGGTCGAGTAGAACGGATCGTCCTTCAGGTTGTCCTGCATCGTCTTGATGACGTGCGCCATGGTGTCCAGGCCCACCACGTCCGCGGTGCGGAAGGTGCCCGACGTCGCGCGGCCCAGCTTCTTGCCGGTCAGGTCGTCGACCACGTCCACGGACAGGCCGAACTTCTCGGCCTCGATCATCGTGGCCAGCATGCCGGCGATGCCGACGCGGTTGGCGATGAAGTTGGGCGTGTCCTTGGCGCGCACCACGCCCTTGCCCACGGCGGTGGTCACGAAGCTCTCGAGCTGGTCGAGGACCTCGGGGTTGGTCGTGGGCGTGTCGGGATCAGCTCCACCAGGTGCATGTAGCGCGGCGGGTTGAAGAAGTGCATGCCGCAGAAGCGCGGCTTGATCGACTCCGGCAGCACTTCCGACAGCTTGGTGATCGACAGGCCCGAGGTGTTGGACGCCACGATCGCGTGCGGCGCGACGTGCGGCGCGATCTTCTTGTACAGGTCCAGCTTCCAGTCCATGCGCTCGGCGATGGCCTCGATGATCAGGTCGCAGTCCTTGAGCAGCTCCAGGTGCTCCTCGTAGTTGGCCTGCTGGATCAGCGCGGCGTCCTCGGGCACGCCCAGCGGCGCCGGCTTGAGCTTCTTCAGGCCTTCGACGGCCTTGGTGACGATGCCGTTCTTCGGGCCTTCCTTGGCGGGCAGGTCGAACAGCACGACCGGCACCTTCGCGTTGACCAGATGGGCGGCGATCTGCGCGCCCATCACGCCGGCGCCGAGCACGGCGACCTTGCGAACTTGGAATCGACTCATGGTTTCTCCAATGAACATCACGCGGATGTAGGGATGTAGTGCGGGCGTCGGGAATTACTCGACGCGGATCCAGGTCTGGGTGCGGCCCAGCAGCGGCATGCCGACGAAGCCGCGGACCTCGAGCTTCCTGCCCCCGTCCACGGGCCGCAGCCGCACGCGATAGACCTTGCCGTTGGACGGATCAAGGATGTCGCCGCCGTCCCAGAGCTCGGCATCATTGCCGCTCTTCTTGACGTTGCGAAGAATGGTCAGGCCCAGGATGGGCTGGCCCTTGCGATCGTCGACGCAGTCGTCGCACTTGGCGGTCTGCTTGGCGGGATCGGTGATCTTCTCGATCTTGCCGGTGAGCACGCCGCCGACTTCGCTGATGCGCACCGTGGAGCGCTCCTGCTTGGTCTCGTCGTCGATCGTCTTCCACACGCCGACGGGCGTGGTGGCCGTCTGCGCGAGCGCGAGGTTGGCGGACAGACCGAGGCCCAGGGCGACGGCGGTGGCGAACAGCGGTTTCATCGTGTCTCTCTCCGGTTTCTTGTGGGGAACGCTCGAGGGCGGTGCATGTCGGCGGTTCATGGCCGCCGGCCGCGGGAGGAACGCGGGCGCCCCGCTCGAGGGGGCGCCCGTGACACTGTTCTTAGAACAGCGCCTCGTCCATTTCCATCAGCGGGTTCAGGCCCGCGCGCGCCGTGCGGATCAGGCTGGCCGTCTCGGGCAGCAGCTTGGCGAAGTAGAAGCGCGCGGTCGCCAGCTTGGCGGTGTAGAACGGATCGCCGCCGTCCTTCTTCTCCAGCGCCAGCTTGGCCATGCGCGCCCACATGTAGGCGAAGCACAGGTGACCCACGACGCGCAGGTAGTCCACCGCGGCGGCGCCGACCTCGTCGGGGTTCTGGAAGGCCTTCATGCCGATCTCGGTGGTCAGCTTGGTGACCTTGTCGCCGATGTCGGCCAGCGGGTTGATGAACTCCTGCATCGCCTCGCTGGTGCCCTCTTCCTCGACGAACTCGGCGATCTTCTTGCCGAACTTCTTCAGCGTCGCGCCGTTGTTGCCCAGGACCTTGCGGCCCAGCAGGTCCAGCGCCTGGACGGCGTTGGTGCCTTCGTAGATCATGTTGATGCGCGAGTCGCGGACGAACTGCTCCATGCCCCACTCGCGGATGTAGCCGTGGCCGCCGTAGACCTGCATGCCGTGCGAGGTCGCGATCCAGGCGTTGTCGGTGATGAAGGCCTTGATGATCGGGGTCAGCAGCGCGACCTCGTCCTCGCAGGCCTTGCGCTCGTCGGCGTCATCGCTGCTCAGCGCCTTGTCCAGCTGCAGCGCGGTGTAGGCGGACAGCGCGCGGCCGCCTTCGGCGAAGGCCTTCGCGGTCAGCAGCATGCGGCGCACGTCCGGGTGCACGATGATCGGGTCGGCCGGCTTGTCCGGCGCCTTCGGGCCGGTCAGCGAGCGCATCTGCAGGCGCTCCTTGGCGTAGCACGACGGCGTTCTGGTAGGCGACTTCCGTCAGGCCCAGCGCCTGGTTGCCGACGCCCAGGCGGGCGGCGTTCATCATCACGAACATGGCCTGCAGGCCCTTGTTCGGCTGGCCGACCAGGTAGCCGGTGGCGCCGTCGAAGTTCATCACGCAGGTGGCGTTGCCGTGGATGCCCATCTTGTGCTCGATGGCGCCGCAGTACACGGCGTTGCGCTCGCCCAGCGTAGCCGTCGGCGTTGACCATGAACTTGGGCACGATGAACAGCGAGATGCCCTTGGTGCCTTGCGGCGCGTCCGGCAGGCGGGCCAGCACCAGGTGGACGATGTTCTCGGCCAGGTCGTGCTCGCCGGCGGAGATGAAGATCTTCGTGCCGGTGATCTTGTAGGTGCCGTCGGCCTGCGGCTCGGCCTTGGTGCGCAGCATGCCCAGGTCGGTGCCGCAGTGCGGCTCGGTCAGGCACATGGTGCCGGTCCACTCGCCCGAGGTCAGCTTGGGCAGGTAGGTGGCCTTCTGCTCCGGCGTGCCGTGCGCGTGCAGCGCCTCGTAGGCGCCGTGGGTCAGGCCGGGGTACATGGTCCAGGCCTGGTTGGCCGAGTTCATCATCTCGTACATGAACTGGTTGACCCAGCGAGTCCGGCAGGCCCTGGCCGCCGTACTCGGGGTCGCACGACAGCGCGGGCCAGCCGCCCTCGACGTACTGCGCGTAGGCTTCCTTGAAGCCCTTGGGCGCCTTGACCTCGTGCGTGGTCTTGTCCAGCGTGCAGCCTTCCTGGTCGCCCGACAGGTTGATCGGGGTCAGGACTTCCGAGGCGAACTTGCCGCCCTCTTCCAGCACCGCGTTGATGGTGTCCTCGTCGATCTCGGCATGCGCGGGCAGCAGCTTCAGCTCGTCGACCGCGTGCAGCAGCTCATGCAGCACGAACTGCATGTCGCGCAGGGGCGGGTTGTACTGGGGCATGGGGGCTCTCCTGAGGAATGGTTCTGGAAATGGGATCCGAGGATCGAGGGAACTCGCCCGCTCAGGCGCGCTTGCGGCCGGTGGCCGACGTCGCCGGAGCGGAGGAACTGGGGGCGGGACCGGGCGCGGTCTGCCGCGACTGGGCATCAGCGGTGCGGCCGGCCGGCGTGGCGAAGCTGTCGAGGATGCGTTCCAGGCCGGTGCGGGCACGCGCCAGCGCGCCGGGGCTGCGCAGGAAACGCGCGTCGTGGTGCAGGGACAGGATCAGTCCGTGCATCTCGAAGAGCACCTGGTCCGGATCGGCGTCGGGCACCAGATGGCCGCTCTCCTGGGCGATCAGGATGGCCTTGCGGATCGCGGCGTGCCAGTCGCGCACCATGCCCACCAGCGCGTCGCGCACCGGGCCGGGCCGGTCGTCGAACTCGACCGCGCCGCTGATGTAGATGCAGCCGGAGTCCACCTCGACCGAGGTCCGATGCACCCAGCGCTCGAACAGCGCGCGCAGGCGCGGCAGGCCGCGGGGCTGGCGGATCGCGGTGTAGAAGACTTCCTCTTCGAACTTGGCGTGGTACTCGCGCACCACGGCGATCTGCAGCTCCTCGCGCGAACCGAAATGCGCGAAGACACCGGACTTGCTCATCTTCGTCACATCGGCCAGCGCGCCGATGGACAGGCCCTCCAGCCCCATGTGCGAGGCCAGGCCCAACGCCGCGTCAAGGATGGCCGCGCGCGTCTGCTGGCCCTTCTGGAGCGAGCGGGCGCCACGACGCGGCGCCGCGACGGACTTGGTCGCGGCCAGCTTGGCGGAGGTGAGGGAGGTGGTGGACACGGTGCCCGGAATAATAAAACGAACGATCGTTCTATTTTGATCAGTTCCGGGTCGGAATGGCAATCCTTGACCACCCTTTTTTAGTGGTGAAGACCTAAAAAAGCCAGCCCCCTCGCGGATGCCGCCGGGCGACCTGCACGCCGGCCGCCGCGCGACTGCGGGTTAACCCGAACGCCTCGTCGGCGCTTCTCTGCGACGCTGGACGTCCCGCGGGCGTGCCGGCCAGTGACCTTCGGCAACGCCTGTCCGCGGGACGCCGGCATAGACTGGCGCAAACAGGGAGCCAGAAGAATGCAGCAGCCATTGGATGGCGTGTTCCGGGTTCTGGTGTGTCGCGCGAATGCCCGCCTGTGCGGGCTGCCGCTGGACGCGGTCGAGGAGACCATGCGGCCGCAGCCGCTGCGACCGCTGACCGCGCCGGTGAATCATGTGCAGGGGCTGGCGCGCATCCGCGGCGACTGGCTCGCGGTGCTCGACCTGGCAGGCCTGCTGGGCGTGAACGCCACGCCCGAACCGGTGCGGCGCCACGTCGTGCTGCGCACCGGCGAGCGCCGCATCGCGCTGGCCGTGAGCGAGGTGCTTGGCGTGCAGGCGCTCGACCCCGAGACCGTGCGCGCGCTCCCGCCGCTGCTGCGCGATCGGGATCACGCGGCCGTCGCGGCGCTGGCCGAGCGCGACGAGGAACTCCTGGCCGTGCTGGACCAGGCCCGCCTGCTGCCCGACGCGATCTTGCGCGAGCTCCCTGAAGAGCGCCTTGAAGGGCGCCCTGACGCCTCCCCCGACGACCTTGCCGACGCGGCCCGAGCGAGGGCCGCCTCATGACGCGCGTGCCGCTGCCTGGCTCCGAGTCCTCCGCGCCGTCATCGCTGTCGTCGTCTGTGCGGCCGCTGTTGCCGCGACTGCGCGCGCTGCTCGCCGCGCGCCTGGGGCTCCAGTTCGACGAACGCCAGGACGACCGGCTCATCGCGGCGCTGACGCGCCTGTCGGGCACGGCCGGCCCGGCGCGCTACATGGACCAGCTCGAGCTCGCGCCCACGCGCGCCCGGCTGGACGCGCTGGCCGGCGAGCTCACCGTCGGCGAAACCTTCTTCTTCCGCCATCCGGAGCAGTTCGATGCCCTGCGCTTCGACCTGCTGTCGACGATCGCGCGCCCCGGGTCGGCCATCAGCCCCGGCCGGCGCCTGCGCGCGCTGTCGGCCGGTTGCGCCAGCGGCGAGGAGGCCTACACGCTGGCCATCACGCTGCACCGCGCGGGGCTGGCCGCGCAAGGCATCGACTGGGACGTGCTGGCCGTGGACCTGAACCCCGCGGCGCTGGCGCGGGCCTCGCTCGCGCGTTACGGCGAATGGAGCCTGCGCGCGACCGCCCCCGAGCAGCGCGAACTCTGGTTCCAGCCGACGGCGCCCGGCGAGTGGACGCCGCTGCCCGCGATCCGGGAGCGCGTGCGATTCGAGTCCCGGCACCTGGGCCTGCCCGATGCGGGTTTCTGGTCGCCGGATCGCTTCGACATCATCTTCTGCCGCAACGTGCTGATCTACCTGGAGCCGGCCGCGCTGCGCCAGGCAATCCGCAACATGACCGGCGCGCTCGCCCCGGGCGGCGTGCTGTTCCTGGGCCATGTGGAGACGCTGCGCGGCCAGGCCGATGCGCAGGCCGCGGGCCTGACGCTGCGCCAGGCCCACGGCTGCTTCTTCTATCAACGCGCGCTCACGCCGCCGCCGCCCGCGGCCTGGCCCTTCCCATGGGAGACCACGCCCGGTTCGGCCCCGGGCACGCCGGAGCCCGCGAGCGTCTTTGCGCCGGCGATCCCGGCCGCTGCCCTGGCCGACGAGCGCCCTGCCAACGCCTCGGACCGGACGCTGCTCGACGACGCCCTGCGACTGGTCGAGTCCGGCCAGGTCGAGGACGGGCTGCGCGCCTGCGCCAAGCTGATCGCGCCGCAGACGCCTGCCGCGCTCCAGGCCGAGGTGCTGTTCCTGCAGGGCCTGGCGATGGAGGAACGCGGCCAGTTGCCCGCCGCCGAATGGCATCACCAGCGCGCGGCGGCCAAGGACGCCGGCTTCGCGCTGCCGCATCTGCGCCTGGGACTGCTGGCACGGCGGCGCGGCGAGATCGTGGCCGCGCGCCGCGAGTTGCGCCGGGCGCTGGAGTTGCTCGACAGCGAATCCGACGAGCGCCTGCGCCGCTTCGGCGGTGGTTTTGAACGCGAGGACCTGCGGCGCCTGTGCCGCGACGAGATCCAGGAGGCTCGTGCATGACGCAAGCGACACGGCGACAACTCGAGGACTGGCGCGAGGCGTTCGACCGCTCGTTCGCCGAGCCCCGTCGGCAGGCAGACGACGACGCGGTGCTGGATGTGCTGGGCATCCGGATTGCCGGGGACGCTTTCGCCTTGAACTTGGCCGACCTGGCCGGACTGCAGCCCGCGATGCCCGCCGCCCCTTACCCCGCCACCGCACCCGCGCTGCTGGGGCTTGCCGGACATCAGGGCCAGGTCCTGCCCCTGTACGACTTGCAGGCGCTGCTGGGCCGGGGCATGGCGCCGGTCACGCGCTGGTGGGCGATCGCGCGCGCCGCGCCGCTGGCCCTGGCCTTCGAGGGCTTCGACGGCCAATGGCGCCTGGGCGGGCGGGACCGGCTGCTGCAAAGCGACAGCACCGGCTCGAGCTGGGCCGTGCGCTGCGGCGACGCGCTGCGCCCGCTGATCGAGCTGGACAGCCTGATCGCGGCGATCGCCGGGGATCACCTCGACGCGAGGGCGGGCAGCGGATCCGAGGGCGATTCGGGCAACGAATCGGACGGCGGATCGGGCGCCGCCTTCACGACAACAACAAGCGCCGGCACCGCCGGCCGATGACAGGGAGCACAGGCCATGTGGACCTTCGGAAGAAAACTCGCGGTGGGCTTCGCGCTCGTCTTCCTGCTGCTGCTGGCGGTCGGCCTGGTGGCCTACCGGGGCGTGGACATCCTCACGCAGACCAGTTATCAGGTGACGCGCACCCATGCGGCGGTCAGCCACGTCGAGGCGCTGCTGAGCTACATGAAGGACGCGGAGACCGCGCAGCGCGGCTACCTGCTCACCGGTGACGAGAGCTACCTGGAACCCTTCCGCAGCGCGGCCGCCAACGTGCCGCGCACACTGGCCGAGCTGCGCCAGCTGATCCGCGACAACCCCGCGCAGCAGGCCCGGCTCAACCAGGTCTCGTCGATGATCGACGGGCTGATGCAGCTGCACAAGGACCGCATCGAGACACGCCGCACGTCGGGCCTGGAGGCGGCGATGAAGGTCGTCGGCCTGGGGGAGGGCAAGCGCCGCATGGACGAGTTGCGCGGTGTCGTCGCGCAGATGCTGGAAGAGGAAGGCGACCTGCTGCGCGAGCGGGCCAAGGAGGTCGAGGCCGCCAGCACGGGCGTGCGCATGGCCATCCTCTGGGGCACCGCCGCGGGCGCGCTGCTCGTGCTGGTGGCTGCGGTCACGCTCAGCCGCGCGCTGTCGGGCCAGGTCGGCACGGCGGTGAAGCATGTGCAGCGCTCCTCCGCCGAGCTGCAGGCCGCGGCCAACCAGCAGGCGGCCGGCGCGCGCGAGACCGCCACCTCGATGACCGAGATCGCCACGACGATCTCCGAGCTGCTGGCCACCTCGCGCCAGATCGCCGACAGCGCCCAGCGCGTGGTCGCCATCGCCGAGCAGACCGCCGGACTGGCGCGCGGCGGCGACGGCACGCTGCAGGCCGCGCGCGAGACCATCTCCGCGATGCGCCGCCAGATCGACCTCGTCGTCGACCACATGCTGGACCTGGGCCGCAAGTCGCAGCAGATCGGCGTCGTGCTGGACCTGGTCGGCGAACTGGCCGAGCAGACCAACATCCTGGCGATCAACGCCACGATCGAGGCGACCGTGGCGGGCGACGCCGGCCGGCGCTTCAGCGTGGTGGCCGACGAGATCCGCAAGCTCGCGGACCGCATGACGGCCTCGACCAAGGAGATCCGCCTGCAGATCGACGACATGCGCGGCGCGGTGAACACCACGGTGATGGCCACCGAGACCGGTTCCAAGGCGGTGGACGCCGGCGCGCGCCACTTCGACGACGTCGCCGCGAGCTTCTCCAAGATCGCCGCGCAGGTGGTCACCACGACCGACGCCGCGCGCGAGATCGAGCTCTCCACCAAGCAGCAGGCCACCGCGGTCGAGCAGCTCAACGTCGCGTTGTCCAACACCGCGCAGGCCTCGCGCGAGACCGAGGCCAGCTCGGGCCAGACCTCGCAGACGGCCACCGAGCTCGCGGAAATGTCCCGCGACCTGCTGCGCCTGGTGCAGGCGCCGACCTGATCGGCGCCGCGCCCCGGACACCCACCAACGCCCCCCACCGCATCCATCGTGGCCAAGGACCCCTACCGCTTCTTCCGCGTCGAAGCCCGCGACCTGCTCCGGCAGATGAGCGAGGCCGTGCTCGCCGCCGAGCAGGCGAGCGCGCCCGACCTGGCCCCGCGGATGCTGCGCCTGGCCCACACGCTCAAGGGCGCGGCCAGCGTCGTGCGTCTGCCCGCGATCGCCGCGCAGGCCCATGCGATCGAGGATCTCCTGACGCCGCTGCGCGACAGCGGCGAGGCGCCGGAACGGGTCACGCTCGATGCGCTGCTGACGCTGATCGACGCGGCGGGCGACGCGGTCACCGCGCTGGACGGCACCGCCGCGCCCACCGCAGCGGCGGCGCCCAGGACCTCGACACCCGCATCGCCTGCAACGCCCGACTCCGCGCGGCCCGGATCCTCGAGCCTGCCCACCCCGGCCTTGCCTCCCACGACGACGCCGTCGGCCGAGTCCGCGGTGCCAGCCCGATCGCCCGTGATCCCTGACGCGACCGAGGACGCCATCGGCGAGCTGCTCACCATGCCGCAGCTGATGCCCGAGGAGCTCGACGGTCTGCTCGCGGACATCTCCCGCACGCAGGGCCATCTCGCGCCGGTGGAGCGCGCCGCCTCGCTGCTGCGCGAGCTGCGCGGCACGCTGCAAGGTCAGCAGGAGATCCTGGCGGGACCGCTCGCGCGCATCGAGGACCAGATCGAACGCGCCGCGCGCCAGCTCGCCCGCGAGCTCGTCGCGCTGCGCGACAGCGCCGAGCAGCTGCGGCTGCTGCCCGCGTCGCAGCTCTTCATGCCGCTGCAGCGCACCGCGCGCGACGCCGCGCGCTCGCAGGACAAGCAGGCCCGCCTCGTCGGCGAGGGCGGCGATGTGAAGCTGGAGGCGGTGCTGCTCAACGCGGTCTCGGGCGCGCTGGTGCAGATGGTGCGCAACGCCATCGCGCACGGCATCGAGACGCCGGCCGAGCGCCAGGCCGCGGGCAAGCCCGCGCTGGGCCGCATCACGCTGCGCATCGAGCGTCAGGGCCGCGAGGTGCTGTTCAGCTGCGAGGACGACGGCGCGGGCATCGACCTGGACGCCGTGCGCCGCACCGCCGTCGACAAGGGCGTGCCCGGCGCGGCGCGGCTGGACGACAGCGCGCTGATCGAGCGCCTGCTGCGCGGCGGCCTGAGCACCGCGCGGCGCGTGGACGCCCTGGCCGGACGCGGCGTGGGCATGGACCTGGTGCGCGACACCGCGGACCGTCTCGGCGGTCGGCTGATGCTGGACAGCCGCCGCGGCGAAGGCACGACCGTCGCGCTGCGCGTGCCGCTGCAGCTGGCCGCGCTGCGCGCGCTGCGCGTCATCGCGGGCGGCACGGCGGCCTGGGTGCCGCTGGAGGCGATCGAGCGCGTGCTGCAGCGCCCGGTGCTGCACGGCACGCAGGTGGCCGTCGAGGACGAGCTGCTGCCGCACCTGTCGCTGGCCGACGCGCTGAAACCCGAGGTCGCCTCGGCGCCGCCGCGCGCGGCGCTGCTGCTGCGCGCCGGCGGCCAGCGCGCCGTGCTGGGCGTGGACACGCTGGAGGGCGTGACCAGCGTCGTGCTGCGTCCGCCGCCGGCGCTGCTGCCGCCCTCCGCGCTGATCGCGGGGCTGGCGCTGGACGCCGCGCAGCAACCGGTGCCGGTGCTCGCGCCCGAAGGGCTGATCGCCGCGGCGCGGCGCGCCCGCGCGCGGCCCGCGCCGCCGCCGCCGCGCACCGGCACGATCCTGGTCATCGACGATTCGCTCACCACGCGCATGCTCGAGCAGAGCATCCTGGAGGCGGCCGGTTATCGCGTGCACATGGCCGCGTCGGCCGAGGACGGCCTGGAAGCGGCGCTGCGCGAGCGCTACGCGCTGATCCTGGTGGACGTCGAGATGCCGGGCATGAACGGCTTCGAATTCATCGAGCGCATCCGCGGCGACGCGGCGCTGCGCCACATTCCCGCCGTGCTGGTGACCTCGCGCAACGCGCCCGAGGACCTGGCCCGCGGCAAGGCCGTCGGCGCCGACGGCTACATCGTCAAGGGCGAGTTCGCCCAGAACGAGTTCCTCGCGCAGGTCGCGCGGCTGATGGCGCGAACAGCGGGAACAGCCGGGCCGGCGGGATCGTCGGGATCCGGCAGCACCGACACGGGCGCCGGCGGCGCCACGAGCGCCCCGACCGACGGCAGCGTGGAAGGAGCCTCCGCATGAGCGGCTCGGGCACCGGCAGCGGCATGGGCGGCAGCGGCATCGGCGGGCTCGGCGGCGCGGGCGCGTCCATCCCCTCGCCCGCGCCGGCCCCGAAGCCGCTGCGGGTGCTGGTCGTCGAGGACTCCATCACCGTCCTGGCGCACATCCGCGAGGTGCTGTCGGCGCATGCGGACATCGAGATCGTCGGCGAGGCGCACGACGGCGCCACCGCGGTGGCGCTGTGCGAGCGGCTGCGTCCGGACGTCGTGTCCATGGACATGATGCTGCCGGGGATGGACGGTCAGGCCGCCACCGAGGCCATCATGGCCCACTGCCCGACACCGATCCTGATCGTGTCCTCGTCGACCAACCGCGGCGAGATGCTGCGCACCTACGAGGCGCTGGCCGCCGGCGCCGTCGAGGTGCTGGAGAAACCCGGTCCCGATCAGCCCGAGGGCGAGTGGGAACGCCGCTACGTGATGCTGCTGCGGCTGGTGTCGCGCATCCGCGTGATTACCCACGTCCGCGCCCGCATCGGCGGGCGGCCGCTGTCCGCGGCTCCCGCGCCGACGCCGCGCCGCGCGATGCTCGCGCTGGGCGCGTCCACCGGCGGTCCCGGCGCGCTGATGAAGGTCCTGCAGACCTGGCCCGCGCCGGCGCCGCTGCCGGTGCTGATCGTCATGCACATCAACGCCGTGTTCAGCCGCGGCTTCGCCGAGTGGCTGGACGCGCAGACGCCGCACCGCGTGCGTTACGCCCAGGGCGGCGAGCTGCTGCGTGATCTCGCCGGCCAGGTGATCCTGGCGCCGCCGGATGCGCACCTGATCGTGCGCGCGGGCAAGCTCGAGCTCAATCACGCGCCGCCGCGCCATTCCTGCCGGCCGTCGGTGGACGTGCTCTTCGAGTCGCTGGCCGCGGAGTACGGCGGCGGCGTCGCCGCCGCGCTGCTGACCGGCATGGGGCGCGACGGCGCGCAGGGCCTGCTCGCGATCCGGCGTGCCGGCGGCGCGACGCTGGCGCAGGACGAAGCGAGTTCGATGGTCTACGGCATGCCGAGGGAGGCCGCCCAGTTGGGCGCGGCGGACCGCGTGCTGCCGCTGGCGGAGATCGGCCCCGCCCTGATGGGCTTGAGCGGTATGGCCTGGGGAGGAGCCCACAAATGAACAAGAGAACCTTCATCGTCGAGGACAGCATCACCGTCCGGATGGACCTGCGCGAGGCGCTCGAGGACGCCGGCTTCGACTGCGTCGAATGCGCGTCGCTGGCGCAGGCGCGCGCCGCGCTGGCCGAGGGCGTGCCCGCGCTCGTGCTGCTGGACAACCAGTTGCCCGACGGCGACGGCGGCGCCTGGCTGCCCGAGCTGCGCGCCGCGCCGCAGGGCTCGGAGTGCGTCGTGCTGATCCTGTCCAACGCGTCGCAGGCCGGCGACCGGCTGCGCGGCATCGCGCACGGCGCCGACGAGTACGTCGGCAAGCCCTATGACCGGCTCTACGTCATCGACCGCGCGCGCGAGCTGGTGCGTCAACGCCAGGCGCGCGTGGCGGCCCCCGAGCCGCATGCGGCCAGCGTGCTGCTGATCGACGACAGCGAGACCTTCCGCGAGGCGCTGGCCGAGGCGCTGGAGCCGCACGGCTACGACATCTACATGGCCGCGCACGGCGAGGACGGCCTGCGCCAGGCCGCCGCGCTGCGGCCCAACGCGGTGATCGTCGACCAGCACATGCCCGGCATCGACGGCGCGGCCGTGATCCGCCGCCTGCGGCTGGACCCGGCCCTGCGCCACACGCCCTGCCTGCTGCTGACCGCGGACGAGGGCCCCGAGGCGGAACTGCGCGCGCTGGAAGCAGGCGCGGACGCCTTCGCGCGCAAGCAGGACGACGTGGACCTGATCCTGGCGCGCGTGGCGGCGATGCTGCGCAGCGCCACCGCCAGCCTGCCCGAACAGGGCGCCAGCCTGCTCGGCCCGAAGCGGCTGCTGCTGGTGGACGACAGCGCCAACGTGCTGGCCGAGCTGGGCGCGATGCTGCGCGACGACGGCTTCGACGTGGTCGCCGCGTCCAGCGGCGAGCAGGCACTGGAGCTGCTCGCGGTGCAGTCCGTGGACGCGGTGCTGCTGGACGTGCAGATGCCGGGCATCGGCGGCCTGGAGACCTGCCGCCGGATCAAGTCCGCGCCGGCGCTGCGCGACATCCCGGTGCTGCTGCTCACCGCCTTCGAGGGCCGCGCGTCGATGCTCGCGGGCCTGGAGGCCGGCGCCGACGATTACGTCGTCAAGGCCAACGGCGAGGTGGAGCTGCTCAAGGCGCGGCTGCGCGCGCAGTTGCGCCGCAAGCAGTTCGAGGACGAGGCCCGGCGCGTGCACGCCGAGCTGCACAACAGCGCGATGGAGGCCGCCGAGGCCCGCGCCGCGCGCGATCTCGCCGACAGCCGCGCGGAACTGCTCGCCGTGCTGCAGCAGCGCAATGACGCGCTGGAGCAGCTCAATTCGGAGCTCAGCCGCGCCAGCAGCGCCAAGACGGCCTTCCTGTCGACGATGTCGCATGAGCTGCGCACGCCGCTCAACGCCGTCATCGGCTTCGCCCAGCTGATGCGCGACGGCGCCGCCGGCCCGGTCAGCGATCGGCAGGCCGAGTTCTGCAACCACATCCACAACGCGGGCCAGCATCTGCTGTCGCTGGTCAACGACCTGCTGGACATGGCCAAGATCGAGGCCGGCCGCGTGGACCTGGACATCGAGCCCGTGGACCTTGACGAGCTGCTGCGCGACGCGCTGGCGATCGTGCAGGAGCGCGCGCGGCTGAACCAGGTGACGATGGACTTCTTCGGCGTGGGCGCCCAGCACCGGCTGTGCGTCGACCGCCGACGGCTGCGGCAGATCATCTACAACCTGCTGTCCAACGCGGCGAAGTTCACGCCCAAGGGCGGCAACATACGGCTGGAGGCGCGCAAGGTCACGCGGGCGCGGGCACGCGAATCGCTGCCCGGTTTCCCGGCCGGCCGGCGTTCCGAGCTGCCCGAGAGCGACTACGACGACTTCGTGCAGATCAGCGTCACCGACAGTGGCATCGGCATTCCCGCCGACGGGCTGGAGAAGCTCTTCCAGCCCTTCAACCAGATCCGCAACGTGCTCACCCACAAGGTCGAGGGCACGGGACTGGGACTGGCGACCGTGGCGCGGCTGGTGCAGCTGCACGGCGGCGCGGTGGCGGTGAGCAGCCAGCCCGACAAGGGCAGCTGCTTCACCTGCTGGCTGCCCTGGCGCGAGCCGGTGGTGCCCGATGTCATCCTGCCCGACGAGCCCGGCGAACGGCCGCTCGCGCTGGTCGTCGAGCACAACGAGGGTGCCGCGGCGCTGATGCAGACGCAGCTCAACGCGGCCGGATTCCGCGTGCGCCATGTCGCGTCGGCCGAGGCCGCGCTGGCGCTGGCGCCGCGCCTGCGGCCCGACCTCATCACGCTGGAAGTCAACCTGCCAGGGCTGGACGGCTGGGAGCTGCTCTCCAGGCTCAAGAACCTGCCGGGCTGGGCGCACATTCCCGTGGTGGTGGTGTCGGTGGACGCGGGCCAGGAAGTGGCGCTGTCGCTCGGCGCGTCGGCCGTGCTGCACAAGCCGGTGTCGCGCAAGGCGCTGACCAAGGAACTGCAGATGCTCGGCTTCAAGCCGACCGCGACGCGCAAGTTCCTGGTGCTGGCCATCAGCGACGCGCCCGGCGAGCTGCAGTCGCTCAGCGCGCATCTGTCGCAACCCGGTTTCTCGGTGCTGCGCGCCACCGGCGGCAAGGAGGGCATCGAGCTCGCCCGACGCCACGTGCCCGACCTGATCGTGCTGGACCTGCTGATGGCGGAAGTCGACGGGATCGGCGTCGTCGAGGCCTTGCAGCGCGATCCGCTGACCGCGGCGATCCCGGTGATCGTGGTGGCCGCGTCGCAGCTGACGACGCGCGACCGCGAGCTGCTCAACCGCCATGTGCAGCGCGCCACCGTGTCGCGCGACCCCGCCGCCGGTCCGTCGCCCGCGCCGGCGCCTGGCACGCGCGCCCCAGCCGGCCCCCAGGGACACTTCATGGATGAGGTCAAACGCGCGATCAGCCGCACGAGCTGGGGTGACCTCGACCCGCTAGACGAATGACGATGCCCATCACTGCCACGACCGCTCCCCTGACCATCGTCCTCGTCGAGGACTCCCTGACCATCCGCCGTCAGCTGCTGCAGCGGCTCGACACCGTGCCCGGCCTTTGCGTCGTGGGCGAGGCGGCCGACGAGGCGACCGCGCTGACCCTGATCGGCCACCTCGCACCCGACGCGGTGCTGCTGGACCTGTCGCTGGCCCAGGGGGGCTCGGGCATCGCCGTGCTCAAGGCGCTGCGCAAGCAGGGTTACGCGGGACAGGTGCATGTGCTGTCCCATCAGACCGAGGCGTATCGCGCGGCGGTCGTCGCGGCCGGCGCCAACGGCTTCTTCGACAAGGCCGAGGAGCTCGAGCTGATGCTGCGCGAGTTGACCGGTCAGCCCGAGGTGCCTCCGCCGGAGGCGCTCGACGCCGCGGTGCTGCGCGAACGGCTCGACCAGACGGTCAAGCTGGCGATGCGCGATGGATCGGAGGTCGTGGTGCATGTCATCGCCGGGTCCGAGGCGGTGCTCGCGCCGTTGGCCTCGCAGCTCATCGTCGCGCTGGATGGCGCAGACCTGGTGGGCTGGAGCGGCACGCCGGGCGACGAGGGCCTGTGCGTCGTCCAGGTCGACAGCGACGACGCGCCCACGCTGGCCGAGCGGCTCGAGACGCTCGCGCCCACGCTGCGCACCGGGCAGGCGCGGCTGCCCGACGACGCCTTGTCGGCCGGCGGCCTGCTGGCGGTGGCGGCGCTGCGCGCGATCGGCAAGCTGCCGGCATGAGCCCATCGCGAACACCGGCTTGAACCTGGGCGCGCGGGCGCCTATGTTCGGCGAACAGCTGAAATATCGTCTCGGCGGCACCACCGTGCGCGCGCGGCACTTGAGTTGCCCCCTGCGACTGGATTACCCTTGGCCGCTGGAGGTCATCGACCGTGGACGTTCTGCAGCTGGACATCTCGGGCCGACCGCAGGCCTGGATCTCGACCAAGGAAGCAGCGGTGCTGTATGCCAGCGATGCGATCGCGTGGACGCTGGGAGAGCCTTGCCATGTGCTGCGCGGCGGTTATCAGCGGATGACCGGGCTGCAATCGCGCATCGAGCTTCATCCGATCGTCGCGGTGCGCGGCTCGATTCCCAGCCGCGCGTGGCGACAGGCACCGGCGCTGTCCAACTTCAAGCTGTTCGCGCGGGATCGGCATGTCTGCGCGTACTGCGGGCATCTGTTCCACGCGGACCTGCTGACGCGGGAGCATATCCAGCCGGTGTCGCGCAACGGGCGTGACACCTGGATGAACTGCATCACCGCGTGCCGCGCCTGCAACGGCCGCAAGGGCAGCCGCACACCGGAAGAGGCGCGCATGTCGCTGCTTTACCTGCCCTACGTGCCCAGCCTCCACGAGGACATGATCCTGCGCGGGCGGCGCATCCTGGCCGACCAGATGGAATTTCTGCTGGCGAGCGTGCCCAGGTCGTCGCGGCTGTACGTGTCCTAGCGGGCTCACAGCGTCGTCACGCTTTGCCCGCGCTGCCGACACAGTCGTTCACCGACGCTTAAGAGCGCCTAAAGACGACTCCTGTAGAGTTCTTGCCCATGCGTTCTTCAGCGGACGCGGGGCCGTGGCCGACGAGGTAAAGACTTGTTGCGCGGTCAACGCCTGGTCACATCTGTTCGTTGGCCGGAGCATCGACTTGGAGAGACGAGATGAAAAAGCTGCTGATTGCCACGATGGTGGCCGCCCTGGCCGCCTGTTCGACGACGAGCCCCGACACGATCCAGCGTGGTGACGCACAGCGTCTGTCGCAGGTGCAGGACGCGACGGTGCTGTCGGTGCGTCCGGTGACGGTGGACGGCTCGCAGAGTGGTGCGGGCGCGCTGACCGGCGCGGTGGTAGGCGGCGTGGCCGGTGGCAGTGTCGGCGGCAGCCGCGAGGGCGTGATCGTGGGCGTGCTGGGCGCGGTGGCTGGCGCGGCGCTTGGCAACGCGGTGGAGCGCAGCGCGACGAAGGAGCAGGCGGTCGAGATCCTGCTGCAGTTGCGCAATGGCGAGCGCCGCGCGATCGTGCAGGCGCAGGCCAACGAGAACTTCACCTCCGGCGAGCCGGTGATCATCGTCACCACGGGCGGCAAGTCCCGTGTGATGCGCGCGCCGCCGGCGACGCGCACCAACTGAGCGCTCCGCGCTCGAGACGATGAAGGGGCCTCGCGGCCCCTTCTTGCGTTTGCGGCTGCAACTTCAGCCCTTGCTGAATATCGCGCTCCGCAAGGCCGGCAGTTTTTCCAGCACGTTGGACACATGGACGTCCACCGTCTCCCAGACCACGCTCATATCGATGTCGCAGGCGTTATGGGCGATTCGATTCCGCATGCCCTTCATCAGGCGCCACGGCATCTGGGGATGCGCTGCCACGAATAACTCATGCTCCCTCAGCAGGCTCGCTGCGGCTTCTTCCCAACACGAGAACGTTGAGTAGCACAGCGTGTTGGGTCTTCTTGTCGGCCAGGAAATCAGCTTGGCTCACTCCGTCCACATAGCTGCGAGCGAATGCCGCCGCGTCCTGCATGTGATTCAGGTGATCGATCAGCGCCAGCCTGCTCATATGGGCTGCGCCTCGGCAATTGCCTGGTCGCGGTACCGGGCCGGCACCTCACTGGGAAGCACCAGGCATACCGGCACGCCCAGGAATTCTTCGAGGTCGATTTGGAGCCCTCCCAACTCGAACAGCGTGGCACCCGGCAACGCGTCCACCATGAAGTCCAGCTCGTCGTCCTCTCGATCCTCACCACGCACCACCGGTCCGAACACACGCAAGTTCGTTGTAAGCGGATGCCGGGCGACGATTTCGCCCAATTGCTCCCGCTTCAACGCCAGGGCTTCAGAGGGTTTCATACACGCTCCTTTCACCGCGGAAACAGCACCGCGGTCCGTCCAGGGTAAGGCGCGTGGACAGCGCTCCAAACGAGCCCTGTTGCGAAATCACTTCACCCGCTGCTTCTCCAGCTTGCGGGCCAGCGTGCGGCGATGCATGCCCAGGCGGCGCGCCGTCTCGGAGATGTTGAAGTCGGTCGCCGCCAGCGTCTCGTGGATGTGCTCCCACTCCAGCGTCTTGATCGACGTCGTCGCCCGCTCGGTCACCTCGACCTCCGCGTCGCCCTGCGCGCGCGCGAACGCCGCCTCGATGTCGTCCGTGTTCGCCGGCTTGGCCAGGTAATGCCGCGCGCCCAGCTTGATCGCCTCCACCGCCGTGGCGATGCTCGCGTAGCCCGTGAGCACCACGATCACCATCTCGGCGTCGTGCTCATGCAGCGTCTGCACGCACGCCAGGCCGGACCCGCCGCCCGCGAGCTTCAGATCGACCACGGCGTACTCCGGCACTTCTTCCGGCCCGCGGTCCGCGAGCAGCTTCTGCACCTGCTCCACGCTGGTCGCGCGCAGCACCTGGTAACCGCGTCGCTCGAACGAGCGCGACAAGGTGCGCGCGAAGGCGTCGTCGTCCTCGACGATCAGCAGCAGGCGGTCGCTGTCCGCGGCGAAGTCATCTGTCGTCATGGTGTCCATTGTCCGGCAGCCCCAGGGGCGCCAATGCCGACAGGGGCATGCGGATCTCGACCTCCGCCCCGCCGCCCTCCTCCGCCAGCCGGTTGCGCGCCTGCAGGCGCCCCCCCAGCGAGCGCACGACGTTCAGCGCCAGGAACAGTCCCAGCCCGCCGCCCGCCCGGCCCTTGCTCGATTGATAAGGCTTGCCGAAGCGCTCCAGCATCTCCGGAAGAAATCCCGGACCGCGGTCCGTCACGCGCAGCACCAGCTGCCCGTCCTCGGCCAGCGCGCGCAGCGTCACCGGGCGGCCCGGCGCGGCCTCCAGCGCGTTGTCCAGCACGTTGTCGATCATCTGCTTGAGCCCGACGTCCGACACGATGCGCACCCGCGGCAGGTCCGGCTCGGGCAGGTAGTCCAACCCGTCCTGCGCCCGCGTCCGCCGCCAGTGCGTCACCAGCTCGTCCAGGAAGGCCTGCAGCGTCGTCACCACCGGCGCCTCGCCGCGCAGCTCACCCGCGGACATCAGGATCCCGCTGACGATCGCCTTGCAGCGGCGCAACTGGACCTGCATCTCCTCGATCTCCTCGCGCAGCTCGGGATCGCCGGCGAAAGGCGCCATCCGCGACCAGTCGCCCAGGATCACCGACAGCGTCGCCAGCGGCGTGCCCAGCTCATGCGCCGCGCCGGAGGCCAGCAGCCCCATGCGCACGATGTGCTCCTCCTCGGCCGCGCGCTGACGCAGGTCGGCCAGGCGCGCGTCGCGCTGGCGGAGGTTGCGTCCGATGCGCTGGATGAAGATCACCAGCAGCGCCGCATTGATCGCGAAGCAGATGAGCAGGCCGCCGATGTAGTGCGGCGGCAGTGACAGTCCCTCCATGTCGGGCACCAGCAGCGGCAGGTGCCACTGCGTGAGCGCCACGAAGCACCCGCCGGTCACGGCCACGGTGAACCAGATGTAGCGCGAGGGGAGCAGCACCGCGCCCACCGCGATCTGCAGTAGGAACAGGAAGATGAAGGGATTGGTGACGCCGCCGCTGTAATAGAGCTGACCGCTCAGCACCGCGATGTCCACGAGCAATCCGGCGAAGAGCTCGGCGTTGCGCACGCTGGGCACCCAGCGCGTGCGCAGCCAGCAGGCCACGTTGAACAGCACCAGCACCGCCAGCAGCGTGAGCATCTCCGGCATCGGCAGCCGGATGTGCAGCGCGAAGTGCACCGACAGCACCGTCGCGAACTGCCCCGCCGCGGCCAGCCAGCGCAGCTGCACCAGCTGCTGCAGGTTGTTGCGCCCGGCCTGGAGCGCGCCCTCGCCCGAGGCGTCCTCGGGCGACAGCTCGCCCTCGCTGCCGTCCAGGTAGCGGCTGTCGTCGGGGTGATCGTCGTCCGGATCAGGACGGCTCAGCGGCATGGGGGCAGTCTCACTCGGCCCGGGCCAGGTCGGCGACCAGCCGCCGGCGCTCCACGCGCCACAACCAGATGCCGATGCCCGCAGTCATCAAGGCCATCGCGAACCAGGTCAGCGCGTACTGCAGGTGATGGTTGTTGAAGCGCACCACCGTCAGCCCGCCGCGCGGCCAGCGGGTCTGGTCGTCGGCCGCGGCGGCATCGACGAAGTACGGCGCCACCGGTCCCTCGACGATGTGGCGCGCCTTGGCGATCGCCTCCACATCGCGCGAGTACCAGCGATCCTGCGCCGCGTCGTTCTTTTGCAGCAGGCTGCCGCCGGGCTCGGTCAGGCGCAGCAGACCGACCACGCGGTCCTCGCCTTGCGTCTCCGACGCGGTGCGCGACGCGCGGGTCTTGAACTCCGGCGGCACGAAGCCGCGATTGACGAGCACCCAGTCGCCGCGCTCGGTGCGCAGCGGCGTCAGCACCCAGTAGCCGGTGCCGAGCTCGGTGCTCGCGCCCACCAGCGTCTCGCGTGAATGGTCGAAGCTGCCCGTGAGCGCGACCTTGCGGTACTCGTCGTCGGCCTTGGTGATCGAGCCCCAGCGGTCGGCGCCCGGCGCGCGCACCGGCGCCGCGGCCAGTCGCTGGTCCAGCCGCGCGATCAGGTCCTGCTTCCACGCCAGCCGCTGCACCTGCCACGCGCCCAGCGCGATGAAGGCCACAAACAAAAGGGCCGCGCCCAGCAGCAGCGCCCAGAAGGCGGTGCTGCGGCGCGGCCGCGGCAGTTCCGGATGATCAGCGGCCATCAGGGCATGTTGCGCATGTCGTGGACCGGCATCATGTTGCTGTTCAGGTGGAACATCACCCAGATCGAGCCGGCCAGCATGATCACCACGACGGCGATCGTGAAGATCAGCGACAGCATCGACCAGCCGCCCTCGACCTTCGAGTTCATGTGCAGGAAATAGACCATGTGCACGACGATCTGCACCGCCGCGAAGATCAGCAGCACGATGCCCATCGCCTGCGACGACGCGATCGACTTGGTCATCACCAGCCAGAACGGGATCGCCGTCAGGATCACCGACAGGATGAAGCCGATCAGGTAGCCCTTGACCGTGGCGTGGTAGCCGACGTCGTCGTGGTCGTCATGACCGTGGCCATGGCCGTGGTCGTCATGCTTGTGGTTGTGGTCGGCGCTCACGGCAGCACTCCCATCAGGTAGACGAAGGTGAAGACGCCGATCCAGACCACGTCCAGGAAGTGCCAGAACAGCGACAGGCACATCAGGCGACGCTTGTTCTCCTTGGTCAGGCCGAACTTGCTCACCTGGACCATCAGCGTCACCAGCCAGATGCAGGCCGAAGGTGACGTGCAGGCCGTGGGTGCCCACCAGCGTGAAGAACGAGGACAGGAAGGCGCTGCGCTGCGGACCGGCGCCTTCGTGGATCAGGTGCTCGAACTCATAGAGTTCCACGCCCAGGAAGCACAGGCCCAGCACACCGGTGATCGCCAGCCAGGCCAGCGTGCCGGTCTTCTTGTTGCCCAGCATCTTGATCATGGCAAAGCCATAGGTGATGGACGACAGCAGCAGGAAGGCGGTGTTCGAGCGCCACCAGCGGCAGGTCGAAAAGGTCGGCGCCCGAGGGGCCCGCCGCGTAGCTGCGGCCCAGCACCGCATAGGTCGCGAACAGCACCGCGAAGATCAGGCAGTCGCTCATCAGGTAGATCCAGAAACCGAAGAGCGTGCCGTGTTGCGGATGGTGATCGCCGTTGTCGTAGAACACCGGCGCGCCGGTGTTGTTCGTCATGGTCGTTGCTTGCATCTTGGATATCGCTCGCTGCGGATTCAGGCCTGGGCGGCCAGCACCTTCGTGCGGGCGTCCTCCGTGCGCGCCACTTCATCGGCCGGGATGTAGTAGTCGCGCTTGTAGTTGAAGGTGTGGACGATCGCGGCGATCACGGTCACGGCGAAGGCCACACCCGCCACCAGCCACATGTGCCAGATCAGGGCGAAGCCGAACAGCGTCGACAGGCCGGCCAGGATCACGCCCGCGCCGGTGTTCTTCGGCATGTGGATCGGTCCTTGAAGCCGCCCACCGGACGCTGGTGGCCGCGGGCCTTCATGTCGTGCCACGCGTCGTGGTCGTGGACCACCGGCGTGAACGCGAAGTTGTAGTACGGCGGCGGCGACGAGGTCGCCCACTCCAGCGTGCGGCCGTCCCACGGGTCGCCGGTCGACGTCGCGCAGCTGGTCGCGCTTGAAGTACGACACCACCAGCTGGATCAGGAACGAGCCGATGCCCGCGGCGATCAGCACCGCGCCGAACGCGGCGATCTGGAACCAGATCTGCAGCGACGGGTCGTCGAAGTGGCTCAGGCGACGGGTCATGCCCATGAAGCCCAGCACGTACAGCGGCATGAAGGCGACGAAGAAGCCGATCAGCCAGAACCAGAACGCGCGCTTGCCCCACTTCTCGTTCAGCGTGAAGCCGAAGGCTTTCGGGAACCAGTAGGTGATGCCGGCGCAGCAAGCCGAACACCACGCCGCCGATGATCACGTTGTGGAAGTGGGCGATCAGGAACAGGCTGTTGTGCAGCACGAAGTCGGCCGCCGGCACGGCCAGCAGCACGCCGGTCATGCCGCCGATGGCGAAGGTGACCATGAAGCCGATGGTCCACAGCATCGCGGAGGTCGAACTCGATGCGGCCGCGGTACATGGTGAACAGCCAGTTGAAGATCTTCACCCCGGTCGGGATCGAGATGATCATCGTCGTGATGCCGAAGAAGGCGTTGACGTTCGCGCCCGAACCCATGGTGAAGAAGTGGTGCAGCCACACGAGGAACGACAGGACGGTGATCGCGACGGTGGCCCAGACCATCGAGGTGTAGCCGAACAGGCGTCTTGCCGGCGAGAAGGTCGCGATGACTTCGGAGAAGACGCCGAACGCCGGCAGGACCAGGATGTACACCTCGGGGTGGCCCCAGGCCCAGATCAGGTTGATGTACATCATGGCGTTGCCGCCCAGGTCGTTGGTGAAGAAGTGGGTGCCCAGGTAGCGGTCCAGCGTCAGCAGCGCCAGGGTGACGGTCAGGATCGGGAACGAGGCGACGATCAGGATGTTGGTGCACAGCGAGGTCCAGGTGAACACCGGCATCTTCATCAGGGTCATGCCCGGGGCACGCATCTTGATGATGGTGACGAAGAAGTTGATGCCGGTCAGCGTGGTACCCACGCCGGAGATCTGCAGCGCCCAGATGTAGTAGTCGACCCCCACGCCCGGACTGTCGCGAGCAGGCCCGACAGCGGCGGATAGGCCAGCCAGCCGGTCTGCGCGAACTCGCCCACGCCCAGCGAGACCTTGACCAGCACGGCGCCGCCCGCGGTCATCCAGAAGCTCAAGTTGTTCAGGAACGGGAAGGCCACGTCGCGCGCGCCGATCTGCAGCGGCACGACGAGGTTCATCAGGCCCGTGACCAGCGGCATCGCCACGAAGAAGATCATGATCACGCCGTGGGCGGTGAAGATCTGGTCGTAGTGGTGCGGCGGCAGGAAGCCCGGCTGGTCGCCGAAGGCGATGGCCTGCTGGCCACGCATCATGATCGCGTCGGCGAAGCCGCGCAGCAGCATGACCAGGGCCACGACGATGTACATGATGCCGATCTTCTTGTGGTCGATGCTGGTGACCCAGTCGCGCCAGAGGGGGCCCCACAGCTTGAACTTGGTCATCAGCGCGAGGACGAAGAGGCCGCCCAGGGCGACCATGGCGAAGGTGGCGACCAGGATCGGCTCGTGAAGCGGCAACGCCTCCAGGCTGAGGCGGCCGAAGATGAGCTTTTGAGCGTCAATCATCTTGGATCTCGGTGGTGCTTGCGGTCCCGGCGCGGCGCGTCATCGCGGTCGCGCCGGGCTCGCGAATCAATTACGGGTGGCCGGGGCCTGCCATTGCGAGGCGTACTGTCCCGCGTTGTCAGGGGTGCACAGCGCGGCCACGAAGATCCGCTTCTGCTCGTTGCTCCAGGACTTGCTGGCAAGGCCGTCGATCGCGCCCTTGCCGCCGCCGCCGGCGGCGTCGATGGCCATCATCTGGCCCATGCACATCTTGGTGCCGTCGACGCAGCGGTTCACGACCGCGTCGAACAGGCCGGGGGCCACGCTCGCGAAGCGGCGCACCGGCTGCTTCTCGGAGGGCTTCTCCAGGTCCAGGTACAGGTCCTTGGTCAGCGCCACGCCGTCGGCCTTGTTGCGGTCGACCCAGGCGGCGAACTCGTCGTTGGACAGGCCGTGGAACTTGAAGCGCATGTGCGAGAAGCCGTCGCCGCTGAAGTTGGCGGAGAAGCCGTCGTACACGCCGGGCTTGTTGATCACCGCGTTGAGCTGGCTCTGCATGCCGGGCATCGCGTAGATCATGCCGGCCATCGCGGGCACGTAGAACGCGTTCATCACGGTGGACGAGCTGATCTTGAAGTGGATCGGGCGATCCACCGGCGCGACCAGTTCGTTGACCGTGGCCACGCCCTGCTCGGGGTAGATGAACAGCCACTTCCAGTCCAGCGCCACGACCTCGACGGTCAGCGGCTTGCACGCCGGCCGGGATCGGACGCTGCGCATCCAGGCGCTCCAGCGGGCGGAACGGATCGAGCTTGTGCGTGCTGATCCAGGTCATCGCGCCCAGCGCGATGATGATCAGCAGCGGCGCGCCCCAGATGATCAGCTCGAGACGGGTCGAGTGATCCCACTCCGGCGAGTAGGTCGCCTGCGTGTTGGACGCGCGGTAGCGGAACGCGAAGACGATCGTGAGGATGATCACCGGGACGATGATCAGCAACATCAGGAGCGTCGAGGCGACGATCAGTTGCGCCTGCTGGTTGGCGATGTCACCCGAGGGTTTCATCACGACCATGTTGCAGGCGGTCAACGGCAGGGCCATCGACACGAGCCCGAGACGGGCGAGGCTTGTTTTTAGAGATGCTTTGAGGTACATGGGACTTCAGCAGACCTTCAGGCGTAGATCACGCGGAACCCCCTCCTCGCACCGGGATCCCGTCGTCGGCAAACCTGGGGGTTTCCTCCGAAGGGAAAGCGATAAAGGGGAAAACGACACTTGTCGACCGTTGCACGCCGGGCGCAGATTTTGCCCGATTGACTCAAACCAACTATTGGACATTTTGTCCCAGGTAGGAGACGTATGAACAGCAGCACCCTTTCGACAGCCGGGCAACACCTGGCGACCGTGGGCCAGCCGCTGCCGCGAGGCACGGGGGTGGCGACGCAGGAGGAACAGGAAGCGATCGCCCCGGGCGACATCGCGGTCGGGGTGGTGATCGGGCGGGCGTCCGAGTACTTCGACTTCTTCGTCTACGGGATCGCCTCGGTGCTGGTCTTCCCGTCGATCTTCTTCCCGCACATGGACCGCCTGGACGGGACGCTGTACGCCTTCGCGCTGCTGGCGCTGGCCTTCCTGGTGCGCCCGATCGGGACCCTGCTGGGGATGGAGATCCAGCGGCGCTTCGGCCGCAGCGTGAAGCTGACGGTGGCGCTGTTCCTGCTGGGCATCTCGACCTGCACGATCGCGCTGATCCCCGGCTTCAACAGCTGGGGCGGTGCGGCCATCGCCCTGCTGGCGGCCTGCCGCGTCGGCCAGGGCCTGGCGCTGGGCGGCTCCTGGGACGGCCTGCCCTCGCTGCTGGCGCTGAACGCGCCCCCGGGGCGGCGCGGCTGGTACGCGATGCTGGGCCAGCTGGGCGCGCCGATCGGCTTCCTGATCGCCGCGGCGCTTTACGCCTACCTGTGGAGCAGCCTGGCCACGATCGACTTCCTGAGCTGGGGCTGGCGCTATCCCTTCTTCGCGGCCTTCGCCATCAACGTCGTGGCGCTGTTCGCCCGGCTGCGTCTGGTGGTGACGCACGAGTACGAGAAGAACATGGAAGAGCACGAACTCGATCCGTGCGACACCGACGAGCTCTTCGCGCAGCAGGGCACCAACCTGTTCATCGGCGCGTTCGCCGCGCTGGCCAGCTACGCGCTGTTCCACATCGTCACGGTGTTCCCGCTGTCGTGGGTGCTGCTGTACGGCGACCAGAACGTCACGCAGTTCCTGTCGGTCCAGGTAGTCGGCGCGCTGCTGGCGGCCGCGGCGATGCCCATCTCCGGGATGATCGCGGACCGCATCGGCCGGCGCAGCACGCTGGGCACGCTGGCCACGACGATCGGGATCTTCAGCCTGTTCGCGCCCATCCTGCTGGACAGCGGCAGCATGGGTCAGAACATCTTTATCCTGGTCGGCTTCGTGCTGCTGGGGCTGTCCTACGGCCAGTCCTCGGGCGCGGTGACGTCCAACTTCCTGCCCCACTTCCGTTACACCGGTGCCGCGCTGACCTCCGACCTGGCCTGGATCATCGGCGCGGCCTTCGCCCCGCTGGTGGCGCTGGGACTGTCGGCCAAGTTCGGGCTCTGGGCGGTCAGCGCCTACCTGCTCTCGGGCGCCATCGTCACCCTGGTGGCGTTGCGCACCAACCGCATGCTGACCATGAAGGACAAGGATTGAGCGGGGCGCCTGAGGCGTGAACCCGTGACACGGGCTTGACAGCCCGCGACGCGAAAAAGCAACGGCCGGTCGACAGACCGGCCGTTCTGCTTTTGGCGCCTCCCTTCCCCGTGAGCCGGTCGACGGCGAATAACCCCACGAAATTAGATAGCAAGCTACCTATTTAGAATCGCGGCCATGACTTCCTCGACCGACAAGCCGCCCCGCACGCTGACGCGCACCGCGCGGGAGGCCGCCCTGATGACCGTCGGCGTGACGCTGCCGGTGCTGGAGCGGGCCTATCGCGCCAAGGCCAACCTGGCGATCGCGCACGTGGGCCTGTCCCAGGCACTGGCCTGGCCGCTGGTGATGATCGGCCGCCAGGGCGACGGTCTGCGCCAGGGCGAGCTCGCCACGCTGCTCGGGATCGAGGGCCCGTCGCTCACCCGCTCGCTGGACCAGCTGATCGCGGGCGGCTTCATCGAGCGCCACGAGGATCCCGACGACCGCCGCGCCAAGACGCTGCACCTGACCGCGCTGGGCGCGGACGCCTGTGAGCAGATCGAGGTCACGCTGCGCGACCTGCGCAACGAGCTCTACGAGGGCATCGCCGACGCCGACATCGAGGCCGCGCTGCGCGTGTTCGGCACGCTGGCCGAGCGCGTCGGCGCGCCCAAGCCCGTGGTGCCGCCGCGGCGCAAGTGAGCCCGCGCTAACCCGAACAACGGTCATGAAGTTCCCGACCCTCTCCACCTTCCGCTGGCCCGCCTTGCCGGCCCTTCCCACGCTGCCCGCCGTGCTGCGCCCCGGGTTCACCCGCGCCGAGTGGATCTTCTCGTTCAAGGCCTTCGCCGCGGCGATGCTGGCGGTCTTCCTGGCGAGCTGGGCCGGCCAGCCGCGACCGTTCTGGGCGCTGATGACGGCCTACGTCGTCGCCCATCCGATGGCCGGCGCGGTGCGCTCCAAGGGCCTGTTCCGCTTCATCGGCACGCTGGTCGGCGGCGTCGCCGCGGTGCTGATGGTGCCGCGCTTCGCCAACGCGCCCGAGCTGCTGAGCCTGGCGCTGGCGCTGTGGGTCGCGGGCTGTCTGGCGCTGTCGCTGCGCGACCGCACGCCGCGCGCCTACGCCTTCATGCTGGCAGGCTACACGGCGGCGCTGATCGGCTTCCCGTCGGTGGACACGCCGCTGGCGATCTTCGACACCGCCGTGGCCCGGCTCGAGGAGATCGGCCTGGGCGTGCTCAGCGCGACGCTGGTGCACAGCCTGGTGCTGCCCAACAGCCTGGCCACCTCGGTGCTGGGCCTGCTGGACCGCACGCTGGGCGACACGCGCGCCTGGCTCGCCGACATCGCCGCGCGACGCGACGGCGGCGCGGACCGTCGTCGCGTGGCCGGCGACATCACCCAGTTGCGCCTGCTCTCCACCCACATCCCCTTCGACACCAGCCACCTGCGCTGGACCGCCGACGCCGTGCACGCGATGCAGGACGGCGTCGCCGCGATGACGCCGCTGCTGGCGGGCGTGGAGGATCGCCTGCGCGCGCTGGAGGCGCATGGCGGCGTACCGGCGGACGTGCGCGCGCTGCTGGACGCGATCGGGCCCTGGCTGGCGCTGCCGCCCGAAGCTGCGCAAACGCGGCTGCCGGCGCTGCGCGCGCGGCTCGCCGCGCTGACCGATGACGCCTCCCGCGAGGCGCTTGCCGACGACCCCTGGGCGCGGCTGCTGCGCGTGGCGCTGTCGGAACGCCTGGACGCGCTGCTCGACGGCTGGCTGCATTGCGTGCAATTGCGCGCGGACATCGATCGCGGCCTGTCCGGCGCGGCCATGCCCGCGCGCGCGACGCCCGCGCTCAGCGGCCCGAAGCTGCACCTGGACATGGGCATGGCGCTGTGGTCCGGCGCGGCCGCGCTGATCGCGATCCTCACCTGCTGCGCGTTCTGGATCCTCACCGGCTGGCCGATGGGATCGGCCGCGGCGATGATGGCCGCGATCTTCTGCTGCTTCTTCGCGGCGATGGACGACCCGGTGCCGGCCATCAACGGCTTCCTGCACTGGACCGTGCTGTCCATGCCCTTCGGCGCGCTGTACGTGCTGGTGCTGCTGCCGCTGGTGCAGGACATGTGGACGCTGATGGCGGTGTGCGCGCCGGTGTTCCTCGTCGTGGGCGCCTTCGTCGGGCGGCCCGCGACGGTCGGCGCCGCCCTGCCCTTCCTCTTCGGCGTCATCGGCACGCTGGTGATGCACGACACCGCGCAGGCCGACCTGACGAGCTTCCTGAACTCGATGTCGGGCCAGCTGGCCGGGGTCTTCGTGGCAGCCCGCGTGACGCGGCTGATGCGCTCGGTGGGCGCGGACTGGAGCGCCCGCCGCATCCAGCGCGCGACCTGGCGCGAGCTCGACGAGCTGGCGCGCCTGCCTCGCTCGGCGGGGCGCGCGCAGGCCTACCTGCTGCGCATGCTGGATCGCATCTCGCTGCTGGCGCCGCGCGTGGCGCAGGCGGGCGGCTCGGTCCCGGGCGTGCCCACCGATGACGCGCTGCGCGACCTGCGCCTGGGCGCGGACCTCGTCGCGCTGCAGGGCGTGCGCGCCCGGCTGCCCGGCGAGGCCGTGCTGCCGCTGCAACCGCTGCTGGACGCGATGGGCGGCTGGCTGCGCGCGCGCATCGCCGGCGACAGCGACGCGCTCGCCGCCCCGCCCGGCGCGCTGCTGGACCGGCTGGACACCGCGCTGATCCGGCTCGTGGAGGCCTTCCCCGCGTCGCGTCCGCTGCCCGCCGAGGCCCATCCGGCCGCCGGCGCGCTGATGGGGATGCGCCGCAACCTGTTCCCCGACGCGCCCGTGCCCGAGCTGCCGCGCGCGCCCATCGTCCTGAATGAGGAGACCCCGGCATGACCGGCGCGGTGGATTTCTTCGGCCTCTACCTGCCCTGGCTGATGCCGCTGGCGGCACTGGCGCTGCTGGCCTTGTCGCTGGTGCGGCGGCTGCTCGCGTGGAGCGGCGCCTACCGGTGGGTCTGGCATCCGGCGCTGTTCGACCTGGCCGTGTACGTGCTGCTGCTCTGGGGCCTGAGCGCCGCCTCGCTGCGCGTGTTCCACGGCCCTGGATGACGGCGCCCCATCCTGTTCAGATCGCCCCGACTCCTCTCCCGAATCAATGACGCCGGCCCCGCGCCGGCCCCGATGACATGAAGACTTCCGCACTCCCCTTGCGCCGCGCCCTGTCGATGGCGATCACGCTGGCCGTGGTCGGCGGTGCCCTCTGGGCAGCCCAGCAACTCTGGGACCGCTACGAGCTCCAACCCTGGACCCGCGACGGCCGCGTGCGTGCCAACGTCGTGCAGATCGCGCCGGACGTGTCCGGCCTGGTCACCGCCGTGCCGGTGCAGGACAACCAGCAGGTGGCCGCCGGCACCTTGCTGTTCGAAGTCGACCGCGCCCGGTATGAGCTCGCGCTGCGCCAGTCGCAGGCGCAGCTCGCCGCGCAGAAGGTCGTGCTGGCGCAGGCGCAGCGCGAGGCCGAGCGCAACAGCGGGCTGGGCACGCTGGTGTCGCAAGAGGCGCGCGAGCAGACCCGCAGCCGCGCCGAGCAGGCGCGCGCCGCGGTGGCGCAGGCCGAGGTCGCCGTCGACGCGGCCCGGCTCAACCTGGCCCGCGCCGAGATCCGCGCGCCCTCCGCCGGCACCATCACCAACTTCGACCTGCGCCAGGGCGCGTACGCGAGCGCCGGGCATCCGGTGCTGGCGTTGGTCGACGCGGGATCGCTCTACGTCGAGGGCTACTTCGAAGAGACCAAGCTGCCGCGCATCCACGTCGGCGACGCGGTCGAGGTCAAGCCGATGGGCGCGAGCCGCGCGCTGACGGGCCATGTCGAGAGCCTGTCCGCGGGCATCGCCGACCGCGATCGCAGCACCAGCGCCAACCTGCTCCCGAGCGTCAACCCGACCTTCAACTGGGTGCGGCTGCCGCAGCGCGTGCCGGTGCGGGTGAAGCTCGATCCGCTGCCGGCCGGCGAGCGGCTCGTCGCCGGGCAGACCGTCACCGTGCAGGTGCTGGCGACATCGGCCAAGGCTGGGGTGAAGTCATGAGCACGCGGCTGACCGGGCTCACGCTCACGCTCACCATCGTCGCGGCCGCGGCGCTCAGCGCCTGCTCCACCGCGCCCAAGGGCCCCGACTACCAGGTGCCGCCGGAGTCCGCCGTGATGAAGCCACGCGCGTCCGGGGCTTTCCTCGAGCAGCAACGCGCGGCGGACGCCGCAGGCAAGGCTGCAGCCGCGCCCTTCGACGCCACGCCGCTGCCGCCGCGCTGGTGGCATCTCTTCCAGGATCCGGCGCTGGATGCGCTGGTCGAGCAGGCGCTGGCGCGCAACACCGACCTGCGCCAGGCCGCGGCCAACCTCGAGCGGGTCCAGGCCCTCGAGTCCGAGGTCCGCGGTGGCGAGAAGCCCAGCATCAGCGTCAACGGCGGGCCGAGCTATGGCCATCCGTCGGGCTTGTCGATGCTGAAGAAGGGCTACGTGCCGCCCGATACCTACCGCTACAGCGCGGGCGTGGGCCTGTCCTATCAGCTCGACCTGTTCGGCCAGATCCGGCGCGCGATCGAGTCCTCGCAGGCGAGCACGGAAGCCGCAGCCGCGGCGCTGGACCTGGTCAAGGTCAACGTGGCCGCCGGCACCGCGCGCGCTTACGCCGAGGCCTGCGCCACCGGCCAGCGCCTGACGTCCGCGCAGCACTCGATCGATCTGCAGCGCGAGGCCCTCCAGGTCACCGAGCGGCTGCAGCAGGCCGGCCGGGTCGGCGAGATCGACGCGGCCCGCGCGCGAAGCCAGCTCCAGCAGTTGCAGGCCGCATTGCCGCCGCTGCTGGCGCAACGTCAGTCGGCGCTGTATCGGTTGGCCACGCTGACCGGCGAGCTGCCCGAGGACTTCCCGCGCGCGCTGGCGGACTGCCGTGTCGCGCCGCGCGTGGCCGGCACGATGCCCGTCGGCGACGGCGCGGCGCTGCTGCGCCGCCGCCCCGACATCCGCCAGGCCGAGCGCGAGCTCCATGCCGCGACCGCGCGCATCGGCGTGGCCATCGCGGACCGGTATCCGAAGATCACGCTGGGGCTGTCGGCCGGGTCGGCGGGCACGCTCGCGGGTTTCGGCAAGAGCGACACGCTGAGCTGGAGCCTCGGTCCGTTGATCTCGTGGACGCTGCCCAACAACGGCGTGGCCGACGCGCGCATCGCGCAGGCCGAGGCGGGCACGCGTCAGGCCGCAGCGCGTTTCGACGGCACCGTGCTCAATGCGTTGCGCGAGACGGAGACCGCGCTCAACCAGTACGCGCGCGAGCTCGATCGCCGCGCCGCGCTGCAAGCCTCGCGGGACGAGGCGGCGATCGTCGCCGGGCAGGCGCGAAGGCTCTATCAGGGCGGCAAGGTCGGCTATCTGGACGCGCTCGACGCGGAACGCGCGCTGGCCGCCAGCGACGCGTCACTCGCCGCGTCCGAGGCCACGCTCGTCGACGAGCAGGTGCAGCTGTTCCTGGCGCTTGGGGGCGGGTGGGAATGAGGCATCAGGAATGAAAAAGGCGGACCCTTGTGGGGTCCGCCCTCCTCTGCCTTCATCGGCCTTTGGCCCTCACCCCTGCCCTCTCCCGCAAGCGGGAAAGGGAGTGAAGGCTCCTCCTCGTGATCAGGGATAGCTGATCGTCAGCTTGTACGGGGACGTCGTGCTGGAGCCCGCGTACGACATCACCTTGATGTAGACCGTCTGCGCGGTGGCGCCGTTCTGGTA
This sequence comes from Roseateles sp., assembly GCA_039594005.1. Lineage (GTDB taxonomy): Bacteria > Pseudomonadota > Gammaproteobacteria > Burkholderiales > Burkholderiaceae_C > Roseateles. The sequence continues at coordinate 299,699 of JBCNOF010000011.1, forward strand.
CGTCAGCGACTCGGTGCTGCCGGTCGCTTCCGAACGCGCCAGGCCGGTGCCGGTCGAGCGCACGACGTACAGGTCGTAGTCGATCGACGACGAGGTCGGACCCGTCATGTCCACGCGCAGCCGCTGGTTGGCGGCGAGCGTGACCTTGAAGTAGTCCACGTCGCTGGCGCTGCTGATGTAGCCCGTCAGCTGATTGCGGCTGCCCACCGTGTTGGCCGCGGCGATCGTGTTGTTGGGCTCGACCTCGTCGGCCGCGTCCACCACGTTGTTGACCGTGAAGCTCACCGGCGTGGACGTCGTCGTGTTGCCCGCCGCGTCATAGGCCTTGGCCACCAGGTTGTGCGTGCCGTTGGTCAGCTGCGTCGAGTTCACCGAGATCGCATACGGCGACGTCGTGTCGATGTCCTTGAGCGCGCCGTCCAGCCAGAACTCGACCTGCGTCACGCCGACGTTGTCGCTGGCCGTGGCGGAGAAGGTGATCGTGCCCGAGGTGCCGCTCACCGACGCCGACACCGTCGGCGGCGTCGTATCGCCGCCGCTCACGCCCTGGTTGACCCAGATCGGCGCGGACCACAGCACCTTGCCGTCGTCCTGCGTGACCTTGGCGTAGTAGAAGTGTTTGCCGTTGGCCGGCGTGACGGTGGCCGTCGGGCTGCTGGTCAGCAGCGTGACGGTGCCGTTGCGACCGGGCACGCCTTCCCAGATCTCGGTCGACACCACCGTGCGGCCGTTCGGGTTGTAGAAGCCCACGTTCAGCGCCAGCGCGCCAGCGTTGTCGAAGCGCTCGCCCATGATCCTGCCGTTGGCGCTGAAGATCAGTTGCGAGTTCTTGTCCATCGTCGCGAAGACACGGCGCGCCTTGAGCGCGTCCACCAGCGCGGCCTTGCTCAGCGCCGTGCCCGTGGGAATCAGCACCGCGGTGCGGTTCGTGTAGGACTTGCCCCAGTTGGCGCAGTGGTTGTCCTGGTTGGTGGCCGGGGCGACGTGGAAGCCGCGCTCCAGCAGCTTCTTCCACGAGCCCTCGTAGGAGCTGCGCGAGGTTTCGCTCTCGGTCGTGTTGGACGAGAACGCCGAGGTGTTCATCACCTCCGACATCACCATCACCTCGTCGCCATCGGCGCTGTAGGCCATGTCGGTGCCGTTGATGATGAACTGGCCGCTCGAGTCCGGATGGTTGAACTGGCCGATCAGGCCCTGTGCGCGCATCACCGAGTACAGCGTGGCGTAGTCGCTCTTGGCGACGTAGCGATCGCCGAAGAGCTCGTTCTGCGCGTTGTACTCCCACGAGAACAGCTCGTTGCTGTTGAAGATGTTCAGGTGGCCGCCGTTGCTGATGACGCCCCACTCCATGCCGTACACGGCCAGGAAGCCGGGGTTGGCCGCGGAGTAGTCCGACGCGATCTGCAGGCCGCGCTGGTAGCGTGCCTTGGCCGCGGTGGCGCTGCCGCTGGTGTTGGTGCTCGACGAGCCGTCGAAGTAGTGGTTGTGGTCGGTGTTGGCGAAGATGTCCAGGCCGGCGTCCTTGGCGTACGGGAACGCCGCGTCGGGACCGTAGGCGCCGCTTTGCGCCGGCTGCGACGAGTCGCAGCTGCCGATGGCGCCGCCGCCGTCGGAATCGTTGGTCTGACCGTGGAAGCTGCCGTAGTAGATCGTGTAGGGCCAGGAGCCCGCGATCACCGACGAGGCCTGCGCGCGCACGCGCTGGTCGGCTTCGCCCGAAGCCCCCATGGCCAGCGGACGCAGCGTGCCCATGGCGACCTTGGCCGGCTTGCCGATGGCGAAGTTCCAGCTCTGCTCGACCGCGTGGCCATCCGCTTCGCCGGACTGCTGCGCCGCGAGGATCTCGGCGAACTGCGCGTCCGAGCCGGTGGCCTTGAGCGCCGTGCCGGCCTTCGCGCTGAGCGCGGTGAGCGTCGCGGTGTAGACACCGTCGGCCAGGGACGCGTCCGCGCGGCCGGCCCAGCTCAGCTTGACGGTCTTGACGTCGCCGGCGTACTGCTCGACGCCGCTCCAGCGCTTGACCACGACGCCGGCGGGCGAGCGCAGCTCGACGCGGTAGGCCAGCAGCGTGCCCGCGGGCGCGCCGACGTAGTCCAGGTGCACGGCGAAATCACGCGCGCCGGTGGAGTCGGCGCCGTTGAACGGGACGTCCAGCGCGGCGTCGAACTCGTGATGGTCCGGGTACTTGGCCGACGGATCGGCCGACTGGGTGGTGACGCGGTCATCAGGCGTCGCGGCCTGTTGCTGGGCCTGCGACTTGTCGCCGCTCAGACCGCCGCCGCAGGCGGTCAGCACGACGGCCATGGCGCTCAACGTGGAGACGCGCAGCACGGCGCGTCCGGACAGGGACATCAGGGCACGGACTCTCATGGGGAAGGCTCCTTGTTCTTGATCAGGCTTGCTTGCGGCGGCGGATCGTCGCGGCCATGACGCCCAGCGCGGCCAGGGTCAGCGCGAGCGAGGCGGGTTCGGGAACTTCGGGGATCTCCACCTCGGGGATCAGCGTGCCGGTGAAGGACACGACGTCGTAGCGGATCGTGCCGGCGGTGCCGTAGTTGCCCGAGCCGGTGGCGGCATAGGACGAGGTGCCGGGCGCGAACATCGACACCAGCTGGATCGCGAAGTTGGCGTTGTCGGCCACGCCGCTGATGTGGCTGAAGTCGTAGCCCAGCCCCTTCACGAAGGTGCTGTCGCGCAGCATCTTGAACGTCGTGGCCTCGAGCCAGTTCTCACCGTCCAGCGTGTACAGCAGCGCGGTCCAGGCGGACGCGGTGGCGCTGTTGCGCTGATCGAAGCTGAAGAAGATGTTCTCGAAGCCGGAGGTGTCGACCGAGAACTGCACGCCGCTCGTGCGGTCGCCGGTGCCCTGCGCGGCGTAGCCGGCGGTGTTCAGCGCCATCGAGCTGGGCGTGGTGTCCGAGGAACCGGACTGGCTGACGAAGGTCGTCGAGACGTTGCCCAGCGTGTTGAAGCTGGCGTCACCGTGGTCGGTGTAGGTCGGCTTGGTGGAGATGACGCCGTTGCGGTCGGGGCTGTAGGTCCACAGCGCGACGGTGTCGGCCTGCGCGGCGCCCGCGATCAGAAGCCCTGCGGCGAGCAGGAAAGATTGGAATTTCATGACGACCCTCGCACTTGTCAATCGTTAAAACAAATGTTTGCGCAAACGTTTACGGCAAAACTTTGTCAGCAAATGTGTGAAGAACTGCGCTTGACTTGACGCAGAAATGGGAACGGGCGGAGCGTAGGGTCGCTTCGTGACAAGCAGGTTGCGGGGAAGCCCGGAGGCGGGAATGCCGCACCCCGCGTTCGCGGGGGTGGGGCGCACGCGGGCGGTGCGATGCGGGGAGCCTGGGCGCGCGGGCGGTGCGGGGTGCACCGCGATGGACGGGGCGTCCGTCGAGGCCGATCAGCGGATCGAGCGGGCGTCGGCCAGGAATTGCGCGGCGTGGCGGCGCGTGCCGGCGGCGATCGGGTCCCAGACCGCACGAGGGAAGTCGGCCGGCAGGCGAGGTTCGACCGCAGCGAGGGAGTCGGGCACCCGACGGGCGAGGTCCAGCATCCGCGGCCACGCATTCGCGCCGGCTTGCAGGGCCAGACCGTGCCAGTGGCGGGCTTGCAGCTCGCTCAGGTGGTAATGCATGTGGCGGGACTTGATGCCCATCGCGAGCTTCGCGCGGTTGTAGCGCAGCTGGTTGGGCCCGCTGCCCATGATCGGCCAGACGGAGAGGACGTCGTAGAGAGGCGTCAGCCGCGTCCTGCCGTCTGCCTGCAGGAAGTGGGAGAAATTCTTTGCGTGTCCATCCGTGGCCGCCAGGAGCCAGAACGCCAGCTGGGCCAGGACGAAGGTGATCGCGTCACCGGCAGCAGCGGTGTTCAGCAGCAGCGACAGACATTGCTGCAGCGTGGGGCCCCCATCGGATTGGTACTTGAGGTCGGGCGGCTTGCCGAGCGCCTGGCAGAAGTCTTCCTGAGGAATGCGCAGGATCCAGGAGGCTTCGGTGGCGGAAGGTGGCGACGTCGAGGGCCCGCCTTGCCAACGACGGTCGAAGCGCTCGACCACCAGCGCTTTCGTCGATCCGAAGCGGGCCATCTCGGTCACGGCGGTCGGCAATCCGAACTCGGTGAGCAGCTGCGCGCAGAGCCATTCGTTCTCGACCGAGGATGTCATGTCGGCCTTCATGTTGCCGACCAGTCCCAACGGCAGCTTCAAGATGTGCGTGGTGGGCGTCGCGCCACGGGGCAGATGCCAATCCTTGCCGATGCGCAGCAACGCGGTTTTCTCTTGCGCGCCCGCGATCGAGACGCGCAGTTCCTCATGCTCGCTCTCCAACCCGAGAACGCGATCGGAGGTGGCCGTCAGCAAGACCCGCTCGACGCCTTGAGCATCCAACGGATCGGCGGCGATGCGATCCCAACCTTCTGGCGATTGATCCGGCGGGAGGATCTGCAGCGCGCCGACGCAGTCGCGGCCGATGGCCCCAAGCAGATCGAACGGCTCATCGGTCGCTGCGCCGAAATGGGTCTTCAGCCGCGTCCGGATCCGCTGGCTGTCGGGCAGAAGGTTCTCGAAGTAGGAAGAGACGACCTCGCCGCGATGCGACAGGTCGGCGTTGAAGGGCAACGACAACGACAGTGGGCGGCCATGCACGGAGTCTCGCCACGACGTCGCGTACCGGAGTACCGACGTGCCGCCCCGCTGCATCGACCACACGCCCACATGCAGCCCGTTCATCCACAAGTGAAGATCAGCCATGGCGTCGACTGTCGCCTGCTACCAAGGCTCCTCCGACGAGGGGCGTGGCGCGGTGACCACGGGCGATTCCGTCGAGGTTCGCCCCAAGCCCTCAGGTGCGCGGAGCACCACCTGAACGCCCAACGCATTCAAGTAGTCCTGCAACTGTTGGAAGTTGACCCGCAAGGGATCTCTCTCGATTCGGGTGATCCGACTCTGGCCGATCCCCAATCGCTCGCCGAGTTCCTTCTGGCTCAGCCCGGTGGCGCGCCGCAAGGCTCGCAGATGACCTGCGAGCTGGCCTGGGGTCTGCAGCAGATAGTCCATGGCGGTGCAGCTTATGCCTTGAAAGGCATTTCGGCAACAAATGCTCTTTAAGGCATATCTGCTGAATATGTCTTTTGAGGCATAAACGCGAAATATGACTTGAAAGACATGGTAAAGCCGTAGGACACCACCCTCCCCACAACCCGCCCCTGTCCGACTTCATCCGTGGTCGAAGCCGCGAATACTGACCGGATCACCAATCCCAGGACCCGCCGATGACCGAGATCCGCAAGGGGCAGCAGCCCGCGGAGCTGACCCGCGAGCAGTTCCACGAGCGCTTCATGCGCCGCTTCCACGATCCGGCCTTCCGCGCCGAGTCCGACGCGATCGCGCGGCTCGAGGACATCGCCTGGCAAGCCATGAAGGAAGGCCGCAAGGCCCCGATCACCCGGCGCGCGGGCAACGGATTCCAGGATCCCGATTACGAGGCCTCCGTCGAATGGCTCGACGCCCATCAGCGGCTCAAGCAGGCGCAACAGCGATGGGCCGATCCCAACACGCGCTCGCGCGTGCTGCTGGTCTGCGGCAGCGATCGCAACGACGGCACCTGCCCGGGCGAGATGTCCAAGACCTGGCGCCTGACGCAGATGGCCAAGGAGCAACTGGGCCGCCGCGACGTCATCGTCGACGTGCTCGACCTCAGCCTGATGACCTCGGAGTACGGCCGCGAGATCCACCCTTGCAAGGGTTGCGTGTCGACCGCGATGCCGCTGTGCCACTGGCCCTGCAGCTGTTATCCCAACCACGCGTTGGGCCAGTCCAGCGACTGGATGAACGAGATCTACGAGCGCTGGGTTTCCGCCCACGGCGTGATCCTGCTCACCCCCACCTATTGGTATCAGTCCCCCAGCGCGCTCAAGCTCATGATCGATCGCCTGGTCTGCGCCGACGGCGGCAACCCCGATCCGACCTCGACCCACGGCAAGCGCGCCGCGGAGGCCAAGGCCATCGAGGCCAAGGGCTGGGACTATCCCAAGCACCTCTCCGGCCGGGTGTACGGGCTGGTGGTGCATGGCGACGTCGCCGGGGTCGAATCGCAGCGCCGCAACCTCAGCGACTGGCTGGACTGGATGGGGCTGGTCGCCGCGGAGGGGCTCTCAAGGCTGGACCGCTACCTCGGCTACTACGAGCCCTACTTCAACAGCCACGAGGCGCTGGACCGCGACGGGGCCCTGCAGCGCGAGGTCCGGCTGGTGGCCGACCTCGTCGGCGACGCGGTCCAGGCCCTGCGGGAGGGAAACCTGCCCCGCTCCGATCGTCGGACCGTCCGTCCGAAGTGACGGGGCGCGCTCCCTCGCCCCCTCGCCTTCCCTCGCCACCCCTCGATCCACTGCCTCAAGGAGTTCTCCGATGGCCGCATCCCCTGCCAACGCCCGTTCGTCGTCCACCGTCCAGCCCGAACTGCCGGCCGACGTGCCGCCGTTTCCGACCTCCGACGCCGACGTCGATGCCGATGACCTCGACAGCGTCTATGGCCAGCTCGTGAAGGGCGTGGGCCACGAGTTCGTCACCGAAAGCAACGTGGACGAACTCGCCGCGCGGGCCGAGAAGGATGGCCATCCCATCCTCGCCACCGAGCTTCGGGAATGGAAGGCGCCCTGCTGAGTCGCCGTCCCCCGGACTGTTCCCAAATGGCAAGGGCCCCGAAAGGGGCCCTGCTTCATGGGGATCAGGAGATCAGCGTGGTTTCAGCGCAGCTCAAGGTCTCAGCACTTGATGCCCGCGTGCAGCGCCACGACGCCGCCGGTCAGGTTGTGCACGTCGACGTGTCCGAAGCCCGCCATCTTCATCATGGCCTTGAGCTCGGCCTGGGGCGGATGCATGCGGATGGACTCGGCCAGGTAGCGGTAGCTGTCGGCGTCGCCCGCGATCAGCGAGCCGATGCGGGGCAGGATCTTGAAGGAGTACCAGTCGTAGGGCTTGCGCAGCGGCTGGGCCACCTGCGAGAACTCCAGCACCAGCAGCCGCCCGCCGGGACGCAGCACGCGGTTCATCTCCGCCAGCGCCTTGTCCTTGTGCGTCATGTTGCGCAGGCCGAAGGCCACGCAGACCAGGTCGAAGGCGCCGTCCTTGTAGGGCAGCGCCTCGGCGTCGCACAGGTTGGTGGGCAGCACCACGCCCTCGTCGATCAGCCGCTCGCGGCCGGTGCGCAGCATCGCCTCGTTGATGTCCGTGTGAACGACCATGCCGCGCTCGCCGACCTTCTTGGCGAACAGGCGCGACATGTCGCCTGTGCCGCCGGCGATGTCCAGCACGCGCTCGCCCGGCTTGAGGTTGGCCACGGCCAGCGTGTAGCGCTTCCACGCGCGGTGCATGCCCATCGACATCAGGTCATTCATGATGTCGTAGCGCGAGGCGACCGAGTCGAAGACGCCGCGCACGCGCTTGGCCTTGCTGGTTTCCTCGACGGTCTCGAAGCCGAAGTGGGTGGCGCTCATGGGGATGGATCCTGCTGAAGGGGGCAATCGATCGGGGGATGGGAAGCGAGGGGGCTGCACCCGCTCAATGGCTGCCGCAGCTGCCGCCGCCGTGCGAATGGCCGCCGGCGCCGGCCGACGCCATCGGCGCGTCGCGGTCCAGGCCCGCGGCGGCGAGCTTGTCCAGGTACTCGCGCATCAGGCGGTCCTGGTCGCGGCCCAGCTCATAAAGATAGGCCCAGGTGAACAGGCCGCTCTCATGACCGTCGGAGAACAGCGGCTGCAGCGCGTAATGGCCGACCTGCTGCACGGCGACGATCAGCACTTCGCGCTTGCCAGTCTGCAGCGTCTCCTGGCCCGGACCGTGGCCCTGCACCTCCGCCGACGGGCTGTACACGCGCATCAGCTCAAAGGGAATGCGCCAGCGCGCGCCGTCCGTGAACGCGAGCTCCAGCACCTTGGATTGCTGGTGCACGACGATGTCGGTGGGAAGCGGGGTGGTGGAATCCAGGCCGGCCATGGCGGACGCGCCCAGCGGCGCACGGGAACAACAAGGGACGCAGTGTAGCGACGAAAAAAATCCCGCCGGCTTTCACCGGCGGGATTCAACGGGAGCCCCGTTCGGGCCCGAGGCACCCGGCTTACCAATCGTGGAGAGAAACGGTCGTGTGGCTTACCAGGACAGCGCCAGCTTGTAGGTGCCGCTGGTGCCGGAGTAGTACAGGACCCGCACGTACACCGTCACCGACGCGGACGTCGTGTTGGCGTAGGTGAAGCTGTCCACCGCGCCGGCGCCGTTCTCGCTGGCCTTGAGCTGCGTGCCGCTGCTGTTCTGCAGGTACAGGTCGAAGTCCTTGCCCGAGGCCGGGGTCATCGTCGCGCTCAGCGTCTTGCCAGCGGGCAGAACGATCTTGTAGTAATCGTTCGTGTCCGACGTCGACAGGCTGCCGTTGACGGTGGCCGGCGCGCTGATGGTCTGCGGCGCGGTGCGGCTGTTGTTGGGCTCGACCTCGGCGATCGTCGTGCCGCCACCGCCGCCGCCCTTGATCGCGGTCACCGCGGCGTTCGCGTCCAGCAGGCCCGAGCCGCACTGGCTGCAGGTGCCGGGGAACGCGCGGGCGCTGCTCTTGAGCGCGGCCGTGATCTCGTCGGGCGTGGCCGTGGGCTTGGCGCTGTACATCAGCGCGGCGACACCCGCCACGTGCGGCGTGGCCATCGACGTGCCCTGGTAGTACGCGTAGTTGTCGGCGCCCGGGGTCGTCGTGCCGGCGTTCAGCGTCGACAGGATGCCGTTGCTGGCGCTGGAGCGCACGTCGCCACCCGGCGCGGCCAGCGCGACGATGGAGCCGTAGTTGGAGTAATACGCCCGCGCGCCGTAGCGGTCGGTCGCCGCCACCGCCACCACGCCCGAGCAGTTCGCGGGGCTGGAGTTCGAGGCGTTCTGGTTCTCGTTGCCGGCGGCCACGATCACGCTGGCGCCGCGGGCGCGCGCGCCGTTGATCGCCGTCTGCGAGGTCGTGTCGCAGGCACCGCCGCCGCCCAGCGACAGGTTCAGCACCTTGGCCGGCGTCGTGTTGGTCGGCAGGCCCGAGACGGTGCCGCCCGAGGCCCAGGTGATGCCGTCGGCGATGTCGGAGGTGTAGCCGCCGCACTTGCCCAGCACGCGGATCGGCTGGACCTTGGCGTTGAAGGCGATGCCCGCCACGCCCAGGCTGTTGTTGGTCTTGGCGGCGATCGTGCCAGCCACGTGCGTGCCGTGCCAGCTCGAGTTGGAGGCCGGATCGCCGGCCTGGCATTCGTTGGCGGCGTTGTAGTCACCGGGGTCGCTCGGGTCGCTGTCGCGGCCGTTGCCGTCCACCGAGACCGCGGTGTCCGCGATCATGTCGTAACCCGCGACGATCTGACCCGACAGGTCCGCGTGCGGCCGGTAACCGGTGTCGATCACCGCCACCACCACGCCGGTGCCGGTCGCCTGGTCCCAGGCTGCCGGGGCGCGGATACCGCCGGTCGTGTCGAACAGGTCCCACTGCGAGTTGTAGGACGTGTCGTTGGGCGTGAACAGCGGGTACATCTTGCGGTCGGGCTCGACGTACTCGACGTTGGCGTCCTGCGCCTTGATCTGCGCGCCCAGTTCACGCAGCTGCTGCAGCGACAGGCGCCGATCCAGCTTGAACACGTGGGCGCCGGTGCCCATCTGGCGCACCAGCGACAACCGCGCGCCCAGCGGGCTGGCGATCTGCTGCAGGCGCTCGGTGCGCGCGCCGATGGCGTCGCTGGCCAGGGACTGCGCCTGGATCGCGGCGCCCAGGCGCCCTTGCACGACGGTGCTGCCGTCCTTGTATTTCACGATCAGACGATCCGTCTGCTCGGTCAGCTGACGCGGGGCCTTGTCGATGTCCACCGACGACACGCCCGCCTGGGCCGCGCCCACCGTGACGAGACTCAGAGCCAGCGCGTAACTGAGCTTGTTCAATCGCAACATGCTTGTCATCTCCAGAGTTTTCGAACGGCGCCGGGTTCACCGACACCCGCAAAGCCCCTAAACGCCCTGGCGCGTTGGCACCTCTGGTGGGGCACGCCGCACCGGACCATCCCGATCGGCGTGCGGCGCAGTTTAGAAAGCCGTTTGGGCGACAAACGACCCACCTGCAACAGTTAACAGGAAGGAATACCCCTATAACCTTTTTGTGACGAAACGCTGACTTCGATCTGCCAATCGCCCACATGTGTCAGCTAACGCGCTGATTCGTAAGGTTTGCGCACCGTTTGCGCGCCTGCGCGAACGGCGTGCCCGGGGTGCCGAAAGGCATGCGCGGGACGCCGCCGATGGCGGTCGCGGAGGGGCTCGTTTAGCCTGTCCGACTTGTCGTTTTCGCCACACATTGGTGACAAATAACCATGTTCCCTCTACGCCTGATCGCCGCCGCCGCGGCTTCCGCCCTGGCCCTGGGCACCGCGCCCGTCCAAGCGCTGGACATCGCGAGCTACTCGTCCGAGGTCTCGCCCTGCGCGGACTTCTATGACTACGTGAACAGGCCGTGGGTGGCGCGCACCGAGGTGCCGGCCGACCGCACCCGCATCGGCAGCTTCGACGCGCTGCGCGTGGCCAATGACCGGCTGCTGGGCGAGGCGCTGGCGGAGCTGGTGTCCAAGCCCGAGCTGCAGAAGTCGCCCGGGCTGAAGCAGGTCGCCGCGTATTTCGCCAGCGGAATGGACCAGGCGGCCATCGAGGCGCAGGGCCTCAAGCCGGTGAAGCCGCTGCTGGACCGCATCGGCTCGATGAAGTCCGCCGAGGACCTGCCCTTCGTGCTGGCGCAGCTGGGCCGCGTGGGCATCGCCGCGCCGGTGGGCGGCTACGTGCGCCCCGACGTCAAGAACACCCGCGTCAACGTGCTGACGGTCGGCCAGTCCGGCCTGGGCCTGCCCGACCGGGACGATTACTTCAAGGACACCGAGATCGCCAAGAAGCTGCGCGCCGCCTACCGGCTCTACGCGCAGCGGCTGCTGTCCTCGGCCGGTTTCGCCGCCACGCCCGAGACGCTGGATGCGCTGATGGCCTTCGAGACGCAGCTGGCCGACGCGACCACCCCGCGGGCGCAGCTGCGCGATCCGCTCAAGGTCTACAACCCGATGACCACGCCGGAGCTGATGACCAAGGCGCCCGGCCTGGCCTGGGACGCCTATCTGAAGGCGCTCACCCGCAGCGACCAGCGCCCTGGCGGCGTGGAGCGCCTGATCGTCGCGCAGCCGGACTTCATGGCCCGCGTCGCGCAACTGGCCGGCAAGACGCCGCTGGCGACCTGGCAGACCTACCTGCGCCTGCGCGTGCTGGAGAACAGCGCCGCGCGCCTGCCCAAGGCCTTCGCCGACGCCGACTTCGACTACCGCGGCAAGACCATCACCGGGCTGGAGACGCCCGCGCCGCGCAGCGAGGAAGTCATCCAGCTCATCGGCGGACGCACCGGCGGCGCGCCGCTGGGCCTGGCGCTGGGCGAGGTCTTCGTGGGCAAGGCCTTCTCGCCCGAGGCGCAACGCCGCGCGACGCTGCTGATCGGCGACGTCAAGGCCGCGATGAAGACGCGCATCCAGAACCTCACCTGGATGAAGCCCGAGACCAAGGTCAAGGCGCTGGAGAAGCTCGAGGCGATGCAGCCCAAGATCGGCGCTCCGACGACCTGGCCGACCTATGACGGCATGACGCTGGATCCCAAGGACTTCGCCGGCAACCAACTGCGCGCCGCGGCCTGGTTCCATGGCGAGCAGATCAAGGACCTGGACCGCCCCAGCGACCGCACGCGCTGGACGATGTCGCCCTACATCGTCAACGCGCAGGCCGGCGGTCTCAACGAGATCACCTTCCCCGCGGGCATCCTGCAGCCGCCGTTCTTCGATGCCAAGGCCGACGACGCGGTCAACTACGGCGGCATCGGCATGGTGATCGGGCACGAGATCGTCCACCACTTCGACGACCGCGGCCGCCAGTTCGACAGCATTGGCAGCCTCAACGACTGGTGGACCGCCTCCGACGCCGAGAACTACAAGGCGCGCGCGGATCGCGTCGTGGCGCTCTACGAGAGCTACGAGCCGATCAAGGGCACGCCGATCAACGGCCGCCTGACGTTGGGCGAGAACATCTCCGACATGGCCGGCATGCCCATCGCCTTCGACGCGCTGCAGAACGCGCTGCGCCGCACGGGAAAGACCGAGAAGATCGACGGCTTCACCCCGGAGCAGCGCTTCTTCCTGTCCAACGCGATGGTCTGGCGCAACAAGACGCGCGAGGCCGCGCTGCTCAACCAGCTGCGCACCGACCCGCACTCGCCGGGCAAGTTCCGCGTGCTGGCGCCGATGTCCAACATGCCGGAATTCGCCAAGGCCTTCAGCTGCAAGAGCGGCGACGCGATGGTGGCCGCCGACCCGATCAAGGTCTGGTGAGGCCCTGATCGAGGGGGAGTGCCGGAGGACATCCCTGTCTTTCGGCACGCCTGTTCCTCAAGTCATGGCGCGCTCGCGCCATGACGGTGCCAGGTCTTGTCACGGCCCCGTCACGGGGCCCACCCGCGACAAGCCGGCATGACTTTTGACCCGATGGATACGGGGGAAAGTCGCGTCCGCGGCTGATGCGACGCTTCGTCGCGCGGGCTCGCAGTTCGTCGCGGGTTTCCGCGCATCCACCCCCCGTCTTCTGCGCTTGGTCGCTCCCCGCTTGGTCGGCGGGGTCGCGCTGCCTACTCTGAAAAAAGACCGATCGTTCCCGCACTGGAGACGGGCCCGCGACGGTTCCTCAGCAGCCTCAGGAGCACGACATGCACGCCACCCAACGCACTTCCCACACGACCCTCGTCCGCGCCACGTTCGGCGCGCTCTTCGCCGTGCTGGCCGCCGGCGCCGCGCAAGCCGCGCCCGACGACCTGCAGCGCGTGGAGATCTCCGGCCGCCGGCCCGGCGAGATCCCCCGCACCGACGTGCGCGCCACCTGCCCCAATGTCGACCAGGCGCTGTTCGAGCGGCTCGGCCGCGAGCAGCTGCGTGAAGGCGCGGAGGGCGTGTCCACGGTCAGCTTCCGCCTCAACGGCAACGTGATCAGCGAGGTCCGCCAGAACCGCGGCCCGCAGGTCTATCGTCAATCGGTGCGCCGCGCCGTGACCGCGCTGCAATGCCAGGGCGCGGCGCGCGACACGCTCTACGTGATGCAGATCGCCTTCCGCAATGACGGCGACGACATGAGCAACCGCATCGCGATGATGGAACTCGTGCCGCCCGCCGCCGGCGCGCCGATCCTGTCCGCCAGCGCCGCGGTGGCGGACGGCCGCTGATCGCGAGGCATCGATCCCGGCGCGGACCGGGTTGATCCTGAACGGGCGCTCCCGCCGGGCTGGCTAGGATGGCCGGCATCACAAGGAGACCCGTTCATGTCCGCTCGCCCGCTTGATCCGTCCCGGCGCCACGTCCTCCTGACCGGCGCCGCGGCGACCGTCACCGCCGCTGTCGGGCTGGGCGCGTCCTCGCCGGCCCGCGCCGACACCTGGCCGTCCAAGCCGGTGCGTTGGGTGGTGGCCTATCCGGCGGGTGGCGGATCGGACTTCCTCGCCCGGCAGCTCGCGCCGGTGCTGGGCAAGGCGCTGGGCCAGACGGTGGTCATCGACAACCGCCCCGGCGCCGCCGGCATCATCGGCACGGACAACGCCGCCAAGTCGCCGCCCGACGGCTACACGCTGCTCACCGGCGACAACGGCGCGATGGTCTTCAACAGCGCGCTCTACAAGAAGCTCCCGTATGCGCCGTCGGACTTCGCGCCGGTGGGCTTCATGGCGCGCTTCCCGCTGCTGCTGGTCGTCCATCCGAATGCCGGGATCAGCTCGGTCAAGCAGTGGCTGGACACGGTCAAGGCCAAACCGGGCAAGTACAGCTACGGCTCGCCGGGCGTGGGCAGCCCGCATCACCTCGCGATGGAGCTGCTCAAGGACCGCACCCACAGCTACATCGTGCACGTGCCCTATCGCGGCACGGCCTTCGTCACGCAGGACCTGATCGCCGGCGTCGTGCCGATGGCCATCCTGGACACCGCGGCCGCCCTGCCCCATCTGCGCGCGGGCAAGCTCAAGGCGCTGGCGGTGCTCTCGCCCAAGCGCATCGCGGCCTTGCCCGACGTGCCGACCTTCGAGGAATCGGGCGTGGCCGGTGTGGACGTGGCCGCCTGGCAGGGGCTGTTCGTGCCCAAGGGCACGCCCGAGGCGATCGTCGGCCGGCTGGGCACGGAGCTGGGCCGCGCGCTCGCCCAGCCCGAGCTCAAGGCCAGGCTCGAGGACTTCGGCCTGGAGGTCGCCCCGGGCGATGCCGCATCGCTCGCGCGCTTCATCCAGGCGGAAACGGTGAAGTGGCACGCGCTCATCCGGAGCCGGGGCATCAGCGCGGAGTGATGGGCCGCTGAGAGGCGGCATCGACCGTCCGGTCGGTCGCAGCCGTGGGGGCGTCCGCGGCGCGCTCCTGACGGACGGTGTACGCGTATCAGGGGGCCCGAGCGTGAAATACCCCCGGGTTATCCCGTAAAGGGCGGTCGACAAAGAGGACGAAAACCTGGGTTGAGCGAATAAAGTTTGACTTGGCGCAAACACCGAAGAAAAAGACTGCGCTAGGAGCCTCCCTGTCACTCCATCGCCGCTCCGCCGCGGCCGCCCCTATGAACAACAACAACGCCGTGCGCGCGACGGTGGCCCGTCGCGTTTCCATCTGGTCCAGTGCCGCGATCGCGGTGCTGCTGGTCGTCATCTGCGGTGCCCTGTCCTGGGTGCTGACCAATCAGGCGCGGCAGCGCACGCTGGACTACATGTCGGCCGAGGCGTCCTCGGTCGCCCGCGTGGCCGACGCGCTGGACCGCACGGCGCGCGAATCCGCCAACCGGCTCTACGACGTCCTGGCCGGCGATTTCGAGGGCGGCGCCTTCACGCTGGACGGCGACGGCGAGCTGGCCTTCAACGGCCAGAAGCTCAACGGCAACTTCGACGCGGTGGACCGTTTCACGCGCCGTACCGGCGGCGTGGCGACGATCTTCGCGCGCAAGGGCACGGACGACTTCATCCGCATCACCACCTCGGTGAAGAAGGAAGACGGCTCGCGCGCCGTCGGCACGACGCTGGCCCGCGACGGCGCGGCCTTCGGCAAGCTCTCGGCGGGCGACACCTACGTCGGCCCGGCGACGCTGTTCAAGGTGCCCTACATGACGCGCTACTCGCCGATCAAGGACGCGGGCGGCAAGGTCGTGGGCATCCTGTTCATCGGCTTCGACATGCGCGGGCTGCAGCAGGAACTGGTGAAGATGGCCGATGCGGTCAAGCTCTACGAGACCGGCGGGCTGTACCTGCTGGATCCGGGCAAGACGCCGGCCGACGCGCTGCTGCGCGCGCATCCGCGCGCGCAGGGCAAGAAGCTGTCGGAGGTGATGCCGGCCGATCAGGCCGAGCAGTACGTCAAGCAGCTGCTCGATGACAAGGACGGCGTGCTGGAGAACGTCCAGGCCGTCTACGGCGAGAAGTACACCGACGCCTTCGCGGTGGCGCGCAAGTCGCAGGCCACCGGGTGGTGGGTCGTGGCCGAGGCCTCGCGCGCGCAGGCACTGGCCGCGCACAACACGACGCTGTGGGTGCTGTGGGGCCTGATGCTCGCCACCGTGGTGCTGCTGGGCCTGGGCGTGACGTGGATGCTGGGCCGCTGGGTCGGCCGTCCGCTGGCCGAGCTGAACGAGGCCGTCGAGGCCGTCGCCGCCGGTGACCTGACGCGTCCGGTGCACGTGCTGCAGCAGGACGACCTGGGCGCGCTGGCCGCGGGCGTGGAACGCATGCGTCAGCAGCTCTCGCGCACGATCACCGAGGTGCGCCAGGCCAGCGATTCGATCGGCACCGCCTCGGCCGAGGTGGCCGCGGGCAGCCGCGACCTGTCCTCGCGCACGGAGCAGTCCGCCAGCCATCTGCAGGAAACCGCGTCGGCGCTGGAGGAACTCGCCAGCTCGATGAGCCAGACCGCGGCATCGGCCGCGCAGGCGCATCAGCTGGTGGGTGAGTCGGATCGCGCGGCGCAGCGCGGCGGCAGCGTGGTGGCGCAGGTCGTCACGACGATGGACGAGATCAGCGCGGCCAGCCGCCAGATCGGCGACATCATCGGCACCATCGATTCCATCGCCTTCCAGACCAACATCCTCGCGTTGAACGCCGCGGTCGAGGCGGCACGCGCCGGTGAGCAAGGCCGCGGTTTCGCGGTCGTGGCCGCCGAGGTGCGCCAGCTCGCGCAGCGCAGCGCGGAAGCGGCCAAGCAGATCAAGGGCCTGATCACCACCAGCGGCGAGCGCGTCGAGTCGGGCGCCAAGCTCGTGGGCGACACCGGCGAGGCGATGCGCGACATCGTGTCCAGCGTCAAGCGCGTGACCGACATCATTGGCGAGATCTCCACCGCGGCGCGCGAGCAGTCGCAGGGCGTGACGCGCATCAACGGCGCGGTGGCGCAGCTGGATCAGGGCACGCAGCAGAACGCCGCGCTGGTCGAGGAATCCACCGCCGCCGCGGAGAGCCTGCGGGAGCAGGCGCATCGGCTCGTGGAGCAGGTGGGGCAGTTCCGGGTCTGATCCTGGACTGAGCGCCTCCCAGAGCCCTCACCCCCCGCCCTCTCCCGCTTCGCGGGCGAGGGAGCCTCAAAGCCCCACCGAACGAAGGCCCCTCTCCCACCTCGCGGGCGAGGGAGCTCCAAAGCCCCACCGCACGAAAGCCCCTCTCCCACCTCGCGGGCGAGGGGGCCCCAAAGCCCCACCGCACGAAGGCCCCTCGCCCGCGAAGCGGAGAGGGGTTGGGGTGAGGGCTCGTCGAGGGCTCGCGGTCTGATCAGACCAGCACGCGCTCGATCCCGCCGTTGTTGGCCTTGGCCACGTACTCGGGCATCCAGTTCTCGCCGAGGATCTTGCGGGCCATCTCCACGACGATGTAGTCCGCCTCGAGCAGGCCGTTCTGCAGGTCGCCGCCGTAGCGGCTCAAGCCCTGCAGGCAGGACGGGCAGCTCGTCAGGATCTTGAGGTTCTCCTCGGCCCCGACCTTGCCCGTCGCGCGCAGCTGGGTCTCGGCCTTGCGCAGTTCCTCTTCCTTGCGGAATCGCACCTGCGTGGACACATCCGGCCGGGTCACGCCCAGCGTGCCGCTCTCGCCGCAGCAGCGCTCGCTCTTCATCACCTCGGGCCCGACCAGCGCCTTCACCGTCTTCATCGGATCCTGCAGCTTCATCGGCGAATGGCAAGGGTCGTGATAGAGATACGCCTGCTTGGCATCGAGCTGGATGCCCTTCTCCAGCAGGTACTCGTGGATGTCCACGATCCGGCAGCCGGGGAAGATGTCCTCGAACTTGTAGCCCTGCAGCTGGTCATAGCAGGTGCCGCAGCTGACCACCACCGTCTTGATGTCGAGGTAGTTCAGCGTGTTGGCCACGCGATGGAACAGCACGCGGTTGTCGGTGATGATCTTCTCGGCCTTGTCGAACTGGCCCGAGCCGCGCTGCGGATAACCGCAGCACAGGTAGCCCGGCGGCAGCACCGTCTGCACGCCGGCGTGCCACAGCATCGCCTGCGTCGCCAGCCCCACCTGGCAGAACAGCCGCTCCGAGCCGCAGCCCGGGAAGTAGAACACCGCCTCCGCGTCCGCCGTGGTCTTCTGCGGGTTGCGGATGATCGGGACGTAGTCCTTGTCCTCGATGTCCAGCAGCGCGCGCGCCGTCTTCTTGGGCAGGCCGCCCGGCATCTTCTTGTTGATGAAGTGGATCACCTGCTCCTTGACCGGCGCGGTGCCGACCGTGGCCGGCGGCGCGCCGGTCTGCTTGCGCGCGACGCGCTTGAGCAGGCTGTTGGCCAGGCGCTGCGCCTTGAAGCCGACCCCGACCATCGCCGCGCGCGCGACCTTGATCGTCTCCGGATTGGTCGCGTTCAGGATGAACATCGCCGCGGCGTTGCCCGGACGGAAGCTCTTCTTGCCCATCTTGCGCAGCAGGTTGCGCATGTTCATCGTGACGTCGCCGAAGTCGATCTTCACCGGGCAGGGCGTCACGCACTTGTGGCACACCGTGCAGTGGTCGGCCACGTCCTCGAACTCCTCCCAGTGCTTGATCGACACGCCGCGGCGGGTCTGCTCCTCGTACAGGAAGGCCTCGACCAGCAGCGAGGTCGCCAGGATCTTGTTGCGCGGGCTGTAGAGCAGGTTGGCGCGCGGCACGTGCGTGGCGCACACCGGCTTGCACTTGCCGCAGCGCAGGCAGTCCTTGATGGACTCGCCGATCGCGCCGATGTCGCTCTGCTGCATGATCAGCGACTCGTGCCCCATCAGCCCGAAGCTGGGCGTGTAGGCGTTGGTCAGGTCGGCGAAGGTCGTCTGCGGACCGGTGCCGGGCCGCAGCAGCTTGCCCTTGTTGAAGCGGCCTTCCGGATCGACGCGGGCCTTGTAGGCCCGCGAACCCGGCCAGCTCGTCGTCGGTGAGGAACTCCAGCTTGGTGATGCCGATGCCGTGCTCGCCCGAGATCACGCCGTCCAGCGAGCGCGCCAGCGTCATGATGCGCGCCACCGCCTCGTGCGCGGTCTGCAGCATCTCGTAGTTGTCCGAGTTGACCGGGATGTTGGTGTGCACGTTGCCGTCGCCGGCGTGCATGTGCAGCGCCACCCACACCCGCCCGCGCAGCACCTCCTTGTGGATGCGCCGGCACTCGTCCAGGATCGGCTTGAACGCGCCGCCCGCGAAGAGGTCCTGCAGCGGCTTGAGGATCTGCCGCTTCCAGCTCGCGCGCAGCGTGTAGTCCTGCAGCTGCTCGAAGAAGCTGCGGGCATCGCCACCCGGGACCGCCGCGTCGCGCGGCAGGTCGAGTTCCTGCATCCACTGGCGCCACTGCGCGCCGACCTCGTCCAGCAGCGTCAGCGCCTGCGCCACGCGGTCCTCGAGCAGCTCGGCGCTGGGGATCTCGCCGGCGTCGTCGCTCTTGCCCAGCGGCAGGTTGCCCGCGGCGAAGAACTCGCGCAGCGCGTCGACCAGCGGCAGCTTGTTGCGCAGCGACAGCTCGATGTTGATGCGCTCGATGCCCAGCGTGTACTCGCCCATGCGGGGCAGCGGGATCACCACGTCCTCGTTGATCTTGAAGGCGTTGGTGTGCTTGGCGATCGCCGCCGTGCGCTTGCGGTCCAGCCAGAACTTCTTGCGCGCCTCGGCGCTCACCGCGACGAAGCCCTCGCCCGAGCGGCCATTGGCCAGGCGCACCACCTCGCTGGTGGCGCGCGCGACCGCGTCGGCGTCGTCGCCGACGATGTCGCCGATCAGCACCATCTTCGGCAGCCCGCCGCGCTTGCTCTTGGTGGCGTAGCCGACCGCCTGCAGGTAGCGCTCGTCCAGGTGCTCCAGGCCGGCCAGGATCGCGCCGTTCGGCTTTCTCATCTCGCCGAACAGGTAGTCCTTGATCTCGACGATGCGAGGGCACGCAGTCCTTCGCATTGCCGAAGAACTCCAGGCAGACCGTGCGCGCGTGCGCGGGCATGCGGTGCACGATCCAGCGCGCGCTGGTGATCAGGCCGTCGCAGCCTTCCTTCTGGATGCCGGGCAGGCCGGCCAGGAACTTGTCGGTGACGTCCTTGCCCAGGCCCTCCTTGCGGAAGGTGCGGCCGGGGATGTCCAGCCGCTCGGTGCGCTCCAGCGTCTTGCCGGTGGCGTCGTAGTACTTCAGCTCGAAGCTCGCGACCTCGACGTCGTGGATCTTGCCCAGGTTGTGGTTGAGCCGCGCGACCTCCAGCCAGTTCGCGTCCGGCGTCGACCATGCGCCACGAGGCCAGGTTGTCCAGCGCGGTGCCCCACAGCACGGCCTTCTTGCCGCCCGCGTTCATCGCGATGTTGCCGCCGATGCACGAGGCCTCGGCCGAGGTCGGGTCCACGGCGAACACGAAGCCGTGCGGCCTCGGCCGCGTCGGACACGCGCTGCGTGACCACGCCGGCCTCGGTCCAGATGGTCGCGACCTCGCGGTCCAGGCCCGGCAGGCGCTGCATCTCGACGCCGCGCATGGCCTCGAGCTTCTCGGTGTTGATCACCGCGCTGTTCCACACCAGCGGCACCGCGCCGCCGGTGTAGCCGGTGCCGCCGCCGCGCGGGATCACGGTCAGGCCCAGCTCGAAGCAGCCTCGCCACCAGCCCGGCCATCTCGGCCTCGGTGTCGGGCGTGAGCACGACGAAGGGGTACTCGACGCGCCAGTCGGTGGCGTCGGTGACGTGGGCCACGCGCGACAGGCCGTCGAACTTGATGTTGTCCTTCGGCGGTGTGGCGCGCGAAGACCTTGGTCGCGCGCTTGCGCAGCTCGGCCACCTGCTCGAACTGGTGCGAGAACGCGGCCACAGCGGCCTCGGCCGCGGTGAGCAGCTCACCGACCCAGGCGTCGCGCTTGGCGTCGTCCTCCGGATGGCGGCGGCGGCGCTTGTCGACTTCGGCCAGGCGGTGGCGCAGCGCGTCGATCAGCGCCTCGCGGCGCTTGGGGTTGTCCAGCAGGTCGTCCTGCAGGTAGGGGTTGCGCTGCACCACCCAGATGTCGCCCAGCACCTCGTACAGCATGCGCGCGGAGCGGCCGGTCTGGCGTTCCGCGCGCAACTGGTCCAGCAGCTCCCAGGCGCGGGCGCCGAGCAGGCGAAGGACGATTTCGCGATCGGAGAAGGAGGTGTAGTTGTACGGAATCTCGCGCAGCCGGGCAGCGCTCGCGGGCGGCGGGTTCAGGTCGCCAACCATCGCGGGGCTGGCGGGCATCGGCAGATGCGGTGCGTTCATGGCGGCCAGGTGCTCGCGCACCGGGGTTGCGGCAGGCCGGCGCCCGATGAGGCGGCGCCGATGCCAGGCTGGGGAAAAGCGTCGGGCCCGGCTCCGGACAGCACCTCGGACTTGTGGTCCCCGCCTCCGCTGGACACGGGGGACGGACGAGGCGTTCGCGATGGCCGCGGTGGGCGGCCGGCCCGGATCGAGCAATGGACGGAATCCTACCTTAGCCCTCCATCGCCACCCTGGGCGAGGGACTCTATGAAAGCCCGCCTTCGCACCCTGCGATGGATGGTTCGCCAATGTCACAATGCGCCGATAAGCTCGCAGGCCGCCGCCGGACCGTCCCCGGAACGGTCCTCCGCACAGACCGCAAAACCACCCTCCTCGAGCATCGGAGACCCATGAAGCCCCTCAAGACTTCCCTGCTGGCCGCATCCGTCGCGGCCGTCGCGCTGATGACCCCGTTCGCCGCCTCGGCGCAGACCGAGATCCAGTGGTGGCACTCGATGGGCGGCGCCCTCGGCGACTGGGTCAACGACCTGGCCAAGGACTTCAACGCCAGCCAGAAGGACTACAAGATCGTCCCGACCTACAAGGGCAGCTACGACGAGTCCATGGCCGGCGCCATCGCCGCCTTCCGCGCCGGCAACGCGCCGCACATCCTGCAGGTCTTCGAGGTCGGCACGGCCACGATGATGGCCAGCAAGGGCGCGATCGTCCCGGTCGGCCAGGTGATGCAGCAAGCGGGCGTCAAGTTCGACAACGCCGCCTACGTGCCCGCGGTCGCCGGTTACTACACCGCGCCCAACGGCCAGATGCTGAGCTTCCCGTTCAACAGCTCCACCACCGTCTTCCATTACAACAAGGACGCGTTCAAGGCCGCCGGCCTGGATCCCAACAAGCCGCCCAGCTCCTGGCCCGAGGTCGCCGCCGCGGCCGCCAAGCTCAAGGCCGCCGGCCACAAGTGCCCGTTCACCACGAGCTGGGTCAGCTGGACGCAGCTGGAAAGCTTCTCGGCCTGGCACAACGTCGAGTACGCGACCAAGAACAACGGCTTCGGCGGCCTGGACGCGCGACTGGCGTTCAACTCGCCGCTGCATGTGCGCCACATCGAGAACCTGGCCAACATGGCCAGGCAGGGCCTGTTCATCTACAAGGGCCGGGGCAACACCGCCGACGCCACGTTCTACTCCGGCGAGTGCGCGATGATGACCGGCTCCTCGGGCCTGTACGCCAACATCAAGAAGAACGCCAAGTTCGCCTCCGGCATCGCGCCGCTGCCCTATTACCCCGACGTGCCCGGCGCGCCGCAGAACACCGTCATCGGCGGCGCGAGCCTGTGGGTGATGGCCGGCAAGAAGCCCGCCGAGTACAAGGGCGTGGCCGCGTTCTTCCAGTACCTGTCCAAGGCCGAGGTCGCCTCCGAGAGCCACAAGCGCACCGGCTACCTGCCCGTGACCAAGGCGGCCTACGAGCTGACCGAGCAGAGCGGCTTCTACAAGCAGAACCCGGGCACCGACGTGGCCGTGCAGCAGATGATCCGCAAGACGACGGACAAGTCGCGCGGCGTGCGGCTGGGCAACTTCGCGCAGATCCGCACCATCATCGACGAGGAGATGGAGCAGGTCTGGGCTGGCAAGAAGCAGCCCAAGGAAGGCCTGGACGCGGCAGTCAAGCGCGGCAACGAGCTGCTGGAACGCTTCCAGAAGTCGGCCAGGCTCTGAGCGGCGCCGCCCCCTTCGTTGACGTCCCGAGAGTGACCTGATGTCCCAGAGCAAGCGCGTGGTCTTCCGATCGCGCTGGTTGCCATGGCTGCTGCTCGCGCCGCAGGCCCTGGTGATCGGCGTGTTCTTCTTCTGGCCCGCGAGCCAGGCCCTGCTGCAGAGCCTGCAGCAGCAGGACGCCTTCGGGCTGTCCACCGAATGGGTCGGCCTGGACAACTTCCGCCAGCTCTTCGGCGACGAGGGCTACCTCGCCTCGTTCAAGACGACGGCGGTGTTCTCGCTGCTGGTGGCGGTGCTGGGACTCGCGCTGTCGCTGCTGCTGGCCACGATGGCCAACCGCGTGGTGCGCGCCGCGTCGGTCTACAAGACACTGCTGATCTGGCCCTACGCGGTCGCGCCCGCGATCGCCGGCGTGCTGTGGCTGTTCATGTTCGCGCCGTCCATCGGCGTGGTCGCGTACGCTCTGCAGCGTTTCGGGATCAACTGGAATCACCTGCTCAACGCGGACCAGGCGATGGCGCTGGTGGTGATGGCCGCGGTGTGGAAGCAGGTCTCCTACAACTTCCTGTTCTTCCTGGCGGGCCTGCAGTCGATCCCGCGCTCGCTGGTGGAGGCCGCCGCGATCGACGGCGCCGGGCCGTTGCGCCGCTTCTGGACGATCACCTTCCCGCTGCTGTCGCCGACTTCGTTCTTCCTGCTGGTGGTCAACCTCGTGTACGCCTTCTTCGACACCTTCCCGGTGATCGACGCGGCCACCGCAGGGCGGCCCCGGCAAGGACACCGCGATCCTCGTCTACAAGATCTACCGCGACGGCTTCGAGGCGCTGGACCTGGGCGGCTCGGCCGCGCAGAGCGTCGTGCTGATGGCCATCGTCATCGCGCTGACCGTCATCCAGTTCCGTTTCGTCGAGAAGAAGGTGCAGTACTGACATGGTCGAGCGCCGCCCCGCCCTCACGCTGCTGTCGCACCTGATCCTGGTGCTCGGCGTCCTCATCGTCGCGTTCCCGCTGTACATCGCCTTCGTCGCCTCGACGCAGACGGCCGCGGAGATCGTCCAGTCCCCGATGTCGCTCGCCCCGGGCGCGCACCTGCTGGACAACTACTCGGCCGCGCTGTTCGGCAGCAGCGGCGCGGGCTCCAAGGCCCCCGTCGGGCAGATGATGTGGATCAGCTTCGTCATGGCGCTGGTCATCGCGGTGGGCAAAATCGCGGTGTCGATGCTGTCGGCCTTCGCCATCGTCTACTTCCGCTTCCCGCTGCGCAACCTCTTCTTCTGGATGATCTTCATCACCCTGATGCTGCCGGTGGAGGTGCGTATCTTCCCGACGGTGGAGGTGATCTCCAACCTCAAGATGCTCGACAGCTACGCGGGCCTGACGCTGCCGCTGATGGCCTCGGCGACCGCGACCTTCCTGTTCCGCCAGTTCTTCATGACCCTGCCGGACGAGCTGATGGAGGCCGCGCGCATCGACGGCGCCGGGCCGATGCGTTTCTTCCGCGACATGGTGCTGCCGCTGTCGAAAACCAGCATCGGCGGCGCTGTTCGTGATCACCTTTATCTACGGCTGGAACCAGTACCTGTGGCCGCTGCTGATGACCACCGACGAGCAGATGTACCCCGTCGTCATCGGCATCAAGCGGATGATCAGCGGCGGCGACGCCGCCAACGACTGGAACATCATCATGGCCACGGCGATGCTGGCGATGATCCCGCCGGCGCTGGTCGTCGTTGCTGATGCAGCGCTGGTTTGTGCAAGGGCCTGGTCGACACCGAGAAGTAAGCCGCCCCCTGGGCCAAAGCAGACAACAAGAGACATCGATGGCAAGCATTTCCCTGCGCAACGTCGTCAAGCAATACGGCACCGGGGCCAAGGCCAACCCGGTCATCCACGGCGTCAATGCCGAGATCGCGGACGGCGAGTTCATCGTGATGGTCGGCCCGTCGGGCTGCGGCAAATCCACGCTGCTGCGCATGGTCGCCGGGCTGGAGCGAGATCAGCGGCGGCGAGATCGCCATCGGCGAGCGCGTCGTCAACGAGCTGGAGCCCGCCGACCGCGACATCGCGATGGTGTTCCAGAACTACGCGCTCTACCCGCACATGAGCGTGTACGAGAACATGGCCTACGGGCTGAAGATCCGCAAGCTTGCCGCACCGATCAGATCCGCGCGCGCGTGGACGAGGCGGCGCGCATCCTGGAGCTGGCGCCCCTGCTCGAGCGCAAGCCGCGCGAGCTCTCCGGCGGCCAGCGCCAGCGCGTGGCGATGGGGCGCGCCATCGTGCGCGATCCGGCGGTATTCCTGTTCGACGAGCCGCTGTCCAACCTCGACGCCAAGCTGCGCGTGCAGATGCGTCTGGAGCTGCAGCAGCTGCACCGTCGGCTGAACACCACCTCGCTGTACGTCACGCACGATCAGGTCGAGGCGATGACGCTGGCCCAGCGCGTCATCGTGATGAACAAGGGCGTGCCGCATGGAGCAGATCGGCACGCCCGAGGAGGTGTACGGCCGGCCGGCGACGCCCTTCGTCGCGAGCTTCATCGGCTCGCCGGCGATGAACCTGCTCAAGGGCCGCGTCGAGGGCCAGCGCTTCCATGTGGGCGGGACCTCGCTGCACTTGCCCTTGCCCGCGCCGCGCGAGGGCGAGCTGATCCTGGGCCTGCGCCCCGAGCACGCGCTGCCGCATGACGGTCAGGCCGTGGCCGCCGATGCGACCGCCTGGCCGCTGAAGGTGGAGATGGTCGAGATGCTGGGCGCCGAGCGCCTGGTCTACGGCCGGCTGGGCGAGGCCGCCTTCACGCTGCGCATCGACGGCACGGACACGCCGCCCCGGCCCGGCGACGAAGTCCTGCTGCAGGCGCCGGGCGAGCGGCTGCACTGGTTCGACCCCACCACCGGCCAACGCGTGGACTGACCGCGCAGGAGCACGACATGAGCGTCACGACGCGCCTCGAGGACACCACCTGGCCCTGGTCGCTGCCGTTCTGGGTCGCGCACCGCGGCGCGGGCAAGCTCGCGCCGGAGAACACGCTCGCCGCGTTCCGGGAAGGCGCGCGGCACGGATATCGCGCCTTCGAGTGCGACGTGAAGCTCAGCGCCGACGGCGTGCCCTTCCTGCTGCACGACGCGACGCTGGACCGCACGACGACGCGGCGCG
The DNA here is from genome assembly GCA_039594005.1 of Roseateles sp. Lineage (GTDB taxonomy): Bacteria > Pseudomonadota > Gammaproteobacteria > Burkholderiales > Burkholderiaceae_C > Roseateles. Next base: position 325,356 of record JBCNOF010000011.1, read on the forward strand.
GACGCGCGTCGGACCTGAGCTGGCGCGAGCTGTCGCGGCTGGACGCCGGGCGCTGGCACAGCCGCGCCTTCGCCGGCGAGCCGCCGCCCAGCCTCGAATCGATCGCGGCCTTCGTGCGGCGCAACCAGCACGCGCTGAACATCGAGATCAAGCCGACGCCGGGCGACGAGTTCCGCACCGGCGAGGTCGTGGGCTCGGAGGTCTTGCGGCTGTGGGAGGAAACGGCGCCGGTGTCGGTGCTGTTCAGCAGCTTCCAGCCGGAAGCGCTGCGCGGCGCGCGCGAGACCGCGCCGCAAGTCCCGCGCGGGCTGCTGCTGGACAAGCTCGAGGGCGACGGCTGGCTGCAGCTGGCCCAGTCGCTGGGCTGCCGCGCCGTGATCACGCATTACGCGCTGATGGATAACGCGCTCGTCGAGAAGCTCCACCAAGCCGAGATGAAGGCGCTGGTCTACACCGTCAACGATGCCGCCGCCGCGCAGTGGCTGATCGCCAATGGCGTCGACGGGATCATCACCGACGCCGTCGATCGATTCAGCCCGACGGCCTGAGGCCGCATCGCACCAGCCGATCACCCTCGCCCGCGAAGCGGGAGAGGGAGGGGTGAGGGCTCGTGTGAGAGCACGGTGCCCTTCGAAGAGCCCTCACCCCCTGCCCTCTCCCGCTTCGCGGGCGAGGGGGCTCAAGACGGATTCGCGCAGCTCGTTGATCGACACCATGCCGTAGATGCAGGTGTCGCAGACCTGCCCGTTCACATCGAGCGCATCCCCTCGCAGCTGGCCCTCGAGCATGAATCCGCAGCGCTCGGCGACCTTGCGGCTGGCCACGTTCGACGCATCGCAACGGATCTCCACGCGCCGCGCGCGCAGCCGCTCGAAAGCCATGCGTGTCAGGGCGGCGACCACTTCCGTGATCAGCCCACGGCCAGTGTGTGCCGGCCCGGTCCAATAGCCGAGTTCGAACCGTCTGACCGTCCAGTCCGGCGTGTGCAGTCCCGCGCCGCCAATCAGCCGCCCGGGCCGCCCCTCGGCATCGCGCTCGTGCAGGTAATAGGCGAGGTGCTCGCGGTTGACGAACTCTCCGTGCAGCCGCCGGGTGATCGCCTCGGATTGCTCGACGCTGGGAGTCTCGTGCGCCCAGGGCATCCAGGGCTTGAGGTGGTCCTGGGCGTCGAGCACCGCGCGGTTCAGCGCGGGTCCGAAGCCCGCGCGGGGCGCGAGCAGCACCAGGCGCGCGGTGTCGAGGCGCTCGGGCACCTCGATGAGGACGGGGTCGTCGGCAGCGGTCTTGGGTCGCATCGTGCGGGGTCCTGTGAAGGGCGGGTCAGTTGCCCGCGACGGTTTGCAGGTTCGACGCCGCCGGCTGGCCGGCCGGCGTCAAGCCCGGGGTCGCCTCGGCGCCCAGCGGCGTCTCCTCTTCCTCGACCTTGGGCAGCACCTTGACCATGCGGATCGCCCGCACCTGCCAGGCCAGCACCGCCAGCAGCAGCGCGCCCACGCCGGCGAAGGCCAAGGCGGCGCGCAGGCTCACATGCTCGCCGAGCCAGCCGCCGATCAGCGCGCCGGGACCCGCCGGGATCAGGATGAGCCAGCGCATCGTGCTGGTCATGCGGCCCAGCAGCGGACCGGGCGTGACCGCCTGGCGCAGCGACAGGAAGTTGATGAAGATCAGCACCGCGCCGACGCCGAACATGAACAGCGTGAACGCGAAGACCGCCACGCCGATCGCGCCGATCGGCGCGACGCACAGCGCTGCCCAGCCGATGCCGCACATCGCGAAACCGCCGATCAGCGCCGGGCCGGGGCCGAATCGCGCGCTGATGCGATGACCCAGCGCGCTCGCCAGCACGGTGCCGGCGCCCAGCGCGATGTAGGACAACCCCACGCTCTGCGCCGACAGGCCCAGCACCCGCGTGGCGAAGAGGATCTGCACCACCTGCGCCGCCTGGTTGAACATCTGCCAGCCGCCGACCGCGCAGGCCAGCGCCACCAGCATGCGCTTGCCGCGCACGAACGCGATGCCGGCCTTCAGGTCGCGCCAGAAGTCGGCGCCGTCCAGACGATGCAGGGTCTCGGTGACCTTCACGCCGCGCAGGATCGCCGCGGAGACGACCAGCAGCAGCGCGTCGACCGCCAGCGCCAGCGGCGCGCCGACGAGCTTGATCAGCGCACCGGCCACGCCCGGGCCGGCCACCTCGGCGCCCGAGGACGCGAGCGCGTTCTTCGCGTGGGCCTCGACGAGGCGCTCACGGCTGACGACCTGCGTCAGCACGATCTGCGAGGCGCTGCCCGCGATCGTGTAGACGGTGCCCAGCAGGAAACCGACGAAGTACAGCCAGGGCATGCCCAGCCAGCCCATCCAGTGGGCGATGGGCACGCTGCCCACGGCCACCGCCAGCGTGAGCTCGCCCACGATGTAAACGGGCAGCTTGCGCACGCGGTCCAGCCAGACGCCGGCCGGCAACGAGAACAGCACGAAGGGCGCGAGCTCCATGGCCGTCAGCAGACCCATCTGCGTGGGCGAGGCATGCAGCAGCACGGCCGCGGTCAGCGGCAGGGCCAGCAACGTGATCTGCCCGCCCAGTGAGCTGATCAGGATCGACGTCCACAGACGCCGATAGACGAGGTTGCGGAGCAGATCGCCGGCGGGGAGCCGGATCGCGTCCAGACAGCGGTCGAGCAGACGGTCGACCCATGTGGATGCCTTGGTCGGCAGCATGATGAAACTCCGGATGCGATCCGCGCGGGGCGTCATGCGCCGGGCACGGATCGGGCGAGACGGACGCGGTCGCGTCACGGTCGCGAAAAGCTGAGGACCTGGGAGCCGGCAGGGGAAGCCGGCGGCGCGTGTTGGAGACGCCTACGGTCGTCGCGCCCAGCCGGATCGCCCAAGCGCGCGCACCGATGCCAGGGCATCGTGTCTGGTGCGGTCAAGCAGCTTGGTCATGGTCCGGCTCCGATCGTGGATCGTGGCGTGAGAGCTTCCGGGAAGGAAGAAGGCGCCGATGCTATCAGCGCCCTCCCCGCTCCGACAAGTGAGGAATGGCAGGGGCCCTGATGACCCACCGGTGAGCACGCGCCGGTGCCCACCCGCCGCAAGTCACCAGCCGGCCGCCGCGCCATCGCGGCGCGGGTCGCTGGCCGCGACATAACCGTCCACCGCCGGATCGCCCAGGCGCCAGATGAATTGCCCGGCGCCGAAGTCCTGGTAGCTGTCGTGGATGTCGCCGATCTGATGGCCGAGCGCGGCCAGCCCGGCGATGGTCTCGGGGTTCATCGCGGGCTCGACGTTGATCGACAGGCCCTCGTTGAAGCGCCAGCGCGGCGCGTCGCAGGCGGCCTGCGGATGCTGGCGGTAGTCGAGCATGCGCACCAGCGTCTGCATGTGGCCTTGCGGCTGCATGTTGCCGCCCATCACGCCGTAGCTCATCTGGGGTTGGCCGTCCTTCATCAGGAAGGCCGGGATGATCGTATGGAACGGACGCTTGCCCGGCGCGACGACATTGGCGTGCCCCGCCTCGCGCGTGAAACCGTGGCCGCGGTTCTGCAGCGACAGCCCGTATCCCGGCACCACCACGCCCGAGCCGAAGCCCATGTAGTTGCTCTGGATGAAGCTGACCATCATCCCGCTCTCGTCCGCGGCGGTCAGGTAGATGGTGCCGCCCTTGACCGGGTTGCCGGCCTGGAAGTCCTGAGCGCGCTTCATGTCGATGAGCTTGGCGCGCGAGGCCAGGTAGGCCGGATCGAGCAGCTCGTCGACCTGGACTTGCATCGTGCGCGGATCGCTGACGTAGCGGTAGACGTCGGCGAACGCGAGTTTCATCGCCTCGATCTGCAGGTGCTGCGACGCGGTCGAATCCACAGGCAGCGCGGCGACGTCGAAATTCTTCAGGATGCCCAGCGCGATCAGCGCGGCGATGCCCTGCCCGTTGGGCGGGATCTCGTGCAGCGTGTGGCCGGCGTAGTCCATCGAGATCGTGTCGACCCACTGCGGCGCGTAGGCGGCGAAGTCCGCGACGGTGATCGCGCCACCGGTCTCGCGCGCGAAGGCGGCGGTGGCTTCGGCGATCTCGCCGCGATAGAAGGCCTCGCCCCGGGACTCGGCGATCAGCCGCAGGGTGCGCGCGGCGGCCTCGAAGCGGAACTGCTCCCCCACCGCCGGCGCGCGACCGCGCGGCAGGAAAGCCTCGGCGAAGCCGGGTTGCGCGACGAGGTCCGCGACCTCCGACGCCATGCGCCACTTGCCCTGCACGATCACCGGCACCGCGTAGCCGCGCTCGGCGATCTCGATGGCCGGCGCCATCAGGTCGGCGAAGGGCAGCTTGCCGTAGCGCTCGCTCAACGCGACCCAGCCGGCCACCGCGCCGGGCACCGTGACCGTGTCCCAGCCGCGGCGCGGCATCGCGGAACCGGCGCCGTACTTGCGGTCGAAGTAGTCAGGCGTCCAGGCCTGCGGCGCGGTGCCCGAGGCGTTCAGTCCCTGCAGTGTCCTGCCGTCCCACACGATGGCGAAGGCGTCCGATCCCAGGGCGTTGCTGCAGGGCTCGACCAGCGTCATGCACGCGGCCGTCGCGATGGCGGCATCCACCGCGTTGCCGCCCCGCGCGAGGATGCGCAGTCCGGCTTGCGCGGCGAGCGGGTGCGAGGTCGACACGACATTGCGGGCGAACACCGGGCTGCGCTGGCTGGGATAGCCACGGGTCCAGTCGAAGGCGGAAGGCGTGGGGGTCGTCATGGGCTGTCTCCTGAATGCCGGCGATCTTGCCCGATGGCTTCGCGCGCCGACAGCGCGCAAGACCTGACGCGTGAAGGACCCGTGCGGATTGCGTAACCCATTGCAAAGCAGCGAACCGCTGTCAACACAAGTTGAAGCGATGGCGTTGTTCGCTCACCTTGTTCAACCCGCTGGAGTAAACCAGATGCAAGCCTTCAAGACCATCAAGACCCTGGCCCTGATCCCCGCCCTGCTGATTGCCGGCGCCGCGATGGCCCAAGGCACCGCCACCCCGGCCGCGCCCGCGACGCAAGCCGCTCCGGCCACCGCTGCCGCTCCGGCGGCTCCGGCCTCCGAGGCCAAGGCGATGAAGCACCACAAGGCCGCCGGCGACAAGAAGGCCGCGCACAAGACCCACAAGAAGGCCGAGAAGCCCGCCGAGGCCGCCTCCGCCGCCAAGTAAGCCGCGACGAGTCAGCCGGCCCCTTCGGGCCGGTCCGCCGGGCGCATCTCGAGCGCGCGTCCGGCGACCCCAAAAAAGAAACCGCAGCACCGGGCGACCGGTCTGCGGTTTTCTTTCGTCCGGACGCCAAGGTCCGCGAACGAGGAGCCGTTCGGCGTTCAGGCCGCTGCGAGTTGCGACATCGGCGTGATCGGGATGACGCGCGCGCTGGAGGCGCACGTGACGCCATGCGCCGCGGCGCAGGCGCGCAGGGCCTCGTCGAACACCTCGCGCGCGCAGTCGTGGCAGCTCCCGCAGGCGGAGGCCACCTGGGTCTCGTCCTGCATCACCTCGAAGTTGTGGACGCCGTCAGCGACGCTGCGGCGGATGTCGCGGTCGGAAACACGGTGGCAGAGACAAACGATCATGGCGTCGGCAAGTCGGGATCAACCTGGGATGGCCGGGATACTAACGCAAACGCGAATTCCTCTCAATTAGGTTGCAGAGCCCCTGCGCGGCGTCGGAGAAATGTCGGTGAACAACGACACAGCCGGAGCGACTTCGTCATCCGGACGCAAAAAAGCCCCGGCGAGCGGGGCTTCGGGGAACCTGGCGATGGCTGGGCCCCGGTCCGGGCGGGCTGGCGTCAGCTGGCTTCGCCCATCTGGCTTTGCAGCCAATTCTGTTCGCCGAGTTGGGCGATCAGCTCGATCTGGGTCTCCAGGTGGTCGATGTGCTCCTCGGTGTCGGCGAGGATCTCTTCGAGCACTTCCCGCGACACGTAGTCGCGCACGGTCTCGCAGTAGGCGATGGCTTCCTTGAGGAGCGGATGGCTGCCCATCTCGATCTTCAGGTCGCAGTGCTGCACCTCGACGGCGTTCTCGCCGATGTACAGCTTGCCCAGGTCCTGCAGGTTGGGCAGGCCTTCCAGCATCAGGATGCGCTCCATCAGCTTGTCGGCGTGCTTCATCTCCTCGATGGACTCGGCGTACTCGTGCTTGGCCAGGCGCTCCAGGCCCCAGCTCTTGAGCATGCGGTAATGCAGGAAATACTGGTTGATCGCGGTGAGCTCGTTCTTCAGCTGCGCGTTCAGATAATCGATGACCTTGGCATCGCCCTTCATGTTCTTCTCCTGGAATTCCTACGGGATGGGGCGCATTGTCGTCATCCCTACAGCGAATGGGGACAAGACCCGCCCCGCTCGCTCTGCATGCGAAGTATTCGCAGCCAGCTTTCGCTCTCTGGAACACCCGGTCCGATCAACAAATCATTGATCGCCGCGATTCATGGTTGCTATTGCGAATGGTTCTCATTAAGATGCCTCGCATGAATGCCCACCACCACCCCCATATCGAGGCCCTGCAAGCCGTTGCGCTGGACGGCGCGCGGGTCGCCGCAGGTTCGCCGCGCGAAACGGTTCCGCTGATCCAGCGTCGCCGCATCAGCAGCCAGGCCCTCATGGGCAACGAGCGCGAGGTCGAGATCGAACACGCCGGCCAGCTCTACCGGCTGCGTGTGACGTCGCTGGGCAAGCTGATCCTGACGAAGTGATCCGCTGAGCGGCGCGCCCGGCGTCGCTGCTTCCGTTGCCGCTGGACGGCGACCGGCCGAGGACCGGTCCGACCGCTGGCGGTTGCCAGTTTTCCGATTCCCTTTCCCTGAACCCCGGCCGTCCGCGAGGACCGCCCGCACCAGCCCGCGTCGTGCCAGCCCGTGCGAGATCCAAGAACTACAAGGATTTCGACACCATGCAACTGCGCCCGACGCCCGTCGTGCTCGCCCTGTCGTTGGCATTCCCGCTGGCCGCCCCGCAGGCCTTCGCCCAGACCGCGCCTGCTTCCCCCGCCCCTGCCACCGAGACCGCCCAGCAGCTCGGCGAGCTCACCGTTTCCGCGACCCGCACCGAGCGCTCGGTCGACGCGGTACCCAACACGGTCACGGTCAAGAACCGCAAGCAGCTGGAGCGGCGCGACGCGCGCGACCTGAAGGACCTGCTCGCCGATGAGGTCGACCTCGACGTCAAGGCGATGACGCCCCGCTTCACCGCCGCGGGTGCTTCCACGGGCCGCGCGGGCAACGAGGGCATCAACATCCGCGGCCTGGAAGGCAACCGCGTGCTGATGATGGTCGACGGCATCCGGCTGCCGCAGAGCTTCGCGTTCGGCGCCTTCGCCAGCGGCCGCGCCGACTTCGTCGATCTCAACAGCCTCTCCAGCGTCGAGGTTCTCCGCGGCCCCACGTCGACCTCCTACGGCAGCGACGGCCTGGCCGGCGCGCTGAGCCTGCGCACGCTGTCGCCGGAGGACCTGCTGGTGGACGGCAAGACCTTCGCCGGCTTCGCCCGCCTGACCGGCACGAGCGTGGACGATTCCAAGCGCCCGACCGCCGCGGTCGCGTTCGGCTCGGGCGACTGGACCAGCTTGGTGCAGGCTTCGGTGCAGCGTGGCCACGAGACGAAGAACCAGGGCGAGAACGGCTCGGCCAACGCCAACCGCACCAAGCCCAATCCGACAGACATCGACACCAACAGCCTGATGGCCAAGGTCGGCTATCGCGTCAACGCGCAGCACCGGTTGATGGGCACGATCGAGTACCGCGAGCGCAAGATCGACACCGACGTGCTGACCGCGGTCACCGCGCCGCCAGCCTCCGGCACGCTGCCGTCGACGGCCGTGCTGGGCCTGAAGGCCAACGACAAGATGGATCGCACGCGGGTCTCGCTCGAGCACCGCTACGAGGACCTGAACGCCACGTGGCTGCAGCAAGCCACCACGCATGTCTACTTCCAGGACAGCGAGACGCGCCAGTATTCCTATGAGGACCGCAACACCGCCGCCGACCGCACGCGGCTGGGCACCTACAAGGAACGCCTGATCGGCTTGAGCTCGCAGGCGCAGACGCAGCTCTCGGGGCAGCGCCTGAGCTACGGCGTCGACGTCAGCCGCAATGTGATCGAAGGCGTGCGCGACGGCACCGTGCCGCCCGCGGGCGAGACCTTCCCGAGCAAGCCCTTCCCCGACACGACCTACACGCTGGCCGGCGCCTTCGTGCAGGACGAGATCGAGGCGGGCGACTTCACCGTCATCCCCGCGCTGCGCCTGGAGCATTACAAGCTCTCGCCGAAGGCCGCGGGCTACACCGGCGACATCGTCTCGCTGTCGGACCAGGCCGTGACGCCGCGACTGGGGCTGATCTGGCGCGCCACGCCGTACGTGCAGCCCTACGTGAACTGGGCGCAGGGCTTCCGCGCGCCCACGCCGGACCAGGTCAACAACGGCTTCGCCAACCCGACGCAGGGCTACAAGAGCATCGGCAATCCCGACCTGAAGGCCGAGCACGCCAACAGCTGGGAGCTGGGCCTGCGCGGCAAGGTGACGGATGCGCTGCGCTGGCAGCTCAGCGGCTACGACAACCGCTACAAGGACTTCATCTCGCAGGAGATGGTCAGCGGCTCCTTCACGCCGGCCGATCCCGCCGTCTTCCAGTACGTCAACCTGAGCCAGGTCCGCATCAAGGGCGTCGAGGCGCGCGTGGTGTGGGACGTGATGCCCGGCTTCAACCTGAACGCGTCGGTGGCGAAGTCGCGTGGCCACAGCATCGAGGGCGGCGTCGAGACGCCGCTGGACAGCATCCAGCCGCTGCGCGGCAAGCTCGGCGCGCGTTACGAGACCGGCCCGTGGGCGCTGGAGGCGACGCTGCTGCACAGCTCGGGCAAGAAGCGCTCGGACGTCAGCACCGCGACCTGGTTCACGCCGAAGAAGTACGACGTGGTGGACCTCGCCGCGAGTTACCGCTTCGACAAGACCTTCTCCGTGTCGGCCTTCGTGACCAACGTCTTCGACAAGAAGTACTGGCGCTGGGGCGACGTCGTCGGGGTCGCGTCCACGAGCCCGATCGTCGACAGCTTCACCGCCCCCGGTCGCGCCCTGCAGGTCACGCTGCGCGCCGATTTCTGATCAGGAGACCCCGCCCATGCATGCCAGCTACACCGCCCTGCGTCTGGCCTTCGCCACCGCGCGCCAGGAGCGCAAGGCCCGCCACCGCGACATCGCCAGCGCGCTGAGCATCTCCGAAGGCGCGCTGCTCGCCGCGCATGCCGGCCCGTTCGCCGACGACGAGTCCCCGCTGCGCGCGCGCCGTCTGCGCGCGGAGTGGCAAGACCTCATCGCCTCGCTCGAGCCGCTCGGCCCGGTGATGGCGCTCACGCGCAACGAGTCCTGCGTGCATGAGAAGGTCGGTGTCTACCACACCGTCAGCGCGCAGGGACCGCAGCGCCAGGTGGGGCTGGTGCTGGGTGGGGCGATCGACCTGCGGGTCTTCTACAGCCACTGGCGTCACGGCTTCGCCGTGGCCGAGCGGCTCTCCGACGGTGCCGTGCAGCGCAGCCTGCAGTTCTTCGACGCCGCGGGTCAGGCGGTCCACAAGGTCTTCGCGAAGCCCGAGAGCGATCTCGCGGCCTACGAGGCGCTCGTCGAGCGCTTCCTGGCCGAGGACCAGGCCCCCGGCTTCGAAGCGGGCGACGCCTGGCAGGAACCCGCCGAGACACCCGACGATCGCATCGACGTGGCGGGCTTCCGCTCCGAATGGGCCTCGCTGCGCGACACGCACGATTTCTTCGGACTGCTCAAGCGCCACGGCCTGAGCCGCACGCAGGCGCTGCGCCTGGCGGAGCCCCGCTTCGCGCAGCCGCTGGCGCTGTCCAGCGCGCAGGAGCTGCTCAGCCGCGCGGCGCAGGAGAACGTGTCCATCATGGTCTTCGTCGGCAACCCGGGGATGATCCAGATCCACAGCGGCCCGGTGAACAAGGTCGCGATGATGGGCCCGTGGATCAACGTGCTGGATCCGGGTTTCAACCTGCATCTGCGCGAGGACCACATCGCCTCGGCCTGGCTGGTGCGCAAACCCACGGTGGACGGCCTGGTGTGCTCGCTGGAGCTCTTCGACGCGCAGGGCCGCACGATCGTGATGATGTTTGGCGAGCGCAAGCCCGGTCAGGCCGAGCGTTGCGACTGGCGCCAGCTGCTGGAAAGCCTGGTCGAGGGCGCGCCGGAGGCCGTGCCGTGCTGAGCCGGCGCCAGGTCCTGTCGCTGGCGCCCGCCGCGGCGATGCTGTCGATCGGCGGACGGGCCTGGGCCGCGCCGCAGCGCGTCATCGCCGTGGGCGGCGCGCTGACCGAGCTCATCTATGAGCTGGGCGCGCAGGGCGAGCTGGTCGGCGTGGACAGCACCTCGCTGCACCCGGCTGCGGCCACGAAGCTGCCCAATGTCGGCTACGCGCGCACGCTGGCCGCGGAAGGCCTGCTGTCGCTGGCGCCGACGATGGTCGTCGCCACCGAGGAGGCCGGACCGCCCGCGGTGCTGCGCCAGCTCGAATCGGCCAAGGTCCCGCTACACGTGCTGCGCGCCGAGCATCGTTTCGAAGGCGTGCTTGAACGCGCGCAACGGCTGGGCGAGCTGCTCGGCCGCACGCGCGAGGCGGCGGCGCTGACGGCAAGGCTGCAGGCCGACTGGGCGACCAGCCGCGCGTCGGTGGCCAAGCTCGCCGCGGGACATCGCGCGCCACGCGTGCTCTTCGTTCTGTCCAACGCGGCCAACCAGGCGCGTATCGCTGGCTCGGCGACCGCGGCGGACGCAATGATCGTCTACGCGGGCGCGGTCAACGCGCTGGGCGACGCGCAGGGCTACAAGATGCTTTCGCCGGAAGCCGCGATCGCGGCGGCACCAGACGTGATCCTCGCGACCACGCAGGGCGTCGAGGCCACGGGGGGCGTCGAAGGTCTGCTCAAGCTGCCGGGTCTGTCGCAAACGCCAGCCGGTCAGAACAAGCGCGTGGTCGTGATGGAGACGATGGAGCTCCTGGGCTTCGGGCCCCGCACGCCCAAGGCGCTGACGACGCTGGCGCAGGCGCTGCACGCGCCGGCGGGCACGGCCCGCGGCGCGTGAGCCTCGACCGCCGGACGACACGATGAATACGGTCGGATCCGCCCTGCCCTCGCCAGGGTTCGGCGCGCGCGCGCACCGCGCGTGGTCGCGCTCGACGCTGCTGGCCGTCGCGCTCGTGCTGACCGTGGTGGTCGCCGTGCAGTTCGGCGCGGTGCCGATCGCGGCGGCCGACTGGCTCAACGGACCTTGGAGCGACGCGCCCAAGACCGGCGGCGCTCATGTGCTGTGGCAGCTGCGGCTGCCGCGTCTCGGACTGACGCTGGCGGTGGGCGCTGCGCTGGGACTGGCCGGCGCGCTGAGCCAGGCCCTGTTCCGCAACCCCATGGCCGAGCCCAGCCTGCTGGGCGTGACCAGCGGCGCCGCGGCGGCCGTGGCGCTGACGCTGACGGTCTTCTCCGGCGTGCAGGTCGCGCTGCCCGTCGACGCTCGCCTGTGGCTGCTGCCGATCGTCGGGTTCGCGGGCGCGCTGGCAGTGTGTTTCTCGCTGGACCGGCTGTCGCGCTGGTTGGCGCCGGGCTCGATCGCCGCGTTGCTGCTGTGCGGGCTGGCGCTGCAGGCGATGACCTTCGCGGTCGTGGGCCTGTGCAGCTTCATCGCGAATGACGAGCAACTGCGCGCCATCAACTTCTGGACACTCGGCTCGCTGGCCGGCGCCAACTGGACCATGGCCGCCGTGATGGGCGGCGCGCTGCTGATGCTGGGCGCGCTCGCGCTGCGCGTCGCGCCGCGCCTGAACGCGCTGGCGTTGGGCGAGGCGGCCGCAGCGCACGTGGGCATCGACGTCGAACGCTTGCGCTGGCAATGCATCGCGATGGTGGCGCTGCTGTCGTCGCTGGCGGTGGCGTGGTGCGGCAGCATCGGCTTCATCGGCCTGATGGCGCCGCACCTGGCTCGCCAGTGGGTGGGCGCCGATCAACGCCGGGTGCTGCCGCACGCGATGCTCGCCGGGGCGCTGCTGCTGGTCGTCGCCGACACCTTCGCGCGCACGCTCGCCGTGCCGGCGGAGATCCCCGTGGGCGTGTTCAGCGCGCTGATCGGCGCGCCGTGGTTCCTGGTCCTGCTGCGCGGCGCGGTGCGCCGCATGGGGAGCGCGTGATGGCCTCGCTGCTGACGCTGCAGGACGTGCGCGTGACCCTCGGCTCGTCCACCATCGGCCCGGTGACGCTGCGCGTCGATCCGGGCGAGCGCATCGCGATCCTCGGCCCGAGCGGCGCGGGCAAGTCCACGCTGCTGCGCCTGATCGCGCGAGAGCTCCGGCCGGCTGCGGGTCAACTGTCCCTCGAAGGTCGCGCGCTGACCGCCTGGTCGCCCGCCGAGCTCGCCCGGCGCCGCGCGGTGCTGCCGCAGCAGCACGGCGTCGCATTCGGGCTGCCGGTCGAGCTGGTCGTGGCGCTGGGACGCGTGGCGCGTCCGGACGATGGCCAGCAACACACGATCGTGCGCGAGGCGCTGGCGCAAGCGCAGGCCGAGCACCTGCTGGGCCGACGCTTCGACACGTTGTCCGGTGGCGAGCAGGCGCGGGTGCAACTCGCGCGCGTGTTCGCGCAGGCCTGGGACGCGCGCGACGGGCTTTTGCTGGTCGACGAGCCGGTGGCCGCGCTGGATCCGGGACTCAGCGTCGCGTTGATGGCCGCGATGTCGGACTTCGCCGAACGCCGCGGCCATGCGCTGGTGGCGGTGCTGCATGACCTCAATCTCGCGCTGAATCATTTCGACCGCCTGTGGCTGCTGAAGTCGGGGCGCCTGCTGGCCGACTGCGACGCGCTGCCGGCCACGCTGCCGCTGCTGGAGCAGCTCTACGACACTCGGCTGCGTCTGCTGCGGGACGAGCACGGGCTGGCGATCCTGCCGATGATCACCGGCGCGGTGGGAGCGCGCGCATGAACCCCGCAGCGCTTCAAGCGGTGGGCGGAACCCGCCGCTGGGGCGGCTTGGCCGTGGCGGCCGTGATCCACGCGGCCATGCTGCTCGCGCTGGCCAGCGCGTTCGCGCCGACGCGGCCAGCCAGGCCCGCGCCCTTGTCGATCAGCGCGCGTCTCGTGCCCGCCGCGGCGAAGCCTGCGACGATACCGGCTCCGCTCGAGATCGCATTGCCACGCTCGGCGATGGCCGTGCCGCCGACGGCCGACATCCCGCCGCCGGTCGTCGAGATCGCAGTGACACCGCCCGTCGCTGTTGCCACGACGCCGGTGCGATTCGATCCGCCCGGGGCGACGGCGACGGTCGACACGACGAATGCCGCCGCCCGGCCGATGACGGTCGCCGCGGTGGCCGTGACCTCGCCGGCCCCCGTGCCCGCACCATCCCCCATGGCATTGCCCTTGGAGCTTCCGGCCGAGTTGCCCGCCGATCACCGCCTGTGCAGCGAGCGCCAGACCGCGCGCCATTACCCCGCGATGCTGCGCGAGCGCGGCATCCAGGGGCTGGTGCGGTTGCGCGTGAAGGTCGATGCCGACGGGCGCGCGGCGGAGGTCGTCGTGTCCGGCGGCAGCGGCTGGCGGCTGCTGGACGAGGCGGCGCGCCGTGTCGCGGCATCCTGCCCCTACATCCCGGCCCGGCGCGGCGATCAGCGCCTGGTGAGCTGGGTCGAGTACCCGGTGCGCTTCGCGCTCCAGCCGTCCACCCTGCAGTAAGGAGACCTCCTCCATGTGCGACAAGCCCTCCTCCACATCGCTCCTGAGCCTGCTGGCACGCCAGGACGGCGCGCCCGACGAGACACCGGTGCCGCGCGGGTCGCGGCGTCGCCGGCTGTGGGAGCTGCCCTCGCAGGCCCTGTGCCCGGTGATCGGCGTGTGCCTGCCGATGCCGGTGTTGCGGCGCAAACTGGGCAAGGTGCTGGGCGGTCAGACGCTGAGCAACGATTACGAGATGCACTGCGGCGCGATCAACGAGTGCGCGCGCCGCGGGCCGATATCGGAGCTGCTGCAGAAGGAGCTGGACCAGCGCTTCGCGATCGCGTTGCGTCAGTCCTCGCAGCACAAGACGGCGGAGGCGCTGACGCGGTGGTGGAACGCGGCGCAACAGGGCAACGACGTGGGCGGCGCGTTGTGGGGCGCGTTGACGCACGCGCGGTGCGACGCGGCCCTGCAGGAGCAGATCCTGCGCGACATCCACATGCTCCAGCACCAGGTGGGCGCGGCCAACCGCGCGGACCTGCAGCGGCTGGACGAGCTGCAGGACGAGAACGCGGTGCTCGGCCGCGAGCTGGCGCAGGTGCAGTCGCGCAGCACGCGGCTGCTGGCGGAGCGGGCGCGCGAACTGGAGTTGTCGCAGGCGGAATGCCTGCGACTGCGCGGTGAGCTGATGGCGCGCGACACGCTGGCGGCGGGCTTGCGCGACGAGCTGCAGCAACTCGAGAAGAGCGTGCCCGGGTTGCGGCATCGGCACGAGCAGGCCAAGCATCTGCAGACGCAACAGGAGCGCATTCATCAGCTGGAGCGTGCGTTGTTATCGGCACGCCAGCAGGCCGAGCGCGAGCAGCGTCGCGCCGAGGAGCTGCAGCAGGCCCTGAGCCAGGCGGAGCGTCAGCTTGATCAGCAGCAGGCGCAGATCGCTCAGGGCGCGGAGGCGGCATCCAACGCGGAGACGATGCCGTCGCTGGATGAGCGCTCGGTGTTGTGCGTGGGCGGTCGGCCGGCGGTGGTGCCGATCTATCGGCAGCTCATCGAGCGCACTGGCGGGCGTTTCCTGCACCACGATGGCGGAGAGGAGGACGCGGTGTCCAAGCTCGATGCGAGCCTCGCCGCGGCGGACCTGGTGATTTGCCAGACGGGCTGCATCAGCCACGACGCGTACTGGCGCGTGAAGGACCATTGCAAGCGGCACAACAAGCAGTGCGTCTTCGTGGACAAGCCGAGTGCCAGCGGGCTGCGGCGGGCGCTCGGGGGCCTGGGCGACGCATCGCATCGCGCGCCTTCGCATGCGTCAGGCACCACCGACACCTGAGCGCGACCGACGCCTGAGCCCTCTGCTTTCGTTCGCATGACGAATGTGCGCTAACGCGCTTATCGCTACCTGGATGCGAATTGCTTTCATTGGCTGATGAAAGCGCTTCCTGCTCGCGCGCAGGAAGTCACGGGGCTGTCTGAACGCGCGCTTCATTCCGGGAAGGGGCCGCCGATGATGTGGAGTTGCGATGGGTCCAACGTAGACCCCGCCATTCCAAGAGGCGACCTTGAATTTCGGACTCCCCAGAATCAAACGCGACGCTCGTCGCTGGACGGCCCGTTGGCGGGCCGTGGCGCTCGCGGTGTCGGTCGGTTGCGGCGCTGCCGCCGTGCACGCGCAGGACGCATTGCTCGACCAGGCGTCCTCGCTGCTGGCCCGTCGCGATGCGGCGTCCGCCTACGCCCTGCTGTCGCCGGCTGAAGCCACGCGCGCGGGCGATCCCCGCTTCGATTACCTGCTGGGCATCGCCGCGCTGGACGCGGGCCATGTGACGCGGGCCATCTTCGCGCTCGAGCGCGCCATCGAGGCGCGCCCCGAGGACCGACTCGCCCGCGCCGAGCTGGGTCGCGCCTACCTTGCCGCCGGGGAGACCGAACGCGCCCGCGAGCAACTGGCCCGTGCCCGCGGCGGGGACGCGCCCCCCGAGGCCGTGGCCGCGATCGATCGCGTGCTCGGCATCATGGACCAGGTCGTGCCACGCCGTGCCGCCCGTTTCTCCGGTCATCTGGAACTGGGCGCGGGCTATGACAGCAACGTCAACAGCGCGACCAATCAAGGCGAGTTCGCCATCCCCGCGTTTGGCGGGATCTTCTTCCAGACCACGCCCGAAAGCCGACGCCAGCACGCGTGGGTCGGCAGCGCCGCCGCGGGTGCGATCGCGGAGCTGCCCTTGTCCGCCGAGTGGCGCCTGATCGGCGCCGCCAATCTGCGCCGTTCCGTGAATCGCGACGTGCACGAGATGGATACCGTGCTCGTCGATGCGACCGCGGGTCTGCGACACACCGCCGGCGCGCACAGCCAGACCCTCGCGCTGCAGACCGGCACGGCCTGGGTGGGCTCGCGACGTTATCGCGAGGCCAGCGGCTTCACCGCGCAATGGCAGACCCAATTCAGCGAGCAGCTGATGGCCAGCGCCTTCGGCCAATGGTCCCGCCAGGACTTCCCCTCGGAGGTCGGCCGCGACAACGACCGGTCCGTGGCCGGCCTCGGGCTGGCGCGCCAGTTCGGCGCGGCGACGCTCGTCTACGGCAGCGCCTACCTCTCGCGCGAGCGCACCGGGGCGGACTTCGCCTCCTTCGGTCATCGCGGACGCGGTCTTCGGGTGGGCGTCGAGCGCAGCCTCGCCGGCGGCCTCGTGCTGTTCGGCGAGGCGCAATTCGAGGATCGCCGCCACGGCGGCGAGGAGCCCTTCTTCGACACCGTCCGTCGCGACCGGCAGAAGGACGCGTCGGTCGGCCTGCGTCGTCGTCTGGACGATCGTTGGGAGATCACCGGCCAGCTGCGCTACACGCGCGCCGCGTCCAACGTCGTGCTGTACGACTACGTGCGCAACACCCTGCAGGTCACGCTTCACAGGAACTTCCCATGACCCACGCCCCTCGCCGTTCCCTGCACCGAGACGCCGGTGGCGCGCCTGACGCGGACAAGACCTCCGGGCCCGGCCTGCGCCATCTGCTGGCCATGGCGGCGCTGTGCGCCGTGTCGGGCCTGGCCTGGGCCGTCCCGTCCGCCACGGTGCTGTTCTCCAGCGGCGAGGTCCGCGCGGTCTCCGCCAAGGGCGAGGTCCGCGAGGTCAAGACCGGCGCGCAGATCGAGTCCGGAGAGACGGTGCAGACCGGCAAGGGCCGTGTGCAGCTGCGCATGGTCGACGGCGCGCTGATGGCGCTCAGCGAGCAGACCACCCTGCGCATCGACGACTACCGCGTGGCGACGTCGCCGGGCGGCGAAGAGCGCGGCTTCATGAGCCTGGTGCGCGGCGCGCTGCGGACCGTCAGCGGCCGCATCGGCCATCCGCGCGAGGCCGACTACCGGCTCGACACGCCGTCGGGCACGATCGGCATCCGCGGGACCGAATACACGGCGGCCGTGGGTGGTCGAGGCGAACTCGAGGTCGGCGTGATCGGCGGCCGCGTGGCGGTGTGCAATGACGGCGGCTGCGTCGACGTGCCCAAGGGCTTCACGGCCGTGACGCCGAGTCGCACCGTCAAACCCGGCGTGACGGCCAAGCCGCTGGTGATGCTGCAACCGGCCAACGCCGGCACGACGGCGACGGCGGTGGCCGAGACGAGCGACACCACGGCGGCGGCCGACGCGCCTGCGACGCGCACCACGCCGACCTCCGGCGAGCACGTGTCGCAATTCCTCGTGGCTGCCCTGACCGCCCCGACCACCTCGGCGCCGGCGCCCGGCGGCTCAACGGGCGACGACGTGCTGCCCTCCTTGCCGGGCTCCGTCAGCGTGGGCACCACGCCGCCCAGCGGCACCGGCGGCGAAGACGCGCCCATCGTGCTGGCACCCGCACCGGCACCGGCACCCGCGCCTGCCCCTGCCCCTGCCCCTGCCCCTGCCCCTGCACCTTCGCCTGCCCCTGCACCTTCGCCCGCGCCTGCCCCCGCACCCGCGCCTGCTCCTGCTCCTGCTCCTGCGCCTGCGCCTGCTCCTGCGCCTGCGCCTGCGCCGGCACCTGCGCCGGCACCTGCGCCTGCACCCACACCCGCGCCGGGTCCTGGTCCGGCACCGACGCCGCCGGGTCCGCCTTCGCCCCCGCCCGCGCCGATCCCGCTGCCCAACGGCAACGTGACGCTCGGCGTGGTCTGGAGCACCGACAAGGGGGACGTGGCCTCGGGCCTGACCCAGGCCAAGGCCCGCTTCGATCCCCAGGGCGGCCTGATGGCGGCGGACAACCCGTCGACCGACAAGCCCATGTTCGAGAAGGGCAAGCTTGCCGAGGTCGATTCGAACGGCACCATCGGCTGGGGCCGCTGGGTCGATGGCGAGAGCAAGGTCAAAGGCGGTTCCAACGGCAAGGGCGTGGGCAACGGGCATGTGGCGACGCTGCATTACTTCGCGATCGCCGCGACCCCGACGGGGCCGGTGAACGGCACCTTCGCCTCGTTCGCGTCCACCGCGCCGACGGTCCAGTCCGACGGCAAGCTCGTCGCCACCGGCACGGTCAACGGCGCCAGCGGCACCTTCAACGCATCGCTGCAGGTGCAGCTCGGCGGCAAGGCGTCCTACTCCCTCTCGGTGCCGGTGGCCGGGCAGACCTTCTCATTGGTGGGCGTGGCCACGCAGACCTCCAGCTCGGGCTTCTCCGGCGTGTCGCTGATCTCCAGCACCGGCGCCGGATGCCAGGGCGGCTGCACCGGCAGCCTGGGCAACAACATCTCCGTGATCGGCCAGATCGCCGGCGCCTCGGGCTCCCAGGCCGGCGTGCTCTATGGCTTCGACAGCCGCATCGGCAACGTCTCGGGCGTGATCATCTTCAAGCGACCATGACCTTCCCCGATCTCCACCGTCCGGCCCGCCCGGCCGACGCGGTCCGGCTCAAGGGCCTGATCGAGACCTGCATCATGATGTCCATGAGCCGGGACCGGCCCGCGCTGCTGCAGCAGCTGCTTGGCGAGGGCCGCCGCCTGCTCAACTGCGACGGCGCCACGATGTACATGGTGACGGAGCAGCAGACGCTGCGCTTCGAGCTGCGCACGCGCAGCGATCCGCTGCCCTCGCAGCAGATCCCGCTCTACAACGAGCACACCGGGCGCCCCAACGAGAACTTCGTCTCCGTCTACACGGTGCTGCACAACCGCGCGGTGCTCATCGACGACGTCTATGCCGAGTCGCGCTTCGACCTCACCGGCACGCGCGCGTTCGATGTCGCCACGGGGTATCGCACCGTGTCCATGCTGACCGTGCCGATCGCGCCGCGTGGCGGCGCACCCGTGGGCGTGCTCCAGTTCATGAACGCGCTGGATCCGCGCACCGGTGACATCGTGCCCTTCGATCCCGATGCGGTGGCGCTGGTGGAGGCGATCGCCGCGCAGGCCGCGGTCGCGCTGGACAACCTGTCGCTGGTGGAATCGCAGAAGGAGCTGATGGGCAGCCTGATCCGCGTGCTGGCCAATGCCATCGACGCGAAGAGCCCCTACACCGGCCGCCACTGCGAGCGCGTGCCGGAGCTCGCGATGATGCTCGCACGCGCCGCGAGCGACGCCACCGACGGGCCGCTTCGGCACTTCGCCTTCCGCTCGGAGGAAGAGTGGGAGGAGTTCCGCATCGGCGCCTGGCTGCACGACTGCGGCAAGGTGACCACGCCCGAGTACGTGATCGACAAGGCCACCAAGCTCGAGACCATCCACAACCGGATCCACGAAGTCCGGATGCGATTCGAGGTCCTGCGCCGCGATCTCGAGATCGCCGCGCTGAAAGCGCAGCTGGACGGCACCTGGACGCCCGAGGCGCAGGCCGCGCATGCGGCCGAGCTGGCCCGTCTGGATGCCGATTTCGCCTTCGTGGCCAAGAGCAACGTCGGCACCGAGGCGATGGACGACGAGGCGGTCGAGCGGCTGCATCGCATCGGCGCGCGCCGCTGGATGCGTCACTTCGACGACCGGCTCGGGCTGTCGGCGGCCGAGCTCGCGAGCCGCGCCGAGGAGCCTGTGGACACGCTGCCCTGCAGCGAGCCGCTGTTGTCGGACCGGGCGCGGGACATCGTGCCGCGCTCGCCGCAGGACCGGCCCGATCCGGCCTTCGGATTCAAGATGGACGTGCCCGAGCACCTCTACCACCGCGGCGAGCTGCACAACCTGGGCGTGCGCAGCGGCACGTTGACGCGCGAGGAGCGCTACAAGATCAACGAGCACATGGTCCACACCATCACGATGCTCGAGCAGATGCCCTTCCCCAGGCACCTGCGCCGCGTGCCGGAATATGCCGGCACGCACCATGAGCGCATGGACGGGAAGGGCTATCCGCGCCAGCTGGGCCCCGACCGGCTGTCCGTGCCGAGCCGCATCATGGCGGTGGCCGACATCTTCGAGGCCCTGACCGCGTCGGACCGTCCGTACAAGAAGCCCAAGAAGCTGTCCGAGGCCCTGGCCGTGCTGCAGCGCATGGCGGGTCCGCATGTGGATCCGGACGTCTTCAATCTCTTCCTCGCCTCGGGCGTCTACCTGGACTTCGCGCGCAAGCATCTGGATCCGTCCCAGATCGACGTGGACGACGCCTCGCCGTACTTCGCCACGGGCGTCCATGGCTGACCCTGCCGCGCGGATGTCGCGGTGGGCCTGGGGCGTGCCGATCGGCGCGCTGGTCTTCGCACTCTTGCTGATCGCGCTCGCTCCGGTGCCGCTGCGCGCGGCGCGTCATGCCGTCTTCGACCAGTTCCAGCGCTGGCATCCCCGGCCTTACCTGGCCCCCGCGGTCCGCATCGTCGACATCGACGAGGAAAGCCTGCGCCGCGTCGGTCAATGGCCGTGGTCGCGCGCGCAGGTGGCGCGGCTGCTGGAGGCGACCCGGCGGCTCGATCCGGCCTCCGTCTCGCTGGACATCATGTTTCCCGAGCGCGAGGGGCAGGACCGCGCGCGTCAGGACGGCGAGTCGAGTGCCGATCCGGATAGCGCGCTGGCGCAGGAGTTGCGCCGCGGGCCGGTCGTCCTCGGCTTCGCGCTGACCGGGCCGCGACGCGGCGCCGGCGCCGCGGGCGGACGCGCGGATGAGGAGCTGCTGATCAAGGCGGGATTCCTCACCGCGGGCGGGGATCCCGCCCGTTGGGTTCCGCCGTTCTCGGGCAGCGTGGGCAACCTGCCCGACCTGCAGGCCGGCGCGAAAGGCCAAGGCGCCATGACCTTCATGGCGGACGTGGACGGGATCGTCCGCCAGGTGCCGCTGATGTTCAGCCTGCGCGGCCGGCCGGTGCCCTCGCTGACGGCGGAGGCGCTGCGCGTGGCCGACGGGGCCGACCGCTACGTGGTTCGGACCGCCGAGGGCGACGGCGGGGTCGTCGATGTACGCATCGGCAAGCGGCTGATCGAAACCGATCGCGGCGCGTCGGTGTGGGTGCATTACGCGCGGCCGCAACCCGAGCGCTATCTCCCCGCCTGGCAGGTGCTCGAGGGCCGCGTGGCGCCGGGCGCGCTGCAGGGGCATCTCGTGCTGATCGGCACGTCGGCCCAGGGACTGCTGGACCTGCGCTTCAGTCCGCTGGGCGGCGTCATTCCCGGCGTCGAGGTGCACGCGCAAGCGCTGGAGCAGATCCTGTCGGACCAGCAACTGGCGCGGCCGGGATGGGCGCCGGCGGCGGAGTGGCTGGCCGCACTGATCAGCGGGCTCGCCGTGGCGATCGTCGCGATGAAGGCACGCGCGGGGCGATCGGGGGCTGCTGTCGTGCTGCTGGCCGGCGTCGTGGGTCTCACGGCGTGGATGTGTTTCCGGTTCGAGCGGCTGCTGGTCGATCCGATCGCGCCGTGGCTCGCGATGGTGATGGTGTTCGCGCCGACGACGATGCTGCGACATCGCTGGGCGGAGCGGCGCCAGCGGTGGATGCGGGCGACCTTCTCGCGCTACGTCTCGCCCAACCTGATCGACTACCTGGTGGCGCATCCGGAGGCGCTGGAGCTGGGTGGGCGGCGTCAGCGCTGCAGCTTCGTGTTCACGGACCTGCAAGGCTTCACGGCGCGGATGGAGTCGATGGATCCCACGGTCGCGGTGACGGTGCTGAATGCCTACCTCGACGGGATGGTGGCCATCGCGTTCCGACATGACGGCACGCTGGATCGCATCGTCGGGGACGCGATGGCGATCATGTTCTCCGCGCCCGTGCCCCAGGCCGACCATGAGGCCCGCGCGCTGCGCTGCGCGCTGGAGATGCAGGCCTTCGCGCGATCGCACCATGAGGCGCTGCTGCGCCAGGGCATCCCCTTCTGCGACACGCGCATCGGCGTGCACAGCGGCGAGGTGACCGTGGGCAATTTCGGCGGCGCGACGCTTTTCGACTATCGGGCGCTCGGGGATCCGGTGAACACGGCGGCGCGATTGGAAGGCGCCAACAAGTTCCTGGGGACGTCGGTGTGCGTATCGGAGGAAACGCTCAAGGGCTGTCCGGGCGCTGTGACGAGGCCGATCGGCCGCTTGCGGCTCGCGGGCCGCTCGACCTACCTGGCCGTGCACGAGCCGCTGTCGGCGGACGCGGCGGCCGCTGCCGCGGATGTCGATGCCGAATACGCGAGGGCCTACGCGCTGATGCGCGATGGCGAGGATGGCGCGCTCGAGGCTTTCGAGGCGATCGCCGCGCGCCGGCCGCACGACAAGCTCGTGGCGATGCACGTCGCGCGGCTGCACGCCGGCAGCCGCGACGACGCGATCGAGCTGTCCGCCAAGTAGCGCGCCGGGCGCTTAGAGCGGGTTGGGGATCAGCACCTTGTCGATCACATGGATGACGCCGTTGCTGGCCCGGACGTCGACGGCGACGATCTTGGCCTTCGTGCTGGTGGAGTCGGTGATCGTCGGCGGCGTGCCGGTGTTGATGACGAGCGACTGACCCAGGACCGTCGTCACCGGGGTGCCGAACGGGATGTTGGCCGACAGCACCTGGCTGCCGAGCACGTGATAGGTCAGCACGTTGGTGAGCTGCTGCGTGGTCAGGCTGTTGACGGTGGAGCTGATCGCGGCGAAGGCGTCATGGGTCGGCGCGAACACGGTGAAGGGGCCCGCGCCGCTGAGCGTCGTCTGGAGGTTGGCCTTGACCACAGCGGCGACCAGCGAATCGAAGACCGGATTGACCTGCGCCATCTGCACGATGGTCAGCAGGCCGGGCGGGACCAGCACCTTGTCGACGACGTGGATGACGCCGTTGCTGGCCTGCACGTCAGCCGTGGTCACGCGGGCGGTCGTCAACGCCGCGTCCTGGATGGAGACGCCTCCGGAGAAGCTGAGGGTCAAGGCGGCGGAAGCGCCGTTGAACTGGTAGAGCGTGGCTTGCGTCGAGCCGCCGGCGCTCAGGTCGGCGGCGGACTTGCGGGTCGACAGCACGTGGTACTGGAGGATGCTGGCCAGCGTGGACGCCGGGAGTGCCGCGACCATCGCATCGGCGCTGGCGAATCCGAGTTGGGTGGCCAGTTTCGCGAAGGCGTCGTTGGTCGGCGCGAAGACGGTCAGGGAAGCGGAGCTGTCCGCCAGCGTCGTGGCCAGGCCGGCTTTCGTGGCGGCGGCGGTCAGCGCGGTGAAGCCGCCGCTTTGAGCGGCTTGGGCGAGCGTGGGCAAAGGCGCTGGATCGTCGTCCCCGCCACAGGCGGTGAGCATGGTGGACGCGGCCGCCGCCGCGAGGATCCATTTGAAGAGACGAAACATCGTGATCTCCTGTTTGTTTGGATGGCGGCCCCGGGCCGACAGCGCCGGGACGCGTGTGTCATACGCGGCCAACCGGCGGCTGGATCAGCGCCGCGCAGCTCCGTTACGCTGCGTGCGGAAGCGCACATGCCGATGAACAGGGCGATCTGGCTCCGCAGGTGTGGAGACGATGGCGTTGGGGGGAGACCACCGAGGCCGACAGCCTCCCGTCGATCCGGACGCGATGGGCAGCGCGGCCGCCGTCAACAGCCGCCACCGCCGCCCTGCACCAGCACCGTCCAACCGCCCTCGTTGCGTCCCATCGCCTCGTACCACCACCACTCGTAGCCCGATCCCGAGAACACGAGTTCCTCTTGGCCGTCCATGTCGAGGTCCATGTAGGTCACGAAGCGGCGAGGCGAGAAGCTTTGGACGTTGTCTGTCTGGTTGAACTCCTGATGCGTGAGCCGATAGCGACCCGACTTGTCCGCTTCCGCGATCATCCACAGCTCATAGCCGCGGTAGGTCGGCTCCGCCTCGCCCTCCGCGTCGCTGTTGACCTCCAGCGAGGCGGTCGCGATCAAGAGCGGATTCGGACCATCACCGGATGGACCGACGTCGATGCTCAGCAAGGTCCGACCTTTGGCATCTTCAGTCTCCAGCAGGCGCTTGATGTGGTCATCGCTCACCGACTCGGATCGCAGGACGGCGCGGATCAACTCGATCATCTGCCTTCGCTGATCCTCCGTCAGGGCGGGTGCGCGCTGCACCTTCCTTGGCTTCAGATCGAAATTGGTCACGACACCGCCGACGAGCTTCGCGTCTGTCTTTGGCACCCGCATGAAGCTGGCCATCAGCGAATCGCAGCTCAGCGCTTCCTTCCTGTTCACCAGTACCAGTCCCTTCGAGACGCCGCTGGCATACAGGCGATAGGCCCGGCGCGTCGCGAAGTACTTCTCCGAGAAGGCCTGGTAGACATCCCCGATCTGCTCCACGGTCTTCGAGTCCGTCGCGGGATTCGGGACCAGCTTCCCCTGATCCAACACGGCAAGGGGACTGATCATGCCGTCGTCGGCGACGAAGATCAGGTGGGGCTCATCGGGGGCACGCAGGACTCGGGGCGAACGCAGCGCGGCAAGCTGCCGCCGCGCCCGCGCGGCGCCGGCGGACTCGCCGATTCCCTCCAGCGCGAGGATCGCAGCTTCGTGCGCGCCTTCATCCAAGGCGCCCAATGCGATGACACGGTCCGCGAGTTGCTTCACCAGCGCGCGATCCTGGCGACCCGCCGAACGCAGTTTCTCGATCTCGCGAGGCAAGGAGGGTTCTTCCTCGCTGACCAGGTCGGCACGCACCCAGCCTATCGAGCCGCCGCGCGTCGGAGCCCACGACTGCAGCCATCCGTCGGTCTCACAGTTCACGCGCAGGTGCGTCGCGATCGGCAGATAGCCGAGCAATTCCGATGAGGCGGCAGGTCCGTCGCGCAGGGCCGCTGAACTGGCGATCACGTACCGATCCAGCGATGCCTGCACCGACCTCCCGACGCAGGGCGGGACGCCGTCCACTGCCCAGACCGCACGGCTTGCCCACAGCGCCATCGCAAGCACCGCGATCCGCATGGGACGCGCTCGGCGCCGCGGAAGATCGGGCGTCGTCGTGGCAACGGGCATCGCGTCATCGGCAGGGTGCATCCAAGGCTCCGAGGGTGTTGGCGGTCGCAGCGATTGTTGCTGCGATCTCAACGACGCGTTCCGAAGTGAGCCATTTATGCGAAGCGACCGGCCTTCTAACCTTCAGTCATCGGCAAACGCAAACGCCGGACTGAAGCAGAAACCCCGATCCACACGCTCTCTCAAAGGAACCCATCATGAACGCCAAGACCCTGATCGCCTCCGCCCTGATCGCCCTGTCGACCGCCGCCGTGCCGGCCTTCGCGCAGAGCTACAGCCACCTCGACCCGATCACCCAATCGCAGAAGTCCCGCGCTGAAGTGCTGGCGGATCTGCAGATCTACCGTGAATCCGGTCTGGCAGCCGTCGACCGCACGGAAGACTCCAGCCTCGAGCTGAATCAACGCGCCAAGGCCGAAGCCCGCTATGCCGAGCTGAAGGCTTCGCCGAAGTACGCGCAACTGGTCCAGCAATTCGCGGCCAAGGAAGCAGCGAAGGGCGCGGCGACCGAAGGTGTGGCAGCGCGCTGAACGGCTGTCCTGCCATCGCCTCTGGCCCTCACCCCTGCCCTCTCCCGCAAGCGGGCGAGGGGGCAACACCCAACGCCGACTGGCCAGCGACCTGTCGGCGTTGTCGTTTCAGCGATGGGCGTTCATCGTGTCGCGATCAGTCAGCGTCGTGGCTCGATGTGGATGCGCTACGGTCATCCTGAAGAAACGACGCGCGATGCAAATCGTCGTTGGCAGGGTCGGCATGCCCATCGGCTGCAATGTGACGCCTGAGGTCACCTTTTGCCATGGACAGGCCGATGGCGATCAGCGAGCCACCCAGGAGTGCCAGAACAGATGGCCCCATGGCCCGCGACATCTGAAAGCCGTCACGCCCAAAGATCGTCAACGCTGCGGCGAGCAGCAGGACTCCCAACGCGAGAACGATGGCCCGTAGCGAAGATTGCATGCCCGCATGCTCTCACGAAGATGACGACAACGCTGCGGCCACCCTCACGGGGCCTTCCCCCGCCAGCGTGCCACGCCTATACGGCTGACCACGCTTGAAGCGCATCTTCCAAGACGTCGTCCCAGCACGCGTCCGTGACGATCTGGATGTGATGGCGCTTCACATGTTGGAGGTACGCCGCGATCAGGCTCCTTTGTTCCAGAGTGAACATGGAGAACAGCTCGCAGGACGGTCCCAGGGAGATGTAGAGGATGAAACGCATCAGGAACGGATCGCCCTCCCGGTCTGTGCTTCCGTCCTCGGCCAGTTCCACTAGCCTGGGAACCAAGTAGCCCGCTGCTTGCGGCGACAGATAGGCCAGAGGGCTCCATGAAACGAGGCCGAAGTCGATCGCTCCGATCTCCTCACGAGGTCTTCCACCCAGCATCTCCTCGTAGTCCAAACGCTCCGGTTCATAGAGGTCATCGACGATGTATCGGCTCGGCTGGACGAACGATCCAAAGGCGCGATGGATCTCGGCGATCAGTGCGGTTGCTTCTTCAGATGCCATCTCAAGGCGAGACAAATCCCTCTGGACGAGGACTTCAATCTCAGGCGGTTGCATTCCTCAAGGATTGAACCACGCCGCCTAGACGATCCTCAGCGGAACGTGTCCCGCCTCGTCGAGGCTTACCGTGACTCGTGCCGAGCCGCATTGCAGTGTGACCTCTGTCGGCTCATGCTGTCGTCCGAAGAAACAACGCACCTCCAACGCGTCCGTCATCGGGATACGCCCGAAGGGGTAAACCTCGAGAAACTCCTGGCTCGCCAACCATCGGATGACATCCACAGCCCGTTGAGGATGCACGCCATCCGGCACCACCAAGACGGTTCCCAACGCAGTCGGCACCAGGAGTTCCCGATACGCGGCATCGCAGATCCACTGTCGGCCGCGGCGCTCACAGTCCACGTGGTAACGGGCCGGCACCCCCTTGAAGTCGCTGTCCGGCTGGCAGCTGACACGCGCCCTCAGCGAATCAGGCGGTCCATCGGATGACCATCGCCAGGTCTCCATGGCGCTTGCGCCCACAGAGAAACTGCTCCTGCATGCGGCGTGCTCGAGCTGTCGACGGACCGCCGCGGAGACGGGCACCGACTGCGACGGGGGGATGAACGCCAACGCCGCCTGAGGCAGATGACAGGCGGCGAGCAGCAGCACGAAGCCGCGCATCAGCCAAGCGGCCCGGGTCGATGATTCGTTGCCTGAAGAGCGCTGGAATCGGGCGCGCCAGCGCAGGAAAGCGGAGATGAAACTCATGGCCGGCATGCTAGCCGTGCCTCTTCACATTCACCTCACCCGCCGCGCCGAGACTCCGCGGCATGCACGCACAGCCCTGCCCTCGCTCCCCTGCCCTCGCACATGGCTGGCGGCTCCTGTCCACGGCATTGGAATGGCTCGGGCATGCCATGGCGCTGTGCTTCTGGCTCGGTGTGGCCGCGATGCTGCTGCTGAGGATGCTCTTCAGCCCGATGACCTGCTCCGATCGCGACACCGTCATCGACTCGCCCAGCGCTCGATATCGCCTCGCCGTGACCCATTTCGACCCCGGCGCCATGGGCACGGCGCTCCAGTCATTCCGGCTCCGACAAGGCCCCGACGGCCCCCAGGTGGCGCTCCTCGAGCTGAAGGCCTCATCCGCCGTCGCCGCCATCGTCCAGGACTGGCGCGGGGACACCGTCACCCTCAGCGGCATTCCCGCCTCCTCGCTGCGGCGCATCACGCGCGGTGGCGATTCGGCCGCAAGCCCGGTGCTGCGCTTCGTGGACGACAACGCGGAGCAGCCATGAAGCCCTGGACGCGCCTCCTCCACTTCGCTCGGCATAACCCCGAGGACTTCGCCGCCGATCTGTTTCGATGGGTCGGCATCGTGGGATTCCTCTGGTTCGTCGGCCCATGGCCTTTCCAGCTCGCCGCGGCGGAGTTTCAGGATCGCGGCTGCACCCATACCGTCGCGCAGCGCATCGCTCTGCCCCACCCGCACCGAGCGGTGGAAGCGCTGATCCATCGATGCCCAAGGGCGACGCCTATGCGGCCGCAGTTGCGATGGGAAGCCTGGGCCGTCTCGACCGAGCCGGGCAAGGAAGGACGCCGACTGCTGATCTCACTCGCGTATGACGAGGCAGCGCCACCGAGACTGCGCCAAGGCGACGCATCGACGGCAGTCATCGATCGATTCAGGATCGCGGACGTGCTCGACTGGCAGCAGGGTCGCGGCGAGGGCTTTGTCCCCACCGACTTCCTTTTCCTGGATGACCTCGGCGTCGAGCGCCGCCTGCCCTGACCGGGCAGCGGCGGTCAGACTTCGCCCTCAGGCGTAGGTGTTGAGGTTGCGCCCGAGGTTGCCCTCGGTCGCCAAGGCCGGCGCCTGAGGCAAGGCGGCGAGCAGCGCGGCGGCGCCGGACTGCTGGACGTCCAGCGCCTTGCGCAGCACCAGCAGGCTGGCTGCTTCGCCGACGGTGCCGGACGAGGCGTTGGACGCGCTGCTGACCGCAGCGGAGACGCTGGCTGAGTTGGCGATGTTCATGCAACCAATATCGGCCATCCATCGGCACAACTGAAGGGGCGGACATGAAACCACGACGTCTGCAGGGTGACCTGAGCAGTTCGTCGGCTCACACCCGACCTTCGTCACCTGCTCCTACCGCCGAAGGGCGATCTCATGGACGATGTCGGCTGGTTGAATGCTGAACAGCCCCATGCCAAGCTCGATCACCCGCCACCCCGCCCTCCAGCACATGCCCCGCCATCGCCATGCCGATGGCTACGTCGCGCTGGTGCTCGCGGGGGGATACGTCGAGGCGGGCGATCGGGGGCGTCTGCGCGTGACCGCTGGCCATGCCGTCTTCCACGCCGCGCATGAATCGCATCAGAACGAGTTCCTCGCCGTCGGCGCACAAGTGCTGAACCTGCCGCTCGCAGGCGCCGCGTGGGCCGAATCCATGGGCGTCGTCGACGATCCCGATGCCATCGTCCGTCTCGCCGAGCGCGATCCATCGCGGGCCGCCGAGCTGCTGCGTCAAACTTTCCGCCCCGCCGCTACA
This sequence comes from Roseateles sp., assembly GCA_039594005.1. Taxonomy (GTDB): domain Bacteria; phylum Pseudomonadota; class Gammaproteobacteria; order Burkholderiales; family Burkholderiaceae_C; genus Roseateles. The sequence continues at coordinate 354,428 of JBCNOF010000011.1, forward strand.
CGCCTCAACGACTGGCCCGATCTCCTCGCGGAAGCCCTCGCCGCCGACCCTGACCTCGCGCTGTCCGAGTGGGCCGATGCGATGGGCATCGCGCCGCAGTCGATCAGCCGCGGCTTCCGCCGCGCCTACGGCACCAGCCCCAAGCGTTATCGCCTCGAGCAACGCGCCCTCCTCGCGCTGCGCCGCCTGCCCCACTGGCAGGGCTCGATCGCGATGCTCGCCGCCGACACCGGTTTCGCCGATCAGGCCCATCTCACCCGCGCCATCGTCGCGCTGACCGGCCACCCGCCCAGCCGGCTGTCGGGTTAACTCCGTTCAAGCCCGCGCCGGTTCGCCCGTCCTAGCATCGGGCCATGCAACGACGCTCCTTCCTGGCCGGGCCCCTTGTCGCGTGGATGGCCGCCACGCTCCCCGCCGCGCCGCTCGCCGCGATGGCCGCGCCGGCCAAGGTCAACAAGACCCGATGGCGCGTGCGCGCCTCCGAGGGCTTCGACGCGATTGCCTTCCTCGGGCCGCTTTCGGGCACGAAGATGTACCTCGACTTCTACGGCGAGGACGCCACCGCCTTCGCACCGCGCATGGACGCCGCTGCGTACGCGGACGTCGGGCGACTGTGGAATGAAGCGACGAAGGATGGCTTCGGACTGCTCGGGCCCAACCTGCAGGTGCTGTTCTCCGCCAACGGCCTCGACGCGTCCCTCGACTCGCTGATCTCCGCGCTGAAGGCGCGCCAGACCGCGATCCTGCCGAGCTACCGTGCCAGCAGCTACTGGAGCGAGTCGGACTGGGCCTGGTTTGATCGCGCGGCGCCGCGCCTGGAGGCGATCTTCGACACGATGCGCAAGGCGGGCTTCGCCGCCTTCCGGCGCGAACGCATCGGGGCCGACCTGGACCGCCGCCTCGCCGAAGTCAGCCGGGCGCTGTCCACCTTCGATGTGATCTCGTGGCAGGAGAAGCTCACCGGCCGCCGCTTCGATCCCGAGATCCAGATCGTGCTGCTGCAGTTCTCCAAGCCGCACGGCATCAAGGTGCAGGGCCAGACCTTCCTGCAAGCCGCGGACTACGACACCGCGACCACGGTGCGCATCGCCGCGCACGAGATGCTGCATCCGCCCGTGGCGATGGATGGTCCTGCGGCGACTGCCGCGCTGACCGCGCTCGGCCGGGATCCGCTCATCACGAAGATCGTCCGCGAGCACGATCCGCAATGGGGTTATACGACCCTGGAAGGCATGCTGAACGAGGACCTCGTGCAGGCGCTCGATCAGCTGATCAGCGAGGCGCTCGGCGTGGCGCGCAATCCGGCCGACCGCTGGCGGAAGTCCGACGACGGCATGCATGTGATCGCCGCGGGGTTGTACGGCCTACTACGACAGGACAGCTGGATCGACACGGGTGGATCGATCGAGGACTGGCTCGCGCGCGCGGCCAAGGATGGCCGACTGTCACCGGCCGCGTTCCATCCCGTCGCGGCGCGCGTGCTGGAGCGGCGCGTCGATGCGTTGTGGCCGGTGAAGTAGTCAGGGCCCAGGCGCGGCTATGCTGCGCCAATGTCGCCTGAGCAACTCACCATTCTCCAGCAACTCTCGCCCGACGAGGTGATCGACGCGGTCATGCCTCCGATCTGGGAAGCGATCGATGCCGCGTCGACGCCCGCCGAGGGACTGGGCACCCTGACTCGCCCCGCGCAGGTGCTCTATCTGGCGCTGACGCTAGAGCATCAAGTACTCAACGGCGGCTTCCATCAGTTCCTCTGGAACGTCGACGACGAGCTGGTGCAGCTCACCGGCCCTGCCTTGCGCGAACTCGGCGCCGAGCTTGCGGCCGATCTGCTGGCCGATGTCCTCGTCGCGGCGGACGAACACATGGCCGCTCAACCGGCGAGCACGCCGCCGGTTGCGGCCGAGCCGCTCTCCGAGGAAGAGATCCACCGCCGCATCCTGGAGGCATTCTCCAAGTCGGCCAAGAGCGCGCCGTTCGATCCGTTCGACGCCGCGTTTGTCGATCTGGCCGACGATCTGCCGGCCCTGCGCATGAATTGGCTGCGCACCCACGCCGAGTGCTTCGAGGTCCGGGGACTCGCGTGACCGGCACCGCACGTCTGCGCATCACCCCGCTCGTCGACGCCGACGTCGACGCCCTCGCCGAACTGCTCTGGGACGAGCGCGTCTACGCGCACATCGGCGGGCTGCCCGCCAGTACCGATCTGATCGCACTGGGACTGCGACGCGCGCTCGCCGGCCCAGCGCCGGATCGCCCGCCGCAGCAATGGTTGAACTACGGCATGCGGCTGCGCGAGCAGGACACTCTCATCGGCCGGCTCGAAGCGACGGTGCACGAAGACGGCATCGCCGAGGTCGCCTACTTGCTCGCGCCGCGCTTCTGGGGTCACGGCTACGCCCGTGAGGGGCTGCTCTGGCTGCACGACGAGCTCGCCCGCGTGCGCCCGGACGTGCGCTGCTGGGCGACCACGCTGCCGGCCAACGAGCGCAGCAGCCAGCTGCTGCTGGCCTGCGGCTACGAGCGCGTCGATCCCTCGGCCGCGCCCGCGCTCGATACCTACGACGACGGGGATTGGGTCTTCAGGCTCTTGACCCGTTGACGCTCATCGCGTCGGGTATCGCCTCCAATCGAGAAGCTCGCCGCCAGACGTCGATCAGGTCGTCAGGATGGCCCGCACGGCCAGGCTCTCATGACCGTTCTCAAAGCGACGCTCGACGAGAAACTCGTCATAGCCGGGCACATCGATCTCAAAGATCTCATTGGCACCCTCCGATCGGATCCGCCAGCGAGGACGCTCCAGCGCCTTCAAGGCATCCTTGGCATACGGACGCGGCCACCCCATCTGCACGAGGAGCCGCGCATGGCGTAGCCACTCGGCCTCCGTGGACGGCGTCGCTGCCCGCCGCTCCGAGCTGACACTCAGCCCGAAATGCTCGCAGCCGCCCACTTGAACAGACACAACGCCCAGGCGAGCATCCAGCCATCGGACCAAGCCTTGCGACACATCATGGGTCGCGCCGGCATGGCGACTGGCCAGGGCACTCGCCGTGCGTCGCTGCTGTTCCTGATCCAGCGCGCAGTCGTCGTCGGCCGCCCATGCAGGCGGAGCACCGCTCAACATCAGCGCGATCACCGCAGGCGCCGCTTGCCTTCTGCTTGCCCTCACGGCTTCCCGAACCCGCCCTCGATCCACGCGGCGGCGCTCGCCTCGCTCAGGCGATAGCTCGCCTGCACACGCGCCTGCGCGATCTGCTCGCCCATGTCGTTCTGCGCGGTCAAGGTCGCGTATGGGTTGTCGTCGTCGGGGACGATGTCCAGCATCACCTTGACCCGGCCTTCTTCCGTGTCCACCGACACATGCTTGTGCAGCTTCGCGTGCAGCTGCTGCTCATGCCGGCGCAGCACCTCGGACGCCGTCTTCACCAGCGTGTGGAAGGCCGCCGCGTCCAGCGGCTTGGGGTTCTTCTTGTCGCGGCCCATCGTCCACGGGCCCACCAGCGCCGGCTCGGACTCGCCCTTGAGCGTCATCGCCACGGCCCAGCCCTCGTCGTCCTCGTTCTTGATCACCTGCGCCGTCCAGCGCTCGTCGCGCCACAGACGCGGCTCCTGGATGATCGTCACTTCGTCGTCGGAAAAATTCGTGCTCATGCCGATGAAGGTATCACGCGCGCGCCCCCTCCCCGATCGCAGCGCGGAACTCACATCGATCCGCGCGACGCCGACACCCCATCAGCGCGACGTTGGCGATACACAACGCCGCCCCCCACATGACGATTGGCACGCGCGCCGACAAACACGCATCATCCGCCCCCATTGCTGAAGGCGCCCACGACAGCGCCCGCATGACGGAGATCCCAGATATGTCCTCCCTGTTCACCTCGACCATCGACTGAACACGGTTCCCGAGCCCCGGCTGAACCGTGTCTGTTCACAGATACGGCCTCAGACCGCGCGGCATGCAAAGCCCCGCCGCCATTGAGCCGGGGCCTTTGCTTTTCGGAAACCGCCATGAGTGCACAACTCCGTTCCCGCGCCCTCCAGGAGGGGCGGGTCAAGGCCCTGCGCCGCATGAAACAGCCCATGACGCTGGTGCTCGAGACGAGCCCCGGCGCGCGCGACCCCGTGGCGCGCGCGCTCGCCCAGCGTGGACTGCGAGGCGCCGGCCAACACATCCAGAGCCGCGGCGCCCAACGCCGCGCCGACCGCGTGGCGCTGCAGGCGCTGCTGCGACGAGAGGATTGGGATGAATGAATCCACTGACCTGCGCGCGCGCCTGACGCAACGCCACGCGCATCTGCAAGCGATCGCCGCGCAGCTCAAGACCGAGCTCTTCGGCATCGACGCCATCATCGACCGCGTCATCGATGCCGTGCGTGCCTGGTACGTGCTCCCCGAGCTCGTCGCGCGGCCTGTCGTCGTCTGCCTGTGGGGCCTGACCGGCACCGGCAAGACGCAACTCGTGCGCCGGCTCGCGCAGCTGCTGGGCTTCTACGACCGCTTCGTCGAAGTGCAGATGGACGGCTTCTCGAACGGCGCTCGCCGCGGCGCGCAGAACATCTCAGGCCTGCTCTCCCAGTCCAGCGTGCGCGAGGGCGAACCGGCGATCCTCGTGCTCGACGAGTTCCAGCGTTTCCGCACCATCGACACCAAGCGCAACGACGTGCGCGTGGATCGATTCCAGGACCTCTGGGCGCTGCTCTCCGATGGCCGACTGCCGCCGTCGCTCTCGCTGCTCGGCGACATCGAGGCCTCCATCGCCGATGCGGCCTTCGACGCCGAGCGCGCCGATGAGGACGATGCCAAGCTGCATTTCAAGCTGCGGCCCTGGGAGGCGCGGGAGCTGCAGCGCAACCTCAAGCTCGACGAGCCGCTGATCGAGATCATGGCCTGGACACCCGATCAGATCCAGGATCGGCTGCGCGCGTTCCGCGAGAGCGGGTTGGCGCAATGGGAGACGGATTACACCCGGCTGCTGGTCTTCGTCTGCGGCAACCTCGACGAGCTCTATGAGGACCTCGCCACCAGCGTCCACGACTGCGACAGCGACGCCGACACCTTCCACACCGTGACGAGCAAGCTCAGCGTGATTGACGTGAAACAGGCGCTCAATCGCCGCTTCAAGCCCGAGCAGGTCGCGCGACTGGGCAACGAGCATGTGATCTATCCGTCGTTGCCGCGCCGAGCCTACGAGCAGGTGATCGCGCAAGGGTGCGCGCGCTACGTGCATGAAACGCAGACCCGCTGCAGCCTGCGTTTCGAGCTCCTGGACAGCGTGCGCGAGCAGATCTACGCCAACGCGGTGTTCCCCGCTCAGGGCACGCGGCCGCTGTTCTCCTCGCTGCATGCGATCCTCGGCGCGGGCCTGGCGAAGGCCGCCTTGTGGGCATTGGAGCAAGGTGCGGCCGTCGGCGACACCGTGGTGGTCGGGGCCGACACGCGTCACCTGATCGCGCAATGGGATGAACGCCGCGCCATCATCGCCGCGCCGTTCGAGATCAGCCGCCTGCGCCAGCGCACCAACGACGACTTCCGGGCGCTGCTCGCGGTGCACGAGGCCGGTCACGGCCTGGTGCATGCGCTGCTGTTCGGTCGCGCGCCGCAGGAGATCAAGATCCACGTGGCGAGCTTCGAGGGCGGCTACAACGCTTACACCTCGCGCAAGGTCTGGTCTCGGCGCAACCTGCTGGACTCGATCTGCACGAGCCTGGCGGGCCGCGCGGCGGAGCTGCTCGTGTTCGGCGTCGAGATGAGTTCCAGCGGCGCGGAGAGCGACCTGCGCAAGGCCACTGCGACGGCGGCGCGCGTGTGGCGCCATCTCGGCCTGGGCACCCGCATCGCCCGCAGCGACGTGTCGGTCGACAGCGACGACAACGTCTGCACCGACGTCGACGCGAGCAACGCGCCGATCGAGGCGCTGCTTCAGTCCGAGCATGCGCGGGCGAGCGCGCTCATCGAGACGCATCGCGACGCGCTGCTCGCGCTGGTCGACGAGCTGATGGCGCATGGGCAGGTGACGCCCGAGCGTTTCGCGGAGGTGACGTCGCTGCGGCTGGGTGTCGCGGAGGACGTGCTCGATCCGTATGCGGCGCGGCTGGCGGCGTATCGATCGACGCCGGTCGCGCCTCAGGACGCCGGGTCGAACATGAACACGCGCAGTTCCTGCTGGCAGCGGCAGGCCTTGGCGATGCGCGCGGCCCAGTCGATGGCGTCCTCGCGCGTGGGCAGCTCCAGGATGGTGAATCCGCCGTTGAGCGTCGGCCCCCAGGAGTAACCGCCCTCGCTGAAGCTGCCGTCGGCCGATACGAGCACCGGCGGGACGGCCTCATCGAGGCCGCCGCCGAAGACGTAGACGCCGGCCAGCTTGGCTTCCTCGATGACGGCGTGGGAGTCGCGGACGACCGCGTCCCAGTCGTCATCGGCGACGACCATCGCGGCGCTCGGGAAGGAGATCAGGTACTTGGCCATGGGTCACCTCTCGGATGCGGGATCCTATCGAATCGCCAATGGCCTGCCTTGCGCCTACGATCCGGCGCATGAAACGCCTGTCGCTCGTCGTGCTCCTGCTGGCCCTATCGCACCCGATCGTGCCTGCCGTCGCGGCCGACGCGCCACCGCGGACCGTCTTCACCCGATGGGATCCCGCGTTGAAGCTGGTGGAGCGATCCGACTCCTACGAGAAGGGCTCGCTGGCGCGATGGCGGGGCAGGATCACGCTGACCGGACGGCTCGTCGTGGAGTTCGACCGAGCGCCCGACGGCGAGCTGCCGCCGGACGTCGAGCCGGACCGCGACGGCGTGGCCCACTTCGAGCCCGATGCGCGCTCGCTGGCGAGACTGCCGACGGCGACGCGGTTCTACGACCTGGCGCCGAAGGTGATCTGGGTCGGTGAGACCGGCCGCGCGGCGCTGGTGTCGCTGATCGGCCAGGCCGCCTTTGATCGCCTGCAAGCCGCTCGCGAAAGCTGGTTCGAGTTCCCCGTGTCGCTTACCTTGACCGAGCTCGCCACGTCGGTCGAATGCGACCACCGCGACTTCACCGCGACGGTGCGCGAGATTCGTTTGCTCAAGGCACGGATGCTCGCGCTGAACAAGCCGTGGAGCGTGACCTGCTGAGGCCGATCACGACGCGTTGATCGCGTTGAGGTTCTCGTTGAAGCCCAGCGTGCGGTCGACGACTTCCAGCACCTCCAGCGGGGCGGTCGGACGGCACACCCAACCCTGCTCGAAGGCGCTGCCGCGGCACAGGTACTTGGCCGACACCCTCACCACCACGAGCGAGTGGCCGAACGAAAAACCCAGGTTCTTCGACGTCGTGAACTCGGGGAAAGCCCGGCCCAGCGCGATCTGCTGTCGGCGCTCGGCGTCAGAGGGACGCGTGGTGTTGAGATCGCGCTGCTGCCCCTTGGCGCAATTGAAGGCCACCATGGCCTGGGCGCTCGGGCCGGTCGTGCCGCGCCACAGGATCACCGGCGTGTCGGTGTTGGCGGCCACCGCCGCGGCCACGGTCGCTTCCGCGGTCGGGGCGGTCAGTTGCGGGGCGATGACGTCGTCGAAGTCGTCGTCCAGCACATTGGCCTGCTGACGGTTCTTCGGATTGGAATCGTTGTAGTAATCCTCGTCGGTGGGAAACCCGCTCGCGAAATTCCTGGCCATGCCTGTCTCCGTTGAAGTCCGTGGCTCCGGGCAAAGGCCCGCGGCGCGCCGCGAGCGCGACGGGCGTCGCGGCCTCGCCATCATTGACACGGGCCGTTCAGCAGCAAGTGACTTAAGGGGGGCGGAATCGGGCATGGCAAGTGCCGGGCGATGACAAGCGGCCCTGCTCATGGCGCGGTCGAGCGACCACCGGATGAGGTGTGCGCCCCGGGGCGCGGGGCGCTCGGCGGCACCGCGACAATGCGCGGATGCAATCTTCCTGGACCCTTCGCCGCGTCGCGCCCTCAGACGCCGATCAAGTCGCCCAGCATGGCGCGTTCCGAGATGACGATGTCGAGCGGCGTCCGGCTTATGCCGCGTGGGTGAAGCCGCGCATCGGCGCGGGCACGTACCTCGGCTGGTTCGCCGTCGACGACGGCGTCGTGGTCGCCGGTGCGGGCGTGCTGCTGCTGGACTGGGGGCCGACGCGCCACAACCCGGGCGGCCAGATGGCGCGCATCACGAATGTGTTCACGGCCGAGAGCCACCGTCGTCAAGGCATCTCGAAGGCGCTGGTGCAAGCGGCGCTCGATCATGTGGACGGACTCGGCATCCGCGAGATCCGGCTCGGCGCCACCGAATCGGCCCGCGAGATCTACAGATCCCTCGGCTTCGTCGAGTACGCGGCGGAGATGCGGCGGGTGGTGACGGCTTGAGTCTGACTTCCAGGAAAACCCTCGATTGAATCGCGACGCCTCCGGCTCGACATGGGCCGGATGCTCTTTCCGCGTCATCCCAAGCCGGTCGTCGACCCGCGCCCCGTCGCCACGCACTCGATCCGTCAGGAAGCGCAGGCGCTGCCCAGCCTGACGCTGAACGGCGCCTTCGAGCCCAAGCTCGCCGATCCCGTGCTCGACGCGCCGATCCGCTTCACCGCTCGATACCGCCTGAAGGAGTACCTCTCCTGGGTGCAGGACCACCTGCTGGTCGTGTTGCGTGAACGCGGCAAGCCGGTCGACCGCATCACCCCCGGTCATCGCCTGATGCTGCGACTGGTACTCGGGCCGATGTTCTTCTACAAGAAATGGCGCGTCGGCGATTGTCGATTCGAGCTGGACGCGCAAGGGCTCAAGCGCGTGACCCGCGGTCGGCCCGTGACGCTCGCCTGGCGCGACGCGACCGCCATCCATCGCTACGGCTCGGCTTATCTCGTCACCACCGCACGCGGCGCCATGCCCCTGCCCTATCGCTGCTTCAGCGAGACGGAACGCGCGCGCCTCGAGCGCTGGCTCGCGGCCACGCATCCGACCACCGCCGCCTGATCGCCTAGCAGCCTTCATCGACAGGTTTCCGATCTCGCCCAGCAGGGAAAGGGACACCCGTTGTGGTGCCCCCGCCGCGCCCATCTCCCTCTGAGGGGTGTCCCCCCACACGCCGCACCCACGAGCGCCCCGCGCGCTTTCACAATGCGCGCCGAGGAGAAATACATGGCTCTCATCCGCGCCTGGTTGGTGCTCATCGTCTTGTGGCTGGCCTGCATGGGCCTGGTGGTCTGGATCCGCTCGTTGACGCGCAGACAGGCGCTCGCCTGGCTGCAGCTCGCGCGCTGGGCTGCCATCGGCGCGGTGCTCGCGCTCGGCGTGGCCGCGCTCACCATCCACTACTTCTGATCACCGCCTCATCCGCGTCATCCACCCGTTCCCCTTTCCCCGAGAAGAACCCATGAACACGAAGAACATCGTCCGTCGCTCCGTCCTCTCCATCGGCGTGCTGGCCGCGGCCGCGCTGCTCGGCGGCTGCACCCGCGTCGAGACCGGCGAGGTCGGCCTGCGTGTGGGCATCGACAAGCAGATCAGCGGCACCGAGCTGATGCCCGGCAGCTTCAACCAGACGCTGTTCGGCGACGTGCTCACCTTCCCCGTGCGCGACATCGCCGTGACCATCGAGAACCGCCAGCCGCTGACCGCCGACAACAGCACGCTCAAGGACTTCGACATGACGCTGGTCTACTCGATCAATCCGGCGTCGGTGTCGGACCTGTGGACCAAGAAGAGCCGCAGCTTCCACGCGCATGACCGCGAGGCCGGCGACTGGATCCTGATGCATGGCTACATGAACACGGTGGCCAACAACGCCGCCTACAAGGCGGTGCGTGAGTACAAGGCGCTGCAGGTCGCCGACAACCGCCAGAAGATCGAGGGCGAGATCAAGCGCATCGTCACGGAGACGCTGACCTCGGAAGGCCTGAACACGTCGCTGTCGGTCTCGCTGGTGCAGGTGCGCTCGGTGATGCCGGCGGACGACATCATCGCGTCGGCCAATGCGGTCGTGACGGCGCAGAACGCGCTGCGCGCCAAGGAGATCGAGGTCGAGACCGCCAGGAAGGAAGCCGAGCGGATCGCCGCGCTGAACGCCAACAGCAAGGCCATCGAGTACATGAACGCCCAGGCGCAGCTCAAGATCGCGGAAGGCGTCGCCTCCGGCAAGGTCCAGGCGATCGTCGTGCCCTTCGACTTCAAGGGCATCGTCAACGCCGGATCGCGCTGAGACGAAATCGTTCCTGCCGAAGCCCCCTGTCCTGGTTTCCCGCGTGACAAGCCGCCCGACTGCGGCGACGATCCCGGCTCCATTCATCCAGACTGGGAGCTTCCATGACGTCTCGTGTGCTGACCTTCCTCGGCGCCGCCGCGTTGCTCGCGGCCTGCTCGACGACCACGGATGAACCGCTCGGCCCCACCGCCAAGGAAACGGCCTATGCCGTCACCGCGTCCAACCAGCTGATCCAGTTCAACGCCGGCCAGCCGCAGAAGGTGCTGGCCACCCGGGCGCTGCAGGGCCTGTCGGCCGGCGAGCGGCTGCTGGGCATCGACTACCGCGTCGCGCGCGGCCAGCTCTACGGGCTGGGCAGCACCGGCCAGCTCTATCGCATCAACACCGCCACCGGCCAGACCGAGAAGGTCGGCACGCCCGCCGCCCTGCCCACCGAGGGCGCCACCGAGTGGGGCTTCGACTTCAATCCGACGGTCGATCGCATCCGTGTCGTCAACGACGCGGGCTTCAACCTGCGGCTGCATCCAGACACCGGCGCCATCGTCGACAGCAACCCTGACCTGCCCGGCGTGCAACTCGACGGCAAGCTGAGCTACGACAGCAGCGACGCCAATGCCGGCAAGGCGCCGGGCATCGTCGCCGCGGGCTACACCTACAACAAGGACAACGACAAGATCACGACGAACTATGCGCTCGACGGCAAGCTCGGCGTGCTCGTGCACCAGGGCAGCAAGGAGGGCGTGCAGCCGCCGATCTCGCCCAACACGGGACGGCTCTTCACCGTCGGATCGCTCGGCATCGGCAGCTTCTCCAAGGCGACGCTGGACATCTCCGACATCGGCAACGTCGCCTACAGCGCCGTGTCGGCGCAGGGTCAGGCGACCTGGTATCGCATCGACCTGGCCACCGGCAAGGCCGCGCGCATCGGCCGCGTCGGCGTGGCGTCCGAGATCGTCGGCGCCGCGATCGAGCCCTGATCGGGCCGCGTCAGTCCGTCCCCGCGGCAGGCATCTGCGCCGCGGTGACCGGCGACACCATCGCCCAGCCGAGCGAGCTATAGAGCGCCGCGCCCGCCTCGGTCGCGACCAGCACGCCGTGCGTCGCGCCGCCCATGAGCGCGGCGCGCGTCAACGCCGCCATGACGCGGCGACCCAGGCCTCGGCGGCGATGTGATTCGGCCGTGACGATCTGATCGAAGGTCGCGAACGCGCCGTCCACCGCGGCTTGCCCGCTCGCCGCGACCTCGCCGGTCTCGCTCAGCACCTGCACGCGCCACAGGGCGCCCTCGCGATCTAGCTCGTGGCGATAGCCGGCGATCTCCGGCAGCCTAACCGCTCCCAGCGCTGTGCCCATCAGGAACTCGGGTTCATGAAGCTGCCAGTGCGGGGGCAGCAAGGGCGCCACCTGCGCCCGGTCCGCGCAGATCTTCAACCAGGTGCCGGCCTCGGCACACTCGATCAATCGATGCAGCGTCGAGGCATCGAGCGACGGCATGACGTGGCGCACCAGGTGATCGGGCCGGCCGACCTCGATGCGGAGCACGCCCGCGTGATCGACCGGGGCGCCCGTCCCTCGCGAGATCGCCCAGCCCCAGGCCCAGGCGCGTGCCACGGTGAGGCGGTCAAGCGGAGCAGCGGGATTCATGGCATCGGCAAACATCGGGGCAGTCTAGGGACCCCCCTGCCACCCCGTGTCAGCATCGCGCGCCGAGGTGACAATCGCCCGATGTCCGACACCGCCCCGCCGCCGCCCGCGCAACCTCGCAACCCCTTGCACGGCATGACCCTGGAAGCCATCGTGACCGCGCTCGTCGACGAGTACGGCTGGGACGGGCTCGATGACCGCATCCCGCTGCGCTGCTTCGCTTTCGAGCCGAGCATCAAGTCCAGCCTGAAGTTCCTGCGCAAGACGCCGTGGGCGCGTGAGAAGGTCGAGAGCCTCTACCTCTTCATGCTGCGAGAGCGACGCCGCAACGAGCGGCCCTGAGCGGCCGCTGAACGGCTGTTCGCGCCTGAGCTAGGCGTTGCGCGCGGCAATGCCGCCGAGGATCAGGTCGATGCCTGCGAGGAAATCCTCGCGGTCGTCGTGCGCCCCCAGCTGCGACGCCATCGAGCGCGTGAACGGATAGTCGCGCTCATCCAGCGCCGCCCAGGCTGAGGCGACCTCGCCCAGGAAGTCGTCGCGGTCGATCTCCCGCGATTGCGCGGAGACGCGGTTCGCCGCGTTCTGCCCGCCCACGCCCAGCACGTAATGCAACAGCGCTGACGCCGTCGCCCACTCGCGCGATCGCGGCACGTGCAGCGCGCGCAGCTGCTGCCCGAGGCACTCGAACAGACGCACCGTCGGCAACTGCCCGGCCGACTGCAGCAGGGCCGTGCCGATCCACGGGTGCTCATCCATCGCGTCGAACATGCCCAGCGCGAGCGCGCGGACGGTGTCGGCGGGCGTGTCGCCGGCGGTGTGGGCGTCCATCACGTTGGCGATGACCGCGTCGCAGGCCGCCACGAGCAGCTCGCCCTTGTTGGCGACATGCCAGTAGATCGCCCCAGGCCCCGTGGAGAGCCGCTCCGACAAGGCGCGGAAGGTGAGACCGGCCTCGCCGGTGCTGTCCAGCAGCTCGATCGCGGCCTCGACGATGCGATCGCGGGACAGCGCGTCCTCGCGTCGCTGGGGGGAACGTGACTTCTTGACCATGGCGCATCTTGACACACTGGAACGACGCTCCAGTATCATGGAACGTCATTCCATACATCCATGCATCGCGGCCGTTTTGATCGGCGATGGGCATCACTTCAAGAAGGACATCACATGACACGCACGATCGCGATCGTGGGCGCGGGCCTCGGCGGCCTGATGCTCGCCCGGGTGCTCCACGTCCACGGCATCGCCGCGACGGTCTACGAGGCCGAGGCCTCCCCCGCTGCCCGCACGCAGGGCGGGATGCTCGACATCCACGATGACGCGGGCCAGGTGGCGCTCAAGGCGGCCAGGCTGCATGAGGACTTCGTGCGGCTGATCCATCCGGGCGGACAGGCGGCGCGGGTGCTCGATCCGACGGGTCGCGTGCTGCTGGACATGCCCGACGACGGTCAGGGCGGACGTCCCGAGGTGCGACGCGGCGAGTTGCGTCAGCTGCTGCTGGACGCGCTGCCCGCAGGCACGGTGCGATGGGGACACAAGGTGGCGTCAGCCGCGCCGCTTGGACAGGGGCAACACCTCGTGAGCTTCACGAATGGGACGACGGCGCGGACCGACCTGCTCGTGGGCGCGGATGGGGCGTGGTCCAGGGTGCGGCCGCTGTTGTCCGCCGCGATGCCGGTCTACATCGGCACCACCTTCATCGAGACCTACCTCGCCGAGGCCGACACCCGGCATCCCGCGAGCGCGGCGGCGGTCGGCAGCGGCGCGCTCTTCGCGATGTCGCCCGGCCAGGGCATCTTTGCGCATCGCGAGCCGGACGGCGTGCTGCACACGTATGTCGCGCTTCGACGTCCGCTGGATTGGGTCCGGGATGTCGAGGTTTTAGGAGCGGAAGCGGTGCGCGCGCGCATCGCGGCGGAGTTCGACGGCTGGGACGCGGCCTTGACGGCGCTGATCACCGATGGCGAGACGGTCCCGGTGTTTCGCCCGCTGCACGCGCTGCCCATCGAGCACCGCTGGCCGCGCGTGCCGGGCGCGACGCTGCTGGGCGATGCGGCCCACCTGATGGCGCCGGCGGGTGATGGCGCGAATCTCGCGATGGTCGATGGGGCGGAGCTCGGCGAGGCGATCGCGGCGCATCCTGATGACCTGGAATCGGCGCTCGCGACCTACGAGGCGGCGATGTTCCCGCGCAGCGCGAAGGCGGCGGCCGGATCCATCGAGGTGCTGGACCACTGCCTGGGCGACGGCGCGCCGCAGAGCCTGGTGGACTTCTTCAATCAGGTGCGGCCGGCCGGATGAGGCTCATCCGGGATGTCGGCGCTTCAGCTCCTGCATCGAGCCGCTGACGAGCTGCTCGAGCACGGCGATGTCAACGTCGGCGAGCGACTTCAGATAGAGACAGCCCTTGCCCATCTTGTGCTTGCCCAGGCGGGCGAGCAGGTCGGCGCCGCCGTCCCAGTCGGGCACGAGATAGAGCACGATCTCGCGGCCGCGAATCGCGAAGCCGACGAGGCAGGATGTGCCCGATCGCCCGGACTCGTAGGTGTAGCGGTAGGCGCCGTAGCCGACGATGCTCGGTCCCCACATCACCGGTTGTTCACCGCTCAAGCGCGCGAGCAGCGCCATGAGCGCGTCGACGTCGCCGCGCTGCGCCGGACTCGCCTTGGCGGTGAGGTAAGCCTCGACATCGGCCGCGGTGGGGGCGGTCTTGTTGGCGGGCTTCTTGAGGGCGGCTGGCGAGCGCTTCGTGGCAGGCTTTTCTGCGGTCATCGGGATCAGCTCCTGGTCAGGAAGAAGTCGCTCACTGCTGCCTGGCGGGCGTGACCAACGGCGCGCGAGGGTCCGCAGACACCGTCTGTGCGCCGAGCGTCAACAGATCATCGGTGGTCCAGTGTCGCGTCAGCCAGATCGTCAGCGCCGCAGTGCAGAGGTGATGCGGCACGCGCGCGCGGTCGCAATGCTTGACCGCATAGGCTCGGGAGATCCAGAACGCGATGGCCTCCCCGGCAGGCGGTTTGCCGTGGCCGCTGAGCAGGTCAAGTGTGAGTCGATACGGGTTGGTCGGATCAATCGTCCGGGCACCCGACCCGCCCGCCTGTCGCCAGATACGGTCCCGCTCCTGCTCGCTGGCGGCAACCTGCGGCCGCGCGGGTCGACCGTCGATGGCGTTCAGGCCTCGCCGGTACAGCAGCGCGGGCGCGGCCAGAAGCAGGACGATGAGAAGAAGCGCGACCCCGCCGGTGATGCGCAGCAGCACCCGCATGCGCTCCTCAGCGCTTTCTCGGCCAATAGCCGATCCATGGAGCGAGCAAGATCAAGCAGGCTTCGAGGCGGGTCAGCTCTCGACGCGTCGCGATCAGCGCGTCGCCTTGCAACTCACCGCCCCGATCGGTGAAGCGTTGGCGCGCAGCGTTGATCTCGCGGGATGTCGGCGTCGCGGAACACGCGCACTGGCCGCAGCTTTCAGCGGCGGCGGCGTTCGATTGGCCGCAGGCCAGACAGGTCCAGGCATAGGCAGGCATGCGGGCGATGTTGCCACGTCCGCGCGCAGCCATCGAGGCCCTCGCCCTCAATCCAGGGGTCGCCGCCAGACGTAGGGCGTCGTCGTCGACACCTTCACCAGCCCGGACGCCTCGAGGATCGGACGCGAGTATTCGGTCGAATCGCTGTGGATGAGCGTCTTGCCCAGCGCCACCGCCGCGCGTGCCCGCGCGGCCGTCAACGCGCGATAGACGCCACGGCCGCGCCACGCAGGTTGTGTCGCACCGCCCCAGATGCCGGCGAAATGCGTCCCCGGCACGGGCTCCAGGCGGCCCGCGGTGATCACGTCATCGCCGCTCTCCGCCACCCACAGCGTCATGCCGTCCCCACGCGCCAGACGACGCAGCAACGCCTCGATCATCGGCTCGGCATCGTGATCGCCGAAGACCTCGGCCTGCATCACGCACATGCGCGTCACGTCGTGCGGCGATTCGATCGTCCGGATCTTCACTCCCTCCGGCAGCGGCACGTCGTGCACGAGCAGATGGGCCTCGCCGACCATGATGGACTCGGTGTCTTCCGGCACGAAACCCTGCGCGACGAGCGCCTCATGCAGCCCAGGCGCGAGGTCGTGACCGCGTGTCTTCCATTCGATGTGGCGGATCTCAGGCTCCGCTTCGAAGTGCCGGCGCGCGCCGGCCACCAGCTCGCGGATGGCGGCCTCGTCCGCACCGCCGAGGTCACGGTAGGTCACGAAGCCGCGGCCGCGCGAGAAGGTCACCAAGCGCAGCGGGCCCAGCCGCGTGACGGTGAGCGCGCTCGGGGTTTCCGCATCGTCGCGGAGCTGGGCATCGTAGGCAGCGAGCAGATCGATCGGGTCTTGCATGCGGCGCGATGGTGCCGGCGCTCCGCGGAATGCGCAATGGGGCAGCGCAGTGCCGGCGATCAGCAAGGGCCTTCGATCAGCAGCGGGCGTGGCGCGTCAACGATTGGAATGTCGCCGCCGTCACCGCAGCCTCGCCGCGAGGAACTGCTTTAGCGCGTCCTCGCGCAATCGCGCCACGAGGCCTTGGCGCTTCATCTCACGCAGCGCCTGCGAGATCGCCGGCACCAGCGCCTCATGCCTGCGATGCAGGTAAGCGTGCCCCGTCGTCGACTGCACGACGCCGAGCAGCCGCGGCTTGATGCCCGCCACCAACTCCGCGCTCGCATCGCCGAACGCCAGGAAGTCGTCCACCGCCTCACGCACGTCGAAGTAGAGATCCGTCCGCTGCAGCTGCAATCGCCGCAGGCCCTGCTCGATCGTCGCGACCGTCGACACGTGCTGCGGCGCGGCTTCCCGCCCGAGCAACGCCGCCAGCTCCTGGATGCCGCGCCGGTGCTCGCAACGCCAGCCGCGCTCGCGGATCATCAGCCACGTCGGGAAACGATCCCCCACCGCGGACGTCGTGGCGTAGGCCGCGAACTCGACGGCGTTGTTGGGCTCGCTCACCCGCACCAGGTCCGGATAGAGCTGTCCGTATCCCCACGTGCGGCCCAATTCCCCATCGGCCTCGCCCGACTGCACCGACAGCGGCCCGCGGCCCGGTGGCACGTCGACGAATTCGAAGCCCCATCCTAGCGAGGCCAGCAACTCGCGATACACCGCGATCAACCACTGCGTGCGTGGATCCTCGCGTCGACGGGAAAAGGTGAAGCGCAACACACGCGTCACGCGCTCCGATGACGGGACCGCTGAGGACGCCGTGGCCGACAGCGCCTGCGCCCATGCCAGCCCCAACGGCCCGAGACAGGCGCCGCCGACGACAGGCGCCAGGACCCGCAAGCACCGTCTGCGCGCCGAATGGAGGGAGCTGTCGTTCATGCGAGGACCCGATCGCGACCGCGCGGCCGCCTCTGCCAATGTAGGCCAAAGGCCTGTGCAGCGCACGCCAGCGGCCCCGAAGGGCCGCTGGGGATCCTCGATTCGAGGGTGCTGTCGCCCTCCCCGCCGGGTCACACGATCACTGGCTCGGCTGCTTGCCGGCCTGGCCCTTGGCCTCGGCGCTCAGTCCGCCCTGCGCGCTCACGCTGCGCGTGTCGCGATTCGCCTGCGCCGAGCCCGTGGCGTTCACGCTGCCGCTGCCCTGCGCGCGCTTGGACGGCGCCGGCTGCGAGGGCGTCGCCGAGCCCGTCGAGGGGCTGGGCGAGGCGCTCGTCGTGGGCGTGGTGGTCGGCGTGGTCGGCGCGGTCGGCGTGGTCGTCGGCGACGCGGGCGTGGCCGCCTCACCGCTCGTCGACGGCGCGCCGCGCGACGCGCTCAATTGCCCGGCGCCATTCAGCGCGGCAGAGCCTTCAGCGCTCAGCTGACCCGCCTGATGGCTGGCCTGGTCCAGTTGACCGCCTGCGCTGCTCGCCGCTCCGGCCGCGCGGGATGCACCCTGCTGCGCACGCTCATTCAGCGACGCCGCCGTCGTGCCGGCCTTGTCCTGCGCGCGCGTGGCCAGATCCTGTGCACGGCCCACGCCGTCCTGCGCGCGCTCCGTGACCTGCCCGGTCACCTGCTGCGCGCGATCGCTCACCTTGCCCGTGGCCTGGTCCGCGCGATCACGCGTGTTCTGCAGCGCGTCACGGCCTCGGCTCAGATCCGGGCGCTGACCCAGCCCACCCAGGTTGCCGCCCAGCCCGCCGCCCACATGCCCGCCCGCGCCGCCGGACAGCCCACCACCGCCGCCGCCCAGCAGCCCGGCATGCGCCGGTTGCGCCAGCGCCGCGAGCACCGCCACCAGCGTGCCGGCCACCACGGGCCACAGACCTTGCGTGTGCTTGGAAGTTGCGTTCATGTCGATCTCCTTGTTCAAGAGCCACCGGAACCGTTCCGTGGCCTGCAAAGGGAAAACGTCATGGACCCGGCGCTTCTTCCACGCCAATTGCAACGAATGGTTTTCAGCGCAGGTCGCTCGCGCTCACGCGCAGGGACGCGCCCACGAGGCCGATGCCGTAGACCTCGTCGCGTCCCGGCGTGCCCAGATCGACCGCGTCGCGCGCCAGCGCGTTGAACGCCGCCGAGGCCGCGCCGCGATCTGGCGATGGCAGGCGCGCGGCGAGCAGCCCCGCTACCAGCGGCGCGGCGAACGAGGTGCCGCGCACCGGCGCGTACATACGCGACCCGGCTTCCGCGGCGAACATGTCCGAGCCCGGCGCCGCGAACGCCACCTGTACGCCGCGCCCCGCCTCCACGAGCACCCGTCGGCGCGCGTCGACCGCCGTCACGCCGATGACACCGGGCCATGCGGCCGGATACAGCGGCGGCGCGGCCGGCCCGTCATTGCCCACCGGCGCGACGATCAGGAGCCCCTGCGCCTGCGCGGCCTCGACCACGCGCCGCAGCAACGCGTTGGGCGGCCCCACCAGGCTGATGTTGACCACGCCCACGCGCTCACGCGCGAGCCAGGCGAGTCCCTCGGCGATCGCCGCGACGCCACCGCCCGCCTGCGCGCCGCCCTCGCAATACACGTCCATCGCGAGGAGCCGCGCCCTCGGCAGCGCGCCGCGAAAGCCGACGTCCGAATCGCCCACCAGCAGCGACGCCACCGCCGTGCCATGCGCGGCGGGCCTCGCCTGCCCCGCGCAACCGCGTCGCATCACCGTCGACCGCTGCAACGCGGGATGCGCGGCGTCCACGCCGCTGTCGATCATGCCGACTCGTGGACCCGCGGCTGTTGCCGTAGCGGTGGCCGTGTCGGCCACTCCCGCGGTCGAGCTCGACGTCGACGTCGCCTTCGTCCCAGCCGCACCCGTCGGCCCCGTCGCTCCCACCTCGCCCGCATCCAGATAGACGTGGTGATAGTCGTAGGCGCCATCGGGGTCGTCGGCCTTGAGGCGCGCGATCATCGCCGCCAGCGCGGCCGGTGTCATCCGCGACGTCGCGCGCAGCCGCAGCCACGCGAGATCCAGTCCCTCGAACGCCGATTCCTCGACCAGCCTCAGCCCGGCGTCTTCCAGCAGCCGCCGTTTCGCCGCATCGCTTGACGGCAGCGCCAGCACCTCACCGCTGAAGACGAGCTCCTCGGCCGCGTTGCGCTGCAGTTGATCGGGGAAGCGCCTCAGCAGCTGATCGCCCAGCCGCTGGCGCCAGCGCAGCGGATCCGCCGGCACCAGCAGCTGGCTGGTCGACGTGAGCAGGTTCTCGGTACGGCGCAGCAAGTCACCGCCCGGCAGATGCGTGCCGCCCGGGAGACTCGGCAGGCTCGGCAAGCGCACCTGCGCCGAGGCGGGCGTCACCGCGTCCAAGGCCGCGATCAGGCCGGCGATCAGGAGAAATTTCAGGCTCATGGACGGATAACGTCCGGGACAGGGAAGAAAATCCGCGCCGCCGTCGTTCTATTCATCAGGCATCCCATCGCATGAGCATATTGGAGTTGCAATCCGCCCTGGCCGCGCTGCTGCCCCGGTTGCGTCGTTTCGCCCGCAGCCTGACGCATCACCGCGAGGACGCGGACGATCTCGTGCAGGTGGCGGTGGAACGCGCGTTGCGGGCGCTGGACCAATACGAGCCCGGCACCCGCCTCGACAGCTGGATGTTCCGGATCATGAAGAACGCCTGGATCGACGAACAACGCGCGCGCGGCCGCCGCGCCGAGGTGCTCGCGCCCGAGGAGGCCGGCGAGCATGTCGGTGTGTCCGAGACGGGCCGCCACATCGCGCGGCTGTCGGTCGAGGCGGCCATGGCCCGGCTGCCCGAGGAACAGCGGCTGGTGGTGGGCCTCGTGCTGGTGGAAGGCCTGCCGTACAAGGAAGCGGCCGAGGTGCTGGAGCTGCCCATCGGCACCGTCACCAGCCGGCTCGCACGGGCCAAGGACACGCTGCAGCAACTGCTCGGCGACGGCGACATCGACGCCTGAGCGGCGAAGGACAGGACATGAACGGCCCCCAGGATCAGCACCCCGAAGACGACAACGATCGCCGCCTGCGCGCGATGCTCGCCAAGACCTACGACCCCGTGCTCGACGAGCCGGTGCCCGAGCGCCTGAGCGCGCTCTTCCACGCCGACGCGCATGCGGCTCGCGCCGCGGCCACGCCGACCAACACGCCGCCGAACACCCCGCCGAACGCGCCGACCCACGCGCCCATCGATCTCGACACCGAAAGGCGCCGTCGCCGCGGCGGCTGGATGGCCTGGGGCGGCATGGCGGCCAGCCTCGCGCTGGGCGTGTTGATCGGCGCCAAGGGCCTCGCGCCGGGCGGCGATCTCGAGCGCGCCGCGGACGGCGCCTGGGTCGCGCGCGGCGGCCTCGCGCAGGCGCTCGACGAGCAGGTCTCCGGCGTCGCCGTCACCCCGGGCGCCACGCGGGTGGGCATGAGTTTCCTATCGCGCGACGGTCAGTACTGCCGCGCGTTCCTCGTCGACGCCAGCGCCGCGAGCGCCGGCAGCGCGGGCCTGGCCTGCCGCGACGGCGATGCATGGCGCGTGCGCCAGATCGTGGCGGTGGCGCCGAGCTCGGCCGCGTCCGGCGCGTTCCGCACCGCGGCTTCGCCCTGGCCCGAGACACTGCTCGACGACATCGACGAGCTGCGCGAAGGCGACACGCTGTCGCCCGATGCCGAGCGGGTCGCGATCTCGCGCGGCTGGTCGCGCTGACCCGCCCGTCCTTCGGCCATTTTGGTAACCGTCCGCATCCATCGCGGCGCGATCGCGGGTTTCCCCTGAAGACGACATGAAAGCGCTTTCAGATAGTGCCAGGCCAGAGAGGTGGCGTCGCCCGCGCGGCGATCAGCGACCCGTCGGCTTACCGCTGTTTCCCTTCATTCGGGCGTCCTGGAGACGCCTCCTTCTCGCGAGCGCGTCTCCTCCACCACCAGTTCCGAGGAGATCCCATGACACGCTGGATTCGATCGCTGGCCACGGCCGCGCTCGCCCTGACGGGCGTCGCGGCGCAGGCCCAAAACTGGCAACTTGTCTGGCAGGACGAGTTCACGAACGGCATCGGCCCGCAGTGGCGCTTCGAGACCGGCACCGGCTCGGGCGGCTGGGGCAACAACGAGCTGCAGTACTACCGGCGCGAGAACGCGGGCGTCGAGAACGGACAACTCGTGATCACCGCGAAGCGCGAGGACTTCGGCGGCATGCGCTACACCTCCGCGCGGATGACGACGCAGGGGCTGGCGAGCTTCAAGTACGGCCGCATCGAGGCGCGCATCAAGGCGCCGTCCTTCTCCGGCATGTGGCCCGCGTTCTGGATGCTGGGCAGCAACATCGGCTCGGTGGGCTGGCCCGCGTCCGGCGAGATCGACATCATGGAGCACGTCAACGCCGACAGCGACATCCACGGCACCATCCACTGGCAGGGTCCCGACGGCGGCCATGCGTCCTACGGCGGCCACACCGCGATCAACGTCGCGGACTATCACGTGTACGCGGTCGAATGGGACGAGAAGTTCCTGCGCTGGTTCGTCGACGGGCGCCAGTTCCACGTGGCCGACATCACCAACAGCGTCAACAGCACCGAGGAGTTCCACCGCGACTTCTTCCTGCTGCTCAACCTCGCGGTGGGCGGCAACTGGCCGGGCTGGACCATCGACGAGAGCAGGCTGCCCGCGAAGATGTACGTCGACTACGTGCGCGTCTACAAGGGCGACGGCGGCACGCCCGCGTTCACGACGACGCTGCAGGCCAACGCCTTCGCGCTGCAGTCGGGCATGCAGCTGGAAGCGTCCAGCGACGGCGGGCAGAACCTGGGCTGGATCGAGACCGGCGACTGGGCGGTGTGGAACCTCAACCTGCCGCAGGGCGGGACCTACACCGTCGAGTACCGCGTCGCCAGCCTGAACGGCGGCGGCAGCCTGCAGCTCGAGATGGCCGGCGGCACGCCGGTCTACGGCGCGCTGAACGTGCCGTCCACCGGCGGCTGGCAGAACTGGACGACGGTCTCGCACCGCGTGACGCTGCCCGCCGGACAGCAGCAGATCGCGGTCAAGGCCAACGGCCCGGGCTGGAATCTGCGCTCGGTGAAGATCACCAAGTCCTGATGGCCTGAAGTCGTGATGGAATGCGGCGGATGTCCACCGTCCGCCGCGTTGCCCCACCTACCGACAGCCGCCTGGCCGCGAGCTATGCGGGCTCGCAGCTCGCCGACGCCTTCGCCATCACGCTGCCGGACCACGCGCCCGTCGACGCGATGGCGCTCGCGCGCGAGGCGCTGGCTGATCCGCCGCGCTGGTTCCGATGGCTGCTCGCGATGCGCGACGCGGCAGTCAAGCCGCTGGGGTTGAAGACGTCGGCAATGATGCGCGGGCACCTCGAGGAGATCGGCGTCGCGCACGTGGACATCTTCCGCGTGCTCGAGGCCACGCGCGACGAGGCGATCTTCGGCGAGCAGGACCGGCACCTCGACTTCAAGCTGTCCATCCTCATCCGGACGATCCCCGGCACCACGCAGCGTGAGGCGGTCGCCACCACGGTCGTGCACTGCCACAACCTGCTGGGCCGCTGCTACCTGGCGCTGATCCTGCCGGGGCACGTGCTCGTGGTGCGCTCGCACCTGAAGGCGGCGGCGCGGCGCTTCGCGGCCGCACGCCCCTGATCAGGCGGCCGTCGTGGCGGCCTGCTCCTGCGACTTGCGCCCCGCGGTCAGCCACAGGATCAACGCGAAGACCGCGCCCGCGACGCTGGCCAGGCCGAAGAACAGCATCATCGGCTCGTAGCCCGCGGGGTTCTGCGCGCTGGCGCCGGCCCGGTCATTGAGCCAGCCCGCGACCAGGTTGGCGCCGGCGATGCCGGCGTTCTGCGCGACCCACATCAGGCCGATCGCCGTGCCGAAGCGCGACGGCGACACGAGCTTGCTGGCCAGCGGCCACATCACCGCAGGGACCAGCGAGAAGCTCACGCCGATCAGCGCGGTGGAGACCCAGAGGCTGGTCGATCCGAACGCCATCAGCGCCATCGCGATGGGCAGCAGCACGGCGCCGAACGCGAGGAACGGCGCGTAGCGGCCGACCCGGTCGCACAACCAGCCGAAGGCCGGCGTCGCGAAGACCGCGGCGAGGAACACGTAGCTGTTCATCGCGCCGGCGGCCGCGAGGTCCAGGCCGTGCGCGTGCTGGAAGTACTTGATGGCGAAGGTGCTGCGGAAGGCCAGGATCACGGAGTACCAGAGCACGCACAGCGCGAGCAGGAACCAGTACGCGCGGCCGAAGTGCAGCAGGTCGCGCCAGACGAAGGGCTGAGCCTGCTGCTCGGCGGCGCCCTTGTCGGCGGCGGCGACGCGGCGGTCCAGCCACCAGTACAGCAGCGCGCCGGCGAACGAGGCCGCGGCCATGAGCGCGGCGATCAGCAGCGGCGGCTGCCAGCCCTGCGCGTAGGCGTGGGCGAACCAGGTCGGGGACATGTCCGAGGAGAACGACCCCAGGCGGCCGATGGACAGCGCCAGGCCCATCGAGAACGCCACGTTGCCGCCGACGAAGTACTGCGCGAGCGCGGCGAGGGTGGCGATGCCGAAGGTCTCGGCGCCGATGCCGAAGAGCAGTCGGCCCACGGCCATCCCGGCGAAGTTGGGGCTGAGCGCGGTGAGCAGCGCGCCGAGCAGGCAGATGCCGGCGGTCCACACGGTCATGCGCGCGGCGCCGAAGCGGTCGACGAGCACGCCGCCCACGAGGATGAGAACGACGTTGGGCAGGCTGTAGATGGCGTTGAGCAGACCGATCTGCTGGTCGCTGAATCCGCGCTGGCTCTGCAGCGCGTCGGCGACGGGGCCGATGGAGTCGTAGACGTAGTAGTTGCCGTACAGCGCCGCGGCCACCAGGGCGCACACCAGCCACGCGATGGCGCGGCTCGGGGACTTGTCGTTCATGGTCGAGATCGTTGGCGGTCCGGGGGGACCGAAGGGGCGGATTCTCACCCCGACGCGGTAACCACTCGTAAAGGCGCCGTCACGACGCGACATTCAGCGACGCGACCACCCATCGGTGGGGTCCGCGTGCCCCCCCAAGTGCGATAAGGTCCGGCCCGTTTCCAGCATTCGCGGGCCTTGCGCCCAGGAGATCGGCATGGCATTCGCACGCTTCCACCCTTCCCGCTCCAACGTCTCCTCCTCCCACGTTCCCCGTCGTCCGCCGCTGCCTCGCGCGGGCGGCTTGGTCGCCATCGCCGTGGGTGTGAGCGTGGCGCTGCTGGCCGGGTGCGGCAAGCAAGGCGCGACGCTGGGCGATGGCAGCTCGGAGATCACCGGCTCGGCCGGTCCCGCAGGGGCCAACAAGGCCAACCGCGAGCTGATGAAGTGCGACGCGCCGGTGGCGACGCTGTCGCTGATGGAGAACCCGAACGGCTACACGATCAGCGCGCCCAACGGCTTGCCCAACTCGCCGCTGCCGCTGGTGCGGCTGCTCGCGCAGCAGAGCGGCTGCTTCCGCGTGGTGGACCGCAACTCGGGCTTGAAGGCGACGATCAAGGAGCAGGAGCTCAAGGACGCCGGCATCCTGCGCAAGGAAGGCAGCACGGTCCACAAGGGCAAGGGCTATGAGGCGCAGTACACGCTGATCCCCAGCCTGACCTTCAGCGAGCAGGACGCGGGCCGTCAGGTGGGCGGCATCCTGGGGATGATTCCGGTGCTCAACAAGTTCGTGGGCGCGGCCGAGCACATCAAGTTGAAGGAAGCGCAGGTGGCGCTGCTGCTGACCGACAACGAGACGACCGAGCAGGTCGCCGCGGCCACGGGGTCGGTGCGCGTGACCGATCTGGGCATGGGCGGGCTGGTGCTGGGCAAGCTCGGTGGCGCGGCGGGCGCGGGCTGGGCCAACAGCAATGAGGGCAAGGTCATCGCCGCCGCGTTCCTCGACGCCCACAACCAGCTCGTCGTTCAGGCGCGGATGCTGCAGGCCAAGGAACTCCCGGATCCGGTGCCGGTGAAGAAGGCGGGGGATGTGGCGAAGAAGGGCGCCGCCGGCGCTTGAGCCCAAGTCAGCTGTCCACCCGATCTCCCTCGCCGGCGAAGCGGAGAGCAACCGGTTCGACTGGTCTGCTTGAAGCTCCCTCGCCCGCGAAGCGGGAGAGGGCGGGGGGTGAGGGCTCTGCGAAGGGCACCGTGCCCTCACTCGAGCCCTCACCCCAACCCCTCTCCCGCTCCGCGGGCGAGGGGCTTCAGGCGCGGACGCCGCGTCTAGGCTTCGAGCCTCAACCCCCCGAACGCCCCCGGCACATGGAAGTTGGGCTTCTCCGATCCGGTGGGGTTCCACGCGCTGAACTGCCGCGTCTCCTTGTTCCCCTCGATGCGGAACAGGTTGATGCGTCCCCCCTCCATCGTCTGCGCCTGCGCCGCCATCGGCACCACGAGCTCAGCCGTCCACACACGGTGCGTCTCATCGATCACCGTGCGCGCGCGGCTCTCGCCGACGAATCGCTTGCGACCCTGCCCGCGCACCTCCAGGTCCATCACGAGCCCGTTGGGCGAAACCTCCACCTCGCGGTAGCGATCCGTCCCCGCGTCCTGCGGCGCCTGCAGGAACACCTCCACCACGTCGCGCTCCCACAGCGGCCAGATGCCCGTGGTCGTCGCCTCCCGCTCGAAGGTCGTCAACGCGTTGTAACGGCTGCTGAAGCGCAAGTGCAACGCCCCCGGCGCATGCAACAGCTGCACCCGCGTCGACTGCGTCCCGGCCAGCGGCCGGCCGCGCCAGTCGTGCGCGAAGAACAGCGCCGGCGCGTCCTCCCACGCCGAGGCCAACGCGAACCCGTCGCGCCCGATCAGCCGTGACGGCAGCCGGCCCGCCCGCGCCATCGGACGCTCCACCGCCGACATCAGCGTCGCCTCGATCAGCAGATGCTCCTTGAAGCGCAGCTTCATCGTCGGCTTGGCCGCATCGACCAAGCCCAGATCCACGCCGTTCACATAGTCCCGGACGCGCCACACCCCCGGCCCCAGACCGCGCAGGCTCACCGTGCCATCGAAGCTCGGCGCGTAGAACGCGTAATGCATCACCCCGTTCTTCTCGACGACATGCGTCTCGGGCTTGTCGAACGCGATGTCATAGAGCTCGCCCCGGTACACGCCGTCGGACAAGCCCTTGGCGTTGTGCGCCGAGATCCATTTGCGCCAATGCGTCTCGCGCTCCGGCGTCAGCAGGAAGGAGTCCTTGGGTTTGGGGTCCTCCGGCCACGTGAACTTCGTGGACACCACGCCCCCCACGCCCACCGCCGACGCGAAGTCCATGCCGCCCGTCGACAACTCCACGTGATCGCCGGCATACGCCGACCAGCGCCTCATCTGCGCCTTCAGCGCCTTGCCCTTGTGCCGCACCTGCCAGCTCGACAGCGGGTCCGACGCCGGCGCCTGGTCGATCCACGGCATGTTGTGGAA
This sequence comes from Roseateles sp., assembly GCA_039594005.1. Lineage (GTDB taxonomy): Bacteria > Pseudomonadota > Gammaproteobacteria > Burkholderiales > Burkholderiaceae_C > Roseateles. The sequence continues at coordinate 381,066 of JBCNOF010000011.1, forward strand.
CGCATAGCTCGTCCCGCAAGGGCAGACCTCGACCACCGCCTCCGGATTCACCGAATGGCAGGCCTCGAACATCACCCGGTAGAAGTCGGCCATCCGCTCGTACGAGTCCTGCGGCTTCGCATGTCCGTGCTTCGGGTTGAAACACGGCGCGACACCGTTCAGGTGCTGCCCGTCGACCTTCACGCCATCGAAGCCCCAATCCTGGATGATCTTGCGGAACATCGCGGCCGTGCGCTCCTGCGTGCCCTTCGCGCCCGGGCACAGGTACAGGCAGTTCCACCACGTGACCATCTGCGGCGCGCCGTTCTGGTCCAGCAGCAGCAGATCCGCGTGTTCATGCAGCTCGTCGCTGCCCGGCGCCACCGCCAGCGGCGCGATCCACAACCGCGCCTTCATGCCGCGCGCATGGATGTCGGCGACCAGCGCCTTCATGTCCTCCTCGCCGCGCGGGAACTTCTTGAGATCGATGTCGAACCAGTCGCCCGTCGCGCGCTGCCAGCCGTCATCGAGCACCGCCCACTTCAGGCCCAGCTCCTGCGCCTTGGGCAACGTCGCGCGCACGCGTGCCAGCGAGAAGTCGCGCTCATAGCCCCACGCGCACCACACCGAGTCATGCGCGCTGCGCGGCGGCTCCGGCGCGGCCAGGCCCTGCGCGTTCATCAGCCGCCGGTAACGGTCCAGCGGCACGAAGCAATCGCCCTCGTGCACCGCGATGAAGGCCAGCGGCAAGGTGAGCGCCTCACCCGGCTGGAGCGTGCGCGGCTCGTCGCCGCGCAACGCGATGTCCACCTGCTCGCCCACTGCCTTCACCGGCAGCGAGACCAGCCGCGGCAATTTGTCCAGATGGCCGATGGCCACGCCCAGGTCGCGGCGCCACACGTCCACCAGCGGCGTGCCGCCGCCGTAGTCCGACGAGTCCATGCCCAGGAAGTTGCGCTGCTCGAAGCCCCGCCGCACCGGCTGCATCCAGTCGCGCCGGTCGGTGTGCGTCGAGCCGGAGTAGGTCCACCACCCGCCCGCATGGCGCGGCGCGGCCAGCAGCCGATGCGCGCCCACGGTCCAGCCCTGCACCATCAGCGGCTTGTCGGACCGGTTGATGAAGGCAACCTCGATCAACGCGACACCGGGATGCTCGTCGAGCAGCGTCACCGTCATCGACTTGTCGATGGCCGCGCCCTCGGCCCGACCCGTCAGCGTCAGGCGCTGGCCGGCGCCGAAAGGCGTGGCGCCGCTGGCGGGCACCGCGCCCGTCAGCGTGAAGCGATCGATCGAGCGCGTCCTCAACGCGGGCGGCGCGCCGGCCGCCTCCGCGCCGAGCTCGGGCGCGTTGCCGCCCGCGGGCTTGGGCTTCAGCTCGGCGACGATGAGCTGCTCGCCGGCGTCGAAGCCAGTCAGCGCCAGCGGACGCGCGCCGCCCAGCCGCACGATGCGGCTGCGCAGGCGCTCATCGAACTGCAACGACAGGCGCTCATCCTGCAGGCGCACATGGCCTCGACCCAGATCGGCCGCCCGCGCCGCCACGGCGGCACCGGGCGACGCGACGGCGGCGGCCATCGCCAGCTTCGGTGTGATCGTGGCGACCGGGGTTGCCCCCAACCATTGGAGGAACGCGCGGCGCGCGGTCATCGGGCGGCCTTCCACGCAGTGGGGAAGCTGCGCTCCGCGTTGAGGTGGTACAGCTTGTCGACAACGACCTTGGGCAGGCCGAGTCCCTTCACCGGTTGCTCGAGATCGGACACCTTGAACGACTCCTCCGTGTTGAAGTAGCGCCAATGCATGCGCCACACCGGCTCGACTTCCTTCACGAGCTCGGCCCCCGATTGTTGCGGCGGTTGCGAGACATCGGTGCCGTACATCAGACGGTCCTGGTACTTGATCAGGAAGCGTCGCACCTTCTCGCGGTCGCGCTGGCTCTGGTACTGCAGCTGGCCGATGCGCGCGGCCAGGTCCACCTTGGCCAGCGGAAAGCGGTCCAGGAACGCGGCGAGCTCGTCGACGTCGCGCTCCAGCGAGGCCATGTGCATGCCGATGAACTTCAGCCGCGGATGCGCCGCCACCATGCGGTCGCGCGCGGCCATCTGCGCCTCCCAGCTCGGCATCTCCGGATGCAGCGCCATGTGGTACTGCGGGTGATGCGCGAAGTACTCGCGGTCGTTGATGACGGTCATCTTGTCCAGCGGCAGCCAGCAGTTGTGCGGCTCGCCCTGGTGACCCAGCATCGTGATGCCCTGGTCCTCGAAGTAGGTGAACAGCGGCGCGAATCGCGCGTCGTCGATCATGACGAGCCGTCCCTGCTTGTCGCGCAGGCTCATGCCGATGTTCTTCCACACCTTCACGCCGACCGCGCCGGCGCGCAGGCCGGCATCGACGCGCTGTTTCGTCGCGTCAAGCCAGCCCGGCTGGTCCGAGGCATCCGACGAGAAACTCACCGCCCACGCCACGTCCGCCGGCCGCGCCTGACGCAGCGCGATCGCCACTCGCTGCTGGTCGTCCAGCGGCGGGAAGTCCGGATAGTCGACGTTGATCGTCAGCACCTTGAAGCCGAGCTTGCGCGCGGCGTCGAGAAAGGCCGGATCCGCGTTGTGCAGGTGCACGTGCGCGTCGATCTTGGGGACCTTGGCGAAATCCGCCATCGTGTACCGGTCGCCTGCCGCCTTGGGCGCGGCCGGTGCAGCGGTGCCCGCGGACGCCGCGGAGGCCGCAAGTGCGACGGCCAGGAGGCCACCGGCCAGCATCGCCGGGAGCGCCGGCAGCGCGGCATGGAAGGGAGTTCTCGTCGGATCGATCATCGTGAAATGCCTGCTTTCAGGAGGTCAGTCGCAGCTGTAGCGATAGGCGTCGTTGAGGTCCAGCGGCAGCACCAGCGTGCGGATCTTCGCGGCCTTCATCTTCGTGCAGAGCTTGTCGCGCGCGCCGTTGGTGTTCTTCTTGTACTTGGACGCGTACTCGGCGTTGAACACGGGCTTGTTCTTGCTCGTGAACACCGAGTAGCCGCCGCACTCGTCGTACTGGTTGCACTGCTCGTTGACGGCCATGTCGAAGTAGGGCTCGAGCTGCGCGAGCTGATCGACGTCGTTCTTCAGCGCGATCGCCAGGCCGCGGCCGTGCGCGGCGTTGGCGAGGTACTTGTTGTAGTCGAGCTGGGTCGCCGCGGTCAGCGGGAAACCGGTCGCGTTGGTGTAGCCGTCGACGTTGTCGGGCTCCACGCCGTCACAGCCCTTGGACACCGCCAGGTCCAGACGGCTCAGCATCACCGCGCGCACGTTGGCCGAGCGCGTGTCCAGCCACTTCTCGCCGGCCCAGCCGTCCAGCGCCTGGCCCATGTCGGCCGCGTTGAAGCTGCCGAAGTCCGGACGCCAGTTCTCGGAGCTGCCCGCCGAGAAGTAGCACACCACCTTGCGGCCCTGCGCCTTGAGCGAGGCGATGGTCTGCGCGGAGGTGTCGAACAGATCGATGTCGTAGACGGCCACGTTGTAGCCGGTGTTGAGCGTGCCGGTGAGCTGCCACTGCCAGGTCGTGTTCACGCCGGGCTTCCACCAGGACTGCGCCTGGGCGCCGGTGGCGGTGCCCAGCGCGACCACGGTGACGGTGGCGGTGACGAGGGCCGCGGCCATCGAGCGGATCAGGGATCGGGTCATGAGTTCTCCTTGCATCTTCCGATGTCGGGCCGCACGGCGGCCCGGGTGTGGTGGGACCCCCAACGTCCTTCGCGGACGACGTCGCCCCGCGCCGTCTGCGCGGCGCCTCGGGCGACGTCAGAAGGCATCAGAACTTGATGCTCGCGCCGATCGTGAACGCGCGACCCCAGCGGTTGTAGCCCTGGGGCAGCACGATGCTGCCGTTGCCCAGCGTGTACTCCTGCTTGGCATCGGTGAGGTTGCGGCCCTCGATGGAGATCCGCAGCCAGGCATTGACCTCGTAGGCGGCCTGTGCGGTCAGCCAGGTGATGGCCTTGGCGCGCTCGTTGAAGCCCGGACCGATCACGTTGATCGCGGAGACGAATTCATCGGTGTGGTCCGCCGTGGCGCTCAGGCTCCACGGGCCCTTCTCGTAGAGCAGGCCCAGCGACGAGGTCGCCGGCGCGATGCCCTCCAGCGGCCGCTCCTCGCCGCCGACCCAGCTGCGGGACTTGTTGCGCGTGTACTGGGCGCGCACCCCGAAGCCGTTGTCCCACAGGTGCTGGAAGCCGATCTCCATGCCGCGCACCTTGGCCTTGTCGCCGTTGATGGGCTTCATCACATTGAACAGATGGCCCGGCACGCCGATGTCCACGCCGGTCTCCCAGCTCGTGGTGATCTGGTTCCTGATGTCCTTCTGGAACACCGCGAAGGTCAGCGCCGAGTTGCGCGCGTAGTACCACTCCAGCGACGCGTCGTACTGCTTGGCGCTGTAGGGCTTCAGATCCGCGTTGCCGCCGTAGACCTGCGTGAAGTCGCCCCACGCGACGCTGGCCGTGGTGCTGGTCGGCGCGAGCTGCTCCACCGACGGCCGCGCCATCGTCTTGGCCGCGCCCAGGCGCAGCTGCAGCTTGTCGGTGAAGTGCCAGACGAAGTTGGCCGACGGCAGCCCGTAGGTATAGCTCGCGTCCTGGCCGATCTCGGTCGGGTCGGCATACACCGCGGTGTAGTTGAACGGACCGTTCTCCGTGAGGCTCGAGATCTTCGCGTCCCAGGCCTTGGCCGAGGTCTTGGTCTTGACCAGGCGCACGCCGATGTCGGCATTCCACTGGTCGCCGGAGAGGTCGGCCTCGACGAAGAACGAGGTCGTCTTCTCACGCACACGGTAGCTCTGCAGCGGGTTCCACACCGGCGCGGCCTGGCTGAAGTCGTACACGCCGTCGTCCGGACGCGGCTTGCCGTTGTAGGCCTGCAGCGCCGCGAGGTAGTTGGGCACGTCGAAGCCCAGGAAGCTGCGCGGGAAGTTGCCGCTGACGCCGTTCATGAAGTTGGGCGGGGCCAGGTGCTGGTCCAGCACGTTGCCGCCCAGCGTGCCGACGTTGATCGCGTTGCTGCCGGAGTAGTAGTTCTCGCCGCCGTTGATGGCGTTGTCCACCAGGTCGCGGTTCTTGTCGCGCCGCGTGGCCTGCACGCCGAACTGGATCTGGTCGACGTTGAAGCGGTCCACCGTCCAGGCGCCGTTCAGCGTCAGGCCGCGGATCTTGTCGTCGATGTTGTCGCCGCTCAGGCCCAGGTAGTGGGTGTTGAAGTCGCTTGCGCCGAACGGCTCCGCTGGCCAGGCCGGAGACCAGGTCGCGGCCGTCGGCGAAGGTCGTCGTGATGTTGGGCACCTGCGAGCCGGTCAGCTGCACCGTCGTCACATTGGGCTGGTTCATGCGCAGCACCGTGTAGGTGTCCTGCCCGCCCGAGTGCCGCCGCGAGGTCGACTGGTAGACGTCGCCGTTGAAGCGCAGCGTCTCGGTGGCCTTCCACTCGACGTTGGCGCCATACACGGCGCTGTCGACGACGCGGTGCGTGGTCAGGTTGAGCAGCTCCGGATTGAGGCATCAGGTCCGGATTCGTGTTGTCCATCGTGAAGCCGGTGACGACGCCGTTCTTCGTCTGCATGTTGGACCAGCGGCCCGGCGCGAACAGCGTGTAGAAGGACTGCTGGTAGCCGACCTGCGGCGAGTCCAGCCGCGTCTTGATGCCGTCCACGGTGACCTTGACCGCGTCGCTGGGCCGCCACTCCACCTTGCCCGACAGCGCCGTGCGCTTCTTCTGTTCCTGGATCGTGCCGACGCGGAACTGGCCCGGTCCGATCAGGCCTTCCTCGTCGGGATCGAGCACGCCGTTGCCGTTGGGATCGATGTTGCCGCCCCAGGCATTGCCGGTCCAGTTGGCGGCCGGGTCGGAGATCGGGTTGCGGGTCCAGCCGCCGTCGTTGCCGGCCGTGTCGGTGCGCACCTTGCGGTCGGCGTAGACCGCGCCCAGCAGCACGCCCAGTTCCTTGCCGAAGGTGTTGCTGTAGGTGGCCGAGACCTTGCCGCCGTTGAGCTTGGACATCAGGTTGCGGTCGCCCTCGACGCGCAGCACGCCGTGCTGGCCGGGCTGGTCGAAGGGGCTGGCCGAGCGCAGGTTGACCAGGCCGCCGATCGCGCCTTCCATCACCGAGGCCTGCGCGGACTTCACCACGTCGGCGCCGCTGATGATGTCCGAGGGCAGCACGTCGAAGGCGAAGTCGCGGCCCTCGCCGTCGGTGGCCAGGATGCGGTTGTTGAAGGTCGTCAGCGTGTATTCCGGCCCCAGGCCGCGCACGCTGACCTTCTGGCCCTCGCCGCCGGCGGTGCGCGAGATCGACACGCCGGTGATGTGGCTCAGCGAGTCGGCCACGTTGTCGTCGGGGAAGCGGCCCAGCTCGGTCGCGCTGATGCTGTCCTGCACGCCCGAGGCGCTGCGCTTGAGGTTCAGCGACCGCTGCAGGCTGGCGCGCGTGCCGCTGACCTCGACGCGATCGAGCGTCTGGTCGGCGTCCCTGGACTTCTCGCTTTTCTGGATCTGTGGGTTCTTCGGGTCCGCATCGGTCTTGTCTTGCGCCTGGGCGGCCGAGGCGGCCGGTGCCGGGGCCTGCACTTGCGCCTGGACCTGCGCCGGGGCCGCGCCCACGGCGGCCAGCGCGGCGATCGCGGCCGCGGCGGCGACGGGCCGCGGCGCGAAGCCGGCGATCGAACGGAAAGACAGGGGAGCTCGCATCTCAGGGTTCCTTGTGTTGGCTTGTCCGCTACCAGTCCCTGGACCTCTGAACCGGCTTGGCGGCAAGTCTACGCAGCCTTTCGAATGATTTCGCATATCGTTTTTACCGACGATTATTCTTTCGCTTATCGCGCTGACGAAAGAATTATCGGTTCGAAAGATGACACCGGCCGCAGTGAATCCATCTCAGTGGTCGATTTCCACGGGTATTCCCTCGAAATCAAGGCTATTCCGGCCTCGTCACGGAAACTTCCGTTGTGTTTCCGCTTTCGCTGCCCTATTCTTTCGTTCGAAAGCTCAAAGCACCTTCAGCCCCTCTCCCCCGAAACGAAAGCGATCCATGCAACGACACTGGCTGACCTACGCGCTGATCACCACCCTGTTCTGGGGCGCCTGGGGCGCGCTGACGGGCCTGTCCTCCGAGCGCGGCTTCCCGGACACGCTGGTCTACGTCGTGTGGGCGCTGACGATGATCCCGCCCGCGCTGATCGTGCTGGCCCGCGCCGGCTGGCGACTGCAGCGCGACCGCCGCGCGGTGGTGCAGGGCCTGACGGTGGGCCTGCTGGGCGCGGGCGGACAGATGCTGCTGTTCCGCGCGGTGGAAACTGGCCCGGCGTATCTGATCTTCCCGATCGTGTCCCTGTCGCCGGCGGTGACGATCGCGCTGTCCTTCGGGCTGCTGCGCGAGCGCACCGGCAAGCTCGGCGTGGCCGGCATCGTGCTGGCGCTGTGCGCGCTGCCGCTGTTCGACTTCCAGCCCGGCCAGCAGGGCCAGGCGCTGGGCCTGTGGTTCGTGCTGGCGCTGGTCGTGATGGCGGCCTGGGGCCTGCAGGCCTATTTCCTGAAGACCGCCAACAACGCCGCCAGCGCCGAGAGCATCTTCTTCTACATGACCGTCAGCGCGCTGCTGTGCATCCCGGCCGCGCTGTGGATGACGGACTTCTCGCGTCCCATCCCGTGGGGCTGGGACGGTCCCGGCCTGGCCGCGCTGATCCAGGTGCTGAACGCGATCGGCGCGCTGACGCTGGTCTACGCCTTCCGCCACGGCAAGGCGCTGGTCGTGTCGCCGCTGGTCAACGCCGGCGCGCCGCTGCTGACGGCGCTCGCGTCGATGGCGATGAGCGGCAGCGCGCCCGGCGGCACCAAGCTCGCCGGCGTGGCGCTCGCGCTGCTCGCCGCGCTGCTGCTGGCCCTGCAACCCGAGGGCGACGCCGCCGCCACGCCCGATTCCCCCCAGCGGCTCGATCCGGCCGGCGACGGCAAGGCCTGAGCCCGCGTCCACCGGCCCCGGCCCGATCCCCGCTCTCTTCGACAGGAAGGATTCCCCTTGAAGCTCATGCTCGATCTCGTGCGGCGCCACAAGCAGTCGGCGCCCGGATCCGCGGACCTCGCCTCGGCGATCCCGGTCGCGCCGGCCGTCGGCATCCCGTCGATGTGCTCGGCCCATCCGGTCGTCATCGCCGCGACGCTGCGCGAGTGCGCCGCGCACGGCCGCCCGGCGCTGATCGAGGCGACCTCCAACCAGGTCAACCAGGACGGCGGCTACACGGGCATGACGCCCGCCGGTTTCCGCCGCTTCGTCGAGGCGCATGGCCGCCCGCATCGAGGGCCTCGCCGCCCGGCCTGCTGGTGCTGGGCGGCGACCACCTCGGCCCCAACGCCTGGCGCAAGTGGCCCGCGGCGCAAGGGCCATGGCCAGGAGGCCGAGGTGATGGTCGCGCAATACGTCGCGGCCGGCTTCCGCAAGATCCATCTGGACTGCTCGATGTCCTGCGCCGATGACCCGGTGCCGCTGCCCGAGGCCGACATCGCCGCGCGCGCGGTGCGGCTGTGCCTGGCGGCCGAGCAGGCCTGGCGCGACGCGCCCGACCGCGGCGAGCCGCCGGTCTACGTGATCGGCACCGAGGTGCCGGTGCCCGGCGGCGGCGCAGCGAGGACCTGGACGATGCTGGCGGGCCGATGCGGCCGGCCGGCCCGCGCGTGACCTCGCGCCGAGGCCGCCGGCGCGACGCTGGACGCTGCACCGCGAGGCCTTCGCGCGCGGCCGGCCTGGACGCGGCCTGGGACGCGCGTGATCGCGATGGTCGTGCAGCCGGGCGTCGAGTTCGACCATCGCAAGGTCATCGACTACGCGCCGCCGAGAAGGCCCGCGCGCTGAGCGCCTTCATCGCGTCGCAGCCCGGCCTCGTGTTCGAGGCGCATTCGACCGACTACCAGACGCCGGAGCGGCTCGGCGCAACTGGTGCGCGACCACTTCGCGATCCTGAAGGTCGGCCCCGGCGCGACCTTCGCGCTGCGCGAGACGCTGTGGGCCCTGGCGGCCGTCGAGCACGAGTGGCTGGGCCGCGACGCCGCGCACGGCGACGGCCTGATCGCCGACGGTGCTGGGCGTGATGCGCGCCGAGCCCGAGCACTGGCGCCCCTACTACCAGGATCCGGCGCGGCTGCAGGTCGACCTGGCCTACAGCCTGAGCGACCGCATCCGCTACTACTGGGCGCATCCGAAGGTGCAGGCCGCCTGCGCCGCGCTGCTGGACCGGCTGGAGCACTCGCCGCCGCCGCTGACGCTGCTGAGCCAGTTCCTGCCGCGCCAGTACGACGCGATCCGCGACGGCCGCCTGCGCAACCGGCCGGCGGAGCTGCTGCGCGACGGCGCCGCGCAGTCGCTGCGTCCCTACCTCGCCGCCTGCGCCGCCTGAGCGCTCTGGGCGCCTCTTCCGACCGATCAACCGCCCGAACACGACCTGCACGATGACCCTGCTCCACCTCGCCCCCGCCGACCTCGACCGCCGCGGCGCGGCCCACACCGCGCGCGAGATCGCCCAGCAACCCGCCGTCTGGCCAGCCGTGCAGGCGCTGGTGCAGCGCGCAGCGCGCGGCGCTCGACGCCTTCCTGCGGCCGCTGCTGGCGCTGCCCGACCTGCGCATCGTGCTGACCGGCGCGGGCAGCTCCGCCTTCATCGGGCAATGCCTGGCGCCGGCGCTGCTGCAGCAGCTGGGCGCGCGGCCCGGCGTGCGCGTCGAGGCGATCGCCACCACCGACATCGTCTCCAACCCCGCGCAATGCCTGCAGCCGGGCGTGCCGACGCTGCTGGTGTCCTTCGCCCGCTCGGGCAACAGCCCGGAAAGCCTCGCGGCGGTGGAGCTCGCCGACGCCACGGTCGGCCGACTGCCATCACCTCGCCGTCACCTGCGCGGCCGAGGGCACGCTGGCGCGCCGCCTCGGCGACCGCGCGAGCGCCCATGTGCTGCTGCTGCCGGACGAGACCCACGACCGCGCGTTCGCGATGACCTCCAGCTTCACCGGCATGCTGCTGGCCGCGGCCTGGGCCTTCGAGCTGCCGCTGCCGCCGGTGGCCGTGCTGAGCGCCGCGGCGCAGCGCGCTGCTGGCCGCCGAGGCCGACGCGGCTGGCGGCGCTGAGCGACGCAGCCGGTTTCGAGCGGCTGGTCGTGCTGGGCAGCAACGGCCTGCAGGGCCTGGCCAGCGAGGCCGCGCTGAAGATGCTGGAGCTGACCGACGGCCGGCTGGGTCGCGCTGGCCGATTCGCCGCTGGGCTTCCGCCATGGGCCGAAGACGGTGCTCAACGACCGCACGCTGGTGCTGATGCTGCTGTCCAACGACAGCTACACGCGGCGCTACGACCTGGACCTGCTGCGTGAGCTGCGCCGCCAAGGCCGCGGACGCGTCGATCGCGCTGAGCACCTCGGCGCTGAACGGCGACGAGGCGCTGGCCGAGGACGACGTGCTGCTGGACGCTGCCGGCCAACGCGCCCGACCTGGCGCTGGCGCCGGTGGCGCTGGTCTTCGCGCAGTGCCTGGCGCTGCTGGCCTCGCTGAAGCTCGGCATCACGCCCGACAATCCCAGCGCCTCGGGCACCGTGACCCGCGTGGTCAGCGGCGTCACCATCCACCCGCTCAACCCTCCGGCGCCATGAGCGCCATGAGCGCCGCATCGCTGGACCGCGCCGGCCGTCCCGTCTTCCTCGGCATCGACGGCGGCGGCACCAAGACCTCGTTCCTGCTGCTCGACGGCGATGGCCGCCTGCTCGCGCGGCATGTGAGCGGCACCAGCTACTACCTGGAGATCGGCTTCGAGGCGCTGCGCGCGCTGCTGCGCGACGGCGTCGCCGAGACGCTCAAGCAGGCGCAGCTCGCGCCGGCGCAGGTCGCGTCCGCCTTCGCCGGCCTGCCCGCGCATGGCGAGGACAGCGCGCTGCTGGCGCGACTTCGACGGGCTGCTCGAGGGCGTGCTGCCGCGCGCGCGCATCGGCAACGACATGGTCTGCAGCTGGGCCGGCTCGCTCGGCGGCGAGGACGGCATCAGCCTGGTCGCGGGCACCGGCTCGATCGCGTATGGCGAGTGGCGGCGGGCGCGCCGCGCGTTGCGGCGGCTGGGGCGAGGTCTTCGGCGACGAGGGCTCGGCCTACTGGCTCGCGCGCGAGGGACTGGCGCTGTTCTCTCGCATGGCCGATGGGCGCGCGGAGCCTGGGACCACTGCTCGAGCGCGTGCGCGGGCATTTCGGACTGGCGCAGGATCTCGATCTCTGCGCGGCGATCAATGGCGACGCGGCGCGCAGCCGGCTGGCGCAGTTCGCGCGGCTGGTCGTCGGCCGCGGCGGCCGATGGCGACGCGCAGGCAGGCGCGCTGCTGACGCGCGCCGGGCGAGGAGCTCGCGGCGATTGGCCGGCGCGGTGGCGCGACAGCTGCAGCTGCCGGTGGGGGCCGGCGTGCCGGTCTCGTACACCGGCGGCGTCTTCGAGGCGGGCGCGGCGGTCACCGACGCGCTGCGCGCCGCGCTCGACCCGCGCACTACCGGGCGCGATGCTGATGGCACCGCGGTTCGGGCCGGAACTCGGCGCGGCAATGCATGCGGCGCGGCTGGTGGGCGTTCGGCTTGGTGCCCGCTTGCCGCTGCCGCCGCAGCCGGCAAGGGGGAGCGCGGCCATCGATATCATTCGAAAGTTCAGCGACTTCCGATTCCCATGACCATGCCCACGTCCACCTCCGCCGACAAGGCGGACGCCTCGCTGCTGATCGACGAGCGCCGGCAGCTCATCCGCGAGCAGGTGCAGGCGCAGGGCAAGGTGACGGTCGAGGAGCTGGCTGAGCGCTTCGGCATCTCGGTCGTGACGATCCGCAGCGACCTGAACGCGCTGGCCGCCACCGGCGCGCTGCTGCGCACGCATGGCGGCGCGCTGGCCCACCGCGACACCGAGGAGGTGCCGATCGGCGTCAAGCAGAAGCTGCATCACGAGCAGAAGGTGCGCATCGCCATCGAGGCGGCCCGGCTGATCCGCGACGGCGAGACCATCCTGCTGGACTCCGGCTCCACGACCGAGGAGATCGCCAAGCAGATCCGCGGCATGCGGCTGCAGTCGCTGAACGTGATCACCAACGCGCTGAACATCGCGGTGCTGCTCGCCTCCGTCCCCAACGTCAACGTGATCATGCCGGGCGGGCTGCTGCGGCCGAACTCGTACTCGCTGTCCGGTCCGCAGGCGGTCACCGCGCTGCAGAGCCTCTACGCGGACCGGCTGTTCCTCGGCGTGGACAGCCTCGATCCCGAGATCGGCCTGATGACGCCGCACCTGCTCGAAGCGCAGCTGAACGCGCAGATGATGAAGATCGCGCGCCAGGTGGTCGCGGTCGCGGATGCGTCCAAGCTGATGAAGCGCAACCTGTCGGTGATCGCGCCGGTCGAGCAGATCGACATGCTGATCACCGACAAGGACGCCGACGAGGCCATCGTCGGCGAGCTGCGCCGCCGCGGCGTCGAGGTGGTGCTGGCCTAGCGCCCGGGCCGCCCGCGGCGGGCTAGCGCTTGAACTGCGCGCAGGGATCCTCGCGCGGCGGCGCCGGGGCGCGCTCGACGCGGTCATAGCCGCCAGCGGGCGCGGCGCTGCCGGGCTCGAGATAGGCGACCGCATCGATGTCCGAGGCCGGCACGCCGGCCGCCTGCAGGTAGACCGGCACCGCGACGTCGCGCCGCACATGGCCGTTGCCCGCGATCAGCACCACGCGCTTCGCGCCGGCCTCGCCGCGCGTCGAGCATCGCCTGCGCCATCGCCGCGTCCCGCGCGCGCTGGGCCTGCACCATGCCGGGCAGCATCGCCTCGGGCATCGCGCCGCAGTGGCCGTCCTGGATGTCCTGGCGCAGCGCGCCCTGCTGCGCGCTCGTTCCACGGCTCACGCGCGAGCGCAGCGCGAGCAGCTCCGCGGGCCAGGCCGCATCGCCCTCGCGGACGATCCGGCGCGACCTGGTCCCGGTCGAGGTTGCCGCCGCGGACTGCTCGCCGGCGACTGCAGCGCGGCCTCGAACAGCGGTTGATGCAGCGGCCAGCGCCAGCCCTGGCGATCGAGCTTCGCGGCATCGATCACCGCCTCGACATCGCCGGGGCTGGTCCTGCCGCGCCTGCGCGACCGCCGCGTCCTCGGCGCGCGAGAACTGCTCGAAGACCACGACCGTCTGCGGCTCCTGCGCGAGGAGCTGGCGCAGTTGCGCGGCGCGCGCGCGATGGTGATCGGGGTTGTCGTGCAGCTCGCCGAGCAGGACGAAGGCCGGCTCGGAAGCGGAAGCGGAGGCGGCCCGGGAGACCGGCGCCGCGCCGGGTGACGCGCCGGGTGACGCGCCGGGTGACGCGCAGGCGGCGAGCAGCAGGGGCAGCAGCGCCAGCGCGGCGCCGCGGAAGGCAATGTTCATGGGTCGATCCTGGAGAGACAGGGAAACGGGAACAGGCCTGCCGAGCGATGGCTGGGTCGGGCGATGACGCGGCGCGAGCTTACCGGATCGTCGCCATCGAGCGCATCGCCTTGACCGCGCCCTCGCCCAACGACGCGCCAAAGCGCTTGGCGATGCGCTCGGCCACGTTGTCGCGCGGCGTGTAGTCGATGACGTCCTCGGCCTTCACCACCTCGCGGGCGACGTAGTCCAGGTTGCCCGTGCCGTCGGCCAGGCCCAGCTTGATCGCCTGCTCGCCGTTCCAGAACAGGCCCGAGAACATCTCCGGCGTCTCCTTGAGCCGCGTGCCGCGACCCTCGCGCACCACCGCGATGAACTGCTGATGGATCTGGTCCAGCATCGCCTGCGCATAGGCCTGCTGCTTGGGCGAGACCGGCGAGAACGGGTCCAGCATCCCCTTGTTCTCACCCGCGGTCATCAGGCGGCGCTCCACGCCGACCTTCTTCATCACCTCGGTGAAACCGAATCCATCCATCAGCACGCCGATCGAGCCCACCACCGACGCCTTGTCGACGTAGATCTCATCGGCGCCCGCGGCGATGTAGTACGCCCCCGACGCGCAGATCTCCTCGACCACCGCGTAGACCGGCTTGTTGTGCAGCGCCTTGAGCCGTTTGAGCTCGTCGTTGACGATGCCCGCCTGCACCGGGCTGCCGCCCGGCGAGTTGATGCGCAGCACCACCGCGCGCGAGCCCGGATCCTCGAACGCGGCCTTCAGCGCCGCGTTGATCAGCTCCGCGCTCGCCTCGGTGTCGGACGCGATCTCGCCGCGCACCTCCACCAGCGCCGTGTGCGGACCCGTCGTCGCGCCGGCATGGTGCTTGGGCGACACCATCGCCCACACCAGCAGCACCACCAGCGTCACCCAGATCAGCCGGAAGAAGGTCTTCCAGCGCCGATCGCTGCGGCGGTCGCGCAGATAGTCGTGCGCGAACTGCTCCAGCACGTGCTCGTAGCGACCCGCCCCTGCCGCGGCGGGCGCGGCGGCGGCAGGCGCCGGAGCAGGTCCGGCTCTGAGCATGTCCTCGGGATGCGGCGTCGCATCGGGGATCGGACGCGGCAAGCCCGCGTCGGGGTGGGGATCGTCGTGTTGGCTCATTCAATCCTCGAAGGCTGGCCGCGTGTCGCGGGAGGGATACCAGAAGACCTGTCCGTCGTGCTCGCGCACGTCGAGCTTGGTCAGCCCGAAACGCCCGCACATGCCCGTGACGCAGCGCCCGTCCATCGGGTGGTACACCGCGCCGTGGATGCTGCAGATGATGTATTCCTTGCGGGTGTCCAGGAACTCACCCTCCTGCCAGTCCATCTCCGTGGGCACATGCGCGCAACGATTGAGGTAGGCGACGACCTGCCCGTCGAAGCGCAGCGCGAAGGCCGAGGCCGGCTGGCGGAAGTGCTGGACGTCGAAGGTGTGGGCGCGGCCGCGCTCCTCCAGCTCGACGGAGGGGCACAGCGGAATGGGGGTGGATTCAGGCTCGGCGGACATGAGGGGACGACAAGGATCAGGCGGCTTCACGCGGGAGGGTCAGGCGTGCTCAGGCGTTGTTCAGCAACCAGTCGCGCAGCGTCGGCACGTCATGCGCGACAAGCAGTGGGTCGAAGCCGCGCAGCGACTCGTGCGCATGCGCGCCGTAGGTCACCGCCACCGCCGGGCATCCGGCGTTGAGCGCCAGCTGCAGGTCATGCGTCGTGTCGCCGATCATCAGCGTGCGCTCGGGCTCCGCGCCGAACTCGCGCATCAGCTCCAGCAGCATCTGCGGGTCGGGCTTGCCGGCAGTCTCGTCGGCGGTGCGGGTGCCGTCGAACAGCGTGGTCATCCCCACCGCCGTCAAGGCCTCGTCCAGCCCGCGACGGCTCTTGCCGGTCGCCACGGCCAGCCAGTGGTGTCGGGCCTTGAGGTCCCGCAGCAGCTCCGGCACGCCGTCGAACAGCGTGACCTCATGCGCGGAGGCGAAATAGTGATGCCGATAGCGCTGACCGAGTTCCGGATAACGCTCGCGGTCCAGGCCGGGCAGCGCGTACTGCAGCGCCTCGATCAGGCCCATGCCGATGACGTAGGCGGCGCGCTCGCGCGAGGGCGGCTCCAGGCCCAGGTCCGCGGCAGCGGCCTGCATGCAGCGCACGATCAGCGCAGTGGAGTCGAACAGCGTGCCGTCCCAGTCGAAGACGATCAGATCGAAGCGTTGAGGCATGGCGGGAAAGGAAAGGTCGTCAGGGCGCGGCCGGTCAGGACACCGGTCCGCGCAGCGCGGCCAGCAGTTTCTCGCACTCGGGCGGCAGCGGCGCTTCCAGGGTCAAGGTCTCGCCGCTGGCGGGGTGGGTGACGCGCAGCGCGCGGGCGTGCAGGAACATCCGGTCGAATCGCAGCGCGCCGCGCGCGAGCGCCCGGTTGGCCTCGAAGTCACCGTACTTCGGATCGCCGACGATCGCATGCCCCTCATGGGCGAGGTGCACGCGGATCTGGTGCGTGCGTCCGGTCTTGATCGTGACGTCCAGCAGGCTGTAGCCGGGGAAGCTCTCCAGCACCCGCACCAGGCTGATGGAGCGCTTGGCCTGCTCGGCTTGCGGGTCCTTGGGGTCGGGCACCGCGCGCACCCAGCGCTCGCCGTCGCTGCCGACGAACTTCAGCAGCGGCACGTCGATCACCTTCCTGGACTTCGTCCACGCGCCGCCCACCAGCGCCGCGTAGGTCTTGCCGGTCTCGCGGTCGCGGAGCTGGTCCTGCAGGTGCGTCAGCGCGCTGCGCTTCTTGGCGATCATCAGCAGCCCGGAGGTTTCCTTGTCCAACCGGTGCACCAACTCCAGGAACTTCGCCTGCGGCCGCGCGCGGCGCAACTGCTCGATCACGCCGAAACTCACGCCCGAGCCGCCATGCACCGCCACGCCGGCCGGCTTGTTCACGACGATCAGGTGCTCATCCTCGAAGACGACGGGGAACTCGCGCGCGGGGATGGCGGGATCGGCGGGCTTCTCGGCCAGGCGCACCGGCGGCACGCGCACGATGTCGCCCACCTCCAGCCGCGAATCGGCGGCGCAGCGGCCCTTGTTGATGCGCACCTCGCCGGACCGGATGATCCGGTAGACCAGCGTCTTGGGCGCGCCCTTGAGCTCGCGGATCAGGAAGTTGTCCAGGCGCTGGCCGGCCGAGCCCTCGTCCACCGTGATCAGCTTGACCTGGGCCGGCGCAGGTTCAGGCGCCATCGCGGGCGCGGGTGCAGCGGCTTGCGGACGGGTCTTGGCAGAGTGTGCCGACCCCTTTTCCAGGGGCCGCGGACCCCTCGTGGCACTGCGGGCAGTCCCTGGGGCGGCCTTGCGGGCTTTAGCCCCTATAATGCTGCTTGCCACGTTTGCGTTGTAAGTATTTGATTTTTCTCATTTTACTCGGGCGTGAGCGTTCGAGCTCGACAAGAACGTGGCATTGGGCAGCCATTGTGAGTAGGCTGCTCATTACTTTTGGTGATGCAACATCAGGTCAACGGCGTCGGGCCCGCTTCCCAAAGCGAGCGGGCAGTCACGGCGTCCTGATGGCAGAGCAACGTCGTCAGAACCATTGCTCACGCGGTCGACCGCATCCTTGGATGTCGGCAGGCGGCGCGGGCAGAACAACAAGGTTTCACGACGTCAGCGAGGGGGCGAAAGTCCAGGCGCTGACGTCAGCACCCAGGCCCCGTTTCCGGATGTTTTCCTCGGTCTCTCCCACCCCCCGCCGCCTGCGAGCGCGTGTTGGCTTCGTCCACACGCCGGGCTCCGGCCGTGGTCGGGTCGCGCCTCAAGCGGCGCGCATGCGGACCGGAACAGCCGACCCGGGGCCCGCGGCGCACGCGCCAACGCTGCAGCGCTGAACGGCCCGGCCGTTCAATTGCAGTCCAGGGCGATCCTTTCATTGGTTCTTTCGCGTTTCTCGTGCATCGGTCGAATCGCCCGCCGGTGAAGACTCTCCGGCAGCGGTTCACTTGAATGCGCGTCAGCAAGAAGGCTGGCGTGGAGGAGAACTGATGAAACGCATGCTGATCAATGCGACGCAGCAGGAAGAGCGTCGCCTGGCCATCGTCGATGGGCAGAAGCTGCTCGACTTCGACATCGAGATCGGGCGGCCGCGAGCAGCGCAAGGGCAACATCTACAAAGGCGGTCGTCACCCGCGTCGAGCCGTCGCTCGAAGCCTGCTTCGTCGACTACGGCGAGGACCGCCACGGCTTCCTGCCCTTCAAGGAAATCTCCCGCCAGTACTTCAAGGACGGCGCCGACGTGCGCTCGGCCAAGATCCAGGACGCGATCAAGGAAGGCCAGGAACTGATCGTCCAGGTCGAGAAGGAAGAGCGCGGCAACAAGGGCGCCGCCCTGACCACCTTCATCTCGCTGGCCGGCCGCTACCTGGTGCTGATGCCCAACAACCCGCGCGGCGGCGGCGTCTCGCGCCGCATCGAGGGCGAAGAGCGCAAGGAGCTCAAGGAAGCGCTCGACCAGCTCGAGTACCCGAAGGGCATGGGCCTGATCGCCCGCACCGCCGGCATCGGCCGCACCGCCGACGAGCTGCAGTGGGACCTGAACTACCTGCTGCAAGCTGTGGACCGCCATCGACGAGGCGTCCAAGGGCGGCAACGTGGCGCGCCCTTCCTGATCTACCAGGAAAGTCGACGCTGGTGATCCGCGCCATCCGCGACTACCAGCGCCAGGACATCGGCGAAATCCTGATCGACACGGACGACATCTACGAGCAGGCCCAGCACTTCATGCGCCAGGTGATGCCGGAGAACGGCAGCAAGGTGAAGCGTTACCGCGAGGACAGCGTTCCGCTGTTCAGCCGCTTCCAGATCGAGCACCAGATCGAGACGGCCTTCCAGCGCGCACGGTGAAGCTGCCGTCGGGCGGCGCCATCGTGATCGACCCCACCGAGGCGCTGGTCTCCATCGACATCAACTCGGCGCGCGCCACCAAGGGCGGCGACATCGAGGAAACCGCCACCCGCAGACCAACCTGGAAGCCGCCGACGAAATCGCCCGCCAGCTGCGCCTGCGTGACCTGGGCGGCCTGATCGTCATCGACTTCATCGACATGGACGCGGCCAAGAACCAGCGCGAGGTCGAGCAGCGCCTGCGCGACGCGCTGCGCCAGGACCGCGCCCGCGTGCAGGTCGGCTCGCATCTCGCGCTTCGGCCTGCTGGAAATGTCCCGCCAGCGCCTGCGCCCGGCCCTGGGCGAAGGCAGCCACATCACCTGCCCGCGCTGCAACGGCACCGGCCATCATCCGCGACACCGAGTCGCTCCGGCGCTGCAGATCCTGCGCATGATCCAGGAAGAGGCCATGAAGGACAACACCGCCGCCGTCCACGTGCAGGTGCCGGTCGAGGTGGCCGCCTTCCTGCTCAACGAGAAGCGCACCGACATCACCAAGATCGAGCTCAAGCAGCGCGTGACCGTGCTGCTGGTGCCCAACAAGCACCTGGAGACGCCGCACTACAAGCTCGAGCGCCTGCGCCACGACGATCCGCGCCTGGAGAACCTGCAGGCGAGCTACACGATGATCGAGGAGCCGCAGGAAGAGGTGGGCATCACCCGCCGCGGCGCCGAGAAGAAGAACAAGCAGGAACCCGTCATCAAGGGCCTGATGCCCGAGCAACCGGCCCCGATGCCGACCGCCCCCGCGCCCAAGGCCGCGGAACCGGTGGCCGCGGCTCCGGCGGCGCCCGTCGCCGCTCCGGCGCCGGTCGCGGCCGGCGGTGGCTTCTTCGGCATGCTCAAGCGCCTGTTCGGCGGTGCTCCCGCACCGGCGCCGGAACCGGCCGCCAAGGCGGCTGAGCCGGTCAAGAAGGAACGCAGCGAGCGCGGTGAACGTGGCCGCGGCGAGCGCGATCGCAACGGCCGTGGCGGCGATCGCAACCGCCGTGGCGAACGCGGCGAGCGTGGTGAGCGCGCCGAACGCGGTGACCGTGGCGATCGTGGGGAGCAGAAGGCCCGCGACGGCAAGCCGCGCGGCGAAGGCAAGCCGCAGCAGGAAGGCCGCGGCGAGCGTCCGGAACGCGGCGAGCGTGGCGATCGCGCCGAGCGCGGTGAGCGCTCGGAACGTGGCGAGCGCGGCGGTGACCGCAACCGTCGCGGCGAGCGTGGGGACAAGCCGGAGCAACTGGTCGATGGCGCGCCGCGCCAGGACCGTGGCGAGCGCGGTGAACGCGCGGAGCGCGGCGAGCGCCAGGAACGTGGCGAACGCGGTGATCGGGGCGAACGCGGTGAAGGCCGCCGCCGTCGCGAGGAGCGCCCGGCTGACGTGACGCAGGAACTCGCGCCGCTGGCCGGCACCGAAGCCGCCAACACCGAGTCGCCGATCGCCTTCGCCGACACGCAACCGCTGGACGCGCCGATGGATGCGCCGGCCGGTGAATCGGGTGAGGAGCGTCAAGGCCGTCGCCGCCGTCGTCGTGGCAACCGCGGTGAGCGCGGTGCCGAGGGCGCCGAGCAGGTCGAGGGCTCGCTGGTCGAAGGCCAGGCCCCGCAGGGTGAGACCTCGTTCTCGGATGGCGCCGAATCGGCTGCCGCTCCGGTAGTCGAGGGCGAAGCCGGCGCTGAAGGCGTCGAAGGCGCCGAAGGCGCAGAGGGCGAAGCGCGCGGCGAAGGCCGCCGTCGTGGCCGCGGCCGCGATCGCTATCGCCGTGACCGTCGGGAAGGCGAAGGCGCTCCGGCTGAAGGCGGCGAAGGCGCGCCGGCCTGATCGCTGAAGGCGAAACCGTCTCGCCGGGCGTGGCCGCGCTGGACGCCGTCGTGCTGGACGCGGGTGCCGCACCTCAGCAGCTGGCCCTGGGCGATGAGCCCAAGCAGGCGCCGGTGCAACCCGTGGCCCCGGCACCGGTCGCCGCGCCGGCTCCGGTGGCAGCTGCTCCGGTGGCCGCGCCGGCCGTGCCGCGCTTCGAGCTGCCGATGGCTGAGCTGAGCGCTGTCGCCGACGGCGCCGGCCTGGTCTGGGTCAACAGCGATGCCGACAAGATCGCCGCCGCGCAGGCCGCGATCGCCGCCGAACCGGCCGCCGCGCCGCTGGGCCGCGAGCCCGCGCCGGTGGTCGTCGTCGACGAAGGCCCGCTGGTGCTGGTCGAGACCCGCAAGGATCTGAGCCAGTTCAAGCTTCCCTTCGAAGCCTGACGGCCGCTGCAGCTCCGATTTGGGCGCCCCACGTTGTTGCAAATCCTCGCCATAGCGCTGCTATGGCTGCGGTTTGCGCCTAGCGGGGCATCCCAACTCGAAGCCGCAGCAACCATCAGATCAGGGGAGTAATTCCTTGGATCCCCTCTAGCCGCCGAGCCACCGCCCGGCGGCTTTCCTTTTGGGGCGTCACGAGCGCCCGACCCGACGGAGACAGTCCCGTGAACACGTCCACCATCGCCGCCTCCAGCGGCGCGGCCGGCAACGCGGCGCAGACCGCGCCCAAGATGCCGCCCCAGATCCCGTACATCATCGCCAACGAGGGTTGCGAGCGCTTCAGCTTCTACGGCATGCGCAACATCCTCACGGTCTTCCTGATGACCAGCCTGCTGCTGGCCATCCCGGAACCGCTGCGCAAGGGCGAGGCCAAGGAGGTCTTCCACACCTTCGTCATCGGCGTCTACTTCTTCCCGCTGCTCGGCGGCTGGCTGTCGGACCGCTTCTTCGGCAAGTACAACACCATCCTCTGGCTCAGCCTGGTCTACTGCGCCGGCCACGCCTGCCTCGCGATCTTCGAGAACAACCTGCGCGGCTTCTACTTCGGCCTGTTCCTCATCGCGCTGGGCTCGGGCGGGATCAAGCCGCTCGTGAGCTCCTTCATCGGCGACCAGTTCGACAAGAGCAACCGCACCCTCGCGCAGAAGGTCTTCGACGCGTTCTACTGGATCATCAATTTCGGCTCGTTCTTCGCGTCGCTGCTGATGCCGATCTTCCTGGACAAGTTCGGCGCCAGCGTCGCCTTCGGCATTCCCGGCGCGCTGATGTTCCTGGCCACCGTCATCTTCTGGAGCGGCCGCCGCAAGTACACGCACGTGCCGGCCGGCACCTCGCACCGCGATCCGCATGGCTTCCTGAAGGTGGTGCGCACCGCGCTGCTGAGCGCCGCGCCCGGTCAGGGCCGCGGCGGGCTCGTGGTCGCCGCGCTGGGCGTGCTGCTGGCGATCGGCGCGCTGGCGCTCACGCCCAACCTGGGCTTCGTGGTCGCGTTCTGCTCGGCGCTGGTGCTGGTGATGGGCTTCGGGGGCGTCGGCGCGTGGATGCAGCTGGAGCGCGCCCGCGCCGTGCATCCGGACGAAGCCGTCGAGGGCGTGCGCACCGTGCTGCGCCTGCTGGTGCTGTTCGCGCTCGTCACGCCGTTCTGGTCCCTGTTCGACCAGAAGGCCTCGACCTGGGTGCTGCAGGCCGACCAGATGGCCAAGCCGGAGTGGTTCAAGTCCTCGATGATGCAGGCGCTGAATCCGGCGCTGGTCATGATCCTGATCCCGTTCAACAACCTGGTGCTGTACCCGCTGCTGGCCCGCCTGGGCCTGAAGGTGACGGCGCTGCGCCGCATGGGCGCGGGCATCGCGTTCGCGGGCCTGGCCTGGATCGTCGTGGGCGGACTGCAGCTGTGGATCGACGGCGGCCATGCGGTCGACATCACCTGGCAGGTGCTGCCCTACGCGCTGCTCACGCTGGGCGAGGTGCTGGTGTCGGCGACCGGCCTGGAGTTCGCCTACAGTCAGGCGCCGCTGGCGATGAAGGGCGTGATCACGAGCTTCTGGAACCTGTCGGTGACGATCGGCAACCTGTGGGTGCTGCTGGCCAACTCGAGCGTCAAGGGCGCGACGGTGACGGCCTACATCCAGTCCACGGGCACGAGCGTCACGGCGTTCCAGATGTTCTTCTTCGCCGGCTTCGCGCTGGTGGCGGCGCTGCTGTTCGCGCTGTACGCGCGGGGCTACCGCATGCAGGACAACTATCGGGGCTGAGACCCCGATTGACCTTGAGGGAGTAGAAGAATGATTCGAATGATGGCCAGCCTGCCCGCGCGCCCCGCCGCGCTGTCCTGCGCGGTGGCGCTCGCGTTGTCGCTGCACGCGGGATCGGGCGTGGCCCAGACGACGCCGGCCGCCGCCGCGACGAATGCCACCACGACCACCGCACCCGCGGCCACGCTCAAGGCGGGCACGCCGGTGCGCCTGATGATGGTGCCGCTGCCGTCGTCGCGCCAGCAGATGGACATGACCATGTCCCTGCGCATGACGATGGCCCTGGTGCTGCCACCCGATGCCCCGGCCCAGGCGCGCGAGATCGCGGCGCAGGTGCAGAAGACGATGCCGCTGACGATGACCGCGGTGATGCGCCAGCAGATGCAGACGGCGGCGAAGACGGCCGACGGCAGCTACCCGCTCGAAGGCGCAGGTGACCACGCTCGGTGTCGGAGATGCGCAATGCGCAGGGGCAGACGCAGCCGCTGCCGGCCTCGCCGCCCATCACGCTTCAAGGCGACGATCCGCGATGACCGCATCGATGCGATCGAAGCCCACATTCCCAACGGCACGCCGGAACAGGGCAGAAGGTGTTCTCCAAGGAAGCTGCAGGAGAAGCTGTTCAACCAGACCTTCGACTGGGTGCGCAAGTTCAACGACGTGACGCTGAAGGTCGGCGAATCGATTGAGATGCCCTTGGAACTGGCGCTCCCGATGGCGCCGTCGTCGGACGCGGAAGAGTCAGCTGATGGCCAAGTACACGCTGGTGTCGGTCAAGCAAGGGCGTGGCGCTGTTCGACGTCGGCGTGCGCATGGAGATGAACTTCGCGGATGCCGACGCCGGCCGCCAGCGAGGCCACGGCGCGCCGAGCCGGCAGAGCCGGCTTCCGCGCCCGCTTCGGCCCCGGCCTCCGCGTCGGTGAACGCGGCGATGACCGGCACCGGCAGCGGCAAGATGGATCGATGCGCCTGGCGGATCGGCTGCTGCTGAGCAGCACGATGAAGATGCGCCTGGGCATGGACCTCGAACCGCAGCCAAGGGCCAGAAGATGCGCATGGACATGGACATGACCATGTCCAGCACCGGCAAGGCGCTGCCCGCGGCGAAGAAGCCTGCAGCGCCGGCGCCCCCGCCAAGCCCGCCACCAAGGGCTGATCAGCGACCCCGTGGAGCGCCCTGACAGCGCGCCGGCGAGCCGGCCGCGCAACGAGGCGAGGACCGCCCGAGGGCGCGTCCTTCGCTCAGCGCGTCAGCATCCCGGGCAGGCCCATGCACCGCCGAACAGAGGTCATTGAGCACCGCCAGGGCACGCCGACGCGGCGCTCCAACCATGGACGGTCACCGTGAAGCGCTGCCTCGTCGGCTGGATCTCGCCGCGAAGCAACGCGGACCTTCGGTCTTGGCCATCTTCACGCAGAGACTCGCGATCTCGGTCTTGACCTCGTCACGAAGGCTGCGAGATATCCGTCTTGAGTTCGTGGAAGTCGGCCTTGGTCATGCGCCTCCTCGAATCTGGGTCCGCCATGTCCTTCGCGAACGGCCTCGGCGGCCTGACCGCGCATGCACTTCCGAGCCCCCCGCGCTCGTCAGCGCCAGAAACATCTTCGATCTCCATGGGCACTACCTCACTTTCTTCGAGGGAGATCAAGGAGGGGAGAAATCTATGCCGATCGAGTTCGTCATTGAAACACTGACCTGCTTCTGAGAGTCGAAGACGCACGTTCCGACTTGGACCAGTAGGGCGCCTCGCATTGAGGCGCTTGTCTGCCCGTCGACACGCACTCACTTCCGCCGGACATCCCGTATCCCCCGCATCGTCGGGATGACCTCCCGCATGACCTGCAGAAAGGCCCGCAGCCGTGCGGGCTGAAGCCGCCGCGAGGGATAGACCAGCGAGATCGGCAGCGGCGACGCGCACCAATCGGGCAGCAGCCGCACGAGGCCGCCATTGCGCGAGGTCGTCCATCACCGCCCATTGCGAGACGAGCGCCAGTCCGAGTCCCCGCCGCACGGACTCGATCAGCGCGAAGAGGCTGTCCGTGCCCAGCCGCGGACGGAAGCGCGATGTGCATGCGCCCTTCCCCGGTCGACGCGCTCGAGGTCCACCCCGTCGCGATAGAACGCCAGCAGCGCCAGCCATGGCTGCGCGCCGAGCAGCGCGGCGATCTCCTCCGGCGATTTCCGGTCCAGGCCCTTGGGCAGCTTCCTCGCCAGCGCCGGCGCGGCGACCAGCACGCGCGGCACCTCGGCCAGCTGCGTCGCGATCAGGTTGGGCTGGCTGATCTCGCCGACCAGCAGCGAGCAGTCGACGTTCTCCCGGCTGAAGTCGGGCAACTGGTCCTGCAGCATCCATTCGACCGACACACGCGGATGCCGCGTCAGGAACGCCGCCAGCGGCTCGATCAGCTGGCTCTGCCCGAACGCATGCGGCACCCGCAGACGCAGCGTGCCGGCGAGCTCGTCGCCGCCATCGAGCTCCTCGGCCAGCGACTGCCAGCCGTCGATCAGCTCCTGCGCCTGCGCGGCGCAGCGCTCGCCCTCCTCGGTCAGGCGCAGGCCGCGCGTCGAGCGCTCGACCAAGCCGCGCGCCGAGCAGCGATTCCAGCATCTGCACGCGGCGGCTGACGGTCGGCTGGGTGGTGGCGAGCTGCAGCGCGGCGGCGGAGAAGCTGCCGGCCTCCGCGACGCGGAGGAAGGTCTGCAGCAGCGCGAGGCGGTCCTGGCCGCTGTCCCGGGTGGTCTCGTTCATGGACCGCTTTATACGCCGCGCGTATGGCTGCTGTGCATGCCGGACCGGTTCCGGCCACGACCGCCGTATCCGAAGAATGCAGGTCATTCGATGCGAACCCGCATCTTCTGTCCTTCTGCTTTCTTGAATCGCCCCTTCGGGAGATGCCATGACCATCGATGCCCTTCACCGCCGAGCCCCCGCCGCCAGCGGCCGCCGCGCCCCCATCGACGCCGTCCACGCCATCGACGCCGCTGATCGTGCTTGCTGGCGGCCTCGGCGGGACTGGGCGCGGCGTCGCTGTACTACAGCCAGCCGATCCTGGCGCCGCTGGGGCCGGGCGACCTGCACGCCTCGACGCGCTGGCATCGGCGCGGTGCCGATGCTGACGCAGCTCGGCTACGCGGCGGGCATCCTGCTGCTGGCGCCGCTGGGCGACCGCTTCGATCGCCGCACGGTCATCCTGACGAAGTTCGCGCTGCTGATCGCCACGCTGCTGCTGAGCGGATTCGCGCCGGGCTTCGCGCCCTTCCTGGCGGCGAGCGCGCTGCTGGGCCTGACCGCCACGCTGGCGCAGGACGTGGTGCCGATGGCCGCCGCGCTCAGCCCCGCGGAGCATCGCGGCCGCATCGTCGGCCAGGTCATGACCGGGCTGCTGCTGGGCATCCTGCTGTCGCGCGTGATGAGCGGCGTGATCGCCGACCTGCTGGGCTGGCGCTGGGTCTACGGCATCGCGGCGCTGGCGCTGACGATCGCGGGGCTGGCGAGCTGGCGCTGGCTGCCGTCGTCCCCGCCGGCGATGCGCACGACGTATGGCGCGCTGCTGCGCTCGCTGGGCGGCCTGTGGCGCGCGTGGCCGACGCTGCGCCGCGCCGCCATCGCGCAGGCCTTGCTGGCGGTGGCGTTCAGCGCCTTCTGGTCGACGCTGGCGGTGATGCTGCATCAGCGCTTCGGGCTGGGCAGCGCGGTGTCGGGCGCCTTCGGTCTGGCGGGCGCGGCGGGCGCGCTGGCGGCGCCGCTGGCCGGCCGCATCGCCGACCAGCGCGGGCCTGGCGTCGTGACGCGAGCTGGGCGCGCTGCTGGTGACGCTGTCGTTCGCGGCGATGTCGGTAACGGCCTGGCTGGATCGATCGGCGGCGATCGTCGTGCTGGTGGCGCTGGCGATCGTCTTCGATTTCGGCGTGCAGGCGGCGCTGGTCGCGCACCAGACCATCGTCTACAGCCTCGACCCGGCCGCGCGCAGCCGCCTCAACGCGCTGCTGTTCACCGGCATGTTCATCGGCATGGCCACCGGCGCGGCACTGGGCAGCGCGCTGCTGTCATCGCTCGGGTGGCTGGGCGTGACAGGCCTGGCGACCGTCGCGAGCGCCGCAGCGCTGGTGGTGCGAATCACGGCGGACGAGTAAGGCGGCTCGTCGCCTCGGCCGGGTGGGGGCGGATGGGGGTGTTGCGGCGGTGGTGGTGGAGGTGGAGACGTCGAGGAGGAGGGGTTGGTGTCGGCTTGGGGGGGGGGGGGTCGCCGGCGGGGGGGCGGCGTGGGGGGGGGGGGGGCCGGGGTGGTGCGCACCGGGGAACGATGGCGTCAGCTCCCCGCGTCCCAGAGGGATCGCAGAAGCGCTGCGGCGGCCCGAGCGCCGCCATCAGCGGCGTGTAGAACGCGAGCGCCGGTCGAAATCGCGGGTGTGGGTGGTGTGTTGGCAGGGCGTTTGGTCCGGGGGGGGGGGGGGGGGGGGCGACGCCGATGAACACGTGCGAGAACATGGCCGGCGCCGCGCTTACTGCGTCCGCCCGCGCCAGCCGAGAAGGCTCACGCCGAGCGCCACGAAGCACGCGCCGAAGCTGCGGTTCATGATCCTCACGCGGCGGGGCGAGGCCAGGCCGCGGCGCAGCGCGCGGGCCAGCACGACGTAGAAGCCATGCGCCAGTACCGCGCAGAGCGAGAAGGTCACCGTCAGCACGACGAAGTCGCGCATCGCCGTCTCGGAGTGATTCATGAACTGCGGAAACAGCGCGGTGAAGAACAGGATCGCCTTCGGATTGGTGAGCGCGACCAGGATGCCGCGCATGAACAGCGCCCGGCGCGAGAGCCCCGCCGTTTCCGCGGCGGCCGCGTCGCCGTCCGCGATCGAGGCCATGCGTTCGCCCTGGCGCCACTGCTTGATGCCGAGCCAGACCAGATAGCAGGCGCCGAGCAGCTTGACGACGAGGAAGGCCTTGGCCGAGGTGCTGAGCAGTACGCCCAGCCCGGCCGTCGTCGCGGCGGACACGGCCAGCAGCCCGATCGCATTGCCCAGCGAGCCCACCATCGCGCGCCGCGGCCCGACGCTGAGCGAGTTCGAGATGGCCATCAGCACGGCCGGTCCCGGCGTGAAGGTGACGAACAACGCCACGCTGACAAAGCCCAACCAAGCGGTCACATCCACGACGATCTCCCAGCGCACGCAACAGGAAGCGGCGATGTTAACGGCGGCTCTCTCGCAGCTAGGATTGCCCGATCGATTGACCCCTCGAGCGCGGTAGCCCCGAAGCAAGCCATGAGCGAAGCCGTCGCGATCGGCCCCTTGGTCCTGCCGTGGACCTTTGTCCATCTGTGCATCGCTGTCGCGGTCTCGAGCGCCGTGGCCTCGATGCTCGCGCGCCGGCGCCGGCAGGAGGCCGGTCCGCTGCTCTGGCGAGGCCTGCTCGTCGCGCTGCTGTTCGCGCGGCTGGGCTTCCTCTATCAGTACAAGGAGCTCTACGCCGAGCATCCGCTCAGCGCCTTCAACATTCGTGATGGCGGCTGGTCGCCCGAAATCGGGATCATCGCGATGTGGATGTACGCGACCTTCCGATTGAGGAACGCGCCGGCCCTGCGCGTGTCGGCATCGGTGCCGCTGGCGATCGGGACGGCGTTGATCGTCGCGGGACAGATCCAGCTCGCGCTGCAGCCTGCTTCCGCGCCGCTGCCAGCGCTGCAGTTCACGCAGTTGAACGGCGAACGCCTGGACCTCGCCGCGCGCGATGGCAAGCCGGTGCTCGTCAACCTGTGGGCGACTTGGTGCGGCCCCTGTGTGCGCGAGATGCCGATGCTCGCGCAGGCGCAGCGCGATCGCCCCGACGTGCGCTTCGTCTTCATCAACCAGGGCGAGGACGCGGACCACGTTGCGAAGTGGTTGAGCGCTCAACGCCTCACGATGGATAACGTCGCCATCGATGAACGGCGCCAGGCAAGCGCGGCATTCAAGCAGGCCGGCTATCCGACGACGCTGCTCTTCGATGCCTCCGGCCGCCTGGTGGCCAAGCGCACCGGCGAGTTGTCGGAGCCTGCCCTTCAGGCGATGCTGACGCGATTACGCTGAGGCGTGCAGTCGCTGGTAGAGACGATCGGTCGTTTCGATGTCGATGGTTTCAGCGAGTTCGATCGGAGCGGGCTCGAACCCCAATCGCGAGAGCAGCGCGATCGAGCGCGCATTGCGCGTCTCCGTCGAGGCCAGGAATCGCGTCACGCCGTGGGCGGCGAGCAGGTAGTCGAGCATCGCAGTAGCGGCCCGCGTCGCGTGCCCATGACCTCGTGCTTCCGCGTTCATGACGTAGGCGATCCAGCAGCGGTCGCGTGCTTCGATCGTCGCTTGCACATAGCCGATCAGCCGGCCGTCATCGCGCCGGATCATCCAGTTGAACCAGAGCTCGCTGCCGTCGGGAGAAGCCCCCTTCGATCGCCGCTCGAAAGCCGCCTTCAACCAGTCGAGCGTCGGTGGCGTCTCCGGCGCGAGGAACTCGTAGATCGAGCGATCGGCGAGCACGGCGTGCATCTCTTCGGCGTGATCGACAGAGACAGGTTCGAGGCGCAGGGAAGGCGCAATCAGCGGCGGGAATGCGGACATGGCGCGAGTGTCCCTCAGACCAGTAGCCTTTAACATCGGCGCATCCTCTGCCCCGAGCACACCATGCGACTCCGCGCCATCACGCTCGACGAGACCGCCGCCATCGACCTCGTCGCCCAGCGCATGCGGGCGACTCTCGTCGAGGTGGAAGGTGAGCAAGCCGGCGGCGGCATGTACTCGATGGACTGGCTGCGCGATCGGGTGCGATGGCATCTGGACGGGCGGGCCGCCGCGGTCGTCGTCGCCCAGGACCCCGCCGGCGCGATCGTCGGGCACACGATCTATCGGATCGAAACAAGCGGCGCGGACGGCACGCCCTTCGGGCTGGTCTCCACGACCTACGTCGTGCCGGAGGCACGGCGGCTCGGCGTCGCGCAACAGTTGCTCGAGCGCGCGGAGTCGTGGTTCAGAGCGCGCGGCCTGCCGCAGTGCTGCACCTGGACATCGTCAACGAACGCGCCGCTGATCGCCCTCTACACGCGCAACGGCTTCGCGCTGGCCGAGCGCGCTCCCAACGAGTTGACGCGGACACCCATGGTCCGGCTCGCCAAGCAACTCACTGCGCGCTGAAGAAACTCGGCGCCTGATCTCCCCTGGACGCGGTGCCGTGGGCACGCACCTTGCCGCCCCTGCGGCATGAACGCTCCATCCCGCATCGTCCATCTCTACCTCTTCGAGGGCTTCGCCGACTGGGAGGCTGCCTACGCGGTCGCCGGCATCAACACGCCGGAGTTCCAGAAATCACCGGGGACTTGGCAGGTGAAGACCGTCGCCGCCGCGGGCGCCAACCTCGCGCGATCGATGGGCGGCCTGTCGGTGATGCCCGACATCCGGCTTTCGACGCTGTTCCCCGACGACAGCGAGCTATTGATCCTTCCCGGCGGCGCCGGCTGGGACAAGGGCGAGCACCTGGAAGCGGCGAAGAAGGCCAAGGAGTTCCTCGATGCCGGCAAGCGCGTGGCCGCGATCTGCGGCGCCACGGCGGGCCTGGCACGGCTCGGCGTGCTCGACGGCCGGCAGCACACGAGCAACGCGCTGTCCTATCTGAAGGGCGTGCCCGAGTACGCTGGCAGCGACCGCTACGTCGACGAGCCCGTCGTCATCGACCGCGGGCTGATCACCGCCGGCGGCATGTCAGCGCTGGACTTCGCGCGCGCCATCTTCGAGACGCTCGACATCTACTCACCCGACCCCCTCGAGGCCTGGTACCAGCTCAACAAGACCGGGCAGTCGGCCTGGTTCGCGAAGATGGCGCGGGCAGAAGGGCGCTGAGCGCCGCAGCCCGCTCTGGTCGCCGAGCCAGCACGCCCTCCATGGTCAGCGTCATGCTGGCCCGCTCCCTGATCGATCGTTGTCCGGTCAGTTGGGGCAGAGTCCAATTGGCCGGCGCGGCCACGCGCGCCCACCCATCGGGGTGGAGCGCGTCGCTCGAACATGGGCGCTCAGGGGCTGGACCAGAAGGCCCGCAACTTGGCCTCGGTACCGAAGTACTGGTCGCGGTCGCAGCGGCCGATGCCCGGCACCTCGTGCGGCGCGTCGCCGGCCGCGCCATCGGTGTACTGCCACAGCGTCCAGTGCTCCCAGACCTTGGGAATCAGCGGCGGCGCGCCGTAGCGCGCGAACCAGAGCCAGCACTTGGACAGCTCGGTCTGCTCGGGCGACGCGATCCCGGCTGCGGCCAGCGCCTCCTTGATCGTGTGCCCCGAGTACAGCCCCGGATAGCGTCCCGTCTTCTGGAAGACGTGATGCACGAACTGCTCGGCCTCGAGCAGCGACATGTCGTGACCCTGCGGATTGGGTTCGAAGTCGAGCACGAGCAGCATCGACGGATCACCGACGGTCTTCAGGAAGAACTCCGCCTGCGCGACGGGGTCGCCCGAGGTGCCGAAGTGATAGGCGCCAAACAGCAGGCCAGCCTGACGCGCGCGGGTGCGATGGTCGTCGAGGGTGGGATCCTTGTATGAGAAGCCCTGCGTCGCCTTGTGGATGGCGCCGATGACGCCCGCATCGGCGGCCGCGGCGAAGCTCGACACCTGGTTGTGGTGGGAAAGGTCGATGACAGCGTTGATCACTGGGAGTCCTCCTTGGCCGCCGTCCGGCGCGGACGGGCTCCTCGACATGGAAGCCGCCGCGCGGACGGATGTGGGCCTGTCAGCGGGGCAGTGTCAAGGAACGCTTCGGGAGGAACAAGGCGGGACGCGGCGAGGCATCCTATCGTTGCGGATGCGCCGCGCCTCACGGCAGCCGCGCCAGCGCCTCCAGATACCGGGGCGCGAGCATCAGCTCATCCCAGGTGAGCGGTGCCGATTGCGGCACCAGCGCAGCACGCCGCGCCTCGCTGTCGGTCGCCGGCGTCCACGCGCCGGTCGATGCCGCCACCGTCAATCCGTCCAGCAACTCGTCGATCGCGCGGCCGTTGTCCTCGGTGCTCTGGTTGCACAGCAGCACCAGGTCGCAGCCTGCGTCCAGCGCCGCCAGCGCGGCTTCCGTGTAGCCCACCGGCCGACCCTCGATCACGCGCGCCGCGGCCATGCCCAGGTCGTCGCTGAACACCGCGCCCGCGAATCCCAGTCGGTCGCGCAGGATGTCCTGCAACCAGCGCCGGCTGAATCCCGCCGGACGGCTGTCCACCTTGCGATAGATCACGTGCGCCGGCATCACCGCCGACAAGCTCAGGCTCAGCCACTCGAACGGCCGCACGTCCTCAGCCAGGATCGCCTTCAGCGATCGCGTGTCTACCGGCACGCCCACATGCGAATCCACGCTCACGAAGCCATGCCCCGGGAAATGCTTGCCGCAGCTGCCCATGCCCGCCAGCGCCAGGCCTTGCATCAGGCTCTGCGCCAACAGGCTCACCACGCGTGGATCCTGGTTGAAGCTGCGCGAGCCGATCACCGGACTCACCGACTGCCGCGTGTCGTCCTGATGATCCAGGTCCAGCACCGGCGCGAGGCTCATGTCCACGCCGCAGGCCCGCAGCTCCAGCGCGAGCACCAGGCCCGTCGCCGTCGCGGCCTGGACCGCGCGCATCGCGTCCTCCATCCACAACTCGCCGAGCGTGCGCATCGCCGGCAGCGCCGTGAATCCGTCCGTGCGGAAGCGCTGCACGCGACCGCCCTCCTGATCGACCGCGATCAGCAGGTCCGGCCGCAACGACTTGGCCTCCGCGCACAGCGCCGTCAGTTGCGCCCGGCTCTCGAAATGCCGCGCGAACAGGATCATCCCGCCCGTCAGCGGATGCGCCAGCCGCCGCCGATCGTCGGCGCTCAGCGTCGTGCCGGCGATGTCCAGGATCACCGGCGCATGCAAGGTCTCGGTCATGGGCTTGTCTCTCTCAGTCCTTCGTTTCCACGACCACGAAGGCGGTCGCGTAGTCAGTCTCGTCGCTGACGGTCACATGGGCACGCAGGCCCTTCGATTCAAACCATTCGGCCAATCCGTCGTGCAACCGGATCTCCGGCTTGCCGCTGCGCGCCTTCACGATCTCGCAGGCCCGCCACGTCATCGGCATGCGCATGCCCATGCCGATCGCCTTGGAGAAGGCCTCCTTGGCCGAGAAACGCGTCGCCAGGTACGCGATGCCCCGCGCCGGGACCTTCGCGTATCGCTCGCGGAACACGTCCATCTCGTGCGGTCCCAGGACCTTCTCCGCGAAACGCTCGCCGCGCCGCTCGAAGGTCATGCGGATGCGCCGGATGTCGCAGACGTCCGTGCCGATGCCGTAGATCATCGCGACCCTTTCATGCGCGTCCGGTGCGCGTCTCGTGCCCGCTTCGTGGCGTTCTCGTGCGCAAGTGCAATCAGACGTACGCGCGCTGGATGCAGCGCTGGTAGTCCCGCACCGTCTCGGCGTATCCGAGCTCCAGCGCGTCCGCGATCAGCGCATGGCCGATCGAGACCTCCGCCACGCCCGGCACCTCGCGCAGGAAACGCGTCAGGTTGTCGCGGTTCAGGTCGTGCCCGGCATTGATGCCCAGGCCCTGCGCCAGCGCCGCGCGCGCGGCCGCCGCGAAACCCGCCACCACCTCCGCCTCGCGCGGCGTGCCGAAGGCGCTCGCCCAGGTCTCGGTGTAGAGCTCGATGCGCTCCGCGCCCAGCGCGGCCACATGCGCCATCGCCTCGGGCAGGGGATCCATGAACAGGCTCACCCGCACGCCCAGTGACTTGCACTCGGCGATCATCGGCCGCAGCCGCTCGGCATCCGCCGGCAGGTTCCAGCCGTGGTCCGAGGTGAACTGGTCCTCGCTGTCCGGCACGAACGTCGCCTGATGCGGACGCACCTCGCGGATGAAGTCCATCAGGTTCTGCGTCGGATTGCCTTCGATGTTGTATTCCGCCTGCGGCCAGGCCTTCATCAGCGCGGCGAGCTCGCGCACGTCGCCCGCGCGGATGTGGCGCTCGTCAGGCCGCGGATGCACCGTGATGCCTTGCGCGCCGGCTTCCAGGCACAGCTGCGCCGCGCGCGTCACGCTGGGAATGCCCAGATGACGCGTGTTGCGCAGCAGCGCGACCTTGTTGACGTTGACCGAGAGCGCGCAGCGCGCGTCATGGCGACCGGATTCGGGAGCGATCAGCGGATTCATGTGAGCAGCTTCTGGACGTCGAGCAGGACCTGCCGCGTCCGCAGGGGACGATGGCCGAGATGATAGTGAAGCAAGGCGCGCAACATCGGCTTCAGGGCCGGACCCGCCTGCTCGCAGGCCTGTTGCAACGCGGCCGGACTGCCATGCAGCAACGCGGCCTGGATCTGGATGAAGGCCATGCCGGTGAGCTGCGGCGTGTCGGCCGCCGGCGCGATCACGCCGGACTCGGGCGCCAGCACATAGGCGCGCTCCGGATCGAGCGGCGCCTGGGTCGTGGCCAGCACGCTGAGATCGGGCAGCAGGCCGCAGGTGGCCAGCAACTTCAGCTCGAAGGCGCGCAAGGCCGCCTGGGCATCGTCCACCGACCCCAGCCGCGGCAGCAGCGCCGCGTAGGCATCGAAGAGCTCGGGTTGCGGGTCCTGCCGCGGCAGGAACTTCAGCAGCAGCTCATTGACGTAATACCCGCTGAACAGCGCCGCGCCGCTGGGCAGCGTCTGACCGCCCACCCATTCCGCGCCGCGCAGCGACTGCACTTCGGCCGCGCCGTCCTCGTTCATCTTCGAGGGCTTGGACAACGTGACCTGCAGGCGCAGGAAGGGCAGCAGGACCGATCTGAATTGGGAGTAAGGCCGCTTCGCGCCCTTGGCCACGATGGCCAGGCGGCCATGCTCGCGGCTGAAGAGATCCAGCACCAGGCTGGTCTCGCTCCAGTCGTAATGGTGCAAAACAAAAGCCGCCTGCGTGGCGGGCGGCTTCGAGGGCGCTTTGGTGGACGCCCTGGCGGCGCGGGTGGCCATCGGACGACTCCGCGCGTCGATCATTCGTAGCCGTAGCTGCGCAGATGCTCTTCCGAATCCGCCCAACCCGAGCGCACCTTGACCCACAGCTCCAGGAACACGCGCGCGTCCCACAGCTTCTCGAGTTCCTGACGCGTCTCGGAGCCGATGCGCTTCAGGCGCTCGCCGCCCTGGCCGATGATCATGCCCTTCTGCGCATCGCGCTCCACGACGATGGTCGCGGCGATGCGGCGCAGGTTGCCCTCTTCTTCCCAGCGATCGATGATCACCGTCGCCTCGTACGGCAGTTCATCGCCGGTCAGGCGGAAGAGCTTCTCGCGGATCATCTCCGCGGCCATGAACTTCTCGCTGCGGTCGGTCAGCGCGTCCTCCTCGTAGAACCATTCCTGGCTCGGGAGGTAGGGCTTCAGGATCTGGAACAGACGCTGCACGTCCGAATCCTTCTTGGCCGACAGCGGCACGAACTCGGTGAAGTTGCGGCGCTCCTGCATGCTCTTGAGCCAGGGCATCATCTCCGCGCGCCGCGTCACCGCGTCCAGCTTGTTGGCCACGAGCACGACCGGCTTGTTCTGCGGCAGCAGCGACAGCACCTTCGCGTCATCCAGCCCGAATCGGCCGGCTTCCACGACAAACAGCACCAGGTCCACATCCGCCAGCACGCCCTGCACCGTCCGGTTCAGGTTCCGGTTCAGCGCGGTGCTGTGCTTGGTCTGGAATCCCGGGGTGTCGACGAAGACGAATTGCGCCTCGTCGACGGTGCGCACGCCGGTGATGCGGTGGCGCGTGGTCTGGGCCTTCTTCGAGGTGATCGACACCTTCTGCCCCACCAGCGCGTTCAGCAGCGTGGACTTGCCGACATTGGGCCGACCGACGATCGCGATCAGGCCGCAGCGCAGGTCGCCCTCGTAGGGCATCGCGCCGATGCCGCCCTGGATGCCCGACAGGCCATCGCCGTCATGCGCGCCCTCCCCGTCCTGCTCGTCCTCCTCGTCCTCGGTGTCGAGGAGATCATCCTCCTCGGGCGCAGCCTTGGCATCGCGGCCGTGGGCGTCGAGGTCTTGCGGAGCGGAGTCGTGCGGGGCGTTCAGATCGGGGTCCTTGGGATCAGCGGAAGAGGAAGTCTTGGCGTCGGTCACGGGCGTGGCCGACGGATCGGAAGAAGACGCCGTCGCCGGCGTCTTCGGGGTTTTCGATGCGTTCATCGCGGGCTCCGCGTCATCGCGCAGTCTGTGCGCGCTCAATCGCGCAGGCCGGTACCGGGCCGGTCACCCGCGAGCAGCTCATCCAGCACCTGCCGGGCGGCTTCCTGCTCGGCGATTCGCCGCGAGCGGCCCTCGCCGCGGCGAGCCAGCGACAGCGCCGCCACCTCGCATTCGACCGTGAAGGTCTGCGCGTGCGCCTGGCCGCGCGTCTCGGCGATGCGGTAGGCCGGCACCGCCAGCTTGCGCGCCTGCAGCCATTCCTGCAACGCGGTCTTGGAGTCCTTGGCCCACTGCTCGATGCCGCTGGCGGCGATCGTCTCGCCGAGCAGTCGACGCACGATCTCACGCGCCGCCTCGTAGCCGCCATCCTGGAACGCGGCGCCGATCACCGCTTCCAGCGCGTCGGCCAGGATCGACGGACGCTGCGCGCCGCCGCCACGGGCCTCGCCCTCGCTCATGCGCAGTGCCTCGGGCATCTGCAGCTGCAGCGCGAGCCGGTGCAGGCTGTCCTCGCGCACCAGGTGCGCGCGGATGCGGGTCAGGTCACCCTCGTCCGAACCGGCGAAACGCTCGAACAGCAGCGCCGACACCGCCAGGTTCAGCACCGCGTCGCCGAGGAACTCCAGGCGCTCGTTGTGCTGCTGACCGAAGCTACGGTGCGTCAACGCACGCTGCAGCAGTCCCGCCTGCGTGAAGCGGTAACCGAGGCGTTGCTGAAGGGCGTCGAGCGCGTGCGGAGTCATGGCCGGTGATGGAAGAAGCGCGTCAGTGCGACTCGCCTTTGTACTTGATGAGCAGGAAGGCCGGCCCGAACAGGGGGACTTCCTTGTCGTACGAGAAGCTGACCTTCACCTTGTCATCGACCTTGGTGATGATCAAGTCCTTCGCCTCGACGCTGACGATCGAGTATTCGATGTCCTTGGTCCGCTGGAAGGCATCGCGTGCGGACGCCACCGTCGGCGGATTGTCGCGGGCGATCTTGTCGATGGCCTTCTGGATCGTGTAGTACTCCATCACGGTCGGCACCACGCGCAGCAGGATCACCGTCCCGCCACCGATGATCACCCCCAGAACAGCAGGCCCAGCAGGCTGATGCCCCGTTGAATCTTCCGTGCCCTCATCACGTGTCGCTCCGCAAAATATCGTTCGAACAGAGTAGTCGATCCGCCGC
Source organism: Roseateles sp. (assembly GCA_039594005.1). Classification (GTDB taxonomy): domain Bacteria; phylum Pseudomonadota; class Gammaproteobacteria; order Burkholderiales; family Burkholderiaceae_C; genus Roseateles. The sequence goes on from JBCNOF010000011.1 coordinate 417,783, forward strand.
CGATCGTCGGTCAGCCGGTGTTACTGGATGCCGCCGACGCGCTTGATGTTGCCGAAGTTCATCCAGACCACGAACGCGCGGCCCACGATGTTCTCATCGGGCACGAAGCCCCAGAAGCGGCTGAATCCTGCGCAGTTGTCGCGGTTGTCGCCCATCATGAAGTAATGGCCGGCCGGCACCTTGCAGGTCACGCCTTCCAGCGTGTACTTGCAATTCTCGTTGTACGGGAAGTCGTACATCTTGTTGATCCGCGTGGGCGCGCTGGTGTCGACCAGGATCTGATGTTCCACGGCGCCGAGCTTCTCGGTGAAGCGCGGGCGGAAGCGCATCGAGTTCGGATCCTCGTCGAAGAACTCGCCCTGCGAAGTCGTCTCGACCGGCTTGCCGTTGAGGTACAGCTTCTGGTTCAGGTAGGCGATCTCGTCGCCGGGCAGGCCGACCGCGCGCTTGATGTAGTCGACGCTCGGGTTCTGCGGGTAGCGGAACACCACCACGTCGCCGCGCTGGACGTCGTTGTTGCTGATGATCTTCTTGTTGATCACCGGCAGCCGGATGCCGTAGTGGAACTTGTTCACCAGGATCAGGTCGCCGATCAGCAGCGTGGGCACCATCGAGCCCGACGGGATCTTGAAGGGCTCGAACATGAACGAGCGCAGCAGGAACACGATCAGGATCACCGGGAACAGCCCGGCGGTCCAGTCCAGCCACCAGGGCTGGCGCAGGATCTCCTCGCGAGCGCCCTCCACGTCCCCGTCCACGCGCTGGATGCCCTGCGCGGCGAGCGAGGCGCGGCGCTTGGCGTCGCTGTCGGTGAGCTGGTCGGCCGCGCGTGCGCGCGCCGGCTGGAAGTGGAAGCGCTCGGCCAGCCAGTAGCACAGCGTCACCGTCGTCAGGATCAGCAGCAGCAGCGAGAAGTTGCCGTTCCAGTAACCCTGGAACCAGCCGCCCAGGTAGACGATCAGGGTCGCGTACAGCAACCCGGTCAATGCGCTCATGGCTTTCATGCGGGAACTTATTCTTCGACTTGCAGGATGGCCAGGAAGGCTTCCTGCGGCATCTCCACCGAACCGACCTGCTTCATGCGCTTCTTGCCGGCCTTCTGCTTCTCCAGCAGCTTGCTCTTGCGGGTGATGTCGCCGCCGTAGCACTTGGCCAGCACGTTCTTGCGCAGCGCCTTGACGTTCTCGCGCGCGATGATGTGCGCGCCGATGGCGGCCTGGATCGCCACGTCGAACATCTGGCGCGGGATGATCTCGCGCATCTTCGCCGCCACCTGGCGGCCGCGGTACTGCGACTGCGCGCGGTGCACGATCAGCGACAGCGCATCGACCCGGTCGCCGTTGATCAGCATGTCGACCTTCACCACGTCCGACGGCGCGGTATTCCTTGAACTCGTAGTCCATCGACGCATAGCCGCGCGAGACCGACTTCAGCCGGTCGAAGAAGTCCAGCACGATCTCGGCCATCGGGATCTCGTAGGTCAGCCTGCACCTGGCGGCCGTGGTAGTGCATGTTGAGCTGGACGCCGCGCTTCTGGTTGCACAGCGTGATGACCGCGCCGACGTAGTCCTGCGGCATGTACAGATGCACCGTCACGATCGGCTCGCGGATCTCGGCGATCTTGCTCTGCTCAGGCATCTTGGACGGGTTCTCGACCTAGATCACCTCGCCATCGCTCTGCTGCACCTCGTAGACCACGGTCGGCGCGGTGGTGATCAGGTCCAGGTCGAACTCGCGCTCCAGGCGCTCCTGCACGATCTCCATGTGCAGCAGGCCGAGGAAGCCGCAGCGGAAGCCGAAGCCCAGCGCCTGCGAGCCTTCCGGCTCGTACTGCAGCGACGCGTCGTTGAGCTTCAGCTTCTCCAGCGCGTCGCGCAGCGAGTCGTACTCGCTGGCCTCGACCGGGAACAGGCCGGCGAAGACCTGCGGCTTGACCTCCTTGAAGCCCGGCAGCGCCTCGCTGGCCGGGCCCAGGTTGTTGGGCAGCTTCTTTTCCAGCGTGATGGTGTCGCCCACCTTCGCCGCCGCCAGTTCCTTGATGCCGGCGATGATGAAGCCCACCTCGCCCGCGTTGAGCTGGTCGCGCTTCTCGGATTTCGGGGTGAACACGCCCAGGTGCTCCGCCGGATAGACGGCAGCGGTGGCCATCATCCGGATGCGCTCGCCCTTCTTCAGCGTGCCGTTGACCACGCGCACCAGCATCACCACGCCCACGTAGTTGTCGAACCAGGAGTCGATGATCAGCGCCTGCAGCGGCGCGTCGACCTCGCCCTTGGGCGGCGGCATGCGGGTGATGACGGCGCTCCAGCACCTCGTCGACGCCCATGCCGGTCTTGGCCGAGCAGGGCACCGCGTCGGTGGCGTCGATGCCGATGAGCGTCCTCGATTTCCGCCTTCGCGCCGTCCGGGTCGGCCTGGGGCAGGTCCATCTTGTTCAGCACCGGCACCACTTCCACGCCCAGCTCGATCGCGGTGTAGCAGTTGGCGACGGTCTGCGCCTCGACGCCCTGGCCGGCGTCCACCACCAGCAGCGCGCCCTCGCAGGCCGACAGCGAGCGGCTGACTTCGTAGGAGAAGTCGACGTGGCCGGGGGTGTCGATCAGGTTGAGGTTGTAGATCTGGCCGTCCCGCGCCTTGTAGTGCAGCGCCGCGGTCTGGGCCTTGATGGTGATGCCGCGCTCGCGCTCGAGGTCCATGGAGTCCAGCACCTGCGCCTCCATCTCGCGGTCGGACAGGCCGCCGCAGCGTCTGGATGATGCGGTCGGCCAGCGTCGACTTGCCGTGGTCGATGTGGGCAATGATGGAGAAATTGCGGATGTGGTTCATGGACTCGGACGGAGACCGCGGACTCGCTCGCCACGCCAGCGGCGCCCGAGCGGAGCACGCTGAGACACGCTGTGGACGGTCGGTCGAGGCGGTGATGCACGGTCCTTCTCAGGACCTGAACGGGACATAAAAAAAAGGCACGTCGAAACGGTGACGCGCCTTCCAACAAAACGTATGGCAACTGCTTGTTGGGCTTTCATTGTAGCCAAAAGCCCCGCCCTGGAAACCGCATGGATGCGAGCTTCTCGCGCGTTGCCCTTCGCCAACAGCGATTTTGTACACAGGTTATCCACAAAATTTGAGGACATCCTGTGGATCGCCGAGCCCATCAAAATGGAGCCTTCCGATTCACCGTCGGAACAGCGACAAAGCTGGCCGAACGCAGGCCGATTGTAGCGGAGCGGGGCACCAATCCCCCGCCTTGGTCACAACCGTGAGCAAGCACCAACCGACGGCCATTCGTGAGACGGATCACAAAATCCTCACGATCATTCCGCATTGCGGAAAGCCCCAGGCCGCCGGTGGGTTGAGCGCTCCCGGTCAGCCCTTGCCCGGCTTGAGCACGACGTAGGTCGCGACCTCGCCCCGGCGGACGAGCATCTGCAGCGACTTGCCCTTCTCGAGCTTGGCCAGCGCAGCCTGGAACTGCTTGACCGTCTTCACCTCGGCGTTGTTGGCCGACAGGATGATGTCGCCGGGTTTCAGGCCCGCGCGGGCGGCGGGGCCATCGACCGTGTCGATGCGCAGTCCGCCGTCCAGCTTGAGGTCCTTGCGCTGACCTTCAGTCAATTCGCTGACCGTCAGACCCCAGGCCTGCGCGCCCGTCGCGGCGGGCGCCTCGGCCTCGGGCGTCGAGGGCGCGCGGTCATCCGGCAGCGCGTCGAGGGTCGCCACCAGATCCTTGTAGGCGCCGCGACGGAACACCTGCAGCGGCACCTTCGTGCCGGGCGCGGTGCCCGCGGCCAGGCGACGCAGGTCGACCGCCTTGTCGAGCGTCTTGCCGTTGAACCGGGTGATCACGTCGCCCAGTTGCAGGCCGGCCTTGTCGCCAGGACCTCCCGGCGTGATGCGGCTGATGAGCGCCCCTTGCGGCTTGCCCAGACCGATGGCCTCGGCCACGTCCTTGCTGACGTCGTCCGGATAGACGCCCAGCATGCCGCGCGTCACGCGGCCGCTGGCGCGGAGCTGGTCCGCCACGCGCATGGCCTCGTCGATCGGGATCGCGAACGAGATCCCCATGAAGCCGCCCGACTGGCTGTAGATCTGGGAGTTGATGCCCACCACCTCGCCACGCAGGTTCAGCAGCGGCCCGCCGGAGTTGCCCGGGTTGATGGCCACGTCGGTCTGGATCAGCGGCAGCAGGTCGCCGGTGTCGCGGGCCTTGGCGCTGACGATGCCGGCGGTCACGGTGTTGTCGAAGCCGAAGGGCGAGCCGATGGCCATCACCCATTCGCCGACCTTCAGCCGGCTCACATCGCCCATGCGCAGTTGCGGCAGGCCGGTGGCGTCAATCTTCAGCACGGCGACATCGGTGCGGCGGTCCAGCCCCACCACCTTCGCCTTGAACTCGCGCTTGTCGGTCAGGGTGACCATCACCTCGTCGGCGTCGTCCACGACATGCGCGTTGGTCATCACATAGCCGTCCGCGGCGATCACGAAGCCCGACCCCAGACCGCGACGCTGCGGCGCGTCGTCGTCCTCGTCGTCATCGGGGGCCGGCGTCGGCGCGGGCGTCGCGCCCGGGGGCGTGCGGCGTTGCGGCGGCACGGGAATGCCGTAGCGGCGCAGCAGCTCGCGGAGCTGGTCGTCGATCTGCACATTGCCGGCCTTGACCTTCTCCGAGGTCCGGATGTTCACCACGGCCGGTCCGGCCTGCTCCACCAGGGCGCTGAAATCGGGCAGCGCGCGCGCGAGTTCCGGCGCGGCCACCGGCACCGACCCGGCCGTCGGCGCGGGCACCTTCGTGGCCGGGGCGGCCGGCGTTGCCTGGGCGGCGGCGCCCAGCGATGCGCCCATCAGCGTGGCGCCGGCGAGTGCCAGGACGAGTCGATGAGGAGAGCAGGAACGAACGGAATAGGGCATGAACACTCGCAGGTGGCGATGCAGGAACGGAAGGCTCACATCATGCCCGGATTTCGTCGGACAGAGGGCGGGCCTCCCGCGCTAGAAAGAGGTGCTGTCGAAGCGGCGTCCAGGACGCGCCGAGCGCGCGGCGCGACACCGCGACCCAGACCGCCCGTGGCCGGCGTGCGCCCCGCCTGGACGGCGCCGGATCGCTCGTCGGCCGCAGCCGCAACAGCATCCACTGCTCGACGTCGATGAAGACGTCCGGCGTGATGGCAATCGGCTCGCCCGCGCGTGGCCACCACCACTGCGCGCCGTCCCATCGCAGCACGACCGCGTCACGCGCGCGCAGGGGCCACGACGCAGCCAGGATCGCAGCCAGCCCCGGCAACGCCAACGCCGCGGGCGCCCCGGCATCGGGCACACCCAGCGCGCGCGCAATCCCCCACCCGGCCGCCGCGAGGCCCGCGGCCAGCAGCCCGCGTTGAGCGCGTTCCCACGCGGGTTCGAAAGGCAATGAAAAACGCCGGGCAACAGCCCGGCGCGATGTCGATCGGTTCGGCGTCATGGATCGCCGTCCGGTTCGAGCGTGGCGGATCAGATCCGCTTGAAGATCAGCGTGCCGTTCGTGCCGCCGAAGCCGAAGTTGTTCTTCGCGGCGTACTCGATCGGCATCTTCCGCGCCTCGTTGGCGCAGTAGTCCAGGTCACAGTCGGGATCCTGATTGAAGATGTTGATGGTCGGCGGAGCGACCTGATCGTGGATCGCCATGACGGTGAAGACGGACTCGATGCCGCCCGCGCCGCCCAGCAGGTGGCCGGTCATCGACTTGGTCGACGACACCACCAGCCCGGCCTTGGCGTAGTCGCCGAAGGCCTGCTTGATCGCGTTGGTCTCATTGGCGTCGCCCAGCGGCGTGGACGTGCCATGCGCGTTCAGGTACTGGACCTGGTCCGCATTCAGCCCGGCGTTGCGCAGCGCGTTGCGCATCGAGCGCGTCGGGCCGTCCACGTCGGGCGCGGTCATGTGATACGCGTCCGCGCTCATGCCGAAGCCGACCAGTTCCGCGTAGATCTTGGCGCCGCGCTGCTTGGCGTGCTCGTACTCCTCGAGCACCAGCACGCCGGCGCCCTCGCCCAGCACGAAACCGTCGCGGTCCTTGTCCCAGGGGCGGGACGCGGTCTTCGGGTCGTCGTTGCGGGTCGACAGCGCGCGGGCCGCGGCGAAACCGCCGACGCCCAGCGGGGACACCGTCGATTCGGCGCCGCCGGCGACCATGACGTCGGCGTCGCCCGCCTCGATCATGCGCCCGGCCTGGCCGATGCTGTGCAGACCGGTCGTGCAGGCCGTGACGATCGCCAGGTTCGGGCCCTTGAACCCGCACTGGATCGACACGTGGCCGGAGATCATGTTGATGATCGACGCCGGCACGAAGAACGGCCAGATGCGGCGGGGGCCGCGGTTGGTCAGCTCGGCGTGCGTTTCCTCGATCATCGGCAGGCCGCCGATGCCGGAGCCGACGAGCACGCCGATGCGTTCGGCCAGCTCCGGGCTCAGCGCGTCGCCGGTGGGCAGCCCCGCGTCGCGGATCGCCTGCAGCGAGGCCGCCAGCCCGTAATGGATGAAGGTATCCATGTGGCGGGCTTCCTTCGCGGGGATGTACTCCTCCACCTTGAAGTCCTTGACCTCGCCCGCGAAGTGGCAGGCCAGCACGCTGGCATCGAAACGGGTGATGGTGTCGATGCCGGACTTCGCCGGCCACGATGTTGGCCCAGCCCTGCTCGACCGTGTTGCCCACGGGCGAGATCAGGCCGAGGCCGGTGACGACGACGCGACGACGGCTCATGCTGCTTGCTTACGCCTTCTGGTGCTTGACCGCGTAGTCGATCGCCTGTTGAACGGTGGTGATCTTCTCGGCTTCTTCGTCGGGGATCTCGATGCCGAACTCGTCTTCGAGGGCCATCACCAGTTCCACGGTGTCCAGAGAATCAGCGCCCAGATCGGCGACGAAGGCCTTTTCATTGGTCACATCGGCTTCGGGCACGCCGAGTTGCTCGGCGATGATTTTCTTGACACGTGCTTCGATATCGCTCATGACTCCTCCAGGAGGGGGTGGTTTGCTAGAACAACCCGGGATTCTAAGGCCTTAGAGTGGCGCCCCTAGTCGGACCTCCCGAGACGCGCCCTTCACGAGGGAATCGGCGCGCGCTCGCACTCTATCAGCCCTACACCGGCCGGGTGAATCCGGTGGGTGGCCCGCCCGCGAGGGGCGGCGTCCACCTCAATTCATGTACATGCCGCCGTTGACGTGCAGTTCCACGCCGGTGATGTAGCCGGCCTCGGGCGAGGCCAGGAACGCCACGGCGTGGGCGATCTCCGCCGGCTCGCCCAGGCGGCCCGCGGGGATCTGGGCCAGCAGCGCGGCCTTCTGCTCCTCGGGCAGCGACCTCGGTCATGTCGGTGTCGATGAAGCCCGGGGCCACGCAGTTGACGGTGATCTCGCGGCTGCCCAGTTCCCGGGCCAGGGCACGCGTCATGCCCGCCACGCCGGCCTTGGCGGCCGCGTAGTTGGCCTGGCCCGCGTTGCCGGACGCGCCCACCACCGAGGTGATGTTGATGATGCGGCCGAAGCGCGGCTTCATCATCGGGCGCATCAGCCGCGCGGCTGGCGCGGAACACGGCCTTCAGGTTGGTGTCGATGACCGCGTCCCAGTCCTCGTCCTTCATCCGCATGGCCAGCATGTCCTGCGTGATGCCGGCGTTGTTGACCAGCACATGCAGGCCGCCGTCCTGCTTGACGATGGCGTCGATCAGCGCGTCGACGGCCGCGCCGTCGTTGACGTTGAGCACCGCGCCCCGGCCGCCGTGCGGGGCCAGCGCCTCGGTGATCGCCTGCGCGCCGGACTCGCTGGTGGCGGTGCCGATCACGGCGAAGCCCTTCTGGGCCAGCGGTTCAGCGCGATCGCGCGGCCGATGCCGCGGCTGGCGCCGGTCACCAGCGCCACTTGCTTGTTGTCGGACATGAGAACCTCGGAAGCGATTCGGTGAACGTGGGAAGAAATCAGGCCAGCAGTGCCTTGGCCTCGACCAGCGAGGCCGGGTCCAGCACGGTGGCGCTGGCCAGCTCGCCGTCGATGCGCTTGGCCAGGCCGGCCAGCACCTTGCCGGGGCCGCATTCGATGACGGACGTCAGGCCGCGGGCCTTGAGCGCCTGCACGCCCTCGACCCAGCGCACCGGGCCGAAGGCCTGGCGGAACAGCGCGTCGCGCAGCGCCTCGGCGTCATCGGTCACGGCGACGTCGATGTTGTTGATCACCGGGAACGCGGCGGTCTGGAACGGGACCGCGGCGAGCTTCTCGCGCAGGCGCTCCGCGGCGGGCTTCATCAGGCTGGAGTGGAACGGCGCCGACACCGGCAGCGGCAGCGCGCGCTTGGCGCCCGCGGCCTTGAGCGCCTCGTTGGCCTTCTCGACGCCGGCCTTGGCGCCAGCGATCACGGTCTGCTTGGGATCGTTGAAGTTGACGGCCTCGACGACCTCGCCGGTCTCGGCGGCGACCTGCTGGCAGACCTGGCGCACCACGTCGGCCTCCAGGCCCAGGATGGCGGACATGGCGCCGGTGCCCACCGGCACGGCTTCCTGCATCGCCTGGGCGCGCAAGCGCACCAGCGGCAGCGCGTCGGCCAGGCTCAGCGCGCCGGCGGCCACCAGCGCCGTGTACTCGCCCAGCGAGTGGCCGGCGGCGGCGGTCGGCACCAGGCCGGTCTCGGCGATCCAGGCGCGGTAGTTGGCGATGCCGGCGGTCAGCATCACGGGCTGGGTGTTGGTGGTCAGGTCCAGCTGGTCCTTCGGCCCGTTCTTGATCAGCGCGCCGATGTCCTGGCCCAGCGCGTCGGAGGCCTCGGCCAGCGTGCGGACGACTTCCGGGTGATCGCCCCAGGCGTCCAGCATGCCCACCGATTGCGAGCCCTGGCCGGGGAAGACGAAAGCGAAGTTCTTGCTCATGGTTCGAGTCCGAGACTATCTATGAGGAGAAGGAAGCCGGCATGACGGCCGCGCGGCGCCTGGCCGCGGGCAGCGTCGCCCAGCCCTGCCTGCCCGGCCCCGATCGACGACGGGGCCGGCGTCCAGGCGCGATCGATCAGTAATCCAGCAGCACCGCGCCCCAGGTGAAGCCGCCGCCGACGCCTTCCAGCATCACCGTGTGGCCGCGCTGGATCTTGCCCGCGCGCACGGCGACGTCGAGGGCCAGCGGGATCGAGGCGGCCGAGGTGTTGCCGTGCTCGTCGACGGTCACGATCAGCTTGTCCAGCGGCATCTTCAGCTTCTTGGCCGTGCCCTGCATGATGCGGATGTTGGCCTGGTGCGGGATCAGCCAGTCGATGTCGGCATCGGTGCGGCCGGCCTTGTCCAGCGACCGAGCGTGCGACCTTCTCCAGCACGCCCACGGCGAGCTTGAACACCGCCTGGCCGTCCATCTTGAGCAGCGGATGACCCAGCACCTCGCCGCCGGAGACGGTGCCCGGGGTGCAGAGGATGTCGGCATGGCGGCCGTCGGCATGCAGCTCGGTGGCCAGGATGCCGGCCTCCTCACTGGCCCCCAGCACCACCGCGCCGGCGCCGTCGCCGAACAGCACGCAGGTGGTGCGGTCCTTGAAGTCGAGGATGCGCGAGAAGACTTCCGCGCCGACCACCAGCGCCTTGGTCGCGGCGCCGGTCTTGATCATCGAGTCGGCCACCGTCAGCGCGTAGACGAAGCCCGAGCACACCGCCTGCACGTCGAACGCCGCGCAGCCGTGGATGCCCAGCTTCTGCTGCAGCAGGCAGGCGGTGTGAAGGGAAGACCATGTCCGGCGTGGACGTGGCGACGATGATCAGGTCGATCTCGTCGGCGCGCACGCCGGCGGATTCGAGCGCGGCCAGCGACGCGGGCAGCGCCAGGTCGCTGGAGGTGACGTGCGGATCGGCGAAGTGCCGGGCGTGGATGCCGGTGCGCTCGACGATCCATTCATGCGAGGTCTCGATCCCGTCGCGGGCCAGGCGTTCGGCCAGGGCCGAGTTGGTGACGCGATTGGCGGGCAGGTAGCTGCCCGTGCCGAGGATGCGGGAATCGAGAGTCGCTTGGGCCATTTAAGCTTTAGTGGTCATGCAGCGTGGACGGCGGTGGCCGCCTTGTCTCCTGCATCGCCGCCCTCCTCATTGGCAGGCGCGGGGAGCGCCTGCAGCGTCGCGACGATGCGATCGTGAACCCGGTCTAGGAGCCGGTTGCGGGCCGCATCATACGCCCGGTTCAACGCCTGCTCGAAAGCGAAGGCATCGGCCGATCCGTGGCTCTTGAACACCAGTCCGCGCAGGCCCAGCAAGGCCGCGCCGTTGTATCGGCGGTGGTCCACGCGGTTCTTGAAACGCTGCAGCACCGGCATCGCGAGCAGCGCGACCAGCTTGGTCCACGGGGTGCGCGTGAACTCCGCGCGGATGAAGCTGGAGATCATGCTGGCCAGCCCTTCGGCGGTTTTTAGCGCCACGTTGCCGACAAAGCCGTCGCAAACGACGACGTCCGTCGTCCCCTTGAAGATGTCGTTGCCTTCCACGTTGCCGTGGAAGTTGAGCTGGTCGTGGGCGGCGACCTCGCGCAGCAGCTCGCCGGCGCGCTTGATCGTCTCGTTGCCCTTGATCATCTCCTCGCCGATGTTGAGCAGGCCGATCGCTGGGGTTGTCCTTGCCGTCGACGGCCGACACCAGCGCGCTGCCCATCACGGCGAACTGCAGCAGGTGCTCCGGTCCGCAATCGACGTTGGCCCCCAGGTCCAGCACCGTCGTGAAGCCGCCGATCTGGTTGGGCATCACCGTGGCGATGGCCGGGCGGTCGATGCCCTCGAGCGTCTTGAGCAGGTACTTGGCCACGGCCATCAGCGCGCCGGTGTTGCCGGCGGACACGCAGGCCTGGGCCGGCGCGGGCGAGCCGTCCTTGCCCGGCTTGAGCTGCGAGATCGCCACCCGCATCGAGGAATCCTTCTTGCGGCGCAGCGCGACCTCGATCGGGTCGTCCATGCTGACGACCTCGCTGGCCGGCACGACGCGCACGCGGGGCCACGAGGCGGCCTCCTGGAGCGCGTCGGGCAGACCGACCAGCACGAGTTCCGCCTGCGGATGCGCGGCGAGGAAGGCCTTGCAGGCCGGGAGCGTGACGGACGGGCCATGGTCGCCGCCCATGCAGTCCACCGCCAGGCGGAGCGGCTCGGCGGATGGCGATGAGCGGGTGGCGGGAATTGCGGTCATCGAAACCTGAGAAGAATCACCGGTCGGAGGTGTGACTGTAGCGACCTCGCAAGAAGCGTGCGCGACAGGGGAACCCTTCCGGAAGAAGGACCGGAAATGCGAAAGCCCGGCCACGCATGAGGCGGAACCGGGCTTTTCTTGCTTGTGAGACCAGGCGGAGGGCCTCGCGGCGCCTTCCGGACCGGCTGATCAGATCGATCAGGCGGCGTCGGCCTTGGTCTTCAGGACCTTGCGGCCACGATAGAAGCCATTGGGGCTGATGTGGTGACGCAGGTGCACTTCACCGGTGGTCGGCTCGATCGCGGTGCCCGGGGTGCCCAGGGCGTTGTGCGAGCGGTGCATGCCACGCTTGGAAGGGGACTTCTTGTTTTGCTGAACGGCCATGATTGATTCTCCTAAAGGCTTCGGCTGGCTTCGGTGGTTCGAGGCTTGCTCGGGCTCTCGAGAGAACTCGAGCTGTGCCGCGGATCCCACGAGGATGCTCCGCTACCGACGCCTCGGTCCCGGCGCGGCGCCCACATGGACGCGCATTTCTAGCCGGGAAAGCCGGAAACTATAGCACAGCGACTGCTCAACGGGCAAACCCTTGCAGCGCTCAAGCCTTGCCGCCGCCCTTCTTCAAGGCCGCGAGCGCGGCGAACGGGTTCGGGCGCTCCTCGGCGGGCGCCTCGTCGTGCTCGTCGTTGGCATGCGGCAACGGCTCGGGGCATTCGTCGTGGCGCGGGACCACGGGCAGCGCCAGCAGCAGCTCATCCTCGACCAGCTCGCGCAGGTCCAGGTGGCGCGGCAGCGCCAGCACGTCGTCGTCGGAGTCCATGTCCAGGTCGGCCGCCTGGTCCTCGTCCTTGACGAAACGGAACCAGCGCGAGACGGCCAGGTCCTCGCGCACCGGCTTGAGGCAACGCTGGCAGGTCAGCGCGACCTGGGCGCCGGCGGACAACTCCAGCCAGATCTGCGGCTCACCGCCCTTGGGCGTGCGCAGCTCGCCATGCGCGGACCAGGTGACGGCGGGCCACTGGGCGGGGTCGGACTCGGGCGCGGCAGCCTCGGCCAGGCGCGGCAGGCTGGCGGCGGGCCACTCGCCCTCGAGAGCAGCCCCTTCGCGGGCCAGGGCTCCGACATCAAGCTTCAACGGATCGAAAGAACGCGGTTTCATGGGGCGCAAGTGTACGAGTCGCCTCCGTCCCGATGGGAGAATCCCGCGCCATGACCACCCCTTCCCGGCCCGACCCCGCGATCCGCCCGCTGATCCTGGGCTCCACGTCGCGTTACCGGCGCGAGCTGCTGGAGCGCCTGCGGCTGCCCTTCGAGACCGCCGCCCCCGACGTCGACGAGACCCCGCATCCGGGCGAGACGCCCGAGGCCCTCGCCCGGCGGCTGGCGATGGCCAAGGCGCGCGCGGTGGCGGCCCGCTTCCCGCAGGCGCTGGTGATCGGCTCGGACCAGGTCGCCGACCTGGACGGACAGCCCATCGGCAAGCCCGGCACGCATGAGCGCGCCGTCGAGCAGCTGCGGGCGATGCGCGGCCGCACCGTCGTGTTCCAGACCGCGCTGGCCGTCGTCTGCCAGGCCAGCGGATTCGCAGCGGAGGACCTCGCCCCAGTGCGCGTGCGCTTCCGCGACCTGAGCGATGCCGACATCGAACGCTACCTGCGCGCGGAGCAGCCCTACGACTGCGCCGGCAGCGCCAAGGCCGAAGGCCTGGGCATCGCGCTGCTCGCGGCGATCGAGTCCGATGATCCGACCGCGCTGATCGGCCTGCCGCTGATCCGCACCGCCGAACTGCTGCGCCAGGGCGGGCTGGACGTCCTCGGCCAACTCGACTGAGCGCCCTGCCCCGCGCTCGCCATTTCCCACGACCCTCCCACTTCCCGAGCACTCGATGACCCGCGGCCGCCTCTTCCTCGTTCCCAACACCCTGGACTTCGGCGTGGACGGCCAGGAGGTCGATCTGCGCGAGGTCCTGCCCGACGCGGTGATCACGCGCGCCGCGACCATCACGCATTGGGCGGCCGAGAACGCCAAGACCACGCGGGCCTTCCTCAAGCGCGTGGGCGCGATCCATCCGCTGGCAGTCGCACTGCAGGAGCAGCGCATCGTGGAACTGCCGCGACCGCCCAAGGGGCGCGGTCCGGCGGCAGGTGCGGCGGTCAGCTCGTCGAGCGAGGAAAAGCAGTGGCTGGCACTGCTGGACCCGGCGATGGCGGGACACGACATCGGCCTGATCTCCGAGGCCGGCATGCCCGCGGTCGCCGATCCAGGAGCCAAGCTGGTCGCCGCGGCGCACGCGGCCAAGGTCCAGGTCGTGACGCTGACGGGGCCGAGTTCACTGCTGATGGCGCTCGCCGCCAGCGGCCTGAACGGGCAGAGCTTCGCGTTCGTCGGCTATCTGCCGCTGGACGCTGCGGAACGCACGGCGCGGATCAAGGCGCTGGAGAGCTTCTCGGCGCGCGAGCAGCAGACGCAATTGATGATCGAGACGCCCTATCGCAACGGCGCGTTGCTCCAGGCGCTGCTGGCGGCGCTCAGGCCGGGCACGCTGCTGTCGGTCAGCTGCGGCTTGAGCCTGAAGGACGCGTGGACGCACACGGCCACGGTCGAGCAGTGGCGCCAGACGCCGAAGGCGCTGCCGGACAAGGTGCCGGCAGTGTTCGCGCTGCTCGGGATGCGTTGATCAGGACTCGCTGTCGGCCGTGACCGGCGGCTTCTTGGCGCCGAACAGCGCTGCCACCTTCTTCTTGGGCTTGATGTTGGACGACAGCCCGCCACGCGGCGTCTGGCCGGCGCCCTTTTCCCACGACGGCGCCTCGGCGCGATCGCCGGCCTCGTAGGGCTTGTCGAACAGCGGGTCATAGGCAGCCTGGCGCTGCGGCGCGCGCGCCGGCGCCTGCGAGCCATAGGCCTCGTCGCGACGATCCTCGCGCTCGCGGCGGAACTCGCGGCGCTCGCCGCCCTCGCCCTCGCCTCGGCCACCGCGATCACCGCGGTCGCCTCGATCACCCCGGTCGGAGCGCTCGCCGCGCGGGCCGCGGTCGCCACGATCGCCATCGAACCGGCGACGCTCGCCCTCGATCTCGATCGGCTCCAGGTCCAGCTTGCGCTTGATCAGCTTCTCGATCTCTCCGACCAGACGCGCATCGGCCCGGGTCACCAGCGTGAAGGCCAGGCCCGACGCCCCGGCGCGGCCGGTGCGGCCGATGCGGTGCACGTAGTCCTCGGCGTTGAAGGGCACGTCGAAGTTGAAGACGGCCGGCAGGTCGGCGATGTCCAGGCCGCGCGCGGCCACGTCGGTGGCGACCAGCAGCTCGACCTCGCCGCGCTTGAAGGCCTCCAGCGACTTCAGACGCTCGTCCTGCGACTTGTCGCCGTGCAGGGCGGCGGTCTTCAGACCGTCACGCTCGAAGGCGCGGGCCAGGCGCGCGGCACCCAGCTTGGAATTCACGAACACGATCGACTGCTTGATCTCGCGCTGGCGCAGCAGCTGCTTGATCGCGGCGCGCTTGTCGTCGTCATCGACGCTGAAGAAGCGCTGCTCGACGGTGGACGCCGTGGCGTTCGGGCGCGCGACCTCCACCAGCTCGGGCTCCTGCAGATAGCTCTGCGCGAGCTTCTTGATCTCGGGCGAGAAGGTCGCCGAGAACAGCAGCGTCTGACGCGTCTTGGGCAGGTAGCTCAGGATGCGCTGCAGGTCGGGCAGGAAACCGATGTCCAGCATCCGGTCCGCCTCGTCCAGCACCACGTACTCGACGTGGTTGAGCACCGCGTTCTTGGCCTCGATGTGGTCCAGCAGACGGCCCGGCGTGGCGATCAGCACCTCGACGCCGCCCTTGAGCTGCAGCGTCTGGGGTTTCATGTCCACGCCGCCGAACACGCAGGCCACCCGCAGGTTGGTGTGCTTGGCGTAGGCCTTGACGTTGTTGGCGACCTGGTCGGCCAGCTCACGGGTGGGCGCCAGCACGAGCGCGCGCACCGGGTGCCGGGCGGGCGACATCGACGCGTTCTCGTGCTTGAGCATGCGCTGCAGCAGCGGGATCGAGAACGCGGCGGTCTTGCCGGTGCCGGTCTGGGCGGCGCCCATCACATCGCGGCCGGCGAGGACGATCGGGATCGCCTTGGCCTGGATGGGCGTCATCGTCGCGTAGCCCTGGTCGGCCACGGCACGCAGCAGCTTCTGGTCCAGCGGCAGCGTGTCGAAACGGGGGCTTGGCGTCGGGGTGGTGTCGGTCATGGGCGCGGATTATCCTCCATGGCCCCGAATCCCCGGGAAACCACGGATCGCATGCGTGCCGGACCGCATGGAAGCGGCCGCCGGCGCGTGTCGGGAAGCGACGCCGGAGCGTCGCGAGGGTCAGGAGATCGAGCGGTCGGTCAGCTTGCGCTGGTCGCCGCGGAAGACCATCCACTTCGGGGTGCGGAAACGCACGATGCGCCAGTACAGCGCCACGTAGGCGACGCCGAACAGCAGCATGCAGGCCGCGATCATCGGCGTGGAGTCCCAGAACAGCAGCGCCGGCGCCAGCGAGGTGATGCACAGCGTCCACAGATAGGGCGCGGTCATCGAGTTGCGCCGCGTCATCTGGCGCGCGTCGCGGGCGCCAATCGCCCAACGCATCAGCCGACGGTAGATCAGCGAATGCAGGTGGATGCCGTCCGGGTCGCCCGGGCTGGTGTTGCGCAGGAAGCGGCGGCGGTAGATGGAGAAGACCGTCTCGAAGACCGGATAGATGCAGACCATCAGCGCGAACAGCGGCGACACCTGCGGATGGCGATGGATCAGCAGGATGCCGATCTCCGCCAGGTAGAAGCCCATGAAGTACGCGCCGCCGTCGCCCAGGAAGATCAGCCCCGCGGGATAGTTCCAGACGAAGAAGCCCAGGATCGCGCCCACGCCGGCCAGCGCCCAGAGCGCCAGTTCGGTGTCGCCCACTTGGTAGGACACGTAGGCCAGGGTCAGCAGCATCAGACTCACGCACATCGACGACAGGCCGTTGAAGCCGTCGATGATGTTGACCGAGTTGGCCACGCCGGCCACGACGAAGATGCTGATCAGCACCGCCCCGACGGTGGTGCCGACGATGAAGTCCAGGCCGGGGATGTCGGTGCGGGTGATCATCGCGCCCAGCAGCCAGCAGCCCAGCCCCGCGGAGACCGCCGTGGCGATCAGCCGCTCGCGCGGGGAGACCTTCTTGGTGAAGTCCTCGATCAGCCCCGCCACGAAGGCCGGCAGCCCGCTCAGCAGCAGCAGCAGCCCGGTCTTGGCCTGCGGATGCTTGAGGAACCAGGCCAGCGCGACCATCCCCACCAGCCCGAAGAAGATGCCCACCCCGCCGATGCGTGGCACCGGTCTGGCGTGGAACTTCTGCGGGCCGGACAGGTCGTGATCGGCGGACAGATGCCCGTGCACGGTGGACGAGTGCACGACGTACAAGGTGATCGCCGCCGCGAGCGCGAACGGGATGAGCAAATACAACATGGGCGGCAGTGTAACGATCGGCTTCCGGGCAATGGCGGTTTTGGCGCAACAGCGCTGCCATAGAATGCCGCGCTGGTCGTTCCGTCACGCCTTGTTTCGAGGCGATGCCGACGCGGCCAAGTACATCTGAGACGAGATCACGCATGGAACTTCGCGCCCAACGCGCCCTTTCGCCGGTGTCGACGACTCGCGCACGCCGCCCTCTCCAAAAGCCCGCGCTGGCGCTGCTGACGGCCTGCCTGATGGCACTGCCGGCCTTCGCGCAGGTGAGCACGTCGGGGCAAGGCTCGACGGAGTCCGGCAGCGAGGTCTCCGGGCCGATCCGCCTGAACTCGACCACGCGCGCGGCCCAGGACACGGGCACCGGCTCGCAGCAATCCCAGCAGAACCAGCCCGCGGCGATGAGCCTGAGCCGGGCGCCCAAGTACGTGCCGGGCGAGTTCGAGATCTACGTCAACAAGCTGCTGGGCATCGACCTGACCGATCCCAGCACGCTGGAACAGCTGCGCCGCGCCGACACCGGCCTGGCCGAGATCGGCACCGTCTCGCAGACGCAGACCAGCGCCGCGGGAAAGAACGCCACCATCTCCGCCGACAACATCGTTCGCCGCCTGGGCGCCGACCTGATGTTGGATACGCGCATGGGGGGCGAGGCGGACGGCCCGCGCCAGGCCCCGTCGGATTACCTGATCGGCATCGGCGACGAGATCCAGGTCACCGCCTGGGGCTCGGTGGACGCCGACCTGCGCCTGACGGTGGACCGCTCGGGTCGGATCTCGATCCCCCGCGTCGGCCCGGTGCTGGTCGCCGGCGTGCGTTACGGCGACCTGAACGAGGTGGTGCGCGCGCGCATCGGCCAGGTGTTCAAGAACTTCCAGGTCAGCACGTCGCTGGGCAAGCTGCGCACGATCCGCATCTACGTCACCGGCTTCACCGCCAAGCCGGGCGCCTACACGGTCAGCAGCTTGGCCACCATCGTCAACGGCCTGATCCGCGCCGGCGGACCGTCGGCCGCGGGCAGCTTCCGCCAGATCGAACTGCGCCGCAACGGCCAGGTCGTCTCCACCTTCGACGCCTATGACCTGCTGCTCAAGGGCGACAAGGCCAGCGACCGCGCGCTGCAGGCCGAGGACGTCATCCACATCGGCCCGATCGGCCCGCAGGTGGCGGTGCTGGGCAGCGTGAACAAACAATCCATCGTCGAGCTCAAGCCGGGCGAGACCGTGGATGACGTACTCGCCATGGCAGGTGGCTTCAGCGCCGTCGCGGATCGCTCCCGCGTGTCCGTCGAGGCGCTCAGCGAGCGCAACGATCGTCGTGTGCGCGAGCTCCAGTTGCCCGCGCAGAGCAAGGCCGCCGCCGCCAACGGCGACGTGATCCGCGTGTTCAGCAGCGTCAATGCCGCGCTGCCGCTGGGCAAGCAGTACAAGCGCGTGACCGTCGAGGGCGAGGTCGCCCGCCCCGGCGAGTACGTGCTGCCGCCCTCGAGCACGCTGCAGGACGCGATCGCCGCGGCCGGCGGCATCACGCCGCAGGCCTACGTCTTCGGCACCGATTTCTCGCGCGAGAGCGTCCGTCAGTCGCAGCAGGAGAACTACGAACGCGCGCTGCGGGACCTGGAGACCGAGTTCACCAAGTACAGCAGCACGCAGCGGGCCGCCACGGCCGACGAGGCCGCCGCGAACGTGGCGCGCGCCTCGTCGACGGAGCGCCTCGTCCAGCGCCTGCGGGCGGTGCGCCCGACGGGCCGGGTCGTGCTGCAGCTCGAGTCCGATGCGCGCCAGCTGCCCTCGCTGACCGTCGAGGACGGTGACCGCCTGATGATTCCCTCGCGCCCCACCACGGTCGGGGTGTTCGGCAGCGTGTTCAACGCGGGCAGCTTCCTGCTGCAGAACGGCGCGACCGTCGACGACGTGATGAAGCTTGCCGGCGGTCCGACCCGTGGCGCCGATGCGAGCGGCTCGTTCGTGATCCGCGCCAACGGCACGGTCGTGAGCGCGCGCCAGTCCAGCAGCGGCTGGTTGGGCTTCGGCTCCAACCTGTCGAGTCTGCCCGCGCTGCCCGGGGACACGGTCTTCGTTCCGGAAGAGATGAACAAGACGACGTTCATCCAGGAAGCGAAGGACTGGACGCAGATCCTCTATCAATTCGGTCTGGGTGCTGCGGCGCTGAAGACGATCAAGAACTGACGCCCCATGTCCACCAGCTTCCCTTCCGCGCCCGGCTCGGGCGCACCAGTCGCCTACGAACGCGACGGCATCACCCTCTCGGAACTGCACGCCGCGCTGCGCCCGCAACTGCTCAAGATCGCCGCGTTGTCGCTCGCCGTGGGCGTGGCGGCTTACGGCGTGACGCTGCTGATGACGCCCATCTTCACCGCCCGCGCGGTGATCATCAGCCCGCAGCAGCAGCAGAACTCGGCCGCCTCGGCGCTCGCCTCGCTGGGCGCGCTGGCCGGCCTGGCCGGCGGCAGTGTGAAGAGCCCCGCCGACCAGTACGTCTCGGTCATGCAGAGTGTCACGGTGGGCAACCGCATCGTGGACCGCTTCAAGCTGATGGAGGTCTATGACGCGAAGTTCCGCGTCGATGCCCTGAAGAACCTCGGCGCCAACGTGCGCATCAGCGCGGGCAAGAAGGACAACCTGATCTCGATCGACGTCGACGATACGGATCCCGCCCGCGCCGCGGCGATCGCCAACGCCTACGTTGACGAGCTGCGCTGGGTGACCAACAACCTTGCGCTGACCGAGGCCCAGCAACGTCGCGCCTTCTTCCAGCAGCAGCTGATCGAGACGAAGGGCGCGCTGCAAAACGCGCAACTGCAGGTCCAGAAGACCGGCTTTACCGCCGGCGCGCTCAAGAGCGAACCCAAGGCCGCTGCAGAAGCCTATGCGCGGACCAAGGCCGACATCGCGTCGGCGGAAATTCGCTTGAGCGCGCTGCGCAGGACGCTCACGGACAGCGCCCCGGAAGTGCAGCAACTCACGACGGCGCTGGCGGGCCTGCGTGCCCAGCTCGGCCAGTTGGAACGTCCGATGGAGGCCAGCAGCAACCAGGACTACGTGTCGGCGTATCGCGAGTTCAAGTACCAGGAAGCGCTGTTCGAGATCTTCGCCAAGCAGTTCGAGATCGCAAAGATGGACGAAGCGCGCGACGGGACGCTGATCCAGGTGCTGGACAAGGCCACGCCCCCCGAGCGCAAGAGCAAGCCCAAGCGGGCCATGATCGCGGTTGTGTCGACGCTGCTGGCGGGTTTGGTGTTCACCGTCTTCTTCACGACCCGGGCGCTGCGTCGTCGAATCGAGGCCTGACGAAGCGTCTCGCGCGGAGGCCAAAACGCACCTTCGCCGTGTTAGAGTGCGGCCCGTTCATCGCCTGAACGGGTACCCTTTGACCGATCCGAAGCCCTCCGAGAACGAGCTGGACTACGCCTTGTTGCGCCAGCTCGAGACCAAGACCGACAGCAATCAACGCGACCTCGCCAAGCGCTTGGGCGTGAGCGTCGGCAAGGTCAATTTCTGCATGCGTGCGGTCATTGACCGGGGGTGGGTGAAGGTCAACAACTTTCGTCGCGCGGACAACAAGCTCGCCTACGCCTACTTGCTGACCCCGAGCGGCGCGGCGGCGAAGATGCGCATGGCTCGCCGCTTCCTGGCTATCAAGGAAGCCGAGTTCGAACAGCTTCAGAACGAAATCGAGGCGCTGCGAGAGGAAGTTTCGCGTCAGGGCACCGACACCGACGCGGGCTCCTCCGCCAAGCCCCAACGACGCGACACGGGCCGCTGAGCCTTCTCAACGCGACCGCAGCAGCAGCGAAAGTCATGATCGACCTGAATCAGTTTGCTCATTCCTTGGACCAGTTGGAGATCGTCCACCATGACCATCTGTCGTGCGTGCGCAAGACCTTCCGTTCCGACTTGGCCAGAGCGCAGCGCAATGTCGCCAAGCAGCGGCACTTCCGTCCGCTGTACACGGGCTTGGCCCGCGTCGGAGCGGCCGAAGTCCTCGATTTCCGCGTTCACGATGACCGGGCTGAACTGCTGATGCCCTACGTCGAAGGCATGACTGGCCACATGTTCGCAGTCCATGCGACGCGTAACATCGCGCACACGCTGAGCATGTCGCTGTCGACCCTGCTCTACGCGGAGCTCAACGACAGCCGCGAGGAAACGGTTGAACTCTCCCTGTTTCGCGACAAGCTGCAGGCAGTCGCGCGGTCGACCACCGACGAGGATCTCCGGGCCCTGGTGATTCACTCGATCGAGCTGCTGGCGGCCCTCCCCGAGCAACTCCCCTTCCCCATCGGCGACTGCCACGGCGACCTTACGCTCAGCAACGTGATCCTCGACCCGCTTGCCGGGGTCACGCTGATCGATTTTCTGGACACCTACCTGGAGACGCCGCTGCAGGACGTCGCGAAGCTGAAACAGGACTTCATTTACGGCTGGTCGTTTCGCAAGGAGCCGGCATCGCTCGGCATCAAGGCGGAAATCCTGTGCCGATACCATCTTCCCCAGGCCATCACCCAGATCGAACGCATGTATCCGCGCCAGGTCTGGTTGATGACTCTGATGGCCCTAGCGCGCATCGCGCCCTATGTCAGGGACCTCACCACCAAGCAATGGCTGGTCAACAGCCTGACGCACTGCATGAAGGGCTGATCAAGCATGAACTACCTCATCACCGGTATCGCCGGCTTCGTCGGATCTAGCTTGGCTCGCGCCATCTTGGCCCGGACGCCCGATGCCACCATCACGGGCATCGACAACATGTCCTTCGGCTATCGCGAGCGTTTGGCCGACCTCGTGGGCCGCATCGAGTTCATCGAGGGCGACCTCCAGGACATCCAGCAGCTCCTCGGTGACCGGAAGTTCGATTCCATCGTGCACTGCGCCGCCATCGCCCCCCTGCCGGAATGTCAGCGCGACAGCCATCGCGCGATCGTTCAGAACGTCGCGATCTGCGGCTCCGTGGCAGATTACGCCCTGGCGTCCGGTTCGCGCGACATCGTGTTCTTCAGCAGCGGCGCGATCTACGAGTCGACCACCGAGTTCCCGACGCCCGAGAACACAACCATCGCCACCAGCCTCGTCTATCCCACGACCAAGCACATCGCGGAGCTCTACTTCCAAGCCATGTGCCGCTCGCACGGATTGAACGTCACGGCCATCCGACTCTTCAACCTGTATGGTCCGCACCAGGACTACTTCCGCAAACAGCCGCCGTTGATCGGCTACCTGCTGACCAGCTTGCTGAAGGACGAGGAAGCCGTGCTGTTCTCGTCGGGCACCCAGAGCCGCGACTACATCTACATCGACGACCTGCTTAACCTGGTAATGGCCAGCGCCTCGAAGATGGCGGCCAGCGCCGAGGGCGGGAGCTTCAGTGCGGTCAACGCAGGCAGCGGCCATTCGATCTCGGTGAACGAGATCATCGCAACACTCGAGTCCGTGTCTGGACTCCGGCTCCGCGTCAAGCGCATGCCGGCGACCCAGTACTGGGACAAGTACTCCGAGCTCTTTGACAAGGAAATCGTGATCGACCGCGCGGTCATCGAGCGGGAGGTCAACAAGCACACGCTTGCCAGCCTGGATAAGGTGGAGCGTGAATTCGACTGGTCCGCGAAGGTCGACATGACCGAGGGACTGCGCGCATGCCTGGCGCACGCGAAGACCATCATCAAGAGCCACTGACACCATGAAAACGCTGATCCTGCCCGTTGCGGGCCGCTCCTCCCGCTTCCCCGGAATGCGCCCCAAATGGCTGCTCACCATGCCCGACGGCAAGCTGATGCTGGAGAAAGCCGTAGAGAGCCTGGACATGAGCGACTACGACCGCGTGGTCGTGGTCTGCCTGCGCGAGCACCTCGACGCATATCTGACGCCTGAGTCGCTCGCCACCGTCCTGGCGGGCATCGGTCACGCCAAGGTCGACCTGTGTGTGCTGGAGGAGCCAACCTCTTCGCAGTCCGAAACCGTCGCGCTGGCACTGGAACGCGCGAACGTTGACGGGGCCTTCTTCGTGAAGGATTGCGACAACATGTTTAGGGTCCGCTGGCAGGGCGGCAACGAAGTCGCCGTGCTGGATTTGAATAGCGTCGGCTTGATCGACGCGAAGAACAAGAGCTACGTCAACGTAGATGCGCTGGGCAACATCTCCAACATCGTCGAGAAGCAGGTCATCAGCAACTTCTTCTGCTGCGGCGGTTATGGCTTCCGCAGCGCGGAAGAGTTCCTGACCCACTTCCGCTCCATCAAGAGCCAGCAGGAGGTTTACATCTCGCATGTGATCTACAGCATGCTGATGGGCGAGGAAAGTTTCCGCATTTCCAAGGCCGACAGCTACATCGACTGGGGCACGCTGCGTGAGTACCGCCATTACACGCGCTCTTTCCTGACGCTGTTCTGCGACGTCGACGGCGTGCTGCTCTACAACGGCAGCAAGTTCGGCAAGAAGGGATGGGACACCGAGCCGATCGCTGAGAACCTTCAGACCATTTCCCGAATGCAGAAGTCCGGCCTGCTGTATCTGATCATCACCTCCAGCCGCCCGGAATCGGAGATCGACTATCTGCGCACCCGCCTGGCCGAATTCGAGGTCCGCCCGGATCGTTACGTGATGGGTCTGCCGCACACGCGCCGCATCCTTGTGAACGACTTCTCGCCGACCAACCCCTACCCGACCGCCATGTCGGTGAATGTCGAGCGGGACGGCAAGATGCTGTCGTCAATCCTCGACTCCCTCGGCAGCTGATACGGCCGTTGGTGCACAAGCAGTGCTGGAGGGGCGCTTGATCACGGGGACTCGCCGATGGGCGCAGTTGTTCGCCACCGTCTTCGGAAAGCGGTCGTGGGCGCTCGCCATCTCGACACTGAGCGCGGTGTCCATGGTGCTCTCCGGCCTGATCACAAGCCGGCTCGGCGCGAGGAGCCTCTCCGCTGAGGAGCTGCAGCTGTGGTTCCTGATGCTGGGGGCGCTGCCGTTCTGCATGCTGCTGGATCTAGGCGCGTATTCCATAGTGCCAGGCAAGATGTCCTATTACGGTCAGGCGGGAGATCCTCGCCGCGTTCGTGAATACGTGACCACGTTTTTCCAGACGGCCACGGGCACGATCGCGGCGGTGGCAGCGCTGGCCGCGCTCATCGTTCCATGGATGGGAAAGCGCTGGTTCTCCACGTCCGAGGTGGCAACGCTGGCGATGCTCCTCATCGTGGCGATTGCCTGCAGGGTGGTGCAGAACGTGTTGCTGGGCATCATCTTCGCCGCGGGCCACATCCCGGTAGAGAAGACGCTCAAGACCGTCGGCAGCATCGCCGCGGTGGCGCCAATGCCTCTCCTGCTTTCACACGGCTATTCGGTCTTCGCCATGCCGTGGAGTTGGCTGATCTCGTCCACGTTCGTGCTGATCATCGCGGCCCGCCACGTGTCGAAACACATTGCACCTCTCTTCGACCGCATGCTCTTCTCGGCCTCACTGTCCCGGGGGGTGCTGGGCACGTCTGGCAAATTCCTGGTCGCGGCGCTGCCGGGCATGTTCATCTACAACATCCTTCCGTACCGCGTGGCCCATGACTTCGGCCCCGCCCTCACCGTGCAGATCGGCCTTGCGACCCAGATCTCCATGGGCGTGACCCTGATGTGCTCGATCCCCACCTCATTGCTAGTCAAGAAGATTGCGGATGAATACTTCGCCCGCAGCGGCGCAGCGGGAAATAACGCCGGCCTGATCAGAAACGTGCGCATCGTCTCAGTGCTCTCGTCCGGGGCGCTGGCGACCGTCTTCGCCTTTCACGAGCAGATCTTCGAGCTATGGCTGGGCAAGCACATTCCTTTCGACGCCCGCTTCTTCCTGCTGTACCTGGTCGCGATCTGGTTCGAGATCCAGCAAACGACGCTGACGACCTCGCTGGTGTCTACCGGCTATGTGAACTTCTGGCGCGTGACGGTCCTGTCGGCGGCGCTCACGGTCATCGCCTACACGCCCTTCATTCATTGGTTCGGATTCAGCGGCGTTGCGCTGGCCTGCCTGGCCGCGCAGTTGCTGACCTGCCATTACTGGAACAGCCGACAGACGCTGCTGACCTTCGGGTTGCCTGTGCCGTCATATCTTCGCCAGCACGCGATGTCCGCCGTGCTCGTGGGGCTGATCGTGCTGGCAAGCCGAATGGAGCCCTTGTCGGGCGCCGTGGGCATCCTTCTCTCTTCGGGCCTGATCGGCCTGGCCCTGATCACCATCTTCCTGGATCGCCGACATGAGCAAGGCTCGAGCCCTCGCGCTTAAGTGGACGGACCGCTTCTTCGACACCGTGGCGCGCGATGGCGCCGTGGTGGAGCGGCTGGTCAACCGGTTTCTCTTCGCGCTGCGAAAGAACTCTAACGAGCGGTTCTACACGTACCACACGCGCCCTCAGCGGGCGGAGGCCGTGGGATTGGACCCGGTGGTGCCGACGCCGACGGACGGCAAGATCGGCATCGTCATTCAGGGTCCGTTGCTGCGCGAAGCGGACTTCACCATCGAGACGGCCGCGCTGTACTTGCGAACCTTCCCGACAGCCCATGTGGTCATCTCCACATGGCAGAACGAAGACCTTGGTCAACACGAGATTCTCAAAGACTCGCGTCTGCATGTTGTCAAGAGCGCGCCGCCCAAGACCAGCGGCCTGGGCACCACGAACTTCCAGCTTGTATCCACGCGGGCCGGCATCGAACGACTTGAGGCGTTGGGCTGCCAGTACGTGCTGAAGACCCGGTCGGACCAGCGCGTCTACGCCACCAACCTCGACCATTACCTGATCGCGCTGCTCCGCCAGTACCCCTCCCGCTCCGAGCACCAGACGCAACGGATCGTGGAGCTGAGCATGAACATCTGCCGCTATCGCCCCTATTCCATGTGCGACATGTTCCAATTCGGGCACATCAGCGACATGAAGGACATGTGGTTCGCGGCGCTGGACGAGCGCCATATGTCGACCAAGCAGTTCTCTTCCAGGAAGCTCACCTCGCGCGACGTCTCCGAAGCCGACATCGGCGAGATCTACCTTCACCGCCGGTACCTGGAGAGGATCAAGGCGGACAACTCGGTCTCGATGCGGGTCTACTACCAAGCGCTGCTGGACCACTTCATCGTCATCGACAAGGAGCAGGTCGACCTGTACTGGCACAAGTACCACTGCGGCGAGTATTCGCTTGCCGAGAACCCGACCTATTCGACCGGTCCCGTCGAGCGGCAGAAGGCGCGCTTCTACCACCGCGACTGGGTCGCGGCACTGGACGCCGGCATCGAGATCTTCCCGCTCGACGACGCTCTAATGGACCGTTTCGAGAACTGAGCCCAATGATGCGGATCCTCCTCGCGCTGCTGAATCGTCTGGACATGCAGGTGACCCGTTGCTTGAGCGCGTGGCACCGCCTGAAATTTTCCAGTGTGGGGCGCGGCGCGCTCATCCGACACCCCCGCAAGATCATTGGTGGGCGCCACATCACACTGGGCTCCGGCTTCGACGCCTTCCCCGGCCTGCGCATCGAGGCTTTCGACCGCCATCTAGACAAGCAGTTCAGCCCCCGCATCACCATCGGTGACCGCGTCAGCATCAACTACGACTGCCACATCGGCTGCGTCAACGAGATCACCATCGGCAACGACGTGCTGCTGGCCAGCCGCGTCTACATCTCCGACCACAGTCACGGATCGCCGGACTATCACGACATCGACGTCCCGCCGTCCGCGCGGAAGGTGTTCTCCAAGGGCCCCGTCATCATCGAGGACGGTGCCTGGATCGGAGAAGGCGCCTGCATCCTGCCAGGCGTGCGCGTCGGCCGTCACGCCATCGTGGGCGCCAACGCGGTCGTATCCCGCGACGTGCCGCCCTACACCATCGTCGGCGGCGTGCCCGCCCGCGTCATCAAGACCCTGTCCCCCGGCGAACGCCACGCGACGCCGACCAAGCCATGATCCATATCTTCACCATCACCGCCAGAAACTATCTCAGCCTGGCGCTGACCCTTGGCGACACCATCGCCAAACACCATCCCGAAGCGCTGTTCACCATCTGCGTGGCCGACGG
Organism: Roseateles sp.; assembly: GCA_039594005.1. Taxonomy (GTDB): domain Bacteria; phylum Pseudomonadota; class Gammaproteobacteria; order Burkholderiales; family Burkholderiaceae_C; genus Roseateles. The sequence goes on from JBCNOF010000011.1 coordinate 444,487, forward strand.
GCTCGACCAGCTGGAAGGACTGATCCCCGCACAGCGGCATCCGGGCCACCGGCTCGTGTCCGCCCTGGACCTGATGCCGCGAGAGGAGCTTGACGACCTCGCGTTCAAATACAACATCACCGAGTACTGCACGGCCATCAAGCCGCTGATGTTCAAGTCCTTGTTCGCGGACCCGGCCGTCGACCTGGTCTACTACATGGACCCGGATACCCACCTCTACCAACGCCTCGATCCGATCGTCCAGGACACGCCCCACAAGACGCTGTACCTCGCGCCGCATCTCATCGACTGCCGCTTGGCCGACGATCATCCCTACCCAGAATTCCGTCATCTCTGGGAGGGCATCTTCAACCTCGGCTTCTGCGCGATCCGTCGCACGGCGGCCACTGCACGAATCCTTGACTGGTGGGACGCTCGCCTGCGCGAGTACTGCTACGCCGACCATGTCGACGGCCTGCACACCGACCAGAAGTGGATGGACTATGCGCCGGTGTTCTTCCAGGAAGAACTTCAGGTGGTGCGCCACTACGGCGTCAACGCCGCCCATTGGAACCTGGGCGAGCGGGCCATCGAACTGCGCGATGGCACCTACTTCGCCGGTTGCGATCCGTTGATCTTCTTCCACTTCTCCGGCTTCGACTTCCGCGGGAACTCGCTCACCAAGCACACGCCCGCACACCATCAGGGCAGCTATACGACGCCGACCTTGCTGGCCTTCGCGCAGCAATACCGCGAGGCCGTGCACGCCAACGGCTACGAGCGTCTCCTCGCCGTGACCTACGCGTTCGCGGCCTTCGACGACGGCACGCCCATCACGCAGCCGCACCGCCGCCTGTTCCGCGTCCGCGCCAAGGAAGCCGACTACCCAAAGCCATTCTCCGCAAGCGGGCGCTTCTACTCGGAACTGGCTGCCGCCGGTCTGCTTGATCGCAGTCCCGCGGCAAGGGCGAACTATTCGAAGGCTACCGTGGGCGACATGGCCGGCAAGATCCGCAAGGTCGAGGGCGTGATGCGGCTGATGCTCAAGCTCGTCGGCGTCAAGCGCTACGCGCAGCTTGTGAAGCTCGCGGCCTGGCTGGGCCGCTTCGAGCACCACCGCTTCCTGCTGGAAAAGCGCGGTTGACCCGGTCATGGTCGAGCGTTCCTCCCCACCGGTCCCACACCTGCTGGTTGACGCCCGCCCGCTCAACGGCGCCCGCAACGGCATCACCCGCTTCGTCGAGCAGTTGATCGCGGCCTGGCCCGCTTCGACCGCGTTCCGGACAACGCTCCTGTCCAACAAGCCCATCCGAAGCAACGCGACACTGCCTTCAGGTGTCCAGTGTCTGCACGACACACACGCGCTCTCGCGACTGCCGGGCACGCTCTGGATGACGCTTCGCGTGCCGGCACTCGCCCGACGACTCGGAGCGACGCATTTCCTGGGCACCCAGCATGTCCTGCCTCTGTGGCGCACCTCGGGGCTATTGCAGGGTGTCGTCGTGCACGACCTGGTCTTCCAGCTGTTTCCGGAGACCATGGCGCGCAGCAACCGGCTACTCACCGGCTTCTTCGCACCCCGCTCGATCCGTCGGGCCGACCACCAATTCTGCGTGTCCCGCACCACACGCGATGACATGGCCGCCCAGCTCAAGATCCCGCTGGACCGCGCAACCGTGTGTTATCCCGGACGCACCACAGGGCTCCGGGCGGACGGGCTTGACGCGAGCGCAGCGAGAGCCTCAAGCGCAGGCGACAGGCTCTCGCTACTGGTGGTCGGCTCAATGGAGCCACGCAAGAACGTGCCGCGGTTCCTGCAGGCCTTCCTGAGCGCAGCGCAACGAGATCCGCGGCTCACGCTTGATCTGGTCAGCGGCGATGCATGGGGCGACGTTCTCGGCGACGCCGTGTGGATGCGCATCCGCCAGCATGACCGCATTCGCATCCATCGGCGAATCTCGGACGAGGCGCTGCGCGAGCTCTACGGCTCAGCGGACTATCTCGTCTTCCCTAGCATCTACGAAGGCTTCGGCCTCCCGATCCTTGAGGCAGTCGGCCACTGCGCCGTGATCGCCAATGACATTCCGATCTTCCGTGAAATTGCGGAACGAGTGGACGGCGTTCACCTGATGGATCTCCAGGCCGAGCCAGAGGTGCTGGCCGGGCGCCTGCTTGACCTCCTTCAGACCACGGACCGCACCATGGTGGCGGACGATCATGGGAAATTTTCCTGGGACATCTGCGCCCGCCGAATCGTGACCTCGATGGGCCTGATACCTGGCCCGACCAAGGGCGAGAGCGGAGAATGCGCGGTCAACACGACACCATTCGACAGGAACGCTGCATGACCGCCACGGACACCGCTCTGTCAAGGCCCGGCAGCCGTGGAATGGAAGTACCGCGACCGGCATATCCTGCGCTGCGTCCGCTGGTCATCGATCCCCGCCCGCTGCTGTTGGCCTCCGCTGGATTCGGCATAGCCTTGCTGCTTCAGCTGGTGTCGCTCATCTGGCCCTCGCCGGACATTACCGGATACGGCGTCACGCTACTGTGCCTGTGCAGCTCACTGGTTGTGGTCCGCGCCCTCTACCCGAACGGCAACCGGTTCCTGTTCTCCACCGGCTTCTGGCTGGTGGTGACCGTGTTCTTCTACATGGTGCTCAAAAGCATCGACACCTGGTCCAAGGACCTGATATCGGACACCCTCGTCGAAGTCCTTTGGCTGACCATCGGTTTCATATTGACCTATTGCGTCGCCTTCATCTGGACGGGGCGCCGTCTGATGAACGCGGCCGTCCGCTCCCAGCGGGTGCTTCCCGTCATTCCTCCAGGCGGTGAATGGTTGCTCCTGTTGATCTACGCCGGCTTCAAGGTGTTCGGCGTACTGTTGATGGCCGCGTTGGGAGGTGGCGGTGACCAGTTGGAGGTGCTCGCTGCGACGCAGAACGCCGGCGCCTCCTATATCTTCAGAATCCCTCAGGCCGGCAATGTCATCTTTCTCGGCCTGCTGTTCCACTCGTTCAAAACCAATCGCGGCTGGAGCGCCACAGGCATCGCGTTGGCGCTGTACCTCGGAGAAGCGGTGCTGTCCACGAGTCGGCTTGCGATCGTGATGCTCGTGCTCACGACCACCTTCCTGTACCACCGCTACCGTCGACCCATTCCGATGCTCCGCCTCGCATTCATCAGCGCGCCTCTCGTGTTGGTGGTGGTGCTCTTCGGCTATGCGCGCAACATCGAGGTGGGATCCGCCGGCGCCTACGCTGAAGCCATTCAGGTTCTGACGGACGAGCCGACGCTGGTGACCGACCTATTCATGGCGCGCATGGATCTGTTGCCGGAGATGGTGCTCGGACTGGACCTCTACAAAAACGAGACCCTGCAGAGCCTGAATGGGGCGTCTTACATCTACGCGTTCCTCCATTCAATTCCTCGTAACCTCTGGGAGGCAAAGCCGCCCTTGACCGCTGCGCTTCTGACGGCGGAGACGCACCCGATCGCATTCGCTGACGGCGTCAATATCTTCCCGTCGTTGATCGTCGAGGGAATCCTGAACTTCTCTTACGCGGGCGTCGTGCTGACCGGTCTGCTGACCGGCTACCTGGCGCGCCAGTTCGAGCGAATCATGGACTCCGAGCACTTGGGCGCCACAGCCTGGAGCCTTGCAGCCTTCACCTTTCCGATGGGCCTCTTCAACGAAGGCGTCCACAGCAACTTCACCGGCAACATGCTCTACATGACAGCCCTGATGGCTCTCATCTACAAGGGCCTGCTGATTTGCGGCGCCCTCAAGCGCCAACGCACGACCCTATGATCTTCATCAACGGCAAATTCCTCGCCCAGTCCCTGACCGGTGTCCAGCGCTACGCGATCGAACTGCTGCAGGCTTTCGACGCCCTGCTGGCCAACGGCGCCTGGACCGCTCCGGGTCCGGTGGTGTTGCTGGTGCCCTCCCAACGCGTGCAACCGCTGCCCGCGCTGCGCCATATCCAGGTCCGAGAGATTCCTTCCAGCAATCTCCATGTCTGGGAGCAAGTCCACCTGCCATGGGCCGCTCGCGGCGCGCTGCTGATCAATCTAGCGGGCAGCGCCCCGCTGATGAAGCTCGGTCAGGTCAGCACCTTCCACGACACCGCCGTCTTCGACGTCCCCACATCCTTCAGCACCAACTTCGTCCGTTGGTATCGACTGTTGTTCAACGCCCAAGGCCGTCTGAGCCGCCGTGTGCTCACGGTCTCGCAGTTCTCGAAGGAGCGCCTCGTCCATCACCTGGGCATCGACGCCGGCAAGATCGCCGTCGTCCACTGCGGCGCCGATCACATGCGCCGGCAGCCCGCCGACACTGAGGTCCTGTCAAAGCTTGGCGTAACCTCCGGCCGCTACTTCCTCGCCGTGGGCAGTGCGAACCCCAACAAGAACTTCGCCCGTCTGATCGAAGCCTTCGTCGGCCTGCAAGACCCTGACGCCCGCCTGGTGGTCGTCGGCGGCAGCAACGCCACCGTCTTCGCAGACTCGTCCGACGCCGCGCGTGAAGACCCGCGGATCGTCCGCGCGGGCCGGTTGACCGACGACGAGATCAAGGCGCTGTACAGCCATGCCCGCGTCTACGTCTTCCCCTCGATCTACGAAGGTTTCGGTCTTCCCCCAGTCGAGGCAATGTTCTGCGACTGCCCGGTCCTGGCCGCGCGAGCTGCATCGATCCCCGAGATCTGCGGCAGCGGTGCTGCCTTCTTCGATCCGTATTCCGTGGAGGACATCCGTGCCTCCATGCAACGGGCGCTGCATGACGATGCATGGCTCGAAGAGCTGCGCCGTGCCGGCGCCGCGCGCGCGGAGACATTCACCTGGCACAACGCCGCGTTGAGCCTGGTCCGCACCTTGTCCGACATCGGCGCGATGCATCCGCGCCAAGCCCGCGCCTGAACCGACCGCACATGACCGCTCGCAAGAAGATCGTCCACCTGCAACTGCTGCCGCTGATGAGCGGCGTGCAGAAGGTCTCCCTCGATGAACTGGCGCATCTGGATCCGTCTCGCTACGACCGTATCGCCGTGTGCAAGTGCGAAGGTGAGTTCACGGAGCAGCTCCGAAAGATCGGTGTCCGGGTCCATCTGATCCCGGAGCTCGAACGCGCCATCTCGCCCAAGCGCGATGTGCAGGCCTATCAGGCCCTGCGGGACTTCTTCCTCGCCGAGCGTCCCGACATCGTCCACACGCATTCCTCCAAGACAGGCATCCTCGGACGCCTCGCAGCGCATGCCGCCCGGGTGCCGACCATCGTCCACACCGTCCACGGCTATGCATTTCCCGGCGAATCACGCCGTGCGATCAAGGCAATCTTCAAGTTCCTGGAGAAGCGGGCCGGGCGCGTGACCGATCGGATGATCGTGCTCAACGACACAGATGCCGCCATTGCCCGCGATCTGCTGGGCGTACCGGACCGGCGTCTCGCCTTGCTGCCCAATGGCGTGGATGTCGACACCTACGCCCCGGCGTCTGCCGAGCAACGCCAGTCCCTGCGCGCATCTGCGTTCGGCATTGACGACCCTGACCATCTCGTCGTGGGCATGGTCGGCCGGCTGTGGCTTCAGAAGAACCCGCAATGTTTCGTCCGCGCCGCGATTCAAGTCGCGGCCCAGCGACCGAACGCGAGCTTCTTCATGATCGGCGATGGGGAGTTCCGCTCCGAACTCGAGGGGATGATCCAGGCCTCCGGCCAAGCCGATCGCATTCGCATCCTGGGCTGGCGCAGCGACGTTCCCGAGCTGCTCAAGGCGCTCGATGTGATGGTGCTGCCGTCACGTTGGGAGGGGATGCCCCTGGCGATCCTGGAAGCCATGTCGTCCGCCGTGCCCGTCGTGGCCAGCGACATTCCCGGCAATCATCACCTCGTCGACGACGGAAGCGATGGCCGCCTGTTCCCGCTCGACGACGACGGCGCCCTGGCGAAGGGCTTGATCGACCTGGTGGACGATCGAGCCAAGCGTGCACGTTTTGCAGCGCAGGCCCGCGCGAAAGTCCTGGCGCGCTACACGCTCGCCTCTCGCATGGAAAAGATCACGGCGATCTACGACGCACAAGGCTGACACAGTCGCCTTGTGAGACGCGACAACCTCCAGCGCCCGCCCTCAACGCGGCGTCATCACGAACATCGGCACGCGGTGCGCGACGAAAGCTTCGCGATTGGACATCTCGCCGAACGGCGGCATGTGATCCCCGACCACCACCACGAACGGCGTCGCCTGCGACGCCGCCAATGAGCCCTCCAGCCGCGCGAGCAGGTCGCCCAGCTTGTTGACCAGCTGGCAGGCCTGCTCGGGCGTCGCCGACGCCGCGCACGCGCTTCGCAGCGCCGCGGGCAGCGGCGCCGCATGCCGCATGTCCAGCGGCAGGTGCGTGTCCAAGGTCAGCGCGTAGATGAACCGCCCCGGCGTCTGTGCCTGCTTCACCGCCTGCGCCAGCACCTCGCTGTCGCAGACGCCTGGGAAGGCCTGGTTGCAGTTCATCTCCATCCCTTGTCCGCTCGGCGGCCATTGCCACGGCGCCAATCCGACCTTGGGCCACCACTCGGCGCGGTCGAACATCCGCAGCCCGAAGCCGTGCAGGCCGATGCTGGTGATCCCACGGGCAGCCAGTTGACGCGGCAGACACCCCGACGCCAGGCGCTCGTCCAGCCGCGAGTAATGACCTTGCAGCCCGCACAGCGTGCGCAGCTCCCCGGATGTCGTGGCGCCGACAAATTCCTCGTCCCTCACCTGCACGTTCCAGCGCGCCGTCACGCGCGCGCTCGCCAGGCGCTGCGTCAGCCAAGCCTGCAGCGCCGGATCGCGCGGCAGGCCCATCGACTCGACCAGCACCAGCATCGAGGTCTGCCCCGGATGCGACGCCTGCCAGCCCTGCAACGCGCGGAATGCCGCAGGATCGCGCATCGCCACCGGCGGCCCCGCGGCGAGCAGACTCTGCCGCTCCGATCGCCACACGTTCCACACCGGACTGCCGGCGAAGTTCAGGTTGACGATGCGGCTGTCCTTGTCCAGGCCGAAGATGTGAAAGGATCCGTTGGCAACATCAAAAGCAGCCGCCAGCACCGCCACGCCCAGCAAGGGCCAGGCCATCCGTGCCGAGCGCCGCGTCAGCCATAGCACGAGCCACACGCAGGCAGCAAAACCCAGGACCAGACCCAGCACCGCCGCAGACAGGAAGGTCCGCAGGTTGAGCATGTCGACGAACCGGGCGGCATCGACGAAGTCCAGCGCCGACATGAAGTGGTAGTTCTTGGCTGCGGCGCGAATGAAATCCGCCGCCCAGGCCAGCACCAGCACCACGCCGCCGGCCAGCGTCGACACACAGGCCAACGCGGCCGCCGCGAGCAGGTCCAGGTTGAACAGCGGCCGCTCCTCCGCCCTCGGCGCCTGGAAGATCCACGCGATCAGCCAGGACGGCGCGTGCAGCGCCACGACGACGCACGCGAAGCGCAACGCGATCGAACCACGCGACACCGCGCGCGCCGCGGAGCGCGTGCCCGAGGTCCGGCGAGCGGGAAATCTGAAACTCATCGAGACTCCAAGGAAGGCGGAGCGCCACACCGCAGCGACGACAACGCGTAGACACCATCAGCGCGCCGAAGCGCTTCCTCCCAGGAAGCGCAGTGGTGGACGGGATGGACCAGCAAGGCCGCGCCAGTCGGCCGTGCGGACAGCGCGGGCAGTCGGTCCAGCGGCAAAGTGAAAGCACCCACCCCGATGCGCGCCGCCTGCATGGCCACGTGATCGATGCGTCGGTGCGCGAGATAGGCGGTCAGGATCGGGCCCGGCAGCGGAGCCTGCGCCTGCCAGCGATTGAAGAGCGCGAAGTCCTCCGGCCGGTACAGCTGGAAGACGAGCCTGGGCGCGTCGCCGGTCGTCACCGTCCGGTCGACGATGCGCTGCCCGACCGCCGCGAAGTCCGTCTTGATGTCCAGCACCAGCCAGGCATCCCGCGGCAGCGCCGCGATCAAGGTATCGAAGGTGCAGCCGTCCTTGACGAGCTCGCCCTGCGGGCCGGGGTCATGCTGGCACCGCAGCTCGCCGCCCTCCAGCACCAGGTCAACTTCCAGGAGCCGGAAACCCGCCGCATAGGCGCGTCGGGCCGCGGCCAGCGTGTTGGCGGTGGCAGACCCGGATTCCCCCAACGCATGAGCGATCCGAACCGGCTTGCCGCCGGCGTTCAGCCAGCCGTAATCCTGTCCGGGGCGCAAGACCGCAGCGGTCGACCAGTCCTCGTCCGAGCGCCAGCGGGTGTAGGTGTCCATCGCGCGCTCACCCAGGAGCTGCGCATCGAGGCGATGCAGCCATTGGCGCCCTCCGCCCGTCGCCGCCAGCCCGAGCGCGCCCATGACGGCGATCGACGCCGCGGCCACAAGCCCCCCCATCGCGCGCCGGAATCCGCGGCTCACCGCTAGCCTCATCGCGTCTTCACACCGGGCGCTGGGGCGCTGGGGAGCGTCGGCACACCGTACTCGGCGACCCAACGCTTGAGCCCGTCAATCACGGTCTCACGCGCGGACTGCGTCTGATCCGCCGCCGCGGCCACCCACTCGATCAACCCCTCCCCGCCGCCCGCCTGCCCCAGCTTTGCAATCCTCACTCGCGCGATCCTCGTTGGCACGGTCTTGTCCGAATCCGCGATCAGCTCCTCAAACAGCTTCTCCCCCGGCCTCAACCCCGTGAACCGGATCCCGATCTCCTGTTCCGATCGCCCGGCCATCCGGATCATCGTCTTGGCCAGATCGACGATCCGCACCGGGTCGCCCATGTCCAGCACCAGCACCTGACCGCTCTCGCCGATCGCGCCGGCCTGCAGCACCAGCCGCGCTGCCTCCGGGATGGTCATGAAGTAGCGAATGATCTCCGGATGCGTCACCGTCACCGGCCCGCCCTTGGCGATCTGCTCCTTGAATTTCGGAATCACGCTGCCGCTGCTGCCCAGCACGTTCCCGAACCTCACCGCCATGAACTTCGTCGCGTGGCCCTGTCCCGCCATGTGGCTGATGACCAGCTCCGCGGCCCGCTTCGTCGCGCCCATCACGTTCGTCGGATTCACCGCCTTGTCCGTCGAGATCAGCACGAAGCGCTCCGCGCCCGATTCAGCCGCCGCCGTGCACGCGTGATACGTGCCCAAGGTGTTGTTCCTCAGCGCCGCCCACGCGTTCTCCTCCTCCATCAACGGCACATGCTTGTACGCCGCCGCGTGGAAGACCACCTGCGGCCGGTACTTGCCGAACGTGAAGCGCAGGTGCGCCAGGTCCTTCACGTCGCCGATCAGCCGCACCAGCGGGATGTGCGGGAACTTCTCGCTGAGCTCCTGCTCGATCGAGTACAGCGCGAACTCGCTCAGCTCGTACAGCACGATCCGCGACGGACCATACCGCGCCACCTGCCGGCACAGCTCGGAGCCGATCGACCCGCCCGCCCCGGTGATCAGCACCACCTTGCCGCCCAGGCACTCGCTGATGCCGCCCTCGTCGAGCTCCACCGGCTCGCGGCCCAGCAGGTCCTCGGGCTCGATGTCGCGCACCTGGTTGACCGCGCGGCCCGCCAGCAGCTCCTCGCTGCTGGGCACCGTCAGCACCGCCAGGCCGGTCTTGCCCGCCAGGTCCAGCGCGCGTCGGCGCTGCGCCGTCGTCGCCGCCGGCATCGCCACGATCACATGCGTGATGCCGTGCAGATCCGACTGCCGCGTCGCATCCTCGAGCACGCCGATCACCGGCACCCCCGCGACACGCGCACCGCGTTTCTCGGGCGCGTCGTCCAGGTAGCCCACCACCACCCAGCCCTGCTGATGCTGGATGCCCGCCACCAGCAGCCGGCCCGCGTCGCCCGCGCCCATCACCAGCGCCCGGCGCTGTTCCTGCGCGCTGCCGCTGATGCGGCTGCGCATGTGCTCGTAGAGCATGCGGTAGCCCATGCGCATCGTCGCCAGCGCCATCAACGTGAACACCGGATGCAGCGCCAGCACCGCGCGCGGCACCTTGGTCAGCTGCGCCATCAGCACCGCCACCGCCCCGATCAGCCCGGCGATCACGCACACCGCGGCCAGCCGCTTGACCTCGCCGAAACCGCTGAAGCGCCACATGCCCTTGGGCACGCGGAAGAGCTTGAGCAGCACGCCATACAGCCCCACGATCGCGAGCATCACCCAGTGGTCGTAATCGGGCCTGGCCTCGAACCAGCGCTCGAAGCCGAGCCGGAACAGATAGGTCGCCTGCCACGCCAGCGCCACCGCCGCCATGTCCAGCGCCAGCGCCAAGGCCTCGCGGTACGGACGGATCCGCGTCAGGAAGGCATCCAGGGACAACCAGTTCATCGTGTTCTCTTGGTCTCGTGTTCTCGTGTTCGCTCAGGCCTTGATCGCGCCCAGCGTCGCGAGGATCAGCCGGATGTCGCCCGCCAGGCTGGCGTTGCGCACATAGTCCGCCGCCAAGCCGAGCTTCATCGGCATGACCACCTCGACGTACTCGCGCTCCGGATCGGCCGCGCGCGCCAGCAGCTCGCTCTCGTTGCGGAAGCTCAGCGACGCGGGATCGGTGATGCCCGGCCGCACCGACAGCACCACGTCGCGCAACGCGTCCGGATACAGCGCGACGTAGCGCGGCACCTCGGGCCGCGGCCCCACGAGGCTCATCGCGCCCCGCAACACATCCCACAGCTGCGGCAGCTCGTCCACCTTGGTCGCGCGCAGCCAGCGGCCGCTGCGGGTGATGCGCGCGTCATCGCCGACCGTGATTTGCGGCCCCAGCGACGGCGCATCCACCCGCATCGTGCGGAACTTGTGGATGCGGAAGGGCACGCCGAACCGCCCCACCCGCTCCTGGCGGAACATGACCGGCCCGCGCGAGTCCAGCTTGACCCAGACCGCCACCACCAGCAGCAGCGGGCTCAGCAGCAGCAGGCCCAAGCCCGCGCAGACGATGTCGAAGAGTCGCTTGGCCATCGGCCTTCCCCGTGCGTGTCGCGACGCGCTCAGCAGCCCAGGCTGCGGCGCACCGCGGCGATCACGCGCTCGACCTGCTCGTCGGTCATCGCCGTGTACAGCGGGATCGTCACCGTGCGCTCGTAGGCCTTCTGCGACTCGGGGAACATCTCCGGCGTCAGGCCGTAGCGCTCCTTCCAGTACGGATGCTGATGCAGCGGCACGTAATGCACGCTGCAGCCGATGCCCTGCTCGAACATGCGCTCGATGAAGACATCGCGCGTCACGCCCGCGTCCTCAGCCAGGCGCAGCACGTACAGGTGCCAGCTGTGCACGTCGCCCTCAGGCGCCTGCGGCGGCAGGATCAGCGGCAGGTCGGCCAGCGCCTCGAAGTAGCGCGCCGCGATCTGCTCGCGGCGCTGCTGGAACGCGGGCAGGCGCTTGAGCTGATGCAGCCCCATCGCCGCGGCGATGTCGGTCAGGTTGTACTTGAAGCCCGGCGCGACGATCTCGTAGTACCAGCTCGGCACCTTGGCCGTGAAGCGATCGAAGGCATCGCGGTTGATGCCGTGCAGCCGCATCACGCGCGCCCGCCTGGCCAGTTCCGCGTCGCGCGTCACGAGCATGCCGCCCTCACCGGTGGTCATGGTCTTGTTGGCGTAGAAGCTGAACACCGTGGCATTGCTGCCCATGGTGCCGATCAGCTCCTTCTCCAACGTCGTGGGCAGCGCGTGCGCGGCGTCCTCGACGACCTTCAGCCCGTGCTTGCGCGCGATGTCCAGCAGCGTGAGCATGTCCACGGCCAGCCCCGCGTAATGCACCGGGATGATGGCCTTGGTGCGCGGCGTGATCGCGGGCTCGATCTGATCGAGCGCGATGTTCATCGTCTTGGGATCAATGTCCACGAGCTTCACGTCCGCGCCCATGTAGCGCACCACCTCGGCGGTGGCGGTGAAGGTGTGCGTCGTGGTGATGACCTCGTCGCCGGGACCGATGCCAAGAGCCTCCAGCGCCAGGTGCAGGCCGGCGGTGGCGGAGTTCACCGCGACGCACTCGATCTGCGGCTCGTTGAGGAACTCGGCGAAGGCCTGCTCGAAGCGCTTGGCCTTGGGGCCCGTCGTGATCCAGCCGCTGCGCAGCGTGTCGACGACTTCCGCGATCTCTTCCTCGCCGAGCTCGGGCAGCGCGAACGGGAGGAACGGGAGGTTCGGGTCGGGAGTCATGTCGGACGATTGGCTCATGGTGTCTTGGTGATCAGCGCCAGCACGTGGCTGCGCAGGAAGGGCAAGGTGTTGAGGACGCGGTAGGCGCCGGGGTGGATCCGGCACGCGGCGCGCGCGATCGGCGGGGCCAGCGTGACGCGGCGCACCGTCGTCCGGCCCTCGGGGAACAGCGCGCGCACGCGTTTCATCGGCACGCCCCGGACATCGGGATTGCGCGGATTGTCGACGATGAAGTCGTACCAGAGCACCGCCCCGCCCGGCCGCACCCAGCGCCACATGGCTTGCGCGAGCCGTTGCTGCAGCCCGTCGTCCAGGATCGAGGAGAACACCGTGGACTGCATCACCAGGTCCTGGCTGCCGGGCTCGACGTCGGCCTGCGACGCGTCGCCCGCCAGCAGCCTCACCTGCTGGGGCAGCGCGGCGCGTGCGGCCTCCAGCCGCTCGGGCAGCAGCTCGATGCCGGTCAGGTGCTGCGGCAGCAGTCCCAGCCGCAGCATGTCCATCAGGTTGCCCCCGGCGCCGCAGCCGACCTCCGCCATGCGCCAGCCGCTCACCGGCGCGGCCGGATCGGACTGCGCCGCGCGATGCGCCGCCAGCAGCCGCAGCATCGCGGCCTGGCGCTCATGCAGCATCTGCCAGACCTCGGGGCGCAGCAGGCTGTAGCGCTCCAGTCCCGCGAGCCGCTGGTCGCGGCGGGCATAGCGCTGGGCGATGGCCTGGAGTTCTCGGTCCTGGGTCATGTCATCGGAAGTTTCAACGTACGGCGTCGATGAAACGCTGCGCGAGCACCGGGTAGGTGTGATTCGCCAGCACGAATTCACGGCCGCGGCGGCCCATCTCGGCGCGCTCCTCGGCGGGCAGCGCGGCCAGCGCGATGAGCCCGTCGGCGACCGCGCGCGGGTCCTGCGGCGGCACGGTCAGCCCGGCGCCGGCCTCGGCCACCGGATCGTTGCCAGCCTCCACCGAGTGCAGCACCGGCCGCTGCGCCATCAGGTAGTCCATCAGCTTGTTGGGGGCGATGCCGAAGCGATAGATCGGCGTGCGCTGCCAGCCGATGTAGGCGATGTCGAAATCCTTCAGCAGCGACGGGATCTGCGCCTTCGGAATCGCCGGGAACATCGCGACGTTCGTCAGCCCCTCGTCGCGCACGCGCGCCTCGAGCTGATCGCGCAGGTGGCCGCCGCCGACCAGCACGAAGCTCAGCGCCCGGTCCTTCACCATCCTGGCCGCGTCGAGCAGCACGTCCAGCGCGTTGGGCTCACCCATCGAGCCGGCGTAGCCGACCACGGTGCGGCCGGCGGCGCGTTCGGCGTCCAGGTGCGCCTGGATCGCGGGCTCCAGCGGCTCACCGTGCTCGGACCATTCATCCAGCGTGATGCCGTTGGGCACGATGTGCAGCTTCTTGAGGTCGAGCCCGTGCGCGGCCATGTGCGCGTGGACCTTGGGCAGCATCGACACGACGACGTCAGCGTCGCGGTAGGCGTCGTTCTCGGCCTTCTGGCAGAGCATCGCGAACGGGTGCCACTTCGACATGCCCGAGAGCTCGATCGGCGACAGCGGCCACAGGTCGTGGACCTCGTAGACCAGCTTGGCCTTGGCGAGCTTGGCCACGCGCCGCGCCACCCAGATGTCCATCGGGTAGGTGCTGGACGCGATGACGACATCGGGCGCGAACTCGCGGGCGAGGATGTCGGCGTCCTTCCAGACCTGGCGGCAGAAGGACCAGATGTTCTTGACCCGGCCCATGCCGTTGCCCTGGTACTCGGGCGTGTCGTAGAAGAGGTAGTTCACGCCGCTCATCGCTGCCATGCCGGGCTCGGGCTGCGTCGTGCGCACGTGCGAGTAGGACGCGCCCAGGATCAGCGCCTGGTGCCCGGACCGGACCCATTCGCGGGCCAGGTAGAACGGGCGGAATTCCATGCCGTGCTTCGGCGAGCCGGCGTAGTGGTTGATGAGCAGCAGCTTCATGGGGACTTCGGAATCTTGGACCGGTGAGCTCAGGCGGCCGATGCCTGCTTCAGGCGATCGACGAATCGGGTGACGGCGGGGCCGAACATCGCATGTTGCGCCACCCACGCGCGGTTGGCCGCGCCCAGCCGGTCGGCATCGACCGCCTGGCCCGCGACCTCGGACTCGCCGGCCAGCAGTTGCAGGCGGTCGGGCAAGGTGGCGAGGTCCTCGCCGTCCTTGAGGATCAGGCCGTGGCGGCCCAGCAGCGTGTCGGGCTGCACGAGGTCCAGGCTGCCGGCGGTGCCCAGCAGCTCGTGGTTGGCGGGCAGGTCCGACAGGATGGGCAGGCACTCGTGCGCCATCGCCTCGAGCACCGACACCGACACCGAATCGCTTTCAGGCAGGCTCAGGAACCAGCGTGCCGGGGCGTAGCGACGGCCCTGCGAGGTGGCGTCCAGGCGGCCGACGAACTCGACGCGCTCAGCCAGGCCCAGCGACCGGACCTGGTCCTCGAGCGCGCCGCGCAACGAGCCGTCGTTGGCCACGACCAGGCGCGCCTCGGGCTGGCGCGCGGCGATCGCGGCGAAGACCTCGATCACGCGCTGCGGGCGGTAGATCGGCTCGAGGCCGCGGTTGGCGTAGAACAGCCACGGCTGCTTGCGCACGTTCTGCTTGGGCAACTGCTCCAGGCCGAAGGGGAAGGTCATCACCTCGGCCGCGCCGAGCTCGCGCATGCGGGCGCTCATGTGCTCGGAGTCCGACGTCGTCACCGCGCAGGCCTTGAGCACCTGCGTGGTCAGCCACTTGTAGGCCCAGCCCTGGTTGGGCGCGACGAGGATGTCGCTGCCCCAGGCGGACCCGGCGATGCGCGCGCGCAGCTTCCAGCCGCGGCGCGCGGCCCAGGCCAGCGTGCCGTGCGAGGTCAGGTAATGCGCGTGCAGCCAGTCGGCATCGACCTTGCGCAGCCACGCGCCGAGCGCCGGCAACTGCTTGAGCACCGCGATGTTGCCGCCGGCATGCGCCGGGTCGGTGTTCAGCGCCAGGCGCCGATCCTCGGGAATCAAGAAGTGGAACTCGGGCGCGAAGCCTCGCGTGGACGCTGCCCAGAGCTCCAGCTCGCGTTGCTGCGACAGCGCGCGCGCCCACTTCAGCAGATGGGGGCTCTCGCCGTCCCCGATCAGGACCAGTCTCATGCAGGCACTCCGTGCGGCGCGGTCCGGGGCGCGGCACCGCGCACCAGCCACGCCAGATAGATCGCGAAATAGATCGGCAGCAGCACCGCGATGGCGCCCAGCGCCGTCGTCAGCGCGCCGCCGTGGCTCAGCACCAGCGCCACCGGCAGCACGTACAGCGCGTTGCCGATCAGGCTGAAGACCAGCGCCCCGCGTTGCCGGCCCGTCACCATCGGCGTGACCGTCAGCGGCGCGGCGATGAAATGCGCGGCGACATAGGGCGCGATCCAGCGGCCGTATTCGCCCGAGCGGGCCCAGTCCGCGCCGAGCAGCCAACCGAACAGCGCCGGCCCGGCCGCCATCAGCACCACCATGCCGGGCAGCGCCACCATCGCCAGCAGCCGTATGCCGCGCAGCAGCCGCGGGCGCAGGTCGATGCCCTGCTGCCAGTCGCGCGCGAGCTGCCCCAGCAGTGCCTCGGACAGGGCGCCGCCCACCAGCGTCGCCGGCGCCTTCACCAGCCGCACCATCAGCGCGTAATACCCGGCCGTCGCCGCGTCGGCCCAGGCCGCGATCAGCGCCAGCACCAGCGTCTCCTGCGCCGCGTTGACGAAGGCATGCGGGCTGTTGAGCAAGGGGAACTGCTTGTAGCGCCAGGCCAGCCGGCGCAGGTGGCGCCAATGCCAGGAGTGGCCCGACTGGTCCAGCCGCGTGGCGCGGCGCCAGCGGCTGCCGCGCGCCAGCAGCCACAGCGGCGCGAGCAGTGCCGCCAGGCTCTGCGACAGCACCAGCGCCGCCACACCGGCAAAGCCGCCCAGCGCGGCGGCCGCCTGCGCCGCGGCCATCACGCCTTGCTGCAGCACGCGGGCCTGCGCGATCACGTCGATGCGGCCCTGGCGGTTGTTCCACAGGCTCAGCGCCTGCTGCATGCCTGCCAGCGCCACCACCGGCGCGAGCATCCACAACCACGGGTCGAGCTGGGTCAGCGAGTTCCAGCGTCCGCCGAGCTGCGCATGATGAGCCACGCCCAGGTGCCAGGCGCCGGCGCCCAGCGCGGTCGCCAGGCCCATGGCCAGCGCGATCCACAGCGCCAGTTGCAGCACCAGCGCGGCCTCGCCATCGCGGCGCGGCAGCACGATCGCGAATTCGTAGCGGGCGTTGGCGATGGTGGCCAGGTTCGCCGACAGCGCGACGAACAGCGCCCAGTGGCCCAGCGCCTCCGCGCCGTACCAGCGCGTGAGCAGCGGCGCGACCAGCATCGGGATCGCCTGCGTCAACATCGACGCGCCGGCGAGCTGCGCGAAACGGCGGCGCACGGTCATCGCGTGGGCTCCCCGCGCGCGGCGGCGCCGCCGCCATCGCGGCCGCCGTGGCGCTCCGCGATCGCACGCACCGCGGCGCGCTGCGCGGCGCTCATGCGCGCGTGGCGGCCCAGCGGCAGGTTGAGCACGGTGCGCGCGGCGCGCTCGCCGTTCGGGCACTCGCCCTCGGTGTAGCCGTAACGCCGGCTGCCGCGCGGATGCACGACGTCGTCGAACCAGGTGCCGCCGACGATGCCGACTGCCTCCAGCGCGGCGACCGCGGCGTCGCGCGTGGCCGTGTCGGGCAGCAGCACCGGGTAACGCAGCAGCACCGCGCCCGGCGCGGGCGCTGGGCGCTCCCACCCCGGCAGGCCGGCGAGCAGCGCGTCGTAGTCGGCCGTCTGCGCGCGCCGCAGCGCGTGGATCTCGGCGAAGCGCCGCGCCTGCATCAGGCCGATCGCGGCGCTGAACGGATGCAGGCCGGCGTGGTAGTCGGGCTGCGTGTCACCGGCGACCTCGCTGTCCGGCGTCTTGGCCACCAGCCCCAGCATCCGCGACGGCGCCCGCAGCAGCGCGATCAGCGCGCCCAGCGCCGGCTGCGGCAGGCTCATCGTCAGGCGATGCCAGGTCAAGGTCAGCGCCTGCTTGAACACCGCCCGCGCCGAGGGCGCGCGCAGGGCCGGCAGCCGTGGGGCGAGGCGCGCGCGCTGCGCGGCGTCAGCGATCACCAGCGCGCCGCCGATGCCGGTGCTCAGCGGCTTGGAGTATTCGAAGCTGAAGAAGGCGGCGTGTCCGAGCGTGCCGGCCACGCGCCCCGCGGCGTCCGTGCCGCCCCACGCATGCGCGGCGTCCTCGATGAACACGAGGTCCGGGAAGCGCGCGCGCAGCGCGTCCAGGCCCTCGGTGACGAAGCCGAAGTTGTGCGGCACGACGACGACGCGCGTCGCCGGACCGATGGCGGCGCCGATCGCGTCGGTGCTCGGGTTGAAGTCCCGCGCGCCGATGTCGACGTAGCGCACCTTCAGGCCGAGGTGCATGAAGACGTTGGGCACCACCACGCAGGTGTAGCCCGGCAGCAGCACCTCGGAGCCGGGCGGCAGGTCCAGCGCGGCGGTGAACGCGTGCAGCGCGGCGCGGCCGCTGCCGAAGAGCCGCACCGCGTCCGTCTCCACGCCCAGGCTGCGCGCGAACGCGGCGCGGAAGTCCTCGACGCTGGCGGGGCCGCGGCGCAGCCCATGGCCGATCGCGGCGATCAGGTCGCGCCAGCGCAGCGCGCCGGCGACATGTCCCTTCACGAGCCGGCCGACGGCGCGCGCGCGCCATCGATCCGGTGAAGCGGTCGCGCGGGCGCGCCGCCGTAGACCCAGCCGCCGGGCAGATGGCCGCGCACGACCGAATGCGCGGCGACGACGACGCCGTCATCGATCACGCTGCCCGGCAGCACCGTCACGCGGGCGCCGAGGAACACGTTGTGGCCGATGCGGACCTCGGCGCGGTGGTACTGCTCGCGGTGCAGGCCTGAGCCGGTGGCGGTGTCGGCGATCGCGTTGGACTCGCAGAACAGCATCAGGCCGGGGCCGATGGCGACGTCGTCGCCGATGCTCAGGCGCTGTCCGCCGACCAGCAGGTACGCGCCCGGCGCGAGGTGGCTGCGCGCGCCGATGCTGAAGCGACCCTGACCAGTCGCCAGGATCTGGACATCGCGGTAGAGGGTGCTGTCCTCGCCCAGCGCGCTGCCCGCGCCGCAGCGCACGCGCGCACCGGGGTGGATGCGCGCGCCGGCGCCCACGCGCAGGCCCAGCCACGCCGCCACCCTCGCGCGGATCCGCGCGCGCAGCGCATCCATCGTGTAGCCGAGCAGCATGGGTAGGGCCTGGTGGTGGGGAAGTGAGGACGAGTGGGATCAGGCCGGCGTGGTGTTCAGGGCCGCACTGGCGGCGGCGCTGAGGGCGGCGCTGAGGGCGGCCACGACCTGGTCTTGCTGGGCCTCGCTGAGGTCAGGGCTCATCGGCAGGCTCATCACGCGCTGCGCCGCGGCTTCCGCGTGCGGCAGCGGCGTGGCCACGCGGCAGCGCTGCTCGTACGCAGGCTGCCGGTGCAGCGGCTTGGGATAGTGGATCGCCGTCGGCACGCCGGCCTGCTTGAGCGCAGCCACGACGGCCTCGCGCTGCCCGGCGCTCTCGAGCTGCACGGTGAACTGGGCCCAGACGCAGTCCCGGTCCTCACGGACAGCCAGGCGCTGCACCGGCAGATCGCCCAGCAGTTGCTGATAGCGCTCGCCGAGGGCCAGTCGCTGGGCGATCTCCCAGTCGAAGCGCTCCAGCTTGCCCAGCACGACCGCGCACTGCAGCGTGTCCATGCGGCCACCGACGCCTACCCGCGTGTGCGTGTAGCGCTGGCTCTGGCCGTGGACGCGGATCTCGCGCGCGGCCTGGGCGAGCGCGTCGTCGTCGGTGAACAGCGCGCCGCCGTCGCCATAGCAGCCCAGCGGCTTGCTCGGGAAGAAGCTCGTCGCGCCCCAGGTCGACAGGCCGCAGCTCTTGCGCCCCTTGTAGGACGCGCCAAAGCTCTGCGCGGCGTCCTCGATCACCGGAATGCCGCCGTGCTTCGCTGCGATCGCGTTGATCGCGTCCATGTCGCAGACCTGCCCGTACAGGCTGACCGGCATGATGGCCCTGGTGCGCGGCGTGATCGCGGCCTCGATCAGCGAGGCGTCCAGGTTGCAGCTGTCGGGCTCGATGTCGACGAACACCGGCACCGCGCCCAGCAGCACGATGGTCTCGGCGGTGGCGGCGAAGGTGAAGGGCGTGGTGATGACCTCGTCGCCGGGTTGCAGGTCCAACGCCATCATCGCGATCAGCAACGCCTCGGTGCCGCTGGCCACGGTGATGCAGTGCTTCGTGCCGGCGTAGGCGGCCAGCGCGGCTTCCAGCTCCTGCACCTCGGGGCCCATGATGTACTGGCCGTGGTCGAGCACGCGCTGGATGCGCGCGTCGATGGTGGTCTTGAGCGCCGCGTACTGCGCCTTGAGGTCGATGAAGGGAAGGCTCATGCCTGCGGCTCCGAGGGATCCACCAGGCGCAGCGCCCGGCCGTCGAGTTCATAGAGATCGCCGCTGGCCGGGCACGCGGCGCGGCCGCTGCCCTGCACCGGCAGGTCGAGCTTCTCGCCATGGCGGCTCATCCAGCCGATCTGGCGCGCGGGCACGCCCACCATCAGCGCGTAGGGCGTCACGTCGCCCTTGATGACGGCCCCGGCGCCGACGAAGGCGTACTCGCCGATGGTCGCGCCGCAGACGATCGTGCAGTTGGCGCCCAGCGTGGCGCCGCGCCGGACCCGCGTGCGGCGGTACTCGTGCTTGCGCGTCACCGCCGAGCGCGGGTTGTAGACGTTGGTGAAGACCATCGACGGGCCGCAGAAGACGTCGTCCTCCAGCGTCACCGCGTCATAGACGGACACGTTGTTCTGGATCTTCACGTTGCGGCCGATCGTCACGTCGTTGCCGACGTACACGCCCTGCCCCAGCGAGCAGCCCTCGCCCACGCGCGCGCCGGCGCACACGTGGCTGAAGTGCCAGACCTTGGTGCCCTCGCCCAGCTGCGCGCCGTCGTCGACGATGGCGCTCGCGTGTTGCCACCAGCCCATGTCAGAACACCAGCGGCAGGCCGACGCGCTGACCGTCGCGCGCGCTGCGGTAGGCCGCGATCAGCAGCTCCAGCGAGCGCAGGCCCTCGTAGCCGTCGACCTGCGCCTGCGCCTCGCCGCGCAGCGTCTGGATGACGTTGTCGTAATACGCGGCGTGGCCGAAGCCGTACACGCTGGTGGTCTCGTAGCTGGCGGTCTTCACCTGCTCGTCGTCCGGGTGCGGCGTGTCGAAGGCCCAGTGCTCGATCTTGTTGACCGCGGTGCCGCCGATCTTCACGGTGCCCTTCTCGCCCAGGATGGTGATCGAGCCCTCGAGGTTCTGCGGGTAGGTCAGCATCGTCACGTTGATGCTGGCCAGGCCACCGTGGCGCAGGCGCAGCGCCAGCACGCCGGTGTCCTCGGCCTCGATGTCGCGGGCGAGCGTGGCGGTGTAGGCGTGCACGTTGTCCACCGGACCGACCAGCCAGTCCAGCAGGTCGACATAGTGGCTGGCCTGGTTCATGAAGGCGCCGCCGTCCATGTCCCAGCGGCCGCGCCAGCGGGCGGCGTCGTAATAGCTCTGCGGGCGGGTCCAGAACACGTTGACGGTGCTCATGAAGATGCGGCCGAAGCGGCCTTCGTCCAGCGCCTTCTTGACCAGCTGCACCGTGGCGTTGAGCCGGTTCTGCTTGACGACGAAGAGCTTCACGCCGGCGTCGCGGCAGGCGCGGACCATCGCCTGGCCCTCTTCGAACTTGGTCGCCATGGGCTTCTCGCTGAGCACGTGGCGGCCGGCGCGGGCGCAGGTGATGGCCTGCTGCGCATGCAGCCCGCTGGGCGTGGCCAGCACGACCAGGTCGGCGTCGGAGCCCGCCAGCAGCGCGTCCAGCGAGGCGAAACCGCGCTCCGCCGGCAGGCCGGTCTGCGCCAGCGCGGCCTGCACGGCCTCGGCGCGCGTGTCGCAGACGGCGACGAGCTCGGCGCGACCCCGATGCTGGGTCAGCGCCTCGACGTGATTCTTGGAAATGCGGCCGCAACCGACGAGGGCGACACGGACCGGGCGGTCCAGGATGGGGTACGGGGACATGGGGCGCGATTTTAAAAGCCTAAAATCGCGCCCTGCCTTTTTTGCAGCCCACGATGAGCCAGTCCCAAGACCCCCAGCACGGCAACGACACGCCGGCACCCGCCCAAGACGAGAACAAGCTGATCGCCGAACGCCGCGAGAAACTCGCTGCCGTCCGCGCGAAGGCCCAGGCCAAGGGGGTCGCGGCCTTCCCCAACGACTTCAAACCCCAGCACCGCGCCACGCCGCTGCAGACGCAGTACGGCGAGCTCGCCAATGAGGAGCTGGAGCCGCAGGCCGTCACGGTGACGGTGGCCGGCCGCATGATGCTCAAGCGCATCATGGGCAAGGCCAGCTTCGCCACGCTGCAGGACGCCACCGGCGCCATCCAGCTCTTCCTGTCCCGGGACGCGCTGGGCGAGGAGGCCTACGCCGAGTTCAAGCACTTCGACCTGGGCGACATCCTGGGCGCCGAGGGCACGCTCTTCCGCACCCGGACCGGCGAGCTGTCGGTGAAGGTGACGACGCTGCGCCTGCTGACCAAGTCGCTGCGCCCGCTGCCGGACAAGTTCCACGGGATGGCCGACCAGGAGCAGAAGTACCGCCAGCGCTACGCCGATCTGATCTCCGACGGCAAGGCGCGGGACCGGTTCGTCGCGCGCTCCAAGGCGGTGTCGTCGATCCGCTCGTACATGGTGGACAACGGCTTCCTGGAAGTCGAGACGCCGATGCTCCACCCGATCCCGGGCGGCGCCAACGCCAAGCCCTTCATCACGCACCACAACGCGCTGGATCAGGAGATGTACCTGCGCATCGCGCCGGAGCTCTACCTGAAGCGCCTGGTGGTGGGCGGTTTCGAGCGCGTCTTCGAGATCAACCGCAACTTCCGCAACGAGGGGATCAGCGTCCGGCACAACCCCGAGTTCACGATGATGGAGTTCTACGCGGCCTACTGGACCCACCAGGAGGTCATGAGCTTCACCGAGGAGGTGATCCGTCACGCGGCCCGCGCCGCCACGGGCAGCGCCCTGGTCACCTACGCCGGCAAGCCGGTCGACCTGGAGAAGCCCTTCACCCGGCTGTCGGTGCGCCAGTCGCTGATCGTGCACGCGGGCGTGAGCGAGGCCGAAGCCGATGACGCCGAGGCGCTGCGCGCCAAGCTGAAGGCGCTGGGCGAGGAAGCCCCGGCGCACTGGGGCCTGTCGGCGCTGCAGTTCGGCATGTTCGAGGCGGCCGTTGAGGAGAAGCTCTGGGAGCCGACCTTCATCGTCGACTACCCGGTCGAGGTCTCGCCGCTGGCCCGCGCCTCGGACGCGGATCCGACGATCACCGAGCGCTTCGAGCTGTTCATCACCGGCCGCGAGTACGCCAACGGCTTCTCGGAGCTGAACGACGCCGAGGACCAGGCCGCGCGCTTCCAGTCGCAGGTGGCCAACAAGGACGCCGGCGACGAGGAGGCGATGTTCTTCGACGCCGACTTCATTCGCGCGCTCGAGTACGGCATGCCCCCGACTGGCGGCTGCGGCATCGGCATCGACCGCCTCATGATGCTGATCACCGACAGCCCGTCGATCCGCGACGTCATCCTCTTCCCGGCGCTGCGCCGCGAGGGCTGATCGCGCAAGCGCCCCCCGGGGCCCGCCAGGGAAATGAGGACAGAAGGGACACCGCGAGGTGTCCCTTTTTCATTGGCTGTTGCGCTTGGATACGCTTTGGGCTTCAGCCTTGCCCGCTGCTGGTGCGTGAATCGCCCAGAATTGTTGGTGCCCCGCTCATCGGACCTCGGTCCGGCCATCAGGCTTTCCCCAGTCCGCACGGCCCCGTGCCCCAGGGGATGTCACCTGAATCGGGGGCGACCATAATGCGGCTGACAACTTGTCACAAATGATGGTCCAAGCGTCTTCGCTCTCACTGCAATCCCTGGTCGATGAGGCCCTGGCCCACGCGCCCTCGCTGGCGCATGGGCTTTACAACGGCCTGCAGGACGAACTCAAGAGCCGCCTCGAACACCACCAGCTGCTGGCGGGATGGTCGAAGCGCCGCGCGAGCTTCGCCGCCGACTTCGAGGCCTCGCTCTCCCGGCTGCTGGCCATCGCCCGCGACGGCGGCGATCCGATCCAGCGCGACAAGGCCCCACCGCGCGCCTCGGGCGGCGACTTCTCGTTCAGCCTGGTCGACGAGGGCCAGGCGCTGAAGGACGTGGCGCTGTCACATGTGATCACGGCGATCGAGGACCAGTCCCGCGCCGAGCTCCACCAGCTGGGCAACTTCTTCGCGGCGCTGCGCGGCATCGCCCGCCCGTTGAAGAACGACAACCCGCTGCGGGCCGCGCTGTTCGCGCACGCGCTCTCTCGCGCGGTCGAGGGCGTGGACCTGGACGCCGAGGGCCGTTACGCGCTGATGCGCGTGGCCGCGCAGCCGCTGGCCACGCACCTGCAGCCGGTCTACGCGTCGCTGTGCCAGAGCCTGCGTCAGGCGCAGCTCAGCGGCATGCTGACCAGCCATGGCTCGGCGCTGAAGGAATCGGACCTGCGCCAGCGCCAGTTCAAGAGCATCACCGAGGTTCCCGCGCCCAAGGCGACGCTGGACCAGGTCGCGCTGAAGCTGGACCTGATGAACACGCGCGCCGCCGAGCTCGGCCCCGCGCGCGGCCAGCCCGCCGGCGCGGGATCGGCGCCGCCGCGGCTGGGTCCCGGTGTCGGCGCGCCGGGCACCGACCTGCTCTCGCGCCTGTACGACCAGATCCTGGCCGACGACAGCCTGCAGCCGCCGCTCAAGGTGCTGATGGGCCGCCTGCAGGTGGCGATCGTGCGCCTGTCCAAGACGGACGCCACGCTGCTGCGCCGCCAGGACCATCCGACCTGGCAGCTGCTGAACCGCATCGCCGCGCACGGTGCCGGCTTCCAGCGTGCCGACGATGCCGAGCTCAAGGGCTTCCTGCAGTTCCTCGAACGCGTGATCCAGCCCCTGCTGGACAGCGCCCATCCCGCGGCGATGCAGTTCCAGCAGGCGCTGACCGAGGTCGACGCGCACATCCGCGCGCAGGCCGAGGCCCGGGGCCAACGCAGCGCCGTGGCGCTGGAGCGCCTGGACCGCGAGCAGCAGCGCCAGGAATGGCAGCGGATGCTGCGCGACCAGCTCCAGCATCAGCTCGACGACGCCCGGGCGGGCAAGCTGATGCGGCGTTTCCTGCTCGGCCCCTGGGTCGAGGTGATCGCGCAGGCGATGGTCCAGCACGGCCGTGACGCGGTCGAGCCGCAGACCTACATCGAATTGGTGGACGCGCTGTTGCACAGCGTGTCGCCCCAGGCCGACGAGGCCGCCCGACAGCGCCTGCGCGGCCAGCTGCCGGACCTGGTCCGCGCGCTGGAACGCGGCATGGACGCGATCGCGTTGCCGCCGATGCAGCGCCAGACCTTCCTCGATGAGCTGATGCGCCAGCACGGCCGCGTGCTGCGCGGGCTGCCGGCGGTCGAGGAATCGGCCGTGCCGGCGCCCCCGGCCCCGCGTCGCCCGGCGCTCACGCCCGAGGAGCTGCTCCAGCAACTGCTCGACGAGCGCGAGTCGCAACTGCCCTCGCGCTGGGCGCATGAGCGCGTGGACCGCGGCCAGTTGCCGACGGTGCCGGTGGCGCTGTACAGCGAGGAGCATTCGCCTCACGCGCAGGCCGCGCTGCAGGACTGGATCGCCGGGCTGCAGATCGGCGGCTGGTACCACCTGTTCCTGCAGAGCGAGTGGATCACCGCGCAGATCGCGTGGATCAGCGACAGCCGGCAGATGTTCCTGTTCGTCGGTCAGATGCCGGACGAGCGCCATTCGATGACGCGCGGCGCGCTGGAGCAGTTGGTGGCCAACGGCCTGATCACGCAGCTCGAGGACGCGCCGCTGCTGCAGCGCGCCATCGGCACGCTGATGCTGGACCTGGACCGCGCCCCGCCCAACGGCAACGACCATTGACGGACACGGGCCGCGCGCTCGCGCGGCCGCTTCGGGTCACAATGCGCCCGCCTCGCGCCATCGCCGCGGGGCTGATCCGCTGTCCCATGCCTGACGTGCCCGCCGTGTTCCGAGTCCTCCGTCCCTCGCGCGCCCTCGCGCTGTCGCTGATCGCCGCGTTCTCGCTGTCGGCGGTCCAGGCCCAGACCGTGCCGCCCAATCCGGCGCCCGGCCAGACCGTGGCCACGCCGGCGGCCGATCAGGCCCGGCGTCCGCGGCTCGGGCTGGTGCTGTCGGGCGGCGGCGCGCGCGGCCTGGCGCACGTGGGCGTGCTCAAGGTGCTGGAGCGCGAGCGCATTCCCGTGGACATCATCACCGGCACGTCCATGGGCGCCATCATCGGCGGCCTGTACGCGAGCGGCATGACCGCCGACGACCTCGACCGAGAGCTCTCCCGCATCGCCTGGGACCGGCTCTTCGCCAGCCGCGTCGACCGCCAGGACCTGTCGCAGCGCCGCAAGGAGGAGGACTTCGAGTTCTCCGCGACCATCGAGTTCGGCTTGCGCGACGGCGAGGTCCGCGTGCCCACCGGCACCTTGTCCAGCCGGGGCCTGGAGGCGCTGCTGCGCCGGCTCACGCTGCCGGTACGCAACGTGCGCCAGTTCGACCAGCTGCCCACGCCCTTCCGCGCGGTCGCCACCGACATGGAGAGCGGCCGCGAGCGCATCCTGGCCGAGGGCGACCTCGCGCTGGCGCTGCGTTCCAGCATGAGCGTGCCGGGCGTGTTCGCGCCGGTCGAGTGGGAGGACCGCATCCTGGGCGACGGCGGGCTGGTCAACAACCTCCCTGTGGACGTCGCGCGCGAGATGGGCGCCACCCGGCTGATCGCCGTCAACGTGGGCACGCCGGTGGGCGGGCGCGAGACGCTGAACTCGCTGATCGGACTGACCGCGCAGATGATCAACATCCTGACCGAGCAGAACGTGCAGCGCTCCATCGCCAGCATGTCCGCCGGCGAGGACCTGCTGATCACACCCAAGCTCGGCACGCTGACGTCGGGCGATTTCGACAAGGTCAAGGCCCTCATCCGCGCCGGCGAGGAAGCGGCCGAGGCGCTGCTGCCGCAGTTGCGCGCGTACGCGGTCGACGACAAGACCTACGCCGACTGGCAGATCGCGCGCATCGGCACGAAGGCGCCCGGCGTGTTCATCGCGGCGGTGAAGCTCGAGGGCTCGGACAACACCAATCCCGAACGCTTCCGCAGCCAGTTGGAGTCCAAGCCCGGACAGCCCTTCAACAACGAGACGGCGGAGCGCGACATGCGTTTCCTGTCCTCCAGCGGCGACTACAACCGCGTGGACTACCACGTCGAGCAGCGCCCCGAGGGCGAGACGCTGGTCTTCAACATGGAGGACAAGCCCTGGGGGCCCAACTATTTCCGCGTCGGCATGGACCTGTCGACGGACTCCGGTGGCGACAGCTTCTTCAACCTGCGGCTCAGCCACAACCGCCACTGGCTCACCGACAAGGGCACCGAGTGGCGCAACCAGATCACGATCGGCGAGACGCCGCGCCTGTACACCGAGCTCTACCACCCGCTGGGCCTGAAGCTGGGCGTGGCCGATGACTGGTTCGTCAGCGGCTGGGCCGAGGCCAACCAGCGCAAGCAGATCGTCTACGACGACAACGATCCGGACAACGCCAGCCTGGGTCAGGCCCGGCTGGTGCGCCGCGACGCGGCGATCGGCTTCGACCTGGGTCAGCCCTGGGGTCGCTGGGGCGAGGTGCGCCTGGGCGTGCTCAGCCAGATTCGCCATGCGCGCCCGGACCTGATCACCGTGGCCACGCCGGAGATGGGCAAGCTGCGCTGGACGAGTTATGAGCGCGGCTTCCGGCTGCGCACGGTCGTGGACCAGCTGGACTACGCCAACTTCCCGCAGCACGGCTACCGCTTCACCGCGGAGGCGCAAGGTGGTCGACAGGACAACCGCAACCTGAACAGCGGACGCTTCCTGCGCCTGAACATGGACGGCAACCTGGTACGCAGCTTCGGCGGCCACACGGTCAGCCTGTACGCACGCGCGGTGGCCTCGCAGCAGCCGGACGACACGGGGCTGGGCGGCTACACGCTGGGCGGCTTCCATCAGCTGTCGGGCTACAACCCCAACCAGCTCAGCGGCAACTCGCTGCTGTTCACGCGGGCGACCTACTACCGGCGGCTCAACGACAACCCGTTCCTCTCGCGCGGCTTCTTCATCGGCGGCACGCTGGAGGCAGGCAACACCTGGCTCTCGCGGCGCGACATCAACGTCAAGGACATGCGCTACGCGAGCAGCATCTTCCTGGGATCGGACACCGGGCTGGGCCCGCTGTACGTGGGCATCGGTTACGCGCCCAACGGCGGCACCGCGTTCTACGTCTTCATCGGCCGACCCTGAACCACAAGGGGGCCCGAATGGGCCCGAATGGCCACGAACTGCACCCTCTCCCGCTTCGCGGGAGAGGGTGATCGACCGAGGTGAGGGTTCAGGCCGGGTCGGCGTCGTCCTCGGCGTCGTCCGACGCCTCATCGTCCGATTCGTCATCTTCCGAATACGGCGCGCGCGGTTCCGCGTGGGCCCAGTCGTAGATGACCTCGGCGACGTCCTCCACGCCCTGCTTGCTCAGCGCCGAGAACAGCGTGATGCCGATGTCCGAATCCTCGGTCGCCAGCACGGCGATGTCCTTCTGCACCTGCGCCAGGATGGCCGCGCCTTCCTTGCGGTTGAGCTTGTCGGCCTTGGTCAGCACGACCAGCAGGCTGACCTCGCCGGCGGTGACGCGGTCGGAGACGAACTCCAGCAGCTGCTTGTCCAGGTCGGTCAGGCCCAGCCGCGAGTCCACCATCAGCACGACGCCCGACAGCGACTCGCGCTCGCTGAGGTAATCGGCCATGACGCGCTGCCAGCGCAGCTTCGCATCGCGCGCGACGGCGGCGTAGCCATAACCGGGCAGGTCGGCGAACAACGCGTCGGGCGCGTCGCGCGGTCCCACCGCGAACAGATTGATGTGCTGCGTGCGGCCCGGCGTCTTGGACGCGAAAGCCAGGCGCTTCTGCTGCGCCAGCGTGTTCACCGCGGTGGACTTGCCGGCATTCGAACGTCCGACGAAGGCGATCTCCGGCAGCCGGCGCGGCGCCAGGTCTTGCGCGAGCGCCTCGGCCTCGCCGGCCGAATCCGAGCCCTCGTCGCCCTCGGGCGCGCCGACGTCGGCGTCGTCGAGGAACTCGTCGTCCAGGTCCGCGTCCGCCTCGTCTTGCGCCGCCTGGCGCGCCTTGGCGTCCTCGGGCAGCACGCCGTTGATCGGCAGGTGACGGAGCTGGCTGGCGGTGGTCAGGAAGCGCGCGGTGTGGGTCCAGGCCAACGCTCGCTTGCCCGGGGTCAGCGCTTCGGTGCTGACGGGTTTGACCGGGGGGGGCAGGCCTTGCGCCTTGGCCTTCTCGGTGGCCTTGGCGCGCGCCTTGGCGGCGGCGCGCATGCCGGTTTTCCCGGGGCCCTGCTTGGGCGGCTGCTTCTTCTTGGGGGCTCCTGCGCGCCCCGCGACACGGCCTGCGGGTTTCCCTGGGGCCGAAGAGGCGGGTTTCTTGTTGGAATCGGTCATCGCGCTGCGGGGCTCAAAAGAGGTGCCATTGTAAGATCCCGCGCTTGCGCTCACCCGACCCTCAACAATTCATGAAGACTGCCGCTTTCTTGTTGTCGAGTATGGTTTTGATGTCCGGCGCCGCCATCGCCGCCGAACCGCAAGCAGCCGCCAAGCCCGATCTCACCAAGGGCCAGGCCATCAGCTCCCAGGTCTGCGCCGCCTGCCACACGGCGGACGGTTCCCGGGGCAGCCCTGCCAATCCGATCATCGCCGGCCAGCACGCCGACTACCTCGCCAAGCAATTGCACGAGTTCAAGTCGGGCAAGCGCAAGAACGCGGTGATGTCGGGCATGGCCGCGCCGCTGTCGGACGATGACATCCGCAACGTCTCCGCGTTCTACGCCAGCAAGGGCAGCAAGCCCGGGTTCGCCAAGAACAAGGAGCTGATCACGCTGGGCGAGAAGATCTACCGCGGCGGCATCGCCGACAAGCAGGTGCCCGCCTGCGCCGGCTGTCACAGCCCCAACGGCGCCGGCATCCCCGCCCAGTACCCGCGCCTGGGCGGTCAGCACAGCGACTACACCGAGGCCCAGTTGACGGCATTCCGCGCCGGCGGCCGGCCCAACAGCCCGCAGATGCTGGCGATCGCCGCCAAGATGAGCGACCGCGAGATCAAGGCGGTCTCCGACTACATCGCCGGCCTGCGCTGAGCGGCCGCGCGCGGACCGCCCCTTTCGGGGAAAGACCCGACGAACGAGGCCGGTGATCCGATCACCGGCCTTCGCTTTAACCGGCACTCGCCCCATCGGTCACGCGACGCAACGAGAATGCCGGCCATGACCGAGAAGTCCCCCGACCGTCCCCCCCGGCCCGCGGCCACCGCGACCCTGCGCGTCGCGCTCGACGACGCGCTGGAGCTGCTGGCGTCGATGCGCTTCGCCATCGCGCTGCTGACGGTGCTGTGCATCGCCTCCGTGATCGGCACGGTGGTGCAGCAGCGCCAGCCGATGACGAACTACGTCAATCAGTTCGGCCCGTTCTGGTCGGAGCTGTTCGGCAAGGTCGACCTCTACACCGTCTACAGCGCGTGGTGGTTCCTGCTGATGCTGGGATTCCTGGTCGTGTCCACGAGCCTGTGCATCGCGCGCCACACGCCCAAGATCCTGCGGGACCTGAAGACCTTCAAGGAATCCATGCGCGAGCAGGCCATCCAGGCCTTCAAGCTCAAGGCGCTGGGCTACCTGCACATGAACCCGGAAGCGGCGCTGGGCCAGGTCAATGCCTGGCTGGCCGCCGAGGGCTGGAAGGCCCGCGCGCAGGTCCGCAACGGCGGCGTCATGATCGGCGCGCGCAAGGGCTCGGCCCACAAGATCGGTTACCTGGCCGCGCATTCGGCCATCGTGCTGATCTGCCTGGGCGGGTTGTTCGACGGCGACCTGGTCGTGCGTGCCGTCATGTGGGCGCAGGGCAAGCAGATCTACCAGGGCGCCGATCTCAACCAGATCGCGCCGGTGAACCGGCTCTCGCCGGGCAATCCCAGCTTCCGCGGCAACCTGTACGTGCCCGAGGGCAGCCGGTCGTCGACCGCGCTGATCTCCATGCCCAGCGGCGTGGTGGTGCAGGACCTGCCCTTCGACGTCGAGCTCAGGAAGTTCATCGTCGAGTACTACTCGACCGGCATGCCCAAGCTCTTCGCCAGCGACATCGTGCTGCACGACCGCCAGGACGGCTCGACGCACACGGCCAAGATCGAGGTCAACAAGCCCTTCACCTACCGCGGCGTGACGCTGTACCAGAGCAGCTTCGAGGACGGCGGATCGGGGCTGAAGCTCAAGCTGCGGGCGCTGCAGTCCGCGCATGACACGCCGCTGGACGGCCGCGTCAACGGCACCACCTCGCTGACCGTGGACGGCGAGACCTACGGCCTGGAATTCACCGGGTTGCGCGTGATCAACGTGGAGAACTTCGCGGACGATGGCAAGGACAAGTCGGGCGCCGATGTCCGCAAGGTCGACCTGGTCGGCCGGCTGGAGCAGCACCTGGGCTCGGGCGCCAATGTCAGCGACAAGAAGACGCTGCGCAACGTCGGACCGTCCTTCAGCTACAAGTTGCGCGACGCCAGCGGCCAGGCGCGCGAGTACAACAACTACATGTACCCGCTGGAGCTCGAAGGCCACCGCGTCTACCTGCTCGGCGTGCGCGACACGCTGGCCGACAGCTTCCGCTACCTGCGCGTGCCGGTGGACAGCAAGGACAGCCTGGAAGGCTGGCTCGCGTTGCGCCGCGTGCTGGCCGATCCGGCGCAGCGGCTGCTCGCGGCCAAGCATTACGCGCTGGGCGCCAGCCCGACCGACAAACCCGCGATGCAGGCCCAGCTCGAGGCCACCGCGCTGCGCACGCTGACGCTGTTCGCCGGCGCCGAGGGCCTCAAGGCGGACGCGCCCGCGCAGGGCGCGGCGCTGGGCGGCCTGCCCGCGCTGTCGCAATTCATCGAGCGCGAGGTGCCGGAACCCGAACGCGGCCGCGTGTCCGAGGTGCTGCTGCGCATCCTCAATGGCAGCCTGTTCGAGCTGCACAAGCAGGCCGAGGAACAGCTCGGCCGCCCCCGCCCCGAGCCCGGCGACGCGACGCAGGCCTTCATGACGCAGGCGGTGCTGTCGCTGTCGGACGCGATGTTCTATCCCGCGCCGGTGGTGATGCAGCTCGACGACTACCAGCAGGTCCAGGCCAGCGTGTTCCAGGTGACGCGCGCGCCGGGTGAGACGCTGGTCTACCTCGGAGCGGTGTTGCTGATCGTGGGCGTGTTTGCGATGCTCTACGTCAAGGACCGGCGCCTGTGGCTGTGGCTGGAAGCCGCCCCGGGACGTCCGGAGCAGACGCGGGTGCGCATGGCGCTGTCCAGCAACCGCGAGACCGCCGACCTGCCCGTCGAATTTGAATCGCTCAAGCAGCGGCTGCTGCATGAGGAGGCCTGACATGACCAGCACCACATCCACCGCGGATTCCTCCCACCTGCCGTCGCAGATGCATTCCCAGATGCCGGGCTCACCCGAGGGCACGCCCGTGCGCTCGCTCGAGATCGGCAAGCGCGGGTATTTCCAGGGCCGTGATGCCTTCGACTGGATCTTCGCGGCGCTGGTGCTGATCGGCGCCGGGTTCGCGTTCAGCCGGTACCAGGCCTCGATGGACGTCTACGAGAAGGGCATCCTCGCGGGCGCGACGCCGGCGCTGATCGCGCTGGGATGGTTCTGGCGGCCGCTGCGCCTGCTGAGCCTGATCGTGGGCGCGGCCAGCCTGTTCGCGATCCAGCTCTACCTGCGCCAGACCGACGGCTTCGGCGCGGACCTCGCCGCGGGCGAGAAGACCTTCTTCCTCAAGTACATGCTGTCCAGCCAGAGCGCGATCCTGTGGATGAGCGTGCTGGTGTGGATGAGCACGCTGTTCTACTGGCTGGGCTTCTTCAAGAAGGCCGGCGGCGACAGCGCGGCCGAGGCGATCGGCACGCGACTGGCCTGGGGCGCGGTGGGCATGGCGCTGATCGGGACGATGGTGCGCTGGTTCGAGAGCCACCAGATCGCGCCCGACATCGGTCACATCCCGGTCAGCAACCTCTACGAGGTCTTCGTGCTCTTCACGTGGCTGACCACGCTGATGTACCTCTATTACGAGCAGCGTTTCGCCACGCGCGCGCTGGGCGCCTACGTGATGCTGGTGGTGAGCGCGGCGGTCGGCTTCCTGCTCTGGTACACGGTGGCGCGCGACGCCCACGAGATCCAGCCGCTGGTGCCCGCGCTGCAGAGCTGGTGGATGAAGATCCATGTGCCGGCGAACTTCATCGGCTACGGCAGCTTCGCGATGGCGGCGATGGTGGCGCTGGCCACCTTGTTGAAGACGGCCACGCCGCGCGCGCTGGTGATCGGCCTGATCGGCGTGCCGGTGGGGCTGGTGCTGGTGCTGCTGGCCTTCCGCTTCGGCGCCAACATCTCGCCGGAGACGGCCACGGGTCTGAACGGCTGGGCGGGGAAGATGGCCGGCGTGGCGGTGTTCCTGGCGGCGAGCGTGGCCTTGCGCGGTCCGCTGACGGCGCGGCTGCCCGCGCTGTCGACGCTGGACGACCTGGCCTACAAGGCCATCGCGCTGGGCTTCGCGTTCTTCACGATCGCGACCATCCTGGGCGCGTTCTGGGCCGCCGAGGCCTGGGGCGGCTACTGGAGCTGGGACCCGAAGGAGACCTGGGCGCTGATCGTCTGGCTGAACTACGCGGCCTGGCTGCACATGCGCCTGATGAAGGGCCTGCGCGGGCGTGGTCAGCGCCTGGTGGGCGCTGATCGGGCTGCTGGTCACGACCTTCGCCTTCCTGGGCGTCAACATGTTCCTGTCGGGGCTGCACTCGTACGGCACGCTGTAAGGCAAGGCCCGGCCTTCCCTCTTTCGAGGTAGCGGCGCCCCTGGGGCCCCACGATGCGGGGGGTCGGCGGGGATTCGGCGGGGGTCTTAAGCGCGCTTTCATGTCAAGACGCTCCGGGGAGCGTAAGGTTCAGGCCTTCCCTCCCCTGAAGGTCCGCCATGCACTTCCACCCCTCGCGCCACGGCCCGCGCATCCCGTCCTCCGAGATCACCTCGCGCGAGGTCTACGACGATCGCCGCACCTGGTTGAAGTCAGCGGGCGCGCTCGGACTCACCGGGCTGGGGTTGAGCGGTCTGGTCGACGGTGTCCTGGCCCAGACCGCCGGACCCGGCAAGCTGGCCAAGCTGCCCGGCGCCAAGAGCGCGGTGGCCGGCGCCAACGTGCTGGAGAAATTGACGGCCTACAAGGACGTCACCTCCTACAACAACTTCTACGAGTTCGGCACCGACAAGGCCGATCCCGCCGAGAACGCGCACACGCTCAAGCCGCGGCCCTGGTCCGTCGTGATCGAGGGCGAGTGCGCCAAGCCGGGCCGCTTCGGCCTGGAGGACCTGCTCAAGGTCGCGCCGATGGAGGAGCGCGTCTATCGCCTGCGCTGCGTGGAGGGCTGGTCCATGGTGATCCCGTGGGTGGGCTACTCGCTGTCGGAGCTGATCAAGAAGGCGGAGCCCACCGGCAAGGCGAAGTACGTCGAGTTCACGACGCTGGCCGACAAGGCGCAGATGCCGGGCGTGCGCTCGGGCGTGCTGGACTGGCCCTACGTCGAGGGCCTGCGCCTGGACGAGGCCATGCATCCGCTCACGCTGATGGCCTTCGGCCTGTACGGCGAGGTGCTGCCCAATCAGAACGGCGCGCCGCTGCGACTGGTCGTGCCCTGGAAGTACGGCTTCAAGTCGGCCAAGTCCATCGTGAAGATCCGCTTCGTCGAGAAGCAGCCCGTGAGCAGCTGGACCAAGGCGGCGCAGCAGGAGTACGGCTTCTTCTCCAACGTGAATCCCAACGTCGACCACCCGCGCTGGAGCCAGGCCACCGAGCGCCGCATCGGCGAGGACGGCCTCTTCGCCAAGCGTCGCCAGACGCTGATGTTCAACGGCTACGAGGCCCAGGTCGGGCAGCTGTACGCCGGCATGGACCTGAAGAAGAACTTCTGACGCCCCTGATCGCATGAGCGCTTCCCCCGCCCTGCCCCGGCGTGCCCCCGCGCGCCGCCATCCGCTGCTGCATCCGGCGGCCAAGGTCGTGCTGTTCCTGCTTTGCCTGACGCCGCTGGCCTGGTACGTGTTCGGGGCCTTCGCCGACCGGCTGGGCGCGAACCCGGCCGAGACGCTGATCCGCGGCCTGGGCGACTGGGCGCTGCGGCTGCTGTGGATCACGCTGGCGGTGACGCCGCTGCGCACCTGGGCCAACCAGCCGGCGCTGGCGCGTTTCCGCCGCATGCTGGGGCTGTTCGCGTTCTTCTACGCCAGCCTGCACCTGCTGGCGTACGGATGGCTGGACAAGTCGCTGGACCTCGGCGAGATCCTGCGCGACATCGCCAAGCGGCCCTTCATCCTGATGGGCTTCACGGCGTGGGTGCTGCTGCTGCCGCTGGCGGCCACCTCGTTCAATCGCGCGATCAAGGCGCTGGGCGCGCCGCGCTGGCAGGCACTGCACAAGCTCGTCTACGCGATCGCGATCATCGGCCTGATGCATTTCATCTGGATGCGCGCGGGCAAGAACAACTTCGTCGAGCCCATCGTCTACGGGACGATCCTCGCGGTGCTGCTGGGCTGGCGCGTCTGGCGGCGCGTGCGGCGCTGAGGAGCGCCTTCGGTCCGCGTTGCATTTGCGACGCGCGCCGCACCCCTGGATGGGGGAAGCGTCGCAACAAGGCGCAACGCGCCTTCACCGGTCAGACAGAATCGCGCGATTCTTAGAACAGCTGACGGATGGTGCGCGCCATGGGATGGGAGAAATGGGGAGTCGCGGGGCTGCTGATGCTGGCCGCCGCGGGGGCACACGCCGCGACCTATCGCTGCGCGGCCTCGGACGGCACGGTGCAGTATTCGGATCGGCCGTGCGGACAGGGCGCTAGCTCGGGATCGACCTCACAGCCCGCGCCGACCGTCGGTGGCGCCGGACCGGCGCGTTACCAACCTGTCCCCAGACCCTCGACCCAGACCGCCGGATCGATGCCGCGCGCGCCTGAATACGCGGCCTATCTGTCACCCGATTGCGCGCAGCTCGAGGAAGCCTCGCGCACGGGTTATCAGCGCGGCCTGCGTGGCGACACGCTGCGCGGCGTGCAGAACGACTTCGAGACCAGGTGCGACACCCAGCGTCAACGCGCGCAGGAACGCGTGTCCGACGACCGACGCGAGCGCGAGCGCCAGTACCGCGCCAGTCGACAGGAAGAACGCAACGCCGAGGACGCCCGCGGCAAGACCGCGCAGCAATGCGATCAGATGCGCTCGGTGATCGCGGATCGGCGCGCGTCGCTCACCACGATGGATGCGCGTCAGAAGGAGCTGCTGCAGACGCTGCAGGACAACTACAACCGCAGCTGCCTCAATCAACGTTGAATCCAGCTTGAATCCCCGCGGCATCCAGGCCGGATCGGCGCTGAACCCCGGCTGATACCCTGCGCCCCATGCTGAGCCTGCACCCCGTGTCCGAGCGCGACCTCGCCGCGCTGCGCCGCTTCGAATTCGACAACCGCGCGTTCTTCGAGTCGCGCATCAACGCGCGTCCCGCGGCCTATTACGACGAGGGCGGCGTCGAGGCGGCCATCGCCACCGCGCTGCGCGAGGCCGCGGCCGACGTCGGCCACCAGTACCTGATCAAGGACGGCGACGGCGCGCTGATCGGCCGCATCAACCTCAGCCATGTGCGACGCACGCATTACCACTCGTGCGAGCTGGGCTACCGCATCGCCGAGTCCGAGAACGGCCGCGGCCACGCCAAGGAAGCCGTCCGGCTGGTGCTGGCGAAGGCCTTCGGCGAGCTGGGTCTGCAGCGCGTGGAGGCCAAGGCCCGCGCGGGCAACGCGGCGTCGATGAAAGTGCTCGCGCACAACGGCTTCCGCGAGTTCGGCCGATCCACGCGCAGCTTCCAGTTGCGGGACGAGTGGGAAGACATGCTGCACTTCGAGCGCCACGCCGCATGAGCGCGCGTGAACGTCGCGGTCGTGCGCCCGCCGGTTTGCCCGAGTCCCTCGCGGCTCGCCTCAGCGAACACACCTGGCACCGCAACCTCGTCGGCGAGGCCGGCGCCGCCGTGCATCGGCTGAGCCGCGCCGGCCACCCCGACCTCTACCTGAAACACGGACGAGGCGACGCGGCCTCGGCCATCGTCGACGAGTTCGCCCGCCTGCGCTGGCTGGCCGGCGCGTGGCCGGTGCCGGCGATCGAGCACTTCGAGGCCCGCGCCGATGGCGCCTGGCTGCTCACCCGCGCCCTGCCCGGACGCACCGCCTATGAGCACCTGAGCGCGACGCCCGAGCGCGCGGCGGACCTCGTCGCCACGCTCGGTCGCGCGCTGCGCCGCCTGCATGCGCTACCGGACGCGTCGTGCCCGTTCAATGCCGATCTCCGGCTGCAGCTCTCGCTCGCCCGCGCACGCCTGGAGGCCGGGCTCATCGACGCGGACGACTTCGACGAGGCCCGCGCCGGCTGGACGCCGCAACAGGTCTGGGACGCGCTGCAGGCCATGCAGCCGATCGCCGAGGAGCGTGTCGTCACGCACGGCGACTTCTCGCTCGACAACCTGCTCATGGACGAGCAAGGCGCGCTGATCGGGGTGATCGACGTGGGCCGCGTCGGCCTCGCCGACCGCCATCGCGATCTGGCGATCCTGGCCAACAACCTCGATGAATTCGGCCCCGCGCTGCGCGACGTGCTGTTCGAGGCCTATGGCGGCCCGATCGACCCGCGGCGGATCGAGTGCCACCTGCTGCTCGACGAGTGCTTCTGACGCGCCGGGCCGCGGCCCCTGCGCCCGGCTGGGTCGACCTATACCTACGCAGGATGTTCGCGGCGCCGGCGTGCTCCTACGCTCTGGTCCGGGTCGTCGCATCACGCGCGCCCCGCTGGCCCGTGTAGAAAGGACGCCCGCCGTGTTCCATGCCGCCTACGCCCGCATCCAGGTGCGGGTCGCCCATTCCGACCCGGTGGTCGCCGCCGGTCTCGCCACGCTGCTCGAGCGCGAGGGCGACATCGATGTGCTCGACGATCGCATCGCGCTGCCCGCCGTGGTTCGCGACGCGATGCGCGCGCCGGCCCGCACCGATGTCGTCATCGCCGACTACACCCGCGCGATGGCACTCGCGGCGACGCGCCCCGCCACCGACGGCCTGCAGCCGCGCCTGATGGTGCTCACCGCCCACGACCGCGAGCAGGACGTGCGCAGCGCGCTGGAGGCCGGCGTCGACGGCTACGTCGAGCTGGGCTGCGCGCCGCAGGAACTGGTCGCGGGCGTGCGCCAGCTCGCGCGCGGTTCGCGCTACCTGAGCGCGCTGGCCGCGCGCCGCGTGGCCGACAGCATGAGCCGCAGCCGGCTCACCGGACGCGAGCGCCAGGTGCTCGGCCTGGTGGCCGACGGCAAGAGCAACAAGGCGATCGCCATCGCGCTGGACATCTCCGCCGGCACCGTCAAGACGCACATGAAGGGCATCCTGGGCAAGCTCGCCGCGGGCTCGCGCACGCAGGCCGCCACGATCGCCCGGGAGCGCGGGCTGATCTCGGCGGACAGCACCATCGTCTGAGCGCCCGTCCGCGCCCGCGCGGTCTCAGTCCCGAAGGAAGCGCACCGGCGAGTGCGCGTACTTGGGTTCGGCGTGGTCCTCGAGCACGGCGTGCTTGCCCTTGGCCTTGAGCGCGGCGGCGTCCGCCGCGTTGACCAGCTCCACGCCGTTCGCGTTGAACATGCCGCGGTAGTAGCGGACGAAGGTCGTCTGCCCCGCCTGGAGCTTCAGCGGCGTGCGGCCGTCCACGCCGACGAACAGCGAATACTCGCCGGGCTTCAGGTCGAAGGCCAGGTAGGAGCGCGTGCCCACCGAGAGGTTCACCGCCGCCGGGGACTTGTAGCGGGACTTGGCGTCGGTCACGTCCGCGTCGGCCAGCAGCTCGAAACGGTCGGGGGTGTACTCGTAGGACTTGCCGACCTTGCCGTAATCGTTGAAGAGCAGCACGCGCGCCCGATCCGCGGCCGGCGCCTGCAGCGCCTCGTCCGGCGTGGCCCAGCTCATCGCGTATTGCGGCGCCGGGCTCAGCAGGCCGGGGCGATCCAGCACCGGGCGCAGCACCTCGTCCTTGAAGAGATATCCCAGGTCGCGCACCACGTCCTCGGGCTTCATCTTGTCGCCGGTGTAGCGCTCGTAGCGGTGGATCGCCTGCCAGCGCCAGCGCTGGTCGCGACGGTCGTACAGCACCGACTCGGCGGCGAGCGACATGTGGAAATAGCTGCCGCCGGCCTCGCGCAGCGCGATCTGCCAATCGACCAGCAGCACGTAGCGCGGTCCGGCGGACACGCCCACTTCCGGCAGCCGGCGCACGGTCTCGGCGACGGACGGGCTGGCGAGGTCCTCGGGGACGATGACGTAGTTCACTCCCGACAGCGCCGGCTCCGCGCCCATGCGCATCATCCCGGCGCAATGCCACTTGCGCACGACGATCCGGTTGCTGGTGCTCGCGCCGGTGCAGTCGGCCACCGGCATCAGCACCACGACCTGCAGGTCGGCGGGGGCGATCGGTTCACGCAGATCGTCCTTGCGGACTTCGGTCCAGCGGGCTTTTTCCGGGTCCAGCGGAGACGGCTCGGCGGCGGCTTCGTGCGCGGCGCCCATCAGCGAGAGGATCGCCAAGGCGGCCGCGGGCAGGGAACGTGGGAGGAGGGACGGGATGAACTTCATGATGACAGCTGGATGCGGGGATCGCGCCTCTCTTGCCGGAGGTCCGCGGAAGGTCGCCTGAGCGGCGCGCGGCGAAGATAGCAGCGCCCTGCCCGGCCGCCGTGCCGCGCCCCGGCGCACCGGTGACGGATTCCCGCAAATGGGCCGCCGCGGCGCTGCTGACGGACCGGATCGCCTCGGCCATCACACCCGCGCAAGCCCCCGGGCTGGCGGTCGGCGGCCCTCATCCGGGATAATCCCGGGTTTGCTCAGGCCACCCGCCGCCTCATGTCCCAGCCCACGCCCGACCGACTGCAAGCCAGCCTGCCCGCGCTCGTCGATGCCGCCATCGTCGGCGGCGGACCGGCCGGCTGCAGCGCGGCCAGCTGGCTGAGCCAGCTGGGCCTGAGCGTCGCGCTCATCGAACGTGCGCCGCGGCTGTGCGACAGCCTGCGCCCGCTGGATTACCGCCAGGACTGGCTGCTGGGCGCGCCCGGGGAGTCGCTCGCCGACCTGGGCGAGCGCTACGCCGGCCACGCCAGCGCGCAGGCCGGCGTGCATACGCTGACCGGCCAGACGGTGCAGCAACTGGACTGGCATGCCGAGCAGGGCTGGACGCTCTACCTGGACGGCGGCCCGGCCTTCTCTGCGCTGTCTGCCGGCAGCGGCGATCACGCGCCCCCGGCCGGCCTGCAGCCGTTGCGCGCCCGCGCGCTGCTGCTGGCCACCGGGCTGACGCCCCGCCATCCCGCGCCGCTCTACCCCGAGGGCCCCGAGGGCGACCGCCACGGCCGGGTGCTCGATGCGATCGAGCTCACCGCCGTGCGCGACCGCCTCGCGCCGGGCAAGGTGCTGCTGCTGGGCGGCGGCGACAACGCCGTCGAGAACGCGCTGCACCTGGCTGCCCGCGGCCACGCCGTCACGCTGTGGTCGCGCTCGGAATGGCGCGCCCAGAGCCACCTGATCCAGCAACTGGACACCGCGCCCGGCCTGCGCCGGCGCAGCGCCCAGGCGTTGCCCACCGCCGTCGTCGCCGACGCGGATGGCGTGCGCGTCACCTCCAAGGCCTACGGCGAGGAGCGCTTCGACCAGGTCGCGGTGCTGCTCGGCTACGAGCCCGAGCCGTCCGCCTGGCTGCAGGTCGCTGACGCGCTGCAACGCGCCGGGGTGACCGCGCCCTCGCAGCCCTTCCGCGACGAGCCCCGCTTCGGCGTGCTCGGCCTGTTCGTGGCCGGCGACGCCAGCGGCCGCCAGCATCCCTGCGTGCAGACCGCGCTGGGCGACGGGGTCGTCGCCGCCAAGCAGATCGAGGCTTTCCTGCGTCCGCTGCGCGAGTCGCAACCGCCGCCGGCGCTACGCCGCAACAACCGCCAGGTGATCCACATCCACGGGCTGCGCTTCGGCGCCAACCTGGGCGTGCTCGACGTCGAGCGCGAGGGCCCGCAGCCCATTCTGGTGGACGCCGAGGTCAACCTCGGCGCGCAGACCATCGTCTCGCGCGACGCCGACATCGGCCACGTGCTGGACTACCGCCGCGTGCGCACCATCATCATCGACGAGTGCACCGCCGAACACACCGATCTGCTCGAGGCCCTGCTGGGCAAGCTCTGCGTCCGGCTGATGAAGCTGGCCGGCGTGGTGGGCGTGCGCATCAAGGTGACCAAGCTCGAAATCTTCCCCGACTGCCAAGTCGCAATCTCAGCCGAATGCGGCCAATGGTGATCTCATGACGACCGACATCCTCTCCCCCGACCAGACCCCCGCCAGCGCCGCCGACGCGGAAGCGAAGAAGCACGCGCACGAGATGAACAAGCTGTCCAAGCGGCTGCATCGCCAGGTCGGCCAGGCCATCGGCGACTTCAACATGATCGAGGACGGCGACAAGGTCATGGTGTGCGTGTCAGGCGGCAAGGACAGCTACTCGCTGCTGGACATCCTGATCAACCTGCGCGACCGCGCGCCGATCAAGTTCGACATCGTCGCGGTGAACCTCGACCAGAAGCAGCCGGGCTTCCCCGAGGACGTGCTGCCGGCCTACCTGAAGTCGCGCGGCGTGGACTTCCACATCGAGGAGCAGGACACCTACTCCATCGTCAAGCGCCTGGTGCCCGAGGGCAAGACGACGTGCTCGCTGTGCTCGCGCCTGCGCCGCGGCATCCTGTACCGCGTCGCCGGCGAGCTGGGCGCGACCAAGATCGCGCTGGGCCACCACCGCGACGACATCGTCACCACGCTGATGCTGAACATGTTCTTCGGCAGCCGGATGAAGGGCATGCCGCCCAAGCTGGTCAGCGACGACGGGAAGAACGTCGTGATCCGGCCGCTGGCGTACGTGAAGGAATCCGATCTGGAGCGCTGGGCCGAGCATCGCGAGTTCCCGATCATTCCGTGCAACCTGTGCGGCAGCCAGCCCAACCTGCAACGCGCCACGGTGAAGGCGATGCTGCAGGACTGGGATCGCCGTTTCCCGGGCCGGGTCGACAACATGTTCACCGCGATGGGCAACATCGTCACGTCGCACATGCTGGACCGCAACCTGTTCCCGTTCGAGACGATCAAGGCCACGGGTTCGCCGGTCGCCGATGGCGACATCGCCTTCGACGAGGACGAGCAATGCGGCACGCCGGCCCCGGCCACGGGCGTCGTGAACATCATCCGTCCGGGCCAGTCCCCGGTGATCCCCACCCCGGTCGACGACGCCGGCGAGGCCTACTCCGCCGCGGATTGATCCCCCCCTCTCCCGCAGCTTCGCAATCGCATACGAAGAGATACCCCGCGCTGACCGCACCGTCACGCCGTGCACACGCACGCCGCTTGCCGGAGAGGCCACAATCGGTCGCCTGGAGGTCTCCATGTACACCTTGAATCGTCGATCGGCCCTGCTGGGCCTGGGCGCGGCGGCGGTGCTGTCGCTGAGCGGCTGTGCCGCGCTGAATTCGGTCTCCGCGGACGCGCAGAGCTTCGGCAGCTGGCCGGCCGGCCGGCAGCCCGGCACCTTCGCCTTCGAGCGACTGCCCTCGCAGCAGCGCAACGAGGTCAACCAGGCCGCGCTCGAGGACGCCGCGCGCGGCGCGCTGCTCAAGGCCGGCTTCACCGAATCCAGCGATCCCAAGCAATCCGACATCGTCGTCTCGCTGGGCGCGCGCATCACGCGCACGTCGGCGGCGCCCTGGG
This sequence comes from Roseateles sp., assembly GCA_039594005.1. Classification (GTDB taxonomy): domain Bacteria; phylum Pseudomonadota; class Gammaproteobacteria; order Burkholderiales; family Burkholderiaceae_C; genus Roseateles. The sequence continues at coordinate 486,757 of JBCNOF010000011.1, forward strand.
ACGATCCGCTGTGGTGGCGCTGGAACGGCAGCTACTGGGGCTGGCGCTACGGCCCGGCTTGGCGCCCGTATTACAGCCGCTGGGGCTACGCCTACCCGGGCGACGCGATGATGGAACGCCGGTATGACCGCGAGGTCGCCATGCTGCTGCGCGACCGCAAGTCCAACGAGCCGCTGTACGAGGCGCGCGCCTCCAACGACGGCCTCACCGAGGGCGGCCAGGAACTCTTCGGCGCGCTCTTCGAGGCCTCGATGATGGACTTCCCGCAGACGCGTCCCGAGCCGCACTCGGTGACGGTGCAACTGCCGCCGCGCACCCTGAAGTAAGGCTACGCCCGGACGCACCTCGTCACCGGAATGCGCCGGGCGCCTGTCATCGGCGACCCTGATAATCGCGGTCTCTCCAACAGGGAACCGCGATTCTTCTTATGTCGCTGAACATCGTCGTCATGGCCGCGGGCAAGGGCACCCGCATGAAATCCTCGCTGCCCAAGGTGCTGCACAAGCTGGCCGGCCGCGCGCTGCTCCAGCACGTGCTGGGCAGCACCGCGGCGCTGGCGGCCGATGCCCGCATCGTCATCACCGGCCATGGTGCCGAGCAGGTCGAGACCGCCGTCGGTGGCCAGGGCCTGCGCTTCGTCCGCCAGGAGCCGCAGTTGGGCACCGGCCACGCGATCCAGCAGACCGTGCCCGCGCTGACGGCCGGCGGCAGCACCCTCATCCTGAGCGGCGACACGCCGCTGATCAGCACTGCCACGACGCGGGCGCTGGTCGAGGCCTGCGGCGGCGAGCGCCTGGTGCTGCTCACGATCGAGTACGCCGACCCCACCGGGTATGGCCGCATCGTGCGCGACGCGGCGGGCGAGCAGGTGCTGGCCATCGTCGAGCACAAGGACGCCAGCGACGCCCAGCGCGCGCTGCGCGAGTGCTACACCGGCGTCATGGCCGCGCCCACCGAGGCGCTCAAGCGCTGGGTCGGCCAGCTCGACAACAACAACGCGCAGGGCGAGTTCTACCTGACCGACATCGTCGCGATGGCCGTGGCCGAGGGCGTGCCCGTCGTCGCGGTGAAGACCGCCGACGAGACCGAGGTGCTGGGCGTCAACAGCCCGTCGCAGCTGGCGCATCTGGAGCGCCGCTTCCAGCTCGCGCAGGCGGAGTCGCTGATGACCGCCGGCGTGCGTCTGGCCGATCCATCGCGCTTCGACCTGCGCGGCACGCTGCACTGCGGCAAGGACGTCGAGATCGACGTCAATTGCGTCTTCGAGGGTGAGGTCACGCTGGGCGACGGCGTGCGCATTGGCGCGAACTGCGTGATCCGCAACGCGACGATCGGCGCGAATGCCCGCGTCCACGAATTCACCCATATCGACGGCGAGGCCGCAGGCGCCAGCGTCGGCGAAGGCGCGCTGATCGGTCCGTTCGCGCGGCTGCGCCCCGGCGCGAAGCTGGGCGCGGAGGTCCACATCGGCAACTTCGTCGAGGTGAAGAACTCGACGCTGGCCAAGGGCGCCAAGGCCAACCACCTGGCCTACCTGGGCGACGCCACCGTGGGCGAGCGCGTCAACTACGGCGCGGGCAGCATCACTGCCAACTACGACGGCGCCAACAAGCACCGCACGACCATCGGCGCGGACGTCCATGTGGGGTCCAACTGCGTGCTGGTGGCCCCGGTCTCGCTGGGCGACGGCGCCACCATCGGCGGCGGCTCGACCATCACCAAGGACGTCGAACCCGGCGCGCTGGCTGTGGCGCGGGGCCGACAAACCGTGATTTCCGGCTGGTCGCGCCCCAAGAAGGTGAAGTGATTCACCCAAATCGGCTGGGAATTGCGTAAGCTCTGCCATTCGTGTCACGAACTGTGACAAGTTCACGGGACTGAAATCTTTGATGGTTTCGGGTATCGGACTCCCCCCAAGCTGTGGGAGGCGCGATTGCCCCTTCCTTCTTAGGATCCGTCCCGTCAACCAGCTGAACGCTGTTCCCCAGCTGAATCCTTATGGCGAACTCCAAGACTGCTGCCCCGCTGCTGCCTCAGAACGACGACCTGATCGCCGTGCCGCCGGCTTCCGCCGCGCTGGACGCGTTGTCGGATCGTTCGGACGCGCCTGACGCTCAGGCGGCCCGCGCTCAAGCCTTGGAGCAGTTGGCGATGTCGCACGCGATGTGCGATCAGGCGGCGGACGCCTGCTTTTACCTGTGCCGCAGCCTGGGGTTGGCGCGCCAGCAGCAGACGCCGGACGCCGCACCCGACCTGGAGCTGCTGTTCCAGTTGCTGGGCGCGTTGGCGGATCTGCCGGGGGAGGTGTCGGCGATGCCGATGCCGGAAGGTCAGGCCGATGGCCTGGGCGTGGCGGAACTCTGCCACCAGCTCAGCGCCGCTCGCGAGCTGACGACCGCTGCGTGGAACGAGGCCGCCGAGTTGGATGACGCGATTGCCGCATGCCCTGCGGCACCCGCCCACGCCCTGCATTGATCGCGGGGTGACGGCAGCCCGCTAGCGCTGCCGTTCGTGGCCGGCGATCAGTCGGCTGACGCGAGACACCGACAACCCGAGTTCGCGAGCCAAGGCCGTCATCGACTGCCCGCCTTCGGTGTGCGCGCGATACAACGCTTCCTCCCGGCTGTGGCTGGACTTCAGCCATTCGCCCCAGCGACGCAGGCGCGGCGTGCGCGGCGGATGCTCGCTCAGGCGCACGGTGCGTTGCACGAAGGCCGCGTCGCCCAGGAAGATCTGATGGCGTAGCTGCCCCCAAATGTCCAGGTCGGGCTCGGCCTCGACGATCGCCTGATACCGCAGCGCCGCCTTGCGCCGGTCCGCCGCGTTCTGCGGCACCCGGCCCAGCACGTTGGTCCACAGGCCCTCGACTTCCAGCCAGTCCGGCGCCGGCACCTGGCCGGCATGCGCCTGCAGGCTGCTCCAGCGCCAGGCGGTCGGCGCGTTGGCCAGGCCGGCGCGGCGGCCGATCAGCTCGACATAACGGCAGGCGTCCAGCAGCAGATGCTCCCGGTCGACCAGCACGGCCTTGAAGCGCCCCTGGAACACATGCCCGATCTGCCCGTGCCGGCGGTTGTGCGCCTGGGTGTACACGCCGTTCAGATGACGCATCAGGCGGGAGAGATTGGCCTGCCGCGTGAACAGCAGCAGCTCGTAATGCTCGCGGCCCAGCCCGTAGGCCAGCACCTGCGCGTCGAAGCGCTGCACCGCCTGCTCGATGAGCGCGAGCATCACGCCGCGGTCCTCGTCGTCGGCGAACACGGCGGCGTCGCCGCGTGTGGCGACGTGATAGACGGCGCCGGCGAACTCGATGCGAAGCGGTCTGGCCATGCCCAATAACTAGGCGACAGCCGCACAAAAGACAAGCGTCCGACCCCTGTTCAAGGGCCGGGCGCAAGACTTGACCCCTGATCGCGGGGCGCGCGATAGCGTTGGCGCTATCGGGGGTCAGGACTCCACAGCAAAACCTGGAACCGCTGCCTATGCATGGATCCGTGGCGCGCGAAGGCTGACCGCTCGTGGCGTGGCCGTCAGCGCTTGCCCAGCGAATTCAGCACGCCCATCACGGCGTCCTCGCCCATGTTGCGCGCGTCGGCGAGTTCGCCGCCCTGCGTGGTGCCCAGCACCTGGCCGTCACCGGCCAGCACGGCCACGGTCGGGATGCCCTTCTTGAGCGTCACGCCCATCTGGTTGGCGACGTCGACGTTCTTGTCAAACCGTCCGACGTTGACCTTCACCGTGACGAAGCGCTTGTCCACGGCGCCGCCGAGGTGGCCTTCGTTGAAGCCCTTGTTCAGCGCGAGGCAGTCCTTGCACCAGTTGGCGCCGTAGACCACCAGCACCTGCTTGCCGTCCTTGGCCGCGCGGGCGACGGCCTTGTTGATGTCGGCGCGGGCGTCGGCCTGCTCGTCGTAGGGCCCGGCGGCCGTGTCGGCGGCGTGGACCGGGGTGACGGACACCGCCGAGAACGCGATCAGCGCGGCGGTGAGGAACTGGGTGGCGGTGCGGCGTTTCATGACGCCGGAGTGTGCCACCGAGGCAAAACCGTGACGAGGGTGAGGGTCGTCATCGGGTACAAAGGCGGGTTTCGCACAAATCATCACTTTCAGGGAACGGGACTCTCCGCCATGGCCTCCAGCCTGCTCGCATTGCTCGACGACATCACCACCGTCCTGGACGACGTGGCCCTGCTCTCCAAGATGGCCGCCAAGAAGACCGCCGGCGTGCTGGGGGACGACCTGGCGCTCAACGCGCAGCAGGTCACCGGCGTCAACGCCGACCGCGAACTGCCGGTGGTGTGGGGCGTGGCCAAGGGCTCGTTGATCAACAAGGCGATCCTGGTGCCGGCGGCGCTGGTGATCAGCGCCTTCGCGCCCTGGGCGGTTACGCCGCTGCTGATGGTGGGCGGCGCCTACCTGTGCTTCGAGGGCTTCGAGAAGCTCGCTCACAAGTGGCTGCACACGGCCGAGGACGACGCGCACGCCACCGCCCTGTCCGAGGCCGTGGCCAACCCCGACGTCGACCTCGCCGCGCTGGAGAAGGACAAGGTCAAGGGCGCGATCCGCACCGACTTCATCCTCTCGGCCGAGATCATCGCCATCACGCTGGGCACCGTCGCCGACGCCACCTTCAGCCACGCAGGTGCTGGTGCTGTCGGGCATCGCCCTGGTGATGACGATCGGCGTGTACGGCCTGGTCGCCGGCATCGTCAAGCTGGACGACGTGGGCCTGTAGCTGAGCCGCAAGGCCGCGGCCTGGCAGCAGGCGCTGGGCCGCGGCCGCTGCTGTGCCTGGCGCCGTGGCTGATGAAGGCGCTGTCGGTGGTGGGCACGGCGGCGATGTTCCTGGTCGGCGGCGGCATCCTGACCCACGGCGCGCCCTTCCTGCATCACGCGATCCAGCACGTCGTGGAGACGCTGGGCGTGGGCGGTTTCGCCAAGACCGTGGTCGAGCTGCTGGGCGACGCGATCACCGGCATCCTGGCGGGCATCGTCGTGGTGGCCGCGGTGACGGGTATCCAGCGGCTTCGCCATCGCCGAGAATGACGCCCCATGAAGACGCATCACATTGAAGTCCAGAAGTTCAAGGCCGCCTCGAATTCGAGCACCAGCGGCCTGGTGACCTTCAAGGTGGACGCCCTGGTCAAGGAGCGCGAACCGGTCGACGGCATCGAGCCGAGCACGCTGCTCGTCATGACCGAGGCCAACGCCCGCGTGCTGATGGCCCTGCTCAAGACGCAGCTGACCGACATGGACGGGCGCAAGCCCAAGAGCCGTCACGGTCGCCACGGCTGACCGGACGCGCCACCTCCTCAAGACCTACCGAGACCTCCCCGCTTCCCAGGATCCGACATGGACTTCCCGCAGTACCAGCCCGACAAGGCCCAATACACCCCGCTGACCGACGACGAGTTGTCCGACCTGGACGATTTCCTGTCCGAGATCGACAGTGACGCCGCGATGAACATCGAGGCGCTGGACGGCTACCTGAGCGCGCAGTTGCTCAGCCCGCTGCCGCTGAGCGACAAGCCTGGCGCCGAATGGATGAGCCCGGTCTGGGGCGGCGGCGACCCGTTCGCCAGCGGCAAGCAGCGCAAGAAGATCGCCCTGCTGCTGCTGCGCCACGTGCACAGCCTGTCGGTGCAGTGGTCGACCAAGCAGGACGAGTGGGAACCGATCTTCAGCGTCGCCGAGGAAGGCGAGCAGCAGCTCGTTGACGCCGAGGACTGGTGCACCGGGTTCATGATCGGCGTGGACCAGGACGGCGAGGCGTGGACGCCGCTGTTCGATCACGTGAAGACGGCGGCCGCGCTCGCCCCGATCGCGCTGCTGGGCGGCGACGAGAGCCAGCTGAGCGCCGAGGATCAGGAGAAGCTCACCGACCTGCACTGGCGCGATGCGCTGAGCCGCGAGGTGCCCGAGGGCGTACTCACGCTGTGGACGCTGCGCTCGCAGGCCGACGGATCCGACTGATCCGACCTTTTGGACTGATTCGATCGTTTCGACTGATCCGACGAGGACCCCGATGCGAGCCCTGGCGCGCCCGTTCCCAATCGCCGCGCTGACGGCCGCCTTGCTGGTGGCCGGTTGCGGCACCAATGTCGTCAACCCGGTCACCGGCCGCACCGAGCGCAGCGCGATGAGCCTGCAGCAGGAAGTCGCCGCCGGACGCGAGGGCCACCAGGACGTGCTCAAGGAGTACGCCGTCGTCGACGATCCCAAGCTGCAGGCCTATGTGTCGGCGCTGGGTCACAAGCTCGCGGCGCAGTCGCACCGGGCCGAGCTTGAATGGCATTTCACCGTGCTGGACAGTCCCGAGGTGAACGCCTTCGCGCTGCCCGGCGGCTATGTCTACGTCACGCGCGGGATCCTCGCGGTGATGGAGAACGAGGCCGACCTGGCCGGCGTGATGGGGCATGAGATCGTACGTGCAAGTTAGGCAATCCAAGCCAACACCTATAAGTCCTTATGAATGGACATGGATGACTCTTCGCTTAGAGTGATCGACATGCGCACCACACGCGCAAGTCATCGGCAGATGGATTTCTATACTGGCCCGGAGCACTGCTAGCTGATCGGTGCACCACGCACCGTGTCATCCATCGCCAAGCTCGCAGAGAACTTCACCGACATCCCTTCCGCCCTCCTGGTCCTCTCCTGGCTGGGGGTGCTGCGTTGGGCGCGACGCTCCGGCTGGCTCATCGCCCCGCTGAGCCTCGTTGGCACGACGCTCCATGAAGCCCTGCACTGGGGAGCGGGTTGGCTCCTTCAAGCGAGGCCAACATCGTTCTCGATCCTTCCTCGCAGGGAAGGCAACCGGTGGGTTCTGGGTTCGGTGGGCTTCACCAACCTGAACATCTGGAACTCGGCGCCGGTTGCTTTGGCTCCGCTTCTTCTCGCGGTCATCGCCATCGCGGTGTTCCAGTTCTGGACCTCACCGGCGATCCAGGCTCACGAGTACGTGAGCTGGGTACTGTCCGGGTATGTGGTGGCCACCTCCCTTGCTTCCAGCATCCCATCCTCGACTGACCTAAAAGTCGGCGCCGTCTCTTGCCTGATGTACTCGGGCATCGGGTACGGGCTCTGGCTTCTCACCCGCTAAGGCCTCTGTGACCAAGGCACGCAAGACTCTTCTTCCCAGCATCACGGTGACCACGACCACCGACGCCCTGGACCCCGACGGTACGCCCGTGGAGGTGCGTTCCAAGGCGGCGTGCGAGACCTACTACGTCAAGCCTGACCCCAAGTTGTTTGACGACGACCTGCTCCGCCGGGCTCGTCCTGCAGGCAAGTTCAACCTGTTCCCGGTCGTGCTGATGCGCGACGGCTCGCCGTGGCCTGAGGCGAACATCTGGCTGATGTGGCGGCTTGAAGATGCAGTCGATCCGGACATGGTCACGTACGCGAACGCCGCGCTGGACATGGCGCACTATTGCGAGTTCCTCGAAGACAACCCGAACATCGACTGGATGGTGTTCCCTGAGCACCGGCTCAAGCGTCCGACCTACCGCTACTACGCCCACCTGAAGACAGCCATCGCGACTGGCGCACTGAGCCTCACCAGGGCGAAGCGGTGCCGCGGCACCGTAGCCGCCTTCTACACGTGGCTGAAGAAGGAGAAGCTGCTCACCCCTGAGCACGAACCTTGGAAGGAAGGCGAGGCACTGGTAGCGGTCAGTACGGGTGCTGGGCAGTCGATGCTGAAGAAGGTCAAGACCTCCGACCAGACCTTCAACATCCCGAAGCAGGTCGACCCGTACGCTCAAACCATCGAAGACGGCGAGACGTTGCGGCCGCTGACCAAGGAAGAGCAAGGTTGGCTGTATGAGGCGCTGGAGGCTCTCGGCAACTACGAGATGGAGCTCATCCACCTGGTTGGGCTGCTGACCGGCGCGCGCATCCAGACGATTCTGACCTTGCAGGTTCGCCATTTCCTCCGCGATGCAGCGGAGGTGGGCGACGGCTTCGAGGTGCGCATTCCTGTGGGCTTCGGCACCGGCATCGACACCAAGGGGAACAAGCGGTACGTCCTCCATTTCCCGACCTGGTTCTACGAGAAGCTGCAGGTGTACGCGCTCAGCGAGGCTGCCAGGGCTCGTCGGCGCAAGGCGGTCGGTGGAGACCACGCCGAGCAGTACCTATTCCTGAGCGAACGCGGGGCCCCGCTCTACAAGAGCAAGGCAGACAAGAACGTCTACGTCTCGGACAACAAGCGGCGTTACGAAATCAATGGCCAGGCCGTGCGCCAGTTCAAGAAAGACTACATCCTGCCTTTCATCCAGAAAGCCCACCCTGGCTTCAAGTACCGCTTCCACGACACCCGAGCTTCGTTCGGCCTGAACGCCACCGATGAAAAGCTGAAAGAGGTTGCTCGCGGCGAAATCTCACTCCTCCAAGCGCGCGAGTACGTCAAGACGCGGATGGGCCACTCATCCTCTGCGGTCACCGACCGCTACCTGAACTACAGGATGAACTACAAGCTGGCACGCGGCGCAAATGCCGGTTACGACGAGCATCTCCGCAAGCTGGTCGAACAGTCGCGAAGCACGGCCGGATGAGCATTAACTTCGAGGATCGTCCTGCCTACGTGCTGGACTTACCCCTGCCTGAGGACACCGAACTCCTTCGTCCCGAGCAGACCATCGTCCGGTTCGCTCACAGTCGAACGATTGACGTTGGCGCGCTGTGCTACCTGAAGCGGGAAGAAAGCTCGCGGGGCAAGAGGCGCACGGATAGAGGCCTTCGGGTCGTGTACGCGTCCAGGGTATCGAGTCGCGTCACAGCGGTCCGCAAGCTGGTGAGGCTAATCTCCGACCAGGTCCTGGAAGGGGTAACCCCCGAGACCCTTCGTGATCGCTACAGCCGCTTCATCCCGTTCATGCGATGGGCGGACGAATCGAACTTCGTCACCGTCCTCGAGAACCGCGGCACGGCTCGAAAAGCATTTGCTGCCTACGTCGCCCATCTGCGCGACCGCGTTGCTCGCAATGATGGGCTCACCAACAACGCCGGAGCGCGGCAGCAGGACTGCGTGCTAGTTGTTCTTGAGGACCTCCTTGGCATCGAGGATTTGGCGCGCGGCTTGAACCTTCTGCGAACAAACCATAGGTCGACGAAGTCCACTACGCCGCCAGATGAAGCCGCTCAGGGGCGAGTGCTCGACTTGTGCACGTCGCTCTTCAATGGCATATGTACGCTGACGCTAGAGAAGGCCACTTATCCGCATCGGCTTGTCATGCCGCCCATCACGGGTCTGCCAGAGGACACACTGTGGGTTCAGCCCACCACTCAGTGGTTCAAGACCCCAGCGATCCTGCTCGAAAGGCATGGAAAGTGGACCCCGTCCTGGGGCTACGACTTTGCCAATGGCCGCGTTGCCACTTTGGACGAGCTTCGCGCCCAAGGCGCGCTCAAGAGTGACGCAATTCGCCGGACGGCGATCCGCAATGCCTGCGCGCAGATCGCTGCCGCAAACGCTGATCTGAATCATCCCCATCGTCGCGCGCTCGCCGGTGTTGGCATGAACAGCTTCCTCATGCTGTTCCTGGCGCAGACGGGGATGAACTGGGCGCAGCTTCGAGCGCTTCCGTGGAGTGACGACTTCGTCGTTGAGAGCAGCCGTCAAGCGTTCAGAACTATTAAAGCCCGGGCTGGTGGAAAGACAGTTGCCTTCGAGCTACCCATCGCATTCATGCCCTTCTTCCGAAAGTTCCTCGAACTGCGCCAGTTCCGGCTTCAGGGGCGAGAGTGCGAGTTCCTGTTCTTCGTATCGGGCACACGAGGAACCGGTGACTTGGTTCAGATGGGCTATCACGTGAGCTCGGTTTACAAAACATTCCAGCGCATGGACCCTGGGCTTCCCAGGGTGCTCCCTCGGGAGTGGCGGGCCGCCAAGAGCGATTGGTTGGTTCGCAACACCGACCCGGCGACAGCGGCCCTGGTCCTACAGAATACCGAGAAGACGGTCTTGCGGTCCTATGCCGAGGGCTCTGAGACCGTTGCGATGGAGGAAATGGGCGCGTTTCTTGACGGCGTGAGCGCCACCGTTGTCGACAGAAGTGCACAGCTGCCCGACAGCACATCGCGCGCCGTGGGCAAGTGCGTGAAGTACGGTGAGCCCGTCGCCCAAGAAGGTGCCGCGATTGAGCCGGATTGCCGTGGGCCAGAGGGCTGCTTGTTCTGCGACAAGTTCAAGCTGCATGCTGATGAGGTCGACACGCGGAAGCTGCTCAGCTGCCGGTACTGCATCCAGCAGACGACGTCAGCCATGGGCACCGAGGAGCGCTTTCAGCAGCGGGTCTCGCCGGTCATCAAGCGCATCGACACCCTTCTGGCTGAGATTTCGACCCGGGACGCAGCCATGGTCGAGACCATTGCGAAGGAAGTTGAGCAGGAAGGGAAGCTCTCGCCGTACTGGGCCGCCAAGCTGGAGATGCTCATGGAATTGGGGTTGGTTTGATGGGTGATGTCCTGCAAGCGAAGTTCCAGGTGCCGGCTGGCGCGCCGGCCTTGGATGACTTCGACACCTCGTTGGGCGCGATGCCGACTGACGTCTTCGTGGTCACGCGTGACCGGTTCGGCGAGCCCGCCTCCCGATTTGGCGACTTCGTTTGGGACTTCACGGCCTACACGCACGACGGCCGCCAGACGAGGCGTTCATTCGTCTACTGGGAGCATGGAGACATCAGCGAGCAGCGTGCCGCTCTCATTCGCGAGGCCAAGCTCCTCGTATTCGCGCTCATCTGGCGCAAGGAAGGTGCGGCCCTTTCACCGGGTACCGTCAGCAACTACATCACTGTGTTGTGCGCACTCTGCGTCCATGCGGAGATGCACGACATCAGCCTGGCAACCCTTCTCGGCGACGAGAAGGCGGTGCTGAACTTCGTACGGACCTCCTGCTCCGGATGGATGGCTGAAACCTTGGGCTCCCTGCTCGGTCACTTCACGAGGCTCGGAAAGGAGCATCTGGGGTTTGAGCTTGTCAGCACCAGCGCTGTTGAGTCCATCAAAAAGCGCAACAAGCATTACCGGTCGACGCTGAAGCAGCACCCGCCGATGCCCACGGCCATCTACAGCCACTTCATCCATGCCTTGAAGTCGGAGCTGGCTGGATGGCAAGCTGTAGCCACCCCGATGCTGGAACTCCTCTCGCAATGCGGGGCGGACCGTCGCGTCGGCCGAACGATTGAACAGCAGTTGTTCGTTTGCAAGAAGTGGGGCCTGGTGCATGAGTGCCTCCCCACGTTCGAGCAGCTCGCCTCGCCCGAGGTCGTCGCCTACATCGAAAGCTGCGGCAAGAAGCCCCACGTCAAGAGCCTGTCCTATCAGGTGAACGAGGCTCAGGTTGTCTGCAAGTTGCTCATCCAGACCTTCGCGGGCATGCGCGACGACGAAGCCGCTAGCCTGCCGTATGACTGCATCTCCACCAGGAAGGTTAACGGCAAGACCCACTACATCATCAACGGCTACACGACGAAGTACAACGGAGGGCTCATCAAGCCGGTGAAGTGGGTAACAAACCAGGACGGCCATGACGCCATCCGCGCCGCGCAAGCCATCGCCGACTCCATCTACTCTGTCTTCGGCGTGCGGCCCCAGGAAGCTGGCAAGGAAACGAGGCTTCCCCTGTTCGTGTCGCTGGGCTACATGAAGCTGGCTTCGGGCCCAATGGACCCGGAGCATGGACGGTTCCTCGCCGGCGGCGTCGCGATCCGCGACGACAGCCGGTTGTGGGACGTCCTCCAGCCCGTCATTTCCGATGCCGACCTGCGAGAGCTGGAGAACATCGACCCCCACCGGGCATGGCGGGACGAGGAGAAGTTCAAGGTGGGCACGCCTTGGTCATTCACGACGCATCAGCTCCGGCGGTCCCTCGCCTTGTATGCGCAGAGGTCGGGGCTGGTCTCGCTGCCGTCGCTCCGCCGCCAGATGCAGCATTTGACCGAAGACATGTCGCGCTACTACGCGCGCGGCTCGTCCTTCGCGGAGGACTTCATCGGCGACGACAAGGACCACTTCGGGCGTGAGTGGCAAGCGACCCAGCCGGAGTCTGCCGCGCTCAGCTACTTCCTGAACGTGCTCCTGACAGACGACCGGCTCTTCGGTGGTCATGCCCATTGGGTCAAGCATCGCCTGAAGGGCCCAGAAGGCGTGGTGATCGTGGACCGCGACGCCACGATGAAGCGGTTCAAGCGTGGCGAGATGGCCTACCGGGAGACGATGCTCGGCGGTTGCACCAACACGGGCTCGTGCGACAAGCCGGGGGTGAACTGGCTCGACATCGAGTGCGTGCGGGACAACTGCAAGAACCTGGTCGGCAGCGTGCCCAAGCTGGACCGGGTAATCGTGGCTCAGCGGCGCATGCTTGACGGCCTTGACCCGACTACGACCGAGTACCACACCGACAAGGCTGACCTCGACATCCTCATTGCGGCTCGCGACGCAGCCGTTGCAATCTGACCTGAAGACCCATGAGCGAAACCATCGTCGAGTATTTCGACGCCCTTGAACGGCTGAAGGCGGGCCAACCCACCCGCGTCCAGCCTGGCACCCCCATCAACAACGACTCCGTCTCGTTGGAAGCCGGCCGCAAGGTGGGCAGCATCAAGCGCGGCCGCGACGTCTTCGCTGACCTCATCGTTGCCATCGACCTCGCTAAGGCGGAGCAGTCCAAGGGCAAGACGAAGGCGCAAGACAAGCTGGATGCCGCGAAGCAGGAAGCCGACCGGTATCGGGAGGCTTGGGAGGCGGGCCTGGCCCGAGAACTGTGCTTGATTCGGGAGGTGCGGAAGTTGAAGGAGCAGCTTGCGGCGCTCACCGGCGGCAACGTCCTGCCGATTCGGGGCAAGGCTTCGACGTAAGCCTGGCGGCGCGACGATGGTGTCGCAAGCCACAACCAGGCGGGACACCGGCGGGATTGCGGCGGCCAACTGCGCTCACCCCGTGTCCCGGCTCCGCTGTCGGCGCATCGCTATGGCCTAGCGCGTGGCCCGCGCAAGAGCATTCACCGGCGGAGAGAATCGGTGCACAGATTCCTCCCCTCCGCCGGCCTGGTTGCTTCATCCACTGCCCGCCACCTTCCAGCACCGACATGCCCAAGCTCATACCGACCCCTGTCGTCGCCCTGGTCGCCCAACTGGTAAGCGATCAGGAGACCCATGACGGCATCACCACCATGTTCCTCTACGCGGAGGCGTCCGGTGACTCCCCATCCGGCAACAAGGTAGTACGGGCGACGGCTTGGCTCCTCGAGACCAACAAGCGCCACGCGGAACCCCTGGCGGTCCTCGGAAGCATCATCAGCAAGTACATGGAGCTGCCCGAGGTGGCCCCGGACTACGAGCATGACGTGTTCCTCGATGAGCCAGAGAGCCAGGTGAAGCTCCGCGACACGGTGCGCAGGATCGAGGCGGCGCTTGCCAAGAATGGTCTGCAGTACCGCATCGGCGGACACATCACAGACGGCGGCTTGGCCCCGAGCAAGGGGTTGCGCGAGTTGATCCATGGTCGCGATGTTCCGGCGATCCACCGGGAGTTCGAGCGGGCAATGGAGAACGTCGAGGCCAAGCCTCGGGAAGCGGTCTCGGCCGCGGCCAACATCCTCGAGTCCATCTTCAAGGTCTACATCGAGGACAACGGCCTGACGATGCCAGACAAGCAAGACCTGCAGCCAGTCTTCAAGGTAGTGCGAGCCCACCTGGGGCTCGACCCCGCCAACCTAGGTGACCGCGACCTGCAGACCATCATCACCGGCTTGTTCTCGGTGGTTGATGGCGTCGGCGCGCTGCGAACCCACACGAGCAGTGCCCACAGCGAAGGGCGCAAGGGCTACAAGCTTGAACCGCGTCACGCCCGCCTCGCCATCAACGCTGCTCACTCAGTGGCCACGTTCATCCTTGAGACCTGGGACGCTCGGGTCAGTCGTCCTCGGCCTCGCCAGGCCTGACCGCTGCATCGGTCGGGGTCGGCGCTGCGGGCTCGCCCGCGGGCGAGTAGTAACGCGCCATGATCGTGGAGGCGCTCTCGGCATGCGTCTTCAAGGCGCTGATTGGCACATCACCCGAAGCGTGCACCTCCTCAAGCGCCTTTGCGCGGCGCGCTGCACGAGCTGCTGGAGGATCGACGACCTCACTGTTCCACCCGATGATGATGGCGCGCAGCATGTGCCTCTTCCAGTTGTCTCTGGAGCGGTTCGGCAGCACCTCTGGCCCCCGATGTCCGCATACGTCGCACTGGACATAGCAAGTCCCGGGATGGTCCCAGGTGTCGATGCGCTCGCGCTCACCGCATCGCGGGCACGGTTGGATTCGCGGTACCTCCACGAGGCTGGCCTGCGTGGCTGCCTGGCGGGATGCATCCATAAGTTGATTCTCAAATTGATACTTGATAACGGCCCGCATGTCGTTGAACGTGCTCGGCGTGCGCTTGGGGTGCGCGTAGTAGTCGCTGGCGCGCACTGCCATATGACTAAGCAGCGTGGCGATGGCCGATGCCGGCAACTGATTGACAAGCCACGCACCCTTTGCGGCGCGTTCCTGGCGGGTCATGCGCGGGGCAGCATCCGCGCCGGGCGGCATGACCTGAGTCTGGTTGGCGGCCTTAGCCAGCAACGACCAGTTCTTGTAGCCACGCCGTTGAGCGAGACGGTCCAGTGCGGCGGTATGGGAGATGGATTCTTCGCGAGAGAGCTTCTTCGCGTCGCGGCTCATCTGTTCGAGTTGCGCCTTAGTGGGGACGGAGGTGGTCATGGCAACCTTTCAGCGGGTCGCTCATACGTCGATGCGCCCACACATCGAGTCGGCAACCCGTTAGGCAAACCTGACGTTCGTCCTCACTGCCGGTCTCAGCTTCGCCATGTGGGCGGGCAGGCCCGTGACGAGGCCTTGATAGTCAGTGTAGGAAAACTGGTGCCAGGTGTTGCCTCACGCGACACCGCGCGGTGCGATCTTCGACCGTTGCGATTCTTGACGTCACCGCGAGCGTGCGGATAGCCTGCGGCGATGCCTTCTCTTGCTCGACAGGCGCTTGAGCGCGCGCAGCGGCTCCTCGCCGATCCCATCGCACCGAACTTGGCGTACGCCGCGCTTGAACTCCGCATGGTCATGGAGATGGTGACCTACGAGAAGTTGATTGCTGCGAAGGACCTCATCCCGCCTGAGGTGCTGAGGACCTGGCAACCACCACAGGCGGTCAAGGCTCTGCTCGAGTTTCAGGAGTATGCGGATCAGTCGTTCGTCCTCGAGATCGCCGACACCCCGAACGACCCGGAAGAGTTCGAGCACCTGAGTGAGGCCGAGCAGCTCGAGCACCTCAAGGGGCTCAACTACGTGAAGGTGGGTGAGCATCACGCGCTGACCTTGGCCTGGCTCCGCAAGCACTACAACAAGATCGGCAGCCTGTTGCATGCGCCCGCCCCGGGCACAGCACCCAAGGAGCCAGGGAAGACCGCGAAGTACCTCTCGGATGTCGCATCCGAGCTCGACCTGGCGCTCCGCAGCACCATCTTCACGTTTACCGAACGGGGTGGCTGGGTCTTCCCTTGCCATTCATGTGGCTCTCCCGTGATCCGTAACGTGGAGGCCCTAAAAGCCGGCGCCACCGCTGTGTGTTCGACACCGCAGTGCGACGGGGAGTATCGGCTGGTCAAGACGTCAGAGGACACGTGGACGGTCCAGCCCATCCAGACCAGGTTTGCCTGCCCGGGCTGCGCCCATGAGTCGGTGTACTGGCCTCGAAAGATCAAGGTGGGTGCCGCGTTCGTGTGCCCGGGGTGCCAACGACGCTTCGGCGTGTTCGACTACAAGTGGCAGGTCAAAGAACTCGGCCCCGATGAAGTCATGAAGTGACCGCTGCACGCGCGGCGCGGCCACGGATGGCGCTGTGTCAGCCCAGTGAGATGCCCTCGTAGTCCGCCGGCGTCAGACCCTTCAGGTCCGGATGCTTCAGCAGAAGCTTGACCGGCCAGGTGAACCACAGGAAAGCGCCGCGCGGGATTTCCTGCTCCTCGCGTGCCGAGCAGAAGCGAAGGCCAACGTCTTCCAGCGCGCTCTTCAGAACCAGGAAACGCGCGACCTTGGCATCGTCAAAATCGTCGGCGATTGCTGCGGCTTCTACCAACGCTTGCTCTGCCGTCAGGCCGACTTCCGGCAGTTGAAGGCCCAGCAGCACATTGCGGAAAGCTTCAATTTCTTGCTCGGAGTGGCCGGCGCCGCGGGGAGGTTCTCGGTAGCCACTTTCGTCGTCGTCGGTGGGCGCGGCTTGGGTGTTCCCCGCCTGGGGGCGACCAGCATCGCGAGCCTGGCGAGCTGCCGCGAAGTCAATGATGGAGTTGCTCATCGAGTCAGCATAGCTGTCCCAGACTTGGCTCGAAGCAAGGCCTGGCCCCAGCCCTCGGGTCCGGCCAACGAGGCGTGAATTGGCCACGGTTTCCCATGCAGCCGTGGTGCTGCGTGTGCGAATCATGTGCCGCTGGGTGCACGCGCCCGACGCGCAGGGTGGGGAATTGGCCCGACCTTTTAGCAGCGCACCGCCGAGAATGGCTTCCATGTCTCTGCGCCTGATCCAATTCTTCGAGGACGCCGAACGATTCGCACGCGCGAACGGCACGCTCTCGCTCTTTCAGTCCATGCAGCCAGCGCTTCTCGGTTTCGCCAAGTTGCTCGGCTGCACCGTCTCTAAGAGCTCTGGCGAGCACGCTCGTGGCATCGAATTCCTGCGCGGCCGCCACATCCTGTTCGTCTTTTATGTCGAGCGCCTGCGCGCGAACCTGCCTGGCGTCTGCGCGCTCAGCATCGACACCAAGAAATTCGCGCCGCATCTGGGGACTGCGCTCGAACGGCTGATCGCGAGCCTTGAGAGCCAGATGCAGATCACTGTTCCGAACGACGGCACTTACAGGTTTTCTTCCATAGGCTTCAAGACGCCCGACCAGGGCACCTGTGTCTTCGATGAGTTGTCGCGCCTTATGCGTTTCGCCATCGAGAAGCACGGTCCCGATTGCTTCGGGCCAAGAGCCACGTGGGTCAAGGGATTCGACGAGTTTGCCGCCGTTGCAGCCGAGCGCGTGGACCCAGCACCAAACGCCGACCAGGCTCAGGATGCCGAGGCTGAGCTTTGCGCCGTCGCAGAGCACATTGACGACGACGGTAGGTCATCGGGCTCCGATCCCGAAAGCCCCCCGCCAGACGTTGACGCTGTCGTCTGGCGTCAAATCTGCGAGCGACGCGGGCAGCAGCGTTTCAGGCGCAATCTGTTGGCCGCCTATGGGGGGCAATGCGCGATCACCGGATGCCGCGTCGAAGCTGCGCTCGAGGCTGCCCACCTGACGCCACATAGCAAGGAAACTAACTACGACGTCACCAACGGATTCATGCTGCGGGCCGACATCCACACGCTTTTCGACCTGCACCTAATCTCCATCGACCCAAGCACGATGCGTGTGCGGCTTCACCCGACCCTAATCGACTCCTACGAAGGCTTGGACGGCGAGTCGGTTCGTCTACCCACCGCGGCCGCGCAGCGCCCAAGTGAGCAGTGCCTACGCGAGCATTTCCGGGAGTGGCTGAGGTTGGCTCAACTGAGCCTTGCCTAGAACCAGGAGCGTTCACCCACCGAAGGACGGTATGCGGATGTCGCCAGGGCTGCCCATGGCAGATTCGCTTCAATCAAGCGCAACACGTACCGTTACACTGTTCCGGCACCCTCTGGAGGTCATGAGGCTGTGCCGTACGCAGGCAAGAAAAAAGCTGCCTCGGAGGGCAGCTTTTTGAAGAGGGTGGGTTAGCGATGCTACTAGCAGACCGTTCGCACCTCTAACCCGTCGTTGCGTCACTAGGACGCTTCTCACGAACCAGTATAACAGTTGTGACTGCCCTGTGATTAGCTTTTGTGCCAGCCTTCAGATCACGTCCGTTCAGACTGCTCTTTCTGCCAGCCGCCTAGGGTCGTACCACGGCTTGGTAGGAGCACCATCGACAGCCACCGACTCCGCGGTGGGCGCCTATGTCTGGGGACTGGAGCTCAACGCAGCACTCTCGCCCATCCTCAGCATGCTGGAGGTGGTGCTCCGGAACAGCATGCATGCAGCGTTCACGGCGCACTTCAAGAAGTCCGACTGGTACCAAGACGTCCTCAAGCATGAAGGCGACCAAGCATGGCAAGCCAAGGTAGCGGCCTACCCGCCATTGGCCCAGCAATACTACCGAAAGGGTGTGCCCCCTCATAACAAGAAGTTCTTCTACCCGTCGCCCGGTGTGAAGAAGAACCTGAAGAACTGGCGTTCACCTGGTGAGGGGAAGCTGGAGGAAATCCTGGACCGCCTCAACAAGGGCGGGAAGCCGCAAATGCCTGACCAGGTCGTTGCCCACGCCATGTTTGGCTTCTGGGTGGCGCTCTTGGCGCCTGCATTCGACGCCCCGGGCGATCCATTGGCGCTCTGGCCGAGCTGCACCCCGGGGACGTTCCCCAACGATCCGAACATGGATCGAGCCCGGGCGTTCTACCTCATCGAACGCGTGAAGGACCTCCGCAACAGGGTGTCGCACCATGAACCGGTATGGCGGATTGCAGCGCCGCTGACCCCTGCGGGGGTCAACTCGACCCTCACCGTTCGCGTGGAGGAGATGCGCGAGCTGCTAAACGCCATGTCCCCGGACGTCAACCAGCTTCTGGCGAACGCCGGGCTCTACGACCGGCTGAGCTGGCTGCTGGACCCACGCACCATCGCGTCCTTCGCGGGCCAACAGAACATCGCAGCCGTCGATCTTCGAGCCCTATCCCGGAAGGTCCGGAAGCTGGCCAAGGCGGCCCACCGAGGCGTATCGGCGCCGCTACCCCAACCAGGCAAGGCGGTCGCACTGCACCACGCTGGGAAGACGCTGATGACGGTGGTGCCGCACTGCTGAGCCTGCGGCCCGCGAGGGAAATCCATGTCATCGGCCGGCCGCCCTGGCCGCCCTCCATGTATTACTAAACCGCCTGCTACCCGCGCGCCCTCCGGTGACCAGACTAGCCTTCGAAGAGAAGCTTCCAGAGCGCCCGGAACTGGGTCGTCCACCCACCGCTGAATGCGAGGATCAGGGCTACTGCCACCCAGCGGACATCCTTCGAGATGAGGGCCCACTTCCGTTGAACGTCGTCCTTGAATGCCACGTACGGGCTGTGGGGCCCGTCGCCACGCCTAGGGAGTCTCATGGTGCCTCCTTGGCCGGCGGCTTCACGGGCAGCGGCGGAGCCATGTAGGGCACCGGCGGCACGACGAAGAAGAACGGCAGCCCAGAAGCCGTGGCCGGCGCATTGACCGCTGCAGGCGGAGCAACCGCCGCCGTGGGGGCCTGCTCCGGTACTGCTGGCGCCGTGGACTGAGCTTCGGCACCCGCAGAGACAGGCGCTGAAGCGCTGGCCTGGGCGGCGGCCTGCGCCGCAGCTGCGCGCCGATGCTCCCAATCGTCTCGGATGGTGTGAATCTCGCTGATTCCCCCAACATCAGTAAGCCGCGTCAGGAAGCGGCCGAACAGGTCAGTACGCACCAACCCTTGCTGATGCATGTGCTCCATGGCCACATTCGGGTTCAGCAGCAGGACATAGTTGAAGTCACCAGCATCGCCCTTCTTCACGGCGATGAAGTTGAGCTCCTGGAGGCGGCGCATGCGCCGGCGCCACGTGTCCACGGAACGCTCACCACTGAAGCCAGCCTCGGCCGCGAAGATCACAGGGTTCTCGATGATGACCAGTGGGTGGTCAGGTGAGCGTGCCCAGAGGCAGAAAAGCGTGTGGCCGGCCGGCTGCCCCTTCGACTGGTCGTCGATAGCCTGCATCGCGTAGGGCAACGTCCGCGGGAGCGTGGTGTACCCCTGGTTCTCCTTACGGCGCCACAACCATGTCGGCTGGAAATTCGGAAAGTGAAGTTCCAGCTGTTCCTGCGCCCGCTCGGACATTTTGGGCCGTTTCACGGCCGGCTTTGCAACTGCCATCGGTTTCCCCAAGAAGGATTTGCTGGGAGGAAGTTTCGAGGTCCGCAACCAGTCCAGCAAGGATTCGTGACGCGGGATTTATGAGCAATTAAGCAATCTCAATCCGACATACAACCTGTTCTGGGGCGCGCCATTCATGCAGTCTCAACACCATGGGTTTGCATGATTCCGCACGAAGATTATTCAAAAAGTTCTCAAATATCAAATATTTAGCTATGCACTGTGGTGCTCGGCGTACTCCATGTGCTCTGCGTGCTCATGTGCTCGATGTGCTCCAAGGGGTGAAGGTGCAGGAAGAGGGGGTGCCGACGACGGCGACAGCCAGCCTGCGGGACCGCTTCGCGGGGATTCATTTACCCTTGAACTGACGCGGATCGCCCAAATGTGTGCAGGCGTAACCTCAAAGAAGGGCGGAGGAGATGCCAGGTCAAATGCGCATCCGCGTCTGGGACGTGGAACACGGCTGCTGCGCGATGGTGCAGAAGGTCGATCACCTCGACGGGGTGGAATACCGCGGCCGGCTCGCCATGATCGACTCTGGCTCGTCCAGGGACTTCTCGCCCAGCAAGCACATCCGGAATGTCCTTGGGCGGACGGTGCTGGACTACCTGTTCATCACGAACGCGGACCAGGACCACATGTCCGATTTGAAGGGCTTGGTCGCAGAAGGCGTGCGCGTGAACACCCTGTTCCGGAACCCGAGCTACACGGGGGAGGAGCTCCGCGCCATCAAGCGCCTGGGTGGGCCTCTGTCGGCGGACGCAACCCTCTACGCGGGCGCCTGCGAGGACTTCCGCGACCCGCCAAGCGAGCCGTTCGACGACTACATGGGCGGCATCACCGCCCGCGTCTTCTGGAACAACTACCCCGCTTTCACTGACACGAACAACCTGAGCCTGGTGGTGTTCGTGAAGTTCGGCAGCTTCACGATGCTGTTCCCAGGCGATCTGGAGAAGACGGGATGGCGCGCGTTGCTACACAACGCCGCATTTCGGACAGAGCTCGCCGCCACGGACGTCCTCATGGCCTCGCACCACGGGCGTGAGAACGGGTTCTGCGAGGATGTCTTTGAGTTCCTGAAGCCTCGGTGCGTAGTCATCTCGGACAAGCCCATCGCCCATGCAACGCAGCAGACCGTCCCGGACTACCGACGGGTAGTCCCAGAGGCGGGGGTGACCGTGGCAACGACGATGCGTCGACGACACGTTCTGACGACAAGGCGGGACGGCTGGATCGAGTTCAACGTCGACGACGAGGGGTCGTTCTGGATCACAACGGAGTGCCACGGATGAGCCGAGCCACCCCTGAGCGGTCGCTCAAGTCGCTGAACGTCAAGTGGCTTGTCATGCTAGCCACGTTCGATGCGCTGGTTGTGTTGCTCCTCGTCGTGCCGGCGGGGGAGCACGGCGGCCTGGCAACCACGGCGGTGGCGGTGCGCGCGTCAGCTGCGCTGGTTCTGCCCGTGGTGGTCCTGCTGCTCAGCGGCTTCATGTCGCATTCGGTCAAGGCCGTGCTGGTCTACTGGAAGGTCAAGAACCCGTATCCGGGCTGCGAGGCCTTCACTAAGTACGGGCCGGCAGACGCTCGTGTGGACATGGCCGGCTTGAAGCGCCACACGGGTGTGCTGCCAACGGACCCGGCCGAACAGAACAGGAAGTGGTTCAAGCTGTTCAAGATGGTCGAGAACGAGGCTTCCGTGTTGGAGGCCCACAAGAGCTACCTGATGTTCCGCGACATGGCGGCCCTGTCCGTGCCGCTGGTGGCGCTGGCGCCGGCGGGCCTCTACTTCGCTGGAGCGGCGCCGCTGGAGCAAGGCATCGCCGCTGCAGTCTTCTTCGTCCAGTTCGTACTGTGCTGCCTGGGCGCACGGAACAGCGGCCGCCGGCTGATTTGCAACGTCCTGGCCATCCACGGCAGCCGCAAGGTGAAGCAGCCAGGGGCGGCGGACAAGGCGACGAAGGCGGTCGCGTAGACCACGCCGCCAAGCGCGCCGCAGCCCGTCAGACAGAGCGGAGCATTCAACATGACGCAGCCCCCAATTCAGGCGAACTGGCAGGCAGCCTTAGCTGATGAGCCAGCGCGGGCGTGCATCGAGTTCCCGCTCTACTCTGATGTCACATTCGTCGACGAAGTTCGCTCGACTCCCTGCACGTTCCTCAACACACTTGCTCGCGACATGTCGCCGGGCAGGGTGCAGGCCGCTGTGATGGTTCGCTTGTTCGTCCACAAGGACCTCAACACCTACCGCCCGTATCCGAGCCCGACGAACACCGCCATCTTCCACGGTGGATGGGTCACCGACGAGATTGCCGCCTTGGCGTCCTTAGCCTTGGGGCTTCGCCTTTGGGCTGGCGACGTGTCCAGGAGGTTCGACGGCCATGACGATCTAGGGCAACCTCAAGCCCAGCGCAAACCAGAGCCGGTTCTACACCTCGATCCGGAACGGCTGGTACTGCCCGACTTGGTTGCGAAGGGCGACCTTGGGGCGCTAAGGGAACGGTTCCCAACCATCCCGCAGTTGCATGCTGACGACTGCGTCGCCCTCGTTCGATCTGCGCGCCTCTACCAAGATGCGCTCTGGATTGCGGAATCGGAACCGAACCTGGCCTGGCTGATGTTGGTCTCGGCGCTGGAGACCGCGGCCAACAGGTGGCGGGAGAAGAACGGGTCTCCTCTGGAGAACCTTCGCAACGCGAAGCCTGAGCTCGTCGAACGTCTTGAGCGCACGGGCGACGCGGCTTTGCTGGAGTTCACCGCCGAACAACTGTCCCACCTGGTGGGCTCAGTTAGCAAGTTCGTCGACTTCGTGCTGACGCACCAACCTCAGCCTCCAGAGAAGAGGCCGAGGGCTGGAATAGCCAGGATCAACTGGAGCAAAGAGGGGCTGAAGAAGGTCCTCAAGGTGGTCTACGACTACCGGTCCAAATCGCTTCACGGAGGGACTCCTTTCCCTGCGCCAATGTGCAGCCATGTCTCGAGACTTGAACTTGACGACCATCCCATCGAGATTGGCACCTTGGGCCTGGCAGTGAACACTCTAGGCGGCTACTGGCGCGCAAAGGACCTTCCAGTGAGCCTGCACACGTTCCACTACATCGCTCGTCAGACCTTGCTGAACTGGTGGGATTCGCTGGTGCGGGCTCCGGCTGCTGCCCCCTGAGCCTCGGCCTTCCACCTATACGTTGGACACGCGATGTGCGTGCGATAGGAGGAGGGAACATGACGCCCGTGAATCTATTCAGCGATCTATGCCGAGCCTGCGAGTCCATGGATCGCCAGCTCGCAAAGAGTTCGGCGGCCGGGCCACCAAGACGGCTCACACAGACCCAGCCGGCACTGCGCCGAGTGGCAAATTCAGCTGGCCGGCCCATTCTGACTAGGCCCAGAGGTTAGAACCTCACTCTGAAGCCCGCCGCGTGCGGGCTTCACTTCTGTCCGCAACCGGCTGGCCCACCCTTGGAAGGTCAGACGGTCGTCGAGTCCACGGCCGTGCCCTCGCCAGCGGCCAACTCATCATGCGACAGCAATGCGGGCGAGCTATCCCCGCCCAGCGATTGATGGGACCGGGATGCGGCCAGCAGGCCGCGGAGCTTTGGATCGGCGTCGATGAGCCGGCGCGCCTGCAGGATTGCAGGCCGATGCTCGGGTCGCCGGTTAGCCCAGTCCGCCAGGAGTGCTCCGTGACGCTGAGGAAAGACTGCCCACCACTCCACGACTGAGGCGGCGTTGTTCAGGTCGACCAGCATGGTTTGAACTCCAAAAACTGATGTCAAACTATACTGTGATTTCATCCAGTAGTTGCATCATGTTGGTCCAGGCGCTGTGTCTTCGTCGGCTCGGGCGGAAGCTTTCGCCCGAGGTGCTTCGTGCCGCCGTGCCGCTTGAGGGCACGCTCCGGATGGTTGACAGCTACTACGCGGGTCGGGATGGGCGTGGTCGACAAGTCTGCTTGCTCATGAAGCCGACGGGCGAGGTGCCACCGCTTGTCGAGCTCTTCAGCGCCAAGCTTCTCCGCATTGAGACTCGCGGCATCCTCATCGCCGGGGAGGAGGAAGTCTGGGACCGCAAGCGCAAGACAACGTACCGTCAGACCCTTTGGGCGTGGCCCCTGCCACCTCAAGCGGAGAAGCCGCCGACTAAGGCCGTCAGCAGTCCTGAGGTCCGACGCCTCTTAGAGGCCTTGGACGCGATGGCGTAGTTACCGCCATTACGCGAGGGGGACTCTGCCGTTGCGCGACGAACGGCCGGGCTCTACCCTGGGGCGGCAAAACCGGAGCCAGCATGAGCAAACGCCACCAAGTGCGCTGCGAAGAATCGGGAGAGGTGTTCGTGATGCTCGAGGAGCTCACGCCGTCGCGATCCATCAGCGGGCCCAGGGAGGACATCTCGACGTTCTATCTCGAGGACTCTGGCCAGGTCCTTCGGCGGACGGCGCAAGCCCAATTCGTCGGCCTCTCGGACGACCGAACGTACACGCTAATCGGTTGACCTCCGACCTGGCGCTCAACCGACATGTGCAACCTGTACCACATGACCCCCAAGGATGACCTGGTCGTCTACATCCGAAGACACCTTGGCAAGCTTTGGCTGCCCGAGGCTGAGCCGACCAAGCCCACGGTAGGTCCGTTCGACACGGGGCTCTTCCTAGTCGCGGCGGAGGACGGCGGCCTGCAGGGCCGCTTCGGGCAATGGGGAATGATCCGGCCGGGTCAGCGCGAGCGCGTCGAGTTCAAGGAACGCCCACCGGCCAAGCCGGGCGGCAAGACAAGGCGAGAGCCCATGCTGAAGAACAACGCAAGGCGCGAGACGGTCGCGACGTCGCCGGCGTTCAGGGACGCATGGAAGAGCGGGCGGCGGTGCCTCATCCCCGCGTCGATGCTGCAGGAGCCCAACTGGGAGACCAGGAAGTGCGTCTGGTGGCAGCTCCGCCGGGCTGACGGCCTGCCGTGGATGATTGCCGGCATCTGGTCGGACTGGACCGATCCCGAGACCGGCGAAGTCGTCCCCAACTACGCCATGTTGACCTTCAACGTGAACGACCACCCGCTGCTGAACCGGCTCCACCGAACGGAACGCGACCGGACCACCGGGGAGGAGCTGCCGCTCGTCCAGCAGGACAAGCGCGGCGAGGCTCACATCGAGCCGGCAGACTGGATGCGCTGGCTGCAGGGGGATGCTGATGACGCCACGACGTTGTTGCATGCGCCGTCGGCCGAGTTCTTCGACCAGGCAGATGCCGTCAAGACCGACGCGCTGCTAGCGCTCCGGCCTGCCGAGAGCCAAACACCGTGATTGAAAAGCTCTCAGAAGACCTCACCTTTGCGGCGCAGATCGAGACCGAGCAGGTCGGACCTGACTTGTACCGGGCGATCCTGGTTATGTCGGTTCGGGCCGACGGCGAGGAGGAGACCGTTCGCGTCCCGCTGGCTGGCGAGCACCCAACGCGACTTGAAGCCGAGTTTGCAGCGCAGCTGGCCATCGAAGCGATGGCGAGAGAGCCAGGCGCGCCATCGAAGGAGTAGGAGGCAAGTCGTTTGCTCAAGCATCGGGTAACTATGGCCCCCCCGTCACTCGCGAACAGGGGTTGGCCGACCTGATTGCAGCCGTTGATGGGTGAGCGAACGTTCCCCTTCTAGCCGTGTGCAAACGTCGGCTCCGCAGCGGAAGCGGACATCATCGCCGCACGGGTGCAAACACCTATACGGCCGGGAGCGTCGCCTGCCAGAACGGTACACAACCTCCCGTGCAGCGCCGGGAGGACCTAAAAGCTGCTCGTGACACGCTGAGCTTGCGGCAACCCTTGGGGCCGCTCTTGCGTGTACTCGTCGTAGAGGACCATGAGGACTCACTTGAGAGCCTCATCCGATACCTCGCCCTCTGCGGGTACGAAGTCGTTGGCGTCCTCGATGCTGAAAGCGGTCTTGCCCTTCACGTGGCTAAGCCCTTCGATGCAGTTCTTACCGACATCAACCTCACCGGGATGAGCGGCTGCGATTTCGCGCGAAAACTCCATGCTCTTGCGTCAGCCACACCCCATGTAGATGCCATGAGTGGTGTGCCACTTGAGCAGTGTGACCGAGCCCTTTTCGGACACTTCTTCCTCAAGCCGGTGAACTTGAAGCAACTTGCTTCGACGCTTGAGCGATACTGAATCCGAGGCCGCAAATACCCAACCCACGGCGGCCTTTTCGGCCCGGCTTGTCCGGGCCTTCTTCTTGGGCACCACTCGGTGGCGTTCTGTCGGCGGAACGCACGCTTGCCGAGCGCTTCGCTTCTGCCAAGAAGGCCGCGGCTACAAGCAACCACAATGCGGCTGCTCGCGGGCATCGCCGGCCATTCCCTTCTGCTTCCTGCCGCTCCGCTGAGGGACGCACCGAACTTCCCAAGAAGCTAGACCGCCCCGGTTCAGCGAGAGCACGAACTTCGAAACTTCGCATCTCGCAAAGCCGCACGAAGTTGCTGCTCGTCGCAGGGCTTGACGAGCGTCCGGTCGAACAGCGTGGGCTCGTACGCTATGGCGTCACCCACTCTCGGATGGCCAGTCACAGCCACCATCCAGATGGCGGCACCGAACCGGTGGCGCACGTGCGCCGCCATAGACATAGCGCTTCCGTGCCGCAGGTACGGCTCGATGATGAGGACGTCTGGCATTTGGGCGTCAATGCGAGCAAGCGCGGCCTCTGCGCTCGTCATGGACTCGGCGCGCCAGCCCTCAAGGGTGAGCCAAGCCATCAACGCCTCACCAGCGTCGGGAAAATCGTCGACTACCAAGGCGTGCCAGACCCGCTCAGACATGGCGGTCGATTCTCTTCAAGCCGCCTTAAGTTGAGAAATTCGGGTTACTACGAGGCTTGCGAATGGCAGCCCAGGCGACGTTTCTGAACGTCTGCTTCCAGCCTGAAGCCGCGACGGCATCGCAGCGGAAGCGGACCTTCGTCAACCGCAGCAGCGGGAGGGCTTCGGTGCCGCCTCTGGAGCAACCTTGGACGTTTCACTGGAGGTGCATCTGCTGCCGCATCCCGTGCCGGAGGCTGCAGGGCCGCAGCCTGTCGCCTTGCTGAACTCAACACGCTTGGCGAGTTCCGCAGCGCTCTCTTTACGCTCGCTGTAGCGGTCCACTAGGTACGGACCCAGGTCGCGCGTCAGCAGGGTGAACTTGAGCAGCTCCTCCATCACGTCGACGACTCGGTCGTAGAAGGACGAGGGCTTCATCCGGCCGTCCTCGTTGAACTCCGCGAAGGCCTTCGCGACCGAGCTCTGGTTCGGGATGGTCAGCATCCGCATCCAGCGGCCAAGCACGCGCATCTGGTTCACCGCGTTGAACGACTGCGAGCCGCCCGACACCTGCATCACCGCTAGCGTCTTTCCTTGCGTAGGGCGCACCGAGCCGCTAGAGAGCGGAATCCAGTCAATCTGCGTCTTCATGATGCCGGTCATGGCACCGTGCCTTTCCGGCGAGCACCACACCATGCCCTCCGACCAGGCGGCCAGTTGGCGAAGCTCCACCACCTTGGGATGCGTGTCCGGCGCATCGTCGGGCAGCGGCAGTCCTGATGGGTCGAAGATTCGGACCTCCGCACCCATCGCTTCCAGCAGGCGAGCCGCCTCGAACGTCAGCAGGCGGCTGTAGGAACGCTCGCGCAAGGAGCCGTAGAGCATCAGGATTCGCGGAGGGCGCTGCGATGGCGTCGCCGCCGTCAGACGCACTTGGCTGGGGATGTCCAGCAGCTCGGCGCTCAGCGCAGGCAGCGTGGCTTCGGGGAAGAGGCGGTCAGACATGGTGTATTGGCGATGAGGAGGAGGGAGCGGACGCTTCGACCGACGCCTGGCTGGACGACAGCGTGTGATTCGCTGCGACCGCGAGCGCGGCACCGACCAGCTCGGCGATGACGAATCCCGGCGCGCTGGCGGGGGCGATGCCGGCAAAGCTGTCGCTGAACATGCGGCCGACCACCGCGGCCGGGTTGGTGAACGACGTGGAGGCGGTGAACCAGTAGGCCGCGCCGATGTAGCTGGCCACCATCGCCGCGACGCGCGGCGCGGGCGCGCGGAGGATGACGAGCAGCAGTCCAAAGGTCGCGACCCCTTCCGAAATCCACTGCCCGGTGCCGCTGCGCAGCTTCGTGGAGAGCTGCAGCAAGTTCATGTCGAACATCGCGTGCGCGAGCCAGGAGCCCAGCACGGCGCCGGACAGCTGGGCGATGACGTAGGGAATCAAGGAGGCGGCCGGCAGCTCTCGACGCCAGGCCATCACGGCGCTGACGACCGGATTGAAGTGGGCGCCACTGACAGGACTGAAAACCTCGATGAGGACATACAAGCCGCCGACGGTGGCCAGGGCGTTGGCCAGTAGCGCGACACCGACGTTGCCACCTGCCAAGCGCTCGGCCATCACCCCGGAACCGATGACAACGGCCAGCAGCAGTGCTGTGCCCAACATCTCGGCGAATAGCTTGCGGGACAAGTTCATCGCGTCAGTTCTGGGCAATATTGGACAGGGCGAGCTGCTGCTCGGCCTTCGTCATGGTCTCAAGGGGCAACTGCGCCAGTTGCAGCATCCGGTAGCTGATGGCCTGCCGGGTCAGCTCGAAGGCCCGTCGCTTCCCTTCATCTCCCCCGTCCGCGTTAGACGGGTCTGGGTAGCCCCAATGCACCTTGACCGGCTGCCCCGCGCCGCCGAAGAACACTGGGCATTGCTCAGCCGCGGCGCTGTCGCACACCGTGATGACGATGGACAACGGCGGTGCCTCAGGAGCGGTGAACTCGTCCCAGCTCTTGCTTCGATAGCTGGCGGTGTCGACGCCCGCCCCTTGCAGCACCTCAAGGGCGAACGGGTTGATGCGACCGCTGGGGGCGCTGCCGGCGCTGTAGGCCTTGATGTTTATGCCCAGCTGCTTGGCCCAGTGGTTCAGCATGCCCTCCGCCAGCACGCTGCGGGCGGAGTTGTGGGTGCAGAGGATGAGGACGTTCGTGGTCATGAGGCTCAGCAGCAGGACGCGGACTTGCTGTCGACCGCGCAAGCGGTGCCTTGGCAGCAGTTCTCGGTGAGGTAGCCCAGGAGACCGTTCATGCGCTTGTAGTCGGCGCGGTAGATGAGGTGGCGGCTCGCGCGCTCCTGGGTCACAAGGCCGGACGCGAGTAATTCCTTGAGATGGAAGGACAGCGTCGCAGCTGGGACGCCCAACGCTTCCTGGATGGCTCCGGGCGTCAGCCCCGCCTCACCGACCACCACCAAGGCACGGAACACCTGCAGCCGCAATGGCTGCGCAAGGGCACCAAGCGCGCGAACAACATCGACTTCTTCCATATTTCGAGAATAGTGGAATAGATGAGTGCGCGCAACCAGAACAGTTCATGCCCACACGGACGCCGAGATGTCCGCTTTCAGCCTAAACCGGCCAGCCCTGACCCGGTCAACTTGAACCAGCATCGGTGGCCAAGTCGACCGGAAGCCGGAATCGCTGTCCCTGGGAGCTCCAACAGATTCCGCAGAAGCTTCGGCTGGCACCGGGTGGGGGCGGGCACAGTCACTCGACCTGGACCAATTGTTCAGGCGTACCGTAAGCGCAGGTGCACGATACGGTACGGTACGAAATTACGATACGCAAACGGGCTCGTGAGCGCTGCGGCCAAGCCCCTAGTTCAACGGCATGACCGCGCAGGTCTATCCCCGCAGGGGATCGACACCGCAAGCGGGTCACGAAGTACCGCCAGACGCGGGGCGCCCGGTCCGTGCCTCCGCAGCTGCTTGAGAAGAAGCCGCTGAGGGCCGGCAGCCTTGGACGCGATGGCGTAGCTAGAAGCTTTCCGTTGCTGACTTTGTCATCGCGGCTCGGCCGCAGACCAGCGCTGCGTCCGCTCGCGGCCACCCCGGTGAGCATCCTGCTGTTGAGGTTCGGATAATCAGGGCATGCCTACCTATGCCGACATGAACATGGCCCCACCCAAGTCGTGGGACGAATTCGAGGAAATCGTCTGCTCCGCGGCCAAGAACCGCTGGCGCAACGCCGAGTTCTCGCGGCACGGGAGGCAAGGTCAGAGGCAGGATGGGGTCGACGTGTTCGGTACCGATGACCAAGGGCGTCTCGTGGGCCTTCAGTGCAAGAACACCGTCGCCGGACTGTCCAAAGAGGTGGTACGGGATGAAGTGGGCAAGGCCGAGTCATTCCAACCTCCGCTCGCCCACCTCTACGTCGTGACAACCGGGCCGACCGATAAGGCCCTGCAGCAGTTCGCACGCGAGATGTCGGACGAGCGCGGTCAGGCTGGAAAGTTCAAGGTCTCCGTTCTCTTCTGGAACGATGTCTGGCAAGACCTGACGCTAGACCAAGATAGGCTGTTCCAGCACTACCCGGAACTCAGGCCCAAGGCAGGGCCCCAAGGGCCGACGCACGATCAGCGACTGTTCGAGGAACTTCGGACCTTGCTGGCGTTCGATCCAACCGTCCGTCTCATTCGAGACCATGACTTCGGAGGTTCGTTTCAGCGGTCTTCCATCAAGCCCCTACTGACGTTTTACGACACGTGGGATTCGCCAGAGAAGGAGTTCCTGGATGAGGAACTCCAGGCGGGACTCGCCAACCTCTACAAGGTCGGTGGACAACTAGCCAACTCCATAGCCGGTCGAACGGTTCCAGTTGGCAATGGGGACCAGGCGTCGGTCTTCTCAGATAACCAGCGGAAGATGGGGGTGCGCCCACCTGCGGTGATTGAGGATGCGCGCGTGCTCAACGAAGAAGCCAGGGCGTTTGTGCCGGTCTACGAGCGATTCATCCGCCTTTGTCGAGAGAAGCTCGAACGCTGATGAGGTTTGACCTAGCCTTGGCGCAACCGCTCGATAGCCTTGTCGACCACGGTTTCTACGGGGCCGACACCTCGAGTCGGTGCCGGACGTGGGGCTAGCTCGACCTCGAATTCAAGGGCATCGGCCACCCGAATCACCGCCCCCAGCGGCACTGACGCCGAGCCCTTGAGCAGGTCCTCGACCAGCTGCAGCTTGACGTTGGCTTGCCTAGACAACTCCCAGGCTGTGCGCCCCGAGTCATCCAAGGCGGCACGCAGGCGTGCCGCGAGCTCGACCTCGTTCACGGTGCGCCACCCGCGCCAGCGACTAGGGCCCGAAGGCGTTCGTAAGCCGCGATGAGCCCTTGGTCGCTGGGCAGGCCGTCGAAGGCGGCGAGGTCGATCCACTGCGCCTCCTGGCCCGGCACGATGTGCTGCCGATCCGCATCCACTGCCAGGGCCTCGGCAAGCTCGAACACACCAAGCCGCTCCAGGTCCTTCAAGCTTCTAGACCAGGCGATGCAGTCCAGGTCGCGGAACCAATCTGGCGCGGCGCCATCGCGGCGCAGTTCGTTCGCTACCGCCCGAAACCGCTGGACGTCGTCTGGCATGACCACGAGCCGCTCGAACAACTCAGCGCAAGACTCGAGGAAGCTGAATAGGTGAGGTCTTGGGGTGAGCGTCCCAATGACCGACGCGAACAGGGTGCCCTCCAGTCCTAGGAGGAGGACCTTTGGGACGGGAGTTCCCCGTGCGAAGGCCTGTCGCGCAGCTTCGGCGGTGAATCGGTGAGCTTGGTCCGGGTCGAACAGCCTTGATGCGAGGCGAAGTCCATCGCTTGGTTCAGGCTGCGCGGGTAGGACCTCAGGTGGACCGAGCTGATGCACAAGGAGGCCACGAAGCTTCGTGCGGGCTTCCTCGTTGGCCAATCCTTCAAGGGGTGGCGTTAGCACGACGTTGCAGGCCAGCTCTCGGTGGGTCCACCCGAAGGCCTCGTCATCAACGGCCAGCCACCGCCGTGGCTCAAGCCATGCGAGGTGCTTCTCGACGATGGCGGCCTTGCTCATCCGCCAGTAGTCCATCTCTGAGATGCGGCGCTGCGACTTGCCGAAGCGCGCTTTGGTGGTCAGGTCCTCGAACGCGTAGCCGATCACCCGTTGCGCAAGACCTGTCCCCAACGCTTCGAGGACCGCGGGGAGGCCATGGCGCCAAGGCCGGACCGAGGTTAAGACGATGCGTACGTCCGGCCAGCCCACGAGGAGGTCGGTGAGCAACGGAGCGCATTCGTAGCGCTCGTGGCCGTCGGCGAAGGGGTCTCGACCATGGACGGCTTGGTAGATCGAGCGAGAGGGCTGAAGCACCCCTCCGACCCCCAAGTACAAGACCTTCAGCTCGGTGCCAGGCTCGTGGGTGTCAGGCTGGTACGTCATGAGCTGATGCCCTGTCGACGACGGAAGTCGGTACCTGCAGGTTGGGCGCCGTGTTCGGGTACCCCACGGTCCGCAACTGCTTCAACTCCTGCACCGCAGAGACCGGGCAGCCTGGTCTCTCCGGACAAAACAGCGAACCAGTCTCATCGCGCAACACCACCACGTCGGAGTCGCCCACCCGCCCGGCCAGCACTTCCGTGATCCGACGGGGCACCCAGCGCCCAGACTCGCCGTTGACGCAAAGCATCTCCAGAAGGTGGCCGGACATGAAGGAAACGGACGGGATCAGCTCGTGGCAGGAATCCGAGGTGTAGGTCATCAAGTAGGCGCCTGCAGTTCCATCGTCAACCAAGAGGGTGGCGACGATCCATGGCTTGGTTGTAGCCGGCCATGGGGGAGCGCAGGACGCAACATCTCCGACGCCCGGCGAGCAGCCAGCAGCGATCATGGACGGGTCCTAACGGTATATATGCCGTCAGTGTGTCGGTTGCTCGGGAGAGCTGGCAAGCACTGTCTTGGGTCGGTTGGCACAGTGCGTAAAACGGACTATATGCCGTGGCCTAAATGGCACAGCCTCGCGATGCTCCCGGCGTGAAATCGCTTGACTCTGACGTCACAAGTGCCGCACGGAAGCGGTCCTCCTTCGACCCTGAGGTTGCGGCCGCAGTGGGCCAAGCCACCCGGGTGCGAAGGGAGGCTCTTGGCGTCGCCCAGGACGCGTTCTCGTTGAAGGCTGGAGTCGACCGGAGCTACTACGGTCGGCTGGAGCGCGGAGAACGCCAACCGACGGTGAGCCTGTTGCTGAGGATCGCGGGAGCGCTGGGAATGTCCGGGGCGGAGCTGCTCGCGGAAGCGGAGGCGCTGCTCGCGAAGGGGAAGCGGCCGCGGAAGTAGGTTGGCTGAGGCGAAGCGGGGCCCACGGTCCCCAGGTGGACGTCGACCTTCAGTGGTGGCCGGTCACGAGTTCCGCCAGCAACCCGTGTGCTAACCACGAGCCCGCGCGAAAGGCCAGGAATGCAGCTACCAACGCGGGCGTCATGTAGAGCGCCAACTTGGCGACTCCTCGAAGCCTAGCCTTCCAACCTGTTTGGTAGTAGTCCGCCGCGGTAAATGGCGCAATGTCGGACATCGCCTTGTTGGCCAGGACCACCGTCTGGAAGAAGATGGCAAGGCCGAAGACCGTCGTCATGAGGAAGATGCCACCCGAGGCAATTTGATCCCACACGTCCGGGCTCTCGAACATTCGTCGAGCCAATGCAAACATGGCTGCCCAGATGCCGTAGTTCTTTAGGTTGTCAGCCACCTCTTTCAATGAGAGCGGCTTGTCAAACTCATGCAAGCGGGGCCACCACCCCGTCCTATGAAGGTGCATCACGGACGACTCGAACGGCGCACCACTTTTGCTTCTGGTCTCATTCATTGCGTGCTCCCTGTTCTGCCTCAATGTAGCGGGGCGGCGCCGCTCGCGTGTCCTGCCATTCCGACAAGTCCGAAGAGCGAATAGCGCACAAATCACTCCCAACCACGCTGTCCATTTGTCGGACTGACTCATGGACAGGTCGGGTTTGGCCGGCTCGTTCTGAATCAAGCACTTAGGTTGTCCATTCCGATGGCGACTTGCACGTCAAGGCGGCCACGTCACCGCCCGGCATGGCGCGCAGCGGGCCACGCGCCAGCAGAACGCCGGATTCGGCGTGCTGGCCGCGACGGTGCTGGGCGCGGTGCTGGAATCGCGCGGCGTGAGCGGCGCGACCGAATCGCTGGGGCAGGCCTCGCAGAACGTGGCGGCCGGCTACATCGCGTCGTACAGCCGCGATCAGGAACTGCAGGCCGACCAGCTCGGCGCCGAGTACCTTTCGCGCAACCGCTACGACCCGCGGCACATGATCGACGTGATCCAGGTGCTGAAGGACCAGGAGCTGTTCGCGGCCGACCAGGCCCGCGCGCAGGGCCGGCAGGCGCCCAGCGGCAACAGCTGGCTGGCCTCGCATCCGAGCAATGACCAGCGGTTGCAGCGCATCCGCGACGAGGCCGCGCAGCTCACCGGCGGCCAGACCGTGGACGAGAACCGCGCGGCCTTCCTGCAGGCGATCGACGGCATGGGCTATGGCGACAGCCCGTCCCAGGGGCTGGTGCGCGGACAGCAGTTCCTGCATCCGACGCTGGACATCGCGCTGACGGCGCCAGCGGGCTGGTCACTTCAGAACGGCGCGGAGTCGCTGACGGTGATGAGCCCGCAGCGCGACGCGGCCCTGGTCCTGCAGCCGGTGCCGCAGAAGGCGGGCACGGTGCACGCGGACATCCTGCGGGCCTGGGGCGCCGAGCAGGGCAACACCGACACGCGCACGATCAACGGCCTGAAGGCCACGCATTTCAGCGGGGTGCGCCGCAACGCGCAGGGGCAGCGCGGCAATGCCGAGTTGACGCTGGTGACGAGCGCCAAGGGCGCGGTGTATGCGCTGGTCTACGCGGCCAAGGACGCGCCGACGCTGCAGGCGCGTCGCGCCGGGCTGGCGCAGGCGGAAGACAGCTTCCGCGCGCTGAGCGCGGAGGACCGCCGGGCGGCCCGGCCGTGGAAGATCGCGTTGCGCGCCTTCCCGGCGGGCGGTTTCGCCGAGATGGCGAAGGGCTCGGTGCTGACCGAGGCGCAGCTCAAGCTGCTCAACGGCCGCTACGGCGGCGAGGCGCTCCCGAAGACGGGCGAGCGCGTGAAGACGGTGGTCGCGGCGCCCTGACGGGCACCGCGAGGGCCTCACTTCTGCTGCGCCGCACCCAGGTGCGCCAGCCAGAAGGCCTCGTACTTGCGGTGCCAGCCCACGGGCTTCACGGCGCCGCCCAGGGCGTGCTCGCCGTCCGGATCCAGGAAGAGCTCGACCAGCCCTTCCTTGCCTGACTCCAGCAGCGCGCGGTACACATTGACGGTGTCCTGGTACAGCACGTTGGGGTCCTGCATGCCGTGCACCAGCAGCAGCGGCTTCTTCAGGTTCTTCGCCAGCGGCAGCAGCGAATACTTGCGCAGCACCGGCTTGGACCGGTCGACCTTGCCGATGGTGCGACCGCTGTACCAGCTGTTGTAGTTCTCCCATTCCGTCGGACCCGCGCCCGCGATGCCCGCCGCGAACAGCTCAGGCTTCGTGTACATCGTGTACTGCGTCTGGAAGCCGCCGAAGCTCCAGCCGTTCAGGCCGATGCGCGCGCCGTCCACGCCCAGGTTGGCCTTCATGTACGCGGCCAGGTCCTCGAGGTCCTCGGTCTGCGGCGCACCCGGCTTCTCCCAGTTGGCGTCAGCGAACTTCTCGCCGTAGTTGGAATGGCCGCGCGGATCCACCGTCACCGTGACGTAGCCATGCTTGGCCGCCATGTACATCGCGAAGACGTAGCCGGTGGGCTGGAAGCTGTCGGTCTCCACCGAGTGGCGGTCGTTGAGCGGGCCGCCGTAGGTGTAGACGATCGCGGCGCGCTTGTCGGTCGGCGCCCAGCCCAGCGGCTTGAAGACGTAGGCCGGGATCAGGTCGCCATGGCGGTTCTTGAAGCTGAAGCGCTCCGGACGCAGCACGTCGACGTTGGCCCAGGCCGGGTCATGGCTTTGCGTCAGCAGCTTGCCGGCCTCGGCGCCGGAGGCGGCGGGCTGGCCCTTGAGCAGCTTCAGCTCCGGACGCTCGGCCCAGTTGCCGGCCACGGCCGCGGCCCACTGGCCGTTGCGCGCGACGGCGGCATTGCGGTGGTAATCCGGCGAACGGCCCAGCGCGGTCATTCGCCCGTCCTTGAGCTCGACGCGCCAGACATTCATCGCGGCGTAGTCGTCCTTGTTGGCCACGACGAACATCGACTTGGCGTCCGGCGTGAAGCCCAGCACCTGGAAGGCCTCGAAGTCACCGGTGACCAGCGGCTTGACCGAACGGTCCGCGCCGACGGCCAAGCTCATCGCGTAGGGCTGGCGCCAGCCCTTGTCGGCCAGGATCAGCACCAGCTGCTTCGAATCCGGCGTGAACGACGGCGTCATCACGTTGACCAGCTCGTGATGGATGGGCGCGCGGCGCTCCAGCACCATCTCCGGCTTCGCGTCGCCGGGCTTGCCCAGGTACACGCGGAACAGGTCCTTCTCGCGCTCGAAGGTCGCGAAGGCGTACTGGCTGCCGTCGCGGGTCCAGACCACCGGCGAGATCTCGAACCAGTAGTCGCCGCCCGGATGCGTGAACACCGGCTCGGGCTGGCGCTCCGGCGCGGCACCGGCGGCCGGCACCTTGCGGATGTAGATCGCCATCGACGGGATGCCGCGCTTGTCGTCGGAGACCTCGCGGTCGACCTTCTTGGCGGTGGCCCAGCGGTCGCCGTAATTCATGATCTCGACCTGCCGGCCCGCGCGGGGCAGCGGCTTGCCGTCGGCGCCGACCAGCGGCGCGGTGGCGGTCAGCGCCATCCAGCGGCCGTCCTCGCTCATCACCGTCTGGGCGATGCGGAACTTGCGGTCCTCGTCGTCGGGCGTGAACAGCTCGCGATTGATCACCTCGATGCCGGCGTTGGCCAGGCGCACGCGCAGCACGCGGGTGTCGTCCTGCACGATCAGCGACTGATCGTCCGGCGCATAGGCCACCGGCCGGAGCTGACGGCCCGTGGCGAGCAGCGGTTCGGCGCGTTCGGCGCCGGCCTTCCAGCGCAGCAGCTGACCACGGTAGGCCAGCACCAGCTCATCGCTCCTGGCGGCCCACACGAACTGCGACACGCCGGGATAGAGGTCCTCGGGCTTGAGCTTCTCGCGCTCGCGCTTCTTCTTGAGCTCGTCGCGGAGCTCCCACAGCGCCATATCCTTCGGATCCTTGACCGGCTTCTTCGCCTCGGCGGCACCGGAGGCGGCCGAGGCCGGCGCGGCCGCGGCGGCTGGCGCATCGCCCCAGGCGGCCTTCTCGGCGGCCTTGCGCGCATCGTCGCGGGCCTTGCGCTCGGCGAGTTCCACCTTCAGCTCGGCGATCGCCTTGCGTTCCCACTGCTCCAGGTCCACCGCCTCGCCGCGCAGGTAGGCGGCCTGGGCTTCCTCGCGGGCTTGGCGTTCGGCCTGCTCGTCGCGCTTCTGGCGCAGCTTCTTCGCATAGCGCTCGAGGTTCTCCGGCGTGTCGACCGCGGCCATCGTCGCGGGCGAGCTCACGCGGACCGTCTTGCCGGTCTGCGTGTCATGGACATACAGATCGCTGCCGGGCTCGCCGAACGGGTTCCAGAGGTAAGCGACGTAACGGCCACTGGCGCTGAACTTCACGTCCTTGGCCGCCTCGCCGCGGTAAGGCTCGGCGCGGAACAGCTGTTCCAGCGTCAGCGGCCGGTTGGCCACGGCGACCGGCGTCACGCTCGTCGTCTGCGCCAGCGAACCTTCGCTGGTGCCCAGCCCCGTCGCCAGGGTCGCCAGCGCCAGGGTAGTCAGGATCCATTGCTTCAAATCGTTGCTCCAGGCCCCTCGGGGGTCGGTGGGGGACGCGGGATTCTAGGGAGCCGCTCAACAACTGCTTACCGCTCGGCTGTGCACCAGATCCGTCAAGCGCGCGTTAACCGTCCATACTTTCCCTAGGCTGGCCGTTTCCGGACCGCTGATCCATGACCTCCGACAGGGGTGGGATCGCACGACGAACGGCAGGCACCGAAGAGAGGTTTTCGATGAAGCACCTGATTCAACGCATCCTGGGCGCCGCGGCGCTCGCAGTCGGCGCGCTGGGCGCGCCGGCGGCCTTCGCGGGCGACGTGGGGGTCTCGATCAGCGTGGGCCAGCCGGGGTTCTATGGCCGGATCGACGTGGGCAATGTGCGCCCGGACGTGATCTACGCGCAGCCGATGGTGATCGAGCGGGTCTATGAACCGGCCCCGCCGCTGTACCTGCGGGTGCCGCCGGCGCATTACCACTCGTGGGCGCGCCACTGCGGGTACTACCGCGCCTGTGGCCGTCCGGTGTATTTCGTGCGGGAAGACTGGTATTCGCGGACCTACGCGCCGGCCTATTACGGACGCCCGTATCCGCGTCCGCTGCCGGTCTACGCCCCGCCGCCGCCGCCGCGCTGGGAGCCGCCGCGCCGCGACCATTGGGATGGCCGACGGGACTGGCATGACCACCGCGACGATCGTCGCGGCTGGGAGGGCCGACGCTGGGAAGAGCGCCGCGATGACCATCGCGGTGGCGACCGCGGAGGCTGGGACCGGGGCGATCGCGGGGATCGGGGTGACCGTGGCCATGGGCATGGGCATCACCGCGACTGACGAGCGAGGCTCGCGTATAGTCGGCGGCTTACACGCCAGCAAGGCGTGATTCACAGCGCCGACGCATGTTCTCCAAAGCCCTCGCCGCTCTCGGTCTGCTGATCTGCGTGTTCCTCGCGATCGACATGGCCTTGCCGCGCCGCTATCAGGTGGCTTGGCGCGCGTGGCTGAAGAAGCCGGGGATGCTGAGCGGCGCTGGCGGCTGGCGCGGCCGGTTCAGCTCCCGCGAGCGGCGCCGCGCGGCGCATGATGCCGCGCTGGACGCCATCGCCCGCGCGAAGAATCGCTCAGGCACCTGGGACGGCAACGTCTATCACGGCGACGACTTCGAGCAACGGCAGCGGCGCAAGCCGCATTGAGGCTGGCGCAACGAGCGGTGGATCCCGGATCCGTGACGCCGCGAACGTCAATGACTTGATCTGGTATCCCGTTGCCAGGGCGCCTTGACTGGGCCACCACGCAACACGGCTCACTTTGGTTCGGACCGATCACGTCTAGAGTCGACTTCGATCTTCCAGCGTGCTGGAGAAATCGAACGAACTCTCGGTCAGGAGCAATTCGCATGATTCCCGCCTGGAACCTTCAAGGCACCATTCCGCCAGTCCGGCCTGGGGTTGCCGGCACTGACCCAGACCGTTCACCGTACAAGGTCCCGCTGCATGCATTCGTGGACCGGATGGCAAGCAGCCTCGAACGCGTGTCCATTGCCGAGGGCTTGCTTCAGTTTCGGCGCCAGATCCACGGCCTGGGCATCACGCACGGCTTTCAATGGCTCGATGGCAGCTTCCTGGAGCACGTGGAGGTGACTGAAGGACGAGCTCCACAGGACGTGGACGTGGTGACCCTTTTTTTTGAAGTTCCTGCCGGTGAAACAGAGGCAACCCTCGCTGCGAAGAATCCTCGGCTGTTCGACCATGCACTGGTGAAGCGTGCATACAAGGTCGATTCGTACTGGGACGTCCTTGGCATGCCAATGAGCGCAGTCACCATTCAACGGGTGTCCTACTGGTACAGCATGTGGTCTCACAGGCGAGATGGGGTATGGAAGGGATTCGTGCAGGTGGATCTCGATCCCATGCAAGACCCGTTCGCGGCGCAAGCGATCGCGGCGTCCAAGGCAGTTCTTGGAGATGCACTTTGATCCGTCCTGGCGAAGCACTTCTCTCCGAGATTCGAGAACTCCAGCGCCTGCTCGAGCAAGTTCCAGTCTCGGCTGTGATTCAACGACTATCGCTTGAGAGTCGGCTGAAGGTGGCGCAGGCTGCCTTCGAAATCGAGGCGAGCAAGCCTGCTCCTGAACGAGTGCGTCTGACGTTTCGCGGCAAGCCCGTGTCGGGCAGCCGAGGCATTTCGGCTGATTTCGGAGGCAAGGCGTCCAACGCCTTCGCAGACGCATTTGCAGCCGTGGCCGCGGGTCTCAACGAAAGCTTGCGCTCCATGGGGCCACTCCCTGATCGAGTCAAGAATCAATTGCTCATCACGGGGACAGCAGCCGGGTCCTTTGGCTTCGAGTTCGAACTACCTTCCGCCGCATTGGTGCCGGAACGAGAGAAAGCAGAAGAGGCGCTTCAGAAGCTGCAACACCTGCTCGAAGCAGCAGCGTCCGGCACCGACGATGACGTCGCCGAGTTGGTCGACGCGATTCACCCACGTGCGGTCCGGAAGATTTCGGAGTTCTTGGGACTACTTCAGCAGTACCACGCCTGGTGTGGTCTGGAATTCAAGCAGAAGGTCTTTCAGTTTGAAGACCTTCATCAGCTGGAGCATTCAGCGGGGCGACTGGAAGAAGGCAACATCAAGGAAACCCGTGAGTCCTTTCACGGCGAGTTCGTGGGCGTACTGCCCAATAGCCGCACCTTCGAATTTCAGACGCCGGATGGGCTGATCAAGGGCAGGATCGGGCCGCTCGTTGGAGATCCCGCCGTCATCAACCAGGAGTGGCTGCGGCGTCCAACGGAGATCACCCTCGATGTCGTTCAAGTGGGTCTGGGCCGCCCTCGATTCACGCTCAACGCGTTGCCGGCCTGAAGTCCTCGAAGGATCGAGGCATCCGGTGAGCATCGCCGAACGCTGAAGCGCCCGGCGACGTTCTCACTCAGACGTCCACGACATCACCGCCTCGCCAACACCGGCCTCAACGCGTTCCCGGTATGCGTGCCCTGCTCGACCAGCGTCTCCGGACGGCCCTGAGCGACCACGCGGCCACCCGCCGAGCCGCCTTCCGGCCCCAGGTCGATCATCCAGTCGGCCTCGGCGATCACGTCGAGGTCGTGCTCGATCACCACCACGCTGTGCCCGCCGTCCACCAGCCGGTGCAGCACGCGGATCAGCTTCTCCACGTCGGCCATGTGCAGGCCCACCGTCGGCTCGTCCAGCACGTACAGCGTGTGCGGCGCCTTCTGCCCGCGGCGCGTGACGTCGTCGCGCACCTTCACCAGCTCGGTCACCAGCTTGATGCGCTGCGCCTCGCCGCCCGACAGCGTCGGCGACGGCTGGCCCAGCGTCAGGTAGCCGAGCCCCACGTCCTGCATCAGCTGCAGCGGATGGGCGATGGTCGTCATCGCGGCGAAGAACTCCACCGCCTCGTCGACCTCCATCGGCAGCACCTCGCCGATGCTCTTGCCGCGCCAGCTGACCGCCAGCGTCTCCGGATTGAAGCGCTGCCCGTGGCACACGTCGCACGGCACCTTCACGTCGGGCAGGAAGCTCATCGCGATGGTGCGCATGCCCTGGCCTTCGCAGGCCGGGCAACGCCCCTCGCCGGTGTTGAAGCAGAAGCGCCCCGGCGCCATAGCCGCGCGCCTTGGCCTCCAGCGTCTCGGCGAACAGCTTGCGGATCGTGTCCCAGACGCCGATGTAGGTGGCCGGGCAGCAGCGCGGCGTCTTGCCGATCGGCGTCTGGTCGACCTCCAGCACGCGGTCGACCTGCTGATGGCCCTCGATCGCCTCGCAGCCCAGCCAGCTCGACGGCGCCCGGCGCAGCGGCACCGCCGCGGCCATGTTGGCCATCAGCACGTCGCGCGCCAGCGTCGACTTGCCCGAGCCCGACACCCCCGTGATCGCCACCAGCCGGTGCAGCGGCACATCCACCGTCACGCCGCGCAGGTTGTGCAGCGTCGCGTTGAGCACCGTCAGCCGCGGCGCGTCCGCCAGCATCTCGCGGCGCTCCTTGATCGGATGCACCAGCGGCTTGGACAGGAAGCGGCCCGTCAGCGATTCCGGGTTCTTCGCGATCTCCTCGGCCGTGCCCTCGGCGACCACGCGGCCGCCGCGCTTGCCGGCGCTCGGGCCGATGTCGATGATGTGGTCGGCGCGGCGGATCGTGTCCTCGTCGTGCTCGACCACCACCAGCGTGTTGCCCTTGTCGCCCAGCGTGCGCAGGGCGTTCAGCAGGATCTGGTTGTCGCGCGGATGCAGGCCGATGGTCGGCTCGTCCAGCACGTAGCACACGCCCTGCAGGTTGCTGCCGAGCTGCGCCGCCAGCCGGATGCGCTGCGCCTCGCCGCCCGACAGGGTCGGCGCCGCGCGGTCCAGCGTCAGGTAGCCCAGGCCGACCTCCTCGAGGAACTCCAGGCGGCCGCGGATCTCGCTGACCACGTCGCGCGCGATCTCCGCGTCGCGGCCGCTGAGCGCCAGCCCGGCGATCCACTGGCGCGCCTCGGTCACGCTCCACGAGGCGACCGTGCCGATGGTCTCGTGCTCGAAGCTCACCGCGCGCGCCACCGGGTTCAGCCGCGTGCCGTGGCAATCGGGGCACGGCGCGTCGCTGAGGTCCTCGATCTCGGCCTCCTCGGCCGGGAAGCTCTGCTCGCGGCCGCGGTTGTCCTTGTCCTGCTGGCTGTCGTCGTAGGCGCCTTGCGCTGCTCGCGCGTGAGCGCCAGGCCCGTGCCCACGCAGGTGGTGCACCAGCCGTGCTTGCTGTTGTAGCAGAACAGGCGCGGATCCAGCTCCGGATAGCTGGTGCCGCACTGCGGGCAGGCGCGCTTGGTCGAGAACACCTGCAGCGCGCCGATGCCGCGCGTCGCCTTCGCGTTGCGCAGCGCGTCGTGCAGCCCGTCCAGCGGCGCCAGCACATGCACCACGCCCTTGCCATGATCGAGCGCCTTGGCCAGCAGCTCGCGCAGCGCGGCTTCCGTCTCCGGCGTCACCGTCATGTCGCCGACCGGCAGCTCGATGCTGTGCTCCTTGAAGCGGTCCAGGCGCGGCCAGGGACTTGTGGGCAGGAACTCGCCGTCCACGCGCAGATGCGTGTGGCCGCGCGGCTTGGCCCATTTCGCGAGGTCGGTGTAGACGCCCTTGCGGTTGACCACCAGCGGCGCCAGCAGCCCGATGTGCTGGCCGCGATGGTCGCGCAGCAGCTGCGCGGCGATGGCCTCCACGCTCTGCGGCTGCACCGGCGTGCCGTCGTGGGTGCAGTGCTGCACGCCCAGCTTCACGTACAGCAGGCGCAGGAAGTGCCAGACCTCGGTCGTGGTCGCGACCGTGCTCTTGCGGCCGCCGCGCGACAGGCGCTGCTCGATGGCCACGGTCGGCGGGATGCCCTACACCGCGTCCACCTCGGGCCGGCCGGCCGGCTGCACGATGGAGCGCGCATAGGCGTTCAGCGATTCGAGGTAGCGGCGCTGGCCCTCGTGGAACAGGATGTCGAAGGCCAGCGTCGACTTGCCGGAGCCCGACACGCCGGTCACCACGTTGAACTTGCCGCGCGGGATGTCGACGTCGACCGACTTCAGGTTGTGCTCGCGCGCGTTGACGATGCGGATCGCCTCGTCGGCCTTGCGGCGCTGGCGCAGCAGCGACTGCAGCGGCTTGCCCTCGGCGATCTTCACCGGCGCGCGGTCCATCTCCGCGGCGTACTCGCGCAGCGCCTGCGCGGTGTGCGAGGTCGGATGGTCCTTGAGCTGCTCCGGCGTGCCCGTGGCCACGATCAGGCCGCCGTCCTCGCCGCCTTCGGGGCCCAGGTCGATCACCCAGTCCGCGGCGCGGATCACGTCCAGGTTGTGCTCGATCACGATCAGCGAATGGCCGGCCGCCAGCAGCTTGCGCAACGCGCGCATCAGCTTGGCGATGTCGTCGAAGTGCAGGCCGGTGGTCGGCTCGTCGAACAGGAACAGCGTGCCCTTGGTCGCGGTCGCCTGTCGCGGCTTGGACGCCGCCTCGGCGAGATAGCCGGCCAGCTTGAGGCGCTGCGCCTCGCCGCCCGACAGCGTCGGCACCGGCTGGCCCAGCGTCACGTATTCCAGCCCGACGTCCGACGAGCGGCTGCAGCACGCTGATGACCTCGCGATCATCCTTGAACACGCCCAGCGCCTCGCTCACCGTCAGCTCCAGCACATCGGCCACGCTGAGCTGGCGCCCCGCGCGCTCGAGCTTGCACCTCCAGGATCTCGGCGCGGAAGCGCTTGCCGTCGCAATCGGGGCAGCGCAGGTAGACGTCGGACAGGAACTGCATCTCGACGTGCTCGAAGCCCGAGCCGCCGCAGGTCGGGCAGCGGCCGTCGCCGGCGTTGAAGCTGAACATGCCGGCGCCGTAGCTGCGCTCCTTGGCCAGCGGCGCCTCGGCGAAGAGCTTGCGGATCTCGTCGAACGCGCCGACGTAGCTGGCCGGGTTCGAGCGCGCGGTCTTGCCGATCGGCGACTGGTCGACGAACACCACGTCGGCCAGCTGGTCGGCGCCCAGCAGGCGGTCGTGCGCGCCCGGCGCCTCGGTGGCCTGGCCGAAGCGGCGCGCCAGCGCCGGATAGAGCACGTCCTGCATCAGCGTGCTCTTGCCCGAGCCGGACACCCCCGTCACCGCGACCAGGCGCTGCAGCGGGAACTCGACCCTGACGTTCTTGCAGGTTGTGCTCGCGCGCGCCTTCCAGCATCAGGCGCGGCGTGCTCGCCTCCTCGACGATGCGCTTGAGGCCCATGCCCACGTGCTTGCGCGGCCGCCCAGGTAGGCGCCCGTCAGCGTGTCGGCCGCGCGGATCTCGCTCGGGCGTGCCGTCGAAGACGATCTGGCCGCCCCGCTCGCCGGGGCCGGGGCCCATGTCGATCAGGCGGTCGGCGGCGAGCATCACCGCCGGGTCGTGCTCGACCA
This sequence comes from Roseateles sp., assembly GCA_039594005.1. GTDB lineage: Bacteria > Pseudomonadota > Gammaproteobacteria > Burkholderiales > Burkholderiaceae_C > Roseateles. Next base: position 531,254 of record JBCNOF010000011.1, read on the forward strand.
CCACCAGCGTGTTGCCCGCGTCGCGCAGCCGCTGCATCGCCTCGACGATGCGGTTCATGTCGCGCGGATGCAGGCCGATGCTGGGCTCGTCCAGCACGAACAGCGTGTTGACCAGCGAGGTGCCCAGCGCCGTCGTCAGGTTGATGCGCTGCACCTCGCCGCCCGACAGCGTGCGGCTCTGGCGGTCCAGCGTCAGGTAGCCGAGGCCGACGTCGCACAGGTACTTCAGCCGCGTGCGCACCTCGTCGAGCAGCAGCTTGAGCGCCTCGTCGAGCATCGAACCCGGCAGCTGCAGTTCGTCGAAGAAGCGGCGCAGCCGCTCGATGGGCAGCAGCATCAGGTCGTGGACGGACAGGCCGGGCAGCGCCTCGAGCTGCGCGCGGGTCCAGTGGACGCCTTCAGGCAGGAAGCGCTGAGCGGGCGGCAGCGCCGCAGCCGCGAGCGCCTTGGTGCCGATGCGCCACAGCAGCGCCTCGGTCTTGAGCCGCGCGCCGCGGCAGGTGGGGCACTCGGTGTAGCTGCGGTACTTGGACAGCAGCACGCGGATGTGCATCTTGTAGGCCTTGCTCTCCAGGTAATCGAAGAAGCGGCGCACGCCGTACCACTGCTTGTTCCAGTTGCCGTTCCAGTTCGGGCTGCCCTCGATGACCCAGTCGCGCTGCGCCTGCGTCATCTGGTTCCAGGCGGTGTCGCGCGGGATGCCGGCGTCGCCCGCGTACTTCATCAGGTCGTCCTGGCATTCCTTCCAGGCCGGCGTCTGCATCGGCTTGATCGCGCCGCTGCGCAGCGTCTTGCGCTCGTCGGGGATCACCAGGCCCAGGTCCACGCCGATCACGCGGCCGAAGCCGCGGCAGGTCTCGCAGGCGCCCATGGCCGAGTTGAACGAGAACAGCGCCGGCTGCGGCTCGGCGTAGCGGAGGTCGCTCTCCGGGCAGTGCAGCCCGGTCGAGTAGCGCCACAGCGCCGGCTCGACGCCCTCCTCCGGGCTGCAGCACGTAGACGGTCATGCGGCCGCTGCCGCGCTTGAGCGCCAGCTCGATGGCCTCCATCGCGCGGGCCTGCTCCACGCCCTGCATGCGGAAGCGGTCGGCCACCACGTCCAGCACCTTGCGCCCGCCCACGACGCGTTCGGCCTGCACGCGCGTGAAGCCCGTGGCCGACAGCCACTGCTCGACCTCGCCGGCGCTCACCGTCTCGGGCAGCTCGACCGGGAAGGTCACCACCAGGCGCGGGTCGTCGCCAGCGGTGCGTGCGAGCAGCTCGGCGTAGATGGTCTGCGCGGTGTCGTGCCGCACCGGCAGCGCGGTCTCGCGGTCGAACAGCTCCGCGCCGCGCGCGAAGAGCAGCTTCAGGTGGTCGTTGAGCTCCGTCATCGTGCCGACGGTGGAGCGGCTGGTGCGCACCGGGTTGGTCTGGTCGATCGCGATGGCGGGCGGCACGCCGTCGACCTGGTCCACGGCCGGGCGGTCCATGCGGTCCAGGAACTGGCGCGCGTAGGCGGAGAAGGTCTCGACGTAGCGGCGCTGGCCCTCGGCGTAGAGGGTGTCGAACACCAGGCTGGACTTGCCCGAGCCCGCTGGGCCCGGTCACCACCGTCAGCTCGCCGGTGCGCAGGTCCAGGTCGAGGTTCTTGAGGTTGTGCTGGCGGGCGCCGCGGATGCGGATATCAGCGTCGGACATTTGGCGGTACGGGGCCGGTGGAGCCCCGGAAAAGGCAGTGGGCGATGATTCTAGAGAGCGCGGAGGTCCAGGTTTGGCAGCAGCGAGGGACGCGGCGCGCCCTGCGACCGGATGGACACAGTGGTAAGCATTTGCAAGCAGCAGACCGTTCAGGAAGCGTTCGCATACCTCCTGTCAAGGCCTCTGAATGATGACTTCCGCACACTTGCTAGTCTTCGGGGGCTGCGGCAACAATGGACCCCGTCGTCGCCGAGCAACAGCGGCCCGAGTTCGACCGGACGGTGGGCGACGTTTTTCAGGGATTACCCGTATCCCGATCGGATGCGGGACAACAGCGACATGGACAGACACGACGGCCATTCCAATACCGAGACCTCGGTGGTCTTGATGACGTCGGACGCGCCTGCGAAACCGACGCAGTCGTCGGTGAACGATGCCTCGGTGTCCGGCCAGCGGCCCGCGCCGGGCGAGGCGTTCGTGCTGCTGGTCGAGGACAACCCGATCAACCAGGTCGTCGCGCTGGAGTTCCTGGCGCTGATGGGGCTGAAGACGGAGCTGGCGCGCAATGGTCAGGAAGCGCTGGACCTGTGCGAGCGCGCGGCGCCGAGCCTGGTGCTGATGGACATCCAGATGCCGGGCATGGACGGGCTGGAATGCGCGCGCCGGTTGCGGGAGCAGCAGGCGCAGGGCCGCCTGCCGCGGTTCCCGATCCTGGCGCTGACGGCGCATGCCCTGGACAGCGACGTGGCCGACAGCCTGAAGGCCGGCATGGACGAGCACCTGACCAAGCCGCTGGACTTCTTGACGCTGCGCCGCCGATTGGCGCGCTGGCTGGACCTGCCGCAGCTCAACGACTGAATCGGCGCGACTGCGCCGATGCGCTGTGCGTCAGGCGCGACAGCAGCCTGACGTCGCCTTGATCTTGCGCAGACCTGACAGGTATCCCCCTTCGCGAGACTGGCCTTGAACACGCGCGGCGTGATTCACTGCCGGTCCGCGCCCGATGTCCGGGCGAGGTGTCAGGAGTCCCCATGTACCCGATTCCCGCCTATCACCCCTCCGAAGTCCTCCAGGCCCAGATCCACCTCGCCGCGCTGGAGGATCGCAAGTCCGATGCGCAAGTGCTCTCAGAAGCGGCGCAGCTCTACTTCCGAGTACGTCAGCAAGTTCGTCTGGGCCGTGCGATTGGATTCGTCGACCCGGAACAGAAGGCTCTGTTGGCCGAAGAGATCCTGGGCATCTGAATGGACGCCCATCAAGGCCCTACGCCCGGCCCGATCTTTCGGGCCTCCATCGAACCGCCTGAACAAGTCCCCGACGCCCAGGTCAGGCGCATCAAGGATCTGTCCCTGTTCTTCGTCAGCGTTGGAATACTGCTGGCCCTCGTGACCTTCAGCGTGATCGTTCTCACCAGCGAATGCAACGCGGAAGAAGATCGACGGTGGGCGAGCTCAACGCTGACGACGGTTTTCGGCGGCGTCCTCGGCTGGCTGATCAAGCGATGAGGCGAGCGATGCCAGCCGTCATTCGCCGCCCTCACCCGCCCTCGAGAAACCGCTCCACGATCGCGAAGTGCTCGGGCACGTTGAGCGCGGGCGCATGCCCACAGCCCGGCATCGTCACGACCACCGCCCGCGGCCCGCGCACGCGCATGGCCTCGGCCGTCTCCGGCAGCAGCAGATCGGACGTCTCCCCGCGCAGGCACAACACCGGCAGACTCAACGAGTCCCACTCCGACCAGCGCTTGTAGTCGTCCGGGTGCGCGTGGAATTGCCGCACCATCGCCGGGTCGTAATGCGGTGTGACGCGTCCATCTGGAAGACGTCGCGTCGAGGTCTCGGTCAAGCGCCGCCATTGCTCGTCGCTCATCCAGCCGTAGGGCAGATAGATCTGGCGGAAGTACTGCTCCAGCTCGCTCACCGTGTCGAAGGCCGCCGGATTGCCCGCATAACTGCGGATGCGCTGGATCGCCGGTTCGGCGAGCTCCGGTCCGATGTCGTTGAGCAGCAGCCGGCGAATGCGCCCGCGCAGCGACGTCGCCGCGGCGAGCAACCCGATCGCGCCGCCCATCGAGGTCCCGACCCAGTGGAAGCTCGACAGGCCCAACTGGTCCACCAGCGCCACCGCGAGCTTCACGTAGAACGCGAGGTGGTATTCGCCATCGGGATCGGGGCTCCACTGCGAGAGCCCGCGGCCGATCGTGTCCGGGCACACGACGAAGTAGCGCCCCGTGCCGGCGAGATGCGCCGCCAGGTCGTCCATGTCGCGCCCGGTGCGCGCCAGGCCGTGCCAGGCGATGACCGGCTCCGCATGCGGCTCGCCCCAGGTCGTGAGGTGCAGCTCACGGCCCTCGCAGCGCAGGTACTTCGACGTCGACTTCACGAGGCTCTCCTTCCCTGACGCAACCGCCCGACCAAGCCATTCGGGAAGTGATAGACGGCCAGCACGAACAACACGCCCAGCCACAGCAGCCATCGCTCCGGCGCGATCAGCTGCGACAGCACCGGAACGCCCTCCACTGCCGAGGCGCCCACGCGCATCAGATCCTGCAGGTAGTTCTGCGCCAGCACGAACAGCGCGCTGCCGATCACCGCGCCATAGATCGTGCCCATGCCGCCGATCACGACGATCAGCAGGATGTCCAGCATGATCTCGAAGGACAGCGAGGTCTCCGGTCCGTTGTAGCGCAGCCAGATCGCCAGCAGAGCGCCGGCCAGCGTCGCGAACACCGCCGCGAGCAGCGTGGACAGCGTGCGGTAGGTCACCAGCCGGTAGCCGATCGCCTCGGCGCGGAAGTCGTTGTCGCGGATGGCCTGCAGCACGCGCCCGAACGGCGAGTTGACGATGCGCAGCAACGCCAGCACCAGCACCACCGTGACGACGAACAGCAGGTAGTAGCTCAGCAGTCGTCCGTCGATGCTGGCGCCGAGCACGGGCTCGTCGAGGAACTCGGTCGACGGCGACAGCAGCGCCGGGAGGCGGAAGTTCAGCCCGTCCTCGCCGCCGGTGAAGTCCGACAACTGCGAGGCCAGGCCCTGGAAGGCCGCGGCCACGGCGAGCGTGATCATCGCGAAGAAGATCGCCTTCACGCGCAGCGAGAACAGGCCGATCACCAACGCGAGCGCGAGCGACAGCAGCAGCGCGCCGCCGATGCCCAGCGCCAGCGTCGCGAAACCGGGTTCCCACCGCGAGCTCGCGATGGCCACGCCATAGGCGCCGATGCCGAAGAACATCGTGTGCGCGAAGCTCACGATGCCGGTGTAGCCCAGCAGCAGGTCGTAGCTGGCGACCAGCACGATGAACACGAGGATCTTGGCCGCGACATTGAGCGCCTTGGTGCCGGGGAACACGAACGGCGCGAGCGCCAGGGCCAGCACGGTCACGAGCAGCAGCGCGGCCAGCACGCGGCTGCGCGGCAGATCGTGGGAGAGCAGGGATCGAAGGGGCGTCATGCTTGCTTCAGTTGGATCAACGGCATCTCGCGCGGGCTCAGCGCTGGCTCACCGGATAGAGGCCCTGCGGCCGCCACAGCAGCACGGCGACCATCAGCGCGATGTTGGAGAACAGCGCCGCCTTGGGCGCGAGGAAGCCGCAGTAGTTGGCCATCAGGCCCACGAGCAGCGCGCCGGCGAAACAGCCCAGCGTCGACCCCAGCCCCCCGATGATGATCACGATGAAGATCAGCGTGTTGACCTGGGCGCCGATCTGCGGGATCACGCTCTGCTGGTAGAGCCCCCACAACACGCCGCCCAGTCCCGCGAGCCCCGAGCCCGCGACGAACACCGCGACGAAGAGCCGCCGGATGCGATAGCCCAGGCTCTCGACCATCTCACGGTCCTGCACGCCGGCGCGGATCAGCAGGCCGAGCTTGGTGCGGTTCAGCAGCCACAGCAGGCCCACGAACACCAGCAGCCCGACGACGACGGCCAGCACGCGGAACTTCTCGACGGCCACATCGCCCAGCACCCAGGCGCCGCGCAGCGACTCGGGCGGCTGCAGCGGGATCATCTGCGGGCCCCACACGAGCTTGATGAGTTCCTCGCCGATGATCATCCCGCCCATCGTGATCAGGATCTGCTTGAGGTGCATGCCGTAGACGGGCCGCACCAGCACGCGCTCGAAGACCAGGCCCAGCGCCGCGGCGCTGACGATGCCGGCGAGCGCCGCGACCGCCACCGCCGCGAGGTTGGCCGCCAGCGACGGGCTCGCCACGAATCCGCCCATCGCGCCCATGACCGTGGTGGCCACGAACGCGCCCAGCGCGATGAACACGCCGTGGCCGAAATTCAGCACGTCCATCAGGCCGAAGACCAGCGTGAGCCCTGACGCGATGACGAACACGATCAGACCCATCGCCAGCCCGGCGATGGTCAGCGTGGCCCAGCTCGAGGCCGACCCGATCAGGGGCAGCGCGATCAGCGCCAGCGCCGCGATCAGCAGCAGCGGGATCGCGTCAAAGCGCGCCTGCGGCACCGGCTCGGCCGCCGAGCTTGCGGGCGTCACGACGGTGGAGGAAGAGGAGGAGGAAACCGTCATTGATGCGCTCCGAGCGACAGACCCAGCAGACGCTGCTGCAATGCATCGTCCTCGCTCAGCGCGGCCATGCGGCCGGCGTGCACGACGCGTCCGTCGTCCATCACCGCCACGTGATCGCCCAGCGCCTGGGCGACCATGAAGTTCTGCTCGACCAGCAGCACCGTCGTGCGCGCGCCGTCACGGCCGCGCTTGATTTCCTGCAGCGCCTCGATGAGGTTGCGGATGATCGCGGGCGCCAGGCCCTTGGTCGGTTCATCGATCAACAGCAGGCGGCGCGGCTCGACCATCGCGCGCGCGATCGCCAGCATCTGCTTCTGCCCACCGCTGAGCTTGCCCGCCGGGTAGAGCCAGAACTTGCGCAGCGCCGGGAACAAGCCGAAGAGCCAATCCAGCCGCGCGGTGTCGAGGTCCTCCAGCGAGCGGGCGCGACGCGCGGCGAGCAACAGGTTCTCGCGGACCGTCAGGTCGCCGAAGATGCCCATGTTCTCGGGCACGTAGGCGATGTCCAGGCGCGCGATCTCGGGCGTGGGCAGCGTGTGCAGCGGCCGGCCGCCGAGCACGACCGTGCCGGCGCTCGCCCGCCACAGCCCCATCACCGTGCGCAGCGTCGTCGTCTTGCCGGCGCCGTTGCGGCCCAGCAGCATCGTGACCTCGCCCTCGGGCACCGAGAGATCGACGCCGTGGAGGATGTGATACGCGCCGATGTGCGTGTGCACGCCGTCCAGGCGGAGCAGGTCCTGGCGCAGGGATGCGGCGCTCATGCGGCCTCCGGCATCGCGAGACCCAGGTAGGCGTTCTGCACCACGGGCGAGGCGATCACCGCGGCGGGCTCGCCATCGGCGACCAGCTGGCCGTTGTGCAGCACCACGATGCGGTCCGCGAGCTCGCGCACCACGTCCATCTTGTGCTCGACCAGCAGCACGGTGTGCCTGCCCTCAGCCTTGAGCGCGCGGATCAGGTCCAGGATCACCGGCACCTCGTCGACGCTCATGCCCGCGGTGGGTTCGTCGAAGAGATAGACCTTGGGCTTGAGCGCCATCAGCATCGCGACCTCGAGCTTGCGCTGGTCGCCGTGGGGCAGGCTCGCGGCGGGTGCGTCCGCGCGATGGCCCAACCGCACGCGCTCGACGATGGCGCGGGCCTCGTCGAGCAGCGCGCGGTGGTTCAGCCATACCGACCACATCCGCAGCCCCTGACCCTCGCGCGACTGCACCGCCAGCCGGACGTTCTCCAGCACGCTGAGCGTCGGGAACAACTGCGTGAGCTGGAACGCGCGCCCCAGGCCTCGCCGCGTGCGCATCGGCGCGGGAAGACGAGTGAGGTCCTCGCCGTCAAGCAGCACGCGGCCGTCGCTCGCGGCGAGCTGGCCCGAGATCAGGTTGAAGTAGGTCGTCTTGCCGGCGCCGTTGGGCCCGACGATGGCGGTCAGCGTGCCCGGGTGGAAGGCACAGCTGACGCGGTCCACCGCGGTGTGGCCGCCGAAGCGGATGGTGAGGTCTCGGGTCTCGAGCATGCAGGGGTCAAGGGTCGGGAGGGGTCGGCCCTCAGGGGCAGGTGCCGATCACGTAGTAGTTCGGCGCCGTCTGCTTCAGCGTCGTGGTCGCGTAGATGTTCCACAGGCCCATTGCCTGGTTGGAGCCATTCGCGTAGGTCAGGCCGTACAGCGCGTAGGCGCGGCCGGAGATCGTGTGGGTGTAGTTGGAGGACGTGAAGCAGACGGCGGGCGTGCCCGGATCGCCGGGGTTGCCAGGGTCACCGGGGTTGCCGGTCGTGCCGCCGGACACCTGGTCCACCATCGCCTTGAGCGCCGCGGCCTGCGTGCCGGCCTTCTGCGCGAAGTTGGAGCCGTACCAGCCGACCCAGTCCCAGCATCCGTTGGGGTTGGGCAGCGAGCCGCTGGCGGCGGTCGTGCGGTAGGTGTTGTCGACCTTGGTCTGCGGGAACAGGACGACGATGTTGTTGGTGTCGGCCCAGCGCGAGAAGCCGGTGTTCCTCACGAACTTGTCGCCGATGGTGGCGTAGTTCTGCTGGCATCCATGCAGCGCGATGTGCAGCTTGCAGGACTGGCCCGCCGCGCAACCCGCGGGGATGTAGGCCCAGCCGGTGGCCGCGAGGCCGGGGTTGGTGCTGAACGCGGTCTGGTCGAACTCGACGTAGTTGGTGGCAGCGGGGCTGTTGTTGCGCGCGTTCAGCGTGCCGTAGAGCTGCGTGAGCACGGCCTTGGCGCCGTCGTAGCCGCAGTTGGCGATGTAGGGCGAGGCGCTGGTGCCGCAGCTCGTGTTGCCGGTGGCGTCGAAGTCGGTGGGCAGCACGTGCGCGGTGCCGCTGCGCTGCACGTAGGACAGGTTGGCCGCGGGCACACCGTTGTTGAGGTACTGCGTCTGCACCGCGTTCATCGGATTGGGGCCGACGGTCGAATCGCTGGTGCCGACGAAGAGATAGATCTTCTGCGCGGCGACGTTGCTCTTGGCGTCGATCGCGGTGCCGCTCCAGTTGTTGAGGTCAGCCTGCATGGTGCTGAGCGCCGACGAGGAGATCGTGGCGTTGTACATGCAGGCGGTGTAGTTGCTGTGGCCCGCGCACATGTAGGGCCCGCCGGCGAAGACCCCGACGCCCTTGAACGTCGATGAATAGGCGTATCCCAGCTGGTTGGCCATGAAGCCGCCCGAGGACAGGCCCGAGACGGTGATCTGGGTCTTGTCGATGTTGAGCGACGGCAGCGGTGACGCCGCGTGGGCGGCGCTCGCGAGCGCCATCGCGGCGGCGGGGATGAGCGAAAGAGCCAGGGAACGGATCGCGGAACCACGGACTGCGGAGAACTTCATCGGAAACCTCCAGGGTGTCGGGGGGGGGGGGGGGGGTGGGATCACTTCCTGTTGCGGATGGGGATGGTCATCTCTTCGGGCTTGATCTCGCGGACCAGCTCGGGCACGCCCCAGGCGAAGGCCGGGTCGACCTTGATCTTGAAGTGGTACATGGACTGCATCGCCTGGTGGTCTTCCGGGCGGAAGGTCATGCGGCCCTTGGGCGTCTCGAAGCTCATGCCCTCCATGGCCTTGATGAGCTTGTTGGTCGTCGTGTCGCCACCGGTCTTCTTGAGGGCCTCGACAACCGCGATGGCGGCGCTCATGCCGCCCGCGGTGAAGAAGTCGGGGGGCGTCTTGAACTGCTTGTAGTGATTGGCCACGAGCCACTCGTTGACCGCGTTCTTCGGGATGCCGAAGTAGTAGTAGGTCGCGCCTTCCATGCCGGGCAGCGACTTGTAGGCGGCCATCGCCGGCAGGATGTTGCCCCCGGTGGCGATCTCGATGCCGTAGCGCTTCAGGTCGAGGTCGGCGATCTTGAACGGGTTGCCCGCGCCGGCCCAGATGATGAAGATGACCTTGCGGCCGGGCTGGTCCTTGAGCTTGTCGATGAGGCGTTGCGCGCCGGCGGTGAAGTCGGTCGTCGTCGTGGGCAGGTATTCCTCATGGACGACCTTGGCCTTCTTGATCGCGTCCTTGAAGGCTTTCACGCCGTCGCGACCGAAGGCGTAGTCCTGCGCCAGCGTGGCGATCACGGTGCCGGGCTTGTCCAGCGCCACGGCGTTGGAGATCGCATCCTGCGAGCTGTTGCGGCCGGTCCGGAAGATGTACTTGTTCCACTTGTCGCCGGTGATGGAGTCGGCGACGGCGGGCTCGACGAGGAGGATCTTCTTGTACTCCTCGGCCACGGGCAGCAGCGCGAGCGCGACGCCCGAGGAGGACGGGCCGACGGCGATGTCGGCCTTGTCGTCGCCGTAGGCGGCGGCCAGCAGGCTCTTGCCCACGTCGGGCTTGCCCTGGTCGTCCTTCTCGATGACGACGAGCTTGCGGCCCGCGACGGTCATCGTGCCGCCGGTGGCGTAGTCCAGGCCCATCAGGAAGCCGGTCTGCGTCTGCTTGCCGTAGGCGTCGAGCGGGCCGGTGCGGCTGTAGACGTGGGCGATGCGGATCTCCTTGCCTTGGGCAAGCGCGGGGGCGTGCGCGCCGAGCGCGGCGGACAGCGCCAGCGCCGCGCCGGCCGCGGCGCGGATGAAGCCTTGGGTCATGTGCCTGGTCTCCTGTTGGGGGCGGACCGGTCGTGCGCCGGTCTGGCCCTCGTCTTCGCAAGGCCCGTGCCGTCCGGGGGAACCCTCGGTCCGCACGCGATTTCGCCTCAAGAAGCGGCAGAAACGACCACGCCGCTGTCCGGCTTCCAGACAGCGGCGTGGGTTGGCGAACAGAGGAGCGTCCGGGTTCCGGACGGTGTCCGGAGTCCAGACGCTGACGGCTTGGCGCTCAGGTCCTGAACGTCGCCACCTGCTCGTTGAGCAGGCGAGCCTGTTGCTGCAGCGATTCGGCGGCGGCGGCGGTTTCCTCGACCAGCGCGGCGTTCTGTTGCGTCATGTCGTCCAGGTGGGCGACCGCCTGATTGATCTGCGCCAGGCCGTCGGACTGGCCCGCGCTCGACTGACTGATCTCCGCGACCGTGCCGCTGACCTGCTGCACCGACTGCAGGATCTGCCCCATCGCCTCGCCCGCGCGGCCCACCTGCGCGCTGCCGGCGTCCACGCGCGACACCGAGTCGTTGATCAGGCCCTTGATCTCCTTGGCCGCATTGGCGCTGCGCTGTGCCAGCGCGCGCACCTCGCTGGCCACCACCGCGAAACCGCGACCCTGCTCGCCCGCCCGCGCGGCCTCCACCGCCGCGTTCAGCGCCAGGATGTTGGTCTGGAAGGCCACGCCGTCGATCACCGAGATGATGTCGGCGATCTTGCGGCTCGCGCCGGCGATGCCGTCCATCGTCTGCACCACCTCGCCCATCACGTCCGCGCCCAGCCGGGCCCGGTCCGCCGCGCCCACCGCCAGCTGATTCGTCTGCTGCGCGGCCTGCGCCGAGTTCGTCACCTGCTGCGTCAGTTCCTGCATCGACGCCGCCGTCTGCTGCAGGCTCGACGCGGCCTGCTCGCTGCGCTGCGACAGGTCCTGGCTGCCCATGGCCACCTCGCGCGACGCATGCTGGATCGAGTCGGTGGCATCGCGGATCGCGCGCACCAGATCGCTCAACCGGCCCTGCATCGCCGCCACCTGCGTCAGCACCTCGCCGATCTCGTCGGTGCCCGCGCTGCCGCCCACCACATGCGCGCGCAGATCGCCGTTGGCCACGGCCTGCACCGCCTCGCGCATCTGCCCGAGGCGACGCTTCAGACCTCGCGCGAACCACTCGACGGCCAGCAGCGCTGCGATGCCCACGGCGATCACCAGCGTCAGCGCGATGGTCGCGTCGCGTCGCGCGATCGCCGAGACGTCATCGATGTACACGCCCGAGCCGATCACCCAGCCCCAGGGCTTGAAGCCGGCCACGTAGGAGCGCTTGGGTTCGGGGTCCTTCGCGCCGGGCTTGGGCCAGAGGTAGTCGACGAAACCGCTGCCCTGGGCCTTGACCGTATCGACGAAGGCCACGAACAGCTTCAGGCCGTTGGGATCCTTGTTGCCGGACAGGTCCTTGTCGTTGAGCTCGGGCTTGATCGGGTGCATGACCATCTTGGGGGTCATGTCGTTGATCCAGAGGTACTCGTTGCCCGAGTAGCGGATCTTGCCGATCTCCGCCGCCGCCTGTTGTTTGGCGTCGGCTTCGGTGAGGCCGCCGGCGCCGATGCGGTCGAAGTAGCGCTTGGCGATGGCCTCGGCGTTCTTCACCTGCTCGACGGTGGTGATCATCTTGACGTCGAGGAGGCTCATCGCGGAGCGATGGCTGAGCCACATGACCAGCACGACGAAGCCCACGACCGCGGCGAGCACGGCCACGCGCAGCTTGTTGGCGAGGGTCCAGGTGCGCGCGCCGGTGGGGCGGTCGGACCGGGAAGCGTCGGACGGCGCATCGGCGGAGAAGCCGTCGGCGGTCGTGGTCAGCGTGTTCATGTCGTCTCCTGGGCGGGCCGGTGGATCCGGACCTCGTCGTCATCCCTGCTTCGCAATATGCGCATGGCGGACGGTGTCCGGCAAGTGCTGGAACCCTTGATGAGGCCCATGAACACGGGTCAAACGTGAGGATGTGGCGCGAATCAGGCTGGCACGAGGTCGGGGTACTTCGCGAGTTTTTCGTAGAGCGTGGCGCGGGAGATGGCGAGGAGGCGAGCGGCGGCCATGCGATTGCCGTTGGTCTGGCGGAGGGCATGGGCGATGGCGGCGCGTTCGAGTTCAGCCTTGCGTGCCGGCAATGTCGCCGTCGCCGTCGCCGTCGCCGTCGGGACATCGTCGAAGGGAGACGGTGTTGGTGGGGCACGAAGCGGGAACGGGTGGCCGTCGGAGCGACCTGCCGAGCGTGCGGAGGCTCGGGAGCGGAGAGGGCTGCCCGTTCCCGCTTCGTGTGCGGGCTCGGTCTCTGGGCGGTCGTCCTCAAGCGCCGCGTCCCATCCGAAGTGATGGGGCCGGAGTTCTCCGTCGTCGCTCATGAGGAAGGCTTGTTCGAGCGCGTTGCGAAGTTCGCGGACGTTCCCGGGCCAGGTCCTGGATTGAAGGGCGATGAGCGTGTCGCTGCTGAGCGTCTTGGGCGCGAGGCCGCCGCGGCGGGCGATGTCCTCGAGGAGGACCTCCACGAGGGCTTCGATGTCCTCGGGCCGTTCACGCAGGGCGGGCAGGCGGATGGGGAGGACGTTGAGGCGATAGAACAGGTCGGCGCGGAATTCTCCGCGCTGGACCATGGCGGAGAGGTCGCGGCTGGTGGCGGCGATGACGCGGACGTCGACCTTGACGACCTCGTTGGAGCCCAGGGGCTCGAGTTCCTGCTCCTGGAGCACGCGCAGCAGCTTGGCCTGGAGGGCGGGCGGCATGTCGCCGATCTCGTCGAGGAAGAGGGTGCCGCCGTCGGCGAGCTTGAACTTGCCATCGCGGCCCTTGCGTTCGGCCCCGGTGTAGGCGCCGGGGGCGACGCCGAAGAACTCGGCCTCGAGCAGGGTGTCGGGCACGGCCGCGATGTTGACGGAGACGAGGGGCCGGGCCGCGCGGCGGGAGGCCGCGTGGATCGCGTGGGCGAGCAGTTCCTTGCCGGTGCCGGTCTCGCCGAGGAGCAGCACGGTGGAGTCGGTCTGGGCGACGCGGCGCGCCTGGCGCTTGACCTCGACGGCCGCCGGGCTGGTGCCGATGAAATCGATGATCCGGTGCTTGGCACGGCGGTTGCGGGTCTGTTCGGCGGCGAGCTGGCGACGGGTCTCGTCGAGTTCCGCCTGCAGGCACGCGAACTTGTTCATCAGCGGCTGCATCGTGGTCTCGGGATGGTCGAGCAGCACCATGCCCATGGCGCCGATCACGTCGCCGCCCGGGCCGCGCAGCGGCAGGCGGCTCACGAGGAAGGTGCCGGCCTTGTTGGTCAGCAGGTCCACCAGGATGGGCTGGCCGGTGTCGATCACCTGTGCCATCAGCGTGTTGGGGACGACCTCCTCGACGAGGCGGCCGACGAATTCGGATTCGTCGCGCAGGCCCAGCGCGGGCAGGAAGCGCTTGTAGCCTTCGCTGATCCAGACGATGCGGTGCTCGCGGTTCACCACCATCGCGCCCTGGGCGGTGCTGGCCAGCACGTCGAACATCGACTGCGCCGCCAGCCGCAACACCGCCTCGGCGTCCCGCGGAATGTCGTTCATGGCCTGTCTCCTTGGCATTCTTCCGGGCTGGCGGCGCGCTCGCGCCGTCCGTGACGGGAAGGGTCCGGGTCGTGCCGCCGCCTCGCGGGGCCGCCTCGGATCTGATGC
>JBCNOF010000012.1:0-11932 GCA_039594005.1 Roseateles sp.
GTGCCGGGGCCGGCGCGACCGTCGGCAAGCTGCTGGGCGTGGACCGCGCGATGCCGGGCGGCCTGGGCATGGCCTCGGTGCGCGTGGGCGGCGTCACGCTGGCCGCGATGGTGGCGGTGAACGCGGTGGGCGATGTCGTCGATCCGCGCACCGGCGACGTGCTCGCCGGATCGCGCGGCGCCGATGGCCGGCCGCGCTCCACGGTTCAGGCCCTGCTGGCCGGTGAAGCGCCGGGTGGCGGTCTCCAGGGCAGCGCCACGACGTTGGGCATCATCGCCACGGACGCGCGCCTGACGAAGTCGCAGGCGGCCAAGCTCGCCCAGATCGCGCATGACGGTTTCGCCCGGGCCATCCAGCCGGTGCATACGGTGATGGATGGCGACGTGATGTTCGCGCTGGCCACCGGCGCCGCCGACGTCGACGGCGACATGACGCTGCTGGGCGCGCTGGCCGCGGAAGTGGTGGCGCGGGCCGTCGTCGACGCGGTGCGTCCTCCGGGTCAGAGCCAGTCGGGCGGCGGTGGCAGCGCTTCCGACGTCGGGGCCTGAGGCTCGATCCCGCGCGGGCGCAGCGCGGTCCTGACACCCTCCGGATTCAGCGGCACATCCTTGATGTCCTGCACGAACGCGAGGAGGGTCATGAGATCTTCCGTGCCCAGTTGCGTGGGACCGCTCTGCAGACTGATCCGCGCGCAGGTGGCTTGCACGGCCTCCTCGGGTGTTCGCTCCAGCAGTTGACCCTCGCGATGCGCGGCGTAGAGCATCAGCGCGGCTTCCAACGTCGCGCCGGCTCGGCGGTCGTCCGCCGCGGTCTGGATGGCCTGCCGTTGGCCGGGCTCGAGCTTGTGCGTCGTCAAATGGCCGCACAGCCGCTTGAGCAGCGCAGGCGACAGGGCTTCTCCCTGCTTGATCGGCACCCTCAACCATTCCACCAGCTGTTCCGCGCCTTCCGACGGCTGGCCGCTGGCGCCCAGCGTCCTGCCGCCTCGCGACAGGGTCACGCCGATCAACGTCTTCGACGCATGGGCACCGAAGGTCTTCTCAGCCGCGGCAGCGGGCTTCCTTGAACGGAATCCGCGCAGGTTGATCGCGCGGAAGCGGGCGGCCAGACCGCCCCGATGATCCTGGTGGGTCTTGCCCCCATCCATGCACGAGGGCTCCCCCGCCGAGCCCGCCGGACGCAGGTCCACGACGCGGGCCACGTGTTGTTCCAGGCAGGCGGCCGCCCAGGATTGGGCCTCCGAGCGGGTCGGCGCCAGCATCAGCAGATTCCCCGTGTCGGGCATCCGGTGGGCCGGGAGCGGCCGCAGCGCGGTACCGAAAGCATTGCTGGGCGGGAGCAGGTTCTGGTTCGGGCGGTTGATCAGGCCGGGCGCAAGCTGGATCGCGGATGCGACCCTCAGCGACTCGTGAAGCGCCGCTGCCTTGCCGGAAAGAGCCTGCCAGGCCTGCGCCTCGGCCCGGGAGAACCCCGGCGGCGGTTTGAGCGGCGTGCCGGCAATCGGCGACCCGGCGGGAGGCGCGGGCCTGCTGCGAAGCAGCGACGAGAGGAACATTTTCATCGGCGGCAGATAAGTTCGGCGACAGTGCCTCCGCGTTTGTCTGTCGATCCGCCAACCCGGTTGTCATTTGGATGCTCCCGGCAGGACATCCGTCACACTTCCAAGGCCGCGCCGCTCATGCCCTAGATCAGGAACGACTCGGTCGAGCTATCGGAATCCTCCGAGTCGCTCGCACCGTCCCCGCTCGCCGACCGAGGCGGCCCGTCCACGAACAGGCGCACGTCCAGCGTCCTCGCGAAGCTCACATGGCGTGAGGACGAGCCGCCCCCGCCAGGATTCATCGGCTTGAGGATGGAGCGAGGGGCTCGCGCCTGCAGGGCTTGCGCGCGGATCTGTGCCAGCGTCGGCCGGGCTCCGCCGAGCAGTGGCCGCGGCCGATGCAAGCCCTGCAACGCCCCGCTCCGGTCGGCCTCGATCAGCAGTCGGCAGAACGCCATCAGCGACACGAGGTCACACGCCCGGAACAGATCGAGCCCGCGGTCCCGGCGGATGTCCAGGCACTGTCGCAGCACGGCGTCGGGCAGGTCGCGCTCCTCCAGCCCCTGCTTCAGATGCCGCCGCAACAAGCCGAGCGCCGCCGCGAAGGTCGCGCTGACGTGCCGGCCATCCGCGCATTGGAAGAGCGTCCGCCCGCCCTGCCGAGGTTCCACCTCGGCAAGGTGCAGGCTGGTCTGCAGCAACTGTCGTGGCGGGATGGGCGCGTCGGCCTGGACGTCCACCGGGATCACGCTCAAGGCCACGGGCATGCGCGGACCGTGGTTTCGCTCGCGATCCGAGCGCAGGTCGACGACTCGGGAGACGGTCTCCTCCAGGCAGACCTGCCCGAACGGGTGGAGGTGTCGCGCGTCCGGTGCCGCCATCAGCAGGCTGCCATCGGACAACTGACTGGCCAGCAGCGATTTGGGACGAATCACCGTCACGGCGCTCAGCTGGCGCGGCGCGCGGGCACTGGGGCCGATGTCGACGTGGAGATCGGTACGCAGCTCGGCGGCCGTGCGCTGCTTCAAGACCTCAAGCAGCTCGCGGTCTGACGCGCGCTCAGCGCGGGGGATGCCGGGTTCAGCCCGCGGATGAAGCAGCGCGGCGGCGCGTTGGAGGAGAGAGGACATGGTGACGGCAACCGGTCGTTGTCCGGTCGCAAGGCTGCGAAGCCGCGTACGTACGCGCCACCCACGAGAACATCCGACTTCAAGGCGTTTCCACCGCGCGAGTTCTTGATCTCGATCAAGGTTTCGTCTGCCCAAACCCGCGGCGACAATCACGCCCATGAGTTCGAGTTCTTCCAAGTCCGCCAAGCCGGTCGCCATTGCCCAGATCCTGTTCAGCCAGGGCTTCGGCACACGCCGACACTGCGCCGCGCTGATCGATCATGGCCTCGTGACGGTCGCCGGCGAGGTCGTCGAGGACCCGCAGCAGCCCTTCCCCACCGAGGGGCTGGTGTTCGAGGTCGAGGGTCAGGTCTGGCCATATCACGAGAAAGCGCTGATCCTGCTGCACAAGCCGGCCGGTTACGAGTGCTCGCGCAAGCCGAGCCACCATCCCAGCGTGTTCTCGCTGCTGCCCGAGCCGCTGCGCAACCGCGACATCCAGCCGGTGGGCCGCCTCGACGAGGACACGACCGGCCTGCTGCTGCTGACCGACGACGGTCCGCTGCAGCACAAGCTGACCAGCCCCAAGTACCACGTGCCCAAGCTGTACCAGGCGGTGTGCAAGGCGGAGGTCGACGAGGCGCAGCTGCGCCAGCTCGTGGCCGGCGTGCTGCTCGAGGAGCGCAACCCCAAGCTGGCCGAAGAGCCGGTGAACGCGGTGTCCGCCGAGCGGCTGCCCGACGGCCGGCTGCAGATGGCGCTCACCGAGGGGCGTTACCACCAGGCCAAGCGCATGGTCGCCGGGGTCGGCAACCGGGTGCTGGCCCTGCACCGCCAGCGCATCGGCGCGCTGGACCTGCCGGCGGATCTGAAGGAAGGCGGCTGGATGTGGCTGGACGCCGCTCAGCGGGAGCTGGCGATGTCGGAGCCGTCCTCGGGCTGATCGTCCCAGGGGCGATCCCGGTTCGCCAAGGCCTTCCGATCCGCGGCCGGCAGCCTCTCCGGGGACGGCTTGGCCTCGTCGTTGAGCGGCCACTTCACGTGAAAGCGCAGGCTGTCCTGGGTCGGGGCGCGGTAGGAAACGCTCGCCGTGCTCGACTGGCCATTGAAGTGGACCATCTTCGAAGAGGTCGCCCCCAGTCGACCCGTGGCTCGAGCGCGGCGGAGCAGGCCTCGCAAACCCGACGCAGGCTCGCCGATCAAGCCGGGCGGGCGTTCGGACGGTTCCAGGAGAAGGGGCTTCATCGTGGCGTGATCCTCGACCGTCGGTTGCCAGGGCCCCGCGTGGATCATCGAGGTACCGAAGGCCTTCAGCGTCGCCATCAGGTCCGGACGGCCGGTGAACAGCGTCTGGCTGCGTCCCTGGCGCAGCCTGTCGCAGGTCCGCGCGATCGCCTCGTCGAGGCCCTCCTGGGTCAGCGGCTGCCGGACGTGCTGGCGGAACAGCTCCATCGCGGCGGCGAAGACGGCGGCCGTGTTGCCGCCGTGGGTGTCCTGGAAGGCGACGACCGGGGGCGAACCCGACGCCGCCGCTCGAGCCTGCAAGCGCCGGCAGACCAGCAACATCATCTCCGGATCGGGCCGACCGCCGGCCGCCACCGGCAAGCGTGTCCAGGCCACGGAACGGTTCACCTCGTCTTGACCGACGGGCTTCCAACTGAGATTCACCTGCCGCTCGCGGGCGTCGATCAGGTTGGTGTTCATCATGAACTCGCCGTCCGCCCGGGTGTTTCTGCTCGGCGGCGCGCCCAGCACCTGGAACTCGGCCGAGTCACCGCCGGTGGGCGCCGACAAGCGCTTGCCCTCGGTCATCCACGCCCGCACACCGTCCGCGGGCGGACCCACGTCGATCACCGTCGTCACCTGGTGCTCATGGCACATCCGGGCCCACTCGAAGGCATCGCCCGGGTTCTCGGGCAAGGACATCACGATGGCGGAGGGGCTCACCCAGTTCGCATCCAGTGGCGACCAGCGTCCCTGCTGCCCCACCAACGTCTGGGGAGGCACGGCCAGCGCGTTCATCCCGGTTCCCCGGAAGACGCCACCGGTCGGCGCCCGGCGCCCGGCAGAGAGTTCGTCCAGGCGGCCCAGCAGTTTCTGTCCGTGGACATGCGCGCGGCCACCCTGACCGGGACCGGGCTCGGAGGCCGCGCTGGCGCCGCCGGAAGGCGCGCGATGGAACAGGGATCTCAGGATCGACGAGAGCGACATGACGACTTTCGAGGCTGGAAAGCAACTTCGTCGGCATCAGGGCGCCGACGGCACCCGCCTCCCCCCGGGCGATTGACGGATGTCATCCTTCCAGCCTCGGGAAGGTCCCGAGGGCGGGCTTCATCGAACTTGGATAGAAACGCGCCACCAAGGCGCCGCTCACGCGGCGGCGTCACGAGCCTGGAGGGCGCATCGGCCGAGATCCTCGACGGCCGCGTCGTATGGGAACTTCTGAGAATCATCACATCGGGGACTCGGGCCCGCTCAGCATCGCGCTGCAGGTCCGCGCGGAACGCCTCACGCACCTGCAGGCGCGCGTGGCCATGCCCGCGATCGTCGGCGCGCTGTTCAGCCTGCTGCCCGTCGTCCTGCTCTGGCCGCACCTGCCCGCCGTCGACCTGCTCGGCTGGCTGATCACGCGCTGGGGCATCTCGGCATGGCGTGTGCTGGACGCCCGCCGCTTCCTGAAGCTCCCCCTGGCCGAACGCGCCCGCCCGCATCACGAGCATCGTTACCTCGCCGGCCTCGCGCTGGACGGCCTGGCCTGGGGCGTCATCGGCGCGCTGTTCGCCACGCCCAACCTGCCCGAGATCGATGGCGCCGTCATGACGACGCTGGTCGGCCTGGTGGCCTTCACGATGGTGTCGCTGGGCCACTGGGCGCGCGGCCAGGCGCTGTTCGCCTCGCTCGTGATCGCGCCGATCGCGATCCGCATGCTGTTGCAGGGCGGCGCCACCGGCTGGCTGAGCGCCGGCGGCCTGGCGATGTTCTGGCTGCTCACGGTGCTGGAGTCGCGCCGTGTCGAGGCCCGCACGCTGGAGCTGCTGCGGCTGCGCTTCGAGCAGGCCCGACTGGCCGAGCAGCGCCGCCTGGCGCTGGACGCCGCCGAGGAGACCAGCAGCAGCAAGAGCCGCTTCGTCGCGGTGATGAGCCACGAGATCCGCACGCCGCTCAACGGCATCATCGGCATGACCCAATTGCTGGAGCGCGGCGAGCTCAGCGCGCAGCAGCGCGAGCAGGTCGAGATCGTGCGCCGCTCGGGTCGGCACCTGCTGACGCTGGTCAACGACATCCTGGACCTGGCCCGCATCGAGTCCGGCAAGCTCGTCGTCGAGCCCCGCCCGATGGAGCTGCGCGAGGTCGTCGGCGACGTGGCCCGGCTGCTGGGCGAGACCGCCCGGGCCAAGGGGCTCGCCTTCTCGCTCAGCGTCGCGCCGCAACTGCCCGCGCGGGCGATGGGGGACGCGTCCCGCATCCAGCAGGTGCTGCACAACCTGGTGGGCAACGCGATCAAGTTCACCGACCGCGGCCGGGTGGACGTGGAGGTCAGCTCGGTGCTGGACATGCGCGCGGGCACGCTGCTGCGCTTCGCGGTGCGCGACACCGGCGACGGCATCCCCGCCGACCAGATGGAGCGGATCTTCGCGCCCTTCGAGCAGGCCGAGGCCCCGCGCGGGGGCTCGGACCGCGCCCGGCGCGACGGCGCGGGCCTGGGGCTGACGATCTCGCGCGAGATCGCGCGCGCCATGGGCGGCGACCTGCGCTGCACGTCGACGCCGGGCGAGGGCTCGACCTTCGAGTTCACGCTGCCGCTGCAGATCGCCGCGGCCGAGACGGAGCCGCCGCGCCCCGCCGTGCCCGGCGCGGCCGCCGGCGTCACCGCCGCGCCGCTGCCCACGCTTGGCGGGCGCGTGCTGCTGGTGGACGACAGCCCGGTCAACCTGCTCGTGGCCTCGACGATGCTCGCGCGCTGTGGGGTGGAAGTCGTGCCGGCGGAACACGGCGAACAGGCGCTGGAGCGCCTGCGCGCGCAGCGCTTCGACCTGGTGCTGATGGACTGCCACATGCCCGGGCTGGACGGCTACGCCGCCACGCAGGCCTGGCGCCAGGAGGAGGCGCGACGGCTGCTGCCGCGCACGCCTGTGGTGGCGCTCACCGCCAGCGCTGTCGAGGACGACCGCGGCCGTTGCCTCGCCGCGGGCATGGACGACTATCTGGTCAAGCCCTTCGAGATGGACGACCTGCTGGGCGTGGTGACGCGCCACCTGCCTGCGGCGACAGATAATCCCCGCCCATGCAGGTTTTCCGCGGCTTCCACCATCCCGGCATCGCAGCCCAGTGCGCGCTGACGATCGGCAACTTCGACGGCGTCCATCGCGGCCATCAGGCCATGCTGGCGCTGCTGCAGTCGGAGGCCCGCCATCGCGGCCTGCCGACCTGCGTGCTGACCTTCGAGCCCCACCCGCGCGACTTCTTCGCCGCCCGGCTCGGCAAGCCTGAACTGGCCCCGGCCCGCATCGCCACGCTGCGCGACAAGCTCCAGGAACTGGAGCGCTGCGGCGTGGACCAGGTCGTGGTGCTGCGTTTCGACGAGGCGCTCGCCTCGCTGCCCGCGCAGGACTTCATCCAGCAGGTGCTGGTGGATGGCCTGGGCGCGCGCTACGTGCTCGTCGGCGACGATTTCCGCTTCGGCGCCAAGCGCCAGGGCGACTACGCGACGCTGGACGCCGCCGGGCAGCGCCTGGGATTCGATGTCGCCCGGATGATGAGCTACGAGGTGCACGGGCTGCGCGTGTCGAGCTCCGCGGTGCGCGAGGCGCTGGCCGCCGGCGACATGGACGGCGCGGCGCGGCTGCTGGGCCGGCCGTACGCGATCTCCGGCCATGTCATCCACGGGCAGAAGCTCGGCCGGCAGCTCGCGGAGACCGCCCCGGGTCGCGGCGACGGTTTCCGCACGCTGAACCTGCGTTTCGACCACGACAAGCCCGCCGCGCACGGTATCTTCGCGGTGCGGGTGCACGGGCTGGATGGGGACTGCGGCACCGTGCTCGATGGCGTGGCCTCGCTGGGCGTACGCCCCACCGTCGAGGACGCCGGCCGCGTGCTCCTGGAGGTGCACGCGCTGGACTGGCCGGCCGAAATGGCCGCGCGGCTGGGCGACTCGGAGGCCTACGGTAAACTCGTGCGGGTGGAACTCCTCCAAAAACTGCGCGATGAAGCCCGTTTCGACGGGCTTGATGCGTTGACGGCCGCCATCCGCGACGACGTCCGCCAGGCCCGCGCGTTCTTCGCCCAGCAGGCGAGCCCGCACGCCGCCGTCCGCCGCCAGACCACCCGCGACCGAATTTGACGGGCTGAGCGCCCTCCCCGCGCTCAGCCGGCTCGCGGCGTCGCACCGCCCTCACTGCCTGCAACGCCCGCGCTCACGCCGACGTGCCCCGTTCCTCCTCCTTCCTCGCTGCCCCGCCTCCCGCGCGAGGCCGCCCTCTTCGATTGCCGCTGCCATGACCGACTCGTCCAAGCCCGACTACCGATCGACGCTCAACCTGCCCGACACCCCGTTCCCGATGCGCGGCGACCTGCCCAAGCGCGAGCCGGGCTGGGTCAAGGAATGGGAAGACCAGGGCGTGTACCAGCGCCTGCGCGTGGCGCGCCAGGGCAAGCCCAAGTTCGTCCTGCACGACGGCCCGCCCTACGCCAACGGCCAGCATCCACATCGGTCACGCGGTCAACAAGATCCTCAAGGACATCATCGTCCGCGCCAAGACCCTCGCGGGCTTCGACGCGCCCTACGTGCCGGGCTGGGACTGCCACGGCCTGCCCATCGAGAACCAGGTCGAGAAGACCTTCGGCCGCGGCCTGCCGCGCGACGAGGTGCAGGCCAAGAGCCGGGCCTACGCGGCCGAGCAGATCGACCAGCAGAGGGCCGACTTCAACCGCCTGGGCGTGCTCGGCGACTGGGACCACCCCTACCGCACGATGGACTTCACCAACGAGGCCGGCGAGATCCGCGCCCTCAAGCGGACCTGGTCGAGCAGGGCTTCGTGTACCGGGGCCTGAAGCCGGTCAACTGGTGCTTCGACTGCGGCTCCGCGCTGGCCGAGGCCGAGGTCGAGTACGCCGACAAGCAGTCGCCGACCATCGACGTCGCCTTCCCGAGCGCGGAACCCGAGAAGCTGGCCGCGGCCTTCGGCCTGCCCAAACTCGACAAGGAGGCGTTCATCGTCATCTGGACCACCACGCCCTGGACCATCCCGGCCAACCAGGCGCTGAACGTGCACCCGGAGATCGCCTACGCGCTGGTCGACACCGGCGATCGCTACCTGGTGCTGGCCGAGGCGCTGGTCGAGTCCTGCCTGGCCCGCTAGGGGCATCGAGGGCAAGACCGTCGCCGTGACGGCCGGAAAATCGCTCGAGCTGCTCAGGTTCAAGCACCCGCTGGCGCACGTGCACCCGGGCTTCGACCGCGAAAGCCCGGTGTACCTGGCCGACTACGTCACCGCCGAGGCCGGCACCGGCGTGGTCCACTCGGCGCCGGCCTACGGCGAAGACGACTTCTACACCTGCAAGCGCTACGGGATGATCAACGACGACATCCTCAGCCCGGTGCAGAGCAACGGCGTCTACGTCGCCGAGCTGCCGTTCTTCGGCGGCCAGTTCATCTGGAAGGCCAACCCGGTCATCGTGGTGGCCAAGCTGGAAGAGGTCGGCAGCCTGCTGGCCCACGAAACCATCAACCACAGCTACATGCACTGCTGGCGCCACAAGACCCCGCTGATCTACCGCGCCACCGCGCAGTGGTTCGTCGGCATGGACAAGGGCGACGGCGTGTTCACCGTGGACAAGGCCGACAAGACGCTGCGCCAGCTCGCGCTGGACGCGATCGAGCAGACCAGCTTCTATCCGGAGAACGGCCGCACGCGTCTGCACGGCATGATCGCCGGCCGTCCCGACTGGTGCATCTCGCGCCAGCGCAACTGGGGCGTACCGATCCCGTTCTTCCTGCACAAGGCCAGCGGCGAGCTGCATCCACGCACCGTCGAGCTGATGGAAGCGCGCCGCGCAGTTGGTCGAGGAGGAAGGCATCGAAGCCTGGTTCAAGCTGGACGCCGCCGAGCTGCTGGGCGAGGAGGCCGCGCAGTACGACAAGATCCAGGACACCCTGGACGTCTGGTTCGACTCGGGCACCACCCATTCCGGCACGTGCTCAAGGGCTCGCATGCGGGCGCCGCGCACGCCAGCGGCCCGGTCGCCGATCTGTACCTGGAAGGTTCCGACCAGCACCGCGGCTGGTTCCACTCCTCGCTGCTGACCGGCTGCGCGATCGACGGCCACGCGCCGTACCGCCAGCTGCTGACCCACGGTTTCACCGTCGACGAGTCCGGCCGCAAGATGTCCAAGTCGCTGGGCAACACCGTGGTGCCGCAGGAGACCATCATCGATACCCTGGGCGCCGACATCCTGCGCCTGTGGGTGGCCGCGACCGATTACTCGGGCGAGATCGCCGGCGACAAGAAGATCCTGGACCGTGTCGTGGACGGCTACCGCCGCATCCGCAACACGCTGCGCTTCCTGCTGGCCAACACCTCGGACTTCGACGTGGCCACGGACGCCGTGCCGCTGGATCAGTTGCTGGAAGCGGACCGCTACGCGTTGGCGCGCGCCGCGCAGTTCCAGGAGGAGATCCTGGCGCATTACCAGCGCTACGAGTTCCACCCGGTCGTGGCCAAGCTGCAGGTGTACTGCTCGGAGGACCTGGGCGCGTTCTACCTGGACGTGCTGAAGGACCGCCTGTACACGAGCGCGCCGAAGTCCGCCGCGCGCCGCTCGGCGCAGACCGCGCTGTGGCACATCACGCACGCGATGCTGCGCTGGATGGCGCCGTTCCTGAGCTTCACGGCCGAGGAAGCGTGGAAGGTCTTCGCCGGCAAGCAGCCCGGCGAGACGATCTTCACCGAGACCTTCTGGTCCTTCGGCGTCGCGCACGACGACGGCCTGATCGCGAAGTGGAACCGCATCCACGAGATCCGTGATGCGGTGAACAAGGCGATCGAGGCGGTGCGCACGACCGGCGCGATCGGCTCGTCGCTGCAGGCGGAAGTCGCGCTGGGCGTCAACGCCGAGGACCTGTCGCTGCTGAGCAGCCTGGGCGAGGACCTGAAGTTCGTGCTGATCACCTCGGCCGCGACCGTGGCCGCGGCGCAGGAGCTCAGCATCACGGTGACGCCGTCGACGCACCAGAAGTGCGAACGCTGCTGGCACTACCGCGCGGACGTCGGCGCCAATCCGGCGCATCCGACGATCTGCGGCCGCTGCGAGAGCAATCTTTATGGCGAGGGCGAGACGCGCGTGATCGCCTGATCCCGCGGCGTCGACCCGAGCTCGACCCGTCAGCCGTCCCGCCAGCCCAGGCCGGCGCTGGTGCCTCCGGGCACCGCGCCGCGGCTCGGCCGGTACTCGCAACCCACCCAGCCGTCCCAGTCGGTCTCCGCGGTGATCTCATCGATCGCCGCGAGCGCGTTGCGCCAATCCAGCGTGCCGATGTCAGGCTCGTGCCGGTCGGGCACGCCAGCGATCTGGAAGTGCCCGACGCGCCCCGTCGGCAGCCAGCGCCGCACTTGCGCGACCACGTCGCCCTCCACGCGCGCGCAGTGGTACAGATCCATCTGCACCTTCAGGTGCTCGGATCCGATCCGCTCGACGATCGCATGCGCTTCGTCCTGGCGCTGCAGCAGGTAGCCCGGCATGTCATGCGGGTTGATCGGCTCGATCGTCAGCGTGATCCCCGCGCGGGCGCCCTGCTCCGCCGCCCAGCGCAGCCGCGTCTCGTAGCGGGCGATCGCGGCGTCGCGATCCTCGTGCAGCGACAACACGCCTGCGAGCACATGCAGCCGCGGCGAACCGACGCGATGCGCGTACGCCAGGCCCCGCTCGAGGGAGTCGCGGAAGTCCTGGTCGCGCCCGGCCAATGAGGCCAGGCCGCGCTCTCCTGCGGCCCAATCGCCGGGCGGCGCGTTGATCAGCGCGATGCGCAGCCCGTGGGCCTCGGCGGCCGCGCTGAGCTCGTGCGGCGGAACGTCGTAGGGAAACAGGCACTCCACGCCCGCGAAACCGTCGCGGGCCGCCGCCTCGAATCGATCGAGGAAGGGCAACTCCTGATAGAGGAAGCTGAGGTTGGCGGCGAATCGACGCATCCGGCGAGTGTCCCTCAAGGAAAAAGGCGACCCCTGAGGGTCGCCTGTCGATGCCCGGGAACGAGGTCAGCAGCAGCGTCCCGTACGGGAGCTGTAGC
>JBCNOF010000013.1:0-325028 GCA_039594005.1 Roseateles sp.
CGAGGCGCGGCGCCTGACCCGGCGTCCATGAAAAAAGGCCTCCCGGCACGAGCCGGGAGGCCTTTTGTCCTCAGGTCGGCCCATCGGTGGACACCGATGGACGTGCCCTCATCAACGCTTGGCGCTGCGGGCGTAGACGGACCACAGGCCCGCCAGGTCAGCCGAGCCGTCCGTGCCCTTGACGGTGCGCCATGTGGCTTGCGCCTTGGCCTTGTCGCCGCCCAGGAACTGGGCCAGGCCCAGGTAGAGCTTGGCGTCGTCCGGACGCTTCAGGTTGCCCTTGGCGATGCCCTCTTCCATCAGCTTGATGCCGGCGGCGGCCTCGCCACGCTGCACCTTCGCGAAACCGACTTTCACCAGCTCGTCGCCTTCACGCGCGCTGCGGGCGGCGGTCTCGGCGGCAGCGGCGCCCGCCTTGGCTTCGGCGATGCGCTTGTCCAGCAGGTCGGCCAGGCGCTTCGGACGCGCGTTGTCGTCGGTCGGCTTCAGGATGCCGCTCGAGAAGCCCTTGTCCAGGACCTTCTTGCCTTCATCCGGATAGCCGGCGGCGCCGGCCAGCTGCGCGAGCTCCATGTAGTCGTTGGCGCCCGACATGTTCTCGGTGGCCAGCTTCAGACGCAGCACGTCGACCTGGTAACGGCCGGCGGCGAAGCCCTTCTTGGCTTGCAGCGTGCCCAGCGACTGGGCCCACAGCTGCTTGGTCGGGTAGTAGTTCAGCAGCTTCTGGATCAGCACCGACTCCGAAGCGCCGTCGCCCTTCTTGTTGGCAGCCCACAGCGCGGTGTTCAGCTTGTCCTGCGACGGCGTGCGGCCGGCCTTCTCGTCGGCGGCGATGTCGGCCAGCGTGTCCTTGAGGATCGTGGTGACATCGCCCGAGCGCAGCTGGGCGGCGGCCTGGATCTGCTTGATCGCGGGGCTGTTGCCGCCAGCGGCGTTGTACTTGTTGACCCACTCCAGCGCCTTGGCGCCGTTGCCCGCGCGCAGGTAGGTGCCGGCGATGGCTTCCATCGTGGGCAGCTTGTTGGCCGCGGGCAGCTTGCCGGCGGCGCTCAGCGCGTCATAGGCCTTGACCATGCCGTCGGCATCGCCCAGGCGCGAGGCGGCGGACAGGCGCAGGCCTTCCAGCGTCGCGTTCTCGTCCGCGTTGCGGCCGGGCACCGCCTCGGCTTCGCGGATCTTGGCCATGGCTTCCTGCGCCTTGCCCTGCTTGAGCAGGTCGGAGGCCGCCTTCAGCGGCGTGCCGACGGGCGGGCGCACTTGCGCGGCGGCTTGGGTCAGGACGCTCAGGCTGCCGTCGGGCGCTTGGCCCAGCACCAGCGCCGCGGCGCCGACAGCGGCGGTTGCCAGCAGTTTGAGTTTCATTCGCTTGCTCTCCAGAAAGAAGAAAAACGCGCTGCCCTCGCAGGCAGCGCGTTCTGGTCAGACACCAATCAGATGGTCATCCGGTTCAGTTCAGGAACTGTTCGTTCCCGACCATCGCCATCTTCTTGACGCCCAGGCGCTGCGCCGACGCCATCACGTTGGCGACGTAGCCGTACTCGGCCAGCTTGTTCGGCTTGATGTGCACTTCCGGCTGGTCCGGGATCGCGACGACCTCGGACAGCTTGGCTTCCAGCGCCGCGTGATTCGGCACGGCGGCGCCGTCCCAGAACACGGTGCCGTCGAAGTCGATCGCCACTTCGTGGACGATCGGTTCGGTCGGCGGCGTCTGGTTGTTCGGCGGCGGCATGTCCAGGTTCACCGAGTGCAGCTGGATCGGGATGGTGATGATCAGCATCACCAGCAGGACCAGCATCACGTCGATCAGCGGCGTCGTGTTGACGTCCAGCATGGTTTCGGGATCGTCACCACCACCGGAGCTTCCGACATTCATACCCATTCTTCAGCTCCTTCAGCCACCACGAGCCGGCGGCTCGGTGACGAACTTGATGGACATGATGCCCGCGCGCTGGCACGCGACCATCACCTTGCCCACGTTCTCATAGCGCGACTTCTCGTCGCCGCGGATGTGAACTTCCGGCTGAGGATTCAGAACCGCCACCTTCTTCAGGCGCGTGACCAGCGTTTCCGTGTCCGGAACCAGCTGCACGCCCCAGTAGATGTCGCCATCCTTGGTCACCGCGATCTCGATGTTCTCCGGCTTGGTGACGCGGACGACGTTCGTCTCCTTCGGCAGGGTCACCCCCACCGACTGCGTCACCACCGGAACGGTGATCAGGAAGATGATCAGGAGCACCAGCATCACGTCCACGAGGGGCGTGGTGTTGATGGTCGAGACCACTTCGTCGTCGCCACCGGACGAACCTACGTTCATCCCCATATTGCGTCTCCGGGACTGCGGATTAGCGGCCCGCGACCTTGCGGCTGCCCATCAGGACGCCGTGCAGGTCAGCAGCGAAGGCACGGACTTGGCCCATGACCGACTTGTTGCGGTTGACCAGCCAGTTGTAGCCCAGCACGGCCGGAACGGCCACGCCCAGACCGATGGCGGTCATGATCAGCGCGGCGCCCACGGGGCCGGCGACCTTGTCGATCGACGCTTGGCCGGCGACGCCGATCTGCGTCAGCGCTTGCAGGATGCCCCACACGGTACCGAACAGGCCGATGAACGGGGCTGGTCGAGCCGACGGTGGCCAGGAAGCCCAGGCCGCCTTGCAGGCGCGAGTTCACTTCCTGCACGGCGCGGTCGATGTTCATCGTGACCCACGTGTTGTGGTCGATGTTCTCGGTCAGGGCGCCTTCATGGTGCTCCGAGGCTTCCACGCCGGTCTGGGCGATGAAGCGGAACGCGCCGGTCTCGCTCAGGCTCTTCAGGCCTTCCTGCAGGGAAGCCTTCTTGAAGAACGAGGCGCGGACTTCCTTGGCTTCACGAGCGATCTTGGAGGTGTCCCACAGCTTCGTGAAGAGGATGTACCAGGAGCCCATGGACATGATGGCCAGGATGGCCAGCACGGCCTGGTCGACCACGTTGCCGTGGGCGACGATGTTGCCCAGGCTGTAGGGGTTCTCGACGGGCTTGGCGGCGGCCGGCTCGGAGACGGCGGCGGGAGCGATGTCGGCAGGAGCGGGAGCGGAGTCAGCAGCGGAAGCGGCGGCCGAGGCAGCCTGGTCCTGCGCTTGGGCGGCCAGCGGGGAGACGGCCAGGGTCGCGGCGCACGCGATGGCCGCGAACATGGCAGACAGACGAGAGATCATGGAGTTAGCTCCTACGCAAAAAGTCTTGAACTCAGGTTGAGGGGTCGGGGCGCGTCAGGCGCCCCGTGATCGGTCGAATCGCGGGTCAGGACGTCCCGCAAATCATTCCATGTTGAACACGAACTCTTGTTCGAGCGTCGCGTCCGTGCATTCGTATTCCGTCAGCGCGGCCTGGATGGCGTTCTTCAGCGCGCGCTCGGCCTTGCGGTCGTTGGCGCCGCGCAGCGAGACGAAGCTCACTTCCGAGACCTTGCCGCCCTTGACGACGAACGTGGCCTTGTAGCTGGCGGTACCGCTCCAGTTGAGGGCCGGCATTTCGGGCTTGGCCATCTTGGTGCAGTTGCCGATCGCCGAACGGACCTTGGGCTGCGGCGGCGCCGGCGGGGCCGGAGCAGGCTGCGGCGGCGTCGGGGTGAAGTTCGTCGCGGGCGGCGGCGTGGTCGACACCGCGGCCACCGTCTGCGTCGGGGGCGGCGGAGCCGTCACCACGACTTCCGGCGGCGGCACGAATGGCGGCGGCGGTGCCTTGATGTCCGGCGGCGGCGGCACGACCTTTTCAGGCGGCGGCGGCGGCTTGACCTTCTCCTCGACGACCTTGACGTCGATCGGACCCTTCACCGCTTCCTTGATCTTCGTTGCCAGGCCGCTGGCCAGGGCGCCGACGATCAGGACGTGGACCAAGACGACGAGGCCGAAGCCCGTCAGGCGCGATGACCCGCCTTTATCCTGCGCAAAGTTCATGCGCGCTCCTTCATCAAACTGCGAATTTCTTTCATCGAAGCTACAAGGGGAGTTCGACTCTACACAGCGTCTGGTCGGATCAGGCGTTCGCGCCGCAACCTGGGGTCAGCAGCGCCTGTCTTGCCGGCTGTGCGAGCGACGGAATGCGGAAGTGCCGAACCGCCGAAGCGCCACGGACCGCCGACCCGCCGAATGCAGGATGGACACACGAAGACTCGAAAACCCAGGGCACGATACGAACCCGACTCAACAAAAATGCCCGTCAGCTTGTGGCCGCGGGCGTCTCAAGGATCGATCAAAACCTGTAGCAAAACTACAGATTTCGACCACCTTTCACGACCTTGATCATAAACGACATGCACAAGTCACAAGCCATGGGGTTTGCCCGACCATGCGCGCATCGCCCATCGCACGGATCACCACCGGTTACGGCGGCGACCGCCACCGGGACTCGTTGATCAGCCATGAGAACCGGCCCTGGTATTCTACTGGTATGACTCCAAGCACCCCTTGCTGGGATGCTAGGGCTAACCCGAACGTCAGGCACCGGCCAGATTGCTGAGCGAACGGGCAATGCGCGTGCCGCTCACCCGGATGTCAGGCCGAAATCAGCCAGCCGGTGATCGCTTGGCGCTCCGCCATGGCGAATGGCGGCACGTAGGACACGAAATGTCGCTGGGGGACGGTGAACAGCGACAAGGAATTGAAGTGCGGGAAGAAGGTGTCCAGCACCGACCCGTCCTCGGCCGTGAAATGCAGCAGGCCGCCCCAGTCCGGCTGCCAGCGTCGGGTGAGGTTGATCACGTAGGCGATGCGGCGGTCCTCGCGGTCCACATGATCATCGTGGGTGGTCAGGAAGTTACCGCGCGAGTACATGGTCGCCTGCGCGAACACGCCATTGATTTCAGGGTCACCGCTCAGCTCGCGCATGCGTGAGAGGAACTCCTCCCCGGCCATCCAGCGCATGAAACGGGCCAGCAGATCGTCGCGGCCGTCCTGCACGGCCTTGACCAGCGAGTCCGAAAAGAACGAGAACTGGAAGCCCTCGCGCGCGATCGAATGAATGCCTTCGGTGAGCTGCATGCGCTGCTGGGGCGTGAGCGCGCGCAGCTGCTCGCCGGTGAGGCGGCGGTCGCCGTTGAGGTCGCGATAGACCAGCTCCCAGTCGATCGCCTGCAGCGCGCGGTCCAGCGCCTCGACGACCTGCGGCGAGAAGAAGTCGCGGATCAGCACCCTCCCCTCGGTCCGCAGCGTGCGGCCCAGGGCGGTGAGGTCCAGTGCAGGATTGATGTAGTCCATGGGATCGCCAAAAGAAAAGCAGGCCCCGAAGGGCCTGCATGGTCAGGTCAGGAGACCCGATGGATTAGAAGCGATAGGTGCCACGCACGTACACGGTGCGGCCCTTGACGTCTGCGTACGTCGGGTCGAAGCCGACCTGGAAGTAGTCTTCCTGGACGGTCGCCGGCGGCTTCTTGTCGAAGACGTTGCGCATGCCCAGCGTGAACACCATGTTCTTCACGCCCTTGTAGGTGCCTTGCAGGTCGAACAGGTCGTAGGCCTTGACGTGGCGGACCTCGTCGTAGTCCTGGTAGCCGTTCTGGCGGAAGTAGCGGGCGCCGACGCCCCAGTTGGCCATGTCCCAGTCCAGCGTGAACGTCTGCTTGAACTTGATCACCGGACCGCCCACGGCGTACTTGCCGAGGTTGTCGATGGTGTCGCCGGAGATGATGTTGGTCTCCGAGCTCTTCGTCAGGATCGTGCCTTCCCAGCCGGGGGTGAAGGTGCCCCAGTCGGTGCGCAGGCGGGTGCGAGCGCTCAGGTCGAAGCCCTTGACGCGGGCCTGGCCGACGTTCTCCAGCGACGCGTTGACGTAGTCCAGGTAGCCGGTCACCGGATCGCGGATCAGGCGGTTGGCGAAGACCGAGGAGCTGGTCGTCGGGCCGGTCTGGTTCTTGAACCAGTCCTTCAGGATGTCGTCGCCGGACAGCGAGCGGATGCCGTTGGTGATCTTGATGTCGAAGTAGTCGATTCCGATGGTCGTGTCCTTGATCATTTCAAAGACCAGACCGGCGGTGAAAGTCTTGGACTTCTCCGGCTTCAGGTTCGGGTTGCTGTTGTTCACCGCGGTCAGCTGCGTGGAGCAGTGGTCCGTGTCCGGGAAGGCCGTGCAACCCTTCAGCGCTTCATAGAACGGGTCGGTGAAGTTGGAACCCGTGTTCGTGCCGGCGGACGGCGCGTACAGGTTGTCCAGCGCCGGGGCGCGGAAGCCCTTGCCGGCCGAGGCGCGCAGCAGGATGCCGCTCATCGGGGTGAAGCGCAGCGACAGCTTGGGGCTGGTCGACGACAGGCTCGGCGACGAGAACGAACCGTCGCGCGATTCGCCCTTGGTGCCGCTGTACTTGTCGTAGCGGACGGCGGCGTTCAGCTCCAGCATCTTGTGCACGGGGAAGTTCGCTTCGGCGAACACACCGCTCACGTCGCGCTGGCCGGTGACGGCGCCAGCGTTGCCCGAGCCGCCGACGATGTCGCCGGAGCCGGCGATGTCGGAATAACCGTCGTGGTACTTCTCCTTGCGGAACTCACCACCGACGGCCAGGCCCATGTTGCCCGCGCCCACGTTGAACAGCTCACGCGACAGCGTGAAGTCCACGCCCGTGTTGCTGGTCTTGGACTTGCGGTTGTTGCCCGACAGTTCGGCGCTCTTGAGCGCGGCCAGGCCGGCGGCGTCGTTGGGGCCGAACGGGTTGATCAGCCCCGTGGCCAGCGCCTGGACCAGGCGGGCGTCGGAGAAGATGCCGCTGACGTAGTCGTCGCGGGCCTTGCCCTCGGCGTAGACGAAGGCGGCCTTGTAGTCGAAGCCGGCGATCGTGCCTTCGGCGCCGGCGACGGTGCGCAGCACCTCGCTGGTGACCTTGTCACGGCGCTGGCCGCCATCGACCATCCGCCAGGAGATCCGCAGCGGGCCGCGGTAGCCCGGCAGCACCGCGTCCACGGCGGCGGTCGGGTACCACTTGCCGCCACCCGGGTACAGGTAGGCCGGCTTGCCGGTGGTGGTCGAGGGGGTCTGCGACGAGCCCAGGATGATCTCGTTGCGGCTGTAGGCCACTTCGGCGAACAGCGTGTGGTCCTGCGTCGGGGCCAGCGTGGCCTTCACCAGGGCGCCGTAGCGTTCCTGCTCGGGGACCAGGTCGATGTAATGGGTGTAGTCGTAGCGGCAGTTGGTGGCGCCGGGGTACGAGAAGCTGTCCGGCGGGGCGCAGTTCGGGAAGTTCGCCGCGAGCGGCACGTACTGGCCGGTCGACGGGATTACGGCATTGGCCGGGAAGGTGTTGCCCGAGTCCTTGATGATGCCCAGGTCCGGGCGGTTGCCGGTGGAGGCATAGGCGCGGTCCTTGGCGCGGATCGCGTCGTACTTCTGATAGTTGAAGGTGCCCAGGATGTTGAACTTGTCCTTGTTCAGGTCACCGAAGCCCAGACCGCCGGACAGCGAGAACACGTCGCCGACCGAGTGCGGGGTTTCCAGGCCGACGGACAGTTCGCCGCCCTTCCAGTCCTTGCGGGTGATGAAGTTGATCACGCCGCCGATGGCGTCGGAGCCGTAGGTCGCCGAGGCGCCGTCACGCAGCACTTCGATGCGCTCGATGGCGGCCAGGGGCACGGAGTTCAGGTCGACGCCCTGGCCCGAGAACGGGTAGGTCGGCAGGCGGCGGCCGTTCAGCAGCACCAGGGTGCGGGCGCGGCCCAGGCCGCGCAGCGAGGCGCCGGTCTGGCCGGTGGCCGAGGAGTCGCCGATCGACTGACCGAGCGCGATGCCGCCGCCGTTGTTGTAGCTCAGGCGGTCGACGAGTTCCTGCACGTTGGACGCGCCGCTCTTGTCGATGTTGTCGCGGGTGATGACGCTCACGGGCAGCGCGGTCTCGGCGTCGATGCGCTTGATCGAGGTACCGGTGATCTCCACGCGGTCGAGCTGCTGCTGGGCGATCGCCGGGGCGGCGATCACACCGAGCGCGAGCAGCGCGGCGGTGTTGATGCTCTTACGTTTGAACATGAGGACTCCTTATCCAGAAACACTTGTGACTTGTTCCCGGGAACACGAGGCGGCCGTGTTTCGGCCAACGCCCTCCGAGCGGTGTTCCCGGGTCAGGGCCGGGCCAGTTTCTTGTCGCCGTCGACATGGAATCCCCCGTGATCACCCTAAGCGGCTCATGCCAAGCCTGTTTCTGCCCGGAAAACGCGGGTAAACACCAAAGTGCGCATTGCGACATCCGTTGCGACGGCGCGACGCGCGACTAACGCCCGAAACGACCTCTTAACACCTGGAAAACCCGTGCTGACGCACCAGTTGTGCGCACTTTCTGTGGATATCGGCGCGCTTATCGCCCTATCGCGTCCATCAGGTGCACTTCTGAGCGGTGCAGCTTGTGCGAGGACCCGGCGTACGGCTTCACGAAACGCCCGGTTACGCCCGTTGCACCGTCCCGGTGCTCGGCCCGGCGGCCTCGAAATGGGTAGCTCGAAAGGCGGAAAAAAGGGCCGCTCCAGGCGGCCCTTGCAGGGGGAGGAATGAGGCGCGGGGGGGGGTGTCGTCAGGCGGGGGTGCGACGCTCAACGCGGGGGACGGCGGCGAGCAGCGTGCGGGTGTAAGCCTCGCGAGGCTGGCCGAGGACGGCGTCGCAGGAGCCGGACTCGAGGATGCGGCCGGCTTGCATGACGGCGACCTCGTCGGCGATGTACTCGACGACGCCGATGTTGTGGGTGATGAAGAGGTAGGACAGGCCGCGGCTGCGTTGGAGTTCGCGCAGCAGGTTGAGGATCTGCGCCTGGACGGAGACGTCGAGGGCGGAGGTCGGTTCGTCGCAGACGATGAGGCGGGGCTCGACGGCGAGCGCGCGGGCGATCGCGATGCGTTGGCGCTGGCCGCCGGAGAACTCGTGGGGGAAGCGGCCGAGGGCGTCGCGGCGCAGGCCGACCTGGTCGACGAGGTCGTGCAGCAGGGCGAGACGCGCGGGCGCATCGAGTTCGGGGCGCAGCGCGAGGAGGCCTTCCTCGAGGACGTCCTGGACGCGCAGGCGCGGGTTCAGCGAGGCGAAGGGGTCCTGAAAGATGATCTGGACCTGGCGGCGGGCGTCGCGCAGGGCTTCGCCGTTGAGCTGGAAGAGGTCGCGCGGCGCCCTGCCCTGCTCCGCGCCGGCGTCGGCCGGCGGATGGAGCAAGGCCTGACCCTCGATGACGGCGACGCGGCGGAGGAGTTGGACGATGGCTTTGCCGGAGGTGGTCTTGCCGCATCCGGATTCGCCGACGAGTGCGAGGGTGCGGCCGGCCTCGATGGAGAACGAGATGCCGCCGACGGCGTCGAACCAGCGTTGATTGCCGCCGAAGAAGCCGCGGGAGAGCGGATAGCGGACGCGGAGGTCCTTGACCTCGAGGAGCATGCCGCGGGTCTCTTCCCCGTCCAACACTGTCGCGCCCCCCGCGATCCCTGCGTTGTCCTCGGTATGGGGCGTATGGGGGGCGTGGCGAACGTCGGAAGCGACGGCGGCACCGGTGCCCCCTGGAGCGCCTGTGGAGCGTGCGGGAACATTGGCGCGGAAGGGGGCACCGGTGCCGCCGGCGCGTTCTCCCGCCGAAGTGGCGTCTTCAACAAACAGCCCGGGTTCCGAATAGATGAGGCAGCGGACCTCATGCGGTGCGCTTGAAGCGGCGAGCGCATCGAGCGTGGGCCGGGTGGAGGCGCACGCGTCGATGGCGCGATCGCAGCGCGGGGCGAAGCGGCAGCCCTCGAAGGTTTGCCACAGGGCGGGCACGGTCCCGGGGATGGCGGCGAGGGGTTGGCCGCGTCGCTGGGCGTCGGGCAGTGCCTGGAGCAGCAGGCGCGCGTACGGATGGCGGGGTGCTGCGAAGAATTCGGTGGCTGGGGCGACCTCGACGATCTGGCCGGCGTACATGAGGGCCACTTGGTGGGCCATGCCGGAGACGACGCCGAGGTCGTGGGTGATGAGGAGGAGTCCGAGGCCGCGTTCGCGCTGGAGGTCCTTGAGGAGCTCGAGGATCTGTGCCTGGATGGTGACGTCGAGGGCGGTGGTGGGTTCGTCGGCGATGAGGAAGTCGGGTTCAGCCGCGAGGGTCATCGCGATCATGATCCGTTGCTTCTGTCCGCCGGAGAGTCGGAACGGGTATTCGTCGATGCGGCGTTCGGGTTCGGGGATGCCGACGCGGCGCAGCCAGTCGATGGCTTTCTGGCGGGCGGCCTGGCCGCGCAGGGGCGTGTGGGCCTGGATGGCTTCGACGATCTGGTCGCCGACCTTCATCACCGGATTCAGGCTGGTGCCTGGTTCCTGGAAGATCATGCCGATGCGGCCGCCGCGCACGTCGCGCATGCGGGCTTCGCTGAGGTCGAAGAGGTCCTGGCCGTCGAGTTCCAGCCGGCCTGCAACGATGCGGCCGTTGTCGGGCAGCAGGCGCATGAGCGCGAGCGCGGTCATGCTCTTGCCGCAGCCGGACTCGCCCACCAGCGCGAAGGTCTGGCCTTGCGCGAGCGTGAGGCGCATGCCGTCGATGGCGCGCACCAGGCCGGCATCGGCGTCCAGGTGGACGTGGAGGTCGTCGATCTTGAGCATGGCGCGGTCCTCAGGCCTGGGCGTTCTTCTTCTTGAGCGACAGCACCTGCGGGCGCAGCTTGCGCGCGCGCGGGTCGAAGGCGTCGCGCACGCCGTCGGCGAACAGGTTGGCGGCCAGCACCAGGCTGACCATGAAACCGAAGGCCGCGGCGAAGCTCCACCACACCACCGGGTCGCGGCTCATCTCGGAGCGTGCCAGGTTGATCATGCCGCCGAAGCTGTTCATGCCCGGGTCCACGCCCACGCCGACGTAGGTCAGCACGGCCTCGTAGAGGATGAGGTCGGAGAAGTTGAGCACCAGCGAGATCAGCACCAGGTGCATCACGTTGGGCACGATGTGGCGGACCATGATCGTGGTGTCGCGCACGCCGAAGGCGGTGGCGGCCTGCACGAAATCGGCCTCGCGCAGCTTGAGCGTCTCGCCGCGCACCAGGCGGCACAGCGTGGCCCAGCCGGTCACGCCCAGGATCACGCACAGCAGGAAGATCTTGAGGTCGGCGCGCTCCGCGCCGGTGGCGAAGGCTTCGGGATGCTTGTCCAGGAAGACCTGGACCATCAGCACGCAGGCCGCGATCAGCAGCACGTTGGGCACCGAGGTCAGCACCGTGTAGAAGTACTGGATCGCCTCGTCCACCCAGCCCTTGAGGTAGCCCGCGAGGATGCCCAGCACCAGCGCGAAGGGGAGCGTGGCCAGCGTCGACAGCGCGCCAATCACGAACGCGGTGCGGATGCTCTTGAGCGCCTGGTACAGCACGTCGTTGCCGGTCTGGTCGGTGCCGAAGACGTGGTAGTGGCCCATCAGCGCGATCGTCGGACCAGCCAGCAGCGCGATCACCGTCAGCGTGCCCAGCGCGGCGCGCCACGGGTAATGCGTGCGATCGGTCAGCAGGTCGCGCAGTCCGGCGCGGAAGCCACCATGATGCGGCGCGAGCGTCGCCGCCGTGGCCAGCGCCATCAGCACTGCGGCCAACACGCCCAGCGCCAGGCCGGTCAGCGCGCGGCGCGTCAGGTCGGCGTGCCAGTCGCGCGCCGGGTCCTGCAGGTGCGCGCCGCCGAAGGCCAGCCGCGGATACTCGCGCACGATCTCGCTGCCGTGCGCCACGCTGTCCAGCGTGAAGCCCTGGTAGGCGAGCGGCGCCGAATAGCTCGTCTCGCGCATCTCGATCTGGCGCGCCAGCAGCAGGTCCAGCACGGACTCGGTGCGGGTCTCGTAGAACTGCTGGCCGGTCGGGCTGTCGGCGAGCGCGCGCCGGAAGTGCAGGCTGTCCAGCGCGGTGATGGCCAGGAACAGCGCCAGCACCACGCCGGCGCTCAGCGCGGCCGGATCGCGCAGCACGCGCTGCCAGTTGGCGCGCAGGTGCGGGCGGCGGATGAGCCGCGCGATGTAGAGGCCCAGCGCCGCGAACATCGCCCACAGCGCCACGTCGGTCCAGAGGATGACGACCTTGAATCCCATGTCGAATCCTGTTGCTCGCAGAGTTCAGGTGAGCCGCACGCGCGGGTCGACCCAGGTGTAGATCACGTCGATCAGCGCGTTGCTGGCGATGTAGAGCAGCGCGCCCAGGAACACCATGGTGCGCACGATGGCGAAGTCCTGGCCGGTGATCGCCTCGATGACGAAGGCGCCCAGGCCGGGGATGCCGAAGAAGCTCTCGAACACCAGGCTGCCCAGGAAGACGTAGGGCAGATAGGCGCCGGCGCTGGTGATGATGGGGATCAGCGCGTTGCGCAGCACGTGGCGCATCAGCACGACGGGCTCGGACAGCCCCTTGGCGCGGGCCGTGCGCACGTAGTCCTTGCCGACCTCCTCCAGCAGCATCGCGCGATACAGCCGCGCCTCGCCGCCCAGTCGCGACAGCAGTGACAGCACGATCGGCAGCGCCAGGAACTTGATCGCGTCCAGGCCCGGCTCGTAGCCGTTGATCGGCACCAGGCGCAGCACGCGCGAGAAGAAGAACTGGCCGACGATGATGTAGAACAGGCTGGAGATCGACAGCATCAGCACGCACAGCACGACGCCCCAGAAGTCGATGCGCGAGTTGCGGAAGAACGTGAGCAGCAGCGCGAAGGCCACGCTCACGATCAGCTGCAGCACGAAGATCGGCACCGCCAGCTGCAGGCTCACGCCCATGCGGGTCTTGATCTCGTGGCCGATGTCCACGGCCTGGCGCGCGTCCGAGCGACCGAAGTCCAGCAGCATCAACGACACCGAGCGTTCCCAGAACACCGTGTGCGTGACCGCGGCCGAGCCGGACTGCGACGCGTCCCAGTACAGCGGCTTGTCGTAGCCGCGCTCGGCCTTCCACTTGTCGATCTGTTCCTGCGTGACCCGCTTGCCGCCGATGTTCAGGCGGGCCATGTCGTCCGGCGTGTTGACCGTGAAGAACAGGAAGAAGGTCAGCAGGTTGACGCCGACCAGGATGGCCAGCCCGTAGGCGAGCCGGCGTGCGAGGTACTTGAACATCAGTCGGATCCCCGCGCGGCGGTGGCGGTCAGCGGAACAGTCGAGGCGGCGGTGCCGCGCGCGGTGGCGGTCTCGCGCTGGCGGAAGCTGCGGCGGGTCATCCACACGATGGCGCCGAAGCCCACCACCAGCACCAGCAGCGGCCACCACACCGGACGGTTCCACTCGCCCTGGAGCTGGGCGCGCTGCCCGGGATCGATGCGGTGGAAGCGCACCGGATCGCGGATGACGATGCTCGGCTTGCCGTTGTGGACCCAGCTCTGATAGGCCTGTCCGGTCCAGGCCCAGTAGCCGAAGGCCCAGGGCGCGTCGTCCTGCACGATCTGCACCATGCGGTCGATCACACGCTGCTTCTCCGGGCCGTCGTCCAGCACCTGCATCTGCTTGAACAGGCGGTCGAACTCGAGGTTCTCGTAGTTGGCCGAGTTCTCGCCTTCATGCAGCGACTTGCTGTTGGGCCCGTAGAGCAGGAACAGGAAGTTCTCGGCGTCCGGGTAGTCCGCCAGCCAGCCCCACCAGAAGATCTGGTGCTTGCCTTGATGGAGTTTTTCCTGGAACTGGTTGTAGTCGGTGGCGCGCACCTCCAGCTGCACGCCGATCTTGGCGAACTGCTTGATCAGCCAGTCGTTCTCGGCCTTCACCTCGGGCGTGACCACGCGCATGAAGTCGTAGTTCAGCACCAGAGGCGCGCCGGTCCTGGCATCGCGTCCGTCGGGATAACCGGCCTCGGCCAGCAGTTGACGGGCCTCCTCGATCGAGCGCCGCTCCACCTTGCCGTTGACCTGCTTGTGCGTGACCGGATTGAAGAAGCCGGGCTGCGCCTCGCGCGAGCCGAAGACTCCCGGAGGCACCGGCCCGAACGCGGCGACGCCGCCGCGGTTCTTGAAGATGCGGCCGTAGCCCTCCTCCCAGTCGATCGCGATGGACAGCGCCTGGCGCAGCTTGCGATGGCGCGTCTCGTCCTCGGGCGTCTTGCCCTTGCCGACCACCGGGTCCAGCATGTTGAAGCCCAGGTACCAGTTGTTGGGCTCGGTGGTGCGCGGGAAGGCGAAGCCGCGCTGCTTGAAGAAGGCCTCGGTCTGCGCCGAGTCGCTCGCATCGGCGTAGAACTCCACGCCCCAGTCCGCGCGCTCCAGGTCGGGCATGTCCAGGTAGCCCTGCTTGAACATCTCCTTGCGCGGCACGCGTTCCTTGATCAGCGTGGTGACGATCTTGTCGATGAACGGCATGGGCTTGCCGCAGTCGGCCAGACGGCCCGCGGGGCCGTCGTCGGGCATGCCCTCGCAGGGATACAGGTCGTCCTTGCGGTAGTTCGGGTTGCGCGACATCACGTGACGGCGGTCCTGCAGGTACTCCGTCATCATGTACGGGCCCGTGCCCACGGGCCATTGGTTCCACGACAGGCCGTGCTCGGCCATGCCGGGCTGTGCGTAGAACAGGTCCACCTCCCACGGCACCGGCGCGACGAAGGTCGTCGACAGCCAGTAGGACCATTGCGGGTACTTGCCCTTGATGCGCACGCGCAGCAGGTGCTTGTCCACCGCCTCCGCGCCGGCCAGCGGCCACTTGCGGAAGTCCAGGAAGGGTTTGTCCGGCGAGCTTTCGGGCAGACCCTTCAGCAGCTTGGCGTTCTCCGCGCGGATCAGCGCGCCGTACTCCTTGAGCCCGATCACGTGCTCGGAGAACAGTCCGAAGATCGGCGCCTCCACGCGCGGCGTCGCATGGCGCTTGAGCGCGTAGACGAAGTCATCGGCCACGAGCTCGCGCGTGCCCAGGTGCTCGAACTGCCACGGCGAGCGCTTGTCGCCCAGGTCCTTGGCGGTGAGGTGGTGATAGCGGTAATTGCCCTCCGCGTCCTTGGCGAAGGCGGGGCTGGGCGCGTAGGTCACGCCGGGGCGGATCGGCACGTCGTACACGCTCTGCGCGATCTGCTCGGCGGGCGCGTCGTCGGGCAGGCGCTTGCCCTGGGCGTCGAGGTAGTACGGCTTGATGACCGCCGCCGCGGCGCGCGGGATCAGCTCGTAGGGCCGCTTCAGATAGTGGTAGCCGTAGGGCGGCTCCATGATCTGGTAGGTATAGACCGCTTCGGGCGCGGTGTAGGAGGCGGTCGGATCGAGGTAGCGCGGCGAGCGCTCATCGAAGGACAGGTACAGCGTGTTGTCCTTGCCGGCGCCGGCTGGATACGGGCTGTTGTTGCAGGCCGCCAGCAGCGTGGCGGCGAGCGCCGCCGAGAGCGCCGCGCGGAGCGCCGCCTTGAACGCCCCGGCCGCGCGATGTGCCTGCCTGCACCGGGCCCACGTCCCGCGCCAGCCTTCAGCCGCGTGCAGCGACGCGTTCCACAGCCCCGACGACATCGTCATCCTTCCAAAAAGCAAACGCCGCATCCTGCGGATGCGGCATTGCCAGATTGTTGCCAAGGCCGTGCCTCTCGTGGAGACCGGCCGATGCCGGGGCGGATCATAGCGGGCCGGTTCGCGGCGCGCCTGTGACGTCCGTCAGTGGCCGTGACCGTGGTGGTCGTGGTGGTCGTGGTCATGCCCGTGCGCATGACCATGGTCGTGACCGTGGCCGTGATCGCCATGATCATGGTGGTCATGACCTGGACCCACATGCCCCCAGGCGACGATCACATCGCGGCCCTCGACCATCATCTCGGCCTTCGCGCCCACGGGCAGGCAGACCTTGGTGGGCACGTGCCCGAAGGGCAGCCCGGTCAGCAGCGGCACCTTCACGCGCTGGCGCAGCGCCTCGACGCAACTCTTCATCGAGTAGCCCCGATCCAGCGGCGACTTCTTCCAGCCGCTGAAGCTGCCCAGCAGCACGGCCTTCTGCGCGTCCAGCACGCCAGCCTGCCAGAGCTGCAGCAGCATGCGCTCGACGCGATAGGGATGCTCGTTCACGTCCTCCAGGAACAGGATGCCGCCCTTGATCCTGGGGAAGTGCGGCGTGCCCAGCAGCGAGCACAGCACCGTCAGGTTGCCGCCCCACAGCGTGCCGCGCGCCTCGACGCCGTCCAGCCCGGTCTCGGTGCGGAAGCCGATGGCCTCGAGCGAGCCGTCCATCGCCTCGAGGAAGCAATCGCGCGTGATCTCGTCGACGCCGCCGTCGGTGTCGGCGCGGCCGAAGTCGTCGCAGGCGATCGGGCCGGCCCAGCTCGCCTGCTTCGTATGGGCGAGCAGCGC
Source organism: Roseateles sp. (assembly GCA_039594005.1). Lineage (GTDB taxonomy): Bacteria > Pseudomonadota > Gammaproteobacteria > Burkholderiales > Burkholderiaceae_C > Roseateles. Next base: position 16,200 of record JBCNOF010000013.1, read on the forward strand.
CAGTTGCAGCGCGGTCACGTCGCTCAGGCCGACCCAGCGGGTGCCGCGCTCCACGCTGCGCGCCATCAGCGCCCAGTCGATGCGGTCCAGCAGCCGCGTCAGGCCGTAGCCGCCGCGCGTGGCCAGCGCCACCGACGGCGCGGCCTGCGCCACGCGATGCAGCGCGGCCAGGCGCGTGTCGTCGTCACCGGCGAAGCGCTGGTGCCTGTCCAGCGCGGCCTCGTCGATGCTGACCTCGAAACCCAGCGCGCCGAGCCGCTTGGCCGCGCGCTTCAGGGGTTGGGCCTGGGCCAGGACGCCGGAAGGGGTGTAGAGGGTCAGGGAGCTCATCGCTGCGGGTCGTCCTGTCGAGGATTCGAAGGGGGATCCTGGGGAGGATCGAGATTCACGGAGAGGTATTGCGCGTCGCCGACGGGGATCACCGGGAACTCCTGCACCTCGGGCAGCGCGGCCATCGGGTCCACCGCGCTGGCCAGTTCGGCATCGGAGGACGCGGCGGCGCGGCGGCGCGCGTCGCGCAGCTGGCGCGCCGACTCGCGGCGCTCGGCGAAGAACTCGCGCAGCAGTCGCGCGGACGCCTCCGCCAGCACGCCGCCGTGCAGCGCCGTGTGGTGGTTGAGCTGCTTGTGGCCGAAGAGGTCCAGCACCGAGCCGGCCACGCCGGTCTTGGGATCCGGGGCGGCAAAGACCACGCGCTTGAGCCGCGCGTGCATCATCGCCATCGCGCACATCGCGCAGGGTTCGAGCGTCACGTAGAGCTCGCACTCGGGCAGCCGGTAGTTGCCCAGCAGCTGGGCGGCGTGCCGCAGCGCGACGATCTCGGCGTGCGCGGTCGGATCGTGCGTGGTGATCGGGCGGTTGTAGCCGGTGGCGATCACCTGCCCGCCGCGCATGATCACCGCGCCCACCGGCACCTCGCCCACGAGCCACGCGTTCTGGGCCTGGTCCAGGGCCAGGCGCATCGCGTACTCGTCGGCGGGCTGATCCGCGGACTGATCCACGTGGGGAAGCGCGGCGGCGTCGTTGGGCAGGGAGGATTCGGACACGATGGGCATTGGCGAGGCTCGCGCGGCAGTGTAGCCGCGAGCGCTATGCTGCCGCCCCATGCAACAGGAGCCCCCTGCCCTCCAGGACGACCTCTTCGGCGAGCTGCTGCCGCCGGCGCCGGCGCCGAGGTCGGCCCAGGTCGAGGACGATGACGAGACCGAGGACGGCGCCGTCGACCCGGACGCGCCAACCAGCACGACGGGCGATGCGCCCCGGCGCCGTCGCGCCGGCATCCAGCCCGCGCCGGTGGATGAGGAGCAACAGGCCCTCGCCGAGAGGCTGTCGGCGCGTATCCGGCTGGGCACGTCGTCGTGGAGCTATCCGGGCTGGCAGGGACTGGTCTGGGCCGGCCGGCACGGTGAGTCCAACCTGTCGCGCAACGGGCTGACCGCCTACGCGGCGCAACCGCTGCACCGCGCCGTGGGCATCGATCGCGGCTTCTATCAATCGCTGACGGCCAGCCAGTACGAGCGTTACGCGCAACTCGTGCCGGAGGACTTCCGCTTCACGGTGAAGGCGCCCAGCGTGATCACCGACGCGCAGGTCCGCGCCGAGGATGGCCGGGGCCGACAGGCCAACACGGCCTTCCTCGATCCGAGACTGGCGGTGCAGGAGTTCCTCGCGCCGGCCATGGAAGGCCTGGGGACACGCATCGGCGCGCTCGTCTTCCAGCTCAGTCCGCTGCCGCTGGCGATGCTCGACCGCATGCCCGAGCAACTGGATCGTCTCCACGCGATGCTGAGCGCCCTGCCCTCGCTGCGGGACGTCGCGGCGGAGGCGGTGGTGGCTGTCGAGGTGCGCGATCCGGAATGGCTGACGCCCGACTTCGTGGCGGTGCTCAAGGAGACGGGCGCGCGCTACTGCCTGGGTCTGCATCCGAAGCTGCCGCCAATCCAGGACCAGTTGCCGCTGTTGCGCGCGATGTGGCCCGGGCCGTTGGTCTGCCGCTGGAACCTGCACCGGATGCATGGCCCTTTCGGCTACGAGGACGCGGAGAAGAAATACGGCGAGTACGCCGAGCTGATGGACCCGGACGAGGCCACGCGCGCGGTCCTGGCCAAGGTCATCCGCGCGACCGCCGAGTCCGGCCATGCGGCCTACGTGACGATCTCCAACCACGCCGAGGGCTCGGCGCCGCTCAGCCTGCGCGCGCTGGCGCGGGAGATCGTGACGCCCGCCGCCTCGTCGACCTGACGGGCGCCGCTCACGCCAGCGACCAGCGCGCGAGCGCCACGTGCGTGGACTGCCCCTGCAGGCTGTCCATCAGGTGGAACTCGCGAGCGGTCCAGCCGGGCGCGGGCATCGGCAGGGGCTGGGCAGGCACGGCGATGTCGTCGTAGAGCAGCGTGAGGTGAGGCGTGAAGTGCGGATCGACCGGCAGCCCGACCGCGGCGAGTTCATCACCCAACGCGGCGCGCAGCCGGCGTACCTCGTCCAGACAGGCGCCGCCGCTGAGCACGAAGGGCCGGTTGCGCGGCTTGCGCGTGAAGCTGAGCACATCCTCGAAATCGACACGCACGGGCGCCTCGCGCAGGGTGGCAGCGGCGGACTCGGCGCGTTGACGCACGTCGGCGAGCGCAACCGGGTCGGCATCGTCGAACCAGCCCAAGTGATGCAGGGTCACATGGAGGCGCTCGGTGCGCGGCGGTTTCGCGCGCAGGCCGAAGCGAAGCACGAGTGCGTCGGAGACCGCGGTGAGCTGGGCCGCGGTGGCGGGATCCGGCCGCAGGCAGAAGAAGAGCGCGTGGACGGTCATCGACGCGAGAGAGTCAGCGCGGGGTCACTGCGCCTCGGAGGCGCGCTGCTCGCCCTGCTTCATCAGGTCCTGGACCTGTCGACCGACGGCCTCGGGTTGCGGCAGGCCGCCCGCCGAGGCGGCGCCCGTGGCGGAGGAGGCGGCACCGCCGGCCGCAGGCGGCTTGATGGCCTGCATCTGCTTCTTGGCGACCAGCATGACGATGGTCAGCACGATGACGAGGGCGAGGATGGACAAGGCGCTGCGCATGCGAGGGCTCCGGGGCGGTCGTGGGGTGGGCATGGGGTGGCGCGAAGCATAGCGAGAGCCATCAGCATGCGTGAAGAACTTCAAGCGCACACGCAAGTGGAATTGCAACTGATCGTCGGGATGGATAAGGAGGCTTCCACTTGTCGAGGCAGTAGGCCTGGCTGAACTGCACGAGAAGAATTCGATCTCTTCAGTCCTCTTCATGGAGCCTGCAATGCCCGCACCGATCACCGAACTGTCTCCCCGCCATCGCATCGAGCTTCCCAAGGAACTTCGGGACGAATTGAAATGGAAGCCGGGACAGAAGCTGATGCTGATCCGGCGACACGATGGCGTATTCGTCTGCCCGGAAGTGACCTTTGAGCAGATGCGCGGAATCGCACGTGGCGCCAACACGGAGGGCTACCGTGATCGCAACGACAGGTACTGATCCAAGCACCGACGGTCAAGTCGCGCCAAGGATGGTGGTCGACACCTCCGCGTGGATCGAGTGGTTCGTCGACTCCGACATCGGGCGATTGATTGCTGCAGCCCTGAGCCGGCCGGAACGTTGCATCGTGCCGACGATCGTGCAGTTGGAGTTGACCAAGTGGGCACTCCGCGAACTGTCGGAGGAACAGCAACTCCATCTCGTGGGCCTGACCGAGATGTGTCAAGTCGAGCTGCTCGACACCGAAACTGCGCTCATGGCCGCGTCAGCGAACGTCGAGCACAAGCTCGCGTTGGCGGATGCGATCATTTATGCGACCGCCCAACGCTTCGGCGCGGAGGTAATCACCTGTGATGCGCATTTCAAGGATCTGCCCTCGGTGAAGTTCTTCCACAAGCGCCGCGCAGACAGCATGACTGCTGAGCAGAAGACCGATGCCTGGATTCGATGGCCAACGTCCGAGCAGATGCTCCAGGCGGCGGGATGACGACTTCGTTCCCGCTCAACCCACAGCTGACCCGACGCCCGGTCGCAAGCGCAGGATCTGCGGCGCGCGTTCCAGCGCATCGCGCCAGCGCGGCTCCAGCGCGCGCCATGCTGGAGAGTTGCGGCAAGCGCTCCAGCGCAGCGCCCAATCATCCGCGTCGGCCGCGTGGGTCATCCACACGAACACCTTCTCGCCCTCACGCACCGGCAAACGCGGGAAGTTGTTGGGCGAGCGCTCCGGGATGAAGGTCCCGATCACCGGCAAGCCCGCGGCCTCGATCGCCGGCACGCAGGTCTCCTCGAAGAACCGAGGGAAGCCCTCCTCCAGATCCGCGGGATCCTTCCAGAGATGGCAGACATGGAGCGCGACGAAACGCGCACCGCCACCGGCTGCGGCTCGGGCGGCATCGCGCGCGACATCGATGCGTGCAGGACGTCCCTCCATCGGTAACGGACGCAGCAGCAACACGTTGTCGTTGTCGACGAGCAGCGGATTGGCTTCGTCGCGTCGCGCCTTCCAGACGGGACCGAAGTAGAACTCGCTCAAGTTGCGCTCGCGCGCGGCCATGTCGTCGAAGCCGCGGATCCAGACGAATCGATCGTGATCGTCGAGGTCGGCGAACTGGCCGTACAGCCGCATGCCGACGGCTTCCTGCGAATCGACGAAGGCCTCCTCGAACAGACGCATGAAGCGCTCCCGCTCGCCCTTCACGATCTTGTACTGGCGCAGTTCGTAGACGGGATGGGTGTCGGTGAGGTCGGACATGGCGGTCTCCTGCGGCAAACACTTCGAAGCGATCGGGCGATTCTGGAGACCGGTGCTGTCATGGCGTGTCAGGAACCGCGGGAACGCTCGCGTAGCAGCTCCGTCGAACGCAGCCAGCAGCTTCAAGCGAGCCCCCCCACTCCTCTTCGCTGCGACACAGTATTCAAGCCCACTTCGAGGCCATGGATCGAGGAATGACTCGAGGCGCCTCGACAGAGCGATACCTCAATGGGCGGGATCGCTATTGATCATCAAGGCCATCCCATGCAGCAACGCCAAGTCGTCGACACCTCCGCCTGGATCGAGTGGGCATCAGACACCGCGCTAGGCGAATGCCTTTCACAAGATTTTCCGGCAGATCACTTCAACGCCTCATCACGAGTTTCGTGACACACGCCAGCCCCCCACCAACAAACAAGGGCCCCGCAGGGCCCTTGTTCACTTGCGCGAAGCGCTCACTCCCACTCGATCGTCGCCGGCGGCTTGCTCGACACGTCGTAGGCCACGCGGTTGATGCCGCGCACCTCGTTGATGATGCGGTTCGAGCAGCGCCCGAGCAGGTCGTACGGCAGGTGCGCCCAGTGCGCGGTCATGAAGTCGATGGTCTCCACCGCGCGCAGGGCCACCACGCAGTCGTAGGTGCGGCCGTCGCCCATCACGCCGACCGGACTTCACCGGCAGGAACACCGTGAACGCCTGGCTCGTCTGGTCGTACCAGGTCTTGCCCGTCGCCTCGTCCCGCGTGTTGCGCAGTTCTTCGATGAAGATCGCGTCGGCGCGGCGCAGCAGGTCGGCGTACTCCTTCTTCACCTCGCCCAGGATGCGCACGCCCAGACCCGGGCCCGGGAACGGGTGGCGGTAGACCATGTCGTGCGGCAGGCCCAGCTCCAGGCCCATCTTGCGCACTTCGTCCTTGAACAGCTCGCGCAGCGGCTCCAGCAGCTTCAGGCCGCAGTTGTCTCCGGCAGGCCGCCCACGTTGTGGTGGCTCTTGATCGTCGTGCGCCTTCTTGGTCTTCGGCTGCCGGCCGACTCGATCACGTCCGGGTAGATGGTGCCCTGGGCCAGGAACTTCGCGCCCTGGTGACCCTGGCCGCTGGCCTTCAGCTTCTTGGCTTCGGCCTCGAACACTTCGACGAACACGCGGCCGATGATCTTGCGCTTGCGCTTCCGGATCGGTCACGCCGGCCAGCTGGCCCAGGAACAGCTCGCTCGCATCGACGCGGATCACCTTCGCGTGCAGCTTGCCCGCCGAACATGTCCATCACCATGCTCGCCTTCGTTCAGGCGCAGCAGGCCGTGGTCGACGAACACGCAGGTCAGCTGGTCGCCGATGGCGCGGTGCATCAGCGCCGCGGCCACCGAGGAGTCCACGCCGCCGGACAGGCCGAGGATCACTTCCTCGTCACCGACCTGCTCGCGGATCTTCGCGACGGCCTCGTCGATGTAGTTGCCCATGATCCAGTCGCCCGCGCAGCCCGCAGATGTCGCGCACGAAGCGCGCGAGCATGCGCCGCGCCCTGCAGGGTGTGGGTCACTTCCGGGTGGAACTGCACGCCGTAGTAGCCCCGGGCCTCGTCGGCCATGCCGGCGATCGGGCAGCTCGGCGTCGAGGCCATCAGCGTGAAGCCCGGCGGCAGCGCGGTGACCTTGTCGCCGTGGCTCATCCACACCTCGAGCATGCCGTGCCCCTTCGGGCGTGGCGAAGTCCTCGATGCCGTCCAGCAGCGCTGGTGTGACCGTGCGCGCGGACCTCGGCGTAACCGAACTCGCGGTGGTCGCTCCACTCGACCTTGCCGCCCAGCTGCACCGCCATGGTCTGCATGCCGTAGCAGATGCCCAGCACCGGCACGCCCAGGTCCCACACCGCCTGCGGCGCGCGCAGCTCGTGGTCCTCGTAGGTCGACGCGTGGCTGCCCGACAGGATGATCGCCTTGCGGCGCGAACGCGCGGATCACGTCGTCGCTGACGTCGTTGGGGTGGATTTCGCAGTAGACGTGGGCCTCGCGCACGCGGCGCGCGATCAGCTGGGTGACCTGGGAGCCGAAGTCGAGGATGAGGACTTTGTCGTGCATGGTCAGCTTCTAGCGATGCTTGGGAATTCGAGGTCCGGCGGAGCCCACGGGCTCATGCCTTGGCCGCGGCGACCGGCGCCGGCGGCTCCATGTTGAAGTGGCGCCATGCGAAGGCCAGCGAGGCCAGTTGCAGCAGCGCGCAGAGGTAGAACGGCGCGCCCAGGCGCCAGTCGGTCTTGGGCAGCTCGGCCACCAGCGCCATCAGGCCCAGCCCGGCGATCGGCGAGATCACCGCCATCAGGCTGTTGATCGCGGCCACGGCGCCCATGGTCTCGCCCTGCGTGCGCGCGTCAGCCGCGCTGGAGATCACCCCCTGCATCGCGGGGCCGGCGGCCACGCCGCAGATGTTCAGGAAGATCGCCGCCACCATCATCCACGCCTCGGTGGACAGGCCCCAGATCAGGTTGGTCGCCACCGAGGTCGCCAGCCCGATCAGCACCAGGCGGCGCGGCCCCAGCCAGCGCAGCAGCGGCTGCAGCAGCACGCCCTGCACGAGCACCGCCACCACGCCCACGACGAACAGCGACAGGCCGTTCTCCTTCGGGCCCCAGCCGAATTTGTGCTGGTTGTAGAGCACCCAGCTGGTCTGGATCACCAGTTGCGCCAGACCCGAGCACGCGATCACGTAGATCAGCGGGCCGACGCCGCGCAGGTGGCGCAGCCGCGCCAGCGCCGCGAATGGATTGGCCTTGCGCCAGTCGAAGGCCCGGCGGTGCTCCGGCGCGAGCGACTCCGGCAGCACGAAGAAGCCGTAGAGCCAGTTCAGCAGCGCCAGCGTGCCCGCGACGTAGAACGGCAGGTGCAGGTCGATCGCGCCGAGCAGCCCGCCCATGACCGGCCCGAGGATGAAGCCCATCCCGAAGGCCGCGCCCAGCAGCCCGAAGCGCTTGGCGCGGTCCGCGGGCGGCGTGATGTCGGCGACGTAGGCGTTGGCGACGGCCGCGTTGGCCTGCATCGCGCCCGAGAACAGGCGGACCACGACGAGCATCCACAACGCGTCGGCCATCGCCGTCACGAAGAAGCTGAGCGCCAGTCCGCTGAAACCGATCAGCATCACCTTGCGGCGGCCGAAGCGGTCGGACAACCCGCCCAGGATGGGCGAGCCGAAGAAATTGGCGAGACCGAAGGCGAACGCCACCGCCAGCTGGGCGAGCGTGTGCTGGGTCTCGTTCTGGGTGAAGGTTCCGACCAGCGGCGGCAGCACCGGAATGATCAGGCCGATCGACACCATGTCGATCAGCACGGCGATCAAGATGAACGACATGGCGGCCTTGCGGCCGCCATGCGTCGTGGATGCTGCGACAGCCGCGGGGCTGTCGCCCCGGGCCGCGTCGGCCGTGTCGGACACCAGCGTCACTCCAGGCGGTAGTTGGGGGCTTCCTTGGTGATCTGCACGTCGTGGACGTGGCTCTCACGGATGCCCGCCGAGGTGATCTCGACGAACTCGGCCTTCTCGTGCATCTCGGCGATGCTGGCGCAGCCGCAGTAGCCCATCGAGGCGCGCAGGCCGCCGCCCATCTGGTGCACGATCGCGACCATCGAGCCCTTGTACGGCACACGGCCCTCGATGCCTTCGGGCACCAGCTTGTCCGCGTTGGGGTTGGTGGTCTCGTCGTTTTCCTGGAAGTAGCGGTCGGCGGAGCCCGCCTTCATCGCGCCGATCGAGCCCATGCCGCGATAGCTCTTGTAGCTGGCGGCCCTGGTACAGGATCACCTCGCCCGGGGCTTCCTCGGTGCCGGCGAACATGCCGCCCATCATCACGGTGCTCGCGCCGGCGGCGATCGCCTTGGCGATGTCGCCCGAGAAGCGGATGCCGCCGTCGGCGATCAGCGGAACGCCGGTGCCCTTGAGCGCCGTGGCGACGTTGTCGATCGCCGCGATCTGCGGCACGCCCACACCGGCGACGATGCGGGTGGTGCAGATCGAGCCCGGGCCGATGCCGACCTTGACCGCGTCCGCGCCGGCTTCCACCAGCGCCAGCGCCGCGGCGCCGGTGGCGATGTTGCCGCCGATCACCTGCACCTGCGGGTAGTTCTTCTTGACCCAGCGCACGCGCTCGATCACGCCCCTGCTGTGGCCGTGGGCCGTGTCCACCACGATCACGTCCACGCCGGCCTTGACCAGCAGCTCGACGCGCTCCTCGGTGCCCTCGCCCACGCCGACCGCCGCGCCCACGCGCAGCTTGCCGTGGTCGTCACGGGCGGCGTTGGGGAAGTTGGTCTGCTTGGTGATGTCCTTGACGGTCATCAGGCCGCGCAGCTCGAACGCGTCGTTGACGACCAGCACGCGCTCCAGCTTGTGCGTGTGCATCAGCGCCTTGCCTTCGTTCAGCGGGGCGCCTTCCTTGACGGTGACCAGGCGCTCGGCCGGGGTCATGATCTCGCTGACCGGCGCGTCCATGCGGGTCTCGAAGCGCAGGTCGCGGCCGGTGACGATGCCGACGACCTTGCTGCCCACCAGCACCGGGAAACCGGAGATGCCGTGGTGCTCGCTCAGCTGCTTGACCTGGCGGACGGTGGTCTCGGGGGTGATCGTGATCGGGTCGCGCAGGACGCCGGACTCGTAGCGCTTGACGCGGGCCACCTCGGCGGCCTGCTGTTGCGGGGTCAGGTTCTTGTGGACGATGCCGATGCCGCCTTCCTGGGCCATGGCGATGGCCAGGCGCGCTTCGGTGACGGTGTCCATGGCGGCGGACACGAGGGGAAGGTTCAGGCGGATGCCACGCGTGAACTGCGTGGCCAGGCTGGTGTCGCGCGGCAACACCTGGGAGAACGCCGGCACCAGCAACACATCGTCGAAGGTGAGCGCTTTTCCGAGTAGGCGCATGTGGGAAGCTCCAGACGCAAAGGCGCATTATAGAGAAGCCCGGCGCTACACTCCACGCCCATGAAGAATCCCCGACTCCCGCGACGCCCGCTGGGCGTGATCTTCGCGCTGGCGCTGCTGGCGCTGAGCCCCTTCGCGCACGCCCAATGGAAGTGGCGCGACGCCGATGGGCGCGTGCAATACAGCGATCGCCCGCCCCCGCCCAACGTCGCCGAGAAGGACATCCTGCAGCGTCCGAACCAGGCCGCGCGGGCGCCCGCGGCCCAGTCGGCACAGGCTCCGGGCGCTGCGTCCGCGGCTTCCGACGTCGCCGCGCCGGGTCGCGCCGCGAGCGAATCCTCGCGCGACAAGATCGAGCGCGAGCGCAAGGCCGCCGAGGACAAGGCCAACAAGGAAGCGATGGCCGAGAACTGCCGACTGGCGCAGAACCGCCAGCGCCTGCTCGAGTCCGGTGTGCGTCTGCGCTCCGGCGAACCCGGCGGCGAGACGCAGGTGATGACCGAACAGGCCCGTCAGGAGCAGATTCGGCAGATGCAAGTTGTGATCAACACGCAATGCAAGTAACCGGATGATTGTCCGGTCGAGCGCCGTGGCGGCGAGGCCTCACGCCTTGCGGCCCAGTGGTCGGTGGCGCGTCACGATGCGCTGGCCGGCGTCGCGGTACCGCTGACGCCGCGCCTCTTTCGGATCGACGGTCAAGGCGCGATAGACCTCGACCCGATCCCCGTCTCGCAGCGGCGCGTCCAGCGGCTGCGCCCTTCCCCAGATTCCGACCTGCAGCCCGCCGAGCGCGTGCGGGCCCGCAGCGTCGAACCACGTGCTGGCCACGAGCGCGTCGCGCAGCGTGCTGCCTGCGGGCAGGCTCAGGCGGCATTCGCGCAAGCTGCCCGGCGCCTGGCTCCAGCACACGTCGACCGTGAGGTCAGCGGGGGCCATGGACCTGCTCGGCGCGTTTGACGAAGCTGTCGACGAAGGTGTTGGCGATGCGGTCGAAGACCGGGCTGACCACCGCCTCCAGCGCGAAGCTGGAGAACGCGTAGCGCAGCTCGAACTCGATCTTGCAGGCCTGCGGCTCACCGCCGGGCGGTGTGCCGGGTCGGTTCAGCGGCAGGAACTGCCAATCGCCGTCGAGCTTGGAGAACGGCCCGTCGACCAGTTCCATGCGCACGCGGCGGTCGGTCTCGTGGAGGTTACGGGTCGTGAAGGCGTGGCGCAGGCCGGCGTAGTGCAGCGAGAGCTTGGCGGTCATTCCGTGCGCGTCGCGCTCGAGGATGTCGGCGGCGGCGCACCACGGCAGGAACTCCGGGTAGCGTTCGACATCGGTCACCAGCTCGTACATCTCGCGCGGCGAGTACCAAAGGAGGACAGTCTTTCGGACTTGCTTCATGGCGCTTCTTAGAATGGCGGGATTGTAGGCGGCGCTCCGCCGCTCACACGCCCTCTCCGGGCGGCACCAGAACCTCAGCCATGTCCATTGCAGAAAACCGCCGCGCTCGATTCGAATACCACATCGAGGAGCAGTACGAAGCCGGCCTCGTCCTCGAGGGCTGGGAGGTCAAGGCCATCCGCGCCGGCCAGGTGCAGTTGCCCGACGGCTACGTCGTCATCCGCGACGGCGAGCTGTTCCTGCTGGGTTGCCGGATCAACCCGCTGCGCACCGCGTCCACCCATGTGCATCCGCAGGCCGACCGCACGAAGAAGCTCTTGATGAGCCGCGCGGACATCCGCCGGCTGATCGGCAAGGTCGAGCAGCGCGGCTTCACGCTGATCCCGCTGGATCTCCATTACAAGAACGGCCGGGTGAAGGCGCAGATCGCGCTGGCCAAGGGCAAGGCGCAGCACGACAAGCGCGAGACCGAGAAGAAGCGCGACTGGGAACGCGAGAGGGGCCGCCTGATGCGCCACAAGGTGTCGGGACCGGCCAAGGACTGAACCGGATCGCGCTGTGCGCGCACGCGAGTCACCGCCCATTCCAGATACGAACTCGTCAAGCCCGGACCGCAAGCGTCGCATGACATCCAGACGGCGCGACTGACCTTGGGACATGCCATTCCGGCATGCATTTCAAGGAAAGTCCCCATGCTGAATGCCCTGGGCTGGTTCACCCCCCTGACCGCATCGCCGCCGGCCGCATCGGCCCCGCCGATGTCGCTCGCGCCGTGGGAACGGCGCCAACCTTTCGATCCGCTGGATGGCCACGAGGTCTGCCGGCTGCTTTCCCACTTCGCCCAGTTGCTGGATCACGGCCGCACGCTGGACGTCTGCCTGGCACGCCGCGCCCTCGCCTGCATCGCGATGGCCCCCGATCTCCCCTTGCGCGTGGACAGCACCACCTGGCCCGACATCGCGCGGGCACAGGAGGTGATTGCCAACGGCACCTTCCTCGCCCTGGCCAGCGACGCGCGAGACTGGCAAGGCGTGGCCCACGATCCCTGCGTCGCCGGCTTCTCCAGGGTCGGCGAGCGCCTGCGGGCGATCACCGCGCCTCGTGAGGGCAGTACGGCGCAGGTGGACGTCGCCAGCGGCATGACGATCGAATCGTCGACACCCAGCCTGGCGCTGACCAACATCCAGGCGCGCGCCCGGACCCAAGCGATGGCGGCACTTCAGGCCGCCGGGCACGGCACGGCTCCCGACGAGCTGACGCGCGGCCTGCTCGTCGACCTGGCGCTGTGGGCCTCGACGCAGCGATGTGATGACCAGGGGCGCTGGTCCTTCGAGGTCCGGGAGGCCGCGCTGCTGATGCCCGAACTCGCGCGAGCGGCTCGACAGGTCACGCCCGAGGAGCGCGCCGCACTGGACGCGCTCCGATCTCGGATCGATTGGTCCGCCTGGGCGACGGAGCACGCGCCGCGTGCCTTGCGCTGGTCGCTGGCCCATGGGGTCCACGCGGGCAAGGCGGCCGAAGGCGATGAGCTGCCCCTCGTCCGATCCTTTGGCGTGCATGCGCAGGCGCGGGTCTCCGAGTTCTACCGCGCGCTGCACGGGGATGCGGCGGCCCGCGATTGAGCCGGCGGCGCATCCGTCCAGCCGTTCAGCCGTTCAGCACCTCGAGTGCCTGCCCCAGGTCCGCGCGCAGGTCCTCGACCTCCTCCAGCCCGATGGCGAAGCGCACCAGCGTGCCGCCCTCCTCCGGCGCCCATGGCAAGCCGAGCGAGCGACTGCGGCTCAGGTCGTAGGGCACCGCCAGGCTCATCGGCCCGGCCCACGAGAAGCCGATCCCGAAACAGCGCAGCGCGTCGACGAACGCGTCCACGCGACGCGCGTCGAACTCGGGGCGGAACACCGCGGAGAACAGGCAGCCGCTCGCTGCCGGGCTGACCTCGCGCCAGAACGCGTGACCCGGCGAGTCCGGCAGCGCCGGATACAGCACCCGCGCCACCTCGGGCCGGCCGGCCATCCACGCGGCGAGATCGCGGGCCGCCGCGTCCTGCGCGCGATAACGCAACGCGATGCTGGGCAGCGCGCGCAGCACCGCCTCCACATCGTTCTGGCCCAGGCCGTAGCCCAGGTACTCATGCATCGCCACGAGTTGCCGATGCAGCACCGCGTCGCGCGTGCAGACGGCACCCATCAGCACGTCCGCGCCGCCTGAGGGGAACTTCGTCAGCGCCTGCATGCTGAGATCGGCGCCCAGACCAGGTGCCGCCTGCGGCGCGACCTCGAACGCGTTGAACGCGAGCCCCGCGCCCCAGGTGTTGTCCAGCGCCGTCAGCACGCCGCGCGCGCGGCAGGCGCGCAGCAGGCCGATCAGATCGGGAAACTCCATCGTGATCGAGCCGGCGGCCTCCAGCCACACGAGCCTCGTGCGTTCGCCCAGCATCGCCTCGAAGGCGGCGGCGTCGAGCGGGTCGTAGAAGCGGTGCGCGATGCCCAGCCGCGTCAGCAGCCCTGTCGCCAGATGCCGGTTCTGGCCGTAGACGTTGTCGGGCAGCAGCACCTCATCGCCGGGCTGCAGGAGGGCCAGGCTGGTGAGCGTGATCGCCGACAACCCGCTGGGCGTCAGGACGCAGTGCTCGGCGTGCTCCAGCGTCGCGATGCGCGCGGCCAGCGTGTAGGTCGTCGGCGTGCCGGGCAGGCCGTAGCGATAGCTGATGCCGTCCTGCCGACGCGGCCGGTGCAGCTCCGCGGTGTCCTTGAACAGCACCGTCGACGCCTTCATCACCGGCACGGGAACGGCGTCCCAGCCTTCGGGCGCGCGGAAAGGGTGGTGGATCTGTTCGGTGGACGCGCCGCGCTTGCTCACGACAACTCCTTCAAGGATGGGGAACCGGAGGGCGATTCTGCGGCACCCGGCGGCGGCGCTGTCGGATGAATCAAGAATCGAGGCGAAGTTCCAGGGCGGATCGTCTGATGCGAGTCCACGCGCGGCACGGCGAGAACTGATTCGACTTCTCCTCGCCGGCGCTCGCGTCCCTGTTCATGCCCACTTCCTCTACCACCTGCGCTTCCCGTGTGACCTTCCGGGATCCGGACCTGGACTCGTTCGACGTCGTCGATCCGTCCGCCGAGGGCCGCTACTGGAAATCCTGGACCGAGGCCTGGACATCGCTCCCTGTCGGCCAGCCGGTCGACGGCTACATGCTCTGCGCTTTCCTCGGGGATGCTCACACCAAGGCGACGATGCGCACGGCCCGCTTCAGCGACCAGCTGCTGCGCGAAGTCATGGAATGCACCGCCAATGCGCCCACCGTGCTGATCGTCGTGCATCCGCGCACCTGGCCGCAGGTCGAGGCCGCCCAACGCGCGGCGCGATCCGAAGCGATGCGCGAGGCGATCCATCGGACACCGGTCGGTCGGCGCGTCGTGGAGCGATTCAAGGCGATGCTGCGATCGCTTGCCGGCCTGGTGCGGCCATCGGCGGCCTGCGCGGCGCGGCGCGTCGACCTTGCACGGTCTGCGGGCGCGCGCACCGCCGCCCCCGTGCCGATGACCTCAGATCCGCTGATCACCGACGTGGCCGCTTTCCAGCGCGACCTGCACCGAAGCGCCCGAGAGATTCGACAGCCCGGCGCCTGGTCCGGACTGGGCGGCGAGATCGCGGTCGCCGCTGTCACGCGGCTGGGCCGGTGGCCCCAAGGGCGGCCGCTGCACATCGAGGATCCGTCGGGCCGGCTGCTCGCGCGCCTGGGCGACGACGCCTGGACAGGCGAGCCCGTGCGCGTGAGCCTGGACAGGCGACGGGAGCATTACTCCCCGATCGTGGACGGACAGATCGTGGACGTGCCTGCGGACGGCGACTGTTTCTTCGCCTCGGTGCTGACCGCGATGTCGCCCCGCGAGCGCCGCCGGCTGCTGATGGCGTGGACGGGCAGCGGCCTCACGGCGAAGCCCGCGCAGGCGCGGCTGCGCCAATACCTGGCGGACATCGTCGAGCGCATGGCCCGACACCCCGCCGCCGCGCCGGAGTCCGTGAAGATCGCCTGGGTCGCGCACCGGGCCTGAGCGAGGCTCGCGGGGGACCTGTTCCGCCGCGGCAAAACTCGATCACGGACGGCAACGGCGCGACGTCCGGCGCGGATCGCCGCTGGCCGGACCGCCTCGCGGAACGGCTCGCGCCGCGCGGCGTGGCGGTGCTCAATGCGGGGAACTCGGGCGGACGCCTGCTCAGCGACGGGATGGGCCGCGCGGCGCTGACGCGGATGCCGCGCGACGTGCTCGGCCACGCCGGCGTGCGACTCGATGTGGACGCACTGCTGCGAGATCCGATGCATCCCTCGCGCCTGGCGCCCGCCGTCGATTCGGGCGATCACCTGCACCCGGGCGATGCAGGCTACGCGCTGCTCGCCGAGGCCGTCGATGTGAAAGCGCTGCTCGGCGAGTGAGCGTCAGATCGGCAGCGCGATCAGGTCGTGGCCCTCGACGCCGACGATGCGGGCGCGGGTGAACTCGCCCACGCGCAGTTGCTTGGACACCTTCTCGGGCGGCAGCAGGCGCACGGTGCCGTCGATCTCGGGCGCGTCCGCGTAGGAGCGACCGACGCCGCCCTTGCGGCCCAGCGCGGGCGCGGCGTCGACGAGCACCTGCATCGTCGCGCCGACGCGGCGCTGCAGCTTGGCGATGGAGACCTCCTCGGCCACGGCCATGAAGCGCGCGCGACGCTCCTCGCGGACCTCGTCGGGCAGCGCGCCCTCGAGCGCGTTGGCCGGCGCGCCGTCGATCGGCGAGTAGGCGAAGCAGCCGGCGCGGTCGATCTGGGCCTCGCGCATGAAGTCCAGCAGGTACTGGAACTCGGCCTCGGTCTCACCGGGGAAGCCGGCGATGAAGGTGGAGCGGATGACCAGCTCGGGGCAGATCTCGCGCCAGCGCAGGATGCGCTCGAGGTTCTTCTCGCCGTTGGCCGGGCGCTTCATGCGCTTGAGCACGTCCGGATGGGCGTGCTGGAAGGGGACGTCGAGATACGGGAGGATGAGGCCCTCGGCCATCATCGGCAGCACTTCGTCGACGTGCGGATAGGGGTAGACGTAATGCAGGCGGACCCAGGCGCCATAGGGCTTGGCGATCTCGCCGAGCTGGGCGACGAGGTCGAACATGCGCGTCTTGACGGGCTTGCCGTCCCAGAAGCCGGTGCGGTACTTGATGTCGACGCCGTAGGCGGAGGTGTCCTGGCTGATGACCAGCAGTTCCTTGACGCCGGACTCGAACAGCGCCTTGGCCTCAGAGAGCACGTCGCCGATGGGGCGGGAGACGAGGTCGCCGCGCATGCTCGGGATGATGCAGAAGCTGCAGCGGTGGTTGCAGCCTTCGGAGATCTTCAGATAGGCGTAATGCTTGGGCGTGAGCTTGATGCCGGCGACGCCGCGGGCCTCGGGGACGAGGTCGATGAAGGGATCGTGCGGCTTGGGGACGTGGGTGTGGACGGCGTCCATCACTTCCTGCGTCGCATGGGGGCCGGTGACGGCGAGGACGCTGGGGTGGACCTCGCGGACCATGTTGTCGGAGCTCGCGCCGGCCTTGGCGCCGAGGCAGCCGGTGACGATGACCTTGCCGTTCTCGGCGAGGGCTTCGCCGATGGTGTCCAGGGACTCCTTGACGGCGTCGTCGATGAAGCCGCAGGTGTTGACGATGACGAGGTCCGCGCCGGCGAAGGTCTTGGAGGTCTCGTAGCCCTCGGCGCGCAGCTGGGTGAGGATCAGCTCGGAGTCGGTGAGCGCCTTGGGGCAACCCAGGCTGACGAAGCCGATCTTCGGAGCGGCCTTCGCGGCGGCGGGGGTGTCGTAAGTCGTTGATTCCATTTAGGTTCCGCCGGAAGGTCTGGCTGGGAGCTGGGGCGGCATTGTAAGCGAGCCGGGGTTTTCGAGCACTCCCGCGTCGATACTCCCGCTTTCGCCCTGCGGAACTTCACACGACTGGCCCTGAGGAGGGGCCCGAGGATGCCGATGAATTCTGTGAAGCTTCCTGAAGGTCTCCGCAGGACGCTGGAGACTGGCCCTGAGCAGATCGCGAGAACCGCCACGGAGTGGGCCTTTGCCTGAACGGCGACGCGCGCCTCGGCGGCTCGCCAGACCTCGCTGTGCTGAGGTCGGACCTCAGCAGCTTGTACATCGCGGTCAGCGGAGCAAAGAAATCGATCGCCGTCTCGCGGGCGATCCGTTTGAAGTTCAGTTTGATGCTCATTGCGGACTCCTCAATGTCTGCCAGAACGAACGACCCACGTAGACCCCCAGCAGAAACAGGTCCACGGCGAAGAGCGCCTCCGACGCCCAGATGAATCCCGTGCCGACGAACGACGTCACGCCGATCCAAGGAAGGAGTTGGTGGCCAATCAGGTCGAACACCACCGCCACGATCGCGACCACGCTGAAGTAGCCCGTGACGTAGAACAGATGGACGACGGAGTCCTTGAACGACTCCCAATGTGTCTTCGGGCCGATCACCACGTGGCTACTCCTAGCGAAGCCACCATCCTAGGAGCGGCCCCGCACGCCCGACACGACCTAGTCTTGTAGACGCAGAGCCGATTCCACTTCCTCCGGTAGGCCACAAGCGGTTTCGAGTCAGCCCGGGGCGACGAGCCCTGTCGAGTACTCCCGCGTCGATACTCCCCCTTTCGCCCTGCGGAACTTCACACGACTGGCCCTGATGACCGCGCAGACCGTGCCGACCGATCCCTCCTCGACCTCCCCGCCCTCCCCGCGCGCCGAGCTGCTCACGCTCGTCGGTCAACGTGCCTCCGTCGAGATCGCCGCGCTGGTCATCCCGCCCGTCGTGCTGCTCAGCGTCCCCGGCGGGGCCAGCGCCACCGGCGCCTGGGCCTGGTCCGTCGCCTACTGGCTGGCCTCGGTCGGCGTGGTGCTCGCCCGGCGGCGCTTCCGCCGCGACGTCGCATCGCTCGCCGCCGCGGACTTCGAGGCCCGATGGGCGCGCCCGCTCGAGCACACCGCCCTCGCCTTCGGCCTGCTCTGGGGATCGCTCGCCGTTGTCGCCGCCAGCATCGGCCACTTCGAATACAGCCTGTTCCTCTACCTCGTGCTCGCCGGCACCACCGCCTCCACCGTGGCCTTCGCCGCGGCGGACCTGCCGGTCTTCGCGCGCTTCCTCGCACCGGCCTGGGGCCTCGCCGCGCTGGCCATCCCCATGGCCTTCTCCGAGCATTGGATGACCGTGCTCCCGCTGTGCCTGCTCTATCCCTGGCTGGTCTGGCGCCACGCGCGCACCGCCCACGGCTTCCTGCGCCAGCAGGCGCTGCTCACCCGCCAGAGCGACGCCCTCGCGCTCGCCCATCAGGAAGCACGCGACGCCGCCGCCGCCGCGTCGCGCGAGAAGAGCCTGTTCCTGGCCACCGCCTCGCATGACCTGCGCCAGCCGCTGTACGCGCTGACGCTGACTGCGCAGGCCGCCGTCTCGCGCAACCGCGACGAGGCGCTGCGTCCGCTGCTGGTGGACATCTCGCAGGCGGCCGGCCACGTCAACGACCTGCTCAACGCGCTGCTGGACGTGTCCGCGCTGGACAGTCGCAGCGCCGAGCTCGCCCTGCAACCGCTCGCGCTCTCGCCGCTGCTGTCGGAACTGCATGAGCGCTTCCAGCCCGAGGCCCAGGCCCGCGGGCTGGACTGGCGCATCCGCGGTCCGGAAGTCCCTGCATGGGTCGTCGCCGAGCCGATCCTGCTGCGCCGCGCGCTGTCCAACCTGCTGCACAACGCGCTGCGCTACACGCCCGCGGGCGGCGTGCTCCTGGCGGTGCGCCGGCGCGGCGCGCACTGGGCCGTCGAGGTCTGGGACACCGGCGTCGGCGTGGCCGCCGCGCAGCGCGAGGCGCTCTTCGCCAGCTTCCATCGGGGCGACGGCGCGGACCGCGTCACCGGCGACGGCCAGGGCCTGGGGCTCTCGGTCGTGCGCGACTGCGTGCGTCGCATGCAGGGGCGCATCGATTGGCAGTCGACGCCGGGACGCGGCTCGTGTTTCCGCATCGCGCTGCCGGCCGCGTCGCTGCCGTCGCCGTCATCGCTCCCCGTGCGGAACACGGCCGTGCACGCCTTCGACGCGCTCGGTGGCCGCGTGCTGGTGATCGACGACGACCTCGGCGTCACCCGCGGCCTGCGGCACCTGCTGGCGCAATGGGAGATCGATTGCCGCGTCGCCGCCGATGCGTCGCAGGCCCACGCGGCGCTGGCCGAAGGCTTCTCGCCGGACGTCGTCATGAGCGACCTGCGCCTGGGCCACGCGCCCGTGAACAGGGACGATGACGGCGGATACGCGCTGCTGCAGGCGCTGCTGGCGCGGCGTCCGCAGGCGCGCGGCCTGGTCGTCACCGGCGAGTTCGACCTGCCCGAGCTCCACCGCGCGGAGGCCGACGGCACGTTGGTGCTGCGCAAGCCGGTGCGGCCAGCCGAGCTCCATGCGGTGCTGCGGTCGATGCTCGCGGCGCGCTGAGGCCTACTCGCAGACCATCACCGGTTTCGTCCGGCCGCCGTGCGTGGCGGACATCGTCGACTGCGCCTCCTTGCGATGGATGAGCGCTCGCCGGGTGGTCCCGTCAGGCAGGCGTTCCCATTTCAGGCACAGCGTCGGGTCCAGGCCCATGGCGAACCGTTCCTCGAAGGTCGGACGCGGCGAGTTGCTGCGCGGATCGTTGACCGCGGGATTCGCCAGGGAGCCCTGCATCACCGCGCGACCCGGCGTCAACGCCAGCCCTCGCGGGCCCGAGGCGGCATAGCCCGGCCCCGCCGCCGCGCCGCCGTCCAGGCCCACGTGCGAAGTGCCTGGCGCCGGTGACGCCGCGCCCGCGGTCGGCGCGTTGTCTGTCTCCGTCGGCAAGGGCAACGGCGGCACGACGATCGACGAGATCGCCGTGATCGGCTTGATCGGGCTCGCCGCTCGATTCGTTGGAGGCATGGCAGCCGCGGCCGCCTGCGCGCGCTCGCGCCGCACCGGCTTCTCCGGAATCAGGCGGATCGTGATCGACCGGGGCGGCTCGTTGCCACGCGGCGTGGCGAGCTTCATCTGCCACGCGATCAGCACCAGCGCGACGTGCGCGCCGATCACCGCCGAGGCGGCGACCGCGCGGCGGCGCGGAGGACCCGCGAGGGGACGGAGCAAAGGCTTCAAGGGCGCGGGTCGGTCGGGCGTCGGTCGGGTGCGCCGATTCTGCCCAGCGGCAGGCGGCGCCAGCGGCTCGCCAAGGTGAGGTTGGGTAAAGATCCGGGCACCGCCCCGACATACGCGAACGCCCGGCACCTTCAGCCACAGCAATGGCCATGGCCACTCGACGCGGCATGCGCGTTGCCCCTCCCGGCCACAAGGAGAGCAACCCATGCACCTCGAAGGCTCGTGCCACTGCGGCCGCATCCGCTTCTCGGTCGAATCGACCGAGCCCTATCCCTTCATGCGCTGCTACTGCTCGATCTGCCGCAAGACGGCGGGCACGGGCGGCTACGCGATCAACCTCGGCGCGGACCACCGCACGTTCAAGCTGCTCAAGGGCAAACGCGACCTGCGCGTCTACCGCGCTGTGATCGACGGCAAGGAGAGCTCCGGCCAGCGCCACTTCTGCGCCCATTGCGGCACCGCGCTGTGGATGTATGACGATCAATGGCCCGACCTGATCCATCCGCATGCGAGCGCGATCGACACGCCGCTGCCCACCCCGCCCGAGAACGTGCATGGTCTGCTCGATTCGAAGGCCCCGTGGGTGGAGGTCGAGGGCCGGCCCGGCGACCCGCGCTTCGCGCATTTCCCGGACGAATCGCTGGCCGACTGGCATCGCCGCCACGGCCTGTGATCCGCGTTACTTCTTGGGCGGCTGCGGCGGGAAGCCGGGCATGCCCGGCACGCCGGGGAAGATGTTCCCCGCGTTCTGGAACTGTTCCTGCATCTGCAGGAACAGGTTCTTGGACTGCTCCAGGTAGTTGCCCATCAGGCCCTGCATCATCGGCGCCTGACCGCTCATGAACTGCGACCAGAGTTGCGGATCGAAACCGCCGCTCTTGCTCTGCTCGGCGAAGCGCGTCTGCATCTCGCTGAAGGCCTGCAGGTTCTTCTCGAGGTAGGCCCCCATCAGACCCTGCATCGCATGGCCATAGAAGCGGATGATCTGCGCCAGCAGCGGCGTGGAGAACATCGGCATGCCCCCCATCTCCTCCTCCAGGATGATCTGCAGCAGGATGGAGCGGGTGAGCTCCTCCCCCGACTTGGCGTCCCGGACCTCGAAGTGATCCCCCTCCAGCACCATCTTCTTGACGTCCGCCAAGGTGATGTAGCTGCTGGTCTGGGTGTCGTAGAGCCGCCGGTTGGGGTACTTCTTCAGCACCCGCGGCCCCTTGGGTTGCGCGGGATCCTCGCTGCCGGTTGCGGTCTTGCCGCGTCGGGCCGTCGCCATGCTGTCTCCTCTGAGGGTCTTCGACCCATTCTAGGAGGGGCCCGGCAAGCGGCCCGCCGGGTGCTTTCCCTTGCTGTGCGGGAGGCGGATGCGACCTGTCCGATGGGGTCGATCCGGTGCGATCAATCCGGCTTGACGTTGCCCTCCTTGATCACCTTGGCCCACTTGGCCTGCTCGGCTTTCTGGAACTCAGCGAACTGCGCCGGCGTGTTGGGCGTGTACTCCAGCCCCAGCGCCTCCATCTTGGCCTTGACCTCGGGCAGCGCGACGATCTTCTGCACCTCGGCGTTGAGCTTGGCCACGATGGCCGGCGGCGTGCCTGCGGGCATGTACAGCGCCTGCCAGCTCGACACGTCGAAGCCCGGCACGCCGGCTTCAGCCAGGGTGGGCACATCGGGCAGCTGCGCGCTGCGCCTGGCCGAGGTCACCGCCAGCGCCCGCACCTTGCCGCCCTTGATCTGGGGCAGCGCCACGGTGACGGTCTCGAAGCTCATCGGCACCTGGCCGCCCATGACGTCCTGGATCGCCGGCGCGCTGCCCTTGTAGGGGACATGCGTCAGGTCCGCCCCCGTCATCAGGCGGAAGACCTCCCCCGACAGGTGTTGCGAGGTCCCCTGTCCGGCGGAGGCGAAGGTGATGTCGCCCGGCTTGGCCTTGGCCGCCGCGATGATGTCCTTGACCGACCTGGCCTGCGACCCCGGGCCCACCAGCAGCACATTGGAGATCTTGCCCAGCAGGATCACCGGCGAGAAGTCGCGGTCGGCCTTGTACGGCATCTTCGCCAGCAGCGACGGATTGATCGCATGCGTGGCGATGGTGCCCAGCAGCATCGTGTAGCCGTCCGGCGCGGCCTTGGCCACGCTGTCCGCGCCCAGCACGCCGCCGGCGCCCGCCTTGTTGTCCACCACGATGGTCTGCTTGAGCGAGACCTGCAGCCGCGCCGCGATCTCGCGCGCCAGCACGTCGGACGTACCGCCCGGGGCGAAAGGCACGATCAGCTTGACCGGCTGCGTCGGCCAGTTCGCCGCGTCGGCGGAGGTCGCCGCACGCGCCGCGCCCGCCATCGTCAGGCTTGTCGCGCCGACGGTCATCGCGGCCGCGGCCACGGCCATGAGCCGCACACGGCTCCGCTTCACCAACTTCATCTCGCTTGTCTCCATCCATGACGGCACGCAGCCCGGCCGACCTCAGCGCGGTACCGATACCATCTTCTTGATGACGATGATGGTATCGGTACCATACGACGCGTCAAGATCGCGTGGATGAGGGATTTCACCGGGGTGAACGGCCTGCCCGCGCGAGCGCCGAGGCCGGTCAGTGATGGACGAGAGGGGCTGGAGCGGTCAGGCGCTGGCGCGCTGGACGAGTTCGAAGCCGATGTCGATGGCGCGGCGCTCGACGGGGCCGTCGGCGCGGTCGAGGATGAAACGCGCGGCCTGCCGGCCGATCGCGAAGCCGTCGATGCGCACCGTGGTCAGCGCGGGTTCGAGGTCGCGCGCCAGGGCCAGGTCGCCGAACCCGACGATGGCCAGGTCCTGCGGGACGCGCAGCCCACGGGCCTGGGCCTCGATCAGCACCCCCAGCGCCAGCGAGTCCGAACTGCAGAACACCGCGTCGATGCCGTCCGGGTGCGCCAGCAGCTCGGCCAGGCCGCGCCGGCCGCTGCCCAGCGTCGTGGGCGTGGCGACGGTGGCCACCGGCACCTCCGGAACGCCGAGGTCGCGGGCCTGGTCCTGGAAGGCGCGGAAGCGGCGCATCGCGCGCTCGTCGCCGCCGGCCACGCCGGCCAGGCGCCGATAGCCGCGTTCATGCAGGAACGCAGCGACCTTGCGGCCGACCTCCACATGCGAGAACCCCACCAGCATGTCGATCGGGTCGTCGCTCTGGTCCCAGGTCTCGACGACGGGCAGCCCCGCGGCGCGCAGCCGCGTGCGAGCCTGCTCGGAGTGGCTGGTGCCGGTGAGCACCAGTCCGTCGGGGCGCCGTCCGATCATGGCGTCCAGCCAGGCGTCCTCGCGGGCGTTGTCATAGCCGGTCTGGCCGAGCAGCACCTGGTAGCCCGCCTCGAACAGCGCCTCGGTGAGGCTCTGCACCGTGTCCAGGAAGACGGGCCCGGCGATGGTGGGCACGGCGACCCCGACCATGCGGCTCTTCATCGAGGACAGCGCGCCGGCCAGCAAGTTGGGGACATACCCCGTCTTGCGCACCGCCTCGGCCACCCGTTCCCGCACCTCGGGGGACACCTGGGAGGGGGTGTTGATCGCCCGGGAGGCGGTGATCGGCGCCACGCCGGCGAGTTGCGCGACATCGCGCAGCGTGACGGCACCGCTGCCCTTGCGGCGGCGGGGACGGGGGAAGGTCTCGATCTCAGCCATATGGGCGAGGATCATAGGGGCGCCGCCCCCTCGGACGAGGGACCGTTCAGAAGTACTTCACCCAGGCGCGGCGCGTGCGCCGCTTGTAGGCCGCGAAGGCCTTCACCGGCGGGTACAGCAGCGGAATCAGCCCGAGCCAGATCCCCCAGATCAGCGGGAACCAGCCCGCGTCGACGCCGAAACGCGCGCCCTGGTTGGGCCCGACCACCGCGAGCAGCACGCGGTAGCCGATCAGCAGCACGTACAGGTGGAGCAGGTAGTAGAAGAGCGGCGCGCCGCCGAAGACCGCGCACACGCGGGCGACGGCGCGCATGACGGCGCCCTGCCCCCGTTCGAACACGAGCAGCAGCAGCAGGCCCACGCTCAGCGTCAGCAGCAGGAAGTCCAACGAGGGCGGGTACTTCGTGAAGTTGAGGACCGACATCGCCGTCTCCAGCGCCGTCGCGCCCGGCCGCCACGGCGCGTTCTCACCGTAGAGGTTGAATCCGCGCAGCAGCGCCAGCCCGAGCAGCCCGCACGCGCCGATCGCGAGCAGCACCCGGCCGCGCAAGGCCGAGGCCACGCCGCGCGCGAACATCGGCCCCATCGCGAAGCCCAGCAGGATCACGCCGACCCAGGGCAGTGCCGGGTAGCTGAGGCGCACCGCCACGGGTCCGTCCGCGATCAGCCAGCCGCGTTGCATCAGCAGCGTCCAGACCGCGAGGAGCGGACCGTCGGGTGGCACGGCCGGCCCCACGAGGACGCCGAACGCGTTGTGGCCGCCCACGATGAGCGTGCCCGTGACGGCGATCGCCCAACGCGGCCATGGCGACAGCCCGGCCAGCGCCAGCATGCTGAAGCCGATCGCCCACATCACCTGCAGGTAGATCACGTCGAAGGACGCGCTCCAGGCGAAGTTCACCAGCGTCAGTTCCAGCCCGATCAGCAGCAGGCCCCGCTTGAGCAGGAAGGCGCGCGCGTCGCGCGGCGGCGCGCCCTCGGGGTTCGCGTAGAGCCAGGCCGACAAGCCGGTCAGGAACACGAACACCGGCGCGCACAGGTGGGCCGCCAGGCGCGAGAAGAAGACCTCCGGCGGCGTGCCTGGCACCGCCATGGGGTCGCTCACCTGCAGGTGCAGGTAGAAGGTCTCGCGGACATGGTCGAGCAGCATCACCACCATCACCAGCCCGCGCAGCGCGTCGATGGAGGCGATGCGGGTCGATGTCGATGTCGATGTCGATGTCGATGTGGAGAGCGTGTTCATCGTGGCGTGCCCTCAGAAGCCGTAACGGGCAGACAGGACGGCGCTGCGTCCCGCGCCGGGCGCGACCCAGACCTGGCTGTACGCACTGGCATAGGTGCGGCGGTCCAGCACGTTGTCGAGGTCCAGCGAGAACGTCCAGCGCTTGTCCGGCCGGTAGCTCGCCAGCAGCTTCAGCGTCGCGTGACCGGGCAGGCGGAAGTCGTCGGCCGCCGTGAGCGGCGCCACCGCGCCCTCCCGGCGCGTGACCGCGTTCAGGCTGACACCCGCGGTCGCCTGTCCCGCGCCGAGCGTGAACGCCCGCACGAGCAGCAGGTTCGCGCTGTGCCGCGGCACGTTGGCGAGCTGGCGTCCGACCAGGAACACGTTGTGGTCGCGCGTGACCTGCGCATCGGTGAAGGCGTAGGCGAAGGACATGCGCAGGCCCGGCGACAGCTCGCCGCCCACGTCCAGCTCCACGCCCTGGCTGCGCACCTCGCCGGCCGCGACGGAGAAGTTGTTGGGATCGGCCGGATCGGGCGTCAGCACATTGTTCTTGGCGATGCGGAACACGGCCAGCGTCGCGGAGAGACTCCCATCGACAGCGTCGTATTTCGCGCCCACTTCGGCGGAGCGCCCCTGCTCCGCCGGGAAGGACGTGAAGTCGCGGCGCACGCCGCTGTTGGGCCGGAAGCTGCGCGCGAGGCTGGTGTACAGCGAGACCGTCCGGTCCGGCTGGTAGACCAGGCCCGCGCGCGGCGAGGTCGCGCCCAGCGACTGCGCCGTCGTCACGCCGTTGCGCCGGTTCAGCAGCGACTGCTCGTAGCGGTCGTGACGCAGGCCCAGCAGCAGCTTCCAGCGCTCGCCGACATCGACCTGATCCTGGGCGTACAGCGCGCGGGCGCGCTGCGTCTCGCGGGTCCAGGTGTTCAGCGACATCGCCGGCGGCACGGCCCCGTAAACCGGATCGAAGAGATCGATCGGTGTCGAGGTGGCCACGCGGTACTGCTCGCGGCGATCGACGAAACGGTAGGCGTCGACGCCGATGAGCAGGTGGTGCGCGAGTCCCCCCGCGCGCACCGTGCCCAGCAGCTCCAGCCGCCCCGAGAGGTCCTGCCCGTCAAAGGCGCGCGTGCGACGCTGGCGCGTCAGCGTGCGCTGGTCCGCCTGGACGAAGCGAGCCTCGGTCGCCGTGCCGTCCAGCGCGCTGTCGCGCCGGCTCAGCCCGCCCTGCACGGACCAGTCCTCGCCGAGCTGACGCTGGATGAAAAGTTGATGACCGGTGCTGCGCACCGTCGTCGGTCCGTCGCCAGGTTCGCCGTAGAACGCGTGGCGCGGGACTTGACCGAGCTGGCCGCCGAGGGCGACGACGCCCCGATCGAAAGTGGCTTCCTGGCGGACGACTTCCAGCTCATAGGACACGGTGGTGTCCGCGTCCGGCATCCACAGCACCGACGGTGAGAGCAGCGAGCGCCGCGAGTGGACGTGGTCCCGCTCGCTGTTGGCGCGCTCCGAGGCCGCGGTCAGCCGGTAGGCCCAGCGCTCGCCGAGCGGACCGGTGAGATCCGCGGTCGCGCGCAGTCGGCCGTGGCTGCCGATCGAGGTCGAGACCGCGGCGTCGGGCACGAACAGCGGCTTGCGCGTCGTGAGGTTGACCGTGCCGCCCGGCTCGCCGCGCCCGTACAGTGCCGACGCCGGCCCCTTGAGCACCTCGACAGACGCGACGTTGGCGGTGTCGCGCTGGCCGTTGTAGCCGCGGCTCGAGCTGAAGCCGTTGACCAGGAAGTCCGAGCCGAAGCTCGGGTCGCCGGTGAAGCCACGCACCGCGTAGCTGTCCCACAAGCCGCCGAGGTTGCTCTGGCGCGAAAGACCGCTGGCCAGGTCCAGCGCCTGGTCGAGCCGCGTGACGCCGGCATCGGCGAGCAAGGCATCGGAGAGGACTCGCACGCTCTGGGCGAGGTCCCGCGCCGGGGTGTCGGTCTTCATCGCGCCGGTGACGACGAGCGTGCGATAGGGCTGGCGCGTCCCGTGGACCTCGACGGCATCGAGCCGGCGGTCCGGCGGGGCCTCCGGGGCGGACTTCGGCTGGGATTTCAGGGTGGGTTCGGAATCAGCCGCAGGGAGCGCCTGCGCGCGAGGGGCTGAGGCGGCCAGCGCGAGCAGCGACATCAGCGAAGCGGACAGGACGGACGAGCGTGCGCCGCCGGCACGCGAGACAGGGAATTGAGACATGACAGGACAGGGGAAGCCGCAGGCGCGCGACCTCCGTCGGCGCGGCCTGGGCGGGTTGAACCGGGAGCGCGGGACGCGCGGCGAGCGCGCGATCCGGCTGAAAGCGCGCGTTCGGAGCTGAAGGCGCGCGGTCGGCTCAGGCGGACGGCGGTCCGCGGGGCTGGGCGACGGTCCAGTCGCGTGAGGCGGGGGGCGTCCCGGGCAGCGCCGCCGGAGGCGGGCTTGCCTCAGCGTGGGTCAGCAGCGCGGAGGGCGCGTGGCCGACGGCCGCGGCCTGTCCATGGAACAGGCACCAGGCGCAGGCGTCGGCCTTGGCGCCGCCGCCCTCCTCGTTGGCGGCATCCGCTTGTTGCGCCGTGGCCAGGTTCATGTCGCCCTCGGTCGCGAGATCGGTCGCGAGATCGGTCGACACTCCGGTCGTCACCTCGACCGCCAGCGTGCCGCCCTCCCCGCCCGGATGCGCGATGTGCCAGGCGTCATGCAGCGGCCGGCCCAGCAGGCAGCACACCAGCGTGAGCAGGAGCAGCCAGGGCAGACCGGGCGCGCGGGAGCGCGGCATCGAGCCAGGACGCGAACGCGGACGAGGACGGGGGCGGGATCGCAAGCGGGTGCGGTTGTCGAGGACGAGGCGGGCATTCTGCCCGAGAGGCGCCCCACGTCCGGGCGCGCCCCGCCCAGCCGCCGGCTGCAGGCGGGGGCCGACAGCTGTCGGCAAGTTCCCTACACGCCCGTGCCCGAGCCGCCCGACCCGCGCCGGCGCCATCGGCTTCTGTTGAAGACCCCGGCTGGAAACGAAGATTTGTCCATCACAAAGCAGGGGGTCACCATGAACACGTTCTCGAAGCAAGCCGTCAAGTTCAAGCGCATCGCACTGGGTCTGGGCCTGGCCCTGACCGCCACGGTGGGCGCCAACGCCACCACCGCGCAGAACACCTTCCAGGTGACGGCGACGATCACCAGCTCGTGCACCGTCTCGGGCTCGGCGCTGAACTTCGGCAGCGCGATCGATCCGCTGGCCGCCGGCGTGCCGCTGGATGCGACCTCGACGCTCACGGTGACCTGCTCCAACACCACGCCCTACGCCGTGTCGCTGAACGCCGGCACGAACGCGGGCGGCGCCTCCAACTTCACGGCCCGCACGATGAAGAGCGGCGCCAACACGCTGGGTTATCAGCTCTACCTGGACTCGGGCCGTACCACCGTTTTCGGCGACGGCACCGCGAGCTCGAGCACCAAGAGCGGCACCGGCACCGGTTCCGCCCAGACGGTGAACGTCTACGGTCGGGTGCCGTCGCTGTCGGGCGTGGTCCCGGGCACCTACACGGACACCGTGACCGTCACGATCACGTATTGATCAGGTATTGATCGGCGCGCGGCGCGTCACGGCGCCCTTGCGCCGTTTCTTCTCTTCGTAGGACCGGTCGTCCGCGGTCTCCAGCAACTGCTCGAAGGTGGCTGGACCGTTCCCGACCGCGTAACCGATCGAGGCCCCGACCACCACGACGCTGCCGTCGTCGATGGCGATGGGTTCGCTGATCGCCTGCAGCAGCCGCTGCCGGATCTGATCCAGGCGTCCGGACTCGAGGGCGCCGGGGAACAGCAGCACGAACTCGTCGCCGCCGACCCGCGCCGGCAGGTCCGCGTCGCGGCAGATCGCGCGCACGCGCCGGCCGACGGCGCGCAGCACCTCGTCGCCGGCGGCATGGCCGAAACGGTCGTTGACCGGCTTGAAGTCGTCGAGGTCGAAGACGATCACGCTCATCGGGCGTCCGATGAGCTCACGCGCGCGACGCTCGAGCGAGCGGCGATTGGCCAGGCCGGTCAGCACGTCGGTGTCGGCGGTGGTGGCGAGCTGCGCCATGTCGCGATCGCCCGCGCGCACCAGGCGGCTGGCATAGGTCATGGTCCAGGCCATGAAACCGATGAACAGCACCGCCAGCGCGATCGCCGAGCGCTTGACCGCCAGCAGCTCGCGTGCCTGCTCGTCGCGGCGCTGCGTGAGCAGCTGGCGCTCGCCTTGCTCCATGGTGTCGAGCAACTGGCGCAGGCGCCGGGCGGCGTCGTTGCCGACGCGCGCGTCGAGCTCGCGCCGCGCCGCCGAGGCGCCTTCGCGTTCGGCCACCGTCGCGACGTCGAGGTACCAGCTCGCGATGGCGTAAGTCTCGGCGGCGATGTCGACGGCAAGCCTGGCCTGGCGGTCGTTGTCGCGCACGAGGGTCTGGAGGTCATCCACCACGCGGCGGGAGTCGCTGGCCGAGGCGCGCAGCCGCTGCAGGGCCTCGGACTGCGGCGCCAGCGCGTAGTTGCGCACCGCCACGCCGCCGCGCAGCAGGTTGGTGCGCAGCTGGTTGAGCTGGTCGAGGACTTCCTGCGTGTGGGCGACCCAGTCGTTGGCCTCGCCGTAGCGCCGGGCGCTGTCCACGAGCACCGCCGTCGCCACGATCACCAGCACCAGCGCCGCCGATTGCGTCAGCAGCAGGACACGCGCGATGCGGCGGAGGATGGGATGGGCAACGGTGGACACGTCGAGATCGAGAAGGATGCAAAAACGCCCGCATGAAGCGGGCGTTGGGATGCAGGGTCCCGAAGGACTTCCTACCGTCTGGTAGGCGCGATTGGATTCGAACCAACGACCCCCACCATGTCAAGGTGGTGCTCTAACCAACTGAGCTACGGACGCACTGAAATACTCGGCCAGCGGTGGTCAATCCACTGGTCCGTAAAACGAATCGCCCGTGTGACCGGGCGATCTCGTCGAGGTGTCCCGAAGGACTTGCCTACCAATTCTGGTAGGCGCGATTGGATTCGAACCAACGACCCCCACCATGTCAAGGTGGTGCTCTAACCAACTGAGCTACGCGCCTGAAGAGCCTCGCAGTATATGCCGGATTTCTGACTCCGTCCAGGAAGGCGCAAGAAAAAGATCGGCAACCGCCCGCCTCGTCCACTCTGCACGGCGGCCACCGAACCGAACGTCCTCAACGGCCGCCACGCCCACGACGATCCGACGCCCTCAACGCCGCCGCGCGCTGCGCACGCCGCTCACCTGCGACAACGCCACCAGCGTGCCCTGCAGCCGCTGCGCGTCGCTGACCTCCACCGTGAAGTTCATCCGCGACAGATCGCTGCGCGCCGGCTTGCCCTTGCCGCTTTGCTGGTTCACCGAGATCACGTGGAGCTTGTCCTTCGCGAACAGCTCCAGCACGTCGCGCAGCAGCCCCGGCCGGTCCGTCGCCTCGACCACCAGGTCCACCGGATACAGCGCGCCCTTGCCGGCGCGGTCCGGCGCGGGCTCGCCCCAGGCCACCGCGATCACGCGTTCCGGCGCGGCCTGCGCCATCTGGCGCAGGTTCGCGCAGTCCGCCCGGTGGATCGCCACGCCCTTGCCCCGCGTCACGTAGCCGGTGATCAGGTCGGGCGGCGCGGGCCGGCAGCAGCGCGCCAGGCTGGTCAGCAGCGAGTCCACGCCCACCACCAGCACGCCGCCCTTGGGCGTGCGCCCTTCCCCGACCGCGCCCTTCGTGTGCTTCTGGACGAGCAGTTCCTCCTCGTCCGCTTCCGGCACCGGCGGACGCAGCAGCGTCTCGATGTTGCGCAGCGAGTACTCGTCCTTGCCGACGACCTCGAACAGCGCGTCCGCGCTCTTGAAACCGAGCCGCCCGGCGAGATCGTCCAGCTTGATCGCCGTCTTGCCCTCGCGCTGCAGCAGCTTCTCGACGAGCTCGCGGCCCTTGGCGATCGTGTGGCTCTGGACCTGCGCGTTGAAGAACGCGCGGACCTTGGCCTTGCTGCGCTGGCTCTGCAGATAACCCAGCTCCGGATTGAGCCAGTCCAGCGACGGACCGCCCTCCTTCAGCGCGACGATCTCCACCGTCTGCCCGCTCTGCAGCGGCGTGTTCAGCGGCACCATCTGGCCGTCGACCTTCGCGCCCCGGCAGCGATGACCCAGGTCCGTGTGCACCGCGTAGGCGAAGTCCACCGCCGTCGCGCCCGCGCACAGTTCCACCACGGTCGCCTGCGGCGTGAAGACATAGATGCGGTCGTCGAAGCTCGGGCCGCTCTCGGCGACGTAATCGCGCTCCCACGCCAGCAACTGGCGCAGCACCGCCTTGCGGGCCTGCGCGACCTGTTCCTCGAATTCGCCCGCGGCGCTCACGCCGGCGTAGCCCTTGGTGCCCGCCTCCTTGTAGGCCCAGTGCGCGGCCACGCCGTGCTCGGCGTGCTCGTGCATCGCGCGGGTGCGGATCTGCACCTCCATCGGCCGGCCGTCCGCGGCGATCACCACCGTGTGCAGCGACTGGTAGCCGTTGGCCTTGGGCCGGGCGATGTAGTCGTCGAACTCGCCGTCCACGGGCCGGTACAGCTCATGCAGCCGGGCCAGCACCGCGTAGCAATCGGCCACCTCGGGCACGACCACGCGCAGCGCGCGCAGGTCGAAGACACGCTCCAGCGTCAGCCCCTTCCCGCGCATCTTCTTGGCGATGCTGTACAGGTGCTTGGGCCGGCCCTGCACCTGGGCATCGATGCCCAGCGCCTGCAGCTCGCGCTCCAGCGCCGCGCGCACCGACTCCACCGACTGCTCGCGCTCGACGCGCTTCTCGTGCAGGCCCTTGGCGAGCTGGTGATACTGCTCCGGCTCCAGGAAGCGGAAGGCCAGGTCCTCCAGCTCCCACTTGATCTGCCAGATGCCCAGCCGGTTGGCCAGCGGCGCGAAGACCTGCAGCGATTCCGCGGCGAGCTCGCGCGGGCATGGCGTCTTCGTCGCCGCGTACCAGCGCAGCGACTGAAGCCGCGAGGCCAGGCGCAGCAGCACCACGCGCAGGTCGCGCGAAAACGCCAGCAGCATCTTGCGCACGAGCTCGGTCTGTTCCTGGCGACGCTGCTCCTCGACGCGGGCCTCGCGGGCCGCGCGCTGGATCTGCACGAGTCGCCGAGTGTGCGCGACCAGGCTGGCATCGCTCTCGCCGAAGGCCTTGGCGACGATTTCCTCGGGCTTGTTCAGGTAGTCGCCCGCGTAGACCAGGTAGGACGCCGCCTGCATCGAGGGCGCCGCGCCCACGCCGGCGAGGATGGCCGCCACGCCGTCGGCGTGGTGCAGCGCGGGCTCGCCGGTGTCGAGCAGGTGATCGGCCAGCAGCGGCTCCGCGAACGCGCGCGCCCGGCGCACCGGGTCCAGCGCTTCTTCCGCGCGCGGTGGCGCCGCCGGCAAGCGATGAGGCAAGTCCCCGTCCAGCAGGGCCACGATGGGCGCCGCCTGATCCTGCCGCAGCCCCAGTTCCGTCTTCATTCGTCGTTCATCCGTGTCCGTGCGGCCTGCGCCGCCGGGACGTCATCCGCGGTCGAGGAATCGCTCCACCACCTGGATCTGTTCTTCTTGCACCAGCGTCGGCGCGTGGCCGACCCCTGGGAACTCGTGCAGCTCGGCGCGCGGGCCGCGCTGCGTCATCTGCTCGGCGGTCGCGCGGGTGAGCAAGTCCGACTCGCCGCCGCGCAGCAGCAGCGTCGGACAGCGCACCGCGTCATAGGCGGCCCACAACTGCGCCTCGCCGGCCTTGGCCAGCTCGGGCGTCAGCCCGGCCAGGCCCTGGCCGATGCGCGGGTCGTAATGCAGCCGGCAGCGGTCGCCGTCGGGCTTGAACATCGCCCGCGACAGCGCCAGCCACTGCGCGTCCGTGTGCGGCCCGAACCCCTGCGAGATGCCGCGCAGGTAGTCCGCGCCCTGCTGGCAGTTCTCGAACTGCGGCGCCCGGCCCAGGTAGCTCGCGATGCGCTGCAGCGCGACGAACTCGATCGTCGGGCCCACATCGTTGAGGATCAGCCGCTTGATCGGGCTGGCCGGCATCGCCGCGAGCGCCAGGCCGATCAGCCCGCCCATGGACGTTCCCAGCCAGTCCACCTGCGCCACGCCCAGGCGCGCCAGCAGCGTGACCATGTCCGAGACGTACTGCGGCAGCTGGTAGTTGCGCGGATCGCCCAGCCATTCGGACTCGCCCCGGCCCACCACGTCCGGGCAGATGACCCGGAAGCGGTTGCTCAGGCGCTGCGCGATCACGTCGAAGTCGCGGCCCTGCCGAGACAGCCCGTGCACGCAGACCAGCACCCGCGGGTTGTCGGACTGCCCCCACTCCCAATACGCGACCCGGTGAAGGCCGCAGGGGCTCAGCGCCTGGACTTTTTTCAACAAGGGTTCAGACATCGCTCGTATCCTTTGCACCCATCCTAACAACCCTGAAGAGGACGCGGCATGTTGAAAGGCAAGACGGCCCTGGTCACCGGCTCCACGAGCGGCATCGGATTGGGGATTGCCCTGACCCTCGCCAAGGAAGGCGCCAACATCGTGCTCAACGGTTTCGGCGACCACGAGCGCCCCAAGGCGCAGGTCGAGGCGCTGGGCGTGAAGGTGGGTTACCACGGCGCGGACATGAGCAAGCCCGCCGAGATCGAGGCCATGATGGCCTACATCGATCAGGACTTCGGCGGCTGCGACATCCTCGTGAACAACGCCGGCATCCAGCACGTGGCCAATGTCGACGAGTTCCCGCCCGAGAAGTGGGATGCCATCCTGGCGATCAACCTCAGCTCCGCGTTCCACACGATGCGCCTGGCGCTGCCCGGCATGAAGAAGAAGCAGTGGGGACGCATCGTCAACATCGCCTCCACGCACGGGCTGGTGGCCTCGGCCGGCAAGTCCGCCTACGTGGCCGCCAAACACGGCCTGGTGGGCCTGACCAAGTCCGCGGCGCTGGAGACCGCCACCCTGCCTGTCACCGTCAACGCGATCTGCCCGGGCTGGGTGCTCACGCCGCTCGTGCAGAAGCAGATCGACGCGCGCAGCGAGAAGGAGAAGCTCGATCCCGCCGAGGCCAAGCGCCAGCTGCTCGCCGAGAAGCAGCCCTCGCTGCAGTTCACCACGCCCGAGGAGCTGGGCGCGCTGACGGTGTTCCTGTGCTCGGACGCCGCGATCAACGTGCGCGGCCAGGCCTGGGCGATGGACGGCGGCTGGACGGCCCAGTAAGGGGCTTCACCCAAGCGCCCATCCCATGAAGAACGCCCGACATCGTCGGGCGTTGCTTCATGGGGCGTCGACGTCGATCAGCGGGTCATCACGACATTGCCGTTGACGTTGACCGTCACGGTGGCCTTGCCCGATTCCACCGGCAGCGCCTCGTCGGCGCTGGCCGCCATGGTCTTGAAGCGGGCCATCGGCGCGGCCATCACCGGCATGGGCTGGTCGGCGTTCACGCTGACCTCGCCGACGCGGTAGCCGGAGTAGCCGAACTGCTGCGCGTAGATCGAGGCCTTGGCCTTGTAGCTGGCGATCGCCTGCGAGACGACCTCACCCTCGGCCTTCTCGCGGGCCTCGCGCGACAACCCGTAGCTGACGTTGGCGATGGCCAGCGACTGGATGCGGCCGCTCAGCCGGGAGATGGCCTCCATGTCGCGGCCCTGCACCAGCAGCTCCACGCTGCCCTGCCAGCCGGTGATCTGCGGAGAGGCGCTCGACCCCGGCTTGGTCTGGCCGTAGCGCGGATAGACGGACAGGTTGCCCGCCTGCAGGTCGACCTGCCCCGGCTTGGCGACCTTGCGGGCCTCGGCCAGCGCGGTGTCCAGCGCCTGCTTGAGCTCGTTCTGCACCGCCGTCGCGTCCTTGCCCTCACGGGTGGTGGAGAAGCGCAGCTGCAGCAGGTCGCGGGTCACCTCGGTCGTGGCCGACGCGCTCAGCGACAGCACGTCGGTGCGGGCGGCCTGGGCCTGCGCCATCGCGGGCGTCGCGGCCACGGCAACCACCGCGGTCGCGCCGGCGGCGATCAGGGTGCGGGCCAGCGTCTTGGAGCTTTTGATCATTCGGGTTCCTACGGAGAGTCCTCGGGGGAGCCAGCATAACGGGTGAGGAAACCGTCACGGTTGACGCCTTGCGAACGACTTTTGTAGGTCATTGGTTGGCCTTTCGTGGGGACTCTCCCACCCCTGTTACAAAAGATGTAACCATCCAGTAAGGACTGCTGCATCCCGCAAACAAGCCGAAAAACAGCCCTTACAGTCCCGCTGTTACAAATTCCGGAGTGGCCGCCATGCAAAGCACAACCCGCCCTAACCGCATCCTGGTCGTGGACGACGATGCCCGCATCCGCGACCTGCTGCGCCGCTATCTGGCGCAGGAAGGCTTCGAGGTCCTGCTGGCCGAG
The DNA here is from genome assembly GCA_039594005.1 of Roseateles sp. GTDB lineage: Bacteria > Pseudomonadota > Gammaproteobacteria > Burkholderiales > Burkholderiaceae_C > Roseateles. The sequence goes on from JBCNOF010000013.1 coordinate 51,665, forward strand.
GACAGCAAGGCCCTGAACAAGCAGCTGACGCGCGAGACGGTGGACCTGATCGTCCTGGACCTGATGATGCCGGGCGAGGACGGCCTGTCGATCTGCCGCCGGCTGCGCGCCGCGGGTGACAGCACACCCATCATCATGCTGACCGCCAAGGTCGAGGAAGTGGACCGCATCGTCGGGCTGGAAGTCGGCGCCGACGACTACCTCGCCAAGCCCTTCAATCCGCGCGAGCTGCTGGCCCGCATCAACGCGGTGCTGCGCCGCCGTCCGCCGCCGGAGGCGCCGGGCGCGCCGTCCAAGGAACCGATGACGGTCCAGTTCGGCCCGTTCGAGTTCGACCTGGCGCTGCGCCGCCTGGCCAAGAACGGCGACCCGGTGCCGCTGACCACGGGCGAGTTCTCGATGCTCAAGGCGCTGGTGCGGCATCCGCGTCAGCCGCTGTCGCGCGACAAGCTCGCGATGCTGGCGCGCGGCCGCGAGTTCGAGCCGTTTGACCGCAGCCTGGACGTGCAGGTCTCGCGCCTGCGCAAGCTGCTGGAAGAGGATCCGGCGCAGCCGCGCTTCATCCAGACCGTCTGGGGCGTGGGCTACGTGTTCGTGCCCGACGAGGCGGCCTGAGCGTCCCTCGCCGCCAGTGCGGCGCGCATCGCGCCGCGCGAGCATGTCCGGGCATCGGCGACGGTGCCCGGTCGACCGCTGTTGATGGATCCCGATGCCTGTGACCACCCCCCGCCTGGCGCTCAACCTGTTCTGGCGCACCTTCGCGTTGCTGGCGCTGCTGCTGGCCGCGGGCGTGCTGGCCTGGCAGCAGACCTTCAAGGCCCTGGAGGCCGAACCCAAGGCGCTGGAGGCCGCGCAGCAGCTCGCCGGGCTGGTGAACCTGTCGCGCGTGGCACTGTCCAGCACGGACGCGATCAACCGCGTGGCGGTGGTCAAGTCGCTGGCGCGCAGCGAGGCGGTGTCGGTCGAGGTGGCCGAGGCCACGGATCGCTGGCTGCCCTACGAGAACTCGCCTTTCGCGCAGCGGCTGCGCAAGGAGCTCGTGTCGCGGCTCGGGCCGCAGACGGTGCTGGCCAGCGGCCTGAACGGCGTGCCGGGGCTGTGGGTGCGTTTCGACGTCGGCCCGGACCAGTTCTGGCTGCAGACCAATCCCGCGCCGCTGCAGGCCAACTTCTCGAGCAACTGGTGGTGGATCGCGATCGCGCTGGGCGCGTCGCTGCTGGGCGCGGCCGCGATCGCGCGGCTGATCAACCAGCCGCTGCGCGAGCTGTCCATCGCCGCGAGCCGCATCCGCGAGGGCGAGTACGACTCGCGCCTGGACGAGAGCACGCTCACGAGCGAGATCCGCGAGGTCAACATGGGCTTCAACCGGATGGCGCGCGAGCTCGCCAAGATGGAAGAGGACCGCAGCGTGATGCTGGCGGGCATCTCGCATGACCTGCGCACGCCGCTGGCGCGGCTGCGGCTGGAAGCGGAGATGAGCGTCAACGACGAGCAGGCGCGGACCTACATCGCGCAGGACATCGACCAGCTCGACGCGATCATCAACAAGTTCATGGACTACGCGCGTCCGAGCGAGCTGCAACTGCAGGCGCTCAACCTGCGCGAGCTGGTGGAGCGCGAGGCGCAGGGCTTCCGCGATCCGCAGCAGATCGTGATCAGCGTGCGGCTGTCCGCGGCGCTGCGGATCTGGACCGACCCGACGGAGCTGGGGCGGATCCTGCTGAACCTGTTCGAGAACGCGCGCCGGTATGGCCATCACGGCGACGAGCCCGCGCGCGTGGATGTCACCGCCGAGGCCGACAGCGCGTGGGTGCTGCTGACGGTGCGCGACCACGGGCCGGGTGTGCCGCCGGACAAGCTGTCCAAGCTGACGACGCCGTTCTACCGGGGCGACACAGCGCGCACGGCGGCGACGGGCGCGGGGCTGGGGCTGGCGATCGTCGAGAAATCGGTGCAGCGTCTGGGCGCCCACCTGCGCCTGTCCAACGCCGACGACAGCGGCTTCGTGGCGCAACTGCGGCTCAAGCGCGCGAGCGTCTGAGCCCGTGCAGCCCCTCGCCCGCGGAGCGGGAGAGGGTTGGGGTGAGGGCTCGTGGCAGGGCACGGAGCTCTTCCCAGAGCCCTCACCCCCGCCCTCTCCCGCTTCGCGGGCGAGGGGGCCTAGGAGCCATTCATCAAGTGTCGGCGCGCACCAACAGGCAGACCGCCCGCGCCTCGATCGCCTTCAACTCGCCGACGGGCCCCATCTTCTCGGCCGTCTTGGCCTTGACGTTGACCTGGCCCGGATCGATGCCCAGCACCTCCGCCAGGCGCTGGCGCATGGCCGGGATGTGCGGCGCCATCTTGGGCTGCTGCGCGACGATGGTCGTGTCGATGTTGCCGATGACCCAGCCCAGGTCCTTCACCCGGCGATAGGCCTCCTCGAGCAGCACCATCGAATCGGCGCCCTTGAACTCGGCGGCCGTGTCGGGGAACAGCTTGCCGATGTCGCCCAGCGCGGCCGCGCCCAGCAGCGCGTCGGTCAGCGCGTGCGCGAGCGCGTCTGCGTCGGAATGCCCCAGCAGGCCGTGGGTGTGCGGGATCGTGATGCCGCCCAGGATGAGCGGACGGCCGGTGACGAGCTGGTGCGTGTCCCAGCCCTCCCCGATGCGGAAGTTCAGATGCATGGCGCGTGGCGGTTCAATGCGGGAGCGGATTCGTCAGGATGATCGGCCCGTTGCGGGTGACGACCATCGTGTGCTCGAACTGGGCCGAGAGGTTGCCCTTGACGCCGGACAGGGTCCAGCCGTCGGCCTCCTCGTCGACCCAGCTGCTCTTGGTCGAGAGGAAGGGCTCGATCGTGATGACCATCCCCTCGGTCAGGATGCGGGTGTCGCTCGGGTCGTAGTAGCCCGGGATGGACTTGGGCTCCTCGTGCAGCGAGCGGCCGACGCCGTGGCTGCACAGGTTCTCGATGATCTTGAACTTGTGGGCCTTGGCCACGCGCTCGATCGCGTGCCCGATGCGGTTGAGCCGCGCGCCGGTCTTCACTTCCTTCATCGCCTGCTCCAGCGCGTACTGCGCGGCGAAGACGAGCTGGGTCTTCGTGGGCGTGGTCGGCGGGACGATGCGCGTGCCGCCGGTGTCGCCGAAGTAGCCGTTCATCTCGGCCGACACGTCGACGTTGACGATGTCGCCCTTCTTGATGACGCGGTCGCCGGGGATGCCGTGCGCGGCCTGCTCGTTGATGGAGATGCAGGTGGTGCCGGGGAAGTCGTACATCACGCGCGGCGCGGACTTCGCGCCGAACTCCTCGAGCCAGCGCGTGCCCATGTCGTCGAGCTCGCGCGTGGTCATGCCGGGCTGGATCGCGTCGAGCATGCGGCGCAGCACGGTGGCGACGACCTCGCCGACGGCCTTCAGGCCCTGCAGGTCTTCTTCGGTGTCGACGGTCATGCGCGGCTCCTCAACAAGCGTTCTGCCAACGCGAAGTCGGCGGGATAGGTGACCTTGAAGTTCTCCATCGAGGCCTCGACCAGCCGGGGCGAATGCCCCAGGGCCTCGATGGCGCTGGCCTCGTCGGTGATGCCGTCCAGCGGACCGGCCAGCGCCGGTGCCAGCAGGCCCAGGCGGAACATCTGCGGCGTCTGCGCGGCCCATTTGCCGCGACGGTCCACGGTGGCGGCGACGCGCGGCACCCCGGCGCCGTCGGCGTCCTTGAGCGTGTCCGCCACCGGCAGCGCGAGCAGCCCGCCGACCTCGTCGTCCTCGCAGGCGTCGATCAGCGCGTCGACCCATTCGGGCCGAAGCAGGCAGCGGGCAGCGTCGTGCACCAGCACCCAGTCGTGGGGCTGGGCGCCGCGCTCGCGCAGCGCCTGCAGGCCGGCGGCGACGGTGTCCGCGCGCGTGGCCCCGCCGCTGCGCGCGACCCAGCCGCGCTCGCCGGCGAAGCCGGGCACGGCGGACTCGAACTGGTCGTCCTCGGGCGACAGCACCACGAGCGTGGCCGCGAGACGCGGCACCGCGTCCAGCGCCGCCAGCGTGTGGGCGATCAGGGCGCGGCCGGCCAGCGTCACGTACTGCTTGGGGCGGTCGGCGCCGGAGCGGCTGCCGATGCCCGCGGCCGGCACCAGCGCGTAGCAGCGCGGGGTCAGGCCGATGGGAAAGGAACTCATGGGGCGCGATTGTAGGGAGGCATGCACTCCCTCGCCCGCTTGCGGGAGAGGGCGGGGGTGAGGGCCAGCGGCGGGGGCAGTGCCGCCCGCGCCAATCGGCGAAGATTCGGCCACCTGCCCTCCCCTGTTCCGAACGCCGTGATCACCATCGCCGACATCCAACGCCGCCTGGCCGCGCTCGGCGCCAACGACGCCCACCTCGGACGCGTGCTGCGCCATTGGGTCCAGGCCCGGCCGCTGACCGAGGGTCGGCGCAAGCTTGAGCACTACCTGCCGCAGGCCGTGCGCGAGGCGCTCCCTGCGCTGATGGATGAACTCCATGGCCTGGCGACGCTGGCCGAGCGCCATCCCGGCGAGGACGGTTCGGCGCGGCTGCTGGTGCGGCTGCGCGACGGGCAGACGGTGGAGAGCGTGCTGCTGCCGCGCGACGGCTTGTGCGTGTCCAGCCAGGTCGGGTGCGCGGTGGGTTGCCGCTTCTGCATGACGGGCAAGGACGGCCTGCTGCGGCAGGTGACGAGCGCGGAGATCGTCGCGCAGGTGGCGCTGGCGCGGCGCGAGCGCGTCGTCCGGAAGGTCGTGTTCATGGGGATGGGCGAGCCCACGCACAACCTGGACGCGGTGATGGACGCGATCACGCTGCTCGGGCTGGAGGGCAACCTCGGGCACAAGCAGCTGGTGTTCTCAACGGTCGGCGACCCGCGCGCGTTCCAGCGGCTGGCGGCGGGGCCGGTCAAGCCGGCGCTGGCGCTGTCGCTGCACACGACCAAGCCCGAGCTGCGCCGCGAACTGCTGCCGCGCGCGCCGCGCCTGACGCCGCGTGAGCTCGTCGAGGCCGGCGAGCGCTACGCGCGCGAGACCGGGTACCCGATCCAGTACCAATGGACGCTGATCGAGGGCGTCAACGACGGCGAGGACGAGCTCGACGGCATCGTCGAGCTGCTGCGCGGGCGATTCGGCGTGCTGAACATGATTCCGTACAACAGCGTGCCCGAGCTGCCCTACCGGCGCCCGGACTGGGACAAGGCGCGCGACATCGCGCGCCGGCTGCATGAGCGCGGCGTGCTGACCAAGCTGCGGGACTCGGCCGGGCAGGATGTCGATGGCGGCTGCGGCCAGCTGCGGGCGCGCAGCCTGGAGGCCACGCCGATGACGATGCGCGACGCCCGCCGCACGATCCCCATCGCGGATCAGAAGACGGCGCCGGCGGGATGAGCGTCAGGGCGAAGGCCGCGGGGCCTGGGCCTCGGCAGGCAGCCGGATGCCGGCCCCGGCGTGCCGCGCCCCGACGGGCACGATCTGACCCTCGGCCTCCCGGACATGATCATCACAGGCGGCCAGGCGGAGGTCCGCCTGCCGCGCGCAGTCTCGCGCGCGGCGCGCCGCCAGCGGCAGGAAGGATGGCCGCTCTGGCGCGGGCCTTTCCCGCGTCGTCGGCTGCTTCACGTCAGTCATCGGGTCAGTCGTCGTGCCCGAGGCATCCAGGGACACGCGCTCCGCCGCCGCCCGGTGGATCGCGCCCGCCGGTGCGGTCAAGGTCCCCGATTGCGTCATCCCCTTGCCTGACAGGAGCGTGAGCACGCCGCCTGCCTTGACGCGGATCGCGCCGTGCTGCGCGAGCGCCGCGTCCGGCCCGGACAGCGCCAGCACCGGCCCGCTCGACGTCATCGCCTCGTCCTTCACGCCGAGGGTCGAGGCGACGAGTCCGGCGACGTCCACCTGGGCGGAGGCCCCGAACGTGATCCCTTGCGGGTTCACGAGGAACACCTTGCCATTCGCGCGCAGCGAGCCGTCGATCTGACTGCGCCCCCCTCCTGTGACTCGATTGACGATGAACGCCTTCTCATCCGGCTGAACGAACCTCACCGCATGGTCCTTGGCGATGTTGAAAGACTGCCAATCGAGCTTGGCCACGGGGCCCGTCTGCCTGATCGTCATCGTGCGCCCGTCGGTTGACAGCTCAGGCGGCGCCACGTCACCGTGCCGGACCCTCTCAAGCACCGGCAATCCGTCCTGCGCCATCGCCGGTCCGACCTGCGTGAACCATCCCACCGCCGCCATCGAGGCCACCACACCGCGCCGGAACGCGCTCAACGACTGCTTCATCCTCAACGCCTTCATCGCCTTCATCGTCGGCATGCCCTTTCAATGCCCGGTCACCGCATCCGGCACCGGCATGCGGATGCCGCGCATCGACGGCGTCGGGGCGACCGGCGCCGGGCCGACCACGCCGACGCCGTCACAGGCCAGGTCTCGCCACCGCGGATCCCGGCGCTGCTCGCAGATCACCGCCCGCCGGGCTGCGACCGTCGACCACGGCCCTGATGCGGGACCCGGCCCCGTTGCGCCCTCCGTCGTCCCGTCGCCTGCCGGCTCCTGGATGTCCACCTTTCCTGCGCTTCCCGCACCTGCCGGGCCTCCCGCGCCTCCCGCGCCTCCCGCGCCTCCCGCGCCTCCTGCGCCTCCTGCGCCTCCCGCGCCTCCTGCGCCTCCTGTCGCCAGGTCGCCGTCGGGTGTCTTCTCCGGCGTGGTTCCACCAGCACCGGCGCCTGTGCCTGTCCCCGATCCCCTTGGCAATTCGGGCGTGGTCGCCTCGATCAGCCCGTCGACCACCAGGTCGGTGTCGACGAGCCGGTAGTTGCGGACATCCTCCCCTTCAAGCCACAGCCCGGAGACCGTGACGCGCCGCGCTCCGGGTGCGCTGCTGTCGAAGCTGGCCGAGCGATGCCTCACCGTGACGCGGTCACCGGGGACGAGATCGGCGGACGACAAGGTCACCACCGCTTCCCGCGAGCCGTCGAATCGCTTGTTCGCCACGACCGCGCGCGCCTCGACCGGACGAGCAAGGATGCGGGCCTGGCCCCGACCGTCCTCCACCCGCAACGGGCTGCGTGCGTCGCCGTGAAAGCCCACGAGGTCCACGGTCGTCGAGATCTCCTGCTCGCCCACGTCCTTGCCCGCGAACGTGTGTCGCCGCTCGAAGCGCAGGTTGCTGTCAGCCGTCAACCAGATCCAATCGGCCAAGACCCGGGGCCTCGCCTTCGTGGTTCCGTCGTAGACCTTGTCGCCGGCCTCCAGGCGCATGCGTACCGACGCGTGGACCTCCAGTCGGGGCGTTTCCACGTGCCCCAGGTGGGTGTACGGATGCGCCTCGACGACGATCGTGCCGGCCCGCGTGCTCATGCTCGCGGGACGCTGGGCGACGCTCTTCAACGTGAGCGTGCCCTGTCCCAGCGTGATCGGCGCGTTCACCTCTGCCGTGCCCAGCGTGAGGCTGCCTGTGGCGCCGGGTGAGGTCGAGATCGCCGCGTCCACGCGGATCTCCTCGTCAGGAGTCACCACGACGTCGGTGCCCGCGTCCAGCCAGCCCACGACCTTGTGTGCGGGCAACTGACCGGGGGCGGAGCGCTCGGCGACCCTGTTCAGGGTGTCGAGGAACTCGATCTTGCGCCCGCCCTTCACGTCGCCGCCCAGGTCCAAGGCCCGTCCCTGGCTGCGGATCTCCAGCCGACCCTGACGACCCAGGTCGATCGTGCCGAGCACGCTCAGCTGCTTCGCGCTCTGCGGCGTGCGCCGCTCATGTCGAGGGCCGCCGATCATCCTCACCACGCCCTCCATCGCCGCGGTGACGCCGCCGTGTCTCAGGGTGCCGAAGACGCCCTGGGCCTCCGCCACCCTGCCCGCCTCATCCAGCGCGATCTCTCTGGCCGATGCCAGGGAGACCGTGCCACGTGGGGCGTTCACGCGTCCCTCCTGTCGCACCAGATCTCCCCCCGCGAGCGTCAGCACGCCGCCCTCCCGGACGGTGATCTCTCCGAGCGCAGTCACCCGGCCGGACAGGCCGTCCAGGTGGCGAAGCGCCGACACCGCGGAGGCGGTCTCCATGGCCGCGTCATCCAGACGCGCGGACGCCGCCACCCACCCGCCCGCGTTGATGCGCGAGTGCTCGCCGAAGTGGATGCCGCGCTCGTTGATCAGGAAGACCGTGCCGTCCGCGGTGATCGACCCGTCGATGCCGGACCAGGACCAGGCATCGCCGATGACTCGATTCACGAGGACGGCGTCCTTCGGCTGCACGATTTTCACCGCGTGGTCCCTGGCGATGTTGAAGGAGGTCCAGTCGATCTTCGCCACGGGGCCCGTCTGGGTGATCGTCATCGCGCGGTCGTTGGACGACACGGCCGGCACGTGCACGAGGCCCTGTCGCACCCGGTCGATCACCGGCAACTTGGCCCTGTCCTGCGCCAGCGCCGGCCCGAGCAGCCCCGCCATCGCCATCGCTGCCACCACCCCGCGCCCGATCGCGCCTGCTGTCATCCTCATCGCCTGTTCTCCTGCGCCGCCGCTCACAGCGAATAGCTCACGCTGACCCACACCTGCGGCGTCCTCGCCCGAGGGTCGGTGACCGAGCGCCGATGCCGTTCCTCCTTCGCCAGACGCCAACCCGCCGTGCCCTCCGCGCTCCAGGGCCCGTGCTGCCACCTCACGCCCACACCCGCGCCGGCCAGCGAGCGTCCCTTGGACGAGGTCCGGCCCCGCGCGCCGCGGTCCCAGGCCGTGTGGTGGAACTTCACCCGGCCCGCGTCAAAGAACCCGAAGGGCTCCAGCGACTGCCATCGATAGCGCAGTTCCGCCTGCAGCAGCGCGCCCTGATCGCCCGCGGTCTCTCCCAGCGGCCAGGCGCGAACACTGCGCGCGCCGCCCAGCGCGAACTTGCGCGAGCCGTCCAGGTTCCTGTCCGCGATCTGCCCGCTGCCGCGCAGCAGCACGCTCCACGTCGACCATTGCTTGAGCGCCGCCGCGTCGGCTGACAGCACCAGGTACTGGCCCGCCGTCCGCGCCGAGGCCGCGTCCAACCGTGCCGACACCGGATCGCGCACCTGCAGCTCGCCGATCTCCACGCCCACCCCGCCCCAGACCGCCGTGCCCGCCGCCGGATAGGCGACGGCCCGCAGGTTCGAGCTGACCGCGAACGCGCGGCGCCGGTCCTCGATGTCCACGGACCGCTGCGCGTTGCGCATGCGCCGAGCTTCCACGCCGAGGTCCCAGGTCAGCCGCCCGGGCCCCTGGGTCGTCAAGGGGACGATCGCCGTCACACCGGCCGAGTCCACCTGACCCTGCGCCTTCAGCGGCGCGAACTCGCCGCCGAGCTCGTAGTGGTGGTGTCCGGCCGACAGCTGAAGCCGCGTCCCGCGTCGGCCCAGCGGGAACTGGTAAGCCCCCGCGCCCTCCCAGCCCCGGCCGCTGTTGCCGCCGCCGCTGGCCGTCAGCCGATCCCCGAAGACCAGCAGGCCGTTCACATGGCCGGCCAGGCTTGCCCGCGCCCGCCCCGTGTACCGGTTGCCATGGTTGTCGAGCCGCGCATCCAGGCTCCAGCGCCGGACCTGGTCCACGACGAGCTCGACATCGCCCTCGCCCACCGCGCCGCCCGGGCCGAGTCCCGCCGAAGCCGCCACGCCCGGCAGTCGCGACAGGGCCTGCACCTGCCATTCGAGTTCATCGCCGATGGGCCGGCCCGGGCGCAGCGCGTCCAGCCAGGGCGCGGCCTCGCGCGCGGCATTGCCGCGCACCTCCACGCGCCCGTAGCGACCCTCGACCACGCCGATGCGCAGCGCGACGCCCTCCGCGCGGTCCTGCTCGGTCAGCGCCGGCAGGTAGGCGCGGGCAAAGGCCGCCCCGCCGCGCGCACACGAGCCTGGATCCGCGCCGCCAAGGCCTGGCGTTCGGCTCGGGAAAGATCGGCGCGGACCTGAGGCGCAACTTCAGCGGCGAGCACCTGCGGATCCACCACCGTGACGCCATCCAATCGCAGGCCAGCGGCCAGCATCGTCCATACGAGAGAGTTCATGGCCGGGAATTCTTCGGGGTCACACCCCCGCGGCCAATGACCGCAAGCGGTCGCCGCGCCACCGGCCCCCACTCCCACGGGTCGCATCCACCCTCGACTGCGTCAGGAACCCCGCGCCGGGTACGCCGACTGCTCCTGCCAGGCGGTGTCAGCCCGCTCTCCCTACAATTCCCCCGAGCCCCTTCCCGGGGCTGTCCTCATTTGTGCGCCATGCAGCTGTCCTCGATCTCCCCCGGCAAACGCTTCACCCTGCCCCGTCCCACCGGCTCCGCCGACGCGCTGCTGCTGGCCCGCTTCGCGCGTCAGCAGCTGGCCGCGGGTCGCCTCACGCTGGTGGTCACCGCCGAGCCCGGCGACACCCAGCGCCTGGAGGACGAACTCAAGTTCTTCGCGCCCGAGCTGCGCGTGGCCGTCTTCCCCGATTGGGAGACCCTGCCCTACGACAGCTTCAGCCCCCACCAGGACCTGATCTCCGAGCGCCTGGCCACGCTGTGGCGGCTGCTGCAGGGCAACGGCAAGCCCGCATCCGAGCGCGAGCTGGACGTCGTGCTGCTGCCCGCCACGACCGCGCTCACGCGACTGGCGCCGCCGTCCTTCCTCGCGGCCACCACCTTCAACTTCCGCCAGAAGCAGCGCCTGGACGAGGCCGGCCTCAAGCAGCAGCTCACGCTGGGCGGCTACCAGCACGTCAGCCAGGTCGTCTCGCCCGGCGAGTACGCGGTGCGCGGCGGCCTGATCGACCTCTACCCCATGGGCTCGCCCGTGCCCTACCGCGTGGACCTGTTCGGCGATGAGGTGGACTCGATCCGCGTTTTCGATCCGGACTCGCAGCGCTCGCTGTATCCGGTGCCCGAGGTCCGACTGCTGCCCGGACGCGAGTTCCCGATGGACGAGGCCTCGCGCAAGGCCTTCCGCGCGCGCTGGCGCGAGAAGATGGACGGCGACCCGACCAGGTCCCGCATCTACAAGGACATCGACACCGGCCTCGCCACCGCGGGCATCGAGTACTACCTGCCGCTGTTCTTCGACGAGGTCGCCAGCGTCTTCGACTACCTGCCCGCCGAGGCCGGTCTCGTGCTGCATGGCGAGGTCGACGAGGCCCTGCAGCGCTTCTGGACCGACACGCGCGAACGCCATCGCTTCCTGCAGCACGACCCGGACCGCCCCATCCTCCCGCCCGAGGAGATCTTCCTGCGCCCCGAGGATTTCTTCAGCGCGACACACCGCCACGCGGTGCTGTCGGTGCGCGGACAGGAGGCGGTCGACTACGCGCGCCCGCTGCCCGATGTCAGCGTCGAGCGCGGCGCGCAGGAACCGCTGGCGCGCCTCGCCGCGCACCTGAAGTCCACGCCCTTCCGCGTGCTGCTGCTGGCCGAGAGCGAGGGCCGCCGCGAGAGCCTGCTCGAGCTGCTGCGCGACAACAGGATCGATCCGCCCTCGGTGAAGGACCTGGCGGAGTTCGAGGCCAACAAGGACGAGCGCTTCGCGATCACCGCCGCGCCGCTGGCCGCGGGCTTCTTCTGGCATGAGCCCGACGAAGGCCGCCAGATCCAGCTCTTCACCGAGACCGAGCTCTTCGCCACGACGCCCACCACGCGCCGGCGCCGCAAGCAGGAACAGGTCAGCGACGTCAACGCGCTGATCAAGGACCTGTCCGAGCTGAAGGTCGGCGATCCGGTCGTGCACACGAACCACGGCATCGGCCGCTACCTGGGGCTGATCAACATCGACCTGGGCGAGGGACCGAGCGAGTTCCTGCATCTCGAGTACGCCGACAAGGCCACGCTCTACGTGCCGGTCGCGCAGCTGCACCTGATCAGCCGCTACACCGGCGTGAGCGCCGAGGAGGCGCCGCTGCACAAGCTGGGCTCGGGCCAGTGGGACAAGGCCAAACGGAAGGCGGCCGAGCAGGTGCGCGACACCGCCGCCGAACTGCTCAACCTCTACGCCCGCCGCGCCGCGCGCGAGGGCCACGCGTTCCGCTACTCGCCGCATGACTACGAGGCCTTCGCCGCGAGCTTCGGCTTCGAGGAGACGCCCGACCAGCGCGCCGCCATCCACGCCGTCATCCAGGACATGATCAGCCCCAAGCCGATGGACCGGCTGGTCTGCGGCGACGTGGGCTTCGGCAAGACCGAGGTCGCGCTGCGCGCCGCCTTCGTCGCGGTCATGGGCGGCAAGCAGGTCGCGTTGCTCGCCCCGACCACGCTGCTCGCCGAGCAGCATTACCAGAACATCGCCGACCGCTTCGGCAAGTGGCCGGTGAAGGTCGCCGAGATGAGCCGCTTCCGCTCCGCCAAGGAGATCAAGGCGGCCATGGAGGGCCTGGCCGACGGCTCCATCGACATCGTCATCGGCACGCACAAGCTGCTCTCGGCCGACGTCAAGTTCAAGCGGCTGGGCCTGCTCGTCATCGACGAGGAACACCGCTTCGGCGTGCGCCACAAGGAGGCGATGAAGGCCATGCGCGCCGAGGTCGACGTGCTCACGCTGACCGCCACGCCGATCCCGCGCACGCTGGGCATGGCGCTGGAGGGACTGCGCGACCTGAGCGTCATCGCCACCGCGCCCCAGCGGCGCCTGGCGATCAAGACCTTCGTGCGCGGCGAGACCAGCGGCACCATCCGCGAGGCCGTGCTGCGCGAGCTCAAGCGCGGCGGGCAGGTCTACTTCCTGCACAACGAGGTCGAGACCATCGAGAACCGGCGCATGAAGCTCGAGGAGCTGCTGCCCGAGGCGCGCATCGTCGTGGCCCACGGCCAGATGCCCGAGCGCGAGCTGGAACGCGTGATGCGCGAGTTCGTCGGCGGCAAGCACAACCTGCTGCTGTGCTCCACGATCATCGAGACCGGCATCGACGTGCCCAGCGCCAACACCATCGTCATCAGCCGCGCCGACAAGTTCGGCCTGGCCCAGCTGCACCAGCTGCGCGGACGTGTCGGGCGATCGCATCACCAGGCCTATGCCTACCTGATGGTCCCGGACGTCGAGGGCCTGACCAAGCAGGCCGCGCAGCGCCTGGATGCGATCCAGGCGATGGAGGAACTCGGATCGGGCTTCTACCTGGCGATGCACGACCTGGAGATCCGCGGCGCCGGCGAGGTGCTGGGCGAGCACCAGAGCGGCAACATGATGGAGGTCGGCTTCCAGCTCTACAACGAGATGCTGTCCGAGGCGGTGCGCTCGCTGAAGGCCGGCCGCGAGCCGGACCTGCTGAGCCCGCTGTCGGCCACCACCGAGATCAACCTGCACGCGCCCGCGCTGCTCCCCGACGCGTACTGCGGCGACGTGCATCAGCGGCTGTCGCTGTACAAGCGGCTGGCCACGGCGGACCGCGCGGAGCAGATCGACGCGATGCTCGAGGAGATCACCGACCGCTTCGGCAAACTGCCCGCGCAGGGACAGACGCTGTTCGACACGCACCGGCTGCGCGTGCTGGCCAAGCCGTATGGCGTGACGAAGATCGACGCGGCACCCTCGGTGATCAACATCAACTTCCGGCCCAATCCGCCGATCGACGCGATGCGCGTGATCGAGCTGGTGCAGAAGAACCGCAACATCAAGCTCGTCGGCAACGAGAAGCTGCGCATCGACAAGGCGCTCACCGATCCCAAGGATCGCGCGCAGGCGGTGCGGGAAGTGCTGCGGCTGCTGGGCGCGCCGGTCAAGCAGGCATGAGGCAGGCGTGAGCCCGCTGACTCGAACTGCTGGAAGACGACACGCACGTCGACCAGTTCGGGTCAGTGCGTCCTGGTCGCTCGATTCCTAGACTGACGGCTGCTCAACTTCGGGAGAAGCCGATGCATCAACACCTGCCCACTTCAAGGACGTCAAGGACGTCAACGCCATCAAGGACGGACCCACCCGTCGAATCGATGGCTGCGCGCCTCGCCAGGGAACAAGCGGAAGACGATGCCTGGGAGGCCGCGCGCGATGCCGAGATCGCGGGCAAGTACCGCGGGCGCGAATATGCCAGGACCTGCCTGGCCTGCCCGCACCTGCCGCCGGACGACCGCGTCAATGATCCCGACCCCTTCGTCCGCACGCTCTGCGAGAGCAAGCGGTATCAGCGCGTCATGGTCCATGCCCGCGAGGGTTGCGGGAGCTGCCCGTATCTGCCGGAGAACTACGGCAAGCCCGTGCGAGGTCGCGTGGGTGGCCTGGACGATTGGGGGGACGGTCCTGAAGAGGATCTCATCCGCCGCGCGCGCTACGAAGCCTGGGAGGCGCATCATGCCGCTTGCTGAACCGCTGTACATGCTCGACACCAACATCATGAGCTGCCTCATGGAGCCGCCGGAGAAGGCCCGCCGCCTTTGCTGCCAGGAGCGCCTGGATGCGCTGCGGGGACGGATCGCCATCAGCGTGATCGTCCATGCGGAGATCTTCGCCGGTCTTGAGAAGAACCCTTCTCCGCGCAAAGAGCGGCGACTGCGCGAACTGATGGAAGACGTTCAGGTCGAATATCTGAGGCCGGATCTCTGGTTCTCCGATCTCTATGCCTGCATCCTCGCGCGACTCGAGCGCTGTGGCGAACCGCTCGAGCAGTTCGACGTCGCCATCGCCGCGCACGCCATGGCCCTCGGCGCGACCCTGGTCAGCAACGATCGAGGCTTCGAGCGTGTGGAAGGGCTCAAGCTCGAGAACTGGTTGGCGCGGGAAGAAGCTGGCTCGCGGCCGCAAGTCGGAGTCGCGGAGCCAGTCGCGGCCTACGCATCGCGATGGAGGACGACAGGCTCAGCCGCAGCGCAGGCATCGGCGGTATGGATGTCTCGTTCACCGGCCGGCGCTTACGCGCCATCTCATGCTCGTTGAGGCGTGCCTCGGCGAGTACGCTAAGCTCCCGCCCGTCCTCGCCGGCAGATCCAGCTGATCACCGGCGGGGGGGCCTTCCGCATTCAAGACCGCGCTCGCATGACCTCCTCGTCGACCTCCCTGGCCCCGCTCTCCCCGCTCGTCCTCCAAGGCTTCACGCCACCGCTGGCGCTGAGCGACTTCAAGCTCGCCGCCTTCGACATGGACTCGACGCTGATCTCGATCGAATGCATCGACGAAATCGCCGCCGCCGCGGGCCGCAAGGCCGAGGTCGCCGCGATCACCGAGGCGGCCATGCGCGGCGAGATCACCGATTTCAAGGACAGCCTGCGTCGCCGGCTCGCGCTGCTGAAGGGCGTCGGCGAGGAAGCGCTCGCTGAGGTACTGCGCGAGCGGCTGCGCTTCAACCCCGGCGCGCGCGAGCTGTGCGCCGCGCTCAAGGCGGCCGGCCTGAAGCTGGTGCTGGTGTCCGGCGGCTTCACCTACTTCACGCGTTTCGTGGCCGCCGAGCTGGGCATGGACTTCGTGCGCAGTAACGAGCTGGAGATCGTCGACGGCCGGCTCACCGGCGAGCTCGTCATGCAGGACTGGGGCGACATCTGCGACGGCGAGGAGAAGCGCCGCATGATGCTGGCCTGCGCCGAGCGCATCGGCGCCACGCCGGCCCAGTGCATCGCGGTGGGCGACGGCGCCAACGACCTGCCGATGATGGGTGCGGCAGGCCTGTCCGTGGCGTATCACGCCAAACCCAAGGTCCGCGAGCAGGCGATGATCGCGATCAATGAGGGTGGCCTGGACCGCCTGCTGACGGTGCTCCGCTGAACGTGCTCCGAGGAATCGCGGCTTGAAGCGTCCCTGAATCCCTGCCATGCTCCCGGGGCACAGGGAGCCAGCGATGCGAGAACAGCACGCGACGAGAACGGACGATCAGGCCGACATCGACCACCTGCAGCGCGACGTGCTGGAAGCCGTCGCGCTCGGCCGCCCGCTGGCGGCGGTGATGGACCTGCTGTGCCGGGGCGTGGAGGCCCTGGCCCCCGAGGTGATCTGCTCGGTACTCTCGGTCGATGACACCGGCCACGTCCACCCGCTGGCCGCTCCCAGCCTGCCGGCGTCATTCAGCGCCGCGCTCGAGGGTTTCGAGATCGGTCCGCAGACCGGTTCCTGCGGCACGGCGGCCTGGCGGCGCGAGCCGGTCGAGGTCACCGACATCGCCAACGATCCGCTGTGGATCGACTTCCGCCCGCTGGCCCAGGCGCACGGCCTGGCCGCATGCTGGTCCACCCCCATCCTGCTGGGCGCGGACCTGGTCGTCGCCACCTTCGCGCTGTACTACCGCGAGCCGCGCGCCGCCGCCCCCTTCCACCGCCGCATGGTGCAGGCCTGCACGCAGCTGTGCCAGATCGCGTTCATGCATGACCGGCACCAGCGCGAGATCGAGCGGCTGGCCTACTTCGACGGCGTCACCGGACTGCCCAATCGCACGCTGCTCGCGGACCGCGCCCGTCAGGCGCTGCTGCTGGCGCAGCGCAGCGAGACGCCGGCCGCGCTGCTGCTGCTGGACGTCGACCGCTTCAAGACCGTCAACGATTCGCTGGGACACGCGGTCGGCGACCTCGTGCTCAAGCACATCGCCGCCCGGCTGCTGGGCGCGCTGCGCGACAGCGACACGCTCGCGCGGCTGGGGGGTGACGAGTTCGTCGTCCTGCTGCCGGGCTGCACCGCCGAAGCGGCGATGCGCGTGGCCGACAAGCTGCGCGCGGTGCTGGAGACGCCCATCCCGCTGGACGGCAGCCACGCGCGCGTGCTCATGACCGCCAGCATCGGCGTGTGCGCCTATCCCAAGGACGGCACCGACCTCGATCAGCTGCTCAAGAACGCCGACATCGCGATGTACGAGGCCAAGCGCGCCGGCCGCGACTGCGCGCGCTTCTTTTTGCACGCGATGAACCAGGCGCTGGACGAGCGCCTGGAGATCGAGGCGGCCTTGCGCCAGGCGCTGTCGCAGCGGCTGCTGCAGCTGCACTTCCAGCCCAAGATCCGGCTCATCGATCGACAGCTCGTGGGCGTGGAGGCGCTGCTGCGCTGGCATGACGCCGAGCGGGGCTGGATTCCGCCCGACCGGTTCATCCCGGTCGCCGAGGAAAGCGGGCTGATCAACGCACTGGACGCCTGGGTGCTGGACCAGGCCTGTGCCCAGCTCGCGCGTTGGCGCGCGCAGGGCGTGCCCGTGCCGGGCCTGTCCGTCAACGTCTCGCCGCAACGATTCCACCAGGACGACGTCGCCGCCCACGCGCGCGCGCTGTTGGCCCGGCACGGCCTGGCGGCCAGCGACCTGACGCTGGAAGTCACCGAGCGGCTGATGCTCGACGACACCAGCCGTCCTCGCGAGCAGTTGCAGCAGCTGCACGAGATGGGCGTCGGGGTGTCGGTCGACGATTTCGGCACGGGCTACTCCAGCCTGAGCTATCTGAAGCGGCTGCCGGTGACGGAGCTCAAGCTGGACAAGAGCTTCGTGCGCGACCTGGAGCACGACGCGGAGGATCGCGCGTTGTCGAGCGCGGTGATCGGGATCGGGCGCTCGCTGGGCATGACGGTCGTGGCCGAGGGCGTGGAGACCGAAGGGCAACGCGACATCCTGCTGAACATGGGCTGCGACGCGGCGCAGGGCTGGCTCTTCGGCAAGCCGATGGCGCCCGACGGGCTGGTCGGGTGGTGGTCCGACCTCGGCGCATCGGCATGACACCGCGGCAGGGCGGCGTGCGCGTCGCCTGACAAGCTGGAACGCTCTGGCATCGGGTCCGACTCACCGGCCCGTCACTCTCACCTTGCCCCTTGCGCTCCATGCAGTCAGTGTCCCTTCTGCCCGTTTCCATGTCCGTTTCCATGGCCCACGCCGAGTCATCGACCACGGCGGACACCGCCCACGACGATGCGTCGAGCGGCGCGCACGCGTCGATGGCCAGGGGGGCGCCGTTCATCGACGCGCCACCGCGCTTCCAGCGGCTGCCCGCGCCACCCGCGGTGAGGATCCTGCGCATGCCGCGGCTGGACTTGCCGGCGCGGATGGCGGCCGACCTGCAGCGGCAAGCCTCCACGTCGTCCGACTCTTCCGGTTATCAATCGACGGAAGGCTCGGACTCGCCTGCGCCTCGGCGCGAAGCCCGGCCCGATCCCGCGCCGCCGGCCCCCTCCCGGATCCGGACGAATCCCTGGCGCCGTCCGCAGGCGCCGCGGGTGCCCGAACGGGCTGCCCAGGCTTCCTCTCCGCCCCCCTCCCGACAGGCCTTGGCGGCTCACGCCTTGGACCGATCCATGGCCGCCTGGCAACAACACGTTGACGCTCGACCGGACTCGTTGTGTGCCAGCAATTTCGGCGGGGATGCCGCGGCGGTCGTGGACGGCCTCTTCCGATGGTCACTTGGCGGCGCGTCGGGGGGGCTGCCGGTGGACCGTGGCCATCACCGTCTTGGGGTGTCGCTGGCCTTGCTGACGGCGGAAGGCCGCCACCCGGCTCGTAGCGTCAAGGTGCAGGACGGGGGCGTCGACCCGTGCGCCCAACCTCTCGAATTGCCGCCTCGCGAGTTGCTCCAGCGCAGCCGCGTCGCCAGGGACGGACTGTCCGTGGTGTTGTGCCTCGACCAGGATCGCGTGCACGACGCCGCGTCATTCGCCGACAGCCTCAAGGCTTTCGCCCATACGACGATCGCCGTGGGCGCCACGTTTCAAGGCAGCCTGCCGCATGGCTGCGCCACGGCCCATGTGCATCGGCTCGATCTGACACGCCTGGTGGACGGTGGCACCGACCTGCGGCGCGACATCGCGACCTTCGGTCAGGCGCTGCGCCAGATGCCGCACTTGCGCCGGGTCCGCGCGCCCGAAAGCTGGAGTGGCGACACGCAGTTTCGCGCGGCCTGCAAGCGGGCCCAGGTCGACATCGACTGGGTCTCCTCCGACAACCTGGTCGTCGGCAAGACCCGACACTCGCCGCTGTCGCGGCTGGGTCGATGGCTGGGGACGCGCCTGCCTTGACCGGCCCTGGCGGACCGCCGCGGGCCTCAGCCCGCCGCGTGCACCGGCTGCGGTGTGATCACCACGCCGTCCTCATCGGCGTAAAGCCAATCGCCGGGGCGGACCCAGACGCCCTCCAGTTGCACCGGCACGTCGGCCAGGCCTTGCTCGCGCCGCTCGGTGGGCATGGGGACATGCCCCAGCGCCAGGATCCCGAGCTCGCTCCCGCGCAATTCGGCGAGGTCCCGGACGGCGCCGTGAATCAGCACGCCGGCCCAGCCGTTCTTCGCGGCGCTCGCCGCGAGGTTGCCACCCAGCAGCGATCGCCGCAGCGAGCCGCCACCATCGACGACCAGCACGCGCCCGGCGCCGAAGCTCTCCACCGCGGCCTTGACCTGGGTGTTGTCCTCCAGGCACCGCACCGTGGCCACGGGGCCGGCGAAACGCGCATGCGCGCCATAACTGCGATACAGGCTGCCTGGCAACCAGCGGGTGGTACCGCTGCTGTCGGCCTTGAGCGAGTCGCACAGATCGCAGGTCGAGAAACGGATCGCGGCGCGGGTCGAAGCGCTGGGACTGGTCATGGGATCACTCCTGGACAGGGGGCAACACCTCGATGCGCTCGCCGTTGAACTCCACCACCTGGCCGGCGCGGATCTTGGCGGTCTTGCGCAGGTCGACCTGCCCATCCACGCGCACCTGGCCCTCGGAGATGAAGTGCCGGGCCTCGCCGCCGCTGCCCACCAGCGCCGTGGCCTTGAGCAGCTTGTCGAGTTCGATGAAGTCGCCGCGCAGGGCGAAAGGAATGGGAGATGCGGACATGCGCGGATTGTCCGTCACGATGTCTGTCATGTGTCCTGTCACGAGGCCTGTCGTCTGAGCGCCGCGTCACGGATGCTGGCGAGCGTGGTCCGGCTCGTGGAGACGTCCACCGGCAGCTTCAGGTGGATCAAGGTGGGGCGCTGCGCGGCGATGGCCTCGCGCAACGCGGGCTCGACCTCCTCGGTGCGCGCCGCGCTGAAGGCCAGCCAGCCGTAGGCGCGGGCAAGCGCGGCGAAGTCCGGGTTGTGCAGGTCGCTGCCGCTGACGCGGCCGGGATACTCGCGCTCCTGATGCATGCGGATCGTGCCGTAGCTGCCGTTGTCCACGATCAGGCACAGCAGCCGACGCGCGCCATGGGCCATCGCGGTGGACATCTCCTGGCCGGTCATCAGGAAGTCGCCGTCGCCGGCGATGTTCACGACCCAGCGCTGCGACTGCAGCAGCGACGCGGCGACGGCGGCCGGGAAGCCGTACCCCATCGCGCCGCTGGTGGGCGCGAGCTGCGTCCGCCCGCCCTGGTGCAGCGCGGTGTAGCGGTGGAATCGATGCAGCCAGCCGCTGTAGTTGCCGGCGCCGTTGGTGAAGATGGACTCGGCGGGCAGCAGGCGGTCGAGCTGCTGCATCACCGCCGCGAGGTCCATCGGTGAGACCGGCGCGGCCTGCTGATTGCGCTGGTAATCGGCATGCGCGTCGCGCGTCCAATCCAGCCAGGGCAGTTCCTGGACACCGCCGGTCGGATGCATCTGCTGCAGCGCGAGCGCGGCGGCGCTCATGCTGGACTGGATCATCTGATCGGCGGCGTAGACCCGGCCGAGCTCCTCCGGCCCGGCGTGGATGTGCACGAGCTGCTGCGCGGGCCGCGGCGCCTGGAGCAGTGTGTAGCCGCCGGTGGTCATCTCGCCCAGTCGCGGGCCGATCGCCAGGATCAGGTCGGCCTCGGTGATGCGTTTGGCCAGCGCGGGGTTGATGCCGATGCCGACGTCGCCGGCGTACATCGGATCGCGGTTGTCGTAGAGGTCCTGGAAGCGGAAGGCGCAGCCCACGGGCAGGCGCCAGGCATGGGCGAAGTCCTGCAGCGCGGCGCAGGTCTCGGCGGTCCAGCCGCCGCCGCCCACGATGACGAAGGGGCGCTGGGCGGCTTCGAGCCGCGCCTGCAGTTCGAGCAGGTCCGCCGGCGCGGGCCAGGCCACGGCAGGCTTGGCGCGCGGCAGCACCGGCGCGTCGGTGAGCTGGGTCAGCATGTCCTCGGGCAGCACCAGCACGACGGGGCCCGGCCGGCCCTGCAGGGCGGTGTGGAAGGCGCGTGCGACGTACTCGGGCAGCCGGTGGGGGTCCTGGACCTCGCCGACCCATTTGGCCATGCCCAGGGTGCCCGGGCCGAACATCTGGCGGTAATCGACTTCCTGGAAGGCCTCGCGATCGCGCTGGTCGGAGGCCACCTGTCCGATGAACAGGATCATCGGCGTGGAGTCCTGGAAGGCGGTGTGCAGGCCGATGCTGGCGTTGGTGGCGCCGGGGCCGCGGGTGACGAAGCAGATGCCGGGGCGGCCGGTGAGCTTGCCCTGGGCCTCGGCCATGAAGGCGGCGCCGCCCTCCTGCCGGCATCCGATGAAACGGATGCGATCGCGGTATTCGTGGAAACCGTCTAGCACCGCGAGGTAGGACTCGCCGGGCACGCCGAAGACGTCACGGACGCCTTGTTCGATCAGGGCCTCGACGAGGACGTGACCCGCGGGGCGGGCAGCAATGCGTGGCTGGTCCATGGCGGCTGACTGTAGCGAGCGCCCGGCTCAATGCAAGCCGGGGCGATGTCCCCTGTTGCGAGGAGGCCCTCAGATGGGTGGAGGGTCAGGACTTGCTCGACCTCACGGAAGGACTCGATACAGCATCCCGCTCAAGCGGGTCAGCGCTTCTTGCGCACCAGGCTCGCCGCCCCGATGCCCATCAGCAGCGCGAGCGACGCACCGAAGAACACCGCGTGGTTCCAGCCGCGGTCCATCAGCGCGCCGAAGACCGGCGCGGCCACCGCGAAGCCGGTGTCCAGCCCCGAGTACACCGTGCCATACACGCGCCCCGTCGCCCCCGGAGGCGCCGCGCGCTTGATCAACATGTCGCGCGACGGACCCGCCAGGCCCGTGCCGAAACCCGCCGTCGCCGCGGCGATCAACGCCGCGGTCGCCGGCAGCCAGCCCGTCGCTGTCAGCGCCAGCAGAGCCGCGGCCGCGAACATCGCGCCGGCGATGTTGCGCTCCAGGTTCTGCGACCTCGCCACCAGGAACCCGCCGACGATCATCCCCGCCGCGCCCGCCAGCATGTAGCCCGTCACCACGAACGCGGTGCTCGCCAGGCTCACGCCGTACATCGCCGACAGCGCCGGCGATGCGAAGCTCTGGATCGCGCTCAGCGCCGAGGTCGTGAAGAAGAAGAACGAGAAGCACAGCCACACCGAGGGCAGCTTCAGGAACGCCATCGGATGCTCGTCGACGGGCGCCTTTGCCGCCCCGGCCTTCTCATGGCCCCACGAGCCCTGGGTGTCGTCGATCGCGTCGCGCTTGAACGCCAGCAGCCCGATCACGAACAGCGCCCAGACCGCCGTCGCGGCGTAACCCAGCCGCCATTGGCCGGTGGCTTCGTGCACCGAGATCAGCAGCACCGGCGCCAGCGCCCAGCCCAGGTTGCCCGTGATGCCGTGCACCGAGAACGCATGCCCCAAGCGCTGCTGCGACACCCGCTTGTTCAGGATCGTGAAGTCCACCGGGTGGAAGGGTGAGTTGCCCAGGCCCGCCAGCGCCGCGGCCAGCGCCAATCCGGTGAAGCCCTGCGCGGTGCCCGCCGCCAGCGACGCCAGGACGAAGCAGCTCAAGGCCACGAACAGCACCGGCCGCGCGCCGGTCTTGTCCACCAGGAAGCCCGACAGCGCCTGCCCCACCCCCGAGATCACGAAGAAGATCGTCACCAGCAGGCCCAGCTCCGAGTAGCTCAGCCCGAATTCCCGCATGAACACCGGGAACAGCGGCGGCAGCAGCATGTGAAAGAAGTGCGAGGTGCCGTGCGCCAGCCCGATCAGGCTGATGGTCTGGATGTCTTGCTTCCTGCTCTGCGCGGCGCTCTGTTCCGGGCTGAGCTCGAGGCCGTGCCCGTCGACGGTGGTGGTGGCGGTGTTCATGGGCGGAATGGTGACAGGGCCTTCACGTCGCAATTACGATAGCCGGACAAGTTCTGTCGAATTTCCGCCATGAGCACTTCCCGCACCAGCCTGCCGCCCCTGGACCCGCGCCGTTACGCGCCGAGCGCTGATCGACCGGTGCGCGCGAAGTCGCGCAGCCTGGACGGCCACATGGACATCCAGGCCCATTTCCACGCTTGGGGCCAGTTCGTCTTCTCGGTGACCGGCGTGGTGCGCGTGAGCACCGATCGCGCCACCTTCCTCGTGCCGCCGTCGCGCGGCGTGTGGATCCCGGCGGGCATCGTCCACGCGGTCACCGCCGTGGAGCGCTGCGAGCTGCGCACGCTGTACCTGCTCTCGCCGCCCGCGGCCGACGCGGTCTGGGACGAGAACCGTGTGCTGGAGGTCTCGCCGCTGCTGCGCGAGCTGGCGGTGCAGCTCGCGCGCGAGGAGGTCGAGCCGGGCGACCGCGTCGACGACCGCGAGACCTGGCTCGGCCAGCTGATCCTGGATGAGCTCCGGCGCGCGCCGACGCTGCAGCTGGGCGTGGCGCTGCCCACCGACAAGCGGCTGCGCCGGCTGTGCGAGGCGGTGCTGGCCGAGCCGATGCGTCATGCCAGCCTGGACGACTGGGCGGCGGAGGTCGGCGCCAGCGCGCGCACCGTGTCGCGGCTGTTCCGGCTGGAGCTCGGGAGCAGCTACGCGCAATGGCGCCAGCAGGCGCTGCTGGCCGAGGCGCTGCGCCTGGCCGCCCATCGCAAGCCGATGCAGGTCATCGCCGCCGAGCTGGGATACGCCAGCGCCAGCGCCTTCACCGCGATGGTCACGCGGACGGTCGGCATGCCGCCGAGCCGGTTTTTCGGTCAGACCTAGAATCGCGCCCCATGGATCAGGTTCTGTACGACTTCGACCGCCAGGACGCGGAAGGCGCCACCTGCACCGCCCACGCGTGGGCCAAGGTGCCGGCACCGCTGACGCCCAGCCAGCGCCAGCAACTCAAGACCCGCGCCGCCGAGCTGCTCAAGGCCAAGGGGGCCGTGCTCGTGGCGCATTACTACGTGGACGGCGACCTGCAGGACCTCGCGCAGGAAACCGGCGGCATCGTCTCCGACTCGCTGGAAATGGCGCGCTTCGGCCGCGATCACGCCGCGCGGACGCTGGTCGTCGCCGGCGTGCGCTTCATGGGCGAGAGCGCCAAGATCCTCAGCCCCGAGAAACGCGTGCTGATGCCCGACCTGGACGCGACCTGCTCGCTGGACCTGGGCTGCCCGGCCGACGAGTTCGCCGCGTTCTGCGACGCGCATCCGGACCGCACGGTCGTCGTCTACGCCAACACCAGCGCCGCGGTGAAGGCCCGCGCGGACTGGATGGTCACGAGCTCCTGCGCGCTGGAGATCGTCAGCGAGCTCAAGGCGCGCGGCGAGAAGATCCTGTGGGCGCCCGACCGCCACCTGGGCCGCTACATCCAGGACCAGACCGGCGCCGACATGCTGATGTGGAACGGCGCGTGCATCGTGCACGACGAGTTCAAGGGCCTGGAGCTCGAGCTGCTGCGCGAGCAGCATCCCGACGCGATGATCCTCGTGCACCCCGAGTCGCCGGCCGCCGTCGTGGCGCAGGCGGACGTGGTGGGATCGACCTCGGCGCTGATCAAGGCGGTCGTCGAGGGCAAGGCGCGGGAGTATGTCGTCGCCACCGACAAGGGCATCCTGCATGCGATGCGCCAGCTCGCGCCGGGCAAGGTGCTGATCGAGGCCCCGACCGCCGGCAACAGCGCCACCTGCAAGAGCTGCGCGCATTGCCCGTGGATGGCGATGAACGGGCTGCAGGGCATCGTGGACTGCCTGGAGCGCGGCACCGGCGAGATCTTCGTCGAGGAGCCGATCCGCACCCAGGCACTGGGCTGCATCGACCGGATGCTGGATTTCACGGCGCAGCTCAAGGCGAGGAAGGCGGCGCAGGCCGCCGGCGGCTTGGTCCCCGGGATCGGGGCCGCCTGACCGTACCCGCCTCCCCCGCGTGAACGAGGGTTTCCATCCGCAGGGCGACAGGCCTATGCTGTGCCCATCCCGACTGCCCGAGGCAGGACACGCGCATGGACTTCACCTCGCTCTACAACCATCACGAACGCGAAGTGTTTGCCGCGGTGATGGACAACGCGCCGCAGTTCCCCGACATCGAACGCCAGCCGGAGCTGCTCGCCGACGTGGCCTGCGTGGCGCTCAACCGGCTGCCGCCGCGCTACATCCGCCACGCGGTCGATTACTCGTTCTACCTGACCGAGCAGGAACGGCACGACGTCGACGCCGCGATCAAGGAAGCCGTCGGCTACGCCTTCAACTTCGTCCAGGCGCGCAGCGTGCTGAGGACCAAGCCGCGCTGAGCGCCTGAAGCGGCCTCAGCGGCTCCCGCCGCGCGTATTGCCGTTGCGCACCAGCACCGTCGGCAGGCTCGCCGGCAGCGTGCGCGGATAGTCGCGGCTGTAATGCAGGCCGCGGCTCTCGTGGCGCAGCAGCGCCGAGCGCACGATCAGCTCGGCGCAGTCCACCAGGTTGCGCAGTTCCAGCAGGTCGCGGCTGACGCGGAAGTTGGCGTAGTAGTCGTCGATCTCCGCGCGCAGCAGGTCGATGCGGTGCAAGGCCCGCTCGAGCCGCTTGGTCGTGCGCACGATGCCGACGTAGTTCCACATCAGCAGCCGCAGCTCGTCCCAGTTGTGGGCGATCACGACCTGCTCGTCGGCGTCCTCGACCTGGCTCTCGTCCCAGGCCGGCAGCGGCGCGGGTTCGGGGTCGGGCTGGTCGAGGATGTCCCCGGCGCAACCCCGGCCCAGCACGACGCACTCCAGCAGCGAGTTGCTCGCCAGCCGGTTGGCGCCGTGCAGGCCGGTGTGCGCGGTCTCGCCGATCGCGTACAGGCCGGGCAGGTCCGCGCGGCCCTGCAGGTCGGACACGACGCCTCCGCAGGTGAAGTGCACCGCCGGCACGACCGGAATCGGCTGGCGGGCGATGTCGATGCCCAGCGCCAGGCAGCGCGCATGGATCGTCGGGAAGTGTTCCTTGAGGAAGGCCTCGCCCAGGTGCGTGGCATCCAGCCACACGTGGTCCAGGCCGTGCTTCTTCATCTCGAAGTCGATCGCGCGGGCGACCACGTCCCGCGGCGCGAGTTCCAGCCGCTCGTCGTGCGCGGCCATGAAGCGCGTGCCGTCGGGCAGCTTGAGATGACCGCCCTCCCCGCGCAGCGCCTCGGTGATGAGGAAGCTGCGTTCCTGCGGGTGGTACAGGCAGGTCGGATGGAACTGGATGAACTCCATGTTGGCGATGCGGCAGCCCGCGCGCCAGGCCATCGCGATGCCGTCGCCGGTGGAGGTATCCGGGTTGGTCGTGTAGCGGTAGACCTTGCCCGCGCCGCCGGTGGCCATGACCACGGCGCGCGCGGCGATCGCGTCGACGCGCTGCGCGTCCATGTCCAGCGCGTAGATGCCGTAGCAGCGCGAGGGCTCCTCCCGCTGCACATGGCGCGACGTGATCAGGTCCAGCGCCATCCAGCGCTGGCGCAGCTCGATGTTGGGATGCGCATGGGCCTTGGCCAGCAGCGCGTCGTGGATGGCCTTGCCGGTAGCATCGGCCGCATGCGCGATGCGGCGCACCGCATGGCCGCCCTCGCGCGTGAGATGCAGCCCGAGCGGCCCCTGCTCGTCAGGCGTGAACGGCACGCCCTGCGCGACCAGCCAGCCCACCGCGTCGGCGCTGCGTTCGGCGATGTAGCGGGCGGTGGCCTCGTCGACGAGGCCGGCGCCCGCCTCCTGCGTGTCGCGCACGTGGCTCTCGATGCTGTCGTCGGAGCCCAGCACGCCCACGATGCCGCCCTGCGCCCAGGCGGTGGCGGCCTCGCCGAGCTCGCGTTTGGCCAGCACGATCACCGGGACCCGGTCGGCCAGGTGCAGCGCCACGGTCAATCCGGCCAGGCCGGCACCCACGATCACCACCGGCGCCTGCGCGGCACCGGACGGAACAGCAGCTGTCATCGTCATCGCCCGGTCAAACGGGCGTCATCGCTTGGGAGTCGGCGATTCTACGAGGGGCTCCGTGCCCTCACACGAGCCCTCACCCCAACCCCTCTCCCGCTGCGCGGGCGAGGGGCTCCGGAGAGCTTGAGAGGGTCATTGAGGGCTCTTGAGGGCTTGGGGCTATTGAGCAAGCGCTCGCAGATCCGCGATCAGCTGGTCCTGATCATTGGCCTTGTCGTAGAAGCCGTCCGCGCCGTGCTTCTCGCACAGCGAGCGGTAGAAGTCGGGATCGCGGCTGCTGAGCACCCACAGCTTGCCGGTGTAGCCCCCCGCCCGCGCGCGGCTCAGCACATGCATGCCGGAGCCCACCTGCAGGTTGAGATCGAGCAGCACCACGTCGGGCTTGAGCACCGCGACGGCCTGCACCGCGTCCTCCTCGCTGTCCGCGTAGCCGACGACCTCCACGAACTCCAGGCCCTCGAACAGCCGCAGGAACTGCGTGCGCACGAACTCGGAATCCTCGACGAGCAGAACCCGCATCCTCCAACCCTTCCTCTTGCAAACACCTGCGCCGCATTCTGGCGCGACGGTGATTCACGCGAGGACGTCAGGGACGTCGACTTCGCAACCGGGCGTATCCGTTGTCTGCTCGCCCGTGCGATCCGCGCTCAGACCAGCGTCGCCAGCGCCGTGCAGACCCCGCCCAGCCCGGCGGCCGAGGCCAGGAAGGTCACGTCGCGCCGCTCGTTGCCGCCCTTCCAGGCCATCAGCGCGACGATGCCCAGCGTGCCCGTGAAGAGCAGGCCGGCGATGACGGGGGTGGTGAGCAGATCCAAGGTCGTTCCCAGGCGGTTGGCGAAAGCCCGCAGTGTGGGCGGCCGCCGCGCGCCGCTCAAGGTCGAGATTCCAGGCGCGGCATTCGGTCGGAACGACGTGAGCGCGCCGGACTCGCAGGTTTTATCGAGCGCGGACGCAGCGCCTCACTGCTTGTCCAGGCGCAGCGTCCATTGCGACTCCAGGTCGACGCCCTGGAGCGCGGCGCTCAACGGCCGGTTGCTCGCCGGCGCTTGCCGCCGGGCGCGGCCCACCAGCGACTTGCCATCCGCCGAGGCGTTCAGCGCCAGGCGCGAGCCACCGGCCAGCGCCACATGCAGGACGCCGTCGTCGACGGTCCAGGTCCCGCTGTCGGTGCTGGAGGCCGTGCTGTAGACCACCAGCCCGCCCGGTTGCAGCCACAGCCGCGTGCCGGTGGCGGTGCCCCAGCGCGTACCCTCCGTGGCGACGAGCGCGGTGCGTGGCGAGCCGGCCATGCGCACGAACTCGCCATCCTGCGGCCAGCGCAGGCGTTGCGTCGGGATCATGAAGCTCCACCGGCCCGCGGACGCCGTCGCGCCGGCCACCGCGCCGGCGGGCTGGATCTCGCTGCGCGAGCTCATCGTGATCGACTTGAGCCCCGGATCCTTGATCACCGCGTGGAAGCCGCTCTCGTCGTAATTGCCGGCCTTCACCGTCTTCATGCTGACCGACATCGCGCCGACGAAGCCCTGCTCGGCCTTGAACTCGAAGACCTCCGCGTTGCCGTTGGCGTAGACGACAAGGCCGCGCGCCAGGCCGTTGCGCGCGACCTGCTCCAGCAGATTGCGCATCCAGCCCTGGCTGGCCGCGGGATCCACGCCGGTCAGGTGCACGATGGCGGCCAGCCCCTCGACCGGCCATTCCGGATACCGCGCCAGGCTCAGCGGCACGCAGGCCCACTGGCCCCGCGCGAGCAGCGCGTTGGCGGGGTCCTTCACCGCGCCGAACTGGCGCGCCTTGTCGGCATCGGGGGACGCGCGCAGCGTGCTCAGGAAGGCCTGCGCCTCGGCGATCGGGCGGCCGGTGCATCGCGCCAGGCCTTCCGCCGCATCGGGCGCGTCCACCGCGCGCAGCTCGTAGCGGTCGGCGACCATCTCCTGAGCCCGCAGCGCGCCGGCGCCCATGCCCAGCGCCAACGCTGCCGCCCCCGCGACCAGCGGGAATCCTGAACGGCGCGCGCTCATGCCAGCAGCCCCGCCTGCCTGAAGGTGCTGACCATCGCCTCGGCGAAGTTGCGCACGAAGCCCTCGTCGGGATCGGGCACGCCGAAACCCTTCCAGTGCCAAGCGCTGTTGCTGTCGATGTCCACCGTGTAGAGCAGCAGGCGATTGGCGTCGAGGATGGACGCGCGCATCGTCATGCCGCAGGTGCCGCCGGCGTGGTTGAAATGGCCGCGCAGCGGCAGCAGCGCGATCGTGTGCGTGGGTCCGAAACGCACGCCCGCGCCCAGCAGCCGGTCGGTGGACATCGTCACCGTGTTGGCGCGGTACAGCGCCATCAGCTTGTCCATGTAGGCCTTGGCCTTCTCGCCTTCGACCTTGCTCATGGAGGTGTCCACGGCGTACTTGGGGCGCTCGTAGGACACGCGGTAGGTGAAGCCGGGGTTCTCCTGCCAGCGCACCTGCACGGTGTCGAGCTTGAAGCCGGCCGGTTTGACCGCAGCCGGATGGCCGATGAAGGAGCCGCTGGGCGCGGCGGAGGCGCATCCGCCCAGTTGCGTGAGGGCGGCGGCCGCGGGCACGGCGGCGAACGCCGCGAGCAGGCGGCGACGAGCGAAGGTCATGAGGTCCCTGTGGAAGCGAGTTGTCGTTGTGCGCGGCACCTTAGCGAAGCGCCCGTCAACACGCCGTCAACACCTCATCAACACACCGCCTTCATGTCGTCCTCACGCCACGGTGATGGTGCGCGACTCGAGGAAGGCCTCCAGCCCCATCGCGCCGAACTCACGTCCCAGGCCCGATTGCTTCACGCCGCCGAACGGCGCGAGCAGGTCGGGCGCGACGCGGTTGATCAGCACGGTGCCGGTGTCCAGGCGCTCGGCGACGCGGCGCGCGCGTGCCAGGTCGCTCGAGAACACGTAACCCTGCAGCCCGTAGATCGAGTCGTTGGCGATGGCGATGGCGTCCTCGTCCGACTCCACCGGCAGGATGGACAGCACCGGACCGAAGATCTCCTCGCGCGCGATGTCCATGTCGTTGCGCACGTCGGCGAAGACGGTCGGACGCACGAACCAGCCACGCGTGAGCCCCTCGGGGCGGCCCTCGCCGCCAGCCACCAGTGTGGCGCCCTGCGCCAGGCCGCGTCGGATGAAGTGCTGGATGCGCTCGAGCTGCGCGCGGTTGACCATCGGACCGATCGTCGTCGCCGGATCGCGCGGATCGCCGACCCGCATCGCGTTCACGGCCGTGCCCACCAGCGCGACGACTTCGTCCATCCGCGAGCGCGGCACCAGCAGCCGCGTGCCGGCGACGCAGGCCTGGCCGCTGTTCATGAAGGCCGCCCCCAGCGCCAGCGGGATCGCGGCGCGCAGGTCGGCGTCGTCCAGCAGCACCGAGGCGGACTTGCCGGTCAGCGCCAGGCTGACCCGTTTCATCGTGTCCGCGGCGCCGCGCGCGATGAGCCGGCCCGTGGGCGTCGAGCCGGTGAAGGACAGCTTGGCCACCGCCGGATGCGTGCCGATCTCCGCGCCGACATCGGCGCCGCGGCCGGTGACGACGTTGACCACGCCCGACGGCAGGTCCGCGTCGTGGATGGCCTGGGTGATCAGGTGCGCCTGCCAGGGGCTGAGCTCGCTGGGCTTGACCACGCTGGCGCAACCCGCGGCGATCGCCGCGGCGAGCTTGCTCGCGATCGTGCCCGCCGCCGCGTTCCAGGGCGCGAAGAGCCCCGACACCCCCACGGGCACCATGCGCCGCGTGGACACACCGTCCAGCCCGGCGGGACGCTCGAACGCGTAGTTCGCGAGCGTGCGCACGGCATCGCCGAAACACTGCGACGCGTAGTTGGCCACCCACTGCGAGCGCGCGAGCGGGCCGCCGTACTCCAGGATCGAGGACTCGCGCAGCACGTCGGCATGGGCGAGCATCGAGGCCTGCAGCCGCTCCAGCAGCGCGATGCGCTCGGCGACGGTGGTACGCGCGAAGCGGGGCTGCGCCCGCGCCGCGGCCTCGATCGCGCGGCGCGCGTCCTCGCGGCTGGCCAGTCGCGCCTCGCCGATCACCGTCTCGTCGGCGGGATTGACGATGTCGACGACCTCCTCGCCGGTGACGGGGACGAACTGGCCGTCGATGTAGTTCTGGTCGACACGGATCATGGGAACGCTCCTGGTGGGTCGGCATCGGTGCCGCGATGAGGTCAATGTAGGCAGCGGGCCTCCATCTGATAAGCCATACGAAGGTAGATGCGTCATCCCGGAAATCGAAACGATAGGATCCGGCGTGTTTCGATATCGAGGACAAGCATGCGCAAGGACAGCCTGGCGGAGTTCGAGGTGGTGCTGGCGGTGGCACGCCGTCAGGGCTTCCGGCCGGCGGCGCTGGAGCTGGAGATGTCCGCCTCCGCCGTGAGCAACGCGGTGGCCGGCCTGGAGGCGCGCATGGGCGTGCGGCTGTTCCATCGCACCACCCGCAGCGTGTCGCTGACCGAGGCGGGGCGGCAATTCGTCGATCGCGTCGGACCCGCGGTGACGCTGATCCGGGAGGCGGTGGATGCGGCCGGCGATCGCGCGGGACCACCCACGGGCACGCTGCGGCTGAACAGCTCGCTGGGCGCGGCGCTGATGGTCTTCCGGCCGGTGCTGGCGGAGCTGATGCGACGCCATCCCGGCATCACGCTGGACATCGTCACCGAGGGCCGCATGGTGGACATCGTCGCGGAGGGCTTCGACGCCGGGCTGCGGCTCGCGCCGCAGGTGCCACGCGACATGATCCGCGTGCCCATCGCCGCGCCGCTGCGGCTGGTGGTGGTGGGGTCGCCGGATTACCTCGACCAGCACGGCGAGCCGCTCAAGCCGGCGGACCTCGCGCGGCATGCCTGCCTGCGGGCGCGGCTGCCCAGCGGGTTGCCGTCGCCGTGGGAGTTTGCGAACGGCAAGAGGAAGTCGGCCCCGGTCACCGCCATGGACGTGCCGGGGCCGATGGTGCTGGATGCGCCTCAGCTGATGCTGGAGGCCGCGCGCGCGGGACTGGGACTGGCGCAGGTCGCGGAGTGGTACGTCGCCGAGGACCTGGCCGCGGGGCGGCTGCGGCGCGTGCTGGACGGGTGGTCGGCGCCGTTGCCGGCGCTGTGCCTGTACTACGCCGGTCATCGCCACATTCCGGTGGCGCTCAGGGCCTTGATCGATCTCATCCATGAGATCAATCGACAGGCCGCTCAGGACGGCGCACGGCCACGTCCGCAGGCCCTCACACCTGCCCTCTCCCGCAAGCGGGAGAGGGGGTAGGACGGTCAGGCCTTCTTCGCGACGAGCGTCAGGATGTCGTAGCTGGCGACGAGTTCACCGCGCTGGTTGGTGACCTGCACGTCCCAGGCCACGACGCCTTGCGGCGGCTGGTCCGGGCGATTGCCGCGATCGATGCGGCGCTTGCAGGTCAGCCGCGCCTGGATCGTGTCGCCGATCGCCACCGGATTCACGAAACGCAGCGTGTCCAGCCCGTAGTTGGCCAGCACCGGCCCCGGCGCCGGCGACACGAACAGCCCCGCCGCCGCCGACAGCACGAAGTAGCCGTGCGCGATGCGCTGGCCGAATTGCGTGTCCTTGGCCGCGACCTCGTCGAAGTGCATGTAGAAGTAGTCGCCGCTGATGCCGCCGAAGTTGACGATGTCCGCCTCCGACACCGTGCGGCGATGCGTCAGCAGCGAGTCGCCGACCTGGATCTCCTCGAAGTGCTTGCGGAACGGATGGATCGCGTCCTCGGTCACCTTGCCGCCGCGCACGTACTCGCCGGTGATCGCGGTGAGCATCGTCGGCGAGGCCTGCACCGCGCAGCGCTGCAGGTAGTGCTTGACCGCGCGGATGCCGCCGAGTTCCTCGCCACCGCCCGCGCGACCCGGTCCGCCGTGCTTGAGCATCGGCAGCGGGGAGCCGTGGCCGGTGGACTCCGGCGCCGCGTCACGGTCCAGCACCAGCAGCCGGCCATGGAAGGCCGCCGCGTGATACACGGCCTGCGCCGCGAGCGCCGGCGTTTTCGTGACCACCGACCCCACCAGGCTGCCGCGGCCCTTGGCCGCGAGCGCCAGCGCCTCGTCGAAGTCGCCGTAGGGCATCAGCGTCGACACCGGTCCGAAGGCCTCGATGTTGTGCACGGCCTCGTTGCGCATCGCGTCGCGGCACAGCAGCAGCGTGGGCGCGAAGAAGGCGCCGTCGCCCACGCCCTCGCCCACCGGCGCGAAACCGTCGCGCTCGCCGTAGACGATCTCGTTGCCCTGCGCGAGCAGTGCCAGGCGCTCGGCCACGTCAGCCTGCTGCGCCTTGGACGCCAGCGCACCCATGCGCACGCCTTCCAGCGCGGGGTCGCCGACCTTGATCTTCGCCAGACGCTCGCGCAGCGCGGCGGCCACGGCATCGACCTGCGCGGCGGGCACGATGGCGCGGCGGATCGCCGTGCACTTCTGGCCGGCCTTGGCGCTCATCTCTCGCATCACTTCCTTGACGAAGAGATCGAATTCGGGATCGCCGGGCTGAACGTCCGGCGCCAGGATCGCGCAGTTCAGGCTGTCGGCCTCGGCGTTGAACGGCACCGAGCGGCGAATGAGGTTCGCGTTCACCCGCAGCTGCGCGGCGGTGTCGGCCGAGCCGGTGAAGGTGACGACGTCGGTCTCCTCCAGGCGGTCGAGCAGATCGCCGGAGCCGCCGATGATCAGCTGCAGCGCGCCGGCGGGCAGCAGGCCGGACTGCTCGATCAGCCGCACGCAGGCCTCGGCGACGTAGCTGGTCGCGGTGGCCGGCTTGACGATGCAGGGCATGCCGGCGAGGAAGCTCGGCGCGAACTTCTCGAGCATGCCCCACATCGGGAAGTTGAACGCGTTGATGTGCACGGCCACGCCGCGCTTGGGCACCAGCACGTGGGTGCCCATGAACTGGCCGATCTTGCCGAGTGCCTGGGCGGGGCCTTCATGGACGATGTTGCTGGAGGGCAGCTCGCGCCGTCCCATCGAGGCGTAGGCGAAGAGCGTGCCGAAGCCGCCTTCGATGTCGATCCAGGAATCGGGCCGGGTGGCGCCGGTGTGGGCGGAGATCGCGTAGAGCGATTCCTTGTGTTCCTGCAGATAGGTCGCGAGCGCTTTCAGGATCGCGGCGCGTTGCTGGAAATCGAGCGCCAGCAGCGCCGGCAGCGCCTGCCTGCGCGCGAAATCCAGGCTCTCGCCGAAATCGATCTCATCGGCATGGGTCTGCGCCACCAACCGGCCATTGACGGCGCTGCGCAGGTCGCGCGACGCGCTCGATCCGATCCAGCGACCGGCGATCAAACTCTGAAGGACTGGGGTGGCGCTCATGACGGGTCTCTTTTGAAGTTCTGAAATGAACGAGGGCGGGACGCAGGACGTCCCGCCCCCGGGGTCAAACGCTCAAGGCTGGTACTTCCAGGTGCCTGCTTCGATCTTGACCATCACGCGGGCACGCTGGTCCAGGCCGAGGTGGTCATTGGGCGACATCGTGAACACACCGTGCGCGCCGGGCATCTCCTTGACGCCCTCGATCGCGTCACGCAGCGCCGCGCGGAACTGCGGCGTGCCGGGCTGGGCCTTCTTGACGGCCTCGGGGATCGCCGCGGCCAGCAGCAGGCCCGCGTCCCAGGCGTGGCCGCCGAAGGTCGAGACGCTGCCCTTGCCGTACGCGCCCTCATACGTCGTCACATAGGCCTTGGCGCTCTTCTTGGCGGGATGGTCCGCCGGCAGTTGATCCACCACCAGCACCGGCCCCGCCGGCAGGAAGGTGCCCTCGACGTCCTTGCCGCCCACGCGCAGGAAGTCGTTGTTGGCCACGCCATGCGTCTGGTAGTACTTGCCCTGGTAGCCGCGCTCCTTGAGCGTCTTCTGCGGCAGCGCCGCCGGCGTGCCGCTGCCGCCCACCAGCACCGCGTCGGGCTTGGCCGCCATGATCTTGAGCACCTGGCCCGTCACCGAGGTGTCGGTGCGGTTGTAGCGCTCGTTGGCGACGATGCTCAGGCCCTTGCTCGCGGCGACCTTGTTGAACTCGCCGTACCAACCCTCGCCGTACGCGTCGGCGAAGCCGATGTAGGCCACCGTCTTCACGCCCTGCGCCTGCATGTGGCTGGCGATGGCCAGCGCCATCATGATGTCGTTCTGCGGCGTCTTGAACACCCACTTCTTCTTGGCGTCCATCGGCTCGACGATCCGCGCCGACGCCGCCATCGAGATCATCGGCACCTGCGCCTCCGACACCGCGTCGATCATCGCCAGCGAGTTCGGCGTCACCGTCGATCCCACCACCACGTCGACCTTGTGCTCGGTGATCAGCTTGCGGGTGTTGGCCACCGCCGTCGTCGTGTCCGAGGCGTCGTCCAGGATGATGTAGTTGACCTTCTGCCCGGCGATCGTCTTGGGCATCAGCGCGAAGGTGTTCTTCTCCGGAATGCCCAGCGACGCGGCCGGCCCCGTCGCCGACACGGTCACGCCGACATTGATGTCGGCCCGGGCGCTGCCGCCCATGACCATCAACGCGGCGCCGGCCACGGCCAGCAGGGTCTTCTCGATGCGTTTCATGTCGTCTCCTTGGAATCTGTTGTCAGCAACGCGAGTGGAACGAGGTACTGCTACTGCAAGGGGGCCATGCTGCGGCGCGAAACCTTCATGAGGCTTGCACCGCCGGCTGGGGCTGGGTGAGCTCCGTGCGCACCGCGCCGAGGCCGCCGAAGAACAGGTCCGCGACCATCGGCGCCACCGCCTCATAGGTCAGCGCGCCGTCGGGCCTCAGCCAGGTGAAGGTCCAGTTGATCATGCCGAACAGCAGCATGGTCAGCGGCTTGTGCAGATGCGCGCCGCGCAGCTCGGGCCGCACCGCGGCCACCGCGTCGGCGAAACGCCCGACGACCTCGCGCTCCACCGCGACCATGCGCTCGCGGTGCTCGTCGTCGAGGAACTTCAGGTCCTCGGTCAGCACGCGGTGCTCGTTCTGCGCCTCGCCATAGGCTTGCACGAAGCGGTGGATCAATCCGCGCAGGTGCTCCTGCGGGGCGAGCTGCTCGGCGCTCACCTCGTCGACCAGGTCCACCAGATGCTGCAGGTGGTTCTGGCAGATCTGCGCGAGCAGCTCATGCTTGTCGCGCACGTAGTGGTACAGCGTGGGCTTGCTCACCGCGCAGGCTTCCGCGACCTGGTTCATCGAGGTGGCAGGGTAGCCCTGGTTGGCGAACAGGCGGGCCGCCTGCGCGAGGATCTCCTCGCGGGTGGCATCGAATCCGGGGGCGCGACCTCGGGCCATGAATGTTGTTTTCCTTGTGATTCAGCGTTCGTCGAACGAGATCACGACGCGCGGCGTCAGGGCGTGCGCCTGGCAGCTGAGGATGAATCCGGCCGCCACTTCGTGTTTCTCGAGGGCGAAATTCTTATCCATCCGGACCTCTCCCTCGATCAACTTGCAGCGGCAGGTCGAGCAGACCCCGGATTTGCAGGAGAACGGCACGTCCATGCCGGCCCGCGCCGCGGCGTCGAGCAGGCTGGGATCGCTCTTGCGGAACTCGATCTCGCGCGACACGCCGTCGCGGATCACCACCACCTTGGCCGCCTCGGCGTCCTCCTCGTGGATCTCGTGCGGCGCCGGACGGCCGGTCTGCATCTCGGGCGTGCCGAAACGCTCGATGTGGATGCGGTCCTCGGGCACGCCGGCAGCGCGCAGCGCGGCCTCGGCCTGCTCGTTCATCTCGAAGGGGCCGCAGACGAAGACCTGATCGATGCCCGCGGCGGGCACCGGTCCGGCAAGGAAGTCGCCGAGCTTGGCCTGGTCCAGCCGGCCCGCCATCAGCGGCGAGTCGACATGCTCGCGCGAGAACACGTGATGGAGCGTCAGCCGCGTCATGTAGCGGTTCTTCAGGTCCTCGAGCTCTTCCTTGAACATCGCGGATGCCGGGCGGCGGTTGCCGTAGATCAGCGTGAAGCGGCTCAGCGGCTCGCGCGCCAGCACCGTCTTCATGATCGACAGGATGGGCGTGATCCCCGAACCCGCCGCGATGCCCAGGTAATGGCGCCCCAGCGAGGGATCCACCGGCACATGGAAGCGGCCTTGCGGCGGGAAGACCTGCACCTCGTCGCCGGCCTTCAGGTGGCGATGCACCCAGGTCGAGAACGCGCCGCCGTCGACCTGACGCACGCCCACGCGCAGTTCGTCGTCATCCACGCCCGCGCAGATCGAGTACGAGCGGCGCAGGTCCTGGCCGTCGACCTCGCCGCGCAGCGTCAGGTACTGGCCCTGCGTGAAGCGGAAGGTCTCGCGCAGCGCCTCGGGCACGTCGAAGCACAACACGACGGCGTCGTCGGTGTCCTGGTGCTTGGCGCGCAGTCGCAAGGGATGGAAGTGCAGGCTCATGACGGAGGCTCGGAGTCGTTTGGATCGGCCGGTCGGGGTCGTGTCACGACCGCTCAGATCGGCTTGAAGTGTTCAAAGGGCTCGCGGCAGGCGAGGCAGCGGTACATCGCCTTGCAGGCGGTCGAGCCGAAGGCCGAGACCTGCTCGGTGTGCGCGCTGCCGCAGCGCGGGCAGGCGATGGGCGCTTGGCGGCGCACGATGCGGATGGGCACGCCCTGCCCCGCGTCCACCCGGCCGGGCGGCGCGATGCCGTAGCGGCGCAGCTTCTCGCGGCCCGCGTCGGTGATCCAGTCGGTGGTCCAGGCCGGCGCGCGGCGCATCGTCACCGTGATCGCGCCGAAACGCGCCAGCGCGTCGCGCACGTTCTGCTCGATGGCCTCGGTCGCGGGGCAGCCCGAGTAGGTCGGCGTGAGCACGACCTCCAGCCCGTCCGCGGTCTCGACGAGGTCGCGCACGATGCCGAGCTCCACCAGCGACACCGCCGGCACCTCGGGATCGAGCACCTGGGACAGCACCTCCCACGCCGCGGACAGGCGCCCGCAGCCGAGGTCGGACGGCCCGGCGCCGCCCGCGTCCGGACGCGGCCCCACCGGCGCCAGCGTGTTCAGCCAGGCGAGGTGGTCGTGGAAGTCGGGCAAGGGCGCGGCGCTCACGGCGTTCACCACACCCCGCCGGGGTAGCTGCGTTGCAGCGATTGCATCGTCGTGAGCAGGTGGCCCATGTGCTCGCTGTGCACGCCACGCACGCCCTCGTAGACATGCGGCGTGTCCTGCGGGCGCGTCAGGCGGGCCTCGGCCAGCACCTCGTCGATCGCAGCGTCCCAGTCCGGCTTGAGCGCGGACCAGGCCGGGCCCAGGCCGCTCGCCTCGGCGGCGGCGTCGATCGCGTCGGCGGCGAAGAGCTCGTTCACATAGGGCCAGAGCTGACGCAGCGCGTCCTGCATGCGGCGCGCGGATTCCTCGGTACCGTCGCCCAGGCGCACCACCCACTCGGCGGCGTGCTGCTGGTGGTAGCGGACTTCCTTCACCGCCTTGGCGGCGATGGCGGCGACCTCACCATCGGTCGACGCCTGCAGCCGCGTCCACATCGGCAGCAGCCAGCAGGCGGCGACGAGGTTGCGGGCCTGCGTGAACGCGAAGTCGCCGCGCGGCAGCTCCATCATCACGGGGTTCAGGTAGTGACGCTCCTCGCGCAGGTAGGCGAGCTGGTCCTCATCGAACGCGGTGCCGCCCGAGCCCGCGCTGAGCTGCCCGGCGCGCGTCAGCAGCGCGCGCGACTGGCCCAGCAGGTCCAGCGCGATGTTGCCCAGCGCCAGCTCCTCCTCGAGGATGGGCGCATGCCCGATCCACTCGGAGATCCGGTGCGACAGCACCAGGCAGGCGTCGCCCAGGCGCAGCAGGTACTGGACGCCGGCGGCGGTGCTCGGTTGGATGGATGCCGTCATCGTCCGGTCCTCACATGTGGTCGAGCGACGCGGGCAGG
The DNA here is from genome assembly GCA_039594005.1 of Roseateles sp. Lineage (GTDB taxonomy): Bacteria > Pseudomonadota > Gammaproteobacteria > Burkholderiales > Burkholderiaceae_C > Roseateles. Next base: position 90,365 of record JBCNOF010000013.1, read on the forward strand.
TCGTAGAAGGTCGGGTGGCGATACACCTTGTCCTCCATCGGATCGAACATCGTCGACTTCTCGCCCGGATCGGACGCGACGATCGCCGACGAGGGCACGACCCACAGGCTCACGCCTTCCTGGCGTCGGGTGTAGACGTCGCGCGCCATCTGCAGCGCCATCTTCGCGTCGGGCGCGTGCAGGCTGCCGCAGTGCTTGTGGTCCAGACCCGCCTTGTTGCGGACGAAGACTTCCCACAAGGGCCATTCATTGGCGCCGGTCGTTTGGTTGATGCTCATGATTCAAGTGCTCTGAACGGTTCGTGGCGGAGGCGGCGATCGCGATCGGTGATCGTCGGGATCAAGCGGCCTTGGCTTCGGTGGCGCGCTTGCGCGCATGGGCCAGCGCGGCCTCGCGGACCCAGGCGCCGTCGTCCCAGGCCTTGACGCGCGTGGCCAGGCGCTCGGTGTTGCAGGGGCCGTTGCCGCCGACGACGCGCCAGAACTCGCTCCAGTCGATCGCGCCGAAGTCGTGCTGCTCGCGCTCGGCGTTCCACTTCAGATCGGGATCGGGCAGCGTGACGCCCAGCAGGTCGGCCTGCGGCACGGTGGCGTCGACGAACTTCTGACGCAGCTCGTCGTTGGTCAGGCGCTTGATGCCCCAGCGCATGGACTGCTCCGAGTTGGGCGAGTCCTTGTCGGCCGGGCCGAACATCATCAGCGAGGGCCACCACCAGCGGTTCACCGCGTCCTGGACCATCGCCTTCTGCGCCGCGGTGCCCTCGCGCATCATCACGAGCAGGCTCTCGTAGCCCTGGCGCTGATGGAAGGATTCCTCGCGGCAGATGCGGATCATCGCGCGCGCATACGGGCCGTAGGAGCAGCGGCACAGCGGCACCTGGTTCATGATCGCCGCGCCGTCGACCAGCCAGCCGATCACGCCGATGTCGGCCCAGGTCAGCGTCGGGTAGTTGAAGATCGAGCTGTACTTGGCCTTGCCGGTGTGCAGCGCGTCCAGCATCTGGTCGCGGCTGGTGCCCAGCGTCTCCGCCGCAGAGTACAGGTACAGGCCATGGCCGCCCTCGTCCTGCACCTTCGCCAGCAGGATGGCCTTGCGCTTGAGCGTCGGGGCGCGCGTGATCCAGTTGCCCTCGGGCAGCATGCCGACGATCTCGGAATGCGCGTGCTGGCTGATCTGGCGCACCAGCGTCTTGCGGTAATGCTCGGGCATCCAGTCCTTGGCCTCGATGAAGTCGCCCGCGTCGATGCGGGCCTCGAAGGCCTCGTTGCGCTGCTGCTCCTCGGCGGACTGCAGCTTGGTCGCCTGGTCCTGCGGACCGACGCTCATGGCTTGCGTGTACATGGAGGGACTCCTCAGGAATGCTTGGGACGTTGGTCCACGACGCGGCGGGCCTTGCCCACCAGCGTGCGTTCGATCGAATCGGGTGCGCCGACCGTGACGCGGGTCGACACGCCGATCAGCGTCTTGATGCGGTGCTGCAGCGACCGGGCCATGGCTTGCGCATCGCCGCCGCCTGCGGCCGAGAGCTCGCAGCGCACCTCGACCTCGTCGAGGTGGCCGTCGCGGCTGACGACGATCTGGTACTGGCCCGACAGGCCGGGCTCGGCGAGCACCAGTTCCTCGATCTGCGTCGGGAACAGGTTGACGCCGCGGATGATCAGCATGTCGTCGCTGCGGCCGACGATCTTGCCCATGCGGCGCATGCTGCGCGCGGTGGGCGGCAACAGGCGCGTCAGGTCGCGCGTGCGGTAGCGGATCACCGGCAGCGCCTCCTTGCTCAGCGAGGTGAACACCAGTTCCCCTTCGGAGCCGTCGGGCAGGACCTCGCCGGTCTCGGGATCGATGATCTCGGGATAGAAGTGGTCCTCCCAGATCACCGGGCCGTCCTTGGTCTCGATGCACTCGCTGGCCACGCCCGGACCCATCACCTCGGACAGACCGTAGATGTCGACGGCGTCGATGCCGGCCTTCATCTCGATCTCGCGGCGCATGGCCTCGGTCCAGGGCTCGGCGCCGAAGACGCCGACCTTGAGCGAGCTCTCGCGCGGGTCCAGGCCCTGGCGCGCGAACTCCTCGACGATCACCTGCATGTAGCTGGGCGTCACCATGATCACGTCGGGCTTGAAGTCCTGGATCAGCTGGACCTGTTTCTCGGTCTGGCCGCCCGACATCGGGATCACCGTGCAACCCAGCCGCTCCGCGCCGTAATGCGCGCCCAGGCCGCCGGTGAACAGGCCGTAACCGTAGGCCACATGGACGATGTCCCCGGCGCGCGTGCCCGCGGCGCGCAGCGAGCGCGCGACCAGGTCGGCCCAGGTGTCGATGTCGCGCCGCGTGTAGCCGACCACCGTCGGTTTGCCCGTCGTGCCCGAGGACGCGTGCACGCGCACGACCTGATCGCGCGGGACGGCGAAGAGGCCGAAGGGGTAGTTGTCGCGCAGGTCCTTCTTCGTCGTGAAGGGGAACAGGCGCAGGTCGCTCAGGTCCTTCAGGTCGTCCGGATGCACACCCTTGGCGTCGAACGCGGCCTTGTAGTGCGGCACGTGCTCGTAGGCCTGCTGGAGCGTCCACTTCAGGCGCTGCAGCTGGAGCGCGCGCAGCTCGTCCTGGCTGGCGCGTTCGATGGGCTCGAGCTCGTCGGGCCGGGGGGACTTCACCGTCATGTCGTGTGTCTCCTTGTCGTTCCGGGGGCGCGGGCGCGCGCGGGACGCGCTCAGGGCGCGCCGGCCAGCTCCGGCACCACGGGCTTGCCCTTGATGCGATAGGACCGGCCCCGGAAGACCGCGATCAGTTCGTCGCGCTGGTTGGTGATGCGGATGTCGTAGACGCCGGTGCGCCCGGCCAGCGAGGTCTCGCTGGCACGCGCGGTCAGCACGTCGCCCAGCCGGGACGGCGCGACGATGTCGATCGCGAAGCCCGACGCCACCGTCACCTCGTTGTGCGAGTTGCAGGCGAAGGCAAAACAGGAATCGGCCAGCGTCGTCACGAAGCCGCCGTGGCAGATGTCGAAACCGTTGAGCATGTCCTCGCGCACCGTCATCGACAGCGTCGCGCTGCCCGGGGCGATCGCGTCCACGCGCATGCCCAGGCCCTGGGAGGCGCGGTCGTTGGCGAACATGGTGTCGCGCACGGCCTCGGCCATGCGCTGCGGGTCCACACCGGCGTTGGAGGTCGCGCTCATCAGCGGTCCTTGAACACCGGCGCGCGCTTGGACAGGAAGGCGGCGGCGCCCTCGAGGTAATCGTGCGCGTAGCCGAGCTGGCTCTGCAGCCTGGCCTCGAGCTTGAGCGAGTCCTCGAATTCGAGGTCCATCGACGCATCCAGCGCCTGGCGCGTCTGCACCAGCGCCGCGGTGGGCAGCCTGGCGAGCTTCTGCGCGGTGAGCATGGCCTCGCTGGCCAGGTCGGCGTCGGCGACGCAGCGCGCGATCAGGCCCCAGGACTGGGCATCGGCCGCCGGCAGCTTGTCGCCCAGCAGCGCGAGCTGCATCGCGCGGGCGCGGCCCACCAACCGTGTCAGCAGCCAGGTGCCGCCGCAATCGGGCACCAGCCCGATCTTGGAGAAGGCCTGGATGAACGAAGCCGACTGCCCCGCCAGCACCAGGTCGCAGCCCAGCGCGAAGTTCGCGCCGGCGCCCGCGGCCACGCCGTTGACGGCGCACACGGTAGGCACCGGCATGCTGCGCAGGCGCAGCGCGAGCGGGATGTAGTAATGGTCCAGCAGGTTGCCGATGTCCTTGGCCTTGGGCTTGCGGTGGGGGTCCACGGTGCCGTGCTCGTCGAACTCGGGCTTGATGTGCGGATCCGACAGGTCCTGGCCCGCGCAGAACGCGCGCCCGGCGCCGGTGATGAGCACCGCCCGCACGGCCGTGTCCCGGGCCGCGTCGTCCAGCGCGACACGCAACTGGCTCAGCAGCCCGGTCGTGAACGCATTCAGCGCCTGCGGGCGATTCAGCGTCAGCATACGCACCGCGCCCTCGGTGCCGATCAGCAGCGGGCTGTCGTCGGCGACGGTGGACGGGAATGCGGAGGTCATGGGGTCGGTGCTCATTCGGCTTGTCTCCTCGGCCGTCGATGGATTCAGCTTTTGCAGCTTTTTTTGATCGGCTTCTATTTACCGACCGGTCGGTAGATACTACGAGCCATCCGGTCCCAAGACAAGGTCGGAAACCTAGGGTTACCACCGAGTTCTGGGTCATTTACAGCGAAACGAGGAGACATCCATGCCCTGCTATGCGATCGACGGCGTCTCGCCGGTCGTCCATCCGAGCGCGCACGTGCATCCGACCGCGGTGCTGATCGGCGACGTCATCGTCGCCCCGGACTGCTACGTCGGTCCCTGCGCGTCGCTGCGGGGGGACTTCGGCCGGATCCGGCTGATGGCGGGTGCCAACGTGCAGGACACCTGCGTGATCCACGGCTTCCCGGACTCGGAGACGGTCGTGGAGACCAACGGCCACATCGGCCACGGCGCGGTGCTGCACGGCTGCGTGGTGCGCCACGACGCGCTGGTGGGCATGAACGCCGTGGTCATGGACGAGGCGGAAGTCGGCGCGTACAGCATCGTGGCGGCCTGCGCCTTCGTGCGCGCGGGACTGAAGCTGCCGGAGAAGTCGCTCGTCGCCGGCCTGCCGGCCAAGGTCATGCGCCCGCTGACGGAGGACGAGATCCGCTGGAAACGCGAGGGCACCGAGACTTACCAGGCGCTGGCGCGCCGCTGCCACGCGAGCCTCGTGGAGGTGCAGCCGTTGGTGGAGGAGGAAGCGCACCGGCCGCGCCTGGCGGTCGGGGGGCCTCGCACGCTGGTGGCGACCAAGCGCGACGGCGAGGCCTGAGCGGCAGCGCCGTTCCGAGTCACCTCGGTCCGCGACGCGCCCACGCACGCCGTACGTGAACGTCGCTCGCACGCGGCGTACCCCGCTTGTCATCCGCCGCGCGGGCGTCGCTGGAAGAATCGGGCGCCATGTCCTCGACCGCGACGTCCCCGTGGCGGCGACGCGCGCGGCGCGCAGGCCTCGATCGGCGTCTGATCGCGCTCAGGCCAGCTCGGCCTTGCGGATCTCGACGCGGTCGATCAGCTCCGTGACGCGCGCGGCGGACAGCCTGTGCACGCCGCCGCCCGCGCAGGCCGCGGCGCCGGCGGCCACGGCCCAGCGCAGGTGATCCTCGGGGTCTTGCGTGATGCCGTTCATGAGGCTGTAGAGCAGCCCGGCCATGGCGGCGTCGCCCGCGCCGATGGTGTCGACGACCCGCTCCAGCGGCGGCGGCGAGGCGGAGAGATCGGCCTTCGGATGGAAGAGCTGCGCGCCGCGCTCGCCGAGCGTGAGCATCACGATGGCACGCGGATTCCAGGCCGAGATCTGCGCCAGTCCGACATGGTGGTCGCGGCTGCGGAACAGGCCGCGCAGGTCCTCGTCCGAGACCTTGATGACGTCGGCCAGCCGGCACATGCGTTCGAGCGTGCGGTCATATCTCGAGTCCATCGAGATCCGGTAGTTCGGGTCGTAGCTGATGCGGGCGCCTTCGTCCTTGAGGGACTCGGCCAGCGCGATGAGCCGGGCCGCGAGCGGTTCGCGGGTGAGGCTGATCGAGCCGAAATGGGCCCAGCGCAGCGCGCGTCGCCAGCCGGCCGGAAGCGCATGGGGCCGGAAATGCAGGTCGGCGCTGTCGTCGCCGACGAAGGCGTACTCGGGCGGATCGATCTGATGGACGAAGGCCATCAGCGGGGACTTGGCGAACTGCTGGATGAAACGCAGGTCGAGGTTGGCGTCGGCGCTGGCCTGCCAGAGGGCCTGACCGAAGGGGTCCTTGCTGAGGCCGCCGGCGAAGGCGGCCAGTTGGCCGAGACGGGAGATGGCGACGGCGACGTTCCAGGGCGAGCCGCCGCTGCGGCTGTGCCAGCGGTCGGGGCCGTCGCGGACCATGTCGGTGAGGGCCTCGCCAAAGGAGACGAAGCTGGCCAGGTCGGCGTGGACCACGGTCGTGGGGGTCAAGCTCATACCGCGATTCGAACTCCGCACGCGGCCCCACGCAAGTGACAAGTCCTACAGGGTGACGAAGGACAGGGGGTGGTCAGCGGAGCTCCAGCAACACCTCGGGATGGGCCATCGCCACGCGCAGCAAGGTCCTGGCGGCGCCTGTGGGTTCCCGTCGCCCCTGTTCCCATTCCTGCAAGGTCCGCTTGGACACGCCGAGCAGGCCGGCGAAGTCCGCCTGCGACAGCCCGGTGCAGGCTCGCGCCTCGGCGGCGCCAGGCACAACCACCTGCGTGAGCCTGGCGACGCGACCCGCCTTCATCTGTCGCACAGACTCCAGAAGGTCCTGCTGGAACCTCTCCTTGTCCTTAGGCATCCTCGATCTCCTCCTTCAATTCGGCCAGAAAGGCAGCCGGCAAGCTGTCATAGGAAGCCTTCGCGTACACGATCAGCAGCCAGATCACGTGATCCTCAACATTGAAATAGATCACTCGCACCCCGCCTCGCTTGCCTCGTCCCGCCTTGAACCAGCGCACCTTCCGGCACCCGCCCGTTCCCGGGATCACCGCTCCGGCCTCCGGATTCAGTGCGATCCAGTCGATGAATGCCAGCCGTTCCGCCTCGGTCCAGACCTCGGCGGCGTACTTCTGAAACATCGGGGTCTCGGCAACGGTTCGCATGCTGCCACAGTACGTCGTTGACGTACAGGCTCACCATGACTCAATCCCATGGACCTGCGGCGTCGCCCACCTTGTTCGCGTCAGCTCGATGCCTTGGTTCTGCCAATCGCGGTGAACTAGCGCACAAGCACGCCCGTCCTGGCGTCGCCCGGAGCACGCGACATGGGCTTGACCCGGCACGGGCGCTCGGGCGGCGGCACAATCCCGTTCCATGACCGATGGTGTGATCCCGCTGCTCGACCTGCGCCAGATCCGGCGCACGCCGCCCGTGCCGCACCCGCTGCCCGACCCCCGCAGCGGCCCGTGGCTGGACGCCCGCGGCCGGCCGCTGCGCGACCTGCGCATCTCCGTCACCGACCGCTGCAACTTCCGTTGCAGCTATTGCATGCCCAAGGAAGTCTTCGACAAGGACTTCCCCTTCCTCCCCCATCGCGACCTCCTCTCCTTCGAGGAAATCACCCGCCTGGCCGCCGTCTTCGCCCGGCTCGGCGTGCACAAGCTCCGCCTGACCGGCGGCGAACCGCTGCTGCGCCGCCATCTCGAAGCCCTCATCGCCCAGCTCGCCGCGTTGCGCACGCCCGAGGGCCAGCCGCTGGATCTGACGCTGACCACCAACGGGTCGCTGCTGGCGCGCAAGGCCCAGGCGCTCAAGGACGCCGGCCTGCAACGCGTCACCGTCAGCCTGGACGCGCTGGACGACGCCGTCTTCCGGCGCATGAACGACGTGGACTTCCCCGTGGCCGACGTGCTGCGCGGCATCGAGGCCGCCCAGGCCGCGGGCCTCTCGCCGATCAAGGTCAACATGGTCGTCAAGCGCGGCACCAACGACGACCAGATCGTCCCGATGGCGCGCCATTTCCGCGGCACCGGCGTCGTGCTGCGCTTCATCGAGTACATGGACGTCGGCATGAGCAACGGCTGGCGCATGGATGAGGTGCTGCCCTCGGTGCAGGTGCTGGACCGGCTGCGTGAGCACGCCGAGCTCGTCCCGCTGGCGCCCGCCACCGAGGGCGAGACCGCCACCCGCTGGGGCTACGCCGACGGCAGCGGCGAGATCGGCCTGATCTCCAGCGTCACGCAGGCCTTCTGCGGCGACTGCAACCGCGCCCGGCTCTCCACCGAGGGCCGGCTCTACACCTGCCTGTTCGCCGGCGACGGCCACGACCTGCGCGCGCTGCTGCGCGGCGACGCCGACCACGACCCGCGCACCGACGACGAGATCGCAGCCGCCCTCGGCGCGCTCTGGACCCGCCGCGGCGACCGCTACTCCGAGCTCCGCGCCAGCCAGCCGGCCACCCCCGACGCGGGTCCGGCGCGCCGCGTCGAGATGCACTACATCGGCGGCTGATGCGCGCCACCGCGCTGATCCTCTGCGGCGGCCGTGCCACGCGCATGGGCGGCGTCGACAAGCCGCTGCAGCCTTTCCAGGGCCGACCGCTGGTCGAGCACGTCATCGCGCGCGTCGCGCCGCAGACGGACGGCCGCGTGCTGATCAGCGCGAACCGCCACCTGGACGATTACGCGCGGCTCGGGCACCCCGTGCTGAGCGACACCCTGCCCGACTTCCCCGGCCCGCTGGCCGGCATCCTGGCCGGCCTGGACGCCCTGCCCGCGGAGGACTGGGCGCTGGTCGTCAGCGGCGACAGCCCCTGGCTGCCGCACGACCTGCTCATGCGCCTGGCCGGTGGTCTCGCGCCGGGACACACCGCCGCGATGGCCATGGGCCGGGAAGCACCCGGCGAGCCGCTGCGCCCGCAGCCGCTGGCCAGCCTGATCCAGGCCCGGCATCGCGACACGCTGGCCGTCGCGTTGCGCTCGGGCGAGCGTCGCGTCGCGGGCTGGCTGCGCACGCTGCGGTTGTCGCTGGTCGACTTCGACCAGCCCGGCGACGAACGGGCCTTCGCCAACATCAACGACAGGAGCGAGCTTGAGCGCCTCGAACGACTTCGCTGACGGTCCGGCCGTGCCGCCCGAGAGGCTCCCCGCCGACGGTCTCCCGGCGGAGGGCTCCATCACGCTGCGGCTGCTGACCGAGCCCGACCTGCCGGCCTACAAGGCGCTGCGCGACGCGATGCTCGCGCGCCACGAACAGGCCTTCACCTCCGATGCCGAGGCCGAACGCGTGCGCGAGGCCGCGAGCTACAAGGTCCGGCTGCATCCGCAGGCGGGCGGCAAGTCGCTGTTCACGCTGGGCGCCTGGGACGGCGACCGGCTCGTCGGCGCGCTGACCTGCGAGCATGAGAACCGGAAGAAGGTGCTGCACATCGCGCACCTGATCGGGATGATGGTCGACGACGCCTACCGCGGCCGCGGCATCGGCAAGCGGCTGCTGCACCAGGCGCTGGCGCTGCTGCGGCGCGAGCCCCGGCTGGAAATGGTCACGCTGAGCGTCACGGCGGGCAACCAGTCGGCGATCGCCGTGTACCGCGGCGCCGGCTTCACCCGCTACGGCCACCTGCCACGCGCGATCCGCCTGTCCGACGGCCGGTATTACGCCAAGGACCTGATGAGCCTGGACCTGCGGCCCTGACGGCCGCCCGGGCTCACTCGCAGCCGGCGGCCGGACGGGCGGCGATGTCCACGTCCACCGAGATCTCGTCCTGGATGGCGAGCAATCCCCCCAGGATGGAGAACGGCGCGATGCCGAAATCGCTCTGACGGAGGATGAGCGCGCCCTGCGCGCGCAGTGGCGACTCCCCCGAAGGACGGGCGACCCGCACCGGCACGTTGAAGGTCCGCGTCTGGCCGTGCCAGTCGATCGAGAGCTGGACCGCCAGCCAGGGGAAGGCGCCCGCGGTGGCGGTCCCCCGCATCGTGACCACCGGGAAGCGCTCGCCGTCGACCGCGCGCAGCAGGTTGGTGCGCGTGCCGGCGATGTCCGAGGCGGACGGCGTGCTGGCGAATTCCGGCCCGAGCGCCGCGCGCCATTCGGCCTTGTCGATGACGAGTTCATCCACCCGGAACGCCATGTCCAGGCCCGCGCCGGCGATGCCGTCCGCCGGGACGAAGACCTGACCGGCGAGCCGCTCGACGCCGATCACGTGGTTGTGACCCGCCTTGGCCAGCCGCCCGGCGCGGAACACATGCAGCCGCACCTGCGTCGCCGCGGCATCGACGCGGTACAGCCGCCCTTCCCCGCGCTGCTGGGCGCCCAGCCACGCGGCGCAGGACGCGCTGACCGCGCTGACCGCCGCGCCGGCCGGGGCGGTGCGCGCTGGCGCCGCCGCCTCCGGCGCGCTGGGAGCTGTGCCGCATCCCGCGAGCAGCAGCGCACCGGCCATCGCGGCAATCAGGCCCTGGGCTCGGGTCAATGGCCGCGTCCCGGCCTGGGCGTTCCCGCCCGAAGGCACCTCGCTTGCCGGCGTCAACACTCGCATAGGGGTAAACGAAAGTGGTCAGACCTGCATTCTGAACGGCACAAACAAGCTGGTCGCACTAGCATTGCCACATCACGACGACATCCCGCACGGAGACCGCCATGGCACGCCAAGCCACCGACCTGATGGCGCAATACGCCGCCTATCACCGCGACCGCAGAAACATCGCCACGCACTTCGTCGGCATCCCGCTGATCGTCTTCGCGATCGGCGTGTTGCTGGCGCGCGCGCAATTCCACGTCGCCGACTGGACCGTCTCCGCGGCCTGGCTGGTCTGGGGCCTGGCCACGATCTGGTACCTCACGCGGGGCAACCTGGTGCTGGGCCTGTCCACGGCGCTGGTCAACGCGGTGCTGATGGCGCTGGCGCATCCGCTGGCGGCCGGATCCTTCGGCGGCTGGCTGGCCTGGGGCCTGGGCAGCTTCCTCGTCGGATGGATCATCCAGTTCATCGGTCACTATTACGAGGGTCGCAAGCCCGCGTTCGTCGACGACCTGATCGGGTTGCTGGTGGGCCCGATGTTCGTCGTCGGCGAGGCGCTCTTCGCGATGGGCTGGGGCCGCGACCTGCTCGCCGAGATCGAGCGCCGCGCCGGTCCCACCCATCTGCGCGACCTCACCCACCCCGCCTGAGGGAGAGCGCCCGGCGCCCGCCCGATCGACCTCCCGGCGATCACCCCATTGTTGGGGGTCGGGTCTTGCAGGGGTTGCGGCGCGCCGCCAAGGCGCTTATCTTGGGTGTCCGAGTTCCGCCAGGATGTCGCCAGGAGGCCCCATGAAACCGGTGTCCGAACTGCTGAAGAACCGCGGACCGAGCGTCTGGCGCATCGCGCAAGAAGCCACGGTGTTCGATGCGCTGCACCTGCTCGCCGAGCACGACGTGGGCGCGCTGCTGGTGATGGAGGGCGAGCGGCTGCTCGGCATCTTCTCGGAGCGGGACTACACCCGAAAGATCGCGTTGCAGGGCCGCGATTCGCGCAAGACGCAGGTCAAGGACGTCATGACGCCCAACGTGTTCGTCGTCAAGCCGAACACCGACTGCCGCGAATGCATGAGCCTGATGAGCCAACGCAAGATCCGCCATCTGCCGGTGGTCGAGGGCGCCACCGTCGTGGGCATGCTCTCCATCCGTGACCTGATGGACAACATCATTGCCGATGACGAAATGACGATTGCGCAACTCCAGAGTTATATCTACGGTTAGCCGCCCCAGAACTGCAGCGCCGCCTCCGCGCCCGCTTTCTGCGCGCGCGGCTTGGGCGGCTTGTCCGACGGCGCGGGCGTGCCCAACGCGATCCAGCCGAGCAGCATCTCCCCCGGCTCGCAGAACGCGGCGATCAATCCCGGATCGCGCGCCTTCGCGCCGCTCAGCATCTTCCCGCCGAAACCCAGCGCCTGCGCCGCGTTCAGGAAGTTGGTCAGGGCCCCGCCGGCGCAGGCCCATTGCTCATGCGCAGGCACCTGCGGATGACCCAGATCCAGCCGCACCACCACCGCCACCGTCATCGGCGGCTTCAGCGCCCGCTCCTCATCCATCGCGATGCCCGCGTCGTCCTTGCCGGCCCGGCGCGCGGCTTCGCCATACAGGCGCGCCATCGCCGCGCGCGCCTCGCCGCGCACGACCTTGAACCGGAACGGCACCAGCCCCGCGTGATCGGGCGCATGCAACGCCGCATCGACCATCAGCGCCAGTTGCGCGTCGTCGGGCGCGGGATCGACCAGGTACTTCGGTCCGACCGACGCGCGCGCGCGCAGTAGCGCCAGGGCTTGCTCGTTCATGGGGACTCTCTTCAGCCGTTCAGCTTCAACGATTCAACTTGCGCCGTGCCGCGTACGAGCAGGCATCGACGACCATCACCAGCGCCAGCATCGCCAGCACGACCGTGCAAGTCTCGCGCATCTGGAACAGGCTCAGGTGCAGGCTCAGCATCTGCCCGAGCCCGCCCGCGCCGACCACGCCCAGCACCGTCGCGGCGCGGATGTTGTTCTCCCAGCGGTACAGCGTGTAGCTGAGCAGCTGCGGCGCGGCCTGCGGCAGCGTCGCGAACGCGAAGACCTGCCAGCGCGACGCGCCCGCCCAGCGCAGGGCCTGGGCCGTCTGCGGCGGCGCGTTCTCGAGCGCCTCCGCCATCAGCCGCCCCAGCACCCCGGTCGTGTGCAGCGCCAGCGCCAGCGTGCCGGGCATCGGTCCGAGCCCCGCGGCCACCAGCAGGATGGACGCCCACACCAGTTCCGGCACGCTGCGCAGCGCGTTGAGCATCCAACGCGACAGCCATCGGATCGGTCCGGGCGGTCGACTCGCCAGCAGCGCGACGGCGAGCCCCGCCACCGCGGCCAGGCCGCTGCCCAGCGCGGACATCGCCAGCGTCTCCAGCGCGCCCTGGCCGATGCGTCCGAGGAAGGACGTCGCGAGCTGCGGCGGGAAGAATTCACCGAGGAAGCGGCCCATCTGCGCCAGCGCGTCCCATCCGAGCAGCTCGCCCCAGCGCAGCGGCAAGGTGATCACGCTCGCCACCAGCAGCGCGAGCAGGCCCATCAGCAGCACGCGCGCGCCCCAACGCGCCGGAGGGCGCATCGGCATCGACCGGCTTGCATCCACGGCTGCATCCACGGCTGCATCAACAGCTACGATCGGCGCAGGGGCGCCGCGCCCGCCTCGTTCGACGCCCTGCCCCGCCTCGCGCGCCGGCCGCAGCCAGGCGCTGACGCGGTCCGCGAGCGCCACCAGCGCGATGAAGATCAGCAGGATGGTCGCGACCTCGGAGCCCGCGAACATCTTGGTCGCGTTGTCCAGTTGCTGGCCCAGCCCGCCCGCGCCGACGAAGCCCAGCACGACCGAGGACCGGATCGCGCATTCCCAGCGGTAGACGGTGTAGCTGACCAGCTCGTCCGCGCAACCCGGCAGCGTGCCGAAGAGCAGCGCCTGCAAGCGGCCCGCGCCGCCGCGCAGCAGCGCCTGCGTGGGCGCGGCGTCGGCGCTCTCCAGGATCTCCGCGTAGACCTTGCCCAGCATCCCGCCATAGGACAACGCGATCGCGAGCACGCCCGCGCCCGGTCCCAGGCCGATGACCCGCACCAGCATCAGCGCCCAGACGAGCTCGGGCACCGAGCGCAGCACGATCAGCACCAGGCGCACTGCCCCGCGCAGCAGCCCGCTGCCGCCGGCCATGCGGCCCGTGAGCGCGGACACCGACAGGCGCGCAGTCGCCAGCAGCGCCAGGGGCACGGCGAAGACCCAGGCCAGCGCCAGGCCCACCGTGGCCATCGCCACCGTGCGCCAGGTGTCGGCGGCGAGCATCGTCAGGAACTCGAGGTCGACCCGCGGCGTGAGGAACTGCGCCGCGAAACGTCCGGTCGCGCGCAGGCTGCGCTCGTCCAGCAGCTCCCAGGGCCGGAACTCGCACCAGACCAGCAGCGGCCACAGCAGCACCAGGATCGCCACCGTGATCCCGACGCGGCGCGCGCCAGCGGGGTCACGGCGCCAGGGAGCCTCGGACACGTCGGCCGCTCCGGCCCGCATCGCGGTGCTCATCGGCACATCGCCTGCGGCGGCGTGGACGCGAGCGGCGCGTCGTGTGCCGCCGTTGGGGGCTCATTGAGCAGGTCGGCGTAGATCTCGTCGAGCTGGCGCGCGCCCAGGCCCTGCGGCGGGCCGTCGTAGACCAGCCGGCCCTCGCGCAGCGCGATCACGCGCGGGAACACGCGGCAGGCGAGATCGACCTGATGCAGGCTGCACACCAGCGTGCGGTCCTGCGCGCGAGCGGCACCCTGCAGCACCGCCAGCACGCGTTCCGCGCGCTGCGGATCCAGCGCGGACAGCGGCTCGTCGGCGAGCCACAAGCGCGCCTGCGACACCAGCAGCCGCGCGATCGCGACCCGCTGCCGCTCGCCGCCGGACAACTGGTCCACGCGCGACCACAGCCGGTCGCCGAGCTCCAGCCGATCCAACGCCTCGAAGGCGAGCCGGGCCTGCGCCTCATCCGGGCTGAACAGCATGCGCAGGCTGCGCGCGAACGACGCGCCCGGCAGCCGGCCGGCCAGCACCGCGGTGGCCACGCGCTGACGCGGCGGCAAGGGCGGCTGCTGCGGCGCGAGCATCAGCTCACGGCGCAGCCAGTGGCGATCGGCCGAGGACATCGACCACGCGTCCTCGCCCGCCAGCCGCAGCGATCCCGCCGCCGGCGCGAGCGCCAGCGCCATCGCGTGCAGCAGCGAGGTCTTGCCCGCGCCCGACGCACCGATCAGCGCGACCTGCTCGCCGGCCTCGATGCGCAGCGACAGCGGCGCGACCAGCGTCCGCGCGCCAGCCTGCAGGTGCAGGCCATCCAGCTCCAGCAAGGGCATCTCAGGGTCTCGGCGCGGGGGCGGTCCATCGAGATCCGCTCATCCAGGATCCCGTCACATGAGCTCCGGTCACTTGAGCAGGCCCGCGTTCTCGGCGGCGGCCTTGATGCCGGCGTAGTTCTCCGGCTGCGTCGGCACGAACTTCGTCGCGCGCTGCAGGTCCAGGATCTCCTTGCCCTCGGGCGTGGCCGCGTTGAGCTTGAGGAAGGCCGCCTTGAGCTTGTCCTTGAACGCGGCAGGCAGGTCGGCGTGCACGCTCCAGTTGTAGTCGTAATAGGTCGGCGTGGTGAAGAAGACCTTCACCGCGCCGGTGTCGACCTTCTTCTCGGCGACAAGCTTTTCCCACACCGAGATGTTGAGCGCGCCCGCGTCGACCTTGCCCGACGCGACCGCGGCTACGGTCGCGTCATGCGCGCCGGAGAAGGAGATGCGCTTGAGGTCGGTGTCGGGATTGATCTTGGCGGCCAGCAGGAAGGAGCGCGGCATCAGGTGGCCCGAGGTGGACGAGGCGGAGCCGAAGCTCAGCGTCTTGCCCTTGAGGTCCTCGAGCTTGTGGATGCCGGACTTGGCGTCGGTGATGAAGACGGAGCGGAACTTCTCGTCCTCCTCGCGCTGCACGAGCGGGACGATCTTGCCGCCGGAGCGCACGTTGGCCTGGACGAAGGTGAAGCCGCCGAACCAGGCGAGCTCGACCTTCTTGTTGACGACGGCCTCGACGGCGGCGGCGTAGTCGGTGACCGGGGTCCACTCGACCTTCACGCCGAGTTCCTTCTCGAGGTACTTGCCCAGCGGGGCGAACTTGCGGGCCAGCTCGGTCGGCGACTCGTCGGGGATGGCGGTCACGCGCAGGACCTGCGGCGACTGCGCCAGCGCGGGGCCGACGGCCCCGGCGATCAGCGAGGCGGCGACGATTCCCTGCAGCGCACGGCTGACATGACGGAAGAGGCTAGGCATCAAAGGCTCCGTGGGTGGTGAAAGTCAAAGAACATGCCGCCCCGAGGGCGGCCGCATGAACCAGCGACATCGGATGGCCGTCGCGAGCGGCCCGAGGTCGCGCCGAGGCGCGCAGCCGTACTGGCGTACGGCGAGCACCGCAGGCGCGAGATCGGGCCGCGCAGCAGGCCAGCAGATGTTGCTGGCGGAAGGAAATGGGAGTCGAACCCACCCGACGGCGCGTGGCGCCATCCACCGGATTTGAAGTCCGGCCGATCCACCAGGATCGTTTTCCTTCCCTTGATCGGTCCTGCTCATGCGATCACGGCGGCGTCGGCGCGCGGAGCGCCCTCGTCGTCGTCCTCGATGAACAGGCGGCAATCGGGCCGCAGCCTGTGCGCGTCGCCGACACGTCGCAGCAGCCCGACCTTGTCGAAGAACTCCAGCACCTGGATCGCGCGCTTGCGCCCCAGGCCGCTGCGGTCGCGGAACGCCGCGGCCTTCACGTCGCCGTCGGCCGCCGAGTCCCGCGCGATGCGCGCGAGTTCCCGGATCGCCGGGGGCGCATAGTACAGATCCTTGACGACCTGGAACAGCTCCCCGCGTTGCGACAAGCGCGCCAGCGTCGTGCGCATCAGCGCCTCGGGCTCGTTGACGTCCTTGGCCAGGTCACGCGCCCAGGCGCCCTCGAAGCCCGCCGACAACAGCCGCGGCCAGACCTTCTGCGCCAGCCGCTCATCCAGCGCGGAGAGCTGAACGCCGTGTTCCGGCAGATGCGCCGCCGCGCCGCTCAGCACGATGCGCCCATCGCCCGCGAGCCGCTGCGCGAGCGCGCGCCACAGCGGCTCGGCCATCCGCGGCGCGGTCAACCGGCGCCAGCGCGCGAGGTCCGGACCGAGCTCATCGGGCTGCGCCGCGTGATACGCGCGCAGCCGCTCCAGCGCGAGCGCTTCCCAGTGCGCCGTCTGCGCCGGACCCAGGGCCCAGGCCGGACCCGCCGGGCCTCTGACCACGGTGAGGTCCGACGACAGTTCGCCGATGGCCACGCCTTGCCCCGCCGCGAAGCGCGCCAGATCGACGCCCATCGGCGCCTGATCGAGCAGGCCCGCCAGACGGCGCTCGGCGGTCTCGGCGGTCAGCGCCTGCAACTCCGCCAGTCGCTGCGGCGTGCGCCGATAACGCGCAGGCGCCTGAGGATCGAGCACGACGCCGCCGGCCAGCGCGCGCGTGGC
The DNA here is from genome assembly GCA_039594005.1 of Roseateles sp. Lineage (GTDB taxonomy): Bacteria > Pseudomonadota > Gammaproteobacteria > Burkholderiales > Burkholderiaceae_C > Roseateles. The sequence goes on from JBCNOF010000013.1 coordinate 106,904, forward strand.
CGACGCATCGCGCAACACCACGCGATCGCCGGCCCACGCGCCGATCGGCCGATGCAGCACCAGTTGCACGAACGCCTCCTCGCCCGGCGCCAGCGCGTCGATGGCATCGCCCGCGACCCCACCCGCGACCTGGCCCAGCACCGCCACCGAGCCCGTCACCTGATCCGCGCCCACATGCACGTGGACCACGGCGCCGCTGCGCAGCGGCTTGCTCTCGGCGGACCACAGGCGCAGGCGCGCATCGAGCCGGTCGGTCCATTGGGCGATCCCGGGTGCGGCCAGCCATTGGCCGCGCTCGACATCGTCCTTGTCCAGCCCCACGAGGCCGATGGCCACGCGCTGGCCGGCGATCGCGCGCTCGGCCGACGCGTTCTGCGCATGCAGGCTGCGCACGCGTGCGCGCCGTGGCGATTGGCCTTGCGCGGGCGGCAACAGCAGGAGTTCGTCACCGATGGCGACCTCACCCGCATGGGCGGTGCCGGTGCACACGGTGCCCACACCCGCGAGGCTGAACACGCGATCGACCGCGAGCCGGAAGGCCTGCGCACCCGCCTCGCGCGGCGGCAGCGCGCGCGCCTCGACGATCAGGTGCTCGCGCAACTCGCGCACGCCCCCGCCCGCCGGGCCCGCCGCCGCGGCGACCTCGAACACCGGTGCCCGCGCGAGCGGCGTGCCCGCCACCAGCTCGGCGATCTCCGCGCGCCGCGCCGCGCGCGTGGCCGCATCGACGCGGTCGCACTTGGTCAGCGCGATCGTGCCGCGGGCGATCCCCAGCAAGCTGAGCAGCGCGAGGTGCTCGCGCGTCTGCGGCATCACACCGTCGTCGGCGGCGACCAGCAGCAGCGCGTGGTCGATGCCCGTCGCGCCCGACAACATCGTGTGCACCAGCCGCTCATGACCCGGCACGTCGACGAAGCCGATGCGATGCGTGGCGTCCACGTCCAGGAACGCGTACCCCAGCGCGATGCTGATGCCGCGCCGTTTCTCCTCGGGCAGCCGATCGGTGTCGACGCCGGTCAGCGCCTTGACCAGCGTGGTCTTGCCGTGATCGATGTGGCCGGCCGTTCCTATGATCACGCCAGCGCCTCCCGCAGCACGGCGAGCTGGGCGATGAACTCGCCCTCCTCGCGCACCTCGTCCAGGCAGCGCAGGTCCAGCCAGAGCTCGTCGCTGCTCACGCGCGCGATGACCGGCAGCGGCAGCGCGCGCAGCGCGGTCTGCAGCTCGTCCAGCGCGCGGCCCAGGCCGCGCTTGCCCGGCAGTCGCGGCGTCAGCACCAGGCCCGCGGACGGCAGCGTCTCCACCGGCAGCGAGCCCGAGCCGATCTGGCCGCGCATCGCGCTCACGCGCGCCGAGAAGCGCGGCGCGACCGACGCCTCGACCCGCGCGAGCAGGCGCCCGGCCTGCGCCTCGATCTGATCGAGCGGGCGCGTCAGCAGCCGCAGCGTGGGCAGGTCCTGCGTCAGGCGATCCGGCTGCAGGTACAGGCGCAGCGTGGCCTCCAGCGCCGCCAGCGGCAGCTTGGACAGCCGCAGCGCGCGTTTCATCGGGAACTTGCGGATCTTCTGGACGAGGTCGCGCCGCCCGACGATCAGCCCGGCCTGCGGTCCGCCCAGCAGCTTGTCGCCGCTGAAGGTCACGACATCGCAGCCGTCGGCCAGCATCCGCTGCGGCAGCGGCTCGGCGGGCAGGCCCCACTGCGCCAGGTCCACCAGCGAGCCGCTGCCCAGGTCCGTCATCAGCGGTACGCCCGCCGCCTTCGCAACCGGGGCGAGTTCCGCCTCGCTGACGGCCGAGGTGAAGCCCTGGATCGCGTAGTTGCTCGTGTGGACCTTCATCAGCAGCGCGGTCCGCGGGCCGATGGCGGCCTGGTAGTCGCGCAGGTGCGTGCGGTTGGTGGTGCCGATCTCGACCAGCGTCGCGCCGGCCGCGGCCATCACATCGGGCATGCGGAAGGCGCCGCCGATCTCGACGAGCTCGCCGCGCGAGACCACCGCCTCCTTGCCGCCCGCCAGCGCGGCGATGCCCAGCAGCACCGCCGCGGCGTTGTTGTTCACGACCGTGGCCGCCTCCGCGCCGGTGATCTCGCACAGCAGCGACTCCACGAGGCTGTCGCGATCGCCGCGTTCGCCGCGCTCGAGGTCGAACTCCAGGTTGTTGGGCGAGCCCATGCACGCGAGCACCTGCCGCAGCGCCTCGTCGGCCAGCAGCGCCCGGCCCAGGTTGGTGTGCAGCACGGTGCCGGTCAGGTTGATCACGCGGCGCATGCGCGGCGTCAGGCGCTCGGCGCAGCGCTCGGCCAGCACTCGCGTCAGCTGCGCGATCTCGTCGGTGGTGAGCGCGCCATCGAGCGCTCGCTGGCGCCAGGCGTCGAGCAGCCGCCGCGCCTCGGCGGCGACGAAGGCGTGTCCGTGACTGGCCATCAGGTGCGTCACCTCGGCGTCGCGCAGCACGCGATCGACGGACGGGAGATCCTTGGGAGCCGCCGGTGCCGTCCCGGTCGCGGGGACCGTCGCAGCCGTTGCCGGGGAGCCTGCCGTCGGACCATGAACCATGGATGCCTCGGGCTTCATGCTCAGCGCCCTCCGGGATCGGGGGGAACCGCGCCGGAGCTGCCGGGCGGCGCGCCTTGCGCCGCATCGTGCGAGGCCTCCGCCTCGCCCAGGATCAGCATCGGATTGAGGCCCTGGCGCACCAGGCCGAGCTCGCCGACCAGCAGGTCCAGCGTCAGCGTGGCGAGGTCGTCGGCCAGCGGCTCGACCTGCAGGTCCTTCTCCATATGGACCTGCTTGAGGTAATGCCCGCAGGTCTCGCAGCATTCGGCGGCCACGGCCTCGGCCTTGCGGCCGTCGTCATCGACCAGCGTCTGGAAGCTGATGCCCTTGGTGCCCTGGCAATGCGTGCACTTGATGCGAACGTAATGCCATTGCGAGCCGCACAGCGAACAGGCGAGGAAGCGCTGCCCGGACTGCTCGGCCGCGATGCGCGTGATCGAAGCCACCGGCCGCGAGCCGCAGCACGGGCAGACCGTCGGGTCGTCGATCATGCCGAAGGGCGCGACGTGCTCGCCCTGGTCGCTCTGCTCGTAGCGCTCCTGCAGCTGCATCACGAGCCGCGTCCAATGCACCTGCAGCGCCGCGGCAATCAATGGCGCCGCGGCCGGGTCCAGGCCCGGTCCGCCGCCAGCCAGCAGCACCGTGGCCTGCTGCTCGAGCCAGTCCGTGTCCGCCTCGGCCAGTTGCGCCACGAGCGCCTTCGCCGGCTCGGGGATCGCCGCGCGGGCCAGCGCCTCGGTCAGCGCCCGCAATTCCTCGCGCCACACCCCGTCGCGCGGCAGCGTCATCGCCTCCACCGGCGGCAGCCCGCCGACCATCGCGCCGTTGACCAGCACCTCGTCGGGCAGGCGCAGCGCGCGCGGGCGGCTCAGCAGCTCGTGCTGACGCTGCGCGAGTTCGGCCACGAACAGCAGGTAGTCCCGCATCGCGTGGCCCTCGGCGAGCTGGCGCAGCCGCAGCGCGCGTTCGGCGAAGAGACCGGGTTCAGGCACCTTGACCGGCGCGACACGCGGGCCGGCGTTGACCGCGATCTCTTCCGGGGACATCACCCGGATCGGGCTGGTGCTGCTGTGGCTGCCGTTGCCGCTGCTGCTGGTGGGGGTCATGCGGGGGGACGCTCCTTCGCTTCCTTGTGCCACAGCGGATGATGGTGCGCGGCCCAGGTGTCGGTGACTGTGCCACGGGTCATCGCCCGGAACGAGCCCTTGACCCAGATCGCGGCGTAGACATGGATGATGATCGTCAGGATCAGGATCGCCGCCGACGCCGAGTGCAGCACCACCGCGACGCGCCGCATCAGGATGTTGCCGTCAGGGAACCAGGCGTGCCAGAACATGAAGCCGGTCACCAGCAGGATCAGCAGCGACACGACCATCACCCAGAACACGATCTTCTGACCGGCGTTGTACTTCGCCGCCGGTTGCACGCCTTGCTTGTGCGCGCCGGAGATCATCCCGGGGCTTTCCTTCATCCAGCGCGAATCGACCTCGGTCCAGAGGTTGTCGCGCCACATCGTCACCGCCAGGAACGCGAACGCGATCACCATGCCCAGGCCCATGTAGGGATGCAGCACGCGCGTCCAGGGCCCGCCTCCGAAGAGGTTGCTCAGGAAGAAGAGACTCGGGTGGAAGAAGGCCAGGCCCGAGAGCCCGGCGCACAGGAACAGCAGCACGACCAGCCAGTGGTTCAGACGCTGGCCGTCGCGATAACGTTGCAGCAGAGCCATGTCGTTCTCCCGCGTTCAGAGACCGCCGCCGGCAGGCGGCACCGAGCCATCTCGCCGGTCGCGCACGAGCGGATCGTCCGGCTCGCCGCGCTTCATGCGCTCGTAGGCCAGCTCCTCGTCGGCATCGGGCTCGTCGTGCCCCGTCTTCTGCGGGCCGACCTTCATGTAATGGAAGAAGCCCGCCACCGCCGCGCCGATCATCGCGGCCACCGCCAACGGCTTGGCCGCGCCCTTCCACAGCGACACCAGCGGGCTGATCTGCGGATCCTTGGGCAGGCCGTGATACAGCGTGGGCTGGTCCGCGTGCTGCAGCACGTACATCACATGCGTCCCACCGACGCCCTGCGGGTCGTAAACCCCGGCGTTCTGATACCCGCGTTCCTTGAGGTCGACGATGCGTTCGGCCGCGAACTCGTGCATGTCCTCCTTGGAGCCGAAACGGATCGCACCGGTCGGACAGGCCTTCACGCAGGCCGGTTCCAGGCCCACGCCGACGCGGTCCGAGCACAGGCTGCACTTGTAGGCCTTGTTGTCGGCCTTGCTGATGCGCGGCACGTCGAACGGGCAGCCCGTCACGCAGTTGCCGCAACCGATGCAGTGCTCGGAGATGAAGTCGACGATGCCGTTCTGGTACTTCACGATCGCACCCGGCGCCGGACAGCTCTTGAGACAGCCCGGATCCTGACAATGCATGCAGCCGTCCTTGCGGATCAGCCATTCGAGCTTGTTCTCGACGACCTCCACCTCGGAGTAGCGCATCACCGTCCAGGACTGCGGCGTCAGGTCACGCGGGTTGTCGTAGGTGCCGTGCGTCTCGCCGACGTCGTCGCGCAGATCGTTCCACTGCATGCAGGCGACCTGGCAGGCCTTGCAGCCGATGCACGAGGACACGTCGATCAGCTTGGCGACCTCGGGCGTGGTGCGCCGCGCGTCGGGACTGGGCAGCGTCGTGGCGGAGCGCAGGGCGATGTCGAGGGATTGCAATGAAGACATGGCGGTTCCTCAAGCTTTCTCGATGTTGACGGTGAAGCTCTTGAACTCCGGCGTCTGGGTGTTGGCATCCCCCACGAACGGGGTCAGCGTGTTCACCAAGTAACCGGGCTTGGCCACACCGACGAAGCCCCAGTGGTTGGGCAGACCCACGGTGTGGACCCGCTTGCCGCCGACATCCAGCGACGCCACGCGCTTGGTCACCACGCACACGGCCTTGATGAAGCCGCGGTTGGAACTGACCTTCACCTGATCGCCATTGGCGATCCCCTTCTCCTTGGCGAGTTCCTCGCCGATCTCGACGAACTGCTGCGGCTGGATCACGGCGCTGGTACGCACGTTCTTGGTCCAGTAGTGGAAGTGCTCGGTGAGCCGGTAGCTCGTGGCCACGTACGGGAACTTGTCCGGCTTGCCGAAGGCCTCGCGGTCGCCCTTGAACACCCGCCCCGCGGGGTTGTTCATCGCCTTGGGATTGTTGGGATGCATCGGGTTGACCGTCAGCGGCGACTCGAAGGGCTCGTAATGCTCGGGCAGCGGACCGTCGACCATGCCGCTGGGCGCGAACAGGCGCGCCACGCCCTCGGCGGTCATGATGAACGGCCGCACCGCGTCCTCGTCGTTCGGATTGGCATCCGGACGGATGTCGGGCACGTCGGAGCCGCCCCACTTGTCGGTGAAGCTGACCAGGCGCCGCTTCGGATTCCACGGCTTGCCGGTCGGGTCGCAGGACGCGGCGTTGTAGAGCACGCGACGGTTCGCCGGCCAGGCCCAGGCCCAGTTCAGCGTCTGGCCGATGCCCCACGGATCGCTGTTGTCGCGCCGCGCCATCTGGTTGCCCGCTTGCGTCCACGCGCCCGCGTAGATCCAGCAGCCGCTCGAGGTGCTGCCATCGTCGCGCAGCAGGCCGAAGCCCGAAAGCTGCTCGCCGGCCTTGGCCAGGACCTTGGTCGGATCCTTCGGATCGGTGACGTCGGCCAGCGCCTTGCCGTTGAACTCCATCGCGAGCTCCTCGGCCGAGGGGCTGTTGGGGATCTTGTAGGGCCAGCTCAGGTTGACGATCGGATCGGGGAAGGCCCCGCCCTCCTTCACGTACAGCGCGCGCAGGCGCAGGAAGATCTCCGCGATGATCTCGGCGTCGCCCTTGGCCTCGCCCGGAGGCTCGGCGCCCTTCCAGTGCCACTGCAGCCAGCGCCCGGAGTTGGTCAGCGAGCCGTCCTCCTCCGCGAAGCAGGTGCTCGGGAAGCGGAACACCACGGTCTGGATGTCCTCGCTCTTCACGTCGTTGTGCTCGCCGTAGTTCTTCCAGAACTCGGCGGTCTCGGTGTTGAGCGGGTCGATGATCGCGAGGAACTTCAGCTTGGACAGCCCGTCCACGACCTTCTTCTTGTTGGGGAAGGACCCCACCGGATTGAAGCCCTGGCAGATGTAGCCGTTGATCTTGCCCTGGTTCATGAGCTCGAAGGCCTGCAGCACGTCGTAGCCCTTGTCCCACTTGGGCAGATAGTGGAAGGCCCAGTCGTTCTCCTTGGTCGCGGCCTTGCCCCACCACGCCTTCTGCTGGCTGACGAAGAACTTCGGATAGTTCTGCCAGAAGCTCATCTGGTTGGGACGCAGCGGCTTCAGCGCGCGGGTCTTGTAGTAGGTCTCGAGGTCCTGCTCCGAGTCCCGCGCCAGCGACATGTAGCCCGTCAGCGACGTGGACAGCAGCCCCAGGTCGGTCAGGCCCTGGATGTTGCTGTGCCCGCGCAGCGCGTTCATGCCGCCGCCGGGCTGGCCGATGTTGCCCAGCAGCAGCTGCACCAGCGCGCCGGTGCGGATGATCTGCGAGCCCTGGCTGTGCTGCGTCCACCCCAGCGCGTACATGATCGTCATGACCTTGCCCGGCACCGAGGTCTCGGCGATCTGGCGGCAGATCTCGACGAACTTGTCCTTGGGCGTGCCGGTGATCTCGCTGACCTTCTCCGGCGTGTAGCGTGAGAAGTGCTGCTTCATGACGTTGAGCACGCAGCGCGGATGCTGCATCGTCATGTCGACCTTGGCGAAGCCCTTGTCGTCCATCTCGTAGGCCCAGGACGCGTTGTTGTACGCGCGCTTGGCCTCGTCATAGCCCGAGAACAGACCGTCCTCGAACTTGTAGCCCTCATTGATGATGAACGTGGCGTTGGTGTAGTTGCGGACGTACTCCGTCTGGATCTTGTTGTTGCTCAGCAGGTAGTTGATGACGCCGCCCAGGAAGGCGATGTCGGACCCCGCGCGGATCGGCGCGTAGTAGTCGCTCATCGCCGCCGACCGCGTGAAGCGCGGATCGACCACGATCAGCCGGGCCTTGTTGTGATGCTTGGCCTCGATCACCCACTTGAAGCCGCACGGATGCGCCTCGGCGGCATTGCCGCCCATGATCAGCACGAGATCGGCGTTCTTGATGTCCACCCAGTGGTTGGTCATCGCACCGCGGCCGAACGTCGGGGCCAGACTGGCCACCGTCGGTCCGTGTCAAACGCGGGCCTGGTTGTCGAACGCGAGCATCCCCGTCGAGCGCATCGCCTTGTGGGTGATGTAGCCCGACTCGTTGGACGAGGCCGACGCGCAGATCATGCCGCTGGACAACCAGCGGTTCACCGTCTTGCCGTCGGCATTGGTGGCGATGAAGTTGGCGTCGCGGTCCGCCTTGAGCAGCTTGACGAAGCGGGTCATCGCCTCGTCCCAGCTCACGCGCTTCCACTCCTTGGCGCCCGCCTCGCGGATCTCCGGATACTTCAGCCGGTTGGGGCTGTGCACGAAGTCCAGCAGGCCCGCGCCCTTCGGGCACAGCGTGCCGCGGTTGACGGGGTGATCGGGGTCGCCCTCGATGTGGATGATCTCCGGGGTGACGTTCTTGGCCTTGTCCCCGAGGGAGTACATGATGATCCCGCAGCCCACCGAGCAATAGGGGCAGGTGTTGCGGGTCTCGGTCGCCCGGGCGAGCTTGAACTGGCGTGTCTCGGCCAGCGCAGCGGTTGGAGAGAATCCCAACGCGACGAGGCTGGAGCCCATGACGGCCGCCCCGCTCACCCGGAAGAAATGCCTCCGGTGCATGTCCATCTTGTGCCTCCTGGGTCCGGCGTCGTTGCCGGCCTGGGTGAATCGCACGACCGTCACGCGGCCCGTCCGGTTATTTCGGCACAAACGCCGCGCTTTGTCCAATACGGAGTCACCCTCTGAACCGAGGAAGAACCGCAGCGCGCACGAGGTTTGATGGAGGTTTTATCTGCGGCATCCGCGTGGTGCGCCGCAGCATACGCAGGGAGGGGGCGTCGAACGCCCCTCGCCTGCGGGGTCAGGTGTTCTTCGAGATCGTGATCGTCGGGAACTTCGACGAGTAATCCTTGGCCTGGCCGGCCAGCTTCACCGCGATCTTGCGGGCGATCTGGCGATAGGCCTGCGCATGCGGGCCGTCGGGTTCCGCGACGACCGTCGGCTTGCCGCTGTCGGCCTGCTCGCGGATCGATAGCGCCAGCGGCAGCGAGCCCAGCAGCTCCTGGCCGTACTGGTCGGCCATGCGCTGACCACCGCCGCTGCCGAAGATGTGCTCGGCATGACCGCAGTTGCTGCAGATGTGGATGGCCATGTTCTCGACGACGCCGAGGATCGGCACGCCGACCTTCTCGAACATCTTCAGGCCCTTCTTCGCGTCGATCAGCGCGATGTCCTGCGGCGTGGTGACGATCACCGCGCCGGTCACCGGCACGCGCTGCGACAGGGTCAGCTGGATGTCGCCGGTGCCCGGCGGCATGTCGATCACCAGGTAGTCCAGGTCGCGCCATCGCGTCTGGCGCAGCAGCTGCTCCAGCGCCTGCGTGGCCATCGGGCCGCGCCAGACCATCGCCTGATCGTCCTCGACCAGGAAACCGATCGACATCAGCTGCAGCCCATGGGACTCCAACGGCTCCATCGTCTGGCCGTCGGTGCTTTCCGGCCGGCCGTGGATGCCCATCATCAGCGGCAGGCTGGGGCCGTAGATGTCCGCGTCCAGCAGACCGACGGTGGCGCCCTCGGCCGCCAGCGCCAGCGCGAGGTTGGCCGCGGTGGTGCTCTTGCCCACGCCGCCCTTGCCCGAGGCCACGGCGATGATGTTCTTCACGCCGGGCAGCAGCTGCACGCCGCGCTGCACCGCGTGCGCGATGACCTTGCTGGACATCGTCACGCTGACGTTGCCCACGCCCGGCACCGAGCGCGCCGCCGCCACCAGCGCCGCGCGCAGCGCGTCGACCTGGCTGGCCGCGGGATAGCCCAGCTCGACGTCGAAACTCACCGCGTCGCCCTGCACCTTCATGTTGCGGAGCTGCCGCGTGGAGATGAAGTCGCGGCCGGTGTTCGGGTCGATGACCTGTTGCAGCGCCTGCAGCAACGCGGGTTCGTGGATCTGGGACATGGGCGGGGATCTGGCGATCGAAGGAAGGACGGCAGTCTAGCCGAGCGGGCCATTCCTGGTCCGCCGCGGACATACTCGTGGAAACTCGCGCGCAAATGGCAAAAGGGGTTGCAGCACTGCTGCAACCCCTTTTATCTGGTGGGCCCTGAAGGATTCGAACCTTCGACCAACGGATTAAGAGTCCGCTGCTCTACCAACTGAGCTAAGAGCCCCAAATTCTTTTCGTCTCGTGCGATTCTGCTGAATCACGCGAAGCCGAGATTATGTCAGATATTCAGTTCGCTGGGAACCTATTCCTTGCTGACTTCGTTTCGTCGTCCATGAATCGCACGCGTGTCGCGCTTGTTTCACTCTGACGCCCCGACAAGGAGAGGTTGGTGGGCCCTGAAGGATTCGAACCTTCGACCAACGGATTAAGAGTCCGCTGCTCTACCAACTGAGCTAAGAGCCCCCGAGAAAACCAACTGAAGCAGGTGGTGGGTCGTGCAGGATTCGAACCTGCGACCAATTGATTAAAAGTCAACTGCTCTACCGACTGAGCTAACGACCCGAAGCCGTACTTCAAGCAGCGAAGGCCAAGTTGCCTTGACCTTCCCTACTGCGCTTCGAGGTGTTTGCCCCTCAGCAGAGCCTCACATTATAGGACGGTTTTTTGCGGTCGCGCAAGTGCCTTCAAATATCGCTGAACCAGCTCCGCCGCGGCCACCATGCCGAAGCCGGCGGTGACCGCCACGCTCGATCCATAGCCGTGGCAGTTCAGGTTGCCGTCGAGGTCGCAGGCGTCCACGCCGGCGGGGCGCGTGACCGGCTCGCGCGAGAACACGCAGGCCACGTCCATCTTGCCCTGGCGCGGCGCGGCGTGGAATTTGCGCAGCCGCTGGCGCAGGCTGGACAGCAGCGGATCGTGCGTGGTCTCGGACAGGTCCAGGATCTCGACGTCCTGCGGCCGGTGCTTGCCGCCGGCCGCGCCGATGCAGACCTGGGGAAGCTTCAGCGCCCTCGCCCACGCCGCGATCTGCGCCTTCGCGCGGACCTGATCGCAGGCGTCGACGATGCCGTCGATCGCCACGTCGCCCAGCAGCGCGGGCCAGTTCTGCTCGTCGACAAAGTCCTCGATCGTGAGGACCTCGCAGCCGGGGTGGATGTCGGCGATGCGCTGCTTGAGCGCTTCCGCCTTGGCCATGCCCAGCGTGCTGCCCAGCGCCTGGACCTGGCGGTTGATGTTGGATTCGGCCACGTGGTCCAGATCGATCAGCACCAGCCGGGCCACGCCCATGCGGGCCAGCGCCTCGACCACCCACGATCCCACGCCGCCCAGTCCGACGACGCAGAAACGCGCCGCGCGCAGCCGCGCGTAGTCGCGCTCGCCATGCAGGCGGCGCAAGCCGCCGAAGCGGCGCTCGGCGTCCACGTCGAGGTCGATGGGGGCGGCGACGGCGCTGCCGGCCGCCGTGTCGGCGGAAGTCTCCACGGGAAACGCCGCTCAGCGCAGGCCGGCCGCGCGTTCCTTGGCGGCCTTGGCCGCCTCGCTGCCCGGATACGCCTTCTGCAGGTCGTCCAGCGTCTTGCGGGCGCTCTTGGTGTCCTTGAGCTCGATCTGGCAGTTGGCGATCGCCAGCAGGCTCTCCGCGGCGCGCGGATGTTCCGGGTTGGCGGCGACGAAGCTCTTGAAGGTCGCGATCGCGCCCTTGTAGTCGCGCTTGCCGTATTGGGCATTGCCCAGCCAGAAGCGCACCGAGTCGGAGAAGCCGCTCGCCGGGAAACGCTGCAGGAAGGACGAGAACGCGGACACGGCCTCGTTGAAGTCGCCGCGGCGGATCAGGCCCATCGCGGCATCGAACTGGCGCTTCTCTTCCGGATCGGCCTGGAATTCCTTGCCGTCCAGCGACACCTTCTGCGGCTCCAGCGGGCGCAGCCGGTTGTCGAGCGTGGCCGACTGGTCGGCCACCTTGCGTTGGGTCTCGGACAGATCGCGCGCCAGCTGTTCGTTCTGGCCGCGCATGCGGGCCAGGTCGGACTTCAGCGCCTCGATCTGTCCGGACAGATCCAGCAGACCGCGCCGGGCGGTCTCGAGCTGGTTCTGCAGGTCGGTGATGCGGGCACGCTGCGCGTCGTCGTTCTGCGCCATCTTCGAACGCAGGTCGAGGATGGCCTTGCGGGCCTCGTCGTCCTCGAACAGCGCCGCCCGCGCGGGGCCGGCGGCGCTCAGCGCCAGCAGCACGCCGAGCAGCGCGGCCTTGGCCACGGCCGTCGGCGAGGACGGGAAGGAACGAGTGATTCGCAGCATGCTCATGTCACCGGATTACTTGTCGCGCAGTTCGACGCGACGGTTCTTGGCCCAGGCTTCCTCGTTGTGGCCCGGATCGACCGGACGCTCCTTGCCGAAGCTCACCGGCTCGACCTGGGTCGAGGCGACGCCCAACAGGGTCAGCGACTTGGCGACGGCTTCCGCGCGCTTCTGGCCCAGGGCCAGGTTGTACTCGCGGCCGCCGCGCTCGTCGGCGTGGCCTTCCAGGCTCAGGGCCAGCGTCTTCTTGTTGTTCAGGCGCTTGGCGTGGTTCTCGATCAGGCCACGGTACTCGTCCTTGACGACGAAGCTGTCGAAGTCGAACAGCACCACGCGCTGGTTGGACACGGCGGCGTCGTACTGGGCGCCCAGGTCGACGGTCTGCACCGGACGCTGGCCGGCGTTGTCGGTCGTCGGGGTGGACGGCGTGGCGGTCTGCACCGGCGCCTTGGTCTCGGTCGGGGTGGTCTCGTCGAGCTTGGTCGAGCTGCAGGCGGACAGGGCGGCCGCGGCCACCAGGCCCAGCATCAGTTTTTCGAATTTCATGGACAAGCGCTCCTATGGGTCAAAGCGGGCGGGTTGAGGGCAGGACTTGGCGGTCGGACAGCACCGCCGATGAAGCCGCGGGAGAAAACAGCGATTGTGGATCATCGGCTAACACATTCGCGTGGCGTACTGCTGCACGCGAACGCTTCGCCGACACATCGCGCTCATGGCTCGCACGAGGCGGGCGAAGCGCGACGCCAACGTAGGCAATCCATGTGCCTGACGTTGGGAGAACCTTGGTTTTGTCGAAGAGCGTCAAGCGGGGCTCAGTTGCCGTAGGGGCCCCAGGCCGGCTCGCGGATGTCGGAGACGCCCGGCGTGGCCAGCTTGGCCTTGACCTTGCCGTCCAGCGTCGTGGTCATCAGCACGTCGCGGCCGCCGGAGCGCGTCGCGTAGACGATCAGCTTGCCGTTGGGCGCGAAGCTCGGGCTTTCGTCCTCGGTGGTGTCGGTGATCTGCTGGACCTGGCCGCTGCCGAGGTCCATCACGCACAGCTTGAAGGTGCCGCCGCCGATGCGGGTCACATAGGCCATCGTGCGGCCGTCGGGACTGATCGACGGGCTGATGTTGTAGTTGCCGCTGAAGGTCACGCGATCGGCGCTGCCGCCACCGGCGGGCATGCGATAGATCTGCGGCGCGCCGCCGCGGTCGCTGACGAAATAGATCTGCGCGCCGTCGGGCGAGAAGGTCGCCTCGGTGTCGATCGCGGAGGTCTGCGTCAGGCGCTTGGCGCCCGAGCCGTCCTTGTTGATCAGGTACAGCTGCGAGCCGCCCTCGCGCGAGAGCGTCACCACGAGCTGCTGCCCGTTGGGCGAGAACGACGGCGCGCTGTTGGTGCCGCGGAAGTCGGCCACCTTGCGGCGACGGCCGCTGCGCAGGTCCTGGATCCAGACCACCGCCTTGCGCGACTCGAAGCTGACGTACGCGACCTCGTTGCCATCGGGCGACCAGGCCGGCGAGATGATCGCCTCGGGGCTGTTGAGCACGGTCTGCTCGCCCTCGCCGTCCGCGTCAGCGACGCGCAGCGAGTAGCGCGGACCGGCCTTGTTCACGTAGACCAGGCGCGTGGCGAAGACGCCGCGCTCGCCGGTGAGCTTCTGGTAGATCGTGTCGGCGATCTTGTGCGCGGCCAGGCGCAGGTCGGCGGCGACCACCGGCACGCTCTCGCTGCCCAGGTCCGAGCCCTTGATCACGTCCCACAGGCGGTAACGCACGTCGAAGCGTCCGTCGGCCAGCCGGGTGGCGGATCCGGCGGCCAGCGCGTCGGCGGCGCGCGAGCGCCAGTCGGAGAACTGCGGCTGCGAGGTCTCGGTCATGCCGGCCTGGCCGGGCACGAGACTGAAGCGGCCGCTGCGTTCCAGGTCGGCGCGGATGATGGCCGCCAGCGGCTGACCGGTGGCGGCCTCGTTGTTGAAATCGCTGATCGCGATGGGCACGCGGGTGGCGCCCACGCCGGAGATCTCGACCCGGAACTGCGCCCACGTGGGCAGCGCGACCCCGGCGGCGAGGCCGCCGAGCAGTCCGCGGCGCGTCAATGCGCCGGCGCTCGAGGGAAGAAGAGCGGAAAGGGTGGCGGTCGTCTTGTTGCTCATCGGCTTGCGGGGCGAATGGAGCCCTGATTGTGCCCGACGCCCGTGAAGGCGTTTCGAGGCGGGAAGTGCGCGAGTTACAAACGGCAAGCCCTCAGCAAGCGGCGTTCCACCCTCTCGGTTGAGGCGTTCGACCACTTGTTTGAGTAGGCGCATCGCTTGGATACCCAGATGAAGGCCATGGCTGATTCGTCGCCCGATTTTCAGAATCGATCCTTTCGCGCGCCATGGCCGGCCACCGCCCGGATGCAGCCGCGCGCTCCGAGGACGACATGCGCCAGCCCTTCCCCACCGATCCCGCCGATCCTGCCGATCGCCCCTTCCACGTAAGCCTGGCACGCGCGCTGCTCGGCGGCCCCGCCTGCCGGCGCGAGCTGCTGGGCCGATGGCGGATCAGCGCCGCGCTGCGGCCCTGGCTGATCGCGTTCATCTGGCTGGGATGCGCGGCCCTCTTCAAGGCCGCGATGGGCGCAACGCCCGCCCCCGCCCCTGCCCCCGCCTCCCCGCCCGCATCCGACGCTCAAGCCCTGACCCTGGTCCTGCCCTTCGCCGACGGCAGCGGCCCCGACGCGGTGGCCCGCGCGATCGCGGCGGCCTGGACCGACCGCACCGGCGAGCCGGTCGTCCTGGAGCGCCGCCCGGGCCGGCAGGGATACACCGCCGCGCGCCGGGTCGCCTCGGCCACGCCCGACGGTCACACGGTGCTGCTGACCACCAGCTCCTTGCTGGAGCGCCCGCCTCGCGTCTCCGACGACCTCTTCTCGCCGAAGACCGCCGCCGCCTCGGAGTTCACCGTGCTCGCGCGTGTCGGCCAGATGCCCTTCGTCTCCTTGTGGCCAGCGGGCCAGTTCGCGCAACGGCTCAACGCGCTGCCGCCACCGTCGCTACCGGCCGAGGCCTTGCGGGTGCTGTCCAGGCGCGCGATGGGCGCCTCCTCCACGCTGGAGACTCCGCCGGGTCATGAGGATTTCGATGCGCTCGACCGGCGTGACACCCCCGACTGGAATGCCCTGCTCGCCCCAGCGCGGCTGCCCGCGCCCGTGGCGCAGCGCCTGCGCCGCGACTGGCAGGCGGTGCTCACGGATCCCCGCGTGCGGCTGGCCCTGGCGCAATCGGGCACGGAACTCTGGGAGATCGTCCCCGCGGCCGAGACCCCGCCCGCCTCCACCGCTGCCGCCGGGGACGCACGATGACCACGATCGCGTTCAAGCACCTGGTCGCCGCCGCGGCGCATTTCCACCGGCTGGTGCGCGCGCAGCTGGTGGTGGACGACGGCGTGGCCCACGCGCAAACCCAGATCCTTGGCGCGGCCCGACTCGCCGGCCTGCTGATGTTCCGCGGGCTGCGCGTGGACTGCGTGGGCCTCGCGCCCGGAATGCGCGTGCCGTCCGAGGAAGGCCGTGTCCAGGGGGAGCGCCTGCTCGAGACGCTCCTCCTCACGCTGCGACAACTCGGCCATCCGACACCACGCCACAGCCTGGATCCACACTGCGCGAGCGCGGCGCTCGCGCGGCTGGCCTTCGCCGAGATCCACGAGCGGCTGACGCCCGCGGCGCTGGTCTACCTGGCGCAGTCGCCGATGGGCATGACCGACGCTGCGATGGCGGCGGCCGTCGCGACCGCCGGCCTGATCCACGACCACGCGCCGGCCATGCCGCCGCATCAGGCGGCGGCGCTCGCGGCGCTGGGATTCGAGGAGGGACTGAGCACCGTCCCCTGGCCGCTCTCCGCCGCGCACGCCGAGGCGCTGTGCGCGCAGGGCTCGTCGCGCGGCTCTGGCGCGGCCTGGGAACCCGCCTACATCAGGACGATGTCGTAATGCTCGGTCTGGTTGGTCGGCTCGGCGGTCAGCGAGATCGGCTTGCCGATGAAGTCCGACAGGCCGGCCAGGTGCTGGCTTTCCTCGTCCAGCAGCATCTCCACGACGTTGGCCGCCGCGACGACGCGGAACTCCTTGGGGTTGAACTGTCGTGACTCGCGCAGGATCTCGCGCAGGATCTCGTAGCAGATGCTGCGCGCGGTCTTGACCTGGCCCTCGCGCCTCGCAGGTCGGGCACGGCTCGCAGAGCATGCGGGCCAGCGACTCGCGCGTGCGCTTGCGCGTCAGCTCCACCAGCCCCAGCTGCGTGAAGCCCCCGATCGTGACCTTGGTCCGATCGCGGTTGAGCTGCTTGCGGAACTCCTGCAGCACCGCGGTCTTGTGTTCCTCGCGGGTCATGTCGATGAAGTCGATGATGATGATCCCGCCCAGGTTGCGCAGGCGCAGCTGGCGCGCGATGGCGGTGGCCGCCTCCAGGTTGGTCTTGAAGATCGTGTCGTCGAAGTTGCGCGCGCCGACGAAACCGCCGGTGTTCACGTCGATCGTCGTCATCGCCTCGGTCTGGTCGATGATCAGGTAGCCGCCGGACTTCAGGTCCACGCGCCGCGCCAGCGCGCGGGCGATCTCGGCGTCGATGTTGTGCAGGTCGAAGATCGGCCGCTCGCCGCGGTACAGCTCGAGCTTGGCGGTCGCGGCCGGCATGTAGGTTTCGCCGAACTGGCGCACCACGTCGTACTGCAGCGCGGCGTCGATGCGGATCGAATTGGTCCGTTCGCTCGCGAGGTCGCGCAGCACGCGCTCGACCAGGCTCAGGTCCTGGAACAGCAGGCTGCCCGGCGGCATCCGCAGGGACTTCTCGCGGATCGAGGCCCAGGTCTTGCGCAGGTAGGCGATGTCGGCGCCGAGTTCCTCGTCGCTGGCCTCCTCGGCGTTGGTGCGCAGGATGAAGCCGCCGGTGTTGTTGTCCGGCGCGCCGACCGCCACCAGCGACTGCATGCGCGCGCGCAGCGCGTCGCGGGCCTCGGGCGAGCCGATCTTCTGCGAGATGCCGATGTGGTTGTCCTGCGGCAGGTGCACCAGCAACCGGCCCGCGATCGAGATCTGCGTCGACAAGCGCGCGCCCTTGGTCCCGATCGGGTCCTTGATGACCTGCACGGTCAGCGACTGCCCCTCGTAGACCTGGCGCTCGATGGGGATCGGCTGGCTGTTCTCCCCATGATGACCGCGCGGATTGACGCCGTGCAGGTGCAGGTCGGCCACGTGCAGGAACGCCGCGCGCTCCAGGCCGATGTCGATGAAGGCGGACTGCATGCCGGGCAGCACCCGCGCCACCTTGCCGAGATAGACGTTGCCGACGAGGCCGCGTTCCAGCGTGCGCTCGATGTGCAGTTCCTGCACGGCGCCGTTCTCGACCACGGCCACCCGCGTTTCCTGCGGGGTCCAGTTGATCAGGATGTCTTCCATGTTCTTTTGCTCCAGCGCTCTCGTCAGCCTCGGGGCTGGCGGCAACGCTCGAGTCGCCTTTCGAGTCGGACCGGATCGAATTGCAGGGGACCGCTCCTGACCGGACCGGCATCGCATGCAATCAGACGGCGAATCCCGCCTCGCGCAACAACTGGGCCGTCTCGAACAACGGCAAGCCCATGATGCCCGAATAACTGCCGGCGATGTGCGCGATCCAGGCGGCGGCCTGACTTTGTATCGCATAGGCGCCGGCCTTGCCCATGGGTTCACCCGAGGCCACGTAGGCGCGCAGGCGCTCGGCGCCGATCTCGGCGAAGCGCACCTGCGACACGTTCACCGCGCTCAGCACGCGGCCGTCGGGCAGCCCCAGCGCCACGGCGGTCAGCACGCGATGCTCGCGTGCCGACAGGCTGGCGAGCATCGCCTCGGCATGCGCCGCGTCATCCGGCTTGCCGAGGATGCGATCGCCGAGAGCGACCGTCGTGTCCGAGCACAACACCGGCGCCTCGGGCAGTCCGCGTCGAACGCGTCGCGCCAGCGCCGCCGACAGCTTCGCGCCGGTGACACGGGCGACGTAGTCGTCGGGCGATTCGCCGTCGATGAGCGCCTCGAGCGACTCGGCGTCCTCCTCGGCATCGGGCAGCAGCAGTTCGTGGCGGATGCCGATCTGCTCGAGCAGCTGACGACGACGCGGACTCTGGGAGGCGAGATAGATGAAATCAGGCAGGGCGCTCATGGCTCACTCGCGGTGGTACGGATGGCCTTCCATGACGGACCACGCGCGATACAGCCCTTCGGCCAGCAGCACGCGCACGAACGCATGCGGCAGCGTCAGGTCGGACAGCCGCAGCTTCTCGTCGGCGCGGGACTTGATGCTCTCGTCCAGGCCGTCGGGTCCGCCGATGAAGATCGCCACGTCGCGGCCATCGCCGCGCCAGGCTTCCAGCCGCGCCGCGAGTTGCTTGGAGGTCACCCGCTCGCCGCGCTCGTCCAGCACCACGCGCCGCGCGCCCTTGGGGCAGGCGGCGTCCAGGCGCTGGGCCTCGGCGGCCATCAGTTGCTCGGTGGACTTGCCGGTGGTGCGCGGCTCGGCCTTCACCGCCTTGAGCTCCAGCCGCATCTCGGGCGGGAAGCGCTTGGCGAAATCCTCATAGGCCTCATCGGCCCAGGCCGGCATTTTCTGGCCGACCGCGCACAACACCAGCCGCACGGGGTCAGGCCTTGGCCTTGGACTTGGTGCCGGTCTTCACCGTGGTCTTCTTGGCCGCGGGCTTGGCGGCGGCCTTCTTGACGGCAGGCTTGGCAGACTTGGTCGCAGGCTTGGCCGCGGCCGCCACCTTCGGCGACACCTTCTTCACCGCCGGCTTCTTGGTGCCGACCTTCACCGTCTCGACGACTTCCTTCTTGGCCGCCGGCTTGCGAGCGGTCTTGGCGGCCGGCTTGGCCGCGGCGGTCGTCTTCCTGGCAGGGGCCTTGGCCGCGGCGGTCTTCGTCGTCTTGGTCGCAGCGGTCTTGGTGGCAGCGGTCTTGGTCGCGGCGGTCTTGGTCGTCTTGCTCGCCGCGGACTTCGTGCCGGTGGCGCGCGTGGGCGCCTTCTTCGACGCGACGCCGACGGTCTCGCCGTCCGCGGTCTTCGTCTTGGCCGGCTTCTTGGCCGCGGACTTCTTCGCCTTCGGCGCGTCCTCGTCCTCGTCGTCCATCGGCTCCGAGGCCTTCACGAGCTTCGTGCCGCCGCTGCCCAGCTTGAGCTTGACGGGCTTGCCGCCCCAGATCTCTTCCAGGTGGTAGTACTGTCGGATCGCAGGCTGCATCAGGTGCACGACGGCCGCGCCGCAGTCCACGATGATCCACTCGCCGTTGTCCTCGCCCTCGGTGCGCATCACCTGCATGCCGCGCTTCTTGACCGTCTCGCGCACGCTGGACGCCAGCGCCTTGGTCTGCCGGTTGCTCGTGCCCGACGCGATGATCACGCGCTCGAACAGCGGCGACAGGCGCTCGGTGTCGAAGACCAGGATGTCCTGGGCCTTCACATCCTCCAGACCATCGACGATGGCACGTTCCAGTTTCTTGATGTCCATTCAGCTCTCACTGTAGAGACGGTGCCGGGCAATATACCCCGCCACCTTGTCGCCCACCACGGGCCCGACGTCAGCGCCCTCGGCCGCCCGCTGGCGCGCCTCGGTGGATGACCATGTCAACGCCGGCATCGCGAGCCGGACCAGCCGATGGGGCCGTTCCAGCAGCGCCGCCGGCGCCCTTACCTCGTCCCGCGCACGGGCGGCCACCGCCAGCCCCACGCGCTCGACCAGTTCCTCCCAGCCATGCCAGCTCGTGAAGCCGGCCAACTGGTCCTGTCCCAGGATCAGCCAGAGCGTGTCGCCCGGGCGGTCCTGTTGATACTCGCGCACCGAGTCGAGCGTGTAGCTCGGCCCCGCGCGCCGGATCTCGCGGTCATCGAGCACGAAGCGCGCCGATCCCGGCGCGCGTCCGCCCTCGTCCTCGATGGCCAGGCGGACCATCGCGGCGCGATCGTCGGCGCTGGCCATCCGGCGTCCCGACTTCTGCCACGGCTGCCCCGCCACGACCCAGCGCACCTCGTCCAGCGCGAGCTGGTCGAGCGCGGCGCAGGCCAGCGCGACATGCGCGCGATGCACCGGGTCGAAGGACCCGCCGAACCATCCCACCTGAGCCACGCGCCGTCCTCAGAACCAGAGGTGCGTCGGCACCTCGTCGGCCCAGTCGCGGGGACGCAGGAAGTCGCTGTACAACCGCGCCTCGGGCGAACCGTCCTCGGGTTGCCA
Source organism: Roseateles sp. (assembly GCA_039594005.1). Lineage (GTDB taxonomy): Bacteria > Pseudomonadota > Gammaproteobacteria > Burkholderiales > Burkholderiaceae_C > Roseateles. The sequence goes on from JBCNOF010000013.1 coordinate 127,092, forward strand.
GTCATAACGCCAGCGCGCCACCGGCGGCATCGACATCAGGATCGACTCGGTGCGCCCGCCCGACTGCAGCCCGAACAGCGTGCCGCGGTCGAAGACCAGGTTGAACTCGACGTAGCGGCCGCGGCGGTAGGCCTGGAAGTCGCGCTCGCGCTCGCCGTAGGCCAGGCCGTGACGGCGCTCGACGATGGGCTCGTAGGCCGGCAGGAAGGCGTCGCCGACGGATTGGAGCATGCCGAAGGCCTGATCGAAGCCGCCCTCGGCGTTCAGATCGTCGAAGAAGATGCCGCCGATGCCGCGCGGCTCGTTGCGGTGCTTGAGCTGAAGAAATACTCGTCGCACCACTGCTTGAAGCGCGGGTAGAGCTCGGCGCCATGCGGCTCCAGCGCGGCGCGGCAGGTCCGGTGGAAGTGCTGCGCGTCGCGCTCGAAGCCGTAGTACGGCGTGAGGTCCATGCCGCCGCCGAACCACCACGACGGGTTCGCGATCGGCGGGCAGCGCGGCGAACATGCGCACGTTCATGTGGACCGTCGGCACGAACGGGTTGTGCGGGTGCAGGACCAGCGACACGCCCATCGCCTCGAACGGCGCGCCGGCCAGTTCCGGGCGGTGCGCGGTCGCCGACGGGGGCAACACCCGGCCCCGCACATGCGAGAAGTTCACGCCGCCGCGCTCGAACACGGCGCCGTTCTCGATCAGGCGCACCAGGCCGTCACCCTCGAGGCGGCCGCCGGGTTCGCGCTGCCACGCGTCGACGAGGAATTCCTGGCCATCGAGCCGTTCCAGCGTCGTCACGATCCGCTGCTGCAGGCCGAGCAGGTAGTCGCGCACCAACTGCGTGTTCATCGGGGATCTCCGTCCTTGCCTGATTCGTTGTTCCGGGGCTCGTTGTTCCTGGGCTCATTGCCCCCGGGCGCCTCGGGGCGCAGCCGGATCAGACCGGCCTGGTCCGGGCGCTTGCCCTTGCGCCCCCGCAGCACCTGCGCGAAAAGCGCGAAGTCCTGGTCCGCGTCGCCGCTGACCTCGACGAAGTCGGTGAACAGCACCTGCTTCGTGGCGAAGTCGAAGGACGCCAGGCCGACCGGCACCTCGGCCTGCACGGCCACGTTGTACGCGCCGGACTTCCAGTGGTCGACATAGCCGCGCGTGCCCTCGGGCGCGACGATCAGCCAGAAGGAGCGGTCGGCCGCCTTGGCCTCGCGCATCTGGCGCACCGTGTCGCCGACCATGCCGTTGGCCGAGCGCCGGTTGATGGCCACGCCGCCGATGGCGCGCATCCAGTGACCGACGACCGGCAGCCGGAACAGGCTGTCCTTGGCCCAGAACTTCAGCTCGAAACCCAAGGTCCACTTCGTCAGCACGCCCACCGGGAAATCCCAGTTGGACGTGTGCGGATACACCATGACCACGCCCTGCCGCGCGGGCAGGCCGTGGCACACGACGCGCCAGCCGAAGAGCCGCAGGATGGCGCGCGCCAACGCGCTGCCGGCCGGCATCGGCGTCAGCGGGCCGGTCCAGCGGCGGGGAACGGGTGGAGCCACGTCGGGTCAGCGCTTGATCGCGCGGTAGCCGATGTCCTGGCGGTACTGCTTGCCGTCGAACTGGATCGATTGCGCGGTCTGGTAGGCCAGTTGCTGCGCGTGGCGCACAGCCTCGCCCAGCGCGGTCACGCACAGCACGCGGCCGCCGCTGGTCATCAGCTGGCCGTCCTCGCGCATCGTCGTGCCGGCGTGGAAGACCATCGCGTCCTCGCCGTCCTCGGGCAGGCCGGTGATCGCGTCGCCCTTGCGCGGCGACAGCGGATAGCCGCTGGCGGCCATCACGACGCCCAGCGCGGCGCGGCGGTCCCATTGCAGCTCGACCTGGTCCAGCGTGCCGTCGGTGGCGTGCATCAGCACCTCGAACAGGTCGCTCTTCAGACGCATCATGATCGGCTGCGTCTCGGGATCGCCCATGCGGCAGTTGAACTCGACCGTGCGCGGCTGGCCCTGCGCGTCGATCATCAGGCCGGCGTACAGGAAGCCGGTGAACGGCGTGCCGTCGCGGGCCATGCCCTGGATCGTCGGCATGATGATCTCGTGCATCGCCTTGGCGTGGACGTTGGGCGTCACGACCGGCGCGGGCGAGTAGGCGCCCATGCCGCCCGTGTTGGGGCCCTGGTCGCCGTCGAGCAGGCGCTTGTGGTCCTGGCTGGTGGCCAGCGGCAGGACGTTCTTGCCGTCGCACAGCACGATGAAGCTGGCCTCCTCGCCGTCGAGGAACTCCTCGATCACGACGCGGGCGCCGCCCTCGTTGTGCACGACGCCGAGCTTGTTGTCGGCCAGGATCCAGTCGATCGCCTCATGCGCCTCGGCGAGCGTCATCGCCACGACCACGCCCTTGCCCGCGGCCAGGCCGTCGGCCTTGATCACGATGGGCGCGCCCTGCGCGTCGACGTAGGCATGGGCCTGCGTCGCGTCGCTGAAGGTCTCGTAGGCGGCGGTGGGGATGCCGTGGCGCTTCATGAACTCCTTGGCGAAGGCCTTGGAGCTCTCCAGCTGCGCGGCCGCCTTGGTCGGGCCGAAGATGCGCAGGCCGCGGGCGCGGAACTCGTCGACGACGCCGGCGGCCAGGAGGGCCTCCGGGCCGACCACGGTCAGCGCGATCTTCTGCTCGACGGCGAAGTCGGCCAGCGCCTTCACGTCGGTGATCGGGACGTTCTTCAGCAGCGGGTCTCGCGCGGTGCCGCCGTTGCCGGGGGCCACGAAGACCTGCGTGACGCGCTCGCCCTGCGCCAGCCTCCAGGCCAGCGCGTGTTCGCGGCCGCCATTGCCAAGGACCAGGACCTTCATTCGGACAGGCTCGCGTTGTTGTAGACCTCCTGGACGTCGTCCAGGTCCTCGATGACGTCGAGCAGCTTCTGCATGCGCGCCGCGTCGTCGCCGGCGAGCTCGATGGTGTTCTCGGCGCGCATCGTGACCTCGGCGATCTCGGCCTTCAGGCCGGCGGCCTCGAGCGCGTGCTTCACGGCCTCGAAGTCGGCGGGCGCGGTCAGCACCTCGATGGCGCCGTCGTCGTCGGTGACCACGTCCTCGGCGCCGGCCTCCAGGGCCACCTCCATGACCTTGTCCTCGGACGTGCCGGGGGCGAAGACCAGCTGGCCGCAATGCTTGAACTGGAAGGCCACCGAGCCCTCGGTGCCCAGGTTGCCGCCGTACTTGCTGAACGCGTGGCGGACATCGGCGACGGTGCGCACGCGGTTGTCGGTCATGCAGTCCACGATGATGGCCGCGCCGCCGATGCCGTAGCCCTCGTAGCGGATTTCCTCGTAGGTCACGCCGTCGAGGTTGCCGGTGGCCTTGTCGACGTTGCGCTTGATGTTGTCGGCCGGCATGTTGGCCGCCTTGGCCTTCTCGATGGCCAGGCGCAGGCGCGGGTTCATGGCCACGTCGGCGCCGCCGGCGCGGGCCGCCACGATGATTTCACGCGTCAGGCGGGTCCAGACCTTGCCGCGCTTCTCGTCCTGGCGGCCCTTGCGGTGCTGGATGTTGGCCCATTTGGAATGCCCTGCCATGTCCTCGTTCTCCTATGAACGACGGCCCGGAAAAAGTCCGGGCCGGCGCTGTTGATGCTTCGTTAGACTGCGATTTTAGCTTTTTGCCTCTGGAGATTCCGCATGGCCGACCCGATCCTGCTGGCCCGCCACGGCGACACCGAGTGCCAGCTGCTGCCCGCGTTGGCCAACCGCCACGGGCTGATCACCGGCGCAACCGGCACCGGCAAGACGGTGACGCTGCAGAAAATGGCCGAACAGTTCTCGCGCATCGGCGTGCCGGTGTTCCTGTCCGACGTGAAGGGCGATCTGTCAGGCATCGTCGCAGGCGGGCGCGCCGTCGGCCAAGCTGCAGGCGGTGCTCAAGGAGCGCGGCATCGACGCGCCCGAGGCCCAGGCCTGCACCATTATCCCGTGGGATATTTACGGCGAAAAGGGCCACCCGATCCGCGCCACGATTTCCGATCTCGGGCCGCTGCTGCTGGGGCGCCTGTTGGATCTGAACGAGGTGCAAAGCGGCGTGCTGCAGCTGGTGTTCAAGATCGCCGATGACAACGCGCTGCTGTTGCTGGACATGAAGGACCTGCGCGCCATGGTGCAGTTCGTCGGCGACAACGCTAAACAATTCCAGACTCAGTACGGCAATATCTCTGCCGCGTCGATCGGCGCCATCCAGCGCGGGTTGCTGACGCTGGAAGAGCAGGGCGCCAACCAGTTCTTCGGCGAGCCGATGCTGGACATCAACGATCTGATGAAAACCGACGCCAACGGTCACGGCGTGATCAACCTGCTGGCGGCGGACAAGCTGATCAATCAGCCGAAGCTGTATTCGGTGTTCCTGCTGTGGCTGCTGGCCGAGCTGTTTGAGCACGCTGCCGGAAGTGGGCGACCCTGAACAGCCGAAGCTGGTGTTCTTCTTCGATGAGGCGCACCTGCTGTTCAACGATGCGCCGGCGGCGCTGGTTGAGCAAGATCGAACAGGTGGTGCGTCTGATCCGCTCCAAAGGCGTCGGCATTTACTTCGTCACCCAGAACCCGCTGGACATTCCGGACAGCGTGCTGGGCCAGCTGGGCAACCGCGTACAGCATGCGCTGCGCGCCTTTACTCCGCGCGATCAGAAGGCGGTGAAGACGGCGGCGCAAACCCTGCGCGCCAATCCGGCCTTCGATGCCGAAACGGCGATCACCGAGCTGGGCGTGGGCGAAGCGCTGGTGTCCTTCCTCGACGAGAAGGGCCGCCCGTGCATCACCGAGCGGGTGTTCGTGCTGCCGCCGGGCAGCCAGATCGGCCCGATCTCGCCGGAGCAGCGCAAGGTGCTGCTGAGCGGGTCGCTGGTGGCCGGCGTCTATGAGAAGCAGGTCGACCGGGAATCGGCCTACGAGAAGCTGACCGGCCGGGCCGCGGCGTCGGCCGATGCGGCGCCGACGCCGACGCAGGCCGGCGCGCCCGCGTCGGGCCGGGGCACCGTGCCGACGCAGGCGCCGGCGCCGGCCGCCGATGACGGCGGCGGGCTGCTGGGCGGGCTCAAGGACGTGCTGTTCGGCAGCACCGGTCCTCGAGGCGGACGGCATGAGGGGCTGGCGGAAACGGCGGCGAAGTCGGCGCTGCGCTCGATCGGCTCCTCGGTCGGGCGGGAGATCGTCCGGGGCGTGCTCGGCAGCCTGCTGGGCGGCTCGTCGACCAAGCGCCGGCGCTGAGCGGCCCATCAAGCCCCTCGCCCGCTTGCGGGAGAGGGGGGGGGTGAGGGCCAGCGGCCGATGCAGTTCACGACGCCCGACGGCGCTTCGCGCCGTGACCCTGCCTCCCATCGCAACGCCATCGCCCGCTGGTCCCGGTTCCGGAACAGTCGCGTCCATCGACCACGCCCCCCGGAGCCCACCATGCACCCCACCCCGATCGAGATCCTGACCCACATCCCCAAGTTCGTCTGGATCATCCTGCTGCTGATCACCGTGACCGGCATCAAGCAGAGCCGTGACACCGCCATGCGCGCCCGCCGCCTGGTGATCCTGCCCGCGCTGTGGCTGGTCTTCGGCGCCTGGGGCGTGGACAAGGCCTTCGGCCTGGACGGTCTCCCCGGCCTGGCCTGGCTCGCCGGCATCGGCCTGGGCGTGGCCGCGCTGCGCCTGCTGCGCTGGCCCGGCCAGGTCCGCTACGAACCCGCCACCCGCCACTTCATCGTCCCGGGCAGCTGGATCCCGCTGGGCCTGATGCTCGGCATCTTCTCGCTGAAGTTCGCCTCGGGCCTGAGCCTCGCCCTGCACCCGGACTACGCCACCCACACCGCCTACGCGATGACCTTCAGCGCCACCTTCGGACTGTTCAGCGGCGCTTTCCTCGGACGGGCGATCAACATCCTGGCCGTCCGCCCCCGCGGCGCCGGTCCCGGCACCGTCGCGGCCTGATACCGTCCGTCCCCAACGGTCCCGCACACCCCCGTGCCGGACCGCTGGCCAGACCTTCGCCCACTTCCCCATCGCCGCAACGATCCATGACCGCCTCCGCCCTGCTCTCGCCCGTCCGCTGGCTGCTGCGGCAACTGCTTCACGTGCTGGTGATCGCGCTGGTCATCACGCTGGCCCTGATGGCGGTCTTCGGCCAGCCCTTCGGCCTGACCTTCGTCTACTGCCTGTCCATCTCCTTCTTCTGCGCGGCCTTCATCAATGTGCTGCGCTACGGCCTGGGCTGGATCCGCTGGCAGGTGCTGAACCGGATGGGCCGGGCCCCCGCTGAACCCTTCGACTGGCCGGGCTGGCCGCTGATGGTTGTGTGCCTGGTGCTGGGCACCGCCATCGGCTACACGCTGGGCGTCGAGGCCGGGAACCTGGTCACCGGCCTGCAGGAGCGCAGCCTGCTCACCAGCCCGCTGCGCCGCGTGCTCAGCGTGATGGTGATCGCGCTGATCCCGGGTTTCGGCGCCACGCTGTTCTTCCTGTCCCGCAGCCGCATCGCCGCCGCCGAGGCCCACGCCGAGACGCTCCGACGCCAGGCCGCCGAGACCCAGCTGCGGCTGCTCGAATCGCAACTCGAACCCCACATGCTGTTCAACACGCTGGCCAACCTGCGCGTGCTGATCGGGCTGGACGCCGACCGGGCCCAGGCGATGCTGGACCACCTGATCGCCTTCCTGCGGGCGACCCTGTCGGCCTCGCGCGCCGAGCGCCATCCGCTCAAGGACGAGTTCGCCCGGCTGGAGGATTACCTCGCGCTGATGCAGGTCCGCATGGGCGCGCGACTGCGCGCCGCGTTCGAGCTGCCCGAGGCGCTGCGCGACGTGCCGGTGCCGCCGCTGCTGCTGCAGCCGCTGGTGGAGAACGCGATCAAGCACGGCCTGGAACCCCATGTGGGCGGAGGCACGCTGCGGGTGCGCGCCACCACCGTGGACGGCGAGCTGTGGCTGGACGTCGAGGACGACGGCGCCGGTTACGACGCGGCGGCGCCCGCCACGCCGGGCGGCGGCTTCGGCACCGTGCAGGTCCGCGACCGGCTCGCCGTCGCCTTCGGCCCGCGCGCGCGGCTGGAGCTGTCCCGCCTGGATCTGTCGCGGCCGGCCGGCGGCGGCACCCGCGCCCGGATCCGGCTGCCGATGTCCTCGCCCGTGTCCCCGGCGGCGGCCGCTGCCACGTCCGCCTGACTCCCCTGTTCTCCTGGAGATGACTGCATGCCCACCGCCCTGATCGCCGAAGACGAGGAACTGCTGGCCGCCCACCTGCGCCAGGAACTGAAGGCCCTGTGGCCCGAGCTGCAGGTGGTGGCGATGGCCACGCACGGCGAGGAAGCCGTGACGATGGCGCTCGAGCACCAGCCCGAGGTCTGTTTCCTGGACATCCGCATGCCGGGCCTGACCGGACTGGAAGCCGCCGCGCAGCTCGCCGACGACTGGGACGACCGCGCCGGGCGCCCCTTCCCGCTGCTGGTCTTCGTGACGGCCTACGACCAGTTCGCGTTGCAGGCCTTCGAGCGCAACGCGGTGGACTACGTGCTCAAGCCGGTGCAGCGCGAACGCCTGTCCCAGACGGTCGACCGGCTGAAGGCCGCGCTGGCCCAGCGCCAGGCGGCGCCCGCCGCGCTGGAGTCCACCCTCGCCCAGTTGCGCGGCCTGCTCGGCGGCGCGGCGCTGCCCGGCGGCACGGGCGGGGCGAGCGCGGCGCCGCTCCTGCGCCACCTGCAGGTCGGTGTCGGCGACGCGATCGTGATGGTGCCGCTCGATGAGGTCGTCTTCCTGGAAGCTGCCGACAAGTACGTGCGCGTGCTGACGGCTGATCAGGAATACCTGGTGCGGATCTCGCTGCGCGAGCTGCTCCCGCAGCTCGATCCGCAGCGCTTCTGGCAGGTGCACCGCGGTCACATCGTGCATGTGGACGCGATCGACCGGGTGCACCGGGACGACACCGGCAAGCTCACCCTGCGTCTGCGCCGCCGGCCCGAACGCCTCGCGGTGAGCCGCATGTACGGACACCTGTTCAAGGCGATGTGAGCCGACGGGGCGGCGCTCAGATCACGAAGGTCCCCCCGGACGCCAGCAGGATCTGCAGGTCGGTGCCGGCGGTGGCGCTGACCAGGATCCGATGGTCGAAGCCGCCCATGCTGTTGTCCGGGTAGGTCTGCCCCAAGCCGTCCTTGTCGATCCACAGCGAGATCGTCCCGTCGGCCAGCACTTCCTTGCGGAAGTAGTGCGCGAGGTTCGCCGGCTGGCTGACGTCCAGGGTGGTAAACGCGTTATCACGGATCTCGATCACGTCGCCCTGCTGCCGGTCGTAGCCGTGAATCCAGTCGATCTTGCTGACCCCGGAGTCGCTGTCCGACAGGTTGGCGAAAACGAAGTGATCGGCGTTGGCGCTGCCGAACAAGTGATCCGTCTTGCCCCGCGTCGCGAACGCGGCCCAGTCCTGGCGCGAATCGTCCCAGGTCGATGCCGAGAGATTCATGTCAGGGGGCGTCGAGGAAGCCCGGGTTTCGAGCGCATGCGCCACCAGCCCGTTCGAAGGCCCGGATCCGCTCAGCGACACGAACGCGGCATTGCCGGACGTGTCGATCGCCAGCGCCATGTAGATGTCGTTCTTGCCGAGGAACCACGACTCGCCGGTCTCTCCGGCGGGAACGATGAGGGTCTGCGCCGCCGTCGCGTTGGCGAGATAACTCTGCGCCGTGCCGTCGTTCATGGTTCCCACGGGCACGAGCACGATCTGCACATCCTCGCTTGACTGGAATTGCCAGAAGAAGTTGGCCGCCGGTTGGGTTTGCGCCGTCCAGACCCCGGCCGCCGTGGGCGGCGTGTGGTCGACCGTCACCTGGACCACCGTCTCGGCGCTCCAGTTCCCCGCCTGGTCCTGCTGCTTGACCCGGACCTCGTGCTGACCCTCGTCCAACCCCGCCAGGGACAACCCGCTGCCGGCACCGAGCTGCCAATCAACCTGCCCGTCCACGCGGTAATGCCAGGTCGCCCCACGTTCCACACCCCACTCGAGGGAAGAATCCGCGCTGACGCGGCCGCTCGTGTAGAAGTCGGTGCCATCGGCGCGCACGGCGTTGAAGCGGTCTCTCGCGGGGCTGTGGACGGTCACGGTCGGCAGCGCGGCCCCCGTGTCGAGCGTGAAATCCAGTTGTCCCAGCGGGCTGACATTGCCGGCGTCGTCGGTCTGCTGCACGCGCACGGACTTCGCGCCATCCCCGCCAAGGTTCGCCGCGGCGATGGTGTCACCGCTGCCGTCGATCCAGTGCAGGCCGTCCAGGCTGTACTTCCATGTGGCGCCGGACGCCAGGCCGGAGACACTGATCCCGGCGTCGCTGGTGACGCGGTCCTTGTCGCTGGCGCCGGTGTCGTGCATCAGCGCCAGTCCCGGCGCCTGGGCGCTCAGGGCCACCCGCAGGTCGATGACGGCGTCCGCGGTGTTGCCCGCCAGATCGCTTCGGCGCACCTCGACGCGGTGCGCCCCCTCGGTCGCCAGCGCCGCATCAACCACGCGACCGTCGCGCGCGCCCTGTTGCCATGCCCCGCCATCGACGCGGTAGATCCAGTCCTCGTCCGATGCCAGGCCGGATACCTTCACCGTGCCGTCGCGCGTGACCCGATCGCCGGCGGACCCGGTGTCGTTGGCCAGGGTCAACACGGCAGGGGTCGGCGCGGTGCGGTCCAGTTCGAAGGCCAGCGTCGCGCTGGCCTGATTGCCGGCGGCGTCGGTCTGGCGGATCTCCACCCGGATCATCCCGTCCGCCAGGTCGTCGAGTACGCGTCCCTCCAGGCGATCCCCGTCGCCGCGGCGCCATTCACCGCCGTCGATGCGGTAGTCCCACTGCGCGCCCGGCTCCAGGCTGCCGACAGCGATCGTCGGGTCGACGGTGATGCGGTCGTCCGCCACGTGCGTGTCATTCGCCAGGGCGATCGTCGGGGCCGTCACCACGGTGTCCATCGAGAAGTCCAGGACAGCGGCCGGGCTCCTCACCCCCACGCCGTTGATCTGGACCACGGTCACGCGCTTGTCGCCGTCGACACCCAGCGCGGCCGGGTTCAGCGTCGAGCCGCTGGCGGCCGTCCAGGTCTGTCCGTCATCGAGCGAATACATCCAGCGCGTCCCGGCCTCCAGCGCGCCGATGCGCACCTCGCCCGCAGCGCCCAGCAAGTCGGGCCGCGACGCCCCCGGAGAATGCAGGACCAGCGTCGGCGTGCCCGGCACGGGCTGGTGACCGGTGTCAGGCTTGTTGCCTTCATCGGGCTTGTTGCCAGTGTCCGGCTTGTTGCCCTCTTCAGGCTTGTTGCCTTCATCGGGCTTGTTGCCTTCATCGGGCTTGTTGCCTTCATCGGGCTTGTTGCCGCTGTCCGGCTTGTTGCCCTCGTCAGGCTTGTGGCCGGTGTCCGGCTTGTGTCCCTCGTCGGGTTTGCTGTCGGGCTTGGGTTTCGAGTCTGTCGACACCTCCTTGTCGCCGCCCGCGGAGAGGAAGACGGCGGAGCCCGCCGCGAGCGTGGCCCCGAGCAACCAGGTCACCATCGCGGTCACCGACTTCTCCGTCGAACCGTCCGATGCGATCGGCGCCGCCTCAGCGGCGGGCTCGCCGAAGGTCCCGGCCACGGGCGTATCGGTCGAGGGCGTATCGGTCGAGGGCGTATCGGTCGAGGGCGTGTCGGTCGAAGAGGTGTCGACCGGACGGGTGTCGTCCTCGCGAGGCGATGCGGCAGCGGCGTCGTCGATGAGGAGATCACCGAGCTTCTTGCTCCGGCGCGAGACGCGCGCGGACACGAGGCTCGTCGCGGCGGCGGTCACAGCAGATGTTTGTAGGGTCATGGCTCGATTCAGCGGTGCGTGTGTGAAAACCTTGGAGTCTCTGAGCCGAGTGCGTCGGTCGCCATGGCCCACACCGGTTGCTCTCAGCAACGCCTTCCACCCAAACGAGGCAAATTCCTACATCAATTTGAGGTCAGGTTCAGGCCGAGGCCTCCCGCCACGAAATCTCGAACATTTCCGCCCGCCGCGGCGCCCACCCCGCCCCACGTAGAATCCACGGCCTCATTTCGAGACTTCCTTCATCGATGTCCAGCCACGACAAGACCGCCGACGCCGCCGCCGTCAAACCCAGCAATTTCCTGCGCGCGATCATCGAGCGCGACCTGGAGCAGGGTTTCCAGCCGGCACGCCATTTCGCCGGCAGCCCGGGCGATGCGGCACACCACGCCGCCGGCCCGCTGGACCCCGCCCGCATCCGCACGCGTTTCCCGCCCGAGCCCAACGGCTACCTGCACATCGGCCACGCCAAGTCCATCTGCCTGAACTTCGGGCTGGCCCGCGACTACGGCGGCATCTGCCACCTCCGCTTCGACGACACCAACCCGGAGAAGGAAGAGCAGGAATACGTCGACGCGATCAAGGAGATGGTCGCGTGGCTGGGCTGGACCTGGGACGCCAAGGACGGCGCGGGTCGTGAGGTCGACCACCTTTTCTACGCCAGCGACTACTTCGACTTCATGTACCGCGCCGCCGAGTACCTGGTGTCGCAAGGCCTGGCGTATGTCGACGAGCAGACGCCCGAGGAGATGCGAGCCAACCGCGGCGACTTCGGCACGCCGGGCAAGGACAGCCCCTTCCGCTCGCGCTCGCCCGAGGACAACCTGGTCCGCCTGCGCGAGATGCGCGACGGCCTGCATCCCGACGGCGCGATGGTGCTGCGCGCGAAGATCGACATGGCCTCGCCCAACATCAACCTGCGCGACCCGGCGCTGTACCGCATCCGTCGCGCCACGCACCACAACACCGGCGACCAGTGGTGCATCTATCCGATGTACACCTACGCGCATCCGATCGAGGACGCGCTGGAGTGCATCACGCACAGCGTCTGCACGCTGGAGTTCGAGGACCAGCGCCCGTTCTACGACTGGCTGGTCGAGCACCTCGCCGCGGGCGGCCTGCTGGCGCGTCCGCTGCCGCACCAGTACGAGTTCGGCCGCCTGAACCTGACCTACGTCGTCACCAGCAAGCGCAAGCTGCGCCAGTTGGTCGAGGACGGTCACGTCGACGGCTGGGATGACCCCCGCATGCCCACGCTGGTCGGCATGCGCCGGCGCGGCTACACGCCCGAGTCCATCCGCGCGATGGTCGAGAGCACGGGCGCCTCCAAGACCAATGCGTGGATCGAGTACGCGGTGCTGGACGGCTACCTGCGCGCCGACCTCGAGGGCAAGGCGGCCCGCGCGATGGCGGTGCTGGACCCGGTGCCGCTCAAGCTCGAGAACTACGCCGAGGTCTTCGGCTCGCTCGATCACCGCGAGCCGTGCAGCGCCCCGGCCCACCCGCACGTGCCGGAACTGGGCACGCGGGCGTTCAGCCTGGGCCCCACGCTGTGGATCGAGCGCGAGGACTTCATGGAGACCCCGCCCAAGGGCTACCACCGCCTGTTCCCGGGCAACAAGGCGCGGCTGAAGTACGGCTACGTGATCGAGTGCACCGGCTGCGAGAAGGATGCCGAGGGCCAGGTCACTGCGGTCCTGGCCAGGCTGGTCCCCGACACCAAGAGCGGCACGCCCGGTGCCGACGCGGTGAAGGTCAAGGGCGTGATCACCTGGGTCGGCGCGCACGAGGGCGTGGCCACCGAGCTGCGCCTGTACGACCGGCTGTTCACCGAGGCCCAACCTGACGCGGGCGAGCGCAACTTCCTGGAGCTGCTCAATCCGCAGTCCAAGCGCGTCACCCGCGGCTACCTGGAACCCTCGCTGAAGACGGTGGCCCCGGATACCAAGGTCCAGTTCGAACGCCACGGCTACTTCGTCGCGGACCGGGCCGACCACCGCGCCGAGGCCCCGGTGTTCAACAAGATCACCGGCCTGAAGGACAGCTTCGGCAAGTGAGCCCGCACGGGCCGGCGTCAGGCCGGCCCGAATCACCCCGCCGGCGCCGTGCCGGCACACCGCCCCCGCCTGGGCTCAGGCGGGGAGCACGGTACCCCCTCCCGCCGCCCCCGGCAGGCTCATCAGGTCCAGGAGAGGCGCCGGTGGCGCGACGGTGTCCAGGGTGAAGAGCAAGGACCTGGACAGGCTGGCATTGCCGGCGCGATCGACCTGCAAGACGTCCACGCCGAAGTACCCCTGGAGCTGCTCGAACCGGGATGCCGGGACCTCGTTGCCCTCCAGCTCGAACCACGCCCCCTTGTCGATGCGCACGCGCAGCACCGCGCCGTCCTCCAGCCCCTCGACCAGCACCGTGGGGTCCGACGTCACCTGATCGTTGTCGCTGCGGCCCGTGTCGTGCTTGAGCCGCAGCGTGACCCGCTCCGGCGCCGTGCGGTCGAGATCGAACACCAATTGCGCCGTGCCGTGGTTGCCGGCCGCGTCGGTCTGGCGAACCTGCAAGGTCTTGCGTCCCTCGCCTCCCGCCTTCATGGCCTCGTCGCCCGAGATCTGGTCACCATTGCCGGGCTGCCACGTCGCGCCGTCGTCGAAGCTGTAGGCCCACGTCGCGCCGGTCTCCAGTCCCTGGACCCGCACCGTCCCGTCCCGGGTCGTGGGCGTGCCATCGGGCAAGGCGCCGGCGGCGAAGACCTGCAGGCCCAGCACGGCGTGCGCGGGACGCTCTCCGGGCGACAGACCGTCGGAGGGCCGCTCAGACGGTCCGCCGATCACCGGCAGCGCGGGCCACGCGGCCGCCGCCGAGGCCGGCCCGGCCACCGCGACCAGGGCGCCCAGCCCCAGGCCGCCGCCCAGCAGCAGGACGCCGAGCCCGGAACGATCCTCATCAGGCTGGCCGTCGGCCTGGCCGCTGCCGTGGCTGTCCCGCGCGGCCAAGCCGGGATCGAAGCCCGGATCGGCACCGGATTCGCTTCCAGCGTCGAGGGCGTCGTCGCGTTTCGGGGGGACGGACGCATCAACGTCCTGGTCCAGGTCGACCGTGGCGAGGTCCTGCGCGTCGCGGGCCGCGCGTGTCGTCATCTTGGGGATCAAGGGAAAACGGGTCATGGGCAACTCCAAGGGTTGAGCAAGGGAGCCCCCAGTGTTGACATTCGGGCTGTCGAGCGCATCAGCCCAGACCGGTAGGACGGGCGCCTTCGGGCCCGGACTCCAGTAGGTGGACCGACTTGTTCCCGTGTGGCCCGTGTCCGCCCGCTGTCCGTCCGCTGTCCGTCCGCTGTCCGCCGAAGTGTCCGCGGACACTCGACCACCGCGCCGCCGATCTTCCAAGTTGTTGATTCGAAATGGGATTCTCGCATCAGAGGCCATGGCACGCGCCTTGCGAACAAGTGCGACATCGATCACACCGACCACCCTCGGACACCTTCATGATTCGCGACACCTCCGGACAGGACGTTCCCCTCGCCCGCCCCCAGGGCCGCCGCCGGCTGTGGCTGGCCCTGGCCGGCACCGGGCTGCTGATCGCCGCGTTCGCCGCCGCGCCGGCGGTGAAGCGCGCGATGGGCAGCGCCAGCTCGGTGAGCCTGCAGCGCCTGTCGGTCGCCACCGTGGAGATCGGCCCGCTGGTGCGCGACGTCGCCGGCGAGGGCAAGGTCGTCGCGGCCATGAGCCCCACCGTCTACGCGCTGCACGGCGGCAACCTCGTGCTCAAGGTCAAGGCCGGCGACAAGGTGGTCAAGGACCAGGTGCTGGGCGTCATCGACAGCCCCGACCTGCGCGCCAGGCTCGCGCAGGAGCAGAGCAACGCCGACGCGCTGCGCACCGAGGCGCTGCGCGCGGAAGTGGACGGCCGCGAGCAACGCGCCGCGCTGCGCTCGAGCTACGAAAACGCGGCCATCGACCTGCAGACCGCCCGCAACGACCTGGACCGCCAGACCAAGGCCTATGAGGCTGGCGCCGTGGCCGGCATGCAGGTCGAGAAGGCCCGCGACGCGATGGAGAAGGCCCGCATCACCGCCGCCCACGCGCAATCGGGTTTGGGCCTGAAGGACGACAGCCTGAAGTTCGAGCTCCAGTCCAAGCAACAGGCGCTGCAACGCCAGCAACTGCTGGTCAAGGACCTGGAGCGCCAGGTCGCCGAGCTCGAGCTGCGCTCGCCGGTGGACGGCCAGGTCGGTCAGCTGCTGGTGGCCGAGCGGGCCAACGTCGGCGCGGGCACGGGGCTGCTGACGGTCGTGGACCTGAGCGCGCTGGAAGTGCAGATGCAGGTGCCCGAGAGCTTCGCCCGCGACCTCGCCATCGGCATGCCCGGCGAGATCGCCGGCAACGGCCGCCAGTGGAAGGGCCTGGTCAGCAGCGTGTCGCCGGAGGTCGTCAACAACGAGGTCGCCGCGCGCATCCGCTTCGAAGGCAGCACGCCGGACCAGCTGCGCCAGAACCAGCGCCTGTCGGTGCGCGTGCTGCTGGACCGCCGCGAGAAGGTGCTCACCGTGGCGCGCGGCAGCTTCGTCGAGGACGGCGGCGGGCGTTTCGCCTACGTCGTGCAGGACGGCCAGGCCGTCAAGCGCCCGATCCGGCTGGGCGCGCAGAGCCTGTCCAAGGTCGAGGTGCTCGAGGGCCTCAAACCCGGCGAGCAGGTCGTCGTCTCCGGCGCGCAGGCCTTCGAGGGCGCCGAGCGCGCCACGCTCAGCCCCTGACCCCAGACGATCAACGCTGATCGCTCCCCGTCTTCCTTTCCGATTCACCGAACCCCATTCACCGCCCGCGAGGAACCTCATGCTGAAGATGCAATCGCTGTCCAAGGTCTACCGCACCGAGATGATCGAGACCTACGCCCTGCGCGACTTCAACCTGGACGTGCGCGAAGGCGAGTTCGTCGCCGTGACCGGCCCGTCGGGCTCCGGCAAGACGACCTTCCTGACCATCGCCGGCCTGCTGGAAGCCTTCACCGGCGGCCGCTACGAGCTCGACGGCGTGGACGTCAGCCGCATGGACGACACGCAGCGCTCGCGCATGCGCAACGAGAAGATCGGCTTCATCTTCCAGGCCTTCAACCTGATCCCCGACCTCAACGTGCTCGACAACATCGAGGTCCCGCTGCGCTATCGCGGCATGAAGGCCGCCGAGCGCCAGCAGCGCGCCCGCGACGCGCTGGCCCGCGTCGGGCTGTCCGCGCGCGAGCGCCACTACCCGGCGGAACTCTCCGGCGGGCAGCAGCAGCGCGTGGCCATCGCCCGCGCGCTGGCCGGATCGCCCCGCCTGCTGCTGGCGGACGAACCGACCGGCAACCTCGACAGCGCGATGGCGCGCAGCGTCATGGACCTGCTCGAGGAGCTGCATCGCGAGGGCGCCACCATCGTCATGGTCACGCACGATCCGCAGCTCGCCGCGCGCGCGCAGCGCAACGTGCACGTGATCGACGGCCAGGTGGTGGACATCGCCACCGAGCTGCACCTGGACCCCGCGCTGATGCGCCAGGGCGTGGTGGCCTGACCATGCAGATGCCAATGCTCATGCACCTGCGCATGCGCCTGCCCTTCCCTTCGAGGATCGCGGCGATCGCGGTGGCCGCGCTGTGCGCGGGCTGCTGCCTGCCCGCCGCGGCCGAGGACCTGCTGGAGATCTACGGCCAGGCCCGCGCCGCCGACCCGGTGCTGGCCGGCGCGCGCGCGATCCGTGGCGAGCAGCAGGAACTGGCCGTGCAGGCCCGCGCCCCGCTGCTGCCGCAGTGGTCGGCGCAGCTCAGCGCCCAGCATTACTCGGGCGACAGCACGCGCCAGAACGCGCTCACGCACAGCCTGAGCCAGGTGCTGGTGGACCTGAGCCGGCTGCGCGGCTGGGACGCGGCCCGCACGCAGGCGAGCGCCGAGGACGCCCGCGTGCGCGCCGCCGAGGCCGACCTGTGCGCGCGCGTCGCGCGGGCCTACTTCGGCGTGCTCACCGCGCAGGCGACGCTCGCCACGGCCCAGGCCATCGAGGACGTCTACGGCCAGCAGGTCGCGCAGGCGCGCTCGCGCTTCGAGGCCAAGCTGTCGGCGTCGCTGGACGTCGAGCAGGCCCGCGCCTATTTCGAGCTGGCACGCGGCAATACCGCGCAGGCCGTGGAATCGCTGCTGGACGCGCGTCAGGCCCTGGCGCAGCTCACCGGCCGCATGCCGGGCGAGCTCGCCCCGCTCACGCCCGAGCTCGCGATGCTGATGCCCGATCCGGCCGATCCCGAGGCCTGGGTGACGCAGGCGCTGCGCGACAACCCGTCGCTGCAGGCGGCGGCGCTCGCGGTCACCGCCGGCGATCAGCGCGTGGCCGCCGCGCGCGCCGCGCACCTGCCCACGCTGAGCGCGGGCGTGGACGGTCAGCGGCTGTCGGGCACGGCGGTCGCGCCGAGCGACGCGGGCCGCTACACGACGACGGTCGGCCTGAAGCTGACCATCCCGCTGTTCGCCGGCGGCGCGATCGAATCGCAGAAGCGCCAGGCGATCTACCAGCGCGAGCAACTGCGCGACGAGCTCGAGGGCGCGCGCCGCGCGATGACGCGCGAGACGCAGGGCCAGTACCAGGCGGTGCTGTCCTCGCTGAACCAGATGCGCACGGCGGGCGCGGCGGTCGCGGCCGCGGAGAAGGCGCTCGCGTCCACGCGCAGCGGCATGGACCTGGGCCTGCGCACGATGACCGACCTGCTGCTGGCGATCCAGACGCAGAACAACGCGCGCAATGCCTGGGAGCAGGCGCGCCACCGCTACGTGCTGTCCAAGCTGCTGCTGCTGCAGGCGGCCGGCGCGCTGGGCGAGCCCGAGCTCGCCGCGGTGAACACGCTGCTGGCGGCCGTGCCGCCGAACCCGACCCCGAATCCGATCCCGCCTACGGGCCGTTGAGCCGAGAGAGGACCCCGATGCTGACCTACTACCTCGAACTGGCGCTGCGCGCGTTCCGCAGCCACCGCGGGCTGACCGCGCTGATGCTGCTGTCCATCGCGATGGGCGTGGCGGCCTGCATGACGACGCTGACGGTGTTCCACGTCATGTCCGGCGATCCGATCCCGCACAAGAGCGCGCGGCTGTTCAACGTGCAACTGGATGCCGAGTCCAGGCGCGACTGGAAACCCGGCGACGAACCCGAGCTCCAGCTCACGCGTTTCGACGCCGAGCAGCTGCTGCGCGCCAAGCGCGCGGTCAAGCAGGTGATCATGACCGGCTCGTTCATCGCGGTCGATCCGGCCGGCTCGGGCGACGCGGCGCAGCCGCCCTTCTTCACCAGCGGGCGCTGGGCCACGTCGGACTTCTTCGACCTGTTCGAGGCCCCGTTCCGCTACGGCAACGGCTGGTCCGCGGCCGACGACACGGCCGAGGCCCGCGTGGTGGTGATCTCCGCCGAGCTCAACGACAAGCTCTTCGGCGGCCAGGACAGCCGCGGCAAGCTGGTGCGGCTGCGCGACAAGGACTTCACCGTGATCGGCGTGCTCAAGCCGTGGCGGCCCGCGCCGCACTACTTCGACCTGACGCTGGGCGCCTACGCCAAGCCGGCCGACGTCTACATGCCGCTGGCCACGTCGCTGGCGCTGCGCTTCGGCGCGGCGGGCAACATGAACTGCTGGGGCCGGTCGGACGGGGTGGATCCGCGCTCGGCCAACGCGCCCTGCGCGTGGCTGCAGTACTGGGTGCAGCTCGACACGCCGCAGCAGGTCGCCGACTACCGGACCTACCTCACGCAGTATTCCGACCAGCAGCGCGAGGCCGGCCGCTTCGAGCGACCGGCCAATCCCAAGCTGCGTCCGGTGATGGAGTGGCTGAGCCTGCGCAAGGTCGTGCCCGGCGACATCAGGCTGCAGGTGTGGCTCGCGTTCGGTTTCCTGGTCGTGTGCCTGACCAACACCGTGGGCCTGCTGCTGGCCAAGTGCCTGCGCCGCAGTGGAGAGATCGGCGTGCGACGCGCGCTGGGCGCCCCGCGCAAGCAGATCTTCCTGCAGTTCCTGGTGGAGGCCGGCACGCTGGGCATCGTCGGCGGGCTGCTGGGCCTGGTGCTGACCTGGGGCGGCTTGTGGGTGGTGCGACAGAACCCCGCCGACTACGCGCAGCTCGCGCAGCTCGACTGGCAGATGCTCGCCACGACGCTGGGCGTCTCGCTGGCCGCGAGCGTGCTCGCCGGGCTGCTGCCCGCGTGGCGTGCCTGCCAGATCACGCCGGCCATTCAGCTCAAGACGCAATGAGGAGACCCTGATGGACATCCTGCCTATCCTCTCGACGCTCAAGCGTCACAAGACTGCTGCCGGGCTCATCGTGCTGCAGGTGGCGCTGACCTGCGCCATCGTGTGCAACGCGCTGTTCCTGATCTTCCAGCGCGTGGAGCGCATCAACGCGGTGACCGGCATCGCGGAGAAGGAGCTCGTGACGCTGTCGCTGTCGAGCATGGCGCGCGTGGAGAACCCCGAGCCGCAGACCCAGGCCGACCTGGCCGCGCTGCGCCAGGTGCCGGGCGTGGTCTCGGTGGCGCTGACCAACCAGTACGCCTACGGCCGCAGCTCCAACAACTCGGGCGTGCGCCTGACTCCCGACAGCACGCAGTCCAGCCGCGTCGTGGCCGGGCATTACACGACCGGTCCCGGCTTCATCGCCACGATGGGGCTGACCTTGGTCGAGGGCCGCGACTTCGAGGCCAACGAGTTCGTCGCCGGCTCCACGCTGGACAACAACGCCGACCCGCGCGTGCCCTCGGTGATCATCAACAAGGTGATGGCCGACCGGCTCTGGCCCGGCGAGTCCGCCGTCGGCAAGGCGATCTACGTGTATGGCGACCAGCCGCAGCGCGTGGTCGGCGTGGTGCGCGACCTGCCCTCGCCCAACCCGGGCTCGCAGGACGAGAACGCGCTCAACACGATGATGTTCCCGGTCCAGCCGAGCTTCCGCGGCGGCAACTTCATGATCCGCGTGGCGCCGGGCGCCGATCCCGAGGCGGTGCTCAAGGCCTCGGCGGCCAAGTTGCTGGCCAACAGCCCGGGCCTGCGCCGCGTGATCCGCGACCAGGACACGATCGTCAAGCTGCGCGCCGCGTATTACCGCCAGGACGGCTCGATGGTGATGCTGCTGGCGGGCGTGTGCGTGGGGCTGCTCGTCGTGACGGCCTTCGGCATCGTGGGCCTGGCCAGCTTCTGGGTGCAGCAGCGCACGCGGATGATCGGCACGCGGCGCGCGCTGGGCGCCACGCGCGGCCAGATCCTGCGCTACTTCCAGACCGAGAACCTGCTGCTCACCTCGGCCGGCATCGTGCTGGGCATGGTCGGCGCGTACGGCATCAGCCTGCTGCTGATGTCGCATTACGAGTTGCCCCGGCTGCCGCTGCTCTACCTGCCGGTGGGCGCGCTGGCGCTTTGGGCGCTGGGCCAGATCGCGGTGCTGGCGCCCGCGCGCCGCGCAGCGGCGCTGCCGCCGGTGGCCGCGCTGCGAGGGGGTTGATATGCTCCGCCACCCATGAGAACGGTCCTGATCATCGATGACCACGCCGGCGTCGGCGAGGCGCTGTCGCTGCTGCTCTCGCTGCACGACATCGAGCCGCTGTACGCCGCCTCGCCCGAGGAGGGCCTGACGCTGCTGGCCGCGCGGCGCGTGGACCTGGTGATCCAGGACATGAACTTCAGCGCCGACACGACCTCTGGCGAGGAAGGCCGCGCGCTGTTCCACCGGCTGCGCGAGCGCCACCCCGACCTGCCCATCATCCTGCTGACCGCCTGGACCCAGCTGGAGCAGGCGGTGGCGCTGGTCAAGGCCGGCGCGGCGGACTACCTGGCCAAGCCGTGGGACGACGCCAAGCTGCTCGCGACGGTGGAGAACCTGCTGGAGCTCGCCGAGAACGGTCGCGCGCTGCGCGAGAGCCGCCACGAGCAACGCCAGCGCCGCGAGGCGCTGCGCCGCCGGTATCGGCTCGACGGGCTGGTCTTCGAGTCGCCGGCGTTGCTGCGCTGCCTGGAACTGGCGTGCCAGGTCGCGCGCTCGGCCGCGCCGGTGCTGGTCACCGGGCCCAATGGCAGCGGCAAGGAACGCGTGGCGGCGATCGTGCATGCGAATTCCTCGGTGGCCGACGGTCCCTTCGTCGCGGTGAACTGCGGCGCGCTGCCCGGCGACCTGATCGAGGCCGAGCTCTTCGGCGCGGACAGCGGCGCCTACACCGGCGCGGCGCGCGCCCGCGAAGGCCGCTTCGAGACCGCTGATGGCGGCACGCTGTTCCTGGACGAGATCGGCAACCTGCCGCTGGCCGGGCAGGTCAAGCTGCTGCGCGTGCTGGAGACGGGCCGCTTCGAGCGGCTGGGCTCGAGCCGCACCCGCCAGACGACCGTGCGGGTGATCTCGGCGACCAACGCGGACCTGCGCGCGATGGTGCGCGCGGGCAGCTTCCGCGAGGACCTGTACTACCGGCTCAACGTGATCGAGGTCGCGTTGCCGGGACTCGCCGAGCGCGCGCAGGACATCCTGCCGCTGGCCGAGTTCTTCCTGGCGGGCCGGGCCGCGCTGAGCGACGGCGCGCGCGAAGCGCTGCTGGCGCATGCGTGGCCGGGCAACGTGCGTGAGCTCAAGAACGCGATCGAGCGCGCCGCGCTGCTCGCGCCTGGCCGCGTGATCGGCGAGGCCGACCTCGCGCTGCCCGCGGCCGAGGCGCAAGCCTCGCGCAACCTGGATGAGCCCAGCCGCGACGCCGTTGTCGCGGCGCTGGCCTCGGCGTCGGGCGTGGTGAGCCGCGCGGCGCAGTCGCTGGGGCTGTCGCGCCAGGCGCTGTACCGGCGCATGGAGCGCTACGGGTTGAGCGCCGATGCGTGACATCGATGCCTGATGCCTGATGCCTGATGCTGACGCCTGATGCCGATGCCTGAGCCCCATGCCTGACGCGCCGATGCCGGAAGCTTCCCCGCCCCAGGCACCGAGGCACGCGCCCCGGCACCGCTCGCTGCACCTGCGCCTGGCGCTGTGCCTGGTGGCGGCGGCGGTGGCGGCGATCTCGATCCACATGACGCTCACGCTGTGGCCGGTGCCGCAGCTGATGGCTTCGCTGGGCCATGAGGCACTGGCGCTGGCGCCGTGGAGCGGCGCGGCGCTGGCGTTGACGGGGCTGCTGATGCTGCCCATCGCCTGGGGGCTGGCCAGCCTGCTGCTGATGCCGCTCACGCGGCTGCTGCGGGCGCTGGAGAGCACCGTGCTGAGCTACCGCGACGGCGAGTTCGGCAGTGCGATCGCGGCCGATCCGCCGGGCGGGCTGACGGAGCTCGCCAGCCTGATGCGGCTGCACAGCGAGCTGGGCCAGGCGCTGCGCGAGCAGCGCCGGCACCTGGCGCAGCGCGAGCTGCTGCTGGACACGGTGGTGCAGAACACGCCGGTGGCGCTGGTGCTGACCGACGCGCACGAGCGCATCGCCTACGCCAACATCGCCGCGCGGCAGTTGCTGGACCAGGGCCGCAGCCTGGCGGGACGTGCGCTGGACGAGGTGCTGGCCGCGTCGCCTGACGATCTGCGCCTGGCCGTCGCGGGCGCGCAGGACGGGCTCTTCAGCGTGACGCTGGAAGGCCAGGAGGAGCGCTTCCACCTGTCGATGCGCGACTTCCGGCTGCAGGGGCAGCCGCATCGGCTGCGGCTGCTGCGGCGCATGACGCGCGAGCTGTCGCGGCAGGAGGTCGCGAGCTGGAAACGCGTGATCCGCGTGATCAGCCATGAGCTGAACAACTCGCTGGCGCCGATCTCGTCGCTGGCGCACAGCGGCGCGGAGCTGTCGCGGCGCGGTCAGCACGAGCGCCTGCCGGGGGTCTTCGCGAGCATCGGCGACCGGGCGCGTCACCTGCACCAGTTCCTGTCGGGCTATGCGAGTTTCGCCAAGCTGCCCGCGCCGGTGCTGGCACCGGTGGAGTGGGCGCCCTTCGTCGAGTCGCTCGGGGCGCATTACGCGCTGGTGGTCGGCGGAGAGTTGCCGACGGTGCCGGGGCGATTCGACGCGGCGCAGATGGCGCAGGCGCTGATCAACCTGCTGAAGAACGCGCACGAGTCCGGCAGCGCGCCCGAGGGCGTGAGCCTGACGGTGAGCGCGGCGCGCGAGGACTGGCGCATCGAGATCGGGGATCGCGGCCCCGGCATGACCGAGACGCAGCTGTCGCAGGCGCTGCTGCCGTTCTATTCGACCAAGCGCAGCGGGAGCGGGCTGGGGCTGGCGCTGGCGCGGGAGATCGCCGAGGCGCATGGTGGCCGCATCGCGATGGGCAATCGCGAGGGCGGCGGCCTGTGGGTGGCGATCAGCTGGCCGCGGGGGTGACCGCGGCGCTGATCGCAGATTCGGCCGCGGCGCGTGCCGCGGCCGGGAGGATCACTTGTAGAAGGCCTCGACCTTGCCCTTGAGCTTGATCATCAGCGGCTGACCCTTGCGGTCCAGCGTGCGGCCCGCGGGCACCTTGACCCAGCCTTCGGAGATGCAGTATTCCTCGACGTCGCGGCGTTCCTTGCCGTTGAAGAGGATGCCGATGTCGTGCTCGAAGATGGCGGCGACGTAATGCTTGCTGCGCGGATCGACGGACAGGTGGTCAGGCAGTTCGGGACGGGTGGTGTCGCTCATGGCGGGGTCGTGCGTGGAGATTCGAAAACGCGGCATTGTCTCCCACGCCGACGCGCATGCCGCCGACGCCTACTCGTCGCAGCGCTGGATGACCGGGGTTGCGTACTCGTGACCGACGACGGCGCGGGCGAAGAGGTAGTTCTCGCGCGCCTGGTCGCTGAGCTGGTCCAGCGCCACGTGGCCGGCCCCGTCGCAGGGGAAGGACAGGCCGCGGCCGGCGTGGAAGAGCGACTCGAAACGCAGCAGATAGCGGCCGGTGCCGCTGCCGGTGCGGGCGGAGGATTCGCGCTGGAGCGCGCCGAATTGGGAGGGGCTCATGGACGGACTCCGCGGCCCATGGGGAGATCGGGCCGGTCAAGTCCACCTTAGACCTGCCGCCCGGCGCCCGCCCGTGCATACGTCTCGGATCAGCGCACGGAAACGTATCGACCCCCGAGTCGTGTGGAAAGCTCAGCAAGCTCCCCCCTCTTCCCCCCCTCGCTGGCGGAGAGGAATAGCCAACCCCACGCCGTCGCATGAAGCCCCCTCGCCCGCGCAGCGGGAGAGGGCGGGGGGTGAGGGCTCGGGGCAGGGCTCGCTGTCCATCACCAGCCCTCACCCCAACCCATCTCCCGCTACGCGGGCGAGGGGCTATGGCTCAGCATCGCCCAGGTCTTCGGACCGACGATGCCGTCGGGCACCAGGCCCTTGGAGACCTGCCAGGCCCGCAACTTCGCCTCCGTGATCGGCCCGAACGATCCATCGGCCGGGGCGATCCCCAGCAGCGTCTGCAGCGCCCGCACCGCCTCGCCGCGATCCCCGCGCCGCAGCGTCGGCCTGGGCACCACGCCCGCGGGCGGCTTGGGCTCCACCGCCGGAATCAACACCGGTGGCGGCGTCGCCGGATCCATCAGCCGCTTCACCCGCTCGCGGAACGCGTCCATGTCGAAATCCGGATCCGGCTTGCGGCCCTTGGGCAGCGCGTACTCCTTGTGCCCGACGCACCAGATCACCTTGCGATCGAGCTTCCTGAGCAGCGCCGCCACACCGCGTGCCAGGGCGTCGAGCTGCACGTCCGGCCACGGCGAGTCATCCGGCTTGCCGGTGTTCTCGCATTCGATGCCGATGAAGCTGCTGTTGCCCGCGCTCACGCCCTGCCACTCGCCTGCACCCGCGTGGTTCGCGCGTCCTGCGGCGATGACGTAGAACGTGCCGTCTCGCCCCAATCCGAGTTGCGACAAGGGTCCGCTCAGATCGGGCCGTCCGTCGATGAGCGTGCGCAGGCTGGGCATGTTGCCGGCACGCGGCCCCGCCGTGTGATGGAGCATCACGCCCAGGACCTCGCCCATCTCGGCCCGCCCGCGGTTGGGCCAGCCATCCACTTCCGCGACCTTCAGCCCGGCATCGAGCAGCGTGGTCGGCATCCAGGTGAGCTTGAACGCCATGTCAGGACCTCCCCGCGATGCCGCCGCGCGCGGCGGGCAGATCCTCATCGGGCGTCAGGTCGACGATGTCGACGTCGCAGCCGTCCAGGTGATCGTCGTGATCGTGGTCACCAGGCGGTGAGACCTTGGCCGCCTTGGCGGGCTTGGCGGCTTTGGAAGATGCAGGAGATGCAGACGCCTTCCCGGCGCTGGACTTCTTCGACGCTGCAGCCATCGTGCCCCCCGTGTCAGCGGCGGCCGCTGATTGCGGCCATGCCTGCGGGGGCACTCTGGTCGAGCGCCGCGCGCCTCACATCCTCAAGAATGATGAGAACGGCCCGCGACGCGGCCTCAATCGTGGGGGATCTCCCGGCGGTTCAGCCGCCCGCCTTCTTCGGCGAGTAGCCCGCCGCGGTCAGCCAGGCCATGACCTTGTCCAGGTGATCGCCCTGGATCTCGATCGTGCCGTCCTTGACCGTGCCGCCGCTGCCGCACGCGGCCTTGAGCTTCTTGGCCGCGTCGGTCAGCTCCACCGCCGTCATCGGCAGCCCGAGCACCACCGTCACGCCCTTGCCCTTGCGTCCGGCGGTCTCGCGGCGCACGCGCACCTTGCCGTCGCCCAGCACCGCGTTCGCGGCCTGCGCCTTGCACCGGCAGTCCGCCTGCGCCTGACGGCATTGCGGGCACACGCGCCCGCTGTCGGTCGAATAGACGAGTGCCATGTCCGACTCCTCAGCGCGCCGCTTCGCGAGCCGCTTCGCGAGCGGCTTCCCGGGCCGCATCCCGCGACAGCGTGCGCGCGAAGAAGGCATCGATCGTGCGGTACAGATGCAGCTTGGCGCTGCGGCCGGCGATGCCGTGCGCCTTGCCCGGATAGATCATCAGCTCGAAGGGCCTGGCCTCGTTCTGCAGCGCCTCGGTCAGGCGCAGCGTGTGCTCGAACAGCACGTTGTCATCGGCGGTCCCGTGCACGATCAGCAGCGGCTTGGTCAGCAGCTTCGCGCGCGTCAGCAGGTTGGCCTGCTGGTAGGCCTCGCTCTGCGCCTGCACTTGCGCCGGCACCGGGGTCGTCGCCGGGCCGGTCTGCGGCAGACCGAGATAGCGCTCGGTGTAGGCCGTGTCGTAGAGCGTCCAGTCGGTGGGCGGCGCGACCGCCACGGCCGACGCCAGTGGCGTGTCGGCATCGAGCATCGCGCGCTCGGCCAGGAAGCCGCCGTAGGACCAGCCGAAGAAGCCGATGCGCTTCGCATCCACGCCCGCGACCTGCCTGGGCAGCTGTCGGACCGCGGCGAAGAGGTCCTTGACGTCGACGACGCCGAAGGCGAAGCGATGAGCACGCGTGAACTCGCGGTCGCGGTTCTGCATGCCGCGCGTGTCCAGCGTGAAGACGCCGTAGCCGCGACGCTGCCAGTAGGCGATCAGCGCGGTGTCGCGGCTCCAGTTCCAGTTGGTGGTCGAGGTGCCGGGGCCGCCGTAGGCCATCGTGATCACCGGATGCGGGCCGGGCTGCCCGTCCAGCGGCGCGAAGTACAGCGCATTGAGCGGCGTGCGGCCGTCCGCCGCGGTGATGTCCACCACGCGGGGCGTGGGCACGATGCGCGCGAGCAGCGCGTCGGGCGCTTCACCGGGCAGCGCGACCGGCTGGCTGCCCGGCTGCACCGCCTGCAGCGACAGCGCCGGCGGTTCCCCCCAGGAGCCGCGCGTGACCAGCAGCCGCGCGCACTCGCCGTCGCCGCGCGCGTCGCGCCACTGGCGCGCCGCCGCGCCGTCGAGCACCCGGCTCTTGCCGTCGAGGTCGATGGCGAAGAGCTCGCGCGAGCGGCCGCGATCGCGCGCCGCCGCGTAGACCACCGTCCTGCCGTTGCTGCACACGCGGTGCGCGACCGCCTCGGGCTCGTTCGTGAGCGGACGCCGCTCGCCGCTGCGCCGATCCACCAGCACGAGCTGGCGGCGGCCCGAGGCCTCGCTCGACCACAGCAGCGCGGGCTGGCCCGAGAGCTGCAGGCCGTCGATCTCGAGCAGGTCGTCATGGACCTCGACCCACGCCGGATCGCGCTCGTCGATCACGGTGCGGCCCGGGCCGGTGCCGTTGGCGTATTCGGTCAGCGCCAGCTTGTGCTGATCGCGCGTGAGCGTCTGCAGCCACGGCGTGCCGTCGCCGAACCAGCCGGCACGCGCGACGTATTCGGCGTCCGAAGGCAGCGGCAGCGGCGTCATGCGGCCGTCCGCGACGCGCAGCGTCCAGGCGGTGACGCGGGCGTTCTTCTCACCGGCACCGGGGTAACGCTGCTGCGTCATCGTCGTGCGGTCCGAGAAGATCTGCGCGCGCGTCTTGACGGGCACCTCGCTCTCGTCGACGTTGAGCGCCAGCAGTTGCTGGCCGTCCGGCGACCACCAGTAACCGCGCTGGCGGCTGAGCTCCTCGGCGGCGATGAACTCGGCCAGGCCCCAGAAGCGGGTCTCGGTGGCGCCCTGCGTCAGCGCGCGCGCGGCGCCCTGCCCCTCCAGCGGCTGCACCCACAGCTCGCCGCCCTTGACGTAGGCCACGCGGCTGCCATCGGGCGAGCAGCTCGGGTCCTGCTCAGGCACCTGCTCGTCGCGCGTGAGGCGCTGGGCGCTGGGCCCCTGGTCGGTGAGGCGCACCAGGTACAGGTCGCCCGAGAGCGGGAACAGCAGCGCCTTGCCCGAGGGGCCGCACCATTGATAACCGGTGATGCCGCCCTGGGAGATCCGCTTGCGCTCCAGCGCCATGCGTTCCGCCTCGGTCAGCTGCTGGCTGCGGCCGCCGAGCACGTCCGCGGCCGACACCAGCTTGCGCGGCGCGCCGCCGGCGGCGGGCTGGGCCCAGAGCTCGAGCTGGTCGCTGTCGGACTCGGAAGGACGCAGGTAGCTGACCCATGCGCCGTCGGGCGAGATCTCGGCCTGGCGCACCGTGCGGCCCTGCAGCGGAGGCTCGCCGAAGACGCGCTCGAGCGTCAGCGGGGTCACCGGCGTGGCGGCCCCGGCCAGCACCGGGGCCAGGACGGCGCAGAGCGCCAGCAGGCGCGAAGTCAGACGGGAAGCAGTCATGCGGCGATCAGCGAGTCGCTGTCTTGTTGTTGATCGGGGGAATCGGAGGCGGACGCGCCGACCTCGCCCTCGGCTTCGCAGGCCGAGAACGCGTCGACGAGATCCTCGTCGTCATGGGCCGGCGGCGGCGCCTCCGGATCGAGCGGGCGGCCGAACAGCGTCATGGCCAGCACGTCGGGCGCGTTGATCGTGCGCACGCGCTGGTAGGTGTCCTCGGCCTCGGGGTAATGGCGGCGCAGGTAATGCAGCCACTGCTTGAGCCGTCCGGCCTGATGGCGCGTGGCGACGTTGCGGCGCACCTGGGCGAAGAAGCTTTCCATGAGCGGGATCACATCGGCCCAGGGAAGCCCGATGGCATCGGTGCTGGGGCCGGTGCCCGCGCGCGCGGCCAGCGCGGCGCGCACGGCCAGCGCCAATCCGGGATCGGCCACCATGCCGCGGCCAAGCATGAGCCTCGTGCAGCCGGACTCGGCCAGGCAGCGCAGCGCGTCCTCGACGGTCCAGACCTCGCCGTTGGCGACGACCTCGATGGCGACGGCCTCGCGCACGACGGCGATCTGGTCCCAGAACGCGGGGGGCTTGTAGCCGTCGCGCTTGGTGCGGCCATGCACGACGAGTTCGGACGCGCCGGCGGCCTCGATGGCGCGGGCGCAGTCGAGCATACGGGCGCGGTCCTCGTTGCCCAGGCGCATCTTGGCCGACACGGGCAGGTGGGCGGGCACGGCGCGGCGCACGGCGGCGACAATGTCGCCAACCAGCTCGGGTTCGTCGAGCAGCACGGCACCGCCGCGATGGCGATTGACGGTCTTGGCGGGGCAGCCGAAGTTGAGATCGATGCCTTCGGGGTGGAGCTCGGCGAGGCGGGCGGCGTTCTCGGCGAGGCAGGTCGGATCGGAGCCCAGCAGCTGGGCGCGCACGGGGACGCCCGCGGCGGTGCGCCCGCCGTGGAGCAGCTCCGGCACGATGCGCGTGAACACGCGGCGCGGCAGCAGCCGGTCGGTGACGCGGATGAACTCGGAGACGCATCGGTCCACGCCACCGACACGGGTGAGCGTGTCGCGCAGCATGTGGTCCAGCAAGCCCTCCATGGGCGCCAGGAGAATCATCGGAGGCGGGGAAGAAGCGCCGCGCTCGTGGCGCCGCGGATCAACGTTCTGGAAAGCCCGAGAGCATAGCGGAAGCGCCTATTCCTGGGCCTTCGCCACCTGCTTCGCCAGCTTCTCCTCCCGATCCCGCACGCTCAGCCACAGGCGCACGTCGAACTCGAGTTGCGCGTAGGCCGGCTCCATGTGGTGGCACAGCGCGTAGAACGCCTTGTCGTGGTCGAGCTCCTTGAGGTGGGCCAGCTCGTGCACCACGATCATCCGCAGGAAATCCGCCGGCGCCTCGCGGAACAGCGTCGCCACGCGGATCTCGCGCCGCGTCTTCATCCGCGTGCCCTGCACCACCGCCTGCCGCGTGTGCGTGCCCAGCGCCTGCTGCAGCACCTTGAGCTTGGCGTCATACGCCACCAGCGCCAGCGGCCCCGCGTTGCGCATGAAGCGCTGTTTCAGCGCCTGCGTGTAGTCGAACAGCGCCTTGTCGCTGCGCACCTCGTGCGCCTCGGGATACTTGCGCGCCAGCAGCGGCCCCAGCTCGCCCGCGTCCAGCAACTGCTGCGCCTGCGCCACCAGCCCGGGCGCGTAACCCTGCAGATACTTCACGAGTCGTGTCCTCGTCCTTCGATCACTCGATCCATCACGCCGCGATCACGCTGCCGCAGGCATCGGGTAATGCGCGCGGATCCACGACTCGAAGCGCTCGAACATCGCGCGCTCCGCCGCGTCGCCGCCATCGCCGTTGTCGGCCAGCAGCTCCGCCCCGTGCACGACCTGCACATGCGCATCCAGCGGCAACCCGTCATCGTCGCGCTCGCCGCGGCGCTCGGCCGCCGCCAGCGTGGCCTGCGCGGTTGCCCAGGCCTGGTCCACCGTCTCGTCGCAGGCCTCGGCCAGGTAACGCGCCAGAAGCCCTCGCCCGTCAGCTTGCGCAGCGTCTGGTCGTGCGTCAGGCTGTTGCCCGGCGCCCAGTACGCCTGCGCCAGCGCCGGACCGATCGCGGGGTTGTCGGTCAGGTAACCGTCGCGCTTCAGGAAGAAGGCCCGCGTCTGGTACACGGCCATGTGCGCGAGCAGATAGCCCTGATACGACGCCGCCGATTCCTGGTTCAGCAGATGCGGGATCGCCAGGATCGGCCGCGGCGCGCGGTCCACGCCCTGGATGCGCTTCTCCATCGCGCGCGCCAGCGCCAGCACCGCCTCGGGCGTGCGCTCGGCCTCGGGCATCGCGTACAGCGCTGCCTCGAAGTACGCCACCACCGCGATCGCGCGCTCGTCGAAGGCGCGCATCGGCTGCGTCGCCGCGATGCGCTCACGGATCAGCTCGTCCGGGATCTCCGCGCCGTCCACCGTGCGCGCGTAGCGCTTGAGCCAGTCCGCATCGCCCAGCAGGCTGTCGCAGAACATCGACTGCGTCTCGGCATAGGCCATCGAGGTCGGCGCGAATTCCTGCGAGAAACACGGCGCGTTCTGCGCCACGTTGGCGAAGTGCGCGGCATGGCCGCCCTCGTGGAACAGCGTCACCAGGCCGCGCGCGCCACTGCCGATCTGATCGGGCTTGGCCTCGGCGGTGAAGTTGATCTCGCCCGCGTGCCAGCGACCCTGCTCGTCGAACCACGTCGGCAGCGGGCCGTGGCAGAAGCCGTTCTGGTACTTGCCCGGACGCTGCAGCAGGTCCAGCCGCATCGTCGCGCCACGGTACTGGATGCCCAGGCGGCGGAAGCTCTGCACCCAGCGGCGCAGCGCCGGGCCGAAGGGCAGATAGGGATCGAGCCGGCGCGTCACGTCCCCAGCGCTGTGGAAACGCACGTTCCAGGGCTCCAGCGCCGACGCCCCGTGCCGCGCCACCAGCGCGTCGTGCGCGCGCCGCTGCGCGGCCTCGGTGCCCGCCACGAAGTCGTCCAGGATGCCGAACAGCTCCGCCTTGCTCATGCGCTCGTTCTTGCGCAGCTTCATCTCGAAGTAATCGGCGAAGCCCAGCGCCCGCGCCAGCCGGTTGCGCAGCGCGACGATCTCCAGGAAGCCGTTCTCCAGCACCCAGCGCTCCACCGAGGCCAGGCCCTCGTAGGAGCTGCGTCGGCGCGATTCGTCGGGATTGGTCGACGCGTTGGTCGACAGCATCGTCAGCGTGGCCGCCTCGGTCTCGCCCCGGTCGTTCACATGCGTGGGCGCGAAGTCCTTGCGACGGGCGAAGAGCACGCGCTCGGCCTCGATGAGCTCGGCCATCAGGCGCCGGCCTTCGTCGTTGTCGATGATGTTGGCCTGGAAGAGCTCCAGCCAGCCCCGCAGCCCGTGCGCCAGCGGTGTGTCGGCGCCCTCGCCTTGCGCGTGCACCACCGCGGTCAGGTGCGCGCGGGTCTGCGCTAGACGCGCCGGATCGGAGATGAAGGCCTTGTACTCGGTCTCCGCGCGGCCGAAGCCCTCATGGTCCTCGCTGGTGGCCATGTAGGTCGCCCAGAACAGATCCTCCTTGCGCTTGTGCACCGCGACGTACTCGCGGTTGAGCGCGTCGAAGAAGGCCTGCGCGGCGGTCACCGCCTCGGTGGCCGAGGCAGCGGACAGGGTGGACGTCGGGTGCTGAAGCATCGGGCCAGCTTAGCGCAAGGCATCATGGCGCCCATGAGTCACGCCCCGGATGCCCCTGCCGACGTCCAC
The DNA here is from genome assembly GCA_039594005.1 of Roseateles sp. Classification (GTDB taxonomy): domain Bacteria; phylum Pseudomonadota; class Gammaproteobacteria; order Burkholderiales; family Burkholderiaceae_C; genus Roseateles. Next base: position 158,751 of record JBCNOF010000013.1, read on the forward strand.
ACCGTCGAGCTCCAGCCGCAAGGCTGGCGTTTCGACGCCCCCGAGGACCAGACCCTGCTGCTCGCGGCGCTGGACCACGGCCTGCGCCTGCCGCATTCCTGCCGCAACGGCACTTGCCGGGCCTGCATCGCCCGCCTGATCTCGGGCCGCATCGAGCACCGCATCGAGTGGCCCGGCCTGTCGCGCGAGGAAAAGGACGAGGGCTGGATCCTCCCCTGCGTCGCCTGCGCGCGCTCGGACCTGGTCCTGGACCAGCCCCAGGCGGTCAATCTCTTCGACATCCCGGCGCCGTGAAGGCCGGGGGCGACCGCCGCACGATCTGCGGCGCCGACCCCACACCCGCGCACGCGCAGCGCCGATCCGCGCCGTAGTTCACGACCCACCCCGCATATCCATCGATCAGGTTTAACCCTGACGAGGCAGCATCGCGTTCGAGAACAACCATGTCAGGGCTGATACATCCGGCGCCACGGCCGGGGTGCGCCCACGGAAAAAGAAGGACTCCCCGAGATGCTGAACTTGAACCGTTGGCGGCTGCGCAGCCGCGTGCTGGCCGGCTTCGCGCTGGTGATCGTGCTGATGGCCGTGGCGTCCGCCGTGGGCGTGGTGCGTGTGTCGATGCTGCATCACCGCATCGAGCGCCTGGTCGAGGTCGACATGCACACGCTGGAGCTGTCGCGCCAGTGGTCGGGCCTGACCGAGGGCAACATCCAGCGCCGCATCGTCGCGCTGGTCGTCGAGGACGAGGCCTTCGTGAAGACCTTCACCGCGCGCTCCAAGGAGCTGTCGGCCCGCATCGACAAGATCCAGGAAGAGCTCGACAAGAGCGTCACCGAGCCGGTGGGCAACAGGCTCATCGACGAGATCGGCGCGGCGCGCAAGAAGTACCAGGACGCGCGCGACGCCACGGTCAAGGCCAAGGAGGCCGGGCAGGACGTCAAGCAGGTCGCCGCCTCGCAGCTGATCCCGGCGATGAACGACTACCTGGCGGCGATCGACAAGTTCGCCGAACACACCCGCGACCTGCTGCAGGACGCGCGCAAGGAAGCACAGGCCGAGGCCGCGAGCACCCGCACGCTGGTCATCTCGCTGATGGTCGTGGCCATCGCACTGGGCGTGGGCATCGCGCTGGTGATCACGCGGTCGGTGACGGAGCCGCTGGCCGAGGCGCAATCGCTGAGCCAGGCCATCGCCGACGGCGACCTGAGCCGCCGCGTCGCCGCGCTGGACGGCACCGATGAGGTCGCCACGCTGCGCCGCTCGCTGCAGGAGATGCAGCAGCGCCTGGCCGCGACGATCGCCGGGGTGCGCTCGGCGGCGGATCAGGTCCGTCATGCGTCGTCGGAGATCGCCACCGGCAACGCCGATCTGTCCAACCGCACCGAGCAGGCCGCGAGCAGCCTCGAGGAAACCGGCGCGGCGATGGCCCAGCTCAGCGAGGGCGTGAAGCTCAACGCGGACTCCGCGCGCGAGGCCGACGGCCTGGCGCAGACCGCCTCGCAGGTGGCGGGCCGCGGCGGCGCGATGGTCGAGCAGGTCGTGGCGACGATGAACGAGATCCAGCAGTCGTCCAACAAGATCGCCGACATCATCGGCGTCATCGACGGCATCGCCTTCCAGACCAACATCCTGGCGTTGAACGCGGCGGTCGAGGCCGCGCGCGCCGGCGAGCAGGGCCGCGGTTTCGCGGTGGTGGCCGGCGAGGTGCGCTCGCTGGCGCAACGCAGCGCGGAAGCGGCCAAGGAGATCAAGTCGCTGATCTCAGCCTCGGTGGAGCGCGTGGACGGCGGCAGCCGCCTGGTCGGCGAGACCGGCGCGACGATGCGCGAGATTGTCACCAGCGTCGAGCGCGTGACGCGGATCATCGGCGAGATCTCCTCGTCGAGCGCCGCGCAGTCGCTGACGCTGGGCGAGATCGGCCAGGCTGTGCGTCAGCTCGATCAGATGACACAGCAGAACGCGGCGCTGGTGGAGGAATCCGCAGCGGCAGCGGAGTCGCTGAAAGACCAGTCGGCGCAACTGGTCGACGCGGTGGCGAGCTTCAAGCTGGGCTGAGACCCCTCCAGGCAGGAACTGCCCTTCAGCCCCCTCGCCCGCGAAGCGGGAGAGGGCGGGGGGTGAGGGCTCGTGCGGCACAGCGAGCCCTGCCACCAGCCCTCACCCCCACCCTCTCCCGCTCCGCAGGAGAGGGGGTCCGACCCAGCCATCGCATCAGCGCCGCCCTGGCGCCGACAGGGCCAAGGGCCCCTCGGTAAACTGCCGCGATGAACGCGCCTCTGCAAGCGGCCGAGACCGGCCGCTGGACCCATCGCTACGCGAGCCTGGGTCCCGACTTCTACACCGAGCTCCCCGGCACGGGCCTGCCCGACCCGCACTGGGTCGCCACCAGCCCCGACTGCGCCGAGCTGCTCGGCTGGCCGCAGGACTGGTGGACCCGTCCCGAGATGCTGGCCGCCTTCAGCGGCAACGCGCCGCTGCCCGGCATGAAGCCGCTGGCCACCGTCTACAGCGGGCACCAGTTCGGCGTCTGGGCCGGACAGCTCGGCGATGGCCGCGCGCTGCTGCTGGGCGGCATCGACGGCCCGAATGGACACTTCGAGCTGCAGCTCAAGGGCGCCGGCCTCACGCCCTACTCCCGCCGCGGCGACGGCCGCGCGGTGCTGCGGTCCTCGATCCGCGAGTTCCTGTGCTCCGAGGCGATGGCCGCGCTCGGCGTCCCGACCACGCGCGCGCTCGCCCTCACTGGCTCGACGTCGTTGAAGGTGCAGCGCGAGCGCGTCGAGACCGGCGCGGTCGTCACGCGTGTCGCGCCGAGCTTCCTGCGCTTCGGCCACTTCGAGCACTTCACGCACCACGGCATGGAGTCGCGCACGCGCGAACTCTTCGCCTACTTCCTGCGCCACCACGCGCCCGAGTGCGCCGACGCGCCCAAGCCGGTCACCGCCGCGCTGGCCAAGGTCGCCGCGCAGACGGCGGAGCTCGTCGCGCGATGGCAGGCGGTCGGTTTCATGCACGGCGTGATGAACACGGACAACATGTCCATGCTGGGCCTGACCATCGACTACGGCCCCTTCGGCTTCATGGACGGCTTCGACCCGGGCCACATCTGCAACCACTCGGATCACCAGGGCCGCTACGCCTTCGCGCGTCAGCCGCAGGTGGCCTTCTGGAACCTGCACGCGCTCGCGCAGGCGCTGCTGCCGCTGATGCCCAACGTCGACACCGACGCCGAGGCCGCCGGCGATGAGCTGATCGAGTCGCTGGAGATCTACCGCGAGCGCTTCGGACAGACGCTGCTCGGCGCGATGCGCGACAAGCTCGGCCTGTCGCCGGACGTGGACGAACGCGACGAGGACGGCCCGCTGATCGACGACTGGCTGCGGCTGCTCGCGGCGCATCGCACCGATTACACGATCGCCCACCGCCGCCTGGCTGGGTTCGACCCGCACCAGTCGGCCGATGCCGCCGCCAACGCGTCCGTGCGCGACCTGTTCCTGGACCGCGCCGCGTTCGATGCCTGGGCCTCGCGTTACGCCGCGCGCTTGAAGAACGAGCCGGTGGACGCACTTGCGACCCGTGCCCGGCGGATGAACGCGGTCAATCCGGCGGTGGTGCTGAGAAACCACCTCGCCGAGACGGCGATCCAACGGGCCGAGGCCGGCGATTTCGACGAGACGCGCCGGCTGCTGGACGTGCTGCGCCGCCCCTTCGACGAGCCCGCGCAGGCGTCCGACGCCGATTTCCCGCCCGGCTGGGCGCAAACGCTGGAGGTTTCCTGTTCATCATGAGCCGCTACGACAAGTTCACCGCCAACGCCACCGACGTGGAGCGCGACCGCGACACCGAGTACCCGGTCAAGAAGACCGATGCCGAATGGCGCGAGCAGCTCGACCCGATGCAGTACCAGGTCGCCCGCCACGCCGCCACCGAGCGCGCCTTCACCGGCAAGTACTGGGACCACTGGGAAGCCGGCCGCTACAACTGCGTAGGCTGCGGCACGCCGCTGTTCCAGGCCGACACCAAGTTCGACGCCGGCTGCGGCTGGCCCAGCTATTACGAGCCGATCAACGCCGAGGTCGTCGAACGCGTCGTGGACTCGACGCATGGCATGGTCCGCGTCGAGGTCCGCTGCAACAACTGCGGCACCCACCTGGGCCACGTCTTTCCCGATGGTCCCGATCCGACGGGCGAGCGTTTCTGCATCAATTCGGCCGCGATAGACTTCGAGCCCCAGCGCTGAGCGCTGCCGAAACTGGTCCCTGAATGAAGCTGTTGCTCGATTTCCTGCCGCTCCTGCTGTTCTTCGTCACGTTCAAGTACGCCGATCGACAACCGGACTGGGCAGCGGCCTTCGCCACCGAGCACCTGGGTTTTCTGGTCTCGGGCGGCAAGGTCGGTCCCACCGAGGCCCCCGTCCTGCTGGCCACCGTCGTCGTGATGGCCGCGACCATCGCCCAGGTGCTGTTCCTGAAGCTGCGCGGCCGCAAGGTCGACCTGATGTTGTGGATCAGCCTGGGGCTGGTGGTCACGCTGGGCGCGGCGACCGTCTATTTCCACAACGAGTCCTTCATCAAGTGGAAGCCGACGCTGGTCTACTGGCTCTTCTCGGGCGCGATCCTGATCAGCAAGCTGATGGGCCGCGACCTGCTGCGCCAGATGCTCGGCAAGGAGCTGCCGCTGCCCGATGTGATCTGGACCCGGCTGAACCGCGCGTGGATCGTGTTCTTCGCGGCGATGGGTTTTGCGAATCTTTACGTCGCTTACTACTTCAGCACCGAGGCCTGGGCCAACTTCAAGGTCTTCGGCGGCACGGGCCTGATGATCGCGTTCATGCTGGGCCAGGGCATCTACATGAGCCGCCATCTGCCGCAGGACGATGACGCCGCCGTCGAGGAGCCCAAGCGATGAGCGCGCACGATGGTTCCGGGGTGAAATCGAATCCGGCGGCCACGCCGTCGGTGGAGATCGAGGCCCGCCTGCGCGCCGCGCTGAGCCCGACGCTGCTGCGTCTGCGGGACGATTCCGCGCACCACGCCGGACACGCCGGTGCGCGTGAAGGCGGGCATTACTACCTCGAAATCGTGAGCTCGCGCTTTGCCGGTTTACCCAGGGTGGCGCGGCATCGGCTCGTATATGATGCCCTCGCCGATCTGATGCAGAAGGGCATTCACGCACTGGCCATCGAGGCTCGCGCGCCCGACGAGCAGCAGAAACAAGGTCCTCAGTAGCGCCGCCTGCCGGCGCTTTGTTTTGGAGCGTTCACGCTCATCCGGGAGTCGAAAGGCCCTTTACCCATCATGAAGAAGTTTGTGCTTGCCGCCACCGTGGCGGCCATCGGCGCCGTGTCCATGCCGGCCCTGGCCCAGAACATCGCGATCGTGAACGGCAAGCCGGTGCCGAAGGCCCGCGCCGACGTGCTGATCAGCCAGATCACGAAGTCTGGCCAGCCGCGCAGCCCGGAGATGGAAAGCAAGGTCAAGGACGAGGTCGTCCTGCGCGAGATCTTCCTGCAGGAAGCCGAGAAGCGCGGCCTGAACAAGACCGACGACTACAAGAACCAGATGGAACTGGCGCGTCAATCGCTGCTGATCCGCGAGCTGTTCGCCGACTACGCCAAGAAGAACCCGGTCACCGAGGCCGATGCCAAGGTCGAGTACGACAAGTTCAAGGCCCAGGCCACCGGCACCGAATTCCACGCTCGCCACATCCTGGTCGAGAAGGAAGACGACGCCAAGGCGCTGATCAAGCAGCTGAACGGCGGCGCGAAGTTCGAGGACGTCGCGACCAAGAACTCCAAGGACACCGGTTCCGCCCAGAACGGCGGCGACCTGGGCTGGTCCGCACCGGACGCCTACGTGCCCGAGTTCAGCGCCGCGATGGCCAAGCTCAAGGCCGGCGAGATGACGCAGGAACCGGTGAAGTCGCAATTCGGCTTCCACATCATCAAGCTGGAAGAGACGCGTCAGGCGCAGTTCCCGGCCTTCGATGACGTCAAGGGCCAGATCATCCAGCGCATGCAGCAGCAGAAGGTCGCGGAGTTCCAGGAGGAGCTGCGCACCAAGGCCAAGACCGACTACAAGTTCTCCGCGAACTGATCGCCGAACCCACCGGTCTTTGCTGTACCGTTCGAAGCCCGCGCCGCTGCGTGTCAGCCGCGCGGGCTTTTCACATCTGATGCTCCCTCCATGACGGCTTCCCGACTCGCACGACGCCTGCTGCCCTCGCCCGAAGCCCTCGAACAGACCAAGGGCCTGAAGTGGCTGGGCCATTACCTGAAGGAGCGGCCCTGGCTGTGGGTGGCGCATCGCCGCCGGGTCGCGCTCGGCGCGGGACTGGGCTTGGCGGTCGGAGTGATCCCCTTGCCCACGCAGATGCTGCTGGCCGCGGTGGTGGCGATCGTGTGCCGGGCCAACGTGGCCGCGGCGATCGCCGCGACCTGGCTGACGAATCCGCTGACGCTGGTGCCGATCTGGACGCTGGCGATCTTCCTGGGCCGCCAGGTACTGGGCATCCACGGGCCGATCTCCGCGCCCAGGGAACTGGCGCTGAACTGGGGCGATCCGGCGAGCTGGTGGCCCGCGCTGAGCCAATGGCTGTCGGAACTGGGTACGCCGCTGCTGGTGGGCCTGCCGCTGGCCGGTGTCGTGCTGGGGCTGTGCCTCTACGTGATCGTCTACGTCGGCTGGTGGGCGGTGATCCGGCTGGAGCGCCGCCGCCGATTGCGTGAGCGGGCGCAGCGCGCCTGAAGCACCGGAAGCGCCTGACGCCTGCCCCACCCGGCCTGCAAGGCTTAGGCCGGCAGGTCCGCCATCGTGATGTCCTGCAGATGGCCGGCCGAGATCTTCAGCTGGCGCTCACAGCGCGCGGCGATGGCCTGGTCGTGCGTGACCATGACCAGCGTGGTGCCCAGCTCGCGGTTGAGCTCGAACATCAGCGCCATGACCTGCTCGCCGGTGGCGTAGTCCAGGCTGCCGGTGGGCTCGTCGGCCAGCAGCAGCGCCGGTTGCTGCACGAAGGCGCGGGCCAGCGCCACGCGTTGCTGCTCGCCGCCGGACAGCACGCGCGGGTAATGCGACAGGCGCTGTCCCAGTCCGACACGTTCCAGCATCTGCCGGGCCTGCGCGCGGGCATCGCGCTCGCCGCGCAACTCCAGCGGCAGCATGACGTTCTCCAGCGCCGTCAGGTGCGACAGCAGCTGGAAGCTCTGGAAGACGAAACCGAGGTGCGCGCCGCGCAGCGCGGCGCGGCCGTCCTCGTCCAGCGCGAACATGTCCTGGCCGCGCAGCCGCACGGTGCCTTGCGTGGGCGTGTCCAGGCCCGCGAGGATGGACAGCAGCGTGCTCTTGCCGGAGCCCGACGCGCCGACGATGGCGACCGATTCCCGGGCCTGCAGCTGGAAATTGATGTCATGCAGAATGGTCAGCACGCCGTCGGCATCCTGGACCGACTTGCTGACGTGATCGACTTCGAGGATGTTCTGAACCATGAATCAACCGCAGATGCGCCGCCGTGAATGGATCCTGCACTGTAGCGCCTGTGTCGTGACCCTCGCCGCCGCGGGGACCCTGGCCGGGCCTGTCGCGGCGCAAGGCAAGCCCGAACGGGCCGCCGACACGGGCAAGGCGGCGAGCGCGTCGCCCCGCCGCATCCTGGTGCTGGGCGACAGCCTCTCGGCGGAGTACGGCCTGGCCCGCGGCAGCGGCTGGGTCGCGCTGCTGGAGCAGCGCCTGCGCGCGCAGAAGCTGGACGCGGAGGTGATCAACGCCAGCATCAGCGGCGACACGACCTCGGGCGGCCGCTCGCGGCTGCCGGCGCTGCTCAAGCAGCATCGCCCCACCCACCTGATCGTGGAGCTGGGCGGCAACGACGCGCTGCGCGGGTTGCCGCTGAAGATGACCCGCGAGAACCTCGCGGCGATCGTGCAGGCCGGCAAGGCCGCGGGCGCGAAGGTGATGCTGGTGGGCATGCAGATCCCGCCGAACATGGGCGCCAGCTACGCGCGCGATTTCGAGAACAGCTTCAAGACCGTCGCGCAGGACGAGCGCGTGCCGCTGCAGCCGTTCCTGCTGGCGGGCGTGGCCGACCGCGCCGACGCGGCCGACTGGTTCCAGGGTGACCGCATCCATCCGCTGGCCAAGGCCCATCCGGTGATGCTGGACAACGTCTGGAAAGTGCTGCGCCCGCTGCTGTGAGGGTCCTCTCGATGACGTTCTCCACCGCGATCCGACGGTGGCTCCCGGTGCTGTGCCTGAGCGCCGCTTGCGCCGCGGCGATCGTTGCCGGCCACGACGGCCGGCGCGCGCTGCAGATGGCGATGCTGGCGCTGCCCGCGCTGCTGTGGCTGTGCTGGCCCGTCGAGCGCCCCGCGTGGCGCCGCGTGCGCGCGATCGCCGTCTTCATCGCGATCGCGTCCTTCCTGATCGATGGGGCGCTGCGGGCCTTCCTCCAGCATCACTACCAGGCCGCGCCGGACAGCTCGATGGTGCTCGCGGCGGCGGCCAACACGACGCCGCGGGAGTCGATGGAGTACCTCGCCTCGCAAGGGCCGTTGCTGGCGACGGCGGCCGTGGCGCTGGTGGCGGCGCTCGTGGCGACCGGTCTCGCGATCCGCGGCGCGACGCGAGGCGACCTGAGGCTCACGCGTCCGGCGCGGATCGTGCTGGTGACGGTGCTCGCCCTGTGCGCCCTCGCCCACCTGAGCAAGCCGTGGCGACGACATCACCCGCTGCTGTTCTGGCCCGCCTGGACGCAGCAGATGGCCGAGCTGCGCGCGACCTGGGCCGATCAGCAGACCCAGCGCGAGCAGTTGATGCGCAACGCGCGCGCGGCCGCGCCGGAGATCTCGGCGGCCGGGCCCGCGACGGTGATGCTGGTGCTGGGCGAGAGCGTCAACCGCGACAACATGAGCCTGTACGGCTACGCGCGGCCGACGACACCGCAGCTGATCGCGCTGAGCCGCGAGGAACGTTCCCGCTGGCTGACCTTGCGCCACGCCTGGTCCACGCAGGCCACGACGGTGGCCTCGCTGAGCGGGCTGTTCAGCTTCGGCGAGCGCGACGAGGACGATCCCGCCGGCCGCACCCAGCACGTGCTGGCGCTGGCGCGCAGCGCGGGCTACAGGGTCTGGTGGATCAGCAACCACGACGACGTGGCGGTGGATCAGCAGCATGCGCGGCTCGCGGACACGGTGGAGATGATCAACCGGCAGCCGGGGCGCTCGTCGGGCTCGCTGGACGAGGAGTTGCTGGACGAGGTCGAGCGCGCGCTGGCCGATCCGGCGCCGCGCAAGCTGGTGGTGGTGCACCTGCTGGGCGCGCACCCGCATTACCGGCTGCGCATGCCGGCGGGCGAGCATCCCTTCGATGCGGGCGGCGACGCGGTGGACGCGGCGATGACGCGCGAGGGCCGTGCCGCGTGGGTGCGCGAGTTCCGCCAGGACTACGACTCGGCGATCCGGTATCACGACCGCATCGTGGCGCGCACCTTGTCGCTGACGCGATCGCACCTCGCGGGGGATGAGCGGGGCGCGTGGATGTTCCTGTCGGACCATGGGCAGGAGGTGGGCCACAGCCTGGACCATGCGGGGCACAGCCCGGGCACGGCGTCGGGTTACCGCATTCCGGCGCTGCTCTGGCGCAGCGGGCCGGGCTTCGACCCGTCGGCGGCCGCGCGCCCGTTCCGCGCGGACTGGGCGGGGTGGACGCTGGCCGAGTTGCTGAGCCTGCGCTGGTCGGGCATGCACGACGAGCGCAACGTGCTGAGCGCGAGTTATGCGTGGCAGGCGCCGGCGCTGCCGGTGAAGGGTGTGGTGTTCGAGCGCTAGACCGGGCACCACGCTTGCCTTTCCCTGACCAGGACGTCGACACCGATGTGTCGACGGCGTTGATCGCCACTGGAAGCGGGAGAGGCCGATGCCCCTTGGAGCGAATGCCGAGCGTGCGGAGGCATCTGAGCGGAAAGGGGCGTCGGCCTCGGCCGCGAGCGCTCCGCCTCCCGCGCCGCTCACCGGCCCCTGGTGGACGAAGCTGGGGCCGGGCCTGATCACTGGCGCCGCGGATGACGACCCGAGCGGCATTGCCACGTACACGCAGGCGGGGGCGCAATACGGGTACGCGGTGAGCTGGACGATCCTGGTGACGTGGCCGCTGATGGTCGGCATCCAGCTGGCCAGCGCGCGCATCGGGCGCATCACCGGCAAGGGCCTGACCGAGAACCTGGCCAAGCTGTGTCCGCGCGGCGTGGTGCTGGGATTGGTGGCGCTGCTGGTCACGGCCAACGGGATCAACCTGGGCGCGGACCTGAGCGCCATGGGCGACGCGATGCACCTGGCCGTGGGTGGCGCGGCGGGGGCGTACGTGGTGGTGATGGCGGCGTTGTCGCTGCTGCTGCAGATCTGGCTGCCCTACGCGCGGTACGTGAAGCTGCTCAAGTGGTTGACGCTGTCGCTGCTCGCGTATGTCGGCGTGGGGTTCGCGGCGAAGGCGGATTGGGCGATGGCGTTGCGTTCGCTGGTCTGGCCGGACATGGCGTGGGACCGCGCGTCCATCACGACGGTGGTGGCCATTCTCGGCACGACGATCAGCCCGTATCTGTTCTTCTGGCAAGCCAGCCAGGAAGCCGAAGAGATCCGGCGCATCGAGGCGGACCGTCCGTTGTCGGTCGCGCCGGAGCAGGCGGCCGCGCAGTTCCGGCGTTTGCGGACCGACACGCTGGTCGGCATGGGGTTCTCCAACACGATCGCGTTCTTCATGATCGTCGCGGCGGCCGCGGCGCTGCACGCGCACGGGGTGCGCGACATCGAGACGACGGCACAGGCCGCGCAGGCGCTCAAGCCGATCGCCGGGGAGTTCGCGTTCGTGCTTTTCGCCGCGGGCATTGTCGGGACGGGGTTCCTGGCGTTGCCGGTGCTGGCGGGATCGGCCGCGTATGCGGTCGCCACGCTGGCGGGTGTGCGGCGCGGGCTGGACCGACCGGCGCAGGACGCGCGGGCGTTCTACGCGATCCTGGCGGGCGCGATGGGCATCGGGCTGGGGATCAGCCTGTCGGGGCTGAATCCGATCAAGGCGCTGTATTGGTCGGCGGTGATCAACGCGGTGATCTCGGTGCCGATCATGGTCGCGGTGATGGTGGCGGCCTCGCACCCGAGGATCGTCGGCGCGATGCGCATGCCCGCGCTGTGGCGCGTGCTCGGCTGGAGCGCCACCGCCGCCATGGCGATCGCGACGGTGGCGATGGTGGTGATGCAGATGTCCGACGTGTTCGGTGGGCCGCATCGCGCGGTCGGCTGATGGCGCCTCACTTGTTTGGGTGGAAGACGACGAGATCGCTCCCTGGAACGAGGCACATGTCCACCAGCTCGGGCCATGGTCGAGCGAGCCCTCTGGATTGAGGATGAAGGCCTCCGAATGAATCAGGCCGTCAATGCGATCAACACCTCTAGGCGGGTGCGCCCGTTGCAACCAAGTGAGCAAGCCACGAACCAGCTTTCCGCCGCGGCTCGTGCTGCTGATGGCCGCAGCACCGCTGATGAATTTGATGCTTGAACGTTGGGGAGTGCTCCACGCCCTTGATCCCGAGTTCAGACCGGCAGCCAGCTATTTGCTGACGGTCGGAGCTGTCTGGACCGGCTGGAAACTCTCGCTCCGCTACGCGCAATCAAAAGAGAAGCGGCGATCTCCCACCGATTCGTGATCACGATGGAATGCCCGCGACGCAGGCATTCCTCTTCATCGCATCGATGCCTCCTTGGCTCCACCGTTTGATCGCCGCAGACTTCCAGCACCCTCCCCGCCAGTGGCTAGACTGGCCCGATGACCGCTCCTGCTCCGCTCCACGACGCCTGGACCCTGCGCATCGATGACGTCTGGCGGCGCGCGCCGAATCTCGCGGGCTCGCAGCTCGTCGCCGAGATCGACGCGATCGCCGCCGAGCGTCCCGACACCGACGGCCGCGCCCTCTTCGAGCGCGCCTGCGCCCGCGACACCGCCGGGCTCGAGACCGAAGCTGAACCGCTCTACCGCGCGGCACTCGCCTCCGGTCAGCTGGATCCGTATCGACGCACGCGCGCGGTGCTGCAGCTCGGCAGCACGCTGCGCTGGCTGCAGCGGCTCGATGAGAGCGAGGCCTTGATCACCGGAGAACTCGCCCATCACATGCAGCCCGGCAACGATAGACCGCTGCATGACGAGGCCCGCGCCCTGCTCGCGCTCACCTACGCCGCGCAGGGACGTGGCAACGAAGCGGCGGGGCTCGCGCTGGCCGCCCTCGCGCCGCGCCTGTCGCGCTACAACCGGTCCATGCTCGCCTGCGCGAAGCAACTTGCCGGTGAGGTCTGGGACGACGGTCAGCCCGCGCGTCCGGCTTTCCAGCCGCTGCGCGAAGGCGCCTACGTGCTGCGCCCCTATCGCGCCGAGGACCTGTCCGACTTCGTCGCGGCCGCGCGTGAATCCGCCGACACGGTCGGCCGCTGGCTCGGCTTCGCCCATGCGGGCTACACCGTCGAGGAAGGCGCGGCATGGTTCGCGCGCACCGCGCAGAACCTCGCGGCCGGCAGCGCCTACGAGCTTGGCGTCTTCGATGCCGAGACCGGCGCCTTCGTCGGCGGCGGCGGTCTGAACCACTTCAACACGGTGCACCCGCTGTGCAACCTCGGCTACTGGGTGCGGGCGTCGTGCCAGGGACGCGGCATCGCGCCGGCCATCGTGCGGGCGCTCAGCCGCTTCGCGTTCGAGTCGCTCAAGATCCAGCGCGTGGAGATCATCGTGGCCGTCGGCAACGAACCCAGCCGCGCGGTCGCGACCAAGACCGGCGCGCTGTATGAAGGCGTGCTGCGCAATCGCATCCAGACCAACGGCCAGGTCCATGACGCGCACATGTTCTCGCTGGTGCCTCCGCCGCGCTGAGGCGCCGAGCGCTCAGTCCGGCCGACGCCCGCCGATCTCGCGCATCAAGCCGGTCGCCGCCACCGTGAGCCCGCGCGCGACCGCGCCGTCCCACGCCGCGTCGAACGCGCCGGACGGTCCGATCGCCGTCAGCGCCAGCACCATCTCCGCATCGCTGTCGAAGACCGGCACGGCCAGCGCGCTCACGCCTTCGACGATCCCGCCCACCGAGCGGTGCACCCCGCGCCCGCGGATCTCCTCCAACGTCCGCGCGAACTCGGTCCAGCCCGGCACCTCGCGCGGCTTGTCGTGCGGCCCCACGCGCGCCAGGTCCGCCGGCCCCTTGCGGCGCGCCTGCGTGAGCATCTCCCGTATTTCCGCCGCCGGCCGGTGGGCCGCGAACAGCGGCCCCGACGCCGTGTCTGACAAGGACACCACCGTCCCATGCCGCATCGTCACGTGCACCGCCGCCGGCGACGCCGCCGTGCGCACGATCGTCGCGCCCTGCGAGCCCCACACCGCGATCGCCACCGTGTGGCCGATCTCCTCCGCCAGGGACTCCAGCCGCGCCGTCGCGACCCGGATCGGGTCGATCTGCTGGATGCCGATCAGCCCCATCTCCATCGCCAGCGGCCCCAGCCCGTAATAACCGGTCGCCGGGTCCTGACGCATCAGCCCCAGCTTGCAGAAGCTCACGAGATACGGGTGCGCCTTGGCCGGGCTCATCTCCGCGGCCTGCGACAGCACCTTCAAGGGCAGCGGCTGCCCGCGCGCGGCCGCCGCCTTCAGCAGCCGCCCGCCCACCTCGATGCTCTGGATCCCGCGCCGGTCCTCGCGTTCGCTGGAGTCGGTGCCGTCGTCAGCCATGTCTTGAACGCTCATTTCGCTATTGTTGAACGAATTTAGCAAGGCGGCTATATTCGCTTTCAACGAACGAATTCCGTTTCGTTGAATTCCACGAGCTCTCCCCCTCTCACCGCCAACGCCCGGGACACGCCATGACCAAGCAGTTCGCCAGCCACGCCGACGTCGAGGAGAAGCAGGTCTCCTTCGTCAAGCTCAGCGACAACGCCTACGCCTACACCGCCGAGGGCGACCCCAACACCGGGATCATCATTGGCGACGACGCGGTGATGGTGATCGACACGCAGGCCACGCCGGTGATGGCCCAGGACGTCATCCGGCGCATCCGCGAGGTCACCGACAAGCCCATCAAGTACGTCGTGCTGAGCCATTACCACGCGGTGCGCGTGCTCGGCGCGTCGGCCTATGAGCCCGAGCACGTCATCGCCAGCCGCGACACCTACGACCTCATCGTCGAGCGCGGCGAGCAGGACAAGGCCAGTGAGATCGGCCGATTCCCGCGCCTGTTCCGCAATGTCGAATCGGTGCCCGCGGGCCTGACCTGGCCGACCATCACCTTCCAGGGCGCGATGAGCCTCTGGCTGGGCAAGCTGGAAGTGCAGCTGCTGCAGCTCGGCCGTGGTCACACGAAGGGCGACACCGTCGCCTGGCTGCCCGAGCAGCGCATCCTCTTTTCCGGCGACCTGGTGGAGTTCGACGCCACGCCCTATGCGGGCGATGCCTACTTCAGCGACTGGCCGCATACGCTGGACAACCTGGCGGCGCTGAAGCCGGCAGCACTGGTGCCCGGCCGCGGCGCGGCGCTGACCACCCCCGAGTCGGTCGCGCAGGGCCTGGCCGGCACCCGCGCCTTCATCGCCGACCTGCATGCGTCGGTGAAGGCCGGCGTGGCCGCGGGCAAGGAGCTGAACGCCGTCTACAAGGACACCTACGCGGTGATGAAGCAGAAGTACGGCCACTGGGTCATCTTCGATCACTGCATGCCCTTCGACGTCACGCGCTGCTACGACGAGGTCACGCAGCACCGCGACCCGCGCATCTGGACCGCGCAGCGCGATCAGGAGATGTGGCAGACCTTGGAAGGGTGAGGTCATCGTGGGAGCCCTCACCCCCCGCCCTCTCCCGCTTCGCGGGCGAGGGGGCCCTCAGGCCCCTCTGGCCCCTCAGGCCCCTTTGGCCCATCTGGCCCCTCAGGCCCCTCGGGACTGCCTGAGCAGCCCCTCGCCCGCGAAGCGGGAGAGGGGTTGGGGTGAGGGCTCCTCCGAGGACACGCCCGTCGACTACCAGCGCATCGTCTACCCCTACCGCCGCTGCGCGGACCAGGACGCCACCGGCTCGCCCGCGCGGCATCCGGTCGTCGTCGTCGGCGCGGGACCGGTGGGCCTGTGCGCCGCGATCGACCTCGCGCTGCAGGGCATTCCCGTCGTGCTGCTCAACAACGACGGACGCCTGTCGGTGGGATCGCGCGCGCTGTGCTTCGCCAAGCGCTCGCTGGAGATCCTCGATCGGCTGGGCGTGGGCCAGCGGCTCGTCGACAAAGGCGTGTCCTGGGGCGTGGGCCGCGTCTTCTTCCGCGACCAGCAGGTCTACCAGTTCAACCTGCTCGCCGAGTCCGGCCATCAGCGCCCGGCCTTCATCAACCTGCAGCAGTACTACGTCGAGGGCTTCCTGGTCGAGCGCGCGCTGGCGCTGCCCCTCATCGACCTGCGCTGGCATCACGGCGTCAGCGGTCTCGTCCAGCACGAAGACCACGCCGCGCTGACCGTCGACACGCCCGACGGCCCCTACACGCTGCACGCGGACCACGTCGTGGCCTGCGACGGTGCCCGGTCCACGCTGCGGCGCCTCACCGGACAAGAGACCCACGGGCGCAGCTTCAAGGACCGGTTCCTGATCGCCGACGTGCGCATGAACGCGCCCTTCCCCGCCGAGCGCTGGTTCTGGTTCGACCCGCCCTTCCACCCGGGCCAGAGCGTGCTGCTGCACCGACAGCCCGACGGCGTCTGGCGCATCGATTTCCAGCTGGGCTGGGACGCCGATCCGGAGCTCGAGAAACAGCCCGATCGCATCCTGCCGCGCGTGCGCACCTTCATGCGCGAGGCCTCGATCGCCGCCGGCGGCGACGGCGCGGTGCCCGACATCGAGCTGGTCTGGGCCAGCGTCTATACGTTCGCCTGCATGCGCATGGACCGCTTCCGCCATGGCTGCGTGCTCTTCGCCGGCGACGCCGCGCATGGCGTGTCGCCTTTCGGCGCGCGCGGCGCCAACTCCGGCATCCAGGATGCGGACAACCTCGCCTGGCGGCTCGCCGCGGTCGTGTCGGGCCGCGCGCCCGAGGCGCTGCTCGACGGCTACGCGCGTGAGCGCGAGATCGCCGCGGACGAGAACATCCTGAACTCCTCCCGCTCGACCGACTTCATCACGCCCAAGAGCGCGATCAGCCGCATCTTCCGCGATGCGACGCTGACACTCGCGCGGGACTTCGACTTCGCTCGCCGGCTGGTCAACAGCGGCCGGCTGTCGGTGCCGACGACGCAGTACGGCCAGCCCGCGCCGGATGCGCCCATCCGTGTCGACGGCCGCGACGACTGGCTGTTGCGCCAGATGCGCCCGGGCCGATTCACGCTGCTGATCTTCGGCGCGCGTCCGCAGACGAGCGATCACACGATCGACCTGACGGGCGATCAGGCCACCGATCACGCCGCCGATCACGCGCCGCTGGTGCTGCATCTCGATGACGCCGCCGATCCGTCGGGGCTCGCGCGCGAGCGATTCCACGCGGCGCCGGGCGCGGCCGTGCTGCTGCGCCCCGACCAGCATGTCTGCGCGCGCTGGCCGGCGCGGCCCACCGGCGCGCAACTCGACGCCGCGCTCGCGGAGGCCACATGCCGCTGATCACCACCTCGAACCTCGACGCCGGCGACGACTTTTACGAAGCCCTGCTGGCGGCGCACCAGGACCTGGACGCCGACGCGAGCCACGCGTTCAATGCGAGGCTGATCCTGCTCCTGGCCAATCACATCGGACGCCAGGACGTGCTGCTCGAGGCGCTGTCCGCGGCCGGCCGCGCCTCTACCGCCGCCACCGCAGCCGCTGCTTCCGTCGTTTCCATTTCCACCGACGCCCCCACCCCGGGCCCCGCTTCCCACGAGGACAAGCATGAACGCACCCGATCCCCTTCACCGCGCCGAGGCCGGCACCGCGCGCGAGTCATCCGCCGCGCTGCGCTACCAGAGCGGCTTCGGCAACCAGTTCGAGACGGAGGCCGTCGCCGGTGCGCTGCCGCGAGGCCGCAACAGCCCGCAGCGCGCGCCGATGGACCTGTACCCCGAGCTGCTCTCGGGCAGCGCCTTCACCGCGCCGCGCGTCGAGAACCGCCGCACCTGGCTCTATCGCAGACAGCCCTCGGTCGTGACCGGCGCCTTCCACGCGTACGAGCAGCCGTTCTGGACCAGCGGCGCCGCCGGCGGCGTGGCCGCCCCGCCCGATCCGCTGCGCTGGCACCCGTTCCCCATGCCCGAGGATCAACCCGGCGCGCCGGCCGTCGATTTCATCGACAGCCTCAAGACCATCGTCAGCAACGGCGACCCCGACGCGCAGGTCGGCATGGCCTCGCTGATCTACGCCTTCAACCGCCCGATGACGCGCCGCGCGCTGATGAACGCGGACGGCGAGATGCTGGTCGTGCCGCAGCAAGGCGCGCTGCGCCTGACCACCGAGATGGGCCTGCTGGACGTCGCGCCCGGCGAGATCGCGCTGATCCCGCGCGGCGTGAACTTCCGCGTCGAGGCGCTGGACGGCGGCAGCGCGCGCGGCTACGTCTGCGAGAACTACGGCGCCGCGTTCCGGCTGCCCGAGCTCGGTCCCATCGGCTCCAACGGCCTGGCCAATCCGCGCGACTTCCTCGCCCCCGTCGCCGCGCATGAGCCCGACGGCGCGCCCTACGAGGTGATCCGCAAGACCGGCGGGGCGCTGTGGCGCAATGAGCAGGCGGTCACGCCGTTCAACGTCGTGGCCTGGCACGGCAACCTGACGCCGCTGAAGTACGACACCAAGACCTTCATGACGATCGGCTCGATCAGCTTCGATCACCCCGATCCGTCGATCTTCACCGTGCTGACCTCGCCCAGCGACACGCCCGGCACGGCCAATTGCGACTTCGTGATCTTCCCGCCGCGCTGGCTGGTGCAGGAGGACACCTTCCGTCCGCCCTGGTACCACCGCAACGTGATGAGCGAGTTCATGGGCCTCATTCACGGCCAGTACGACGCCAAGCCCGAGGGCTTCCGCCCCGGCGGCGCGAGCCTGCACAACTGCCTGGTGCCGCACGGCCCCGATGCCGACGCGTTCGAGGCCGCCAGCACCCGCGCGCTGACGCCGCAGAAGCTCGACCACACGCTGGCCTTCATGTTCGAGAGCCGCTGGCGTTTCCGCCCGTCGGCATGGGCCCTGCGCGGTGGCGCGCTGGACGAGAACTACGCCGCCTGCTGGGGCGCGCTCAAGGACAAGTTCAAGCCGGCATGAACGTTCCCGGCAACAACAACAACACGACAACGACAACAACGAAAGCACCGTCTCCATGACCACGATCGACCACACCCACGATCCCGCGCTGCGCAGCTGGATCGCTTCCGCCAACGCCGAGGGCACCGACTTCCCGATCCAGAACCTGCCGCTGGGCATGGGCCGCGCGGCCGGCACCACCGGTTCGTTCCGGCCCGTCACCGCGATCGGCGACCAGGTGCTGGACCTGATCGCCGCGGCCGAGCTCGGCGCGCTGTCCGACGCGCTCGGCGCGGTGCTGCGCACCTGCGAGGGCCACGGCCTGAATCCGCTGATGGCCGTCGGCCCGGCGCTGCGCCGCCAGCTGCGTCATGAGCTCGTCGCCGCGCTCAGCGCCGACGCGGGTCCGAAGCAGGCCGATCAGCTCGCCGCGGCGCTCAAGCCGATGGCCGACGTCGAGATGACACTGCCCTGCCGCATCGGCGACTACACCGACTTCTACGCCGGCATCCATCACGCGACGACGGTGGGCAAGCTCTTCCGCCCGGACAACCCGCTGCTGCCCAACTACAAGTGGGTGCCGATCGGGTATCACGGCCGGGTGTCCTCGATCGGGGTCAGCGGTCAGGCCTTCCGCCGCCCGGTGGGTCAGACCAAGGCGCCCGACGCCGACACCCCCAGCGTCGGCCCGATCAAGCGGCTGGACTATGAACTGGAGGTCGGCGCGCTGGTGGGCACCGGCAACGAGCAGGGTCACCCGATCGCGATCGGCGACGCCGAGCAGCATCTCTTCGGGCTGGTGCTGCTCAACGACTGGTCCGCGCGCGACATCCAAGCCTGGGAGTACCAGCCGCTGGGCCCCTTCCTGTCCAAGAGCTTCGCCACGACGATCTCGCCGTGGGTGGTGACGATGGAGGCGCTTGCGCCGTTCCGCCGCGCGTTCACCCGGCCCGACGGCGATCCGCAGCCGCTGCCCTACCTGGATGGCGCGGACAACCGCGCGCAGGGCGCGATCGGCATCCGGCTGGAAGTCCACCTGCAGACGCGCGCGATGCGCGACGCGGGCGAGCCACCGGCCCGGCTGATGAGCTCGGACTTCGCCGATGCCTACTGGACCGTCGCGCAGATGCTGACGCACCACGCGAGCAACGGCTGCAACCTGCAGCCGGGCGACCTCTTCGGCTCGGGCACGATGTCGGGCGTCGCGGCGGACCAGGGCGGCTCGCTGCTGGAGTTGACGCAAGGCGGCAAGCAGCCGATCACTTTGCCAGGCGGCGAGCAACGCGTGTTCCTGCAGGACGGCGACAGCGTCGCGCTGGTGGGCCGCTGCGAGGCCGACGGGCGGCGCGCGATCGGCTTCGGGCCGTGCTGGGGCACGGTGTTGCCATCTGTTGCGTAATCGGGGCGTGAGCGCGGCCTGAGCGCGGCCCGAGCGCCGCCTGAGCCGGACGTGGCGGCGGCGGGGGCGTCCTGGACGCCCTGCGCACCGCGGGACCGAAGCTTGCCAACGTCCCGGCATGTTCACTTGTCCGAAAGGATCCGACATGCCGCCGACGCGTCTGCTTGCCACCGCGTGCCTCGCTGCCCTCCCCCTGCTCCCGCTCTCCGCCTTCGCCCAGGTCACCGTCAAGGACGACGGCCAGTGGCGCGCCCTGTTCACCGCGGGCGCCAGCCTGTCCTCAGGCAACAGCGACTCCACCACGATCAACCTCAGCGGCGAGGCCGTGAAGGCCACGAAGATCGACAAGTGGACGCTCAACGGGCGCGCGCTCTACCTCAAGAACGACGACGACGAGGCAGAACAGCGCTACGCCCTCGGCACGCGTTATCAGCGCGACATCACCGACCGCGTCTTCGGTTTCGGCCAGTTCGACGCGCTCAAGGATGAACCGGCCAATCTGTCGTCCAGGTACTCGGTGGGCGCCGGTGCCGGTTATCACGTCGTCAAGCGCGACGACGTGACCTGGGACGTCTCCGCCGGTCTGGGCTACACGCAGGAACGCTACGTCGTGCCGTCGCTCCAGGACGGCATCGCGCGCAGCAAGTACAGCAACACCGAGCTGCTGCTGGCCGAGGAGTCCAACCACAAGATCTCGGACTCGACGACCTTCAAGCAGCGCCTGGCCTACCTGCCCGACCTGCGCAACAGCGGCGAGTTCCGCGCCACCTTCGACAGCGGCGTGTCCGTGACGATGACCAAGCGGCTGAGCCTCACGGCCACCGTGCAGCACCGCTACGACAGCAACCCGGGTGACGGGCTCAAGAAGAACGACACGCTGCTGATCACGGGCGTGTCGTTCCGCATCGACTGACGGCGATCGCCGTCGCCATCAGCGCTCCTGCTGCCGTCCCGGACCGTCGTTGCGATTGCGCGGCGGTTCGACGGCGCGCGGCGGCTCCGCGCGAGGCGGTTCCGCGCGCGGCGCGGGCGCCGGACGCGGAGCCTCGACGCGAGGCTGCGGCTGCGGCATCGCGCGCGGGGGCTCCATGCGCGGTGGCTCCATACGGGGCTGCTCCACGCGCGGTTGCGGTTGCTCCACGCGCGGCTGCGGACGCTCGAATCGCGGCTGCTCCACGCGCGGTTGCTCGACACGCGGCATCTCCACGCGTGGCGCCTGCGGCGGCGCGACGCGCACCGGGTCCTGACGCTGCTCGGGACGTTGTCCGTCGCGACGGCCCCAGTCACCCCGATCGCCGCGATCACCACGCTCGGCGTTCTCCGGATTGCGCTGACGCCAGCCGTCACGATCGCCCTCGCGGCGCTCCGACGGGCGTTGCGCCTCGCGCTGCGGCACCACGGTCGGCTGGCCCGGATTCGGCAGGACCTGGGGCTGACCCGGCTGCTGACCCTGCGGCTGCGGACGCACCGTCGCGTTGTCCGGCTCCGGCCGGATCGTGCCGCGCGTCGGACGGTTCTCGCCGGGACGCGCGTCACCGAAACCATCCGGACGACCATCGCCGTTGCGGTCGATGAAGGGGCGGCCTTCATTGCGGCCATCGTTGCGGCCGTCCCCACGTCCATCCCCGCGTCCATCGCTCGGACGCACATCCGGCTTGCCGTCGCGGTTGCGATCGATGAAGGGCAAGCCATCCGGGCGGCCATTGGCCTGACCCGACGGCCGCGGCGGCCAGGCGCGTTGCGGCTGCAGCGCGGTGGCCGGTAGCGGCGCGCTGACGGGCCGTTGCGTGAAGAGCGCGCCATGCTCGCGTTCATGCCGGTACACCGGCGGGCGCTGGTTGCCGTTCTGCGGCACCACGGTCACCAGATGCGGATCCGGATTCACGCGACGCCAGTACTCCTTGCTGTAGCGATAGGACGGCGTCCAGGCCTCGCGCGGCGCCAGCGGCACCCAACCGCCATACCGCGGCGGCGGCGGACGGCGACCGCCCACGACGACGCCCACCGACACCGACGATCCCCCGACCCAGCCCACCAGCGCCGGCGCGTAGGCCGGGCGGCGCACGTACGGACCCGGCACCCAGCACCAGCGGTCGCGCCAGTAGGCCCAGCGGCCGTAATGGAAGGGCGCGAAGCCCCAGGGCATGTCGTCGACCCAGGTGTAGCCCCAGCGCGCGCTCCACACCCAGCGGCCGTAACGGTACGGCGCCCAGTCGGCCACGACCACCGTCGGGATCCACACCGCGCCATAGTCCGAGCTCTGCTCCCAGCTCCCGTAGCGGGCCAGGTCCTCCGAGCCGGTCATCTCGGGCGAGACGTAGGGCACCGAGGTCCCGCTGCCCACCAGGGGCTGCGCCGCGTCGCGGCTGTCCTCCAGCATCAGCCGGGCGAAGCCGTCCTGCTGCAGCGGCTGGCGCTCGGTGCGCGGGCCGTTGTCCCACCAGAACTCGGCCTGCTCGTTGGTCGCCAGCCAGACCGGCTGCGCGTCCGTCGCGCGGGAGTCGAAACGCAGCTTGCCCTGCCAGGCCTGCGCCTCGCTGCCGCGATCGAGCTGCGTGACGCGGTACAGGCCTTCACGCTCGAAGCCGAAACGGCCTTCCAGCGTGCGCAGCGTCCACTCGTCCGCCGTGTCCTGGCCGCGCACGCGCAGGCCCACGCTGCCCTTGATCACCTGCACCGCGATGCGGTTGTCGGACAGCGCGTTGAACTCGATCTCGCTGCGCTGGTCGATCCACAGCGTCGAGGCGCCGATCGTCACCGTGGCGCCGCTGGCGTCGTCGGCGCGCAGCCGATCGCCCTCGCCGACGGTCTGATTGCGGTGCATCTGCACCCATTCACGCTCATCCGCGTCGTACAGCCACACCGTGCCGGCCATGTCGGCCAGCCGCCCGGCGCGGGACGGCGCATCCGCGCGGGCGACGCCGTGCATCAGCGCACCGGCCAGCGCGAGCAAGAGGAAAGCCATCGCCATGAGCCAGCGTGGCGCCTGCGGGCGCGCCAGCGCGCGCGAGGTCGATGTCATCTGGGCAGTCCCGTGGTTCATGGCCTGTGGCCTCCTCCGGACATCCGGCGGTCGGCGGCTTGCGGAGTTCCGCGATCGTTTCTTAACGCCTTGGCGACAACTCGGTGCACGCCTGCTTACAACTTGTCGCCCTGTTGCCGGACCGTCAACCGGACGGTGCACGCAGAGGCAGGGCAATGAAGGACCCCAAGCGCGCGGTCGCCTCAATCGTCCGCGTTCGGATCCATCCCCGGGAACAGGATCTCGGTGAAGCCGAAACGGCTGAAGTCCTTGATACGCATCGGATAGAGCGTGCCCACGAGGTGATCGCACTCGTGCTGGACGACGCGGGCATGGAAACCGTCCGCCTCGCGGTCGATCAAGTGCCCGTGCGCATCGAAGCCGCGGTAGCGGATGCGGCTGAGCCGGGGGACGACGCCGCGCAGGCCGGGCACGGACAGGCAGCCTTCCCAGCCCTCCTCGGTCTCATCGGTCAGCGCCTCGATGGTCGGATTGATCAGCACCGTCATCGGCACGGGCGGCGCGTCGGGATAGCGCTCGTTGCGCTGAAAGCCGAACACGACCACCTGCAGGTCGACACCGATCTGCGGCGCGGCGAGTCCGGCGCCATTGGCGGCCTTCATCGTGTCGAACATGTCCTCGAGCAGCGCGCGCAGCTCGGGGGTGTCGAAGTCCTCGACCGGTTGGGCGTGGCGCAGCAGGCGCGGGTCGCCCATCTTGAGGATCTCTCGAACGGCCATGGCGGCTCCTTGTACGTGGGCGTCGGGCGGATGGCGACGCGGGTCATGCAGGCGACGGCGCCGTGGGGCGCGATCGCGTAATCTGCCGGACATTCTAAGAACCCGACCCGGAGACCGCCCGTGACCCTCACGACCGCCCTGCCCTCGGCCCCGGCATCGCTGCCGGCCTACCTGGAACCGCTCGGACACGGCGTGTACGCCATCGACACCGCCTTCCAGCGCGACCACTTCGACGCCGCCTACCTGGTCGTGGACAGCGGCCGCGCGGCCTTCATCGACACCGGCACGCGTCACGCGCTGCCACGGCTGCTGGGCGCGCTGGAGGCGCTCGGGCTGGCGCGCGACACGGTGGACTGGGTCATCCCGACCCACGTCCACCTGGACCATGCCGGCGGTGTCGGCCCGCTGATGGCGGAGCTTCCGGCGGCCACGATGCTGGCGCATCCGCGCGGGTTGCGGCACATGGTGGATCCATCGGCGTTGTGGGCGGGCGCGCTGGCCGTGTACGGCGAGGAGGAGATGCGCCGCTCGTACGGCGCGCTGGTCGGCGTGCCGGAGTCGCGCGCCGTGGCCAGCACGGACGAGCAGCGGGTGACGGTGGGCGGCCGCACGCTGCGGCTGATCGACACGCCGGGGCATGCGCGGCACCACCACTGCCTGTGGGACGAGACGAGCGGCGGCTGGTTCACCGGCGACACCTTCGGGCTGTCCTACCGGGAGTTCGACGATCCCGAGCGCGGCGCGTGGATCATGCCGACCAGCACGCCGGTGCAGTTCGAGCCCGACGCGCTGCGCGCTTCGATCGGCCGGATGATGGCCACGCGCCCGTCGCGCATGTACCTGACGCATTACAGCGTGGTGGGTCGGGATGCCGCGGACGTGGAACGACTGGCCGCGCTGCTGCTGGCGCAGATCGACGACATGGAGGCCATCGCGCGCGGCCTGCAGGACGCGCCGGACCGGCATGCGGCGCTCAAGCGCGAGCTCCTCGCGCTGTACCAGCGCCGCGTGCACGATCACTGCGGCGATCGCCTGCCCCCCACCCGCGTCGCCGCCTTGCTCGCGATGGACGTCGAGCTCAACGCGCAGGGGTTGGGGGTGTGGCTGGACCGCCTCAAGCGTCCAGGTTGAGCTCCTGGATCTTGCGCGTGATGGTGTTGCGACCGATGCCGAGCTTCTGCGCGGCCTCGATGCGGCGTCCGCGCGTCAGGTCCAGCGCCGTCAGGATCAGGCTGGCCTCGAATCGGCGCGTCAGCACGTCCCACACGTTGGGCTCGCCTGCGGCCAGCAGACGGCGCGCCTCACGCGCCATCTCCGCCACCCAGGCATCCGGCGACGGCGGGATCTGCACCACCGGCAAGGGCATCGACCCACCCGCCAAGGCGCCTGGCGCGGATGCGGCGCTCGAGCTCGCGCTCAGCCCCGTGGCCAGCGGCACCACCTCCGACGACAGCCCGCCGCCCAGTCCCGCGGGCAAGCCGCCCGCGTGCGTGCCCGGCGCCGCCAGCAGTTCCTGCGGCAGATCCTTGGCCTCGACCACCAGGCTCGGCGCCATCACGCTCAGCCAGTGGCAGATGTTCTCCAACTGCCGCACGTTGCCGGGGAAGTCGAAGTTCACCAACCGCTGCAGCGCCGCTTCCGACAGGCGCTTGGGCTCCACGCCCAGCTCGCTGGCGCTGCGCTGCAGGAAATAACGCGCCAGCAGCGGCACGTCCTCGCGTCGCTCGCGCAGCGGCGGCAGGCGCAAGCGGATCACATTCAGCCGATGGAACAGGTCCTCGCGGAAGCGCCCGTCCTTGACCAGCGTCTCCAGGTTCTGATGCGTCGCCGCGACCACCCGCACATTGGCCTTCTGCGGGCTGTGCCCACCCACGCGATAGAACTGCCCGTCCGAGAGCACGCGCAGCAGCCGCGTCTGCAGGTCCAGCGGCATGTCGCCGATCTCGTCCAGGAACAGCGTGCCGCCTTCGGCCTGCTCGAAGCGGCCCCGGCGCGTCGCCTGCGCGCCCGTGAACGCGCCGCGCTCATGGCCGAACAGTTCCGATTCCAGCAGGTCCTTGGGGATCGCCGCCGTGTTGATCGCGACGAACGGCCCGTCCGCGCGCGGGCTGTGCTTGTGCAGCGCGCGCGCCACCAGCTCCTTGCCCGAGCCCGACTCGCCAGTGATCAGCACCGTCACATGGCTCTGGCTCAAACGCCCGATCGCCCGGAACACGTCCTGCATCGCCGGCGCCTGGCCCAGCATCTCGGGCATCTCGACCTTCTCGGCCTCGCCCACCGCCTCGCGCTGGCTCTCCTCCTGCGCGCGCCGGATCAGCTCCACCGCGCGCGGCAGGTCGAAGGGCTTGGGCAGGTACTCGAAGGCCCCGCCCTGGAACGCGCTCACCGCGCTGTCCAGGTCGGAATAGGCCGTCATGATGATCACCGGCAGCCCCGGCAGCTGCTTCTTCACCGTGGTCAGCAGCTCCAGGCCCGATCCACCCGGCATGCGGATGTCCGACACCAGCACCTGCGGCGTGTCCTCCTCCAGCGCGGCCAGCACCTCGCGGGTCTGGCTGAAGCTGCGCACCGGCAGCCCTTCGCGCGTCAGCGCCTTCTCGAGAACAAAACGGATCGAATGGTCGTCGTCAACAATCCAGATCGACTTCATCTATGGCTCCCCTTTCCCCCGTTGTCGACTTGTGGCCGCGGCTCAGGGCAAAGGCAGGGTGATTCGGAAATCGGTCCGACCCGGCTGGCTGTCGCAATCGATCATCCCCTGGTGCTGTTGGGCGATCGTCTGCGCCAGCGTCAGCCCGAGACCGGAACCGCCATCCCTCCCTGAAACCAGCGGAAAGAAGATGCGGTCCTTGATCTCCTCGGGCACGCCCGGGCCGTTGTCTTCGATATGCAATTCCAATGCCAAGCGCCAGCGTTGCTTGCCGATCGTCACCTGGCGCGCCACCCGCGTGCGCAGCGCGATGAGCGCGTCGCCCGCGCCGATGCGCTCGTGCAGCGCCTGGGCGGCGTTCTGCACGATGTTCAGCACGGCCTGGATCAGCTGCTCGCGGTCGCCGCGGAAGTCCGGCAGCGAGATGTCGTAATCCCGGATCAGCGTCAGCCCGCGCGGGTACTGCGCCAGCACCAGCGAGCGCACCCGCTCGCAGACCTCGTGGATGTTGACGTCGCCCACCACCTGCGCGCGCCGGTGCGGCGCCAGCAGCCGGTCCACCAGCGACTGCAGCCGGTCGGCCTCGTGGATGATGACCTCGGTGTATTCCTCGAGCTCGCCCCACAGGTCCGTGGGCTGCAGCTCCAGCGCGAGCAGCTGCGCCGCGCCGCGGATGCCGCCCAGCGGGTTCTTGATCTCGTGGGCGAGGTTGCGCGTCAGTTCCTTGATCGAGTGCACCTGGTCCAGGTTGCGCTCCTCGCGGTCCTGGCGCGTCTGCTGCGCGTTCTCGATCAGCTCGATCACCAGCCGCCGCGGATCGTCGGTCTGGCTCACGATCACGTGCACCGGCAGGACGTCGTCATGCGTGCGCGGACCGCGACGGATGGTGGCGTCGAACCGTGAGCTGGAGAACGCGTTGCGGCTGACTTCCTCCAGCGCCTCGACCAGGCGGGCGGTGTCGGTGAACCACTCCAGCAGATTGCTGCCCTGCACCGCGCGGCGCGGCAGGTTGAACAAGGTCTCGACGGCGGTGTTGGCGAACTCGCACACGCCGTCGGGCCGGACCACCGCCACCAGCGTGGCGAGCAGGTCGAAACACGCGTACTGCGCGTCCAGGGATGCAGGTTGGGGATTCATCGGGAATCGCCCTCGCCGACGTCGGCGCGCGATCCCCGGCAGGTCCTCGGACCTGCGTCAGTTCGTGGCCGGCGGCAGCTTGGAGAGCTCGCGCTTGATGGCCTGGATATCGGCTTCCTGCCGCGTGACGGAGGCCTTGAGCTCGGCCGTCCGGTCCAGGTACTTCTGGTAGTTGCGTTCGTCGCCACGCCGCTCGGGCTGACCGTTGTTGTATTCCTGCTGGATCTTGGCGAGCTTGCCTTCGGCCTCGCGCAGCTCCTGCTCGAGGATGCGGCGGCGATCGTCGTCGCGGACCTTCTGGTCCTTGGGATCGATCCGGTCACTCGGGTTCCCTGCGGTGCTGGGCGCGGGCGTCGTCGTGACGCGCGGCTTGACCGGCGCGATCACCGAGATCGGCGTGCCCTCGATCGAGCGGCAGCCCTTCTCGGCGGCCTCCTTGGGCGACATCGCATCGGTGTACAGCACCGGCGGTCCGGGGCATCGATACACCACGCCCTGCGCCGAGGCCTTGCCCGCCATCGCGGCCGTGGCGATCAGCGCGGCCATCGCCACCCGTCCCCACGTCCGTCCCACCCAAACGTTCCGCAGCGTCATCTGCATTCCCTGCTTCTAACTGACCAGAGTCGTCGGGCATTGTGACGCAATCGGTCAGACGCCGTCGCGACAGCGCGCACGGCCGCTGTTGCGAGGTGTACGCATCAGGAACGCATCGACCGCTCGCGCAATGAAAAAGGGACGGCGTGAGCCGTCCCCCTGCGCGGTGGCGTGCGTGCGGAGCGGGCCGTGCCGAAGCGGTCATGGCGCTCTCCGCGCTCGCGATCACAGCGAGTAGTACATGTCGAACTCGACCGGGTGAGTCGTCATGCGGAAGCGCTGGACCTCCTGCATCTTCAGTTCGATGTAGGCATCGATGAAGCTGTCGGTGAACACGCCGCCCTTGGTCAGGAACGCGCGGTCCTTGTCCAGGTATTCCAGCGCCTGATCCAGCGAGTGGCAGACGGTCGGGATCTTCGCGTCTTCTTCCGGCGGCAGGTGGTACAGGTCCTTCGTGGCGGCTTCGCCCGGATGGATCTTGTTCTCGACGCCGTCCAGGCCGGCCATCAGCAGCGCGGAGAAGGCCAGGTACGGGTTGGCCGAGGGATCCGGGAAGCGCGCCTCGATGCGGCGGCCCTTCGGGTTGGCAACGTAGGGGATGCGGATCGAGGCCGAGCGGTTCTTGGCCGAGTAGGCCAGCTTCACCGGGGCTTCGAAGCCGGGCACCAGGCGCTTGTACGAGTTCGTGCCGGGGTTGGTGATGGCGTTCAGCGCGCGGGCGTGCTTGATGATGCCGCCGATGTAGTACAGCGCGAAGTCGCTCAGACCGGCATAGCCGTCACCGGCGAACAGGTTCTTGCCGTCCTTCCAGACCGACTGGTGCACGTGCATGCCCGAGCCGTTGTCGCCGACGATGGGCTTCGGCATGAACGTGGCGGTCTTGCCGTAGGCGTGCGCGACGTTCTGGATGATGTACTTCTGCAGCTGCAGCCAGTCGGCGCGTTGCACCAGCGAGCTGAACTTCGTGCCGATCTCCATCTGGCCGGCGTTCGCCACCTCGTGGTGATGCACTTCGACCGGGATGCCCATCTGTTCCAGGATCAGGCACATCTCCGAGCGCATGTCCTGGCCGCTGTCGACCGGGGGCACCGGGAAGTAGCCGCCCTTGACGGTGGGACGGTAGCCGCTGTTGCCGTGCTCGTATTCCTTGCCGGTGTTCCAGGCGGCTTCTTCCGACTCGATCTTCACGAACGAACCGGACATGTCCACGTTCCAGCGCACGCTGTCGAAGATGAAGAACTCGGGTTCCGGACCGAAGTAGGCGGTGTCGCCCAGGCCGGACGACTTCAGGTAGGCCTCGGCGCGGCGGGCCAGCGAGCGCGGGTCGCGCTCATAGGCCTTGCCGTCGGTCGGGTCGATCACGTCGCAGGACAGGATCAGGGTCGGCTCTTCGAAGAACGGGTCGATGTTGGCCGTGTTCGGGTCCGGCATCAGCAGCATGTCGGAGGCTTCGATGCCCTTCCAGCCGGCGATCGAGGAGCCGTCGAAGGCATGGCCCGACTGGAACTTGTCTTCGTCGAAGGCGGACACGGGCACGGACACGTGCTGCTCTTTGCCGCGGGTGTCGGTGAAGCGGAAGTCAACGAACTTGACTTCGTGCTCCTTCACCAGGTTCATCACGTCGGCGACGGTCTTGGTGGCCATCAATCACTCCTAGGGGGCTGGATGAGAAAGAAAGGATCGTGGGGCTTCGGCCCAGCGCGGACGATTTAGCAGTTTGCATGCCAACGGATGGCGGCACGGTGACAAGCAGGCGCCAGACCGGTGCATGACACGCAAGCCCTTGATGCCCAACGCGCCACGCGAGGGCGGCGCGCGCCGGTCAGAGAGAACCGCCGTCAGACCAGTCAGGCCCTCGTCCGGGCACAAAACCCGAATCGGTGCATCATCGCACCAATTCAGTGCCGATGACGGCACCAAATTGGACAACGCCCGCGCGCAGCGCGTCGTAGGCCGCGTCCATCGCCGCGGGCTCGCCCTTAACGCCGAGTTCGATGTGCCGGCCCCACTGCGGGTGGTCGACGCTGGGCAGCGAGAAGACCTTGATGCCGGGGAACTCGGATTCGATGCGTTCCATCAACGGCGTGAGGCTGGCTTCCATCGCGCCCTGCACGATCATCGAACGCTCGCGGGTGCCGACCTCGCGGTGCAGGTCGGCGTGGCGGTGGTCCAGCACCCACTCGATCATCGGATGGGCCATCACCGGGAAACCGGGGACGAAGTAGGCCTGCCCGATCGAGAAGCCGGGGATGCGGTTGTAGGGGTTGGGGATGATGGCCGCCCCCTCGGGGAAGACACCCATCTCCATGCGGCGCAGCGTGTCGGGGTGATCGCGCTCGGGCGTGGTGCCCTGCTCCGCGGCCATCTGCTGCACGCGCTGCCAGATCAGCTCCGCCGCTTCCGGATGCAGCGCCAGCGGCCGCGACAGCGCCGCGGCCACGGCCTGGCGGGTGTGGTCGTCCGGCGTGGCGCCGATGCCGCCGCAGCTGAAGAAGAGATCGCCGCGCTCGAAGGCGTCGCGGTACTCGCGGATCAGCAACTCGCGGTCGTCGCCCAGGTACTTCGCCCAGGCGAGCGACAGACCGCGCGCGCTCAGCAGTTCGATCACCTTGGCCAGGTGCTTGTCCTGCCGTTTTCCGGACAGGATCTCGTCGCCGATGATGAAGAGGCCGATGTTCATGCGAGGGTCCTGGGCTGGGCGTGGATCAGAGCGGCGACGGCTTGTTCTCGATCGCGGGCGGCAGGCCCGGATCATCGGCCGACAGCGGCGGCGCGGTCGCGTAGTTGGCGGGCAGCGCGTCCATCACCGGATCGGGCGCGCGGTCCGTGGCGGCCTCGGCGCGGCGCATCTCCTGCAGCGCGGCCAGCGCGTAATGCGCGAACCACAAGGAGCTGAACGCGAAGACCAGCGTCGACAGGAACACGAACACGAGGATGAACAGCGGCGCGAAGACGAAGGCCAGCGCACCCAGCGCCCAGATGGCCGCGGGCGCGGCGCCGAGGTAGCCCGTCACCAGCCCGAGCACGAGCAGCGGCAGCTTGTGCTCGGCGAGCATGCGGCGGCGCTCGGCGGTCGTGGCGAACTCGGCCAGCACGTCGAAGGTGAACACGCGGTAGGACAACCAGCCCAGCACCAGCGGCGGCACGATCAGCGCGATCGGCGGGATGAGCCAGAACGGCAGCGACAGCACCAGCACGACCAGCGCCACGATCGTGTGGCCGAGGCCCCAGGCCAGGCCGGCCCAGAAGCCGCCGCCGTGCTTGCGCGTCAGCGTGGGGAACCGGCGATGCGCGACCATGTCCGCCATGGACGGCGTCATCATCGTGGCCACCAGCAGCAGGCACAGCACGACCAGCACCGGCGCGGCCATCGCCACCACGACGATCGGCGCGATCACCGTGCGGAAGCCGCTCGCGCCCAGGCCGTCCAGCCACTTCAGCAGGCCGTCCACCAGGCTCCACGATTCCAGCGTGGCGCGCACGCCCGCGACCGCGGATTCCCAGAAGAAGTAGCCCAGCACGAAGGACATCACGCCCAGCAGGATCAGCGGCAGCAGCGACCACCCGATCACCCGCGGGTGCAGGCAGTACGCGGCGGCCCGCCAGAAGGCGTCCATCAGGCGGCCCATCGGCTTGATCATCAGTCGTTTCCTCCGGCCGGCGCTTGGCCGGCGATGTCCATCGGCACGCCGCCGGTCGGCGTCGGTCCGCCGCCGGGCGCGGGCGCGATCTTGTCACGTCCGACGAGCCGTTTCAGCCCCAGCCACTGCTGCGCCCAGAAGCCCTGGCCGTAGTCGCGTCCGCCCTCTTCCGGCAACTGGTCGCGCACACCGGTCGGATCCCAGCGGTCCTCGAAGTTGGCGGTGCGGAACAGCACGTCCCAGATCGGGAACATCACGGCGAAGTTGTGCCCGCCCAGCGTGCCGCGGCCGAAGCCCTCGTGGCCGATGCCGATCGAATGGTGCAGCCGGTGGAATCTCGGGCTGACCAGCAGCCGCTCGCCGATCGCGCCGAAGCTCAGGCGCAGGTTGGCGTGCTGCAGGTTCTCCAGCAGCTGCGAGATCGCCACCAGCGCGACGAACTCGCCCGGGCCCACCCCGATCAGGCGCGCGGTCAACGCGACGGCGCTGTCGATGATCAGGTCGTCGAGCAGGTGGTTGCGGCTGTCGCTCCACATCGTCATCTGGCGCTGGCTGTGGTGCAGCGAATGCAGCGCCCACCACCAGTTCCACGAGTGCTGCGCGCGATGCAGCCAGTACATCAGCAGGTCGAACGCGACCAGGTACATCACGAAGCTGACCCACGCGACGTCGGTCACGCCGGGCCAGATCGCATCGAGCTGGAAGGTCGGGATGCCCAGCATGCGCATCTCGCCGACCATGCCATCGAACAGCGGCTCCAGCGAGAAGAACATCACCAGCCGGAACAGGCCCAGCCGCTGGATCAGCGTGTAGAGGATGTCGACGCGGATCGCGCGGCGGTCGGTCACGGCCTCGGCAGGGCGCCAGCGCTGCAGCGCGCCGATCACCGACAGCATCACGACGATCTGGATCAGACCCACCAGCAGCCAGCCGGTGGCGTCGAAGGCGTCCTCGAGCAGGTTGCCGAAGCCCAGGTGGAAAACGATCGGTTGGATGATGCTTTCGAACAGGGCCTGCTGCGCCTGTCCGAACAGATCGGTGAACCAGTCCATCACGCTGCGAATCCTCCAACGATGGCGTGCATCGAGCGCTCCGCGCCTCAGCGCCTCAGCGCGTCCTTGGGGCCCGGCGCGACCGACGCGCCGCCCGCCGTGGACGCGGCCCGGGCCACCGCCTCCTGCGGCCGGCGCATCCACGCGACGTACTCCGCATGATCGCGCAACGGCGCGAAGCACATGCCCCGGGATTTCAATCCCTGCAGCAGGGGCTCCAGCACTGTCGGCGCCCAGGGATCCTGACGCGACCAGATGCCCAGGTGCGCCATCAGGATGTCGCCCGGCTTCACGCGGCGCAGCGCCTGCTCCAGCAGCGCCTGGTTGGGATAGCGGTCACTGGGCAGTTCGTCGCCGAGGAAACCCGACGCGCTCCAGCCCACATGCCGGAAGCCGCAGGCCTGCGCCGCCGCGATCAGCGCCGGCGAGGTGCGTCCGGCCGGCGCGCGGAAGATCATCGACATCGGCCGCCCGGTCATCTCCAGGAAACGCCGCGCGGGGCGCTTGAGCTCGTCGCAGTACTCGGCCGCGCTGAGCACGACGTTCTGCGGCACCTGCTCGCCGGCGGCGCGCTTGAAACGGAATCGGCCGTCGGGCAGGTCCGCGGACCACGCGTCGTGGTACCAAGTGTGCGAGCCGAAGTCATGGCCCTGCTCCGCCAGCTGCTTCCACCACGGCGCCCACTTGTCGTCCAGCGTCTGACCGCCGTCCATCGTCGGTTCCTGCGCGAGGAAGAAGGTCGCCTTCGCGTCGAAACGCTTGAGCGTGTCCACGATCAGCGGCGCCACGCCCATGTGCCCGGTGTCGAAGGTCAGGTAGACGGGCTTGTCGCATGGCGCCGCGGCCGGCGCGGACGCGCCCTGAGGCTGGGCCTGCACGGCGAGCGTCAGGCCCAGCAGCAGCATCGGCAGCTGCCGGGACGACACCTGGCGCAGGACGGAGGGGAACTTCACGGGCGGGCTTTCGGGGAGCGGAAGGAGCGGAACAGCAAGCAGAACAACGAGCGCAATCGCAAGGGGCGCGACGTCGCGCCGCTCACTGGCGTGGCATCTGGTCCAGCGTCCAGACGCCGTGCGGCGACTTGCCGACCTTGACCTGCTGCAGGATCTGCTTGGTCTGCAGGTCCATCACCGTCAGCTTGCGCGCCCAGCGCGACGTGAACATCAGGGTGCGGCCGTCGGTCAGGATCTCCATGTCGTCGGGACCGCCCGGCGCCTTGAAGGTGTCCACGACGCTGAAGTCCGCCAGCGCGATCTTGCTGATCGTGTTGGCCGCCCGATTGCTGACCAGCACATGCTTGCGGTCGCCCAGCGCGCGGAACGAATGCGCGCCGTCGCCGGTCTCGATGCGCTTGACCAGCTTGGGCTGCGCGGCGCTGACGTCGTAGACCTCGACGCTGCGCTCGCCGGTCAGCGCCACCAGCAGGTACTTGTCGTCAGGCGTCAGGTAGAGATCGGCCGGCAGCTTGCCCACCGGGATCTTCCAGCGCGGCGCCATCGTGCCCAGGTCGATCGCCAGCAGCTCGGAGCTGTCCTGCAAGCTCGCGTAGACGACGCTGCTCTTCGTGTCGATGGACAGGTGGCTGGGCGTCTTCGGCGCCGAAAAGCGCTTGAACAGCGCCAGCGGCTGCGCCGCGTTCTGGGGCTGCCACTTGTAGATGTCGACGTGGTCCAGGCGGTTGCCGGCAAGCACCAGCCACTTCATGTCGGGCGAGAAGCGCAGATGGTACGGATCGGGAATGCCGTGCACGGTGCGCTGCACCTCGGCCGTCACCGGGTCCAGGAAGGTCAGCGAGTCGCCCAGCGCGTTGGCCACGACCATGGTCTTGCGGTCGGGCGTCAGGTAGAGGTGGTGCGGCTCCTTGCCGGTCGGGATGCGCTTGACCTGGCGGAAGTCCTTCGGGTCGATGACGCTGATGTCGGCGTCCAGCGAGTTCAGCACGAAGATCGGGCTGCCGGTGTTGGCGCGCGCGTCGGGCGCGACGATGGAGGCGAACACGGCGATGGCAAGCGGGGCCAGGGCGGCCAGCACAGGCCGCGCGAGGGAAGACAGCATGGAGATCCTCAACAGGAGATGCCCGACGAGCCGGGCGGCACGCAGCCCGCAAGTGTAGGCGGGTTCACCCTAGGTCCGAGCCGGAACAGCCACGCGACTGCCCGGCTCATTGCCCCACTCCCGTTGCATTCCGTTGCGCCAGACTTGCCGCCAGCGTTGCGGCAAGTCTGCGCATCTCGAACTACTTCGAGCCGCCGGCGAATTACTCGTCGTCCCCGCCGAGCAATCCACCCAGCAGCCCGCCGGCGGCCACACCGCCGAGCAGGCCGCCCTCCTCGCGGGAGCCGCCACGCTGGGGCGCCGCGGCGAACACGCGCGACGCCAGGCGCGAGAACGGCAGGCTCTGCAGCCAGACCTCCCCCGGTCCGGTGAGCTTGGCCAGGAACAGGCCCTCGCCGCCGAACAGGGCGGTCTTGATCTTGCCTACGTACTGGATCTCAAAACTCACGCTGGGCGTGTAGGCGACGACGCAGCCGGTGTCCACCAGCAGCGTCTGACCCGGCTGGAGCGTACGACGAACCACCGTACCCCCCGCATGCACGAAGGCCAGCCCATCACCATCGAGCTTCTGCATGATGAACCCTTCGCCACCGAAGAAGCCAGTCGACAGGCGCTGCTGGAGCGCGATGCCCAGCGACACACCGCGGGCCGCGCACAGGAACGCATCCTTCTGGCAGATGAGCGTGCCGCCGAGCTTGCCCAACTCCATCGGCAGGATCTTCCCCGGGTACGGGGCCGCGAATGCGACCCGCTGCTTGCCATGACTCTGGTTCGTGTAGACCGTCGTGAACAGCGATTCGCCGGTCACCAGCCGCTTGCCTGCGCCCAGCAACTTTCCGAAGAAGCCGCCCTGGTTGGCGGAACCGTCGCCGAACACCGTGTCCATGCCGATGCCGGCATCCATGAACATCATGCTGCCGGCCTCACCGATCGCAGCTTCGCCGGGGTCGAGCTCGACCTCCACGAACTGCATCTCGGCACCCTTGATCTCATAGTCGACAACGTCCATTGCCATGGTGTTCACCCTCTGTCACATCAACAAGAAACGGGCGCGATATTAACGTTTCGCGGCCTTTCTATACTGCGGTCATGACGCCCATGTCTCCTGACGAAAGCGCACCCAACTCCCCCCTGAAGCCTGGCGACAGCTACGTGCAATCCTTCGCGCGCGGCCTGTCGGTGATCCGGACCTTCGACACCCACCACGCCCGCCAGACGCTGACCGAGGTCGCCAAGCGCTGCGGCCTGACCCGCGCCGGCGCGCGGCGCATCCTGCTGACGCTGCAGACCCTGGGCTACGTGCGGTCCGAGGGGCGGATGTTCGAACTCACGCCCAAGATCCTCGATCTCGGCTTCGCCTACCTGTCCTCGCAGCCGCTGTGGCGATTCGCTGAGCCGGTGGCGATCCAGCTTGCCACCGATGTGCGGGACTCCGTATCGATCGCGGTGCTCGACGGCGACGACGTGGTCTTCGTGCTGCGCGCGCCGCTGCGCAAGATCCTGTCCGATCCGATGGGCGTCGGCAGCCGATTGCCCGCGTGGGCGACCGCCACAGGACGCGTGCTGCTCGCGTCGCTGCCGATGGAGGAACGCGAGACCCGCATCGCCCGCGCGCAGTTGGCACGTCGCGCGAGCAACACGGTGCGCTCGCACGAGGAACTGCGCGCGGCCATCGAGCAGGCCCGACGCCAGCATTGGTGTCTCGTCGACCAGGAACTCGAGGACGGCGTGCTCACCATCGCCGTCCCGATCACCGGACGCGACAACCAGGTGGTCGCCGCGATCAACATCAGCACGCACGCGTCGCGCACGCCGCCGCATGTGCTGCTGGAGCAGTCCCTGCCCAAGCTGCAAGCCGCGGCGCAGAACCTGTCCCAGCTGCTGGTGCTGATGAAGAAGGACTGACGCATCGCTCCGAACGGACAAGGGCTGCCTCGGCAGCCCTTGCTCGTGGCTTCATCCGGCCCTCGCGAGCGCTCGCCGCCCGTTCAGCGCCCAGACGTCGAGCTGGGCCTCATGGGCCTGGAGCCAGGCCTGGGCGACCGCCATCACCGGTTTGCGCTCGCGACCGATCTGATCGTCCATCGCGGCCACGGCCTCGTTGCCCAGCGACATGCCCGCCAACACGGCGAGCACCTCGTCCGGGATCAGCGCCCGCGCCTCGCGGCGCAGCAGCAGCGTCGCGTCGTCGACACCCCGGAGCAGTCCCTGAGGCTCGCGCAGTTCACGGATCGCATGGCGCGCGTGCAGGAACTGCGGCTGCCACAGCGGCACCACCACCCAGCGACGCTGGGCCACGGCCGCCTCAAAGGCCTGGACGCAATCGTCCAGCGAGCCATGGACAAAGTCGTAACCGGACTCGTCGAGCCGATAGGTCTCGACGATCTCGCGCGAGAAGCGGCTGATGCCCGCACCCGGGCCGATGCCCTGGATGCGCTTGATCATCCGTGCGGCGACGTCCTCGCGCCGCAGGTCACCGACCGTGCTCACCGCCTCCGCCGGCACGTAGTCCGGCACGCCCCAGAGCGCATAAGGCTGATACAGGCGGCCGAGGCGGATCAGCGCATGCGCCTGGTCGCGCACGAAGAGGCCGTGGCTGCCGGGCAACCAGGCCGACACGACCAGGTCGACCTCACCGCGCGCGAGCATCAGGAAGACCCGTTCGTGCGGGGCGGCATGCCACTCGTACGCGACGCCGCCCCTCGCCAGCACCTGCGCGACCACGCCGGCACTCGCGCGGTGAAAGCTCAAGTCGATGACGCCAAGGCGCACCGGGCGGGTCGAGGTGGAAGCGGTGGCTGCCGGTGCCGACGCCGCGGGGGGATCGATCAACACGCGGGCCGCGCTGTTCGCGGCGAGCGGCAGCATCGCCGCGGTGGTGCCGAGCAGCCACGATCGGCGGCTCCGGATGGACGAGGGAATGGGGGACATGCGACAACGCTCTCCTGCTGAAAACAACAACGCCGACGGCGCGAGAGGCACCGTCGGCGTTGCGTGGGTTCAAATCAGGAGGGGTTCGGTCTCACTACGCGCCCCCCAGCCCGCGGACCTCTGGTCCGCGGTCGTTCGAAGGGCGTCGCCCAGCCTTCGAACCTGCGGCTCTCAGGCGCTCGTTGGCGTCACCCAGTCCACTGGACTGGGCTTTGTCCAACTCGCTCCACAGGACTGGGCTCGGTCCCTTCTCACCCCATGTGCAACCCACCGTTGCAGCTGAAGTCCGCGCCGGTCGTGAACCCGGACGAATCACCGGCCAGCCAACCCACGATGGAGGCGATCTCCTCGGGCTCACCCAGCCGCTTCACCGGAATCCCGGCCACGATCTTCTCGAGCACGTCGGGACGCACCGCCTTGACCATGTCCGTGCCGATGTAGCCCGGGCTCACCGTGTTCACCGTGACGCCCTTGGACGCGAGCTCCTGCGCCAGCGCCATCGTGAAGCCGTGCATGCCGGCCTTGGCGGCGGAGTAGTTCGTCTGCCCCGCCTGGCCCTTCTCGCCGTTCACCGACGAGATGTTGATGATCCGGCCCCATCCCTTGTCCACCATGCCCGGCACGACCTGCTTGGTCACGTTGAACATGCTGTTGAGGTTGGTGTCGATGACGGTGTCCCACTCGTCGCGGGTCATCTTCAGGAACATGCGGTCCTTGGTGACCCCCGCGTTGTTGACCAGCACATCGATGGTGCCGTGCTCGGCGATCGCCGCGTCGAACGCGGCGACGGTCGAGTCCCAGTCGGCCACGTTGCCCGCGGAGCAGAAGAACGAGTAGCCCTGCTGGGCCTGCTCGGACAGCCACTTCTCACGGTCGCGGGTCGGACCGCATCCGGCGATCACCTTGAAGCCGTCCTTGTGGAGGCGCTGGCAGATGGCGGTGCCGATGCCGCCCATGCCGCCGGTGACGTATGCAACTTTCTGACTCATTTTGCTTGCCTCCTGAGGGGCCCGCCGGGCCGCCGCGTCCGCGGCCGGGGTGCCTGGGATATCGGAACGGTGTCGACGCGCGAAATCAGTCCGGTGATCAGCGTTCCACGCACAGGGCCACGCCCATGCCGCCGCCGATGCACAGGCTCGCGATGCCCTTCTTCGCATCGCGCTTGATCATCTCGTGCAGCAGCGTCACCAGGATCCGGGCGCCCGACGCGCCGATCGGATGACCCAGCGCGATCGCGCCGCCGTTGACGTTGACCTTGCTCAGGTCCCAGCCCATTTCCTGGTGCACCGCGCAGGCCTGCGCGGCGAAGGCCTCGTTGATCTCGAGCAGGTCGAGGTCCTTGGCCTGCCAGCCCGCGCGCTGCAGCGCCTTGCGCGACGCCGGCACCGGGCCCATGCCCATGGTCTTGGGATCGACGCCGGCACTCGCGTACGAGGCCAGCCGCGCCAGCGGCGTCAGCCCCAGCGCCTTTGCCTTGGCGTCCGTCATCAGCACCAGGCCCGCGGCCCCGTCGTTCAGGCCCGAGGCATTGCCCGCGGTCACCGAGCCGGCCTTGTCGAAGGCCGGCTTCAGACTCGCCAGCGCCTCGGCGTTGGACTTGCGGTTGATGAACTCGTCCGCGGCGAAGACGATCGGATCGCCCTTCTTCTGCGGAATCGTCACCGGCACGATCTCGGCGGTGAAGCGGCCTGCGTCCTGCGCGGCGGCAGCCTTCTGCTGGCTGGCCAGCGCGAGCTCGTCCTGCTGCGCGCGGCTGACGTGGTACTCCTTGGCCACGTTCTCGGCGGTGATGCCCATGTGGTACTGGTTGTACACATCCCACAGGCCGTCGACGATCATCGTGTCCACGAGCTTCCAGTCGCCCATGCGCTGCCCCTCGCGCGAGCCCGGCAGCACGTGCGGCGCCAGGCTCATGCTCTCCTGGCCGCCGGCGATGACGATGTCCGAGTCCCCGTCGCGGATCGCCTGCGCGGCCAGCATCACGGCCTTCAGGCCGGAGCCGCAGACCTTGTTGATCGTCATCGCCGGCACCGTCACCGGCAGTCCGGCCTTGATGACGGCCTGACGCGCGGGGTTCTGCCCCACGCCCGCGGTCAGCACCTGACCCAGGATCACCTCGTTGATCTGATCGCCCTGCAGGCCGCTGCGGCGCAGCAGCTCCTGGATGACGATGGCGCCCAGCTCGCTGGCCGGCGTCTTCGACAACGTCCCTCCGAACTTGCCGATCGGCGTGCGCGCCGCGGCGACGATGACGATGTCTTGCGGTGAACTCATGACTCGCTCCTCTGTCGAAACTGCTGAACGGCTGTGATGCCCATGTCAGCGGGGTGGATCGGACAACGTGCGGCGCGGCGGCGGACGGCTCACGCGCGCTGCTTCACGTAACGGCCTGGCGCGGGCTCGATGGCCCGGTGACCGCGGCCGCCCGGCGCGCGCGGGGCCGCCTTCAGCGGACCCGCGTGGCCGGCCAGCCACTGGGACCAATCGGTCCACCAGCTGCCGGGATGCTCGGTGGCGTTCTCGAGCCATTGCTGGTGATCGGCCGGCAACGCCGTGCCCTTGCCGATCCAATGGCTGCGTTTCTTCTTCTCGGGGGGATTGATCACGCCGGCGATGTGGCCGGACGCGCCCAGCACGAAGCGCTTCTTCCCCTTGAACACCTGCGTGCTGCGGTACGCGGCATCCCACGGGACGATGTGGTCCTCGCGCGAGCCGTAGATGTACACGGGCGCCTGGATCTGTCCCAGGTCGATGGTCTCGCCGCACACGGTCAGCCGGCCCGGGATACGCAATTCGTTCTGCAGGTAGGTGTGGCGCAGGTACCAGCAGTACATCGGCCCGGGCAGGTTGGTCGCGTCGCCGTTCCAGTACAGCAGGTCGAAGGCCGGCGGCGCGTCGCCCTTCAGGTAGTTGCCGACTACGTAGTTCCACACCAGGTCGTTCGGTCGCAGGAAGCTGAAGGTGGTCGCGAGTTCCTGGCCCTTGAGCAGCCCCGGCCCGCTCACCGCCTGGTCGCCCAGCGTCATCTCGCGCAACTGCACGGCCTGCTCGTCGATGAACAGGTCCAGCACGCCATTGCTGCTGAAGTCGATCAGCGTGGTCAGCAGCGTGACGCTCTCCGCGGGCTGTTCGCCGCGCGCGGCCATCACCGCCAGCGCGGTCGCCAGGATCGTCCCGCCGACGCAGAAGCCCAGCGTGTTGATCGTGTCCGTGCCGCCGATCTCGCGCACGACCTCGATCGCCCGGATCGCCGCCTGGCCGATGTAGTCGTCCCAGGTCCAGTGCACGCAGCCCGCATCCGGGTTGCGCCAGCTCACCACGAAGGTGCGGTGCCCCTGCGCGACCGCGTAGCGGATCAGCGAGTTCTCCGGCTGCAGATCGAGGATGTAGTACTTGTTGATGCAGGGCGGCACCATCAGCAGCGGACGCGCATGCACCTTGCCGGTGAGCGGCTTGTACTCGAGCAACTGGAAGAACTCGTTCTCGAAGACGACGTGCCCCTCGGTGGTCGCGACATTGCGGCCGACCTCGAAGGCGTCCTCGTCGGTCTGCGACACATGGCCGCGCTGCACGTCGGCCATCAGCAGCTGCAGGCCCCGCGCCAGGCTCTCGCCCTGCGTGTTCAGCGCGCGCTGCTGCGCCTCGGGATTGAGCGCGAGGAAATTGCTGGGCGACGCGGCATCGACGAACTGCTGCACCGCGAAGCGGACGCGGGCCCGGGTCTTGTCGTCACCCTGGACCTGATCGGCCATGCGCTGCAGCGTCCTGGCGTTGAGCAGGTAGAGCTGCGCGGTGAAGTGGGCCAGGCGGTTGTCGTTCCACGAGGCGTCGGCGAAACGGCGATCCTTGATCGGTGCCGTGGCCGCGCCGGCAGCGGGCGCCGCGGCGTGCCCGCCCGCGGCCTGCGCGGCGGCATGGGACTCGCCCAGCGCCGCGTTCCACAACTCACCGGCTTGGCGGACGTAGTCGTTCTGCAGTTGCGACCACGCGTCGGGCGCGATCTGCATCGCCTGCAGCTGCTTGAAGGCATCGCCGAACCCGTGCGACAGGCTGCTGGCCGCTTGTTGTGCCTGCTGCGCCCAGTGTTCGAAACCATGGACCGATGCGCCGGCGTGTCCGGCGGCGTCGTTGTTCGCGCTCATGTGTCTCCTCTTGCGGACCCGAGCAAGAAGCTTGCCACAGCCGATCACGAGGATCACCGGGCCGCTTCGCATATGCTCAGGCGCTTTGTAGCCCGTTCAGCTTACCCCCGCGTGACGATGCTGTCGCGCTGGCCCGAGGAAATCGTTGATGTATCTGGTTGCCATCGCCTGGATGTATGTGGTGCTGATGATGGCGGTGGCGGAGGCCACGAGCACGCAGGGATCGGTGCTGGGCGCGCTCGTCACGTTCGTGCTGTACGGCTTGCTGCCGCTGTCGATCGTGATGTATGTGATGGGCGCGCCGCGGCGTCGCGCGGCGCGGCGTCAGGCCGAGGCGCTCGAATCAGCGCAATCGGATGACCGCGGCCATGCGCCCGCTGCGCAGGCCGCTGACGCGTTCGTGGCGGAACGAAAAGAACCGTGAGGGCTCGGTGAGCGTGCACCAGCCGCCGCCGCCCACCGCGCTCAGACCGAGCGCCTCGAGCCGCCGCCGCGCCAGACCGTAGAGATCGGCGCGCCAGCGGGCGCCGCCCTGTTCATTCGGCTGGAAGCGGAACAGCGGCTGATCGGCCTCGACCGCCTGCGCACCAAAGGCCGCGAGCACCTCGGCCCCCACCTCGAATCGCTCGGGTCCGATGCACGCGCCCATCCAGGCCTGGATCTCGCGCGGCTCGCAGCCGACGGCCTCGCACATCGCGGCGACCGTGTGCTCGAGCACACCGCCCGCGAGACCCCGCCAGCCCGCATGCGCCGCGCCGACCACGCCCGGTCCGGCGAACAGCACCGGCAGGCAATCCGCCACCATCACCGCGCAGGCCAGCGCGGGATCGGTGCTGATGGCCGCGTCAGCCGGCGCGGGATCAGCGTCGATCGCGGCATGCGCGGGGCGAAGGCGCAACACCTCGGTCCCGTGAACCTGCTTCAGGAAGACCGGCGTCGCGCCCAGCGCCCGCGCCACCCGACGGCGGTTCTCGATCACGTTCGCCGGATCGTCACCGACCGAGCGTCCGAGGTTGAGACTCGCCAGTCCGCACCGGTCCGCCGCGGACGACGCGCCGCCGCTGACGCCGCCAGCGCGCGTGGTCATGAAGGCCGCGACATCCGGTGCGTCCCAGTCCGGGATCAACCAGTCCGGATGCATCCCGTCGGCGAGCGGTCGCACCTCATTCGGCATCGGGACAGGCGCTGGGCTGGGTCTGGCTGAACGCGTCGTGCGCCATGCACTGCTCGAAGATCCGCATCACGGTGGGCACGTGATCGAGCCGGCAATCGAAGCGCTGGGCAT
Source organism: Roseateles sp. (assembly GCA_039594005.1). Taxonomy (GTDB): domain Bacteria; phylum Pseudomonadota; class Gammaproteobacteria; order Burkholderiales; family Burkholderiaceae_C; genus Roseateles. The sequence goes on from JBCNOF010000013.1 coordinate 201,647, forward strand.
TGAAGATCTGCGGGACGAGCACGCAATCCGCCATCGTCGGCGTGTCGCCGAAGCAGAAGCGGCCGGCGCGGCCCTCGGCCGCGAGCCGCTGCTCGACGACCGCCAGTCCGCTCTCGACCCAATGCTGGTACCAGCGCGTCTTGTTGTCGTCGCTGACGCCGAGGTCCTTGACCAGGTAGCGCAACACGCGCAGGTTGTTCAGCGGATGGATCTCGCAGGCGATGTCCTGCGACAGCGCGCGAATGTAGGCGCGGCACAGCGCGTCGCCGGGCAACAGGGGCGGCTCGGGGTGGATCTCGTCGAGGTACTCGATGATCGCCATCGACTGCGTGATGATCGCGTCACCGTCACGCAGCAAGGGCACCAGGCGCGAGGCGGAGACGGCCGCGTACGACTCGTTGAACTGCTCGTTCCTGGCGAGGTGGACCGACTTGTAATCGAAGTCCAGACCCTTGAGCGCCATCGCGATGCGCACGCGGTACGAGGCGGATGAACGGAAGTAGTTGTAGAGCTCCATGGCGCGGGATGATGCCACGCGAGGCCTGGGTGAGGCCGGCGATGGGCCTGGGTGGAGCCCGGTACACTGCGCCCCATGTTCCAAGCGCGGCGCTATCAGCATTGCCCCCTCTGCGGCGGCCAGATCGAATACCGCGTCCCGGCTGACGACAACCGGGAGCGGGCGACCTGCACGGTGTGCGGCACGATCCAGTACGAGAACCCGCTGAACGTCGTGGGCACCCTGCCTGTCTGGGGCGATCAGGTGCTGCTGTGCAAGCGCGCGATCGAGCCGCGTCTGGGCAAGTGGACCTTGCCGGCGGGTTTCATGGAGCTGGGCGAGACCTTGGCCGAAGGCGCGGCGCGCGAGACGGTCGAGGAAGCTGGCGCGTCGATCGAGTTGCAGAACCTGTACTGCGTGATGAACGTGGTGCGGGTCGGGCAGGTCCACGTGTTCTATCGAGCGAAGCTGCTGAGTCCGGAGTTCGATCCAGGCCCGGAGACGCTGGAAGCGCGTCTCTTCCACGAGCACGAGATCCCCTGGGACGAGATCGCGTTCCACACGATCCGCGAGGCGCTGCAGCGCTTCTTCGAGGATCGCCGCAGCGGCAACGGCTATCCGTTGCATACGGCGGATATCGCGTGAGGCTTCAGTTGTCGGAGCTGTCCGGCATCGGCCTCAACTAGGCCCCAAGCGCATCAAGCTCAGCCATCAACTGCTCATGCGGGATCGTGTCGCCGCGCAGTGCGGCCTTGACCGCGTTGTCTTCCTGGCGCTCCATGAGCACCTCATGAAGCGTCACATCCGGCTCGTCGGGATCCGTGCGTTCGACCCATCGCTTCACGAGGAATTCGACGAGATAGTCCATGTCCACGGTCAGGCGCGCGGCGAGCGCCTCCACGCGAGCCTTGATCTGCTCGTCGATCTGGACGTGGAAATCAACGCGAGGCATGAAGGATTCGATCGGCTGAAGGAGTGCGGACATTCTGCACCTGCGCTTTCAACAACATGAGGAAAGCGCGGATTCTGGGAAGGTCCGAAACGGAAGACAAGGGTGCTTGACGCGGGTCAAGCAGTGCACCGACTCGGATGAGTCAGGGCTTGATCTCCTGCGCCGAGGCCCACGGACCGGTGATCCCGTCGACCTCGCAATCCCACAGCGCCTGCGCGTCCAGCGCGTCCGTCACGCCCTCGGCATAGACCTTCAGCGCCAGGCTGCGCAGCATCACGACCAGGCTGCGCACGAAAGCCGCGCGCGCCACATCCGCCGACACCCCGCTCACCACCGCGCTGTCGAGCTTCACGTAGTCCAGACCGGCCTGGAAAAGACGATCAATTTGAGCCAGTCCGGCCCCCGCGTGTTCCAACCCCAGCTGCACCCCCAGCGGACGCAACTGGCGCCCCAGTTCCTGCAGCGCCTCGAAGTGCTGCACCGCCGCGGGCTCCGCCAGCTCCAGTCCGATCTGCCGACGCGCCGCCGCGGGCGCCGCCTGCACCAGCTCGCGCGCCCGCGCGATGAAGCTGCCATCGTTGAGCGAGGCCGGCGCGACGTTCACGCAGCGCGGCCGCTGGTCCTGCTGCGTGGCCTGCAGCGCCAGCGCCAGCGCCTGCAGGTCGGCCTCCGCGCTCAAACGATGGCGCAGGGCCAGCGGCAACCAGCGCGCGGCCGGTTCGAACTCGCCGACCGGATTGAGCTTGAGCTGCAACGGGCATTCCAGGTGCAGCACCTGACGCTCGCGCCCGATCAGCGGGAACTCGAGCAGCCGGCTGCGCTGCTGCACCAGCGCGTCCGAGATCAACGCGCGCCAGGCGCGCTCGCCCTGTGCCACCTCGTCGGAGGGCGGCGCCTCGCGCAACTCCAGCACGACGCCCTCGCCCTGCTCCGCCTTGGCCAGCGCGGCGTCGGCCGCGGCGAACCACGCGCTCATCGGCTGGTCGCGCATCAGCTCGACCGCCCCGAGCGCCACGCCCACGCCCGGCCCCAGATGCTGCAGCGCCGAGCGCAGCGCATCGGCCAGCGCCTGCGCGGTGTCGCCCACCACGCCGGGCGCCGGCAGCCACAACGCGAAGTCCGAGCCGTTGAGCCGTCCCGCCAGGCAGCCACGCACCTGCTCCGGATAGACACGCAGCGCCTGCGCGATCGCCACCAGCGCCTGGTCGGTCGCTCCATGGCCCAGGCGTTGATTCAGCCCTTGCAGGTCCTTCAGCCGCAGCAGCACCAGGCCCGCGCGCAGCGGGCCGTCGTCGCGCTCCAGCGCCGAGTTCAGTTCGGCCACGAACTGGCGGCGATGCGACAGCCCGGTGAGCTCATCGCACAGCAGCTGGTGATGCAGCGTGCGCAACTGCTCGGCCTGCGCCTCGAACATGCCGCGGGTGCGCTCCACCATCGTGTTCATCGCGCTGGTGAGCTTGCGCATCTCGGGCACGCGCGGCTCCAGCACGGTCTCGAAGCGCCCTTGCGTCACGCCCTCGGCCTGCCGCACCGCCGTGTCCAGCGGACGGCGCAGCCGCGCCAGCACGAGCGCCGCCGCCACGCCGGTCAGCACGCCCACCAGCAGCAGCCATGACGCGGTGCTCAGCGTCGAGCGCCACAAGGCCTCGTGCACGTAGCCCGTCTGGCCGCGCAGCTCGATCTCACCCGCGGCCTTCCAGCCGTCGGACACCTTGGCCACGCCCGGCGCAACGTTCAACGGCAGCAGCGCCACGAACCAGCGCGGCGCCTGCGTGATCTGCGGCGTCTCCAGATGGCGCTCGAAGACCTGCGCGCCGGCGCCGTCGCGCCAGCGCACGCTCTCGTAGGCGCCCGCGTCGAACTGCGCCGAGATCAGCAGCGACATCAGCGCCGCGTCGCCCTTCTGCTGCGACAGCGTCAGCGCCAGCGCGTTGGCGTTGTCGGCGTTCTTGATCTGCGCCTGCGTCTGCAGCAGCTCGCGCAGCGACCAGGTGCTCACCGCCACGCCGCCCAGCACCGAGGCCAGCACTGCGCCCAGGACCAGGCACCAGATTTGTCTTATCAGCGACATGTCGTGAATCCCATCAGAAGCCCTCCGCCTTCGCCTTCGCCAGCAGGTCGCGCCACAACGACAGCCGCACCAGCGGATTGCCCGCCGTGGTGCCGCCCACGCCGCTCCACAAACCCTCGCCGTTGAAGCTGAACACCGGCGTCAGGTCCGGCCTCAGCGACGCGGGCCGGATCTCGGGGTTGATATTGTCCAGAATCAGCGGCTCGGACTCCGGCTGCGCATAGTAGGCCAGGACCATGTGCGCCTGCGGCCGGCCCTGGAACTGCGCCCGCACGTACACCATCCGCAGCTTGGACTGCGGCACGCCCGCGCTCTGCAGGCTCATGTACTTGGCGATGGCGTAGTCCTCGCAGTCCCCCGCGCCCTTGTCCAGCAGCTCCAGCGGCGTGGCCCAGTAATCGATCTGCCCCCACACCTCGATGTCGTCGCGGAACGCCACGCGCTGGTTGAAGAAGTTGTTGACCGCGGTCAGCCGGTCGCGCTCGTCGGGCATCGCCGCGGCGCGGTCCGCCATCTGGATCATGGCCTTGACCGACGCCTGCGTGCGCGGCGACAGCCTCGCCGCGGACTCGGTCAACCTGTCCTTGTCCCAGCCCCAGGCCAGCGCCGACCACAGTCCCGCCACGCAGGCCGCCACGGCCAGTGCCCGGCGCGGCCAGGCGCCCGCGACCCGTGCCCCCGCAGTCCAGGCGCCCGCGATCCAGGCGCCCGTACGCGGGCCCCGGATTGTCCGGTGCGCGCGGTACGCCGTACGGGTGACCAAACGTGACATGCGCTGCAATGTATCTGCGTTGGCACCCGGTCGCGGCGAGACCGTGACGTGCCCCCCGACAAGCGGCAATTTGCCGCACCGCCTTCACACGCCCCGGCGGGCGTCGCCGGGATAATCCGGCGCTCAGATGAAGACCCAAGACGTCCGCCAGGAACTCGACCAGGCCCGCGCCAACGGCCCGCTGCGCCAGATCCAGATTCCCCCTTGCCCGGAGCTGCTGCAGCGCCTGCGCGCCGCCATGTCGCTCCCGCAGCCCGACCTCAGCGAAGTGGAACGCATCGCCGCGGCCGACGTGGCGATGTCCGCGACGCTGCTGCGCGTGGCCAACAGTCCGTTGCACCTCGTGGCAGGCCACGTGCCCTGCACCACCGTCGGCCAGGCCATGTACCGGCTCGGCCTGGACGAGAGCGTCGCGCTGATGCAGTCCTTCCTGGTCCGCCATGCCATCCCCGTCAACAGCCCGCACCTGCTGCGCTTCTGGCAGCGATCGGCCAAGCGCGCCGTGGCGATGGGCTTCATCGCCGGCCAGCTGCCCGGCATGCGCGTGGACCTGGCGCAGAGCTACGGCCTGTTCTGCCACGTCGGCATGCCGGTGCTGCTGCAGAGCGTGCGCGGTTATGGCGCGACCATGGTCGAGGCCGCCGCGCGCATCGACCGCCCCTACATCGCCACCGAGAACGTCAACCACCGCACCGACCACGCCGTCGTCGGCGCGCTGGTCATCAAGGTCTGGCACCTGGCGCCGGAACTCATGACGGCCATCCGGCTGCATCACGACTTCGAGTCGCTGCGCGACGCCAGCGTCGAGCCGGAAGTCCGCACGCTGATCGCCGCCGGGCTCATCGCCGAGCATCTGATGCGCCAGCACGAGGGCCTCGACGAGGACGCCGACTGGGCCGCCAACCAGGAGGCCGCCATGGCCTGGCTCCACCTCGCCGAGGATGAGATCGAACAATGGGATGAGGCGCTGCGGCCCTTGCTGGACGAAGCCTGAGGCCCATCCGCCGGGGCGTCGCCCCTGAGCGCCGAGGGCCTCAGGTCCGCACCGCGACGCGCGCGGCCGCGAGGTCCCATCGGGCGCAGCCCACGCTCTTGAACAGCCGCGTGCGGCCGTCGTCCATGGGAACGGCGCCCATCACGAGATCGTCGATCGCCGCCTGCGGCTCGAAACGGCCCGCGGCCATCAGGTCGCCGGCCTCCGCCTGCGCGCCGACCGGATCGTCGACCCAGACCTGCGCGCCGCGCACCAGCTCGGGCGGCAGCTCCACCATGTCGTCACGGAACGCGCCCACGCCGATCACCACGGCGCCCTCGCCCACGCCCGGGCGCAGCACCGGCACGCGGCTCGTGGTCGCGCACACGACCACATCCCACGCATGACGCGTCTGCGATTCGGCCGGGAGCGGCTCCACGCCGAGCTCCTCGACGAACGCGGGCACCGTCTGGTGCCCCTGCACATGGATGACGGCCTGCGGATGCAGCGCCTGCAGCGCCTCGACATGCGCGCGCGCCTGCACGCCGCCTCCGACCACCAGCACGCGGCGCGGCGCCTGGCGGGCCAGGTGCTGCAGCGCCAGCATGCTGACCGCGGCGGTGCGGCGCGCGGTCAGCGCGGGGCCGTCCAGCACCGCCAGGCGCTGACCGGTGCGGCTGTCCAGCACGACGACCTCGCCGGCGATGGTCGGCAGGCCCAGCGCCGCGTTGAGCGGATGCACGCTGACGAGCTTGGTGATCGACAGCGTGTCGCTCAGGCAAGGCATCACCAGCAGCACACCGTCCTGGCGCAGCGGCAGGACCTGCCGCGGCGGACAGGTCAGCCGTCCCTCGCGGTGCTCCCGGCACACCAGCGCGATCTCCTCCATCAGGGGCGACCACGGCAGCGCGCGCGCGGTCGCGGCGGCGTCGAGCACTTGCATCCGGGAGCGGGCTTCCTGCGCGAGGCTTACTTGCGCGCCGGCGGGACGTCGGTGCACGAGCCGTGCGCGACTTCCGCGGCCAGCCCGATCGACTCGCCCAGCGTCGGGTGCGGGTGGATCGTCTTGCCGATGTCCACCGCGTCCGCGCCCATCTCGATGGCCAGCGCGATCTCGCCGATCAGGTCGCCCGCATGCGTGCCGACGATGCCGCCGCCGATGATGCGGTGGGTCTCTTCGTCGAACAGCAGCTTGGTGAAGCCCTCGTCGCGGCCGTTGGCGATCGCGCGGCCCGAAGCCGCCCACGGGAACAGGCCCTTCTTGACCTTGATGCCCTGGGCCTTGGCCTCGTCCTCGGTCACGCCGACCCAGGCCACTTCCGGATCGGTGTAGGCCACGCTCGGGATCACGCGCGCGTCGAAACGCGACTTGGCCAGCGCGTCGTCGCCCAGCAGCTCGCCGGCGATGACCTCCGCCGCCACGTGGCCCTCATGCACGGCCTTGTGCGCCAGCATCGGCTGGCCGACGATGTCGCCGATGGCGAAGATGTGCGGCACGTTGGTGCGCATCTGCATGTCCACCTCGATGAAGCCGCGGTCGGTGACCGCGACGCCGGCCTTGTCGGCGCCGATCTTCTTGCCGTTGGGCGTGCGGCCCACCGCCTGCAGCACCAGGTCGTAGCCCTGCGGCTCCTTCGGGGCGCCCTCGCCCTCGAAGGTCACCTTGATGCCTTCGGGCGTGGCCTCGGCGCCGACCGTCTTGGTCTTCAGCATGATGTTGTCGAAGCGCGGCGCGTTCATCTTCTGCCAGACCTTCACCAGGTCGCGGTCCGCGCCCGTCATCAGGCCGTCCAGCATCTCCACCACGTCCAGGCGGGCGCCCAGCGTCGAGTAGACCGTGCCCATTTCCAGGCCGATGATGCCGCCGCCGACGATCAGCATGCGCTTGGGCTTGCTGGCGCAGCTCCAGCGCGCCGGTCGAGTCGATCACGCGCGGATCCTCCGGCATGAAGGGCAGGTTCACCGCCTGCGAGCCCGCGGCCAGGATGATCTTGCGGAACTTCAGCGTCTGCGTCTTGCCGGTGCGCGCCTGGCCCTCGCCGCCGGTCTCCTCGACCGACAGGTGGTTGGCGTCCAGCAGCGTGCCGTAGCCGCGCACGACCGTGACCTTGCGCATCTTGGCCATCATGGCCAGGCCGCCGGTCAGCTTGCCGATGACCTTCTTCTTGTGGGTCAGCAGCTTGGGCAGCTCGACCTTGGGCTCGCCGAACTCGACGCCCAGATCGGCGAAGTGCTTGACCTCGTCCATCACCGCCGCGACGTGCAGCAGCGCCTTGGACGGGATGCAGCCCACGTTCAGGCAGACGCCGCCCAGCGTCGCGTAACGCTCGACCAGCACGACCTTCAGGCCCAGGTCGGCCGCGCGGAACGCGGCCGAGTAGCCGCCGGGGCCGCCGCCGAGCACGAGCACGTCGCACTCGACGTCGGCCGGGCCGGTGTAGGTCGCGGCCTGCGGCGCCGGGGCCGCGGCAGCCGGTGCCGGAGCAGCCGGCGCGGGAGCGGGGGCAGTCGGCGCGGCTGCGGCCGGCGCGGGCGCCGCGGCGGCGTCGCTCTCCAGCACGACCAGCAGGTCGCCCTGGTTGAGCTTGTCGCCCAGCTTGACCTTGAGCTCCTTGACCACGCCGGCCGAGGACGACGGGATCTCCATCGAGGCCTTGTCGGACTCGACCGTGACCAGGCTCTGCTCGGCCTTGATCGTGTCGCCGACCTTGACCAGCACCTCGATGACCGCGACGTCCTTGAAATCGCCGATGTCGGGAACCTTGACTTCCACTTGTGCCATGTCAGGTCCTTCCGATCACAGGGCGATGCGGCGGAAGTCCGCCAGCAGCGACGCGAGGTACGCGTTGAAGCGCGCGGCCGCGGCGCCGTCGATGACGCGGTGGTCGTAGCACAGCGACAGCGGCAGGATCAGGCGCGGCACGAACTGCTTGCCGTCCCAGACGGGCTCCGTCGAGGCCTTGCGACACGCCCAGGATCGCCACTTCCGGCGCGTTGATGATCGGCGTGAAGTCGGTGCCGCCGATGCCGCCCAGCGACGAGATCGAGAAGCAGCCGCCCTGCATGTCGGTCGGGCCGAGCTTGCCGTCGCGCGCCTTCTTGGCCAGCTCCGCCATTTCCTTGGCGATCTGGACGATGCCCTTCTTGTCCGCAGTCGCGGATCACCGGCACCACCAGGCCGTTGGGCGTGTCCGCGGCGAAGCCGATGTGGAAGTACTTCTTGAGGACCAGCGTGTCGCCGTCCAGCGAGGCGTTGAACTCGGGGAACTTCTTCAGCGCCGCGACGCTCGCCTTGATCACGAAGGCCAGCATCGTCACCTTGATGCCGGACTTCTCGTTCTCCTTGTTCAGCTGGACGCGGAAGGCCTCCAGCTCGGTGATGTCCGCTTCGTCGTTGTTGGTGACGTGCGGGATCATCACCCAGTTGCGGTGCAGGTTGGCGCCGGAGATCTTCTTGATGCGCGACAGCGCCTTGCGCTTCGACCGGGCCGAACTTGCTCGAAGTCGACCTTGGGCCAGGGCAGCAGGCCCGGGAAGGCACCGCCGCCGGCGCCGCCCGCCGGAGCGGCGGCCTTCTGCGCGGCGGTCTGCGCCGTGCCGGCCATCACGGCCTTGACGAAGCCCTGCACGTCGGACTCGGTGATGCGGCCCTTGGCGCCGGAGCCCTTCACTTCCTCGAGCGGCACGCCCAGCTCGCGCGCGAGCTTGCGGATCGTCGGCGACGCATGCGGCAGCCGGCCGGTGGGCTTGGTGGGCTCATGCGGCGGCAGCGCGGCGGTGGGGACCTGGCGGTCCGCCGCCGGGGCCGGCGCGGGGGCGCTCGCGGTGGCCGGTGCGGGCGCGGCGGCGGCCTGGGCCGGAGCGGCCGCGGCCGGTGCCGGCGCGCCGGCACCACCGGCCGCCTCGATCACCGCGATCTTCTTGCCCTTGGACACCTTGTCGCCGACCTTGACCAGCAGCTCCTTGATCACGCCGCCATGCGAGGACGGGATCTCCATCGAGGCCTTGTCGGACTCGACGGTGATCAGGCTCTGCTCCTGCTTGACCGTGTCGCCGACCTTGACCAGCACCTCGATCACCGCGACCTCGTCGAAGTCGCCGATGTCGGGCACCTCGATGTCGACCGGGCCCGCTGAGGCCGGCGCGGCCGGCGCGGCAGCCGGAGCGGCCGGGGCCGGGGCCGGAGCGCTCGGTGCCGGAGCGGCGGCCGCGGGGGCCGGCGCGGCAGCGGCCGGGGCCGGCGCGGCGGCGGCGTCGCTCTCGATGAGGACGATCAGGTCGCCCTGGTTGATCGTGTCGCCGACCTTGACCTTGAGCTCCTTGACCACGCCCGCCACCGAGGTCGGGATCTCCATCGTGGCCTTGTCGGACTCCAGGGTCAGCAGGCTCTGATCGGCCTCGACCGTGTCGCCGGCCTTGACCAGCAGCTCGATGACTTCGCGACGTCCTTGAAGTCCCCGATGTCGGGAACCTTGACTTCCACCAATGCCATTTGTGTTGTCTCCGAGTCCGACGCGCGGGTTTGGGCGTGGGTTTTTGGGGCGGGGCTTAGGCGTACAGCGGGTTGATCTTGTCCACGTTGATGCCGTACTTCTTGATGGCTTCGGCGACCTTGGCCTGCGGGATCTTGCCCTCGTCGGCCAGGCTCTTGAGCGCGGCCACCACGATGTAGTGGCGGTCCACCTCGAAGAGCTCGCGCAGCTTGTTGCGGCTGTCGCTGCGGCCGAAGCCGTCGGTGCCCAGCACCTTGTACGAGCGGCCGGCCGGGATGAAGGCGCGGATCTGCTCGGCGTAGAGCTTCATGTAGTCGGTGGAGGCGATCACCGGCCCCTGCACCTTGCTCAGCTGCTGCGTCACGTACGGCACGCAGGCCAGTTCGGTCGGGTGCAGCAGGTTCCAGCGCTCGACGTCCAGGCCGTCGCGGCCCAGCTCGTTGAAGCTGGGCACGCTCCAGACGTCGGCGCCGATGCCCCAGTCGGCTTCCAGCAGCTTCTTGGCGGCCTGGCTCTCGCGCAGGATGGTGCCCGAGCCCAGCAGCTGCACCGTCAGCGGCTGCGCGCCTTGCGGCTGCTCGGCCTCTTCCAGCAGGTACATGCCCTTGATGATGCCTTCCTCGGCGCCCTTCGGCATGGCCGGCTGGACGTAGTTCTCGTTCATCACGGTGATGTAGTAGTAGACGTCCTCCTGGTCCTCGACCATGCGCTGCAGGCCGTCGTGCATGATCACCGCCACTTCGTACGCGTAGGTCGGGTCGTAGGTGCGGCAGTTCGGGATGGTGCCGGCCAGCATGTGGCTGTGGCCGTCCTCGTGCTGCAGGCCTTCGCCGTTCAGCGTGGTGCGGCCGGCGGTGCCGCCGATCAGGAAGCCGCGCGCGCTGCATGTCGCCGGCGGCCCAGGCCAGGTCGCCGATGCGCTGGAAGCCGAACATCGAGTAGAAGATGTAGAACGGCAGCATCGGCTGGTTGTGGGTCGTGTACGAGGTCGCCGCGGCGATCCAGCTGGACATGGCGCCCGCTTCGTTGATGCCTTCCTGCAGGATCTGGCCGTCCTTGTCCTCGCGGTAGAACATCACCTGGTCCTTGTCCACCGGCTCGTAGAGCTGGCCCGCGGGGGTGTAGATGCCGATCTGGCGGAACAGGCCTTCCATGCCGAAGGTACGGGCCTCGTCCGCGACGATCGGCACGATGCGCGGGCCCAGTTCCTTGTCCTTGACCAGCAGCGTGAGGATCCGCACGAAGGCCATGGTGGTGGAGATCTCGCGGCCCTCGGCCGTCGGATCCAGCACGGCCTGGAAGGTCGCCAGCTCGGGCACCTTCAGCGCCTCGTCCGCCTGCGGACGGCGCTTCGGCAGGTAGCCGCCCAGCGCCTGGCGGCGCTCGTGCAGGTACTGCATCTCGGGCGTGTCGTCGGCCGGCTTGTAGAACGGCAGCTTCGCCAGCTCGCCGTCCGTGACCGGGATGTCGAAGCGGTCGCGGAAGGCCTTGATGTCCTCGTCCTGCAGCTTCTTGGTCTGGTGCGCGGTGTTCTTGCCTTCGCCGATCTTGCCCATGCCGTAGCCCTTGATGGTCTTGGCCAGGATGACGGTCGGCTGGCCCTTGGTGTTCACCGCCTGGTGGTAGGCCGCGTAGACCTTGTGCGGGTCGTGGCCGCCGCGGTTCAGGCTCCAGATTTCCTCGTCGGAAAGGTCCTTGACCATCTCCAGCAGTTCGGGGCGCTTGCCGAAGAAGTGCTCGCGCACGTAGGCGCCGTCTTTGGCCTTGTAGGTCTGGTATTCGCCGTCGATGCGTCTCCATCATGACCTTGCGCAGCAGCTCCTGCTTGTCGCGCGCCAGCAGCGGGTCCCAGTAGCGGCAGCCCCAGATCACCTTGATGACGTTCCAGCCGGCGCCGCGGAACACGCCTTCCAGTTCCTGGATGATCTTGCCGTTGCCGCGCACCGGGCCGTCCAGGCGCTGCAGGTTGCAGTTGATGACGAAGATCAGGTTGTCCAGCTTCTCGCGGGCGGCCAGGGCGATCGCGCCCAGCGATTCGGGCTCGTCCATCTCGCCGTCGCCCAGGAAGCCCCAGACCTTCTGCTTGGCGTCGGCGATGAAGCCGCGGGCTTCCAGGTACTTCATGAAGCGCGCCTGGTAGATCGCCATGATCGGGCCCAGGCCCATGGACACGGTGGGGAACTGCCAGAAGTCCGGCATCAGCCACGGGTGCGGGTAGGAGGACAGGCCCTTGCCGTCCACTTCCTGGCGGAAGTTGTCCAGCTGTTCCTCGCTGATGCGGCCTTCCAGGAAGGCGCGGGCGTAGACGCCGGGGGCGCTGTGGCCCTGGAAGAACACCAGGTCGCCGCCGTGTTCGTCCGTCGTCGCCGTGCCAGAAGTGGTTGAAGCCGCATGTCCCAGCAGGGTCGCCGAGGAGGCGAAGGTGGAGATGTGGCCGCCCAGGTCGCCGCCGTCTTCCGGATGCAGGCGGTTGGCGCGCACCACCATCGCCATCGCGTTCCAGCGCATGAAGGCGCGCAGGCGCTCTTCCATGTCGATGTTGCCGGGGAAGCGCTCTTCCTGGTCGGCCGGGATGGTGTTGACGTAGGCGGTGGTGGCCGAGAACGGCACGTCGATGCCGGCCTGGCGCGCGTGGTCGATCAAGGTCTCGAGCAGGAAGTGCGCGCGATCGCCGCCCTCCTCGCCGATGACGGCGGACAGGGCGTCCAGCCATTCCTTGGTTTCGAGGGCGTCGGTGTCATTGGCGGCTGCGCCGAGGAACGACTGGGGCTGCGCGGACATGTGTTGTCTCCTGTGTCTCAATCACGGCCTTCGGACGGGGCAAGTCGCGCTCGCGGGCGTCCGCTCCGAGCAGGCCATCCTGCCCGAGCTTAAGGAAACGCGCATGCATCGACACCCTCCGGAAGGGCTATGGCGGCGGAGTGTCGCATAAGCCCACGATTTTCCAAATAGCGCGATGCGTTTCCGTATCGTGAAATTTTGAAGAGCTTGGCGGGCCGTTTTCGTGACGGATGTCTTTCACGATGCGATCCGGGAATGTCCGCATCGGGAATGCCCGAGGCGCCGCGCGCCGGGTGGCGCACAAGGCGCCGGGATAATCGCGCCCATGTTGTCCCGCCTCGATGTCCAAGGCTTCTCGCGCCGCGCCCTGAATCCCGCCAAACGCCTGGTCTCGGCGTGGTGGCGCCGGCAGTCCCCGTCGCGGCAGGACCGATTCGCCACGCTGGGCCCGCTGCTGTCGGTGGTGCTGTTCCTGGCGGCGATCGTCTCGGCCTTCTGGTACCTGCGCAACGAGGAGATCGAACGCGAGGCCGAGGCCGTCAAGCGCGACACCGAGATGGCGCAGCAGCAGATCCGCTCGCGGCTGATCGACAACGAGGACCAGCTCATCCCGCTGCAGCGCGACCTGGCCAACCGCGCCATCGACAACCTCGAGTTCACGCAGCGCGCGATGGCGATCGCGCGCAACCGGCCCGAGATCACCCACATCACCTGGCTGAACGCGCGCCGCGAGCGCCGCGTCAGCGTCGCGGCGATCGGCGAGCAGGCCGACACGCTGATGACGCTGGAGGGCGGCGATCCGTCGATGCCCAACGGCCACGCCAACAGCGAACCCGAACGCGCCTTCCAGGCCGCGCGCGACCGCCGCACGCGGGTCTACTCGGCGTCCTTCGCCGACGCCAACAACACCACCGTCTTCCAGATCCAGATGCCGCTGAGCGACCGCAACGGCTTCGCCGGCGTGCTGATCGCCGAGTACGCGGTCGAGGGCCTGCTGCGCTACTCGGTGCCCAATGAACTGACCTCGCGCCACGCGGTGGCGGTGCTCGATCCGCGCGAGCAGGTCGTGGCCAGCACCGTCACGCCGATGCCGGGCAAGCGCATCACCCGCGCGCCGATCTATTACGAGGTGCCCATGGCGCCCGCGCCCGGCCTGGTGCTGCGCGGCCAGGGCTACCGCACGTCGATCGGGCTGATCTCCAACACGCTGTTCTGGATGGTGATGGCGCTGTCGGTGCTCACCGTCTGGATGCTGCTGGGCACGTGGAAGCACATGCGCCGTCGCGCGCAGGTGCAGAACGCGCTCGCCGCGGAAACCAACTTCCGCCGCGCGATGGAGAACTCCATGCTGACCGGCATGCGCGCGATGGACCTGGAGACGCGCATCAGCTACGTCAACCCGGCCTTCTGCGCGATGACCGGCTTCGCCGAGTCGGAGCTGATCGGCCGCAAGCCGCCCTTCCCCTACTGGCCGCCCGACCGCTACGAGGAAAACCTGCGCCTGCTGCAGCAGGAGATGCAGGGCCGCAGCCCCGCGGGCGGCTCCGAGGTCAAGGTGATGCGCAAGGACGGCAGCATCTTCGACGCGCGCATGTACGTCTCGCCGCTGATCGACCCCAAGGGCAAGCAGAACGGCTGGATGACCTCGATGACCAACATCACCGAGGCCAAGCGGGTGCGCGACCAGCTGTCGGCTTCGCATGAGCGCTTCACCACGGTGCTCGAGGGTCTGGACGCGGCGGTGTCGGTGCTGTCGGTGCAGCAGGGCGAGCTGCTCTTCGCCAACCGCAGCTACCGGCTGTGGTTCGGCGCCGATCCCAAGGGTCACGCGATGCTCGCGGGCTCGCAGCTCACCGGCGCGACCAGCACCAAGGACGCCGCCTTCGCCGATGCCCCCGCCGGCCATGCCGGGCTGGACGAGGACGTCGACGGCGACGTGGACGACTACGGCGGCCTGCCCGCGCAGCACCTGACCGAGGTCGGCGGCGATTCGCGCGAGGTCTTCATCGCGCAGCTCGACATGTGGTTCGACGTCCGCGCCCGCTATCTGCAATGGACCGACGGCCGCCTCGCTCAGATGCTGATCGCCACGGACATCACCGCGCGGCGCCACGCCGAGGCCCAGCAGCAGCAGCAGGCCGAGAAGGCGCAGGTCACCAGCCGCCTGATCACGATGGGCGAGATGGCGTCGAGCGTCGCGCACGAACTCAACCAGCCGCTGACCGCGATCACCAACTACTGCAACGGCATGGTCTCGCGCGTGCGCGGCGACAACATCCAGAAGGACGACCTGATCGTCGCGCTGGAGAAGACCGCCAAGCAGGCGCAGCGCGCCGGGCAGATCATCCATCGCATCCGCGCCTTCGTGAAGAAGAGCGAGCCGCAGCGTCAGCCCGCGTTCGCGGCGTCGATCGTGGAGGACTCGGTGGAGCTGGCCGGCATCGAGCTGCGCCGGCGCAACGTGCAGATCCACACCTACGTCGCGCAGCGGCTGCCGGTGATGCGCGTCGATCCCATCCTGATCGAGCAGGTGCTGCTGAACCTGCTCAAGAACGCCGCCGAGGCCATCGACAACGCGGCGCTGCCGCCGTCGCGTCGCCACATCGAGCTGCGTGTGGTGCCCAAGCACACCGCCGAGCTCGGCGCCAACATCGAGTTCTCGGTGACCGACATGGGACCGGGCCTGCCGGTCGAGGTCATCGAGCGCATGTACGAGGCCTTCTTCTCCACGAAGGCCGATGGATTGGGCATCGGCCTAGGGTTATGCCGGTCCATCATCGAGTCCCACCAGGGTCGGATCCGAGCCGAGAACCTCTACAATGGCGCGTCCATCGTCGGGTGCCGGTTCGCGTTCACGATCCCCGTGGACATTCCGCGTCCGGAGTCCCCCATCACCCCGCTTGCCACGGTTTCGCCGCTGGACAAGAGCGGCGAGCCCGGGACGGGCACAGCACACAACACTGCCGCAACACCATGAGCTTGATTCCGAAGAAGGGTAATGTCTACGTCGTCGACGATGACGAGGCCGTGCGAGATTCCTTGCAGTGGTTGCTGGAAGGCAAGGACTACCGGGTCAAGTGTTATGACTCCGCCGAGAGTTTCCTCAGCCGCTACGACCCGCGCGAGGTCGCCTGCCTCATCGCCGACATCCGCATGGAAGGCATGAGCGGCCTGGACCTGCAGGACAAGCTGATCGAGCGCAAGAGCCCCCTGCCCATCGTGTTCATCACCGGTCACGGCGACGTGCCGATGGCGGTGCAGACGATGAAGAAGGGCGCGGTCGACTTCATCGAGAAGCCGTTCAAGGAAGAAGAGCTGCTGTCGCTGGTCGAGCGCATGCTGGACCAGGCCCGCGGCGCCTTCGCCACGCAGCAGGAAGCGGCCAGCCGCGACGCGCTGCTGTCGCGACTGACGACGCGCGAGGCGCAAGTCCTTGAACGAATTGTCGCCGGCCGCCTGAACAAGCAGATCGCCGACGACCTGGGCATCAGCATCAAGACGGTGGAAGCGCATCGCGCCAACATCATGGAGAAGCTCAACGCCAACACGGTGGCCGATCTGCTGAAGATCGCGCTGGGCGCCAACACGGCCGCCGCGAAGGCGGGTTGATCCGACGACGACATCCGAAGGCCGCTGCGAAGCGGCCTTTTGCATTCCGGGGCAGAGGGATCCTCTGCCCTTGCGCTTTTCAGCATCCTTGACTCTGGAGTACCGACCATGACCGCCCAACTGATCGACGGCAACGCCCTGTCCAAGCAACTGCGCGCCGAAGTCGCCACGCGCGCCGCCGCGCTGACCGCCCAGGGCGTGAAGCCGGGACTGGCCGTGGTGCTGGTGGGCGAGAACCCCGCGAGCCAGGTCTACGTGCGCAACAAGGTCAAGGCCTGCGAGGACGCGGGCATGCACTCGGTGCTGGAGAAGTACGCCGACACGATGACCGAGGCCGAGCTGCTCGCCCGGGTCGACGCGCTGAACAACGATCCGTCCATCCACGGCATCCTGGTGCAGCTGCCGCTGCCCAAGGGCATCGACGCGCACAAGGTGATCGAGGCGATCGCCCCGGAGAAGGACGTTGACGGCTTCCACGTCGCCAGCGCGGGCGCGCTGATGGTGGGACAGGACGGCTTCAAGCCCTGCACGCCGTACGGCTGCATGAAGATGCTGGAGTTCATCGGCTACGACCCCAAGGGCAAGCACGCCGTGGTGATCGGGCGCAGCAACATCGTGGGCAAGCCCATGGCGATGCTGCTGCTGCAGGCCAACGCGACGGTGACGGTGTGCCACAGCGCGACGCCGGACCTGGCGCACTTCACGCGTCAGGCCGACATCGTCGTGGCCGCCGTGGGCAAGCGCAACGTGCTGACGGCCGACATGGTCAAGCCGGGCGCGGTGGTGCTGGACGTCGGCATGAACCGCACGGATGAGGGCAAGCTCTGCGGCGACGTGGACTTCGACGGCGTGAAGGAAGTCGCCGGCTGGATCACGCCGGTGCCCGGCGGCGTCGGCCCGATGACCATCACGATGCTGCTGGTCAACACGATCGAGTCCGCCGAGCGCGCCGCCGCGGCGCGCTGATCAGTTGGTATCCGCCTCACGCAGCGTCTGGACCACCGGACGCTGCAGCACGCCGCGCAACGCCCACCAGCCCGCGAGCTGCGCCAGCACGGCGCCGCCAATCGTCGTGCCGATCAGCACCCAGGGCTTGAACTGCCATTCGAACTCGAAGGCGTAATGGGTGAGCGCCCAGCCGAGCGCCTGCGCCGCGAGCCCCGCCAGCAGACCGGCCAACGCGCCCAGACCGAGCAGCTCCGCACGCTGCACCGCGGCCATCAGCGCGCTCGAGGCGCCGAAAGCACGCATCAACGCGAACTCCCGGGTGCGCGCGTCCCGTGACCCCACCGCCGCCACCAGCAGCACCACCACGCCCAGCGCCAGCGCCACGGCGAACAGTAGCTGCACGGCCATGATCACCTGCTCCAGCACGCCCTGGACCTGCTGCAGCTCCGCCGACACGTCGATCAGCGTGAGGTTGGGGAAGGCGTTGACCAGCTTGCGGTCGAGCGCGGTGGCCGCGCCCTCGCCCGTGGGCGAGCGGTAGGCCGAGATGTAGCTCACCGGCAGCTCGGGCATTTCCGCGCGCGGGTACAGCACGAAGAAGTTGACCCGCATCGACCCCCAGTCGACCTTGCGCAGCGAGGTGATCTTCGAATCGACCAGCACCCCGGCGATGTCGAAACGCATCGTGTCGCCGAGCTTCAAGCCGAGCTGATCCGCCAGGCCTTGCTCGACGCTGACGCCCGCCTTCTGCTCGGGGGTCCATGTGCCCGCGGAGATCTGATTGTGCGACGGCAGCGCCGCGCTGTGGCTCAGGTTGAACTCGCGCTCCACGAGGCGCTGGGCGCGCTCCTCGGTGAAGCGGCTGGCCTGGATGGCCTCCCCGTTGATCGCCACCAGCCGGCCGCGGATCATCGGATACCAGTCGTAGTCCTTGACGCCGGCGCCGTCCAGGTTCGCGCGGAAGCCCGGACCCTGTTCGGGCTGGATGTTGATGACGAAGCGGTCCGGTGCGTTGACCGGCGTGGCGGCGCGCCAGCTCTCGATCAGGTCGGTGCGCATGAGCACCAGCAGGGCGAGTGCCAGCAGTCCCAGCGACAGCGACCCCACCTGCAGCACCGCGAACGCGGGCCGCGCCGCGACCTGGCGCGTGGCCAGCAGCAGCCAGCGCGGCGCGCCCGCCTGCGGCACGAGCCGCCGCAGCGCGAGCACCGCGCCATACGCGAGCAGCGCGAAGAAACCGAGCGCGACGGCAAATCCGCCGGTGGCCACCAGGCCGAGGCGCCAGTCGGCCGACAACGCCGTCAGCACCGCGGCGAAGCCCATCACGCCGGCCAGCAGCACGGCGATGGACCCCATCTTCGGGCGACCCAGCTCGCGCCGGATCACGCGCAGCGGCGGGACCGAGGCCAGTTGCAGCACCGGCGGCAGGCCGAAGCCCAGCAGCAGGCTCATGCCCATGCCCAAGCCCAGCAGCACCGGCCAGACGCCCGGCGCGGGCAGGTCCACCGAGATCAGCCCCGCCAGCAGCGCGATGAAGCCGTAATGCAGCAGGAAGCCGAGCAGCACGCCCATCGCGCTGGCCACCAGGCCCACCGTGGCGAACTCCAGCGTGAACACCCAGGCCAGGCGGCGCTGGGGCTGGCCCAGCACGCGCAGCATGGCGCAGTCGTCCAGGTGGCGGTTGGCGAACTCACGCGCGGCCAGCGCCACCGCGATCGCCGCGAGCAGCGCCGCCAGCAGCGCCACGAGGTTCAGGAACTTGGTCGCGCGGTCCAGCGTCTGGCGCATCTCGGGGCGGCCGGTCTCCAGCGACTCCAGCCGCACGCCGCGCCAATGGCCGTCCTTCATCTGCTGGCGCGTCTGCGCGGCGAATTGCTGCACCGCCGTGCCCTGCCCCTGATCCGGGCCGATCACCGCGAAGCGATAGGTCACGCGGCTGGCCGGCTGGATCAGCGCGGTGGCGGCCAGGTCGCCCTGCGCGAGCATCACGCGCGGCGCGAAGTTCATGAAACCGGCACCCCGGTCGGGTTCGTTGGCGATCTCGCCGGCGATCTTCAGCGTCGCGTCGCCCAGCAGCACCGGATCGCCGACCTTCAGCCCCAGCGCGCTCAGCACGCCCGGATCCACCCACACCGTGCCCGCCGCCGGCGCGCCGACCTGGCGCCCGTCCTTCAACGTCAGGCTCCCGCGCAGCGGATAGGTCGTGCCCACGGCCTTCACCGCCACCAGCCGGCTGCCGCCGCCCTGGTCCTCGTTGGCGCGCGCCATACTGGGGAAGTTCAAGGTGTCCACGCTGCGCAGCCGCATCTTGTCGGCGAGTTCGCGCACCGCCGCGGGCGTGGGCTGGTCGCTGGCCACGACCGCGTCGCCGCCCAGCAGCTGGGCCGCGTCACGGCGCAGGCCCTGGTCAAGCCGGTCCGACAGGAAGGCCACCGCGCAGACGGCGGCCACGGCCAGCATCAGCGCCAGCACGAGCAGGTGGAGCTCTCCGGCCCGCGCATCGCGCCAGGTCTGCAGGCCCATCTGGCGCCACAGCGATGGCGGACGGCGTCCGGAGGTGGAATCGGCGGCCGGACGGGCCGAGGCGCCCCCGGCAGTGCCGGCGGAAGGGGAGGACGGATGCGCGCTCATGGGCGGACTGTAGCGAACCCCATGCCCGCGCGCTGGCGTGGGGCGGTGGTCATGCAATCGGCTTGAACAGTCCGTGCAACCGGTTTTGACGATGCGGCGCGGCACGAGGCGTTCAATGAACGGCATGAACACCGTCTTCCCTCCCCTCTTCGTGTCGCACGGCTCCCCGATGATCGCGCTGGAGCCGGGCGAGACCGGCGCCTTCCTGCGCCGCCTGGGTCAGGCGCTGGATGCCGGCTGGGGCCGGCCGCGCGCCGTGCTGGCGATCTCCGCGCACACCACCGCGCGCCAGGCCGTGCTGCTGGGCGCCGACCGCCACGAGGCCGTCTACGACTTCGGCGGCTTCCCGCCCGCGCTCTCCGCGCTGCGTTACGACGCGCCGGGGGACCGCGCGCTGGCCGAGCGGCTGGGCGAGACGCTGTCGCTGCCCGTGTTCGAGCACGGCGGCCTGGACCACGGCATCTGGACCGCGCTGCGTTACCTGTATCCGGACGCGGACGTCCCGGTGATCCCGCTGACGCTGACGCCGCACGCCACGCCCGAGCAGCTGCTCGCGCTGGGGGAGAAGCTCCAGGCGCTGTCGCGCGAGGGCGTGCTGGTCCTGGGCACGGGCAGCATCACGCACAACCTGCGGCTGCTGTCGCGCTCGGCGATCACGGGCACGGCGACCGGCGACGGCGTGCCGGAGATGCCCGAATCCGCCGCCTTCCGGGCTT
Source organism: Roseateles sp. (assembly GCA_039594005.1). Taxonomy (GTDB): domain Bacteria; phylum Pseudomonadota; class Gammaproteobacteria; order Burkholderiales; family Burkholderiaceae_C; genus Roseateles. The sequence continues at coordinate 222,089 of JBCNOF010000013.1, forward strand.
GGTTCGCGGATCGTTCCGCGGCGAGGGACTGGGCGGCACTGGCCGACTATCGTGCGCAGGCGCCGCACGCCGTGCGCATGCATCCCACCGACGAGCACCTGCTGCCCTGGTACGTCGCCGCCGGCGCGGGCGGCCGCGACGAGGCCCCCGTGCGCCTCCACGACGGCGTCACCTTTGGCGCGCTGGGCATGGATGCCTACGCCTTCGGCGCGCAGGCGCCGGCGCTCGTCCGCGCGCTCGCTCCCGCGAGCGCCTGAGCGGCCTCACGGCGGAAACGGCAACGGCCCCGAGGGCCGTTGTTCGTTCAGGCGCACGATCAGGCGACGGCGCTCAGAGGAAGATCGCGGCGAGGATCCCCAGGATCAGCGCCCACTTCACGATGTAGTAGCCGGTGCGCGACTTCGCCTTGAACGCCTTGAAGAACAGGCGGACCTTGTACGCGTGATAGAAGAACTTGTTGAGGCCGCCGATGGGCTCGCTCTCCAGGTTCTGCGTGGCCGCGGAAGTCATCACCAGCTTGCCGAAGGCGCGGTTGAGCCAGCGGATCGGCGCGAAATGGACCGGACGCTCCACGTCGCAGAACAGGATCACACGCTGATGCGTGGTCGTGTTCTCGGCGTAATGGATGAAGGTCTCGTCGAACATCACGTCCTCGCCGTCCTTCCAGTGGTAACGCTCGCCGTCGACGTCGATGTAGCAGCCCGGGTCATTGGGCGTGGTCAGGCCCAGGTGGTAACGCAGCGAGCCGGCGTACGGGTCGCGGTGGCGCACCAGCTTGGCGCCCGGGGGCAGCGACGCGAACATGGCCGCCTTCACGCCGGGGATGCGCTTGAGCAACGCGACGGTCTGCGGGCACAGCGCGTTGGCCGAGTCCATGTCCCGGTCGTACCACTTCAGGTAGAAGCGCTTCCAGCCCGTTCTGAAAAACGAGTTGAAGCCGATGTCGTTGTAGCCGGACGCGGCCTTGATGTAGCCCTCGTCATTGAGCTTGAGCGCCTCGTCGCGGATGACCTGCCAGTTGTCGCGCAGCAGCTGGAGCTCGGGGAACTCGGCGGTCTTCAGGTAGGGCGTGGCCGGGGCGCGCGAGAACAGGTACATCACCGCGTTGATCGGCGAGATCAGCACGGTGAAATCGGTCAGCGCGCGCGCCAGCTTGAAGCGGACGCGACCGCGGAAGTGCGCATACAGCGCCGAGGCGATGAAGATCGCCAGCACCCAGTAACGCGTGGGCGGCAGCCATTCGGCCATGTGCGGGACTCCTGGAGAGAAGCCGCGGATTATCGGCGATCGAGCGCCAGGGACACGCCCCAGAAGGCCAATCCCCCGAAGGCCAGGGCGACGCCCACCCATCCGGTGGAGGTCCAGCCGTATCCGGCGGCGATGGCCAGGCCGCCCAGCCAGGGGCCCAGCGCGTTGGCCGCGTTGAAGGCCGAGTGGTTCAGCGCGGCAGCCAGGGTCTGGGCCTCGCCGGCGACGTCCATGAGCCGCGTCTGCAGCACGGCGCCCAGCCCGCCGCCGCAGCCGATCAGGAACACGACCGGCATCAGCGTCCACAGGCTGCCGGCGGCGAACGGATACAGCGCCAGCGACGCGGCGCTCCACAGCAGCAATCCCCCGACGGTGGGCATCAGGGCCCGATCGGCGGCCCAGGCCGAGACCAGGGTCCCGGCCGTCATGCCCATGCCGAACACGCTCAGCACCAGCGGGAGCATGCCGGGGCCGGTGCGGGTGACCTCGAGCAGCGTCGAGCCCAGGTAGGTGTAGACGGCGAACATGCCGCCGAACCCGATGGTGGCGATGCCCAGCGTGAGCCAGACCTGGCGTCGGCCCAGGGCGCCGAGTTCCCGCATGGCGCTCGCGCCGGGCCGGACGCGATCGCGCGGCGCATGCATCGCCACGAGCGCGGCGGTGAGCAGCGCCAGCACGGTGACGACGCCGAAGCCCCATCGCCAGCCGGCCCACTGGCCCAGCCCGTTGGCCAGCGGCACGCCGACGATGGTCGCGACGGTGAGGCCCAGCATCATGAGGCTGACCGCCTGGGCACGTCGCGCGGGCGCGACGAGCGACGCCGCCACCAGCGCGCCCACGCCGAAGTACGCGCCATGCGGCAGGCCGCTGACGAATCGGAAGAGCAGCATCGCGTGATAGGACGGCGCGATCGCGCTCAAGCCGTTGCCCACGGCGAAGGCGAGCATCAGCGCGATCAGCAGCGTGCGGCGCGGCACCTTGGCACCGAGGACGGCCAGCAGCGGCGCGCCAACGACCACGCCCAGTGCGTAGGCGCTGATGACGTGGCCGGCGGCCGGGGCGTCGATGCCGAGGTCGGGCGCGAAGAAGGGCACGAGGCTCATCGCGGCGAACTCGGTGGTGCCGATCGCGAAGCCTCCGATGGCCAGGGCCAGCAGCGCCCAGCCGGTGTGCGCGGCGGGTGCGGGATCATCGGAAAGCTCGGAGGCAGGGATCGGGGAGGCGGCGGACATGTCGGACTGCTGAAAGGAAACGTTCAGGGAACGTTCAGCATTGCAACACGGAATCAGGTATGAAGCGTCGAAGCCAGCCCCCGACGGGACGAGAGAGCGCATTGGCGGCCTCTTGTCGGCCTCACGTACGGCAACTGTAAAGTCTTACATATTGTGGATCATCGAGCCGCGTGCGAAAAAGTTGCAATATTACGAAAGTTGTAAGAAAACCGTTCGCAATGAGTTCCTTGTTTCGCGAGGAGGCCATTGACGCGCAGCGAGTGGGCTGGCTCGGGGAAGTTAAGGTCCGACGTCCACGTTCGTTTTCAGCAATCGTCGCCATGTCGGTGGCCTTGCTGACTGCTCTGTTGGCCTTTGGTTACTTCGGTGAATTTTCTCGGAAAAGTCGCATGACAGGTATCGTCGTACCCGTCGGAGGCGTCTTACAAGTGACCGCCACACAAGCTGGCGTGGTGGCCGAGCTATTGGTTCAGGAAGGCCAATCAGTGTCGAAAGGCCAACCAATCGCCCGAATTCTCAGTGAGCACAAGACTGGAGAAGGCGACGCCGTCACACTCATCGCTGAAGCCATGGCACAGCGTAAAAACTCGCTTCGCACCGAATACCGACTGGTTCAAGACCAGGCACAATTAAAACTAGCCGGCATTCAGGCAAGGATTTCAAGCCTGGAGAACGAAGAGGGTCAAGCCCTCGCTGAGCGAGACGTCACCAGCAAGCGGGTCGAATTGAGCGAGAAAACACTATTGAAGTTTGAAGAACTCGCTCGCGCTGGCTACGTCTCACTCTTACAAGTTCAAAGCAAGCAGGAAGAACTGCTGGATTTACAGCAACGCAAACGATCGGCAGAACGAGTTTTGGAGGGGCTGAGACGCGATCGCGCGAGCCTAAAAAACGAGGAGCTGGCACTCTCGTCGACAACGCGCACCGCGTTGACCCAACTAGACCGCGCACTCGCCTCGCTGGACCAAGAGCTTACTGAGAACGGCGCAAGACGAAATCTTGTAATTTCGTCGCCAATTGAAGGCGTCATTGCAACCATCAGCCAGCAGGTCGGCCAGACAATTCAAAACGGCCAATCTCTCCTGACCGTTGCCCCGGCCTTAAACGGCCAATCAAAAGATCTTGCCAACCAACGCTCAGAAATCACCTATGAAATCCAACTGTACGGGACAAGTCGCACGACCGGATTTATTGATATCGGAGACCAAGTCTTCTTCAAGTATGACGCCTATCCATTTGAAAAATTTGGGATGGCTTCCGGCATTGTCCGCTCGATCTCGACCGCGCCGATAGCGCCGCAGGACCTACCTGCAGGACAGGCTCAAGCCCTGCTTTCAGCTGCTCAATCGCAAGAGCCGCTATATCGGGTAACAGTATCACCAACGAATCAGTATATAGAAGTCTACGGCGACCGGCGAGCGCTACGTCCCGGAATGACGATCCAGGCGGATGTCTTGCAGGAACACCGTCGCGTTTGGGAGTGGTTCCTCGATCCGCTGCTTTCAAAGTTTCGACGTCAAGAGCGGATCTAAGCCACAGGAGTTTAAGCGTGGCACCTTCGCTCAAGGTGTGTTTCAAAGGGAAGAAATGAGACTGCTTACAAAGGAAGAAAAGAAACAGGTGGCCGGCGGTTTGGTTCTGGCGATTGACGGCGCAATCATCGGCGCCGTGATTGCTGGCGTGACGCAAGCAATGGCCAACGGCATCAAGGGGGATGACATCTTTGCAGGGGTCGCACAATCGATGCTTGAAGGAGCAGCTTTCGGTGCAGTGCCCCTCGCGAACGGTGCACAGGTCGCAAAGGCGATTTGGACGTTTAACGGCTTGCTCGCCGTAAGAGCTGGCGGTGCCGTGGCCAGTTACTACACGAATCCAAGTTCGGGCACGGTGACCGTGTCGGACATCTCCTTCTACGACGAGGCTGGCAACTTTATAAACACCCAGCATGTTGAAGGATCATCCGGCCCAGTCTCCGGCGGCGGCGGCGACGGCGGCGGTGGTGGTGGTATTGCGACGGGCGGTGGCGGTGGCGGTGGCGGTGGTGGCGGCACCGTCACCGTGTCGGATCCAGTTCCCGTCGAAGACTCGCCGGAGCAGACCAACCCGGGTTGATGTTCTCCTAGCCATTTGTTCGACTTTTGCGACGTCGGCCAAACGCGCTGGCGTCGCCCATTCATTTTCATGACACATCATCAGGCCGCATTTCTCTGCGCGACGTTTCTGTTTGCGATCCTCGCCGCGTCGCTGATCACCTATAGGCAATATCAGAAAAGACGCTCTTCTGGTCTGTTTCTTTACTCTCGCAGGACGCGTCGTATTGCCTACGTCATGGCAATCCTCGTAGTCTCGGTGGGCTACGTGCCGGCTGCTTTTGGAATTTTTGACCTGCAGGGCCATGGCGAACTCACAGCATCCAAGAGCATCGAGGTTGTCATGCTCTGCGGCATCGCTGCAACTTTCGGGGCTACCGCTATCATCCCGGCCCATCTCGACTACGTCCAAATAGTTGATGGCAAACTCGTATACAACCCAATTTTCGGACTCAGAAGACAGGTAAATATTGATGCCATATATAAAATTGGTTTTGCCAAGATGAGTCGATCAACAGGATTCGAATTATTCACCAGCAAATCAACCCTTTATGTGAGCGGAGGAATTGACCACGAGATCTGGAAACATATTCTATCCATGAATCCGCGCATTGAACTCACCAAAATGGCGCGATCGGCGCTTTCCCTACCGAAATGAAACTCTGTCTTCAGGCAGAAGCTGCCGAGTGCGGGCTCGCTTGTCTGGTGATGGTCGCGAGCTATCACAGACGCAGATTGGAGCTATCCGATCTTCGCCAAAGATTCAGTTCCGGATTAAAAGGGGTTGATCTGGAGCGATTGTCTGAGTTCGCGATAGAGCTCGGATTTCAGTCCAGAGCGTTGCGACTAGATCTCGAAGAGATTCCACAACTGGCTGTGCCGTGTATCCTTCATTGGAATATGGACCATTTTGTGGTCCTGAAAGCTGTAAACCGTACTTCGATCGTCGTCCTTGATCCAGCGCTCGGGCAACGTCGCGTTCCAATGGACGAGGTATCTAGGCACTTCACCGGAATAGCGCTCGAACTCGCTCCAACGGCAAACTTCAGGGATCAGAACGCTCGTCCTTCGGTGTCCCTTCGAGAATTGACAGGGAAAATGCGGGGGCTGCGAGGCTCCATGGCACAAATATTTCTGGTTGCTCTAGCGCTCCAGGGTTTCGCCCTGGCGGCGCCTCTCCTCAACCAAATCATTGTCGATGACATCCTGTCTTCTGGAGATAGTCAACAACTACTGGTTGTCTGCGTAGGATTCGGGCTGCTGATGCTGATTCAATCAGTTATTGCAGCTTTCAGAACCTGGATGATAACAATCCTTGGGCAAACTCTATCCCTGCAATGGGCTGGCAACGTCTTTTCGCACCTACTGCGTCTGCCTATTACCTACTTCGAGCGCCGCCATCTCGGCGACATAACGTCCAGATTCTCCTCCATTCACGCCATTCAGGATACGCTCACTACCGCGACGATCGAGGCCCTGCTGGACGGCATCATGGCGATTCTGGCGCTTGTGATGATGTTCCTCTATTCGAAGACGCTCGGCACGGTCGTTCTCGGCGCTGTGATTATCTACCTGGGCCTTCGGATTGTCTCCTATCGCACTGGCAAGGACATCTCCACTGATCGGATAGTCATTGCCGCGAAGGAACAAACGTATTTCCTGGAAACGCTCCGTGCCATCCAACCTCTAAAGCTATTTAACCGGCAGGACGAGCGTAGGAGCCGGTGGCAGAATATCATGGTGGATCTTCAGAACATTGAAGTATCAATCTCCAAGCTAAACATTCTCACGGCATCGGCGCAATCGATTATTTTCGGCTTGGAGAACATACTCGTGCTCTATCTTGGCGCCCAGACCATCATGGAGCCAGGCCAGAGTTCACGGTCTGAAGTATTCACCGTTGGCATGTTGATGGCCTTCATCAGCTACAAAAGTCAGTTTACCGGACGAATATCGTCGTTAATCAATTTCGCGATCTCTTTCAGATTGCTATCCATCCACCGCGACCGGTTGGCAGATATTGTTCTCTCTGCGCCCGAGAAAACTACCACCCGGAGGGACGACATCTTTGAACTCCCACCATCCATCGAATTCAGAAATGTCAGTTTTCGACATTCGCCGCATGACGCATGGGTCTTGCGCGGTGTTAATTTGAAGATCACGGCTAATGAATCGGTGGCTATCACTGGCGCAAGCGGATCCGGGAAGACCACCTTGGCGAAGCTCATCGTCGGCATCTACGAACCGACGGATGGCGAGATTCTCTATGGAGGCATCCCACTGAAATTGCTCGGCATCGCAAACCTTAGACGATGTGTTGCCACAGTCATGCAGAACGACTGCCTAATGTCGGGCACGATCGGTGAGAACATCACCTGCTTCGACCAAAATTTTGATCCGGAGAAAGTCGAGCGAGCAGCAATCTCCGCCAGCATTCACCGAGAGATCCAGCAATTACCCATGGGCTATCGGACGCTCATCGGTGACCTCGGCACCGGTCTATCAGGCGGACAGCAGCAACGCCTGTTGTTGGCCCGAGCCATCTATAGAAATCCGCGTCTGATGGTGCTGGATGAAGCAACGAGCCACTTGGACGGGAACAATGAAGCCCACATCATCCGGCAACTCAAAGCGCTCGAGTGCACCCGGATCGTGATCGCGCATCGCAAGGAAACCATTGCTGGCACGGACCGCGAAATCAGGCTGAGCGGCGGGCGTGCGATAGAAGTCGCCAAGCCTTCAATCGCCGTTGGCGCGCCGGCCTGAGGGACAGATTAGTCACGCAGCTTGGCACGACCAGTCTGGAGCGGGCGAAGGGAGTCGAACCCTCGTCATTGGCTTGGGAAGCCAAGGTAATGCCGTTATACGACGCCCGCGGTGAGCGCGGATTATGGCCCAAGCCGGCGCGTGCTCCGTCGAAGCGCTCAGCGCTGCCGTACGCTCAGCAACTGGCTCAGCATGCGTTGCAGTTCCGCCTCCGCGCGCGGGTCCAGGCCCAGGAAGCGGCAACCGATGTGCACCTGCTCCCCCACCAGGAAGGACCGGAAGCTGCGGCGGATGCGGACCTCGAGGTCGGCCACCAGCACCAGCTGATCGCCCACCATCACCCTCGCCTGCGCGATGCGCTGACCCAGGAACAGGCCCCGGCCCTCCTCAATGCTGCCGCGCAGGCCCAGCCCGCCCAGCGACACGTCGTCCACGTGCAGACTGCGGAAACGCCCCAGCAGCATGAACTCGGCGCGCACCGCCGGGCCCAGCGGCACGTCGCGGCGCGGCGTGCTGCGGCGTTCGTCCGAGCCGGCGTCCTCGCCCGTGTCGGTCGCCGCGCGGGGCCCCTCGCCATCGACGAGGACATCCCCGACCGCTTCCTCGCTTTCCTCGACGAACGGCTCCGCGCGATCGGTAGCGGCGGAAGCAGCGGGCGGTCTGGAACGGAAACGCAGGCGGAGCATCGGGACGGGTCATACAGACGACGAAGCCCCGGGTTGTAAGCGCTGCATGTGAACGCCGTCATGCTGCCCTCCCCGGCCAGCGTGACGAAAGTCTCACTCTGGCAGCTCAGACCCGGCTCAGAGCACGTAACCGCCGTCGATCGTCAGGCTCGCGCCCGTCATGTAGCCCGACTCCGGCCCGGCCAGGAAGGACACCAGCGCGCCAATCTCGCCCGGACGCCCCATGCGTCCCAACCGCAGCTTGTCCTTCAAATACTCCGCGAACGGCGCGGTCATGTCAGTCTCGACCGGACCGGGTTGCACGTTGTTGACCGTGATCGCGCGGGGCGCCAGGTCCAGCGCCAGGTTCTGGACCATCGACGCCACCGCCGCCTTCGTCATCGCGTACACGCTGCTGCCCGGCGTGCCGGTGCGGATCGCCGTGTTGCTGCCGATGGTGATCACCCGGCCGCCGTCGTGCATCCGCGCCACGGCCGCCTGGATCGCCAGGAACACGCCGCGCACGTTCACCTTCAGCGACAGGTCCAGGTCCTCGGTCGAGACCGCATCCACCGTGCCGTGCCGAAGTACGCCCGCGTTGACGACCACCGCGTCCAGCGGACCCAGCCGCTCGACGGCCTGATCCACGGCCGCGCGGATCTCGGTGTCCTCCGCACTGTCGGCCCGGATCGCCAGCCCGCGTCCGCCGGCGGCCTCCACTGCGGCCACCGCGGCCTGCGCCGCGTCAGCGCGCGACACATAGGTCAGCGCCACGTCGAAGCCGTCGCGGGCGAGCCGCTCCACGATGCCCGCGCCAATCCCGCGCGAGCCGCCGAACACCAGCGCCACGCGCCTCGCCTGCTTCTGTTCCGTTGTCATCCCGTCTTCCTTCCATCGGTGCGATAACCGTTTTACTGGAACGTTCGTTCCACAATCAGCCAAAAAAAATGCAGGCTCATCTCAGCGCCTGCAGCGAGAGCCGCGCCAACGCGCGCAATTCAGTCTCGCCCGCGCCACCGCGCGCGGCGAGACGCAACGCGGCGATCTGCGCGAACACGAAGGACACCGCCAGCTTCGGGTCAAGCGACGCGGACAGCTCGCCGTCCGCCTGCGCCTGCCGCACCCGCTCCAGCAGCGCGGCCTGCAAGGCCTGCCCGGCCGGCGCGCGCACCTCGATCAGCTCGGCGCTGCCCTCGCTGTCGGTGCCGAACTCCTGCACCGAGCCCACGCCCAGGCAGGGCTGGTGCGCCGTGGCCGCGACGCGCTTGAACAGCCGCTCCAGGCCGTCCATCGCGGTCTTGCCTGAGCGCAGCGCCTTGAGGTGCTCGCCGGTCTCGTCCTCGGCGTATCGGCCCAGCGCCGCGCAGTACAGGGGCCACTTGCCCCCGTAGGTGTTGTACAGACTCTGCTTGCCGATGCCCATCGCGCTGGTCAGCATCTCGGCGGAGCTGCCCGCGTAGCCGTGCTCGCGGAACACCGCCACCGCGGCGTCCAGGGCCTCGTCCGGATCGAATTGCTTGGGTCGTGCCATGGCGCGAACTGTATCGATTCTGGAATGACCGTTCCATTTATGAGGCCTTGCAGCCCCCGCGCCAGGCAGCTCAGTCCCAGGCCGGCGCGAAGTCCGGATTGGCGAGCCGTTCGCCGCGATCCAGCGTGGCGATGCGAGCCATGTCCGACGCGCTCAGGCTTAGCGATCCTGCCTGCAGGTTCGCCGCCTGGTTGGCCGGTTTCGTCGACGAAGGAATCACGGTGAAGCCCTGCTGCAGCAGCCAGGCCAGCGACACCTGCGCCGGCGTCGTGCCATGCGCGGCGGCGATGTCGCGCATGACCGGCTCGGTCATCACCTTGCCGTAGGCCAGCGGCATGTAGGCCGTCAGGTGCAGGCCCTGCGATCGCGCGAACTCAACCACCGCGCGGTTCTGCAGGAACGGGTGGATCTCGACCTGATTCGTCGCGAGCGCCTCCACGCCGACGAGCGCGATCGCCTCGCGCATCTGCGCGACGGTGAAGTTGGACAGGCCGATCGCGCGCGTCAGCCCGAGGCGTTTCGCCTGGACGAGCGCTTCCAGCGTGTCCTTGAGCGGCACCGCGCCGCCGGGCGACGGCCAATGGATCAGCGTCAGGTCGACCGCGTCCAGTCGCAGCTTGCCCAGGCTGTCGCGCAGGCTGGGGATCAGGCGGTCAGACGTCAGCGATTCGGTCCAGATCTTGGTCGTGACGAAGAGCTCGGCGCGCGGGACACCGCTCTCGGCGATCGCCTGGCCGACCTCGGCCTCGTTGCCGTAGATCTGCGCGGTGTCGATGTGGCGGTAGCCGAGCGCCAGGCCGCTCTTGACGGCGTCGATCACCGTCTGGCCCGTCAGGCGGAAGGTGCCAAGGCCCAGCACGGGCATGGGGATGGAAGTCGTGTTCATGGGGAACTCCAAAGAAGGAAGCATCGTGAAGCCGCGGGCTCAATGGCCGGCGACGACGGGCGCGGCGCCCGGGGCGCGGCGCGGCAGCGGGTATCGGCGATCCAGGCGGCCGGCCAGCACGGTGAGCGCGAAGGCGCCCAGCACCACGATCGCGCCGATCCACGGCGTGTGCATCAGGCCCAGCCGCTCGACGATCAGTCCGCCGCCCCAGGCGCCGCCGGCGATGCCCAGGTTGAACGCGGCGATGTTCAGGCCCGAGGCCACATCCACCGCCTTGGGCGCGTGGGCCTCGGCCTGCTGCACGACGTAGAGCTGCAGGCCCGGCACGTTGCCGAAGGCGAAGGCGCCCCAGGCCAGCACGGTCAGCACGGCGGCGATCGGGGACTGCGCGGTCACGCTCAGCACGAAGAGCACCGCGGCCAGGCCCAGGAAGATCAGCTTGAGCGCGCCCACGGGGCCGCGCCGGTCGGCGAGCTTGCCGCCCCAGACATTGCCGATGGCCACCGACACGCCGTACACGAGCAGCACCAGGCTGACGCCGTTGGCCGAGATGCCGCTGACCTGTTGCAGGATGGGCGCGAGGTAGGTGAAGGCTATGAACGATCCGCCGTAACCGACCGCCGTCATCGCGTAGACGAGCAGCAGGCGCGGCTGACGCAGCGGTTCGAGCTGGTGCAGCAGGCTGGCCGGCGCGGGCTGGGCGAGCTTGCGCGGCACGAAGACCAGGCTGGCGACGAAGGCGATCAGGCCCAGCGCGGCCACGGCGAGGAAGGTCGCGCGCCAACCGAAGTGCTGGCCGACGAAGGTGCCCAGCGGCACGCCGGTGACCAGCGCGACGGTCAGGCCGGAGAACATGGTCGCGATGGCGCTGGCGGCCTTCTCGCGGGGAACCAGACTGGTGGCGATGGTCGAGCCGATCGAGAAGAACACGCCGTGCGCCAAGCCGGTCAGCACGCGGGCGAGGACCAGCGCGCCGTAACCGGGTGCGAGCCACGCCAGCAGGTTGCCGGCGGTGAACAGCAGCATCAGCGCGAGCAGCAGCTGCTTGCGCGGCCAGCGGCCCGACAGCGCGGTGAGGACCGGCGCGCCGATGGCCACGCCCAGCGCGTAGAGCGAGACCAGCAGGCCCGCGGAAGGCAGGCTGACGCCAAGGTCGGCGGCCATGGTCGGGATCAGGCCCACGATGACGAATTCCGTGGTCCCGATGGCGAAGGCGCTGACAGTCAGCGCCCACAGGGCGATCGGCATGATGAGGCTCCCGGGATCAGGGGAAGTTGACGAATGGCCGCCAGTGTGCGCATTCGTCGATTTCCGAAAAAGCCTCGATTTGCCAAATGATTATTGAATCAGACGCAAATTACCCGCCGCACAGAGTGTCCACGTCGCGATCCCTGACGAGCTGCAGCAGCTTCAGCTCCGGTCCTCGTGGCCGGGCCAAGGCCGTGCTCATTGGAGCGTCGCGACCATGCCAGCACGTTCTCAAGACGATGCGTTCAGTGCCAGGTCTTGCCTCGACGGGTGTCGTCCTGGAGATGGCCGGCCATTGGGGGTAAATGAGAGACGGATGGGGGATGATTGCCCCCATGAAAAGTTCCCTCGACGAACTCGCCGTGCTGGCCGCCATCGTGGACGCGGGCTCCATCAGCGCGGCGGCCGAGCAGCTCGGGCAGACCGTCTCCGCGGTCAGCCGCTCGCTCAGCCGGCTCGAGCACAAGCTCGGCACGACGCTGATGCGGCGCTCGACCCGCCGCCTCGAACTCACCGAGGAAGGCCAGTTCTTCCTCGCCCGCGCCCGCAAGGTGCTCGCCGCCGTCGAGGATGCCGAGGAGCAGCTCGCGCTGCGTCGCGACCAGCCCGCCGGGCGGCTGCGCGTCAATGCCGCCTCGCCCTTCATGCTTCACGTGCTGGTGCCGCTGATCGGCGGCTTCCGCGCGCTATATCCGCAGATCGAGCTCGAGCTCAACAGCAGCGACCAGATCATCGACCTGCTGGAGCAGCGCACCGACGTCGCGCTGCGCATCGGCACGCTGGCCGATTCCACGCTGAACGCCCGTCCGCTGGGCAGCTTCCGGCTGCGCGTGCTCGCCAGCCCCGCCTACCTCGCCGAGCACGGCAAGCCGACGAAGGTGGAAGCGCTCCACGGCCACTCGCTGCTCGGCTTCACCGCGCCGGAGAGCCTCAACACCTGGCCCCTGCGCTGGGCCGGTGGCGAGGGCTATCCGATCCAGGCGGCGCTGAGCGCCTCATCCGGCGAGACGCTGCGCCAGCTGGCACTCGCGGGCCAGGGGCTGGTGACGCTGTCAGATTTCATGACCGCGCGGGATCGCGCCGACGGCACGCTGGTGCAGGTCCTGGGCGCGCACACCGTCGACACGCGCCAGCCGGTCCACGCGGTCTACTACCGCAACACGGCGCTGGCCTCGCGGATCAGCTGCTTCCTGGATTACCTCGCGGTCGAGATGGCCAAGCTCAGCGCCTGAGCTGCTTCGGCCGTCTCGGCCGCTTGGACAGCTCCTGCGCACCGGGCCGCGTGATCACTTGTTGAGATCGCCCACGCACAGGTACTTGATCTCGACGTAGTCGTCGATGCCCTGGTGACCGCCCTCGCGGCCCAGGCCCGACTGCTTGACGCCGCCGAACGGCGCCTCCGCCGTGGAGATCAGCCCGGTGTTGATGCCGACCATGCCGTACTCCAGCGCCTTCGGCCACGCGCCTGACGCGGCCGATGTCGCGGCTGTAGAAGTAGGCGGCCAGGCCGAACTCGGTGTCGTTGGCCAGGGCGATGACCTCGGCCTCGTCCTTGGAAGCGGAACAGCGGCGCCACCGGGCCGAAGGTCTCCTCGCGCGCGCACAGCATCGTCGGCGCTCGCCTCCGACAGCACCGTCGGCTGGAAGAAGCGGTGCCGGCGAGCGCGTGCCGCTGGCCGCCGGTAGCGACCTTCGCGCCCTTGGCCACCGCGTCGGCGATGTGGCGCTCGACCTTCTCCACCGCCGCGTCGTCGATCAGCGGCCCCTGCGTCACGCCCGACTCGAAGCCGTTGCCGACCTTGAGCGTGCCGACCGCCGCCGCCAGCCTGGCCACGAACGCGTCGTAGACGCCGTCCTGCACGTAGAGGCGGTTGGCGCACACGCAGGTCTGGCCGGTGTTGCGGAACTTGGAGGCGATCGCGCCCTCCACGGCGCGTCCAGATCGGCGTCGTCGAACACGATGAACGGCGCGTTGCCGCCCAGCTCCAGCGACAGCTTCTTGATCGTCGGCGCGCACTGCGCCATCAGGATGCGGCCGACCTCGGTCGAGCCGGTGAACGTCAGCTTGCGCACCACGTCGCTGTCGCACAGCGTCTTGCCGATGGCGATGGACTGCTCGCCGTCGCCGGTGACCACGTTCAACACCCCGGCGGGCATGCCGGCGCGCTGCGCCAGCTCGGCCAGCGGCCAGCGCGGTCAACGGCGTTTGCTCGGCGGGCTTGACCACCATGGTGCAGCCGGCCGCCAGCGCCGGCGCCGACCTTGCGGGTGATCATCGCCGCCGGGAAGTTCCACGGCGTGATGGCCGCGCACACGCCGATCGGCTGCTTGATCACGATGATGCGCTTGGTCGCGTCGGTCGACGGCACCGTCTCGCCGTGGACGCGCTTGGCCTCCTCGGCGAACCACTCGATGAAGGACGCGGCGTAGGCGATCTCGCCGCGCGCTTCCGCCAGCGGCTTGCCCTGCTCGGCGGTCATCAGCCGCGCCAGATCGTCCGCGTGCGCGATCAGCAGGTCGTACCAGCGCATCAGGATGGCGGCGCGCTCCTTGGCGGTCTTGGCGCGCCAGGCCGGCCAGGCGGCGTTGGCGGCGGTGATCGCGGCGTCCGCCTCGGAGGGCCCCAGGTTGGCCACATGCGTCAGCACCACGCCGGTGGCGGGATCGACGACGTCGAAGCGGCTCGCCCCGCCCACCCATTCGCCGTTGATCAACGCGTCGGTCTTGAGCAGGCTCGGGTCCTTGAGCTGCGCCAGCGGGGAGGTCTTGGGGTCGGTCGTCGCCATGTCGGTTCTCCGGGGAAGGCTGGCATCCTAGCGGCGGCTTGGCGCCGGCACTGTCAACGCCGTGTCAATGACGCCCCGTGAAGCGCCAGTGGAGCGCGGCTCCTATAAAATCGAAAGCTTCGCGAAATCAAGTGCTTGCGGTCTTGCGACCGGCAAACCGCAGGCCCGCGTGGACACCCCCTGTTTCATGTCGCAGCGACATCTGCGCCACACCGACCCGCCAGGCCCATCAAGCAAAGGACAGGCATGAAAGCCGCTGAAATCCGCGACACCTTCCTCAAGTTCTTCGAATCGAAGGGCCACCCGATCGTCCGCGTCCAGCCCGGTCGTGCCGGGCGAACGACCCGACCCTGCTGTTCACCAACGCGGGCATGAACCAGTTCAAGGACGTGTTCCTGGGCCTGGACAAGCGCGCCTACACCCGCGCCACCACCAGCGCAGAAGTGCGTGCGCGCCGGCGGCAAGCACAACGACCTGGAAAACGTCGGCTACACCGCGCGTCACCACACCTTCTTCGAAATGCTGGGCAACTTCAGCTTCGGCGACTACTTCAAGCACGACGCGATCCCCTACGCCTGGGAACTGCTGACCGGTGAAAACTGGTTCAACCTGCCGAAAGAGCGCTGTGGGTCACCGTCTACGCCACCGACGACGAGGCCTACGACATCTGGACCAAGGAAGTCGGCGTGCCCGCCGAGCGCATCATGCGCATCGGCGACAACAAGGGCGCGCCCTACGCGTCCGACAACTTCTGGCAGATGGGCGACACCGGCCCCTGCGGCCCCTGCACCGAGATCTTCTACGACCACGGGCCCCGACATCTGGGGCGGCCCGCCGGGCTCGCCCGGAAGAAGACGGCGACCGCTACATCGAGATCTGGAACATCGTCTTCATGCAGTTCAACCGTCAGGCCGAGGACGGCGTCATGCACCCGCTGCCGAAGCCGTGCGTGGACACCGGCATGGGCCTGGAGCGCATCGCCGCGGTGCTGCAGCACGTGCACTCCAACTACGAGATCGACCTGTTCCCAGAACCTGCTGAGCCGCGGCCCGCGAGGCCGTCTCGGGCGCCGGCGCCGTCGGTTACGACGCGGACTCGCCCTCGCTGAAGGTGATCGCCGACCACATCCGTTCCTGCTCCTTCCTGATCGTCGACGGCGTGATCCCGTCCAACGAAGGCCGCGGCTACGTGCTGCGCCGCATCATCCGCCGCGCCATCCGCCACGGCAACAAGCTGGGCGCCAGGGGCACGTTCTTCCACAAGCTGGTCGCCGCGCTGGTCGCCGAGATGGGCGATGCCTATCCCGAGCTGACGCCGCGAGGAAGCCCGCGTCACCGAGGTGCTGAAGCAGGAAGAGGAACGCTTCTTCAAGACCATCGCCACGGGCATGGAACTGCTGGAATCGGCGCTGGCCAATGGCGCGAAGCAGGTCGACGGCGAGACCGCGTTCAAGCTGTACGACACCTACGGCTTCCCGGTCGACCTGACCGCCGACGTCTGCCGCGAGCGCGGCATGACCGTCGACGAGGCGGGCTTCGAGCGCCTGCTCGAGGAGCAGCGCGCGCGCGGCCGCAACGCCGGCAAGTTCAAGATGTCGCAGGGCCTGGCCTACACCGGCGGCGCGACCACCTTCCACGGCTATGAGCACCTGTCTCGCGAGGATGCCAAGGTCGTCGCGCTGTACATCGACGGCTCCCCGGTGCAGAGCGCCTGGAGGAGGGCGAGGAGGGCGTCGTGGTGCTGGACCACACGCCGTTCTACGCCGAGTCCGGCGGCCAGGTCGGCGACAGGGGCGAGCTGCGCAACGCGGCCACGCGCTTCGTCGTCGACGACACGCTGAAGATCCAGGCCGACGTGTTCGGCCACCACGCGCAGGTCGCCGAGGGCACGCTCAAGGTCGGCGACGGCTTCGTCAAGGCCGAGGTCGACGCTTCGGTACGCCGCGCCCGCACCGTGCGCAACCACTCCGCGACCCACCTGATGCACAAGGCGCTGCGCGAGGTGCTGGGCGCCCACGTGCAGCAGAAGGGCTCGCTGGTCGACCGCCGACCGGACGCGTTTCGACTTCGCCCACACCGGACCGATGACGGCCGAGGAGATCCGCAAGGTCGAGGACATCGTCAACGCCGAGATCCTCGCAAACGCCGCGGCCAACGCCGCCGTGATGCCCATCGACGACGCGCAGAAGGCCAAGGGCGCGATGGCGCTGTTCGGCGAGAAGTACGGCGACGAGGTGCGCGTGCTGACCATGGGCGGCGATTTCTCCAGCCGAGCTGTGCGGCGGCACCCACGTCTACCGCACCGGCGACATCGGCCTGTTCAAGATCGTCTGCGAGGGCGG
Organism: Roseateles sp.; assembly: GCA_039594005.1. Taxonomy (GTDB): domain Bacteria; phylum Pseudomonadota; class Gammaproteobacteria; order Burkholderiales; family Burkholderiaceae_C; genus Roseateles. Next base: position 238,882 of record JBCNOF010000013.1, read on the forward strand.
CGTGCCGGCCGGCGTGCGCCGCGTCGAGGCGATCACCGGCGGCAACGGCGCTGGCCTACCTGCAGTCGCTGGAGTCCACCATCGACCAGGTCGCCGGCACGCTCAAGACGACCGCGGCCGAGGTGCCGGCACGCCTGGGCGCGGTGCTGGACCAGGTCAAGCCGCTCGAGAAGGAGCTGGAGGAGCTCAAGGGCAAGCTGGCCTCCAGCGCAGGGCGACGAGCTGCTGGCGCAGGCCGTCGACGTCAAGGGCCTGAAGGTGCTGGCGGCCACGCTGGACGGCGCCGATGCCAAGACGCTGCGCGAGACCATGGACAAGCTCAAGGACAAGCTCAAGACGCGCGGCCATCGTGCTGGCGGCCGTGGACGGCGACAAGGTCAGCCTGATCGCCGCGGGCGTGACCGCCGAGCGAGCATCGGCAAGGTCAAGGCCGGCGAGCTGGTCAACTTCGTCGCGCAGCAGGTCGGCGGCAAGGGCGGCGGCAGGCCGGACATGGCCAAGGCCGGCGGCACCGATGCCAAGGGCCTGCCCGCCGCGCTGGCGAGCGTGCAGGCGTGGGTCGGCGAACGCGTCTGACACACAACGAGCGCAGACTGCGGGCGTGGGCGGCGATCGAACCGCCCCGCTCGCCGGTCTGACGAACCATTTCTGCAAGGGCCCCGGTCGGGCCCTTGCCCTTTGATGCGCACAAGCAACTGGAGTACCTCATGACTGACACCCCGATGGACGACGACTTCGGCGCCGCGATCGACGTCGAGAACGCGCAACGCCTCGGCGAGCTGCTGGCCGTGCTGGCCGGCCAGGCGGACCCGGAGGCCCCCGCGATCACGCTGGACACGCTGGACGGCTACCTGACCGCGCTGCGCGTGGGTCCGACCGACGCCGCGCCGATCCAGGCGATGGACGCGCTGTTCGGCGACGACTGGCCCGCCAGCCTGGACGAGCAGGACATGACGGACGCCTTCATGGAAGCGCTGCATGTGCGTTGGAACGAGATCGGCGACAGCCTCGACCCCCAGCCGCTGCTGGAAGCGCCGGAGCAGATGCACCTGATGCCGCTGATCTCCGAGTTCGATGAGGAGACCAAGGCCGAGCTGGTCGCGCAGGGCGCGATCACCGCCGAGCTGCTGGCGCGCATGCCCGCGCCCGGCGCGATGTGGGCGCAAGGTTTCCTGCAGGCCGTGGACGACACGCATGCCTGGGAGCTGCCCGCGGGCGATGGCGCTGATGACCTGAAGCTGATGCTCGCCGCGATCGACGCGGTGACGCTGGCCGAGGACGCGACGCCCCGCGCCGAGTACATCGCCCAGGCCTACGAGGAACCCGAGGGCATCGATCAGAACGCGCTGATCGACGACATGCTGTTCACGGTGCAGGACCTGCGCCTGTTCTGGATGCAGCAACGCACGCTCAAGGATGCGATCGCCGGGCTGACCTCGGCGAACGACGCCACGCATTGAGCATGCGGCATTGAGCGTCGGACTGCCCTGGGGAGGCGCGGGAGCGCCCCTCGGGTCAGCCCCCTCCTCCTGGCCTGCCCCCCCCCTCGGAACAGGCTCAGGGCTTGGGCAGCGCGCGGATGTCGGAGGCCGACGGCGTCGGCAGATGCACGCCGGGCGGCTTCGGCGTCTTGGGCGCGGGGGCCGAGGCGGCCTTCGCCGCGTGCGCGGCCTGCTGCTCGCTGGCCTTGCGTTGACGCTCCTGCGCCTTCACGCGGCGCTCGCCGGCCGCCTCGCGACGCTTGGCGGCCTCGGCCTTGGCCTCGGCTTCCTGACGCGCCTCGCGGCGCTGATGCAGCTCGGGATTGGCGCGCGGCGTGCGCGCGCCGGGGATCGCCGGCGCGGATGCCGGCTGCACCGATTCCCGCACCGACTCGGTCTTGCGACGCGCCTCGTCCTGCGCGGCGTCGCGTTCCTTCTCCTGCACCCGTTCACGCGCGGCCGCCGCGCGGCGCTGGCGGTCCTCGGCATTGAGCTGATGCTCGACCCGGTCCAGCGGGCGCAGCGCGCGGATGCGCTCATCGCGCGCCTCCTCCAGGCAGCCGGTGACGACGAAACGCTGGTTGCAATCCTTCAGCTTGGCCTGGTAGGTCTGCTCGATCCGGGTGCGGGCGGCGTCGATCTCGGCGCGGGTCATCTCGGCCGCGCACACGGCGGCGGTCGAGGAAGCCAGGGTCACCAGAACGAGAACGGGGCGGAAAGTCATGGGCGCGATCATCGCATCCGCCGGACGACACTCTGTAAAGCCGCAGCCCGTGACTTCCCTACATCCCCCTTCGGAGGGCCCGCTTCCCGTCGGATTCAGGCCCGCTTCAGGTCAGGCGGGTGTCGACGTCCCGGCGCTCCAGCTCGAGGTATTCCTTGGACTGCATCTCCTGCAGCCGCGACACGGTCCGGGGGAACTCGTGCGCCAGCGGACCCTCGGTGTAGAGCTGCTCGGCCGGCACCGCCGCCGAGATGATCAGCTTGACGCGCCGGTCGTAGAGCACGTCCACGAGCAGCGTGAAGCGCCGCGCCTCGCTGGCCAGCCGAGGCGGCATCGCCGGCACGTTGGACAGGATCAGCGTGTGGAACTGCGTGGCCAGCTCCAGGTAATCGTTCTGCGAGCGCGGCCCGCCGCACAACTGCTGGAAGTCGAACCACACGACACCACCGGCGCGGCGGCGCGAACGGATCTCGCGATGCTCGATGTGCAGCACCGGATCTTCGTCCCGCGCTTCGGCCAGGGACTCGAAGGCGGCAGTCAGCGCGTGTTCGGTCTCGTCGTTCAGCGGCGTGTGATACAGCTCGACGTGCTCCAGCGAGCGCTGGCGGTAGTCGGTGCCGTTGTCGACGTTGATGACTTCCAGGTTGGCCTTGAGCAGCTCGATCGCCGGCAGGATGCGGTCGCGGTGCAGGCCGTTCGGGTAGAGCCCGTCGGGATGGTAGTTGGACGTCGTCACGAACTGGACACGCCGTTCTTGAACAGCGCGTCCAGCAGGCGGTACAGGATCATCGCGTCGGTCACGTCGGCGACGTGGAACTCGTCGAAGCAGATCAGCCGGTAGCGGCGCGCGATGCGCTTGCCCAGCTCGTCCAGCGGATCCTGGATGCCCTTGAGTTCCTGCAGCTCGCGATGGACCTCGCGCATGAACTCGTGGAAGTGCAGCCGCGTCTTGCGCGTCAGCGGCACGGCCTGGAAGAAGCAGTCCATCAGGAAGCTCTTGCCGCGGCCCACCCCGCCCCACATGTAGACGCCGCGCGGCAGCGGCGGGCGCACCAGCAGCTTGGTGACCGCGTTGGAGCGGCGCGCCTTGTACGCGGCCCATTCGTCCTGGCAGCGCTGCAGACGAGGCGATCGCGCGGAGTTGCGCCGCGTCGGCGGTGTAGCCGCGTTCGGCCAGGGTCTGGTGGTAGAGCTCGGTGACGGTGGTCATGCGGGGGTCGGAAGCGGAGGGACAAGAAAAAAGGGGCGACTCGTCGCCGCCCCTTGTTCACGCATGCGATGCGCTTCGAGCCGAGGCTCAGAAGTTCAGCGTGCGCTTGTCGACGGCCAGGGCGGCTTCCTTGGTGGCTTCGCACAGCGACGGGTGCGCATGGCAGATGCGGGCGATGTCTTCGGCCGAGGCCTTGAACTCCATCGCCACCACGGCTTCGGAGATCAGCTCCGAGGCCATCGGGCCGATGATGTGCACGCCCAGGATCTCGTCGGTCTTGGCATCGGCGATGACCTTCACGAAGCCGGTCGTGTCGCCCAGCGCGCGCGCGCGGCCGTTGGCCAGGAACGGGAAGCTGGCCCGCCTTGTAGGCCACGCCCTCGGCCTTGAGCTGCTGCTCGGTCTTGCCGACCCAGGCGATTTCCGGGTGGGTGTAGATCACCCACGGAATCGTGTTGTAGTTGATGTGCGCCTTGCTGGCCGGCGATGCGCTCGGCCACGGCATACGCCCTCTTCCTCGGCCTTGTGCGCCAGCATCGGGCCGCGCACCACGTCACCGATGGCGAAGACGTTCGGCACGTTGGTCTTGCAGTGGTCGTCCACGTCGATGAAGCCGCGCTCGTCGAGCTTCAGGCCCACGGCTTCCGGGTTCAGGCCGATGGTGTTGGCGGTGCGGCCGATCGAGACGATCAGCTTGTCGACGACCAGCGTCTGCTCGGCGCCCTTGGCGTCGGTGTACTTCACGGTGACGCTGTCCTTGCCGTTCTCGACGCCGGAGATCTTCACGCCGAGCTCGATGTTCAGGCCCTGCTTCTTGAAGACCTTGGCGGCTTCCTTGGCGACGGACTCGTCGGCGGCGCCGAGGAAGGCGGGCAGCGCTTCCAGCACCGTCACTTCGGCGCCCAGGCGGCGCCACACCGAGCCCAGCTCCAGGCCGATGACGCCGGCGCCGATCACGCCCAGCTTCTTGGGCACGGCCTGGGATGCGCAGCGCGCCGTCGTTCGAGAGGATGTTGGTCTCGTCGAACGGGGCACCGGGCAGTTGGCGGGCGTTGGAGCCGGTGGCGACGATCACGTGCTTGGCGGTGATCGTCTCCTCGGCGGCGCCGGCGACCTTGATCTCGTACGCGCCGTCCTTGCCCGCGACGAACGAGCCGCGGCCGTGGAAGAAGGTGACCTTGTTCTTCTTGAACAGGTACTGCATGCCGTCGTTGTTCTGCTTCACGACGGTGTCCTTGCGGCCGATCATCTTGGCGACGTCGATCTTCAGGTCCTTCATCGAGATGCCGTGGTCGGCGAAGCCGTGGCCGGCGTGCTCGAAGTGCTCGCTGGACTGCAGCAGCGCCTTGGACGGGATGCAGCCGACGTTCAGGCAGGTGCCGCCGAGGGCGGGACCTTGCCCCTTGCCGTTCTTCCACTCCTCGATGCAGGCCGTCTTCAGGCCCAGCTGCGCGGCGCGGATGGCGGCGATGTAGCCGCCGGGGCCGGCGCCGATCACGACGACGTCGAATTGCTTGCTCATCAAATTCTCCAATCTCGTTCAACGCTCTGTCGGAGCGTCGCGAGCGGCGTCAGGGCTAGGCGCGGGTGCCGAGCCACCGGAACGTAGCAGCGCTACGTGAGGATGGCGAGGCGGGCCCCGCAACGACGCCCTGGCGCCGCGCAGTAGCTCCGACTCAGACGTCGAGCAGCAGGCGGGCCGGATCTTCCAGCGCGTCCTTCATGGCGACCAGCGCCAGCACGGCTTCGCGGCCGTCGATGATGCGGTGGTCGTAGGACAGCGCCAGGTAGTTCATCGGGCGGATCACGACCTGGCCGTTCTCGACCATCGGCGCGCTCCTTGGTCGCGTGCACGCCGAGGATGGCCGACTGCGGCGGGTTGATGATCGGGGTCGACAGCATCGAGCCGAACACGCCGCCGTTGGAGATCGAGAAGGTGCCGCCGGTCATCTCCTCGATGGCCAGCTTGCCGTCCTGGGCCTTCTTGCCGAATTCGGCGATCTTCTTCTCGATGTCGGCCAGGCTCATCTGGTCGGCGTTGCGCAGGATCGGCACCACCAGGCCGCGCGGCGAGCCGACGGCGATACCGATGTCGAAGTAGCCGTGGTAGACGATGTCGTTGCCGTCGATCGAGGCGTTCACCACCGGGAACTTCTTCAGCGCGTGGACGGCGGCCTTGACGAAGAAGGACATGAAGCCCAGCTTCACGCCGTGTTCCTTCTCGAACTTGTCCTTGTACTTCTTGCGCAGGTCCATGACCGGCGCCATGTTGACTTCGTTGAAGGTGGTCAGGATGGCGTTGGTCGACTGCGACTCCAGCAGGCGCTCGGCGATGCGGGCGCGCAGGCGGCTCATCGGCACGCGCTGTTCCGGACGATCGCCCAGGTTGGCGGCCACCGGCGCGGCGACGGCTTGCAGCGGCGCCTTGGCCGGAGCGGCCGGCGCCTGCACCGGGGCGGGGATCACGGCGGGCTTGGCACCGCCTTCGATCGCGCCCAGCACGTCGCCCTTGGTCACGCGGCCGTCCTTGCCGGTGCCGGCGACGGAGCCGGCGGGCAGGTTGTTGTCGGCCATGATCTTGGCGGCGGCGGGCATGGCCACGCCGGCCTTGCTGTCCGACGAGGCGGCAGCCGCGGCGGGCGCCGGGGCAGCGGCGGCCGGGGCGGCAGCGGCCGGCGGCGGCGGCGCCAGCCTTGCCTTCGGTGTCGATCTTGGCGATCACCTGGTCGGAGGTCACGGTGCCGCCGTCGGCGACGACCAGCTCGGCCAGCACGCCGGCGGCCGGCGCGGGCACTTCCAGCACGACCTTGTCGGTCTCGATTTCGATCAGGATTTCGTCGCTGGCGACGGCTTCGCCGGGCTTCTTCTTCCACTGCAGCAGGGTGGCCTCGGCGACCGATTCGGAAAGTTGGGGGACTTTGACTTCAACGATAGCCATGATGTTTGTTCTCTCGGTTTTTCTGTAAACCGGAGCCTTGCGCCTGCCGGTCGCCGGGCAGCCCCCGAGGGCTGCGCGCGGCGCCGGTGTCATCGCGGCGCGCGGCGTCCGCAATGACTCACTTGGTCAGCACGAAGCCCTTCAGCTTGCCGAAGGCCTCTTCCAGCAGCGCCTTCTGCTGCTCCTGGTGCAGGTGGGCGTAACCCACCGCCGGCGAGGCCGACGCGGGACGGCCGGCGTAGCCGAGCTTCTGGCCGTCGGCCATGTTCTCGTGGATGTAGTGCTGCACGAAGAACCAGGCGCCCTGGTTCTGCGGCTCGTCCTGGCACCAGACGATGTCGGCGAGGTTCGGGTACTTCTTCAGCTCGGCCGCGAACGCCTTGTGCGGGAACGGATACAGCTGCTCGATACGGACGATCGCGACGTCCTTCTTGTCGCCACGGGCCTTCAGCAGGTCGTAGTAGACCTTGCCCGAGCACAGCACCACGCGCTTGACCTTCTTCGCGTCGATGTCGGCGCTGGTCTCGCCGATCACGGTGCGGAATTCACCCTTGGTGAACTCGCTCACCGGCGAGGTGGCGTCCTTGGCGCGCAGCAGCGACTTCGGCGTCATCACCACCAGCGGCTTGCGGAACAGGCGGATCATCTGGCGACGCAGCAGGTGGAAGATCTGCGCCGGCGGTCGTGGGCTGGACGACCTGCATGTTGTTGTCCGCGGCCAGCTGCAGGAAGCGCTCCAGGCGCGCCGAGGAGTGCTCGGGGCCCTGGCCTTCGTAGCCGTGCGGCAGCAGCATCGTCAGGCCGCAGACACGGCCCCACTTCACTTCGCCCGAGGCGATGAACTGGTCGATGACGACCTGCGCGCCGTTGGCGAAGTCGCCGAACTGGGCTTCCCAGATCGCCAGCGTGTTCGGCTCGGCGGTGGCGTAGCCGTATTCGAAGCCCAGCACCGCTTCTTCCGACAGCATCGAGTCGATCACGACGAACGGGGCCTGGCCTTCCGCGACGTTCTGCAGCGGGACGTAGATGCCGTCGTCGAAGCGCTCGCGGTTCTGGTCGTGCAGCACCGCGTGGCGGTGCGTGAAGGTGCCGCGGCCGCAGTCCTGGCCGGTCAGGCGCACCGGGTAGCCCGACGCCACCAGCGACGCGAAGGCCAGGTGCTCGCCCATGCCCCAGTCGAGCGGTTGATGTCGCCGCGGCCCATGGCGGCGCGGTCGTCGATGACCTTCTCCACCAGCGTGTGCGCCTTGAAGCCGGCGGGCAGCGTCGTGACCTTCTCGGCCAGGCGCTTCCACTCGGCCACCGGCAGCGCGGTGTCGCAGCTGTCGGTCCACTTCTTGCCCAGGAACGGGGTCCAGTCGGTCGCGTACTTGCTCTTGAAGTTGGTCAGCACCGGGTCGACGGTGTGACGGCCTTCGTCCATCGCGGCGCGGTAGGCCTTGACCATGCCGTCCGGACCGTCGGCGGCCAGCACGCCCTGGGCCACCAGCTTCTCGGCGTACAGCTTGCGCGTGCCGGGGTGCTGGGCGATCTTCTTGTACATCAGCGGCTGCGTGCAGCGCGGGCGTGTCCTGCTCGTTGTGGCCCAGCTTGCGGAAGCAGACGATGTCGATGACCACGTCCTTCTTGAACTGCATGACGGTAGTCCAGCGCCAGCTGCGTGCACAGCACGACGGCTTCCGGATCGTCGCCGTTCACGTGCAGCACCGGCGCCTCGATCATCTTGACCACGTCGGTGCAGTACAGCGTCGAGCGCGCGTCGCGCGGGTCGCTGGTGGTGAAGCCGATCTGGTTGTTGATGACGATGTGCACGGTGCCGCCGGTGTCGTAGCCGCGGGTCTGCGCCAGCTGTCAGCGTTTCCATCACCACGCCCTGGCCGGCGAAGGCCGCGTCGCCGTGGACCAGCACCGGCAGCACCTGCTCGCCGGACTTGTCGCCGCGACGGTCCATGCGGGCCTTGACCGAGCCCTCGACCACCGGGTTGACGATTTCCAGGTGCGACGGGTTGAACGCCAGCGCACAGGTGGACCGGGCCGCCGGGGGTGGTCACGTCGCAGGAGAAGCCCTGGTGGTACTTCACGTCGCCGGAGGGCAGGTCTTCCGGCGCGGTGTGGTCGAACTCGGCGAACAGGTCGCGCGGGCATCTTGCCCAGGGTGTTGACCAGCACGTTCAGGCGGCCGCGGTGGGCCATGCCGATGACGATTTCCTGCACGCCCTTGGCGCCGGCGCGCTGGACCAGCTCGTCCATCGAGGCGATGAAGCTCTCGCCGCCTTCCAGCGAGAAGCGCTTCTGGCCGACGTACTTGGTGTGCAGGTAGCGTTCCAGGCCTTCGGCGGCCGTCAGGCGCTCCAGGATCTGCTGCTTCTTCTCGGCCGTGTAGGTCGGCTTGCTGCGGATCGCCTCCAGGCGCTCCTGCCACCAGCGCTTCTCGGTCGGCTCGGTGATGTGCATGAACTCGGCGCCGATGGTGCCGCAGTAGGTGTCGCGCAGGGCCTGCACGATCTCGCGCAGGGTCATGCGCTCGGCCTTGGTGAAATAGGTGTTGGTCGCGCTGAACGTGCGGTCCATGTCGGCTTCGGTGAGGCCGTAGGACGCGGGGTCGAGTTCGGGGATCTTGGGGCGCTCGGTGCGCTTGAGCGGGTCCAGGTCGGCCCAGCGCGAGCCCAGCGTGCGATACGCGGCGATCAGCGACTGGACGTGGACCTGCTTGCCGGCGACTTCCAGCTCGGTGGAAGAGACCTTGTTGCCCAGGGCGTTGGCCTTGGCGCGTTGCGCGAAGGACTCGACGACGGGGGCGTGGGGGACGTCGCGCTTGTCGCTGCCGTCGACGGCGGGGACATGCTGCAGCGCGTCGAAGTAGGCGCGCCAGTTGTCGGGCACGGCGCCCGGGTTGTCCAGGTATTGCTCGTACATCTCCTCGACGTAGGGCGCATTGCCCCCGAACAGATAGGAGTTCGAGCTGTATTGCTGCATCATCTTTCGCTCACCTCTGCCCCGGCTTCCAGGGCGATCGGCTGGTTAACAAACCTTCCGCGACACGGCTTGACCGGTTGGCGGATTGCGACCCGCCTTTGCTGTTGCCAGAAAAGGGGACGGGAAGGACCTCATAGTCACAAGCGCAGGACTGTAGCACCACGCCGGTTCCGGTGCTGTTGCGGGTTCGCCCAATTGTTGTGCAAGGCGTCCATGCCGCGAATCCGTCTTTTGGGCTACTCCGACTGACAAACGTTTGCGAGTCGATAGCTCAAAGAAGTAGACTTCTGATTGGCGTACCGCCCCGAGATTGAATGGCGGACTGCCCGGGACCACAGGAGATCCCACATGCAAGTTCGAGTCGTCGACTACCGCGCCGCGGATGCGGCCGAGCAATTCACCCGCTCCCTGCACGAGACAGGCTTCGGCGTCCTGGTGAATCACCCCCTCCCCCAGGACCTGGTCGAGAAGATCTACGCCGACTGGCTGGCCTATTTCAACGGCACCGAGAAGCACGAGCTGGCGTTCTCCAAGGAGACGCAGGACGGCTACTTCTCCACCGAGATCTCGGAGACCGCCAAGGGCCACACGCAGAAGGACATCAAGGAGTACTTCCATCTGTACCCATGGGGCCGGATGCCGGCGTCGCTGAAGGACGACGCGATGCGCTACTACCGCATCGCCAACGACCTGGCGGCGGAGCTGCTGTCCTGGGTGGAGCAGCACACGCCGGCGGAGATCGCGAAGAACTACCGCGAGCCGCTGTCCAACATGATCAAGGACAGCCGCCTGACCTTGCTGCGCGTGTTGCGCTATCCGCCGCTGACGGGCAACGAGCCCGCCGGCTCGCTGCGCGCGGCCGCGCACGGCGACATCAACCTGCTGACGATCCTGCCGGCGGCCAACGAGCCCGGCCTGCAGGTGCAGGGCAAGGACGGCGAGTGGGTGGACGTGCCCGGCGACTTCGGGATGCTGATCATCAACATCGGCGACATGCTGCAGGAGGCGTCACAGGGGTATTACCCGTCGACGCAGCACCGCGTGGTGAATCCGACCGGCGAAGGCGCCAAGAAGAGCCGCGTGTCGCTGCCGCTGTTCCTGCATCCGCGTGAGGACGTCGTCCTCTCGGACCGCTACACCGCGCACGACTACCTGGAAGAGCGCCTGCGGGAGCTGGGCGTCAAGACCTGACACCAGGTTTCTGACTGCCACCTCCGCTGGCCCTCACCCCTGCCCTCTCCCGCAAGCGGGAGAGGGAGTGCGCACGGCGCCAGCCGATCAGAGGCTCTTCAACGGCACGACATCCTTGCCCTTGAAGGTGAACACCGTGACGGCGGACGACTTCAGGTCGTGCTTGTCGTCATAGGCGTACTCGCCGGCGACCCCGGCGAAGCTCGACTTGGCGAGGTACTCGCCGACCTTCTTCGGATCCGTGGACTGCGTCGCTTCCATCGCGCCAGCCAGCAGGTACGCGCCGTCGTAGAACGAGGCCGCGTAGGTCAGCGGATCGCGCTTGAACTCGGCCTTGTACTTGTCCAGGAACTTCTTGCCCTTGTCGCTGCGATCGATCAGCGCGCCGCCCTGCGTGCAATAGACGTTGAGCTCGGTCGTGATCTGCGACAGCGTCGCGGTCTCCGTCGAGCAGATGCCGTCGCCGCCCAGCAGCGGGGCCGAGATGCCCAGGCCGCGCATCTGGCGCAGCATCGGACCGCCCTGCGCCGAGTAGCCGCCGTAGAACACCGCATCGGGCTTGGCGGCCTTGACCGCGGTCAGGATGCTGCTGAAGTCCGTGGCCTTGTCGTTGGTGAATTCCTTGGCGACGACCTTGAGGCCCAGCTTCGTCGCCTGCGCGGTGAACTCCTGAGCCACGCCCTGGCCGTAAGCGGTGCGGTCGTCGATGACGGCCACCGTCTTGACCTTCAGGTCCTGGGCCGCGTAGACGGCCATCTTGGCGCCGAGCTGGTTGTCGGTCGCGCCGATGCGGAACAGGTTGGACTGGTTGGGCTGCTGCGTGATGCGCGGGTTGGAGGCCACGGTCAGCACGATGACGCCGCCATCGGAGAACACGCGCGACGCCGGCATCGTGACGCCCGAGTTGTAGGGGCCGAGCACGAAGCGCACCTTCTTGTCGACCAGCGCCTGCGCGACCTGCACGCCCTGACGCGGATCGGCGACGTCGTCGTTGACGTCGAGTTCCAGGATCACCGGCTTGCCGCCGATCTTCACGCCCTTGGCGTTGAGCTCCTTGATGGCCAGCGCCGCGCCGTCGCGGTTGTCGATGCCATAGCCGGCCTGCGGGCCGGTGATGGGGCTCATGAAGCCGATGCGCACGCGCTCCTGGGCGTGCGCGCTCATGGCGGTCATGCCGGCGGTCATGCCGGCGGCCAGCACCAGCAGCTTCAAAGAGATCTTGTTCATGTCGTCCTCGGTACCTCGGTAAAGGAACCGTCGAGTCTACGGCGCACGACAGGCGCCGACATCGAGACAACCGTTGCCGGACGTCACTGGAATCTCCACCCGCGACTACAGTCGCGCGCATGGCCCGCACGATCTGGATCCACCCCGAGGCGCCGCCCAAGCCGGCGCTGGGCGCGCCGTGCAACGGCTGCGGGATCTGCTGCCTGGCCGAGCCCTGCCCCGTCGGCATGGTGGTGAGCCTCAAGCGCCATGGCGCGTGCCGCGCGCTGGTGTGGTCCGAGGCCGAGCAGCAGTACCGCTGCGGCATGCTGGTGCATCCGTCACGGTATGTGGGCTGGCCCACATTGCGCCCCGACGCGCTGCTCAACCGGCTGATGCGCCGCTACGCGCGCCGCCTGATCGCCGCGGGCGTCGGCTGCGATGCCGAACTCGATGTCGACCTCGCCCCGGCCCAGCCCCAGGACCGCGACACCCCGGAGAAGCGCTAGGCAAGGTCCGCCCCCTTCGGGCATAGCATGGACCGCGCATCGCCTGTCACGGCTTCATCCGTCTTCATCGGAGGTCCCCCATGATTCGACCGCTGAGCGCTCCGCGCTTTGCCCGCGCCCGCGTGGCGCCGTCCTTCGCGTTGTCCCTGGCGATCGCGCTCGGCGCCGCCGCCCTCGCCACCGGCGCGCACGCCGTGCCGCTGCGCTGGACCGCGCAGAACGACGTGCTGACGCTCGATCCGCATTCGCAGGACCACACCACCACCAGCGCCATCCTGCAGCACGCCTACGAGGGCCTGACCCGCTACAACGAGCAGTGGGAGATCGAGCCCTGCCTGGCCACGAAATGGACGCAGATCAGCCCGACGCAATTCCGCTTCGAGCTGCGCAAAGGCGTGAAGTTCCATGACGGCTCGCCCTTCACCGCCGATGACGTCGTCTTCAGCTTCGACCGCATCCGCCAGCCGCAGGGCACGATGCAGATCTACGTCACGGGCATCAAGGAGATCAGGAAGGTCGACGACTTCACCGTCGACCTGATCCTCGAGTCGCCGCAGCCCATCCTGCTGCGCAACCTCGTCGACTTCCGGATCATGAGCAAGGCCTGGTCCGAGAAGAACAAGGCCACGCAGATGGCCGATTACAAGGCCAAGGACGAGAACTTCGCCAGCCGTCACGCGTCGGGCACCGGCCCCTACGAGATCACCTCGTGGCAGCCCGACCAGAAGGTCTCGATGGTCATCAACAAGGCCTGGTGGGACAAGAACAAGGGCAACATCACCGAGGTCAGCTACATCCCGATCAAGTCGGACCCGACGCGCGTCGCAGCCCTGACTTCGGGCGACGTGGACCTGCTCACCGAGGTGCCCACGCAGGACGTCGCCGCGGTGAAGGCCGACGCCAAGCTCAAGTCGATCGAGGGACCCGAGACCCGCACCATCTTCTTTGCGATGGACCTGGGCAGCGACGAGCTGCGCGGCGCCTCGGTCAAGGGCAAGAACCCTTTCAAGGATGTCCGCGTGCGCGAGGCGCTGTCGCTGGCCATCGACCGCGAGGCCATCAAGCGCAGCATCATGCGGGGCCTGTCGGTGCCCGCGGCATTGATGGTGGCACCTGGCGTGCACGGCTACGACGCCGCGCTGGACAAGCCGCGCGCGCCCGACCTGGCCAAGGCGAAGAAGCTGCTGGCCGATGCCGGATATCCGAGCGGCTTCGAGATCCCGCTCAACTGCCCCAACAACCGCTACGTCAACGACGAGAAGATCTGCCTGGCCGTCGTGTCGATGTGGAGCAAGATCGGCGTCACCGCGCGGCTGAGCGCGCAGCCCATGTCGCAGCACAGCCAGCTGTTCCAGCGCTTCGAGGCGCCGCTGTACATGCTGGGCTGGGGCGTGTCCACGCGCGACGCGCTCTATGCGCTGCAAGCCCTGGCCCGCACCCGCAGCGGTGGCGCGGACGGCAGCTTCAACTTCTCCAAGGTCAGCGATCCGGCCCTGGACAAGCTGATCGACGCCGCGAAGAGCGAGGTCGACACCGCCAAGCGCGATGCCCTGCTGCGCGACGCGCTGGTGCGCACGCGCGATCAATACCTCTTCATCCCGCTGCACCACCAGGTGCGTCCGTGGGCGATGCGCGCCAACCTGCAGACGCTGCACCGTTCCAACGACCGGCCGGAGGCGCGATTCACGACGATCAAGTGACCCGACCCCGGGCAATCCCGTAGAGCGGCCGGCCCCTGAGGGCCGGTCGCGCCGGCTAGCATCCAGGCGACTTCACGTTTGCTTAACGACGTTGCCAAGGGAGCTACCGCTCATGTCGAGGAAATCCTTCGGACCGACCCGGTCCGCCCGCCTGTTGCTGTCCGCCGCCGCGGTCGGTGCCGCCCCCCTGCTGGGCGCGGTGCTGCCCTTGCAGGACGCCGTCGCCGCGCCACTGCGCTGGGCCGCGCAGAACGACGTGCTGACGCTGGATCCGCATTCGCAGAACCACAGCACGACCAACGCGATCTCGATGCACGCCTACGAGGGCCTGACGCGGTATGACCGCCAGTACCAGGTCGAGCCCTCGCTGGCGACCAAGTGGACGCAGACCGGTCCCACCAGCTGGCGCTTCGAGCTGCGCAAGGGCGTCAAGTTCCATGACGGCTCCCCGTTCACCGCCGACGACGTGGTGTTCTCCTTCCACCGCATCAAGCAGCCCGTGGGCACGATGCATCCGTTCGTGGCCGGCGTGGCCGACATCAAGAAGGTGGACAGCCACACGGTGGACGTGACGCTGGTCGCGCCCAACCCGATCCTGCTGCGCCAGTTCGTCGACTTCCGCATCATGAGCAAGACCTGGGCGGAGAAGAACAAGGCGATCAACCTGCCCGACTTCAAGGCCAAGGAAGAGACCTACGCCACGCGCAACGCCAACGGCACGGGTCCGTACCGCATCACCGGCTGGCAGCCGGATCAGCGCATCACGATGGTCCAGAACAAGGACTGGTGGGACGCGAAGAACGCGACCAATGTCGACGAGGTGATCTACACGCCGATCAAGTCCGATCCGACGCGCGTGGCCGCGCTGCTGTCGGGTGACGTGGACCTGCTGTCCGACATCCCGACGCAGGACGTGGGCCGGCTGAAGTCAGACGCCAAGCTGACGGTGCTGGAAGGCAGCGAGACCCGCACGATCTTCATCGGCATGGACCAGGGCAGCGAGCAGCTCAAGGGCAGCAGCGTCACGGGCAAGAACCCGTTCAAGGACAAGCGCGTGCGCGAGGCGATGTCGCTGGCCATCGACCGCGAGGCGATCAAGCGCGCGACGATGCGCGGCCTGTCGGTGCCCGCGGGCATCATGGTCGCGCCCGGCGTGAACGGCAACACGCCCGACATCGACACGCCGACCAAGGTCGACGGCGAGCGGGCGAAGAAGCTGCTGGCCGAGGCCGGTTATCCGGGCGGCTTCGAGGTGCCGATGAACTGCCCCAACAACCGCTACGTCAACGACGAGGAGATCTGCCTCGCGGTGGTGTCGATGTGGAGCAAGGTGGGGATCAAGGCGCGGCTGCAGACGGAGTCGTTCAGCACCTTCAGCCCGAAGCTGCAGGCCTTCGAGTACCCGCTGTTCCTGTACGGCTGGGGCGTGCCGACCTATGACGCGCTGTACACGATGCAATCGCTGGCGCGCACGCGCGTGGGCGGCGCCGACGGCAGCGGCAACTACTTCCGGTTGAGCGATGCCAAGCTCGACCAGATCATCGATGCGGCCAAGGTCGAGGGCGACGTAGGCAAGCGCAATGCGTTGCTCAAGGACGGCCTGGTGCGCATCCGCGACGAGGTGTTCTTCATCCCTCTGCACCACCAGGTGCGTCCGTGGGCGATGAAGAAGAACGTCACGACGCCGCATCGCTCCGACGACCGGCCGGAAGCGCGGTTCACGACGATCAAGTGAAGTGATCGCTGAAGGACGGCGGCCGCGCCGCCGTCCCTGCGATGCCAGATCCCAATGAAGGAAGGCCACCGCGAGGTGGCCTTCGTGCTTGCCGTTATGGGCGAATCAGGCGAGCGACAAGCGCTGCCTTGCCGCCGCGTACTCGCGGCCGAAGCGAGCGACGAGCTCGCCCGCGGGCAGCACCTCGCGGATCGCGCCGATGCCCTGGCCGCTGCCCCACACGTCCTTCCACGCCTTCGCACCCGTGCCGCCGAAGTTCATCTTCGTCGGATCGCTCTCGGGCAGGTTCTCAGGATCCAGGCCCGCCTTCACGATCGAGCCCTTCAGGTAGTTGCCGTGCACGCCCGTGAACAGGTTGCTGTACACGATGTCGTCGCTGTTGCTCTCGACGATCATCTGCTTGTACTCCTCCTGCGCCCGCGCTTCCTCGGTCGCGATGAACGCCGAGCCGATGTACGCCAGATCCGCACCCATCGCCTGCGCCGCCAGGATCGCGCCGCCGCTGGCCATCGAGCCCGACAGCGCCAGCGGGCCGTCGAACCACTCGCGGATCTCCTGGATCAGCGCGAACGGGCTCTTCACGCCCGCATGACCGCCCGCCCCCGCCGCCACCGCGATCAGGCCATCCGCGCCCTTCTCGATGGCCTTGCGCGCGAACTTGTTGTTGATGATGTCGTGCAGCACGATGCCGCCCCATTCATGCACCGCGGCATTCACGTCCTCGCGCGCGCCCAGCGACGTGATCACGATCGGCACCTTGTACTTGGCGCAGAGCGCCATGTCGTGCTCGAGCCGGTCATTGCTCTTGTGCACGATCTGGTTGATCGCGAACGGCGCCGCCGGCGACTCCGGATGCGCGCGGTCATGCGCCGCCAGCGTCTCGGTGATCTCGGCCAGCCAGTCGTCCAGCAGCTCGGCCGGACGGGCATTGAGCGCGGGCATCGAACCGACGATGCCGGCCTTGCATTGCGCGATCACCAGCTTGGGATTGCTGATGATGAACAGCGGCGAGCCGATCACCGGCAGGCGCAGCTTGTTGAACAGCGGGGGAAGTGCCACCTCGTGTCTCCTCTTCAATGATCTCGATCGGATCGCGTCAGCGCTCGTCCGGACGTGTCAGAACGCGTCGACGGGCAGCGCCATCACGCTGTCCGCGCCGTTGACGACCGCGTCGCGCTGCGCCGCGCAGCGCGGCAGGATGTGCTCGGCGTAGAACCGCGCGGTGACGATCTTGGCGTCCATGAACGCGACATCCTGACCGGCCGCCTTGAGCTCCTGCGCCGCCAGCAGCGAGCGCGCCAGCTGCCAGCCGGCCATCAGGTTGCCGCCCACCATCAGATAGGGCACGGACCCCGCGAACGCCGCGTTGGGCCTGGCCTTGCCGTTGGCGGCGATGAAGTCCACCACCTCGACGAAGGCCGCCGCGCGCCGCGGCGAGCTGCGCGCGCACGGCCAGCGCATCGGCGCTGCCATTCGCGGCCAGCGCGCCTTCGGTCTCCTCGACCTGCGCCGCCACGCCGCGCGCGAACGCGCCGCCGTCGCGCACCGTCTTGCGGCCGACCAGGTCGTTGGCCTGGATCGCCGTCGTGCCTTCGTAGATCGGCAGGATGCGCGCGTCGCGGTAGTACTGCGCCGCGCCGGTCTCCTCGATGAAGCCCATGCCGCCGTGCACCTGCACGCCCAGCGAGGTCACCTCCAGGCTCATCTCGGTGCTGTAGCCCTTCACCAGCGGCACCATGAACTCGTAGAAGGCCTGCGCTTCCTTGCGGGTCTCGGCGTCCTCGTGGTGATGGGCCATGTCGTAGGCCGCGGCGGCGTCGATGGCCATCGCGCGGCAGCCCTCGACCAGCGCGCGCTGCGTCATCAGCATGCGGCGCACGTCGGGGTGATGGATGATCGCCGCGGCATCCTTGGACGAGCCGTCCACCGGGCGCGTCTGCACGCGGTCCTTGGCGTACGCGACGGCCTTCTGGTAGGCGCGGTCGGCCACCGCGATGCCCTGCATGCCCACGCCGAAGCGCGCGGCGTTCATCATGATGAACATGTATTCGAGGCCGCGGTTCTCCTCGCCGACCAGCGTAGCCGATCGCGCCGCCGTGGTCGCCGAACTGCAGCACCGCGGTCGGGCTGGCCTTGATGCCGAGCTTGTGCTCGATGGACACGCAGTGCACGTCGTTGCGCGCGCCCAGCGAGCCGTCCGCGTTGACCAGGAACTTCGGCACCAGGAACAGGCAGATGCCCTTCACGCCCTCGGGCGCGCCCGGCATGCGCGCCAGCACCAGGTGGACGATGTTGTCCGCCATGTCGTGCTCGCCCCAGGTGATGAAGATCTTCGTGCCGAAGACCTTGTAGGTGCCGTCGCCCTGCGGCTCGGCGCGCGTGCGCACCAGCGCCAGGTCGGAGCCGGCCTGCGGCTCGGTCAGGTTCATCGTGCCGGTCCACTCGCCGGAGATCAGCTTGGGCATGAAGGTCTGCTTCTGCTCGTCGGTGCCGGCCGTCAGCAGCGCCTCGATCGCGCCGTCGGTCAGCAGCGGGCACAGCGCGAAGCTGACAGGTTGGCCGCCTGCAGCATCTCGCCGCACGGCGGCGCCGATCGGCTTGGGCAGGCCCTGGCCGCCGTAGGCCTCGGCGGATGCTGCAGCCCCTGCCAGCCGCCCTCGACGAACTGCCGGAACGCTTCGCCTTGAAGCCCGGCGTCGCGAAGACCTCGCCGTTCTTCCAGTACGACGGATTCTTGTCGCCTTCGACGTTCAGCGGGGCGATGACGTCCTCGTTGAGCTTGGCCGATTCCTCGAGCACCGCCTGCGCGGTGTCCAGGCCGTGGTCGGCGAACGCGGGGATCTGCTCGCGACAGCGTCTGCAGGCCGGCCAGGGCCTGCATGACGAACAGCATGTCCTTGATCGGGGCGCGGTAGGTCATGGGGGTGTCTCCGGATGAAAAAAGGGCGCCGCGCGTCGTCGGCGGGCGCCCTTGGGAATGTGGTTCTCAGCTTCCCGCAGCTCCGAGTCGGGATGAGCCGCCAGGCGCAAACCGCAGCCATAGCAGCGCTATGGCGAGGATTTGCAACGACGCGGATCGCCCGAATCGGAGTTGCCGCTCAAAGCGCCTTGACGAGTTCAGGGACGGCCGTGAACAGGTCGGCGACGAGGCCGTAGTCGGCCACCTGGAAGATCGGCGCTTCTTCGGGTCCTTGTTGATCGCCACGATCACCTTCGAGTCCTTCATGCCGGCCAGATGCTGGATCGCGCCGGAGATGCCGACCGCGATGTACAGCTGCGGCGCGACGATCTTGCCGGTCTGGCCGACCTGCAAGTCGTTCGGCACGTAGCCGGCGTCGACCGCGGCGCGCGAGGCGCCCAGCGCGGCGCCCAGCTTGTCGGCCAGCGGCGTACAGCACCTTCTTGAAGTTGTCGCCGCTGCCCATGCGCGCGGCCGCCCGACACGATGATCTTGGCGGCGGTCAGCTCCGGACGGTCGCACTTGGTCACCTCACGGCCGACGAAGCTGCTCTTGCCGCTGTCGGCCACGGCCGTCAGCGATTCGACGGCGGCGCTGCCGCCTTCGGCGGCCGCGCGTCGAAGCCGGTCGTACGCACGGTGATGACCTTGATGGCATCGGTCGACTGCACGGTAGCGATCGCGTTGCCGGCGTAGATCGGGCGCTCGAAGGTGTCGGCGGCGATGACCTTGGTGATGTCGGAGATCTGGCCGACGTCCAGCAGCGCGGCGACGCGCGGCGCGACGTTCTTGCCGTTGGCGGTGGCGGGGGCCAGCACGTGCGAGTAGTCCTTGGCGATGGCGATCACCTGCGCGGCGACGTTCTCCGGCGAGGCCGTCGGCGAACTGCGCGCCGTCGGCGAGCAGCACCTTGGCGACGCCCGCGATCTTGGCGGCGGCGTCGGCGGCGGCGCCGGCGTTCTGGCCGGCGACCAGCACGTGCACGTCGCCGCCGATGGCGGCGGCGGCGGTGACGCGTGGTGGGTGGCGCCCTTCAGCGAGGCGTTGTCGTGTTCAGCGATGACGAGGATGGTCATGTCTTATCTCCGGATCTTGTTCTGGCTTAGATCACCTTGGCTTCGGTCTTCAGCTTCTCGACCAGCGTGGCCACGTCCGGCACCTTGATGCCGGCGCTGCGCTTCGGCGGCTCGGCCACCTTCAGCGTCTTCAGGCGCGGCGCCACGTCCACGCCCAGGTCGTCGGGCTTGACCACGTCCAGCGGCTTCTTCTTGGCCTTCATGATGTTGGGCAGCGTCACGTAGCGCGGCTCGTTCAGGCGCAGGTCGGTGGTGACGACCGCCGGCAGCGTCAGCGCCACGGTCTCCAGGCCGCCGTCGACTTCGCGGGTCACGTTGACCTTGTCGCCGGCGACCTCCACCTTGGAGGCGAAGGTGCCCTGCGGCGAGGCCCGTCAGCGCGGCCAGCATCTGGCCGGTCTGGTTGGTGTCGTCGTCGATGGCCTGCTTGCCGAGGATCACCAGCTGCGGCTGCTCCTTGTCGACCAGCGCCTTGAGCAGCTTGGCCACGGCCAGCGGCTGCAGTTCGTCGTCGGTCTCCACCAGGATGGCGCGGTCGGCGCCGATGGCCAGCGCGGTGCGCAGCGTTTCCTGGCACTGCGTGACGCCGCAGGAGACGGCGATCACCTCGGTGGCCACGCCCTTCTCCTTCAGGCGCACGGCTTCTTCCACGGCGATCTCGTCGAAGGGGTTCATGGACATCTTGACGTTGGCGAGGTCGACGCCGGTGCCGTCCGTCTTGACGCGGACCTTGACGTTGTAGTCGACCACTCGTTTGACGGGGACCAATACCTTCATCGAAGTACTCCAAGCTGGATTGACGTTAACGTTAATTCGATTCTATGGGAGCCTCGGGGCGCTCCCGTGTCTCCCAGCCGTCATGCGCCCCTGCTCCCGTCCCGGCTTCTGCGCGGGACCACGAGCGCTGCTCGGCGCCGGCTCGAAAATAAAACGAACGATCGTTCTATTCTAGCCATCGATTGGCGGCTGCCAAGCGGGTTCGCCACGGGAATGAGGGAATCCCTCTAGACTCCGCTCCCGACACGCCACCCCCACGATGACGAGCTCGAGTCCCCAGCCCCCCGACGCCCCTCTGACGAGTGCCCCTCCGCCCCCGCCGCCTGGGGATGCGCCCGTCCCCTCGATCGGGGTCTTCGATTCGGGCGTCGGCGGCCTGACGGTGCTCCAGGCCTTGCGGGCGCAGTTGCCGGGCGTGCCGCTGCATTACGTCGCCGACACGGCCCATGCGCCTTACGGCGACCGCAGCAGCGCCTACATCGTCGAGCGCAGCCTTTGCGTGGCCGAGCGCCTGCGCGCGGTCGGCGCGCGCATGGCGGTGGTGGCCTGCAACACGGCGACCGCGCATGCCGTGCAGGCAATGCGCGAGCATTGGCCGGACTGGCCCGTCGTCGGGATCGAACCCGGCGTCAAACCGGCCGTGGCGGCCACACGCAACGGCCGCATCGGCGTGATGGCGACGACCGCCACCATCGCCAGCCGCCGCTTCGAGCAACTGGTCGCGGCCCACGCGGCGGACGTCGAGCTGATCAGCCAGCCCTGCCCCGGACTCGTGTCCTTGATCGAGCAGGGGGACCTCGCCAGCGCGGAGCTCGGTGCGTTGATCGAGCGCTTCTGCGCGCCATTGCGCGAAGCCCGCGTGGACACGGTGCTGCTCGGCTGCACGCATTACCCGCTGGTGCAATCGCGCATCCAGGCCGCGCTGGGCGACGACGTGCGCCTGCTCAACATCGAGGACGCCGTGGCGCGACAGGCCAGACGCGTCTGGGAGGGATTGGGCATCGCGCCGACCGCTGGCGCGTCCATCGTGCTGGAGAGCACGGGCGATCCCGCACCGTTGCAGCATCTCGCCCGGCAGGCGCTGGGCTGGCGGGATGTTCTCGCGACCCGCGTCCCGGCCTGAAGGGCCGGATCAGATGAGCGCGCGCGCCAGGCCGCGTGTCATGTCCACACGCCGCAGCAGCCAATAACCCAGCACGAAGAACACGCCGGTGGCGAGGATCGCGAGCCGATGGTTGCCCGCGGTCAGCACCGTCACCGCGCCGTAGGTCAGCGGGCCGATGATCGCGGCCAGCCGCGTGGCGAAGGTCCACAGCCCGAAGAACTCGGCCAGGCGATCAGACGGCGCAAGCGCGCCGGCCAGGGCCCGGCCACAGGATTGACTCGAGCCCATGCACAGGCCCGCGATCACGGCGGCGATCCAGAACAACCAGGCGCTCGTGGCCAGAAAGGCCAGCAGCGTCATCAGCATCCAGCCCACCAGCGTCATCGCCAGCGCGGGCTGGTGACCGATGCGGTCCTCGTAATAGCCGAACAGGAATGCACCCACGGCGGACGCGATGTTGACCAGGAACACCAGCGTCATCGTCTGCGCCTGCGAGAACCCCAGCGCCTGCTCCGCGTAGACGGCCGCGAGCGCGATCACCACGGCAATGCCCGCCTGGTAGCTCGTGCCGCAGGCCAGCAGCCGCAGGAAGTCGGGATAGGCGCGCGCCCGTTGCCACGACGCCCAGAGCTGCGACAAGCCCGAACCCATGCGCGCCACGCGGCGCGTCGCGCAGGGGTCGGCGCGCTCGCGCAGCAGCAGGAAGGTCGGCAGCGCGGCCAGCAGGTACAGCCCCGCGGTGATCAGCATCGTGACCGGGACGAAGTGCTCGGCGGTCTCGCCGCGCGATTGCGCGCTGAGCACGTAACCCAGGCACACGCCCAGCGCCAGCATCCCGCCGAGGTAGCCGAAGGCCCAGCCCCAGCCGGATACCCGCCCCAGGGCGTCGCGTCTGGCGAGCTCCGGCAGGAAGGCCGCGATCAGCGATTCACCGTAGGAGAAGAAGACGTTGGACAGCACCACCGCCGCGGCGGCCCACCAGAGATGGTCGGGGCCGAACACGGCCAGCGCGGCGGTCGTCAGCACGCAGCCGACGGTGCACAGGCCGAGCAGTTTCTTCTTCGCGCCGTGGGCATCGGCCCAGGCGCCCAGGCCCGGCATTGTCACCATCACCACGAAGCTGGACACGGCGATCAGCACGGTCCACAGCAGCGTCGCCGACGGTTGGCCGCGTGCGATCACGCTGACGAAGTACGCGTTGTAGACGGCAGTCAGGACGACCGTCGTGTAACCCGAGTTGGCGAAGTCGTACATCGACCAGCCAAGGACCTCGCGCTTGCGAACGCCCGGGTTCAACAGTTCCTGCGCAAACATGCCCATGCGATGCGGTCTTCAGGAGCCGTGCGCGTGGTGCCTGGAACGGGACTCGAACCCGTACGCCGGTTAAAGGCGGCGGATTTTAAGTCCGCTGTGTCTACCGATTTCACCATCCAGGCCGCGACAACTCGATGAGGAGTTCCTTGTCGAAGTGACCGGGCATTATCGGGGCCGCCGGGCAAGAAAAAAGGGAAGCCAAACTGGCTTCCCTTTGCAGAATTTGGAGCGGGAAACGAGACTCGAACTCGCGACCCCGACCTTGGCAAGGTCGTGCTCTACCAACTGAGCTATTCCCGCATCGCAGGACAGCGGGGTGATTGATCACCCCAACCGACCTTTGGTGTCGTTGGAGCGGGAAACGAGGCTCGAACTCGCGACCTCAACCTTGGCAAGGTTGCGCTCTACCAACTGAGCTATTCCCGCAATGTCCATTCTTTGGAGGCGCGATCCGGAGTCGAACCGGACTGACCGGATTTGCAATCCGGGGCATAACCGCTTTGCTATCGCGCCCCAGAACCCTGGACGGGATTCTGTAGAAACCGAATTTGGTGTGTCCGGTTCCGATAAAAAATGGAAGCCGGAGCTTCCATCCTTTGAATACCTGGAGCGGGAAACGAGGCTCGAACTCGCGACCTCAACCTTGGCAAGGTTGCGCTCTACCAACTGAGCTATTCCCGCATGGTCTTCAACGCACTGCCTGCTTCAACTTCGCCGCGTCTCTTGCGATTCGCGTTGTCGTCACAGCACCGTTTGCGCTGAAGCCGAGAGTATAGAACGGTTTTTGACCCTCTCGCAAGAGTTCAGCGAATTCTTTATGAAGATCGCCCATTCGCCACTCCCGCCCGTTCCCCCGCCCGCCCGTGATCAGCGCTCAAACGACAAGGGCGCCCGAAGGCGCCCTTGTCTTGTGACCGCGAGGGTCAGTGCTTGAGCGAATCACCGCCCGCCGCTTCCGGCTTGGCGTCGGCCACCTTCTCGGCAGCAGGCGCCGCAGCGACCGGTTCTTCGTCCGGCAGGGCCTGCGGATAGGTCTCCAGCGCCACCTCCAGCACCCGGTCGATCCAGCGCACCGGCACGATCTCGAGATGGTTCTTCACGTTGTCCGGGATGTCCTCCAGATCCTTGACGTTCTCTTCCGGAATCAGCACGGTCTTGATGCCGCCGCGGTGCGCCGCCAGCAGCTTCTCCTTCAGGCCGCCGATCGCCAGCACCTGGCCACGCAGCGTGATCTCGCCGGTCATCGCCACATCGGCGCGCACCGGGATCCCGGTCAGCGCCGACACCAGCGCCGTGCACATCGCCGATACCGGCGCTCGGGCCGTCCTTCGGCGTCGCGCCTTCCGGCACGTGGATGTGGATGTCGCGCTTCTCGAAGAACTCGGCCTTGATGCCCAGACGGCGCGCCCGCGACGCACCACGGTCAGCGCCGCCTCGATCGATTCCTGCATCACGTCGCCCAGCGAGCCGGTGCGGGTCAGCTTGCCCTTGCCCGGCATCGCAGGCGGCTTCGATGGTCAGCAGATCGCCGCCCACTTCCGTCCACGCCAGCCCGGTCACCTGGCCGACCTGGTTCTTCGTTGTCCGCGCGGCCGAAGTCGAACTTGCGCACGCCCAGGAACTCGTTCAGGTTGTCCTCGTTGACCTCGACCTTGCCCTCGAAGGTCTTGAGCTGCAGGCCCTTCACCGCCTTGCGGCAGACCTTGGAGATTTCGCGCTCCAGGCTACGCACGCCGGCTTCGCGGGTGTAGTAGCGGATGATGCCGCGGATCGCGCCCTCGGTGACCTCGAGCTCCTCGTCCTTCACGCCGTTGTTGCCCCGTCTGCTTCGGCAGCAGGTAGCTGCTTGGCGATGTTGACCTTCTCGTCCTCGGTGTAACCCGACAGGCGGATCACTTCCATCCGGTCCAGCAGCGGCGCCGGAATGTTCATCGAGTTCGAGGTGGCCACGAACATCACGTCGGACAGGTCGTAGTCCACTTCCAGGTAGTGGTCGTTGAACGTGTGGTTCTGTTCCGGATCGAGCACCTCCAGCAGCGCCGAGGCCGGATCGCCGCGCATGTCGCATGCCCATCTTGTCGATCTCGTCGAGCAGGAACAGCGGGTTGCGTCACGCCGACCTTGGCCATCTTCTGGATCAGTTTGCCCGGCATCGAACCGATGTAGGTGCGGCGGTGACCGCGGATCTCGGCTTCGTCACGCACGCCGCCCAGCGCCATGCGCACGAACTTGCGGCCGGTGGCGCGGGCGATCGACTGCCCCAGCGAGGTCTTGCCCACGCCCGGCGGCCCGACCAGGCACAGGATCGGCCCCTTGATCTTGTTCACGCGCTGTTGCACCGCGAGGTACTCGAGGATGCGTTCCTTGACCTTCTCCAGGCCGTAGTGGTCGGCATCGAGCACCTCCTCGGCCTTGGCCAGGTCTTTCTTGACCTTGGTCTTCTTGCGCACCACGGCACGTTCACCAGCCAGTCGATGTAGTTGCGCACCACGGTCGCTTCGGCCGACATCGGCGACATCAGCTTGAGCTTCTTCAGCTCGGCCTCGGCCTTCTTGCGCGCCTCCTTCGGCATGCGCGCGGCCTGGATCTTCTTCTCCAGCTCCTCCATGTCGGCGCCTTCCTCGCCGTCGCCCAGCTCCTTCTGAATGGCCTTCATCTGCTCATTCAGGTAGTACTCGCGCTGGCTCTTCTCCATCTGCTTCTTGACGCGGCCGCGGATGCGCTTCTCCACCTGCAGCAGGTCGATCTCCGCCTCCAGCAGCGCCAGCAGGTATTCCAGACGCTCGGTGATGTCGGACATCTCGAGCACCGACTGCTTCGGCTCGAGCTTCAGCGGCATGTGCGCGGCGATGGTGTCGGCCAGGCGGCCGGCCTCGTCGATGCTGTTCGGCGAGGGAGGTCAGCACCTCCGGCGGGATCTTCTTGTTCAGCTTGACGTACTGGTCGAACTGCTGGGTCACCGCGCGGCGCAGCGCCTCCACTTCCGGCTGCTCATCGGCTTCCGGCGGAATCGGCAGGATCTCTGCGGTGAAGTGCTCCTCGCCGTCCTCGATCTTGGTGGTGGTGGCGCGCTGCAGGCCCTCGACCAGCACCTTCACGGTGCCGTCGGGCAGCTTCAGCATCTGCAGGATGCTGGCGACGCAACCCATCTCGAACATGTCGTCGGGCTTGGGCTCGTCCTTGCCGGCCGCCTTCTGCGCGACCAGCATGATCTGGCGACCGGCCTCCATCGCCGCTTCCAAGGCCTTGATGGACTTGTCACGGCCCACGAACAGCGGGATCACCATGTGCGGGAACACCACCACGTCGCGCAGCGGCAGCAGCGGCAGCGTGATGGGTTCCGCGGGAAGGATCGGATGACCGGACATGAAAACCTCTCTTTCTCAAGCCCATCTAGGGCAAGAGCTGCCAATTACAAGGTGCCGTTCAATAGCCTTTGGGCGATTGCTTTCCACGTGAAGTGATGGCAAGCGAATCGCCCGGGGTGCTTGGCGGTGGGCGGCGCGCTCAGGCGCTCGCCTTCGTTTCGCGGTAGACCAGCAACGGCTTGCTGTCCTCGTCGATGTTGTTCTCGTCGATCACCACCTTGTCGACGCTGTCCAGCGACGGCAGCTCGTACATGGTGTCGAGCAGCGCGTGCTCCACGATGGAACGCAGGCCGCGGGCGCCGGTCTTGCGCGCCAGCGCCTTTCTTGGCGATGGCGTTCAGCGCGGTCGGGCGGACTTCCAGCTCGACGCCTTCCATATCGAACAGCTGCCTGGTACTGCTTGGTCAGGGCGTTCTTCGGCTCGGTCAGGATCTGCATCAGCGCATCCTCGGTCGAGCTCGTCCAGGGTCGCGACCACCGGCAGACGGCCGACGAACTCGGGGATCAGACCGAACTTGATCAGATCTTCCGGCTCGACCTCGCGGAACAGCTCGCCGACCTTCTTCTCGCTCTTGCTCTTGACCGAGGCGCCGAAGCCGATGCCCGACTTCTCCGATCGGTTCGACGATGACCTTCTCCAGGCCGGCGAACGCGCCGCCGCAGATGAACAGGATGTTGGTCGTATCGACCTGCAGGAACTCCTGCTGCGGATGCTTGCGGCCACCCTGCGGCGGCACCGAGGCCATGGTGCCTTCGATCAGCTTCAGCAGCGCCTGCTGCACGCCCTCGCCCGACACGTCGCGCGTGATGGACGGGTTGTCGGATTTGCGGGAGATCTTGTCGATCTCGTCGATGTAGACGATGCCGCGCTGGGCCTTCTCGACGTCGTAATCGCACTTCTGCAGCAGCTTCTGGATGATGTTCTCGACGTCCTCGCCCACGTAGCCGGCTTCGGTCAGCGTGGTCGCATCGGCGATGGTGAACGGCACGTTCAGCAGGCGCGCCAGCGTCTCCGCCAGCAGGGTCTTGCCCGAGCCGGTCGGGCCGATCAGCAGGATGTTGCTCTTGCCCAGCTCGACGTCGTCCTTCTTGTCGGCCGCGTGGCGCAGGCGCTTGTAGTGGTTGTAGACCGCTACCGCCAGCGTGCTCTTGGCCACGTCCTGGCCGATCACGTACTGATCGAGGGTCGTCTTGATCTCGCTGGGCGCCGGCAGGTCGGACTTGCTCGCGCGACCGCCAGGCGCGGCTTCCGCCGGAACCTCCTCGCGGATGATGTCGTTGCACAGGTCGACGCACTCGTCGCAGATGAACACCGACGGGCCGGCAATCAGCTTGCGCACTTCGTGCTGGCTCTTGCCGCAGAAGGAGCAGTACAAGACTTTTTCGCTGGAGTTGCCTTTTTTCTCGGCCATGGGAGTGCTGCTGGGGCTGCTGGAGGGCTGCTGGGAATACAGGCAAGTGCCTGCATTGATGATAGTTCAATTGCCGGCACCACCCTTGAGGGGATAAAAGCCCCTAAGAGTGGTCAGTTGGTGCGGTCGACGGACGGTCAGTTGGCCGCCAGCGCCGGCAGTTCCCCCCGAGGTCGGCGAGCCGCCTCCCCCATCGGGAAGACGGCTTCGCCCTGACGGCGGGACATGAAACGCGCCACTCGCGGTGGCGCGATTCGGCATCGCGAGATGCCGCAGTGGATCGTCGCCGGCGGATTCACCGGATCCCGGAAGGGACATCGACGATCAGGGGCGCTTCTCGATCACCTGGTCGATCAGGCCATAGTTCGCCGACTCGGCGGCCGACATGAAGTAATCGCGCTCGGTGTCGTTCTGGATCTTCTCCAGCGGCTGGCCGGTGCGCTCCGCCAGGATGCGGTTCAGCTGCTCGCGGGTCTTGAGGATCTCGCGGGCGTGGATCTCGATGTCGGTGGCCTGACCCTGCGCGCCGCCCAGCGGCTGGTGGATCATGATCTTGGAGTTGGGCAGCGCGAAGCGCTTGCCCTTCTCGCCGGCGGCCAGCAGGAAGGCGCCCATCGAGGCAGCCATGCCCATGCACAGCGTGGACACCTGCGGCTTGATGAACTGCATCGTGTCGTAGATCGACATGCCGGCCGAGACGCTGCCGCCCGGGGAGTTGATGTACAGCGAGATCTCCTTGTCCGGGTTCTCGCTCTCCAGGAACAGCAGCTGTGCGACGACCAGGTTGGCCACGGCATCGTTGACCGGACCGACCAGGAAGACGATGCGCTCGCGCAGCAGGCGGCTGTAGATGTCGTAGGCGCGCTCGCCGCGGCCCGACTGTTCGATGACGATGGGCACCATGCCCAGGTTGCTGGTTTCAAGCGCGCTCATGAAATCCTCTGAATTGGTTCGAGATCACGACAATCCATTATGTCGTGCGCTCCATCCCCTGACCGCCGGGTGGTCGCGGTTCGCGCCGGGGAAAGAAAAAGGCGCCGGCCTTGCGGCCTGGCGCCTTACTTGGCGGTGGACTCCCGGTGAATCAAGAGCGATGCCGGGAAACGATCGGGAAAGTCCGCGCCGCGTCGAGATCAGGCCGTGGCCATCAGCTCGTCGAAGGGCAGTTGCTTGTCGGTGACCTTGGCCTTGCCCAGGATGAAGTCGGTGACGTTGTTCTCGATCACGACGGCTTCGACCTCGGCCATGCGCTCGCGGTCGGACAGGTACCAGCGCACGACTTCCGCCGGCTTCTCGTAGCTCTGCGAGATTTCCTCGATGTGGGCCTGCAGCTGCTCGGGCTTGGCCTGCAGGTTGTTGGCGCGGACCAGCTCGGCCACGACCAGGCCCAGGCGCACGCGCTTCTCGGCCTGCTCGTTGAACAGCTCGGCGGGGATTGGGGCCTTGTCGGCGTCCTTGATGCCGCGCTTCTTCAGGTCCTCGCGGGCGTTGGCGACCATGCGCTCGGCCTCGCCGGCGACCAGCGCCTTGGGCACGTCCAGCTCGGCCTTGCCAACCAGCGCGTCCATCGCGGCGCCCTTGTTCTTGGCCAGCACGCGGAACTTCACCTCGCGCTCGAGGTTCTTCTTGATGTCGGCGCGCAGGGCCTCGACAGTGCCTTCCTTGATGCCCAGGGCCTTGGCGAAGGCCTCGTTCACGTCAGGCAGGTGCTGGGCCTCGATCTTCTTGACCGTCACCAGGAAGTCGGCTTCCTTGCCGGCCACGTCCTTGCCGTGGTAGTCCTCGGGGAAGGCCAGCGGGAAGGTCTTGGACTCGCCCGCCTTCATGCCGCGCACGGCCTTCTCGAAGGCTTCGAGCATCTGGCCTTCGCCCAGCAGGAACTGGAAGCCGTCGGCCTTGCCGCCGGCGAAGGGTTCGCCGTCGATCTTGCCTTCGAAGTCGATGGTCACGCGGTCGCCGTCGGCGGCCACGTCCGCCGCGCCGCGCTGGGCGAACGAACGGCGCTGCTTGCGCAGGATCTCGACGGTCTTGTCGATGGCTTCGTCGGTCACGTCGGCGGCGACGCGCTCGACCTCGGCCTCGCCCAGGTCACCCAGCTTGACTTCGGGATAGACCTCGAAGGTGGCGTCGAAGGCCAGCTCGCCTTCGGCGGCGGTGTCCTTCTGGGCGATGCTGGGCATGCCGGCGACGCGCAGCTTGGCTTCGTTGGCGGCGACCGAGAAGGCCTCGCCGAGCTTGTCGTTGACGACTTCGTACTGCACCTGCGCGCCGTAGCGCTGCGCCACGAAGGACATCGGCACCTTGCCGGGACGGAAGCCGTCGGCCTTGACGGTGCGGGCCAGCTTCTTCAGGCGGGACTCGACCTCGGTGTTGATGTCAGCGGCCGCCAGCGTGAGCGTGATGCGGCGTTCGAGCTTTTCGAGAGTTTCGACGGTGACAGCCATAGTGGACTCGGAATCAGTTGGAAGTGTGGTGCGCGGGGCCGGACTCGAACCGGCACGCCCGTGAAGGCGTCAGGACCTAAACCTGGTGCGTCTACCAATTTCGCCACCCGCGCCGGGTGATGGGGGCTCGCCGCGATCGCTGCGCGCAGTCCTGCGCGGCGGGCCCTTGGTAATTCGGAGATGCGAGAGAAAGGCCCAGGGCCCTGCCGTCCGCGATCCGGAAAACCGGCGATTGTAATCAAGGAATCGACCGATTCCCACGGCCCGTCCCGCCACTGCCAGGCGGGGGTAAACCCCCGACGGAGCGACTCCCGACGGGAGGAGCGCCCCCGAAGGGGCGCCGCCTCAATGGGTGGACGGGGCGATGCCGGCGTCCTTGTCGCGCTCGACGCGGAACCAGGCCGCGTACATCGCCGGCAGCGCCAGCAGCGTCAGCACGGTCGCCACGATCAGGCCGCCCATGATGGCCACGGCCATCGGCCCCCAGAACACGCTGCGCGACAGCGGCATCATCGCCAGCACGGCCGCCGCGGCGGTCAGCGCGATCGGACGCAGCCGGCGCACGGCGGATTCCACGATGGCCTGCGCCGGCGGCACGCCACGGCCGCGATCCTGCTCGATCTGGTCGATCAGGATCACCGAGTTGCGCTGGATCATGCCCATCAGCGCGATCACACCCAGCAGCGCGACGAAGCCGAAGGGCCGGTTCAGGATCAGCAGGGCGGCGGACACGCCGGCGATGCCGAGGAAGCCGGTCAGGAAGGCCAGCATCGCGCGCGAGAAGCTGTGCAGCTGCAGCATCAGCAGCGTGAAGGTGATGAACAGCATGATCGGCACGCCGGCGGCGATCGAGCCGGTGCCCTTGCTGCTCTCCTCCACCGCGCCGGCGATCGTGATCGAGTAGCCGGGCGGCATGTCCTTGCGCATCGCGTCGAGCGCGGGCCAGACCTGGTTGGTGACCGTGGCGCCCTGCAGGCCCTCGATCACGTCGCCCTGCACGGTGATCGTGAACTGGCGGCTCTCGCGGTGCATGCGGCCGGGCTCCCAGGTGAACTGCGGCTTGGCGACCTGGGTGAGCGGCACCGAGCGGCCCGAGGCCGTGGGTACGTAGGCGTTGGCGAGCTCGGACAGCGTGTCGCGCTCCTGCACGGGCTGGCGCAGCACGATGTCGATCAGGCGATCGGCCTCGCGGTACTGCGACACCGTGCTGCCCGTCACCAGGATGCGCGCGGCCTGCGCGATGCTCTGGCTCGTGACGCCCAGCGCGCGGGCCTTGTCCTGGTCGACCTGCAGGCGCAGCACCTTGATGGACTCGTTCCAGTCGTCGTTGACCCCCAGCAGGTTGGGGTTGGCGCGCATCAGGTCCTTGGCGCGGTCGGCGTACTGGCGCAGCAGCGTCGGGTCATCGCCCGAGATGCGGAACTGCACCGGGTACGGCACCGGCGGCCCGTTGGGCAGCAGCTTCACGCGGCCGCGCACCTCGGAGAACTCCTCGGCCAGGATCTGCGGCAGCTTGTGGCGCAGCGCTTCGCGGTCGGCCGGCGTTTTCGGGAGGATGATCGCCTGGCTGACGTTGGTGTTGGGCAGGATCTGGTCCAGCGGCAGGTAGAAGCGCGGCACGCCCGACCCGACCCAGGTGGCGATGCTGCCCACCAGCGGCTCCTTGGCCATGCGGGCCTCGAAGCGCTTGGCCACGATGTTGCTCTCCTCGATCGTCGCGCCCTCGGGCAGCCACAGGTCGACCAGCACCTCGGGGCGACTGGAGTCCGGGAAGAACTGCTGCTGCACCTTGCCCATGCCCGCCAGGCCGAGCACGAACACGAGGATGGTGATGCCGATGGTCTTCCAGCGATGGAACACGCACCACGCGACCCAGCGGCGGAAGCGGTTGTAGAACGGCGTGTCGAAGACCTCGTGCGCCTCGCCCTCATGACCGGCGCGGGTCTTGAGCAGCAGCGCGCCCAGGTAGGGCACGAAGTACACCGACACCACCCACGAGATCACCAGCGCCGCGGCGGTCACCGCGAAGATCGCGAAGGTGTATTCACCGACGGTGGACTTGGCCAGGCCGATGGGCAGGAAACCCACCGCCGTGATCAGCGTGCCGGTGAGCATGGGCTTGGCCGTGGCGTCGTAGGCGTACGTCGCCGCGTGCATCTTGTCGTAGCCCTCCTCGAGCTTGCGGACCATCATCTCCACGGCAATGATCGCGTCGTCCACCAGCAGCCCCAGCGCGATGATCAGCGACCCGAGCGAGATCTTGTGCAGCCCCACCCCGGCGTAATACATGACGACGAAGGTGATGGCCAGCACCAGCGGGATGGTGATGCCCACGACCAGGCCGGGCCACACGTCGATGCGCAGCGGCTTCGTGTGCAGGCCAAGCGCGATGAAGCTCACGCCGAGCACGACGACCACGGCCTCGATCAGCACGTGCACGAACTCGCCCACCGAGGACTTCACCGCGGCAGGCTGGTCCTGGATCTGCTGCAGCGTGATGCCAGCGGGCAATTGCTGCTGGAGCCGCTTCACGCTGGTCTGCAGCGCCTTGCCCAGCGCGATGATGTCGCCGCCCTTGCCCATGGACACGCCCAGCGCCACGACCTGCTTGCCGTTGTAGCGGACCATCGTCGTGGCCGGATCGACATAACCGCGGCGCACCTTGGCGATGTCGCCCAGCTTGATGCTGCTGGACGCGCCGGTCTGCTGGTTGAGCCCGCGGATGGGGAAATCGCTGAGGGCCTGAACGGAGTTGAGCTGGCCCTCGATGCGGATCTGCACGTTGGCGCTGCCGGCGTCCATCACGCCGGCGCTCTCGACGGCGTTCTGCGCGTTGAGCTGCGAGACGACCTGGTTGAAGTCCAGGCCCAACTCAGCGAGCCGCTTCTGCGAGATCTCGATGAACAGCTTCTCGGCCTGCACGCCGAAGAGGTCGACCTTGGCCACGTCCTGCACGCGCAGCAGCTCGGAGCGCACCGCCTCGGCCTGCTGGCGCAGCTCCTCCATCGAGAAGCCGCCGTCGGAGGACAGCGCGAAGATGGAGCCGTAGACATCGCCGAACTCGTCATTGAAGAACGGGCCCAGCACGCCCTGCGGCAGCGTGGGCTTGAGGTCGCCGATCTTCTTGCGGACCGTGTACCAGAGCTGCGGCACCTCGCCCGGGGCGGTGTTGTCCTTGACCTGGAAGATGGTCAGCGACTCGCCGGGCTTGGTGTAGCTGCGGATCTTGTCGGCGTGCGGCACCTCCTGCAGGGTGCGCTCGATCTTGTCGGTGACCTGCTCGGCCATCTGCTGCGGCGTCGCGCCGGGCCAGTAGGCCTGCACGACCATCGCGCGGAAGGTGAACGGGGGGTCCTCGTCCTGGCCCAGCTGGAAGTAGGCGGCGAAGCCCAACACCATCAGCACCACCATCAGGTAGCGCGTCAGCGGGGCGTGCTCCAGCGCCCAGCGCGAGAGGTTGAAACCGGCGCGGCTCGGGTTGCTCATTCAGCGCTCCCGAGGCTCAACGCGAAGCCGCGACGGCGGGCGACACCGGCGCGGGCGACTGCGCCTCGGTCGGCGTGCCCGGCGGGCGGAAGCGCTTGACCTTCTGGCCGGCAGTGAGCACATGACCGCCCGCGGTGACGACCTCCAGACCGGGCGTCAAGCCCTGCACGACAAGCTCGTTGCCCTCGGCACCGACCACGGTCACCGGCTTGGGATTGACGGTCATCGTCTTGGGATCGAGCAGCAGCACGGCGCTCTTGCCCTGCGACTCCATCACCGCGCTCAGCGGCAGCTTGATCGCGTTGTCCGACGGCGCACCGGTCAGGATCACGGTCGCGGTCTGGCCCAGGCGCACGTTCTGATCGTGCAGCTCGGCCTTGACGAGGAAGGTCCGCGTCACCGGATCGGCGGCCGCGGCCAGCTCCCGCAGCTTGATCGGCTGCGGCTCGGCCTTGTTGTCGGTCCACAGGCGGACCTTCAGCCCGTCGGGCCGCGCGGCGGCGGCGCGCACCAGCGCGACCTGGTCCTCGGACACGGAGAACACGATGTCGCGCGGGCCGTCGTTGGCCACGCGCACCACCGGCGTGCCGGCGGCCACGACCATGCCGGGCTCGGCGTCGATGCCGGTGACCACGCCGGCGGCATCGGCCACCAGGCTCGAGTACTGCGCCTGGTTGCGCTGCACGTCGGATTGCGCGCGCGCCGATTCGTACTGCGCCTGCGCGGCCTTGAAGGCGGCGTCACGGCGGTCCAGCTCGGCCGCGCTGATGAAGCCCTGCTTGTGGAGGTCGATGTAGCGCTTGTAATCGGCGCCCAGTTGATCGCGATTCACGCGCGCGGCCAGCACCGAGGCCTTGGCCGCCTCCTGCGCGAGCACCAGGTCGGAGCTGTCGATGCGGGCCAACGTCTGACCCGGCTTCACGACCGAGCCCAGGTCCACCTTGCGCTCCAGGATCTTGCCCGGGACGCGGAAGGACAGGCGCGACTCGACGCGCGCCCGGACCTCGGCGGCGAACTCGCGTTGCTGTCCGGCCGATTGCGGCGACAGCACCAGCGTGCGCACGTAACGGTCGGGTTCGGGCGGCGGGGCCTGCTTGCCGCAGGCGGCCAGCACGGAGACGGCGATCGCGGCCAGCACAGCCGTGGACAGGGACACAAGAGACCGTGGGGGCATGAACACCTCGACAAAGCCGCGGCGCCCTGCTTCGGGCACCGGAGTAACTGACTGACCGGTCAGTAATGTATTCAGCGTGTCCGGACGTGTCAAACCGACGGCGTACGGTTCGCCGGGGTACTGCTCAGCGGAAAATGGCGCTCGTGAGCATAGAGCACTACGAAAACTTTCCTGTCGCCTCCTGGCTGTGCCCGCCGGCGCTGCGTCCCGCGATCATGGCGATCTACGCGTTCGCGCGCACCGCCGACGACCTGGCCGACGAGGGCGACGCCGACGCCGCGCAGCGGCTGTGCGACCTGGCGGACTACCGCGCCGACCTTCGGGCGGTGGCCACGGGCCAGACGCCCTCCCCCCGCTGGGCGGCGCGCGTGTTCGGACCGCTGGCGCCGGTCCTGCGCGACCACCGCCTGCCGCTGCCCTTGCTGGAGGCCTTGCTGGACGCCTTCGAGCAGGACCTCGTGAAGACCGAGTACGCCACGCGCGCCGAGTTGCTGGACTACTGCCGGCGCTCGGCCGACCCGGTAGGGCGCCTGCTGCTCCACCTGTATGGCATTGACGACGCGACGGCGTTGCGCCGCTCGGACGCGATCTGCTCGGCGCTGCAGCTGATCAATTTCTGGCAGGACTTCACCGTCGACGGCCCGCGCGGAAGGATCTACGCGCCCTTGGAGGACCGCCGGCGTCACGGGGTCGAGGGACAGGACCTGCTGAAGCTCCGCGACAGTCCCGCGGCGCGCGCGCTGATCGAGGAACTCTGCGGATGGGCCCGCACGCTCATGCTGGAGGGCGCGCCGCTGGTGCATCAGATCCCGGGCCGGGCCGGCTGGGAGCTGCGCTTGGTGGTACAAGGCGGCCTTCGCATTCTCGACAAGCTGCAAGCGATGCGCTTCGCCGCCCTGCTCCACCGCCCGACCGTCGGCGCCGCCGACGCGCCGCGGCTCGCGTGGCGCGCCTTGACGATGACTGCGGACCGCACGAACACACGCCGCGAAGGGACGGCGCGATGAGCACCAAGACCAATCCAGACACCGACGCGACGGCCACGGCCGGCGCCGCTTCCACGCCGGAGCAGTACGTCCAGCAGAAGGCCGCCGCGAGCGGCTCGAGCTTCTATTACGCGTTCCTCTTCCTGCCGCCGCCGCGCCGCGCCGCGATCACCGCGTTCTACGCGTTCTGCCGCGAGGTGGACGACGTCGTGGACGAGGTCTCCGACCCGGGCGTGGCCGCGACCAAGCTCGCCTGGTGGCGCAAGGAGGTGATGAGCGCCTTCAACGGCCAGCCCTCGCATCCGGCGATGAAGGCGCTGCTGCCGCACGTCAAGGATTACGAGATCCGCGTCGAGCACCTGCTGGCCGTGATCGACGGCTGCCAGATGGACCTCGAGCAGACGCGTTATCTGGACTACGCCGGCCTCCAGCGCTACTGCCACCTGGTGGCGGGCGTGGTGGGCGAGGTGGCCTCGGGCATCTTCGGCCGCACCGACGCGAGCACGATCGCCTACGCGCACAAGCTGGGCCTGGCGATGCAGCTGACCAACATCATCCGCGACGTCGGCGACGACGCGCGCCGCGGCCGCATCTACCTGCCGGTCAGCGAGCTGCAGCAGTTCGACGTCAAGGCCCACGAGATCCTCAAGCGCGACGCGCCCTGGGGCTACAGCGATCGTTTCCTGGCGTTGATGAAGTTCCAGGCCGAACGCGCGCACCGGATCTACGACGAGGCCATGGCGCTGCTGCCCGAGGCCGACCGCAAGGCGCAGAAGCCCGGGCTCATGATGGCCAACATCTACCGCACACTGCTGCGCGAGATCGAGGCGGAGAACTTCCAGGTCCTGCAGCAACGCATCGCGCTCACGCCGCTGCGCAAGCTGTGGATCGCGATGAAGACCAACTGGCGCGGTCGCTGAGGTGAGCCGCGTGGCCGAACAGCGCGTAGCCGTGATCGGCGGCGGCTGGGCCGGACTGGCCGCGGCCGTGGAAGCGGCGTCGCTGGGCGCCGGGGTCACGCTGATGGAGATGGCGCCCGCGCTCGGTGGTCGCGCCCGCAGCCTCGCGGGCGACGGGCCGGAACTCGACAACGGCCAGCACATCCTCATCGGCGCCTATACCGAGACGCTGGACCTGATGCGCCGCGTCGGCGCGGATCCCGAGGCGACGCTGCTGCGCCTGCCGCTGCGGCTGCGCTACCCCGACCGCGACACGCTGACGCTGCCCCCGGGCCCGCCCGTGATCGCCTTCCTGCGCGGCGTG
Source organism: Roseateles sp. (assembly GCA_039594005.1). GTDB lineage: Bacteria > Pseudomonadota > Gammaproteobacteria > Burkholderiales > Burkholderiaceae_C > Roseateles. The sequence continues at coordinate 275,915 of JBCNOF010000013.1, forward strand.
CTGGGCTGCTCGGCCTGGTCGTGGCGCGATCGCCTGAGATTCCTGGTCGCCAGCGGCGCGTGGACCGCGCGCGGCTTCCGCTGCGACCCAGCCCTGACCGTCGCCCGACTGTGCGCCGGGCTGCCACGCGCCGTGCGCGAGGACCTCATCGATCCGCTGTGCGTGGCCGCGTTGAACACGCCGGCGGAGGCCGCCAGCGCGCAGGTCTTCCTGCGGGTGCTGCGCGACGCGCTCTTCAGCGGCCCCGGCAGCGCCGACCTGCTGCTGCCCCGCCGGGGCCTGAGCGCGCTGCTGCCCTCGCCCGCGCGCGACTGGCTGCAAGCGCGCGGCGCGACGCTGCGCACGCAACGCGTCCAGCGGCTGGAGCGCGCAGCGCAAGGATGGCTCGTCGACGACGAGCGCTTCGACGCGGTCATCCTCGCGACGTCCTCGGTCGAGGCGGCGCGGCTGACGCGCGCGCTCGCGCCGGACTGGAGCGCCCTGACCGGCGCCTTCGACTTCCAGCCCATCGTGACCATCTATGTCGAGAGCCCCGGCTCCGCCCTGCCCGCGCCGATGGTCGCGCTGCGCGAATCCGCCGACGAGCCGGCGCAGTTCGCGTTCGACCTGGGCCAACTGGACCAGACGCCGGGCCTGTTCAGCCTCGTGGTGAGCGGCGCGGCGCCCTGGGTCGAGCGCGGGCTGGACGCCACGGGCGAGGCGGCGCTCGCGCAGGCGGCGCGGCATTTCCGCTGGGCGACCCCGCCGAGGCTGGTCCGCGTGCTCAGCGAGAAGCGCGCGACCTTCGCGTGCACGCCCGGGCTGCGCCGCCCCGGCGCGGCGATCGCACCGGGCCTCTGGGCCGCCGGCGACTACCTCGAGGGCCCATACCCGGCCACGCTCGAAGGCGCGGTTCGCAGCGGCCTGAGCGCCGCGCGTTCCGCATTGCGGCAGCTCGGGGCTTGATCGATCAACATTCGATCGAGGGCAGCGATTTTTCGCACCGCTGATGGGCAAAAGCGACGGAATGCGCCCAGCCGCCGTCGAGTAGAGCCGCCTCCCGGTTTCGCCATGCAAAAACCGTCGGAAATCCTTCACAATCGTCCGCCATGAAGTCCAAGGAGCTCCAGACCCCCGCCATCCAGGTCCTCGAGCGCACGTTCGCGCTGCTGGACGTCCTGGCCCAGCATCAGGACCCGGTCTCCCTGAAGGTGATCAGCGAGACGACCGGACTGCACCCGTCGACCGCGCACCGCATCCTGAACGACCTGGCCCTGGGCCGGTTCGTGGATCGGCCCGAGGCTGGCAGCTATCGGCTGGGCATGCGGCTGCTGGAGCTGGGCAATCTCGTGAAGGCGCGGCTGGACGTGCGCGAGGCGGCAATCGGCCCCATGCGCGAGCTGCACAAGCTGACGCATCAGCCGGTGAACCTGTCGGTGCGCCAGGGCGATGAGATCGTCTACATCGAGCGGACCTACTCGGAGCGCAGCGGCATGCAGGTGGTGCGCGCGGTCGGCGGCCGGGCGCCCTTGCACCTGACTTCGGTGGGCAAGCTCTTCCTGGCCAGCGACGACCCGCAGCGCGTGCGCGCCTATGCGACGCGTACCGGCCTGTCCGGCCACACGCGCAACAGCCTGACCGAGATCGGCCAGCTGGAGCGCGAGATGGCGCTGGTGCGTCAGCGCGGCGTGGCGCGGGACGACGAGGAGCTGGAACTGGGCGTGCGCTGCATGGCCGCGGGCATCTATGACGACCAGGGCAAGCTGGTGGCGGGGCTGTCCATCTCCGCGCCGGCGGACCGCCTGGAAGAAGGCTGGATGCCGCGCCTGAAGGAGACGGCGACCCGCATTTCCGCCGCACTGGGATTCCGGGGATAGCGCGGATAGAAGAGGCGGATCGAAAGCTTCCGGCGCCGGTGCCCCTTGGAGGGAGCTGCCGAGCGTGCGGAGGCTCGCGACCGGAGAGGGGCACCGGTGCTGGGAGCTTAGCGCTCGGCCGAGGCAGTCACGGGCCCCGCACCAACGAAAAAGCGGGCCGAGGCCCGCTTTGTTCATTCCAGAGACCGATCCGCCTTACTTGGCCGAGATCACCGGCGTCAGCGAGACGGCAGCCGGCGTGGCGGCCGGCAAGCTGGTGACGCCCGCGACACCTGCCAGCGGCGACGCCGCGCCGGTGAGCCACTTGCGGACGCGTTCCGCGTCGCCGATGCGGGAGTATTTCCCGGCGGAATCGAGGAAGACCATGATCAGCTTGCGGCCGGCGAGCTGGGCCTGCATGACGAGGCACTGGCCGGCCTCGTTGATGAAGCCGGTCTTCTGGAGGCCAATATCCCAGTCGCCCTTGCGCACGAGGCCGTTGGTGGTGCCGAATCGCACCTGCTTGCGGCCCAGGGCCACGGTGTACTCGGACGAGGTCGACAGCTCGCGGATCAGCGGGAAGGCGTGGGCGACCTTGACCAGCTTGGCCAGGTCCGCGGCCGAGGACTGGTTGCGGCTGGACAGCCCGGTCGGCTCGACGTAATGGGTGTCCATCATGCCGAGCGTGCGCGCCTTGTTGTTCATCGCGGCGACGAAGGCTTCCAGGCCGCCGGGATAGTTGCGGCCCAGGGCGTGGGCAGCGCGGTTCTCGGAGGACATCAGCGCCAGATGCAGCAGTTCGCCGCGCGTGAGCGTGGTGCCGATGGTCAGCCGGGAGCCGGTGAATTTCTCGGTGTCCTTGTCCTCGTCGGTGATCTCGAGCTTCTCGTCCAGCGACTGGTTCGCCTCGACGACCAGCAGCGCCGTCATCAGCTTGGTGATGGAGGCGATCGGCAGGACGGCCGACGGATTCTTCGAGAACAGGACCTCGTTGGTGTCCTGGTCGACGACGTAGGCGACGCTGGATTTCAGGTCGAGGGGGTCTTCGGTGTCATGCAGGCCGTACATCGTCCCGAAGGACGGTTTGGCAGGAATGACCTCCCGAACCGGGGCCGCGGCGCGCGCGGCCACCTTGCGCGGCGAGCGCGGGGCCGGTTTGGCCTGACGCGTGCTCTTGGCCTTCGCTTTGGAGGACGACGAGGTCGCCGCCTGTGCCGTTTGAACCGGCACGAGACTGGCGGTCAGGCCCGTCAGCAACATGACGCCGCTGAGCGCGGCACCAGACAGCAATGTCGCAATGGTCTTCAATCCAGTCCCCAGGGTGTGGGCGCGAGTTTAGGGGATCGCTGAAAGACCGGCAAGATCAATGACTTGGCGCGGGCTCTTAAAGTACCCGAATCCGTGTCATCCGACGCAGCCGAAGCGACTGCGCGCGCTGTCCTGTCAACCTTGGGCGGCGACCCGCTCCGTCTTGCTCTGCAACTTGTTCAGAGCGCTCAAATATGCTTTGGCCGAGGCGACGACGATATCGGGATCTGCCCCCACGCCGTTCACCACGCGACCGGCATGTTGCAAGCGCACCGTCACTTCGCCTTGGGATTCTGTGCTTCCGCCGGTGATCGCGCTGACCGAATACAGCAGCATTTCGGCCCCACTTTGAACCTTGCTCTCGATGGCCTTGAGCACCGCGTCCACCGGCCCGTTGCCGTCGCTCTCGGTGCGGTGCTCGGTGTCGCCCTCGGCGAAGACCACCTGCGCCTGGGGCCGCTCGCCGGTCTCGGAGCGCTGCGCCAGCGCCACCAGCCGGTAGTGTTCATGGATCTGGGTGACGGACTCGTCCATCACCAGCGCGATGATGTCCTCGTCGAAGATCTCGGCCTTGCGGTCGGCCAGGTCCTTGAAGCGGACGAACGCGGCATTGATCTCGGCTTCCGACTCCAGCGCCACGCCCAGTTCCTGCAGGCGCTGCTTGAACGCGTTGCGGCCAGACAGCTTGCCCAGCACGATCTTGTTGGCGCTCCAGCCCACGTCCTCGGCGCGCATGATCTCGTAGGTGTCGCGCGCCTTGAGCACGCCGTCCTGATGGATGCCCGACGCATGCGCGAACGCGTTGGCGCCCACCACGGCCTTGTTGGGCTGCACGACGAAACCGGTCGTCTGCGACACCATCCGCGAGGCCGCCACGATCTGCGACGGATCCACGCGCACGTCCAGGCCGAAGTAGTCGCGACGGGTCTTCACCGCCATCACGACCTCCTCCAGCGAGCAGTTGCCCGCGCGTTCGCCCAGGCCGTTGATCGTGCACTCGATCTGACGCGCGCCGCCAATCTTCACGCCGGCCAGCGAGTTGGCCACCGCCATGCCCAGGTCGTTGTGGCAGTGCACGCTCCAGATGGCCCGGTCGGAGTTGGGCACGCGCTCGCGCAGCGTCCTGATGAACTGGCCGTACAGCTCCGGGATCGCGTAGCCGACGGTGTCCGGGATGTTGATCGTGCGAGCGCCCTCGCGGATCACCGCCTCGACCACGCGGGCCAGGAACTCAGGATCGGAGCGGTAGCCGTCCTCGGGAGAGAACTCGATGTCATCGCTCAGGTTGCGGGCGAAACGCACGGCCTGGATGGCCTGCTCCAGCACCTGCTCGCGGGTCATGCGCAGCTTCTTCTCCATGTGGAGCTCGCTGGTGGCGATGAAGGTGTGGATGCGCGATCGGGCCGCGCCCTTGAGCGCCTCGGCCGCGCGCGCGATGTCACGATCGTTGGCGCGGGCCAGCGAGCAGATCGTGCTGTCGCGGATCGCGTCGGCGATCGCCTTGACCGCCTCGAAGTCGCCGTGGCTCGCCGCCGCGAAGCCGGCCTCGATCACGTCCACCTTCAAGCGCTCCAGCTGCCGCGCGATGCGCAGCTTCTCGTCCTTGGTCATGGACGCGCCGGGCGATTGCTCACCGTCGCGCAGGGTGGTGTCGAAGATGATCAGTTGATCGGACATGGCGTGCTTCCTTGCGGTGGCCGGTGAGCGGTGGCGGGTGAGCGATGGCCGATGAGTTTAGGCCGCGATGCGGTCCGCGAGCTTGAGCACGCCGCGCTGCGACGCGCGGCGCAGGCCCGAGACGATCGCCTTCAGCGAGGCCGACGCGATGTTGCCATCCATGCCGACGCCGAACATCGTCGCCTCGCCCACGCGCAGCTCCAGGTAGGCCACGGCCTGCGCGTCGGCGCCGCTGCCCATCGCGTGCTCGTGATAGTCCAGCACCCGGACCTGGGTCTTGAGCAGCTTGTTCAGACCCTCGACGAACGCGTCGATCGGGCCCTTGCCCTGGCCGTCGATCCTGACCATGCGCACGCACAGGTCGGCCTGTGCCTGCACGCGGGTCTGACCGTCCTCGGCGGTGTCGATCTGCGGATGCAGCGCCGGGGCCTGCTTGACGCCGTACTCGCGATCAAAGATGCGCCACAGGTCGGCCGCGCCGAGCTCCTTGCCGTTCGTGTCCATCACGCCCTGCACGATCTGGCTGAACTCGATCTGCAGGCGACGCGGCAGCTCGATGCCGTACTCGGCCTCGAGCAGGTAGGAGATGCCGCCCTTGCCCGACTGGCTGTTCACGCGGATCACCGCCTCGTAGCTGCGGCCCAGGTCCTTGGGGTCGATGGGGAGGTACGGAATTTCCCAGATGTCGCCGTCCTTGCGCGCGGCGAAGGCCTTCTTGATCGCGTCCTGGTGCGAGCCAGAGAACGAGGTGTAGACCAGCTCGCCCACATACGGATGGCGCGGATGCACCGGGATCTGGTTGCAGTGCTCGACGCAGCGGCGGATCTCGTCGATGTCGGAGAAGTCCAGCTCCGGATGCACGCCCTGCGTGTACAGGTTGAGCGCGACGTTGACCAGGTCCAGGTTGCCGGTGCGCTCGCCGTTGCCGAACAGGCAACCCTCGACGCGGTCGGCGCCGGCCATGATCGCGAGCTCCGCGGCCGCGGTGCCCGTGCCACGGTCATTGTGGGGATGCACCGACAGGATCACGCGGTCACGGCGCTCGATGTGACGGCCCATCCACTCGATCATGTCGGCGTAGATGTTGGGCGTCGAATGCTCGACGGTGGTCGGCAGGTTGATGATGATCTTGCGCTCGGACGTCGGGCCCCAGGCCTCGGTCACCGCGTCCACGACGCGCTTGGAGAACGCCAGCTCGGTGCCGGAGAACATCTCGGGCGAGTACTCGAAGCGGAAGTCGGTGCCGGTCTCCGCGCCCTGTCGATCGGCCATCTCGCGGATCATGCGCGTGTGCGTCACGGCCAGCTCGACGATCTCGTCCTCGCTCATGCCCAGCACCACGCGGCGCATCACCGGCGCGACGGCGTTGTACAGGTGCACGATCACGCGCTTGGCGCCGATCAGCGATTCGAAGGTGCGCTCGATCAGCGGCTGGCGCGCCTGCGTCAGCACCTGGATCGTCACGTCGTCGGGGATGTGGCCCTGCTCGATGAGCAGTCGCACGAAATCGAAGTCGGTCTGCGAGGCGGAAGGGAAACCGACCTCGATCTCCTTGAAGCCGATCTTCACGAGCTGCCGGAACATGCGCAGCTTGCGCTCGGGATCCATCGGCTCGATCAGCGCCTGGTTGCCGTCACGCAGGTCGGTGCTCAGCCACAGCGGCGCCTTCGTGATCTGCGCGTCGGGCCAGGTGCGGTCCGGCAAGGCGATGGGGGCGAAGGCGCGGTACTTGGTCTGCGGTTGCTTGAGCATGAGAGCGTTCCTGGTGGGTTCAGGGGGCGCAACTCGCAGACTCTCCAGAAATGAAAACGGCCCGCTGCGAGTTGCATTCGGGCCGTTGATCTGGGTGTGCGTCGAGAAAGACGGACGTGCGCGATCTAGCGAACCCGAAGGTCGCCTAGTAGTAGCAGCGCGGTGCTGGTGCGCTGAAATGCGGTCACGAACGTCATAGCCATCGAATATAGGGGTCGGGCTTGGGACGCGTCAACGCCGATGGGCGAATGCCCGCGCGGCGAGCGTTCGCTATCGGTGAAGGCCCGCTTCATCGGGCTCATCGGTCGACATCGCGATCACGCTCGCCGGCTTGCCCTTGGCGCGGCGCACCGCGTAGACGATGTAGCCCGAGATGCCATAGGCGCAGAACACGCCGAACAGCACGCGCGGCGGGTCGATGTTGATCGCGGCGATGGCCAGCATGATCACCACCAGCACGATGAAGGGCACCGAGCGCTTGAAGGTGATGTCCTTGAAGCTGTAGAACGGCGCGTTGGTCACCATCGTCAGGCCGGCGTACAGCGTGAAGCCGAAGGCCAGCCACGCCAGCGCCGGATCGCGATGGATGTCCTTGTAGCCGGCGCTGTCCAGTGCCCAGATCAGGCTCATCACCAGCGCGGCCGCGGCGGGGCTGGGCACGCCCTGGAAGAAGCGCCGGTCCACGACCGCGATGTTGGTGTTGAAGCGCGCCAGGCGCAGCGCGGCACCGGCGATGTAGACGAAGGCCGCGAACCAGCCCCACTTGCCCAGGCCCTGCAGCGCCCAGGAATACATGATGAGCGCTGGCGCGGCACCGAAGGACACCATGTCCGACAGCGAGTCCATCTGCTCGCCGAAGGTGCTCTGCGTGTTGGTCATGCGCGCGACGCGGCCGTCCAGGCTGTCGAGCACCATCGCGGCGAAGATGCCGTAGACGGACTGCTCGAAACGGCCGCCGATGCCCATCACGATCGCGTAGAAGCCGCTGAACAGCGCGGCCAGCGTGAAGAGGTTGGGCAGCAGGTAGATGCCCTTGTGGCGCGGGCGCTGCGGCGCATCGAGGACATCGGTCTCGTCCTCGTCGAGCAGGTCCACGTTCTTGTTCGGAGTCGAATTCATGGGGCGGGAGGATAACCCAGCGCACCCACGAAAAAGGCCGCGCGGATCGCTCCGCGCGGCCTTTGCGGACGGATCTGACGCGATCCGCGCCCGATCCGCCGTTGAACGTCGGCGATCCGTTCCCGGATCAGTTCTTGGACTTGTCGACCAGCTTGTTGGCCTTGATCCAGGGCATCATCGCGCGCAGCTGCTCGCCGACCTGTTCGATCGGGTGCTCGGCGGTCAGGCGGCGGCGGCTGATCAGCGTCGGGGCGCCAGCCTTGTTCTCGAGGATGAAGGTCTTGGCGTATTCGCCGGTCTGGATGTCCTTCAGGCACTGGCGCATCGCGTCCTTGGTCTCGGCGGTGACGACGCGCGGACCGGTCACGTACTCGCCGTACTCGGCGTTGTTGGAGATCGAGTAGTTCATGTTGGCGATGCCGCCTTCGTAGATCAGGTCGACGATCAGCTTCAGCTCGTGCAGGCACTCGAAGTAGGCCATTTCCGGCGCGTAACCGGCTTCGACCAGCGTCTCGAAACCGGCCTTGATCAGCTCGACGGTGCCGCCGCACAGCACGGCCTGCTCGCCGAACAGGTCGGTTTCGGTCTCTTCGCGGAAGGTGGTCTCGATGATGCCGGCCTGGCCGCCGCCGTTGGCCGCGGCGTAGGACAGGGCCAGGTCACGCGCCTTGCCGGACTTGTCGGGCGTAGACGGCGATCAGGTGCGGCACGCCGCCGCCCTGCTTGTAGGTGTTGCGCACCGTGTGGCCCGGGGCCTTGGGAGCGATCATGATCACGTCCAGGTCGGCGCGCGGCTGCACCTGGCCGTAGTGGACGTTGAAGCCGTGGGCGAAGGCCAGCGCCGCGCCCTGCTTGATGTTGGGCTCGACTTCCTTCTTGTAGACGTCGGCGATCTGCTCGTCGGGCAGCAGGATCATGACCACGTCGGCGGCCTTCACGGCCTCGGCGACCTCGGCGACCTTCAGGCCGGCGCCCTCGGCCTTGGCCCAGGACGCGCCGCCGCTGCGCAGGCCGACGGTGACCTTCACGCCGCTGTCGTTCAGGTTCTGGGCGTGGGCGTGGCCTTGCGAGCCGTAGCCGATGATGGTGACGTTCTTGCCCTTGATGAGGCAGAGGTCAGCGTCCTTGTCGTAGAAAACGTTCATGGTGGTCTCTCCGGGGGAAATCAGTACGGGGGTGGTTCAGTGAAGCGCGCGTCTCAGACGCGCAGGATGCGTTCGCCGCGGCCGATGCCGCTCGTGCCGGTGCGCACCGTCTCGAGGATGGCGCTGCGGTCGATGGCGTCGATGAAGGCGTCGAGCTTGGCGGCGTCGCCGGTCAGCTCGATGGTGTAGGTCTTCTCGGTGACGTCGATGATGTGGCCGCGGAAGATGTCCGCGGTGCGCTTCATCTCCTCGCGTTCCTTGCCCACGGCGCGGACCTTGATCAGCATCAGCTCGCGCTCGATGTGGCGGCCTTCGGTCAGGTCCACGACCTTGACCACCTCGATCAGCCGGTTCAGGTGCTTGGTGATCTGCTCGATCACGTCGTCGCTGCCGCTGGTGACGATGGTCATGCGCGACAGCGAGGGGTCCTCGGTCGGCGCCACGGTCAGGCTTTCGATGTTGTAGCCGCGGGCGGAGAACAGGCCGACCACGCGCGACAGCGCGCCCGGCTCGTTTTCGAGCAGCACGGCGATGATGTGTTTCATGGAGTCTCGTCCTTCGCGCTCTTCAGACCGCCGGCGGTAACCGGCCGGCCCTTGGCCACGCTCTTCGATTCAGGTACAGGGAATGGGCCGGATCGCTCCGAGCGGCTCGGGCGTTCCGCCGCCGGTCGCGGCACGCGCGGTAACGCGCGCCACGCCGGACGGCTTCACGCCGTCGTCGGTCTCAGAGGTCCTCGGACCCGAGCAGCATTTCCGTGATGCCCTTGCCGGCCTGGACCATCGGCCAGACGTTTTCGGTCGGATCGGTGCGGAAGTCCAGGAAGACGGTGCGGTCCTTCAGCCGCATCGCCTCGCGCAGCGCGGGCTCGACGTCTTCCGGTCTCTCGATCCGCATGCCCACATGGCCGTAGGCCTCGGCCAGCTTGACGAAGTCGGGCAGCGCGTCCATGTAGCTGTGCGAGTAGCGCTTGCCGTAGTCCATCTCCTGCCACTGGCGCACCATGCCCAGGTAGCGGTTGTTCAGCGAGACGATCTTCACGGGCGTCTTGTACTGCTGGCAGGTCGACAGCTCCTGGATGTTCATCTGGATGCTGCCCTCGCCGGTGATGCAGACCACGTCCGCGTCCGGCTTGGCCAGCTTGATGCCCATCGCGTCCGGCAGGCCCACGCCCATGGTGCCCAGGCCGCCGGAGTTGATCCAGCGGCGCGGCTTGTCGAAGCGGTAGAACTGCGCGGCCCACATCTGGTGCTGGCCGACGTCGGAGGTGACGAAGGCATCGCGGTCGCGCGTGAGCTTCCACAGCGTCTCGACCACGTGCTGCGGCTTGATGACCTCGGTCGAGTGCTTGTAGGCCAGGCAGTCGCGCTTGCGCCAGTCGTTGATCTGGCTCCACCACGCGTTGACCGCGTCCGCGTCGGGACGCGCCTGCGCTTCCTTGATCTGCGCGATCAGTTCCTGCAGCACGTCCTTGACGTCGCCCACGATCGGGATGTCCACCTTCACGCGCTTGGAGATCGACGACGGGTCGATGTCGATGTGGATGATCTTGCGGTCCACGCGACGAGAAGTGCTTCGGGTTGCCGATCACGCGGTCGTCGAAGCGCGCGCCGACGGCGAGCAGCACGTCGCAGTGCTGCATCGCCATGTTGGCTTCGTAGGTGCCGTGCATGCCGAGCATGCCGAGGAAGCGCGGATCGGTGCCGGGCATCGCGCCCAGGCCCATCAGCGTGTTCGTGCACGGATAGCCCAGCAGCTCGACCAGTTGGCGCAGCTCGGCCGTCGCCTCGCCCAGGATGACGCCGCCGCCGGTGTAGATGTAGGGCCGCTTGGCGCCCATCAGCAACTGGACCGCCTTGCGGATCTGGCCCGCTGTGGCCCTTCTTCACCGGGTTGTACGAGCGCATCTCGACGCGTTCCGGGTAATGGAACGCGGTGCGATTGAGCGAGACGTCCTTCGGGATGTCGACCACCACGGGGCCGGGACGGCCGGTGCGGGCGATGTAGAAGGCCTTCTTCAGCGTCGTGGCGAGATCGCGGACGTCCTTGACCAGGAAGTTGTGCTTGACGATCGGGCGCGTGATGCCGACGGTGTCGCATTCCTGGAAGGCGTCCTGGCCGATGGCGGGCGTGGGCACCTGGCCGGTGATGATCACCATCGGGATCGAGTCCATGTAGGCCGTGGCGATGCCGGTGACCGCGTTGGTGACGCCGGGACCCGAGGTCACCAGCGCGACGCCGACTTCGCCGGTCGCCCGGGCGTAGCCGTCGGCGGCGTGCACGGCGGCCTGCTCATGGCGCACCAGCACGTGCTGGATGTCGTCCTGCTTGTAGAGCGCGTCGTAGATGTAGAGGACGGCACCGCCGGGATAGCCCCAGAGGAACTTCACGCCTTCGGCCTGAAGACTCTGAACCAGGATTTCGGAGCCATTCAGTTCCTGTCCGGAACTGACGGAATGGGGGTGCGGTTGTGAGCGAGCTTCCGTGATCGCTGCACGTTTGATGTCCGCGGCAGACATGTCCATATGTCGAACCTCTGAGATTTTCTCTGACGAAAAACCATCGGTGCTTCTCCTCGCGCTCTTGTGAAGCGGACTCGAAACGTCGCGTCAAAAACAGGGGCGCCGTGGTCGGGCGGCCTACTTGAGACAAAAACTGCGGTGTGCGAAAGGCTGATTATGCACGCAAACCCGCATGAAGCCCGAGAGCCAATGGCTATTTGTAGTGTCGATGCGATAATCCGCGCCGTTTTGCTCGCTCCATCGCCCCTGCCGGCGCCAGCCCTTTGGCCACAGACAAAGAACTCAACGACTTTCTCAAGACCGTCGACCGGCGCGCGTTCAAGCGCACCGTCTACATGGTGCGAGACGAGGACGCCGCGCTGGACATCGTCCAGGACGCCATGATCAAGCTGGCGGAGAAGTACTTCGACCGCCCCGCGTCGGAGCTGCCGCTGCTGTTCCAGCGCATCCTGTCGAACGCGACGATGGATCATTTCCGTCGGCAGAAGGTGCGCAACGCGGTCTTCAGCAACCTGTCGGACTTCGAGGGGGGTGACCCCGGCGAGGACTTCGACCTGCTCGAGACGCTGGAGACGCAGGAAGGATCGATGGGCGCGCTGTCGGCCGCGGACGAGGTGTCGCGCGTCCAGGTGCTCGCCGCGATCGAACAGGAAGTTGCAGCTTTGCCGGCACGTCAACGGGAAGCCTTCCTCCTGCGTTACTGGGAAGAACTCGATGTTGCCGAGACGGCAGCGGTCATGGGTTGCTCGGAGGGCAGTGTCAAGACACACTGCTCGCGCGCTGTGCATGCGCTGGCCAAAACGCTGAAAGCCAAGGGAATCTCGCTATGAAGAAGAACACGCCAGGAACGCCGCTGCCGCTGGAGGCGGATGCGCGCGTGACCCGTTTCGGCCTCCGGGTTGCCGCGGGCCTGACCGAACAGAGCGAGACCCTGAACGGCGACATCCAGGAACGGCTGCGCTTCGCGCGTGAGCAGGCGCTTGCCAAGGCGATGGCCGCGCGCGCCGCGGCACCGGCCCGCACCGTGTCCGACGTCCAGCAGGTCGGCGGCGGCACGCTGGCCCTGGGCGGCGGCGAGAAGACCCCGCGCTGGCGCAAGGCCGCGGCGCTGCTGCCGCTGGCGCTACTGCTGGGCGGCCTGCTGCTGATCCAGCACAGCCAGTGGTACGAGCAGATCCGCAGCGCGGCGGAACTCGACACCGAGATGCTTTCCAAGCCGCTGCCCCCGGCGGCGTACAGCGATCCGGGCTTCCGTGAATACCTGAACGAGAACCCGAACGACCCCAACAACGCCAACGCTGCCGACAACGGCGAGAAGTCCGACGAAGCCAAGTCGTCGCAGTGAGGCGCTGCGTGACCAGATCCGTCCGCCCGCTGTCTCCGAACGGCGATCTCCGCGTTTTCCCTGAGCCCGGCATGTCGCACAGCCGCGCGCGGTCGCTGATCGCCGTGAGCATGCTGGCGCTCGGCGCTGGCGCCGCCGTCGCGCAGGACCTGCCGGCCTCCGCACCGACCGAAGCCCCACCCCTGGCGGCCTCGCCGGTCGCGCGCGCCCTCGCCGCATCTCGGCCAACGGCCGCGACGACCGCTCCGGGCGCCCTGGTCCTGGGCCAGAACTGGGTGTCGCTGAGCGCGTCCCAGAAGGAAGCCTTGGCGCCGCTGAGCAAGGAATGGGATCAGCTGGACGGCGCCCGCAAGGGCAAGTGGCTCGAGATCGCTGCGCGCTACCCGACGCTGCCCCCCGAGCACCAGCAACGCTTGCGCGAACGCATGGTCGAGTGGACCCGCATGTCGCCGACCGAACGCCAGCGGGCCCGCATCGGGTACCAGCATGCGGGGGAGCTGCGTACGCCCGAACAGGAATCCAGGCTGCGCGAGAAGTGGGACGCCTATCAGGCGCTCCCGCCCGAGAAGCGTCAGCGCCTGGTGGAACTCGCTGCCGAGAAGGCCTCCGCCGCGGGCCGCGAGGCGCCGGCGCCGAGCCGCGCCAAGACGCCCATCCAGCGCACGCCGCTGACCGCGACCACCGGCCCGACGATCGTCCAGGCCCTGCCCGGCGCGACCACCGTGCTGATGACCCAGCGCGCCGAGCCCGCCCGGCCCGGTGCCAGCGCCTCCAGCCGCCCCTTGCGCTCCCCGCGCGACGCCCGGCTCGATCCGAACACGCTGCTGCCCCGGCGCGACGGGGTCAGCCGCTAAACTGGCGGGATGACCTCCGCACCCGTTGCAGGCGGCGACGCCCCGCCCGGCCTGATGCGCCGATTCGCGTCCTTCATCTATGAAGGCGTCGTGCTGTTCGGCGTCGTCTTCGTCGCCGGCTGGCTGTACTCGACGCTGACCCAGCAGCGCAACGCGCAGGTCGGCCAGCACGGGCTGCAGGCCTTCCTGTTCCTCGTGCTGGGGATCTACTTCATCTGGTTCTGGTCGCGCGGCGGCCAGACGGTCGCGATGCGCGCCTGGCACCTGCGGGTGGTTGACGCGAGCGGCCGGCCGATCACCCAGGCCCGTGCCGCGCTGCGCTACCTGGCGTCCTGGTTGTGGTTCCTGCCGGCGCTGGCCAGCGTGCACCTGCTCGACCTGGACCACAGCACCGGCGCCATCTTCGGCACGATGCTCGCCGGCATCGCCGGCTACCTGCTGCTGGCGCGGATCCATCCGCAACGCCAGTTCCTGCATGACGTGATCTGCGGCACCCGCCTGATCACCCAGCTGCCGCCGCCCCGGGCCAAGAAGCCCGCCGAGCCGGTCACGCAGCCGGCCGATTCCTGATCTTCCGATCTCCGCTTTCCGACGATGAGCAATCCCCACAAGGGCCGCACCGGCCTGGACCGCATCCTGCACGCCGCCGGCTACTCCTGGGCCGGCCTGCGCGCCGCCTATCTCGGCGAGAGCGCGTTCCGCCAGGAGACGTGGCTGACGATCATCGGCTTGCCGTTGGCTTTCTGGGTCGGACGGGATTGGGTGCAGGTGGCGCTGCTGGCAGGATCGTTGATCCTGGTGCTGATCGTCGAGCTGCTGAACTCGGCGGTCGAAGCGGTTGTGGACCGGGTGTCCTTCGAGCTCCACGACCTCAGCAAGCGCGCCAAGGACATCGCCAGCGCCGCGGTGCTGCTGTCGCTGGTGCTGGCGGGCGGCATTTGGGCCGCCGCGATCTGGCAGCACCTGCGCTGAGACCTTGAGACAGGGCCCTCCCGGGCCCCGGGCGATCAGACCGCCGCTTCGTCCTGTTCGCCGGTGCGGATGCGGATGACCTGCTCCACCGCGGTGACGAAGATCTTGCCATCGCCGATCTTGCCGGTCTTGGCAGCCTTCAGGATCGCATCGATGCTGCGCTCGACCTCGTCGTCCTTGACCACGACCTCGACCTTCACCTTGGGCAGGAAGTCCACGACGTATTCGGCGCCGCGGTACAGCTCGGTATGGCCCTTCTGGCGGCCGAAGCCCTTCACTTCCGTGACCGTCAGGCCCGAGGCGCCGACCTCGGCCAGGGCTTCGCGCACTTCGTCGAGCTTGAACGGTTTGATGATGGCGGTGATCTGTTTCATCACGGGGCTCCGAAAAGGGGTGGCAAGACTGGCTGTGATTTAAGCACGGATCTTTCACTGCCATCATCGGCGCGCTTGGCCGCCAGATCGCAGGGCCTTGGCGGCCAGCGCCAAAACCCCGCGACCTGCCGTCCCCGACCGACCGAGGGGCTCGATCAATCCGGAATCCGGTCGAGTTCCGCGAGCCACACCGCCGGTTCGGAATCGCTGGGCGCGCGCCAGTCGCCGCGAGGCGACAACGAGCCCCCGCTGCCGACCTTGGGCGCGTTGGGCACGCAGCTGCGCTTGAACTGGCTGCCGCGGAAGAAGCGGCTGACGAAGATCCGCAGCACGCGCTTGATCTCGGCCAGCGCGTACTCGTTGCGCTGCACGTGCTCCCCATCGGGCCACTCGCCCCGCGTGCGATCGCCCCATGCATGCCGCGCCAGGAACGCGATCTTGGCCGGCGAGTACCCGTGCCGGATCGTGTAGAACAGGTTGAAGTCCTGCAGCTCGTAGCGACCGATCCTGTCCTCGGTGCTCTGCAGCCCCGAGCCCTCGGCCCGCGCGTCCTGCGGCACCAGCTCCGGGCTGATCTCGGTGCCGAGGATGTCCAGCAGCACCTCGCGTCCCGAGGGCCCGAGCTGCTCGGTCTCCGCGACCCAGCGCACCAGGTACTGGACCAGCGTCTTGGGCACCGAGGCGTTCACGTTGTAGTGCGACATGTGGTCGCCCACGCCGTAGGTGCACCAACCCAGCGCGAGCTCGCTCAGGTCGCCGGTCCCCAGCACCAGCGCGCCCGTGTGGTTGGCCAGCCGGAACAGATGGCTGGTGCGCTCGCCGGCCTGCACGTTCTCGAAGGTCACGTCGTAGACGGGCTGGCCGTCGGCGTACGGATGACCCAGGTCCTTGAGCATCTGCTCGCAGCTCGGGCGGATGTCGATCTCGCGGGCCTCGCAGCCGATCTCGCGCATGAGGCGAAGCGCCTGGTCGCGCGTGCGCGTGCCCGTGGCGAAGCCCGGCATCGTGACCCCCAGGATGTTGGTTCGTGGCCAACCCATCTGGTCCATCGCGCGCGCCGCGACCAGCAGCGCATGCGTCGAGTCCAAGCCGCCGGAGATCCCCACCACCAGCTTGTGGATGCCGCTGGAGACCAGCCGCTGCACCAGCGCCTGCACCTGGATCTGGAACACCTCATGGCAGCGCTCGTCGCGGCGCTGCCGGTCGGCTGGCACATACGGGAAGCGGTCCACGCGCCGGCGCAGCGGCAGCGGCGTCGAACGGTCCAGGCCCAGCTCGAACTCGATCGTGCGGAAGGTCTTGAGCAGCGGCGCGTGATGCCGCACCGAGTCGCCGAAGCTGGTCTGGCGCATGCGCTCGCGCGACAGGCGCTCGAGGTCCACGTCGGCCGCGACGAATTGCGATCGGCGCTGGAATCGCTCGCTCTCGGCGAGGAAGCTGCCGTTCTCGTAGACCAGCGCCTGGCCGTCCCAGGCCAGATCGGTGCTGGATTCGCCGGCGCCGGCCGAGGTGTAGACGTAGGCCGCGAGGCAGCGCGCGGACTGCTGCCCCACCAGCTGATGCCGATAGCCGGCCTTGCCCACGGTGATGTTGGACGCCGAGAGATTGACCAGCACCGTCGCGCCGGCCAGGGCCGCGTAGGACGAGGGCGGGATCGGTGTCCACACGTCCTCGCAGATCTCGACATGCAGCCGCAGCAGCGGCATGTCGGTGGCCGCGACGATCAGCCGGGTGCCGAAGGCCACGCGCTGGCCCAGCAGCGTGATCTCGTCGCTGAGCGCCTCGTCGGCGGCATTGAACTGGCGGGCCTCGTAGAACTCGCCGTAGTTGGGCAGATAACTCTTGGGCAGCACCGCGAGCAGCCGGCCGCGCTGCAGCACGACCGCGCAGTTGAAGAGCCGATGCTCGATGCGCAGCGGCAAGCCGACGATCGCGACAGTGGGCAGGTCGCGCGACACGGCCAGCACCTGCGCGAGCGCGGCCTCGCAGCCGTCGAGCAACGCGCGCTGGTGGAAGAGGTCATCGCTGGTGTACGCGGCCAGGCCCAGTTCGGGGAAGGCGGCGACGGCCGCGCCATCCGCGGCGGCCTCGCGCAGCAGTTGCGCGGTCTGGGCGCCGTTGAAGGCCGGATCGGCCACGCGACACAACGGAATGCCGACCGCGATGCGGGCGAAGTCGTGGGCGTAGAGGTTGTCGAAGGACCGGCCGTCGCTGGGGACCGCGGTCGAGGCGGAGCTCGAGGAAGTCGTCGTCGCTTGCATGGGGCGCATCCTGCCATCAAAGCGAGGGGATTGAGCTTGCCCCTAAGATTTGCCGCGCATGACCGCCCCGCTCCCCTCCCCCACCCAGCCGACGATCCGCGTCGACGACGATCCCGCCGCGCTGCCGCGCGATCAATGGAACGCGCTGCTGTCCGCGTCGCCGCTGCCTTCGCCGTTCATGCGGCTCGAGTACCTCGAGGCGATGCAGGCGTCGGGATCGGCGGTCGCGAAGAAGGGTTGGCAGGCGCAGTTCCTGAGCGTATGGGACGGCGACACGCTGATCGCCGCCTGCCCGGCCTATCTCAAGGGGCACTCGTACGGCGAGTACGTCTTCGACTGGGCCTGGGCCGATGCCTACGATCGCCACGGGCTGAGCTACTACCCCAAGCTGCTGGTGGCGGTGCCGTTCACGCCGGTGCCGGGCAGCCGGCTGCTGGCACGCGACCCCGAAGCGCGCGAGTGGCTCGTGAAAGCGTTGCGCGCGCTGACGGCGCGCTCGGAGCTGTCGTCGGTGCATGTGCTCTTCGGCGACGACGAGGATCAGCGCGCGCTCACCGGCGATGGGTGGCTCGCCCGTCAGCAGGTCCAGTTCCATTGGACCGGCGACGGCCAGCCGCGCGCGTTCGCGGACTACCTCGCCACGCTGCAGCGCGAGAAGCGCAAGAAGATCCAGCAGGAGCAGCGCAAGGTCGCCGACGCCGGCGTGCGTTTCACCGCGCTGCGCGGCGCGGCCATCACCGCCGAGGACTGGGACTTCTTCTACGAGTGCTACACGCTGACCTACCTCGCGCACCGCAACAAGCCCTACCTGACGCGGGACTTCTTCGCGCGCATGGCCGCCGACATGCCCGAGCACTGGTTGATGTTCGTGGCGCGCGATGCGTCGGGTGAGCGCGTGGCGGCGTCGCTGGTGGCGATCGACGCGGATCAACGCGCGGCCTATGGCCGCTACTGGGGATCGACGCGCTACATCCCCAACCTGCATTTCGACGCCTGCTATTACAAGCCGCTGGCGTGGTGCCTGGAGAACGGCTGGCGCCGCTTCGAGGGCGGCGCGCAGGGCGAGCACAAGATGGCGCGGGGATTGATGCCCGTGACCACGCGCTCGGCGCACTGGCTCGCGCATCCGCAGTTCCGCGAGGCGGTGGCCGATTTCCTCGATCGCGAGGGTCAGGCGATGGACGAATACATCGACGAGCTCGAGCGGCATCAGCCGTTCAGGGCGCCGCCGGCGGACGAGGCCTCCGACAAAGCCTGACCGGCGCGCCGAGTTCGCCCGTTGCGCCGGCCGCGCCGGCTGCGCGGGCGCTCAGGCTCTGCCGGGGCTCGACGTCGCCAGCCGCGGCTGCGCGCGGGCCGGCTCGCCGGCGTGCTCGCGGAACAGCTTGGCCAGCAACGCGGCCGCATCGTCGATGTCATGGCGCGCCAGGACGCGCACCCGCGCGGCCTCGCCCTTGCGTTGCAGCTCGGCGTCGTCGAGCTGCAGGCACTCGATCATGGCCTGAGCCAGCGGCTGCGGATCGCCCGCCGGCACCAGCCAACCATTCTCGGGACGGACCAGCTCCGGGATCGCCGCGATCGCCGTGCTGATCACCGGGCGGCTCAGCGCCATCGACTCCATCACCACGACCGGCAGGCCCTCGGCGAAGCTCGACACGACCAGCGCGCGCGATGCGAGCATCTCCTCGCGCACCTGATCACTGCTGATCCAGCCGGTGATGCGCACGCGGTCCTGCAAGCGCAGTTGGGCGATGCGAGCTTCCACCGGCTCGCGCAGTTCGCCGTCGCCGGCCAGCACCAGTTCGAAATCAATGCCCTTGGCCGCCACCAGCGCCGCGGCTTCCAGCATCAGCAGGTGACCCTTCTGCTCGCACAGGCGCCCCACCGCCAGCAGCCGTCTGCCCTTGGCCGGCGCCGCGGGCGTGGCATGAAAGGCCGGCTCCACGCCGCAAGGAACGATGGGCACCTTGGACCAATGCGTGTGGTCGATCCAGCGATAGATCTGGCTGCGGCAGAACGACGAGATCGCCACGACGAACTTCGAGCGGCGGATCTTCTCGCCCAGGTGCAGCATCTCGGGCCGGTCGAACTCTTCCGAGCCGTGGCAGGTGAAGCTGTAGCCCGGCCCGCCCAAGGCCTCGATCAGCAGCGCCACCTCGGTCGCGTTGGTGCCGAAATGCGCGTGCACATGGTCCACGCCCTCGGCGCGCAGCATCGGCACCGCCATGCAGGCCTCGGCCAGGTAGATGAAGTGCACCGGCAGCGGCCGGTCGGCGCGCGAGCCCAGCTTGAAGGTCAGCGCCAGCGCCGACAGGAATTTCGCTGGCGACGTCAGCGCCTGACGCGCCATCGCCTTGATCAGCGGCCCCACCCCGCCGCGCAGCAGGTAGTGGGTGCGGGTCTTCTCGTCCTGGTCGGTGGGATCGGGCGCGGCGTCGTCCCAGCCACGCACGGCCAGCCGCATCACGTCGACGCCCTGCTGCTCCAGCGCCAGGATCTCCCGGCGGATGAAGGTGTGGCTGACCTTGGGATAGTGATTGAGCAGGTAGGCGACTTTCACGTGACGAGACTTCCGTGGAGTGAGGTCGCCATTTTGGTGCCGCGCGCACCATGACACAACGCCGATCCCCAAAGCAGGGACGTCTCAGATGTAACGCACCGTCATGGCACTTCGTTTGCCATGCGGACAAAGTTGCCGGCAGTTTCGCCAGCGGAGGCTGGGCCGCGTCGCGCGGCGCTCCGCGTCTCCTCTGGAGCCAGCCCATCAATGACCCGTCCTGAACTGCGTTGACACTTTCGGACGGTTGTAAAGGTTGGCGTCAGCCAGCCAGGAGCGCCCGGTGCACTGCATCGGGCGTTTGCATGTTGAGCGACAAGTGCAGCCGCTCCTCGTTGTAGATCTGGACCGACTCCTTCACCATCCGCCGCGCTTGACTCAGGTCCGCGGGCCGCTCCAGCAAGAACTCCATCTTCAAGATCCCGTTGATCCGCTCTGCCAAGGCGTTCTGGTAGCAGTCGTAGCCATCGGTCATCGAGCAGGTCAGTCCGTGACGCCGATGCAGCTCCTGGTAATGCGTCGAGCAGTACTGGATGCCTCGGTCCGAGTGATGCACCAGCCGCTGCTTCGTCCTTCTTCCCTTGAGCGCCAGCTTCAGCGCCTGCGCCACCTCCTCCGTCTGCAGGCTCGCGTGCACGTGCCAGCCCACGATCTTTCTCGAGTACGCGTCCGTCACCAAGCTCAGATAGACGAATTTGCCCGCCGTCGGCAGGTAGGTGATGTCCGCCACCCAGACCTGCTCCGGCCCCGTCGGCGTGACTTGCTCTGGACCAGGCTTGAGCAAGTTGGGATGGCGCCTGAAGCGGTGATGGCTATCGGTGGTCTTGTGATACGCCCTGCGCGGCGCCACCAGCAGCCTGGCGTTGCGCAGCACATCAAACAGCGCATCACGCCCCACCCTGAGGCCCTCTCGACTCAGCGGCTCCCGAAGCATGCAATGCAACTTACGCGTTCCCACGCGAGGTTGGCTCAACCGCCGCTCACGCACCAGATTCACCACGGTCTGCGCCTTCGTCTCCAGCGCTGCCTGACGGCAGCGAGACTGGTAGTAAGCCTGACGGCTTATGCCCATGTGTCGGCAAGCCCCGCTGATGCTCAACCCTTGGACGAGGTCTTGCTCGAGGACTTGCCTAAAGGCTTTTTTACGACGCGCACTCCGTAATCCTTCTTCAGCACATCGATCACTGCTTCGAACAGCTGCGCCTTCTGCTGCGCTTCCTTGAGCTGCACCTGCAACGCCTTGATCTGCTGTTCCGGCGTGAGCGGGGTCGGGGTCTTGTCGATCGGCATGGCTGCAGATGATGCCGCAGCTCCCCAGCCCAGGCGACCGTGCTTGCGAAGCCACGTCAACACCGTCGACCGGCCTTGGATCCCGTACTGGGCCTGCGCCTGCTTGTAGGTCAACTCGCCCTTTTCCACCTGCGCCACCACCGCCAGCTTAAAAGCCATCGTGTAGTCGCGCTGCGTTCTCTTTGCCCTCGTATTCATCGATCTCGCCCTTTCAGGGAGTCCGAGGTGTCAACGCGGGGCAGGACGGGTCACAACCATGAAAAAGGCGCCCCTCGGGGCGCCTTGTCATGGCCGAAACGACCGATCGGGGGTGATCAGGCCTGTTGCGCCTTGGCGTAATTGGCCATGCCGTCGGTGATCTCCTTCTTGGCGGATTCGGGGCCTTCCCAGCCCTTGACCTTCACCCACTTGCCGGCTTCGAGGTCCTTGTAATGCTCGAAGAAGTGCTGGATGGCCTTCAGGCGCATCTGGTTGATGTCCTCGGGCTTGGTCCAGTGCTCGTAGATCGGCAGGATCTTGGTGGTGGGCACGGCCAGCAGCTTGGCGTCGCCGCCGGCTTCGTCGTCCATCTGCAGCACGCCGATGGCGCGGCAGGTCACGACCACGCCCGGGGTCAGCGGGAAGGGCGTGATCACCAGCACGTCGACCGGATCGCCGTCATCGGCCAGCGTCTGCGGGATGTAGCCGTAGTTGCAGGGGTAATGCATCGCCGTCGTCATGAAGCGGTCGACGAACAGCGCGCCGCTTTCCTTGTCGACCTCGTACTTGATCGGGTCGGCGTTCATCGGGATCTCGATGACGACGTTGAACTGCTCGGGCGCCTTCGCGCCGGGGGTGACTTTGTGCAGGCTCATGGTGGTGGACAGCGGTGAATGCGGGAGATCCGGCGCGCGCGACGGCAGCGCCCCGGAAAAGCCGCGATTCTAGTTCGTCGCCTGAATGGGTCCTGACGCCCTCCCCCGCGAGTACGCCCAAGGGAGGGACTCGTCATCACCGTGTCAGGTCGTCAGGCTGTGCGTCGGACGCTCGCCGGCCAGCGCCTGCGCCAGGCTCGCCAGCACCATCTCGCCCATCGCGGCGCGGGTCTCCTCGGTCGCGCTGGCGCGGTGGGCCTGGAGCACGACGTGGTCCATGTCCAGCAGCGCCGGCGGCACGTTGGGCTCGTCGGCGAAGACGTCCAGGCCCGCGCCGGCGATGCGTTTTTCCCGCAGCGCCTGCACGAGGTCGGCTTCCTTCACCAACCGGCCGCGCGCGACGTTGATCAGGAAGCCGCGCGGCCCCAGCGCGTCCAGCACCGGGGCATCGATCAAGTCGCGCGCCTGATCAGCGGCGGCGCAGACGATCAGCGCGTCGCTGTCGCGGGCGAGCTGCACGAGGTCCGCCTCGAAGGGCCAGGGCGCGCCGTCGATCGCCTTCAGGTCGGTGTAGCGCACCGGACAGCCGAAGGCCTCGACGCGCTGCGCGACCGCGCGCCCCACGCGGCCCAGACCCACGATGCCCACGCGCATCCCGCTGACACGACGCGCGAGCGGGATCGCATTGGGCTGCGGGAACCGCGGCCACAGACCGCCACGCACGAAACGGTCCACCGCGCCGAGATTGCGGCAGGTCGCCAGCAGCAGGCCCAGCGCCATGTCGGCCACGTCCTCGGTCAACGCGCCGAAGGTGCCGGTCACCGGCAGCCCGCGCTCGCGCGCGTAGGCCAGGTCGACCGCATCCGTGCCCACGCCGTTCACCGCCACCACGGCCAGCGCGGGCAGCTTCTCCATCATGGCCCGCGAGATGCCGGTGTGTCCGCCGGTGATCACGCCACGCATCAACGCGCCATGCTCGGTGAGATATGCGTCCGCATCGGCCTGCTCGAACAGGCGATGCATCGTGTAGCGCTCGTCCAGCCGCGCGTTGATCGACGGGACGAGGATGGGGTTGAGTTGCAGGATGTGCGGCTTCATGGGGCTCTCGACTTCAGATGGGCAGGGGATCAACGACACGGGTTCGGGCGGGCTGGCGCTCACTCGGGCTGGATGCCCGCGGTCTTGATGACGGCGCCCCAACGCTTGTATTCGGTGGCCTGGAAGCTCGCGAGCTCCGATGGCGACGAGGTGAACGGCTCCATGCCGTTCTGCTCGACGAAGCGCTTGACGGGCTCCGCGGTCATGGCCTTCTGCATCAACGCGTTGATGCGTTCGACGACGGGCGCGGGCGTGCCCGCGGGCGCGTAGACCGCGTTCCAGTAGCTGATCTCGTAGCCGGGCAGACCGGCCTCGGCGATCGTCGGCAACTCGGGCACCAGCGGCGAGCGTTTGGGGCTGCTCACGCCCAGCGCCTTGAGCTTGCCCGCCTTGACCTGCGGCAGGCTGGTCGTCAGGTCCACGATCATCAGATCGACCTGGCCGCCCACCAGGTCCACCATCGCCTGCGGGTTGGCCTTGTAGGGGACGTAGGTGAGCTGGGTCTGCGTCATCTGCTGGAAGAGCTCCGCGGCGACGCGCGCCGAGGAACTGCCCGCGCCGAAGGTCAGCTGCTGCTTGCGCGCGATCGCGCTGAGCTCGGTCACGTTGCGCGCCGGAATCCGCGGATTCGTCACCAGCAGCAGGTAGCCCTTCACCAGCGCGCCCACCGGAGCGAAGTCCTTCACCGGGTCGTAGGCGAGCTTGCGGAACAGGTGCGGGTTGGCGGCCTGCGTCGTGTTGGTCGTGATGAAGAGCGTGTAGCCGTCGGGCGCGGCGCGCGCCACCGACTGAGCGGCGATGCCGCCGCTGGCACCGGCCTTGTTCTCGACGACCACCGGCACCTTGGTGGCGGCGGTGATCTCCGCGCCGATCGCGCGCGCCAGGCCGTCGGTCGTGCTGCCGGGACTGGAGCCCACGACGATCGTGATGGCCTTGGACGGGAACGGCGCCGAGGCGGCCGCCCCGCCTTGGGCGAAGGCGCCGAGCGCCGTGAGGCCGGCGAGGCTCAACAAGGTGGGAAGGAAGCGAGTGAGTCGGGTCATGCATTTGTCTCCATGGGGTGCATGCGGGCTGATGACGCGTGGCCTCTGCGGGTCCCGTCGACATCGCGTGGACAAATGCTCCCAGCGGCGTCCTGGCCGGTCAATATTGACGATGAAGATCAATCTCACTCGATGTGGACGATGGATTAGCTATTCATCGCTGATCGCTTCGAGGCCTTTGCGCTCTTCATGTTGACGATTACATTGATCGCTTCTCGACCCGCGACGAGCTCCTCATGGCGCCCTGGATGACCCTCGAAGAAGCCCGCGACACGCTGGGCGTGCGCGCGCAGACGATCTACGCCTACGTGAGCCGCGGGCGCATCGGCGTCGAGCCCGATCCGCAGGACTCGCGGCGAAGCCTGTATCGCGCGGATGACGTGAAGGCGCTGGTGCGTCGCAAGGAAACGGGGCGCACGCGCGAGACGCTGGCGACCACGACGCTCTTCGGCGCGGAGCCCAGCATTCCCACGGCGATCGCGACTTTCTCCGGCGGCCGCCCCTTCTATCGCGGCGTCGATGTCGTCGAGCTGTCCGCGACCGCGACGCTCGAGGACGCGGCCCGACTGCTGTGGAACGCCGAGCAGACGCCCGCGTTCCCGCGACCGTGCGTGGCGACAGGCTCACCCGCGGCGGCGCCCTTGTCGGTCGTGGCCGCGCTGCCGGCGGGACGCGCGCGCGCCTTCGCGGAACTCGCGGCGCTGACCGCGACCGCGCATTCCACGCGCGGCCGCGTGACGCGGGTGCTGATCGAGGAATCCGCCGCGCTGGTGGGACGGCTGGCCGTCGCCTTCGGCGCGTCGACGGAGGACCACCTGCCGCTGCACGAGCGGCTGGCGCGCGGCTGGGGGCAATCGCGCGCGGTGGCGACGCTGCTGCGCAAGACGCTGGTGCTGGCCGCGGATCACGAGATCACCAGCTCCGCCTTCTCCGCGCGGATCACCGCATCGACGGGTGCGTCCCTGCCGGCCTGCCTGCTGGCCGGGCTGACGACCTTCTCGGGTCCGCTGCATGGGGACGCGTCGGGACGCGTGCGGGCTCTGTTCGACGAGGTCGAGCGCGACGGCGCGGACGCGGTCGTCGACCGCTACCTGTCGGCGGCGATGCCCTTGCCGGGCTTTGGTCATCACATCTATCCGGATGGCGATCCGCGCGCGGCGTCGCTGATGGCGGACTTCAAGCCGCCGCGCGCGATCGCTCGCCTGATCGAACGGGTGGTCGCCTTGACCGGCTTGCCGCCGTCGATGGATGTGGCGCTGGCCGCACTGGTGGCGCGTCATCGCCTGCCGGCCGATGCGGGCTTCGCGATCTTCGCCATCGCGCGCAGCGTGGGGCTGCTGGCTCACAGCATGGAGCAACTCGCCACGGCGTCGGTGATCCGTCCGCGCGGCCGTTACACGGGCCCGACGACGACGCCGGAGGATCCGCGCAAGGCACGCCGCCGACGCTGACGGCAGCGCCCGCAGACGCTGCGGGCAGATCCCGTGCCCGGTGCCAGTCCTTGCCATCAGCGTGTCGCGCGCCCCTGCAAAGCCTGACACCCGCCTTGCAAAGCCCATGAATCCGCTGGTAAACGCTCATGCCATGCCCTATTCACGGCCTTAGCATCGATCGACGGACTGTTGCTGTTGCGTGCGCGCAGGCCCGGCGCCCGCTGGATGGAACGTCTACACAGGATGGCGATCAGCGAGAGGAGACAAACACATGTCGACGAGTTTGGCGCTGTATTTCGCGCTGGCCTGCGGGCTGGCGGCGGTGCTGTATGGGTTCATCCAACGCAGTTGGATCCTCAGCCAGGACGCGGGCAATCCGCGCATGCAGGAGATCGCAGGAGCGATCCAGCAAGGGGCCGCGGCCTACCTGGCGCGGCAATACCGGACCATCGCGATCGCCGGCGTGGTGCTGGCGGTGCTCATCGGGGTCTTCCTGAAATGGCAGACCGCGGTCGGGTTCATCGTCGGCGCGGTGCTGTCCGGGGCTTGCGGCTTCATCGGCATGAACGTCTCGGTGCGGGCCAACGTGCGCACGGCGCAGGCCGCGACACAAGGCATGGCGCCAGCGCTGAACGTGGCGTTCAAGGGCGGCGCGATCACCGGCATGCTGGTGGTGGGCCTGGGCCTGCTGGGTGTGGGCCTGTTCTTCATGTGGGTCAGCGACAACGGCACCCGCGCCGACAGCGAGACGCTCAAGCCGCTGCTGGGCCTGGCCTTCGGCTCATCCCTGATCTCGATCTTCGCCCGGCTGGGCGGCGGCATCTTCACCAAGGGCGCCGACGTCGGCGCCGACCTGGTCGGCAAGGTCGAGGCCGGCATCCCCGAGGACGACCCGCGCAACCCGGCGGTGATCGCGGACAACGTCGGCGACAACGTCGGCGACTGCGCCGGCATGGCGGCCGACCTGTTCGAGACCTATGCCGTCACGCTGATCGCGACGATGGCGCTGGGCGGCGCTGACCTTCGGCGGCATGTCGATCGCAGCGATCGTCTATCCGCTGGTGCTGGGCGGCGCGTCGATCATCGCGTCCATCATCGGCTGCGGCTTCGTCAAGGCCAGCCCCGGCATGAAGAACGTGATGCCGGCGCTGTACAAGGGCCTGATCGTTGCGGGCGTGCTCTCGGCGATCGCGTTCTGGTTCATCACCCGTGCGCTGTTCCCGCAGGACCTGACGCTGCCCGGCGGACAGACCATCGGCGCGAACGCCCTCTTCTTCTCCTGCCTGGTCGGCCTGGTGCTGACCGGGCTGATGGTGTGGATCACCGAGTACTACACCGGCACCGACTACAAGCCGGTGCAGCACGTGGCGCAGGCGTCCACCACCGGCCACGGCACCAACATCATCGCGGGGCTGGGCGTGTCGATGCGCTCGACCGCCTGGCCGGTGCTCTTCGTCTGCGTGGCCATCCTCGTGGCCTTCAAGCTGGCCGGGCTGTACGGCATCGCGATCGCGGCGACCGCGATGCTGAGCATGGCCGGCATCGTCGTGGCGCTCGATGCCTACGGGCCGATCACCGACAACGCCGGCGGCATCGCCGAGATGGCCGAGCTGCCCGAGAGCGTGCGCGACATCACCGATCCGCTGGACGCCGTGGGCAACACCACCAAGGCCGTGACCAAGGGCTACGCCATCGGATCGGCGGGCCTGGCCGCGCTGGTGCTGTTCGCCGACTACACGCACGCGCTGGAGCAGCAGGGCCTGTCGGTCAGCTTCGACCTGAGCAACCACATGGTCATCGTGGGCCTGTTCATCGGCGGCCTGATCCCCTACCTCTTCGGCGCGATGGCGATGGAGGCCGTGGGTCGCGCCGCGGGCTCGGTGGTGGAGGAGGTGCGCCGCCAGTTCCGCGACATCAAGGGCATCATGGAAGGCACCGGCAAGCCCGAGTACGGCCGCGCGGTGGACATGCTGACCGCCGCGGCGATCAAGGAGATGATCGTGCCCTCGCTGCTGCCGGTGGTCGTGCCGATCATCGTGGGCCTGGTGCTGGGACCGGCCGCGCTGGGCGGGCTGCTGATGGGCACCATCGTCACCGGCCTGTTCGTGGCGATCTCGATGACCACCGGCGGCGGCGCCTGGGACAACGCCAAGAAGTACATCGAGGACGGCCACCACGGCGGCAAGGGCAGCGAAGCGCACAAGGCCGCGGTGACCGGCGACACCGTCGGCGACCCGTACAAGGACACGGCCGGGCCGGCGGTCAATCCGCTGATCAAGATCATCAACATCGTGGCGCTGCTGATCGTGCCGCTGCTGCCCGCGGTCGGGGTCAGCGGCCCCGCCGCCGGTGCCCACACGCCGCCGGCGATGAGCGCCTCGGCACCCGAGACGCCCGCGCCGGCCACGCTCCCGGCCTCCATGCCCGCGGCGCTGCCCGAGGCGGTCGCCAGCGGCCCGATGGAGGCCGCCAGCGCGGCATCCACCCCCTGACTGGGCGGGGCGCGCACGCCCGTGGCGGGCGTCCCCGTGAAAACGCTGAGAAAAACAGCCCCGCGAGGGGCTGTTTGCGCTTTGAGGGCCCTGGCGCACGCGGCAGAATCCCCCTTCAAATCGACACCGTCCAGGAACGCCGCCCACCATGCTCAGCCAGGCCATCACGCCGCGCGAATTCGAACGCCGCCGCGATCAACTGGTCGAGCTCCAGCGCTACCTCGCGTCGCAGGAGGCCGAGTACGCGGACTGCCGCCAGCGCATGCAGCGCTTCGTGGACCGCTACGTCGCCGCGCTGGGGCCGCTCTACATGGAGCTGGACGCGCTGGAATCGCAGTTGTACTGCGCGATGCGCTACCTCCACGAGGCGCTGGCCCGCAATGGCCTGGACACCCGCGCGCCCGACGCGCCGCGCGCCACCGCGCTGCCGATGCTGCCGCTGCTGCCCGCGGGCGCGCCACTGCCGGCCGAGCCCGAAGGCGGCCTGGTGCAGGTCGGCCCGCCGCCGCTCAAGACGCTGTACCGGCGCGCCGCCAAGCGGCTGCACCCGGACCTCGCGCCCGACGACGCCGAGCGCATGCGCCGCGAGCGCAAGATGGCCGAGGTGAACGAGGCCTACGAGGCCTGCGATCGCGCGCGGCTGGAGGCGCTGCTGCTAGCCTCGGGCGAGAGCATGGTCAAGGTCCGCGGCGGCGATGCCGATGCGGTCATGGAATGGCTGCGCGGCGCGGAACGCGCGGTGCAGGGCCGCTTGCGCGTGGTCCAGGCCCATCTGGCGCTGCTGAGGAACCACACGATGCACGAGCTCGGCGAGTCCATCGCGCGCGCCGAGAAGAAGGGCCTCGACCCGCTGGGCATCATGGCCAACCGGCTGCGCGCCCAGATCACCGAGCGCCGTCAGGAGCTCTACATCGGCCAGCGCCTGCAGCCCGAGTCGAGCATGGCAGAGGCCTTCCTGCGCCAGCGCCAGCAGCGCCTGGGCGGCGGGATCGCGGCCTCGCACTGAGCGGGCCGCTTCCCTGGCCTCAGGCCTTGCGGATCTCCGGCAGCTCGATCTTGACCTCGAGAACCTCGAGGTCGTCCTGGCGCTCCATGTGCACCTTGATGTCGTCCGGGTTGATGGAGACGTACTTGGAGATGACCGCCAGCAGCTCGCGCTGCAGTTGCGGCAGGTAGTCGGGGCTGGCGCCGCGACCATTGCGTTCATGGGCGAGGATCAGCTGCAGGCGTTCCTTGGCGACGCTGGCAGTGCTTTTCTTCTCGCCCAGGAAGAAGGACATGAATCCCATGGTTTCTCCCTGTGGCTATCAGCGGCTGAACAGGCGCTTGAAGAAGCCGGGCTTGACGGCCTCGACGAATCGCATCGGCTTGTCCTCGCCCAGGAAGCGCGAGATCACGTCGGCATAGGCCTCGGCCACGTCGGTGCCCTTCATGTGGATCGCGGGCAGGCCCTGGTTGGAGGCCTGCAGCACGGCTTCGCTTTCCGGGATCACGCCGATCAGCGGCGTGCGCAGGATCTCGTGGATGTCCTCCAGCGACAGCATCTCGCCCGCCCTCGACCCGGTTGGGGTTGTAGCGCGTGATCAGCAGGTGTTCCTTGACGGGTTCCTTGCCCTCGATCGCGCGCTTGGTCTTGCTGTTGAGCATGCCCAGGATGCGGTCGGAGTCGCGCACCGAGGACACCTCGGGGTTGGTCACGACGAGCGCCTCGTCGGCGAAGTGCATCGCCATCAGCGCGCCGGTCTCGATGCCGGCCGGCGAGTCGCAGACGATGTAGTCGAACTCCATCGCCTTGAGCTCCTCCAGCACGCGCTCGACGCCCTCCTGCGTGAGCGCGTCCTTGTCGCGCGTCTGCGAGGCCGCCAGGATGAAGAGGTTGTCGAGCTGCTTGTCCTTGATCAGCGCCTGGTTCAGGTTGGCCTCGCCGTTGATGACGTTGATCAGGTCGTACACCACGCGGCGCTCGCAGCCCATGATCAGGTCGAGGTTGCGCAGGCCGACGTCGAAGTCGATCACGGCGGTCTTGTGGCCGCGCAGCGCGAGGCCGGTGGCGAAGCTGGCGCTGGTGGTGGTCTTGCCCACGCCGCCCTTGCCGGAGGTCACCACAACGATCTTGGTCATGGGTCGAGGTCCTTCTTTCAATGTGTCGGGTAACAGCGGATCCGCCGGCTCACGCGCCCAGCGGTTCCATGATCAATTTCTCGCCGTCCAGCCGGACCTGCGCGGGCTTGCCGCGCACGTTGTCCGGCAGCGGGTTCTCGCTGGTGCGGTAGATGCCGGCGATGGCGATCAGCTCGGCGTCGAGCTGCTGCGCGAAGATGCGCGCCTGCGCGTTGCCGCGCGCGCCCGCGATGACCTTGCCACGCAGCGGCGCGTAGACGTGGACGCTGCCGTCGGCGATCACCTCGGCCCCGTGGTTCACCGCCGCCAGCACGACCAGGTCGGCGCCCTTGGCGTAGACCTGCTGGCCCGAGCGCAGCGGCTTGTCGACATACACCGTCGGCGCGGGCGCCGGTGCCGGCGCGGGCACCTCAACAGCGCGCTCGACGATCACTTCCTTGATGACCTGCTGGACCTTGGGCTCGGGGCGCGGCTCACGCTCCACGCGCACAGGTTCGTCGGGCGCCTCCGCCAGGCCGAGCTCGGCGGCCTGGGCCAGTTCCGCGGCATTGGCACCGACCACGCCCACCGGCTGCAGCCGGTGACGGCGCAGCAGCGGCAGCACGGCGGCGAGGTCCACGCGGGCCGCGACCTCGTCGATGCCGACGTCCCTCGCGGTCTCGGCCGACAGGTTCAGCTCGGACTGCCCGGCGCCGCCATCGACCACCATCACCTCGGCATCCACCGCCGGCAACTGGCTCAGATCCAGCAGCAGGGGATCGTGATGGAAGGCATCGGGCGTCTCGCCCAGCTTCGCCGTCAGCTCCGCATCCAGCGCGGCGACGTCGCCGGTCTTGAGCACGAGGGCGAGCAGGCTCAACGAGG
The DNA here is from genome assembly GCA_039594005.1 of Roseateles sp. Taxonomy (GTDB): domain Bacteria; phylum Pseudomonadota; class Gammaproteobacteria; order Burkholderiales; family Burkholderiaceae_C; genus Roseateles. The sequence goes on from JBCNOF010000013.1 coordinate 306,831, forward strand.
CGCTCTTCAGTTCAAAAAGTTCCGGAGTCTTGCCGGCGGCGGATCGCCCCGACAAATTTCCCGCCACGGCCTGCGTCATGAAAGAAATGAGGAATGCGTTTGCAAAGTCGCGGATTTTAGCGGTGCGCGCGAGCCCTCCCTTTAGGGGCCTGCCCGGCCCGCGGCCGCCTACAAGCCGTCAGGCGTCAGCATGCGCGTGTCATGAAGCGCGCAGCGCGCCGTCATGACTGCCTCATTTTTGCGCAAACCACGGGAATACCGGTCGTGACAAGCACTTGCAAGCGCCATCGCCAGGAGACACACATGCTTGTCCACAGGAGTGGGGGACAGATCCACCGTCCGGGGGCGTCTGCGACCGGCCACGGGGGTCGCCTCTTCCAGCGTCGTCTGGCGGCTGTCAACCCAAAAATGATGGATGCGGGGCTTGACTTATCCCCACCGAGCCGCTCTCGAGCGCTTTCGCACGCCACCGGCACCAGGCCGCTGCTGGTTTTCCCGTGGCGTCGCCAAGTTGTTGATTCATATAGAACGATTTCGCTTGCCCGGAAATGAGGCACCCAACCTCAGGCGACGGTCTTTCAACGGTTTAGAGCGATCGCAGGCAGGTTTTCCCCACAGTTATCCACAGGCTCGGTGGATAGGTTTCCAGGGGCTTTGAAATCAACGATTTAGCGGGGGTCCTTGAACTGGCGGGCGAGGTCCACACCCCCTTTCGGGCCGCTGGCCGAGGGTGTTTGGGACGCGTCAGCGACGACCGGACCGTTACAAGTCCGATCGGTGGCGCCGGCCATGAGCCAGTCGGGGCGCGGTCGAGCCGTGCGATCACCGTCACGGATGCACCAGCACGCGTCATGAATCCGACATGCGGGGCGACCAGCGTTGCGGCGGACGGAGAAATCGACGCGCGGGCAAGGCTGAGGACAGGTGGGCAAGTCAGGGTCCCGCTAGAGTCCCTGCTTTTCCCCGAGGGTTGTGCCGGCCGCGCGCTGGCGAAAGGTTGGCGATGGGCTTGGCGGTGAGCATCCGGACCTGGGTCCGCAAGGAATGGTTTCTGCTGGCGCTGGTGGGCGCGGTCGCGCTCGCGAGCGCCTGGCCGGAACTCGGCCGAAGCGGCGGGCTGCTGCGCCTGGAGGTCGTCAGCAACTGGGGCGTGGCGCTGGTGTTCTTCCTGACCGGGCTGGGCCTGTCGGCCGCGGCGCTGCGCGACGGGGCGCTCAAGTGGCGCGTCCACCTGCTGGTTCAGCTGAGCACCTACGCGCTGTTCCCGCTGCTGTGGTGGGGCTTCACGGCGCTGTTCGGCCGCTGGCTGCCGCCCGACCTCGCACTGGGATTCGCCTACCTGTGCGCGCTGCCCTCGACGATCTCCTCGTCGGTGGCCATGACCGTGCTGGCCAAGGGCAACGTGCCCGCGGCGATCTTCAACGCCAGCGTCTCCAGCCTGCTGGGCATCGTGCTGACACCGCTGCTGGTGACGCTGATGGCCGGCACCAGCGGCACGACGCTGCCCTTCGGCGAGGCCGTCTGGAAGCTCACCCAGCTGCTGCTGCTCCCGCTGGTGGCCGGGCAGGTGCTGCGCCCCGTGCTGCTGCGCCTGTACACGGCGCACAAGTCGCGCATCTCGCTGATCGACCGCTGGGTGATCATCCTGCTGGTGCTGTCGGCGTTCAGCGACTCGGTGGCCTCGGGCCTGTGGCGCGACCACGGCGCGGAACTGCTGGTGAAGGCGGCGCTGGGCGCGGCGTTCTTCCTGGCGGTGGTCATCGTGCTGAGCCGGCTGGCCGCGCGCGCGATGGGGCTCTCGGTGGAGGACGAGATCGCCGCGGTGTTCTGCGGCTCCAAGAAGACGCTGGCCTCGGGCGTGCCGATGGCCAAGCTGCTGTTCGGGGCGCATCCGGCGGTGGGCGTGATCGTCCTGCCGATCATGTTCTACCACCAGCTGCAGCTGATCCTGTGCTCGTGGCTCGCCCAGCGTTACGCGGCACGCGTTTCACGCGCCTAAAATCGCCGGTTCCCCCGGACGCCGCCGCTTGGACATGTCGTCCGACTGCGACCGGCGGGACCATCGCCCTCATCGCGCCATGACACGCAAGCTCTTCGTCACCACCGCCCTCCCGTACGCCAATGCGAATTTCCACATTGGCCACATCATGGAGTACACCCAGGCCGACATCTGGGTGCGCTTCCAGCGGATGCAGGGCAGCGAGGTGCACTTCGTCTGCGCCGACGACGCGCACGGCGCGCCGATCATGATCGCGGCGGAGAAGGCCGGCAAGAGCCCGCAGCAGTTCGTGGCGGACATCGCCTCGGGCCGCAAGCAGTACCTCGACGGCTTCCACATCAGCTTCGACAACTGGCACTCGACCGACGGCGCCGAGAACCACGAGCTGTCCAAGGACATCTACAAGGCGCTGCGCGCCAACGAGCTGATCTCGGTGAAGACCATCGAGCAGTTCTTCGACCCGCAGAAGTCGATGTTCCTGCCCGACCGCTTCATCAAGGGCGAGTGCCCCAAGTGCGGCGCCAAGGACCAGTACGGCGACTCCTGCGAGGTCTGTGGCGCGGTCTACACGCCCACCGAGCTGAAGAACCCGTTCTCCGTGCTGACCGGCGCCACGCCGGTGATGAAGACCTCCGAGCACTACTTCTTCAAGCTGTCCGACCCGCGCTGCGTCGAGTTCCTCGAGCAATGGACGCAGGCGCCCGGCCGCCTGCAGCCCGAGGTGCTCAACAAGATCAAGGAGTGGTTCGCCAAGGACGAGGACGGCAACGGCGGCCTGGGCGACTGGGACATCAGCCGCGACGCGCCCTACTTCGGCATCGAGATCCCCGACGCGCCGGGCAAGTACTTCTACGTGTGGCTGGACGCGCCCATCGGCTACCTGGCCTCGCTGAAGAACTACTTCGGCAAGACCGGCCGTGACTTCGACGCGTTCGTCAACGATCCCTCGACCGAGCAGATCCATTTCATCGGCAAGGACATCACCTACTTCCACACGCTGTTCTGGCCGGCGATGCTGCATTTCAGCGGCCGCAAGACGCCCAACCACGTGTACGTGCATGGCTTCCTGACCGTCAACGGCGGCGAGAAGATGTCCAAGAGCCGGGGCACCGGCCTGGATCCGATGAAGTACCTGGCGCTGGGCATGAACCCCGAGTGGCTGCGTTACTACCTCGCCGCCAAGCTCAACGGCCGCGTCGAGGACGTCGACTTCAACCCCGAGGACTTCGTCGCCCGCGTCAACTCGGACCTGGTCGGCAAGTACATCAACATCGCCAGCCGCGCGGCTGGGTTCCTGTCCAAGCGCTTCGGCGGCCAGTTGTCGGCCGATGTCGGCGTCGAGGGCCTGGCGCTGCTGGACGGCCTGCGCGCGCACAAGGGCGCGATCGTGGAGCTCTACGAGACCCGCGAGTTCGGCAAGGCGCTGCGCGAGATCATGCTGCTGGCGGACCGCGTCAACGAGTACGTCGACCAGAACAAGCCCTGGGACCTGGCCAAGCAGGAGGGCAAGGACCAGGTGCTGCAGGACGTCTGCACCGTCTGCATCGAGGCCTTCCGGCTGCTGTCGATCTACCTGAAGCCGGTGCTGCCGGCGCTGGTGGCCAAGGTCGAGGCCTTCCTGCAGGTCGCGCCGATGACCTTCGCCGATGCCGACCGCGCCCTGGGTGCGCATCGCATCGGCGGCTACGAGCACCTGCTGCAGCGCGTCGATCCCAAGCTGCTGGAGGCGCTGTTCGAGCCGCCCGCCCCGCCCAAGGTCGTGCCCGGCGGCGAGGACCTGGCGCCCGAGATCAAGATCGACGACTTCGCCAAGGTCGACCTGCGCATCGCCAGGATCGTCAAGGCCGAGCTGGTGGACGGGTCGGACAAGCTGCTGCGCCTGACCCTGGATGTCGGCGAGGGCCGCCTGCGCAATGTCTTCAGCGGCATCCGCAGCGCCTATCAACCCGAGCAGCTCGAGGGCAAGCTGACCGTCATGGTGGCCAACCTCGCGCCGCGCAAGATGAAGTTCGGCGTCTCCGAGGGCATGGTGCTGGCCGCCAGCCACGCCGACGAGAAGGCCCATCCCGGCATCTTCGTGCTGGAGCCCTTCCCGGGCGCACAGCCGGGGATGCGCGTGCGGTAAGCACGTGCGGCAAGCACGTGCCTTGTGCACGGGCCGCCGCCGGACCGACCGCCTAGAATCCGACCCAGTTTTTCGAATCCTCGATCAAGAGACCACCATGCCGCTGTTCTGGAAGAAATACGAATCCGAGGTCACGCAGTTCATCAATGAACTCAAGGCCAAGAAGCCGACGCTGGAAGCCGAGCAACGCGCCGGCCGTGCCCTGCTGTGGGACCGCGAGCAGGACCGCAACGCGCAGGCCGGCTACAACGACGCCCGCGTCGCGCAGCAGGCCTACGTCTACCAGACCAAGTCCGAGTAAGCCGGATCCTCCGGGACCTTCGGACACTCGGATCAGACTCCCGGCGTGAGCCAGGCTGACGACCACGATCCCTCCGCCCTGACGCTGCCGGACGAACCGGCGGATCAGGGCGGCGGCGCTTCCACGCCCGACACGGTCGATCACGTCGCCGTCGCGCGACTGTATGGCGAGCCGCTGTTCGCCATGCCGCAGGACCTCTACATCCCGCCGGATGCGCTGGAGGTGTTCCTCGAGGCCTTCCAGGGTCCGCTGGACCTGCTGCTGTACCTGATCCGCAAGCAGAACTTCAACATCCTCGACATTCCCCTGGCCGAGGTGACGCGGCAGTACCTGAGCTACGTCGAGCAACTGCGCAAGCACAACCTCGAACTCGCCAGCGAGTACCTGCTGATGGCGGCGATGCTGATCGAGATCAAGTCGCGCATGCTGCTGCCGCCCAAGAAGTCCGAGGACGGCGGCGAACCCGAGGATCCGCGCGCCGAGCTCGTGCGCCGGCTGCTCGAGTACGAGCAGATGAAGCAGGCGGCGCTGCGGCTGGATCAGTTGCCGGTGCTGGGCCGCGACTTCCTGCGGGCGCAGATCCACATCGAGCAGTCGCTGGCGCCGCGGCTGCCGGACGTGCACATCGACGACCTTCGCGCCGCCTGGGCCGACCTGATGCGCCGCGCCAAGCTGAGCCAGCACCACAAGATCTCGCGCGAGCAGTTGTCGGTCCGCGAGTACATGTCGCACCTGCTGCGCCGGCTGCAGGGCCAGCGCTTCGTCGAGTTCGAGGACCTGTTCGACCTGGACAAGGGCTCGCAGGTGCTGGTGGTGTCCTTCATCGCGATGCTCGAGCTGGCGCGGGAGCGCCTGCTCGAGATCACGCAGGCCGAGGCCTTCGCGCCGATCTACGTGCGGCTGGCCTACGCGCCGAGCTGAGCGGTCCCCGGTCGTTCAGGCCCGATCCACCGCGAGCGCTCCGATCAGAGCCGCCCCTTGCAGTTGGGCGCGCCACAACGGCAGCGCAGCCGGCCTTCATGGTGGCTCTCGCCGTAATCGGCGCAGATTTCCTCGCCGGGATCGATGTCGCGGATCGCATAGAACTCCGCGCGTCCCTGGCGGATGCGCAGTACCGCGTTGGGCGCGCAGCTGTGGTTGACGTGGCGCAGTGCGCAGTCGGACTTCGTCGCGTCGATCGCGGTCTTGTCGGTCACCTCCACGACGTGGATGCGGCGCCGACCCTCGATGCGGCGCCGGGCCTCGCGCACCGGCACGATCTCGCCGCGCATCTCGCCGATCTTGCGGCGCGCCGGGATGGCTTCCGCAGCGAACACGCCCAGGCCGTCGATCGGGCTCTTGTCCACGCGGAGCGCGAAACGCTCGGCCGGCTGCGGCTGACCGCGCGGGCGCGGTGACGCGTCGCTGGCGGTCAGGGACGGGGTCGGGCTCGGATCAACGGCGACGGAACTCAGTCGAGGCATGCGGGCGACGCGCGGCCCGGGCCGCGATGAATCGGTAAAGGCGCATTGTCGCGCCGTTGCCACTCGCGGTTCCGCCTCGTCGCTTGACGCCCTCGACGACCGGCCCGGATACTGGTCCGCATGTTCCGCGCGATCCCCGTCCACCACGTCCTGATGTGTCTGCACCCGATGCAGGCGCAGCTGTGCGCACGCAGGCCGGGAGCGCGTCGATCGCGGTAGACGCCCCAGGATCCGGACCCCTCGGTCCCCGACAGGATCCCCCGAACTCCCCCACAAGGCCCGCGACCCCGCGGGCCTTGTTCGTTTCAGCCCTCGGTCCCAGCCCCCCCAACGGAGATGCCGATGTTGCCCCCGACGCCCCCTCGCTCCTTCACCCCGACCGCTCGCGCCGAGCGGATCGGCGATGGCCTCACGCTGCGCCGCCCTCGCCCCGAGGACGCCCGCGCGATGGCGGACCTGCTGGGCCATCCCGGCGTGCAGCCCTGGCTGCTGCAGACGCCGTTCACGTCCGAGCTGATGTGGCACGAGCGCTTCTCGAAGGCGCCGGACACCAATTCGCCGGAGCTCTCGCTGCTGGCCTTCGATGGCGATCGGCTGGTGGGATCGGCCGGCCTGCATCCGGCGGGCCAGCAACTGCGGCGCCGGCACGCGATGATGCTGGGCATCGGCGTGCATCCGGACGCGCATGGCCGAGGGGTCGGCTCGGCGCTGATGGACGCGCTGACGCGCCAGGCCGATGACTGGCTCGGCGTCTTGCGCATCGAGTTGACCGTGTTCGTCGACAACGCGCCGGCCATCCGGCTCTATGAGCGTTTCGGCTTCGAGCACGAAGGCCGGCTGCGCGGCTTTGGGCTGCGCGAGGGCCGCTACGTCGACGCGTTCACGATGGCACGCCTGCACCCGCGTCCGCCGGTGATCGGCCGCGCGGGCGGCGACGCCTGACGCGGACCGATCCGCTCACTCCAGCGCGAGGACCTCGGCCTGGGCGGCCGTCACGCCGTTGACCAGGCGCCAGAGGTCGTCGCCATCGAGCAGCGTCAGCATCTGCGGACCGCGGCCCTTGAGCAGGTGGACCTGCGCCTGCGCGGCCCATCCCGGCCGGGTCGGGCTGGGCTGCAGTTGCTCGGCGCCCGCGACGAACACCTGCCCCAGCTGCTGCACCGCGAGCACCAGGCGCTGCCCTGCGCCGGTCTGGCAGACCATCAGCGCGGCCTCGTCGCCGCAGGGGCGATGGAACAGCAACTGCCCGAGGTCCAGGACCGGCAGCATCCGCCCTTCGAAGGCGAGCATGCCGCGCACCGCCGCGGGGGCCGTCGGCCACGCGGTGATGCGCTGGCGCTCCAGCGCCGCGACCACCTGCATCGCCGGCAAGCCCAGCCACTGGTGGTCGACGAGGAAGCTCGCCACGTCGAGCGTTTTCGTGCCGCCCGGAGCCATCGGCGCGAACGTCGCGGCCGAGGCCGACAACGCGGCGGAGTCGTCACCCACGAGCCGCTCACCCAGCGGCAGCATCACCAGCGCGGCGAGGTCGCCAGCCGCCGCGGGCGTGAGCCGGCGGTACTCGCGATAACCGCCCGACATCGCCAGGCCATAGGCCATCACCCGGCCCTCGAGCGACATCTCGCCGGTGACATGCTGATCCGCGGCCAGGCTTGACAGCGCCGGCAGCGCAAAGGGCAAGGCCTGACCCGCGGACCAGCGCGCATCGCTGCTCGCGACGACTTCGCCAGCGCGCGTCACCAGCAGCGCGGTGGCGCCGGCGCGGTCGGGCAAGGCGGCGCGCAACATGGCCCGGAACTGCGGCTCGCCGTCGAACACGATGGCGATGCCGCCCACCGGCGTCGCGCCGTCCGGATGCGGCACGGCTGCCGCGTACACCAGGCACGGCGCATGGCCGTCCTCGCCATAGAGCCCGCAGGGCGCGTGATCGGACACGACATACTGCCCCGCGTCGCGCGAGGACAGCGCGCCCTGCACCCAGTCGCCCAGCAGCGCGCGGCCGACGTGGTGCGCCTGCGCCGGATCCGACACGGCGACGACTCGCCCTTGCGTGTCGAACACCAGCAGCAGCGAATAGACCGTGTACAGCGCGTGGATGCTGGCGAGCACGTCCGTGGCCGCCGCCGCGTCGCCGCGCGCCAGGGCCTGCTGCAGTCGGGCATCGAGCGCCCACCAGCGGCAGTCGTTGGCGCGTTCGTAGAGATTGCGGTTGACGATGGAGATGGCCAGTTCGGACTGGAAGCCGGCGCCATCGAAGACCGCGTCGAGCGCGCCCTCCTCGAGCTGGGCGATCGCGCGCTCGAACACCTGGCGCAGTTGTTCACCCGTGCGCTCGACCTCGTTGAGCAGCGTCACCGCGAAGGCATTGCCGCCAGCGCTCGCCTGCCCGGCCGTCGGCTGCGCGTGGGCGCGGCTCTTGAGCTTGCCGTTCCACAAGGAACGCGACAGCTCACGCTGGATCCGGCGTGCTTCCACCGGGATGCTGCGCAGTTCCTCATCGAAGAGCTCGCGGGTGTCCAGGTCTCGCGCGCGCGCCTCCTGGCGCTCCGGCGGGGATTCCGCGAACGCGTGTTGCAGCGGTTGCAGCATCTGCGCCTGCCAACCCGGGCCGACATAGCCCTCGTAGCCGCTGGCCGAGCTCTCGCAGGCGAGGTAGTCGCGCCCGGCGAAATCGAGCCGCCAGCCTTGCGCCGCGCCGGCAGGCGGCAGCGGCGCGCCCAGCGGGATCTGCCAGGGGTCCGAGGTCAACAGGACCTTGCCGCTCGCGTCCTTGAGCACCAGCACCGAGCGCGACACGCCCGCGCACAGCGCGCGGAACAGGCCCGACATTTCATCCTCGAGCTTGAACGACAGGCACAGCAGGCCGCGCGCGTCCGAGCCGTCCGCGCAGGTCACCGCCGCCGCATAGATCAGGCCGGCGCGGCCACCGAGCAGCGCGGTCGGGCCGTGCACCTCGACGAAGGCGCGACCGGGCTCGAGGGCCTCGCGCAAACGGGCGTCATCGACGATCGACGCGCAAGACGCCTCGTCCAGTGCCGCCAGGCGACGGCCGTCGGCGGCGAGCAGGACGACCTGGTCGTAGACCGAATACTTGGCGACGTAAGCCGCGAAGCGTCGCCGCAGTGCCTGGACCTCTCCATCCTCGACCGCGCCTGCGGCATCCGCCTGGAGCAGCGCCCGCAAGGGCGCGTCACTGGCCAGGAAGCCGACGTCCGCGGTGCGTTCGAACAGATTGCGAACCAGGATGTCGATGGCGACCTGGGATCGGCCTTGCAGATGCTGGACCGCGTGGCGCAACTGGCGCCGGGCCAGGCTGTCGAGCAGCCGCGCGGTCAGGGCCTCGAAAGCGGTGCGGGTGTCGGCCATGTCGGTCGCCGCACCGCTCATCTGGCCCAGCAGCGCCAGGCTGTCCCACGCGCCCTGGAGCCGCAGCAACGGCTCCCGGTACTCCTCCAGCAGCGGCATCGCCGCCAGCAAGGGCGCCACCTCGGCGCTGAAGGGCAGGCCTTTTCGATAGACCTTGTTGGATCCCTGCGTCATCTGATTCCTCCCAACGATCACGCCCTCGTGAGGCGAAGCGCGGCAGTGTGGCGCGCGATGATGACGTTGTCAGGGGGAGAAACGCACGGTTTCCGACGTTAACTTCAGGGATCGCACGGTCATCCGGCGACAAGCGCTGAAGTGGTGCGGCCATGCCGCGAGTTGGGGACGCCCACTAGGCGGGTGCGACAGGTTGGTGCGCGACTGCGCGGCTCAGTCCATCGTGACCATCGCGCCTTCGGCGGTGCGACGGGGAGCCTGCGCATGCAGTTCGCCATCGGCGGCGCGACTTTGCGGCTGGCTGGACGAGTCGGTGGCGCGCTCCGGCGCCGCGGGTTGTGGTGCGGGCGGCCGAGCCGCCTGACGCTTGCCGGTGATCAGCAGGCGAGCCAGCTTGACGACCTCGCTGGCCTGCGCCGGCGCGGCCGGGGCCAGCAGCGCGACGCCCAGCAAGGCAGCGGCCAGCACCTGGAAGGTGGGCCGGTGGGCATTCAGCGCTTGTCGTTGACGGCTTTGCATGGTCTCCCCGCTCGAATCTGCATCTTAGCGATGGAAGGAGTATCGAAAGTCAGCCCGCCGATCGCCAGGGCTCAGCGACGAACTGCGCCTTGGTGCGCTTGACTTGCGGATTGGCGGGATGGGGCCCCGCACGCAAGCCGGCGCCCCTGACCTCGAACCGCACCTGCTGCAGCACCTGGCCGCGTCCGTCGAGGAGCGCCAGCTCGTGCCGCCCGGGCATCGGCAGCCAATCCAGCGTCGCGCCCTTGCCGATCACGCGGCCATCCAGCCGCCAACTGGCCGTGGCGCCTCGAGGCAGCCGGCCCGCGTGGGAGAAGCGCAGCCGCTGCGCCGTCGGCGGGATGTCCGGGTCGAGCGCATAGATCGCGCCGTCCGTGGGATTGCTCAGGGCCACGGATGGCTCGGCGATCCGGATCACCGCCTGCTCGGTGCCCGCGACGAACCACTCGGGCCGTGGCGGCTCCTGGCCGCCGTCGAAACGCACGGCCTGCTGGAGAACGCCTGCGGGGGCCTCGGCGGGCCGAGGCAGCTTTCCCGCGTGGAGCGCCAGCATCACCTCTCGCCACACCGGCGCGGCGCCGCTGACGCCAGAGACCTGCTGCATCGCCTCGCCGCTGGAATTGCCGACCCAGACCCCGACCGTGAATCGCTGCGTCCAGCCGATGCACCAGTTGTCTCGCATGTCCTTGCTGGTGCCGGTCTTCACCGACGCCGGGAACGGCAAGGCCAGCGCACTGGACAGTCCGAAGGTCAGCGCGCGCGCGTTGTTGTCGGCCAGCATGTCGCCGACGATGAAAGTCGCGCGCGGATCGGCCACCTGCCGCGGGCGCCCGACACGATCCGCCTTCTCGGTCGGCAAGCGGACCTCGCCATAACGCCCGCCGTTGGCCAACGCGCGGTACGCGTTGGTCAGGCCGAGCAAGGTCACGTCAGCGCTCCCCAAGGCCAGCGACGGCCCATAGAAGCCGCCGGTCTCAGGCAGCGCCAGGCCCAGCGCGTTGAGCCGGTCAAAGACCGCTTCCGGCGTCAGCATCAAGGACAGGCGCACCGCGGGGATGTTCAAACTGTTGCCCAGCGACGCACGCGCGCTGATCCAGCCCCGGTACTGCTTGTCGTAGTTCTGCGGCAGGTACAGGCCGGCCGAGGTCGCGACCTGGGCCGGCGAATCGTCCAGCAGGCTGGCCGCGGTGATCAGGCGGCGCTCCAGGGCCAGCTCGTACAGGAAGGGCTTGAGCGTCGAGCCGGGCTGACGCCGTGCCAACACGTGATCGACCTGCGCGGACTCCGACAGTTGGCTGCCGCTGGACCCCACCCACACGCGGACCTCGCCGGTGTCGTTGTCGAGCGCGACGACAGCGCCATCCTCGACCTGCCGATCGGCCAACTCGGCCAGATGGCGTCTCAGCGACAACACCGCCGTGCGTTGCCAGACAGCGTCCAGCGTGCTGCGTCGCGTCGGGCCCCCGCCCTCTCGCAGCGCGAGGCGCGCGAAGTGCGGCGCCCATTGCGGCGAGTCGGCCAGCGGGAGGGGCTTGCGCCGCAACACCGCCGCGATTTCATCCACCAGGCCGTCGCAGGCCTGCCCCATCGCGCGCAACACGCCGCATGCGCGGCTCGCGAGAGCCTCTGGCGCGACATTGGGCCCGCGAAGCATCGCCGCGAGCAAGGCCGCCTCGCGAGCATCCAGTCCCGAAGGACGCTTGCCGAAGAGCGCCTGGGCCGCCGCCGGCACGCCGACCAGTTCCCCGCGCAAGGGCACGCGATTCAGATAGGCCTCCAGGATCTGCGCCTTGGTCCAGCGCTGCTCCAGCCGGCTCGCGACCCAGACCTGCCCCAGCTTCTGACGCAGGCTGCGCCCGCCCCGGCGGGCGAGGTCCTCGTCGAGCAGTCCCGCGAGCTGCATCGTCACGGTGGAGGCCCCCCCGCGTGCGCGTGTTCCAAAGGTTCGCCCAAGCGCTGGCCGCGACGGCGGACCAGTCCACGCCGCTGTGCGCGTAGAAGCGCTGGTCCTCGGAGAGCAACATGGCCCGCAACAGCGACGGCGACATCTGATCCAGCGTCACCCAGGCCAAGACGCGTCGTGTCGCGTCCACGCGCAGGGTCTGCAACGGTTCGCCCCGCCGGTCCAGCAACTGGAGATCAGACACCGGGTGCGCGGAACGCGTCTGGGCGTAGGTCGGCAAGTCTTGCGCCCTGGCTGCGGTGCCCACGCCAGTGCCGGCGATCAGCAGCGCCACGACGGCGCAGGACCGCGCCCATCGGCCGGCGTGCCGCCGCGCGGGGCCGCCCGAAAGGCTCACGGCTGGACCTCCAGCACGGCGTTGGGCAGCTCGCCGAAACGATCGGGCGCGTACATCGCCTCCGCGCGGGTCGTGGGCATCTGGAAGCGCCCGGCGTTGTTGAGGCGGACCGTGTACTCGAGCACATGCTTGCCGCGCGGCAGATAGCTGAAATAGGCGCGCCACGCGGTGAAGCTGCGTTCGATGAAATCCGGCCACGCCTCGCCTTCGGCGCGCTCGCCCTGCGCGTCGATCGTGCCTTCGACGATGGCGGCGCCGGTCGGCAACGGATCGCTGAGCACGACCCAGGTCATGTCCGCAGCCGCGTCAACCTCCACGCGGACCCGCATGACATCGCCGCGCGACCAGCGAGGCGCGGCCTTCTGCGACACCGCGGTGATCGTGCGCTTGAGCGAGTAGCCCGCGTTCAACGGCGCCTTGAGCGGCACCGCGGACACCGCCTGCACCGTCGCCCAGGGCTTGCCGTCCCCGACCTGCGCGAGGCTCAGGCTGCCGCTGCCGCTCGCCGGCCACGCGAGCCGCAGTTCGCCGCCTCCCGCCTTGGCCGACCAGTCCAGCGCTGCCGATTCACCACCGAGTTTGGCCTCGGTCCGGCCCTTGACCGGCTGCGATTCGAAGCGCGCGGAGAATTTCTCCAGGGCCAGCACGCCCCAGAGATTGGAGGTCGTCGACTCCCACGCGCCGCGGGTCTGGCGTCCCAGCGCGCCGACGACCAGCCGTGGCAGGTCCTCCTTCCAGGCCGGATCGTCGACCAGCGCGAGAACGGTCCGCGCGGCCGTCGCATCGCCGCTGCCCATCAGCCACCACCAGCCTTCAGACTCCTCGTTGACGAAGCGCAGCGTCGTGCCCGCATAGCTCAGCCGCGCGCGCAGCTGGTTCTGCGCCGCCGCGATCTGCGCCGAGCGCTCCGGCGCATCGGTCATGCGCTGGTGCAGCACCAGCCAGTCCAGGATGGCGACGGTCGGCCAGATCGTGAGGTTGCGGCCATCGACCGTGCCCAGCTGCCGCGGCGTGGCCTTCCCGTACCGCGCGAGCGCGGCCAGCGCCGCGATGCGACGCGGCTCGTCGTCCGGGCGCGGCGACCAATGCTTGCGCGCGATGCGACCTTCGACGAAGCCCGCCAGGCCCTCCAGCGCCTTGTTCAATTGCGGCGCCGGCAGCGTTCTTCCAGCCTCGTGCGCGGCGGACAGCAGATGCGCGGTGAGCACATCGTCACCCTGCGTGATGTAGCGCGAGAGGGGGAAGTACGCGAACAGCCCGTCGCTGTCCTGATAGGTGGCCAATTGCCCCATCAGGCCGTCCCAGGCGGCCGTGTCGTGCAGCGCGATGTACTTGGAACTCTGCTGCTCAAGGCAGCTGTACGGGTACTGCTCGAAGTAGCGCCGGATGCCCGGCAAGCCGCTGGACAGCTTGGGCTGCAGGCCGATGAACACACCGCCGCGCTTGACGCCCTGCGTCGGCAGCGCGTCCGTCGGCGCGGCCACGGGCAGGCTCAGCGGTCCCTCGATTTGTCGCAGGCTGGCTTGCAGCACGCGGGTCGGCACGGCGGCCTGCACGGCCTGCGTGGTCCGCATCGCATCCTTCGCGCCCGCACCGCCCTGCTCCTGCGCCTGCGCCTCCCACACGATGCGCTGCGCGCCTTCCGGGACGACGACGTCCCAGGTCAACTCCTGCGCCTGTCCGGCTGCCAGTTTGACGGTGCGCGCCTCGGTTGGGACCGGCTGCTCGCCCGTCTCGAACGTGGCCTTGCCGTTCAACGCCACGCGCAGGTCCATCGTCCTCGACGTGGCGTTGCGCAGCGTGAGCATCGCCTGGACGCGGTCGCCCTCGCGGACCAGCGGCGGCAGGCCGGACAGCAGCTGGAGGTCCTGGCTGACGTTGATGCTGCCCTCCCCCGTGCCGAAGCGTTGTCCCGGGGCGTCGGCCACAGCCACGAGCCGGAATCGCGTCAGCGAATCGTTGAGCGGCACCTGCACGAGCGCCTCGCCTTTCGCGTCCACCGTCACGGCAGGCTGCCAAGTGAGCAGCGTGTCGAACAGCTCGCGCGTGGCGAAGCCACCGCCCCCGCCCGCTGCGACCGCCTTGCGGCCGTAATGGCGCCGACCAACGATCTCGCTGTGGGCGGTCGCCGTGGTCACGCCCCACGCGCGAGTCTGGATCATGCCGTCGAGCAATTTCCAACTGGGATTCGGCGCCAGCGCCAGCAGTCCTTCGTCGACAGCCGCGAACGCGATCTGAGCGTCAGGAACCGGCTTGCCGTCCTGCGTCACCCGCAGCTTGACCTGGGCGCTTTGACGCACGCCGTATTGCGCCTGCTGCGGCACGACCTCGACCTGCAGTCGGTGCTTGGCCTGGCCGATCTCGATGGCCGCCATGCCCAGCTTGAAGGACGGCTTCGACAGGTCAACCATTGCAGTCGGTGGTTGGTAGTCGCCGGAGGCTCGCCACTCCCGCCACCAATTGATGGGTTCACGCCATCCCCACGAGAAGAACGAATACCACGGCACATCGCGCAATCGGCCGCGCAGGACCATCACGCTGACATACGCGTTGGGCGTCCAGTCGCGGTCGATCTTCAATTCGACCCAAGGATCCCGGCCCGACAAGCGACGCACCTCGCTATGAAGCACGCCCTCACGCTCCACGGTCACCAGGGCGGTGGCCTCCCGATAAGGCATGCGGACCTGGAAGCGCGCGGTTTCGCCAGGCTCGTAGCGGCGACGCTCCGCGATCACATCGATGCGGTCGTCGTTGTCTTGAGCAAACCAGAGTTCACCAGCGCGAGTCACCCAGAGCGAGCGTGCCGCCTGGGCTCGCCGGCCACCGTCATCGGCGACTGTCCCGATCAGCTCGACCTGCCCACTCTGCGCCAGCTTGACCTCGCACTGCAATAGCCCGCGTTCGTCGGTCTTGCCACTGCACAGCTCGCCGAGGTCTTTCACATTGCGCTGATGCTCGTACGCGTAGAAGCCGCCGACGAGTCGCTTGCGGGTGCTCAAGGTCTGAATCTGTCGCGCGGCGACAGAGATCTTCTGGTTGGCCAGCGGCTTGCCGCCGGTATCCAGGGCCACCGCCTGCAGCCGGAGCGTCTGCCCATTGGCGACCCAACTGGCAGACCGCAATCCGACCACGACGCCCGCGGGCCAGAGCGACTGGGACGCTGACCGCGTGTGGGTCTGTCCATCCGGATCCCGGTAGCTCAGCTCGACCCTCAGCTCTCCAGGGCGCTGCACGGCGGCCTTCAGCGGCACCTTGAACTGCACGGCGCCCTTCGCGTCCGTCTGAAGCGCCAACTTGTCCAACAGCAGGCGATTCCCGCCAGCGGGATCGTTGGCGCCAGGGCCCTCGCCCTCTGATTCCCCATCGTCACTGGGCGCCGAGACAGCATCACCCTGCCCCGGCGTCGTCGGTGGTTCGAACGCGAAGTCCTCGTAGCCCGGGAACTGCGCCCATCGCGGCTGAAGTACCGCACTGATCTGCACCGGCGTCTTCGCCATCGGGCCGCCGGCCATGTAGTTGAGCTGCGCCGACCAACCCTGCTCCTGGGCTCCAGGGACCGAGGTCTTCGGCGGCAGCAATCGCGCGTCGACCAGCGGCACGCGGAACTCCTCGACGCGGACGCTGCCGCTGTCCCAGGTACGCTGTCCACGCGAGGTTCCGCCTCGCTCGAGCACGAACCGATACCGCCCCAGTTTCGCCGCTGGCGGCACTTTCCAGGTGGTCAATGCATAGCGTGTACCTTGCCATTGGAGGTCGAAGGTCGCCACGTCCTCACCGGTGCCCTCGAACACCACGCGAAGCTTGGTCGGCAATTGATCCGGGGACGCATCGGTCAACCCCTGCACCGTCTCCAATCGGAAGAAGTGCTTCATCGATACCGTCTCACCGGCGCGCAGCAGCGGGCGATCGGTCACCGTATGGGCGCGGACGCTGCGTTCGCTTCCCCAAGCCACCGGCACATTGAAGCGCCAAGGCTCAATGCCTCGGCTCCACCCGCTGAACATGAAGCTCATGTCCAGCGGCTTGCCGGACTCCTGGTGACGCGCCGTGATGAACAGCCCGGACTCGCCGAGACATTCACCCCGTTCACCGCTGCGATCCAGATTCGGCCGGTCGATGCGCGCGAGCCCGTTGGCATCGGTGCGCCCCTGCCACAGCGCCTTGCCGCGGCAGTCGTATACCGCGACCTGTGCGCCCTCCACCGGGCGACCTTGGTCCAGGGACGTCACCCAAACCAGGCTGTCGTCCTTCCCGAGCTTGAAGTGCAGGCCGAGATTGGTCACCAACATCCCGGTCTTCACATACATCGGCTGAACCGGCTCCAGCAACGACTGCCCCAATCGAGGAGACTTCAACTCCATGACGTGGTAGCCCGGTTGCGCCAAGGGCACCCCGACCACCTCGATGGACTTGTCCGCGTTTCCAGCGGGCACGTTCATCGTTTGCAGGTCTGCCTGGCCCTTGAGCCACTCGACCTTCCGATCCTCCCATTCGTTCTGGCGATACAACCGCCCGTACCATTTGAGAATGTCGATGTCGTCGCTGACGCGCTTGATCCGCAGGTGGCCACTCGACTTCGGCTGGAGGTCGGCCTGCACATGCCGCAAGCTCAGAGGCACCAGGCTGGCGCCGTTGCGCTCCCACTCGACGATGCCGAACGGGGCCGCCGCAAACTTCGCGAGAGGCGGCGCTGCGGAGGTCCGGACCTTCAATGGGAAGCTCGATGCATTCGCCAGCGCACGCCCGCTTTCGTCCTGGATACCGCTGGGCATCTCCAGTTGGTATTCCTGCTGCTCCGCCAGAGGCACCGGGAAGCTCACCCGAGTCACCCAAGCCGCGCCAGCATCGTCCTCCGTCGAGACGTTCGGAGAAATGACCGCGCCGCCCGGTCCCCGGAGCTTGATCTTTGCTGCGAGATCGCGAGAGATTCGCTCAGAAAAGCTCACCGAAAGGGGACGGATCGGTAGACAAGGAGCGTTCGCCCGTTCGCGCTCGCAGGAGAACTCCGCCGTCAACGGACTCCGCACGGTGAAGCCAAAGCGCTTTTCCCCGCGCGTCTTGACGGATTCGTTGCTTGCAGCAGCGATACCAGGACCCCACACGACCGCGGCGTCGGCCCCTGCAGGCAGGGGCCGCTGGCATGCGACCAGAAGCCACTCGTGCCCTTGGCCGACATTCACCTTCAGAGAACGAAGCAGCGCGTCGCGCTCTGACGCCGGGCGCAAGTCGACGGGAATCTTTTCGCCAACAGCCTTCGATTCGCACCACATCCCGCCAGCGACCGAACTCGTCTTCACTGCTCCCGACAGTCGAAGCAGGAAGCGCTGGTACTCTTCAATACGCCCGCCGGCCCATGGACGGGTCTCCAGCACCTTGGGCGCGCTCAACTGAAAACCAGAGGACCGGATTCCGGACCAACCTGGAACTGCACTTGGCAGCAACGATCGGAAATCGTCCCTGACGGTCACGACACATTTGGACCCGGGTGGCAGGGGGCGCGCGAAACCGAATACCCATTCCCGTTCGTTGGTCCATCGACCTTTGCCCTCGATCGTCTGCGAGCCGCAAGTCAACGTGACCGGATCGCTTTGCCGTGGATCGCCTAGCGCGATCGCCGCAGACTTCAATCGAACGACGACATTCTGGACCTCGGCAACTTCCCCTTGAGGAGCGACAGTTTCGAGTTCCAAAGCCCTTGCGGGAAACGCCAGGCCAAACAGGCTAACCAACAACAACGCTGGGCGTGCCCAGTTCGATTTCCCCGACCCATCTCGCCGCATAGCACTCCCTGCTGGTCCAACTCGAGCAGCCAGTCTATGCGGATCGCTCTGAAATGACAGTCCCACAAAGGGGGCGCCCAATAGGGGGACACGGGATACAGGGGGCGATGTTGCGTAGCCATAAAGCAAAAACCCCTCGCTCATTGCTGAGCGAGGGGTTTGCGGGATATT
>JBCNOF010000014.1:0-27759 GCA_039594005.1 Roseateles sp.
TCGATGCCGGGTCCGGCATGCAAGCGGGCGCGGCGTCAGGCAATTCACATGCCTAACCGAGCGTCGACTGTCGGATTTCCTTACATCGGCTGTCCCATGAAAATGGGTCCGCATGAAAATGCCAGTCAAATCAATGGCTTATTGATGTGACACGAGCTGGCCTGGATTCTGCTTGCAGATCGCCCGCGCTCGAATCCGCCGGCGACGACGTCGGCCTCGAACAGCGCGTCCCGCCCGACCCAGGGGTCACCCGGTCGGCGCGGAGAACAACTAGATCCATTCATCCCGAGGGAATCCATGAGCTTCATTTCCAAGGCCGTCCACGCCTGCGGCGCCATTGCGCTGGTCGCCGCCCTGTCGTCCGCCCAAGCCGCGGTCGTCGATTTCACCCAGGCCGCTGAAGGCGGCGTGTACACGAACCCGACCGGCTCGTACAACGGCCCGTCGCTGTATGTGGCGCAAGGTTTCGAATTCCTCGCGGTCGGTCCGGACGGTCACTTCCATGAGAACGTGGGCGACAGCAGCTCGGTGTTCCTGCACTCGAACTACGGCAACGTCACGACCAACCGCTGGGTGCTGTCGATGACCGGCGGCGGCGCGTTCGACGTCAGCAACTTCACGCTGACGCAAGGCGCGCTGAACTGGCTGACGGACACGGGCGTGGTGGGCACGGTCGGCACGGGCTCGAACGCCCTGAGCCTGACCAACATCCATTCGCTGACCTTCCTGCTGACCTCCAACAACGGCTTCGCCGACGTGACGCGCTTCACCGCGAACGCGAGCTCGGTGCCCGAGCCGACCGGCCTGGCGCTGGCGCTGGCCGCGCTGGGCGGCATGGGCATGGTGCTGCGTCGCCGCAAGCAAGCCTGATCGCCTCCGCGACCTGGATGAGAAGCCCGGCCCTGCCGGGCTTCTTGCTTCTGGGTCGGGCAACCCCCAGCGCCTCGGGGATCGGCCCCCCGTAGGAATGCCCCTATGCTGGGGGCCTCCCCGCGAGGTCCCCATCGCCCCATGTCCGCCCCCTCCGGTCTGAGCCTCCGCGCGCGCCTCTACCTGGTGCTGGTATTGGCGCTCGCGCTGGTGGCGTCCTCGGCGCTGCTGGGCTGGTGGCAGTCCAAGCGCCTGGCGGCCATCGCGCAGTCCCTCTACGACGACCGCCTCGTCCCCGTGGACCTGCTGCGTGAGCTCGAGCACACGCTCGGCGCGCAGCAGCTCGGCGCGCTGCTCATCTCCCAGGCCCAGCAACCCGACGCCGAGAAGCTCGACACCGCCGGCCAGCGCCTGACCGACCAGACCCGTCAGCTCTGGTCCCGGTACCTGGCCACGCGCATGGTGCCGGCCGAGACCGCCCTGATCGCCCGCACCCAGCCGCTGCTGGACCAGCTCTGGGCCGCGCTCACCGCCAGGGCGCCGCCCTCCCCCGACACGCTGCGCGAGCTCAATCAGCGCCGGCTCGCAACGATGCGGCTGCTCGACGAGCTGATCGCCTTCCAGCTGAGCCAGGCCCGCGTCGACGCCGAAAGCGCGCAGCAGACCGCCACCAATGCCGCCCACCTCGGCCTGCTGCTGGTGCTGCTGACCGCCGGGCTATGCAGCGTCGTCGTCTGCACCGTGTGGACGCGCTACGACGACGAGCGCCGCGAGGGGCTGGACTCGCACCAGCGCCTGCAGCGGCTGTACGTCGCGCTGTCGCAGACCAACCAGCTCATCGTGCGCCGCGAGGCCGGCGCCTTCGACGACGCCGACGCGGAACTCAAGCTCTTCCAGGAGCTGTGCCGCATCTGCGTCGACACCGGCCATGCCCGTTTCGCGGCGGTGGTGATGGCGGAGGGGGACGAGTTCGAGCGGGTGGCCGAGTCCGGCCCCGGCGATCGTCTGATGCCCGGCGCGCCCAAGGTCTGGCGGCGCGATGCGCCCTTCGCGCGCAGCTCGATGGCCTCGCGCGCGATCGCGCAGGGCACGCACCAGGTCAGCAACCACGCGCTGCAGGACGAGAGGCTGGCCGTGCCCGGCGCGCCGATGATCCCGCCGGGCGTGGAGGCGATGGCCGCGTTCCCGCTGCGCCGTGGCGGCGAGGTGGTCGGCGCGCTCAGCCTGCTGGCCGGTGAACCCGGCTTCTTCGATCCGCAGGTGATCGGCCTGCTCGACGAGATGGCGGGCGACCTGTCCTTCGCGCTGGATCACCTGCTGCGCGAGCGCCATCAGGCCCGTGAACTCGAGAACCTGCGTGACGCGCTGCGGCGGTGCGAGTCGGGGTTGGTGGAGACCTCGCCCGCGGCCTTCCGGCCTACGGGTCCAGCCCGGCCTGCGGCAGAATCGCCCGATGCAACTGATCAGTCTGAACACGGCCCGCGCTGAGGCGATGCTCATCGATGGGCGCCCGGTGATGTCGGGCATCCGCAAGCGGCCGGTGAGCGGCGCGCTCGACGTGCGACCGCTGGGTCTGGACGGCGACGAGCAAGCCGATCCCAGCGTTCATGGCGGCCTGTCCAAGGCCGTCTACGCCTACCCGTCCGAGCATTACGCGTTCTGGCGCACCGTGCGCGCGCAGGCGCAGGCCGCCGGCTGGGACGACCCGCTGCCCTGGGGCGCGATGGGCGAGAACCTGACGATCTCCGGGCTGGTCGAGAACGACGCCTGGATCGGTGACGTGCTGGTCTTCCCCGACTGCGAGCTCGCCGTGAGCGAGCCGCGTTATCCGTGCTTCAAGTTCAATGCGGTGATGGGGTTCAACAAGGCCGCGAAGATGATGACGCAGAGCGGCTGGTGCGGGTTCTACCTCGCGGTGAGGCAGCCCGGCACGATCTCGGCGGGCCAATCCTTCACCGTCCGGCCTGGGCCGCGCGAGGTCAGCGTCGCCGAGATCTTCCGGAGCAAGGGACAAAGATGAGCCCCTCGCCCGCGAAGCGGGAGAGGGGTTGGGGTGAGGGCTCGCGTGAGGGCAGTGTGCCCTTCGAAGAGCCCTCACCCCCCGCCCTCTCCCGCTGCGCGGGCGAGGGAGCCTTAGGCGGATCGATAGACGCGGATGCCCTCCCGCGAACGGGTGAGGGGGTTCTCAATCCGCGAGCGCGGGGTAGTCGGTGTAGCCCTCGGCGCCGCCGCCGTACATCGTGGCCGAATTCGCCTTCTGCAGCGGGGCGTTGAGCTTCAAACGACGCACCAGGTCCGGATTCGAGATGAAGCTGCGGCCGAAGGCCACCGCGTCCGCATGGCCCCTGGCGACCGCGTCGATCGCCATCTCGCGCGTGTAGCCGTTGTTGGCGATGTACACGCCCTTGAAGCGCTCGCGCAGCGCGTCGTAGTCGAACGGCGCCACATCGCGCGGCCCGCCGGTGTGGCCCTCGATCACATGCAGGAACGCCAGCTGCATCGGCGCGAGCTGCTCCACCACGTAGTTGAAGAGCGCCTGCGCGTCGCTGTCCTGACCCGCGTCGTTCACCGGCGTCACCGGCGACAGGCGCAGCCCCGTGCGATCCGCGCCGATCGCGTCGGCGATCGCCCGCATGACCTCGAGCAGCAGGCGGGCGCGGTTCTCGATCGAGCCGCCATACGCGTCCTTGCGGTCATTGATGCTGTCGCGCAGGAACTGGTCCAGCAGGTAGCCGTTGGCGCCATGCACCTCGACGGCATCGAAGCCCGCGGCCATCGCGGCCTTGGCCGCGTGGACGTAGGACTGCACCACGCCGGGCAGTTCCTCGATCGTTAGCGCGCGCGGCGCGGCGACGTCGACGAATCCGTCCTTCGTGAAGGTCTTGCTGTTGGCCGGGCGATCCGTCGCCGACAGCGGCTTGCCGCCCTCGGGCTGGAAGTCGGTGTGGGAGATGCGGCCCACGTGCCACAGCTGCACGGCGATCTTGCCGCCGGCCTCATGGACGGCGTCCGTCACCTGCTTCCACGCGGCGATCTGCTCGGGCGAGTGGATCCCCGGCGTGTCCAGGTAGCCCTGGCCCTGCTGGGTGATCTGCGCACCCTCGCTGATGATCAGGCCGGCGCTGGCGCGCTGGCGGTAGTACTCGATCGCCAGCGGACCGGGCACCAGGCCCACGGAACGGTTGCGCGTCAGCGGCGCCATGACGATGCGGTTGGCCAGCGAGACGGCGCCGACTTGCAAGGGGTCGAAGAGACTGGGCATGAGGATCCAGGAAACGTGAACGTGAACAACGACGCGGCACGAAGCCGCGTCAGGAATGGAGCGCAGCTTAGCGAGCCTCGCCCCGCGCCGCAGCGCCTTGGCGACAGCCCGGACGCCCGCTGGGGACTTGCCGCGCGGCCGGTCCGGCCCGGGCCCGCTTGGCTACACTCGCCCGGCCCCAGCTCGGGAGTTCCTCGATGACCACCGGTTCCGCGATCCCTCGCCGTTGGCTGCTCCAGTCCGGCGCCGCGCTGCTGCTCCCGTCCGGACTGCTGAGCGCACGAGCGCAGGGCGGCGCCTCGGGCGCCTCGGGAGCGGTCGTGCGCGTGGGCCCCGACCACCCGCTGAAGACGTTGGCCGCCGCGGCCGCGCAGGCCAAGGCGGGTCAGACGATCGAGGTCCAGGCCGGCGAGTACGCCGCCGACGTCGCCCTCTGGAACGCCGACGACCTGACGCTGCGCGCGGTCGGCGGCCGGGTGCGGATGCTGGCCAAGGGCGCCCACGCGCAAGGCAAGGGCATCTTCGTCACCACGGGCAAGCGCATGACGATCGAGGGTTTCGACTTCGTCGGCGCGCGCGTGCCCGATCGCAACGGCGCGGGCATCCGGCTGGAGCGCGGCTCGCTGACGCTGCGCGACTGCCGTTTCCAGGACAACGAGAACGGCCTGCTGGCCGCCAACGACGGCTCGATCGAGCTGCGCATCGATGCCTGCGACTTCGGCGCCATCGCGCCCGGCGAGGGCCGCACGCACAACTGCTATGTCGGCGGCATCGGCCGGCTGACGGTGATCGGCAGCTACTTCCATCACGGCGCTTCGGGCCATCTGCTCAAGACGCGCGCGGCGGTGAACCACATCTTCTACAACCGGCTGACCGATGAGACCGGCCGCGCGAGCTTCGAGCTGGAGTTCCCCAACGGCGGCGTCGCGCTGGTGATGGGCAACGTGATCCAGCAGAGCGCGACCACGGAGAACTTCCACCTGGTCGCCTACGGCAGCGAGGGTCTGACGAATCGCCGCAACGAGCTGCACCTGATCAACAACACGCTGGTGGACCGGCGACCGGCGGGCGGCGTCTACCTGCGCATGTCGCAGCAGGCGCAGAAGCTGCGGCTCATCAACAACCTGCTGTGCGGCAAGCACGAGCTGCCGGGCGGTCCCGACCGCGAGCAGCATCACAACTATTTCGTCGAGCTGGACAGCTTCGTCGACCCGGACCGCTACGACTTCCGCCTGAGGGCGGGCTCGCCGCTGATCGGCCGCGCCGTGGATCCCGGCATGGTGGATGGGCAGTCGATGCGACCGGCGATGCAGTACCAGCACCCGTGCGCGCTGAAGGAAGTGCCGGCCGGGACGGCGTATTCGCCGGGGGCATTGCAGCTGTGAGGACCGCGGGCTGAGGCCCATGGACAGCGGCCTGCCGACCGGCAACGGGTAAAGTCCCGCCCATGCTCGCTTACCGACACGCATTCCACGCCGGCAACCACGCCGACGTGCTCAAACACCTGGTGCTGGCCGAAGTGCTCCGCTACATGGGGGAGAAGGACAAGCCGTACACCGTGGTGGACACCCATGCGGGGGCCGGCGGCTACGCGCTGGACGGCCGCTACGCCCAGAAGAACGCCGAACACGCCGGCGGCATCGCCGCCCTGTACGCCCGCAAGGATCTGCCCGAGCCGCTGCAGCAGTACGTGCAGCTGGTGCATGACTTCAATCCTGGCAAGAAGCTGGAGCAGTACCCGGGCTCGCCGGCCATCGCACGCATGCTGATGCGTTTCGATGACCGCCTGCGCTGCTACGAGCTGCACGGCACGGACCACCGCATCCTGGCCAGCTACCTCGAGGACCGCGCCAACACGCAGGTGCTGCAGCAGGACGGCTTCGCGTCGCTGAAGGCTGAGCTGCCGCCGCCGTCGCGGCGCGGCGTGGTGCTGATCGATCCGCCATACGAGATCAAGGCGGATTACGGCAAGGTCGTGGCGGCGCTGCGCGAGGGTTTGCAGCGTTTCGCGGATGGCACGATCGCGATCTGGTATCCGCAGCTGCAGACGGTCGAGTCGGCGCAGCTGGTGCAGCGCCTGAAGTCGGCGGCCGAGCCGGTGGCCAAGAAGGGTTGGCTGCACGTGCGCCTGACGGTGGCGCAGGCGGACGAGCGGGGTTTCGGGATGATGGGCAGCGGCATGTTCGTCGTGAACCCGCCGTTCGTGCTGCATGACCGCCTGGCCGAATGTTTGCCGACGCTCGTGGACACGCTGGGCCAGTACGACGAGGCCAACTACCTGCTCGAACAGCAGTCGGCCTGACGGGCCCCGCCCCAACGCCAACGCGCCCCAAGGGGCGCGTTTTTCATGGTGCTCGGTGGGAGCGGTGAAGACCGGTACCCCCTGGAGCGACCTGCCGAGCGTGCGGAGGCTCGGGAGCGGAGGGGGGTACCGGTCTGATACGCGATCAATAGCCGACGGTGAACCGGCGACGCAGATGCTGAGGGCGTTCGAGTTCGTCGACGATGGCGACGGCGAGGTCGGCGGTGGAGACGTGCGCGGGCCCGTTGGCGTCCATGACGGGCGTGTCGAGGCTGACGCGGTAGCTGCCGCGGCGCTCACCGGGTTCCAGATGGACGGCCGGCGACAGGAAGGTCCAGTCCAGCGAGGTTTCGAGCCGGATGAGATTGAGGGCTTCACGCGCGGCGAGCGCGCCCTGTTTCCATTGCTCAGGGAACTCGGGGGTATCGACCAGTTGAACGCCTGGAGCGGCGAACAGGCTGCCGGCGCCGCCGACGACGAGCAGGCGCTTCACGCCGGCGCGCTTGACGCCGTCGTAGATGGCGCGGGTGCCTTCGAGGAATTCGGTGTGGATGTCGGCGACGCCCCAGCCGGGGTTGAAGGCGTTGACGACGGCGTCGGTGCCTTCGACGGCAGCGGCGACCTGGTCGGCGTGCTTGGCGTCGGCCTTGATGACGGTGAGGCCGGCGCGGGTCTCGAGCTTGGCGGGGTCGCGGGCCAGGGCGACGACCTGGTGACCGCGGTCCAGCAGTTCCTTGAGCACTTCCTTGCCGACGAAGCCGGTGGGTCCGATCAGGGCGACCTTCATGGGGATTCCTTTCGAGGGAGGGGTCCGAGAGATTCGGGGGATGCGACGGGATGTCGCGATGGATCGGACTGTAGAAACTTCACAATCTCCGCAGAAGTCCTCAGAATCCGCCTTCATTCTTTAGCTCAACTTCACAATCCCTGCGATGTTGGATCAATTGCGCCGCATGGCCGTGCTGGCGACCGTCGTTGAACAGGGCAGCCTGGTCGCGGCGGCGCGGCAACTGCAGACGACCACTTCCGCCGTGAGCCAGCAGTTGCGCGCGCTGGAGCGCGACATGGGCGTGACGCTGTTGCACCGCTCGACGCGCCGGATCAGCCTGACGCCCGCCGGCGAGCGCTTCGTCCAGGGCTGCCAAGCGATGCTGGCCGCGGCGCGCGAGGCGCAGACGCAACTTCATCACCTGCGCGATGCGCCCGAGGGGGAGTTGCGGATCTGCGCGCCGGTCGGGTCGGCGCGGCAGATCGGGCCGGCGCTCGCGCCGCTGCTGTCGGCGCATCCCGCGTTGGAGCTGCACCTGGAGGTGGATGACGGCTTCACCGACCTGGTGGCCAAGCGCATCGACCTGGCGGTGCGATTCGGCCGGCTGCCCGACAGCAGCTGGGTGGCGCAACGCATCGGGCAGAAGACGGTCGGGCTGTACGCGGCGCCCGCCTACCTGGCGCGGCGCGGCGTGCCGACCTCGGTCTCGGACCTCACGCGGCATGACTGGCTGTTTCTGCGCTCGGAGACCGGCGCGCTGAAGAGCCTGTCGCTGGTCGGGCCCGAGGGCCGCGAGGAGATGCTGCGGGTGAGCCCGCGCGCCAGCAGCAACAACCAGCTCAGCCTGCAGCAGTTCTGCGAGGCGGGCATGGGGCTGGCGATGCTCAGCGCCGAGGATGTGGACGAAGCCCAGGCGCAGGGCCGGGTGTTGCCGCTGCTGCCGGGCTGGACCCTGCCCGCGCTGCCGGTGTACGTGATGACGCCGCAGCGCGACGCGCAGCCGGCCAAGGTGCGTCACGCCATCGAGGCGCTGCGCCACGCATTCGCGGGTTTCCGCAGCGAGCCTCAGGCTTAGCCCGCAGGGCGGCGTCACGCGCGGCCGGTACATTCGCCGGATGCCATTGAGTCAAGCCGCCTGGGCCCGCATCGTCCCCTTCGCCCTGTTCATGCTGCTGCTGGCGCTGCGGGGCGCCGTGCCGGCGGACAACGCGTGGGGGCTGGACCCGCGCTGGATCTACGGACTGAACCTGGCGGTGGTCGGCGGCGCGCTCGCGTGGTTCTGGCGCGAGTACGGCGAGTTCAGCCGGCAGAACCGTCCGTCGATCCAGCAGGTCGGCCTGAGCGTGGGGGTCGGGCTCGTCGTCTTCGCGCTGTGGATCACGCTGGACGCGCCGTGGATGCAGCTGGGCGATCCCGCCGCGCCCTTCGTCCCGCGGACACCGGACGGCGGGCTGGATTGGCCGCTGATCGCGGTGCGGTGGGTCGGCGCGGCGCTGCTGGTGCCGGTGATGGAGGAACTCTTCTGGCGCAGCTTCCTGATGCGCTGGATCGCCAATCCGACGTTCGAGTCGGTCGATCCCCGCGCGGCCGGCCTGCGGGCGCTGGTGCTGTCGACCTTCGTCTTCATGCTCGCGCACACCCTGTGGCTCGCGGCCATCGTGGCCGGCGCGGCCTACGCGTGGCTGTACATGCGCACGGGCAAGCTCTGGTGCGCCGTGATCGCGCATGCGGTCACCAACGGCGTGCTGGGGATCTGGGTCGTCGCCAGCGGGCGGTGGGAGTTCTGGTGACGCGCCGGCCGTGAGCGCACGAGTGCTCGGCGTCGAGCGCTCAGCGCTGCATGGCCCGGATGACCTCGGGCGGGCGCTGCAGATGCTTGAAGCGCTCGAACAGCCAGGAGCGCATGCCCATCACCAGCGTGTACTGGCGCTTCTCGTCCTCGGGCAGCTTCTGATCGACGAGGTGCTGCCGGGCGAAGTCCTCGGCCACGCGCTGCAGGCGGTCGCGGAGCTCGCGTGCCATGCCGGGGCTGAGCCGTCCGTGGACCAGCAGCATCAGCTCGCCGTCGTTGTCGAAGCCGCCGGCGAAGAAGTCCTGCATGACGTGCTCGCGGAAGAAGCTCATCACCGGGCCCTGCGGCCGCCAGCGGAAGGTCTTGGCGACCTGCAGCCGATAGCGGTTGAGCGGTCGCAGTTCGATGATGCCCAGCCGGTCCAGCTGCGCGAGCATCAGCGTCACGTCGGCCTCGCTCATGCGGTAGGTGGTGACGATCTGCTCGAAGCTCCATTGGCTCAGGCAGCAGATCGCGGTGAGCAGCAGGCGCTCGTCGGCGACGACCTCGCGTTCCTGCTGCAGCGTGAGCTCGCGGCGCAGCGGCTGGGTCTGCGCCAGGCGCTGGGAGAGCTCGGCGAAATCGGTCTTGAGCACGCGGCAGATCTCGTCGATGCGCGACAGCGGCATCTCGCCGCCGACGGCGAACATGCGCTTCACGCTGGACTCGGACAGATCCAGCGCCGTTGCCAGCTGCGCGTAGCTGATGCCGGCGTGTTTGAGCTCGGCCTTGATGAGGTCGATGAGGGTCTGGGTGCTCGCCATGGGGGCGGACGTTAGCGCAAGTCGGCGGTGGCGCCACCTCGCGCGGACCTCAGCGGAATCCCGTGATCGGCTCCTGATCCGGGAACACGACGCGGAACTGCATCTGCCCGCCGATGCCGGCATGACGCCTGGACAGGTGGTCGATGGTCTGCTTGCCGGCCAGCAGGATCGCCTCGATCAACGGCACCCGCTGGCCCGCCTGGTCGCCCAGACGCCGGACCTCCAGCAGCAGGCGCTTCAGGAAGTACGCCCGCGCCCCGCTGTCCTCGCCGCCCCACACCACGAACTGCTCGCCCTCCAGCAGGCTGACCTGCCGGTTGAGCACGATCGGCGCGGTCATGCGGTTGCTGTGCGCGCCACCCACGATGAAGGGCCCGCCGGCATCGAAGCCCGCGACCAGCAGCGCGACATCGACGCTGGTCTGGGCGATGGCCTCGGGGCTCAGCTGGTTCATCACATGCTGCACGGCCAAGCGCGTCACGAGCGTCAGGTGACGTTCGATGCCCGGCGCGGAATCGGGCACGCCGTTGCGAAGGATGCCCGCGGCGTAGTCCGTCCCGGCCTGCGCGCCGCCGACGGCCAGCGTCAGCCGATCGTTCAGGGGCAGCACCTTCTCGGCGACATCGGTGCGGACCGCGACGGACATCGCGCGGCGGCCGTCGGCCATCATCACGACGCAGTCGGAGAGGGCCGCGGCAAACAGGATCGTCATCGTTTCTCCGGGGCGTGGGGACACGCGGGCCTCCATTGTGAGCGGTAGCGGCGCGCGGCCCAGGCGGGTTCACCCCGTGGCACCGCGACATCCCGATCACCTCCAGCGCGCTGCGCCTCGCGACGATCACGCCCCATCTCCACTGCCCCGGGCGCCGACCATGCTCCGACGACGTCATCTCCTGTGCTGCGGCGCCGCCGCCGCGGCCGGTCTCTTCAGCGCGCTCGCGTCCGAGGCCGGTCCGTTGAGGAATCCCTGCGCGCATCCGCAGGGGCCCATACCCGGCGTGGATCCCGACTGGCTCGCGCGGATCTGGGACGGCATCGACCCCGCGCAGCTCTGGGACGTCCACGCCCACCTCATCGGCACTGGCGACTCGGGCTCCGGATGCTGGATCTCGCCGACGCTGTCGCAGTGGTGGCATCCGGTGGAGCTGGCCCGCAAGCACGCGATCCTCAACGGCGCCTGCGTCGACGCACGATCCGTCGCCGCCGCCGACATCGACCGCGCCTACGTCCGCCGCCTCACCGCGCTGGCCGATGCCTTCCCCACGGGCGCGCGCTGGCTGCTCTTCGCCTTCGACGAGGCGGTGGACGACACCGGCCGCGGCCGCCCGGACTGGACCACCTTCCACGTCCCCGACGCTTACGCGCGCGCCGTGGCCGCCCAGCGGCCCGACCGTTTCGGCTGGGTCGCCAGCATCCATCCCCATCGCGAGGACGCGCTCGAGCGGCTCGATCGGGCCATCGCCGGCGGCGCGCTGGCGCTCAAGTGGCTGCCCAGCAGCATGGCGATCGATCTGCGCGACCGCCGGCTGCGGCCCTTCTACGACCGCCTGGCCGCCGCGCGCCTGCCGCTGATCGTGCATTGCGGCGAGGAACACGCCGTGCCCGGCGCCAGGCGGCAGGACCTCGGCAACCCCCTGCTGCTGCGCGAGCCCTTGCGCCACGGCGTGCGGGTGATCGCGGCGCACTGCGCGTCGCTGGGCCAGGCGATGGACCTGGACCTCCCCCGCCCGCGTCCCGCCCCCGCCTTCGAGCTCTTCGCCCGCTTGATGGACGAACCCGCCTGGCGCGACCTGCTGCTGGGCGATGTCTCGGCGATGTTCCAGTTCAATCGTCGGCCGGAGGTCTGGCGCACCGTGTTGCGTCGGCAGGACTGGCACCCTCGCCTGCTGCACGGCTCGGACTACCCGCTGCCGGGGGTGCTGCCCCTCGTCCGGCTGCCCCAGCTGGTCCGGGCGGGCATCCTGGACCTCGCCCATGTCGCCCCTCTGGGGGCGTTGCGCGACCACCACCCGCTGATGTTTGATCTCGCCCTCAAGCGACTGGCCCGCTGGCAGGGCGACTCGCTGGGCCCGGCCGTCTACGCCACCGCCCGGCATTTCGCCGTGAGGAACGCGTGAAGGCGCCGGACCAAAGCTGGCACGAACCGGCACGGCCCCAGCGGTAGCACCGATCGATACCACCCCAGGCAGCGGGCGATACTCGCCGCAAAACAGCCGGGGGAAAGGAACCGGTCGCCACGACAGTCGCGACATCGCCACCCAGGCCACCCGCCGGACACAGACCGGCCCACAGGAGGAAACCGATCATGACCACCCCGCACATCCGCATCCAGCGCGACACCCGTGCCTGGCGCTATCAGGTGTGGATCTCGTTTGGCGTCAGCGTCGCGCTTTGCGCCATCGGGCTGGCCTGGCTGCCCGGCGCCGATCTGGACCGCGCCTTCATGGTCATGGGTTACGTCTTCTGCCTGTCCACCGCCTTCGCGCTGTCCAAGTACATCCGCGACAACCAGTCCGGCCGCACCGACACCCCGATGTGGGGCCTCGTCGTGTGGAGCGGCTTCGCGCTGGCCATGGGCCTGACCGGCTGGGGCCTGTACCGCATGGAGATCCAGCCCGTCTGGCAGGCCTACCTGCTGGTGTGCTGGCTGTATCTGATCTCCAACGTGTTCACGCTGGCCAAGATGCTGCGCGATGCGCACGAGGCCGACCTGGCCGACGCCCGCCTCCAGGGCCGCCGCGAGGCGCAACGCGACGCTCAGCGCGAGTCCTTCCCGTCGACCACGGCCTGAGCCCCAAGCGCTCGACGCCTCGTCCCTTCTCGATGACCGCTCGTTCCCTGACCCTCAGGAGTTCCGTCATGCAAGCCCGTTTCACGAAGAATGCCCGTTCGCCGAAGAAGTCCGCGCTGATCGCCGCCGCGCTGGCCGCGGCCCTCGCCTGCGGCACCGCCCCGGCTTCGGCCCATGGCGGCCCGAGCGACGCGAGCATCGCGCTGTCCACCGTGCCGGTCGCGATCTCCGTCGTCGCGCCGTCGGCGGTGCTGGCCGTCGGCGCGAGCTTCGTCATCGTCGCGGTCGAGACCACCGCCCGCGGCACCGTCTGGGTGCTGGAGCGCGCCTCGGACGGTGTGCGCATCAGCGTGGAGTTCTCCGGCAAGGTGGTGACCGGCGCCTCGACCGCGGTCGGCACCGCCGTCGTGGTCACCGCGATCAGCACCGGCTACGTGCTCTCGGCTGCCGGCGAGGCCATCGCCTTCATCCCCAACGAGATCGGCGCCTCGCTGCTGCACAACGAACGCGTGACCAACAAGGACCGCGTGACGCGATGAGAGCCGCGATGAGCGCCGCCATCGCCGCCGCGGCGCTGGGTATGGCGGGCCTGTTCCTCGCGGCGGGGCCAGCCTGGGCCGGCCGCCCCTGCGAGAACAAGCAGCCCACCGTCGAGCAGATCCGCCGCGGCATGGACCTCGCCCAGGCCACCGCCGCGGCGCTGGACCGCAGCGGCGCGGACGTCGTGCTGCTGGCGCGCGCCGGCCAGAACCTGTCCGAGTACGGGCTGCGCTGGTCGCATGTCGGTTTCGTCTATCGCGACACGACGGGCAGCGGCGCCGATGCCAAGCCGGTCTGGCGCGTGATGCACAAGCTCAACCAGTGCGCCACCGCGCAGGCGGATCTCTACCGCCAGGGGCTGGGCGAGTTCTTCATGGACAACCCGTTCCGCTACGAGGCGGCGTTCTCGGTGCTCAAGCCCGGGCTGCAGCAGGCGCTGCTGCCGGTGCTGCGCGAGAACGCCCGGGCGGCGCAGCTGCACACGCCGGACTACAACATGGTGGCCTACCCCTGGTCCGTCCAGTACCAGCAGAGCAACCAGTGGGCGCTGGAGACGCTGGCCTCGGCCGCCGCGCCGCGCGAAGTCTTCAACCGCGCGCAGGCGCAGGACTGGCTCAAGCGCCAGGGCTATCAGCCGTCGGACCTGCGCCTGTCCACCGCCAAGCGGCTGGGCGCGCGCATCGGCATGACCAACGTCGCGTTCGACGACCATCCCAGCGCCCGTCGTTTCTCCGGACACATCGAGACGACAACCGCCGATACGATCTTCAGTTGGCTGGCGCGTACCGGATACGGCCAGGCGCCTCAAGCGGTGAGCCAGGCGCCGACGCCCTGACCCGGCGCTGACTGACTCGTTCTCTGGCCTCCGCCTTCCCCGACCACCACCACGAGCCCCTCCCATGAGCGACTCCTCCCATACCAGCCAGTTCGCGCTGCTCAGCCAGCGCCGATTCGCGCCCTTCTTCTGGACGCAGTTCCTCGGCGCGGGCAACGACAACCTGTTCAAGTTCGCGTTCACCGTGCTGGTGACCTACCAGCTGAACGTCAGCTGGCTGCCGCCGGAGCAGGCCGGGCTGGCGATCGGGGCGCTGTTCATCCTGCCGTTCGTGCTGTTCTCGGCCACCAGCGGCCAGCTCGCCGACAAGTACGACAAGGCCCGGCTGATGCAGCTGGTGAAGTCGCTGGAGATCGTGATCATGGCGCTGGCCGCCTACGGTTTCTACGCGGTCCACGTGCCGGTGCTGCTGACCTGCGTGTTCCTGATGGGGCTGCACTCGACGCTGTTCGGGCCGGTGAAATACGCCTACCTGCCGCAGCACCTCAACGACCATGAACTGACCGGCGGCAACGGCATGGTCGAGATGGGCACCTTCGTGTCCATCCTGCTGGGCAACCTGGCGGGCGGCCTGCTGGTGGCCACGCCGATCGTCGGACCGCAGCACGTGGCCATCGCCTGCCTGGTGGTGGCGGTGCTGGGACGCGCGACGGCGCAGGCGATTCCCGCCAGCCCGTCGACCGATCCGAAGCTGGCCATCAACTGGAATCCGATCACGGAGACCTGGCGCAACCTGCAGCTGGCGCACGGTCAGCTGGCGGTGTTCCGCTCGCTGCTGGGCATCTCGTGGATGTGGTTCTTCGGCGCGGTGTTCCTGGCCAACTTCCCGGCCTTCGCCAAGCAGGTGCTGCACGGCAACGAGCAGGTGGCATCGCTGCTGCTGATGGTGTTCTCGGTGGGGATCGGCGTGGGCTCGCTGCTGTGCGAGGTGCTGTCGCGCCGTCAGGTCGAGATCGGCCTGGTGCCGCTGGGCGCGATCGGCATGAGCGTGTTCGCGATCGATCTGTACTTCGCGTCGCGCGGTCTGCCGCCGTCGGAGGCGATGGGGGTGGGGGCGTTCCTGGCGCAGCACGCGCACTGGCGAGTGCTGGCCGATCTGGGTCTGCTGGCGCTGTTCGCCGGTCTGTACAGCGTGCCGATGTACGCGCTGATCCAGATGCGCGCGCAGCCGTCGCACCGGGCGCGGATCATCGCGGCCAACAACATCCTGAACGCGCTGTTCATGATCGCGAGCTCGATCCTGGCGGGTGCGTTGCTGAAGGCGGGGCTGTCGATCCCGGAGCTGTTCCTGGTGGTGGGCATCGCCAACGCGGTGGTGGCGTTCTACATCTTCCTGGTGGTGCCGGAATACCTGCTGCGCTTCTTCGCGTTCGTGCTGTCGCGGCTGATCTATCGCTTCAAGGTGAGCGGCGATCAGCACATCCCATCGCAGGGCGCGGCGGTGCTGGTGTGCAACCACGTGAGCTTCGTCGACGCGGTGCTGCTGATGGCAGCGAGCCCGCGTCCGATCCGTTTCCTGATGGACCACCGGATCTTCCGCGTGCCGGTGCTGGGCTGGATGTTCAAGCTGGCCAAGGCGATCCCGATCGCGCCGCAGAAGGAGGACGCCGCGACCTACGAGGCCGCGTTCGCCGCGGCGCAGGCGGTGCTGGACGACGGCGAGCTGGTGGGCATCTTCCCGGAGGGCGGCCTGACGAAGGACGGCGCGCTGCAGCCCTTCAAGGGCGGCGTGATGAAGCTGGTGGAGGGCCGGCCGGAGATGCCGGTGGTGCCGATGGCGCTGCAGAACCTTTGGGGCTCGTTCTTCTCGCGCGTGGAGAAGGGCCAGGCGATGGTGCGCCCGTTCCGCCGAGGCCTCTTCAGCCGCGTGGGCCTGGTGGCCGAAGCCCCGATTCCGGCTCGCGACGTGACCCCCGAGCTGCTGCGCGAGCGCGTGGCGGGATTGCTCGGCCCGGAGGGCGTGATGGGGGCGGAGGCGGTGAAGGTGTGATCAACGGCAGGACGCCGATGCCAGCTTGAAGTCGCTGTTCTTCGAACGCTTGTAGACCACTTCGCAGCTGGAGTAGCCGTCGAGAGAGCGCGCCAACTCGACGCGCGTGCGGAAGTAGCTGCAGATGGCGAAGCGTCCTTCGGAGAACCCCTTGAGGTTCCATCGCAGCGTCTGCGTGACGCCACCCCGGTCGTCCTTGCGTTCCTCGACCGAGTCGTAGATCTCGCCGTCGGGCGAGCCGACCGGGCCGCCGTTGACGGCGAATCCGGTCAGCTGATGTTGCGTGCGCTGCGATCCGGCGGTGGTGGCCTCCCAGCCGTTCGGGATCGCGGCGAGCGATTGATCCGTCAGCGGGATCTGGGCCGGGCAGCTGAAGGGCTCGGGGGCGGCCAGAGCGGCTCCCATCACCACGCACAAGGTCGCGGCGATGGCGATGCGATGCGCCGACATGACGTGGTGAACGGGTCTCATCGGACGCAGTCTAAGAAGACTCGGGCCGGCGCCCCAGACTCCAAAGTCACGTTGGCTGATCCGTGCCTCACGCGCTCCGCGTGCGCCTCCACATCCTCCGCACCCGCAGCTTGATCGCCCGCGCCGTGCGCCAAGCCGCGCTCGCGCGGATCCAGGCGAGCAGGCCCTGCTTCCACACGGTCCAGCGCGCATACAGCCGCGCGAACCACGGCAGGGTCATCAGCGCGGGATGCGTCAACGCGAAGATCCGCGCCACCACCGCCGTGCCCAGCACCTTCGCCAGCACGATCACCGCCACTCCCAGCCCCGGCCGCCCGATCCCCATCAGCCACAGCGCCAGCAGCTTGATCGGCAGCAGCAACAGCCCCGGCAGGAAGAACACCACCAGCGCCGCATACGGCGGCAGCCGTCTCACGACGGCCTCCAGCTGCCGCAGCACGGGCAGACGTCCCACCGCGGCCATCGCGCGCTGCAGCGGCTCCCAGCCCCATTCCTCGAAGAGGATGACGACGGCCAGGACGACGCGGAACAGCCATCGCAAGGGCGTGAAGAGCAGCTTCAGCATCGGGCGATCTTTGCACGCCCCGCCTTAGAACCCTCTGAAGGCCGCCGCCCCCGCGCCCCGTCAGACCCCTCGCGCCCGATCGGACAGGAAGCGCTGGCGGAAGCCCTCGAAGTCGCCGGCATCCAGCGACTCGCGCACTTCCTTCATCAGGTTCAGGTAGTAATGCAGGTTGTGCACGCTCGTCAGCATCGGACCCAGCATCTCGCCGCAACGGTCCAGGTGATGCAGATATGCGCGGCTGAAGTTCTGGCAGCAGTAGCAGCTGCAGGTCTCGTCCACCGGCTTCTCGTCGGACTTGTAGCGCGCGTTGCGCAGCCGCAGGTCGCCGAAGCGGGTGAACATGTGACCGTTGCGCGCATTGCGCGTGGGCATGACGCAGTCGAACATGTCCACGCCCTGGCGCACGCCCTCCACCAGGTCCTCCGGCGTGCCCACACCCATCAGGTAACGCGGCTTGTCCGCCGGCAGCTGATGCGCGATGTGGTCGAGCACACGCAGCATGTCCGCCTTGGGCTCGCCCACCGACAGACCGCCGATCGCATAGCCCGGCAGATCCAGGTCCTTGAGCCCCGCCAGCGACACGTCGCGCAGGTTCTCGAACATGCCGCCCTGCACGATGCCGAACAGCGCGTTCGGGTTCTCGAGCCGCGCGAACTCGTCCTGGCAGCGCTTGGCCCAGCGCAGGCTCATCTCCATCGACAGCCGCGCTTCCTTCTCGGTGGTCAGCTGGCCCTTGGTCTCATAGGGCGTGCATTCGTCGAATTGCATGACGATGTCGCTGTTGAGCACCGTCTGGATCTGCATCGAGATCTCGGGCGTCAGGAACAGCTTGTCGCCGTTGACCGGCGAGGCGAACTTGACGCCCTCCTCGGTGATCTTGCGCATCTCCCCCAGCGACCAGACCTGGAAGCCGCCCGAGTCCGTCAGGATCGGCTTGTTCCAGCTCTCGAAGCGGTGCAGGCCGCCGAACTGCTTCATGATGTCCAGGCCCGGACGCATCCACAGGTGGAAGGTGTTGCCCAGGATGATCTGCGCGCCCATCTCCTCGAGCGATCGCGGCATCACCCCCTTGACGGTGCCGTAGGTGCCCACCGGCATGAAGATGGGCGTCTGCACGACGCCGTGGTTGAGCGTCATGACGCCGCGACGCGCGCGGCCCTCGGTCTTGAGCAGTTCGAACTTCAGCATGATGGGCGCGATTATCGGGCCCCCGGTTCGAATGGGGCGCCGGCGCCCGGCGGCAGGCGCGGACGTAGACTCCCGTGCCATGGGGAGCGCAGACTCCCGGGAGAAGCATCTTGAGGTCCTGGATCGCCGCCCTGGTCGCGTCGGCCGCCTGCATCGGCGCGCCCGCGTGGGCCTGCGGGCCCTACACGGTCGGCCTGTACGAGTACAGCGCGCTGTACTACCGCGACGCCCAGGGCCGCTGGGCCGGCATCGACAAGGACGTCGTCGACGAACTCGCGCGGCGCACCGGTTGCAAGCTGCTGCCCCGCACCGAATCCCGCGTGCGCATCTGGGCCCAGATCGGCACCGGGCACATGGACATGACGGTGTCCGCGCTGATGACGCGCGAGCGCGAGCTCATCGTCGAGTTCATCCCCTACATCGAGTCGCGCCAGTTCGTCGTCGTGCGTCCCGCGCTGGCAGCGACGCTTACCACGCCCGCGGCCTTCCTGGCCGACAGCAAACGGCGCGTGGTGGTCGTGCGCGGTTATGCCTTCACGCCGACCCTGGAAGCCTGGATCACCACGATGCGGGTGCAGGGCCGGGTGGATGACGCGCCCGACCAACCCACCGCCGTGCGCATCTTCAAGGCGGGCCGGGGCGACGCGGTGGTGCTCGGCGCCCACAGCCTGGCCAGCGCGCGGCGCGCCGATCCGGCATTCGCCGGGATGGCGGCGCTGTCCTACGCGCCGCATGAACGCAGCGTGGGCGCGCTGGCGCTGTCGCGCGAGCGGGTCGCGCAGGAGGACCGCGACCGCATGCGCCACGCGATCGATGAGATGCTCAAGGACGGCACGATCGACGCCTTCAAGCGCCGTCACCTGGGGGATCTGTCGGAGACGCCGTGACAATCGCGCGATGCCTCACAGCCTCGCCGCGCCGGTTCACGCCGAACTGATCATCAAGAAGAGCCGCTTCCTCGGCTGCGTCGAGGCGGTCCCCGACCGCGCCGCGGCGCTGGCGCGCGTGGAGCAGCTGCGCGCCGCGCACCCCGGTGCCGCGCATGTGTGCTGGGCGCTGATGGCGGGCGGCCAGTCCGCCGCCAACGACGACGGCGAGCCCGGCGG
This sequence comes from Roseateles sp., assembly GCA_039594005.1. Taxonomy (GTDB): domain Bacteria; phylum Pseudomonadota; class Gammaproteobacteria; order Burkholderiales; family Burkholderiaceae_C; genus Roseateles. The sequence continues at coordinate 19,285 of JBCNOF010000014.1, forward strand.
CACCGCCGGTCGGCCAATGCTGGAGGTGCTCCGTCACCAGGACCTGGACGGGGTGCTGGCGACGGTGGTGCGTTACTTCGGCGGCGTGAAGCTGGGCGCGGGCGGGCTGGTGCGGGCATACACGGACGCGGTCGCCCAGGCGCTGCTGCAGGCCGAGAAGATCCCCGTCGTGCGGCTGCGCACCCTGCGCTGCACCCTGCCCTACGCGCAGGAGGGCCTGCTGCGCCGCGAGGCGGAAAAGGCCGGGGCGGAGCTGGTGGAGGTGAGCCATGGGGCGCTCGTCGACGTCACGCTTCGCCTGCCCGAGACCGCCGCCGACACGCTGGTGACGCGGCTCAACGAGGCGGGGCAAGGGCGGATCGGGTGGCTGGATCACGCGGAGGGCTGAGAAACGTCCCGGCAACGGCGCAAGTTGTTCATCACCACGGCCGAGATGGACTGACGCGTGGCGCGACGGACTGCGTGCGAGTCCAGGGCATCGGCGAGCCCCTGCGCCACTTCGCCCATCTCCTCGATGGTCTGCCTGACGATGGACTCCCCGATGTCGCAGGCACGTGCCAGCTGAAGCAGGTGCTCGCGGGCAGGCGCCTTCGCCTCGCCCATGACTGACATCTGGTGGTAACCGCCCGGACCCACGTTGAAGGTCAGGTCGAAGGCGGGTGCCAACTCCCAGGCCATCTGCCGATTCATGCGCAAGGCGAAGTTCTTCGTGTGGTCATCACGGTTGTTGAACACCACATTGAAGACGCATCGCCGAAACGCCTTGAGCACGTCCTGCTGATTGGCTGTCGCGAACTTCGTGGCGGCCAGCAATTGCTGATAGTCCACCGAGGGAAGCCGGAAATCAGCGTGCAGCAAGGCGGCGACTGACTGCACCGGCACGCGTTGGCCCTCGCAACGATCAAAGCGCGCCACGCCGAAGGCCGCCAGCTTGGGCGCGATCTTGAAGTGATGGACGGGGGGCATGTCGATACCGGCAGCCCGCGCGAGGTCCGCGTAGGCCACCTCGATGCCGCAGACCTCGACATGCTCGTTCTGCGCCGGGAACTTCACCAACCAGGGGTCACCTTGCGCCTGCGGGTCGGTGCTCAGGCGTCGAGACTGCCGATCGAACTGAACCAACGCCTTCGGTCGCGCGCCTTGCGGTGATCCGCCGATCAAGGCCAGCGTCTTCAGCGCGTCGGTATCGCGATCCTCGATGACATCGTGCGCCGCTTGGGCCAACTGCATCAGCGTCAGGTCTTCCGGCGCGATTTCCAGATCACTGGCCGGCTGGAACGCCAGCGCTCCCATGGCTCGATCAGCGATGAAGCTCAAGCGATCCAGCGTGTTCAATGTTGCCGGATCGCGTCCAGCCTTGCGGAAGACGCGATCCATGAGCAGCAACCCCCACCCGTCGGGCAGGGCGTCCGCGACGAAACCAGGCACACCCCCGAGGTGATCCGGAAATGCCCCGTAGGTCTTCTTCTGTAGCGGCACTCGCAACGGCGACAGCTCCAAGCCTCGCGCGAGCGCTTCGGCCGAGTACTCGAACACCGACATCCGTCCGCGGTGCGCCAGCGTGCCCACGGGCCACGACTGCCCCCATCCCTTGAAGAGCACTTCGACCTTGTTCATCGCTTCGGCGCCCTCACGCGCTGACGTTGCGGTGCCTCGAGACGCTCGAGGTCCGCGATGGACGGAATGGCTGCGGCTTGGAACACCTGGCCCAGTTCCGAGATCAACGACAGCACTTGCATCACCTTGATCAGCGAGGCCACCGTGACATTGCCGCCGGCTTCCAGGTTCTTCACGGCATTGAGCGCCACACCGGCTCGAAGGGCCAGGTCACGCTGGGTCCACGACTTGGCGGCCCGTTCCCGCCGCAGCCGTTCTCCGATCTCCACCTGGATCTGAGACGACGAGGCCAGTCTGAAGTCGATCATCGCATAGTCCTTATATAGGCCCTTAAATGTTAAAAATTGATCTTAAGAGCCCTTCAAGAGACTCTTATATTACTCTTAACCGGCGACCGGGTTTCGCGGCGCCGATTGACCCCTCCATCGCCCATTCACGAAGCCTGCGGCGTGCTGGCAGCCTAGAATCGCCGGCTGTTTTCCCCCACTTCCGCGCGAGACTGCCCGTGGCCGCAACCATCCTCCAAAAGATTCCCGCCGGCGAGCGCGTCGGCATCGCCTTCTCGGGCGGCCTGGACACCAGCGCCGCGGTGCACTGGATGCGCGGCAAGGGCGCCGTCCCCTGCGCCTACACCGCCAACCTCGGCCAGCCCGACGAGAGCGACTACGACGAGATCCCCCGCAAGGCCAAGGCCTACGGCGCCGAGATCGCCCGCCTGATCGACTGCCGCGCGCAACTCGTCGCCGAAGGCATCGCCGCCATTCAGTGCGGCGCCTTCCACATCACCAGCGGCGGCGCGACCTATTTCAACACCACCCCGCTGGGCCGTGCCGTCACCGGCACCGCCCTGGTGGTCGCGATGCGCGACGACGGCGTCAACATCTGGGGCGACGGCTCGACCTTCAAGGGCAACGACATCGAGCGCTTCTATCGCTATGGCCTGCTGACCAACCCGGCGCTGAAGATCTACAAACCGTGGCTGGATACCGACTTCATCGACGAGCTGGGTGGTCGTCATGAGATGTCCGAGTTTATGATCGCCTGCGGCTTTGACTATAAGATGTCCGTCGAGAAAGCCTACTCCACCGACTCCAACATGCTGGGTGCGACGCACGAAGCGAAAGACCTGGAATTCCTGAACTCCAGCGTGAAGATCGTTAACCCGATCATGGGCGTGACCTTCTGGGAGGACGACGTCAAGATCCAGGCAGAAGACGGTCACCGTGCGTTTCGAGGAAGGCGTTCCCGTCGCCCTCAACGGCCAGACCTTCGCCAACCCGGTCGAGCTGTTCCTGGAAGCCAACCGTATCGGCGGCCGTCATGGCCTGGGCATGAGCGACCAGATCGAAAACCGTATCATCGAGGCCAAGTCCCGTGGCATCTATGAAGCCCCGGGCATGGCGCTGCTGCACATCGCCTATGAGCGCCTCCTCACCGGCATCCACAACGAAGACACCATCGAGCAGTACCGCATGAACGGCATGAAGCTCGGTCGCCTGCTGTATCAGGGCCGCTGGTTCGACCCGCAATGCCTGATGCTGCGCGAGACCGCCCAGCGCTGGGTCGCCCGCGCCATCACCGGCGAGGTCACGCTGGAGCTGCGCCGGGGCAACGACTACTCGATCCTCGACACCGTCAGCCCCAACCTGACCTACGCGCCGGAGCGCCTGTCGATGGAGAAGGTCGAGGACGCCGCCTTCACGCCAGCGGACCGCATCGGCCAGCTGACCATGCGCAACCTGGACATCGCCGACACCCGCGACAAGCTCGGCGTCTACAGCCGCAGCGGCCTGCTGGGCAAGGATTCGCAAGGCTCGATCCCGCTGCTGACCGGCGGCGACGAGTAAGCGCGCCGGTTCCTCATGAAAGCCGCCCCCTGGGGCGGCTTTTTGCATTGGCACGAGTCGACAGCGTTGCCTGCCATCCCAGCGCCGGGCTCGCACTTGAAGGGTTCAACTTCCATGGAGAACCCTCATGTTCCGACGTCGCGAGCTCCACAGCTTCGTCTCGGCCAGCCTCCTGGCGCACTCCCTGCTGGCCGTGAGCCCGGTCCGCGCGCAGTTCTGGGTGGACGAACTGATCCCGCCGGAAGCGCCGGTGTCCGCCTCGATCCCGGCACCGAACGCGCCACCAAAGCAACAGGCGAACGGCTGGTGGCAATGGCGCGATGCCCGTTACCGCCTGGAGTCCGACGGCAACCTCGCCTGCTTCACGGAGAACGGCTCGGACTGCGCGGACTTTTCCAACGCCGGGCGCGTGTCCGCCTGGTTCCTGCGGGTCACGCCCATGACCGCGCTCACACCGCTGGCCCCGCGGCTGGCATCCTTCTCGTTGACCTGCGGTCAAGGACACGCGCGGGTCTCGCGCGGGCAGGATGGCTACGCCCAGCCCGACCACTGGTGCAACGCGGTCTACGCCACGATCTTCGCCTCCTGGACGGACCTGACGCCCCATGGGGTCGGTTACCTCGTGGCGTTGACACCGACCGACGAGGTCATGTGCCTGTCGTATGACGGCAAGGCCTGCGCGCCCGCGAAGTCCGTCAGGCTCAAGGAGTTCCGCCTCGTGAGCCCGTTGATCTGCGGCGCGCATCACCTGAAGCAGCACGGCATCACTGGTTATGACCGGCCGACCCACTGGTGCGCCAAGGCGCGTGGTCTGAGCGCGATCGTGTCGCCCTTCGATCGCCTGCGTCGCGAGATCGCGAAAGCGCGTGCGGGCCAATGAAAAAGGCCGCTGATCGCTCAGCGGCCTCGGAGGGCGGTGTCGAGCAGGACGCCGGTGCGGAGCCCCGTCTCGGCCGGCCGCTCAGTCCTTGCGGCGACGGGCGATGAAACCCAGGGCGCCCAGACCGGCGAGCATCAGCGCGTAGGTCTGCGGCTCCGGCACGGCCGGTGCGACCGTCGGGTTGACGTTGGAGCTCAGGAACTCCGCGCGCAGGCCCGTGAAGTTGCCGCCGGAGGTGGCCGTGTTGTTGACCACGAACTCCAGCGTGTTCACGCCGGCCACGAAGCCGGTGCTCGCGCTGAACGAGGTCCAGTCCAGGAAGCCCTTGTCCGCGCTCAGCGTCGAGATCACGTTGCCGTTGAGCAGCACCGTGCCGTTGTTGTCCGCCGCCCAGCGGCCGGTGAAGGCCGCGGTGTTGGCGTCAAAGCCGGTCAGGTTGAAGGTCAGCGTCCACTTGAACACGCCCGAGGTGGAGCCGGTGTCGAAGACATCGCTCTGGGTGGCGGTGGGGATCAGCCAGGACGAGCTGCTCGTGTTGCTGAACCAGTTCGGGAACGGCGCGTCGTTGCCGTTGGTCACATGGCCGTTGCCGCTCAGGCCGGTGGAATCGCCCGCGATCACGCTGAACGAGTAATGGCCGTCGGTGGCGCCGGCGCCCAGGCCCGCGCCGGTGTTGACCAGCCCGTCGATGGCGGCGGCGGAAGCGAGGCCGCTGCACAGCGCGGCGGCGGTGGCGATCAGGGAGCGTGCGAACAGCGTCATGGGTTTCCCGAGCAGAGATTGGGTCTTGTGGCCTCAATTGTCCCTAAAGATAGGGATTCACAACCCCCCACGCCCACGGGGGGACACCACACCCATCGGCTGGGGTCATGCCTTGCCTGCTGCCCCAGACGGGCGCATGCCGCCCATCCGACGCCCCTCATTCGTCCGTCGGCGCACGCCCATCGGGCGGTGTGGACGCCGATGGTGCGTCCGGCGACATCGGTTCGATATGCGAAAGATGAGCCAGCTTGTCCGGGTTGCGCTGCACGTAGATCGCGCTGATGCGACCGGCTTCGGCCGCGGGCCTCAGCGCCACGGTCTGGATCGGTGCGCCGCTGACGCCGTAGACGACGAAACCCGGCAGGCCGTTGACGCGCGCCGGACGGATGCGCCAGTCGCGGCTGGACGGCATCTTCACGAAGCCGACGAAGGTGCGCGCCACCAGCGCACCGCCCTCCAGCGTCCGCACCGCCGACACCTTGCCGCCGCCGTCGGCCAGCAGCACGACGTCCTCGGTCAGCACCTGGGCCAGGCCCTCGACGTCGAAGGACTGCAGCGCGCCCATGAAGGCCTGGAACAGGCGTTGGCGCGCCTCGTCCTCGACCTCGTGGCGCGCGTAGTCCGCCTTGACGTGCTGCCGCGCGCGGCTCGCGAGTTGGCGACAGGCCGCGGCGCTACGGTCCAGCCGCCGGGCGATCTCGTCGAAGTCCAGCTCGAACACCTCGTGCAGCAGGAAGGCCGCCCGCTCCAGCGGCGACAGGCGCTCCAGCGCCAGCATGAAGGCGACCGACACATCCTGCGCGTACTCGGCCTGCGCCTCGGGGCTGGGCGACCAGTCGCCGGATTCGTCGACCAGCGGCTCGGGCAGCCAGGTGCCGACGTACTGCTCGCGGCGCATCGCCGCCGATTGCAGCCGGTCCAGGCACAGGTGGGTCACCAGGCGCGACAGGAAGGCGCCGGCATGCCGCACGGTGGATTCGTCCACCTCGGCCCAGCGCAGCCAGGCGTCCTGGACGATGTCCTCGGCCTCCGCGCGCGAACCCAGCATCCGATAGGCCAGCGCGCGCAACGAGCGCGCGTGCTCGCGATCGAAGCGCAGCGCGCGGGCGGTCATCGCGGTCGAGTCAGGCAAGGGGTCGGTCATGGCGCGGCATCCGGAGTCGTCTTGACCACAAGACGACGCAGCCTACCCCGCTGTGACATGCCGCGCTGACGTCACCCCCGGGGCTGCCGCTCCAGGAGCATCGCGTCGCCGTAGCTGAAGAAGCGGTAGCGCTCGGCGATCGCGTGGCGGTACAGCGCCATGACGGGCTCGTAGCCGGCGAAGGCCGACACCAGCATCATCAGCGTGCTCTTGGGCAGGTGGAAGTTGGTCACCAGCCGGTCCACGACCTGGAAGTCGAACCCGGGCGTGATGAAGATGTCGGTCTCTCGCGCGCCGGCCTTCAGGCCGCCGCCCAGCGCCGCTGATTCCAGCGCCCGCAGCGTCGTCGTCCCCACGGCGGTCACACGGCCGCCGGCGGCCCGGCAGCGCGCGATCGCGTCGACGGTCTCCGGCGTGACCTGGAACCACTCGCTGTGCATCTTGTGCTCGGCCAGGGACTCGACGCGCACCGGCTGGAAGGTGCCCGCGCCCACATGCAGCGTCACATGCGCGGTGCCCACGCCGCGCTCCGCCAGGCGTGACAGCAGCGCCTCGTCGAAATGCAGCGCGGCGGTCGGTGCCGCGACGGCGCCGGGCTCGCGCGCGAAGACGGTCTGATAGCGGCGCACGTCGTCGGCCGAATCGCCGTGCTCGATGTAGGGCGGCAGCGGCACGTGGCCGTGGCGCTCGAGCAGCTCGAACGGGTCGCCCGACAGGCGCAGGTGGAACAGACCGTCGTCCGGACCGCAGCGGCCGAGGACCTCGGCATCGAACGCGTCGGCGAAGCGCACCACCGCGCCGGCCTTCGGGCTCTTGCTGGCGCGCATGTGCGCCCAGACCTCGCGCGTGCCGGGCAGCACGCGCTCCACGAGCGCCTCGACCGCGCCGCCGCTGGCCTTCGCGCCGTACAAGCGCGCCTTGATGACCTTGGTGTCGTTGAACACGAGCAGGTCGCCGGGGTTGAGCAGGTCAGGCAGTTCGCGGAAGACGCGATCCACCGGCGGGGCGGCGCGGCCGTCGAGCAGGCGTGAGGCGCTGCGCTCGGCGGCGGGGTGTTGGGCGATGAGTTCGGGGGGCAGAGCGAAGTCGAAATCGCTCACCGTGTAATGACGGGACATGCGCGTTGAGGGCCGGACGGACCCGTGCCAATCGGAGGAAGGGAAGGCCGCGATTGTCCCATGGCGGTCCGCGCCGCGCTGTCCGCGGACGGCGCGCTCACTGCCAGCGCGCGCCCTGCTGCAGCAGCAGCGCGAGCTTGCCACTGCCCTGCAGCTCGCCCATGCCGCGCGTCAACGCGGCGCTGAAGCGCTCGCCCTCGGGCCGCGCGCGCGAGAACACCGTGTACAGCGGCACCTCCGACACCGCCGGCTCCACCCAGGCGAGCTTGCCCGCGCCCTCGCGCAGCTGGGTCTCCAGCAGATGCGCGCCGACGCCCTTGTCGATGAGGGCCAGCTCCACGCGGCCGGCCAGCAGCTTGCGCAGGTTGGCCAGGTCGTCGACGGCGGGCTCGACGCTGAGCTGCGCCGCCTCGAAGGCCGGCGGGTTGGCATAGCCGTGGACCACCCCGATGCGCACGCCGCGCAGCGCGGCGAGGTCGTCCACGCGCCGCTTGCGGTCGACGCGGCCCATGAAGCCGACCTGGTTGACGATGCCCAGCGGCTGCGGGAAGCGCATCGTGCGTTCGCGCTCGGCCGACCGCCATGCGCCGATGACACCGTCGTGATCGCCGCGATGGAATTCCAGCAGCGCCCGCGCCCAGGGGCGGAAGCTCAGTTCCATCGACAGGCCCGCCTGGCGCAGCGCGGCGCGCGTGATCTCGCAGGCGATCCCGCCACCGGGCAGCGTGCTGCCGGTGTACGGCGGGAACTCCGTCGCGACCAGTCGGACCGGTGCATCCGCCGCGCGCGCGGGCAGCGCCAGCCCGGCCGGCAGGGCGGCGGCGGCAAGCCAGGCAAGGCTGTGGCGGCGAGAGGTCATGGCAGGCGGCGAACGGGAGTCCGTGACCAGACTAGCAGCCGGAGGGCGCCGCCGTCTGCCCTGTCAGACCCCACCCCGGCGGGATGTCGGGGTCGTCGAGCGGCAATCGATCACGGCCGCCCGGGATTCCTGCGCGCCCGATGCCCCGAGGCAAAATCGCCGCCATGTCCGAGGCCCGTTCCGTCCCGTCGTCCCCCCCGCCGCCCGCCGCCGGCGGCGCCGGCAGAGCCGACCGCGGGGGCGAGGCC
>JBCNOF010000015.1:0-638842 GCA_039594005.1 Roseateles sp.
CGATTTCCGACAGTTCCTTCGTGATCGCGGCCTGGCGGGTCTTGTTGTAGACCAGCTTCAGCTCGCCGATCAGCGTGCCGGCGTTGTCGGTCGCGGCCTTCATGGCCACCATGCGCGCCGATTGCTCGGACGCCATGTTCTCCGCCACGGCCTGGTAGACCAGGGCCTCGACGTAGCGCACCAGCAGCTCGTCGATCACCGTCTGCGGCGTCGGGTTCGTAGAGGTAATCCCATGCGTGACCCGCGGCATCCGTCTCCAGCGACTCGGCCGTCAGCGGCAGCAGCTGCTGGACCACCGGCTCCTGCTTCATCGTGTTGACGAAGCGCGTGTAGCAGAGATAGACCGCCGACAGCTTGCCTTCCGCGTAGGCGTCCAGCAGCGCCTTGACCGGGCCGATCAGCTTCTCCAGGTGCGGGCTGTCGCCGAGCTGCGTCGCGTGCGCGACCACCTTGGCGCCGATGCGGTTCAGGAAGCCCAGACCCTTGTTGCCGATCGCCACCACTTCCGCCTTCTGACCGGCCGTCTCAAGCTCCTTGAGCTTGGCGGTCGTCGCGCGCAGCACGTTGGTGTTCAGGCCACCGCACAGACCCTTGTCGGTCGTGACCACGATGAAGCCGGCCGTCTTGGCGTCGGGATGCGCCACCATGAACGGGTGACGGTACTCGGGGTTGGCCTTGGACAGATGTGGCGGCGATGTTGCGGACCTTCTCCGCGTAGGGACGGGCCGCGCGCATCCGATCCTGCGCCTTGCGCATCTTCGATGCGGCGACCATCTCCATCGCCTTGGTGATCTTCTTGGTGTTCTCGACCGACTTGATCTTGCCGCGAATTTCCTTGCCTGCTGCCATGATTTCTCCTGTGAGGGCCGGGTCTTGCCTGACTTCAGCGAGACCCGGTCATGGTTGCTTTAGGCGAAGGACTTCTTGAACGACGTGATCGCGGCGTTCAGTTCGGCTTCGGCGTCCTTGTCCATGGCCTTGTCGCTCTCCAGCTTGGACAGCAGGGCGGCGTGCGAGGTCTTCAGGAACTGGTGCAGGCCGTGCTCGAAGGCCAGGACCTTCTTGACCTCGATGTCGTCCATGAAGCCCTTGTTGGCGGCGTACAGCGACGCGCCCATCAGGCTGATCGACAGCGGCGCTGGTACTGCGCCTGCTTCAGCAGTTCGGTCACGCGCGCGCCACGCTCCAGCTGCTTGCGGGTCGCTTCGTCCAGGTCCGAGGCGAACTGCGCGAAGGCAGCCAGTTCACGGTACTGGGCCAGGTCGGTACGGATACCGCCGGACAGCTTCTTGATGATCTTGGTCTGGGCCGCGCCACCGACGCGCGACACCGAGATACCGGCGTTGATGGCCGGACGGATGCCGGCGTTGAACAGGTCGGTTTCCAGGAAGATCTGGCCGTCGGTGATCGAGATCACGTTGGTCGGAACGAAGGCGGACACGTCGCCGGCCTGCGTTTCGATGATCGGCAGCGCGGTCAGCGAGCCGGTCTTGCCCTTGACTTCGCCGTTGGTGAACTTCTCGACGTACTCTGCGTTAACGCGGGCGGCGCGCTCCAGCAGACGGCTGTGGAGATAGAACACGTCGCCGGGGTAGGCTTCGCGGCCCGGCGGACGGCGCAGCAGCAGCGAGATCTGGCGGTAGGCCACGGCCTGCTTGGACAGGTCGTCGTAGACGATCAGGGCGTCTTCGCCGCGGTCGCGGAAGTATTCGCCCATCGTGCAGCCGGAGTAGGCCGCCAGGTACTGCATGGCGGCGGATTCGGAAGCGGTGGCGGCCACCACGATGGTGTATTCCATCGCGCCGGCCTCTTCCAGCTTGCGCACGACGTTCTTGATCGTCGAAGCCTTCTGGCCGATCGCGACGTACACGCAGGTCATGCTCCTGGCCCTTCTGGTTGATGATGGCGTCGATCGCCACGGCGGTCTTGCCGGTCTGGCGGTCGCCGATGATCAGCTCGCGCTGGCCACGGCCGACCGGCACCATCGCGTCGATCGACTTGCAGGCCGGTCTGCACCGGCTGGTCGACCGACTTGCGCGCGATCACGCCCGGAGCGACCTTCTCGATCGCGTCGGTCATCTTGGCGTTGATCGGGCCCTTGCCGTCGATCGGCTGGCCCAGCGCGTTGACCACGCGGCCCAGCAGTTCGGGACCGACCGGCACTTCCAGGATGCGGCCGGTGCACTTGACGGTGTCGCCTTCGGAGATGTGCTCGTAGTCGCCCAGGATCACGGCGCCCACGGAGTCGCGCTCCAGGTTCAGCGCCAGACCGAAGGTCTGCGAGCCGTCGGCGGCGGCGGGGAACTCCAGCATTTCGCCCTGCATCACGTCCGACAGGCCGTGGATGCGCACGATACCGTCGGACACGGAGACCACGGTGCCCTGGTTGCGCACGTCGGTCGACGCGCCAAGGCCTTCGATGCGGCTCTTGATCAGTTCGGAAATTTCAGCGGGATTCAGTTGCATTGCTTGCTCCCAGCGGCATCCCGCCGAAGCGGGACACCAGGGTGAATCGGGGGGATCTTGGCAGTCGGGCTGGGGCTGAGGCTTGCGCCTCAGGCCGTCAGCGCCACTTTCATGCGTTCCAGGCGGGCCTTCACCGAGGTGTCCAGCACCTCGTCGCCGACCACCACACGGATACCGCCGATCAGGCCAGGCTCCAGTTCAACGTTCGCTTGCAGCTTGCGGCCGAAACGCTTCTCCAGTGCCGCGATCACGTCGGCCAACTGGGCCGGCTCGATCGGGAAGGCGCTGTAGATGTGCGCGTCGGACACGCCGGAAGCGGCGTTGGCCAGGTCGTGGAACTGCTGGACCATCGCCGGCAGCGCCGACAGGCGGCCGTTGGCGATCACCTCGCGCAGGAAGTTCTGCACGCCGGGCAGCAGCGTCTGCTGGCTGGCCGCCGAGATGACCTGGAACACCTGTTCGGTGCTCACCTTCGGGTCCTCGACGAACTGGCGCAGCTGGCTGTCGCCGGCGACGAGCGCCAGCGCGGCCAGCTGCTCGTTCCAGGCCTTCAGGTCCTGCGAGGACGCGACCTGGAACAGCGCTTCGGCGTAGGGACGGGCAATGGTTGCGAGTTCAGCCATGATTACAGCTCCGTCTTCAGACGGTTCAGCAATTCGGCATGCACGCCGGCATTGACCTCGCGTTGCAGGATCTGCTCGGCGCCCTTGACGGCCAGCGCGGCGACCTGCTCACGCAGGGCCTCGCGGGCACGCACCGACTGCTGCTCGGCTTCCGCCTTGGCAGCGGCGATGATCTTGGCGCCTTCGTCTTCCGCACGCTTCTTCGCTTCTTCCACGATGGCGGCGCCGCGCTTCTCGGCGTCGGACAGCAGCTTCGTGGTTTCGTTGCGGGTCTGCGCCAGTTGCTCGTCGACCTTCTTGTTGGCGGTGGCCAGTTCGGCCTTCGCCTGGTCAGCAGCCGCCAGGCCAGCACGGATCTTGTCCGCGCGCTCGTCCAGGGCCTTCACGATGGGCGGCCAGATGAACCGCATCGTGACGAACACCAGGACCGCGAACGGGATCCACTGGATGAAAAGGCTAGCGTTGATATTCACGGCACGATCCTTTCAGTCGTGAAAGGGGTCGGGCGATATCAGCGGGCGACGGTGGCCAGCAGGGTCGCAGCGAACGGGTTGGCGAACGCGAACAGCAGGGCGATGGCGACGCCGATCAGGAAGGCCGCGTCGATCAGGCCGGCCAGAATGAACATCTTGGTTTGCAGTTCGTTCATCAGCTCCGGCTGACGAGCCGAGGACTCCAGGAACTTGCCGCCCATCAGCGCGATGCCGATGGAAGCGCCGATCGCGCCCAGACCAACGATGATGCCGCAAGCCAGAGCGACCAGACCGAGGATGTTTTCCATGTTTTGCTCCTGAGAGAGTTAGATAAAAGGGAAAGGGAAAAGGAAACGAGAGACTTGAGAGATCGCGGCTGTCCGTCCGGATCAGTGCGCGTCGTGCGCCTGGCCCAGGTAGATCAGCGTCAGCATCATGAAGATGAAGGCCTGCAGCGTGATCACGAGGATGTGGAACAGCGTCCACACCGTGCCCGCCAGGACGTGGCCGATGGCCAGGCCGATGCCGGTTCCGGTGAGGGCCCAGCCGCCGCCCATCAGGGCGATCAGCATGAACACGAGTTCGCCGGCGAACATGTTGCCGAACAGTCGCATGCCATGGGACACCGTCTTGGCGATGAACTCAATGACCTGCATGGCGAAGTTGAACGGCCACAGCACCGGATGGGCACCGAACGGCGCCGAGATCAGCTCATGACCCCAGCCGCCCAGGCCCTTGATCTTCACGCTGTAGAAGAACACGAACAGCAGGACGAAGGTCGACATGCTCAGCGTGGTCGACAGGTCGGCGGTGGGCACGACGCGCTGGTAGGCGTGGTGCGGGTCGTGGCCGGTGGCGCCCACGTACCAGGCCCAGGCGGACGGCAGCGCGTCGACCGGGATCATGTCCATGAAGTTCATGAAGAAGATCCACACGAACACGGACAGCGCCATCGGTCCGATGACCTTGCGGCTCTTCTCGTTGTGGATCACCGACTTGGCCTGGTTGTCGACCATCTCGACCAGGATTTCCACGGCGGCCTGGAAGCGGCCCGGCACGCCGGCATGCGCCTTGCGTGCGGCACGCCACAGGATGAAGACGGCCAGCAGGCCCAGCACCGTCGAGTAGATCAGCGAATCGAAATTGAAGACGCTGAAGTCGACGATGGACGTCTGCTTGACGTCTTCAAAGGCGAAATTCTTCTGCCAATGCTGCAAATGGTGGGTGATGTATTCACCCGAGGACGGCGCGTGCCCTTCTGCTGCCATGGTTGCTTTCCGATGCTATTTTCTGATTCGACCCCGCCGAAGCAGGGCCAGCCAATTTGCCTTCAGGGTCACCACGAGGGTCGACAGCAGCGCTGCCCAACTCAACGACGGGAAACCCGCGGCGACCGCCACCAGGATGGCGACCGCCAGAATGATCTTCACCAGCTCCCACACCATGAACGACAGCAACGGGCTGCCGGACTCGACGGTGGAGCGTCGTGTCATGCCCCACGCCATCAGGGCGTTCGGCACGACGACCGAGACGGCACCGAACAGCGCCGACCAGGTCTTGTCACCTTGCAGGGACAGCAGCCCCCACAGCGCGACCATCACCGCCCCCGCCGCCGCCTGCCAGGTCAACAGGGACCAGGCCGACATCGTCGGAAGCCGGGCTCGCAAGTCCTGCGCTTCTTCTCGCGTCAGAGGCTTGAAAGCCGGTTCGCTGCCCGTATCTCCGTCGATCGGGTCATCCCAGGGATCCTGGCGGGCGGCGCCGTGCGCGTCAGGGACACGCGGGCTGGGCTCGGCGGGCGGCGCACCGGGTGCGCGCGCTGGATCGGGGTTCACGTCGTCGGAGGGCGATCAGCAAAACCGCGAGATTATAGGGGCTCCGACCTTACAGACCCTTAACAGGCCGTCGCGTCCGCCCATACAGCTCGACTTGACAGGGCGTGCGAACCCCGCATAGGGCTCTCCCGAGCCCTGTTCATCGGCCTTCCGAGCAAGTGCCGTGCCGCCCCGGCGAGGCGGCGGCGCAACACCCGGCCCCACGGGCCTGCGCGCCGATCACCAGGTGGCGAACTGCACCGGCAGGCCGGCCACCGGCACCCGCATCTTCAGCACGCAACCGGCCCAGGGCTGGGCGGCGAGCTCCGCCTCACTGCGCTTTTCCCGTGCGGTGGTGACGAAAAGGGTGCGCAGGTCCGCACCACCGAAGGTCGGCATGGTCGCGCAACGCACCGGCAGCTCGACGCGCCGCAGCACCTCGCCCGACGGCGCGAACTGCAACAGCTGCTGGCCCTCCATCATCGCGACCCAGTAGTTCCCGTCGACGTCGACCGCCGCGCCATCGGGCCGGCCACCGTAAGTCTCCAGCGGCTGATCCGCGCCGCGCGGCTCGAAACGCGCGAACAGGCGGCGCTCGCCGATCTCGCCGGACTCGACGTCGAACGGCAGCTGGTAGATCTCATGCGCCTTGGTGTCGGACCAGTACATCGTGCGGCCATCCGGACTCCAGCCCAGGCCATTGGACGTGGTGATGCCCTCGCGCATCGGCGTGAACGCGCGATCACGCAGGCAGTACAGCGCCGAGACCGGCTGGCGCGCGTCGTCGATGGTGCCGACCCAGAGTCGGCCCTTCGCGTCGGCCTTGCCGTCGTTGAAGCGGCGCTTGCTCGCGTCGTACGGCGGCGCGAGCAGCTGCTCATAGGCGCCGGTGGCCGGATCGAAGCGCCACAGGCCGTTGCGCTGAGGGATCAGCAGCCCGCCGCCCTGCAGCGGCACGACGCATCCGGGCTCGTCATTGAGCGGCCAGACGGTGGGCGTGCCCGTGCCGTTGTCGAGCCGGCACAACGCCTTGCCCGGGATATCGACGTAATAGAGACATTGCTCTAGCGGATGCCAGAACGGCGACTCGCCGAGCAGCGCCGGCGTGGTCGTCGCGGGTTCGAGCTGGAAGAACGCGTCCGCGGACGGCGACGAGGCGGCAGGAGTGGGCGAGGTCATGCCCCGATGCTATGCCCGTAACCTCGCGAAACCTGCATCACCCGCGAGGTCTCGCATCACCGCGCATGACCGCGCCAGCGACGCTCAGGCCAGGTCGACCTTCAGGTAATGCGCGCCGGGGATCGGGTTGAAGTAGTACGGCGGGATTTCCTCGAAGCCGAGGCTCTCGTACAGATCGCGCGCGGCCTCCATGTCGTCGAGCGTGTCGAGCAGCATGCTCGAGTAACCCGCCGTCGTCGCGCGGTCGATCAGCGCCTGCGCCATCGTGCGTCCCAGACCGAAGCGGCGGAACGCTGGGCGGATGAACAGGCGCTTCATCTCGCAGGCATTGGCGTAGTCCGAGTCGGCCAGCGACCGGAAGCCGCCGCAACCCGCGACCTGGCCATCCACCAGCGCCAGCAGCATCGCGCCCTGGGGCGCGTCGTACTCGCCGGGCAGCGAGGCCAGTTCCTCGTCGAAGCCCTGGAAGTCGAGGTCGATGTCCAGGCTCTGCGCGTATTCGCGCATGATCGCGCGCGCTTCTTCCCACATCGTGGGCGAATCGGGGCAGATCAGTCGTATGTCAGGGGTGTCCACAGCGGGCGAGTGTAGCGAGACGATTCCCGCGATCAAGCCTCTCGACTAGAGGCGGCCATCCAGGAGGGACATCCGCGGGAACGCGGCCAGGTCAAGGCCCGCCGCCGCGATCACGGCCCGGCGGCGGGACCGTGCTCGGCGAAACCGGGACGGGCCACCAGGCGCTCGTACCAAGCCGCCACGGCGGGCAGTTCGACGTGTGCGATCGGCGCCGCGCGCCAGCGGTGCGCCGACAGCCCCAGCACGATGTCGGCCAGCGTGAAGGTCGCGCCCAGCACGAAGGGGCCGCCCGAGCGGACCAGCTGCTCATCGAGCATCGCCATGTGCCGGTTCCAGTTCGCCACGCCCGACTCGATCTGCGCGGGGTCCTGATGCAGCGCGCTCTTGCGCACCGTCGCCATGAACGCGTAGCGCCAGCTGTTGTTGAGCTCGCCGCCCTGCCAGTCCATCCACATCTCGACCCGCGCCCGGGCCTGCGGCTCGTCGGGCAGCAGGTCGTCGCGGCCCTCGCGTCGCGCGAGGTAGCGGCAGATGCTGTTGCTCTCCCACAGCGAGAACGGCGCGCCGTCCGCCGCGGTGGCACCGGCCGCATCGATCAGCACCGGCATCATCGCGTTGGGGTTGAGCACGCGGAAGGCGTCGGCCTTCACGTCCACGTCCTCGCGCGCGAGGTCCAGGCCCAGCTCGACCCCGGTCCACAGCACCTTGCGCACGTTGATGGACGTGGCGCGTCCGAGCACGCGCAGCGCGCTCATGCCGGGCTCGATCCGCCCGCGGAGGCGCTGGTGGCCGAGGGCAGGAAGCCGAGCACCACGCGACGCGTCTTCGCCGACTTCTTCTCGATCTTGGTCACCACCACCGCGCCGATCTCCGCCGTGTTGGCCACGTGCGTGCCGCCGCAGGGCTGCAGGTCCACACCGTCGATCTTGAGCACGCGCACGCGGCCCGTGCCGCGCGGCGGCTGCACGCTCATGCTGCGAACGAGTCCCGGATTGGCGTCCAGGTCCTCATCGCTGATCCAGCTGTGGCTGACCGGATGCGCCTCGGCCACGAGCCGCGCGATGCCCGCGCTCAGCGCGTCCTTGTCCAGCGCGTCGGTCATGTGGAAGTCCAGCCGCGCGTAACCTGCGGTGATCGAGCAGCCATCGACCGGATGCGGCACCAGCGCGCACAGCAGATGCGTCGCCGTGTGGAAACGCATGTGGGCGTGACGCCGGTCCCAGTCGATGCGTGCCGTCACCGGCGTGCCGGCGGGGAGCTCGGACAGACCGCTCAGGTCCTCCTCCGGCGCGGGCACGTGCAGGATCTCACCGCCCTCGCCCTTGCGCGTGTCCGCGATGCGCAGCACGCGCCCGCCGGGCAGCGTCAACGAGCCGGCATCGCCGGCCTGCCCGCCGCCCTGCGGATAGAACACGGTGCGGTCCAGCAGCAGGCCGCGCTCGTCGGCGCGCAACAGCGTCGCCTCGCATTCGCGCAGATGCGCGTCCTCACGAAACAGATCCTGCGTGCTCATCGCTGCCCTGTCGCCGTGTCAGCTCGCCGCCGGCAGGACCTCGTCGAGGTCACCGGACTGCGTCGGTGCATCGGACAGCGTGCCCTCGATCGCCTCGAGCTCGACAGGGCCGCGCGGCGTCTCGAGCTGCGCGCGCAAGCCGTCACGGGCCTCGAAGCTGACCAGCCGCACGCCGCTGTCGGGCAGCTTGTCGGTCGGATGGGCGTCGCCCTTCCACTCGATGGGCACCGGCAGGCCTTCCTTGCGCAGCCGGCGACCGTCCTCGCGCAGCGCGATGCGCCAGCTCAGATCGCCGCGGGCGGCCTCGACCGCCTCGCCGGCATCGACGCCCTCCCCCGACCAGGTGGCCAGCGTCGCATCCAGGCTCGAAACGCGCGCGACCCAATGCAGCAGCGAGGGTCCGTCCTGTTGCAGGCGCTCGCGCACGGCGGGCTGGTCCAGGTCGAACCAGCGCGGGCGGCCGGGATCCGGCGCCTCGGGATCGATCGCGATGATCTCCAGGTAGCAGCGCGGATACGTCGGCGGCGCGCTGATGTTGAGCAGCAGGTTGTGCGTGCCCATGAGCGCATGGCGCCCGCCAGGTTGGGGTGCGACGCCCAGGACGCGTTCGCACCAGGCGCGACCCTCTTCCAGGGTGTTCGCGGCGACAACGAGATGATCGACTTCCATGCTCATGGCTTCACAACCTCACCTGACCGTGGATCAATGGGGTGACATCGCCGCCAATCCAGCAATGCGCGCCCTCGCGTGCCACATGGATCCGGCCGGCGCGCCCGAGGGCGGCGCCCTGGGCGGCCACATAGCGGTCGGGCGCCAGACCGGCGCCCTGCAGCCATAGTGCCAGACCCGCGTTCAGGCTGCCCGTCACCGGGTCTTCCGGAACGCCCAGTCCGGGCACGAAGGCCCGGACCTCGAATTGCTGTGGTGAACCCGCAGGATAAGCGCCCACGACGCCCAGCTTCAGACCGCGCATAGCGACGAAGTCCGGACGCAGCGCCAGCACGGCCTCGGCCGAGGCGAGTCGCGCCGCCATCCACTGCGGGCCGTTGTCGACCCAGACCAGGTCCAGCAGCGCCGCATCCTCGATGCCCAGGGCCTTCAGCGCCTGCGCGCGCAGCTCGGGCTCGACCGGACCCTCGCGCCGCAGCGGCGGCGCGGCGAAGGCGAGCCGGGCGCCGTCGCGGCGCACGCGCACCAGGCCGATCGCGCATTCCTGGACGACCTCGCCCGGCTGTTTCGGGTCCCCGCCGCTGGCCAGCCACGCGTGCGCGGAGCCCAGCGTCGGATGGCCGGCGAAGGGCAACTCGCCGCCGGGCGTGAAGATGCGGACGCGGTAATCGGCCGCCGGATCGGTGGGCGGGAGCAGGAAGGTCGTCTCGGACAGGTTGGTCCACTTGGCGAAGTCCGCCATCGTGGCCTCGTCCAGGCCCGCCCCGTCGACGACGACGGCGAGCGGGTTGCCTCGCAGCGCCTGCGCGGTGAAGACGTCGACCTGGACGAAACGGCGGAGTTCAGCGGAGGAAGCGGACATGCGAGGCCTCGGGTTGGGCTGGGACGAGTCGATCCGCACCGCCTGACAGGGCGGTGACGGGAGCCAGGAACAGGGGACAGGCCGGCCGCGGCGCGCCGGTGGGGCGCCGCGGCGACCCTCAGCGGATCAGGGCGCGGTTTCGGCGGTGGTCAGCGCCAGCGCCTCGTGCAGCACGCGGCAGAGCTTGTCCACGCCTTCGGCGATCAGCTCAGGGGTCAGCGTCACGAAGGACAGCCGCAGCGTGCGCGGATCGGGCTGGTGCGCGTAGAACGCGGCGCCAGGCACGTAGGCGACGCCAGCCTCGACGGCCAGCGGCAGCAGCGCCATCGCGTCCAGGCCCTCGGGCAGGCGGATCCAGAAGAACATGCCGCCCTCGGGGCTCTGCCACTCGCAGCCCGCGGGCAGGTTCTGCTCGAGCGCCTTGGCCATCGCGTCGCGGTTGGCCTTGTAGCGGGCGCGGATCTTCGGCACGTGCTCGTCGAGGAAACCGCCCTTGATGACCTCATGCACCACGCGCTGGTTGAAGCCCGGCGTGTGCAGGTCGGCGGCCTGCTTGGCCTGCAGCAGCTTGGGGTAGATCTCCGGGGGGGCGATCAGGTAACCCAGGCGGAAGCCCGGCGTCAGCACCTTGGAGAAGGAGCCCAGGTAGATGCTGCCCTCGGGCCACAGCGCGCTGAGCGCCTGCGGCGGGGCCTCGTCGAACCAGAGGTCGCCGTAGGGGTTGTCCTCGACGATGGGCACGCCAGCCTTGCGCGCGGCGGCGACCACCGCCTGACGGCGCTCCGCGCCCATCACGCGGCCGGTGGGGTTCTGGTAGTTGGGCAGCAGGTACGCGAAGCGCGTGCCCGGCGCGTCATGCGGCAGCGCCTCGATGGCCGAGGGCAGCGGGCCCTGCTCGTCGCTGGCCAGGCTGGCGAAGATCGGCTCGTAGGGCGTGAAGGCCTGCAGCGCGCCGAGGTAGGTCGGCGTTTCGACGGCCACGGGCGCGCCGGCGTCGCACAGCAGCTTGCCCACCAGGTCCAGGCCCTGCTGGGAACCGCTGGTGATCAGCACCTGGTCGGGCGAGCAATGGATGCCCAGCGTCGCGACCTTGGCGGCCACCCACTCGCGCAGCGGCGCGAAGCCCTCGCTGGCGGCGTACTGCAGGGCTTCCCTGGAGTTCTGGCTCAGCACGCGGTCGCAGGCGGCCTTGATCGCGTCGACCGGGAACGTGTCCGCGCTGGGCAGGCCGCCGGCCATGGACAGGATGCCCGGCTTCTCGGTGACCTTCAGGATCTCTCGGATGATGGACGGGTTCATGCGCGCGGCACGGCGGGCTTGCGTCCAGGGACTGCGGTTCATGGGGGTTGTCTCCGGTTGAGCGGGCCAGTCTAAGGGGTCGACCAGCACAGAACCAATACACTGAGCCATACCACCGCATCATCTGTATCGGCATGGACACCAGCACAGCACACGGCAGCCTGTCCGCGTCCACGAGCGCCAATGTCGCTCCGGTCACGCTCTCCCGCAATGCCAGCCAGCCGCTGGCGCAACAGCTGGCGCAGCGATTCGCGGCGCGCATCCAGCAGCGGCTGCTGCTGCCGGGCGCCCGGCTGCCCTCGGTGCGCGACTGCGCCCGCCACCATGGCGTGAGCCCGTACACAGTGGTCGCGGCCTACGACCAGCTGCTCGCGCAGGGGCTGCTGGAGGCCCGGAAGAAGCGAGGGTTTTTCGTTCGCGAAACCCGGCCGCTGCCGACACGCTCGCCGCTCGCCCCGGCGGCCGCGCCCGCGCCGCTGCCCCCACCGGTGGACGCCAGCGCGCTGATCCGCGGCATGTTCCAGGCCGATGCGCGGCGCTCGCCAGGCCTGGGCACCCTGCCGGCGGAATGGCTGGACCTGGGCCTGCTGCAGGCCACGCTGCGCCGGCTGGCCGCGAACGCGGACGACGCGCTGCTGTCGGGTTACGGCGAACCGCTGGGCGACGAGCGCCTGCGGCGCGCGTTGTCGCGCCGGCTGCTGGACATCGCCATCCAGGCCGCGCCGGACCAGATCATGAGCACCGTCGGCGCGACGCATGGGTTGGACCTGATCACGCGCGCCTTCCTGGAACCGGGCGACGCCGTGCTCGTCGACGATCCGGGCTGGGCGATCGAGTACGCGCGGCTGTCGCAGGCCGGCATGCGCTTGCTGCCGGTGCCACGCGCCGCGCACGGCCCCGACATCGCGGTGATGCGCCGTCTGATCGAGGAACACCGGCCGCGGATGTACGTGACAGTGTCGGTGCTGCACAACCCGACGGGTGCGACGCTGGATCTGGCGCACGCCCACCAGGTGCTGCAGCTCGCGCACGAGCACGACCTGCTGATCGTCGAGGATGACACCTACGCCCTGTTCGCGCCCAATCATGCGCCGCGGCTCGCCGCGCTGGACCAGCTGCGGCGCACGATCTACGTCTCGGGTTTCTCCAAGATGCTGTCGCCGGCGTGGCGCGTGGGTTTCGTCGCCGCGAGTCCCGACCGGATGGCGCGGCTGACGGAGCTCAAGCTGCTGGCCTCGCTGACGACCAGCCCGCTGATGGACCGGGCGGTGGCGCTGTGCCTGGAGCAGGGCCTGCTGCGCAAGCACGCGGAGCGGATCGCCTCGCGGCTGGCCACGGCGCGCCAGCGCTGCGTGCGCCTGGCCGAGGACGCGGGCTGCCGCTTCGCGGCGACACCGGCGGGGCTCTTCGGCTGGGTCGACGTGGGGGTCGACACGGAGCGGCTCGCGCCCGCGATGATGGACCAGGGCTGGCTGATCGCGCCGGGCATCCTGTTCAGCCCGACGCGGACGCCGGGCACGCTGATGCGCATCAACTTCGCGACCTCGCAGGATCCGAAGTTCTGGCACGCGCTGGATCGCGCGCGGGAGGCGCTGCGGCGGTGATCAGTCCTCGTCGGTGACCGGCGCCCAGGGGCCGATCAGGCGATAACCCTGGCGCACCGTGCAGACGACGGCCACGGGCTGGCCGCGCAGCGTGGCCGGTCGCATCCGCCAGTCCTTCATCGACACATGGACGTGATTGATGAAGCTGCGGTTGGGACCCTCGGCGACGGTCAGCGGCTCGATGCGCCCTTGAGCGTCGACCGTGAACATCACGGCGACATCGCCGTTGTTGCCGTTCATCACCTGCGTGGCGGGATACATCGTCTTGCTGCCGAACTCCAGGTAGGGCGCGACGTCGTGCGGTCCCTTGCACCCGCGCAGCGCGCCGGGCTTGTGGACGTTGTCCGCCTCATAGGGGCGGCCGAACGGATTGAGCGGCTGCTGCGCGCAGCCGGCCAGCGCGGCCAGCACGGCCAGGGCGGGCAGCACGCGGAGGCGCGCGGCAGCGGCCGTGCGCGAGGGGTGAACGATCATCGGTGGCCCTCCCTGGGCGGGGCACGGTCGCGCGATGCGCGAGCCGGCCTGCGGTTGTTGTGGCGCCGATGCTAACGACGGCGCCTAAGATCCGCGCTCATGACGATCCCTAGCCCCTCCAGTTCCTCCCCCGCCGACCTGGGCGCCGCGCTCGCCCAGGCCTGGACCGACGACACGCTGCTCGATGACGCCGTCTGGTCGCTGCCCGATGAGGCCGCGGCCTATGCCGCGCAGGCCGATCTCGCGAGGCGCCTGGACTGGCTGTCGCCCGGCCGGGTGCAGTTCTGGAAGTGCGGCGGTTCGTCGCGCGAGGGCGCGCTGGGCAGCTCGCCGCTGCCGCCACTGCGGGCGCGCGAGGTCCGCGGCCTGCGCAACGGTGGTGACTTCAGCGAATTCGCGCTGGTCGGCGCGGAGGCCGAGATCGCCCTGCGCCTCGGTCAGGACGTGACGCCGGAGATGGCCGCCGCGCTCGTGCCGGGTCTGGCCGAGCACCTGATCGACGCGATGTGCGTCGCCGTGGAATGGCTGGGCTCGCGCTGGCAGCGCGGCCTGGGCGCGGACAACACGCTGCGGCTCGCCGACGCGCAGACGCACGGCGCGCTGGCGCTGGGCCCCTGGATGGCCTGGAAGCCCGGTCACGACTGGGCGAACCAGCCGTGCGAGCTGATCGTCGAGGGTCAGGCGCCGATGACAGGCCTGGGCGGCCACGGGCTGAACGATCCGGCCTGGGTCGTCGCGGGCTGGTTGCAGATCGCCACGCGCGGCGGTCAGACCGTGCCGGCCGGCAGCGTCGTGACGACGGGCTCGTGGCGTGTGGCCACGAAGCTGGCCAAGGGCGCGACGGTCACCGCCCGCTACGAGGGCCTGGGCGAGCTCACCGTCCGCGCCTGAGCCGGACTGGGCCAAGGGGCCAAGGGGCCGAAGGCCCCAGGGCCTAGGGGGCCCTGGGGCTCACCTCGCGTCGAGCTCTTCCCAGCGCGTCATCAGCGTCAGCAGCTCGTCGTCGATCTCCGCGGCGCGGTTGGTCACCTCGGTGATGCGCGCGGCGCCCTGCTGGTAGAGCTCGGTGCTGTTGAGCAGCGCCTGCAGGTGCTTCTGCTCGGTCTCCAGCGCGCCGATCTGCTTGGGGATCTCGTCGAGCTCGCGCTGTTCCTTGTAGCTGAGCTTGCGCTTGGTGGCGACCACCGGTGCCGCGACCGGCGCGGGCGCCGGAGCGGGCGTGGGCGCGGCGGCCGGCGCCTGACGCGCGCGGATCTCTGCGGCGCGCTGCGACTGCTTGAGCCAGTCCTCGATGTCGCCCTCGTACTCGCGCCACTTGCCCGCGCCCTCGCTGACGATCGTCGAGGTCACGACGTTGTCCAGGAAGCGGCGGTCATGGCTGACCAGGAACACCGTGCCGTCGTACTCGGCCAGCAGCTCCTCGAGCAGCTCCAGCGTCTCGATGTCGAGGTCGTTGGTCGGTTCGTCGAGCACCAGCACGTTGGCCGGACGCGCGAACAGGCGCGCCAGCAGCAGCCGGTTGCGCTCACCGCCCGACAGGCTGGACACCGGCGATTCCGCGCGTGCCGGCGAGAACAGGAAGTCGCTCAGGTAGCTCTTGACGTGCTTGCGCTGGTTGCCGATCTCGATCCACTCGCTGCCCGGACTGATCGTGTCGGCGAGCGTGGCGTTGAGGTTGAGCGCGTCGCGCATCTGGTCGAAGTAGGCGACCGTCATCTTCGTGCCCAGGCGGACGGAGCCGCTGTCGGGCGGCAGCTCGCCGAGGATCATCTTCAGCAGCGTGGTCTTGCCCGCGCCATTGGGGCCGATCAGGCCGACCTTGTCGCCGCGCAGGATGGTGCCGGTGAAGTTGTCGACGATCACCCGGTCGCCGAAGCGCTTGGAGACGTTCTCCAGCTCCGCGACGATCTTGCCGCTGGCGTCGCCGGTGGCGACGTCCAGCCGCACCTTGCCCTGCACGTCACGACGGGCCTGGCGTTCGTTGCGCATCTCGTGCAGGCGCTGCACGCGCGCCACGCTGCGGGTGCGGCGGGCCTCGACGCCCTTGCGGATCCAGACTTCCTCCTGGGCCAGCAGCTTGTCGAAGCGGGCATTGGCCAGCGCCTCGTTCTCCAGCTCATAGGCCTTGGCGGCCTGGAAGGCGGCGAAGTTGCCGGGATAACCGCGCAGCTGGCCGCGGTCGAGCTCGACGATGCGGTTGGCGACGTTGTCCAGGAAGGCGCGATCGTGGGTGATCAGCAGCAACGAGCCCTTGAAGCCGTTGAGCAGCTCCTCGAGCCAGCGGATGGCGTCCAGGTCCAGGTGGTTGGTGGGTTCGTCGAGCAGCAGCACGTCGGGCTGCGCGACCAGCGCGCGAGCCAGCGCGACGCGCTTCTTCAGGCCGCCGGAGAGCTCGCCGATCTTGCGGGAGCCGTCCAGGTCCAGGCGGTGCAGCGTCTCGTCGACGCGCTGCTCCCAGTTCCAGGCGCCGATCTGCTCGATGCGTTCCTGGACCCAGCCCAGGTCATCGTTCTCGTCGTGCGCCTCGTAGCGGGCGCGCAGCGCCTTGGCCTCGGCCACACCCTCGCTGACGACATCGAAGATCGACGCCTCGGGCCGGAGCTCGGGTTCCTGCGGCACGTAGACGCTGGTCAGGCCCTTCTCGAGCTGCAGCAGCCCGTCGTCGAGCTTCTCGATGCCGGCCAGCACCTTGAGCATCGAGGACTTGCCGGTCCCGTTGCGGCCGATCAGGCCGACGCGGTCGCCGGTCTCAAGGGAGAAATTGGCGCCATCGAGCAGCGGCACGTGACCGAAAGCGAGGTGGGCGTTGGAGAGGGAAAGGACAGCCATGGGGGGATTGTCCTCGATGGCGCGCGAGGCCCTTTTTTACTGCCGCCCCCGCTGGCCCTCACCCCTGCCCTCTCCCGCAAGCGGGCGAGCGCGTCAAACCCAGACCCGATAGGCCCAGAAGGCTTCGTCCTCGGCCACGCGTCGGCGCAGTTCCTCGGGGCTGAAGCCGCTCAGGCGACGGGTCTCGCGGCACAGGTGCGCCTGGTCGGCATAGTCGTGATCCTGCGCCAGCGCGCTCCAGATCACGGCGCCCTCGTCCTCGTCGAGTCGGCGCACGTCCTGGAAGGCGGCTTCCGCGCGGCTGACCAGCCGCAGCGCGCGCAGGCTCTGGCCGCTCCACTGCTTGATGCGGCGTTCGGCCTGCCGCACGCTGCGGCCGTGGCCGGCGGCGATTGCACGCAGTGCCAGGTGCTGCATCCAGCCCGCGTAACCGCGGGGCGGTGGATCGTCGGCAAGCACGGCCTCGCGCACCGCGCGCCAGCGTGGCAGCAGGAAGGCCTCCAGCGTGCGGCGCGCGGTGGGCTCATCGCGGGCGGCCTGCATCGCGGCGTCCAGCGCGTGCCAGGCCGGGTCCTCGATCATCGAGAGCGGCACCATCCGGTCCTTGAGCGCGGTGATGTCCAGTCCAGTCATCGCCTGCAGCGCCTCGGGCCGGATCGCGACCATGAAGGCGCGGCCATCGGGGGTGGACTGGAATCGCCGGGGGCCGCTGCGGGGGCCGCCCAAGACGCCGGCGGGCAGCCAGTCGAGCGGTTCGCCATCGGGGCTGAGCTCGCGCACCCGGCCGCCCAGGGCCCAGCTCAGGCCGCACAGCGGCGTCGCGGGGAACCAGCTCTGGCATTGGGCGTCGGTCAGGCGCTCGCCATGCGCGGCCGCGGCGGACAGGTCCCGCCAGAGATAGGCGTAGAGGCAACCCTCCAGCGCGCGCGGCGGGATGCGCAACTGGGCCACGGTGGCGGGATGCAAGGAAGCGTCCATGCGCCGCAGTCTAGGCGGACGGCTCGGCAGTCAAAGGATGTCGCTTCGATTCAAGACGCCGCGCTGGGCGACACCGACGATCCAGCCCCATGAGCCACGTCCTCTCCTTCCCTGATGCCGTCCCCGGCCCGCGTCCCCGCTGGGGCGGACTGCCCGAGGTCCTCGCCCTGAAGCGCGACTACCTGGGCCACCTGCGTCGGTTGCAGCAGCAATACGGCGACATCGTCCACCAGCGCCTGCTCGGGCTGGACGACTACAGCTTCTTCCACCCGGACCACGTGCGCGAGCTGCTGATCGCCGGCCATGACGGGATGATCCGCTGGGAGCGCGCGACGCGGGTCTTCGCCGATGCGCACGGCCAGAGCGTGCTGGTGGCCGAGGGTCCCGCCTGGCAGCGCCAGCGCAAGCTGCTGCAGCCGGGCTTCTCGCCGCAGCGCGTGACGAGCTTCGTGCCGCTGATGGTCGAGGCCGCTGAACGGGCGCTTGATGGCGCGCTTGGCCGCGGCTCCCCGAACGGCAGCGCCGCCACGCCCTTCGACCTGGACTTCGAACAGCGCATGACGCTGCTGACGATGGACGTCATCCTGCGCACGCTGTTCTCCCGCGGCGATGCCGACGACGTGGTGGCCGAGGCCTCGTGGTCCGTGCACGAACTCGGCCGCGTCGCGATGGGCGAGATGTACGTGCCGGTGAGCGCGCCGTCCTGGGCGCCGTGGAAGCGCGGCAAGCGGCGCGCGCTGCGCACGCTGGACGCGCTGATCCACGGCCATCTCGCGCGCCGTCGCGAGTCGCTGCGCCGCGGCGACCCCGCGCCCGACGACCTGCTGGCGATGCTGATGTCCCTGCGTGATGAACGCGGCGAGCCGCTGGACGACACCGCGCTGCGCGACGAGTGCATGACGACCTTCCTCGCCGGCCACGAGACCAGCGCCGCGACGCTGACCTGGTGGGGCTGGTGCATGGCCGCGCATCCCCAGGCGCAGCAGCGCGCGGCGGACGAGGTCGACGCGGTGCTCGGCGGCCGCGCGCCGAGCGCGGCGGATCTCGCCCGCCTGCCGTGGCTGAGCCTGTGCATCAAGGAGACCCTGCGCCTGTACCCGCCCGCACCCGCGCTCTTCTCGCGCCGCACGACGCAGCCGCTGGAGATCGCCGGCCTGCGTCTGCCGCGCGGCGCGATGCTCCGCCTGACGCCCGGCCTCATGCAGCGCGACCCGCGCTGGTTCGATGACCCGGAGGCCTTCCTGCCCGAGCGCTTCGACCCAGCCTCCGGCCACCGCGAGATCCCGCGCGGCGCGTGGATGCCGTTCGGCGCGGGGCCGCGCGTGTGCCTGGGCAGCCACTTCGCGCTGATGGAGATCACGCTGATCGCCGCGATGGTGCTGCAGCGTCATCGGCTGGAGCCGATCCCCGGCGCGCCCGCGCCGCGGCCGGCGCTCCACATCACGCTGCGGCCCGAGACGCCATTGCGGCTGCGCCTGTCGCCCCGCTTTCCATCCCGGTCATAGCTGACGAGGCGCGCGGCATCTACCACGGCGGAATCTTTTATTCGTGGACGCGACGCGCGCGAGCGCCTACGGTGGCGGGCATGCGTCCCTGCCCTGCGAGCCGCTCAGCCCCGATCCGCCCCCTCGACCGTCTCCGTCAGCCGCACGAAGGTGCCATCCGAGAGCTGGAAGCGCACCCACCGCATCCGGCTGGGCAGGATGGGCATGTCCTGGTCGGTCGCCGCGCCGGTATCGAACTCGACCGCGTCGGGCGACGGCTCGTACCAGCCCAGCGCATCCAGCCGAGCCTCCTGCGCGACGATCTCCGGCGTCGCGTAACACCACAGCGCGCGCCCGATCAGCTGCGCGCGCGGCAACCGGCAATGGCGCTCACGGCCGCGCGACATCGCCAGCAGGCGGTGGCTCAGGTCGCAGATCAGGTGGACCGCGCCCGGCGCGCGTTCGACCAGCCGCCCGAGCTCGAAATCCGCCGCGCTGTCCAGCCGCGCGGCCATCAGCCGGCGCAGGGCCTGCTGCTCGTCCAGCGACGGCGCGGCCAGGCCGGATTCCCAGCGCGAGACCGTCGTCTGCGATACCCCCAGTTCGGCGCCGAGCGCGCCCTGCTTGAGGCGGCGCAGCGCGCGCCACTGCCGCAGGCTGCGGCCGAGCTGGCGGGCGTCGCAGGACAGCAGGGGCGAATCGTTCATGGCGGGCACTCCGGCGGCACGGCGGGTCACGGACATCGACCACGGGCGCGTGCCACCGCGCCCGTCGACGGGAAAGAAGCGAAGTGAGGATTGTCCTGTACTACCTCTGCGGCGTGTTCGCCGCGGCCCAGCTGGGCAAGCTCGCGGCGCTCTCGCCGCCGATCGCGCGAGAGCTCCAGCTCGGCCTGGCGGCGATGGCCGCGCTGACCTCGCTGCTCGAGGTCTGCGGCGCGACGCTGGGCGGCGTGGCCGGGCGCTGGCTGCCGCGTGTCGGCTTGAAGCCGGCGCTGTCGCTGGCCGTGCTGGCGCTGGCCGCCGGCGCCGCCGGGACCGCCTTCGCCCAGGACGTCGTCACGCTCGCGCTGGCGCGGCTGGTCGAGAGCCTGGGTTACCTGGCCATCGTCGTCGCGGCGCCGGTGCTGATCGCGCGCGCTGCGGACGGCCGGCATCAGGCGGCCGCGATGGCCTTGTGGAGCACCTTCGTGCCGGTAGGCATGGCGCTGGGCGCCTGGTCCTTCGCGCACGCGGCGGACTGGGCCGGCTGGCGTCCGGCGCAGGCGCTCAGCGTGTGCGCCGGCCTGCTGCTCTGGATCGGCCTGCGCGCGCTGCCGTCCGAGGAGGCCAGCGCTGCCGCCGATCCGTCCACGCCGCCGGGGCCCACCGGCGCCCTGCTCTGGGCGCTGGTCGCCGCGTTCGGCGCGTACGCCATCGCCGAGGTCGCGCTGCTGGCCTTGCTGCCCAGCCTGCTCACGCGCGGCGGGATGACGCTGGCCAGCGCCGGCACCTGGACCGCCGTGGCCGCGCTGGCCAACGTGCCAGCCAGCGCGCTCGGCGCTTGGCTGCTGCGGCGGCACGGCGCCACCGGCAACGCCGTCGCGGTGGCGATGGCGCTGTCGCTAGGCCTGTCCGGCGTGCTCTTCCTGGGCGTGATGCGTGACGCCGGCCTGCCCGCCTGGCAGGCCCCGCTGGCGGTGGCGATCAATGCGGCGTCGGGCGTGTTCCCGAGCCTCGTGTTCGCGTTGCTGCCGCTGGCCGCGCGCACCCCGGAGCGGCTGGTCCTGGCCAGCGGACGGCTGACGCAGTTCGGCGCCTCCGGCGCGCTGATCGGACCGCCGCTGGCGGGCGCCGTGGTCGAGCGCTGGGGCTGGAGCGCCGCCGGCGGGCTCTGCCTGGGCCTGTCGTTGCTGGCGATCCCCTTGGCGCTGAGCGCCTGGCGCCAACTGCACCGGCTGCATCGAGTGGGGCTGACCCGATCTCCGCAGGGGGCCGCCTTCCGATAAGCTGCGCCACTTCGATCCCGAGTCCGTCGCGCACGCCATGAAGCCGTCCACCTCCCTGCTGACCGCCCTCCTCGCCGCCGCTGCCGCCGTCCTGCCGGTCCACGCCCAGAGCGAAGCCGACGTGCTGCGCTGCCTGGATGTCGGCGACAACACCGCGCGGCTGGCCTGCTTCGATCAGAACGCCCAGGCGCTGCGCGCCGCGCGCGCCAGCGGCAAGGCCGCGCCCGCGACGCCGGCGGCTCCGGTCGCAGCCGCGGCGGCGCAGGACGACGCGCCCCGGGCCGAGAACTTCGGCAAGACGGGCCGCCGCGCGCCCGAGGCCATGAGCAGCCAGATCGTGGGCGACTTCAGCGAGTGGCAGCGCAACACCAGCGTCAAGCTGTCCAACGGCCAGGTCTGGCAGGTGACCGAGGAGTCGCCCGGCAATTCCGGACGGCCGCTGAAGGACCCCAAGGTCACCATCAAGTCCGGCTTCCTCGGCGCGACGTATTACATGAGCGTCGAGGGCCTGGCCTTCCAGATCAAGGTTCGCCGCGTGCAGTGAGCACGGGCGGTCCCGCGCGGACCCGCTCCGCGCGCGCGGTTCAGTCGTCCGACGAGAACCCGGACGCCGCCACGATCGGCCCCCATTGCGTGCGCTCGGCGGCCAGCCGACGCGCGTAGTCGGACGGCGCCATCGCCAGCGGCTCGAACCCGAGCTTGGCCAGCCCGTCCACGACCGCCTTCTCGCGCAGCGCGACGCGCACCAGGTCGAAGACCTTGTCGACGATGGACGCCGGCGTGCGCGGCGGCAGGAACAGGCCATAGGTCTCCACGCCGATGATCCCCTTGAAGCCCTGCTCGCCGAAGGTCGGCACGTCGGGCGCGAAGCGCGAGCGCTCGTGGTCGGTGACGCCCAGGATGCGCAGCCGCCCGCCGGGCAGGTGCGGCAGGAAGTCGCCCAGGATGAAGCAGCCCGAGGCGATCTGTCCGCCCATCAGGTCCTGCAGCCCCGGCGCGGCGCCGCGATACGGCACATGCGTGAGCGTGATGCCGGCGGCGCGCTTGAACTGGTCGCCCAGGAAATGCGGCATCGCGCCCGCGGCCGGCGACGCATAGGACGATTGCTGCGGATTGGCCTTGGCCCAGGCGACGAAGTCGGACAGGGTCTTCACCGTGGCCGGCACCATCGGCCCCACGCCGAAGCCGCAGGTCGCGTTGGCGATCGGCGAGACGGCGATCGCGTCGGTGTCGGGCTTGTAGGCCAGCTTGCGATAGACATGCGGGTAGATCGTGAACATCGACGACGGGCTCATCAGCAGCGTGCCGCCGTCGGCCGGCGCGTCGCGCAGCGCCGTGATCGCGAGCCGACCGCCGGCGCCCACGCGCTGCTCGACCAGGACCTGCTCGGCGAGCCGGCCGCGCCACGCGTCGGCCACGCGTCGCGCGCTCACGTCCACCGAGCCGCCGGCCGGGAAGCCGACCAGGATGCGCGGCATCGCCACGGCCTGCGCGCGCAGCGGTCCCGCCAGGCCCGCCATCGCGGCGCCCAGCAGCAGGCCGGCCTCGCGCCGGGAGAACTTGCGATCGTCGTGGTTCATGGTCTGTCTCCGTCGTTGTTGTCGTTCAGGCTCTGTGCGCCGGCGATGGCCGCGAGCCGCTCCAGGTCGGCCTTGAGCGCCGCGGCGCGCTCGCCCAGTCCCGCCATCAGCCGCGCGTCATGCGCCTGCACCAGGCGCTCCAGCGCCGTGAGCTGGCGCTTGCCGGTCGCGGTGAGATGCAGGCCCCAGCTGCGCGCGTCCCCGGCGTCCTCGCGGCGCTCGACCCAGCCGCGACCGGTGAGCCAGTCCGTCAGGCGCAACGCGCCGCTGCGATGCAGGCCCATCGCCTGCGCGAGCAGCCCCTGGCGCATGCCGGGATTGCGCCCCACCAGCACCAGCGCGGCGAAGCGCTGCGGGCTGACGTCGAGCGCGGCGGTCGCGCGATAGAAGTCCAGATAGAGCGCGTTCTGCGCGCGGCGCAGGGCGTAACCGAGCAGGTCGTCGAGCACGCCGTAATCGAGCCCGGGAACGGGCAGCAGCGGGGCCTCGGGCGGCTCGGGGACGACTTTGGGCGGCGTGGCACGGCTCATCCGGATCAGCTTAGATACTGTTGCATAGCGCAACTATCTCGCTTACCCTGACCCGATCGATCCCCGCGATCCCCCCGATCACCGGTCACCACGATCCTCTTCAAGCCGGAGCGTCCCCATGGCCCTCGACATCCTGATCGCCGGCGGCGGCATCGGCGGACTGGCCGCCGCGCTGGCGCTGCACCGCGACGGCCACCGCGTGACCGTGTGCGAGGTCGCCGCCGAGCTCAAGCCGCTGGGCGTGGGCATCAACCTGCTGCCGCACGCGGTGGCGGTGCTGGACGAGCTGGGACTGATGCCCGCGCTCCAGGCGATGGCGGTGCCGACCTCGGCGCTGGTCTTCGCCAACCGGCATGGGCAGACGATCTATGAGGACGTGCGGGGGCTCGCGGGCGGCTACAGCCATCCGCAGTTCAGCGTGCATCGCGGCGAGCTGCAGCTGATGCTGTGGCGCGAGGCCGCGGCGCGGCTGGGCGCGGACCGGCTGGTCAGCGGCTGGCGCGTCACGGGCGCGCGGCTCGATGGCGACGCGGTGATCGCGCAGGGCGTGGACGCCTCGGGCGCGCCGGTGACGCGTCGGGCGGACGTGCTGATCGCGGCGGACGGCATCCATTCGGCGATCCGGCGGCAGTTCTATCCGGACGAGGGCGCGCCGCGATGGAACGGGATGATGATGTGGCGCGGAACCTCGCTGGCCAAGCCCTTCCTGGACGGCCGCACGATGGTGCAGGCCGGGCATCGGCGCGCGAAGTTCGTGGTCTATCCGATCGCGCCGGTGCGGCCGGACGGCCTGCAGCTGATCAACTGGATCTGCGACCGCCGTCTGCGCGAGGATGGTCTGGGCGGCGGGCTGACGGCGCCCGGCCGCGAGGACTGGAACAAGCCTGGATCCATTGACGATCTGCTGCCGACCTTCGGCGGCTGGCGTTTCCCGTGGCTGGACGTGCCCGGCGTGATCCAAAGCGCGACGCAGCTGCTGGAGTGGCCGATGGTGGACCGCGATCCGCTGCCGCGCTGGCGGCACGGGCGCATCACGCTGCTGGGCGACGCGGCGCATCCGATGTACCCGATCGGCTCGAACGGGGCGACACAGGCGATCCTGGACGCGGCCGCGATCGCCCAGGCGCTGCGCGAGGAGCGGCGGGTGGAGGCGGCGCTCGCGAACTACGAGGCCGAGCGCCGGCCAATGTGCGCGCGGATCGTCGAGCTCAACCGGCAGGAAGGGCTGGACTACATCCTGGACATGGTCGAGGAACGCGCGCCGGAGGGATTCGATCGGCTGGCCGATGTGATCGACCCGGCCGAGGTCGAGGCCTTCGTGAAGCGGTACAAGGCGGCGGCGGGGCATCGGCAGACGTCCACGCCTTGAGGGCAGGAGCCGCCCTCCCGGTGTCAGTCACCCACCTCCCTTCCATCAGGGAGTCGGACGGGACTTCACACTGATCGGTGCGACAGACGGCGACACGCCGTCTGCCAAGAATCGCCAGCTTCCCCAACCAAGTTGCAGGAGTGGCGATGTCCTACATGCCTGTCGAGCAATTGATGACCGCGGACGAATACCTTCAGTGGCAGGCCATTCGGGAGGTTCCGCATGAGCTCATCGCCGGTCACCTGCATCCGTTGCCGCCGCGTGACCGGGTGTTCTTCCGCCTGCTGGTCAACCTGACATCGGCGATCCAGGGCCAGCGCGGCGAGCGCGCGGACTGGGAGACTTCCCTGAGCGACTGTCCCCTGGTGGTCAGCGATCACGACGTCCTTCTTCCGGACGCATTCGTCGCACGCATCGGCGAGTGCCATTCCCCGCGGGTTGCCCTCGCCATTCCCGCGACGACGCGCAGGATCGCGGACCGTCGTCGACTGGATGCGCAGCGCCGCATCGCCACGCTGCTGGAGCTCGTGATCGTCGACCGGGAGACGCGGACGGTGACGGTGGAACGCCGGACCGGGCCCGGCACATGGTCCGTCGAACGACTGGCGACGGGCTCCGACCTGAGGCTCGATGCGCTCGGCATCACGGTGACCGTGGCGGATGTGTTCGCAGGGCTTGACCGGGACGATCCCGCGTTGACCCTCGATGAGTTCTGCGCCTGGGAAGCGAAGCAGTCGCGACGGCATGAATTCTTCCATGGTCGCATCCGGGCGATGACGGGCGGGCTTCTCGACCACGGCACGGTCGGCATCAATCTCGCGGCAGCGCTGCATCAGCACCTGAGGGGAACGCCGTGCCGCGTGTTCGCCGCGGATGCGGCCGTGAACCAGACGGCCGGCACGCACTTCTATCCCGACGTGGTCGTCACGTGCGAGCCGATCGACATCGGTCAGCAATGGCTGCTGGCGCCCATCCTGGTCATCGAGGTGCTGTCGATCTCAACGCAACGTTTCGACCGGACGGAGAAGGCGCAGGCCTACTTCCGGCTGCCTTCGTTGCGGGAGTACGTGCTGGTCGATCACCGCCGCCGCCGCATCGATCTGCATCGCCGCGAACCGGACGGCCACTGGTCATGTCACCCGTCGATCGGTGATGCGCCGCTCCATCTGCAGTCGCTGAACCTCACGATCCCCGCGGCGCTGATCTACGAGCGGATCGCGCCAAGTGGGCTGGCGGCTGCGTAGCGACGTGGGACGCCTTTCCGGACCACCTGATCCCAGTCAGCGGAACTCCTTGGATAAGGCAGCATATCTGCGTTCGACGCGCATTGATGCGAGAGACAACGAGCGCTGGCTTGCAAAGAATGGCTGCATCGTTCACCAACCAGCAGGACCGGCGAATGGCATACACCGACTCTGTCCGCCCGATGCTCTCCAGGCCAGACCCACTGCGCCTGGCCTCAACACGGCTTCGTGAGATGCAAGCACGCTCAACTTCCGACGCGCCTTGGCGCGCCGTCGATCAACGTCTTTCCGAGCTGGCAGCTCTGCCACCCAACTGGAACGACGAGGATGCGCCGGTCATCTCGCCCCTGGCGCTGAACCTCGCTCGCCAGCTCCTGTCGCTACGTCCTCAATTGACTGGCGTGAGCGACCTCTTCCCGTCTCCGGACGGCGGCGTGCTGATCGAATACGTGCGGGGCAGTTGGGACCTGTCCGTAGAGATCAGCCCGACCGGAACGTTGGAGATCTTCGGATTCGAGATCGGCGGATCCCTCAAACTGTATCCGCTGCCCTATCTCACCATCAGCGTCGAGTTCCTCGAGGTTCTCGACGGCGTAGGGGGTCCGTCATGGGAATGAGGCTGAGCAATGCGGACGAAGTGCTGTTCCGACAGATTCATCCGAGTGGGCTGAACGCGGGCTGCCCCTGCAGCGCGTGCTTCCTGCCTTCGAAGGTGGACAACGCCCTGCTTTCCGTCGATCGTTCGGCGCTCACGAGTGCCGAAGAGGCACATGCGCGATTCACGCGACAAGGCCGGCAATCCGCCGCAGTGTTCGGGCTCAGCGTGGCTGAGTTCCTGTCCTGCGGTGTGCCGTGCTTCGAGGATCCGGTCCGGGATCATCCGAGCCTCCCAGGCAACCCTGCCCATGCTGTCGGCGACTTCTCAGCGCAGAGTCAATCCAGTCGCAGGGTCACCGCAAAGCAATTGAAGCGCCTCGCCGTCTCGCGAGGCCAGTTGTTGCGCGTGGAGTCCGACGATCAAGCCGCCGCATGACCCGTCCTCAACCATCTTGCCCAGTCCTCGCGACCGTGGCGGGAGGCGATCCGGGCGGCGGACTCGTGGTCGTAGGGCACGCTGATCGACTGCACGACCCAGCCCTGCGCCGTCTGTTCCACGATCGCGTAGCGTGCGTCCGGTGATCCCATCTCCGCGACGTGCATCTCGGGGTGATCGTCATCCCAGGCCTGCAGGCCCACGCTGCCTGGACTCACCAGCCACTGGCCCCGCGCGCTGCGCAACACCCGGGGAATGTGCGTGTGACCGCAGCACACCAGCGTCGCGCGTTCCTCGCCGAGCCGCTCCTCGACCTCCGACGCCGTCGCCAGCACCAGTCGCGCCCCCACCTGCGAGTCCAGGAAGTACTCGATGTCCCGCCGCGGCGTGCCATGACACAGGAGGATCTCGTCGCTCAGCCGCATGGTCACGGGCAAGCCGCGCAACCAGTCCAGCTCCGCATCGCCCAGGCACTCGCGCGCGAATCGATCGGACGCACCGCCCGGCTTGGCCGGCGTGATCGCCAGCAGCTGCCGCTCATGATTGCCCGCGATCGTGGGCCAGTCCTGCGCCATCAGGTAACGCGCCGTCTCCAACGGCCAGAGCGGCCCGGACAGGATGTCGCCCAGGTTGACGATGCGATCGACACCTCGCGCGCGCAGATCCGCGACGACGGCCTCAAGCGCCGGCAGGTTGCCGTGGATGTCGGATAACAAGGCGATGCGCATGTGGGGCTCCCCGTTCACGCGCCGCCTGTTGTCGGCCTGGGATCAGGCCGCGAATGCCCGCGCGTGATGCGCCAGATGATCGTCGATCACCGACGCGATGAAGTAGTACCCGTGGTCATACCCGTCGTGCCGGCGCAGGCTCAGCGGCTGGCCGATGGCCGCGCACGCGGACTCCAGCGCTTCCGGATACAGCTGCTCCACCAGGAATTTGTCCGACAGGCCCTGGTCCACCAGGATGCCCGCCGGATACGGCACCCGCGGCTGCGCCTGCATCAGCGCGCTCGCGTCGTGAGCAGGCCAAGCGTCGCGGTCCTCGCCCAGGTAGCCGGTGAAGGCCTTCACGCCCCAGGGGCAGCGGCTGGGGGCGGCGATCGGCGCGATCGCCGACACCGACGCGAACGCGCCCGGGTGCCGCAACGCCAAGGTCAGCGCGCCGTGTCCGCCCATCGAGTGCCCCGCGATGCCGGTGCGCGCCGCGTCCAGGCCCAGCGTCATCTGCACCTGCGGGATCAGCTCGCGCATCAGATAACTCTCCATGCGCCAGTGCGTGGCCCATGGCGCCTGCGTCGCATCGAGGTAGAACCCCGCCGCGATGCCGAAATCCCATGACGCCGTCGCGCCCGGCAGGGCGCTCACCGCTTCGCCGCGCGGGCTGGTGTCCGGCATCAGCAGCGCCAGCCCGAGTTCCGCCGCGCGACGCTGCGCGCCGGCCTTCATCGTGAAGGTCTCCTCCGTGCAAGTCAGGCCCGCCAGGAACACCAGCAGACCCTTGACCGCGCGCGCCCCGCCCGGCGGCAGGTACAGCGCGAAGCGCATCGGCAGACCGATCTCGGTCGAGTCGTGGCGGTGGAAACGCTGCACGCCGCCAAAGCTGGCGTGCTCGCTGAGCAATTCGAAGTCCATCTCGTGATTCATCGTGATCGTCCGGTACTGCCTGTCATGCGCGGTTCAACGCGTCGCCGCGATCGCCGCTTCCAGCGCGTCGATGAACACGGCGCCGACGTCGAATCCGGTCTGCTCCATGATTTCCTGGAAGCAGGTCGGACTCGTCACGTTGAGCTCGGTCATCTTGTCGCCGATCACGTCCAGCCCCACCAGCAGCAGTCCGCGCGCAGCGAGCACCGGCGCGAGCGCCTCGGCGATGCGGCGGTCGTCGTCGGTCAGCGGCTGCGCCACGCCCTTGCCGCCCGCGGCGAGGTTGCCGCGCACCTCCGTGCCCTGCGGGATCCGCGCCAGCGAGTACGGCACCGGCTTGCCGCCGATCAGCAGGATGCGCTTGTCGCCCTGCACGATCTCCGGCACGAAACGCTGCACCATCACCGATTGCGCGCCGTTCTTGTTCAGCGTCTCGATGATGCTGCCCAGGTTCAGCGCATCGGCCTTGACGCGGAAGATGCCCATCCCGCCCATGCCGTCCAGCGGCTTGAGGATGATGTCCTGATGCTCCGCGTGGAAGGCGCGGATCGCCGCGGCGGAGCGGGTCACCAGGGTCGGCGCGATGAACTGCGGGAACTCCAGGATCGCCAGCTTCTCGGGGTGATCGCGCAGCGACGCGGCCTTGTTGAAGACCCGCGCGCCCTCGCGCTCGGCCTGCTCCAGCAGGTGCGTGGCGTAGAAGAACTCCGAGTCGAAGGGCGGATCCTTGCGCATCAGCACCGCGTCGACATCCGCCAGCGCCAGGTCCTGCGTCGCCGTGACCTCATGCCACACCGCGAGTTTCGTGCCGGCCTGGCTGGCCACGGCCTCCGGCGTCAGCGTCAGGCGGCGCGCCGCATGCGCCGTCACGCGGCCGCCGCTGACCCACAGCAGATCGGGGACCTCGCACACCCAGAGCTCGTGACCGCGCCGGGCGGCCTCGCGCATCATCGCGAAGGTGGAGTCCTTGTAGGTGTTGAAGGTGGCCAGCGGGTCGGCGACGAACAGCAGTTTCATGGGCGGGGCTTTCAGCGGGAACGAGCCCGGAAGTGTTGCACCAAAAGAGAAACCGCACCGGCGACCACGCCCCAGAACGCCGAGCCGATGCCCAGCAGGCTCAGCCCCGACAGCGTGACGAGGAAGGTGAGGATCGCGGCGTCGCGATGCGCCTCGTCCTTGAGCGCAGCCGACAGCCCGCCCGCGATCGTCCCGAGCAGCGCCAGTCCGGCCACCGCCGCGATCAGCTCGCGCGGGAAGGCCGTCAACAGCCCCACCACCGCGCCGCCGGCCAGGCCGATGGCGATGTAGAACACCCCGGCCATCGCCGACGCGGCGTAGCGGCGCGCGGGATCCTCATGCGCCTCGCGCCCCATGCAGATCGCCGCGGTGATCGCCGCCAGGTTGAACGCGTAGCCGCCGAAAGGCGCGAAGATGACCGAGGCCACCCCCGTCGCGGCGATGCTCGCCGACACCGGCGTCTGATACCCCGAGGCCCGCTGCGCAGCCACGCCGGGCAGGTTCTGCGAGGCCATGGTCACGAGGAACAACGGCAGCGCGACACCGATCAGCGCGGTCCAGGAGAACGCCGGCGTCACCCACACCGGCTGGGCCCAGCCCCATTCGACGGCCTCCAGGTGCAGGCGGCCCTGCGCGGCCGCGACGATCACGCCGGCGACCAGCACCAGCGGCGTGGCGTAACGCGGCAGGAAGCGACGCGCCAGGACGTAGGTCAGCGCCATCGCGAGGACCATCGCCGGCGCGGTCTTCGTCGCGAGCACCGCGTCCAGGCCGAAGCGCGCGAGCACGCCAGCGAGCAGCGCCGAGGCGATCGCGATGGGGATGCGGTCCATGATGCGCTCGAACCAGCGCGTCGCGCCGGCGATCACGATCAACACGCCACAGACGATGAAGGCGCCGACGGCCTCGGGCATGGTCACGCCGGAGACCCCGGCCAGCAGGGCCGCGCCGGGCGTGGACCAGGCGGTGAGGATGGGCTGGCGGGTCCACAGCGACAGGCCCAGGCTCGTGAGCCCCATCCCCAGGCCCAGCGCCCAGATCCAGGAACTGGTCTGGGCGGGCGTCGCGCCCAGCGCCTGCGCGGCCTGGAACACGATCGCCACCGAGCTCGTGAAGCCCACCAGCACGGCCACGAAACCCGCGACCGCGGCGGACAGGGACAGGTCTTGCAGCCAGCGTTTCATGGGATCAGAGCATCCCACAAGTGGCCGGGAGACCGTGCGCGGCGCAGACCGCGCGCCCTCAGATCTCGACCTTGGAGCCCAGCTCCACGATGCGGTTGGTGGGCAGGTGCAGGAAGTCCGCCGCCGCCGCCGCGTTGCGGTGCATGCTGGCGAAGAGCTTCTCCCGCCACAGCGCCATGCCCGAGCCGATCGTCGGGATGACGATGTCGCGCGACAGGAAGTAGCTCGTCTCCATCTCGTCCAGGTGCACGCCGCGCTGCTCCAGCAGCTTGAGCGCGTCCGGCACGTCGGGCTCGTTCTTGAAGCCGAAGTGCAGCGTCACCTGCCAGCAGTCGTTGTCCAGGCTCTCCACCTCGACGCGTCGCTCGAAGCCGATCCACGGCACCTCGTGATGCTTGACGCTGACGAACAGGTTCTGCTCGTGCAGCACCTTGTTGTGCTTGAGGTTGTGCAGCAGCGCGTTGGGCGTCACGCCCTGCTCGGCCGACAGGAACACCGCGCTGCCCTGCACTCGCGTGGGCGGGTTGATGAACACGGCTTCCAGGAAACTCTTGAGGTCGATCGCGTCCTCGCGCAGCTTGTCCGAGAGCAGCCGCCGCCCCTGCTTCCAGGTCAGCATCAGCGTGAACATGCCGAAGCCGATCAGCAGCGGGAACCAGCCGCCGTGGGCGATCTTGAGCAGGTTGGACGCCAGGAAGGTCGCGTCGATCACGAAGAACGCGCCCGTGGCCACCACGCACAGCCACAGCGGATATCGCCAGCCGAAGCGGATCACGAAGAAGGTCATCACCGTGGTGATGGTCATGTCGATCGTCACGGCCACGCCGTAGGCGCCCGCCAGCTTGCTGGAGGACTCGAAGAACGCCACCGCCACGACGACGAACGCGAACAGGCCCCAGTTCACGAACGGCACGTAGATCTGGCCGGTGTCGCGCACCGACGTGTGCACGATGCGCATGCGCGGCAGCAGCCCCAGCTGCACCGCCTGCTTGGTCACGGAGAAGGCGGCCGTGATCAGCGCCTGCGACGCCACGATCGCCGCCAGCGTCGCCAGGACGAACAGCGGGATCTCCGCCCAGCTCGGGGCGAGCAGGAAGAACGGGTTCTTGATCGCCTCGGGACGATCCAGCAGCAGCGCGCCCTGGCCGAAGTAGTTCAGCGTCAGCGCGGGCATCACGAAGCTGTACCAGGCGATGCGGATCGGCTGCTTGCCGAAGTGGCCGAGGTCCGCATAGAGCGCCTCGCCGCCGGTCACCACCAGCACCACCGCGCCCAGCGCGACGAAGGCGATCCAGCCGTAATGGGTGCAGAACTCGATCGCCCACATCGGGTTGATGGCCTGCAGCACATGCGGGTTGCCGACGATCTTGGGAATGCCCAGCAGCGCCAGCGAGGTGAACCACACCAGCATCACCGGTCCGAAGGCCTTGCCCACGCCGCCGGTGCCGAAGCGCTGCACGGCGAAGAGCCCCGCCAGCACGACCAGCGAGATCGGCACCACCGCGTCGTGGTACTGCGGCGCGTAGACCTCGATGCCCTCGACCGCCGAAAGCACCGTCATGGCGGGTGTGATGACCGCGTCACCGAAGAAGATCGCCGTCCCGAACAGGCCCACGAGCATCAACCCGCGGCGCAGCGTCGGTTTCTCGCGGACCGCCGTCGTGGCCAGCGCCAGCATGGCGATCAGACCGCCCTCGCCGTTGTTGTCCGCGCGCAGGATCAGCAGCACGTACTTGAAGGAGACCACGATGGTCATCGTCCAGAACAGCAAGGACAACACCCCGAGGATGTTGTCGTGCGTCATGGGGACGTGCGCGCCGTGGAAGACTTCCTTCAGCGCGTACAGGGGGCTGGTGCCGATGTCGCCGTAGACGACACCGAGGGCGCCGATGGTCAGACCGGCCAGGACGGCCGGCGAGCGGGGCGCGTTGTGTGAACTCACGAAGGGCGCGGCGGCCACCCGGGCCGCCGGAAGTCGAAAGTGCGTATTGTCTGCCTTCCATTGTGCGGTGCGTCAATGGCCACCTCCCGCCGTTGCGGGGACGGGGTTGACGGCGGCCGACGGTTGCGCTGGAGCCCGGGAAATCCCCATGAAACCGGCACCCGGCCCGACACGACACCCCCTTCCCGGCGCTCGGGCGCCGCCACTGACCGCCCCGAACCGCGGGGAGGTCCCGCGGAAACCCAAGCTGTCGCATGCCCCTTCAGGCCCTGTTGCCCTCCCCGTTCCGCTGCCTCTCCTTCGACGCCGCCCCCCCTTCTCCCGCTGAACGCGCCCACCATCGGGCGCGCGAGCTCCTGGACAGCTTCCAGCTCACCGGCGCCCGGCTCGGACCGGTGCTGGACGCCGCCCGCAAGCGTCACGCGCCTCGGGCAGAAGGCCTGCTGCGCGGCACGGAGCCGACAGCCCACCGGCCGGTGGGCCTGGTCCTGCGAGCCGCCGCCGGCCATGGGCTGCACCTGCAGGGCCGTCCGAGCGCCCTGCCGCTGCACCGCCCGCCGGAGGTCACCGTGGGCCTGATCGACGGCGCATTGGCGCCTTGCGACCTGCATGACCTGTTGCGCCTGATCCGCCAGATCAAGCGCCATGATCAGGCGGTCAAGGTTCACGCGCCTTTCGGATCCTGGCTGCAGGAGACCCTCGCGGTCGCGGGGCGGCTGCTCGATGAGGCCCAGGCCGGCCGCCTGCACGAGGACGTCGAGCAGGCGGTCCTCCCCGCCTGCGTGGACCTCGCGCCGCACGCATCGTTCACCGACATGGACCTCGGCGCGCTCTGCGCGTTCCACTTCTACTGCCGGACCGCCTTCCCGGCCAGCGAGACGGCTGACGCACAACGCCGGGCAGGCGCACGGGATACTCCGGCCCATGACCCCGCCCGCAGCACCATCCCAGGAGTCCGCCGAACACTTCGTGCTGCGCCGCATGTCGCTGCGGCACGCGCGCGTGCTCCTGGCGCTGCATGACACGGGCACGCTGAGCGCGGCGGCCGAGCGGCTCCACGTGACGCAGCCGGCCGTCAGCAAGACGCTGGCGGAGCTGGAGCAGGGGCTCGGACAGACGCTGTTCCTGCGCCAGGGCCGGCATCTCCTGCCCACGGCGCTGGGCCGCCGGATGCTGGCGCTGGCGCGCAAGCTCGATGCGGACGTGCAACGCGCCGCCGGCGACGTGGCCACGCTGGTGCGCGGCGCGTCGGGCGAGGTCCGCGTCGGGGCGACCAACGCCGCGCTCGCCCGGCTGCTGCCGCGGGCGATCACCGCGATGAAACGCGAGAACCCGGGCGTCACGCTCAGCGTGCGCACGCATGCGCTGCGGTCGCTCTTCGCCGAGTTGCACGCGGGCACGCTGGACCTGGTCGTGGCGCGGGCGATGCCCCAGGACGAGCCGCTGGGCCTGGCGCGTGTCGCGCTGGTGCCGCAGCCCGAGGTGCTCACGATGAGCGCCCATCACCCGCTGGCCGGCATGCCGAACCTGGGCTGGGAAGCGCTGAGCCGCCAACGTTGGATCTGGCACCTGCCCGGCACCCGCACGCGGATGCGCATGGACCGCTTCTGGCAGGACATGGGGCTGGCGCCGCCGGCCGACCTGATCGAGAGCGGCGATGCGATGCTCGCGCTCAGCCTGATGCGGGACATGCCGCTGGTGGCCGTGATGGCGCACGACATGGCCATGGTGGCCGCGCGACGCGGTGTCGTCGTCATCCTGCCGCACCCGGTCGACCTGGGCTTCGGCCCGATGGGCATCTGGCACCTGCCCGACGCGCAGGTCGAGGCCGTGGAACGGTTCAAGCATTGGCTGGTCGAGGCCGCGAATTCGCCTGACGGCGACCAGTGATCACGGCGCGGGCCTTCGCAGTCTCATCGCGCACATCCAGTTGTCAACGGAACCGGACCCTGCGAGCGGCAACTGATCGACCCTTCCGCGGGACGGTCCCGCGGTTTCTGGAGGTCCTCATGCCGAACACCCTGTCCGTCGACCGTTTTACAACGATCACTGTCACCGGTGGCACCCCGACGCCGATGCCGCGCAAGCAACAGCAGCAGCAAGCTCTCTTCATCAAGAACCTGAGCGATCGAACCACGTCGGAGTCGGAGTCGCGATCGAAACCTCTCGTGCCCCCGAAGCCCAAGGTCACGCCCGCGACCACGCCCACGGCGCGCCCCCTGACCCGACCGTTGCCGTGGCCCCGCCAGCCGCAGCCGAAGGCCCAGCCGGCCCAGGTCGCGTCCAATTCGTCCGCCGCAACGGCGCGCGCCTGCCCCGAGCGCAACAGCGAAGGGCCCAACGGCACGACCACCGCGCAGACACCGTTGCTGAAGCCCAAGACCCGTCGCGCGCCGGAGCCCACCCGTGCGATGCGCTTCAAGCGGCGTTGCACCACCCTGGTACCGACGCCGCTCAAGCGTGCCTGGGCCGCAGCCGGTGACGCCTTCGAGGGCCTGCGCGGCGGGATGTCTCGCCTGCTGCAGCGACTTCGTCTGCGTCAGGCGTAATCCTCGGCGTCCGGATCGGTCGTCTCCAGCTCGTAGCTCGCCGCGAGCATCGCCAGGCGGCCGATCACGCCGTACATGTAGAAGCGGTTGGGCGCGCTCGCGCCCGGCTTCTCGCCCGGAGCGGGCAGATGCGAGGAATGCGCGAAGGCCAGCGGCACGAAGCTCGAGCCCGGCGCGTTGAGGTTTTCGTCCTCGGCGCGGTCCGCGTGCACGCGATAGAAGCCGCCGACCACGTAGCGGTCCATCATGTAGACCACCGGCTCGGCGACGGCGTCATGCATGCGCTCGTGCGTCACGACGCCTTCCTGGACGAGCACCTGCGACAACGCGGGCACGCCCTCCAGCCTGGCCAGCTTGTCGCGCGCCTTGATCGCCAGCGCGTCGAGGTCCTTGGCGTCACGGATCGTCATCACTCCCAGTCCGTGCGTGCCGGCATCCGGCTTCACGACGACGAAGGGCTTCTCCTGGATGCCGTACTCCTTGTACTTGCGCCGCGTGCGCGTCAGCGTCGCGTCCACCTGTGCCTGCAGCGCGTCGAGGCCGGCACCGGTGCTGAAGTCCAGCCCGTCCACCCCCACCGAGTGCGGATAGATCAGCCACGGGTCCATGCCCAGCAGCTTGGCGAATTTCTTCGAGACTTCCTCGTAGGCCTTGAAGTGCTGGCTCTTGCGGCGCTGCGCCCAGCCCGCGTGCAGCGGCGGCAGCAGGTACTGCTCATGCAGATGGGTCAGCACGTCGGGCACGCCGGCGGACAGGTCATCGTTGAGCAGGATGGTGCAGGGATCGAAATCCTTGAGCATCAGCCGCGAGCGCTGCCGCACCAGCGGCTCCAGCGTCAGCGAGGACCCGTCGGGCAGCGCCAGCGTGGTGGGCTCCTTGACGGACTCGTCCAGTGAGCCGAGCCGCACGTTCAGGCCCGCCATCGAGAAGATGCGCACCAGCGTGGCCAGGTTGGACAGGTAGAAGCTGCCGCGGTTCTTCGCCTCGGGCACCAGCAGCAGGTTCTTGGCCTCGGGGCAGATCTTCTCGATCGCCGCCATCGCGGCCTGCACCGCCAACGGCAGCATGTCCTGGGTCAGGTTGTTGAAACCGCCCGGGAAGAGGTTGGTGTCCACCGGCGCCAGCTTGAAACCGGCATTGCGCAGATCGACCGAGGAGTAGAACGGCGGCGTGTGCTCCATCCACTCGAGCCGGAACCAGCGTTCGATCGCCGGCATCGACTCGAGCACGCGCTGCTCCAGTTCATTGATGGGCCCGGTCAGGGCGGTGATGAGGTGAGGGACCATGATGAGCGGCGCCTGGACAGCCTTTGGGGCGGGTCTTCTGATTCTAGGCACGCCCACATTGGGGTTATCC
The DNA here is from genome assembly GCA_039594005.1 of Roseateles sp. Classification (GTDB taxonomy): domain Bacteria; phylum Pseudomonadota; class Gammaproteobacteria; order Burkholderiales; family Burkholderiaceae_C; genus Roseateles. The sequence goes on from JBCNOF010000015.1 coordinate 36,278, forward strand.
GCCCCAACTCAAGGGGGACCTCACGGCGTGCCGTACCCTCCCCCCCCAGGGGTGCGGATGACGAAGACGTCGCCCGGCGCCATCTCGACCTGGCCGATGTGGCCCAGGGGCTCGAGGCGGCCATCGGCACGCTCGACCAGGTTCTCGCCCACCGCCCCCGGCGCGCCGCCCGCCAGGCCGAAGGCGCCCGAGGTCCGTCCGTTGCTCAGGATGGAGGCCGTCATCGGCGTCAGGAAGCGGATGCGGCGCTCCCCGCCCTCGCCGCCCGGCCAGCGGCCCGCGCCGCCCGAGTCCTGCCGGATCGTGTAGCTGTCCAGCCGCACCGGGAAGCGGAACTCCAGCACCTCGGGATCGGTCAGCCGGGAGTTGGTCATGTGCGTCTGCACCACCGAGGTCCCGGGGAAACCGTCGCCCGCGCCCGAGCCGCCGGAGATCGTCTCGTAGTACTGGTGCGTCGCGTCGCCGAAGGTGAAGTTGTTCATCGTGCCCTGGCCCGCCGCCATCACGCCCAGCGCGCCGTACAGCGCGTTGGTCACGCATTGCGAGGTCTCGACATTGCCGGCCACGACCGCGGCCGGATACCGCGGATTGAGCATGCAGCCCTCGGGCACGATCACCTCGATCGGCTTGAGGCAGCCCGCGTTGAGCGGGATCGCGTCGTCCACCAGCGTGCGGAACACGTAGAGCACCGCCGCCATCGTGATGGACTTGGGCGCGTTGAAGTTGTTGGGCTGCTGCGCGCTGGTGCCGGTGAAGTCGACCGTCGCGCGGCGCGCCGCCGCGTCCACCGTCACCGCCACCTGGATGCGCGCGCCGTTGTCCAGCGGCAGCGTGAACGCGCCCGTCCTTGAGCACCGAGATCACGCGCCGCACCGCGGCCTCCGCGTTGTCCTGCACGTGCCCCATGTAGGCCTCGACGGTCGTGCGGCCGAATTGCGCCACCATCGCCTGCAGCTCCTGAACGCCCTTCTCGTTGGCGGCGACCTGCGCGCGCAGGTCGGCGAGGTTCTGCGTCGGATTGCGGCTGGGATGCGGCCCGGAACGCAGCAGCGCGTTCAGCTCGGCCTCGCGCAGCCGGCCCTGCTCGACCAGCTTGAAGTTGTCGATCAGCACGCCCTCCTCGGTGATGTCGCTCGAGAACGGCGGCATCGAGCCCGGCGTGATGCCGCCGATGTCGGCGTGGTGGCCGCGGCTGGCGACGAAGAAGCCGGGGCTGGCCTCGCCATCGAGGAACACCGGCGTGACGACGGTGATGTCGGGCAGGTGCGTGCCGCCGTGGTACGGGTCGTTGAGCACGTAGACGTCGCCGGGGCGCATGCGGCAGGATTGCGCTCGATGACCGAGCGGATCGACTCGCTCATCGAGCCCAGGTGCACCGGCATGTGCGGCGCGTTGGCGATCAGCTGGCCCTGTCCGTCGAACAGCGCGCAGCTGAAGTCCAGCCGCTCCTTGATGTTGACCGAGTACGCCGTGTTCTGGAGCCGCAGGCCCATCTGCTCGGCGATGTTCATGAACAGGTTGTTGAAGACCTCCAGCACGACCGGGTCCGCCTCGGTGCCCAGAGCGCGGCTGCGCGCGCGCTCCCGCACACGGGTCAGCAGCAGGTCGCCGGAGGACTGCAGCTCGGCGCGCCAGCCCGCGTCCACGACGGTGGTCGCGTTGCGCTCGGCGACGATCGCCGGGCCGTCGATGCGCGCGCCGGGTCGCAGCGATTCGCGGTGATGCAGTTCCGCGTCGCGCCAGCCGGCAGGCTGGTCATCAGCGAGGCAATACATGCGCACGCGCTCCAGCGGGTCGGGACGGTGCGTGCTGGCGATGGCCGCGTCGACTGACCCTTCCACCGCGTCCAGCGACGCGCCCGCCGCCAGCGCTTCCACCGATACCGCCTCGATCACCAGCGCGCGATCCGGCATCAGGAAGGCGAAGCGGCGCCGGTACCCCTGCTCGAAGGCCTCGCGGATCGCCGCGATCGCGGCCTGCGGGGGACCGTCCAAAGGCAGCGGACAGGTCAGCGCGGTGTCCGTACCCTGATAACGGACCTGCGCCCGCGCGATCGTGCGCAGCGCGCCGTCCGGCACGCCCTGCGCGCGCAACTCGCCGCCGGCCTGCGTGGCCAGCGACGCGGCGGTCTCGCGGGCCGCGCCCAGACCGTCGGTATCCAGCGGGCGCTCGATCGAGGCCTCGCGCATCGCGGTCTGGTCGGCCAGGCCCATGCCGTAGGCGCTCAGCACGCCGGCGAACGGGTGCGCCAGGATGCGCGTCATGCCCAGCGCGTCGGCCACGAGGCAGGCGGCCTGGCCGCCCGCGCCGCCGAAACACTGCAGCGTGTAGCCCGTGACGTCGTAGCCCCGCGCCACCGAGATCCGCTTGATCGCATTGGCCATCGCGCCGACGGCGATCTGCAGCGCGCCGGCCGCGGCGTCCTCGGCGGACATCGGCTTGCCGGCCGCGGACATGCGTTCGGCCAGTTCCTCGAAGCGCGCGCGCACCACCTCGCCGTCGAGCGCCTCATCCGCGCCCGGGCCGAAGACCTTGGGGAAATGCGCCGGCTGGATGCGGCCCAGCATCACGTTGGCGTCGGTCGTGGCCAGGGGCCCGCCGCGGCGATAACTCGCCGGGCCGGGATTGGCGCCGGCCGACGCCGGGCCGACGCGCAAGCGCGCCCCATCGAAGGCGATCACCGAGCCGCCGCCGGCCGCCACCGTGTGGATGCTCATCATCGGCGCGCGCATGCGCACGCCGGCCACCTCGGTCTCGAAGGCGCGCTCGAACTCGCCGGCGTAGTGGCTGACAGTCGGTGGACGTGCCGCCCATGTCGAAGCCGATCACCTTGTCGTGCCCGGCCACCTCGGCGGTGCGCACCATGCCGACGATGCCGCCGGCAGGCCCGCTGAGGATCGCGTCCTTGCCCTGGAAGCGCCGCGCCTCGGTCAGGCCGCCGGAGCTCTGCATGAAGAACAGCCGCACGCCGGGCATCTCCGCGGCGACCTGATCGACATAGCGGCGCAGGATGGGGCACAGGTAGGCGTCGACCACCGTGGTGTCGCCGCGCGGGACCAGCTTCATCAGCGGGCTGACCTCGTGCGAGACCGAGATCTGCGTGAACCCGATCGCCTGCGCCAGGCGCTTGGCGGCGAGTTCATGCGCGGGCGTGCGCCAGCCATGCAGGAACACGATCGCGCAGGCGCGCAGGCCGTCGTCAAAGGCCGCCTGCAGGTCCGCGCGCAGCGCGGCCTCGTCCAGCGGGGCGATCTCGACGCCCTGCGCGTCGACGCGCTCGTCGGCCTCGATCACGCGCTCATAAAGGAGCTCGGGCAGCTGGATGTGGCGCTCGAAGAGCTTGGGTCGGGCTTGCGTGGCGATGCGCAACGCGTCGCGGAAGCCGCGCGTGGTGACCAGCAGCGTGCGATCGCCGCGGCGCTCCAGCAGGGCGTTGGTCGCGACCGTCGTGCCCATCTTCACGCAGTCCACGCGCTCGGCGGTGATGGGCTCACCCGGCTTCAGATCGAGCAGCCGGCGGATGCCTTCCACCGCGGCGTCGCGGTAATGCTCGGGGTTCTCCGACAGCAGCTTGAGCGTGCGCAGCGTGCCGTCGGGCGCGCGCCCGACCAGGTCGGTGAAGGTGCCGCCGCGGTCGATCCAGAACTGCCAGCGATCGGGGGTGGGAGTGGCTTGCATCGTGAGGTCCAGAAAGTCGAATCCAGAAAGTCGAATTCAGGCGACGGCGGGGGCGAGCTCGCGGCCGCGGGTCTCGGGCAGCGCCAGCGCCGCCAGGATCACCAGCCCGTAGCACAGGGCGGCCATCCAGCCCAGCGTCTGCCCCAGCGGGTACTGCGTGCTGAAGTGGCCGATCAGCGCCGGACACGCCGCGCCGAGCGCGCGTCCGATGTTGTAGCAAAAGCCCTGGCCCGAGCCGCGGACATCGCTGGGGAAGAGCTCCGACAGGAAGGCGCCCATCCCCGAGAAGATGCCCGACAGGAAGAAGCCCAGCGGGAACCCGAGCACCAGCATCATCGCGTCGGTGATCGGCATCTGCGTGTAGGCCAGCACCAGCACGCCGCCCATCAGCGCGAACAGCATGAAGCAGCGCCGTCGACCGATCGCGTCGCACAACCAGGCACTGGTCAGGTAGCCGGCGAAGGAGCCCGCGATCAGCACCAGCAGGTAGCCGCTGGTGCCCAGCACGGACAGGTGGCGCTCGGTCTTGAGGAAGGTCGGCAGCCAGGTCGTCACCGAGTAGTACGCCCCTTGCATGCCGGTGGCCAGCAGGCTGGCCAGCACCGTGTTGCGCAGCAGCTCGGGCGAGAAGATGCGCAGGAAGTTGGCGCGCTCGCCGCGGGCCTTGGCGCGGGCCTGCTCGGCCAGATACACCGGCGGCTCATCGAGGTTGCGGCGGATGTACAGGATCAGCAGCGCGGGCAGGATGCCGATCCAGAACAGCACCTTCCACGCGGTCTCCGGCGGCAGCACCGAGTACAGGCCCCAGAACGCCAGCGCCGAGGCGGCCCAGCCGATGGCCCAGCTGCTCTGCACCAGGCCCGCGGCCTTGCCGCGGTGCTTCGCGTTGATGGTCTCGGCGATGAGCACCGAGCCCACCGCCCATTCGCCGCCCATGCCGAAGCCTTGCATCGCGCGGGTGAAGAAGAGCTGCTCGAAGGACGTCGTGAAGCCGCTGAGAAAGGTGAACAGCGCGAACCACAGCACCGTCCATTGCAGCACGCGCACGCGGCCGAAGCGGTCCGCGAGCACGCCCGCCGCCCAGCCGCCAACGGCCGAGGTCAGCAGCGCGCCGGTGGCGATGGCGCCCGCCTGGCCCTTGCTCATGCCCCACGCCGCGATCAGCGTCGGGATGAGGAAGGTGTAGATCATGTAGTCGAAACCATCGACGGCATAACCGGCGAAGGTCGCGGTGAGCGTGCGCCGCTCGCTGGGCGTGGTGTCTCTGAGCCACATGGTGAGGATCCTTGTCAGGCCGCGATCAGGTCGCGATTGAGGAGGTCGGTGACCAGCATGTGCCCGGGCGCATGCGTGATGCAGAACGGCGGGCGCGCCGTGGCGATCGCCGATTGCGGCGTCACGCCGCAGGCCCAGAACACGGGCAACTCGCCGTCGCGCAGGTCCACGGCGTCGCCGTAATCGGGACGCGCGAGATCGCGGATCCCGATGCGCGACGGATCGCCCAGGTGCAGGGGCGCGCCGTGGACCTGCGGCAGCCGCGAGGTGATCTGCACCGCGCGGATCGCGTCGGCCGCCGTCAGCGGGCGCATCGACACGACGGTCGGCCCGTGGAAGACACCGGCCCGCGCGGTCTCGATGCTGGTGCGGTACATCGCCACGTTGCGGCCCTGCTCGACGTGTCGCAGCGGGATGCCCTCGGCCAGCAGCGCGTGTTCGAACGAGAACGAGCAGCCGATGGCGAAGGCCACCAGGTCGTCGCGCCACCAGGGTGTCACGTCGGTCGGCTCGGCGACGAGCTCGCCGTGCTCCCACACGCGATAGCGCGGCACATCGGTGCGCAGGTCCAGGTCGGCGCCCAGCACCCGCAGCGTGGGGTCGCCCGGCTCGGACACGCCCAGCAGCGGGCAGGCCTTGGGATTGAGCGCGCAGTAGCGTCGGAAGTCCTCGGCCAGCGCGGCCGGCAGGATCGCCAGGTTGGCCTGCACGTGGCGCTGGCCGAGGCCGCTGGTGTGGCCGGTGAAGCCGCCGCGGCGCGCGGCGAGCCGCACGTCCAGCGCGCTGGCGCGGGCGTCGGGATCGAGGCAGTCGGTCGATGAGTTCATGGCGGGATCGCGGTGGCTGTCTGACGATGCGGCGGATTGTGGAAGTCCGGTGCCCCGCCGATCCAACGCAAATTTTCCGCCTCGCCTCATCGATTTTGTCGATGACGACAGCAGCGCCTCCGCTTAGCGCGCGCGGGTCGCCGCGGCCATGCGGGGTTTCCCGGAAGCACGCGCACCGCGCTGGCGCGCGACGTAGTCCAGCGCCGAATCGAGCACCGTCTCGGTGAGCTGCGAGCTGGGGTCTTCGCGATAGCTGGCGTGGATGGGCAGCGCGACGAGGTCCGTGTCGCTGCGCAGCACGCGCAGCGGAATGCGCTTGGCGAGCTGCTCGGCCACGGCCACCGGCAGCGTGGCCACGCCGAAGCCGCCTTCCACCAGCTGCACCATCGCGGAGATCGACGAGATCGCGTGCACGCGCGGCAGCGGCAGGCCCGATTCCTGGAACATCTGCAGCAGCGCCTGGTGCGGCTGCGAGCCGCGCTGGAAAGTCAGCAGGTCGTGATCGGCCAGGTCCGACAGGCCGTAGCGCCGCTTGGTGTGCAGGTCCGCGCGGCCGACGAATCCCATCGGCATCGAGGCCATCGCCCGCGTGCGCACGCCGCCGGCGTCGGCCGCGGGAATGGCGGCGAAGACCAGGTCCTGCGCGCCGCGCCGCACCTGATCAACCAGCACCGGCGAGGTCTCCACGGTGAGCTCCAGCTCGAAGTCCGGATTGGCGGTGCGCATCTCCTGCAGCCACCCGGTGAGCCAGCTGTGCACGACCGACTCGATCGCGCCGATGCGCAGCGCCACCGGCCGCCCCGCGCCACCCGCGCCGCCCATCTCCTCCTTGACCTGGCGCTGCACCTCCAGCAGCCGCTGCGCCAGCGTCTGGAAGCGCTGGCCCGCGACGGTCAACCGGAACTGCTTGTCGCGCCGGTCCAGCAGCACGACGCCGAGTTCCTCCTCCAGCGACGCGAGGCGGCTGGACAGCGCGGACTGCGTGATGTGCAGCTTCTCCGCCGCGCGCGTGACGCTGCGCAAGGAGGCGGCCCAATGGAAGGCTTCGACAAAGCGGAGGTTCATGGCGGCGGATTATGGGCAGCACGCCCGCAATGAAAAAAGGCCGCCCCGAGGGGCGGCCTGAACATTGCAGGAGACTGAAGTCTTATTGGCAACTCACGTGCGGATCACTTGTGATACGCGGTCTCGCCGTGCGAGGTGATGTCCAGGCCCTCGCGCTCTTCCTCTTCGGAGACGCGCAGACCGACCACCAGGTCGACGATCTTGAAGGCGATCACAGACACCACGCCCGACCACACGATGGTCAGCAGCACGGCCTTGAGCTGCGTCCAGACCTGCGCGCCGATCGAGTAGGCATCCGGAGCGATCGCGGTGGCGGTCACCCAGTCGCCGACGGCCGAGGGGCCGCCCAGGCTCGGGGAGTTGAACACACCGGTCAGCAGCGCGCCGACGATGCCGCCCACGCCGTGCACGCCGAAGACGTCCAGCGAGTCGTCCGCGCCCAGCAGCTTCTTCAGGCCCGACACGCCCCACAGGCAGGCGAAGCCGGCGACCAGGCCGATCACCAGACCACCGCCGATGCCGACGGTGCCGGCGGCCGGGGTGATGGCCACCAGGCCGGCCACCGCGCCCGAGGCGGCACCCAGCATCGAGGCCTTGCCCTTGAGCAGCGCTCCACTCGGCGAACATCCAGGCCAGCGCGGCGGCGGCGGTGGCGATCTGGGTGTTCATGAAGGCCAGCGCGGCGGTGCCGTTGGCTGCCAGCGGCGGAACCGGCGTTGAAGCCGAACCAGCCCACCCACAGCAGCGCGGCCCCGACCAGGGTGTAGCCGAGGTTGTGCGGCGCCATCGGCGTGGTCGGGTAGCCGTTGCGCTTGCCCAGCATGAAGGCAGCCGACCAGGCCGGCGATACCGGCGTTGATGTGCACCACGGTGCCGCCGGCGAAGTCCAGCACGCCCCAGTCCCAGATCAGGCCGGCCTTGCTGTTCATCTCATCGACGACGGCGGCGGACGTGTACGCATCCGGACCCATCCAGAACCAGACCATGTGGGCGATCGGCGCGTAGCCGAAGGTGAACCACAGCACCATGAACAGCAGCATCGGCGCAGAACTTCATGCGCTCGGCGAAGGCGCCGACGATCAGCGCCGCAGGTGATGCTCGCGAAGGTCATCTGGAAGGCGGCGAAGACGATCTCGGGGATCACGACGCCCTTGCTGAAGGTCGCGCCGTTGGCGAAGGTGCCCGCGGCGTTGTCCCAGATGCCCTTCATGAACAGCCGGTCGAAGCCGCCGATGAACTTGTTGCCCTCGGTATCGAAGGCCAGGCTGTAGCCGTACAGGGCCCACAGCACCACGATCAGCGAGAAGGTCACCATCACCTGCATCAGCACCGACAGCACGTTCTTCGCTGCGCACCAGGCCGCCGTAGAACAGCGCCAGGCCGGGGATGGTCATGAGCAGCACCAGCAGGGTGGAGATCAGCATCCAGGCGGTGTCGCCCTTGTTGGGGACCGGTGCCGGCGCGGCGGCAGCGGAGGCGGCCTCGGCGGGGGCCGAGGCGGCGGGCGCGACGGCCGGGGCCGAGGGCGCCGCGGCGGGGGCCGCGGTGTCGCTGGCGGCGGCGACGGGCGCGGAGGCCGCGTCCTGCGCCATGGCCGCGGGGGCCAGGCTGGTGAAGGCTGCCGTGGCCAGGGCCAGGCAGGCGAGCAGTTTCTTCATGGTCGGGACTCTTTTCGTTGGGTCTTGGGGGCGGGAATCAGAGCGCGTCCTGACCGGTCTCGCCGGTACGGATGCGGATGACCTGTTCCAGCGGGGACGACGAAGATCTTGCCGTCGCCGATCTTGCCGGTGTGCGCGGCGTTTTCGATGGCCTCGATGACCTGCTCGACGACGGTCGTCGGCGACGGCGACCTCGATCTTCACCTTGGGCAGGAAGTCGACGACGTACTCGGCGCCGCGATACAGCTCGGTGTGGCCCTTCTGGCGGCCGAAACCCTTGACCTCGGTGACCGTGATGCCCTGCACGCCGATGTCGGACAGCGCCTCGCGGACGTCGTCCAGCTTGAACGGCTTGATGATGGCAGTGATCAGTTTCATGACGATTTCTCCTCGATGCGCGACGCGCCGGACGGGGGCGGGCCCGGCCGCGTCGTCCGGATTCAGATTCAGAAGACCTTCTTGACCGACAGCACGATGCCGTTCTTGCCAAGGTCCTTGCCCTTGCCGCCGATGTAGTTGTCGGTGTTGGTGGCGACGAAGCCCAGGCCGAAGGTGAAGCCCTCGAAGTCCTTGTTGGCGGTCAGCGAGTAGTCCGTGTAGGAGAAGTCGCCGTTGTTCTTGACCTTCTGATGGCCGATGTGCGGGGTCAGCGTGAAGCCGCCGCCGACGTCGAAGGTGGCGCTGAGGTCGAGGTAGCCGCTCTGCTTGGAGTCGGCGAAGCCGAACAGGTTGCTGACGCTGTGCGAGTACTTCAGCGTGGCGGGGCCGAAGGAGACGGCGCCGTAGAGCTCGTTGGTGTTGGCGCTGACCGGGAGCTTGTTGCTCGGGTAGTTGTAGCGCAGGAAGCCGACGTCGACGGTGACGCCGCCGCCGACCTCGGTCTTGTAGCCGGCGTAGGTGTCGATCTCGACATCGGAATCACCGCCGCTGTCCTTGATCCACTTGATGGTGGAGGCCCAGGCGCCGATGTAGAAGCCGCTGGCGTGGGCGTAGTCCACACCGCCCTGCAGCGCGGGCTTGAGGCGCGACTGCGAGATGCCGCGATAGCGGTAGTCGGAGGTGACGCTGACGTTGAAGGACAGCGGGTTGGCCTCTTGGGCCAGGGCCGGGAAGGCGGTGGCGACGGTGGCGACGACGGCTGCGGCGCGGATGGCGGCGGCGATGGGCTTCATGCGCGGGGGCTCCTGATTTGTGGGGGCGACTCTGGGCAACTGCTTCCGGACGGGGCTTTGCAGCTTTTGTGCCAAGCCGCGGCCTTCCCCCCGAAGGAGCCCCATTCCGGCTCATCGCAAGACGAACGGTTGCTGAAGTCGCCCCGTCGCGCGTCAATCCGCACCAAAAGCATGCATTGGCGGGGGATTGGTTAACCCTTGAAACGCCCCAACAGGGTGCTAGGCGTGAAATCCGCCGCTGGCGACACTCCCGCCCTCATGACCCGAGTGGGTGCACGGGGGAAAGCGAATGCAGGACGGGAAGGCGGACAAGGCGAAGGTTCAGGTGGCCTGGCCGGTGGACCTGTCGCACATGCGGCCGGAGGACGCGGCGGAATGGGTGGTGGCGCGGTATGGCAGTGGAGGAATGCCAATTCGGCCGGAGAGGATCGCCAAGCGGATGGGCATTCGTGTCCTGGCGCTGACAGCAGAGGATGAGAGTTCAGCCTACGTGGGCCAAGACGGTCGGCTTCGCATCGTCGTGGACCTCTCGAGCACCCCCCATCGACAGCGTTTCGCCATCGCACATGCACTTGGCCACATCGTCCTTCGCCACATCGATCCACCCTTGGAAGTTTGGAACTCGTTTGCGAACGATGCACCGGATCCAAGGGATCGAGCCGCAAACCTCTTCGCTGCCAGCCTGCTGGTTCCAACCGAGAAGCTGCGCTGGTGCGTGACGAGCGGCTGGATGAGAAACGTCGACCAGATCCTCAAGACGCTCTGGGTGCCGCGGGGACTGCTGACCTTTCGATATGGTCAGTTGCTCAATCGTCGGCGATCCGGATGAATACACGCATCCACGACAGAAAGGGGGTGGGTCATGACCACTCCTCAGACAAGTGCGCAGCCCTCGGAACGATCCGACCTTGAAGCCGTTTCGGGCGACCTGTGGCCGGACAGGGAAGTCCGGAACGACATCATCGAGTCACGTGCGCGCCTCTGCTTTCGAGCGCTGGCGCTCGCGTTGGCCGCTGCGGCCTTGACACTGATCGCGATCAGCCTGCATGCCGTTACCGGCGCATTCATTGATCGAGCGCGGGTTGCAGTGACACAACCTGCGCCTCAAACGTCTCGACTGCTCGCGCCGATTGCGGGATCGGCTGCAGCGTCGGAGCCGGGACCGGACAAGCGCGGCGCTGTGGCGTCGGATTGTTCGCAAGCGATCGTGGCGGTGATCTCGATCCTGTTGATCGGCAAGGTCGTACTCGCCATTGGCTTGATACGAGCCACATTCTCGTTGCGCATCAATTCGGATGCCGAAGCACGGGCCCTCCGTGAGCCTCCATGCGAGTCAACGCCCTTGCCCGGCGTCGAACTGCTGAAGGCCATGACCGAAGCTTTCGGAACGGTGCTCAAGGGCTTGCCCAAACGCTGAGCGGAGCGGCTCATGGCGATGTCCCTCGCGATCATCCACAGCCGCGCGCTGGACGGGCTGTCGGCGCCGGCGGTCGAGGTCGAAGTGCACCTCGCCAATGGACTGCCGAGCTTCACGCTCGTCGGACTGGCCGACCTCGAGGTCAAGGAGTCCCGCGAGCGCGTGCGCGCGGCGCTGCAGAGCGCCGGTCTCGACTTCCCCGCCAACAAGCGCATCACCGTGAACCTGTCGCCGGCCGACCTGCCCAAGGAAGGTGACAACGAGGTTGGTATTTGCGAAGTCGGCAAATCTCCGCGAACTGGCGGACGGTATTTGCGCAGCCAACTCAGCATGGCGGTCGTAGGCATCCGCTGACAGTCCCTCGGGCGGCCCAAATGATGCCTACTAGCGAGCAATTATTCTTCTCTTCAGATTTCATGGACGAACACAAACACCGTCCAGCCTGACTGGGAAGAAATTATCCGCCTGCCATAATTTCAAATAATTCGTTGGCTCAACCACCTAGGCGGCGCAATCCAGAAGCGGCAACTCGGAATCGCCCGGCCCGATCCGCTGCACTTGGTGCCCATCGCAACTGGGGAAGAGAGGGCGGCGCAACGAGGATCCCAGCGACAACAGTCCTCGCGTCACAACTAGCGGCCCGCGCAGCGCGGCACGGAGTTGGGCGGCTTGAACTTCCACTCTTCCCGCTTGCCTCGACCAGACCCAGGTTGAAAGGGTCTGTTCTTGGGATCCCAGTGGGGGTGCAGTCTCCAGCAGCACTCGATGCAGTCGAGGCGCATCGCACAGAGGGTCGCGGATCCAACTAGGTAGGTGCGCGTCTTTGATGTTCTGCTGGCGCGGGAGGCGTCAGAGACATATCGGGTCGTCGGATCACTGTCTTCGAAATGCTGCTCCGACCCGTCGACGTTGTGGACGACGAAGTCGCGAAGCGTATTGATTGCCCTGATCTGCGCGAAGACCTCTTGGAGATCCCTTAGGCGAGGCTCTTCCATCGCAACGTTCTCGGCGATCGCTTCAATGAACGTGATGGCCTGCCGAGCGCGTGTCCCGGAGAACAGCGCCTGGGCGACTGGAAGAGAGACACCCGAGTAGTGCTTGAGAAGCTTGAACAGAACCGTCTCAACATCCGACCAAGCAAGAGTCAACTCACCGACCGCGGCGACAAAGGCTCGGTGCTCGTCCCGAGCCTGCTGGAACATTTCTCTACTCATCGTCAGGGCCTCGCCGTGGAAGGGTTCGGGAATCGTCTGACCGTCCGAGCTAGCTATCAGCTATCACGCTGACCAAAATGGTACTGGCCTTGCGTTGCTAGCTCGATCCGACCGCCCGGCTAGCGATTGACGCTTCCCATCGAGGCGTCGCGCGTCCGCCGCCCATCTGCATCAGGCCAAACTGCCCCGCCAAGCCTCCCGCTTCACGAGGGCAGGTATCCTGCTCAAACACGGCCAAGCTCGGCTGCAGGAGATGCGCTCATGGACGCTGGATCTGAATTGCTTGCGGCATACATGGAGTTCACCATCAAGAAGCTGGGCAATAGATGGGGGCCGGACGGCTTCGACCCACGGGTGCAGGCCTGCATGGCCTTGGACAAGCTGGTTGGGGACCTGACGGACAACGCTGACCCGCAACGTCGACGTGACCTATTTGCCGCTCACCGGGCGGTCAAGGAGGCGGTGATCCGTTCGGGATCTCGTGACCGGTGATCATCACCAACTCCAAGCGCGAGCCGGCACCCCACCAGATGGGCTCGGCCTGCAAAACACTGATCAGGTGTAGGCCCGAATCGACTGTTGGGTAGCACCCTATGTAAGGTGGAGGGACATGAATCCGAAAGCAAAACGCACTGTTGCCCGCTGCCGGGCAACTCCCTTGCCACACAGCATCGTCCGGCGAGGCGGCCGAGTAGCACTTCCCCCTGAGACGGGCACCTTTCGGCTCGGGCAAAGGGTCTTCTTCCACCTGACCGCCCAAGGCTTCGTGTTCGCCGACAAGCCAAAACGGACCTTCAACGGACGCCTTATCTCAAGCCGGGTTCGTCGAGCGATTCGCTCGCTTGCCCTCTACGGGCCCCGCACCCGCGCTTCAGGTCGCCGCGCCTAGCCGGCCCCAATCTCGCTCGGTGAGTCTCCTTGGATCTCCCGAAGAAGGTCAACGAACGCGCGAGGCATCGAGCGCGCTGCACAGGCGCCAATGCCTTGCTGGACCACGTCCATCAAGAGATTGACGCGCCTGCGGTTCAAGAACGGGAACGTCTGCGAAAGCAGTAGGCCATGCAGGTCATGGCCGTTCATGTGCACGTAGCGCGCATCCAGCCAAACTTCCGCTCCGGACATGAAACTGCACTGGACGTCGTGCACGACGTCCTCGATGCGCAGCACCCGTCTGGTCACCGCGTCGGCAATGGGTTGCCAGTGCGCTGGATCGTCATACAAACGGATCGGATCAGTTTCCGCGGGAAGGCCCAGCTCAGCCGATGACACCTGCGTGCCGAAGTTGTGCAGGAGGTATAGCCCTAGGGTCAACGGATTTAGCACCGCGTTCTCGATGCTGTAGAACGTCCCCGCACCAAGCACATGAATCCGCCCCTCGGGCCTGTTCCGAGTGTCCCAGTCGACAACGCCATGAACGGGCACCCCACCTTCGGCGTTGAGGCTTTCAACAGCTCCACGTACCTGCGCGCAGTCACCCAGCCCATTCACCGCAGCGAGAAACCCGGTCACCCTTGGATCGTCTCCAACATCGAGGTGCGATCTCAATAGCTGGCGCAGGTTCTCTTGTGGCAATTTTGGACCACTGGGGACGAACACGAGTTCGCGATTCGCAAGCAGTCCCTTGGACCATCGCCGAGCCTGAAGGAGAAGCTCCGTATACAGCTCGGCATCCTTGTGGCTTTCCACGTACACGTGTCTGGCCGCCGCGTCGTGCACATAGACGTCGTCCAGGCCAACCAGCAGCTCGGAGATCGCCTCATCCTTTGCGACCTCATCCAAGCGGGTCTCCTCGACCCGCCAGATCGGCCCGCTATTGAACAGAGCAATCGTGGTCGGAGAGTGGGTTGTGAAGATGATCTTCAGGTCGAATCGATCGGCCAGGGCCACCAACACCGCATGCATGCGCTGAACCATCTGGGGGTGGAGAACACCATCGGGCTCATCAAGCAGCAAGAGTCGAGGAGGTAGCCCCGTCTGGCCTACTTGCGACGCGTACATGCTCAGACCCAGCCAGAGCAGCACGCGCTCCCCAGACGACAGCGCCGACGGATCTATCACTCGCCCGTCGCTCTTGCGCAGGAGACTCGCCTTGTACGAATCGATGTTCTTGTGCGTCGGCTCTTCGATGCAGTACCTCCCGCCCAGTACATTCGAGAGAATCTCATTGAGGACAAGCCACGGAGCAGGCCCGAATCGCTTGACGAACTCCTCAGGCGAATAGTGTGGTCTGGACTCGCCACGGCGGTCATTGAAGAACTCCGCAACGTCGTTCTGCTCCAGTCGGTCCCAGTACGAGCGTACGGTGGAGAGTACGTTCAGTGTCCCGAGCGCGTTGATCTCGTCGGGACGAAAGAAGTCCTTGATGTCGTCCGCTGTCAGCTCATTCGGATCCTTGGCCAGAGTCCTGGCAGCACGAGCGACGGTGAACGCCACATACGTGGGCGGGTTGCGATTCATCATGCCGCCCAGGGAGTTGTTCAGACGAGCCAAGGTCTCGTGCGGGTCGACAAAGAAGTGCCCCTTCCACTGCTCATAAGTGACCACAGCCTGCCTGACCTGCTCACGATGCTGAAGCGGATCGAATCCGAAGGACAGACCGGGCTGTAGCTCGGCAAGCGTGAGCAGACGGATTCGCGCTTGGGGGATATTTCCCGACTTGTCTAACACCGAGACCTTGCCTTCGGTGATCGCCCGCAGCAACCGCGTCTTGCCAGCACCATTGCGCCCGATGATCGCGACGATGCGGTCGTCCGTTGAGACCGTAGTCTCGAACTTCAGCCCCTGGAACTCTTCGATAGCGCCGAACTTCATCTTGTTCTCCCTCGTCTGCCGGTAATCTTGACTGTGGCCTACGCATCTGCCCATCGAGACGTTCCCCCTTGCGCTGAGTTTTCGCTTCGAAGTTGCCGCAGCGAATGCGCGTCTGCTGGTGCCAGGTTTTGCCCCGCTGGCGTGCGGGCTTGCGGCTAGCTCTACCGAGCCGTGAAATTGTTGGCATGCCTTCGGAAGCAAACATGGGAAAGTGCCGACGTAGTGACCACAAGACGAGCGCTCCGCCGCTGTAGCTCCGTTGAAGCAGACACGTTTTGACCTTGGCCTGCATTCCGGCAGGTGGCAAGTCATTTGGTTCGGTTCTCTCGCCACGCTTGAGCAGGCGCCAGGTTCCCTTGGCATCTACACCTTCTTCAAGCAACTCAACAGCGAGGAGCATCCTCCTGCCGTCGTGGCAAAGCTCGTGTCGATGCCGCACATGGTCCTGCTCCCCATCGGCACGGTGCTCGACGGCGACACGGACCTGATCGTTGGCATGAACATGCCGTCCGGGCGCTCGCGCCGGCGCGCGCTTGATCTTGATCTGAGCGACGTGAACACTGAGCTCGTACTGCGCAGCGAGATCGCAGCTGTTGGCCCCGCAAAGCACTGGGCAGGCGACGCCAAGTACGAAGGCGGTCTCATCCGAGTTGCGGGCACGGCGTCGCATCCAGAGATCTACATTCCCTGCGCCGTGCTGTTCCAGTTCTTCTGGGGGGTGACTTCGACGCTGACGAACGCGGTGCTATCTGGTGAGTTGGAGGCCCCCGAGCGATTCATCTACAACCCCCATGAGACATCGCTGCTCTCGGATCCAGTGCGCGTTCAGATCCGCAACAAGTGGACTGACGACGAGGCTCGCTACCTCGTGACGCTGCTCAGAGATTCACATGCCCTTGAGCGCGGGCGCCGGATCTTTCGTCGCATCGCTGCGGCAGGGATCGCTGGCGGGCTTCAAGGGCTACCGCCAGTTCAGCTCGAAGTGTGGCCGCCGTTTGCACGCCAGATGCAGATCGAGGGGATCCTCCATGAGGTCACGGGGTCGCTTCATGGCGCAACGCCATATCTGGTCCTAACCCACATCATGTCGGCGACCATCGAGCCGAACTGGACATCCCTTGTCCTCTTACGTGAGACCGGCCGCCAAGGGCCCGCCACAGGGGCGGTGAGCACTCCCGCGCCGGCGCCTGCACCGCCACCGAACCCTCAGGGGGGCGCTGGAGCGAACCCCACGCAAGGGGGGCCACTTGAGATGCGCGAAACGCCAGGGGGTTACAGCGGCACCGTTGAGCTGCAGCTGCTCAGGTCACTGGACGAGCGGTTCCCAGGCCTTGCGAAGCTCGACGTTCAACGTCCAGTGACCGATGAACCCCGCGAACCGAGAATGCGCCGCAGGTCGCGAGTTCTGCGCGGGCCTTGGTCGGCGATTCCGGGCACGCCGCTGCGTGACGGCAAGACCCGGCACGCAAAGCTGGTGGGAGCCGCGGAGCCGCTGGAGGAGCCGGACCAGGTTCAGGCAACACAAGGCGCCCACGACGAGCCGGTTGACGACCGCCTTCTGGAGTTCCGCAGGCTGTTTCTGGAGCCCATCGAGGAGCTCACGATCGAAGGCATCAAGTGCGCCTCCCGCATCTTGTTCTGTGATCCGTTTGAAGAGCTGTGGATGCGCCAATCGCCTAGCTTCTTTAGGCTTCCTGAACGCCTTGCAGATGGACGGTTCACTTGGCTGTACCGAGATCCGGCGTGCCTTCAGACTAAGCTCGGCCTATGCGTGAGGGTCCAGGTCATGGACCCGTCGGGGCAGTCGCGCGTTCGTTATCTCATCGAACTGGAAAGCCGCATGCCTCAGCACCGCGCCCCCACCGCGGTAAGAAAGCCCAGACGCAGCGGCCTCCTCGTTGTGTGGTTCGACAAGGAACTTGATCCGGCCACTGCTTGTCTACGCATTCGGCAAGTGCTCACAAGAGCAGCGGTTGCCGGAACGCCCGCCATCAAGTACCGGCCAGCGCCGGGGGTGAACGCCGCAACACTTCGCCACGGAGCTGCACTCGTTGAGCGAGCCTTCACCATCGCTGATCAATGCGAGCCCACCCTACACGCGACGCCCGCGACAGCATGAGTTGAGGGAGCTTCGGGAACAAGAAGGCGACCCTTTTCGCAATCGCACACGTCTATGCATAGGAGGGACGTGTATAGCCCCGCAAGACACTGCACCTCGCTACGCCCGCACGCGCTACTGACCTAGCGAATCGTGGGTCATGGCAACCATCGCGTCGAGTACCGCCAGGCGAGCAAGCTCCTCATCCTCGTACTCACCTTCCAGCCTTCGACGAAGCGGCGGCCCGACCGACACTGGCGGGATGAGGACCAATACGGGCGCAAATCTGCCGTTAGGCAGCACTTCGACATCGAGGTCAGCGTCCCATTCGTTCATGTAATCGCCCCTTCGAGCAACTCCACTTGGCGAGGATAGCGTACGAGTCAAACCGAGAAGTTCGCCATCCAAGCCGACGCGAGCTGCCTGGCTAGTAACCCGCGCATCGAAGCCGTCAGACTGGCCACTTGTGCTGATTCGCAATTGAAGGCGGGTCGCGCACTGCTGACCGCTGGCGCCGCCGCCTGTGCTGTGCAGCAACGCTTATGCGCTTTGGCTGGTGGGTCGCGAACCGAGAGGTGCCCAGACTACTGGCATCTCAGCGCCTCACCCATTCCCTAGCACGGCTGCAGCGCCCCATGCCCAGCCCCGAGGAGGCATGTCCACCTTATCGCATTAGTATGAGTTTCAATTTCAGTTTCTGAAGGGCCTGCATCCGTCCGGCCGGATCAGGGTTATCCAAATAGGCCTGCGCGTCTGCGGCGATCTCTGCATCGTCGTAGTCGGACTCCCAGCCAAACTTTCGGAGGTGCCTATTGAGCTTACAGGCGCCTATCGTGAAATGCCCTTTGTCGGTCTTGTCACCGAAGTAAGGCCCGAATTTCTGGATATGGTGGTCCCAGACATCGAAGTGGGGATGAACGATCTTGAATGCGCCGCTCGACCTCGGATAGAGCGTCTGGCCTTTGCCTTTCCCGAGAGGGTCCGGCTCTTCGCTATTGACTTCCTGCTCTCGCTTGATCTCATTGCAATCAGCGCATACCACGCACAAGTTCTTGGGCTCGAACATAAAGCGCTGATACTTCGACTTCGGTGCGATGTGTTCAACGTGGCAGTTGCTAGCAGATTGGATCGAAACCAAACCCTTGCAGTACGCACAAACGCCCTTCTGCGCAACGCGGTAATGCGCTCGTATGTGACTGCGGACTACCTCCAGTTCAGGAGAGCCCCAGTCCAGGTGCGAAAACGTGGACGATCCTGTCTTGCTGGCGATAATTTTCGAGAGAGCGTTCGTGAAGGAAACGGGAGATTTTATGTCACTCATACGTCGAGGCCATCTCTTCCAGTGCGGTGATGAGGTCACGAAGCGGATCATTGGCCCGCATCTCAAGAACCACGCGCCTGAGGATTGCGAGATCACCGCGACTCTGCTCGTCAAAACGTTTTGTCTTAGATACTCTAGCGAATGCGTTCAACGCAATTCGGCTGAGGTATTCATTGCGGAAACCGGGGGCATTAAAAACTTCTGCGAGCTGAAAATCGATAGAGCGGTGGGAGTACTCGCTTGCACTTTTCGCGACACCGTCCTCCATTGACATTACATAACAATCTCCTTCCGGGATCTGAGCGACGATCTGTGGCGAGTGAGTTGCGATCAGGAAGTGACAACCTCTAAACTGACGGAACGTATTGAAGAGCAGCTCAATGTACTTCTCTTGCCATTCTGGATGCAAACAAACTTCCGGCTCGTCGATACATATTAATGAGCCATCCACGATGTGGCCACCGATTCCCAGCAGCCCCATCACTACAGCCTGCTCGCCAGAACTTGCTTCGTGAAGCTTGATGGGTTTATCGAACTCGTTCCTGTGGAGCACAACCTCACGTAGTCGCAGGAGGCCTGAACGCGCTAGCAGGAGAAGCCTGCTCATCTCGACGTGGGCCATCGAATCGATGCTTAATCCGTTGCGGCTCGCCGTAACGCTTAATCGTCGGTGGGGTACAGCATAGGCCACCTGCCTTGCGGCATCGATCACCTCACGCAGATCCGACTCAGTAAGGTTGAGTAGAGTTCTAAGGGCGGGAATGTTGTCTGTCATGAACGGCCCCGCGCTACGGCCGATAAACTCATGCACCACTGCAACTGGATCACGGGTCTCCAGAAGCTCCTCGACGAAACGACTTGGCGCCAGTTGCAACGTTGCACCCACTGTGCCCTGGTAGCCGAGATAAGTTAGGACAGAGGCAATCGACGCAGCCTGCTCCCGACTGCTGTGGGCTGCATTCAAAATTGAAAACATGACCCGCGACATGTAAGCCAATCCGAGGTTCGCGCTTGGAAGCCCGCGTAGTCCTAGATAGCTATGGCCTTCAGTTGCTTGGTCACGGCGGGGAAGTGGAAACCTATCAAACGGGCTGGTCGAGGCGCAGATAATCCGCGTGGGATGCCACCGAAAATCAAGTTCTCCACGATAATCCGCGTTGAAGTTGATGCGCTCCTCTCGCGTGAAAAAGTCGGGAGGAACTACATCACTTAGCAAGTTGATCACGACGGACCGAAGCAGTCGGCTCTTACCGGTTCCGTTTCGACCAACCATGATGGTGAACGTGTTCTGATCCGAACTTCGCTCACCCTTCGATGAAACGAAGTTGAACTGTCGATTCGCGTTTGAATAGCTGTGCAGCATTCGCCCCCCTCTCTCTTCAATGTTTGCTAGAGCGCACCTTGCCTAGCCGCAGACTATGCAGTAGCGGCGCGATGCAGCAATCTCGGAAAAAATCTTGTTAGTGACGACAATACCGGACATTTGTACCTCGTATTCTTTCCTTGAGTACCGAGCTTGACGTTTGCGCTGGTCGTGCTGACGTGTCGGCAGGATTGAGCTTGATCGCAGCCAGAGACGGCTGATCCGAACCCGTGAGCTGTGAATTCAGCTTCTGCAACGCTCGACGTTGAGGGCAACGGGCACAGCGGGTCGCGAGAGGCAGTCGGAGCCAGCGCGAGCGCCGGGAGGCTCCGCCTGCGGCCGACTACCGCTTGCGCGTGCAGGTGGCCAGCGACCGATCAGCGTCGCCCTTCGATCTGGATACCGTTGGCCACGGCGGTTGCAATCTCGGTCTGGATCGGCGTGTATAGATCAATCTCCACGTCGACCTCTTCGAGTACACGCAGAGAGATCAGCAGCGAATAGCGCACCGGAACTCCCGCCCGGCCGCCACCGCCCCAGTCCTTCCACCAGCCGCCGACGGGGAAGACCGCGAGATGCGACTTTTCCGCCATCGACACGGCGGTCCCCGTCCAGACATCGCTGTGGATGGACCCTCGTGCCCGGAGTCTTGCCCCCACATCCCAACCCTGTCGATCGGGATCGGGCATCGACTCGTCCTCGTCGATGTCACCGTCGAGCGCCGCCTCGTCGCGATCGATCTGATTGATGCGTTGATGGAAGCGGTCCGCAGACTCCGCGGCTCCTTTTACTGCGAAGCGAAGGCCGTGAGATTGATAGCGGAACTTGCTCTGAAAACCACGCCTGGCCGGATTCGGCTCGATGAAATAGGACAGCGTGACCCGCAGCTCCACGTTGGCCGCGCCAAGCTGCTGCAACATTTGCGCAGGCCAAGGAAGCTCGTGCAGATTGAGCTCGTTGAGCTTTACCTGCCCAGCCTCCGCTCGATACGGGACGATCGTGTCCTGCACCACGAGAGTCGGCGCCTCCTCGCTTGAGTACAACGAACTCTCCGGCGACACCTTGCCGAAGCCATAGGTACGGAGCAGGTTCTTCACCTCGTCCTTGGCCGACGTCCGAAGTGCGCCGGTGGGCAGCTGGGAGAGCATCTGCGGCGTGAACCTTGCCCCATGAACAACGAGGCCGCGGACCGTCTCCTCCCAGTAGTCGGGATACTGCGCACGCAGGTGGCCGCACAATCGGGCGACCTCTGCCGCGGCTGCGCTCGTATCACCTGTTTCCGTGAAAGGTGATTGGTGCTGTCGGTGGGACGTGGTGAGTAGGCGCAGGCTGTCCGGACCGTCGATTGCTGTAGGCGGCGGATTGAGAGTTGCGTTCCCGCCTTCGGCCACGACGTCTGGCTTAATGGGCCAGGTGTTGAGCCACAACAATGACGTCGTGGAAGCTGGCGCGAGTCCGCCTTCCGGCGCGATCAACACCGCGTCGGGGAAATCCGCGCGATCAAAGTCCACGAGGTGCGTGCATGCGCCCACGGTGAGCGCGTTCCAGGCTTGCCCAGGATCCTCGACAGAGGTCTGATGATTGATCGTTGGGTATGCGTTCCAGGCCTGTAGCGGGACATTGCCCGCCGACAGCACGAACAGGCGGCGCGTAAGCATCTCGTTGAAGAGCCCCCCTCGCCAAGTGACCCCGCCATCGTAAGGATTCAGCCCATCGAGCCCGAACGCCATCTGGTCGACGGCCGCAGACCATTCGCTTGGCTTTCCTGCGCCCGGACCGATCGCAGTGGTCATCGTGGCAAAGACGCGCGTTCTGTCGGGTGCTCGCTGCTCGACACCATCGACACCTTGCGCGAAGACCGTTCCGTAGAGGTGCGGTGGATTGACGCCGCCGGGCGGGAATATCTTCACCGACTCCACGCGATGGGGCACAACGACATCCTGATCGTGCGTGAAAGCGCCGACCAGGTCGCCGTAGCAAAGGATGCCGGCCATGCCGGTGCCGTGCCCGTTCGTGTCGTTGCCGCCCCACGCCGGTTGGGCACCAATCACGTCCGCGGGTTCGATGGCGTTTTGCAGCAGCAAGTGCGCACGATTCACCCCCGTATCGAGCAGCGTGATGTACGGGCTTGCGTTCGGCGCAGCGAAGGAGGAGCGGGCCAGCAAGTCGTGAATCCAGTTCGCTTGCTCTCTGGGTGTCAGGTCGGACAGGAAGAACTGTGCGTTCGGGCGCACCGCACGAATCTCTGCGATCACGTCGAGCAGAACCATCGCCTGCTCCAAGTGGCGGCGGGTGCACCGCGCGGCCACAACCACCCGTGCGGGAAAGGTCGTGTATCCCTGCTCTACCTCAATGTTCAGGCCGCGCGCCGCCTCGGTAAACGCCCGAACGACGTCGCGGGGCTGCCTGCTGCCCACCCGCAACCACAGCTGGAACCAGAGCGGGCGATCCATCGCGCGCGGTGCTTGCTCGTCTTCCGTCCAGAGCTGATCGAAGGCAGCGTTGCCGATGGAGTCGATCGCGTTGACCAAGCGAGCGTTCTTCGGCTTGCCCGCGCCCGATTCTTCGGTGAGATATGCACGAACACGGGCTTCGAGGGCAGAGAGCTTTCCTTCTGGCACATGCAAGGTGACTACGTGCCCGGTGCCCGACTCGACAGCGCTGAGAACCTCGATGCCTTCGCGCTTCCACTCCAGGTTCTTGAAGTCGAACTTCGCAGTGCCGACGATGTGGATCGCAATCAGCATCCCCGTGGCTGGATCGAGCCCCCGTGCGGCTCGCTCTTGAGCCAACTGCGCGGCGTCCACGCCTAGCCGCTGGAGTTGCCGCAGCAACGCATTGCCATGCGCGCCTCGGTCTCGCCGGGGGGAGACGCCGCCGCGCACGGTCAGTGCAGATCTGAAGGGACGATTGGCAGTGAAGCCCAGTACGAGCAAATGATCGAGTGCAGACATTCCCTGGAGTAACTTTTATGTTTTGTTACCCCAATGTACTCCACTCGAATTTCAGCCTTTATTCGGAGTCTGCGAGATTTCGCACGCGGATACCTTAACTGGCGAGCGATAGGCCACTCGGGCCCGGCCTCGACCGCGGACTCAGATCAAAGATGGAGTTGGCTGGACACTCGCTCTTGAAGATGACGAGTCAGACTCTGAGCGCTGACGTGATCTTGCTCACCAAGTACAGCGTCTTTGATCGCGTCTTCGCAGGCCCGAACGATCTCTGAGTGTGAAAGCCCCCTGGCGTGCTCTACGAGCCTCGCGAAGCTCATATCAGGCGGCGCCATGAGTGCAAGGCGATTGCTCAGCAGTGCTTCGACTTGCTTGTCGTCGGGCGCGCTATAGCGGATGACGTCGTCGAATCGGCGGAACAGCGCCGAGTCGAGCGACGCACCGTGATTGGTCGCCGCAACGATGATGCTGTCCGATGCGTCCTGCTCAATGAGCTGCAGGAACATGTTGAGCGTGCGGCGCATCTCGGCAACGTCGTGCTGGCTGCCCCGCTGCAACCCCAGCGAGTCAAACTCGTCAAAGAGGTAAACACCACGTGTGGACTTCAACGCCTCGAAAACTAGCCTCAGTTTGGATGCGCTCTCGCCCATGAACTTCGTGATGAGACTGTCGAATCGCGCGGTGAAGAGCGGGAGCTTGAGCTCCGTGGCCAGCACGGATGCGGTCAGGGTCTTCCCAGTCCCTGGCGGCCCTACCAGAAGCAACTTGCGCCGAGGCGATAAGCCATGACCACTGAGGCGTTCGTGCTGCCGCTGCTCCAGCAGCACGCGTTGCAGCTTGTGCTCGACCTCGGGGGCCAACACCATCTGCTTGAGATGGTGCTCGGGGTATTGCGCCGTGAGCAGCTCGGCCAGTTCTCCGCGGGGCTGCACAAGCGGCATCGCACGAACACGGGCTCGTGGAGCACCAGGAGACCGCGCGTTCTCGATGAGCTCACGCAACTCTGCAGCCAGCTTCGTGTGACCACGCCGCGCCTCTTCGGCCGCCACTTGTAGCGCGACCGAGATGAACTGCGCATCCTCATTGCCTGCATAGGCCCTGAAGAGTGCCTTGATCTGTTCCGCTCGTGCCATGTTTGCTCCCGCTTTGAATAGTAGGCGGTTGCCTGTTGACGTGTGTGCTATTGTTGCACTTCAGTTCGATAATCACAACATGCCAAAGGCGAATCTCGCTTCGTTTCCGACGAGCCAAGGGGAACTCATCAAGCGCGTGCGCTCGGGCATGACGCAGACGGAGTTCGCTCGGGTGCTGAAGGTCAGTCGCTCCTGCTTGTCTCGCTACGAGAGCGAGCAGCTGGGCGCGCCAACGAGCGTCATCAACTACTGCCTTGGTGCGATTGCTGCACAGCTGTCCGGACTTACTCAGGACATGGATCCAGTTGCGAGAGCTCTCCAGTTGAGCCGAGACACCACCAAGCAGCTTGAGCAAGTCGCCAGCCAGCGGTCAGCCTAGTGCGCCGAGCCCCCACAGATCATGGAAGGGGTGACCAGGACGACGCGCCGATGCGAGAGGGCCCGTCGGACCAATGGCAGCATTCGTCTCGCCAACTTTTCCGGGGAGGACGAAGGATGCAGAAGCGAAGGATTGCCAAAGGTCAGGCGCGCACCGAACAGACGCTGGCGGGGGGCCACACCACCGGTGTGGGCGGCGTAACGTGGAAACGAGTTACCGCAGCTGCAGTCACCCTCGGTGGCGTCGCGGCAGCTGTAATTTCCTCCGGCAACACTTCCCTGGACCTTTGGGCCAAGATGACCGCCGCCGACATCGACGCACGGATCGTCAAAGCCAGCTTCCAGGACCCACGCTTCGACCTGGTCGAGGTTCGCGTCAGCAATCCATCGGCCAAGGGCGACAGCTTGAGCGAGCCGGGCTTCGAGTGCGTGACCGACGACAAGAGGGTCTCTCTTCGGCCCGTCTGGTACGAGCCCGCCGGAGAGAACCCTTTCCCGAGCTTCCACTCTGGAGCCCGGTTTCCGCTCAACATGGCGCCCACGTCATCCATTGAAGTCTCCGTGCTGGTGTCCAGAGCTGGCGGCTTCCAAAGGCTTCGAGACTGCCGAGAGCTCCGCTTCTCCTGGCTCGACGCACACCACAAGCGTCAGCACGGGCCCGCGGTGAAAATTCCTCCGAACACACCGTTCATTGGCTTTATCAGTTGAAGCTCCCGCATCCGTGTCGGGGCACTGTCGTGCTGCTGTCGTGTTGGCAAGGCGGCCTCGTCGGCATTCTTCGAACCACTGCAACTACCGGATCGACCAATGGAAGCAACCGCCAACCCGCCTCGACTGCTGAACCCTGAAGAGCTCGGCGCCTTCATCAAGGTGTTCCGCGAGGTTCGCCAGTGGTCCCAGGAGCAGCTCGCCGAAATTGCCGGCCTAAGCACGCGAACCGTCCAGCGCGTCGAGAACGGGAAACCCAGCGACACGGACACTCGGCGTGCCCTCGCCAGAGCTTTCGAGTTCGATGACATTGACGTCCTGAATAAGCCGTTCAAGATTCCGACAGAATCGGAGTTGGCCGAGCAGCAGGCCGCCTTCGAACGGGACCACATAAGGCTCAAAGCCTTCCCGCTCGAAACCGGCCGGCAGCTGGCCACCCTCGTGGAGCAGCACGAAATGGGCGTGACCACGCCTGGGTTCGAGATGGAACGGCCCGCGGAAGAGGTGTTCGCGGTACTCACCGACTACATCAATGAGTACCGGGATTCTCATGACCTCTACAGCTCGACCGACAAGCTCGACCTGCACGACGATCTCCAAGGGCACATCGACCAGCTCAAGGATATGGGCGTCAGCCTCCGCTACGCCCAGCGCAGGGTGGCCCTGAAGGTGAACGCCGAGCCTGGCTCCGAACCGATGCAAGCATCGGTGCTGTATGTGGTGACGTTCGTCCGGGGCAACGAGCCGGACGAGTTTGCGACGCCGAGGAAGGCGAGGATCGGGTAAGCAATGCCGCTACGGCCGCGCAACGCTGATACGGTGATCCGCGACTCG
Organism: Roseateles sp.; assembly: GCA_039594005.1. Taxonomy (GTDB): domain Bacteria; phylum Pseudomonadota; class Gammaproteobacteria; order Burkholderiales; family Burkholderiaceae_C; genus Roseateles. Next base: position 62,181 of record JBCNOF010000015.1, read on the forward strand.
TCGGCAGCCGACAGCGTTGCCGGAATGCACATCATCGGTGTGCTTGCCTGCTTAGCCGCGCTAGCCGGCCGGACGATGGCTTCACCTATCCTGAGACCGTGAAGATCCCAGACTACAAGTACCCCTCCGATCAGTGCAGCGTACCGGTGGTGCGACGAGGCAAGCTCGAGGCCTACCGCACCTTCCGGCGCGAATGCCTGGAACGCCTACAGGGCGAGGCCGACACCTCCGTGCTGAACCAGGTGCTGAACCTCACCTGGCATACGGCGGTGTTCCGCACGCTGAACGAGTCCCGGCGGCTGGAACCGAGCCGAGGCGTCAACGGCGCGATGTGGGAGCTAATTTCGGTTGGCTACTCGAACCTCATCACGCTAGGCATTCGGCGGTTGGTCGACACTCACCCGAACGCGGATTCGGTCTGGAACGTCGTCGGGCGCATTGAGCGGCGGCCCGAACTACTCACCCGCGAGTTCTACGTCTGCCACGACGGGCTGCCGTTCGACCATAAGGCCGTCGAGAAGGCATACATGGAGACGTACATGGCCGACCCCGGACCGCGGTGGTTGTCGACCACGGGTCCTGAAGCATTCGACACATCCGCCCGCATGCACGAGGCCTTCGACGCAATCTGCGGCAACCCCGCGAAGCGCAAGCCCTCGGACCAAATCGACGCATCCATCTTCGCGAGCCTGCGTGCCCAGCTGAAGCATCCGACGGTCGAGAAGGTCTGCACGATGGTTGACAAGACCGTCGCGCATGCCGAGCGCCTTCCCGCCGGCGCGCCCGCAGTTCCTGTGGCGACCTACAACGACGTCGACGAGGCGCTGGAAGTCATCGTCCGGGTGTGCCAGTTCGTTTCCTGGAGCCTCCTGGCAGAGGGGGGCTTCAGTTCGGTCGTGGCGACGCCGCAGTACGACGTGCTTGAGCACCTGGATCAGCCATGGTGCCTGCCGGAAACGCTGCCCGCGCTACAGGAGCATTGGGATGGCATCGCGCGCACGATGGACGATTGGGCGTCGACCACCGAGGCCGCCCTGTTGCCGAAGAAGCCAACCTGAGGTGAGCCATGCCAGACCTGTTTCGCCATCTTCATCTCGACCCGGAGCTGGCCGTAGAGTTCCAGGCGGTCTTCGCTCGCATGGAGTACGCGCTCAAGGCGGGAGGCTTCGCCTTCGGCAACGACAAGGGCGTTGATACGAATTGGGACCTGTTTGCCAACACGGTCAACGACGCCTTCCTCAACATCGCGGAAGCGGACGTCATGGAGGCACGCGAGTTCCTCCTGCAGGCACCGCCGCGCAAGCAGGTTCTGCTGGATAACCATCTGCGCTTCGTCGACCAGGTTATCGACACCAAGCAAAGGCCGACGCAGCAGATGCTTCTGATGGTTCGCACGGTGCGGAACAATCTCTTCCACGGCGGAAAGTACCTGCCAGACGGTGAGCAGGAAGCGGGCCGCAACGAGCGGCTGGTCCGGGCTAGCCTCTGCGTCTTGCAGGCCTGCTCGGCACTGGACCATCGCGTGCGAGTGAATTTCGAATACTGAGCCAACAGCAATGGATGGCGCTGATCAATTCCAGCACAGGCAGTCAGCTTGGAAGCGTTGGTCAAAGGCGACCGGCACCATGGTCAACGAGACCCTGCACGTGCATTGGAGTACTACGCCAAGTTCCCGGCGCGGACGGACCGCCATTGCCCGCCGCGTCCCGAGCCGGAGCAGGAACCACCGGGGATTGGCCGGTGGGGGCGGGTGCAGGCGCTGGTCACAATTGACCGGCACGCATGCCCGCTCTGACCGCCTCGCTGGCCCTGACTGGACGGCCGCTCTGCAGCGAGTACCGTCATCCGTAGCAGGTAGCCGGGTTCACGGTCTCGGACAGGAATCAGTCGTCGAGTCACCTGTCGACATGGCAGCAACAACGACCGCTTTCGAGCGCCGAGGGTGCGCGACACGCACCTCACCCCAACATCTCTGCAGCGGAAGCTGCAAGCAAACGTCCGATCGCTCAAGCGTCATCTGGGCATCCCTGAAAGAGCCTTCCTGCCGAAGTCATCAGGGCGTTCCCGCAGGTTCTCCCAGGACCGCTTCAAGTGGTCAATGAACCATCTGCCCGCCGGCCCGGGCGGTTCGGAAGCCGGGTGATAGGCGGACATGGTCAACATGAAGCCCTTCCGCGGCATGTCGTCCACGTCGAGGACGACCAGAGTGCCGTCAGCGATGTCCTTTTCGACCATGTGCAGTGGCATGCCGCCCCAGCCGACGCAATCTTTCAGGAAGGCGTACTTGGTCGACAAGTCAGCCAGGCGCCACGTCGACGGCGACACCACTCCGTAGTCGCGTCCCGCCATCAAGTCTGATCGGTCGGTGAGCACCAGCTGCACGTGCTTCGCCAGCTCGCTTCGGGGAATTCGATCAGCCCGTGCCGCCAGCGGATGGTTCGCGGCGGCAACCGATACCAAGGGCACTTCGCCCAAACGCTCGCTCACCAGCGACGGGAATGTTAGTGCAGGCAGGGTCGAGAGAATCCCCAGACTGCACCTGCCATCCAGCACCGGCTGGTAGGCCGCCCCTAGGCCTTCCACGAAGAGGCGCAACGGCGTCAGCGGGAATTGGCTCGCAAATGCCTTTGCGGCTGCGCTAACGAGCGCCGTGGGGAAGAACACGTCAACCACCACGGAGAGCTCGGTCTCCTGGCCTGCCGCCATCAGCTTGGCTCTGGCCTTCAGCGTGTCCACGCCAGCCACGATGTTGCGGGCGTCGGCCAGGAGCAGCACACCCTCCGCGGTGAGCTTCGGAAACCGGCCTGAGCGGTCGAAGAGCACCACGCCGATTTGCTCCTCCAACCCGCTGACCCAGCCGCTCACCGCTGACTGCACGCGGTTGAGCTTGCGAGCTGCGGCGGAGAAGCTGCCTTCGTCCACCGCAGCGATGAAGGTTCTGAGCTGGTCCAGAGAGACGCCGTCAAGCAATTGAAGCTCCTTCCATCTCCGAATCAGATGGATTGAATCTCAATATACCGTCTTCCCAGAATAGAGATCGCTCCCCATCATTCGCACCCATGCAGCCATCGCTGCAAAGGATATGAAGTGGGAACGAACCATCTGGATTTGAGATCCACTGTGGAAGCGGGCCAGCCGCTTCCGCAGGCCGCCGCACCGGTGGCCTCGCGCTACAGCCGCACGGCCATTGCCTTGCACTGGACTCTCGGTTTTGCCATCGTCGCCGTCTTCGGTGTAGGGCTCTACATGGCCAAGCTGCCTTTCTCGCCCTTGCGCCTGAAGTTGTTCAACTGGCACAAGTGGACGGGCATGAGCTTCCTAGCTCTGTCTGTACTGCGCCTGGTGTGGCGCTTGACCCATCGGCCACCCGCGTTGTCCGCACGCATCGTTGCGGCGATGCCTGCCTGGCAACACTGGCTGCACAGGGCGACTCACGCCTCGCTCTACGGCCTGTTCTTCGCCGTGCCCTTCCTCGGCTGGGTGTACAGCTCGGCCGCCGGGTTCCCCATTGTCGTGTTCGGCGTGCTACCGGTTCCCAACTTCGTTCCCGCCGACAAGGCGTTGGCGGCGCTCATCAAGCCTTGGCACGAGTTCAGTGCCTTCGTACTGATGGGCCTGGCGCTGCTGCACGCGGCAGCCGCCCTGAAGCACCAGTGGTGGGACCGCGATGGCCTGCTGAGCCGCATGTGGCCCGGTCGCAACTGAACGGCCCATCTCAATCTTCTTTCGGAGCCTCCATGAAGTTCCCTCGTATCGCCTACATCGCCGTACTGGTCGTTTCATTCCTGGGCGCCGCGTCGGTCGCTTTCGCCGAACAAAAGCTGGTGCCTGCCCAGAGCGAAATCGTCTTCGTCAGCAAGCAGATGGGCGTGCCCGTCGAAGGTCGGTTCAAGAGGTTCGACGCCCAACTAGCCTTCGACCCTGCCAAGCCCGAGGCCAGCAAGATCGCCTTCACGGTCGACGTCGCCAGCGCCACCCTTGGCTTGCCCGAAACCGACGCCGAGCTGCCCAAGGCCGCGTGGTTCAACACCTCGCGGTTTCCTCAGGCGACCTTCCAGTCGACTGCGGTCAAAGGCCTCGGCGGCGGCAAGTTCGAAGTCAGCGGCACGCTCGGCATCAAGGGCGCCACCCGCAGCGTCGTGGTCCCGGTGGTCGTCACGCAGACCGGCGCCATGACCCACGCCACGGGCACGTTCTCGCTGAAGCGCCTGTCCTTCCAGATCGGCCAGAACGAATGGGCCGACACGTCGATGGTCGCCGACGACGTGCAGGTCAAGTTCAAGTTCGCGCTGACAGGCGTCGGCAAGTTCTGACGACCCTTACCCCTGTCTTCTCACCCGTTCCTCCAACTCACTCTCGAAGGACTATTCCCATGCGTAAGACCCTCATCGCAGCCGCTCTGGCCGCAGCCTCCCTCGTCGGCACCGCCCACGCGGAAATCGCCACCTACAGCATCGACCCCACGCACACCTTCGTGACCTTCGAGGTCACCCACTTCGGCACTTCGACCAACCGCGGCCGGTTCGACAAGAAAGAAGGCACCGTTCAACTCGACAAGTCGGCCAAGACGGGCAAGGTCGAACTGACGCTGGAGACCGGCTCTATCAACACCGGTACGGCCGCGTTCGACAAGCACCTGCAGAGCGACAACTTCCTCAACGCCGCCGCGTTCCCGACGGCCAAGTTCGTCGCCAGCACGTTCAGCTTCAACGGCGACAAGGTCAGCGAAGTGGCAGGCCAACTCACGCTGCTGGGCAAGACCCTCCCGGTCGTGCTGAAGGCCTCCAACTTCAACTGCTACACGAACCCCATCCTCAAGCGCGAGGTGTGCGGCGGCGACTTCGAGACCACGATTCAACGCAGCCAATGGGGCATGGGCTGGGGCATCAACCTCGGTATCCCCGACACCGTGAAGCTCGCCGTGCAGGTCGAAGCCGTCAAGCAGTAAGCCCGCTGCAAACCATCTCCCTCACCAACTTCGAGACCCTTCATGAAAGTCCTTCATCTTGACTCCAGCGCCCTCGGCGCCGCGTCCGTCAGCCGCCAGCTGACCGCTGAAATCGTTGCTCGCCAGAAGGCGCTGCATCCGGACATCGCCGTGATCTATCGGGACCTGGCAGCCGACCCTGCCTTGCACCTGACCGGCGCTCACATGGCCGCGCGCATGGGCGCCACCAGCGACGACGCAACCATCAGCGCCGACCTGGCCAAGGGCAACGCCTACATGGATGAACTGTTCGCCGCGGACGTTCTCGTCATCGGCGCCCCCATGTACAACCTGTCGATTCCGACGCCGCTCAAGGCCTGGATTGACCGCGTCGCCGTGGCCGGCAAGACCTTCCAGTACACCGCGACCGGGCCGCAAGGGCTGCTCAAGGGCAAGAAGGCCTTCATCGCATCGGCGCGGGGCGGCGTCTACTCGGCCGGCAGCCCGGCTGCTGCGCTTGAGCACCAGGAAAGCTACCTCATCGGCCTGCTGGCCTTCCTCGGCGTGACCGACGTGAACGTCGTGCGCGCCGAAGGGATCGCGTTCGGGCCGGAAGCCAAGGACGCTGCCATCGCTAAGGCCCTTCAAGACATCGAGTCGATTGCGGCCTAAAGGGCACGCGCTTCGCAAATCTCAACCCCCCATCGAAAGGATCATCATGACCTCCTACTCCATCATCGGTTCCGGCAACGTCGGCACCGCCCTGGCCCGTCACTTCGCCCGCAGCGGCATTTCCGTTCGGATCGCCAACACGCGCGGCCCCGGGTCCATTGCACCGCTTGCCGCTGAACTTGGCGACAAGGTGGTTCCCGTCGCGTTCCAGGATGCTCTTGCTGCCGACGTCGTCATCCTGGCTGTTCCGTTCCGTGCCCACGCAGCGGTCGGCGGTGCCCTCTCGAACTGGTCTGGCAAGGTCGTTGTCGACGCGATGAACACCTACGGCATCTCGCCGGAAGAGTTGAAGGGCCAGGCGTCCACTGACGTGGTAGCAGCCGCCTTCCCTGGTGCGAAGGTGGTCAAGACGCTGAACCAGCTGCCGGCCAAGCTGCTCGCGCAGGACCCTGCAGTCAACGGCGGTCGACGCGTCATGTTCCTGTCCAGCAACGACGCCGGCGCTGAGGCAGCGATGGCTAAGGTGGTCGCGGACCTGGGCTTCGCGCCGGTCCCCCTGGGCAAAGTGAACGAAGGCGGAATGCTGATCGGCATGGGCGGGCCGCTGATCCTGCAGAACCTCATCAAGCTGAGCTGACTGCCGGCCAAGGGCGTCTCGTCCCCTGCTCTCATCGGATTCACCATGCCCCGTTCCATCATCAGCGTCGCCCGGCTCGGCACCCCCTGGGAAACCATCGACCCATTTCTCGTCTGTGCCTATCACCTCGACCACTATCCACCTGGGAACGCTGACTTGGGACCTGGCAAGACGCCATCTGCCGAGGCAGGCGCCGCCGAGCCCTGGCGCATGTACTTCGGGCAGACGGTGCCAGGCTTCCCCGCCCACCCGCATCGCGGCTTCGAGACCATCACCATCGTCCGCCAGGGCGTGGTCGACCACTCCGACTCACTGGGCGCCACAGCCCGGTACGCCGCGGGCGATGTGCAGTGGCTGACTGCGGGGCGTGGCGTCGTGCATGCGGAGATGTTCCCTTTGTTGGACCCCCTCAAGCCGAACACGCTGGAGCTGTTTCAGATATGGCTGAACCTGCCGGCGCGCGACAAGATGGCTGAGCCCAGCTTCAAGATGTTCTGGGCTGAGGACATCCCAAGACATGTTGAAGCCGGCGTCGACGTCACATGCATCGTTGGCACCTTGCGCGGAGTGGGCATGCAAGAGCCGCCGTCACCGCCTTCAAGGTCATGGGCGTCAGACCCTAGTTCGGACTTGGCCGTGTGGACGTTGAAGATGGCGCCGGGTGCGAGGTGGCAGCTGCCGGCTGCCTCGGGTAGCGGCACGCGCAGGCAGCTGCTCTTCTTCAAGGGCTCCACGCTGACCATCGACGGTGAGGCCGTCGACGCGCGTTCTGCTATCGAGGTCGACTGCTCCGCCGTGGTTGAGCTGGTAAATGGGGCCAAGGAAGCCGAGGTACTCCTGCTCCAAGGCCGCCCGATTGAAGAACCGGTCGTGCAGCACGGGCCGTTCGTGATGAACACGCTCGACGAAATCCGACGTGCTTACGCAGACTACCGAGACACCCGGTTTGGAGATTGGTCGTGGGGCGTCACCGACCCGAACCATGGCTCGAAGCGGGGCAGGTTCGCGTCAATCGATTGACTTTCACGGACCGTGGTCAAGCGACTGCTCTCATCGGCGAAGCTGCCGGTCGTTGCCAGCAGCGCTCGATGGCCTGTCCGGGCGGCTGCTGTCGCTGATGTATCGGCATATGAATGACTCAGTTCTGCCTAAACCGGCCAGATCTGACGCGGTCAACTTGAACCAGCACAGGTGGTCAAGTCGACCGGAACCCGCAGTCGGGGCACGATTGGCCGCTAACTCGACGCTGGCGGCGCGTCCGCCCGGCTCGCCTGCACAGAGCAACTTGAGGCCGGCTGCCGCAGCCAGGCATCGAGCCGTGCTTGCAGTTGCGGGCACGAGATTCCAACGCTCGGATCGCAGATCAGGAGCTGGGCGCCGATGACGTCCAGGAGTTCCTCAGCTTGGTCGTCCAGGATCACGGCATCGCTCACCTGCGGGTGCTCGTCCAAGAACTGCTGAATCGCAAGCCCTTTGGGACCTGGTGGCACCACGCCGACGAACGCATCTCCTAGGGGTTCGAGAAAGTCCCGGAGGTAGTCCTGCGAGAACTGCTCCCGCCAAGAGGAGTGAACCACGACGCGCACGTCGATAAATGGCGCAAGAGTCCTCGCAAGGTGCGGCACCCATTCAAAGGGAAGGACCCTTCCTGGGCCACCGCCCGCAGGGTGCAGGACCCCATCGAAGTCGAGAAACACCACTCTCACGCCACCACTCCCCGGCGCAGTTGAGGCGGCGTCGACGCCCTAGGTGGTAGCCCGCAGCGCCGCAGCCCCCGCATCATTGATCTGCAACGCCAACTGTCTGGCGCGCGCGTCCGGCCCAAGACCGCTGCCAACGAAGGTCCACGCCAGAACCCCTGCGACGGCGCCGGCGCACAGGCCACCAAGTGCCATCGCCGCTTGATTGTCCAGAGGCCCCCTCGTCATGACGAAGGCGATGCCCCCCAGAATGCCAGCAAACGAGACGGTCCAGCGCAAAAGACTACTCATCGCACCCACCTTGATTCCCCAGCTGCGCAGCGCCGTGCCCAGCACGGTGATGTCGCACACCATGTCGCCGCTCGAATGGTTGAGGGCTCCAAAGCTTGCGCCTTCACGGCGCCACGCGGGCGCCCCGAAAAGGACCGACACGCGGTGACCTTCCCGCGCCGCAAGCGCGAAGCCGCTCAACTGCACATAGCGTTCGCTGCCCTGATCGTCCACGAGCCAGAACCCCTGCGGGCCGGCACCGGCCTCGTCTGTTCGCGCCGCAACAACAAAGTCCTTGGTCAAGGTCAAAGGAGGACTGTGTCGTCCCGAGGTCGCGCGATCTCCGGTTGCGCCGATGACGGTTCCCGTGATCGTGGCCAGCCGAATCCGTTGTCCGTTGTCGAGAACTACTTCTGTGAGGTTCATCTTGCATCCCTTGGGTCACGCCGATTGTGACTTAAACGCGGGTGACGCAAAGGCATCCAGTGTGAAGACTTCCACATGTGTCTTCACCACGGATAAAGCCCAAAGAGATTGCCATCAGTGCCCGCGAGTTGCTGGCGCTGAATCTCATTCGGCTTCGGGGTGAGCGCGGATGGTCTCAAGAGGCTTTGGCCTTCGAGAGCGGGCTTCACCGCACATTTGTTGCGCATGTGGAGCGCCTACATCGGAACGCATCGATCGACAATATCGAGCGACTTGCTCAGGCCTTGGAGGTTCCGGTGCGGGACCTGTTCGCCCCGGTTTTCCAGGACTAATGCCCCACCGCGGACACGCGTGGCGATCCCGGCAGGGCTTGGCCTAGCGCGGCGCTCCACCACTGTTGGAAGTTCAGGCTACGCCGCCGTACTTCATCGCGACTAGAAGATCCCTCACCTTTGCAGTACCGGCAGGAGTCTGACCCGCGTCGATTGGGGCCAGACCACCCAGCAGTGGGTGCGGCGTTTGTAGCCAGCACTTCGCGTCGGCCGGCGTAGCGAGGGTGCCATCCGCCAAAACGACGATGTCCGACCAGGCTATGGGTGAGAGTTCAGCGGAGGTGGGCATGTTGCTGTGCCTGAGTGCCTTCACGCGGTCGATCATGCCGCCAAGGGATAGCGGACATCAAGACCTCCTGTCACAGGTGTGAGTTCAAGCGCATGCGCGAAGACGGCTCGCAACCCTTGCGCTGCTGTTGGTCGCCATTCCGAGCAGCTGGCAGACTTGGCGAATCGTGGTGCTGGCCATGGGAGAGGAGGACTTCAAGTGCCCGATCGCCCCATCGATCTCCTGGTCCGTTGGCACATACGATGAGCGATCCAGATGGTTCTTGATCATGCGCAGATACCAGAACGGTGCCGACGTCCGGAGCCGCGCCGCGTACCGAAGCAGCCGCCCGCTACTCACTCGTTGCTTAGCAAGACGCCCAAGGAACTCATCAAAGCCAACGGCCCAGATCGCGGCGAGCCCCCGTAGAAGCTCTGCGCGCGCGCTCACATCTTGCCGCTCGAACCCGCCGTAGCGCGCACCTGAGTTTCGGACAAAGTCCGGCGGCGTGAGTTGAAGGACTGGCCAGACTCTGCCCGACTCTCGCGCATCGTCCAGGAAGCTCAACAGCATTGCGATGCCGGGAAAGAACGCCATGCCGAATACGGCCTGACCATCAAGGAGCACGCCACCCTGCGCCAACGCGCTCAACAGCATCCTCTGGATCTCCAGGACCGAAGCGTGCACCGCTGCTGGATTGGTGTGATCGCGCCGATCGGCGCCACACCCATGGCACCTCCAGATCCCACTGCTGCCCAGCTCACGCAAGGGCCCAGTTCTCCAGCGATGCGGCGCGACGGGCGCTGCACAGCGATCGCATCGGTCCTGCAGCAGGCACCCGTGGCGCTCACATGCCACGACGAACGCGAGCCTCCAGTGCAGCCGCAAGTGCGGCACGGCATCGGTGGCCAAGCAGATCGGGCAATACTGGACGCCGAATCCGTCTCGCAGCGTGCCGCGCTTGACGATAGGCAACACCCAGCGTGCACGCCCTTGCGGAGCCAAGTCTCCCCATAGCACGCCCGCGTAAACCTGCAGCGTTGCCGAACGCAGGGCCGCGATAGGCTCGGTGGTGGCAATGGAGATCGCCTCCAACAGTTCACCCCATGCGCCGCGGTCCACGTCACAGCTAAAGGCTTGTCGACCACGTCCCATCAGCCAGCTAGAGAGCTGCTGCACTGACATGCCATGGAGGTCGGCAATGCGCACCACCCACGAGCTGAGCGACTCACCGGCAACCAGCACCCTGGTGACCGGCAACAATCGCTGCCTCAGCGTCGCGCCGTGAACGCTCGACGCAAGGATCTCCTCATAGCCGACCACGTAGCGAGCTATGTCGATGCCATGACTTGGCGCTGATGCCTTTGCGCTGGATGAATCCACCGGATCTGTGCCAGTCCTTCGGGCATGAGGTCCGCCATGGTGATCCGCTCCGCTCCCGTACGGATCGCATTCTCGGCAAGCGCGCAGAGCAATTCGTGCATATGACCAAAGGTTCCACCAGTGTTGGCGACGACGAGTCGCGCCATACCCTCCGTACCAAGGTTTGATGGATGGCGCAGGCCGAGCTTGGTCTCAAGCGATGAGAGTAGTTGCAGGGTTTCTTTGGCCTCCGCGTTCCAAAGTGGTAGTTGCTCCGCAGGGAACCGATTGGACAACTCGCTGTTCGTTGTCAGGATGCTCAGTCCGGCTTCTACTGAAGCCAGAACGATGGGAATCTTCAGGTCGTTGCTGATGTACTTGAGTGCGTTGAGTGCTCTGCGCTGTCTCTCAGGGCCGACAGCTTGATAGAAGCCAAACTCGTCGAGCGCGAGTAGCTTGACGCCCAAGCCCGCGAACACCGCCTGGATCCGACTGAGCTTGCGCTCAGGGGACTCTCGTGGGGAGCCCTGAACCTGAAGCTTGCGAAGCAGTGCTTCAAGCAGTCGATCCTCGTCGGGTACCGGTGGCGCCTGCAAGAAGAAGACTGGAATCTTGATGTCCTGCCGCGAGCTTCCGAGCTGCTCCAAGGGCGGCAGTATGTTGTGACGCCGCTGTATGTGGCGCAGGATGCTCGTCTTGCCGTTGTAGGACGGGGAGATGATGGCGCAGCTTGTGATGCGATCCGAGTAGGGCATATCCAGCAGCCGTTCGATGCGGTTGCGGATCTCGATGGCGCGTGTGTAGCCGATCCAATATGGCCTGGCCAAGCGTCGGATACGGGCGTCTTTCTCCAGCTCTGCGGGATCCTGCGGCTCGCTGGCAGCCTCGCTCTTCTGCGTGGGAGCCCTTGAGAACACCTGACCCAAGTACTCGTTTCGATTGTTTCCCGGGTCAAGCATTGAGCATTCTCAGTAGTCTTCGATCTCGTCGAATGGAGCTGCAGGGACCGACGCGGCTGCGTTGGCAACATCGGAGCGACGCGCCCGGCGCGACGCCGGCACGGGACTCGACTGCGACGCATCGTCGAGGTCCGTGTGATCTGCGCGTGGATCCGCACAAGCAACCCCGGCTTCACTCTGAAAGACATGGGGAAGACCTACGGCTCCTTGACCAAACTCTGGCCGAGGAGAAGCATCTCGGCGCACCTTTGCCTTGGCCCCTTTGGGGTACTGACGGTGCCTCTTCGCCTGGCGCGTCCTCTCGACCTCGGTCGCCTCGATTGCGGCCATTTCGTTGCGCGCCCTCATGATCGTCTCTTCGTCGACCTGCTCTACGCCCCTGTCTTGAAGGAACTTGCGAACACGGCGAAGCTCCCAGACGCTGAAGTGCGGGTTGCTGAGATTTCGGTAGGGAATCCGGAAATAGCGGTTGAGCTCAGGATCCAAGAAGAAGACCGCAGAGATGTCACGAGGATCTCGTTTGACTAGGAACTTTCGCGCCGAGCGCGGTTTCTTTGGGTCGCGAGTCCCCACCCAGCGCCGAAGTACGTCTGCCGAGTATTGGATGTAGTCCAGCTGCAAACCGTACTGCTGAACCGTGAGCATCTCCCCCGGAAGGAAGTCCAGATAGAGGCGCTCGTCGTCCGTGTTGATCCGCAAAGATCCCCTTGGCCGATCTTCGCCGTCCTCGCCGGTCAGGGCTTGCTTGAACTTCACGATGGGGGGAATGTTGCCAATCCCCGAGTGCTCGCCGTGGTGGTACGAGCCGAGGATCAAGTTGGCCAACCACTTCTCGAAAGCCGACAGCGAGAAGACGGCTCTTCCCGCCGAATCGTAGTCTTGCTTCTCCAGGACGTTGCTCTGGGTCGTGCCGGGAAGCCTGTGGATCTCCGACATCAGCGTTCCCATCAATCGCTCGATGTGCGCGCCGTAGCGTGGCTTCTTCAGCTTGCGGAACTGCAGACCCATGTGATGCATGTCGCACGCGATCTCCAACGACTTGCCGGTGAACTCCTTGGCATTGTCAGCATGGACGATTCGAGGCTTGCCCTGACACGGGTAGTCGAAGTTCACGCCAAGCCTGGCCATCCACGCATCCTTGTTGCGGATGGCATGCGTGAGGCAAAGACCCGTGCCGAGCATTCCCGGTGTGTCGAAGCTCACGTAGTAACCCACACACATGCGGCTGAAGACGTCGATGGCTACGGTAATCCACGGCCGACCGATCGGAATACGACTCTCATCCTCAACCAGTTCAAGGTCGACCAGAGTGTGGTCGATTTGAACGAGGGCATATGGGAAGTCGGCGCCGGGGATGCTCCCGTCATTGAGCCGCAACTTGTTGGCAAGACGTGTGTCGCCACGCTTCTCTGCAACGTCGCGCTGTTCACAGACGCGGATGCGAGCCTTGAGCGTATCAAGCGAGGGGGTTCTCAGGCGTCGTAGCTTGCATCTGCGATCCAGCTCCGTATGAGTCTGCACGACCAGTGGTCGCTCTTGCGTGAGATGAAACGTCTTGAGCACTTGCCGGATCATGGCCTCCTGGCGAAGACTCAACCGCGTCTTACCAATGTCGTTGCGCCGCTTGCGATACAGATCCGCAACGCGCCGTTCGGTCGAGTACGCCGCGATCCATCGATAAATCGTGGAGGGGTGAACGTCGTGTTCCTCGGCAACCACTTTGACGCCAGCCTCACCTCCTCCAAGCGCCGTTACGCGTTCGACGGCGGCGGCCTTGCTGGATGCTGCGTCCCAACCACGCGGCAAGACCTGCTCCGGGAACACCGCACGCGCATCGTCCTCCTTAGGTTCGACAGGTTGCAGCCCTGTCAGTGCTGCGATCACTCGTCGACCCGTTCCACGATGTTCAAGGATGACCATCTCGGCCGATCGAAACTTGATGACGATGTGAACCTCGCCATCAAACCGAACCAGCGCGCCAGAGTGAACTTCAACGACGCCAGTCATTCTCTGGCTGCCTCCAATCGGCGCGGAAGTCCTCCGCCCCGCAGTTGGCGAAACTTCCGGCATCACCGCAACGCCAGGAAACGGCATCCAAGGTGAGCGGCGTCAGCAGGTCGCACTGGAACACGTAGTCAGCGTAGAGGTTCCAAAGCCACGGGATGATCTGCTCCCGCGGTGCCACGCCAGCCACCCGTTCGAGCAGATGGCGCGGCGTGAACTCGTCGAGTCTTCGTGTGTGCCACATCAGTTGCTCGACGATCTGAACCTCAGCCTTGGTGCGGAGCGCAAAGTCAGGGCCGCGGTACGACAGTAGGAACTCGACGTTCTTGAGGAAGATAGGGTTGATTCGGTCTTCAGTGAGAAGCTTGAACCGGAAACCTGATTCCCTCAGGAACGCTTGGCCCGCACGCAGCTTCGGCTTGAGGTCCGCCCACTCTTCGTCCAGTTGCTGACGAGATTTGATCTCGAAGGCCGTGGGCGCGTACTTGGGTGATCTCTTCAGGAAGAAGTCACCTGAAATGACAAAGCAGTCTGGCGTGTAGTGACTCGCCCGCCCACTGGGAAGCCTGTACGGGACCTTGAATGGTTGAGCGACGAACGTTTCGACCGTGTAGTCCCATTCCATCAGCAGGTAGAAGCTGCGCTCTATGAGCGACTCGAAGGCGACAGATCCGCCAGCCTTCCAAGCCGGAACGCGTCCAGTGTTTCCCCAACCATGGGAGCCGGGCGAGCGCACCGGCGGAAAGATCGATGCCGCCGTTTTGCCGCGAGCGGCGCCGGCTTCCTTTGAAGTCGCCAGTGCTTCCGCCAAGCGATGCGTACGCTCGCGGAGTTCCTTGAGGGCGGCTTCTCGAATATTCATCTGATAGCTTCGCAAATATACCTCCTGTTTTCAGAAGGCGCGCGTTTCGATCTGCCGATCGCGTTGGGCCTGCTCGCCGCGAGCGGCCAGATCGACACCGACCTGCTGGCCCACCTCGAATGCGCCGGTGAGCTCGGGCTGTCCGGCGAGTTGCGTCCGGTAAAAGGCGCCTTGGCGATGGCGCTCGCGCTGCGCGCGGCGAAGCTGCAGCGCGAGTTGATCCTGCCGCGCGGATGCACGGAGGAAGCCGCGCTGGTGCAGGGTCTGGTCGTGCGTGAGGCCGCGCATCTGATCGACCTCGTCCACGCGCTGCAACCGCGCAGCGACCAGCCCTTGCCGCGCATCCAGCGCGACCCGCCGCCAACCTGCGACACCACGCTGGACCTGCGCGACATCAAGGGCCAGTCCGGCCCCAAGCGCGCGCTGGAGATCGCCGCCACCGGTGGACTGAGCCTGCTGCTGGTCGGGCCGCCCGGCACCGGCAAGTCGATGCTGGCGCAGCGACTGCCCGGCCTGCTGCCCCCCTTGTCCGAGGCAGAGGCGCTGGAATCCGCCGCGCTGCTCAGCGCGAATGGGCAGTTCCGGCCGGCGATGTGGGCACGACGGGCCTTCCGCGCGCCGCATCACAGCGCCTCGGCGGCGGCCTTGATCGGTGGCGGTTCACCGCCGCGTCCCGGCGAAATCACGCTCGCGCAGCACGGTGTGTTGTTCCTCGACGAGCTCCCCGAATTTCAACGACTGTCGCTGGAGGCGCTGCGCGAGCCGCTGGAGACGGGCCGGGTGCACATCTCGCGCTCGGCCCATCAGGCGGAGTTCCCGGCGCGCTTCCAGTTGGTGGCCGCGATGAACCCCTGCCCCTGCGGTCATCTGGGCAATCCGCACAAGCCTTGCCAGTGCTCGCCTGATCAGGTGAGGCGATATCAGAACCGCCTGTCCGGGCCGCTGCTTGACCGCATCGACCTCACGGTCGAGGTGCCGGTGCTGCCGCCGGAAACGCTGACCGGCTCAGCGGATGGCGAGACGAGCGCGGTGGTGGCGGCACGCGTCGCGCGGGCGCGCCAGCGCGCGGTGGACAGGCAAGGGTGCGCGAACGGGCTGCTTTCCGCCGGACAGGTCGATGAACACCTGCGGCTGGAGGACGAGGCACTCGCGCTGCTGCATCGGGTCTCGGCGAGGCTGTCGTGGTCCGGGCGCAGCTTCCACCGCGTACTGCGGATCGCTCGCACCATCGCCGACCTCGCCGGCAGCGACACGATCGCCCCGATCCACGTCAGCGAGGCGATCCAGTGGCGACGAGCCTTGCCGGGGCGCGAGGCGTGATCGCCGCCCCAACGAAAAATGCCGGCTCTCGCCGGCATTCCTCTTCCACGCGGGAGATCGGGATCAGATCCCGATCAGCGCGCGATCAGCCCCTGATCACTGGCGCACCAGCTGACCGTCGCTCACGCGGACGATGTCGCCGTTCTGGACGCCCGGGTCATGGCTGAACGTCATCGTGCGGTTGCTCTGGTCGGCATTGCGCAGCTTCACGACCCAGACCGTCGTGCTGCGCTGGCGCTTCTCGATCTCGTTGCCGGCATAACCGCCCGCGACCGCGCCGCCCACCGTGGCGATCTTCTTGCCGGTGCCGCCGCCGACCGCGCTGCCCAGCAGGCCGCCGACCACCGCGCCACCCACCACGCCCAGGCCCGTGCCCTGGCCCTGGCGGGCTTCCGTGTGCACGCCCAGCACCGTCGCGCACGACGAGCACAGACGCGAATCCGCCTGACCCGAGCCCGACGAGCCGGTGTTGTCCGCATAACCGGTCGAGCCGCCATCGCGGGAGTTCTGCACCGGCTGCGAGCGACGCGATTCGTTCGAACGCTGCGATGGCACCGCGTCATCGCCCGAGCGGCGTGCCGCGCGGGCCTCGTCCGCCGAGTTGGCACCGTTGCGATCCACGATGTTGCCGGACTGCTCGGCCGCCGCCAGCGGCGTGTCCGGCATCGACGGGGCCGACTGATGGCGCCCCGCGAAGAAGGCCGCCACGACCAGCACGGCCGCCCCAACGGCTCCCGCCGCGATCTTGTGATTGGTAGTCATCGCCATGATTCACCTCTTATGGTTTTCCCCTAGCTCGGGGGATGGGCGAAGAATGCCACGCTGTTACAAGTCGCGGGGGCCTGTTTTCGTTCCGTTTGTAAATGGGTGAAACGCGGCCTGTAGGACAAGGCCGCGTCCGGCATTTTCCGTTGCGCGCCCGCGTCAGCCCAGCAGCGGCGCCAGCGCCTTGCGCGCCGCGTTCTGGTCCAGCGCCATGCGCGCGGCCCAGTCCGCCACCTGGTCGTCGCCGATGCGTCCGACGTTGAAGTACGACGATTCCGGATGCGCGAAGTAGAAGCCGCTCACGCTCGCGGCCGGCGTCATCGCCATGCCCTCGGTCAGCGCTCATGCCGATCTCCTCGGCCTGCAGCACGCGGAACATGTCGCGCTTGACGAGGTGGTCCGGGCAGGCCGGATAACCAGGCGCGGGGCGGATGCCGCGGTAGTCCTCGGCGATCAGCTCTTCGTTGCTCAGCGCCTCGTTCGGGCGCATAGCCCCAGAGCTCCTGGCGCACGCGCTGGTGCAGCCGCTTCGGCGAAGGCCTCGGCCAGGCGGTCGGCCAGCGCCTTGAGCATGATCGCGGAGTAGTCGTCCAGGTCGTCGATGAACTGCTGCTCCTTCTTGTCCACGCCCAGGCCGGCGGTGACCGCGAACAGCCCGATGTAGTCCGGCACCGTCCCCTTGGGCGCGATGAAGTCGGCCAGCGCGCGGTTGGGCCGGCGCACGCCGTCCACCACCGGCCGCTCGGTCTGCTGGCGCAGGCCGCGCCAGGTCATCAGCACCTCGGTGCGCGACTCGTCGCTGTAGATCTCGATGTCGTCGTCGTTGACGCTGCGCGGCCGGGTACAGCCCCAGCACGCCGTTGGCGCTCAGCCAGCGGCCCTCGATCAGCCGCTGCAGCATGCGCTTGCCGTCGCTGAAGACGCGTTGCGCCTCCGTGCCCACGATCTCGTCGTTGAGGATCGCCGGGAAGGGGCCCGCCAGGTCCCAGGTCTGGAAGAACGGGCCCCAGTCGATGTACTGCGCCAGCTCGGCCAGGTCGTAGTTCTGGAACACGCGGCGGCCGATGAACCGCGGCACCGGCGGCGTGTAGGTCGTGAAGTCCACGCGCTGCTTGTTCTCGCGCGCCTGCGCCAGCGTCACCAGCGGCGTCTGCTTCTTGTTGGCGTGCTGCTCGCGGACCTTCTCGTAATCGGACTTCAGCTCGTCGAGGTAGCGCGTGGCGCCCTCGTCCGACAGCAGGCTCCGAGCACACGCCCACCGAGCGCGAGGCGTCCGGCACGTAGACCACCGGGCCCTCGTAGTGCGGCGCGATCTTCACCGCGGTGTGCACGCGGCTCGTGGTGGCGCCGCCGATCAGCAGCGGCATCTTCTTGACGCGGAAATAGTCGTCGCGCTGCATCTCGGCGGCGACGTGCTGCATCTCCTCGAGGCTGACGGCGTGATCAGGCCCGACAGGCCGATGATGTCCGCGCCCTCCACCTTCGGCCTTGGCGAGGATCTCCTTGCACGGCACCATCACGCCCAGGTTCGACGACCTCGAAGTTGTTGCACTGCAGCACCACGCCGACGATGTTCTTGCCGATGTCGTGCACGTCGCCCTTCACCGTGGCCATCAGGATCTTGCCCTTGGAGCGCACGTCCGCGCCCGTCGCGGCGAGCTGGCGCTTCTCCTCCTCGATGAAGGGAATCAGGTGGGCCACCGCCTGCTTCATCACGCGCGCGGACTTCACCACCTGCGGCAGGAACATCTTGCCCGCGCCGAACAGGTCGCCGACCACGTTCATCCCGGCCATCAGCGGGCCTTCGATCACCTCGATCGGGCGCGCCACCGCCGGCGCGGATGCCCTGCGCGGGCCTCCTCGGTGTCCTCGACGATGAAGTCGGTGATGCCCTTGACCAGCGCATGCTCCAGCCGCGCGCCGACGTCGCCCGAGCGCCAGGCCAGCTTGGCGCTGTCGTCCTTGCTCGGCCGCGCCCTTGTAGCGCTCGGCCATCTCCAGCAGGCGCTCGGTGCGCATCCTCGGGCGGCGGTTGAGCACCACGTCCTCGACCGCGCTCGCGCAGCTCGGCGGGGATCTCGTCATAGATCGCCGAGCTTGCCGGCGTTGACGATGCCCATGTCCATGCCGTTGCCTGGATCGCGTGGTACAGGAACACCGTGTGGATCGCCTCGCGCACCGGGTCGTTGCCGCGGAACGAGAACGACACGTTGGACACGCCGCCGCTGACCTTGGCGTGGGGCAGGTTTGCTTGATCCAGCGCGTGGCCTCGATGAAGTCGACCGCGTAGTTGTTGTGCTCCTCGATGCCGGTGGCGACGGCGAAGATGTTCGGGTCGAAGATGATGTCTTCCGGCGGGAAGCCGACCTCCTCGACCAGGATGTCGTAGGCGCGCTGGCAGATCTCGATCTTGCGCTCGTGGGTGTCGGCCTGGCCCTCCTCGTCGAAGGCCATCACCACCACGGCGGCGCCGTAGCGGCGGATCAGCCTGGCGTGGTGGTTGAACGCCTCCTCGCCCTCCTTCATCGAGATCGAGTTGACGATGCCCTTGCCCTGGATGCACTTCAGGCCGGCCTCGATCACCTCCCACTTGGAGGAGTCGATCATGATCGGCACGCGCGCGATGTCGGGCTCGGAGGCGATCAGGTTGAGGAAGCGCACCATGGCCGCCTTGGAGTCGAGCATGCCCTCGTCCATGTTGATGTCGATGACCTGGGCGCCGTTCTCGACCTGCTGGCGGGCGACGGCCAGCGCGGCCTCGAACTCACCGTTCAGGATCAGCCGGGCGAACTTGGCCTTGGAACCGGTGACGTTGGTGCGCTCGCCGACGTTGACGAACAGGGTGCTGGCGTCGATGGTCAACGGCTCCAGGCCGGACAGCTTCATCGGGGAGACAGGAGAGGATTGCGGGGCGGACATGGCGGCGGCGCTCTTCGTGTCGAGGGGACGACGTGACGGGAAGACGTGGAGACGGGGCCGCGCAACTCACCGCAACCCCGCGCGAGACGGGACCGGTGAGCGTCGTTGTTCAGCGGGGTCCCGGGGTCCGACCTCGCCGTTCCGAGCCTGGCGGGCACCCGGGTGTCGGGTCCTGTCGCAACGCTCCTCGGAAACCACCGCCACGGGCGGACCGCGGGTGCGGCCTTGCTGGTAGCGGAAACGGCGTGCATTCTACCGGTTGAGGCCTGGTTTGTTCGTGCCGGACTCCCTCCCGGCGACACCCGCGCCCGTATGCTCGTCCGCAAACGACAACGAGGAGCGACCGCGAGTCGCCGGGAAGCCGACGTGGATCTGGTCCAACTGCCTTCCAACAGCCTGCGCGTGGGACAGGTGCTGACGTTCTCGCTGCGCGACGCGGCGGGTCATCTGCTGTTCGCCGCCGGCCATCCGCTGCCTGACACCCCGCAGGTGCGCGACCTGATCGCGCGCGGCCCCTGGGTGCAGGCACACGAGACGCGCGAGTACCAGCGCGCGCTGGCCCACAAGCTCGACACGATGATGCTGCAGGGCGCGTCGCTGTCGGCGCTGGCCAACGCCAAGGCGGAATACAAACCCACCCGTCCGATGCCGATCGCCGCCGCGACGGGACCGGCGCACACCGCGATCTGGGCCGACCTCCAATGGCATGCGCAGCAGGTGCTGCGCGATGCCCAGCGGCCGGACTTCCTGATGCGGCTCACCGAGCTGCTGGACAAGGTGCTGGCGCGGCTGACCCAGCAACCCGACGCCTCGCTGGCCGTGCTGGTGCACGACGCCGCCCAGGAGCCGCTGCAGTACAGCGCGCGACACGCCTTGCTGTCGCTGGCATTGGCGGAAATGACGACCCGGCAGCTCGGCTGGGGAGAAGGCCGCCGGCGGACGCTCGGGATGGCGGCGCTGACGATGAACCTGGACAGCGGCGCGCTGCAGGACCAGCACGCGCTGCGGCCCGAGTCGCTGGGCGAGGCGCACCGCGAGCAATTGGCCGGTCACGGCGATCGGGCCGCGGCGACGCTGCGCTCGATCGGGGTCGACGATGACGACTGGCTGATCGCCGTGCGCCTGCATCACGACGCCGGGCCGGGCCCGCTGGCCGGTCGGTCCGACGGCGAGCTGATGGCGCGCCTGCTGCGTCGCGTCGATGTCTACGGCGCACGGCTCAGTCCGCGACGCAGCCGCCGGGCCCTGTCCGCGGCGCAAGCGGCGCGCGCGGTCTACCTGGATGAGTCGCAACAGCCCGACGAGGCCGGCGCCGCGCTGATCAAGGCGATCGGGCTGTACCCGCCCGGGTCACTGGTGCGGCTGGCCAATGGCGAGGAAGGCATGGTGCTCAAGCGGGGACACACCGCGAGCGAGCCGCTGGTGGCGTCGCTGGTGGGACGCAGCGGCACGCCGCTGACCGTGCCGGTGCTGCGCGACACGCGCCTGCCGGCCCAGGCGGTCACGGCGAGCCTCGCACCGCATGAGATCCGGCTGCGCATCCACATGGATGCGATGCTCAAGCTCTATTGAATGGGACTGCCTCGGCCGCTGGCCATGAAGCCCCTCGCCCGCGAAGCGGGAGAGGGGTTGGGGTGAGGGCTCGTGTGAGGGCACGGAGCCCTTCGTAGAGCCCTCACCCCCCGCCCTCTCCCGCTTCGCGGGCGAGGGGGCTCCAAGCAGCCCAGCTGACACAGTTGCTCCCCCGCAAGCGGGCGAGGGGGTCTCAAGCTTCCTCGGCGATCAGGCCGCTGAAGATCGGCTGGCCCCAGCGGCGCGGCTGATAGGCGGAGACCTTCTGCGCGATCGCGCGGATGTGATCCGGCGTCGTGCCGCAGCAACCGCCGGCGATGTTCAGGAAACCCGCCGCGGCGAACTCGCCCACCAGCCGGCCGGTGACGTCCGGCGTCTCATCGAAACCGGTGTCGCTCATCGGGTTGGGCAGGCCCGCGTTGGGATAGCAGGAGATCGGCGTGTCACCCGCGGCCTTCGAGAGTTCCTCGATGTAGGGCCGCATCAGCGCCGCGCCCAGCGCGCAGTTCAGTCCGATGGCCAACGGCTGCGCGTGCCGCACCGAGTGCCAGAACGCCGTGACCGTCTGGCCAGACAGGATGCGCCCGGACGCGTCGGTCACCGTGCCGGAGATGATCACCGGCAGTCGCTCGCCGGTGTCTTCCATCAGCTGGTCGACGGCGAAGATCGCGGCCTTGGCGTTGAGCGTGTCGAAGATGGTCTCGATCAGGAACAGGTCCACGCCGCCTTCGAGCAAGCCCTTGGCCTGCTCGTAATACGCGTCGCGCAAGGTGTCGAAGTCGACGTTGCGCGCGCCGGGGTCGTTGACGTCGGGGCTGATGGAGGCGGTGCGCGGCGTCGGGCCGAGCGCGCCGGCCGCGAACCGCGGCTTGTCCGGCGTGCTGAACGCATCGCAGGCCTCGCGGGCCAGCCGCGCCGCGGCGACGTTCATCTCGTAGGCGAAGGCCTCCAGGCCGTAGTCCTCCTGCGCGACGGTGGTCGTGCCGAAGGTGTTGGTCTCGATGATGTCGGCGCCGGCGTCCAGGTACTGGCGATGGATCTCGCTGATGACCTCGGGCCGGGTCAGCACCAGCAGGTCGTTGTTGCCCTTGAGGTCCTTGGGGTGATCGACGAAGCGCTCGCCGCGGAAGTCCGCCTCGGTCAGCTTGTAGCGCTGGATCATCGTGCCCATCGCGCCGTCCAGGACGGCGATGCGTTGCGCCAGGATGGCGGGCAAGGCGGCGCCGCGGGTGTAGGCGGCGGCGGGACGGGTCTGGATCGGGGCGTTCATGGGGTGCGATTGTAGAAAACCGCGCCCCGCGCCACCCTTCTCAACCGCCAAAGACCTTCTTCAGGATGGCGCTGCCGGTGCCCACCGGGTCCTGGCGGATCTTCTTTTCTTCCTGGCCGATCATGAAGTACAGCCCGTCCAGGGCCTTGTCGGTGACGTAGGACTGGAGGTTGGCGTCCTCCTTGCGGATCAGCCCGAAGCCCGAGGCCTTGCCGGCGACGGCGTTGTACTTCTCGCTGAGCGACTGGCGCTCGGTGGCCTTCGTCACGATGGGCAGGAACTTCGTCGTCAGCGGCGAGCGGGTCTTCTCCTCGAAGAACTGCGTCACCGCGTTGTCGCCGCCCCGCACGATCCGCACCGCGTCCTCGACGCTGATGTTGCGCACCGTGTTGACCAGCAACTGGCGCGCCTCGGGCATCGCCTGCTCGGCGGCGCGGTTCATCGAGGTCACCAGGTCGTCAATGCGCTTGCCCTGGCCGGTGGTGCGCAGCAGCCGCGCGGCGTCCTTGAGCGCACCGGGCAGCTCGATGCGCACCTGCGGGTTGCCCAGGAAGCCGTCGGTGCGCCCCAGGTTCGTCAGCGCCGCCTGGGCGCCGCGCTCCAGCGCCGCGCGCACGCCGGAGGCGGCGTCGCCCTCGCTCAGGCTCAGCGCCATCACCCAGGGCGAGGCGCATCCCGCGCCCAGCAGCGCGATCAGGTCACGGCGAAGCAGCGTCATCGAGGTCTCCTTGTTCAGCATCGGCAGTGGCGCCGTCATCGGGGGCGGCGTCCGGGGATTCGTCGCGGCCAGCGTCCGGCGCGGGTTCGTTCTCCGGGTCGCTCGCGGCATCTTCCGACTCCGCGAGGTCCATGTCGATGGCGCCGAAGGGGCCGGGGCCGTCACCGAGCTTGAACTCGATGCGCAGGCTGTCGCCCTGCTCCAGCACCACGGGCTTGGCCAGCGCCGGCATGCCTGCGCCGATCAGCGTGCCGGCGCGCAGGGGCCGATGCCGGGCGGCCTCGGCGAGCAGGTCGCCGAAGCTCCACTGCATGCCGGCCTTGGCGTCCAGCACCGCCTGCTTGCGGCCGTTGCGCATGATCTGCAGTTGCAGCGCGGCACGGCCCAGGTACCAGGCACCCGGGAGCTCGTCGGGCGTCACCGCCACGGGCGCGAACTGCAGCGCCGGGCGGCTGTGCCAGGCCGGCCAGCCGTTGGCGAGTTCCTCCTGCTGCACCGGCCGCAGCACCCAGTCGCTGACCAACATCAGCAGACGGACTGATTCCAGCGCCTGCGACGGGACCGCACCCTGAGGCAGGTCACCGGTCATCACGGCCAGTTGGGCCTCGGGCTCCAGGCCGGGGACGCGCAGATCCAGCCCCTCGGTCGGTCCGAGCAAGGCCTCGGCGCCGCCGGCGCGCAGCAAGGGCGCGCTCAACCGCTCCGGCCACGCCAGGCCGCGCTCGCGCAATTGCTTGCCCTGGTCGGGATAGGCCTCGCCGGCGATCCAGCCGGCCAGCCGCGGCAGCGGGGCCTGGCACTGCTTCGGGTCGAAGGCGAAGGCGTGCCGGGCGCGGCCCTGGTTCAGCGCCAACGACAGCGTCTCGAGCTGCGGCGCCATGAAGTTCCAGTCGTCGAGCACCTGCTGCAGGCGCGTCGCGATGCCGTTGGCATAGCATGCCTGGCTCAGGTCCTTGGACACGACCACCAGTTGGCCGTCGCGGGCCCCGTCGCGGTAGGTAGCAAGTTTCATTGTGGTGAACGGACAGTCAATCGTCGGGCGAGCGGTGGCGGCATTGTCACCTCAGGACCGGATCGCGCTGGCGGCGGCGACCGTCGGCGCGCTGGCGCTGCACGCCTGGGCGTTGATGGGCTCATCGCCGGCGCCGCCGCGCGCGGTCGAGGCCTCGCCGGTCGCCGTCCGGGTGGTAAGCGCGCCAGCGGCGGAGGCGACCGCCTCGCCACCACCACGGTCAACACCATCGACAGCGACAGCGACACCGACATCGACATCGACCCGGAAAGCCTTGGCCGAAACGGCGCACGCCGCTTCGCCCGCCCAGGCCGCCCCGGCCATCGCAGCCGCCAGGGACACTCGGCCCGTCCCGGCGCTGCTCGCGCTGCCGTTGCGCGGCGCGGGCGCCCTCACCTACGCGCTGACGGTCAACGGGCAGCCCGGCGAGGCCGCGCTGAGCTTCCGCATCGAGGACGGTCGTTACGACCTGCTGCTGGAACGCCGAGCCGGCGATCGCGACCTGCCGTCCTGGCACAGCGAGGGCCGCGTCGGTCCGCAAGGCCTGATGCCCGAACGCCACCGCGTGCGGCGCCAGGGCCGGGAGCGCGAGCTGATCGTGTTCGACCGGGATGCCGACACGCCGCGTCTGCTCGTAGGCGCGCGCGCCTACGCGCTGTCGGCGGGCATGCAGGATCGGCTGTCGTGGTGGCTGCAGCTGTCCGCGCTGATGGCCGCGGAACCCGACCCGCACCTGGGCCTGCGCCTGCGCATCCCGGTGGCGGGCCCGCACGGCGCGGTCGACTGGGATTTCGAGGTCGCCGGCCGGGAGGGCGATCGCTGGCTGTTGCGCCGCGAGCGGCCGGCCGCGGCGGGGCGTCCGGCGCTGGCATGGACGGCCTGGCTGGACGGGCAGCGGGCGTTCCTGCCGATCGAGCTGAGCTTCAGCCTGGATGACGACGAGCAGTGGGCGCTCCGTTTGCTGGAGTGAGCCCGTGGGCGCGCGCGTCGATCGATGAAAACGTGAAACCCTGTGCGGTTGGCACCACAAATGCTTGGTTCCCGGTGCGTCCGGCCCGGACAGTTCTGCCACCATGGGGTCATGGCCTGGTTGGGAGCGGGGGTTGAAACCCTCGCGGCAGGCCATAACTCCTCATGCAAAGGAGTCTTTCATGCACATGCTCTACGACTCGCCGAGCTACATCGTCGTCCAGTTCGATGTGCCGGTCGATCCCTCGCCCGGCGACGCCGCGCACGCCGCGCTCGTGGAGCACACGAACCTGCCCTCGCTGCAGCGTGACGGTTTCGAGATCGTCGACAAGTTCACCCGCAAGGAAATCTTCATCGAGGGCGCGCTCGCGCAGACCTTCCAGGAAGGCGTCGAAGCGCTGATCGAGCAGGGCCCCGACGTCGACGACCTCGACGCGTTCATCGCCCAATACGCCAACCTCGGCCAGCAGCCGGTGGTCATGCACTGACCCGCCACCCACGCTGACCCCCGGCCCCGTCACCCCGGGGCTTGTCCTGCGCCACCCGCTGCGCCAAGATCGTGCGGTCGCGCACCTGCCAGGCGCGCGCGGCCGGCGGCGCCCGAGTTCGGGGCCATGTCCTCACTGCTCGTCCCGGAGCTCGTTGCCGATCGACCATGGCCAAGCGCGCGCAGCCTCCGCTGGTGTCCCCGGGCCTGTCCGAGAGTCCGGTGCTGGACCGCATGTGCTCGCACTTCGTGCTGACGCTGACGGTCCGCCACGCCAACCGCTTCAATCCCCGGCGTGACCTGAGCGGCCTGCTCGCGCTCACCGCGCGCCACCTGGTGTGGCCGCCGCAGGTGCTGGCGCGCGTGCGGGCCTACCTCGCGCGCCGCTGCCAGGGGCATGCGCTGTGGGCCGGCCACGAGCGCCTCGCCGACGCGACCTTCCTGGCCCGGCATGGCGTGTGGCGCGGGCCCTTCGCCGAGGCCACGCTGTTCTTCTATCTCGACGAGTACATCAAGGACGCCCCCAAGGACCTGCTCGCGCTGCTGTCCTGCACCTGCGAGGCGCTCGATCAGCAACTGCGCAGCCAGTCCACGCTGGTGGAGCAGAACATCGACGTGCTCGGCCGCCTGCTGCAGCTCAACGCCGCGGAACGCGCGCTGCTGCTGTACGGCACGCTGGCGCGTTACCAGCGCGAGCTGCGCGGCGCACTGGTCGAGTTCAAGGTGAACACCGCGCAGGAGGCCTTCGCCGCGATCGCGGAGGTGGCCGGCGTCGACCCGCGCGAGGTCGCTGACGCCTTGCGCGCGGGCTCGCGCCTGGAACGCGTGGGGATGATCGAGAACCTGATCGCCGAGCACAACATCACCGACCTCTCCGACCTCATGAAGGTCAGCGAGCAACTGCCGCCCGTGCTGATGCGGGCCTACGATGGCCCGCAGGACCTGATGGCGGTGTTCACCCGCCCGGTCACGCCCAGCCCGCTGCAGCGGGCCGACTTCGAATTCATCGGCGAGGACCTGGCGCTGCTGGCCACGCTGCTGCGCAACGCTGTCGCGCAGCAGCAAGCCGGCGTCAACGTGCTGATCTACGGCCCGCCCGGCACCGGCAAGACCGAGTTCGCCAAGGTCGTCGCGCGCGAGGCGGGCCTGGCGCTCTACGAGGTCGAGTACGCGGACCGCGACGGCAACGCGCTGTCGGGTCGCGACCGCTACCGCTCGCTGCAGATCAGCCAGGTGTTCCTGAAGGCCAGCCGCGACGTGGCGCTGCTGTTCGACGAGGTCGAGGACGTGTTCCCGCACCTGAGCGGCGACGCCGCGCATCTGATGGCGCGGCTGGACGCGGCGCTCGAGATGCCCGCGCCGATGGCGGTCAACGGCAAGGCCTGGGTCAACCAGATCCTGGAGAGCAACCCGGTCCCCGTGCTGTGGATCACCAACCGCATCGAGCACATCGATCCCGCGTTCCGGCGGCGATTCCAGTACCACCTGGAGCTGAAGTCGCCGCCGCCAGGCGCGCGGCTGGGCCTGGTGCGCAAGGCGCTGGAGGACCTGGCCGTCCCCGAGGGATTCGCCGAACGGCTGTGCGAGCGCCGCGGGCTGACGCCGGCGCAGATACGCACCGCAGTGCGCTTCGCCAAGCTGTCTGGTCAAGCGGGCGAGGCCGAGCCGGCCGAGGCCAACGAACGCCTCGTCAGCCGCCAGCTGCTGCACGCCGACAAGGCGCTGGGCCAGGGCGACGTGGCGCCGCGCGCGCGGCCGTCGTCGACGCGCTATTCGCTGGACCTGATCCACTGCGAGAGCCGGTTCGCGCTGCCGCGCCTGATCGAGGCGCTGCGTCGCCGCGGCATGGGCACGCTGTGCTTCCATGGCCCGCCGGGCAGCGGCAAGACCGCGCTGGCCGAGCACATCGCCGCCGAGCTGCAGCGGCCGTTGATGGTCCGCCTGGCCAGCGACCTGATGTCCAAGTACGTCGGCGAGACCGAGCAGCACATGGCGCGCATGTTCGAGACCGCCGCCGCCGAGGGCGCGGTGCTGCTGCTCGATGAGGCCGACAGCTTCCTGCGCAGCCGCCGCATGGCCGAGCGTCATTACGAGGTCAGCGAGGTCAACGAGATGCTCGCCGGCATGGAGCGTTACGCGGGTCTGTTCATCTGCACGACCAACGCCTTCGACGACCTCGACGAGGCCGCGCTGCGGCGCTTCAGCTTCAAGATCCGCTTCAAGCCCCTGCGGCCTGACCAGCGCCGTGCGATGTTCGAGCGCGAGCTCGGCGAGCCAACCGGCCCGGTGCTCGAGGACGCGCTTCTGGCGCGACTGGACGCGATGGATGCGCTGACGCTGGGCGATTTCGCGGCGGTTCGGCAGCAGGCCGAGATCCTGGGCGAGACGCTCTCGCCTGAGGAGTTCATGACCTTGCTCGAGGCCGAGCACCGCGTGAAACCTGAGGTGCGCCAGCGCCGCGAGATGGGCTTCCGCGCCGGCAAGGCCTGACCCCGGGTCGGTTCTGTGGCATCGTGCCTCCCTTGCCTCAGAGGTCCGTCATGTCGCCTTCGCCCCGCACCGCCCCCGTTCAGCGGATCCGCCGCACGCTTCTCGCCGTCGCGGCCGCGGCGTCCCGCGGGGTGGCCACCGTCCTCGTCTCGATCGCCGCGCTGCTGAGCGGTGCGGGCGCCGCGGCGGCCAAGCCTGCCGCGCCCGCCGTCCCCGCCACTTGCCCGCCCCAGCCCGCCCCGTTGTCCGAGGCCACCCTGGCCGCGCAGGCCCGGGACCGGGGCCTGATGTGGACGCTGCAGCGCGACGGACGGACGTCCTATCTGTACGCCAGCCTGCATGTGGGCAAGCCGTCTTGGGCCGCGCCGGGGCCGCGGCTGCTGCGGGCGCTGAGCGCCGTCGACGCGGTGGCGCTGGAGCTCGACCCGCTGGACCGCGACGGCTGGAAGATGCCGCCGATGCCGGCGCTGCCGCTGGACGCCTCGCTGCGGCAGCGGCTGGACGCCCAGGCCGCCGCCGTCTGCCTCGATCCGAGCGCGCTGTCCGGCCTGCATCCGCTGCTGCAGACCAGCACCCACATGCTGTTCCGGGCCCGGGCGCTGGGGCTGGACGTCCAGTACGGCCAGGAGATGCTGCTCAGCCGGTGGGCGCGCGACCGCGGCCTGCCGGTGCTGGCGCTGGAGACGCTGCAAGGTCAGCTCGGCGCGCTGCTGCCGTCGGATCCCGACGCCGCGCGGCACGAGCTGCGCGCCAACCTGCGCCAGCTGGAGCGTCCGAAGTCGCTGCTGCGCACGCTGGACACCATGGTGACCGTGTATGACCGCGGCGACCTGGCACGGCTCAACCGCTACGCCGAGTGGTGCGACTGCGTCACCGACGCCAGCGACCGTGCCGCGCTGCAACGGATCAACGACGGCCGCAATCCGGCCCTCGCCCAACGGATCTCCGAACTGCACCAGCGTGGCCAGTCGCTGCTGGTGGCCGTCGGGGCGATGCACATGACCGGTCCGAAGGCGCTGCCGACGCTGCTGCGCGAGCAGGGCTTCGAGGTAACCCTGATGCCGCCTTCCGGATCGCGGTGACGGAGTTGCGGCACACTGAGCCGCTCTGCCACCCGTCGTCCCGACCCGTCCCTCCGGAGCCCGCATCTTGGACCCCTTGCCGTCCTTCCTCCAGCAGCTGTTCCTGGTGCCGCTGACGCTGCTGCCCATCATCAATCCGGTGGGCGTGGCCCCGATCGTCATCGGCGCGGCCGGCGGCGACGACAAGGTCCTCAAGCGGCTGTCGCGCCAGGTCGCGATCAACGGCTGGGTGGTGATCATGGTGTCGCTGCTGGTGGGCACCTACGTGCTGGATCTGTTCGGCATCTCGCTGCCGGTGGTGCGCGTGGGCGGCGGCCTGCTGGTGGCCTACAGCGCCTGGGTCATGCTCACGCGCAACGAGACCGACGACGTGCAGACCGCCGTCGTGCACGCCTCGCCCGGCGACATCAGCGAGACCGAGATCGTGCGCCGGAGCTTCTTTCCGATCACCTTCCCGCTGACGACCGGCCCGGGCAGCATCGCCGCGGCGATCGCGCTGGGCGCGCAGATCCCGCGCTCGCCGGTGCCTTACGTGATGGGCGCCGGCATCGCGGCCATCGGCGCGGCCATCACCGCCGCGGTCGTCTACCTGATCTACCGCAATGGCGGCCGATTGCTGATGAAGATGGGCGAGGTCGGCACGCTCGTCATGATGCGGCTGATGGCCTTCGTGTTGCTGTGCATCGGCATCCAGATCCTGTGGTCCGGCTGGGCCGACCTGAACCACATCCCGACCTGAGGCCGACCGGCCTGCCCGAGGAGACACCATGGCGGACACCGATTTCAGCAAATTCGTTCCCGGCTTCGACTTCCTGCAGGGGCTCATGAAGAACGCCGGCGCCGCCATTCCCGGTTTCAACCAGTGGGTGGCGCCGACGCTCGACCCGGCGGAGCTGGACAAGCGCATCGACGAGCTGCGCACCGTGCAGTTCTGGCTCGAGAACAACGCCCGCCTGCTGTCCGCGACGATCCAGTCGCTGGAGGTGCAGCGCATGACGCTGTCCACGCTGCATGCGATGAATGTGCCGATGGCCGACCTGAAGGAGGCGCTGAAGTCCAAGGTGCCGCCCGCGGCGCCCGCCGCCAGTGCTGCGAGCGCCGCCAGCACCGCGGCCGAACCGCCGTCCGCCCCATCCGCCTCGGCCGGCGAGGACAAGCGCACGGGTCCGTCCGCGGAGAAGCCCGCCGGGGCCGATCCCCTGCAGTGGTGGAATGCCCTCACCCAGCAATTCACGCAGGTCGCGGCGAACGCGATGAAGACGGCGCAGACGGCCGCCACCGCCGCAACCACCGCTGCCACGGCGGCCAGCACCAGTGCGCCGGACAAGGCCGCGGCCAGATCCGCCGCGAAGTCCGCTGCCAAGTCCGCCGCCCCCGCCAAGCCCAGACCCGCCGCGAAGAAGGCCGCACCCGCGCGCAGGCCCGCCGCCAAGCGCAAGACCACCTGAGCTTCCCGCAGTTCCCCGAGGGCCGTTCATGCCTCGCTTCATTCAGGCGCACGCCACCCATCCCGATCCGCACATGGCGCTGGCCCTGGTCGGCGCGCAGCTCGAGGGCCAGCGCGCCGGCATGACGCCGACGCTGGGCTTCCTCTATCTCACGCATCCCTACGCGGCCCACGCACAGGCGCTGCTGGACGAGGTCCGGCTGCGCTGGCCGGGGTGCGGCTGGGTTGGCGCGTCGGCGCTGGCCGTCAGCGCCAGCGGCGTGGAGTACTTCGATGAACCGGCGCTCGTCGTCATGCTGTGCGACCTGCCGGCGGACCAGTGGCGCATCTTCTCCGGCCGCCAGCCGCTGACGCCGGACTGCGACGCCCGCAGCCTGCTGTTGCACGCGGACGGCGCCACGCCCGACCTGCAGGAGCTGATCGGCGAGCTCGCCCAGCGCTGCAGCAGCGGCTATCTGTTCGGCGGACTGGTCAGCGGCGGCGACACGGCGGTGCAGATCGCCGACGGCGTCTTCGAGGGCGGCCTGTCCGGGCTCGCGCTGGGTTCCGGTCTGCGATGGATCTCGCGCGTGAGCCAGGGCTGCCAGCCGCTGGGCCGCGAGCGCCGCGTCACCGCCTGCGACGGGCCGCTGGTCACTGAGCTGGACGGCCAGCCGGCGCTGGATGCGCTGCTCGAGGACCTCAGGCTGCCCGCCTACACGGGCGAGTCCGGCAGCCTGCGTCAGGCGATGCCGTTGTTCCGACGCACGCTCGTCGGGCTGAACGACGAACCCGGCACCCGGCGCGAGTACGGCCCGGAGGTGCGTGTGCGGCACCTGGTCGGCCTGGATCCGGCCAGGCGCGGCGTCGCCGTGGCCGAGCAGGTGCGCCAGGGCGAGTTGCTGAGCTTCTGCGAGCGCCACCCCGACGCCGCGCGGCGGGACCTGGTGCGCATCTGCACCGAGATCCGCGCCGAGGCCGAGGAGCGCGGCGCGCGCATGGCCGGCGCGCTGTACTTCAGCTGCACCGGACGCGGCGGGCCGCATTTCGGCGCGCCGTCGGCGGAACTCCAATGGGTGCAGCACGCGCTGGGCGAGGTGCCCCTGGCCGGCTTCTTCGCCAACGGAGAGATCGCGCACGCCCGCCTGCACGGCTACACCGGCGTCCTGACCGTCTTCCTGGAGTCCTGATGCCCGCGCGCCGCCACCTGCTGCAGGCCGCGGCGGCCTCTGCGCTGACGGGCGCCCTGCCCGCCCTGCGCCCCTCGCTCGCGGCGTCGCGCGTGGCTCCGGCCGTGTTGCCGCCCGAGCCCACCACGGTCGTCTATCCCCGCCACCTGCCGCAGCAGGACAAGCAGATCGACTACTTCATCAGCCTGCTGCACGCCGCGCTGCAGCGCAGCGGCACGCGTTACGCGCTGGTCCAGACACAGTCGGAGATGGTGCAGAGCCGGGCACTGCTGGAGATGGCCGGCGACGATCCCGGCATCGACGTCTTCTGGACGATGACCGACACGCAGCGCGAGCAGAACTTGCTGCCGATCCGCGTGCCGCTGGATCGCGGGCTCATCGGCTGGCGCCTGTGCCTGACCCGCGACGACGACCGCGACCGACTGCGCGACGTGAAGGACCTGGCCGACCTGGCGCGGCTGACCGCGGGCCAGATGCATGACTGGCCCGACACCGCCGTGCTGCGCGCCAACGGCCTGCCGGTGACCGTCAGCACGCATTACCAGGGCCTGTTCCAGATGCTGTCGCAGGGGCGATTCGACTACTTCCCCCGCTCCATCTTCGAGATCGACGCCGAGCTGGCCAGTTTCCGCGAGCAGCGCCTGGCGATCGACCCGAACCTGCTGCTGCATTACCCGGCGGCGCTCTACATGTTCGTGCGCCCCGGACGGCCACGGCTGGCCGCCGACCTGACGCGGGGCATGGAGGCGCTGATCGCCGATGGCAGCTTCGAGCGGCTCTCGCGCCAGCTGTTCGGCGACCTGGTCCGGCGCCACCGCATCGACCAGCGGCGGGTGCTGCGCTTGCGCAATCCGCTGTTGCCGCCGCTCACGCCGCTGGATCGCAAGGCCCTGTGGTGGCCGCTGCCCGGCACGCCGTCGCGATGAGCGGTTGCTGCGCCCCTGCCGCCGGCTCACCGGTTCAGGCCCGGGTCAGCGCGCGCGGCTACAGTTCGACGCCATGACCGCCGTCCTTCCCGCCACCCACGAGCCGCCCGGCGACCAGGCCGCCCAGCTGGCCGCGTTCCGCGCGGCCCGACGCGAGGCGCTGGTCCGCGCGCTGCGCACGGTGCTGCCCGCGCACGCGGTGCTGTCGCAGGACGAGCAGACGCGGCCGTACGAATGCGACGGCCTCACGGCCTACCGCGAGCGGCCCTTGGCGGTGGCCCTGCCCGAGACCGAGGCGCAGGTGGCCGCCGTGCTGCGCGCCTGCCACGCGCTGGGCGTGCCGGTGGTGGCGCGCGGCGCCGGCACCGGCCTGTCCGGCGGCGCGATGCCGCATGCCGAGGGCCTGACGCTGGCGCTGGCCAAGTTCAACCGCATCGTCTCGATCGACCCGCTGGCGCGGACCGCGCGCGTGCAATGCGGCGTGCGCAACCTGGCGATCTCCGAGGCGGCGGCGGCGCACGGCCTGTACTACGCGCCCGATCCCAGCAGCCAGATCGCCTGCACGATCGGCGGCAACGTCGCGGAGAACTCCGGCGGCGTGCACTGCCTGAAGTACGGCCTGACGCTGCACAACGTGCTCAAGGTGCGCGGGTTCACCGTCGAGGGCGAACCGGTCGAATTCGGTTCCGAGGCGCTGGACGCGGCGGGGCTGGACCTGCTCAGCGTGGTGATCGGCAGCGAGGGCATGCTGGCCGTCGTCACCGAGGTGGTCGTCAAGCTCACGCCCAAGCCCCAGCTCGCGCGCTGCATCATGGCCAGCTTCGACGACCTGCGCCGCGCCGGCGACGCGGTGGCCGCGATCATCGCCGCGGGCATCATCCCGGCCGGGCTGGAGATGATGGACAAGCCCATGACCGCCGCGGTCGAGGATTTCGTGCACGCCGGCTATGACCTCGACGCCGAGGCGATCCTGCTGTGCGAGAGCGACGGCACGCCCGAGGAGGTCGAGGAAGAAATCGGCCGCATGAGCGCGGTGCTGCGCGCCAGCGGCGCGACGCGGCTGGAGGTCAGCGAGAGCGAGGCGCAGCGGCTGCGCTTCTGGAGCGGCCGCAAGAACGCGTTCCCGGCGTCGGGGCGGATCAGCCCGGACTACATGTGCATGGACTCGACCATTCCGCGCAAGCGCCTGGCCGACATCCTGCTGGCGATCCAGGAGATGGAGCGCAAGTACGACCTGCGTTGCGCCAACGTCTTCCATGCCGGCGACGGCAACCTGCATCCGCTGATCCTCTTCGATGCCAACGATCCCGACCAGCTGCACCGCTGTGAGCGCTTCGGCGCGGACATCCTCGAGACCAGCGTCGCCATGGGCGGCACGGTGACCGGCGAGCATGGCGTGGGCGTGGAGAAGCTCAACAGCATGTGCGTGCAGTTCTCGCCTCAGGAGCGCGAGGCGATGCTGGCGCTCAAGCGCGCGTTCGACGCGCGCGGGCTGCTCAATCCCGGCAAGGTGATCCCGACGCTGCAGCGCTGTGCCGAGTACGGCCGCATGCATGTGAAGCGGGGCGCCTTGTCCTTCCCTGAACTGGAGCGTTTCTGATGACGGCCTTCGTCCCCGCGACGACTTTGATCGACCCGCTCGAGGCCTTGGCGGCGCGATTCCGGGAGGGCGGCCCGGTGCGCTTCACCGGCCACGGCAGCAAGGACTTCTACGGCGGCCCGCTGGGCGAGGCCGAACCGGTGTCGACGCTGGCGCTGCGCGGCGTGCTCGCGTACGAGCCCAGCGAGCTCTACGTCACCGTCGCGGCGGGCACGCCGGTGGCGGAGGTCGAGGCGCTGCTCGCCGAGCACGGCCAGCACCTGGCGTTCGAGCCGCCGCGATTCATGGGCGCCGCCTCGGGCGGCACCGGCACGGTGGGCGGCATGGTGGCCACGGGACTGTCCGGGCCGGCGCGGGCCACCGCCGGCGCGGTGCGCGATCACGTGCTGGGGCTGACGTTGCTGGACGCCAAGGGTGAGCTGCTGCACTTCGGCGGCACGGTGATGAAGAACGTGGCCGGTTACGACGTCTCGCGGCTGATGGCGGGCTCGATGGGCGTGCTGGGGCTGATCGCGCAGGTCACGCTGAAGGTGCTGCCGCGACCGGTGGCCTCGGTGACCTTGCGTTTCGAGGCCTCGCAGGAGGAAGCGCTGCTGGAGATGAACCGCTGGGGCGGGCAGCCGCTGCCGGTGTCGGCGACGGCCTGGTGGGATGGCGCGCTGGTGCTGCGGCTGTCGGGCGCGGAGGCGGCGGTGACGGCGGCGACGCGGCGGCTGGGCGGCGATGTGATCCCGGAGGCGATGGCCGCGCCGTTCTGGCAGGGACTGCGCGACCAGAGCGACGAGTTCTTCCTGGGCGCGCGGCGCGCGGTGCAGGGCGGCGCGACGCTGTGGCGGATCGCGGTGCCGTCGACGACGCTGGCGATGTCGCTGCACGGTGAACAGCTGATCGAATGGGGCGGCGCGCAGCGCTGGGTGGTGACGCCGATGGCGCCCGCGCAGCTGCGCGAGCTGGTGACCGCGGCCGGCGGCCATGCGACGCAGTTCTACGCGGGCGACAAATCGGCGGGTGTGTTCTCGCCGCTCGGGCCGCAGCTGACGAAGATCCACAAGGAACTCAAGCAGCAGTTCGATCCGCGGGGGATCTTCAATCCGGGGCGCCTGTATCCCGACCTCTGAGCCGGACCCCTGACCCGCCCCCTTCGCAAGCCGAGCGCCAGCCGATCCGATGCAAACCCACCTCGCCCCCGAGTTCCAAGGCACGCCCGAGGGCGAGACCGCCGAGGCCATCCTGCGCCGCTGCGTGCATTGCGGGTTCTGCACCGCGACCTGCCCCACCTATCAACTGCTCGGCGACGAGCTCGACGGCCCGCGCGGACGCATCTACCTGATCAAGCAGGTGCTCGAGGGCGAGACCCCCACCGCCGCCACCCAGCAGCACCTGGACCGTTGCCTCACCTGTCGCAACTGCGAGAGCACCTGCCCGTCGGGGGTGCAGTACGGCCAGCTCGTGGAGATCGGCCGGCAGGTCGTCGACGCCAAGGTCGAACGCCCGCGCGAAGAACGCCTCAAGCGCTGGCTGCTCAAGGAGGGGCTGACCTCGCCGCTGTTCAAACCCGCGCTGCGTCTGGGCCAGGCCCTGCGACCGCTGGTGCCCGCCGCGCTCCGCGACAAGGTGCCGTCGCCGCCCGACGCGCGCTCGCAGCAATGGCCGCAACGCACGCACGCGCGCCAAGTGTTGATGCTGCTGGGCTGCGTGCAGCCGGCCATGATGCCCAACATCAACGCCGCCACCGCCCGCGTGCTCGACGCCGCGGGCGTGCAGACGCTGGTGGCCGACGAGGCCGGCTGCTGCGGCGCGATCCGCACCCACATGAACGACCACCACGGCGGCCTGGACGATGCCCGCCGCAACATCGACGCCTGGTGGCCGATGGTCGACGGGCACAGCGCCCAGGTCGAGGCCATCGTCATGAACGCCTCCGGCTGCGGCGTCCAGGTCAAGGACTACGGCCGGCTGCTCGCCCATGACCCCGACTACGCCGAGAAGGCCGCCCGCGTCTCGGCGCTGACCCGCGACCTCAGCGAGTTCCTGCCCGCGCTCGTCCCCGCCCTGCGCTCCCGCCTCGGCGCCCAGCGCCCGGCCGCCCCCCGGCTCGCCTACCACCCGCCCTGCACGCTCCAGCACGGCCAGCAGCTGCGCGGCGGCGTCGAGGGCCTGATGCGCGAACTCGGTTTCGACATCGCCATCGCGCCCAGCGAAAGCCACCTGTGCTGCGGCTCCGCCGGCACCTACTCGGTGCTGCAGCCCGTGCTGTCCAAGCAGCTGCGCGAGCGCAAGCTCGCCGCGCTCGCGCCGCTCGAGGCGGGCGCGATCGTCTCGGCCAACATCGGCTGCATCCAGCACCTGCAGGCCGGCAGCGACGTCCCGGTCCGCCACTGGATCGAGGTGCTGGACGACGCGCTCGGCACCTGAGCGCGCCAACCCGCCTCGATGGGTCAAGCGCGCCCGCGATTGATCGGGAGCGTCGCGCGGACGCATCACTCGACACGCAAACCCTTCCCACTTGAGGAGGAGTTCTCACATCAATCGCACCACCTCGGGCAAACCCGGGCATGCCCATTGCCTGCGGCCCGCAGAATCGCCTCCCATAACAGGAGGGGAGCGCGTCAAGCGATCCAACCAGAAAGCGAAAGAGGCCGGTACCCGCGTGGGCACCGGCCTTTTTTCCATGGTTCAGGGTTTTCCCGTCACGCAGGACGAGCACATCGGTCGTCATGCGCCCCACGCGCCGGGACGGACGCGGATACTCCGCTGTCATATTTGTTGCAGCCGGCGTCGCCCGACGCCCGATCCGCCATGACCCTGACCCGTCGCACCTGGCTCCTGGTGCCCGTCCTGGCCGCGCTGGCCGCCTGCGCCAACTCGCCCACCCGAACGCCCAACGCCCCGGCGCCCGCCGCCCCGGCAACGCCTGGCCCCTCGGCGTTCGCGGCGAAAAAGCCGCCCAAGCTCGTGGTGTTCATGGTCGTGGACGGCCTGCCCATCCGTCAGGTGCTTGGTTACCGCGACCAGCTGCAGCCCGACGGCTTCCTCCGCTTCCTGGACCGCGGCGCCTGGTTCGCCAACGCGTACTACGGCCACGGCTACACGGTCACCGCCGCCGGCCACTCGATCATGCTCAGCGGCGCCTATCCGCAGCGCAGCGGCATCATCGGCAACGAGTGGCGCGACCCGATGACCGGCACGCCGCAATACAACACGGCCGATCCGCGTTACCAGTACATCGGCAACAAGACCGAGCCCCTGGCCGGCACCAGCCCCGAGAACTACAAGGTCGAGACGGTCGGCGACGTGCTGCGCACGCTGCAGCCCGGCTCCAAGGTGATCGGCATCTCGGGCAAGGACCGCGGCGCGATCCTGCCCGCCGGCCACAAGGGCACGGCCTACATGTACATGGGCGGCAGCGGTCAATTCGCGTCGTCGACCTATTACATGGCCAGCCATCCGGCCTGGGTCGACGCGTTCAACGCCGCCAAGCCCGCCGACAAGTTCTTCGGCAAGACCTGGGCGCCGATGCTGCCCGAGTCCGCCTATGCCCGCAGCGTGCCCGACGGCCAGCCCTGGCAGGCCACCAGCGGCAACGGCAACAAGCTGCCCGCGGTGCTCGGCGCCGGCATGGACGGCCCCGGCCCGCGCTTTTACGGCAACCTCCTGCCCTCCCCCTTCGGCGACGAGCTGACACTCGCGTTCGCCCGCGCCGCCGTCGAGGGCGAGCGCCTGGGCAGCGACGACCAGACCGACATCCTGTCGGTGAGCCTGTCCAGCCACGACTACATCAACCACGCGTTCGGACCCGAATCGCGGCTGTCGCACGACCATTTCCTGCACCTGGACGCCTACCTGCAGTCGTGGTTCCAGTACCTGGACGCCAAGGTCGGCCGCGACAACTACATCGCCGTGCTGACCGCCGATCACGGCTTCACCGACACCCCGGAATGGGCGAAGTCGCAAGGCCGCGACGCCGGACGCATCAATCCCGCGCAGGCGGTGGGCTTCGTCAACGCGGGCCTGGCCAAACAGTTCGGCGAGGGCCGCTGGGTGATCGGCATGTCCGGCACCGGCTTCATCTTCGATGAGCCCGCGATCAAGGCCAAGGGACTGGACGCCGACGCGGTCTACGCCGCTGCCAAGCAGCTGGTGGAGCAGGTCGACGGCGTGCAGGTCGCGTTCACCCGCGCCCAGCTCGCCGGCACCGACACGACGACGCCCTACCTCGCGCAGATGCGCAAGTCCTGGTATCCGGGCATCGCCGCGCCGTTGCAGGTCGTGCCGAAGGCCGGCTGGATGTTCGGATCGCGGCTCGTGGGCACGACCCACGGCAGTCCGTACGAGAACGACACGCACGTGCCGCTGCTGACCTGGGGGCCGAACTGGGTCGGCCAGGGCCGCATCGAGCAGCGAGTGGAAATCGCGGACTTCGCGCCGACCCTGTCGGCCATCCTGCACATCCCGGCGCCGCGCCAGGCGCAGGGCCAGGTGCTGCCCTTGCCGGCGCCTGTACCGGCGAAGTAAGCCAGCCGACGGGTTGCGCCCGCCCCCCATCCGAACGGCCCATTCCCCCATTCGCCCCACCCACCCGCCACCGAGGCGGGGGCGGGGTGCGCGGGTCACGTGGCTCCTGTAGGCTCGTCGGTCTCGCAGAAGTCAACAGGGAGACCGCCGTGTTTGGCTGGTTCGAAAAACTCGTCGATCCGTTTCCGCAGAGCCCGGCGCCTCAGCCGCCCAAGGGCTTCTTCGCCTTCGTCTGGGCCGGCTCGCACGGGATGCGCAAGCTGGTGGTGGTGCTCATCTTCCTGACTGCCGCCATCGGCGCGTTCGAGGCGCTGCTGTTCTCGATGCTCGGCTCCGTGGTGGACTGGCTGAGCCAGGTGCCGCCCTCGCAGTGGTGGGCCACGCAGAAGGACAAGCTGCTGATGCTGGCCGGCATCCTGCTGGCCAGCCCGCTGCTGATCGCACTGCAGTCGCTGAGCAAGTACCAGGGCCTGTCCAGCAACTTCCCGATGCGGCTGCGCTGGAACTACCACCGCCACCTGCTCGCGCAGAGCATGAGCTTCTACCAGGACGAGTTCGCCGGACGCGTCTCGGCCAAGCTGATGCAGACGGCGCTGGCGGTGCGCGAGTGCTGGCTGATCGTCACCGACATCCTGGTCTTCATCACGATCTACTTCGTGACGATGCTGGGCGTGGTCGGCAGCTTCGACCTGACGCTGCTGATTCCCTTCCTGGGCTGGCTGGCCTGCTACATCGTC
The DNA here is from genome assembly GCA_039594005.1 of Roseateles sp. Taxonomy (GTDB): domain Bacteria; phylum Pseudomonadota; class Gammaproteobacteria; order Burkholderiales; family Burkholderiaceae_C; genus Roseateles. Next base: position 101,598 of record JBCNOF010000015.1, read on the forward strand.
GCGCTGACCTATTTCGTGCCCCGCCTGGGCAAGGCCGCGTCTGCGCAGGCCGACGCGCGCAGCCTGATGACGGGCCGCATCACCGACGCCTACACCAACATCAGCACCGTCAAGCTGTTCTCGCACTCGAACCGCGAAGCCGGTTTCGCGCGCGGCGCGATGCAGGACTTCCTGGCGACGGCCTACCGCCAGATGCGGCTGATCAGCGGCTTCGAGATCGTCAACCACGCGCTGTCGATGGGGCTGATCGCCTCGACGGCCGGCATGACGGTGTGGCTGTGGACGCAGGGCCAGGTGGGCATCGGCGCGGTGGCCGCGGCCACGGCGATGGCGCTGCGGCTGAACGGGATCTCGCACTGGATCATGTGGGAGATGGCCAGCCTGTTCGAGAACATCGGCACCGTGCAGGACGGCATCACGACCCTGTCCCGGCCCATCGCCATCCAGGACGCCGGGCAGGCCAAGGCGCTGGACGTGACGCGCGGCGAGGTCCGTTTCGAGCATGTGGACTTCAGCTACGGCGGGCGCAAGACGGTCCTGCACGACCTGACCCTGACCATCCGTCCGGGCGAGAAGATCGGCGTGGTGGGGCGCTCCGGCGCGGGCAAGTCCACGCTGGTCAACCTGCTGCTGCGCTTCTACGACGTGGACAAGGGCCGGGTGCTGATCGACGGCCAGGACATCGCCGGCGTCACGCAGGACAGCCTCAGACGCCAGGTCGGCATGGTCACGCAGGACACCAGCCTGCTGCACCGCTCGGTGCGCGACAACCTGATGTACGGCCGTCCCGACGCGACCGAAGACGAGATGCGCACCGCCGCCGAACGGGCCGAGGCCACCGACTTCATCGACGGCCTGACCGACCCCAAGGGCCGCCAGGGGTATGACGCGCATGTCGGCGAGCGCGGCGTGAAACTGTCCGGCGGCCAGCGACAGCGGATCGCGATCGCCCGGGTGATGCTCAAGGACGCGCCGATCCTGCTGCTGGACGAGGCGACAAGCGCGCTGGACTCCGAGGTCGAGGCCGCGATCCAGCGCAGCCTGTACCGGCTGATGGAAGGCAAGACGGTGGTGGCGATCGCGCACCGGCTGTCGACCATCGCCGCGATGGACCGGCTGATCGTCATGGACCAGGGTCGCATTGTCGAGCAGGGCGACCACGCCTCGCTGCTGGCCCAGGGCGGGTTGTACGCCAAGCTGTGGGCGCACCAGAGCGGGGGATTCCTGGTCGAGGAGGAGTCCCCCGAACAGGGCGTCGATGTGGCCCGTCCGCCTCATGGCAGCGCATCGACGGCGGGTCACGTGGTGAGCGCCTCAACAACGGCAGAGGATTCCGCGTAAGCCGGCGCTGACTTATCCGCAGTGTGACGGACGCCGCACGCCACCCGTTCAAGGGGTTCGGCGGGGTTTGCCGGCCGGTGCTTGTATGGAACACTGCGCTGGCAGGTCGGACGGGAGCGCCGATCGGCTTGAGCGTCCGCCCCTGAAGGGCACGGCCCCCATGAAAGCTGAGCATATGGACAACAGCAGCGACACCACCCCGCAGTCTTCGGCCACCCCGACCCCGGTCAAGGGTTCCGTCGTCTCGCAGCGCCGCCGCCGTTTCATCCAGGCCGGCGCCGTGCCCATCGGCCTGACCCTCGCCAGCCGGCCCGCGATGGCCTGGCATTGCAACACCACCTCCGCTTGGGGATCCGCCGTGCTGCGCAATGGCGGCGCGAGCGTCCAGGCCCGGGCTGCCGCCGCCGTCGTGAACAACACCGAGTGCTGGTACGTCTCCAACTGGCGGGGCAACACCGGCCGCGGTCAGGTCTGTGGAGGCACGGCACCGTGGCTCGTCGTGCAGCAGAACAGCTACAAGTACAAGACCGTCGCGCAGGTGCAGGATCTGGTCACCGTCGCCAAGCTGTTCCCGGGCGGCATCAAGAACGTCACGGACACGTCGGTCAAGGTCTTCAAGCTGCTGACGGACGCCCCGACCAGCTATGCCGCCGTCATGTGCGTGGCACGACTGAACACGCTCTACGCAGGCAACAACGTCTCGCAATGCGTGCTGTCCTCGTCCAAGGACATGCTCCTCGAGATCGCGGCCAAGGGTCCCGGCATCTTCAAGCCGACCAACTCGACCGGTGCGGCCTGGAGTGAAGACGACATCCGGTTGTATCTGACGAAGAACTACCTCGCGCTTCAATCCTGATGCCCGGGCCGGTCTGGCATTGCCGGCAACCGATCCAAGACGTGCTGCTCGCCTGGGAGGGTGAGCAGCACGCTGTCTTTTTCGACCCCGTCAGCGGGGACACCCACCTGATCGCCGCGCTAGGCGCGCAGCTGGCCGAATGGCTGGCCGTCGAGCCAATGGACCGCGACCAGCTGCTGCACCGCCTGACCCACGACGTGGACTGGGACGAGCTGCCGTCACCCGACGCGATGGCCGACCTGTTGAACGCGCACCTCCGCCGTCTGAAGGAAGTGCATCTGCTCGCCGAATCGCCTGCCACGGCGCCGGTGCAGGCCCTGGCGGAGGAGCCGTCCGCTTGAGGCTGCAGGACATCGACACCCCCGGGCTGCGCGCCCGGATGCGCGACGGCGGCGTGACGCTGCGCCTGTCGCCGTTCACCGTGCGCGTGCGCTCGGACATCCCGCACCTGGCCGACGACGTCGCCACGATGTACCGGGACTTCGAGGTGCTCGACGAGCGCGAGTTCGTCGATTTCCATGTCGCCGTGCTGCGCAGCCCCCATTGGCTGAGCCGGCTGCAGGGCCGCGCCGAATTCTGGTTCGACGGCCAGCGCTCGTTCACGCCGCTGCCCGCGGCGCAGGCGCTGGCGATGCTCGAGTGGGGCATCAACTGGTGCATCGCCGCGCACGCCCATCAATACCTGCTGATCCATTCGGCGGTGCTGGAGCGCGGCGGACGCGCGCTGGTGATGCCGGCCCCGCCCGGCTCAGGCAAGAGCACCCTGTGCGCCGCGCTGGCGCATCGCGGCTGGCGGCTGCTGTCGGATGAGCTGGGTCTGCTGGACCTGCGCACCGGGCTGATCCACGGCATGGCGCGTCCGATCAACCTCAAGAACGCGTCCATTCCCGTCATCAAGTCCTTCGCGCCGGAAGCGGTCTTCAGCGCATCCATGCCCAACACCTCCAAGGGCACGGTCGCGCTGGTGCGCGCACCGCAGGACGCGATCGACGCGCGGCTCACGCCGGCACGGCCGGCCTGGGTCGTGCTGCCGAGCTGGCGCGCCGACGCGCCTGCCCGCCTGACGCCGATCGAGCGGGCCCGCGCCTTCATGGACCTGGCCGAGCAGTCCTTCAACTACGACATCCACGGCCAGGCGGGCTTCCAGGCGTTGGGCCGGATGGTCGACGGCTGCGAGTGCCTGCACTTCGAGTACAGCCGCCTGGACGAGGCCGTCGCGCTGTTCGACGCGTTCACGGAGACCGCCTCGTGAGCGCCGATCGCCGTCGTCCGCTGCTGGTGCGGGTGCTGCTGCAGCCCGCCGTGGCGGCCGGGCTCAGCCTGAACGACTGGGACCTGCTGCTGCGCCAGGCGCGGCGCGCCAACCTCGCGGGCAAGCTGGCCGAGCAGATGGACGCGGGCGGCTGGCTGGACACGCTGCCCGAGCCCGTGCAACCGCATCTGCGCTCGGCCCTGCTGCTGTCGCGCCGGCAGGTGCAGATGCTGAGGCGAGAGGTCGACCTGCTGCGCCAGACGCTCGCCGAGCTGCCCGGGCCGCTGATCCTGCTCAAGGGCGCGGCCTACGCGCTGGGCGGCCAGACGGCGGCGCTGGGGCGTCTGTTCAGCGACATCGACCTGCTGATCCCCTCCGAGCAGTTGCCCCGCTGCGAGACGACGCTGCTGGTGCACGGATGGGCGTTCGACGACGAGCTCGACACCTACGACCAGCGCTATTACCGCGAGTGGATGCATGAGCTGCCGCCCCTGCATCACGAGCGGCGCGGGACCTCGCTGGACGTGCATCACACGCTGCTGCCGCCGACGGCGCGCACGCCGCTGGACACCCGGGCGCTGTTCGAGGCACCGAGACCGCTGCCAGGTCTGCCCGGCGTGTTCGTGCTGCCGCCCGAGGACATGCTGCTGCACAGCGCCGCGCATCTGTTCCACGAGGGCGAATTGCACAACGGCCTGCGCGACCTGTTCGACCTGGACGCGCTGCTGCGGGAGTTCGCCGCGATCGAGGGCTTCTGGCCTCGCCTGGCGGCGCGCGCGCGCCGCATCGGACTGACGAGACCGTTGTGGCTGGCGCTGCGCTACACCCGCTCCTTCCTGGACACGCCGTATCCGGACGCACTGCCGGACGAACTCGGCCCGCCGCCGAGCGCGCTGGCGCTGCGGCTGCTGGACTTCAGCTACGCGCGCGCGTTGCGGCCCGATCACGACAGTTGCCGGCTGCCCGGCCACCCTCTAGCCGAGGGCGCGCTGTATGTGCGCTCGCACTGGTTGCGCATGCCCTTCGGGCTGCTGGCGCTGCACCTGGCGCGCAAGAGCTGGTCGCGGATGACCGCCGCGCCGAAGGCGCCCCAGGTGGATGCGCCGGGCGGGGCCGCCGGCGGTCCCGGCTGAGGACACCCGACCCAGGCCCGGGCTTTGCCGGGACGGTGGGGGCCTTCGCTTATGCTCCCACCCCATGAACCGACCCAAGCCTTTTTCCATGATCCGCGAGTTCCATCTGGCGGACTGGTTCACCCTGGGCAATGCCTTCTGCGGCGTAGGCGCGCTGTTCTCGGTGATGACCTACCTGCAGACCGGGCTCGCGCTGCACCTGTTCTACGCCTGCGCGCTGATCCCCGCCGCGCTGGTCTTCGACGTGCTCGACGGCCGCATCGCCCGCTGGCGTCAGAAAAGCTCCGCGATGGGCCGTGAACTCGACTCGCTGGCCGACGTGATCTCCTTTGGCGTCGCCCCGGCCGTCATCGCGTACGGCTGCGGCATGCAGGGCCTGTGGGACCGCGTCGTCCTGGGCTTCTTCGTCGCCTGCGGCGTGTCTCGGCTGGCCCGCTACAACATCACCGCCGAATCGCTGTCCGCGGGCAGCGACAAGGTCGCCTACTTCGAGGGCACGCCGATTCCGACCTCGCTGTTGCTGGTGATCGTGCTCTGGGTCGCCGCCTGGCAAGGCGCGATCGGCGAGGCGCTCTGGTTCGGCTCGGTCAAGCTCGGCGGCTTCACGCTGCATCCGCTGGTGCTGCTGTTCGCGATCTCCGGCTCGCTGATGATCAGCCGGATCCGCATTCCGAAGCTCTGACCCTGGGGCGCGGGGCGTGAGCCCCGCGCACCGATCAGCGCGGCACGCCGACGATCCGGTTGCTGCGCGCGGCGAGCTTGCGCAGTCGCAGCTCCACCGCGTCCGCGCCGATGACCCTCACCGCCGTCGCCCGCGCCATGCCCGCGTCGGACGCGCGCGCCGCCGGGCAGGTGCCATTCACGCGGAACTGCAGCGCGGCGGCGAGCATCGCCTCGTTGGGGTCGCCCAGCGCGTGGTCGAAGTCGTCCGCCACCGAGCAGCCCTTCACGCCCGTCGAACCCGAGCCGGCCGGCACGAAACCGTCGGCGTAATCGCCGAAGCCCTTGTTGTTGGTGCCGACGAACTCGATCGGGAAGTAGCTGTAGCCGCAGTTGTCCTTGGCGGTGAAGCCATAGGGCTTGCCGCAGGTCGTGCCGCCGACCAGCACCACGTCGATGTCCACGCCGCGCAGGCCGTTGATCAGCGCCTCGCTGGCCGAGCAGGTGCCCGACTGCGTCAGCACGTACACGCGGCGCAGGTTCAGCGCCGGCAGCGGCTGCTGCGAACTGCAGTTGTTGCCCACCAGCAGGCAGGACGCGCTGTAGAACGGGGTCTTGGCGTCCTCGCTGTTGGTCTCGGCGCTGCGCTTGCTGTTGTAGCGCAGCTGCTCGAAGGTCTTGCCCGAGGTCGCCGTGCTGCCCGCGATCATGTAGGCCAGTTCGCTGGCGATGAACAGGTAGCCGCCGCCGTTGTAGCGCAGGTCGACGACGAGGTCGCTGACATTGGCCGAGCGGAAGGTTTGCATCGCGGAGATGAGCTGGGCCTCGGCGGTCAGGATGTGGTCATTGAAGACCATGTAGCCGACCTTGCCGCCATCGGACGCGGTGAGCACCTGGCTGGTGGGCACCGGCGTCTTGGTGACGTTGCCCGCCACCAGCGTGACGTCACGGGTCAACCCTCCGGTGGACGTCAGCGCGAAGCGATGGCTCGCGCCGGACGTGCTGGGGAACAGGGCCGCGTTGAGCGTGTCCACGCCAGCCGCGTCGGACGCATCCGCGCTGGCGCCGTCCGCGGTCACCAGCGTGTCGCCGCGGCGCACGCCGGCGCGGTCCGCCGCGCTGCCCGGTTCGACGAAGGCCACGCGCAGGCCGCGCGGCGGCGTCGGGGACTTCATCGTCCATTCGATCCCGTAGCCGACCTCGACGCCGCCTTGCGACAGCGCGTTCCACTCGCGGGTGCTCATCATGAAGCTGAACTGGTCCTTGCGCTTGCCGCTGGCGGTGAACGCGGGCGACAGCAAGGCGTCGAAATAGTTGTTCAGCGAGCGCTCGACATCGCTGCCGCTGTACGCCGCGGCCGAGGCATCCATGGCCGGGACATCCTCGCGCCAGAGGTAGGCCTCGTCGAAGTAGGCGCGGATCCAGTTCTTCTCGGTGGTCAGGGAGCCGCTGCGCGAGCTCGCCTCCGGGTTGCCCGGCGCGCATTGCTGGGCGTAGCTGGCGCTGGGGCCGAGCGCGCCGCCGACACCGCCGCCACCACCGGAATTGCCACCACCGGAATTGCCGCCGCCGCTGCCGCTGCCGACCACCGGCGTACCCGCCGAGCCGCCGCCGCCGCCACAGGCGCTCAGCAGCATGGCCCCGATCGCGCCGGCCACTGCCAGGCGCGCCACCCGCACGATCGCGGTTCGCTTCATCTCAACTCCCTCGAAAGACTACCGTCCGCTGCTTTTATGTCGGTGCCCCATCGAAGGAACACCCGCAACCTACCGAAGGGCCGAGTTATAGCGGTATTTGTCGAAGGGACGACTGGCCTAAATGCGCAGTTCCACCTTCAGGGTGACCAGTGATGCGCCCTCGCCACTCGCGACGATCCGCCATCCGAACCAATGCGGCGGGGCGGGCAGGTCCAGGGTCTGACCGGGTTCGAGCCAATGGTCCTCGGGCCAGCCGACGCGGGTGATCCACGCCTTGCCTCCGAAAACATGCAGCCTGACGGCGCGTCGCAGGCGCAGCGACACCGGGCGGCCATCGGTTGGCAGCACGACGGCATCGGCGCCAGGCCCCGGCGGAACAAAGGCCGGCGCCGGCCAGAGGCGGAGCCGAAACGGCGGGGGGAGCAGGCGGAGCGGTTGCATGCCGTCACGATAAAAAATTCGGGTGTGGCGCTCCATCCACAGCCGCGACCCGAGCCGACGCATACAGCCCGCGCACAGCCGAGACCTGTGCTGGCCGGCTTTCCGCTGATCTGTATTGGTCAGCGCCGGGACGAAACACACAGAATCGACGCATGGACGCGCCGTTGTTACCGCTGTATATGCAACTCGCTGACCGGATGGCCCGGTCGATCCGGGCGGGCACGCTCAAGCGCGGCGAGCGGCTGCCGTCGGTGCGGGAGTTGTCAGGCCAGCACGGCGTGTCGCTGTCCACGGCGGTGCAGGCCTACCGATGGTTGGAGGACGCCCGACTGATCGAGGCCCGGCCACGCTCGGGGTACTTCGTCGCGGCGCGGCCGCCCCGTCTGCCGGAGCCGCGCGTCTCTCGGCCCGACAACGCCTCGCGCATGGTGGAGCTGGACCAGTTGGGCGCCCAGGTGATGGCGCTGTCGCAGGACCCGGCCTTCGTGTCCTTCGGCGCGGCGTGTCCGGGGCCGGAGCTGTTCGACCAGGACCGCGTGCGGCGCGCGATGGCGCGCGCGGTGATGCGGCATCGCGACCTGCTGTGCACCTATCCGATCGGACCCGGCATGGAGGAGACACGGCGCGCCGTCGCGCGCCATGCGCTGGGCCTGGGCTGCGTGCTCGACCCCGACGAGGTCGTCCTCACCAACAGCTGCCTGGAGGCGATCAGCCTGTGCCTGCGCGCCGTGTGCAAGCCCGGCGACGTGGTGGCGCTGGAGTCGCCGACGTATTACGGCTTCCTGGAGATCCTGCAAAGCCTGCACCTGCGCGCGCTGGAGATCCCGACGCATCCGCGGCACGGCATGTCGCTGGACGCGCTGCAGCTGGCCTTCGACACGCAGCAGGTGAAGGCCGTGCTGATGGTGCCCACGCTGTCCAACCCGCTGGGGGCGAGCATGCCGGTGGCCGAGCGTCGGCGTCTGGCCGGCATGCTCGCGCGGCACGACGTCGCGCTGATCGAGGACGTGCTCTACAACGATCTGTCCGAGCAGGAGGACAAGCGCCGCGCGGTGAAGTCCTTCGACACGACGGGGCACGTGATGATCTGCGGCTCCTTCTCCAAGACGATCGCGCCGGGCCTGCGGATGGGCTGGGTCGAGGCGGGGCGCTGGGGCCGGGTGTTGCGTCAGACCAAGGCGGTGCAGTCGGGGGCGCAGACCAGCGTGCTCGAGCTGGCGCTGGCGGACCTGCTCACGCAGGCCGGCGGCGGCGCGGCGCTGCGCCAGTTGCGCGCGTCGATCGCGGCGCGCGTGGACGAGGCGCGGCAACTGATCGCCGACAGCTTCCCCAAGGGCACGCGCGTGTCGGACCCGGCCGGCGGATTCATCCTGTGGGTGGAGCTGCCCGAGGCGCTGGACGCCGCGCAGCTCTACGAGGCCTGCCTGGCGGAACACATCGTGATCGCGCCGGGGATGATGTTCTCGTCGAGCCCGCGCGTGCGCAACTGCGTGCGGCTGGGCGTCGGCGGCAAGTGGGGCCCGGAGCATCCGAAGGCCCTGGCCCGCATCGGAGCGCTTGCGAAGCAACTCCTGATGAGCCCTTCGGACGAGCTCGCGGCCTGATGCCTCAACGCTTCATCCTTGCAGCCACTCGTCGTCGCTGTTGAGCCCCTTGGGCGATTTCAGGCGCGTCATCGCGGCCTCGTCCTCCAGCAGGCGCCAGCGCCACCAGTCCGTCGTGATGGACTTGATGACGGCCTCGTGGTGCGCGGCGAGCTTCTCCGGCACGCCGTCGCGCTGACGGCCCAGCAGGCGCTGGCCGAAGCCCGCGCCGCGCTCACCGCCGCCGCCAAAGCTCATGTGATCGGCGCCTTCCAGCCACAGCTGCGCCTTCGCGCCCGCGGGCAGCGTGTCGTAGACCGCACGGCGATAGCGCCCGTCGCGCTCCTGACCGAGCGGATTGCCGTCCAGGCTGCCGGTCAGGCACAGCATCGGCCGCGTGATGCCCTTGATGCCGCCGGCGAAATGCCCCGCCGACGGGCTGAACGCCGCGAAGGCCTTGAAGTGCCGCTCGTTGAGATCGGGCGCGTTGCGAGCCTGGAAGTCGCGTCCGGCCACCGCCAGCGTGGTCTGCGCGCCGAAGGAATGCCCCGACATGCCCAGCGCCTCGGGCCGCACCCGGGCCCAGGGCCCCTGCCCTTCCTTCTGCAGCTTGAGCAGTTGCTCGACGGCGAACTGCACATCGTGGCCGCGCTCGATCAGTTGCTCGGCGCTCGCCGCGGCCTTCACGCCCTGCAGCCCGCCGCGCCAGATCGCGCGGTCGCTCCCGGCGTGCTGCAGATGCAGCGTGGCGATGCCGGCCTCCGCCCAGGCCTGCGCCCATTCGGTGCCGCCGTCCAGGCTGCCGCCCAGCCCATGCGAGAACACCACCAGTGGCACCGGCCCGTCGCCCTCGGGCAGTCGGAGCCGCCAGGGGATGTCGCGCAGCCGGGATTGATCCCGGAAGCTGCCCTGCGAGATGCGATTCGTATCGGTGGTGCCCGACGCCGCGGCGAAGGCCGCGCGCCACGGCGAGAGCGCGAGCGCCGCACCACCGAGTCCGATCGCCGAGGCGCGCAGCAGCGCGCGCCGGGTCGGGGCCAAGTCATTCAGGTCAAGCGGGTCCATTCGTCGATTCTGCACAGGCGTCATGCCGCCGGGCGGGGCAGATCCCGTTCCCGCGTCGGGGGCACCGGCTTCAGCCGCAGCGCCCAGCTCACGCCGCCCACGAGCAGCACCACGCCCGCCGTGGCCAGCAGCGGCGGCCACTCGCTGCGATGCAACTGCGCGTAAGCCAGCGCCGCGAGCGTCTCGAAGACGATCAGCTGGCCCACCAGCGTCGTGGGCAGGCGCTGGCTGGCCTCGTTCCAGCACAAGGTTCCGAGCCAGGACGCGAACAGCCCGACGACCACCATCAGCCCGACGTAGGGCCACAGCCGCGGACCGGTGGGGAAATCGAAACCGGCCGGCAGCAGCGGCAGGCCCGCGCTGTCGGCGATCCACAGCGCCGCGAACGACAGCGCGGCCATCGGCAGCGTCACCAGCCCCTGCGCGGTCGCCCAGGCCCGCGGGCTGCGGTCGCCGTGCGCGCGCAGCCAGTCGGCGTTGCGGATCGGATACCAGGTCCAGCACGCCAGCGCGATCAGCGCCAGTCCCGCGCCCTGCAGGTAGCGGCTCAGCGCCTGCGGCGCGAGCGCGGCCTGCTCGACCTGGTTGACGCAGCCGATGCCCAGCGCGATCAGCACCAGCGCGGGCGCCAGGTCGCGCCAGCGGTAATGGCCGTCGCGGGCCGCGTTGCGGTGATTGGCGCACAGGGCGATGACCACGGGCAGCGTGCCGATGATCATCGTGGGCAGCGGTCCGCCGGCGCGCTGGATCGCCGCGGCGAGCGTCAGGTAGTAGAGGAAGTTGCCGATCGCGCTGAGCTTGATCGCGTCGATCCAGTCCGCGCGGGCGAGCCGGCGCAGCTCGCGCCGGTCGAACAGCGCCAGCGGCAGCGCGAGCAGCCCGAAGGCCAGGTAACGACCGGCCATCAGCATGGCGGCAGGGTAGTCCGGCAGCAGCAGGGGCGTGACGAACACCAGGCCCCACATCAGGCCGGCGGCAAGCGCGAAGAGGAATCCGGACAGCATCGGCGCAGTGTCGCGCGCGCTCAGCCCCGGCGTCTTGTACCGAGTTGCTGCTGATAGCGCGCCGGCGTCACGCCGTATCGCCGCGAGAAGCTCCGCGTGAGGTGCGCCTGGTCGGTCAGCCCGACCGCGGCCGCCACCTGCGCCGGGGCCTGCCCGACGGCGAGCTGGCGCTTGGCCTCGTTGAGCCGCAGCGCCATCAGCGCCTGCTGCGGCGTGGCGTGGTGCTGCGCCTTGAAGCTGCGCAGGAAATGGAAAGGGCTGAGCCCGGCGACGGCGGCCAGCCGGCCGGTGTCCAGCGATTCGTCGAGGTGGGCGCGCATGTGGTCGATGACCGCGGTGAAGCGTGGCGCCGCACCGTCCGGACGGACCGGCGCGCGACGCGCGTGTCGACTCAGCCCCTGGACCAGCTCCAGCAACGCGCTGTCGAAGGCCAGCGGCTCGCGCGCCTGCCACAGGGCGGCGATCAACGCCGCGGCGCGCGTGGCCGCCGCTGCGTCGTGCGCGACGGCCGCGTCGAAACGCCACGCCGGACCGCCGTAGAGCGCGGACAGCAGCGCCTCGTCGAGGTAGACCATCCGATAGCCCCAGGCATCGGCCGTGGCGGCCTCGCCGGTGTGGATGTCCTCAGGGTTCATCAGCATCAGCGTCGCGCGCGGCGCCAGGTGTTCGCCGCCGCGCCAGCGGAAGCGGCCCACGCCGTCGGTGATCGCGCCCAGGCCGTAGGCCTCGTGCGTATGCGGCTCGAAGCTGTGGCGCAGGATGTGGGCGTGATAGAGCTCGACGCCCTCGCGATGTGCGGGGCGGCGGTACTGGGCCTGATCCTCGGGATGCTCGAACGCCGTGGGCATGGGCGCGAGTCTATGCCCGCTCAGAGCAGCCCTGGCGTCATCCCCGTCCAGCGCTTGAACGAGCGCCGGAAATTGCTCTTGTCATTGAAGCCCAGCGAGCGGGCCACCGCCTCGCCGCGCTGGCCGCGCAGCGTCATGAGGTAGAGCGCCGCGTGCGCGCGGACCTGATCGAGCTGCGCCTGGTGATGCGTGCCGAGCACCGCGAGTTGGCGCTTGAGCGTCGCCGGGCTGACGCCGAAACGCCGAGCGCTGCGCTCAAGCGACGGATCGCCGCCGATCTCCGCGAGCAGGTGGTCGTACAGCGCCGCCAACTGACCGCGACGACCCGCGTCCGGGTCGGCGCCCTGCGTCAACGCGCCGGCGGCCAGCGCGGGTCGCCCGGGCGCCGCGCCGGGCCAGGGCATCGTCGCGGCGGCGATCGGCAGGCGCATCGCGTCGACTTGGCAGCCGAAGTGCAGCGCGGGTCCCAGGTAGGCCGCGTGCTGCGACAACTCACGGGGCCGCGTCCGGTTGAAGCTGAAGGTCCACGGCAACGCCCGCCCGCCGCCCAGCCATTGCGCCATCGCGACGACCGCGCTCATCTGCATGTCCACCAGCAGGGGCTGCAGGCTGGCCGGCGCGCCGTTGGCCTCGGTCCACACCAGCAGCAGTTCATCGGCGGTCTCGATCAGGCGTGGCGTCAGGAGCGGCGACAGCCTCGCCGGCCAGTCGCACAGCACGCGCAGCGCCTGCCGCAGGTCCCCGGCCTGCTGCAGCGCCTGGCTGGCCAGCCCGTAATGCCCGGGCAGGCTCAACTGGCCGACGACAAAGCCCACCTCGCGCGCCAGCGGCTGCAGGGCCGCCAGCATGGACAGCAGCTGGCGCGGCGACAGCATCTGGCCGGGCGTGACGCCGCAGCGGTCCAGCCATTCCGACGGCGCCAGGCCCCGGCTGCGCGCGAACTCCGCGAGCAGCGCGCCCTGGTAGGCCCAGGGCAGGACGGCGTGATCGGCGCCGTAATGCGGCGCTGCGCGCGAGGGCAGCGCCTGGCGCAGGGCGGCCAGGGCGTCGCTCGAACCGTCGGGCCCGTCGATGTCAACGCCGGCCGCGCTCATCGCAGCCGCTCCAGCAACCGCAGCAGCTGCCGCTCGGGATCCTCGCCCGGATCCAGCAACGCGCTGGCCATGCGCGCGCTCATGCGCGCCCGCGTGCGGCCGTCAGCGCACGGATGCACATGCGCGGTCAGGGCCGCGAGGAGGTCGCCCGGCAGCGCCGAGTCGGCCTCGGGCAGCAGCGCCACGAAACGGTCGGCGGCGTAGCGGCACAGCAGGTCGCCGTCGCGCAGCTGCAGCAGCAGCAGGGGGCCCGTGGCCTGCAGCAGCCGGTCAGCCTCGGCCAGGCCGTGCTGGCGCGCCAGCGCGGGCAGGTCCTGCCAGCCGAGCATCACGAGGGTCGCGCCCGCCACGGGGGCCGGAGCGCCCGGCGCGCTCGCCCGCGCCTGCTCGGCACGGATCTGATCGAGCAGGTAGGCGCCGTCGCCCAGCTGCGTGAGGCCGTCGATCTGCGTGTGCTCGCGGTAACCGCGCTCGCGTCCGGCGCGCAGCGCGTTCAACGCGAGCTGCTCCTGGCGCCACAGGTGAAGCCCGAAGGTCAGGGCGCCCATGCCCACGACGTGGAAGCCCGATTCCATGCCCATCAGCAGCGTGAACGCGCGCGGCATCTTCCAGAACTCGTCCATCAGGTCGGCCCAGCCGCCCAGCAGCATGCCCGCCAGACCCAGGCACAACCAGGTGGTGACGCGGCCGGCGGGCCGGCTCGCGCGCAGTTGCACCAGCCACAGCCCCAACATCGCCACGATCAGCGACTCGCTCAGGATGTCGATCCAGCGCCAGATCGCCAGCGGCTTGGCCACCGCCCAGTAACCGAAGGCCCAGGTCACGGCGGTCATCGCCAACAGCAGCACATGACCGAAATGGCGCGAGCCCGCCACCGGCGCGAGGGCCAGCGGAGGGCGGGGCAGCACGAGTTTCATGGCACGCGATGCTAGGCGGCCTGTGTGACAGCTCGCGAGGGGGGGTCGAAACCGCTCACATGACCGCGCCACTGAACGCCTCCCGCGGCTTGCCGCATCGACCGGAGGGCTTCACATGCCGACCCGTTTCCTCTCCTTGACTCCCATCGCCGCGCTGCTCATCCCGCTGGGCGCGTCTGCCGTCTCACCGATCACCATCACGGCGCCGATGTGCGGCAACGAGCCGATGCCGGTGATCGAGGCGCCCTACAAGGTCGAGTGCGCGCTCGACCACGGCATCAGCGTCAACAGCGCGGCCGACCAGGGCGACAAGATCCGCGCGGCCTTGACCAGCCTCGTCGAGCGCCAGACCGGACTGTTCTTCCCGCAAGGCCGCTACATCGTCCGCGGTGAGCTGAACCTGCGCAGCGGCAACTCGCTGGTGGGCAGTGCCCTGGGGCCGACGCAGTTCATGAATCCCGACGCCCGCACGTCGCTGATCACCCAGACCTTCCACAGCGCCCACAACATCCTGGTGGAAGGGCTGCTGCTGGACAACATCGGGATCCAGCTGTTCCACGACGAAGGCAGTGTGGTGCGCTACAACGCGCTGCGCATGACCCGCAGCGCGCAGGCCCAGATCAACCTGGTGAAGGGGGCGAACCGCGTGTACGGCAACGTCCTCGTGCGTGAGCCTGAGCACCCTGGACTGGGCATCCTGGCTCGATCGGGGGTGAAACTCCAGGTCGCCGGCAACCTGATCGGGCGCGCGCAGGCGAGCGCCGAGACGGTCGGCGTCGACGGCCATCGCGTGGACCGCCTCCAGCGGCAGGTCCGCGCGGCCCCGCTGCACGACGGCAGCGCCTTCGCCCCCGCGAGCCTGGGCAACTACACGCGGGCCGTCGATGTCACGGCGCTGCAGCACGGCCGGGTCGACGGCAACGTCATCACGCTGACGCCCATGCCGAACACCCCGTTTCCGGGCCGGCATGCCATCGTCCTGCAGCGCGCCGAACACAGCACGGTGCGCGACAACCGGCTCGACACGCAGTCCGACACGCCGCTCCCCCTCGATGGTCAGCCGCTTCTGGAGTTGCAGGCGCCTCAATCCCTGCTCGTCCAGGCGAACGTGCTGAGCCGCGTGGGGCTGCTGGTGACGGCCGACAGCCCCGTGCCGACCAAGGGCCTGCTGATCAAGGAGAACGTGTTCGACGACGCCATGGGCAGCGCGACCCAGCCCGTCACCGGCGACCGCGAGCAGGACACCACGCCTGCGGACATCCTGTTCACCGGCAACAGGTTCCAGACCCGGGACCTCAGCGATTGCCTGCTGTCGGCGATGCCGCCCTCGGCGCCGGACCGCACCTTCGGCGAGCGGGACAACCTGCGCGTCGACACCGGCGAGCCGGTCAAGACGTGCTACCTGCGGCACCTGGGGACCACGCCCGACACGAAGTTCGTCGTTCCGCTGCCCCCGCGGCACTCCGGCCTGACCTTGCCCGGTGTGCCCGTCGAGAACCACACGGTCGACGTGGTCCTGAACGACACGCAGGAAGCGCCTGACGAACCCGCCGCATCGGCGCCTCGTTCCTTCGTCCAGACCTGCATGACCAGCCTCCGGGACACCTTGCTCGTGGCCGTCGCCTGGGTGAGGTCACGTCTGGCCTGATCGGCTCACGCCACGCGGGTCCGGGGGTCGGATCGGCTCACCGGACCCGCTGGCCGGAGCCGCTCGCGTCGGTCGGTGTCGCGCGCGGCGCACTGTCACGGACCCGCCATGCGTGGTTCCTAACGTGCGCCGCATTCCTGACTCACCGGCCCCCACCATGCGCACGCCGCCCCGCCCCACCCTGCTCGCCCTGTGCCTGTCCGCCCTCTTCACCGCCGCGCCGGCGCTGGCCCAGCAAGCCACCGAGGCCAAGCGCGACGACAAGCCGGACGCGAAGTCCAAGCCCGATGACAAGGACGCCGCAGCACCCCACAAGCTTGACACCGTCGTCACCGTGGGCCAGGCCGCGGCGCTGCGCTCGGCGCTGGACAAGCAGGCGGCCGCGACCGGCGTAGTCAACGTCGTGCATGCCGACGGCATCGGCCAGTTGCCCGACAACAACGCCGCCGAGGCGCTCGCGCGCATGCCGGGCGTCTCGGTCGAGCGCGATCAAGGCGAAGGCCGCTTCATCCGCGTGCGCGGACTGGGTCCGGACTACAACGCCGTCAACATCAACGGCGCGCCGACGCCGGCCTCCGAATCCGATCGCCGCGCGCCCGGGCTGGACCTGGTGCCCGCCGGCCTGATCCGCTCGCTGGAAGTCAGCAAGACGCTGACCCCGGACCAGGACGCCAACTCGCTGGGCGGCACGGTGACGGTGCGCACCCTCAGCGCCTTCGACCAGCCGGGTCGTCTGTTCACCCTGGAGCTCGGCGCCAATCACGACGTCAACGCGGGCAGCACCCGGCCGCGCGGCTCGGCGGCCTTCGCCGATCGATTCCTCGGCGGCACGCTGGGCGTGGCGCTGGCGGTTTCCAGCGACCAGCGCCGCTTCGCCAGCGACAACGTCGAGACCGGCGGCGACTGGGACAGCGCCAAGCTGAACAGCTTCGAGCTGCGCCGCTACACGATCACCCGCGAGCGCACCGGCGCCGCGCTCAACCTCGACTTCAAGCCCGACGAGACCTCGCTGGTCTACCTGCGCAGCTTCTCCAGCCGCTTCACCGACCAGGAGGTGCGCCAGTCCCTGGCCATCGAGTTCGACGAGGCGCAGGCCCCCGGCGAGACCGGTGACGGCACCGTCAGCCGAGGCTTGAAGGCGCGCAAGGAGATCAACACGTCCAGCGCCGCGGTGCTCGGCACCGAGCTCACGCGCGGCGACTGGAAGCTCTGGGCCGAGGCCGGCGCCGGACGCGCCAGCGAGCGCAAGCCCGACACGCTCGCGTCGTCCTCGTTCACCGCCGACTTCTCCGGCATGGGCTACACGGACACCATCCGGCCGATGCCGCTGGCCGTCGCCGGGCTGGGCGACGCGTCGCGCTACAGCTTCAACAAGGCCAAGGTCGAGCGCAGCGAGGCCTCGGACCGCGTGCGCCATGTGAAGGCCGACGTGCAGCGCGGCTTCGACGTCTCGGGCTGGGACGTCGATGTGAAGACCGGTCTGAAGGCCACGCGCCGCGACAAGGACAACGAGCAGGAAACCTACGCGCCCAGCGCCAAGGTGCTCAAGAAGGCGCCCTACAAGGTGCCGTCCTCGCAGCTGGGCCTGGGCAGCTACGTGGGCGGCGACACGGTGGACTACCCGTGGACCTCTTTCGGCCCCGGCATCGACGCGGGCAAGCTGCACGGCTTGTATGGCGCCTACGACCTGAACGCGTTCCGCGACGCGGTCGATTCGGCGGTCAACGACACGACGATGCGCGAGCGCACCGAGGCCGGTTACCTGCAGGCGACGCTGGAAAGCGGCGGCACGCAATGGCTGCTGGGCGTGCGCCACGAGCGCATGCGCTTCACCGCCGACGGCACGGCCTGGAAGGACGGCACGCTGAGCCCGACCCACGCGCAGACGAGCTCGCGTCACTGGCTGCCGGCTGTGCTGCTGCGCCAGTCGCTGAGCGAGGGCCTGGTGCTGCGCGCTGCGCTGACCCACTCGGTGGTGCGGCCGGCCTTCGGGCAACTGAGCCCCGGCTTGACCATCGACGGCGACGAGGCCACCGTCGGCAATCCGCTGCTCAAGCCGCTGCGCGCGCGCAACCTGGACCTGGGCCTGGAGCAGCGGCTGGGCCGCGACGGTGCCCTGTCGGCCTACGTGTTCCACAAGAAGATCCGCGACTTCGCGTTCCAGACAGACCTGGCGGGATCTCCCGGGTGGGACGACTTCAGCCACGTGGAGGCGTTCGCCAACGGCGGCGGGGCGACGGTGCGCGGGCTGGAGCTGTCGTGGAGCCAGGCGCTGAGCACGCTGCCGGCGCCCTGGAACGGCCTGGTGATCGGGGCCAACGGCAGCTTCGTGAAGTCGAGGGCCACGATCGGCGGCTACGACGAGGGTCGATTCGTGAGCCGCCGCATCGCGCTGCCCAGCCAGTCCGATCGCAGCATCAACCTGAGCGTGGGCTGGGAGTCGCCCGCCTTCGGCGCGCGCGTCGCGCTGAACCACAAGTCGCCGTATCTGCTGGAGGTCGGCAACGTCCTGGACGCCGCGCAAGACCGCAAGGTCGACACGCAGAACCAGATCGACGCGTCGATGCGCGTGCAGCTGACCCGGCAGCTGCAGCTGCAGTTTGAAGCGCTGAACCTCGGCAACGAGCGCTACTACGTCTATCAGGGCAGCAAGGCCTTCAACACGCAGTACGAGCAATACGGCCGCGCCTACAAGCTCAGCCTGAAGCTGGCGATGTTCTGAGGCGGACGCGATGAGCAAGACGATGCAGACGATGACGATGAAGACCGCCGCGCTCTCCGTGGCCGTGATGCTGGCGCTCGGCCTGGGCGGCCCGGCGCGGGCGGCGGAGGGCGTGGCGTCGCCCGCCACCGTCCTCGAGCTCGGCAAGAGCGGCCTGCGGCTGCTCGACGACGCCGGCAGGCCGCTGGAGGACTTCGCCGTGCGCGCCAAGCGCTGGGATCGCCGGGTGCTGGCCGACGGCCGCACCGTGGCCTTGCTGCAGGACGCCGACAGCGGCGCGCTTCGCCTGATCGAGGTCAGCGGACAGCGGCTGCGCGAGCGCGCGCGTTGGGCCGGTCCGGCCTACGACGTGGAGACGCTGTGCCTGCACCTGGAGCCGCGCCAGCAGACCCTGCAGGTCTTCCTGCTGGGCAGCGACGGCCTCGCGGAGCAGTGGCTGCTGGAGGGGGCGTCGGGCGGAGTGGCGTCGAGCGCCGGAGCGGGAGCGAAGGTGTCGTCCCCCGTGGAGCGGCCGGGCGAGGTCCTGCGGCAACTCGCGACCGTGCCCGACGCCAAGGGCTGCGTCGTCCGGGACGACGAGGCCATGCTCTACGTCGCCGAGGCCGGCGTCGGGCTGTGGGCCTTCAACGCGGATCCCGAACGCGCGGGCCGGGCGCTGGTCGCGCCGGGTCTGGCGCCGCAGGACATGAGCCTGTGGTTGTCCGCGAGCGCGGCGAAACCGTCCTTGGCGATTCCCGTGGCGACACCGTCGGCCCAGACCGAGCCGGTGCGCGGCGGCGGCGACGCGGCGGACGATCCGGCGATCTGGGTTCACCCGACGCAAGCGGCCCGCAGTCGCATCCTGGGCACCGACAAGAAGCGCGGCCTGGGGGTCTATGACCTTCGGGGACGGGAGACGCAGTTCCTGCCGGTCGGCCGCGTGAACAACGTGGACCTGCGCCAGCGTGTGCGCGTGGACGGGCAGGGCCGCGCCTGGGACCTGGCCGTGGCGACGCAACGCGATCGCCGCAACGTGGTGCTGTTCGGCATCGACGGCCAAGGCCGCGTGTCGACGCTCGCGGAGCTTCCCACCGGGCTGGACGAGGTCTACGGCGTCTGCAGCGCGCGCGCGCCGGCCGGTGGGCTGGATGTGTTCGTCAATGACAAGGATGGGCGACTCGTGCAGTTGCGGGTGTCGCGCCGCAGTGGCGCGTGGACCGCTGCGACGGTCGCGTCGATGAAGCTGGCCTCGCAGCCTGAGGGTTGTGTCGCGGACGAAGCCGGCAAGCAGCTCTTCGTCGGCGAGGAAAAGCGCGGCCTGTGGCGCGTCGCGCTGGATGCGGATGGCCGGCTCGGTGGGACGACGCTGATCCTGCCGGTCGGCGAGGTGCTGCACGCGGACGTCGAGGGCATGGCAGTGCATCGCGGACCGCGCGGCGCGTGGCTGGTGGTGTCCTCGCAGGGCAATGACAGCTACGTGGTGCTGGACGCCGACGCGCCGCATGCGGTGAAGGGTCGATTCCGGGTCGGGCTGAATCCGGCGCGCGGCATCGACGCGGCGTCGGAGACGGACGGGCTGGACGTGACGTCGGCGTCGCTGGGCGGGGAGTACGGCGAGGGCCTGCTCGTCGTGCAGGACGGCCACAAGCGCTGGCCCATGGGCCGCCAGAACTTCAAGCTGGTGCCGTGGAGCGAGGTGGTGCGGGTGATGGAGCGGCCATGAACGTGCCGGGCGTGCTCAACATCTTGAGCATTTGAGGCAAAAAGCTAAAGATGTCGAGCTTTTGACCTTCAAGCTCACCCACCGAATGTCTGCTGAGATCCTCGTCCGCCCCATCGCCTCTTCCGACCTCGCCGCCTGGCGCCCACTCTGGGACGGCTACAACGCGTTCTACGGGCGCGAGGGCGAGACCGCGCTGCCCGAAGCGGTCACGCAGTCGACGTGGTCGCGGTTCTTCGATGAGCGCGAGCCGGTGCATGCCTTCGTCGCGGAACTCGACGGACGGCTGGTCGGCCTGACGCATTACCTCTTCCATCGCAGCACGACGCGCATCGAGGACACCTGCTACCTGCAGGACCTCTTCACCTCACCGGAAGTGCGCGGGCGTGGCGTCGGCCGCGCGCTGATCGCCGCGGTCACCGCCGCCGTGCAGGCGCGTGGCGGGCATCGCCTCTACTGGCAGACGCACACGACCAATGCCGCGGGCCGGGCCCTGTACGACCGGGTCGCGGAACACAAGGGGTTCCTGATCTACGGTCAGGACTTCTGATCAACCCACGCGGCGGCGCAGGTCCTGCCGCGCGCTCTCGGCCAGATCGGCGCCGCGCACGCCGCCTTCCGGGAAGGCGGCCACGCCCATCTGCAGGCGCGCGTGCAGCGTGCGCGCCGCCACCCCGTAGGGCCCGTTCAGCGCCACCGACAAGCGGTGCTGGACGAGCAGCGCCTCCGGGTGGCCCGCATCCAGCAGCAGCACCGCGAAACTGGTCTCGCCGACCTGCAGCACCATGTCGGTCCCGCGCACGCGGCTCCGCAGGCGGCGGGCCAGCGCCAGCATCAGCTCCGAACGGGTCTCGGCCGCGGACAAGGCCTTGGCATCGGGGGACGTGTCGTGGTCGGCGAACGCGCTGGCATCGGCGCGGACGGCGCTGGCTTCCAGGTCGGCCTCGATCCACAGCACCGACAGCTGACCGCCGTAGCGACGGCACTGCGTGAGCTGGCGCGAGATCATCAGCCCGAACTCGGCCAGCGAGTCCACGCGCGGCACCCACAGGGCCGGCGTCTGGCGCGGCGGCTTGCCGCGCTCGGCGCGCATCTCGTCCACGGCGGCAGTCGCGACGGTGGCGGTGGATGGGCTCATGCGCGACTGCTCCTGACTGGGACGTGCTCACGCCCGCGTGCCGACATGGGCCGCCCGCGAGGGTGCGAATGATGGGGTGAGGACACGGCTTGCTGAAGCAGCCCGATCCATGCCGGCCTCCCTTGCCACATTGACCAGCCGTGTCCTCATCTATCTAAAACGGATTCCCGACGCGGCTCCCGACATCCGCTAACAAAAATCTTCTAGGTGCAAACCCTTGGATTGACGTCCGAACGACGCCGGACGGGTCATCGCTCGCCCCGGCCCCTGTAACAAGGTCATACGACGCCGCTAGAGTCCGAGCCATGAAGGACATCACCCAACTGCTGCACGACGCGGGTCAGGGAGACCGCGCGGCTGCCGATCAGGTGGTGGCGCAGCTGTATGGCGACCTTCAACGCCTGGCCCGCCAACGCATCCGGCAAGCGGGCGAGCTGACGCTGCTCGACACCACCGCCCTCGTGCACGAAGCCTGGCTGCGCCTGGCCGGCGCGCAGGGCCAGAACTTCCCCGACCGCCGCCATTTCCTGGCCTACGCGGCGCGCACGATGCGGCACGTCGTCATCGACCTGGTGCGCGCGCGCCAGGCCGAGCGCCGCGGCGGCGACACGCCAGACCTGACCCTCAATACCGCGGTGGTGGAAGGCACGCCGCAGTCGGACGAGCAGATCCTGCGCGTGCACGAGGCGCTGCAGGAACTGGCCGCGATGGACGCCCGGCTGGCGCAGGTGGTGGAGATGCGCTACTTCGGCGGGCTGCTCGAGCAGGAAATCGCGGAAGCCCTAGGCGTCACGGAGCGCACTGTTCAACGGGACTGGCAGAAGGCGAGAATCCTGCTTTCGATGAGCCTCAAGGACTGACCCCGCGGGTGCGCCCGCGCGCGGCGCGTCCTCGGGGCCGCCCCAAGACGCCTGGACGCGCAAGACGCAGAAGCCGCCCCACGATGGACGCACTCGACAAACAGCGCTGGATCGCGCTGAGTCCCCTGCTCGACGAGCTGCTGGACCTGGAGGCCCCCGAGCGCGCACGCCGCCTCGCGGAGATCCGCGCCGACGATCAGGCCATGGCCGAGCACCTGGAAGCGCTGCTCGCGCGCGACGCCGCGCTGGACGAGGACAAGTTCCTCGAGCAGCCCGCAGCGGTGGCGCTGCAGGGGCCGACGCCGGCGGCCTCGCCGATGTTCGATCTCCAGGGCGAATCGCTTGGCCCGTACGAGCTCGAGCGCGAGCTCGGCCAAGGCGGCATGGGCGCGGTGTGGCTGGCGCATCGCGCGGACGGCCGCTTCGAGGGGTCGGTGGCGGTCAAGTTCCTGAAGTCCGGGTTGTTCGGCAAGGGCGACAGCGGCCGTTTCGAGCGCGAGGGACAGATCCTGGCGCGGCTCTCGCATCCGCACATCGCGCGGCTGCTGGATGCGGGCGTGCACAACGGGCATCAGCCCTATCTGGTGCTGGAGTACGTCGACGGCCTGCCGATCGACCGGTACTGCCAGATCAACGCGCTGGACGTGGAGGCGCGGATCGCGCTGTTCCTGGACGTGCTGGCGGCGGTGGCGCACGCGCATTCGCGGCTGATCCTGCATCGGGACCTGAAGCCCAGCAACATCCTGGTGACGCATGACGGGCAGGTGAAGCTGCTGGACTTCGGCATCGCCAAGCTGCTGGACGACGCGACGCACGCGGGCGTGGCGACGGAGTTGACGCAGCGCGCGGGCAGCGCGTTCACGCCGCAGTACGCGGCGCCGGAGCAGGTTCAGCAGGCCGACGTGACGACGGCCACGGACGTGTACGCGCTTGGCGTGCTGCTGTTCCAGCTGCTGGGCGGCCGGCATCCGACGGCGGACGACACGCAGACCCATCTGGACCGGCTGCGCGCGGTGGTGGAGCTGGTGCCGAAGCGGCTGTCGGACGTGGCCAAGGATCAGCTGGATCCGGTGATCGCGAGGCAGGCGAAGTTGCTGAGGGGCGACCTGGACACGATCGTGGCCAAGGCGCTGAAGAAGAAGCCGTCGGAGCGGTATGCGAATGCCGAGTCGATGGCGGTGGACCTGCGGCACTGGCTGGCGCATGAGCCGATCACGGCGCGGCCGGACACGCGGCTGTATGTGCTGAGCCGCTTCGTGCGGCGGCATCGCTGGAGCGTGGCGGCGAGCAGCGCGGCTGTGCTGGCGCTGGTCGGGCTGACCGGGGTCAGCGTGCTGCAGGCGCATCGGGCGGAACGGGCGGAGCATCAGGCGCAGGAGCGGCGGCAGCAGGCGGATGACCTGTTGAGCTACATGCTCGGCGAGTTCGCCGACAAGCTGCGGCCGGTGGGTCGCCTGGAGCTGTTGGACAGCGTCGGCAGCAAGGCCCTGACCTATCTCGCGCAGGACGAGAACGCCACGCCGGAGGAACGCCTTCAGCGCGCGAAGGCGCTGACGGTGATTGGCGAGGTGCGCGTGACCAAGCGCAACCTCAAGGACGCGCAGGAACCGCTAGCCGTGGCCCGGCGGCTTCTATCAGGCCCTCCGCCCTCGCAGGCGCTCACCGGAGAATGGCTCAAGGCCCAGGGCGCTGCGGCTTTCTGGGCCGGGCACATCCATTACATCGGAGGCAATCTTGAGGAAGCGACAGCGGCTTGGCTCGCCTATCGGGATTCCGAACAGGCGTGGCTCGATGCCGAGCCCACCAACCTCGAAGCATTGATCGAGCTTTCCTACGCCTACAACAGCCTGGGATCCGCTCGGTTGTCGGGCATGGACCTGAACGGTGCTGCCGAGCAGTTCCGCCGGTCGATCGACCTCAAACGCAAGAGCATCGCGGCCAATCAGCAGGCAAACGCCGGTGCTCGCATGGAGCTGGCGGACAGCCTGAGCTGGCTGGGCACTGTGTACTTCCAGCAGGGCATGAACACTGCGGCCGCCAAGCTGTTCGCGGAAGGTTCGGCCCTCATCGCGGAGGTGCGCGCCTCAGCGCCCAAGGAGGCGGGATGGGCCTACCGTCAGGCAATCATGTTGCGCTGGCAGGCCGACGCGCTCTCCCGACTGCAGCGGAATGCCGAATCCATGCAGGCATCGCGCACCTCGCTCGCCATGCTCAAGGAACTGCTGCAGCAGGATCCGTCCAACTCACAATGGCGCGTCAACCTCATCACCTCGGAACTGTATGACCTCGTGTTCCGCGAAACGGCAATGACACCGCTCGCGCGCATGAACGAGGCAAGCCTCCTGCGTACGCGCCTAAAGGAGATCCGTGACCCCTCCAATCCGCAGCGCAGTCTCATGGACTCGCCGGCCTATCTCGCATGGTTCACGTCGCGGGCCTTGGTGCAGCTGGGGCGCAAGGAAGCAGCGATCGAGGCGCTGCAGGAAAACCGTCGAGAGCAACAGGCCATGCTGGGGCGCCGCACCGTGGACCTCGCCTTCATGACGGCCTATGTCGAGACCCGGCGCCAGCTGATCGCATTGCTCTCGGCGAAAGGCACGCCACAGGTCGACGCTGACCGGCGCGCGATCTGTCGCGAAGTTGAAGACATCCTCGTGAAGAAAGGCGCGCCGATCGGGGTTCATCAGCAGATCACCCAGGCCTGGGTTGAGGCCCAATCCTGCCTGGGCCAGGGGGAGAGACAAGACGTGAAGCGCGCGGCGCAGTGGTTGCAGCGCGACCGAACCGCGGAGTTCCCTTCCTGACCCGGACCACACACCAATGTCCCAGGAGAGGAAATCATGGCCACGACCATCTACGTCGCAGGAAGCATCAGCGCGGACGGCAACTTCGCCGACTGCGTCTATTACAAGGATCGCGAAGCTACCGATCCGTACCCCGGCTCGGAGCTGAGCATTCCGCAGGATTCGGGCGAATGCATCTTCGCCCAGGCCGACACGACCTCGCTGCTGCTGATCGGCGCGACGTTCAAGACCATCGGTTCCGCACCCGGCATGAACGCGAGCAACTTCTCGCCGGCGAACGACGAGAACGAAGTCCACTTCCCGATGCCGGTCACCTCGATCATCACCAAGGGAGTCGTACTGCTGTTCTGCTCGCCCGGCGTGGTCGACAACTTGTATCCGAGCTCGGACCCGCAAGTCACGAACGACGCCATCCGCTGCGAGTGATCACGCCGGTAGATGCGCGGCACCGCGCATCCTCACGGCCGCGCGAACGCGGAGGTCAGGCCCGGGAGGGCCTCCTCCGCCATCCCCCGTCCCAGCCGGGACGGGTTGACCCGATCCATCACGCGCGCGTCGAGCGCGAATTCCTTCTGCTGCGTGTAGGCAATCGCGCCGATGCGCGGCTGATTCCCGGTCATCTGCGGCCCGAGCAGCCCCAGCACCGGATACACCCGCAGCCGCGCGATCAGCAGGCCCTGCGCGGTATCGGCGAACACCGCCGTCTCCAGCACCCGCGTGCATCCGCGCCGTTGCACCTCCGCGAGCAGCCCCTGCAGGTTGCGCGGCAGGTCTGTCGCCGACACCGGCAGCACCACGTTCACCACCGGCACGCCCGCGGCCACGAGCGGCTCGCGCGCGGCCAGGTTGAAGGCGCCGTTGATCTCATCCCAGCGGCGGTTGGCCGCGGGCTGCTCCGGATCGAAGTTGCGGCCCTGGCCGAAGATCAGCACGCAGGGCGCGCCCGTGGGCGCCGGCGCTGATGCCGCCGCCGACGCGGCCGTCGTCGATTGCGCCATCGCGCTCGGGCTGACCGCGCCCAACAAGCCGATGGCGGCGCAGGCCGCGAGGGCGGCGATCGGAAGTACCTGTCGGGTGTGCGGTCTCGGCATGGGGCGGATTGTGCGCTGGCGGGCTCGCCGCACAATGGCCTCTCCGACTGGCTGGAGACAACGATGCGCGAGTGGACGACCCTGGGTCCGGCGATGACGGCAATCGTGGCGGTGGCGACGACGGTGGGACTGGCGGGCTGCGCCACGCCGCTCAAGGACGAGCGGATGAAACCCGGCGTGACCTCGGGCGCCGAGGTGCAGCAGTACTACGGCGCGCCCACGCGCGAGTGGCCCGAGGCCGATGGCGGCCGCACGCTGGAGTACGCGACGCAGCCCTTCGGGCGCACCTGCTACATGGTGCGGCTCGATGCGCAGGACCGCTATGTGGGCACGGTGGACGGCCTGTCCGCGGCAAGCCGCGCGCGGATCGTGCCGGGGCTGACGACGGAGCAGGTCAATCGGATCCTCGGGCGCGAGCGCACGCGGGTGTTCTTCAAGCTCAGCGGCGAGGACGTCTGGGACTGGAACATCGAGCCCGAGATGAACGGCTACCTGCTGCGATTCAACGTGCACTTCAAGAAGGGCATCGTGGTCCGGACCTCGCAGAGCGTGGTCTATCCGGATCGGCGATTCCTGTGGGACGACTGATCGCGCGCGTCTGTCCATGCCAGCCGTGGCGCATGACCGACACAAGCGCAGCTTCGAGTCGGTCGCCACGGCATTCGAGTCATTGAATCGGTCGCCGGTCTTGGCGAGCATGGTGTCTTTGCGACGTCCTTGTGTGGGATGTCGAGAAAGGATGCCTACCCATGACCACGATCCGCATTGATCTGCCCGATGCATTGGCACGAGAAGCCGCCGGCGCGGGCCTGTTTGAGCCTACCTGCCTGGCGCAGATCTTTGAGAGGCAGTTGCGCACGCGCGCATTCCGCGCATGGATCGGCCAAGTCAGCGCCCCCTCCGAAGACGAACCGCCCATGGAAGAGATCCAGGCGGAAATCGATGCCTACCGGGAAGAGCGCCGTGCCGCACGACGTCGTACGGCTGGTGCTTGATACCAACGTTGTCACATCCGGCTTGATGTGGCACGGACCAACGGCGCGTCTCTTCGACTTGGTGGCGGGTGGCCCGTTCGAAGTCGAGCTCATCGCCAGCGAGCCGTTGCTGGAAGAACTTCGAAACATCGCCGGACGTCGCAAGTTCTCAAAACGCCTGTGCCTGATGTCCACCTCGACGGAGGAGTTCGTCGCCGACTACGCGCGCCGAACCCGATTGGTCGTGCCGACGCCGATCCCTCCGACCGTCCTTCGGGACCCTGACGACGATGTGGTGCTGGCAACCGCACTCGCAGGTGCGGCGCATCTCATCGTCACCGGCGATGGAGCCGTGTTGCGGCTGCGCCGCTTCCGATCAATGCTCATCGTGCGTCCCGCCGTCGCCATCGCCATGCTCGGAGGCCCTCCGATCAAGCGACGGCGCCGCCGAAACTCTCCTCCCAAAGGGGGATCCCCACCCGCTGTGCTGTGACGGATTCAATACAGGTCAGCAACCTGCGGTTCACAACGCGATGCATTGACGTACACGCTCCTTACACTCCCTGCCCGAGAGGGAGAGAAGAGGATGTCGAATCAATCCGTCGGCCTGGCGCCCCGCGCCCTGGCCATGGCCATCGACGGCGCGCTGATGATCGCCGCGAGTGCCTTGCTGATGTGGGCCGTCTACGGCAGCCCCGTGTCCAAATGGGACGACCTGCGCCCCGCCACGCTGGCCATCAACTGGCTGCTGCCGCTCGTCGTCTGCGTCGTGTTCTGGTCCTGGCAAGGCGCCACCCCCGGCAAGCTCGTCGCCGGCATCAAGGTCGTCGACGCCCAGAGCGGCAGACGCCCGTCGCCCGTCCAGTCGCTGCTGCGCTGGCTCGGCTACTTCATCTCGGCCGTGCCGCTCTTCGCCGGCTTCTGGTGGGCCCGCCTCGATGCCGAAGGCCGCGCCTGGCATGACCGCCTCTCGCGGACCGCCGTCGAGCGCAGCCGCCCGGCCCCCGCCGACGGCGAAGGCCTGCTGATCGGCTACATCGCCAGCCACTGGCGCGGCGAGCAGAGCCTCGCCCAGAGCTTCTGGATCAACCACGTCCTGCTGACCTGGCCCGTCGCCGCTGGCGTGCAGGGCCTCGTCGCCTGGCTCGCCACGAAGAGCGAAGGCCTCCAAGGCGTCGCCATCGCGCTGCTGATCGCCTGGCCGCTGCTGATCCTCGTGGAGATCTGGAGCGCCGTCGGCACCTGGCGCGCCGTGCGCGGCTACGTCGAGGCCGGCGGTTCTCATCTGATCTCGGGCCTCGCCCGCCTGTCGCTGCTGCTCTCGTTCCTGCAGATCGCGTTCTCGCTCTTCCTGGGCGTCTTCAGCGAGTTCCCCGAGCTGTGGAAACTCGCCCGCGGCATCGACCCGATCGGCAACGTCAAGCTCAGCGTCAGCGCAGACGGCCGCACGCTGCAGTTCAACGGCCCCATCGGTGCCGGCGACGCGCGCCGCCTGGGCGCGCTGCTGGAAACGTCCCCGGCCGTGAAGCTGATGGAAGTCGCCTCGCCCGGCGGCCGCGTCACCGAGGCCGAACGCATGGTCGAGATGATCCGCAAGCGCGGCGTGGGCATGCGCGCGGTGGGCAACTGCGAGAGCGCCTGCACGCTGGTGTTCCTGGCCGGCAGCAAGCGCCAGCTGATGCCGGGCGCGCAACTCGGTTTCCACCGCGCCAGCAGCGGCACGATGAACCCGGCCTTCGACGAGATCGCCAACCAGGAACTCGCCCGCACCTACCGCCGCATGGCGCTGCCCGAGGACTTCATCGAGAAGACGCTCAGCACCCCGCCGCGTCGCATGTGGTATCCGACGCCCGAGGACCTGGTGCGCCACTCGCTGATCCAGCCGGCGCCGCGCACGCTGGACGTCGCGCTGCCCGAAGGCGACAAGGCCGGCCAGTACGCGCCGCAGAGCGATTACGTGAACTCGCTGCGCGCCAGCGACGCCTGGTTCAAGCTGGACCAGCGCTTCCCCGGCCTGATCGAGGAAGCCGCCGGTCGCATGCGCGCGGCGCACATGGCGCTGGGCGAGTCCGAGCACGCCGCCGCCGGCGCGCAGATCGCCGCGCAGAGCGTGCTGTCGCCGTATGTGCGCGAGATGCTGCTGAGCGGCTCTGCGCATCTGCGCCGGCGCTACCTGCAGGTGCTGCGCGGCCAGTTGACCGCGGCGCAGGCGCTGGGCACGGACACCTGCCAGTCGTGGCTGTCCGGCTCGCCGGTGCCGCGCCGCCTGTTGCCCGAGGAAGCCATGGCGTGGGAAGCGCAATGGCTGATCGACGCCGCCGATGAGCCGCCGCCGTCGCGCACGCGCGCGCCGGAGCCGACCGCGCTGGAGCTGGAGGTCGTGACGCGCACTGTGGGCGCGGTCACCGTGGGGGCGTTCTCGAAGATGTGGACCGACGGCAAGGCCGGCAACGCGCCGATCAGCTGCGAGCGCGCCGGTCAGGTGCTGGACCAGATCCAGCGCACCGTGGCGATCCGTCCGCGCGAACTGGCGGAACGGGTGGTGTTCCAGAACCCGCGCTGAGCGCGGGCATCGGAGTCAGGGTCGGCGGGGGGGCGCTTCAGTCCTCGTCGCCGAGCCCGGCGGCCGCCTTCGCGCGCAGCCGCGTGTGCACATACGCGCCCTGCGGGATGTGCAGCAGGTCGGCGATGCGCCACATCGTGTGGCGCTCGATGTCGCCGAGCTTGCCGTCGGCGTAGGCCACGCTCCACATCAGCTCGACCAGCCGCAGCTTCTCGGGCATCGCCCAGCGCTCGTCGATCTGGGAGGTGAAGGCGAAGAGGTCCGAGGCCGTGCGAGCGGTGCGCTCGGCTTGAGCGGTGAGCGCGTCGGCTTCGTCATCGGACAGGGTGAAGAGCGCGGTCAGCGCGCGACGCACCGCGCCGCGCTCGAGATCGGAGAAATCCGCGTCCGCGCGCATCACCTCGACCAGCAGCACCGCCGCCGACAAGGGCAGCGACGGCGTGCCGCCCCGCGAGCGCCCGAACGCGTCGTCCGGCGCCAGCGTGTCGAAGAGGTCCATCAGCGACTTGAACATGCCTGCATGGTGGCATGGGCGCTGAGGCAGGGCTTATGGGCGCCTTAAACGCGTGCCGCTGGCCAGAGAGCCCCTCGCCCGCGAAGCGGGAGAGGGGTTGGGGTGAGGGCTCGTGTAAGGGCACGGTGCCCTTCGAAGAGCCCTCACCCTCCGCCCTCTCCCGCTTCGCGGGCGAGGGGACTTGAAGGGGCGGCGCTTACCGCACCTTGCCTTCCTTCCACGCGCCCAGCAGCTTTTCATAGGCGATCGTCTCGCCCTTGGGCTTCTCGTTGGCGAGCTTGGCCCACGGTGCGCCCTTGTCGCTCAGCCACTTCTTCGGGTCTTCCTTCTTGTTGAGCTTGGGCGCGCACTTGGCCATGCCCGCGCGCTCCAGACGCGCCATCACCGCGTCCATCTCGTCCGCCAGCGTGTCCATCGCGGCCTGCGGCGTCTTCTCGCCTGTCACCGCTTGCGCCACGTTCTTCCACCACAGCTGCGCCAGCTTCGGATAGTCCGGCACGTTCGTGCCCGTGGGCGTCCACGCCACCCGCGCCGGCGAGCGGTAGAACTCGATCAGCCCGCCGTACTTCGCCGCGTTCTTCGTGAAGTAGTCGCTCCGAATGTCGCTGTCGCGGATGAAGGTCAGGCCCTGGATGCTCTTCTTCAGGCTCACCGTCTTGGCCGTCACGAACTGCGCGTACAGCCACGCCGCCGCCGTCCGGTTCGCGTCATGCCCGCTGAAGAAGGTCCAGCTGCCCACATCCTGGTAGCCGTTCTGCATGCCGGCCTTCCAGTACGGACCATTCGGTCCCGGCGCCATCCGCCACTTCGGCGTGCCGTCGGCATTCACCACCGGCAGCCCCGGCTTGGTCATGTCCGCCGTGAACGCCGTGTACCAGAAGATCTGCTGCGCGATCTGCCCCTGCGCGGGCACCGGACCGGCCTCACCGAAGGTCATCCCGGTCGCCTCCTTGGGCGCGTACTTCTTCATCCAGTCGACGTACTTGGTCAACGCGTAGACCGCCGCCGGCGAGTTCGTCGCGCCGCCGCGCGCCACCGACGCGCCCACCGGCGTGCACTTGTCGTCGGCCACGCGGATGCCCCACTCGTCCACCGGCATGCCGTTGGGAATGCCCTTGTCCGCCGCGCCCGCCATCGACAGCCACGCGTCCGTGAAGCGCCAGCCCAGCGACGGGTCCTTCTTGCCGTAGTCCATGTGACCGTAGATCGGCTTGCCGTCGATCGTCTTCACATCGTTGGAGAAGAACTCGGCGATGTCCTCGTAGGCGCTCCAGTTCAGCGGCACGCCCAGCTCGTAGCCGTACTTGGCCTTGAACTTGTCCTGCAGGTCCTTGCGCGCGAAGAGGTCGGCGCGGAACCAGTACAGGTTGGCGAACTGCTGGTCGGGCAACTGATACAGCTTGCCGTCCGGCGCCGTCGTGAAGCTCGTGCCGATGAAGTCCTTCAGGTCCAGCCCGGGATTGGTGAACTCCTTGCCCGCACCGGCCATGTAGTCGGTGAGGTTCATGATCTTGCCGTAGCGGAAGTGCGTGCCGATCAGGTCCGAATCGGAGATCCAGCCGTCGTAGATGCTCTTGCCCGACTGCATCGAGGTCTGCAGCTTCTCCACGACGTCACCCTCCTGGATGATGTCGTGCTTGACCGTGATGCCCGTGATCTCGCTGAAGGCCTTGGCCAGCACCTTGGACTCGTACTCGTGCGTCGTGATCGTCTCCGACACCACCGAGATCTCCTTCACGCCCTTGGCCTGGAGCTTCTTGGCCGCCTCGATGAACCACTTCATCTCCGCCGTCTGCTTGTCCTTGGACAGCGTCGAGGGCTGGAATTCGCTGTCGATCCACTTCTTGGCTTCGGCCTCGCCGGCCCAGGCGCCGGTCGCTCCCAGCGCCAGCAGTGCGGCCACGGCCAGCGCGGAATACTTGCTCTTGTTCACGCTTGTCTCCTGTGTCTGTCGAATCTCCCCCTGCATGAGGACGAATCGCGGCTCCGGGGGAACGGGAAGCCGAATTCCTTGAAGCTTGAACGATCTGCCTGACCGCCTCATCCCTTGCGCAGGATCAGACCCAGCACCAGCATCGAGGCGACGAAGCTGATCCACACGCTGGGTTCGGCCTCGAGCTTGAACCACTCGGCCATCCTCGCGCCCAGCCCGACGAAGGCCAGGTTGATGTACGCGGCCGTCAGGAGGCCGATGAACAGCCGGTCGCCGCGCGTGGTGCGCATCGGCAGCCAGCCCTTGCGCAGCGTCGTCGGCGACTTGATCTCCCAGACCGTCATCCCGATCAGCATCAGCACCACGCAGGTGAAGAAGACCGCCACGGGCGTGGTCCACACCATCCAATCGAACATCGTCGACTCCTTGAACCCGTTGAACGCTCAGACGCGGCCCATCGCGAAACCCTTCGCGATGTAGTGCCGGACGAACCAGATCACGATGGCGCCGGGCACGATGGTCAGCGTCCCGGCCGCGGCCAGCGTCGCCCAGTCCATGCCGGAGGCGCTCACCGTGCGCGTCATCGTCGCGACGATGGGCTTGGCGTTGACGCTGGTCAGCGTGCGCGCCAGCAGCAGCTCCACCCACGAGAACATGAAGCAGAAGAACGCCGCCACGCCCACGCCCGCCTTGATCAGCGGCAGGAACACCGTGAGGAAGAAACGCGGGAAGCTGTAGCCGTCGATGTAGGCGGTCTCGTCGATCTCGCGCGGGATGCCGCTCATGAAGCCCTCGAGGATCCACACCGCCAGCGGCACGTTGAACAGCAGGTGCGCCAGCGCCACCGCGATGTGCGTGTCCATCAGGCCCAGCGTCGTGTAGAGCTGGAAGAACGGCAGCAGGAACACCGCCGGCGGCGTCATGCGGTTGGTCAGCAGCCAGAAGAAGACGTGCTTGTCGCCCAGGAACGAGTAGCGGCTGAAGGCGTAGGCCGCCGGCAGCGCCACGGTGATCGAGATCACCGTGTTGATCGCCACGTAGATCAGGCTGTTGATGTAGCCGCTGTACCAGGACGGGTCGGTGAAGATGGTCTGGTAGCTGGCCAGCGAGAAGTGCTTCGGCCACAGGCTGAAGCTGGAGAGGATCTCCTCGTTGGTCTTGAAGCTCATGTTGACCATCCAGTAGATGGGCAACAGCGCGAAGAGCAGGTACGCGATCAGGAAGATCGTGCGCTTGCGGAAACGGCGTTCATCCATGGGCGTGCTCCGTCTTGTCCTGCGTGCCCAGCGCCTGCATCCAGTTGTAGAGGATGAAGCACAGCAGCAGGATGATCAGGAAATAGATCAGCGAGAACGCCGCCGCGGGGCCGAGGTCGAACTGGCCGACCGCCTTCTGCGTCAGGTACTGGCTGAGGAAGGTCGTCGCGTTGCCCGGCCCGCCGCCGGTCAGCACGAACGGCTCGGTGTAGATCATGAAGCTGTCCATGAAGCGCAGCAGCACCGCGATCATCAGCACGCCGCGCATCTTGGGCAGCTGGATGTAGCGGAAGACGGCGAACTTGCTCGCGCCGTCGATGCGCGCGGCCTGGTAGTAGGCATCGGGAATGGAGCGCAGGCCGGCGAAGCACAGCAGCGCCACCAGCGGCGTCCAGTGCCACACATCCATCACCAGCACGGTGAGCCACGCATCGGTGGCGTCGCCGGTGTAGTTGTAGTCCACGCCCAGCGCCTGCAGCGTGGCGCCCAGCAGCCCGATGTCCGCGCGACCGTAGATCTGCCAGATCGTGCCGACGACGTTCCAGGGAATCAGCAGCGACAGCGCGACGATGACCAGCACCGCCGACGCCTTCCACCCGGTCGCGGGCATCGACAGCGCGAGGCAGATGCCCAGCGGAATCTCCACCAGCAGCACCGCCAGCGAGAAGCCCAGCTGTCGCAGCAGCGCGCCGTGCAGCTCCTCGTCGCGCATGACCGCGGCGAACCACTCCACGCCGACGAAGACGCGGCGCTCGGGCGAGATGATGTCCTGCACCGAGTAGTTCACCACCGTCATCAACGGCAGGATGGCCGAGAAGGCCACGCAGATGAAGACGGGCAGGACGAGGAACCAGGCCTTCTGGTTGATCGGTTTCATGCGAGGCCCTCCGGGGCATCGACGGCCGCGTCGGCCATCGTCGGCGTGGCGGCGGCGATCAGTCGCTCGTCGGCGCCATAGAAGCAGGTGTGGGCGCCCAGCACGCGCAGCGCCACGGTGGCGCCGGTCGTCGGTGGACGGGCGTTGGCGTGGAGCCGCGCCTTGATCGTGTGCGGCCCGATGCGCGCGGTCAGCAGCCAGTAGGTGCCGATGTCCTGCACCTGGCTGATCACGCCGGTCACCGTGCCGGGCAACGCCGGCACGCCGTCGCTGACATCGTCCACCTCGACGTACTCCGGCCGGATGCCCAGCATGAAGGGCTCCGCGCGCGACAGCGCCGCACCCGACGCCGGATCGACCGCCCCCGCCACCGGCTGTCCGGCCACGCTCAGCCCGCCGCCGTCCTCCAGCGCCGCGGGCAGGAAGTTCATGCCCGGCGAGCCGATGAAGTGGCCCACGAAGCGGTGGCTGGGCCGCTCGAACAGCTCGCCCGCGGTGCCGACCTGCACCGCGCGGCCGCGCGTCATGACGACGATGCGGTCGGCGAAGGTCAGCGCCTCGACCTGGTCGTGCGTGACGTAGATCAGCGTGAGCTTGAGCTCGTGGTGGATCTGCTTGAGCTTGCGCCGCAGCTGCCATTTCAGATGCGGGTCGATGACGGTCAGCGGCTCGTCGAAGAGCACGGCCGACACATCCTCGCGCACCAGGCCGCGGCCCAGAGAGATCTTCTGCTTGGCGTCCGCCGACAGGCCCGAGGCGCGCTGGTTCAACTGGCCGTTGAGCTCCAGCATCTCGGCGATCTTGCCCACGCGTGCCTTGATGCGGTCGGTCGGCACGCCGCGGTTGCGCAGCGGGAATGCGAGGTTCTCGGCCACCGTCATCGTGTCGTAGATGACGGGGAACTGGAACACCTGCGCGATGTTGCGCTGCTGCGGCGTGAGCGCGGTCACGTCGCGGCCGTCGAACTTCACCGTGCCGTGCGAGGGCTTGAGCAGCCCCGACACGATGTTCAGCATCGTCGTCTTGCCGCAGCCCGAGGGCCCGAGCAGCGCGTACGCGCCGCCGTCCTCGAAGCTCATCGTCAGCGGCAGCAGCGCGTAGTCGTTGTCCTCCTTCGGATCGGGCCGATAGGCGTGGGCGAGGTCCAGGTCGATGCGGGCCATCAGCGGGCTCCCAGGCGCTCGGGCGCGCGCGTCAGCAGGCCGGCCGCGTCGAAGACGTGCACATGCGCCGCGTTGAGATGAAGCGTCAGCGGCGCGCCGAGCTCGAAGTCGTGCACGCCGGTCAGCTGCGCGACCAGCTCGCCGATCTCGGTGCGCGCGTGGACGAAGGTGTCGGAGCCGGAGATCTCCGCGAGCTCGACCTCGCCGCGGATGGCGATGTCGCCGGGTCGGGCCGACACGCGCAGCGCGCTGGCGCGCACGCCCACGGTGACGCCGCCCTGCCCCGGCAGCGCGAGCTCCAGACCCGGACGCAGCTGCAGCCGGTCGCCCAGGCCCTGCGCGATGACGAGGTTCATCGGCGGATCGCTGAACGCGCGCGCCACGCGCAGCGACGCGGGACGGTGGAAGACCTCGGCGGTGGGGCCGTACTGCAGCAGCTCGCCGGCATCCATCACCGCGGTGTAGCCGCCCAGTTGCAGCGCTTCCGCGGGCTCGGTGGTCGCGTAGACCACGGTGGACTCGCCCGCGGCGAAGAGCGCGCCGAGTTCCTCGCGCAGCTCCTCGCGCAGCTTGTAGTCGAGGTTCACCAGCGGCTCGTCGAGCAGCATCAGCGGCGCCTGCTTGGCCAGCGCACGGGCCAGCGCGACCCGCTGCTGCTGACCGCCGGAGAGCTGCGCGGGCAGCTTGTCCAGGTGCATCTCGATGTGCAGCTTGGCGGCGAGCTCGTCGACGCGCGCGCGGATCGCGGCGCGGTCCAGCCGGCCGCGCAGCTTCAGCGGCGAGGCGATGTTGTCGCGCACCGTCATCGACGGGTAGTTGATGAACTGCTGATAGACCATGGCCACGTCGCGCTTGCGCACCGGCCAGCCGGTGACATCGGTGCCGTCGACCAGCACCTGGCCATCGCTCGGACGGTCCAGGCCCGCCATCAGCCGCATCAGCGTGGTCTTGCCGGCCTGCGTCGCGCCCAGCAGCACGGTGACCGCGTTGGGCGCCAGGCGCAGATCCATCGGATACAGGTGCTGTTGCGCGCCGACCTTGTGGCTCACGCCGCGCAAGCTCAGTTCCATGAGATCGGCTCCCTCGCGGGGTTCGGTCGCTTGTCTCTTCGCGTGTCTCGCATGTCTCGCATGGCCCTTCGATCCTTCTTGTCGGTCACTTCGGTCGTTCTTCTTCTGGGGATGGCTCAGGCCGTGGCTGGCCGCGCCCAGAGGTGCTCGCGCTCGGCGAACCACTGGACCACCGCCATGCGCTGCACCTCGGTGTAATGCAGTCCCAGCTTGGAGCGACGCCACAGCACGTCGTCCGCGGCGCGCGCCCATTCCTCGCGCACCAGGTACTCGAGTTCCGCAGCGTGCAGGCCCGGGGCAATCTCCGGGCCAAGGTCCTCGAGCCGCTCCGCGCCGCCCAGCACCCGGCCGATGCGCGCGCCGTAGGCCCGCGCCAGCCGGCGCGCCAGCGACGGCGGCAGCCAGGGGTGACGCTGGCCGATGGCCGCGAGCAGCCGCTGGAAATCGGTGTCGGGCCGCTGCGGCGCGCCGATCCAGTCGCGCAGGTCGCCGCCGGGCAGGTGCGCATGCTCGGTCCAGGCGCGGCGCCGGTCGCCCAGCAGCGTGCCGACCAGATCGGCGGCATCCTCCGCCAGCTTGCGGAAGGTGGTGATCTTGCCGCCCCACACGCTGAGCAGCGGCGCGCCGTCCGTCGCGTGGGTCTCCAGCAGATAGTCGCGCGTGACCGCCGACGGATCGCCCGAGGCGTCGTCCAGCAGCGGCCGCACGCCGGCGTAGGTCCACACCACGTCCTCGGGCCGCACCGGCTCGCGGAAGTAGCGGCTGGCCTGCTCGCACAGGTAGGCGATCTCGCGCTCGTCGATGCGCGCCTTGCCGAAACCGGCCAGCGATTCCTGGGGCAACTCCACGTCGGTCGTGCCGATCAGGGTGAAGTCGTCCTCGTAGGGGATCGCGAAGATGATCCGCTTGTCGGGGTTCTGGAAGATGTAGGCGTGATCGTGCTGGAAGCGCTTGCGCACGATGATGTGGCTGCCCTTGACCAGCCGCAGGCTCTTGGTCGCCAGCGCCTCGCCGCGCGCGGGCGAGGCCACCTCGCGCAGGAAACCCTCCGCCCACGGGCCGGCCGCGTTGACCAGGGCCTTCGCGCGCAGGGTGCGCTCGCCGTCGGCGCAGCGCAGCGTGGCGGTCCAGTGGTTGGCGTGGCGTCGCGCGCCGGTGACCGTGGTGCGCGTGTGCAGCACCGCGCCGCGGTCGCGGGCGTCCAGCGCGTTGAGCACCACCAGCCGCGCGTCGTCGACCCAGCCGTCGGAGTAGACGAAGCCGCGCGTGTAGTCCGACTTCAGCGGCTCGCCATAGGGCGAGCGGCGCAGGTCCACGCCCTCCGAGCCGGGCAGCACCTCGCGCCGCGCGAGGTGGTCGTAGAGGAACAGGCCGATGCGGATCATCCAGGCCGGCCGCATCGCCGCGTCGTGCGGCATCACGAAGCGCAGCGGCCACATGATGTGCGGCGCGCTGCGCAGCAGCACCTCGCGTTCCTGCAGCGCCTTGCGCACGAGCGAGAACTCGTAGTACTCGAGGTAGCGCAGCCCGCCGTGGATCAGCTTGGTCGAGGACGAGGACGTGTGGGCCGCGAAGTCCGAGGCTTCCGCCAGCACGACCTTCCAGCCCCGGCCGGCCAGGTCACGGGCGATGCCCGCGCCATTGATGCCGCCGCCCACGACGAGCACGTCGCAGTCACCCTGGGGCGCGGCGGCGGTGGCGTCGGCGCTGACGCCGGAGAGAGGGGTGGACGGGACGGAATTCAAGGTCGAGTCTCCTTGGGCGCGAATCGGCGCGGCACCGCCTCGGCGGGACCGCGAAGTTCGCAATTCTGTTCTTCTTTTTTCTTTTTAGCGCGAATACGCGCGTTTCACCCGAGGGTTAACCCGATCAGATGTTCGTTTTGGTTCCTTTAGCCTGCGCGCCATGAATCCCAATCCCCGCCAGAACGATCTGCTGCAGGAAGTGCGCGCGCGTGGATCGGTCAGCGTCGAGGCGCTGGCCGAGCAGTTCGGCGTCACGCTGCAGACGGTGCGCCGGGACGTGCAGCGCCTGGCCGAGGCCGGCCTGGTGCAGCGCTTCCACGGCGGCGTGCGCGTGCCCTCGTCGACCACCGAGAACATCGCCTACCGCCAGCGCCAGGCGATGCAGGCCGACGGCAAGGCCCGCATCGCCCGCGCGATCGCCGCGCGCATTCCCGCGGGCTGCTCGCTGATCCTGAACCTGGGCACGACCACCGAGGCCGTCGCCCACGCGCTGCTGCA
Organism: Roseateles sp.; assembly: GCA_039594005.1. GTDB lineage: Bacteria > Pseudomonadota > Gammaproteobacteria > Burkholderiales > Burkholderiaceae_C > Roseateles. The sequence continues at coordinate 140,044 of JBCNOF010000015.1, forward strand.
CCACAAGGGCCTGCGCGTGATCACGAACAACCTCAACGTCGCGATGATCCTGAGCGACAACCCGGACTGCGAGCTCGTGATGGTGGGGGGGTCGGTGCGGCATCGCGACCGCGGCATCGTCGGCGAGGCGGCCGTGGACTTCATCCGCCAGTTCAAGGTGGACATCGGGTTGATCGGCATCTCGGGCATCGAGTCCGACGGCAGCCTGCGCGACTTCGATTACCGCGAGGTGATGGTGGCGCGGGCCATCGTCGAGCACTCGCGCGAGGTGTGGGTGGCCGCGGACGCGACCAAATTCAACCGGCCTGCGATGGCCGAGGTCGCCCGCTTGCCCCAGATCGACGCGCTGTTCACCGACGAAGCGCCGCCCGCGCCCTTCCCCGCGTTGATGGCCGACGCGGGCGTGGAACTCGTCGTCGCGCCGTAGCATGGGTGAGGCGTTCGAAGCGCCCGGCCTTCCAGAACAACTCCATCGAGACAAGCCATGACCTATCTGCTGGCCCTGGACCAGGGCACCTCCAGTTCACGCGCGATCGTGTTCGACGCGCAGGGGCGCATCGTCGCGATGGCGCAACGCGAGTTCCGCCAGATCTACCCGCAACCGGGCTGGGTCGAGCATGACGGCGACGAGATCTGGGACACGCAATTGGCCGTGGCACGCGAGGTGCTGGCCAAGGCCGCGCTGAAGGCCGACGACGTGAAGGCCGTGGGCATCACCAATCAGCGCGAGACGACGCTGGTGTGGAACCGCAAGACCGGGCGACCGATCCATCACGCGATCGTCTGGCAGGACCGGCGCGCCGAGCCGCGCTGCGCGGAACTGCGCGAGCAGGGGCATGGCGCCACCATCCTGAGCAAGACCGGGCTGGTGGTCGATGCGTACTTCTCGGGCACGAAGCTGCAATGGATCCTCGATCACGTCGCCGGCGCGCGCGAGCAGGCCGAGCGCGGCGAGCTCGCCTTCGGCACGATCGACAGCTGGCTGATCTGGAAGCTCACGAATGGCGAGGTGCACGTCACCGACGTGAGCAACGCGTCGCGCACGATGCTGTTCAACGTGCGCGAGAACCGGTGGGACGAGGAGCTGCTCGCGCTGCTGCGCATCCCGGCGGCGATGCTGCCCGAGGTGAAGCCGTCCGCGAGCGAGTTCGGCCGCTCCGCGCCGGAGCATCTCGGCGCGCCGCTGACGATCGGCGGCATCGGCGGCGATCAGCAGAGCGCGCTGTTCGGCCAGGCCTGCTTCGAGCCGGGCATGGCCAAGAACACCTACGGCACCGGCTGCTTCATGCTGATGCACACCGGGCCGCGTTTCCAGACCAGCGACAACGGGTTGATCACGACGAGCGCGGCGCAGATCGACGAGACGCCGCAGTACGCGCTGGAGGGCAGCGTCTTCATCGGCGGCGCGGTGGTGCAGTGGCTGCGCGACGGGCTCAACGCGATCAAGGCCAGCGGCGAGGTGCAGGGCCTGGCGGAGAGCGTGCCCGACGCGGGCGGGGTGATGTTCGTCCCGGCCTTCACGGGGCTGGGCGCGCCGTACTGGGACGCCGAGGCGCGCGGCGCGATCGTGGGCCTGACGCGGGGATCGACGGTGGCGCACATCGCGCGCGCGGCGCTGGAGAGCATCGCGTTCCAGAGCGCGGCGCTGCTGCAGGCGATGAGCCGCGACGCGGTGGCCGCCGGCGGCGCGCCGGTGAGCGAGCTGCGCGTGGACGGCGGGGCGTGCGTGAACGACCTGCTGATGCAATTCCAGGCGGACCTGCTGGGCATTCCGGTCGTGCGGCCGAAGGTGATCGAGACGACGGCGTTGGGCGCGGCGTACCTGGCGGGTCTGACGGCGGGCGTGTACGGCAACCTCGAGGACATCGGGCGCAACTGGCAGGCGGAACGGGTGTTCCGCCCGACGATGTCGCGCGATCGGGCCGAGGCGCTGATGGCGCAGTGGGAACGCGCGGTGAGGCAGGCGTCGGCGCGTTGAGCTCGCCCTTCCGATGGCCCTCATCGGAGGGGGCACTCATCCCCCATCGATGACTGATTTGAGGAAGTGCGGGACGGGATCGGTGTGCCTAGAGTTGCGGACTTCTTTCGTTGAAACGACAAGGAGCCAAACATGGCATCTCATTGCGTGCGGAGCGTCGGGCCCATCGCCACCATCGACGCGGGTCGTCAGATCACCATCCCCGAGAAGGTCCTGGAAGCGCTTCGCATCGGTCCCGGGGATCAGGTTGAGTTCTTCCACGTCGCGCCCGACGAGTTTCTGTTCTACGTGGCCACGCGCCCGTTGCCGGGCGCCGGCATTCTTCCGAAGCGGGTGCGGCGCCCCGTCACCATCGACGAGATGAACCACACGTTCTCGTCAATGGAACGGGCGCGCCGCAAGGCGCAGAAGGAAGAAGGGAAGGCCGAGAAGTGACGGGCGTCGACACCAATGTGCTGGCGCGTTATTTCTCGCCCGACACGCCGCACGAATTCGAGGCCGCCAGGGCATTGATCGAGGGATTCAGCCAGCAGTCCCCCGGCTTCATCAGCATCCCCACCATCGTCGAGCTGGTGTGGGTCTTGCACAAGCGATACAAGATCAAGCGAGACGAGGTGTCTCGCAGCATCTTCCGGCTGCTTCGCGATGCAGGCTTCATCTTCGAGCGTCAGGACGATGTGATCGATGCCATGGCTCGGTTTCGGGCCGGACGTGCAGACTTCGCTGACTACCTGATTGAGAAGACCAATCGCTTGCTGGGATGCACCTGCACGATGACCTTCGATCATGACGCAGCGTCGTGCGCGGGCATGACGCTGCTTTCAAGTTCAGGTGCTCAGAACCCGAAGGATTCCCCGGCACCGATCAGCGTCAGGATGCCCAGCACCGCGAAGATCACCGCGGCGATGCCGTGAACCAGTCGTACCGGAAGCTTGTGGGCGAGCTTGTCGCCCACCAGCACCGCCGGCACGTTGGCGATCATCATCCCGAAGGTCGTGCCCGCCACCACCGGCCACAGGTCGTTGAAGCGCGCCGCCAGCGCCACCGTCGCGATCTGGGTCTTGTCGCCCATCTCGGCCAGGAAGAACGCCACGATCGTCGTGCCCAGCACGCCCATGCGGAACTTGCCGCCCGTTTCCTCTTCCTCGATCTTGTCGGGGATCAGCGTCCACACCGCCATCGCGATGAAGCCCACGCCCAGGACCCAGCGCAAGGTCTGCGGCGACACCTGCGTCGTGATCCAGCTGCCCACCGCGCCCGCGCAAGCGTGATTGACCAGCGTCGCGATCAGGATGCCCAGCACGATGGGGCCCGGCTTGCGAAAACGCGCCGCCAGGATGAAGGCCAGCAATTGGGTCTTGTCGCCGATTTCGGCGAGGGCCACCAGGCCCGTGGAGATGAGGAAGGCTTCCATGAAAGACTCAGCGGCCGAGACGAACCATTGACCATGCCGCCGCCGGCCGCAACACCGGGGGCATGGTCAAAGGTCTCGCCAGGCTGGGAACCCTCAGGTTCCTGGCTACCGCACGCCATGAGCCGAAGCTCAAGTCTGTTGACGCGGGTCTGCTGAATCGGCCCGTCAGGCGACGGGCGGGGTGCAGCGGCTACTCCCCAATGACAGCGCGCATTGTAGCCACGGCCATTCCCGGCCATGCGCGCTGCGCGGTTTCCGCCGGGCCCGCATCGCCCAACACCAGCAGATGCGTGCGGTTGTCGCGCCAGCTGGCCGCCATCAGCAACTGCAGCACCGGCGCGCTGACCGCGCGCACGCGCTGCGGCCATGCGGCCAGATCATCCAGCTCCGCCCGCGACACGGCCTGGGCCACCGCCACATCCGGCGCCTCGGCCAGTTGGGCCATCCCCTCGCCCACCGCCAAGGCCTGCGCCATCGCGAGGTCCTCCGGCGTCACGACCTCCGCGGCGATCTGCGGGAGCTGCTCGCGCAACGCGGTCAGCAGCTCCGGCACCGCCGACACCGGCAAGCTCGTGCCCAGGCGCCAGCTGAACGCCCCGCCCAGCGACTCCAGTTCGGCGTCCCACATCCACGGCCATCGCGCGGCCAGCCGCTGCTGCATCAGCAGTCGGGCAAGCTCGCGCACCGCCGGCGGCGTGCCGCGTGGCACCGGCGTCTGCAACGTCAGTCGGCAGCCCTGCCCTTGCGGCAACGGCAGGATCTGCGCGACCGCCGCGGCAGGCGCGGTGGTCGACAGCGTCAGGGCGGGCGTCGGCGCGGCCGCGGGACTCTTGGCCACCCGCCAGTCGCCCAGCAGCTCCTCGGCCAGCGCGCGAGCCGCCGACAGCGTCAGGTCGCCGGCGAACACCAGCACCGCGCGCTCCGGCCGCCAGTATTGGCGGTGGAACGCCAGGACATCCTCGCGCCGCAGCCGCTTGAGGCTGCCGGAGGTCATCACCGGCACGGCGCGACCCCAGAACTGCCGGCGCGCCGCCCACGGCGCCAGTTGAAGCGCGTCGGCGCGACGCAGCACCAGCGCATCCAGCGCCCGGCTGCGGATGTGCTCCAGCGCCTCGAAGGCCAGCGCCGGGCGCTGCGTGAGATCCGCCATCAGGTTGAGCGCGTCGTCGCATTGATCGGGTTGGGCTTCCAACGCGATCTCGGCCGTGGTCGCCGTGACCTCAAGCCGCAGTGGCAGGCCCAGCAGGTCGGCGGCATAGGCGATGTCCGCGGATTCCATCTCGTCGCCGGCACGTCTGGCGCCTTGCGCGAGCATCGCCAGCGCGACCTCCGCCAGACCCTCCTTGCCGGCCGGATCGCGCAGCCATCCGCCTTCGCTGATCAAGCGGATCGCGGTGCGCGGCGCGCCGGCGCGTGGCAGCACGACGACGCGCAGCCCGTTGGAGAGCCTGGCCTGCTCGATGGCCAGCGGCGCGATCGATGGCGCCGGGGGCGCTTCCGGCGGACGGTCGAAACCATCCTGCGCCAGCGCCGGCCACGCGGCCGCCCCGGAGGCGACCGCCGCGCCCAGCATCAGGCCGCGGCGTCGGTGATCCACGCTCACGCGGCCATCCGAGTGGCCCTTCAAGAGACGATTCAAGCGGGCATTCATGCGGGCGTTCATGCAGCTACTCCCGCCGCGGCACCGATGTCCGCCAGCAAGGTCAGCACCGGCGCCTGCACGACCTGCTTGCGCCAGAACTGCTGCACTTCCGCGCCGCTGAGCTTGCTCCAGGCGGCCATGTCCTTGACCGGGGCGCCCGGGTCGCCCCGCACCGCCCAGGCCGTGCCAAGCGACGCGGCGAGCCGGTCAGCCGTCCATTCGGCGGCGAGCGTCTGGCGCCGCAGCAGCGCCTTGGCCTTGTCGAGTTCCTCGTCCGTCACCGGTTCATCGGCCAGCCGCAGCGTCTCCTGCAGCAGCGCCTGCGCCAGCGGGGCGGCGGTCTGACCGTGCGCGGCCAGCGCCTGCGCCACCAGCAGACCGGCATCGCGGTGCTGTTCCAGGCTCAGGCTGAGCTGATGCGCCAGCGCCTTCTCGTCGACCAGCGTATCGATCAGCCGGCCCGAGCGCCCCAGTCCCAGCAGCGCATGCGCGAGCAGCCAGGTCGGCGTGGACGGGTCATCCGCGCGCGGCACCTGCCAGACCAGCGCGGCCGCGGGCAGCGGCGCCCGGACCAGCGACAGCTTCAAGGTCTGGCTCTGCGGGCGGCGCGACTCGCGCAGCTCGCGGGTGTCGGCAGCCGAGGCGAACGCGGGCACCGATGACGTTGGCGATGACGTGGACGCCGCCGCATCGTTCATCGACGCGGTGGCGGCCGGCAGCGTGGCCGGCATCGGTGCCCGGATCGAGCCGAAGTAGTGCAGCACCCAGCGCGCCAGCGCGCCCTCGTCGAAGGCGCCCGTCACCACGAGCAGCGCGCGGTCGCAGCCGAAACGCGCCGCGTGGAAAGCGCGCACGGTGTCGATGTCCACGTCCTTGAGCTGATCCGGGTCGCCCAGCGCGCCGCGTTGATAAGGATGCGTGAGGTAGCCGTGGCGCTGCACCGCGAGGTCCAGACGCGCATACGGATGCAGCAGCGGCTCCTGGACCGCCTGGCGCAACTGCTGGCGCGCGAGGCTCAGCGTCGAGGCCTCGAAGCGCGGATTGCTCATGCGCTCGGCCTCGGCCCACAACACGCGTTCGAGCTGGTGCGCCGGCACCACCGTCTGCAGCGCGGCGAAGTCCTCGTCGATCTCGACTCGGCTGCGGCCGCCGGCACTCGCGATGAGGCGCTGGAACTGTCCGGGCTCGAGGTTGCGGCTGGCCGCGGCGAGCGTGCGCAGCGTCAGGTGGGACAAGCCGCTCAGGCCTGTCGGATCGTCGCGGCCGCCGCAGCGATAGACGATCTGCACCGCGGCCTGCGTGCCCGGCACGGGCCGGGCCAGCCACAGCAGGCCGTTGGGCAGTCGCTGTGGCTCAAGGGTCGGGGCGGGCGTGGACGCGCTCATGGCCGGCATCCTAGCTGCCAATCCGCTGTCAGCAGCGGGTCCGCATCATCGGCGCGACATCGTCCTACAGGCCGACGCGCCATTCCGCCCATTCAGGGGGCGGGCTGTCCCCTCTTCGGCTGTCCCTCTTCATCACCCACCGGAAGGAATGTCATGAGCGCCCTGCACTTCGCCTACACGATCCTCTACGTCGAGGATGTCGCCGCGTCACTGGACTTCTTCGAGCGCGCCTTCGGCCTCACGCGGCGATTCCTGCATGAGTCCGGCGCTTATGGAGAGCTCGAGACCGGCGCCACCACCCTGTCCTTCGCGCGGCACGACATCGCCCGCGGCAACCTGGGCCAGGATTACCGCAAGGCCGGCGACGGCGCCCCGCTGGGCATGGAGATCGGGCTGTCGACCCAGGACGTGCCCGCCGCCTACGCGAGGGCGCTGGCGGCCGGCGCGCAGGGCCTCACGCCGCCGATCACCAAGCCCTGGGGCCAGGTCGTGGCCTATGTCCGTTGCCCGGACGGCGCGCTGGTGGAGCTGTGCACGCCGATCTGACCGCGCGGCGATCACACCTCGATCACACCTCGATCAAGCCTTGATCGGGCCTCGATCAGGCCTCGTCGCGCTCGCCAACCTGCGGCTCCACCACGATGCGCGCGTGGCGCTGGAAGGTGAAGTAGGCCCAGGCCCAGTCCGCGAAGACGCGCACCCGGTTGCGGAACCCGATGAGGAAGTAAACGTGGACGAACAGCCAGAACAGCCAGGCGGCGAAACCGCTGAACTGGATCGTGCCCAGGTCCGCGACCGCCGCCTTGCGGCCGATCGTGGCGAGGTTGCCGTAGTCGCGATAGCGGAAGGGCGGCACCGAGCGCCCCTGCAGCCGCGCCAGGATCTGTCGCGCCGCGTGTCGGCCTGCCTGCTTGGCGCCGGGGCTCACGCCGGGCACCGGCTTGCGCGTGCCGTCCTTCTCGAGGCTGGTCGCGGCGGCCATGTCGCCGACGACGTAGACCTCGGGATGGCCGGGAATGTTCATGTGCTCGTCGACGATCACGCGTCCGGCGCGGTCCAGCGGAACGTCCAGCGTGCGCGCGAGCGGCGAGGCCGCCACGCCCGCCGCCCAGACTTTCGTGCGCGAGGCCAGACGCTCGGTGCGACCGTCGGCGGTCAGCACGTCCACGCCCGATTCGTCGATGCCCACGACGCGGCAGCCGGTGCGCACCTGCACGCCGATGCGCTCCAACTGCGCCTTGGCCTGGGCCGACTGCTCGGGCTTGAACGCCGCGAGCACCCGGTCCGAGCCCTCCACCAGCAGCACCTGGGCCCGGCTGGGATCGATGCGGCGGAACTCGTCGCGCAGCGTGTGGCGCGCGATCTCCGCGAGCGTGCCGGCCATCTCCACGCCGGTCGGCCCGCCGCCGATCACGACGAAGTTCAGCCACGGCGCGCGGCTCGCGTCGTCGGGGAGGGTCTCGGCGCGCTCGAAGGCGCTCAGCAGCCGGGCGCGCAGCTGGAAGGCGTCGGCCAGCGTCTTGAGGCCGGGCGCGTGCGCCTGCCACTGGCCGTTGCCGAAGTAGCTGTGCGTGGCGCCGGCGGCCACGATCAGGTGGTCGTAGCGCAGGTGCTGGCCGTCGGCGAGGACGACCTCGCGGGCGGTCTTGTCGATGGTGGCGACATCGGCCATCAGCACGGTGAGATTGCGCTGGTGACGCCGCATGTGGCGGATCGGCGAAGCGATCGACGGCGCGGAGAGTCCCGCCGTGGCGACCTGATACAGCAGCGGCTGGAACAGGTGGTGGTTGCTGCGGTCGATCAGCGTGACGCGGACCGGGGCACCGTCGAGGACCTTGGTGGCTTCCAGGCCACCGAATCCGCATCCGACGATCACGACATGGGGAAGCGCATGAGGGTCATCCATGCGGGACATCGTAGCGGGGATGACGACCTGGATAGGGCGCCCGCTTGGCTGACAATCGCCCGATGCGCCGCGCCGACCGCCTGTTCCAGATCGTCCAACTCATCCGGGGACGTCGTCTCACGACCGCCGAGTTCCTGTCCCAGCGGCTGGAGGTCTCGATCCGCACCGTCTATCGCGATGTCGCGGCGCTGCAGCAGCAGGGCGTGCCCATCGACGGCGAGGCCGGTGTCGGATACCGCATGCGGGTGGGTTTCGAGTTGCCGCCGCTGATGTTCAGCGCGGAGGAGGCGCAGTCGCTGGTGGCCGCGGTGCGGCTCGCGCAGCCGCAACTCGACGCGGTGCTCGGCCAGCGCGCCGAGGAGGCGCTCGGCAAGATCTTCGCGGTGCTGCCCGGCACGGCGCGCGCCGCCGCGGAGAGCCTCACCGTCTACGCCCCGCAACGCGGTCTGGACGACGCCACGCGCGAGCGGCTCTCGCAGCTGCGCCAGGCCACCGAATCGAGAACGAAGCTGCGGCTGCATTACCTCGACCTGAGCGATCAGACCACCTCCCGGGTGGTGCGCCCGCTGGCGTGTTTCTTCTGGGGTCCGGTGTGGACCTTCTCGGCCTGGTGCGAGCTGCGTGGCGATTTCCGCAGCTTCCGCGTGGACCGCATGCAGCAACTGGAGGTGCTCGAGGAGCGCTTCCGCGACGAGCCCGGCAAGACGCTGGCGGACCTGCAGCGACGCGAGAACGCGCGCGAGAACTGGGCCTGAGAACCGGCCCGGGGCCGTCGCGGTTCGGGCCGCGCCTCAGCGCACCGCGACGCCTTGCGGCAGCGCCGTGGCGCGCGGGCGCCAGCGCAGCAGCGGGGCCTCGATCCAGCGATGGAAGGGCACGGCCGCCGCGTTGCTCAGCAGCCAGGCTGCGACCAGCGCCAGCGGTGCCAGCGCGTCCAGCATCGGCGCGGGGCTCTCGGCGCGGTGCTCGTAGATCGCGTTGACCAGCAGGCACACCGGGAAGTGGACGAGGAACAACGCGTAGGCGTGACGAGCCAGCGTCTGCACCGGGGCCTCCCCGTGACGTTCGAACCAGGTGGGCAGCGCACCGCGCCGCCACAGCACGATGACGACGGCGGTCAGCGCGGCGACGACGAGGCGCTCGCGGAACTGCAGCGCGAGTGCTGCCAGCATCAGCGCACCCAGCGCCAGCAGGCCGGCGCGACGCGCGGCCGGGGCCCAGCCCTGGCACCAGCACAGGAGCACGCCCAGACCGTAGGCACCGAAGAAGTAGATCGCGTAGGCGTCCAGGTCGGCCATGCGGTTGAACTTGAGCAGCGAGGCCGCGCAGAGCGCGCCCACCACCGCCGGCGCGAGCCACTGGCGCGCGGCGCGGCGCACCGGCAGGCAGCGCAGACCCCACATCACGAGCAGCAGCAGCGCGAAGAGCTGGAAGTCGATCGCCACGTACCAGGCGCCGACGGTCAGCGACTCGACGGCCATCAGGTCGTGAAGCAGCAGCGCGTGCGCCAGGACCTGCGTCAGGTGGACCTGCTGGGGCACGAGTTCCGGCAGCAGCGGCGCCACCAGCCACGACGCGGCCAGCGTCAGGCCGACAGCGGCCATGAACGGCGGCACCAGACGCCAGTAGCGCTGCGCGAGCAGCGCCGGCGCGGATCGGTGCAACTGGCTCTCCTGCGCCGACAGCGCCCGCGCGCTGAGGTAGCCGCCCAGCACGAGGAACACCTGCACGGCCATGCGGCCGTAGTCGTACAGCCAACCGGTGAGCAGCGGGAACAACGCATGCATCGCCTCGGCGATCGGTCCGTAGACCGACAGGTGATGCAGCACGATCAGTTGCGCGGCGGCGGCGCGCAGCGCGTCCAGCGGGAAGAGGCGAGAAGCCATCGGAAATCGGCGGAGATCCGCGAAGAGCAGCGGTCGCCGGACGCAGTCGAAAGAAAGTCCACGTTCGGCGAAAAACGAAGCGGCCACCGCGAGGTGGCCGTTGAATGCGCCGATTCTATAAGTAAATCAACAAGTTACATCGCCGTACATGTCGATCGATGAACGCCTGACGCCCGCGTCACCGATTCTTTACGCGCCCCTCACGCGCCGGGACATGCCGCCCGGCGCCGTTCAGCGCCGCGAGCGGGGCCCGCGCTCACGCGGTTTTGGCGGCGGAAACAGCGTGCCGTTGAAGATCGCGGCGAACCAACCGAGGTACCAGTCCACGAGCCGTTGGAACCAGGGTTTGGGCGGCGGCTTGATCGGCAGCGGGCGCGTGGACGGGTGTCGGCGCTCGACCGCCGCGGCGAAGGCGGCGAGGCGCTCGCGCAGCTGCATCAGGCCGGCGACCTTGGACGGCGTCACGCCCTCGGCCTGGATGACCAGCGCGACGTGCAGCAGCGCGCGGTCGTCGCCCAGCGTCTCCAGGCGGAGTTGCGCCTGACCGCTGACGGCGCCGGTGCGGGGTCCTCGGCCCTCGAAGCTCAGGCGCAGGCGGCTGGGGGCCTCGAGGTCGAGCTGCAGCAACTGACCCTCGAAGCCCACCATGGCCAGCGCGTAGGAGCGCGGCGCGGCGCCGGCCTGCAGGCGCGCGTCGGGGGGAAGGCTGTCGGCGAGCAGGGCCAGATCGTGCAGCGTCTGCCAGGCCAGCGATTGCGGCACGGGCAGTACGAGGTCGTCGTTGAGGGCGAGCGTGGGCATGGGCGGGATTGTGGGGCCCGGCGCGTTCGGTCGAATTTCGCTATGGTGCGCGCATGGACAACATGGACCTGCAGGTGCTGCGTCAGGTGCAGCAATGGATGGCGGCGGATCAGCGCGCCGTGCTGGGCACGATCACGCGGACGTGGGGCTCGGCGCCGCGGCCGGTCGGGTCCATCGTCGCGGTGCGATCGGACGGACTGATCGCCGGGTCGGTGTCGGGCGGCTGCATCGAGGACGACCTTGTGGCCAAGATCCGCGAGGGCGCGCTGACGCTGCGTGTGCCGGAGCTGATCCGGTATGGCGTGGGGGCCGAGGCCGCTCAGCAATTCGGACTGCCGTGCGGCGGCACGCTCGAGCTGATGCTGGAGCCGCTGGGGGCGCGGTCGGCGATCGAGCCCTTGCTGGAGCGGCTCTCGCGCGGCGAGCGGGTGCTGCGCACGCTGGAGCTGGCGACGGGCGAGGTGATGTTGTCGGAGCCGCCGGCGCATTCGCGTGACGGGGCGGATCGGCTGGTGTTGAGCGAGGACCGCCTGGTGACGCATCACGGGCCGCAGTGGCGGCTGCTGATCATCGGCGCGGGACAGATGAGCCAGTACCTGGCGCAGATGGCGTTGGCGCTGGATTACCAGGTGCAGGTCTGCGATCCGCGGGACGACTATCCGTGGACCTTGATCGCCGCGCCGCTGACGCGGGAGATGCCCGACGACGTGGTGATGCGGCTCAAGCCCGACGGACACACGGCGATCGTGGCGCTGACGCACGACCCGAAACTGGACGATCTGGCGCTGATGGAGGCGTTGCGAAGCCCGGCGTTCTACGTCGGCGCGATCGGCTCGCGCGTGAACCAGGCCAAGCGGCGGGCGCGGCTGAAGGAGCACTTCGACCTGACGGATGCGCAACTGGACCGCCTGCATGGACCGGTCGGGCTGCACATCGGCGCGCGCACGCCGCCGGAGATCGCGCTGGCCATCCTCGCGCACATGACCGCGGAGCGTTACGGCGTGCAGCTCACCAGCAGCGCAGCGCCGGGGGATGGGGGCGAGGCGGGTTGCGTGGTCTAGCGACCGGTCGTGCAGGACGACTTGAACGCCATCGGGCCGCGCGATGGACCTAGCGCGCGGAGTTCCTCGCGAGCGGGCATCGCTTCTGGCAGCCGGAAATTCCAGGCCAGACCGAGGCGGTGCAACAGCATCAGCATCCACCAGCCGGGGTCCAGTTCTCCGGGATAGAGGCCCAGGCGCGCGGAGCCGGGGAAAGCGTGATGGTTGTTGTGCCAGCTCTCGCCCATCGTGAGCAGCGAGGTCCACGGGATGTTGCGGCCCTGGACGGCGGCACCCTCGACTTCATGGTGCATGCCGCCCGCGTTGTGGGCGAAATGGCCGATCAGCCAATGTCCGACCACTCCGGCGCAGATCCGCGCGCAGACGCCCCAGCACACGAAGGCCCAACCGCCGGCGACGTACAGCAGCAGCGCGGGCGGCAACTGCTGCAGCATCCACGTCCGCTCCAGCAGGCGGAGGAATCGATCGTCGGCGATGCGGGATTCCAGCGTGATGCGGGGCTCGCGCGTCAGGCGCAGCTCGCAGTGCAGCTGCCACCAGCCGTCGCGCCAGAAGGAGGCGCCATGGCGCAGGTAGGGATGGCAGTCCGGCAGGCGCTGCGCGAAGTCACGCAACTCGTGCTGGCGCAGCAGGCCGAGCGGCCCCGCGAGGCCGACCTGAACGCCGAACCAGATCAGGAGGCGTTCCAGCCAGCGGGGCGTGTCGTAGCTGTTGTGGATCAGCTTGCGGTGACTGCCCAGCGAGTGCCCCAGCAGCAGCACGGTCACGGTGGCCACGACGAAGACCAGCACGGCGGACCAGGACAGGAAGTACCAGGCACCGATCACCGCGCCGCCGGCGTTCGCCAGCAGCCATAGCGACTTGACCGGCGAGTAGCGGACCTCACCGAGCAGCACATCGCCCGCCGAGTCCACCTGCACGCGGTGGCCTTCGAGGGAGGCGTGGGCGTTGTGACGCATGGCGATCTCCTGGATCAGCGCTTGGCGGATTTCGGGGTGCGGTTCGAAGGGCGAGCCGGCTTGTCGGCGGAGGAGGCCTTCTTGGCGGCGCCTGGCGCGTCGGGCTTGGCGGCCGCGCGTGCCCTCGCTTCGCGCTTGAGGGGCCGGCCGGTGGGGCAGACCTCGAACGCGTAGCCGGTGAGGCTGTTGACGAGGTGATCGCCATTGAGCCGGTACATCACGAACTGACCTTGGCGCTCGCTGGTCACGAGTCCGGCGAGCTCCAGGATCGAGAGGTGACGCGAGATGGCGGGCGCGCTCATGTTGAAGCGCTCGGCGAGCGCCGAGGTGCTGAGCTCGCCACCGGACAGATACGCCAGGATCTGGCGGCGCGGCCCAGAGGCCAAGGCTTCGAAGACACGATCCAGTTGCATGCGGCTCAGCCAAACTATTAAGCAATTTGTTAATAGCCTAAAGGAGCCGGTGGGGATCTGCAACCCCGTGAACGGCGGGCGATCAAGCCTGCACGATCAACTCGCTGTACTGTGGAAGCTGGCCGTCGGCAGTGACCAGATGCGCGGTCTCGCTGATCGCCTGAGCGATCAGCATGCGATCGAACGGGTCCCGGTGATGAAGCGCAAGCACCATCACGGTCGCCGCGTGATCAGCGCTGATCGGCAATTCCACGAAGCCGCATTCCCCGATGGCCTGAACCAAGCGGTCGGGGTCGACATCGATTCGTCCAAGGCTCGCCTTGATCGCCACCTCCCAGATCGATACCGCTGAGACAAAGACGGCATCGGCGTTGTCGATGAGCTGACGAGTGGATGACTTCAGACGATCCGAGTCCTCGACCACCCACAGAAAGATGTGTGTGTCGAGGAGCAGGATCATTGCGTGCCTTCGAATCCTGCAAGCACTGCGGCAGGCAGCGGCGCATCGAAGTCTTCAGCCACGCGGATGTGGCCTTTCAGGACGCCATAACGCACACGCCGCTTCGGCGGCGGTGCGTCGTCGCCGGGCGGCCTTTGCGCGCCGAGCGGCGGGCACGAGGAAACGGGAAAAGGAAAGCCCGGCTGCGCGGGCATGGGCATCGGGTTCATGAGGGGTTCAACCTGGAAGGGTGGACGGGCCAGTCTAGGCGCCGCCCCTCCCTGTCACCCGTCCCTCACCACCGAATCCGGATCCAGCTTGTCCTGCGTCAGGAATCGACGGCGTCGCTCGCGCGGAGCGTGGCTTTCATGCCCGCCATCGCCTGATCTCGGATTCACACCGTCGGATCTATGGCAAGCATGCTCACCGCATGCTGTACCCCCGCCCGTCCATGCAGGCTTCCACCGCGCGGTTGAAGACGCCGGCGTCGTTCATCGCGGACGGTTGCGTCGTCGCCCAGCGGTTGCAGTCCTGACGGTCCGCTTCCGTCTGCGACGCCGACTGGCCGTTGCGCGGATAGATGATCGGATCGGGCCGAGGCGGCGCCACCGGTGCCGGTGTCGCGGCATCGGCGCCCGGCGGCGGCGCCACCACCACGTAACCCGGCCCCGGCGCGGCCACCGTGTAATACGCGCCATTGGCGTAGTAGTACGGCAGACCGCCGATGCGCAGCGTCACGTACGCGCTTGGCAGGATAGGCACCACGAAGCCGATCGGCGGCGCGATCACCCGGAAGCTCGGCCCCCACGGCTGGTACCAGACCCCGCCGTGATACCAGTACCGGTTGCCCACGAACACCGCCCCACCCGGCAGGCCGCGCGAGACATACCCCGGCGCCGGGTAGTAATGGTCATGGTGATACCGGCTGTCGAAACGCAGGCCGATGTCGACCCGCGTGTTGCCGTGGTGCTGCGCGGACGCCAGCCCCGCGGTCAGGGCCAGCGCGACGGGAATCAACCAACGAAGCTTGCTCATGATCGGCTCGCGCCGCGGACGCGGCGCCCAGGAAGTCCAGATGGACCTATTCAACGCCGCCTCCCGCGACCCCGTCTACGGAGGGGCGTTTCGCCGGGGTAAAGTTCCTTTGCTTCTCCCTCCCCCGCCATGATCGAGCTCTACTACTACCCCAGCAACGCCAGCTTCGCCCCCCACGTGCTCCTGCATGAACTGGGCGTTCCGTTCCAGCTACGACTCGTGGACCGCGACAAGGACGAGCACAAGTCGCCCGAGTTCCTCCGCATCAATCCCAACGGCCTGCTGCCCGCGCTGCGCGACACGCGCCACGGGGAACTCGTCATGTTCGAGACCGCCGCGATCCTGCTGCACCTCGCCGATACGCACCCCGATGCCAGGCTGCTCCCGCCGCTGGGCACGCCCGAGCGCGCCCAGGCCTACAAGTGGCTCATGTGGCTGACCAACACGCTGCAGCCCACCGTCATCACCTACTACTACCCCGACCGTTTCGTCGCGCCCGGCAACACCGCCGGCAGCGCGGAGGTCAAGGCCCAGGCGCAGGTCCGCGCCGCGGCGCAGCTGGACCTGC
Source organism: Roseateles sp. (assembly GCA_039594005.1). Classification (GTDB taxonomy): domain Bacteria; phylum Pseudomonadota; class Gammaproteobacteria; order Burkholderiales; family Burkholderiaceae_C; genus Roseateles. The sequence goes on from JBCNOF010000015.1 coordinate 155,531, forward strand.
TCGCCGCCGAGTTCGAGCGCCACGGCGGTCCCTTCCTGCTGGGCGAGGCGTTCTCCGCGCTCGATCCCTTCGTCTTCATGCTGTGCCGCTGGACCCGCAATTTCAGCGACCCGGCCCGCAGCCGCCCGGCGCTGGCCGCCTTCCTCGAGCGCATGGCGCAGCGCCCCGCGCTGCTGCGCGCCATCGAGACGGAAAAGCTGCCTCAGCCCTGGTATTGACCGGCGGGCCGCGCCGCGCTCCCGGGCCGAGCGGCCCAGGCGCCGCGATTCACCGTGGCGGACGCACGACCGGCTTCACGGCTTGAGCACGAGCAGCCCGCGCGAATGCGCCTGCACGTCGGACTCGTTGAGCCACTCGCGCCGGTACTGGCCCTTGGCCAGCAGCGGGGCCTGATCGCCGTAATGCGCGTCGGGCCACACGCCGCTCTGGCCGACCGGATTCACGCCCAGCGCTTCCTGCGGCTTGGCGAAATCGATCAGCCGCCGCGTCGACGGCCCGTAGACCACCGACCAGGGCCCGCTGCCGTTGCGCTGCGCGAAGTTGTTGGGCACCTCATGTCCACCCGGCACCGGGAACGGGCCGACGTTGAACAGCTTGTCCAGCGGCTTCTGCTTGCCCAGCGGATGCTCGTGCGTCAGCGTGTGCACCGCGTCCCAGCGCCACTTCGCGCTGTCCGCGCCCAACGTCGCCTGCAGGTGCGCGAGCGTCGCCTTCCAGGCGCGGCGCACCATGTCCGCCTGCGTCTCGCGCTGCGGCGTGCTGCGGTCGTCCCACCACGGCGACTCGCTGTCCGCGGTCAGGCGCGGCAGCGCATGGTCGAGTGCCCGCGTGCGACGCAGGTTCTCGAACTGCGCCTCACCGAGCTCGTCCTTCATCGTCGCGCGCAGCAGTTCCGCGACGAACTGCTGGAACAGCACCGGCGCCACCGCGTCCGCCTTGTACGCGCCGTTCCAGCGCACCAGCGCCTCCACCAGCGGCTGTTCCTCGGCCGAGGCCGCGCCTCGCAGCAGCGGGATGATGGGCTGCAGCACGCGCGGGCCGTAGTCCGTCTGCACGTCCAGCTGCAGCGCCTGGCTGTTCTGCAGGTCCCAGCGCTTGCCCTGGTTGAGCAGGCCGTCCAGGCGCCGACCACGCTCGGCGAGGTTGTAGTAGCCGGGCACCGGCCGACCATTGGCCGGGACCGGCTGGAAGTTGGCGGAGACGATATAGCCGCGCGCCGGGTTTTCCTCCTGTGGGTTGTCGGCGAACGGATAGAAGCCGGACTTGTCCGCCTCGCCCTTGCTGCCGTCGAGGATGAAGCTCGGGTTCACCCCCTCCGGCCGCTTCGGCAGGGCCGCCGAGGCCCACCAGCCGATATCGCCGGCGGCATTGGCCCAGACCAGGTTGAGTCCCGGCGAATGGATCTTCGAGGCCGCCGCGCGGGCCTTGGCCAGGGTATCGGCGCGATTCAGCTGGTAGAAGGCGTCGAGCACCGGGTTCTCGGTCTCGAGGAAAGCCCACCACATGGCGATCGGGGTCTTGCCGGAGCTGGCGCCGAGCGCGTCGTTGACGATCGGACCGTGGGGCGAGCGGCGCAGGGTGAGCTTCACCGGCGCAGCGCCCTTGACCGCGATTTCCTGCTCCTCGCTCTGCAGGTCGACCCATTCGCCCTGGTACCAGACCTGGTTGGGGTTGTCCGGGTTGACCTTCTCGGCGACCAGGTCGAGGTCGTCGTTCTGGAACATCGTCAGGCTCCAGCCGAACGCACGGTTGTGGCCCAGCGAGGCGAAGGGGTTGAGCGCCTGGTGGTGGCCATAGAGTTCGAAGCCGGGCGCGCTCAGCTGGGCCTCGTACCATACCGCCGGCGCGGCGAAGCGGATATGCGGGTCGCCGGCCAGCAGGGGCTTGCCGCTGGCGGTGCGGCTGCCGGCGACGACCCAGGCGTTGCTGCCCTCGAACTGCGGCAGGCCCGCCACCGCCGCGGCCCGGTCGCTGAGCGCGGCCACGCGGGCCAGCACGGGCGCCACGTCGGCGAAGCGGTTCGCGCCTGGCGATCGACCAGGCACCCGGGCCGACGACGGGTCTGACGACGCGTTCATCGCCTGCATGGACAGCGCGCCCTGCGGATGCCAGTCGAGATCGAAGATGCGCAGGTAGTCGCTGCCCAGTTCGTCGCGGATGTAGGTCAGCACCGGCTCGGTGCGGAAGGCGGCAGCGAAGCTGTAGGCCATGTAGCCGGCGATGCTCAGGGTATCTTCGGGGGTGAAGGGACGCCTGGGTATGCCCAGCAGATCGAATTCGAGCGGCGCCGGGTTGTTTTCCTGGAACTGGTTGACCCCGTCCAGGTAGGCCTCCAGCACTTTCCAGGGCTGCGACTGCTTGTCCTGGCGGGCGCTGTATTCGGCGGCGTGGTCGCGGATGCGCAGGGTGCGGAACAGACGGTCGGTATCCACCAGCTTGGGTCCGAGCACTTCGGCCAGCTCGCCGCGCGCCAGGCGCCGCAGCATTTCCATCTGGAACAGGCGGTCCTGGGCGTGCACGTAGCCGAGGGCGCGGTAGAGGTCGTCCTGGTTCTGCGCGTCGATGTGGGGCACGCCCCATTCGTCGTAGCGCACCGTCACGGGGGCGGCGAGGCCGGACAGGCGGAGCTCGCCGTCGCGCTGCGGGAGTTTCTGGTGGAGGTGCCAGGCCGCGGCGGCGCCGCCCAGCACCGCCAGCACGGCGACCGTGAGGGCGCCGCGCTTGAGCCAACGACCGGCGCTCATGGGCGGACAGGTTGCTGGCGCAGGTGGGACAGCGCCTCGACGCGCTTGAGCAGCTCGCGGTCGTTCCACGGCTTGTGGAACATGCCGTAGAGGCCTTGGATCTGATGCAGCCGGGCGTGGAGTTCCTCGTGGCCGCTGATGGCGATGATGGGCAGATCCTCGGTGGCCAGGGCGCCTTGCACGGCGCGGATCAGCTCGAAGCCGTCCATGTTGGGCATCTCGAGGTCGGTGACCAGGACGCCGAAGCGGGTCTGGCCGAGGAGCTCCAGGGCTTCGACGCCGTCGCGGGCGGCGACGACCTCATGGCCGGCTTCGCTGAAGAGTTTGAGCAGCTTGGCGCGCACCACGGCGGAGTCGTCCACGACCAGCAGCGGCAGGCGTTCGGCCGGGGTGGCCGGGCCGGCGGCGGGCGGGGTGACCGGGGTGGTGTGGCGAGGCGTCGGGCCGGGCGGGAGGGGGCGTGGCGAGGGCGGGGGGGCGCCGACGTCGCGGTAGTCGCCGCGGCGCACGGTGATGATGATGATGAGGATCGCGAGCGGGACGACGATCAGCAATGGCAGCAGGAATGGCTGCAGGGTTTCTGGCAAATCAAACGGCATGCGGCTCTCCGACTCCTCCCCAAACCGTTCACGGTACACCGGCCGGGCGGGTGACTGTAGAGGAAAAGCCCTCTTGGTCCGTGACGGCTGGATGGCCGGTCACGGCGGGCCGACGGGCCGTGCGGTCGTCCCTGTAAAGAGGGTCATGGCGGCGACTGCGCTGCGCCCCTCTGGACCGCCGCATGCGACGTCCCTTGGCCCTCACCCCTGCCCTCTCCCGCAAGCGGGAGAGGGTGTGACGGGAGAGTCCCGGAGCGGGTGCCCCCTGGAGCGACCTGCGGGCATCGGGCGCGGAGGGGGGCACCCGCTCCGGGACTCGGGCGCTCGGTCGTGGGGGGTTCAGTTCCAGCGCAGGGCGGACAGATCGTTCGCGAAGAGAGGGGTGCGGGACCAAAGCCCTTGGAGCCCGGCGCGGGCGACGGTGATCCATTGGGGCTGATAGAGGAAGGCGGCGACGGCGTCGTTGGCGACGAGTTGCTGGGCTTCCCCGAAGAGCTTGAGGCGCTGCGCCGGGTCGGCCGCGTTCTGCATGCGTTCGTAGAGCGCGTTGAAGGTGGGGTTGCGATAGCCCCAGTAGTAGTCGGCGCGGGCGAAGTTGCCGAAGTCGTGGGGTTCGACGTGGGAGATGACGGTGAGGTCGTAGGCCTTGGATCCGTAGACGCTGGAGAGCCATTGGGCCCATTCGATCTGTTCGATGCGGGCGTTGATGCCGATGGCGGCGAGTTGGGCGGCGATGAGTTCGCCGCCTTGCCGGGCGTAGGGCACGGGCGGGAGCTTGAGCGACAGGGACAGCCCGGTGGCCTTGGCTTCGGCGAGGAGGGTCTTGGCGGCGGCCGGGTTGTAGGCGTTGATCGCGGTGCAGTCGACGTAGCCGGGGGTGTCGGGGGTGACGAAGCTGCCGATGGGTACGCCGTAGCCGTCGGCGCTGGCCTGGATGAGGGCCTTGCGGTCGATCGCCATGGCGATCGCGCGGCGCACGCGGACGTCGCCCAGCGGGGCGCGCTGATGGTTGATGGCGAGGATGGTCTTGGCGCGCGAGGAGGCCGAGATCACCTGGAAGCGCTTGGATTGCGCCTTGAACTGGGACATGGCCCGGGCGGCCGCCACGCGGGGGAACAGGTCGACGTCGCCGGCCAGCAGCGCGGCGACCTGCGCGGCGGGTTCACCGATGAAGCGGAACTGGACGCGAGGGATGCGGATCGAAGCCGCGTCGCGGAATCCGGGCCAGGCGACGACGCTCAGGCTGGCGCCGCGCTGCCATTGCGCGACGCGGTAGGGCCCGGTGCCCACCGGGGTCTGCGCGTTCGTCGCGGCGCTCTTGGGCTCGACGATCACCGCGGTGGACTGGGCCAGGATGGCGGGCAGGTCCGGCTCGGGGTGCTTGAGCGTGAGCACGGCCGTCAGCGGATCGGGCGTGGCGATGGCGTCGATGTTCTCGAAGACGCGCCGGTCCTTGTTCAGGCTGCCGGCCGCGCCGGCGCGCTCGAAGCTGAACTTCACGGCCTTCGCGTCGAAGGGTTCGCCGTTGTGGAAACGCACGTCGGGACGCAGCGTGAAGGTCCAGGTCTTCTGGTCAGCGGACACGCTCCAGCGCAGCGCCAGCAGCGGCGTGGCCGAGCCGTCCTGGGCGACCTTGGTCAGCGGCTCCAGCACGTTGTAGAGCACGATCTCGCCGATCGCAGCGGCCGCGCCGGCGGTCGGGTCCAGGCCCGGCGGCTCGAGCGTCATGCCCAGCACCAGCGGGCGCGAGGCGTTGCCCTGTGCCCACGCGGGCAGCGTGGCCCCGAGGGTCGCGCCCGCGGCGCCCAGTGAGAGCAGGTGGAAACGGCGGCGGTCCAGGGAGGTGTCCATGGCCGCGGATCATGCCAAAGCGGCCAGCAGGTCCCGCGTGTAGGGATGCCGAGGTTCGCCCAGCACGCGTTCGACCACGCCCTGCTCCACCACCTCGCCGCCGCGCAGCACCAGTGCCTGATCGCACAGGACCTCCACCGCCGCCAGGTCGTGGCTGACGATCACGAGGCTGATGCCCTCGCGACCTTGCAGCTCGCGCAGCAGCGCCAGGATCTGCGCCTGCACCGACACGTCCAGCGCGGACAGCGGCTCATCCGCGACGATCAGCCGGGGGCGCGTCGACAGCGCCCGCGCGATCGCCAGGCGCTGGCGCTGCCCGCCCGAGAACTGGTGCGGGAAACGCAGCGCGGCATCGGCCTCCAGGCCCACCGCCTCGAGCACCTCGGCCAGGCGCGCCAGCCGTTGCGGCTCGGTCATCGGCAACGCCGACAGCGGCTCCACGATGCTGCGCCCGACGCGCCAGCGCGGATCCAGCGATCCATACGGGTCCTGGAAGACCATCTGCACGTGCGGACGCAGCGCGCGGCGGTCGCGCGCGGGCATCGCGTTCACGTCCCGGCCCGACCATCGCACCTGGCCGTGACTGGGGCGCTCCAGCGCCATCACCAGCCGCGCCAGCGTGCTCTTGCCCGCGCCCGACTCGCCGATGACGCCCAGCGAGCGCCCCGCCGGCAGACGGAAGTGGACGTCGCGCAGCACGGTGCGGCCGCCGTAGCGTTGCCCCAGCCCGCTGACCTCGAGCAGCGGCGGCGTGTCGGTCGCGTGCCTCGACACGTCGCTCGTCGCGTCCTTCATGTGGACACCTCCCAGCAGGCGATCCGGCCGTCGAATCGCGGCGGCTGATCGACGCAGCGTGACGTGGCCAACGGGCAGCGCGGCGCGAACGGGCAGCCTGCTCCGAGCTGCGCCAGCGCCGGCACATTGCCCTTGAGCGGATGAAGGGGCTGATCGCGGCCCGCGCCCAGGCGTGGACGCGCCGCCCACAGCGCCTGCGTGTACGGATGACGCGGTTGAGCGAGCAGCGTCTGGGCATCGCCCTGCTCCATCACGCGGCCGCCGTACAGGATCTGCAGCCGATCCACGCGACGCGCCGTCAGCGCGAGGTCGTGCGAGATCAGCAGCAGCCCCATGCCGCGTTCGGCCACCAGCTCGCCGAGCAGATCCAGCACCTGCACGCGCAGCCGCGCATCGAGCGCCGTGGTGGGTTCGTCGGCGATCAGCAGGTCGGGCTCGCCGGCCAGCGCCATCGCGATCAAGGCCCGCTGGCGCTGACCGCCGGACAGCTGATGCGGATACGCGCGGGCCTGGCGCTCGTCCAGGCCCACGCGCGCCAGCAGCGCCATCGCGCGCTCGCGGGCCTGCGACCGATCGGCCGCCAGCCGATGCAGCAGGGTCGGCTCCATCACCTGCGCCAGCACGCGCTGCAACGGGTTGAGCGCCGTCAGCGGCTCCTGGAAGACCATCGCCACCCGCCGACCGCGCAGACCGCACCAGGCGTCCTCGTCCAGTGCGAGCAGATCGCGCCCCTCGAGCGCCACATGACCGCTGGTCATGGCGCCGTCCGGCAGCAGCCCCATGATCGCCAGCGCGGTCAGCGTCTTGCCGCTGCCCGACTCGCCGATCAAGGCCAGGCGCTCGCCCCGCGCCACGCTCAGGTCGATGCCGCGCAGCGCGTGCAGCCTCGCGCCGCCCGCACCGGCCAGGCGCACATGCAGGTCTCGGACTTCCAGCAACGGCGCGCTCATCTCGGCTGCTCCTTCGGATCGAGACGATCGCGCAGCCCGTCGCCCAGCAGATTCAGGCCCAGCACCGCCAGCGTGATCGCCACGCCGGGCGCGACGGCCAGTTGGGGCGCGTCGAACATCAGCGTCTGCGCCTCGGCCAGCAGCCGACCCCAGCTGGCCTGCGGCGGCTGGGTCCCCAGTCCCAGGTAGGACAGGCCGGCCTCGGCCAAGATGGCCAGCGCGAAGCTGGTCGTGCCCTGCACGATCAGCAGCGGCATCAGTTGCGGCAGCACATGGCGCAGCGTGATCGACACCGGCCCCTGCCCCGCGACCCGCGCGGCCAGCACGAAGTCGCGCGCCCACCAGCTCTTGGCGCTGCCGTTGACCAGCCGCGCGAAGGACGGCACCGCGTGCAGCCCGATGGCCGCCATCGCCACCGTCATCCCGGGTCCGAGCGCGGCCGCCAGCAGGATCGCCAGGAGCAGCGCGGGGAAGGCGTAGCCGAGGTCGGACGCGCGCAGGATCAAAGCCTCGACCCAGCCCCGTCGCGCCGCGGCGATCAGCCCCAGCGCCGTGCCGACGACCAGGCCGATGCCCACGGCCACCACGCCCACCAGCCAGGCGCTGCGCGCGCCGGCCATCAGGCGGCTGAGGACGTCCCGCCCCAGCTGGTCGCAGCCCAGCCAGTGCGCGGCGCCGGGCGCGGCCAGACGGCGCGCCATGTCGATCTGGTCCGGCGGCCAGGGCGTCCAGATCAGCGACACCAGCGCCGCCAGCAGCATCAACGCGGTCAGGATCGCCCCCGCGAGGAATCCGGCGCGTCTCATGGGAGCGCCGCCTCTGAATCCATGTCCGCGTCCGCCCGCGTGCGCAGCCGCGGATCGATCCAGCCATGCAGCAGGTCGATCGCGAAATTCAGCACCAGCACCAGCGCCGCGAGTCCCATCACGCCGTTGCGCACGACGATCAGGTCGCGGTTGGCGATCGCCTGCGCCATCAGCCGGCCCAGGCCGGGCAGCGTGAACACGTTCTCGATGACGATGGTGCCGGCCAGCAGGTTGGCGAATTGCAGGCCGCCCAGCGTCAGCAGCGGGATGGCCGCGTGGCGCAGCCCGTGGCGCCACAGCGCGGCGCGGCGGGACAGCCCCTTGGCGCGGGCGCTGCGCATGAAGTCTTCCCGGGCGATGTCCAGCAGCGCCGAGCGCGCGATGCGCGCCAGGATGGCCGCCTGCACCAGCGCCAGCGCCGCCGCCGGCAACAGCAGCGCGCGCAGTCCGGGCCAGGCGCCGCCGCCGAGGTCCTCGCGCCAGCCGGGGAATCCGCCCGCGTCGACCCACTGCAGCTTCACCGCGAAGAGCAGCACCAGCAGCATGCCCAGCCAGAAGCTCGGCACCGCCAGGCCCAGCTGCGTGAGGCCCATGACCAGATGGTCGCCCGCGCGGCCCTGCTGGCTCGCGGCCCACCAGCCCGCGGCGAGCGCCAGCACGACGGTGAGCGCCATCGCCAGCAGCGCCAGCGGCACGGTCACGGCCAGCCGCTCCACGATCAGGTCCGCCACCGGCGCGCCATAGGCGTAGGACAGGCCGAGATCGCCGCGGACCAGTCCGGCCAGCCAGTCGACGTAGCGTTGCCAGGCCGGCTGGTCCAGGCCGAGCTGACGGGCCAGCGCCGCGACGGCCTCGGGCGGCGCCTCGGGGCCCATGATCAGTTGGGCGGCGTTGCCGGGCAGCCATTCCAGCGCGCCGAAGATCAGCGCCGAGGCCGCCAGCAGCGTCAGGGCCAGCACGGCCAGCCGCTTGAGCAGGTAGTTCATCGCGGGCGGGATCATAGGGGCCCGATCCGTCCCCTGCGGGTGTCGACGTTTTTTACAGATTGACGATCAGTTTTATCGTCTTGTCCAGAATTCGTAGGCAATTCAAGCGGTTGGCGAGGCTGGCCCGGCTTATGCGTGGTAGCGCACACAGGGATGAACAAGCAGCCACGTGCATCGCACCCGGAAAGGGGAACGGTCATGAAGCCAACCAAACTCCGTTGGGCCGCCGCGATCGCGGTGATGGTGATCGGCGGTCAGGCGCACGGTGCCGCCGTGACCTTCGACGCGCTCAACGACTCGGAAACACTCCTGTTCAGCACGGTGCAGGACGGGGCGACCTTGAACGTGAAGGTGAAATTCACCTTGAGTTCCTGGAGCGCCACGAGCGCCACCTTCGCGATGGTCCTGACGAACACGTCGTTCGGACCCGGACAGAACCGGTTGACGGCTTTCGGCATCACGGCCGTGACGCCGACGCTCACCGGTGCCAGCACCAGCGTGAACTCGGGATGGGGCGCATCCATCGACACCAACTTCCCGAGCTTCCAGAACATCGACCTGTGCGTCTGGGGCGGCAGCAACTGCCAGGGCGGCTCCAATGACGGCCTGCTCGAGAACGAAGTGGAGAACTTCACCCTGACCTTGACCACGGGTGCCGGCAACAACTTCATGACCTCGGGCATCACGTTCACCAGCCCCTACGCGGGCAAGTTCCAGAGTGTCGGCGTCGGCGGCCGGTCCTACGAGTTCGCGGGCTGCATCGAGAACACGGCCGGCTGCGGCGGTGGCGGCGGGGGCAGCGGCTCGGGCGGCGGCAACGTGCCGGAGCCCGACGCGCTTGCGCTGATCGCGATCGCCTCGCTCGCCGCGGGCCTGTCGCGCCGCGTGCTGTCGCGCTTCACGCGCCCCGCGCGTTGAGGCGCACTGCCCCAGGAAGCCCGCTTCGGCGGGCTTTTCTCGTTGTGCATGAGGGAGGAACGGCGACGGGCGGCCTGGGCCGCCCGCCGCATCCGGTCACTTCGTCACGCTGGTCGTGGCCACCGAGGTATTCCCCGCCGCGTCGCGCGCGACGACCTGGAAGGTGTGGGCGCCGTCGGACGCCTTCTTGAAGTTCCACGTGTAGTTCAGGCTCGCGCCGGTGGCGGTGGCGACCTGGGCGCCGTCGATGTAGAGCGTCTGCCGGATGCCGGCCGCGCCGGCGTTGTCGCTCGCCGTGGTGGAGATCGTGACCGTGTTGCCTGTCAGACGGGCGTTGTCCGCCGGCTTCGAGATCGCGACCACGGGCGGCTGCGTGTCAGCGACCACCGCGTTGGCCACCGACAGCGTCAGCGTGGTGCTGCTCCCGACATTGCCGGCCGCGTCGACCGCCGTGGCCGAGATCGTCACCGGGCCGTTGGCCACGCGGGTCGAGTCCCAGCTGAAGCCGTAGGGCGCGGAGGTGTCGGAGGCGACGACGGTGCCGTTCACGCGCAGGTCCACGCGCGCCACACCCTGGTTGTCGCTGGCGCCGACGTCGATCGCCACCAGGCCGCTGACCAGCGCGCCGGCCAACGGGGCGCTGACCGAGACGCTGGGGGATTGGGTGTCGGGCGCTGGCGCGGCGAGCAGGGACTGGACGGCGGCCGCGGCGTTGATGCGGCCCCAGCCGTAATACGGATCGCGCCCGGCGGCGCCCAGGTCGACCGCCGTGCTGAACAGCGCGTTCTGGATCGTCGTGTTGCTGAGCGTGGGCCGCGCCGACATCAGCAGCGCGACGGTGCCGGCGACGACGGGGCTTGCGAGCGAGGTGCCCCACCACGCGCCGTAGCTGCCGCCGCGCTGCGTGGTCCAGATGTTCTGACCGGGCGCGGCCACCGCGACGAAGCTGCCGTAGCTGGACCAGCTGGTGCGGTTGTCGGTCTCGTCGGTGGCGGACACGGGAATCATGCTGGCGGTCGGGGTGATGCCCTCGTCGATGCCGTTGTTGCCGGCGGAGACGACGACCAGCCCGCCCTTGCTGCGCATGTAGTCCGCGGCGCTTTGCACCGCGGAGCTGCCGGCCACGCCGCCGTAGCTGATGTTGGCCACGCGCGCGCCTTGATCGGCGGCCCAGGTCAGGCCCTGCGCGACGGTGCTCCAGTAGGCGTAGGCGTTGGGATCGGCGATGCGCACCGGCATCAGCTGGGCCTGTCCGGCCACCGACGCGACGCCGACGTTGTTGTTCATCGCCGCGGCGGCCGCCCCCGCCACCGCGGTGCCATGGCCGTGGACGTCGCTCGTGTCGGCATTGCCGTCATAGAAATTCCAGCCGGCGATGACGCGTCCCGCCAGGTCGGGGTGGGTGGCGTCGATGCCGGTATCGAGGATCGCGATCTTGATCCCGGCGCCTTGCGCCGTGTCCCAGGCCTGCGGCGCGTTGATGCGGGTGAGGTGCCATTCGCTGCCCATGTAGGGATCGTTGGGCGTCATGGCGGGCGCGATGCGCATGTCGAGCTCCGCCGACTTCAGCTGCGGGTGGCGCGCGAGCAGCATCGCGATGGCGGTCTCCGACGCATTGGGCGGCAGCTCCACGATGCTGAGCTGCGAGCGGCCGATGCGGCGGCCCTTGCCGCCATGCGGCGCGAGGATCTTCGCGAGCTCCTTGTCGTCGAGCCCGGCGCGCGCCTGCACGATGAGGCGTTGCCGGGCCCAGCCATTGGCGGTGCCGGCGGCGGGCGGCGGGAGCTCGAGCTCGGCCTGCGGTCCGCCGGGTCGCACGCGCAGCGCCTGCGCGAGCGCGTCGAAGGCATCGGGCTTGCGGCGGATCAGCCGCGCGAGCATGCGGCCCTCGACGGTCATCGCCACGCAGGTGTCGCCCTCGCAGAACACGAGCGCGCTCGCCTCCTCGGTGGGTTTCCACGCCGAGAGATCGAGCCGGTCGCAGAGTTGGCCGCCGACGAGCGCATGGCGGATCTCGTCGTCGTAGCGGAACTGGCCGCGCACGCCGCTGCGGCTGAGCATCACGAGGTCGTCGACGCGCAGTTGGGCGATGCGCCGGGCCAGCGCGTCGCGCACGGCGGGGCTGAGGTCGGTGTAGCGCTCCAGGCCTTGCGCGGGAGCGAGCTCGGCGCGCAGCAGCGACGGGCGTGCCGGCGCGCAAGGCGGCTTGGCGGCGGGGGTGGGCGAAGCCGCGGCGGCGGCCAGGACGAACGAGGCAAGCACGGACATGGCGATCCCCTTGCCGCGCGCGACGACGTGGCACGGCGGCCGCGTTCGCGCGCGGGTGGTCACCCCCCTGCGAGCTGGCGGCGTGTGCTTCGCACGCCGCTCACGAACACGCAGCAAGGCCTGGGCCAACACGGCAAGTGGCGATGGCGATTGAGCTTTTTCGGAGGGCTCGCGAGCGGCTGTTGGGGAGTGTCAATTTCTTCGACAAGCATGCGCACCAGCTCTATTGATTTGTGCGATCCCAAAGTCCGAAAGCCTCGCCATGCTCGCCACCAACAGTTCCCCCACCTCTGTGCCCGGCGAAAGCGCGGGATCTCAAGTGGGGGACTTCTTTTTCACTGCCCCATCACTGCCCCGCGGCAGCAAGTCTCAACTTCCGATGCACCGCCCTCGCCTGCGGCACCCAGCCCAGGCGGGCCCAGCGGCGCCACATCAACAGACCGCGGATCCACTCGTCGGCGGCGTAGGCGATCCACAAGCCCACCAGCCCCAGGCCGCACACCTCGCCCAGCAGCCAGCTCCCGCCGGCCAGCACCACCAGCATCGAGCCCGCACCCACCATCACCGGGTACTTCGCGTCCCCCGCCGCGCGCAGTGCGTTGATCACCACCAGGTTGAAGGTCCGCCCCGGCTCCAGCACCACCGTGATCCACATCAGCACCACGGCGCTCGCCAGGATCGCCTCGTCGTGCGTGAACATCCGCAGCAGCCACGGCGACGCCGCCGCCGCCGCGCCCGCCACCACCACGCTGATCGCCAGCCCGCGCGCCAGGGCGCGTCGCACCAGCCGGTGCGCCTGATGCAGCTGGCCCGCGCCGATCAGATGGCCCACGACGATCTCCGCCGCGAAGCCTGTCGCCAGCCCCGGCAGCAGCACGAAATACATCAGCTGCGACGTGTAGCTGTGCGCCGCCAGGGCCGACGCCCCCAGGTGCCCCGCCACCGCGATGCTCACCATGTAGGCCAGCCGATAGGCGATGTTCTCCGCCGCGCCCGGCAGCCCGATGTGCAGCACCGCGGCCAGCTCGGCCCTGGGCAGCCGCCACCAGTCCGAGGCCTTCGGGCGCAGCCCCAGCCGCTCGCGCCACAACCACACATGCAGCCCGAGCCCGAACGCGCGGCTCACCGCCAGCGCCAGCGCGAATCCCGGCAGGCCCAGCAGCGGCATCAGCCAGATCGCCAGCAGCAGCTGCGCCACCTGCATCGCCACCAGCACCATCAGCGTGTCGCGGCTGCGCAGATGCGCGCGCATCACGCTGGCCATCGACGCATTCCAGGCGTCGATCATCATCGCGGGCGCCAGCGCCATCAGGAAGGGCAAGGACAGCGGCAAGACCTCCGCTGGCGCATTCATCAGGCGCAGCAACGGACCCGCGAACACCAGCGCCATCAGCGCCGTCACGCCGCCCAGCCAGGTGCTTGCGCCCAGCGCGGCGCGCGCCGTCGCGTCCGCCACGGCGCGTCGGCCGCCGCCCAGCGCCTGCGTGATCACCACGCTGATGCCGGCACCGATGATGCGGAACAGGATGAACAGCGTGGCCGCGATCTGATTGGCCAGCGCGAACGCCGCGCCGGCCGGATCCGAGATCCGCGCCGCCAGCATCGTCCCGATCACGCCGATCGCGATGCCCAGGCAGAGCTCGAGGAACAGCGGCCAGGCCAGCGAGAACAGGCGGGGGGCAGGCAAGGCGGACGGTGCGGACGACATGAGCGGCGGCGGAGGAATGCGGGCGCCGCGGCGCACCGCGGGGAAGCGCCGGATTCTCTCGTGACGCTCGCGCCCTCGGGGGCCGTAACCGCGATGAAACTCCGCGGCGATCGCGATGCCGCCCGGCGTTGTCGTTTTGCCGCCACCGCGGCGAGGATCAGCCCGGCTCGCCCTTCGGCGGCACGTCCACCGGGCACATCGGCAGACCGCCCGCGAGCAAGGCGCCGCGCTCGGACTCGGCGGCCTGGCGCAGCGACACCAGTTCGGCGCGCGCGCCGTAGAGCTCGTCGAGCTCCTCCAGCAGCAGCGCGCGCACGGGCGCCTCCGCCGACGGCGGCAGCGCCCGGACCCATTGGCGGTCGAGCCCGTCCAGGCGGTATCCCACCACCCAGATGACGCAGGTGTCGATGAAAGCGGACATGCGCGCAGCCTATGCGAGCCGGCCCCCGCTGACGATGGGGGCGCCCCGGGCGAGGTGCGCCATATTCATCGAAACGCCGCCCCGCGAGGGGGGATCTCGTCGAACCCGTGAAGGAAGTCCGCGTGCGCGCCCGGGGCCGTCCCCGGAAGCCCCGCGCGGTCCCGAGCCGTTCCCGGTGGCCCTCAGCGCCACTCGATGACCGAGACCCCCAGCCCCACGCGCGACTCGCGGAAGTTGTAGTCGATGAGGCTTTCCCCATACCCGCTGAACAGTTGCAGATAGCCGTGCAGGCCGCCCCCGATCGGGAAGGCCCATTCCAGCTGCGCCGAACCCCGCGAGCGGTCGCCGAAGCGCAGGCTGTGCCGCGCCGTCACCGCCAGCACATGGCGCCCCAGCTTCTGCGTGACGAGCAGCTCGCCGCGCCCGACGTAATCGGAAATGCGCGGGTTGTCGTCGCTGCCCGTGTTGAGGATGCGCCACCAGGGCCGCAGGCTCACGGTGGTCTCGCCGCGCTCCAGGCTAAGCTCGCCGATCACCCGGTTCCAGCTGCGCGACAGCGGCTCCGCCCGCCCGTTGGACTGGTGATTCAACGACAGACCCAGCATGCTGGCCTTCCATCCGAAGGGCAGCGCCACGTCGGTCCCGTGGGTCAGGATCAGCTCGGGCTCGTAGTTCGTCTCGCGGAAGGGCCTCGACTCGCGTCCGTTGTAGACCTGCCAGCGCGAGCTCTGCGTGTACGCGCCCCACACCGACAGCGAGCCGTGGTCGTCGAGCGACCAGATCTTGGACTTCAGGCTGATCTGGAACTTGGCCTCGTTCTTGTCCAGGTCCAGCGCCTGGACCACACCGTTGTCCGGACTCTCCGACGACGGCCCCGGCCGGCCATTGGAGCGCGAGGTCCACGACACCGGCAGCAGGTAGACCGGTCGGTAGGGGCGCGGCAGGAAGCGCGGCATCTGGTCGCGGCAGGACAGCTCCCAGCGCTCCGACAGCGTCGATCCCAGGTAGTTGCGCGCGCTGCCGGCGGCCTCCGGCAATCGCGAGCAGGGATCGTCCACGCGCGGAGCGCTCGCCGCGGCGGCCACCGGCAAGGCCGCGGGCACCGGCTGCAGGCGCACCTGCGCCGCCGCGGACGGTGGCGCCGCATCCGGCACGCGGCCGTTGAGGCGGTCGTAACAGCCCAGCCGGGCCTCGTTGTCGGCGATCGCCGCGCAGTCCGCTCCGGTCCGGGCCGCAGCGGCCGCCGCCATCGCCGGGTTCTGCGCCGGCAACGCGGCGACCTGCGCGGCGGCCTCCTCGGGCGAGGCCGCGATCAACGCCGCCAGCACCGCCGTCGCCAAGGTCATCGCCATCGCCAACCGCCGCCGCCACTCCCTGATCGACATCATCTTTGCACCCGCCCCTGATTTCATCGGACGGATCCGTCGGCAAACGGCGTTCCCTAGAATCCGCCGCCATGCAGACGCCGACCTTGCACGTTCCGCCGGTCCCGACCGCCCGCTCCCGCCACGCCGGCGGTCCGGGCAAGCCCTGGCCCCGTTGGGCCAGGGTCACCGCGATGGCCGCGCCGCTGCTGCTCGCGGCCTGCGCGCAGTTGCCCAGACCCGCGTCGGCACCGCCAGCGCCCACCGGCAATCCTTTCAGCCCCGCTGCGCTGCAGGCCTTGCGCCCGGCGCAATTCCAGTCGACGGTGGGCAGCGCCGCCGCCGCGCAGGATCGGCTGGTGACCGACCGGCTCCGCATCCGGGCCGCGACAACGCAGGCGCTGGCCGCGCCCCAGGACGCCGCGGCGCTGCGCGAGCTGGCCCAGGCGCTGCGGCTGGTCGCGCACTACCGGACCGAGATCGACATCGCCCGTCCCGCCCTGCTGGCCGCGCTGCCCGGGCTGGATCGTCAGCCCGCCGACATCCAGCGCCCGCTGCTGACCGCCGCGTACACGCTCTACGCCGTCGACGCCGCGCCGCTGCTGCGGCCGCTGCTGCCCACGCTGAACGCGCCGCGCGAGTTCGCGATCGCCGCCTACACGCTGATGCAGACGCGTCAGCCGGCGGACCTCGCGCTGATCCAGGCCCAGCTCGCGCAACGTGACCGGGACGAACCCCGGCTGCAGGCGCTCGCGCTGGCCGTGACGACGGCGCAAGGCGGCGCCTCCCCGACGCGGCCGCCGCTGGCCGACCTGCTCGGCGTGCGGCCGGGTTTCCCGGTCGTCTTCAGCTTCCAGCGCCCGGGCCGGCAGCAGATGGGTCTGGCCCTGGTGCGACAAGCCGACGGCCGATTCGTCCGCCGCGCCGACGGCGGCCTGTTCAACATCGGCCAGCTGGCGCTGTCCAGCAGCGGGCTGCCCGGCACGATCACGCTGGGCAACACGCCGCAGGGCCTGTTCACGATCCAGGGCGTGGGCCGCGCGGCCTCCAACATCTGGATCGGCCCGACGCCCTACCTGCACACCAAGGTCCCCGGCGAGGCGAGCGTCGCCGAGTACGAGCAGCGCGCCGCCGGCGCGAACGAGCCGGTGTGGACGCTGGATCGCTACCGCGCGCTGCTGCCGGCATCCTGGCGCGACTTCGCGCCGCTGCAGGAAGCCTGGCTGGCCGGCCGCGCCGGGCGCGACGAGATGCTGATGCACGGCAGCACCATCGACCCGCGCTACTACGCCGGCAGCCGCTACTACCCCGGCACGCCGTCCGACGGCTGCCTCGTGGCGATGGAGTACTGGGCGCCGGACGGCACGATGGCGCACAGCGACCAGATCGCGCTGCTGCAGGCCTTCACCGCGCAGGGCCGGGATCGCGGCTACATGGTGCTGGTCGAACTGGACGCCGGCCCGACGCCGGTGGCGCTGGCCGAGGTGATCGGCGCGGTCCTGGAGGCCGAGGCCCGCTTGCGCTGAGGCGCCGGAGCGCCCGCCCGAGGGTCTTTCTGATTACCGAGGGTTATGGCGCCGACGCGGCGATTCATTGGCAGCGGGGGGCGGCTCCCACTAGAGTAGGCCGCTCCTGGCGGGCCTCCTCTCGCCGTGATCCAGCCGCGATCGAGTCATGTCCCCGCCCCTGAACACCGAAACCCCCAGCACCGAGCATCAAGACCTGGACCTGTATGACAGCGCCCGGCTGATGGAGGTGCTCATCGACGACCAGCTCCGTGCGGTGGCGGCGGCCCGCGCGGCCGCGCCGACGCTCGCGTCGGCGGTCGACGCCGCGCTGCCGCGCATCGCCTCGGGCGGGCGCCTGCTCTATGCCGGTGCCGGCACCTCCGGCCGGCTCGGCGTGCTGGACAGCGTCGAACTGGTGCCGACCTTCTCGTGGCCGCGCGAGCGCGCGGTGGCCGTGCTGGCCGGTGGCGAGGGCGCGATGTTCGTGGCCGTCGAGGGCGCCGAGGACGACGAGCCGCAAGGCCGTCGCGACATCGAGGCGCTGTCGCCCACCGCCGCCGACGTGGTGATCGGCATTGCCGCGTCGGGCCACACGCCTTACGTGCTGGGCGCGCTGGCGGCCGCGCGCGCGGCGGGTTGCCTGACGATCGCGCTGGCCAACAACCCGGGCGCGGCGGTGCTCGCCGCCAGCGACCATCCCATCCTGCTGGACACCGGCGCCGAGGTGATCTCCGGCAGCACGCGGCTCAAGGCCGGCACCGCGCAGAAGATCGCGCTGAACAGCTTCTCCAGCGCGCTGATGGTCAAGCTGCACAAGGTCTACGGCAACCTGATGGTCGACATGAAGGCGACCAACGCCAAGCTCGTGCGGCGCGCCGTGGCATTGACGATGCAGGCGGCCGAGGTCGACGACGCCACTGCGCGCGAGGCGCTGGACCGCTGCGGTTTCCACGTCAAGACGGCCACCGTGATGTTGCGCCGCGGCCTGTCGGCCGAGGCCGCGCAGGCGCTGCTCGCGCGTCACGACGGCGACGTGCGGCGCGCGCTCGCCGCGGACTGACGATCGGACCGCGCATCGACGTTTGCACCGACGCCCGGTCCGGCGTTTCCAACGACACTGCGCGCCATGTCCTCTTCCGTCTCCTCCCGCGCCGCCGGCGCGCGCGGCCCCTGGGCCTGGGTCCCCTCGCTGTATTTCGCGCAAGGCATGCCCTACGTCGTCGTGATGACGCTGTCGGTCATCATGTACAAGAACCTGGGGATCTCGAACACCGACATCGCGCTCTACACCAGCTGGCTCTATCTGCCCTGGGTGATCAAGCCGCTGTGGGCCCCGCTCATCGAGATGGTCGGCACGAAGCGGCTGTGGATCGTGGCGCTGCAGTTCGTCGTCGGCGCGGCGCTCGCGATGGTCGCGCTCACGCTGCCGATGGAGCGGGCGTTCCAGCTGTCGCTGGCCGTGTTCTGGCTGATGGCGTTCGCCTCCGCCTCGCATGACATCGCCGCGGACGGCTTCTATCTCCTCGCGCTCGAGCAGCATGAACAGGCCGCCTTCGTCGGCGTGCGCTCGACCTTCTACCGCGTGGCCAACATCGGCGGCCAGGGCGGGCTGGTCTGGCTGGCCGGTGAGCTGCACGACCGCGGCGGCGACTGGACGCTCGCCTGGCAGGGCGTGATGGCGGTGCTGGCGGGGAGCTTCCTGCTGCTGGCCGCTTATCACCTGTGGCGACTGCCGCGACCGGCGATCGACCGCGCGGCATCCCCCGATCAGCGCGGCGGGTCCGCTTTCCTGGCGATCTTCATCGCCTTCTTCCGCAAGCCGGGCATCGTCGCGACGCTGGGCTTCCTGCTGCTGTACCGCTTCCCCGAGGCCCAGCTGCTGAAGCTCGCCACGCCCTTCCTGCTGGACGGCGTCGACCAGGGCGGCCTGGCGCTGAGCAACCAGGAAGTCGGCCTGGCCTACGGCACCATCGGCCTGGTCGCGCTGACGCTGGGCGGGCTGCTCGGCGGCTGGATCATCTCGCGCGTCGGACTGCGGCGCGCGCTGTGGCCGCTGGTGCTGGCGATGCACGTGCCCAACGTGGTGTTCCTCGCGATGGCGTGGTCGCATCCGGGCAGCCTCGCCGTGATCAGCGCCGCGCTCGCCGTCGAGCAGTTCGGCTACGGCCTGGGCTTCACTGCCTACCTGATGTACATGGTCCTGGTGGCCGACGGCCCTCACAAGACCGCGCATTACGCGATGTGCACCGGCTTCATGGCGCTGGGCATGATGATCCCCGGCATGTGGAGCGGGTGGCTGCAGGACCAGCTCGGCTACCTGCACTTCTTCGGCTGGGTGCTGATCGCGACGATCCCCTCGCTGGCGATGACCGCGCTGATCCGCGTCCCCGAGGGCTTCGGCCGCAAGGAGACCGACGCATGAGCACCTCGCGCCCCGGCGCGGATCGCCTGTTGTCGCTCGATGCGTTCCGCGGCTTCGCGATCGCCTCGATGCTGCTGGTCAACAACCCGGGCGACTGGTCCGCGCTGTATGGGCCGCTCGAACACGCCGCGTGGCACGGCTGGACCTTCACCGACTGGATCTTCCCGTTCTTCGTGTTCATCAGCGGGATCTCGATGAGCTTCAGCCTGGCGCGCCGCGGCCAGAGCCCCGAGGGGCAGACCGACCGGCTCGCGCTGCTGCGCCACACCTGGCGGCGCGGCGCCACGATCATCCTGATCGGCGTGCTGCTCAATCTCTTCCCGTTCTTCCACTTCGACACCGTGCGGCTCCCCGGCGTGCTGCAGCGCCTGGGACTGATCACCCTCCTGGCCGCGCCGATCGCGCTGTGGTGTGGCTGGCGGGCGCAGCTGGCGTGGTTCGTCGCGCTGCTCGCGGGTTACGGCCTGGTGCAGACGCTGGTGGCCGTGCCCGACGCGCAGGGCGTGTGGCATCGCGGCTCGCTGGCCCCCGGCGAGGACGTCGGCGCCTGGCTGGATCGCGCGCTGCTGTCCGGCCACCTGTGGGCCAAGAGCAAGACCTGGGACCCCGAGGGCCTGCTGAGCACGCTGCCCGCGGTGGCCAGCCAGATCGCCGGGCTGCTGGCGGGACGATGGCTGGCCTTGCGCGGGCGCGATCCGGCGGAAAAGGCGATGTGGTTCATGGTCGCGGGTCTGATCGCGTTGTGGGCCGCGCAGGTGCTGGATGCGTGGACGCTGCCCATCAACAAGAATCTGTGGACCCCGGCCTTCGTTTTCCTCACGACGGGCTGGGGGTGCCTGGTGTTCGGCGTGTTCTACTGGCTGCTCGATGCCGCTCCCCTCCCGCGGATGCGCGCTGCGATGGCGCGGCGCTTCCAACCGCTGGTCGTGTTCGGCATGAACGCGCTGTTCCTCTTCGCGCTGTCGGGCCTGGTGGCTCGGCTGCTCGGTCTGATCCAGGTGGCCGAGGGCGTCTCGCTCAAGGCCTGGCTCGTCGCGCCGCTGCGCGCGCTGCCGGTGGATCCCCGCTTCGCGTCGCTGCTGTTCGCCGCCGGTTTCGTCGCGGTGTTCTACGGCATCGCGTGGGCGATGTGGCGGCGCGGCTGGATCGTGAAAGTGTGAGCGGGCCGCCGCGCGGCGCCGCCGGGTGAGCCTTCGATGCGACGACGACAGTGGATGACCGCGGCCCTGGCCGCTCCGGTGCTGGGTCCCTTGACCGCGGCGCTGCCGGGATGCTCGACGGGGCGGCCGCAGGCGCTGCCTGAAGCGCCCGCGGGCAGCGGCGGACCTGACGGTCTCACGCCGCCACCGGTGCCGCGCGAGTTCCGCGCCGCCTGGGTCGCCACGGTCGCCAACATTGATTGGCCGAGCCGGCGCGGTCTCAGCGACGCGGCGCAGATCGCCGAGATCCACGCGATCCTGGACAACGCCCGCGCGCTGCGCCTGAACGCCATCGTGCTGCAGGTGCGCACCAGCGCCGATGCGCTGTACCGCTCCGAGCTGGAGCCCTGGAGCGAGTACCTGTCCGGCGTGCAAGGCCAGGGGCCGGGTTATGACCCGCTCGCGGTGTGGATCGAGCAGGCCCATGCGCGCGGCATCGAGTTGCACGCCTGGCTCAATCCCTACCGGGCCAAGCAGAGCG
The DNA here is from genome assembly GCA_039594005.1 of Roseateles sp. Classification (GTDB taxonomy): domain Bacteria; phylum Pseudomonadota; class Gammaproteobacteria; order Burkholderiales; family Burkholderiaceae_C; genus Roseateles. The sequence goes on from JBCNOF010000015.1 coordinate 176,551, forward strand.
GCGCGAAGTCGGTCGCGTCGGCGACGCACCTGAGCCGCACCCGGCCGGAATGGGTGAGGAAGTACGGGGATCAGCTCTGGATCGATCCGGGTGAGACCGGCGCCGCCGAGCACACGCTGGCCGTGTGCCGCGACCTGCTCACGCGCTACGAGGTCGACGGGCTGCACATCGACGACTACTTCTATCCCTACCCCGTGCAGGACGTGGCCAAGCAGGACATCGACTTCCCCGATGATCCGAGCTGGCTGCGTTACGTGCGAGGCGGCGGTTCGCTGTCGCGCGCGGACTGGCGGCGGGACAACGTCGATCAGCTCGTCCGCCGGATGTATGAACTCGTCCGCGAGCTGCGGCCGACCGCGCGCGTCGGCATCAGCCCCTTCGGCCTGCCGCGGCCGGACCTGCGACCGGCGGGCATCACCGGGTTCTCGCAGTACGACAAGCTCTACGCGCATGTCGAGCATTGGATGGCGATGGGCTGGATGGATTACCTCGCCCCGCAGCTCTATTGGCCGCGCGCGCAGAAGCCGCAGGCCTTCGAGCCCCTGCTGCGCGCCTGGCAGGGCGTCAATCCGCTGGGACGGCCGATCTGGCCGGGCCTGTTCACGAGCCGCGCCGGCACCGAGGCCGACGGCTGGCCGCTCGACGAGATCCCGGCGCAGGTCGAGATCATGCGCAGCGCGCCAGCGACCGGCGGGCACCTGCACTTCAGCATGGTGGCGCTGCTCAAGAACCGACGAGGCATCGCGGTTGCCTTGCGAGCCGGCGCTTACGTCGAAGCCGCGCTCCCACCGGAAACCCCCTGGCTCAGCGCGCCGGCCTGCGGCCCCGTGATGCTGGAACGGCTGCCCGATGGCCGCTTGCGGTTGGTCGCTCGAGAAGGCGCGCCGGCGCGTGTTTTCGCGGTCTGGCAACGCGATGCGCGAAAGGCGGACGCGGCGTGGCGATTCGAGCTGATCGGCCCATCCGGGGACCTCGGGATGCTGCCCGCGGGGAGCCTCGTGAGCGCGTCCGCGATCAACGCGATCAATCAGGAAGGGCCGCGTAAAACGTTCGTAATTTGAACGAAACCGCCTGAAATCTGTCGATTCCGCGCAACGTGGCGGACTCGACCGGGCGCGCCCGACCCCCGTGTAAACCCTGAGCCGTTTTGGTGCGGCAATGGCCCGTTCGGGCCCCGATTTCGGGCGCCTTCCGCCCGTTGCGTGGTTGTGAAGGAACACCGCCGGGAGTGCCTTCGCCCCTGTCATTCCTTGTCACAAACCCACAACATCCCGCAAAGAGACTGCGCTCCGTGCATCGAAAAGGGCGGATCCGGGAGCTCCGGAATCTGCCCAGCAACAGGGCCCGCCCACGCGGAATGCCCCCCGGATGGCGGATTTCGCCGCATTGCTGGGGGCTGTCTCGACTGGTAGGCTTTTTGCTTGAGATGAAGGAGGAGCCGCGTTCGAACGGCTCCCCGAACAGGCGGGCTGGTTCGAGCAGGTCACGGCCGGGAGATCTTCCTGGGCCGGAAAAATCGTCGTAAAACGTTTGCGGACTCCGAGAAGCAGTGGCTTCGGCGAGCGAAAACGGTTGCGCGAGACATCTGCCGACGGAAGGGCGGGAAGCCTTCCCCAGCGCGTCGCGTGGTCACGGTTTTGTTCAGTTAGGTCTCGTCGCACAGGAGCGCAGGAATGAATCAGAAGAAGTGGTTGGGTTTCAGCAAGACGGCCTTGGCCGCTGCCGCCGCCCTCGTGGCCGTCATGCCGGCCATGGCTCAGGAAGCCAAGAAGGACGCGGACACGTCCGCCGATGACGGCGCGCCGCGCGCCAAGGAAGACAAGGTCCGTCTGGGCACGATCACGATCGTGGGCAGCGGCGGCAAGCTGGGCGCTGGCCAGATGCTGAACGAGGACGGCGCCAAGTCGCGCAGCACGGTCACCCGTGAAGCCATCGACAAGGACCGCGCGTCGGGCAACCCGTTCCAGGCCCTGGCCCTGCTGCCGGGCGTGAACACCTTCAACTACGACGCCACCGGCCTGTTCGGCGGCGGCCTGACGGTCCGCGGCTTCGGCGCCGACCAGATGGGCATGATCATCAACGGCGTGCCGGTCAACGACTCCGGCAACTTCGCGGTCTACCCGCAGGAATACGCCGACCAGGAAAACCTGTGCACGCAATCGCTGGCCCAGGGCACCCCGGACGTGGACTCGCCCAACGGCGGCGCCACCGGCGGCAACATCACCGTCACCAGCTGCGATCCGGAAGACAAGAAGCGCATCCGCGTGAGCCAGGGCTTCGGCGAACTGAGCTACACCCGCACCTTCCTGCGCTACGACACCGGCCGCTTCTTCAACAACGCCGCCAAGGTGTTCGTGAGCTACTCGCACACGGAAGCTGACAAGTGGAAGGGCGCTGGCCAGGCCAAGAAGGACCACATCGACGCGGCCTTCCGCTGGGACATCGACCAGGACAACGTGATCCTTGGCTCGGTGCTCTACAACCGCGCGATCAACAACAACATCAACAGCATCAGCCTGGCGCAGCTCCGTGCCAACGGCTACAACTTCGATTTCTCGACCTCGTTCCCCGGCCACCTGACCCCGGTCGGCGGCACGGCGCAGAACGAAGGCGCGACCGGCTACCTGCCCTCGCCCGCGTACTACAAGCTGGCCAACAACCCGTTCGAGAACGCGGTCGTGTCGATGTCCGGCTCCTTCAAGCTGGCGCAGGACACCTACCTGAAGGTCCAGCCCTACCTCTGGTACGGCTTCGGCAACGGCGGCGTGCAGCAGACGACGCTGCGTGAATCGGGCGGCTTCCTGAACCCGGCCACCAACACCGTGACGGCCTCCAAGGACCTGAACGGCGACGGCGACACGCTGGACACGATCATCGTGGCCCGCGGCAGCGTCACCCGCACCTCGCGTCCGGGCGTGACCACCGAAGTCAATTCGCAGCTGGGCAACCACTTCGTGAAGGTCGGCCTCTGGTACGAGCGCGCCGATCACCGCCAGACCCAACCGGCCGTGACCGTCGACAACGCCGGCAACCCCGCCAGCGTCTGGCTGAACACCAGCTACATCACCCGTCCGGACGGCACCCGCTACGAAGGCCGCGACTGGGAATCCATCAGCACCTCGGGTCAGTTCTACGCCAGCGATGCCTGGTCGTTCATGGACGACAAGGGCCTGCTGACCCTGGGCTTCCGCGCCCCGTGGGTGAAGCGTGACGTCAAGAACACCGCCAACGAAGGCGTGCCGGTCGACTACCAGTTCAAGAAGACCTACAACGACATCCTGCCCCAGGTCGGTGTCCGTTATCAGCTGACCACGAGCCAGCAAGTCTTCCTGAACGTCGCGAAGAACTTCCGCGCGCCGCCGAACTTCGCGTTCACCGGCTCCAATGTGAACGTGATCAACAACCAGGCCGCGCTGGCGCGTGAAGCCAAGGCCGAGACCTCGATCAACACGGACCTGGGCTATCGCTTCCAATCGCGTGAGCTGTCGCTGTCGGCCACGCTGTTCAACGTGAACTTCAAGGACCGTCAGGCCAACGCCTTCGACTGGGAACAGCAGAAGTCCACGTACATGAACGTGGGCAAGGTCAAGACGCACGGTCTTGAGCTGGAAGCCGGCACGGGCACGTTCAAGGGCTTCTCGGCCTACGGCTCGCTGACGATCCAGAAGAGCGAAGTCCAGAACGACATGTCCATCGGCCGCGTGAACGTCGGCACGACGGCCGCGCCGGTCTACCAGCAGGTCTACCTGCCCACCAAGGGCAACAAGATGACGCTGACGCCGGACATGATCCTGGGCGGCTCGGTGCAGTACACCTACGGCCCGTTCTACGCCCGTGTGAAGGTCAAGCGCACCGGCAAGCAGCAGGCCACGCTGATGAACGACGAGGAAGTGCCGGCGTACTGGGTCGGTGACGTCGACGCCGGCTACAACTTCGGCAACATCAACGAGTGGGTCAAGAACGTCCAGCTGCGCCTGAACGTGAGCAACATCGGCAACGCGTCCTACCGCAACCCGAGCTCGGGCACGGTGACCAATGCCCTGCCGTACACCACCACGGTGGGTGGCAGGTCGTTCACGCAGAGCGCCAGCACGGTCTTCTACTACCTGGGCGCCCCGCGCTTCGTGTCGATGAACCTGAGCGCCGACTTCTAAGTACTCGCTCCCCCGGCGGCTCCGGCTGCCCGGACCAAGAACCGCGCCGCTCACCCGGCGCGGTTTTTTTTCGTCCGCGCACGCCCGGCCACGCCAACCGGCCAACGCCGCCCATGAGCCCAACTCATACCCGTCCCGCGCATTGACAATGGCGGGCGTGCAACGCCGCTCGTAAGCTCCGCGCGCCACGCCTCCCCGCCATGAGCCTCTCATCCTCCGCCCTCGCCGATCCCCGCGCGCCCGCCCGTCCCGGCGCCGCGCGCGCCGGCATCGCATCGGGCCTGGGACTGGACGCCGGCGGCACGCAGACCCGCTGGGCGCTCGCGGACCGCGACGGCGCGCTGATCGCTCGCGGCGAGGTCGGCGGATTCAGCGCACTGCTGCTGGACACCAGCGCCGGCCGTGTCGCGCTCGCGCAGACCTTGCAATCGCTGGCCGCCGCCGTGCTCGCGCAGGCCGCGCCGGGCACGCTGCGCGGTCTGCAGGCCGGCATCACCGGACTGGGCGAACCCGACGGCCCCGCCGGCCGCGCGCTGCGCTCGCTGCTGGCGCAACACCTGGGCCTTTCACCGGCCCAGATCCATTGCGACAGCGACATCGCCCAGGCCTGGCACGCGCTGTACCGCCCCGGCGAGGGCTACCTCGTCTACGCCGGCACGGGCGCGATCGCCGCGTTCATCGACGACTCCGGCGCGATGCACCGCGCCGGCGGCCGCGGGCCGTTGCTCGGCGACGAGGGCGGCGGCCAGTGGATCGCGCGCGAGGCGCTCGCGCTGGTCTGGCGCCGCGAGGACGATGACCCCGGCGCCTGGGCGCAATCGAAGCTCGCGCGCCACCTCTTCGACGAACTCGGCGGTCCGGACTGGCCGACGACCCGCGCGTTCATGTACGGCGGCGACAGCGCCACGCGACGCGGCGCCATCGGCCGCCTCGCGCTCGCGGTCGGCCGCGCCGCCCACGAGGGCGACGCCGACGCGCTCGCGCTGCTGCGCCGGGCGGGCGCCGAGCTCGCGCGACTGCCGCTGGCGCTGCTGCGCCGGCTGGGGGTGCGTCACGTCACGGCCGCCGGACGTGTGCTGCAATTGCACCCCGCGATCGAGGCGGGACTGCGCGCGGCGCTGCCGCCCGACCTGCCCTTCTCCGTTCAACAACCCGACACCGCCGGGGCCGCCGCCAGGCGCGCCGCGCACGCCTCATGAAGACCAAGCTCCTGATCCTCGCCGCCGCCGCGCTGCTCGCGGCCTGCGCCTCGCCCACGCTGCAGATCGACAAGACCCATGTCTCGCAGAACCAGGACAGCCGCGCGCAGTTCCTGATCCTGCATTACACGGTGCTGGACTTCGACAAGTCGATGAAGGTGCTGACCACCGGCGGCAAGGTCTCCGCGCATTACCTGGTGCAGGACAACCCGTCCAAGGTCTTCCAGCTGGTCGACGAGAACCGCCGCGCCTGGCATGCCGGCGTCAGCTTCTGGGCCGGTGCCACCAACCTGAACTCGGCCTCGATCGGCATCGAGATCGTGAACCCCGGCTTCACCGACACACCGCTGGGCCGCGTCTACGCGCCCTATCCCAAGGCGCAGATGGACGATGTCATCCAGCTGAGCCAGGAGATCGTCGCGCGCCACGGCATCCGCTCGGACCGCATCCTCGGCCACAACGACATCGCCCCGGGCCGCAAGCAGGACCCGGGTCCGGAGTTCCCGTGGAAGCGCTTCGCCGAGGCCGGCCTGATCGCCTGGCCCGATGCCGTGCAAGTCGACGTCAAGCGCGCCATCTACGAGCTGGGCCCCGTGCCTGACATCAACTGGTTCCAGGACCGCCTGGCCAAGGTCGGTTATCAGACGCCGCGCACCGGCGTGTTCGACGTCGCCACGCGCGAGGTCATCAGCACCTTCCAGATGAAGTACCGCCCGGCCAACTACGCGGGCGACATGGACGCCGAGACCGCTGCGCTGCTCGAGGTCGTGACCACGCCCGGCGGCATGCTCATGAAGCAGCCGCGCGCGGCCGATTCGCAACCCCGCTCGGACTTCTGATCCGCCTTGCTCAACTTCCTGCTCCGCCGCCTGGCCACGTTGCTGCCGACGCTCGTCGGCGTGACGCTGGTGGCCTTCGGCCTGATCCGGCTGGTGCCTGGCGACCCCGTCGCGATCATGATGGGCGAGCGCGCGCTGGACGAGGCCACCCATGCGCGGCTGATGCATGAGCTCGGCCTGGACCAGCCGCTGTGGCGCCAGTACGCGGACTATGTGGGCGGCCTGCTGCATGGAGACCTGGGGCGCTCGCTGGTCTCGCACGAGCCGGTCTCGCACGAGTTCCTCGCGTTGTTCCCGGCCACGGCGGAACTCGCGCTCTTCGCGCTGCTGCTGGCCGTCGTGCTGGGCATGGCGCTGGGCACCGGCGCGGCGCTGCGCCGCGGCTCGCTGCTCGACCAGGGGGTGATGGGCGTGGCCACGGTGGGCTACTCGATGCCGGTCTTCTGGTGGGGACTGATCCTCATCATGCTGTTCTCGGTCGGGCTGGGCTGGACGCCGGTCTCGGGCCGCATCGCGGTGGAGTACGACGTGCAGCGCGTCACCGGCTTCATGCTGATCGACGCGGCGCTGCACGACGAGGCCGGCGCCTGGCGCTCGGCGCTGCGCCACCTGCTGCTGCCGGCGCTGGTGCTGGGCACGAGCACGACGGCGGTGATCGCGCGCATGACGCGCTCCAGCCTGCTCGAGGTCCTGCGCGAGGACTACATGCGCAGCGCCCGCGCGCGCGGGCTGTCGCCGTCGCGCGTCGTGCTGGTGCACGGTCTGCGCAATGCGCTGATCCCGGTGATCACGGTAATCGGCCTGAAGGTCGGCAGCCTGCTGGCCGGCGCCGTGCTGACCGAGACCATCTTCAGCTGGCCGGGCATCGGCAAATGGCTGATCGATGCGATCGCGCGGCGCGACTATCCCGTCGTGCAGGCGGGCATCCTGATCTCGGCCTGCACCTTCATCGCGGTCAACCTGCTGGTGGACCTGCTGTATGGCGTCGTGAACCCGCGCATCCGCAAGCAGGGCTGACATCGACATGAGCGCGCTGCCCTCCACCCCTTCTTCCGCCGAGTCCCGCCCCGCCGCGCCCCCGGGGCCGCTGGCCGAGTTCTGGCACGGCTTCTCGGCCAATCGCGGCGCGCTGGTCGCGCTGGTGGTCTTCACGCTGCTGGCCCTGGCGGCGCTGCTCGCACCATGGATCGCGCCGCACGATCCGGTGCGGCAGTACCGCGAGGCGATGCTGACGCCGCCGCTCTGGATGGACGGCGGCCAGGCGCGTTTCCTGCTCGGCACCGACGAACTCGGCCGCGATCTGCTGTCGCGCCTGCTGCATGGCGCGCGCGTGTCGCTCGGCATCGGACTGGCCTCGGTCGTGCTGTCGCTGATCCCCGGCGTCCTGCTGGGGCTGCTGGCCGCTTTCCATCAGCGGCTGCTCGCGCCGGTCGTCATGCGCGTGATGGACGTGATGCTCGCGCTGCCCGGCCTGCTGCTGGCGATCTGCGTGATCACGGTGCTCGGCCCGGGGCTGATGAACACCGTGATCGCGATCGCGGTGGGCAGCCTGCCCGAGTACGTCCGGCTCACGCGTGCCGCGGCGCTGTCGGAGCTCGGCAAGGATTACGTCACCGCCAGCCGGGTGGCCGGCGCGTCGACCTGGCGGCTGATGTTCTCGACCGTGCTGCCGAACTGCCTGGCGCCGCTGATCGTCAACGCGTCGCTGAGCTTCTCGGCGGCCATCCTGGAAGCGGCGGGACTCGGTTTCCTCGGCCTGGGCGTGCAGGCGCCGATGGCGGAGTGGGGCACGATGCTGTCCTCCGCGCGCGACTACATCGTGCGCGCGCCCTGGGTCGTCACGCTGCCGGGGCTGGCCATCCTCGTGTCGGTGCTCAGCGTCAACCTGATGGGCGACGGGCTGCGCGACGCGCTCGATCCGCGCCTGAAGAGGGTCTCGTGATGCTGGAGATCCGCGATCTGCGCGTGCGTTTCGGCGCCTTCCCGGCGGTGGATGGCGTCGACCTGGACGTCGCGCCCGGCGAGGTGCTGGGCATCGTCGGCGAGTCCGGCTCCGGCAAGTCGGTCAGCATGATGGCGCTGATGGGACTGATCGACGCACCAGGCCAGGTCAGCGCCTCGGCGATGCGCTTCCAGGGTCAGGACCTGCTCAACATGCCCGCGTCGCGGCGTCGCCGGCTGATCGGCAAGGACATCGCGATGGTGTTCCAGGACGCGCTCGCGTCGCTCAATCCGAGCTACACCGTCGGCCACCAGATCGAGGAAGTGCTGCGCGCCCACCTGGGCCTGCGCGGCGCGGCGGCGCGGCAGCGCGCGCTCGACCTGCTGCGCCAGGTCGAGATTCCCGATGCGGCCAATCGCCTCAAGGCCTATCCGCACGAGCTGTCGGGGGGCATGAACCAGCGCGTGATGATCGCGCTGGCGATCGCATGCTCGCCCAGGCTGCTGATCGCCGACGAGCCGACGACGGCGCTCGACGTGACGATCCAGGCCCAGATCATGGATCTGTTGCTGCGGCTGCAGCGCGAGCAGGGCATGGCGCTGGTGATGATCACGCACGACCTCGCGGTGGTGGCCGAGATGGCGCAGCGCGTGGCCGTGATGTACGCGGGCCAGGTGGTGGAGACGGGCACGCTGCCCGAGGTCTTCGCGTCGCCACGGCATCCGTACACGGCCGCGCTGATGGCGGCGATCCCCGAGCACAACCGCGGCGCGCGACGCCTGCAGGCGCTGCCGGGCATCGTGCCGGGCGCGCTGGACCGGCCGGCCGGCTGCCTGTTCTCGCCGCGTTGCCCGCGGGTGCAGGCGCGTTGCCGGGTGGAGCGGCCCGAGGTCGACGCCGGCGTGCGCTGCTTCTTCCCGCTGTCCGGGACCGCATCGATGGAGGCCTCGCCATGAGCGCACCGCTGCTGCAGGCGCGCGACCTGGCGCGTCATTACCGCGTGAGCCGCGGCTGGTTCGCGCCCAAGGCGACGGTCCGCGCGCTGGACGGCGTGAGCTTCGAGCTCGCGCCGGGCCGGACGCTGGCGGTCGTGGGCGAGTCGGGCTGCGGGAAGTCCACGCTGGCACGGGCGCTCACGCTGATCGAGACCCCGACCGCCGGCGCGCTGCGCATCCAGGGCCGCGACGCGGCCGATCCGGCCGCGCGCAAGGAGCTGCGGCGCGACGTGCAGATGGTGTTCCAGAACCCGTACGCGGCGCTGAACCCGCGCAAGACGATCGCGTCGACGCTGGCGGAGCCGCTCGTGATCAACACGCGGCTGGACCGCGCCGAGCGCCGGGAGCGCATCGAGGCGCTGGCGGCGAAGGTGGGCTTGCGCCAGGAGCACCTGCAGCGCTATCCGCACATGTTCTCGGGCGGCCAGCGCCAGCGCATCGCGATCGCGCGGGCGATGGTGATGCAGCCGGGCATCGTGGTCGCCGACGAGCCGACCTCGGCGCTGGACCTGTCGATCCAGGCGCAGATCCTGAACCTGTTCATGGACCTGCAGGAGGAGTTCGGCACGGGCTATGTGTTCATCTCGCACAACCTCGCGGTGGTGGAGCATGTCGCGGACGAGGTGATCGTGATGTACCTGGGCCGGGTGGCGGAGCACGGCGACAAGCGCCAGGTCTTCGCGCGGCCGCTGCATCCTTACACGCAGGCGCTGATCAGCGCGACACCGGCCTTGCGTCCGGCGGATCGCCGCGCGCGCATCCGCATCCATGGCGAGCTGCCCAGCCCGCTGTCGCCGCCGACGGGTTGCGCCTTCCACCAGCGCTGCCCGATGGCCATTCCCCGCTGCGCCGAGGTCCGCCCCGAACTCCGCGAGATCGACGGACGGCGGGTGGCGTGTGATGTGATTTGAGCGACGCGTCGGCTCAGCGGCCGAAGAGCTCCGTGTGCGTGCCAGCGCGCACGAAGACGATCACGTTCTCACGCAGGTGGTAGATCAAGAGAAAGTCGCCCCCGACGTGGCACTCGCGATGATCCTGCATGTCCCCTGCCAACGGGTGATCCTTGTATTCGGGCGGCAAGGGCCCCTCGTTGGCGATGAGCAGGAGCATGATCTCCTTCAAGCGGCGAAGGTCGTAGCGGCCTGAATGCGAGAGGCGCTCCCAGTCGCGCAGGAACTTTGGCGCGTAGTCGGTGAGACGCGGAGGCTCAGCGCGCTTTTCGCGGGCGGACCTTTTTTTCAAGTTCATCGATCAGTTCCTTGCCGGAACCGAAGCGAGCGCGCGTGATCGAACGGGCCTCCTCCATCGCGGCCCGAGTCTCCGCGTTGGGCACCTTGACCTCAAAGGGCAAGCCGTTGTGCAGGACCACTTGGGTCAGGAAGAGTCGGATGGCATCGCTCAAGGTGAGCCCGCATTGGGCCAGCACCTCGGCGGCGGAATCCTTCAGTTCGGGCTCGACGCGCGATCGCAGTTCAGTGGATTTGATGGCCAGGCTCATGGGCGTTCTCCTGCGCAAACGTAGCTACGTTGTAGCGACAAATGTGGAGTCTACGCTTCCGCGAGTTTGTGGGACGAAACTCGCATGGTGCGCGTCGACCTGCGTTGATCCAACGCGAGATATCCGAGCGATTGACGCATTCGGCGTTGACACGCGAGGCACATTGCCTCCCGGCGTTCCCAAGCTCCGCATAACCCGGTGTTATGGTCCAACCCGCCCATTTCAGTTGTGACCGTGGAGCCCGCGTTTCGACAATGCGCCGGCTAGCCCTCTCCCCGATGCGTCCTGCCCTTTCCCTTTCGCTGGCCGCGTGGCTGTTCGCGGCATTCCCGGTCGCGAATGCTGCCGATGCCGCCGCGCCCAAGCCGCTTGTCTATTGCACCGACGCCAGCCCCGAGGGCTTCGATCCCGGGCTGTGGGATTCCGCCAGCACCAACAACGTCAACAACCAGATGTTCCAAGGGCTGGTGCGCTTCGAGCGCGGCGGCACCGCGCTCCAGCCCGCACTCGCCACCGCCTGGACCATCAGCCCCGACGCGCGCGTCTTCACCTTCACGCTGCGCGACAACGTCCGCTTCCACACCCGGCCCTGGTTCACCCCGACCCGGCCGATGAACGCCGACGACGTGCTCTTCACCTTCGGTCGATTCCTCGACCGCGAGCACCCGTTCAACAAGGCCTTCCCCGCCAACTTCATCTACCCGCAGAACCTCGGCCTGGCCAAGGCGATCGCCAAGCTCGAGAAACTCGACGACCGCACCGTCCGCTTCACGCTCTCGCAGCCCAACGTCACCTTCGTCACCTGGTTCGCGATGGCCTTCGCCGGCATCCAGTCCGCCGAGTACGGCGCCCAGTTGCTGCGTGAGGGCCAGGCCGCGCAGATCAACCGCCTGCCCATCGGCACGGGCCCCTTCCGCTTCCGCAGCTACGCCAAGGACGACGTCGTGCGCATGGAAGCCAACCCCGATTACTGGGGCGAGCCGCAGAAGACGCGCAAGCTGATCTTCACCATCAGCCGCGAGGCCCCGGTCCGCGTGCAGAAGCTGCTCGCCGGCGAGTGCCAGATCACCTCGCCGCTGCGCGACATCGACGTCGCCGCCATCGACCGCCATCCCGAGCGCATCCGGCTCGAGAAGATCCAGGCGCTCAACATCTCGTACCTGTCCTTCAACCTGCGCAAGGCGCCGACCAACAACCGGCTCGTGCGCGAGGCGCTGGACATCGCCGTCGACCGCGACGCCATCTTCCGCGCGCTGTTCCCGCGCGGCGACGCGATGCAGGCGGTCAACCCCTTCCCGCCCGCGATCCCCGGCTACAACAAGGCGTTGAAGAACGAGTACAACCCCGAGCGCGCCAAGGCGTTGCTCGCGCAGGCCGGCTATCCGAACGGGCTGGACATCGACCTCTGGGCCCTGCCCGTCACGCGCCCGACCAACCCCAACGGCCAGCTGATGGCCCAGCTGATCCAGCAGGACTGGGCCCGCATCGGCGTGCGCACCCAGATCCGCACCTATGAATGGGGCGAGTACCTCAAGCGCGCCAACGCCGGCGAGCACGCGGTCTACATGAGCGGCTGGGCGGGCGAGAGCGGCGACGCCGACGACTTCCTGACGCCCAACCTGAGCTGCGCCACCAACAAGTCGGGCGTGAAGTTCTGCAACGCCGACTTCGAGCGCCTCATCGACGCCGCCCGCGCCACGCCCGACCAGGCCAGGCGCATCGCGCTCTATGAACAGGCCCAGGAGATCTTCAAGCGCGAGCGCCCGTGGATCACGGTGGCACACTCGACGGTCTACATCCCCACCAGCAAGGACCTGCGCGGCTTCAAGATGCAGCCCAACGGCGGGGTGGTGTTCGAGAACGTCTACCGCGAGTGACCATGCGTCTCCGTCACATTGAAGTCTTCCACGCGATCATGCAGGCGGGCACGATCAGCGGCGCCGCGCAGCTGCTGCACATCTCCCAGCCCGCCGTGACGAAGGTGCTGCAGCATTGCGAGCTGCAGCTCGGCATGCCGCTCTTCGACCGCGTCCGCGGCAAGCTCTATCCGACGCCCGAGGCGCATCGCCTGTTCGTCGAGATCGACAAGCTCAACCGCGACCTCGTCGCGATCCGGCGCCTGGCGGCCAACCTGCGCAGCGGTGAATCCGAATCGCTGCGCCTGATGGCCACGCCCACGCTGGGCGCCGCGGTGATCCCGGCGGCGATGACGCACTGGGCGCAGGCCTTCCCGCGCAGCCGCTGCCAGCTCAGCACCAACCACACCCGCGAGATCGTCTCCGCGCTGCTGCTGGGCGAGGCCGACCTGGCGCTCAGCCTGCAGGACCCGCGCCATCCCGGCATCAAGGCCGAGGTGCTAGCCAGCGGCACGATGATGGCGCTGTGCCCGATGCACAGCCCCGAGGCGCAGGGGTCGGGCCCGCTGCCGCTGGAGGAGATCCAGTCCGAGCTGATCGCCATGGCCGAGGACGATCCGCTGGGTCACATGCTGCACAACGCCAGCGAGGCCGAGGGCCGGCACCTGGACAGCCGCATCACCGTGCAGACCTACCAGCTCGCCCGCGCGCTGGTGGAAGCAGGCGTGGGCATGACCGTCGTCGACCCGTTCACCGCGGCGTCCGCGGACCGCTCGCGCGTGAAGGTGCGTCCGCTGGCGCCGCCGATGGGCATCCACCTGTACCTGCTGACCTCGGCCAGCGCGCCGCTCGCGCAGGCGGCGCGGCGCCTGGTCGGTTATCTGCGGGATGCCGCCCGCGCCAACCTCGAAAGCCTGGAGTGACGCCTTCCCCTGCCCCGATCCCCTGCGAGGAGATCGCCGCGCATCCCGAGTTCCGCTCGCTGCTGACGATCCCCGGCATCGCCGTGGACCTGCGCTACGCCACGCCCGACAACTTCGTCGGCCGCGCCGTCTATGGCGGCCTGGACTGCGCGTTCCTGCGCCGGGAGAGCGCCGAGGCCATCGCCGAGGCCGCCGCGTGGCTCGCCCGCCATTGCCCGGGCGTGACGCTGGTCGTGCTGGACGCGCTGCGCCCGCAGCGCGTGCAGGAGGCGCTCTGGAAGGAACTCGAGGGCACGCCGCTGACCAAATACCTCGCGCATCCGGCGCGGCGCTCGATCCATTCCTTCGGCATGGCCGTGGACGTGACGCTGCTCGACGCCGACGGTCGCGAGCTCGACATGGGCACCGGCTTCGACGAGATGACGCCGGCCTCGCACCCGGAGTTCGAGGCCGAGCAGCTCGCCGCCGGCGGCCTCACCGCCGACCAGCTGCGCCACCGCGGCTGGCTGCGCGCGGCGATGCGTCATGCCGGTTTCCAGACCATCAGCACCGAGTGGTGGCACTTCGACTTCGGCGATCGCGACCGCGTCCGAAGCGAGCTGCCGCTGGTGCTCTGACCCGTCGCCACGCCATGACCGCTTCCCGCCGCCAGATCCTCGCCAGCGCCGCCACCGCGGCGGCCTCCGCGCTCACCGTCGGCGCGGGCAGCGCGCAGGCGCAGACCGCCGCCTCCCCGGGGACCGCGCGCACCGGCCGCGCCGCGGGCCCCGACGCCGCCCCGCCCGCGCAGCGCGCGCGCCGGCTGCGCCCGGGCGACACGATCGGCCTGGTCAGCCCCGCCAACGCGACCTATGAACGCGAGCCGCTGGAGATCGCCGTCGAGTCGCTCGAGGCGCTGGGCTTCAAGGTCAAGCTGGGCGCCAACGTGCGGGGACGCTACGGCCAATTCGGCGGCACCGATGTGCAACGCGCCGCCGACATCAACGACTTCTTCGCCGACGACGGGGTCGCTGGCATCCTGGCGCTGACTGGCGGCTCGGGCTGCAATCGCATCGTCGACAAGCTGAATTACGCGCTGATCCGGCGCAAGCCCAAGTTCTTCGGCGGCTTCTCGGACCTGACCAGCCTGGTCAACGCGATCCATCAGCAGACCGGCCTGATCACCTTCCACTGCCCGGTGGCGGGATCGGAGTGGAACGAGTTCTCGCTGCAACATTTCCGCGCGGTGGCGATGGACGCGCAACCCGCGCTGATGCAGAACCCGCAGGGCGAGCGCGGCGCCCACGTCATCCAGCGCGAGGACCGCATCAGCACGCTGCGTCCCGGCGTGGCCCGCGGGCCGCTGATCGGGGGCAACCTCGCGGTGCTGAGCTCGCTCGCAGGGTCGCCGTACTTCCCGGACACGCGCGGCGCGATCCTCTTCCTGGAGGAGATCAACGAGTACATCTACCGCGTGGACCGCATGCTCTCGACGCTGCGGCTGTGCGGGGCGCTCGATGGCCTGGCCGGCGTGGTGCTGGGCAAGTTCACCCAGTGCGGGCCGGGCGACGGCAACTTCGGCACGCTCACGCTGGACGAGGTCTTCGACGACTACTTCCTGCCGCTGAACGTGCCCGTCTATCGCGGCGCGATGATCGGCCACATCAAGCGCAAGTTCACCGTCCCGGTCGGCCAGCCCGCCGAGATGGACGCCCGCGCCGGCACGATGCGGCTGCTCACGCCGGCCGTGGCCTGACGTCGGCGGTGGGCTGAAGCCGGGCGATCCTCGCGCGGACCTCGGGCAAGCGCGCTCCTCCTCCTTCGGCCGGTGCGGCTAGCATCGGCCCCCGAGGGAGTCCACAACAATGAACGAGCATCACGCCCCGCGTCGCGCGAGGGCTGGCGGCCTGCTGGCCGCTGTCGCCCTGATCGCCGGCCTGACCAGCACCCCGGCACCGGCCGCGCCGCTGCCGGCGCTGGTCACCACGCCCGCATGGGTCACGCCGGTCGAGGCCGACCCCGCCAAGGTCGTCAAGAACGCGATCAACGGCACCGACTGGCTGCTGGCGGATGTCCAGACCCGCGTCGCGCCGGATGGCACGCGGCAAGGGTTCCGCCATTACACGATGAAGGTCCGCACGGCCAAGGGCCTCGACGACGCGGGACAACTCCAGTTCGAATGGGACCCGAGCTACCAGCGGCTGCAACTGCACACCTTGCGCGTGCTGCGCAATGGTCGCTGGCTGCCCTGGCGGGACCGCGTCTCCGCCCGCACCATCGATCAGGAGCCCGAGGCCGAGCAACGCATCTACAACGGCCGCAAGACCTTGATCCTGCAGCTGGACGACATCCGCGTCGGCGACCTCGTCGACTACGCGTTCACGGTCGCGGGCTGGAATCCGGTCTACGGCGGCCGGCAGTTCGGCGGCTTCGCGCAGGACTTCGGCGCGCCGGTGGGCCGCATCCACAACCGCCTGCTGACGCCGGCGCGACGCGAGGTCGCCATCCGCGCCTCTGCCGGCACGCCCGAACCCCGGATCACCACCCTCGGGGATCAGATCGAGCGCGTGTGGGACACGCCGGATGTCGTGGCGGTCCGACGTGAGAAGAACACCCCCAGCTGGTTCGACCCCTGGGGCGAGATTCGCTGGACGGAGTTCCGCGATTGGGGCGACGTCGCCCGTTGGGGCGCGCCGCTGTACCAGCCGCCGACGCGGCTGTCGCCGGCGCTGCGCGAGGAGGTGGACCGCATCGCCCGCGAGCACGCCGCGCCCGCCGAGCGTGCCGCCGCCGCGCTGCGCCTGGTCCAGGAGCAGGTGCGCTACCTGTCGATCTCGATGGGCCCCGGCTCGCATGCGCCGCGCGCGCCGGACCAGGTCTACGCGCAGCGCTTCGGGGACTGCAAGGACAAGTCGCTGCTGACCGTGGCGCTGATGCGCGCGCTCGGTCTGCAGGCGCATGCCGCGCTCGTCAACACCGAACGCCGCGAGAAGCTGGCGGAGGTCCTCCCCTCCGCAGGCGCCTTCGACCACGCGATCGTGCAGGCGGTCGTCGACGGCAAGACCTACTGGCTGGACCCGACGCGCTCGCCGCAGCGGGCGCGCCTGGAGGCCATCGCGCCGGCTGACTTCGGCCGCGCGCTGGTGCTGTCGCCCGAGACCACCGATCTGGCCGTGATGGACGTCGGTCCGTCGGCGACGCGCAAGCGGCAGATCGACGTGGTCTTCGACCTGAGCGCCGGCCCCGGCCATCGCCCGACCTTCGAGGTCACGACCCGGTATGAAGGCCGCGCCGCCGAGGAGATGCGCGAGGGCAACTATTCGGAAGACCTGACCCGCTACGGCGCCGATGCGCTCAAGTACTACGCGAGCTACGACAACCTGGCGGGCATCAAGCCGCTCGCGCCGATGGCCTGGCAGGACGACGAGGCCGCCAACGTCGTGACCACGCGCGAGCGCTACGACTACAACGACCCGTGGCGCCGGGACAAGACCGGACGACTGACGACGGCGGGGCTGCCCTCGGCGGAGATCTACGAGCTGTTGAGCAAGCCCGATGTGGCGATGCGCCAGCAGCCGCTGCGCTTCGACCACGCGGTGGAGCTGGTGATGCGGGTCGAGGAACGCGTCCCCGCCAGCTGGGCGCCGCTCGCCAAGGAGACCGAGGAGAAGGTCTTCGACACCCCGGCGTTCTCCTACCAGCGCGAGTACGTCGAGGAAGGCCATCGCGTGCGCCTCACACAGACCTTCCGCAGCAAGGCCGACCACGTGCCGGTCGAGCAGCTGGCCGAGCACGCCAGGAAGCTGGACAAGGCCCGCGACTGGGTGGGCCACACCCTCCACTGGGAGTCGAGCGACGCCGGCACCGAATCGGCCAACTGGGGACGCTTCTTCAGCGGCGTCGGCGGCGCGCTCGGGATGTGGCTGCTCGTGCGTTGGGCCGGGGCCCGGATCGCGCGCCGCAAGGCATCGGCGGTGAAGGTTGGCGGATGAGGTGACGGGTTCGACGCACACAGCGCGCTCGACCAACCGACGAAGACCTTGCGATGAATCCGACCGCTTCAACGTCCACCCCCGCCGCGCCGCGACCCGGTTCCATGGGTGTGTCCGGCTTGCCGGGCACGCATGCGCCCCAAGCGCAAGCACTCGCCCAGGCCGCGCTGCAGTGGCAGCAGACCTGGCGCGACGGCCTGATCTGGGCCGCCGACACCTTGGGTGAGCTCTACTCCCCGCCCTTCAGGGATGGACTTCGAGGCTGGGGGCTGCAACTGGAATCCATGGCGAGAAGCCTGGAGCACCAGGCCATGACGGGCCTCACGGAGGGCATTCCCGAACGCCTCGCCCAGTTCGACCGGATCTGGACCGCCAACCAGCAGATCCTCGCCTACACGACCCAGACCGCACGCCCCTCGACCGCGGATGCCGCCAAGGCGGCCCAGGCCTCCATGGCGATGTTCCTCATCAACAGGAACACCTTCTTCAAGAACTACGACCTGGGCCGATTCGATGGCGTCGGGCAGCTTGACCCCCAGCAACGCGCGGCCTTCAACGACCGCATGGACCGCCTGGAAACCTGCACCGAACCCCAGGTCGGCGGAGACCTCCTGCGCTGGCTCGCCCGTTATTCAGCCCAGGTCAGCCCCACGCCCCTGAGACGCTTCTGATCGCGGCGCGGCTCAGCGTCCCGCCACCCACGCCACCAGCGCATCGATCGCCGGACGCGCCTTCATCGCCTGATCGTCATTGACGATCGCCACGACGATCCAGGTCCGCCCGGTCGAATCGGGCACATAGCCCGCCAGCGCGACCACGTCGCGCAAGGTGCCGGTCTTCATCCGGGCACGGCCCTCCGCCGGCGTGCCCTTCATGCGGCGCGCCAGCGTGCCGTCGACACCGGCCACCGGCAGCGTGGCCAGCAGCTCCGGACCGTGCGCGCCGCGGGCCGAGGCCTGCAGCATCGCCGCCATCTGCGCGGCCGAGGCGCGCTCGTTGCGCGACAAGCCGGAGCCGTTCTCCAGCGCCAGGCCGGTCGTGTCGATCTTCTGCGCGGCGAACCACTCGCGCACCACGCGCGCGGCAGCCTCGCGCGTGTCCTCGCCGGGCTGCGCCGCCGACGCGCCCAGGCGCAGGTAGAGCATGCGCGCCAGCGCGTTGTCCGAGGACTTCATGATCGGCCGCAGCAGCTCGGCCAGCGGCCGGTCGAGATGCTGGGCGAGCAGGCGCGCGCCCTCAGGTGTCGCGCCCTCGCGGATCTCGCCCGACAGCGTGCCGCCGAGCGCCGTCCAGAGTTGGCGCAGCGCCTGTGCCGTCTCCCACTGCCGATCCAGCACATTCAGCGACTGCGTCACACGGCAGTCGCGCGGGAATTCGCCGGCCAGCGTCAGCCGCGCGGCGCCGCCGGGCAGGGTCTCGAAGCGCGACGGCATCCAGCCGTCGTCCCAGTCCTTGCACGGCTTGTCGTTGAGCCTGACCGCGCTCGTGTCGATGGCCAGCGCGCCGAACTGCGGGAACGGGCGCACCGTCAGGCTCTGGCCGTCGGCCACCAGGTCGTACTGCAGCAGGCTGCCGTTGAGATGCAGCGCGTCGGGGATGACGTTGTAGGGAAACTCGGCCTGCTCGTCGAAGCGCGGCGCACCAATGTCCAGCCGTGCCGGATTGAACAGGCCGCGATCCACGACGATGCCGCCGGCCAGGTCGCGCAGGCCGTGACGCTCGCGCAGCTCGCGCAGCATCGACCACAACGCCGCCCAGTCGAGGTCGGCGTCACCGCCGCCCTTGAGCACCAGCGGCGCGTCGAGTCGACCATCGCGGATCTCCCCCGCGGCCAGCAGTTGCGTCTGACCGCGGCTGTTGGGGCCGAGCCGGTCCAGCGCGACCACCGCGGTGATCGTCTTCATCGTCGAGGCCGGCGCCATCGGGCGGTCGGCGTTGATCCGCAGACCGGTCCCCGGCGCGTCCATCGGATAGGCCACCACCGACATCGACGCCAGCGGCACGCCGGACTCACGCAAGGCGGCATCGACGGGCGCGGGCGGGGTGTCGACGAGGGTGGCGCATCCGCTCGTGACGAGCGCGACGGCCAGGACGGCGGAGGCGGTGATCGATCGCATGTGTCGCGACTGTATAGTCCCGGCCCCGTTGCATTCCCACAGGTTATACGCGCGAGACAAGCATTCATCGGGACGGATGCAACAAATGGGTGACGTTCCTATGACGGTGAAAGGGTCTCGTGCTTGAAGATCCTTCACAGCTCGCAACAGGTCGGCCACGCATCGGTCGCATCAAGGTCGTTGGCGGCGTTCCAGGACGCCGGTCCGGTTAACAAGGAGAAGGTCGTGAAACTGAATCAACTCGCCCGCTGCCTCGTCGTCGTGGGCCTGGGCGCCCACGCGGCGGCCTGGTCGCAGGAAGTCCAGAAGATCGAGCGGGTGGAGATCACCGGTTCGAGCATCAAGCGCATCCAGGACGAGGGCGCGCTGCCGGTGCAGACCATCTCCCGCAAGGACCTGGACCGCCAGGGCATCGTGTCGGCCGAGCAGCTGATCGCCACGCTGTCCTCCAACGGCAACGGCCTGGACAACCTGGCCTCCAATGCGGACGTGGTCTCGGGCCAGTCCCGCGGCAACAACGGCGCGACCTCCGCCAACCTGCGCCTGCAGGGCGCCAACGCCACGCTGATCCTGCTGAATGGCCGCCGCATCGCCGCGCACGGCCTCAACGGCGGCGTCGTCGACCTGAACCAGATCCCGATGGCCGCCATCGAGCGCGTCGAGGTGCTCAAGGACGGCGCCTCGTCGACCTACGGTACCGACGCCGTCGGCGGCGTCATCAACTTCATCCTGCGCAAGGACTACCAGGGCCTGCAGATCAGCGGCTTCACGGACGTGACGCAGCACAGCGGCGGCAACATCTACCGCGGCTCGGTCACCGGCGGCATCGGCAACGTCGACAAGGACGGCTTCAACGTCATGGGCGTGCTGTCGATCACCGACAACAAGCGCCTGGACGGCTCGCAGCGCGACTTCGTCAACAGCTTCCAGCCCGAGCGCGGCCTGTCGCCCGACACGCGCGGCACGCCGTTCGCGACGGTGTTCTTCTCGCCCACGATCACCGCGCCGACCTACAACGGCAGCACGATCACCAGCGCCAACATCCTGGATCTGCCCGGCGGCGCCGGCTGCGCGTCGCAGCCTGGCATGGGCCCCTACGCCGAGAAGCTGTGGAACTCCGCTGCCGCGTCGCCGGCCAACCAGTTCGGCTGCGCCTGGGACACGGGCCGGGCCGCGGTGATCCAGCAGCCGGTCAAGAACACCAACCTCGTCACCCGCGGCCTGCTCAAGCTGGGCGACCACATGCTGACCGGCGAGGTGCTGCTGGGCCGTTCCGAGTCGCAGAAGATCTTCTCGCCCAACCAGATCAGCAGCGGCAGCGCCACGGCGACGATCACGCTGCCCAACGGCACCGCCGTGCCCAGCCCGTTCCGCAGCCTGGCCTACCCGTCCACCGGCGCCAGTTATCAGGCCGTGTGGAACGCGCTGGTGGGCACCTTCCCGGGCCTGGCCTCGCAGGCCGGCAAGCCGCTGGCGTTCCGCTGGCGCTGCATGGAATGCGGCTCGCGAGAGTTCGAGACCACCACCGACACCGGCCGCTACCTGCTCAGCCTGGACGGCCCGCTGCCCTTCCTCAAGGACTGGGACTACAAGGTCGGCGCCTCGCAGGCCTTCAGCAAGAGCAACTCGGTGCTGGGCTCCGGGTATCAGAACTGGGTCGGACTGGCCAACCTGATCAACACCGGCGTGCTCAACCCGTTCCTGCTGGCCGGCCAGTCGCAGACCCCGGCCGCGCTGGCGGCGCTGGACGCGATCTCCGCGGAGGGCACCAAGCTCTACGGCGGCAAGTACACCACCGACGAGTACGACGCGACCGCCTCGGGTCCGCTGTTCAAGCTGCCCGCCGGTGACGTGATGGCCGCCGTGGGCGTGGACTACCGCATCGAGAAGTACCGCTTCGACGGCAACCAGACCGTCAACACCAACGACATCAACACCTGGATCTTCAACGCGCCGTTTGACAACGTGAACGCGCTGAGCGGCGTGAAGCGCAAGGTCGGCGCGATCTTCGGCGAGACGATCATCCCGATCGTCAAGAACCTGGACCTGAACCTCTCGGTGCGCTACGACAAGTACACCGGCTTCGGCAGCACGACCAACCCGAAGGCCTCGATCCGCTATCAGCCGCTGGACAGCCTGGTGTTCCGTGCGTCCTACAGCACCGGCTTCCGCGTGCCGACCTTCAACCAGCTGTTCAACGGCGTGACCGAGTCGCCGTACACCGGTGCCGGCGTGCCCGATCCGGCCACCTGCCCGGCCAACGTGGTCAGCAACACCGCGGGTTGTCAGGCGGTGACCTTCAACACGCTGTTTGGCGGTCGTCCGGACCTGAAGCCGGAAGAGTCCAAGATGTCCAACATCGGCTTCGTGTGGCAGCCGACCAAGGACTTCAGCGCCTCGGTCGACCTGTGGGACATCCGTCGTGATGGTCAGATCCAGAGCCTGACGCTGACGCAGATCCTCAACAACTACCAGCTGTTCCCGCAGGCCTTCCTCCGCGACGCCAACGGCGTGCTGCAGACCGTGGACACGCGCTGGGTCAACACCGGTGAGACGCAGACGCGCGGGCTGGAGCTGTCGATGCGCGGCAGCACGCCGATGAACGGCGGCCGCCTGGCGGCTGGCCTGGACGGCACCTACCTGCTGAAGAAGCGTTCCAAGCTGCTGGACAACGTGGCCTTCGGCCCGAGCGAGATCGGCCAGTTCACGCGCTCGAGCGAGCTCGGCATCCGCTGGAAGCACAGCGCATATGTGACCTACACGTATGGCGACTGGGCCTACTCGCTGCGCCAGCAGTACAGCAGCGGCTATTACGGCTACGTCCCGCCCGGCGTGGCCAACGGCAACGCGTCGGCGCCGCTCTTCGACCCGTGGGTCAAGCCTTACTACCTGCACCACGTCAGCGTCGCCTACAGCGGCATCAAGAACCTGACGATCACCGCGGGCGTGAAGAACATCTTCGACCAGGACCCGCCGTTCGCGAACAGCTACGACACGAACACCGGTTCGGGCAGCTCTTGGGAACCGCGCGTCGCGGACCCCCGCGGCCGTTCGTTCACGCTGGGCATCGACTACAAGTTCTTCTGATCGCGCGGCAGGCCCTCACCGCCCAGCCGCACCAGGAAGCCCGCCGGGAGACCGGCGGGCTTTTTCATTTCTCGTTCACTCGGAATCGGGGAAGAGTCTCTCGATCACGACGTCGATGCCCATCCCGCACAGCGAATAGATCAGCGAGCCGATCAGCGCCGCGCTGAAGCCGTTCACGGTGAATCCGTCCAGCACCGTGGCGGTCGCCCAGAACAGCAGCGCGTTGATGACGAACAGGAACAGACCCAGCGTCAGCAGCGTCACCGGCAGCGTGAGCAAAACCAGCACCGGCCGCAGGATCGTGTTGAACAAGCCCAGCACGAAGGCCGCGATCAACGCGGTGATGAAGCCCTTCACCTGGACGCCAGGATAGAGGTGGGCCACCAGCAGCAACGCGGCAGCCAGCAGCAGCCAACGGGTCAGCGTTTTCATGCCTCCAGCATAGCGGCATGGTTCGTCAGGTTTTTCCGAACTTGAAGTTAATAACAACGCAAGATAATCCGAACCTTCCGAAAGGGGAGTAGCCGCGCGGTCCAGGCCGCGGCAGGCGCCCGTCAAGACGTTGCCGTGACGGCAGCCGGGCCCTGCACCTGACACCGGATTCGCATGATCAACCGATCGGGCGGCCCGTCAGCCTTGCAAGACCTTTCGGCCGCGCCGGTCCCGCGAGGGCCGGCGCGTTGTTGTTGAACCTGGGACACGGCATGCTGCGTGTCCGATCTTGCAAGGAGCGCAAATGAGCACCATCGTGCCCACCTGGCTGTGGGTGGTATTCGTCGGCATCGTCGTGGTGTCGCTCTTCCTGGACTTCGTCGTCCTGCGCAAGCAGGGCGCGCATGAAGTGGGCGTCAAGGAAGCGATCAACTGGTCGCTCGTGTGGGTGGCGCTGAGCGTGGCCTTCATGGGCCTGCTGTGGTGGGCCGTGAAGGACGGCACGGGCGACACCGCCCTGGCCAACACGAAGGCATTGGAATTCATCACCGGTTATCTCATCGAGAAATCGCTGGCGGTGGACAACATCTTCGTCTTCCTGATGATCTTCACCTACTTCGCGGTGCCGGCGGCGTACCAGAAGCGGGTGCTCATGATGGGCATCATCGGCGCCATCGTGCTGCGCACGGTGATGATCCTGGTGGGCGGCTGGCTGATCGCGCAGTTCCACTGGATCCTGTACCTCTTCGGCGCCTTCCTGCTGATCACCGGCATCAAGATGTGGTGGGCGGCCGGCCAGGAACCCGACTTGGAGGACAACCCCGCGCTGAAGCTGCTGCGCCGCGTGCTGCCGGTGAGCAAGAACTTCGACGGCGAGCGTTTCTTCACGCTGGAGAACGGCAAGCGCATCGCCACGCCGATGCTGCTGGTGATCGCGCTGGTGGGCATGACCGACGTGATCTTCGCGGTGGACTCGATCCCGGCGATCTTCGCGATCACCAACGATCCGTTCATCGTGCTGAGCTCCAACATCTTCGCCATCCTGGGCCTGCGCGCGATGTACTTCCTGCTGGCGGCCATGGCATCCAAGTTCCATCTGCTGAGCTACGGCCTGGCCGTGGTGCTGGTGTTCATCGGCGCCAAGATGATGCTGATCGACATCATCAAGATCCCGGTGCTGCTGTCGCTGGGCGTGGTGGTGGCGATCCTGGCCATCACGATGATCTGGAGTCTGCGCACCGCGCCCAAGCTGCCGGAACACTCCCAGGACGAACCGGCCGCGCATTGAGCGTTCGCTGACGGCCCGCCGAGCGGGCCCGTTCCTCCCAAGACCCGCGTGACGCGACAGCGTCCGCGGGTCTTTCGCTTTACAGGGCAGCAACATCGGCGTCGCGCGTTCGCCACGCGGAAAGGCCTGCGGAACAGCAAATCTTTGACATACACAAATGAGAATGCTTAGCATTTGCGGCCTTTGAGTCCCCACCGGCCTCAATCACCCGCCACCGCCAGCCACGCGCGACCAGGGAGGGGGCCCGCCACCGTGCGCCGTGATGCGTCGGGACGACGCCGCCGACGCGCCAGCCAGCCGAGCCAGATCTCACAAGAAACTCTCCCCCGGAGCTCGAATCCATGTCCCGCTACATCAAGAGCCGCAAGCATGCGGTGGCCCCGCTGGCTGCGCTGGCCGCGTCCCTGACCTTCCCCGTGGCCCACGCCGCCGACGCCCCGGCCGCTGCTGATGCCGGCTCGACGACCGCCGCATCGACCGCCGCCCCGTACCTGCCCCAGGTGAAGATCGAAGGCAGCGCCCAGTCCGATTACAAGGCCGACAAGAGCGCCTCCTCCAAGCTCACCCAGCCGCTGCTGGAAACGCCCAAGACGATCTCGGTGATCAAGAAGGAAGTGCTGCGCGAACAGGGCGCGGTCTCGCTGATCGAGGCGCTGCAGAACACCCCCGGCATCACGATGCAGCTGGGCGAGAACGGCAACACCTCCGCCGGCGACACCTTCCAGATGCGCGGCTTCAACGCCAGCACCTCGACCTTCGTCGACGGCATCCGCGACCTGGGCGCCGTCACGCGCGACGTATTCAACCTCGAGCAGATCGAAGTGGTGAAGGGCCCGGCGGGCGCCGACACCGGCCGCGGCGCCTCCGCCGGCTACATCAACCTGATCACCAAGCTGCCGCAGATCGACAACTCGATCGACGGCACGATCAGCGTCGGCGATGCGAGCCGCAAGCGCGCCTCGGTCGACGTCAACCAGAAGGTCGCCGACAACACCGCCGTGCGCCTGAATGCCGTGTGGCAGGACAACGGCGTGCCGGGACGCTCGGCCATCGAGCGCAAGACCTACGGCGTCGCCCCGTCGATCGGTTTCGGCCTGAACACCGCGACGCGCTTCTTCCTGTACTCGCAGCACGTGCGCCAGGACGGACGTCCGGACGGCGGCCTCCCCGCCATCGGCTGGCCGGCGTACTCGGTCGCGGCCCCCGCGGCCAACGCGCAGCAGATCGACAAGGACCGCGCCGCCGCGCTGGCCGTTGCGCCGAAGGTTGATCGCGACAACTTCTACGGCAGCTACGGCGACAAGGAAAAGGTCAAGGCCGACATGGTCACGGCCAAGCTGGAAATGGACCTGGGCGGCGACACCACCGTGCGCAACATCTCGCGCTACGGCCGCACGCACATGGACCGCATCCTGACCGGCATCATCGGCATCACCGCCGTCGACCCGACCAACCGCGACACGTGGACCATCGCGCGCTCGCGTCAGGGCGTGGACCAGACCAACGAGATCCTGGCCAACCAGACCAGCCTGAACACCAGCTTCCGCACGGCCGGCCTCAAGCATGACCTGAGCACCGGTGTCGAGCTGATGTACGAGCGCCAGGAAACGCTGAACTTCACGACGACCGGCACCATCCCCCCGGCCAACCTCTACAACCCGAACCCGAACGACGCGCTGCCGATGCCGGTGCGCAACGGCTCCGGCAACGAGGGCAGCACGACCACCACGGCCATCTACGCGCTGGACACGCTGTCGGTGACCGACGCGCTCAAGCTCACGCTGGGCCTGCGCACCGAACACTACAACGTCCGCACGACGACGACCGCCGTGGCCACCACAGGCGGCCTGACGGCGACCAAGTTCTCCGCCGGCAAGTGGATCACCAGCTGGAACGCCGCCGCGCTGTACAAGCTGGCTGAGAACGGCACCGCCTACGTCGCCGCCGCCAACTCGCTGACGCCTCCGGGCAGCGGCAACTTCGTGCTGTCGGCCACCGGCCAGCAAGCCGGCACCGCCGACGCGCAGGAGACCAAGAACTATGAGCTCGGCACGAAGTGGGACCTGCTGAACAAGCGCCTGAACCTGACGGCCGCGCTGTACCGCAGCGAGAACGACGGCGTGGTCAGCGTCGACCCGATCACCAACCTGTCCACGCAGGGCGGCAAGGTGCGCGTGCAGGGCATCGAGCTGGCCGCCGTCGGTCAGCTGACCAACTTCTGGCAAGTCACCGCCGGCGTGCAGACCATGGATGCCAAGGCGCTGAACCAGCGCTCGGCCTCCACGGCGACCAACCCCAACCAGGTGGTCACCGACGGCATCCGCTGGACGCCGAAATGGTCGGCCACGGTGTGGACCTCCTATCAGTGGAACGACATCACCGTCGCCGGCGGTGTGCGCCACGTCGCGGACCAGAAGCGTGTCGTGACCGTCGGCCAGCCGGCCACCACCGGCCTGGGCACCCTGCCGGACTACACCGTCGTCGACCTGATGGGCGCCTACCGCGTGAACAAGAACGTCTCGCTGCAGCTGAACGTCACCAACCTGTTCGACAAGGACTACATGTCCTCGCTGAACAACGGCGGTGGCCGACTGGTGCTGGGCGCTCCGCGCGCGGTGACGCTGATGGCCAACATCGGCTTCTGATCGGATCCCTGCCGGTTTGAGGTAGCGTACGGACGGTCGTGCGCATGGCCCGTCCCCGTCCTAGCGGGGGCGGGCCTTCGTCCGTCGTGGCCTCTTGAATTGAATCGTTCCGGACATGCTTCTTCACATTCCCGAAGTGCTCTCCAAGCAGGACGTGCGCGAGATGCGCCGACTGCTCGACGCCGCCGACTGGACCGATGGCCGCGCCACCGTCGGTGAACAGGGCGCGAAGGTCAAGCACAACCGCCAGCTGCCGGTGGACCACCCGGCCGCGCTCGAGATCGGCGCGCACATCAAGCAGGTACTGGCACGCCATCCGCTGTTCATCTCCGCGGCGCTGCCGCTGCGCACGCTGTCGCCGCTGTTCAATCGATATGAAGGCGGCGAGCAGTACGGCTTCCACATCGACGGCGCGATCATGCGCCAGCAGGGCTCGGACCAGCCGCTGCGCAGCGACGTCTCCTCGACGTTGTTCCTGAGCGAGCCCGACGAGTACGACGGCGGCGAGCTCGAGGTCGTCGACACCTACGGCACGCACGAGGTCAAGCTGCCCGCGGGCGACCTGATCGTCTACGCGAGCACCAGCCTGCACCGCGTGACGCCGGTGACGCGCGGCGCGCGCGTGTGCTCGTTCTTCTGGACGCAAAGCCTGATCCGCGATGACGCGCGCCGCGCGATGCTGTTCGAGCTCGACCAGACGGTGCAGAAACTGCGCGGCCGGCTCGGCGACGACGCCGAGACCACCGCCCTCACCGGCCACTATCACAACCTCCTGCGACTCTGGGCCGAGACATGAGCGGCGAGAAGAAACCCGCCGCGCGCGCCGCGTGGCTCAAGCAGCTGCATCAATGGCACTGGATCAGCTCGGCGATGTGCCTGATCGGCATGATCCTGTTCGCGGTCACCGGCATCACGCTGAACCACGCCGCCGACATCGAATCCAAACCGGCGATCGTCAGCAAGACCGCGCAGCTGCCCGCCGAGCTGGCCGCGCCGCTCAAGCCCCGTTCCGCCAACGAGCCCGACAGCAAGGCCGCCGTGCCCGCGCCGGTGCGTGACTGGCTGGCGAAGGAACTGGGCCGCGCGGTCGATGGCCGCGAGGCCGAATGGAACCGCGAAGAGATCTACCTCGCGATGCCGCGCCCCGGCGGCGACGCCTGGGTCCGCATCGCGCGCGACAGCGGCGAGATCGAGTTCGAGGACACCGACCGCGGCTGGATCTCCTACCTCAACGACCTGCACAAGGGCCGCCATGCCGGCGTGGCCTGGAGCTGGTTCATCGACATCTTCGCCGTCGCCTGCCTGATCTTCTCCATCACCGGTCTGCTGATCCTGAAGTTCCACGCGGTCAGCCGGCCCAGCACCTGGCCGCTGGTCGGCCTGGGACTGGTGATCCCGGCGCTGCTGGCGCTGCTGCTGATCCATTGACCGACCCCGGCCGGGATCCGTCGCCGCGCGCGACGGGCCCCGGCCCTGTTTCCCTGTTGTTTTCCGTTCCGAGCCGCCGCCAGGATCCTCCCGACCTCCAACCCGAGACTCGACCATGAATCGCTCCGCAAGTCGTTCCCTTCTCCAGATCGGTGCCCTGGCCACGCTGGCCACCGGCTCGTCCGCCTGGGCCGCCACCGTGCAGCTCAAGCTGGAGGTGCCCCGCCTGAACGTCGCCGAGTACCACCGCCCCTACATCGCCGTGTGGGTGGAGAAGGCCGGCGAGTCCGGTCCCGCCGTGGCGCAACTGGCTGTCTGGTACGACACCAAGAAGCAGAACAACGCCGGCACCAAGTGGCTCAAGGACATGCGCCAGTGGTGGCGCCAGGGCGGCCGCAACCTGACCGTGCCCGCCGACGGCGTCAGCGCCGCCACGCGCGCGCCGGGCGAGCACGCGATCTCGCTGGACACGCATCCCGCGCTGGCCGCCCTGCCCCCGGGCAAGTACGAGCTGGTGGTCGAGTCCAGCCGCGAGGCGGGTGGCCGCGAGGTGCAGCGCCTGCCGCTGAACTGGCCGGTGAAGGCCGCCGCGACGGAGAAGGTGCAGGGCGAGCATGAGCTCGGCGCGCTGGAACTGACCGTCAAGCCCTGATCCCGATCAGGTCCCGCGAACAAGACCCGGAGGAACTCACCATGAAGAACACTTCGATCGCTGCCCGCTTCTCGACCCGCGTCGCCCCGGTGGCCCTGGCCATCGCCGCGCTGCTGCCCATGGCCGCGCACGCGCACATGACCTGGCTGCTGCCCAACAAGGCGGCCTTCGACGGCAAGGAGCCGGTCGCGTCCTTCGACGCCGCGGTCTCCGAGGACCTCTTCAACTTCGAGCGCGCGCTCAAGCTGGAGACGGTCCGCATCACCGCGCCCGACGGCAAGACCGTCGAGGCCGAGAACCGCAGCGCCGCGCGTCATCGCGAGAGCTTCGACGTCAAGCTCACGCAGGACGGCACCTGGCGCGTGAGCAACGTCAGCCAGTCGCTGATGGGCGCGTACAAGCAGGGCGGCGAGACCAAGCGCTTCCGCGGCACGAAGGAGAGCCTTGCCAAGGACGTGCCGGCCGATGCGGAAGTCACCGCGCTGACCGTCATGACCAATCGGCAGCAGACCTTCGTCAGCAAGGAAGAAGCCGGCAAGATCGACTTCAAGCCCGAGGGTGACGGCCTGGAGCTGCTGCCGCTGGGCCCGGTCACCGACCTGAGCCACGGCGACAAGACGAAGTTCCGCCTGGTGCTGGACGGCAAGCCGGCCGCGGACGTGCAGCTCAAGCTGATCCGCGAAGGCAACCGCTACCGCTACAAGTTCGGCGAGGTCGAGCTCAAGACCGATGCCAAGGGCGAGTTCACCGTCCAGTGGACCGAGGCGGGACGCTACTTCCTCGGCGCGAGCACGGGCCCGGCCCGCGGCCCCAACGCCCCGGCCGGCACGCGCGAGGCGCCGGTGCAGCGCGCCAGCGTGAGCGCCACCTTCGAGGTGCTGCCCAAGTGATGGCGGCCGGCGGGACCCGCCTGCGCGAGCCGGCCCCGGATGCGAGTCCGGTGCTGGAGCCGCGCGTGCTCGTCCCGCTGCGCATCGATGGCGAGCCGCCCGCGCTGGGCCAAGTCGTGCACGCGCTGGCCGGCGAGACGATGGGCACGACCTGGTCGGTGCGTGCGGTCGGTCCGGCCGGATTGCGGCTGGCCGCGATCGAGTCGGCCATCACGCGCGCCTGCGACGATGTCATCGCCGAGATGAGCCATTGGGTCTCCGACTCCGCGCTGAGCCGATTCAATCGCGCGGCGGCCGGCGCGGCCCATCCGCTGCCCGTGGGCTTCGCGACGGTGGTCGACGCGGCCTTGCGCGTCGCGGCCGAGAGCGGCGGCGCGTACGACCCCACCGCCGGCGCGCTCGTCGCGCTGTGGGGATTCGGCGCGTCGGGCGACGCCGCGCTGTCGCCGCGGTATGACGCGCCGGACTTCCGCGCGCCTTCCGACGAAGACTGCGCGCGGGTGCATGTCGGCTGGCATGCCCTGCCCTGGGACCGCGCGCGTCGCGTGCTCACGCAACCGGGCGGCGCGACGCTGGACCTGTCGGCCATCGCCAAGGGCCATGCGGTGGATCGCGTATCGGCGGTGCTGCGCGCGATCGGCCTGCCCGATCACCTGGTGGAGATCGGCGGCGAGTTGCGCGGCGCCGGGCTCAAGCCGGAAGGTCAGCCGTGGTGGGTCGACCTGGAACCGCCCGCGCCGGACTGCGGCCTCGCGCCGGTGCGGATCGCGCTGCACGGCCTGTCCGTGGCGACCTCGGGCGACTACCGGAAATTCTTCGCCGGGGCTGATGGCCGCCGGATGTCCCACACGATCGATCCACGCTCCCGGCGACCGGTGGCCCACGGCCTCGCCTCGGTGAGCGTCGTGCATGACAGCGCGATGTGGGCCGACGGCTGGTCGACCGCGCTGATGGTGCTGGGCCCCGACGAGGGCCTCGCGCTCGCGGAGCGCCTCGGGCTGGCCGCGATGCTGGTTCACCGCCGCGCGCCCGAGGAAGGCGGCGGCTTCGAGGAGCGCTTCTCCGCCGCGATGCGCGCGCTGATGCTTTGATGACTGCGATCCTGTCCCGACCCGCCGCGGCGCTGCTGTTGCTCGCGCTCTACGCCCTGATGTGCGCCGCTGTGTGGTGGCGCCACCGTCGACGGCAACGGCTGGCCGCCGCGGAATCCGCCGCGCTCCTGCCGGCGGCGGATGCCGGTCCGCCGGTGCTGGTGTTGCACGCCAGCCAGACCGGTCAGGCGGAGGAACTCGCCTGGCAGACCGCGAAGGCGCTGCATCTCGCGGGCATGCCGGTGCGCGTGGCCGCGCTCGGCGAGATCGATGCGCAGGCGCTGCGCGACGCGCGTCATGCGCTGTTCATCGCCTCGACCTACGGCGAAGGCGACGCGCCCGACAGCGCCGCGCCCTTCGCGCGTGACCTGATGTCGGCTGGCGACGGTGACAGTGACGCCGCGCCGATCGACCTGTCCGCGCTGCAGGTCGGCGTGCTCGCGCTCGGCGACGCGACCTACACCCACTTCTGCGGTTTCGGCCGCGCGCTTGACGAGTGGCTGCGTGAGCGCGGCGCTCAGCCGATGTTCGATCGCATCGAGGCGGACCGCTCCGATCCTGCGGCGCTCGCGACCTGGCGACAGCACCTGAGCCACTTCGCGGGCACCGCCGACCTGGCCGAATGGGAGGCGCCGGTCTTCTCGCCGTGGCGATTGCGCGTGCGGCGTCATCTCAATCCGGGCAGCCAGGGCGGACCGGTGTTCCACCTCGCGCTGACACCGGCGGACGGATCGCCGCTTCCTGATTGGGAAGCGGGCGACCTCGTCCAGGTGCTGCCCGCGGCGATCGGCGATGCCGATGGCGAAGGTGATGGCGAAGGTGATGCCGACGCGTCACGGCCGCGCGAGTACACGATCTGTTCACTGCCAGCCGATGGCGCGGTGGAGTTGATGGTGCGCCGGACCTCGCGTGAGGACGGGGCGCCGGGCCGTGCGTCGGGGCTGCTCACCGAGCAGCTGCCGCTGGAAGGCACGGTCGCGCTGCGGCTGCGCGCCCATGCCAGCTTCCGCATCGGCGCCAACGCGGCGCGACCGCTGATCCTCATCGGCAACGGCACCGGACTCGCCGGTCTGCGCGCGCACTTGAAGTCCCGCGCGCAAGCCCGCAGGAACACGGAGAACGCAGCCAAGGTGTCGCCGGCCCCGGCCTGGTTGCTCTTCGGTGAACGCCAGTCCGCGCATGACGCGCACTACCGCGACGAGATCGAAGGCTGGCAGCGCGACGGCCTGATCGCCCATGCCGACTGGGCGTTCTCCCGCGATCAGGACGAGCGCATCCACGTCCAGCACCTGCTCGCGCGGCATGCGCAGCGCCTGCGCGAATGGGTCGCCGACGGCGCGGCGTTGTACGTCTGCGGCAGCCTTCAAGGCATGGCCGGCGCGGTCGACGCGGTGCTGCGCGAGACGCTCGGCGAGGCCGATGTCGACGCGCTCATTCGTGACGGTCGGTATCGACGCGACGTCTACTGAGCCGTCCGCCCACCACACGGCCCCGCCCCGACGAACCACGGGGAACCCCGTAGGCGGCGATGCCATCGGCGTGTCGGACATGCGGCGATTGATGCGCGAGCGCGACAAACACGGGCCGCGGCGTTGACTCGGGGGTCTTTTCTCCCCTGGTAAAGCCTTCTCAATGGCAGAGGTGCGCAGTACCATTGCCCGCGCAGGGTGCCAACGAGTACCGAAGGCGTCAGACCTTCACCAGGGCCCGGCACATCAACAACCCTTGATGGAGAGAATCGAAATGGCAACTGCGAAGAAGGCCGCGCCCGCCAAGAAGGCGGCTCCGGCGAAGAAGGCGGCTCCGGCGAAGAAGGCCGCCGCTCCGGCGAAGAAGGCGGCCCCGGCGAAGAAGGCAGCGGCTCCGGCGAAGAAGGCGGCCCCGGCCAAGAAGGCCGCCGCTCCCGCCAAGAAGCGCACCCCGAACGCCGCCTTCATGAAGGCCCTGACCCCCAGCCCCGCGCTGGCCGCGATCGTCGGCGACAAGCCGCTGCCGCGTACCGACGTGGTGAAGAAGGTCTGGGAATACATCAAGAAGCACAACCTGCAGGACGCTGCGCAGAAGCGCGTCATCAATGCCGACGCGAAGCTGAAGGAAATCTTCGGCAAGGCCAAGGCCGACATGTTCGAGATGACCCGTCTGATCAACAGCCATCTGAAGGATTGAACGCGGGGCCGTCAGGCCCTTCGCGTTCAGGACAAGGCCCGCCTCGCGCGGGCTTTTTTACGTCCGTGCTCAGGCGCGCAAGGTGCGCGCGATCGGATCCAGCGTCACCGCGAGGCCGATGGGCAAGGGAAGGTTGGGCGTCGTGTGACCGCTCGGCCATCCGGCGAGCACCGGCACGCCGAGCTCGCCGAAGTAATCGGCGAGCACCTCGTCCGGCGCATCCGCGTCGCTGAAGCTGCCCAGTACGACGCCCGCCAGCGCGTCCAGCGCGCCGCTCAATCGCAGCTGGCACAGCAGCCGATCGATCTTGTACGGATCCTCGCCGACGTCCTCCAGGAACAGGATCGCGCTGCGCAGGTCCGGCATGAAGGGCGTGCCCAGCAGCGCCGCGAGCACCGCCAGGTTGCCGCCGCTCAACACGCCGCGCACCGGCGCATGGCCGCGATCAAGCGCATGACCGGGCAGCGCCGGGCCGAGCGCATCGCCCACGCGCAAGCCCGCGCGCAGTCGATCGGCCAGCGCGCGCGCATCGGCCCAGGCGCCCTCGCCCTTGTGCCAGTCGGACGCCGGCATCGGTGCATGCCAGCCCGCCAATCCGAACTGCTGACGCAGCGCATGCAGCGCGGTCAGGTCGCTGTAGCCGATGAGCGGCTTGGGGAAACGGCGCAGGGTCGCGCGGTCGATGCGATCGAGCAGCCGCATGCAGCCGTAGCCGCCGCGCAGGCCGATGACGGCATCGACCTGTGGATCGGCCAGCGCTTCATGCAGGTCGGCGAGCCGGCGCGCGTCGTCCGCCGCGAGGTGCCCGAGGAAGGCCGGACCGGCACATCCGGGGAACACCTTCGCGCTGAATCCGAGCCGCTCGATCATCGGCACGACCTGTTCCAGCGTGCCCTCGCGAGGCGGACCGGCGGGCGCGATCACGCCCAGGCACGCGTGCTCGGGCAGCGGCGGCAACAGCACGCGATCGTCAGCCACGAGTTGCTCCATGTTGCGCCCCATGTGGCGCTCCGCCTTCCAGCCACCGCGCGAGCAACGCGTCGATCGCCGCACCGAGCGCGGGGATGCGCCAGGTCGTCGCGCAGGCCGGATGCGGCGCGTAGCGCGCGCCGAGGTTGCTCAGCAGCGCGATCAGATAGTGGCGCCGCCTCGGCGCGATGCCGCGCACGATGCCCGCGTCGGCCGTGTAGTTCTCCGTGTTGCCAGTCTTGTGGGCGAACCAGACCTCGCCGCCGCTGGCGAAGCGACGCAGGTCACCGGACTTCGACACCTCGCCCGCATGCAGCGCGCCATCGGGTTGCAGCCATCGGGCCGGCAGGCGCGCCGGCATCCCGGGGATCCAGCCGGGCACGCCGCCCAGCGCGCCGCTGGACAACACCTCGTGCAACGCCTGGTCCTGCAGCGCGTGCATCGCCTGGTTGCGGCTTTCCGCCGACAGACGCGGCGCCTGGGCATCAAGCCACGGCGCGACCGGCGCGGTCGGATCGAGCCACCAGAGCAGCCGCACCGTGTCCCAGGCCGTCATCTGGATCTGACCGACACCGGAACCTGAGCCATTCCCCCAGCCGCCGTCCGCGGTCGTGTTGGCGAATCGCAGCGTCGTCAGCCCAAGCGAGGCGAAGAGCGTGTGCAGTTCATTGCGGACCTCGCGGCCTTGATCCCGTCGAATGGCGCCGGCGGCGTGCATCAGCGTGACCAGCGCGGAGGTTGCTTCGTTGCTGCTCCAGGTGACCATGTCGTAGACCCAATCGGTGACGGTGCGTTCGCGACCGCCATATGAAAGCGACTGCCACCAGGTCGCGCGGCCCTGATCGACCAGCCGGCCCACGCCGACCAGCAGCATCAGCTTGAGCAGCGACGCGGGATACGGCGCGACGACGCGCCCGCCGCCCGGACCGGCTTCACCGGCCAGCGGCGTCCAGTTCATCGTCAACCAGTCGCTGTCAGGCCGCCAGGCGATCGAGTTGCCCTCGCCATCGCGTTGATCGGCCAGATAGCGGATGTTGCGCGCGGCGCCCGCGTCGGCCGGCAGATCGGCGATCAGGCCGCGCGGGAACTCCCGCGAGAACAGCACGTTCGCCGCGACCGGCGGCCCCTGCTCCGGGAACGCGACGACGGCGAGATCGATGCTGGGGAAATGGCGGATCGGCCGGCCCTCGTCCTGCGGATCGGGCGTCGCGCCGAAGTCCTGCGCGAGCACCGCCTCGCGCATCGCCTGCGCGAGCGTGGCCGGGGACATCGCGGACATCGCAGGCATCGCGGATGTCGTCATGGCGCGGGGTCAGGCCGGACGCAGCTGCAGCCCGTCCAGCGCGATCGGGCTGGACTTGCCGGACACGAGGTCGGCCACGATGCGGGCCGAGCCGAAGGAGAAGGTGAAGCCGAGAGCGCCATGACCGACATTCAGCCACAAGCCGCGCAGCGGCGTCTCGCCGAGCATCGGCGCGCCGCTGGGCGTGGCCGGCCGCAGTCCGGCCCAGGGCACGGCGCGGTCGTAGTCGGCGGCCTTGGGGAAGGTCTCGCGCACGTTGCGCTGCAGCGCGGCCAGGCGTTGCGGATCGATGCGCGTGTCGTCGCCGACCAGGTCCACCATCGCGGCCACGCGCAGCTGATCGCCGATGCGCGCGTACAGGGTCTTGCGCTCGAAGTCGGTGACGCTGACCGTCGGCGGCCGATGCACGCCGTGGATCGGCGCCGTCAGGCTGTAGCCCTTGAGCGGATACAGCGGCAGCCGCACGCCGACGCGCGCCGCGAGCGCCGCGCTGTGCAGGCCCGCGGCCAGCACGATACCCTCGGCGCCGAGCTCGCCTCGATCCGTCCTCAGCGCGACGACGCGATCACCCTCGACGACGAAGTCGGTGGCTTGCGCCTGCACCAGGCCCTGAAAGTTGGGATGACGCGCGAGCCGCTCGCCCAGTTGCACGCTCAGCGCGTGGCAATCGGCGACGGCCTCGCCCGACGTGAAGATGCCCCCCGCGAGCCACTGCGCGCCGCCATCACCCAGCGAGGGCTCGATGGCGAGGCATTCCTCTCGGGTCAGCGCGCGCTCGGGGCCACCGGCCGAGGTGCGCGCGGCCACGCGGGCGAATTCCTCCGCCTGGCGGTACACGACGAGCTTGCCCGGCGAGCGCAGCGCGATCGCATCCAGTGCCGCATGCCGCTGCAGGTCCGCGAAGCAATGCTGGCTGAACGCGCCGAGCTCGAGCAGCCGTTCGGTGGTCCGGCGATTGATCGGGCCGCGGCAGTGCGCGAGGAAGGCCATCAGCCAGCGCCATTGCGCCAGCGTGCCGTCGGGCTTGAATCGCAGCGGTCCCTCGGGATCCAGCAGCCACTTCAGCGCCTTGAGCGGCACGCCCGCGTCCGCCAGCGGCGACACGTAGCGGTAGCTGAGCTGCCCGCCGTTGGCACGGCTCGCGCCGGTGGCCAGCGTGGCCTCGCGTTCCACCAGCGTCACCCGATGCCCCGCCTCCGCCAGGGCCCAGGCGGTGGTGACGCCCACGACGCCTCCACCGATCACGACGAGTTGCTTCATCCCGGACGAAATCATTCTTGAATGGTCCGGGAGGGTACGGATTCGAGCCGGCGTCAGCCAATGAAAGCGGCGCCGCCATCCATAACCTTGTTGAATGCTCGCAAGGGCGATGCCCGGCGAGCGCGTCCTCGGCGGACGCTCTACGCGAGACGCGCGATCAGCGGCCCGCGACGCGGCGGCGCGCGGCGATGGCCAGCGCGCCCAGCCCCAGCGCGAACAGCAGCCAGGTCTGGGGCTCGGGCACGCCCGGCGTGATCGGCGGCACGACGATGCCGCCGCCATTGCCGCCCTGCGGCAGTTGCGGCAGCGTGATCACCGGCGGCGTGCTGACGGTCGGGCCGGGGCCGGTGCCCACGCTCCCGCCGCTGCCCGGGGTGATCAGGCTGGCGCCCGAGGACGAGGTCGCCGTCGGCGGCAGGCCGGCCGTGCGCGAGAAGCTGCCCGGATCACCGCCGCCGCCGTCCGGCGCACCGGCCGCGGGCGGCTCGAACATCAGCGGTTCCTCTTCGTTCTTCGCGGTCTGCGCGCCGCCGGCGGGCGGCTTGAGCGCGCCGCGCGAGATGCGGCTCACGTTGCGGCACACCGTCGGCACGAGGATGCACTGGCCGTCCTCGCAGTACACGAGGCCGCGTTCCAGCGTCTGCTCGGTCCACTTCGCGCGCGTGACGGTCTTGCAGACCGAGCCGGCGCCGAAATGCATGTCGCGGATCTCGCTGCCGTATTCGTGGCGGCCGACGATGCTGTCGCGGTGGATGTCGACGATCTCGTCGTACTGGCGCGCGGTCATGCGCGCCTTGAGCTTGTCGCGGGTGGCGGCGGGGATGTCCTTGTAGCGATCCACGGCCGCGACCAGATCCCCCATGAAGGGGTTCATGCCCGGGCGATCCCAGGAACAGTTCGGCAGCGTCACCGTGGACGCGGCCATCGCAATCGCAGCCACCAACGACATGACAGTTCTCTTTTTTCGGCGGCCGCCTCCGGGAAAGGATTTCCTCGGGGTCAAGCCTTGCCGGCGGTCATCCCTGTATCCATCCGTTGTCTTGAATCACCAGATGTGACGAGGGTTGGCGGCAGTGTAGGGAGCGCAGGCCGGTCGCCTCGTGGCCTCCCCCTCAGCCGAGGGTGCGCACGGGCGTGGTTTTTGTCACAGGGATCTCACAGATCGCACACCGCCGGTAAAAGTACCGGTGGCATGGACAACGCTGGCAGCCCGGGGATTCGCTGGTATCGTGCGCAGTCTCCCGCCCGCAGTCACCATGTCGTCCCCCACCGCCGCCCGCCACGTCCTGTATGTCGAGGACGACCGCATCAACATCGTGCTGATGGAGGAAGTCTTCCGCCTGATGCCCGGCTGGACGCTGGATGTCGCCGAGACCGGCGCGCAGGCGATGGAGACGCTGTCGCGCATCACGCCCTCGCTGGTGCTGATGGACATGAACCTGCCCGACATGAACGGCCTGGAGCTGATGGCGCTGGTGCGCGCCGAGCCCCGGCTGGCGTCGCTGCGCTGCATCGCGCTGTCGGCCGACGTGATGGACGACCAGCGCCAGCGCGCCCGCGCCGCCGGATTCCAGGATTACTGGCTCAAGCCCATCGACGTGCGCCAGCTACGCGCGGCGCTCGAGAAGCTCTAAAAAAGAAGCCCGCTGGTCGGGCGGGCTTCCGAGACAAAAAAAGAAGCCCGCTGGTCGGGCGGGCTTCGAAATGCCGGGGGGAAGCGTGGCGTCTTCGGAGCGCAGGTCCCGCGGTCAACCGCGAGGCTTGCTGGCCTCTTCGGCCTGAGGTCCCGGCACGGTCTGCTCGGCCCAGTGCAGGGGCAGGGTCGGCGAAGGACGCATGGCCTCGTTCACGTCCGCCAGCCACAAGGCGATGACGGCGGCGCTGGCCACGGCGGCCAGGGCGGTGAGGAAGGTCTTGGCGGCGTCGTTCATGGTGGTCCCCTGCGGTGCGTTCCTGTCCTGGGAAAGATCGATGAGGATGAACTGTGCGCGCCGCCCTGCGCGTTCACCACGGGCAGGCGACGAATTGCCGCAATCGCGCGCCGAAATGCCGCTCGACGGGCTGAATGGAAGTTAGGGGGGCGGCGCCGCTCAGCCGCTGATGCCGCGGAACCGTTTCAAGCCGGCCAGGGCGCGAGCCGCTCGGCGAGCGCCGCCGCCGGCTGGGGCCGGCAGTACAGATAGCCCTGCTGCTGCCAGCAGCCCAGCGCCAGCAGCGCGTCGCGCTGGGCCTCGGTCTCGACGCCCTCGGCCACCACGTCGATGCCCAGCGCCTCGGCCATGCCCATCATGGCGCGCACCAGCGCGCGGTCGTCGGCGCTGGCGGGCAGGTCGCGCACGAACGCGCGGTCGATCTTGAGCCGCGCCGGGCGCAGCAGCTTCAGGTAGGCCAGCGACGAATACCCGGTGCCGAAGTCGTCCACCGACAGGCTCAGGCCCAGCTCCGACAGCCGCGCCAGCGTGTGCAGCACCGTGTCGGTGTCGGTCAGCAGCGTGCTCTCGGTCAGCTCGATGGCGAGCTCACCCGGGTTGACCGCGTGGCGGCGCATGGCCTCGGCGATCCGCTCGGCCAGGCGGGGCTCGCGGAACTGCATCGCCGACAGGTTGATCGAGATCGGCCCCGGATGCCGGCCCGTCGCCTTCCAGCGCGCCAGCTGCGCGCAGGCCTGCTCGATGGTGCTCCAGCCCAGGTCCAGGATCTGGCCGGTCTCCTCGGCCAGCTCGATGAAGTGGCCCGGCATGACCAGCCCGCGCTGCGGATGCTGCCACCGCATCAGCGCCTCCAGCCCGGACCACGCGCCGGTGCGCGCATCGACGACGGCCTGGTAATGCAGCAGCAGCTCGTCGCGCTCCAGCGCGAGCTTGAGTTCGCGCTCCAGCTCCAGGCGCTGCACGGCCGCGGCGTCCATGTCCTGCTGGAAGAAGCTGTAGCGCGAGCGCCCCAGCTGCTTGGCGCGGTACATCGCCAGGTCGGCATGCCGGACCAGCGTGTCGAAGTCTTCGCCGTCGCGCGGGAACAGCGCGATGCCCACGCTGGCCGACACGCTCGCCACGCCGCCCTCGAGCTGCAGCGGCGCGTTCAGCGCCTCGATCAGCCGCTGCGCCGCCGGCGCGACGTGCTCGCTCGAATCCCGCATCAGCAGCAGGAACTCGTCGCCGCTGACACGGCAGGCGAGATCGGATTCACGCACCGCCTGGCGCAGCCGCTCGCTGGCCTGCAGCAGCATGCGGTCGCCGGCAGCGTGGCCCAGCGAGTCGTTGATCGCCTTGAAGCGGTCCAGGTCGACGAACAGCAGCGCCAGGTGCGTCTGGTCGCGCCGCGCCACGGCGGCCTCGTGGAGGAAGACCTCGCGGAACAGCGTGCGATTGGGCAGGCCGGTCAGGTGGTCGTACATCGCGAGCTGATGCAGCTGCGCGTTCTTGCCTTCCATGTCGGCGAGCAGTCCGGCGATCTGCTGGCCCATCTGGTCGAGGTGCACCCCGAGTTGACCCAGTTCGTCCTTGCGGTTCCAGCGCAGGCGCGGCACGGGCTGGCGCTCGGCGATCGCGCTGGCCAGGCGCTTGAGGCGGTCGATCGGGCGGACCATGCGCAGGTAGAAGACCAGCAGCACGATGCCCACGCCGACGGCGACCTGCACGGCCACGATCAGCGCGGTCTGGCGGCGGCCTTCCTCGAGCATGCGCTCCTGGGCGGCATCGTCGAACTGCACGCGCAGGCTGCCCAGCACCTGACCCTCGCGCTGGATGGTCGCGGCCAGCGTGACCGTGGGCCAGCCGGCGCTGCACTTGGTGCGCACGATGTCCCGGGTGTCGGCGCGCTCCTCGCTGAGCTCCACGGCGCAGACGTTCACGTCGGAGAGCAGTTGGTCCAGCGCGCGCTGCACGGCGGGGCTGTCGACGGTCCAAAGCGGCTCGGCCAGGCCGTTGGCCGCGAGCGTGAGCACCGCGGCGCGCTGACCTTCCAGCACGGGTTCCATGCTGCGGCGGATGAAGGCATCGCTGAAGGCCACCAGCGCCAGCGCGGGCGCCGCGATCCCGATGACCACCGCCAGCAGGATGACGCTGCGCAGGGACAGGGACGGGACGTGGAGCTTGATCAAGGCGTGCGGCGGACAGAGGGGGGCCGCACGATTCTGCACCCCGAAGGAGATTCGGGGCACCCCGCCAAACCCAGGAAACCTGGGACGGCGAGGCAAAGTCAGCAGCCGATCGCGTTTGCTCCCCGAACTGCGGGGGGCAGGCGGATCGGCCGCCAAGAGGCAAGACCCGGGCCGGCGGGGAGCCGGCCAGGGACCGCCTTACTGGCCGGTGGCCGGAGCGGGCGCCGGCGTGGCGGCGGCGCTCGGCGCGGTGCCGATGGTCTTGGCGAGCAGCTTCTCGACGCGACCCCAAAAGTCCTCGTTGCTGGACAGCTTGACCCACCCGTGGCCTTCGTCTGAGTAGACGACCCACTCGACGTTCTTGTTGCCGGCGGACTCCACGGCGCCCTTGAAGTCGGTGCCGTGCTTGAGCGGCACGCGGACGTCACTGGCGCCGTACGCCAGCAGCAGCGGCTGCTTCAGCTCCGCCGCCCGCTTGACCGGCGAGGTCTTGCGGAACTGCTCGGCATCCGCCTTCTGGTCGCCGACCAGCTCCTTCATGCCGTACTTCTTGCTCGAGTCGGAGGAGTCGCTCCAGTGGATGTCGAACAGCAGGTCAATGTCGGTCACGCCCACCCAGCTGATGCCGCACTTGTATTGGTCCGGGTCCTTGATCATGCCCATCAGCGTCGCGTAGCCGCCATAGCTGGCGCCAGCGATGCAGACGCGCTGCGGATCCACCCAGCCCTTGCTCACGGCCCACTTCAGCGAGTCGCTGACGTCGTCCTGCATCGCCAGGCCCCACTGCTTCCATCCCGCGCGGAACAGCTTGTAGCCGTAGCCTTCGCTGCCGCGGAATTCGGGCTCGATGACCACATATCCGCGGGAGGCCAGGAACTGCGCCGCCGGCGACCACAGCCAACTGGTGCCCTTGACCCAGGGGCCGCCGTGCACCAGCACGACCGCCGGACGCGGACCCGCGGCCTTGCCGCGCGGGGTCGTCACGACCACCGGGAACTCCAGGCCGTCACGGGCCTTGATGCGGACCATGTCGCGCTGCGCCATCTGCGAGGGCTTGATCCACGGACGGCTCGCGCCCAGCGCCGACAGCTTGTCGGACTCTCCGTCATACAGATAGAACTCGCCTGGATTCATGTCGGACACCGACGTCACCAGCAGGCGCGAGTTGGTCAGACAGGCGCCGCACTGCAGCACGTTGACGCGGCCGGGCAGTTGCTTGTCCACCTTCGCCTGCCACTCCTTGAGCTTGGGGTGGAACCAGACGGTGCCGGGCGCGTCGGTGTCGTACTCCAGACCCAGGATCTGCTTGGTGGCGCGATCGATGATCGGACTGGGGTTGATGTCGTAGCCCTTGGCGGACACCAATGGCTGCTTGTCGATCTTGCGGGTGACCGGATCCATGCGATACAGCGACGCCTCGTCGCTATTGATGCGCGCGGAGATCAACTGCAGCCCCTTGCCATCCGAGATCGCCGGGGAGACGGGCGGATCGGTCTGCGTGCCCTCCTGCAGGACGACCCATTTGTCGTCGGAGTCCTTGACGTAGGTCGCGACGCGATCATCCCGTTGCACGACCAGGCCCCACGGCTTGCCGTTCA
Source organism: Roseateles sp. (assembly GCA_039594005.1). Classification (GTDB taxonomy): domain Bacteria; phylum Pseudomonadota; class Gammaproteobacteria; order Burkholderiales; family Burkholderiaceae_C; genus Roseateles. Next base: position 218,953 of record JBCNOF010000015.1, read on the forward strand.
CGTCGGTGGCCCAACCCATGGTGTTTGGCGGCGCGCCCTCGTCGATGAAACGGCGGATACCGTTCTCGACGTTCAAACGCGCCAGCCGGACGTTCTCGACCTCGCCGCGCATGTTCGTGCGGAGATTGCCGACCAGCACGTCACTCGTGCCGTCGGAAATCAGACCCCTGAAGCCCCAATCGGGATCCAGCGCCCGTGCCGCAGTCCTCGAACCGGTTTCGCCTTGTTGCCCGAAACGCGCATGGATCAGATGGCGAACGTCGCTGCCATCGCGGTTCACCGACCACAGGCCGCTGCCATGAAGCTGGCGCTCGTTGCCCTTGTCGGTCGCGCCCGCGGAATAGACGAGCCGCTGTTCGGTCACCCATGCGAACTGGCCGATGCCGGCATCGCCGAAGCCGGCGATCACCTTCACGTTGCGCGGGTTGTCAATCTCGATGACGGCGAGCACGCCGTTCTCGTCCTTGCCGCGCACCACCGTGGCGATGAACTTGCCGTCCGGAGACAGGATCGGGCGGCTCATCTGGGATTGGCGGAAGAAATCCGCGATCGGCGGCTTGGCATCGGCGGCCGGGGCCGGAGTCGTCTGGGCGGTGGCCCAAGGGGTCGCGGCGCCCAAGGCCGCGGCGAGCGCCAGGGTCAGGCGCAGGTGCTTCGTTCGCATTACTCGTTGTCCTCCATCTCCAACGTCTTGATCCGGCGCTGCCGGACCGGGGATTGTCGAGGGCCCCTCCCCCGTGACACCGGGGTGACAACCCTGAGAAACCGCCTTTGGACGGCCCCCTTCGGCCCCCGCGCCACACCCTTCTGGGTGAGACCGTGCGAGGCGCGATCTTGACGGGAGGCCTATCATGTCGAGTTCGCCTCCGCAGTCCTGGCGCCGGCCCTCCCGCCACGCGCCGCCGCCCGTCCGCCGACCGCTCGCCCATGCCCACGTCCGTCCCGCCCGCCGCTCCTCCGACTTCCGATCGTCCGAACGACGACGCCGGGAAATACATGGGCCAGGCCCTGGGCCGCGCCACCGGCGTGACGGGCGAGGCGCCCATGATCCGCATCCGCGGGGCGCGCACCCACAACCTGAAGAACATCGACCTCGACCTGCCCCGCGACAAGCTGATCGTCATCACCGGCCTGTCCGGTTCCGGCAAGTCCTCGCTGGCTTTCGACACGCTGTATGCCGAAGGCCAGCGCCGCTACGTCGAGAGCGCTCTCGGCCTACGCGCGCCAGTTCCTGCCGCTGATGGAGAAGCCCGACGTCGACCTGATCGAGGGCCTGTCGCCGGCGATCTCCATCGAGCAGAAGTCCACCTCCCACAACCCGCGCTCCACCGTCGGCACCATCACCGAGATCCACGACTACCTGCGCCTGCTGTACGCCCGCGTCGGCACGCCGCGCTGCCCGGACCACGACATCCCGCTGGAGGCGCAGACCGTCAGCCAGATGGTCGACCACGTGCTGGCCCTGCCGGAAGGCAACCGGCTGATGCTGCTGGCGCCGGTGGTGCGCGACCGCAAGGGCGAGCACACCGAGCTCTTCGAGGACCTGCAGGCGCAGGGCTACGTGCGCTTCCGCGTCGACGGCCAGACCGTCGAGGTCGCCGAGCTGCCCGCGCTGAAGAAGGCCGAAGAAGCACACCATCGACGTGGTGGTCGACCGCTTCAAGGTGCGCCACGACAGCGCCGACTCGCTGCGGCAGCGCCTGGCCGAATCCTTCGAGACCGCGCTGCGCCTGGCCGACGGCCGCGCGCTGGTGCTCGACATGGACAGCGGCACCGAGTCCATCTTCTCCGGCAAGTTCGCCTGCCCGATCTGCGGCTACTCGCTGCGGGAGCTGGAACCGCGCCTGTTCTCCTTCAACAACCCGGCGGGCGCCTGCCCGACCTGCGACGGCCTGGGTCAGGTCAGCCGTTCTTCGACGCCCGAGGCGCGTGGTCGCAAACTTCCCGAGCTGTCCCTGGCCGGCGGCGCGATCCGCGGCTGGGACCGCCGCAACGTCTACTACTTCCAGATGCTGGACTCGCTGGCCGAGCATTACGACTTCGACGTCGAGCTGCCCTTCGAGGAACTGCCCGATCAGGCGCGGCAGGTGCTGCTGCAGGGTTCCGGCGAGGACGAGATCAGCTTCACCTACCAGGACGAGGGCGCCAACGGACGCAGGCGCACCGTCAAGCGCTCGCACCCGTTCGAAGGCATCCTGCCCAACCTGGAGCGCCGCTACCGCGAGACCGATTCGGCCGCGGTGCGCGAGGAGCTGGCGCAGGTCACCAGAGCGCCAACCGCCCTGCCCGCACTGCCACGGCACCCGCCTGCGCCGCGAGGCGCGCAACGTGCTGCTGCAACCGGCCGAAGCCGGCGACGGCGAGCGCGGCAAGCCCATCTACGAGGTCGAGCACGCCACGCTGCGCGAGGCGCTGCATTACTTCGAGGGCCTGAAGCTCAAGGGCGCCAAGGCCGAGATCGCCGACAAGGTGATCCACGAGATCGCCGTCGCGCCTGCACTTCCTGATCAACGTCGGCCTGAACTACCTGACCCTGGACCGCAGCGCCGACACCCTGTCCGGCGGCGAGGCCCAGCGCATCCGTCTGGCCAGCCAGATCGGCGCCGGCCTGGTGGGCGTGATGTACGTGCTGGACGAGCCCTCCATCGGCCTGCACCAGCGCGACAACGAACGCCTGCTCGGCACGCTGATCCACCTGCGCAACCTCGGCAACACGGTGATCGTGGTCGAGCACGACGAGGACGCGATCCGCGCCGCCGACCACGTGGTCGACATCGGCCCGGGCGCCGGCGTGCACGGCGGCCAGGTGGTGGCGGAAGGCACGCCCGACGACATCATGGCGCAGCCGGACTCGCTGACCGGCCAGTTCCTCAGCGGCAAGCGCGAGATCGAGGTTCCGAAGAAGCGCCATGCGCTCTCGGACAGCGCCGATCCGCGCAAGGTGCTGAAGCTCGTCGAGGCGCGCGCGGCAACAACCTGAAGGACGTGACCGCTGACGCTGCCGGTTGGCCTGTTTACCTGCATCACCGGCGTTTCCGGCTCGGGCAAGTCGACGCTGATCAACGATACGCTGTTCCCGGCCGTGTCGCGCAAGCTGTACCAGAGCCACGCCGAACCGGCGCCGCGCACGACGAGATCGACGGCCTGGACGCACTTCGACAAGGTGATCGACATCGACCAGTCCCCGATCGGCCGCACGCCGCGCTCCAACCCGGCCACCTACACCGGCCTGTTCACGCCGATCCGCGAGCTGTTCGCCGGCGTGCCGACGGCGCGCGAGCGCGGTTACGGCCCGGGCCGCTTCAGCTTCAACGTCAAGGGCGGGCGCTGCGAGGCCTGCCAGGGCGACGGCGTGATCAAGGTCGAGATGCACTTCCTGCCGGACATCTACGTGCCCTGCGACGTCTGCAAGGGCAAGCGCTACAACCGCGAGACGCTGGAGGTGCAGTACAAGGGCAAGAGCATCCACGAGGTGCTGGAGATGACCATCGAGGACGCGCGTGAGTTCTTCGACGCGGTGCCGGCGCTGGCGCGCAAGCTGCAGACGCTGATGGACGTCGGCCTGTCCTACATCCAGCTGGGCCAGAGCGCCACCACGCTCTCGGGCGGCGAGGCGCAGCGCGTCAAGCTGGCGCGGGAGCTGTCCAAGCGCGACACCGGCCAGACGCTGTACATCCTCGACGAACCGACCACCGGCCTGCACTTCGCCGACATCCAGCAGCTGCTGGAGGTGCTGCACCAGCTGCGCGACCAGGGCAACACCATCGTGGTCATCGAGCACAACCTGGACGTGATCAAGACCGCCGACTGGCTGGTCGACCTGGGCCCGGAAGGCGGCTCCGGCGGCGGCCGCCTGCTGGTCGCCGGCACGCCCGAGGACGTCGCCGAGTGCGAGGCCAGCCACACCGGGCGCTATTTGAAGCCGTTGCTGGCGCGGGGCTGACCCGGCGCGGGACCGAGGCCTCCCGGCCGCAGTCCCCCGCTCATCCTCGGATCCTCAGGCGAGGACAGCCGCCATCGCATTCGCGGTGGCTTCGACGTTGCGCGTGTTCAGGCCCGCGACGCACATCCGGCCCGAGCGCAGGATGTACACGCCGAACTCCTCGCGCAGCCGGTCGACCTGTTCCGGCGTCAGGCCGGTGTAGCTGAACATGCCGCGCTGGGTCAGGAAGTAGTCGAAGTTGCGGCCGGGGATCTTGGCCGTGATGACCTCGAACAGCGCGTTGCGCATGGCCAGGATGCGCTCGCGCATTTCCTCGACCTCGCCCTCCCACAGCGCGCGCAGCGCCGGGTCGCCCAGCACCTTGGCCACGACCTGGCCGCCATGCATCGGCGGGTTGGAGTAGTTGCGGCGGATGGTGAACTTCAGCTGGCCCAGCACGTTGGCGGCCTGCGCCGCGTCCGGGCACACGACCGACAGCGCGCCGCAGCGCTCGCCGTACAGGCTCATGTTCTTGGAGAAGCTGTTGGCGACGAAGAAGCTCAGGCCGGCCGCGGCGAGCGCGCGGATCGCGAAGGTGTCCTGCTCCAGGCCGTCGCCGTAGCCCTGATAGGCCAGGTCCAGGAAGGCGATCAGCTCACGTTCCTTGAGCACCGGGATCAGCGCGTCCCACTGCGATTGCGTCAGGTCCACGCCGGTCGGGTTGTGGCAGCACGCGTGCAGCAGCACGATGGAACGGGCGGGCGCCTCGGACAGCGCCTGCAGCATCGCTTCGAAACGCAGGCCGCCGGTCTTGGCGTCGTAATAGGGGTAGCTGCGGCACTCGATGTAGGAGCCCTCGAAGACCGCGCGGTGGTTGTCCCAGGTCGGATCGCTGAGGTAGATGGCGCTGTCGGGGAAATAGCGCTTGATGAAGTCCGCGCCGACCTTCAGGCCGCCCGACGAGCCCACGCCCTGGATCGTGGCGACCCGGTTGGACTTCAGCGCCTCGCTCTCGGCGCCGAACAGCAGCTTCTGCACCTCGGTGCGGAAGTTGGCGGCGCCCTCCATCGGCAGGTAGGGCCGCGCGCCGGCTTGCTCCACCACGGCCAGCTCGGCCCGGCGCACCGAATCCAGCATCGGGATGCGACCGTCGTCATCGAAGTAGATGCCGATGGACAGGTTGATCTTCTGCGTGCGCGGATCCTTCTGGAACGCTTCGTTGAGGCTCAGGATGGGATCGCCCGCGTAGGCGTCGACGTGCTGGAACATGCTGGGAACTCCACGGTGGACAAAGGCCCCGAGGCGACAGCCGCGCGGCGCCGGCCATTATCCCCAGCCGCGTGCGCGCGCACCGGAACAGCCCTGGCGGCCGCGCACCGATACAGCGCGGCGACAATGCCGGCTTCGCATCATTCGATGCATCCGCTTTACAGAATCACATGATCCAGGACTTCAACGCGCGCGGCGCGGCCTGCCTGCCCGGCCACATGGGCATCGAGATCGTCGAGGTCGAGAAGGGCCGCGTCTTCGCGCGGCTGCCGGTCGTCCAGCAGGTGATGGCGCCCAACGGCTACCTGCACGCCGGGAGCGTCGTGACGCTGGCCGACACCTGCTGCGGCTACGGCTGCATCGCCTCGCTGCCCGAGGGAGCGAGCAACTTCACGACCGTGGAACTCAAGTCCAACCACCTCGGCACGGCCCGCGACGGCGTCATCGAATGCACCGCCGTGGCCGTGCACATGGGCCGCACCACGCAGGTCTGGGACGCCACCGTCACCCACAACGGCAAGACCATCGCGCTGTTCCGCTGCACGCAGATGGTCCTGTATCCGAAGGCGTGATCGCGTGATCGTCAGAGCGCCTTGCCGCTCCCGATCGCCATCACCAGCCGCGTGACGAGCACGAGCTTGGGCGCAATGGCGTCGACGACGACGTACTCGCTGTCGCTGCTGTGCGCGCCGAAACCGCGCACGCCCAGGCCCTCGATCACCGGCGCCTTCGTGGCCAGCGCCGCGTAGGCCGCATCGGTGCCGCCGCCCGTCGGGCGGTCGCGCACCACGAGCTCCAGCTTCTGCTCCTCCGCCAGCGCCTTGGCCTTGGCCGCCAGCGCGCGCGAGGCGTCCGTGGCCTGCAGCGGCGGACGGCGACGATCAAACGTCAGCGTGACCTCGGCATCCGGAATCAGCTTGTTCTGGATGCGCTTGCGCAGCTCCGCTTCCAGCCCGTCGAAATCGGCGACCCGATCCGCGCGCGCATCGCCGTTGGCCTCGGCGCGCTCGGGAATGGCGTTGCGCACCGAGCCCGACTTGGCCATCGTCCAGTTCAGGTGCAGGCCGCGCTTGGGATCGGACAGATCGCGCGTCTGCAGGATCTGATGCGCCATCTCGTACAACGCGTTGATGCCCTTCTCCGGCGCCGCGCCCGCATGCGAGGACCGGCCCTTGACCTTCAGGTCCACCGAGGCGATGCCGCTGGTGGCCAGCCGCACCGTGTCCGGCGTGTTGGGTCCGCCGCCGCCCTCGAAGGACAGCACCGCGTCGTGCTCGCCGCCCAGCTTCGTGATCAGCGCGTGCGAGCCCGGCGAGCCGATCTCCTCGTCGCCGTTGATGAGCACGGTGATCTCGGCGTAATCCTTGAAGCCGACCGACTTGAGCATCGCCAGCGCGTGCAGGATGGTGGCCACGCCCTGCTTGTCGTCGGCAATGCCCAGGCCATAGGCCAGGTTGCCGTCGATGCGGAAGGGCTGCTGCTTGAGGCCGCCGCGCTGATAGACGGTGTCCATGTGCGCGATCAGCATCAGGCGCTTGCCGTTGGCGTTGCCGCCCTTGAACGATGCCCGCACGATCTGGCCAACCTTGGCCGGCCCGTCGCCGGCATCGGAGGTCGGCGACGCGATCGTCGTGTCGGGATCGATCAGCTGCACCTGGCCACCGAGATCTCGCAGCCGCTGCGCGATGACCCCGGCGATGCGGTCCAGGCCCTGACGGTCGGAGCTGCCGGATTCGATCTCGACGAGCTGCTGCAGCGTCTTGAGCAGCACCGGCTGCTCCTTGGCGGCCAGCGCCTGGAGTTCAGGCACGGTCTGGGCGCGGACGCCGGCCGCGGTGATCGCGGCCATCGCCGCGAGGGCGAGCGCCGCGGGGCGCCAGGGGGAGCGGGAAGCCAGCATCGTCGAGGTCTCCAAGGGATAGGTTCCGGTCGTTGCTGCTCCTGGCGCTTCCTTGAGGAGCGCAGGGCGCGTCGATCCTATCGGCAGAGGCCTTCTGTCGTCCCGGTTGAAAGTGTTTCGTGTGCGAGGGGCTGTGCGGACGAACGTCCGCTGCCTAGCATCCGCACCCTGTCCTGCTGATTCACCACCTGACCATGACCGACTCCCTAGCCGCCCTGCCCCGCCCGCTGACGATGATCGCGGTGCTGATCGCCGCCCCGGGCCGTCGCGACGAGTTGCGCGACGCCCTTGCGGCGCTGGTGCCGCCGAGCCGCCAGGAGCCGGGATGCCGCGATTACCGGCTGTTCCAGCTGATCGACGAACCCGACACCTTCCAGATGCACGAGCGCTTCGACGACGAGGCCGCGCTGGAGGCCCATCGCGCGACGCCTCACTTCCGCGCCTTCGAGGCCCGCGCCCCGGAACTGCTGGGCGCGCCCCTGCGCCTGATCAAGCTGAGCGCGGTGGCCTGAAGGGAGAGGGTGTCAGGCCAGCCACGCGATCCAGCGCCCATGGGCATGGGACCAGGCGAGCGCCTCGGTGCGAACCTCGTCGGCATCGCGCCATTGCAGCGTCCACAACGTGCCGGTATCGGCGGGCTCACCCGGCGGAGCGCTCGGCGCCGAAGCCAGCGGCGAGCGCCTGGCGAGCTCCCCGCTGATCCAGACCAGCCCGCGATCGCGGACCAGCTGACCGATGCGCTCGGTGTAGGCCTGCAGCGCCGGCGGATCGAAATAGAACAGCACCCAGACGTTGACGATCACCGGCGTGACGCCGGCCGGCAGCGTCTCCATCCAACGCTCGAGCTCGCCCAGGCCATCCTCGGTGCGCCGCAGCGGCACCGGATGGCGTCGCGCATCGGCGAGCGCCCGGTCCAGCCGCTCGCGCCGGGCGGCATCGCCGGGCCAGAGGCAGGCGCGGAGCCAGCGCGCGGCGCTCTCATCCGCGGGATCGATCGGCTGCAGGTCCACACCCATCCGCCGCGTCGCCCGCCAGCGCGGCGCGCCGAGCAGCGCCGAGGGCCGCTCGCCCCGCCAGATCGTCGAGATCACCGGCGCGTCACCGTCAATGCCGGGCGTGAAGCCGTCGCCATCGTCGTAGGCATAGCGGTCGACGCCCAGGTTCAGGCCCGCGCTGCAACCGAAATCGAAGAGCGCGAGCTCGACCGGTGCCTGCTCCGTGCCGCCCAGCCGTGTCGCCAGCGCCTGCAGCGCCGGACGCAGCACCGCGCAGCGGCCGGTCTCGTTGGTCTGGGTCGTGCGCTCGCGGATCAGCGCGCGCAACGCCGGCTCTTCGTGTCGAACGAAATCGCGCAGCGCGCCGGGCAGCTCGGCGTCCGGCGTCCGTGTCCCCCCGACGCTCGCGTAATACGCGGCCAGCGGATGCGGGTCGTCCAGCGCTGAGCCGGCGAGGATCCGATCGTGCAGCGCCGCGAAGAAGAGCACCGGCTTGCGCTGCGTCGCTGGCGCTTCCAGCAGCGGCGCCATCAGCGCGCGGTCATCGGCGATCGCAGCGGCGAGCGCACAGTACAGCGCGTCATCCTGGCCGTCGATCTCGGCGAAGCGGGTGAAGTGATGGGCGATGCGGCCCAGGGCGTCTTGCTCGGTGTCTTCCATGGGATGACTCTAGGCCGTCCGCCAGCGCCAGAATGTCGGGTATCCGACAAACCTGCCTCGAGGTGCACCCCGATGTCCGCCGTCCAGGCCCTGTGCGACAACTTCCCCGACCTGCCGCCGCCCGCCGCGCTCGCGCTGCGGCTGGAGGCGCTGCTGCCCGGCCGCCGCGTGCCGGCCGGACGCGTGCTGTTCGCGCAGGGCCAGCGGCCCTCGGCCTTCTACATGGTCGAGAGCGGTGAGATCGCGGCCCGCTTCGCCGCGCTGGACGGCCGCGCCTCGGTGCTGGAGCACGTGCGCGCGCCGCGGCTGTTCGGCCTGGCGGCCTTCGTCACCGGGAAGCCGTCGCGCTACGAGGCAGCGGCCGTGGTCGACAGCCGCGTGCGGGTGATCAGCGCGGCGGCCTATCAGGTGCTGATGGATGAATGGCCCGGTTTCGCCCGGGCGCTGATGCGGGAGTTCGCCGAGCGCTTCGAGGGCAACCTTCGGCTACTGGAGGCGGCGCGCCACCTGAGCGCGCCGGAGCGTTTCGCGGTTGCGTTGCGTCAGTTGGCGGGAGAGCGCGCCGGTCCGGCCGACGCCGACGGCTGGCGGGAGCTGCCGGCCACGCAGGCGGAGCTTGCGCAGCTCGCGCACCTGTCGCGACAGACCGTCAACCAGCTGCTGCGCGCCGCGCAGGCCGAGGGCACGCTGCGGCTGCGCTACGGGCGGATCGCGCTGCGCGCCTGAACCCGGGCGACGATGGCGCCCAGCTCAACTGGCCAGCGCCGCCTCGATCTCGCCGCGGATCGAGTCCGGCGAGTCATTCGGCGCGAAGCGCTTGAGCACCTGCCCATCGCGCCCCACCAGGAACTTCGTGAAGTTCCACTTGATGGCCTGCGTGCCCAGGATCCCGGGCTTCTCGCCCTTGAGCCATTGCCACAGCGGGTGGGCCTCGCCGCCATTCACCTTGACCTTGGCCATCATCGGGAAGCTGACCCCGTAGTTCAGCTGGCAGAACGAGGCGATCTCGTCGTTGCTGCCGGGATCCTGGCCGCCGAATTCATTGCTGGGGAACCCGACGATCACCAGCCCGCGCGCCTGGAAGTCGCGCCACAGGTCTTCCAGCCCCTTGAACTGCGGGGTGAAACCGCACTCGCTGGCCGTGTTGACGACCAGCAGCACGCGGCCCCGATACTGGGACAGCGCGACGGGCTCGCCGGTGATGCTCGTGGCTTCGAAGTCAAAGGCAGTCTTGCCATTGGCGCTCATGGGGGGACCTCCTCGTTGGGGCCCGATGGGGCCGGGGTGCATCCTAGCGCGACCCGCAGGCTCAGGCGCGCCGACGCTCCAGCGCCGCCAGCATCGCCGCGGCCAGGATCGCCGCGCCGCCCGCCGCGGTGCGGCCGTCCAACGTGCCGCCGCCCAGCAGGAGCGCCGAGATCGCCGCCACCGGGACCTCGGTCAGCATCACCACCGCCGTCACGTTGGCCGGCAGGCGTGCCGCCCCGTATTGCAGCGACAGGTTGGACAGGAAGAACAGCAGCGCCATCCCGGCCAGCGGCACCAGCCAGGCGGCCCCGGGCAGCGACGGCCACGGCGTCATGCCGCCCACGGCCATCGCCGTCGCGGACAGGCCGGCCACCATCACGCCGCCGGAGAACATGGCCAGCGCCCTCGCCCCGGGACTGCGCGCGGCCTCCCGGCGCAGCAGCACGTTGTTCAGCGCGAAGGTCATGCCGCCGACCAGGCCAAGCACATCCGGCAGGCTCGACGGCAGCGGCCAGCCGCCGCCCGAGGGCGCCAGCACCGCCGCCGCGCCGCCCAGGGCCAGCGCGATCCGCAGCCCGGCCATCGCGGTCAGGGGCTCACCCAGCACCACCCGCGCCAGCAGCACCGCCCACAGCGGCATCAGATAGAACAGCAGCACCACCCGGACCACGTCCCCGGTGGACACCCCCCAGTTGAAGGCGGTGTTGGTCATGCCCGCGGCCAGCGTCACCAGCCACAGGCCGGGCGAGCGCAGCCATTCCGACACCGCCCCCCGCTGGCTCACGATCACCACCACCCACGAGAGGGTGTAGAGGATGACCGTCGTCCACAAGGGGTGCATGCCGGCCCCCTCGAACTGGCGGAACGGCCACCAGGACAGCCCCCAGATGGTGGCGTTGAGCATCAGGGCGAGGATCGGCATCTGGAACAGGGACAGGGACAGAGAGGGAGGCGACAAAAACTCCCAGGGTTTGTAGCATGGCGCAAGGACTGACCCTGCCCTCCAATCGGGGCGCCGTGCGCCTGTCATGCACGTGGCCTACCCTGTCGCGTGTGACCCGTCCACCAAACTAGGGAGAGCTTCTCTTGGATCACCTGGCCTGTTTCGCCCCCGAGGATCTGCAGTCCGCCTCAGGCCCCGACCTGCAGAACTACGCATGGCGCCTGCTGGCGCAGGGGGATTCCTGGTTCTCCACCGCCCAGGCCAAGCTCAGCGCCCACGCGAACCTGCTCCAGGAGCTGGTGCTGTCCAAACCCACCGTCGCGATCAACTGCGCCGGCCAGCGTGAGAGCCTGTCCAAGGTCGTCGAGCTGGAATCCGCCCCCGACTTCGTGCGGCTGCTCACTGCCCCCGATGCCCCCGTCTGGGACGGCATCCTGCTGTCCGTGGGCGGCAATGACCTGATCAAGGCCGCCCAGACCCCCACGCAGATCGACGGCGTCGAGGTGCCGCTGCATCAGCGCCTGCTGCGCCGCCAGACCGAGTGGGGCCCGCCGTCCGCCGGCGTCGGCCGCTACTTCTCCGAGCCCGGCTGGGAGACCTACGCCGCGTACATCAAGGCCAACCTGCGTCACCTGCTGTCGTTGCGGGACCAGGGCCCGTCGGCGGGCAAGCCGCTGTTCATGCACTGCTACGCCGTGCCGATGCCCCGCCCGGCCGGTGCCGCGGATGCCGGCCACGGCCCCTGGCTCTATCCCGCGCTGAAGGCCTACGCCATCCCGGCGGCGGACTGGGCGGCGGTCAGCCGGCTGATGGTCATGCACCTGGCGCAGCTGCTCAAGACCGCGATGGCCGACAAGGAGCAGTTCCCGGGCCTGTTCGTGTTCGACTCGACCGCCGTGCCCCTGGCCGCGGCCGCGCCCGGCGCCAGCGGCATCAGCGGCGACTGGCACAACGAGATCCACCTCAACCACAGCGGCTGCCTGAAGATCGGCCGCGCCTGGTCGGAACACATCGAGCAGGTGCTGACCACCGGCGGACTCGTCGTCGCCACACCGCCCAGCGGCCGGGGACGCGCCCGGCGCTGAGCGCGGGGGGAGATTGCCCCCCGGTGTCCACCAACAACAACGGCTCCCGAGGGAGCCGTCAATTCTGGGGAGGACTTCCGGGGGAAGCTCGGGAAGTCTCAATGCTTGTCGCTGCGCGCGATGGCCAGCAGCCGCTCGAGTTCCTCGCGGTGCTCGCGCTTGTTGTGCTGGTGCCAGCGCCCCACCACCCACATGATCCCGGCCACCAGCAGTCCGAAGATCGTGATCGAGCCGAAGGCCGAGGTGCCGAAGCGGGTCAGCATCGTGTACAGCGCGCCGAGGCCCAGGATGCAGGCCTGCTCGTTGAAGTTCTGCACCGCGATCGAGCGGCCCGCGCCCATCAGGTTGTGCCCACGGTGCTGCAGCAGCGCGTTCATCGGCACGACCAGGTAGCCGCCGATCCCGCCCAGCAGGATCAGGAAGGGGATGGCCAGGTAGAGGTTGTCGATGAAGTTCAGCACCAGCATCAGCAGCCCCATGCCGATGCCCAGCGGGATGACGCTGGTGGCCTTGTCCAGCTTGACCGCCATCGACGCGACCACCGCGCCGACCGCGGTGCCGATGGCCACCACGCCCGCGAGCGCCGACGCCTGCGTCGTGCCGTAGCCCAGCGCCGCGGCGGCCCAGGCGAAGACGATGTAGCGCATGTTGCCCGACACGCCCCAGAACAGCGTGGTCATGCCCAGCGAGATCTGACCCAGCTTGTCCTGCCACAGCCGCGAGTTGCAGGCGGCGAACTCGCGCACCAGGTCGGTGGCGCTGTGCGCGATCGGCTGCAGCGGCGAATCAGTCCGGGGAATGCGCAGGTTGAAGAGCGCCGCGATGAAATAGAGCACCACCATGAAGGCGATGGCGGCCTCGGGCGCGGTATCGATGCCGGTGTCGATGTACGGGATGTCGATCGCCAGCAGCATCGCCGAGGCCTTGTCCCCGATCAGCTGCCCCCCGAAGACGGCGCCCAGGATGATGGAGGCGATGGTCAGGCCCTCGATCCAGCCGTTGGCCTTGACCAGCTGCGACGGGGGCAGGAGCTCGGTCAGGATGCCGTACTTGGCGGGCGAGTAGGCCGCGGCGCCCAGGCCGACGATGGCGTAGGCGATCAGCGGGTGCACCCCCACCAGCATGCTCAGGCAGCCCAGCACCTTGATGGTGTTGGAGATGAACATGACCTTGCCCTTGGGCACCGCGTCGGCGAAGGCCCCGACGAAGGGCGCCAGCACGACGTAGAACAGCGCGAACATCGGCACCAGCGCGGCGCGTTGCCATTCGGCGGCGCCGCTGGTGCGGAGCAATTCCACGGCGGCGACGAACAACGCGTTATCAGCCAGCGAGCTGAAGAACTGCGCTGACATGATGGTGTAGAAGCCTTTTTTCATCGACCCGGCATACCTGGAACTGCGGTGATCACGCTGGGTCCACGGGGTGGGGAAAGGCAGCGCTGCGGCGGGTTTATAGCACGCGCTTGTTTTGGTAACAGACCTTCACGGGCCAGCGTCTCTGTGCTATTTCGCACCGCTTTTCCGTGCGCCCCGCGCCCTCCCCCCTCGCACCTCGGCGGGGCGTGACACCGTTCATGCGCGGCACAATGTGCCCCATGCCCCGTCCGATCGAAGCCATCGTCCACCAGCCCGCGCTGGCCCACAACATCGCCCGCGCCCGGGACATGGCCCCGGATGCGCAGGTTTTCGCCGTCGTGAAGGCCAACGCCTACGGCCACGGCATCGAGCGAGTGTTTGACGCGCTTCGAGGCGCCGACGGCTTCGCGCTGCTGGACCTGGACGAGGCCCAGCGACTGCGCGACCTGGGCTGGCGCGGCCCGATCCTGCTGCTCGAGGGCTGCTTCGAGTCGCGCGACCTGGAGCTGTGCTCGCGGCTCAAGCTCTGGCATGCGGTGCATCACGAGCAGCAGGTCGACTGGCTGGCGATGCACAAGACGCACGAGCCGCACCGGGTCTTCCTCAAGCTCAACAGCGGCATGAACCGGCTGGGTTTCACGCCAAACGCCTTCCGCGGCGCCTGGACGCGGCTGAACGCGCTGCCGCAGGTGGACGAGATCTCGCTGATGACGCATTTCTCGGATGCCGACGGTCCGCGCGGCATCGATCACCAGATGGCCGTCTTCGCGGAGGCCACCGCCGACCTGCCCGGGGCGCGCTCGCTGAGCAACAGCGCCGCGATCCTGCGCCACAGCCAGGACCCGGCGGTGCGCGCGGACTGGGTGCGCTCGGGGATCCTGACCTACGGCAGCGCGCCGGACTTTCCCGCGCATGACATCGCCCACTGGGACCTGAAGCCCACGATGACGCTGCGCGCCAAGGTGCTGGCCGTCCAGCATCTGAAAGCCGGTGACAGCGTCGGATACGGCAGCAGCTTCGTGGCGTCGCGCGAGATGCGCATCGGCACGGTGTCCTGCGGTTATGCCGACGGCTATCCGCGCAGCGCGCCGCACGGGACGCCAGTGCTCGTGGGCGGCCAGCGCAGCACGACGGTGGGGCGGGTGTCCATGGACATGCTGGCGGTGGACCTGACCGAGCACCCCAACGAGGGCATCGGCAGCGAGGTGACGCTGTGGGGCCAGGGCCCGCGCGGCTCGGTGCTGCCGATCGACGAGGTCGCCCAGCCCGCCGGCACGATCGGCTACGAGCTGATGTGCGCGATCACGCGCCGGGTGCCGGTGCACCTCGAGACCCTGGGCTGAACGCCCGGCCGGCGTCATGCAGCTGGACTGGACGCCGGCGGACTGGGAGCTGGAGATCACCGCGATCCGCGCCAGCGGTCCCGGCGGACAGAACGTCAACAAGGTGAGCAGCGCGGTGCACCTGCGCTTCGACATCGGGCGCTCGACGCTGCCGGCGGTGATCAAGGCGAGGCTGTTGGCGCTCAGCGACCAACGCATCACGGCCGAGGGCGTCGTGGTCATCAAGGCGCAGGAGTCGCGCAGCCAGGAGCAGAACCGCGCCGACGCGATCGCCCGGCTGATCGCGCTGGCGCAGAGCGTGGCGCACACGCCCAAGCCGCGCCGGGCGACGAAACCGACCTACGGCTCGCAGAAGCGCCGGCTGGAAGCCAAGACCCAGCGCGGCGACATCAAGGCCGGGCGCGGCAAGGTGCGCCTGGACTGAAGGGAGATCCATGTTCAAGGCATTCCGCATCCTGGTCCTGCTCGGGATCCTGGTGACGGTGGCGGGCACGACGCTGGTCGCGCGCTGGCAGTCGCAGTCGTGGAAACGGCCGCAGGTGGTGACGCTCTACCCGATCAGCGCCAATGGCGACGCGGCGACCCAGGCCTACCTGGATCGCCTGGACGACGCCGCCTTCGCCGGGCTGTCGAGCTACTTCCAGGCGGAAGCCGCGCGCTACGGGCTGCCGCTGGCGGAGCCGGTGCGGGTGGTGCTGGGACGCCGCGTCCAGGTGCTGCCGCCGGCGGCGCCGCGCGACGCGGGCCCGATCGGGGCGATCTCCTGGAGCCTGCGCATGCGCTGGTGGGCCTGGCGCCAGACGCCGCCCAGCTCGCCGCGGCCGGACGTGAAGCTCTTCCTGATCTATCACCCGCCGGATTTCGAGGGCGCGGTGCCGCACTCGATCGGCCTGGAGAAGGGACGGCTCGGGCTGGTTCACCTGTTTGCGTCCCGGGCGCAGCAGGCGCAGAACGAGGTCGTGATCGCGCACGAGGCGCTGCACACCTTCGGCGCGACGGACAAGTACGACCCCACGACGCTGCTGCCGGTGTATCCGGCCGGTTATGCCGATCCAGGCCAGGAGCCGCGGTATCCGCAGGCCCGCGCGGAACTGATGGGCGGGCGGGTGCCGGTGCGCGAGGGCGAAGCCCGGATCCCGGCCAGCCTGCGCCAGACGGTGATCGGTCCGGAGACGGCGGCGGAGATCGGCTGGACGAAGTAACAGTCTGCGCGCGCCCCCTGCGGATGCGGGGGTGCCCGCCCGCTTTGCAAAGCTGACACGAAGACAATTCCGCCCGCTCAGGGAGGAATCAATGCACAAGAAGTTGAATGGGCGCTTGCTCGCCGCGATGGCCGTGGCCGCCGTGACGAGCGCGCTGGCCGCGCCGGCGCATGCCGAGCGGTTCGAGATGACCTATACCGGCACGCTCCAGCAGGTGCAGACCTCCCTCGGATGCGTCAACGCGGACACGCTGGTTTGCGAGTCGCCCTTGACGATGTCGACGGTGGCGCCGATCAGCTTCACGCGGTCTGTCGTCTTCGAGGTGGGCGGCCCGGGCACCGGCACGTCGTGGACTTACGCGTCGGACGCCAGCAGCGACTGGAACGGGCGGCCCATCCGCTACGAGATCGGCAATCAACAGATGGGCGACACGGGCAGCACCGGCTGGATCGACCCGGCCACGCTGCCGGGCGAGCTGCTCGCACGCACCGGCGCGTCTGCGCCAGCGACGCTCGCCGGCCCGTTCGTCAGCGCCTTCCACGCTCGCGAGATCACCACCTACCTGGATGTGCAGGACACCGTGCTGCGCACCAGCCTGTGGGGCATCAGCGAAAGCCTGTACTGGACGATGGATGACGGCAAGAACGTGAACCTCCTGTTCCAGCCGATGCAGACGACGCCCTTCCCGGTCACGCACGAGAACCTGAGCGCACCGATCTCGGTGAGCCAGTACATCGACCGGATGAAACAGGACTTCTGGTGCGACGGCTGCACGCAGACGGTGCTCGCCGCGGTGCGGATCGACGGCGGCCCCGGTGCGCCATTCGACGATTACGTCTATCGGGGCACGATCGGCGCCTTCAGCCTGCGCCAGCTCGACGCCACCGCGGTGCCGGAACCGTCGACCTACGCGCTGATGCTGGCCGGCGTGGCGGTGATCGGCGTGATGGCCCGCCGCAAGCGCGCGATCAGGTCCTGATTTCGTCGAGGAGGTCGGGGTGGCGGTCAAGCAGGCGCAGCAGCTTGATCAGCGCCAGCGGCGGCTGCGTCCTGCCGGTCTCGTAGCGAGAGAAGGCGTTCACACCCCCGCCGAAAATCTCCCCGGCCTCGCGCTGGTCGAGCGAGAGCTTCTTGCGCACCTGCGCAATGAACGAGGGGTCGATCTGAGCCGCGTTCACTTGCTTGGAGAAGTCCCGCATCAGCCTCATCACGCGGCCCGACTCCTCCATGTCCATCGTGACTTCGCCGCAGGACGGGCAGAAGTCCCCCGTAACCCTGGCGATGACAAGCGTTTCGCCCTTGTAGACATGCTCCACGTCTCGGGTGTCGTGGACAGTCTTCGCGAATCCGCAGGCTGGGCATTTCATTTCAAAGCTCCTTGAACGACACGACCACGACCCTGTCACGAACAGTCAGCTTGAGGTACACCTGTCCGCTGGCCGTCATGGGTCGATAGACGTCCTGCCATTCCCGGTGATCGTGAAAAGTGGTCATGCTCTTGTGGAAGTCCAGCGGCCGCAGCGCCAGGACCACCGCCCGGACGCCCTCGTCGTCGAACCCCAGCTCGGCGGCCCCAGTGCTGGCTGAAAGGGTCGTCCGGATCTGACCTCGGATCGCCAACTCCTTGACCTCCTCCAAACGGTAATGCGGCTTGTGCTTCTCCATCGATATTAACCTACTTGGTTAGCGACGGAAATGCCGACATGGCGGGCCCGTCATCGAGGAGCGAAGCCTGAGACCGTTGTGAGATTGGCTCCTTGCGAATGCGCAAGGCACATCCGAGGTTCCCGCTTCAGCGGGAACTCGTCAGAAAATTGTCAGGCGGGGAGCTTCATCGCTGCGGCCGCGTCGCCACGTAGATGCTGCCCAGGCACAGCACCATGCCGGCGATGGCGAGCGAGGTTGGGCGCCAGCCTTCGAAGATCGCCGAGATCCCCAGCGCGATCACCGGGATCACCACCCCGGTCAGCGCCGCCCGCGCCGTCCCCTGGCGCTGCGCCAGCTTGAAGTACAGGACGAACGCCACCACCGAGCCGAACACCGCCAGGTACAGCAGGCTCAGCACATACGACGACGTCCACGCAAAGTTCAGGCCCTGCCCCGTCGCCACCGACATCCCCAGCAGGAACACCGCCCCGTACCCCATGCTCCACGCCAGCACCGGCACCAGCGGCAGCCCGCGGCGCGTCAGGGTCAGCGTCAGCACGTTGCCCACGCAGGCGGCCAGCACCGCCGCCAGACCGATCGCCAGGCCGTAGGCCGCCGTCGAACGCGCGCCCGTCGAGGCGATCTCCGGCCGGAAGATCATCACCACTCCGGCCACTGCCCCCACCGACGCCGCCAGGAATCGGCCCGACACCCGTTGGCCGAAGAAGATCCGCCCCGACAGCGCGTTGCCGAACACCATCAGGCAGAACAGCACCGCCACCAGCCCGGTAGGGATGTGCCGTTCGGCTTCGTAGACGGAGAAGTAGTTGCCGCTGTACTGCACGATCCCCGTCGCCAGCATCAGGCCATGCGCCGACCAGGGCAGCCGCAGGGACTGCCGCTGCCAGGCCGCGAACGCCGCCAGCATCAGCGCGGCCAGCCCGAAGCGCCAGCCCACCGAGTTCAGGATCGGCACGCCCGACCCCAGCTGATACAGGATCACATGCCAGGTGCTGGCCCAGATCAGCGTGGGCCCCCAGAAGAGCGAGCGGTCGGAGACAGTGGACATCGTGCGTGGGGAAGAAATGAAGAAGCCGCCTCGAGGGCGGCCTGTGGAAACGCTCAGCAGCGGACGTTCAGTCGGCCGCCTT
The DNA here is from genome assembly GCA_039594005.1 of Roseateles sp. GTDB lineage: Bacteria > Pseudomonadota > Gammaproteobacteria > Burkholderiales > Burkholderiaceae_C > Roseateles. Next base: position 237,673 of record JBCNOF010000015.1, read on the forward strand.
CTTGAAGGTGGCCAGCAACGCACCGGCCCCCACGAAGAGCGATCCGAAGATGCGGTTCATCGCCTTGAGGTGGGACTCCGAGCGCAGCGCCCGCAGCACCCGCGCCGCCAGCAGCGTGTAGCCGGCCATGACGACCGCGTCGGTGAAGGCCAGCGTCGCGCCGATCACGGCGTACTGCTGCGTCAGGCCCTGATGCAGGTTGAGGAACTGCGGCACCACCGCCAGCAGGAACACCGTGCCCTTGGGGTTGACCGCGTTGATGCCCCAGCCCCGCAGCACCAGATCGCGACGCGAGACCTGCTTCGAGTCCGCCTGCTCCGCCACCAGCGGCCTGGCCGGCGAGCGCCATTGCTGGATGCCCAGGTACACGAGGTAGGCCACACCGGCCCACTTGACGACCGCGAACGCCTGCTCGGACGCCGCGATCAGCGCGCCCAGTCCGGCGCCCACCACCACGATCTGGGTCAGGATGCCCAGGATCAGGCCCATCGTCATGAAGTAGCCGCGCTGGAAGCCGTGATTCAGCCCGGCGCTCATCGCCGCGATGGCGCCCGCGCCCGGGGACAGGCTGATGGCCCACGAGGCCGCGAAGAACCCCAGCCAGACTGACAACTCCATGATCGACTCCTTCGAAGGAGCCGAGTTGTAGCACGCCACCCCCCGTCCGACGAAGGTCAGGGTTGACGCCGAAGCCCGTCGTCATCGCCCTTTCCGGGGAATCCGCAGGGGCCGAGTGCGTATCGGAGCGATCCGGTTATGCCCCCCGCCGCAATCGGAATGCGATCGGAACACGGCCAGGGCGGCGTCGCTTCAATAATCGCGCGCCATGTCCGCCTCCGTCCTGCTCGCCGTCGTCGTCGCCTACTTCTCGCTGCTGCTGGCGGTGGCGTGGTGGACCTCGCGCCGCGCCGACAACGACAGCTTCTTCATCGGCAACCGCAACAGCCATTGGGGGCTGGTGGCGTTCGGGATGATCGGCACTTCCCTCTCCGGGGTGACCTTCATCAGCGTGCCGGGCTCGGTCGGCACCGGCGCGTTCAGCTATTTCCAGATCATGCTGGGCCAGTTCGCCGGCTACGCGGTGGTCGCCTTCGTGCTGCTGCCGCTGTACTACCGCCTCCAGCTCAGCTCCATCTACCGCTACCTCGGCGCGCGCCTGGGCCTGGCGGCACACCGCACCGGCGCCGGGTTCTTCATCCTGTCGCGCACGCTGGGCGCCACCGCGCGGCTCTACCTCGTCGTGCGCATCCTCCAGGACCTGGTACTGGCCCAGTTCGGCATGCCGTTCTGGCTCAGCGCGGGGCTGGTGCTCGTGATGATCCTGCTCTACACGCTGGAGGGCGGCGTCAAGACCATCGTCTGGACCGACACCCTGCAGACCACCGGCATGCTCGGCGGCCTGGTGATCTGCGTCGTCTTCCTGCTCCACGCGATGGGCCTGGACCTGGCGGGCGGCTGGTCGGCGATGCGCGCCGCGGGCCTGGCCGAGGTCTTCGTCACCGACCCGATGAGCGCCTCGCACTGGGCCAAGCAGCTGCTGGCGGGTGCGGCGATCGCGGTGGCGATGACCGGCCTGGACCAGGAAATGATGCAGAAGAACATCTCGGTCAAGCGCCTGGCCGATGCGCAGAAGAACATGATGGTGATGGCCGCCATCATGACCGGCGTCGTGCTGCTGTTCCTGTTCCTGGGCGGCCTGCTGAGCCTGTACGCCCGGCAGCAGGGCATCGCCGCGCACGGCGACCGGCTCTTCCCCGCCGTCGTCATGGGCCACCTGCCGGGCTGGGTGCAACTGATCTTCGTCGTGGCGCTGATCTCCGCGCTCTTCCCCAGCGCCGACGGCGCGATCACCGCGCTGACCTCCAGCACCTGCATCGACCTGCTGGGCATCCAGGAGCGCCGCGACTGGAGCGAGGCCCGTCGGCTCCGCGTCCGCAAGGCCGTGCACCTGGGCTACGCGGCGGTGTTCCTGCTGCTGACGCTGGGCTTCCGCTGGCTGGACGATCCGAGCATGGTCGGCCTGATCCTCAAACTGGCCGGCTACACCTACGGGCCGCTGCTGGGCCTGTTCGCCTTCGGCATCCTGACGACGCGCCAGCTTCGCTCAGGGGTGTTGCCCTGGATCGCGCTGGCCGCGCCCGCGCTGTGCTGGGTCATCGACGCCCACCAGGACACCCTCTTCGGGGCCTACCGAATGGGTTTGGAGCTGCTGCTGGTGAACGCCGCGCTGACTTTCGGGGGATTGTGGGCAGGTTCGCGTCCTTCGATGGGTGGCGTCGGGAGATCCGCAGTCGCAGGCTGAACATCGCCCGCTATCCTGCGGCGTCATGCCCTCGACGCCCAACGCCCGACCCTCCCCCGCTTCCGTCAGGAGGCACCCCGGCACACCCCCCCATCGGGCGAAAGAGGGATGGATGCAGGCTTCGACCGGCCACCATGTCCAGGACCGCTGGGTCTGGATCGACCATCTGCGACAACGGCTGCGAGGTCACTTCCTGCTGCGGCTGCACGTCTTCCTCATCGCGGTGGTGATGCTGGTCGCGCTGATGCTGGGCGGCGCGGCCTTGCGGGTGCTGGGCGTCGAGTCGCTGGCCGTGCGCTACGCGCTGCTGCTGTCGGGCAGCTACCTGATCTACCTGGGCCTGCTGCGTCTGTGGGCATCGGCGCTGCTGCGCGGCGAGTCGCCGATCGAGGGCACGCCGGACGTCTTCGACCTCGGCATCCGCGCGACGGACGGCCTGGCCCGCCGCGCCACATCAGCTCCTTTCCGTTCCGGACAAGGCGGCGATTTCGGCGGCGGCGGAGCCTCCGGCGACTTCTCCACCGAGGCATCCACAGCCTTTTCCACCGACTTGCCCACAGGGTTGTCAACAGCTTCCCCCTCGGACTTGTCCACAGCTGGCCAGACGCTGACTTCAGCTGGGGATGCCACGGGGGCCGCTGCTGGCGCGCTGGACGAGGGGATCCTCGTCGCCGTGCCGCTGGCGGTGATCGTCGGCATCGCGGCCGCCCTGGGCCTCTGCATCTTCGGACTCTTCGGGGTGGAGATCCTGCTGGCCGTGTCGGTGGAGGTCGCGCTGGCCAGCGTCGCCGGCGGCATGGCCTGGCGGCGCGTGAACGAAGAAGGCTGGTGGCGCTGCGCGCTGCGCCACACCTGGGGCCCGGCGCTGGCGCTCCTGGTCGTGGGCGTGCTGCTGGGCGCGGGCATCGACCGATGGATCCCGGACGCCCACTCGCTGATCCACGCCTGGCAGCTGATTCGTGTGAGCTGAGCAGCCGGCGGCTCCACCGCCCCCCCTGCTGCCGGACACTGCTGCCAGACACTGGCCGGAGTCCGGCCGGCCGTCCACGGAGCGGCGGCGACAATCGCGCCCCATGGCTGCTCCGAAATCCCAATACGTCTGCTCCGACTGCGGCGCCACCAGCGCCAAGTGGCTGGGGCGCTGCCCCTCCTGCAGCGCCTGGAACACGCTCGTGGAGACCGCCGCCGAGCCCACCGGCGGCAAGAACCGCTTCCAGGCCCTGGCGCGCAGCCAGCCGGTGACCACGCTCTCCGAGATCGAGGCCCGCGACTTCGACCGCACCCCCACCTCGCTCGAGGAACTGGACCGCGTGCTGGGCGGCGGCATCGTCAGCGGCGGCGTCGTGCTGATCGGCGGCGACCCCGGCATCGGCAAGTCCACCCTGCTGCTGCAGGCCATCGAGGCGCTGTCCAGGCAGATGAAGGTGCTGTACGTCACCGGCGAGGAATCCGGCGCGCAGGTCGCCATGCGCGCGCGCCGCCTGGGTCTGGACGGCTCGCAGGTGCGGGTGCTCGCCGAGATCGGCCTGGAGAAGATCCTCGCCACCATTGAGGTCGAACGGCCCGACTTCTGCGTGATCGACTCGATCCAGACGCTCTACTCCGAGCAGCTCTCCTCGGCGCCCGGTTCGGTCGCGCAGGTGCGCGAGTGCGCCGCGCAGCTCACCCGCACGGCCAAGTCCGGCGGCTGCGCGATGGTCCTGGTCGGCCACGTGACCAAGGAAGGCGCGCTGGCCGGCCCGCGCGTGCTGGAGCACATCGTCGACACCGTGCTGTACTTCGAGGGCGACACCCACAGCAGCTACCGCCTGGTGCGCGCGATCAAGAACCGCTTCGGCGCGGTCAACGAGCTCGGCGTCTTCGCCATGACCGAGAAGGGCCTCAAGGGCGTCACCAACCCGAGCGCCATCTTCCTCTCCACGCACGGCGAGCCGGTGCCCGGCTCCTGCGTGCTGGTCACGCTGGAGGGCACCCGGCCGATGCTGGTGGAGCTGCAGGCGCTGGTGGACAGCGGCGGGCCCAGCCCGCGGCGGCTGTCCGTGGGCCTGGAGCGCGACCGGCTGGCGATGCTGCTGGCCGTGCTGCACCGCCACGCGGGCGTGGCGACCATGGACCAGGACGTGTTCGTCAACGCCGTCGGCGGCGTACGCATCAGCGAGCCCGCGGCCGACCTGGCCGTGCTGCTGGCCATCCAGAGCTCGCTGCGCGGCAAGCCGCTGCCCAAGGGCTTCATCGCCTTCGGCGAGGTCGGCCTGGCCGGCGAGGTCCGACCCGCGCCCCGTGGACAGGAGCGGCTCAAGGAAGCGGCCAAGCTGGGTTTCTCGATCGCCGTCGTGCCGCAGGCCAACGCGCCCAAGAAGCCGATCGAGGGCCTGACGGTGCACGCGGTCGCGCGCATCGAGGACGCCATCGAGATCCTGCGCGGGATGTGACCGGGGACGGACGCGCCATCCGCAATCGCCGCAGCCTCCGGCGCGGTGGGCCGACGACAATGCACGCTCCGCCCGATCCCGGCCTTCCCTGACCCCTTCCCCCTTCGGAGTTCCCCCCGCATGAACCGCATCGCCGGCATCCTTCTCGCCATCGCCGCCATCGTCGTGGGCGCCGTCTTCTTCGGCTGGAAGGGCGCGATCCTGGGCCTGTCCTGCATCGTCTTCTTCCTGCTGATGCAGTTCTCGCAGCTGATGAAGGTGATGCGCACCGCGCAGAACGCGCCGCTGGGCCACGTGGCCAGCGCCATCATGCTGAACGCCAAGCTGCTGCCCGGCATGAAGCTGGTCGACTTGATCCGGCTGTGCCGCTCGCTGGGCGTGAAGGTCGATGACAACACCTACCGCTGGACCGACACCGGCGGCGACGCCGTGGACGTGGTGATGGCCCAGGGCGTGGTGGTCAGCTGGACGCTGATCCGCGCCCAATCGACGGAGCCGGAGTCGCCTTCCGACACCCCGGCCGCTTAAAATCCGCGACTTCGCAGCACCCCGGCCCCCACGCGGCCGAAAAGGAAGCCCCATGTCCCTGGACGATCGCGACGGCAAGATCTGGATGGATGGCGAGCTCGTGGACTGGCGCGACGCCAAGATCCATGTCCTCACCCACACCCTGCATTACGGCTGCGGCGCCTTCGAGGGCGTGCGCGCCTACCAGACCGACAAGGGCACCGCGATCTTCCGGCTGCGCGAGCACACCGAGCGCCTGTTCAACAGCGCCAAGATCCTGCGCATGAAGCTGCCGTTCACGATCGAGCAGGTCGAGGACGCGCAGAAGGCCGTGGTCCGTGAGAACAACCTGGCCAGCTGCTACCTGCGCCCGCTGACCTGGATCGGCAGCGAGAAGCTGGGCGTCAGCCCCAAGGGCAACAAGATCCACCTGATGGTCGCGGCCTGGGCCTGGGGCGCCTATTTGGGCGAGGAAGGCCTCAAGCGCGGCATCCGCGTCAAGACCAGCAGCTACACGCGCCACCACGTCAACATCACGATGACGCAGGCCAAGACGGTGTCCAACTACACCAACTCGATCCTGGCCAACATGGAAGCGACCGAGGACGGCTACGACGAGGCCCTGCTGCTGGACGCGTCGGGCTTCGTGTCCGAGGGCGCCGGCGAGAACCTCTTCATCATCAAGAACGGCGTCGTGTACACGCCGGACCTGTCCGCCGGTGCGCTCAACGGCATCACCCGCAACACCATCTTCGCGATCTGCCAGGACCTGGGCCTGAAGCTCGTGGAGAAGCGCATCACCCGCGACGAGGTCTACATCGCCGACGAGGCCTTCTTCACCGGCACCGCCGCGGAAGTCACGCCGATCCGCGAGCTCGACCGCATCGAGCTCGGCATCGGCAGCCGCGGCCCGATCACCGAGAAGATCCAGTCGGCCTTCTTCGACATCGTCAACGGGCGCAATCCGAAGTACGCGCACTGGCTGACGCTGGTCTGACCCTTCCCCCCAGCGCCCCCCGCCATCCCGCCGCCAGCCCGCCGCACGAGCGGCAGCCCGCTTTCAAGAACAAGATCATGAGCACCAACACCACCGCACCCAAGGCCATCGTCGAAGTCACCGCGCAGGACCTGCAAGGTCCGGGCGTCGTCTTCTGCCCCAATCCCAAGATGCCGCTGTGGAGCAACCACCCGCGCGTCTACATCGACCTGAGCCACGGCGGCGAAGGCACCTGCGCGTACTGCGGCACGCAGTACAAGCTCAAGGCCGGCGAGCACCTGCCCTCCGGTCACTGATCCCCTGTGGCCCTGGACAAGGGGCCATGTCATTGCCCGCTCTCCTGGACAAGGAACGAGACCCATGGTGCGCAAGCCTCAGACCGCGTTGTTGCTGGCCACTCCCGAGGACACCGAGGCGCAGTTCTACGAGGCCTTGCAGGCCGGCGACCTGGAACGGCTGATGGCCGTCTGGGGCGATGAGGACGAGATCTGCTGCGTGCATCCGGGCGGACCGCGCGTCGTCGGCGTCGCGGCCATCCGGGCAAGCTTCGAGCAGATCTTCGCGCGTGGCTCGATCCCGGTTCATCCGGAGTGCCAGCGCAGACTGGTCAATGGCGAGACGGCGATCCACCAGGTGCTGGAGCGCGTGGAGATCACCGACGAGGACGGCACCCAGAGCGCCTGGGTCGTCGCCACCAATGTCTATCTGAAGACGGCGCTGGGCTGGCGCATGGTCGCGCACCACGCGAGCCCGGGCACGTCGCAGGACGTGAAGCAGGAACTGTCGATCGTGGCCGTGGGCGCACCGACGACCCTGCATTGAAAGAGGTCCGCTGATGCAGTACCAGGCGCCTCCCTGGTTGCCCGGAGGCCATGCCCAGACGATCTGGCCCGTGCTGTTCGCGCGTCGCTTCGACGGCGCCGCGCCGCGCTTCCGCCGAGAACGCTGGGACACGCCGGATGGCGATTTCGTCGACGTCGAATGGCTGATCGACGGCGAGCCCGACACGTCCCAGGACCCCGCCGACGGTCCGGAACGCCCGTTGCTGGTGCTGTTCCACGGCCTGGAGGGCTCGGTCGACAGCCAGTACGTGCAGGCCTTCGCCGCGGTCGCTCGCCGACGCGGCTGGGCCTTCGCGATGCCGTACTTCCGGGGGTGCTCGGGGGAGATCAACCTCGCCCCGCGCGCCTACCACTCGGGGGATTACGCCGAGATCGGTTGGATGCTGACGCAGTTCCGCGCCCGGCATCGCGGACCGATGATCGCCGCCGGCGTCTCGCTGGGCGGCAACGCGCTGCTGCGCTGGGCGCAGGAAGCGGGCGAGACCGCCGCCGACACCGTCAAGGCGGTGAGCTCGATCTGCTCGCCGCTGGACCTGACCGCCGCCGGTCACGCCATCGGCAAGGGCTTCAACCGGCTGGTCTACACGCGCATGTTCCTGCGCACGATGATGCCCAAGGCGATGAACAAGCTGAAGCAGCATCCGGGGCTCTTCGATGCAGAGCGGATGCGGCGGGTGCGCGATCTCTATGAGTTTGACAATCTGTTCACCGGCCCGCTGCACGGCTTCCGGGATGTCGACGATTACTGGCTGCGCGCGTCGGCCAAGCCGCATCTGGCCCGCATCCGCGTGCCCGCGCTGGTGCTGAACGCCCGCAATGACCCATTCGTGCCGGCGCACAGCTTGCCCGAGCAGGGCCATGTGGGCGCGCATGTGACGCTGTGGCAGCCGCGCGAGGGCGGGCATGTGGGCTTCCCCTCGGGGCGGCCGCCGGGTCATGTGCGCACGATGCCGGAGCGGGTGACCGACTGGCTGGCGATGCGCCTCTGAGCGCGTGTGGCGCCTGGCGCCGCGACGGAAAGGACAACAGATGGACGCGATCGTCGAAGCCGCGCTGAAGAAGTGGCCCAACGTGCCGCATTGCTACGGCTGGCTGGCGCTGGACGCGCGCGGCGACTGGTACATGCGCGACGAGCGCATCCAGGCGGCCGGCCCCTTCCCGCAGGTCAAGGGCAGCCGCATCGTGCACGACAAGCTGATCGGTTTCATCGAGCGCAACTACGCCGTGGACGATCAGGGCGCATGGTTCTTCCAGAACGGACCGCAACGGGTCTATGTGCAGCTCGAGGCGGCGCCCTGGATCTGGCGCCTGCAGCCCGACGGCCGCGTGCTCAGCCACACCGGGCGCGAGGCGCAGGTGCTGGCCGCGGTGCTGGATGAACAGGACCGGCTGTTCCTGGAGACCGACCTTGGACTGGGTCTGGTCCACACGCAGGACATGGGGCCGGCGGCCGATGCGATCGAGCGCGGCCAGTGGGCGATGACGTCGACCACGCACGCAGCGCTCATTGCGCGCTTCGGGGTGATCTTGGAACCTGCAGCGCCGGCGTCGCGCTGAGCGGGCGCCGAGCGGGCGCTGAGCCTGAAGCGCTCAGCCGAGGCCCTGAGGCCCAGGACTTCGGACCCGCGTTACTGCGAGGCGGCCGAGGCCGGGGCCGAAGCGGCGGCGTCCGCGCCAGAGGCGGCTGCCGCGGGCAGCTTGGGCTCGTCGAACTTGGCGCCGCCCTGGTTGGCCATGTAGGCGACGGCGCGGGAGATCTCGAAGTCGCTGAAGTCACCGCCGCCTTGCGGGCCCATGTTGCCCTTGCCCTTGAGGGCCGAGTGCACCAGGGTGTCGAAGCCGGTCTTCACGCGGGGGCCCCAGGCGTCATGGTCGCCGAGCTTGGGCGCGCCGGCGGCGCCGGTGGCGTGGCAGGCGGCGCATTGCGCCTGGAAGACCTGCTCGCCGGTCTTCATCGCGGCGGGATTGGAGAGGTCCTTGAGCTCGATGCTGCCCACCGGGAGGATGCGGGCCGCGACGGCCTGTGGCTCGAGGCCCGATCCGCCGGCGCCGGGCTTGATCTCGCTGGACACGTAGTTGGCGAGCATCACGATGACGAGGATCGGGATGACGAACGCGAAGAAGACCGCGACCGCGAGTTGCTTGGGCGTCTTGATCGGGCCCTCGTGGGCATCGTGACCTTCAGCGTGCGAGTCCTGGGCGTGGGCGTGGTCCTGGGTTCCGCTCATGAATTCCTCGTGGATCGAATCGACTACGGCAGAAGCGAGTCCGCTTTTCGGAGGGATTCGGCGAACCGGGTGGCCCTCGGAAAAGCGGACGGGGGAACAGCAAGTCGGCGCAGTATACGCAGCCCCCTGTCGCCCCACCCTGGGGCTTTCGTCAAGGTCGGCACGTCGGCGGGGCAGGTGTTGCGCGAACGTCGCGCGGCGGTTCGCGATCGTTCCATCTCAGACCGCGAGACTGGATTGGGGCGGCGAGGTCCAGAACGAGGCTAGAATGCGCGCTTCCCATGGCGACCGTGGTGAAGTGGATATCATTGGGCCCTCCGAAGGCTTAGTCGCAAGTTCGATTCTTGCCGGTCGCACCAGCACACCGAGAAGCCGGTTGTCACGACGAGTGACAACCGGCTTTTTCATTGGGCTGAATTGCCGCGCGCAAGCGCTTTGAGGTCCGATCGCCGCAGAATCGGGCCATGCGCCTCCTTCTCCTCGGCGGCACCGTCTTCCTCGGTCGCCACGTCATCGAAGCCGCGCTCGTGCGCGGTCATACGGTCACGATGCTCAATCGCGGGCGGCATGGCATCGGACTCTTCCCCGGCGTGGAGCGCCTCATCGGCGATCGCGATGGCGACATGAGCGCCTTGCGCGGCCGCGACTTCGACGCCGTCATCGACTGCTCGGCGTTCAACCCGGCGCAGATCGACCGCACCCTGGCCGCGCTCGACACCGGCACGCCCCACGTCGTCTTCGTGTCATCGATCTCGGCCTACGCGAGCTTCCCACCACACCGCGCGTTCGATGAGAGCGCTCCATTGGCCACCGGCCACGAGGGTTACGGCCCTCTGAAGGCGCGAGCCGAGGAAGTGCTCGCACAGGCGCTGCCCGAGCGGCACGCGATCGTGCGACCCGGGCTGATCGTCGGCCCGCATGATCCGACGGGCCGCTTCACCTACTGGCCGACGCGCATCGCCCGTGGCGGCGAGGTCCTCGCCCCCGGCCGACCGGATCGCCCGGTCCAGGTCATCGATGCCCGCGATCTCGCGGCGTTCTGCCTGACGCTGGCGGAGTCGAGCATCCGCGGCACCTTCAACGCGGTAGGGCCTCGGCTGACGATGGCGGCCTTGCTCGATGCCTGCCAACGCGCGGCCCCGGACAGCGACGCCCACCTCTGCTGGAAGCCCGACGCGATGCTGCAAGTCCTCGGCGTCGCGCCCTGGACCGGGCTCCCGCTGTGGCTGCCCGAGGACGACCCCACCTTCGGCGGCATGTTGCTGGGCGAGGCCGCTCGCGCGGTGGCCGCGGGTCTCACCACCCGTCCGATCGACGACACCGTCGCCGACACGCTCGCCTGGGCCCGCGCGCCGCGAGAACCGGGCTGGGACGCCAGCAAGCTCGTCGCCACGCTATCGCCGCAACGCGAGGCCGAGATCCTCGCCGGCCCGAAGCCGGCGCAGGATCCCGCGACGATCACGACAACCTGAACACTGCGATCGCCGCCGACAGGCGCTGCGACTGATCCTTCAGGCTTTCCGCCGCGGACGCCGCTTCCTCGACCAGCGCCGCGTTCTGCTGCGTCATCTGGTCCAGATGACCCACCGCGGCGTTGACCTGGTTGATGCCGTCGCTCTGCTCCTGCGAGGCCGCGCGGATCTCCGCGATGATGTCCGTCACCCGCTGCACGCTCGTCACGATGTCTGTCATCGTCGACCCGGCATCGGTGACCAGCCTCGATCCCGACTCCACCCGGTCGACGCTCGTGGCGATCAGCGTCTTGATCTCCTTGGCGGCCTCCGCGCTGCGTTGCGCCAGCGAGCGCACCTCGCCCGCCACCACCGCGAAGCCTCGGCCCTGCTCGCCCGCGCGCGCGGCCTCCACCGCCGCGTTCAGCGCCAGGATGTTGGTCTGGAAGGCGATGCCGTCGATCACGCCGATGATGTCGGCGATGCGCCGCGAGCTGTCGCTGATCTCGCCCATCGTCGCCACCACCTGCCCCATCACCGAACCGCCCCGCTGCGCGGTCTCCGCCGCCGAGCCGGCGAGCTGGTTGGCCGTGGTCGCCGCATCGGCGGTCTGCCGCACCGTGCCGGTCAGTTGCGTCAGCGACGCTGCCGCCTGCTGCAGGTTGGAGGCCGTCTGCTCGGTGCGCGCCGACAGGTCCATGTTGCCGGTGGCGATCTCCGCGCTGGCCGTGCTGATGCTGTCCGTGGACCCGCGCACCTCACCGATGAGCTTGAGCAGCGAGCCCTGCATCGCATCCAGCGAGCGCAGCAGCTGCCCGGTCTCGTCCGTGCCCGTCGTGACGATGCGGCCGCTCAGGTCGAATCGCGCGATCGCGTCGGCGACCTGGGCCGCCTGCCCCAGCGGCCGGGTGATCGAGCGCGACAGCCACATCGCCAGCGCGCCGCCCGCGACCAGCGCCACGAGCCCGAATACGACCAGCGCCACGCGGGCCCGTTGATTGGTCGCGGCGAGCGAGGCCATCGCGGCGTCGAGCTGGTCGCGCTGCAACTGCACCACGGTGCGGATAGCCTCCAGGTAATCGCCCGAGGCTTTCTGGAACTGCTCGTCGAAGAGCTGCCGGGCGCGGGTCATGTCGCCCTGCTTCTTCGCCTCCGTGATGCTGTCGCGCACCTGCAGGTAGACCTTGCGGCGCTCGCTGACCTTCTCGAAGCTTGCCCGCTCCTCGGCGGAAGTCAGCAGCTTGTCCAGCTTCTCCTGCAGCTCGGTGGACACCTTGGTCGACGTGGCCGCGGCCTGCGTGAAGAAGGTGGCCAGATTGGGGTCCGCGCTGACCGCGATCGCGGTCGTGCGGGTCGTGCCGTTGAACACGTTCCGGTACCAGTCCGAGGCAACGCGCTCGGTGACGATCGCGTCCCGGTACATCGCCTCGGTCTGCGCCGCGACGCGGCTCAGGCCCCAATACCCCAGCGCGGATCCGATCAGCGCGATGACAAGCACCCCCGACTGCACCAGACCCAGCCGGCGCCCAATGGACCCGCGAGCATTCGCGTTGGACATCATGTTGTTGGCTCCTCGGTCGCCGGCCCGAAGGGAGATCGGTTCGCGACGCCCGATGCCATGTTGTCACTACGGGCTGGGCGACGCCACCGCCCGGGCGGGCGAGGCCTCGCGCCGGCATCCCCTCATTGCTGGGGATGGACACGCCCCTCCTCGCGCTCGCGTTCCTCCTGCTGGCGCTTGCGCTTCTCGTGCTCCTTGTCGCGCTCCTTGCCCTGTTCCTTGGCTTGTTCCCTGGCCTGCGCCTTCGCTTGCGCATTGGCTTGACCCATCTCCCGCGCCCTGGCCTTCTCCTCGTTCCGCTCCTCGTAGCGCTGCTCCCGCCGTTCACGGTCCTGCGATTGCGCGCGTTGCTCTTCCCTCGCATGCCAGTCCTGCGCATGGGGGTCGTGGGCCAAGGGTTGCGGCTGCGGCTGCGGCTGCGGCTTCGGCTGCGGTTGCGTTTGCTGCTGCGGTTGCGGTTGCGGTTGGGATTGATGCGGCGGCGCGAGCGCTTGCGCGGGGGCCGGCTGGGCATGGCCCATCGGCAGGGGCGGCGCGTTCGAGACGGATGCGGCCGCAACCGGCACGGGCGCGCGTGGCGCGTGCTCGGCGGCCGGCATCGCCGCGGCCAGATGGGCGGCAGCAGGGACGTGGCCTTCATAGGCCTGACCATTCGCGGTGGTCCCGGGCGGCGCCACGATCGTCACGTTGGTGATGTTCGTGACGTTGCGGACGTTGGTCGTGTTGTGCACGTCGACGTTGTTGATCGTCGTGTTCTGCTGGACGCGCATGCCCACGCGCGTCACGGCGGGCGCGCTCACCACGACCGCGGGCGGCGTGCCCACGGGCGCCGGCACGATCAGGCCCGCGCGAGATCCCGGCGGCGGGGGAACGAACACCCCCATCGGACCGACCGGTCTCACCCCGCCGCCGATCGCCACCTGCACCGACAGGTGCAGTCCGGGCGGCGGCGGCACGAAGGCCACGCCATGGGCCGCCCAGAAGCCGGACACGAACACGACCGCGCCATCACGATGCTCGTAATACGGCTGCACCCACACGTAGTCCGGCCGGGGCGGCGGGCTCCAGCGGCCCGCGCACCACACCCACCGGCCCTGCCAGCCCCAGTAGCCGCCGGTCCAGACGGCGCCGGGGAACGGCTGCGGCGGTGGCACCTCCACCAGCATCGGCGGCGGAGCGACGTCGATCAGCACGGGCTCGGGCTGGACCAGCGGCGGCTCGACGTAGACGCTGACGACGGGCGCGGGAGGGGGCGGTGGCGGCAGCGGCGTCCACCCCGGCGCGACGCGGACGTCCGCCTGGACCGAGGTGTGCCGCGGTGCCGCGCAGCCGGCCAGGAGCGCCGAGACGGTGACTGCGGCGGTCGTGGCCGCCGCGGTGAATCGGAGACGGAGAGCAGGACGCATGGGGGCCTTTGATAGGAGGAACATGTCCGGCCAACGTGCGCGCAAGCCCGCCGTTGACCCGTTTCGGACGCCCTCGGTATCGTCCTGTAAGACGAATCAAGAACCGGTCAAACCCCGATGAAATCGGCGTTCAGAGCCAACGCGGCACCAACGCCGCATGGATGCCGCTTGCACATCGCGTGGATCGCAAGCTCAGATGCGAGGCACCAACCGGACCTGCGGAATGGGCTTGAGCGAGCCCACGTCCAGCAGCCTCGGCTGGCCCGACCGCTTCATCGGCGTGTCGGCGCCGATGTCGCGCAGACCAGTGAGGAAGCGCGCGGCCTCGTCCCGCATCGCGCTTGATCGCTGATAGCGCGTGTCGGTGTCGAGCAAGGTCAGCCAGTCCGCGGGACGCCCCACCGCGGCGCTCAGCGTGACTGTCGCCGGCTGCATCGTCCCCAGGAAGGTGGTGAGCCGCGCGCGACGATGGTGGGTCCACCCCTGCCCGCCTTCCGCTCCCGCCGGATGGAAGCGCGCGATCAGCCGCTCAGCCGCCATCGCGCCCGCGTCCGCCAACGCGGCGATGGTGCCGGCCGGCATCGCCAGGTTGAGCCCCCCTTCCTGCGAGGCCTGGCTGATCTGCACGATGCGATCGCGGAAGCCCGGCGTGGGGAACTGGCTCTCATCGCGCCAGTTCTGCATCGTCGCGACGATGCTCCACAGGAAGGACGCCAGACCGGCGACCGGCGTCTTCTCGCGCACCGCCGGCGAGAGCCGCTCCCAGCCGTCCACCAGATCGGGCTCGGGCCAGTAGCGAAGCCGCCCGCCGCGATCGTTGCCCGGCAGGTAGATGCGGCCGCCCGCGTTGCCCGCGTCATCGGACGCGATGGGGTGGTCCGGATGCGGCCGCTTCAGGTTGACCGCGAAGGTCGGGTGACTCGGCAGCATCTGGTCGAAGAGGTGCAGCGGCATGTTGCTGCCGATGCCGCCGTCCGAGAACCAGATCCGCGTGGCCCTCAGGCGCAGCGAGCGCCGTTCATCGTCCGTCGCGGCGGCGCGCGCGGCCGCCTGCGTGCGCTGATTGCCGTCGCGCGACCAGTCCACCGCGTACAGCGGCACCGCCGACAGCAGCAACGGGAAGCTCAGGCTCATGCGGATCGCCACGACCACGGGGAGCTCCCCATGCCGCGGCAGCGGAAGCAGCAGGCGGCCCTGCGCGTTCTCGACCTGCGGGCCCACAAAGGGCTCCGCGCCCTCACCGCGGGGCGCGGCCAGCGCGGCCATCACCGCCGGCGGGAACAGGCCGGCCCACTCCTCGGGGTCGTAATAGAAGGGCGGCGTTCCCGCGCGGAACGGGATGCTGTAGACCATCTGCTGGCTGACGGCGCTCGTCATCACTTCCAGATGGATGCGCCGCTGGAGCGGGTCCGGTCCCCAGAGTTCCCCGAAGGTCAGCGGCGGACCCTCGATGCTCTTGCCCGCCAGCTGGTTGTAATAGCCGTGCAGCCAGTCCGTCAGCGCGCTCGGTCCCGACGCACCTGGCGGGGTCAGCCCGCTGCACAGTCCGTAGCCGTTTTCCCGCAGCCCGCGCAGCAGTCCGCGCATGAACAGTGCGGCCGCCAGGGCGACGCCGGCCGTCACCACCAGCGCCGCGCCCACCGCAACGCCGATCACCGAGCCGACCACGGCGAGCGTGGCTCCGCCTTCGAGCGCCGGCCCATCCGCCGCGGCCGTCAGCATCCGCGCGTGCGGCCACAGCAGCAGCGCGCCGACGGCCGACACGGCCAGCATCGCTCCGGCGTGCATGGCCACCATGCCGCCTATCACCGACAGCGCGGCCTGTCCCCGCGACTTGCCCAACGCGCTCATCAGCACGTCGAAGTGCCGTCGCAGCGCCGGCACCGGCTGAAAGAGCGTGGACAGACGACTGCGACGCGGGCCGCGCCCGTTGGGCCGGCTCATGCGGCCGGACGGCCCGATGGGCACCTCGGCCCCGAGTTCCTCGGGCAGCCGCGCGAGCAGGTCGAAGGCACCTACCTGGCCGCGCTGGCGGCCGAGCTCGGCGGCAGCACTCGCGCCGGCCGCGATCGCGCCCGCGGAGGTGCCGCCGATGTTCTTGAACCGGTATCGATCGGACAAGCTCGCCACCAGCCGCGGATAGATCACGCCGCTGGTCACGCCGCCCTTCATGACGAGGTCGCAAAAATGGACCGCGCCCTTCTGTTCTTCCGCCACTCGCGCCCCTGAAGTTGCAGGCGCATTCTTCTTCAGAACTTCAGTCGGTGGGCGCCGCACGGGATAACGCAGCGATCAGGGCTTCAGGCTCGTCGACGTAGACCTCGATGATTTCCACCAACGGGCTTACTGGCGCCCCCAGCACACGGCCGGTCCAAGCGCCGGATCGCACATGCAGGCGGACGTTGGGAGACTCCAGCGGCGACACCTTCAGCACCCGGCGTCGCTCAGCCAGCGTCATGCGTCTCGGCGCGGGACGTTGCTTCGCGATCGGCGCCACCTGATGGATCGCGGCCAAGGGCACGCGCGCGGTCACGCGCTCGCCCAGTCGCAGGTGCAGTGCGTCGGCATCCACCACATGCTGACCCGCACGCAACCAGTAGAGGTCGCCCCAGCCAAGGATCAGAGTCGCGACCATGCCCACGACGAACACGCCATGCAGAACCTGCTGCATTTCCGGCGAGATGCCTGCCGCCCGCAGGATCAACGCCCCGACCGGCAGCTCGACCACGGCGCACAACCCGAGCACGGCCGCCAAGGCGGGGTAAGAGCTCCTGCGCAGCATCGTGAAGGGCTCGCCCGCGGGCATCATCGGCGCCGGACGCCGCGTGATCCAGCGCACGAAGCCGATGAGCAGTCTCGCCACATGCTGCTGCAGGCCGAAAAACTCAGGCGGCTGCAGCGACAGCAGACTGTGTGTCCAGCCACGGCCGGCGTCGCGGGCCGCTTGCATCCGACGCCGCCCACCGCCAAACCCTGCCGCGTACCGTGCCGCGACCAGCAGGGCAATGCCGGTCAAGGTCGCCGCCTTCACCCAATGTCGGGTGTCTGCCTCGAGGAAGAGGCGCCCTAGCGCCGAGAACATCAAGGCATAGAACGCGATGATGGCCACGGTGGGCCAAGGCAGCGAGGCGAGGGCTTTCATGCCCGCAACGATGCCCGACTCCTGGGTCCGGCGACAATCCCCCGCCAGGGCGGATGGACAAGGCCTGCCCCTCAGATGGAAGTCTCGCCCACCCCCGCGCCGTCGTCCTCGACCCGTCCCTCCCGCAGCAGGAGGCGGTGATCCCCGAAACGCGCCACGTCCTCCGGGTCGTGCGTGATCATCAGCATCGGCATGCCGATGCGGGCCAGCAGCGTGTCGAGTTCCGCGCGCATGCGCCCTCGCAACTCGGGATCCAGCGCCGAGAAGGGCTCGTCGAGCAGCAGCGCCCGCGGCTCGTTGACCAGCGCCCGCGCCAGCGCGGTGCGCTGCCGTTGCCCGCCCGACAGCTGATGCGGACGTTGCTGCGCCACGCGTTCCAGCTCGAAGGCCTGGATCCAGCGGTCCACCGCGTCGCTGGCCTCATGCCGCGAGGGATTGCGCCAGCCCCGCTTGAGCCCGAATGCGATGTTCTGTCGCACCGTGAGCTGAGGGAACAGCGCGTAGTCCTGGAACAGATAGCCCAGTCGTCGATCGCGCGCGGGCACGTCGATGCGCGAGGCGCTGTCGAAGACCGGGTGGCCATCGACGTAGATCGTCCCCTCATCGGGCGTGAGCAGCCCCGCGATGGCCTGCAGCGTCAGGCTCTTGCCCGCACCCGAGGGACCGTAGATCACCGTGCGTCGCGCGTCGGTGGCGAAGGCGACATCCAGCTGGAAATGCCGTCCGGCGGCGTGGACCTGCTTGCGGATGCGGACCTCGAAGCTCATGCGCCCACCCTCGGCCCGGCCAGGCGTCCGGCGGCGAGCAGCACCACGACGCAGGTCACCGACACGATCAGCACCAGCAGGTTGGCGGTGTCGTCCTGCCCGGCCTGCACCGCCTCGTAGACGGCCACCGACAGCGTCTGCGTCTTGCCCGGGATGCTGCCCGCCACCATCAACGTGGCGCCGAACTCACCGAGCGCGCGGGCGAAGGCCAGCAGCACGCCGGCCAGCACGCCACGCCACGCCATCGGCAAGGTCACGCGGAAGAACAGCGCCCATTCATTGAGCCCGAGCACGCGCGCGGCGCGCTCCAGTTGCGGATCGACGCCCTCGAAGGCGGCACGCGCCGACTTCATCACGAGCGGGAACGCGACGATCGTGGCGGCGACGACCGCGCCCTGCCACGTGAAGATCAGATGGATGCCGAAGGTGTTCCACAACCAGCTGCCCAGCCAGCCGCGCTTGCCGATCACGACCAGCAGGTAGTACCCGAGCACCGTCGGCGGCAGCACCATCGGCAGGGTCAGCACCGCATCCACCAGTTCCCGTCCCGGGAAGCGCCAGCGCGCCAGCGCGAAACCGGCCGCGACACCCAGCACCAGGTTGAGCGCCGTCGCCCAGCCCGCGACCTTCAACGACAGCGCCAGCGCGATCCAGGCAGCTTCCACGGGTGACGCCAGTCCTCAGAGTCGTCTCAGGGTTTCTGGAAACCGTACTTGGCCAGCACCGCCTGACCCGCGGCCGACGCCACGAAGTCCAGGAACTGCTTGCCGCCTTCCACGTTCGTGCCGCCATGCGTCACGGCGATCGGATAAGAGATCGGTGTCTCGGTCGGCACGCTGAACAGGACCTTGACCTTGTCCTTGAGCACGAAGGCATCCGTCGCGTAGACGAATCCGGCCTCGGTCTCGCCGCGCGAGACGTAGTCCAGCGCCTGACGCACGTTCTGCGCGAACACGGCCTTGGGCTCCACCGCCGACCACAGCTTGGCCTTCTCCAGCGCGCCCTTGGCATAACGACCCGCCGGCACGCCCTCCGGCCTGCCGATCGCGATGCGCTTCACCGCGGGCTGCTGCAGATCCGCCAGGCCCTTGAGCACCACCCCGCCCTCGGCCGGCGTGATCACCACCAGCGCATTGCTCACGAAATTGCGGCGCGTGCCCTCGACCAGCAGTTTCTGCTGCTGCGCCTTGTCCATCGTCTCCTGGTCCGCCGAGGCGAACACATCCACCGGGGCGCCCTTGGCGATCTGCGCCAGCAAGGCGTCCGATGCGGCGAAGTTGAAGAGCAGCTTCGTGCCAGGATGCGCGGCCTCGAAAGCCGGGGCCAGCTCCTTGAACGCATTCGTCAGGCTGGCCGCGGCGGACACCGTCACGTCAGCGGCCTGCGCCAGACCCGCGGCCATCAGCGCGAACGTCACCACCGTCGCACGGCGGGC
Organism: Roseateles sp.; assembly: GCA_039594005.1. Taxonomy (GTDB): domain Bacteria; phylum Pseudomonadota; class Gammaproteobacteria; order Burkholderiales; family Burkholderiaceae_C; genus Roseateles. The sequence goes on from JBCNOF010000015.1 coordinate 256,743, forward strand.
AAGCTTCATCGGGATCGGGCGCATGCCGTTTTCCTTCTCGAGGACCAGTCGGAGGCGAAGCACCGCAATATATCTCAGGATACGGCGAGCAACTTCATCAGCTGCCGAATCTCCGGCTTGCAGGCTTCCTGCGCCGTCGCCTCGATCTCGCGGTACAGCGCGATCAATGATCGGCCCGTGTCCGTCAGGACGCTCCCGCCTCCTTTCGCGCCACCCGCCGCCGTCGCGACCGCCGGCTCCTTCAACGAGCGATTCAACTCGTCAATCAACAGCCACGCCCGTCGATACGACATGTCCAGCGACTTCGCCGCCGCCGTGATGGACCCCGTCTGGTCCAGGGCCTCCAGCAGATCGATCTTCCCTGGTCCCACCGCGATCACGTCACCGACGGTGACGCGCATGCGCAGCTTCAGCGCCGGCTTCACCACCGCGGCCTCAGGAGAACCAGCGGAACCGGGGGAGAACGTCTTCGTTCGAGCAACCATGCCGCGCATTACACCCGAATCACTCGACGACCCGACACGCCCGGCCCTCAGTCGGCCAGCCGCCAGCACCCGCGCCCCGCCGCCTTGGCCGCGTACAGCGCGTCATCCGCGCGACCGAGCAGACCCACCTCGCCCTCCTGCCCGCCGTCATGGCACGCGATGCCGATGCTGGTGGACAGGCGCAGTTCCTGGCCCTGCAAGGTCAGCGGTGCCTGCACCGCGGTGAGCACCTTCTGCGCCACCGCCGTGGCGGCGTCCGTCGAATACAGGTTCTCCAGGATCAACACGAACTCGTCCCCCGCCAGTCGGCAGAGCTGATCCGTCTCGCGGATCGCGCCGCGCACCCGATCGGCGAAGACACGCAGCACCGCGTCCCCGGCCGCGTGGCCCAAGGCATCGTTGACCTGCTTGAAGTGGTCCAGGTCCAGGAACATCAACGCCAGCAGCCGCCCGCTGCGCCGCGCGCGCGCCAGCGACTCTGACAGCCGGGACTCGAATTGCCGCCGGTTGGGCAATCCCGTCAACGGATCGATCCGGCTGAGCTGGTCGAGCTCGCGCTCCACCTGCTTGTACGCGCTGATGTCGGTGGCGAGCGTGTAGACCCCCGCCACGCTGCCGTCGGGCCGCACGTCCGGCACGTACTCGGCCAGCATGTCCCGCGCCACGCCGTTGCTCTCCGAGCGCGTCTCGAAGCGCTGCCGCACGCCCGCCAGCGCGCCCTTCAGGAAGGGAAGCCGTTGCTCGTGCAGCACCGGCCCGATGACCTCCGCCAGCGGTCGACCCAGGGCCTCCTCCGGCGCCATGCCCATCCACACGCGGAAGGTCGCGTTGAGGAACTGGATGCGCTGCTGCGCGTCGATGTAGGAAATCAGCACCGGCAGGTTGTCGGCGATCGTGCGCAGGCGGCGCTCGCTCGCCTCCTGCTGGAGCATCGCCTCATGCAGCTCGAGCGTGCGCGCCTGCACCCGCAGCTCCAGCGACGCGTTGAGCTCCGCCAACGACCGGTCCTGCTCCGCCTGCCGATGCGCCAGGTCGTTGAGCGCGTGCGACAGCAGCGCCGCCTCCCGATAACCGCCGATCGTCGGCAGGCTGTCCTCGCTCAGATGGCGCCGCTGCGCGATCGCGTCGGACAGCTTGTGCAGCGGCCGGCTCATGCGCCGGGCCAGCCACCAGCTCATCGGCACGGACAGGGCCAGCAGCAGCACCGCGCTCAGCACGATCTGGCGGCGCAGCTGGTAATAGTCGGTCAGCGCGACGCTCACCGGCTGTCGCACCAGCACCGTCCAGCCCAGCCCGGGATACAGGCCGTAGCCCTGGCTTGGCACGCTGACGGCGAAGTACTCGACGCCGCCCGCCTCATGATGGCGCAGGCCCTGGCCGCTCTCCGCGCCGAGGGCCATCTTCTTGCCCTCGAGGTCCGTCGGACCCAGGATCACCACGCCGTCCTTGCCCAGCACCAGTGCGTCGGCCTGATGCGACGCCATCGTGGCGTCGATCAGCTCGCTCTTGATCTGCCGCGCCCAGCCCCAGCTCAGGTGCGTGCCGAAGACGCCCTGCAGCTGACCCCGGCTGTCCACCAGCGGGATCGCGAAATCCACGAAGCGCCAGGGCTCGTTCTGGCGCGGCAGCAACTTCTCCAGCAGCAGCGCGGCGTGGACGTCGCCCACGAAGGGCTGCCCGCCCTTGGCGCCTTGCCACCACGGCCGCTTGGAGACATCGACGCCGTCCAGCAGGCCGCCCGCCGCGGCCAGCACCTTGCCCTGGCTGTCGGTCACGCCCAGCCACGCGAAGTGATCGAAGCCGACTTGCACCTGGTCCAGCGCGCGGCGCATCGATTCGGGATCGTCGAAGCGGCGGAAGGGCTCGAGCTGCGCCAGCACCCGCACTTCCTTGAACTGCTGCGCCATGCCCCGGTCCAGGGCGTCGCGGAAGTCCACGGCCACCTGGCGCAGCGACTCGACCGCGCGGCGCTCCGCATGGGCGCGGGCGAAGTTCTCGATCAGCAGCGCCGAGATCAGCAGCGCCACGGCCACGGCCGACAGCACCATCGCCGCCAGCCAGCGTCCCAGCGAGGCCCGCGATCCGCGCGGCGGGACGAAGCCCTCGTCGGCGGCGGACGCACCGCCCGGATTCGGGGCGGCAGCGGGCGGAGGCAAGGCATGGGAACTCGGCATCGCGAGAGTGTCAGCCAGGCGCCCCTCCCCGCGCAACGCGGGATAGTGCCACTGCACCAGCACCGGGCGATGACCGACGCTCCACCAGCACCGCCCCGGGGCGGTCTGTACGGACGCACCAAAACCGGTCAGGCTGACCGCCTGGTCTGCCGCCCGACGGCTTCACGCTGGGCACGCGCCTTGCAATCTGCGCCCGCTGACCGCCGCCCGGAGGCGGTCCGTCCCTGGAGAGAGAGACCCCATGCATGCGCTGACCCTGCCGGCCGCCGGCCATTACGACGAGATGCTGTTGCAAAGCGGCGCCATCCGGCCGAGCTATCAGGCCTTCGCCGACTGGCTGCACGCGCAGACGCCCGACGCGCTCGCCAAGAAGCGGTCCGAGGCCGATCTACTCTTCCACAAGGTCGGCATCACCTTCGCGGTCTACGGCGACGAGGCCGGCGCGGAGCGCCTGATCCCCTTCGACACCGTCCCGCGCATCGTCCCCGCCGACGACTGGCGGATGCTGGAACGCGGCCTGCGCCAGCGCGTCACCGCGCTCAACCGCTTCCTGTGGGACATCTATCACGACCACGAGATCGTGAAGGCCGGCCTGATTCCCGCCGAGCAGGTCTTCGCCAATGCCCAGTACCAGCCCGCGATGCAGGGGCTGGACCTGCCGCTGGGCATCTACGCGCACATCACCGGCGTGGACCTGATCCGTCATTCAGACGGCGGTTATTACGTGCTCGAGGACAACCTGCGCGTGCCCTCCGGCGTCAGCTACATGCTGGAGAACCGCAAGATGATGATGCGGCTCTTCCCGGAGCTCTTCGCGAAGTACTCGATCGCGCCCGTGGCCCATTACCCCGCGCTGCTGCTGGGCACGCTGCGCCAGGCCAGCCCCGCGGACAACCCGACCGTCGTCGTGCTGACGCCCGGCCCCTTCAACTCGGCGTATTTCGAGCATGCCTTCCTCGCGCAGCAGATGGGCGTGGAGCTGGTCGAGGGCCAGGACCTCTTCGTCAAGGACGGCTTCGTCTTCATGCGCACCACCGTCGGCCCCAAGCGGGTGGACGTGATCTACCGGCGCATCGACGACGCGTTCCTGGATCCGCTGGCGTTCCGCGCCGACTCGATGCTGGGCGTGCCGGGGCTGCTGTCGGTCTACAAGCAGGGCCATGTGGTGCTGGCCAACGCGATCGGCACCGGCGTGGCCGACGACAAGTCGATCTACCCGTACGTGCCGGACATGATCCGCTTCTACCTGGGCGAGGAACCCATCCTGCACAACGTGCCGACCTGGCAATGCCGCAAGCCGCAGGACCTGGATCACGTGCTCGCCAACATGGCGGACCTCGTCGTGAAGGAGGTCCACGGCGCGGGCGGTTACGGGATGCTCGTCGGTCCGGCCTCGACCGCGGCGGAGGTCGCCGACTTCAAGGAGCGCGTGAAGGCCAACCCGTCCAACTACATCGCGCAGCCGACGCTGTGCCTGTCGAGCTGCCCGACCTTCGTCGAGCGTGGCATCGCGCCGCGCCACATCGACCTGCGGCCCTTCGTGCTGTCGGGCCGCGAGGTCAACATGGTCGCCGGCGGCCTGACGCGGGTGGCGCTCAAGGCGGGCTCGCTGGTCGTCAACTCGTCGCAAGGCGGCGGGACGAAAGACACCTGGATCCTGGAGAACTGATCATGCTCAGCCGCACCGCCGCCCAGCTCTACTGGATGAGCCGCTACCTGGAGCGCGCCGAGAACCTCGTGCGCATGCTCGACGTGACGCACTCGCTGTCGCTGCTGCCGCAATCGCGCGGCGCCGCCACCGAGCTCGCCGCGCCGCTGGCCGTCACCGGCACGCTCGAGGCCTATCAGGCGCGCCATCCGCGCCTGAGCGCCGAGCAGCTCTTCCGCTTCATGGGCATCGACCTGGACAACCCGGCCTCGGTGCTGTCGTGCATCCGGCAGGCCCGTGAGAACGCGCACGCCGTGCGCGGCCAGATCACCGCCGAGATGTGGGAAGCGATCAACACGAGCTGGCTCGAGGCGCGCGAGCTCGCGCGCAAGGGCGTGGCCGAGCCCTCCTCCTTCTTCGACTGGGTGAAGGAGCGCTCCCACCTCTTCCGCGGCGCGACCTACGGCACGCTGCAGCGCAATGACGCCTACTGCTTCATCCGATTGGGAACCTTCGTCGAGCGCGCGGACAACACGGCCCGGCTGCTCGACGTGAAGTCGCAGCTGATCGCGCCGGCGGTGGACACGCTCGCACCGGTGGATGCGCCCAGCGAGAGCGCGCCCGACTTCTACGCGTGGAACGCGCTGCTGCGCTCGCTGTCGGCCTTCGAGGCGTACCATGCGGCGTATCGCGACAGCCTCAATGGCCGTCGCGTGACCGAGCTGCTGATCCTGCGGCCCGACGTGCCCCGCTCGCTGCGCGCGTGCTGCGACGAGATCCGCTCGATCCTGCCGCAGATCGAGGCCCGCGGCGGGGCCGAGGACGCGGGACGCAGCGTCAAGCAGAGCGCCGGCCAGCTCGCGCTGCGTCTGGAATACGGCGCGGTGGATGAGATCCTCGCTCAGGGCCTGCACCCGTGGCTGACCGCGTTCCTGGAGGACTCGGCCCGGCTGAGCCTGGACATCCAGCGCGCGTATTTCGAGGCGCAATGACGGCGGCGCCGGAGACAAGGCCATGCACCTGCACATCTCGCACGAGACGGTCTACAACTACGACGCGCCGGTGGCGCGCAGCACGCAGTACCTGCGCCTGACGCCGCGCGCGGGACGCGGGCTTCGCGTCCTGCATTGGCACCTGGCGTTGCCGGCCTCGGCCAGCACCTGCCAGGACGCGTTCGGCAACACGATGCATGTGCTGAGCCTGGACGGCCCGCGCCGCGACATCGTGCTGCGCGCGGTCGGCGAGGTTGACACCGACGACGCGCCGCCGGCGCCGGATCCCGAGGACACGCTGCCGGCGCCGCTGTTCCTGCGCGACAGCGCGCTCACCCGCGCGGACGACCGCCTGCGCCATTTCGCGGCGGGTTTCGCGCAGGCCGCGCAGGCCGACGCGCATGGCGCGCTGCTGACGCTGATGTCGGCCATCGGCGAGCGCATGCCCTACGTGCGGGGCTACACCGATGCGGCCACGCCCGCGGCGCAGGCCTTCGAGACCGGCCACGGCGTGTGCCAGGACCACGCGCAGGTCTTCGTCTGCTGCGCGCGGCTGCTCGGGCTGCCGGCGCGCTACGTGTCGGGGTATCTCGCCACGGACTTCGAGCACGTCGCCAGCCACGCGTGGGCCGAGGTGCGTCTGCCCGACGCGCCGCCGGGGCGTGACGAATCGCACGGCATGCAGGGCGGCTGGCTGGGTTACGACATCAGCAACCAGTGCCTGGCCGACGGTCGCTACGTGAAGCTGGCGATCGGCGCGGACTATCTGGATGCCTGTCCGGTGCGCGGCGTGCGAACCGGCGGCGGCATGGAGACAATGCGAGCCGAGGTGCTCGTGAAACCCGGCACGGCCGAGCAGCAATGAGCACGCACCACGACGGCGCGTCGACAGCCTGATGCGCTAACCTCTCGGCCATGACTTACTGTGTTGCCATGCGGCTGCGCGCCGGCCTGCTGTTCGCGTCGGATTCGCGCACGAACGCGGGTGTGGACCACATCGCCACCTTCCGCAAGATGAACGTGTTCGAGCAGCCGGGCGAGCGCCTGATCACGCTGCTCAACGCCGGCAACCTGGCGACGACGCAGAGCGTGGTGAGCCTGCTGCGGCAGCGCTCGGTGGGCGTGGGGCCGCACCTGATGAGCCTGACGTCGATGTACGACGTGGCCGAGCTGGTGGGCAAGACGCTCAAGGAAGTGGTCGCGCGCGACAGCGACGGACCGGGGCAGCTGAACCAGGGCGTGGACTTTGGCGCGAACTTCATCGTCGGCGGCCAGATCCGCGGCGAGGCGCCCCGGATCTTCCATGTCTATCCGCAGGGCAACTTCATCGAGGCCACCGAGGACACGCCCTACCTGCAGATCGGCGAGTCCAAGTACGGCAAGCCGATCATCGACCGCGTGATCGATTTCGACAGCTCGCTGGCCGAGGCCACGAAGTGCGCGCTGATCTCGTTCGACTCGACGATCCGCAGCAACCTGTCGGTGGGCTTGCCCATCGACATGCTGCTGTACAAGACCGACAGCTTCGCGCCGGCGCAGCCGCACCGCGTGACCAAGGACGACCCCTACTTCGTGAAGGTCAGCCAGGGCTGGGGCGGTGGCCTGAAGCGCGTCTTCGAACAACTGCCCGACGACGACTGGTTCGCGTGAGCGAGCCGCGATCAGCGTCTTGTCCGGCACCTCGCCCGGTGCCTCGTCCGCTCAGGGCATGACCGTGCCGTTCTTGCGGCCGCGGATGTACTCGATCTCGGCGAGCGCGCCGCGATGGCCGGGCGCGGACTGCAGCGACTTCACATAGACCGCCTCGGCCTCGTCCAACCGGCCGAGTTCCACGAGCGCATAACCCTGGCTGCGCAACGCGGTGGCGACCCACGTCGCTTGTGAGCCTTCCGGCATCAGGCTGGCGTTGTCCTCGGCCAGCTTGAACAGCGGCAGCGCCTTGGCCGGCTCGCGGGTGCGCGACAGCAGGTTGCCGTACTCGATGAGGAACTGCGCGTTGTACGGCGCCATGCGCAGCAGCCGCTCGAGCGTGTCGCGGGCTTCGGGGATGCGGCGCAGCTCGACGAGCGCGTAGGCGCGCCCATACATGGCCTGGCAAAGCACGGACGACAGCACGACGGCGTTGCGCTTGCCCTGCTGATCGGTGGCCGCCTTGAGCAGGTAGGTCAGGGTCTCGGCCCGGGACAGGGCGCAGTAGTAATCGGTGTCGGGCTTGCGGGGCTCAGCCTCGATCTCGCTGACAAGGTCGGCGAACTGGCGCTCGGCGTCGGCGAAGCGCCGCGAGCTGATGGACAGGTACCCGGCATCGAGCCGGATACGCTGCGCGGCCTCGCGCTGCTTGCGGGCCTCGATCTCGGCGGGTGAAGCGGTGTCGGCCGGAGCCGGGGCGGATGCCGACACGGCACTGGCGGCCGGGTCCTTCGCCGAGGCCCCGCCGTCCTGTGCGAGGGCGATGCCCGCTGAGAGCAGCGTGGCGCATCCGATCGATGAGGCGGCGAGGTGTCGAAGTCCAGTCCTCATGGAGGCCCTCCCAGGCGATGTCTTGTCCGGCGGATGCTAGCCGAGCGAGCGCCCGCCAGCCCTTGGGACATGCCCATGGCCGGCGTGCCGTTCCGCGCCGTCAACTCGGCTTGGCCGCGCGCTGCGGCTCGCAGCGGATGGCGAAATCGACGTGGTAATGCTCGTCATGTCGCACCCAGGGCGTCCTGCGCATGAATTGGATGTGCTGCTCGATCCAAGGGCCCCGTTTCGTGGCGAAGAGTCGGGGCAGGTAGGCGCGATCAAAGATGACCTGCGTGATGCCTGTACCCGCCGCCTTGGAGGCCGCATCGAGTTGGAAGAGGTGCTCGCCGATGGCCTCGAAGTCGATGCGGTACTCGCCGTGCCGCGCGTTGGCATCGAAGTCGATGTCGTAGCCGAAGCGCTGCGTGATCGGCGTCGGCAGGGGCACCGAGCGGTCCTTGGCATCGCGCACCGGTACGAAGAAGTCCACCGACGTGCCGTTCTGATGGGTGCGATGGGGCTTGAACCGGCCGCCATCCGCCAGGCCGGTCTCGCCATAGACGAAGACCGTGCCCGGCAGCGAGGTCTCCATCGCCCGGTAGCTGCCGGCGACGATGCGCGCCACCGTGGAATGCACGTGCGTGCGGCCGATGCCAGCGGCCATCGTGCTGTACGCAGAGAAGTTGGGGCCGCTTATCGGCAGTCGCACGCTGTCGGTGATGCTGCCTCGGGCGACGGTGCCGAAGCAGCGGCTCTCGGCCGCCCAACCAGTCGCCGGAACGACCACGGCAGACACAACGGCAGCAGGCACGACGACCATCGCCATTCGCAGGCCCACACGCGCCTGCGCCGACGACGAGCGATCCGAATTCCGATCCAGATCCACCCGCATCAGGCGCTGCCCTTGCAATCGCAAACATCGCTGCCGTTGTCGAAGACCACACGCCAGCGGCCATCGGGATCCCGGCGCCAGGTCGACGCGAAGCGCGCGACGAGCTTGCCTTTCACATGCACGGGGCCCGTCGAATAGGCGAGCTGACCATCGGGCAGCGCCTCGACGAGGTCAGGCGCCCAGGAGAATGGGGCGTCGGCGCCCTCGAAGAAGCGTTTCCACTCGGCGAGCACCGCTGCCCGGCCACGCAGCGGCTTGCTGCCGTTGATGAAGACCGCGTCCTCCGCGACGAACTCGGCGAAGGCCTTGAAGTCGCGCTTGGCCATGGTGGCGGCGAAGGCGATCTCGGCCTCGCGAACCGCGGACGCCGCGTCCGCGGGCGCCGCCTTGGCAGCCGCCGATGCGGCCATGGAAGACCCCGCCCACGCGCCAGCGGTCAGCGCGAGAGCGGATCGAAGCGTCGAGCGGCGAGTGGGCATGGCGGGCTCCTCATGACGAGGAGCCGAGTCTATCGATTCAACGCCATCAATCGTCCAGCGACTTCAGGAACTGCTTCAGCTCCGGCGTCTGTGGCGACCCGAACAGATCCGCCGGTGGACCGATCTCATGCACCCGTCCCTGATGCATGAAGATCACCCGATCCGCCACCTTGCGCGCGAAGTTCATCTCGTGGGTGACCATCAGCAGCGTCATGCCCTCCTCCGCCAGCGACTCCACCACCCGCAACACCTCGCCCACCAACTCCGGGTCCAGCGCCGATGTGATCTCGTCGCACAGCAGCACCTGCGGCTCCATCGCCAGCGCCCGCGCGATCGCCACGCGCTGCTGCTGACCGCCCGAGAGCTGATCGGGCATCGCATCGAACTTCTCCGCCAGGCCCACGCGCGCCAACAGCGCCCGCGCCTGCTCCGCCGCCTCCGGCTCCGAGCGCCGCTTCACCAGCGTCGGCGCCAGCATCACGTTGCGGCCCACGCTCAGGTGCGGGAACAGGTTGAAGCTCTGGAAGATCATTCCGACCTGCTGCCTGAGCGCGCGCATCGCCATCGCGCTGTCGTGCAGCAGCGGCTTGTCGGCCACCCGCAGCGATCCTTCCTGAAAGCGCTCCAGCCCGTTGATGCATCGCAGCAGCGTGCTCTTGCCCGAACCGCTCTTGCCGATCAGCGCGATCACCTCGCCCCGCATCACGTCCAGGTCGATGCCCTTGAGCACCTCGTTCGTCCCGTAGGACTTGCGCAACGCGGTGATGCGCACGATCGGCACGCCGGGCGCGGCCACGGTGCGGGGCGTCGGTGCGTCGACGGCGACAGGCTCAGGCAGCGCGGCCATGCTGTTTCCTTTCCAGATGTTGGGCAGCCAGGCTCACGGGGAAGCACAGCGCGAAATAGAACAGGGCCACGCAGCCGAAGACCAGGAAGGGCTTGAAGCTCGCGTTGGCGATCATCCCGCCCGCCTTGGTCAGCTCCACGAAACCGATCACCGAGGCCAGCGCGGTCCCCTTGATCACCTGCACCAGGAAGCCCACCGTCGGCGCGATCGCCAGACGCGCGGCCTGCGGCAGGATCACGTGCCGCAGCTGCTCGCCGAAACTCATCGCCAGGCTGCGCGCGGCCTCCCATTGGCCGCGCGGCACCGCCTCGACGCAGCCCCGCCAGATCTCCACCAGGTAGGCGCTCGTGTAGAGCGTCAGCGCCAGCGAGGCCGCCGTCCAGGCCGAGACCTCGATGCCCAGCAGCGCCAGTCCGAAGTACGCGAGGAAGAGCTGCATCAGCAGCGGCGTGCCCTGGAACAGCGCGATGTAGGCGCCGATCAGGCGCTGCGTCTTGCGGCCCAGTCCCAGGCGCAGGCACAGCAACAGGCCGCCGACCACTCCGCCGCCCACGAAGGCGATCAGCGACAGCGCCACCGTCCAGCGCAGCGCCAGCGCGAGATTGCGCAGGATGTCCCAGAGGGTGAACTCAATCATGCGAGGCTCCCGCGGCCGCGGTCGCACCGGATCGTCGACGCCACAGGGCGGGGCGCGCTGGCAGGCTCACGCCGCCGAAGAACCAGCGCGGGCCGACCCACAGCAGCGCGCGTCGCGCCAGCATCGACAGGGCGAGGTAGATCAGCGTCGCGATGATGAAGGCCTCGAAGGCGCGGAAGTTGCGGCTCTGGATCAGGTTGGCGGCGTAGCTGAGCTCCTCGGTGGAGATCTGCCCGCACACCGCCGAGCCCAGCATCACGATCACGATCTGGCTGGTCATCGCGGGCCACACGCGCTTGAAGGCCGGCGGCAGGATCACGCGGGTGAAGACCTGCGTCGGCCCCAGCGCCAGGCTCTGCGCCGCCTCCCATTGCCCCTTGGGCGCGGCCTGGATGCCCGCGCGCAGGATCTCCGTGCCGTAGGCGCCCAGGTTCAGCGTCATCGCGATCAGCGAGGCGGCCTCGGGCGACAGCTTCACCCCCAGCGACGGCAGGCCGAAGAACACGAAGAACAGCTGCACGATGAACGGCGTGTTGCGCAGCAACTCGACATACGCGCCGACCAGTCGTCGCAACCACGTCGGCCCGCAGGCGCGCGACCACGCGCCCAGCGTCGCGATGCCCAGCCCGATGGGCACGGCCACCAGCGTCAGGCCCACCGTCCACGCCACACCGCGCAACAGCAGCGGCCATTCGGCGAGGACGGCTCCGAAATCGAAGTCGATCATGGGCGGCTCCAGGAGCGCGGCAAGGTCGGCAGGGTCCGCAAGGGTCGGGATGGCCGATGGGCAGCGGGATCGGCGATCAGAGCGGCAGCTCGCCCGCGCCGCGTCCCAGCCACTTCTTCGAGAGCGCCTCGAGTTCGCCAGCCTGCTTGGCCGCCGCGATGATCGCGTTGACCTTGGCCAGCAGCGCGTCCTCGCCCTTGGCCACGCCGACGAAGCATGGGCTGTCCTTGAGCAGCAACTTGTATTCGATGTTCAGGCCGGGTTGACGCTGCATCAGGTTGCCGGCGACGGCGGCGCTGGTGGCGAGCACCTGCGTCTGTCCGGCGGCGAACGCCGCGATGGTGGCGTTGTTGTCCTCGAAGCGCTTGAACTCCAGCGACGCCGGCGCGACCTTCGCGAGCTCCTGGTCCTCCATCGCGCCGCGCGTCACGGCGACGGTCTTGCCGGCGAGGTCCGCGAAGCTCTTGATCGGCAGCGCCTTGGGCGCGAAGACGGCTTGATAGAACGGCGCGTAGGCCGAGCTGAAGGCGATCACCTTCTCGCGCTCCGGGTTCTTGCCGAGCGTGGAGATGACGAGATCCGCCTTCTTCGTCTGCAGGTAGGGAATGCGGTTGGCGCTGGTGACGGGCACGAGCTCGACCCTCACGCCGAGCTTGGCCGCGATGAGCTCCGCCATTGCGACGTCCAGGCCTTGGGGCTTCATGTCGGGACCGACGAAGCCGTAAGGCGGGTAATCGGTGGGGATGGCGATCTTGATGGTCTTGGCCTTCGTGATCGTGTCCAGCGCGGTCTGCGCCTGGGCGCCCAGCGCGAGCAGACTCAGGCCGGCGGCCAGCAGCAGGCGGCGCGGCAGCGCGCGGACGGAGGAACGGACGGCGTGGCTCATAACAAGGCTCCTAGGTAAGCGGGGGCGGGATCGGGGGTATCGGACAGCGCCGCGGCGTGAGAGGCACGCACGCGTGTCGCTTTCGGCGCGGTGGAAACGGACGCCGCAGCGGTCGGCAGCGGGGTGAGCGCCTGCCGCAGCTGATGCAGCGGGTCATCGGCCTGCGTCTGGAGCTGCAGCCCGGCCTGCACGCTGGCGAGGTGCTCGGCCATCAGCGCCTCGGCGCGCGCGGCGTCTCGGGCCTCGAGCGCGGCCACGATGGCGACGTGCTCCTGGCAGGACTGCGCCGCGTCGTGCGAGGACTGGTACAGCATCGCGATCAGCGTGGTGCGGGCGGTGTAGTCGCGCAGCGTGTCGGCGAGCAGGCTGTTGCCCAGGCATTCGGCCAGGCAGACGTGGAAATCGCCGAGCAGGAAGCTGCGCGCGCCGACGTCGTCGCCGCGCAGCGCCGCTTTCTCCTGGGCGAGGTGTTTCTTGAGGCGCGTGAGCGCGGGTTTGTCCAGCGGTCGCCGGCCGCGGATCAGGCCGAGCTCGATGACGCGGCGCGCCTCGAAGGCCTCGCGGGCTTCGTCGCGGGAAGGCGCGATCAGGTACCAGCCGCGGCGCGCGCTGACGGTGACGATGCCGCGCGCGGCGAGTCGGGTGAGGGCCTCGCGCACGATGGTGCGGCTGCAGTCGAAGAGCATCGCGAGCTGCTGCTCTCCCAGGCGCGTGCCAGGGGCCAGCTTCTGCGCCAGGACGGCGTCGATGATGCGCTGGCTGATGTCGGTGGCGGTGGTGCCCATGCACAGGGCTTTGCAGCTTCCGTGCCAGCACCGATGTCGCCGGGCATCACCGGCTCATCTGTCTTGTATGCAAGTCTTGGCGACGATCGTGCACCGTCCTTGCGCACAAGCTTGGTGTGGCGGGCACTGGGGCGGTGCCCGCCGGTGCGGGTGCTCATTTCGCCAACGCGTTGCGCCGCTCGGGGAATGACGGATCCTCTCCCGCTTTCATGAAGGGAGCGACCTTGATTCGGTCATAGAGGTTGAGCAGCCGCTTCTCGGCTCGCTCAAGGACCGTTTCGTAGAGCATCGGCCGGATCCTCACCATGTCGCTATAGATCGTCACCCGGTTTTCGCTTCGAGCGATGCAATCCCCCAGGACAAACCCATCGACGCGTGTGTGTGGCCTCAGATAGCCGCGCTCATCGAGTTCCTGGATGTACTCCCACACCTGCTCGCGATCCTTGCCACCGATCTTTCGACCTGTGGTCTTCAGTTCGATGACCGCCAAGTGATCGATCCCGTCGACTTCATGCACGTCGTCATAAGACGGGCTGGCATAGAGGCCGACACTGCTTTCAGGGAGGACCACGAAGTCAGGTCGACTGCGAGAACCCATGCCGGACCGGTCCTTGAAGAGCCGCTGAATCACCTTCGTCATCCCCTGATTGGCGGTAAACTCCGCAGACTCGAACTGCGGCCCGAACATCCACAGTCCTCGCTCGAAGACGGGTTGAAGCTCCTGAACCTCGTCGACGCCGACGACATCCAGCTTCCCGCGCAGCTCCGCGATCAGTCGGAGACGGCACTCCACCTCGTTGAGCACCAAGGTCGCCATGCTTGCCGACCAACGGCTCAGGATCTCTCGCAAGGCCCCCGCATTCGCGTCAGGGACGCGCTCGTCATTACTGGCTTCCATCACTGCACGCTCCTTCGTTGAGAAGACATGCAGTGTCAGAAAGAAGTTCGGCGCCATAAATGGCGCCGATCAGTGTGGGAAGCTGGTTTTCCTACCGAGCTCAGTCGTCCACTCGCATGGAGTAATCAACCGCCTTGGCGTCCTTGGTCAGCCGGCCGACCGAGATGCGGTCGACGCCGGTTGCCGCGATCCAGCGCAGCTGGTCGATCGCCACGCCGCCCGACACCTCCAGCAGCGCGCGCCCGCCGGCGATCGCCACCGCCTCGCGCATCATCGGCTCGCTGAAGTTGTCCAGCAGCACGCTCACCGCGCCCGCCGCCAACGCCTCGCGCAACTGCTCGATCGTCTCCACCTCGACCTGGATCGTCACGCCCGCGTCCAGGGCCTGCGCCTGCCGCAAGGCCTGCGTCACACCACCCGCCGCGGCGATGTGGTTCTCCTTGATCAGGATCCCGTCATACAGCGCCAGCCGCTGATTCGCGCCGCCGCCCACGCGCACCGCGTACTTCTGCGCCAGCCGCAGTCCGGGCAGCGTCTTGCGCGTGTCCAGCACCGCGCAGCCGCGCGGATTGGGGCTCGCGCCCTCGATCGCGCGCGCATGGGCCCGCGTCGTCGTCGCCGTGCCCGACAGCAGCTGCAGGAAGTTCAACGCAGGGCGCTCCGCCGACAGCAGCGAGCGCCCGTCCGCCTCGATCCGGCACACGATCGTGTCGGGCGCCATGTCGGCGCCCTCGTCGTACAGCCACTCGATCCGCGACGAGCCGTCCAGCGCCAGGAACACGCCCTCGAACCAGTCCCGGCCGCACAGCACCGCCGCTTCGCGCACGCGCACATGCGCCTTCACGCGCCGGTCCGCCGGCACGAGCCGCGCGGTCCAGTCGCTGATGCCGATGTCCTCGAACAGCGCATCGCGGATGTTGCGCGCGCGGGCCTCGTCCAGGGTCTCGTTGTGATCGAACATCGTCGCGGTCTGATGGGTTACTCGGCGTCGCCGATCGTGATCGACAGCTCGCCGAAGCCCTCGATGACCCCGGTGATCACGTCGCCCGGCTTGACCGGACCCACGCCTTCGGGCGTGCCCGTGTAGATCAGGTCGCCCGGCTGCAGGTGATAGAACTGCGACAGGTTGGCCACGAGTTCCGGAATGCTCCAGATCATGTCCGACAGGTCGCCGCGCTGCTTCTCGACGCCGTTCACGGCCAGCGTGATCGCGCCCTTGGTCAGCTCACCCAGCTCGGCGCGCGGCACCAGCTCGGTGATGACGGCCGAATGCTCGAAGCCCTTGCCCAGGTCCCACGGACGGCCGATGGCCTTGGCCTCGTTCTGCAGGTCGCGACGGGTCATGTCCAGCCCGGCGCCGTAGCCCCAGACCGCGTCGGCGGCCTGTTCGGGCGTGGCCTTGAAGACCGGCTTGCCGATCGCCACGACCAGCTCCATCTCGTAATGCAGGTTCTTCGTGCCCGGCGCGTAGGGGATCGTGCCGCCCGAGGGTGCCAGCGCGCTGGCCGGCTTGGTGAAGTAGAACGGCGGCTCGCGGTCCGGATCGCTGCCCATCTCGCGGGCGTGGGCGGCGTAGTTGCGGCCCACGCAGAAGATGCGGCTGACGGCATACAGCGCGTCGGTGCCGCGCACGGCCACCGCGGCCTGGGGCGCTGGGGGGAAGAGGTAGGTGCTCATGACGGTGCGGACGTAACGATCGAAACGATCGTGAAAGGGAAGAAGCGATCGCGGAGCATAACCTTGGCAAATCGGCGCCGCATTGCTAGGGTTGCGCCCATGTTTGAAGCCCGCCCCGCCGGCCAGCGCCTGGCCGTCCTGACGTGTGCCCTGATCCTGGCCGCCTGTGCCAGCCGTGGTCCCGCCCCCAGCCGCCCCTCGCCGGGCGGCCCCAAGGTCTCCTCCTGGCCCGACCGCGACGGCCCCGAGGCCGTCGTCCCGTCCGACCTGCAGAAGGTGCCTGACGCCGCCCCGAAGCTGGAATCCATCCGCAAGGGCGGTCCCAACAAGCCCTACGAGGTGCTGGGCGAGCGCTACGAGCCCATCGCCGACGACAAGCCGCTGGTGCAGAAGGGCCTCGCCTCCTGGTACGGCCGCAAGTTCCACGGCAAGCCGACCTCCAGCGGCGAGATCTACAACATGTATGCGATGACCGCGGCCCACGCGACCATCCCGATCCCGAGTTACGCCCGCGTGCGCAACCCAAAGAATGGCCGCGAGATCATCGTGCGCATCAACGACCGGGGCCCCTTCCACAAGGGCCGCATCATCGACCTGAGCTACACCGCCGCGCTCAAGCTGGACGTGCTCAACGGCGTGGCGCCGGTCGAGATCGAACGCATCACCTACGAGGACATCCGCACCGGCGCCTGGACGCGCGATCGCGACACGCTCTCGCCCGATCCCAAGGTCGCCCCCGACACCCCGGTCTACGCGGCCGCCACGCCCAGCGGCGCGCCTGACCTGACGACCACCGCCCAGCTCCGCCCGCCGGTCACCCCGGTCGCGGCGCAGGTGCCGCTGCCCGCGCCGGTGAGCGTGCCGGCTCCGACGGCCACGGCGCGCACCGATCGGGGCGATCGCCCCGACCGCGCCACGGCCGAGGCGCGCATGACGCCCATCCCCATCACCGCCCTGCCCCCGGGCAGCGACCTGCCCCCGCCCGGCCAGTCCAAGGCCGACGCGATGGCCACGGCCACGGCGGGCGCCATCGCCGCGGCGGACCCGCAGGCCCCGGTGCCCACCATCAAGCTCGCCGCCGCGCAAGGCTTCTGGCTGCAGTTCGGCGCGTTCTCGCGGCTGGAAGGCGCCGAGCAACTGCGCGAGCAGTTCACGCGCGGCATGGAGGAGCTCGCCCCCATGCTGACCATCTTCAAGGACAAGAACCTGCACCGGCTGCAGGCCGGCCCCTTCGCCTCGCGCGAGGACGCCCGCGCCGCGGCCGACCGCGTCCGCACGGCGATGTCGCTGACGCCGGTGCTGGTCGAGCGCCGCTGAGGCGATTCGACGCCGCGCCCGCGTCCGGCCCACGTCCGGCCCGGGTGCGACCGGTCAATCTGACCGGGCCTCTTCCGCACGCCGATTGCCCCAGCGGGCCGGGGCGTCTGACGGCGTCCCTTTCCCGATGAAAGGAAGCCGGGGCCGGCGACGGGGGCGCGATTGTGCGCCCGTGACCGCCCTGCGATGATGACCCGCATGCCGCCGCTCGACGCCGCCACGCTGCTGATGGTGATCGCCGTGATCGATGCTGTCGCGTGCGTCGTCTGGCTCGCGCTGGGCCAGGGACTGCGCATCGCGCCGCGCGCGGCCCGGCGGCTGTCGGCCTATCACGGCCTGTGCGCGCTGGCCTGGTGGCCCGCCCTGCCCGAATCGATGGAACGCCTGGTGGGGCTGCCGCTGGACGTGATCTCCGCCGGGCTCCTCACCGCCGGCGTGCGCGGCCTGACCCGGGTGCGATACGAGGCCTGGGACATCGTCGCCATCGTCGCCTTCGGGCTCGTGGCCACCGCCTTCACCGCCGGGGATCCGGACCTGTCCACCGCGCGCGCCGTCTCCAACATCGCCGGCGGCGCGCTCGCGCTGATGGCGGCCTGGGACGTCGCCGTCGGCGCGGGCTTTCGCGGGCGGCTCACCACCGTGCTCGTGCTGCCCTACGGCGTGCTGGCCGCGGGCTGCTTCTGGCGCACCGCCGGGTTGCTGGGCTGGGTACCGCCGGGCTTCAACCTCGCCGGCTTGGGCGCCAACGCGCCGCTGGCCATGCTGCGGCTGATCGTGGACCTGGCGATCGCCACGGGGCTGGTCGCGCTGGTCATGCAGCGGCTGATCGCCCGCGTGCGCCACCTCACCCGGCGCGACGCGCTCACCGGGCTGCTCAACCGCCGCGCGCTGGAGGAGCACCTCGCCCGGCTGCAGGCCAAGACCGAACGCGGCCGGCCCAATGCCGTGCTGGTGCTGGACGTCGACCACTTCAAGCGCATCAATGACGAGCTCGGCCATGCCGGCGGCGACGCCGCGCTGCAGCACCTCTCGCGGGTGCTGGGCGAGACCTTGCGAGACACCGACTGCTTCGGCCGGCTGGGCGGCGAGGAATTCGCCTTGCTGCTGCCCGACACCGACCTCGACGGCGCGATGCTCGTGGCGGAGCGCCTGCGCGATCTGCTGCAGAAGCAACCGCTCGCCTGGGGCGACAAGCTCTGGCCGATCAGCGCGAGCTTCGGCGTGGCCACGATGCGCGCCGGCGACAGCAACGGGCGCGACGCGCTGACCCGCGCCGACGCGGCCATGTACGCAGCCAAGGCGCGCGGCCGCAATCGCGTGCTGCGCGCCGCGGGCGAGGCGGAGTTCGCATGAGCTTTCCGCCGACCGATCCCGTCACGCTGATCGCCTCCCTGGTGGTGCTGTTCGGCATCGCGTCGGTGGTCTGGCTGATGATCGCCGGCGGGCTGCGCGAGTCGCCCTGGGCCTGCGCGAGCCTGGCTGGCGCGAACGCGGCGCTGGGGGCGTCGTTCCTCGTGCACGAGGCGCTCGGGCTGGTGTCGTCGACCCACGCGTGGTGGTCGGACCTGCTCTCGCTGATCGGCTTCGGGCTGGTGCGGCTGGCGGTGCCGCTGATCGGCGAGCGTCCCGCGCCGTGGCGCTCGGTGTTCGTGGTCGTCGTCACCGTCGGGGTCGTGACCTCGACGCTCACCGGCGGCCCGGAATCGCTGCCGCACAAGCTGCTGCTGTACGGCGGCATGGGCGCGTTGGCGTTGCTGTCGGCGCTCGACGCGTGGCGGCTGATGCGCGCGCGCGGTCTGAACGCGCGAGCGGCGCTGGTGCTGGCCTCGCCGCTGGTCGTCGTGGGACTGCTGCTGCTGGCGCGGCCGGCGGAGGCGCTGCTCGCGCCCGGGCGCACCGACGACATCGATGCCGCCAACGCGTTCAACATCGCGTGGTTGTGGGCCTCGCTGGTGCTGGCGCTGCTGATCAACGGCTGGATCGCCTTCCTGCTGCTGATGAAGCTGGTGCTGGAGATCCGCCGGCTGACCGAGCGCGACCCGCTCACCGACGCGCTCAACCGGCGTGCCCTGTCCGAGGCGGTGGACCTGGAGCATTCGCGCCAGATGCGCGGCCTGGGGTATGCGCTGGTGCTGCTGGACATGGACCGCTTCAAGCAGCTCAACGACACGCTCGGCCACGCGGCCGGCGACGCGGCGCTGAAGGCGCTGGTGGCCGTGGTGCGGCCCTGCCTGCGCGAGGTGGATCAGCTCGCGCGGCTGGGCGGGGAGGAGTTCTGCGTGCTGCTGCCTCACACCGGCATCGCCGGCGCGGCGCTGGTGGCCGAGCGGATGCGGGCGCTGCTCGCGGCGCATCCGTTCGCGTGGGAAGGCCAGGCATGGGGGCTGACGGCGAGCTTCGGCATCGCCGAGTCCTCCGCCGGGGATGACTCGGCCGCCGAGGTGCTCAAGCGCGCCGATCAGGCGCTGTACCGCGCCAAGGCGCAGGGGCGCAACGTCGTGCAGGCGGTGGAGGTGGAGTCGGCGCCGCACACCTGAGGCCTAGCGCAGCCCCGGCGCGCACCACGGCAGCAGCATCAACGCCGCGGCGCCGACGGCCACGGCGGCCGCCGGCAATCGCCGCGGCCACCAGGTCGCCAGCGCCACGACCGCGAAGCCGCCCGCGGTCAGCTGGAAGGTCCACATCGTCCAGGCGATGCCGTAGTCGACGCGTGGCACCACGGTCCAGCACGACGCCAGGAACGCCAGCCCGGCCACCACCCGCAGTCGCCACACGCGCCGCGGGCTGGGTGCATGCGCCAGCGCGTCCTCGTGGTGGCGTTCCATCGCCAGGCACAGCGCCGCGAAGGCGGTGAACGAGCACAGCAGCGGATGCAGCAGCGCCATCACGCGCCCTCCGTCCGAGCGACGCCCACGGGGTTCGCGGCGGGCTTCTTCAAGGACAAGGGCGCCGCGCCCGGCTTGCACCGCCACGCCAGCACCGCCAGCAGCGCGGCCACGACGACGAACCCGGCGTTGACCGCCTGCACCGTCGCGCCCGCGTGCCAGAAGGGCCAGCCGCCGACGATGTCCATCACGGGTAGCGCCGCCCAGGTCAACGCGCCTACCGTGAACAGATGCCGCCACCGCGCGCCCAGCGCCGCGGCCAGGAAGCCCAGCGCGAGCACGCCGTAGAACACCTTGATCTCCGCGTCGGGCCGCTCCGCCATCTCCAGCGGCAGCCAGCGCGTCGCGTGACAGAAGGCGGCCATCGCGATCGGCAGGCCGGCGATCGCGCCGATGTTCATCGCATCCACGAGCTTGTGCCCGGCGCCGATCGCGACCTTCCTGCGCTCCGCGTCCGCGCGCCGCTTCACGCTCCAGAGCACCAGGCCCGTGGCGATCATCGCGGTGCCCAGCAGGCCCAGGCCCACCATCACGAAGCGCAGCGGCAGATCGGCGAATCGCGCGACATGCAGCCCGTAGAGCACGCCATAGGTCTTGGCCGCGGGCTTGTCGTTGTCGGCCTGACGGATCAGCGCGAGCGTCGTGGCGTCGTAGAACAGCCGCGGTCCGCGGTACTGCAGGCGGTCGCCGTCGTTGGGCAGCACCTCGATCACGGTGCGCGCGCCCTCGCGCTGCAGGCCGATGCCTTCGATGCGGCCGTCGGGCATGCGTTGCCGGACGTCGCGCAGCAGCGCGGCCCAGCCGGCCTCGCCGATCGTCGGCAAGGGGGTCTGCGCCTCGCCGTCGCGCATGCGCCCGCGGGGCACGCCGTCCCCGCTGAGCTCGCCGAAGTAGGCCCCGGCCTGCGCGCCGTAGGCCGCGGCGATGCCCGCGGGCAGGTACTGGCTGTGCATCGTCATCAGCCCGCTGAAGGTGATGACCAGGTAGAAGGGCAACGCCAGCACGCCGCACACGTTGTGCGCGTCCAGCCACGACCGCTGCGCCGCCTTGGCCTTGGGCCGGAAGGTAAAGAAGTCCTTGAAGATCCGCCGATGCGTGACCACGCCGGTCAGCAGCGCCACGAGCATCAGCAGCGTCGCCAGACCCACTGCCCAGCGCCCTTCCAGGATCCACTGGCTCTGCTGCGCCGAGCGCAGCTCGAAGTGGAAGCGATAGAAGTACTCCCCGGCGCCGAAGGTCGTGCGGGTGCTCACCGCCTCGCCGGTGGCCGGATCGAACCAGCGCTGCACGAAACGCGCGCGCTCGCCGGGCTTGGCCGGCGCCTCGCGATAGAACACCGAGGCCTGCGGGCGGCGCTCGTCCTGCGCGGTGAGGCGCCAGCTCGTCGCGTTCGGCGCGATCGTCTGCATCGTGTGCTCGGCGCGCGCCAGCTGCGCCGCGCTCAGCGGGCCGGCCGGCGGCAGCGCGTGCAGCTCGGGCCGGCTCCACAGGTTGAGCTCCTGCTTGAAGAACGCGAAGGTCCCCGCCAGGAAGATCGCGAACAGCAACCAGCCCAGCACCAGGCCGGTCCAGGTGTGCAGCCAGGCCATCGCCTGGCGGAAGCCCTCGCGTGCGCCGTCGGGTCTCATCGATGTTTCTTTCCGGAAAACGTGTCGGGCGCCCCGCTCAGCCCAGCCAGCGCGGCACGAGCACGGTGGCGCCGAGCGCCAGCGCGGGCCCGAGCACCCAGGCCCAGGCGCGCCAGGCGTTGCGTGTCGCGAAGGCCGTCATGAACGCGATCGCGTAGGCGAGGAAGCCCAGCATCACGCCGGCCACGGCGGCCTCGGAGCGGCTGCCGGAGAGCAGCGGCTGCAGATGCGCGCCGACCGCGGCGGCGAGTGCCGAGGCCAGCAGATAGCCGCCGCCCAGCGCCGCGAGCGCGCGCGAGGCCACGGCCGTGCGATAGCGCCAGGTGAGCGCGGCCATGCTCAGAAGCGGCCGCGCACGCTCAGCATCACGCTGCGCGGGTCGCCGTAGTTGGGGTAGTCCAGGTTGGCCCAGTAGGTCTTGTCCAGCGCGTTGCGCACCGACAGGCCCAGGCTGAAGCGCTCGTTGAGCTGGTAGTTGGCGTGCAGGTTCAGCAGCACGAAGGCGCCCTGCGTGACGGTGACCGTCCCCAGCGTCGGATGCGGGATGCCGAAGCCGGTGACCCCGCTCTGCGCGTTCAGGCCCGCGCCGACGGTGAGCCGCTCCCAGCCGCCGCGCAGCCGATAGCTGGTGTTGAGCTGCAGCGTGTGGCGCGGCAGGTTCGCGTAGATCAGGTCCTGCGCGTTGCGCGTGATGCGCGTGTTGGCGTAACCCGCGTTGATCGTCCAGCCCGGCGCGAGCTGCCCGCCGATGTCGAGCTCGAAGCCCTGGGTCTTCGTGCCGTCGACGCCGATGTAGGCGGAGCTGCCGTCGGGCAAGGTGCCTTCACCCACCGACGAATCGCGCACGGCGTAGTTGTCCTGCTTGGCCTCGAAGATCGCGGCCGACATGGCCAGGCGCTTGTCCAGGAACTCGCCCTTGATGCCGACCTCGGTGTTGCTGCCGCGGATCGGCGCGAGCAGCTGGTCGCTCTTGTCCTTGTAGTTCTGCGGCTTGAAGAGATCGGTGTAGCTCGCGTAGAGCGACACCGCGTCCGTCACGTCATAGACCACGCCCACATACGGCGACACCTCATCAGTGACCTTGAAGTTGCCGCTGCGGCCGGTGAAGACGCCGGTCGTGCTGTACGCGTCGGTGCCGGTCTTCCATTGGCTGAGCCGGACACCGGTCACCAGCGCGAGCGGCTCCATCAGCTTCCAGCGGCCCATGGCGAAGATCCCGCTCTGCTCGGTCTCGGCCACGCGCTTGGCACCGGTGGCGGTGTAGCTCGGCGCGGGCGCGGAGCCGTCCCAGGTGCGGACGTCCGGGATCGCGTAGCTCCAGTTGGCGACGCCGGTCAGCGTCGGCGTCACGGTCGTGGTCTTCACGCCGTTGGCGCCGATGACCAGATCGTGCTTGCGGCCGAAGAGCTCGACCGAGCCCGACGCGTAGAGGTCCAGGCTGTCGCGACGGTCCCAGCTCCTGCCCACCGCGGCGAGCAGGCGCAGGCCTGCGCCGGTCGTCGGGTTCGCGTAGCCGCTGGCGTAGGTGGTCAGGCGAAAGGTGTCGCCCTCGCTGTGGTTGGCGATGGCCTTGAGCGTCCAGTCGTCGCCCAGTTTCTGCTCGAGCTGCGCGTAGAAGGTGCCGTTCTGGCGCGACCATCGCGTCCACGAAGGCGAGAAGCTCTGCTCACGCGGCAGCCCGGCCAGCGAGCCGTCCGAGGCGAAGCGCGGGATCGTGCCCCAGATCGCGCCCTTGGGCACGTTGTTCTGGTCCTGATAACCCAGCGTCAGCGTGGTGCTCGACGTGAGGTCGGCCTCGACGGTGGCCATGAAGGCGGTCTTGGTCTCGCTGTGGCGATCACGGAAGCCGTCGCGCTCCTGGGCCGAGGCGATGAAACGCGCGCGCACCCGGCCATCGCGCGTCAGCGGCGTGTTGACGTCGGTCTCCACGCGGTGGAAGGCGTCGCTGCCCATCACCAGGCCGCCGTAGGCGGAGAAGGTCTTCTCCGGGCGCTTGCGCACCATGTTCACCGTCGCCGACGGGATGCCCGCGCCGGTAGTCAGTCCATTGGCCCCGCGCACGACGTCGATGCGCGAGTAGAAGACGGTGTCGTACTCCTGCTGCGTGCTGCTGCTGTAGGTCGGCACGCCGTCGATCTGGAAGTCGGTGATCTGGAAACCGCGCGCGAAGTACAGCGGCCGTTGCGTGTCGTAGAAGGACACGTTGACGCCGGTGATGGTCTGCATCACGTCGTTGATGCTGATGAGGGTTTCGCTCTCGATGCGGCTCGCGTCGAGGCTGTTCATCGACTGCGGCGTCTCGCGCGCGGTCAGCGGCAGGCGCGTGCTCGCGCCCTCCAGCTTTTTGCGCGCGGCGCTGATGGTGACGCGGTCCAGCGCGCGATGGCGGTCTCCGCCCGAGGCGTCGGCCGCGGTGAGTTCCGCATCGGTGTCGGCGTCGGCCGAGGGCTGGGATTGAGCGATGGCGCCGGTGGAGATGAACAGCGCGACGGCGGCCGCGACGGGAGAGAGACAGGAACGGACCATGTGAAAGAGCAGCAACGCGCGGGCCGCCCGTGAGAACGGGCCCGCGTACCGGCGAGCGCAAGCGCACCGGCCCCGGTGGGGAGATGGATGGAAGGCTTGCGGGTCCGCAGGCTCTGGCATCGCGCGACGCGCGCAACAGGCGTTGCGGGGCGCGGGGGAGCGTGGGATCAGGCTGGCACGTGGCCGGCGACGGCGCGCGGATCTTCTGGATCGCGTCGCGGCGCTGCCGGCGGAACGCTCATCGGGGGTGGCTTACCCGCCAGATGAGAACTGTTCTCATTGTAGAAACAAGCGGTGTTGGGTTTCAGGCAAAACCTGTCACCCCGTGCGGTCTTCGGTTTCGCCTTGATCTTCAGGCCAGCGCGACCCGATTGCGACCCAGGTGCTTGGCGCGCTCGACGGCCGCGTTGGCCCGCGCGACGAGCAGGTCCGTCGCGTACGGCGGGGCGCTGGCCAGGCCCATGCTGAGCGTGACGTCCAGGCCCGGCGCCAGCTCGTTCCACGGATGCACGGAGACGCTGGCGCGGATGCGCTCGCAGACCTCGAAGCCGCGATCGGCGACGGTGTCGGGGAACACGACGAGGAACTCCTCCCCGCTCCAGCGCAGCAGCAGGTCGGATCCGCGCGTGTTCTCGCGCAGCAGCTGGGCGAGTTCCTGCAATACGCGGTCGCCGATCTCGTGGCCGTGGCGTTCGTTGATGTTGCGCAGGCCGTCGGCATCGATCAACGCGACGGTCAGCGGGCGACCTTCCTGTTCCGCCGCGCGGAGCATCGGCGGCAACCGGGCTTCCATGCAGCGGCGGTTGCCCAGGCCGGTCAGCGGGTCCTTGAACTCGGCCGCGTCGCGCGCGGCGGCACCCGCGGGATCCGCGGCGAATTCGGCCTCCATGCGCGAGACGAAATATTGCGACTGCGCCGTGAGCTGCGACACCGCGCGTCGGCGCTCCAGCGTGCGGGCCTGTTCCAGGTGGAAGAGCGCCGGGCCGAGCAGGGCGAGCGCCTTCGCGGCGCGGTAGCTGGCGTGGTGCAGGCGCAGGCGCAGGAACAGCGGCACCTCGTGCGGATGGGGCGCTTCGGCATCGGGCGCGGAGGCCGCGCCCAGCGCGGTGGCGCGTTCGGTCTCCTCCCGCAGCTCCTGCAGCTGCTGCCAGGCCACCGTGGACTGGCCGCGCGCCAGCCGCAGTTCCGCGAGCATGCAGCGCAGCCGCCAGTCCAGCAGCCGGAAACCGGCGCGCTCGCTTTCGGCGCGCGCCTCGAGCAGCAGCGGTTCGGCTTCGTCCAGGCGGCCCATCAGCAACAAGGTCTCGCCGAAGTTGGACGCGGTCAGCGCGATGCCGTAGCGGTCGCCCAGCTGCAGCGAGAACGGCCGGGCCTCGCGGGCGAGCTCCAGCGCGCGTTCCAGCGTGCGGCTGGCTTCCTGCGGCGCGGCGCCGTCGCGCTGCAGGTGATACGCGCCCAGCGCAACCGTGCACAGGTTGGTCAGCGTCACCACGCGCTCGTAGGGCGTGGCGTTGGTGCGCAGCAGCCCGGCGGCCTCGCTCATCAGGCGCTCGGCCTGCCAGGGGTCGCCCATGCGCTCGAAACACGCGCCCAGCCCGTTGAGCGCGACCGCGTGCAAGCGCAGGTCGTTGAGCTCGCCGGCCAGCTTCAGCGCCTCGTGCGCGCAGGCCAGGCCTTGCTCGTAGGCACCGAGCTCGCAGGCGGCGAGGCTCATCCAGCGCAGCAGTTCGCAGGTCGCGGGGCTGGTGCCCAGCGAGCGCATCAGGCGCAGCGCGCGCTCGCCCGCGTCGAGCATGCCGGGCAGGTCGCCCATGCGCAGCCGGAAGAAGCTGCGCAGCTTGCCGGCCTCGGCCTGCTCGTTGATGAAGCCCTCGGCATCGGCGCGATGCCAGACGGCGTCGGCCAACGCGAGCCCGTCCTCGAGCCGCGCCTGCTGCTGCGCGAGGCGGGCGCGCTCGAGCAGCTCGCTCAACGGCACGCCGTCGAGCGCTGCGGGGGAGATCGGGTCGGAAGAGGCATCACCGCTCGGAAACATCCGGCAAGGTTAGCCGATGATGACCCCCTCTCCCGCTCCGCGGGCGAGGGGAGCCTGCAGCGTCACTGGCTCGTCGGCATCACGAACTCGGCACCCTTGGCGATGCTGGCCGGCCAGCGCTGCATGACGCTCTTCTGCTTCGTATAGAAGCGCACGCCCTCCTCGCCGTAGGCGTGCATGTCGCCGAAGAGGCTCTTCTTCCAGCCGCCGAAACCGTGCCACGCCATCGGCACCGGGATGGGCACGTTGATGCCCACCATGCCGACCTGCACGCGGCGCGCGAACTCCCGGGCGATGTTCCCGTCGCTGGTGAAGCAGGCCACGCCGTTGCCGAATTCATGCCCATTGACCAGGTCCAGCGCCTCGCCGAAGTCCTTGGCGCGGACGCAAGCCAGCACCGGGCCGAAGATCTCTTCCTTGTAGAGCCGCATCGACGGCTGCACGTGATCGAACAGCGTGCCGCCGGTGAAGAAACCGCCGGGCAGCCCCTCGACCTGATGGCCGCGCCCGTCGACGACCAGCGTCGCGCCTTCCTCGACGCCCTGCGCGATGCAGCCCTCGATGCGGTCGCGCGCCTCGCGCGTGACGATCGGGCCCATCTCGGCATCCAGCGCCATGCCGTTCTTGATCTTCAGCGCGCGGGCGCGCTCGGCGAGCCTGGGCACGATCCTGTCGGCCACGTCGCCGACCAGCACCGCCACCGAGATCGCCATGCAGCGCTCGCCCGCCGAGCCGTAGGCCGCGCCGATCAAGGCGTCGACGGCCTGGTCGATGTCGGCATCAGGCATCACGACCATGTGGTTCTTCGCGCCGCCCAGCGCCTGCACGCGCTTGCCGTGGCGGGCGCCGGTCTCGTAGATGTACTGCGCGATCGGCGTCGATCCGACGAAGCTCAGCGCGCGGACGTCCGGATGGTGCAGCAATGCGTCCACGACCTGCTTGTCACCCTGCACGACCTGGAAAATGCCGTCGGGCAGGCCGGCCTGCTTGAACAGCTCGGCGATGAGCAGGCTGGGCGAGGGATCGCGCTCGCTGGGCTTGAGGATGAAGGCGTTGCCCGTGGCCACGGCGATCGGCGCCATCCACATCGGGACCATGAACGGGAAGTTGAACGGCGTGATGCCGGCCACCACGCCCAGCGGCTGGCGGGTGGTCCAGTTGTCGATGCCGGTGGAGACCTGCTCGGTGTAGTCGCCCTTGAGCAACTGCGGCACGCCGCACGCGAACTCGACGATGTCGATGCCGCGGGTGACCTCGCCCTGCGCGTCGGTGAAGACCTTGCCGTGCTCGGCGGTGATCATCGCGGCGAGCCGGTCGCGGTTCTGGTTGAGCAGGTCGAGGAACTTGAACATCACGCGGGCGCGGCGCAGCGGCGGCGCGTCGGCCCAGGCGGGGAACGCGGCCTGGGCGGCGGCGACGGCGGTCTGCACGTCCTCCGCGTTGCCGAGCTGCAGCTGGCGCGCGACCTGCCCGGTGGCCGGGTTGTAGACCGCCTGGCTGCGCCCTGAACTCGCCGCACGGCGCTCACCGGCGATGAAGTGGGTGATGTCGGCGGTGTCGGTGAACGCGGCGGTCGCGTTGGCGGGGGTGCTGGCCATGGGGTCTCCTGCATTCTCGGGAAGCGAGTCAGTCTAGGCATCCCCCGTTGGACTGCCTAGCCCAGATGAGCGATCACATTGTTCGATAGACTGAACAATCATGGCCTCGCGATCGCCTGCTCCTCCCCCTCCCCTCCCCGATACGACTGCCGCCGTTGCGGGGCTTGCCCCGCGTGCAGAAGCACGCGATGAGCTGCTCTGGTCGCAGCTGCAGGCGCTGATCGCCGTGGCGCGGCTGGGCAGCTTCACGAAGGCGGCCCAGCGACTGGGCCTGTCGAAGGCGGCGATCAGCCAGCGCGTGTCCGACCTGGAGCGTCACCTGGACCAGCAACTCGTGCAACGCACGACGCGCTCGGTGCGGCTCAGCGACGCGGGGTCCCGGCTGGTGGAGCAGGCCGAGCCCGGCCTGGCGCTGCTCAATCGCAGCCTGAGCGAGGCCCGCGAGGCGGCGGGCGCGCCGCGCGGCGTGCTGCGGGTGACGGCGCCGGTGGCGCTGGGCCGTCAGCACGTCGCGCCGGCGCTGCCGGGCTTCTTCGAGCGGTATCCGGAACTGCGCATCGAGCTGGACCTGTCGGACCGGCTGGTGCCGCTGGCGCAGGAGGGTTTCGACCTGGCGATCCGCCACACGAGCGCGCCGCCTGAGACGCATGTGGCGTTCAAGCTCTGCGCCTCACGCGCGCTGCTGACGGCGAGCCCGGCGTATCTCGCGCGCGCCGGGACGCCGCTGCATCCGGCGGAACTGGCGGAGCATCGCTGCCTGCCCTACCTGCGGCCGGGCCCGGCGCAATGGTTCTTCGAGCGCGGAGCGGACACCCGTGACCGCCGCGAGCGCGAGCCCGAGCGCATCCGCGTGCCGGTGCAAGGCCACTTCCGGGCGAGCAACAGCGAGGTGCTGCGGGATGCGGCGTTGTCGGGCCTGGGCGTCGCGCTGCTGCCGGACTTCAGCGCGCGGGACGCGCTGCGCGACGGCCGCCTGGTCGAGGTGCTGCCCGACTGGCGCGCGGTCGGATTCTTCGGCGACGCGATCTACGCCATCCACCCCTGGAGCGGACACACCCCGCAGGGGGTGCGGCTGCTGGTGGAGCACCTCAAGGGGGTGATGGGCGGGGGGGTACTAGGTGATTCGCCCGGTGCGAGCCGCGTCGAGTTCCCCGCGCAGCTTGTCGATCTATGCGGCGAAGTTGTCGCGGGCCGTCGTGGCGCCGATCAGGTCCATCTCAGCGTGATCCTTTAATTCGAAGGCCCGGAATCGGCTGAGCGCGCGAGCGGGCGGAGGTAGTAGAGATCAAACTCACCCTCCTCGACGAGCTTGAACCCGTGCCGCTGATAGAAGCGGTTCGAGTCGCTCTGCCTGAGCGCACCGACACGCACCGGCAGGCCCAGCGCGCGGGCTTCCTCGAAGACGTCGGCCAGCACCTCGGCGCCCAGGCCCCGGCCCTGCCAGGCGGGGTCGACATACAGGTGATCCAGTGCAAGCCACTCTGCTTGCGGTGTCGTGACGACGAAGCCGACGCGCTCGCCATCCACGACCACGTGGCGCGTCCGCGCCGGATCGAAGCTCGACAGGAAGCGGTCCCGCGCACGCTGCGGATCGAAGCGGCCGATGCGCTCGAGGCTCTCGCGCATCGCCGCGATGCGCAGCGCCACCAACGCATCGGCGTCATCAGCAGCGGCGACCTCCAGACGCGAGCGCCGCGGCACCGGGTTCGTCGTGAGGGTCATGGCTCGACGGATGCCCGGGTCAGGCGGGGGCCGGTCATGGTGTCGGCGCCTGGCGGAGCGACACGATCACATCGCCCACATGGGTGATCGTCACCGGTTGCCCCTCCTTCAGGGTGAGCTGCTTGCCCAGCGGAACGAGCATCCCGCAGTCGGTATCCAGGCCCATGGTGGCGGTGGTGAAGGTCTTGCCGCCCACGGAGAAGCTGAGGTTCGCCTTGCCGGGCTTGTAGGAGCGGTCCTCGATGACGACCGGGCCGGCCAGCGTCTTCAGCTCGGGCGAGGCGGCGAGATCGCGGCAGGCGTGGGTGTTGCGCGTGCCGTTGACGAGCGCGCCGAAGGCCACGCCGAAGAACAGCGCGCCGAAGATCAACTGGAGGGCCAGGCCGAACGACCCGTTCAGCCGGCGCAGCAGCACGCGCTTGCGCGCCGTCGCCCACAGCAGGTAGCCACCGGCCAGGAGATGCGGCAACACGAACAGCGCGCCGACCCAGGCGATGGGCGCGTCGGCGGTGGCGTACAGCAGCGTGTCGAGCAGCGAAGGGCTCAGCGGAACCAGGCATCGGCTTGGGCGATCGCGTCGGGGTCGGACTCCACGGCAGCGGGCGGTCCGCCCTTGCCCCATAGCGGAACTTGCCATTGCATGGCCATGAACTCGGCGCACAGCCGGACCGTATCGATCATCGGCTGCGCCTTGGCGCGGTCGCCGCTGGTCGTGACCAGCCACAGGCGCCGGCCGGCCATGCGTGCCTTGAAGTCCAGGCCCGGCACGCGCATCCACGCGCTGTAGTGATCGAGGTAGAGCTTCAGATGGGCCGGCACCGTGTACCAGTAGACGGGCGCGACGAACACGAGGTCGGTGGCGGCCAGCGTCGCGTCGAGCAGCGTGCGCTCATGGCCCTCGGGCATCGGATAGGTGCCGCGCCCATGGCGATGGTCCTCGAACGGCGACATCGGCAGATCGGCCATGCGCAGCCATTGCTGCTCGAGACCTGCCGGCAGCGCCTGCGCGGCGCGCTTCGCCAGCCATTCGGTGTTGCCGATCACTCCCGGCAGGCGGGCGCTGGCGTTGAGGAACAGGAAGCGGCGCGGGGCGCCTTCGGCGGTGGACCAGTCGTCCTGACGGGTTGCGTTCATGCCGCGATCGTAGAGGGCGCCATCGTCCCGCTGCGCCAGCCATCGGAAAAGGCCTGTCGAAGGCCGGCCCAGACAGCCGACCCTGCAAAAAAGGACGCCCGACCAGCGAGGCTGACCGGGCGTTGCAAGTCCTAGAAAGGACGTCGTTGGGATCGGTGCGCTCCTTCGGGGCCTGTCGGCCTGGCCGTTGGAGGGCGTGAGGTGGACTCTAGGGCGAACCCTGACCACGCGGCATCCCCTCAAGGTGGGAGAGGCCGGGAAAATGGTCAGCAGGTGTAAGCACGACTCCGCATTACGGGAAAACACGACGGACCTCACGGTCCAGCCCATGACTTCCGTTCGCTACCGAACAGAAGTCAGCTTCCCACCCCCGTCGACAGCCGACCCGGATAATCGCGCCCCATGACCGCGTCCAAGCCTCCTCAGAAGTCCGGGCCCCGCTCGCCCGCCGCCAAGTCCTCGGGCGCCCCCGCCCGGACGCCCGGCACGCCCGGCACGCCTGCGCGCGGTCCGCGTCCTGGCGGCGGCGCGCCCCAGCGTCCACCCGTGCACGTGGCGCCGTCCGCGCCCCCCGAGGGCTGGAGCGACGACGACCTCGAGGAGCTGCAATCGCTGCTCGACGAAGTCCCCGCGCCGCTGGAACCGCTGGATGTCTCGATGCTCGACGGCTTCCTGGCCGCGGTGATCCTGCAGCCCAAGCCGGTGCCGATGTCGGACTGGTGGCGCTGGGTGCTTGATTCCGAGGAAGGCCGGCCCGCGCCCGCGCGTTATGACGCCCGCCCTTTGCTGCAGCTGGTCCAGCGCCGCGAGCACGAGCTTCGGCTCGCGATCAACGACCGCCAGTGGTTCGACCCCTGGGTCTTCGAGCTCGACGAGGAAGCCTCGCCGTCCGAGACCGTGCTGCCGTGGGTGGCCGGCTTCGCGCTTGCCGCCGACCTCTTTCCCGCGTTGATGAACCTGGACGAGACCGAGCTCACCGAGCCGCTTGCCCAGCTCTACATGCACCTGGATCCCGAGGACCTCGAGGACGCTGATGCGCTGCTCGAGGAAATCGAGAGCCTGGAACCGCCCGAGGAGCTGGACGAAGCCGTCGAGTGCCTGGTGCGCGCCACGCTGCTGCTGGCCGATGTGTCGCGGCCGCGGCCCGCGGCCCGCCCGCCACAGCGCGGCGGCCCGGGCGGCCACGGCGGCCCGCGCCGCGGCGGTCCGCCGCAGCGTCGGCCACGCTGAGGGTCGCCCAGCGGCTTACTTGGCCGCGTCGCCCTGGGCTGATGCGGCCTCCGAGGACAGCGCCGAGGCGGGAATCGCCGCGCCGGGACCGGTCTGGCGCTTCATCCACTCGCTCATTTCCCACAGCGTGTGACCGATGGACTCGCGCGCCGAGTAGCCGTGCGACTCGAACGGCAGCGTGACGTAGCGCACCGAGCCGCCCGTGCCCGCCAGCGCCTGGTACAGCCGCGCGCTCTGGATCGGGAAGGTGCCGGAGTTGTTGTCGGCCTCGCCGTGGATCAGCAGCAGCGGCTCCTTCAGCTTGTCGGCGTAGTTGAACGGCGACAGCTTCTGGTAGACGTCCTGCGCCTCCCAGTAGGTGCGGCGCTCGCTCTGGAAGCCGAAGGGCGTCAGGCTGCGGTTGTAGGCGCCGCTGCGCGCGATGCCCGCCTTGAACAGGTGGGTGTGCGCGAGCAGGTTGGCCGTCATGAACGCGCCGTAGCTGTGGCCGCCGACCACCATGTGCTCGCGGTCGCTGACGCCCAGGTCCACGGCCTTGTCGATGATCGCCTGCGCGTTGGACGTGATCTGCGCGATGAAGCTGTCGTTCACCGTCTTGGGATCGCCGACCACCGGCATCGTCGCGTCCATCAGCACCACGTAGCCGTCCAGCAGCAGCATCAGCGGGCTGGAGGAGCCGAAGGTGTTGAAGCGGTTGCTGGAGCCGCTGACCTGACCCGCCGTCGACGCATCGGTGTACTCCAGCGGATAGGCCCAGACGAAGGTCGGGCGGCGCTCGCCGGCCTTGTAGCCCGGCGGCTTGTACAGCCAGAACGACAGCTCCACGCCGTCCGCGCGCTTGAAGCGCACGAACTCGCGCTGGATGTCGCGCAGCTGCGGCGAGGGATCCTTCACGTCCGTCAGCGCCTGCATCGTGCCCAGCGCGGCGTCGCCGCGCAGCATCACGTTGCCGGGTTCGTTGAGGCTCTCGCGCACGGTCAGCACGCGCGCGCCCTCGGCGTCGAGCACCACCAGCGGGCGCTCGTAATGCGCGTTGTCGCCGTTGGCGCCGGACTGGAACAGCCGCGACTTCTTGTTGTCGGCCAGCACGAGGCGGTCGATGAAGGGCTTGTCGCCCTCGGGGCTCGCGCCCGCGCCGAAGTACCAGATCGCGCCGCCGTCCACGCGCACCACCGAGCGACCGGTCGGCTGCATGCGCTGCAGCGTCATGCCCGGATCGCGATAGCGGTCGCGCAACGAGCGCTCGATCAGGCGCTGTGCGGGCGTCGTGCCGTCCAGCGTGACGAGCTCGGTCGAGGTCCGCATCTTGGCGAGCTCGAAGTCCTGCACCAGCGCCTGCTTGCCGCCCTCGAGGAATTCCATCCGCGCCAGGCGCTGCGTCACGCGATGCACCTCGCGGGCCTCGCCCGTGTAGGGCGCATCCAGGCGCATCACGCGATCGCGGTGCGTGGCGGGGGCGCGCGTGTCGCCGCCATCCAGCGCCTCGACCCAATACACCGCGGCGTCCGCGCCCGGTGACGCGAAGAAGTGCCGCGGACCGGTGATCACGCCCTCGACGGGCACGCCTTCCTTGAGCTTGACGCGGCCGACGGTCACGGCCTTGCCATCCAGGCCGCGCACCTCGGCCTGCGCCGCGAAGTCGTCCCAGCCGACCTGGTAGCTGAAGGGCGGCAGCAGCCGCATCGTCAGCACCTGTCCCGAGTTGCCCAACGCCTCGAGATGGCTGAACAGCCCCGGCTCGCCGACCGGAACCACCTTGCCGGTGTTCAGGTCGACGCGCGCGAGCTGCGAGGTCGCGTGATGCGCGAAGACCGCGGCTTCCTGCGCGTTGGTCAGCAGGTCCTGCTGCGTGCGCTCCGGCGAGTTGCGGCCGATGGATTCCTGGATCGAGGGACCCGAGGGCGCGCTGAAGGTCGGCGCCGCGCCGCGTTTGGCCGGCACCGTCAGCGTGAGCAGTTCATGGTCGTTGAGCCACACGACGTCGTTCTCGAGCATCGTGTGCAGCTTGAGCTTGGGCACCGCCTTGAGCTTGCCCGTCGCGACATCGCCGACCCACAGTTCCACCGCGGTGTCG
Organism: Roseateles sp.; assembly: GCA_039594005.1. Classification (GTDB taxonomy): domain Bacteria; phylum Pseudomonadota; class Gammaproteobacteria; order Burkholderiales; family Burkholderiaceae_C; genus Roseateles. The sequence continues at coordinate 290,521 of JBCNOF010000015.1, forward strand.
GTGCGGCGGTTCAGCAGGAAGCGCTTGCCGTCCGGCGAGAAGCGCAGGTGATGGAAGGCGCCGCCCGGCGGCAGCGCGACCGGGCGCGCCGTCCCCTCGGCGCCGCCGCTCAGCGGGCGCAGCGAGAGCGACTCGATCGCGACGATCAGCTGCGGGCTGTCGGTGGCCGGGTCGTAGCGCAGACCGGCCTGGCGCAGCACCGGGCGCGCGAGCTCGGCGATCTCGCGATGCTTGCGGTTCACGACGATGGCCAGCGTGCGCTGGTCCGGCGAGACCTGGTAGACCGGCAGCCCCGGGGCATCGAGCACCGCGCGCATCGCAGGCGAGGGCTGCTGGTAGATCTGCGCCAGCGTCGCCGGCGCGGACAGCGCCGTCGTGGACGCGCCGTCCTGCGTGGACTCGGCCGCCGGGGCCGCGCTCGCGGCGGAACCGCCGAACGCGGCGGACAGGGACAGGGCCAGCGGAATCAAGGACGAGGCGCGCGGCTTGGGCATGGATCGACACCGTTCAGAAAGCAAAGGCGGCAATCTAGCAGCGCCCTCCGTCGATGTCGTCCGTCAGCCCTCCGGGTGATCCCCAGGTTCAGGCCCCGCGGCCTCACGCGTGAATCACGCAGCGAACAGACGCGCCGCGTGCAGGCCCAGTCCGGTCGCGACCGACGCGAAACGATCGCCGCGCACCGGACGCGCGTCGGGATAGTCCGCGGCGATGCGATCGGCCAGCACGGTCAGGCCGGTGGAGCCGCCGGTGAAGTACAGCGCGTCGATGTCCGACGGCTTCAGCCCGGCGCGCTCGACCGTCTCGCGGCCCGCCTGCGCGATGCGCTCGATGTCGCCGCGCAGCGCGTCGATCGCCGCCGTGTCCGACAGCGCCACCGACAGGCCCGACTCGATCAACCCCAGGTCGATGGTGCAGCTGCCACCGCCGGCAACCTCGATCTTGGCCTCCTCGGCGAGGTTCGCGAGCTCATGGCCCAGGCGCTCTTCCAGCACCGTCATGAGCCGCTGGTGATGGCGCGCGTCGCCGTAGAAGCTCTTCATGTTGCGCAGCTCCATGACGCGCTGCGGGCTGTAGCAGGTGTTGATCAGGTGCCAGGTCGCCAGGTCGAAATAGACGCCGCTGGGCACCTCGCGTGGCGTCTGGCCCGGCTTGGCCGGCCCCAGCGCGCGGTAGCCGAATTCACGCAGGATGCCGGTGAGCTCGATGTGCCGGTCGAAGTCCGTGCCGGCGATGTGCACGCCGTGGTTGGCCAGGATGTCGTCGCGGCGGTCCAGCCGCTGCACGCGCTCCGGGCCCACGCGCACCACCGAGAAGTCCGAGGTGCCGCCGCCGATGTCGGCCACCAGCACCAGCTGCTCGCGATCGGCATGCTGCTCGAAGTCGAAGGCCGCAGCGATCGGCTCGAACTGGAAATGGACGTCGTCGAAACCGACCGCGCGCGCCGCCGCGGTCAGCGAGGCCTGCGCCGCGGCATCGCGTTCGGGTTCGCCGTCGACGAAATACACCGGCCGGCCCAGCACCACGCGACGCGGCTCGTGCCCCTGCTGCGCGGCCTGCTTGCGCAGGCGCTTCAGGTAGCCGGACAGCATGTCGATGTACTTCACGCCGCGGCCGCCGCCCACGTCCGTCACCTGATCGATCAGGCTCGAGCCCAGGATGCTCTTCATCGAACGCATCAGCCGGCCGTCGGCGCCCTCGACGTAGGCGGACATCGCCGCGCGGCCGAAGGCCCGCGGCGGGCCGTCGGCGTCGTGCCGGCCCTCGGCGAAATAGAACACCGCCGTGGGCATCGTGAGCTTGTCGCCCTCCAGCGGCACCAGGCGCATCGCGCCCGGACGCGTCTCATCGGGCACGGCCACGGCGGAGTTGGACGTGCCGAAGTCGATGGCGCAGAAGTCACGCGGCAGGTCGGTAGGCAAGGAAGACATGGCGCGTCGCTCGGAAATGCAAAAAGGGCGCGGATTCTAGCCGCGCCCTCGTTTTCGGGGCTTTGCCCCGTGGTTCAGGCCGGTTGCAGGTTGCGGATCTGCTTGCTCGGCAGCGCGTCGCCATAGAAGGCGAAGTCCAGCTCGGGACGCTTGCCGCTCATCAGCTCGGCCAGCGCGCGGCCCGATCCGGCGCCGTGCGTCCAGCCCAGCGTGCCGTGTCCGGCGTTGATCCACAGGTTGGACGCCTTCTGGCTGCGGCCGATGTAGGGCACGTTGGTCGGCGTGCTCGGACGCAGGCCGGTCCAGTAGTTCGGCTCGGTGAGATCGGCCACACCGGGGAACAGCTCCTCGTAGCGGCGGATCAGCGACTCGCAGCGGACCTTGGACGTGGGCGTGTCCAGGCTGGTGTCCAGGCCCACAAGTTCCGCCGTGCCGGCGATGCGCACGAAATCGCCCAGGCGGGAGATCGCGATCTTGCGGGCGTCATCCAGCAGGCTGACCGTGCTGGCCAGCTCGGGCTTCTTCAGGCGCAGCGTGGCCGAGTAACCCTTGGCCGGATAGATGTTGAGGTGCTCGCCCAGCGCCTTGGTCAGGCCCGGCGCGTACGAGGCCAGCGCGACGACGTAGGCGTCCCCCTTGAGCCATTGCGTCTGGCCGGTCTCGCGCGACTGGATCTGCACGCCGGCGATCTGCTCGCCCTGCGGCTGCAGCGTCACGATGTCGTGGTTCCACAGGAACTGCGCGCCACGCTTCTCGGCCAGCTTCGCCAGCGCCTGCGTGAACACGCGCGCGTCGCCCGATTCGTCGCTCGGCGTGTAGGTGCCGCCGAACACCGCCTGCTGCGCGCCGCGCAGCGCGGGCTCGATGGCCAGGACTTCCTCGCGGCTCAGCACGCGGCGGTCCACCCCGTGGCGGCGCATGATCTCCGCGCCCTGCGCGCCGGCCTCGAAGTCGGCCTCGCTGCCGAAGAAGTGCAGGATGCCCTTCTGCAGGCGGTTGTACTGGATGCCGGTCTCGGCGACGAGCGACTGCAGCGACTCGTGGCTGTAGCGGCCCAGGCGCACGAGCTGCTCGACGTTGCGCTCGAACGCCGCCGTCGTGCATTGGCCGAGGAAGGACAGGCCCCAGCGCCACTGCGCCGGATCCAGGCGCGGGCGGAACAGCAGCGGCGCGTCGTCCTTGAGCAGCCACTTGGCGACCTTGAACGGCGCGCCCGCGTTGGCCCAGGGTTCGCAGAAGCAGACCGAGATCTGCGCGCCGTTGGCGAAGCTGGTCTCCAGCGCCGCGTCGGGCTGGCGGTCGACGACGACGACATCGTGACCCTGGTCCAGCAGGTACCAGGCGGTGTGGATGCCGATGATGCCGGCGCCGAGAACGATGACCTTCATGGGGAGCTCCAGGTGAACTTGTGGTTCCGCTTGCGTGCAGCGTGACGGGCTTCAGGCCAGCGGGCGCAGGATCAGCTGCAGTCCCAGGATGGCCATCACGAGGGCGATCAAGGCATCGATGCTGCGCCAGACCGCCGGGCGGCGCAACGGCACCGCCACCGCCGCGGCGCCGAAGCCCAGCAGCGAGAACCACATCCAGGACGCTACCGAGGCGCCCGCCGCGAACGGCAGTTGCAGGCCGGGGCTCTGCTGCGCGCCCACGGTGCCCAGCAGCACGACCGTGTCCAGATAGACGTGGGGATTCAGATACGTCATCGCCAGCGTGCTGCCCAGCACCGCCGACAACGAGCCGCTGCCCGCCTGCGCCTGCAGCCCGGCCTTGGGCGAGATCGCCCGCAGCGCCGCCTTGGCGCCGTAGGCCAGCAGGAACGCGGCGCCGCCCCAGCGGAAGATCTCCATCAGCAGCGGGCTCGCGGCGATCAGGCGGCCCAGTCCGAACACGCCCAGCCAGATCAGCAGCATGTCCGAGAGCGCGCACACGATCACCACCGGCGCCACGTGCTGCCGCATCAGGCCCTGGCGCAGCACCAGCGCGTTCTGCGCGCCGATGGCGACGATCAGGCCGGCTCCGGTGAGCCAGCCTTGCAACAGGGCCGCGCTGGGGGACGACATCGGGGGGGATGGACGAATGGGGTCGAAAGGGCCGGATTGTGGGCAGGCGTCGTCAATTCATGAAGCGGGATTAATATCTCAGCGAATACATTAGGACTGCTAATAATTTGCCGGAGCGCGACAGCGCCGGGAGACACGCGATGAAGGATCTGGACGCCGCCGGCCTGGACTGTCTGGCCGCGCTGGCCGATGAGCGCAGCTTCGAGCGCGCCGCCGAGACCCTGGCCATCACGCAGAGCGCGGTGTCGCAGCGGCTGCGCAGCCTGGAAGCGCAGGTCGGGCAGCTGCTGGTGGTCCGCTCGCGACCGCTGCGGCTCACCGATCCCGGCAAGCGCTTGCTCCGGTACGCCCGCCAGTTGGCGGCGCTGCGCGCGGACGTGGTGCGCGAGCTGGGCGTGCAGGCTGCGCAGACCGAACGGCTGCCGATCGCCGTCAACGCCGACAGCCTGGCGACCTGGGTCCTGCCCGCGCTCGATCCGCTGGTCCAGCGCGGGCTGCGGGAGGGGTTCGGGCTGGAGCTGGTCGTCGACGACCAGGACTTCACCCACGACTGGCTGCGCCAGGGCGAGGTGCTCGGCTGCGTGACGACGGTGCCGCAGGCGCTGCGCGGTTGCATCGCGCAGCCGCTGGGCGTGATGCGCTACATCGCGGTGGCCAGTCCGGACTTCGTCGCCCGGATGCTCCCCAGCGGGCTGGGCGCCGCGAACTTCGCGCAGGTGCCCTTCCTCGTCTTCAACCGCAAGGACGACGCCCAGCAGCAGTGGGTCCGGCAGGCGATGGGGCTGCGCTCGGCACGGCTGAACGCGCGTTACGTGCCGTCGAGCGAGGGCTACGTCAACGCGGTCCGCATGGGCTGGGGCGTGGGCGTGGCACCGGAACTGCAGGTCCGGCCGCTGCTGGCCAGCGGGGAGCTGGTGGCGCTGAGGCCGGAGGTGCAGGTCGAGGTGGCCCTGTACTGGCACCAGTGGAAGCTGGGCGGCGACGCCGCGCCCGACTCGCCACGCCCGAAAACGACAACGCCGGAAGGCGGTGCGCCTCCGGCGTTGCTGGATCAGATCGGGGAAGCGCTGGCCCGGGGTGCCCGGGCCGCGTTGGCTGGCGAGGGCGTCAGCGCGAACCTCAGCGCGGACTTCAGCGCTTGAGCGAGGCCACCTGCACCTTGGCTTGTGCGTGGACGGCCGCCGGGGCCGTCGCCGGGAGTTCAGGCGCGGAGACCGCGGTCTGGGCGGCCAGACGCATCCTGAAACCACCGCGTTCGTGTTTGTCCTGAACCGAGCTGGCCAACCAGGCCGACATCAGCACAACGCTGCCGACAATGGCCCAGGTCATCGACTTGTGAATCAACGGAGACATGAGGGAACAACCGAATCCGTGAATTAGGGAAGGTCCGGAGCATAGTCACCCCACGTTTCGGGGGGCATCACACCAAAGTGGGGTGCGTGGTTATTCCACCAAAGCTGTGGTGGGCACACACCAGTCTGTGTGCATTTGTGAACACGATTCCGAGGCACCCGCGATCTGGGGATTCTCCCGAGGACGAAGACGCGCAAACTGTGGCTCAACGCGCGGTGCGGCATCGGCATCGCGCAGCGGACAACCCGTGCTTTCCGACGAGGTCCATCATGCGCATCGCTTCCGCCCTGAGCCTTTTCCGCCGCAACAGCCCCAGCGCCCACGAGCCCGAACCGGCTGACATGGGCACCGCGTTCGGCATGGAAGCCAGCTTCGGCGACGAAAGCGAGTACGAGGACTTCCGGCGCAGCGATTACGGGCTGGAGTCCCAGGCCGAGCCCCGGCCCACGGTGACTTCCCCCTGTCCTGGATGGCTCGCCGGAGCTGAAACGACAAGGCGCCCCGTGGGGCGCCTTCCTGTTGGCGGAACGCGTTCAGCGCGTCAGCGGTTTCAGCGGATCAGCAGCACCGGCACATCGGTGTGGGCCATGACCTTCGTGGCCACCGACCCCAGCACCAGCTTGCCCAGCGCCGTGTGGCCGTGCGAGCCCATCATGATCAGGTCGAAGCGGCCCTTCTCGGCCACCGCGGAGATCGCATCCGACGCGTGGCCGGTCTTGACCACGTACTGCGCCTTGATGCCGCGCTTGTCCATGAAGGTGCGGATCGGCTTGAGGACCTTCTCGGCCTCTTCCTGGTAGTACTCGGCCAGCACGGCCTTCTCGAGCACGGCGGCGGCGCGGGGCGGCACCGCCGCGACGACGTGCACCACCGTGTAGTCATGCGCGCCTCCGAGCCACTCGTCGTGGGCGGAGAGGTAGGCCAGCATGCGCTTGGAATACACGCTGCCGTCGACGGCGACCAGGATCTTCATCGTTGACTCCCTCAAGCAAGTGCGGCCGACAGCCGGCCGCGGGCCAGTGTGTCACAAGGCGCCTTCCGGAAAGCCGCATCGACGCCGCAGGCCGCGCCGGCCTTGACGTTGGACAATGCCCCCTCCCGAGTCCCGCGGTGCCTGTCGCGCCGTCACGCCGTGCGCCTGCAACTGATCTCCGACCTCCACCTCGAACGCCAGACCGATTTCCAGACCGTCGCCGCGCCGGACGTCGATCTGCTGGTGCTGGCGGGCGACGTCGGCTCCTACCAGGCCGGCTCGCGGCTGGTGACGGACGACTTCGGGCTGGGCCGCTTCTCCCCGACGCGTGAAGGCGCGCCCTGGCGGCGCGTGCTGTACGTGCCGGGCAACCACGAGTACGACGGCATCGAGTTCGACACCGCGCAGGCGCGGCTGCGCCAGACCTGCGCCGAACTCGGCATCGAGTGGCTGGACCGCGAGGAGATCGTCATCGGCGACGTGCGCTTCCTCGGCACGACGCTCTGGGCGGATTTCGACGCGCTGGCTTCGCGCGAGACGACCATGACCAAGCAGCTCGCCGCGCGCGAGAAGGCCTTCCGGGCGGCCAATTTCTACTTGCGGCGCTACTCGACGCTGGTCAACGGGCAGCACATGCTGGCCGAGCAGCAGCGCGAGCTCGCCCTCGATTGCCAGGCCTGGCTGCGAGCGGCGCTCGCCCGTCCCTTCAACGGCAAGACGGTGGCGGTGACACATTACGCGCCCAGCCTGCGCAGCGCCGATCCGCGTTATGGCGAGACGCCGGGCACGGCCGGCTTCTGCAACGCGCTGGACGAGTTGCTGCCCCACGCCGACCTGTGGCTGCACGGGCATCTGCACTGCGCTCACGACTACGTCGTCGAGACCCCCACGGGTCCGCGCGGCGAGTTCCCTCACCGCTGCCGCGTCGTCGCCAACCCGCTGGGCTACGCCAACAAGGGCGAGCAGGCCGATTACCGGCCTGATCTGGTCATCGAGATCTGACCGGCGGCGGGCCGTCGTAGGTCCAGAGGTACTCGCGCGGCATCGGCCCCTTGTTGCGGCCGCCCTGCTGGGTCTGCTCCCAGGCATGCGCCAAGATGCCCACCGAGCGCGAGAGACAGAACAGCCCGCGCGCCAACGGCGCCGGAAATCCCAGTTCCGCGTAGATCACCGCCGTGGCGCCGTCGATGTTCATCGGAATGCGACGCCCGTCCTTGCGCCGCTGCAGCTCGGCCTCCACTGCCCGCCCGATCCCGGCGAATCGTCCGGACACGACGCCCAGTCCGGCCGCCTCGTCGACCAGGTCCAGCAGCCGCGGCGCGCGCGGATCCACCGGGTGGAAGCGATGGCCGAAGCCCGACACGAACTTGCCCCGCAGCGCGATCGCCTCGTCCAGGCCCGCACCGACCGCGTCCGCCAGCGTCGCGCCCGCGTCGATCCGCGCCGCGATCGCCTGCAGCATCTCCACGCACTGCTCGCCGGCGCCGCCGTGCACATCGCCCAGCACGTTCATCGCCGAGGCCATCGCGTTGTTCAGGCCCACGCCGCAGGTCGCGGCCATGCGCGCGATGGCGATGCTCGGCGCCTGCGGCCCGTGATCGACCGCCGCCATCAACGCGCAGTCCAGCAGCTTGGCCTGCTCGGCGCCCGGCAGCTCGCCCCGCGTCATCAACCAGATCATCTGCGCGAAGCTGACCTGCCCGATCAGGTCCTGGATCGCATGCCCGCGGTAGCGGATCACGCCCGGGGACATCTCGATGATCGATGTCCGCCACCAGTCCGACACGCGGGGATCGTGCGGGCCGTCGCTCAGCTTGTCGTCGCCCTGCTTGCCATCGCTCATACCGCCTTCTCCTCCTTCAGCGCGGCGCGTTCCTCGGCGCCATAACCCAGCTCGGCCAGGATCTCGTCCGTGTGCTCCCCCAGCCTCGGCGGCGGCGTCGCCACGCGCGGCGCCTGGCCGTCGAGCTTGAATCCGGTGCGCAGCACGCGGATGTCGCGGCCCACGCCGGGCACGTCCTCGAAGTCGCCGATCAGCCCGCGCTCGGCGATCTGCGGATGCGCGAGCGCCTCCTTCACCGACAACACCGGCCCGGCGGGCACGCCCGCGTCGATGAAGCGCGGCCACCAGTCCACCGCCGGCTGCTCGCTCAGCGCCGCCTCCAGCAGGTGCGTCAGCGCGGCCCGATGCTTCAGCCGCGCGTGCCGATCGGCGAAGCGGACGTCGGTCGTCCACTCGGGATGACCCACGACCGCGCAGACGGCCTCGAACTGCTCCTGCTTGTTGGCGGCGATGTTGAGCAGGCCCTCGCCCGTGCGGAAGGTGCCCGACGGGCTGGCCGTCACGTTGTCGTTGCCCATCGGCTGCGGCTCGCGCCCGGCCACCAGCAGGTTGGACACCGCCCAACCCATCGTCGCCATCGCCGCCTCGAGCATCGAGACATCGATGAAGGTCGCGTCCTGGCGGTCGTGGTCGGCCAGCGCCGCGGCGATCGCCATCGCGGCGGTGAGCCCGCCGATCGTGTCGGCCACCGGGTAACCGACGCGCAGCGGCGCGGTGGCGGCGTCGCCGGTGATGCTCATCATCCCGGACATGCCCTGGATGATCTGGTCGTACGCGGGCAGATCGCGCAGGGGCCCGTCCTGGCCGAAGCCCGAGATCGCGCAGTAGACCAGCCGCGGATGCTCGCGGCGGAGCTCGTCGAAGCCCACGCCCAGGCGCTGCATCACGCCGGGCCGGAAGTTCTCGACGACCACATCGGCGCTGGCCACCAGCCGGCGGAACACCGCCTTGCCCGCGTCGCGCTTGAGGTCCACCGTGATCGAGCGCTTCCCCGGGTTCTGCGCCAGGAAGGACGCGCCCATGTGCGCCTGGTTGAGCGCGGTGTCGGCGCCGAGCTGGCGGGCAAGGTCGCCGCCCTCGCGGGCCTCGACCTTGATGACGTCGGCGCCCAGGTGCGCGAGCTGGTGGCAGGCGAAGGGGCCCGCGAGCACGTTGGTGAGGTCGAGCACGCGGATGCCGCGCAGCGGGGAAAGGCTCATGGGGATCTCCGCGCGCTCAATCGACCTTGACGTTGGCCGCGCGGACCACCTCGCCCCAGCGCTGCTGCTCGCGCGCCAGGAACTGCGCCGCCTGCTGCGGCGTGCCGGCCATGGGCACGCTGCCCTCGGACTGCAGCTGGCCGATCATCGCGGCCTTGGACAGGGCCTTCTGCACCTGCGCGTTCATTCGCGCGACCGCCGCCGCCGGGGTGCCGGCGGGCGCGACGATCATCTTCCAGTCCGAGGTGTCGAAGCCCTTGTAGCCGCTCTCGGCCACCGTCGGCACGTCCGGCAGCACGGGCAGCCGCGCCGCGGAGCTCACCGCCAGCGCGCGCAGCCGACCTGCCTTCAGGAAGGACACCACCGTCTGCGGCGTGGCGAAGTAGTAATCGACCTGACCGCCGAGGAGGTCGGTCGCCGCGGGGCCGGCCCCCTTGTAGGGGACGTGGGTCACCCGGATGCCGGCCTGTCGGGAGAAGAGTTCCCCCGTCAGGTGGCCCACCGTGCCGTTGCCGGCCGAGGCCATCGTCAGCGCGCCGGGTTTGGCCTTGGCGGCGGCGACCAGCTCGCCCAGCGTCTTGAACGGCGACGCCGCCGTCACCACCAGCACGACCGGCTGGCCCGCGACCAGCGCCACGGGCGTGAAGGCCTTCGCCGCGTCGTAGGGCATGCGGGGATACAGCGTCGGGTTGATGGCCAGGTTGGCGGTCTGGCCCATGCCCAGCGTGTAGCCGTCCGCCTTGCTCTTGGCGACCGCGTCCAGGCCGATGTTGCCGCCCGCGCCGGCCTTGTTGTCCGCGACGAAGGTCCAGCCGGTGTCCTCGCGGACCCTGTCCAGGATCAGCCGCGACACGATGTCCGTCCCGCCTCCCGGCGGGAACGGGACGATGAGCTTGATCGGCTGCGCCGGGTAGGCGGCGTCCGCGGCCCGCGCGATCGTCGGCATCGCGCTGCCCAGGGTACCGAGGGCGAGGACCACCGCCGCGACAGCGCCCGTCGCGCCCGTCGCGCCCGTGGTGCGTGCGGTGCTCGTGGTGCTCGCTGGCTGCCGTCGGAGGGATGGGGTGGGGCTGGAACTCATCATGTCGCGTCTCCGTGTTTGTTCTATCTAACAGAACAGTGATTTGTCTGATAGAACTTTAGGACGACAACAAGGTCCTGAGAAGGGCCGTGGACCAGGGATTACCCGTGCCTGAAAGACAAAGCGCTCCGCCAACCGAGGCTTCCGCCGCTTCCCCGGCCGACACCAGCGGGGTGGCGGTCCTGGACCGCGCCTTCGCCCTGTTGGGGGCTTTCGGTCAGGATGACGACAGCCTGTCGCTGGCCGAGCTGTCGCGACGGACCGATCTCTACAAGAGCACCGTGCTGCGGCTGCTCGGCGCGCTGGAACACGGCGGCTTCGTGCGGCGGCTGCCCGACGGCCAGTACGCGATCGGACCGGCGCCGCTGCGGCTGGCGACGATCTACCAGCGTTCCTTCCAGGTGGGGCCGGCGGTGGAGCCGCTGCTCAAGCAGCTCAGCGCGGACACCGGCGAGACCGCGTCCTTCTACGTCCGCCATGGCGACGCGCGCGTCGCGCTCTATCGCTGGGAACCGGCGCGGTCGGTGCGCGCGGCGGTCGCCATCGGCCAGCAGTACACGCTGCGGCAGGGTGCTTCGGGCAAGGTGCTGTGTGCGTTCTCGGACGACGGCCGCGAGGGCCTCGAGAGGGTCCACGCGCGCGGCTGGGCCGCGTCCTATGGCGAGCGCGAGCCGGACACCGCGTCGGTCGCCGCGCCCGTCATCGGCGTGAATGGCCAGGTGCACGGCGCGATCGCGGTGTCAGGGCCCCGGGTGAGGCTGTCGCCGCCCGAGACGATGGCCGCGGCCTGCCGCGCGGTGCTGGGCGCCGCGCGCGAGGCCAGCCGGCTGCTCGGCGGTCATGCCGCTCAGATCGCCCGATTCGATGACGCGCTGCGTGCGCTGTCGCTCGAGGATTTCACGCCCGGGGATTGAGCGTCACCCATGAAAACGCCGGCGCGAGGCCGGCGTTCATCGCGAGGCGAGGACCTGGGATCAGGCCGCGCCGTGGCAGTTCTTGAACTTCTTGCCCGAGCCGCAGTGGCACGGGTCGTTGCGGCCCAGCTTGGGCGTGTCGCGACGCACCTGCTCGACGTGATAACGCTGCGACTCGGTCGCTTCCTGCAGGTCGACCACGGTCAGGATCAGGTCCTCGATCGCTTCGTCGAGGTTCTTGAGCGGGTGCTCGCGATCCATCAGCTCGACGATCTCCTTCTCCTCCGGCGTCTCCGCCGGCAGATGGCGGTACAGGCGCGCCAGCAGCGCGTTGACGTTGTCGTCGGCCTGCTCGTGCAGGTCGGGGAAGGTCACCGCGGCGTACTCGAAACCGCCCACCCACGGCAGCAGCGAACGCGTGATCGGATCGGTCGGGAGCTCGGCATCGGTGCCCTCGGCCGACGCGTCCGCGGCTGCTGCGGCCTCGGCGTCAGCGCCCTGACCTTCTTCAGCGTCTTCAGCGGCCTGCGCGCCTTCGGCCTCCTCGGCATCCAGGTCCAGCACAACCGGATAGAACCAGCCCTGCTCCAGCATGCTGTGGTTGAGCGAGGCGAAACGGCGCTCGACCAGGCCGCGGATGCGGGCCAGCCAGGCGGGATCGATGTCGTCGGGCAGCGGGCGGCCTTCGTAGTCGAAGACCGGCGGCAGCCATTCCTCGATCGGGATCAGGCGGGGCTGCACCAGCACGCCGGCCAGGTAGCCGTCCAGCATCGAGGCGTCCAGCGGCTCGAGCGGCGCCGGCGTGGCGGCGAGAAGGTCGTCGAGTTCGTCGAACTCGGCGTCGGAAAGGTCGTGGGCAATGCTCATGGGGCGCGATTGTCGCCGCTCGCGCCCGATTCGATCAGCCGCTCCCGCATCCAGCGCTGGGCGCTGCGGTCGTCGTTGCGCAGATGCCAGAGCAGATCCACGTGGACCGGCGACAGCTGCATCGGCAGCGGGCGGTAGATCAGCGACTCCTGGTAGCCGGTGGCCGTGATGAAGGATTGGGGGAGCACCGTCAGCAGGTCGGAATGCGCCACCACCCGTCCGGCGGTGAAGAACTGGTTGACCGTCAGCGCGATCCGCCGGCTGCGCTTGAGCGCGGCCAGCGCCTCGTCGACGAACCCGTAGGGTCGCCCCGAGAAGCTCACCAGCAGGTGATGCGCCTGACAGAAGGCATCGAGCGTCAGTTCCTGGTCAGCCAACGGGTGTCCCCGCCGCATGACGCAGACGTAATAGGAGTCGTAGAGCCGCTGCTGGCGGATGGACGCCATGTCCCCCTGCCCCTTCAGCGCCGCGACGGCCGTCGGGAAGTAGCCCAGCGCGAAGTCGGCCTCGCCCTGCTCCAGCAGCGAGCGCGGATCGCGGGTGGTCAGCGGCAGCACATGGACGTTGGCCAGCGCCCGCATCCGCTCCAGCTGCTGCATCAGCGGCGGCAGGATCAGCGCCGCCGTGGCGTCCGCCATCGCCAGGCGGAAGGTGTATTCCTCGGACGCGGGCTGGTAGTCGCCCGGGTCCAGCGCCACGCGCAGCCGGGTCAGCGCGGCGCGCACCTCCGGCCAGAGCCCCTCGGCGCGCGAGGTCGGTTTCATGCCGAAGGCCTGGCGGACGAAGAGGTCCTCGCCCAGCGCCTCGCGCAGCCGCTTGAGCGCATGGCTCACCGCGGGCTGGGTCATCGACAGGCGCTCGGCCGCGCGGGTCATCGAGCGCTCCGCCATCACGGCGTCGAACACCTTCAACAGGTTCAGATCCAGGTTGCGGAAGCTCATGGCTGGCACTTTTTCACGAGGAATGCCGGGAAATGCCCCCCCCTGGCGCCCGCTTCGGAGGACCCTCTTCGCGGTGATGGGGGGCGGAAGTTGCGCATTCCTTGGCACTTGGCCGAAGAGGCCGTGACACGGATCACGGGCGGGTCGCGCTCCGCCCAATGATATGCACAGCATTCATACATTCAATGCCCACCTTTCATTGGCGTAATGCCTAGGGGAAACCCTATAGTTCGTTCCGTCGGTTCTACAGAGCCGCCAAAACAAGCCAATCAAAGGAAATCGCCATGAGCGTCGCTACCCAAACCTTCGGTCTGCCGCTGAGCCGCACGGTGCGTCGCGGCGGCACGTTTGCCACCATCGGTGCCCGCGTCTGGGCCCGCACGATCACCAACGTGAAGGCCCGCATCGAGTCGGCCAAGATGGCCCGCGCCGAGCGCGAGCTGCTGGCCCTGGCCGCCCAGTACGAAGAGAGCATGCCCTCCTTCGCCGCTGAGCTGCGCGCCGCCAACGCCCGTCGCAACGGCTGACACGCCGAACCCGCCGGGAGCTGTACAGGCCCGGCAGCGAGGACTGATCCCGTACCGAGGTGAGCGCAGGCTCTCCTCGGATCACGCGTCAGGCCGAGCAAGAACAGAAGCCCGCTTCGAATTGCTTCGAGCGGGCTTTGACTTTTTCCGGCCCGGTTCGGGGCTGATATCGGGACCTCCCGGACCCGCCTCTCGCGAGGCGGCGTCCAGGAGGATTCCGGGCGATCAGGCCTGGGCCAGGCGCTGTTCGATCTTGGCCTTGGTGGCCGGCAGCTCAGCCGGCAGGCCCTGGGCGAGTTGGACGAAGAGCTCGTCGTGCAGCTTGAGCTCGGTGGCCCAGTCCTCGCCCGAGATGTGCGTGACCGTCTTGAACTGCTCCGGCGTGAACGCCAGGCCTTGCCAGTTCAGGTCCTCGTAACGCGGGCTGGTGCCGAAGGCGTGTTCCACGCCCTGACCCTGGCCGTCGAGGCGTTCCAGCATCCACTTCAGCACGCGCATGTTCTCGCCGAAGCCGGGCCAGACGAACTTGCCGTCGGCGCCCTTGCGGAACCAGTTGACGCAGAAGATCTTCGGCAGCTTGGCGCCGGACTGGGCCTGAGCTTGGCGCCCAGCGTCAGCCAGTGCTGGAAGTAGTCCGCTCATGTTGTAGCCGCATGAAGGGCAGCATCGCGAACGGGTCGCGGCGCACGACGCCCTGCTGGCCGGCGGCGGCGGCGGTGGTTTCCGAGCCCATGGTGGCGGCCATGTAGACGCCTTCGGTCCAGTCGCGCGCCTCGGTCACCAGCGGCACGGTGGTCGAGCGGCGGCCGCCGAAGATGAAGGCGTCGATCGCCACGCCGGCGGGGTTGTCCCACTCGGCGTCGATCGCCGGGCATTGTTGGTGGCGGCCACGGTGAAGCGGGCGTTCGGATGGGCGGCCTTGGCGCCGGTCTCCTTGGCGATCTCCGGCGTCCAGTCCTTGCCCTGCCAGTCGATCAGGTGCGCCGGCGGCGTGTCGGTCATGCCTTCCCACCAGACGTCGCCGTCGTCGGTCAGCGCGACGTTGGTGAAGATGACGTCCTTGTCCAGGCTGGCCATGCAGTTCGGGTTGGTCTTCTCGTTCGTGCCGGGGGCCACGCCGAAGTAGCCCGCTTCCGGGTTGATCGCGTAGAGGCGGCCGTCCTCGCCGGGCTTGATCCAGGCGATGTCGTCGCCGATGGTCGTGACCTTCCAGCCCTCGAAGCCCGCGGGCGGGATCAGCATGGCGAAGTTGGTCTTGCCGCAGGCGCTCGGGAAGGCGGCGGCGACGTGGTGCTTCTTGCCTTCGGGCGAGGTCACGCCCAGGATCAGCATGTGCTCGGCCAGCCAGCCCTGGTCGCGGCCCATGGTCGAGGCGATGCGCAGCGCGAAGCACTTCTTGCCCAGCAGCGCGTTGCCGCCGTAGCCCGAACCGTAGCACCAGATCTCGCGCGTCTCCGGGTAATGGACGATGTACTTGGTCTTGTTGCAGGGCCACTTGACGTCGGCCTGGCCCGGCTCGAGCGGCGCGCCGACGGTGTGCACGCAGGGCACGAACTCGCCGTCCTCGCCCAGCGTGTCCAGGACCGCGCGGCCCATGCGGGTCATGATGCGCATGTTCACGGCGACGTAGGGGCTGTCGGACAGTTCCACGCCGATGTGCGCGATCGGCGAGCCGAGCGGGCCCATCGAGAACGGCACGACGTACAGCGTGCGGCCGCGCATGGCGCCGTGGAACAGCGCCTGCTCGCCGGTCTGCAGCAGGGCGCGCATTTCGGCGGGGGCCATCCAGTTGTTGGTCGGGCCGGCGTCGTGCCTTGTCGGCGGTGCAGATGAAGGTGCGGTCCTCGACGCGGGCGACGTCGGTCGGGTCGCTCCAGGCGAGGTAGCTGTTGGGGCGCTTGGCCGGGTTCAGCTTCTGGAAGGTGCCGGCGTCGACGAGCTGCTGGCACAGGCGGTCGTACTCGGCCTGGCTGCCGTCGCACCAGTAGACGTCCTTGGCCTCGGTGAGCGCGGCGATCTCCGCGACCCAGGCGATCAGGCGCTGGTGTTTGACGTAGGCCGGTACGTTGAGGCGCAAGCCTTCCATTACGGGTTGGTTCATGGCGGTTCCCAATTTGAGGATATGAAAAGCGGAATTGGGTCAGCTCCGTTCCGGTGGCTTCCCGCTCTGGCTACAGAGGAGAAGACCGCGGAGCTGACCCAATGCCGCACGCCATGGCGGGTGCCTCGCCGAACACTGGTTCCAATGTAATCACGCCGTAACTCCCGCGCTCGCCGGGGTTATGCGTTTCTGGAATGGTTCGATGCCGGGTCCGGCATGCAAGCGGGCGCGGCGTCAGGCAATTCACATGCCTAACCGAGCGTCGACTGTCGGATTTCCTTACATCGGCTGTCCCATGAAAATGGGTCCGCATGAAAATGCCAGTCAAATCAATGGCTTATTGATGTGACACGAGCTGGCCTGGATTCTGCTTGCAGATCGCCCGCGCTCGAATCCGCCGGCGACGACGTCGGCCTCGAACAGCGCGTCCCGCCCGACCCAGGGGTCACCCGGTCGGCGCGGAGAGGCTCGGGGAGACAACTAGATCCATTCATCCCGAGGGAATCCATGAGCTTCATTTCCAAGGCCGTCCACGCCTGCGGCGCCATTGCGCTGGTCGCCGCCCTGTCGTCCGCCCAAGCCGCGGTCGTCGATTTCACCCAGGCCGCTGAAGGCGGCGTGTACACGAACCCGACCGGCTCGTACAACGGCCCGTCGCTGTATGTGGCGCAAGGTTTCGAATTCCTCGCGGTCGGTCCGGACGGTCACTTCCATGAGAACGTGGGCGACAGCAGCTCGGTGTTCCTGCACTCGAACTACGGCAACGTCACGACCAACCGCTGGGTGCTGTCGATGACCGGCGGCGGCGCGTTCGACGTCAGCAACTTCACGCTGACGCAAGGCGCGCTGAACTGGCTGACGGACACGGGCGTGGTGGGCACGGTCGGCACGGCGCTCGAACGCCCTGAGCCTGACCAACATCCATTCGCTGACCTTCCTGCTGACCTCCAACAACGGCTTCGCCGACGTGACGCGCTTCACCGCGAACGCGCGCTGCGTGCCCGAGCCGACCGGCGTGGCGCTGGCGGTGGCCGGACGACGCATTCGCATGCGACGCTGAGTCGCCGCTTCAGCAAGCGAACGCGATCTCGGTGCCCGAGCCGACGGGCTGGGGGTTGGGGGGGGGGGGGGGGGGGGGTGGGGGTGGGGTTTTGCTGCGCCCCCGCCAAGCCTGTTCGCCTCCGCGACCTGGATGAGAAGCCCGGCCCTGCCGGCGCTTCTTGCTTCTGGGTCGGGCAACCCCCAGCGCCTCGGGGATCGGCCCCCCGTAGGAATGCCCCTATGCTGGGGGCCTCCCCGCGAGGTCCCCATCGCCCCATGTCCGCCCCCTCCGGTCTGAGCCTCCGCGCGCGCCTCTACCTGGTGCTGGTATTGGCGCTCGCGCTGGTGGCGTCCTCGGCGCTGCTGGGCTGGTGGCAGTCCAAGCGCCTGGCGGCCATCGCGCAGTCCCTCTACGACGACCGCCTCGTCCCCGTGGACCTGCTGCGTGAGCTCGAGCACACGCTCGGCGCGCAGCAGCTCGGCGCGCTGCTCATCTCCCAGGCCCAGCAACCCGACGCCGAGAAGCTCGACACCGCCGGCCAGCGCCTGACCGACCAGACCCGTCAGCTCTGGTCCCGGTACCTGGCCACGCGCATGGTGCCGGCCGAGACCGCCCTGATCGCCCGCACCCAGCCGCTGCTGGACCAGCTCTGGGCCGCGCTCACCGCCAGGGCGCCGCCCTCCCCCGACACGCTGCGCGAGCTCAATCAGCGCCGGCTCGCAACGATGCGGCTGCTCGACGAGCTGATCGCCTTCCAGCTGAGCCAGGCCCGCGTCGACGCCGAAAGCGCGCAGCAGACCGCCACCAATGCCGCCCACCTCGGCCTGCTGCTGGTGCTGCTGACCGCCGGGCTATGCAGCGTCGTCGTCTGCACCGTGTGGACGCGCTACGACGACGAGCGCCGCGAGGGGCTGGACTCGCACCAGCGCCTGCAGCGGCTGTACGTCGCGCTGTCGCAGACCAACCAGCTCATCGTGCGCCGCGAGGCCGGCGCCTTCGACGACGCCGACGCGGAACTCAAGCTCTTGCTCCAGGAGCTGTGCCGCATCTGCGTCGACACCGGCCATGCCCGTTTCGCGGCGGTGGTGATGGCGGAGGGGGACGAGTTCGAGCGGGTGGCCGAGTCCGGCCCCGGCGATCGTCTGATGCCCGGCGCGCCGCAAGGTCTGGCGGCGCGATGCGCCCTTCGCGCGCAGCTCGATGGCCTCGCGCGCGATCCTCAGCGGCACGCACCAGGTCAGCAACCGCGCGCTGCAGGACGCGAGGCTGACCGTGCCCGGCGCGCCGGTGATCCCGCCGGGCGTGGAGGCGATGGCCGCCTTCCCGCTGCGCCGCGGCGGCGAGGTGGTCGGCGCGCTCAGCCTGCTGGCCGGTGAACCCGGCTTCTTCGATCCGCAGGTGATCGGCCTGCTCGACGAGATGGCGGGCGACCTGTCCTTCGCGCTGGATCACCTGCTGCGCGAGCGCCATCAGGCCCGTGAACTCGAGAACCTGCGTGACGCGCTGCGGCGGTGCGAGTCGGGGTTGGTGGAGACCTCGCCCGCGGCCTTCCGGCCTAGCGGGTCCAGCCCGGCCTGCGGCAGAATCGCCCGATGCAACTGATCAGTCTGAACACGGCCCGCGCTGAGGCGATGCTCATCGATGGGCGCCCGGTGATGTCGGGCATCCGCAAGCGGCCGGTGAGCGGCGCGCTCGACGTGCGACCGCTGGGTCTGGACGGCGACGAGCAAGCCGATCCCAGCGTTCATGGCGGCCTGTCCAAGGCCGTCTACGCCTACCCGTCCGAGCATTACGCGTTCTGGCGCACCGTGCGCGCGCAGGCGCAGGCCGCCGGCTGGGACGACCCGCTGCCCTGGGGCGCGATGGGCGAGAACCTGACGATCTCCGGGCTGGTCGAGAACGACGCCTGGATCGGTGACGTGCTGGTCTTCCCCGACTGCGAGCTCGCCGTGAGCGAGCCGCGTTATCCGTGCTTCAAGTTCAATGCGGTGATGGGGTTCAACAAGGCCGCGAAGATGATGACGCAGAGCGGCTGGTGCGGGTTCTACCTCGCGGTGAGGCAGCCCGGCACGATCTCGGCGGGCCAATCCTTCACCGTCCGGCCTGGGCCGCGCGAGGTCAGCGTCGCCGAGATCTTCCGGAGCAAGGGACAAAGATGAGCCCCTCGCCCGCGAAGCGGGAGAGGGGTTGGGGTGAGGGCTCGCGTGAGGGCAGTGTGCCCTTCGAAGAGCCCTCACTCCCCCGCCCTCCCCAGCTGCGCGGGCGAGGGAGCCTCAGGCGGATCGATAGACGCGGATGCCCTCCCCGCGGGGAACGGGTGAGGGGGGGTTCTCAATCCGCGAGCGCGGGGTAGTCGGTGTAGCCCTCGGCGCCGCCGCCGTACATCGTGGCCGAATTCGCCTTCTGCAGCGGGGCGTTGAGCTTCAAACGACGCACCAGGTCCGGATTCGAGATGAAGCTGCGGCCGAAGGCCACCGCGTCCGCATGAGCCCCTGGCGACCAGGCGTCGATCGCCATCTCGCGGGTGTAGCCGTTGTTGGCGATGTACACGCCCTTGAAGCGCTCGCGCAGCGCGTCGTAGTCGAACGGCGCCACGTCACGCGGCCCGCCGGTGTGGCCTTCGATCACATGCAGGAAGGCCAGCTTCATCGGCGCGTAGCTGCTCCACCACGTAGTTGAACAGCGCCTGGGCGTCGCTGTCCTGCCCCGCGTCGTTGACCGGCGTGACCGGCGACAGGCGCAGCCCGGTGCGATCCGCGCCGATCGCGTCGGCGATCGCCTGCATCACCTCGAGCAGCAGGCGCGCGCGGTTCTCGATCGAGCCGCCATAGGCGTCGGTGCGGTCGTTGATGCTGTCGCGCAGGAACTGGTCCAGCAGATAGCCGTTGGCGCCGTGCACCTCGACCGCATCGAAGCCCGCGGCCATCGCGGCCTTGGCGCGCGTGGACGTAGGCCTGCACGATGCCGGGCAGTTCTTCGATCGTCAGCGCGCGCGGCGCGGCGACGTCGACGAAGCCGTCCTTGGTGAAGGTCTTGCTGTTGGCCGGGCGATGCCGTCGCCGACAGCGGCTTGCCCGCCCTCGGGCTGGAAGTCGGCGTGGGAGATGCGGCCTACGTGCCACAGCTGCACGGCGATCTTGCCGCCGGCTTCATGGACGGCGTCGGTCACCTGCTTCCAGGCGGCGATCTGCTCGGGCGAGTGAATCCCCGGCGTGTCGAGATAGCCCTGGCCCTGCGGGGTGATCTGCGCGCCCTCGCTGATGATCAGGCCGGCGCAGGCGCGCTGGCGGTAGTACTCGACGGCGAGCGGTCCGGGCACCAGGCCCACGGAGCGGTTGCGCGTCAGCGGCGCCATGACGATGCGGTTGGCCAGCGACACGGCGCCGACTTGCAAGGGGTCGAAGAGACTGGGCATGAGGATCCAGGAAACGTGAAGGCGTGAACGAACGACGCGGCACGAGGCCGCCGGTCAGGAATGGAGCGCAGCTTAGCGAGCGCTCGCCCCGCGCCGCAGCGCCTTGGCGACAGCCCGGACGCCCGCTGGGGACTTGCGGCGCGCCGGCCGGCCCGCCCGGGCCCGCTTGGCTACACTCGCCCGGCCGCGCGGGGCGCCGCCCCGTCGGGGTCCGCCCCCAGACCTGGGAGCCCCCCGATGACCACCGGTTCCGCGATCGATCTCCGCTCGTGCCGCCCTTCGCGCAGTGCGGCCGGCGCCGGTGGCTGCAAGGTGCGCGCGCGCTGGCGCTGCCGGCCTGGCTCGCCGAGCGCGAAGGCCCAGGCACGGCGGCCGCCGCCGGGAACGGCGGTGCTGCGGGTGGGCCCCGACCACCCGCTGAAGACCCTGGCCGCCGCGGCCGCGCAGGCCAAGGCGGGTCAGACGATCGAGGTCCAGGCCGGCGAGTACCCCGCCGACGTCGCCCTCTGGAACGCACGACGACCTGACGCTGCGCGCCGTCGGCGGCCGGGTGCGGATGCTGGCCAATGGCGCGCACGCGCAGGGCAAGGGCATCTTCGTCACCACCGGCAAGCGGATGACGATCGAGGGCTTCGACTTCATCGGCGCGCGCGTGCCGGATCGCAACGGCGCCGGCATCCGGCTGGAGCGCGGCTCGCTGACGCTGCGCGACTGCCGCTTCCAGGACAACGAGAACGGCCTGCTGGCCGCCAACGACCCGGCGATCGAGCTGCGCATCGAGTCCTGCGACTTCGGCGCCATCGCGCCGGGCGAGGGCCGCACGCACAACTGCTATGTCGGCGCGATCGGCCGGCTGACGGTGATCGCGAGCTACTTCCATCATGGCGCGTCGGGCCACCTGCTGAAGACGCGCGCGGCGGTGAACCACATCTTCTACAACCGGCTGACCGACGAGACCGGCCGCGCGAGCTTCGAGCTGGAGTTCCCCAACGGCGGCGCTGGCGCTGGTGATGGGCAACGTGATCCAGCAGAGCGCCGCGACGGAGAACTACCACCTGATCGCCTATGGCAGCGAGGGGCTGACGAACCGCCGCAACGAACTGCACCTGATCAACAACACGCTGGTGGACCGGCGGCCGCAGGGCGGCGTCTACCTGCGCATGGCCCAGCCGGCGCAGAAGCTGCGGCTGATCAACAACCTGCTGTGCGGCAAGCACGAGCTGCCGGGCGGACCCGACCGCGAGCAGCATCACAACTACTTCGTCGAGCTGGACAGCTTCATCGACCCGGACCGCTACGACTTCCGCCTGCGGCCGGCCTCGCCGCTGATCGGGCGCGCGGTGGACGCGGGCGTGGTGGACGGGCAGCCGCTGCGGCCGGCGATGCAATACCAGCATCCGTGCGCGCTGAAGGAGGTCCGGGCCGGGGCGGCGTACACGCCGGGGGCGTTTCAGGTCTGAAGCGCGCGTTGCTTTGCTTCGCGCTCTTCCTTGAGTTCGAAAAGTCGCACGATGTCGATGTGCTGGACGCTGCCGATGATTGCCTCTTCGAGTGCGGTCTGCTGCGGACCTCCAGCAACGGATGGAAATCCTGCGCCCATTTCGGAGGCTCGCTTTTCACCCGCGTCGCGATTTCGCGGCGCGCGCCGCGCGCGCTACAGTCCTGCCCATGCTCGCTTACCGACACGCATTCCACGCCGGCAACCATGCCGACGTGCTCAAACACCTGGTGCTGGCCGAGGTGCTCCGCTACATGGGGGAGAAGGACAAGGCCTACACCGTGGTGGACACCCATGCCGGCGCCGGCGGCTACGCGCTGGACGGCCGCTACGCCCAGAAGAACGCCGAGCACCTGGGCGGCATCGCCGCCCTCTACGCCCGCAAGGACCTGCCCGAGCCGCTGCAGCAGTACGTGCAGCTGGTGCATGACTTCAACCCCGGCAAGAAGCTGGAGCAGTACCCGGGCTCGCCGGCCATCGCGCGCTTCGCTGATGCGCTTCGAGGACCGCCTGCGCTGCCTACGAGCTGCATCCCACCGACCACCGCATCCTCGCGAGCTACCTCGAGGACCGCCCCAACACCCAGGTGCTGCAGCAGGACGGCTTCGCGTCGCTGAAGGCGGAGCTGCCGCCGCCGTCGCGCCGCGGCGTCGTGCTGATCGACCCGCCCTACGAGATCAAGGCCGACTACGGCAAGGTCGTGGCCGCGCTGCGCGAGGCGCTGCAGCGCTTCGCCGACGGCACCGTCGCGATCTGGTATCCGCAGCTGCAGACGGTCGAGTCGGTGCAGCTGGTGCAGCGCCTGAAGTCCGCGGCCGAGCCCGCCGCCAAGAAGGGCTGGCTGCATGTGCGCCTGACCGTCGCGCAGGCGGACGAGCGCGGCTTCGGGATGATGGGCAGCGGCATGTTCGTCGTGAACCCGCCCTTCGTGCTGCACGACAAGCTGGCCGAATGCCTGCCCACGCTGGTGGACACGCTCGGCCAGTACGACGACGCCAACTACCTGCTCGAACTAGCAGGCCGCCTGACGGGCGCCGCGCCGGGCGCGCTCAGTAGCCGACGGTGAAGCGGCGGCGGATGTGCTGCGGGCGCTCGAGTTCGTCGACGATGGCGACGGCCAGGTCGGCGGTCGACACATGCGCGGGGCCGTTGGCGTCCATCACCGGCGTGTCCAGGCTGACGCGGTAGCTGCCGCGGCGCTCGCCCGGCTCCAGGTGCACGGCGGGCGACAGGAAGGTCCAGTCGAGCGAGCTCTCCTGGCGGATGAGGTTGAGCGCCTCGCGGGCGGCGAGCGCGCCCTGCTTCCATTCGGCGGGGAATTCCGGCGTGTCGACCAGTTGCACGCCCGGCGCCGCGTACAGGCTGCCGGCGCCGCCCACGACGATCAGGCGCTTCACGCCGGCACGCTTCACGCCGTCGTAGATCGCGCGGGTGCCTTCCAGGAACTCGGTGTGGATGTCCGGCACCGACCAGCCCGGGTTGAAGGCGTTGACCACGGCGTCGGCGCCCTCGACGGCCGCGGCCACTTGATCGGCCTGCTTGGCATCGGCCTTGACCACGGTCAGGCCGGCGCGCGCCGTCGAGCTTGGCCGGATCGCGGGCCAGCGCGACGACGTCATGGCCGCGGGCCAGCAGTTCCTTGAGCACTTCGCTGCCGACAAAGCCGGTCGGTCCGATCAGGGCGACTTTCATGGGGAATCCTTTCGAGGGATGCGACGGGGTGTCGCGACGGGATCCGACTGTAGAAACTTCACAATCGCCGCAGAAGTCCTCAGAATCCGCCTTCATTCTTTAGATCATCTACACAATCCCCGATGCTGGATCAACTGCGCCGCATGGCGGTGCTGGCCACGGTGGTCGAGCAGGGCAGCCTGGTCGCGGCAGCGCGGCAGCTGCAGACGACGACCTCCGCCGTGAGCCAGCAACTGCGCGCGCTGGAGCGCGACATGGGCGTGACGCTGCTGCACCGCTCGACGCGCCGCATCAGCCTGACGCCGGCGGGCGAGCGCTTCGTGCAGGGCTGCCAGGCGATGCTGACCGCGGCGCGCGAGGCGCAGACCCAGCTGCATCACCTGCGCGACGCGCCCGAAGGCGAGCTGCGGATCAGCGCCCCGGTGGGGGCGGCGCGGCAGATCGGCCCGGCGCTGGCGCCGCTGCTGGCGGCGCATCCCGGCATGAGCGCTGCACCTGGAAGTCGACGACGGCTTCACCGACCTCGTGGCCAAGCGCATCGACCTGGCGGTGCGCTTCGGCCGGCTGCCCGACAGCAGCTGGGTGGCGCAGCGCATCGGGCAGAAGACGGTGGGCCTCTACGCGGCGCCGGCCTACCTGGCGCGGCGCGGCGTGCCGGCCTCGATGTCCGACCTGACGCGGCACGACTGGCTGCTCCTGCGCTCGGATACCGGGCGCGATCCGGAGCCTCTCGCTCGCCGGACCGGAGGGCCGCGAGGAGATGCTGCGCGTGAGCCCGCGCGCCAGCAGCAACAACCAGCTCAGCCTGCAGCAGTTCTGCGAGGCCGGCATGGGACTGGCGATGCTCGGCGCCGAGGACGTCGACGAATCCCAGGCGCAGGGCCGGCTGCTGCCGCTGCTGCCGGGCTGGTCGCTGCCGGCGCTGCCGGTGTACGTGATGACGCCGCAGCGCGATGCGCAGCCGGCCAAGGTGCGGCACGCCATCGAGGCGCTGCGCCACGCATTCGGCGCGGTCCGCGATGCGGCGGATGATCGACGCGGCTTCCCGCAGGCAGGCGACAGCGAGGTGGGACGGGATGCGACATGACGCGGCGGACCGAGGGGACGGCGCGGGGCGGATGGTCTGGCGTGGGGACGGGGGCATGAGACCGTGCGCGCCCATTTCGAGGCCACGCCACGACCCGCACGGCTGCGAACTGCTCATCGGCGTCACGCGCGGGGGTGCGGCGTGCCACCGCTCGTGACACAGCGCGGCGGGCGATCCTGTCGAGCCGGGCGCATCCTGACGGCCATGCCGGACCGGGGCTTCACCTCGCGATGCTGTACCTGCCGCAGGCCCTGGCGGCGCAGTTGTGGCCCGCCAGGCTGGGCGGGCTGCCGCGCTGCAGCCCGCCTTCCGCCACACGCTGGCCGATGACGGTCGGCTCTGCGCCGCGATCCGGCAAGCCTTCCTGGCGCTGCACCTCGACGAGGGCCGCTCGCCGCGACCAGCACTCGATGCGCTGATTGGCTGCTCGCCGGACAGCTCGGCGAGTCGCCGCCGCGGCGACGCCGCCCGCCCGATGGCGCGCGCCCGGACTTCTGCACGACGGCATGGCCGGTGACATCGGCCTGGACGACTGGCGGCCACACCGGCATGGACCGCTTCCGCCTGACGCGGCAGTTCAAGCAGGCCTTCGGCCAGTCGCCGCATGCCTACCTGGTGAGCCTGCGCTGCGCGCGGCGCGGGCGCTGCTCGCGGGCGGCCACGGCCGCGGAGGTCGCCACGGCGGTCGGCTTTGCCGACCAGAGCCACCTGGGTCGCTGGTTCCAGCGCGCCTACCGCCTCACGCCGGCCGACTATCGGCGCCGCTGCACAAACGTTCTAGACCCCGAGCCGGGCGGCCGACGATGCCGGCTTCGTTGTTGAAGCACGCGTGCGATGTCCATGTTCGATACGAAGTGGCGCTCATCGTCCGCGACGACCTCGCGACGGCAACGCTGAACGTCGTGGCCTTCCTGGCCACCGGCGTGGCCGCCTCGGCCCGGAGCCCTGGCGAGCCCTACGTCGATGCCGGGCCGCCGCTACCCGCGATGCTGGGCAGCCGATGCTGGTCTTCGAGGCGGACCTGGCCGGCCTGCAGGCGGCGCACCGCAAGGGCCTGGACGCGGGCCTGACGCTGGTGCCCTATGTCCACGCGATGTTTTCGACCGGCCACGACGAGGCCAACCGCCGGTCTTCCTGGCCGGCGACGCGGACCTCCGGACCTGGTCGGCCTGGCGCTGCGGGGCCGAGGAAGGCGGTCGACAAGGCGGCCGGGTCTCTCGCTGCACCGTTGACCGGGGCTCGGTTGCCCGCATGGTGCTGCCGCGCCGGGCCGCTACATTCGCCGCATGCCATTGAGTCAAGCCGCCTGGGCCCGCATCGTCCCCTTCGCGCTGTTCATGCTGCTGCTGGCGCTGCGGGGCGCGTTGCCGGAGCACAACGCGTGGGGCCTCGATCCGCGCTGGATCTACGCGCTGAACCTCCTCGTCGTTGGCGGCGCGCTGGCGTGGTTCTGGCGCGGCTATGGCGAACTCGCGCGTCAGAACCGGCCGACGGCCGCCGAGGCCGGCCTGAGCGTCGCGACCGGGCTGATCGTCTTCGCCCTGTGGATCACGCTGGACGCGCCGTGGATGCAGCTGGGCGAGCCGACGGCGGGCTTCGTGCCGAGGACGCCGGAGGGCGGGCTCGACTGGCCGCTGATCGGGGTGCGCTGGCTGGGCGCGACGCTGCTGGTGCCGGTGATGGAGGAGCTGTTCTGGCGCGGCTTCCTGATGCGCTGGATCACCAGCCCGCAGTTCGAGACGGTCGATCCGCGCGCGGCGGGCCTGCGGGCGCTGGTGATCTCGACCTTCGTGTTCATGCTGGCGCACACGCTGTGGCTGGCGGCGATCGTCGCGGGCGCAGCCTACGCGTGGCTCTACCAGCGCACCGGCAAGCTGTGGACGGGCGTCATCGCGCACGCGGTGACGAACGGCGTGCTGGGGCTGTGGGTCGTGTACAGCGGGCGCTGGGAGTTCTGGTGAGCCGCGCACGCCGGCCCGCCGCCTTCAGCGCTTGAGCGCCCGGGCCGCGCCCATCGGGCGCTGCAGGTGCTTGAAGCGCTCGAACAGCCAGCAGCGCATGCCCATCACGAGCGTGAACTGGCGCTTCTCCTCGTCCGGCAGCTTCTGGTCGAGCAGGTGCTGACGCGCGAAGTCCTCGGCCACGCGCTGCAGCCGGTCGCGCAGTTCGCGGGCCATGCCGGGGCTGAGCTGGCCATGGACCAGCATCAGCAGTTCCGCGTCGCCATCGAAGCCGCCGGCGAAGAAGTCCTGCATCACGTTGTCGCGGAAGAAGCCCATCACCGGCCCCTGCGGCCGCCAGCGGAAGGTCTTGGCCACCTGCAGCCGGTAGCGGTTGAGCGGGCGCAGCTCGATGATGCCGAGCCGGTCCAGCTGCGCGAGCGCGCGCGTCACGTCGGCCTCGGTCATCCGGTAGGTCGCGACGATCTGCTCGAAGCTCCATTGGCTCAGGCAGCAGATGGCGGTCAGCAGCAGCTTCTCGTCGGCGACCACCTCGCGCTCCTGCTGCAGCGTGAGTTCGCGGCGCAGCGGCTGGGATCGCGCCAGGCGCTGCGACAGCTCGGCGAAATCGGTCTTGAGCACACGGCAGATCTCGTCGATGCGCGACAGCGGCATCTCGCCGCCCGACGCGAACATGCGCTTCACGCTGGACTCGGACAACGCCAGCTCCTTGGCGAGTTGCGCGTAGCTGATGCCGGACTGCTTCAATTCGGCCTTGATGAGATCGATGAGGGATTGCGTGCTCGCCATGGGCGCGGACGTTAGCGCAGATCGGTAGCGGCCACCGAGACCGCCGGGCTCGCGCGGCGCTACCGGCAGGACGGGATCGGCGGCATCCGGCGCGCTCCTGCCGACCATCGCGCCCATCCCCACTTCCACCGGCGCCGACCATGCTCCGACGACGTCATCTCCTGTGCTGCGGCGCCGCCGCGGCGGCGGGTCTGTTCAGCGCGCTCGCGGCCGAGGCCGGCCCCTTCCGCAATCCCTGCGGCCATCCGGCGCCGCCGATCGACGGGGTCGATCCGGATTGGCTGGAACGGATCTGGGAGGGCATCGACCCCGCGCAGCTTTGGGACGTCCACGCTCATCTGATCGGTACCGGCGATTCCGGTTCGGGCTGCTGGATCGCGCCGTCGCTGTCGCAGTGGTGGCATCCGGTGGAGGTCGCCCGCAAGCACGCGATCCTCAACGGCGCCTGCGTCGATGCCGCCGCGGTCGCCTCGCGTGGCGTCGACCGCGCCTACGTCCGGCGGCTCACCGCGCTGGCCGATGCCTTCCCGGCCGGCGCGCGCTGGCTGCTCTTCGCCTTCGACGAGGCCGTCGACGACACCGGCGCCGCGCCGGCCGGACTGGACCACCTTCCACGTCCCCGACGCCTACGCGCGCTGCCGTCGCCGCCGAGCGTCCCGACCGCTTCGCCTGGGTCGCGAGCATCCATCCGCACCGCGAGGACGCGCTGGCGCGCCTGGACCGCGCGATCGCCGGCGGCGCGCTGGCGCATGAAGTGGCTGCCCAGCAGCATGGCGATCGATCTGCGTGACGTGCGCCTGCGCCCGTTCTACGACCGTCTGGCCGCCTCGCGGCTTCCTCTCATCGTCCATTGCGGCGAGGAACACGCCGTCCCCGGCGCCGGCCGCCAGGACCTCGGCAATCCCCTGCTGCTGCGCGAACCCCTGCGCCACGGCGTGCGCGTGATCGCGGCGCACTGCGCCTCGCTCGGCCAGGCGATGGACCTCGACCAGCCGCGCCCGCGCCCCGCCGCAGGCCTTCGACCTCTTCGCCCGCCTGATGGACGAACCGGCCTGGCGGGGCCTGCTGCTGGGCGACGTCTCGGCGATGTTCCAGTTCAATCGCCGCCCGGAGGTCTGGCGCACCGTGCTGCGCCGCCAGGACTGGCACGAGCGCCTGCTGCACGGCTCGGACTACCCGCTGCCGGGGGTGCTGCCGCTGGTGCGCCTGCCGCAACTCGTCCGGGCCGGGGTACTCGACGAGGCCCACGTCGCTCCTTTGGGGGCATTGCGGAATCACCACCCGCTGATGTTTGATCTCGCCCTCAAGCGGCTGGCCCGATGGCAGGGGGACGGGCTGGGGGCCACGGTGTTCGCCACCGCCCGGCATTTCGGCCCGGCGCCCGCCTGACCGCCCCGAACCGGGTCGTCCCGCGCAGTAGCACCGATCGATACCGGAGCAGGCGGGCGGCGATACTCGCCGCGATATCCAGGAGGAGCCCGGGACGATCGCGGCGACAGTCGCGCATCGCCACCGGACACCCCCTCATACCGGGGCGGCGACTCCGGCAACTCAATCAGGCCCCAGGGCCCTTCAGGAGGAACGCAATCATGAACACCCCCCACATCCGCATCCAGCGCGACACCCAGGCCTGGCGCTATCAGGTGTGGATCTCCTTTGGCATCAGCGTGGCGCTGTGCGCCATCGGCCTGGCCTGGCTGCCCGGCGCCGACCTGGACCGCGCCTTCATGGTCATGGGCTATGTGTTCTGCCTGTCCACCGCCTTCGCGCTGTCCAAGTACATCCGCGACAACCAGTCGGCCCGTTCCGACACCCCGATGTGGGGCCTGGTCGTCTGGAGCGGCTTCGGCCTGGCCATGGCGCTGACCGGCTGGGGTCTGTGGCGCATGGAGATCCAGCCCGTCTGGAAGGCCTATCTGCTGGTCTGCTGGCTCTATCTGATCTCCAACGTCTTCACGCTGGCCAAGATGCTGCGCGACAGCGCATGAGGCCGACCTCGCCGAAGCCCGCCTGCAAGGCCGCCGCGAAGCCCATCGCGAAGCCGTCGCCGCCGCCGAATGAGCCCCCGGATGAGCCGCCGGATCAGCGCCTCCCCCACCCGCCAGCGCCCTCCAGGAGTTCCGCCATGCGTTCCCGTCTCGCCCTGATCAGCATCCTGTCCGCCGCCGCCCTGGCGCTCGGCGCGGCCAGCCGCCCTGCCGCCGCCCATGGCGGTCCGAGCGACGCCAGCCTCGCACTGTCCGCCGTGCCGGTCGCCATCTCGGTCGTGGCGCCGTCCGCCGTGCTGGTCGCCGGCGCGGCTCGCTGGTCGTCGTCGCGGTCGAGACCACCGCCCGCGGCACCGTCTGGGTGCTGGAGCGCGCCTCCGATGGCGTGCGCATCAGCGTCGAGTTCTCGGGCAAGGTCGTCGTCGGCGCCGCCACGTCGATCGGCACCGCCGTCGTCGTGACCGCGATCAGCACCGGCTACGTGCTGTCCGCCGCCGGCGAGGCGATCGCCTTCATCCCCAACGAGATCGGCGCCTCGCTGCTCTACAACGAGCGCGTCACCGACAAGGACCGCGTCTCGCGATGAGCCCCATGCCGGCGAAGCCCTCCCCGCTGTCTCCCCCGCCTCGCCGCGGGCCGCCCTGGCCGCGGCCGCGCTGGGCGCGCTGCTCGCGGCTGGACCGGCCTTCGCCGGGCGGCCGTGCGAGAACAAGGCGCCCACACCCGACCAGATCAAGCGCGGCATGGACCTGGCCCAGGCCACCGCCGCCGCGCTGGACCGCAGCGGCGCCGAGGTCGTGCTGCTGGCGCGCGCCGGCCAGGACCTGAGCGGCTACGGGTTGCGTTGGTCGCATGTCGGCTTCGTCTACCGCGACACGGCCGGCAGCGGCGCCGGTGCCAGGCCCGTCTGGCGCGTGATGCACAAGCTCAACCAGTGCGGCACGGCGCTCGCCGATGTCTATCGGCAGGGCCTGGGCGAGTTCTTCATGGACAACCCCTACCGCTACGAGGCGGCCTTCTCGGTGCTCAAGCCGGAGCTGCAGCAGTCGCTGCTGCCGCTGCTGCGCGAGAACGCGCGCGCCGCCGCGCTGCACACGCCGGCGTACAGCATGGTCGCCTACGCCTGGGGGCGCGAGTACCAGCAGAGCAACCAGTGGGCGCTCGAGACGCTGGCCGCCGGCGCCGCGCCGCGCGAGGTCTTCAACCGGGCGCAGGCGCAGGACTGGCTCAGGCGCCAGGGCTACCAGCCGTCGGACCTGCGCCTGAACACCGCCAAGCGCCTGGGTGCGCGCATCGGCATGGCGAACGTCGCCTTCGACGACCATCCCTCCGCGCGCCGCTTCACCGGCCACATCGAGACCACGACCGCCGACACCATCTTCAGCTGGCTGACCCGCACCGGCCTGGGCCAGGCGCCGCAGTCCGTGAAGGCCGGGCCCTGACCGGCCACTGATCCCCTCCTCCCCGACACCCACAGCGAGCCCTCCCATGAGCGACTCCCCTCACCCCAGCCAGTTCGCCCTTCTGGGCCAGCGCCGCTTCGCGCCCTTCTTCTGGACGCAGTTCCTCGGCGCGGGCAACGACAACCTGTTCAAGTTCGCCTTCACGGTGCTGGTGACCTACCAGCTCAACGTCAGCTGGCTGCCGCCGGCGCAGGCGGGGCTGGCGATCGGGGCGCTGTTCATCCTGCCGTTCGTGCTGTTCTCGGCCACCCAGCGGCCAGCTCGCCGACAAGTACGACAAGGCGCGGCTGATGCGCCTGGTCAAGAGCCTGGAGATCGTGATCATGGCGCTCGCCGCCTATGGCTTCTACACGACCCAGGTGCCGGTGCTGCTCGGCTGCGTGTTCCTGATGGGACTGCACTCGACGCTGTTCGGGCCGGTCAAGTACGCCTACCTGCCGCAGGATCTGAGCGAGGAGGAGCTCACCGGCGGCAACGGCATGGTGGAGATGGGAACCTTCGTCCCGCATCCTGCTGGGCACCCTGGCGGCCGGCGTGGTGGCCGCGATGACGCCCAACGCCGCAGCTGGCTGGCCATCGCGCTGCTCGCCGTCGCGGTCCTGGGCACGCGCGACAGCCAGTCCATCCCGGCCAGCCCGGCCACCGACGCCCGACCTCAAGCTCCGTCATCAACTGGAACCCGGTCAGCGAGACCAGGCGCAACCTGAAGCTCGGGCACGGCCAGCCGCGGTGTCTGCGCTCGTCTGCTGGGGATCTCGTGGATGTGGTTCTTCGGCGCGGTGGTCCTGGCAACGTTCCCGGACTCGCCAAGGAGGTGCTGCATGGCGACGAGCAGGTCGCCTCGCTGCTGCTGATGGTGTTCTCGGTGGGCATCGCCCTGGGCTCGCTGCTGTGCGAGGAGCTGTCGCGCCGCCAGGTGGAGATCGGCCTGGTGCCGCTGGGCGCGATCGGCATGAGCGTGTTCGCCATCGACCTGTCCGCTCTTCCCGCGCGGCGCTGCAGCCGCCTCGGCCGGCGACGATGGGCGTGGGCGCCTTCCGTCGCAGCACCGCGCAGCCTGGCGGGTGCTCGGCGACGACCGGGCCTGCTGGCGCTGTTCGCCGGGCTCTACAGCGTGCCGCTGTACGCGCTGATCCAGAGCCGCAGCGCGCCGACGCACCGCGCGCGGATCATCGCGGCGAACAACATCCTGAACGCGATCTTCGATCGCCAGCTCGCTCATGGCCGGCGCACTGCTGGGCGGCGGGGCTGTCGATTCCGCAGCTGTTCCTCGTCGTGGGCATCCTCAACGCGGTGGTGGCGCTCTACATCTTCCTGGTGGTGCCGGAGTACCTGCTGCGCTTCTTCGCCTTCGTGCTGTCGCGGGTGATCTACCGCTTCAAGGTGGACGGCGACCGCCACATCCCGTCGCAAGGCGCGGCGGTGCTGGTCTGCAACCACGTGAGCTTCGTCGACGCGGTGCTGCTGATGGCGGCGAGCCCGCGGCCGATCCGCTTCCTGATGGACCATCGCATCTTCAGGATTCCGGTGCTGGGCTGGATGTTCAAGCTCGCCAAGGCGATCCCGATCGCGCCGCAGAAGGAGGACGCCGCGACCTACGAGGGCGCTCGCCGCCGCGCAGGCGGTGCTGAACGACGGCGAGCTGGTGGGCATCTTCCCCGAGGGCGGGCTGACCCGCGACGGCACGCTGCCGCCGTTCAAGGGCGGCATGGGTGCTGGAGGGCCGCCCGGCTGCCGGTCGTGCCGATGGCGCTGAGAACCTGTGGGGGGGGGGGGCCGGCGGCGGGCTGGTGAGGTCGGGCGCCGTGCCGCGCGTGGCGTCGAGGGACTGCGCGCCAAGGGCGGGCCGGACGTTCGGCGGCGGGCGGCGCAGCCGGCGCGGGGGGGCGCGCGGGGGGGTGGGTGTATTCGATGGGTGACACGCGTGGCCGGGGGGGGGGCGCTCGACTCGTGGTGGAGCAGGGTGGGACGGGATGGCCGCCGGCGTCATCAGCGTGGATCGGGCGGGTCGTTGCCTCGTCCGTCGACGCGAGGGAACAGCTGTGTGGCCGGATGGGTGCGCCGTGTCCGCCGCGGCGAATTTCCGCAGCGGCGCGTGATGGGCGATGCGTTCCGATTTCGTGAACTCGAGAAACCGCCGACGCTGCCGAGCAGGCGGACCGTGGGCGGCGGGGGCTGGCCGGCGGATGCGGGGAGGATCTGACGCCACGGGTGGGAGGGGAGGAGCGGACGCGGGCGCCGGACCCTGACCCGGCCCGGCGGCGCGGGGCCCACGGCCCCGGCGCCCCGAGACGGGGCGGACGCGCGGAGGAACGGGGGAGGCGACCCGCGCACACCCCGCGCCCCCGGGCGACAGCGCCGCGCCCACCCACAGCCGACAGGCGAGGCGGGGGGAACGACTGGAAGGCGGCGGGAGGAAGCATGCTGGAGGGTCGACAAGCGGCCACCGGCGCACAGTCGCCCGACGCGTGGAGACAACCCGAAGGGCGCGACGAAGAGGTGAAGGCCGCGACGCCCCCCGCCCGCGGGCCGACGCCGCGCGCGGCCCCCCCGGCCGCCGGCGCGCGGACCCAGGACGCGCGCGCCGCGCCGGAAGCCGCGGCCCCGCCCGGCGCCCCGCGCCGGAGCGCCGCACCGCGCCGGCCGGGCCACGGCCCCGACCCACCGCCAGCGGCAGGACGCCGACGCCAGCTCGCAAGCCGCCGTCCCTCGAGCGCTCGCAGACCACTCCCGCAGCTGGAACAGCCGCCAGAGAGCCGACGCCAGCTCGACGCGCGTGCGGAAGCAGCTGCAGACGGCGAGGATCCGCCGGACACGCCCCGAAGGTCCAGCGCAGCGTGCGCGTCGCACCACCCCGCCGTCCTCTTCCGGCCGTAGATCTCGCCGGGGAGAACACCGGGCCGCCGTTGACGGCGAGCTGCGCGAGGTCGTGCTGGGCGCGCTCGCTGCCGGCGGTGGCGGTCGCTCCAGCCGGCCAGGCGCAGCCGCCAGCGGCAGCTGGGTCAGGGAATCTGCAGCCGGGCAGCTGAAGGGTTCCGGGCGGCGATCGCGGCGACCAGTCCGCGCCGGCGTGACCGCCGCGACGACTGACGGAGCCGAAGCGGAGTTCGCGCGAAGATCACGCATGGATGGCCGGAGCGAGGCTCGGGCGGGCGACGGCCAAACCTGCCACCAAGCTTCGGCGGCGGATGCCTGCCGACTCCGCGCTCCAGGCGCCGGCGCGTGCCGCGCCGACACGCGCGCCGGACCCG
Organism: Roseateles sp.; assembly: GCA_039594005.1. Lineage (GTDB taxonomy): Bacteria > Pseudomonadota > Gammaproteobacteria > Burkholderiales > Burkholderiaceae_C > Roseateles. The sequence continues at coordinate 324,494 of JBCNOF010000015.1, forward strand.
CAGCCGGATCGCCCGCGCCGATCGCTGCCACGCCGCGCTCGCATGGACCCAGGCGATCAATCCTTCCTTCCAGACGACCCAGCGCGTGTAGAGCTGCGCGAACCAGCCCAGGCGCATCAGCGCCGGCTGGGTCAGCGCGAAGATCCGCGCCACCACCGCCGTGCCGACGACCTTCGCCAGCACGATGACGGCCAGCCCCAGTCCCGGCCGGCCGATGCCGATCAGCCACAGCGCCAGCAGCTTGATCGGCAGCAGCATCAGACCCGGCAGGAAGAACACCACCAGCGCCACGTAGGGCGGCAGCCGCCTCACGACGGCCTCGAGCTGGCGCAGCACCGGCAACCGGCCGATGGCGGCCATCATCCGCTGCAGCGGCTCCCAGCCCCATTCCTCGAAGAGGATGACGAGAGCCAGGATGACGCGGATCAGCCAGCGAAACGGCGCGATGAGCAGCTTCAGCATCGGGCGATCTTCACACGCCGCGTCTTAGGGCCCTCTGAAACCGGCCCCGGGATTTCCGAAGCTCAGATCCCGCGCGCCCGATCCGCCAGGAAGCGGGTGCGGAAGCCCTCGAAGTCGCCGGCGTCCAGCGACTCGCGCACTTCCTTCATCAGGTTGAGGTAGTAGTGCAGGTTGTGGACGCTGGTCAGCATCGGGCCCAGCATCTCGCCGCAGCGGTCCAGGTGGTGCAGGTAGGCGCGGCTGAAAAGTTGCGGCAGGTGTAGCAGCCGCAGGTCTCGTCCAGCGGCTTCTCATCGTGCCTTGTGGCGCGCGTTGCGGATCTTCAGGTCGCCGAAGCGCGTGAACAGGTGGCCGTTGCGCGCGTTGCGGGTCGGCATCACGCAGTCGAACATGTCCACGCCGGTGGCGCACGCCCTCCACCAGGTCCTCCGGCGTGCCCACGCCCATCAGGTAGCGCGGCTTGTTGGCCGGCAGCTGGGGCGCGATGTGGTCCAGCATGCGCATCATGTCTTCCTTGGGCTCGCCCACCGACAGCCCGCCGATGGCGTAGCCCGGCAGGTCCAGGTCCTTGAGCCCGGCCAGCGACACGTCGCGCAGGCTCCTCGAACATGCCGCCCTGCACGATGCCGAACAGCGCGTTCGGGTTCTGCAGCCGCGCGAACTCGTCCTGGCAGCGCTTGGCCCAGCGCAGGCTCATCTCCATCGACAGCCGCGCTTCCTTCTCGGTCGTCAGCTGGCCGTTGGTCTCGTACGGCGTGCATTCGTCGAACTGCATGACGATGTCGGAGTTCAGGCAGCGTCTGGATCTGCATCGAGATCTCGGGCGACAGGAACAGCTTGTCGCCGTTGACCGGCGAGGCGAAGGTCACGCCCTCCTCGGTGATCTTGCGCATGTCGCCCAGGCGACCAGACCTGGAAGCCGCCCGAGTCGGTCAGGATGGGCTTGTTCCAGCTGCTCGAAGCCGTGCAGGCCGCCGAACTGCTTCATGATGTCCAGGCCCGGGCGCATCCACAGGTGGAAGGTGTTGCCCAGGATGATCTGCGCGCCCATCTCCTCGAGGTCGCGCGGCATCACGCCCTTGACGGTGCCGTAGGTGCCCACCGGCATGAAGATGGGCGTCTCCACCACGCCGTGGTTGAGCGTCATGACGCCGCGGCGCGCGCGGCCCTCGGTCGTGAGCAGTTCGAACTTCAGCATGATGGGCGCGATTATCGGGCCCGGCTTCGATGGGGGCCCCCGCCCGCTCCCCGGCAGGGCGACGTAGACTCCCCCCCATGTCGGAGCGCAGACTCCGGGGAGAAGCATCTTGAGGTCCTGGATCGCCGCCCTCGCCGCGACGGCCGCCTGCCTGGGCGCAATGCCCGCGCACGCCTGCGGCCCCTACACGGTCGGGCTCTACGAGTACAGCTCGCTCTACTACCGCGACGCGCAGGGCCACTGGGCCGGCATCGACAAGGACGTGGTGGAGGAAGTCGCGCGGCGCACCGGCTGCAAGCTCGAGCTCCGCACCGAGTCGCGCATCCGCATCTGGGCGCAGATCGCGTCCGGGCAGATGGACATGACGGTCTCCGCGCTGCAGACCAAGGAGCGCGAGCTGCTCGTCGAGTTCATCCCCTACATCGAATCGCGGCAGTTCGTCGTGCTGCGCCCCGCGCTGGCGGCGGCGCTGACCTCGCCGGCCGCCTTCCTCGCCGATCGCCAGCGGCGCGTGATCGTCGTGCGCGGCTACGCGTTCACGCCGACGCTCGAATCCTGGCTCGACGACGATGCGGGTGCAGGGCCGCGTCGACGAGGCCCCCGACCAGCCCACCGCGATGCGCATCTTCAAGGCCGGCCGCGGCGATGCCGTCGTGCTGGGCGCGCACAGCCTGGCGACCGCGCGGCGTGCGGATCCGGTGTTCGGCACCTACACCGCGCTGTCCTACGCGCCGCAGGAACGCAGCATCGGCGCGCTGGCGCTGTCGCGGGATCGCATCCCACAGGCGGACCGCGACCTGATGCGGCGCGCGGTGGAGGAGATGCTGCGCGACGGCACCATCGACGCCTACAAGAAGCGCCACCTGGGCGACCTGTCGGAGACCCCGTGAGAACCTGGACGCGACAATCGCGCCCATGCCCTCCAGTCTCGCCGCTCCGGTCCACGCCGAACTGATCATCAAGAAGAGCCGCTTCATCGGCTGCGTGGAGAGCGTGCCGGACCGCGCGGCGGCGCTGGCGCGCGTCGAGCAGCTGCGGGCCGCGCATCCGGGCGCGGCGCATGTGTGCTGGGCGTTGATGGCGGGCGGCCAGTCCGCCGCCAACGACGATGGCGAGCCCGGCGGCACCGCCGGCCGGCCGATGCTGGAGGTGCTGCGGCACCAGGACCTGGACGGCGTGCTGGCGACGGTGGTGCGCTACTTCGGCGGTGTGAAGCTGGGCGCGGGCGGACTGGTGCGGGCCTACACCGACGCGGTGGCGCAGGCGCTGCTGAAGGCGCAGAAGGTGCCGATGGTGCGGCTGCGGACGCTGCGCTGCACGCTGCCCTATGCGCAGGAAGGCCTGCTGCGGCGCGAGGCGGAGAAGGCGGGCGCCGAGCTGGTCGAGGTGGCGCATGGCGCGCTCGTCGAGGTCACGCTGCGGCTGCCGGAGACAGCGGCCGAGGGCTTCATGGCCTCGCTCGGCGAGTCGGGGCAGGGCCGGATCGGATGGCTCTCAGGCGGGGCCGGAAGATCCAACCGCGGCACCAGCGCCGATCAGCGCCACTACCGCCGCAGGGCCATTGGCCCCTGAATCCTGAGTTAGCGGCCCTCAATGGGGGGCTGCCATCGGGGCGCCGCCACCCCTGCATCGCCCATCCGCGAAGCCTGCCGGCCGGGCGGCACCCTAGAATCGCCGGCTGTTTTCCCCCACTTCCGCGCGAGACTGCCCGTGGCCGCAACCATCCTCCAAAACGTTCCCGCCGGCCAGAAGGTCGGCATCGCCTTCTCCGGCGGCCTCGACACCAGCGCCGCGCTGCACTGGATGCGCAACAAGGGCGCGGTCCCCTACGCCTACACCGCGAACCTGGGCCAGCCCGACGAGGCCGACTACGACGCGATCCCCCGCAACGCGCCATGGAATACGGCGCCGAGAACGCCCGCCTGATCGACTGCCGCGCGCAACTGGTGGCCGAAGGCATCGCCGCCATGCAGTGCGGCGCCTTCCACATCACGACGGGCGGCGTCACCTACTTCAACACCACGCCCGCTGGGCCGCGCCGTGACCGGCACCATGCTGGTGGCCGCCATGAAGGAAGACGGCGTCAACATCTGGGGCGACGGCTAGCACCTACAAGGGCAACGACATCGAGCGCTTCTACCGCTACGGCCTGCTGGCCAACCCGGAGCTGAAGATCTACAAGCCCTGGCTGGACCAGACCTTCATCGACGAGCTGGGCGGCCGCGCGGAGATGTCCGAGTTCCTCATCGCCAGAGGCGGCTTCGACTACAAGATGTCGCGCCGAGAAGGCCTACTCGACCGACTCCAACATGCTGGGCGCCACCCACGAGGCCAAGGACCTGGAATTCCTGAACAGCGGGCATCAAGATCGTCAACCCGATCATGGGCGTGGCGTTCTGGCGCGACGACGTGAAGATCGCCGCCGAAGAAGTGACGGTGCGCTTCGAGGAAGGCCGCCCGGTCGCGCTGAACGGCGCAGACTTCGCCGACGCCGGTCGAGCTGTTGCTGGAAGCGAACCGCATCGGCGGCCGCCACGGCCTGGGCATGAGCGACCAGATCGAGAACCGCATCATCGAAGCCAAGAGCCGCGGCATCTACGAAGCCCCGGGCCTGGCGCTGCTGCACATCGCCTACGAGCGCCTGGTCACCGGCATCCACAACGAAGACACCATCGAGCAGTACCGCGATGAACGGCCTGCCGCCTGGGCCGCCTGCTGTACCAGGGCCGCTGGTTCGACCCGCAGGCCATCATGCTGCGCGAGACCGCCCAGCGCTGGGTGGCCCGCGCCATCACCGGCGACGTGACGCTGGAGCTGCGCCGCGGCAACGACTACTCGATCCTGAACACCGTCTCGCCCAACCTGACCTACGCGCCGGAGCGCCTGTCGATGGAGAAGGTGGAAGACGCCGCGTTCTCGCCGGCCGACCGCATCGGCCAGCTGACCATGCGCAACCTGGACATCACCGACACGCGCGACAAGCTGCGCGTGTACAGCCGCGCGGGCCTGCTGGGCAAGAACTCCGAGGGCTCGATCCCGCTGCTGACCGGCGGCGACGAGTAAGCGCTCGCGGTTCCCGGCGAAAGCCGCCGTTCACCGGCGGCTTTTTTCATTTGGGCGCCGAGCCACGGCGGGAAGACCGTCGTCAATGAAAAAAGCCGCTGATCGCTCAGCGGCTTCGGGGGGGGGTTTCGATCAGTCGGCGCGGGGCGATCAGCCGCGGCGGCGGCGCGCCAGGAAGCCGAGTGCGCCCAGGCCGGCCAGCATCAGCGCGTAGGTCTGGGGTTCCGGCACCGCCGGCAGCACGACCGACTTGTTGACGTTGGTGTTCAGGAACTCCGCGCGCACGCCGGTGAAGTTGCCACCGGCCGTCGCGATGTTGTTGACCACAAATTCCAGCGTGTTCACGCCAGCCACGAAGCCGGTCGTCGCGGTGAAGGAGGTCCAGTCCAGGAAGCCCTTCTGCAGCGTCAAGGTCGAGATCACATTGCCGTTGAGCAGCACCGTGCCGTTGTTGTCCGCCGCCCAGCGGCCGCTGAAGGAGGCGCTCGAGGCGTCGAAGCCGGTCAGGTCGAAGCTCAGCTTCCACTTGAACACGCCCGAGGTCGAGCCGGTGTCGAACACGTCGCTCTGGGTCGCCGTCGGGATCAGCCACGACGAGGACGCGCTGTTGCTCATCCAGTTCGGGAACGGCGACTGGTTGCCGTCGGTCACGTGGCCGCTGCCGGACAGGCCGGTCGAGTCGCCCGCGATCACGCTGAACGAGTAGTGGCTGTCCACGGCGCCGGCGGCCAGGCCGGCGCCGGTGTTGACCAGACCGTCGATGGCGGCGGCGGCGGCGAGGCCGCTGAACAGCGCGGCGGCGGCGGCGATCGAGGTACGTGCGAACAGCGTCATGAATCTTCCCGGGCAGTGTGTGGTCTTGTGCGGCCGATTGTCCCTAAAGCTAGGGGGAGGCCACGCGCCCACGGGGGACACCCCCGTGTGCGCGGGGGGCAAGCCTAGCTGCGCCCGGCGTGACTTCGGCACGTCAATCGCCCGGATGACCGGTTCCGGGCGCCGCCGCACCAGCGCCGGGCGCCTCGCCCGCCGATGGGAGCCGGACTGGCGAGGCGCGGCAGATGAGCTCAGCTTGTCGGGATTGCGCTGGACGTAGATGGCGCTGATGCGGCCCGGCTCGGCCGCGGGGCGCAGCGCCACGGTCTGGAGCGGCTCGCCGAGCGCGTCGTAGACGATGTAGCCCGGCAGGCCGTTGATCCGCGCCGGCCGCACCCGCCAGGCGCGGCTGGCCGGCATCTTGGCGAAGCCGACGAAGGCCTGTGCGCCACCAGCGCGCCGCCCTCCAGCACGCGCGGCACCGCCGACACCTTGCCGCCGCCATCGGCCAGCAGCACCGCGTCATCGGTCAGCACCTGGGCCAGGCCGTCGACGTCGAAGGACTGCAGGGCGCCCATGAAGGCCTGGAACAGGCGCTGGCGCTCCTCGTCCTCGACCTCGTGGCGGGCGTAGTCCGCCTTGACGTGCTGCCGCGCGCGGCTCGCCAACTGGCGGCAGGCCGCGGCGCTGCGGCCCAGGCGGCGCGCGATCTCGTCGAAGTCCAGCTCGAACACCTCATGCAGCAGGAAGGCCGCCCGCTCCAGCGGCGACAGCCGCTCCAGCGTCAGCATGAAGGCCACCGACACGTCCTGCGCGAACTCGGCCTGCGCCTCGGGGCTGGGCGACCAGTCGCCGACGCCTCGTCGACCAGCGGCTCGGGCAGCCAGACGCCGACGTACTGCTCGCGCCGCATCGCCGCCGACTGCAGCCGGTCCAGGCAGAGGTTGGTCACCAGGCGCGACAGAAAGGCGCCGGCATGCCGCACCGTCGTTTCGTCGACGTCGGCCCAGCGCAGCCAGGCGTCCTGGACGAGGTCCTCGGCCTCGGCGCGCGAGCCCAGCATCCGGTAGGCCAGCGCCCGCAGCGAGCGGCGCATGCTCGCGATCGAAGCGCAGCGCGCGCGCCGCCGGGGACTGGTCCGGCCGCCGCCGGCGCGGCCGGGCCGTCATCGGAAGCGGCGGCTGGGGAATCATTGATGTCGGGCATGGCGCGTCGTCCGGAGTCGTCTTGTTCACAAGACGACGCAGCCTACCCGGTTGTGACACCGGAGCGCTCAGCCGCGGGCGCGTTCCAGCAGCATCGCGTCGCCGTAGCTGAAGAAGCGGTAGCGCTCGGCGATCGCGTGGCGGTAGAGCGCCATGATGGGCTCGTAGCCGGCGAAGGCCGACACCAGCATCATCAGCGTGCTCTTGGGCAGGTGGAAGTTGGTCACCAGCCGGTCCACGACCTGGAAGTCGAAGCCGGGCGTGATGAAGATGTCGGTCTCGCGGGCGCCGGCCTTCAGTTCGCCGCCGAGCGCGGCCGACTCCAGCGCGCGCAGCGTCGTGGTGCCGACCGCGGTGACCCGGCCGCCCGCGGCGCGGCAGCGCGCGATCGCGTCGACGGTCCCGGGCGTGACCTGGAACCACTCGCTGTGCATCTTGTGCTCGGCCAGGGACTCGACGCGCACCGGCTGGAAGGTGCCCGCGCCCACGTGCAGCGTCACGTGCGCGGTGCCGACGCCGCGCTCGGCCAGGCGCGGCCAGCAGCGCCTCGTCGAAATGCAGCGCGGCGGTCGGTGCCGCGACGGCGCCGGGCTCGCGGGCGAACACGGTCTGGTAGCGGCGCACGTCGTCGGCGGAGTCGCCGTGCTCGATGTAGGGCGGCAGCGGCACGTGGCCGTGCCGCTCGAGCAGCTCGAACGGGTCGCCCGACAGGCGCAGGTGGAACAGGCCGTCGTCCGGGCCGCAGCGGCCCAGCACCTCGGCGTCGAAGGCGTCGGCGAACCGCACCACCGCGCCCGGCTTCGGACTCTTGCTGGCGCGCATGTGGGCCCAGACCTCGCGCGTGCCGGGCAGCACGCGCTCCACCAGCGCCTCGACCGCGCCGCCGCTGGCCTTCGCGCCGTACAGGCGCGCCTTGATCACCTTGGTGTCGTTGAACACCAGCAGGTCGCCGGGGTGGAGCAGATCGGGCAGTTCGCGGAAGACGCGGTCCACGGGCGGGTCGCCGCGGCCGTCGAGCAGGCGCGAGGCGCTGCGCTCGGCGGCGGGATGCTGGGCGATGAGGTCGGGGGGCAGAGCGAAGTCGAAATCGCTCACCGTGTAAGGTGACGGGACATGCGCGTTGAGGGCCGGACGGACCCGTGCCAATCGGAGGGAGGGAAGGCCGCGATTTGCCCCATGGCGGTCCGCGCCGCGCTGTCCGCGGACGGCGCGCTCACTCGCCAGCGCGCGGCCCTGTGAGAGGCCTGGGGCGAGCTTGCACTGCCCTGCAAGCTCGCCGATGCCGCGCGTCAACGCGGCGGCGAAGCGCTCGCCCTCGGGCCGGCCCTTGGAGAACACCGTGTACAGCGGCAGCTCCGACACCGCCGGCTCGAGCCACGCCAGCTTGCCCGCCGCCTCGCGCAGCTGCGTCTCCAGCAGATGGGCGCCGACGCCCTTGTCGATCAGCGCCAGGTCCACGCGGCCGGCCAGCAGCTTGCGCAGATTGGCGAGGTCGTCCACGGCGCCTTCGACGGACAGGTTCGGCGGCCTCGAAGCGAGGCGGATTCGCGTAGCCGTGGACCACGCCGATGCGCAGGCCGCGCAGCGCGGCCAGGTCGTCGACGCGGCGGCGGCGGTCCGCCCGCGCCATGAAGCCGACCTGGTTCACGATGCCCAGCGGCTGCGGGAAGCGCATCGTGCGCTCGCGCTCCTCGGACCGCCACGCGCCGATGACGCCGTCGTGCTCGCCGCGCTGGAACTCGAGCAGCGCCCGCGCCCAGGGGCGGAAGCTGCAGTTCCATCGACGGGCCCGGCCTGCGCGCAGCGCGGCGCGCGTGATCTCGCAGGCGACGCCGCCGCCGGGCAGCGTGCTGCCGGTGTACGGCGGGAACTCCGTCGCGACCAGGCGGAGCGGCGCGTCCGCCGCCGCGCGCCGGCAGCGCCAGCCACGGCCGGCAGGGCGGCGGCGGCGAGCCAGACGAGGCTGTGGCGGCGGGAGGTCATGGCGCGAGGCGGCGGCGAAGAGCGGAGGGCGAGTCCAGAAGGTCGGCGCAGACTAGCAGCCGAGCGAGGCGATCCGGCGCCTCGCCGACCCGGGGAAATGCCGGGATGCAGGCCGCGGCGAGCGGCAATCGATCACGCCGGCCTGAAAGCCGGCCGGGTCTCGCGACCGGGCCGGCCGGGGGGCGACGGCCGCGAAGGCGCGCGCGGCTTACTGGCCGCCGGTGCCGGTGGCCAGCAGGGTGCCGGCGCTGCCGGCGACCCAGCCGGTGCGGGCGTCGACGAAGACACCTGCGTCAGCGCGTTCTGCGTGCCGCGAACTGCTTCTTCCAGCTCGCGCCGCCGTCGGTGGTCGCCAGCACGGTGCCGTTGTCGCCGACCGCCCAGCCCTGCTGCGCCGTCAGGAAGCGGACGGCCCGCAGGCCGGTCTGGGCAGGCGACGCGGCTGGGGTCCAGTCGCGCCCCGTCCTTGCCGACATCAGCGGCCGCCATCGCCGACCCCCAGAGGTGTCGGCGTCGCTGAAGGCCAGCTGGTGAGCGCGGCGCGGTGCCGGAGAAGCGGCCGGTGATCGTCTTGCCGCCGTCCGCCGGTGACGGCCACCGCGCCGCCGTGGCCGCCAGCACGCCCTTGAGCGGGCTGCTGAACTTCAGGTCGTTGTAGGTGCCGTTCAGCGCGGCCTGCTGGTCCAGGCTTGCCGCCGTCCGTCGCGCCAGCAGCGACTGGCGCGCGCCCTGCGCGTCGTGGCCAGCGCGAAGCCGTTGGCCGCGTCGGCGAAGTGGAACGCGACGATGGCCAGCGATCCCGGCTGCAGCGGCGTGACCCAGCTCGCGCCGGCGTCGTCGGTCAGATAGATGCGCCCGTCCGCCGCCTGCAGCCAGCCCTTCTTCGCATCCAGGAACTGGAAGCGCGGCCAGCCTCCGTAGTAGCGGCTGGTCAGTCCCGCCAGCTTCACCGTCCAGTCCAGGCCGCCATTGCCGGTCTCCAGCAGGTCGCCCGCCGCGGAGAGGGCCAGTCCGCGCTTGGCGTCGAAGAACCAGAAGGCCTGCAGCGTCTTGCCGGCCGCGTCGGCCGCCGGCCCCGCCACGCGCTTCCAGGTCTGCATCGGTCGGTGCTGATCCGCGTCACGCCGTCCCAGCCGTCGCCAGCCAGGTCTGCGCGTCGATGCGGCGGCGCTGGGCCGTGCCGCGCGCGGCGCGCCAGGTCGAGGCCGCAGTCCGGGCTGATCTCGGTCACGGTGCCGACCCCGGACGCGGGTAGTACTGCCGCGCCCAGACGCCCGGCGCCGGCGACGATAGCTGCCGGAGCCCCGGCGCAGGACGCCGCCGGCGCCGCCACCGCGGCCAGGTCCGGCCGCCGTCCGACGCTGCGGTACAGGCGTGCCGTTGGCGACGCGGCGCCGACCGCGGCATCCACGAACTGGGTTGCACGGCGGTAGCCGGTGCCGGCGCCTTGCGGGGACCGTCTCGCCAGTCTGGCCGCCATCCGCGGTGGGCGGATCCAGAGCGTGGAGGCCCAGCCATGCCGGACACGTAGTCGGAGGTCGAACCCGCGACGACCACCGCGTTGCCGAAGACCTGGAAGCCGCTGCCATAGCGGCACGCTGGGCGCGGCCGCGCACCGCGGTCGACGTCTTGCCCAGGTCGGTGGACTTGCGCAGCGCCGCGCTGTCGAACCACCACAGGCTGCCGTCCGAGCCGAGCACCGGCTCCTGCGGCAACGCGGCCTGCGTCCAGCTCGCGCCGCCGTCGCCGGTGGCGAGGATGCGGCCGCCGCCGACCACCAGCATGCTGGCGCCCTGCCACCTGGAGCGACGCGCCCGCCATCGGCGGCTGCGCCGCGGCTGCAGCATCCAGTGCGCGCCGCCATCGGTGGTGCGCAGCAGCGCGCCGGCATCGCCGGCCGCCCAGCCGGTGTTGGCGTCCGCGAAACGGATCGCCGTCAGGCGCGTCGTCAGCCCGCTGGGCTGCTTGGTCCAGGTCGAGCCGCCATCACGGCTGCGCAGGATCTCGCCGTTGTCGCCGACCGACCAGCCGTTGCTCGCATCGAGGAAGAAGAAGGCGTCCGGCGTCGTGCCGGTCGGCCGCGGCGCCTGCCAGCACCAGCCGCCGCCATCGGCGCCGCTGCAGTTCAGGCCCTGCACGTGGGCGCGATTGAACACCGACACCGTCCACTTCACGTCCTTGGAGACGCCGGCCGCATTGCTCACCTTCAGCGTCACCGCGTAATCGCCGACCTTGGCGAAGTCGTGCCTGGGGCTCGCCTCGGTGCTGGTCGCCGCCGTCGCCGAAGTTCCACGCGAAGCTCAGGCCGGCGGTCGCGGCCGCGTTGCTGGTGAACGCCGTGCCGGCCGCCACATCGGTAGCCGCCGCGGCACTGATCGCCAGATTGTCCGGAATCGCCACGCCCTGCACCGGCGGCGGCGTGGACGGCGAATCGCTCCCGCCCCCACCGCACGCGCTCAGCAGCGCGGCACTGATCAGCACGCCGGCCCATCCGGCGCGCGCACGTTCCTTCTTGCCCAGGCAGCCCTCCCGATTTGTATGAAATGTGTCTTCTTGTGAAGCGCGCGGATTCTGCCCCAGCTTCACGCGATCCGCCGTCCCCTCCGCCCGAACGGGGAGCGCCCGAGGCAAAATCGCCGCCATGTCCGAGGCCCGTTCCGTCCCGTCGTCCCCCCCGCCGCCCGCCGCCGGCGGCGCCGGCAGAGCCGACCGCGGGGGCGAGGCCGCCGCCAAGTCCGCGCCTCAGAAGGCGATGGAGAAGATGGGGCTGACGCGCGACATCGACCTCGCGCTGCATCTGCCGCTGCGCTACGAGGACGAGACCACCCTCACGCCGCTGGGTCAGGCCCGGGACGGCGACACGCTGCAGACCGAGGGCGAGGTCATCGAGAGCCGCATCGAGATGCGCGGCCGCCGCCAGCTGCTCGTCAAGCTGCGCGACGACGAAGGCGCGATGCTCTCGCTGAGATTCCTGCACTTCTATCCCTCGCATCAGAAGACCTTGGCGGTCGGCACCCGCGTGCGCGTGCGCGGCGAGATCCGCGTCGGCTTCTTCGGCCGCGAGATGGTCCATCCCAACTTCCGCAAGGTCGACGCGGACACGCCGCTGGCGACCTCGCTGACGCCGGTCTATCCGACCAGCGCGCAACTGCCGCAGGCCTATCTGCGCAAGGCGGTCGCCTCGGCCCTGCGCCGCGCGCCGCTGGACGAGGTGCTGCCGCTGGCGCTCGTGCCCAAGGGCCTGCCCGCCCTGCGCGACGCGCTGAACTTCCTGCATCACCCACCGCCCTCGGCTGGCCTGGCCACGCTGCAGGACCACACGCATCCCGCCTGGCAGCGTCTGAAATTCGAGGAGCTGCTCGCGCAGCAGCTCAGCCAGCAGCGCGCGCAGCGCGAGCGCGCCCATCTGCGCGCGCCGGCGCTGCGCGGGACGGCCGGCGGGCTGCATCAACGGCTGCTCGCCGCGTTGCCCTTCGCGCTGACCGGCGCCCAGCGGCGCGTGTGCGAGGAGATCGCCGCCGACCTCGCCCGCCCGCAGCCCATGCACCGGCTGCTGCAGGGCGACGTGGGCTCGGGCAAGACCGTGGTCGCGGCGCTCGCGGCCGCCGTGGCCATCGACGCCGGCTGGCAGGTGCGCGCTGATGGCGCCCACCGAGATCCTCGCCGAGCAGCATTTCCGCAAGCTCATCGGCTGGCTGGAGCCGCTGGGCATCCGCGTCGCGTGGCTCGCCGGCAAGCGTCAAGGGCAAGGCCCGTCAGAAGATGCTGGACGCGGCCGCCTCGGGCGAGGCCACGCTGATCGTGGGCACGCACGCGGTGATCGAGGACAAGGTGCGCTTCCACCGCCTGGGGCTGGCGATCATCGACGAGCAGCACCGCTTCGGCGTCGCAGCAGCGGCTGGCGCTGCGCAAGAAACTCGCCGAGGGCACGGGCGCGGGCAGCGCCGAGGCCGACGGCGCGACTTCGGCCGGTGCTCCGGGTGTCCCGGCCGGTTCAGGCCCGCTGGAGCCCCATCTGCTGATGATGAGCGCCACGCCGATCCCGCGCACGCTGGCGATGACCTACTACGCCGACCTGGACGTGTCCACGACTCGACGAGCTGCCGCCCGGGCGCAGCCCCATCGTCACGCGGGTCTTCGCGGACGGCCGACGCGACGACGTCATCGAGAAGATCGCCGCCGCGGTCGAGGACGGGCGCCAGGCCTACTGGGTCTGCCCGCTGATCGAGGAGTCCGAGGCGCTGGACCTCAAGAACGCCACCGAGACCCATGCCGAGCTGAGCGCGGCGCTGCCCGGCAAGATGGTCGGCCTGCTGCACGGGCGCATGCCGCCGGCGGAGAAGGCGGCGGTGATGTCGCTGTTCAGCGGCGGGCAGATGCAGGTGCTGGTCGCCACGACCGTCATCGAGGTCGGCGTGGACGTGCCCAACGCCAGCGTGATGGTCATCGAGCACGCGGAGCGCTTCGGCCTGTCGCAGCTGCACCAGCTGCGCGGGCGCGTGGGCCGGGGCTCGGTCGCGAGCGTGTGCGTGCTGATCTACACGGGGCCGTTGTCGGACACCGGCAAGTCGCGATTGCGCGCGATGGCCGAGACCACCGACGGCTTCGAGATCGCGCGTCGCGACCTCGACATCCGCGGGCCCGGCGAGTTCATGGGCGCGCGGCAGAGCGGCGCGCAGTTGCTGCGCTTCGCCGACCTGCAGGAGGACGCGCCGTTGCTGAGCGCGGCGCGCGCGCTCGCGCCCCGCCTGCTCGACGAGCAACCGCGCGCAGCCCGGCTGCAGGTCGAGCGCTGGCTCGGCCACAAGACCGAGTACCTCAAGGCGTGATGGTCCCGCCCCCTCGCCCGCTTGCGGGAGAGGGCGGGGGTGAGGGCCAGTGGCGGTGGAAGTCAGTCATCAGGCGGGTTGACCGCCTGACGGCCTCACTTCAGCTGGATCGCCCAGTACACCAGGACCTCGGTGGCGGTGTACTCGGACACCGGGGTCAGCATCGGCTCGGCGTTGATCTTGTCGATCGTGGCCTGACCCGAGATCACGCGGCCGAAGGCGGCGTAGCCGGGCTCGGCCGCGCTCTTGTAGTCGAGCTTCGTGCTGTTGTCGGCGGCGTTGAAGTAGAACTGGCTGGTGGCCGAATCGGGTTGGGCGGTACGCGCCATGCCGATCGTGTACTTCGTGTTGGAGACGCCGACGTTGGTCTCCAGCTTGATCGTCCCGCCGATGGTGGTGTTCTTGGGCAGGTAGCCGGGGCTGTAGGCGCCGCCTTGCGCGACGAAGCCCGGGACCACGCGGTGGAAGATCGTGTTGTCGTAGTACTTGCCGGTGACGTACTTCAGGAAGTTGGCCGTGGTGATCGGCGTGCGCGCGTCCAGCGCGATGACGACCTCACCATCGCTGGTCAGCATGCACACCACGTTGCCGGTGACGGTGTTGGCCGCGGCGACGCCGGCGGTGCTGCAGGCCAGCGTGGGCGGGTTGGGCACCGGGTTGGACTTGGGCGCCGCGACGGGCGTGCCGCTGTCGTCGCCACCGCCGCCGCAAGCGGCCAGGATCAGGGCGCCACCCAGGGCGGCGGACACGGCCGCCAGCTTGGAGAAAGTCGTGGAAGGGGTCGTCTTCATGGAGGCTCGCAGTATTCGCTATAGGAGCTTGTGGCTCCCGCTTCTGGCAAAGAAGCGCGAAGTATCGTGTCGTGTCCGACACGGCGCATGCGCGATGGGCGCGCGCCGCACGACATGAGACGGGGCTTTCCCTAACGCCGCCTTCACTCGGTGAAGCACGTCACCGAGCGCCCGCGAAAGTGCTCAGGATCTCGGACCCAAAGACACCTTCGGTTGCTTTCAGAACTCGAGGTTGTCGATGAGGCGCGTCTGCCCGATGCGGGCCGCCGCGAGCGCGACCAGCGGTTCACCCTCGCGCGCAGCGCCGAGGTCATGCCGACGGCGCAGCGTCACGTAATCGGGCGTCCAGCCCGCGTCGCGCAGCGCCTGCAGGGCGTCGGCCTCGATGCGGTCGGCATCGCGCTCGCCGCCGTTCCATCGCGCGATCGCCGTCTTGAGCGTGCCCGACAGCAGCAGCGCGTCCTGCTTCTGCTGGTCGCTCAGATAGCCGTTGCGCGAGGACAGCGCCAAGCCCTCGGCGTTGCGTTCGGTCTCGCCGGCCAGGATGCGGATCGGCATCGCCAACTGGTCCACCATGCGACGAATGACCATCAGCTGCTGGTAGTCCTTCTTGCCGAAAACGGCCACGACCGGCTGCACGATCTGGAACAGCTTGGCCACCACCGTGCAGACGCCGACGAAGAAGCCGGGCCGGAAGTGCCCTTCCAGGATGTCCGCCAGCTCGGTCGGCGGATGCACCTTGTAGCCCTGCGGCTCCGGATACATCTCGCGCTCGTCGGGCGCGAAGACGAGGTCGCAGGTCGCGCCCTCAAGCAGCTCCGCGTCGCGCGCCAGCGTGCGGGGATAACGATCGAAGTCCTCGTGCGGCGCGAACTGCAGCCGGTTGACGAAGATGCTGGCGACCACCAGCCCGTCCGGGCCCACCGCCGCGCGGGCCTGGCGCACCAGCGCCAGGTGGCCGTCGTGCAGGTTGCCCATCGTGGGCACGAAGGCGACCGTGCGGCCTGCCAGCGCGGCGCGCAGCCCGGCGATGTCGTGATGGATCTTCATGATCAGTAGGTGTGCTGGGCCGCGGGGAAGGCGCCCGACTTGACGTCGGCCACGTAGCGCGCGAAAGCCTCGCCGACCGAGGCCGATCCCTGCATGAAGTCGCGGACGAAACGCGGCTTGCGCCCGCCGCCCACGCCGAGCATGTCGTGCATCACCAGCACCTGGCCGGAGCATTCCGCGCCGGCCCCGATGCCGATCACCGGCACGCCCAGCGCGCGCGTGAGCTCACCGGCGAGCGCGGCGGGCACCATCTCCAGCAGCAGCATCTGCGCGCCGGCATCGACCAGCTCGCGCGCATGTGCCTTGATCTGCGCGGCGCTCTCGGCGTCCTTGCCCTGGACCCGGTAGCCGCTCAGCGCGGTCACGGTCTGCGGCGTGAGGCCCAGATGGGCGCACACGGGGATGCCGCGCTCGGTCAGGAAGCGCACCGTCTCGGTGGTCCAGCCGCCGCCTTCCAGCTTGATCATGTGCGCGCCGGCCTGGGCCAGCCGCATCGCGTTGCGCCACGCCGCCTGCGGGGACTCGTGGTACGTGCCGTAGGGCAGGTCCGCGACGATCCACGCCAGGCGGCGCGCGCGGGCGACGCATTCGGTGTGATAGACCATCGCGTCCAGCGTGACCGGCACCGTGGTCTGCAGGCCCTGCACGACGTTGCCCAGCGAGTCGCCGATCAGGATCGCGTCCACGCCGGCGGCCTCCATCGCGTGGGCGAAGGTGGCGTCATAGGCGGTGAGCATGGCGATCTTCTCGCCCGCGGCATGCATGTCCAGCAGGCGCTGCAGCGTGACGGGCTTGCGATCGGGGGCGGCGGCGCCGCCAGGAGCGGCCGAGGCGGACGCATCGGGCGCATCGGGCTTGGGCGCGGCGTAGGGAGAGGTCGGTTCGGTCATGCGTGTCCCCTGGAGGCAGGTCCGGGGAGGTCCCTGGGGTGGGGCGGCAGTGTACCGGGACGGTGCCAGGATGCCGCTTTCTGAGGACAATGCCGCCCCATGACCCTGACCGAATTGCGCTACATCGTCGCCGTCGCCCGCGAGCGCCACTTTGGCCGCGCGGCGGAAGCCTGCTTCGTGTCGCAGCCGACGCTGTCGGTGGCGATCAAGAAGCTCGAGGAGGAGCTCGACGTCAAGATCTTCGAGCGCGGCGCCAACGAGGTCACGATGACCCCGCTGGGCGAGGACATCGTGCGTCAGGCCCAATCGGTGATCGAGCAGGCCAGCGCGATCAAGGACATCGCCAAGCGCGGCAAGGATCCACTGGACGGTCCGCTTCGGCTGGGGATCATCTACACGATCGGGCCCTACCTGCTGCCCGAGCTGGTCAAGCACTGCATCGACCTCTACCCGCGCATGCCGCTGATGCTGCAGGAGAACTTCACGCAGAAGCTGCTGGACATGCTGCGCACCGGCGAGCTGGACTGCGCCATCATGGCCGAGCCCTTCCCCGATGCCGGCCTGGCGGTGGCGCCGCTGTACGACGAGTCCTTCGTCGTGGCCGTGCCCGCGGTGCATCCGCTGGCCAAGAAGGAGCGCATCAGCGCCGAGGAACTCAAGGCCGAGACCATGCTGCTGCTGGGCAACGGCCACTGCTTCCGCGACCACGTGCTGGAGGTCTGCCCCGAGTTCGCGCGCTTCTCCACCGATGCCGAGGGCATCCGCAAGAGCTTCGAGGGCAGCTCGCTGGAGACGATCAAGCACATGGTGGCGTCGGGGATGGGCGTCACCGTCGTGCCCGCGCTGAGCGTGCCCGACCACGTGCCGCCGCACCTGCGCTACGTGCCCTTCGAGGACCCCGCGCCCACGCGCCGCGTGGTGCTGGCCTGGCGCCGCACCTTCACCCGCTACGAGGCGGTGGCGGCGCTGCGCAACGCGGTCTACGCCTGCGAGCTGCGCGGCGTGAAGCTGCTGTCCTGAGCGCCGATTCGACGGGTCCGCAAGACCTGCCCCCCTGAAACGAGGGTCGTCAGGGTTAGCGTGAATATGTCACGACTGACACATTGATAGCCTCGCTGGCATTGACGTGGCCTTAACGGCCATCGAGGTTTCGCGCCGGGCACGACCCGAGCGACGCGACCCGCCGATCCATCGTTTCAAGGGAGGACTCCACGTGACCATTCGTCTGACATTCCTGGCTGCCGCGCTGCTGGCCGCCGGTGTGGCGCACGCCGCGCCCACGACCGTCTCCGGTTCCGCCAACGGGCTGAGCTGGACCGCCCAGAGCACCATCGTGGGCGTCACCCCGACGTCGACCGCCGCAGCCGGCGGAGATCCGCGCTATTTCGCGCCGCGCTCGCAGTACAGCGGCGTGGCCACGCTGATCATGGACTACGGCAACGGCAACCAGTTCATCTGCTCGGGCACCCTGCTGCCCAACCAGCGGTCCATCCTGACCGCGGCCCACTGCGTCAGCGACGGCACCAGCGCGCGCCCGCTGAGCACCTCGGTGTACTTCTACACCGGCAGCGATCCGGACAACGTGACCTGGAACCAGCCTACGTTCTCCTACACGGTCAGCAACTACGCGGTGCACTCGGCCTACACCGGGCAGGTGATCGACCAGAACGACATCGCCGTGCTGACGCTGGACAGCCTGGTGGACTGGTCGGTGAAGTCGCATGAGCTGTACGGCGGGGACGACCTGACCGGCAAGGAGTTCAACATCGCCGGTTACGGCGGCCGCTCCGACACCGGCGGCAACGTCGGCGCCAACCTGGGCACCGGCCGTCTGCGCCAGGGCGACAACCGCTACGAATTCCGCCTCGGCGACGCGGACTTCGGCGGCGTCTGGTCCGACATCCTGGGCGAGCCGGCCGAGCAGATCGAGTACACCTACCTGTCGGACTTCGACAACGGTCTGCCGGCCAATGACCTGGCCTGCAACATCGCCGTCGACGGCCTCGGCCTGCCGGCCAGCGCCAAGTACTGCAACACCGGCCTGGGCGCGGACGAGGTGTCCTCGGCTGGCGGTGATTCGGGCGGCCCGCAGTTCATCAACGGCATGGTCTCGTCGGTGACCTCGTTCGGCCTGAGCTTCGGCACGGCCTGGGGGGACATCCGCACCGGCCTGAACAGCAGCTTCGGCGAGTTCAACGGCTTCGTGCCGGTGAGCATCCACCGCGACTTCATCAACGCCAACGCGGTGCCGGAACCGGCTTCCTTCGCGCTGGCCGGCCTGGGCCTGCTGGCCCTGGGCTGGAACCGCCGCCGTCGCGCCAACTGATCCGGACCTTCCGGACCTCGTCAAAGGCCGCCTTCGGGCGGCCTTTTGCATTGCTCGCCTGCCCGAGATCCGCAGCGGCCCCTCGTTGTTTTTCGCTATGGCTGCCTTTATGCTATTCAAATATCGCAATCGATAGCGAATCCCTAAAGTCCCTCTTCATGCAGGCCCGTCCCCTCCCCTCCGGGAGACGACACCCGATCGACGGGCCCCTACAAATAGCTGTTTCCCTGCATGAGGAGTTGCATGAGCGCCAAAGCCCCCCACCCCGCCCAGTGCCCGGTCATGACGACGTCGGCCGGCGCGCCGATCGCCGACAACCAGAACTCGCTGACCGCCGGCGCGCGGGGTCCGGTCCTGTTGCAGGACTACCAGCTGATCGAGAAGCTCGCGCATCAGAACCGTGAGCGCATCCCCGAGCGCGTCGTGCATGCCAAGGGCTGGGGCGCCTTCGGCACGCTGACCGTCACCCACGACATCACCCGCTTCACCCGGGCCCGGCTGTTCGGCGAGGTCGGCAAGACCACGCCGATGCTGGCGCGCTTCTCCACCGTCGCAGGCGAGCTCGGCGCGGCGGACGCGGAACGTGACGTGCGCGGTTTCGCGCTGAAGTTCTACACGGAGGAAGGCAACTGGGACCTGGTGGGCAACAACACGCCGGTCTTCTTCATCCGCGATCCGCTGAAGTTCCCCGACTTCATCCGCACGCAGAAGCGCCATCCGGTGTCCAACCTGCGTTCCGCGACGGCGGCCTGGGACTTCTGGAGCCTGTCGCCCGAGAGCCTGCATCAGGTCACCATCCTGATGAGCGACCGCGGCATTCCCGTCAGCCCGCGTTTCATGGACGGCTTCGGCTCCCACACCTACAGCTTCTGGAATGCCGACGGCGAGCGCTTCTGGGTGAAGTTCCACTTCAAGACCCGGCAAGGCCATCGCACGATGACCAACGCGGAGTCCACCGCCGTCATCGGCCAGTCCCGCGAGAGCTACCAGGAGGACCTCTTCGGTGCGATCGGCCGCGGCGACTTCCCGCAATGGACGATGTACGTGCAGGTGATGCCGGAGCTGGACGCTCAGCACACCGCCTACAACCCGTTCGACCTGACCAAGGTCTGGCCGCACGGCGAATACCCGCTGATCGAGGTCGGCGTGCTGGAGCTCAACCGCAATCCCGAGAACTACTTCGAGGAGATCGAGCAGGCCGCGTTCTCGCCGAGCAACATCGTGCCGGGCATCGGCTTCAGCCCGGACCGCGTGCTGCAGGCGCGCGTGTTCAGCTACGCCGACGCGCACCGCTATCGCCTGGGCACGCATTACGAGGCGCTGCCGGTGAACGCGCCCAAGTGCCCCGTCCATCACTATCACAAGGACGGTGCGATGAAGTTCTTCCGCACGCCGACCGGCAATGCCGACGCGTACTACGAGCCCAACAGCTTCGGCGGCGCGACGCAGGATCCGTCGGTGGCCGAGCCGCCGCTGCGCCTGCAGGGCGATGCCGCGCGCTTCGACCACCGCGAGGGCAACGACGACTACGCGCAGCCGGGCGCGCTGTTCCGTCTGCTGGGCGAGGCGCAGCAGCAGCGGCTGGGCCGCAACATCGCCGAATCGATGCGCGGCGTGCCAGCGTTCATCGTCGATCGACAGCTGGGCCATTTCGACAAGGCCGATCCGGCCTACGGCCAGGTGGTGCGGGCCGCGCTCAGCGCGCTCGACATCGAGTTCACCGTCTGAGGACGTCGGCGACCGCCCGCGTCTCGTTGCCAAGGAGCAAGGCATGACCCCACGAACCGCACAACGCACGCTGGGCTGGCTGCTGACCGCGGCCGGTGTGGCGCTGAACGCGCAGGCACTGGTCGACTGGATGCAACACAGCGTCGCCTGAAGTCCGTCACGCCGGCGCGGCCTGGATCGGTTAGGCTGCTCGGCGTCTTTTGTCTTCCCATCCTGAAGGAGTCCCTCGATGGCCAAGAAGAGCCCCTCTCCCGTGAAGTCCCCCGACAAGGCGTCCATCAAGCCGTCCCCCAAGGGCGCGCCGGGCATCCAGATCGGCATCAGCGACAAGGACCGCGCCGCGATCGCGCAAGGTCTGTCCAAGCTGCTGGCCGACACCTACACGCTGTACCTGACGACGCACAACTTCCACTGGAACGTGACGGGGCCGATGTTCAACTCGCTGCACGCGATGTTCATGGCCCAGTACACCGAGTTGTGGAACGCGGTGGACCCGGTCGCGGAACGCATCCGCTCGCTGGGCCACAAGGCGCCGGGCTCCTACGCGCAATTCGCGCAACTGAGCTCGCTGCCGGACGCACCGGCCACGCCGCCCAAGGCGCTGGACATGGTGCGCATCCTGGTGGACGGCCATGAAGGCGTGGCCCGCACCGCGCGCGCGCTGTTCGACCTGGTCGACCAGGCCAGCGACGAACCCACCGCCGACCTGCTCACGCAACGCCTGACGGTGCACGAGCAGACCGCGTGGATGCTGCGCTCGCTGCTGGAAGAGTGATCGCCGGGGCGCGCCTCGGCGTGCCCTCGATGCGAGGAGGACGGGGGCCGGGAGGTCCCCGTCGCCGTTTCTAGCCCACCGCCTTGATCCGCCCCGCCCGCCGCGCTTCCGCGAGCATCGATGCGAGCGCGCACGAGGCCAGGCGCGCAGTGCGTGAATCGGCGCGGCTGGTCAGCACGATGGGCACCTTGGCGCCCAGCACCACGCCCGCCGCGTAGGCCTGGGCCAGGAAGCTCAGGCTCTTGGCCAGCATGTTGCCGGCGTCCAGGTCCGGGACGATCAGCACGTTGGCCCTGCCCGCCACCGGCGACACGATCCCCTTGATCCGCGCCGCCTCCGGATCGATCGCGTTGTCCATCGCCAGCGGCCCGTCCAGCACCGCCCCGGTGATCTGGCCGCGATCGGCCATCTTGCACAGCGCCGCCGCGTCCATCGTCGAGGGCACCTTCGGATTCACCGTCTCCATCGACGACAACAGCGCCACCCGCACCTCGGGCAGCCGCAGCGCGTGGGCCAGGTCGATCGCGTTCTGCACGATGTCGACCTTGTCCTCCAGCGTCGGCACGATGTTGATCGCCGCGTCCGAGATGATCAGCGGCTGCGGATGGCCCGGCACGTCCATCACGAAGCAGTGGCTGATCCGCCGCGCGGTCCGCAGCCCGCCTTCGCGCCGCACCACCGCGCCCATCAGCTCATCGGTGTGCAGGCTGCCCTTCATCACCGCGTCCACGCTGCCCTTGAGCGCCATCGCCACGGCCATCTCGGCCGCCGCGTGGCTGTGCGGGACATCGAACAGCGTGAATCGCGCCAAGTCGACGCCCGCCGCCGCGGCGGCCTCCGACACCTTTCCCGCCGGACCGATCAGCACCGGCTCGATCAGCCCCAGCGACGCCGCTTCCGTCGCCGCGAGCAGGGACACATCGCTGCAGGGATGCACCACCGCCATGCGCAGCGGCGGCAGGTGGCGCACGGCCTCGATCAGGCGGTCGTAATGCGGATGGGCGCTGGGGGGATGCGGGCCGGTCGCCGGCACGGAAACCGGCGCGGACGCCGGTGAATTGGCGGCCGGCGCGCCGGCGGAACGCAATGACGTGATCACGGAGAACTCCCTGTGCGGCAAGACCCCGCAGTGTCCCTGGCACCGCGCGGTCGCAGATCTTTGTCCGACGTCCTCACCCGCTCGCCGTGCTTGACCCTCTTCTTTCCTCGGGCTTTCACGACGAGTCGCGGTCGATGATGCATGCTGCGCTGCAACAAATCAAGCCGCGCGATTCTCCTCACGCGGTCCTCGCAGGGAGCGCGCATGCCCGGAACGTCCGACTGGATCCACGACTGGCAGACCTATGCGACCGACGCGTGGCAGCGCGGCGTGCTGACGCTGGACACGCTGCGCGAGCGCGGCAATGTCTTTCTCGACCACCTGCATGCCGGCAAGCCGGCGCTGCTCAAGTTCGAGCACGAGCTCCTCATGCACGGCCGCGATCTCGCGCAGCCCTGCAACTACGCGCTGTTGCGCATCCTGCCGCCGGACGGCGCGGTCGTCGACCCGAAGCGCCGTCCCATCGTGGTCATCGATCCGCGTGCCGGCCACGGGCCGGGGATCGGCGGCTTCAAGCCGGACTCCGAGATCGGCGTGGCGCTGCGTGCCGGGCACCCGGTCTACTTCATCACTTTCGAACCCGAACCGGTCGAGGGTCAGACCTTGCTGGACGTCGCCCGGGCCGAGGCCCAGTTCATCGAGGAAGTCGCGCGCCGCCACCCGAAGGCGCCCGGCCTGCCCGCGGTCATCGGCAACTGCCAGGCCGGCTGGGCCGTCGCGGCGCTGGCCGCGGTGCGCAACGACCTGATGGGCCCGATCGTGCTCAATGGCGCGCCCTTGTCGTACTGGGCCGGCTCGCCCGAGCAGAACCCGATGCGCTACGCGGGCGGCGCCCTGGGCGGCGCGTGGTTGTCGGCGTTCTCGGCCGACCTCAGCGGCGACCGCTTCGACGGCGCGCACCTGGTCTCCAACTTCGAGAACCTCAACCTCGCCAACACCTGGTGGGACAAGTACTACCACCTCTATGCCAACGTCGACAGCGAACGCGAGCGCTTCCTGGACTTCGAACGCTGGTGGGGCGGTTACTTCCGCATGACGGGTGAGGAGATCGAGGCCATCGTCGAGAACCTGTTCATCGGCAACCGCCTCGCGCGCGGCGAGATCGAGATGGAAGGCTACCGGCTGGACCTGCGCCAGATCTCGGCGCCGATGGTGATCTTCGCGTCGTGGGGCGACAACATCACCCCGCCGCAACAGGCGCTGGACTGGATCATCGACGTCTGGGGCAGCGAGAAGGCCCTGGTGAAAGCCGGCCGCACCATCGTCTACATGCTGCATCCGCGCATCGGGCATCTGGGCATCTTCGTCGGCGGCGCCGTGGCCCGACGCGAGCACGAGCAGATCTTCGACACGCTCGAGCAGATCGTCGCGCTGCCGCCCGGCCTCTACGAGATGAAGATCGACGCGCGCGATCCCGACGCGCCGCTGGCGGCGCTGGAATCGGGTGACTACTCGGTCAGCTTCGAGACCCGTACCGTCGACGACCTGCGCGCGCTCAACCCCGAATGCCGCCGCGACGAGGCGCTCTTCAGCACGATCGCGCAGGTGTCGGAGGCCAACATGCGGCGATATCGACAATGGCTGCAGCCGGGCGTGCGCGCGATCGGCAACAAGGCGCTGGGCGAGTGGCTGCGCTGGTCGCATCCGCTGCGCCAGCAGCACCTGGCGCTGTCCGACCTGCATCCGCTGGCGCCCTGGATCAAGCACGCCGCCGATGGCGCCCGCGCACGCCGTCAGCTGGCGGAGCCGGACAACCCGTGGCTGAAGTGGGAACAGCTGGGCTCGCGGGTGATCAGCGAGTCACTGGACCGCGTCGGCCAGCAGCGCGACATGACGCTCGTCCACTGGGTCGAGGCGATCTACGGACCGGCCGGTCTGGGCGCGTGGCTGCCGCCGCGCGAGGACGACCGCGCCTCGGGCCAGGCCCATGCGCTGGCCGATGAACGCGAGGGACGCCGTGTCGCGCTCGAGCAGGTGGACCAGGGCGGATTCGCCGACGCGGTCTGCCGGATCCTGCTCGCCGGGCTGGCGCACCGCGGCGTGCTGCAGCGCCGCGGGCTGATCCTCGGACAGCTGCTGGCCGATGCCCATCGGCGCATGGCCTCGGAGGCCGAGGACGCGGTGGCCGCCGCGCCCGCCGAGGACTGGGCCACGCTGCTGCACCGGCAGGCGCTCATCGTGACCTTCGCGCCGGACGAGGCCATGGCCGCACTGCCCGAGCTGCTGCCCACGCTGGAGGACCGCGAGCAGGCGCTGGCGCTGGCCAGCGCGGTGCTGATGGCCGAGTCCGAGCTGGCCGATCCGAACTCGCCGGCGGCGCGTTATGTCCACGAGCTGCTCCACGTGGACCCGGTCCGCGTGGCCGACATGGCGCTCGCGCTGTCGGCCCCGGCGGCGGCGACGGTCTCGATCGCGACGCCCCGGCGCCGCAAGGCGGTCGCATGAACGCGTCCGCCGCCGTGCAGTTCGGCCGCCTGCTCGCCGGCCGGAAGGTGCTGATCACCGGCATCGCCAATGACCAGTCCATCGCCTACGGCTGCGCCCGCGCGTTCCGGGCGATGGGCGCGGACCTCGCGCTGACCTACCTCAACGACAAGGCCTTGCCTCATGTGCGTCCGCTCGCGGAGGAGCTCGACGCCGAGTTGCTGCTCCCACTCGACCTGCGCCAGCCGGAGGCGCTGGACGCCGTCTTCGCCGCGATCTCCGAGCGCTGGGGCGTGCTGCACGCGGCCCTGCACTCGATCGCGTTCGCGCCGAAGGAGGACCTGCACGGCCGGCTGGTCGACAGCAGCGCCGCCGGTTTCTCGATGGCGATGGACATCTCGTGCCACAGTTTCATCCGCATGGCGCGGCTCGCCGAGCCGCTGATGCGCGCCAGCGGCGGCTCGCTCTTCACGATGAGCTTCCAGGGGGCCAGCAAGGTCGTCGAGCACTACAACCTGATGGGGCCGGTGAAGGCGGCGCTGGAGGCCTCGGTGCGCTATCTGGCGCATGAACTCGGACCCTCGGGCATCCGCGTGCATGCGATCTCGCCGGGGCCGATCGCCACGCGCGCGGCTTCCGGCCTGGACGAGTTCGATCAGCTGCTGGCCGATGCGGCCGCGCGCGCGCCGGCGCATGCGCTGGCGACGATCGATGACGTCGGTTACGCGACCGCGATGCTCGCGGCCGATCACGCGCGACTGATCACCGGCACGACGCTCTATGTCGACGGCGGTTATCACATCATGGGGTGAGAGCGATGGATCCACGACTCGAGGGCGAATTCATCGCGGTGGTCAACGCGGGCTCGTCCAGCATCAAGCTGTCGATGTTCTCGCTGCATGACGACCGCGTGCTTGGTCCGCTGCGGCTGGAGTTGCGCGCGCAGGTCGAGGGCCTGGGGACCAGCGCCACGCATTTCGAGGCCACGCATGCCGACGGCAGCCGCGCCGGCGCGCGTGACTGGCCGGTCGATGGCGGGCTGGACCACGATGCCGCGCTCGACCACCTGATCGAGTTCGTCACCCATGAGTTCCCGGACATCGCGATGCTGGGCATCGGACATCGCGTCGTGCACGGCGGCACGGGTTTCGATCGCCCGGTGGTGGTCACGCCCGCGGTGCTGAAGGCGCTGGAGACGCTCGTGCCGCTCGCGCCGCTGCACCAGCCCCACAACCTGGCGCCGATCCGCCGCGGCATCGACATCCTGCCCGGCGTGCCGCAGGTGGCCTGCTTCGACACCGCCTTCCATCGCGGCCAGTCCGACGTGGCCGATGCGTTCGCGCTGCCCTATGAGCTCTTCGAGTCCGGCGTGCGCCGCTACGGCTTCCACGGGCTCAGCTACGAATACATCGCCTCTCGGCTGCCGGCGTTGTCGCCGCGACTGGCGGACGGGCGCACCGTCGTGCTGCACCTGGGCAACGGCGCGAGCGCCTGCGCGCTGCACCGCGGCCGCAGCATCGCCAGCAGCATGGGTTTCACCGCGGTGGACGGCCTGCCGATGGGCACGCGCTGCGGCGCGGTCGATCCCGGCGTGATGCTCTACCTGATGGACGAACGCAAGCTCGACGCTCGGGCGCTGGAGACGCTGATCTACAAACAGTCGGGGCTGCTGGGGCTGTCGGGCGTGTCCAGCGACATGCGCCAGTTGCTGGCCAGCGACGCGCCGCGGGCGCGTTTCGCCATCGATGTCTTCGTGCACCGCGTCGCGCGCGAGATCGGCGCGCTGGCCGCGGAGATGGGCGGCCTGGACGGACTGGTATTCACGGCCGGCATCGGTGAGCATGCAGCCGAGATCCGGCGCCGCGTGCTGTCGCGCTGCCTGTGGTTGGGCCTGTCGGTGCAGGACGGCGCCAATCGGGAGGGTCCACCCGAACGCCGGATCAGCACGGTCGACAGTCGGTCGGAGGCCTGGGTCATCCCCAACGACGAGGAGCTCATGATGGCCCGCCACACGTTCCGGCTGCTGGCCGGGGAGGAGTGAATCGCCATGAGGACACCCAAGCAGCGCCACAGCGCCGAGGAATGGGAGAAGCGGGTCGAGGACGTGGACCTGGAGATCGCGCAGCTGGCGATCATGTGCCACATCCGGTTGCTGGATCCCGGGGTGATCGAGCGCGTGCTCGACAACGACCTGCGCGTGTGCACCGACGGTCACGAGAGCGGCTTCGAGAAGCTGCGCGGCATGCTCTACCTTCATTACGAGGTGCAGACGCAGTTGGCCGAGGAACTCGGGCCGACGGATGCGGCGGCGATCGTCGAGCGGGTCAGGCACCACCTGCTGGCGCGCATCGGCACGCAACTCGGGACGCTGGGCACGATGGGTGGGCCGGGCGGTCCGGTGCAATAACCCCACCGGCTTGGGCCCGGCGGGCGGCGGCGCTACAGTGGGCCGCATCGCCTTGCGGGACCGTCCATGCGCATTGCCATTCTTTCCTTCGACGGCTTCAACGAGATCGACAGCTTCCTCCCGCTGGGACTGCTGAACCGGCTCAAGCCGCTGGGCTGGTCCGCCGAGCTCTGCGGGCCCGGGCCCACGGTCACCTCGATGAACGGCGTCACGGTGCAGCTCAAGCACCCCCTGGAATGGGCCAACGAGGCCGACGCCGTGTGGTTCGGATCGGGCGTCTACACGCGGGCGATCGCGGAGAACTCGGCGCTGCTGGACCGTTTACAGATCGATCCGACGCGTCAGCTGATTGCGTCGCAGTGCTCGGGTGCGCTGCTGGTGGCGAGGCTGGGCCTGCTGGGCGATGCCCCGGCGTGCACGGATTCGTCGACGCGCCCGTGGCTGGTGGAAGCGGGGGTGCGAGTCCTCGACGAGCCGTTCCATGCGAGGGGTCCGGTGGCGACGTCGGGGGGATGCCTGGCGTCTCAATATCTGTCAGCTTGGCTGATGTGGAGCAAGGCTGGCGAGGAGGCGACGCGGGAGGCGTTGACCTATGCGGCGCCGGTGGGTGAGAAGGCCGAGTACGTCGACCGGTTGCTGGAGCGCCTGCGTCCGTTCATGACGCCGGCGTGAGCGCAGTGAAGCGGCGCTATGAGAGGGCTGCTGGTTTTTTCGTTGCAGACAGCGAGCTCGGAGTCACCCGCAGGGGGCCCGGGAGAAGCGACCTGCGAGCATCGGGCGGGGCTCCCGGGCCCCCTGCGGGTGACGGAGCGTGCACAAGACGGGGCGGCTGCGATAATCGCCGGTTCGCCGTCCGAGAGCCGTCATGTCCACCGATCAGCCCAGCCGTATTCAGTCTGAAGTGCGCCGTCGCCGCACGTTCGCGATCATTTCTCACCCTGATGCGGGCAAGACCACGCTGACGGAGAAGTTGCTGCTGTTTTCGGGCGCGATCCAGATTGCGGGTTCGGTGAAGGCGCGCAAGGCGTCGCGGCATGCGACGTCGGACTGGATGGAGATTGAGAAGCAGCGGGGCATCTCGGTGGCGTCGTCGGTGATGCAGATGGAGTATCGCGACTGCGTGATCAATCTGCTGGACACCCCGGGCCACCAGGATTTTTCCGAGGATACGTATCGGGTGCTGACTGCGGTGGATGCGGCGCTGATGGTGATTGACGCGGCCAATGGCGTGGAGCCACAGACGCGGCGGTTGCTGCAGGTTTGCCGGGCGCGGAACACGCCGATTCTCACGTTCGTCAACAAGATGGACCGTGAGGTGCAGGAGCCCCTGGCGCTGATGGACGAGATCGAGCGTGAGCTGGGCATGACGGTGGTGCCGTTCACCTGGCCGGTGGGCATGGGCAAGCATTTCCATGGGGTGATGGACTTGCGCCAGCAGCGCATGCGGGTGTTCTCGCCGGGCGAGGATCGCGTGGCGGGCACCGAGGAGGTGCTGGAGGGGTTGGACAACCCGGCGTATGTCGATCGATTCGGCATGCAGTACGAGAACGCGCAGGGCGAGATCGAGCTGGTGAACGAGGCGGCGCCGACGTTCAGTCTCGACGAGTTCCTGACGGGCAAGCAGACGCCGATGTTCTTCGGCTCCGCGGTGAACAACTTCGGTGTGCAGGAGGTGCTGGACGCGCTGGTGGAGCTGGCGCCGGCGCCGGCCGAGCGTGCGGCCATGCAGCGCGTGGTGCAGCCCGAGGAGCCGAAGTTCACCGGTGTGGTCTTCAAGATCCAGGCCAACATGGACCCTGCGCACCGTGACCGGATCGCGTTCCTGCGCGTGGCTTCGGGCCACTTCGAGCGCGGCATGCGGTTGAAGGTGGTGCGCTCGGGCAAGGAGTTGCGGCCCAACACGGTGGTGAGTTTCCTGTCGCAGCGCCGCGAGCTGCTGGACGAGGCCTTCGCCGGCGACATCATCGGCATTCCCAACCACGGCGTGCTGCAGCTCGGCGACACGATCACCGAGGGTGAGGCGCTGCAGTACACGGGCCTGCCCTTCTTTGCGCCGGAGATGTTCCGCTCGGTGGAAGTGGCGGATCCGCTCAAGACCAAGCAATTGCGCGAGGGGCTTCGCCAACTGGGCGAGGAAGGCGCGATCCAGGTGTTCCGTCCCGAGGCCGGCAGCGTGCTGCTGCTGGGCGCGGTGGGTCAGCTGCAGTTCGAGGTCGTCGCGCACCGCCTGGAGCACGAGTACAAGGTGAAGGCCCGGGTCATGCCCGCGCGCTACAACGTCGCGCGCTGGGTGACCTGCGACGAGGCCGATGGCGGCGAGAAGGAACTGCGTCGGTTCATCGACCACAACGCGCACCGCGTCGCGTGGGACGCGGTGAACGCGCCCACCGTGCTGCTGGAATATGCGGGCGAGCTCCGCGCGATGCAGGAGAACTGGCCCAAGATCAAGTTCCACGCGCTGCGCGAGCACGCTGGCCTGGTCTTCCAGAAGCAGATGGACGCGTGAGCCCGCGGGCGCCTGGCCTCAGGCGCCGTCTCGGAGGCGTCAGAAGGCCAGCTGCCAGCTGACCAGCCACAGCCCGCTGTTGATGCCCGAGTAACGCTCGTAGCCCGCGGTCAGCGCCAGGTGCGGGCCGAACTCGATCGCCGCGCCGACGCCGGCAGTGACGCTGGTCTTGTCGGCCGGATTGCTGCCGTCGTCCCGGGACATCTTGGTGCGGCCCACGCCCAGGCGTCCGGTCAGGCTGAGCATCTGTGCCACCGGATAGCGGCCGACGGCGGCGATGCCGACGTGATGGTCAGGATAGGCGTAGCTGCCGTTGGCGCCCAGTGGCTTGAAGGACAGGCTGCGGGCGTAGACCTCGGCGCCGTAGTTGGACGTGAAGCGATAGCCCAGCGAATAACCGATGGACAGCTGCGAGCCGTCACGGCGGTAGGTCTCCTGGCTGCCGTCGACGCCGCCCACGCCGATCGAGGCGTAGACGAGCCGTTCATCGGCCGCGGGTGCGGCCACGGCGGAGCCAGACAGAGCGGTCAGACTGACCAGAGCGGTCGCCATGCCGGCGGCCAACAATTTCTTCATGTGGTGTTCTCCCTGTGATGCGAAGCGCGTGGCGCGGCATGGCGCGCGCACGGCGGAGCGCAGGATAGCGGCCCCCTTCGCCCGGGGGTCAGGCCTGACCCCTCGCCCCCTCTTCGGTGGGAAGGGCTTCCCCGGACACGAAGCCGTGACCTTGTTGGCGTTTCGCGTCCGACATCGTTGTCGGGCTGTCATCGCGGCTTCCTACACTGCGGCGATGCCCACCGAGATCGAGCCCCAGCCGGAGCGCCGTCAGTGCTGCCGCCTGCTGGGCGCCAGCCTGCTGGCGGGCGCGTGGCCGTCGGTGATGGCGAATCCCACCGAGCTGGTCGCCTACACCGAGAACCTTCCCCCGCTGAACTACGCCGAGGACGGCAAGGCGCGTGGCTTCAGCAGCGAGCTGCTGCAGTTGATGTCCGCCGAGGCTGGCCTGCGAGTGCGCATCGAGGTGCTGCCCTGGCAGCGGTCGGTGCAGGAGTCGGCGCGGCGCCCGGACAGCGTGCTGTTCTCGCTGACCCGCACGGCCGAGCGCGAGACCCAGTACCGCTGGGTCGGTCCGATCAGCCCGCGCCGCATCCTGGTGTATCGGCTGAGCCACCGCACCGACGTTCAGCCGACCAGCCTCAAGCAGCTGGGTGGTTGGCGCCTGGGCGTGTCGCGGGATTCGGCAGCGGCCCGGCACCTGCAGGCGGAAGGCGTGCGCGCGGAGGAGCTCGAACTCGGCCTGGACGACGCCACCAACCTGCGCAAGCTGCTGGCGGGCCGCATGGACCTGATCGTGCTGCTGGACTGGGCCGCGGCCTGGCACCTGCGCGCGCTCAAGCTGCCCTACGCGACGCTCACGCCGGTGCTGTCCATGGATGTGGACAAGTCCTACTGGTACGGCTTGCCGCTGGACAGCGACCCGGCGGTCGTCCGGCGGCTGCAGACGGCGCTGGACCGCATCAGGCGGGATGGCCGGTACGAGCGGCTGCGGCAACACTACTTCGATTGACGCGCCCGGCCGAGGGGCCGTCCACCGCAGCCACCGCGGGCAGGCAGCCCAGCGATTCCAGCGTGCGCTCCACCGCGAGATCCAGCGGCGTGTGCGGCACGCCGCCCTCACGGGCCAGCTCGGCGGCCAGCCGTGCCTGGTCCATGCGCAGCGGCTCGCGCCAGAGGTAGCGCATCTCGGCCAGCTCGCGGAACAGCGGCACCACGGGCTGGGCCAGCCGCACCGCCCACCAGGGAAAACGCGTCAGGCGCGGCACCGCACCGGTCCGGCGCGGGACCACGCGCTGAATGGCCTCGGCCATCTGGCGGCCGTCCTCGTCCCAATGGCCCTCGAAATGGAAGCGGGCGAACTGGGGCAGGCGCTCGCGGCGCTCGATCAACGCGGTCATCGCCGCGGCCACGTCGGGCAGGTAGGCCCACTGGTGGCCGACACCGTCCGTGCCCGGCTGCTGGATGCGCGTCACCGGCCGGCCCGGCGTCACCAGTCCCTGC
The DNA here is from genome assembly GCA_039594005.1 of Roseateles sp. GTDB lineage: Bacteria > Pseudomonadota > Gammaproteobacteria > Burkholderiales > Burkholderiaceae_C > Roseateles. The sequence goes on from JBCNOF010000015.1 coordinate 356,101, forward strand.
GAGAACCAGTTGTTGGCCGCGCCCGGTCCGAAGAAGTCGCCGGCGCGCAGCACGATGGCCTGGAATCGGCCCTGCTCGGCGCCCTCGCGCAGGCGGCGTTCCATCTCCACCCGGATGGCCCCCTTTCGGGTTAGCGGGCGCTGGGGGGCGTCCTCGCCCGGCCGGGGGAAGGCGTCAGGTCCGAAGTTGTAGACCGTGCCGGGCAGCACGACGGTCGCGCCCCGCGCGGCGGCCGCGGCCAGCGTGTTGTCGAGCATGGGCAGCACCTGCTCCGCCCAGCCGCGGTAGCCCGGCGGGTTCACCGCGTGGACGATCACGCTGCAGCCCTGCGCGGCGCGCTGCACGTCCAAGGCGTCGAGCGCGTCGCCCCGCAGCCAGTGCAGCCCGTCGCGGTGCTCGGCTTCGGCGGCCAGGCCGCGCTTGAGCGCGCGCACCATCCAGCCGGCGTCGCGCAGCGCACGGGCCACCGCGCCGCCGATGCCACCGCTGGCACCCAGCACCAGCGCCGTGCGCCGCGTCACGGCCGTCATCGCGGCCAGTTGGCCGATCGCATCCATCGAGGTCATCGCATCCATCGTCCGCTCCTGAGGGGGAACCGCATCGGTTCCGGGGGCCGAACCGCTGAGGTTCGGGGGAGTTCCCCGCCGTGGCGGGGGGCATGAGATGGATTCTGGAAAAGGGCGGCTTTCCTGAAAATTACCCAGCATCGACCACCGGCTATACATTTCTGTATGACTTCGACGATCGCATGGGAGTGGTACCGCTCCTTCCTGGGGGTGTTGCGCGAGGGCTCCCTGTCGGGCGCGGCACGGGCGCTGGACCTGACGCAGCCGACGGTGGGGCGGCACGTGTCGGCGCTGGAGGCGCAGATCGGGCAGGCGCTGTTCGTGCGCACGCCTGCGGGGCTGCTGCCGACGGACGCGGCCCTGGCGCTGCGGCCCTATGCCGAGGTCATGGACAGCACGGCCGCGGCGCTGGAGCGCACCGCGCGCAGTCACGGCGACGGCGTGCGCGGCGTGGTGCGGGTCAGCGCCAGCGAGGTGGTCGGCGTGGAGATCCTGCCGCCCATCGTGGCGGAGCTGCGCGAGCGACATCCGCAACTGGTCGTCGAGCTCGTCCTGACCAACAAGGTCCAGGACCTGTTGCGGCGCGAGGCCGATCTGGCCATCCGGATGACGCCGCCCAAGCAGGAGCAGCTCATCGCGCGCCGGGTCGGCGTGATCGAGATCGGGCTGCACGCGCATGCGCGTTACCTGGACGCTCGCGGGGAGCCGTCATCGATGCAGGCCCTGGTCGACGAGGGGCATGCGTTGATCGGATACGACGATCAGCCGCCCTACGTGCGGGCGCTGGCCCTGCGTTATCCGCAGCTGGAGCGGGAGCGCCTCGCGATGCGTGCCGACAGCGATCTGGCGCAGCTCGCGCTGATCCGCGCGGGTGCGGGCGTGGGGGCGTGCCAGGTGGGCCTGGCGCGGCGTGACCCGGCGATCCGCCGGGTGCTCGCCCAGGCCTTCAGCATCCCGCTGGAGACCTGGATCACGATGCACGAGGATCTGCGCGACAGTCCGCGGTGCCGGGTCGTGTTCGAGGCGCTGGTGGCCGGCCTGGCCGCCGAGGTGGCGACGCAGACCGGGGCCGATCAGGCCGATCAGGCCGTTCCCGTCGACCCACCGATCAGGGCTTGATGCTGTAGTTCGCCGGCACCCAGCGGTAGCCCTTGCCGTCGGCGGCCACGTGGCCGATGCCGGGGAAGGACACGTGCGCCACCGCGACCCAGTAGCCCTGCTTGGCTGCATCCGCGTAGGCCTTGCGACGCTGCGGCATCGCCTCCTTCGAATCCGTGTCGAAGTTGATCGTCACCGTCGGGTCAGGGAACTGCACCGCCGCGACGTGCATCAGGTCGCCCCAGACCGCCAGCTTCTGGCCCTGGCTCTCGACCATGTAGACCGTGTGGCCCGGCGTGTGGCCGTAGGCCGCGTGCGTGCGGATGCCCGGCACCAGCTCGGTCTCGCCGCTGAACGGCTTCAGGCGGCCCGCGTCCTTGTAAGGCTTGAGCGCCGCGATCGCCGCGGCGAAGAAGTCCTTGTGACCCGCCGCGGCCTTCGCCGCGTTGTCCGCGTTGAGCCAGTAATCGGCGTCATGCTGATCCATCCGGACCACCGCGTTCGGGAACACCGCCTGGCCGTCCTTCGTGATCCCGGCCACATGGTCCGGATGCAGGTGGGTGATGTACACCTCGTCGACCTGCTCCGGCTGATAACCCGCCGCCTTCAGGTTGGCCAGCAGCTTGCCCGTGGTCGGACCGAACGCGCCGTTGGCGCCCGTGTCGATCAGCACCAGCTTGGTGCCGGTGTTGATCAGGTAGCCGTTGATCGAGGTCTCCACCGGCGGCTTCAGATAGTTCTTGGCCAGCGCCGCCTTCACGGTGCCCGGCTTGGCCTTGTCCATCAGCTGGTCCACCGGCAGGTCGACGGTGCCGTCGCTGAGCGCGGTGATCTCGAAGTCGCCCAGCATCAGCCGGTAGTAGCCCGGCGCCTGCGTCTTCACCTGCGGCGCGGCGGCCGACACGCCCGCGGCGGACAGCGCGAGCGCGAGACCGAGGACGGCGAACTTGGCGGAACGGATCATGGAGAACCTCCTGGGAATGTCATGGTGGTGTCGAGTGGCGCGCAGCATAGCCACGGTGTTCGCAGGACACCCTCCCCGATCGGAAGAAGCACTGTTCTCCCACAGGAGATTCAAGGGGGTCATTTGCATTCGCTCAACTCCGAGGGTTAGCCCTTGCGCAATGCTGCGTAAAGGGTTTTACGCTGTCGCGGGCACCAGCCGGAGCCCTAAATTCCTGGCTCCACTACCGAGGCTCCGGACACCGGCGCCCACCCTTGCGCCGATGAGCAACCTCATCCTGGAGACACGCAAACTGACCAAGGAGTTCAAGGGCTTCACCGCCGTGGACTCTGTCGACCTGCAAGTGCAGCGTGGCCACATCCACGCGTTGATCGGCCCCAATGGCGCCGGCAAGACAACCTGCTTCAACCTGCTGACGAAGTTCCTGACCCCCACGCGCGGTCAGATCCTCTTCAACGGGACCGACATCACCGGCGAGAAGCCCGCGCAGATCGCGCGGCGCGGCGTGATCCGCTCCTTCCAGATCAGCGCGGTATTCCCGCACCTGACCGTGCTGGAGAACGTGCGCATCGGCCTGCAGCGCTTCACCGGCACCAGCTATCACTTCTGGAAGGGCCTGGGTGGCCTGTCCAGGCTGGACGGCCGCGCGCTGGAGCTGCTGGAGCTCGTGGACCTGCGCGACATGGCCGCGCTGCGCGCCGCCGACCTGCCCTACGGCCGCAAGCGCGCGCTGGAAATCGCCACGACGATGGCGATGGAGCCCGAGCTGATGCTGCTGGACGAGCCCACGCAGGGCATGGGCCATGAGGACGTGGACCGCGTCACCGCGCTGATCAAGCGCGTCGCCGAGGGCCGCACCGTGCTCATGGTGGAACACAACATGAAGGTCATCAGCAGCATCGCCGACCGCATCACCGTGCTGGCGCGCGGCGCGGTGCTCGCCGAGGGCGATTACGCCGCGGTATCGCGCCACCCGAAGGTGCTCGAGGCCTACATGGGCTCCGAGGCCGCGGTGCTGCAGGGAGCGCATTGAGATGACCTACGCGCTCGAGATCAAGAACCTGCAGACCTGGTATGGCGAGAGCCACATCCTGCACGGCATCGACCTGGCCGTGCCGCAGGGCCAGGTGTTGACGCTGCTGGGCCGCAACGGCGCCGGCCGCACGACCACGCTGCGCGCGATCATGGGCCTGACCGACCGCCGCAGCGGCTCGATCAAGGTCCACGGCCAGGAGACCGTGCACCTGCCCACGCACCGCATCGCGCGGCTGGGCCTGGGTTACTGCCCGGAGGAGCGCGGCATCTTCGCCTCGCTCAGCACCGAGGAGAACCTGCGGCTGCCGCCGGCGCTCAAGGGCGGGCGCGGCAAGGTCATGTCCGAGGACGAGATCTACGCGATGTTCCCCAACCTCGCCGAGCGCCGTCACAGCCAGGGCACGCGGCTGTCCGGCGGCGAGCAGCAGATGCTGGCCGTGGCCCGCATCCTGCGCACCGGCGCCGACATCCTGCTGCTGGACGAGATCTCCGAGGGCCTGGCCCCGGTCATCGTCCAGGCGCTGGCCCGCATGATCACCGCGCTGAAGGCGCAGGGCTTCACCATCGTGATGGTGGAGCAGAACTTCCGCTTCGCCGCGCCGCTGGCGGACCACTTCGTCGTGATGGAACACGGCCAGGTGGTCGAGTCCTTCGCCGCCGCGCAGCTCGAGAGCAAGCGCGCGCTGCTCGACGAGCTGCTCAGCGTCTGAGCGTGGACGGCACGACCGCGCGCCCATCGATGCCCGGATTTCCCAGCTTCGAGTCTGAAACCCGCCTGGCCCGACGAGGCCGTTAGAAAAGGAGACAAGCGATGAAGACCTCCCTCAAGACCCTTGCCCTGGCCTCGGTGCTGGCCTGCGGCAGCTTCGGCGCCCAGGCGCAGATCTCCGGCGACGTCGTCAAGATCGGCATCATCACGGACATGTCCAGCGTCTACGCGGACATCGACGGCGCCGGCGGCGTCGAGGCGATCCGCCTGGCCATCGCCGATGCCAAGGGCATGGCCGCGGGCAAGAAGATCGAACTCGTGTTCGCCGACCACCAGAACAAGGCCGACGTGGCCGCGTCCAAGGCGCGCGAGTGGTTTGACACCCAAGGCCTGGACCTGCTGATCGGCGGCACCAACTCCGGCACCAGCCTGGCGATGGCCAAGGTCGCGGCGGAGAAGAAGAAGCCCTTCATCTCGATCGGCGCGGGCACCTCGCGCCTGACCAACGAGGAATGCACGCCCTACACGATCCATTACGCCTACGACACGGTGGCGCTGGCCAACGGCACGGGCGCGGCGGTGACCAAGGCGGGCGGAAAGACCTGGTTCTTCCTGACGGCGGACTACGCCTTCGGCACCTCGCTGCAGTCCGACACCTCGGCGGTGGTGACCAAGTCCGGCGGCCAGGTGCTGGGCGCGGTGAAGCACCCGCTCAACGCGAGTGACTTCTCCTCGTTCCTGCTGCAGGCGCAGAGCTCCAAGGCGCAGATCCTGGGTCTGGCCAACGCGGGTGGCGACACCATCAACGCGGTGAAGGCGGCCAACGAGTTCGGCATCACCAAGACGATGAAGCTGGCCGGCCTGCTGATGTTCATCAACGACGTGCATTCGCTGGGCCTCAAGACCACCGAGGGCATGTACCTGACCGACAGCTGGTACTGGAACCAGAGCCCCGAGGCGCGCGCCTGGTCGCGCCGCTTCTTCGAGAAGATGAAGCGCATGCCCTCGTCGCTGCAGGCGGCGGACTACTCGGCGGTGTCGCATTACCTGAAGGCGGTCGAGGCGATCAAGACCGACGACGGCGAGAAGATCGTGGCGCAGATGAAGGCCACCCCGGTCAACGACTTCTACACGAAGGCCACGATCCGCAAGGAGGACGGCCGCGCGGTGCATGACATGTTCCTGCTGCAGGTGAAGTCGCCCAAGGAGTCCACCGAGCCGTGGGACTACTTCAAGGTCGTGACCCGCATCCCGGGCGACGACGCGTTCACGAAGCTGGCCGACTCGAAGTGCCCGCTGGTCAAGAAGTGATCTGAACCCCACCGCGCGGCGCGGTCCCGGCGAGGGACGGCCCGCGCGGCGTCTGATGCGCGGCACGAGCCGCAGGAAGAGCGTCTCCTATGTCTGAGGTCTTCGGAGTTCCATTGCCGGCATTGCTGGGCCAGCTGTTGCTGGGCCTGGTGAACGGCTCGTTCTACGCGATGCTGTCGCTGGGGCTGGCGGTGATCTTCGGCATGCTGAACATCATCAACTTCGCCCACGGCGCGCTGTACATGATGGGCGCCTTCCTCGCCTGGATGGGGCTGGAGTACCTGGGCATCAACTACTGGGCGATGCTGCTGCTGGCGCCGCTGATCGTGGGGGTGTTCGGGCTGGTCATCGAGCGGCTGCTGCTGCAGTGGCTCTACAAGCTGGACCACCTCTACGGGCTGCTGCTGACCTTCGGGCTGACGCTGGTGATCGAGGGCGTGTTCCGCTCGTTCTTCGGCGTGGGCGGGCAGCCTTACGCGGCGCCCGAGGCGCTGCAGGGCGCCACCAACCTCGGCTTCATGATCCTGCCCAACTACCGGGCGTGGGTGGTGGTGGCGTCGCTGGTGGTGTGCCTGGGCGTGTGGGTGCTGATCGAGAAGACCTCGCTGGGCGCGACGCTGCGCGCCGGCACCGAGAACCCGAAGCTGGTGCAGGCCTTCGGCGTGAACGTGCCGCGGCTGGTCACGCTGACCTACGCGGGCGGCGTGGCGCTGGCGGGATTCGCGGGCGTGCTCGCGGCGCCGATCCTGCAGGTGAATTCGCTGATGGGCTCCAACCTGATCATCGTCGTCTTCGCGGTGGTGGTGATCGGGGGCATGGGCTCCATCCTGGGCTCGATCCTGACCGGCCTCGGGCTGGGCGTGATCGAGGGCCTGACCAAGGTCTTCTATCCCGAGGCCTCCAACACCGTGGTGTTCGTCATCATGGCCCTGGTGCTGCTGGTGCGTCCCGCCGGCCTGTTCGGCAAAGAGAAATGAACAAGAAATCGCTGGGCTACGTCGCCCTGTTCATCGGCATCGCGCTGCTGCCCTTGCTGGGCGTCTATCCGATCTTCGCGATGAAGGTGATGTGCTACGCGCTGTTCGCGTGTGCCTTCAACCTGCTGATCGGCTTCACCGGGCTGCTGAGCTTCGGTCACGCGGCCTTCCTCGGGGCGGCGGCCTATGCCGCGGGCCATGCGCTGAAGGTGTGGGGCTTCCCGCCGCTGGTGGGCATCGCGTTCGGCACGCTGATGGCGGCGCTGGCGGGGCTGGTGTTCGGGCTGCTGGCGATCAAGCGATCGGGGATCTATTTCTCGATGATCACGCTGGCGCTGGCGCAGATGCTGTTCTTCTACTTCCTGCAGGCGCCGTTCACCGGCGGCGAAGACGGCCTGCAATCGGTGCCGCGCGGCAGCCTGCTGGGCATCAACCTGGAGAACGACACGGCGCTGTTCTACCTGGTGCTGGCGATCTTCATCTTCGGTTTCTGGCTGATCTACCGCACGGTGCATTCGCCGTTCGGGCAGGTGCTGACCTCGATCCGCGAGAACGAAGCGCGGGCGACCTCGCTGGGTTACGACGCAGCGCGTTTCAAGCTGATGGCTTTCGTGCTGTCGGCGGGACTGGCGGGGCTGGCGGGCGCGACCAAGACGCTGGTGCTCGGCTTCGCGACGCTGACGGATGCGATCTGGACGACGTCAGGTCTGGTGATCCTGATGACGCTGGTGGGCGGGATGGGCACGATGGTAGGCCCGATCGTGGGGGCGCTGGTGATCATTGCCCTGGAGAACAAGATCGGCGATCTGGGCCAATGGCTGGCGGGCGTGACGGGGATCCAGTGGTTCACGGGCCTGGGCGAGTCGGTGAGCCTGGTGACCGGGCTGATCTTCATCCTGTGCGTGCTGGCCTTCCGCCGCGGACTGGTGGGCGAGGCAGGGGCGTTGTGGGAGCGGCTGCGCAAGCCGGCCAAGGCTCGTTAAATCGAGCCGTAGGGCGATAAGGCTCGATTTCACGTGCATGGCGGCAGACGGATCGGCCGAGGTCCGGTGACAGCGGACCGGGCCCGGGCAGCGCGACAATCCCCGCCATGACTCCCGCCGCCCCCTCCTCCGCCGCGCCGTCGCGTCTGTCGCTCTACCTGAACCTGATCCGATGGGATCGGCCGGCGGGCACCTACCTGCTGCTGTGGCCGACCCTCGCCGCCCTGTGGATGGCCGCCGACGGCTGGCCGGGCTGGCACCTGCTGCTGGTCTTCACCCTCGGCACCTTCCTCATGCGCAGCGCCGGCTGCGCCGTCAACGACGTCGCCGACCGCAACTTCGACAAGCACGTCAAGCGCACCGCCCAGCGCCCCGTCACCGCCGGCCTCATCACCGTCAAGCAGGCGCTGACGCTCGGCGCCGTCCTGTCGCTGATCGCCTTCGCGCTGGTGCTGACGACCAACCCGCCCACCATCCTGCTGTCCTTCGCCGCGCTCGCGGTGACCATCCTCTACCCGTTCACCAAGCGCTGGGTCTCGATGCCGCAGGCGGTGCTCGGCGTGGCCTTCTCATTCGGCATCCCGATGGCCTTCTCCGCCGCGCTGGGCGGCCGGGAATGGAGCCTCGCCGCGATCGCCGCGTCCGTGCCGCTCGCCGCCTGGGGCCTGCTCGTGGCCAACCTGTTCTGGGTCCTGGCCTACGACACCGAGTACGCGATGGTCGACCGCGACGACGACATCCGCATCGGCATCCAGACCTCGGCGCTGACGCTGGGCCGCTTCGACGTCATCGGCGTGATGGCCTTCTACGTCGTGTTCCTCGCGCTGTGGGCGGGGCTGGGACTGCGCCTGGGCATGGGTCACTGGTTCCTGGCCGGGCTCGCCGTCGCGGCGGCGCAGGTGGTCTGGCACTACACGCTGATCAAGGACCGCACCCGCGAGGGCTGCTTCAAGGCCTTCCGCGAGAACCACTGGGTCGGCTTCGCGATCTTCGCCGGCACGGTCGCCGACCTCGCGCTGCGCTGAACCCGCTCGGAGCGCGCCAGGCATTCACAACATGCGGTGCTGCTTCAGGTAGGCACCGACCTCGCGATAACTCGCATCCTCGCCGGCGTACTTGACGACGTTGCGCACCGTGCGCAGCCATTCCAGCGTGGTCGGCTGCAGCGTGCCGAGCGCCTCCTCGAAGTCGCTCATGCGCAGCCCGCGCTCGGTGCCCGACAGTCCGTCCAGCACGGCCGATTCCTTGGCCAGCTCGATCAGCCCGTCCATGTCCGCGCCCGAGCAATGCGGCGTGCGCGCCGCCAGCTTGCCCAGGTCGAGCGACTCGGTCGGCACGCCCGTCAGCTTGATGCGCAGCATCTCCTCGCGCGCGGCCGCATCCGGCGGCGGCACGAAGATCTGGCGCGAGAACCGGCCCGGACGCTTCATCGCGTCGTCCACGTCCCACGGCATGTTCGTCGCGGCCAGCACCAGCACGCCCTGGTTGTCGCGGCCCATCCCGTCGAGCTGCGACAGGAACTCGTTGACCACCATGCGCGTGCCGGCGCTGCTGGACTTGGAGCGCGCATAGGCCAGCGCGTCGAGCTCATCGAAGAACAGCACGCACGGCGTCTGGCTGCGCGCGCGGTCGAACATCGCGGCCAGGTTGCGCTCGCTCTCGCCCTGCCACATCGTCAGCACGTCCGACACGCCCACCGAGATGAACTCGGCGTTGCACTCGTTGGCCACGGCGCGGGCCAGCATGGTCTTGCCGCAGCCCGGCGGGCCGTAGAGCAGGATGCCGCCGCCGCTGTTCATCTTGAAGCGCTGGAACAGCCCCGGCTTGAGGAAGGGCTCGATGATCTTCAGCCGGATGGTCTTCTTCAACGCGTCCATGCCGACGATGCTGGAGAAACGCACCTTCTCCTCGGCCACCTGCTGGATCGCGGCGACCTTGGCCGTGGCGCCGCCGTTCACGAGTTGCAGCCGCGGCGCCTCCGCGTGGTTCGGCTCGGCCTGCACCGGTTGCGCGCGCGCCGCCAGATCCTCGAGTGCCGGTTCGGTCTCGAAGCCCGGCGCCTGACGCGCGCGCCGATAGAGGTCCAGCGCCTCGGCCGGCGCGTCGGTGAGCCGGCACAGCGCCTGGATCACCAGCGTCGATGCATCGCCGGGGCGTTGCTGCTCGAGCAGCCCCGCCTGCACGGCGGCCTCGTCGACTCGGTCCGCCTCGATGAGCGCGCGCGCATAGCGGGCTCGCAGCTCGAGGTCGAAAGGCGCTTTCAGCAGCGCTTGTTCAAGGTCCTGCATGAATCCGTTCCAGGGTCAGCGGTCAGGGAGGCTCAACGCGCCGTGAAGTGGCGCACCAGCGGCGGCGCGATCCAGCTGTAGGCCGCGTAGGCCAGCCATGCGAGCCAGAAAGTGTCGGACCATTCCGGCGCGCGGACGTCCACCAGGCGGCCGATGGCGATGGCACCGGCCCAGCAGCCCACCGCGCCGGGCCATCCCCAGCGCTGCAACGGCCACAAGGGGATCAGCGCCCAATGGCTCTCCCGCGCCAGCAGCTTCACGCGCTGCAACGCGTCCGGGTCGCCGGGCGAGGCCCGCAGCACGTCCTTCGACAGCCGATAGGCCTCGCGGACCTGGCCCTGCTGCAGCATGCTGCCGATCACCAGGGACAGCGTCGTGTGACTGTCGGGATGCTCCTTGAGCAGCCGCTGCAAGGCGCTGTTGCCGCTGCCCGGGCCCTCCACGATGTCGGACAGCGCCGCGGCGTGGATGGCTGAGCGGTTGTCCGGATCACGGCGCAGCGCCTCGGCGACCAGGGCTCGCGCCTTGTCCACCTGCAGCGTGCGCAGCATCAGCCGCGCGTAGGTGGCCAGGAAAGTCGCGCTGCCGGGATAGTCCCGCAGCAGTTGCAGGATCACCGCCTCCGCCTCCGGGAATTGCTCCAGCGCGCTCAGCGTCATGGCGAGCAGATGGCGAACCTCGAGGTGCGAGGGCTCGTGCGCGAGCACGCCGCGCAGCAGATGGAGCGCCTCGGTGTAGGCGTCCTGCAGATAGCGCACCCGGGCGAGCTCGGTCATCAGGTCCGGGTGCCGGGGCTCGAGCGCGAGGCCCTCGGCCAGCAGCCGCTCGGCCTCGGCCCAACGGGAGCGCTCGATCATCACCGAGGCGCGGTCGAGCAGCGTCTCCACATCGGGCGGCTGGGCGCCGCCATGGGCGGACGACGGGTCTTGCGGATCGAACGGGCCCATCAGACGGCTCCCATGTAGACGTCGAAGGCGTGGGTCAGGCCGTAGCCCGCCAGGATGAGGACCACGCCCAGCCCGAGGGAGGATTCGCTCTTCACGCCCATCAGGTCGGCGGCGCGGCGCTCACGCGCATGACGGTGCATGGCCACGAGGGAGGCCAGCGACGCCACCAGCGTGACCCAGAGGTGCAGGCTGCGGGGCCCGAGCAACGCGAGCCACGCGTCGCGCACCGGAGCGCCGAGATTCGTCCAGGGCAGCAGGGCGACGGTGATCAGCACGACGGTCATGCCGGCCAGGAAGGCGGCGTCCTGACGCCAGCGGCGCAGGCGATGGATGCTGATCGCCAGGCAGAAGAGCAGGCTGAGCGGTCCGCCGAGGAAGGCGGTGAGGAATTGGGTGGTCGAGGACAGCGGCGGACGCACGCGGACGGATTCAGCGTCCAGGCTGGGCCGCAGCAAGGGCTCGAGCAGGGGATCGGACATGGGCGCGCAGGTGGTGGAGATCGCGCGGCGATTGTGCCCGCGCCCGCCCGGGCGCGCTGTCGGCGCGGACCCTCAGGACAACAGCTGCACGATCATGTCCGGATGCAGCGGCCAGCCGCCCAGCCCGGCCAGGCCCATCAGCACGCCGAAACCCGTCGGCACCAGCGCCGCCGCGTACAGCCACCACAGCTGCGTCAACGCCGTCACCGCCAGCATCGCGATCGCGATCGCCAGCAGCGCGTCGGACAGATCGAACTGGTCGTCCCGGTAGTTCAGCGCGTCGTAGCGCTTGCCGTCGGCCTCGGCCTGCTGGCGCAGCTCGTCCTTCTTGCGCGACTGCTCCGCCGCCAGCGTCTCGTAGCGCGCGATCGCCTCGCGGTACCCGTTGGCCGCCGACTCCGGCGCGCCCAGCGCCTGCAGCTTGAGCTGCGTCAGCGTGGCCTTGGCCACCTCCTCGCGCGCGTTGCGCGCCTGGTAGAAGGCCCAGTGATCGATCTTGTCGGCCTGCGCCTGCTGCATGGCCTGGTTGATGTTGTCGTCCTTGATCTTGCAGATCCCCATGAACGTCGCCAGCAGCGCCACGGTCAGCGCCACCGACACGTTCAGCCGCGACTGCGGCGCCGGGGCCGCCTCCGGCCGTTCAATGGCCTGGCGGGCGTTCTCGATGAGTTCTTCGGGGTCGAGGTCCATCGATCCAGCATACCGAGCGAACCTGAGCGGGACCTGTACGCGGGCCCACCCGCGGCTTACAGCCCGTCCATGCGCGCCAGCGCCGCCACCAGGTCCGACTGCGTCAGGATGCCCACCAGCCGGGCCTCGTCGCCGACGATGGGGATGTGGTGGTGCCCGGTGTCCGCGAACATCGGCACCAGCTCCGCCAGCGGCCGATCCGCGCTGGCCACGCGCACCTGCCGGCTCATGATCTGGCCGACCACCTCCGGCTTGTCACTGTGCGTCGTGGGCGTCGGCCGGATCAGGCGGCGAAGTCGCGACGCCCAGTCCTCGTGCAGGTCCAGCGACGCGCCCCGCATGAAGTCCGCCAGCGTCACGATGCCCACCACGCGCCGCGCCCGGTCCACCACCGGCAAGGCCTTGATGTGATGCTCGCGCAGCAGCGACCACGCCTCCTGCAGCGGCGTGCTCCACGCCACCGTCTTCACGTCGCGCGACATCACGTCCACGCAGCGCAGCGTCGTCATGCGCCGCCGCGCGGCCAGCAGCGCGGCCTCGTCGACGATCGCCTGCAGGTCGTCGCGCGGCACGTCCAGCACCTGGTTGTAGCGGGCCAGCACCGCGTCCAGGTCACTGCCCTGGAAGGCCGATCCGTCCGAGGCGACGGACGACGCGGTCGATGCCGCCGAGGGCGTCGAGGGTGTGGACGTCGCCACCTGCGGATGCGGATAACGACGTCCGGTGATCCCGTTGTAGGCCATGCCTGCCAGCACCATCACCGCCGAGTTCAGCAGCACCGGGTCCAGCGCGAAGCGCCAGTCCTGCACGCCGCTGAGCACCATCAGCAGCGCCGCGGCGCCGCCGGGCGGATGCAGGCATCGCAACAGGAACATCAGCCCGATCGCTCCGCCGACGGCGATCGCCGCGGCCAGTTCGGGCACACCGCCGAAGAGATGCGCGCATGCGATGCCCACCAGCGCCGAGGCCGTGTTGCCCATCACCACGGCCCAGGGCTGCGCCAGCGGACTCGCCGGCACGCCGAAGACGAGTACCGCGCTCGCGCCCAGCGGCGCGATCAGCCAGGGCACGCCGGGCGCGTGTCGCGACAGCAGCTCGGTCAGCAGCGCCGTGGCCAGCAAGCCGGTGATCGCGCCGGCCACCACGCGCAAGCGCTCGCCGGCATCGACCCGCATCGGCGCGGGCCGCAGCGCCTGCAGCCAGGCGCGCATCGCGGCTCGCCAGCGCGCGCCGCTCATCGCCTGGGCCGCGCCTTGCGCCGCAGCGGGCCGGGATCGCGCGAGGCGACCTCGGGCACGAACATCTCCATCACCCGCAGCTGTCGACCATGCCGCGTGAAGACGGAATTGCGCGACCACTGCATCCGGGCCGGCGCCTCGGTGCCGGTCGCCTCCAGCCATTGACGCTGCATCTGGCGATGCGTCGCGCCGTGGCGCGTCACGCGCCGGGGCTGCAGCTCGCTGCGATGGATGCGGGGATCGTCGTAGAGCAGATGCCCCAGCGGCCGACTGCCCAGGCCCTTGAGCGCTTTCCAGGGTCCGGCCAGCGCGTGCCCGTGCACCGCCGACCGCGCCCACACCAGCGGCGCGCCATCGACATACAGCATCACCTCGCGCACCACCGTCAGCCCGCGCGTCGGCAGTCCGAGCGCGGCGCGCTCCTGCGGACGCAGCGGCGCGACGGTCTGACGCAGCACGCGCACCTCATAACGACGGCCGGTAGCGGCCAGGCGCTTGCTCAACGAGCCCGGCGCGCGCAACCACGCGCGCAGGCCCCAACGGTCGGCGATCCCCATCGGTCGAATCAGGCGCGGCCGAATTCATCGCCCAGCTCGCCGGCACGGCGATGCGCGGCCTTCACCGCGCGCTCGATCGCGTCGCCGACACCGTCGGCCTGCAAGCTCACGATCGCGGCGTGGGTGGTGCCACCCTTGGACGTCACCTTCTCGCGCAAGACCGTCGGGGACTCGCCCGAGTGGAGCGCCAGCGCCGCAGCGCCGCCGCAGGTGGCCAGGGCCAGCTCGCGCGCCTTCGCCTCGTCCAGGCCCAGCGCCTGCGCGGCGGCGACCATGTGCTCGACGAGGAAGAAGAAGTACGCCGGACCCGAGCCCGACAGCGCGGTGACGGTGTCGAGGTCGCTTTCGCGGTCGACCCAGACGGTGCGACCGGTCGGCTTCAGCAGCGACTCGACGAGCGCGCGATCATCCGCGGTCACGGCGGGGCTTGCATGCAGGCCGGTGATGCCCTGACCGATCAGCGCCGGCGTGTTGGGCATGCCGCGCACGACGCGCGAGGCGCCGGCCGCCTGCGCGATCGCATCGGCGCGCAGCCCGGCCATCACCGACAGCTGCAGCGCGTTGCTGACGTGCGGGGCCACGGGCTGCGCGGCGTCCTGGAACAGCTGCGGCTTGACGGCCCACACGACGGCGCGGGCGCGGGACAGCGAGGCATCGGCGGCCGCCAGCGCGTGCACGCCGTGATCGGCGGCCAGGCGCTCGCGCTGGGCCTCGAAGGGCTCGACCACCAGCAGGTCCTCGGCCGGATATCCGGCCCGGCGCAGGCCGCCCACGATGGCGCTCGCCATGTTGCCGCCACCGATGAAAGCGATGCAGGAACTCATGCGGGCAGTTTACTTTGACGGCCTCTGGCCCTCACCCCCGCCCTCTCCCGCAAGCGGGCGAGGGAGTCAGAGCGCTCGCAACATCGACGCGCACAGCTCCCCCAGCGTCGCGATCGCCCGGCGCTGCGCATCGTCCATCGGATTCCCCGCGTTGATGCGGATGAAGTGATCGAAGCGGTCCGAGTTCGAGTACATCAGCCCCGGCCCCAGCCGCACGCCCTTGTCCAGCGCCGCGTGGAACACCTCGAGCGACGACAACCCCTCCGGCAGCTCCACCCACAGGCTCGGCCCGCCCGGAGGCAGGCTCAGCCGCGTGCCGGCCGGCAGCTCATCGGAGAGCGCCGCCGCCATCTGCTCGCGCTGCGTCGCGAGCTTGGCGCGCAGCGTGCGCAGGTGGCGCTCGATCTGGCCACCCGCGAGGAACTCCGCCAGGATCGCCTGCCCGAGCATCTCGTTGGGCCGGCTCTGCGCGTACTTGAGGATCTCCACCCGCGGCTGCCAGCGCCCCGCCGCGATCCAGCCCACGCGCATGCCCGGCGCCAGCGTCTTGTGCAGCGACGAGCAGAAGATCACCCGCCCCGTCGTGTCCCAGGACTTGATCGCGCGTTGCGGCGTGTCGCACAGCAGCGCGTAGGTGTCGTCCTCGATGAGCGCCAGATCGCGCGCCTCGCACACCGCCAGCAACGCCTGCTTGGCCGCATCGGGCATGACCGCGCCGAGCGGGTTCTGCAGGTTGGGCACGACCACCACCGCCTTGAGCCGGGGCTCGCGCGCCGCCGCGGCCTCGAAGGCCTCGACCGACATCCCCGTGTGCGGGCTCGTGGGGATCTCCAGCGCCCGCAGCCCGAAGCTCTCCAGCAGCTGCAGCAGGCCGTAATACGTCGGCGACTCCACCGCCACCGCGTCCCCCGGCGAGGTCACCGCGCGCAGCGCGATGCCCAGCGCCTCGGTGCAGCCATGCGTGATGACGAGCTGCGACGGGTCGAGCTGGATCTGCGCGTTCAGCGCCAGGCGCGACAGGCCCTGGCGCAGCGCGAGCAGCCCCTGCGGATCGGGCTGCACGCCGAGGATCTCGGGCCGCCGGCGCAGCAGCCGCTGGCCGTGCAGCGCCAGCGCGCGGGTCGGATACAGCGACGGATGCGCGCACGCGCCCGACAGGTTGACCTCCGCCTTCGCGGCGATGCCCCGGGTCAGGATCTCCGAGATGCGCTCATGCACCCCGACGAATCGCGCCGGATCGGCCTGCGTCTGACGCGGCTCGGCGGCACGCGCCAGCCGGGTCGCCCGGGGTGGGCGCACGAAGTAGCCGGCGCGCTGACGCGCCTGCAGCAGACCCTGGCTCTCCAGCAGCCGGCAGGCCTGCAGGGCGGTGCTCAGGCTCACGCGGTGCAGGCCCATCAGCGTGCGCACCGAGGGCATCCGGCTGCCCGGCGGCATCGTGCCGGCGGTGATGGCCTGGCGGTAATGCGCCGCGACCTGCGCGTAAAGAGGGTCCGAAGCATCCATGGCGGCGATTCTGCGCCCGCGTGCGCGCGGGGCACCGGAACAGCGGGCGACCTCCCGATACGGAACAGCACGCGCGAGGGCGCTGTTCCGCAGAACAAATCGCACCGCTGTGCCTGTCGCCCGCCAGCGAGTCTCGGAACACTGGACACCAGTCATCTCGAGGCGCCCTCCCGGGCGACACGCCATGTTCCTTTCCGCTGTCCTGCGCGCCCTGCCCGTCCCCTGGCCCTGGCAGGCCGCGAACTCGCCGGCTTCCCTGGCCTCCCCGGCCTTCACCGGGCGCCGCGCACGAGGCAGCGCCCCCGCGTCCGCGGCCTCGACGGCATCCCTGGAGCACGCCCTGCCTGCCGGGCAGTCGCTGATGCTCAAGCTCCGCCGCGGCACGGTGGTCCACGTCCACGCAGGCGTGATCGACGTCGAGGACGCCCCCTCGCTGTGGGCCGACCACTGCTGGCCGCAGCCGCGGCGCTTCCGCGCCGGCCAGGTCTGGGTCGTGCCGCGCACCGCGTGGTGGCGGCTCGACAGCCGCGTCTCGCGCGATCCGGCCGGCCGGATCAGCTGCCGCGGCTGAAGCCCTCGTCGACGATCAATGCACGCCGGCGAGCAGCGCGGCGTTGCCGCCCGCGGCGGCAGTGTTGATCGTCAGCGTCTGCTCCGCGACCAGGCGATAGAGCTGGCGCGCATCGGCCAGTTCCACCATCGGCACGACCGGCAGGATCGCGCCGTCGCGGCTGGCCAGCTCGCGCTGGACCGGCACTTGCAGCGCGGCCGGAGCGATCACGCCGGCCAGCTTCGCCGCGCGCAGCACCGCGCCCAGCTGGTCCGCCGGCAGCGTCTGCATCGCCGCCGCGGTGACGCCGCCGCGCATCAGCGCCGTGCGCAGTTCCTGCGCCGTGTCACCGCCGCCGACGATCGCCACCGCGTTGCCCGCCACCAGCGCCGCGCCCAGGGCGCGCGCCAGTTCCTCGGCCGACGCGCCCTGCGCCAGCACCGCGATCACGCCGCGTCCGTGCAGGCGCAGCTCGTTGCTCTCGCCCGTCGGACCCGGCAGCGTCACGTCGACCAGCGCGCGTCGCGCGGCCGTGCCCAGCGTGCGCCAGGCCCCGGCCACCGCCGGCGACTGGCCCGCGGCGGAGCGCTCCAGCGCCGTGGCGCGCTCGTCGACCGGACGCTCGGCCCAGGCCTCGTGCGCGGTGAACAGCGGCGACAGGTCCGCGCCCGCGCCGGTCGTGGCCAGCGCCGGTTCCGTCATCGGCACCTCGACCTTGGGCTGCGCGACGAAGCGCAGCAGGTAGTGCGGACCGCCCGCCTTCGGGCCGGTGCCCGACATGCCCTCGCCGCCGAACGGCTGCACGCCGACGACCGCGCCGATGATGTTGCGATTGACGTAGACGTTGCCGATGCGGGCTTCCGAGGCCAGGCGCAGCGCGCGGCTGTCGATGCGGGTCTGGATGCCCAGCGTCAGGCCGTAGCCCAGCGCGTTGATCTCGCGCACGACGCCGTCCACGTCGCCGTTCCAGCGCACGACGTGCAGCACCGGGCCGAAGATCTCTTTCTTCAGCGAGGCGATCGTCGGCAGCTCCACCGCCACCGGGGGCAGCAGGCGCGGGCAGCCATCCGCCGACACCGCCTCGGCGATCAGCGTGGCCTCGCGCTTGAGGCGCTGCACCTCGGCCGACACGCCCTGGAAGGCCTCGTCGTCGATCAGCGGGCCGACGTCGGTCGCCAGGTCGGACGTGTCGCCGACGCGCAGTTCCTTGAGCGCGCCGCGCAGCATCTCGATGACGCCATCGGCCACCGCCTCGTGCACCGCCAGCAGGCGCAGCGCCGAGCAGCGCTGACCCGCGCTGCGGAAGGCCGATTGCACGACGGCGTCGATGACCTGCTCGGGCAGCGCGGTCGAGTCCACGATCATCGCGTTCAGGCCACCGGTTTCGGCGATCAGCGGCAGCGCGGCGGCGCCGGGCTTGGCCGCCAGTTGGCGGTTGATGATCTGCGCGACCTGCGTCGAGCCGGTGAAACACACGCCCGCGGTCTGCGGCGCGGCCACCAGGCGCGCGCCGACGGTCTCACCGCGGCCATGCACCAGTTGCACCGCGTCGCGCGGCACGCCCGCCGCGTGCAGCAGCGCGACGCATTCGGCCGCGACGGCAGGGGTCTGCTCGGCGGGCTTGGCGGCGACCGCGTTGCCCGCGGCCAGCGCGGCCACCACCTGGCCGGCGAAGATCGCCAGCGGGAAGTTCCACGGCGAGATGCACACGAACACGCCGCGCCCGTTCAGCGCGACGCCGTCCGCGGCCAGCCGTTCGGCCTCGTCGGCGTAGTAGCGCAGGAAGTCGATGGCCTCGCGGACCTCGCTGATCGCGTCACCGAAGCTCTTGTAGGCCTCCTTGACGAGCAGCGCGCAGTAGCGCGGCAGCTGGTCCTGCATCGCGTCGGCGGCGCGGCGCAGCACGGCGGCGCGCTCGGCCACCGGCGTCGCGTTCCACGCGGCGAAACCGCCCTGCAGGCTCGCCATCGCGGCGTCGACGGCCTCCGGCGAGGCTTCGCTCATGACCGGCACCGTGCAGGCCGCCAGCGCGTCCAGCAGCGGCTGGCGCTGCTCGGGCACCGCCAGGTCCAGGCCCGACGAGTTGTCGCGGCCCCGGCCCGACGCGTCGCGGTACAGGTCGATCGGCAGCGGCAGCGCGGCTTCCTCGTGGATGTCATCCAGCGGCGAGCCCAGCAGCTCCTCGGGCGCGACCGTCGGATCGGCCAGTTGATGCACGAACGACGAGTTCGCGCCGTTCTCCAGCAGGCGGCGGACCAGGTAGGCCAGCAGGTCGCGGTGCTCACCCACCGGCGCGTACACGCGGCAGGGGATGGAGCCGTCCTTCAGCACCTCGCGATAGACGCCCTCGCCCATGCCATGCAGGCGCTGCATCTCGAACTTGGCGCCCAGCGCGCGGGCCATCTGCAGGATGGCGGCGATGGTGCCGGCGTTGTGGCTCGCGAACTGCGGATAGATGACGTCGTGGTGCTTGAGCAGCGCCTGCGCGCAGGCCAGGTAGGAGACGTCGGTGTGCGGCTTGTGCGTGTAGACCGGATAGCACGGCAGGCCCTGCTCCTGCGCGCGCTTGATCTCGCCGTCCCAGTAAGCGCCCTTGACCAGGCGGACCATGAACTTCAGACCATGCTTGCGCGCGATCGCGGCCACCGCCTCGACCACGTCGCGGGCGCGCGTCTGGTAGGCCTGCACGGCCAGGCCGAAGCCGCGCCATTGCGGGAAGTGCGTGGCGATGCGGGCCGCCAGCGCGTCCAGCAGCTCCAGCGAGATCTCCAGCCGATCCACTTCCTCGGCGTCGATGGTCAGGTTGATGTTGGCTTGCGCAGCCTTCTCCACCAGCTGCCACACGCGCGGCAGCAGCTCGGCGTAGACGCGCTCGCGCTGCAGCACCTCGTAGCGCGAGAACAGCGCCGACAGCTTGATCGAGATCCCGTCGCTGCCCTCGGGCGACTCGGCCTTGCGGCCCGCAGCGATGGCGGCGATCGCGTTCAGGTAGGACGCCTGATAGCGCTCGGCGTCGCGCTCGGTGCGGGCGCCCTCGCCCAGCATGTCGTAGGAGAAACGCAACTGCGCCTGCACCTTGCGGGCGGCGTCGGCTTCCTTCATCGCTTCCTGGATGTTGCGGCCCAGCACGAACTGGCGGCCCAGCAGTTGGATCGCGCGCACGGTCGCGGCGACCACCGTCTGCGCGCCCAGGCGCTTCATCAGGCCGGAGTCGGCCTCGGCGTCGGGCAGGAACTTCTTGGACAGCGAGATCGCGCTGGCGGCCAGGCCGGCGAGCATCTTGTGCGGGCCGTCGGAGGCGCCATCGAAGTCCGCGCGGCCGAGCTGGTCGGCGGTCAGCGCGATGGCGGTCTCGGCGTCCGGCACGCGCAGCAGCGCTTCAGCCAGTCGCATCAGGGCCAGGCCCTCGGCGCTGGTGATCGGGTACTCGCGCAGCAGCGACTCCATGGCCCAGAACGGCGCCGGGTTGGACCGCACCTGCTGCACCCAGGGGCGGGCCAGGTCGATCACGGCGGGCCAGTTCAGCGACCGCAGCTCGGCGGCGAGCGCGCGCACCAACGGCAGCTCCTCGCGGTACGGGTCGGGCAGGCGGGAGGTCTCCGGCGGGAGGGGGAAGGCGGTCATGGTGTCCTCGGATGTTCGTGCGAGGGGCGCTCCCCTAGCGAATGTCGGGAGTGTAAAAAGGACGGGTCCGAATTAATCTCCAATGTTTAGAGCTTCGACCGCACGGAATCCAGCATGAGCGACCTCCAGGACCTGGACAAGATCGACCGGCGCATCCTGAGCCTGCTGCAGCAGGACGGCCGGATCAGCAACCTGAAGCTGGCCGAGGAGGTGCAGATGTCCGCCACGGCGGTGCTGGAGCGGGTGCGCCGGCTCACGCGCGACGGCTTCATCCTGGGTTACGAGGCGCGGCTGAACCCGGCCAAGCTGGGCGCGCAGATGCTGGTGTTCATCGAGATCCTGCTGGACCGGACGGTGCATGACGTCATGGACAACTTCCGGGCCGCGGTCCAGGCCCGGCCGGAGATCCTGGAATGCCACCTGGTGGCGGGCGGTTTCGATTACCTGCTCAAGACGCGGGTGTCGGACATGGCGGCGTACCGGGAGTTCATCGGCGCGGTGATCTGGACGCTGCCGGGCGTGCGCGAGACGCGGACCTACGCGGTGATGGAGGAAGTGAAGCACACGACAGCGCTACCCCTGTGAGATCCGCCCACCGCCGACGTGGGCAAGCGGATTCAAGGGGGAGATGTCCTCCCCCCTCGGCCCCTCCATTCGCGGGCTGCCGTACAAGGTCCGACAGGATCACCATGGAGTGCCCCTTCTCGTGATCCCGGAGTTCCCCGATGAAGTACCGGTCCTCCCTTCCACAGCATCCGCAGCCGGCGCCCAGGCCGCTGGCGGTTGGCGGCGGATCCGACAGCCTGTATCCGAGCCATTACGGCGAGAGCGATTTCAGCCACGGCGAGAGCCGCTTCGCCGACAACGGCAGCAGCTTCGGCGATTCCGACTTCGGCTTCGAGCCGCCGCGACGGCGCGGCGCGGCCGGGCCCGTCGAGAGCTGGTACGACTCGAGCTACATCCTGCGCCGAGGCCTCGAGGTCCGCGAGCTCAGCGCGAAGGAATGGCGGCTGTGGGACAGCGAGCCCTCGCCGCCGACTGCCCCGCGACGGCGCGTGAACGGCGAGAACGAAAGCTGACGACGGCTGACGTCCGCCAACCAACGGCTGACGAGCGGCTGATCAGGCCAGCTGCAGGCGCTTGGCCGGCGCGCGGCGCAGCGGCTCGGGCGGCGGCGTGAGCACGAAGTCCTCGGCCGGCATCGGGCGGCCGTAGTACCAGCCCTGCGCCCAGTCACAGCCCTCGCGGCGCAACCATTCGGCCTGCTCCATCGTCTCGACGCCCTCGGCGAGCACGTCCAGGTTCAGGCTGCGCGCCAGCACGATCACGGTGCGCGCGATCGCCGCGACGTTGGCGTCGCTGCTGAGCTCGTTGACGAAACTGCGATCGATCTTGAGCGTGCTCACCGGCATGCGCTTCAGGTAGGCCAACGACGAGTAACCGGTGCCGAAGTCGTCGATGGCCACGCGCACGCCGCGATTGGAGAGGCGCGTCAGCAGGCTGATCGCCTGTTCGGCATCTTCCAGCAGCAGGCTCTCGGTAACCTCCAGCTCCAGCGCGCTGGGCGGGCAGCCGGTCTCGCCGAGGATGAAATCCAGCGTCTCGATGAAATCCGGCTGACGCAGCTGGCGCGCGGACACGTTCACGGCAACCTGCTGCGGCTTGCCTTCCTGGCCCTGCCAGCGCGCCACCTGCGCGCAGGCCTGTTCCAGCACCCAGCGGCCGATCGGGATGATCAGCCCGGTCTCCTCGGCCAGCGGGATGAAGTCCGCGGGCGAGATCGGACCGCGCGTCGGATGACGCCAGCGCAGCAGCGCTTCCGCGCCGATCAGCTGGCCGTCGCTCAGCCGCACCTGCGGTTGATATTCCAGGCGAAACTGCGCCGCCTCGTTGGCCTGGCGCAGCGCGTGCGTCAGCTCGAAGCGTTGCTGCACCGCCTGCGTCAGCTCCGGGCGGTAAGCCTGGACCGAGCCGCGGGCGTGCAGCTTGGCGCGCACCATCGCGACCTCGGCATTGCGCAGCAGCTCGTCGACATGCGTGCCGTCGGCCGGGAACAGCGCCAGACCGATGCTCGCGCCGACATTGAATCGGTGGTTGTCGATGACGATGGGCTCGTCCATTGCCTGGATCAGGCGATCGCCCAGGCGCATTGCCGTCTCCTCGTCGACGAGGCCCGACAGCACGACGACGAACTCGTCCGCGCCCACGCGCGCCACCGAGTCGCTCAGCCGCGTGACGTTGGCGAAACGCGCCGCGGCCGTCAGCAGCACCTGGTCGCCGGCGGCGTGACCGGCGATGTCGTTGACGTCGCGGAATCCGTCCAGGTCGATGTACAGCACCGCCACGCAGGTGTGCTCGCGCTGCGCGTTGCCCACCTGACGCGCGATGCGATCGCGCAGCAGCGCCGCGTTGGGCAGGCCGGTCAGGCTGTCGTGCAGGGACTGGTGCAGCAGCTCGGCCTCGGTCTGCTTGATGCGGGAAATGTCGGTCAGCACGCTCAGGTACTGCACCTGATCGGGGTCACCCGAGGGCGACGGCACCTTCACGAAGGTGGCCCACATCGGGATCGACTCGCCGTTCTTGTGGCGCTCGGTGACCTCGCCGCTCCACTTGCCCACGCTGCCGATGTCGGCCCAGAGCTGGCGCAGCTTCTCGGGATCCTGCTCGGCCTCGCGCAGCAGCAGCGGGCGCTTGCCCAGCAGCGTCTGGCGGTCATGGCCGACCATCGCCACCAGCGCCGGGTTCACATCCACGATGCGCAGGTTGTGGTCGATGACCATGATCCCCTCGCCGCAATGTTCGTACACCGTGGCGGCGCGCCGCGCGGCCTCGGTGGCCTGCTGCAGCTGGGTGATGTCGCGCGCGATGGCGACCTGGCCCAGGTACTGGTCGTCGTCGAAGACGCGCGCGCTCAGCACATCCAGGCAGCGGCCCACGCCTTCATCGCTTTCGCGCCAGGTGAGGCTGCGGCCGTCGGACTGGGTGTCGACCCAGCCCGGGGGATTGGGCAGGTCGGCGTCGCGGCGGCCGATCAGTTCCTGCTCGGTGAGGCCCACGGCGCGCTCGAAGGCCGGATTGCAGCCTTCGTAGGCGCCATCGGCGTCCTTGAAATACATCGGGTCGGGAATCGCGTTGAGCAACGCGCTGAGCCGGGCGCGCTCGCGGCGCAAGCGCTTGAGTTCCTCACGGCGGCGCTGCAGGCGGCCGCGCTGCTGCAGGAACAGGCTGACCATCACGCCCAGCGTCAGGCCGCCGATCACGCAGCCCGCGCCCAGCCAGAATACGGTCGACCCGGAATCGATCCACGCCGGCAGCTGCGCCACCATCGACGCGGTCGCCGAGGGCACCGGCGCGGGCGCATGCGCCGACGCGTCCGCCCATGCCGGCGTGCTCAGGCACGCAGGCATCAACGCGGACACGGCAAAGCAGTCCCAACGACGGGGCAGGCGAAGTCGCATGGATCACCAGGCTTTTCTTGTTCGAATGGCGGGGGCAACAGCTGGCCCCGTGTCGGCGACGTGCGCGGGTGGCGGACGTTCCCTCTTGCTCGACTGCCGGAGTATCGGCGTCCCGCGGAATTTGTAGCTAGGGGTTACAGCGAGGCCGCCAGCTGGGTTCCCTGCAGGATTGCACGCTTTGCGTCCAATTCTTTGGCCTCCGCCGAACCGCCGATCAGATGCACCGAGCGGCCCGCCGCGCGAAGAGGCGCCTCAAGTTCGCGCAGCGGTTCCTGTCCCGTACACAGCACGATGGTGTCGCAGTCGATGCGTTCCGGATCGGCGCGATCCTCGCCCTGGCTGATCCACAGGCCGTGTTCATCGATGCGTTCGTACTGCACGCCGCCGACCATGCGTACACCGTGCGTCTTGAGCGCGGCGCGATGGATCCAGCCGGTGGTCTTGCCCAGGCCCGCGCCGAGCTTGCCCGCGCGCCGCTGCAGCAGCGTGACCTCGCGCTCGGCGGGCTCGGGCTGCGGACGCGCCAGGCCGCCGCGGGTCTCCTGCGGATCGCCCACGCCCCAGTGCTTGCGCCAGGCCGGTGCGTCGAGCGCCAGCGAGTGGCCCTGCTCCAGCAGGAACTCCGCGACATCGAAGCCGATGCCGCCCGCGCCGACCACCGCCACGCGACGGCCCACCGGCTTCTCGCCGCGCAGCACCTCGAGGTAGGTCAAGACCTGGCCCCGCGCGATGCCCTCGGCTTGGCCGGGGATGCGCGGATCGCGCGGCGTGACGCCGGTGGCGAGCAGCACCTCGTCGTAATCCATCAGATCCTGGGCGCCGACGCGACGGCCCAGCTGCGGCGTCACGCCCAGCAGTTCGAGCCGGCGCTTGAAATAGCGCAGCGTCTCGTGGAACTCCTCCTTGCCGGGGATGCGCTTGGCCAGGTTGAACTGGCCGCCGATCTCGGTGGCGGCATCGATCAGCGTGACCGCATGGCCGCGCTCGGCCAGCGTGGTGGCGGCGGCGAGCCCGGCAGGCCCGGCGCCGACGACGGCCACACGCTTGCGCGGCTGATCGGCCGCGATCGGCACGATGCGCAGCAGCGTCTCGTGACCGGCACGCGGATTCACCAGACAGGACGCGACCTCCTGCTTGAAGACGTGATCCAGGCAGGCCTGGTTGCAGGCGATGCAGGTATTGATTTCATCGGCACGGCCTTGCGAGGCCTTGCGCACGAACGCGGGATCGGCCAGCAGCGGGCGCGCCATCGAGACCATGTCGGCCGAGCCGTCGGCCAGCACCGATTCGGCGACCTCCGGCGTGTTGATGCGGTTGCTGGTGACCAGCGGCGTGCGGATGCCCTCGGCGTGGAGCTGGTCGCGCAGCTTCTTCGTCACCCAGGCGAAACCGGCGCGCGGCACGCTGGTGGCGATCGTGGGGATGCGGGCCTCGTGCCAGCCGATGCCGGTGTTGATGATGGTGGCGCCGGCCTTGGCGACCGCGCGCGCGAGCTGCAGCACCTCGTCCCAGTTGCCGCCGTCGGGCACCAGGTCGAGCATCGACAGGCGGTAGATGATGATGAAGTCCGGCCCGACGGCCTCGCGCATGCGCGTGAGGATCTCCACCGGCAGCCGCATGCGGCGCGCGAAGTCGCCGCCCCAGGCGTCGTCGCGCTGGTTGGTCGCGGCGACAAGGAACTGGTTGATGAAGTAGCCCTCGGAGCCCATCACCTCGACGCCGTCGTAACCGGCCTCGCGGGCGAGCACGGCGCAACGCACGAAGGCGCGGATCTGGCGCTCGACGCCGCGCTCGCTCAGCGCATGCGGCGTGAACGGCGAGATGGGCGACTTCAGCTTGGACGGCGCCACGTTGAACGGGTGGTAGCCGTAGCGGCCGGTGTGCAGGATCTGCAGCGCGATCTTGCCGCCCTCGGCGTGGACGGCGCCGGTGATGGCCTGATGGCGGCGCGCGGCGCCGCCGGTCATGAGCGTCCCGGCGAAGGGCTTGGCCCAGCCGGCGATGTTGGGCGCGTAGCCGCCGGTGACGATCAGGCCGACGTCGCCGCGGGCGCGTTCGGCGAAGTACTCGGCCAGGCGGCCGATGTGCTTGCGCGAGTCCTCCAGCCCGGTGTGCATGGAGCCCATGAGCACGCGGTTCTTGAGGGTCGTGAAGCCGAGATCCAGGGGCGACAGCAGCTGCGGGTAGGCGTTCATCGCGCGGATGCTAGCGCCGTCCCCCGCGCGGGATTAGAGAGCAACGACCACGCGGGATTTCCCTGAGGTCCGCTGGACGATGTCGGTCGCTCCCATCACGCGGGGCCTACCGGGCGGCAATCGTGTGTCGGTCTTGATATTGAAGTTCACAAACCTGGCAACCGGCCACAAGCCGCAGCAACACGGGCCTCGTTCAATCGCCGCATCCTCAATCGGAGTGTCGGACGATGCGATTCAAGACCTGGGCCCTGGGCCTGAGCGTGGCCACCGCGGCCCTGCTGGCCGCCTGCGGCGGCGGCAGTGACAGCAGCAAGGCGCAGATGCGCCTCCTCAACGCCAGCATTGGTTATGCCTCGCTGGACATGGCGGTGGACAGCACGACGGTGAACTCCGGCGTGACCTACGCGGCGGTGGGCAGCTATGCCGACGTCAAGACCGACGCCACCGGCACCGAGGTGCAGAGCAACAACGTGGGCAGCACGCTGGTGTCGTCGACGCCGTCGCTGGCCGCGGGCAGCCATTACACGATGATCGCGTACGGCGCGGCGGGGTCGATCCGCACGACGCTGCTGCAGGAAGACCAGGAGGCGCCGGCCTCGGGCAAGTCCAAGCTGCTGGTGCTGAACCTGGCGCCGGACGCGGGCTCGATGGACGTCTACGTGACGGGCGCCGATGAGACGCTGGACGCGGCCTCGACGGTCGCCAGCAGCATCGCCACGGGCTCGGGCAGCGGTTACATCACGCTCAACAGCGGGACCTTCCGCGTGCGCATGACTGCGGCCGGCTCGAAGAGCGACCTGCGGCTGGACATCCCCAGCATCACGCTGCCCTCGGCCGGCGTGTCGACGCTGATCCTGACGGGCAGCAGCGGCGGCGTGCTGGTCAACGGCATCCAGCTGGTGCAGCAGGGCGCGACGACCAACTTCCCGAACTCCACCTCGCGCGCCCGTCTGGTGGCGGCGGTGGGGGGCAGCGCGCTGGTGTCGGGCTCGATCGGTCAGACGTCGCTGATGCCCACGTCGGTGGCGCCGACGATCGGCGACTACACGACGGTCTCGGCGGGTTCGGCCGACCTGGCGGTGTACGTGAACGGCACGCTGATGTCGTTCGCCAAGCCCACGCTGGTGGCGGGCGCGGACTACACGCTGATGGTGTGGGGCACGGCGGCCGATCCGAAGCTGGCGGTGCTGACCGACGACAACAAGCTGCCGACGAACTACACGACGAGCGCGAAGATCCGGCTGGTCAACGGCGTGGCGAGCGCGGCGACGGGCCTGACGCTGAACGTGGACTACAGCGCGCTGGCGTCCAACGTGGTGGCGGGCACGGGCTCGACGCCGGCGACGACGCCGGCCTCGACCTCGGCGCTGCTGACGGTGAACTCGCCGTCGTCGACGACGCCGGTGTACAGCCTGAGCGAGCTCAACATCCAGGCGGGCTACGTCTACACGGTGTTCGTGATGGGCGACAGCACGGCGATGGTCGGTTCGCTGCGCCGCGAGCGCTCGTCCAACTGATGAGCTGAACAACTGGGCTGGGAACAGATCCCGGCCCCGGGCGACTGAACGCGCCTGCCGAGCGCGGCGGTCCTGGCGACCGAAGCCCGGTGACACCACCTCCCTGTTGGCCACGTCCTCTCACGAGGCGTGGCCTTTTTTTGTTCAGCGTCCGCGAGATCGGCACCTGTCAGAGCGCGTTCGGCCGGATGAAGAGTTCCCAACGGAACGCTTATCCGCTCTAACAGTTCCCATGAGAACCTTTATTGGTTTCTCAGAGGAGGCAAGCCGCGACGCTCGACTGCTGACGCTCCCCGTCAGCCCGCTGCGGCAACATGCGTGCATGTCCCCGCCCCGCCCTACCGTGATCCAGGTTCGCCGGCTGCGCCAGTTGTGGCGTTCCGCCGGATGGCCGTGTCAGGACATGCTCGAGGTCGAACTGCTCGCGCTGGGCTGGCTCGAGCGCCAGCAGGATGCCCATGGCCGCGAAACGCTGCGGCTCACCACGCCCGGCATCGAGGTCCTCCACCTCGGCCTGCAGAAGAATCGCGCCGCGCGCGATCGGCATGAGGACCTTGTCGCCCGCATGGCCAAAGAGCTGCAACGCGCGGGCCGCATTGTCTGGCGCGGCCTGTCGCTGCGCGCCGGCCTGCCGCACGAGGACGACCCCGCCCGCATGCGCTGGGTCAATGCGATGCCCGACGTCTACTCGGTGCGCAACACCACCGTCGAGGACTACCTCGAACCCGCCGTCCATGAGATCAAGGTGAGCCGCGCCGACCTGCTTTCCGAACTGCGCCGCCCGGCCAAGTCGCAGGCCTACCTTGCGCTCGGCGGCCAGTGCTGGTACGTGCTGCGCGCCGGCATTGCCACCGTCGAGGAGATCCCGCCCGCCTTCGGCGTGCTCTTCGCGCATGAGCTCGCCAGCGCGCCAGGCTCCGACCACGCGGCCGGCTTCCGCTTCGAGCTTGGCCGGCCGGCACCGCGCCGGGCGATGAAGCCCGACTTCGCCACCTGGATGGCGCTGGCGAAGGCGACGCCGGAAGCCGCGCCGTTGGACGAGGATCAAGGCTTCCTCGACGACTGCTGAGGTGAGCGCGGGTCCGCCTTGTTGCGCCGGATCCGCCGGCTCAGACGTGTCAGCAGGGAGGCCGGTCCGCTTCGCTGAGGCGCCGCAGCGGCCGCTGCGACCGCATCGGCGCCAGGTGCAGAAAGCGCAGAAGGCGCGGCAGGTGTGGGAAGCGCGGCACGAGCGGGCGCGCCCTGCGTCCTGGATCGATCAGCCGTTGGCGCCGCGGCGCCGTCATCCATGCCGCCGATCCAGACAGGTACTTCGTCGGCGTCATCGCGGCCTCCTGGCAACACGCCGGCGGGGCAGAGATTGCGATCGATGGTCGCGCCGCCCACCGGTCGGCGCAACAGGTGCACGCGCCCGATCTCCCAGTCCTCCAGCGGTCGAGCCGCGGGGCATGCGACACCCGGTGAAGGCGTGAGGCCCCGTTCACCGCTCCAGTCATGGCGGGCCAGCATGCTCTGGTGACCTTCACTTCTGGAAGATCGGCCGAGCAATGCCTGCCCGATGTGCCAGCCGGCTTCCCGGCTCTCGTCCTCGAGATCGGCGCGGGTCGCACCGCGGCGCGGGTGCTCCCAATGCGCCGGCGTTCGCGCGAGATGCACGGCCCGCCCCAACGCCACGTGCAGCGGCGGCACCAGCCACGGCGTCTCCATGCAGCGGCCCTGGAGGCCGCCCGAGAGGAAGTCGTCCCATTCCCACGCCGTCGCAGACACGGCAATGGTCCTCTTCGGCCCGTCGAAATGCACGCGGGGCCCGAACACACCGCCCAGACTGAGCGAGGGATGTCTGTCGTCGACGATCAGACGCATCCGGGCGTCGGCCAGCGCCTGCGTCAGGGGCGCCGGCAGGCTGTCGCGCCAGGCGTCGAGCCGCGGTTGATCGATGGCAACGCCTGGCCCTTGCGCGGCGGCCGAAGTTGATCCGGTGGACCCGCCGTCCGAGGTCTGGAGGGGGTAGGAAGTGCGATTCGAAAGGCCATCCATCGAGGTCTTCGGCGCGGGATCAGCCGGCCAATGCAGTTGACAAGGCCATGCAGTGGAGGGCCGTCGCGCACCTGTTCTGGTGTTCGGACCGCATGCGCGGATGCGTCGGAGGGCGCACCGTGACCGGGGGCGAGCGTGACCTTCGTCGTCCCCGCTTCCCGCCGCGCTCGCGTGCCCTTGGTCATCGGCTCGCCGTTTCCGGACCGCTATCCTGCGCGTTCGCATCCAGGCGGGGACATCGATGACCGACACCACCGAGACCTTCGAAGGCGGCTGCGATTGCCGTCAGGTCCGCTACCGCATGACCAGCCGCCCGCTGATCGTGCATTGCTGCCATTGCCGCTGGTGCCAGCGCGCGAGTGGCGCATCCTTCGCGCTCAACGCGATGATCGAGGCCGACCGCGTCGAGCTCCTCGCCGGCGAGCCAGTCCCGTTCATGAATCCGAGCGAGAGCGGCAAGGGTCAGAAGATCTGGCGTTGCCCGAATTGCGCGATCGCCGTCTGGAGCAATTACGCCGGCGGCGGTGACGCCGTACGTTTCGTGCGCGTGGGCACGCTCGACGAGCCCGACCGCCTGCCCCCGGACATCCACATCTTCACGGCCTCCAAGCAGCCGTGGGTGCAGTTGCCACCGGAAACACCCGCCGTGCCCGAGTACTACCGCGTGCCCGACGTGTGGTCGCCGGAGAGCCTGGCGCGCGGGGCGATCCTGCGCGGCAAGCAAGGTTAGAAGCGTCCCGCATATCGAGGACGGCGCGGCGGCGCCACAATGCCGGCTTTCCTCGACATCGACCGGCTCACGAGGCCGCGATCCCTGCCATGACCTTGAGCACCTCGACCGCCCGGCGCCTGCGCTCGGCCGCCCGCCTGACCGTCCTCGCCGCCGCGCTGTCAACGATCGGCGCGCTCCCGGCCCTGATGCCCGCGGCCATGGCCGCGAGCGCCTCGGCCTCGGTCGCCTGGCAGGAAGCCTCCGGCGATGCGGACATCGAACGCGCCTTCACCCAGGCCCGCGGCGAGAAGAAGCCCGTCCTGCTGTACTGGGGCGCCAAGTGGTGCCCGCCGTGCAACCAGCTCAAGGCCACGCTGTTCAACCGCGCCGACTTCATCGAGCAGTCGCGCGCCTTCGTCGCCGTCCACATCGACGGCGACAACCCCGGCGCCCAGCGCCTGGGCGCGCGTTTCAAGGTGCGCGGATATCCCACGATGATCCTGTTCGGCAACGACGGCCAGGAGATCACCCGCTTGCCGGGTGAGGTCGACGCGCCGCAGGTATTGCGCGTGCTGCAGCTGGGCCTGGCCGGCGGCCGTCCGGTGAAGACCGTGCTCGCCGACGCGCAGGCCGGCAAGAAGCTCGCGGCCAATGAATGGAAGCTGCTGGGCTTCTATTCCTGGGAAACCGACGAGCAGCAGCTCGTGCCCGCCGCGCAACGTCCGGCCCTGCTGGCCAAGCTGGCCCAGGCGAGCCAGGGCGTCGACGAGGAGACCACCACCCGCTTGTGGCTCAAGGCGCTGGCCGCCACCGAGGGCGGCGGCGCGCTCAAGGCCGATGCGGCGCTGCGCGCGCGTGTCGAGAAGGTCCTGGCCGATCCGGCCGCCGCGCGTGCCCAGATGGACGTGCTGAGCAACAACGGCGATGACATCGTGCGCGCGCTCGCGCCGACCGCGGGTGCGGATCGTCAGGCATTGATCGGCAAGTTCGATGCGGCGCTCAAGCGTTTCGAGGCCGATGCGAGCTTGTCACGCGCGGATCGGCTGCAGTCGCTGCTGGCTCGTGTCGAGCTCGCGCGACTGGATCAGAAGAAGGACGACATCGCGCCCAAGCTGCCGGCGTCGCTGCTGGCCGAGGTCAAGGCGCACGCCGCCAAGGTCGACAAGGAAGTCACCGATGGGTACGAGCGCCAGGCGGTGATCACGTCGGCGGCGTTCCTGCTGGGACGCGCGGGCCTGTGGGCCGACAGCGACGCGTTGTTGAAGTCGAGCCTGGCCAAGAGCCACAGCCCGTATTACCTGATGAGCTCGCTGGGCGGCAATGCGCGCAAGCAAGGCAAGAAGGAAGAGGCGCTGAAGTGGTACGAGGAGGCCTTCAACAAGAGCGAAGGTCCGGCGACGCGTCTGCAGTGGGGATCGAATTACCTGAGCGCGCTGGTGGAGCTGTCGCCGCAGGATGCGCCGCGGATCGAGAAGGCCGCCGCGCAGCTGCTGGCCGAGGCGGAGAAGGACAAGGGGGCCTTCTATGAACGCAGCGCGCGCTCGTTGCAGAAGGTCGGCAGCCAGCTGGTCGCGTGGAACGCGAACGGCCAGCATGACGCGGCGCTGGGCCGGCTGCGCGCGCAGCTCGATGGCGTGTGCGCGAAGCAGGACGCTGGCGACAAGGGCGCTTGCGAGTCGCTGCTGAAGAAGAAGGGTTGAGGACTTCCAAGAGCCCTCACCCCCCGCCCTCTCCCGCTGCGCGGGCGAGGGAGCCTCAATGCTCGATCCGACTAGAGCACTCTCCCGCTGCGCGGGCGAGGGGGCCTCAAGGCCTCACGTCGCGAAAGCCCCTCGCCCGCGCAGCGGGAGAGGGGTTGGGGTGAGGGCTCTGAGCAGTCAGAGAACCGGGATCGATTACTTCACGAGCCCTTCCGCCTTCATGGCTTCCTGAACGGCGGGCCGCGAGCCCACGCGGGCGCGGTAGGCGACGAGGTTCGGGTAGCCTGACAGATCAACGCCGACGTGTTGTCCCCAGTTGGAGACGGTGAACAGGTAGGCGTCCGCGACGGAGAACTGCTCGCCGAGCAGGAACTGCTTGCCGGCGAGTTGCTCGTCGACCCACTTGAAGCGGTCGTGGAGCTTGTTGCGGAAGACCGTCTTCGCCTCGTCGTTGATGCCCGGGTTGAACAGCGGGCTGAAGGTCTTGTGCAGTTCGGTGGTGATGAAGTTGAGCCACTCCTGCAGCCGATAACGCGCCATCGTGCCGTTGGCCGGCGCGAGCTGCTTGTCGGGTGCCTGGTCGGCGATGTACTGGATGATGGCCGGGCCTTCGGTCAGGCGCTGGCCGTCGTCAAGTTCCAGCAGCGGCACGTAGCCCTTGGGATTGATGCCGTAGTAGTCGGTGCCGTCCTGGAGCTTGTGCGTCTTGGTGCTGGCGAGCACGGGCTCGAAGGCCAGGCCGGCCTCGCGCAGCACGATGTGGGGCGACAGCGAGCACGCGCCGGGGCTGTAATAGAGCTTCATGGGGTCTCCTTTGGGGGCGGAAGCCGGCGACCATACGCGCCTGCGGACACCCGTGCAATGCCGGGGAGATCCGGAGGGGATGTCGCGGTCGCGCCAATCGCCCGGGCGCGTCGCGCCTACAGTCGCCGCATCGCGACCGCCGCATGAGGATGATCGATGAGCGCCCCTCCTTCTTCCGCCGCCCCTGCTTCAGACAAGACCTACGCCTTCGAGGACTTCAGCGTCGGCCAGGTGCGTGAGTTCGGCTCCCGCCTGGTGGATCGCGAGGAGGGCCTGGCCTTCGCCGCCGCCTACGACCCGCAACCGCTGCACCTGGATGAGGAGGCCGCGAACGCTTCCGTCCTCGGCGGCCTGTCGATCAGCGGCTGGCAGACCTGCGCGCTGGTGATGCGCATGATGTGCGACGCCTACCTGCTGGACTCGACCAGCCAAGGGTCGCCCGGCATCGACAACCTGCGCTGGCTCAAGCCGGTGCGCCCTGGCGACACGCTGCGCGTGCGCATGACCGTGCTGGAGATCAAGCCCAGCCGCAGCCGGCCCCAGATCGGCCTGGTGCGTTCGGGTTGGGAAGTCTTCAACCAGAAGGACGAGGCCGTGATGAGCATGGAGGGCTGGGGCATGTTCGGACGCAGGGAAAGTCCGGCCCCGGACGCCCCCTGAAGCTGACCGAAGACACGCTGCCGCGCTCCTCCCGCTCGCCATAATCGCCGGGCACACGGAGGAGCGATCTCATGACGATGCGTCCCGGGGCAACACCTGCCCCCCGATCCCGACCGCGCGCGGTCCGACGACCCGCCCCGCATGCCGCGGCCCTCGCGGCCCTGGCCGGCCTGACACTGCTGGGCGCGGCGCCCGCGGCGATGGCGCAAGCTTCCTCGGCCACGAGCGCCTCCGCGGTGACGGCGCCCACCGGAGCACCGGGCAAGCCGCTGCGCCCTTGCCGTGTCGAGGGTGTGCCGACCGAGGTCCTGTGCGGCAGCATCCCCCGCGCGCTCGATCCTGCCCGACCGGACGGCGTGAAGATCGACGTCCAGTACGTCGTCGTGCCCGCGATGGCGCGCAACAAGTTCCCCGATCCGGTGCTGCTGCTCGCCGGCGGCCCCGGCCAGAGCGCCACCGCGCTCACCGCCTCGGTGCTGCCGCGGCTCTCCCGGCTGAACTACCGACGCGACCTCGTCTTCATCGACCAGCGCGGCACCGGCCGCTCGGCGCCGCTGTCCTGCCCCGACAACACCTCGCGCAGCCTGGACGACCTGCTGCAGCCCGGGGCGAAGGTGAAGCTGCTGGAGCAGTGCCGCGACGCGCTCAAGCAGCTGCCCTACGGCGACCTGCGCTTCTTCACCACGACGATCGCGATGCAGGACATGGACGCCGTGCGTGCCGCGCTCGGCGTGGAGCGCTGGAACCTGATCGGCGCGTCCTACGGCACGCGCGCGGCGCTCGAGTACCAGCGCCAGTTCCCCGACCGCGTGCGCCGCAGCGTGATCGACGGCGTGGCGCCGCCGGACATGGTCCTGCCGGTGAGCTTCTCGCAGGACGGCCAACGCGCGCTCGACATGACCTTCGCCGCCTGCGCGGCCGCGCCCGACTGCAACGCCCGTTATCCCGCGCTGAAGAGCGAATGGCAGGCGCTGCTCAAGAGCATGCCGCGCAAGGTCAGCTTCACCCATCCGCTGACGGGCCGACCCGAGGAGGCCACGCTGACGCGCGATGGCCTGCTGAGCCTGGTTCGTCCGACGCTGTACGCACCGCACCTGGTCGCCGCCCTGCCCGCGGCCTTGCATGAGGCGTCGCTTGGCCGCTTCGACGCCTTGGCCGGACTGGCCGGCCAGATGGGCGGCGGATCCCGCGCGATGCGCATCTTCGAGGGCATGCATTTCTCGGTCATCTGCGCCGAGGACGGTCCGCGCATCGCCGGCGCCGCCGACGCGCCCGCCGCCGACTTCGGCACCGTCGACCGCGACCTCTACACCCGCGTGTGCTCGGGCTGGCCGCGCGGCGATGTGCCCGCCGCGTTCTACGACATCCCCAAGGCCAAGGCCCCGGTGCTGGTCACCAGCGGCGGCATCGATCCCGCCACGCCGCAGCGCCACGGCCAGCGCGTGACGGAAGCGCTCGGACCGCTGGCGCGCCACGTCGTCGTCAATGCCGCCGGCCACGGCGTGGCGATGACGCTGCCGTGCATGCGCGACGTGATCTATCGCTTCATCGACGCGCCCAAGGATGCCGACGCGCTCGCCGTCGACGCCAGCTGCGCCAAGGACGTGCCGCGTCCGCCGGCCTTCCTGCCCCCCACCCCGGCGACCATCGCGGCCGCCGCCTCCGCCGCCCGGGAGTCCCAGCGATGATCCGCCTGCACGCCCTCCACAAGACCTTCCAGACCCGCGGCGGCAGCGGCGGAACGCTCGCCAGGCTGATGGGCAAGCGCCAGGCGCCGCGCACCGTGGTCGCCGTCGAGCAGCTCGACCTCAACGCGCCCGACGGCCGCATCACCGGCCTGCTCGGCCCCAATGGCGCGGGCAAGACCACGTCGCTGCGCATGCTCGCGGGATTGTTCCCGCCGGACCGCGGCACGATCGATGTCGACGGCATCGACGTGCTGACCCAGCCGCGTCAGGCGCTCTCGCGCATGGGCATCCTGGGCGACGCCCACGGCCTGTATCCGCGGCTGACCGCGCGCGAGAACATCGTCTACTTCGCCCGCCTGCAGGACATGCCGATGGACCAGGCGCAAGCGCGTGCCGACGCGCTGTCCGAGCTGCTGGACATGCGCAAGATCATGGAGCGCCGCGCCGACGGCTTCAGCCAGGGCGAGCGCATGAAGACCGCGCTGGCCCGCGCGCTGGTGCACGACCCGGCCAACATCGTGCTCGACGAGCCGACCAACGGGCTGGACGTCGTGGCCACGCGCGCGCTGCGCGAGGTGCTGCGCCACCTGCGCTCGCCCGCCGGCGGCGGCAAGTGCATCGTCTTCTCGAGCCACATCATGCAAGAGGTGGAACAGCTCTGCGATCAGGTCGTGGTGATGTCCCATGGCCGCTCGGTCGCCACGGGCACCGTCGACGGGTTGCTCGCGCAGACCGGTCGCGAGCGCTTCGAGGACGCCTTCGTCGACCTCGCCTTCCCTGAAGAAGCGGCGCAGGCGCGCCACCTGGAGTCCGCATGAACGGTCCCTTCCTGAAAGCCTTCCGCACGGTCTTCGCCAAGGAGATCGTCGACGCCCTGCGTGACCGGCGCACGCTGCTGCGCCTGCTGATCCCCTCGGTGCTGATGGGACCGCTGATGCTCTTGCTGATGTCCAGCCTGGCCGCCTCGCTGCAGCAACGCGCCGAGCAGCGCGAGGTGCTCGTCGTGGGCATCGAGCACGCGCCCACGCTGCGCAACTACATCGAGCGCCAGACCTACACGATCAAGACCGCGCCGGCGGACTATGAGGAGCAGCTGCGCCTGGGCAAGCTCGCCGATCCGGTGCTGCTCGTGCCGGCGGACTTCGAGACGATGCTCGCCGGCGGTGAACCCGCGCGCGTGGAGGTCGTCACCGACAGCGCCAACCAGCGCGCCGAGGCCGGCGTGGGCTCGCTCAACCGGCTGCTCTCGGGCTTCGGCAACGAGCGCGCGACGCTGACGCTGGCCATGCACGGCATCGGCGCGCCGCAGCTCAAGCCGGTGGACGTGCAGGAGCGCGATCTCGCCAGCCAGCAGGCGCGCTCCGTGCGGCTCACGCAGATGCTGCCGATGTTCATCATGATGGCCGTGCTCTACGGCGCCCTGACCGCCGCGCTGGACAGCACGGCCGGCGAGCGCGAACGCGGATCGCTCGAGCCGCTGCTGGTGAATCCGGCGCCGCATTCGGCCATCGTCACGGGCAAATGGGCCGCGGTGGTGATGGCCGGCATGATGGTCGCGGTGCTGTCCAACCTCAGCTTCCTGCCCGGGCAGATGTTGATGCGCAGCGACGCGCTGGCCGCGATGTTCCAGTTCGGCTGGGGCGAGGCGATCCGCTTCCTGCTGCTCCAGATCCCGCTGGGCATGGGGCTGTCCGCGGTACTGATGGCGCTGGCCATCCGCACCAAGACCTTCAAGGAGGCGCAGGCCAGCACGACGCTCGTGATCACCGCCATCGCGCTGACGCCGATGGTGGCGATCGTGAATCCGGGCGGGGAAGCCTCCTGGCACCTCTGGGTGCCGGGCCTCGGGCAGAACCAGCTCATGATGCTGGTGCTCAAGGGCGAGCCGCTGACCTTCGCGAAGGTGATGCCCACGGTGATCGTGGGCATCGCCCTGTCGGTGGCGGGTCTGACGCTGGTGGCGCGCTCGATGCGCGCCGCGGTGGCGCGCTGAGCACGTCAGTGGCGGGTGGCGAGTGCGCGCTGCACTTGCTCCTGCCACGGCAGCGTATGCACGATGCCGTTGAGCTGGATCACCGATTCCATCGGCGCCAGCACCTCACCGGAGCGGTTGAGGAACTGCAGGTTGGTGACCAGGGCCATCGGGTCGACCATCGAGACCATGCCGTAAGGCATGCGGACCCAATCCCAGGCCACCC
Source organism: Roseateles sp. (assembly GCA_039594005.1). Classification (GTDB taxonomy): domain Bacteria; phylum Pseudomonadota; class Gammaproteobacteria; order Burkholderiales; family Burkholderiaceae_C; genus Roseateles. The sequence goes on from JBCNOF010000015.1 coordinate 393,416, forward strand.
CTGCGGCGCCGTACTCGGACTCGCCGCTCCACAGGGTTTGCCCCATGGCCGGGTGATCCTCGTCTCCCGCGACCAACACGCGCGTGCTCAAATGCGCGAACTGCAAGCGAGGTAGACGCTGTACATCACACAATATTCGCGGCCACGCGTACACAATCCAGGCTGGTGTCATTGTCAGAATTGTTGAGTTTGGATATTGCGGTTCGGCGGTTGCGCTTCTCCCCATGAGCTGAAGTGTGGACATGACCGGCGGGTCTCGCCAGCTGTAAACCCTAGCAGGGGCGTGAATGTTGCGCGGTGGGGCGTCCCCCGCGCCGAGTCACCAGGGACGGCCCCCGATGGCCGGAGCGATAGATGCTGCAAGGCGGTTATCAATCAGTGTTGGAAGCGCGTTCCCGGGACGAGTTCCGGAGCGAGATCACGCGCTTCGCGCGCGGGCTCGAGTTCGAGCGCTTCTCCGCGATCCTGGTCGTCGACCATGCGATCGGGAACTCCGATTTCATCGCGGTCGAGAACGCACCGGACGGCTTCTCCGACATCTTCAACGACCCGCGCCTGGGCAAGCGCGATCCGGTGATGCAGCACTGCAAGCGCCAGAGCGTGCCCATCGTCTGGAACCAGGACACCTACGTCACCAACGACGCGCCGGAGCTCTGGGAAGCGCAGGCACCCTTCGGCTACAAGGTCGGGATCTCGCTGGCGCTGCATCTGCCCGAGGGTCGCCATTTCGTGCTCGGCGTGAATCGCGAGCAGGGCCTGCCGACCAATCCGACCGCGCTCACGCGCATGGTCGCGGACCTGCAGCTCTTCGCGGTGCATGCGGTGGATGCCGCGATGCGTCTGCTGTTGCCCGCGCCCACGATGGCCGATGTTGACGCGCCGCGGCTCACGCCGCGCGAGCTCGAATGCCTGCACTGGACGATGGAAGGCAAGACCGCCTGGGAAGTCGGCGCCATCCTCAGCATCACCGAACGCACGGCGGTGCTGCACATCAACAATGCGATGCACAAGCTGGGCTGCACGAACAAGCATCAGGCCGTGCTCAAGGCCTTGCGCCTGGGCCTGATTCGCTGATGCTGCCCGCTCGCCGCAGCTGTAAACACTGTAAGAGCTGACAGTTACAAGGCGCTGCCGGCGCTGCTTCAATTCGTTCCGTGCTCACCGAATCCGCAGCACGTCACCGAATCTGGAGCCTCTCATCATGAACGCCCAACAGAACACCGTCGCCGTCGAATCCGTCGAAGAAGGTCTGGTCGAGCTGGATCTCGAATGCCTGACGCATGTCGGCGGCGGCACCCCCAAGGGCACGTGGCTGGTCGGCGATGTGGTCAGCGAACTGACTGTCGCCACCACGGCCGGCGTCGAACCCACGCCCAAGGGCACGTGGTAAGCCGTTCCACTGAACCTGCGAGCCGTCAGGTTCGCAACAAGGAGTAGCAATCGTGGTGGCGCTCTTTCGCGCCGAAGCCCAGGCCTCGCAACAGCAGGCCTGGCTGGGATCGGTGCAACTGCATCGGCCCGCCACCTTGCGATGGCTGAGCATCCTGGCGCTGGGCGGCGTGGTCGCCGTGGGCGCATTCCTGTTCAGCACCGAATACACCCGCAAGGCCCGCGTCAACGGCCTGCTGGTGCCCGAACGCGGCGTGATGCGGCTGAGCGTGCCGCAGAGCGCCACCGTCGTGGCACGGCCCGTCCAGGACGGACAGCAGGTGCGCGAAGGCGATGTGCTGTTCGTGCTGTCGCTGGACAGCGCGAACCCGACCGGCGACAGCCTGTCCCGGACCTTGCGTGAACGCGAGCAATCGCTGGGCGCCGCGCAGGCGCAGCAGCGGGAGCTCTCGACGAGCCAGTCGGCGTCGCTCAAGGCGCGCATCGCCACGCTCGCATCGACACTGCAGCAGGCGGAGACCGAGCTGCAGCTGCATGCCCAGCGCGAGGCGCTGGCGCAGCAGAGCCTGGGTCGACTCGAATCGCTGGCGAAAGACCAGTACGTCTCGAGCGCCCAGGTCCAGACCAAGCGGGAGGAGTTGCTTGGTTTGCAGGCCCAACGGCAGGCCCTCGCGCGCGAGCGCGACAACCTGCAGCGGGAGGCGTTGGGCCTGCAAGCCGAGCTGCAGGCGATCCCCCTGCGCGCGCAGGTGCAGCAGGGGGAACTCGCTCGCGACATCGCCGCGCTGCAGGCGCAGGGCGCTGAGAACGAAGCGCGCCGCCGCCTCGTGCTGCGCGCGCCCAGCGACGGCCAGATGAGCACCGTGCTCGCCGAGCCGGGCCAGGTCGTGCAGGCGGGCACCCAGCTCGCCGCGCTGCTGCCGGCGCGCACGCCGCTGCAGGCGCATCTCTACGCCCCGTCCAGCGCCGTCGGGTTCCTGCGCCCGCACCAGGCGGTGCGGCTGCGCTATCAGGCCTTCCCGTACCAGAAATTCGGTCAGCAGGACGGTGAGGTGCTGCAGGTCTCGCGCACGCCGCTGCAGGCCGCGGAACTCGCGCAACTCGGCCTGCCCGCCGCGATGGCGCAAGGCGAGCCGATGTACCGCATCACCGTGCAGCTGCAGCGCCAATCGGTCGAGGCCTACGGGCAGGACCAGACGCTCAGCCCCGGTATGCTGCTGGAGGCCGACGTGCTGCTCGAGCGGCGCCGTCTGATCGAATGGATCTTCGAACCGCTGCTGAGCCTCGCCCGCCGTGTCTGACGCCCCTTCCCCCGGCGCGCCGCAAGGCTCGCCGCCGCCGGTCCGCGGTCTGTCCTCGGGACTGCTGTCGCGGCTGAACCTGGGCTGGCGCCGCCGCCGTCCCGTCATCCTCCAGACCGAGGCCGCCGAATGCGGCCTGGCCTGCCTGGCGATGGTCGCCGCGGCGCATGGCCAGCGCTGGACGCTGGGCGAGCTGCGCGATCGATTCAACATCTCGATGCAGGGCCTGACGATGGCCACGATGGTGCGCATGGGCGCGCAGCTGGGCCTGACCGCCCGCGCGCTGCGCGCCGAGCCCCACACGCTGCACAAGCTCCTCACGCCCAGCATCCTGCACTGGGACTTCAATCACTTCGTCGTGCTGGACCGCGTGGACGGCGACCGCGCGGTGATCCTTGATCCCGCGCTGGGCGAGCGCAGCCTGCCGCTGGCCGAGGTGTCCAAGCACTTCACCGGGGTCGCGCTGGAGCTGCGCCCCGGCATGGACTTCGCGCCCAAGGCCGCCGCACCCGCGCCGAGGTGGCGCCAGCTGCTCGGCCACGTGAGCGGGCTCAAGCGCTCGATCGCGCAGGTGCTGGCGCTGGCCCTCGGACTGGAGCTGCTCGGGCTGCTGGCGCCCTTCCTGCTGCAATGGACGGTGGACGGCGTCATCGTCAGCGCCGACCGCGACCTGCTCGTCACGCTCGGCATCGGCTTCGCGCTGCTGGTGCTGCTGCAGGTCGGCGTGGGGGTGTTGCGCTCGTGGGCGGTGCTCATCCTGTCGGCCTCGCTCAACCTGCAGTGGCTGTCCAACGTGTTCTCGCACCTGCTGCGCCTGCCGCTGTCCTGGTTCGAGAAACGCCATCTGGGCGACATCTGGTCGCGCTTCTCCAGCGTGCAGGAGATCCAGAAGACGCTGACCGGCAGCTTCATCGAGGCGATGCTCGACGGGCTGATGGTGATGCTCACGCTGGCGATGATGGCGCTGTACAGCGGCCGCCTGACCTTGATCGCGCTGACCGCGGTGGGCGGTTACGCGCTGCTGCGATGGGCCTGCTTCAGGCCGCTGCGCGCCGCGCAGGAAGAGGCCCTGACCCACGAGGCGCGCCAGAACTCGCACTTCCTCGAATCGCTGCGCGGCGCGCAGGCGATCAAGCTCTTCAACGCGCAGGCGGACCGCGGCGCGCGCTTCGCCAACCTGGTCGTCGAGCAGATGAACGCATCGCTCACCGGGCGCAAACTCGAGCTCGGCATGACGCAGGGCAACAAGCTGCTGTTCGGGCTGGAACGCGTGGCCATCGTGGGTCTGGGCGCGATGCTGGTGCTGGACAAGGAACTCTCGGTGGGGATGCTGTTCGCGTTCCTCGCCTACAAGGACCAGTTCAGCCAACGCATCGCGGGGCTGATCGACAAGGTCGTCGCGCTGAAGATGCTGCGCCTGCAAGGCGAGCGCCTGGCCGACATCGTGCTGACCGCGCCCGAACCCGACCTCGACGCCCCCGGCCGCGCGGTGCCCAAGGAGGCGACGCTGGAACTCGATGGACTGCGATTCCGGTATGCCGACGGCGAACCCGAGGTCATCGCCGGCTGCACGCTGCGCATCGAGCCGGGCGAGTCGGTCGCGATCGTGGGACCGTCGGGCTGCGGCAAGACCACGCTGATGAAGCTGATGCTGGGCATCCACGCGCCGCAGCAAGGCGAGATCCGCATCGGCGGGGTCGCCCTGGCGCAGCTCGGCACGCATGCCTGGCGCGAGCGCATCGGCACGGTCATGCAGGACGATCAGCTCTTCGCCGGCAGCATCGCCGACAACATCAGCTTCTTCGACCAGCAGGTCGATCCCGAATGGGTGCGCGAATGCGCGCGCCGCGCGTGCGTGCTCGAGGACATCGAGGCGATGCCGATGCGCTTCCAGACGCTGATCGGCGACATGGGCTCGAGCCTCTCGGGCGGCCAGCGCCAGCGCATCCTGCTCGCGCGCGCGCTGTACAAGCGGCCCCAGTTCCTGTTCCTGGACGAGGCCACCAGCGCGCTGGACATCGAGCGCGAACGCCAGGTCAACACGAGCCTGCGCCACCTCTCGCTGACGCGCATCGTCATCGCGCATCGGCCGGAAACCATCGCGGCCGCGCAGCGCGTCGTCAGCCTGCAGGGCGGCCGCGTGGTGCAGGACCTGCGATCGGTCCAGCACCGCTGAGCCTGAAACGCCCGCTCAATCCGGCTTGATCTTGGCGCGGGCCACGACCTGCTTCCAGCGCTGCTGTTCCTGCGCGATGAACGCGGCGAACTGCGCGGGCGTGTTGCCCACGGCCTCGGCCGCGTCGTGGCTCAGGCGCTCCTTGGCCGAGACGGACCGGATCGCCTTGGCCGACTCCACGGCGAGCTTCTCGACGTGGGTGGGCGCGAGGTTCGCCGGCGCGCACAGCCCGTACCACTGCGTCATCTCGAAGCCCGGGAAGCCCTGCTCCGCCACGGTCGGCACATCGGGCAGCTGGGGCAGGCGCTCCTTGGAGCCCGTGGCCAGGCAGCGCAGCTTGCCGGCCTTGATGAACTGCATGATCGCGGGCGCGCCGACCGACGCGGCCTCGAGCCGGCCGGCCAGCAGATCGGTGAGCTGCGGACCGGTGCCGCGATAGGGCACATGCAGGATGAAGAGGTCGGCGACCATCTTCAGGTATTCCATCGCGAGGTGCCCGGCGCTGCCGTTGCCCGCCGAGCCGTAGCTGAACTTGCCCGGGTTCTTGCGCACGAGCGCGACCCACTCCTTGAGCGTCTTCGCCGGCACGTCCGGATGGACGACGTAGAGGCTGGGCACCTTGGCCAGCAGCGTGATGGGCTTGAAGTCGCGGTTGGGGTCGTAGGGCAGCTTGTCGTAGATGTACGGGTTCACCGCCAGCGTGCCGATGTGGCCGAGGATCAGCGTGTGCTGGTCCTCCGCGCGCGCGACCTCGACCATCGCGATGTTGCCGCCGCCACCGGGCTTGTTGTCCACGTAGACCGACTGGCCGAGCGTCTTGGTGAGCTCCGCGGCGGTGGCGCGGGCGACGATCTCGCTGCTGCCGCCGGGCGCGAAGGGCACCACGAGGCGCACGTTGCGCGAGGGCCAGGCGGACTGGGCGAAGGCGCCCACCGGTGCGCCGAGGGAAGCGGCACCCGCGGCGCCCAGCGCGGCGGATTGGAGGAGGAAGCGGCGGCGGTACTCGTCGGTGGGGGTCATGCGGTGTCTCCGATGTGATCTTCTGGAAACACCGACTCTACGGCGGCGCGCTTTCAGCGCGCTGTCGGTCCGCCGGGCGCGGTCTCCTCCTCCATCCAGCCGAGCCAGCGCATGGCTTGCTCGCGGGAGTCGCCGCACATGTCCTCGGAGGGCGGCAGCGAGCCGCAGACCTCGGGCCGGTCCGGATGCCCAAAGATCTTGCAGCGCAGCTCGTCGTCGAGCTGGATGCAGCGCACGCCAGCCGGCTTGCCCTCAGGCATGCCAGGAATCGGGCTGCTGATCGAGGGCGCGATGCAGCAGGCGGCGCAGTGGGGACGGCAGTTCATGGAGCCGGTGATTGTCCCGCTCGCCATGCCCCTGAAGCAGTGACTTATCCACAGGCCCGCGTAAAATCGCGCCCTTCCCTCATCTGAACGCCAGCCGGCTGTCCATCGCCTGAACCGCGCCCCCGCGCGCGTCGCCGATGGCCTCGATCGTCGAGACCGCCGAATCCGCTGGACGCCTTGCCATGCTTTATCCGAAAGAGTTCGACGTGATCGTGGTCGGTGGCGGCCATGCCGGCACCGAGGCCGCGCTGGCCGCCGCCCGCATGGGCGTCAGCACGCTGCTGCTGACCCACAACATCGAGACCCTCGGCCAGATGAGCTGCAACCCGTCCATCGGCGGCATCGGCAAGGGCCACCTGGTCAAGGAAGTCGACGCGCTGGGCGGCGCCATGGCCGCCGCCACCGACGAGAGCGGCATCCAGTTCCGCATCCTCAACGGCTCCAAGGGCCCGGCCGTGCGCGCCACCCGCGCCCAGGCCGACCGCATCCTCTACAAGGCCGCGATCCGCCATCGGCTCGAGAACCAGCCCAACCTGAGGCTCTTCCAGCAGGCCGTCGACGACCTGATGGTCGAGGGCGATCGCGTCGTCGGCGCCGTCACCCAGATCGGCCTGCGCTTCCGCGCCCGTGCCGTGGTGCTGACCGCCGGCACCTTCCTCGACGGCCGGATCCACATCGGCCTGGACAACTACGCCGCCGGCCGCGCCGGCGACCCGCCCGCCGTGTCGCTGTCGGGCCGCCTGAAGGAGCTGCGGCTGCCGCAAGGCCGCCTGAAGACCGGCACGCCGCCGCGCCTCGACGGCCGCACCATCGACTTCTCCAAGTGCGAGGCACAGCCCGGCGACCTGGACCCGGTGCCCGTGTTCAGCTTCATGGGCAATGCCGCCCAGCACCCGCAGCAGCTGCCCTGCTGGATCACCCACACCAACGAGCGCACCCACGAGATCATCCGCTCCGGCTTCGACCGCAGCCCGATGTTCACCGGCGTGATCGAAGGCGTGGGCCCGCGCTACTGCCCGTCCATCGAGGACAAGATCCATCGCTTCGCCGACAAGGACTCGCACCAGATCTTCCTGGAGCCCGAGGGCCTGACCACGCACGAGTTCTACCCGAACGGCATCTCCACCTCCCTGCCCTTCGACGTGCAGCTCGCCGCGGTCCAGTCCATCCGCGGCCTGGAGAACGCGCACATCCTGCGGCCCGGCTATGCGATCGAGTACGACTACTTCGACCCGCGCGATCTCAAGTACAGCCTGGAGACCAAGGTCATCGGCGGCCTGTTCTTCGCCGGCCAGATCAACGGCACGACCGGCTATGAAGAGGCGGCGGCCCAGGGCCTGCTCGCCGGGCTCAATGCGGCGCTCCAGGTCGCAGGGCAAGGACGCTTGGCTGCCGGCGCCGTGACGAGGCCTACCTGGGCGTGCTGGTGGACGACCTGATCACGAAGGGCGTCACCGAGCCGTACCGCATGTTCACCAGCCGCGCCGAGTACCGCCTGCAGCTGCGTGAGGACAACGCCGACATGCGCCTGACCGAAGCCGGTCGCCAACTGGGCCTGGTGGACGACGCGCGCTGGGACGCCTTCAAGCCGGAAGCGCGATGCTGTTTCACGTGAAACAGAGAAGCTGAAGTCGACCTGGGTGCACCCAAACATCCTGCCTGCGGCCGATGCGGAGCGTCTGGTCGGCAAGGCCTTGGAGCGCGAATACAACCTTATCGACCTGCTGCGTCGGCCCGGCGTCACCTTCGACACGATCTCGGAAGTGGCAGCCATTGCTCGTCCAGAAGCGGGCGTGTCACGCTCGACCCTGTCGGACAGCTTGGGCACCGACCTCGCGAATGCGGTCATCGAGCAGCTCGAGGTCGGCGTGAAGTACGCCGGCTACATCAGCAAGCAGCAGGAAGACGTCGCCCGCGCATCCAACTACGAGCATCTGAAGCTGCCTGAGGATCTGGACTACGGCCTGGTCACCGCCCTCTCCTTCGAGGCCCGCCAGAAGCTGAACAAGCATCGTCCGGAGACCTTGGGACAAGCCTCCCGGATCTCCGGCATCACGCCGGCGGCGATCTCGCTGCTGCTGATCCACCTGCGCAAGGGCCGCTTCAAGGGCTTCACCGAACAGGACGCCGCAACGGAACCCTCCGCTGCCTGATCGCGCCGAGCCTGCGGGTACCGTCCCGCCGGGCTCGCCCTCGCCACCGCTTCCATCCCGAATTGTTGATGACCGACCTCCGCGCCCGACTCGCCTCCGCCGCCCAGACCCTCGACCTCAGCCTGAACGATCAGCAGCTCGATCAGCTGATCGCCTACCTCGGGCTGCTGTCGAAGTGGAACAAGGTCTACAACCTGACGGCGGTCCGCGATCCGGAAGCGATGCTGACCCAGCATCTGGTCGACAGCCTCAGCCTGATTCCTCCGCTCCGCCGTCATGCCGATGGCCATCCGCTGCGGCTGATGGACGTCGGCAGCGGTGGCGGTCTGCCGGGCGTGGTGATCGCGATCTGCGATCCGAGCATCGACGTGACTTGCGTAGATACCGTCGGCAAGAAGGCCTTTTTCATCGCCCAGGTGGCCGCCGAGATCGGGGTGCCCAACCTGCATGCCGAGCATTCCCGGGTCGAGCAGCTGAAGACGGCGCCCTTCGACGTGATCACCTCGAGGGCCTTTGCCTCGCTGGCCGACTTCACCGAATGGACGCGCATGCACCTGAAACCGGGCGCTGTGTGGGCCGCCATGAAGGGCCAACACCCGGCTGAGGAAATCACCGAACTGACGAAACGGGCACCCGATCTGTCGGTGTTTCACGTGGAACAGCTGCAAGTTCCCGGGCTCGACGCTCAACGCTGCCTCCTCTGGATCCGTCCCGTCGGTTAAGCTCCGCCCCTCTCCCCGAGCTCGTCTTCCACGTCTTCCCAGCATTCATGGCCAAGATCTTCTGCGTTGCAAACCAAAAAGGTGGCGTCGGCAAGACGACCACCACGGTGAATCTGGCCGCCGGTCTGGCGAAGGTGGGGCAACGCGTCCTGGTGGTCGACCTCGATCCGCAGGGCAACGCCACCATGGGCTCAGGCATCGACAAGCGCGCGCTCTCGCTGACGGTCTATGACGTGCTGCTGGAATCGGCCACGATCGCCGAGGCCAAGCAGCGCAGCGAGAAAGCCGGTTACGACGTGCTCGGCGCCAACCGCGAACTCGCAGGCGCCGAGGTGGAGCTCGTGGAGCTGGAGCGTCGTGAGCAGCGCCTCAAGACCGCCCTCGCCTCCGCCGCCGAGGATTACGACTTCGTCCTGATCGATTGCCCGCCGTCGCTGTCGATGCTGACCCTGAACGGTCTGTGCTCGGCGCACGGCGTGGTCGTGCCGATGCAGTGCGAGTACTTCGCGCTGGAAGGCCTGACCGACCTGGTCAACACGATCAAGCAGATCCACGCCAACCTGAATCCGGACCTGCAGATCATCGGTCTGCTGCGCGTGATGTTTGATCCGCGCATCACGCTGCAGCAGCAGGTCAGCGAGCAGCTCAAGGCGCATTTCGGCGACAAGGTCTTCGACACCGTCATCCCCCGCAACGTACGCCTGGCCGAAGCCCCGAGCTACGGCCTGCCGGGCGTCGTCTTCGACGGCGGCTCCAAGGGCGCGCATGCCTTCATCGACTTCGCCAAGGAAATGGTGAAGCGCGTCGGCGCGATGCGCTGAGCGCAGCCGCGCGATGTCGCCGGAGCTCGAGGCCCTCGCCCGCCGCGCGGAACTGGCCGGCTTGAATGCAGCCTCGGCGCCACGTGAAGCGCGCGTCGAAGGCTGGCTGCTTCGGCTCTCCCCGGGAAAGGCGAAACGCTCCCGCTGCGTCAACGCCCTGGCGGGCGGCTCGCTCCCCCTGGAAGAACTGTTGCGCCGCTGCCGCGTCAGCTTCGAGCATGCCGGCCTGCCCCTGATCCTGCGCCTCACCCCGTTCAGCGAGCCCGCTGACCTCGACGACCGCCTGGCCGCGATGGGGTGGACGAGCTTCGATCCCGCAGACGTGATGGTGTTGCCCTCTCTGGCGGCCTTCGTCGACAGTCACTCTGGCGACGAACTGACGCCGCTCTCCCCGGCCGACTACGCCGCGCTGATCGGCGCGCTGCGGGGCTCGAGCCCGGCAGAGATCGACGGCCACGCCCGGCGTCTCGCCGAGGCCAGCGTGCCGCATCAGGCCTTCCGGATGCAGCGCGATGGCGTACTGCTCGCCTGTGGACAAGTGGCGATCGATCGATCGACGGCGGCGGCGGACGCCAAGACGGACCTCGCCGCGAGTCCGATGGCAGGGTTGTTCGACATCTTCACGCCCGAGGATCAGCGCGGTCAGGGGCACGGGTATCGCCTGTGCGCCGCGCTGCTGGCCGAGGCGCGCCGTCAAGGCGCTTCGACGGCCTATCTGCAGGTCGGGGCCGAGAATGCGGCCGCGCAGCGCCTGTATGCCCGTCTGGGCTTCCTGCAGGCCTATCGCTACCACTACCGCAGCGACGATCCGCGCGCCTGGGGCTGAGCACCCGACCGGGTGGCCTCAGGCCGTCAATCCCGCGCCTGCCAGACCTTCAGCAGCGTGTGGCGGGTGAAGCCCGGCACGTAGTCGTGCACATGGCTGATGCACGCGTAGCCGAGGTGCTCGTAGATCTCGGCGACGTCGTCAAGCAAGGTCTCGATCAGCGCGTCGACGCAGCCTCGCTTCAGCGCCATCGCCTCGAGCTGGCGCAGGCAGTCACCGCCCAGACCCTGACCGCGATGGTCCGCGTCCACCCACAGGTAGTTGACGTAGAGCCGCTGGAACTCGGTGCGCCCGTGACCGCCTGCGATCAGCGTGTCGCCGTCGTACAGCGCCACCGCGATGTCCAGCGCGTCGCTGCCCTGCGCCTGCTGACGGCCGTGGGTGATGACGCCGTCGCGGATCGCCTCGAGATCGGCGGCGGACACGGCGCCATCCCGGCGCCAGTCCCGGCCTTGCTGCTGGACGGGCATCCGCCGCGTCAAATGTTGTTGACGTCCGGACCGGTCAGGCCCAGCGACTCGTCCACGCCCAGGTGCACGTTCATGCTCTGGACCGCGGCACCGCTGGCGCCCTTGCCCAGGTTGTCCAGACGGGCCATCACGAGGATCTGCTGCTCGCTGCCGAACACGAACAGATCGACGTTGTTGGTGTCGTTGCAGGCCTGCACGTCGAAGAAGCCGGTGGCCAGCGTGTCCGCGTCGCGCAGCGGCTTCACGTGGATGAAGCGCTCCCCCTCGTAATGCGCGGCCAGCGCGTCGCGAACCTGCTCCGGGGTCGTACCCGCGCGCAGCTGGCTCAGGTGCAGCGGCACGGTGACCGCCAAGCCCTTGTAGAACTTCGCCACGATGGGCATGAACACCGGCGCGGTCCTCAGACCCGTGTGGGCCATCATTTCCGGCAGATGCTTGTGGGCCAGGCCGAGCGCATACGGACGCGGCGCATCGAGCTTCGAGTTCCCGCCCGCCTCGTACTCCGCGATCATGGATTTGCCGCCACCGGAGTAGCCGGTGATGGACGTCGCCGTGATCAGCGCGTCCGGCGACAGCAGACCGGCATCCACCAGCGGACGCACCGCCAGGATGAAGGCGCTGGCATGGCAGCCCGGGTTGGCGATGCGCTTGGATTCGCGGATCAAGCCGCGTTGGCCCTTGCTCAGCTCGGGCAGGCCGAAGGCCCAGCCCGCGACCGTGCGATGCGCCGTGCTGGCGTCGATCAGGCAGGTCTTGGGGTTGGTGATCATGGCGGCCGCCTCGCGGGACGCAGCGTCCGGCAGGCACAGGAAGGCCACGTCCGCGGCGTTGAGCAGGCGGGCGCGCTCGGCGGAATCCTTGCGCTTGTCGGCGTCGATGCGCAGCACCTCGATGTCGGCACGCTGCGCCAGATATTCATTGATGCGCAGGCCGGTCGTGCCTTCCTGCCCGTCGACATACACCGCGTACTTCATCGCCGCTCCTGCAAAATCCGCTGCGCCGGGGCCCGTCCCCGATGGCGTCCAAGAAAGCGCGAAGCATAAGGCCAACCGATGTCCTGCCCCACCATTGCGATGAATGACCGCCCTGTCTACCTGCTGCCGGGCTGGCTGAACTCCGACCCCGGTCACTGGCAGAGCGAATGGGAACGCCGTCATGGCGACGTGCGCGTCGAGCAGAACGACTGGGAATGGCCGCGCCGCGGCGACTGGATGGCGCGGCTGGACGAGGTGCTCCAGAACGATGCCCGGCTGGACATCGCGCCCGCGCTGCTCGTGGCGCACAGCCTGGGCTGCCAGCTGGTGGCGAGCTGGGCGCAGCACTCGGCCCACACGGCGCGCGTGGCGGGCGCGCTGCTGGTGGCGCCGCCCGACACCGAACGCGCGGACATGCCTCCGCAGCTGCACAACTGGCAGCCGATCCGCCGCCCCCGCCTGCCCTTCCCGGCGATCGTGGTCGCGTCCAGCGACGACCCTTTCTGCGCGCCCGAGCGCGCCGCCGGCATGGCCGCGGACTGGGGCGCGGAGTTCATGATCGCGGGCGCGCGGGGCCATCTCAACACGGCCTCGGGCCTGGGCGCTTGGCCCGAAGGCCGGGCGCTGCTCAAACGGCTGGCCGACTGAGCGCCGGAATCACGGAGAATCGCGCCCCATGGCGACAAAGAAACCCAAGGGCCTGGGCATGGGCCTGGAGGCCCTGCTCGGCCCCAAAGTGAGCGACGCACCGGCGGTGCGCGAAGGCGAACCCGGCGTGCTGCCGCTGGCGCAGATGCAGGCCGGCAAGTACCAGCCGCGCACGCGCATGGACGAGGGCTCGCTCTACGAGCTTGCCGAGAGCATCAAGGCGCAGGGGATCATGCAGCCGATCCTCGTGCGCCCGATCGCGCCCAACGGCGCGGTCCGCTACGAGATCATCGCCGGCGAACGACGCTTCCGCGCCGCGCGCCTGGCCGGACTGGCCGAGGTGCCGGTGCTCGTCAAGCCGGTGCCTGACGAGGCCGCCGCCGCGATGGCGCTGATCGAGAACATCCAGCGCGAAGACCTCAACGCGCTGGAAGAAGCTCAGGGCTTGAAGCGGCTGGTCGACGAGTTCGGCCTGACCCACGACCAGGCCGCGCAGGCGGTGGGCCGCTCGCGCAGCGCGGCGTCCAACCTGCTGCGCCTGCTCAACCTGGCCGAGCCGGTGCAGAACATGTTGATGGCCGGCGACATCGACATGGGTCATGCGCGCGCGCTGCTCGCGCTCGACGGCGCGCATCAGATCACCAGCGCCACCGAGATCGCCGCCAAGAAGCTCAGCGTGCGCGACGCCGAGAAGCTCGTGCAGCGCCAGCAAGGTGCGGGTCGTCAGGCGCCCTTGCTGCGCGTGAAGGCGAACAAGAGTCGCGATGTGTTGCGGCTGGAGGAAGAGCTTGCCGATCTGCTGACCGCGCAGGTCGAGATCCGCGTGAAGAAGAAGACCAAGCGCGGCGAGCAGGGCGAGGTGGCGATCAGCTTCGGTTCGCTGGACGAGTTGAACGGCTTGCTGCAAAAGCTGCGGCCGCCCGGCGCCGACGAGTGATTCGCCGGGGCGGCGCCGCCGCCTGCTGATCAATTCGCAAGGATGGCACGCGGGATGCGTGCTGTCTCCTGCGTACTTCCCACAGGTGCCCCACATGCGGGGGCCGTCAACGGCAATGCTTCACAGACGTTGCCTGAGGGAGTACAACGGGGTCATGTCTTGCTATCGCGCATCGCTCTTGATGGGCGTAGCATGGACCCGCAAAGCCGCACCGCCCACGAGGTTGTCGATCAGGACTTCACACCGGACGGCGGACTTTGAGCCAGCATGGGCTGGTCGTTTGCTGATGACTTGCTGAGCCCGGAAAGCTCTGATGACGCCTTGAGTCATGGACGTCGCCAGAACTTCCTGGACGATGCGGGATCCGTGGTCGCACACGGACGCGCATCGCCTCCTCACGAACTACTCCGGAGGTCAGCATGGATGTCATCAGCCATTTCGCGGCTCGTTATGAACGCAGCAAGGTCGAGGAACTCACCCTGGAGGAGTACCTCGACGAGTGCAAGCGCAACCCCCTCGCCTATGCCACCGCCGCCGAGCGCATGCTGATGGCCATCGGCGAGCCGGAGATGCTGGACACCGCGCAACGACCCGCGGCTGTCGCGGATCTTCCCCAACAAGGTGATCGCCGCTATCCGGCCTTCGCCGACTTCTACGGCATGGAGGAGGCCATCGAGCAGATCGTCTGCGTACTTCCGCCACGCCGCCCAGGGCCTGGAGGAGAAGAAGCAGATCCTCTACCTGCTCGGCCCGGTGGGCGGCGGCAAGTCCTCCCTCGCCGAGCGCCTCAAGCAGCTGATGGAGCACGTGCCCTTCTACCCGCGCTCAAGGACAGCCCGGTCAACGAGAGCGCCGCTGGGGCTGTTCAACTCCGACGAGGACGGCCCGATCCTGGAGGACGAGTACGGCATCCCGCGCCGCTACCTGCAATCGCATCCTGAGCCCGTGGGCGGTCAAGCGCCTCCACGAGTTCGGCGGCGACATCAGCCAGTTCCGCGTGGTCAAGCTGTACCCCTCGATCCTCAACCAGATCGCCATCGCCAAGACCGAACCGGGCGACGAGAACAACCAGGACATCTCCTGCGCTGGTCGGCAAGGTCGACATCCGCAAGCTGGAGAACTACGCGCAGAACGATCCGGACGCCTACAGCTATTCGGGCGCCCTGTGCCGGGCCAACCAGGGCCTGATGGAATTCGTCGAGATGTTCAAGGCGCCGATCAAGGTGCTGCACCCGCTGCTGACCGCGACGCAGGAAGGCAACTTCAAGGGCACCGAGGGCTTCGGCGCGATCCCCTTCGACGGCATCGTGCTGGCGCACAGCAACGAGAGCGAGTGGAAGACCTTCCGCAACAACAAGAACAACGAGGCCTTCCTCGACCGCATCTACATCGTCAAGGTGCCGTACTGCCTGCGCGTCAGCGAGGAAGTGAAGATCTACGAGAAGCTGATCCGCAACTCCTCGCTGGCCGAGGCCAAGTGCGCCCCCGGCACGCTGAAGATGATGGCCCAGTTCGCCGTGCTCACGCGGCTGAAGGATCCGGAGAACTCCAGCGCCTTCAGCAAGATGCAGATCTATGACGGCGACAACCTGAAGGACACCGACCCCAAGGCCAAGTCGCTCCAGGAGTACCGCGACTACGCCGGCGTCGACGAGGGCATGTCCGGCATCTCCACTCGCTTCGCGTACAAGATCCTGTCCAAGGTCTTCAACTTCGACTCGACCGAGGTGGCGGCCAATCCGGTCCACCTGATGTACGTGCTGGAGCAGCAGATCGAGCGCGAGCAGTTCCCTCAGGAAGCCGAGCAGAAATTCGTCGGCTTCATCAAGGAGGTGCTCGCGCCGAGGTATGCGGAGTTCATCGGCAAGGAGATTCAGACGGCCTACCTGGAAAGCTACAGCGAGTACGGCCAGAACATCTTCGACCGCTACGTCACCTACGCCGATTACTGGATCCAGGACCAGGAATACCGCGACACCGACACCGGCGAGGTCTTCGACCGCTCGGCGCTGAACGCGGAACTCGAGAAGATCGAGAAGCCCGCAGGCATCAGCAATCCGAAGGACTTCCGCAACGAGATCGTGAACTTCGTGCTGCGCGCGCGGGCCAACAACGCGGGCAAGAACCCGACATGGACCAGCTACGAGAAGCTGCGCACGGTGATCGAGAAGAAGATGTTCTCCAACACCGAGGAGCTGCTCCCGGTGATCAGCTTCAACGCCAAGGCCAGCGCGGACGAAGCCAAGAAGCATGAGAACTTCGTGCAGCGGATGGTCGACAAGGGCTACACGCCCAAGCAGGTCCGGCTGCTCTGCGAGTGGTACCTGCGCGTGCGGAAGTCGAGCTGAACCAGCCAACGCCAGCGGAAAGGTCCCTCATGACAGGCCTCCAACAGATCATTGATCGCCGGCTGTCGGGCAAGAACAAGTCGATCGGGAATCGAGAGCGCTTCCTGCGCCGCTACAAGGACCAGGTCCGCGAGGCGGTGCGCCGCGCCGTGGACAAGCGCGGCATCCGCGACATGGAGCAGGGCGAGGACATCCACATCCCCAAGCGCGACTTGAGCGAACCGGTCTTCAGCCACGGCGACGGCGGCGTCCGCGAGGTGGTGCGGCCCGGCAACACCGAGCACATCAAGGGCGACCGCATCGGCAAGCCGCAGGGCGGCCAGGGCGGTGGCGGCGGCTCGCAGGCGAGCGATTCCGGCGAGGGCGAGGACGACTTCGTCTTCCATCTCAGCAAGGAGGAGTTCATGCAGGTCTTCTTCGAGGACCTCGCGCTGCCCAACCTGGCGCGCACGACGCTGGCCGAGACGCCGGAATACAAGACCGTGCGCGCCGGCTACGTCACCGACGGCACGCCGACCAACCTGCATGTGGTGCGCTCGATGCGCGGCGCGCTGGGCCGGCGCATCGCGCTGGGCATGGACAAGCGGCGCGAGCTGCATGAGCTCGAGGCCCGGCTGCAGACGCTCACGCAGGAAGAGGACACGCGCAAGCCCGAGATCCAGGCGCTGATCGCCGAGACCGAGGCGCGCATCGTGCTGCTGCGCCAGCGCCTGTCCAACATCCCCTTCCTCGATCCGATCGACCTGCGCTTCCGCAACCGCATCAAGGTGCCGCAGCCCACGACGCGCGCGGTGATGTTCTGCCTGATGGACGTGTCGGGCTCGATGGACGAGAGCCGCAAGGACCTGGCCAAGCGCTTCTTCATCCTGCTCTACCTGTTCCTGACGCGGCATTACGAGAAGATTGACGTCGTCTTCATCCGCCACCACACGCAGGCGCAGGAAGTCGACGAGCAGAACTTCTTCCATGCCACGGAGACGGGGGGCACGGTGGTGTCTTCAGCGCTGGTGATGATGGAGGAGATCATCCGCGCGCGTTACCCGGCCGGGGACTGGAACATCTACGGCGCGCAGGCCAGCGACGGCGACAACTGGCATCACGACAGCGGCCGCTGCCGTGAGCTGCTCGCCGACAAGATCCTGCCGCTGTGCCGCTATTACGCCTACGTGCAGGTCGCCGAAGCCGAGCAGAACCTGTGGGAGGAGTACGCGAAGCTGGAGGAGGACGTGCCTCACTTCGCGATGCGCAAGGCAGTGGAGGTCGCGCAGATCTATCCGGTCTTCCGCGACCTGTTCAAGAAGGAAGGGGCGACCGCATGAGCGGAGCGCCGGAGGACAGCACCATGAGCAGCCTGGAAAACCGTCGCAATGTCGGCATGGGGGTCGGGGCCAATGAGTACGGCGGTCGGCGCGTGCGGGCGCCGCTGACGACCATGCGCCCCTTGGAGAAGCGGCCCGAGCATCCGCTGCCCTCCCCCAGCGATTGGACCTTCGAGCTGGTGGAGCAGTACCACGACGTGATCCGCCAGACGGCGGAGCGCTACGGCCTGGACACGTACCCGAACCAGCTGGAAGTCATCACCGCCGAGCAGATGATGGATGCGTACGCGTCCGTGGGCATGCCGGTGAACTATCGGCACTGGAGCTACGGCAAGGAGTTCATCGCCACCGAGCGCCATTACAAGCGCGGCCAGATGGGCCTGGCCTACGAGATCGTCATCAACTCCGATCCGTGCATCGCCTACCTGATGGAGGAGAACACGATGGCGATGCAGGCGCTGGTGATCGCGCATGCCTGCTACGGCCACAACAGCTTCTTCAAGAACAACTACCTGTTCCGGATGTGGACCGATGCGTCGTCGATCATCGACTACCTGGTCTACGCGAAGAACTACGTCGCCGACTGCGAGCAGCGCCACGGCCTGGACGCGGTGGAGGCAACGCTGGACTCGTGCCACGCGCTGATGAATCACGGCGTGGACCGCTACCGGCGTCCGGCCAAGCTCTCGCTGGCGCAGGAGCAGGCGCTGCGCAAGGACCGTGAGGCCTATGCGCAACTGCAGGTCAACGACATGTGGCGCACGCTGCCGCGTCGTCTGGAGGACGAGGCCAAGGAAGAGGAAAAGCGCCGCTTCCCCAGCGAGCCGCAGGAGAACCTGCTGTATTTCATCGAGAAGAACGCGCCGCTGCTGGAGCCCTGGCAGCGGGAGATCGTGCGCATCGTGCGCAAGATTGCCCAGTACTTCTATCCGCAGCGTCAGACGCAGGTGATGAACGAGGGCTGGGCCACGTTCTGGCACCACAAGCTGCTGAACACCATGTACGACGACGGGTATCTGTCGGACGGGATGATGATCGAGTGGCTGAAGTCGCACACCAACGTGGTGGCGCAGCAGCCGATGGCGCAGATCAATCCTTATGCGCTGGGGTTCGCGATGTACACGGACATCAAGCGCATCTGCGAGAAACCCACCGACGAGGACCGCGAATGGTTCCCCGGCATCGCGGGCAGCGACTGGCTGCCGACGCTGGACCACGCGATGCGCAACTTCAAGGACGAGAGCTTCGTCGCGCAGTACCTGAGCCCGAAGATCATGCGGGACTTCCGGCTGTTCTCGATCCTGGACGACGAGCACCAGGCGGAGTACGAGATCTCCGCGATCCACGATGAACAGGGGTATCAGTACGTGCGGCAGGCGCTGTCCCGGCAGTACGACCTGTCCACGCGCGAACCCAACATCCAGGTGTGGAACGTCAACCTGCGGGGCGACCGGTCATTGACGCTGCGTCACCAGCAGCACCTGGATCGGCCGCTGCACGACGACGCGCAGGAGGTGCTCAAGCACGTCGCCAGACTCTGGGGTTTCGGCGTCCATCTGGAAAGCGTGAACGCGCGCGGGGACGTCAGCCGGCGCTGGAGCGTGCCGGCGCCGGCGCATTGATCGGCCGGATCAGCTGAACACCTTCCCCGGATTCATGATGTCGTTCGGATCGAGTGCGCGCTTGAGCGCGCGCATCTGATCGACGGCGCCCTCGCCCGCTTCCTCGAGCAGGAAACCCTGCTTGTGCAGCCCGATGCCGTGTTCCCCGGTGCAGGTGCCTTCCAGCGCGATCGCGCGCGACACCATCCGCGCGCTCAGGCGCTCCGCGGTCTCGCGCTCGGCCGGGATCTCCGGATCGATCAGGTAACCCATGTGGAAGTTGCCGTCGCCCACATGACCGACGATGAAGTACGGCAGCCCGCTGGCCTCCACCTCCTCCACCGACGCGTTGATCGACGCCGCCAACTGCGAGATCGGCACGCAGGTGTCCGTCGTCACCGCGCGGCAGCCCGGCTTCATCTGCAGCGCGGACAGGTAGGCGTGGTGCCGCGCCGTCCACAGCCGCGTGCGCTCCTCCGGCGTCGTCGCCCATTCGAAATCCGTGCCGCCGTGGTCCGCGGCGATGTCCTGCACCGTCGCCGCCTGCTCCGCCACGCCGGCTTCCGAGCCATGGAATTCCATCAGCAGCATCGGCGCCTCGCGCAGCGTCAGCTTGTCGTGCCGATTGACCGCGCGCACCGCATGCGCATCCAACAACTCGCAACGCGCGATCGGCACGCCCATCTGGATGATCGCGATCGTCGTGCGGACCGCCGCGTCGATCGACGCGAACGAACAGACCGCCGCCGACACCGCCTCGGGCAGCGGATACAGCCGCAGGGTGATCTCGCAGATCGCGCCCAGCGTGCCCTCGCTGCCCACGTACAGCCGCGTCAGGTCGTAGCCCGCGCTGCTCTTGCGGGCCCGCGATCCGGTCCGGATCAGCCGGCCATCGGGCGTGGCAACCGTGAGCCCGAGCACGTTCTCCTTCATCGTCCCGTAGCGGACCGCGTTCGTGCCGCTGGCGCGCGTGGCCGACATCCCTCCGATCGACGCATCCGCGCCCGGATCGATCGGGAAGAACAGCCCCTGATGTCGGATCTCCGCGTTGAGCTGGTTGCGCGTGACGCCCGCCTGCACCGTCACCGTCAGGTCCTCCGCGTTGATGCTCAGGATGCGCTTCATCCGCGAGAGGTCCAGGCTCACCCCGCCCTGCACCGCCAGCAGGTGGCCTTCGAGCGAAGTCCCCGCGCCGTACGGAATCACCGGCACGCGGTGGGCATTGGCCAGCGCGAGCACCGCGGCCACGTCCTCGTTGGTCTCGGCGAAGACGACCACCTCGGGTGGCGGCACATCGAACGGGGACTCGTCCCGGCCGTGCTGCTCGCGCATCGCCAGCGCCGTGCTGCAGCGATCGCCGAAACGGGCGCGCAGCGCCTCGAGCATCTCGGCCGGCATCGGCCGTGGCGCATGGATGGGCTGGTGCGCGGTCATCGCTGTCTCCTGGTGCCAGGCGGTCCGCGCGGCGAGGACGCCTGCGGCCGATGGATCGTTGATCGGGAATCGGGGGGACTGCGGTCGATTCTAGGAAGGCCACGCGTTGCCGGCGCTTGCATCCTCGCGCTTGCGCCGCGACCCGCACAGTGACAGCATGAAGGTTCCGCGCCGCCGTGCGCGTGGATCGAGGAGGCCGCCATGTCCCATCTGTGGTTATGGATGCTCTTTGCCCTGCTGCTCGCCTTGCTGGTCCTGGCCACGATGCGGCTGGACTGGTTGAAGGTCTGGTGGATGGATCAGCTGCGCGCGATGCCCGGCGACGCCCCCAGCGACATCGACCCCGGCGCTCCCGCCGACACGGCCGCCGCCGGCACCCGCCATCCGCCCCATCACGCGCCGCGCCCGGTGGGCATTCCGCGCCACACCGTGCACGACGTGCATGGCCACAGCGGCGCGATGACGCACCACCGGCCGGCCTTCCACCGCAGCGGCAGCAGAAGCTGATCCGGGGGCCGAGATGCGGCAAGATGCCGGGTTTGCACTTCAGCAGCCCGCGCGGCACCCGCCATGGCCAATCGACTTTCCCAGATCGCGACCCGCACCGGCGACGACGGCACCACCGGCCTCGGCGACGGCACCCGCGTCCCCAAGGATCACCTGCGCGTGCAGGCGATGGGGGATGTGGATGAATTGAACTCGCAGATCGGCGTGCTGCTGGCCGAGCCCCTGCCCGACGACGTCCGCGAGCTGCTGGTCACGATCCAGCACGAGCTGTTCAACCTCGGCGGCGAGCTCTGCATGCCGGGATACAGCCTGCTCAAGGAGGCCGCCGTGCTGCATCTGGACCAGGCGCTGGCCGACCACAATGCCGCCCTGCCCCGCCTGGCCGAGTTCATCCTGCCCGCCGGCACCCGCAGCGCCGCGATCGCGCATGTGTGCCGCACCATCGCGCGCCGCGCCGAACGCGCCGTCGTGACGCTGGCCGCGCACGAGACGATCAACACCGCGCCTCGCCACTACCTGAACCGCTTGTCGGATCTGCTGTTCGTGCTGGCGCGCGTGCTCAATCGCGCCAACCTCGACGGCAAGGGCGGTGACGACGTCTACTGGAAGAGCGAGCGCCTGGCGCGTTACGCCGCCGAGGACGAGGCCGGGACCCCGGCAGCAGACACGGCCGCGGACGCCTGATCAGACCACCGCGGCCGCGGCGAACTTGAGCCGCTTCGCATAGGCCTCGCGCAGCGCGGGCGGCTCCACCACCTCGACCTGGCCCGCATGCCGCAGCAAGTCCATCAGCAGCTCGGTGGCATCGACGAAGGGCAGCTCCAGGCGCCAGCGGCCATCCGGCAGCCATTCACTGCGCTGGGACGGGTGCCATTCCTCGCTGGACACCCAGGCGGCGATCTGGTCGCTGAAGATCACCGTCGCCCATTGCGGATCCCCGCCTGCGAAGATCCCGTAGCCCTGGTCGAGTTCCCCTTCCAGCGCCTTCAACGGCAGGCTGCGCGCGGGCTGATCGTCCAGCACCGTCGCATCCTCCATCGCGTCCAGCGCGAACCGTCTGAGCCCGTCGCTGGCGTGGCACCACGCGTCCAGGTACCAGGTGTTGCGGTAATGGACCAGCCGCTGCGGGGACACCTCGCGCTCGCTGACCGAGCCGCCGCCCGGCCCCCGCTTGCGGTATCTCAATCGGAGCCGGCGCCGCTTCACGACCGCGCTGCCCACCGTCTCGAAGTGTTCCGAGGGCACCCGGCGCCTCGCCGTGGAGATCAGCTTGATGCGCCGCGTCATCTCCTGGGCTTCGGCCTCGTCGCCGCCGAGCATGCCGGTGAGCTTGTCCAGCATCGGCTGCAGGTGGCGACTCAGCAGGCCGTTCTCATCGAGCCCGGCCATCATCTGATGCATGGTCAGCAGCGCATGCAGTTCCTTCTCGCTGAACCAGACGCCGGGCAGCTCATGCCGCTGCCCGCGCCACTGCTGACCGAAGCGATAGCCGTTCTCCGCGGCGTCGTACTCGATGGGCGCGTCCATGCGCTCGCGCAGGTATTGCAGGTCCCGCTTGAGGGTCGCCGGCGACACCTCCAGCTGCTCGCGCAACGCCGCGAAGCTCACGCAGCCGCGGCTGCGGATCAACATCTCGATCTTGTAGAAGCGCTCGGTCCGGTCCATCCAGGGGCCTCCTGACAGATTTCGGTGGGTCGACCACAACTTTCCGTAGGTCGACGACAGGGTGGCTCATTCTATGAGCCACCTGCCTTGAATACTTGATTCCAAGCCTGAAGCACTTGGCCCTTTCTTCAAGTCATCAAGGAGCGCCCCATGGCCGCCAGCATCCACCGCAACGTCGACGACATCACCGTTCAGCAACTCGCCCTGCCGATGACGGCCGTCGAGGACCTGGACGACCGCCAGGACGCTGCCGCGTCCAGCCACGAACGCGTGGGTTTCGAGCTGGGCTGGGACTATGCGCACCATGGCCAGACGCCGCCGGTGGAGCAACTCTTCCGCCAATCGCCGCTTCAGCAGGGCTGGCAACTGGGCCGCTCGACCTTCGGCGCGCGAACGCTGAAGTCGCACCGCCACACGCAACTCTGGCTCTCACTGCGCCTGCACGCCTGGCAGCGCGGACGCAGCTTCGAGACGCTGCTGGTGACGCCGAATTACCTGCAGCAGCTCGACACGACGCATTGCCCGGTCAGCCGCCTGCCCTTCAGCGACGAGGCCGACCACCCGCAACGCCGCTCCATCGACCGCGTACGCGATGACGCGGGTTACGCCGCCGGCAACCTCGCGCTGATCAGCCACGCGGCCAACGTCGCCAAGCTGGACCGCGGCTGGCAGCAATGCTGGGCGATGGCGCAGAGCCTGCGCCAGGGGCCGATGACCATGGCGGGCGGCCTGAACGCGGACGCCTGGGAGCGGATGGCCGTCCTGGCGAGCTTCGTCACGCCGATGTCCCACGAGCTCGCCGCCCAGCTGCCGATGCTGGTGCTGCCGCCGAACCGGCTGCGCCTGTTCAACCCCGTCCAGGCGCTGCAGGCCTTGGTCACTCGCCAGCTGGCGACGCCGGGCTGGAGCCAACGCCTCACGCGACTCGAGGCCCTCATGGACGCGCCGCTGCGCGCCGATTTCTCGAAGTTCGTGCTGGCGCTCGTGCCGCGTGTGCTGCGTTGCCAGTCGCTGACCGATCCGATGGAGATCCGGTGGGCGCTCGAGGACGCCTGGCGCGACGCGCTGCTGCAGAAGCGCTGGACCCACTTCGCGCAACAACTGACCCCGGAGCAGGCCGAGCAGCTCGTGCAGCGCGCCGCGCGCAAGCAGCTGAGCAACGTCCGGGTGCAGAGCCATCTCGCCCCGACCGACGGCTGGGCGCTGGAGCGTCAGGGGTATCGCACGGCGGACTGATCGCCGGCGGAGGCGCGTTCGCGGACCGGGTCAGCCGGGGAGGCCGACGTGGAGCTTTTCGAGCCCGCCATTCTGGTCTTGCAGGGCCACGTGATAGCCCTGCGTCATGAACCAGTCCGCCCATCCGCGGGCGAGCGACTTCTCCGGAAGCCAGGGTCCGGTGCGGTCAAGGTGAACACGGTTGCCGCGGCGTTCGTAGAACACCACGCGCCACATGTTCGTCGGGATGCGGTCGTGGAAGCTGCCCATATGCGACCGCGGAATCTAACAAAGCAGCGTGTCTCTCTGGGAGGGGGGCAACACCTGGAACCATGCAGACATCGCACGGACCGTGCAGAGTTGCCGGGCCACTTGACTGCGACTGTTCGCGGACCACGCCAACAGCACCGTTTCGTCGCACAGCAACAGCGATGCACCACCGTGCAGCGCGAGATCGACCAGCGCCTGCGCGTTCTCCGACAAGGCCGCGATGCGCGCGCTACGCGCCGGTTTGACGACCTGCGCATACGGCAGGAAATCGGCCAGCAACTCCTGCTGCTGGGCCGCGGTCAGCGAGAGTTTCGGATAGGCCAGCGCGCGCATCAGCGTCGCGGCCACCTCGGGACTGACCAGCGGACGCAGCAGGCCCTGCTCCCATGCGCGACGCAGGCCGCGGGGCTCGCCCGAGGAGCTGAGCAGCGCGTGCAGGATCAACGCGGGATCAATGACCGCGACCGCCGGCAGCGCCGGCTTGACTCGTCGGGTCATGCGGTGTCGCGCGCGGACTTTCGGACGGTCTTGCGTGCGGGTTTCCTGGCCGCGACCGGCTTCGACGCGGCCTTCCCAGGCCGCGCCGCCTTGGCGGCGAACGCCATCGCCTGAGCGACGACGTCCTCGCCCAGCTCGAGTTCCGCCAGCTTGGCCCGCACCGCATCACCGCGCTGGATGCGCACCGGCGTGAGCAGGACCTGGCCGGCCTGGAGCTGGACCTCGAAGTACTGCACCGGACCGAGCTGGTCCGTCACGCTCTTCGGCAGGGTCAGCTGGTTCTTGGACGTCAGCTTCGCCAGCACGGCGTCAGACCAGCGAGCGCTGCAGGCGCAGTTGCTCCAGCGGCTTGCCTTCGACGTCGACGGCCTTGACGGTGTCGTTCTCGGCCTTGAAACCGGCGATCTCGAAGAAGCGCATCGCGCGGTCGTTGTTCTTGTAGGTCCACAGCGTGACGCGCGTGCAGCCCTCTTCCTGCAGACCTTCCTGCGCGGCCTCGACCAGCGCCTGGCCGACACCCTTGTCCCAATGCGAGGGCGCGGCGTACATGGCCCAGATCTCGCCGGTCGTCGAGGGCGTGCCCTTGTCGCGCGAACGGTCGAAACCGACGAAGCCCATGACCTCGTTGTCCAGGTGAGCGACGAGCACCTGCGGCTCGCACATGTTGATGGCCTCGCGCCAGTAGGCCTGGCGCTGGGTGACGGACAGCCCGTTCAGGGCGGTATCGGGCCAGAACGTCTTGTACGCGTCCTGAGCGGAACTCACCTGGATCTGGGCGATGGCCTTGGCATCACGCAGCGTGGCCGGGCGAATCTGAATACTCGACATACCTGAGAACAAACGCAAAATCGGGGAAAGGGCGGGATTGTCCCAGTCAATGCGGCCAAACGGGCACCTTGACAGCAAATGTTTTACGACCTTCGGATCGCGTCGACCTCGTCATCACGCAGGTTGGGCGCAACGTCACGACATCCGAACTTTGAGGGAAGTTTTCGGGTGCGTCGTCAGACCAGGGACGCCTGCAGATGACGCCGGAAGTCGCGTGCGAAACCGGTCGCCGCGCGGGACCACTGCGGCCGCGCGACGGCTTGCAATCGCAGCAGCAGCTCATGTTCGACGCTCAGTTCACCGAGAAATTCGGCCAGTTCAAGACCGATGTCGCGCTGCATGCGCTGCACGAGTTGCGCGGTGGTCATTGCATCGGCGAGCGCCCGGTGAGCGCGGCCGTTGTCCGGCAAACGGTGATACCGCGCGAGCGTGCCCAGCTTGCAGTTGGGTGATTCCGGATAGAGCCGACGAGCCAGCTTCACGGTACATGCGAACTCGGGCGCGATGCGCGGCGCGGCTTCAGCGCGCTGCAGCTCGTTCAGCCAGAAGCCCCGATCGAAGCTCGCGTTGTGCGCGACGAATCCACAGCCTTCGGTGAACTCGGCGACCTCGCGCATGACGCGGGCCGCGTCGGGCGCGTCCTCGACCATCTCGTTGCTGATGCCGGTGAGGCGCTCGATCATCGGCGGGATCCACGCGCCGGTGTTCATCAGGCTCTGGTACTGGCCGACGATCTCGCCGTCGCGCAGCAGCACCGCGGCGATCTCGGTGGCACGGCCACCGCCCTGCGGTGCGTTTCCGGTGGTCTCGAAGTCGATGACGGCGATCGTGCGCTTCATGCGGTGGGAGCGGGGTACTTCAGGGCGTTCATCGCGATCTTGCGATCGACCGCCGCGGCCAGGTCCACACCGGCGCGGTCCGCGATCTGGAGCAGGTACATGAGCACGTCGGCGATTTCCTCGCCCAGGTGCTGGTGGTCCTGCGCCGAGAGGCGCTGCGATTCCTCGGCGGTCTTCCACTGGAAGATCTCGACGAGCTCGGCCGCTTCCACGACCAGCGCCATGGCCAGGTTCTTGGGCGTGAGGTGGGGGTCCCAGTCGCGGGCCGCGGCGAAATCGCGCAGCCGTTGCTGGAGGTCGTTGATGTCCATGGGTCGGCAGTGTGCAAGCCCGGCGACGCCGGCTCAAGCGCCGTGTGCGAGGCGAGAGCCCCACAGCAACGCCGCGGAGAATTTTCTTGCCTCTCTTTTCAACATCAAGGTCTTATTTAAATCCTTGGTCGTCTTAGTAGAGGCGCTCATTTTTTGTGGACAAGTCGAAATTTCTCCATCCGGACAACGACTTGCATTGATCACAACCTTGTGCGCGAAGGGCCTGTTTGGACTTGCATGGAACAACAACAACATCGGGGGAAGGAGCCCAGGATGTGGAAAACTGGCCAGTTGCCAGAAAGTTTTCCACAGCGTTGTTGGCTTTACAGCGCGGACCGGAATGCGCTAGCGCTGGCCCTCATGGGGATAACCGGACCCCGATCCGCGCGTCCGCATCAGTCGATGCCGACCACCTTGTGCATCTGGATCGAGAGCTTCCATTGCGGGTGATCCATGCAATAGGCGATGGCCGCCCGGGTGTTCTGCTTCTGCAGGACCGAGTCCATCGGCTGCAGGAAGAAGTGCTCGAAGTCCAGACCGGCGAAGCGCTCGGGTTGTGCCAGAGGCTGTGGATAAACCAGCTTCAACTCGTGGCCGCGGGTCAGGACGATCTCGGCGTCGGCCTTGGGGCTGACGCAGATCCAGTCCAACCCCTCGGGCGCGGGCTGCGTACCGTTGGTCTCGACGGCGATTTCGAAACCGATGGCCTTGAGCGCGGTGATCAGCGGACCATCGAGTTGCAGCAGCGGCTCGCCGCCGGTGCACACGACGTAGGGCGTGCCGGCCTTGCGGCCGTGCTCGTCCCGGGGCCACTTGGCATCGATGGCCTCGGCGAGCGCGTCGGCCGAGGCGAACTTGCCACCGCCCTGCCCATCGGTGCCCACGAAATCGGTGTCGCAGAAGCTGCAGACGGCGGTGGCGCGGTCCTGCTCGCGGCCGGACCAGAGGTTGCAGCCGGCGAAGCGGCAGAACACGGCTGCGCGGCCGGCCTGGGCGCCCTCGCCTTGCAGCGTGTAGAACATTTCCTTGACGGCGTAGGTCATACCGGGATCAGCTCCTCGAACGGGCCGTGGCTGACGATGACGCCACTGCCGCGGGTCTCGTACAGGTCCACGCGCTCCAGCGGCGGCAGTTGCGCCTTGGCCTGGCGCAGCACCCAGGCGGCCAGGCTGGCGGTGTCGGAATCCTCGAGACCGGCCAGTTCATGCAGCGGATGGTGGTCCATCGCCTTGAACAGGGGATCGAACAGCAGCTTCACGTCGCTGAAGTCCATCGCCCAGCCATAGACCTGGTCGAGCGCCGCGCTCAAGTGCAGACGCAGCGTGAAGGTGTGGCCGTGAATGCCGGCCAGCGGATGCCCGGTGGGCGCGCGCTTGAGCTTGACCGCGCTGTCCAGCGTGAACTCCTTCCAGATCCGGTAGCGCTCGCCGTCGAAGTTGGCGCCGCTGGAGCCGGTCTCGTAGACCGTGACCCAGCTCAGTTCGGGCAACTGCGGCTTGAGGCGCGACCAGAGCCAGGACGAGATGAGCTCGCTGGTCGGGTTGGACAGGCCCTCGATCTCGTTGAGGCACTGGTAGTTGAGCTGCGCATGCAGCGGGGCCCAGAGCTCGTCGAGGTGGTCGTAGTCGATGCTCAGATCGCGCTCGCCGAGGTCCTGGTTGGCGTGCAGGATCAGCTCGAAGCCGTGGCCATGCATGCGTCCGCACTTGTGGCCCATGGGGACGTTGGGCAGCTGGTGCGCGGCCTGGAAGCGGTAGCGGCGCCAGACATGGGCGTGGCCGTTGGCGTCGAGATCCACGCCGGAGTGCGTGGTGCTCTGGATGCCGACCTGTGTGATGCCGGGCACCTGGAACTCGGACTCCAGGCGCTGGCGGATCCAGCGGGCGATGTTCTCGTCGGTCGGCTGCGCGATGTGGGCGTTTAGCAGGGCGTGGTCCAGCGGAGCGATGCAGCGCTCGAGGCAGTCGCGCAGCGCGCTGACCTCGCCGCCGGGGAACGGGGCCCAGCCGGCGGGCAATTCGGCGCGCACCGTGGCGAGGTAGCTGTGACCGTGCAGGCCACGGGCGCGGTGACCGGCGGGCAGCGCGTCGATCTGGCAGGCGGACTCGAATCCGGCGGACGCGGTGTAGAGCGAGGACGGCGCCGCGGGCGGCGCCGTGGACGCTGAGGAAGCAGGGGAAAGAGACATCCCGAGAGTGTGACACGCTCGGTTTTCTTATCTTCTTTGTATTGAATATCTCTTTGGTCGTATTGGTAGGTGTTTGGGCCTTCGTGTGGACAACCACCGTTTTGCTAGCGGCGACAAGGACTTGCGATCGGAGCAACGGTGTGGGCCGAACCCGGGTGATCGACGGGACGGGGAGACAACAACTTTTCGCGCGGTCGACCGGGTGTGGACAACCATGAAGTTGTTCAACGCCCATCCCCAGGGTTGTGCACAGGCGGAATCGTCAAGACAAGAACACCGGTTTGAGCCAGAGACAGCGCTGAACCAGACCTCCAGACTATTGCACCTGGTGCTACAGTTTGGAGATCACGTGAAGCGAGTTTTCAAGACCCGATCGTTCGATCGATGGGCGAAGAAGCTGGTGCCTGATTGCTTGCTTTGTCTGGCGGCCCGAGACATCGAGGACGGCCGATATGAAGCCGATCTTGGCTGCGGTCTGTGCAAGAAGCGCATTGCCGTCGCAGGACGTGGTAAGCGAGGGGGCTGCGAGCCCTGGTCGCGAAGCGACATGCAGATGCCATCTTCTTCGTGCTGGGGAGGGAGAAGAACGAATCGGAGCCCGACTTTCCTGCGTCCGTCGTCGAGGTCGCGAAACAGACGGCACTCGACCTGCAGCGACTGACGATGTGTGATTTGGCCGAGACAATCCGGGACGGCCGCTTGATGGAGATCTGCCATGGCCGCAAAGGACCCTGAAGAAGCGCGCATGCTGCGCGACCTGCTGGAGTTCGCTGAAGACCTCAATTCGTATGGACTCATGTCCAAGTCGAGCATGGCGAAGATTCGCTCCCTCTGCGCTCCGCCACCTGCATACACCTGCGAGCAGATCACGCGCATCCGGACGCGCGTCGCGAAGATGAGCCAGTCTGTCTTCGCCGGATTCCTGAATGTCAGCGTGTCAACGGTTCAGAAGTGGGAGTCGCCCAAGGCAAACAAGCAGCCCACCGGCACGGCGTTGAGACTCTTGCAACTCGTGGAGTCCAAGGGCGTCGAAGCGCTGATCGCCTAGCTTGGCCGGCCCTCGCCGGAAAAGAAAAAGCCCCGCGATGCGGGGCTTCGTCCTTGTGTCTGGCAGTCTGATCGGACTGCTGGGTCTCGGCGCTTGTTCTCAGCGCTTGTCCGGCCAGATCGCTTCCAGCAGCTGCGCCAGGCGCGCGCCGCCCTTGATCACGTTCTGACGCGTCTGCTCGAGGCTGCGAGCCTCGTAGCCCGCTGGGGGCGTGCCCATCCAGCGCGGACCGCGCAAGCTCTGCTGGCGCGCGCCGAAGCTCATGCCCTCGAACGCATCCTTGGCGCCCAGCAATGATTCGCTCGCCCACAGCACCGGCCAGTCTTCCGGGTTGCCGGTGGCCGGCGGCACGGTCTTGGCCTGCGCGGGCATCGCGGCCAGCTGCTCCGGGCTCAGGCGACCCGGCAGCCCGTCCCAGTAGCTGTGCAGGTTGCCGCCCGGCGTGCCATCCGGACGCGGCATCGTGATCGCGTTGCCGCCCACCGTGTGGGTCTGCGCATCCGCGCCTTGCTGGTCGGGGTCGTAGGGCTTGCCCTCGCCGTCCAGGTACAGCGATCCCATGTGCAAGGGCTGATGCATGTCGCCCAACGCATGCACGACCAGCGCCAGTGCGTCGCGTTCATTGAAGTCCATCGGCGGCGTCTGCTTGCCGGTCTTCAGCACCAGGATCGCGGCCTTGAGCGCCGGCACGATGTCGTGATCGCTCGTGCCGACCGCACCCGCCACGTAGCGGCCGCGCTGGATGGCGACGTTGGCGTAGTGGTACTGCTTGTTGCAGGACTCCTCGCCCGGCTTGGGCTGGCACTGCTCGAAGTTCCGCTTCACGTAATCGCGCATCCGGGCTTCTTCCTCGGCGTTGTTCTCGAACACCGCGCACTCGGCGAAACGTCCGGTCACGGCGTACTTGAAGTCGTTGCCGGTGTCGATGCCCTTCACGCAGTCGTCCCAGACGGCGATGTCGCGCAGCGAGACCGGTCCGAGGATGCGTTTGACCTCGGCCTCGGCCCGATGGCCCTTGATCAGTTGAGCGGCGATCTCGCCGACGGTGTTGTGGCCGACGGCGCCGAAGCCGAAGGCCTGACCGCAGCAGGCGGCCAGCAGCGACAACGCGGCCAGGCCGCGCGCAAACGATTTGGTCATGACATGGAACCGGTGTCGAAAGACGCGCCGGCGCCTCGCGCGCCAGCAGGGGAAGCGCGAATTGTGCATGGCGACCCATGACAAACCGCAACGGAGATTCCCCGGTTTCCCTGCCTTCGAGCGCATCGCCGGGCGATCTTGTGGCCTTCGCAGGGAGCTTTACCTCCGCTTAACCCGTGTGCTCCAGCAGCGCCACGGCTTGGATGCCCTTATGCGACGAGCGCATGTGCATCGACAAAGCGCTTCGTTCGGCAAATGAGCGGTGCTCCCTAAGCTGACCCTCACCTTTTCTGGAGCCCCTCGCATGACCATCACCGCCATCAATGTCCGCAACCAGTTCCGCGGCACCATCAAGGAGATCGTGGAAGGCCCGGTCGTTTCCGAAGTCGATGTGCAGACGGCTGGCGGACTGATCGTCACCTCGGTCATCACCACGCGCTCGGTGAAGGAACTTCAACTGACCGTCGGCAAGGAAGTGGTGGCGCTGGTGAAGTCCACCGAGGTGTCGATCGCCACGCTGTGAGCGGGCGAAGCGACATCGGCAGTGCCCGCAGGGCCATCAGCACAAGCAGGAGATCGCCATGGCGCTCTACCCTCTTCGCGCGACGCAGCGCAACGGCAGCGCGGAACCGCGCCTGCTGATCATCCCGGGCCTGCACGACAGCGGCCCGGCGCATTGGCAGAGCTGGCTGGAGCAGCAGTACCGCGACGCCCACCGCGTGCGTCAGCGCGACTTCAGCCATCCGGACCTGGAGCGCTGGTCCGATCGCATCCACGCGCGCATCGAGAACGCCGGCCCGGGTGACTGGATCGCCGTCGCCCACAGCTTCGGCTGCCTGGCGCTGGCGCATCACCTGCAGCGTCATCCGGATTCGCCGGTGCGCGAGGCCTTGCTGGTCGCGCCGGCGGAGCCCGACAAGTTCGGCCTCGCCGAAAGCCTGCCGCATCAACGGCTGGGCCGACCGACCGCGCTGATCGCCAGTCAGAACGACCCGTGGATGAGCGCGTCGAGCGCGCTGCGCTGGGCCACGCGCTGGGGAAGCAGTTACAGCAACATCGGCCTGGTGGGGCACATCAACTCGGAGTCCGGCTTCGGCCCCTTCCCGCTCGCCAAGCGCTGGGTGGAAGCCGCCCGCGCCCGCGCCGCGCGCGAGCGTCGACCCGATCGGGCCAGCATCCTGGAGTGGTCCTTCTCGGTCTGATCCGGGGAATCCCTGTCAGGGGCGCGGGGTCTCGCGCCCGACACGAGGCCGGGCTATGGTCGATCTCCTTCGCGCGCAGCGCGCACGCCACAAGGAGACACCGATGCCCTTCACCCTCCGTCTGCACCGCGTCCTGAAAGCCCCGCCGGAACGCGTCTATCGCGCCTTCACCGACCCCGCGGCGATGTGCAAATGGCTCCCGCCACACGGCTTCACCGGCACCATGCATCACATGGACCCCAAGGTCGGCGGGACATGGCGCATGTCCTTCAACAACCTCTCCGGCGGCGGGAGCCACACCTTCGGCGGCGAATACCTCGAGCTCGAACCCGGCCGCAAGCTGCGCTACACCAGCCAGTTCGACGACCCCAACCTGCCCGGCGTCATGACGACCACCATCGCGCTGAGCGCTGTTTTTTGCGGCACCGAGATGCAGATCACCCAGGACGGCATCCCCGACGTCATCCCCTCGCAGGCCTGCCACCTCGGCTGGCAAGAGTCCCTCACGCTGCTCACCCAACTCGTCGAACCTGAAATTCCGAGCGGCACCTGATCCTCGTTTTCCTGTCAGGGGGTGTCAGGCTCTGCTGATTTTTTCGAGGCGTTTTCTGGCGTTGCAGCGGGCTCGTGGGCCCCTTTCCCCGTTCGGCCAAGCGCGGGCGCTCCACAGGGCATGGGGCATCCCGTCCGGGAACCCCAAGCCCTATTCCGGCCCCACCCTCTCTCGCTGACTTCCCTTTCCTTCCGGAGGTCGTGGTGGCACGGAACTTCTCATTCCCGGAGTCGCTCCGTTCCGGTTTCTTCGAACCCTTGAAGTAAGGAAACAAGGCGCCGATGCCTTGTGAGGGTCTTCGCCATTCCCTAGCATCGCGCCCATGCGCGTCACCACCGCCAACCCGCTTCCCTCGATGTTCTCGACGATCAAGCGACCCCTCGTCTCCAGCATCGCAGGAATGGCTGCGTTCCTCGTGGCCATCGGGTCTGCCGCGGCACAGAGCGATCGATCCGCCACCGATGAGGTGCAGGTCCGACTGATCAGCGCGTCATCTCAAATCGCGCCAGGCCAGACACTGCTGATCGCGCTCGAGCAACGCATCGCGCCGCATTGGCACACGTACTGGAAGAACCCCGGCGACTCCGGTCAACCCACCAGCATCGAGTGGGCCCTCCCGAAGGGCGCCACCGCAGGCGACATCCTCTGGCCCGCACCCAAACGCTTCGATGTCGGCCCCATCACCAACTACGGCTACGAGGACCAGGTCCTCCTGCTCACGGAGATCCGCCTGCCGCAAGACCTGACGCCCGGATCGACCGCGTCCATCAAGGCCGAGGCGACCTGGCTGGTCTGCCGCGAGGAATGCATTCCGCAGCAGGCGACGTTGTCCCTCTCGCTGCCCGTGTCGGGCTCGGCCAAACCTTCGGCCGACGCAGCGAGGTTGTCCACAGCCCGCGCCGGACTGCCGTCGAAGGCGCCATTCAATGCCAGCGCCAAGATCGCGGGCCGGGAGCTCGTCGTCACTTGGCCCGCAGTCACCGGCGTCGAGGTTGGTCAGGCGCTGTTCATGCCCGACGACTGGGGCCGCATCCAGCATGCGGCCAAGCCGGTGCTCGATCGCGATGGCGCGGACTGGCGCCTGCGCATGCCCGTCGGTGAGCAACCGGCGACCGCCGGCCAGCCGCTGTCGGGGCTGCTGCTCGTCGATGGCAAGGCATGGCAGGTCGCCTTGCCGGTGGCCGGGGCGACATCGACGTCGGCATCGATGACGACGACAAGGAGCACTGCGGACGCCGCTGGCACGTCGAGCTCCGTGACGAGCGCAGGCAGCGGTGATCTCACGTTGTGGACCGCGATGGCCCTCGCGCTGGTCGGCGGCCTGATCCTGAACCTGATGCCGTGTGTGTTCCCGGTGCTTGCGATCAAGGCGCTGGGATTTCTGCAGGGCAGCGCGGGCGAGCACCGCCGCCACGGCGTGGCCTACACGCTGGGCGTGCTCGCGGCATTCGCCGCGCTCGGCGGCGCGCTGCTCGCGTTGCGTGGCGCAGGGGGCAGCGTCGGGTGGGGTTTCCAGTTCCACTCGCCGCTCTTCGTGCTGCTGCTGGCGTGGCTGATGTTCGTGCTGGGTCTGTCGCTCGCGGGCGTGGTGCAGATCGGCGCGGGCTTCGCCGGCCTGGGCCAAGGCCTGACGGAGAAACCGGGGCTGGCCGGCAGCTTCTTCACCGGCGTGCTCGCGACCGTCGTGGCCACGCCCTGCACCGCGCCGTTCATGGGCGCGGCGATGGGGTACGCGCTCGCGCAACCGGCGCCCGCGCTGATGGCGGTGTTCCTGTCGCTGGGCCTGGGCCTGGCGCTCCCTTACCTCGCGCTGTCGTGGTGGCCGGCGCTGCAGCGGCGCATGCCTCGGCCCGGCCCGTGGATGGACGTGCTCAAGCAGGCACTGGCCTTCCCCATGTTCGCCGCGGCCATCTGGCTGGTGTGGGTGATCGCGCAGCAGGCCGGACCGATGGGCGTGCTGGTGGTGCTCGCCGGCATGGGGCTGCTCGCGCTCGCGGCCTGGCTGCGCACGGTGAGCCGATTCGCGTCGCCGCGCTGGCAGAGGACCGGCGCGGGCGCGGCGCTGATGTCGGTGCTCGCGGCCGCGGCGCTCGTGCCGGCGATCGGCGCGGCGGGCGGCGAGGTGACCGGTGGATCGTCGCCCGGATTACCGTCGTCATCGGCAATCCCGGGCAACGGGTCCGCAGGCGTCGCCGTCGATCACGAGCCCTATTCGCCGGAGCGGCTGGCCCAGTTGCGGGCCCAGGGCAAGCCGGTGTTCGTGAATCTGACCGCCTCGTGGTGCATCACCTGCCTGGTCAACGAGCGCGTCGCGCTGTCCACCGACGAGGTCCGCGACGCCTTCGCGCGACAGGGCGTGACTTACCTGAAGGGCGACTGGACCCGGCAGGATCCCCGCATCACCGAGCTGCTGCGTCAGCACGACCGCAGCGGCGTGCCGCTGTATCTGTTCTATCCCGCCGGCACCGGCAGCGACGCGCAAGTGCTGCCGCAGTTGCTGACGCCCGGCATCGTGACGGCCGCGCTGCGCGGCGCACCTGCCTGATTTGATTGATTCCGCCGCGCTGAACGCGCCTTTCCGTTCCTGCTCACTGCCTGTGGAGAACCTCGACATGAACACCTGGATGACTGCTTCAAGCTTCCCGACCGCGACGGCGTCCTCGCGTCGTGGCCTCGTCTCGCGTCGCGCGGTGCTGGCCAGCGCCGCGCTGGCGGCGTCGCTCGCGATGACCGGCCTGGCCCATGCGCAGGCGCAGGTGGACCAGCCCGCGCCGACCTTCAGCGCGACCACCGCCGAGGGCAAGACCGTCACGCTCGACAGCTACAAGGGCAAGACCGTGGTGCTGGAGTGGACCAACCACGACTGCCCCTTCGTCAAGAAGCATTACGGCAGCGGCAACATCCCCGCGCTGCAGAAGGACGCGACCGCGCAGGGCGTCGTGTGGCTGCAGGTGATCTCGTCGGCGCCGGGTCAGCAGGGCCACGTCGACGGTGCCACCGCGCTCAAGCTCAACAAGGAACGCGGCGCCGCGCCCACGCAGGTGCTGCTGGATCCGAGCGGTCAGCTGGGCAAGGCCTACGGCGCGCAGACCTCGCCGCACCTGTTCATCGTCAACCCGCAAGGCGTGCTGGTCTACAAGGGCGGCATCGACAGCATCGCCACCGCGAAGGTGGACGACATCCCCAAGGCCGATCCCTATGTGAAGACGGCGCTCGGCGAGCTGGCCGCCGGCAAGAAGATCACACACGCGAGCACCAAGCCCTACGGCTGCTCGATCAAGTACGGCGGTTGACGTCGGCCACGCGCTGAAGAAGCGCCGATGAGGCATCGATGAGGCGTTGATCAGGCGCTGATGAAGCGATCCCGCATCGCTGACGAAGGGCTTTGCCGCTGCTCGCCCACGGGCAGCGGCGACCTGAGGACAATCGCGTCTTTGCGCCTGTCCTCAATGACTCCTTCCTCCTCCGCACCGACGGCGCCCGGCCTGTCTGCATCGCCCGCGACGCCCACCGCGCCGATGTCGCGCGCACTGGTGCTGCTGCTGGCGGTCGGTGCCGGCCTGTCGGTCGCGCCGCTGTACTACGCCCAGCCGATGCTGGGCCTGCTGTCCACCGAGTTCCACGCGAGCGCCTCGCAGATCGGCCTGATCCCGACGCTGACGCAGCTCGGCTACGCGGTGGCGATCCTGCTGCTGTCCCCGCTGGGCGACCGCATCGAGCGCCGGCGGTTGATCGCCTACAAGAGCGTCGCGCTGCTGCTGGCGCTGCTCACCGCGGCCGCCTCGCCCAACCTGATCGCCTTGTGTCTGGCCAGCGTGGGCATCGGCATCACGGCCTCGCTGGCGCAGGACCTCGTGCCCGCCGCCGCCACCCTCGCACCCGACGCGCAACGCGGCCAGACCGTGGGCACCGTCATGACGGGCCTGCTGCTGGGGATCCTGCTGTCGCGCGTGGTCAGCGGCACGCTCGCGCAGACGCTGGGCTGGCGCTGGGTGTTCGCTATCGCCGCGGTCAGCATCCTGGGCCTGACCCTGGCGCTGCAACGCGGCCTGCCGCGGATGCCGCCCACCAACCGCCTGCCCTATGGCGAGCTGCTGCGCTCGATGGTCACGCTCGCGCGCCGCCACGCGGCCCTGCGCACCGCCGCGGCGACGCAGCTGTTGCTGGCCGTGGGCTTCAGCGCGTTCTGGTCGACGCTGGCGGTGATGCTGCACCAGTCGATGAACCTGGGCAGCGCCGCGGCCGGCGCCTTCGGCCTGGCGGGTGCCGCCGGCGCGCTGGCAGCGCCGCTGGCCGGCCGCGTCGCCGACAAGCGTGGCGCCCGCGCCGTGATCCGGCTCGGCGCGATGCTCGTGCTGGTCTCGTTCCTGGCGATGGGCCTGATGCCCGGCAACCTGTGGGTGCTGGTCGCGGGCACGGTGCTGTTCGACCTCGGCGTGCAGTCCTGCCTCGTCGCGCACCAAAGCATCGTCTACGGCCTGGAGCCGCCGGCGCGCAGCCGGCTGAACGCGGTGTTGATCGGGGCCATGTTCATCGGCATGGCCAGTGGCGCGTGGCTCGGCGCGATGGCGCTGCAATCGCTGGGTTGGCGCGGCGTCTGCGGTCTGGCGGTGATCACCTCGGCGCTGGCGCTGATCCTGCGTCTGCGGGCGGACCGGGCCCACCAGGTGTCCACGGCCTGACACCCCCCACCCCGGGGTGTGCCCCGGGCGCCACGAAGCGGCCGGCATCTGTCGCTTTCTTCCGCTTCTCCCTGCTTTCGTCGTCGTCCTGACGGCGTCGTGACGCGGCCGTGCCAAGCTCAACCGTTACAGTCCGTGAACAACAGCGAGCGGACGGGATGACGGACAGACGAGCGTGGGAGGCGGCCGATACCGGTGCCTGGCAGGCGGAGCGCACGCTCCACCAGGGGCGCCGCAGCGAGGTGGTCCTCGTCGGCGATGGCCGTGGAGGTTCCGCGGTCCTGAAGCGGCTGCGCGACGCGCGCGCCGATCCCGCGGACGTCGCCCGGCTGCGTCGCGAATTCGAGCTCGCCCAGCGCCTGGATGCGGCCTTCGTGCTGCGCCCGCGCGCGCTGATCGAGCATGACCGCCGCCCCGCGCTGCTGCTGCCCGACTTGGGCGCCGAGACGTTGCGCCATCGGCTGCAGCGCGGCACGCTGGACAACGATGAGCTGATCCAGCTGGCGTTGGACCTCGTCGAGGCGCTGCAGCACCTGCACGGCCATGGTCTCATCCACCGCAACCTCGGCCCCGGCCAGATCCTGCTGCTGAGCGGCGCGGGCCGCGATCCCGGGCGCACGCTGATCGCCGACCTCGGCTTGGCCGCCGAGATCGAACGCGAGCGGCCGCTGGTGCAGCGCGCCGAGTTGATCGAGGCGTCGCTCGCCACGCTCGCGCCGGAGCTGACCGGCCGCATGAGCCGCGACGTCGACTACCGCGCGGACTTCTACAGCCTGGGCGCCACCTTGCTGGAGGCGCTCACCGGGGCGCCGCCGTTCAACATCGACGATCCGGCGCGCGCGGTGCACGCGCATCTGGCGCTGGCGGCGCCGATGGCCACGACGCGCAATCACCAGGTCTTCGCGCCGCTGGCGCAGGTCGTCGCGCACTGCCTGCACAAGGAACCCGAAGGGCGCTACCAGAGCCATCAGGCCCTGCGCCATGACCTCCAGCTGTGCCAGGCCGCGCTGCGGCAGGGACGCGGACTGCCGGGCTTCGAGCCCGGACAGGGCGATGCGGCCGTGCGCTTCCAGCCCAGCGGCCGGCTGTACGGCCGCGAGACTGCGCAGGCCCAGCTCGGCGAGGCCTTCGAGACCGCTGCGCTGGGCGACATCGACGGTCCGGGGCTGGTCGCCGTCTCGGGCTTCTCGGGCATCGGCAAGACCGCGCTGGTGCTGGCGGCGCAGCGCAGCCTGCTGGCGCAGCGCGGCCACTTCGCCGCGGCCAAGTTCAACCAGTACGGACAGGACCGCCCGTATGGCCCACTGCTGCACCTGCTGCAGCAGCGCGCGGCGCAGGTCCTCGCGCAGGGCCCCGCGCACCAGGCGATCTGGCGTGAGCGGCTGCGCGAGCGCCTGGGCGCCAACGCGGCGCTGCTGGCGCAGGCGCTGCCCGAGATGGCGCCGCTGCTGGCGCAGGCGCTGCCCGAGATGGCGCCGCTGCTGACGCTGGACGCGCCGCTGATGCCGGTGGGACCGGCCGAGGCGGAGAACCGTTTCCTGCGCAGCGTCAGCCAGGGTTTCGCCGCGCTGGCGCGCGAGGGCGAGCCGCAGACGCTGTTCCTCGACGACTGGCAATGGGCGGACCGCGCGTCGCGTCGCCTGCTGCGCGAATGCCTGCATGACGCGACGCTGCGTCATACCTTGATCGTGCTCGCCTACCGCGACAACGAGATTCCGCCCGGCCATCCGATCGCGCAGGAGCTGGCGGAACTGCGCCAGCAGCTCGGCGAGCGCTTCGTGCCCTTGCGCGTCGGTCCGCTGGGACTGGACGACACGCGCCGTCTGATCGCCGACAGCCTGCATCGCGATGCCCAGGCGCAGGACGCGGGGCTGGATGAACTGGCCCGGCTCTGCCAGACGCGCACGGCGGGCAACCCCTTCTTCCTGCGTCGCCTGCTCGAGGACCTGGTCCGCCGCGGCCTGATCCATTACGACGCGGCGACGCAGCGCTGGGACCACGCGCTGGAACGCATCGCGGCCACGCGCACCGCGGACAACGTGGTGGCGCTGATGCTGCAGCAGCTCGAGCGCCTGCCCGATGCGACGCGTCAGGCGCTGAGCGTCGCCGCGCTGCTGGGCGCGGGCTTCGCGCTGGACAACCTGGCCACCGCGCTGGATGTCGCGCCGGATGCGCTCGCCAATGACTTGCTGCCCGCGCTGCAGGCGCAGCTGCTGGTGCCCGCGAGCGCGCTCTACCGCTACGCGCCGCAGCTGCAGGGGCACGCGAGCGAGGCCGTGCGCTACGCCTTCGCGCATGATCGCGTGCAGGAAGCGGCGTTGCAGCGCATTGCCGCGGACCAACGTCCCGCGCTGCAGCTGCGCATCGGGCGACTGCTGCGCGACAGCCATCTGGCCGCGCACCCGGCACAGCCGCTGCCCTACACGGTGCTGCACCACCTGAACGCCTCGCGCCTGCTGCTGGTCGATGAGCCGGACGGCGCCAGCCACGCCGCGGAACGCGAGGCGCTGGCGACCTTCAACGCGTCGGCCTCTCGACAGGCGATGGATGCCGCGGCGTTCGAGCCCGCAGCGGACTACGCGGAACTCGCGCTGGAACTCGCGCCGTGCTCGGCCGACCGTGGGGCCCGGCTGCACCACGCGGCGCGGATGGCCTATCTCGCGGGCCGGCCCGCGCGCATGGACGCGTTGCTGGAGTCGGCGCTGGCCGACGCCGAGAACAACGCGCAACGCGCGCGCCTGCTCGAGGTCCGCATGGAGGCCTTCTACGCGCAGGGCCGTCTCGCCGAGACGGTGGACCTGGGGCTGGAGCTCTTCCTGCTGCTCGGCGCGGAGCTGCCGCGCGCCAGCGGCGCGGACGCGATGGCGCGGGTGATGCAGTTGCTGGCCGAGCTGCAGCAGGAGATCGCGACCATCGGCCTGGACGAACTCGCGGAGCGCGCGCCGATGCGCGACGAGCAGCGGCTGCTGCTGATCTCGATCGCCGCGAAGATGACCGCCGCGGCCTACATCGTGCGCCCCGCGCTGCTGCCGCTGCTGACCCTGTTCCAGGTCCGCCTGATGGTGGACCACGGCCACGTGCCGCAGGCCCTCTCGGCGTATTCGGTGCTGGGCCTGATGTGCGCGGAGTTCCTCGGCGACTACCGTTTCGCCCATGACCTGGGCCGCATGTCGACGGCGCTGGTGCAACGTCACGGCTGGATGCAGGTGTTCGCGCATGCCGGCTTCTCCTTCCATGCCTTCCTCAGCCACTGGGTGCAGGGCCTGCGCGTGAGCATGGACGGCCTGATGCAGACGCATCGCAACGGGCTGGAGTTCGGCAACCTGCGCCACGCGGGGCTGGGGCTGTATGTCCATGACGCGCATGCCTTCCTCGTGGGCACGCCCTTGCGGCTGCTCGAAGAGCAGCTCGTCACGCACGGTCAGCGGCTGCGCGCGATGCGCCAGCCGGTCGCCGCGGACTACGAGGACGCCTTGCTCGCGCTGGTGCGCGCGCTGCAGCAGCGCCGGCTGCCCGAGGAAGGTTTCGAGGGGCTGGATGCGCTCGCCCGCACCTACGGTGAGCGCCAGGACCAGACCGGCCTGATGTTCCTTCACGGCTGGCAGGCGGTGCTCCACTTCGTCGCCGACCGGCCGGAACCCGCATTGCGCCTGGCCAAGGAGGCGCGCGCGCTGTTCGCCGCGGGCCGCGGCATGCATGCGCAGTCGCTGCTGCTGTTCATCGCGGGCTGGGCGGCGCAGCGCGTCGCAATGGCCGGCGGGGCGCGCGATCAGGCACTGGAGGACGACGCCTTGCAGCGCCTGCAGCGCTGGGTCGACGCGGGACCGGGGCATCTGCACGACCGGGTGTCGCTGCTGCGCGCGCAGCAGGCGATGCTGGCGGGCGCACCGGACGAGGAGATCGAGCGTCTGCTGGATCGCGCGCTGGAATCGGCGCAAGGCCCGCACGGCACGCCGCTCGATGCCGCGGCCGTGTTGCGGGCGCAGGTCGACTGGTGGCGTGAGCGAGAACCGCGGCGCGCCGATCAGGCGCGGCTGCATCTGGATCAGGCCTGGCGCGCCTGGGGCGTGAGCGCGCTGGCGGGAGATGCCGCGCTGGCGGACCCGGAACATCCGCTCGCCATCGGCACCGGGGAAGCGATCGACGCACGGGCCGGGGATCACCGGGATCGAGGAGATCACGGCGAGATCCGCGCGGATGCCGCCGATCTGAGCACGCTGACCAAGGCGGTGCAGGCGATCAGCAGCCAGCCGGACCTGCCGCGCCTGTTGCGCCGGTTGCTTGAAGTGGTCGCTGAGAACGCCGGCGCGCAGCGCGCGGCGATCGTGCTGGCCAGCGGCCCGACGGGCGCGACGCGCTGGGTGCTGCAGGCCGAGGCCTCGCTGGGCGAGGTGCCCAAGCTGCACCTGATCGAGCAGATCCCCCTGGAACGTGCCGGTCAACAGCTGCCGCTCGCGTTGATGGGGCGCGTGCTGCGGGATGGCCGGCGCGAGCTGATCGTCGATGCGCGTGGCCTGGCCACGATGGAGGACTACTTCCAGCGCCATGCCGCGCCGCCGCGCTCGGTGCTTGCGCTGCCGTTGCTCAAGCAGGGGCAGACGGTCGGCGCGCTGT
Organism: Roseateles sp.; assembly: GCA_039594005.1. Lineage (GTDB taxonomy): Bacteria > Pseudomonadota > Gammaproteobacteria > Burkholderiales > Burkholderiaceae_C > Roseateles. The sequence continues at coordinate 435,441 of JBCNOF010000015.1, forward strand.
ATCTGGAGAACGCCGCCGCGGCGGGCGTGTTCACCGAGGCGCGGGTGAGCTTCCTGGAGCTGCTCTGCGCCAATGTCGTCAATGCGGTGGACAACGCGCGTCTGGTGGCCGAGCTGCAGGAGCTCAACGCGAGCCTGGAACGCCGCGTCGCGCAACGCACGCGTGAACTGGCCGACAGTGAGGAACGCCTGCGCGCCGTGCTGGACCACGCGCCGATCCCGATGGTGGTCACCCGCGAGCGCGACGCGCTGATCGTGTACGCCAACGGGCCGTCGGGGCTGATCGTCGGCCGACCGCTGGACGACCTGGTCGGCAAGCCGGCGATCAGCTTCTATCGCGACCCGGGCGACCGCGAGCGCATGCAGGCCAAGTTCAAGGACGAGGGCCGGCTGCAGGGCGAGGAAGTCTGCCTGATGGCGGCCGATGGCGGCGAACGCTGGATGCTGTTGTCCATGGTGCCGGTGATGTACGACGGGGCAGCCTCGGTGCTGAGCACGCTGGTGGACTTCACCGACCGCAAGCGGCTGGAGCTGGAGTTGCAGCGCCTGGCCACGACGGATGCGTTGACCGGCGCGGCCAACCGGCGCTGCTTCCTGGAGCACGCCGAGTCGGAGCTGGCGCGCAGCCGGCGCTACGGGTTGGAGATGTCGCTGGTGATGATGGACGTCGACCACTTCAAGCGCATCAACGACACGCTGGGCCATGCGCGCGGCGATGCGGCGCTGTGCCACCTGGTGCAGCTGTGCGCGCACATCGTGCGCAAGCAGGATCTGCTGGGGCGGCTCGGCGGCGAGGAGTTCGCGCTGCTGCTGCCGCAGACCTCGCTGGATCACGCGACCCATCTCGTCGAGCGCCTGCGCCATCACATCGAGACCAGCGGCCTGGACCTGCAGGCGGGATCGGCGCCGGCGTCGCTGACGGCGAGCTTCGGCGTGACCGCGTTGCGGCCGGAAGACCTGCGGGTCGAGGAGCTGCTCGGCCGGGCCGATCAGGCGCTCTATCGCGCCAAGGACGGCGGGCGCAACCGGGTTGAGCGTCAGGCCTGAATCAGCGATCCGCGGCGATCGGGGCGTGGCCCCGGCTCAGGGATCGATGCGCGAGGGCTTGGCGCGTTCGCGATAGAACGCGTCGAAGCGGGCGGCGTAGTGGGCCTTGGTCTCGGGCGTGAGCCAGCGCATCAGGCCCTGACGAAGGATGGCGGCGCCCTCGGGCCGGCCGTAGGCCTTGTCGATGCCGCGGATCGCGGCGAGTCCCCACGGCGTGCGCGCGCAAGCCACGCCGGCCATGACGAGGTCGCTGGCGCCCTGGATGGGTACGCTGATCAGATCGGGCGGATTGCTGGCCATGACGAGGGCCATGTCGAGCTCGACGGTGTAGTCGGCGCGGTCCAGGCTGAGCATCTGCAGCAACCGGGCGCCGAAGTCCTTTGGCGAATACCGCGAGACCGAGTTGTCCACAGGCCGGGCGGCGAGCATGTCGTCGAGCACCGGGCCGTAGCTGCGACCGTCGATGAGCGCGCCGCGCATCGAGGTGTCGGCGAGCAGCCGTGGCAGCAGGACCTCGCCGGCGGCGTTGCGCGGCAGGCGTTGCAGCTTGTCGCGCCGCACGATGAGCTGAGGCGGCGGGGTGAGCTGGGTGTTGATGAAGTAGGCCGACTTCTCGCGATCGGGCGTGCGGACCATGTTGGCGCGGCAGACGGGCTCGCCGTTCTCGATCATCTGCCAGCTGCGCTTGGCGTTGGCGAAGACGATCTCGTGCTGCACGCCGGGCCATTGCTTGCCGAGGTACTCGATGACGTGGCTCGTGATGCCGCCGGCGTCGGCGCCCGACATCTGCGGCGTGTGGTCCGACGCGAGCCAGGTGATCTTGGTGACCACCGGCGGCGCGGTGGCCGGCGCGCTGCCTTGCGCGTGCGCGGACGCGCCGGCGAGCAAGGCGGCCAGCGGCAGACCGCCGACCAGCAGGGCGATCAGGCGCGCGGGAAACGGAACAGGGCACTTCACGCCGGCGAGCATACGGGGATCACCGGTGACCCTCCTCGCGCGCCGGTGTGTTTCAGGCTGGCCAAGCGGTGATTGGTCACTGGGGCGGGGTTTTCGGTGGGGGAAGGCAGACCGCAAGGCGAGCCCAAGGGTGATCCGGCCGGGACGAAAAAAAGCCCCGCCAACCAGCGTTGGCGGGGCTGCTCGCACAGAGCGAACGGTCAGGTTGCCTATTCAGGCGCTCGCGCGCCCTCCGAGACCGACCGAGGAGACAAACGTGTGTCGGGTGCTGAGGCGCTGAATCAGCGCTTCTCGTTGATCTGGTCGAAGACGCCGCCATCGTCGAAGTGCGTCTTCTGCGCGTTGCGCCAGCCGCCGAAGACCTCGTCGATCGTGACCAGCTTCACCGGCGCGAACTGCTTCGCATACTTCGCCGCCACCTTCGCGTCACGCGGACGGTAGTAGTTCTTCGCGGCGATTTCCTGGCCCTCGGGCGAGTACAGGTACTCCAGGTACGCCTGCGCCACCTTGCGCGTGCCCTTGCGATCGACCGTCTTGTCCACCACCGACACCGGCGGCTCCGCCAGGATCGACAGGCTCGGCGTGACGATCTGGAACTTGTCCGGACCCAGCTCCTTCACCGCCAGGTAGGCCTCGTTCTCCCATGCGATCAGCACGTCGCCGATGCCGCGCTCGACGAAGGTCGTCGTCGCGCCGCGGGCGCCCGAGTCCAGCACCTTCGTGTTGGCGTAGATGCGCTTGACGAAGGCCTTGGCGGAATCGGCGTTGCCGCCCGGCTGCTTGAGCGAATACGCCCACGCCGCCAGGTAGTTCCAGCGCGCGCCACCCGAGGTCTTCGGATTGGGCGTGATCACGTCGATGCCGCTGCGCGCCAGGTCCGGCCAGTCGTTGATGTGCTTGGGATTGCCCTTGCGCACCAGGAACACGATCGTCGACGTGTACGGCGATGCGTTGCTCGGCAGGCGCTTCTGCCAGTCGGCCGGAACCAGCTTGCCGTGGTCGTGCAGCGCGTCGATGTCGTAGGCCAGCGCCAGCGTCACGACATCGGCATCCAGCCCGTCGATCACCGAGCGCGCCTGCTTGCCCGAACCGCCGTGCGAGTTCTTCACCGTGACGGTCTCGCCGGTCTTGGCCTTCCAGTACTTGGCGAAGGCGGCGTTGTAGTCCTGGTACAGCTCACGCGTCGGGTCGTAGGACACGTTGAGCAGCGTGACCGCGCCCTGCGCATGGGCCAGGGGCATCAGCGCGCCGCCCAGCAAGGCAGCGGTGGCAAGCAGCGAGACGGTGCGTCGAATGGCGTTCACGGGATTGTTCTCATCAACGGGGTGGAGGGGGAGCGCCCAATGTAGGCAGCCGCCCTCTCCAAGTGAACCAAGAAGATCTGCTTTGCTTTGCAGGATCAGGAACAGGCGGCGATCAGCCGCCGAAGCGGTGTTCCAGCTCGATCCAGCCCTGGCGACCGTGCGGCAGGTAGTAGCCCACCGGGTAATACGGCCAGGTCGCACTCGCGTCGCGGCGGATCTTGTCGAACACGTTGTTGACGATCAGGCTCACGCGCGTGCGTTTGCCCAGCTGCCACGCGGTGCTCGCGTTGAAGCTCCAGTACGGGCCCAGCCAGCCCTCGCGGTCCTCGCTGGCGATGCGGCCGTTGCGCTGCGCCGAGACCGCATGCGTCCATTCGCCCAGCTGCCACACCAGACTCGCATTGAGCTTGCTCGGCCAGTCGCCGAAGTCCGGCGTGCTGACCACGTTGCGGTTCTCATCCCCGGCGAACTGCTGGTACTTGAAGCTCTTCACGCGGGTGTACTTCGCGTCCGCGGTCCAACGTCCCCAGCCCGCGCTCGCCCAGCTGTAGCGCACGCCGACGTCCACGCCCCAGGTGGACTCATTGGCCGCGTTGATTGGATTGACGCGGATCTCCGACACCTCGCCCGGACGCACGACCGCGCTCAGCGGATTGCGCACCACGCGCGCGATCGCGTCCGCGCAGGTCGGCGAACTGATGTCCTTCACGCCGGTGCGGCAGTCCGCCTCGGCGCGCAGCACGCCGTCGGCGCTCAGGTCCGTCACCAGGTCGCGGATGGCGATCTTCCACAGATCCACCGAGACATCGAAGGACGCCGCCGGTTGCCACACCGCGCCCAGGCCCCAGGAGCGGCCGCGCTCGGACTTGAGGTCCGATGAGCCCGTGCGCACGAAGTTGAAGCCGGGCGAGACGCCCGCGTAATCGCAGCTCGACAGCGGCTGACCGGCTTGCGCGCAGCGGTAGTAGTCCGTGGACGAGGAGTAATAGCCCTTGGTCTGCTGCGCGAAGATGTAATTCATGTCCGGCGCGCGGAAGCTCGTCGCGTGCTGCGCGCGCAGCAGCAGCGAAGGCAGGGGGCGGAACTCGAGGCCGGCGTTGTAGGTCGTACTGCCCTCGCCGCGGCCGGCGAATTCGTAGCGGTCATGGCGCGCGGCGACGGTCGCCGTCAGCTGCTTCGTGATCGGCGCGTTGAGCTCGCCGCCCAGCGCCAGCCGCTCTCGCGTGCCGCGCACGGTGGGCGACGCGCTCGTGTTGTAGAAGACGCCCTGCCCCAGCCGAGCGTCGGCCTCGTTGCGGAAGCCCTGCGAGCCGGCCTCGGCCACGACCGCGGCTTTCACCGGACCGCCTGGCAGCTGGAACCACTCGCCGCTGGCCGACGCGCTGAGCTGCTGATTCCAGCTCGCGTTGCGCGTCCAGCTGCGGCCCGTGACGCTGTCGATCTCTTGCGGCGTGAGCGGGCGATAGAGCCGCGCGGGGTCGGCCGCGTAGATCGCCACGCCGTTGGCGTCGGTGCCCACGCGCTGACCCAGCAGCAGGGATTCGATGCCCGCGAGCAGGCGAGGCGTCGTGGTGCGGTTGAGGTAATACGAGCTGTTGGCCGCGACCTCGAAGGTCCAGCTGCCGCTGAGCTCGCCGCGCGCGCCGACGGCCACGTTGTGGGTCGCGTCCTGCCACTTGCGGTTGAAGCGGGTCACGCCGCCGAGCTCCTCGGGCGCGAAGCGCCGCGTCCAGATCTCGAGCAGGCCCGTGTTGGCGTTGCGGAAGTAGCCCTTGCCCGCCGCGTCCGAGGTCCAGCTCGGACCGCGCGTGTTGTTCTCGGTCCTCGCCCAGCCGAACTGACCCTCCGCGAAAAGCTCCAGCCCCGGCGTCAGCTGCCAGTTCAGCGCGCCGGCGGCTTGCGCGCTGCGATTGCCGGTCTGCGTGGTCCAGTAGGTCGGCGATGCGCGGCCGCTGCCGCAGTAGGTGCCGGTGCGCGCGGTGTAGGCGGAGGTCGATCCCTCGAAGAGCGAGCCCGCGCCCGCACACCCGTCGGTGGGCGCGAGGTAGGCACCGCCGGTGGCGTTGCGCCGGCCGATGACCACGGTGGGCGCGGCGCCCTGCAGCGTGGTGTCGGCCATGAAGTCGCGCTGGCGGCTCCAGATCGGCTCGCGTCCGCTGAGCTCCACGCCCCACACGCCCTGCAACGCGCCGGCGTCGAAGCCGCCGGTGATCTGCGCGCGTGCGTTCTCGCCGCCGCCGCGCTGCGTGCCGCCCGCCTTGAGATTCACGGTGAGGCCGTCGACGTGCTTCTTCAGCACGATGTTGACGACACCGGCGATCGCGTCCGATCCGTACACCGATGACGCGCCGCCGCTGAGCACCTCGATGCGGTCGATCAGCGCGGAGGGGATGTTGGCGATGTTGACGAAGTTGACCGAGCCCTCGTAGGCGGTCGGGTAGTCGGCCACGCGCCGGCCGTTGACCAGCACCAGCGTGTGGTTGGGCCCCAGGCCGCGCAGGCTGATCGCGTTGGCGGCCGGCGTGAAGGTGTTGCCGAAGTCCTCGCCCTGCGTGAACCCGGTGTTCTGCGTCAGGCTGCCCAGCGCGTCGCTGACGTTCTTGTAGCCGAGCCGGTCGAGGTCCTCGGACTTGATGACGGTGACGGGGCTCGGGCCCTCGGCGTTGACGCGCGAGATGCGCGAGCCCGTGACCACGACCGACGGCAAGGGCACCTCCCTGGCGGCGTCGGCTGCGGCGGCCGAGGCGGCGCTCGCGGGCGGAATCGGAGGAACGGGCGGCTGGCCCTGCGCGAGGGCGACGGAGGCGGGGAAGGCCGCGGCGATCGCCGCAGCCACCGTGGCGGCCGATCCGGTGAGGCGGGCCGCGTGCTCGACAAACTGCTTCAAGAGACGTCCTTGTGGGAGTGAACAGGTGAGCCCGTCACTCTAGGAATCGCCTCCCGATCGCCGAACCAAGGATTTCAGCTTTGTTAACCCGTGCAGCACGCGGATGCTCATGCGGAATTTCTTTCGGCATCCCCATCGTCGGTGATCGGGTCCGCCGGGTGCGAGATCAGTCCGAGCCGTTGGGCGCGACACGGGCCTGCTCGACGAGCTCGCGCGACAGCGGCGGCGCGAAGGTCTCGATGAACGCGTAGACGTAGTCGCGCAGGTAGGCGTCGCGGCGCACCGCCAGCCGGGTGAGGTTGTCGGCGAACAGATGTCGCGCGTCGATCGCGCGCAGGTGACGATCGCGCTCCTCGTCGTAGGCGATCGCCGCGACGATGCCCACGCCCAGCCCCAGCTCCACGTAGGTCTTGATCACGTCCGCGTCCATGGCCACCAGCACCACGTTCAGGTCCAGCCCCGCGCTGGCGAAGGCGTCGTCGATGTGGGATCGCCCGGTGTAGCCGGTCTCGTAGGTGATGACCGGGAACTCGGCCAGGCGCTCCAGCGTCAGCGGCGTGCCGGCCGCGGCCTCGACCTCCAGCGGATGGCCGGGCGGGACCAGTACCGTGTGGGTCCAGCGGTAGCAGGGCAGCGTCAGCAGCTGCGGATGCAGCGCCAGCGCCTCGGTGGCGATGCCCACGTCGGCCTCGCCGTCGATGAGCAGCCGCGCGACTTGTTGCGGCGAGCCTTGTGTGAACTGCAGGCTGACCTCCGGATGCGACTCGCGGAAATCACGCACCGCCGGCGGCAGCGCGTAACGCGCCTGGCTGTGCGTGGCGGCGATGCGCAGGTGGCCGCTGTCGGCGCGCGCGAAGTCCTCGCCGGCGCGGCGCAGGTTCTCGGCCTCGCGCAGCAGCCGCTCGACGATGGGCATCACGTTGCGGCCGGGTTCGGTCAGCCCGGTCAGCCGCTTGCCGGCGCGCACGAAGATGTCGATGCCCAGCTCGTCCTCGAGCTCGCGGATCTGCCGGCTCACGCCGGGCTGCGAGGTATGCAGCGCCTGCGCCACCTCGGTGAGGTTGAAGTTGCGGCGCTGGGCCTCGCGGACGGAACGGAGTTGTTGGAAGTTCATCGGAAAAGCTCAGGAAAGCGGCTTGCTTATGCGGATTGATTATTCGAATCCGCGGCGCCCATGTCCTCCAACAAAAACCGATAAGCAATCCCGCACCCGACGCATGTGCATAGAAGGCCTATGCTGCGAACCTTGCCGAACACCATGAAGTTCCCCGTCTTGCTCCGCCCGTCCTTGATCGCCCTGTCGACCGCGTTCGCGCTGATCCCGCCCGTCATGGCCCAGGCAGCCGACAAGATCGTGTGGCTGATGCCGGAGGTGGACGCAGCGCCGGGTGCCGCTTCAGGCGCCGCGCCCGTGCGGCGCGGCCTGGCCCAGCCGCTGTCGGACTACCTGGCCGCGCACTGGGGATCGCCCGCGCAGCACGAGGTGCTGATCGCCAACGTCAAGCGCAGCTGGCGCATGGTCGAGGAAGGCCAGCAGGCCTGCCACCTCGGCGTGCTGCGCACGCCCGAGCGCGAGGCCGTCGCCTATTTCGTCGACACGCACCTGATCCCGCCGCACCAGCTGATCATCCGGCGCGGCGCGCTGGCCAAGCTGCCGCGCCACACCGATGGGGACGCCGATCTGGAGCGGATCTGGGCCGAACGCCAGCTGCGAGGCGCCATCGTCGCGGGTCGCAGCTACGGCCGCGGCCTGGACGCGCTGCTGGCCAGGCGGCCGGCGGGCGTGATGGATGAATACACCACGCCGGACTTCGGCGGGAACATGCTGTCGATGATCGCGCTGGGCCGCGCGGACTACACGATCGAATACGACTTCGTGCTCGCGCATCAGCAGGAATTGCGTGCCGCGACCGCCTCCGGCGGCGGTCCGGTCAAGGTGTCGACCGCGGACCTGGTCAGCGTGCCGATCGAGGGCTTCAGCAGCCCGGTGATCTCGGGCATCGCCTGCCCGCGCACCGCCTGGGGCAAGCGCACCATCGACCAGGCCGAGCGCGTGCTGGGCACGCCGCAGGCGCGGCAATTCCTGCGCGATGAGTTCCTCACCCACCTCAGCCCCGAGGCCAAGGCGCGTTACGGTCCGCGCATCGACGCGTTCTACTTCTACGCCAGGCCCGGCGCGAATCCGCCGCGTTGAGTCGCGGTCTTGAGCGGATGCCGGAACGCCCTCAGGCGTCCGGGTCCATCGCCTCGCGCACCGCGTCCTCGGTCAGCTCGGCCACGCATTCCTGCAGGAAGCGATACGCAAAGCCGCGCAGGTAGTGGCCGCGCTTGAGCGCGATGCGCGTCGTGTTGGCCGGGAACAGATGGCTGGCGTCGATCAGTTGCAGGCCGGCGTCCCGTCCGGGCTCGAAGGCCATCGCCGCGATGACGCCCACGCCCAGGCCGATCTGCACGTAGGTCTTGATGACGTCCGCATCCAGCGCCGACATCACGAGATCGGGCGCGAGCCCCGCGGCCGCGAAGCTCGCGTCGATGCGCGCGCGGCCGGTGTAGCCCTCGTGGTACGTGATCAGCGGCTGCTCGGCCAGCGTCTCCAGCGTCAGCGGCTGGCGCGTCAGCGCATGGCCCTCGGGCACGACGACCGCATGGCGCCACTCGTAGAACGGGAAGGTGACGAACGCGTCGTCCTTGCCCAGCGCCTCGGTGGCGATGCCGATGTCGGCCTCGCCGGACTGCAGCAATGACACGATCTCCGAGGGGCTGCCCTGATGCAGCACCAGGTGCACGCGCGGATACGCCGCCTTGAAGCGCGCCACCACCTGCGGCAGCGCGTAGCGCGCCTGCGTGTGCGTGGTGGCGATCGTGAGCTGGCCCTGGTCAGCGCTGCTGAACTGCTGCGCCAGGCGCTTGATGTTGCGCACGTCCTGCAGCATGCGGTCGACGACGACCGCCAGCTCCTTGCCCGGCTCGGTCAGCCCGAGCAACCGCTTGCCGCGGCGCTGGAAGAGCTCGACGCCGAGCTCGTCCTCCAGGTCCTTGATGTGCTTGCTGACGCCGGACTGCGAGGTGAACAGCGCGGCCGCCACCTCGGTCAGGTTGAAGTTCTGCTGCACCGCCTCCCGGACGATGCGCAATTGCTGGAGGTTCATGTCGGGACTGCCCGCTCTGCGGCTTGCTGGTCGAAACGGGACGAGGACGCTCAGGCCGCCTGGTCGATGCCGAACAGGCTCAGGCGCGAGGCCTGCAGGCGCACGCGCTGACCGCTGGACAGCTGCAGCGCCTCCGCCTGCTCGCGGCTGAGCTCGGCTTCCAGGTGCTCGCCCTGCGCGCCGCGCAGCTCCACGCGCGCCGCCGCGCCGAAGGCCAGCACGCGCTCGACGGTGGCGGGCAGGCCCGGCGCGTCCTGCGTCGGGATGATCACCAGCTCGTGAGGTCGCGCGTAGGCCTGCACCAGGCCGTGCTGCGCGCCCTCGATCGCGGCGCCGGCGCCCTGCGCCAGCGTCTGGTCGCCCACGCGCACGATGCCGCTGTCCACGCGGCCCTCGAAGCGGTTGACCGCGCCGAGGAAGCCGTAGACGAAGGGCGTGGCCGGATGCTCGTAGACCTCGCCCGGCGAGCCGATCTGCTCGATCACGCCGTGGTTCATCACCACGATGCGGTCGGCCACTTCCAGCGCTTCTTCCTGGTCGTGGGTGACGAACATGCTGGTGAAGTGCAGCTCGTCGTGCAGGCGGCGCAGCCAGCGGCGCAGCTCCTTGCGCACCTTGGCGTCGAGCGCGCCGAAGGGCTCGTCGAGCAGCAGGATCTTCGGCTCCACCGCCAGCGCGCGGGCCAGGGCGATGCGCTGGCGCTGGCCGCCGGAGAGCTGCGGCGGATAGCGGTCGGCCAGCCAGTCCAGCTGCACCATGTTGAGCAGCTCGTGGACCTTGGCCTTGATCGCGGACTCGCCCGGCCGCTCGCCCTTGCGCGGCTTCACGCGCAGGCCGAAGGCGACGTTGTCGAACACCGTCATGTGGCGGAACAGCGCGTAGTGCTGGAACACGAAGCCGACCTTGCGCTCGCGCACGTGGGTGTCGGAGACGTCCTCGCCGTGGAGCACCACCTGGCCGCGGTCGGCGGTTTCCAGGCCGGCGATGATGCGCAGCAGGGTGGTCTTGCCGCAGCCGGAGGGGCCGAGCAGCGCCACCAGCTCGCCGCTCTGGATATCCAGGTTGATGTTGTCCAGGGCCTTGAAGGCGTTGAAGTTCTTGCTGACGTTACGGATTTCGATGCTCATGGTTCATTCCTCGTCAGCATTGCTTTTCAGTCGAGGCTTGCCACTCGACGAACTGCTTGAGTCCGAGGGTGACCAGCGCCAGCAGCAGCGAGCAGCGATGCCACCGCGAAGGCCGCGGCGACATGGTTGTATTCGTTGTAGAGGATCTCGACGTGCAGCGGCAGGGTGTTGGTCTGGCCGCGGATGTGGCCGGACACCACCGACACCGCGCCGAACTCGCCCATGGCGCGCGCGTTGCACAGGACCACGCCGTACAGCAGGCCCCACTTGATGTTCGGCAGCGTCACGTGCCAGAAGATCTGCCAGCCGTTGGCGCCCAGCACGCTGGCGGCCTCTTCCTCGTCGGTGCCCTGCGCCTGCATCAGCGGGATCAGCTCGCGCGCGACGAAGGGGAAGGTGACGAAGAGGGTCGCCAGCACGATGCCGGGCACGGCGAAGATGATCTGGATGTCGTGCTCGCTGCAGCCAGGGGCCGAACCAGCCCTGGGCGCCGAACAGCAGCACGTAGATCAGGCCGGCGATCACCGGCGACACCGAGAACGGCAGGTCGATCAGCGTCATCAGGATGCTCTTGCCGCGGAACTCGAACTTGGTGATGCCCCAGGCGGCGCCGACGCCGAACACCAGGTTCAGCGGCACCGAGATCGCCGCGGCGATCAGCGTCAGCTTGATCGCGGCCACGGCGTCGGGCTCGATCAGCGAGGCGAGGTAGGTGTCCCAGCCCTTGCGCAGCGCCTCGGTGAAGACGGCGGCCAGCGGCAGCAGCAGGAACAGCGCGAAGAACGCCAGGCCCAGCGTCAGCAGCGTCCAGCGCACCCAGCGCTTCTCGGCGGTGGCGGGGTTGCCCTGGTAGTGACCGGCGCTGCGCGCGCGGCCGAGGGTAGCGGCGGATCCGGCCATGTCAGCGCTTCCCGTCGAGTCCGTTGCGACGCAGGCTCCAGGCCTGCAGTCCGTTGATCACCAGCAGCAGCATGAAGGAGACCACCAGCATCACCACGGCGATGGCGGTGGCGCCGGCGTAGTCGTACTGCTCCAGCTTGGCGATGATCAGCAGCGGCGGGATCTCGGTCTTCATCGGCATGTTGCCGGCGATGAAGATCACCGAGCCGTATTCGCCGACCGCGCGGGCGAAGGCCAGCGCGAAGCCGGTCAGCCAGCGCGGGCGTGAGCATCGGCAGCACCACCAGGCGGAAGGCCTGCCAGCGGTGCGCGCCCAGCGAGGCGGCGGCTTCCTCGAGCTCGGTGTCCAGGTCCTCGAGCACCGGCTGCACCGTGCGCACCACGAAGGGCAGGGCCCGATGAAGATCAGCGCGATCAGCACGCCCAGCGGCGTGAAGGCGACCTTGATGCCGAGCGGCTCCAGCCATTGGCCCATCCAGGCCGTTGGGCGCGTACAGCGCGGTCAGCGCGATGCCGGCCACGGCGGTGGGCAGGGCGAAGGGCAGGTCGATCATCGCATCGACGATCTTCTTGCCGGGGAAGTCGTAGCGCACCAGCGACCCAGGCCAGGATGAAGCCGAAGATCACGTTGATGAACGCGCCCAGCAGCGCCGCGCCGAAGCTCAGCCGGTACGACGCGAGCACCCGCGGCGAGGTGGCCGCGGCCCAGAAGGCGTCGACGCCGTGGCTGGCGGACTTCAGGAAGACGGCGCCCAGCGGGATCAGCACCAGCAGCGAGAGGTAGAAGAGCGTGAAGCCCAGCGTCGGCGCGAAGCCGGGCAGCACGCGGCGTCGCTTGCGGGCAGGGGCTGGAGCGGCCTGTGTCGCGGGAAGCACGGCGGTGTTCATCGTCGGATCGGGAGCTCGAGGTCGGAGATCAGGCGGGCTGAGATCGCGAGCCGATCAGCGGCGCGCGGCCATGATCTGGTCGTAGGTGCCGCCGTCGGCGAAGTGCGTCTTGCCGACCTTGGCCCAGCCGCCCAGCGTCTGGTCCACGGTGAAGAGCTTGATCGGCGCGTAGCGCTTCTCGTGCTTCTTGAAGATGGCCGGATCGCGCGGACGGAAGTTGTTCTGCGCGATGATTTCCTGGCCCTCGGGCGTCCACAGGAAGTCCAGGTAGGCCTTGGCCAGCGCGGCCGTGCCCTTCTTGTCGACGACCTTGTCGACCACGGCCACCGGGGCGTCGGCCTCGATGGAGATGCTGGGCGCGACGACCTCGAAGTTGCCCTTGCCGAATTCGTTCTCGATGAGCTCGGCCTCGTTTTCGAAGGTCAGCAGCACGTCGCCGATGCCGCGCTGCGTGAAGGTGGTGGTGGCGCCGCGGCCGCCGCCGTCCAGCACCGGCACGTTGGCCAGCACCTTGGCCACGAAGTCCTTGGCTTGCGCGTCGTTGCCGCCCTTGGCGATGACGCTGCCCCAGGCGGCCAGGTAGCCGTAGCGGCCGTTGCCGGTCACCTTGGGGTTGGGAATGATCACCGAGACGCCCGGACGCGCCAGGTCGCCCCAGTCCTTGATGCCCTTCGGATTGCCCTTGCGCACCAGGAACAGCATGGTCGAGCTGTAGGGCGCGGCGCCGTTGGGGAACTTGGCGCGCCAGTCGGCGCCGGTCAGGCCCTTCTCGGCGAGCGTGTCGACGTCGGTGGCCTGGTTCATCGTGACCACGTCGGCCTCCAGGCCGCCGATCACCGAGCCGATCTGCTTGGACGAGCCGCCGTGCGACTGGTTCACCGTGATCGTCTGGCCGGTCTTGGCCTTGTACGCGGCGACGAAGGCCGGATTGACCTGCTTGTAGAGCTCGCGCGCCACGTCGTAGGAAACGTTCAGCAGCGTCGTGGGCTGATCGGCCGCCGAGGCCAGCATCGGCACGCCCAGCAGCGGCGCCGCCGCAGCCAGCATCAGCGCCTGGCGGCGCGAGGCGGAGAACAGGGGGCGGTTCTTGGAAGCGTTGTTCTGGTTCATGGCGGACAGGGCAAGCAGGCGTGGGCCGGCGACGTTGAAGGTCGGGCTGCGAAGCTTGCCAAACTGTCCTTATTCCAGGAACGATTGTTTGAGCATTTGCTTATCTCGCATATTGAATATGCTGAGCGGACAAGCGGTGGCCAGTGGCTGAAAGGCGCCAGGACCGCGACGGAGCACCGCCGAAAGCGCCTCCCCCAAGACCCCGAGGGCGGCACCCGGTCGCGACCTGGGCTTTCACCATGCCTTCCCGGCGACCAGACTGCCGTCGCCGGCGGAGGCGACATGGGCGCCCCCGTGGAACGGAGTCTGGTCGTAGGCGTCCGTGGCCGCCAATACGCATTTCGCGTGAGCAGCGTCGGCGGGCTCATATGGTGAAAGCAACGGTAGCCGTGATGACTGTGGCGGCAGCGGCATCTCCGCAGGTGGAAAGCCGCGGACAACTCCGTTAGGCTGACAGGCCGCCGTGGTGAGGAAGCGCCTCCATGATGAATGCCCCGATTCCCGAGAACGAAGCCGAGCGGATGCAGGCCCTGCGCGAGTTGCTGATCCTGGACACGCCGCCGGAGGAGCGTTTCGACCGCATCGTCGAGTTCGCGGCCGAGGAATTCAGCGTCCCGATCGCGCTGATCAGCCTGATTGACGACAACCGCCAGTGGTTCAAGGCGCGATTCGGACTGGCCGTGTGCGAGACGGACCGCAAGTCCAGCTTCTGCGGCCACGCGATCCATGTGCCCGAGGTGATGGTGGTCAGCGACGCGACGCAGGATCCTCGCTTCGCGGACAACCCGATGGTGCTGGGTGATCCGCACATCCGCTTCTACGCGGGCGCGCCGCTGGAGGTCCGCCCCGGGGTACGCATCGGCACGCTGTGCCTGATCGACCGCCGGCGCCGCACGCTGGACGACACCGACCTGGCGATCCTGATGAGCCTGCGGGAGCTGGTCCTGCTGGAGTTGAAGGGCGAGGCGCCGGAGTCGGCGGCATGATCCGCGCCGCCCCCCGTCAGTTGCTGCTGGTCGATCCGCATTCGCTCTTCCGGCGCACGCTCGCGATGGTCGCCAGGCAGCTGCAGATCGCGGAGGTGCATGAGGCCAGCAGCCTGGAAGCCGCCCATCGGATGCTGGAACACCAGGCGATGGATGGCCTGCTGCTGGACATCGGCCAGGGTCTGGATGCCCTGGCGCTGCTGCAGAGCGTGCGGGCCGGGGCGCTGCGCTGCTCGCCGAACACCCCGGTGGCGCTGACCGCCGAGGCTTGCGACCTGTCCACCGCGCAGCTCTACAAGGAGCTGCAGGTGCGGCGGATCATGCTCAAGCCGTTCAAGGTCAAGACCGCGCTGGAGGTGATCCAGGATCTCGCCGGGCCCGAGAAGCCCCATTGATCGACGTTGATCGGGGCTGGGCGGCTTACTCGACCCAGTGTTGCGTCAGCCAGGGCGTCGGCAGGACGAAGCTGCGCAGGTGGCGCCAGCGATGCTTCACGCCGCTGGAGAACGCCGCGCGGAAGTGATCCCAGGGCTTCTCGTGGGGTGGATCCTGCGTGTTCCAGCGACCGAGCGCGACGTCGGCCGGATTGGGTCCGCCGGGGAAGGTCACGATGCGCGAGCCCGCGGGCAGTCGCGCCGGCACGAAATAGCGCAGCGGGAAGGCCGGCAGGCAGTGCAGGCGGAAATGGCGCGTCCACAGGTGCGGCCAGAACTTGATGCCACCCGGCACCGACGCCGTCACCCAATGCTGCTCGAAGCCATGCTTGTCAGCGACGGCCTGCGGATTGGCGCGGAAGTTCTCGATGATGTGCGGGTACTTGCCCACCGGGAAGCGGAACACCGAGGTCTGCCCCAGGCGCTGCATCGGCTTGGCCCAGTTGCGCGCCAGCACGACGTCGTCCGGATGGCCGTGGCTGAAGTAACCATCGATGTTGTCGACGATGACCGAATCCAGGTCGATGAACAGCACCGGGCCGGACAGGCCGGTCTTGGTCCCGAGGTCGGCGCTCCACATCACCAGCTTGCGCCACTTGCCCAGGGACTTCTTGGGCCACTCGCAGCCCAGCTCTTCCAGCGGGTAGGCATCCACCTCGGGCCGCAGGCCCTCGGCGTTGTCGGTCAGGCACACCAGACGGAAATCGCCGGTCACATGACGACGCAACATTCCGTAAAGGCGGTTGACGTATTCAGCGCCGTAGGCAGTCCCCCACTTCACACAAATCACTTGTTTCACGGGGTCCTCTGCTCCATGGCTGTTCATTGTTCGACGTCCCTTTTTCGCTTAGGGAACTACTTCACTATACGCAGCAGCATGTATCTGGATTGCTAACGGGGCTATCCCAAGTTCGGTGACCGTTGTCATCGCGCCGAACGCGCGAGGAGCGACCGGAAACAGGGACGGGTGACGTCCGGCCTTATGCGCGGAGCGTGCTTGGACATGCCCGGACCTTCGTTCCCGCGCGGTGGCGGGCTGCCTAGAGTCCTCGACCATGACAGTCCTCCCCGCTCCTTCCCGCGCTGCGTCCCCGACACACGCCGCCGCGTTCGCGCACTTGTCGGACGCTCCCTCGCAGGATTTCGAGATCCACGCCTTCGATGAGCCCTTGGGCGCCGAGGTGCTGGGCCTGGACCTGTCGCGTCCGCTCGACGACGCCGACTTCGCCCGCCTGCACCGCGCGCACCTGGACCACCACGTGCTGGTGTTCCGCGACCAGCGCATCACCCCGGCCGAGCACATCGCCTTCAGCCGCCGCTTGGGGCCGCTGCAGATCCATGTGCTGAAGCAGTTCCTGCTCCCAGGGCATCCGGAGATCCTCATCGTTTCCAACATCGTCGAGAACGGCCAGCCCGTCGGTCTCGGCGATGCCGGCAAGTTCTGGCACTCCGACCTTTCCTACAAGGAGCGGCCGAGCCTGGGCTCGCTGCTGCATGCGCAGGAGCTGCCGGCCGAGGGCGGCGACACGCTGTTCGCCAACATGCACCAGGCCTGGGACGGCCTGCCGCTGGCGCTGAAGACGGCCATCGCCGGCAAGCGCGCCGAGCACAGCTACCTGGCCCGCTACGAGCGAACTGCGCTTCGCGCGCAACCCGTGGCGGCCGAACCTGAGCGCCGAGCAGATCGCCGAGGTGCGCGAAGTGCCGCATCCGATCGTGCGCACCCATCCGGAAACGGGCCGGCGCAAGGCGCTGTTCGTCAGCGAGCATTTCACCACCCGCATCGTCGGCCTGCCCGAGGACGAGAGCCGCGACCTGCTCGCCGAGCTGTTCGCGCACAGCGTGAGCCGCAAGAGCATCGTGTACCGGCATCGCTGGCAGGCGCACGACCTGGTGTTCTGGGACAACCGCTCGCTGATGCACCTGGCCGCCGGCTGCCCGGACCACCTGCGCCGCAAGCTCTACCGCACCACCATCGAGGGCGACGCGCCGTGTGAGGGGGGGTCCCGGGGGCATGAAGCGTTTCCATGAACCGCATTCCCCGATTCACCCGCCTGGTCGCCGCGCTCGGCCTGGGCCTGAGCCTCGCCACCACGCTGCTGGCCAGCCGGCCGGCGCAGGCCGAGGGCGAGATCCGCATCGCCGAGCAGTTCGGCATCGTCTACCTGCTGCTCAACGTGGTCCGCGACCAGCACCTGATCGAGAAGCACGGCAAGGCCGTGGGGGTCGACATCAAGGTCGACTGCGTGCAGCTGTCGGGCGGCGCGGCGGTCAACGATGCGCTGCTGTCGGGGCGATCGACATCGCCGGTGCCGGCGTCGGTCCGCTGCTGACGATCTGGGACCGTAGACGCGGGCGCCAGAACGTCGTGGCGGTGGCCTCGCTGGGCAACTTCCCGTACTACCTGCTCAGCAACAACCCGGGGGTGAAGACCATCGCCGACTTCAGCGACAAGGACCGCATCGCGGTGCCGGCGGTGGGCGTGTCGGTGCAGTCGCGCTTCCTGCAGTACGCCGCGGCCAAGCAGTGGGGCGACGCGCAGTTCGACAAGCTCGACACGTGCACGGTGGCGCTGCCGCATCCGGACGCCACCGCCGCGCTGATGGCCGGCGGCACCGAGATCACCGGGCATTTCGGCAACCCGCCGTTCCAGGAGCAGGGCCTGGCCAACCCGAAGGTGCACGTGGTGCTCAACAGCTACGAGGTGCTGGGCGGGCCGGCTTCGGCGACCGTGCTGTACGCCACGGAGAAGTTCCGGCGGGACAACCCGAAGACCTACCGGGCCTTCGTCGGCGCGCTGGCCGAGGCGGCCGATTTCATCGCGCAGAACGACCGGAGCGCTCGGCCGACATCTACATCCGCAACGAGAACTCCAAGGTGCCCAAGGAGCTGCTGCTGAAGGTGATCGAGAATCCGCGAGGTGCAGTTCAAGATCACGCCGCAGAACACCTTCGCGCTGGCGTCCTTCATGCATCGCATCGGCGCGATCAAGAACAAGCCGGCGTCGGCCCAGGATTACTTCTTCGACGACGCGCACAACGCGGCCGGGAGCTGAGCATGAGCGCCGTGCTGGACGCCGTCGACACGGTGCCTGTCTCCGAAGCCTGCGAGGCCTGCGGTGCCGGTGCTCAGCCGGGCGCGCAAGGTGACGCGGCGCGGGCGCGCCTGCGCGTCGAGGACGTGAGCCTGGACTACCGCGGTGAACGCGGCGTGGTGCGCGCCACCCATCGGGTCAGCTTCGACGTCGATGCCGGCGGATCGCTTCGTGCTGCTGGGCCCGTCGGGCTGCGGCAAGTCCACCCTGCTGAAGGCGGTCGCTGGCTTCCTTGCGCCGTCCGAGGGTCGCATCCTCGTGGACGGCGCGCCGGTCAGCGGCGCCCGGGCCCGACCGCATCGTGGTGTTCCAGGAGTTCGACCAGCTGCCGCCGTGGAAGACCGTGCTGGAGAACGTGGCGTTCCCGTTGATCGCGTCGGGCGCGGCATCGCGCAAGCACGCGTTGGAGCGCGCGCGGGATTGGCTGGCGCGGGTCGGCCTGGCGGGCTTCGCCGAGGCCTATCCGCACCCGCTGTCGGGCGGCATGAAGCAGCGGGTGGCGATCGCCCGCGCGCTGGCGATGCAGCCGCGCGTGCTGCTGATGGACGAGCCCTTCGCCGCGCTGGACGCGCTGACGCGCCGAAAGATGCAGGAAGAACTGCTGCGCGCTGTGGGAAGAGGTGCGCTTCACCCTGCTGTTCGTCACCCACTCCATCGAGGAGGCGCTGGTGGTCGGCAACCGCATCCTGCTGCTGTCGCCGCATCCGGGGCGCGTGCGGGCCGAGCTCAACGCGCAGGGCCTGACGCCGTCGCAACGGGCGCGCCAGGCCAACCGCATCGAGCAACTGCTGTTTGGCGACGGCGCGACGCGTCCACCGCTTCTGAAGCGGCGCCGTCCGTCGATGAGACGGTGACGGCGGAGCGCGGTGGCCGCCTGGACCCTGGACATCGCCATGACCGTCACCGTGCTGCCGACATCTCGGCCGCTGGATCCGCCCTTGCGCGCCGAGCCGCGAGTTGTCGTTGAATCCGAAGCCGCGGCGCCGCCAGAACCCCTGGCTGTGATCCCGCCATGGAAGCGCGCGCTCGATTCCAGGGCGTGGCGCGCAGGCGGCTGCTGCTCGCGCTGCTGGCGCGGGCTGTGGGAGTTGCGCCGCGCGTCTTGCCGACAACGACCTGCTGCTGCCGACCTTCACCGCAGGCGGCCCGGGCGCTGTGGGAGGGCCTGGCCGGCGGCGAACTGCTCGTGCCAAGTGCGGGGATCTCGCTGAAGCTGCTGCTGTCAAGGGCTATGCGCTGGGCGTGGTGCTGGCCTTGGCGCTGACCGTCGCTGGCGGTCTCCACGCAGTTGGGCCGCGACCTGCTCGGGACCCTCACGGCGATGTTCAACCCGCTGCCGGCGATCGCGCTGCTGCCGCTGGCGCTGCTCTGGTTCGGCCTGGGCCAGAACAGCCTGATCTTCGTGCTGGTGCATTCGGTGCTCTGGGCGCTGGCGCTGAACACCTATGCCGGTTTCCTCGGTGTCTCGGAGACCCTGCGCATGGCAGGGCGCAACTACGGCCTGCGTGGCCTGCGCTTCGTCCTGCTGATCCTGGTGCCGGCGGCGCTGCCGTCGATTCTCGTCGGGCTTGCGGGTCGGCTGGGCCTTCGCCTGGCGCACGCTGATCGCGGCCGAGCTGGTGTTCGGCGCGAGCGCGGGCCAGGGCGGGCTCGGCTGGTACATCTTCCAGAACCGCAACGAGCTGTACACCGACAAGGTATTCGCCGGCCTGGCGGTGGTGATCCTGATCGGCCTGCTGGTGGAGAACCTGGTGTTCGGCAGCATCGAGCGCCTCACGGTGAAGCGCTGGGGGATGCAGCGGTGATTGAACCGACGGATCCCTGTCCAGCTTCTTGGCGGCGTCTCCTCGTAGGCAATGTCGAGCCGGCGGGCGAGCGCGGCGAGGCGCTTGTCGGTGGCCCAAAGTCGGGTTCCCGGTGTCTTCAGCGCTGACGCGAGCAGTCCTATATCGACCAGCCCGCAGCCCTTTCCATAGATCTCTTCCTGTTCGATCAAGTCGATCACTTCCTCGATGCTCACGGGGGCGCTGTGATTCAGGTTCTCAACCCTGGCAGAAAGCGCGTTGGAGCGTGGGTGGCGGAGAGCCCCGCAGCGCAGCTCTCCCATAGACGTCAGAGGGTGCGCGAGCGCGGCCGCCCCTCCGCAGTAGCATGGAGCAGTGCGTGATTGCCGCTGGCGGAAGTGGCCGATCCAGACAGAGGTATCCACAAGAACCTTCATGGCTAGCGACAGTCCGAAGGATCGTCGGGATCCTGACGACGACGAGGAATATCCGGGAAGATCGGGCGCAATGCCGCCCATCTCGGCAGAAGCGCGGCCTGTGCTTGATATGCGATGAAGTCGTCGCGCAGGACGACGTCTCCTGATGAGCTGCGTCTGGTCCAAGGGCTGGTCTGCGACGGCCAAGGCGCGTTGGTCGAGCATGGGCTTCGTTTCGAGTCGCTGAGGCGGTGATCGTTCGACATGCGTCATTGATGAAGTGCGCAAGCTTGCGCCGCCTCGGCCCTCGCCGTCAGTGGCCTGTTCCTATGCCGCTGCCGGCCATGCCCACCGACTCCAGTGGTGCCGCTCCCAAAAACAAACGCCCCGGCCGAAGCCGGGGCGTGCTCGCATCGGATGACAAGGTGATCAGTTCATCTGGGTCTTGCTCCCTCCACTTGGTTGGTGTCGATTTTGGAGGTGCGGTTTGGGATTTTGCCGGGTTGCCGGTCCGGTATTTTTTGAGGGGTTGGGGGGGGGGTTGGGGTGGGGGGGGGGTTGGTTGTTGTGGGGGGGGGGGGGGGGGGGGGGGGGGGGGGGGGGGGGGGGGGGGGGGGGGGGGGGGGGGGGGCTTCCTCATGCTGGACGGCGTGGGTGGGGTTTTTGGGGGATGGACGAAGGGTAGGGACGCGCCGCCGCGCCGGGAACGAAGCGAAGCGGATAAGCTGCTGCGACAACCGCGCTTGGAGCGACTCCGCCTCGGCGGCGGCGGCGATAGGCTGCGCGGGTTCGCCCGGCGTCCGGCGCCACCCCGCCGGACGCGTCGCCCGACCCATCCCACCAGGATCACAAGGAGCGCCGCATGAGTGCCACGGAGACGACTTCCACCGCCGTCAGCCAGGGACCGCGAGCGGCCCGACTCGCCCCGCCGTGCTCGACCTGATCGGCAACACCCCGCTGGTTCGCGTGACGCGCTTCGATACCGGCCCCTGCACCCTGTTCCTCAAGCTCGAATCGCAGAACCCCGGCGGCTCCATCAAGGATCGCATCGGTGTCGCCATGATCGAGGCCGCCGAGCGTGACGGCCGCCTGCGGCCCGGTGGCACCATCGTCGAGGCCACCGCCGGCAACACCGGTCTCGGCCTGGCCCTGGTCGGCCGCGCCAAGGGCTACCGGGTGGTGCTGGTGGTGCCGGACAAGATGTCCACCGAGAAGGTCCTGCACCTGCGCGCCATGGGCGCCGAGGTGCACATCACCCGCTCGGACGTCGGCAAGGGCCATCCGGAGTACTACCAGGACGTTGCCGCGCGCCTGGCGCAGGACATTCCCGGCGCATTCTTCGCCGACCAGTTCAACAACCCGGCCAACCCGCTGGCCCACGAGTGCGGCACCGGCCCGGAGCTCTGGGCGCAGACCGGCCACGATCTCGACGCCATCGTCGTCGGCGTCGGCTCCTCCGGTACCCTGACCGGCCTTACCCGGTTCTTCCAGAAGGTCCAGCCGGAGCTGGAGATGGTGCTCGCCGATCCCGAGGGCTCGATCATGGCCGAGTACTCCCGCTCCGGCACCCTGGGTACGCCGGGTTCCTGGGCGGTGGAGGGCATCGGCGAGGACTTCGTACCGGCCATCGCCGACCTCTCCAGCGTGCGCCATGCCTATTCCATCAGCGACGAGGAAAGCTTCGCCATGGCCCGCGAACTGTTGCGCGTCGAGGGCATTCCCGGCGGCTCCTCCACCGGCACCCTGCTGGCCGCGGCGCTACGCTTCTGTCGCGAGCAGAAGGAGCCGAAGCGGGTGGTCAGCTTCGTCTGCGACACCGGCACCCGCTACCTGTCGAAGATCTACAACGACCAGTGGATGACCGACCAGGGCCTGCTGCAACGCAAGCACTACGGCGACCTGCGCGACATCATCGCGCGGCGCTTCGAGGAGGGCCGGGTGATCAGCGTCGGTCCGGACGACACCCTGCTCACCGCCTTCCAGCGCATGCGCCTGGCCGACGTTTCGCAATTGCCGGTGCTGGACGATGGAAAACTGGTCGGTGTGATCGACGAGTCGGATATCCTGCTCGGTGTCCACGCCGACGCGCCACGCTTCCGCGATGCGGTCAGCAGCGCGATGAACGCCGCGCCGGAGACCCTCGCGCCCGGCGCCAGCCTGGCCCAGTTGCAGGCGGTCCTGGACCGCGGCCTGGTGGCGATCGTTGCCGATGCCAGCGGCTTCCACGGCCTGATCACCCGTTTCGACCTGTTGAACCATTTGCGGAGAAAGCTCGCATGAGCCAGCACGACCAGCATCCCGACGCCCCGGCCCAGGCCTTTGCGACCCGGGTCATCCACGCCGGGCAGGCCCCCGATCCCTCGACCGGCGCGATCATGCCGCCGATCTACGCCAACTCCACCTATATCCAGGAAAGCCCCGGGGTACACAAGGGGCTCGACTACGGCCGCTCGCACAACCCGACCCGCTGGGCCCTGGAGCGCTGCGTGGCCGACCTCGAGGGCGGCGCCCAGGCCTTCGCCTTCGCCTCCGGCCTGGCGGCGATCTCCTCGGTGCTGGAGCTGCTCGACGCCGGTTCCCACATCGTTTCCGGCAATGACCTCTACGGCGGTACCTTCCGCCTGTTCGAGCGGGTCCGCCGGCGCAGCGCCGGGCATCGCTTCAGCTTCGTCGACCCGACCGACCTGCAGGCCTTCGAGGCCGCGCTGACCCCGGAAACCCGCATGGTCTGGGTGGAAACCCCGAGCAACCCGCTGCTGCGCCTCACCGACCTGCGCGCCATCGCCCAGCTCTGCCGCGCCCGCGGCATCATCAGCGTGGCCGACAACACCTTCGCCAGCCCCTACATCCAGCGCCCTCTGGAGCTGGGCTTCGACGTGGTGGTGCACTCCACCACCAAGTACCTGAACGGCCATTCCGACGTGATCGGCGGCATCGCCATCGTCGGCGACAACCCGGACCTGCGCGAGCGCCTGGGCTTCCTGCAGAACTCGGTGGGCGCCATCTCCGGGCCGTTCGACGCCTTCCTCACCCTGCGCGGGGTAAAGACCCTGGCGCTGCGCATGGAGCGCCATTGCAGCAACGCCCTGGCCCTGGCCCAGTGGCTGGAGCGCCAGCCGCAGGTGGCGCGGGTCTACTACCCCGGCCTGGCTTCGCACCCGCAGCATGAGCTGGCGAAACGGCAGATGCGTGGCTTCGGCGGGATGATCTCCCTCGACCTGCGTTGCGACCTGGCCGGCGCCCGGCGCTTCCTGGAGAACGTGCGGATCTTCTCCCTGGCGGAGAGCCTGGGCGGGGTGGAAAGCCTGATCGAGCATCCTGCGATCATGACCCACGCCAGCATCCCGGCGGAAACCCGCGCCGACCTGGGCATTGGTGACTCGCTGATCCGCCTGTCGGTGGGCGTCGAGGCGCTGGAGGACCTGCGCGAAGACCTGAAGGCGGGCTTGGCCGCGATCTGATCGGCCAGGCCTCTCGCGGCGGCTTGAAGCCGCCGCCAACGAACGCGCCGCGGCCGGCAGGCCGCTGGCGCGTTCTGTTTTTCCGAGCCGCCAGCCGCACAAGAAGCGAAGCTTGATGTCAAGAAGCTGTGAAGATGTGCGCGTCCAGCGCGCAGAGAACCGAGCCGGCAGGGGCTGCGACTCCACCTGACCCGGGTCGGCGATCGTGTCGAAAAAACCTTCGTGAAGACGTTCTTAACTTCCGTTTAAGCGAAGCTGCTTATCATCCCGGTTCGTCTTTTTCGGAGGCCCCGCCATGTCCGCCCTCAACTACCGCCATCTGCACTACTTCTGGGTCGTCGCCAAGGAGGGCGGCTTTGCCCGGGCCGCGGACCGGCTGGGCATGGCGGTGCAGACCATCAGCGCCCAGGTGCGCGAACTCGAGCGCGCCCTGGGTCACCAGTTGCTCAAGCCCGAAGGCCGCGGCCTGGTGCTGACCGAAGCCGGCCAGGCCGCCTTCGCGCGCGCCGAGGAGATCTTCCAGATCGGCCAGATGGTGCCGCATGAGGTCCACGAGGCCGCCACCCAGCGGGTGCAGCGCCTGTCGGTGGGCCTGTCGGACGGCCTGTCGAAGCTGGCCGCCCATGCGCTGCTGGCGCCGGTGCTGGACACGCCTCAGCTGCGCCTGGTCTGCCACGAGGGCGAGGTCGACCAGCTGATGGGCGAACTGGCGCTCCATCACCTGGACCTGGTGCTCACCGACCAGCCCGCGCCGGTCAATCCGACGCTGCGCATCACCAGCCAGCTGCTGGCCAGCACGCCGGTGGACTGGTACGGCCCGGCGGAGCTGGTCGAGCGCGCGCGCCGCACGCCGGACAAGGCCTTCCCGCACGTGCTGGAGTCGCTGCCCGTGCTGCTGCCGACCCGCCACGCGTCGCTGCGAGCGAGCCTGGAGCGCTGGTTCGAGCAGCACCACATCCGGCCGCAGATCGTGGGCGAGTTCGAGGACAGCGCGCTGATGAGCGTGTTCGCCGCCCGCGGCCTGGGCGTGTTCCCGGTCAGCCGGCTGGGCGCCGACGACCTCTCGATGATGGCCGGACTGCACCTGCTGGGACAGAGCGAGGTGATGGAGGACGTCCACGCCATCTACTCCCGCCGCGGGCAGAACCACCCGCTGGTGGCCAAGCTGCTGCAGCGGCGCGGCATGTCGATCCAGCCAGTTGAAAGCGAATCGGAAATTACTGCCACAGAATGAGAGAGAAGCAGGTTTCTTCGAACCTCTAGCGGCGCTAAGGTGGCCCCTCATGCGTGCGCGAGCGCGCCTGCAGTCCATCGGCTCACCTCGGATCAAGGAGACCCTCATGAGCGACTTCCAACGACATCCGGCGTCCCCCACGGCCTGGACGCCCGCCACCGCCAGCGGTGGCGATTCGGTCTTCACCCAGCGCGCCGACGTGGCGCGCGTGCTGCGCAACACCTACGCGCTGCTGTCGATGACGCTGCTGTTCAGCGGCGCGGTCGGCGGCCGCGGCCGTCGCGTTCAAGCTGCCGGCGCCCGGCATGATCCTGACGCTGATCGGCTACTTCGGCCTGCTGTTCGCGATCCACAAGACGCAGCACTCCGCCGCCTCGGTGCCGCTGGTCTTCGCGCTGACCGGCTTCATGGGCTACACGCTGGGCCCGCTGCTCAGCGCCATCCTGACGCTGCCCGGCGGCGCCACCACGATCGCGATGGCGCTGGGCACCACCGGCGCGACCTTCCTGGTGCTGTCGGCCTACGTGCTGGCGACGAAGAAGGACTTCAGCTTCATGGGCGGCTTCCTGTTCGCCGGCATGATCATCGCGTTGCTGGCCTCGCTGGCGAACCTGTTCTTCCAGCTGCCGATGCTGGCGATGGTGGTCTCGGGCGTCGTGGCGCTGCTGTCGGTGGGCATGATCCTGTTCCACACCAGCATGATCGTGAACGGCGGCGAGCGGAACTACGTGATGGCCACCGTCAGCCTGTTCGTGTCGCTGTTCAATCTGTTCACGAGCCTGCTGAGCATCTTCGGCTTCGCCGGCTCGAGCGACGACTGACGAGCGCGCGGAGCCAGCGATGAAGACCTTCCTGTGGTCCGTGACCGGCCTGTTCGCGCTGCTCTGGAGCGGCCTGGCCTGGGTCGCGGCCAGCCTGGTGCGCTGGACGGTGGAGGCGCTCTCCACCGGCCGCGCGGCCGAACTCGGCAAGGCTGCCGTGGAGTTCAAGTTCCCCGGCTGGGTGGAGCCCTTCCTCGACACCGGCCTGCTCGAGTTCGCGCAGGACGTGGTGCGATGGCTGATGGAGATGGCCGGCGCCGGCGCGCCGATGGCGGGCACCGCGATCGGCTGGCTGGTGCCGGTGGTCTGGATTGGCTGGGCGCTGGGCCTGACGGTGCTGATCGTGATCGCGCTGGTGCTGAACCAGCTGATCAAGCGCCTGCCCGCGGCGGGCACCACGGCGGCGTCGCCCCTCGCGCGCTGATGGCCCCTTCAGCCGCCCACCGGCTGGACGATGCCGTCGCCATGAGGCGCGGCGCGGAACTCGGGCAGTTGCTCGACCTCGGTCGCATAGGCGATCAGCGTCTGCAACTGCTCGGCCGGCGGCAGCAGCTCCGGCGTCATCTCCCGCGCGAACGCCCACATCACGCCGATCGTCACGCCCGCCAGGCCGATCGCATCGCGCTCGGCGGACAGCGGCGCCTTCTTCACCTCTGCTTCCAGTTCCAGCAGCGCGGCGCGCAGCTGGCCGCTGACGCGGTCGAGCCAGGGCGCATGCTGCTTGTCGCCGGGGCGCAGCTGCTGCTCGTAGACGGCCTGGACGCTCTTGTCGGTGGCCGCCAGTGCCAGGCCCGTGAGCCGCAGCGCGCGCTTGAGCGCCGGATCGCTCGGCGGCAGCAAGGCGCGGCCGGGCGAGAGCGACTGCGCGTACTGCAGGATCAGTGTCGAGTCCATCAGCACCGTGCCGTCGTCGCAGACGAAGGTCGGCGCCTTGACGACAGGGTTGATGCGGCTGAACTCGTCGAAGGTGCGGAACACCGACAGCGAGCGGTGCTCGAAGCGCAGGCCGAGCAACAGCATCGCGATCGCCGAGCGGCGGACGTAAGGGGAGTCGAGCATGCCGATGAGCTGCATGGCGGTGTCCTTGGAACGGGTCGATGAAGGGCGGAAAGGACGCAAGCGCGGGAGGGGCCGGTGCGCGCGGCTCAGGCGCCGGGCGGCGGCGCCACGGTGAAGCGGTAGAGACAGCAGTCGTCGCCGTGCAGGGTGCGCACCTCGCGCACGATCTCGCCGGCGGCGCGGCCGCGGATGACGCCGGGCCAGAACTGCGCGGCCGGCGTGTTGGCCATCAGGTGGTAGATCTCCCAGCGGCCCGGGAAGCGCGCCAGCAGCTCGCTGGCCGCGCGCGCCGCCAGGCCGTGGCCGCGATAGCCGCGCGCCAGGAAGAAGTAGCCCATGTTGTGGTCGGAGCCGGGGTCCTCGCACTCGCCGTCGACCACCGCGAAGCCGGCCAGCTCCGCGCCGTGCCAGATCACGAACGGATGCACGTCCGGCTGCGCCCAGTACGGCGCCTTGGGCCGCAGCTGATACCGGCCCTCCGGCGCGAACGCCACCGGCGTCCATTCGCTGAGGTCGTAGTTGTAGAACTGCATGAGGTTCTCGATGCGCGGCAGATCGTCCGGGGAGGCGCGCTCGATGCGCAGTCCGGGGGCGTCGGGCAGCGGCACCGGGATCGACTCGGAGAACTCGGCGGAAGGGGCGGTCGAAAGGGCGGTGGAAAGGGCGGCGGGGCGTGTGTCCATCGGGGCTCTCGTCCGGGTGGGGCGGCGCGCGAGGGGCCGGTGCCGCGGCTCAGCGCGGCGGGAACGCGTCGTCGAAGGGGGAGCGCACGCCGGCCAGCGCGCGGATGCGGTCCATCCAGCCCAGCACCGCCAGCGTCTCCGCGTGCGGCACGACCGGGCTCTCGATCTCGCCGGCGCGCGCGCAGCGCATCGCTTCACGGATCTCGTTCTCGAAGCCGTTGATCTCGAAGGGGCGCTCGATCGTCTCGGCCATGCCGCGCGCGGGCAGCAACTGGGCGCGGGTGGCTTCCCAGAAGGTCTCGGGCAGCACGATGGCGCCGGACTCGCCCAGCACCTGCAGCGTGTTGGGCGCGAAGGTGTCGATGGCGCAGTGGAACTGCGAGACCAGCCCGCCGCCGAAGTCCAGCGCCACCGCCAGCCGGGCGTCGACGCCGGTGGGTGCAAGCGCCGCCTTCACCTGCAGGTCCACCAGCGGCGGCACCTCGCCGAGCGCGTGCTGCAGCACCCAGCGCGTGGCGGTGAGGTTGTAGATGCCGACGTCCAGCAGCGCGCCGCCGGCCAGCGCCGGGCTGAAGAGGCGGCTGTCCGGGTCGTAGGGCGCGGGGAAGCAGAAGCTCGACTGCAGGCCGCGCAGCGCGCCGATGCGGCCCGCGCGCAGCCAGGCGGCGAGCTCCTGGTAGATCGGCAGGAAGCGCGTCCACACCGCCTCCATCAGGAAGGCGCGATGCGCGCGCGAGGCCTCCACCAGCCGGCGGCCCATCTCCTGGTTGGGCACCAGCGACTTTTCGCACAGCACTGCCTTGCCGGCCTGCAATGCGGCCAGGACGTACTCGAAATGCTGGCCGTGCGGCGTCGCGACGTAGACCCCATCGACGGCCGGATCGTTCATGACGGCGGCCGGATCGGTGTGAGCGAGCACGGGCGGGTCACCGGCCTGCGACCAGCGCTCGGCGAACTGGCGGGCGCGATGGGCGTCCCGGCCGCACACCGCGTGCAGGCGGCAGCCGTCGAGGCGGGCGACGGCTTCGGCGAAGCGGTGGGCGATCGAGCCGGGGCCGATCAGGGCCCATTGGAAGGTGGGTTCGGACATGGCGGAGGAGGCTTCAACGGGAACCCGCGCGTGCGGGCGCGGCGAGCGGCCATGCTAATCGCCAATGAATCCGGCGGCGCTTGGGCGCGCTGGGTTCAGGGTTGTCCCGGATCGGGTTCGCCACAGGGGCGGACGACGCCCGTGGCCTTCGGTTTCGCGCGAGTCATCGGCTAAGGTGACGGCTTTCCGCACAACAGGACGCTCGCGGCAAGCGGGCGCGTTCCCATGAGGATTCCCTTCGTCCTGGCCGCCACCGTGGCCATCGCCGCGCCGGTGCTGGCGCAGACCACGGCTTCCGCCGCCGCGCCGGCCGCCGCCGTCCAGCCGGCCGAGCCCTCGGCCGTCAACCTGCTGCTCGCGCCCAGCCCGCTGCCGCTGCAGTACCCGCCCTTCGACAAGATCCGGGACGCCGACATCGGCCCCGCGATCGACCAGCCGGCATGGCCGAGCAGCTGGCCGAGGTCGGCGAGATCGCGGGCAACGCCAAGGCCAAGCCGACCTTCGACAACACCATCATCGCCCTGGAGCGCAGCGGCGCCACGCTGGGCCGCGCGACCACGGTGCTGTTGAGCCTGATCGGCGCCGATGCCAATCCGGCAGCGGCAAGAAGCTGCAGGCCGACTACTCGGCGAAGTTCGCCGCGCACAGCGATGCGATCGCGCTGAACGGCAAGCTGTTCGCCCGCATCCAGGCGCTGTACCAGCGGCGCGCGTCAGCTGGGCCTGGGCGCCGCCGAGCAGCGCCTGATCGAGCGCCACTACAACCAGCTGCGTGCGCGCCGGCGCCAAGCTGTCCGACGCCGACAAGGCGCAGCTGAAGGAGATGAACGCCGAGCTGGCCAACCTGGGCACCCGCTTCAGCCAGAACGTGCAGTCGGAGGTGAACGCTTCGGCGATCACCGTCGACGACGTCAAGGAACTGGACGGCCTGAGCGAGGAGCAGATCGCCGCCGCCGCCGAAGCCGCCAAGGCCCGCGGCCAGGACGGCAAGTACGTGATCACCCTGCTCAACACCACCGGCCAGCCGCCGCTGACCAACCTGGCCAACCGCGCCCTGCGCCAGAAGATCTACGAAGCGTCGGTCGAGCCGCGGCAGCCGCGGCGGTGAGTTCGACAACACCGCGCTGGTCTCGCGCGTGGTGCACGCTGCGCGCCGAGCGCGCGCGGCTGATGGGCTTCGCCTCGCATCGCGGACTTCGTGCTGACCAACCAGACCGCCAAGACCCCCGAAGCGGTCAACGCGATGCTGGGCAAGCTGGCCCCGGCCGCGGTCGGCGCCGCGCGCCGCGAAGCCGCCGACCTGCAGGCGATGATCGACCAGGAACAGAAGGCGGCGCGCAAGCCGACGTTCAAGCTGGAACCGTGGGACTGGGCCTTCTACAGCGAGAAGGTGCGCCAGGCCAAGTACAACTTCGACGAGTCGCAGCTGAAGCCGTACTTCGAAATGAAGAACGTGCTGGAGAACGGCGTGTTCTACGCCGCCGGCCAGGAATTCGGCCTGACCTTCAAGCAGCGCACCGACCTGCCGGTCTACCACGATGACGTCACCGTCTACGACGTGTTCGACGCCGACGGCAGCCAGCTGGCGATCTTCATCTTCGACCCGTATGCGCGCGCCTCCAAGCGCGGTGGCGCGTGGATGAACTCCTACGTCTCGCAGTCCAAGCTGACCGGCTTCAAGCCGGTGGTCGCCAATCACCTGAACATCCCGAAGCCGCCGGCCGGCCAGCCGACCCTGCTGACCTGGGACGAGGTGAACACCACCTTCCACGAGTTCGGCCACGCCCTGCACGGCATGTTCTCCAACGTGAAGTACCCGTACTTCTCGGGCACCTCGGTGCCGCGTGACTTCGTCGAGTTCCCGTCGCAGGTCAACGAGATGTGGGCCGACAACCCGGTCATCCTGAAGAACTACGCCAAGCACTACCAGAACGGTTCGGCGATGCCGCAGGCACTGCTGGACAAGGTGCTGGCGGCGGCAAGTTCAACCAGGGCTTCGCCACCACCGAGTACCTGGGTGCGGCCATGCTGGACCAGCGCTGGCACCAGATCGGCGCCGACCAGGTGCCGGCCGCCAAGGACGTGATGGCCTTCGAGCGCGCCGCGCTGGAGAAGGACGGCATCTACTACGCGCCGGTGCCGCCGCGCTACAAGACCCCGTACTTCAGCCACATCATGGGCGGCTACTCGGCCGGCTACTACGCCTACATCTGGTCGGAAGTGCTCGACGCCAACACCCAGAAGTGGTTCAAGGACAACGGCGGCCTGAGCCGCAAGAACGGCGACCACTTCCGCGCCACCCTGCTGTCCAAGGGCGGCAGCGTGGATGCGATGCAGCTGTTCCGCGATTTCGCCGGCCACGAGCCGCAGATCGAACCGCTGCTGGAACGCCGCGGTCTGGTGCTCGAGAAGACCCGCACCGCGGAGAAGCCGCAGGGAACGGCGGGGGAGTGATCACGAGATGACCCACCCTTCGGTGGGTTGTCGCTTGTGGTTGGCGTAACGCCCGAACCGATCAACCGCCTGTCTTGTCCTCGGCTGGCGGTTCCGCCGTCCCCTGGTCCTTGAGCAGGCGCTGCATCAGCGCGAAGAACCGGTCGTAGAACTGCCCCGCCGGGATGGTCTCGGAGGCGATCTTGACCAGCGATTCCGACGTCGACGACAGCGGCACCGAGATCGAGCCCAGCGCGCTCACGCCGAGGCTGGTCGAATTCGCGCTGCGCTTGATGCTGTAGCGGTCCTGCAGTGCCGACACATAGGCCGTCGCGAGCTTGCCGCCGCCGCCTTCGGGCACGCACACGATCGTGAAGCTGATCTCCACGTGCTCCTCGCCGCCCGGCTGGAAGCGCTTCGCGCCGGTGATCGAGTCCGAGGTCGCCGTGTTGATCACATAGCCCTGACTCAGCAGCGCCCGCCGCGCCGCCTCGCAGGTGTCGTGCACGCTGGCGTCGAACAGGCGCGAGTAGGTCTCGTCCGCCGCGAAGCGCTCGTTCTGGTACACGGAGCCCTTGCGGGCCGCGCCGGACCCGAACGTGCCGCAGCCGGTCAGCACCAGCGCCGCGGCAGCCGCGGCCGTCCAGAGGCGGGAAGCAATCAGTCGGGTCGAAGGAAGGCGGGTAGAGCGTCGGATCATCGTCGTCAGGCCGTGATCGGCCAGCGGCGGATTATCCGCGTCCGCGGCAAGACGACCCTGAGGCCAGCGTTAAGCCCGTGCGGCCGGTCAAGAGGCCTGTGCGGTGAGCAGCGTCTGCCATTCGCCGTCGATGCAGACTTCCAGGCGCCGGGCGCAGCCCGGGCAGCGATGCCAGTGCTCGGCGGCCGCCGACATCAGCGCCGGCCACAACGGACGGTCCCCATCGCAGCGGCTGCGCGGGATCACCAGCGCCAGCTCCTGCTCCCGGCTCAGGCCGTCGGCCGCCATGAATTCGAGCCGCCCCCGCGCGACCACCGTCAGCGGCGTCGAGAGCAGGAGATCGGCGTTGACACGTTCCAGCGTTTCCATGTCCGGCATCCTAGGCACGGACCGTTCCCAGCGATGTCGGGGCCGCGCGCGAGGCCCTGTAGGACAAAGCCCCATCCGCGCCGTCGGCAAGCCCGTCTCCGCTTGTCCTACAAAACATCGCGGGTGCGGACGACAGGACCGGCTGTTCGGGATACGTAGAGTCAATTCCAGCGCGCCACGGGGCGCTCAAGGAGCCGACAGATGGGTATCGCCGACCACCATTCCCTTGCCCTCCACGTGCACGAGATCGCCTGCCAGGTCCAGTGGACCGCCGTCAGCGATCACGAGCCGGTCCTGGGACTCGAGGCGGCGCTGCCCTACCTGCTGGACCACCGCCCCGCGACGTTCGCCGAGCCGGCCCCTGCCGTCGTGTCGTCAGACCGCCACGCCGCGTGAGTCCGAGCCCTGTCATCAATCCAAGGAGATCAACATGATGATTCGTGCCACCGTTCTCGCCCTGGCCACTGCTCTGGGCGCCCTCACGCTGCTGCCGGGCTGCGCCGTTTCGCGCGGTCAATCGACGGTCGGCGAGTACGTCGACGACGCCGCCATCACCACCTCGGTGAAGAGCAAGTTCGTCGAGGCCAAGAGCGTCGACGCCAGCTCCATCCACGTCGAGACGCTGCAGGGCGAGGTGATGCTCTCGGGCTTCGCCAAGAACGCCACCGAGAAGGCCGACGCCGAGCGCCTGGCCCGCGAAGTCAAGGGCGTGAAGCGCGTGAAGAACGAGATCGCCATCCGCAACTGAAGCCGCGCCAGCGACTGATGCCATCGGCGCGTCTGGCGCGCGCCGGTGAGACGATTCCGATCCCGCGCCCGGCGGCGGCCTGACCCACCGCCTCCGGGCGTGCCGCGCGAACGGACGGCGTGCCTGCGCATCCCGTCCGTTCGCGCGCACCCGCCTGTGGTTCCGAGCAGTTCCGCGAGCCCCCCATGGACGCCCACGCCCCTTCCACCAGCGCCGCCCTCACCTGCTTCCTCGTCGAGGACAACGCCGTCATCCGGGAGAACCTGGTGGCCACGCTCGAGGAGATGCTGGACATGCGCGTGCTCGGCCATGCGGTCGACGAGCCCGGCGCGCTGCGCTGGCTGTCCGAGAACCATCCCGGCTGCGACCTGCTCATCATCGACATCTTCCTGGCGCAGGGCACTGGACTGAATGTCCTGCGCGCCGCGCTGGAGCGCATGCCCGAGGCGCACCGCGTCGTGCTCAGCAACTACGCCACGCCCGACATGCGCCAGCGCTGCCTCGCGCTGGGCGCGCACAAGGTGTTCGACAAATCGGCCGAGCTCGAGGATCTGCTCGCCTACTGCGGCGGACTGGCCGATGCGGCTACTCGATCAGCCCGTTCTTGAGGGCGTAATACGTCAGCTCGCTGTTGGTGTTCAACGCGAGCTTCTCCAGCACGCGCGACCGGTACGTGGACACGGTCTTGACGCTGAGCGACATGCCGTCGGCGATGTGGCCGACCGTCTCGCCGCGCGCCAGGCGCAGGAAGACCTGCAGCTCGCGCTCGGACAGCGTCTCGTGCGGCGCCTGGTCGACCGGGGCGCCCAGGCCTTCGGCCAGCAGCTCGGCCACGGCGGGGGTGATGTACTTGCGGCCGCGGAACACCGTGCGGATCGCCGTGGCGATCTCCTCGGGGTCGCATTCCTTGTTCAGGTAGCCGCTGGCGCCCTGGCGCAGCAGCGTGGTCGCGTAGTGCGTCTCGGGGAAGCCGCTGAGGATCAGGACGGGGAGTTCCGGCTTGCGGGCCTTGATGGCGGCCAGGGTCTCGACGCCGCTCTGGTCGGGCAGCGAGAGGTCCATCAGCATCACGTCGACTTCGCCGGCGCGGACCAGGTCCAGCGCCTCGCGGCCGGAACTGGCTTCGCCGCTGACGCGCAGGTCGACTTGTTCGGAGAGGAATTGCCGCAGCCCGGCGCGGACAATCGCGTGGTCGTCGACGATGGCGATTCGGATCATGGTGGCGATGGTCTAGTGAGCGTATCGCTCGAGGGAGTGTAGAGGATGAGTCTGAAGGACACCGTCACGAACCTGGGCCGCAAGACCTGGGCCTTGCCGCTGGGCGTGTTCGTGGCCCTGCTGATGATCCTGATCAGCGAGCTGGCCTACTTCGGGGCCGTCTCGCAGATGGACCGCCTGGACACGCTGGGCCGGGCCCGGATGGAACTGCTCCGGCTGATGGCCCGCGTGACCGACGCGGAGTCAGGGCAACGGGGATACCTGATCACCCGGCGCCCGGAATACCTGGACCCTTACCGCTTCGCCGCGGAGGACGCCTCGCAGGGTCTGAACGCGCTGCAGCGGATGTACGCGCAGGTTGGCGCCGAGGACGCCGAGCGCCGCAGCAAGGAGATCGCCACGGCCGTGGGCGCCAAGCTCAGCGAGTTGCAGGAGGTGCTCAAGCTCTACGAGAACGGGCGCGAGAACGCCGGCCGGGAGCTGATGATGACGGACATCGGCCGTGACCAGATGGAGCAGATCCGGCGCCGTTCGGCGGAGCTGCTGGCGGACGAGAACCGCCGCATCGCGCTGGGCACCGGCCAGGTCTACGACACGCTGATGCTGAGCCGCATCGGCGTGGCCGGCATGACGCTGCTGAGCCTGATCGTGTTCGTGCTGTTCGTGCGCAAGAGCCGGGCGCTGGACCAGCAGCGCGCCGACCAGGCGCAGGAGGTGCGCGCCGAACGCGACCGGCTGGAGATCGAGGTCTCGCGCCGGACCGCCGAGCTGACGCAGCTGGCGCGCCACCTGCAGACCGCGCGCGAGGACGAGCGCGCGCGCCTGGCGCGCGACCTGCATGACGAGCTCGGCGCGCTGCTGACGGCGGCCAAGCTGGACGTGGCGCGGCTGCGGCCCAAGCTGCAGGCCGGGGCGCCCGATCTGATGCAGCGGCTCAACCATCTGACCGAGACGCTCAACAGCGGCATCGCGCTCAAGCGCCGCATCATCGAGGACCTGCGGCCGTCGACGCTGGACCAGCTCGGGCTGGTGCCGGCGCTGGAGATCCTGTGCCGGGAGACGGCGGAGCGGCTGGGCGTGCCGATCCGGATGGAGCTGGATCCGTCGGTGGAGCTGCCGCCGAGCGCGCAGCTGACCGCGTTCCGGCTGGTGCAGGAGGCGCTGACCAACCCGGCCAAGTACGCCCACGCGACCGAGGTCACGGTGGCGCTCAAGCGCGAGTACGCCCAGGCGCTGGTGACGGTGACGGACAACGGGCAGGGCTTCGATCCGGAGCGGCTCTCGCTGGGGTCGCACGGGCTGCTGGGGATGCGTTTCCGGGTGGAGGCCGAGCGCGGCCAGCTGCGGCTGCGCAGCGCGCCGGGCCAGGGCTGCGAGGTGCGGGCCTGGCTGCCGCTCAAGCGCGACGAGCCGGAGATTGCGCGCATCGATTTCCCCATTCCGGGCATGCCGGGGATGGCCGCGGCGCCGTCCGGCGAGGGCGGCGCGCCGCCGGCGGGCGGGGTGCCGTTGTAGGCCGGCTCCTACGGGCAGCCGGGATACCGGGCGACCGGCGGTGCCGGCGCCAGCCGACCCGGCGTGCGAGGGGAAGTTCCTAGAGTGAGGGCATGGATCCGCGGCCACCCGCGGAATGTCCGCGAAGCGTCGCCAGGCCCCGGTGCCTGCCGCGACGGCCGCGCAAACCCCCGCGAAAGGAGCCTTGTCATGAAGCATGCATCCCGCCCGCATCACCTCCTCCTGGTCCTGCCTGCCGTGGTGGCAGCCGT
The DNA here is from genome assembly GCA_039594005.1 of Roseateles sp. Classification (GTDB taxonomy): domain Bacteria; phylum Pseudomonadota; class Gammaproteobacteria; order Burkholderiales; family Burkholderiaceae_C; genus Roseateles. The sequence goes on from JBCNOF010000015.1 coordinate 471,104, forward strand.
CGCGCTGACCGCCTGCGGCCGCGAGGACGATGACCGCACCGCCGGTCAGCGCCTGGACGACGGCATCTCCAAGATGGAGCAGAAGTCCGAGCAAGCCAAGGCGGACACCCGCCAGGCGATGGACAAGATGGGCAACAAGATGGAGAACACCGCCAACAAGGTGGGCGAGGCCGTTGACGATGCGCAGATCACCACGTCGATCAAGACCGCGCTGGCCGGCGATCCGAAGCTGAGCGCGCTCGACGTGAAGGTCGAGACCGACCATGGCCACGTCACGCTGGACGGCACGGCGCCCGATCTGGCCGCGCGCGATCGCGCCGGCTCGATGGCGCTGGCCGCCAAGGGCGTCCAGTCGGTCAACAACCGCATCAAGGTCAACGGCTGATCCCCTCCTCTGCAGCCGTCTGACCAGGGCCCCGGCCCGCGTCCCAGGACGCGGCGCCGGGGCTTTCTCCGTCTGCGGCGGCCGCTGGCCCTCACCCCCTTCTTCCGCTGGGGCGAGGGGGCTCGTGCCACAGCGCTGCTGCCCTTCGAAAGACCCCTCTCCCCCGCCCTTGTATGTAGCAAAGTACGCCCAGGCCGCCACAGGCCGACCCGCCCAGGGTAGGCGCTTGGGCGCCATACCGAGGGAGAGCGAGGGTCGTGGCGGCCGACCTCGGTTCGTCATGAACAGACAGCCCGAACGGTTGTGAGGTCCATTGAGGCCGTATCGAACACAAGGAAGGGCACTGTCATGAACGCAGAGATCTTCGTCGGCGTCGACGTTTGCAAGGCTTGGCTGGATGCGGCCCAGGTGTCCAGCCCATTGAAGGACGCGCCAGGCGAGTTGACATCCAGAGTGAGCAATGACGAGGCTGGGCGCGCGGTGCTCGTGAAACAGCTCCAGCGGTTAGCGCCGACGCTGGTGGTGCTGGAAGCGACGGGAGGCTTCGAGGCGGCGATGGCCAGCGAGCTGTGTGCAGCGGGGGTCGCCGTGGCGGTGGTGAATCCGAAGAAGGTGCGCGACTTCGCCCGATCAATTGGCGTTCTTGCCAAGACGGACCAGCTGGACGCGCAGGTGCTGGCCAAGTTTGCTCAGGCCACCCGCCCCCAGGTGTACGCGCTGCCGGACGAGACGCAGCAGGAGATCATCGAGTTGGTGGACCGACGCGCGCAGCTGGTGAGCATGCGGGCGCAGGAGAAGAACCGCTTGGCCACGGTCAAGCACGTGGCGCGCACCAGCGTGCGACACCACATCGAATGGCTGGACAAGCGGATCAAGGAGATCGACAAGGATCTGGACGGTCGCTTGAAGGACTCGACGATCTACCAGCCCAAGTACGAGCTGCTCGACAGCGTGCCGGGCATTGGCCGAGTCACGATCTCGATGCTGCTGGGACGCTTGCCGGAGTTGGGCAGCCTGGACCGCAAGCGCCTGGCGGCGCTGGTGGGGGTGGCGCCGTTTGCCGACGACAGCGGCAGGCGGCGCGGCCAGCGCTATATCCAGGGCGGACGCGCGGATGTGCGCAGCACGCTGTATATGGCCGTGTTCACCGCCAGGCGATGCAATGGGCCGATCAAGGCGCTGTATGACCGCCTGAAAGCCGCGGGAAAGGCCTACAAGGTCGCCATGACCGCGTGCATGCGCAAGCTGCTGATCATCCTCAACGCCATCCTCAAGTCCGGTGCTCCGCCCCTCGCGGGGGGCGAGGGAGTTCTTGCGCAAGCGCAGTGCGGGCTGTTCAAGTTCCCGAAGGCGCTCACGGCTTTCAGCGCGCAATGATCGCCAGGGCGGGAGCGTCTCTCCTGCCGGGTCTCCACTCACGGGGCGCGAGCGGCGATGCCACTCGCGCCCTTTCACTTTTGCGGAGACCCCCCATGTCAATGCCCGGCTTCTTCTCGAAGATTGCCAACTGGAGCCCGTTCAAGCGCACCGAGCCTTCCGAAGAATCACCGCCGCGCGGGCGAGAAGAGGAGAAGGAGGTCGTCATCCAGAACGACCTGTATTGGACACACCGCGACCTGACGGAAACGATGGCGACCTCTCAGGGGACGGCCACGGACCCGTCCGTGCGATCTCGCCCGCCGATGCCCACCCGCGCACCGCCGGTACCCGGGCGCCTGCCCTTGGCACCCGCCGCGGCGAAAAGCATCGGCGGCGCGCAGGTGTCGATCGCTCCAGGGAGGGGAGGCGCAGTTCCTGCCGGTGACCGTGGAACTCGCGCAGCGCTTCAACAAGAACCCGAAATGACCCGCCAGCCGGGCGAATCGCGGGGTGTCGTTTGGCACCCGGCGGCGGCGGACGGCTGACGGAGAATGCCCGCCAGCAATCACCACCCGCTGTCGGCCATGAACCGTCCCTCTTGTCCGCACCTCCGCGGCCGCGCTCGTCGCGGCCGCCGTCCTTGGCGCCTGCGCCAGTGCCAGCGCGCCCACGTCAGACACCGCCGCCGCTGCCGCGGCTGGCGCGGCGTCCGCTCCGTTCGGCAACGGCCCCGTCGCCACCGAAGGCCCCCTGGACCGCCTGCCCTACACGCCCAGCCTGGACACGGCCGCGATGGACCGCACGGCCGATCCCTGCGAGGACCTCTACCAGTACGCCTGCGGCGGCTGGATGGCGGCCAACCCGATCCCGCCGGACCAGGCGCGCTGGTCGGTGTACGCCAAGATGGCCAACGAGAACCAGCGCTACCTGTGGGGCGTGCTGGACAAGCTCTCCGCCGCCGATCCGGCGCGCAGCGCCAACCAGGCGCGCATGGGCGACTACTTCGCCGCCTGCATGGACGAGCCGGCCGCCGACCAGCAGGGGCTGGCGCCGCTGCGCCCGCTGCTGTCGCGCATCGAGGCGCTGAAGGACCGCCGCGAGCTGCCCGCGCTGCTGGCCGCGCTGCACCTGGCCACCAACAACGAGCGCGTGCTGTTCCGCTTCACCTCGGGCCAGGACATGAAGGACTCGACGAAGGTGATCGCCTTCGCCTACGCCGGCGGCCTGAGCCTGCCGGACCGCGAGTACTACTTCAAGGACGACGAGAAATCGCGCCAGCTGCGCGACCAATTCGTCGCCCACGTGGCGCGCAGCTTCGAGCTGCTGGGCGACGCGCCCGCCGCCGCGCAGGCGCAGGCCCGCGCGCGTCATGGCGCTGGAGACGGCGCTGGCGCAGGCCTCGCTGGGCCGTGTCGACAAGCGCGACCCCTACAAGAGCTTCCACCCGATGAAGGCCGCCGGCCTGCAGGCGCTGACGCCCGGCTTCGACTGGACGGCCTACCAGCGCGCGCTGGGCCTGGACCCGGCCAAGAGCTTCAACGTGACCGAGCCGGCCTTCTTCAAGGCCATGGCCAAGGAACTGGCGCGGCGCGACCCCGCGGAGCTGCGCGACTACCTGCGCTGGCAGCTGCTGAGCAGCCGGGCGCCGACGCTGGCGGCGCCGGTGGTGCAGGCCAACTTCGAGTTCTTCGGCCAGACACTGCAGGGCGTGCCGCAGAACAAGGCGCGCTGGAAGCGCTGCGTCGAGCTGGTCGACGCGCAGCTCGGCGAGGCGCTGGGCCAGGAGTTCGTCGCCCGCAACTTCAGCCCCGACCTGAAGGACAAGACGCTGACGATGACGCGCCAGATCGAGGAGGCGATGGCCGCGCGCATCAACTCGCTGAGCTGGATGAGCGAGACCACGAAGAAGCGCGCGCAGGAGAAGCTGCACGCGATCGTCAACAAGGTCGGCTATCCGGACCGCTGGCGCGACTACTCGTCGCTGACGGTGGCGCGCGACGACTTCGCCGGCAACGTGATGCGCGGCAATGCGTTCGAGCTCAAGCGCCAGCTCGCGAAGATCGGCAAGCCGCTGGACCGCGGCGAATGGGGCATGACGCCGCAGACCGTCAACGCGTACTACGACGCGCAGATGAACGACATCAACTTCCCGGCCGGCGTGCTGCAGCCGCCGCTGTTCGATCCCAGGATGGACGACGCGCCGAATTACGGCAACACCGGCGGCACCATCGGCCATGAGTTGATCCACGGCTTCGACGACGAAGGCCGCCAGTTCGATGCCAAGGGCAACCTGCGCGACTGGTGGACGAAGAAGGACGGCAAGGCCTTCGAGCAGCGCGCCGCCTGCGTGTCCAAGCAGTACGCGCAGTACGTGGTGGTCGACGACATCCGCATCAACAGCAAGCTGACGCTGGGCGAGGACCTGGCCGACCTGGGCGGGCTGGTGCTGGCGCACGCGGCCTGGAAGGCGCAGATCGCGGACATGAAGCAAGCGCCGGCGGACCGCGGACGGCCTGACGCCGGAGCAGCGCTTCTTCGTCGGCTTCGCGCAGTGGGATTGCAGCCATGCCCGGCCGGAGTACGCGCGCGTGCATGCGCTGACCGACCCGCATTCGCCGGGGCGCTATCGCATCAATGGCGTGGCGGTGAACATGCCGGAGTTCGAGCAGGCCTTCCGCTGCAAGCCGGGCCAGAAGATGGTCAAGCCGGACGCGGAGCGTTGCCGCGTGTGGTGACACCCGATGTCGGGCGAACCGAGCGAGTTTGCAACGAAGACTGATGGATCGGCCCGGCTGCTTGCGCACCGGGCCGATTCATCTTGAACTTCGCCCCAACGCCATGACTCAACTCAAACCCACCTCCGCGCACCCGCCGTCCACTGCGGACTCCCTCTACGACGACGCGATCTCCGAGCCGATCTACGACGACGGGCGGTCCGAACCCGCGCCGCCAGAAGCGACGTCGACGCCCCCTCCTTCCAGTCAGCCCTACCGCAAGAACGCGCAGGAGCTGAAATACGGCCAGATCGAGCATCTGAGGAATCAGGGCGGCCACCGTCGCTTCGCGCCCAAAGGCGGCCAATCTGACGCGATCTACTCGCAAGTGCTTCCTAAGGCGCTCCGGAAGACCCCCGAGGAACTCGAAAGGGATGAGCTGTTCGTCGATGTCTCGCAGTTCTCTAAGGTGCTGTCGAACCCGAAGAAGCCGCCGCCGATACCGCCCAAGGCCAACGGTTCCGGCGAGTTGATCTATACGAGCGTGGTGGCATTAAAGGCGACGGGGTCGTCACAAGTACCGAAAGACAGTGAGGTCGTGGAGTACTCGGGGGTGCTGCCGGCCGACCAGGCCAAGGCAGTGATCGATGCTCAGGCAGCTCACCTGAAAGTCCGGATGACCGGCGCCGGTCTGGATTGGCCTGCCCGGCTCGACGAGCATGAGGCGTTGAGTTCGGACTTCGGACAGACGTACTTGCGCGGCGGCAGTCCGGGGACGAAGCAGTTGGATGCGATGTGCTCGAATCTGATGAAGTGCTTCGCCACCCCGCATGCGAAACCCAAGCTGCCCTTTTTTCACCGCGAGAAGAGCTATGGCGCCGTCGTCGCCATGTCCGAGACTTTGGCGATCCTGCGGTCCGACGTCGGGAAGACGGTCACGAGGGATCTGGCAACCGCTCTCGACGGTTCGATCGTGTCGAACGGCTGCAAGAACGATCCCGCGCTCATCGGATTGGCGCTCCACGAGTCGTTGCGGCGGGCCGAGGGTGGCCTGTCCAAGAATGAACGAGAGGTGCTGGCGCGCCATGCCAAGAGTCCCAGGAGCGGATTGCAGAACGAGATCAGCGACCGGACGCAGCGAGCCGCGGAGCTTTGGAAGAAGCTCGAGGAGCAAGACGATGACAACGGCCTCCATCAATTGAAAGCCGCGCTCAGGTCCGTGCATGTCGAACAGATGGCGCTGCTGCAACTGCGGCAGATCGCCGCCGAGCCTCGTCAGCGCTGAGCGCGATCAGCCCCGAGCGGACGATCACCTGATCAACAGATCCTCGGCCGTCTTCCCGGCGGCCAGGGCGTCCTTGAACCAGTTGGGGCGCTTGCCGACGCCGGTCCAGGTGCGGCCGGCGCCGTCGTGGTATTTCGGGGTGCCGCCGCCGCGCGCGGCCTTGCGCGCGGGCGCGCCGGCCTTGGCAGTTCTGGCCGTGCGGCGCGTGCCGCGCGGCTTGGCGCCAGCGCTGCCGAACAGTTCCTCGGGCGTCAGCCCGTAATGCTCGATGGCTTCGCGGATCCGGGCGACGACGCCCGAGATCTCCTTGGCGCGCAGCGCCTGGGCTTCCTTCTGAAGTTTTTCGATCTGGGACAGGACTTGCTTCAACGACTTGGCCATTCAACGGCTCCATTCGAGTGATTCGACAACGGGCATTCGCCTCTGTATCGCTGGCCTCCCGGCCGCGACTGTAGCGCTTGGTACACGGCGATGCGGAAACGACACAGCGAATGCCTTGCATGCGGGAGCGATTCGACTGATTGCGGTAGGCGATTCCTGGACGAACACTTCTATCGAGGAGTCATTTGGCCGTCATTTGCGCATTCATTGCGCTTGAGCAAGAACGCCGCCGAGGACCCGAATCGCCCGGCGCGCGCAGTGGGCCGCCTTCGTAGAGTGGCAAGCCGCCCGCGCAATGCCGCGCTGGCGAACTCACTGGACGGAGTGCCGCGATGGCTCATTCCCCGTATCCGATCAACACGCCGACCTATCTGCGACTGCGCGACCAGATCCGCACCGACATCGAGGACGGCTGCTGGCGGCTCGGCCAGCACTTGACGCTGCACGAGCTGAGCGCGCATTACCAGGTCAGCAACGTGCCGGTGCGCGAGGCGCTGCTGCAGCTGCAGGGCGACGGCATGGTGGACATGCGGATGAACAAGGGGGCGGTGGTGCGCGAGGTGGATGCGCGATTCGTCGAGGAGTACTTCGATGTGCGCGAGGCCCTGCAGGCCATGCTGGTGACGCAGGCCTGCCGCATGCAGAAGCGGCTGTCCACGGCCGCGCTGACGCGCGCGCGGACGCTGCTGCCCCCGGTCGAGGAAGCAGCGCGCGCGGGCCAGGTCGGCGAGCTGCTCGCCGCGGACGAGGCGCTGCAGCACCAGCTCGGCCGGTTGGCGGACAACGGCCAGGCCTTCGACATGCAGGCCTCGCGCGGGCGGCTGCTGGAGGCGTTCCGGCGAGCGCGGCTGCCCCTGTGGGCGGCGGAGCTCGAGGTCCTGCCGGTGGAGGGCCGGGCGATGCTGCAGGCGGTCGCGCAGGGCGATCCGCAGATGGGCGCCGAGGCGGTCCGCCGTCATATCGCCGCGCTGCGGACCTATGCGCTGCGGCTGTTGAAGCTGCCGGAGATCCCGGGCCGGGGCGGCGCGGCGGCCGCGGCCGAGACTCCCGACGCTTGAGCGCGGCTCACAGCGGCAGCGAGCTCGCCTTCAAGCAGCGCAGCACGAAGCTGGACTTGCTGTGCCGGACGCCAGGGATCTTGTAGAGCTTCTCCCGAAGCAGGCGCTCGTAGTCACGGGTGTCGCGCACGGACAGGCGCAGCACGTAGTCGTAGTCGCCGGAGACGAGATAGGCCTCGATGACCTCGGGAATCGCCTCGAGGTGGCGCGCGAACTCGGCCATCGCCGCATCGGTGTGCTTGTTCAGCGTGAGCTGGACGATGAGCTGCTCGGGCCGGCCGATCTTCTCGGCGTTGACGCGGACGGTGTAGCCCTCGATGACGCCGGACTCTTCCAGCCGCTTGATGCGCGTCCAGCAGGGCGAGGTGGTCAGGCCGACCTCTTCGCTGATCTCCTGAAGGCTTGCTCGCGCATTGCGCTGGAGCGCGCGCAGGATGGCGCGGTCGAACTTGTCGAGCTTGATTTGCTGTTCCATCGAGATCCAACAGGAAGATTTGCTGCGGAGGCAATTCTAGGAGGCAGGAACGGCAACCCTTTCCGAGGGGCTGCCGGGATACTGGTTCGCATGAATGCACTGACCGAGGGCGCCGCGCTGGGCGCCATGAACGCGGTGGCCGGCGAGCCCCGCAATGGCGCGCAGACGCTGCTCGACACGCTGGTGGCCTGCGGCGTGGACACGGTGTTCGGCTATCCGGGCGGCGCGGTGCTGCCGCTGTATGACGCGCTGCATGGCGAGCCGCGGCTGCGCCACATCCTGGTCCGTCACGAGCAGGCGGCGGTGCACGCGGCCGAAGGCTACGCGCGCAGCACCGGGCGGCTGGGCGTGGTGCTGGTGACCTCGGGGCCGGGGATGAGCAACACGACGACGGGGCTGCTCGATGCGATGTGCGACTCGGTCCCGGTGCTGTGCATCAGCGGGCAGGTGAACAGCGCGTCGATTGGCACGGACGCGTTCCAGGAGTGCGATGCGCTGGGGATCTCGCGGCCAGTGACGAAGTGGAATGCGCAACTGCGGCCGGGCGGGGATGTGGCGGCGATGGTCCGCAAGGCGGTGGAGGCCGCGCGGGGCGGCCGGCCGGGGCCGGTGCTGCTGGATGTGCCGAAGGACGTGCAACTGGCGCCGGCTCCGAGACGACGGCCGGATCCGCGGCGCGAGCGCGTGGCGGCGCCGGTGGCGGGCGTCGTCGGCGCCGGATCGATCGAGCAGGCCGCGGACTGGATCGCGGCGGCGCGGCGGCCGGTGTTCTACGGTGGCGGTGGATTGATCAACGCGGGCGATGAGGCGTGCACGGCGTTTTCCGCCATCGTGGCTGCAAGCGGCGCGCCCTGCACCCTGACGCTGATGGGACTGGGCGCGCTGCCGGCGTCATCGCCGCAGTGGTTGGGGATGCTGGGGATGCACGGCACGCTGGAGGCCAATCTCGCGATGCATCACGCGGATCTGATCGTGTGCGCGGGGGCGCGATTCGACGATCGCGTGACGGGCCGGCTGGACAGCTTCGCGCCGGGGGCGCGGGTGATTCATGTGGACATCGATGCGGCGTCGATCGACAAGGTGCGCCGCGCCGATCTCGCGCTGTGCGGCGACGCGCGCGCGGTGCTGCCGCGGCTGAGGCGGGCGCTCGAGCGGCGCGCGATGGCGGCGGAGCGGCTCGCCGAGTGGTGGGAGCGGATCGAGGGCTGGCGGGCGCAGCGCTCGCTGGCGTTCGAGGACACGCCCGAAGTGATCGCGCCGCAGGCCCTGATGGCGGGGCTGCGGGAGCAGCTCGCGGGCCGCGATGCGATCGTGTCGACGGACGTCGGGCAGCATCAGATGTGGGCGGCGCAACACCTGGCCTTCGAGCGGCCGCGGCGCTGGCTGACCTCGGGGGGCGCGGGGACGATGGGCTATGGCTTGCCGGCGGCGATCGGGGCGCAGGTGGCGCATCCGGGGCGGCTGGTGGTGTGCGTGAGCGGGGACGCGTCGATCCTGATGAACCTGCAGGAGATGGCGACGGCGCGGCAGCATCGCGCGGGGGTGAAGGTCGTGCTGTGCAACAACGGCCACATGGGCATGGTGCGTCAGTGGCAGGAGCTGCACCACGGCGAGCGCTACAGCCACAGCTACAACGCGTGCATGCCGGACTTCGTCGCGGTGGCGAAGGGTTTCGGCTGGGAGGCGGCGCGGGTCACGCGGCGGGAGGAGCTCGATGCGGCGCTGGCCGCGTGCCTGGCGAGCGAAGGGCCGTATTTCCTCGACGTGGCCGTCGCGCCGGTGGAAAACTGCTTTCCGATGATCCCGGCGGGGAGGGGGCATCAGGAGGTGATGCTCGCGGCGCGGACGGCCTGAGGCCCGTGGCGACGCGTCATTTGCCGTGCCGGATCAAGTCGCCCATTCCTTGAATCGCCGTTGGCATTCTTCCGAAGGGAACCGGGCACCTGCAGTCAGCATCCGTTGAAGGGCCGCCGCGAGCGCTCCTTCATTGACGACGCCATGTGCCAGCAATTGATCGAGCAGCCACAGCGCGCCGTGCACCGCCATGCCGTCCTTCTGGGCTTGCCTGCGCAGCCGGCCATCTCCGGTCAGCAAGGGCAAGCCGGACTGCCGCGCAAGGTAATAGCAGGAAACGTCCGCCAGAGAGCTGTTGTTGTGCTCGGCGGTGAGGTGTGTGAGGTCAGCGATGGCATCGCTGCCAAGCGATTCGACGATCAGACCGCGCCGGGTCAGTTCTTCATGGGCAAGGTCTTGCAGTTCGTGCAGGACAAAGTCGGTGCTGCAGAAGTGGAACGGGAGGCGGAAGAGGTCGTCCAGAAGATCAGCGTTCCGGAAATCAATCCAGATGTTGGTATCGCTGACGTAGACCCGCTGCATTCATGCTCCCGCCAGCGCTGAGAGAGCGGGCTCGAGCGTGTCCAGCGGGCGTTGCAGGAACTCGGCGGCGCGGGACGGGGTGAAAAGGCCTTCGGCCAGCCCCCAGAACACGAGCGACTCGAAACGCCGCGGTTGCTCGGGCAACAGCGCCTCTGGCTCTGCGGTGCGCCAGCCAGCCTGCGAGAACTGGATGACCGCTGCCTTGTAGCCGGCCTCATGCAGCAAGCCGAGATCCTTCAGGCGCCGCAGTGCGACCTGCATCGAGATCCCGTAGCGCCGCTTCGCATTCAGGAGCTCCGCGGGATGGACACGCGACCGGCGGTGACTGCCGAAGTCGAGCAGCACCTGCGCTCCGGGGTAGAGAAACGCGCCGGCGAAGCGATGACAGCATCGCTCCTTGTCGGCCTCGGACATGTCCTCGGGCAAGGCCATCACCCAATGGCCGAGCTCATGCGCCGCCGTGAAGCGCATGCGCTCGCCAGGCCGCGCGGTATTGAGCGCGATCAGCACATGCTCGTGGTCTTCCGTGGCAGCGCATGCACCGTCGAAGTCATTTTGCGCATCGAGCAGCGCCACCTTGATGCCACGTTCTTCCAGCAACTGCGTCAGGTTCGCGATGGCGTCGCCGCCGATGCCCCAGGCACGACGCAGGCGCTCCGCAGCGCTCTCCGCCGCTTCGAAGGACTCGACCGGAAGGATCTCGGGGGCCGTCGGGGCGATGCGGACATTGACGGCGTCGAAGCAGCGCTCCAGGCCGATATAGCGTTCGAGGTGGTCCCGCATCTGCTCTTCCACCTGCCGCTGCCGGTACTTCGGCATGCGGGCCAGCTTGCGGAACTCCAGCGGAGACAAGCTCACCGCTTCGGCGCGGAAGAAGTATTCGGGCCGGACTCCCAGGGCCTTGGAGAACTGGAGGAGCCGCGTCGAGTTCGGGATCGCATCGCCCCGTTCGAACTTGCTCAGTGCCTGCTTGGTGATGTCACCGACGGCCTGGGCCAGTTCATCGAGGCTGAGCCCCTTCAAGACGCGGGCCCGCCGGAGTCGGTCGTGGATCATCGCGTGCTCCTTGGTTGACGCAAATTCTATTCCTGATCATTTCGTCAACCAACGACCGATCCAAGTAGCGTGTCACTGCAGCAGTTCGGCCACCGACGGATCCACGCCGGGCGGCGGTGCGCTGCAGTCGCTGCCGATCCACTTGTGGACCGAGGTCGATTCGTAGGTGATCGGCATGCCCTGCGCGGTCGTGCCCTTGAAGCTCACCTTGACCGTGGCGCTGGACTTGTCGGTGACCTGGTAGGAGCCGTTGCCCGTGCCGCTGGCACGTTCGACGTGCAGCTCACCCCCGCGCCCGCCACGAATGACGCCTGCCCGATTGGGCGCATGGCCATCGTCAAGCAGTTCCACGGCGATCTGGAAGGGAGCAGCCTCGGCGAGATGCTGGCCTTCAGGACGGCGGTGCCGGGCTCGGCCGGCTACGTGGCGATGGAGCAGGTGCAAGCCCGGCTCGCGGGCCGCGAGGGCAGCTTCGTGCTGATGCACGCCGGGGAGATGAACCGCGGACAGCCGCGATTGGCGGTGCAGGTGGTGCCGGATTCAGGAACCGGCGGGCTCGAAGGGATCAGCGGGACGTTGACGATCGATATCCGGGACGGGATTCACTTCTACGAGCTGAGCTACGAGCTGAAGTAATGCTTCGCCAGAAATTCCTCGCGACGAAGCAGATGGCTCAACCGCGGCCAATCAGCGTCACCGGGAGTATTTGGTCGGGCGCTCTGACGACCACGCGGCGGAAGGGACCAATACACCGCCAGCGAATGTTGCCGCAACCACAGGTAGCCCAATAAAAAAACTTCCGTTCAGGAATCGAGGACGGCGAAGCCGACCCGCAAGTGCGGCATTGAATATAGCCGCCCAACGTCGGTCGCCAGCCCGCGCTGACGATTGGAAGGACAACAAACAATTGCTCCAGTTTCTTTTGGCGCAGAAGTGGCAATTTCTTCTTAAGCCACTTTTCTCGGAGAATTCCGGTTTTGTGGTTGTTGGCCCATGCCGAATCACCCAACGCGGCCGGATTTGCGTCCGTCAATGAAGCGCGAAGCTCGGCCGATTGACGGGCGACCTCGGCCTTGCCCAGCTTCTTGAGTTGCCTTTTGCGATCTGCATCCATGACGGCTGGTGTTTGACTTCATCGGCGCTGCAAGGCGTCCGCTTGAAGAATGGTTGAGACGGCCGCTTCAGCATGGAGCACCAAGCGTCCACGAACGCCATGGGAGGCTCGCCGGTTTCCAATTGGTTAAACCGATATGCCGATCCGGCCCACGAATTACTACTGCTACTACTACCCTGCAGATGCAGAAATGGCCCATCTCGCAGGAGATGAGCCATTCTTCAATGCCGCATGACGGCGCGTCGACGCTCACACATCAATATTCGCCGCCCTCAGCGCATTGGTCTCGATGAAGTCGCGGCGCGGCTCCACCTCATCGCCCATCAGCGTGGTGAAGATCTGGTCGGCGGCGATGGCGTCCTCGATCTGCACGCGCAGCAGGCGGCGGACCGTCGGGTCCATGGTGGTTTCCCACAGCTGCTCGGGGTTCATCTCGCCCAGGCCCTTGTAGCGCTGGCGGCCCACGCTCGACTCCGCCTGCGTCATCAGCCAGGCCATCGCCGCGCGGAAGTCCGCGACCTTGCTTTCCTTGGCCTTCTCGCCCTCGCCCTTCTTGATCACGGCTTCCTCGCCCACCAGGCCCTTGAAGGTCTTGCCGGCCTCGGCCAGGACTTCATAGTCCGCCCCGTGCACGAAGTCTGCCGTGATGATGCTCGAGCGCACATTGCCGTGATGACGACGGCTGATCTTCAGGAACAGCTTGTCCGTCCGCGGATCCGTCTCCGCGCTCACCACCGCGTCATGCAGCGCCGACTGCAGCGCCGTCGCGGAAATGTCCGCCGCTTCCTTCGTGTCCAGACCCAGCGTCAGACCCGACGCCAGCAGATGCAGCGCCTCGCCGTCCATCCACGCGCGACAGACGCTCGATCACGTTCTGCGCCGCCACGTACTGGCGCGCCTTCGTCTCCAGCTCCTCGCCCTTGAGCACCGGACCCGCGCCCACACCGTTCGTGTGCAGCTCGGCATCGTTCAGCGCGACCTTCAGCAGGAATCCGTCCAGCTCGTGGCCGTCCTTCAGGTACTGCTCCTGCTTGCCGTTCTTCACCTTGTACAGCGGCGGCTGCGCGATGTAGACGTGGCCACGCTCGATCATCTCCGGCATCTGGCGGTAGAAGAAGGTCAGCAGCAGCGTGCGGATGTGCGAACCGTCGACGTCCGCATCGGTCATGATGATGATGCTGTGGTAGCGCAGCTTGTCCGGGTTGTACTCGTCACGGCCAATGCCGGTGCCCAGCGCGGTGATCAGCGTGGCGACTTCCTGCGAGGAGAGCATCTTGTCGAAGCGCGCCTTCTCGACGTTGAGGATCTTGCCCTTCAGCGGCAGGATCGCCTGGTTCTTGCGGTTGCGGCCCTGCTTGGCCGAGCCGCCCGCGGAGTCCCCCTCCACGATGTACAGTTCGGACAGCGCCGGATCCTTCTCCTGGCAGTCCGCCAGCTTGCCCGGCAGGCCGGCCAGATCCAGCGCGCCCTTGCGGCGGGTCATCTCGCGCGCCTTGCGCGCCGCTTCGCGCGCACGCGCCGCGTCGATGATCTTGCCGCCCACGATCTTCGCGTCCGTCGGGTTCTCCAGCAGCCAATCCGTCAGCTTGCTCGCGACGATTTCCTCCACCGGGCCGCGCACCTCGGAGGAGACCAGCTTGTCCTTGGTCTGCGAGCTGAACTTCGGATCCGGCACCTTCACGCCGAGCACGCACGGCAATCAGGCCTTCGCGCATGTCGTCGCCGGTGGCGTCGACCTTGGCCTTCTTGCTGCCAGCTCGTTGTCCTCGATGTAGTTGTTGATCACGCGGGTCATCGCCGCGCGGAAACCGGCCAGGTGGGTGCCGCCGTCGCGCTGCGGAATGTTGTTGGTGAAGCAGTAGCACGTTCTCGTTGAAGCCGTCGTTCCACTGCATCGCCACTTCCACGCCGACGTTGGTGTTCTGCTCCGACATCTTGTCGCCTTGCGCGTGGAAGATGTTCGGGTGCAGCGCGGTCTTGCTCTTGTTGATGTACTCGACGAAGCCGCCTTGCACGCCGCCCGCGAAGGCGAAGTCGTCTTCCTTGCCGGTGCGCTCGTCGGTCAGGCGGATCCGCACGCCGTTGTTCAGGAACGACAGCTCGCGCAGGCGCTTGGCCAGGATGTCGTAGTGGAACTCGGAGTTCGACTGGTGAAGATCTCCGTGTCGGCCAGGAAGTGCACTTCGGTGCCGCGCTTGTCGGTCTCGCCGACGATCTTCATCGGGCTGGTCTCGACGCCGTCGCGCAGCTCGATCACGCGGTCCTGCGGGATGCCCTTCTTGAACTCCAGCTGATGGACCTTGCCGTCGCGGCGCACCGTCAGGCGCAGCGTCTTGGACAGCGCGTTCACGCACGGACACGCCCACGCCGTGCAGGCCGCCCGACACCTTGTAGCTGTTCTGGTCGAACTTGCCGCCGGCGTGCAGCTCGGTCATCACGATCTCGGCCGCCGCAGCGCTTGGGCTCGTGCTTGTCGTCCATCTTCACGCCGGTCGGAATGCCGCGGCCGTTGTCGGTGACGGAGATCGAGTTGTCGGCGTGGATGGTGACTGACGATGTCGTTGCAGTAACCCGCCAGCGCTTCGTCGATCGAGTTGTCGACCACCTCGAACACCAGGTGGTGCAGACCGGTGCCGTCAGAGGTGTCGCCGATGTACATGCCCGGGCGCTTGCGCACCGCATCCAGCCCTTCCAGGATCTGGATGCTGGACTCGCCGTACCCCGCGCCGTCGTTCTGAGGCGCTGGCGTCGGGGTGTTCTCAGGGGTGCTGTTATCGGTCATCGGAAGGCTGTTCAAGGCCGCGAGCGGCCGTTTGTCTGACTGTCTAGAACCCCCGCCTGGCGGGGGCAGGGGGTGCGCCACGTTCCCGCTCCGAGGAGCGAAGGTCGCAGCGCGACCTTAGATCCGCATCGGCATGACGACGTACTTGAAACCGGTGTGCTCCGGGATGCTGAACAGCGCGCTCGACGAGCTGTCGTTCAGGTCCACGCGCACCATGTCCTGCGACATGTTGGACAGCACGTCCATCAGGTAGGTCACGTTGAAGCCGATCTCGATCTGGTCGCCGCCGTAGTCGATCTCGAGTTCTTCCTTCGCCTCTTCCTGGTCGGCGTTGGTCGACGCGATCTTCAGCAGGCCCGGCTCGATGAGGACAGCCGCACGCCCTTGAACTTGTCGCTGGTCAGGATCGCGGCGCGCTGCAGCGCGGCCAGCAGCGGCTGGCGGCCCAGGATCACGTGGAAGCGGTGGTTCTTCGGGATGACGCGGTTGTAGTCGGGGAACTTGCCCTCGACCAGCTTCGTCACGAACTCCATGCCGCCGAAGCTGAACTTGGCCTGGTTGCCGGCGAAGCGCATCTCGATCGGCGCGCTCTCGTCGTCCCCCTTGCCGCCGTCCTTCAGCAGGCGCTGCAGCTCCAGCACCGTCTTGCGCGGCAGGATCACTTCCTGCTTGGGCATCTCGGTGTCGGTCTCGGCCTGCGCCAGTGCCAGGCGGTGGCCGTCGGTGGCCACCAGCGTCAGCATCTTGCCTTCGGCCACGAACAGCATGCCGTTCAGGTAGTAGCGGATGTCCTGCACCGCCATCGCGAAGTGCACCTGGTTGATCAGGCCCTTGAGCGTCTTCTGCGGCACGCTGAACGCGGGCCCGAAATCGGCGGCTTCCTGCACCAGCGGGAAATCGTCGGCCGGCAGCGTCTGCAGCGTGAAGCGGCTCTTGCCGCCCTGCAGCGTCATCTTGTTCTGGTTGGACGTCAGGCTCACCGTCTGGTCCGACGGCATCGAGCGCAGGATGTCGATCAGCTTGCGCGCGCCGATCGTGGTGGAGAAGTCGCCGTCGTCCCCGCCGAACTCGACCGTCGTGCGGATCTGGATCTCCAGGTCGCTCGTGGTCAGCTCCACCTGCTTGCCCTGCTTGCGGATCAGCACGTTGGCCAGGATGGGCAGGGTGTGGCGGCGTTCGACGATGCCGGACACCGCCTGCAGCGCGGCAAGCACTTTGTCCTGGCTGTCTTTCAACACGATCATGTCAACCTCTCTCCACTGTTGGCTGTACGGGCGAACGCGGCATTTTCGCTGAAGGCGAAGGCGTTTTCTCTCATCCCTTCAGCGTTTGCTCCAGCACGTGCAACTGCTGGTTCAGCTCGGTGTTCTTCTGGCGCTCTCCGGCGATCTTGCGCACCGCGTGCAGCACCGTGGTGTGGTCGCGGCCGCCGAACAGCTCGCCGATCTCCGGCAGGCTCTTCTGCGTCAGTTCCTTGGCCAGGTACATGGCGATCTGGCGCGGCCGGGCGATGTTGGCCGGCCGCTTCTTCGAATACATGTCCGCGACCTTGATCTTGTAGAAGTCGGCCACGGTCTTCTGGATGTTCTCCACCGAGATCTGCCGGTTCTGGATCGACAGCAGGTCCTTCAGCGCCTCGCGCGCCAGCTCGATGTTGATTTCCTTGTGCGAGAAGCGGCTGTACGCCAGGATCTTGCGCAGCGCGCCTTCGAGCTCGCGCACGTTGGAGCGCAGGTGCTTGGCGACGAAGAAGGCCACGTCCTCGGGCATCGGCGCGCTCTCGGCCTCCGCCTTCTTGATCAGGATCGCCACGCGCATCTCCAGCTCGGGCGGCTCGATCGCCACCGTCAGGCCGGAGTCGAAGCGGCAGATCAGGCGCTCGTCGATGTCCGCCAGGCCCTTCGGATACGTGTCCGAGGTCATGATGATGTGCGCCCGCTTGGCCAGCAGCGCCTCGAACGCGTTGAAGAACTCTTCCTGCGTGCGGTCCTTGCCGGCGAAGAACTGGATGTCGTCGATCAGCAGCAGGTCCAGCGAGTGGTACTATCGCCTTGAACTCGTCGAAGGCCTTGCGCTGGTAGGCCTTGACCACGTCCGAGACGAACTGCTCGGCGTGGAGGTAGAGCACGCGCGCATCGGGGCGGTCCTTGTCGAGCAGCAGCGGTTGCCGATCGCGTGGATCAGGTGGGTCTTGCCCAGGCCGACGCCGCCGTAGAGGAACAGCGGGTTGTACATCTGGCCCGGCGCGCCGGCGACGTGCAGCGCGGCGGTGCGCGCCATCTGGTTGGCGCGGCCCGGCACCAGCGTGTCGAAGGTCAGGCTGGTGTTGATGCGGTGGCGCGTGGCGCTGGGCGGCAAGTTGGGCGCCGCGGCGGACTGGATCAGGCTGGCGGCGGTGACGACCGTGGGGGCCGGTGCGGCGCTGGCCGCCGGCTGGCCGGCAGCGGCCGACGGGGCGGCGGCACGGGCGGCCGCGGGCATCGCGGGACGCCCGGCGGCGGGCGCGCCCAGGCCGTGCTGGCTCAGCACCTGGCCCATGGTCATGCTCGAGGGCTGCGTGCGCGGCAGCGGGGCGATGGCCTCGCGCGGGGCCAGGGACAGCTCCAGCCTCGCGGGCTTGCCGGCGAGCTCGGTCAGGATGGCCTCGATGCGGCCGGCGTACTGGCTGCGGATCCAGTCCAGCTTGAATCGGTTGGGGACGCGGAGGGACACCAGGACGGCCTCATGGCCGTTCTCGTCCTGCTGGGCGACTTCCGCGGGGGGAGCGGTCGGATCCAGGTATTGAATTGCTGTTCAGGCAGTTCGGCGGCCAGGCGTTCGCAGCCGCGCTGCCACAGTGCCGCCCCTGACAAGTCTGCGCTCATTGTGGAAAACTTATTCTTCGAGCGGCCGGATTGTACTGATCCGAAGCCGCGAAGTCTGGGTTATCCACAGATTTTTTCCCCCGGTCAAGTGCAGGTAATCCCCGTGGCGACTTGCATCCGGATTGACCCTGACGCAAATCTTTGCTGTAATCGCGGGTTTTCCGGACGCCCGGACGTTGCTGCGTGGGCCTCCTTTTTTGAGCGGCTTCCGACATCAACCTGAGATGTCCACCGTCCGCGGCGCCAAGGTGGCGCGAGGCGACGGGAAGTACCGAAGATTTCCAAGAGGTTGAACATGAAACGCACTTATCAAGGCTCCAAGACCCGTCGCGCCCGCACCCACGGCTTCCTGGTCCGCATGAAGACGCGTGGCGGCAAGGCCGTCATCGCTGCTCGTCGCGCCAAGGGCCGCAAGCGCCTGGCCGTCTGAGCACCAAGCCAGACGACTTCGCTCGCATCATGATCGGCCGCATCGTGCGATCGGCCGATTTCGAGCGCGTGCTGGGTACGCCCAGCCGCGCGCGCAGCGCGCACTTCGCCGTGCACCACCTGCTCGCCAGCCCCACGCTGCCGAAGCGCCGTCCATCCACAGGAACGGGCGACTTGTCCACAGGTGATGCACCGATTCATCCCCAGCCTGTGGATGAAACGTCCTCCGCGAACGTGGCGCCCACTCCCGCCGCATCGGTTCCCGCCGCGCCTGACCAGGCTTGGCTGGGCTATGTCGTGCCCAAGCGGCATGCCAAGCGCGCCGTCACGCGGGTGCTGCTCAAGCGCCAGATCCGCGCGGTGTTCGGGGAACTCCCCGAGCTCCCGCCCGGGTTGTGGGTGGTGAGGCTGCGCATGCCGTTCGATCGCAAGCAGTTCCCCAGCGCGTCCTCGGACGCGCTGCGCGCCGTCGCGCGCGCCGAGCTGCTGCAGTTGACGCGCAAGCTGGCCCGGCCGCCCCAGTCGCCCCCGCCGGCGTCCGCCGGCTGACCGGCCCGCCGGTTCGGAAACACGATCATGAACGCCCGCCCCGGCCTGCCGACGCGCTTGCTGATGGGGCTGGTGCGTGGTTATCAGCTGCTGTTCAGCGCCTGGCTCCGCGCCGGGTGCCGCTACAGCCCAAGCTGCTCCGCCTACGCCATGCAGTCGCTGCGCCAGCACGGCGCGGCCGCGGGCACCTATCTCGCGGTCGGACGGATCCTGCGCTGCAATCCTTTCTGTCTGGGCGGACACGATCCCGTGCCCGACAATCCGCCCCGCCTGTTCACCCGGTTCACCGAGCGTCCATCCGGATGCCGGGCGGGGGCAGCCTCTTCAACCGCCAATCCAAAAGCTTCCCATGACTGATATTCGCCGCACCATCTTGTGGGTGGTGTTCACGATGTCGCTGGTCCTTCTGTGGGACGGCTGGCAGCGGCACAACGGCCAGCCGTCGATGTTCTCGCCGGCCCCGGCGAACGTCGCCAGCGCGCCGGCCGGCCCGGCCTCAGCGGCTTCCGCCGCGGCGCTGCCGGCCCCGGCTGCTTCCGGCGCGACCGCCGTTGCGCCCGCTGCCCCCGTCATCAAGAACGAACTGGTCACCTTCACCACGGACGTGGTCAAGGCCACGATCGACACCCGCGGCGGCAGCCTGGTGCGCGTCGAGCTGCTCAAGCACGCCGACGACACCAACCCCAGCGGCCACGTCGTGGTGCTGGACCCGCTGCGCAACTACAGCGCGCGCTCCGGCCTGCTGAACGTCCCCAACGCCCCGAGCGACCAGACCGTGCTGACGCTGGTCGACGGTCCGCGTGAGCTCAAGGACGGCCAGGACGCCCTGACCGTCCGGCTGGAAGGCGAGCAAGGCGGCGTGAAGCTGGCCAAGACCTACACCTTCAAGCGCGGCGACTACGCCGTGGCGGTCAACCACGAGGTGACCAACACCGGTGCCGCGCCGGTCACGCCGCAGCTGTACCTGCAGCTGGTGCGCGACGGTCACATCGACCACACCGGCCCGTCCTTCGCGCCGACCTCGTTCTCGGGCCCGGCGATCTACACGGACAAGGCGAAGTACCACAAGCTCGCCTTCGACGACCTGAAGAAGGGCAAGGCCGAGTACGAGAAGAACGCCGACGACGGCTGGGTCGCGATGGTCCAGCATTACTTCGTCAGCGCGTGGATCCGCAACGAAGCGGGTCCGCGTGAGTTCAACGTCCGTCCGCTGAACCAGGACCTGTACACCGCCGGCATGGTGATGAACTTCGCCGCGGTGGCGCCGGGCGCGTCGGCCAAGCTGGACAACGTCCTGTACGTCGGTCCGCAGGAAGAGAAGAAGCTCGAAGTCCTCGCTCCGGGCCTGGAGCTGGTGAAGGACTACGGCATCTTCAAGATCCTGTCCAAGCCGCTGTTCTGGCTGCTGGACGTGCTGCACACGCTGCTGGGCAACTGGGGCTGGGCGATCATCCTGCTGGTGGTGCTGCTGAAGGCCGCGTTCTACGGCCTGAACGCCAGCGCCTACCGCAGCATGGCCAAGATGAAGGCGGTGAACCCGCGCATCCAGGAGATGCGTGAGCGCCTGAAGGACAAGCCGCAGCAGATGCAGCAGGAGATGATGCGGATCTACAAGGAAGAGAAGATCAATCCGCTGGGCAGCTGCCTGCCGATCTTCCTGCAGATGCCGTTCTTCATCGCGCTGTACTGGGTGCTGCTGTCCAGCGTCGAGATGCGTGGCGCGCCGTGGGTCATGTGGATCCACGACCTGTCCAAGCCCGACAGCCTGTTCGGTCACCTGTTCGGCGCCCCGATCGGCCCGCTGCCGCTGCTGATGACGGCGTCCAGCCTGCTGCAGGTCTGGCTGAACCCGCAACCGGCCGACCCGGTGCAGGCCAAGATGATGTGGATCATGCCGCTGGCCTTCAGCGTGATGTTCTTCTTCTTCCCGTCGGGCCTGGTGCTGTACTGGCTGGTCAACAACATCCTGTCGATCGCCCAGCAATGGATGATCAACAAGCAGATCGGCACGTCGACCGCGAAGAAGTGATCCGATGACCCCGTAACCGAAGTGCGCCTGGCGCGCATTTCCTCACGGTCACCGCATGAGCCCCCGCACCCGGGGGCTTTTTTTCGTCCGTGCAAGGCGCTTAATCGAGGCATGCGGGGATCGCTTCTCCATTCGACTCGCGTCGGTGGGGGACCGGAGGTGCAAGACGCCGGCTCACGAGAGCGGGCGGCAAGGCCTGCCCCGCGCCATCCACGACAACGGCGATGCGGCCCCACGGCGCATCGCCGTTTTTCATGGGGGGCTGCGAGACAATCGCGCCCATGCTGTCGCGTCATCAGGATCCCATCGCCGCCATCGCCACCGCCCCCGGACGCGGCGCGGTGGGCATCGTGCGGGTCTCCGCGCCTCAGGACCTCGGCGCGCTGGTGAGCGCGATCTGCGGCCGCGCGCTGAAACCGCGCGAGGCGACCTACCTGCCCTTCCGCAGCGCCCAGGGCGAGGCCATCGATCACGGACTGGCGCTGCTGTTCCCGGCGCCGCATTCCTACACCGGCGAGCACGTGCTCGAGCTGCAGGCCCACGGCGGCCCGGTCGTGCTGCAACTGCTGCTGGCGCGCTGCCTCGAGGCGGATCCGACGCTGCGCGTGCGGCTGGCCGAGCCGGGTGAATTCACCCGGCGCGCCTTCCTCAATGGCAAGCTCGACCTGGCGCAGGCCGAAGCGGTCGCCGACCTGATCGACGCGAGCACCGAGGCGGCCGCGCGCAGCGCGGGCCGGGCGCTTGCGGGCGCGCTGAGCGGCGAGGTCGGCGGGCTGCGCGACGCGCTGATCCAGCTGCGCATGCTGGTCGAGGCGACGCTGGACTTCCCCGAGGAAGAGATCGATTTCCTGCAGCAGGCGGACGCGCTGGGCAAGCTCCGGCGGCTGCTGGCGCGCGTGGAGGCATTGCTGGACCGCAGCCGTCAGGGCGCGATCCTGCGCGAGGGCATCAAGGTCGTGCTGGCCGGGCAGCCCAACGTGGGCAAGAGCTCGCTGCTGAACGCTCTGGCGGGGGCGGAGCTCGCGATCGTGACGCCGATCCCGGGCACGACGCGCGACAAGCTGAGCCAGACCATCCAGATCGAGGGCGTGCCGCTGCACATCAGCGACACGGCCGGGCTGCGCGACACCGACGACGAGGTTGAGCGCATCGGCGTGGCGCGCAGCTGGGACGCGATCGCGGAGGCGGACGTGGTGCTGTTCCTGCACGACCTGACGCGGGTCGGGCACGCGGACTACGAAGCCGAGGACGCGGAGATCCGCGGCCGGCTCGCGAGCGTCGATCCGGCGCGGATCCTGCAGATCTACAACAAGGCCGACGCGCACGCGCCGCAGGGGCTGCCGGATGGGGCGCTGAGGCTGTCGGCCAAGACCGGCGAGGGCCTGGACGCGTTGCGGCGGCGACTGCTGGAGCAGGTGGGCTGGCACGCGGTGCCGGAGGGCCTGTTCATCGCGCGCGAGCGGCATGTGCAGGCGCTGCGCCGCACGCGCGAGCACATCGAGGGGGCGCTCGCGCAGGTGGAGATCGATCCGCCCGCGCTGGACCTGATGGCCGAAGAGCTGCGGCTGGCGCACGACGCGCTCGGCGAGATCACCGGCGCTTTCACCGCCGACGACCTGCTCGGCGAGATCTTCAGCCGGTTCTGTATCGGGAAATAGGCGAGATCTCGCTTTTCGGGAGCATTGGGCGAGCGCCGATCAACATGGCGAGATCTGCCCACCGTGATCAGGGTTCGGACCTGGGTTCGTGCGGCACTGGCCTGCGAGAATCCGGGCTCCAACTTCTGACGCGCCCAAGTCTCTGTGCCCCTCTCATTGCAACAACTAGAACGCCATCTCTTCAAGGCCGCAGACATCCTGCGCGGGAAGATGGACGCCTCCGAATTCAAGGAGTACATCTTCGGGATGCTGTTCCTGAAGCGGTGCTCGGACGTGTTCAATCAACGTCGCGAGGAAGTGATCGCTCAGCAGGAGGCGGCCGGACATAGCCGCGTCGATGCGATCGCGAATGCGGAGGTCAAGCGCTGGTATGGCGAGTCGTTCTACGTTCCTCACGAGTCGCGCTGGGACTATCTCGTCAATGAGGCTCACGTCGACGTCGGCGGATTCCTGAATCGCGCGCTTGGTGGACTCGAGTCGGGCAACGCCAGCCTCAGCGGTGTGTTGGAGCACATCGACTTCTCGCGCAAGGTCGGGCAGAGCAAGATCCCGGACATCAAGCTGAGACAGCTGATCTCGCACTTCAGCACCTATCGCCTGCGCAACGAAGACTTCGAGTTTCCCGATCTGCTTGGCGCAGCCTACGAGTACCTGATCGGCGAGTTTGCTGACTCTGCCGGCAAGAAGGGTGGCGAGTTCTACACGCCTCGCTCCGTGGTCCGGATGATGGTTCGTCTGGTCAAGCCGCAGCAGGATCACAGCATCTACGACCCGTGTGTCGGGTCGGGCGGCATGTTGATCTTGGCGAAGGAGTACATCGACGAACACGGCGGCGATGGCAGTCGCGCCGAGTTGTGCGGGCAGGAGGCCAACGGGACTGTCTGGTCCATTGCCAAGATGAACATGCTGCTGCACGGCATCAGCAGCGCCGATCTCCACAACGATGACACGCTCGCGGAGCCGCAGCACGTCGAGAACGGGGAGCTGATGCGTTTTGACCGAGTGCTGGCCAATCCACCGTTCTCGATCAACTGGGGCAGCGCGGAACTCGACAAGGACCGGAAGCCTGTCTTCCAGCCCAAGCACGCGGCGGAGCGCTTCCCGTACGGACAGGTGCCGCTGGGCAGCAAGAAGGCTGACCTAATGTTCTTGCAGCACATGGTGGCGGTGCTTCGTGATGGCGGGCAGTTGGCGACCGTGCTCCCGCACGGTGTGCTGTTCCGTGGCGGCGAGGAGCGCGCGATCCGCGCCGGCATGATCAAGGACGATCTGCTGGAGGCGGTCATCGGACTGCCGGCGAATCTGTTCTATGGCACCGGCATTCCGGCTTGTGTGCTGGTGATGCGCAAGCGGCTCGGAGACGGGCGCAGTGGCAAGCCTGCAGAGCGCCAGGGGAAGGTCCTGTTCATCAACGCGGACCGCGAATACAGCGAGGGCCGTGCGCAGAACCATCTCGGTCCCGAGCACATCGAGAAGATCGTTCACACGTTCGACCACTTCGCCGAGGTGCCCGGCTTCAGCGCCATCGTGAGCAACGGAACGCTGCAAGAGAACGAGTTCAACCTCAACATTCGTCGCTATGCCGATAACGCGCCTCCGCCCGAGCCGCATGACGTGAGGGCGCATTTGCTGGGCGGCGTTCCGAAATCAGAGATCGAGGCCAAGGCTGATCTGTTCGCGGCGCAGGGCCTGGACCCGCAGGCGCTCTTCGTGGAGCGAGATGAGCGCTATGTCGACTTCAGGCCAGAGCTCAATGATCGACGCGCGTTGAAGGCAGCGGTCGAGCAGAACCCGGGTGTGCTCGCGCGCGAGCAGGCTCTGCGTGATGCTTTCGATGCGTGGTGGACGGAACACAGCCCGCGCATCACGGCCTTGGCACATGAAAAGAGCCTGGTGGGTCTGCGCAATGACCTGCTGCATTCGTTTGGAGAGGCGCTGGAGCCGGTCGGGTTGCTGGGTCGCTTCGAGATCCGTGGCATCGTGGCCGGCTTCTGGGCCGACGCCAAGTACGAGTTCATGACGCTGATGGCGCGCGGCGCGCGCGGTGTGGTGGATGCGTGGCGAACCAGCATCGTGTCGGCGCTGGAAGACGAACAGAGCAAGAGCAATCCTCTGGATCACAAGCTCGTTCGCCATCTGATGGCCGACTTCGTCGCTGGACTCGCCGAGCTTGAAGCCCGCAAAGCGGAGCTCGAAGCTCAGATCAAGGCGGCGACGCCGGAGAAGGCCGAAGGCGAAGACGAGGCTGTCGACGACGACGATGCACCCGTCGTCGACGAGGCTGAGCTGAAGGCTTGGAAGAAGGATCTGGCGGCTGTGAAGAAGCGGATCAAGGCTGATCAGACAAGCTTCAAGTTGCGGCTAGACGAAGCTGTCTCCGTATTGGCCGAAAGGGATGCCGAACGGTTGTTGCTTGCAATCGAACGCGCAGACATGCTTTCCATCGTTGAAAGCCATGTAAGCGTGCATAGGCAGGCAGTGAGAGCGGCGACCGAACTTTGGTGGGAGAAGTACCGGGTGGTCCTCTCGGAACTTGAGAGCCAGCGAGACGGTGCAAATCGGACGATGAAGAAGTTGTTGGCAGGGTTGGGTTATGCCAGCTAAAGAATGGCAGGCCTTCATGGTCGGCGAGTGCCTAAAGGCGGCCTTTGCTGGCGAGTGGGGTAGCGATCCCAAACCTGGTACTGCGACTGTCCTCCGTGCGACTGACATCGACGATGACGGAAGAGTCGTTGGCACAGGAGCCATGAGGTCAATTTCAGCGAGGAAGATGCAATCGAAGCGCCTGCTGGATGGAGACATCCTCCTTGAGGGCTCTGGAGGCGGTCCGGGCAAGCCGGTTGGTCGAGTTGCCCGCTTCGATGCTACCGCGCACATCGTTCCGGCCATTTGCTCCAACTTCTTTAAGACGCTAAGGCCAGACCCTAAGGTCGTGGATCCGCGCTACCTTTTTCGAAAGCTCCAGTGGCTCTACGAGCAGCCGGAACTCTTGGCCTTGCAGCAGCAGACCACCGGGATCATCAATCTAAAGTTCGCCGAGTATCTCCAGACCGTGGTCTGCTTGCCAAGTGACTTGGAGGAGCAGGCGCGTATTGCCGAGATCCTCGACACAGTAGACACCACCATCCGCCAAACCGAAGCCATCGTCGCCAAGCTCAAGCAGGTCAAGCAGGGGCTGCTTCATGATTTGCTGACGCGTGGCGTTGATGCCAACGGGGAGTTGCGCCCTCCGTCCAGCCACTCGCCAAGTCTCTACAAGAACTCGTCGTTGGGATTGATCCCCAAGGCGTGGACAGTCGAATCCTTAGGCAAACACGCAGAGATTGCTGGGGGTATCACCTTGGGGCGAACGGTCTCCGGGGCCGGGACGGTGGAGCTTCCCTATCTCCGCGTCGCCAACGTGCAGGACGGATACCTCGATCTCTCCCGTGTAAGCACCATTCGAATCTCTGCGAACGAGTTGCCCCGCTATCGTCTTGAGCACGGGGACGTCTTGATGAACGAGGGCGGCGACTACGACAAGCTAGGTCGCGGCGTTGTGTGGTCGGGGGAGATCGACAGTTGCCTTCACCAAAATCACGTGTTTCGTGTGAGGTGCAATCCCAGCAGTCTGCATCCGCACTTTCTTTCGCTGTACAGCGCATCGACGTTTGGCAAGCGGTACTTCGTTCAGGCATCCAAACAGACAACCAATCTCGCCTCCATCAATTCGACCCAGCTAAAAGCTTTTCCCATACGCATGCCAAGTGCTGATGAGCAGCGGGCGATCATTGAGAAGGTGGAGGGAATCAACTCAAGACTTCGGGCCGAGCTTGAAGGTCTGAAGAAGCAAATGACGCTCAAATCCGGCCTCATGGACGACCTCCTCACTGGCCGCGTGCGCGTCACGCCACTGCTATCGACATGACCTTCTCTTCGCTGCCCTTGCACGAATCCCTGACGGTCGAGTTCAAGAGCGACCGCAGTCGCCTGTCCGACAAGGATCTCGTTGAGGCCATCGTCTGCATGGCAAATGCCGAGGGCGGCGAGTTGTGGCTCGGTGTCGAGGACGACGGGCGGATGACCGGACTGCATGCAGATCGACCGCCGATCTCCGGCATCGTCGGTCTTGTCGCTGCGCGGACCTCTCCCTCACTCGCGGTGACCGTCAGCACCGTGATCATGGACGAAGTCCCCGTCGCGTTGATCACCGTCCCAAAGGCCCAGGGCGAAGTCGCCACCACCGGCGGGGTTTATCTGCGCCGTCGCCTCAAGGCCGACGGCACACCCGAATGCGTGGCCATGCTGCCGCACGATCGGGCCAGCCGAGTTAGCTCCTTCGGGCTGATGGATGCCTCCGCGCAGATCGTTGCTGGCGCCACGCTCGCCGACCTGGACCCGCTTGAACGGGAGCGCTTGCGCCAGAGCGTGCAGCAGTACGGCGGCGATCGCGTCCTGCTGGAGCTAGACGACGAAGCGCTCGATGGCGCCCTCGGCCTCACCGCGCGCCTGCCCGATGGCAGCGGCCGCGCTCCGACGCTGACCGGTCTGCTGCTCATCGGTCGCGAGTTGGCGCTCAAGGAATTGGTGCCCACCCACGAATTCGCTTTCCAGGTGCTGGAGCGCGAAGCCGTGAAGCTCAACGAATTCCGTCGATTCCCATTGCTGAAGGCGATGGAATGGCTGGAAACCAATTTCAGGCCCTACAACCCGGAGAAGGAGATGCAGATCGGCCTGTTCCGCGTACCTGTGCCGCGAGTGGGGATGGAAGCCTTCCGGGAAGCCCTCGCGAATGCCTTGGTGCATCGCGATTACCACCGCTTGGGCGCCGTGCATGTGCGGTTGGACGATGAAGGTCTCACCCTCAGCAATCCGGGCGGGCTGGTGGATGGCGTCACCCTCGCCAATCTGCTGACCACGGAGCCCCGGCCGCGCAATCGCGCGCTGGCCGACGCCATGAAACGTGTCGGGTTGGTCGAGCGCTCCGGTCGGGGCGTCGACAAGATCTACCGCGGCATGCTGCGCTTCGGTCGACCTGAGCCGGACTACCGCCGCACCAGCGCCACCGCCGTGGTGTTGCGGCTGGCGACAGTGGACGCCGACGAGGCGTTCCTGAAGTTGGTGGTCGAGCAGGAAGGCAAACAGGGGCGCGAACTGCCCATCGACAGCCTGATCGCGCTGGCGGCGCTGCGCGAGTTGAAGCGGCTGAGCGCCGATGAATTGGCGGCGCACATTCAGCGCGAACCCACGCAGGCGAAGAAGACGCTGGAGCGGCTGGTGGAGGCCGGCTTGGCCCAGGCGCACGGGAGCGCGCGTGGACGAAGCTACACGCTGGCGATGGGTGTCTACCAAGCCGATGGACGACAGGCAGACTACATCCGCCAATTGGGCTTCAGCGGCCTTCAACAGGAACAGATGGTGCTCAGCTACGTGGAGAAGCACGGTGCCATCCGACGCAACCAGGCGGCGGACCTGTGCCGGATCACGTCACTGCAGGCGAAGGACTTGCTGCGCCGACTGCGTGATGCCGGCAAGCTGGTCCAGCATGGAGAGAAGCGAGCGGCTTATTACGCGCTGGCTGGTTCAAGCGAGGGCAATTAGCAGACACCGTTTGGAGCCGTTTTTGGATGCCTTTGGATGACTTTGGATGTCGCCCATCCAATTCATTCCATATAAAACAATGACTTAGTCTGGCCTGGGGAGGCCGAAACGGAGGCTTATGAGATGGGAATTGGAAGCGGTCGAGCGTCCGCTGGTGGAGCAACTCGGTGGTCTGGGCTGGCGATTTACGGCAGGCGATCTGGACTCACCTGGCGCCACGGGTCGCAAGAATTTCTCTGAGGTCATCCAGACCGATCTGCTGCGGCGGCAGCTGCGCGACCTGAACCTGCACGATGGCCGTCCTTGGCTGGACGACGAGCGTCTGACGCAAGCCATCTCCGCCCTGACCCGCATGCCGGCCTACCGACTGATGGAGGCCAACAAGGCCGCCACAGCCTTGCTGATCGGCGGGCTGACTGTCGACGGCCTTCCCGGTTGGGATGGTGGCCGTGGCCAAACCATCCACTTCATCGACTGGAAGCACCCTGAACGCAATGACTTCTGCGTGGTGAACCAGTACCGCGTGGACTGCCCGCCGGGCTACACGCGTGGCAAGGCATTCATCGTCCCCGACCTGGTGTTGTTGGTGAATGGCATTCCCCTGGTCGTGATCGAGTGCAAGAGCCCGTCGGTCCCGGAGCCGATAGCTGAGGCGGTGGACCAACTGCGGCGCTACAGCAATCAGCGCAAAGCGGCCGGCGAGGTCGCGGACAACGAGGGTAATGAAGCCCTCTTCCACACCAATCAGCTGCTGGTGGCCACGAGCTTCGACGAGGCCAAGGTGGGCACGATCGGCGCGGGACTGCGGCATTACGCCGCGTGGAAAACCGTTGCTCCGAACACGGAAGAGGCCATCAGTGCGGGCCTCGGCAGGACCAGATTGTCGGAACAGGAGCGTTTGGTGGCCGGCATGCTGGCCCCATTGAACCTGCTGGATCTGGTCCGGCATTACATGCTCTACATGGATGTGGATGGCGCGACGGTGAAGACCGTCTGCCGCTACCAGCAGTTCCGCGCAGTGACTCGCGCCATCGAGCGTCTGAAGACGGGCAAGACGCGCGCTCAGGATGGGGAGCACGATCGCCGTGGCGGCATCGTCTGGCACACGCAGGGTTCGGGCAAGAGTCTGACCATGGTGTTCCTGATCCGAAAGCTACGCACCGACGCTCAACTGCGTCGATTCAAGGTCGTGGTGGTCACGGACCGCAGCGACCTCGAGAAGCAGCTCTCGGCAACTGCAGTGCTGAGCGGCGAAGGCGTGGAGCGGGCCTCGTCATCGGAGGGGCTCAAGGCGCTGCTCCGGCGCAAAGGTCCAGGATTGCTGTTCGGGATGATCCAGAAGCAACGGGGCAGTGACTCGTCCGATGAGGCGAGCTCGCCCGGTGGCGAGCTGCTCGGATCCCCGGCGATGAGACCTGTGCCTCTCGAAGTGCTCAACGACGACGAGACCATCCTCGTCCTTGTGGACGAGGCGCACCGCAGCCAGGCCGGCGACCTGCATGCTGCCCTTCAGGCTGGTTTGCCCAATTGCGCTCGCATTGGTTTCACCGGAACCCCCATCCTGCTGGGTGACAAGAAACGCACGCATGAAGTCTTCGGCGAGTTCATCGACCGGTACACGATCCGCGAAGCGGAAGCGGACGACGCGATCGTTCCCATTCTCTACGAGGGACGGACCGCCAAGGGAGCCATCAAGGACGACGCCAACCTGGATGATCTTTTCGAAGACCTCTTCAGGGAGCTGAGCGCCGATGAACTGGAAGCTTTGAAGCAGAAGTACGCCACGCGCGGACAGATCTTCGACGCACCGCTGCTGATCGCGGACAAGGCACGCGACATGTTGCGCCACTATGTGACGCACATCCTGCCCAACGGATTCAAGGCCCAGGTCGTGGCTTACAGCCGTCTTGCCGCCGTGCGATATCTCGATGCTTTCAAGGTTGCACGCGACGAGTTGCTGGCCGAGGCTGAGGCTCTGAACGTTGACGACAAGGGCCTGGACGATGAGGCTCTGTGCGCTCGTCCACCGGCGGTGCAAGCACGTATCCAAGCTTGGCGATTCCGAGAGCAGCTGTCTGCCATCGAGTTCGCTCCCATCATCTCGGGGGGCAACAATGACGACCCCGCATGGAAGGACTGGACGGACGCGGCCGCGCAGGAGCAGCGCATCAAGCGCTTCAAGAAGCCATTGCTGGGTTCGGATGCGGCCAGGACGGATCCGCTTGCTTTCCTGATCGTGAAGTCCATGCTGCTGACCGGATTCGACGCACCGATCGAAGGTGTGATGTATCTGGACCGACCGATCCGCGAAGCGGAGTTGCTGCAGACCATTGCTCGGGTGAACCGCACTGGTCACGGAAAGCGATTTGGCATCGTCGTCGACTACTACGGCCTGGCCAATCATCTGAAGGCTGCGTTGCAGGTCTACGCCGACGAGGACATCGGTGGGTCGCTGCAAAGTCTGAAGGATGAGATTCCCGTTCTCCGCGATCGGCATCTGCGCGTCGTAAGCCTGTTTCACAAACGTGGCATCCAGGATCTGAAGAACCACGAAGCCTGCATTGAGGCGTTGTCGGACGAGCGATTGCGCGCGGAGTTCTCGGTCAAGCTCAAGAGCTTCCTGGACATGCTGGAGATGGTGCTGCCTCGGCCCGAAGGACTGCCCTTCACCTCCGACGCCAAGCATCTGGCGTTCATTTACGCGCGAGCACGCAACCGCTACCGCGATACGCCGCAGTTGGGCAAGGATGTCGGTGCCAAGGTCCGCAGGCTCATCGATGACCATGTCATTTCGATGGGCGTCGATCCCCGTATCCCTCCGACGCTGCTGACGGACGTCGATTTCGAGACGCAACTGGGCCGAGAGGCCAACGACCGTGCCAA
The DNA here is from genome assembly GCA_039594005.1 of Roseateles sp. Taxonomy (GTDB): domain Bacteria; phylum Pseudomonadota; class Gammaproteobacteria; order Burkholderiales; family Burkholderiaceae_C; genus Roseateles. Next base: position 502,081 of record JBCNOF010000015.1, read on the forward strand.
GGCGTCTGAGATGGAGCACGCCATTCGGGCGCACATCCGCGAGCACCTGGATCAAGACCCCATCGCCTATCGCAAGCTGAGCGAGCGCTTGCGCGATGTGCTTGATCAACTGGGTGAGCAATGGGACCTGTTGGTCCAGGCACTTCGCGGCCTGACTGAAGAAATTCGCACGGGCTTCGCGGACCAGGATGAACGGTTGCCGGACCTGCCGGAGCACTACGGACCATTCCTGCGCTTGATCGTGGATGCCGCAGTCGGTGATGCAAGCTTGACCGACGTCGAGCGCGAGAAGCTGGCTGCGCTCGCCGTCGAGTTGGTCGACATGCTGGCTGCTGAGCTGACGCCCACCTTCTGGAGACCAAACCGTCAACCGGCGCAGGCGGCTTTGAGCTCTCGCGTCTTTGAAACGTTGATGGCCTCTCGCCTGCTGCCTACGCCACAGCTTGAAGCCCTGACGGATAAGCTCATGGAGTTGGCCCGAGCCAATCACGAGCGCCTAATGAGGACATGAAACTCTCCAGCAGTCTGATCGTCAACGACCTGCGCTTCGAGCTGCGTCGCAGCGCGAGGCGTCGCGCCTTGGAGATCACTGTCGAGCGTGACGGTGCGCTTGTGTTGTCCGGGCCCTCCGATGCTCCTGAGGAGGCGTTGCGTGACTTCGTCCATCGCAAGCGCATGTGGGTCTACCGTCAATTGGCGCGTCACGATGCCTTGCCAGCCCTGGCCCCTCGCAAAGTGTTCACCGACGGTGAGGGTTTCAGCTACCTGGGACGCAACTACCGCTTGAAGCTGGTCGATGAAGCCGATGTCGCGGTCAAGCTGGCTGGTGGACGCTTTGTCATGCCAAAGGCAGTGGCCAAGGATGGGCAAGCGCTGATGGTGCGTTGGTATACCGAGCGCGCTCGAGCATGGATCAGTGCGAAGGTGGCCGAATATGCCGCCCGGATGGAGGTAGCGCCTGCTGGCGTGAGGGTGCAAGACCTGGGTTATCGATGGGGCTCATGCGGTAAGGGAGACTGGCTCTACTTCCATTGGAAGTCCATCCTCTTGCCAGCTCGCATCGTCGAGTACATCGTGGTCCACGAGGTGGCCCATCTCCACGAACCACATCACACGCCGGAGTTCTGGCGGCGGGTCGAGCGGGCTATGCCGGACTACAAGCTCCGGCAGGACTGGCTCGGTCAACACGGCCAGGACGTCGAGGGTCTGTAGGCTCAGCCCAGCGCCTGCACCGCCAGCGCCAGCTCGACGAACTCCGCCACCGGGACTTCCTCGGCGCGACGCTGCAGGTTGAACTCGCCCTGGAAGCCGCGGGCTTCCAGCCACTTGCCCAGCGAATGTCGCAGCAGCTTGCGGCGTTGCGAGAACGCCGACGCCACCAGCTCGCTCAGCAGCGCCTCGTCCACCTTCGCCGGCTGCGACAGCGGCACCATCCGCACGATCGCCGACATCACGCGCGGCGGCGGATCGAAGGCCTCGGGCGGCACGTCGAAGAGCGCCTCGACGTCGTAGCGCCACTGCAGCATCACGCTCAGGCGGCCGTAGTCCTTGCTGCCCGGCGACGCGGCCATGCGGTCCACGACTTCCTTCTGCAGCATGAAGGTCTGATCGACCACGTGATCCACCGCGCCCAGCAGGTGGAACAGGATCGGCGACGAGATGTTGTACGGCAGGTTGCCGACCACCTTCAGCTTGCGGCCGCGCTCCGCGGCCAGCGCCACGAAGTCGACCTTCAGCACGTCGGACTCGATCACCGTCACGTCGCCGCGCTTGCGCATGCGGGCCGCCAGGTCGCGGTCCAGCTCCACCACCGTCAGCGGCTGGCTGGACGCCGGCAGGCGCTGCAGCAGCGGCAGCGTCATCGCGCCCAGGCCGGGGCCGATCTCCACCATCGACTGGTCCTCACCCGGCGCGATCGCGTCGATGATGCCGTCGATGATGGCCTTGTCGGTCAGGAAGTGCTGGCCGAAGCGCTTGCGCGCGACATGTCCCATGAACTCAGTCCCGGCCGCTCAGTCCAGCCACTCGCGCGTCTCGATGAAGGCGCGGGCGCGCATTTCCTTCATCCAGTCGTTGTAGGCGTCCTCGTACTTGCGCTCGCGCAGCGCCGTGCGGGCCTGCTCGCGCAGCTGCTTGGTGTCCAGCACCACGTCGCGGCGCTCCAGCACCTGGATCAGGTGGATGCCGAAACGCGAGGGCACCGGGTCGGAGACGCCCTGCAGCGGCAGCGCGTCCATGGCCTGCTCGAACTCCGGCACGAAACCGCCCGGCGACACCCAGCCCAGGTCGCCGCCTTCGGTCGCGCTGCCGTCCTCGGAGTTGGCGCGGGCCAGCTGCTCGAAGGTGGCGCGCTTGGATTCGATCGCGCGCTTGAACTCCACCAGCCGGCGCGTGGCCTGCTCGGGGCTCAGCTGCTCCGACGGACGCAGCAGGATGTGGCGCGCATGCGTCTGCACGACCACGTTGATCGAGGCCTTGCCGGCCTGACGATCGATCAGCTTCAGCACGTGATAACCGGCCTCGGAACGCAGCAGCTCAGGCCGCGTCTCGCCCGGCTTGAGGTCCTTGACCGCGTCGACGAACACGTCGGGCAGCTTGTCCGCGGCGCGCAGGCCGATCTCGCCGCCGCGGTTCTTGTTGGCGTCTTCCGACACTTCGCGAGCGACCTTGGCGAAGTCCTCGCCGGCCACGATGCGCGCCAGCGCCGCCTCGGCGCGCGCCTTGCGCTCGCTGACGACGACCGGTCCCGCGCCCTCGGGCACCGGCACCAGGATCTGCGCGATGTTCAGCTGCGCGCGGCCCTGCAGCGCGGCCTGGCGCTCGGCGAGGTACTTGTCGATGTCGCCGTCGGTGATGCGGATGCGGCCCTGCACCTCGCGCTCGCGCACGCGCTCGCTCAGCATCTGGTCCCGCAGGTTCTCGCGGAAACGCTTGAAGTCGATGCCCTCGGCGGCCAGGCGCTGGCGCAGCTCGGCCATCGTCAGCTTGTTCTGGGTGGCCACGTTGCCGACCACGCGGTCGAGCTCGGGCTCATCCACTCGCGGGCCGTTCTCCCGAGCGTAGGTCACGACGACGCGCTCGTCGATCAGGCTGTCCAGCGCCTGCTTGTGCAGCAGCTCGTTGGTGACGGTCTGACCGCGCTGGCGGGCTTCCTCGCGCATGCGCTCGGTGCGCTGGATCACTTCCGAGGCCGCGACGATGTCCGTGTTGACCACGGCCGCGATGTAGTCGCCGGGTTTGAGCTGACGCTGTTCGACGGCTGGACGGGCTGGCGCGGCGGCGGCTGCCGGCTTCGCTGCTGCCGCGGGCGCGGTCTGCGCCAGGGATGCCGAGCCGGCCAGGGCGGCGGTCAGGATCAGGAGGGTGGCCGCCACCGGCTTGAGTTGTCGCATCGAACGCAGTTCAGTCATAAGTGCCAAAGGCCGAGCGCTCGGAGCTCAGCGAACGGTAACCCGGAATATTGTCTCTCAACACCTTCAGCGCATTGGAGCCGAGCGGCGACAGGCCGACCAGCTCCAGCTGGAGGATCAGCCGGGTATTGGTTTCCGCCCGGCCGGTGGCCTGGCGTTCCGCGCCGATGCGCAGGATCCAGCAGCCCGAGTCGTACTCGGCGCCGATCACGGAATCGGTGAAGCGCTTGTCGCGCATGCTGTACTGCAGGCGGCCCGCGCCGTACCAGGCGCCGGCGCAGCCGGGTCCGCCCGCCACGGCCTTGCGGTCCGGACCGAACAGCGGCCATTGCCAGGCCAGCTCGACCTGCTCGCTCTGGCCGCGCGCCAGCCGGTACGACGCGCTGACCGTCCGGAACGGGCCCGGCGAGTAGCGCAGCCGCAGCACGGTCCGCTCGACCTTGCCGTCCGACGAGTTCAGCTGCAGCGTGCTGTCGGTCCACCAGGCCTGGTTCAAGTGCGCCGAGGCCAGCAGCACCACGTCCGACAGGTTGTGCGTCTGCGGCGTGCCGTCCGGCGTGATGCGCTGGTTGCGGAACAGATAGCGCTGGACCATGCCCAGGCGCAGCTGTTCCTCGCCCTTCTCGTCCTCGATCCAGCGCGTGGTCGCGCCGAAGGCCAGCATGTTGGCGTCGTTGACGCGGTCCACGCCGGAGAACTGGTTCTCCGCGAACACCGAATCGAAGTTGTAGTCGCGCGGCGCGGCGTCGAAATTGGGGATCGCGCTCTGGTCGCGGTACGGCGTGTTCACGTACAGCAGGCGCGGTTCCAGCGTCTGGCGCATCGCGTTGCCGAACAGCGTCGTGTTGCGCTCCAGGATCCAGCCGTGGTCGACGCTGAAGGTCGGAATGGTGCGGCTGATCGAGCGCTTGCCGGTGACGTCGATGGGCTGGTCCAGGTTGTAGCTGGCCGCGTTCACCGACAGCTTGGGGATCACCCACCAGGCCGCGCCGCTGAACGGCAGGCTGACGTGGCCCAGCAGGTGCACGCGCTCGCCGGTCTGGGTCTGCGTGCTGAGCGCGCCGCCGGGCAGGTCGAAGCGGTTGTACTCGAGCTCCAGCCCGCCCTCGAGCCGCGCGCGGCGGCCGGTGGGCAGGTAACCGGCCAGCACTGATTCGTCGGCGCCGGTCTGCAGCCGCACGCCGATCTGCGGTGAGCGCTGATACGGCGAGGCGAACCGGTCCTCGAGCTGCGCGACCTGCAGCGGCTGCCATTTCTGGACGCGCGCGTAGGTCTGCATCTCGCCCCAGTTGAAGCTGAAGTCCCGCTGCGTGCGCAGGTCGGTGGACAGCAGGCGGGGCGTCTGCGACAGCATGCGGCTGCGCAGGTCCTTCCAGTAGTCGTCGTCGGAGACGCGCTCGGTGTGGACGTTGTAGGTCCAGTCGGGGCGGATGTCGCCATCGGCGTTCAGGCGCAGGTCCCAGCGGGAGAGGCCCGTCACGCGGTCATGCGGCAGCAGCGCGTAGTCGATCTGGCCGCGATGGCCGGGTTCGAGGTAGCGGAACTGCGTGTCCACGCCGGGACCGCGGCGCGTCATCACGTAGGGCGTGATCGTCGCGTCGCGGTTGGGGGCGATGCTCCAGTAGAAGGGCTGGCCGTATTCGAAGCCGCTGCGGTTGTCGATGTTGACGTTGGGCGGCAGCAGGCCGGACTTGGGCTGGTCGCCGAGCGGGAAGCTCAGCGACGGCGCCGCCAGGATCGGCACGCCGAGGAAACGCACGACGGCGTTCTTGGCCACGCCCTCGCCGGCATCGAAGTCCAGGTTCAGGCTGCTGGTGACCAGCTCCCAGTCCCGCTGGCCCTTCTTGCCGTCCTTGGCCTCCTGCTCGCCTTTCTCCGAGACCGGGCAGGTCGAGTAGGTCGCCTCATCGGCGCGCATGCGCTGGTCGCCGAGGAAGTGCAGCGCCTTGGCGCTGCCGCTGCCGCCGGTGGCCGCGAAGAAATAGGTCGGGCTCTGGAGCTCCCCCTCGAACTTGTCGACGAACAGCTCCAGCTTCGGTCCGCGCAGCACCGCGCCGTTCTGGCTGAGCTCGACCTCGCCCTCGGCGGTGGCCAGGTCCTGCGGATAGTCGTAACGCAGGGTCTTGGACTTCAGCAGCATGCCGCCGTAGCGCAGCTGGACGTCGCCCTCGGCGGTGGACGTCTGGTCCATCTCGCTGGTGATGCGGTCGGCGCTGAGCGCCATCGCCGGACGGGCGTCCTTGCGTTTGGTCTGGTGCAGCTGCTTGACCGACTTGAGGATCAGCGGCTGGCCGGCGGATTCCTGGGCGTGCGCGGACAGCGCGGGCAGCGCCACCGCCAGTGCGGCGGCCAGGGAGATCGGGCGGGGTCGGGAAACCGAAGGGCGCATCGGGCGGGCAGCGTCTTGCAGAGGTCAGGCGGCCGCGCGTTGGTCGCGCCGCGCTGCCCGGGGTTTGTAGAATCATTATCCACGAGGCTCGCCGGCCGGCTGGACCGCCCCGGCACCTTGTCACCGACCCCCGGGGCCGCTCGCGCAGCGGCCCTTGTGCTTCCTTGCCCGTGCTCCCCGCCCGATGACCGCTCCCGCCCCGCACGCCGCCGCGCACACGTCCTCCCCGCTCTGGGCCGAGGCCGACCGCGCCGCCCGTTTCGACCAGTGGCTGGCGCCGCTGACGGCCGTTCACGGCCTTCGGCCCGAGACCCTCGTCCCGGCCAGCAGCGACGCGGGATTCCGGCGCTACCTGCGCATCGGCACGACCGACGGCCGCACGCTGATCGTCATGGACGATCCCGCCCAGCCCAACCAGCTCACGCGATTCGTCGAGGTCGGGACGCTGATGGCGGGCTGCGCGCTGCACGTGCCGCGCCTGCTGGCGCACGATGCGGCCCTCGGGTTCGCGCTGATGGAGGACCTGGGCAACCAGTCCTACCTGGACACGCTGCTGGCCGCGCAGCGCGATGGCGACGCCGAGACGCCCCGCGTGCTGATGCGCGACGCGACCACCGCGCTGCTGCGCTGGCAGACCTGCGAGGCCGCGCGCGCCGAAGGCGCCCTGCCCGTCTTCGACGAGGCTTTCGTCCGGCGCGAGCTGCAGATCTTCGTGGACTGGTGCGTGCAGGCCCACCACGGCAAGCAGTGGAACGACAAGCAGCGCGGCTACTGGGACCGCACAGTGACGCTCCTGGCGGCCAACATCGCCGCCCAGCCGACGGTGCCGATGCACCGCGACTACATGCCGCGCAACCTGCTGGTGTGTCCGCGCGGCGAGAACGCGGCGTCCGGCGGCACCTCCGCCATGCTCGTCACGCCCGGCATCATCGACTTCCAGGACGCGGTGATGGGCCCCATCACCTACGACATCGCCTCGCTGCTGCGCGACGCGTTCATCTCCTGGGAGGAAGCCGAGGAGCTGGACTGGGCGGTGCGCTATTGGGAAGGCGCCAAGCGGGCCGGCCTCTTCGGGATGGATCCCGACGGCGAGGATCCGCATGAGATGGCGTTGGACTTCGGCCTGTTCTGGCGCCGGCTGGAATGGACGGTGCTGCAGCGCCATCTGAAGATCCTGGGGATCTTCTGCAGGCTCAAGCACCGCGACGGCAAGCCGCAGTACGTGCAAGACCTGCCGCGCTTCTACGCCTACGTCGTCAAGACGGCCACGCGCTACGTGGAACTCGCCCCGCTGCTGCGTCTGATCGAGGACCTTCAGCCGCAATTCACGCAGACGGGCTTCACGCTGCGATAAGCGGGTCTGTCAATCGCCGGCCGCGGCGGCTTTCGCCGCCTGCGCGGCCAGCAGCTCCTGCGCCGCGCGGTAGGACGGGCAACCCGCGGCGGCCAGCCACGGGTCCTCGTCGCGACCGCCGAAGATCTCCACCAGGAAGTCCATGAAGGCGCGGGTGCGCGCGGGGACGAACTTGCGCGTCGGCATCGCGGCCCACAGCTGGTAGCTGTAGATGCGCCACTGCGACAGCACCCGCTCCAGCGCGCCTTCCATCAGCGCGTCGCCGACCACGAAGGACGGCAGCCCCGCGATGCCCAGCCCGTGCAGCGCGCAGGCGTACTTGGTGTCCACCGACGAGGTCGTCATCACCGGCCGCGACGGGATCGCGAAGAAGCTCTCGGCGGTCAGCCCGTCCGCGCCGCAGCGCTCGAAGGTCACGCCGCGCGACAGCTCATGGATCGGCGGCAGCATGATGTCGTGCTGCTTGAGCTCCGACGGATGCTGCGGCCGCCCGCGTCGTGCGAGGTACTCCGGCGCGGCGCACATGATGACCTCGGTGCGCGCGAGCTTGCGCGCGATGAAGTCGCCCTGCAGCGGGCTGCGCGTGGAGATGACGGTGATGTCGAAGCTCTCGTCCAGCGTGTCCACCGGACCCGGCGCGACCAGCTCGACGCTGACCAGCGGATGCAGCGCGTGGAAACGCGGCATGTGCCGCGCGAGCTGGTGGATCGCGATGGCCGGCGGCATCAGCACGCGCAGGTTGCCGCGCGGCTCGTTGGTCGCGGCCGAGGCCAGCGCCTCGGCTTCCTCGATGTCGCTGAGGATGCGCCGGCAACGCTCCAGGTAGCCCTCGCCGACATCGGTCAGCGACAGCCGCCGCGTCGTGCGGTTGAGCAGCCGCGCGCCCAGGTGCTCCTCGAGATCCGCCACCAGCCGCGTCACCACCGCGGGTGCCAGGTCCATGGCGCGCGCGGCGCCGGCGAGGCTGCCTTCGTCGATCACGCGGGTGAAGACCCGCATGGCCTTGACCTGATCCATCCCGTCTCCTCCGGGCGGCGGCCGCGACGGTCCGCGGCGGGGCGCCTCGTTATGACTTCAGGGGTGCGCGGCGATCACCTGCGCCACCGCGGCGGTCAGGCGCTTGCCGTAGGGCACGTGCAGGAACTCGTTGGGGCCGTGCGCGTTGCTCTTGGGACCCAGCACGCCGCAGACCATCATCTGCGCCGACGGGAAGCCCTTCTGCAGCATGCTCATCAGCGGGATCGTGCCGCCCTGGCCGATGTAGCCGACCGGCTGGCCGAAGTGGGCCCGGCTGGCGGCGTCCAGCGCCTGGCTCAGCCAGGGCGCCAGTTCCGGCGTGTTCCAGCCGGTGGCGCCGAAGGCGCCGGCGCGGCCGTCCGGCACGAAGCTGACCTTGGCGTTGTAGGGCGCGTTGTCCTCGAGCAGCGTCTTGAGCTTGAGCGCGGCCTCGTTGCCGTCGATCAGCGGCGGCAGGCGCAGCGAGAGCTTGAACGCGGTGTACGGGCGCAGCACGTTGCCGGCGTTCTTCAGCGCCGGGAAGCCATCCACGCCGGTCACCGACAGCGTCGGACGCCAGGTGCGGTTGAGCAGCACCTCGACCGGGTCCTGCGTCACCGGCAGCACCGGGCCGCCGTCGGCACCGCAGGCCCAGGGCAGGCGCTTGTAGACCTCCTCCTTGAGGATTGCCGCGGTGGCCTGCGCCTGCTCGAAGCGCACGCCGGGGATCTCGCAGTGGAAGGACTCGGGCAGCAGGCGGCCGGTCTTGGAGTCCTCCAGCCGGTCCAGCACCTGGCGCAGGATGCGGAAGGACGACGGCACCACGCCGGACGCGTCGCCCGAGTGGATGCCCTCGGTCAGCACCTCGACCTTGAGCACGCCGGAGACCATGCCGCGCAGCGAGGTGGTCATCCAGAGGCGGTCGTAGTCGCCGGCGCCCGAATCCAGGCAGACCACGAGCGACACATTGCCCAGCCGCGGCTTGAGCAGGTCGATGTAGGCAGGCAGGTCGTAGGAGCCCGACTCCTCGCAGGCCTCGATCAGGCCGACGCAGCGCGGGCGCGGGATGCCCTGCTGGTCCAGCGCCATCAGCGCGGTGATCGAGGCGTAGATCGCGTAGCCGTCGTCGGCGCCGCCGCGGCCGTAGAGCTTGCCGTCCTCGTACTTGGGCGTCCAGGGGCCGAGGTCGGCGCGCCAGCCGTTGAATTCGGGCTGCTTGTCCAGGTGGCCGTAGAGCACGACGGTGTCGGTGCTGTCGGCCTTGGTCGCGGGCAGCTCGAAGAAGATGACCGGCGTGCGGCCTTCCTGGCGGATGACCTCGAGCTTCAGGCCGGTGATGCCCTTGCTCTCGACCCATTGGGCGGCGTCGCGCACGACGCGGTCGATGTAGCCGTTGGATTCCCAATCGGCGTCGAACATCGGGCTCTTGGCGGGGATGGCGATGTAGTCGGTCAGCGCGGGGACGATCTCCTCGTCCCAGACCTTCTCGGCGAAGGCGCCCAGGGCGCTGATGTCATCGGCTTGCAGCGGGAACGACGGGTCTCGGGCGTTCATGCGGGTCTCCTGCGCGGCGGGTGGGCCGCTGGGCTGGGGCCGGGGCCGATGGGGCTCCGGTCCGGGCGGATGGGGGATGAGGGATGGATCGGGCGATTCTAGGAGCGTGCGCCCAGCCAGGCGCGCAGCCGGGCGAAGACCTGCTCGCGCTCAGGCTCGTTGAGGATCTCGTGGGCCAGTCCCGGGAAGGGCACGGCCTGCACCGCGCCCCCGGCGGCGGCGGCCTGGGCGAAGGCGGCGCTGCCCGCGGGCGAGACGCAGCGGTCCGCGCCTGCCCACATCAGCAGCGTGGGGATGGTCCAGCGCGGCGCCAGCGGCAGGGTTTCGGGACCGAAGGTGGCGATCATCTTGGCCAGCGTCGGGGTGATGCGGTCGTGGACCAGCGGGTCGTCCTTGTAGGCCTGGACGACGTCGGCGCTGCGGGAGACCCAGGACGGGTTGAGCCCGTTGCCGACGGCGAGATGGGGCACCAGCGGCAGGGTCGCGCCGAGCAGCCCGCGCTGGAAGGCGGAGAGGCCGGCGTCCAGCGCCGGGGAGCTGAGCACGAGGCCGTCGACGGGACGGGACCAGGGGGCGTTCTCCAGGGCGCCGGCGACGAAGCGGGCCGCGACGGCGCCGCCCATGGAGTGGCCGAGCAGGATGAGCGGGCCGCGGCCCTTGCGGTCGTCGGCGCGCAGGCCGTCGATGGCGGCGGCGAGGTCCAGCAGGAGGCTGTCGCGCTGGGGGATGTCGCCGCGCGGGCCGCCGGAGGCGCCGTGGCCGCGCTGGTCGAAGCCGGCGGCGTGCCAGCCCCAGTCGTTGAGGCGCTCGGCGACGGCTTCATAGCGGCCGATGTGCTCGCCCAGGCCGTGGACGATCAGCACGGTCCCGCGGGTGGGCAGCGAGAGGTCGGCGCCCCATTCCCGCCAATGCAGCGGGAGGCCGTCATGGCCGGTCAGAGTCTTCATGGGGTCGAAGTGTAGGATCGCCCGACCTGTCCGCCCGCCGTGGGACCCCCCACGTTCCGACGACGATGACGCCTGCCTTGCTCGAGTCCTTCCCCCCGTTCCACCCCGAAGTGGGCTTGCAGCCCCCGCCGATCGAGCGATGGCGGCGCGGCACCGGCACCGACGTCGAATTCGTCCACGTGCTGGACTCGGGCGAGCCCGGCCCGACCGCGATGGTGGTGGCGCTGATCCACGGCAATGAACTGTGTGGCGCGATCGCGCTCGATTGGCTGCTGGCGCAAGGCGTGAAGCCGCAGCGCGGCCGGCTGGTCCTGGCCTTCGCCAACACCGAGGCCTTCGGGCGCTTCCAGGCGCTGGACCCGTTCTCGTCGAGATGCGTCGACGAGGACATGAACCGCGTGTGGGATCCGGCGGTGCTGGGTGGCGCGCGGGACTCGATGGAGCTCCGGCGCGCGAGAGAGCTGGCGCCCTTCGTTGATGCCGCGGACGCGCTGCTGGACCTGCACTCGATGCAGGAGCCCGGCGCGCCGGCGCTGACGATCTGCGGCATGTCCGACAAGAGCGTGCCGCTGGCGCGGGCGCTGGGTCAGCCGCAGACCCTGCTGGTCGACACCGGCCATGCGGCCGGGTTGCGGATGATCGACCGCGGCGGCTTCTCGGATCCGAGGAGCGCGCGGCAGGCGGTGCTGGTTGAATGCGGCGCGCACTGGGAGCCCGCGAGCGCTGCGATGGCCATCGACGTCACGGTGCGTTTCCTGCGCCATCTCGGCATGGTCGACGCGGCGTGGGCGCAGGCGCGTCTGCGCGTGCCGGCGCCGGAGCAGCAGCGCCTGGTGCGCGTGGGCGAGGGCGTGACGGCGCAGTCGGCGGCGTTCCGCTTCCTGCTGCCGACGCATCACCTGATGGTCATCCCTGCAGGCGGCACGCCGCTGGCGGAGGACGGCGCGCGGCGCTGGGTCACGCCGCACGACGACTGCGTGCTGATCATGCCGTCGCGCCGACCGGGCGTCGCCGGGCAGACGATGGTGAGGCTGGGGCGCTACGAAAACTGATGAAGTTGTGCTCGACCACAGATTCCAGTCATAGACACGAGATGCGCTGACAACGACGCTACCGGCTCTCTTTTGCATGGAGCTGCTCGTGATTGACATTGATGATCTGTTTCCCGTGCGTTCATCCGCGTTGACCGCGGCGCTTGAGGCGGCGCCGCGTCATCCGCTCGAGGCCAATGCCCACCTCAACTTCCGATTCCCACTGACCGCGCAGGACCAGCGATACGTCCAGACCACGCAAGCGCGGGCGGAGAGCTTCGCTCGACGCTTCCACTCCAAGCTCGGGTTTGATGCGCAGACCGGCCAGATGCGGGCGCTCAGCCCGCAGGGCCTTCACCTGCTGCTCTTCGGGCATGTGGGCTGTGGCAAGAGCACCGAGCTGAGCCAACTCGCAGCGACGCTGCACCACCCGGATCGCTTCTGGACCTTGCACGTCGATCTGCTGGCGCTGATCGATCCAGGCGATGCGCGTTACAGCGATGTCTGGTTCGCCGTGGCCGCGGAACTGCTGAACGGCTTGGGCAAGTTGGGCATCGCGCTGCCGGACGCGCCGGTGCGCCGTTTCCAGGGGTGGTTCATTGAGCATGTCTTTACCGAGGAACGGATCCGCGCCGTCAATGCCGACCTGGCGATGGAGACTGAACTCGGCGGAGGCCTGCCACTGCTGGGCAAGCTTCTGAGCCGCTTCACTGCCATGATCCGCGCGGGCAGCACCTGTAGGGAGTCGCTTCGCGACGTCGTCCGCAACACCTATGGTGAGTTCGCGAGTGCGCTCAATGCGCTGATCGCAGCGGCCAATGGCGTGCTGTCCGCGCAAGGGCAAGGGCGGCAGGTGTTGGTCGTGATCGACGGGCCGGACCGATTTCGCGCCGAGGACTGGCGGAGGTTCTTCGTGGATGACGTCAATCAGCTGACCCAGCTCGAGTGTTTCGTTGTCTATGCCGCCCCTCTCGCGCTCAAGGTCAGCGGGGACCGGCTCGACCTCTTTGAACACGTCACCCTTCCCATGGTGAAGCTGATCGACGAGGACGATCGGACCCGACGCGTCGAGGCCTTCGACGCACTGCGAGAGCTGGTCCTCAAGCGCTGCCACTACAGCCTCTTTCCCCAGCTCGCCGACCTGGACCGCCTGATCGAGCATTCAGGTGGCCATTTGCGCGATCTCCTGCGGTTGCTCAGCTACGCCTGCACGGATGCAGAGCAAGGCGTCATCGATGCGCGTGCCGTGGATGCGGCAATCGCGCTGTTGGCAGCAGATTACCGTTACAGCCTCAGCAAGGCGCAGTACCTGGCCCTTGCCTCGATTGATCAGGGCCGGACCAACGAGGGCACGACGCCACTGCTGCCCGAGCTGGTGAGTCGAGGTGCCTTGCTCGAGTACAACGCTGGATCCTGGCGGCGGACACACCCTGTGGTGCGTACGCTCGCGGGATATGCGGCGGCGAGTCGGAAGCTGCAGGCGGCGCCTCTGCTCGCCGAGGCGCTATGAGTCCGGCCATGGCTGGATCCGACTGTCCATCCAGGACGGACATCGGCCGCGAGTGGTGCCGGCTCCTGCGGCAATTGGCATGCAACGACGGCCGTTGGGGATTGGCCTTGCTCGTGTATCGAGCCTCAAGCTGTCGGGATGCGATGGCTGATGCCGTGGATCATCAATGGCCAGGCACGCTTCGCGTGGAGGCAACATCGACGCGACACCCCGATTGGATGTCGTTGGAAAACAGCTTGGCCGCCACCGTGGCGGCGGGCGCAAGAGCGGTGCAGCTGATGGGCTTCGATCAATGGCTGCTTGACGCCGGCGTGGACGCGCCACGGCGGCTGGGGCACATGAACCTCCGGCGCGAAGGATTCGCCGACCGCGTGGCGGCGCCTGTGCTGCTGTGGCTGCGCCCGGACGCCCTTCGTCTGCTCTCTCGCGAGGCCGTGGATCTTTGGTCTTGGCGCACAGGGATCTTTGAGATCGCCGATGGCCTGAGCGCCGAGGCCGACCGCGCGAACCCGGCCAAGTTCACCGAGCTTGCGCTCAATCCCGATCGAACTTGAACACCGCCATGCTCGACAGCAGGTTGGGCAGCACGCGGACTTGACGGCCGTCCTGCACGCCGAAGCTGTCCAGCACGCGCAGCCCGCACTTGCGCGCCAGCACATGGAAGTCGGCGTAGGTCCCGACCCGGATGTTGGGCGTGTCGTACCACTGGTAGGGCAGCACGCGGGTCACCGGCATCCGGCCTGACAGCACCTGCAGCCGGTTCGGCCAGTGCGCGAAATTGGGGAAGCTCACGATGCCGATGCGCCCCACCCGCGCGGTCTCGCGCAGCATCGCCTCGGTGTTGCGCAGGTTCTGCAGCGTCTCCAGCTGCAGCACGACGTCGAAGCTCTGGTCCTCGAAGATCGCCAACCCCTCTTCCAGGTTGAGCTGGATCACGTTCACGCCGCGCTGCGCACAGGCCAGCACGTTGGCGTCGTCCAGTTCCACCCCATACCCGGTGCAGCCCTTGGTCGCCTGCAGGTGCGCGAGCAGCTCGCCCGTGCCGCAGCCCAGGTCCAGCACGCGCGAACCCGCCGGCACCAGCGCGGCGATCATGTCCATCACGGCGCGGTCGCTCATACGGCCACCCCCGTCAGTTGATGGGACGCGCCGCTGCCCGGAAGCGGCCGCTCATGCTCGCGGGCGATGCGGTCGAAGTACGCGCGCAGCACGCCGTGGTAACGCGGGTCCTCCAGCAGGAAGGCGTCGTGGCCGTGCGGCGCGTCGATCTCGGCGTAGGACACGTCGCGCTTGTTGTCCAGCAGCGCCTTGACGATCTCGCGAGAGCGCGCCGGCGAGAACCGCCAGTCCGTCGTGAAGCTCACCACCAGGAACTTGCACAGCGCGCTGGCGAAGGTGCGGCTCAGATCGCCGCCCATGCTCGCGCGCGGGATCGAAGTAGTCCAGCGCCCGCGTGATCAGCAGATAGGTGTTGGCGTCGAAGTACTCGCTGAACTTGTCGCCCTGGTAGCGCAGGTAGCTCTCGATCTGGAACTCGATGTCCGAGGTCGAATAACCGAGCTCGGTCGCGCGCATCTGACGGCCGAACTTCTCCTCCATCACGTCGTCGCTCAGGTAGGTGATGTGGCCGATCATCCGCGCCACGCGCAGGCCGCGGCGCGGTATCGCGCCGTGTTCGTAGAAGAAGCCGTCGTGGAATTCGGGGTCGGTGATGATCGCGCGCCGGGCCACCTCGTTGAACGCGATGTTCTGCGCCGACAGGTTGGGCGCCGTTGCCACCGCGATGCAGTGGCGCATGCGCTGCGGGTAACGCAGCGACCAGTCCAGCGCCTGCATCCCGCCCAGCGATGCCGCCCAGCACCGCCGCGAGCTGCTGGATGCCGAAGCGGTCCAGCACCCGCGCCTGCGCGTCGACCCAGTCGTGCACGGTGACGACTGGGAAATCCTTGCCGTAGACGCGTGCCGGTGTCCGGGTTGAGGTGCATCGGCCCCGTGGAGCCGAAACACGAGCCGAGGTTGTTGATGCCGATGACGAAGAAGCGGTCGGTGTCCAGCGGCTTGCCCGGGCCGACCAGGTTGTCCCACCAGCCCTCGCTCTTGTCGACACCGGCATGCGTGCCGGCCACGTGGTGGCTGGCGTTCAACGCGTGGCACACGAGCACGGCGTTGGACTTGTCCTCGTTGAGACGGCCGTAGGTCTCGACCATCAATTCGTACCCGGCGATGCTCGCGCCGCTGCGCAGCTTCAGCGGCTCATCGAACAAGAGCCGCTGCGGTGTGACGTCACCGACAGATCCCATGGAACACCCCAAAAAAACAAAACCCGGCGCCGCTGCTGGAAGCGGAACACCGGGTCTCGATCCGTGGATCGGGTGTCCCTCTTTAGCTGCATTTCTTGGGCGCCCGCAAGCCGGACAAATCGGCGCCATGGGGCGGGAGTATACCGAGGCCTCCCGCCCAGCCCCCGTCAGGGGGCGGTACAGAGACAGTGCACGATCGCGCGC
Source organism: Roseateles sp. (assembly GCA_039594005.1). Classification (GTDB taxonomy): domain Bacteria; phylum Pseudomonadota; class Gammaproteobacteria; order Burkholderiales; family Burkholderiaceae_C; genus Roseateles. Next base: position 517,776 of record JBCNOF010000015.1, read on the forward strand.
ACCGGCGGCTTGGAACCCGCCGGTCCGGCCTCGGCCTGCTCGGCCAGCCAGGTCATGTCGACCTGCGCCTCGCGCAGCGGCGCCGGGACCGCCGGAATGCCGCCCAGCGCGTGCATCACCATGCCGCGCAGCGACGGTGCCGCCGCGTCGCCGACGCTGCTCAGCAGGCGGTCGACGGCGCTGCGGTCCGGCTCGACATAACGCACCGTCGGCTCATCGCCCAGCTTGGCGCGCTTGGCCGCGCTGGTCACGGCGTCGGCCAGCAGGCCGTTGCGGTCGATCAGGCCGCGTTCGAGCGCCTGCGCGCCCGTCCACACCCGGCCCTGGCCGACGGCGTCGATCTGCTGCGGCGTCTTCTTGCGGGCCTGCGCGGCCTTGCCGGTGAACTCGGCGTAGATGTGCTCGATCGAGCTCTGCACCACCTGCGCCAATCTCGGATCCAGCGGGCGGCGCGGGTCGTAGCCGTTGACCAGCCACGTCGTCGTGTAGCCGCCGGTGTGCAGCGACAGCTTGTCCATCAGCTTCTCGCCGGTGGGCAGCATGCCGAACACGCCGATCGACCCGGTGATCGTCGACGGATCGGCGATCACCTCGTCCGAGGACATCGAGATCCAGTAGCCGCCCGACGCTGCCACGCCGCCCATGGACACCACCACCGGCTTGCCGACCGCGCGCGTGAGCTCCAGCTCGCGGCGCACCAGCTCCGAGGCGAAGGCGCTGCCGCCGGGCGAATTCACCCGCAGCACGATGGCCTTGATCTTGTCGTCCTCACGGGCCTGGCGGATCAGCTTGGACATCGACTCGCCGCCGATCTTGCCCGGACCGGCGTTGCCGTCCACGATCTCGCCTTCGGCCACGATGATGCCGACCTGGCCCTCGGGCTTGGGCAGCTTGGCCGGCAGCTGGGCGACGTAGGCACCCAGGTTGATCTGACGCAGGCGCTTCTCGTCCTTGGCGCCGCGCTTCTCGAGCAGCGTGTCGACCTGGTCCACGGTCTTCAGGCCGTCGACCAGCTTCTCGGCGAGCACGAACTTGCCGCTGTCGCCGCCGACCGCCTGCAGGCGCTGCGGCAGCTCGTCGATCGCCTTCTGGATTGAGCCCTTGGGCAGCTTGCGGGCGGTCTCGACCACGGTCTGGTAACGGGCCCAGAGCTCGTCGTACAGATAACCCTCGGCCTCCAGCGTCGCCTTCGACGGGCCATTGGCGAAGTAGGGCTCGACCGCGTTCTTGTAGGTGCCCACGCGCATCACGTTGGGCGAGATGCCCAGACGGTCCAGCGCGTCCTTGTAGTAGTTGCGATAGCGGCCGTAGCCCTCGATCATCACGCTGCCCATCGGATGGACGTAGACCTCGGTGGCCTGCGCCGCGAGGTAGTAGGAGCGCTGGTCGAAGTTCTGGCCGTAGGCGACGACCGGCTTCTTGCTCGCCTTGAAGCGAGTGATCGCGGCTTCGATCTCATGCAGCGTGGCCGGCGTCGCGCCGCCCATCTCGTCCAGGTTGAGCGCGACCTGCACGATCGCGTCGTCCTTGGCCGCGGCATCCAGCGCGCGCACGATGTCGCGCAGCCGCGTCTGGGCGCGCGCCTCGCCCTTGATCTGCGCGATGGCCTGATCGCGCGGCGAGCCGGAGAACTGCTCGACGACATCGCCACGGATGTCCAGCACCAGCGTGGTCTTCTCCTGCAACGGCTTATTGCCGCGCGTGGCGGCCCACACGATTGCGATCACGATCAGCCAGAACAGCAGCGTGAACACCACGCGTCGCGTGCCGTCCAGGAACCACCACAGCTTGCCGAACAAGCGCCCGATCGGCGCCAACGCCCGCTTCACACCCATCCAATCCTCCCGGGATTCGTCAACGGAATGTCAGGACAGCTCGGACCCGGATCGGATCCGCAGCCGGACCCGGCGATTGTGGGCCCAGTTTCCAAGCGCAGCGAAAAGTCAATGGCGCCCTCGCCCTTCAGAGGGGATCGTGCGCCGTCTGCTGGCTGGAGACCCCAGAAAGCACGACGCCCGGCACGAGGCCGGGCGTCGGGAGGGAAGTCGGGAGGGGAAAGTGCCGCGATCAGGCGTTGGCCGGCGGCAGCGAGTCCTGGAAGCTGGAGCGCGTCATGAGCTTGTCGAAGTGACGGGCCAGGTTGGGATGGCCGGCGCGCCAGTCGATCTGCGGGAAGCGGAAGTCCAGGTAACCCAGTGCGCAGCCCAGCGCGACGTCCGCGAGCGTGAAGTGGTTGCCCGAGCACCAGGTCTTCTCGCCCAGCCCCAGCCCCATGGCCTGCAGCGAGGCATGGACCTTGGTCATCTGGCGCTGGACCCAGGCCTCGCTACGCTCGCCGGGCGCGCGGCCGGACCAGGTCTCCTCGAGCCGGGCGGCCACGCAGGCGTCGATCAGGCCGTCGGCCAGCGCTTCCCAGGTGCGCACCTCGCAGCGCTCGCGGCCGCGATCCGGGATCAGGCGGCCCACCGGGGACAGCGTGTCCACATACTCGACGATGACGCGCGAATCGAACATCGCGCCGGTGATGGAGTCCTGTCCCTCCATGACCAGGCAGGGCACCTTGCCCAGCGGGTTCATCTTGAGGATGTTGTCGCTGCCCCAGACGTCCTCGAGCTCGAACTGGTAGTCGAGCTTCTTTTCCGCCATGACGATGCGGACCTTGCGGACGTAGGGGCTGGTGAGGGATCCGATGAGCTTCATGGTGTCGCGGGATTCTACCGAGTCGACTTCCGGCGACGACGCCCGGGCGCCACAGGCCCGATGCCCTCATTTGGGTGGATTGCCGTCCCCTGCGCCGGTGACGCACACTTGCCGCCGCCCGACATGAGCGGGCCGCGGCCACCGGCCGACGACTGCGTGTCGAACCTTCGGCGCGCGTACAACGAACACAGGCCGCATCGAGGGCCACACGAGAGGGAAACCATGCATCAGCAAGAGGGAGATGCGACCACCGGTGGATTGACCGGCTGGCCGCATTCGTCATTCCGCAAGCGCAAGCTCGAGATCCGCTTCACCGGATCGGGCAGCGAGTATTTCCGGATCTGGATCGTCAACCTGCTGTTGACGCTGGTCACGGCCTCGTTGTACTGGCCCTTCGCCAAGGCGCGCCGCATCCGCTACTTCTACGCCAACACGCTGGTGGACGGCCACGCACTGGCCTTCCACGGCGATCCGTGGAAGATGTTCCGCGGTCATCTGCTGCTGCTGGTGCTGTCGGGCGTGTACTCGGCGGCGGGGCACTTCTCGCCGATCGCGGCGCTGGTGGCCTTCGTGCTGATGGCCGTGATCTGGCCCGCGCTGTGGCGCGCGGGCATGCAGTTCCGGCTCGGCAACACGAGTTGGCGCGGCATGAGATTCGGCTTCTCGGGCTCGCTCAAGGGCGCGTACGTGCCGCTGCTGCCGTTGTGGGTGCTGTCGGGTGTGCTGGTGACCCTCGGGGCCGTCCTGGGCCACCTCGCCGGCGATCGGCCGGAGGACGCCCAGCGCGTCATGCAGCAGTTCGCCTACCTGCCGGTCCTGATGGCGGGCGTGGGCGTGCTCATGGTCGCGGTGATGCCGTGGGTGCTGGCCGCGATCAAGCGCTACCAGCACAACGGCTACCGCATCGCGTCGCAGCAGGGCGAGCTGCGCCTGGGCAGCGGGGCGGTGTACTGGCTGTGCCTGAAGGCGCTGGGCCTGGGCCTGCTGACGATGCTGGTGACCGGGATCATCGTGGGCGTGACGGCCGGCGTGACCGCGGTGTTCGGGCGCTCGGTGCTGGCCACGGCCATCACCGGCGTGGCCAGCGTGGGCCTGGGTTATCTGGTGTTCTTCGTGGTGATCGGTCCGTTCTTCACGGCGCGGCTGCAGAACATGGTGTGGAACGGCACGTCGTCGGACGAGTTGCGTTTCGACAGCCAGCTGCGCCTGGCGCCGCTGGCCTGGCTGACGCTGAAGAACTGGCTGCTGATGCTGATCACGATCGGTCTGTACCGCCCCTTCGCCGTGGTGCACACCACGCGTCTGCGCCTGGAGGCGGTCAGCCTCACCGTGGACGGCGACCCCGAAGCCTGGGTGGCCAGCGAGACCGCCGCGAACCAGGACGCCACCGGCGAGTTCGCCGGGGACTTCTTCGGCATCGACATGGGCCTGTGATGCAGGCGGAGACCGGAGCCGGCGCACCCTCGCTGCTGGCGGACCACTTCGACGGCCGCAGCGGCCGGGCGCGGCCGGTCCGGCTGTGGCTGGACGGCGCGTCGCTGGTCGTGCATGACCAGGACCTGGACGTCGTCGAGCGCCGCTACGCGATCCGCGACGTGCTGTGGCCGGAGCGCACGCGCTACGGCCAGCGTCAGGCGCAACTGCCCGATGGCGGACTGCTTGTGGCCAGGGACACCGGCGACTGGGACGCCTGGGCCGATGCGTCGACGATGGGGCGCGGGCTGGGCGGCGGCCTGGCGGTGCGCTGGTTCTCGAGCTGGCGCCACACGCTGGTGGCGCTGGCAGTGGTCGTCGCCGTCGGCGGCGCGACCTGGCAATGGGGCGTGCCCGCGGCCGCCGACGGCCTCGCGCGTTACCTGCCCTCGGCCATCGAGCAGCGCATCGGCGACGAATCGCTGGAGCAGCTCGACGAGGTCATGCTCAAGCGCTCCAAGGTCAGCGCGGCGGATCAGCAGCAATGGCGCGAGCGCTTCGCCGCGATGGTGGCGGGCCAGCCCGGAGAGCCCACGCCCTACACGCTGCACTTCCGCGACGCGGGCCAGCGCATCGGTCCGAACGCGTTCGCGCTGCCGGGCGGCCACATCGTCGTCACCGACGAGCTGCTCACGCTGCTGCGCGACGATCCCGACGCGGTGCTGGGCGTGCTCGCGCATGAGCTGGGCCATGTGCGCGGGCAACACGGCATGCGGCTGACGATCCGGGCGAGCCTGGTGGGCGGTCTGCTGGGCTTCGTGCTCGGCGACTTCTCCAGCCTGTTGGCCGCGGCCCCCGCGGTGCTGCTGCACACGAGCTACTCCCGCGACTTCGAGCGCGAGGCCGATGCGCAGGCCAAGCGGCTGCTGATCGACAGCGGTCGTTCGCCGCGCGTGATGATCACGCTGTTCGACCGACTTGATGCGTGGCGCGACGAACGCGTCGCGCGGGCACAGGCCAAACGGGCGTCCGAACCCGCGGGTCTGGCGCGCGAGGTCGACAAGCAGGTGCGCGAGGGCGCGGGCGAGCTGATCAGCATCGCCTTCAGCACGCATCCGTCGGACGACGAGCGCAAGCGCTTCTTCGAGCGCTGAGCACCGTGCGGAGCCCCGCGTCGCGGGGTGCCCCTACACTGGCCGCTTCCTCACAAGGAGAGCGTGACCATGGCATCCCATGCAGCTTCCGGCGCCGAGGCCGGTGACGGCTACGTCCTGTTCGGCACGAAGGGCTCAGGCTCGGCGATCGTGGAGATCGGCCTGCGATGGTGCGATCAGGACTACCGCACGGTGCACGCATCCTAGTGGGAAGGGGGCTCGGAGCAGGAGGCGCTGCGCGCGCTCAATCCGCTGATGCAGATTCCGACGCTGCGCACGCCCTCGGGTGCGGTGCTGACCGAGAGCGGCGCGATCCTGATGCATCTGGGGCGGCGCTTCGCCGCGTCAGGCCTGCTGGGCGCGAATGAGGATCAACGGGACCAGATCCAGCGCGGGCTCGTCTACATCGCCGCCAACTGCTACAGCTGCATCAGCGTCATCGACTATCCGGCGCGCTACACGACGAGCACGGGCAAGGCCGATCACGACGCGATCATCGCGGGCACGAAGGCGCGGCTGCATCGCCATTGGGAGATCTTCGCGGACATGTTCCCGGGCGGTCCGTGGCTGAGCGGCGCCGAGCCCGGCGCGCTGGACGCGATGGCGGTGGTCGTGTCGAAGTGGTCGGGGTCGCGCAAGCACCTCGAGCAGCATCGCCCCGAGTGCTTCGCGCTGCTGCAGCGCATCGAGGCCTTGCCGGTGGTGGCGGAGGTCTGCGCCCGCCACTGGCCCCAGGCCTGAGCTCAGGCCGCCAGGTACTGCGGCAGCAGCCGCACGTGGGTGTAGCGCGCGGGCCGCTCGAGCACCTCATGCTGGGCAGCGACCGGCGCGAAGCCGCAGCGCGACCAGAAGGTGGCGGACTCGGCGCTCTCGCAGTTCACATGCAGGCGGCTGAAGTGCCCCTGCGCGCTGGCGAGCACCACGTTGACCAGGCGCTTGGCCAGACCGTGCTGGCGCCAGTCCGGATGCACGTAGAAGCGGCGCATGCGGCCGGTGCCGGCGCGCCCGGGAGGCGGCTCGACGTTGAGGCCGCCCACCGCGATGGCCTGGCCATTCGCGTCGAACCAGGCCCACAGCGATTCACCGGGCTGCTCGTAACGGTTGGCGCCGCTGCGCCATTCGTCCATCAGCCGCCGCAGCATCTGCCAGCCCTCCTGCTGGCTGGCCGCGAGCAGCGGCGCCCAGGCGAGGGGGTCGATCTGATGCACACGAATCAGGCGCGGTGCGGCGCCATCGGAAGCCAGCGGGACCATCGAACGAAGCGGTAACCAAGCGTCACACGAGCGGGAAAGGCCGGATTAAGCAGCAAGCGGGACGCCCCTCACATCAGGGACAACCCGCCTGCCGTCGGCGCTTTCCAACGCTCGCCAGCGCCGCGCCGATCGCGCGCAAGCCCGATCAAAGCGGGGGTTCCGGCCGCTTGGCGCTGTCGGGGCGCTCGATCCAGGCCTTGAGCTCCGCGGCGCGCGCGTGCTTGGGCGAGAGTTCGACGAACGCGCGGTAGGCCGCCTGCGCGCCGGCGTCGTCGCCCGCGCGCAGCAACGCGTCGCCCAGGTTCAGATGGGCCAGCGCGCGGGTGCCGTCCATCTCGATGGCCTTGCGATACCAGCGCGCGGCTTCAGCCGGCTTGTCGCGCTTGTAGTAAATGAAGCCCAGGTTGTTGGCGGCCAGCGCGAACCTCGGCTGCAGCTTGAGCGCCTCGGTGAAGGCGGCCTCGGCCTCGTCGTAGCGGCGCTCCTTGTAGAGCTGCAGGCCGCGGTCGTTGGCGCGCTGCGCGGCCACGCGCGGCGACATGACCGTGGGCGCGGCGCTGGTGGCGATCGCGGTGTCGCTGCCGTCCAGTCCCTTGAGCGTGACCTGCACCGCGGTCGCGCTGGCCGGGGACGCGCCGGGCGCGGTGCCCGCGGGCGCCGAGACTTGCGCCACCGGCTGCAGTTGCGCGTTGCGCGCGTCGTCCGCCTGCTTGGCCAGCGCGCTGGCCTTGGCGTCGAGCTGGTTGCTGTCGCCGCTCAGCGCCTGTTCCTGCGCCGAGGCGAGCTCGAAGATGAACTCGCCGCCCTCGCTGCCGGGCAGGCTGCCGAAGGCGGGCGTCTGGTGCGCGATCGCGGAAACGGCGGGTGCCACGTAGGCCGCGAGCTCGGTGGCGGTGATCAGGCCGTCGCCGTTGAGGTCGGCCTTGCCGGACAGCGCCTGCAGCAGCGTCCACGTGAAGACCGAATGACCGCCCGGGCCATCGTCGGCGACCTGCTGGTCGGCGCCGCCGGCAGTCATCATCTGGCGGCCGAGCCGGCGCGCGTTGTCGCGCACGAAGTTCGAGCTGCCGCCCGGCGCGCCGCCGCGCGTCAGGCCCAGCCCCGAATAGCAGGCATCGATGACGAAGAACGCGTGCTTGGCGGGCAGCGCCTCGCTGAGCTCCTGGAGCTGCGGCATCGCGATGGCGTCGGTCTGCAGGTCGTCGGTGCCGGCGTCCACCGGGATGATGTAGCCGACGTCCCGCCCGCTGGGCAGCTTGCGCGTGCTGCCGTGGCCGGCGAAGAAGACGAACACGCGGTCATCGCGCTTGAGCTTGCCGTCGCCGCCCTTGCGCGCCATCGCGTTGAGCGCGCGCAGGATGTTGGCGCGCGTGGCGTCGCCGTCGGTCAGCGTGGTGACGTTCTCCGGACGGAAGCCGAACTGCGTCTGCAGCGTCTCCTGGATGGCCTTGGCGTCGCGCACCGCGTGCTGCAGGCGCGGCCAGCTCTTGTACTGGTCGATGCCGATCACCAGCGCGACGCTGTCGCGGTAGAGATTCGCGCCGGCCAGCTCCGGCGGCGCGGCGTCCGCGGCGGGCGTGTCGACGGCGACGATCTTGCCGTCCTTCCAGGCGGCGAACTTGTAGCCCTCGGCCTTGAGCTGGTCGAGCACCAGCGGCAGCGCCTCGACGGTGCGGGCGTGGATGTCGTGGAAGAGCACGATGCCGCGCTGCTGCCTGCCGAGTTCGCCCAGCACGCGCGCGGCGATGGACTTCGGAATCGGATCGGACCAGTCCAGCGAGTCGACATTCCACATCATCGAGCGCAGCTTGAGCGCCTCGATCGCGCCGAGCGCGGCGTCGTTGCGCGCGCCGTAGGGGAAGCGGAACAGCGCCTGGCCGTCGCGGCCGGCGGCGTCGAGCAGCGCCTCGGTGGTGCTGGCTTCCTGGCGGACCTTGTCGAGCTCGAACTTGGACATCAGCCCGTGGCTGAAGCTGTGGTTCGCGATCGGATGGCCGGCGGCCAGCACGCGCTTGGCGACCTCGCTGCCCGGGCCGGGCTTCACATTGCCCTTGGCGTCGACGCTGCCCAGGTTGCGGCCGAGCTCGAAGAACACGGCAGGCGCCTGATAACGCTTCAGGATCTCGAGGATCTCGTCGGTGTAGCGCGGATGCGGGCCGTCGTCGAAGGTCAGCAGCACGGTCTTGGGCGGTAGCTGGCGGCCGAAGAACTCGCGCTCCTGCTTGGACGGGCCGCGCGTGGCGGGGGCCTGCACGTTGGCGGTCGGCGCGGCGGGCGCGGCGTCGTCGTTCGCCTCGGCGCTGGGGCGCGCCTGCAGGTCGGGCAGGATGGTCGCGTAGTCCTTGAGGATGCGCTCGCGGGTGTACAGCGCCTTGAGCTTGGCGACGTAGTCGGTCCACTTCTCGCGCTTGGGCACGATGCCGCGCTGGGCGAAGCGGCCGAAGGTGTCGCGCAGTTCCTGCGCATAGGTGCCCTCGATGTCGGCCAGGACGGTGAGGTCCTCGCCGGCCCGCTTGGCGAGCTTCAATCCAGCCAGGCTCTGCGAGGTGGAGAACTGCTGCGCGAGCTGCGTCAGGAATTCCTTGAACGCGAGCCGGTCGGCGTCGAACCACGAGGGTTCCTGCTCGATGCGGTCCAGCAGCGCCGACAACGCGGCGAGGCCGGCGGGATCGCCGCTCTTGCCGGCGGTGTCGGCGAGCGCGTGGGTGCTGTCCTGCAGGTCGTGGAAGAGCATCAGGCCCACGGCGTGGACGGCTTCGCGCTCGGCGGGCTTGAGGGAGGACTCGCCGTCCATCAGCACGATCATCTGACGGTAGCGGGCGAGCAGCTCGTCGCTCTGCTTGGCGAGCGCGGCGCTGACCGTGGGGCTGGCCGAGGCGGCCTCCAGCGGCGCCAGCGGCTTGGGCGCGTCGCCAGCGGGCTTGCATCCGCCCAGCAACGAGATCGTGACGGCGGACGCCGTGGCGGTGAGGGCGGTCACCCAGACTGTGCCCTTGCGTTGACTTCTCTTTTGCATGCCTTCCCTCGCCCGGCCCTTTGCCGGAGCGGGCGCCATTGTGACCCGCTCTGTAGAATCCGCGGGTTTGTCCCACCCCCAGAGCGGCCGGTTCCGGCCGCAGCGCGCCATGAATCTCTCCGCCCTCACCGCCCTGTCGCCCCTGGATGGCCGCTATGCGTCGCGCATGGCCGCGCTGCGCCCGCTGCTGTCGGAGTTCGGCCTGATGCACCGTCGCGTGCAGGTCGAGATCGAGTGGTTCATCGCGCTGTCCGATGCCGGCCTGGACGAGCTGAAGCCGCTGTCGGCGGGAGCGCGCGAGTTCCTGCGGGCGCTGGTGACGAACTTCTCCGAGTCCGACGCGCAGGCGATCAAGGACATCGAGAAGACGACCAACCACGACGTCAAGGCGGTCGAGTACTGGATCAAGCAGCAGTTCGCCGGCAAGGCGGAGCTGGAGGGCGCGGGCGAGTTCGTGCACTTCGCGTGCACGAGCGAGGACATCAACAACACGAGCCACGGCCTGATGCTGAAGGCCGCGCGCGATCAGGTGATCCTGCCGGCGCTGGACCGTGTGATCGGCAAGCTGACCGAGATGGCGCAGGCGATGGCGGCCAACCCGATGCTGAGCCGCACGCACGGTCAGACGGCGAGCCCCACGACGGTGGGCAAGGAGATTGCGAACGTGGTGGCGCGCCTGCGCCGCGCGCGCGTGGTGATCGCCGAGGTGAAGCTGCTGGCCAAGATGAATGGCGCGGTGGGCAACTACAACGCGCACCTGTCGGCTTATCCGGACAAGGACTGGGAGGCGTTCAGCCAGTCGGTGATCGAGCAGCAGCTGGGGCTGACGTTCAACCCGTACACGATCCAGATCGAGCCGCATGACTACATGGCCGAGCTGTTCGATGCCGTGACGCGCGCCAACACCATCCTGGTGGACTGGTCGCGGGACGTGTGGGGGTATGTGTCGCTGGGCTACTTCAAGCAGAAGACCAAGGCAGGCGAGATCGGTTCGTCGACGATGCCGCACAAGGTGAACCCGATCGATTTCGAGAATGCCGAGGGCAACTTCGGCCTGGCCAACGCGGTGCTGACGCACCTGAGCCAGAAGCTGCCGATCTCGCGGTGGCAGCGGGACCTGACGGACTCGACGGTGCTGCGCAACATGGGCGTGGCGATGGGGTATGCGCTGCTGGGGTATGACTCGCTGAGCAAGGGCCTGGACAAGCTGGAGCTGAACCAGGCGGCGCTGGACGCCGATCTGGACGCGTCGTGGGAAGTGCTGGCGGAGCCGATCCAGACGGTGATGCGTCGCTACGCGCTGCCCAACCCGTACGAGCGGCTGAAGGAACTGACGCGCGGCAAGACGATCACGCGCGAGTCGATCCAGCAGTTCATCCAGGGCCTGGAGCTGCCCGAGTCCGAGAAGCAACGCCTGCTGGCGATGACGCCGGGGAACTACACGGGCAAGGCCGAAGCGCTGGCGAAGAAGATCTGAGCATCGCCGTCGACCCTCGGTCGATGACGCTCAAAGGCCCGGCTTTGCCGGGCCTTTGTCGTTCTGACGGTTCTGACGCTGGTCGAGCCAGCGATTCATGCCGCGGCCGCGCAGGACCATGGCGATCACCTCATGTCGCTTCGAGCGAACCCGAAGGACAACACCGCGTCGCGCTACCAACGAAAAAAGGGCAGTGCATCGCTGCACTGCCCTCGCACCTTCCGGTCTTGGGGGGTATCGGGTGTCGCTCAGGAGCAGTCCCGGAAGGCGCCGGTGCCGGGGGGAATCGGCACCGGTCAACCGTGAGGTCGATCAGAACTGGTAGGCCACGCCCAGGCTCAGTCGATCGTCCTTCTTGTCGAAGCCGTTGGCTTGCGGCATGTTGTTGTAGCGCGTGGCCTCGGCACGCAGCGTGACGTTCTTCGTCAGCGCGTAGTCCGCGCCCACGCCCAGCTTCAGACCCGTCTTGTCCTTGTCGCCCAGGCCGTTGCTGAAGTCACGCTCGGCATACGCCAGACCCACCTTGCCGTACACGCCGAAGCCGGCGCCCAGCGGCGCACGCGCAATGCCGTCCAGCGAGTACACCTTGTTCTTCGCGGTCACGCCGCCGAACTCGACCTTGCCCAGGTCCGCGTACGAAATCTCAGCCGCGAAGTTCTCGTTGAACTTGTAGCCGCCGAAGATGCTGTAGCTGTCCGACGTGCGCTTCTGCGCGTTGCCGTCCACACGCTGCGTCGTCTTGCCCACGTCACCACCGATGTAGTACGGGGTCACCGGGTCGGCATGCGCCACACCCACACCCAGGGTCAGCGCCATCGCGGCGGCCGCCAGCAGGCCGGCCTTCTTGCCATTGATCGAGGTGCGAGCGGTATTGTTGTTGCGGTTCATTCGAAACTCCTTCAGAGCTGTTGATCGATGTCGATCCGGGTGTCGCCTTGGACAACCGCCAGGCTCGTTCGACATGGAGCTCATTCTGGGAATTCGACCCCGCCCTGTCTGTGGACCGAGTTGAGCGCTTCTGTGACGGTCTTTGACAGCCGTCAGCAACCCGCTTGACGAAGCTTCACGCAGCGCCCGCGCTTGACGCAGGCCAATACAGCAACAGCCGCGCACCGCCCAGCCGCGGCGCCTCGCCCAATCGCGCATGGCCGCCATGCGCGTGCGCGACGTGACGCACGATCGCCAGGCCCAGGCCGAATCCGCGCGTGCCGCGACCCTTGCGCTCGAGCCGCTTGAAGGGCTCGAACGCGGCCTCGCGCAGCGGCGGCGGCACGCCCTCGCCGTCATCGTCGATCGCGAGCCACAACTGCCCCGCCTCGACCCACGCGGTCAGCAGGATGCGGCCCTTCGCGTAGCGCGCCGCGTTGCGCAGCCCGTTGCGCACCGCGTAGGGCAGCAGCCGCTCGTCAAAGGGCAAGGCACCGGGCAGGCGCAGGTCCGTGTCCAGCGCCTTGCCGTCCAGTAGCGGCGCGAGCGACGCGGCCTCACGGGCCAGCATCTCGCCCAGGTCGCCCTGCGCCAGGTGCGGCTGCAGCGCGCCCATGTCCAGGCGCGCGAGCGTCAGGCTCGCGTCGATCAGCTCGTCGAGCTCGGCGATGTCGCGCTCGCACGCCATCACGGCCTGCTCGCGCGCGTCGCGGTCCTCCTCGTCGACCAGCGCGTCGATCGCAAAGCGCAAGCGCGCCAGCGGTGTGCGCAACTCATGCGAGACCGCCCCGGTGAGCTCGCGTTGCGTGGCCATCGCCGCGGCGAGCCGCTCCAGCATCGCGCGCGTGGCCGCGGCCACCGGCGCGAAGAGCCGGCTCTTGAGCGGCGGCAGCTCGGTGTCCAGCCGCCCCGCGCTGAGGCGTTCCGCCGCGCGCTGCAAGCCGCGCAGATCGCGCCACAGCGGTCTGAGCTGCCACCACGCGATCACCGCGACCGCCAGCGCGATCACGACCGCCACGCCCAGCTGCGCCGCGAGCTCCTTGGGCAACTCGCCCGCGCGCTTGGAGTCCAGCGGCCCGAGCAGCAGCAGCTGATCGGGCTCGCCGGGCAGCGCCGCGTAGATGCGGCGATTGAAGCCCGTGACCAGCACCTCGCCGCGCTCGACGCGGCGGCGCTGGTCGGCGCTGAGATGGGCCAGGTCTGTGCGGATCAGCCGCACCGGGTAGTCGAACTGCGCGTCGAGCTCCCGCACCCGCTCACGTCGCGCCGGCGGATCGAGTGGTGCGAGGTCGCGCACCAGCAGGTCCACCGTGCCGCGCATGAAGTTGCGCACATAGTCGTTGGTGACCTCCGACGCGCCGATCAGCACCAGGCCCTCGACGAGCAGGATCAGCGCCAGCACCGCCAGCCCCAGCCCCAGCGCCATGCGCAGCAGCGAGGCGCGCAAGGTCATCGCGGCCATCAGTCGATCGCGAACAGGTAGCCCTGGCCGCGCACCGTCTTGATCCGCACCGGCGCCTGCGCGTCGTCGCCGATCTTCTTGCGCAGGCGCGAGATCCGCGCGTCGATGGCGCGATCCAGTCCGTCGAACTCCAGCCCGCGCAGGCCCTGCATGATGTCGTCGCGGCTGACGACCTGCCCCGCGCGCTGAGCCAGGAAGTTCAGCAGCTCGTACTCGGCCGTCGTCAACGCGACGGGCTCGCCGTTCAGGCGCAGCTCGCGCGATTGCGGCAGCAGCGTGAGCGGACCGAAGTGCAGCGCCTCGCCGATCGGCTGCGCCGCGGGCAGCGCGTCACGCCGCAGCAGCGCCTTGAGCCGCGCCAGCAGCACGCGCGGCGCCACCGGCTTGGCGATGTAGTCGTCCGCGCCGCCTTCCAGGCCGAGCACCTGGTCGATGTCGTCGTCGCGCGCGGTCAGCATCACGATGCGGCCCGCGAAATCGCGACGCGTGTCGCGCAGCACGTCAAAGCCGTCCTTGCCCGGCAGATGGCCGTCCAGCAGCACGAGATCGAAAGGCTCCTGGCGCATCAGCGCCTCGCCGGCCAGTCCGTCGCCGCAGACCGTCACCGCGTAGTTGGCCTTGCGCAGCGCGTCGGCGACCAGCTGCGCCAGGCGCTCGTCGTCCTCGATCAACAGGATGCGCGCGGCGCTCTGAGCTGAGATGTCCATGGCCGCGAGCATAGGCGAGCCCGCCCCCGGTCGACTTCAGCCACGCTTAAAGGAACGCGCCCATGCGCGCGCGTCCAGATTGGCGGCGATCAGCGCTTGGCAATCAGCAATCAGCGATCAGCGATCAGCGATCAGCGATCAGCGGGCACCTCCAGCCGCCATCCCGCGGGCGTGCGCACCGCCCGCAGCGTGGGATCGTCGGCCAGCGGCGCCCAGCGCTGCGCCAGGTGGTCCAGCGCCTGCGGCGAGAGATCGGTGCGCGCGGCCATCACCCGGTCCAGTGTCTCGGGCGTCACGCAGGCGGTCAGCGCCGCGCGCGCGGGTCCGCGCAGCGCGGCATGCCATCTGAAGCGCAGCGCGGCGATCTCCTCGGCGTCGCCGCGCTCGACCGGGTCGTGCCAGGTGTAGACGCGCGACAGCCCCTCATGGGCCTCGGTCTGCTGGTCGCCCTCGTCGGTCATGCCGATCGCCAGCAGCACCCGGCCGGAGGAATGGTTCTCCGGCGCCGTCGTGCCCATCACATGGCGCATGCCCAGCACCTGGCGGCAGTAGTCGAAAGTGCCGGCCGCCGCCTCGCGCGCGTAGCCATGGCCCCAGAAACGCGCCGGGAAGCCGTAACCGATGTCGGGATGCGGCAGTCCCTCGCGCTGGATCACGCCGGCCAGGCCCAGCAGCTCGCCGTCCTCGAGCCGCTCCACGGCCCAGAAGCCGTAGCCCAGCAGCCAGTAACGCGCCTCGAGCCGCTCTCGGATCCAGACCGCCGCCTGCTCGTCGGTGCGCACCTGCGCGTCGTAGATGTTCTCGATCCAGGCCGGCTCGTTGAGCAGCCCGCGCACGAAAGCCGCGTCCGATTGCCGGAACCACCGCAGCCGCAGCCGCGCCGTCGTCAACACATCCATCCGTGACTCCCTGGGCGTCCGAGCGCCCCCCGCTGCCGGCGTCGCCGGCAAAAGCGGGAGAATACCGCCCATGAAATTCCTGTCGAAGCTGCAAGCCGCCGAGCGCCTGAACGACTCCCTGCTGTGCGTCGGGCTGGACCCCGATCCCGCGAAGTTCCCGACCCACTGGAAGGGCGACGCCGGCCGGATCTACGACTTCTGCGCCGCCATCGTCGACGCCACCAAGGACGTCGTCAGCGCCTTCAAGCCGCAGATCGCCTACTTCGCCGCCCACCGCGCCGAGGATCAGCTCGAGCAGCTGATGGCCCACATCAAGCGCAACGCGCCGCATGTCCCGGTGATCCTGGACGCCAAGCGCGGCGACATCGGCGCCACCGCCGAGCAGTACGCCCGCGAGGCCTTCGAGCGCTATCAGGCTGATGCCGTCACCCTGTCCCCGTTCATGGGCCGCGACAGCGTCGAGCCCTACCTGCGCTACCCCGACAAGGGCGCCTTCCTGCTGTGCCGCACGTCCAATCCGGGCGGCGACGACTGGCAGATGCAGCGCCTGGCGGATGTGCCCGGTCAGCCGCGGCTGTTCGAGCACCTGGCCGCGCTGGCCCAGGGCGACTGGAACGTCAACGGCCAGCTGGGCCTGGTGGTCGGGGCGACCTATCCGCAGGAGATCGAGCGCGTGCGCGCGCTGGCCCCGACGCTGCCGCTGCTGATCCCGGGCGTGGGCGCCCAGGGCGGCGATGCCGCCGCGACCGTGGCTGCGGGCTGGCGCCAGGGCGCCGGTACCGTGATCGTGAATTCCTCCCGCGCCGTGCTGTACGCGTCCTCCGGCGAGGACTTCGCCGCCGCCGCCCGCCGTGTGGCGCTGGCGACACGCGAGGCGCTGCGCCCGGCGGCTGGCGTCTGAGCGGCGCCCCCTGACGCCCGCCAACTAATTCGCGGAAACCCCGGGCGCGCACCGAACCGGGCGCGTTTCGGGATTCCTCGACTCTCCAGATCGGCCCCCGCTGGCCGAGACTCCGTTACCGGACGTTGCATTCCGAGGCTGTCGTGCGCCATTCAGGCACACGCGCTGCCCGGACCGGTCGCCGCAAGAGCGACGCGCAAGGTCCTCAGGCATAACGAGTTGGGCGGGGTCGAGTGAGCAAGGATTCCCAGGACGATCTGAGCAGTCTGGTGGGGCAGGAGCTGTCGCGCGGCGACAGCCTGCCCGCGAAGCTGCAATGGCGCGCCGCGCGGCTGTTCATGGCCGCGTGCGTGCTCCTGTCCGGATTGGCCGGCCTGCTGCTGCTGGCCAGCGCCGGCTCGGCCGAGCCGCTGGGCGGCCTGGTGCCGCCGGTGCTGGCGCTCGTCACCACCGTCACCGGGCTGCTGATGCTCTGGAAGCTGCCGGCGCATCGCGGCCCCTCGGCCACGCTCGCGCTGATGGGGCTGGCCATGGCCACGGCGCTGTCGCTGGCGGTGTCGCGCCAGCTCGGATTGAACGCCGCGAGCCTGGGCATCATGGGCCTGATGGTCGCGCTGGGCACCGGCCTGATCGGGCTGGGCGCCGGGCTGTCGCTGTTCGGACTGGGCCTGGCGGTGCTGGGTGGACTCGCTTCCGCCGAGCTCAGCGGCTGGCTGCACGTCAACACCGCGCCGGTGGGGCTGACCGCGCGCCTGCTCACGCAGCTGCTGCTGCTCACGGCCGGCCTGGTGGTCGGACTGGGCACCGCCAAGCTGATCCGCCGCGCGATGCAGGAGGTCAACGAGCGCCACTCGCGCTTCCGCCACCTGCTCAACATGGCCGCGGACTGGTATTGGGAGATGGACCGCCAGTTCCGCTT
Source organism: Roseateles sp. (assembly GCA_039594005.1). Lineage (GTDB taxonomy): Bacteria > Pseudomonadota > Gammaproteobacteria > Burkholderiales > Burkholderiaceae_C > Roseateles. The sequence goes on from JBCNOF010000015.1 coordinate 534,604, forward strand.
CACCCATCTGGCCGAGCACAACCCGGGGGCGTCCGGCCTGTCGATGGCCGAGCGGCTGGGCCGCGCGCCGTGGGAGATCGAGCACCTGGGGCTGTCGGACGAGGAGCTCGACGCCCATCGCGCCGACCTCGAATCACACCGTCCGTTCCGCGGGCTGGTGATGCGCCGCACGTCCGAGGACGGCACGCTGCGCTACGTGTCCATCAGCGGCGAGCCGCGCTTCGACGCCAAGGGCAATTTCCGCGGCTACTGGGGCGTGGGCCGTGACGTGACCGACGAGGTCCAGACCGAGCAGGCCATGGTGGCCACCGAGACGCGCTATCGCGAGCTGTTCCGGCGCTCGCCCTCGCCGCTGGTGCTGCACCGCTGGGGCCGGGTGATGGACGCCAACCCGGCCGCGATGGCGATGTTCGGCTACACGCAGCGCTCGTCGATGATCGGCCAGGACCTGTTCTCGCATTACGAGCCCGGTGACGAGGAGCGCGCCCGCCAGCGCGCCGCCCAGATCGAGGCGATGCCCGTGGGCGCGATGCTGCCGATGACGGAATTCCGGCTGCGCACGCTGTCGCGCCGACGCCGGCTGGTGCAGGCCACCAGCGTGCGCGTGGACGCGGCCACCGGGCCGGCGACGCTGTCCTTCTTCATCGACCAGACGGAGACCTCGCGCGCGCAGGACGCGCTGCGGCGCTCCGAGGCGCTGCTGTCGCACCTGTTCGCGACCAGCCCCGACGTGGTCACGCTGACCGAGACCGTCAGCGGGCGCTACGTGATGGTCAACAAGACCTTCGAGACGATGAGCGGCTACACCGCCGAAGAGGTCCTGGGCCGCAGTTCCGAGGAGGTCGGCATCTGGCAGGACTTCGGCGATCGCGAGCGCCTGATCGAGGCGCTGCGTCAGCACGGCCGCGTGGCCGACATGCCGGCGACCTTCGTGAACCGTCGCGGCCAGCCCATTCCGATGCTGCTGTCCGCGGCGCCCTTCGTGCTGGACGGGGTGTCCTACCTGGTCGTCAACTCGCGCGACGTGACCGACACCGAGCGCACGCGGCTCGTGCACGCGGCGATCCTGGAGAACGCGTCCATCGGCATCGCGCTGACGCGCGACCAGCGCTTCGTGCAGGCCAACCGGCTGGTCGAGGAGATGTTCGGCTGGCCCGCGGGCGGGCTGATCGGTCAGCCGGGCGGCGTGGTGTGGCCCGGGGCTGAGGACTACGAGGCGGTCGGGCAGGAGCTGGGCCCGCGCCTGGCCGCGGGCGAGCAGGTGGAGGTCGAGCGCCTGATGCGCCGTCGTGACGGCAGCCGCTTCCTGTGCCGGATCCTGGCGCGCGCGGTCGATCCGACGCATCCGAGCCGTGGCGGCACGATCTGGATCATGGAGGACGTGACGGAGCGTCGCCGCGTCGAGGCGGCGCTCGCGCAGGCCAAGGACGAAGCCCAGGCGGCCAACCGGGCCAAGAGCGCGTTCCTGGCCAACATCAGCCACGAGATCCGCACCCCGCTCAACGGCCTGGTGGGCCTGGCGCGGCTGCTGCAGCAGCCCGACCTGGACGGCGACACCCGCAGCCACTACCTGGACCAGATGGTGGACAGCGCGGAGAGCCTGTCGGGCCTGATGTCGGACATCCTGGACCTGTCCAAGATCGAGGCCGGCCGGCTGACGCTGGAGACCGTGCCCTTCGCGCTGCGAGACATGCTCGCCACGATGCGCATGGGCTACCTGACGCTGGCGCAGGCGCGCGGGCTGGGCTTCGGCATCGACGTGGAGGACGCGGTGCCCGCGTGGGTGATCGGCGATCCGGTGCGCACGCGGCAGATCCTGAGCAACTTCCTGAGCAACGCGCTGAAGTTCACCGAGCAGGGCAGCGTGTCGGTGCGGGTCCGGCGTCAGGACGAACGCCGGCTGCGCATCGAGGTGAGCGACACCGGACCCGGCATCCCTGTAGCGATGCAGGGGCGCCTGTTCGAGCCCTTCACCCAGGCGGACGAGTCGACGACGCGGCGTTACGGCGGCACGGGGCTGGGCTTGTCGATCTGCCGCGAGTTGGCCACGCTGATGGGCGGGCAGGTCGGGGTCGAGAGCGAGCCCGGGGCGGGGGCGACGTTCTGGGCCGAGCTGCCGTTGCCGGCGGCGCCCGCGCCGGTGAGCGCGCAACGCCGCGCGCCGGCCGATGACGCGGAGCTGGCGGGGCGTCGGATCCTGATGGTCGAGGACAACCCGGTGAACATGATGATCGCGGTGGCGATGCTCGAGCAGTGGGGCGCGGAGGTCTCGCAGGCGAGCGACGGCAGCCAGGCGGTGGAGGCGGTGACGGCCGCGGCCAGCATGGGCAAGCCCTTCGACGCGGTGCTGATGGATGTGCAGATGCCGGTGATGAGCGGCCATGAGGCGACGCGTCAGCTGCGTCAGCGGTATGACCAGGGCCAGCTGCCGATCGTCGCGCTGACGGCCGCGGCGCTGGTCCAGGAGCGCGACGAGGCGCTGGATGCCGGCATGAACGAGTTCCTCACCAAGCCCATCGACGCGCAGCGCCTGCGGCAGGTGCTGGTGAAGCTCACCGCAGGCTGAGCGAATCAGTGGCCCCCGCCATCCCCGGTGATGCCAGGCCCGGCGATGCCCGCCCGATATTCCCCAATGCTGTCATTGCTCAGCCCTCACTTCACATGGGCCGTCCGTGCTCCTCCATGCGCGCAGTCGGCGCCTGGGCCTGGACGTCTTCGCTGAACTCGATTCGCTGCAACATCGCCTTTGCCTTTCTGCCACCGACCTCATGTCGATGCGATGTGTGCATTCTCGAAAATCAGGTCCGTTCTGCCATGACTCAATCTTGTGAGCGACGGGGGAGATGAGGAGGGCCATCCTTGGAGGGAGATCGAGCAGATCGTCCCCCTCTGAGAGGCGTCTCTCACCCGATCACCGTCCCGATATCCACGGTATCGGTCTCACCGAGCGCTGAGGCTGGCCCCCTTCCAATCCACCGCCTGCCACCGCTGGAAGGCGCCGAGCATCGTCACATCGCCGGCCTGGCGTTTCGTCTCCAGCGTGTCCAGGTCCACCAGCTCGTAGCTGCGCTTGTAGCGGCCCTCGGCACGCGACTCGCGCGCCACCAGCAGCTCCTTGCCGCCGGGCACCCAGCCGGCGAATTCCGCGTAACCCAGGCCCGGCTGCGCCGCCACCGGCGGCAGCACCGCCACGCGCCAGCCCTGCGCCGTGCGACGCAGCACCCACAGCTCGCGCCAGCCGTCCGCCGGCACCGAGGCGATCGTGATCGCGTTGCCCTCGCGGTTGATCCGCGCCGACGCCGGCATCACCAGCCCCCACGCGCAATGGCGCAGTTGCGCCGCGCTGCCCTCACGCGCGCCATTGAGCGCCAGCATCACGCAGGTCTCGCCCGGCTGGCCCGCGGCGACCGTCAGCTTGAATCCCGCCAGCGTCTGATCCGACGGGCCCGACGGCATCGCCAGCCAGCGCGTCGCGTTGCCGCGCATCGCGGCGTCGTTGTAGGCCGGCTGATCGTCGTCCGACAGCTCCGTCGGCACCACGCGCGCGAAGGCTTCCAGCGCGCGGCGCGAGGCCGCTCCCGCCGCGTCCACCTGCAGCTGGCCCGGTGCTGCCGCCACCGTGCCGGCCGAAGCGCGCCGCGCGCGGATGAAGGCCAGGCTGCTCCACACGCCGGTCTGGCGCATCAGCACGCGGTTGCGCCAGTACGTCGTCAGCAGCGGATCGCGCAGGTCGACCTTGTCCAGGACATCCGCGCGCCATTGATCCATCTGCTCGCGCTGCGGCGGCGTCGCCACCGGGTCCAGACAGTCGACGCGCGTCAGCGCCAGCGCCGCGCGCGCCTTCTGCTCGGCCGACGCCACCGGCATCGCCAGCACGCGGCGGAAGGCCTCGCCGTCGTAGCAGAGCTGCACCGCGCCGGCCTCGCGCTCCAGCGTGCGAAAGCGCAGCCCGTATCGCGCGGCGACGTCCAGTTGCGCGGCGACCTGCGTTTCCGCGGCGCTGGCTCCCGTCGTCGCGCCGTCCGGACGCGGCGTCACGCGCGAGGCGCGCTCCGCGAGACGCTCGGCCAGCGTGCCCATCGCATCGAGCGCCTCGGCGCCCTCGACGCCGTTGATCTGCGCCACGCTCGCAGCCTGCACGTAGGCCGCGGCCAGGCCCACGCCCAGCGATTCCATGCCCGGCTGCTGGCGCACCACCCGCAAGGCGGCCAGCAGCGATTCCGGCTGGGCGGCCGCGCCGCTGAGCGGCAACAGCGCACTCTTGCGCACGAACCCCCCGCGCTCGCGACGGTAGTCGTAGACCTGGAAGTGATCCGGGCGCTCGCCGCGGATCTCCAGCGCCTCGCCGCGCCAGAGCTGCGCCTGGGCCGGCGAAGAATCCTTCGACGCGGCGCGCATCGCGACGTTGTCCTGCACGACCAGCGCGGTGCGCGGCGCGGCGTCGTCCGGCGAGACGCCCTTCGCGCCGGCCTTGATCGGCGGCTTGGGCGCGGCGTCGTCGACCGCGGCACTGGCGGCGTTGGCGGAATGGACGCACAGCAACTGGACGGCGACAGCGGCGATGGCGGCGGCCATCACGAGTTTCATGCGGCTCATGGCGATCTCCCTGGGGATGTCCACGGTGATGTCCTGGTCGGTGTTCCTGGCGGTCTTCATTGCGCGCCCTGCTCCTGCGCCGGCTCCTGCTTCGTGCCGAGCAGCGTCTTGCCGATGAAGCCGCCGTCCGACGGGGGCGGCGCGATGATCACCTGCACCTTGTCGGAGAGCTTGTCGGCCATGGCCTTCTGGATCAGCAGCGGATGGCGGCTCAGCAACGCGCCCTCGGCGGCCATCTGGTCCACGGCGACCTTGCCGATGCGGGTCTGGCGATAGGCCTCGGCGTCGGCGAGCTTCTCGCGGGCCTTGGCCTCGCCGTCGGCCTCGATGCCGCGCGCCTGCGCGCTGCCCTCGGCCAGCTTGATGCGCGACACGCGTTCCGCCTCGGCCTCCAGCTGGCGCTGCTCCACCTGGCGCTGCTTGAACGGCAGCACATGCTTCATCGCCTCTTCCTGGCCCTTGGCGGCGATGACCTGCTCGCGGGCGGCCGCCTCGGCGGCCGTTTCCCGGCGCACCTTCTCCGCGGCCGCCTCCAGCTCGGTCTGCTTGACCTGCTTCTCCTTGAGCTCCAGCGTGTAGCGCATCTTCTCGCTGGCCAGGCCCTCGGCGAGCAGGTTCTCCAGGCCCTCGCGGTATTCCTGGGGCAGGTCCACGTTGCCGATCTCCAGGCCGCGCAGCACGATGCCGTCGGCGGCCAGCTTGCGGCGCAGCTCCGACTCCAGCGCCGCCTGGATCGGCCCGCGTTGCGTCGAGAAGATCTCGCGCACCGTGTGCGTGGCGATCTGGCGATAGACGATGCCCTGCAGCGCCGGCGCGATCACGTCGCCCTCGATGTCGTCGGGCAGCGAGGCGGCCAGTTGCGCCAGGCGGGCCGGATCGACGGTCCAGCGCACGGTCAGGTCCAGTCCCAGCGACAGGCCCTCGAGCGACTGCAGCGGGGCCTCGCCGTCGGCACGGGCGAAACGCTTGGGGTGATAGCTGCGGTCGCGCAGCGGCAGGTCCCGCACGTCGTGCAGGCCGGGCAGCGCCAGCATCGAGCCCGAACGGGCCTCGGTGATGCCGCCGGTCAGCAGGTTGGTGCGCAGGCTGACGGCGCCACGCGGCACCTCGTGCACCGGGGGATGGGCGACCAGCAGGGCGACCGCGCCGGCCACGGCGCTCAGACCGGCCAGCCAGGGCAGGGCGCGGAGGAGGCCGGCACCGGCACGACGGCCGAAGTCGCCGTCGCGCTCATTGCCCAGGTCGGCGCCAGACGGGGCGCCGGACATGCCGTCGCCACGGCGCGGGAAACCGGGCAGCCGAGCCTTGAGCCGCGCGGCGGCGTTGCGGATCGATTGCAGGCGGTCGTTCATGAGGTCCTCCAGGGTTCCCGTCGTTCGGGTGTTGGGATGTCGCTCATGGTCCGCAGTCGGGCCGGAAGCCTCAATGCGGCCGCCGGCGGGTCCCTTCACGGTGCGGAAGAAACCCTCACACGCGGGGCGCGCCGGGGTGGGCCGGGCTGTCGATAATCCGGCGCCATGGTCACCCCCAGGAACAAGGTCGCCGTCATCGAGGACGACCGCCCCACCAGCGAGCAACTGGCCGGCTGGATCCGCGCCGCGCGGCCCGAGCTGCAGGTCGACCAATGGTTCGACCGCGACGCCGCCGAGGCCGCGCTGGCCCGCGAGCGCTACGAGATGGTGGTGCTCGACATCGAGCTCGGCCGCGAGCGCAACGCCGGCATCGCGCTGATCAACGAGATCAACAAGCTGAACGCGGGCACGCCGGTGCTGGTCGTGTCGGCGATGCCCGCGGCGATCTACCGCGGGATCATGAAGGCGCTGGACGCCTGGGACTACCTGCAGAAGACCAGCTTCGACGAGTCGGAGTTCATCGACACCTTCCTCGACATCCTGCGCGCCGCGCGCTCGCGCGAACCGGTCGAGCCCGCCCCGGCCGCGCCCGACGCGCTGCAGCTCGATCCGCTGTGGCAGCGCAGCCCGCTGTGGAAGGGTCAGCGCATCAACCTGCCCCTGACCGCGCAGCGCATCCTGGCCTCGCTCTACCAACGCGCGCCGCAGGTCGTGTCCTACGAGGAGCTCTACGACGTCGTCAAGAGCGGCCGCACGCGCGACAACGTGCGCAAGCATGTCTCCACGCTGCGCGAGGCGCTCAAGGAGGTCGATCCCGCCTTCGACGCGATCGAGAACGTGCCCATGCGCGGCTTCCGCTGGTCCGGCCCGCGATGAGGCTGCGGGCCGTGAGGAGCGCCGGATGAAGCTCGGTCCGGTCGAGCTGCCCGCGCTGGCGGTGCCGCGGCTGGGCCTGGCGGCCTTCCGCCGGCGCGCGGTCGTGCACCTGGCCTTCCTGCTGCTGGCGCTGGCCACCGTGGGCCTGGTGCTCACCGTGCTGATCGACCAGAAACAGCGCGCCTACCAGCGCTACGCGCAGGGCTTCCGCCAATCGCTGGCCGAGATCGTGCTGACGCTGCGCCACCCCAATGGGCAACTCGCGCTGCTGAATCCGACGATGAACGCCGGGGACCGCGACGGCCAGGCGCCGGTGCTGCTGCCGTTCTCGGCCATCGACTTCGATGACCAGGGCAAGGCCCAGCGCGCGGTCGAGATGGCCGGCTGCGGCCTGCGCTGGCCCGATGGCGCGAGCCTGTGCGTCGCGGTCGGCGCCAATGCCTACGCGGGCGGATTCCTGTACCTGGTGGGCAGCCTGGAAAGCGGACCGCTCGTGGGACGCGAGCACGGGGCGCTGGATCTGTCGGGCGTGCATCGGGCGCGCGTGACCTTGAAGTTGCGCGGTCAGACGCAGACCTGGATCGCGCCGTTCGAGGGCGCCGCGGCGTCCGACGGCACGCAGCGCGGCCGCCTGACCGGTTTCCTCGGCAGCGGGCCGCAACTGCCCGGCAAGTCCCGCCCGGTGCGCGAGTTCCGCGGCTGGCTCTGGCGCGAGGGTCCCTGCAGCGAGGGCCGCAGCGGGCCGGGCTGCCCGCGCCGCACTTTCTATTCGATCCGCCTGCCGGTGGAGGCCTTCCAGGAGGCGCTCTTCGATGCCGACGGCCGGCGCGCGCGACCGGTGTGGCCGCCGCTGGACCTCGACCAGGCGCGCGTGCGGATAGAGGTGCTCGGGCCCGCCGAGGCAGCGGAAGGCCAGGCTGAAATGCCGACGACGCTGTTCGACAGCGGCCGGCCGGGTGCATCGCTGGCGCAGTCGCTGGACCGCATCGGCGCGGCGCTGCAGCCGGGCGAGACGCTGCGCATCGAGCGCCTGGGCCTGCAGGCGCAGACGCTGGCGGAGCGGCGCGGGCCCGAACTGTCCGAGCGCGCGCTGCCCTGGCTGATCCATGTGATGCGGCGCCTGCCGGTGCAGGGCGACATCCTGGGTGTCGGTGCCGACCGGGACGCGGCGGACGTGCGTTGGTTGACGGCCTCGGACGAGGTCCAGACCGCCAGCGGTCGATATCGACTGGACCTGCGCGGCGACCTGCGCAGCCTGGATCGCCAGCTCGCACTGGAGGCGCGGCCCTTGGCATGGCTGGCGGCGGCGATGCTCGCGGCGGTGGCGCTCGCCTGGCTGATGGTGGAGCTGGGCTTGATCCGTGGCATCGCGGTGCTGACCAAACGCGCCGCGGCGGTCTCGTACAACATGCAGGACGCGCGCGCCGACCAGCGCATCGGCGAGCTGGACGTGGCCGACCTGCGCGGCCGGGATGAGCTCGGCATCCTGGCCGGCAGCCTGGCCGACGCCCTCAGCCGCGTGAAGGACGGCTTGCGCCGCGAGCAGTTGCGCGCCGAGCGCGAGCGCGAGATGTGGCATGCGGTGGGGCACGAGATCATGTCGCCGCTGCAGTCGCTGATGGTCCTGCACGGCGCGCCCGAGGACGCCAGCCACCGCTACGTGCAGCGCATGCAGCAGGCGGTGAAGGTGCTGTACGGCAGCGCGCCTCCGAGCGAGGCGCTGGCCGCGGCCGATCTGAATCCACAGGCGCTGGACCTGGCGGCGTTCTGCCGTGAGATCGCGGCCAACGCGCATTACGCCGGCATCGAGGACGTGAGCTTCGCCAGCGCGCTGCCCGAGCCGCTGCCGGTGCGCGCCGAGGCCTACGCGCTGGAGGACGCGGTGACGCATGTGCTGCGCAACGCCGATCGCTACCGGCCCGAGGGCACGCCCATTGCCCTCACGCTGGAGGCGGGCGAGCCTGGCGTGGTGCTGCTGCGCATCCACAACCAGGGGCCGCCGATCGACGCGGCGATGCTGGAGCCGATCTTCGAGTACGGCGTGTCCGACACCGCGCCGCAGGCCAGCGGAGAGCGACGCGGGCAGGGGCTCTTCGTGGCCCGGACCTACCTCGCCAAGATGGATGGCAGCATCCGGGCATTCAACGTGCCGGGAGGCGTGGTGTTCGAGATGAGCTTGCGCCGCGCGACGGCCTGAGCCGATGAAGGAGTGTCGACATGCCGATGAATGCCCATTACGCGTTGACCGAGCCGATCCGGGATGCGGTGGATGTCCTGTCGCGGGAACATCCGCTGCTGGTGGAGTTCGGCGCCTCGTGGTGCCCGATCTGCGAGTCCGCGCAGCCGCTGCTGGTGCAGGCCTTCGAGGGCCGGCATGAGCGGGTGCAGCACATCAAGGTCGAGGACGGCAAGGGGCAGCCGCTGGGGCGCTCGTTCAAGGTCAAGCTGTGGCCGACGCTGATCTTCATGAAGGACGGCGTGGAGGTGGAGCGGCTGGTCAGGCCCACGAGCGCTGAGGACATCCGGGCCGCGCTGGAGCGCATCGACGGGGCCTGACGGACAATCGCGCCCCATGACCCAAGCCCATGTGCTGCTCCCCAAGGACGGAGCGCCCGACCTGTTGTTCGTGCTGCTGCACGGTGCCGGCGCCGACATCGAGCAGATGCGCCCGCTCGCCGAGGCCCTGCATCGCCAGTACCCGCGCGCCGCGCTGGTGCTGCCCGAGGGCTTCGAGCCCTTCGATGCGATCCCGGGCGGCGGGGCGGGATTCCAGTGGTACTCCGAACAGGGCGACGATGCGGCGAAGGCCGCGCGGCTGACCGCGGCGGTGCCGGAGTTGATCGCGCTGGTGCGCCGCTGGGCGGAGAAGCTCGAGATGAGCTGGGAGCGCGTCGCGCTGGGCGGGTTCTCGCAGGGCGCGATCCTGGCGCTGGAAGCGCTGCAGCAGGAAGAGCAGCTGGCGGGACGCGTGCTGGCGTTTGGCGGCGCGTATGCCTACTGGCCGCAGCACGCGCCCAAGGATGTGTCGATCCACCTGCTGCATGGCAAGGACGACACGGAGCTGCCGTATCCGGCGCTGCTGAACGCGGCGCGGGAACTGATGGCGCTGGGCGCGGACATCACCGCGGATGTGCTGCCCAAGGTCGGGCATGAACTGCATCCGGAGCTCATCGAGCGTGCGATGGAGCAGTTGCGGACCTTCATTCCGGCGCGCCTCTGGCGTGAGGCGGTGCTGGCCGCCGCTGAGGCGGAAAAGAGCGAGCCCAAGCATTGAGGCCCCCTCTCCCGCGAAGCGGGATGGCAACCGTGTCAATCGGTGCGCATATGGCCCCCTCGCCCGCGAAGCGGGAGAGGGCGGGGGGTGAGGGCTCGGGGCAGGGCTCGCTGTCGATCACGAGCCCTCACCCCCACCCTCTCCCGCTCCGCGGGCGAGGGGGTCAATTCAATCGAGCGTGACTTCAGTCCTGACGGTCCCTGCCCGATCCGCCCAGGCCACGAGGCTCAAGCGCGTCCCTTTCGGCGCTCTCACCACCCATTCGCCATAAGCCCGATCCCCCGTGATGTCCCGCTCCGGCAGGAACGCGAGCTGCGTCTGCTTGGGCGCATGGCCTTCCAGTTGCGGCCCTTCCATCCGCGGCTTGCCGCTCACAAGCCCCACCTCCGGATCCACCGGCAGGAAGATCTCGAACATCACCCCGCGCGTCTGCTTGCGCGCCAGCGCCTGCTTGGTCACGTAGGCCGGCAGCCAGCCGCTGTTGCCCACGGCCATGCGCACGCGCCAGGTGTCCGGTCCCAGCGCCCGCACCTCCGTGCGCAGCAGCTCCAGTCTCGGCAGGCTCAACGCGATCTGGTTCATCCACGCCGGAAAACGCGCGGCTTCGCGCTCACGCAGGTGCGGCGGGGGATTGCGCCAGAAGTTCATCTTGTCCCAGCCCCCGATCTCCACCGGGCCGAGCTGCGGATGCATGAACGACGTCCACTCGACATGCGCCTTGCCGTCGCAGTGCTCGTCGCTCCACTTGAGCAGCTTGAGGTCGTCCTCCACCGGGTGATCGCGGAACCAGTCGATCCACTTGTAGCCGGTGATGCCGGCCTCCTTGTTGGGCGACCACAGCTCCACCACCCAGAACAGCGCGCCCAGGTGCTCGTAGACCCAGTCCTGCGTCCCGGTGATCACTTCCTTGGGGTGGTACTTGAACTCGTGCCAGATGCTCACCGCGGGATAACCGGTGTGCTGCTCGCCAAGCTTGGAGAAGCGCTGGAAGGCCCAGAGATCCTCGGGGGCCATGTCGTCGTCGCTGCGCGTGCCGCAGGGACGCAGGATCACGCCGCTGTGCGTGTGGAAGCTGATCGCCGCGCCGATGTTGGGATGGCCGACCATGAAGTCGACCATCGCGCGCACCTCGGGCTCGCTGGTCGGATACGGACCGGCGCCGACCTGCTCGAATTCCTGGCGCCAGCCGGCGGGGAAGTTGCGGTTCAGGTCCAGGCCTTCGCTGTCGCGGTTGACCTTGATGGTCAGGCCGTCGTGGTTGATGACCAGGCCCTCGGGCATCAGCCGGTAGTACTCGCCGCCGAACTCGCCGGGCTGGCGCGCGACCATCAGCCGCGGATCGTCGGGGTGCTTCTTGTAGCCGCCGTGCGGGTCGGGGATGCGCATCGTGAGGATGCGGCCGTCTCCGTCGATGTCCTCGACGCTCAGGCCCTCGACGGGCTCCTCGTCGAAGGGATAGGGGCGGGTGGAGGAGCGGATGTGCCGCGGCCGGTCGGCCAGCGCGAGCTCGGCGCCATCTGGGTTCAGGCGCGGGACCATGTAGATCGTGCGCGTGTCCAGCAGGTGCGTGGCCTGCGGGTCGTTGCCGTACTTCGACAGCAGATCGTGCAGGTAATACAGGCAGGTGGTGCAGGCGGTGAGCTCGGCCGCGTGGATGTTGCCGTCGACCCAGAAGGCGGGCTTCTCGACGTCGACGCCGGTGGCGGTGTTGGTCAGGATGACGACCCAGATCTCGCGGCCCTCGAAGCTCCTGCCGATGGAGCGCACCGACACCAGGTTGGGGCAGGCCTCGGCGTAGCTGAACAGCAGCTGGGTGAGGGCCTCGTAGCGCGGGAACTCGTCGAAGCGCGGGGTGGGCAGCCGGGGGACGGGGGCGGGGGCGGAAACCGGCGTAGAAGTCGTCGTCGTGGTCGGGCCGGCGGGCGGGAGAGCGGTCATGGGCATCCCAGGGGCGGTGTCGGTGCGGGCGATTTTGCATGCCCAGGCCCCTGCGACCGAGAGGCCTCTCCACCCGGGCACAGCGCGTTTACCCTGAGACAGGGTAAATTGCTGCCCTTGCGCGGGCGTCCGGAGCCGATCCGGGCGCGCGCCGCACGACTTCAATGACAAGGCGGTCCGTGAGGGCGCCGAGGCGACTGCTGGAGAGATGGCTGTGAATCACTGCGAGAAGATCCCGTTGGGAACGCAAGGGGCGACCGAGTGGGAAGTGGTGCACCTGCCGTCGACGCTGGGCGACTTCCAGGCGCGCGCGTTCCGCAGTCCCGTGACCGGCTCGGAGCACCTGGTGCTGTCGGTGGGGCCGCTGAAGGAGCGCGGCGGCCTGCTGCGCGTGCACAGCGAGTGCCTCACGGGGGACGTCTTCCAGTCGCTGCGCTGCGACTGCGGTCCGCAGCTGCAAGGCGCGCTGGACCTGCTCAAGGACGAGGGCGGCATCGTGATCTACATGCGCGGCCATGAAGGCCGGGGCATCGGCCTGGTTGAAAAGCTGCGGGCGTATGCGCTCCAGGAAGCCGGCGTGGACACGATCGATGCCAACCTGCGCCTGGGCCACGCCGAGGACGAGCGCGATTACGCCGACGCGATCGACATCCTGTGCCTGCTGGGCGTGAAGAGCGTGCGGCTGATCACCAACAACCCGGTCAAGCGCGACGCGCTGGTCGAGGGCGGGGTGGAGGTGGAGGAGCTGGTGCCGCTGCGCATCGCCGCCAACCCCCACAACGAGCGCTACCTCGAGACCAAGCGCAAGCGGATGGGGCATTACCTCGAGTGAGGATGGCTCCACAAACAAGTGGGAGCTGACCGGAGCCCTGCTTGATTGAGCCATGGAGCGCGTGAGGGTTCACGCGCAGCATTGCTGGCTTTCCAACCCTGATGGGGAGCCAGCAGATGACGGTCACGCAGCAACAGCTCGGTGAGCGGGTGCGCGTCGCGCGTGAGCGCTTTCACCTGAGCCAGCAGGAGCTGAGCGAGTTCACCGATCTCTCGGTCGACGACATCGCCGCCATCGAGGGTGGCGAGCGTCCCATCGGGGCGCGTGAGATGGGGCGCCTCGCCTACGCGGTGGGGCGCAAGACCTGGGAGTTCACGGAGGACCGTTTCGTCGACGACGGCGCGCTGAGCGCGCTGTTCCGCGCGGGTCCCACGCGCATCGACAAGAGGCAGTTGAGCTGCTCGTTGCAAGAAGGCATCGCGTACGCGCTGCAATTCGCGCTGCTGGAGCAGCAGGTGGGCGCTGAGCGCAGGCGCTTGCTGCGCGACGCGGTCGACTTGCCGGAGCCCGGCGATGTCGGCGAGGCGATCGAGCAGGGCGAGGCAGTCGCGGCCGCGGAGCGGATCCGCTTGAACGTCGGCGATCAGCGGCTGGAGCGTCTGCCGCATCTCTTCGAGACCGAGGGGGTCGGCAGCGTGGCGGTGGAACTGCCGGAACACGTCTGCGGGATGACGCTGTTCGATGCGCGTTTCGGCGCCTTCATCCTGTTCAACGCGCAACACGCCCGCACGCGTCGGCGGTTCGCCTTGGCGCACGAGTACGGGCACGTGCTGATGGATCGTCATCGACTGGCGTCGCTCAGCACGATGGGCTCGGTGGACGATCTGGTCGAAGTCCGAGCCAACGCGTTTGCCGCCGCCCTGCTCATGCCGGCGTCGGGTGTGCGAGACACCTTGGACATGGACCGGACCGGCGCGCGGATCGAGGGCAGCGGCAAGCCGGTGGGCATGCTCGACATCGCGGCGGTCGCGCAGGCCTTCGATGTCAGCCGACGTTCCGCGCTCCGCCGGGCCCGGCAGCTGGGTCTGGTCGGTGATCCCGAGTACCAGACGCTGCTGGCGGCGGAACTCCGCGGAGACGGCGCGCCCTACTCGACGATGCTGGGGCTGTTCAATGCACCGGACGGGGACAGCCGACGGGAATGTCGAGGCCGCATGGTGGGGTTGGCCTTGGAGGCGTTCCGGCTGAATCAGATCTCTCGCCGGAAGTTGATCGGTATCGCGGGTGCGATCGGCGTGGATGGTGAGACGGTGGAACGCATCGTCGACGTTCTCGCGCTGGAGTGATGCGTGATGACCGCCGAGACCTATCGCCTGTCGCCTGGGGTTGTCGTCACGGACACCAACGTGCTGATCAATTTTCTTCGCATCGAACAGCTCGGGTTGCTTGGCCGGGTGCCGGAACTGCGCTTCGAGGTTCCCCAACAGGTGATGGACGAAGTGACCTGGGAGGCTCAGGCGGCAGCACTGGCGGCGGCGCTTGAAGCGGGCGAGCTTCATCCTTGCGAGGCCTCGGATGTGGAGATATCCGCGCTCTACAGCAGTTTGCTCAAGCGGATCGAATCGGGCGAAGCCGCCTGCATTGCGATTGCACACGTGCGCGGCCAGTCCGTGGCGACCGACGAGAAGGGGAACGCGGAGCGCATCGCCCACGAGCTTCTGGGGCGGCATCGACTCCTCCGGACCGAAGATCTGATCAAGCGATGCATCGAGGCTCAGCTGATCAGCGTGTCCGAGGCGGACGAGTTCAAGGCAACGCTCGCGCGGAACCGCTACGTCATGAAGTTCGCGTCGTTCGCGGATCTCGCGGCGGCGTGAAGGGATGAGGCGCTGATGACGCCGAACGGACGTTGGACAATCCGCCCATCGCCGACCACCGCGCGTGAACCGCCCGCCCCATGCCCCTGCGCTACCACACCGTCCCCGTCACGCCCTTCCAACAGAACTGTTCGATCGTCTGGTGCGAGGCCACGCGCGAGGCCGCCGTCATCGATCCGGGCGGTGAAGTCCCGCGGCTGCTCGCCGAGGTCGAACGACTGGGCCTGACCCTCAAGGCCATCTGGCTCACGCACGCGCACATCGACCACGCCGGCGGTGCCGGGGAGCTCGCCCGCACGCAGGGCCTGCCCATCGTCGGGCCGCATCAGGGCGATCAGTTCTGGATCACCGCGCTGCCGCAACAGGCCGCGATGTTCGGCTTCACCCCCGCGGAGAGGTTCACCCCCACCCGCTGGCTCGAGGACGGCGACACCGTCCAGATCGGCCAGGAAACCCTGCAGGTCCGCCATTGCCCGGGCCATACGCCCGGTCACGTCGTCTTCCACTCGGCATCGGCGCAGCGCTGCTTCGTCGGCGACGTGCTCTTCGCCGGCAGCATCGGACGCACCGACTTCCCCGGCGGCGATCACGACACCCTGATCCGCTCGATCAATGAGCGCCTCTGGCCGATGGGCGACGACACCGTCTTCATCCCCGGCCACGGCCCCGAGAGCAGCTTCGGCGAGGAACGCCGCACCAATCCCTTCGTCGGTGGACGCTGGGGCTGAGCCCCGATCACAAGGGCGACAGTCCCGTGTCCAGGAAGCGCGATTCCGGAAAGCCGCGCAGCGCCAGCGCGGCCAGTTCCACCAGCTCCTCGAAGCTGCGCTCCTTCTGCAGCACGGCCACGCCGCCCATGCGATCGGCCGCGTCGGTGAGCTCGTCGCCGATGTAGCCGGTGGTGATGATCACCGGCACCCGCGGCAGCGTCGCCCGCACCGCGATCGCCAGCTCCAGCCCGTTCATGCCGGGCATGTTGAAGTCGGTGATCAGCAGCTGCATCGGCGCGCGGCCCTGCTCCACGTCGTCCAGGCACGCGGTCGGCTCGGCATAGGTCCGCACGTCGTAGCCCGCCTTCTTCAGCAGCGCCTCCACCATCATCAGCACGATGGGATCGTCGTCCACGTAGACGACGTGTTCGCCCTCGCCCGGCTCGGCCACCCGTGTCAGCGCGGACGTGTCGAGCATCGCGCCGTCTCCGGGCGATACAGGCAGGTAGATCGCGAACAGCGTGCCCATGCCGGGCCGCGACTGCACGTCGATCGCGCCGCCATGCGCGTGCACGATGCCGTTGACGATGTGCAGCCCGAGCCCCGTGCCCTGCCCGCGAGGCTTGGTCGAGAAGAAGGGCTCGAACAGGCGCTGGATCACGTCCTCGCCCATGCCGTGGCCGTCGTCGCGCACGCTCAGCTCCGCGTAGCGCGTCGGCGCCACCCGACCGATCGCGAACGCATGCGGCACGTCGAACTGCACCTCGCGCAGCGCGATGGTCAACTGGCCGTGACCGCCCGCCATCGCCTGCCACGCGTTCGTGCACAGGTTCAGCACCACCTGCTGCACCTCCGCCGGGTCCACCGTCGCCACGCTGTCGTCGCGCAGGTCCACGGTGAGCCGCACCGTGGCCGGCAGCGTCGATCGCAGCAGCCCGATGCTGTCCTCGACCAGTGGGCGCAGCCGGTGCTGGGCCAGTTCATGCGAGCTGCCCCGCGCGTAGGCCAGGATGCGCTGCACGATGTCGCGCGCGCGGTCGCCGGCCCGCTTGATCTGCTGCATATGCCCGCGCAGCGGTGAGGTGGGCGGCAGCTCGTCGAGCATCATCCCCGCGTGGCCCAGGATCGCCGCGAGGATGTTGTTGAAGTCATGCGCCACGCCGCCCGCCAGCGTACCCAGCGATTCCATCCGCTGGATGCGCATCAGCTTCTCCTCGAGATCCACCCGGGTCAGCTCATCGGCCTTGCGCGTCGTGATGTCGATGAACAGCACCACCAGGCCGTGCTCACAAGGGAAGGCGCGGCACTCGAACCACTTGCCCAGTCGGGCGTTGAATTCCTCGTAGATGTGGGCGGTGCGCGATTGCATCGCGGCGCGGGCCTCGACCTCGAAGCGCGCGCCCATCGCGTCGGGCAGCGCCTTCCAGAAGTCGCGCCCGAGCACGCCTTCGCGCTGGCAACCGGCGGCGCGCTCGAAGGCGACGTTCACGAACTCGATCTTCCAGTCGTACGCGAGCAGGATCACCGCGTCGGTCACGTAGTCCAGCGCCGCGCCGACGTGCGCGACGCCTTCCTCGGGTGCGGCGGATGCACCCGGCCCGTGCGCGGAGTCCTTGCGTGTCATGACGCCCCCTGGTGGACGAGGCGCCAGTGTGGACCTCATCGGACGCGGCGGCAATCAATGTGCCAGACACCTAACTCGTGGGAAACACGATGGACACGGGCTTCCCGCCCCGCTCAGGACTTCGCGGCGGGCGGCTGAAAGCGCTGGGCGGGCTTGGACGCGCGGTTGTACAGGCCTTGCACCTGGGGCAGCGCGCGCTCGATGTCGCGGATCCGTGTCGGTCCGGATGGGTGCGTCGACAGGAACTGCGGCGGCGCGCCCTTGCTGGCGCGGCCCATCTTCTCCCACAGCGAGATGCCGGCCCGCGGGTCGTAGCCGGAGCGCGCCGCGAGCTCCATGCCCACGAGGTCCGCCTCGCTCTCGTCCTCGCGGCCGAAGCTCAGCGAGGCCAGCTGTCCGCCGATCTGCGCGATGCCGCGCCCGACATTGCCCAGCCCGAACACGGCGGCGCCGAGCTCGATCAGGCCGTTCTTGGCCATGTCCTTGCCGATGCGCTCCCGGGCATGTTCCCGCAGTGCATGGGCCATCTCGTGGCCCATGATCATCGCGACCTCGTCGTCGCTCAACTGCAGCTGCTGCAGGATCCCGTAATAGAAGGCGATCTTGCCGCCCGGCATGCAGAAGGCGTTGAGCTCCCGGCTGCCGATCAGGTTCACCTCCCAGCGCCATTGGCGCGCACGCGGGTTCCAGGACTCGGCGAAGGGGCGGATGCGATCGGCGATCGCGCGCAGGCGGATGAGCTGCGGTTCGTTGGGACCCGCCAGCGCCCTCTGCGACTGGGCCTGCCGCAGCATCTGCGTGTACTGCTGCTGGGCGGCCGCCTCGATCTGTTCGGCCGAGACGAACTTGGTGAACCGGCTGGTGCGGCCCACATCGACGCCCTCCCGCGCGGGCTGCTGTTGCTGCGCCCAGGCCGGCGTCAGCGCGCTGACGCCCGTGGCGGCGAGCAGGCCGGTGAACAGGCGCCGGGCGGGCTGGCGCGGCGCACGGTCGGCGTCGTTCGCGCCACAAGCGCTGCAGCCGCAGCGACCGAATCCATAGGTGGGCGCCGACGGCAGGTGGATGTCGGCATCGGGAGAGAAATCAGCATCAGCCATGGCGGCATTCTAGGGAGGCGACAATGGCGCCCATCATGTCCCAGCCGCCCTTGATCACGCCATCCCCGGCCTGTGCCACTTCGCCGCTCGACCCCCAGGAGTTCCGCGCCGCGCTGGGCATGTTCGCCACGGGCGTCACCATCGTCACCGCCCGCGCCGAGGACGGCACGCTGGTCGGTCTGACGGCCAACTCGTTCAATTCCGTGTCGCTGACGCCGCCGCTGGTGCTGTGGAGCCTGGCGCGCCGCGCGGGATCGATGCCGGTGTTCAGCCGCGGCTCGCATTACGCGATCAACATCCTGGCCGCGGATCAGAAGGAGCTCGCGCAGCGCTTCGCCACGCGCGACATCGACCGCTTCGCCGGGGTGAGCTTCCGCGAGGGCTGCGGCGGCGCGCCGGTGCTGGAGGGGTGCGCGGCCGTCTTCGAGTGCGCCAACCGCAGCCAGTACGAGGAAGGCGATCACGTCATCTTCGTGGGCGAGGTCGAGGCCTGTTCCCGCGCCGAGCACGCCCAGCCGCTGATCTTCCACGGCGGCCGCTACTACACCGAGTTGCCGATCTGAGACGGCGGCTGGAGCGCCCCGTCTCCGATCAATCGACCGTGTGACGTCCCACCGGCCAGAAGGCCGGCATGCGGCGCAGCGCGCGCCAGCGCCAGGCCATCGCGGTGCCGGTCAGCGCGACCGATCCCGCCAGCAGCCACAGCACCGAGATCCCCCAGAGGCTGCTCGCCGCGACACACAGGCCCATGCCGATCAGCAGGGTGATCGTCAGCATCGCCACGCTGGCGCCCGTCGGCAGTCCTTGCCGCGACCAGTCGCGCCAGGCGAGCAGTCCAGCGGGCAGGGCCGCGGCGGCGAAGTGCAGCCCCAGCAGCGGCTGATCCTGGCCGCCCGCCAGGCTCACGGGCAGCGGGGACAGCGCCCCCATCAGCAGGATCGTGCCCACGCCCGCGGCCCACATCAGCACGTAATGCCGCATCCAGCGCAGCGCCAGCAGGCGGTTCATCGCGTCGCCGCGCGGCAGGCCGGGCACCAGCGTCAGCAGCGCCTGCTCGCGGCGCATCTGATGCAGCGTCGAGCCCAACCCGAACAGCGGGCTGAGCATCGCGCTCATCAGCCCGATGGACAGGCCCGGCATCGCCGAGCGGATCACGCGACCTGCCTTCTCCGGCCAGCCCACGATCAGCACCAGCTCCGCCGCCAGGAACAGCGTGAAGAGCAGCGCCGTGGTGGAACCGGCGGCTGACCAGTGCAAGCCGCGCAGCACGGCGAACTCGGCCCGCGCGGTGACGCTCGCGGCGGTCGGACGCGCCGCGCGCAGCAGGTGCTCGCGCCACAGCGGATGGCCCCACTGGAAGAACCGCGCCAGCGGTGCGATCGGGCCGGTCGGGCAGGCGACCTTCGCGCCGCCCTGCATGGACATCACCTGGCGCATGCGTTGCGCCTGGCGCCACGACACCGCATGCGTCGCGCCGCCCGCCTGGAACAGGTGCCACAGCGCCGCGCCGCAGGCCAGCAGGATGGCGGAAGTCTGCGTGAGCGGTTGGCGCTCGTGCCACGCGCGCAGCATGTCCAGCAGCTGCAGCGTGAAGGGCTGATCGCGCAAGGGCGGCAGGATCAGCCAGGGCAGCACCCAGAGCGGCACCCACAGCAGCGGCCAGCGCAGGCAGGCGGCGAAGCCGAGCATGCCGATGGCGGCAATCATCGTGAACACGAGGGTGTGGTCGAAGACCAGGCCCATCAGCGCGCCGCAGCCCGCCGCGATGGCGAGGAAGACGCTGACGGCGCATTCGCGCAGGCGGCGCAGCTGGCCGGGCATCAAGTGCGCGGAGATCGGGTCGTTGAGGCCCATCAGCGCGCTGGCGGCGGACCACCAGGTCAGGAACAGCGCGATCGCCGAGGACACGCAGAAGGCGCTGGCCACGGCGCCGGGGCGCTTGCTCAGGATCGCGAGGGCGGAGAGGCCCAGCACGGGCAGGACGAGCCACCAGATCCGTCCCACCTTGCGACCCATCGCCCGAAGGATCGCGACGTGGCCGCCCAGGCCGGGCAGGCCCGGGGATGGCGCAATGGGAGCGGCGGTGCTCATTGCGTCAGCTCCAGGAAGAGGTCCTCGAGGTTGAGCGCCTCGCAACGCAGCGTGGCGTCGCCTTGCGGCAGGCGGCCATCGGGGAAGCGGACCAGCCAGCGCGACTGCTCGCCGAGCTCACGCCGGCTCAGCACCTGGCCCGCGAGCGCATCCACGGTCGCCTGCAGCCGCGCGACCGGGCCTGCCAGCAGGCGGACCTCGTCCGACAGCACGTCCTGCGGCGCCTGCAGCGCGATGCGGCCGTGGCTGAGGAAGGCAATGTTGAAGGCCACGCGCTCGAGGTCGGACAGGATGTGCGTCGAGAACACCACCGTCGTGCCGCGATCCAGGACCTGGTCGACGAGTTCGCGCAGGAAGTCGCGTCGGCCGGCCGGGTCGAGGCTCGCGACGGGTTCGTCGAGCACCAGCAGGTCGGGTTCGTGGGCCAGCGCGCGCACGATGGACAGGCGCTGCTGCTGGCCTTGCGAAAGCTGCGCGATGCGCCGGTCGCGGGGGATGTCCCAGCGCGACATCAGGCCGTCGACCTTCGCGTCGCTCCACCGCGGATAGAAACTGCGGAAGTAGCGCAGCAGGTCGCCGACGAGGAAGTCCTCGAACAGCGCCGAGTGCTGCGGCACGTAGCCCAGGCGCTGGCGCAGCGCGTCGTCGGGCGTGAGCGCGGACCGGCCGAAGAGGCGGACCTCGCCGGCCTGGGGTTCGCGCAGGCCGAGCAGGGTTTCGAGCAGAGTGGTCTTGCCCGCGCCGTTGCGGCCGAGCAGGCCCACGACCTGGCCGGCGGCGAGGGTCCAGTCCAGGCCGTCGATCACGCCGGGCTGGCCCTTGAAATCGACCCGCAGGCCGCTGGCGCGCACGGGCGGCGCGCCGAGGGCGTCGTCCACCATGGCCGGCGCCTGGCCGATCGTGATCGTCTGATTCATCGCGTCTCTCCCGTGTCCTCGAGCAGCGCCTTGAACAGGGACAAGACCTGTTCGGGCGGCAGTTCCAACTGGCGAGCCTCGGCGGCCGCCTTCTCCAGTACCGGCCGCAACAGCTCGACGCGGCCTCGTGTCTTCATCGCGCGCTGGTGCTGCGCGGCCACCACCATGGGCAGACCGCGGCGGCGCTCCACCAGGCCTTCGGCCTCCATCAGCCCGAAGGCCTTGGAGACCGTCATCGGATTGACCGCCAGGGTCTGCGCCAGCTCCCGCACCGAAGGGATCTCCTGCCCTGCCACCAGCTGGCCGCTGGCCACGCGACGGCGCAGCTGCTCCACCAGCTGGCGGTAGATCGGCTCGGGGGAGCCGGGGTTGATGCTGAAAAGCAGGTCGGAGTCCATCGTGCGGCGGGTGGCGCCGGGCGGTCATCGTCGGCGTGTATCGGTACAGTAATACAGTCGGACGGGGAGCGTCAAGCGGGTTCCCTTGGAGGGGGATGACGCCGAGGGGGGCGCCTGACGGTGTCAGGGGGTTCTTTCCCGGCCCGGGTTGGGCTCGGGCAGCCGGGCGAGCTGGGCCAGGGCCAGTCGGTGATAGATCGGAATGCTGATCCAGCGCGACACCAGGCTGGCCAGCAAGGCGGCGGCCATCAGGCTGAGCACCATCGAGTGTCCGTCCACCATCTCCATGACGATGATGAAGGCGGTGACGGGCGCTTGCGTCACGGCGGCCAGGAACGCGGTCATGCCGATGGCGATCATGACGGCGGCGCCCTCCGTCGTGTGTGTCAGCTGCGCGATGTCGCTGCCGATGCCCGCGCCGATGGCCAGCGACGGCGCGAAGATGCCGCCGGGAACGCCGGACCAGACCGCCAGCCAGGTCGCGATGATGCGCAGCGTGACGTAGAGAACGGGCAGATCGAGGTGGCCCTCGACCAGGCGCCGGGTGTACTCGTAGCCGCTGCCGTCGGTGGCGCCTTGGCTGACGAATCCGAGCACGGCGATGGCCACGCCGCAGCAGAACGCGAACCTGACCGGATAGCGGGCGCGCAGGCGGCTGAATCGATCGTCCCCGCCGAGCAGGCTGCGCTGCAGCAGGCGCGAGAACACGCCACCCAGCAGCCCGCAGCCGACCGCGGTCAGCAAGCCGGGGAGCAGATGGCTCCAGGTCAGCTGGTCGACGCGCAGGCGGCCGAAGTAGCTTGCGTTGCCGAACACCGAGACCGCCATCAGGCCGGAAAGCACGATGGCGGCGATGATCAGGCCGCTGCTGCGCTGCTCAATCTTCCGGGTCAGTTCCTCGATGGCGAACATGACGCCGGCCAGCGGCGCGTTGAAGGCGGCGGCGATCCCGGCCGCGCCGCCGGCGACCAGCAGACCATCGTGGTTCAGCGGGGAGCGTTTGGGGAGCCAGCGCTGTGCGTGCTGCATGACCCCGGCGGCGATCTGCACGGACGGGCCCTCGCGGCCGATGGCCAGTCCGCCCAGCAGGCCGCCCGAGACCAGGAGCAGCTTGGACACGCTGAGCTTGAGCGACACGAACAGGCCCTGATGCTCGGGACCGACGCGGGGTGACAGCGCGGCCATCACCTGGGGGATGCCCGAGCCGCCAGCGCCCGGGGCGAACCTCCGGGTGATCCAGACGAGCGCTGCCGTGCAGCAAGGCGTCCAGATCAGCGGGGCCCAGGGCGACCAGGCCCTGAGGGCCGCGAAGCCGCTGATCGCCACATCGCTGACCCAGGTGAACAGCACGACGGCCAGGCCCGCGGCGATCGCGAAGGACAGCACCACCGTGCGCGCCAGCCACTGCCGCCAATCGGTCAGGTCCTCCCGCACGGCGGCGAGGAAGTCGGGCTCCGCGTGCGGGTGCGCGGTCGAGGGCGGTGGCTCGGCAGGTCGGCCGGGCTCGGGGGAGCGGGACGGACGCGGCGGCTCTTCAGTCATGGCGCGAGTATCCCGCGCGCGCCCCGGATCCTCGCGATCAGTTCAGCGGCACCCACCCCGACGGCGACCAGCGCAGCAGCACGTCCGACAGCGGATTGGCGGACTTGCCCATGATTTCGCGCACCTGCGCGCGCAACGCGTCGAGCGTGGCCGCGTCGTCGTCGCCGACGTACAGCACCGTGTCGTTCGCGGGCACCGCCACGATCAGCTTGCCGCCCTGCGCGTCGGCCAGGGGCTTCCAGTCGTCGATGAAGATCAGGCGGCTGGGCTGAGGCACCGCGCCGTCCATCTTGCCGACCTCGCCCGCGGGCACGGGCTTGGCGGTCTGCAGCACCTGTGGCAGCGCGTCATAGGTGTTCTTGCGTGCGGTCTCGCGCGTCTGGTCCACCGACAGGCCAAGCGTCTTGTAGTCCTGCTCGGCGATCAGGCGCGAGGCGCGCATCGTGTCGAAGACCGGCACGGTCACGAGCGGACCGACGAACGGGCGCGGCCGGAAGGTCGACGCATCGCCGCCCATGTCGCGCTGCGCCTGCTGCACCGATGCGGCCGTGCGCACCACCAGCCGCAGCGACTCGCGCTTGGCCGGGATCGTGCCCGCGCGGAACTGCTGCGCTGTCGTCTTCACGAACGCGTTCACGTCGTCGGCGCAGTTGCCGCGGTTGGATTCACATCCGGCGTAGAGCTTGTCGATGCGGGTGCGCTGGCTGGCGATGCCGATGACCAGCGGCTCGCGGACCACCACCGTCTCGCCGCCCAGTTGCGGGCGCAGTTGCGCGGCGACGTACTCGGTGAAGCCTGCCGCGTCGTGCGGCACGCCACCGGTCTGCGCGAATGCCGGGGCGACGCTGAGCGCGAGTGCCAATCCGGCCAGGAAGGTCTGTCGTTGTTGGAGTCGACGAAGACGCATGTCGGGCATGAGGACCTCCGTGAAGTCATGGGGAGGCACCCATTGGGCAAGGGGCGCTCCCGTGTACTTCGCCGGCACTTGGCCCTCACCCCGCCCTCTCCCGCAAGCGGGAGAGGGGGTACGGACCGATCAGCGCGTCTTCACGCGCCCTGCACGCGGTATTGGTCCGCCTTGGCGATGCCTTCCATCGCCGGATCGCTGATCGACGGCGCGCCGGTCTCGATATGGCCCGCGAAACGGCGCAGGTAATCCGCCTGCCCGGCCACGCGCACCGACACGTCGTACCAGTGCGCCGCGATCGACACGCCGACGCGGACCTCGCTGCTGCTGCGCGCCGGCACGTTGATCGTGCGGGGCGCGATGGACTGGTACTTGTTGTGCGACACGGTGAAGCTCGCCGCGACCGGACCGGTGTTCATCAGCGTCAGCACCAGCTCGCCGGTGGACGGCGCGTGCCGGGCGACGACATCCGGGTTGGGTTGACCCGCCGCTGCCGGCCGACGCGCGTTGCCCGTCAGGTGACGATGGAAGCCATTGGGGCCGAGGATCCACAGGTCATACGCGCCCGTGGACTGTGGCGCGAAGCTGCCGCTGAGCTGCTTGCCGGCCTCCACCGTGTAGCGACGCGGGATCTCGGTCAGGCGCGTGCGGTCGTAGACATGGAAGACCGCGGCAGCCGAGCCCGTGTTCTGGAAGCTGATCGCCACCGTCGTCGCGTTCGGACCGGCGCCGGGCGTCAAGGTGCTCGTCGCTTGCAGGTCGTAGGGCAGCGCCCGCGCGGGCCGCACGCCGCTGTCCTGCGACGGCAGCTGCAGCGCGCCCGGGATCGGGGGCGTCGTCGTGCCGGGCAGCGCGCGCGCCTTGTTGGCCAGCGCGACGGTGTTGGGCAGCTTGGAGAAGAACTCGCTGTCCCTCGGGATCGGCGAAGTTGAAGCACGAGAGCAGATCGCCCGCGACCGCGCGGCGCCACGGGCTGATGTTGGACTCCACCACGCCGAAACGTGCCTCGATGAAGCGCAGCACCGAGGTGTGGTCCGCCACCTGGGAGTTGACCCAGCCGCCCTTGCTCCACGGCGACACGACGTACATCGGCACGCGCGGGCCCATGCCGTACGGGCGGTGCAAGTAGGTCGGCGAGGCGCCGTTGAGGATCTCGCAGTGCTCGCCCGTCGTGGCGACGGTGGAGCCGCCCGCGAGCGTGGCCTGCGCCGGGTCGGCGTTCCAGCTCAGGTAGGACGGCGCGGCCGGCGGCGGCATGTGGTCGAAGAAGCCGTCGTTCTCGTCGAAGTTGATGAACAGGACGGTCTTGGCCCACACCTCGGGATTGGCGGTCAGCGCGTCCAGCACCTTGGCCGTGTAGTCGGCGCCCTGCGCCGGACTGGATGGACCGGGATGCTCGGAACCCTCGGCGGTCGCGACGATCCACGACACCTGCGGCAGGCGGTTGTTGACGACGTCATCGCGCAGCAGGTCGAGGTCACGCGTGGAGATGCCGCGGTCCTTGAGCACCTGCGAGTAGCCGGGCCGGTTGTACCAGCCGTCGCGGAACACCTTGAAGCCGGCGAGCGAGTTGTCGGTGAAGTTGTCCGCCATGTTCTGGTAGACCTGCCAGCTGATGCCTGCCGACTGCAGGCGCTCGGGGTAGGTGGTCCAGGTGTAGTCGTCCAGCGGGTTGGCGTTGAACCAGTCGTGGCTGTTGTCGGTGGACGGCCCGTTGCCCTGGCGCAGCGGGTCGTTGGTGCCGGTCCACAGGAACAGGCGGTTGGTGTTGGTGCCGGTCTGCGTGGCGCAGTGGTACGCGTCGCACAGCGTGAACGCGTTGGCCAGCGCGAACTGGAACGGCAGGTCCTGGGCCTTGAAGTGGCCCATGGCGTGGTTCTGCTTGGCCTTGGGCCAGTTGTTCATGCGGCCGTGGTCCCACGCGGCCTGCGCGTCGGTCCACGAGTGCGGCGTGCCGCTGACGCGCATGAAGGCGAAGTTCTGCGCGGTGTTCAGGTGGAAGGGCGCGATGGCGCCGGGCGCGGCGTTGTTGACGGTGGGCTGGACCCAGACCGAGCGGCCCTTGACGTTGGTCGAGTCGGCCACCGGCGCGGGGAAGGGGTCGCCGAAGCCGCGCACGCCGTTGAGCGTGCCGAAGTAGTGGTCGAACGAGCGATTCTCCTGCGTGAGGATCACGATGTGCTCGACGTCGCGGATGGTGCCGGTGCGGACGTTGGCGCGGATGGACAGCGCGCGGGCGATGGCCGGCGGGAAGCTGGTCATCGCGGCGGTGGCGCCGGCCGCGCCGGCGACGGCGCGCAGGAACTGGCGGCGCGGGGTGTGGTCTTGCGTCATGGCGGGCTCCTCAGACGGTGGTGGACGACGAGACGGCGGACGACGCCTTGCGGCGGCGGATCGCCAGCGCGGCGACGGCCAGGCCGCCCAGCGCGAGCGCGCCGGACGCGGGTTCGGGCACGGCGGCGGTGAAGGTCAGGTCGTCCATCACGAAGAAGGCGGGATCGCTGCTGCGGAAGACGAGGCGGTCCACCAGGCCCGCATAGCCGCTGGACAGGAAGGTCGGGCTGTCGCTCAGGCCGAGCGTGGTGGTGGAGGCAACGAGCGAGCCGCCGAAGTAGAGGTCGATGGCGACGTTGACGCCGTCGAAGCCCGCGAACCAGGCGCCCTGAAAGGTGCTCGGGGTCAGGAAGCCGATGGCGCTGGTGGCGCTGCTGCCGTCAAAGCCCAGCGTGGCGCGGCGGTCGCCGGAGTGGGCGGTGTAGGGTGACTGCTCGCCGGAGAACTGGAACCACGAGCTGGCGGACCAGTCGAGGCCGGCGTAATTGGCGGGCACCAGGCCGTCGTCGGTCAGGTCGTCGAAGGTGACGACGGTGGCCGAGGCGAAGGGAGCGGCCACGGCCAGCAGCAGCGGCAGGCAGGCGCGTTGGATGACGCGATGGACGTTGCGGGCGAAGGGCTTGCGCATGAGGGGAGCTCCAGGGAAATCTGCGGAAGGAACGAGCCGCGCCGACGCCGGCAGGGGTCAGGTCTTGCCGAAGCGAGGACGCAGGGAAACGCGGCGCATGTTCGGAGCCTGGGGTGACAGTCCGGTGAACGGTCGATGTCGAAGCCGGGCGCGTGAATTGCTCGCGCGGGTGCCGTCCCTGGAAGCGGGGGCGTGTCGCGGAACTGACGCGGGCGCGTCATGGTTCCGTGGGTCTTGCGACAGAGATATGGACGGGCGACGAGAGCCGAGCGTCCCTTGGTCAGGGACCCGTCAGGTGGCGCGGTGGGGCCGTCGGCTCACGGCGCGGCGAAGCTCAACGCCACCAGGGCCGCGAGGGCGGTGACGACCACCGACAGGATCACCAGCCCGAAGAACAGAAGAATGGCCTTGAGGCGCGCACCCTCGGGACGGGAGCGATACAAGTAGATGGGCACGGCGACGATCGACAGCAGGATCACCCCGCCGCCCATCAACGCACTGCCGCGATAACGGCGTTCCCGGGCATCCTCGCGATACCAGAGGTAGCCGACCACCACCGTCGCGATCAGGAGCGCAAGATCCAGCAGCTTCGAGGCCTGAGACTCGACGGGAGTCGCGGTCAGTCCCTGGATCAGCGACAGGGCGAGGACGACGAAGATGGCAGGCTTCAGCTTCATGAATGTCTGGATGGGCCGTGAAGAACGCGTGGGACTGTAGCGGACACTTCCTTCCGGAGCCACGCGTGTTGAGCCGATCCATCGCCGGCGCTCGCGGACGTCGCCAGGGTCACGCCCGTCCCCGCGCGAACGCCTGATACCAAGCCACCGCGTCCGCATTCGCCATCGCGTCCCGTTTCATGACCTGCTCTGCGGCGGCGCCGAGCAGCAGCTTCTTGATCGGCAGCTCCATCTTCTTGCCCGACAGCGTGCGTGGGATCGCCTCGACCTGATGGATCTCATCAGGCACGTGACGCGCCGACAAGGCCTTCTTGATCGACTCCCGCAGGCGCTGCTGCAGCGCCGCGTCCAGCGTCACCCCATCGCGCAGTTGCACGAACAGCAGCAGGCAGCTCGGCCGGCCCAGGTACTCCAGGTCCACCACCAGGCTGTCGAGGACTTCCTCGTGCGTCTCCACCGCGCGATACAGCTCTGCCGTGCCCATGCGAATGCCATGCCGGTTGATCGTCGCGTCCGAGCGGCCGTAGATGATCCCCCCACCCGCCGGGGTGATCCGCAACCAGTCGCCATGGCGCCAGATGCCCTCCCCATGGGGGCCGCGATACATGTCGAAGTAGCTCGACAGATAACGCTCATGGTCGCGATCGCCCCAGAAGTACAGCGGCATCGACGGCATCGGCCGCGTGCAGACCAGCTCCCCGACCTCGTCGATCAGCGGATGGCCCTGGCCCTGCGCGTCCGCGTCGAGATTGCCCAGCAGGACGACATCGCCGACGGTGGGCAACTCGTCGAGCAGCCGCACCAGCATCTCGCGGCGGTCGATGGCCTGTCCCGCATAACGCACGCCGTCGGCGGCGATCAGCACCTTGGGTTCGATCTGGCGGAAGCGGTCCAGCACCGCCACCGGGCCCATGTCGGGCGAACAGACCGACCACACGGCGCCCAGGCTCGCCACGGCCAGGAAGGCGACCGCGGTCTGCGGGACGTTGGGCAGGTAGGCGACGACGCGATCGCCGCGGCGCACGCCGAGCTCGTGCAGCGCCGCGGCCAGCGCGCCCACCTGTCGCCGCAGCTCGGGCCAGCGCAGCTCGCCGAGTTCTCCGCGCGCGAGCATGGCCTCGTCGGCATGGACGATCGCAGGATGCCCGGCGGCATCGGCCGCATCGGTGTGGCGCAGCGCCTGCGCCGCGATGTTCAGCGTCGCGCCGCGGAACCAGACCGCGCCGGGCATGCGCTCCTCGTTGAGCGCGGCCTCGAAGGGCGTGGCCGAGCGCAGGTCGAAGTGGTCCCAGATGCTGCGCCAGAACGCGTCCAGCTCGGTCACCGACCAGCCCCACAACGAGGCGTAGTCCTCGAAGACCAAGCCGCGCTGCTCGCGCAGGAAGCGGCGGTAGTGATCGATCTGCGGCGTCGGGGTCATGCGGGACTCCTTCTCGAGTCCCGCGACGGTAGCTGGAATCAGCGCTCCGCGTCGTCGCGCACGTGACCGCTTGGCAGCTGCTGCCTGCCCACGTTCTCGGCCCTCACCCGTTGAAGCCCCTCGCCTGCGGAGCGGGAGAGGGGTTGGGGTGAGGGCTCGGGTGAGTGCACGGTGCCCTCTGCAGAGCCCTCACCCCCCGCCCTCTCCCGCTTCGCGGGCGAGGGGGCCAGAGAAGCTCAACGCTTGGGCAGCTTGTCCGTCTCGATGTCGACGTAGGGCCAGAAGATCTGGTTGAAGAACGGGCGCCGATAACCGATCAGCCACGGCTGCGCGATGTCCGTGACGATGCGGTGGACGCGGAACTTCTGCGGCATGTAGGCCGTGAGCAGCTTCTGCGCCTCGCGCAGCAGCGCGGCGCGCTCCGGGCCGTCGGGCAGCACCAGCATCCGGCGGTAGATCTCGTCGTAGCGGTCCAGCTTGAAGCGGCCCAGGTTCTGTCCGCCCGACGCCGGCCCATACAGCAACTCCAGCCCCAGTTGCGCATCGGGCGTGGAGCTGTTGAAGCCCAGCTGCCAGATCATCAGCTGTCCCGCGCGCGCGGACTTCAGGTTCTCCGGCCACTGCGCCATCCGGATCTTCATCTGGATGCCGAGCTTGTCCATGTCGCGCTTCCACAGCTCGTCGTAGGGCTTGGAACGCGAGTCCGGTGTCGACGCGACCTCCAGCACCAGCGGGCTGCCGTCGGGCTTGTCGCGCCAGCCGTCGCCGTCCTTGTCGACATAGCCGTAGGTGTCGAGCAGGGCCTTGGCGCGCGCCAGGTCGAAATCGCTGTTTTCGCTCTTGTAGTCGTCCTGGTACCCCCAGGTCGCCGGCGCGACCACCGACTGCGCGGGCACCGCCTGATGGCGACGCGTGGTGGCGATCTCGGTGGGTACATCGGTCGCCAGGCCGATCGCGCGGCGCAACGCGACCTTCTCCGGCGTGTAGCCGCCGACGGTCGCGTCCTCCATGTTGAAGTAGTACATCGTGCGGTCGCTCGCCAGCACGCTGTATTGCTGCATGCCCTGCCGGGCCAGATTGGGCGCGAGCTTGCCGTGCGGGATCGCCACGTCGGCGTATTCCTCGGGCAGCAGATAAAGCAGGTCGAACTCGCGATTCAAGTAGGAGAGCCAACGCGGCTGACCGGCCTCGATGATGCTGATCTCCACCGCGTCGACCATCGGCAGCTTGCGGCCCTTGAAGCGCGCGAGCAGCCGTTGACCCTCGGCATCGTCGGCCGCGGGCTGCGCGTCGTAGAAGACCTCGCGATAGCTCGCGTTGCGCACCAGCCCGATCAGCGATCCCCGCCGCCAGCGATCGAGCATGAAGGGCCCCGTGCCCACCGGGTGCTCCATCGCCTTGCCGGCGTAGGCCTCGATGACCTCGCGCGCGACGGCGCCGTAGGTGTCGCCGCCGGCCAGGTTGTAGATGAATCGCGGGCGCGGTTCCGCCAGCTTGAACTGCAGCGTGTAGCGGTCCAGCGCGCGCAGGCCCTCGATGGGCTTGTCGTAGTTGAACGGCTTCTTGGTCCTGAGCGCCTCGGCGCGCAATTCCTCCAGCCCGAGGATGCCCTCCTGCTTGAACGACGAGTACAGCGGTGCCTTGGTCGCCGGGTCGTAGAAGCGCTTGAGGCTGTAGACGTAGTCCTCGGCCGTCAGCTCACGCCGGCGACCCTTGAAGGCCGGATCGTCGGAGAAGTAGATGCCGGGCCGCAGCCGGATGGTCCAGGTGCGGAAGTCCTCCGAGACCTCGGGCATGTCCGCCGCGGTGTTGGGCTTGAGCTTGAACGGCCGCGCGAGGTAGTCGTAGTTGTAGAGCGACTCGAAGATGTGGGCCGTGACGATGCGCGAGTAGAGGTCGCTGATCTGCGCCGGATCGAAACCGGTCTCCGCCACGAGGAAGGCGTAGCGCAAGGTCTTCTCGTGCGCCGTGACCGATGCCGGCGCCGAACCGCCGTTCCCGGGCTCCGTCGGTTTCCCGGTGGGCGGCGGCGCGGCGACTGCCGCGAGCGAGACCGCGCCGAGGATCAGCGCGGCAAGGGTGGCAAGGCGGCTCGGACGCATGGATGGGGACCTAGTGCTTGAACTTCGCGGCGGCGTCGGGATCGATGTCCACGTATTCCCACCAGTTCTGCCAGAACTGCGGACGGCGATAACCGATCAGCTGCGGCTGGGCGATGTCGGTGATGAAGCGGTGGGCGCGGTACTTGTACGGCATGTAGGCCACCGCGTAGCGCTTGGTCTCGTCGAAGATCTGCTGACGGCGCGGGCCGTCGGGCAGATGCGAGGCCTCGTCATAGAGCTTGTCGACGGCGGGCAGCCGGAAGCGCGCGTAGTTCTGCGCGCCGATCTGGCCGCTGTACATGCGCGAGAGCGAGTCCTGCCCATCGGGCTTGGACGCCGACGTGCCCAGCGACCAGATCTGGTACTTGCCCGCGCGCAGCGACTTCAGGTTCTCGGGCCACTTGGCCGGCTTGAAGGCGATGCGCACGCCGATGGCGTTGAGGTTCTTCTGGACGATCTCGTCGATCTGACGCTGGAACTGGTCCGGCGTGGTGAGGCTCTCCAGCAGGAGCGGTGAGCCGTCGGGCTTGTCGCGCCAGCCGTCGCCGTCCTTGTCGACGTAGCCGTACAGGTCCAGCAGCGCCTTGGCGCGCGCCGGATCGAAGCTGCTCATGTCGCTCTTGAACGCGGCGTCATAGCCGGTGGTGCCGGGCATGTACAGCGACTGCGCCTGCACCGCCTGACCGCGCCGCACCAGGCGCAGCTCGCGGTCGACGTCGATGGCCAGCGAGATCGCGCGGCGCAGCGCGATGCGCTCGGGCGTGTAGCCGCCCACCACCGGGTCTTCCATGTTGAACACGGTGAACAGCACGTCCGACGCGACGGTCCGGTACGCGTGCTTGCCCTGCTTCTCGAGGTTGGGCGCGATCTTGCCGTTGGGCATCGCCTGCGTGATGAAGTCCTCCGGCGTGCGTTCGATGAAGTCGTACTCGCCGTTCAGGAAGGACAGCCAGCGCGGCTGGTTCTCCTCGATGATGCTGACCTCGACGCGGTCGATCATCGGCATGCGCCGGCCCTGGAAGCGCGCCTTCAGCGCCTGACCCTCGGCGTCGTCGGGCGCGGGGTCCACTTCCTGGTCGTAGACGCGCACCCGGTACAGCGGGTTGCGCTCGAGCACGATCAGCGAGCTGCGTCGCCACTGCTTGAGCACGAACGGTCCGGTGCCCACCGGATGCGCCATCGAGTCACCGGGATAGGCCTCGATCACCTCGCGCGCGACGGCGCCGTAGAGGTCGCCCTGCGCGAAGACCTCCATCATGCGCGGCCGCGTCTCCCTGGACTTGAACTGCAGCGTGTAGCGGTCCAGCGCGCGCAGGCCCTCGATGGGCTTGTCGTAATCGAAACGCTGGCCGGCCTTGCGGATCTGCTCGCGGTATTCGTTGAGGCCGATCAGCTCGAGCTCCTCGATCTCGCTCCAGGCGGGTGACGCGACCGCCGGATCGGCGAAGCGCTTGATCGAGTAGACGTAGTCCTCGGCGGTCAGCTCGCGCGGCTTGCCTTTGAACGCGGCGTCGTCGGCGAAGCGGATGCCGGGGCGCAGCTTCACGGTCCAGACCTTGTAGTCGTCGCTGGACTCGGGGAGCGAGGCCGCGGTGAGCGGCTTCAACTTCGCGGGACGCGCGAGCTGGTCGTAGGTGTAGAGCCCCTCGAACATGTGCGGCGTGATCATGCGCGAATAGAGATCGCTGATCTTCGCGGGATCGAAACCCGTCTCCGCGACGCGGAAGGCGTAGCGCAGGACCTTGGGCTCGGCATTCGCGGCGACGGCCGTGTTCAGGCCGACGGCGGCCAGGGCGGACGCGAGGACGGCCCCGCGCAGCATCGACAGGAGGAAACGGGCGCGGGGCTGGGTCACGATGTCAGCTCAATGGGTCACTTCTTGAGGTGGGCCTTGGCCAGCGCGTCCGTGTCGATGTCGACATAGGTGTAGAAGTCGCGCTGGTAGAGGTTCTTGTCGTAGCCGATCACCCAGGGCTGGGTGATGTCGGTGTAGATGCGATGAACCTCGACCTTGTAGGGCATGTAGGCCGTCAGCAGGCGTTGCGCGTCGAGGATGACGGCATTGCGCTCGGGGCCGTCGGCCATCGAATGCTGCTTGCGGTACAGCGCGTTGAACTCGGGCAGGTCGAATCGGGCCTTGTTGGACTGGCCCTTGCTGCCGCCGTAGGCCAGGCCCAGGAAGTTCTCGCCATCGGGGATGTCGGCGCTCCAGCCCATGCCCCACATCATGAGCTTGCCGGCGTTGGCCGCCTTCAGGTTCTCCGGCCACTTGGCGATCTTGAACTTGATGCGGATCTTCAGCGCATCCATGTCCTTCTGCCAGAGCTCGACCAGCTGGCGATTGCGGCCATCGGGCTGGGTGGCGTACTCGAGCACCAGCGGGCTGCCATCGGGCATGTCGCGCCAGCCGTCGCCATCTTTGTCGACGTAGCCGTACAGGTCCAGCAGCGCCTTGGCGCGCGCCGGGTCGTACAGGCTCATCTCGGTCTTGAAGGTCTTGTCGTAACCGGTCACGCCGGGCGACACGATGCCCTGCGCGGGAATGGCCTGGCCCTTGCGAGGCAGGCGCACCTGGCGCTCGACGTCCACGCCGAGCGAGATCGCGCGTCGCAGCGCGATCTTCTCGGGCGTGTAGCCGCCGACGGTCTTGTCCTCCATGTTGAAGTAGGAGGCCGAGATGTCCGCGCGCTCATAGCGGACCGCGCGCATGCCGTCCTTGGCGAGGTTGGGCGCGAGCTTGTTCTTCGGGATCGCGACCGGGGCGAAGTCCTCGGGCAGCTCGTCCATGAAGTCGAATTCCTTGCGCAGGAAGGCGAGCCAGCGTGGCTGCGACTCCTCGATCACGGAGATCTCGACGCGATCGACCATCGGCAGCTTGCGGCCCTGCAGCTTCTTGACGGCCTCGATCAGCGCGGCCGGCCGGTCCGGGCCGACTTCCTCGTGATAGCGCACGTCGCGGAAGTTGGGGTTCTTCTCCAGCACCATCCGCGAGGAACGCCGCCACTCGGCCAGGCGCCAGGCGCCGGTGCCCACGGGGTGCTCCATGATGCGGTCGCCGTAGGCCTCGACGACCTCGCGGGCGACGATGCCCACCATCGGATCGGCGAAGTGGTACAGGAAGCGCGGATCGCTGTTGGCCACGCGGATCTCGACCGTGTAGCGGTCCAGCGCGCGCACGCCTTCGACAGGGCGGGCGTAGTCGAAGGGTGTCTTGTTCTTCAGCGCCTCGGCACGCACCTCGGACAGGCCGAGGATCTTCGCGCCTTCCAGGCGGTACAGATGGCCGCTCTTGTTGCGCGGGTCGTAGAAGCGCTTGATGGTGAAGACGAGGTCATCGGCGACGAGCTCGCGCTTCTTGCCCTTGAACGCGGGATCGTCGGCGAAGTAGATGCCGGGCTTGAGCTTGAAGACGAAGCGTTTGTGGTCATCGAACACCTCGGGCAGGCCGTCGGTGACGTTGGGCTCCAGGCGATAGGGGCGGCCCAGGTAGCTGTAGCGCAGCGGGGCGTCGAAGATCGCGGAGGTGACGTTGCGCGAGTACAGGTCGGTGACCTGCACGGGATCGAAACCCGTCTCCGCGGCGCGGATCGAGTAGCGCAGCACCTTGGGCGCGGAAGTGGCCTGTTCATCGGCAGCGTGGGCGGTCGACGGGATCACCGTGAACATCGCCAGCGCCGCGAGGGATGCCGAAAGTAAGAGCGCCTGGGATTGTGTCCCGGCCGTGCCGCGTCGCATCTGGAAGCCGTCCTTGAATTCGAAAGCGCGCCAGTCTAGTGGGCGATGTCCGCGCCCGCCATGCCAACAACCCCGAGACCGCGCGCGCGATCGCGAGGGAGGGCGCATTGTGGATGGAAGGCCCTGCTTCCACCGACATGCATCATCAGTTTTCTTCGATGGATTCAGGGCAAATGCCGGTGCGGGGCGTGGGGTCGCTCACGTAGACTCGCGCGTGATTTTTCGACCCGCAGGCCCCGGCCGTCACAAGCGTCCGGGGTTTGTTTTTATCGGTCGCCGGCCGCTCGCGCGATCCCGGCGGCGCTTGCTTGGAGTCCCGCGGCATGGCGGCATATCTCATCAGGCGCCTGTGGCAGATGGTCCCGACGATGTTGGGCGTCGTGCTGCTGGTGTTCTTCCTCTTCAAATGGTTTGGCGGTGATCCCGCCGAAGTGCTCGGCGGCCAGAACGCCAGCCAGGACCAGATCGATGCCATCCGCGAGCAGCTCGGGCTGAACAAGCCGGTGTGGGAGCAGCTGCTGATCTTCCTGCAGCAGATCGTGACCTTCGACTGGGGCAAGAGCTGGGCGACCAATGAGTCGGTGGCCAACCTCTTCGCCACGCGCATGCCCGCCACGCTGACGGTGATGCTGCCGATCCTGGTGCTCGAGGTGATCCTGGCCATCCCGTTCGCGCTGGCCGTGGCCTACATGCGCGGCAGCCTGACGGACCGCGCGGTGATGATCCTCACCACGGTGGCGGTGTCGATCTCGCTGCTGGTCTACGTGATCGTCGCGCAGTACGTCTTCGCGTTCCGCCTGGGCTGGTTCCCCGTGCAGGGCTGGAGCGACTCGTTGTGGACCAACCTCACGACCTACGCGCCGCTGCCGGTGTTCGTCGCCGTGGCGGTGGCGCTGGCCCCCTACACGCGGCTGTACCGGACCTTCTTCCTCGACGAGATCGGCCATGAATACGTGCGCACCGCGCGGGCCAAGGGTCTGACCGAGAAGACGATCCTGCTCAAGCACGTGCTGCGCAACGCGATGATCCCGATCATGACCAACATCTCCGTGGCGCTGCCCGGCGTGTTCGTCGGCTCGTTCCTGCTGGAGGTCTTCTTCTCGATCCCGGGCCTGGGCCGCGAGATCCTGCTGGCGGTCAACCGCAACGACTATCCGGTGATCCAGGCGTTCGCGATCTACATCGCGGCGCTGACGATGGTGGTGAACCTCGTCACCGACCTCCTCTACAAGCTCGTCGATCCGCGGGTGGTCCTCAAATGAGCGCAGTGCTGTCCAACCAACCCGTGGCCGCGGCGCCCAGGCGCTCGCAGGGCGTGTGGGCCGCCTCGTGGCGGCGTCTGAAGTCCGACAAGCTCGGCGTGTTCTCGATGATCGTGGTGGCGCTGTCGCTGCTGCTGGTGCTGGCGGCGGGCGTGGGCCTGGTCGCCGGCGACTGGCAGAAGGAGACCGGCGTGCCCAACGCGCCGCCGACCTTCATGGGTCCGGCGCCGGCCGAGGACATGGGCGCGGTCGTCCAGCCCAAGGGCCCCAACGTCGACCTGAGCGACATCGATCCGCTGGCGCCCAAGTACGCCGAATGGACCGAGCGCGCCAAGCAGTACAAGACCGACGAGGCGCCGCGCGCGCAGACGCTGGCCTTCGGCGCGGACCGGCTCGGCCGCGACGTGCTGGCCAAGGCGATCAAGGGCGCGGAGATCTCGATCATGGTGGGCGTGCTGGCCGCGCTGGTGGCCACGATCATCGGCACGGTGCTGGGCGCGCTGTCGGGCTTCTACGGCGGCAAGGTCGGCGACTTCCTGGAGTGGGTCTACAACGTCTTCACGGCGATGCCCAACATCCTGCTGATCTTCGCGTTCGCGGTCGTCTTCGGCCGGGGCGTGCTGCCGGTGGTGATGATCCTGGGCCTGGCGGGCTGGACCGGCATCTACCGGCTGGTGCGCGCGGAGTTCATGAAGCACTCGGTGCGCGAGTACGTGCGCAGCGCCGAGGCCATCGGCGCGAGCAAGAACTCGCGCATGTTCAAGCACATCCTGCCCAACGTCTCGCACGTGGCGCTGGTGCAGTTGTCGCTGCACGTGGTGGGCTTCATCAAGAGCGAGGTCATCCTGTCCTACCTGGGCCTGGGTGTGAGCGTGGACCAGGTGTCCTGGGGCACGATGCTGGCCGAGGCGCAGAGCGAGCTGATCCTGGGTTACTGGTGGCAGCTGGCGGCGGTGACCGGTTTCATGGCGGTGTTCGTCACCGCGTTCGCCCTCTTCACGGATGCGCTGCGCGATGCGCTCGATCCGAAACTGCGCGGTCTGGAGTAAGCCATGCTGTTGAGCATTCAAGACCTGAAGGTCGCCTTCCGCATGGGCAAGGTCGACGGCGTCATGCAGCGCCAACTGGCCGTCAAGGGCGTGAGCTTCGACATCCCCGAGAACAGCACCGTGGCGCTGGTGGGCGAGTCGGGCTCAGGCAAGAGCGTGACGGCGATGTCCATCCTGAACCTGCTGCCCGACAACGCCGAGCGCAGCGGTCAGATCCTGTTCCAGGGGCGGGACCTGCTGAAGACCTCGCTGCGTGAGCTGCAGTCGGTGCGCGGCCGCGAGATCGCGTGCGTGTTCCAGGATCCGATGAGCTCGCTCAATCCGGTGTTCCAGGTGGCCGACCAGATCATGGAGCCGCTGATGAAGCACCTGGGCATGAGCCGGCGCCAGGCGCTGGTGCGCGCCGAGGAGCTGCTCAACGAGGTCGGCATCCCCGATCCCAAGCGCCGCCTGAAGAGCTACCCGCACGAGATGTCGGGCGGCCAGCAGCAGCGCGTGATGATCGCGGTGGCGCTGGCCTGCAATCCCAAGCTGCTGATCGCCGACGAGCCGACCACCGCGCTCGACGTCACGATCCAGCGTCAGGTGATGGAGCTGCTGGCCAAGCTCAAGGACACGCACAAGATGAGCATGCTGTTCATCTCGCATGACCTGGGCGTGGTGGGCGAGATCGCCGATCAGGTCGTGGTCATGCGCCATGGCGAGATCCGCGAGAAGGCGCCGGTGGCGGACATCTTCCACAGCCCGAAGGATGCGTACACGAAGGCGCTGCTGGCCTGCCGGCCGTCGCTGACGGAGAACCCGGCGCGGCTGATGGTGATCGACGATCACATCGCCGGGCGTTCGGCGCAGGGCGCGGGCAAGGCCAAGGATCCGGCGGCGCCGGTGATCCTGGAGGTCAAGGGATTGAAGAAGAGCTTCTTCTTCAAGTCCGGGCTTTTCAGCAAGACCGAGTTCAAGGCCGTCAAGGGCGTGGACTTCCAGCTGCGCAAGGGCCACACGCTGGGCGTGGTGGGCGAGTCCGGCTCAGGCAAGACGACCATGGGCCTGACGCTGCTGCGCCTGCATGAGCCCACAGGCGGTCAGGTGCTCTTCGAGGGCAAGGACCTGCTGACGATGAATGGGCCGGAGTGGCAGAAGATGCGCCGGCGCATCCAGGTGGTGTTCCAGAACCCCTATGCCTCGCTGAATCCGCGCTTCACGATCGCGCAGACGCTGCTGGAGCCGATGGAGATCCACGGCATCGGCGGCAGCCATGACGAGCGCCTGGCGACGGCCAGCGCGCTGCTGCGCAAGGTCGGCCTCGACGAGACGGCACTGCACAAGTACCCGCACGAGTTCTCCGGCGGCCAGCGCCAGCGGATCGCGATCGCGCGCTGCCTCACGCTCAAGCCGGAAGTGCTTGTCCTGGACGAGGCAGTGTCAGCGCTCGACGTGTCGGTGCAGGCGCAGGTGCTGAATCTGCTCAAGGACCTGCAGGATGAATTCGGGCTGAGCTACATCTTCATCAGCCATGACCTGGCGGTGGTGAAGTTCATCTCCGACGAGGTGCTGGTCATGCAGCACGGCGACGTCGTGGAGCAGGCGGATGCGCGCGCGCTGCTCGCCGCGCCGAAGCAGGAATACACGAAGCGGCTGCTGGGCGCCGTCCCGCGGGGGTATCAGGGGCACCACACGCCAGCCACCAGCGTGGCCTGAGACCTCCGACTGGGGCCCCTCCGCTCCATGTCCCCCTTGGGTACCCTCCTCGGGTACCCAATTCCTCCCAATACTTCCGCAGAGGGGCCCCAGCCGGAGGTCTCCCCGCGAAAGGTCCCTGCACCAAAAGGGAACTTTCCACAAGACGAAGCTTGGTCCCCGCGCACATGCGGGGACTCCTCCTGTGCCTTCCAGAAGCGATGGCTAGAATGGCCAGCAAGTTTTGTGCCGTCAGGATCTCCCATGTCGCTTCGCCGCCCACTGCTGTTGTCCACCGCGCTCGCGCTGGCCTTGGCCATGCCCGGAGCGTGGGCATCGAAGGACGACCGCGCGAAGCCGCTGAATCTCGTCTTTGACCGCGAAGGCGCAATCGACAAGGTCAAGCAACGCTCCGAATTCAACGGCAACGTCATCATGACCAAGGGCTCGATGGAGCTGCGCGCCGAACGCATGGACGTGCAGGAAACCAGCGACGGCTACTACCAGGCCTACGCCAACGGCACCGCCGCCAAGCAAGTCCATTTCCGCCAGGACCGCGATACCCCCGGCGAACGGATCGAGGGTCGGGCCGATCAGATCGAATACGACACCCGCACCGAGATGATCCGCCTCGTCGGCAACGCCGAGGCGCGCGTGATGCAGGGCGATCAGCTCAAGCAGGCCCTGTCCGGTGCGACGCTGAACTACGACAACCGGACCGAGCGCCTGGTCGTCGAGACGGGCGCCACGTCGCCGCATCCCAGCGGACGTGGCCGAGTCGTGCTGATGCCGCGCAACGCCGCCAGCGAGCCGCCGCCGGCCAGCAGCGCGCCGCTGCCCTTGCGTCCGAGCATCAACCTGACGCCCCGCCAGTCGACGCAGCAATGAGCGAAACCCGTACGAATTCCTCCCGGAGCCGCCTGCAGGCCTGGGGGCTGCAGAAGTCCTATGGGGTCCGCAAGGTGGTCAAGGACGTCCACCTCGATCTGCACAGCGGCGAGGTCATCGGACTGCTCGGCCCCAACGGCGCCGGCAAGACGACAAGCTTCTACATGATCGTGGGCCTGGTCCGCGCCGATGCCGGCGAGATCCAGATCGACGGCCAGCCGGTGCAGAACCTGCCGATCCATCAGCGCTCGCGCATGGGCCTCAGCTACCTGCCGCAGGAAGCGTCGATCTTCCGCAAGCTCAACGTCGAGGAGAACATCCGCGCCGTGCTCGAGCTGCAGCTCGACGACAAGGGCAAGGCCTGGCCGTCCTCGCGCATCGACGCGGAGCTCGACAAGCTGCTCAACGAGCTCTCCATCGAGAAGCTGCGTGACACGCCCGCGCCGGCGCTGTCCGGCGGCGAGCGCCGCCGCGTCGAGATCGCCCGCGCGCTGGCCACGCAGCCACGCTTCATCCTGCTGGACGAGCCCTTCGCCGGCGTGGACCCGATCGCGGTGCTGGAGATCCAGCGGATCATCCGTTTCCTGAAGCAGCGCGGCATCGGCGTGCTGATCACCGACCACAACGTGCGCGAGACGCTGGGCATCTGCGACCGCGCCTACATCATCAGCGAGGGGGGCGGTGCTCGCCGAAGGCACGCCCCAGCACATCGTCGAGCATCAGGACGTGCGCAGGGTCTATCTCGGCGAACACTTCAAGATGTAGGCCCGGGAAACGACATGAGGCCGACGCTACAGGTTCGCCTGTCCCAGCATCTTGCGCTGACGCCTCAGCTGCAGCAGTCCATCCGTCTGTTGCAGCTGTCGACGCTGGAGCTCCACCAGGAGGTGGAGCAGATGCTCGCGAGCAACCCGCTGCTGGAGACCGACGAGGAATTCGACGCCCCGCTGTCGACGGCGACGCAGGAGCGTCTGACGGAACGCGAGGAGCGCGAGGAACGTGTCGCGCAGACCGAGTCCGACAGCAGCAGCGGCGACGCGCCGGCGGGCGAGGAGATGCGGGCCGAGGAATTCGGCACCACCGAGCGCGACGACTGGGAGAACGGCACCGAGGGTGACGACTTCGACGGCATCCGCGAAACGCCGGGCAGCGCGCCCGCCTCGTCGGGCGACGACGATGACCGGCCCGAGACCGAAGCGCCCTCGGAGTCGCTGCAGGACGTGCTCAAGGCGCAGATCCCCGGCATGACGCTCAGCGCGGTCGACCGCGCGGCGCTGCTGGCGCTGATCGAGTCGCTCAACGACGACGGCTACCTCGAGGATCCGATCGAGGAGCTGGTCGTGGCGATCCTCGGCGAGGACGCGGACCTCGAACAGCGCGAGGACCTGCTGGATCGATTCAAGGTGGCGCTCAGATGGCTGCAGTCGATGGAGCCGGCCGGTGTCGGTGCGCGCGACCTGGGCGAATGCCTGGAACTGCAACTGCGGGTGCTGCCCAGATCGCCGGAACAGGCGCTGGCCATCGTCGTCTGCCGTCGCCACCTGGACCTGCTGGCCAAGCGGGACTGGCGCCGCCTGATGTCGCTGACGGGCGCGGACGAGGAGCTGCTGCGCGACGCGCAGTCGCTGATCGCGGGGCTGGAGCCCAAGCCGGGCCGCCGTTACGCGCGAAGCGACAACCGGCCGGTGATCCCCGATGTGATCGTGCAGAAGTCGGGTCGCAACTTCCGCGTGTCGATCAATCCGGAGGTGCTGCCCAAGCTGCGCATCAACGACCTCTACGCGCAGGCGCTGCGCGCCACGCGGGGCGGCGTCAGCAACTCGCCACTGGGCGGGCAGTTGCAGGAGGCGCGCTGGTTCATCAAGAACATCCAGCAGCGCTTCGACACGATCCAGCGCGTCAGCGAGGCGATCGTCGAACGTCAGCGCGGCTTCTTCACCCACGGCGAGTTGGCGATGAAGCCGCTGGTGCTGCGTGAGATCGCCGATGAGCTGGGCTTGCACGAGTCCACCATCTCCCGCGTGACGACGGCCAAGTACATGGCCACGCCCTGGGGCACCTTCGAGCTCAAGTACTTCTTCGGCTCCAGCCTGTCGACCGAGGCCGGCGGCAACGCGTCGAGCACGGCGGTGCGGGCGCTGATCAAGCAGTTCATCGCCGCCGAGGACACAGCGAGTCCGCTGTCGGACAGCCAGCTCTCGACGATGCTCGGCGAGCAGGGCATCACGGTGGCGCGGCGCACGGTCGCGAAGTACCGCGAGGCGCTCAAGCTCGCGCCCGCCAACCTGCGCAAGGCCCGATAAGGGCGGAACTCCCTCGCCCGCTTGCGGGAGAGGGCCGGGGTGAGGGCCAGCGCACGCCGAACTGCGCCGACGTCAATCGACCGGCGGTGGGACAATCCGCCCTCGATTCCCGGGCAGCACGGCTGCCCGCTACACCTTCCGCACCATGTCCGATTCCGCCTATCACCTGTTCCTGCCCTGCGCCGCCGGCGTCGAAGACTGGCTGGAGGCGGAGGTGCGCGAGATCCTCGGCCCGGACGAATGCCTGGAGGGTCCCAAGGCCTTCCGGGGCGGTGTCGGCCTGTACGGCACGATGGCCGCGGTGATGCGCCTGAACCTGCACAGCCGGCTCGCGCAGCGCGTGCTGATCGAGGTCGCCCGCGAGGAATACCGCGACGAGAACGACATCTACGCGATCGCACGCACCGTGGACTGGACGCGCTGGATCACGCCCCGCCAGACCCTGCGCGTGGACACGACGGCGCAGCGCTCGCCGCTGCACAGCCTGAACTTCGCGACGCTGCGCGTGAAGGACGCGGTCTGCGACGTGATGCGCGAGGACAGCGGCGAGCGGCCCAGCGTCGACACGCGCTGGCCGGACCTGCCGCTGCAGCTGCACCTGACGGAGTACCTGGCGACCGTGTACGTGGACAGCTCGGGCGAGCCGCTGTTCAAGCGCGGCTGGCGCGAGGACAAGGGCGATGCGCCGCTCAAGGAGACGCTGGCCGCGGCGATGCTGGCGGCCGCGGGCTGGAAGGGCACGCGCGAGGCCGGCGGTGCCTTGAGCGATCCGTGCTGCGGCTCGGGCACGATCCCGGTGGAG
Organism: Roseateles sp.; assembly: GCA_039594005.1. Classification (GTDB taxonomy): domain Bacteria; phylum Pseudomonadota; class Gammaproteobacteria; order Burkholderiales; family Burkholderiaceae_C; genus Roseateles. The sequence goes on from JBCNOF010000015.1 coordinate 577,452, forward strand.
GCCGCGACCATTGCCTGCAACATCGCGCCGGGCATCCAGCGCAGGTTCGCGTTCGAGAAGCTGCGCCCGTTCCAGCCCTTGCTGGCGGCGTGGCGCGCGATGAAGGACGAGGCGCGCGCGGCGGAACATCCGCCCGAGGTGCCGATCTTCGCCAGCGACGTGTCCTTCCGGATGGTGGACTTCGCGCGCCGTAACGCCGAGCGCGCCGGCGTGGCGCAGTACATCCAGTTCAACGGCGGTGACGCACTGGAGCGTCCGGCGCCCAAGCTGCCTGACGACGTGCCGGGCACGCTGATGCTGAACCCGCCTTACGGCGAGCGGATCGAGGTGCGCGGCAAGGCCGGCTCGCATCGGATGGACGCGGGCGCGCTGTCCGAGGAACGCGACGCGGGCGACGACTTCTTCCCGCGGCTGTCGGCGCATTGGAAGCGCGCATACACGCAGCACGACGCGGGATGGACCGCGTGGCTGCTGTGCCCGGAGATGAAGCTGCCGAGCAAGATGCGCTTGAAGGAGTCGCGCCGCATCCCGATGTGGAACGGCCCGATTGAATGCCGGCTTTTCAGGTTTGACCTGGTGGCAGGGTCCGCGCGCAAGCAGGATGCCGCGAGCGCCGGGGCCGACACCGACGAGTGACTCCGCCGAAGGAGGGCCCTCCTGATGGGGAGGCGCCTCCCCCGACGATGCGATTTCCTTTTGCGGGAGCGACCGAGATGATCAACGCTGACCTTGGACCTGAACTGGAGGCCTACATGCAGCAGTTGATCGAGAGTGGCCGGTATTCATCGCGGCAGGAAATCCTCACGGCAGGCGTTCGCCTGCTCCAACAGCACGACCGGATCGAGGCCTTCAAGGCTTCCATAGATCGTGGCATCGAGGACTCGGAGAACAACCGAGGTCGCCCGATGAGGGAGGTCGTCAGCGAGCTTCTCGCGAAGCCAGACTCGCGCCATAAGGGCTCCTGATGCTCGTTCACCTCCTCCCTGAAGCGGAGGAGGATCTGAACAACATCTTTGAATACATCGCGCAGCGCAATCGACGTCGAGCCGCCAGCTTCATTCAGGAGCTGTTAGCAAAAGCCGAGGCGCTGGCACACATGCCTGATGCCTACCCGTTGATCGGGCGTGGCGACGTGCGTCGACGTCTTCATGGCGACTATCGGATCCTCTACCGCCTCAAGCACGACCTTGGCCGCATTGACGTGGTCCGGATCCTTCATACAGCCATGGACATCAATCTGCTTGAGATTCCTTGATCGCGATCTCACCCAGCGCCAACCACCCCAACACCGCCAACGGTGCCGTATCCGCCCGCAGGATCCGCGGCCCGAGCTTCGCGGCGGTGAAGCCGCGTGAGCGCGCCGACTGCTCCTCGGCGTCGCTGAGGCCGCCTTCGGGGCCGCTCAGCACCGTGATGCGCTGCGCCTCGGTCGATGTCGCGGTCAAGGCCGACAGCGGCTGCGCGGCCACCGGGCTCAGCAACCAGCGCTGATCATCAGCGTCCGTCGACAGCTCGGCGAGCCACGCCGCCAGCGTCTTCACTTGCGCGACCTGCAAGGGCTTCGAACGCCCGCATTGCTCCGCCGCGGCGATGGCCACGCCCTGCCAATGCGCGCGTTTCTTGTCCGCGCGATCGCCCTGCAGCCTCAGCACCGAGCGCTCGCTCATCAGCGGCTGGATCGCCACCGCGCCCAGTTCGCAGGCCTTCTCGACGATGCCGTCCATGCGATCGTTCGCCGGCATCACCACCGCCAAGGTCACCGCGCGCCGCATCTCCCGGTCGACCGCCTGACGCGACTTCAGCGCCACGCGCACCTCGCTGCGGCCCATCGCCGTCACGGCGGCGGTCCACTCGTCGCCGCAGCCGTCGAACAGCGTGATCTCGTCGCCGGGCTGCAGCCGCAGCACCTGCACGTGGCGCGCCGCCCCGGGCGGCAGCGCCAGTTCAGCCTCGAGCCCCGCCGCCTCCAGCGGCTGCTCGACAAACAACCTTGCCGCCAACGCTCACCCCTTGAGCTTGTGCACCCAGCCCGCGAAGGCCGTCATCACCTTGCCCAGGAAGGCCTCGGTCTCCGGCTTGGCCAGGCTGCCGTCGGGCTTGAACATCTCGCCCGCGCCGCCCAGGTAGACCTCGGGCGACGGCAGCACCGGCGCGTTCAGGCAGGCCAGCACCTGGCGCAGGTGGTGATGGGCGCCGAACCCGCCCAGCGCGCCCGGCGACAGCGTGATCACCGCGGCGGGCTTGCCGTCAAACGCGTTGTGGCCGTACGGGCGCGAGCCCACGTCCAGCGCGTTCTTCAGCACGCCCGGGATGGACCGGTTGTATTCGGGGCTCACGAACATCACCGCATCGGCGGCCTTGATCGCGTTGCGGAAATCGACCCAGGCCTGCGGCGGTTCGGCCGCGTCGTCCTCGTTGTAGAAGGGCAGTTGGCCGATCTCGACGATCTCCAGCTTGAGCTCGGCGGGTGCCAGCTTGGCCAGCGCCAGGGCGAGCTGACGGTTGAAAGAGGCCTTGCGCAGGCTGCCGACCAGCACCGCGACACGATAGGACGAGGACATGAGAGTGCTCCCAACAAAGGAAGAACCACCCTCCGCGATGTCAGGTGGTCCGGTTCAGTTGAAGCCCAGTGTCGCACGCAGTTCGTGGGCCGACGCATCACCCTTGCTGGCGCGAACGCGATCGATGATGTCCAGCGCCAGGGTCTGCAGCTGATTCATGTCGGCGCACTGCTCGACTTCCAGGGCCAGCTTGTAGCCCTTGAGCAGGCCCTGCTGCTTGGCGAAGGTGCTCAGCGCCGCATAGAGCGCGGCGTAATCCAGCGAGGACGTCGGCGCGCCGGCCAGCCGCGACGGTGCGGGCCTCGACAGCGAGGCGCCGCTCACGCGCGACGCGGGGCCGCTGCTGGATCCGGGACCGGATCCCATCGGTGTGGCGATCGAGCTGGGACCCATCGGGCGAGACAGCGGCGCACCGGCAGTCGCCCTCACCAGCGCATGCTGGAGCAGCAGTTCCAGGTCGGCGGGAGCGGCGCCCTGCACCATTCCCACCCATTCCGCGCCGGTCTTGCTGGCGTCGATCACCAGCAGCAGGTTGCGGGCCACGCGCGCCTGCACCAGCGCGCGCGACTTGATCTCCGCTCTCCCGGCCTCTGTTTTCTCATAGCGTTCTTCGAGCACGGCCTTGCCTCCTCCAGGAGGGGCGAACTGTAGGCCGTGGCGGGCGACTTGCGCCCGCGAACATTCCCCGAAACTGCTACGGACTGCTACTTTTTGTCGCGCAATTCACGCCGCAGGACCTTGCCCACGGGGGTCTTGGGCAGCTCGTTGCGGAACTCGATGATGCGCGGACGCTTGTAACCGGTGAGGTTGGCCTCGCAGTAGGCCTTGACGTCGGCCTCGGTCAGCGCGGGGTTGCGGCGCACGATCACGACCTTCACCGCCTCGCCCGCCTTCTCGTCGGGCACGCCGACCGCCGCGCATTCCAGCACGCCCGGCATCTGCGTCAGCACGTCCTCGACCTCGTTCGGGTACACGTTGAAACCGCTGACCAGGATCATGTCCTTCTTGCGGTCCACGATGCGGAAGAAGCCGCGCTCGTCCACGGTGCCGATGTCGCCGGTGCGGAAGAAGCCGTCGGCCGTCATGACCTTGGCCGTCTCGTCCGGACGCTGCCAGTAACCCGCCATCACCTGCGGGCCCTTGATCGCGATCTCCCCGCTCGTCCCCGCCGGGACTTCATTGCCGTCGTCGTCCAGCAGCGTCACCTCGGTGCTCGACAGCGGCAGACCGATCGAACCGGTGTAGGCGGTGCTGTCCGTCGGATTGCAGCACGCGACCGGCGAGGTTTCGGACAAACCATAGCCCTCGACGATGGGGCAGCCGGTTTTCTCGAGCCACAAGCGCGCGGTGGCCTGCTGCACGGCCATGCCGCCGCCCACCGAGATCACCAGGCCGCTCCAGTCCACGGTGTTGAACTGCGCGTGGTTGGCCATCGCCATGAAGAGCGTGTTGACCGCGGGCAGGCTGTGGATCTTGTGGTGGCTGAGCTCCTTGAACACCGCAGGCAGGTCCCGCGGATTGGGGATCAGCACGTTGCAGCCGCCCACGCGCATGGACAGCATCAGGTTCGTGGTGAAACCGAAGATGTGATACAGCGGCAGCGCGCAGACGCTCATCAGCTGCTCGTCCGCGGGCTTCTTTTTCAGCGCGGGCTGGTACCAGGCCTCGCACTGCAGCGTGTTGGCCACCAGGTTGCGGTGCAGCAGCACGGCGCCCTTGGAGACCCCCGTGGTGCCGCCGGTGTACTGCAGCACCGCGATGTCGTTGGGACCGACCTCCGGGCGCGTGTAGCGCTGGCCGCGTCCCTTGGAGACGGCGTCATTGAAGCGCACCGCCGAAGGCAGCTCGAAGGCTGGCACCAGCTTCTTGACCTTGCGCACCACGTAGTTGACGACCATGCCCTTGGCGAAGCCCAGCATGTCGCCCATCGCCGCGAGCACGATGTGTTTGGTCGGCACGCTCGCGAGCACCTGCTGCAGCGTGGCGGCGAAGTTCTCGATGATGACGATCGCCTTGGCGCCGGCGTCCTTGAGCTGGTGCTCCAGCTCGCGCGGCGTGTACAGCGGATTCACGTTCACGACGACGAACCCCGCGCGCAGCACGGCGGCGACGGCCACCGGGTACTGCGGCACGTTGGGCATCATGATCGCGACGCGATCGCCCTTCTCCAGCCCCAGGCCCTGCAGGTAGGCGGCCAGCGCGCGGGAGGCCTCGTCGATCTGCTCGAAGCTGATCGACTTGCCCAGCATCTTGTAGGCGGGACGCTCCGGAAACTGCTTGAACGCCGTCTCCATCAGCTCCACCAGCGAGGGATAGACATCCGCATCGATCTCGGCGGGCACCCCGGCCGGATAGTGCTTCAGCCAGTTCTTCTCCATTGTTCTGTCTCCAAGGTACGGCGCGGATTCTCGCTGATCGCCATGCGCCCCCCATCAGGGGATTCGATAGAGCGCACAAAGTGGAGAGATACCTCCAGAACGCACCGGGAAAGGGCTCATTGCGTCGCGATCGGGAGGATCCGGCCATCAACGCGACACATGGGCGAGATTTGGAGGAGCCGCGAACTCACGCGGGCGCGTGCATCGGCAGCCGCAGCAGCAGTTCCGTGCCGCCCTCCACCGGGGCGTCCTCGGGCAGGCGCCACTCGATCTGCGCGCTGATGCGCTCGGCGCGCCGGCGCATGCCGCGCAGCCCGTTGCCCTGGCGCAGGTCGACGGCCAGGCCGCAGCCGTTGTCGACGATGGACAGCAAGACCTGGCCCCGCGCTTCGTCCACGCGCGTGGAGAAGCGCACGCGCGTCGCGCCCGCGTGGTGAATGATGTTGCTGAGCGCCTCCTGCACGATGCGGATCAGCTCGCGCCCGCCGGTGCCGCGCAGCGTGGGCAGCAGCGGCACGTCCGACAACTGCCAGTCGAGTTCCAGCCCCGCGTCCTGCAGGCGCGGCCCCATGCGATGACGCAGGTTGGCCAGCAGCAGCGTCAGGTCGCCGTCGGTGACGGCCAGCGCGTCGACGGTCAGCCGCATCTCGCGGATGCAGTCGTCGAGCAGTCCCACCAGCGACTGCGACGTCACGCCGCGTTCCGCGCACAGACGCGCGGTCACCAGCTGCGAGCCCAATCCATCGTGCATCTCCTGCAGCAGCCGCTCTCGCTCCTGCGCGGCGGTGCGCTGGCGCTCGCTGTCCTGCAGGTCCTCCCAGCGGTCCTGCAGTTCGCGGGTGCGTGCGTCAAGCGCCTGCTCGAGTCGCACGCGCGCCTGCGCCTGGTCGCGCAGCGAGCCCACGAAGCGCCGCTGCAAGGCCACGCCCGCCATGGCGATCAGCACGCCGTGACCCACGACGTTGATGTCCACCACGCTCATCTGGCGGGAGAGCACGAGCGCGAATCCGCTCACATACAGCCAGACCCAGCCCGACAGGGCCACGGCGCAAGCGGCCACCAGGTGCGCGCGACGCCGGGTCGCGAACGCGGCACGCGCCGCCAGCACGGCCGCCGCGGTCAGCACGACGGCGCGACTGCCCAGCGCCCACCACGGCCAGGGATGGTGGAAGTCCGTCCAGCTCCATCCCAGGAACGCGGCGATGCCATCGATGACGCAGCCCAGCACGAGGTAGGCCACGGCCATCTTCTCGGGCCAGCGCGCCGGGAGCCCCGACAGCCGCGCCACCAGGAAGAGCAGTCCCGCCTTGGACACCACGTCGGCCAGGTCCAGCGTCACGCGCCACCACGGCGCGGGGAACAAGGCGCCATTGAGCAGGTAGGGCGACAGCAGCAACGCGGTGCACAGGCAGAAGAGCCCGGTGACGCCGTAGAGCCATTCCTGGCGCAGCGCCAGCCACACCATCAGCATGAACGCGCCGATCACCAGACCCGCCAGCGCGGTCGTCACGCGCAGCACCTGCCAGAAGCGCCGGCCTTCCTGCAGCGCGCGGATCTGCTCGGCGGGCCCGAGCAGCGGCGCGGACAGCCCCGCGCCCTCGAAACCCGGCCGCGCCAGGCGCAAGCTGATGCGGTGCTCGCCGGCGGGCAGCAGCGAGGGCGGGATGCTCACCTGCAGCCGGCGCCCGGCCAGCAGCAGCCCGCGTTGCGCGAGGTCGTCCTCGTCCTCGGCGACCGAGCCGTTGCCCGGCCCGGAGTTGGCGATCAACTGTCCGTCCAGGTAGACGCTCGCCGCGGGTCGATGCTGGATGACGAGCCAATACGGGGACTCCGCGTGCTGGGCCAGCCGGAAGTCCAGCGCGAACCAGATCGCGCCGGGCGCGTCGGTCTCGTGGATCTGCACGGGCAGCTCGACGGACCGCCCCACCGGCGGTCCGGCGGTGGGCAGGGCCCCGGGCACCTGCGCGGGGTCGTGCGCGTCGCCCTGCAGCTGGCGCGCCTCGGTCATGCGCAGCACCTGCGAGGGCATCGCCGTGCCGTACTGCTGCGACAGCAGGTGGACCGCGCCCAGCAGTGCCAGCGGCAACGCGACGATCAGCGCGATCCGGCGCATTGCGACCCCGTGACGCCTGGCCCGCCTTCCCGGCCGCCCCCGCGTCCGCCTACTCGACCGCCTTGACCATGTCCTCGACGACCTTCTTCGCGTCGCCGAAGACCATCATGGTCTTGTCCATGTAGAACAGCTCGTTGTCCAGGCCCGCGTAACCGGCGGCCATCGAGCGCTTGTTCACGATGACGGTGCGCGCCTTGTAGGCCTCCAGGATCGGCATGCCGAAGATCGGACTGCCTTTCTGAAGCGCGGCCGGGTTCACCACGTCGTTGGCGCCCAGGATGATGGCCACGTCGGTCTGGCCGAACTCCGCGTTGATGTCCTCCATCTCGTGGACCTGGTCGTAGGGCACCTCGGCCTCGGCCAGCAGCACGTTCATGTGGCCCGGCATGCGGCCCGCCACCGGATGGATGGCGTAGCGCACGGTGACGCCCTTGGCGATCAGCTTCTGCGCGAGTTCCTTGACCGCGTGCTGCGCGCGGGCCACGGCCAGGCCGTAACCGGGGACGATGATCACGCTCTCCGCGTTGCCCAGGATGAAGGCGGCGTCGTCGGCGCTGCCGCTCCTGACGTTGCGCTGCTGCGCTGCGGCGGCGGTGGTCGCGCCCTCTGCGCCGAAGCCGCCCAGGATCACGTTGAAGAACGACCGGTTCATCGCCTTGCACATGATGTAGCTCAGGATCGCGCCCGAGCTGCCCACGAGCGAGCCCGCGATGATCAGCATGCTGTTGTTGAGCGAGAACCCGATGCCCGCCGCGGCCCAGCCCGAGTAGCTGTTGAGCATGGACACCACCACCGGCATGTCCGCGCCGCCGATCGGGATGATCAGCAGCACGCCCAGCAGGAAGCCGAGCGCGGTGACGAGCATGAAGTCGATCCAGCTCTGCGAATGCCAGAAGCCGAAGATGAAGAACGCGGCGGCCAGGCCGAGCGCGAGGTTGAGCCAGTGCTGGCCGGGGAAGGTCACCGGCGCGCCCTGGAACAGGCGGAACTTGTACTTGCCGCTGAGCTTGCCGAACGCGATCACCGAGCCCGAGAAGGTCACCGCGCCGATGAAGCAGCCCAGCGCCAGCTCGATGCGGTTGCCGCCGGGGATGGGCTCGCCGTGCGCGGAGATGCCGAAGGCGTGGGGCTCGGCGACTGCGGCGACGGCGATGCACACGGCCGCCAGGCCGATCATGCTGTGCATGAACGCGACCAGCTCCGGCATCTTGGTCATCTCCACGCGCTGCGCCATCACGGTGCCGATGCCGCCGCCGACGATCAGCCCGCCCAGCACGTAGGTCAGGCCCAGCGTCTGCCCGCCGGCGAGCTTCAGGATCAGCGCGCCGGTGGTGAGCACGGCGATCGTCATGCCGGCCATGCCGAAGACGTTGCCGCGGATGGAGGTCGTGGGATGCGACAGCCCCTTGAGCGCCTGGATGAAGCAGACGCTGGCGATCAGGTACAGCAGGGTGACCAGGTTCATCGACATGAGCTCAGCCCTTCGCGTTGCCGTTGCCGTGTCCGTCGGTGGAGGCCGTCTTGCGCTCCTTCTTCCTGAACATCTCCAGCATCCGCCGCGTGACGAGGAAGCCGCCGAAGACGTTGACCGCCGCGAGCGCGACGGCGAAGGTGCCCATGAACTTGCCGAGCGACGTCTCGGTGAGCGCCGCGGCGAGCATCGCGCCCACGATGACGATCGCGGAGATCGCGTTGGTCACGGCCATCAGCGGCGTGTGCAGCGCGGGGGTCACGGTCCAGACGACGTGGTAACCGACGTAGATCGCCAGCACGAAGATCGTCAGGTTGATCAGGGTGGGGGAAACGGCGTCCATGCGGGGCTCCTCGTCAGGCCTTGCGGGTCACCTGGCCCTCGTGCGCGACGAGGCAGGCGGTGACGATGTCGTCGTCGGCGGGCAGCGCGAACCCGCCTTCCTTGGTCAGCACGAGCTTGAGGAAGTCCAGCACGTTGCGCGCGTACAGCGAGGACGAGTCCGCCGCCACCAGCGAGGGCAGGTTGGTCTCGCCCACCAGCGTCACGCCATACTTGCGCACCGTCTGGCCGGGCTCGGTCAGCGGGCAGTTGCCGCCGGCGGGCGCCGCGATGTCGACGATCACCGAGCCGGGTTTCATCGCGCGGACCATCTCCTCGGTGACCAGCACGGGGGCGGGCCGGCCCGGGATCAGCGCGGTGGTGATGACCACGTCGGCCTGCGCGACGCGCTTGGCCACCTCGACCTGCTGGCGCCGCAGCCAGCTCGGGGGCATGGCCCGGGCGTAACCGCCCACGCCCTCGGCGGCCTGGCGTTCCTCGTCGGTCTCGTAGGGCACCTCGATGAACTTGGCCCCCAGCGACTCGACCTGCTCCTTCACCGAGGGCCGCACGTCGGAGGCCTCGATCACCGCGCCCAGCCGCTTGGCGGTGGCAATGGCCTGCAGGCCGGCGACGCCCACGCCCAGCACGACCACGCGCGCGGCCTTGATCGTGCCGGCGGCGGTCATCAGCATCGGGAACAGGCGCTGGTAATGGAAGGCGCCGAGCATCACCGCCTTGTAGCCGGCGATGTTGGCCTGGCTGGACAGCACGTCCATGCTCTGCGCGCGCGTGGTGCGTGGAGCGGCTTCGAGCGCGAAGGCGGTGAGCCGCGCGTCGGCCAGCCGCTGCAGGCCGTCCCGGTCGAAGGGGTTGAGCATGCCGACCAGCACCGCGCCGGGCTGCAGCAGCGCCAGTTCCGCCGCGTCGGGCGGCCGGACCTTGAGCACGATCTCACTGGCGAAGGCGGCGTCTCGCGCGACGAGCTCCGCGCCGGCGGCGGCATAGGCCTCGTCGGTCGCGCTGGCGTTCAGGCCCGCGCCCTGCTGCACGCGCAGCACATGGCCTTGCGCGACCAGCTTCTTGACGGTCTCCGGCGTCGCGGCGACGCGCGCTTCCCCCGCCGCGGTTTCCTGCGGCACACCGATCAGCATCTGGAATCCCTCCGCCTGAATCAGGGTCGGGCGAGCTTAACCGGGCCACCGCCCTGGGCGAGCCTCGCCCGCGACAGGGGTTTTCACCAGGGGAAACCCCTCGGACACGGAGGGGCAAACGTGTTTCGAATGGTGAACTACAGTCGTCCGGGGATGTGAAAACGGCGTTAAATGGAGGCGTTTCATGACCCCCGAAAGGAGTCACACCATGATCACGAAAATCATTCTCAGCAGTGCGTTGGCGGTGGCTGCCCTGGTGCCGATGGCATCGCAGGCCGCCGATGTGGGTGTCTCGGTCACCATCGGTGAACCGGGTTTCTATGGCCAGATCGACATCGGCAACGTGCGCCCGCAGGTGGTGTATGAGCGCCCGGTGCTGGTCGAGCGCGTGCCCGCGCCGCTGCCCGCGGTCTACCTGCGCGTGCCCCCGGGCCATCAGAAGAACTGGGCCAAGCATTGCGCGCGGTACAACGCGTGCGGCCGGCCGGTCTACTTCGTGCGGGATGGCTGGTATCGCGACGTCTACGCGCCACAGTACCGCCGCGATCACAGCGAATACCGCTGGTACGCGGACGGCCGTCGCGACTGGCGCGATGACCGCCGGGACGATCACCGCGACGACGGTCCGGGCCATGGCCACGGCCGCGGCCACGACAAGGACAAGGGCAAGGGCAAGGACAAGGATCGGGACCGCGACGACGACCACGGTCACGGCCGCGGACGCTGATCCCCCTCCCTCATCCAGACGACAAGACCCCGGCATGCCGGGGTTTTTCATTTGACGCGGTCACAATGCGGCCCGCATCCACAACGAGGTGGCCATTCCCGGTACGCGCCGCGGAAGGAACCACCCTCCAGGAAGGACCATGACCGAACGATTCAAGCCCAGCGTGACCGTGGCCGCCGTGATCGAGCAGGACGGCCGCTACCTGCTGGTCGAGGAGCTGACCCGGGACGGCCTGCTGCTGAACAACCCGGCCGGGCATCTGGAACAAGGCGAATCCACCATCGACGCCGTCGTGCGCGAGGTCCTCGAGGAAACCGCCCGGCCGTTCACGCCGGACGCCTTCCTCGGCGTCTACCTGTCGCGTTTCCTGCGGCCGGACCGCGGCGATGACGTCACCTACGTGCGTCTGGCCTTCACGGGCCAGGTCGGGGATCAGATTCCCGGACGGCCCTTCGACGAGCCGATCCAGCGCACCTTGTGGATGACGCTGGAGGAGATCCGAGCCTGCCGCGATCGCCATCGCAGCCCGTTGATCCTGCAGTGCATCGAGGATCACGCCGCCGGGCGCCGGCTGCCGCTGGACGCGGTGCAGGCGCATCCGTCGCTGTATGCGCCCAAGGCCTGGCCCCATTGAACAGCCAGACTGAGGGCTGCACAGGCCTCTGGCCCTCACCCCTCCCTCGCCCACCTTGTGGGAGAGGGCGTCGTGCATGACCGCGCTCAGAGAGTCATCGCGGCGCTGACCGCCTGCTCCAGGTGGCGCGGCAGGCGGCGGCAGGATTCCAGCTCGTTCATCGCGCAGCGGGCCAGCGTCAGCAGCGATTCGCGCTGACGCTCGCGCAGCCGGCGGGGCAGGCGGTCCATCACGCACAGGCTGCCGACGACCTCGCCGGTGTTCAGCGACAGCGGCACCGACGCGTAGAAGCGCACGTAGGGCGCGCCCTGCACCAGCGGGTGGTCCAGGAAACGCGAGTCCTGCCAGGTGTCGGGCACTTCCTGCAGCCCGCCGTGATGCATCACGTGCGAGCAGAACCCGCGCGCCCGCGGCATGCGGCGCACGTTCAGCCCAGAGGTGCCGATCAGCTTGAGCTGGTTGCCGTCCGCCAGCGCGACCGCCGCCATCGCGCCGCCGCTGATGTCGCAAGCCAGGTCGGCCAGTTCATCGAAGGCGCTCGGGCCGGGTTGTTCCAGGTCCAGCGCCTCGACGGCGGCCTGACGCTCTTCCTCGTCCGCTTGCAGCGGTGCCAGCCAGCTGCGCAGCAAGGCCAGCGCGTCCTCGGCCTGGCTGCCCTTGTCGAAGAAGCCGGAGATGCCGTGCTCGGCGCAGGCCCGGCGCATCTCCTCGTAATAGCTGTTGCTCAGCACGATCGCCCGGGCACCGACGCCCAGTTGGCGCATCGCCCGCAGCACCCGCAATCCGCTGCCGGGCTGCAGCGCCAGGTCCATCAGCACGACGTCGGGCTGGGTCTGGGCGATCACCTCGATCGCGGTCTGCTCGTCGGCCGCCTCGCCCACGACGCGGATCCGACGCTCCCGGGCCAGCAGCGCCTGCAGCTGGGCGCGGACGGTGAAGGATCCTTCAACGATGACAACGTTCATGATCTGTGCTCCCTGTTGCATCCAGTTTCGGACGGCGCCCCAGCGCGGAGCAGTCGGCGAAAACGGCAGACGCTGTACGCCTGAGCGCAAACCCTTGTCAGCCAAACCTCACAAGCGGGGGAGAAACGCGGGAAGCAATGGGAGAGATGGGGGATACGCCGGTCACGGGTGGGCAATCCGTCACGCTCGGGTGGGGGTGACCTCATGGGTGACCTCGTTCGGGACGGGTGATGCCGACCTTTGGGACAATCCCGCCCCATGAATCCCAAGAAGCAACGCATCGTCGTCGGGTTGTCCGGCGGTGTTGATTCCGCCGTGTCCGCCTGGCTGCTGAAGCAGGCGGGCCATGAGGTCGTCGGCATCTTCATGAAGAACTGGGAAGACGACGACGACAGCGAGTACTGCTCCTCCAACATCGACTTCGTCGACGCGGCCGCGGTCGCCGACGTGATCGGCATCGAGATCGAGCACGTCAACTTCGCCGCCGAGTACAAGGACCGCGTGTTCGCCGAGTTCCTGCGCGAGTACCAGGCCGGTCGCACCCCCAATCCGGACGTGCTGTGCAACGCGGAGATCAAGTTCAAGGCCTTCCTCGACCACGCGATGCGCCTGGGCGCCGAGAAGATCGCCACCGGCCATTACGCCCGGGTGCGCGAGACGCCGCAGGGCCGCACACAGCTGCTCAAGGGCCTGGACCCGCTCAAGGACCAGAGCTACTTCCTGCACCGGCTCAACCAGGCGCAACTGCGCAAGACGATGTTCCCGGTGGGCGATCTGCCCAAGACCGAGGTGCGCCGGCTGGCCGAGGAGATCGGTCTGCCCAACGCGAAGAAGAAGGACTCGACCGGCATCTGCTTCATCGGCGAGCGCCCGTTCCGCGAGTTCCTGAACCGCTACCTCTCCCACAAGCCCGGCCCGATCAAGGATGACCGCGGCCGCAAGCTGGGCGAGCACGTGGGGCTGTCCTTCTACACGCTGGGCCAGCGCCAGGGGCTGGGCATCGGCGGCGTCAAGGACAAGGGCGCCCCGCGCGGCGGCGGCGAGCACGCGCCGTGGTTCGTCGCCCGCAAGGACCTGGAGACCAACACGCTGATCGCCGTCCAGGGTCACGACCACCCGCTGCTGCAGAGCCGCGCCCTGGTGGCGCAGGACCTGAGCTGGACGGACGAGATGCCGGCTTCCACCGGTTCAACCGGTTCCGAGGGCTTCGGCGCCAAGACGCGGTATCGGCAGGCCGACGCGCCCTGCGCGCTGACGCCGGGCGAAGGCCGCATCCGGCTGGACTTCCCGCAGCCGCAATGGGCGGTGACGCCGGGCCAGAGCGCGGTGCTGTACGACGGCGAGGTCTGCCTGGGCGGCGGCGTGATCGCCGAGGCGATCGCCTGAACATCCGCGCGCGGTCCCCGGCAGCTCATCCGCGCATTCGGGGCGCTCGTCGCATGACGGGCGCGGGCTGAGGGGCCTCCCATGACAATGCGCACCTCCCCTGCCGGACGTCGCCTTGTGGCACGCTGGCGGTTTGACGTGTCGCCTGGATTGTCCCTTGGATCGCCTGCTCGCCCGTATCACCCAGCCCGCCTTCGTGCTGCGCATCGCCGCGCTGGCGATCTGCCTGCTGGAGCTGGGATCGGCCGCCTGGGGCCTGATGGGCAACGTCACCGAGCCCTACGACGGCGTGCTCGCCAGCCTGTACCGGCGCACCGGCGGTACCACGCACGACGCGCCGTTCGTACTGACCTGCCTGGCGCTGGTCATGCTCTTCGCCTGGCATTTCTGGCGGTTGGCGCGACAGCAGTACCTGGACCTGCCCCCGCCTGACGCGCTGGCGCGGGTGGTGCTGCTCAACGGGCTGGCGCTGCTGGTCACGCCGGGCCTGCCCTTCCTGGTGACGGTGCTGGCGGCGCTGCTGCTCAACGTCAGACGCGCCTTCAGCTTCGCGCTGGCGCAGGTGGTGATCAACGTCGCGCTGTACTGGCTGCTGCCCAGCGAGGCCCAGCGCCTGGAGCAGGTCCAGCCGGACATGCCGTGGTGGCTGAACAGCCTGGGGCTGGCGATGTCCATGGTGGCCCTGCACGGGATGGCCTTCGGGCTGGGCCGGCTGGTGGCCGCGGAGGCGGAGCGCCGGCGCTGGTTCCAGGCGATGCTGGCCGAGAAGGAATCCGGCGAGCGCCTGCAGATCGAGCAGCTGCGGTATGCCGAGCGCATGCACATGGCGCGCGAGCTGCATGACGTGATGGGCCACCACCTGACGGCGCTCAACCTGCACCTGCAGCTCAGCGAGGCGCTGCTGAAGCGGCATGACGAGCCGGGCGCGGCGCAGGCGGTGGAAAAGGCCAAGCTGGGCGCGGCGGGGCTGCTGGCGGAGGTGCGCGCGGCGGTGTCGCGCGAGCGGGAGAGTCAGCGGATCAACCTCGAGGCGGCCCTGCGCACGCTGGCCGAGGGGATCGCCAGCACGCAGATCGAGCTGGCGCTGGACCCGGTGGCCCAGGACCTGACGCCGCGCTGCGCGCACGCGCTGCTGCGCTGCGTGCAGGAGGCGGTGACGAACGCGGTGCGGCATGCCGGGGCGACGCGGGTGCGCGTCAGCCTGGAGGCCGTGGAGGAATCCGGTCCGCAGGTGCGGGTGCGGGTTGACGACAATGGCCGGGGCACGCGCAAGCTGCGCGAGGGCAACGGTCTGAAGGGCATGCAGGAACGCATGGCGGAACTGGGCGGGACGATGCACGTGCTGCGGCACCACCCCGGGTTCCTGATCGAGCTGAACTGCCCGCGGCGGGCCTGAACCGGGCCGGCGCCATCCAGGAAGGAGAGGACATGAGCGAGAACACGATCAAGCTGCTGCTGGTGGAAGACCAGCAACTGGTGCGCGAGGGGCTGAAGGGCCTGCTGGCGCTGCACGACGACATCCGCCTGATCGGCGAGGCGTCGGACGGCGCGGAGGCGCTGGAGCTGCTGGCGCGCGAGCAGCCCGACGTGATCCTGTCGGACATGCGCATGCCGCGGCTGGACGGGATCGGGCTGATCCGGGCGTTGGCGGCGCGGGCGCTGAAGATCCCGGTCGTGCTGCTGACGACCTTCGACGACACCTCGGCCTTCGACGAGGCGGTGCGCGCGGGCGCGCGGGGGTTCCTGTTGAAGGCGATCAGTCCGGACACGCTGGTGCAGGCGCTGCGGGACGTGGTGGGCGGCTCGACGGCGCTGCGGCCCCTGCTGACCGAGCGCATGGAGCGCGCGCCGGTGGAGCGCGCCTTCGCGGCGACGCCTGAACCCGAACCGCTGAGCCCCAAGGAGCTGCAGGTGCTGCGGCTGGTGGCCAGCGGGCGCAGCAACACCGAGATCGCCGCCTTGCTGGGTAACAGCGAGGGCGTGATCAAGAACCACTGCTCCGCGGTCTTCGCGAAGATGGGCGTCCGCGATCGCACGCAGGCCGTCCTGCGCGCGATCGATCTCGGCTGGATTTAGGCTCGGTCGATCGGGGCGTAGCGAGCGGGCGTCAGGCTAGGCGGGCGGAGCGGAGGAACCGGAACGTACTTCCTGTACGTGAGGATTCCGAGCATCCGACCAACGACGCATGGCGTCCGCGCAGTAGCCCTTGCTTCAGATCCAGAGGTCGTAGTCCTGGAGGGCGCGGATGCGGCGTTCGACGCTAAGGAAGCGGGCGGCGCCCACTTCGCCGATGGCCTTCACCACGCGCGGGTGGTACTTCTTGTAGAGCTTCTGCTCCGCATCGACGTAACCCAGGTAGCCCTTGGAGAAGTACTTCGACTGCGCGTTGTTCGGCTTGTCGCCGATCTGCACGTACTCCACCGACATGCGGGTGAACTGGCGGTTCAGCGTCGCCAGCTCGCGCTCGTAGGCCTCATAGACCGGCACGAAACGCTTGGTCTGGGCTTCGTCCAGCGACAGCGCCTTCAGCACCACGCCTTTGCGGTCGGCACGGACGGCGTCGCGCAGCGTCTGCGCCTGAGCGGCATCAGGCACCGGCGCCGGATCGGCGAAGGCGGGCAACGCGGCGGCCAAGGACAGGCACAGCGCGGACAACGCGGCAAACTTCTTCATCTCTCATCCCTCCTGAATCGTCGAAACCTCGACTGCGCGCGAATTCTAGGGAGACGGGTTTGCCCTGACCCTCGGGGACTTCACGGGGAGACAGCGGCCCGCGACGGACGCCAGCGCGCCAGCCAGCCGCTCGGGCGCAGGTCCGGCACGCGCAGCGTCAGCGCCGTGCCACCGCCCGGCGTGCTGCGCACCGTGAAGCTCGCGTTCATGAGCCGTGCGCGCTCCCTCATGCCGCAGACGCCGTATCGCACGACACCGCCGGCCTGCCGCTCCTCCCAGTCCGCCGCCAACCCCACGCCGTTGTCCCGAAGCGTCATCGTCATCAGGCGCTCGGTGCGGTAGTCCAGCTCCAGCGTGACCTCGGAGGCCCGCGCATGGCGATCGGCGTTGGTCAGGCCCTCCCGGGCGATCAGCAGCAACTGGTCTTCGATGGCATCGGACAGGGCGCGCGCCGTGCCGTGCACACGCAGGCGGAACTGGCCCGGCGGCCGGATCAGGTCCTGGCCCGCCTTGGCGAGGCTCTCGGCGAGCCGTCGGGCGCGGCTGCCTGAGCCGTGCGGGCCGCCCGGGCCGCCATCGCCGTCGTCCGGGCCATCGCGATCGTCATCGTCATCGTGCCGGCCGCCGCGATCGCCATGTCCATCGTCGCTGCCGTCCGCGCCGCCGCGTCGTTCCGCGGCGTCCTCGTCGTCGATGCGCTGGCGCAACTGTCCGACACGGTCACGCCCTTCCGCGAGCAGCGCCTCGGCGCGTGTCAGGTCGCGTTCCATCTTGTGACGCAGCGTCTGGTCGGTCACGCGCCGCACGCTGGCGTCCAGCCCCAGCAGCAGCCCCTGGAAGCCCTGCAGCAGCGTGTCGTGCAGATCGCGCGCGATGCGCTCGCGCTCGCGGTGGCGCACCTCCAGCCGCATGCGCAGCCGCGCCTGCAGCGCGCGCACCCGCAGGCGGTACCCGCCCCAGATCGCCACGATCAAGGCCAGCACGACCGCCCAGCGGAAGGCGGCGTACTCGTGCAGCGCCGGCGCGATGCGGAAGGACAGCGCCGTGGGCCGCCGGCTCCACAGCCCGTCCGGGTTGGAGGCGAACACCTCGAAGCGGTAGTCGCCCGGGCCGAGGTTGGCGTAGGTCGCCTCGCGCTGCGTGCCGGCGTCGCGCCAGTCCGCGTCCACGCCCACCAGGCGGAAGCGGTAACGCACCTGATCGGCCTTGCTGAGCACGCGCGCCGCGTAGCGCAGCGTCAACGCGTTTGTGCCCTGCGGCAGCTGCTGGCCCTGCGCGGCGGGATGACTCTGTCCGCCGGCCATCAGGGCCTGGACGTCGACGCCGACCTCGCGCGAGTTGCGCGGGGTGCGCGCCGGATCCAGCCACACGACGCCCAGGTTGGTCACGAACCACAGCCGGCCGCGGGCGTCGCGCACCGCCGTCGGCGTGGCCGAGGCCTGACGCGCGATGCCGGGCAGCCCGTCGGCCGCGTCCAGCAGCTGATAGCTGAGCGGCCGCGCCGACTCGACGAACAGCGCCGGCACCTCCGCCGCGGCCAGCCGCACCAGGCCGCGCCCGCCGTTGAGCCACAGGTCGCCGTCGAAGGACTCGACGATCCCCGACACCCGGCCGAAGGCCGGATCGCGGTCGATCGTGAGGGTGGCGAAGTGGCCGTCGCGGCCCAGCGCCACGCCGTTCTCGCCCGAGACGACCAGCCCATGCCGCGTGTTGAGGACGGCCAGCACGCGCCCCACGCGCAGGCCCTGCCCGGCGTCGATGCGCCGGCGCTGGCCGAGGTCGTCGATGCCCAGCAGCACGCCGTCGTGGCCGAACCAGACCGCGCCGTCCGCGTCCACCGAGAGCGCATCCGGTGCGACGCCGTCCAGTTCCGCGTCCTGGACCCGGACGACGCCCGCCCGCGTGGCATGGAAGACGCCGACCTCGTGCAGCGACAGCCACAACCCGCCGGTCGGATCCGCCGCCATCGCGTTGGCCGGCACCTGCGTGCCCCGAGCCGGCTGGCCCGGCGGCAGGGGCCAGCGTTCCCAGCGACCGCCGGGCGGCGAGCGCCACAGGGTCTCGTTGTCCCACAGCCAGAGCGAGCCGTCGGTGGCGCGCACGGCCTGCGTGGCCGGACGGCGCGAGGCGGGGCGGGGATCGACGCCGTTCTCGCGGACCGCGCCGCCGGGCGGATCGACGCGCCAGTTCGCCGAGGAACTCGACAGCAGCACGCCGCTGCCGTCGGGCTGTACGCTGAAGCCGGTGGAGGCGGCGTCGTCCAGCCGCGTCACGCGGCGGATGCGATGCTGGCGCAGGCTGCTGACGCCGGCGTTGGTGCCGATCCAGATCTCGCCGTCGTCGCTTTCCAGCAGCGGCACGGTGATCGACGACCCCAACCCGTCCGCGACGGTGAACCACTGGCCGCGCGACCAGTCCAGCTGCTGGCCCGCGAGCAGCCGCGCCGCATCGGCGGCGTCGGTGCGGAACACGCCGCGACCGTTCACCGTCACCCACAGCCCGCCGTCGCTGGCGAAGAGCATCTGCTTGACCAGCGTCGAGGGCTGGCCGTCGCGCTCGGACACGACGCTCGGCGAGAAGGACGCGGTGGCCAGGTCGTCGGCCCGAACGGGACCGGGCGCCGGCGCCGTGTCGGGCAGGCTGCTCCACGAGCGCCAGGATCCCGGCAAGCCCAGCGGACGCACCCCACCGCGCCCGTCGGCCAGCCACAGGCGGTCCTGACCGTCCTGCGTCATCACCGCGCTGCGCCCGACGGACACGCCGGTGGTCTCGAAACGCGCGGCATTGGCCGCGCGCCGGTAGAGCCGTTCGCCCGAGCTGACCCAGAGCGTGCCCTGGCGGTCACGGAACAGGTATTGCGCGCTGGCCTCGGGGTATCCGTCCGCCTCGCCGACGCGGTGCCAGCGCTCGCCGTCGAAACGCGCCAGGCCGCGGCCCGCGGCCGCCCACAACACGCCGCCCGCGCGCACCAGGCGCAGCACGCGGCCGCCCGGCAGTCCCTGCGCGGGCCCGTAACGCACGACGCCGCTGTCGCGCAGCTGCAGCACGCCGCCTTCGTACAGGCCGATCCACAGGCTGCGGTCGTCGTCGACGAGCAACGCGTTGATGTTGAGCGCGGGCAGCGCCTGACCGCCCGGCCGGTAACGCTCGAAACGCAGGCCGTCGAAACGGTACAGCCCCATGCCGGTGCCCAGCCACAGCACGCCCTCGCGCCCGCCGCCCAGCGTCCAGACGTCAGCGGGCGCGCCGTCGCGCACGCTCCAGGAGCGATGGGAGAAGTCGGGGAGGTCGGGGACGGCCGCCGTGGTCGCGGCCGTCGCGGCGGCTGCGGCGACCGCGTGCCCGGAGGCCACGGCCAGCACGATCCAGCCGGCGAGCGTGGCCAGCAGGCGCGCGACGATGCGCGGAATCACGCCTCGGGCCGCCGTCAGGCGGCGACGCGCGCGTCCACGCGCGACGACATCGCGCGCGCGGGCACCGGGACGGGGTCGTCGCGTGCGGGTTCGTCCTCGATCAGGCCGCGACGCAGCGCCTCGGTGGCCGCCTGCGTGCGGCTGCGCGCGCCGAGCTTCTGCAGCAGCGTCTTCACATGGGTCTTGACGGTGCCAGCCGCCACGCCCAGCCGCAAGCCGATGGACTTGTTGTCCAGCCCCAGGCACAGCATGCGCAGCACGTCGCGCTCGCGCGGCGTGAGGTCGTCGCCCAGCCAGCCCTCGGCCACCGCGCCCGCCGCCGTGCGGCACAGGTAACGGCGCCCCGCCGCGACGGCGCGCGCCGCGTCGCGCAGCTCTTCCAGCGCGCAGGCCGCGTGGACGTATCCCAGCACGCCGGCGGCCATCGCCTGACGGACCCGGCCGCCATGCGTCACGGGACTCACCACCAGCCACTGCGGGCCGGGCGTGGCGCCCGGGCCCGCGCTCCGGCGCGGCATCCCGGACAAGGCCTGCAGCGCGCCCTCATGGTCGGCGACGACCAGCCGCACCGGCTCCGCGCGGGCATCCGGGCCGAACGAGACCCGGGTCGACCAGGACGCGGCCTGACGGTCGGGGTCGGCATCGCCGGTGTCGTGGGCGCGGAAGAACGGCGACAGCGCGGCGGCGATGCCGGCGCGCAGCAGCGGATTGCGGTGCAGGACGACGGCATCGAGGACGGCGTCGGACAGGGCGTGGGGGCGCTCAAGCAGGGACATGGACAGCTCCCGAGGGTCGGTGAGGGGCGGGGGGGCCAGGAAGGCGACGGTGTCGCTCTCGTGGCGGTGATGGCGCCTGGCGACTGCGCCGATCATCGGGAATCCATGCTGCAGTGCGATAGCCCCGGTCGAGTCGATGCCCACTACCCGAAAGGGTAGCGACCCCCAGGAAGAAGGGTGCCCCTGGGAGTGCCCCCCCTATGATCGCGGCCATGGCGCCCACGCTCGAACCCATCCGTGTCCTGACGGTCGACGACCATCCGCTGATGCGCGAGGGCATCGCGGCGGTGCTCGAGGAGCAGCCGGACATGGCCCCCGTGGGCGAGGCCGCTGACGGCTGGCAGGGCCTGCAGGCTTTCGAGCGCCTGCGTCCCGACGTCACGTTGATGGACATCCAGATGCCGGGCATGGACGGGCTGGAGGCCCTGTCGCGGCTGCGGGCACTGAGCCCCAGCGCGCGCGTGATCGTGCTGACCACGTTCAAGGCCGACGCGCAGGCCTGGCAGGCGCTCAAGCTGGGCGCGTCGGGTTACCTGCTCAAGACGCAGCTGCGCACCGAGTTGCTCGACGCGATCCGGTCCGTGCACCGCGGCCATCGCTGGATTCCCAACGAGGTCGCGCAGGAGATCGCCGCGCACGCCGGCCAGGAACAGCTCTCGGGACGGGAGATCGACGTGCTGGAGCACATCGCGCAGGGCTTGAGCAACCGCGAGATCGGCGGGCTGCTGTCGCTGTCCGAGGACACGATCAAGGCGCGCGTGAAGATGATCCTCGCCAAGCTCGACGCACGCGACCGCACGCATGCGGTCGTGCTCGCGCTCAAGCGCGGCCTCCTGCGTCTGTGACGCCTCTGTGATGCGTCGGTGATGTGGCTGTGACGCCGCTGCAACCGAACGTCACGCCCGTCTGCCTCTGACGGGAGAGCACCGGCTGCGCCATCGGCGGCTGTTGCGCATCGGCTGGCTTTCCTAGGATCTCGTCATCCCTCGGAGACCCTCGATGACGAATCCTTCGACCCCCTCGGACCTCACCCGGCGCGATGTGCTCGCGCTGGGCGGTCAGCTCGCGCTCGCCGCGTCGCTGCCGCTGGCCCTGGCCGACAACGCCCTGGCCAAGCCCGTTTCCCCTTCTTCCACACACGCCCTACCAGGAGCCCCCATGAGCTACGTCACCACCAAGGACGGTACCCAGATCTTCTACAAGGACTGGGGCAGCGGCAAACCCGTCGTCTTCTCCCACGGCTGGCCGCTGAGCGGTGACGCCTGGGAAGACCAGATGCTCTTCCTCGGCCAGAACGGCTACCGCGTCATCGCCCATGACCGCCGCGGTCATGGCCGCTCCAGCCAGAGCTGGAACGGCAACGACATGGACACCTACGCCGATGACCTGGCCGCGGTGCTCGACAAGCTCGACATCAAGGACGCGATGATGGTGGGCCACTCCACCGGTGGCGGCGAGGTCGCCCGCTACGTCGGCCGTCACGGCGTGAAGCGCGTGTCCAAGGTCGTGCTGGTCGGCGCCGTGCCGCCGACGATGATGAAGTCCGCCGCGTATCCGAACGGCCTGCCCAAGGACGTCTTCGACGGCATCCGCGCCGGCGTGCAGAAGGACCGCTCGCAGTTCTACAAGGACCTGACCACGCCGTTCTTCGGCGCCAACCGTCCCGGCGCCGCCGTGACGCAGGGCATGCGCGACAGCTTCTGGCTGCAGGGCATGCAGGGTTCGCTGAAGTCGCAGTTCGACTGCATCAAGCAGTTCTCCGAGACCGACTTCACCGAGGACCTGAAGAAGATCACCGTGCCCACGCTGATCATCCACGGCGACGACGACCAGATCGTGCCCATCGGCAACTCCGCCGAGCTGTCCGTGAAGCTGGCGCCCAAGGCCACGCTGAAGGTCTACAAGGGCGGCAGCCACGGCCTGGCCGCCACCAGCAAGGATCAGCTCAACGCCGACCTGCTGGCCTTCGCGAAGTCCTGATCCCCGCCTGACCCCTGTTGTCGCGGCATGACCCGCCTGGCGCGGATCGGCCGCGACGCCTAATTTCGATCGCTGTTCCCTGTTGAGGAGATCCCCATGAGCAAGCTCGCCAAGGCCGTTCCCGGCGCCAAGCTGTTGAACCCGAAGGACCACACGCTGGTCATGATCGACTTCCAGTCGCAGATGGCTTTCGCCACGCATTCGATCGACGCGACCAACCTGCGCACCAACGCCTCGCTGGTGGCGCAGGCGGCCGCCGGTTTCGGCGTGTCCACCATCCTGACCACGGTCGCCGAGAAGAGCTTCTCGGGTCCGATGTTCGACGAGGTCACCGCGCCCTTCCCCGGCAAGAAGATGCTGGACCGCACCTCGATGAACACGTGGGAAGACGTCGCGGTGATTGAGGAGATCAACCGCATCGGCAAGGACCGCATCGTGCTGGCCGGCCTGTGGACGAGCGTGTGCATCGTCGGTCCGGCGCTGTCGGCGATCGATCAGGGCTTCGAGGTCTACGTGATCACCGACGCCTGCGGCGACGTGTCGCTGGAAGCGCACAACCGCGCGGTGGAGCGCATGGTGCAGGCCGGCGCGCAGCCGATCACCTCGCTGCAGTACCTGCTGGAGCTGCAACGCGACTGGGCCCGCGGCGAGACCTATGACATGACCACCGGCATCGCGAAGAAGGTCGGCGGCGCCTACGGCATCGGCATCAACTACGCCAAGACGATGTTCAACGCCCACGAGGGCTGAAGACGACCCGGGTGACCCGCGGGTCCCCCACCGACCCCCTGAAAGGCGGCTGTCATGAATGCATATGTGTTGTCGGCCGTCGTCGGTCTGGTCGTCGGCATCCTCTACGGTGTGCTCAACGTGCGATCGCCGGCCCCGCCGGTGATCGCGCTGGTGGGCCTGCTGGGCATCCTCGCGGGTGAGCAGATCCCGCCGCTGGTGCGGCAGTGGCTGCACCGCGACCCGGCGCAGGTCAGCTGGATCGAGCAGAAGGTGCGTCCGCACATGTTTGGCGAGATGCCCGGCTGTGAGAAGTCCAGGTCGGCGAACCAGGAGCCCCGCGATGCCTGACAAGAATCTTTCCGGCACCCCCTCGGCCACCGCTTCGGTGACGCCTGATGTGGTGCTGTTCAACGGCCGCTTCACGACGCTGGACCGCACGCGGCCGAGCGCCCAGGCGGTGGCCGTCAAGGACGGCCGCTTCCTGGCCGTCGGCGCCAACGAGGAGATCCTGGCGCTGGCCGGCGGCGCGACGCGCCGCATCGACCTGAAGGGCCGCGGCGTGCTGCCGGGCCTGATCGACAACCACCTGCACATCATCCGCGGCGGGCTGAACTTCAACATGGAGCTGCGCTGGGACGGCGTGCGCAGCCTGGCCGACGCGATGGCGATGCTCAAGGCGCAGGTCGACATCACGCCCGCGCCGCAGTGGGTGCGCGTGGTGGGCGGCTTCACCGAGCATCAGTTCCACGAGAAGCGCCTGCCGACGATCGACGAGCTCAATGCCGTCGCGCCGGATACGCCGGTCTTCATCCTGCACCTGTACGACCGCGCGCTGCTGAACGCGGCGGCGCTGCGCGCCGTCGGCTACACGCGCCTGACGCCGGAGCCTCCGGGCGGACAGATCCTGCGCGACGCGGCCGGCAATCCGACCGGGCTGCTGCTGGCCAAGCCCAACGCGTCCATCCTGTACGCGACGCTGGCCAAGGGCCCGAAGCTGCCGCCCGAGTACCAGCTCAACAGCACGCGCCACTTCATGCGCGAGCTCAACCGGTTGGGCGTGACCGGCGCGATCGATGCCGGCGGCGGCTTCCAGAACTATCCCGAGGATTACCAGATCATCCAGCAGCTGTCCGATGCCGGACAGCTGACGATCCGCCTGGCCTACAACCTGTTCACCCAGAAGGCGGGGCAGGAGAAGGACGACTTCCTCAACTGGGCGAAGTCGGTCACCTACAAGCAGGGTGACGACTACTTCCGCCACAACGGCGCGGGGGAGATGCTGGTGTTCTCCGCGGCGGACTTCGAGGACTTCCGCCAGCCGCGTCCCGACATGCCCGACCAGATGGAGGGCGAGCTCGAGGAGGTGGTGCGCATCCTGGTGCAGAACCGCTGGCCGTGGCGCATGCATGCAACGTATGACGAGACGATCTCGCGCGCGCTGGATGTCTTCGAGCGGGTGCATCGCGACACGCCGATCGACGGGCTGAACTGGTTCTTCGATCACGCGGAGACGATCTCGACGCGCTCGATGGACCGGATCGCCGCGATGGGCGGCGGCGTGGCGGTGCAGCACCGCATGGCCTACCAGGGCGAGTACTTCGTCGAGCGTTACGGCGCGCGCGCCGCGGAGGCCACGCCGCCGGTGGCGGAGATGCTGCGCCGGGGCATGAAGGTCTCGGCGGGCACGGACGCGACGCGGGTGGCCTCGTACAACCCGTGGGTGTCGCTGTCGTGGATGGTGACGGGCCGCACGGTCGGCGGGCTGCAGATCACGCCACAGCGCAACTGCCTGGACCGCGAGGCGGCGCTGCGCATGTGGACGGAGAACGTCACGTGGTTCTCCAACGAGCAGGGCAACAAGGGCCAGATCTCAGCGGGCCAGTTGGCCGACCTGGTCGTGCCGGACCGCGATTTCTTCGGTTGCCCGGAGTCGGAGATCGCCGACACCAGCGCGCTGCTGACGATGGTGGGCGGCAAGGTCGTGTGGGGCGCGGGCGACTTTGCGTCGCTGGACGAATCGGCGCCGCCGCCGGCAATGCCGGATTGGTCGCCGGTGCGCCGGTACGGGGGCTATGGCGCCTGGGGCGCGGAAGGCAAGCCGCTGCAGGCGGCGATGCAGCGCGTGGCGTGCTGCGACACCGCGTGCGGCGTGCATGGTCACGCGCATGCGAATGCGTGGGCGTCGGAGGTGCCGGCGTCCGATCTGAAGAGCTTCTGGGGCGCGCTCGGTTGCGCGTGCTGGGCGGTGTGAGCGAGGAGTCCCCCTGATGAGCGAATTCCGAGCGACACGACTGTTCTCCCCCGCCGCCCCGCGGTGGGTGGAGACGATCCTGCAATGGCCTACCTTCGCGGTGGTGTTGCGGGTGGGGCTGGCGTCGGCCTACCTGATCGGTGGGATCGACAAGGCGATGGACTTTCCGGGCGCGGTGGCGGAGCAGGCGCATTTCGGCCTGCAGCCGGCGGCGCTGTGGGCGGTGCTGGCGATCGCGGTGGAGCTGGTTGGCGCGGTGCTGCTGATCGTCAATCGCTGGACCTGGCTGGCCGCGGGCGCGCTGGGCGTGCTGACGCTGGTGGCGATGGCGGTGGCCAACAACTTCTGGGACATGAGCGGGCAGGCGCGTTTCATGGCGAAGAACGCGTTCCTCGAGCACCTCGGTCTGATCTGCGGCTTGGCGTGCGTGGCGCGCATCTCGGTGTTGGAGAGGAAGGTGCTGGCATGACGGGCGCGAGGCGGTTGCTGGTGGCGAGCCTGGCGCTCGGCTTCATCGGCGGGTATGTCGACACGGTGGGCTTCGTGGCGCTGTTCGGGCTGTTCACGGCGCACGTGACGGGGAACTTCGTGCTGATCGGCGCGGAGCTGAGCCGCTCGAGCGGGGCGAGCGTGCTGCTGAAGCTGCTGGTGTTCCCGACCTTCGTGCTGGCGGTGGCGTTGGCGCGGATGGTGGCGCTGCGCTGCGAGCGCACGAAGACGGTGGCGAGCCGGCCCTTGCTGGCGATGCAGGCGGTGCTGCTGGTGGTGGCGCTGGTGTGCAGCGTGCCGGCGGGGGCGGCGCTGGCGCCGGATGCGCCGTGGGCGATGGCCACGGGGCTGTTCATGACGGCGGCGATGGGTGTGCAGAACGCGGCGGGCCGGCTGGCCTGGCCGGCGCTGACGCCGACGACGGTGATGACGGGCAATGTGACGCAGGTGGTGATCGACGGGGTTGATCTGCTGCGCGGCGCGGCGGGACCGGAGGTGCGCGAGCGCCTGGGCCGTTTCATCTGGCCGGTGGCGGCGTTCGCGATCGGCGCGCTGTCGGGGGCATTCGCGTTCGTGGCGTGGAGGTTCTGGGCGCTGCTATTACCCCTGGTGATGCTTGCCGGCCTGGTCGTGATGGATGTGAGGGCGGATCACAAGGCGTGACGCGGGGTCTGGCGTTCAGAATGGCGCCTCGATGAATTGACGAGGACGACACCATGACGCGCGACCAGGCCCTGATCGATGCAGCCCGGCAACTGGGCTATGACTTTGATGGCGAGATCAAGGCCGGCGGCAACTACGTGCCGATGACCCGTGAGGGGAACACGGTCTACCTGAGCGGCCAGGTGCCTCGCGTGGGCAGCACGGTGGTCGTCACCGGGCGGGTGGGCGTGGATGTGGATCTGGCTCGCGCGCAGCTGGCCGCGAGGATCTGCGTGATGCGCGCGTTGGTGCTGCTGCAGCGATCGCTCGCCTCGCTCGACGACGTGAAGCAGATCCTCCGGATGAATGTCTTCGTGCAATGCGCCGACACGTTCACGCAGCACAGCGAGGTGGCCGATGCCGCGTCGGATCTGATCGTGCAGATCCTCGGACCGACCGCCGCGCATGCGCGGACCTCGGTCGGCGTGCTCTCGCTGCCCAAGGGGGCGAGCGTGGAGCTGGACCTGACGGTCGCGGTGACGGGCTGAGACGGAGGAGTCTCCCGCCCGCCGCGTCGTCGTGTTGCTGATCGGCATTCACGGCTTCGCCGCGCCGACGTCGGTCCTGCCAGGCACGAACGGATGGAAAGTGCTGGCCCGTTTACAGCCACCTCGACGACCTGACATCCGTCGTCTTCGTTGCAGCGGGTGGGAGACATCTTCTGCCGGCAATCGGGAAGCCCGCCACGGCTTCCGCTCCAGACCCGGAAACGAAAAAGCCCGCCGGTCGGCGGGCTTTGCGCATCTGGTCGCGAGGCGATCAGAACGGAATATCGTCATCCATGTCATCGAACCCGGTCGCCGGCTTCGGCGCGGGGGCCGGAGCGCGAGGCGCCGCGGCACGCGGGGCCGGGGCGCGGGGGGCGTCGAAGTCGCCGCTGTCACGGCCGCTGCCGCCACCACCACCGCTGCGTTCCTGCGAGCGCTCGCGGCTGTAGCCGCCGCCACCGCCGCCACCACCCATCTCATCGCCGCCGTCTCGGCCGCCCAGCAGCTGCATCTGCTCCGCGATGATCTCGGTCGTGTAGTTGTCCTTGCCTTCCTTGTCCTGCCACTTGCGGGTCTTCAGACGGCCCTCGACATACACCGGACGACCCTTCTTCAGGTACTCGCCCGCGATCTCCGCCAGGCGGTCGTAGAACACCACACGGTGCCATTCGGTCTCTTCCTGACGCTCGCCGCCCTCGCGGCTCTTCCAGTTGCGCGTCGTGGCGATGCTCACGTTGCACACCGCACTGCCGCTCGGCGTGTAGCGCAGTTCGGGATCACGGCCCAGATTGCCGAGGATGATGACTTTGTTGACCGAGGCCATGATGGTTGCCTTCGCTTGCGTGTCGTTGAATGTTCGGAAAGGGAAACTTCGCGCCGCCAATCGCCCGATCTAGAGCGCGTTCCGGTTCGCCCGGAAACGCGGCGCAGGGGGCGGATTATGCCGCCCGCCCATTCCCGCCGACATTCCTCGGAAACGCCGATCCACTGCCTGATCCCGGGCAGCCGATCACCCATTCCTGTAATCGATTCCTGTGAGCGATTCCTGTGATCGCCCTGGCGTGAGGACCTCCCGGTCTCAGCCCATCTTCCGGCGGCCGAGCTTCTCCGCGTACATCGCCGCGTCAGCCTGCTGCATCAGCTCGTCCAGCGTCAGCGGCCGGTCCGCGGCCATCTCCGCGTGCCCCGCGCTGAAACCGACCTGGTAGCCGCGCTGCGCCCGCAGGTTGAGCGCCTCCACCTGCGTGCGCACCCGGTCCAGCGCCGGCGCCATCTGCACGGTCGCCGTGCCGCTGAGCAGCACCACGAACTCGTCCCCGCCCGTGCGCGCGATCACGTCCGACGCCCGCAGGCAGAAACGCAGGATGTCCGCGAAGGACTTCAGCGCCCAATCGCCCTCCGCATGTCCGTAGCGGTCGTTGATCCGCTTGAACTGGTCGAGGTCGAAATACAGCATCGTCGCCGGCCACTGCTTTCGCCGGCACAGCGCCAGCACATGCCCGGCCTGCGACTCGAAACCGCGCCGGTTCGCCAGGCCCGTCAGCTCGTCCACCATCGCCATGTACATCGCGGCGAATTGCTGCTCGACCATGAACGCCAGGTCGCGCAGCGTGGCCTGGTCGTCCTCGTCGAAGCCGCGTGGCACCCGGTCGATCAGGCACAGGGTGCCCAGCCGATGCCCGCTGGGCGCGCGCACCGGGCAGCCCGCGTAGAAGCGGATGCGCGGTCCGTCCGTCACCAGCGGGTTGTCCGCGAAGCGCGGATCGGCATGCGTGTCGGGAATCAGCAGGATGTCCTCGGCCAGGATCGCGTGGCCGCAGAAGCTGATGTCGCGCGGCGTCTCGCGCACATCCAGCCCCTGCGCCGACTTGAACCATTGCCGGTCCGCGTCCACCAGGCTCACCAGCGCGATCGGCACCTGGAACAGGCGCCGCGCCATGCGTGTCAGCCGGTCGAAACGCTCCTCGGGATCGGTGTCCAGCACCTGCAGCACGCGCAGCGTGGACAGGCGGGCGTTCTCATCGTCGGGCAAGGGCGCAGCGATCATGTCGAACTCTCTGCCAAATCGGTCTGCCAACGCGTGGCAAACGAAGCGCTCATGAAACCGGCCAGGACCGCTGAACCGACCCCTCGCCGATGTGCGGGACAATCGAGGGCTCCATGAGTTCCTCCAAGCATCATCCCGGCCCGCTCGACATCCTGCAAGAGGTGTTCGGTTACAGCGCCTTTCGCGGCCAGCAGGCCGAGATCGTCGACCACGTGACCGCCGGCGGCGACGCCCTGGTGCTCATGCCCACCGGCGGCGGCAAGTCGCTCTGCTACCAGATCCCCGCCATCGCCCGCCAGCGCGCCGGCCATGGCGTCACCGTGGTCGTCAGTCCGCTCATCGCCCTGATGCACGACCAGGTCGGCGCCCTCGAGGAGGCCGGCGTCGACGCCGCCTTCCTCAACTCGACCCAGTCGCTGGAGGAGACCCAGCGCATCGAGCGCGAGATGCTCGCCGGCCGCCTCACGCTGCTGTACGCCGCGCCGGAACGCGTCAACACCGCGCGGTTCATCGCGCAGATGCAGTCGCTGTATGAGCGCGGCCTGCTCGCGCTCTTCGCCATCGACGAGGCGCACTGCGTGAGCCAGTGGGGCCACGACTTCCGCCCCGAGTACCTGCCGCTGTCGCTGCTGCACGAGCGCTTCCCCGACATGCCGCGCATCGCGCTGACCGCCACCGCCGACGACATCACCCGCGCCGACATCATCGAGCGCCTGCAGCTGGAAGAGGCCGAGGTCTTCGTCGCCTCGTTCGACCGGCCCAACATCCGCTACCGGATCGTCGAGAAGGACAGCCCGCGCGAGCAGCTGTTGCGCTTCATCCAGGACGAGCACGAGGACGAGGCGGGCGTCGTCTACTGCCAGAGCCGCAAGAAGGTCGACGAGACCGCCGAATGGCTGCGTTCCAAGGGCATCAACGCGCTGCCGTACCACGCCGGCATGGAGCAGGAGCTGCGCAAGCGCCACCAGGACCGCTTCCTGCGCGAGGACGGCATCGTGATGGTGGCCACCATCGCCTTCGGCATGGGCATCGACAAGCCCGACGTGCGCTTCGTCGCCCACCTGGACCTGCCCAAGAACATCGAGGGCTATTACCAGGAAACCGGCCGCGCGGGCCGCGACGGCGTGCCCGCCGACGCCTGGATGGCCTACGGCCTGGCCGACGTCGTCCAGCAGCGTCGCATGATCGACGAGAGCCCGTCCAGGCCGACGAGTTCAAGCAGGTGCAGCGCGGCAAGCTCGATGCGCTGCTGGCGCTGGCCGAGGCCATCGACTGCCGCCGCGTGCGGCTGCTGGCCTACTTCGGCGAGGACAGCGAGCCCTGCGGCAACTGCGACAACTGCCTGAAGCCGCCCGCGACCTGGGACGGCACCGAGGCGGCGCGCATGGCGCTGTCGTGCATCTACCGTTTCCACCAGGCCACGGGATTCAGCTTCGGCTCGGGCCATCTGATCGACGTGCTGCGCGGCAAGGAGACCGACAAGGTCAACCAGTACCGCCACCAGGAGCTGTCGACCTGGGGCGTCGGCGCCGCGCTCAGCGAGCAGCAATGGCGCGCCGTGATCCGGCAGCTGATCGCGCTGGGCTACGCGGTGACCGAGGGCGAATACAACACGCTGTCGCTGGGCGAAGGCGCCAAGGCGGTGCTGCGCGGCGAGGTGCGGATGCTGCTGCGTCAGCCTGCCACGCCGACACGGCGTGGCAAGACGAGCCGCTCGAGCGGATCGAGCTCGCGCCGCTCGGAGGCCGAGGCCGACCTGGATGCCGCCGCGCAGGCGCGCTTCGACGCGCTCAAGGCCTGGCGCGCCGAGGTCGCGCGAGAGCACGGCCTGCCGGCCTACGTGATCTTCCAGAACGTGACGCTGGCCGAGCTGGCCCGCGCGCAGCCGCGCTCGCTCGACGAGATGTCGGGCATCAGTGGCATCGGCGCCAAGAAGCTCGAGGCCTACGGCGAGGACCTGCTGCGGGTGCTCGGCGAGGACTGAGCCTCGCAGAGGTCCTCGCGTGCACCGATTGCACCGCGAGGCCCGAAGGGGCTCAGCTCGCGCTGGCCTTCAGCTTGCGGCGCCAGGCGTGCAGCAGCGGCTCGGTGTAGCCGTTGGGCTGCGACAGGTGCCTTCGACCACCAGCTCCAGGGCGGCCTGGAAGGCCACGTTGTCGTCGAAGTTCGGCGCCATCGGGCGGTACAGCGGGTCGCCGGCGTTCTGCCGGTCGACCACCGCGGCCATGCGCTTGAGGCTCTCGAGCACCTGCGCCTGGCTGACCACGCCGTGGCGCAGCCAGTTGGCCAGGTGCTGGCTGGAGATGCGCAGGGTGGCGCGGTCTTCCATCAGGCCGACGTCGTTGATGTCCGGCACCTTGGAGCAGCCGACGCCCTGGTCGATCCAGCGCACCACATAGCCGAGGATGCCCTGGGCGTTGTTGTCCAGCTCGTTCTTGATCTCTTCCGCGGTCCAGTTGGTGTTCGGCGCCAGCGGAATGGTCAGCAGGCGCTGCAGCAGCTCGGCGCGATCGACGCCGGGCGCCTGGCCGGCTCGACCTGCTGCTGCACCTGCGCGACGTCGACCTGGTGGTAATGCAGGGCGTGCAGGGTCGCGGCGGTCGGCGCTGGGCACCCAGGCGGTGTTGGCGCCGGCCTGCGGATGGGCGATCTTCTGCTCGAGCATGGCGGCCATCAGGTCGGGCATGGCCCACATGCCCTTGCCGATCTGCGCCCGGCCTTGCAGGCCGGTGGCCAGGCCGACGTCGACGTTGTTGTTCTCGTAGGCGCCGATCCACTTCTCGGACTTCATGGCGCCCTTGCGCACCATCGGCGCCGGCTTCCATGGAGGTGTGGATCTCGTCGCCGGTGCGGTCGAGGAAGCCGGTGTTGATGAACACCACGCGATGCTTGGCCGCGGCGATGCAGGCCTTGAGGTTCACGGTGGTGCGGCGCTCCTCGTCCATGATGCCGACCTTCAGGGTGTTGCGCGGCAGGCCCAGCAGGTCCTCGACGCGGCCGAACAGCTCGTTGGCGAAGGCGACTTCTTCCGGACCGTGCATCTTCGGCTTGACGATGTAGATCGAGCCCTGGCGCGAGTTGCGCAGGCCCGGCTGGCTGTTGCCGTTCAGGTCGTGAATGGCGATCAGGCTGGTGAAAAGGCCGTCCTGGATGCCTTCCGGCACTTCGTTGCCGCCCTCGTCGAGGATCGCAGGGTTGGTCATCAGGTGGCCGACGTTGCGCACGAACAGCAGCGAGCGGCCGTGCAGGGTCAGCTCGGAACCGTCGGCCCTGGTGTAGACGCGGTCCGGGTTCATGGTGCGGGTGAAGGTGCTGCCGCCCTTGCTGACTTCCTCGGCCAGGTCGCCTTTCATCAGGCCCAGCCAGTTGCGGTAGACCACTACCTTGTCGTCGGCGTCGACCGCGGCGACCGAGTCCTCGCAGTCCATGATGGTGGTCAGCGCGGCCTCCATCAGCACGTCCTTCACGCCTGCGGCATCGGTCTGGCCGATCGGGCTGCTCGGGTCGATCTGGATTTCGAAGTGCAGGCCGTTGTGCTTGAGCAGCACCGCTTTCGGCTTGGCGGCGTCGCCCTGGAAGGCAAGGAACTGGCCAGCGTTCTTCAGGGCGGTTTCGCTGCCGTTCTTCAGCGCGACGACCAGCGCGCCGTTCTTCACGCTGTAGGACGTGGCGTCGACATGGGAGCCGGACTCCAGCGGCGCGGCCTCGTCGAGGAAGGCGCGAGCGAAGGCGATGACCTTGTCGCCGCGAACCTTGTTGTAGCCCTTGCCTTTCTCGGCGCCGCCTTCTTCGCTGATCGCGTCGGTGCCGTAGAGTGCGTCGTACAGCGAGCCCCAGCGGGCGTTGGCGGCGTTCAGGGCGAAGCGCGCGTTCATCACCGGCACCACCAGCTGCGGGCCGGCCATGCGGGCGATCTCGTCGTCGACGTTGGCGGTGGTGGCGCGCTGGAGTCGGCCGGCTGCGGCACGAGGTAGCCGATTTCCTTCAGGAAGGCCTGGTAGGCGGCCATGTCGCGGATGGGGCCCGGATGCGCGCGATGCCAGCCGTCGAGCTCGGTCTGGAGCCGATCCCGTTCCGCCAGCAGCGCGGCGTTCTTCGGGGCGAGCTCATGCGCCAGCGCGTCGAAGCCCTGCCAGAAGGCGGCCGGCTCGATGCCGGTGCCGGGCAGCGCCTCGGTCTCGATGAAGCGGGCCAGTTCGGCGTCGACCTGGAGGCGGTGATGTTGGCTGCGTGCGCTCATGGCGGCTCCCAAAGAGGGGATGAAGGACGGAATGCTCCGACTTTAGGGCGGGAGCCCCTGCCGATTCATGTCGGCCCTGGTCGGAGATCCCTGACTTTTTTGCACAAATAACAACGACTAGGGCGTCCATTCATTGCGTCGGACGATGCAACGCTCCAACAATCGGCGGCCATGGACCGCTTGAAACAGATCGAGTCCTTCGTGCTGGTCGCGACCAAGGGCAGCCTCACGGCCGCGGCGCAGGCGGAGGGGGTGGCCCCGGCGGTGATGGGCCGTCGGCTGGACGCGCTGGAGGCGCGCCTGGGCGTGAAGCTGCTGCTGCGCACGACGCGCAAGCTGACCCTGACGCACGAGGGCATCGCCTTCCTGGAGGACTGCCAGCGGCTGCTGGGCGAGTTCGCCAGCGCCGAAGCGAGCGTGAGCGCGGGCGGCGTGAAGGCCACGGGTCATTTGCGGATCACAGCGCCAGCGGGTTTCGGACGCCGGCACGTGGCGCCGCTGGTGCCGGTCTTCCTGTCGCGGCATCCGGAGGTGAGCGTGTCGCTCAACCTGAGCGACCGTGTGGTGGACATCGTCAACGAGGGCTTCGACTGCGCGGTGCGGGTCGGTGATCTCAGCGATTCCAGCCTGATCAGCACGCGGCTGGCGGACAACCGGCGGCTGTGCGTGGCCGCGCCGTCCTACCTGAAACGCGCGGGCACGCCGCGCCATCCCGCGGAGCTGATGCGGCACGAATGCCTGACGCTGAGCTCCGACGCGAGCCAGACGCGGGGCTGGGCCTTCCGCATCGATGGGCAGGTGCAGCACCTGCGCCCGAGCGGGCGGCTGGACTGCAGCGACGGCCAGGTGCTGCACGACTGGTGCCGGCAAGGACTGGGTCTGGCGTGGCGCAGCACCTGGGAGGTGGCCGCGGCCATCGGCGCGGGCGAGCTGGTCAGCGTGCTGGACGATTTCGCCGCGCCGCCCAACGGCATCTTCGCGGTGCTGCCGCAGCGCAAGCACCTGCCGCTGCGGGTGAGGCTGTGGATAGACTTCCTGAAAGAGCATTACGGCAGCGCCGATTACTGGACGTGGGCCGCCACCTGGGAACCCACTTGACCGGAGACCTCATGACGCTTGAAGCCCTACTTGCCGGCCTGCACATCGTGGCCATCCTGAGCCTGGTCGTCTTCCTGGCGAGCCAGGCGGCGCTGTGTCGCGGCGAATGGATGAACGCGGCGGTGGTGCGCCGGCTGTCACGCCTGGACATGATCTATGGCCTGACGGCGGTGGCGGTGCTGCTGACCGGCCTGGCCCGCACGTGGTGGGGCATGAAGGGGCTGGGCTGGTACTGGCACCAGCCGCTGCTGCACTTCAAGTTCGGCATGTTCGTCGTGATCGGGCTGATCTCGATCAAGCCGACGCTGACCTATCGCCGGTGGGTCAAGGCGCTGGACGGCACGGGCGCGCTCCCGGCGGAGACCGAGATTCGCGCCACGCGCCGTCTGGTGATGGTGCAGGCGCACCTGCTGATCCTGATCCCGATCGCGGCGGTGATGCTCGCGCGCGGGGTATTGACGAAGTAATCAGGCGAGATCGCCCGCTCGACTCGGCGAAGGGACGTGGCGTTGCCTGGGGATGCCCGGCTAGGCGCAAACCGGAGCCATAGCCGAGCTATGGCGAGGATTTGCAACGATGCCGGGCGCCCCAGGCGGCGCTACGTCACTTTGCCGAGAGGCATTCCTTCATGAACTTGTCGTGCTCGGCCTTGCCGGTTTTTCCAGAAGCCTTGTAGTCCGCGTTGCAGGTCTTCATCTTGGTCTGCTGCGGCGTCATGGCCGTGGGCGCCGACGCCGCCTCGCCCTTCAGGCAGGCGCTCATGAAGGTCTTCTTCTCGTCCTTGCCCATGCCCTTGGACTGCTTGCTGCAGTCGGACATGCGTTGCTGCTGCGGCGTCAGTTCCTTCTTCGCCTTCGCGTCGTCCGCGGCATGCGCGCCCAGCGCGGCCAGGGCCAGCATCGCACCGGCGATCAACGAGATCGGGGTCAGTCGTGTCATCACTCTCTCCTACGGGGCTACGGGGGGGTTAATCGAGGACCTCGCGGCCAGTGGAGCACACCAACGGGCGGCTCTCAAGAGCGGTTGACCCACGTCAAGCCTTCGGGTGACTCGACCCGGTTGACGGCAATCTGGCGGCGCTTGCCTTCAACAAGTCGGCGCCCGACTCACATGATCCGGCGTGGAGAAGCCAGGGCCTCATGCGCCAGATGGAGTCGCCTGACCAGAACCTGTATGAATGCCCGGTCGAAACGGTGCTGGCACTCGGGACTGAGCTGACCCAGCGAGTCCGGCGTGAACGACACGGTTGTGCAAAGTTGGGTCACCCGGATGTCGGTGCTGTGACGTCGCAGATCGGGATTCGGCGCGAGGTAGGCCATCTCGCCGACCGAGGTGCCCGTGCCCAGCGTGGCCACCAGCGCGCCATCGCGCCAGACCTCGACCTCGCCCTGCGTGATGATGTGGAAGGTGTTGCCTTCCTGGCCCTTCTTGAACAGCAGGTACTCGAGCGGATAACGCCGCCAGCGCGCCCGCCGCACCACTTCCCACAGCTCCACGTCGCCGAAGCCCGCGAAGAACTCCAGCCCGCGCAGCAGGTTGAAACGTTCCGAGTCCTTGACCTCGTTGAGCCGCGCCAGCGGCACCAGCTGCCTGGCCACGAGCTCGGACAGCGCCTGCCCGAAGGACTCCCAGTCGGGGTAGCGCTCGTGCGGATGCTTGGCCAGCGCCTTCTGGATCACCGCGTCGAGCTCCGACGTCACGCCGCCGCGCTGACCGATCAGCGACTGCGGCGCCTGGTGGTAGATCTGATGCATCAGCGCCATCTGGTTGGGCGCGTCGAACGGCGGACGGCCGCTGACCATGTGATACAGCACCGCGCCGAGCGAGTAGATGTCGGCCTGCGCCCCCACGTCGCCGCCCTCGATCTGCTCGGGCGGCATGTAGGCCAGCGAGCCCACGCGATGCACCTGCGTCATGTCGGCGTTCAGGTTGAGCGCGCTGCCGAAGTCGCTGACCTTCACGTCGGTCACCTGGCCCTGGTTGTCCAGCACGGCCAGCAGGTTGGCGGGCTTGATGTCGCGATGCACGACGCCCTGGCGGAACACGTAGGACAACGCCATCGCGCACTTGAAGCCGAGCTCGACGATCTGGTCCAGCGGGAGCAGCCGGTCGTTGCGGCAGAAGTGCTTGAGCGTCACGCCATGGACGTACTCCATGACCAGATACGGCAGGTCTCCGTCCTGCACCGCGTCCAGGATCTGCACGACGTTGGGGTGCTGGAGTCGGCCGGCGAGCGCGGCCTCGGCGGCGAAGAAGCGGATGCTGAGCGTGTCTTCCTCGGTGCGCCCGCCCGCGGTCCAGGCCCGCATGCGCTTGATGGCGACCTCCTGGCCCTTGAAGTCGTCCATGGCCAGGAAGACATCGCTGGTCGCGCCTTCGCCCAGTCTGCGCAGCACGCGGTACTTGCCGATCTGCTCCGGCAGGTCGCCCAGCCCGCCCAGCGTCGAGTCGGGGAAGCTGGCGGGTAGAGGGTCGGCGGGGGCGCTCATCGGAGGGGGATCCTGCCCCAGGGGGAGGCCCTCGGCAAGGGGGGCTACGGTCTCTTACAGGGGAGGTCCCCTAAAATGCGACACCATGATCCAAGCCAAGCAGGAATTGCTCGCCGCCCTCGGCACTGTGCTCCAGGGCCTGAGCCAGGAGGCCGTCGCCGCCGGCACCATCGCCGCCGCGCCGGTGGCCGCCTTCGAGTCCCCCAAGCAAGCCTCACACGGCGACTTCGCCTGCACCGCGGCGATGCAGCTGTCCAAGGCGCTGAAGAAGAACCCGCGCGAACTGGCGCAGACGCTGATCGCCCAGTTGCAGACACAGCCCGCGTTCGAGCGCTGGGTGGACGCGTTGGAGATCGCCGGACCGGGCTTCATCAACATCCGCCTCAAGCCCGCCGCCAAGCAGGCCGTGGTCGGCGAGGTCTTCGCCGCGGCCGAGCGTTTCGGCCATCAGCCCGCGCGCGACACCTCGGCGCTGGTGGAGTTCGTCTCGGCCAACCCGACCGGGCCGCTGCACGTCGGCCACGCGCGCCAGGCCGCGCTGGGCGACTCGTTGTGCCACCTGTTCGCGACGCAGGGCTGGAAGGTCAGCCGCGAGTTCTACTACAACGACGCGGGCGTGCAGATCGGCACGCTGGCGGCATCCACGCAGGCGCGGCTCAAGGGCTTCAAGCCCGGTGACGACGGCTGGCCCGAGTCCGCCTACAACGGCGACTACATCCAGGACATCGCCGAGGCCTTCCTGCGCAAGGAGACGGTCAAGGCCGATGATCGCGAGTTCACCGCGTCGGGCGACATCGAGGACATCGACAGCGATCCGCCAGTTCGCCGTGGCCTACCTGCGCCACGAGCAGGACCTGGACCTGCAGGCCTTCGGACTGCGCTTCGACAACTACTTCCTCGAGTCCTCGCTGTACACCGGCGGGCAGGTCGAGGACGCGGTGGCGCGCATGGTCGCCAACGGCAAGACCTACGAGGACGGCGGCGCGCTGTGGCTGCGCTCGACCGACTACGGCGACGACAAGGACCGCGTGATGCGCAAGTCCGACGGCACGTACACCTACTTCGTGCCGGACGTCGCCTACCACGTGAACAAGTTCAAGCGCGGCTTCTCCAAGTGCATCAACATCCAGGGCACCGACCACCACGGCACGATCGCCCGGGTGCGCGGGGGCCTGCAGGCCACCGGCGTGGGCATCCCCGAGGGCTTCCCGGACTACGTGCTGCACAAGATGGTCACGGTCATGAAGGGCGGCGAGGAGGTCAAGATCTCCAAGCGCGCCGGCAGCTACGTCACGCTGCGCGACCTGATCGAATGGACCAGCCGCGACGCGGTGCGCTTCTTCCTGATCAGCCGCAAGGCCGACACCGAGTTCATCTTCGACGTGGACCTCGCGCTCAAGGCCAACGACGAGAACCCCGTGTTCTACGTGCAGTACGCGCATGCGCGCATCTGCTCGGTGCTGCGCAAGGGCGCGGCGGAGAAGGGGCATGACGAGGCCTCGCTCGCGGGCGCCGACCTGTCGCTGCTGACCGCGCCGACCGAGTTCGCGTTGATGCTCAAGCTGGCGGACTATCCGCGCATGCTGGCCTCCGCGGCGCAAGACCTGGCCCCGCATGACGTGGCGTTCTACCTGCGCGACCTGTCGGGCGCGCTGCACAGCTACTATGGCGCCGAACGCGTGCTGGGCGATGACCCGGCCCTGACGCGCGCGCGCCTGGCGCTGCTGGCCGCGACGCGGCAGGTGGTGCGCAACGCGCTGGCGGTGCTGGGGGTGTCGGCCCCGGACGCGATGGAACGTGACTCGCAGGAGCAGCAATGAGCAAAGAGAAGCAGCGCGGCGGATTCGCCATGGGCCTGATCGTGGGCCTGCTGCTGGGACTGGGGATCGCCCTGGGCGTGGCGCTGTATGTGACGAAGGCCCCGGTGCCCTTCGTCAACAAGCTGCCGCAGCGCACGGCCGAGCAGGATGCCCAGGAAGCGGAACGCAACCGGAACTGGGACCCGAACGCACCGCTGGCCGGCCGCGCCGGCGCCAAGGCGGCCTCGGGCGTCGTGACGCCGGCGGTGACGCCGCCGGCGGCGCAGCCCACGCAGTCGCCGCAGGTGACGGCGGGATCGACCGCCGCGCCGGCCGTCGAGGGCCGCCCGACGGACCGCGCGCCCGCCGCGACCACGACGCCCGCCAACACGGCCAAGCCCGAGCAGCGCGCCGCCGAGACGCGCGCCGCCGACGGCACGCGGGCCGACGGCTCCAAGGGCAGCTTCTTCGTCCAGGCCGGCGCGTACACGCGCATGGAGGACGCCGAGCAGCAGCGCGCCAAGCTGGCGATCCAGGGCTTCTCGGCGAAGGTGATGGAACGCGAGCAGTCGGGCCGCACCGTCTTCCGCGTGCGCCTGGGACCCTTCGAGTCGCGTGACGACGCCGAGGCGCAGCAGAAGAAGCTCGAGGGCGCCGGCATCGAGGCCAACCTCGTGGCGATCCAGCGCTGAGGCGTGCTGGCGGAGTTAATGCCGCCCTAAGTTTGACTTTCTAGGATGGCCGGCCGCCGCGGCGCCGGTTTCCCGCGGAACTACCAAGGAACAGAAGATGAAGCGTCGCGATTTCAACGCCCTCACGGCCCTGTCGACCGCCGCGGGGAGCGGCCTGCTGCTGAGCGGCGCGCCCGCGCAAGCCCAGGGCGGCCCCGTCGAGGGACGCCAGTACCAGCGCCTGGCCACGCCGGTGGCGGGCTCGGCGCCGGGCAAGATCGAGGTGATCGAGTTCTTCTGGTACGGCTGCCCGCACTGCTACGTCTTCGAGCCCACCATCGAGGCCTGGGCCAAGCAGCTGCCCGCCGACGTCGTCTATCGCAAGGTGCATGTGGCCTTCCGCGAGAACGTGAAGATCCACCAGCGCCTGTTCTTCACGCTGGAGGCGATGGGCAAGGAGGCGCAGGTGCGCCCGGCCATCTTCAACGCGATCCATCGCGGCGGCCAGAGCCTGACCGAGATCGACGCGATGGTGAAGTTCCTGGCGCCGCTGGGCGTCGACGCCAACAAGTTCCGCGAGACCTACAACTCGTTCACCGTGCAGACCAAGTGCCAGCAGGCGACGAAGCTGCAGGACCAGTACAACATCGACGGCGTGCCGACCGTCGCGATCGGCGGCCGCTACCTGACCTCGCCGGCGATGGCCGGTTTCGGTCAGCGCGTGAGCGAGGAAGAGCTCGGCCAGCGCTGCATCGCCGTGGCCAACTTCCTGCTGCCGCTGGCACGCAAGGGCGCCTGAGCGCCGCGAGCCCTCACCCCCACCCTCTCCCGCGCTGCGGGCGAGGGAGTTCGGCGGGATCCTGCGCAAGCGCCCCTCGTGGGCGCTTTCTGCATTCTGGCTCCCCCCGTTAGGGGAGATCGTGGGACAGGTCTTGCACAAACGCGTGGCCAGGACTTAAAGTGATATCACCTTTTTGGAGGAGTTGGTGATGAGCACGACAGTCCCGAAGACCCCCTTGTCGCGTGGCGCGACGTCGGCGCCGCTGGAGCGCCGCGCGGGGGCGGCGAACGGTTACGCCGCGCTGCTGATCGGCCTGGGCCTGCTGGTCGTGGCGGTCTGGCGCTTGGCGGTGCTGCACGAGCAGGCGATCGGCCTGGGGCAACTCGCGCTCGTGCTGAGCGGCATCATCCTGCTGACGGGCCTGTTCATCCAGCAGCCCAATGAAGCGCGCGTGCTGACGCTGTTCGGCCGCTACATCGGCACGGACCGCGTGTCGGGCCTGCGCTGGACGATCCCGCTGTTCATGATGAAGCGCCGGCTGTCGCTGCGCGCGCGCAACCTGGACGCGCCCACGCTCAAGGTCAACGACAAGCGCGGCAACCCCGTGGAGATCGGCGCCGCCGTGGTGTGGCGGGTCGAGGACACGGCGCGCGCGGTGTTCGAGGTCGACGACTTCGAGCAGTACGTCAGCATCCAGGCCGAGGCGGCGATCCGCCACGTGGCCTCGCAATTCGCGTATGACGAGGGCGATGACCTCGACAGCCGCGAGATCACGCTGCGCGCCGGCGCCGACGAGGTGATGGCCGCGATGACCGCGGAGCTCGAGACCCGTCTTCGTCCGGCCGGCGTCAGCGTGGAGACGGCGATGCTCACGCATCTGGCCTACGCGCCGGAGATCGCGCAGGTGATGCTGCGTCGCCAGCAGGCCGAGGCCATCATCAGCGCGCGCAAGAAGATCGTGCACGGCGCGGTCAGCATGGTCGAGGAAGCGCTCAAGGGCCTGAGCGAGCGCGAGATCGTGCAGCTCGACGACGAGCGCAAGGCTGCGATGGTGTCCAACCTGCTGGTCGTGCTGTGCTCCGACAAGGACACGCAGCCGATCGTCAACGCGGGCACGCTCTACAACTGATCGCGCGGGGCCGTCGACATGAACACGTCAAGACAAGTCGCTCGCCCGGCCGCGGACGACAACGGCTGGACGCCGTGGAAGGTCCTGTTCCTCGCGGCCTGGATCGCGCAGCTGGTGTTCGTCGTGGTCTCCGCGGACTGGCTGCCGGCGGTGGTCGTCGATGAACACCATGGGGGCAAGACCTGGAGCCGCGATGCCTACGTCGCGATCACGCTCTTCCACAGCGTGCTTGCGCCGTGGATGTGCACCTGGGGCGTGGCGCTGATCGCGCGCCACCTGCAGTCCGGACTGAACCTGCCCAACAAGGAGTACTGGCTCGCGCCCGAGCGGCGCGACGCCACGCTGGCGCGTCTGACCCGCGCGTTGTGGCCGCTGGGGCTGCTGATCCTGGCGGTGCAGGCCGGCGGCCACGCGATGGTGATGGCGTCGACGCTGCACTGGGCGGTGCCGGAGGCCTTGCCCATCGTCGTGGGCGTCGTCTGGGTGGCGGCGCTGACGGTGTGGGTGATCGAGCTGCGGCGCAGCTTCGCGCTGCCCAAGTCCCCCATGGACAAGGCCGGCCCGCGACCCCGCGCGCCGCAACGCCGGCCCGGTCGCTGACGACGGAGCGACGCGACGATGGGCAGTCCCGGCAAGAAGCAGTTCCCGTTGCGGCTCGATCCCGCGCTGTGGGAGGAGATCGAGCGGCTGGCCGCGATGGAGCTGCGCTCGTCCAACGCGCAGATCGAGTTGCTGTTGCGCGAGGCGCTCAAGCGGCGCGGCATCAAGCCGGCACTGTCGCCGGCGCCGCGCCGTGGCCGCCCGCCGGTGGCGGGCAGCGAGGGGACCGAGGACCGGGGCGACAGCGGCCTCATGGGTGACGCGCCCGACGAAGCCGACGAATGAAGGCCGAATAACCCGCCCGCCTTCCCCGCCATTGGGGCCGTCAGCGCTGTTCGCACGACCGTGCTAAATTGCGCCGCATGGAAGCCAAGACCGCCCGCAGCGAGCTGACGCAGAGCGCCATCGTCGATGTCGCGCTGGAGATGGCCCGCCTGGACGGGCTGGACAGCCTGTCCATCGGCGAGGTCGCCAAGCGGCTGAACCTGTCCAAGAGCGGCGTGTTCTCGCGCATCGGCTCGCGCGAGGCCTTGCAGGCCGCGGTGCTGGAAGCTTTCGAGAAGACCTTCCAGCAGGACGTCATCCTGCCCGCGTTGCGCGAGCCGCGTGGACTGCCGCGGCTGGACGCGATGGTGCGGGCCTGGCTGCGCCGCGTCGACGGGCCGCATGGCAACTGCCTCTACGTAGCCGGTGCCTTCGAGTACGACGATCGCGACAACGACGCGATGCGCGAGCGGCTGCTGGACGGCGTACGTCGCTGGCGATCGACCTTGCGGCGCACGCTGGTGCAGGCGCTGGACGCCGGTCAGCTGCGCGAGGACACCGACCTGGACCAGCTGATCTTCGAGCTCGACGGGCTGTTCACCGCGCTGGTCCGCGAGGTCCGCTTCCTGCGCACGCCCGATGCGGTCGACCGGGCCTGGACCAGCTATACCCGCCTGATGGCGCCGCTGCGGCTCGGATCCACCGCGACCGCCGCCCCTTCACCCACCCCCTGAGGCCGACGACATGACACCCATCGGCCCGCTTGAATCCCTGAATTTCGCACGCTCGTGCGAAATTTTGTGCCCCGTGCGCCCCATGCGCCTCTTCGTGTTGATCGTGTTGTTTGAAGGAGTTTCGCCATGACCGTCCTGCTGATCCTGAGCGTGTTGACCGGCGGAGCGCTGTGGCGCGCCTGGGCCTCGTGGCGGCGCCTGTTGCGCATGCTGCCGCGGCACAACCGCGACATGGTGCTCTTCTGAGCCACCCGGTCACGGGATAAGCCGGAGTGGCGTCGCCATGAGCCCTCCGTACACTCGGCGGCTTGTCCCGTTGAGGAAAGTCCATGGCGTGGTTGA
Source organism: Roseateles sp. (assembly GCA_039594005.1). GTDB lineage: Bacteria > Pseudomonadota > Gammaproteobacteria > Burkholderiales > Burkholderiaceae_C > Roseateles. The sequence continues at coordinate 620,860 of JBCNOF010000015.1, forward strand.
TGCGCTGGCGGCCCGTGACCGTCGGCCCCGAGAAGGCGATTGCTCCCGATGAACGCCTGTCCTGGCCGCAGACCGCGGCGCTCGGCCTGCAACATGTGATCGCCATGTTCGGCGCCACCGTGCTGGCGCCGCTGCTGATGGGCTTCGATCCCAACGTCGCCGTGCTGATGAGCGGCGTGGGCACGCTGCTGTTCTTCTTCCTGACCGGCGGCCGCGTGCCGAGTTATCTCGGCTCGAGCTTCGCGTTCATCGGCGTGGTCATCGCCGCGACCGGCTACTCCGGCAGTGGTCCCAATCCCAACCTGCCGATGGCGCTGGGCGGGATCATCGCGTGCGGCGTGCTGTACACCGTCATCGGGCTCGTGGTCTCGGCCACCGGCAGCGGCTGGGTCGAGCGGCTCATGCCGCCGGTGGTGACCGGCGCCGTCGTGGCCGTGATCGGGCTGAACCTCGCCGCGGTCCCGATCAAGAACATGGCGCCCACGCCCTTCGACGCATGGATGCAGGCCGCCACCTTCGTCAGCGTCGCCGTCGTCGCGGTCTATGCGCGCGGCATGCTGCAGCGGCTGCTGATCCTGGCCGGGCTGATCCAGGCGAGCCTCATCTATGCGCTGCTGACCAACGGCTTCGGACTGGGCACGCCGATCGACCTGTCCAAGGTCGCGGCCGCGGCGTGGATCGGGCTGCCGCAGTTTCACGCGCCGGTCTTCGACGGCTCGGCGATGCTCATGATCGCGCCGGTCGCGCTGATCCTGGTCGCCGAGAACCTCGGGCACCTGAAGGCCGTCAGCGCGATGACGGGCCGGGACATGTCGCCCTACCTGGGCCGGGCCTTCGTCGGCGACGGCCTCGCCACGATCGCCAGCGGCGCGGTGGGCGGCACCGGTGTCACGACCTATGCCGAGAACATCGGCGTGATGGCCGCCACCCGGATCTATTCGACGGCGGTCTTCGTGATCGCGGCGGTGATGGCGCTGCTGCTGGGTTTCTCGCCGAAGTTCGGCGCGCTGATCCAGGCGATCCCGCTGGCCGTCATGGGCGGGGTGAGCATCGTTGTCTTCGGCCTGATCGCGATCGCGGGCGCGCGCATCTGGGTGGACCATCAGGTGGACTTCCGCGATCCTCGCAACCTGATGGTGGCCGCGATCACACTGGTCATCGGCACGGGTGACTTCACGCTGAAGATGGGTGGGTTTACCCTGGGCGGCATCGGCACCGCCACGTTCGGCGCCATTCTGCTGCACGCGTTGCTGAGGCCCGCGCGCACGGACTGACCCCACGCCGCGTGCCCGGGCGCCAACTCGTGCACGCTTCCTTCGATCCGGTGGATCGAAGGACAAGTAACAAGACGTACAACACGGCATCAGCACGATGAGCATGGATGGGTTGTTGCGAGCAGGGGAACTGTCGAAGTCGTCGCCAAGCGCGGTCGGCTCGCGTTCGCGCACGCGCTTCCCGCACGCCCTCGCGCAGCCCCTCCCGGAAGCCCTTTCGCAGCGGCTTCTGCGGCTCCGGCCCACGGCCCGGGCAGTGATGCTGGCCCTGGCCTGCGGTCTGTCGATGCCGATGTTGAGCGGCTGCGGCCCGCAGGCCGGCGACACCGAGACCCGCGCCAAGGCGTCGTCCGGCGTGCAGGACCGCGCCTTGCAGGCCGAGCTTGAACAGCAGGAGCGCATCGCGCAGGCGCATCCGCGCGAGCATCTCCGCGAGCTGCAGGCGATCGAATCGCGGGCAGCGCCGGGCAGCCTGGAGCGCCTTGAGGCGCTGAGCCTGCGCGCCGCGCTGCTGGCGCAGCTGCGCGACCGCACCGGTCACGAAGCGGCGATCGAGACGATGAAGGCGTGGCCGGAGACCTCGCCGGCACGCGCGCAGGTGCCGCTCGCGCTGATGCTGGCGCGCGCGCAGTGGCTCAAGGCCAATGGCGAGCTCGGCGCCGGGGTGCGCTTGCTGGGCGGGCTCTCGGAGATCGACGTGGCGACCGCCGACAAGCGGCTGCTGTGGCGAGCCACCGAGCTGCGGGCCTACATGCAGGGCGATTACGGCGAGGTCGACGCGGCGGTGGAAAGCGGGCTCAAGGCGCTGGAACAGGCCCGCGCGATGGATGCGCGCTGGCGGGCCGCGACGACCGAGGCGACGCTCGCGTTCAACTATTTCCGCAGCCAGCAGTTCGACCACGCGACGCGCACCGCGCGCGACGCGCTGACGGTCGCGCAGCAGGACCCGGACCCGGTGCTGATGTACACGGTCCACACGATCCTGGGCATCGTGCATTCGCAGGACGAGGACCCGCGCTTCAGCCAGCAGGCCCGCGAGCAGGCGCTGCAGTACGCGCGCGAGGCGCAGGCGCCGGGGCTGCAGGCGCTGGCGCTGGGCAACCTGGCGGACTACGAGCTGCGCAGCGGCAACTACGCGCGGGCGCTGGAGATGGCCACGCAGAGCCTGGCGCTGGCACACGAGGGCGGCGAGATCTCCACGGAGATCCTGGCCCGGCACAACATGGGCATCGCCAAGATCGGGCTGAAGAAGGTCGACGAGGGCAAGCGCGACGTGTTCCAGGCCATCACGATGGACGCGCAGCGCGAGGCCGGCAGCTACACCGCGGAGGCCTGGCTGGAGCTGGGCGGTTACCTCGAGAAGTTCGACGACCTGGCCGGCGCGGTCGACGCCTTCCACCGCTCGCGCAGGGAATTCGACGCGGTGTTGCGCGACGAGACCCGCAAGGCGGTGCTTGAGGCGCAGGCGCGTTTCGAGGATCAGCAGCGCCAGCGCGAGATCCGCCTGCTCAACCAGGACAACAGCTTGAAGGCCGAGCAGATCCTCACCCGCGACCTGCAGCTCAAGCTGTGGGCGGAGGTGGGCGGTTGCGTGCTGCTTTCGAGTGCGTTGCTGGCGCTGGCGTATCGCCGCATCCGCCGCACGAACGCGGCGCTGGCGCAGACCAACGAGTCGCTGCGCGTGCAGAGCGAGCGCGATCCGCTGACCGGGCTGGCCAACCGGCGCCACTTCCAGCAGGCCATTGCGCAACGCACGCGTGAGGGCGGGCTGCGCGGCAGCCTGTTCCTGATCGACATCGACCACTTCAAGCGCATCAACGACCAGTGGGGCCACGCGGCCGGTGACACGGTGCTCGTGGAGGTCGCGCGACGGCTGCGCGGCGTGCTGCGCGAGCAGGACCTTGTCGTGCGCTGGGGCGGCGAGGAATTCCTGATCCTCGTGAACTCCGAGTCCACCGAGGATGCCCGCGTGCTCGGCCAGCGCCTGCTGGACCAGATGGGCGGACAGCCGGTCGATCACGGCCCGCTGCGCATCCCGATCAGCGCGTCCATCGGCTTCGCCAGCTTCCCGATGTCGCCGCACGACCTGACGCTGGAGTGGGAGCGCGCGATCGATCTCGTCGACACCGTCATGTACATGGCCAAGGCGCATGGGCGCAACAAGGCCTACGGCGTCGCCGCCATGCAGGCCAGGGATCACGACCAGCTGCTCGCGCTGGCCGCGCGCATCGAGTCCGCCTGGCATCAGGGACAGGTGCAGCTGGTGAGCCTGCTCGGCCCCGTGCAGGAAGGGCGTGCATGACGCGGCCTCGCCTGTGCTCGATGAACGCGCGGATCGCGTCAATCGCGTCCTCGCTGGCATCCCGGCTCGCGGCGCTGCTGCTGGCCGCGGCGAGCCTGCTGCCGACGCCGGCGCGCGCGGAGCTGCCTGATCGCGCGCTGGACGCGCAGCTCGCGCAGCTGGACCGCTTCGGCTACAACGAGCCCGACAAGGTCGAGCAGCAACTGCGGGCGCTGCTGGCCGACCCGGCCCACGCGGCGCATCGGCTGCACATCGAGTACGCCATCGGTCGCAACGAGGTCAACGCGGGCCATCCCGAAGCGGCCCGGCGCATCGCCGCCGAGCTCGAGCCGCGGCCCGGCGGCCAGACGATGGCCCGCCTGCTGCTGGCGGAGCTGCAGGACCGGCTCGGTCAGATCGGGCGCGCGGGCGACATGGCCCAGCAGTCGCTCGACGAGCTCTCGCCGGGCTGTCCCGCGACGCAGAACCAGACGCTGGCCCCGACGTGCGACGCGCGCCTGGCGATCCATGCCCTGCGCATCATTGCCCGCGCCAAGGGCGCCCGCGGCGAGTACGCCTTCGCGGACAACGCCTTGCGCCGCGCGCTGGCGTTCGCGCAGGCGCTGCAGGACCACAGCGCCACCAGCGCGCTGATGGGATCGCTGGCGCTGAACAGCCAGATCCGCGATGAACCCGCGGCGGCGCAGCAATGGCTGGCGCAATCGTGGCAGCTGTCGCAGGGCGACGTGTCGTCGATGAGCCGTGCCCGGATGATGGAGTCGATGGTGGCTTCGCGGCGCGGCGACCGGGCGGTGCAGATGAGCGCGCTCGAGGAGGCGTTGCGCCTGGCCGAGCAATCCGGCGCGCGCCGCGACGTCGCGCTGCTGCAGAACAACCTGATCGACCTCTACATCCACACCGGCCAATCGGCCAAGGCGGTCCGGCTCGCGCGCCTGGCCTTGCCGGTGGTTCAGTCCTACAACGACCAGGCGGTGGAGCGGACGCTGCGCCACAACCTGTCCGTGGCCTTGGTCCAGCAGCGGCAGTTCGAGCCCGCCAAGCGCGAGATCGCCCGGGTGCTCGAGCTGACGCAGGGCGATGCCGATCCGGTGCGCCGCGCGCTGCAGCTGCGCGAGCTGGGCGAGGCCTATGCCGAGGTCGGACAGTGGAAGGAAGCGCTGCGGCTCTATCACGAGGAGCGCGCGTTGAGCGCCGAGACGGCGCGCCGCAACCGCGAGTCCTCGCTGCAGCAGCTGCGCCTGAAGTACGACAGCGAGGCCAAGCAGCGCGACCTCGAGCTGCTGCGCCGCGAGCAGACGCTCAGGGATCGCGAGCTCGGCAACCGGCGGCTGGCGCAGTACGTGGGCGTGGGCCTCGCGGTGCTGCTGGGGCTGTCGCTGATCCTGATGTTCGTGATGCTGGCTCGCGTGCGCGAGGCCAACCGCAAGCTCAAGGCCAACCAGCATCTGCTGCGCGCGCAGAGCGAGCGCGATCCGCTGACGGACCTCGCCAATCGCCGCCACTTCCTGGCCGTGATGGACCGCCATGCGAAGGACATGTTCACCGGCGCGCTGCTGATGATCGACATCGATCACTTCAAGCACGTCAACGATCGGCACGGGCATGCGGCCGGGGACGCGGTCATCGTGGAGGTCTCGCGCCGGATCGCGCAGGCGGTGCGTTCCGAGGACCTCGTGGTGCGCTGGGGCGGCGAGGAATTTCTCGTCTTCGCGCGCAACGTCGCGCCGGATCAGCTGCAGCTGCTGGCCGAGCGCATCCTCTTCATCGTCGGCGAGCAGCCGGTGCAGACGCCCTCGGGCGCGCTGCGCGTGACGTGCTCGATCGGCTTCGCGCATTTCCCGCTCCCGCCGGCGCAGCTCGCGCTGCACTGGGAGCAGGCGGTGAACTGGGCGGACATGGCGCTGTACACGGCGAAGTCGCAGGGGCGCAATCGCGCGCGCGGCATCGTGACGGTGGCCGCGGGCGACGCGCAGGCGCTGATCCAGATCGAGGCGGACTTCGATGCCGCCTGCACGTCCGAGCGCGTGCAGCTGCAGACCATCCTGGGCCCCGAGCCGCCGGAGGTGCCCGAAGCCGCCGCCTGAGCACACAACGAAGGAGACGACATGAGCCTGAATCGACGCGCGATGCTCGCGCTTTCCTCGGTGGTTTGTCTTCCGGCGCTGTCGGGCGGGGCGCGGGCGCAGTCGGTGTGGCCGTCACGGCCGATCCGCATCGTGGTGCCCTTCCCGCCGGCGGGAACGACGGACCTGATGGCCCGGGCGATGGCACCGGAGCTGCAGCGCGCGCTCGGCCAGCCGGTGATCGTCGAGAACAAGCCGGGCGCCGGCGGCAACACCGGCTCGGCCGACGTGGCGCACGCCACCGATGGGCACAGCCTGTTGATGGGCACGGTGGGCACGCATGCGATCAACCAGTCGCTCTATCCGCGGATGCCCTTCGACCCGGTCAAGGACTTCGCGCCGATCACGCTGGTGGCGGCGGTGCCCAACGTGCTGGTGATGAATCCGGCCAACGCGCAGAAGTACGGCATCAACAGCGTGGCCGATCTGGCCCGCGTGGCCAAGGCCAATCCGGGCAAGCTGAACATGTGCTCCAGCGGCAACGGCACGTCGATCCATCTGGCGGGGGAGCTCTTCAAGAGCCTGACCGGGACCTACATGATCCATTTCCCCTATCGGGGGTCCGGCCCGGCGCTGCTCGACCTGATGGGGGGCAACATGGACCTGATGTTCGACAACCTGCCGTCGGCGATGCCGCACATCAAGTCGGGCAAGTTGAAGGCGATCGCGGTGACCAGCGCGCGGCGCAGCGAGGCCCTGCCGGACCTGCCCACGATCGCGGAGAGCGGCGTGCCGGAGCTCAAGGGCTTCGAGGCCTCGTCGTGGTTCGGGCTGCTGGCACCGAGCGCGCAGCCGGCGGATCAGGTCGCGCGCGTGCAGCGGGAGGCGGCCAAGGCCCTGGCCACGCCGGTGATGAAGGAGCGGCTGGCGGCCCAGGGCGCGGTGCCGGGCGGCGGCTCGAGCGCTGAATTCGCCGCGCTCATCGCGAGCGAGACGGCGAAGTGGGCCAAGGTGGTCAAGGCCTCGGGCGCGAAGGTGGACTGACCTCTCAAACTCCCCTCGCCCGCGGAGCGGGAGAGGGGTGGGGGTGAGGGCTCGTCGAGAGGCTCGCTGCCGTTACCTCAGATCTTGAAGTCGTAATCGATCGTCAGCGGGGCGTGGTCGCTGAAGCGCTGGTCGAGGTAGATCGACTCGCGCGTGGCCAGGTGCGCCATGCCGGGCGTGGCCAGGTGGTAATCCAGCCGCCAGCCCACGTTCTTCGCCCAGGCCTGGCCGCGGTTGCTCCACCAGGTGTACTGATCCGGCTTGTCGTTGAGCGTGCGGAACACGTCGACCAGGCCCACGTCCTGCTCGAGCAGCTTGGTCATCCAGGCGCGTTCCTCGGGCAGGAAGCCGCTGTTCTTCTGGTTGCCCTTCCAGTTGCGGAGGTCGATCTCCTTGTGGGCGATGTTGACGTCGGCCACCAGGATGAACTCGCGCTCGGCCCGCAGGGCCATGAGGTAGGGATACATCTCGGCCAGGAAGCGGAACTTCGCGGCCTGACGCTCCTCGCCGCTGGAGCCGCTCGGGAAGTAGCAGCTGATCAGGCTGAGCTTGCGGCCGGGCTTGTCGAAGCGTTTCTCGATCCAGCGCCCCTCGTGGTCGAACTCGGCGCTGCCGAAACCGACGATCACGTCGCTGGGGGTCTCCCGCGTATACAGACCCACGCCGGAGTAGCCCTTCTTCTGGGCGTAATGGAAGTGGCCGCTGAGCTTGTCGTAGCCGCCGAACTGCGACTCGACGACGTCGGCTTGCGCCTTCAGTTCCTGGACGCCGAGCACGTCGGCCTGCTGCGGCGCGAGCCAGTCGAAGGCGCCCTTGGTGGCGGCCGAGCGAATGCCGTTGAGGTTGAGGGTGATGAAGCGCATGGAGGGACCCTGAAAGAGGGCGGCAGTATCGCAAAGCCTTGTTCCAGGCGTGGCAGCAGCGGGCAAGGAGGCGCATCCCTGGACGCCGGCCGAAACCGGCCGCGGCGCACCAGCTGGCGGCCGCGCCGTGCGCCGTCGACGCCCATTCGGGCGACCCTCGGAAAGGTGCAGTGTTTGGGCAACACAAAACGCACCGACCTGGTGCGTGGGGTGACGTGTTTATGACGAACTTGCTAGATTCGCGTCCACCGCGCTGACCTGCGCCCACATTTTTGCCGTCTGTGACATCGGGTCACCCCTCGAGTGCCTGGACGGATTCCCCCCGGTTTCTCATCCTTCCCCGGAGTTTTTCCATGAATCGAATCGCCACCCAGCGCGCTGCCGTCCCGGCCCTGCGTGAGGCCGCCGCGGCCGTGTCGCTGGCCTTGCTCGCCTGGCCCGCGCTGGCCCAGGAGGCCACCGACGCCGCGCCCGCCGAGAAGGGCCAGCTGCAGACGGTGACCATCACCGCCGAGCGCCGCGTGGAGAACATCAAGGAAGTGCCAAACGCGGTCACGAAGATCTCCGGCGAGAAGCTCGACGTGCTGAACTCCAGCGGCCAGGACATCCGTTTCCTGTCCGGCCGCGTGCCCAGCCTGAACATCGAATCGTCGTTCGGCCGTGCCTTCCCGCGCTTCTACATCCGCGGCTACGGCAACACCGACTTCCGCCTGAACGCCTCGCAGCCGGTGTCGCTGGTCTATGACGACGTGGTGCAGGAGAACCCGATCCTGAAGGGCTTCCCCGCCTTCGACCTGGCCGCCGTGGAAGTCGTGGCCGGCCCGCAAGGCACCCTGTACGGCCGCAACACGCCGGCCGGCGTGGTGAAGTTCGACTCCGTGAAGCCGTCGCAGCGCCAGGAAGGCTATCTGAACGTCTCCTACGGCAACTACGGCACGATGAGCCTGGAAGGCGCCGCCAACGTGCCGCTGACCGGCGACTGGGCCGCCCGCATCTCGGCGCAGATCCAGCACCGCGACGACTGGGTCAAGAACCAGGTCCCCACCGGCAAGACCGGCGAGATGGAAGGCTATGACGACCGCGCCGTGCGCCTGCAGGCCCTGTATCAGCCGCACAAGGATTTCAGCGCGCTGTTCAACTTCCATGGCCGTGACCTGAAGGGCAGCGCCCGCCTGTTCCGCGCCTCGATCATCAAGACCGGCACCAACGACCTGGTCGACGGCTTCGACCCCGAGAAGGCCTACACCGACGGCGTCAACGAGCAGACCCTGCACGCCACCGGCGGCAGCGCGCGCCTGCGCTGGGGCCTGCGCGCGATCAACCTGTACTCGATCACCGGCTACGAGTCGGTGCGCCCGTTCAGCCGCGGCGACGTCGACGGCGGCTACATCTACTTCGGCGCCAAGCCCTACACGCAGGAAGGCCAGGCGACCTTCCCGTCCGAGTCCTCGAGCTCGATGAGCGGCCATCGCCAGATCACGCAGGAGTTCCGCGTCGAGTCCGCCGCGGCGGGCCCGCTGCGCTGGCAAGGCGGCCTGTACTTCTTCGACGAGCGCTACACCGCGCGCAGCACCGATTACACGACCGCCACCGGCGCGGCCGCCGGCTACGTCGACACGTATCAGAAGAACACCGCCTGGGCGGCCTTCGGCTCGGTGAACTACGCCGTGACCAGCGACTTCCAGCTGCGTGGCGGCCTGCGCTTCACGCACGACAAGAAGGACGTGGCCGTCACCAGCAGCTACACCGACCTGAACACCAGCGGCGGCGTCACGGCCAACACCGGCGACTCCAAGTGGAACTGGGACGTGTCGGGCACCTACGCGGTGACCAAGGAAACCAACCTGTACGCCCGCGTGGCCACGGGCTTCCGCGCGTCGTCGGTGCAGGGCGCGTCGCGCTTCGCCGGCCAGTCGCAGGCCACGCCTGAGAACGTCACGTCCTACGAAGTGGGCGTGAAGTCGGACTTCTGGGATCGTCGCGCGCGTCTGTCGGCCAGCGCCTTCACCTACACGGTCAAGGACCTGCAGCTGACCGCGGTCGGCGGCCAGAACAACGCCAACCGCCTGCTCAACGCCAAGAAGGCCACGGGCAACGGCGTCGAGCTGAACCTGGAAGTGCTGCCGGTTGATCAGCTGCTGATCACCCTCGGCGGCAGCCTGAACAACACCAAGATCAAGGACCCGAGCCTGTCGCTGCCCGCTTGCGGCGGTGGCTGCACGATGACGGATCCGCTGATCGCCGGCTCGACGACCAACTACAGCATCGACGGCAATCCGCTGCCGAACGCGCCGAAGTGGGTGGCCAACCTGACCGCGCGTTACTCGATCCCGACCGCCGCGGGCAACGAGTTCTACATCTACACCGACTGGGCCTACCGCTCGAAGGTGAACTTCTTCCTTTACGAGGCCAAGGAGTTCACTGGCAAGGCGCTGACCGAAGGCGGCCTGCGCGTGGGTTACGTGTGGGGCAACGGCAAGTACGAAGCCGCGACCTTCGTCCGCAACATCACGAACCAGATCCGCGTCACCGGCGCGATCGACTTCAACAACAACACGGGCTTCATCAACGATCCCCGCACGTACGGCGTGCAGTTCAAGGCGATCTTCTGATCGGCTGAGCTGAGACCCTGCAGCGGCCCGCGGGCCGCATTGCAAATTCCAGGCCTGCTTCCGGCAACGGAGCAGGCCTTCTTCTTGCTTGAATGGCTGGATTCAGGCGACATGACACGTTGTGTCACCCACGGGGTGACGGCGACCGGCGCCCTACAATTCCGCCCCAGTTTCACTGTCACGTCTCGACGTCGCGCCGCCCATGACCACCGCCGCCTCCCGCCCGGATTCCCAGGATGCCCTGGCCCAGGACTTCGTCGCCTTCGCCGTCGACGCCGGCGTGTTGCGCTTCGGCGAGTTCAAGACCAAGGCCGGGCGGCTCAGCCCCTACTTCTTCAACGCGGGCCTGTTCGACGACGGGCTCAAGGTCGGCAAGCTGGCCGAGTTCTACGCCAAGCGCCTGCTCGCCTCGGGCGTCGAGTTCGACATGATCTTCGGCCCCGCCTACAAGGGCATCACGCTGGCCGCGGCCGTCGCGATCGAGCTCGCGCGCCTGGGCCACAACAAGCCCTTCGCCTACAACCGCAAGGAAGCCAAGGACCACGGCGAGGGCGGCACGCTGGTTGGCGCCAAGGTGCAGGGCCGCGTGCTGATCATCGACGACGTGATCTCGGCCGGCACCTCGGTGCGTGAATCGATCGCGATGATCCAGGCCGCCGGCGCCACGCCCTGCGGCGTGACCATCGCGCTGGACCGCCAGGAGAAGGCGGCCGAGAACGGACAGGACCTGCCGTGGTCGGCGGTACAGTACGTGCGTGACCAGTTGAAGCTGCCGGTGGTGGCCATCGCGGGCCTGTCCGACCTGCTCCAGTACCTGCAGACCACCAGCAGCAGCGCCGTCGCCGCCCACGCGGCCGCGGTCCATGCCTACCGAGACCGTTACGGAGTCTGATGCGTCCTTCCGTCTCTCGCCGCCAGCTGTCCCGATCGGCCGCGTCCGTCGCGGGCGCCGCCCTGCTGACCCTGACGCTCGCGCCGGTGGGTGCCGTGTGGGCGCAGGCGAAGAGTTCGTCGTCGGGCGGCATCTACATGTGCACGACGCCGGATGGCCGCCGCGTCACCTCCGACCGGCCGATCCCCGAGTGCCAGACCCGCGAGCAGCGCGTGCTGAACTCCGACGGCTCGATGCGCAAGACGCTGCCCCCGGCGATGTCGCCAGAGGAGCAGACCGCGGCCGACCAGCGCAAGCGCCAGGAAGACGTGCAACGGGCCGCGCAGCAGGACGCGATGCGGCGTGACCGCAACCTGCTGCAGCGCTACCCCGATCAGGCCGCGCATCAGCGCGCGCGCGAAGCCGCGCTGGACGACATCCGCGAGGCGATGCAGCAGTCCGAGAAGCGCCTGCAGGCCTTGGCTGTCGAGCGCAAGCCGATGATGGACGAGGCCGAGTTCTACAAGGGCAAGCGCGTCCCGATGAAGCTGCAGCATCAGATCGACATGAACGATGCCGCCGCGGCCGCGCAGCGCGAATCCATCGAGAACCAGAAGGCGGAGATGGTGCGCGTGAACAAGATCTACGACGAGGAGCTGGCCAAGCTCAAGCGGCTGTGGGCCGGCGCGGCGCCGGGCTCACTGGAGAAGCTCGACAAGTCGCCGACCCAGGCGCTGCCGGCCAGCGGACGCTGAGCGTCGCCAACCCTGCAACGACAAACGCCGGTGGATCGCTCCACCGGCGTTGTCCATTGGGGCCTGGGGATCAGGCGCCCAGCTTCTTCTTCAGCAGCTCGTTGACCTGCTGGCCGGGTTGGCCTTGCCCTTGGTCGCCTTCATCGCCTGGCCGACCAGCGCGTTGAATGCCTTCTCCTTGCCGGCGCGGAACTCCTCGACCGACTTGGCGTTGGCCGCCAGCACCTCGTCGAGGATGCGCTCCAGCGCGCCCGTGTCGGAGATCTGCTTCAGGCCCTTGGCCTCGATGATGGCGTCGACATCGCTGCCCTCGCCGGTCCACAGATCTTCGAAGACCTTCTTGGCGATCTTGTTCGAGATCGTGCCGTCTTGAATGCGGCCGATCAAAGCAGCCAGCTGGGCCGGGGTCACCGGGGCGCTCTCGATGTCGCGCTCCTCGGTGTTGAGGCGGCGCGAGACTTCACCCATCAGCCAGTTCGCCACGAGCTTGGGCGCACCGCACAGCTCGCGGGCGGCTTCGTAGAAGCGCGCCATCGCCAGGCTCTGCGTCATCATCGTCGCGTCATAGGCGGGCAGCCCGTCGACGTCCTGGAAGCGCGTGGCCATCACGGCCGGCAGCTCCGGCATCTCGCCGCGCACGCGTTCGACCCAGTCCGCGCCGATCACCAGCGGCAGCAGGTCCGGATCGGGGAAGTAGCGGTAGTCCTGCGCGTCTTCCTTGCTGCGCATGGAGCGCGTCTCGCCCTTGTCCGGGTCGTAGAGGCGGGTTTCCTGCTCGACCTTGCCGCCGTCCTCGATCAGCTCGATCTGGCGCTGCACCTCGTAGTTGATCGCCTCCTCGAGGAAGCGGAAGGAGTTCAGGTTCTTGATCTCGGCGCGCGTGCCGAATTCGGCCTGGCCCTTCGGCGCACCGAGACGTTGCAGTCGCAGCGGAACGAGCCCTCCGGCATGTTGCCGTCGCAGATGCCCAGCCACCGCACCAGCGCGTGCAGCGCCTTGGCGTAGGCCACGGCTTCCTCGGCGCTGCGCATGTCGGGCTCGGAGACGATCTCCAGCAGCGGCGTGCCGGCGCGGTTCAGGTCGATGCCCGTCATGCCGTGGAAGTCTTCGTGCAGGCTCTTGCCGGCGTCCTCCTCCAGGTGGGCGCGGGTGATGCCGGATCGTCTTCTTCTCGTCGCCGACGAAGAACTCGATGGTGCCGCCCTGCACGACCGGGATCTCGTACTGGCTGATCTGGTAGCCCTTGGGCAGGTCGGGGTAGAAGTAGTTCTTGCGGGCGAAGATCGACAGCGGCGCGACCTTCGCGCCGACCGCCAGGCCGAAGCGGATCGCACGCTCGACGGCGCCGCGGTTGAGCACCGGCAGCGTGCCCGGCAGCGCCAGGTCGACCGCGCTGGCCTGGGTGTTGGGCGCGGCGCCGAAGGCGGTCGAGCTGCCGGAGAAGATCTTCGATTGGGTGGCGAGCTGTGCGTGGATTTCCAGCCCGATCACGACCTCGTAACCCCGCACCAGTTTGCTGTTCTTGCTCATGACGTTCACACCCCCGCCGGCGTCTGGCGGTGCCAGTCGGTGGCCTGCTGCAGCGCGTGCGCGGCGTGCAGCAGCGGGCCTTCCTGGAAGTAGTTGCCGAGCAGCTGCAGGCCCACGGGCATGCCGCCCTCGCCGAAGCCCACGGGCACGCTCATGCCGGGCAGGCCGGCCAGGGTGCCCGGCAGCGTGTAGATGTCGGCCAGGTAGGCCTGGACCGGATCGTCCGCGCCCTGGCGCCGAGCTTCCAGGCCACGGTCGGCGTGGCCGGGCCGAGGATCACGTCGCACTGCTGGAAAGGCCTGCTGACGAAGTCGTTCGCGATCATGCGGCGGATCTTCTGCGCCTGCAGGTAGTAGGCGTCGTAGTAGCCGTGCGAGAGCACGTAGGTGCCGACCATGATGCGGCGCTTGACCTCGGCGCCGAAGCCTTCGGCGCGGGACTTCTTGTACATGTCGAGCAGGTTGCCGTAGTCCTTGGCGCGATGCCCGAACCGCACGCCGTCGAAGCGCGACAGGTTCGAGGACGCCTCGGCCGGCGCGATCACGTAGTAGACCGGGATCGCGAGCTCCGTGTTCGGCAGCGACACGTCCACCAGCGTGGCGCCGAGCTTCTCGAGCTCCGCCAGTCCGGCGCGCACGGCCGTGTTCACGTCCGAGGCCAGCGCGGCCGGGAAGTACTCCCGCGGCAGGCCGATGCGCAGGCCCTTGAGCGGTTGCGCGGCCGTGGCGCCCTCGCGCGCGGCCAGCATCTGCGCGCCGAAGTCCTGCGGCGGTTGCTCCACGCTGGTGGAGTCGCGCTCGTCGAAGCCGCCCATCGCGGCCAGCAGCAGCGCGCAGTCCTCGGCCGTGCGGGCCATCGGGCCGCCCTGGTCCAGGCTGGAGGCGAAGGCGATCATGCCGTAGCGCGAGCACGCGGCCGTAGGTCGGCTTGATGCCGGTGAGGTTGCCCGAGAAGCTGGCCGGCTGGCGGATCGAGCCGCCGGTGTCGGTGCCGGTGGCGGCCGGCACCAGGCGCGCGGCCACCGCGGCGGCCGAGCCGCCCGAGGAGCCGCCCGGCACGCGGTCGAGGGGTCCCAGGGGTTCTTCACCGCGCCGTGAAGTAGGCGCTGTTCTCGTTGGCCGAGCCCATGGCGAACTCGTCCATGTTCAGCTTGCCGAGCGTCACCGTGCCGGCGGCGTTGAGGCGCTCGACCACGGTGGCGTCGAACGGGCTGAGTGTAGTTCTCGAGCATCTTCGAGCCGGCCGTGGTCGGCATGTCGCGGGTGACGAACAGGTCCTTGTGGGCGATCGGCACGCCGAGCAGCGCGCCGCCGGGCTGGCTGCCCTCGCCGACGGCCAGGCGCGCGTCGGCGTCCTTGGCCCTGGCCAGCGCGTAGGCTTCATCGACGTGCAGGAACGCGCCGAGATCCTTCGCGGCGGCAACACGCGCAAGCAGATGTTGCGTCAGTTCGGTGCTGGAGACCGTCTTGGCGCGCAAGGCGCGGCCGAGCTCGGCCACGCCGAGGTGATGCAGGGGCGCGCTCATTCGATGACTTTCGGGACCAGGAACAGGCCGTCCTCGACGGCGGGAGCGCTGCGCTGGTTGAGCGCGCGCTGGTCGGTTTCGGTGACGCGGTCCTCGCGCAGGCGCAGGGCCACGTCCTGGACCGCCGACAGCGGCGTGTAGAGGGGATCGACGCCGCTGGTGTCGACCGCGCTGCATCTGCTCGACGATCGAGAAGAAGCCGTTGAGCTGCGGCAGCAGGGCGGCCTGCTCGTCGCCGGAAAGTTCCAGCCGGGCCAGTTTGGCGATCCGGCTGACGTCGTCTTGGGTGAGTGCCATGGGAATGTCTTCGAAGGCCGGTCGGGCAAGCGGTCCGCCGGGCGCGCGAAACATTCGACGAACGCTGACGGAGGGCTTGCAGAGGGGCCAAACCAGGGGGTGATCAGTTATTATCCCCGCTTATCTCCATGGCGCCGGGGCTGCTTTGCAGCCTCGTTGCTTATGGCAAGGAATCTCGCTCGCGCGGACGCCGCCGGTCCGCGCGGTTACCCGACCCGAATCGCCCCGAATCGCAGCCGCCCGGACAGAACGCAGACGAACGCCGCCTGATGCCGTCGAATGCCGCCGATTGCGTGTAGTTCGACGATTGACTGGCGGCTCCAGGTGCCGAAGCGTCCTGTCCTGGCCTAGCCCATACACATGCTCGCCTCCCTGCGCCGCTATTTCTCCAACGATCTCGCGATCGACCTGGGCACCGCCAACACCCTGATCTACGTGCGCGGCAAGGGCATCGTCCTGGATGAACCGTCCGTCGTCGCCATCCGCCAGGAAGGCGGCCCCAACGGCAAGAAGACGATCCAGGCCGTCGGCCAGGAAGCCAAGCAGATGCTGGGCAAGGTGCCCGGCAACATCGAGGCGATCCGCCCGATGAAGGACGGCGTGATCGCCGACTTCACCGTCACCGAGCAGATGATCAAGCAGTTCATCAAGATGGTGCACGAGCACGCAAGCTGCTGCGGCCCTCGCCCGCGCATCATCATCTGCGTGCCCTGCGGCTCGACCCAGGTCGAGCGCCGCGCCATCCGCGAAGCCGCCCTGGGCGCCGGCGCCTCGGAGGTCTACCTGATCGAGGAGCCGATGGCCGCCGCGATCGGCGCCGGCCTGCCGGTGTCGGAAGCCCCGGGCTCGATGGTCGTCGACATCGGCGGCGGCACCACCGAGGTGGGCGTGATCTCGCTGGGCGGCATGGTCTACAAGGGCTCGGTGCGCGTCGGCGGCGACAAGTTCGACGAGGCCATCGTCAACTACATCCGCCGCAACTACGGCATGCTGATCGGCGAGCCGACCGCCGAAGCGATCAAGAAGGAAATCGGCTCGGCCTTCCCCGGCTCCGAGGTCAAGGAGATGGAAGTCAAGGGCCGCAACCTGTCCGAAGGCGTGCCGCGCAGCTTCACGATCTCGTCCAACGAGATCCTCGAAGCGCTGACCGACCCGCTCAACCAGATCGTCTCGGCGGTGAAGATCGCCCTGGAACAGACGCCGCCGGAACTGGGCGCCGACATCGCCGAGCGCGGCATGATGCTGACCGGCGGCGGCGCGCTGCTGCGCGACCTGGACCGCCTGCTGGCCGAGGAAACCGGCCTGCCGGTGCTGGTCGCCGAGGACCCGCTGACCTGCGTGGTGCGCGGCTGCGGCATGGCGCTGGAACGCATGGAGCGCCTCGGCTCCATCTTCACGAACGAGTAAGAGCGGGCCTACTGCGCGGGCGTCAGGCGTCGTTGGGCGGTCCTCGGAATCCTCACGTACAGGAAGTACGTTCCGGTTCCTCCGGTCCGTCCGCCTAGCCTGACACCCGCTCGCTACGGCCGATAGGTTGTCAACAAGCGTTGTCGTCGGTCTCTTGAAAGTCTGAGATCCCTCTCATGCCGCTCGGCACCCTGGATCGCAATCCGCCACCCCTTTTCCGCGAAGGTCCGTCCGCGCTGACGAAGCTGGCCTTCTGCGCGGCCCTGGCAGTCTTCCTCATGGTCGCGGACTCCCGCTTCCAGATCACCGCCCCCGCCCGCGCCGGCCTCGCCCTCGCGCTCCATCCGCTGCAACGCGGCCTGCTCGCACCCGTCGACGCCTGGGAACAGGCCGGCGATTACGCCCGCGGCATGGAAAAGGCCACCGAGGCGGAGAACCAGGCCCGCCAGCAGCTCGCCTCACAAGCCGTGATCCTCAGCCGCGCCGCGCAGCTGCAGGCCGAGAACACACGCCTGCGCGGACTGCTCGACCTGCGCGAGGCGCTCCCCGTGAAGGGCCTCGCCGCCGAGGTCCTCTATGAGGCGCCCGATCCCTTCTCCCGCCGCATCGTGATCGATCGCGGCAGCCATCGCGGCGTGCGCCTGGGCGCGCCCGTCGTGAACGACGCCGGCGTGCTCGGCCAGGTCACGCGCGTCTATCCGCTGTCCGCCGAGGTCACGCTGCTCACCGACCGCGACGCCACCATTCCCGTGCTCAACACCCGCACCCAGCAGCGCGGCGTCGCCTATGGCGGTGAACGCGGCGTGATGGAACTGCGCTTCATCGCCGCCAACGCCGACATCAAGGCCGGCGACGCGCTCGCCACCTCGGGCCTGGACGGGCTGTACCCGCCCGGCCTGCCGGTCGCCAAGGTCGCCGAGGTCGAACGTCGCGGCGACACCAGCTTCGCACGCGTCGGCCTGGCGCCCGTCGCGCAACCCGACAACGCGCGTCATGTGCTGGTGCTGGAGCCGCTCCAGGGCCAGGAGGACGCGCGCTCCGAGGCCGCCCAGGAAGCGGCCAGCGCCGCGAGCGCGGCCGCCGCCGAGGCCCGGCCGCGCCGCCAGGCCGCAGCGTCCGCGCCCAAGGGAGGCAACCGATGATCATGCCCCGCGGCGCGAGCCAGCTGCTGCTGCCCGCCAACCCCCTGTTCATCGCCTTCAGCCTGATCGTCGGCCTGCTGGTCGACATGGTCCCCGTCGGGCGCCAGCCCTGGATGCCGGACGTGCTGGCGCTGGTGCTGGTGTTCTGGAACGTCCATCAGCCGCGCCGGGTCGGCGTGGGCTGGGCTTTCGTGTTCGGCCTCATGATCGACGTGCACCACGGCGCGCTGCTGGGTCAGCACGCGCTGGCCTACAGCCTGCTGGCCTTCGGCGCGGTGGCGCTGCATCGCCGCCTGCT
>JBCNOF010000016.1:0-22194 GCA_039594005.1 Roseateles sp.
GGCCGGGGTGTTGGCCGGGGCCTTGGCGGGGGCGGGTGCAGTTGCGGGTGCGGCGGGCGTGGCGTCCTGGGCCGGCGCCTGGCCCTCGAGCCGGCCTTGCAGGATCAGCTCGCTGCGGGTGGGCGGGGTGTAGCTGTCGGTGGGCAGCTTGTAGTCGGGCGGCAGCGGCTGCACGAGCCGGGGCGTGATCACGAAGACCAGCTCCGAGCGGTCAGTCTGGAACTGCGTGCTGCGGAACAGCGCGCCCACCACCGGCAGCTCGCCCAGGAAGGGGAAGGCCTTGATGTTGGTCGTCGTGTTGTTCTTGATCAGCCCGCCGATGGCGAAGCTCTGGCCGTCCATCAGCTGCACGGTCGTCTCGGCCTTGCGCGAGGTGAACGAGGGCAGCACCGAGTTCAGCGTGCCCGCGCTGATCTGCACGCCCGAGGCGTTGAGCTCGGAGACCTCCGGGCGCACGCGCAGGTGGATGCGTCCGCCGCCCAGCACGGTCGGCGTGAACTTCACCGACACGCCGAATTCCTTCTCCTCCAGCGTGACGGTGCTGCCGCCGATGGCGCCGCCGTTCTGCACGACCGGGATCAGGATCTTCCCGCCGGCCAGGAAGCTGCCCGTCTGGCCGCTGATGGCCATCACGGTGGGCTCCGCGAGCACCTTCACCAGGCCGTCGGTCTTCTGCATGTTCAGCGTGGCGTTGGTCGCGCTGCGGCCGGGCACGGTGCCGTAGGTGGTGGTGTAGGTCGGACGGCCGAAGGCGTCGTAGCTCACCGTGACGTTGCCGCCGCTGATGCCGGGGATCTGCACGTTGCCGCCGACCACCGCGTCCACCGAGCTGTAGGGCACGCCGTTCGGGCCTGTGCCGGTGATCTGGCCCAGCAGCCCGGCGTTGCCGCCAAAGATGCCGCTCAGGAAACGCACCATCGAGCCGTTGCCCGGCGCGTAGGCGCGCGAGAAGTCGATGCCGAAGGCGTCCAGCAGCGACTTGGAGACCTCCGCGACCTTGACCTCCAGCATCACCTGCTGCGGCGCGCCGACCTGCAGCATGTTGACCACGCGGGCGCTGCCGCCCTTGCCGTCGCCGCGCACGTAGGCGTTGGCCAGATCCACGGCGCGGGTGACGGCCTCGCTGTCCGAGACCTCGCCCGAGAGCACGATGGAATCGAACGCGGCGCTCACGCGCAGGTGGCGCTCCTCGGGCAGCAGCTGCTGGAGCACGCCCTGCAGCGCGGCGGTGTCCATGCCCACGACGACGTCGAAGGCGGTGCAGGTGCCGGCACGGTCCAGCATGACGACGTTGGTCGAGCCGATCGCCTTGCCCAGCAGGTAGATCTCGGTGGGCGCGAGCAGCAGCACGTCCACCTCGCCCACGCCCGGGCGCGTGTCCTGCGTGGCGGCGCCGGCCTTGCCGTTGGCCTCGTCCTTCTTCGGCGCGGTCTCCACCGGGCGCGCGGCACGCGCGTTCTCCGGATTGCCGAGCAGGATGCGGGCGATCGGCTGCGCGGGCCGGAGCACGGTGGACTTGCCCACCGGCACGTTGACCGTGGGCGCGGTCTCGACGCGGCTGCACATCGGCGCGCCGGAGGAGGTCGACGCCGCGCCGGTCGTGGAGGCCTTGGCGGCGCCGGTCGCGGGGGCGGCGGCCGGGGCGCCGAGGACGGCCGCGGGCATCGTCATCGCGGCGAGCGCGAGCGTCAGGGCTGACGGAAGCGGGAGCGTGGGCATGATCGGTCTCCTCCTTGTTGCGCTCACCTGGCGGTCTTCTGGATGGAATCCTGGCCGGTCAGAAGCACTCGGTGACCTTGTCCAGGCCGCGGATCAGCTCGACGCAACCGGCGCGGTGCGCGGCCACCAGCGGGGCGGGCGCCGGAGCGGCCGGAGCCGGCTTGCGCGGCGCGGCCATCTTGACCGGCGCCGGGGCGGGCGCGGGCGGTGCCTCCAGCTGGGCCCGCAGGCCGAGCAGCGCGGCCTTGGTCGCGCCGTTGCCGTTGCCGGCAGACTTGGGATCGGTCTGGTTGCGCAGCACCAGCGACAGGTTGCCGACGCTGCGCGCCAGGTCCAGCAGCTCGGCCTCGTCGGGCGAGACCTCCAGCGTGACCGCGTTGACGACCTTGGGCCGGGTGGTGTCGCGGTCCGCCTCCTGCGCGACGGCCAGCACCAGGATGCGTTCCAGCACGATCTTGGAGATCGAGTGGTCGCGGTCGTTGCGCGCGCCGCCCTCGTCCTGCGTGTTGACCATCACGTCGACATAGGTGCCCGGCAGCGCGAAGCCGGCCACGCCGACGACATCGTTCACGCGCACCGTCATCGCGCGCTTGCCGGTGGGCACGACGGCCGACAGGCCGCCCTTGGTGCCCACGGGCGCCAGGCGCGCCTCGGTCAGCGGCTCGCCGCGCTGCATGGCCACGAGCACCACGCGGCCCTCGAGCGCGACCGGGTCCTCGAAGGCGCCGGCGGGCACGCTGCCCGTGGGCCAGTCCGCCATGCGGACCATCTCGCGGGAGATGCGCCCGCCGAGCTCGATGTCGGCGTTGGCGATCGCGATCCGGCCCTGGTTGCCGTTCTGGCCCTGCATCCAGCGCGCGGCCATGACGACCGCGGCCAGGCCGGCGATCGCGGCGATGAAGAGCATCAACAGGCCTCGGCTTCTCATGATGGCCTCCTGGAGGAGTCGGTGGCGGCGGGGGTGTCGCCGAAATGCGTGCACCAGGCCCAGTCGAGCAGCCCGGCGTCGAGCACCGGCGCGGTCTCGAGGTAACGCGCGCGGCTGGTCACCAGCCGCAGCAGGTCACGCGGATGGCAGGCCAGCAGCGCGCGGCCGTGCGTGGCATGCAGCCGGTCGAGCAGGTGGGTCAGGCCCTCGGCGTCGAAGGGCACGCCTTCCTCGGCGCAGGCGCGCTCGAAGATGCGCGCATAGGCTTCGGCGCGTACCGGGCCGATCTCGATCTTGTGGCCGATGCGGCGCAGGAAGGCCTCGTCCAGGTCGCGCGGCGACAGGTTGGACGAGAAGACCAGCATCATCTCGAAGGGCACGGTGAAACGCGCGCCCTGGCGCAGCGTGAGGTGATCGTGGCGGCGCTCCATCGGCACGATCCAGCGGTTCATCAGCTCGCGCGGCGTGACCCGCTGGCGGCCGAGGTCGTCCACGATGAACAGCCCGTTGTTGGCCTTCAGGTGCGGCGGCGCCTCGTAGTAGCCCGCGCGCGGATCGAAGCCCAGGTCCAGCATCTCCAGCGTCAGCTCGCCGCCGCAGGCCACGACCGGGCGCTCGCACAGCACCCAGCGGGCGTCGGCGCGATGGCGGCTGTCGAGCTGACCTCGTGGCACGGCCGGTGCGGGCGCGGGCTCGAGCGGGTGGTGGCACAGCGGATCGAAGACGCGGATGACCTCATCCTGCACGCAGATCGCATGCGGGATCGCGACCGGTCCGGGCAGCAGGCGCGCCAGGCTGCGCGCGATGTAGGTCTTGCCCGACCCCGCCGGGCCGTGCAGCAGCATCGGCCGCGCCGCGTTCATCGCGGTGCCCAGCCGGTCGACCAGCGCGTCCTCGAGCACGATGCCCGCGAAGGCCTCGCGTGCGCCGCGCAGCGTGACCGGATGCAGATCGGCGGCCTGCGCGCGCACCCGCTCGGCATAACGCTCGGCGGGCACCGGCGCCGGACCGATGTAGGCGCTGCGCGAGAACGCGTCCAGCGCCCGGGCGCGGCCCGCGAGCGTGAGCTCGAATTCGACGTCGGATTCGTTCTGCCCGCGGCGCGCGACCTCCACCAGGCCGTCGCGGCGCATCGCCTGGCACAGCGCGTCGACGATCGCGCCGCCCAGGCACAGCCGCGCGCCCAGGTCGACCAGCCGGCCCGACGGGCCCTGCAGGAGGGTCTTGGCGACCAGGTCGGCGAGGAAGGGCACGGACAGGCCCGTGTCCTCGACGGTCAACGGCGACGCGGGCAGCGCGGTGGCGGCGGTCGCGGCGCGGGCCGGCGGGGCATGGGGGAACTGGAGCAGGTTCATGACGCGCGTCCGGTTCAGATCAGGGGCGGCGCGATCAGCGCCACGACGGTGCCCATCGCGATGGCCACCGCGTAGGGCAGCCGCGCGGCGGTGCGGGCGAGCGGCGTGGCATTCGACGCATGGGCCGTGCCGCGCGGGTGCTCGCGCAGGTCGGCCATCAGCTTGGCCTTCATGGTCGTCATGACGCGGGCCAGCACGCTGGCGTCGCGCATCGCGAGGAGCGACAGCAACCCGCCGCACAGCAGCGTGTAGAGCACCGCCGCGGTGACCGTGCCCGCGCCGACGAAGGCGCCGACGACGGCCATCAGCTTGACGTCGGCGGCACCGGTGGCGCGCAGCAGGTACAGCGGCAGCATCAGCGCCAGGCCGGTGAGGGCGCCCGAGAGCGGCGACCACCAGCGCGCGCCGGCGAGTGGGGGGAGACCGGCCGCGGTGGCCGCGGCATGCACGCCCAGCGCCATCGCGGCACCGAAGGCCAGCCACCGGTTGCCCACCCGGCGCGTGCGCAGGTCGCTGCGCGCGGCCACGCCCAGCACGAGGGCGAGCGCGGTCAAGGCGGTCAGCGGGACCAGCAGGGCGAGGGCGGGCGCCGGGGACGACATGGCGGCGGTCCGGTCAGAGCGCGGCGGTGATGGCCGCGGAGATCGCCGTGAACACGGCGTCGAGCTTGGATCCGACGATGGTCACGGAGGCGATGATGAAGACGGCGATCAGCGCGGCGATGAGGCCGTACTCGATCGCGGTGACGGCGTCGTCGTCGCGGACCAGCGCGTTCAGGCGGTGCAGCAAGGTCATGATGGACTCCTCGGGGGAAGCGTCAGGAGGACGGGCGGTGGATCGTGGGAACCGGGAGGGGCGCGGCCGGCATGGGCCGGCGCGGCCGCGCCGCGCGGTCACAGCGCGGTGGTGAGCGCCGTGGAGATGGCGGTGAACACGGCCGCCAGCTTCGAGCCCACGATCGTGACCGAGGCGATGATGAACACGGCGATCAACGCCGCGATCAGGCCGTACTCGATCGCGGTGACCGCGTCGTCGTCCTGGCCGAATTGCTTCAGGGCACGGGTGGCCTTGGCGATGGAGAGGAGTTGCATGATGAAAGTTCCTTCAAGTTGCTTAAGGACCTGACGCCCAGCGGCGCCCTCGGATGTCGGCCTGTTGGAGGACGCCGGCCGGCGTGACGTCATGGGAACCCGATGCGAATCGTTCGTGCGTGTCCTCACAGCGCGGCCACCACGGCCGACGACCAGTACTGGTACAGCGCCGCCAGCGACGATCCGGTCAGCGTCAGCGCGGCCAGGATCCCCACCGCGATCAGCGCGGCGATCAGGCCGTACTCGATGGCGGTGGCCGCGCGTTCATCGCGCAGGTCGACCGGGCAGCCGCTCGCGACGCGGTCCTCGGCGGGCGCCTGTTCATCGGCGATCGGGGCGGTGGGAAGGGGCGTGTCCATGGCGTTCACTCTAGGCATCGCGATCGCGGCGCGCAGCGGAGGATGGCGCCATGTCGCGGGGGGAGCTTGACCCTTGGCGGGGGGGGAGTTTTGTCCTGCGCGCCGAGCGCGTCGGCGGACCCCGTCCGGTCGGGACGACCCAGCCCGCCCAGGCGCACCAGCGTGCCCAGCAGCTCGGCCGCGGGCAGGTGCTTGGCCAGGAAGGCCTGCGCGCCCAGGCGCAGCGCGCGGTCGCGCGTGGCGTCGTCGTCGTGGCAGGTCAGCACCAGCACGCGCGAGCGCGGCAGCAGTGCCGGCAGCAGCGCCAGGCCGTCCTCGCCATTGAGGTCCACGTCCAGCACGACGAGCTCGGGCAGCAGGCGCAGCGCGGCCTCCAGTGCCTGCGCGCCGGTGGCCACCGCGCCGACGCAACGCAGCGATTGCGGGGCACAGTCGATCAGGCGCGACAGGCCCTCGCGCACCGCCTGCTGGTCATCGACGAGCAGGACGCCGAACGGACCCGGCACGGCCGGGACGGCGAGGGCGGAGGGCAGCGGGCTCATGTCAGGGATGCTAGGCAGCACAGGCGCGCGGCGCGCGGGAGCTTGCGGGCAGCACAGGGGGGAGATTCCTCCCCGGTGGGCTCAATACACGAACGGAATCAGGCGCCAGGGCACGCGCCGGCGGTAGGCGCGATAACCGGCCTGCGCGTCGTCGAGCACCGCTTCCTCGCGCCGCATGCGCACCACCTGAGCGACGTACAGCAGCGCCAGCACGGCGGCGTTGCGCGGCGACGCGTTGACGAACAGGAAGCCGAGGTGGCCGATCAGGTAGCCCAGGTAGATGGGGTGTCTCACCACGCGGTAGGGGCCACGCACGACCAGGCCGCGCTGCGCCGGCAGCAGCCCGAAGGACCGCCCGAGCGCGACCTTCGCCGAGAACTGCCAGAGCATGCCCGCGAGCTGCAGCGATGCGCCCACCCATTCCGGCACGAAGGACACCGTGCCGCTGGGCGTCAGCAGCACGACGAAGCCGGTCGCGTAGAGCGTCGCGGCGATCGCGGGGACGGAGACATCGCGTCGCTCGGCACGCCGCGCGATCAGCACCAGCGCCAGCGTGTAGCCCTCGGAGATCAGCAGCAGGAGCAGCGTGCCGCGCGTCGGATCCTGCCACCACGCATGGCCCCAGCGCGCCAGCACGAAGGCCAGCGCCATCAGCGCGAAGCTGCGCAGCAGCCATTCGGTGAGGCGGCCTTCACGGTGGCCGTCGCGCCGCATCTCAACGCTCCGCGGCGGGGCGATCGGGGTGGGCGAGGCCGAGGGATCGGTGCGAGACGGGAAGAGGGGAACGACGGGCATGGCGGACTCCGGGGTCGGACAGCGGGAGAGGCAACCAGAGGATGGACAGGCCCGCGAGCGCGGCACCCGCCAGCACGTCCACGACGTAATGACCGCCGACGACCGGCGTGGCGATCAGCATCAGCGTGTTGAGCGCGATCGCCGGCAGCGCCCAGCGCGTGCGCCACAGCGCATGCGCCAGCAGTACCGCCATCGCCGCGTGCAGCGAGGGCATCGAGATCAGCCCCTGCATGGAGGCCAGCGCGAGCAGTCGCAGCCGGCCGTCGCGCAGCGCCTCGAAATGCCATTGGTCCGCGGGCGGCGTCAGGCCCAGCTCCGGACCGAAGTGCTTGAAGGGGCCGGCCGCGGGGCAGGGGGCGGACAGCACGATCACCGCCAACGTCACCGCGACGTATCGCGCCATGAAGCCGCGCAGGCGATCGCCCGGCGCTCCTGGCGCGTCCCGGCCGCCCAGGCCCAGCATCAGCACCACCGCCAGGATCTGCGGCAGCCCGCTGTCGTAGGCCAGCTGCAGCGTGAGCTGCATCCACGCCGGCATCGCCGCCTGGCGGGCGTGCAGCACGCGCCAGTCGATGCCGAGCGCGGCATCCCAGGCGGCGAGCGTGGCGTCGGTCAGCGGCGGCGCCAGCGCGATCAGCAGGTAGCTCAGGCAGGCGGCGGCCGCCTGGAACACGAGCAGCAGCAGCGCACAGCGCAGCGTGACGGAGATGCGGGCGTCGCGCCGGTAGCGCGGCAGCAGCAGCGGCGCGGCGAGGGCCGCGAGCGCCAGCCCCAGGGCCGCCAGGTCACGGCCCGCGAGGGACCAGCGGCCCGCGGCGCCCGCTGTGAGCTGCCCCGCGACGATCGCCGCGGCCACCGCCGCGACCGTCATCGCGGTCAGGAGCGCGGCCAGGCGCAGCGGATGTCGGGGCGTGAGGTCCATGGCGGCGTGTCGGGTGATGGGACCGATGCTCGGATCCCGCCCACGCGCGCGCCAGGGAGGCGGCGCGGTGCCCGCCTAGGACAATGCTCCCCCCGCGGCCCGGGCGGGTTCGCGGTCCAGCCCGTGGGCGGTCGCGTAGACGTGGAGCTCCAGCCGGCCGCGCACGCCCAGCTTGGCGTAGATCGCGGTGAGGTGGTTGCGCAAGGTGTGCTCGCTCATGTGCAGGGCGTCGGCCACCGCCAGCAGCTTCGCGCCAGCCTGACGCAGCAGCGTGCCGACGATGTCGCGCTCACGCGGGGTGAGGCTGGCGATGCGCTCTGCTTCGGGGTCGCGCGGCGCGGCGGGCTTGGGGCCGCCGTCGGTCAGCAGGCCCAGCACCTCGCCCATCAGCGTGCGGTGCAGCCAGACCTCGCCCTCGCTGACGCATTCGATCGCCCGCAGGATGGTGGCCGCGGGCGCGGACTTGTGGACGACGCCGCGCGCGCCGCGCATCACCGCGCTGCGATGCAGCGCCGCGTCGTCGGCGCCGGTCAGCACGAGGACCTGCGCGTGGCCGCGTTGACGCAGCGCGTCCATCGCGGCGGCGGCGTCCTGGCCGCCCAGGTCCAGGTCCAGCAGCAGCAGGTCGGCCCGCGGCAGGCCGTCATGGCGCAGCAGCTCGTCCAGCGTGGACGCGCAGCCGACCATCTCCATGCGGGGCTTGGACGCCTCGATGAGCTGGTGCAGGCCCCACAGCGTGATCTGGTGGTCCTCGGCGACGAAGACACGGATGGGCCGGGCCGCCTGGCCGGGCAGGCGCATCGAGGAGTCGGTGACGGTCATCGGGAGTCTCCTGGTGCTTCTGGTGTTTCTGGTGCTTCAGGTGCTTCAGGTGCTTCAGGTGCTTCACGCCGGGATGCGGAACAGCAGCTCGGTGTCGAGCCCGTCGCGGCGGGTGATCGTCAGCGTGCCGCCGAGCTCGGCGACGCGCGAATGCAGCGAATGCGGATGGAAGGCCGGCGCGGGCCGGCCGGTGACCGTGCCGCTGTCGTCCACCACGTGCAGCACGACCGTGGCGGTGCCGCCCGGCTCGGCGGCCTCGTGGCTCAGCGTGATGTGCACGTGCCGCGCCTGCGAATGCTTGCGCACGTTGTTGAGCGTCTCGTTGAGCAGGTGGAACATCGCGCCGGCCAGCGCGCGGGTGCTGGGCAGCGACTCGGGGCAGTCCACCTGCACGTCGATGCCGAACAGCAGCGCGAAGCGCCGCGCCTGGCGGCGCACGGCCGGCACCAGCGCGTTGTCGCCGCCGCGCTCCCCGCTGCGCAGCCCGGAGATCAGCTCGCGCAGCGAGGCGACCTCCGCGTTGACCAGCTCGGCCAGCGCGTCGATCTCGCCGCGCGCGGGGTTCTCCGGCGGGATGCGCAGCGCCACGCATTCCACCGCGTACTTCAGCCCGAGGTAGGGCTGGATGGCGCTGTCATGCAGGTCGCGGCCGATGCGCGCGCGTTCATGCGAGGCGCTCTCGTCCTGGAGCTGGTCCACGAGCGCGGCCTGCTCGATCACGCGCAGCAGCTCGGGCATCGCGTCGATCAGCGCGCGCAGGTCCTGGCGATGTGCGCGCAGGCCCTGATAGCCGATCACGAAGTGGCCGTGCTGGCGGTCGTAGCGCGTCAGCGGCGCGATGTGCAGCCCGGTGACGTCCAGCAGCGTGGTCAGCTGTTCCAGCGGCGCGGCGAGGCCTCGTGCCGGACGGCCGCCCGCATGCACGCGGATGCGGGCGCGCGGATCCCACCAACGCCGCGACGTGTAGCTCAGCGCCTGCGTGCCGGTCTGGGCCAGCAGCGCCTCCAGCGCCTGATGGACCTCGGGGCGGGCGCGGAAGCCGCCGTCCTCGCGGCTGGCGATCATCGCCGGCGCGCCGTAGCGGCTGGGCAGCACGAGCGCCAGCACGTCGGCCTGCGTGCCGTGGCGCAACCGCTCCACGAGCTCCGAGCAGATCGCCTCCAGCCCGCGGCGCGGATCGAGGCCGGCCTCGATCTCGTCGATCAACGCGATGCGCCGGTGCAGCGCCCGCATCGGTCGCGCGAGCAGCGCGGCGGCGGCGATCAGCGCCAGGAGGACCAGCAGGGCCAACCCGGCGTTCAGGTCGATCAGCGGCATGCCGGAGACCAGCAGCACCGCGCAGGTCAGCGCGGTGACGGCTCGCAGGCCTCCCGACACATGGCGCACTCCGGCGGCGGGGGCCGGGTCCAACGACTCGCGCATCATTGTTTTGAACCTCGGGCACTGCCGTTGGTGGGCGGCGTGCCTGGGGCAAGTCTGACACCGTACGCTTCCGGCGCATCCCCCAGGATCGGTGTCCGAACTGCGGAAAACGTTGATTGCGAGACGACTTCTAGCGTTTTGTCGGGGTCGTTCACGGGTTTACCCCGACGAAAACTCGATCGCCGGACCGGAGCGGGCCATCGGCGGGACCATCGGCGGGACCATTGGCCGGGCCAGGCGCGGAGTTGTCGCGGTGCCCGTCAACGCTGCGACAATCCGCGCCATTCCCGACGGTGCGATGCCGCCGTCGACAGACAAGACCCGACAAGACAAGGACGTCGCCATGAGCGAGAACCCCGTGCTGCCGCTGAATGACCAGAACCTGATCTGGATCGACCTGGAAATGACCGGCCTGTTCCCGGACAAGGACCGCATCATCGAGATCGCCGTGGTCGTGACCGACCCGCAGCTGACGGTGCGCGTCGAAGGCCCGGTCTTCGCCATCCACCAGTCCGACGCGACGCTGGACGGCATGGACGCCTGGAACAAGGGGACGCACGGCAAGAGCGGCCTGATCGATCGCGTGAAGGCCTCGACCGTGTCCGAGGCCGATGCCGAGCAGCAGGTCATCGATTTCCTGAAGGCCTATGTGCCGGCCGGCAAGTCGCCGATGTGCGGCAACTCGATCTGCCAGGACCGCCGCTTCCTGGCCAACTACATGCCCAAGCTGGAAGACTTCTTCCATTACCGCAACCTGGACGTGTCCACGCTCAAGGAGCTGGCGCGCCGCTGGAAGCCCGCCGCGATGGAGGGCTTCAAGAAGGCCCAGAAGCACACCGCGCTGGCCGACATCCACGAGTCCGTGGACGAGCTGATCCATTACCGCGAGCAGTTCCTCAAGCTGGACTGAGCCCGCTCCCGCGCGGTCGAGACCTCCGATGGACACCCCGCGCCGCCCGCACGAGCTGTGGGCGGCCTTCGACTTCCCGCGTCATCCGCTGGCGCGCGAGGACGGCGAACGCTTGCGCGGCGCCTTCTTCGCGCCGCCGGCGGAGCGCCTGGTCGCGCGCGACGCGGATCGGCTGCGCGCCGTGCTGCGCCTGGCGCATGCCGCGGCGCGGGCGGGCGCCTGGGTGCTGGGCGGCCTGAGATACGAGGCGGCCTCGGCGCTCGATCCGGTGTTGCCCGCTCGACCGGCCGGGCAGGCGCCGCTGGCGGAGTTCCACGTCTGGACGCAGTCGCCGGAGCCCTGGCCCGAGGACCTGGCCGCCGAGGGCGCGCGCCGCGCGCATCCGATCGCGGCCTGGCGCGACACGCAGTCCGACGGCGAGGAGCAGGCGCAGGTCGAGCGCATCCGCGAGTACATCCGCGCGGGTGACTGCTATCAGGTCAACCTGACGACGCGGCTCGCCGCCGAGGTGATGCCAGGCGCCGCCGAGGTTTTCGACCCCGCGCTGCATTTCTTCGCGCTGCACGCGGCGCAGCCCGGGGGCTTCGCGCTGTTCCTGCGGACCGGGGAGGGCGCGGAGACCGTGGCGAGCGTGTCGCCGGAGCTCTTCTTCGACTGGCGCCCGCTGCCCGAGACGCCGCAGGCCAGCCACACCTGGCTGCTGTCGGCGCAGCCGATGAAGGGCACCGCGCTGCGCGGCCGCGACCGCGCCGGCGACGAGGCCGCGCAGGCCTACCTGCGCACCAGCGCCAAGGAGCGCGCCGAGAATCTCATGATCGTGGACCTGCTGCGCAACGACCTGTCGCGCGTCGCGGTGCCGGGATCGGTGCGCGTGCCGCGGCTCTTCGAGCTGCATGCGCTCCCGACCGTCTGGCAGATGACGTCCACCATCAGCGCGGTCACCCGCGCCGGCCTGGCGCTGGACGATGTGATGACCGCGCTGTTCCCCTGCGGCTCGATCACCGGCGCGCCCAAGAAACGCGCGATGGAGGTGATCGACGAACTGGAGCCCGGCCCGCGCGGCTGGTATTGCGGCGCGCTCGGGCTGCTGCAGCCGGGCGGGGCGGTCACCTTCAACGTGCCGATCCGCACCGTCGAGCAGCACGGCGCCGAGCTGCGCTGCGGCGTGGGCAGCGGCATCACGCTGGACTCGTCGCCGCGTGACGAGATCGACGAGTGGCGCGCCAAGGCGCGTTTCCTGTCGCGGGCGAGGGCGCCGATCGCGGCGCTCGAGACGATGCGGCTCGAGGACGGCGAGTTCGCGCGGGCCGCGCGTCACCTGGCGCGGATGCAGCGCACCGCGCGGCACTTCGGTCTGGCGTGGTCGGCCGAGGCGGTCAAGGCGCGGCTCGTGGAGATCGCGCGGCGGCACCCGGCGGGCGCCTGGCGCGTGCGGCTGACGCTGGCGCGCGATGGCGGGCTGACCGACACCGTGCAGGCCTTGCCGCCGTCCGACGGCGCGGCGTGGATGGTGGCGCTCGCGCGCGGGCCGATCGACACGCGCGGCCCCGATGCCGAATTCATCCAGCACAAGACGACGCGCCGCGAGGTGTACCAGGCCTTCCTGGACACCAGGCCGGCGGACTGCTTCGACGTGCTGCTGTTCAACCGGTCGGGCGAGCTCACCGAGGGCTGCCTGACCAACCTCGCGCTGCAGCGGGTGCCGGACGGACCGTGGCTGACGCCGCGCGCCGATGCCGGCCTGCTGCCCGGCACGCTGCGCGAGGAATTGCTGGAGCAAGGCCGGCTGCGCGAGGCGCGGCTGACCGTGCACGATCTGCGGCGGGCGCATGCGCTCGCCCTCTTCAACGGTGTCCGTGGCTGGCGCGAGGCGCGGCTGCGGCACGAGGATTCCCATGACGACGACAACCCAACGCCGCCGCCCGGCGGCGCGCAAGACCCGAGCGCTTGACGAGGCGGCCCCGGCGGCCGAGCCCGTGATCGCTGAATCGGTGATCGCTGAACCCGTGATCGACACGCCGGCGCCCGAGGCCAAGCCCGCGCGCAAGCGAGCGAGCCGCGCCAAGGTGCCCCCCCGAGGCCCAAGCGCAGACGGCGATCGACGCGCCGCCAGAAGCCGTTCAGGCGCCCGAAGCGACCGATGTGCCTGATGTGCCCGATGTCCAGGAAGCCGCCCCCGCGGCCAAGCGTTCCGCACGCAAGCGCGGCGCCGCCAAGCCCTTGGCGGCGGCCGCGATGGCCGAAGAGCCCGTGCCGGCAGCGGCCGCCGTGATCGAGGCCGAGGCCGCGACACAGCTCGCGGACGACGCGCTCGCCGACTCGCAGGCGCCCGTCGAAGCAGCGCCTCGCAAGGGCCGCCGCAAGCCCAAGGCCGAGCTGATCGCCGAAGCGGTGGTGGACGCGGCGGTCGAGGACGTGCCCGAGGCGCCGGCCGTGCCGCCGGAGCCGCCGCGCTTCACGCTCGGCACCCGCGAGGACGACGGCGTGTTCGGCGACTACGAGCTGCGCGACCGCGAGACCGGCGGCACCTTCCAGCTGCGCCTGCTGGGCCGGCACACCTGGCGCTGCAGCTGCGCGGACTACCGCGCGCACGGTCACTGCGAGCACGGCGCGCACCTGCTGGCGCTGTTCGACGCGGCGCAACACGAGGCGCTGGACGCCGGATGGCCGGGTCGCGAGGCCGAGGTCTGGCTGGTGCCGGGCGCGGAGCGCGGCCTGCAATGGGTCTGCGGTCGCGACGTGCCCGCGCGCCTGCGCGACCAGTGGGGCCTCGACGAACAACAACGCCGCGGCGCCGAGGGCGCGCACGACTGGCTGCAGACACTGCTCAGCGAGGCCCGCGCGCTGGGCGTCACGCTGCGCGTGGATGCGCCGGTGTGGCCCCAGCTCGCCTGCGGTCGCGACGCCCAGGCCCGTGTGGCGCGGATCGAGGCGCTGATGGCCGATGGCGACGCGATGCGCGCGCTGCTGCGCGACGAGCTGCCGGTGTCGGCCTGGGAAGCCGCGCTGTTCGCCGTCTGCGCCGGCCGCGCGCTGATCGCCGACGACCTCGGCCTGGGCCAGCGCGGCGCGGCCATCGCCGCGATCCGTCTGTGGACGCACTGCTTCGGCGTCAAGCCGGCCGTGGTCATCGCGCCGGAATCGCGCCACGCCGCCTGGCAGCGCGACCTCACGCGCTGGCTCGGCGATGAGGCGAAGTCCGTGATCCTGAGCGCCACGCCGCCGGCCAAGCCGCTGCCGCAACCGGCCTCGGCGCTGCTGGTGGTCGACGGCATCGAGGCGGTCGACGCCGAGCGCCTGGCCGCGTTGCGCGCGCTGCCC
Source organism: Roseateles sp. (assembly GCA_039594005.1). Taxonomy (GTDB): domain Bacteria; phylum Pseudomonadota; class Gammaproteobacteria; order Burkholderiales; family Burkholderiaceae_C; genus Roseateles. Next base: position 14,187 of record JBCNOF010000016.1, read on the forward strand.
GCCGCGCAGCTGCTGCTGATCGCGCATCAGGAACCGCTGGGCGACGCGCGCCTGGGCGAGTGGATCGATTGGCTCGATGAGATGCGCCGCGGCCCCGCCGCGCGCCTGGCCGCGCTGCCGGCCGACGCCGGCAAGAAGCTTCGACGCGAGGCGCTGGAGGCCGTCGTGCTGTCGCGCCGCAAGCGGGAGCTGGTGGACAGCCTGCCGACCGCGCTGCTGTCGCCGCTGTGGCTGGACGGCGCCGCCAACAACGGCGCGAGCCTGCCGGCCACGCCGCTCAAGCAGCTGCGTCAGCTGATCGAGCGCTGGACGGCGCTGCGTTTCCTGTCCAGCGTCGAGCAGCAGCAACTGCTGGAGGCGCTGGCGCTGCTGGCGCCGGCCTCGCGCCAGGCGCTGGCCGCCAAGGCCGAGGCGGTGCTCGCGCTGCGCCGCGAATGGATCGAGTCGCCCGCACCGGCCGCCGCGCGGCTGGTGATCTGCGCGCGGTCGGAGACGCTGCTGGACAGCTTGTCGATGTCGCCGCAGCTGCGCCGCCTGCCGCCGCATCGCCTGCGCGCGGGCGACGATGCCGCGACGCGCGAGGCCGCGCTGAGCGCCTGGCGCGCGGCGCCGGCCGGCGTGCTGCTGGCCAGCGACGACGCCTTGGGCAGCTTGCAGGACGGCGGCCTGGAGGAGGGCGCGCTGCGCGAGGACCGCCTGGCCGTCGTGCACGCGGACCTGCCGTGGCAGGCCGAGGTGCTGGAGCACCGCGTCCTCAGCTTGTGCGGCGAGGATGCGAGCGGCGTGCCGGCCGCGCTGCTGCTGATCGAGGCCTCGCTGGACGCGGCCGTGCTGCGCGCGCAGAAGGCAGGCGTGGACTTCCCGTCCTGGCTGGATGCCGCGCCCGCGTGGCTGGATGCCGGTCAGCTCGAGGCCTTGATGGCCGTGCTGCCGGCGCTGCTCGAGGGGCTGTGAGCCCGGCGCGAGGCCGCGCCCGCTCGCGCGGTGCCGGCCTCGCCGTCCCGTCCCGATCGCCGCGGGTTCAGATCACGACGATCGGCGTCTTGAACAGCCCGTGCGGATCGACCGAGCGCTGGATCGCGCGCAACCGCGCGACGTTCTCGCCGTAATAGGCCGTGGCCGGATTCGGGATCGCCGCGTCGGGATAGTTGACGTAGGCGCCGCCGGTGCTCCACGGCGCCATCGTGTCGCGCAGCCCGTGGGTCCAGCGCGCGTTGTCGTCCAGCGCGGCAGGCAGGTCGCCGGCCAGGTTCTCCGTCAGGTACTGCGCGCTGAACAACGCGTCGCGGTGCGGGAACGCCGTCGCGTCCTTCGCCACGCGCGCGATCGCGCCGCCCATCAGGTCCAGCAGCACGCCGCCGAAGCGGCCCGCCTGGCTGCGTGCCGTCAGCGCGTTCACCAGCGCCTGCACGCCGGCGGCGGGCAGGGCGGTGAAGAAGTCCGAACTGGCCGTCATCGACACGCGCGTCATCGTCCCGCCTGCGGACTGCGAGGGCAGGCGGCACTGCGCCGCCGACAGCGTCGCGCAGCGGCCCAGCAGCAGGTCGGCCGGCGCGGCGTCCAGCGGCGGGCTGTTGCTCACCATGGCCGCACCGGTCGCGGCGAGGAAGCGGTTCCAGTGCGCGGACAGCGCCGCGGCGGCGTCGGCCGCGACGGCGATGACCTGCATGCCGATCTGCCCGTTGCCGAAGGCGCCGATCTGCGCCTGCGACCAGACGCTGTCGGGCAGCGCCGCGCCCCAGGCCTGCCATGCGGCGAGGACGGCGGGGATGTCGTTGCCGGCGTACTGCACCGCGCTGCTGCTCATCGCGGGCAGCGGTTGCGTGCGCAGGCGCAGTTCGGTCACCAGGCCCAGCATGCCGCCGCCTCCGCCACGCACCGCCCAGAACAGGTCGGGGTTGCGCGTGGCGTCGCAGCTCACCGTCTGGCCGTCGGCGGTCACCAGCGTCGCGCCGACGAGCGCATCGCAGGTCAGCCCATGGGCCCGCTGGAAGAAGCCGAACCCCCCGCCCAGCGCGATGCCGCTGATGCCCACCGTCGGGCAACTGCCCGAGGGCAGCAGCCGCGGCTGCGGCAGCGCCAGCAGCGCGCGGTAGATGTCGGCGAGCTTGGCCCCGGCGGCAACGACGGCGATGTCGCCGTCCATGCGCACGCTGTCCATCGGGCCGGTGTCGATGACCAGGCCGGCGGCGATGGTCGAGGCGCCGAGGTAGCTGTGACCGCCGCTGCGCGGGGTGAAGCGGATCTGGTTGGCGCGCGCGAAGTTCACCGCGGCGACGACGTCCTCCGGCGCGGCGCAGCGCGCCAGCGCCTGGGGCACGACGCTGTCGTAGCGGGCGTTGGCCGGCAGCCGGAAGGCGTCGAAACCGGGGCTGCCCGCGACGAGCAACTGGCCCTTCATCTGACTGGCCAGCGAGGCGTAGACGCCGAGGCTGGGTCCGGGCGGGGGCGGCGCGACCGGCGTGCCGGCGCTGCCGCCGCCTCCGCCGCATCCGCTGAGCCATGAACTCGCGAGCGCGCCTGCGCTCGCCGCGATGAACGCGCGACGATCCATCCACTGTCTCCCTGAGCGGTTGTTAAAGGGCTCGACCCTGTGGATCGAGCGGCCGGACTTTTGAAGTCCAGTCAAAGACCAGTGTAGGACCGAAAGAAGTCCAATGGACGCCGAGCGGGCGACTTCCCCCATGGGGGCGAACCCGGGACGTGCGCCAGGAAATGCGACAGGAATATGCTAGGTGAAAACCCGAAACGCTGTTATAGTCGCGGGCTTCACCGCTTCGTGCGGTGCTTCGTACGTCTCCTCTGACCTCTTGCAGACCGCTGCGCCGGCCTTCCCAACGGATCGCCACGCAGGCTCCGGATCCTCTCCGAAGCTGTTTCCCGCCTTGGGACTCGCGCACTGCATGCCCTCGGGTTCGGTCGGCGGCGATGCCGTCGCTTTGACTGTTCCCCGGCGCCTCACCAGGCCCCTTGTTCGTTCGACAGGCTGCTCCGCCAGCTCCGCCGCGCGTGCGTTTCTCTTTCCTGGTGATCGACGCGAGCTTTCTCCCAGCGACATCACGGTCCTGCCGCGAGCCAACGACCTCGCGTGACAGGCCACAGCGCGCCAGCGCGGACGCCATGTTTCGGGTGTCGGCGGCGGCGCGTGCCTTTGGAATGCAAGACAGATGAGTTTCGACCACGACATGAACGCCGACGCCCAGAACCAGAACGACGAACTCGATCAGGAGATCGAGGCGGGCGAGCTCGGCAACGACGCGGAAACGACCGGCACGCCGTTCGCCGCGCTGGGCCTGCACGACGCGCTGCTGCGCGCCGTCAAGGACTCCGGCTACGAGAACGCCACCGAGGTGCAGGCGCAAGCGATTCCCCCGGCGCTGGGCGGCGCGGACCTGATGGTCTCGTCGCGCACCGGCTCGGGCAAGACGGCCTCGTTCATCCTGCCCGCGCTGCAGCAGGTGCTGAACGCCCGCGCCGAGCGCGCCGCCGGCAACAAGACCAAGACCATCGGCCCGCGCGTGCTGGTGCTGGCCCCGACGCGTGAACTGGCGATGCAGGTCGCCAAGTCCGCGATGACCTACGGCCGCCACATCCAGGGCCTGCGCGTGGCCACCGTGCTGGGCGGCATGCCCTACGCGCATCAGCTGCGCGCGCTGAGCGGCCACCTGGACATCCTGATCGCCACGCCGGGCCGCCTGCTGGACCACATCAACAGCGGCCGCTGCAAGCTCGACAACGTCACGATGTTCGTGCTCGACGAGGCTGACCGCATGCTGGACATGGGCTTCATCGACGACATCAACTTCGTCGCCGAGCAGATCCCCGCGACCCGCCAGACGCTGATGTACAGCGCGACCTTCGCCGGCAACACCGGCCGCCTGGCCGCCCAGCTGATGAAGGACCCGCAGCGCATCGACGTGTCGGGCCACACCGAGACGCACGAGAACATCGCGCAGCGCCTGCACTGGGCCGACAACGGCCAGCACAAGCGCAAGCTGCTGGAGCACATCCTGGGCGAGCGTGACGTGGACCAGGCCGTGGTCTTCACCAGCACGCAGCAGGACACCGAATGGCTGGCCGAGCAGCTCGAGGCCATCGGCCATCGCGTCGCGGCGCTGCACGGCGGCATGCCGCAGGGCAAGCGCAACCGCACGCTGATGGCGCTGCGCCGCCGCGACCTGCGCGTGCTCGTCGCCACCGACGTCGCCGCCCGCGGCATCGACGTCCCGACGATCTCGCACGTCATCAACTTCGGCCTGCCGATGAAGGCCGAGGACTACGTGCACCGCATCGGCCGCACGGGCCGTGCCGGCCGCTCCGGCATCGCGGTCACGCTGGCCGAGCGTGGCGACATCTCGATGATCAAGCGCATCCAGCAGTTCACGACGCAGCAGATCCCGGTGTCGCGCATCGAGGGCCTGGAGCCCAAGAACGAAGAGCCGAAGATCTATCCGTCGCGCCCCGGTTTCGACCGCGGTGACCGTGGCGGTTACGGTGGCAACCGTGGCGGCTTCGGTGGCAACCGCGGTGGTTACGGCCGTCCGCAAGGAGGCGGCTTCCGCGGCAACGACCGTGGCGGCGATCGCGGCGGCTTCGGTGGCGGTGACAACCGCTTCGACAACAGCGCCCGTTTCGAGCGTCCGGAAGGTCAAGGCCGTCCGCCGTTCGGCGAGCGTGGCCAGGGCGGCTTTGGCGGTGGCAACCGCTTCGAGCGCCCGCAAGGCGACCGTCCGCGTTTCGGTGACCGCCCGCAAGGCGATCGTCCCTTCGGTGACCGTCCCCGTTTCGGCGATCGCCCGCAGCGCGATGGCCAGGGCTTTGGCGCCCCGCGCAACTTCGGCGACCGTCCGCAGCGTGACTTCGGCGGCCCGCGTGAAGGCGGCAACGGCGGCGGCTTCGAGCAGCGCCGTGGCGGCTTCGACCCGCGCTTCGATCGCTCGGCCGAGAACAACGACCGCTACGGCCCGCGCGCCGAGCGTCCGGCGTTCAACAAGGGCGGCGACCAGCGCTTCGAGCGTCCGGAAGGCCGTCCGGCGGGCAAGCCGTCGTTCAGCAAGGGCCCGCGCAGCCAAGGCGGCGACGACCGCGGCGGCTTCGTGAAGAAGGGCCCGCGCAAGGGCTACTGAGCCCTCGCGGCTCGGCCTGAAGGGGAACGCTGACGGATGCGCGTCGAGGGTCGGATCGTCCAGTGGGATGACGCGAAGGGCTACGGCTTCATCGCGCCGTCCGACGGCGGCGCGAAACGCTTCGTGCACATCAGCGCCTTCGGCATGCGCGCCCACCGGCCCTTCGTCGGCGAGCGCGTCAGCTACCAGCCCGGCGCGGACGCGCAGGGCAAGCCCCGCGCGCTCCAGGTCAAGAGCCTGGAGCCCCGGCCCGCGCCCGCGGGCCCCGCGCCGGGGCAGGGCAGCGCCCGATCCGGTGCGCGCGCCCGGCCTCCATCGCCACCGCGCGGTGCATCGGCCTCGTCTTCTTCCTCCTCCGCGTCCCCTGCCTCCCGGTCCGCCGACACCGGCGCCTCGTTGTGGCTGGTGCCCGGCTTCGCCTCGCTGGTGCTGCTGACCCACCTCGCGTGGCCCTTGCCGCGCGGCCTGTGGGGCGTGTATGTCGCGATGAGCTTCGCGACCTTCATCGTCTACGCGCTGGACAAGCGCGCCGCTCGCCTGGGCCAATGGCGCGTCAAGGAATCCACGCTGCACGCGCTGGCGCTGCTGTGCGGATGGCCGGGCGCGTTGCTGGCACAGCACTTGCTGCGCCACAAGAGCGCCAAGCCGGTTTTCCGGCGGGTGTTCTGGTTGAGCGTCACGCTCAACATCCTGGCCTTCGTCTGTCTTTTCACGCCGCTGCTGTCGCCGTTCCTGTCGGGTGTGTCCGAGCACTGGAACGCGCGGTCGGCCGGCGTCTCCGTTTGATGTTGCAGTTGAAAGTGATCGGTGCCGCGGACGTGCCCGCGGTGCTCGCCTTGCAGGCCCAGTGTTACGGGCCCGAGTTCCTGGAAAGCGCACAGGCGTTCACCGCCAAGATCGATGCGGCGCGCCACCTGCATTGCTCCTACCTGGCCGTGGACGCCGGCCAGCCGCTGGCCTACGTCGTCAGCCTGCCGGTGGACGACGGGCAGTTGCCCGCGCTGGACGCGCTCTCGGTGACGCCGGCCCGCGCGCCGCGCACGCTGTACCTGCACGACCTCGCCGTCTCGCCCGCGGGCCGCGCCCGCCGGCTGGGCCACAAGCTCGTGCAGCAGGTCGTCCACCGCGCGCAGGACATGGGCCTGACCCAGGTCGCGCTGGTGGCGGTGCAGGGCTCCACGGCCTACTGGGAACGCCACGGCTTCTCGGTGTCCGAGCCCGCGCCCGGCTCGCCGCTCGCGGCCAGGCTGGCGACTTTCGGCTCCGGGGCGACCCTGATGCGACGCGCGCTCAAACCGGTGTGATCGAGCGGCGATAATCCGCCGATGACCCTGACCCCGGGAGGCGCGGACGATGCGCTGCGCGACGATCTCCCCGAACCCTCTTTCGAAGACCATTTCCGCGAAGGTCAGCTCCCGCAGGACTCCCTGCTGTGGTGGCAGCTTGAACGCAACGACGCCCTGATCGGCGCGCAGCGCGCGCTGTTCCACGGCCCGGCCACGCTGGTGCGCCTGCGCGTGTGGGTGTTCATCGAGCTGATGAGCCTGCCGCAGTCGCGGCTCTCCCGCGACGACCTCAACCGCCATTTCCACGTGCTGCGCGACGAGGCGCTGGAGCTCGTGCTCAAGCGCCTGCGCGATGGCCAGCTGCTGGCGTGGGACGCGTCCAATCAGCAGTACGGCGTGACGCCGCTGGCGCAGCAGCTGATGGCGATGGTGTCGCCGCTGACGCAGGGCCAGGCGGTCGACGAGGACGGCGACCTGGCCGGCCTGCTGGCCAACGTCGCCGGCGCGCAGCAGCTCGGCACGCTGGAGCCGGCGCAGCTGCAGCATCTGCTGGCGCAGCTCTCGCGCCTGTACAACGAGTTCGCCGACGCGATCGCCTCGGGCTCCGAATTCCACCTGCGCCGCGCGCGCATGCGTTTCGACCGCGCGCTGTCGCTGGTGGAGCGCGCCAGCGAGGCGCTGTCCGCGATCATCCGCCAGGCCGAGAACGACGGGAACGCCCGCCTGGAGCGCCTGGCGCGCGAGCTCGGGCTGGCGCAGGCGCGGCTGCTCGCGATGGCGAGCCAGTTCAACCGCGCGCTGCAGCAGGCCGACCGCCAGCGCGTCACGCTGGGCACCACCGGCATCACCACCACCGACGTGCGGCGCTGGCTGCAGGACGTCCCCTTCCTCGAGAACCTGGCGCTGGGCGCGCTCTCGCGGCCGGTGCATCCGGTCTTCGTCGCGCAGCATGAGCTGCTGGACGGCTGCGAGGCCGAGTTCGAACGCGACCGCCCCGTGCCGCCCACGCCCGAGCCGCTGCCCACCGGGCTGGCCGCGCCGCCGGGCGAGCTCGCCGTGATGAGCCTGCCGCCGGAGATGGCGCAGCTGCAGGCGCTGCTGGGCCGCTGGAGCGGCGAGCGCCAGCCGATGAACGACCTGCGGCCCGCCGTGCTGGGCGGCAGCTACGCGCGCGCGGCCTACCGCGCGCAGCTGCTGCCGCTGCTGGGCGACCCGCAGGCGCAGCATCTGGCCGGCGCCACCGGCGACATGGCGCGCCAGCCCTGGCGCGTGCGCTGGTCCGCCGCGCAGGGCGAGATCGACGACGAATTCGTCCGCTGGATGAGCCAGGGCGTGCTGCACACCACCGACGTCGAGCCGCCCGTGGAGCCCGAACCCGAGCCCAAATGGCGTCCGCCCGAGCCCGAGGCGCCCAAGCGCGGCCGCCGCAAGGCCGCGACGGTCGCCGCTGCTGCTGATGCGGCACCTGCTGATTCCGCCGTGCCCGCCGCCACCGACACGGCATCCGATTCCTCCGCATCGACCGATGCTCCCGCGCCGTCCGACGACGCGGCGGGCGCGGCCGATGTCGACACCACGTCCTCGCCATGAGCCAAC
>JBCNOF010000017.1:0-356488 GCA_039594005.1 Roseateles sp.
ACCAGGGCAGCGGGCTGCCGTCGTAGTTGAAGAACGCGCCGTTGTCGCCCGGGCGCAGGCCGTCGAGCACCGCGCGCAGGCTCGACGCGCTGGTCGAGACGTCGATGTCGGCCTCCTGGCCGCCCATGTCCGTCTTCACCCAGCCGGGATGCAGGCTCACGCAGGTCGCGCGGCCTTCCAGCGACAGCGACAGGTCCTTCATCACCGAGTTCACCGCCGCCTTCGACGCCCGGTACACCCAGCCCGCCGAGTTCGCGCGCAACGACATCGACCCCATCCGCGAGGACAGGATGCCGATGCGCGCATCCGGTGCCAGCGCGTCCAGCAGCTGCGGCAGCACCCGCATCGGACCCAGCACGTTGGTGTGCATGACGGCGTCGAAGTCCGCCTGGCTCGGCGGCTGCAGCCCGATCGTCTTGGGCCCGTACAGACCCGCCACGTACATCACCCGGTTGAACTGGTGCCCGTCGAGCTGCCAGGCCAGGCCCGCGATGCTGATCATGTCCGACACGTCGAGCTTGATCGCCGTCGCGCCCAGCGCGCGCAGCTTCTCCAGGCTGGCGTCGTCACGCGCGGTGGCCACGACCGTGTCGCCGCGCTCGCGGTGCTGCTTCACGAGCTCCAGCCCGATGCCCCGCGAGGCGCCGATGATGAGGACCTGCGTCATCGCGCGCTCAGATCAGCTCGACGCCGACGGCGGTGGCCTCGCCGCCGCCGATGCACAGCGCCGCCACGCCGCGCTTCAGGCCGCGGTGCTTGAGCGCGCCCAGCAGCGTGACCAGGATGCGCGCGCCCGAGGCGCCGATCGGGTGGCCCAGCGCCACGGCGCCGCCGTTGACGTTGACGATCTCGTGCGGCAGCTTGAACTCGGTCATCGCGGCCATCGTGACGGCGGCGAAGGCCTCGTTGACCTCCCACAGGTCGACGCTCTTCGCGTCCCACTGGTTCTTGGCCAGCAGCTTCTGGATCGCGCCCACCGGCGCGGTCGTGAACCACTCCGGCGCGTTGGCGTGCACCGCCGTGCCGACGATGCGCGCCACCGGCTTCACGCCCAGCTTGTTGGCGGTCGATTCGCGCATCAGCACCATCGCGGCGGCACCGTCGGAGATCGACGACGAGGTCGCCGCCGTGATCGTGCCGTCCTTCTTGAACGCGGGCTTGAGCGTCGGGATCTTGTCCAGCTTGGCCTTGAACGGCTGCTCGTCGCGCGAGACCACCGTGTCGCCGCCCTTGCCGGCGATCGTCACCGGGGCGATCTCCCACGCGAAGCTGCCGTCCTCGTTGGCGCGCTTGCTGCGCTCGGTCGAGGCGATGGCGAACTGGTCCTGCGCCTCGCGCGTGAAGGCGTACTTGTCCACGCACTGCTCGGCGAAGACGCCCATCGCCTTGCCGCGCTCGTAGGCGTCTTCCAGGCCGTCCAGCGCCATGTGGTCATACATCTGCGCGGCGCCGTACTTCACGCCCTTGCGCGCGAACATCAGGTGCGGCGCATTGGTCATGGACTCCATGCCGCCGGCGATCAGGATGTCCGCGCTCTCGGCCTTCAGCGTGTCGTGCGCGAACATGACCGCGCGCATGCCCGCGCCGCACATCTTGGACAGCGTGACCGCGCCCACCGATTGCGGCAGGCCGGCCTTGAGCACCGCCTGGCGCGCCGGGGCCTGGCCCTGGCCGGCCATCAGGCAGTTGCCGAGGAAGGTCTCCTCGATCGCGTCGGCCGGCACGCCGGCGCGCTCGACGGCCGCCTTGATCGCGACGGCGCCCAGCTCCCAGGCGGCCAGGCCGGCGAAGTCGCCCAGCAGGCCGCCGATCGGCGTGCGGGCAGCGGAAACGATGACGATGGAATCGGACATGGGGGTCTCCTTCTAAGAAATCAGGTCATGCCGTCGGGCGTCGACGGCGATCAGTGGATCGGAAGCTCGCGGTCCTGGGGCTCCGGCGCCTTGAGGGCCGGGGCCACGTCGCGGACGTGGAAGCGCTTGTGCGGGTCATACGGGAAGACGTCCTCGACATGCCCGGCGAGGATGCGCTCCTTGTGGGTCTGCCAGAACGCGGGATCGAGCAGGTCGGCGTGATGCGCCATGAAGACGTCGCGCACGCCGGGATGGCCGAGCAGGAAGGGACCGAAGGTCTCGGGGAACACGTCGAGCTTGTTGACGGCATACCAGACCTCGCCCGACAGCTCCTCTTCCTCGTTGCGCGCCGCGGGCACCTTGCGGAAGTTGCAGTCGGTCAGGTACTCGATCTCGTCGTAGTCGTAGAACACGACCCGGCCATGGCGCGTCACGCCGAAGTTCTTCCACAGCATGTCGCCGGGGAAGATGTTGGCCGCCACCAGGTCCTTGATCGCGTTGCCGTACTCCACCACCGCGTGCGCGAGCTGCGCCGGCGACGCCTCCTGCAGGTAGAGGTTCAGCGGCACCATGCGGCGCTCGATGTACAGGTGCCTGATGACGAGGTCGTCGCCCGTCTCCTCCAGCAGCGATGGGCAGAAATGCCGCAGCTCGGCCACGAGCTCGTCCTCGAAGCGGTGGCGCGGGAAGGCCACGCGCGTGTACTCCAGCGTGTCGGCCATGCGGCCCACGCGGTCGTGCTGCTTCACCAGCAGGTACTTGGCCTGGATCTGCTCGCGCGTCGTGTCCTTCTGCGGCGGGTAGAAGTCCTTGATGACCTTGAACACGAAGGGATACGAGGGCAGGTCGAACACCAGCATCACCATGCCCTTGATGCCGGGCGCGATGCGGAACTTGTCGCTGCTGTGGCGCAGGTGGTTGAGGAAGTCGCGGTAGAACAGGTTCTTGCCCTGCTTCTGCAGGCCCAGCGCCGAGTAGATCTCCGAGCGCGGCTTGCGCGGCATCAGCGAGCGCAGGAACTGCACGTAGGCGCTGGGGACCTCCATGTCGACGAGGAAGTAGGCGCGCGCGAAGCTGAAGAGCATCTGCAGCTCGTCCTCGCCGAACAGCGCGGCGTCGATGTAGAGCTGGCGTTCGCCCGTCCCGTCGATCGCGCCGTCGATCGCACCATCGGCCGATTCCTTGTGCAGGATGGGCAGCGCGAACGGCGTCTCGGTGAAGCCGTTGACGATCTTGCCGACGATGTACGCGCCCTTGTTGCGGAAGAACAGCGAGGACAGCACCTGCACCTGGAAGTTGGTGCGCCAGCGGAAGGCGCCGAGCTCCTCACCGACGGCCTTGAGCACGAGGTCGATGTCGCGCCCCAGGTCCTCGAACTCCAGCGCGAGCTGGAAGTTCCAGACGATGCGCATGAAGGTGTCGCGCAGCGTGTCCTGCGAGGGGTAGTAGCAGCGGTAGGTCGGCTGCGCGGCGGGCTCCTCGTTCTCGATGAACTCGGTGGAGATGGCCGGCCGCACGAAGATGAATTCGTTGTGGAAGTAGCTGTGGTGCAGGATGCGCGTCGTGACCGAGTTGAAGAAGGTCTCGGCGAGCTCGGGCTGCAGATGCCGCGTCAGCAGCCCGATGTAATGCAGCTTGACCTGCTGCCACACCTCGCCGGGCAGCGCGCTGGTCTTGAAGCGCTGCTCGAGCAGCGCGACCGCCTCGTCCACGCGCAGGTCGTAGAACTCGATGCGCTCGCGCTGCGCGCGCTGCTGGCCGTGCCAGTCGGCCCGCTCGAAGCGTTGCTTGGCGGTGGCCGAGGCCTCGCGGAAGAGCCGGTAGTGCTTGTCGAACCCGTCGAGCATCGCCTGCGCGATCTCGAAGGCGCGCGGATCGTTGAGCTCGTGCGGGAACATGGCGCCGCGCGGGCTCAGCCGCCCTTGGCCGCTTCGTAGCGGCGGTGCAGCGCCTCGAGCGCGCGGCGGTAGGCCGGGGCGACGTCGTCGTGGCTCGCCGCGGTCACGCTCAGGTCCTTCAGCAGGCCGTTGTGCAGCCCGTAGACCCAGCCGTGCACGGACACCGACTGGCCGCGCGACCAGGCATCCTGGACGACCGTCGTCTGGCAGGCGTTGCGGGCCTGCTCCAGCACGTTGAGCTCGCACAGCGCGTTGACGCGCTGGTCCTCGGGCAGCTGGTCCAGCCAGTCCTGATGGTGGTTGCGCACGTCCTGGACATGGCGCAGCCAGTTGTCGACCAGGCCCACGCGCAGGTCCTGCAGCGCGGCGCGCACGCCGCCGCAGTTGCTGTGGCCCACGATGATGATGTGCCGCACCTGGAGTTGGTCCACGGCGAACTGCATGACGGACAGGCAGTTCAGGTCCGAATGGACCACGACGTTCGCGACGTTGCGGTGGACGAAGAGCTCGCCGGGCAGCAGGTCCACGAGCTCGTTGGCCGGGACGCGGCTGTCGGCGCAGCCGATCCACAGGTATTGCGGGGTCTGCTGCTTCAGCAGGCGCGAGAAGAAACCGGGCGAGTCCTGTTCGGTCTCGGCGGCCCAGCGCTTGTTGTTGTCCAGCAGGTCTTGCAGTTCGTTCGTGGTGCTCATGGGCGGGGATTGTCGCGGTTACGGGGCCGGTCGGGCATCAGGCAACCGCGAAGGCCTCACATCGTTTCGGCGAACAGCTCGCGGCCGATCAGCATGCGGCGGATCTCCGACGTGCCGGCGCCGATTTCGTAGAGCTTGGCGTCGCGCCACAGGCGGCCGATCGGGTACTCGTTGATGTAGCCGTTGCCGCCGAGGATCTGGATGGCCTCGCCGGCCATCCAGGTGGCCTTCTCGGCGCACCACAGGATCACCGCGGCGCAGTCCTTGCGGACCTGGCGGACATGGGCGCCATCCAGCGCGTCGAGGTTCTTGCCGACCGTGTAGCAGAAGGCGCGGGCAGCCTGCAGCACGGTGTACATGTCGGCGACCTTGCCCTGGATCAGCTGGAACTCGCCGATGGACTGGCCGAACTGCTTGCGGTCGTGGATGTAGGGCACCACCTCGTCCATCACCGCCTGCATGATGCCGATCGGGCCGCCGGCCAGCACGGCGCGCTCGTAGTCCAGGCCGCTCATCAGCACCTTGGCGCCGCCGCCGACCTGGCCCAGGACGTTCTCGGCCGGGACCTCGACGTCCTGGAAGACCAGCTCGCCGGTGTGGCTGCCGCGCATGCCGAGCTTGTCGAGCTTCTGCGCGACTGGAGAAGCCCTTCATGCCCTTCTCGATCAGGAAGGCGGTCATGCCGCGGGCGCCGAGTTCAGGTTCGGTCTTGGCGTAGACCACCAGCGTGTCGGCGTCGGGACCGTTGGTGATCCACATCTTGGTGCCGTTGAGCACGTAGCGATCGCCGCCCTTGTCCTCGGCGCGCAGCTTCATCGACACGACGTCGGAGCCGGCGCCCGGCTCGCTCATCGCCAGCGCGCCGACGTGCTCGCCGGAGATCAGCTTGGGCAGGTATTTCTTCTTCTGCGCGTCGGTGCCGTTGCGCTTGATCTGGTTGACGCACAGGTTGGAGTGGGCGCCGTAGCACAGGCCCACCGAAGCGCTGGCGCGGGAGATCTCCTCCATCGCCACCATGTGGGCCAGGTAGCCCAGGCCGGCGCCGCCGTATTCCTCGGGCACGGTGATGCCCAGCACGCCCAGGTCGCCCATCTTGCGCCACAGGTCCATCGGGAACTGGTCGCTGCGGTCGATCTCCGCGGCGCGGCGGGGCGATCTCGGCTTGGGCGAACTCGCGCACCGCGTCGCGCAGCGCGTCGATGTCCTCGCCGAGATGGAAGTTCAGACCGGGCAGGCTCATGGGGATGTCTCCTCGACCGCCTCCACGCGGACCTCCTCGGCTCCGCGCTGGGCAATTCGTTGTCTTACGTTTACGTAAACGTCAATTGTAGACCCAACATGGGGCACTTCGGTGACCAAGGTCACGCGCGCGCCGGGAACCCCCCACCAACAATGCGCCGCATGCTGACCTCCGCCCCCGCGACCGGCCCCGCGCTGAACGAGCCGGACGACACGCCCTGCCCCGCCACCCGGGCGCTGATGCGCTCGATGACCGGGCCCGCGCCGAGCACGCCACCGGCCTCGGCAGGGGTCTCGGTGCAGACGCTCGCCGGCTTGGGCGCGGGCGGTCTGGTCCAGCTCGACGGCCCCGGCGCGGCGCAGACCGCGCGCACCGTGGTCCGGCTGACCCGGGCGATGGTGGGCCGACAGGTGCTGGTCGTCCATGAGGCGGGCGGGCCCATCGTCACGGGCGTGATCCAGGACGGATCCGACGCGCCAGCCGACGCGTTCGATCCTGCGGATTCCACCGAACCGCAAGCCCGCTCGGACGCCCCGCCCTTCGAGCTCGAGGTGGACGGCGAACGGGTCGTCGTCGATGCCCGCCGCCAGCTGGTGCTGCGCTGCGGCCAGGCCAGCATCACCCTCACGCGCGAGGGCAAGATCCTGCTGCGCGGCACCTACATCTCCAGCCGCGCCAGCGGCGTGCACCGGATCAGCGGTGGCTCGGTCGAACTCAACTGACGCGGCCGACCGCCCGCGCATCCCGATCGCATGAGCAACACCGTCTTCGCCGAGGGCATGGGTCTGTTCCACCGCGGCAGCGGCGGCAAGGGCATCGCGCCGCTGGATGTCTGCCTGTCCCCGCCGCCGCCGCCCACCGGCCCGGTGCCGGTGCCCTACGTCAACCTGCTGCAGGCTTCCGACCTGACCAAGGGCAGTGTCACCGTCTCCATCCAGCGCCACCCGACCGCGCTGGAGAACGCGTCCGAGGTGTCCACCAGCACCGGCGACGAACCCGGCAACCAGGGCGGAGGCGTCGTCACCCACAAGACCAAGGGCAAGGGCTCGTTCAAGAACTGGTCCCGCACGGTGAAGGTCGAGGGCAAGGGCGTGGCCTGCCACGGCCACATGATGGGTCAGAACACGGCCAGCGATCCGCCCAACTGCATCGACGCGGCCGCCGTCGTGAACTTCAAGCTCGAGCTGGGCGATGTCTCCGACAAGGGCCCCTGCCCGCCCTACGACCGCGACCGCGATTCGCCGGCGATCACCTCCGAGCAGGACGAGGCGGTCAAGGGCAAGACCTGCTGGGAATGCGCGCGGCAGAAGGCCGCCGGCGAGGAGCCGGTCACCGTCGACCCCAACAACCCGGCCGCCTTCGGCAACTGGTTGCGCAACGAAGCGGAGTTCCTCAGCCGCAGCGGCGGCAAGTACGCCACGCGCGCCCGCGAGGCCATGACGCCCGACCATCAGCCGCCGCTGTGCGTGGCCTGGGCCCTGGGCGGCTGCCACATCGAACCGACGGACACGGACCCCACCGGCTTCAAGCAGAAAATGTCCAAGAAGGAGATGGTGAAGCCGCATTGCCGCCGCCACTCCAACAGCCAGGGCTCGCAGGCCGCGGCCTTCGCCCGGCGTGTCCTCAAGGACCTGTAAGGCGCTGTCCCCGCCGACACTCCGCCGCCACCGAAAGGATGATCCAGCGTGCATGACGATTTCCGATCGCTCCGCGACGACTACGTCGCGGCCCTGCGGCCCCGCGTGGCCGAGGCCCTGCAGTGGTGGGACGACCGCTGCGGCTACCCGCACACCGAGCAGCGTCCGTTCGACGCCAAGTCCCCGTTCCATCGCCGCTGGCCGGCGGGCCCGGCCGCGCATCCGCGCGTGCTGGCGCTGCTGCGCGAGTACTGGTTCAAGGTGATCGAGCTCAATGAGCGCTTCGAGCAGGCACGCGGCGAGGCCGGCGGATCCGAGACCGACACGGACGCCGACGGCGGCTGGGGTCGCGACGAGACGCCGCCCACCATCGACCGCGAGCGCCCGATCGACCTGCTGGTGAACGACCTGTCGACGGTCGCGCCGGAGCTGTACGAGGTGATGCAGGGCGTGGTGTACGTGCCGATCGGCGTGGACCCGCAGGACGGACTGGAGTGCTGAACGATGGATGCTGACCTGCTTCACCGCGTCGACCGCGGCCTGGACCGCCTGCTGGGCGCGCCGCGCGACGTCGATGGCGGCACGCCCGTGCCCGACGTCTCCCCCGAGCCCCAGGACGCCGACGAGGCGCTGCGCGCGCTGTTCGAGCAGTACCGCGAGGGCTACGTCTACCTGCACGGCCATTGCCTGCGCTGGTGGCGCGGCTGCATCGCCTCGGCGCAGCAGCCGGGCATGTCGCGCGACGAGGCGCTGGACGAGGCCTACGCGCAGCGCGCGGCCGGACCCGCGTCCGCGCCTGAATTCGTCTGGTTCATCCGTCACTTCTGGCTGCGCGTGGATGCGCTCAACCGCACGCTGCCGCTGGAACGCCGCGTCGCGCCGCAGGACCTGCTGCTGGGCTGGCTGGCCGAGGCCGGCGACGACGAATCCGTCGAACTCGCCACCGCGATGCCCTACTGGCCCATCGGCCTGGACGACCAGGGTCAATGGTGCTGACCGGATCCGGAGCCGCCTGATGTTCGACGTGGTGCTGGTCAACCGCACGCCGTTCTCGGCCGCGACCCATGTCCAGGTCGACCGCGACGGCCAGGAGATGCTGCTGGCGGTGATGTGCGCGACCTTCCACGCCGCGTCCGACGACGCGCCGCTGACGCTGGCCGAGACCCAGGCGCCCGTGCGCGACCTGGATCTTCCACGCGGCGATCCGGCGCGTTCCAGCATCGCGTTCGAGACCGACCTCGCACCGCTCAAGCCGCGTGTGGACGTGCTGGTGCACGGCCATGCGACGGTGCCTCGCGGCGGCAGCGCCGGTGAGATCGAGGTCGCGCTGCGCATCGCCGACATCGACAAGCGCCTGCGCGTCACCGGCGACCGCGGCGGACCGCGCGACACGCCACGCCCCTTCAGCCGGCTGCCGCTGGTCTATGAGCGGGCCTTCGGCGGCAGCACGCCCGACGGCGACTGCTGTCGGGAGAACCCCGTGGGCATCGGCCATCGCGGCGCGAGCTCCGCGGATCCGACGATCGCGAGCGCCGTGCCCAACATCGCCTATGCCGACTCGCGCGCCGCGAGCGCGTCCAACCCGGGCGGTCCGGCGCTGCCCGCGGGCTTCGGCATCGTCGCGCGCCAATGGCTGCCGCGCCTGCCGCTGGCGGGCACCTACGACCAGCACTGGCTGGACACCGTCTGGCCGCTCCCGCCGGCCGACTTCGATCCGCTGTTCCATCAGACCGCGCCGCGGGACCAGCAGACGGCGCGCATCGTCGGCGGCGAGACCGTGGAACTCGTGCACATGACGCCTTCGGGGCTGTGGCGCTTCCGGCTGCCGGTGCTGGACGTGCCGGTGCACCTGATCCACGCCGACCAGGTGCGCCAGACGCGCTGGTCCGTGGACACGGTGGAGATCGACGCCGACCGGCGCCAGGTGACGCTCAAGGCGAGGCAGGCGATCCGCGTGCCGCGCCAGTCGCCGCCGCTGGAGTGCGTGGTGCTGGGCCCGGTCACCCCGGCCTGGCTGCGCGCGCGCCAGCAGCGCAAGGTCTGGCGGCCGCGCGCCGGCGTGACGCCACCGCCCTGCTTCCATCCATGAGCGCGCCGATGTACCTGCTGGACGGCGGCGCGGTCACCGCCGTCGGGCTGGACCGGCCGCAGACCTGCGCCGGCATCCGGGCGCGCCTCTCGCCCTTCGACCAGTTGATCCGCAGCGCCCCCTTCGGCGAGTCCTTGACCGTCGCGCGCATTCCGGCGGCGTGGCAACTGCGGCGCACGCCGCTGGACTGGCTGGTCAACCTGGCCACGCGCGCGATCCGCGAGGTGCTCGAGCGCAACGCGCTGGACCCGGCCGCGACCGTGCTGGTGATGCTGCCGCCCGAGACCTTCCGACAAGCGGTGTTCGATGAACACGAAGCCGACCCGAATCCGAATCCGAATCCGACCTTGGCGTCGGCGCCCATCGACCCGCTGTCCGGTCGCCTGCTCGCGCGCGTGTCCGCCGAGTCAGCCAAGGCCGGCGGGTCGGACCTCGCCCCCTTCCTGCGCGCGCTCACCGCGCCCGTGGGCGGCCCCGGCGCGCTGGCCGCGGCGCTGGACCTCGCGCAATCGCAACTGGGCGAGCCCGGCGTGCGGCAGGTCCTGCTGGTCGCCGCCGACGCCTATGTCCTGGAACCCGAGTTCGACCGCCTCACGCGCGCCCATCGCCTGCGCACGCCCCGCCAGGCGCAAGGGCTGATCCCGGGCGAGGGCGCGGCCTGCCTGTGGTTGTCGCGCTCGCCGGCACCGGCACCGGCACCGGCACCGGCACCGGCACCGGCACCGACAGCCTCCGCGCCTCCCTCCGACCGCTGGCTGCATCGACCCCGCCTGCCCGTCCTGCGGCTGAGCGGCTGGGCGTCGGCGACCGAGCCGCAGAGCGCGCTGTCGGAAGAGCAGTCGCAGGGCCGTGCGACCGTGCAGGCGATGCGCGACGCCGCGTCGCGCGCCGGCACCGCCGAACCCGACATCGACTGGGTGGTCTCCAACGACAACGGCGAGCGCTACGCGGCCTGGGAAGCGACGCTGGCCCAGGCCCGCTACTTCCGCACGCGCCGGGAGCGGCTGCATGTCGAGCTCCCGTCCACCTCGGTCGGCGAGATCGGCGCCGCCGCCGCGCCGCTGGCCTTGCTGACCGCCGCCCATCGTTTCCTGCACGCCGGCGCGGGCACGCGCCACGCACTGGTCGCGCTCGCGTCCGAAGCGGGCGAGCGTACCGCCTGCCTGCTTTCCCCCGTCGAGGATCCCGCCCCGTGACCGCCTCCATCCGCCCCCTGGTCGAGCAATACGTCGAGGTCATCGCCGTGCTGTGGACGCAGCGCCGGCTCGCCGTGACCGGCGCCACCCACGATCTGTCCACGCTCGCGGCGCTCGACGAGCGCCTCGCCGCCCACATCGAGGGCCTGCAGGTCAGCGGCGCGGCCGGCTGGCATGAATCGCTGCGCGCCGTCGACGACACCGCCGGCCCCGGCGAGGCCTTTGCCGCCGCGGTGTTGGCGCTGGACGCGGGCGATGCCGACGGGCTGCGCCGCCTGCTCCAGCGGATCGAGGCCGCGCCAGGCGCGCGCGACACGGCCGACCCGCTCGACGGCGTGGTCGGCGCCTGTGGCTGGGTCGAGCGCTCGCGACTGCTGCACATCGCGGGCGACTGGCTGTCCAGCCCCGACGCCAGGCTGCGCCGGCTGGGCGTGGCCGCTTGCGCGGCGCACCGGGTCGAGCCCCGCCGTCACTGGGCCGCGCTGATCGAGGATCCCGTGCCGGCGGTACGCGCGCGCGCGCTGCGCCTGGCCGGCGAGCTGGGTGCGCTGCCGCTGCTGGAGACCTGCCTGGACCGCGCAGCGACGGACGACCACCCCGAGGCCCGCGGCTGGGCGGCGTGGAGCGCCGTGCTGCTCGGCGACCGCGAGGCCGGTCTGCGCGCGCTGCTCGACCACGCCGCCGAGCGGCCGGGCGGCGCGACCTTCGACCTCGCGCTGCAGGTGCAGGACGCCCGCGACGCGCATGGATGGCTCAAGCGCGTCGCCGCCCAAGGGCTGGACCTGCGCACGCTGCTGCGCGGCAGCGGCCTGGTGGGCGACCCGGCCTACGTGCCCTGGCTGCTCGATCAGATGGCGGTGCCGACGCAGGCCCGGCTGGCCGGCCTCAGCTTCTCGCTGATCACCGGCGCGTCACTGGAGACGGCCCCGCTGCGCGGCGAGCCGGTGCCGGGCGCCGACGCGGGACCGACCGACGATCCCGACGACGAGTTCGTCGGCCTGGATCCGGACGACGGCCTGCCGTGGCCCGACACCGCCGCGGTCGGCGCCTGGTGGCAGGGCCATCGCGAGCGCCTGCCCGCCGGACACCGGCTGCTGACCGGCGAGGCGCCGCACGAGGCCCATCTGCTTCGGGTGCTGACGATGGGTCGCCAGCGCGCGCGGGCGATCGCGGCCACGGCGCTCGCGCTGCGGCGCCCGGGGCAGCCGCTGTTCGACGTGGAAGCGCCCGCCGCCCGGCAACGCCAGGCGCTGGGCGCACGGCGCGAGGAAGCAGCCTCGGCCTGAGGGCGGGCGGAGCGCTCGGGGCGCTTCAGCCAGACCGCCTCAGCCGGACTGCTTCAGAGGAAGCGTTCCAGCAGCTTGCGCGAATGGCGATCCAGCGCGAACCGGTCCGGCACCAGGAAGTGCAGCCCGTGCGAGGACGCGATCAGCAGTCGACCTTCGCCGATCCGACGGATGTCCTCCTCGCTCTTGAGGATGAACTCGGTGGTGCCGCGGTCGGTCTCCACGGTCCATTGCGAGGGCGTCGAGAAGGTCGACACCGCGAGCAGCCGCAGCACGGTGGGCGTGACCTCGCGGTGAGCGAGCTCGTCGCGCAGCAGCTCGCGCTGCGCCTCGGGCAGGTCGTCCAGACGGTCGATCCACACGATCTCGTGGCCGTCGGTGCCGACCAGCGAGATGCCGTCCTCGGGCGCCGACAGCGGATGCGCGCGCACCGGGGTGACGTGGTCGTGGCTCTGGCCGCCAGCGTCCACCAGGGTCAGGCGGCCGAAAGCGTCGCGCTGCAGCGATTGGATGAGAGTCATCGGGATTCCTCGGCGCGGATCAGGCCTGCGTGGCCGTGTGGACGTTGACGTTGGGGGCGACGACCACGACGTTGTCCTGCTCCTCGGCATCCACGCGGCGGGCCTGCGCTTCCCACAGGCGCCAGTAGGCGCCTTGCTTGGCGATCAGCTCGTCGTGCGGGCCGACCTCGACGATCTCGCCGCGGTCCATGACCACCAGGCGGTCCGCCTTGCGCAGCGTCGACAAGCGGTGCGCGATCGCGATCGTGGTGCGACCCCGCACGAGGTTGTCCAGCGCCTTCTGGATCTCCTTCTCGGTCTCGGTGTCCACCGCCGAGGTGGCCTCGTCCATGATCAGGATGCGGGGGTCGATCAGCAGCGCGCGCGCGATCGAGATGCGCTGGCGTTCGCCGCCCGACAGCCCCTGGCCGCGCTCGCCCACCAGCGAGTCATAGCCCTGCGGCAGGCGCAGGATGAATTCATGCGCGTGCGCGGCGCGGGCCGCGGCGACGATCTCCTCGCGCGTCGCCTCCGGCTTGCCGTAGGCGATGTTCTCCGCGATCGTGCCGAAGAACAGGAAGGGTTCCTGCAGCACCAGCCCGATGTGGCGGCGGAAATCCGACAGCGAGAAGCGGCGCAGGTCCACGCCGTCGAGCTTGATGGCGCCCTCGGTCACGTCGTAGAAGCGGCAGATCAGATTGACCATCGTGCTCTTGCCCGAGCCGCTGTGGCCGACCAGGCCGATCATCTCGCCCGGCTTGATCTCCAGCGTCAGGTCGCGGATCACCGTCCGGTTGCCGTAGCGGAAGCCGATGTCCTGCAGCGTCAGGCCGCCCTGGACCTTCTCCAGCTTCACCGGCTGCGCCGGCTCGGGCACGTTGGAGTGGTGGTCCAGGATGTCGAAGATGCGCTTGGCGCCCGAGGCCGCCTTCTGCGTCACCGACACGATCCGGCTCATCGAGTCCAGCCGCCCGTAGAACCGGCCGATGTAGGCCAGGAACGCGGTCAGCGTGCCGACAGTGATCTGCGAATGCGCGATCAGCCAGATGCCGAAGGCCCAGACGACCAGGAGGCCGATCTCGGTCAGCAGCGACACGCTGGGGGTGAACAGGCTCCAGGTCTTGTTGAGCCGGTCGTTGACGACCAGGTTGTGCTTGTTGGCGGTGCGGAAGCGATCGGCCTCGCGGCGCTCCTGGGCGAAGGCCTTCACCACGCGGATGCCGGGAATGGTGTCGGCCAGCACCGAGGTCACCTCGCCCCAGACGCGGTCGATCTTCTCGAAGCCGGTGCGCAGCTTGTCGCGCACCAGGTGGATCAGCCACGCGATGAAGGGCAGCGGCACCAGCGTGGCCAGCGCCAGCCACGGGTTGGTCGAGAACAGGATGACGGTGATCATCCCGAGCATCAGGCAGTCGGTGATGAAGTCCAGCGCGTGCAGCGACAGGAAGACGCTGATCCGGTCCGTCTCCGAGCCGATGCGGCTCATCAGGTCGCCGGTGCGCTTGGAGCCGAAATACTCCAGCGACAGGCCCAGCAGGTGGTCGAAGGTCGCCGTGCGCAGGTCCGCCGCGATGCGCTCCGACACCAGCGCCAGGATGTAGGTCTTGGCCCAGCCCAGGATCCAGGACACGATCGCCGCGCCGAACAGCCCGCTCAGGTAGAGCATCACCAGGCGGGTGTCGATCTGCTTGCCCTGCTGGAACGGGATGAGCACGTCATCCATCAGCGGCATCGTCAGGTAGGGCGCCACCAGCGTCGCGCCGGTCGCGCCCAGCATCAGCAGGAAGCCCAGCAGCAGCTGGCCCCGGTACGGGCCGGCGAAGCGCCACAGGCGCAGCAGCACCCAGGTGGACGGGGGCGTGTGCAGCTCGCGGGCGCAGGACGGGCATTCCTCGCTGTCCTCGGGCAGGACGGCCTGGCAGCTCGGGCAGAGCTCGGGGTCGGCGTCCTGGGTCAGGGCCGGCTCGTCGCGCCGGTTGAAGGCGTCCTGGAAGCGCTGCGCCTGCAGGTTGGCCTTCATCGTGAAGCGCCACTGGGCCAGGCGGCCGCGGCCGTCGACCAGCTCCAGCGCGCCCAGGCCGGCATGGTCGGACAGCGTCAGGCGCAGCTCGGGGCTCAGCGGCCATTCACGCTCGACCAGGGCGCCGGAGCCGCCCTCGGCCGGTTCCACCGACAGCAGGCGCTGATCGGTGAGTTGCAGACCGCCCTTCGAGAAGCGAAGGCGCACGTCGAGGTCAACCTCCAGCGTGGCCCGAACGTTCTCGCCACGCCTCAGGCGTGATTCGAATGCCTGGGCGACCGAAACGCCGCCGGCACTGGCCGACGCGACAGGATGTGGATGCTGCATTTGTATTCTTCTGCGATCTTCGAAACCGACACCGTGTGGCCGCTTACCCCGGCGGGGCAAGACCCGGACCAACCCGGATGCGGCATTTTTCGCAGGATTTTCGCTTAAGCGCACAATTGTGCTTCGCATCCCTCTCCGGTAGTCCGCCGGGCGGCCCCCTTCCACGTTTCCACCCCTCATGAGCCGACACGACGACATCAAGCTCCTGCGCATCAACTACCTGCGCGGCCCCAACATGTGGACCTACCGTCCGGTGCTGGAAACCTGGCTGGACCTGGGTGGCCTGGAAGAACACCCCTCCCACCTGATTCCCGGCTTCACCGAGCGGCTGTGCAAGCGGCTGCCGGCGTTGGAAGAACACCACTGCGGCGTCGGCGAGCGGGGCGGTTTCCTGCAGCGCCTGACCGAAGGCACCTGGATGGGCCATGTGCTGGAGCACATCGTCATCGAGCTGCTGAACCTGGCGGGCATGTCTACCGGTTTCGGTCAGACCCGCTCGACGTCCCGCCACGGCGTGTACCGCATGGTCTTCCGCGCCCGCGACGAACAGGTCGCCCGCTGCGCGCTGGAACAGGGCCACGCGCTGCTGATGGCCACCATCAACGGCGATGACTTCAACGTCGACGCCGCCGTCGAGGCCATCCGCGACAAGCTCGACGACTGCTACCTCGGCCCGTCGACCGCCGCCATCGTGGCCGCGGCGACCGACCGCCGCATCCCCCACATCCGGCTCAACGACGGCAACCTGGTCCAGCTGGGCTACGGCGCGCGTCAGCGCCGCATCTGGACGGCCGAGACCGACATGACCAGCGCGATCGCCGAGGGCATCGCGCGCGACAAGGACCTGACCAAGGAACTGCTGAAGTCGGTGGGCGTGCCCGTGCCGGCCGGCCAGGCGGTCAAGACGGCCGCCGAGGCCTGGGACGTCGCCCAGGACCTGGGCCTGCCCGTGGTGGTCAAGCCCTCGGACGGCAACCACGGCCGCGGCGTCACGCTGGACCTGCGCCACCAGGCGGACATCGAGGCCGCGTTCCACCTGGCCGACAAGGAAGGCTCGGAAGTGCTGGTCGAGCGCTACATCCCCGGGATGGAGCACCGGCTGCTGGTCGTCGGCGGCCAGGTCGTCGCCGCCGCCCGCGGCGAGGAGGCCTGGATCACCGGCGACGGCACGCACACCGTCATCGAGCTGATCGACCTGCAGATCAACACCGATCCGCGCCGCGGCACGACCGAGGACTTCCCGCTCAACCGCATCGACATCCGCGACGATCCCGTCGTGCTGCTGGACCTGCAGCGCCAGGGCCTGGCCGGCGACGGCGTGCCCGAGGCGGGCCGCCGCGTGCTGATCCAGCGCAACGGCAACGTCGCCATCGACTGCACCGCCCAGATCCATCCGGAAGTGGCGCACGCGGTGTCGCTCGCCGTGCGCACCGTGGGCCTGGACATCGCCGGCGTGGACCTGGTCTGCGCCGACATCGCCAAGCCGTTGTCCGAGACCGGCGGCGCGATCGTCGAGGTCAACGCCGGCCCCGGCCTGCTGATGCACCTGAAACCCGCCGAGGGCATGCCCCAGCCGGTGGGACAGGCCATCATCGACCACCTGTTCGCCGAGGACGAGAACGGTCGCATCCCCATCGTCGGCGTGGCCGGTTCGCGCGGCACCGCGCAGATCGCGCGCCTGGTGGGCTGGCTGCTGCACCTGAACGGCCGCCATGTCGGCCTGGCCTGCGGCGCTGGCCTGTTCCTGGGCACCCGCCGCGTGGAGCGCAAGCCCAGCGCGACCTGGGCCGCCAGCCACCGCCTGCTGATGAACCGGGCGGTCGACGCGATCGTCGTGGAGAACGGCGCCGGCACGATCCTCGGCGACGGCCTGGCCTATGACCGTTGCCAGGTCGGCGTCGTCACCGACCTGGGCCGCGTGGCCGAGCTCGACAACCACGACATCCAGACCGAGGACCAGCTCTTCAAGGTGCTGCGCACGCAGGTCGACGTGGTGCTGTCCGACGGCGTCGCGGTGCTCAACGCCGACGAGGCCAAGGTGGCCGAGATGGCCGAGCTGTCCGACGGCGAGGTGATCTTCTACGCGCTGGACGCCGCCAACGAGGCGCTGGCCGCGCACCGCGGCCAGGAAGGCCGCGGCGTGTTCCTGCGTGGCGGCGCCGCCATGCTCGCGCAGGGCACGTCGGAGACCTCCGGCGCCAACGTCGAATCGCTGCAGGCGCGCTACCGCGCGGCCGGCCAGGAGATCGCCACCGATGCGGTGCTGGCCGCCGTCGCCACCGCGTGGGCCCTGGGCATCTCGCCCGAGCTGATCTCCGCCGGCCTGGACACCTTCGTGCCGGAGCTGCCGCAGTAAGCCCGCGCGGCCACTTCGGACCCGATCGCCCCCTCAAGAACAGTCGAACTGAAAGACGACAGATGGAAGTCTCCCGCACCCGCGCCCTTCGCGGCCCCAACATGTGGAGCCGCCACACCGCCATCGAGGCGGTCGTGCATTGCAGCGAGACCGAGCGCGCGCTCGCCGACATGGCCGGCTTCGAGGCCCGCCTGCGCGAGCGTTTCCCCGCGATCGGCCCGCTGCGGCCCGCCAGCAGCGCCAAGACGCCGATCACGATGGCCCATGTGCTCGAGCAGGCCGCGCTGGCGCTGCAGGCGCAGGCCGGCTGCCCGGTGACCTTCAGCCACACGCACACCACGTCCGAGGCCGGCACCTACCAGGTGGTCGTCGAGTACAGCGAGGAAGACGTGGGCCGCGCCGCCTTCGGCCTCGCCGTGGAGCTGATCGCCGCGGCGCAATCGGGCGGCGCTTTCGACGCCGACGCCGCGATCAAGTCGCTGCGCGAGACCGACGAGGACATCCGCCTGGGCCCCTCGACCGGCTCCATCGTCGAGGCTGCCGTCAAGCGCGGCATCCCGTTCCGGCGCCTGACGCAGGGTTCGCTCGTGCAGCTGGGCTGGGGCGTCAAGCAGCGCCGCATCTGGGCTGCCGAGGTCGACGCGACGAGCGCCGTGTCCGAATCGATCGCGCAGGACAAGGACCTGTCCAAGCGCCTGCTGCAGTCAGCCGGCGTGCCGGTGCCCATCGGCGCGCCGGTGGCATCGGTGGACGAGGCCTGGGCGCTGGCGCAGGAGATCGGCCTGCCCGTCGTGGTCAAGCCGCTGGACGGCAACCAGGGCAAGGGCGTGACGGTGAACGTCGCCTCGCGTGAGCACCTGGAGATCGCCTACAAGGCCGCCGACGAGATCGGCACGGTGATGGTCGAGAAGTTCCTGCCCGGCAGCGACTACCGGCTGCTGGTGGTCGGCGACAAGCTCGTGGCCGCCGCGCGCCGCGACCCGCCCAACGTCATCGGCGACGGCGCGCACACGGTGCGCCAGCTGGTGGACAAGGTCAACGAGGACCCGCGCCGCGGCGACGGTCACGCGACCTCGCTGACGAAGATCCGCCTGGACGACATCGCCATCGCGCGCCTGGATCTGCAGGGCCTGACGCCGGATTCGGTGCCCGAGAAGGGCCGCCGCGTGATCCTGCGCAACAACGCCAACCTGTCCACCGGCGGCACCGCCACGGACGTCACCGACGACGTGCACCCGGAAGTCGCGGCCCGCGCGATCGCCGCGGCGACCGTCGTCGGCCTGCATGTGTGCGGCGTCGACGTCGTGGCCGAGAGCGTGCTCAAGCCGCTCGAGGAACAGAGCGGCGGCATCGTCGAGGTCAACGCCGCGCCGGGCCTGCGCATGCACCTGAGCCCGTCCTACGGCAAGGGCCGCGACGTGGGCGAGGCCATCATCTCGAGCATCTACGGCTCGGGCAATCGCGGCAGCGCCAACGAGGACGGCCGCATCCCGGTCGTCGCGGTGACCGGCACCAACGGCAAGACGACGACCTCACGCCTGGTGGCGCACATGTTCGCGACGCAGGGCCTGCGCGTGGGCATGACCAACACGGACGGCGTGTACGTCGACGGCCGCCAGACCGACAGCGGCGACTGCTCCGGCCCCAAGAGCGCGCGCAATGTGCTGATGCATCCGGACGTCGAGGCGGCGGTCTTCGAGACCGCGCGCGGCGGCGTGCTGCGCGAGGGCCTGGGCTTCGACCGCTGCCAGGTCGCCGTGGTGACCAACCTCGGCGAGGGCGACCATCTGGGCATGAACTTCCTCAACACGGTCGAGGAACTGGCGCTGGTCAAGCGCGTCATCGTGCAGAACGTGGCGACGAGCGGTTACGCGGTGCTGAACGCGGCCGATCCGGTCGTGGCCAGGATGGCGGATGTCTGCCCGGGCCAGGTGATCTTCTTCGCCGGCGACCGCCATCACCCGCTGATGGCGACGCACCGCGCGCAGGGCAAGCGCTGCGTCTACATCGACGGCGACGCGCTCGTGGCCGCGCAGGGCGCGTGGCGCGAATCCATCCCGCTGCGCGACATCCCGTTCACGCGCGGCGGCGCGATCCCGTTCCAGAACGAGAACGCGATGGCCGCGGTCGCCGCGGCCTGGGGCGTGGGGCTGGACTGGGACACGATCCGCCGCGGCCTGGCCAGCTTCATGAGCGACGCCGACAGCGTCCCGGGCCGCTTCAACGTGATGGACTATCGCGGCGCGACGGTCATCGCCGACTACGGCCACAACGGCGACGCGATGCGCGCGCTGGTGCAGGCGGTGCAGGCGCTGCCGGCCAACAAGCGCTCGGTGGTGATCTCGGGCGCGGGCGACCGTCGCGACGAGGACATCCGCATCCAGACGCAGATCCTGGGCGAGGCCTTCGACGAGGCCATCCTGTTCCAGGACGCCTGCCAGCGCGGACGCGAGGACGGCGAGGTCCTGGCGCTGCTGCAGCAGGGCCTGAAGGGCGCGACACGGACCAAGCACATCGAGGAGATCCGCGGCGAATTCGTCGCCATCGACCGCGCGCTGGAGCGCCTGCAACCGGGCGACCTCTGCCTGGTGCTGGTCGACCAGGTCGAAGAGGCCCTGGCCCATCTGAACCAGCGCGTCCGGGAAGCCTGATGGCGGCCGGCCGCTGGCGGCACTGGCCGGCGCACTGGTGGAACGGTCTGAGCGTCGCCCTCGGGGTGATGCTGGTGCAGGCGATCGTGTCGCACGCGGCGCCGGCCGCGTACGCGCATGTCGCCTCGCAGCTGGCGATGGCCTGCGCCATCTGTGCCAGCCTGGCCGATCTGCCGGGCAGCGTGCGGCGCAACCGCAACCGCGTGCTCACCGCCGGCGCGATGACGCTGCTGGCGGTAGGGCTGGTCGCGGTGCTGCATCCTTATCGCGGCGCGATGGGCGTGCTGGTGGCCGCGCTCGCCTTCGGCAGCGCGATGCTGCTCAGCTGGGGCCCGCGCGCGGGCCCTGTCTCGTTCGCGCCCATCCTGGCGATGGTCTTCGCGCTGGCCTGGCCGCCGCAGCCGCTCGGCGTGGTGCTGGCCAGCGGCGCGTCTGGCATCGCGATCTATCTGCTGTGGAGCGTGCTGACCAGCGCGGTGCTGCACCGCCGCTTCCATCGGCTCGCGCTGGGCGACGCGCTGCACGGGCTGTCGCAGATGCTCGCCGCGCGCGCGCAGCTGCTGGGCAGCGGCGGCGCGGCGCATGCGATGCGCGACTGGCTGGGCAACGAGGCCCAATTGGCGGAGCTGCTGCAGACCGCGCGTGACCAGGTGTTCCCGCGTGCCGCCACCGATCCGCGCAGCGCGGCGGTGCTGCTGCACGTCGTCGAGCTGCGCGACCTGATGCTGGCCAGCCGGCTGGACCTGGAGCTGCTGGGCGAGGACCCGGTGGGCCAGCAGATGCGCGCCGCGCTCGTGGGCCGGTTGCAGGCGTTGGCCGTGCTGCTGGACGAGTACCGCGACGCCCTGCTGGACGAGCGCGCGCCGGCGATGACCTCGGTGCGCCCGACGCGCTGGCCCGACCTGCCGCCGCAAGATCCGCGCACGCGGCTGCAGCTGGTGCTGCAGGACCGGCTCTCGCACCTGGACAGCGAAGTGCTCGCCATGGGCCGCGCGCTGGACCTCGCGCAGCCGGTGGCGCCGCTGGCGCTGGACGCCGGCACGCTGCGCCAGTTTGTCACGCCGGTCGGCTGGCCGATGGGGCTGCTCCAGGCGCAGCTGCACCTGGACTCGCCGGTGCTGCGGCATGCGCTGCGCAGCACGCTGGCCTTGTCGGCGGCGTACTACATCGCACTGGCGCTGCCGTGGGCCTCGCATCCGCACTGGCTGGTGCTGTCGGTGGCGGTGGTGCTGCGCGGCAGCCTCGACCAGACGCTGGAGCGCCGCAACCTGCGCGTGCTGGGCACGGCGATCGGCTGCGGGCTGATGCTGGCGCTGTCGCTGATCCCGAGCCAGACGCTGTGGATCGTCGTGCTGCAGATCGCGGTGGGCATCGCGCATGCGTTCGTCACCCGCCGTTATCTGGTGACCGCGATCGCGGCCACGATGCTGGCCCTGCTGCAGTCCCACCTGGCGGATCCGTCGCACGGCATCGCGGTATCGGAGCGGCTGGCCGACACGGTGCTCGGCGCGATCCTGGCCTGGGGCTTCAGCTACGTGCTGCCGGCGTGGGAGCGCCGCAACCTGCCACGCGCGCTCAAGCGGGCGCGGCAGGCGCTGCAGCAGTACGCGATGCAGGCGATGACGGCGGCGATGACGCCCGCCGGCGCGCTGACGCAGCGCATGGCGCGCCGGCAGGCGTATGACGCGCTGGCGGCGCTGTCGGCGGCGCTGCAGCGCAGCGCCGCGGAGCCGCGCCGCGTGCGCCCGCCGCTGCAGGAGCTCAACACCGTGCTGGATCACGGCTATCGGCTGATGGCGCATCTCTCGATGATGCGGCAGAGCCTGATCCGCCGCGCCCAGGACCTGGACGCCGACCTGCTGGCGGAGATGCCGGTGGCCGCGGCGCGCCTGCAGCGCGCGCTGGCGGGCGAGGAACCGGTGCCGCACGCGGTGCAGGCGCTGCAGGACTGGAGCCTGCTGCCCGATGTCGGTCCGCTGGAGGACATCCGGCCCTGGATGCGCCGTCGGATGCAGGTGAGCCTGGACGACGCGGCGCGCGCCGGACAGGCGGCGGACGCCGCCTTCGAGGCGATGGCCGTGAAGGACCCGTTGCCGCCGTCGACCACCGCCGCGACCTGAGCCCGATCCCCGCAGCCCACGGACATAGTCCGCGGGCTGCCCTCCGACCATCCCCCCGAGGGGGTGACCGGGTCCCTGGGATCGGGGTCTTCGTGCGGTTTGAACCCCTTGCTAGGCTGCCCTCCAAAGAGAGAGGGAGCCTGCGTGGAGTTGCTTCAATCCATCCTGCGCCAGTCACCTGAACTGGCGTTGTTCCTGTCCCTGGCCCTGGGCTACTGGGTCGGCAAGTTCAAGTTCGGATCCTTCCAGCTCGGCGGCGTGGCCGGCTCGCTGCTGGCGGCGGTCGCGATCAGCCAGGTCGGTGTGCACATCGACAGCGGCATCAAGGCCGTGCTCTTCGGGCTGTTCATCTACGCGGTCGGTTTCGAGAGCGGGCCGCAGTTCTTCCGCTCGCTGGGCCGCCAGTCGCTGCGCGAGATCTCGATGGCCGCGGTGCTCGCGCTGTCGGGCCTGCTCACGGTGCTGGTGAGCGCTCGCGTGTTCCAGCTCGACAAGGGCCTGGCCGCGGGACTGGCCGCCGGCGGCCTGACGCAGTCGGCCATCATCGGCACGGCGGGCTCGGCGATCGAGAAGCTCGGTCTCACGCCCGAAGCGACGCAGGCCATGCAGGCCAACGTGGCGATCGGCTACGCCGTCACCTACATCTTCGGCTCGTTCGGCGCGATCCTCGTCTGCGTCAACCTGCTGCAGTGGTTCATGCGGCGCGACATCCGCGAGGACGCGCTGCAGGCCGAGCAGGAACAGCTCCAAGGCGTGCGGCTGTACGCGCA
Source organism: Roseateles sp. (assembly GCA_039594005.1). GTDB lineage: Bacteria > Pseudomonadota > Gammaproteobacteria > Burkholderiales > Burkholderiaceae_C > Roseateles. The sequence continues at coordinate 22,636 of JBCNOF010000017.1, forward strand.
GGGCGAGTCCAGCGCGCTGCCCGACATCGTCGGCCGCGTGCTGCGCGTGACGCGGCCCGGGCTCACCGTGTCGGCGATCGAGGGCGACGCGGGCGCCCGCGGAGTCACCGTCGAGCGCGTGCGCCGCGACGGCGCGGAGATCGGCGTCACCACGTCGATGACGCTGGAGGTCGACGACCTGGTGCTGCTGGTGGGCCGGCGCGGCCCGGTGGTGGCACAGGCCGGGCAGATCGGCGTCGAGGAGCGCCACACCGGGGACCTGGACCTGGTGATGGTCCAACGCGATGTCTCCATCGCCAATCCGCAGTATCTGAACCGGCCGGTCGGCGAGATCGTCGCCCAGCTGTCGGCGGATGTGCGCCACGGCGTCTTCGCGCTGGCGTTGCTGCGCGCCGGCTCCCCCGTGCCGATGAAGGCCGACACCGTCGTGCTGCCCGGCGACATGGTCACGCTGTTCGGCGCCAGCGCCGACATCCAGCGCGCCGCGCAGTCAGTGGGGCCGGTCATCCTGCCCAGCGACAAGACCGACTTCGTCTATCACGGTCTGGGCATCAGCGTGGGCCTGCTGATCGGGCTGCTGGTCGTGCGCGCGGGCCCGGTGCCCATCACGCTGGGCAGCGGCGGCGGCGCCCTGCTGAGCGGCCTGATCTTCGGCTGGTGGCGCAGCCGCCGCCACACCGCGGGCAACCTGCCGACCGCGGCCTCCACGCTGATGCGCGACCTGGGCCTGGCCGGCTTCGTCGCGATGGTGGGGCTGCAATCGGGCCAGCAGGCCGTGCACACCATCCTGGACCAGGGCATGAAGCTCTTCCTGCTGGGCGTGCTGGTGACCGTGATCCCGCTGCTGATCGCGATGCTGTTCGGGCGCTACGTGCTGCGCTACCGCAACGTCGCGGTCTTCGCCGGTGCGCTGACGGGCGCGCGCAGCGCCAATCCGGCGTTCGGCGAAGTGCTCGACAAGGCCGGCAACAACGTGCCCACCGTCCCATTCGCCATCACCTACGCCCTGGCCAATGTCTTCCTGACGCTGCTCGGGCCGCTGATCATCGCCTTCGCCTAGGAGTCCATCGCCATGACCGTCAACGGAAAGAACTTCGCCTCGCTGAGCCCGTTCGAACTCAAGGACGAACTGATCCGGCTCGCGTCGTCGGGTAAGGCCAATCGCGCGATGCTCAACGCGGGCCGCGGCAATCCCAACTTCCTGGCCACGACGCCGCGCCGCGCGTTCTTCCGGCTGGGCCTGTTCGCGACGGCGGAGTCGGAGCTGACCTACTCCTACATGACGCCGGGCATCGGCGGGCTGGCGGCCATCGACGGCCTCGAGGGCCGCTTCGAGCGTTTCATCGCCGACCACCGCGACCAGGAGGGCGTGCGGTTCCTGGGCAAGACGCTGAGCTACGTGCGCGACCAGCTCGGGCTGGACGCCTCGGCCTTCCTGCACGAGATGGTTGACGGCGTGCTGGGCTGCAACTACCCGGTGCCCGACCGCATGCTGCGCGTCAGCGAGCAGATCGTGGGTCACTACCTCAGCCGCGAGATGACGCAGTCCACGATCGCGCCGTCGGACATGGACCTCTTCGCCGTCGAGGGCGGGACGGCCGCGATGGCCTACATCTTCAACAGCCTGCAGAGCAACGGGCTGCTCAAGGCCGGCGACAAGGTCGCCATCGGCATGCCGGTGTTCACGCCCTACATCGAGATCCCGCAGCTCGAGCAGTTCTCGCTGGAGGTGGTGCCGCTGAACGCCGATCCGCAGGCCGGCTGGCAGTTCCCCGACAGCGAGCTCGACAAGCTCAGGGATCCGGCGGTGAAGGTGTTCTTCTGCGTGAACCCGAGCAATCCGCCCTCGGTCTGCCTGGACCAGCGCAGCCTGGACCGGATCGCCGCGCTGGTGCGCGACGAGCGCCAGGACCTCATGATCATCACGGACGACGTCTACGGCACCTTCGCCGACGGCTTCCAGTCGCTGTTCCAGGGCTGCCCGGCCAACACGCTGCTGGTGTACTCGTTCTCGAAGTACTTCGGCGCGACGGGCTGGCGGCTGGGCGTGATCGCGATGCACAAGGACAACCGCTTCGATCGCGCGCTGGCCGCCGCGCCGCAGGTCGAGCGCGACCGGCTGCATCGGCGCTACGAGTCGCTGACGGTGGATGTCGGCGCGTTCAAGTTCATCGACCGCATGGTCGCCGACAGCCGCGTCGTCGCGCTGAACCACACCGCCGGTCTGTCATTGCCGCAGCAGGTGCAGATGACGCTGTTCGCGCTCTTCGCGCTGATGGACGAGGCCGACGCGTACAAGACCGCGCTCAAGAAGCTGATCCGGCGCCGCGACGACGCGTTGCACGGCGCGCTGGGTGTGCCGCGCGAGCACGATCCGCATTCGGTCGACTACTACACGCTGCTGGACGTCGAGGACATCGCGCGCAAGCTCTACGGCGACACCTTCGCCAAGTGGGCCGTCGAGCAGGCCTCCACGGGCGAGCTGCTGTTCCGCGTGGCAGAGAGCACCGGCATCGTGCTGTTGCCGGGCAAGGGCTTCGGCGCATCGCGCCCGTCGGCGCGCGCGTCGCTGGCCAACCTCAACGAATACGAGTACGTCGCGATCGGCCAGGCGCTGCGCCGCTGGGCGGACGAGCTGCATGCGCAGTATCAGCAGCGGTCGGAGAACAACCGCCGCTGATCGCCTAGGATCGCCGATGGGCGATCGCTGCGCGCCTGACGGAGCTCAGCTCAGCTTGACCTCGATCTTGCGCGGCTGCGCATGGGCGGCCTTGGGGATGCGCACGCGCAGCACGCCGTTGCTGAGCTCGGCGGCGATCTGGTCGGCATCGAGCTCCTTGCCCAGCGTGAACGCGCGGCGGTAGAACTGGCGCGACACCTCGACATGACCGGCCTTCAGGCCCTCGGGCAGGTCGAGCTGCATCTCGGCCTCGATGATCAGGCGGTCCTTGTCCACGCGCAGCTGGAGCTGCTCCCGCGGCACACCGGGCAGGTCCGCCAGCAGCGTCAGGCCCGAGGCGTCCTCGAGGACGTCGACGGCGGGTTGGATCACGTAGTCGTCGCGGCGGCGCGAGGCTTGCGCCGAGGCGCTGGTCGAGCTCGGGCTCGATGCGGAAGTCGGCACCGCGGTGGCGGCATCAGCGGCGGGCGTGTGAACGGCGGTCGTGCTCATGGAAGGCTTTCGTCTCGGGATTCAGGTTCAAGGGATCGCGGGCGATCCGGCTCAATGGATGTCGATGCGGCGCGGTTGCGGCGCGGGCCGGCGCTTGACGCTGACGCGCAGCACGCCGTCCTTGTAGGACGCCGAGACCTGATCGGGATCGATGTCGTCGGGCAGGCTGACCGCGCGGCGGAACTTGCCGGCGAAGCGCTCGCGCTGATGCACGACCGTCTTGGCGGCCGGCGCGGCGGTGGCGGAGTCGTCCGCTGCGGCGGCGGGCTTGGCGGCGTCCTGCGAGACGCGCTCGCCGGACAGGCTCAGCACGCCGCGGTCCAGGTCGACGCCGATGGTGGCCGGGTCCAGGCCGGGGGCGAAGGCGTAGACCTCCACGGCTTCCGGCGACAGGCCGACGTTGAGCGCCGGATAACCGCCACGCGAGGCGCCGCGGGCGACGGGGGTGTCGAGGAGGCTGCTCATCTCGCGCTGGAAGCGGTCGAGGTCGTTGAACAGCTCACGGGCAAACAGGTGACGGTACATGCGGGGCTCCTTGGCTTCCTGCGGATGAGTCGCGGCGGGTGTGTCCGCCATGACTCCCCAACTAGGCGCGCCGAGCCGCGCTTCAAGATCTTGAAATCGCGGGGGCGCCGTCCCCATATGCCGCGCCCGCCAAGCGCCCCCCGGCCGAATCTCCCGATTTCAACCCCCACTTTCGACCCCCTCTCCCGCTCCGCAGGAGAGGGGATGGAGTTCACTTCAACCGCAGTGCCTCCTGCGTCGTGACGGTCGACGCCTGATTGCCCCAGCTCTGCCGGATCACCGTGGCGACCGCCGCCAATTCCTCCGGGCTGAGCACCTGACGCATCGGCGGCATGCCGTAGGGACGCGGATGCGCGCCCGTGGTCGGCGCATACCCGCCGTCAGCCAGCATCTGCAAGACGTTCTGCGGCGCGTCCAGGGTCACCGCTCGGTTGCCGGCCAGCGGCGGATACGCCGGCTGGCCCTCGATCCGACGCCCCTGCCCCTGCTCCCCGTGGCAATCGACGCAGTGCTTCGCATAGACCTGTCGCCCCAACTCCAGCTGCGCCGGCGGCGCGGGCGAGAACGCGCCCCGAGACGTCCCCTCGCGCGGCAGCGCCCGCAGATACACGGCCATCGCGCGGGCATCGTCGTCGCTCAGGTGCTGCAGGCTCTCCGCGACGACATCCGCCATCGGCCCGAGCGCGGCGGCGCGCGGCGACCAACCCGCGCGCAGCCACTCGCGCACCTCGTCCTCGGACCAGTCCTGCACGCCCGCGGCCATGGGATCCGCGAGCGACGGCGCGATCCAGCCCTGCACGCCGACCCAGCCGCCGCGCAGCCCGGCCGCGTCGCGCAAGGCGCCCAGCCGATTGCGCGGCGCGTGGCACTCGGCGCAATGCCCGACCGCCTGCACCAGGTAGCGTCCGCGCGCGACCAGCGCCTGCCCCGGCTGCCCCGCCGCAGCGGCGCCCGCAGCGCCCTCGTCCTCGTGCGACAGCGCATCGCCGGGGCTGAAGTACATCAACCGCCACACGGCCAGCGCCGACTGCCAGCGATACGGCCAGCCGAGCTGATGCGCCGGCGGTGTCTGCTTGACCGCCGGCTGCTGGCGCAGCCACGCGAAGATCGCATCGGCGTCCTCGCGCGTCATCGCGGTGTAGCTCGTGTACGGGAACGCGGGATACAGCAGACGCCCGTCGCGGCTGCGCCCGTGATGCATCGCGCGCCAGAAGTCGTCGGCGGTCCAACGACCGAGGCCGGTCTGGGCATCGGGCGTCAGATTGCTGGTGAACACCGTGCCGAACGGCGTGCCGATGGGCAACCCACCGGCCAACGGCGGTCCGCCACGCGGCGAATGGCAGCCGGCGCAGTTGGCGACGCGCGCGAGGTACGCGCCACGCGCGATCAACGCCGGGCTGGTGCCCTCCGACCCCGGTTGCGCCGGACGACCGGCCAGCCAGACCTCCCGTCCCCAGGCAAGCGCCAGCAGCAGCACGGCCATCAGCGGCACCGCGACCGCGATGCCGATCAAGCCGCGCACGAAACGTCGCATCGGACCCGCCGCGTCGCTGGCGGAGGTCGACGCCCGATCCGCATCCGCCATCGTCGGCCCGCCGCTCATGGCGCCAGCCCTCCGCAGACCACCGGCAAAGGCGCGGCGGACGGCGGCTCCGGATGCGCGCCGGGCGTCTGCGCGGACAACCAGGTCGCCACGAGCGCGATGTCCTCGGTGGAGATCGCCTTCGCCACCTCGGCCATGCAGTCGGGCTGATGCGCGCGGCGCAGGCCGTTGCGCCAGGCGCCGAGCTGGCCGATCAGGTAGTCGCGCGGCAGCCCCAGCAGGCCGGGGATCGCCGGCGCGCGACCGGCCATCGACGGCCCGTGGCAGGCCGTGCAAGCCGGCACCTGCCGCGCAGGGTCGCCCTGCGTGACCAGGCGCAGCGCGCGTGCCTGCTGCTCGGCGCTCAGATTCGCGGGCACGGGCGCCGGGTACGGCAGCTCGAGCGCAGCGAAGTACGCGGCGATCTCACGCAGGTAGGCGTCGTCCATGTTGCGCAGCAGCCCGGCCATCAAGGCGTGATGACGGCGCCCATCGCGAAAGCCCTGCAGCTGGTTGAAGAGATACCCGGCGGGCTTGCCCGCCAGCCGCGGGAAGTAGCCCTGCGGCGTCGCGCGCCCCTGCGGGCCATGGCACAGCGTGCAGGCCTGGATGCGCTCGGCAGTGTCGTTGGCGAGCGGGCGCAGCACAGACACCTGAGAGGCCGACGCTGGCGTCGGCGTCTGAGCCTTCACGGCGGAGATGGCGGACAGCCCCGGGCCCAGCACAGCGGCAAGGAGGACGCCCGTGAGGAATCGGGAGATCGTCATCCGGCCATCATCGCCGCAGATCCGGCCCGGGCCAGGCGATCGCAGCCCAACCGTCGCGGCCCTGGTGCTTGGCCTGGTACAGCGCGCGGTCGGCCAGCGCGATCAGGTCCATCGCGGGGACCTCGCCGTCGGCCACCGTCGTCACGCCGATGCTGGTGGAGATCGCCAACCCGGCCGGCCGCATCGCACGCACCGCCTCGACGATCTTCTGCGCGACCTGCTCGGCCTCGTCGGGCCGGTTCAGTCCCTCGAGCACCGCGACGAACTCGTCGCCCGCGATCCGCGCGACATGGTCGCTGCCGCGGACGGTGCGACGCAGCACGGTCGCGAACTCGCGCAGCACCGTGTCGCCGACGCCGTGACCGTGCGTGTCGTTGATCGCCTTGAAGCGGTCGATGTCCAGGAACAGCAGCGCCATCCCGCGTCCCTCGCGCGCATGGCGGCGCTGGCGCGCGAGCGCCCCGCCCAGCGCCTGGTCGAACTCGCGCCGGTTGGGCAGGCCGGTCAACGCGTCGGAGCTGGCCAGCCGCGCCAGCTGAGCCTCGGCCTGCTTCATGACGGTGATATCGATGGAGAGCGTGAAGACACCTTGCACGCGAGCGTCCGCGCCGACATCGGGCACGTAGATCGCGCGCAGGTGCCGCTGCTTGCCCAGCATCGACGTGGTGAGCTCGAACTCGACGCGTTCCCCGCTGAGCGCCAGCGCGAGCTGCGCGCTGCGCTGGCTGACACCGGCCTGGCCGAAGACATCGTCGATGTGCAGCCCGATCACCGCCTGCGGGTCCAGCCCGTACCAGGTGCGCAGTGTCTCGTTGGTGTAGCGCAGCTTGCGCTCGGCATCGATGTAGGTGATGAACACCGGCAGGTTGTCGGTGATGGCCTTCATGCGGCGCTCGCTCGCGGCAACCAGCGCCTCGGCGCGCTTGCGCTCGGTGATGTCCATCGAGCAGGCATAGAAGCCCTCGACCCGCCCGTCGGCCATCTCCGGCACGAGTCGCTGGTGGAAGTGCAGCGTCTCGCCGTCCACGACCTGATCGGCGTCGAAGGCCACGGACTCGCCCTGCAGCACGCGCTGGACGAAGGGATGGATCTGCGCGGCGTTCTCCGCGCCGCGCAGATCCTCCAGCGAGCGCCCCACCAGCGAGGCCGGATCGGTGTGCAAGACGCGCCCGACCTCCGCGTTGGCGAAGCGCAGCAGGCCGCGGCCGTCGTGATGGCTGATCAGCGCGGGCACGTTGTCGGCGATGCCGCGCAGCCGGCGCTGCGTCCGCATCAGGTCGCGCGAGCGCAGCACCACCTGCGTCGTGGCCAGCACCGTGAACAGGCCCAGCATCGCCAGCCCGGCGAGCAGGAGCAGCTCGGTGTGCCCCGCGTCACGCGACAGCCGCTCGCTGATCGCCGAGCGCTCCGCGCGCAGCGAGGAGATCAGCTCGCCCAGCACGTCGCGCAGCTCGTCCATGTGGCGCATGCCCTGGTCGCCGAGCACCAGTTCCAGCGCCTCGTCGTGCCGGCCCGAATCGTTGAGCCGCACGGTCTGGTTCATCTCGCTCAGCTTGAGCTGCACGAGCTCCCGCACGCGTGCCAGCTTGGGCGCGTGCGTGGGGTCGGTGTCGCGCGCGCTGAGCTCCTCGACGCGCTGATCGATGCGACGCACGGCGTCGCGGTAAGGCTGCAGGTAGCTGGTGCGCTGCGTCAGCAGGTAGCCGCGCTGGCCGGTCTCGGCGTTGAGCAGGTCCTCCATCAGCAGCGTCATCGCGGGCAGCACGCTGTTGATGCTGTCGGCGCGGCGCAAGTCCTCGAGCGTGTCCCGGGCGCGCCAGGCGAGCAACGCCACGATCACGGCCATCGCGAACAGCGCCACCATCAGCAGGCCCACGCCGCGACCGAGGGTGGTGCGGTGGATCGGCTCGGCGGAGGAACGCATGCGACGTGGGTCGGGTCGAACGGTCGAGGAGCAGTGCGGGCGATTATGGGTGCCGCCGTGCGATGTCCGTCAAGCTGGCATCGGCCCCGGGGCCGGGGACCCCCGCCCGTGCGACAGTCCGGGGATGTCTCCGATCCCCCTGCTGCGCACACCCGATCCGCATGGCCACGCCAAGGTCAGCTTCGTCGAGCTCTTCTTCGACCTCGTCTTCGTCTTCGCCGTCACGCAGCTGTCGCACACGCTGATCGGGCATTTCGCCCATGACGGGGTGACGCTGCGCGGCGCGCTGCAGACCGGTTTCCTGATGCTGGCCGTGTGGTGGGTCTGGATCTTCACGTCCTGGGTCACGAACTGGCTGGACCCCGAACGGCTGCCGGTGCGGATCTGCCTGTTCGCGATGATGCTGGGCGGGCTGCTGATGTCGGTGTCGCTGCCGCAGGCCTTCGGGGAACGCGCGCTGATGTTCGCGCTGTCGTTCTCGTCCATCCAGGTCGGCCGCACGCTGTTCTTCCTCTGGGCGGCGCGCGGCGGCGATGAGATCCTGATGCGAAATTTCCAGCGCATCGGCGTGTGGCTGGCCGTCTCCGCCGTGTTGTGGATCGCCGGTGGGCTGCGGCCCGATCTGCGCGTGCCGCTGTGGGTGGTCGCGCTGGCCATTGAGGTGGTCGGCCCCTCGGCCGGCTTCTTCGTGCCGGGGCTGGGCCGCTCGACGACCTCGGACTGGACGATTTCCGGCGGCCATCTGGCCGAGCGCTGCGCGCTGTTCGTGATCATCGCGCTGGGCGAGTCGCTGCTGGTGACCGGCGCGACCTTCGCCGCCGAGCCGCTGACGTCGATGAGCCTGCTCGCCTTCCTGGTGTCCTTCGCGGGGTCGCTGGCGCTGTGGTGGCTCTACTTCGACACGACCAACGAGTTCGCGTCCGGGCGCATCGCCCACAGCGACGATCCGGGTCGGCTGGCACGGCTGGCCTACACCTACCTGCATCTGCCGATCGTGGCCGGGATCATCGTCAACGCGGCGGCGGACGAGTTCGTGCTCGCCCATCCCGACGGCCACACCGACCTCAAGACCGCGCTGTGCCTGCTGGGCGGCGTGGGCCTGTACGCGATCGGCGTGGGCCTGTTCAAGCGCGCGGTGGTGGGACGCTGGCCGTGGTCGCACGGCGTGGCGGTGGGGGTGCTCGCGGCGGCGGGGCCTTTCGTCCATGACTGGACGCCGGTCGCCACGAGCGCCTTCGCCTGCGCGGTGCTGGTGGCACTGGCCGCCTGGGAGCGCCATTCGCGGGCGCAGTGTCTCGTGCCCGACAGCGCGCGCGAGGACGACGCGCCTAGCATCGGCGAATGAACGCCACCGCCGCCACCGCCGCATTCGTCACCGAGCCCCATCCGGCCGATGCCCTGTTCCCGTCGACGACGCGACGCCTGTTCGTGGAGGTCGAACCCGGCGTGCGCATCCACGCAAGGGTGTGCGGCGAGGGTCCGCCGCTGCTGCTGATCCACGGCCATCCGCAGACGCTGGCCATCTGGCATCGGGTGCTGCCCCGGTTGGCGGCGCGCTTCACCGTGGTGATGCCGGACCTGCGCGGGTACGGGGATTCCGGCAAGCCCGCGGGCGACGCGGACCACGGCAACTACAGCAAGCGCCGCATGGCGCTGGACCTGGTGGCGGTGATGGCGGCGCTGGGGCATGCGCGGTACCGCGTGCTGGCGCATGACCGCGGCGCGCGGGTCGCGCATCGCATGGCGGCGGACCATCCGAAACGGGTCGAGCGCATCGCGCTGCTGGACATCGCGCCGACGCTGGCGATGTACGAGCAGACGACCGAGACCTTCGCGCGTGCGTACTGGCACTGGTTCTTCCTGATCCAGCCGGCGCCGATGCCGGAGCGGCTCATCGAGGCGGATCCGGCGGCCTACGCGCTGGACGTGATGGGGCGTCGGCACGCGGGCATGTCGGCCTTCGATCCGCGCGCGTTCTCGGAGTACCAGCGCGCGCTGGCCCTGCCCGGCGCGGCCCACGGCATGTGCGAGGACTACCGCGCCGCGGCGGGCATCGATCTCGCGCACGACCGCGCGGATCGTGACGCGGGCGTGAAGCTGGGCATGCCGCTGCGCGTGTACTGGGGCGCGCAGGGCGTGGTCGCGCGGTGTTTCGATCCGCTGGCCGAGTGGCGCCGGGTGGCGTCCGATGTGGACGGCCAGCCCCTGCCCTGCGGGCACTACATCCCGGAGGAAGCGCCGCAGGCCTTGCTCGAGGCGGTGATGCCGTTCCTGGGCGAAGGGCTTTGAAGACGCTCGCCGGTCAGGCCGTTAGGCTGAGCGCCTTGGTCGTGTCCGACGTGGACGGAGTGATGGAATGAACAAGCTGGTCGCCCTCGGGCAGTTCCTGGGCGGTGCGGTGCTGTGGATCGCGGCGGTGGTGGCGGGCGTGAACGCGCTCAAGCCGCTGATCGGTGTGACTGACGGCGCGGTCGCGCCCAACGGCGCGACAGGCGCGCTGGTGATCGTGGCGCTGCTCGCCGGGCTGGGCACCTGGCTCATGCGCAGCGGCTGGCGTCGGCTGAGGGCCAGAGCGGGCGGGCATTGCTGAGCGTCCGGCGGATCCCGCGATCCGCGGTGTCAACGGGCGACAGGACTCGCCAATGAAAAAGGCCGGCTTGCGCCGGCCTTCACCTTGGAGCGCGGCTTGAGGCCGCGCCCGTCGATCACGTGCGCGTCATCGTCGCCTTCAGCACGCTGCTCAGCATGTCCAGGCTCTCGGCCAGGTGGGCGCGCGTCTCCATCGAGCCCTTGCCCTGCGCCGCGCGCAGCTCACTTTGCAGCTGCACCGCGTGCAGGCGCAGCACCGCGTAGGCATCGGCGAACTGGCCCGACGCCGCACCGCCGCGCGTCAGGTTCGCCTGCAGCCGGCGCAGGTACTCGCGCTGCAGATTGCGGCGCAGCGGGTCGATCTCGGCGCCCGACTTGAGCTCGCTCCAGATCGAGTTCTGCAGCGTGCCATACACCTCGCCGATCGTGATCAGGCCCTTGCGCTGGGACGCCGGCACGTAGTTCGGCAGCTCCATCAGGCGGATCGCCGTCTGCGCCTGCAGCAGGCGATCCAGCGCGCCCAGCTGCACCCGCGCCACCGCCGCCGGAATGTTCACGAAGCCCGCGCGGTTGAACTCGACGTAGTCCGTCGTGATCGTCGTCATGAACTCCGGCTTGAAGCGGAAGCTGTCCGCGCTGAAGATGCCCGTGGCCAGGAAACGCAGCGCCTCGCGCTGCTTGGCCGGATCCACCGGCTTCATCGCCGCCACCGACGAGCCCGGCACGTCACGGTGCGTGTACATGCCCCCGACGTACTTGCCCACCAGGTCCGACGCGCGCGCCAGCTGGCTGAAACCGTTGGCCAACTGACGGCGCTGGCGCAGCGGATCATCGGTCGACTCCGGCGCGCGGTTCTGCACGCGCGTCCACAGTTCCTGCGTCAGCTTCAGGCGCTTGCGGAAGTACGCCATCGGGTCGTCGCCGAGGTCGAAGCGGTTGATCGTCGGATCCATGCCGTCGAACGGACCGAAGCCGCCCGCGTCCGTGTCGTCCGCGTAGGCGTGGCCCGGCAGCGTGTTCTGCGCGGCGACGCGCTTGAGTTCCGCCTCTTCCTGCTCCTTGGGGATCTGCTTGTAGGCGTACTCGATCGCCCAGTAGTCGTAGGCGCCCAGCGTCGTGTTGTTGTACGTGGTCGGCGCCTCGCCCTGCAGCGGGATGTTGTACGCGTTGTAGTCCATGACCGAGGCCGACAGCCCGTGCTCATCGGTCCAGGCCTTGTCCTTCAACTGTGCCTGGGTCACTTGCGTGGACGCCTTGAAGTTGTGCTTCAGGCCCAGCGTGTGACCCACCTCGTGCATGATCACGTCCTTGATCCGCGCCTGGATGAAGGCATCGGCTTCGGGGCTGTCCGGCGCGATGTCGCCACGCGCCTCGAGCACGTCCATCGCGAAGTCCATCTCGGTGCCGGCGTCGTGGGCGTAGGTGCAGTAGGTGGCGTTGCGACCCTCGCGCCAGCCCTTGTTCAGCGCGGCCAGGGCCTGCGCTTCCTCGGCCAGCGTGGACACGGAACCGCCGGCCATGCCGCGCGGCGCGTCTTCCGCGATGAACGAGCGGCCGCCGCGGGCGAACACGTCGCTCATGCCGATGTCGGCGTCCAGGATCTCGCCGGTGCGCGGATCGACGTGGCTGGGGCCGATGGCGAAGCCCACGTCGGATCCGACGAACCAGCGGATCGACGCGTGCGACGCGTCCATGTTGTCCCAGTCCGCGTCGTCGGGCTGCTGCTTGGCGACGACCGCGTTCTTGAAGCCGATCTTCTCGAAGGCCTTGTTCCATTCCAGGATGCCGGCCTCGACCGCGGGGCGGTACTTCGGCGGGATGTTCTTGTCCATCCAGTACGTGATCGGCTGCACCGGCTCGGACATCGCCGCCGACGGGTCCTTCTTCTCCAGACGCCAGCGGTTGATGTAGTGCACGCGCGGATTGGCCTTCACGTCGTCGCTCAGGTCGGTGAAGGTCTCGGTGAAGTGACCCAGCCGGCCGTCGGCGCGACGCGGCGACATCTTCTCTTCCGGCAGCGCGCGGAAGTTGTAGACGAAGCCCATGAACATCGAGCGCGGATCGGGCGTGGCCTGCGGCGGCGAGGGCACCGGCACCGGCGGCGCCACCAGCGGCGGCGCGGGGATGCGCGGCGTGAAGTAATGGACCTTGGCGTTCAGCGTGGTCAGCTGCGCGTCGGCGCGGGTGAGCTCGAAGTACGAGTTGCCGCGGTCGACGTTGTAGGGCAGCCGATAGGCCATCTCCAGGCGCGTGGACATGCCGGGGATGTCGCTCAGCAGCAGGCCGGCGTCGACCAGGAAGGACTTGCGCTCGGGGTGATCGGCGCTGGCCACCGGGCCGGCCGCGATCAGGCTGGGCGAGAAGGCTTCCTCGCCGGCGCGCTTGCCGCCGCCTTCGGCGCGGAACTCGGTGTTCAGCGCGACCAGCTGGATGGTGTTCCCGATGCGGCGCCACTCGGCCATGATCTCCGGGCCCATCTGGCTGGCGTAGAAGCCGCGCTCGCCGATGGAGCTGGAGATGTTGATGGTGAACAGGAAGGGCTTGTTCAGCATCGCGCGCGGGATCTCGATCCAGACCTTCTCGTCCTTGCGCAGCAGCGGGAACAGGCCGTCATCGCGCTTGGTGTCGCGGCTGACCTCGGCGAAGGGCTTGGGCGCGGTCGGATCCACGGCGGGGCGCGGCGCCGTCATCGGCGACGTGGCGCCAGGCTGGCCCGGCGCGCCCGACGCGGCGTTGGCAGGCGCCGGCGCGGCCTGGGCGGTCGGCGCGGCGGCGCCGGAAGGGGTGACCGGGCCGGGGCCCGCGCATGCGGTGAGCAGCAGGGCGGCGGCCGCGATGGCCGTCAGCTGGATCGTGTCCTTGTGGATCATGGATCTGTCGTATCTGCGGGTCGTCCGGGGTCCTCCGGCCGGCCCTGTTGAGAAAGAAGGGCGCCTGTGGTCCTCTTCCACCTTCGCCCTTGCGAAGCGGGCAATGTGCGGGGCCGGAGCCCTCGCGTCAATGCGCACTAACGAGCGCGCCGCCCTGGGGAAGCGCGCGCGTGGCGATGATCGCCCACACGCGCACCCGTGCCGGAAGTGACCCTGCGGGCCGGGGTCGGGCAGACCCCTACACTGCCCGGACATGATGACAACCGCCCCCGCCGCCTCGGGCCCCGCGCCGGCGCGCCGCACCCACCTGCTCTACCTGCACGGCTTCCGCTCGTCGCCGCGCTCGGCCAAGGCGCTGCGCATGGCGCGCTGGGTGAACGAGCATCGCCCCGACCTGGTCTTCGCCAGCCCGCAGTTGCCGCCGTCGCCGCGCGAGGCGATGGCGCAGGTCGAGGCGCTGATCCGCGACTGGCCGCGCGAGACGATGGCGGTGATGGGGAGCTCGCTGGGCGGGTTCTACGCGACCTGGGTCGCGCAACGCACCGGCGCGCGGACCGTGCTCCTGAACCCGGCGGTGGACCCGGCGCGGGATCTCGCCAAGTACATCGGCGAGCAGACCTGCTGGCAGAACCCGGAGGAGCATTTCTACTTCCGGCCGGAGTTCGTGGATGAGCTCAAGGATCTGAACGCGGGACCGCTCGCGCATCCGGACCGGATGATGGCGGTCATCGCCAAGGGTGACGAGGTGCTGGACTGGCGCGAGATGCACGCCCGCTACGCGGCCTGCCGCATCCACCTGCTCGAGGGCAGCGACCACGGCCTCGCGGACTTCGACGACTACCTGGACGAGCTCACCGCGTTCCTCGCGCTCTGAGCGCTACTTGCGCCGGCCGGTCGCCTTCAGCAGCAACAGCGTCACCAGCCCCGTCAACACGACGATCAGCCCGACCACGACCCAGAAGCCGTGCTTGTGCTCCAGCAGCGGCAAGCCGCCGACGTTCATCCCGAACAGGCCGCTGATCAGGTTGATCGGCAGCGCCAGCACGGTGACCATCGTCAGCACGTACAGGGTCTGGTTGTTCTCCTGCGCCACCCGCGCCGAGGTCTCGTCCTGCACCGCGCGGATGCGCTCCTGCAGCGCCTGGATGTCACGCAGCACCAACGCGAACTCCTCGCTCGCCTGCTGCAGCCGCTGGCGGTCCTCGACCGCGACCCAGTCCGGCGGATTCGACAGCATGCGCAGCAGCGCGCTCGGCTCCGGCGCGAGCAACCGCTGCAGCCGCACCATCAGCCGGCGCAACGCGGCGACCTCCGATTCATGCCCGGCATGCCGTCCGGCGAGCAGCGCATCCTCGATGTCGTCCACGCGCTCGGTGGCCTGACGCACGATGCGCTGGAGCTCGTCGGCCTGATCGCGCAGCAGGTGGTCCAGCAGGGCGACGCTGGATCGCGGCCGGTCGCCGCGCTTGATCGCCATGCGCAGCCGGTCCACCGAGCGCAGCGGCGCGCGCCGCACGCTCAGCACCAGGTGCTCGCTGACCTGCATCCACAACGAGGACACATCGCCCACGTCGAAGGCGAAATCGAAGGTCACGTCGTTGAGCAGCGCGAAGAGGTGGTCCCCGACACGCTCGATGCGCGACGAGCGCGACCCCTGCTGCTGCGCCTCGTCGAAGCTCTCGGCCAGCGCGGCATTGCGCCGCAGCCAGGGCAGCGCGCCCGCGTGCGACAAGCTCAGGTGCAGCCACAGGAAACCGCCGTCCGGCTGCGCCAGCCGCGCCTGCGCCAGCGCCAGCGTGGGCAATGCCTCGGTCTCGCGCTCCGGATGGATCCAGAAGCCGCAGATCAGGCCGTGCTCATCGCCCCCGTACGGGGCCGCGAGGCCCAGCCCTGCCGTGTCATTCATCATCGGCCGATGGTAGACGCGCCAGGGCCTCGCCCATGCGCACACGCTGCCCGACCTCCAGCCCATCGACCAGCGCGACGCCCGGCGGCAGGAACACGATGATCGTCGAGCCCTGCTCGAACCAGCCCATCTCCTCGCCGCGCGCATGCGCGTGCTCGACATCGAATCGATGCGGCCCCGGATGGTCCGGCCGCAACGTCAGATCCAGCGCGTGCAGGCGCAGGCTCGCCACGAGGATCGCCGCCACCGGCACCAGCGCGATCGGCGTGCCATCGGGCAGCGTGCATTCGAGCGCAGCGCGCACGTTGCGGCAGAACAGTCGCTCCACCCGTTTGAGCGCGATCGGGTTGACGTTCCAGGTGTCGCCCGCCAGGTGCGTCACCCGCCGCAGCGTGAGGTCGGCCGGCGCGTGGAAGCGGTGGTACATCGCCGAGGTCAGCCGCAGCGTGACGTAGCTGCCGTTCAGGTAGGGCGCGGCGCGCGTGGCGTCGCCGAAGAGATCGGCGATGCGGTAGTCCATGCCCTTGGCCTGCAGCGCCATGCCGCGCGTCACCGGACCGAAGGCGCCGACGATCGCGTCGCAGGGGCTGACGATCGTCGCGGGCGTCGGGTCGATCGGTCGGCGCCCCGGCCTGAGCCGCCGCGTGAAGACGTCGCGCAGCGAGCGGTAACCCTGGGGCGGCGCCTCGGCCTCGCTCAGGTCGAGGTCGGTGAACACGCGCCACACCGCCACGCTGAAGCGCGTCAGCCACGGGCGCTCGATGCGGCTGTACCAGCCCATGAAACGCGTCGCCGCCAGCCGCGGCACCCGGTTGGTCAGCAGGAAGTTGAGGTCTTCCTGCTGGGTCAGCCGATCGATCCAGCGCGCCGATTTCATGGACATGTCAATTCCGTCGGATACATATCTCCGTAATTTGCCAATGCTGTGTGACAGCAGAACGAGGCTCCGGAGGTCCATGACCATGTCGACGATGTCCACGCCCATGATGAACACCCTCCTCACCTTCGAGGTCCTGCCCGTCGTGGCGGCCGCCGCGGCACTGGCCGCGCTGTACTTCGCGCCCACGGGCTGGCGGCGGCTGCAGTTGTCGCGCGCCAAGCATCCGTCGCTGGCGGGGCATTCGCGCATGGCCGTGCGGCTGGCGCGGCTCATGCCGTCGCGGCGCTTCGACGACACGCGCTTCTTCAACGCCGACGATGCCAGCGGCGAGATCATCGCCCGGCGCCGGGCCAGCTTCGCCGCGCTGTCACGCACGCTTCGCACACGACATGCCCGCAGCATCGCGGCGACGCAGTCGATGAAGCCGTCCCTGCCCGACCTGCAGTTCACCAGCAGCTACCGCGTGCCGCCGTCCTTCAGCCCCGTCGTGCAGCGCGAGCTGCCGCTGGGTCCGGTGATGGTGGCCAGCGACGGCCACTGGCTGACCGACCTCGACGGCGAGCGCTTCATCGACCTGGCGGGCAGCTACGGCGTCAACCTGTTCGGCTACGCCTTCTATCAGCGCTGCATCGCCGAGGGCGCGCGCCGCGTGGAGGCGCTCGGGCCGGTGCTGGGCGTCTACCACCCGCTCGTCGAGGCCAACGTGCGGCGCATCCTGGCCCACGCGCGCATGGACCAGCTGTCCTTCCACATGTCGGGCACCGAGGCGGTGATGCAGGCGGTGCGCCTGGCGCGATACCACACGGGCAAGACGCACCTGGTGCGCTTCTGCGGCGCTTACCACGGGTGGTGGGACGAGGCGCAGCCCGGTCCGGGCAATCCGCTGCCCGCCGAGCGCACCTACACACTGCGCGACATGCATGCGCGCAGCCTGCAGGTGCTGCGCACGCGGCGAGACATCGCCTGCGTGCTCGTGAATCCGCTGCAGGCGCTGCATCCCAACAAGCCCGCGCCGGGCGACGGCTCGCTGGTGGACAGCTCCCGGCGCGCGTCCTACGACCGCGAGGCCTACGCCGCCTGGCTGCGCGAGCTGCGCCAGGTCTGCACCGAGCGCGGCATCGCGCTGATCTTCGACGAGGTCTTCATGGGCTTCCGGCTGGGCGCGGGCGGCGCGCAGGCCTACTTCGGCGTGCAGGCGGACCTCGTCACCTACGGCAAGACCCTGGGCGGGGGACTGCCGGTGGGCGTGGTTTGCGGTCGCGCGGCGTGGATGAAGCGCTACCGCGAGGAGCGCCCGGCCGACATCTGCTTCGCGCGCGGCACCTTCAATACGCATCCGCATGTGATGGGCGCGATGTCGGTGTTCCTGGACGCGCTCGAGGATCCCGAGCGCCTGCGCCAGCTCGACGGGCAGGACGAGCAGCAGGACGCGAGGCGCTCTCGTCTGAACGCGGCGCTGGAGGTGGAGCAGCTGCCGCTGCGCGCGGCCAACATGTCCTCGGTCTGGACGCTCTACTACACGGAGCCCTCGCGCTACAACTGGATGCTGCAGTACTTCCTGCGCGAGCAGGGCCTGGCGCTGAGCTGGGTCGGCACGGGGCGGCTGATCTTCAGCCTGGACTTCAGCGACGCGGACTTCGACGAGGTGCAGCGCCGCGTGCTCGCCGCCGCGCGCGCGATGCGCGATGGCGGTTGGTGGAGCAGCCCGGCATTGCCGAGCAACAAGGCCATCAAGCGCCGGATGCTGATGGAGACGCTGGGCCTGCGCGGCTGACACGCGCGTTTCGAGAGCTGATCCGAAGCTGACGATCTCCCCCGAAGGCGGGGCGCCTCGATGTTCATTGATGAATGTCGAAGCGCCCCGCTGTTCTTCGCGCGTCGCGATTCCTAGACTGCTCCGCCTTGGCATGCGATGTCGTGTGTGCCGTGAGGAGATGTCGCATGTATTCCGCGTATTGCATTGCCAACGCCTTCATCAAGCGCGCCATTGAAGGCCGGTTGCGAGACCTGAGCTCCATGAAGCTTCAGAAACTCATGTTCTTCTCACAGGCCTGGCGCCTCAAGGCGAAGGGCATTCCGATGTTCCAGGACACGTTCCTGCGAGGCAAGAATGGACCTGTACTCCCTTCGATCGACTTTCAGCTCAAGCTGTACGGTGGAGGGGCCGTCGGCCAGTTCATCACGACGCTCACCGCTCATGACGACCCGGAGCGCTGGAATGAGCCCTATCTCCCCAGCCGGGATCGGTCGTCCTGGGACCTGATCGACACGCTCATCCACATGCATGGAAAGAAGTCGGAAGAAGCGTTGTCAGAGATGACGCACCTGCCGGGGTCCGCTTGGTCGCAAGGCGGCGCGGACGGAACGCCGATCCTGAACCAGTCGATTTTCGACGACCCAACCATCCAGGTTGGAGACTTTGAATGAAAGGACTCACCACTTTTGGCACCAGTCCAAGCGGTGACGCACCCGACGTGGATCTCGAGGGCCGTCGGGAGTTGCTCGCAACCAGCCGAGCCAACCGGCACCTTCGACAGACCTACGCTGCCAAGGCGTATGGACTGGCCGCAGGTTGCCTGGTCCTGTGGGCGCTGCTTCTCGCGATCCAAGGCGGCACCAAGGCCCTCACCGGCATCGAGCTCTGGTCCGACCAAGTCCTCATCGCCGTGACGACCGGGGTGACCGTCAGCGTGCTGGCGGCGTTCCTGGGGGTGATACGAGGGCTGTTTCCGGGGAAGGACGAGCCCGTTCCCGCGCCTCCCTGACCACCGCCTCGATCGCCTCGACCACCACCTTCGGCTGGTCGCGCTGGATGTAGTGCCCCGCGCCTTCCACCGGCTGCAGCGACTTCCCACCCACCAGGGGCAGCCAGTTCGGCTCCAGCCCATGCACCATGGTCTCGAATCCGCTGGCCATCTCCATCGGCGAGTACACCGTGCGTGTCAGCACCCGCACCGGCACATCGGGCCGGGGCTTCTGCCACAAGGTGTCGATGCAGTCCTGCTGCTGCATGAACTCCGCCTGCATCATGCCGCGGAACACCCGCCGGCTCATGCTGTCCAGCATGTTGGCCATCACCGGCACCTCGACCTGCATCTTTCTCAGATGCAGCGGATGCGTCGCGTCGACGAGCACGATGCCCGCGACCTCGTCCGGATACAGCCGCGAGAACGCGTATTGATAGAGCCCGCCGATCGAGTGCCCCACCAGCACGTACGGCGGCTTGATGCCGGCGCTCTGCAGCAGACCGTGCAGCTCGGTGGCGATGCCGCAGGGGTTGCGCGGCGTGGGCGGCGTGGCCGTGCTGTCGCCATAACCGGGCCGGTCATAGGCGAACACGCTGTAGTCATTGCGCAGCGCCTGCAGCACCGGCGACCAGGGATCGCGCCCGTCGCCCAGGCCCGACTGCAGCACCACCGTCGGCGCGCCGTGCCCCACCTGCGTGAACACGATCGGGCCGCCGGTGACGCGCTGGTTGCCCGTGTTGGGCATGGTGCTCGCGCAACCGCTCAGCACCAACACGCCGAGCATCGTCAGGCTCGCGGTGAATCTCGCCACGACACTCGGCCGGGACGTCGACGCCCGAAGGCGCCGTTCGGGAACGGACATGCGGTACTCCATCGGCTGGGCGGCCGCATCCGCCCCCTGGGATCAGGCCGTCTGCTCGCCGCTGGCGGCATTGTGCCCATCGCCGCGCGGCCACAGCGCCGGATCCAGGCGCTCTCCGCGCAACAGTTGCAACGGCGCGCGGTGGTACAGCTGGATGTCGTGGAAGGGGTCGGTGATGATCTTCGTCGCCCAGGCCACGCCAGTGCGCAGGTCCTTGATCACCCACAGCTGCAGCACGCGGAACACCAGCCCCGCCGCGCCCAGCCAGAACCACATCAGACCCAGCTGATGCAGGTAGGCCATGAAGCTCGTGGCCGGATCGAACACGCCGAACAGCCCGGGCTGCAGCCACAGCGCGATCGGCGACGCAGCCCACAGCCCCATCAGCACGATCTTGCGGCGCAGGTTGTAGCCGATCTTGATCTCTTCCTTGTCCTCGTGGGTCGCCTGGTTCACGTGGTCGTAGCCCTTGGGCTCGAAGAAGAAGTGCCCCGCCTGGCGGCTGGTCATCGACACGCCCCAGGCCAGCAGCGCGGCCCAGGCCGGATCGACCAGCAGCAGGCCGTAGGCCACCACGAAACAGCACGCGCTCAGCAGGTGCAGCGACTGGTTGATGCGGCAGTGGTGGTAATAGCGGTGGTCGTCCCAGCGCTGTTCGTTCAGAAGTGCCAGAAAGTCCTTCATGCGGGCCTCGTCCTTGGAGATGAGCGGGAAGCGTGACCGCCTTCGATGGCAACGCCGTGATGGTCCGGTGATGGCGCGATGACAGGCACGTGGCGACTGTGATCAGCCGCTGTTTCAGGCGCGTGACGGTCCGCACCGTCACAGAACTGTTGCGTTGGCCGACCATCATCCGCGCCATGACGACCCCGCCGATCGAACTCGAAGTCGACGAGCTGCCCACGCGCCAGCGGCATTTCCGCGTGGCCGTGGTCACCGAGACCTATCCCCCCGAGGTCAACGGCGTGGCGCGCAGCATCGCCTGCGTCGTGCAGGGCCTGCAGGCGCGCGACCACGCGGTGCAGCTGCTGCGCCCGCGCCAGGCGCCGGCGGGAACGCCCCCGGAGGCCGAGCCTCCGGTCGATGAAGTCCTGATGCGCGGCCTGCCTGTGCCGCGGTATCCGCACCTGCGCATGGGCGTCGTGTCCAAGCGCACGCTGGTCAATCTCTGGGCCAGCAAGCGCCCCGACGTCGTGCACATCGCCACCGAGGGCCCGATGGGCTGGTCCGCGCTGCAGGCCGCGCGCCAGCTCAAGCTGCCGGTGGTGTCGGAGTTCCGCACCAATTTCCACGCCTATGCCCAGCATTACGGCATCGGCTGGTTGCGCCGGCCGCTGCTGGCCTACCTGCGCAAGTTCCACAACCGCTGCCACGCCACGATGGTGCCCAACGCGGCGCTGGCCGGCGAGCTGATGGCGCAGGGATTCCGCCATGTCAACGTGATCGCGCGCGGCGTGGACACCCAGCTCTTCCAGCCGGCCCGCCGCAGCGAGGCCCTGCGCGACAGCTGGGGCGCCGCGCCCGGCGATCCCGTGCTGATCCATGTCGGGCGGCTCGCCGCGGAGAAGAACCTCCAGCTGCTCGCGGACCTGTGGCCCGCGTTGCGCCAGCGCCACCCGCGCGCCCGGCTCGTGCTCGTGGGCGACGGTCCCGCTCGGGCGGAGCTCGAGCAGCAGCTGCCGCCGTCGGCCAATGTCGTGTTCGCCGGCATGCGCCACGGTCAGGATCTCGCGGCCTGCTATGCCAGCGGCGATCTGTTCGTCTTCCCCAGCATCACCGAGACCTACGGCAACGTCACACCCGAGGCGCTCGCCAGCGGGCTGCCGGTGATGGCGTATCAATACGCGGCCGCGGCGCTGCTGGTGCGCGACGGCGTCAATGGCGGACTCGCGCCGTTCAACGACCCGGCGAGCTTCCAGGCGCGCACGATCGCGCTGCTGGACGACCTGCCGCGCCTGGCCGGCATGCGCGAGCGTGCCCGCGACAGCGCCGAGTCGCTGGACTGGGACGGCATCGTGCAAGGCATCGAGCAGGTCTACGCGTCGGCCATCGACGGCACCTCCGTCGCGCTACGCGCGGGATCGCAGCTCTCGGGCATCCACGCGCGCGCGCTGTGAGCGTCGCGCCATCAACACCAGCACGCTGAGCATCACGAACGCGCCCAGCCCGCTCATCAGCCACACGAGCGGCACGCCCAGCGCCTGCAGCAGGGTGTAGGCGCCGAGCATCACCAGGATGCTCAGGTTCTCGTTGAATCCCTGGACCGCGATCGAGCGGCCCGCGCTCAGGATCTGCACGCCGCGGTGCTGCAGCAACGCGTTCATCGGCACGACCATCGCGCCGCCCACCCCGCCCACCAGCACCATCGCCGGCAGCGCCCAACCCAGAGAGGTCACCCAGGGGGTGGCCAGCATCAGCGCGCCCAGCATCACGCCCAGCGGCATGACCCGCACGCTGTGATGCAACGCGATCCAGCGCCCGGCCAGCGCCGCGCCGGCCACCACGCCGATGGCCACCGTCGCCTGCAGATAGGCGCCCTGGTTCAGCCGCAGGCCCAGCACGTCCTGCGCCCACTGCAGCACCGCGAGCTGCAGCGTCGCGCCCGCGCCCCAGAACAGCGTCGTCATCGACAAGGACAGCCGCCCACCCAGCCGGTCACGCCACAGCGCGCGATTGGAGACGCGGAAATCCCGCACGATGTCGAGCAGCCGGTTCGGCGGCCGCGGATAGACGATGCCGCTCTCCGGCACGCGCAACTGCAGCATCGCCGCCACGCCGTACAGGCCCAGCAACGCCACCAGCGACGCCTTCAGCGGCTGGGCCAGTCCCAGCCCGGCGAGCGCTTGCGTCCACCACGGACTCACGAGCAGCCCACCCACCAGCGTGCCCAGCAGCACCGAACACACCACCGACACCTCGATCCAGCCATTCGCCGCGACCAGCTTGGTTGGCGGCACGATCTCGGTGATCAGGCCGTACTTGGCCGGCGCGTAGCAGGCCGCCGCGGTGCCCACGATGCCGAAGGCGATCAGCGGATCCAGTCCCAGCGCCATCGCGCCGACCCCCGCCGCCTTGAGCGCGTTCATGCCGCTCATCAGCGCCACCTTGGGCCAGGCATCGGCGATCAGCCCCACCACCGGCGCCAGCGCGACGTAGGCCACGGTGAAGCACAGCTTGAGCAGCGGCGCCCACCACAGCGGCAGGCCCATCTCCCGCAGCAGCGCGATGCCGACGATCAGGAGCGCGTTGTCGGCCAGCGCGGAACAGAACTGCGCGGCGATGAGGGTGTGAAAACGCGGTGGCATCGGGTCGGCGGGTGACGCGCGAGTGTGCGAAGACGCCGTGACGGCGTGTTGACAACGAATTGACACGCACCCCCCACGCACCCACCCGGCACCCCCTCCACGATCAGCGACAATCCCGCCGCTATGTTTGCCCTGTTCGAAGACGCCGGAAAATTCCTCGCCGGCCGCATCCTGTCCGACGCCGATACCTCGATGCAGATCGAGCTCGAGTCGGGCAAGCGCGTCAAAGTGAAGACCGCCCATGTCCTGATCAAGTTCGACAAGCCGTCCCCGGCCGAACTGATCGCGGACGGTCAACGCCTGTCCCAGGAGATCGACCTCGACCTGGCCTGGGAGTTCGCGCCCGAGGGCGAGTTCGGTTTCGCCGATCTCGCCCGCGACTATTTCGACGCCAAGGCGACGCTCGGCCAGCAGGCCGGCGCGCTGTTCCGGCTGTTCGAGGCGCCGCATTACTTCCGCCGCATGGGCAAGGGTCTGTTCAAGAAGGCACCGGCCGACGTGGTCAAGGCCGCGCTGCTGGGCATTGAGCGCAAGAAGCAGATCGCCGCGCAGATCGAGCAGTGGGCCACGGAACTCGCCGAGGGCGGCTGCCCCGCGCCGATCGGCGACCAGATCTACAAGATCCTGTTCCGTCCCGACAAGAACGGCCCCGAGTACAAGGCCGTCGTCGAGGCCGCCAAGCGCAGCCACAAGGCGCCGCTGGACCTGCTCAAGGACGCCGGCGCCATCGCCAGCCCCTACCAGTTCCACTGGAAGCGTTTCCTCTTCGAGCACTTCCCCAAGGGCACGAACTTCCCGGCGCTGTCCGCGCCCGAGATCAAGGACGAGCTGCCGCTGGCCGCCGTGCGCGCCTTCTCGATCGACGATTCGGCGACCACCGAGATCGACGACGCGTTGTCCGTGCAGGGCCTGGGCACCGGCAAGGTGATCTTCGGCGTGCACATCGCCGCGCCG
Source organism: Roseateles sp. (assembly GCA_039594005.1). Classification (GTDB taxonomy): domain Bacteria; phylum Pseudomonadota; class Gammaproteobacteria; order Burkholderiales; family Burkholderiaceae_C; genus Roseateles. The sequence continues at coordinate 46,719 of JBCNOF010000017.1, forward strand.
GGCCTGGCGATCCAGCCGGACTCGCCGGTCGACAAGGTCGCGCGCGACCGCTTCTCCACCGTCTACATGCCGGGCTGGAAGCTGACCATGCTGCCCGACGACGTGGTCCAGGCCTACACGCTGATCGAGGGACGCGACTGCCCCGCCGTCAGCATCTACCTGACCATGGACGAGGCGACGCTGGAGATCACCGCCCGCGAGACGAAGCTGGAGCGCGTGCCCATCGCCGCCAACCTGCGCCATGACAAGCTGGACCACGTCATCACCGACGCCACGCTGAGCGGCGCGGCGCCGGCGGACTACGACTTCGCTCCGGAACTGGCCTTCGCCTACCGGCTGGCCAAGGACCTCAAGGCCAAGCGCGAGGTCGTGCGCGGCAAGCCCGAGACCTTCAACCGACCGGACTACAACTTCCGCCTGGACAACGACGGCGCGCACGAACCGATGGGCGCCGAGCAGGTCAGCATCACCGTGCGCCAGCGCGGCGCGGCGCTGGACCTGATCGTTGCCGAGGCCATGATCCTGGCCAACTCGAGCTGGGGCGCGATCCTCGCCGAGTGCGGTGTGCCCGGCATCTACCGCAGCCAGGCCAGCCTGGCGCCCGGCATGAAGGTGCGCATGGGCACCAAGCCCGCGCCGCACGCCGGCATGGGCGTGGCGCAGTACACCTGGGCCACCTCGCCGCTGCGCCGCTACGTGGACCTGGTCAACCAGTGGCAGATCATCGCCTGCGCCCGCCACGGCAAGACCGCCGCGCTGGCCGCGCCGTTCAAGCCCAAGGACGCGGCGCTGTTCTCGATCATCTCTGGCTTCGATGCCGCCTACAGCGCCTACAACGGCTTCCAGTCCGGCATCGAGCGCTACTGGACGCTGCGCTACCTGCAGCAGCAGGGCATCACCGAGCTGACCGCCGCCGTCCTCAAGGACGGCCTGGTCCGCGCCGACACGCTGCCGCTGGTGTTCCGCGCGCTGGGCTGCGAAGGCCTGCCGCGCAACAGCCACGTCAAGGTGCGCATCACCGGCATCGACGAGCTGACGCTGGACCTGCACGCCAGCCTCGTCGAACGCCTCGATGCCGAGGCCGCCCCGGCCGATGACGCCGAGTCCGAGGACGACGAGGAACCGGCGGGCGTGCTCACGCTGGCGATCGACGTCAACGAGGAAGGCGCCGATGGCGCCGATGCTCCCAAGGCCTCGGACGGCGCCGCGTCGCCCGCCCCGAGCGCTTCCTGATCCACTGCTTCAAGATGCCCAAGCTCAGCCCCCTGCAGTACGCGCTGATCGTCTCGGTCGGGGTGCACCTGGGCCTGGGGACGCTCAAGATCGTCGCGCCCGACCAGTTCGATCGCCTGTTCCAGGACACGCCGCTGGAGGTGATCCTCGTGAACGCGCGCGGCCAGGAAGCCCCGGTGAAAGCCCAGGCGCTGGCGCAGGCCAACCTGGCCGGCGGCGGTGACATGGCCGCCGACGTCCGGGCCACCTCGCCGCTGCCTCCCTCGCCCAAGATCGAGACCGGCGACAGCACCGAGGTCCAGCACAGCCAGATCCAGCAGCTGCAGGTGGCCCAGGAGCAACTGCTGACGCAGGTGCGGCGCGAGCTGGCGCTGCTCCCGCCGCCGGACCCGCAACGCGACAAGGGCACGCCCGAGGCGCGCGAGCAGGCCGAGCGCCGCCGTCAGCTGGTGCAACTGCTCGCGGAGATCGAGAAGCGGGTCAACGACGAGAACGCGCGTCCGAAGAAGCGCTACGTGAGCCCGGCCACGCGCGAGGTCGTCTACGCCCAGTACTACGACCAGCTGCGCCGCCGCATCGAGACCCGCGGCACGCGCGACTTCCCGACCTACCAGGGCCGCAAGCTCTACGGCGAGCTGACGATGAACATCCACGTCGACTCGCGCGGCCGGGTGATCGAGACCGACATCGTCCAGAGCTCGGGCAACGCGGTGCTGGATCGCCGAGCCGTGGCGATCGTCCGCGCGAGCGCGCCCTTCGGCAACTTCACCAGCCAGATGCGCCAGGGCGCGGAACTGCTGGTGATCACCTCGCGCTTCCGCTTCACGCGCGACGAGAACCTCGAGACCACGCTGAGCGGTCAGCCGTCCTGAGCCCACTGGCTTCTTCTTCCTATATAGAGAGAGCTGCCATGACCGCCCTGACGCCCCCCTCCGCGCCGTCCTCCGGCCTCGACCGCTACGCGGTCGCCGGTAACCCCGTCGCGCACAGCCGCTCCCCGGAGATCCATGCCCGGTTCGCCCGCGGGACCGGCCAGTCGCTGGTCTATGAACGGCTGCTCTGCCCGCTGGACGCCTTCGAGGCGACGATCCGCGGCTTCGTCGCCGCTGGCGGCCGTGGCTGCAATGTCACGGTGCCCTTCAAGTTCGAGGCCTTCCGGCTCGCAACGCGCCACACGCCGCGCGCGCGACTGGCCGGCGCGGTCAACACGCTGCGCTTCGACGCCAACGCCGACGGCGGCTGGCTGGGCGACAACACCGACGGCGCCGGCCTGGTCGCCGACATCGAGCGCAATGCCGCGCGCCCGTTGCGCGGCCAGCGCGTGCTGCTGATCGGCGCGGGCGGCGCCTCGGCCGGCGTGCTGGGCAGCCTGATCGCCGGTCGACCGGCCACGATCCGCGTCGTCAACCGGAGCGCTGACAAGGGGCTCGCGCTGATCGACAGCCACCGCGCGTTCGCCGACGAGCACGGCGTCCGCCTGAGCGCTGGCGGCCTGGACGCACCGGCGCCCGGCGGCCTGCACGACGTGCTGATCAACGGGACGAGCGCCTCGCTCAGCGGCGCCGGCCTTCCCCTGCCCGATCCCGACGCGCCGGTGCTGGCCCCCGGCGGCCTGGCCGTGGACATGATGTACGGCGCCGCCGCGGCGCCCTTCCTGGACTGGGCCGCAGCACAGGCCGGGGCCGGTGGCGCGATGCGCGACGGGCTGGGCATGCTCGTCGAGCAGGCCGCCGAGGCCTTCCTCGTCTGGCGCGGCGTGCGTCCGGACAGCGCGACGGTGCTGTCGGACCTGCGCCGCCAGCTGTCCACCCCGCCCGCCACCCCGCCGGCCGCCGGCTGAGGCACCGCGAAGATGAAACAGTTCTGGCGCTTCATCGGCATGCTGCTCGTCGGCATCGTCTGCCTGCAGCTCTTCTTCGCCGCCCGCATCGCGCTGATGGCGTTGGTGTCGCCGCAGTCCACGACCTTCCAGCGTTCCGAGGCGCTGCGCCTGCTGCGCGAGAAGCACCGCATCCTCTGGGCTCAGCAGTGGGTCGATGACGACCTGATCCACAAAAACCTCAAGCGCGCCGTCATCGCCAGCGAGGATGCCGGTTTCACCGAGCACGGCGGCGTCGACTGGGACGCGCTGGAAAAGGCCTGGGACAAGAACCAGCGCGCGCAGGAGCAGGCGGACAAACGCGCCGCGCGCCTGGCCAAGACCCACTCGACGCGTCCGCCGCCGGTCCCCAAGGTCATCGGCGGTTCCACGATCTCCCAGCAACTGGCCAAGAACCTGTTCCTGAACTCGGAGCGCTCGCTGGTGCGCAAGGGCCAGGAATTCGTGCTGACGCTGATGCTTGAGGCGATGCTCAGCAAGCGCCGCATCCTGGAGATCTACCTGAACAACGTCGAATGGGGCGAAGGCGTGTTCGGGGCGCAGGCCGCGGCGCGTCACTATTACGGCGTCGATGCCTCGCGGCTGGGCGCCAACCAGGCGGCGCGGCTGGCGGTAATGCTGCCAGCGCCCAAGCGGTTCGAGAAACGCCCAGGTTCGCCCTATGTGAGCGGCCGCGCTGGCACCATCGAAGCGCGGATGGGCGCGGTCGAGGTACCCTGAGCCCCTCCCCGTCCGCCTGACGCGGACCGGGAGACTGCGATGACACCCGAACTGACCACCGAGATCGCCGCCGCCGCCGCCCGCCTGGTGGTGGAGGAAGGCCTGGAATACGGCCCCGCCAAGTCCCGCGCGCTCAAGGTGCTGGGCCTGCCGCCCCGCACCGCGCTGCCCAGCAACGACGAACTCGAGGACCAGGTCCGCGAGTACCTGGACATCTTCTGCGCCGACACCCAGCCCGCCGAGCTGCAGGCCTTGCGCGAACTCGCCGCCGTCTGGATGGAGCGGCTGGCCGAGTTCCGCCCGCACCTGAGCGGCGCGGTCTGGCGCGGCACGGCCACACGGATGTCTCACATCCATCTGCAGTTGTATTGCGATGACAGCAAATCGGCGGAGATCGCGCTGTTGAACCAGGGCGTCGATTACGACGTCGGCCAGTCTCGCAATGCCAAGGGCGAGACGGTGGATCAGCTGGTGCTGGATGCCCCGTGCCGCGCGCTCGGCGAGCGGGTGGCGATCGCCCTGACCATCCTGGACCATGACGACCTGCGGGGCGCGCTCAAGCCCGACGCCCGCGGCCGCACCGAACGGGGCGATCTCGCGGCGCTGCGGACCCTGATGAACTCGAAGGACGATTGAATGCAACGACGCGCTGTTCTCGGATTGGGCGCCGCCGGCGTGCTGGCGGCTGGCGGCGGGGCCTACCTCGCGCTGCAGCATGAGCAACGCGGGGTCGCGCCGGCCGCGACCGGTCCGCTCTCGCCGGAGGCCGCCGCCTTCTGGAACGCCAGCTTCGACACGCTGGACCAGCAGACCTACCAGCCCGCCGCCCATCTGCGCGGCAAACCGCTGCTGCTGAACTTCTGGGCCACCTGGTGTGCGCCCTGCGTGAAGGAGCTGCCGGAGATCAACCAGTTCCATGACGAATTCGCCGCCAAGGGCTGGCAAGTGCTGGGCCTGGCGGTGGACGCACCGACGCCGGTGCGCGGTTTCCTGGAGAAGCTCCCGCTGAAATTTCCGGTGGCGTTGGCCGGCCTGACCGGCACCGACCTCTCGAAGCAGCTCGGCAACAGTAAGGGGGGCCTGCCATTTACCGTCGCGTTCGGCGTCCAAGGTGAACCGATCTGGCGCAAATTGGGCGCCACCCACCTGGAAGAGCTGCGCGCGATGGCCGCTTCCGCGAAGGTCTGAGCGCGGGTCAACCCCTAGGGACGAGGGGCCTCGGCCATAGCCGGGGGTCACAGGCCGGTCAAGCCTTTTATTTTTGGGATGCTGACGGGATCTCCATTCAAAAGGCGTAAAGTCCAGCCTTTTACGCTTCTAGTGTCTTCGCTCTAATTGGCGGGACCGGTCGCTGAATGCAAGTCCTGGTACTACACGGCCCCAACCTCAATCTGCTCGGCACCCGCGAGCCTGGGGTGTATGGCGCGACCACTTTGGCGCAGATCGATGCAGATCTTCGCGAGATCGCGCAGAAAGCCGGCGTAGCTCTGGAGAGCTATCAGAGCAACCACGAAGGTGGCCTGGTGGACCGCATTCAGGCGGCGGGTCGGGATGGGACACGCTTCATCGTCATCAATCCGGCGGCCTACACCCATACCAGCGTCGCGATCCGCGATGCGCTGGCGGCGGTGGCGCTGCCGTTTGTCGAGGTGCACCTGTCCAACATCCACCAACGCGAGCCGTTCCGTCACCACAGCTACGTCTCGGCGCTCGCGCAAGGCGTGATCTGTGGACTGGGACCGTCCGGCTACCGGATGGCGCTGCAGTTCGCGATCGAACAGTTGAGCCGGCCAGCCTCGTCCGCCTGACGCCGGGGTCCGTCGACATCCGTCGCGGACCGGAAGACATCACCGAAGATCACAACCGATCCCCGTTGGAGAGTTCTTATGGATTTGCGCAAGCTCAAGACCCTGATCGACCTCGTGTCCGAGTCGAACATCTCTGAACTTGAGATCACCGAAGCCGATGGCAAGGTGCGCATCGTCAAGTCCGATGGCCAGCCCGTCGTGGCCGCCATGCCGATGATGCAGGCCGCGCCGCAGATGGTGGCTCAGCCGGTGGCGCAGGCCGCTCCGGCCGCCGCCGCGCCGGCCCCCGCCGCCGCGCCCGCGCCGGCCGCGCCGAAGCTGACCGGCCACGTCGTCAAGTCGCCGATGGTCGGCACCTTCTACCGCGCGTCCAGCCCGAACGCCAAGCCGTTCGTCGAGGTCGGCCAGCAGGTCAAGGAAGGCGATACCATCTGCATCATCGAAGCCATGAAGATGATGAACCAGATCGAAGCCGACAAGACCGGCACCATCGCGAAGCCATCCTGGTCGAGAACGGCCAGCCGGTCGAATTCGACCAGCCGCTGTTCGTCATCGACTAAGCCGCGGGGATCCTGCGATGTTCAAGAAGATCCTCATCGCCAACCGCGGCGAGATCGCCTTGCGCATCCTGCGCGCGTGCCGCGAGCTGGGCATCAAGACGGTCGTCGTGTACTCCGCGGCCGACCGCGACGCGAAGCACGTGAAGCTGGCCGACGAGGCCGTCTGCATCGGCCCGGCGCCGTCCGCGCAGAGCTACCTGAAGATCCCGGCCATCATCGCGGCGGCCGAAGTCACCGGCGCCGAGGCGATCCACCCCGGCTACGGCTTCCTGTCCGAGAACGCCGACTTCGCCGAGCGCGTCGAGCGCTCCGGCTTCACCTTCATCGGCCCGACCCCGGAGACCATCCGCCTGATGGGCGACAAGGTGTCGGCCAAGCACGCCATGATCAAGCGGCCGGCGTGCCCTGCGTGCCGGGCTCCGAAGGCCCGCTGCCCGACGATCCGAAGGAAATCGCCCTGGCGCATCGCCCGCGCGGTCGGCTACCCGGTGATCATCAAGGCCGCCGGCGGCGGCGGCGGTCGCGGCATGCGCGTGGTCCACACCGAGGCGGCCCTGGTCAACGCGGTCCAGATGACCAAGGCCGAAGCGGCCGCGGCCTTCGGCAACCCGCAGGTCTACATGGAGAAGTTCCTGGAGAACCCGCGCCACGTGGAGATCCAGGTGCTGGCCGACGGCCACGGCAACGCCATCTACCTGGGCGAGCGCGACTGCTCCATGCAGCGCCGCCACCAGAAGGTGATCGAGGAAGCGCCGGCGCCCGGCATTCCCCGGCGCCTGATCGAGCGCATCGGCGACCGCTGCGCCGACGCCTGCAAGAAGATCGGCTACCGCGGCGCGGGCACCTTCGAGTTCCTGTACGAGAACGGCGAGTTCTACTTCATCGAGATGAACACCCGCGTGCAGGTGGAGCACCCGGTGACCGAGCTGGTCACCGGCGTCGACATCGTCAAGCAGATGCAGATCCGCATCGCCGCCGGCGAGAAGCTGCCCTTCACCCAGCGCGACATCACGATCCGCGGCCACGCGATCGAGTGCCGCATCAACGCCGAGGACCCGTTGAAGTTCATGCCCGTCGCCGGGCCGCATCACGATGTGGCACCCGCCGGGCGGCCCCGGCGTGCGCGTGGACTCGCATGCGTACAACGGCTACTTCGTGCCGCCGAACTACGACTCGATGATCGGCAAGCTCATCGTCCACGGCGCCACCCGCGAGCAGGCCCTGGCCCGCATGCGCATCGCGCTGTCGGAGATGGTGGTCGAGGGCATCCAGACCAACATCCCGCTGCACCGCGAGCTGATGGCCGACGCCAAGTTCATCGAAGGCGGCACCGACATCCACTACCTCGAGCAGTGGATGGCGGCGCACAAGCGTTGAGCCCCCGCCCGCTCCCCGCACGTCGCTGAGCGACAATGCGCAGGCCCTCAAGCGCGGACTCCGGTCCGCCTTGAGGGCTTCTCCATTTCAGAAGTCCACCGAAGTCCCGGAGCCGCCATGAGCGAAGACCACGCCAACGATCCCCTGCTGCACGAGCTCGTGCTGATCTGTCGCGAGGACGATGTCGAGACCGTCAGCGACGCGCTGATGGAGGTCGACGCGCTGGCCGTGTCGGTCGAGGACGCCGATGCCGACACGCCTGCGGAACGCGCGCTGTTCGGCGAGCCCGGCATGCCCGCGCCGCGCTCGGGCTGGGAACGCTCGGTGGTGAAGGCGCTGTTCGCCGAGGAGGCCGAGGCCACCGAGGCCGCCACGCTGATCCTGGCCCAGGACTGGGCCGCCGATGTGCATGTGCAGGCCATCCAGACCGTCGCGCAGCAGGACTGGGTGCGGCTGACACAATCGCAATTCGCGCCGGTCGAGATCACGCCCGAGTTCTGGATCGTCCCGTCCTGGCATGAAGCGCCTGCGCAGGCCCGGCAGGTCATGCGGCTGGACCCGGGCCTGGCCTTCGGCACCGGCACGCACCCGACTACGCGCATGTGCCTGCGCTGGATCGCGCGCCACGGCGCCGAAGCCGCCGGCTGGGACCGCGCGCTGGACTACGGCTGCGGCTCGGGCATCCTCGCCATCGCCGCCGGCCTGTTCGGCGCGAAGGCCATCGACGCCGTGGACATCGACCCGGCCGCGCTGATCGCCTCGACGCAGAACGCCAAGGACAACGGCGTCACGCTGAACGCCGCGATGCCCGATGCCGCGCAGGGCGAGTACCCCGTCGTGCTGGCCAACATCCTGGCCACGCCGCTGAAGCTGCTGGCGCCGCTGCTGTGCAACCACCTGCGCCCCGGCGCCCACCTGGTGCTGGCCGGCATCCTGGAGCGCCAGGCCGACGAGCTCAAGGCCGCCTACGCGCCCTACGTGCGGCTCGAGGTCGCTGACAGCGAGGACGGCTGGATCCTCATGACGGCGCAACGCGCCGCCTGATCGGGACGACGGCCCCCCCTTCCCCGGACCTCGGTGCCGGACCTCGACGCCCGGCTGACTCGATGAACAGCCGCATCGCGGGCCGCGCGGCGGTGGTGACCGAGTGTCAACCTGGGGGTGTTCGCGTCAAGGACTGACCCTGCTTCGTGGCATCATCGCGCCCATGAATCTCGCGACCCGCTGCACGACCTGCGGCACCATCTTCCGGGTGGTGCAGGACCAGCTGCGCGTCTCCGAGGGCTGGGTGCGCTGCGGCCGATGCGCCGAGGTCTTCGATGCGCGCGAGCAGCTCTTCGACCTGGAACGCGACAGCCCGCCGCCGTGGCCGCCGATGAGCACGACGCCGGAAGCCCCCCTCGAGCGCCGTCCGGAGCCTTCGCCGGCCCCGATCGCCGCGCCGACGCCGGTCGCCGCGCCGCCGCAGCAGGCCTCGCCCGCGCCGGCCTACGAGCGCTACCAGTCGGACTTCCAACCGAGCCAGCCGGCGCCGATGCCGCCGCCCCCCGTGCCGATGGCCGCGCCCCAACCGTCGAGCATCCCGGCGAGCTCGCCGGCCATGTTCACGCCGGCGCCGATCCGCGCGCCCGAGCCGCCGCATCACCACCAGGCACCGCGCGACAGCGGCTGGATCGCGGCCGACGATGAATCGCTGAACCCGTTCGCGCCGCCTCGTCGCGTCTCCGACGAGGAGATCGACGACGTGATCGACGCGCGCTTCCAGGCGCCCGCCGCGCTCGACGAGCATCCGTACGAGGAGCGGCGCGAGCCCTTCCTCGACGGGCCGCCACCGGCCGAGGATCCGCGCGCGCATCTGCCCGAGCCCAAGGGCATGCGCTTCGAGGAGGACGAGCTGCCGCCGCCGATGATCGACGACGACGAGCGGCCCGACGTCACCTTCGCGCTGAGCCCCGCCACCGCGGCGCAACTGCGCGGCAACGATCCGGCCGATGAGCCGGTGGAGCCGTCGTTCCAGGCCGCCTTCCAGTCCGCGCTGGAGCCGACGTCCTCGATGATGGCGCCCGACGAGGACTCGATCGCCGAGGCTCGCCGCGCGGCGAAGGCAGCCAAGCCGCGCAGGTCGTGGAACCCGTTCCGGCGCAAGAAGAAGGAACGCCCGGCGACCGAGAGTCCCGAGACGACGATGACGGTGCTGGCCGCCGAGTCCGAGTTGTTGGCCGCGCGTGCCGCGATGGCCGAGGCGGGCGGCGTGGACGCTGCCGCGGCGGCGGGCTCGCCCAGTGTGATGCCTGACCAGTTGCCGAGCTTCATGCGGCAGGCCGAGTCCCAGCAACGCTGGAACCGGCCGATCGTGCGCCTGGCGCTCGGTAGCGCCACGACCGTGCTCGCGCTGGGCCTGATGGGTCAGGTACTGTGGCACGCGCGCGAGGCGATCGCCGCGCAATACCCGGCCGCCAAGCCGGCGCTCAGCGCCGTCGCCCAGGCCATGGGTCAGGAGCTCAAGCCCTGGCAGCACATCGAGGCGCTCAGCGTCGAGAGCAGCAGTCTCAATCCCGCCGGCGCGGCCAACCATTACCGCTTCAGCATCAGCCTGCGCAACCGCAGCGGCTGGGACGTGGCGCAACCGTGGGTGGATCTGAGCCTCACGGACGCGAGCGGCGCGCTGGTCGTGCGCCGCATGCTGTCGCCCGCGGAGATGCAGGCCAGCCCCGGCGCGCTGGCCGCTGGCGCCGATCAGCAACTGCAGCTCGTCTTCGACAGCGGCGCACAGAAGATCAGCGGCTACTCGGTCGAGCTCTTCTACCCCTGAGCCCGGGCCGCGACACCGGCCTCGACGTCACGCTCAAGGGCGCCTGCGGGCGCCCTTTTCGTTGCTGTTGCCCGTGCTCGTTGCCCGCGTTGGCGGTGCACCAAAGAAAAAACCCGGCTTGCGCCGGGTTTCGAGGGCATCGATGGACCGGACCCGAAGGCCCGGTCATCGTTCAAGCTCAGGGCTTGTTGCCGGTCGGGAAGGGCCACGCGGCTTGCGGGCTCAGCGCGGTCTTCGCGGCAGGCGCCGGAGCAGCGGCAGGCTTGGCAGCAGGCGCAGCGGCAGGCTTGGCAGCAGGCGCAGCGGCAGGCTTGGCGGCAGCCTTCTTCGGAGCAGCAGCCTTCTTGGCGGCCGGCTTCGCAGCGGGCTTCGCGGCGGCCTTGGGAGCAGCCTTCTTCGGAGCAGCGGCCTTCTTGGGGGCAGCAGCCTTCTTCGCGGCGGGCTTCGCAGCCTTGGCAGCGGACTTGATGGGCGGCTTCTTGGCGACGGCGGCCTTCTTGGGGGCAGCAGCCTTCTTGGCCGGAGCGGCCTTCTTGGCAGCGACCTTCTTGGCCGGTGCGGCCTTCTTGGCAGCAACCTTCTTCGCCGGAGCAGCAGCCTTCTTCGCGGCAGCAGCCTTCTTGGCCGGAGCGGCCTTCTTCGCCGGTGCGGCCTTCTTGGCAGCAACCTTCTTCGCCGGAGCAGCCTTCTTGGCCGGAGCGGCCTTCTTGGCGGCCGGAGCCTTCTTGGCCGGAGCGGCCTTCTTCGCGGCCGGAGCCTTCTTCGCAGCGGCCTTCTTGGCCGGAGCCGCCTTCTTGGCCGGAGCGGCCTTCTTCGCAGTTGCCATTTCAGTTCTCCTTGATCAAGTGGAAATAGCCCTGCCCGTCATCAACCGGTTGATGCCGGTGCAGGTATCCACCGCCCACGACTCGCGGGAGTTGCGATCCGCGGTGCGGTGAATCGGGTTGCGATGCGTCTCCGCCGCTTCTATGTCGGTCGGTCGGCGCATTCGCCAAGCTTGATCTCTTCTTCAACAAACAATGCTCGAGGGTCGCTCCGCCTCGGACTTCATCAGTCCCAGGACAGCGCGCCGCCCGTCTGGTACTCGATCACGCGCGTCTCGAAGAAGTTGCGTTCCTTCTTCAGGTCGATCATCTCGCTCATCCACGGGAACGGGTTTTCCTCGTTCGGGAACAGCGCCTCGAGGCCGATCTGCGTGGCAGCGGCGGTTGGCGATGAAGCGCAGGTAGCCCTTGAACATCGCCGCGTTCAGGCCCAGCACGCCGCGCGGCATGGTGTCCTCGGCGTAGCGGTATTCCAGCTCGACGGCCTGCTGGAACAGCGCCTTGATCTCGGCGCGGAACTCGGGCGTCCACAGATGCGGGTTCTCGAGCTTGATCTGGTTGATCAGGTCGATGCCGAAGTTGCAGTGCATCGACTCGTCGCGCAGGATGTACTGGTACTGCTCGGCAGCGCCGGTCATCTTGTTCTGGCGGCCCAGCGCCAGGATCTGCGTGAAGCCGACGTAGAAGAACAGGCCTTCCATCAGGCAGGCGAAGACGATCAGCGACTTCAGCAGCGTCTGGTCGGCTTCCGGCGTGCCGGTCTCGAAGTTGGGATCCGTGATCGCGTGGATGAACGGGATCAGGAATTCGTCCTTGTCGCGGATCGACTGTGACCTCGTGGTACGCGTTGAAGATCTCGCCCTCGTCCAGGCCCAGCGACTCGACGATGTACTGGTAGGCGTGGGTGTGGATCGCTTCCTCGAAGGCCTGGCGCAGCAGGAACTGGCGGCACTCGGGGGCGGTGATGTGGCGGTAGGTGCCCAGCACGATGTTGTTGGCGGCCAGCGAGTCGGCGGTCACGAAGAAGCCGAGGTTGCGCTTGACGATGCGGCGCTCGTCCTCGGTCAGGCCGTTCGGGTCCTTCCACAGCGCGATGTCGCGGGACATGTTGACTTCCTGCGGCATCCAGTGGTTCGCGCAGCCGGCCAGATACTTCTCCCACGCCCACTTGTACTTGAACGGCACCAGCTGGTTGACGTCGGTCTGGCCGTTGATGATGCGCTTGTCGGCGACGTTCACGCGGCGCTCGGCGGCGCTGTCGATCGACGAGTTCACGGCAGCAGGAGAGGACACCGAGCCAGCCGCGGAGGCGGCGGCATCACGCGCGACGGCGTGCGTCGCTGCGTGGATCGATGCGCCCGACTGCGGCGCGTTGCTCGAAGGCTTACGGTCTTCTTCCCAAACCAGCATGGTGGTCTTCCTATGGTCGCGGATTATCGGAGTGTTGTGTTCAAACACAAAGGACTTCTTGACTTTGACGCCGCTTCGCTGTTGCTGGTCCGCATCGCATTCGACGCATGGGACCGTGTGTCGCGCGCCGTTTGAAGCGCGCGATCGCGTGCTTCGATGGCACGCGGCGGGAGCGGAAGAAGACGTCGTCTCAAGCGTTCATCGATCGCTCGCATGGGCCGGCTGAAAAATCGCCGATCGACGCAAACATCGATGAACACTCGCATCGCGAGCGTCGGAGGTGTCGGCGCATTGAGCGCGGACACCTCCTGTTTCGATTACTGGCAGGCCTCGCAACCGGGGTCGTCGATGGCGCAGAACGTGACGTCGGTGGCCGGCGTCGCGTCGCCGAGATCCGGCGCGACCGACGTCGACATCGACGCAACACTCGCCGCCGCGATCGGCGTCGCCGCGACCGGCGCAGCGCTCAAACCGCCACCGCCGCTGCTCACCGCGTTGAGCTGACCGGCGTTCTGCACGGTGGACTTCTCGGCGTGCGTGGCGCCCATCGTGCGGAGGTAGTAGGTGGTCTTCAGGCCGCGCAGCCAGGCCATGCTTGTAGGTCTCGTCCAGCTTCTTGCCCGAGGCGCCGGCCATGTAGATGTTCAGCGACTGCGCCTGGTCGATCCACTTCTGGCGACGCGCTGGCGGCTTCGACCAGCCACTGGGTCTCGACTTCGAAGGCGGTGGCGTAGAGGTCCTTGAGGTCCTGCGGGATGCGGTCGATCGGCTGCAGCGAACCGTCGAAGTACTTCAGGTCGTTGACCATCACCTCGTCCCACAGGCCGCGGTCCTTCAGGTCGCGCACCAGGTACTCGTTGACCACGGTGAACTCGCCCGACAGGTTCGACTTCACGTACAGGTTCTGGAAGGTCGGCTCGATCGACGGCGGACACGCCGATGATGTTGGAGATGGTCGCGGTCGGCGCGATGGCCATGCAGTTCGAGTTGCGCATGCCTTGTCACGGGCGATCTTGGCGCGCAGCGCGTCCCAGTCCAGCGTCGACGAGCGGTCCACGTCGACGTAGCCGCCGCGCGCCTCGGCCAGCAGCTTCAGCGAGTCGATCGGCAGGATGCCTGCGGTCCCACAGCGAGCCCTGGTAGGCTGCTGTAGCGGCCGCGCTCGTCGGCCAGCTCGGTCGAGGCCCAGTAGGCGTAGTAGCAGACGGCTTCCATCGAGCGGTCGGCGAAGGCGACGGCCGCGTCCGAGGCGTAGGGCATGCGCAGCAGGTACAGCGCGTCCTGGAAGCCCATGATGCCCAGGCCGACCGGACGGTGCCGCAGGTTGGAGTTGCGCGCCTTCGGCACCGCGTAGTAGTTGATGTCGATGACGTTGTCGAGCATGCGCATCGCCGTCGTCACGGTCTTCTTCAGCTTGTCGTGGTCGAGCTTGCCGTCCTTCAGATGCTGCGACCAGGTTGACCGAGCCCAGGTTGCAGACCGCGATCTCGTCGTCGTTGGTGTTCAGCGTGATCTCGGTGCACAGGTTCGACGAGTGCACCACGCCGACGTGCTGCTGCGGCGAGCGCAGGTTGCAGGGGTCCTTGAACGTGATCCACGGGTGGCCGGTCTCGAACAGCATCGACAGCATCTTGCGCCACAGGTCGCGGGCCGGGATGCGCTTGTACAGCTTGAGCTCGCCGCGGTCGACCTTGGCCTCGTAGGCCTCGTAGGCGCTCCTCGAAGGCCTTGCCGAACAGGTCGTGCAGGTCCGGGCAGGTCGGACGGGCGAGAACAGGGTCCAGTCGCCGCCTTCGATGACGCGCTTCATGAACAGGTCGGGAATCCAGTTCGCCGTGTTCATGTCGTGGGTGCGGCGACGGTCGTCACCGGTGTTCTTGCGCAGCTCGAGGAATTCCTCGATGTCCAGGTGCCAGGTCTCCAGGTAGGCGCAGACCGCGCCCTTGCGCTTGCCGCCCTGGTTCACGGCGACGGCCGTGTCGTTGACCACCTTCAGGAAGGGCACGACGCCCTGCGACTTGCCGTTGGTGCCCTTGATGTGCGAGCCCAGCGCGCGCACCGGGGTCCAGTCGTTGCCCAGGCCGCCGGCGAACTTCGACAGCAGCGCGTTTTCCTTGAGGCGCCTCGTAGATGCCGTCCAGGTCGTCGGCCACGGTGGTCAGGTAGCAGCTCGACAGCTGCGAGCGGCGCGTGCCGGAGTTGAACAGGGTCGGCGTGGAGCTCATGAAGTCGAAGGACGACAGCAGTTTGTAGAACTCGATGGCGCGGGCTTCGCGGTCCATCTCGTTGAGGGCCAGGCCCATGGCCACGCGCATGAAGAAGGCCTGCGGCATTTCGATGCGGGTGCCGTCCACGTGCAGGAAGTAGCGGTCGTACAGGGTCTGCAGGCCGAGGTAGGCGAACTGCAGGTCGCGCTCGGCCTTCAGCGCGGCGCCCAGCTTGGCCAGGTCGTACTGCGCCAGCTTCTCGTCGAGCAGCTCGGCCTGCACGCCCTTCTTGATGAAGCCCGGGAAGTAGTCGGCGTACTTGGTGGCCATCTCGGCCTGCGTGTACTTCCTCGCCCAGGATCTCCTTGCGGATCGTGTGCAGCAGCAGGCGGGCGGTGACGTGGGTGTAGGCCGGGTCCTTCTCGATCAGCGTGCGCGCGGCCAGGATGGCGGCCTTGTAGACCTCGTCGATCGGCACGCCGTCGTACAGGTTGCGCTTGGTCTCGGCCAGGATGGGCTCGGGCTTGACGTCCACGCCCAGGTTCTCGCAGCTCGACGAGATCAGCGCGGCCAGCTTGTTCAGGTCCAGCGGCACGCGCACGCCGTTCTCGGTCACCGAGATGCCGGATTCCAGCACGGCCGCCTGCTGCTGCTCGCCCTGGCGCGCGCGCTCCTGCGTGCGGCGCTCGCGGTACAGCACGTAGGCGCGCGCCACGTCGTGGTGGCCGCCGCGCATCAGCGCGAGCTCGACCTGGTCCTGCACGTCCTCGATGTGGAAGGTGCCGCCGGCCGGACGCGAGCGCAGCAGGCCGCGGGTCACGGAGTCGGTCAGCGCGTCGACGGTCTCGCGCACGCTGGCGGAGGCCGCGCCGCTGGTGCCGTGCACCGCGAGGAAGGCCTTCATCATCGCCACGGCCACCTTGCTCGGCTCGAAGTGCACCACCGCGCCATTGCGGCGGATGATCTGGTGCTGCGGGAAGCTGGCCGAAGCGGCGGCGGACTCGCGCGGAGCCTGAGCCAGGCCCGTTTCAGCGGTCGGTGTGGCGGCGACTGTCTGCATGGGATCCTCGTCTGTTCTGGTGTCTGGAAATCAAAGAAAGCTTCGCCCGGCCCGGTGATTCCGAAGGGCCAGACGATCAGGGGGTCAGGTGGTGTTCGCGATGCTGCTGATGCGCCGGGGCTTGGTGATTCCGGGCGTCCGACCGGAGGGTCGGCAGCGCGGACAAGACTTCTGATGGAGCATTCATCGCCGTGTTTGCGAAGGTCAGCAGGATAGCATGCAAAACACTATATCTAGTGGTGCGGGCACCTTCAAGGAACTAGCGGTAGCGTCACTGCCCTTGACGTCGGGAAGGCGCTGGGCTAGCCGGAAGGCCTGACCCCGCGCATCCCCGATGGATTCGCGCATCGTGTCCGTAGGGTGAGGATTGGCGCGGCTTGCAGGCCGGAAACGCGCGCGGGGGCCGATGACTGCTGAGCCCTCGGCGATGGCAGGAAGATGACAGCCCGATCGACTGTCCCCGCCGCCTAGGACAACCCCGCCCTAGGACCTTCCCGGAGTCGCCACCGGGGGTGGGGTCATGGGTCGCAATGCGCGCAGCGGGGCTGGTGGGCGAACGCAGCCGTCACCCGAACGGGTGGTGCGCCGAGGACCGGTCAGGCCTCGTCGCCGCCGATGGAGATCGCCAGGCGGGCCATGCGATAGCGCATCTGGCGTAGCGACAGCCCCAGGCTCGCGCCCGCCGCGGTGCGGTTGTTGCGGTGCTGCTCCAGCGCCCGCAGCAGGATCTGCTTCTCGACCTCGTCCAGGTAGACCGCCAGGTCCGGCGGCAGCGCCGCGTCGCCACGGGCCTCGGCGGGCAGCGCCGCGCCGAGCGGCTCCGTGGCCGCGTCGTTCGTCTCGGCCGGTGCGTCGTCCAGGCCCAGCACGCTGTCGGGCAGGCCCAGGTCGGCCAGGTCGATGCCGTCGTTGCTGGACAGGGCCAGCGCGCGGTGCAGCAGGTTCTCCAGCTCGCGCACGTTGCCCGGGAAGCTGTAACGCGACAGCGTGGCCAAGGCCGCCGCCGTCAGCGCCGGCACCGGCGCGACGCCCGCGTCCGCGGCGATCCGCTCCAGGATGCGGGTGCTGATCGCGGGCAGGTCCTCCATGCGCTCGCGCAGCGGCGGCACGCGGATCTGGATCACATTGAGCCGGTAATACAAGTCCTGGCGGAAACGCCCGGCGCTGACCTCGGCCGCGAGGTCCTTGTGCGTCGCGCTGAGCAGCCGCACGTTGACCGGCATTTCCGCGACCGCGCCCACCGGCCGCACCGAGCGCTCCTGCAGCGCGCGCAGCAGCTTGGACTGCATCGCAATGGGCAGGTCGCCGATCTCGTCCAGGAACAGCGTGCCGCCCTGCGCGGCCTGGAAGAAGCCCTCGCGGTCCTCGCTGGCGCCGGTGAAGGCGCCCTTGCGGTAACCGAAGAACTCGGCCTCGAGCAGCTGTTCCGGGATCGCGCCGCAGTTCACCGCGATGAAGGGTTGCGGACGGCGTGCGCTGACATCGTGGATCGCGCGCGCGACCAGCTCCTTGCCGGTGCCCGACTCGCCGTTGAGCAGCACCGGCGCCATGCTGCGCGCGACCTTCTCGATCAGCTCGCGCACCTGGCGCATCGGCGCGGAGTCGCCCACCAGCCGGTCCAGCGCCGAGGTCGATCCGGTCAGCGGCGCGGCGGTGCGCGGCGTCTTGCGGCGCTCATGCGCGGGCGGCCCGGGGGGCGCCGCGACCGCGCGCGACACGGGCGCCGTCTCGGCCGATGCGCGCGAGGCCAGCGGATCGAACGCGCCAGGCGTGGTCGGCGCGTAGGCATTGGGCGACACCGGTGCCGGCGCGACCGTGCCGGACGTGGCGTTGGATGCCGGCGGCGCCGACGAGAACGGCCGCGGCACGGTGCCCTCGGCCTTGGGCGCGCGGCCCAGCGCCGAGGCCACGACCATGCGGAACTGACGCAGGTCCACGGGCTTGGTCAGGTAGTCGTAGGCGCCGGCCTTGAGCGCCTCCACGGCGTTCTCCGCGGAGCCATAGGCGGTGATGACCAGCGCGCGCTCGCTGCGGCCCTGCTGCTCGAGCCAGCGCAGGATGTCCAGGCCGCTCCCGTCGGGCAGCCGCATGTCGGTGATGACGGCGTCGTAGCGACGCGAGCCCAGCAGCTCCAGCGCGTCCTCGACAGTCCCGGCGCTGTCCAGCGCGAAGCCCTCTCGCAGCAGCGTCATCTCGTACAGGGTGCGCAGGTCGGGCTCATCGTCGACGACCAGCAGGCGGGGATCAGCGCTCATGGAGTTCGGTATCGGGGAAATGGGAATCCGGTCCCGCGGACGGGATCGAGGCGAGCGCCGCCGTTGGCGACACCGCGCGCGGCAGCAGCACGCGGAACTCGTTGGCCGACGCGTCCGCCCCCTCCTCCGTGGCCGCGCTCACGCGGTGGTACTCGATGCGCGCGCCGTAGCGCTCGCACAGCTCGCGGCAAATGTACAGGCCGAGGCCCGATCCCCGGCTGCGCGTCGAGAAAAATGGTTCGAACAAGTGTCGTTCTACCTCCGGCGGGATGGCATCGGCGCGACTGAAGACAGACAGCCGCACCCACTCGCCCTCGTCGGCCAGCTGCAGGCGCAGCGAGCCGGGACCGGGCCGCGCGTGACGCAAGCCGTTGTCCAGCAGGTTGATCAGCACGCGGCGCAGGTGCTCGGGCTCGAAGCTCACGAGCGAGCCGTCGCGCGCGACCTGCGCGATGTCCAGGCGCAGTGGGCCGGTCTCGTCGACGGGCAGGCGCTGCGTGGCGGCCCAGTCGGCGCAGTACTCGCGCACCAGCGGCGCGACGGCCAGCGTCAGCGCCACCGGCGCGATGCCCGGCGCGACCTCCATCACGTCGTCGACCAGGCGCTTGAGCCGCTCCACGTTGGACGCCACCATGCGGGTGAGCGGCTCCATGCGCGGGTCGCTGGCCAAGTCCTCGGCCATCAGCGCGTTGGCCTGCGCGATCGCGGTGAGCGGGTTGCGGATCTCGTGCGCGATGCCGGCCGACACGCGCCCCATCGCCGCGAGCTTCTCCTGACGGTTGCGCGCCTCCAGCAGCCGGTTGTCCTCGAGGAACAGCACGCACAGGTCGTCGCCGTCCAGCGGCCGCAGCGTGAAGCGCATGCGCACGCGCAGCGAGCGCCGCGAGCCTCGACCGAACTCCAGCACCAGGTCGCGCCCGGCCTCGGGCCAGTGCTCGCCGGCGAAGGCCTTCTCGATCGCGCGCAGCAGCGGCTTCCAGGCCGGCGTCGCGTCCAGCCGGAACGAACCCGGCCGCAGCGAGGCACCCTCGGCCAGCAGCACGCGCGCCGCCGGGTTGGCCGTGCGCACGAGGCCGCGGCGGTCGACGACGGCCACGCCCTCCTCCATCTCCTCGATGACCAGCCGGTTCAGGTCGGCCTGCTGGCGGGCGTACTCCAGGCTGCCGCGCGCGGCGCGTTCCTCGCGAGCGAGACGACTGGCGATCTCATTGGCCAGCAGCGTGACCACGAACAGGCCGCACCCGATCAACCCGGCCTGGCTGATGCGCAGCGCGCCGTCGTGCTCGGAGAACACCGCCCAGCCCGAGATCGCGAGCAGCACCAGGCTGGGCACCGCCGCGCAGCCCAACGCGCGCAGGCGCGGCAGCAGCGCGCCGGCCATCAGCGCGGGCATGAAGAACAGCGCGCCGTAGGTCCCGCCGGGGTCCCGCACCTGGAGCAGCGTGAACAGGGCGACGTCCACGCCGATGCTCACCAGGAACTGGCGCGGCGTGAGGCCGGTGCGGCCCTTCGCGGGCACTTCGCCGCCGCCGAACCAGCGCGGCAGCAGCCAGGCGAGCACGGTCTGCACGCCGTAGATCAGCGAGATCAGCGCCACCCAGCCGGTGGGCCGGGAGCCCATCAGCCCCGCCAGCGACTGCGTGGCCAGCAACGCCAGGCCCAGCGCGGCGCGCGCGCCCATGAACGCGCGATACAGCCGCTGGATGGTGCTGGCGCTGATGGCGCCGGGCGTGCCGGTGCTGGTCATGCGGAATCCGGAGATCATCCGCCGGGCGAGCCCGCGCCCCGATCGCGTTCAGCCGTGGCGAGGCGCGCCTCGTGCGCGCCGCGGTGCGCCGCGCTGCAGAACTGGCCGCCGCGGCCCGGCAGCGCCTCGCTGGCAGGCAGGTGCGTGCCGCACTCGGCGCAGCTGACCATGTCCTCCAGCGCGCGCGCGGGCGGCGCGGCCGGGGCGCGGGCGGCGGGGCCGCGGCGCGTTCGCGCTCGACCGGCCGGCCACGCTTGAAGCCGAACATGAAGGCGACCACCGCCAACAGGACGATCCAGAAAAGGAGCTTGATCACGATGCGAGGGGCGAAGAGGTCAGGTGGTTCGGGGCCTTCGGGACGGCGCTCGGGGACGGGGATCTCATGCGGGCGATCTCAGACGGGCGGCCGCTGCAGCACGACCTCGAGCACGAAACGCGAGCCGGCGTAGGACAGCAGCAGCAGCGCCGCGCCGAAATACAACCAGCGCGTGGCGCGCTTGCCGCGCCAGCCGAAGACGTGCCGGCCGGTCAGCAGGCCGGTCAGCACCACCCAGCCCATCACGGAGAACAGCGTCTTGTGATCCCAGCGCCATTGCGGCGTGAAGGCCACGCCCAGCAGCAGCGCCAGCGACAGCACCACCACGCCGGCGGTCACGAACTGGAAGGTCAGGCGCTCCAGGCGCAGCAGCGGCGTGCCGAGCGCCGGCGCGCCCTGCCCTTTCTGCGCGCGCATCTGGCGCTCCGCGCGATTGAGCATCACCGCGTGCATCACCGCCACGCCGCACAGGCCGTACGACGCCAGGCCCATCGCCCAGTGCAGCGGCGCGAGCGGCGACCCCGCCTGCGGCCGGTATTCGCCCGGGAATACCCAGGCCACCAGCATCACCAGCAGACCCAGCACGCTGAGCAGCCGTTGCGCCGAGGGCAGCGGCAGGAAGCGGCTCTCGACCAGGTAGACGCCGGTCACCAGCCAGATCGTCATCGACAGCGAGGGGGCGAATCCGAAGCGCGCGGCATGGCCGCCATTGACCGGCGCGGCGCCGATGCCGCCGATGTCCACGATCAGCGCGGCCAGGTGCAGCAGCCATGCCAGCACGAGCACCGAACGCCAGGTGCGGGGCCGCAGATGCGCGAGCGCGGCGGCGACGGCATAGGCCACCGCGCCGGCGGCGCTGAGGACGGCCAGGAGCAGGCCGCTGGGCTCGGCGGAGGCGGACGATAAAATCATCCGCAAAGTGTAATGACGAGCGCCCGCCCCCGCGGGCGCCAATACGATGGCTTCCAACCTGACCGATCGACTGAGCCGGCTCGTGAAGACGATGCGCGGCCAGGCCCGCATCACCGAGTCCAACGTGCAGGACATGCTGCGCGAGGTGCGCATGGCGCTGCTGGAGGCCGACGTCGCGCTGCCCGTGGTGCGCGACTTCATCGCCCGCGTGAAGGACAAGGCGCTGGGCCAGGAGGTGGTGGGCTCGCTGAACCCCGGCCAGGTGCTGGTGTCGGTGGTCCACAAGGAACTGGCCGCGACGATGGGTGAGGGCATCGCCGACATCAACCTCGCCGCGCAGCCGCCCGCCATCATCCTGATGGCCGGCCTGCAGGGTGCCGGCAAGACCACGACCACGGCCAAGCTGGCCAAGCACCTGACCGAGAAGCGCAAGAAGAAGGTGCTGACGGTGTCCGCCGACGTGTACCGGCCGGCCGCCATCGAGCAGCTCAAGACAGTGACGAAGCAGGCGGGCGCCGAGTGGTTCCCGTCCGCGCCGGACCAGAAGCCGCATGACATCGCATTGGCGGCGCTGGACCACGCCAAGCGGCACTTCTTCGACGTGCTGCTGGTCGACACGGCCGGCCGGCTCGCGATCGACGAGGCGCTGATGGCCGAGATCCGCGACCTGCACGCCACGCTCAAGCCGGTGGAGACGCTGTTCGTCGTCGACGCGATGCAGGGCCAGGACGCGATCAACACGGCCAAGGCCTTCAAGGAAGCGCTGCCGCTGACCGGCATCGTGCTGACCAAGCTGGACGGCGACTCGCGCGGCGGCGCGGCGCTCTCGGTGCGCCAGATCACGGGCGCGCCGATCAAGTTCGCGGGCGTGTCCGAGAAGATCGACGGCCTGGAGGTCTTCGACGCGGACCGTCACGCGGGCCGCGTGCTGGGCATGGGCGACATCGTCGCGCTGGTGGAGGAAGTCCAGAAGGGCGTGGACGTCGAGGCGGCGCAGAAGCTCGCCGAGAAGCTCAAGTCCGGCGACGGCTTCGACCTGAACGACTTCCTCGCGCAGATCTCGCAGATGAAGAAGATGGGCGGGCTGTCGGGCCTGATGGACAAGCTGCCCACGCAGATGACGGCCAAGGCCGGCGCGGCGGACATGGACAAGGCCGAGCGCGACATGAAGCGCATGGAAGGCATCCTCAACGCGATGACCGCGAAGGAACGCCGTCAGCCCTCGCTGCTGATGGACGGCAAGTCCAAGGCCAGCCGCAAGCGCCGCATCGCCACCGGCGCCGGGGTCCAGATCCAGGAGGTCAACCGCCTGCTGAATCAGTTCGACCAGATGCAGGGGATGATGAAGAAGATGAAGGGCGGCGGCCTGATGAAGATGATGAAGAAGATGGGCGGGTTGAAGAACCTGATGGGCGGCGGGGGCGGCGGCGGCTTCCCGATGTAAGACGAAGGGCTCCACTCGGGAGCCCTTTTCTTTTGTTGCCTTCAGCGTTCGGCGCGTTGGCCGCCGAGGTATGAGGCCCCGGCGGCCAGCGCCGAAACCTCACACCTCACCGTCCCCGACCACCACCGCCCTTCGACGGTTTTGCGACCGAGGACCTCGTGGCTCACTCGAGCAGCGCCTGCGCGAACTCGCGCGCGTCGAAGGTCTGCAAGTCCTCGAGCTTCTCGCCCACGCCGATGAAGTAGACGGGGATGGGGCGCTCGCGCGCGATGGCCGCGAGCACGCCGCCCTTGGCGGTGCCGTCGAGCTTCGTGACGATCAGCCCGGTGAGGCCGAGCGCGTCATCGAAGGACTTCACCTGCATCAGCGCGTTCTGGCCGGTGTTGCCGTCGACGACGAGCAGCACCTCATGCGGCGCGGTCTCCTGCGCCTTGCCGATCACGCGCTTGATCTTCTTGAGCTCCTCCATCAGGTGGAGCTGCGTGGGCAGGCGCCCGGCGGTGTCGGCGATGACGACATCGCAACCGCGGGCCTTGCCGGCGACGACGGCATCGAAAGTGACGGCGGACGGATCGCCGCCTTCCTGGCTGACGATCTGCACGCGGTTGCGATCGGCCCAGACGGCGAGCTGCTCGCGCGCGGCGGCGCGGAAGGTGTCGGCGGCGGCCAGCAGCACATTGGCTTCGGCGTCGGCCAGATGGCGGGTCAGCTTGCCGATGCTGGTGGTCTTGCCGGCGCCGTTCACGCCGACCACCATCATGACCATCGGCGACTGCTCGCCGATCACCAGCTGGCGCTGCAGCGGCTGCAGCAGCTCGGCGAGCGCGTCCACAAGCAGTTGGCGGACAGCGCGCGGATCGGTGACCTTGGCGTCCTTGACGCGGCGCTTGAGGTCCTGGAGCAGGAACTCGGTGGCCTTCACGCCGGCGTCGGCCATCAGCAGCGCGGCCTCGAGCTCTTCATAGAGCGCGTCGTCGATCTGGGTGCCGGTGAAGACCTGCGAGATGCTGGAGCCGGTCTTGCGCAGGCCCTGGCGGAGCTTGTCCATCCAGCTCTTGCGCGGCGCGGGCTCGGGTTCGGGGGCGGGAGCGACGGCAACGACCGGAGCGGGTGCGGGTGCTGGGACTGGCGCAGGGACAGGCGCGACGACCGGCGCCGCCGCGGCGACCGGCATCGGTGCGGGCGGCGTGATGGGTGCGGAAGCAGGCGCGGCGACCGGAGGGGGCGCGGGCACATGGATGGGCGCTGCGACCGGCGCGGGCGCGGCGACGGGGGCCGGGCTCGGGATGTGAGGGGCCGGAGCCGCTGGAGCTGGAGCCTGGACGGGCTCGACGGCGGGGGCGGTCTCGGGGGCCGGAGGGGGCGCGGGTTCGGAGGAGCCGAAGCCGAGTTTTTTCTTGAGGAAGCTGAACATGAAGAGGTCGAGTGGGACTCGCGCGCCGAACTTTTTTCGCCGAGATCGGCGGGGACTTGCATTGTCTTCGAAAACTTTGCTATAGTCGCGTTCTTCGCAAGGCGCTTTAGCTCAGCCGGTTAGAGCGACGGAATCATAATCCGCAGGTCCGGGGTTCGAATCCCTGAAGCGCCACCAAACAAGAAACCCCGCAAGTCGCAAGGCTTGCGGGGTTTTCCGTTTGGGCTTCGCCTGTCAACCGCAACGAACGGTGACGCATGCCCCCTCGACGGACTTAGGTCACTTCCGCGTCGTGGCTCGCCATTCCGACACTGCCGGCTCCGAATTACCGGGAGCAATACATGAGCGTCACCACCCTCAAGGATGTGCTTCTCTCCATGGGAGAGGATCACAACTACTTCGATGGCAAGGTGCCCGTAAACCTTTGGCGCGGACTGAACGCCAAGAAGGGTGGTGGCCTGTTCGACTTGATCGAGGAAGTCATCGTCTACTCAGCGGGTCGCCTTCGCCCACCCGACATCGACATCGTCAGCAAGGGCGGAACCAAATGGGTCTCCATTGCCCGTCGACCGCGAGGCATCAGCACTTTCGACAAAGTCGGCGTGCCCGAGGGAAAGGACTGGTCGTACTACCGCATCTCGGCCGGCACCGTGATTCCTTCTGGACTGGCGATCGTCAAAGATAATTTCAACGTGAAGCTCGGAGCGACCCATTACACGATCGCTCCCGCTCACGACATGCCGCTGGAAGAGTTCAAGCGACTGCTGAACCAGCTGGCTGCCAATGCGATCAAGGAAGCCGCATGATTACGATCCCCAACCCCTACGCCGCACTGCTGATCTCCGCAGTTCGCGACGCTGTGATCTACCAGGAGGGGCTGCTTCGAAGCGAGACCATTCGCGACCGCTCCGAACACGAGGAGCATTACGTCTACCTCACCGAGTTCTTCGAGTTCCTGAAGAAGGAATACAAGAACCAGGAAGCCGAGATCGGCTTCCCCTTGGAGAAGCTGCTGTAGGCAGCAACGTCACCCAACGCAGAAGGCTCCCTCGGGAGCCTTCCTTGCTTTCGTCTAGCTTGCAAAGAGCGCCAGCTTTCACCGACGCCCCTCGCTCACTCGCGGCTCACTCGCCGCTCAACTGCAGCTCAACGTCGCATAGTTCTTCCCTGCCCCGGCCACGCCAAGCAGCTTCTGCTTCACGCAAGCCGGCGCGTGCACCGTGTACGCATACGGGATGCCCACCGGGAAGTTGGCCGTCGTCACCCAATCGCTCGCATCGCGCGACGGGCTGGATCCGCTCGCCACCCACTTGATCCCATAGGTCGCGAAGTCCGCCGGCGTGCGGATGTTGTTGTTCCTCAGCTCCCAATAACCAATCGACGAGCTGTCCCGCGACGTCACCGGGTTCTGCGCGTTCTCGAAGTAGTTGCCCTCGATCAGCGCGTACCCGCCCATCCGGATGTTCGCGCCCGACGTCAGCACGCCCGAGTACAGGTTGTTGTACAGGTGCGTGTAACCCCCGCGCTGCAGCGGCAGCCGCGAGCCCACGTTGCTGTACACGTTGTGGTGGAAGGTGATGAAGCGGTCGCTGGCATCGCTGTCGCTCGAACCGATCAGCCCCACCTTGTGGTGATCGTGCAGGTAGTTGTACGAGTAGGTGATGTGATGCGCGCCCGCCTTGCTGTCGATCAGGCCATCGAACTCCAGGTCGCCAGCGCCCGAGCATTCCGCCGTCGAGCTGAACAGCGTGTTGTGGTCGATCCAGATGTAGCCCGGGTACTTGCCGCTCTGCCCCTCGATGCCGATGGCATCGATGGATCCGGGCAGCAGACCGATCGTCATGTTGCGGATGATCACGTTGGTCGCGCCGCCCTTGATCGCCAGCCCGAAGTTGGCCGCTGAGCCGTTCACGCCCTCGATCGTCACGTTGCTCTTGTTCTTGACCTCGACCACCGCGCCCGCGGCCTTCTTCCACTGCGTGCAGGGATCGGGGATCGTGCCGAAATCGAAGGTGCCGGCGTAGCGGATCACCAGGCCGCCGGTGCCGCTGTAGGCATCGATCGCGGCCTGCATCTGTGCCGCCGTCGACACAGTCACCGCCGCGGCCGATCCGCCGCCGGTGACCTGGCCGCCATAACCGCCGCTGTGACCGGCCGGAGCCGGTGACGGCGCGGGCGACGGTGCCGGGGACGGCGAGGGAGCCGGCGTCGGCGCGGGTGCCGGGGCAGGCGATCCGGCCGGACCGACCGCGCATTTCTCGGCCTTGCCCGGATTGGGATCCGCGCCGCCGAAGGTCGCCGACGAACAGGCGATCGTGCCCGTCAACGTCTTGATGACCCACTTGTCCTTCACGCCGAAGGACACCTGGCGCGCCGTGGTGCCGACCTTGCAGCTCTCGCCTTCGTCGGCGCACTTGGAGAAGCCCGAGGGCCAGTCGGCCGCATGGGCCATGCCCAACGGCGCCACGGCGCCGACAGCCACGGCCAGCGCGGCGAAGGTCTGGCGCGCCATGGGCGGCCGGGGAGCGCGCAGCGCGACAGATGCTTGCGGCGGTTGAGGCGCGATCAGCGCGGCGGACTCGTCGATTTGAATCGTCTTCATCGAATGTCTCCCAGAGTCGTTGATGCGGCCGGACACGACGGGCATGGCTCCGCCCTCACCGGCCATCGGTGAACTGAAAAAATGCTTCAGGTTCGCCACGCCCTGTCCTCCGCCTCGCGCGACAGGGATCAGCAGGATCCGCGTCGGGAACGGTGGCCCTGGGCAGCGGCCATGTGTCGACACGCCAGCGCGCAGGCGCGGCCATGTCGACAACGGGGCGCAGCCTAACGGACCTCGTCAGTTTTCGGAAAGGCGTTTTACATTTGCCGAGATCGCGTTACCAAGCTTCGCCAACCCTCCTTCGGGTGGATGAAGGGGGAGATCCGTACGCGTACCTCTGGGGGAATGGCATCGCCTCGGCGCATGGGTAGACTTTCCCCATGCCGTACACCGTTCTTCACTTGCCCGAGTTCTCACGCTGGCTTCGGAGCGTCCGCAGACCCCGTCACCCGACTTCGCTTGGCCAAACGCCTGCGCAAGGCGCAAGGCGGCCACCTCGGTGACGTCCGGTCCGTCGGGAGCGGCGTTCACGAGATGCGCGAGCACTTCGGCCCCGGCTGGCGCATGTACTTCGCGCAGCGTGGCGGCCACTTGATCTGCATGCTCGGCGGGGGCGGCAAGCCGACGCAAAAGACCGACATCCAACGAGCGATTCAGATCGCCGCCCGTCTAGAGGAATGACCCATGACCCGAAAGATCAGGATCTCCGAACTTCAGGAATTCGATATCACCGACTACCTCAGCACGGAGGCGGACATCGCGACCTATCTGGAGCTCGTCCACGAAGACAACGATCCTCCTCAGTTGCTGATCGCGATGCAGGACATCGCCCGCGCTCGCGTGCGTCTCAGCGCTGAGCGTCCGCGGCCGGCGCAGCGCCGCTCTCGCCCCAGCCCCCACCCAGCGCCTTGACCAACGCCACCGTCGCGCGCCGCTGGCGCGTCTCCAGATCCACCGCGCTGCGACGCGCCTGCAGACCTGCCGTCTGCGAGGTGACGACCTCCAGGTAGGCCGCCGCGCCGGCGCGATAGCGGTTCGTCGCCAGCGACAGCGATCGCTCCGCCGCGTCCACCGACTTCCGCTCCGACGCCAGCGCCTCGCCGTAACGGTCCAGCAGCACCAGTTGATCCTCGACCTGCTGGAACGCGCCCAGCACCGCCGCGCGATAACGCTGCGTCGACTCGTCCAGCGCCGCCGTCGCGCGCGCTTCCTCGGCCTTGCGACGTCCCCCATCGAACAGGTTGAACGCCAGCGTCGGACCGATCGCCCAGAACAGGTTGGGCGCCTCCAGGAAGCGCCCGAAGTCGCTGCTCTGGAATCCACCCTGCGCGCTCAGCACCACCGACGGGAAGAACGCCGTCTGCGCGACGCCCAGCGTCGCCGTCGCCGCCACCACGCGCTGACGCGCCGCGGCAATGTCCGGCCGGCGCTCCAGCAGCGTCGACGGCAGCCCCGGCGGCACCACCGGCATCGCGAGCCTCACCGTGTCCATCGGCTCGATACGGAAGGTCGACGCGTTCGCCCCGACCAGCGCCGCGATCGCGTGTTCCAGCACGGCGCGCTGCGCCTGCGACTGCCGCCGCTGCGAGCGCGCCGACTCCAGTTGCCCCTCGGCCCGCGCCTCGTCCAGGCCCGACGCGATGCCGGCCTGGTGTCGGCGAGAAATCAGGTCGAAGGCCCGCGTGTAAGCCTCCTCCGCATCGGCGAGCAACGCGTTGTCGCGATCCAGGCCGCGCAACTGCAGCATCGCGTCGGCAAGCTGCGCCTGCAGCGCGAGCCGCGCGGCCGCGAGGTCCGCCGCGGCCGCCCGCTCCGACGCCACGCCCGCCGCCACCTGCCGCGACACGCGTCCCCACAGGTCGACCTCGTAGCTCAGGTCCAGGCCCAGCGTCGCGCTGTTGTACCAATCGGGCGAGGTCGGCCCCAGCACCCGCAGCGGCCGCTTCTCCGACTGCCGGTCGCGCTGTGCGTTGAGCGACGAGTTCACCGTCGGCGACTGCGCGGCGCGCAGCGTGTCGGTCGCCGCCCTCGCCTGCTGATAACGCGCCAGCGCCGAGGCCAGGTCCGGGCTGTTGTCGATCAGCCGCTGCTGCAGCGTGTCGAGCTCCGGATCCCCGTACGCCTGCCACCAGTGGTCGAACACGACTGGCGCGGCCTTGCCCGCCTCGACCCACGTCCCGCGCGCCTCCTTGAAGGCCGGTGCCATCGGCAGCTCGGGCAGCTGCGTGCGCGGCGGCTGCGCGCAGCCGGCGACCAGCGCGGCGATCGCCATGGCCATCGAGACGGCGAGCGCGCTCTTCACGACCGAGCTCATGTCCGGCCCTTGGTGGCGGCCGAGGCCGCCGAGGCCGTCGGCTGGCCCGCCGGTTGCGCCACGCGCACCAGGTCGCCCTCGGCGATGCCGTCCGGCGGATTGGCGATGACACGGTCCGCGGCGGTGAGCCCGGCGCCGAGCTCGATGCGGGTGCCCATGTCACGCGCGATCGTCACCTTGCGCAAACGCACGCGGTTGCCCGGGTCGACGGTCGCGACCTGCACCCCGTCCTTGCCGATGATCACCGCGCCCGGCGGCAGCGACACGCCCGCGCTTGCGTTCTTCGTGCCGCTCGCGTCCGCACCCGAGCCCTGGAATCGCACCGTGGCGAATCCGCCCGGCAGCAGCTCATCCCTGTCGTTGTCCACCGCGAGTTGCACAAGCATCGCGCCGCTGGCCGTGTTGATCGCCTGCGAGGTCGATTGCACGGTCGCGGCGAAGCGCTGCCCGGGCCGCTCCGGCACCGTCAGCACCGCCTTGTCGCCGGCGCGCACCTGCGCGACCTGGCGTTGCGGCACGTTGACGTAGACCCGCAGTTTGCGCATGTCCGACACGACGAACAGCTCGCTGCCCGGCGCGCCGCCGATGTTGATCAGCGCGCCGACATCGGTGTTGCGCGCAGTCACGACGCCGTCGAACGGCGCCGTCAGCTGCGTGAAGCGCTTCAGCGCCTCGATGCGATCGACGTTGGCCTGCAGCGCCGCGACTTGCGACTGCTTGGCGGTCATGTCGCCGGTGCGCTCATCCACTTCCTGCTTCGACACCGAGTCCGAGGCCAGCAGGCCCTGCCAGCGCTTGGCCGTGCTCGCGGCCAGCGCCGCGTTGCTGCGCGCCGTGGCCAGTTCAGCCTTCGCCTGCATCAGCTGCTGGTCGAGGTCGGGCGTCTCGATCTCGGCGAGCTGCTGCCCGGCCTTGACCTTGCCGCCGATGTCCACGTTCCAGCGCTTCAGATACCCGCTCACCCGCGCGTAGATCGGTGCGCGCGACCAGGCCTCGATGCGCGCGGGCAACTCCAGCCCGGCCTCGCCCAGCGGCTGCGGCGCGATCAGCGCCACGCTGGGCTGACCGCGATCGTCGGCGGACGCTCGCAACTGCTCGGCATTGGACTTGCGCGACCACAGCCCCGCGGCCACGACCGCCGCGGCGATCAACGCCAGGACAAGGGCCGTGCGGCCGAAACGCGCCTGCGGTTTGGCGGACACCGCGGCGGTGGAAGCATCAGTTCGCATGGGAAGGATCTCCGACCCCGGGCAGCGCGTCGCGGCCGCCGGCGGTCAAGTCAGTCGATTCGGAAGAAGCAGCACCGGTCTCGGTCACGGACCGACGGTGGTGGCGATGCACGAGGCTGAACACCACCGGCACGAAGAACAGCGTGGCGAAGGTCGCGAAGACCAGCCCGCCGATCACCGCGCGGCCCAGCGGCGCGTTCTGCTCGCCGCCCTCGCCCAGGCCGAGCGCCATCGGCACCATGCCGATCACCATCGCCAGCGCCGTCATCAGCACCGGGCGGAAGCGCGCGAAGCCGGCTTCCAGCGCCGCGGCGGTCGCGTCGCCGGGTTCCTCCAGCCGCTCGCGCGCGAAGCTGACCACCAGGATCGCTGTTGGCGGTGGCCACGCCCATGCACATGATCGCGCCGGTCAGCGCCGGCACCGACAGTGTCGTGCCCGTGGCGAACAGCATCCAGACGATGCCGGCCAGCGCGGCCGGCAGCGCCGAGACGATCACCGCCGGATCCAGCCACGACTGGAAGTTCACCACGATCAGCAGGTAGATCAGCACGACCGCGCCCAGCAGCCCGAAGAGCAGGCCCGAGAACGCGCGGTTCATGGTCTGCACCTGGCCGAGCAGCTGCACGTTGGAGCCCTTGGGCACCGCGGCCTGGGTGTCGGCGAGCACCTGGCGGATGTCACGCGCCACGGCGCCGAGGTCGCGGCCCTGCGTGGTCGCGTAGATCTGCACCATCGTCTGGACGTCGTACTGGCTGATCAGCGCGGGACCGGTCGTGCGCTGGAAGCTCGCCAGGCCGCCCAGCGTCGAGCCGCCCGCGGTGCTGCTTGCGCTGTTGCTGCTACTGCCATTGCCGATGGGCAGGTTGCCCAGCGCGGCCAGCGAATCGAGCTGGTACTGCGGCGTCTGCATCACGATCGGGTAGCTGACGCCGTTCTGCGGGTTCAGCCAGAAGGTCGGCGCCACCTGGCTGCTGCCGGCCAGGTTCACCACGAGGCTGTTGGCCACGTCGCGCGTGGTCAGGCCCAGCAACTGCGCCTGCGTGCGGTCGACGTCGACGTTGAACACCGGCGCCTTGTTGGACTGCTGGATGCGCGCGTCCGCCACGCCCGGGATGGCCTTGATGCGCTTGAGCAGCTGCTGCGCGTAGGCGAAGTTGGCCTCGACATCGCGGCCCCGCACCTGCACGTCGATCGGCGCGGGCGCGCCGAAGTTCAGGATCTGGCTGACGATGTCGGCCGGCAGGAAGGAGAAGGTCGTGCCGGGAAACTCGCGCGGCAGCACCTCGCGCAGCGTGCGCACGTAGTCGGCGGTGGGCGCGTGGCCCTCCTTCAGCGCGATCAGGATGTCGCCGTCGGGCGTGCCCAGCGTGCCGGTGTTGTTGTAGGTCAGGTTGATGCCGCGGACGGCGGCAGGCCGATGTTGTCGACCATCGTCTCGATCTGGTCGGACGGGATCACGCGGCGGATCGCCTGCTCGATCCTGGCGAAGCGCGCGGCGGTCTCCTCCACGCGCGTGCCGACCGGCGCGCGCACGTGCATCAGGATCTGGCCCGAATCCACCTGGCGGGAAGAAGTTGCTGCCGAGGAAGGGCACCAGCACGAAGGACAGCGCCACCACCGCCGCGAAGCCGATGATGAAAGGCTTGCGCCGGCCCAGCGCGGTCTCGAGCAGGCCGCGGTAGCCCTCGCGCACGCGCTCGAAGCGGGCCTCGAAGCCGCGCTGGAAGCGCACCAGCGGATTGCGCGACGGCGGCTGCGACAGGTGGCCATGGCCGTCGGTGAGCGGCGCGTGCGGACGCAGCAGGTACTTGGCCATCGTCGGCACCAGCGTGCGCGACAGGATGAACGAGCAGATCATCGCGAAGATCACCGCCTCGGCCATCGGCACGAACAGGAAGCGCGCCACGCCCTCGAGGAAGAACATCGGCACGAACACGATGCAGATGCACAGCAGCGAGACGAAGGCCGGCGTCACGATCTGCCGCGGCGCCGTCCATGATCGCGTCCTCGACGCCGGCTTGCCGTGCTCCAGGTGCCAGTTGATGTTCTCGATGGTCACCGTGGCGTCGTCGACCAGGATCCCGACCGCCAGCGCCAGGCCGCCCAGCGTCATGATGTTGAGCGTCTCGCCGATCGCCGCCAGCGCGCGATGATCGAGCCCAGGATCGACAGCGGGATCGACGCGGCGATGATCAGCGTCGAGCGCCAGCTGCCGAGGAACAGCAGGATCATCGGCGCTGGTGAGCGCCGCGGCGATCGCGCCCTCGCGGGCCACGCCCTTGATGGCCGCCCTCACGAAGACCGACTGGTCGTTGATGGGCTTGACCTCGAGCGCGTCGGGCAGCGAGGGCCGCAGCTCCGCGAGCTTGGCGCGCACGCCGTCGACGATGGCCAGCGTGGAGGCCGCGCCGTTCTTCAGCACCGTCATCAGCACCGAGCGTTCGCCGTCCACGTGCACGATGTTGGTCTGCGGCGCGTAGCCGTCGCGCACGTGGGCGACGTCGCGCAGGTAGATCGTCGTGCCGTTGACCGCCTTCACCGGCAGCCGGCCCAGGTCCTCGATCGCCGAGGGCGCGCTGTTGAGCTGCAGCGTGTACTCGAGCTCGCCGATCTTCTGCGTGCCGATGGGCGTCAGCAGGTTCTGCGCGGCCAGCGCGGTGGCCACGTCCTGCGCCGAGAGCCCGCGCGCCTGCAGCGCGGCGGGGTCGACGTCGATCTGCACCTGGCGCTGCTTGCCGCCGTACGGCAGCGGGATCGCCGCGCCGGGCACGGTCACCAGCGGCGTGCGGATGGTGTTGAAGCCGAGGTCGAAGAGCTGCTGCTCGGACAGGCCCTGGCCCGACAGCGCGAGCTGCAGGATCGGCACCGTGGAGGCGTTGTAGTTCAGGATCAGCGGCGGGGTGGTGCCGGCGGGCATCTGCCGCACGGCGACCTGCGCGATGGCGGTCACCTGCGCGTTGGCCACCGAGATGTTCACGCCCGGCTGGAAGAAGATCTTCACCACCGAGACCCCGGGATAGGTGTTGGCCTC
Source organism: Roseateles sp. (assembly GCA_039594005.1). GTDB lineage: Bacteria > Pseudomonadota > Gammaproteobacteria > Burkholderiales > Burkholderiaceae_C > Roseateles. Next base: position 79,874 of record JBCNOF010000017.1, read on the forward strand.
GATGTGCTCGATGTCGTTGACGGTGGTGGTCAGCGAGCGCTGGAACAGCGTGGAGATCCGGCCCGCCATCTGGTCCGGCGGCAGCCCGGTGTACTGCCAGGCCACGGCGATCACGGGCACGTGGATCTCCGGGAAGATGTCGGTGGGGGTGCGCATCGCCGCGAGCGGGCCGATGATGAGCAGCAGCAGCGCCAGCACGAAGAAGGTGTAAGGACGTCGCAGCGCGACGCGCACGGCAGCCATCAACATGGCCAGGTTCCCACGATCGTTGTCATCGTCGTTCTCTGCTTGCCGAGCGGCGCCCGGTCCCGTAGATCGCGGATTTTGTGTGTCGGCGCGCGACGCTGTATTGCTGGCCGGTAATGACCGTACGCGTACGGGCGATTAGGCTTCGCGCGCCAAACGCCGCTCAGAAGCTCCCGAACATCCCGCCCAGCGCGATCACCGCCACCAGCGCGAGCAGCGCGCCGACGATGCCCACCATCACGATGTCGCGGTAGCTCTCGCGGTGGGTGCAGCCGCACACCGCCAGCAGCGACACCACCGCGCCGTTGTGCGGCAGGCTGTCCAGCGTGCCCGCCCCGATGACCGCCACCCGGTGCAGCAGCGCGGGGTCCACCCCGGTCGTGTGCGCCAGCTGCAGGTAGGACGGGCCGAGCGCCTCCAGCGCGATCGTCAGGCCGCCCGAGGCCGACCCCGTCAGCGCCGCCAGCAGGTTGGTCGACACCGCCAGCGACACGAGCGGCCCGCCCTCGATGCCCAGCACCCAGGCCTGGACGTCCGCGAAGGCCGGCAGCGAGGCCACCACCGCGCCGAAGCCCACCAGGCTCGCCACGGACAAGACCGGCAGCACCGCCGCGTTGGCGCCGGCATCGATGCTGCGCTTGAGGTCGGGCAGCCGGGCGCGGTGCAAGACCACCAGCACCAGGTTGGCGGCGAACAGCGCGATCAGCACCGCCCACACGCCCGCGACCGCGGCCAGCGAGGTGACGCCGAATCGCGCCTCGCTCAGGTAGGCCGTATCCAGCCGGGGCAGCACGCCGAGGCTGGCCACCAGATTCACCAGCACGACGACACCCAGGGGCAGTGCCGCCGCCACGATGCCAGGGGCCGGGGGCGATGCCGGCGATCCGGAGGATGCCGCCGGCGTGGCCGCCCGGGCCGCTTCGCGCGGCGTCAGCTCCGCGGGATCGAAATGCCCGGCCATGTTGCCGCGCTCGCGCAGCAGCGGATCGGTGGCGGCGTCGCGCGCTGCGCCGGCCGCGCGATAGCCCTCTCCGGCGCGGCGGGCGCGGCCCTCGATCACGGACAACCACCACAGTCCGAAGCCGAGCATGATCGCCGCGGCGATCGCGCCCAGTCCCGGCGCGGCGAAGGCCGTCGTGCCGAAGAAGGGCATGGGGATTGCGTTCTGGATCGCCGGCGAGCCGGGCAGCGCGGACATCGTGAAGGTCGAGGTTCCGAGCGCGATCGCCGCGGGCATCAGCCGGGGCGGCAGGTCCGCCGCGCGGAACATCGCATGCGCCATCGGCGCCAGCACGAAGAACGCGACGAACAGGCTCACCCCGCCATACGTCACCGCCGCGCCGGCCAGCACCACCGCCAGCAGCGCGCGGCGCGGCCCCAGCCACCCGGTCATGAACGCGGCGATCGCCCGGACCGAGCCGCTGTCCTCCATCAGCTTGCCGAAGATGGCGCCCATCAGGAACAGCGGGAAGAACTGCGCGAGGAAGCCCGCCGCGGCCGGCATGAAGACCTGCGTCCAGTGCGCCAGCAGCGGCTGCCCCGACAGCGCCGCCGCCACGAGCGCCGCCAGCGGCGCCAGCAGCAGCACGGTCCAGCCGCGGTACGAGAACCCGACCAGCAAGGCCAGTCCCACCAGGATGCCGAGCAGCCCCATGCGCGCCTCCCCGCGTTTGTTGCGCCGCAGCATGGTAGGCGCCGGGCCCGCCCGCGCCAAGCGGTTCGCCAACTCCTGACGCTATCCGCACGGTTTACAAATTCTCGGGAAAGTCCGGGCGTTTCCGGCGATTGCTCAACAGTTGAAACCTCCGGTTGCTCCGTAATATGCGGCCCCAGCGGACAGCCCGGCCCCCTGGCCGGCGCCTAGAACCAGTCCGCCAGAAAGACATCGGGCAGTAGATGAAGTCGATCGGGTTGTTGGGATGGTGGATGGGTGCGCTCGCGCTGGGCGCCTCGATGAACGCCTCGCTGGCGCACGCCGAACCCGGGTTCCAGGGCACCGAGGCCAGTGTGCCGCGCGTGGTCGCCGGCGCGATCGCCGCGACCGTGGCGACCGGGACGCCCTCCCCGCTGGTGGATTTCCGCGGCGAGCCTGCCTCGCCCGAGGCCCGCGCCATGGCGCGCAACGCCTTTGAGCGCGCCGATGCGAAGGGCCTGCCCTTCGCCGTCGTCGACAAGAAGGACGCCAGGCTCTACGTCTTCACCGCTGACGGCCGCCTGGCCGGCGCCGCCCCGGCGCTGCTGGGGCTGGCACGCGGCGACCGCGTCGCGGCCGGCGTCGGCGAGATGGTCGCCACCGGCATCCCGGCGGCGCTGCGCACCACGCCCGCGGGCCGTTACGACAGCCAGCCCGGTCCCAACCTCAAGGGCGAGACCGTCATCTGGGTCGATTACGACGCCGCCTTCGCGATCCATCGGCTGCGCCCCAGCCCCGCGCACGAGCGACGCGCGGAGCGGCTGGCGTCCCCGTCGCCGGACGACAACCGGATCTCGCTGGGCTGCGTGGTCGTGACGGGGGAGTTCTTCGATCGGGTCGTCGCGCCGGTGCTGGGACACGGCGCCGGTGTGGTGTACGTGCTGCCTGAACCGGCGCCCGCGCCGCTGGCGCTGGGGGTGTCCCGGTAAACTCGCGCCCTTGCGAAACTTCCGCAGCCACTGGATCTACACCATGTACCGCTGTGCCCAGCCCGCCCTGCCCCGCCGCCGTCCATTGATGGCCCTGGCCGCCAGCCTCGCCCTCAGCGCCCCGCTGCTGGGACTTGTCGCCACCATCGCGACCCCGCTGGACGCCCAGGCCCAGATCGTCCCCGGCCATCGCTATTTCCCGCAGCGCGCGCTGCGCGGCGAACTGATCGTGGGCGTCGCGCCCGACGTCACGCTCAACGGCAAGGCCGCGCGCCTCGCCCCGGGATCGCGGATCCGCGACGCGGTGGACATGCTCGCCACGCCCGGCGCGCTCTACAACCAGAAGCTCACCGTGCTCTACACGACCGATATGAACGGTCTGATCATGGATGTCTGGGTGCTCAACGCCGTCGAGCTCGCCAACAAGACCTGGCCGACCAGCGCCGAGCAGGCCGCCAAGCTCGTCTTCGACCAGCCCAGCCAGGTCTGGCGCAAGCCCTGAGGCGGATGACGCGATGAGCAAGAAAGTCTTCATCAAGACCTTCGGCTGCCAGATGAACGAGTACGACTCGGACAAGATGGCCGACGTGCTGCGCGCCGCCGAGGGCTACGAGCCCACGACCGAAAACGCCGACGAGGCCGACGTGATCCTGTTCAACACCTGCTCGGTCCGCGAGAAGGCCCAGGAGAAGGTGTTCTCCGACCTGGGCCGCATGCAAGCACCTGAAGGCCAAGGGCGTCATGATCGGCGTGGGCGGCTGCGTGGCCAGCCAGGAAGGCGCGGCGATCCTCGAGCGCGCGCCCTACGTGGACGTGGTCTTCGGCCCGCAGACCCTGCACCGCCTGCCGCAGATGATCGGCGCCGCGCCAGCAGCCGCTCAAGCCGCAGGTCGACATCTCCTTCCCCGAGATCGAGAAGTTCGACCACCTGCCGCCGGCCAGGGTCGAGGGCCCGACCGCCTTCGTCTCGATCATGGAAGGCTGCTCCAAGTACTGCAGCTACTGCGTGGTGCCCTACACCCGCGGCGAGGAAGTCAGCCGCCCGTTCGACGACGTGCTGGCCGAAGTCGCCGGCCTGGCCGACCAGGGCGTCCGGGAAGTCACCCTGCTGGGCCAGAACGTCAACGCCTATCGCGGCGCGCATGGGCGACTCGGACGAGATCGCCGACTTCGCGCTGCTGCTCGAGTACGTCGCCGAGATCCCCGGCATCGAGCGCATCCGCTACACCACCAGCCATCCCAAGGAATTCACCCAGCGCCTGATCGACGCCTACGCGAAGGTCCCGCAGCTGGTGAACCATCCTGCACCTGCCGGTGCAGCACGGCTCGGACCGCATCCTGATGGCGATGAAGCGCGGCTACACGGCGCTGGAATACAAGTAGCATCGTGCGCAAGCTGCGCGCCGTGCGGCCCGACATCCGGATCGCGTCGGACTTCATCGTCGGCTTCCCCGGCGAGACCGCCGAGGACTTCGACAAGACCATGCAGCTGGTGCGCGACGTCGGCTTCGACGCCTCCTTCTCCTTCATCTACAGCCCGCGCCCCGGCACGCCCGCGGCCGACCCTGGCCGACGACACGCCGCATGAGGAGAAGGTCCGCCGGCTGCAGGAGCTGCAGGCCGAGATCGAGGCGACCTCGATCCGCCACAACCACAGCCTGGTCGGCAAGACGGTGCCGGTGCTGGTCTCCGGTCACGCGCGGCGCGACAGCACTGAGCTGATGGGCCGCACCGAGTGCAACCGCATCGTCAACTTCAAGGGCCACGAGCGGCTGATGCACCAGATCATCCCGATCCGCATCACCGAGGCCTACGCGCACTCGCTGCGCGGCGAGGTGCCGGTCACCGAGGACCTGACGGCCTGAGCGGGGCGCCGCTTTCGGCGCCCTTTCAGCGCCTGTCTGGGCGCCGGTCGCCTCAGCGCTTGTAGCTCACGCCCCACTGCGCCGCGGTGATGCCCAGCAACATCAGGCCGTACCCGGCCATGGTGCCGTCCGCGCCCAGCAACATCAGCGCGGCGGCGATGCCCATCGTCCCGCCGAGGCCGCCCCAGACGGCCAGCGTGCGCCAGCGCATGCCGGCGACGGTTTCGCGGAAGATCATCTTGAGCGCCACCGCCATGAGCGCGGCCACGCCCCAGGCGGGCAGGAAGAGGTTGCCGAGGTGCCAGACGGCGTCGAGTGGATCCACGAGTCGGTTCGCTCCGGGCGAGGAAATTTGGAGGTAGTGTCGGTGTCGAATGCATCTTTCTTGACGCATTCCCGGGCGATGAGCGCGCCGGCAAGACCCGTGCGGCGCACGGATCGGGGCGGAATTTTATAATCGCCGCATGTCCGTCTTCACCCTCGGTCTGAACCACACGTCCGCGCCGCTCGACCTGCGCGGACGTTTCGCGTTCACGCTCGAGCAACTGGCGCCGACGCTGCTGCGCTTCCAGGACCAGATGGGCACCACGCGGCGCCGTCCCAGCACCGCGACCGCCCCGGCCGCCGAGGCGGCCATCCTCTCCACCTGCAACCGCACCGAGCTGTACCCCGTGGCCGGCGAACCCGACATGGTCCGCCCCGCCGTGGACTGGCTCGCGCAGGTCGGCGGGGTGGGCAGCGCCACGCTGATGGACCACGCCTACGTCGTCGAGGGCGGTGCCGCCGCGCGGCACGCGTTCCGCGTGGCCAGCGGGCTGGATTCGATGGTGCTGGGCGAGCCGCAGATCCTGGGCCAGGTCAAGCAGGCGGTGCGCGAGGCCGATGCCGCCGGCACGCTGGGCACCACGCTGCATCAGCTGTTCCAGCGCAGCTTCTCGGTGGCCAAGGAAGTCCGCAGCTCCACCGAGATCGGCAGCCACTCGATCAGCATGGCCGCGGCGTCGGTACGGCTCGCCTCGCAGCTGTTCGAGAACCTGGCCGACATCCGCGTGCTGCTGGTCGGCGCGGGCGAGATGATCGAGCTGGTCGGCACCCATTTCGCGGCCAAGGGCCCGCGCGCGATTGCGGTGGCCAACCGCACGCTGGAGCGCGGCGAGAAGCTCGCCACCCACCTCGGCGCCGAGGCCTTCCGGCTGGCCGACCTGCCCGACCGCCTGCATGAATTCGACGCGGTGATCTCCTGCACCGCCTCCAGCCTGCCGCTCATCGGGCTGGGCGCCGTGGAGCGCGCGCTGAAGGCGCGCCGCCACCAGCCGATGTTCATGGTCGACCTGGCCGTGCCGCGCGACATCGAACCGGAAGTCGGCCAGCTCGACGACGTCTACCTGTACACCGTGGACGACCTGTCGCAGCTGGTGCAGACCGCCGGCGAGAAGCGCCAGGCGGCGGTCCAGCAGGCCGAGGCCATCATCGAGACCGGCGTGCAGAGCTTCATGCACTGGCTGGGCCAGCGCCACACGGTGCCGCTGATCCAGGCACTGCACCAGCAGGCCGACAGCTGGCGCCAGGCCGAGATCCAGCGCGCCCGCAAGCTGCTGGCTCGGGGCGAGGACATCGACAGCGTGCTGGACGCGCTCTCGCGCGGCCTGACGCAGAAGATGCTGCATGGCGCGATGGCCGAGCTCAACGGCAGCGACGGCGAGCAGCGCCTGCAGATGGCGCAGACGGTGTCGCGGCTCTTCCTGCGCGGCAGCGCGAAGTCGCCGTCGCCCGATCATCCCCGCGGCGAGGCCGCCGACTCCTAGCGGCGATCCCCCCGCGGTGCGATGCGCCGCCCCCCTCGGCCCACCCCTGGCGGGTGGCGCGGCCCTCCCCGTTCCCGGATTCCCCCAATGAAAGACGCTCTGCGCCAGCAGTTCGACCGCCTCGGTTATCGGCTGACGGAACTCGACACCATCCTCGCCGACGGCAGCGTCGCCGCGGACATGAAGCGCTACCGGGCGCTCACGCGCGAGCAGGCGGAGGTGTCCTCGCTGGTCGAGCGCTACCGGCGCTACCTGCAGCGCGAGCAGGACCTGCTGGCCGCGCGCGAGCTGCTCGACAGCGGCGACGCCGACCTGGTCGACATGGCGCGCGAGGAGATCGCCTCGGCGCAGGCCGATCTGGCGCAGCTGGACCAGGAACTTCAGCTCGCGCTGATCCCCAAGGATCCGGACGACGAGCGGCCCGCTGCTTCCTCGAAATCCGCGCCGGCACCGGCGGCGACGAATCGGCGCTCTTCGCCGGCGACCTGTTCCGCATGTACACCCGCTACGCGGAAGGCCGCGGCTGGCGCTGCGAGGTGCTGTCGGCCAACGAATCGGACCTGGGCGGCTACAAGGAAGTGATCGTGCTGCGGCTCGAGGGCGACGGCGTCTACGGGCAGCTGAAGTTCGAATCGGGCGGCCACCGCGTGCAGCGCGTGCCGGCCACCGAGTCGCAGGGCCGCATCCACACCTGCGCCTGCACCGTGGCCGTGATGCCCGAGCCCGACGAGATGCCGAGGAGATCCAGCTCAACCCGGCCGACCTGCGCATCGACACCTTCCGCGCCTCCGGCGCGGGCGGCCAGCACGTCAACAAGACCGACTCCGCGATCCGCATCACCCACCTGCCCACCGGCATCGTGGTGGAATGCCAGGACGACCGCAGCCAGCACCGCAACAAGGCCAAGGCGCTGGCGGTGCTGGCGGCGCGCGCTGCGCGAGAAGGACCGCAGCGAGCGCGCCGCCAAGGAAGCGGCGCACGCGCAAGAGCCTGATCGGCAGCGGCGACCGCTGCGAGCGCATCCGCACCTACAACTTCCCGCAGGGCCGCGTGACCGACCACCGCATCAACCTGACGCTGTACAAGCTCGGCGCGATCATGGATGGCGATCTCGAGGACGTGCTGCAGGGCTTGCAACAGGCCCAGGCCGCGGAGCAGCTCGCCGCACTGGAAGGCGGCACCGCATGAGCGCGAGCGCGGACAAGAACGCCGTGCTGACCGTGGCTGGCGCCGAGCGCGCCGCGATTGCCGCCGGACTGCCGCGCGCCGAGGCACAGTACCTGCTGCAGGCGCTGCTGGGGGTGTCGCGCGCCTGGCTGATCACGCACGACACGGACGCGCTGGCCGCCATCCATCCCGCCACCGGTCCCGAGATCGGCGCGCGTTTCCAGGACTGGCTCACGCGCCGCGTGGCCGGGGAGCCGCTCGCCTACCTGGTCGGCCACAAGGAATTCTTCGGCCTGACGCTGCGCGTCACGCCCGACACGCTGATTCCGCGTCCGGACACCGAGGTGCTGGTGGAGTGGGCGCTCGAACGGCTGGAGCCCCTGGCCGCGCCCCGCGTGGTCGACCTGGGCACAGGCAGCGGCGCGATCGCGCTGGCGATCCGCTCCCGGCGGCCGGACGCGGACGTGCGCATGGTCGACTTCAGCCCGGGCGCGCTCGCGGTCGCCCGCGACAACGCGGCTCGGCTGGGTCTGCCGGTCGAGGCTCATCTGGGCAGCTGGTATCAGGCGCTGGCGGGACAGGCCGCGTTCGACCTGATCGTCAGCAACCCCCCTTACGTGGCGGGCGACGACCACCATCTGGACGCGCTGACGCATGAGCCGCGCAGCGCGCTCACCCCGGAGGGGGACGGGCTCGCCGACCTCCGCCACCTGATCGAGGGGGCCCCCGATCGGCTGCGCCCGAATGGGTGGTTGCTGCTGGAACACGGTTACGACCAGGCGGACGCAGTGTCGGCCATGTTGCAAGCGCGCGGCTTCGTCGACATCGACACCCGGCGGGACCTGGGCGGTCAGCCGCGCACCACGGGTGGGCGCTGGCCAACCTTTTGAGCGCTGGGTCACACGCTGTTTCCACACTGCGAGAACCCGCGCCGGGAATCCGCAACAGTGACCCAAAACCCCCGCAACTCGATCTGGCGCCGTAACCGGCCGGGGCGTAGCATGGTCTGACTTGGTGCCCGTTTTGATCCATTTCGAAACGGGTGTTGTCGTCAGTCTGGGAGACCTGTCATGCGCGCCGCCTTCTCGCTCCTGCGCCTTGCCGTGGTCCTGGCCGGCAGTGTCTGCATGGCCGGCACGGCGTGGGCCCAGCAGGGCCTGCAACTCAAGACCGATCGCCACGCCTTCACCAGCTGGCAGGCGCGGCTGCAGGTCAGCCAGAGCCAGGACGACGACAGTTTCTCCTTCGACGCCCGCCGCGGCAGCCGCCTGCTGAGCGCGAACCTGCTGGCGGACTATTACCTCACCGGATCCGGCCTGGGCGCCGGCACGCGCGGCGGCCTGCGGGCCACCGGCGGGCTGATGCTCGGCCCGATGTCGCTGCTGCAGAGCAGCTCCGGCCTTGCGCTGGGCCGCGCGTCGACGATCACGCCGTCGCTGTCCGCCGGTCGGCGCAGCCTGAGCCTGCTGACGGGTCCGGAACGCGAGCCCAACCTGTCGGTGTCCTATGTCGGCGTCGGCTACACCAGCTATTCGTTGCGCGGCGGCTGGGGATTCAGCGCCGACGTGGGCGTGATCGGCGGCGGCTACTCCGGCCTGCGCCTGGGCAACAGCGCCCCGCAGGCGGACCTGGCGCCCGACCTGCGCTACAAGCCCGTCGTGCAACTGGGCGTCAGCTACAGCTTCTGACGAACCGCGTCCCGAGCCGCGCGCCCCCGCGGCCCACCGGACGCGCCACTTCAAGCCGCCCCTTCCGCCTGATCCTTGGGCCCTGCCGAGCGCGGGGCTTGCGCGCTGGCCGATAATCGCCGGATCGCGCGGCCGGCCTGCCGTTTGCCGCGCTTCCGCTACGCCACCCCGCATCAGCTTTCAGAGGATTCCGCCATGAGCGACGTTCAGCAACGCATCGACGACCTGGTCAAGGGCAACCGCATCGTCCTTTTCATGAAGGGCACCGCCCAGTTCCCGATGTGCGGCTTCTCCGGCCGCGCGATCCAGATCCTGAAGGCCAGCGGCGCTGGCGAGCTCAAGACCTTCAACGTCCTCGAGGACGAGGCCGTCCGCCAGGGCATCAAGGAATACGCCAACTGGCCCACCATCCCGCAGCTCTACATCGACGGCGAATTCGTCGGCGGCTCCGACATCATGATGGAGATGTACGAGAGCGGCGAGCTGCAGCAGCTGCTGGCCAAGGCCTGATGACGGCCCCCGGCGGCGCAGCGTCCGCGCCTGATCGTCGGCATCACCGGCGCGACCGGCGCCGCCTACGGCTTGCAACTGCTGCGCCGCGCGCGCGCGCTCGGCGCGGAGACCCACCTGGTGCTCAGCCCGGCGGGTGTGCTGAACGCCCATCATGAACTCGGCCTGGCGCGCGACGCGCTCGAGCGCGAGGCCGACGTCGCCTACGCTCCTGGCGACATCGGCGCCTGCGTGGCCAGCGGCAGCTTCCCGACCGCGGCGATGATCATCGCGCCCTGCTCGATGCGCACACTCGCCGCAGTGGCGCACGGCCTGTCGGACAACCTCATGACGCGCGCCGCCGACGTCACGCTCAAGGAGCGTCGCCGGCTGATCCTGATGGTGCGCGAGACACCGTTCAACCTCGCCCACCTGCGCAACATGACCGCGGTGACCGAGATGGGCGGCATCGTCTTTCCGCCGCTGCCCGCGCTGTACCTCAAGCCCAAGACCATCGACGAGATGGTGGCCGAGACCGTCGAGCGCGTGCTCGAGCTCGCCCAGTTGCCCGGCGCCACGCCGCAGGCGTGGATGGGACTGCGGCCGAACGCCTCGGCCTCCGCCTGAGCCTGGGCCCGATGCCAGGCCTTCGCGTGCGCGATCAGGTCTGGCCGGGCATCAGCCAGGCCTTGCGCGCGCCCATCACCAGGTTCGGGTACTCCGCCCGGCCGCGGCTGCCGTTGTAGCGGCCCAGCGCGAGGAACAGGTTGCCCTTCTCGATGTCGAGGTAGTGGCGCAGGATCACGCAGCCGAAGCGCAGGTTGGTCTGCATGTGGAAAAGCCGCGAGACCTGCCCATCGCCGATCGAGCGCGTCCAGAACGGCATCACCTGCATGTAGCCCCGCGCGCCCGCCACGCTGATCGCGTACTTGCGGAAGCCGCTCTCCACCTGCACCAGCCCCAGCACCAGCGAGGTCTCCAGGCCGGCGCGCGCGCTCTCGTACCAGAGCGTCTCGAGGAACTCAATGCGGGTCTGTGCCTCGCTCTTCTTGCGCTTCATGCGCTCGCTCATCTCGCCCAGCCAGCGCAGATAGGCGAGCCGCGGCTCGATGGAATCGAAGTGCGGCTTGGGCGGCGCATCCGACGCGATGGCCGCGGACAGCGCTGAACGCACCTGGTCCGCCAGCGGCTCCTCCACCTGGGCGCCGGCCAGCGCGGGACGCGGCAGGCAGGCCGCCGCGCCGGCCAGCAGCAGCGCGCGGCGCGAGGTCGGGGAGATCGTCTTGGAAGCGGAAGCAGTCACGGACACAACAGGCATCAGGATCGAATCAAAGCCCTCGCCATGGCTGGCGCCGGAAGTTCCCCCTCTCCCGCTTGCGGGAGAGGGAGGGGTGAGGGCCAGTGGCGTGGGCAGGCAGCGTATCAGTCGGGTGTTCAGCTGGACAACCAGCGCTCCAGCGGCAGGCGTCGCGGCCCAAGCCATCGGGCGACAACGAGCCCGCCCACCCAGTAGGCCAGCGCCAGCGCCGCCACGACCGCGGTGCCGGGCATCCACCCCAGCCCGAACCCGCTGAACAGCAAAAAGCTCAACACCGAGCTCAACAGATAGAGCGTCAGCGTGTGCCGACCGAGCGGCGCCAGCCAGCCCAGCAGGTGCTCGTCGCGCTTCAGGCGCAGCACCAAGGCGGGCACGGCCGCGCTGAGCAGCAACATCGTCGGATAGAAATAGAAGATCGCGAAGCGGCCGGACGCCTCGGTCTCTCCCGCGCTCAGCCCCGGCCACAGGAGCGCCGTGAACACGAGGTTGATCACGAGCGCCGGCCACAACCAGCGGCGGGACCAGCGCGCCAGCGCCGGTTCCCATCTCGGATGCGAGAACAAGCGCAGCCGCGCCGCCATCAAGCCCGTCGTCATCAGGAACAACGGCACCGGCATGCCCAGCAGCACGAAGAAGAAGGTGGTGATGACGAAGTTGGAGGCGTTGCGCGCGGTCCAGGTCACCCAGTCTGCGGAGGCCGTCAGCGGCACGGCGACCTCCTGGTCCGCCGGCGACGCCGTCATCGAGAGGATCCACGCAATCATCGAGATCACCACCAGATCCAGCGCGATCAGCACGCACAGCCGCACACGCAGCCGGGCCATCGAATGCCCGGCCCAGATCGCCAGGATCGCACCGGCGACGGCGTACAGCGTCAGGATGTCGCCCATGTAGAGCAGCGTGCCGTGCGCCAGTCCGAGCACCAGCATCTTGCCCAGGCGACGCCGGCGCTTGACCAGCGCCTGCGCGCCGCGCGATTGCGACAAGCCCTGGCTGTAGCCGAACAGGAAAGCGAGCAGCGTGATGCCCTTGCCCGCGATCAACGCGTGCAATCCCCAGGACAGGACTTGCGCGAACAGGCTGTCGGCCGGCGATGGCGGGCTCATCGGTCCGCCGGCCGGCAGCGCCGGATAACCGACCCAGTTGACCGCGACGACTGGCAGCAGCGCCAGCGCGCGGAGCGCGTCCACCGCCGCGACGCGCTGCGGCGGACGAGCCGGGCTCACACCAGGCGTTGCTTCAGATGCGCGACCACATCGGCCAGCGCCAGCTTGGTCGCCGCGGCATCGCGGCGGCCCTGGTACTCGACCTGGCCTTCCTTGAGGCCGCGGTCCGAGATCACCACGCGGTGCGGCACGCCGACCAGCTCCCAGTCGGCGAACATCGCGCCGGGGCGCTCGCCGCGGTCGTCCAGCAGCACGTCCACGCCCAGGTCCAGCAGCTCGTCGTGGAGCTTCGTGGCGGCGGCCTTGACGTCCTCGTTGCGGTCCATGCCGATCGGGCAGATCACGACCGTGAACGGCGCGATCGAGTCGGGCCAGATGATGCCGCGCTCGTCGTGGTTCTGCTCGATGGCCGCGCCCAGGATGCGGGTGACGCCGATGCCGTAGCAGCCCATCTCCATCAGCTGCGGCTTGCCGGTCTCGTCGAGGAAGGTCGCGTTCATCGCGTCCGAGTACTTGGTGCCGAGCTGGAAGACGTGGCCGACCTCGATGCCGCGCTGGATCGCCAGCACGCCCTTGCCGTCCGGCGAGGGATCGCCCTCCACCACGTTGCGGATGTCGGCGACCAGGTCGGGTTCGGGCAGGTCGCGGCCCCAGTTGACGCCGGTGAAGTGGAAGTCCGCCTCGTTGGCGCCGCCGACGAAGTCCGCTCATGTTCGCCACCGTGCGGTCGGCGATGACCTTCACGGGCTGCTTCAGGCCGATCGGGCCCAGGTAGCCGGGCTTGCAACCGAAGTGCGCGTCGATCTCGGTGGCGGTCGCGAAGCGGAAGCCACCCTTCAGGCCGTCGACCTTGCCGGCCTTGATCTCGTTCAGGTCGTGATCGCCGCGCACCAGCAGCAGCCACACCTGCGACTTGACGATCGTGCCGTGCTCGTCGAGCTCGTCGGTGGCCAGCACCAGCGACTTGACCGTCTGCGACAGCGGCAGCTTCAGCAGCTCGGCCACGTCGGCGCAGGTCGCCTTGCCGGGCGTGGCAGTCTTGGTCAGCGGCTGCGTGGCGGCGCCGCGCGTGGCGATCAGCGACAGCGCTTCCGCCAGCTCGATGTTGGCGGCGTAGTCGCTGGTCGGGCAGTAGATGATCGCGTCCTCGCCGGTGTCGGCGATCACCTGGAACTCATGCGAGCGGTCGCCGCCGATGGCGCCGGTGTCGGCCGCCACCGCGCGGAACTCCAGGCCCAGGCGGTCGAAGATGCGGCCGTAGGCGGCGTACATCGCGTCGTAGCTGCGGCCGGCCGCGTCCTTGTCGCGGTCGAACGAGTACGCGTCCTTCATCGTGAACTCGCGGCCGCGCATCAGGCCGAAGCGCGGACGGCGCTCGTCGCGGAACTTGGTCTGGATGTGGTAGAAGTTCTTGGGCAGCTGCTTGTAGCTGCGCAGCTCCTGGCGCGCGATGTCGGTGACGACCTCTTCGGAGGTCGGCTGGATGACGAAGTCGCGGCCATGGCGATCCTTCACGCGCAGCAGCTCCGGGCCCATCTTGTCGAAGCGGCCGGTCTCCTGCCACAGCTCGGCTGGCTGCACGACCGGCATCAGCAGCTCGACGGCGCCGGCGCGGTTCATCTCGTCGCGGACGATGTGCTCGACCTTGCGGATCACGCGCAGGCCCATCGGCATGTAGTTGTAGATGCCGGCGCCCAGGCGCTTGATCATGCCGGCGCGCATCATCAGCTTGTGGCTGACGACTTCCGCGTCGGCAGGGGCTTCCTTGAGCGTGGAGATGAAGAACTGGGAGGCTTTCATGGGCGCAAAAAATAAAAGTCCGCGGTCAGCCAGGCCGCCGCGGAGAAACCGTACATCACCGAGGGTTAGCGATGATCGCGTCGGGCGTCGGGCCCGGTGCAATAATCAATCCAACGAATGATTTGAGGTTGATTATGCTCGACCGTGAAGGCTTCCGGCCCAACGTCGGCATCATCCTGCTCAACCACAAGAACGAGGTGTTCTGGGGCAAGCGCATACGCACCCATTCTTGGCAGTTCCCCCAAGGGGGCATCAAGCATGGAGAAACGCCCGAGCAGGCGATGTTTCGAGAGCTGCATGAGGAAGTGGGCCTCACCGCAGACCATGTGCGCATCATCGCGCGCACGCGGGACTGGCTGCGCTATGAAGTGCCGGATCACTTCATCCGGCGCGACGCGCGCGGCCATTACCGCGGCCAGAAGCAGATCTGGTTCCTGTTGCAGATGATGGGTCGCGACAGCGACATGAACCTGCGCGCCACCGACCACCCCGAGTTCGACGCCTGGCGCTGGAACGAGTACTGGGTGCCGCTGGAGGCCGTCATCGAGTTCAAGCGCGGTGTCTATCAGATGGCGCTGACGGAGCTCGCCCGTTTCCTGCCGCGGCTGAACCATCACAACCGCTACCTGCGCGCCGGCATGCGCCCGCCTCCACGCGGCGATCGCCATGGCGGCCCGGGCGAGGATCACCACCGGCATGACCGCGGCGATCATCGGCCGCACGACGTCGAGGGCGAGCTCCCGGCGGAACCCGCCAAGGATTGATCCGGCCGCCGCGCCGCGCTCAGCGCAGCACGAGGTTGTCGCGGTGGATCAGCTCCGGCTCCGCCGCATAGCCGAGCACGCGCTCGATGTCGAACGACGGCTTGCGCGCGATCAGGCGCGCTTCCGCGCTGCCGTAGTTGGTCAGTCCGCGCGCCAGCTCCTTGCCGGCGAGATCCATCACCGCGATCACGTCGCCGCGATGGAATTCCCCGGTCACCTCCTGCACGCCGATCGGCAGCAGGCTCTTGCCTTCGTCGCGCAACTTGATGGCCGCGCCGGCATCCACGACGACCCGGCCCCGCAGCTGCAGGTGGTCGACCATCCATTGCTTGCGCGCCGCCAGTTTGGCCGTCGAGGCCAGCAGCGCCGTGCCGATCGACTCGCCCTGCGCCAGCCGCAGCAGCACGTCGGGCTCCCGGCCCCAGGCGATCACGGTGTTGGCGCCGCTACTGCGCCGCGCGCTTGGCCGCCAGGATCTTGGTGATCATGCCGCCCCGGCCGATGCTCGAGCCGGCGCCGCCGGCCATCTCCTCGAGTTCGGGCTTGCCCGCCGTGGCGCGATCGATGAAGCGCGCCTCGGGATCCTTGCGCGGATCGGCCGAGTACAGGCCCTTCTGATCGGTCAGGATCACCAGCGCGTCGGCCTCGACCAGGTTGGCCACCAGCGCGCCGAGCGTGTCGTTGTCGCCGAACTTGATCTCGTCGGTGACCACCGTGTCGTTCTCGTTGATGACCGGCACCACGCCGAGGCTGCAGCAGCGTCAGCAGCGTCGAGCGCGCGTTCAGGTAGCGCTCGCGATCGGCCAGGTCGGCATGGGTCAGCAGCACCTGCGCGCTGGTGAGGCCCTGCTCGCGCAGCTTGGTCTCGTACATCTGCGCCAGGCCCATCTGCCCGACGGCCGCGGCGGCCTGCAGTTCATGCAGTTCCTTGGGGCGCGTGGCCCAGCCCAGCCGCTTCATGCCCTCGGCGATCGCGCCGCTGGACACCATCACGAGTTCCCGCCCCTGCCGCGCGAGATCCGCCAGTTGCCGGCACCAGTTGCCGATGGCCTCGGCGTCCACGCCGCGTCCCTCGTTGGTGACCAGGCTCGAACCCACCTTCACGACGATGCGTCGCGCATCCTTCAGGACACCATCCATACCGTCGTTCAGCGTGCCGTTGCTCATGCGTGCAGAGGATCAGGGAGTCGAGGGGCGGCTGCCGGAAGTCAGGGCAGCGGATCGAAGCGAGGATCGCGCTCCGGCGGCTTCTCCGCCTTGTCTTCCTTGGCGGCCTTGGCCGCCTTGATCGCCTTGGCCTTGGTGGCGCGCGTCTTGCGCGTTTCCTGGAAGGCCTTGGGCGGATCGATGGTCGGCTCGTCGAAACGCGCGTCCGGGTCTTCCACCGGCGGCGCCTGCAGCGCGGCCACATGGTCGTAGATGGCGCGGATCAGCGGCTCGCAGCCCTCGCGCGTCAGCGCGGAGATCTCGAACACCGGGCCCTTCCACTTGTAGCGCTTCACGAAGTCCTTGACGCGCGCGGCGCGCTCCTCCGCCGGCACCATGTCCAGCTTGTTGAGCACCAGCCAGCGCGGCTTGTCGTGCAGGGCCTGGTCGTACTTCTTCAGCTCCTCGACGATGGCCTTGGCCTCGGCGACCGGATCCACGTCCGGATCGAACGGCGCGAGGTCCACCACGTGCAGCAGCACGCGCGTGCGCTGCAGATGGCGCAGGAACTGATGACCCAGGCCCGCGCCTTCGGCGGCGCCCTCGATCAGCCCGGGAATGTCGGCGATCACGAAGCTCTTCTCCGGGCCCACGCGCACCACGCCCAGGTTCGGATCCAGCGTCGTGAACGGGTAGTCGGCGATCTTCGGCTCGCGCGTTGGACACGGCCGCGATCAGCGTGGACTTGCCCGCGTTGGGCTGGCCGAGCAGGCCGACATCGGCCAGCACCCGCAGTTCCATCTTGACCTTCTTGACCTCGCCGGGCCAGCCGGGCGTCTTCTGCCGCGGCGCGCGGTTGGTCGAGGTCTTGAAGTGCAGGTTGCCGAAGCCGCCGTCGCCGCCCTTGGCCAGCAGCACCGGCACATCGGGCTCGAGCAGCTCGGCGATGATCTCGTCGGTCTCCAGGTCGCGCACGATGGTGCCGACGGGCACCTTCAGCGTGATGTCCTCGGCGGCGGCGCCGAATTGGTCCGAGCCGCGGCCGGCCTCGCCGTTGCGCGCCTCGTGGCGGCGGGCGTAGCGGTAGTCGATCAGCGTGTTGAGGTTGCGGTCGGCCATCGCGTAGACGCTGCCGCCCCGGCCGCCGTCGCCGCCGTCCGGGCCGCCGAAGGGAATGAACTTCTCGCGGCGGAAGCTGGCGCAACCCGCGCCGCCGTTGCCGGCGGCAATATCGATGGTGGCTTCGTCAACGAACTTCATGGATGGCCTTCAGTCCCGGAGCGGGGCTATCGTAATTCACGCCCCGGCGCTCCCGCGCATGGACATGCTTTGAATCGGAGCGAGTCAGGGTTCGCCGGAACTCGCGGTCGGCGCGGCGCTCGAGATGTCGAGCGCCGAAAAAGCAAAGCCCCGGACGAAGCCGGGGCTCTGGGTCCGCCGAACGCGGAAGCCAAGGCCTCCGCGTCGCGGCGTCAGGACATCAAGTCGCCTCAGGCCGCCGTGACGACGACCGTGGAGCGGCTGTTCTCGCCCTTGACGGTGAAGGACACCGTGCCGTCGACCAGTGCGAACAGCGTGTGGTCCTTGCCCATGCCCACGTTGGTACCAGCGTGGAACTTCGTGCCGCGTTGGCGCACGATGATCGAGCCAGCCGAGATGGTCTGGCCGCCGAACACCTTGACGCCCAGCATCTTCGGCTTCGAGTCGCGGCCGTTTCGCGTTGAGCCGCCGCCCTTTTTCTGTGCCATGGATTACTCCTTGATCAGATTACGAGAGAGACCGGATCAGCCGTTGACCGCGCTGATTTCCAGCTCGGTGAACGTCTGGCGATGGCCTTGGCTCTTCTTGTAGTGCTTGCGACGACGCAGCTTGAAGATGCGCACCTTGTCGTGCTTGCCATGAGCCACCACGGTGGCCTTGACGCTGGCGCCAGCAACCAAGGGAGTCCCGATCTTGAGGTCAGCGCCGTTTCCGACTGCCAGCACCTCTTCGATCACGATCTCTTGGCCAACTTCCGCAGCAATCTGTTCTACCTTGATCTTTTCGCCAGCAGCAACCTTGTATTGCTTGCCACCGGTTTTTATGACCGCGTACATATCAGCCCTTTCACATGCGAGCGACCCACAAGGGACCTCGTCGATCGCCCAAGAAAAAACACCGCATAAAGATGCGGAGCCCGAGAATGTAGCACAGACCCCTGCATCGATGCAAACCCTGAGACGCCGGGAAGCCCGCAGCCACGGGCTTCTCGCGCATCGGCGTGCGCAGGAGGTCACGGCGCGGTCGACCCTCGCGCGGGCCTTCCTATAATCCGCGCTTCCCCTCACCGTGAGTTCAGAGTGCAGCCCATTGCCTCTACCCCAGTTGCCGAGGTCCTCGAGGCGCTGAATGCGCAGATGAACGAAGTCGACGCCGTGATCGCGCAACGGCTTCGCTCGGACGTGGCGCTGATCAATCAGATTTCCGCGTACATCATTCACGCTGGCGGCAAGCGGATGCGTCCGAAGCTGGTGCTGATGTTCGCCAACGCGCTGGGCGCGGACTCCCCCGCCAGCCGCGAACTCGCGGCGGTGGTCGAGTTCATCCACACCGCCACGCTGCTGCACGACGACGTCGTCGACGAGTCGGCGCTGCGCCGCGGCAAGCAGACGGCCAACGCGCTGTTCGGCAACGCGGCGAGCGTGCTGGTGGGCGACTTCCTGTATTCGCGCGCCTTCCAGATGATGGTGTCGGTGAACCGGATGCGCGTGCTGGAGGTGCTGGCCGACGCGACCAACGTGATCGCCGAGGGCGAGGTCCTGCAGCTGATGAACATGCATGACCCGGATGTCGCGGTGGACAGCTACCTGCGCGTGATCCGCTACAAGACCGCCAAGCTCTTCGAGGCCAGCGCCCGCCTGGGCGCGGTGCTGGCCGACGCGCCGCAGGACCTGGAAGATGCCTGCGCCGGCTACGGCCGCGCGCTGGGCACGGCCTTCCAACTGATCGACGACGCGCTCGACTACGAAGGCACCAGCGAATCACTGGGCAAGAACGTCGGCGACGACCTGCGCGAGGGCAAGCCCACGCTGCCGTTGCTGATTGCGATGGAGCGCGGCAGTGATGAGGACCGCGCGCTGATCCGTCATGCGATCGAGCATGGCGAGGTCGAGCGCCTGCAGGACATCGTCGCGATCGTCCGCCGCACCGGCGCGCTGGAAGCGACGCGTGAAGCCGCCCGCGCGGAGGTCGCACAGGCGAAACAACATTTGTCGTCGCTCCCTCTTTCCAAGTGGAAAGAAAGCCTGCTAGAATTTGCGGCTCAGTCGGTGGAGAGAAGTTCTTAAGAACAACCCTCGATCGAATGACCAAAACGGGGTGTAGCTTAGCCTGGTAGAGCGCTACGTTCGGGACGTAGAGGCCGGAGGTTCGAATCCTCTCACCCCGACCAGGACATCGACAAACGCCGCGAATCGCAAGGTTCGCGGCGTTTTTCATTGCGTGCTGCAAACCTGCATCGCCGTGGGAGCGGCGCCACGGGGTCAGGACTTGCGAAGTGCCGCGGGGCGCCAACGTGGGGTCTCGCACATTTCGGTCTCAATTTCCAGTGACCAAGGCCGAAATTGCAGGAAGTTGCACGAAGCGTCTGACTTCGGCGAATGCCGGGCGCACCCCTGGCGCCGCCCCTGCGTTCATGGGGGTAAAGTGAGGGGCAGTTCCGGCGCCCGCGCCGGCATCCGGCAAGACCCAACCGATGGCGATATCCGTGGACACCACATTGGCCGAACCTCCTCAGTCCGCGCTCTCCGGCGTGGCGCGCGTGCTCGTGCACGCGGGCAAGCTGAAGCCGCAGGCGGCCGAGGACCTGGTCAAGCTCGCGCGCGAGAAGAAGACCAGCTTCGTCAACGCGGTCATGGCCTCGGGCACGGTCACACCGACGGACCTGGCACACACGCTGTCGCACGCGCTCGCGCTGCCGCTGCTCGACCTCAACGCGGTCGACGCGCACAAGCTCCCGCAGAACATCATCGACGCCAAGCTGGCCGCGCAGTACCAGGTCGTGGTGCTGGCGCGCCGCGGCAATCGGCTGTTCATCGGCGGGGCGGATCCGACCGAGCAGGAAGTCGTCGAGCGCATCAAGTTCGCGACCCAGCTGACGCCGGAATGGATCATCGTCGAGCACGACAAGCTCGCGAAGCTGCTGGGCATCACGGCGGCATCGGCCGCGGAGGCGCTCGAGGCGATCGCCGGCGAGGACTTCGACTTCGACATCGCCGAGGAAGAAGCGGCGCCGCAGGAAGAGACGCAGGAGATCACCGACGTCGAGGACGCACCGGTGGTGCGCTTCCTGCAGAAGATGCTGGTGGACGCGATCAACATGCGGGCGTCCGACCTCCACTTCGAGCCCTTCGAGTACCACTACCGCGTCCGCTTCCGCGTCGACGGCGAGTTGCGCGAGATCACGCAGCCGCCCATCGCGATCAAGGACAAGCTCTCCTCGCGGATCAAGGTGATCTCGCGGCTGGACATCTCCGAGCGCCGCGTGCCGCAGGACGGCCGCATGAAGCTGAAGTTCGGCTCCAAGGCGATCGACTTCCGGGTCTCGACGCTGCCGACCCTCTTCGGCGAGAAAATCGTGATCCGGATCCTGGACCCGTCCTCGGCCAAGCTGGGCATCGAGGCGCTGGGCTACGAGAAGATCGAGAAGGAGCGGCTGCTGCACTGCATCCACCGCCCCTACGGGATGATCCTGGTCACGGGGCCGACGGGCTCGGGCAAGACGGTGTCGCTGTACACCTGCCTGAACATCCTGAACCAGCCCGGCACGAACATCTCCACGGTCGAGGACCCCGCCGAAATCAACCTGCCCGGCATCAACCAGGTCAACGTCAACGACAAGGCCGGGCTGACCTTCTCCGCCGCGCTGAAGGCCTTCCTGCGCCAGGATCCGGACATCATCATGGTCGGTGAGATCCGGGACCTGGAGACCGCCGACATCGCCATCAAGGCCGCGCAGACCGGCCACATGGTGATGTCGACGCTGCACACCAACGACGCACCGACGACGCTGACGCGTCTGCTCAACATGGGCGTGGCGCCGTTCAACATCGCCTCCAGCGTGCTGCTGATCACCGCGCAGCGCCTGGCGCGGCGCCTGTGCGAGAACTGCAAGGCGCCGGCGGAATATCCTCGCGACGCGTTGCTGCGCGCGGGCTTCGTGGAGTCGGACCTGGATGGCAGCTGGAAGCCGTACAAGGCCGTGGGCTGCTCGAATTGCAACAATGGTTATCGTGGACGTGTCGGTCTTTACCAAGTGATGCCCATCAGCGAGCCGATCCAGCGGATCATCCTGTCCGAGGGAACAGCCATGGACATCGCCGAGCAGGCGCGCGCGGACAATGTGCGCGACCTGCGGCAGTCGGGGCTGGTGAAGGTCCGGGCGGGCGTCACGACACTGGAAGAGGTGCTGGCGGCCACCAACGAGTGACACCAGGAGCACAGCGCGGCGCTTGAAGGCGCCGCGTTCGCGCGTCTGGCGTCCGGCCACCGGATCGGTTCGAACGATTCAAAGATTGGGAGCGCCAGTCCGCTGGCGCGACGGCAGGAGGTGATATGGCAACGACCACCGCGGGCGCCAAGAGCGCGGCCAACAAGGGCATCAAGGAATTCGTCTTCGAATGGGAAGGCAAGGACCGCAACGGCAAGATCGTTCGCGGGGAGATGCGCGCCGGCGGCGAGGCGGTGATCAGCGCGTCATTGCGCCGCCAGGGCATCCTGGTCACCAAGGTCAAGAAGCGCCGCAGCTCCGGCGGCAAGAGCATCAAGCAGAAGGACATCGCCGTGTTCACGCGCCAACTGGCGACGATGATGCGCGCGGGCGTCCCGCTGCTGCAGGCCTTTGACATCGTGGCTCGAGGCAGCCCGAACCCGCGCCTGACCAAGCTGCTGAACGACATCCGCCAGGACGTCGAGACCGGCACGTCGCTGTCGACGGCGTTCCGCAAGCACCCGCTGTACTTCGATGCGCTGTATTGCAACCTGGTCGAGGCCGGCGAGCAGGGCGGTATCCTGGAAGCGCTGCTGGACCGGCTGGCGATCTACCAGGAAAAGACCGTCGCGCTCAAGGGCAAGATCAAGTCGGCGATGACCTACCCGATCGCGGTGATGGTCGTCGCCTTCGTCGTGACCGCGGTGATCATGATCTTCGTGATCCCGGCCTTCAAGGACGTGTTCAAGTCCTTCGGTGCCGACCTGCCGGCACCCACGCTGTTCGTGATGGCGATGTCGGAGATCTTCGTCTCCTACTGGTACATCATCTTCGGCGTCATCTTCGGCGGCCTGTACTTCTTCTTCCAGAGCTGGAAACGCTCCGAGAAGATGCAGAAGTTCATGGACCGCCTGCTGCTCAAGGTGCCCATCTTCGGCCAGCTGATCTACAAGTCCGCCGTGGCCCGCTGGACGCGGACCCTGGCGACGATGTTCGCCGCGGGCGTGCCGCTGGTGGAAGCGCTGGACTCGGTCGGCGGCGCCTCGGGCAACGCGGTGTTCGTCGAGGCGACGGAGAAGATCCAGCGCGACGTGTCGACCGGCGCGTCGCTGACGACCTCGATGCAGACGACGGGCATCTTCCCGGTGATGGTGCTGCAGATGGCGTCCATCGGTGAGGAATCGGGCTCGCTGGACCACATGCTGGGCAAGGCCGCCGACTTCTACGAGGAAGAGGTGGACGACGCGGTGAAGGCGCTGTCCAGCCTGATGGAACCGCTGATCATCGTGTTCCTGGGCGGATTGATCGGGGGCATCGTCGTGTCGATGTACCTGCCGATCTTCAAGCTCGGCGCGGTGGTCTGAAAGATGTGGGAGTTCCTGACGGACCCGGCGGTGCTGGGTCTGGTGCTGTCGCCGCTGTACCTGGGCCTGATCGGCCTGTGCGTGGGCAGCTTCCTGAACGTCGTGATCTACCGCACGCCGGTGATCCTGCACCACGAGTGGCTGGGCGAATGCGCCGAGCAGCTGGAGCGTCAGGACGAGGTGCGCCAGTACACCGGCCTGGACGAGGCGGCGACCGCGCGCCTGGCCGAAGCCGCGAAACCGATGGGCGAGGCGCTCGAGCGCCAGGCGCCCTTCTCGCTCGTGCGGCCGCGTTCACGCTGCCCGCACTGCGGCCATCAACTGCGTTGGCATGAGAACCTGCCGCTGATCGGCTGGCTGCGGCTGCGCGGAAAGTGCGCGTCGTGCCGGGCGCCGATCTCGCCGCGTTATCCCTTCGTCGAGCTGCTGACCGGCCTGCTGTTCGCAGGCATCGCCTGGCGACTGGGCCCGCAGCCGGCCGTGCTGCTGTACTGCGGTTTCGCCGCGACGCTGGTCGCGCTTGCAGGCATCGACTGGGACACCACGCTGCTGCCCGATCAGCTCAACGGACCGCTGCTGTGGTTCGGACTGGTCGCCGCGTGGATGGGCTGGATCCCGGTCAGCCTGTCCAGCGCGATGCTGGGCGCAGTGGCGGGCTACCTGTCGCTGTGGACGATCTACTGGGCCTACAAGCTGCTCTTCAACAAGGAGGGCATGGGCTATGGCGACTTCAAGCTGCTGGCCGCGCTGGGCGTGTGGCTGGGCTGGCAGATGCTGATCCCGGTGGCGCTGATCGCCTCGGTGATCGGCGCGATCGTCGGCCTGGGCCTGAAGTTCAGCGGCGGACTACGTGAGGGCCGCTATGTGCCCTTCGGCCCCTTCCTCGCGGGCGGTGGTCTGACGGTGCTGCTCATCGGGACCGCCGAGGTCTCGCGCTGGCTGGGTCTGACGGCCCTCTGAGCGGGCGGGAGCGGTCTCCATGCGCATCGGCCTGACCGGCGGCATCGGCAGCGGCAAGAGCACGGTCGCGGCAGCGCTGGTGGAGTTCAGCGGCGCCTTGCTGGTGGACACCGACGCCATCTCGCGCGCGCTGACCTTGCCCGGCGGCGCCGCGATGCCGGCGATCGAGGCGCGCTTCGGACCGGCGTTCGTGGCCGCGCAAGGCGCGCTGGACCGCGCCGCGATGCGCGAGCTGGCGTTTCGCGATCCGCGGGCCAAGCAGGCGCTGGAAGCGATCCTGCATCCGATGATCAGCGCGGAGACGGCACGTCAGGCGGGGCTCGCCGCGCCGGGGCAACGGATCGTGTTCGACGTCCCGCTACTGGTGGAATCCGGTCGCTGGCGACAGCTGGTGGATCGCGTGCTGGTGGTGGACTGTCCGGAAGACACGCAGGTCGCGCGCGTGATGGCGCGATCGGGCCTGGACGAGGCGGCGGTGCGCGCGATCGTGGCGCAGCAGGCCACGCGGGCTCAGCGGCGGGCCGCGGCGGATGCGGTCATCTACAACGAAGGCCTGAGCCTGGCGCAACTGCGCGAAGAGGTCCGCCAACTGCTGACCCGTCCCATGTTCTGACCACCCCTCACCCGGTCGGGGTGATGCGGCGACGCACTGTGGAACAATGGCCCCTTGCCGCAAAGGGATGTCGACTTGGTCCTCTACGAATATCCGTTCAACGAGAGCATCCGCACGATGCTCAGGCTGGAACACCTGTTCGATCGGCTGGGACAGCTGATGGCGCGGGACACGGCGCTGGATCACCACTACGCGCTGGCCACCATCTTCGAGGTGATGGATGTCGCGTCGCGGGCAGACCTCAAGGCGGACCTGCTCAAGGACCTTGAGCGACATCGCACCCAGTTCAACGGCTACCGCGGCAATCCGGCGGTGTCCGAGGCGGTGCTGGATGAGGTCGTCGGGCGGATCGATGCGGCCTTCGACAAGCTCAACCAATTGCCGGGCAAGGCCGGGCACACGCTCACGACCAATGAATGGCTGATGAGCATCCGCAGCCGGATCTCCATCCCGGGCGGCACCTGCGAGTTCGACCTGCCGGCGTATTACGCGTGGCAGCAACTGCTGCCGGTGCGGCGGCGCAATGACCTGATGCAGTGGGCGCAGACCCTGATGCCGATGGCCGAAGCGCTGAACGTGCTGCTGGGGCTGCTGCGCGACAGCGGATCGCCGCACAAGGTGGCGGCGCATGGTGGGCAGTATCAGCAGAGCCTGCCGCCGGGCCGGAGTTTCCAGCTCCTACGCATGCGGATCGATCCGAGCCTGGGCCTGGTGCCCGAGATCAGCGGACACCGCCTGATGGTGTCGATCCGATTGATGAGACAGGACGAGGACGGGCGCCTGAAGCCGGCGCCGGTCGATGCCACCTTCGAACTGACTTTGTGTTCCTGACAGCTGTAGGTCATGACCGAGAGATTCATTCCCGCCACGCCGGCGCCACGCATCGTTCCCTGCCCCACTTGCGGGGGTGACAGCCTGTTTTCGCCGAGCAATGTCTGGCGACCGTTCTGCAGCGAGCGCTGCCGGCAGATCGATCTGGGCCACTGGTCCGACGAGTCGTTCCGGGTCGCCGCTCCGCCGACGACGGTCGACGAAGACGACGCCACGAAGTAATCAGGCCGGCAGCAATTCCCGTCGCACGAGGTCCTCGCGCGCCAGCTCGGGCGTGGTGAACAGGTGCGCCTGCCAGCCGAGTGCCTTGGCGGCGGCGATGTTGGCGGGATGGTCGTCGAGGAAGAGGACGTCCTCGGGCCTGGCATCGAACTGCGCGAGCGCGAGATCGAAGATGGCCTTGGACGGCTTGGACTGCTTCACGCGTCCCGAGAACACACCCGACACGAACCAGTCCTTGAGCGGGAAGGTCTGCTCGAGGTAGTCCGCATAGGGTTCGGGCATGTTGGACAGGAAGTGCAGCGTGTGGCCCTGAGCCTTCAATTCCTGGATCAACGCGGCCGTGCCCTCGATGAGCTTGAGCTCCGAGGGCACCGCGTCCATGACGGCCACGATCTCCTCGCGAGGCCAGCCCGTGCGGGCATGGATGCGATCGGCGGTCGTCGCGGCGTCGATCAGGCCCTGATCGAAGGCACCCCAGTCACCGCTGTAGTCCTGGAACAGGTCCTTGGCGAGGGCCGCGCCCTCGATCTCATCGGCGGCGCGATGGCCCCAGACGCGGGCGAGGAAGCTGGGCGGGTGCCAGCGGAACAGCACGGCGCCGAAGTCGAACACGATTTTCATCGGTGAGGTTCTCTACTGCTTGAAAGCGGATGGGGCGATCGGCGGGCTTCAGCCACGCACCTTGGCCAGCAGGCCGGCGGTCGAGCCGTCCAGGCCGGAGGCGTCGCCGCTGCTCAGGCGCGGCAGGAGGCTGTTGCACAGCGCCTTGCCGAGCTCCACGCCCCACTGGTCGAAGCTGTTGATGTTCCACACGGCACCGCTCACGAACACGCGGTGCTCATAGAGCGCGATCAGCGCGCCCAGCGACGACGGGGTCAGCGCGTCCAGCAGCAGGGTGGTGCTGGGCCGGTTGCCGGTGAAGCTGCGATGGCGCGCGAGGACGTCGGGATCGAGGTCCCTGGACGCGGTCGGGGCGGATTCGGCGCGCGCGGCCTCGGCGGTCTTGCCCTGCATCAGCGCCTGCGACTGCGCCAGGCAGTTCGCCAGCAGCTTCACGTGCTGGTCCTGCAGCTTGTCCAGCAGCTCACCGCCGATGTGCGCGCCGAAGTTGGGCGTCTTCACCGCGATGAACTCGACCGGGATCACATCGGTGCCCTGGTGCAACATCTGGAAATAGGCGTGCTGGCCGTTGGTGCCGGCCTCGCCCCAGACCACCGGGCTGGTGGCGTAGCTCAGCGGGTCGCCGGCGCGGTCCACGCCCTTGCCGTTGCTTTCCATCTCCAGCTGCTGCAGGTAGGCCGGCAGCCGCCGCAGGCCCTGGTGATACGGCGCCACCGAGCGGCTGGTGAAGCCGTGGAAGTTGCGATACCAGACGTCCAGCAAGCCCAGCAGGACCGGCAGGTTCTTCTCCAGCGGCGTGGTGCGGAAGTGCTGGTCCATTGCATGCGCGCCGGCCAGCAGCGCGCGGAACTGCGCCGAGCCGACCGCGATCGCGATGGGCAGCCCGATCACCGACCACAACGAATAGCGCCCGCCGACCCAGTCCCAGAAGCCGAAGGTGGTGTCGATGCCGAACTCGGCCGCCGCGGCGGCGTTGCTCGTGGTGGCGGCGAAGTGGCGGGCGATGTCGGTGCCGCCGTTCTGCAGGAACCAGGCCTTGGCGGCACGCGCGTTGGCCAGCGTCTCCTGCGTCGTGAAGGTCTTGGAGGCGACGATGAACTGCGTCGTCGCCGGGTTCAGGTCGCGCAGCACCGGGGCCAGGTCGTGCCCGTCCACGTTGGACACGAAGTGCAGCTTCAGACCGGCCGGCACGTAGGACTGCAGCGCCTGCACGACCATCGCCGGGCCGAGGTCCGAGCCGCCGATGCCGATGTGCACGACGTCGGTGATGCCGCTCGCGGCCCGATCACGCACGCTGTCCGCGAAAGCCAGCATCCGGTCCAGCGAGGCCTGCACCTCGTCCGAGAACGGCCCCTGCCCGGCCGGCGCGCGCAGCGCCGTGTGCAGCACCGCGCGGCCTTCGGTCGCGTTGATCGGATCGCCGTTGAAAAGCGCCTCGCGCTGCGACTCCAGCTGCACATCCCGGGCCAGCTGCAGCAGCAGATCCAGCGTGCGGGTGTCGATGCGGTTCTTCGACAGATCCGCGAACACCTCCGGCGCCTGCAGCGACCAGGCCGCGAAGCGGTCGGTGTCAGCCGCGAAGGCCTGGCGCACGTCGAACGCGCGGCCGGATTGCTGGTAATGGCTTTGCAGGGCCGCCCAGGTCGGGCTGCGGTCGCAACGCGGGAACTCGGTCATCGCAGGCTTTCGATCATCTGATCCAGCTTGCCGGCATCGGCGGCAAACAGGCGGATGCCTTCGGCCAGCTTCTCGGTGGCCATGGCGTCCTGGTTGAGGGCGAAGCGGAACGCCGCTTCGTTGAAGGAGACCTTGGGCAAGTCCAGGGCCTTGGCGGCATCGGCATCGAGCGCGCGCGCCAGCGGTGCGTCGCTGGCCTGCAGCTGGGCGAGCAGGTCGGGGCTGATGGTCAGCAGGTCGCTGCCGGCCAGGGCCTGGATCTGGCCCACGTTGCGGAAGCTCGCGCCCATGACCTCGGTCTTGATGCCCTGCTTCTTGAAGTAGTTGAAGATCGCCGTCACCGACTTCACGCCCGGGTCGTTGACGCCGGCATTGGCCGCCTCGTCCCAGTTCGCGCCGGCGGACTTCTTGTACCAGTCGTAGATCCGGCCGACGAAGGGCGAGATCAGCTGGATGCCGTTCTCGCCGCAGGCGACCGCCTGACAGAACGAGAACAGCAGCGTCAGGTTGGTGTGGATGCCCTCGAGCTCCAGCTCGCGCGCGGCCTGGATGCCCTCCCAGGTCGAGGCGATCTTGATCAGCACGCGCTCGCGGCCGATGCCGGCGGCCTCGTACATCTGGATCAGGCGGCGCGCGCGCGCCAGCGTGGCCACGGTGTCGAAGCTCAGACGCGCGTCGACCTCGGTGGACACCCGGCCCGGCACGACCTTCAGGATCTCCAGACCGAAGGCCACCAGCACCTTGTCCACGATCAGGTCCAGCGCGTCGGTCTTGTTGGCCGCGACGGTGTCCTCGAGCAGGTGGGCATAGTCGGGCGACTGCACGGCCTTCAGGATCAGCGACGGGTTGGTCGTCGCGTCGCGCGGCGTGAACTGCGCCAGCTGCTTGAAGTTGCCGGTGTCGGCGACAACGGTGGTGAAGGCCTTGAGTTGTTCGAGCTGGTTCATGAGCGTGGGCGCCAGGGGCGGTCGGGAACGGACGGAACGCATCGGGGAACGGGCCTTGCCCGTGCAGGAGCCCTCGACGCGGACGGGGAAACCCCGTATTAGAACTGCTCGCGAGCGCTCCCCTCGGTGGTGCGCCGCACGTTGACCGGCCCAAGAAACTGGGGCATCATAATTCCGGTAACTCCGTTACATCAAGACATCGCCAACAACTCTTACGCCCGGATGCGGGCGCCGCGCCCATGTCCTTCGATCTCGTCTTCTTTGGTGGCACTGGTGACCTGACCTGGCGCAAGCTGATGCCCGCGCTCTTCCAGGCCTTCCGCCACGGCAAGCTGCCCGAGGGTGGCCGCATCCTGGCCGTCGCCCGCGACGATCAGTCCGACGAGCGTTATCGCGAGTGGCTCAAGGAGCGCTTCCAGGAAGTCGAGGCCGGCAAGCGGCCCAATGACGAGGAGTTCGCGCGCTTCTCCGAGCTGGTGCATTACCGCCGGATGGACCTGTCGCAGCCCGACCATTACGCGCGGCTCAAGGAGTGGCTGGGCGAGCGCAACGCGGACACGGTCGTGTTCTACCTGGCCACCAGCCCCCACCTGTTCACGCAGATCTGCCAGCAGCTCGGCGCCGCCGGTCTGAACGGCGAGAACGTGCGCGTGGTGCTGGAGAAACCGCTGGGCCACGACCTGGCCAGCGCGCAGGAGATCAACCGGGTCGTGCGCTCGGTCTTCGCCGAGACGCAGGCCTTCCGCATCGACCATTACCTGGGCAAGCCCTCGGTGCAGAACCTGATGGCGCTGCGTTTCGGCAACGCGCTGTTCGAGCCGCTGTGGCGCCGCGAGAGCATCGCCAACATCCAGATCACGCTGGCCGAAGGCCTGGGCGTGGGCACGCGCGGTCCGTTCTACGACGGCACCGGCGCACTGCGCGACATGATCCAGAACCACGCGCTGCAGCTGCTGACGATGATCGCGATGGAAGCGCCCTCGTCCAACGACGCCGACGCGATCCGCGATGAGAAGCTCAAGGTGCTGCGCGCGCTCAAGCCCTTCACCGCCGAGAGCGTGGCGCGCGACGTGGTGCGCGGCCAGTACCGCGCCGGCAATGTCGACGGCAAGCCCGTGCCGGGCTATCTCGACGAAGGCAAGATCCCCGCGGACAGCCACACCGAGACCTTCGTCGCGCTCAAGACCGAGATCCAGAACTGGCGCTGGGCCGGCGTGCCCTTCTACCTGCGCACCGGCAAGCGCCTGGCGGCGCGCGACGCGCAGATCGTCATCAACTTCCGCCCGGTGCCGCATCCGATCTTCCCGGGCGGCAGCTGCCCCAACCGGCTGATCATCAAGCTGCAGCCCGAGGACGGCCTGGAGCTGCAACTGATGGCCAACAAGGGCGGCTCCAGCAACGAGGCGCTGAGCCCGGTCTCGCTGGACCTGGACTTCGACAAGGCCTTCGCCCACACCCGCGTGGGCGCCTACGAGCGGCTGCTGCTGGACGCGATCGCCGGCCGCCTGAACCTGTTCGTGCGCAGCGACGAGCAGGAGCAGGCCTGGCGCTGGGTCGAGCCCATCCTCAACTTCTGGAAGCAGGACAGCACCGGCCCGCGCACCTATGTCGCGGGCAGCTGGGGGCCGCCGGCGTCCAGCGCGCTGGTGGCGCGCGACGGGCACTCCTGGATCGAGGAATGCTGACGTGAGCATGCTGGAACGCGTCAAGGCCGCGCTGCCCGCCCTGCCGCCCGCCGAGCAGCGTGTGGCCAAGCTGCTGCTCGCCGACCCCCGCGCCTTCGCGAGCCTGCCGGTGAGCGAACTCGCGGACCGCTCCCATGTCAGCAAGCCGACGGTGGTGCGCTTCTGCCGCAGCGTCGGGTACGACGGACTGGCCGACTTCAAGCTCAAGCTGGCCGGCAGCGTCAACGAGGGCGTGCCCTTCGTGCACCGCGCCGTGGACGAGGACGACAAGCCGGGCGACCTGATCGTCAAGGTCGTCGACAACGCCGTCGCCGCGCTGCTCCATTACCGCAACGACGCCGCGAGCCATGCGTTCGAGCGCGCCATCACGGCCTTGTCCGAGACCGCGCGGCAGCGCCAGCGCATCGAGTTCTACGGCGTGGGCAACTCGGGCATCGTCGCGCAGGACGCGCAGCACAAGTTCTTCCGGCTCGGCGCCAACACCTTCGCCTGCGCCGACGGCCATGTGCAGCTGATGAGCGCCACCATGCTGGGCCCGGGCGACTGCGCGGTGATCATCTCCAACTCGGGCCGCAGCCGCGATCTGATGGACGCCGCCGAGATCGCCCGCAAGAAGGGCGCGACGACGATCATCATCACCGCCAGCGGCTCGCCGCTGGCGCAGCTGGGCCAACTGCCCGGCCAGGTGCTGCTCGCCGTCGACCATCCCGAGGACTACGACCGCTACAGCCCGATGGTGTCGCGCCTGCTGCACCTGATCGTCGTGGATGTGCTCACGACCGGTGTGGCGCTGCGCCTGGGCGAGAACCTGCGCCCGATGCTCCAGGAGATCAAGCGCAACCTGCGCACGAAGCGCTACGCGCAGTAGCCCCTTCGCCGCCAGAAAAACCAACGGGCCGCTGATGCGGCCCGTCGTGCTTGTGCAGAGCGCGGAAGAACGCTCAGGCAGCCTTGGCCTCGAGCGTGTCCGCCGGCACCGCCGCGTCCGCCCAGAACAGGTGTTCCAGGGCGTACACGCGGGCCAGCTCGCGCAGCTCACGTGGCGCGTTGAGCAGCGTCAGCTGCCAGCCATCCTGGCCGCACAGGCGCAGCGCGCTCAGCAGCAGGCTCAGCGCTGCGGAGTCGAAGTCGTTCAACCCGCTCGCATCGAGGCTGATGCCGCGCCCGGCGGCATTGCCGACTTGCGCGAGCTCGGCGCGCAGCGCGGCTTCCAGCCGCGCCCATTCCTCGGGCGCGTTGTCCAGGCGCAGCCGCGACGGCAGCTTCAGCATGCGCTCAGCCCTTCTTGGCCGGGGCCGGGGCCGGCGCCGGGCGCGCGTTGCGCTCGGCCAGCGACTTGATCAGGCCGTCGATGCCCTTGGCGTTGATCTCCTGCGCGAAGCTGTTGCGGTACTGGTCCGCCAGCCAGATGCCCAGGACATTCACGTCGTAGATCTTCCAGCCCGCGTCCGTCTTCTCGACGCGGTAGTCGAGCTGGATCGGGTCACCCTTGCCGCGGATCTCGGTGCGCACGACGACTTCCTTGTCCTCGGGCGCGGCGCGCATCGGCTTCATCGCGATGGTCTGGTCCTTCACCTGCGTCAGCGCGCCGGCATAGGTGCGCACCAGCAGGGTCTTGAACTCGTCCTGCAGGCGCTGCTTCTGCTCGGGCGTGGCCTGGCGCCAGAAGCGGCCCACGGCCGACGACGTGATGCGCTGGAAGTCCACATGCGGCATCACCTTCTCGTTGACCAGGTCCATGACCTTGTTGACGTCACCGCTCTGGATCGCCTTGTCGCTCTTGACCGCGTCCAGCGTCTCGATCGACAGCTGACGGATCAGTTGGTCGGGCGCGGAGGCGTCGGCGGCGAACGAGGCCAGCGGGCTCAGCGCGGCGATCGACACGATCGCGTTCAGCAGCAGTCGTTTGGTGGCAATCATGGGTGTCCTTTCTCTCTCTTCATGACAGGGACCCGGCCACAACGTGGCAAGTCCCATGCCGGTTCACCGGTCACCCTGACGGGCGTTACCGGTTGTTGCGTCGTCGATCCGGGGGATCAGCGATCGCTCTGCGGGTTGACCGGTTTCTCGTCCGGCGAGATGACTTCGTAATCGTCGTCATCCTCTTCCTGTTCCTTGCGCGTCTTGATGTTGCGGCGCTGCATGTAGGCGTCGCGCACGAAGGTGTACTTGTCCAGCGCGATGCCGTCGAGCATGTCCGTCACGCGCAGCAGGTTGGCGCGCGTGTTGATGATCTGCAGCGCGGAGATCGCGAACTTGTATTCGCCGTCGTCCACCAGGTAGGCCGGCGAGTAGTAGATGTTGACCGGCAGCGTCACCGAGTCGCGCAACGACGACGGGCCCAGCAGTGGCCACACGATGTACGGTCCGGTCTTCACGCCCCAGTAGCCCAGCGTGCGGCCCAGGTCCTCGGAGGTCTTCTCCAGACCAGCGGGCGTGGCGATGTCGATCAGACCGCCGAGGCCGAACACCGAGTTGACCGCCACGCGCATGGTCTGCGTCGCGCCGTTCTTGAAGCGGCCCTGCAGGAACAGGTTGACCGCCGACCAGGCGTCCGAGAAGTTGCCGAAGAAGTTGTCCACGGCCTGGCGCGCGGGCTGCGGCACGAGGTCGGAGTACGCCGTCGCGACCGGACGCAGCACGTTCTCGTCGAGCTTCTCGTTGAAGTTGAAGACCTTGCGGTTCCAGCTCTCCCACGGGTCGTAGCGGTTGCGCACGCGAGGCCCCGGCGCGGCGTCCGAGGCCGCCGCGGCGGCTCCGGCCTGGCCCGCGGCCGCGGTGTCGGCCGCCGAGGCCGCATTCGCGGGCGGTGTGGCCTGATCCTCGGCATCAGCCGCGGCGTCCTTCGCCGCTTCCTTCGCCTCGGGCGCGTCGTTCGCGGCCGCAGCGACCTGGTCGGCCCCGGTCGGCACCGCGGCGCGCAGCGCGTCCTGCGCGGCCAGCCCGATCGGCGCGGCCAGCGCCAGGTCCAGCGGCGGCGCGATCAAGGGATCGGCGGCGGACTGCGCCATCGCGGGCGCGGCAGCGCCCAGCAGGGCCGCGCTCAGCAGCGCCGCTGCGAGCTCGGTCCGGGCGGCGCCGCGTGTGCGTCCGGCCATGGTGGTGGTGGTCATTGTTTCTCTCCCGAGGCCGGTGCCGCGGAGGCATCGGCCGCCTTGTTATAGAGGAACTGGCCGATCAAGTTCTCCAGCACCACCGCCGACTGCGTCTGGGTGATGATGTCGCCCGCGGCGAGGTTCTTCTCGGCCGCGCCCGGTTCCAGTCCGATGTATTGCTCACCCAGCAGACCCGAGGTCAGGATCTTGGCCGAGCTGTCCTTGGGGAACACCGGGCCCTGCGTCATGTTCAGGATCACGCGGGCCTGGAAGGTCTTGTCGTCGAAGGTGATCGCCCCGACCCGACCCACCACGACGCCGGCGCTCTTGACCGCCGCGCCGGGCTTCAGACCGCCGATGTTGTCGAACTTGGCGGTGACGGTGTAGGTGTCCTGAAAGTTCAGCGTGAGCAGGTTGCCGGCCTTCAGGGCCAGGAACAGCAGGGCGGCGCCACCGAGCAGCACGAAGAAGCCGACCAGCGCGTCATAACGAGAGGATTGCATCAGGCAACTCCAAAGATCTCTTGAATTCTTGAATCCGGATGGAAGCGATAGCTCGCGCGGGCGCGGGTCAGATCGAGAACATCATGGCGGTGAGGATGAAGTCCAGGCCCAGCACGGCCAGCGAGGACAACACCACGGTGCGCGTCGTCGCCTGCGACACGCCCTCGGGCGTGGGCTTGCAGGCATACCCCTGCAGCAGCGCGACGAAGCTCACGGTGATGCCGAACACCACGCTCTTCACGAAGCCGTTGCCGACGTCCTTGAACACGTCCACGCCGCCTTGCATCTGCGACCAGAACGATCCGGCGTCGATGCCGATCAGCGGCACGGCCACCAGCCAGCCGCCGATGATGCCCACCGCCGAGAACACCGCCGCCAGCAGCGGCATCGCGATCACGCCGGCCCAGAAACGCGGCGCGAGCACGCGCTGCACCGGGTCGACGGCCATCATCTCCATGGCGCTGAGCTGCTCGCCGGCCTTCATCAGGCCGATCTCGGCGGTCAGCGAGGTGCCGGCGCGTCCGGCGAACAGCAGCGCCGCGACGACCGGGCCCAGCTCCCGCACCAGGCTCAGCGCGACCAGCAGGCCCACGGCCTCGGCCGAGCCGTAACGCTGCAGCGTGTAATAGCCCTGCAGCGCCAGCACGAAGCCCACGAACAGGCCTGACACGCCGATCAGCGACAGCGAGCGGTTGCCCAGGAAATAGATCTGCTCGCGCACCAGCACGAAGCGGCGCAGGCAGGCGCCCAGGTGCATCAGCAGCGCGCCCAGCAGCCGCGCCGACCAGCCCCAGTCGCCGAGCTTGCCGCGCAGGCCGCGCCCGATGGAAGTCGCCAGGCCGATCATGCGGCGGTCTCCTGCGGCAGGCCGAAGTCCTCGCGGACCGGCTTGGCGGGCTGGTGGAAACGCACCGGACCATCGGACTGCGCGTTGACGAACTGGTGCACCAGCGGGTCCTGGCTGTTGCGCAACTCGTCGGGCGTGCCCTGGGCGACGACGCCGCCGTTGGCCACCATCACGACGTGGTCGGCGATGCCGAAGGTTTCATGGATGTCGTGCGACACGATCACGCTGGTCAGGCCCAGCGCGTCGTTGAGGTCGCGGATCAGGCGGGCGGTCACGCCCAGGGAGATCGGGTCCAGGCCCGCGAAGGGCTCGTCGTAGAGCACCAGGTCGGGATCCAGCGCGATGGCGCGCGCCAGCGCCACGCGGCGCGCCATGCCGCCGGACACCTCGTTGGGCATCAGGTCGCGGGCGCCGCGCAGGCCGACGGCATTGAGCTTCATCAGGACCAGGTCGCGGATCATCGGGTCGGACAGCCGGGTGTGCTCGCGCAGCGGGAAGGCGACGTTCTCGAAGACGCTCAGGTCGGTGAACAGCGCGCCGAACTGGAACAGCATGCCCATGCGGCGACGTTGCGCGTACAGCGCGGTCTGGTCCATCGGCGCGAGATCCTGGCCGTCGAACAGCACCTGACCGGTCTGCGGGCGCAGTTGCCGGGTCAGCAGCCGCAGCAGCGTGGTCTTGCCGCCGCCCGACGAACCGATCAGCGCCAAGACCTTGCCGCGCGGCAGGCTGACGTTCACGTCCTTGAGGATGACCCGGTCGCCATAACCGACGGTCACCCCCTTCACTTCAATCAGTGGGCGAACGTTATTGGATGAATTGGGATCAGTGAATGCCATTTCCTAGGGATCGATCCGGGACGATGCCGGGCGGCAGGCGTCCGGGAGCCGGGATCATAGGGTAAAGCCCGAATTGATGCCGGAGGACACCTGGGGCGGGGACGGGATGTGTGACAAGTCGTCGACAGTGCGACCGTGACACACGTCACGACCCGGGCTCGCCGCGAGACGGGCGGAATGCGAGGCACGACGAGCGGCCTCGCGTTTTGAGGCCTGATGTCGATAATTTCTGCAAAAAGGAGCGCTACATGCTTGGGAACCTTGGGACCTCTCGGACCACCTTCTCCGCCGCCCGCCGCGGCTTCACGCTCATCGAGGTGATGGTGGTCGTGGCCATCATCGGCATCCTCGCGGCGATCGCGCTGCCGGCCTACCGCAGCTACGTGATCCGCGGCCAGCTGACCGACGCGGTCTCCGGGCTGACCATCACGCGCGCCAACCTGGAGCGCTACTACCAGGACTTCCGCACCTATCAGACGGTGACCGGCGTGGGTACCAGCCCCTGCGCCTCCCTCAGCCCCGTGGGCACCTTCACGCTCTCGTGCACGACGCTGACCGCCAACACCTACGTGGTCACGGCGACGGGCTCGGGCAACACCGCCGGTTTCACCTTCACCGTCAACCAGCGGGATGAGAAGAGCACCACCGGTCCGGGCGCCGGCACCGGTTGGAACTGCACCACGAAGTGGATCACGCGCAAGGGCGACACATGCTGACGCCCCACCGTCACCGCGGCCTGACGCTGATCGAGCTGATGATCGTCGTGTCGATCATCGCGCTGGGCACCGCCCTGGCGCTGCCGGGTCTGCGCACCTGGACCGCCAACACGCAGATGCGCTCCAGCGCCACGGCGCTGCAGGCCTCGCTCAAGCTGGCGCAGTCCGAGGCGGTGCGCAGCTTCCGCCAGGTCGTTTTCTTCCGGACCTCGGACACGACCTGCTCGCCCAACGCGACGGCGGACGCGACCGGCGCGCGCTGGGTCGTCAAGATCCTGCCGCTGGTGGCCGGCGGCACGCCCCTGGCCGCGCAGTGCGGCGTGATGCTGGACAACGCCGAGAACTTCACCGTCTCCGGCCCCACCGCCGTGTGCTTCGGCGCCAACGGCCGCCCGCTGCAGTTGACCACGAGCCAGACCGGCGTCGGCGTGGCCTGCTCCAGCGGCACCAACGGCCGGATCATCTACGGCCTGGATCCGACGGTGACGACCGCCAACCTCAAGCAGCTGCAGGTGTGGCTGACCTTGGGCGGCTCGGTCCGCACCTGCGAGAAGACCCGCCAGCTGTCGTCCACCGTGCTCGACGGCTGCCCTGAAATCAACCAGTCGCCCACCTCATGACCACGACCTCCGAACGCCGCCCGGGGCAGCGCCGCGCGCGCGGCATGACGCTGATCGAGGTGCTGTGCGCCATCGTCATCATGACCGTTGGCCTGCTGGGCCTGATGACGCTGATGGCGCGCGCCTCGCAGGCCACCGGCTCCACCGACGACAACCAGCGCGCGGCCACGCTCGCCAACGAGATCGCCAGCGAGATGTGGCTGCGGGGCACGATATCGCTGCCCGCGGCCACGGTCACCGCGTGGAACGCCCGTGTGGGTGATCCCACCGGCATGGGTCTGCCCGGAGGCGTCGGCGCGATCACCACCGCCAACAACGTCGCGCGGATCACCATCACCTGGACCCCGCCTGACGGCACGCCGCACCGCTACTTCACCGACGTCCGGCTGCTCTGACATGACGCTGCACTCCACCCCCCTCCGGGTCGCCGCACGCGGCTTCTCGCTGATCGAGCTGATGGTCTCGATGGTCATCGCCCTGACGGTGATCGTCGCGATGACCATGGTCTCGGCCCGTTTCGAGACCAGCAAGCGCCAGGACGCCACCACGGCCGACCTCGCGACCAACTCCGGCTACCTGTCCTACGACTTCGACCGCCAGTTGCGCAGCGCGGGTTCGGGCTTCAGCGCGGTCAATCGCAACGAGACCTTCGGCTGCGCGCTGTATGCCTCCAAGGCCAACGCGCGCATCCTGCCCGCCCCCAGCGCCTTCCCCGCGCCCTTCGCCACCGTGGACACCACGGTGCGCATGCTGCCGGTGCTGGCCTTCGCCGGCGCGGGCAGCGGCGGCTCCGACGTCCTGCAGGTGATGACGGGCACCGGCGGCATCGGCGAGACGTCCTCCCAGATGCGCCTGCGCAGCGCCACCGCCGCCAACTTCCGCCTGACCACCACCGTGGGCATCCGCGGCGACGACCTTCTGCTCGTCACCGAGAACGGCCGGCCCTGCATGCTCGAGCAGGTCACCTCGACCTACAGCAGCGGCGGCAGCTCCCAGCAGGTGGATCTGGCCGGTGCGTATTACTCGAGCACCATCGGCACGGAGTCGATCACCGATCGCTCGACCGGCGCCACCGCCAACGCGGCGGTGCTGGGGAATGCCTCCAACGGCAACCCGCCCAAGCTGATGCTGCTGGGGGTGAGCGCCGACAACCAGCTGGTGCGCTACGACCTGCTGCGCTTCACCAACGGCGCCAGCGAGGCCCCGGTGCCGCTGAGCGACGGCGTGGTCGACATGCGCGTGCGTTACGGCGTGGACACCACTGGCACGCCCGACGGTATGCTGGACCAGTGGGTCGAGCCCACCGGCGACACCTGGGGAAGCGGTGCGCTGAATGCCGGCACCGTCGCCGCGACGGCGTCCATGGGCCGCATCCTCGCGGTGAAGGTCAGCCTGGTGCTGCGTTCGGAGTTCCGCGAGACCAAGGATGCCGTGGACGTGA
This sequence comes from Roseateles sp., assembly GCA_039594005.1. Lineage (GTDB taxonomy): Bacteria > Pseudomonadota > Gammaproteobacteria > Burkholderiales > Burkholderiaceae_C > Roseateles. Next base: position 118,398 of record JBCNOF010000017.1, read on the forward strand.
CGGTCGCGCCGGCCACGATGACGATGTTCCCCAGCCTGCCGACCTCCCTGCAGGCGAGCTACACGGTAACCGATCGCTCGCGCCGCCATCGCGTCCTCGAGTTCACGATCCCGCTGCGCAACACGCTGGCCAACAGCGGCCGCGCGGCCCCACCCTGAGCCGGGAGTCCCCATGAACGCCCGCTCTCACCTTCCCCCTCGCATGAGCACCTCGCCCATTCGCCGCCAGCGCGGCGTGATCATGGTGATCGCGCTGATCACGCTGGTGATCCTGATGATCGGCGCCATCGCGACGATCCGCTCGATGAACGCCTCGCTGACCAGCGTCGGCAACTTCGGCTTCAAGCGCGACATGACGAACCAGGCTGACCGCGCGATGCGCAGGGCGCTGGACGCGCTGAGCGCCACCAGCGCCCTGGACACCAACAACACGGCGCTCAACTACAGCGCCACGATGCTCAACTCCACGGCTGAAGGCATTCCCACAGTGCTGCTCGACACGAGCAACCCGGCCGCCGTCGGCGGCTACGGCACCGCGGGCAACGTCATCGACCTGACCAGCGCGCAGAGCGGCGAGAGCACGACCAACATCTCGCAGCTCAAGATCTATTACGTCATCGACCGCATGTGCCTGTACACCGGCGCGGTCAGCAGCGACACCTGCCAGACGGCCTCGGCCCAGGTGCAGGGCGGCAAGGGCAACAGGGATCCGAAGGTCCCGCCCAAGCCGCTGTTCCGCGTGACGGTGCGTGTCGACGGTCCCCGTGACTCGCAGTCCTTCTACCAGGCGACGTTCAGCAATTGAGGTTTCCGATGAACAAGTCCCTCTTCCCGAACCGCCGGCTGTGCGCCGCGGTCGCGCTCGCGATGGGCGCGCTGGCGCCGACGCTGACGTCGCAGGCCCAGACCACGCTGGCCAACCAGCCGATCTTCTCGTCGGTCGCCGTGCCGGGCAACCTGGCGCTGGCGCTGTCGGTGGAATTCCCGACCGCGGTCAGCACGGCCCACCTCGGCAACACGTACTCGGCGGCCAACACCTACCTGGGCTACTTCGATCCGGGCAAGTGCTACGACTACGTCTACTCGAACTCGGAAGCGGACCGCTACTTCCAGCCCGCCGGCGCGACGACCACGCGCACGTGCAACGGGAAATGGAGCGGCAACTTCATGAACTGGGCGACGATGCAGACCGTCGACCCGTTCCGCTGGGCGCTGACCGGCGGCCAGCGCGTCACCGACACCACCACCACGACCATCATCGAGAAGGCCTGGGCCAGCGGTCAGGGCGGCACCAGCAACTTCCCCAACCGCTCGCTGGACGACAACAACACGATCACCCGCGCGACCCCGCTCAACTGGGGCAACATGAACATGCGCGTCCAGGGCCTGGGCAACAAGATGCGCTTCACGAGTTCCGGCAACTACAACTCCGGCACGCCGAACGCCTTCCGCAACAACCAGGACCCCTGGGACTCCTCCAAGGTGTGGGAAGTCAGCGTGCGGGTGAAGGTCTGCGACCCCAGCACGGCCGCCGGCGGCCTGGAGTCCAACTGCACCGCCTATGGCGACAACTACAAGCCCGAAGGGCTGATGCAGAAGTACTCGCAGAAGATCCGCTTCAGCGCGTTCGGCTACCTCAACGACGGCTCGCTGAGCCGTGACGGCGGCGTGCTGCGCGCGCGCCAGAAGTTCATCGGCCCGACCCAGCCCGTTCCCGGCTCCGACCCCACGGCCAACCCCCTGGCGGAGTGGAGCGGCACCACGGGCATCATGAACGTCAGCCCGAATCCGCAGGACGTGCTCGACATGAACACCGAGTACGGGTTCCTTGTCGACAACAGCGGGGTCATGAACTACCTCAACAAGTTCGGCGCCTCCGGTTCGTACAAGACCTATGACCCGGTGGGCGAGCTGTACTACGCGGCGCTGCGCTACTACCGCAACCTCGGCAACGTGCCCGAGTGGACCAACCCCAACACCACCGACGTGCCCACGCGCAAGACGCTGGCCGACGGCTTCCCGGTGATCACGAACTGGGGGGACCCGATCCTGTATTCCTGCCAGAAGAACTTCATCCTGGGCATCGGCGACGTCAACACCCACGCGGACCGCAACGTCCCGGGCGGCGGTGGCAACTCTGAGCCGACGATGCCGGCCCTGGTCGCCGCCGACACCGCCTTCGATGCCGTCGCCTGGACCAACAAGGTCGGTGCGTTGAGCGGCGCCGGCGCCAACATCGGCAACACGCAGGGCTACGGCGGCTGCTGCTCCAACAACGGCGCGCTGATGGCAGGCATGGCCTACTGGGCCAACAGCCAGGACATCCGCCCGACGATGGACGGCAAGCAGACGGTCAAGACCTACTGGCTGGACGTGCAGGAAAACCAGGTCTACAAGAACAATAACCAGTTCTTCCTGGCCACCCGCTACGGCGGTGCCAACCTGCCGGCCAACTGGGATGCGTCGGGCACGACGGACCTCACGCAGAGCTGGTGGCACACCGGCCCCACTACCGACACCACGATCGCCGGCGGCGGTCAGTTGCGTCCGGACACCTACTACACCGCCTCCAAGGCCGACCTGATGGTCAGCGGCCTGGCCAGCGCCTTCGCCAGCATCGCCTCGAGCATCCAGGCCTACACCTCGTCGGCCAACACCGCGTCCAACATCGTGGGCGTGGGCACCGAGGCCTACGGCTCGTCGTATGACTCCGCGGCTTGGACCGGCCAGATCGAGGCCAACACGATCAACCTGCTGGCGGTCCCGGTCGGCTACACACTGGCCTGGCGCTTCACCGACAAGCTCAACGCGCAAGTGGGCACGGATGGCAACGGCTGGGACACGCGCCGCAACATCGTGACCTACAAGCCCACCGGCGCCAACACCGGCACCGGCGTCGCGTTCCGCCTGAACAACCTGACCACCACGCAGAAGAACGCGCTGAACACGACCTACGTGTCCGGCGACGACTCGCAGAACTTCCTCAACTACGTGCGCGGCGACCGCAGCAACGAGGAAAACTCGTTGACCAGCGGCAGCACGAAGGCCTACCGCGTGCGCGGCGGCCTGGTGGCCGACATCATCAACAGCCAGGTCGTCGTGGTAGGCCCGCCCATCCCGGGCATCCTGAGCGAGGCGGCCAACCCCGGCTACGCCGCCTACGTCACCGCCAAGAGCAGCCGCCCCAACATCCTGGTGGCCGGCGCCAACAGCGGCCTGGTGCACGTGATCAACGGGTCCACGACCGACGCGACCAACGGCGGACGCGAGCTCTTCGCCTTCATTCCGAACGCGGTCATCACCGGCGCGGGCAACACGCCCAGCGTCGACGGCGTGGCCGCGACCGGCAACCCCGACTTCACGCACCGCTACATGATCGACGCGCGGCCCAACACCGCCGACATCGACTTCAACCGCACCGCCGGCGCCTCCGGCGCGCCGGACTGGCGCACCATCGTGGTTGGCGGGCTGGGCAAGGGTGGCAAGAGCATCTACGCACTGGACCTGACCAACGCCGACGCGTTGACGACCGCCGGCACGACGGCGTCCGAGAACAGCGCCGCCTCCCGCGTCATGTGGGAGTACACCGAGGCCGACCAGGGCTACACCTTCGGCACACCGGTCATCACCAAGACGGCCCAGTACGGCTGGGTGGTGGTCATCGGCTCGGGCTACAACAATGGCACCGGCACCGGCTTCTTCAGCATCCTCAACGCCCGCACCGGCGCGCTGCTGCAGAAGATCGCGCTGCCCAATGCGAGCAGCGAAGGCTCACCGTCCAGCCCGACCGGCCTGACCTACCTGCAGACCTACTACACCGACACCAGCGACTACACCGTCGAATCGATCTATGCCGGCGACCTCAAGGGCAACCTGTGGCGCCTGGACCTGACCGCGACAGCCGGCGCCTATCCTGCGCCGACCAAGCTGGCCAAACTGACCAACGCCGCGGGCGTGGCGCTGCCGATCACCTCGACGCCGACCCCGGTCATCAATTCCAGCGGCAACCGCCGCTGGATCGTGGTGGGCACTGGTCAGCTGTTGAGCACCGATGACCTGGTCAGCACCCGCGCCAACCGCATCTACGCGATGCTGGACGGCTTCCAGGCCCGTCCCGCCATCTCGACGGACCTGCCCGCCGGCATCTCGATGCCCTATTCGGAAAACGCCTCGCGCCATGACTTCCAGGAAGTGACGACCACGAGCGCCACCCCGCTGGCCAGCAACAAGATCGGCTACTTCATCAACCTGCCCACGGTCGGCGGGGGCATCGGCTACGAGGTCGTCAACGAGGGCGATGCCATCGACAGCAGCGTGATCATCTCGGCCACCAAGCCGTCCTCGACCAACGCCTGCAGCCCGGGCGGCACGAGCCTGGTGTTCCTGATGGATCTGAACAGCGGCGCGATGACGATCGACCGACCGCTGTTCGCGGTCGACAACGTCCGCTTCATCGGTCCCAGCACGGGCACGGGCCTGACCTACCTCGTGTCCGGCAAGCCCTCGACTTCGACGCCGGGCGGCGGCACCAAGGACGGTGACTACACCGGCAACATGGGCGGTTCGGGCACGACCGACAAGAAGCTGATCAACTGGCGCGAGATCCCGCTGCGCAACTGACGCGGCCTCGGCCCCACGCAAGACCCGCCCTCGCAAGACGGCGGGTTTTTTCATGGCCGCGGGGTCCGTCAACGACAAACAACGAACGACAAACAACAAGGCCCGCCGATTCGCACCGGCGGGCCTTGTTTTCATTGGGTGCCTGGCCCGCGGCCAGGCTCGGCGATCAACGCGGCAGCGCGCTGTCGCCCATCAGGAACTCGTCGACCGCGCGGGCGGCCTGGCGGCCTTCGCGGATGGCCCACACCACCAGCGACTGGCCGCGGCGCATGTCGCCGGCGGCGAAGACCTTGGCCGCGTTGGTCTGATAGCCGCCGTTGAACTCGGTCGTCGCCTTGGCGTTGCCGCGCGCGTCCTTGGTCACGCCGAAGGCCTCGACGATGGACGCGACCGGCGCGGTGAAGCCCATGGCCAGCAGCACCAGGTCGGCCTTCAGGACCTGCTCGCTGCCGGGGACCTCGACCATCTTGCCGTTGGCCCATTCCACGCGCACCGTCTTCACGCCGGTGACCTTGCCCTTCTCGCCGATGAATTCCTTGGTCGCGATCGCGAACTCGCGCTCGCAGCCTTCCTCGTGGCTGGACGAGGTGCGCAGCTTGATCGGCCAGTAGGGCCAGGTCATCGGCTTGTCCTCGTCCTCGGGCGGCTGCGGCATCAGCTCGAACTGCGTGACGCTCTTGGCGCCGTGGCGGTTGCTGGTGCCCACGCAGTCGCAGCCGGTGTCGCCGCCGCCGATCACGATCACGTGCTTGCCGTCGGCGCGCAGCTGGCTCTTGAGCTTGTCGCCGGCGTTGACCTTGTTCTGCTGGGGCAGGAACTCCATCGCGAAATGCACGCCTGCCAGCTCGCGGCCCGGCACCGGCAGGTCGCGGGACTGCTCCGCGCCGCCGGCCAGCACCACGGCGTCGAACCTGGAGGTCAGCTCCTCGGCGGTGACCACGTCCTTGGCCCAGTTGGTGACCTTGGAGCCTTCGGGCAGGTGGGCCACCATCACGCCGGTGCGGAAGGCCACGCCTTCGGCTTCCATCTGCTGGATGCGGCGGTCGATGTGGCACTTCTCCATCTTGAAGTCGGGGATGCCGTAGCGCAGCAGGCCGCCGACGCGATCGTTCTTCTCGAACACCGTCACCGAATGGCCGGCGCGCGCGAGCTGCTGCGCGGCCGCCAGGCCGGCCGGGCCGGAGCCGACCACCGCCACCTTCTTGCCGGTCTTCACCTGCGGCCGGCACGCGGCGTGACCCAGCCCTCGGCCCAGGCCTTGTCGATGATGGCGTGCTCGATCGACTTGATGCCCACCGCGTCGTCGTTGATGTTGAGCGTGCAGGCCGCCTCGCAGGGCGCGGGGCAGATGCGGCCGGTGAACTCGGGGAAGTTGTTGGTCGAGTGCAGCACCTCGATGGCGCTGCTTCCAATCCGTCTCGCCGCCGCGGTACACCAGGTCGTTGAAGTCCGGAATGATGTTGTTGACCGGGCAGCCGTTGTTGCAGAACGGGATGCCGCAGTCCATGCAGCGGGCGCCCTGCTGCTTCGCCTGCTCGTCGTTCAGGCCGATGACGAATTCCTTGTAGTGCTTGAGACGCGTCTCGACGGGCTGGTAGCCCTCTTCCAGACGTTCGTACTCCATGAAGCCGGTGACTTTTCCCATGGCGGCTTGCTCCTGAATTCCTGAATCTTCGATGCGGACGGATCAGACCTTGGCCTTGGCGGCGGGCGCCTTGGCCTGGGCGATCGTGGCGGCGGTTTCCTTGGCGGCACCCATCTCGCCGAGCGCGCGTCGGTACTCGTTCGGGAAGACCTTGACGAACTTGGCGCGCGACTCGGCCCAGTGGTCCAGGATGTCCCGCGCGCGTTGGCTGCCGGTCCAGCGATGGTGGTCCTCGATCAGCTTGCGCAGCAGCGCCTCGTCGGTGCGCGCCTCGCCGTCGCCGAGCTTGTGCCAGACGGCCTTGTCCATCGTGGCTTCCTGCTCGTGCGCGGGCAGCAGCTTGTCCAGCGACACCATGCTGGTGTTGCAGCGCTTGGCGAACTGCCCGTCCTCGTCGTAGACGTAGGCGATGCCGCCGGACATGCCGGCCGCGAAGTTGCGGCCGGTCTTGCCCAGCACGACGACGGTGCCGCCGGTCATGTATTCGCAGCCGTGGTCGCCGGTGCCCTCGACCACCGCCGTGGCGCCCGAGTTGCGCACCGCGAAGCGCTCGCCGGCCACGCCGCGGAAGAACGCCTCGCCCTCGGTCGCGCCGTACAGCACCGTGTTGCCGACGATGATGTTGCTGCGTCGCACTCACCGCGGAAGTCGTTCGGCGGGCGCACCACCACGCGGCCGCCCGACAGGCCCTTGCCGACGTAGTCGTTGCCGTCGCCGACCAGGTCGAGGGTGATGCCCTGCGCGAGGAACGCGCCGAAGCTCTGGCCGGCCGTGCCCTCCAGCTGGATGAAGATGGTCTGGTCCTCCAGCCCTTCCGGATGGCGACGGATCAGCTCGCCCGACAGCATCGCGCCGACCGTGCGGCGCACGTTGGTCACTTCCTGCATGAAGCGACACCTTCTCGCCCTTCTCGAAGGCGGGCAGGCACTTCTCGATCAGCTTGACATCCAGCGCGCGGTCCAGGCCGTGGTCCTGCTGGTCGTTGTGCAGGCGCGCCACGTCGGCGGCCAGTTCGGGACGATGGAACACGCGGGTGAAGTCCAGGCCCTTGGCCTTCCAGTGCTCGATGCCCTTGCGGGTGTCGAGCAGGTCGGCGCGGCCGATCAGCTCGTCGAACTTGCGGATGCCCAGCTGGGCCATGATCTCGCGCGCTTCTTCGGCGACGAAGAAGAAGTAGTTGACCACGTGCTCGGGCTTGCCGGTGAACTTCTTGCGCAGCACCGGATCCTGCGTCGCGACGCCGACCGGGCAGGTGTTCAGGTGGCACTTGCGCATCATGATGCAGCCCTCGACGACCAGCGGCGCGGTGGCGAAGCCGAACTCGTCGGCGCCCAGCAGCGCGCCGATGACGACGTCGCGGCCGGTCTTCATCTGGCCGTCGGCCTGCACGCGCACGCGGCCGCGCAGGCGGTTCAGCACCAGCGTCTGCTGGGTTTCGGCCAGGCCCAGCTCCCAGGGCGTGCCGGCGTGCTTGATCGAGGTCCAGCGGCGAGGCGCCGGTGCCGCCGTCGTGGCCGGCGATGACGATGTGGTCGGCCTTGGCCTTGGCCACGCCGGCGGCGATGGTGCCGACGCCCACTTCCGACACCAGCTTCACCGAGATGTCGGCGCGCTTGGGTTGACGTTCTTCAGGTCGTGGATCAGCTGCGCCAGATCCTCGATCGAATAGATGTCGTGGTGCGGCGGCGGCGAGATCAGGCCCACGCCCGGCACCGAGTAGCGCAGGCTGCCGATGTAGTCGGTGACCTTGTCGCCCGGCAGCTGGCCGCCCTCGCCGGGCTTGGCGCCCTGCGCCATCTTGATCTGGATCTGGTCGGCGTTGACCAGGTACTCGGCCGTCACGCCGAAGCGGCCCGAGGCCACCTGCTTGATCCGCGAGCGCAGCGAGTCGCCGTCCTTCAGCGCGAAGTCGACCTCGACGACCTTGCGGCCGACGACGTCCGACATCGTCGTGCCGGCCGTGATCTTGATGCCCTTGAGCTCGTTGCGGTAGCGCGCGGGGTCCTCGCCGCCTTCGCCGGTGTTGGACTTGCCGCCGATGCGGTTCATCGCCACGGCCAGCGTGGCGTGGGCCTCGGTGCAGATCGAGCCCAGCGACATCGCGCCGGTGGCGAAGCGCTTGACGATCTCCGCGGCCGGTTCGACCTCGTCGAGCGGGATGGCCTTGCTGGGATCGACCTTGAACTCGAACAGGCCGCGCAGCGTCATGTGACGGCGGCTCTGGTCGTTGATCAGCTGGGCGTATTCCTTGTACGTGTCGTACTTGCCCGTGCGCGTGCTGTGCTGCAGCTTGGCGATCGCGTCCGGGGTCCACATGTGTTCCTCGCCGCGGGTGCGGCACGCGTATTCGCCGCCGGCGTCCAGCATGTGCTCCAGCACCGGGTCGTCGCCGAAGGCGGCGCGGTGCAGGCGCAGCGCTTCCTCGGCGACCTCGAACACGCCGATGCCGCCCACCTGCGTGGCCGTCCCGCGGAAGTACTTGGCGACGAAGTCGGACTTCAGGCCGACGGCCTCGAAGATCTGCGCGCCGCAGTAGGACATGTAGGTCGAGATGCCCATCTTGGACATGACCTTCGACAGGCCCTTGCCGACCGCCTTGATGTAGTTGTAGATCGCCTTGTCGGCCGACAGCGCGTCGGGCAGCTCGGCGTTCATCGCCTGCAGCGTCTCCAGCGCCAGGTACGGGTGGACGGCCTCCGCGCCGTAGCCGGCCAGCACGGCGAAGTGGTGCACCTCGCGCGCGGTGCCGGTCTCGACCACCAGGCCGCAGGTCGTGCGCAGGCCCTGCGCGCACCAGGTGGTGGTGGACCGCCGACAGCGCCAGCAGCGCCGGGATGGCCACGCGTTGCGCGCTCAGGTGGCGGTCCGAGACGATCAGGATGTTGTGGCCGCTCTTGACCGCGTCCACCGCCTCCGCGCACAGCGAGGCCAGTTGCGCCTCCACGCCCTCGCGGCCCCAGTCCAGCGGGTAGGTGATGTCGAGCTCGTAGGGCTTGAACTTGCCGTTGGTGTGATGCTCGATCGCGCGCAGGCGCGCCATCGACTCGAAGTCCAGCACGGGCTGGTTGACTTCGAGGCGCATCGGCGGGTTGATCGCGTTGATGTCCAGCAGGTTGGGCTTGGGGCCGATGAAGCTCACCAGCGACATCACCATCGCCTCGCGGATCGGGTCGATCGGCGGGTTGGTGACCTGCGCGAACAGCTGCTTGAAGTAGTTGTAGAGCGGCTTGTTCTTGTCGGACAGCACGGCCAGCGGGGTGTCGTTGCCCATCGAGCCGATGCCTTCCTCGCCGTTGGCGGCCATCGGCGCCAGCAGGAACTTGATGTCTTCCTGCGTGAAGCCGAAGGCCTGCTGGCGGTCCAGCAGCGAGGCAGGGAAGACGGGCGCGACCAGCGCCGGCGCGGGGATCTCGTCGAGCTTGATGCGCACGTTTTCGATCCACTCTTGTACGGCTTGGCGTTGGCGTACTGGTTGTCCTTGAGTTCCTCGTCGTCGATGATGCGGCCCTGCTCCAGGTCGATCAGGAACATCTTGCCCGGCTGCAGGCGCCACTTCTGGACGATGCGCGATTCGGGGATCGGCAGCACGCCGGCTTCCGAGGCCAGCACGACGAGGTCGTCGTCGGTGACCCTGTAGCGCGCCGGACGCAGGCCGTTGCGGTCCAGCGTCGCGCCGATCTGGCGGCCGTCGGTGAAGGCGATCGCGGCGGGGCCGTCCCACGGCTCCATCATCGCGGCGTGGTACTCGTAGAACGCGCGGCGGCGTTCGTCCATCCACTCGTGCTGCTCCCAGGCTTCGGGGATCATCATCATCGCGGCGTGCGCCAGCGGGTAGCCCGCCATCGTCAGCAGCTCGAGGCAGTTGTCGAAGGTGGCCGTGTCGGACTGGCGCTCGAAGCTGATCGGATACAGCTTCTTCAGGTCGTCGCCCAGCACCGGGGACTTCATGACGCCCTCGCGGGCGCGCATCCAGTTGACGTTGCCCTTGACGGTGTTGATCTCGCCGTTGTGCGCGAGCATGCGGTACGGGTGGGCCAGCGGCCACTCGGGGAAGGTGTTGGTCGAGAAGCGCTGGTGCACCAGCGCCATGGCGCCGACCACGCGCGGGTCCGGCGAGGTCCTGGTAGTACTTGCCGACCTGGTCGGCCAGCAGCAGGCCCTTGTAGACGACCGTGCGCGCCGACATCGAGGGCACGAAGTATTCCTTGCCGTGCTTGAGCTTGAGCGCCTGGATGGCGCTGGCTGGCGGTCTTGCGGATCACGTACAGCTTCCGCTCGAGCGCGTCGGGGACGATGATGTCCGGGCCGCGGCCGATGAAGATCTGGCGGATCAGCGGCTGCCTTCTCGCGCACCGTGGGCGACATCGGCATGTCGCGGTCCACCGGCACGTCGCGCCAGCCCAGCAGCACCTGGCCCTCGGCCTTGATGGCGCGCTCCAGTTCCTGTTCGCAGGCCAGGCGCGAGGCGTGTTCCTTGGGCAGGAAGATCATGCCCACGCCGTATTCGCCGGGCGGCGGCAGCGTGACGCCCTGCCGGGCCATCTCGTCGCGATAGAACGCGTCGGGAATCTGGATCAGGATGCCGGCGCCGTCGCCCATCAGCGTGTCGGCGCCGACCGCGCCGCGGTGGTCGAGGTTCTCCAGGATCTTCAGACCCTGCTGGACGATGTCGTGGCTCTTCTGGCCCTTGATGTGGGCGACGAAGCCCACGCCGCAGGCGTCCTTCTCGTTGACGCCGTTGTACAGGCCGTGGGCGGCGAGCTCGCGGATCTCGGTCGTGGACGGGCCTGCCGGCATCGTGGCCTCGGCCACGGCGGGGGACGACGATTGCGCTTGGCGCGGATCTTGAGCTGCCGACATCGGTGGCCTCCTGGACTCTCAAAAACGAAACCCGCGCAGGTTAAGCCGCGTGCCGCGAGGGCACAAGCACAACTAAATGGGGTCAGTATCGAATTACGGCAGCCGTGGTCAGGCAGTATCAATTAAATGGGGACAGATCACCCATCGGCCGGTTTCGGCGGCGGAACCTTGCGAGGACGGCCGCGTGGCCGCGGAACCAGGGGCCGCTCGCTGAGCTCCCCCAGCGTTTGCAGGAAACGTGCCGATCCAAGCGGCCAGCCCTTGAGCGCCGAATCGATCAGGCGCTGCCGCTCCGCCTCCGACTCGCCCTCCTCCAGCCAGCGGCGCCAGGCGAGTTCGCGTTCGAACGGCGTGTTGCCCAGCGCCCAGAATCCGGGCGGATCGCTGACCAGCGGGTCGCGGCGGCGGCCAAGGTGGTGCGCGGCGGAGGACCAGGGGAAGTCGCCGGCCTCCGCGCTCAGGCCCGCGCGTTGCGGGTTGAGCTCGATGCTGCGCATGACCGTGAGCAGGTGCGATTCCGCTTCCAGCGGCGCCGCCCGGAAGCGGCCCTCCCACAGCGTGCCGACGCGGCCATGGCGCAGGTTGAAGGCGCTGACGTAACGACGGCCCAGCGCCTGCATCATGCGGCTCAGGCCATCGTCCGCGGCGGGCGTGGCGAGCAGGTGCAGGTGGTTGGGCATCACCACGTACGCGTGGATCGCGACCTTGTGCGTGGCCGCGCTGTCCTGCAGCGCGGCGAGCAGCGTCTTGCGGTCCTCGTCATCGACAACGATGGGCTGCAGGTTGTGGCCGCGGTGGATCAGGTGGTGCAGATGGCCGGCGAGCGCCAGCCGGGGGAGTCTTGCCATGGCGGGGACGATAATCTGTCCCCAATTATGCGACGGCTCAAATGATGAGCTGCTTCCCCGTCAACCGCGCGTGTTCCTTCATCGCGTAGCGGTCGGTCATGCCGGCGATGTAGTCGGCGCAGGCGCGGGCGTGATCCTCGTCGCCGGGGAAGTCCGCCGGCAGGTGACCCGGGTCGCTCAGGTAGAGCTGGAACAGCTCGCGCAGCACCTGTTCCGCGCGATGGCGCTGCTCCTGCACGACCGGGTGGCGGTACAGGTTCGCGAACAGGAAACGCTTGAGCGCGGTGCTCGCCTGGCGCATGTCGGGGCTGAAGCGCACCAGCGGCCCCTTCCCGCGCGCGTCGTCGGCGTCGGTGGGTGCCGCCGCGGCGAGCGCGGCGCGGGTGGCATCGATGATGTCGTAGACCTGCTGCGACAGCATGCGGCGGATGGTCTCCGCCAGCAGCCGCTTGCCGGTCAGGCGCGGATAGGCGGCGAGCGTCTCGCGCAGGTAGCGGTCCACCAGCGGCACCTGCTCCAGCTGCTCCAGCGTCACGAGCCCGGAGCGCACGCCGTCGTCGACGTCATGGGCGTTGTAGGCGACCTCGTCAGCCAGGTTGCACAGCTGCGCTTCCAGGCTGGGTTGGCCGCCCGACAGAAAGCGCGCGGCGACGCCGCCCGGCTCGCGGTCCTCGATCCGCTGCGCGTCGCGCTTGCTGCAGTGCTTGAGGATGCCCTCGCGGCTCTCGAAGCTCAGATTCAGGCCGTCGAAGGCCGGATACCGCTGCTCGAGCTTGTCCACCACGCGCAGCGACTGCAGGTTGTGCTCGAAGCCGCCATGCGCCTTCATGCAATCGTCCAGCACGTCCTGCCCCGCGTGACCGAAGGGCGTGTGGCCCAGGTCGTGGGCGAGCGCGATGGTCTCGATCAGGTCCTCGTCCAGGCCGAGGCTGCGGCCGATCGAGCGGCCCAACTGCGCGACCTCCAGCGAGTGCGTGAGCCGGGTGCGGAAGAGATCGCCCTCATGGTTGAGGAACACCTGGGTCTTGTAGACCAGGCGCCGGAAGGCGGTGCTGTGGACGATGCGGTCGCGATCGCGCTGGAACTCGCTGCGCGTGGGCGCCGGCGCCTCGGGATGACGGCGACCGCGGCTGCGTGCGGGATTGGAGGCATAGGGCGCGCGCAGTAGGGTCATCGTCGATTCAGGCCTTCAGCGTTGTCCGGCGGGATCCGGCTGGGCGGCGGTGTGCGCCGCGATCACCTCGGCCACCAGCGCATCGGGGGCGCCCCGCATGCCGGCCTTGCCGAGGCCCTCGATGACGACGAACCGGATCTCGCCGCCTTCGTTCTTCTTGTCCACCCGCATCAGTTCGAGCCAGCGCTGCAGCGGCATCGGCGGCGCCTGGATGGGGAGTCGGGCGCGCTCGATCAGGCGAGTCATCCGGTCCACGAAGCTGGCGGGCATCAGGCCCAGGCGCGCGGAGAGCTCCGACGCGAGCACCATGCCGCAGCCGACGCCCTCGCCATGCAGCCACGCGCCGTAGCCCAGGCCGGTCTCGATCGCATGGCCGAAGGTGTGGCCGTAGTTGAGGATCGCGCGCAGGCCGGACTCGCGTTCGTCCTGGCTCACGACCCAGGCCTTGATCTCGCAGCTGCGCTTGACCGCGTAAGCCAGCGCTGAATTGTCGCGGGCGAGCAGCGCGTCCAGGTTGGCTTCGATCCAGTCCAGGAAAGCGGCGTCGGCGATCGGGCCGTACTTGATGATCTCGGCCAGGCCGGCGGAGAGCTCGCGTTCGGGCAGCGTGTCCAGCGTGTCGAGGTCGGCGACGACGCGCACCGGCTGGTAGAACGCGCCCACCATGTTCTTGCCGCGCGGATGGTTGATGGCGGTCTTGCCGCCCACCGACGAATCGACCTGCGCCAGCAGCGTCGTGGGCACCTGCACGAAGGGCACGCCGCGCATGTAAATGGCCGCGGCGAAGCCGGTCAGGTCCCCGATGACGCCCCCACCCAGCGCGAACAGCACCGTCTTGCGGTCGGCGGCGCCGGCCAGCAGGTGGTCGATGACGACGTCCAGCGATTCCCAGGACTTGTGCTGCTCGCCGTCGGGCAGCACGACGGCCTCGACGCGCGCGTAATGCGGCGCGAGCTGGCGCTTCAGGCGTTCGAGGTAGATCGGCGCGACGACGTCATTGGTGACGATCAGCGCGACCGCGGCGCGCGGCAGGCCGGCCCAGGTCGACGCGGCGTCGAACAGGCCGGGGCCGATGAGGATGTCGTAGCGGCGGTCGCCGAGGTCGATGGCGACGGTGGCCGTGGGGTCAGGAGCCGGAGCGGTCATTCCCGGAAGTGTACGGGGCCTCGCTCGCCCCCACGGTGGCCGCGACTCGGGCGGGGTCGATGAGACCAGCCAGCTCGAGCTGCATCAAGATCATGTTGGCCAGGCCGTGGACCGAGGGGCGGCTGGACTCGAGCACGAAGTGCGCGCAGCGGCGATACAGGGGATCGCGCTGACCGTAGAGCTCGCGCAGCTTGCCCAGCGGATTGCTGACCTGCAGCAGGGGGCGTTGGGTGTCGTGGCGAAGCCGGCGGAAGAGTTCTTCAGGCGACGAGCGAAGGTACACGACTGTCGAATCCGCCTTGAGGCGGTCGCGGTTGATCTCGCGGAGGACGGCGCCGCCGCCTGTGGCCAGGACCATCTCGTGGCCGGCGCGGGCCTGGTCGAGCAGTCGCGCGATCACGCGGGATTCGAGGTCCCGAAACGACGCTTCGCCCTGCCGGGCGAAGTAGTCCTTGATCGACTCGCCGCCGAGATCCTTTTCGATCTCGGCGTCGGAGTCGACGAAGGGAACGTTCAGCTGTCTGGCCAGCACCTTCCCGACGGTGGATTTACCGCCGCCGGGCATGCCGACCAGGGACAGGGTCCCGCTCACTTTGAGGTCTGCACGATCAGTTCGAGCCCGTGCAATATCCGCCGAAGGTGTCGCTCGACTTCCGGATCTGGCCGTACGGGCTGAACTGGAACGGGGGCGAACTCGTGGTCGTCGAGAAGTCCGTGGCCAGACCTTCCAGATCGCCTGCGAACCTGGCCGGCGGGCTTACCACGCCGGTCGCCGAAGCCGTCAGGACGTAGCTGATCCAGGTCGCGTTGCTCTTCGGGTACTCGATCTGCAGGATGGCTTGCCCCGAGGCATCAGTCTTCGAGGTGGTGGACACCAGTTTGACCGAGCTGTCGGACTTGCGCGGCTCGAGCAGCCCGTTGTTGTTGCGATCCTCGCCAGCATCGAGCAGTCCGTCGCGATCATCGTCTTCATTCAGACAAACCGCTTGGCCTTCCACCCGGTTCGCAAGGCTCACGGAGTCCAGGTAGTGGAACGACTTCCAACGACCGCCATCGACGATGTAGACGCCCTTGCGGTAATTCACCAGATCGAGCGATGGCGCGATATCGACGCCAGCGACCGGGGCACCCGAGGCATCCACCACCAGCACAACAAAGCGCTTGATGTACGTCAGGCCGGAATCGGCCAACGTCAGGGTCGCGTCCGTACCAATCGAGATGGAGAGCGGGTTGGACACCACCGTCAGCGCAACGGTCTTGGCATTCGGGCAGGCGGTAGCCGCGAAGTCTGCGTAGTCCCAGCAGGCGCGCAGGACCAGGCCGTTTGTACCGGTCGAACGGGTGCCGGGGTAGTAACTGGTGATCGCATAGCCCGATTCGTCGCTGTACACGAGCGAGGTACCCGAACCGATCGTGCCACCCGTCGTCGTGTCGCCGTTCAGATCGAATCGGACGCGCATGTTCTTGATGGGCGCATTGTTGGACGCCTGGAAGAGCATGCGCAGCTCGGCGCGATTGGCAGTCGAACCCACTGCGTTCACCGTCACCACAGCGGGGCTGGCCGTGAAGGTGGTCGACGATGCTGTGGTGGTCACCACCGGAATGGTCGAGCCGCCGCTCGGCACGGTCACGGTGGTCACCGTGGTCACACCACCACCGACGGCGGTGATGTTGTAGGCACCAGCGGTCGTCGGCGCGGTGTAAGAGTAGGTGTAGGAACCGCCGCTGTCCGTCGTGCCGGTCACCGCCGCCAAGCCAGGCGCCGTGACGGTGATGGTCTGGTTCGGAATGCCGTTGTCATTCGTGTCCGACAGGCGGTACTGAACCGTATTGCCAGTCGATCCGGCCGTCGGCGTCGAAGGCACCGCCGAGGCAATCAGCTTCGCGCCGCTCACCTGGAAGCTGGCCGTCTTGCTCAGCGTGCCGCTGGTCGCGGTGATCGTGACGATACGGTTGGACTTATCGGAGCCGATCTGCGCGTTCGCGACCGCCTTGCCGGCGGCATCCGTCGAGCTGTTGACGACCGCGACCGTGGCGTTGTTGTTGATCGAGAACGCAACCGGCACGCCCGCGAGCACGTTGCGGTTGGCATCGACAGCGACCACCGTGGCCACGACAGTGTCGGCACCAGAGTTCGAAGCCGTGTACTTGTCCAGCGCCAGGGAGATCTCAGCCGCTTCCGTGGTCGGCGTCGTCGTCTGAACGACGTTGAACGTCGCGCTCTTCGTGATCGAGCCATTGGCGACGTTCACGGTCACCGTGCGGATCGAACGGTCCGAACCCAGCGAGATCGTCGCCGTGCCCTTGCCACTGCTGTCGGTCGTCAGCGTCGAGGCCGACGAGAACACCGAGTTGTTCGGGTCGGTGATGCCGACCGTCAACTTGGCACTCTCGATGCCTCCACGATTGGCGTCCAGCGCCGTCGCGGTAAGCGTGAGGGTCTCGGAGCCGTCATTGGCCATCGTGGTCTTGCTCAGCACGACGGAGATGTCCGCCACGGCCGGGCCGCTGCCCGAACCGCCGCTACCGCCATTGACTGGCGTGCCGGAAGTGCCGCCGCCACCGCCGCAAGCGGCCAGGCCACCGGCCACGAAGGCCGTCAGCGTCGCTGCCTGAAGCAGCCGCGCCCATTTCTGAAGGAACGTCATTTACTCAACTCCTGCTCCGCCCTATGTCCCGAGCGGTTACTCCCTATGGATGACGGCTGCGCGCTCAGCGCGTGGCGGTCACTCGGTCGCTCACCACCTTCGGGGTGATGAAGATCAACAGCTCCGTCTTGGCCGAGCTCCGCGACTTGTTCTTGAACAGATTGCCCAGCAGCGGGATATCGCCCAGGTACGGCACCTTGTTCTCCGTCTCCAGGTCTTCCTGCGTGTAGATGCCGCCGATCACCACCGTGCCGCCGTTATCCACCAGCACCAGCGTCTGGACATGCTTGTTGTTGATCGCGTAACCCTGCGGGGTCAGCGTGCCGCGGCTGTCCTTGTTGACGTCCACGGTCAGGATCACGTTGCCTTCCGGCGTGATCTGCGGCGTCACTTCCAGCTTCAGCACGGCCTTCTTGAACGAGATCGACGTCGCGCCGCTCGAGCTCGCCTGCTGATACGGGATTTCCTCGCCCTGCTCGATCAGCGCCTTCGTCTGGTCCGCCGTCACGACGCGCGGGCTCGACACCACCTTGCCCCGCCCGTCGGCCTCCAGCGCGGAGATCTCCAGGTTCAGGAAGCGGTTGGCCGTGGCGCTGAACAGCGACAGCGCGAAGTTGGCCGCCGTCGCGCCGCCGAAGGCGTCGCCCGACACGTTGGCCGGCAGGCTCACGAACTGCGAGTCGCTGTAGTTCAGCGTGCCCGTCTGATTCGTCTGGCCACCGACTGCGGCGTAATTGCCACCGACCGTCACGTAGTTGCTGCCACCGACGTTGTAGCCGGGGATGCCGCCCTGACGGCCGCGCAGGTCCGTCGCACCGAGCTTCACGCCCAGCGCGCGGCCGAACTTGTCGTCAGCCTCGACGATCCGCGCCTCGATCAGCACCTGGCGGACTGGCACGTCGATCTTGGCGATCAGCGCCTGGATCTCTTCCAGCTTGGACGGGATGTCGCTCACGAACAGCTGGTTCGTGCGCGTCTCCCAGATCACGCTGCCGCGCGGCGTCAGGATGCGCGAGTTGTTCTGCCCCGGCGCGCCGCCCTGCGAGTTGTTCTGACCCGTCAGGCCCTTGGCGACTTCCTCGGCCTTCGTGTAGTTCATCTGGAAGGACTGCGTGCGCAGCGGCTCCAGCTGGGCCACGGCGGCCTTGGCTTCCAGGTCGGCCTTTTCCTTGTTGGCCAGCTCTTCCTTGGGCGCGATCCACAGCACGTTGCCGGACTTGCGCAGCCCCAGGCCCTTGGCCTGCAGGATGATGTCCAGCGCCTGATCCCAAGGCACGTCCTTCAGGCGCAGCGTCACGTTGCCGGTGACGGTGTCGCTGGTGACGACGTTGAAGTTGGTGAAGTCGGCGATGACCTGCAGCAGCGCGCGGACATCGATGTTCTGGAAGTTCAGGCTGAGCTTGTCGCCGGCGAAGCCCGGACCTTGCGTCAGCTTGTTCGGGTCCACCTTCTGCGGGCGCACTTCCAGCACGAACTGGTTGTCGCTCTGGTAGGCGCTGTGTTCCCACGCGCCCTTGGGCGTCACGACCATGCGCACGCGGTCACCCTGCTGGGTCGCCGACACCGACTGCACCGGCGTGCCGAAGTCGGTCACGTCCAGGCGGCGACGCAGGCGCTCCGGCAGCGTGCTGCGCAGGAACTCGACCACCAGGTTCTGGCCCTGCTGCTGGATGTCCACGCCCACCTGGCTGCTCGGCAGGTTCACGACAACGCGGCCCGCGCCATCGCTGCCGCGGCGGAAGTCGATGTCCTGCAGGCCTTGCGGCGCGGCGTTCTGGCTCGGCGCGAAGTGCAGCGGCTCGGAGGCCGCCGGCGACGCGGCCGCGGCCGTCGTCGCGGACGGGGTGGCCGAGTCCAGGAAGATCAGCAGCGCGTTGCCTTGCAGCTGCGCGCGATAGGTGCTCGCCTGGCGCAGGTTCAGCACCACGCGCGTCCGGTCACCGGCTTGCGCGACATTGGCCGAGCGCATGTTGCCCGAGTTGACCTCGATCGCGTTGCGGCCCATGCCGTTGGACACGCCCGGCAGGTCCAGCGCGATGCGCGGCGGCGCCTGCACGGCGAAGCCGCGCGGGACTTCGGTCAGCGGCTGTGCCAGCTCGATGCGGACGATGTCCGCGCCGGCCTGCTGCGTCGCATTGATCGAACGGATCATGTTCTGCGCCCACGCCTGCACAGGCATGAGCACGGCCGCGCCGATCGCGCAGGCCAGCACTTTCCAGTGCCGGGCGCGGTGCGTGCGTTGTTCCCTCTGACGGACGCTCATCGCGGCGTTCTCCACAACAGTGTTCTTCATCGTCCCTGCTCCTGAAGCTGGAGAGTACTGGTGCGCTCGATCCATTCGCCCGCAGCATCCTGGACGACTTCTCGCAACGTGATCTCGGTTTCGCTGATCTTGGTGATGCGGCCGAAGTTCTGACCCAGGTAGTCCCCCACCCGAGCCTGGTACAACAGGTTGTCCACCCTCAGCAGCGCGTAGGGACGGTTGTCCCGGGACACGCTGCCCACCATCGTCATGGTGTCCAACGGGAAGGCTTCCAGCGGCTCGCGCTTGCGCTTCATCTCGGCGGCCAGCAACGAACTGGGCTGCGACGCCTCGCGCCGCAACGCCACCGTCAGCTTCTGGACGCTGAACGGGTCGACCAGCGCCTGCGTGTCATACGGCTGCGGCTCGAAGGACTTGGGCGGCGTGAGCGGCTTGACCGTCGGGCGCGTCTGCTGACGCTGCTCTTCCATCCATTGCTGGAGTTCGTCGGTGCCACCGGTGCAGCCAGCCAGCGTGGCGCCCACCAGCGCCAGCCCCAGCCATCCCAGGACGCGGCGCGGCGCCACCGCGCGGGAGCGAAGGAGTTGCCTCATTTCTTCTTCTCCGCGGCCGCGGCGGCCTTCTTCTGTTCCTCGACCTCGGCCGGATCCAGGTAGCGGTAGGTGCGGGCCACCGCTTCCATGACCAGCGGCTGCGTGCCGTCGACGCGGGTACCGGTCGGCGTGTTCACCACCGGCGCGGCGATCGAGAGGTCGTGCAGCGTCACGATGCGCGACAGGTTGGACACGTCCGCCGTGAAGGCGCCGATCTCGTGATAACGACCCGTCACCCGGAGCGAGATCGGCTGCTCGGCGTAGTAGTCACGCATGACGATCTGCCCCGGACGGAACAGCTCGAACTGCAAGCCGCGACCCAGACCAGCCTGGTTGATGTCCGACAGCAGCGCGTCCATCTCGGCCTTGCCGGGAAGCTGCTTCTCGAGCTGCAGCACGTATTCCTCGACCTGGCTCTTCTGCTTGCGCAGCTCCGGCAGGTTGACGGCCTGCGTCAGCTTGTTGTTGAAGTCTTCCTTGAGCCGCGGTTCCTTCTCGTGCTCGGCATCGAGCACCGATTGCTCGTCCGAGAGCACGGCGAACCAGCCCAGTCCGACGGTCAGCAGCGCCACGACGATGAAGGTCGCGTAGCGGGGCGCCGGCGGCCATTGGCCGGGCTCCTGCATGTTCAGGTTCTGGAACTGGCTCAGAAGTCAGCGAACCAGGCGTTGAGGTCCAGGTTTTTCAGCGATGCCATGGGGTCCTCACGACTTCTTAGCCGGAGCGCTGGCGCCATCGGCACCGGCTTCCGGGGTCGGGCTCTTGATGCCGACGCGCAGGGCGAAATCGAACAGCCGACGCGGATCGCGCGGGTTGACCGAGGCCGCCTTGATCTCCACGAGGTCCGGGACCTCGATCCATTCGGCGCGGCTGAGGTTGCGCAGCAGCTCCGACACTCGCTCGTTGGACGCCGCCACGCCCGTGATCATCACGGACTTGCCGCTCTGCTTCACGCCTGCCAGATACACGCCCTCAGGCGTGAACTTGGTCAGCTCGTTGAGCAGGTGCACCGGCGTGTTGCGGTCGCTCTGAAGGTTCTCGACAGCGCGCTGACGGGCGCGCAGCGCCTCGATCTCGGCGCGCAGCGTGGCGATGTCCTTGATCTGGGCGTCGAGCTTGGTGATCTCCGCCTTCAGGTAATCGTTGCGCTCCGCTTGCGCGGCGGTCAGCTGCTGCAGCAGCAGGTAGATGAAGCCGGCGATCAGCACGCCGACGGCGAAGGACATTCCCAGCCCGACGAAGAACGCGGCCTTGCGGCGCTTGCGCTTCTCCTCGCGGTGCGGGAGCAGGTTGATCAGAATCACTGAAAGAACCTCCGCATGGCGAGGCCGCACGCCGTCAGATACGCAGGGGCTTCGCGGCGCAGCTTGGATTCGCGCACCGCCGAGCCGAGCACCATGTTCTCGAACGGATTCACCACCATGCAGGCGAAGCCGGTCAGCTCCGTCACACGTTCCTTGAGGCCCGGCAAGGTGGCCGTGCCACCGGCCAGCATCACGTAATGGACCTTGTGGTGCGGGGTGCTGGTGAAGAAATACTGCAGCGCGCGGCCGATCTCCTGCGAGAGCGAGTCCACGAACGGCGTCAGCACCTGGGTCTCGTAATCGTCAGGCAGTTCGCCGCTGAGCTTCTTGAGCTCGGCTTCCTCGAACGAGAACCCGTACTGGCGCGAGATCAGCTGCGTCAGCTGCGAGCCGCCGAAGGCCTGGTCTCGGTCGTAGAGCATCTCGTCGTCGCGCAGCACCTTCAGCGAGGTGGTGTCGGCGCCAATCTCGAACAGCGCGACCAGCGCGTCCTTGCCCTCGTTGGGCAGGGTCTCGACCAGACGGCCGACAGCCATCCGCGAAGCATGCGACTCGATGTCGAGCACGACGGGCTTCAGGCCGGCGGCTTCGGCCAGCGCCTGGCGATCCTGCACGCGGTCCTTGCGGGACGCGGCGATCAGCACCTCGACGTCGCCGACCGAGGTCGGGCTCGGGCCGATGACGCAGAAGTCCAGCGACACCTCGTCCAGCGAGAACGGGATGTACTGGTTGGCTTCCGCCTCGACCTGCAACTCGAGTTCTTCCTCGCGCAGGCCTGCCGGCAACATGATCTTCTTGGTGATCACCGAGCTCTGCGGCATGGCCAGCGAGGCCTGCCGGGTCCGGCTGCCGCTGCGGGTGACCACCCGGCGCACGGCATCGGCGACCTCATCGAATTTCTCGATCTGGCCGTCGGTGATCCAACCCTTTTCAAAAGGCTCGGTGGCGAAACGTTCAAGAACGTATTCGCCAGACGAGTTTTGACTCAATTCCACAAGCTTGACGCTGGACGATGAAATGTCCAGGCCAATCATGGGTGGATGCGCACGTCCGCGCAGTAGGTCCAACAGCCCCATGATGCGTTCCCCCAACGCGCCGCTCATGCGCCGGTTTGTTAATAAGTTACTTGAATGCTATCAGCAAAGCCTTTGTCAGCCCAAGGCAAAGAGGTCACTGCAAGTAACGCTGCGTTGCGTAACATACACGCCACCGGAGGGTGCTAATGCAGCGAAAAACATCCCCCCGATGCCCCTTTCCCGACGGTTTCGCGTCAGATTCACGCGATCCCGAATCCTCCATCGGACACCTTCGTGAGGGATGTCTCATTGTGAGGAAATGGCCGCCGCGGAGTGTCCACGAAAGCCTCGTCAACTCCTGTAACAGCCTCGGCCGACAGTCCGGCTGACCAGGGCCCTGAGCGGGGCCCTTCCTATAATCGCCGCTCGCGGCCCGCGTCGGCACCCGTACAGGCCCTGATAGGGGGCGGCCAGGCACGCAAGATTGCACACTCCGGCCCATGCCCTCGAAGAAAACCCCTGAGCCCAGCGAACCCTCCTTCGACGCCCCGTCCGACTCGGGCAAGGGCGGCCGATCCAAGAATGATGACGGCGACACGCCGCGCCAGTCGGCCAAGGCCGGCAAGTCCGCGAAGTCCGGCCGGGGCGACGGTCCGCGCCGGCCCTGGTTCGTCCGGCTGCTGGGCTGGTTCTTCGGACTGATCCTCGCCGGCGTGGCCGGCGTCGTGCTGCTGGTCGGCATGGCCCTGGCGATCGCCTACCCGCAGTTGCCCGACATCAGCGGACTCACCGACTACCGGCCCAAGCTGCCGCTGCGCGTGATGTCCAGCGAGGGCCAGTTGCTGGCCGAGTACGGCGAGGAACGGCGCAGCTACTCCGACATCCGCGAGATTCCCAAGCTGATGCAGGACGCCATCCTGGCCATCGAGGACGCCCGCTTCTATCAGCACGGCGGCGTGGACTACCTGGGCGTGATCCGGGCCGGCCTGGCCAACGTGAGCGAGTCCAAGAGCCAGGGCGCGTCGACGATCACGATGCAGGTGGCGCGCAACTTCTACCTGTCCACCGAGAAGACCTTCACCCGCAAGATCTACGAGATCCTGCTGGCGCTGAAGATCGAGAGCGCGCTGCCCAAGGAGAAGATCCTCGAGATCTACATGAACCAGATCTTCCTGGGACACCGCGCCTACGGCTTCGCGGCGGCCAGCGAGGTCTACTTCGGCAAGCCGCTCAAGGATCTGAGCGTCGCCGAGGCCGCGATGCTGGCCGGGTTGCCGAAAGCACCATCTGCTTACAACCCGATCAACAATCCGCGCCGGGCAGTGTTGCGTCAGCAATACATCATCGACCGGATGCTCGAGATGGGCTTCATCACGCCCGAGCAGCACGCCCAGGCCAAGGCCGAGAAACTGCGCATCCGCCCGCCCCAGGAAGCAGCCAGCCACGCCGAGTACGTGGCCGAGCTGGCCCGCCAGCTGATCTTCAGCCAGTACGGCGACGAGGCCTACACGCGCGGCCTCAACGTCTACCTGACGCTGCACGCCGACGAGCAGGAGCGCGCCTATCGCGCGTTGCGCCGCGGCATCATGGATTACGAGCGCCGTCAGGTGTACCGCGGTCCGGAGGCCTACGTGGACCTGCCGGCCGACCCCAAGGAACTGGACACCCGCATCGCGGAAGCCCTGTCCGATCACCCCGCCAACGACGAGCTGCTGGCCGCCGTCGTGCTGGAGGCCAGCCCGAAGCAGGTCATCGCGGCGCTGCAGAGCGGCGAGTCCGTGACCATCACCGGCGACGGACTGAAGCCCGCCACCTCAGGCCTGTCCGAGAAGGGCAACCCGAAGACGCGCATCCGCCGCGGCGCGGTGATCCGCGTCATCAAGCTGGTCAAGAACAACAAGGACGAATGGACCATCACCCAGCTGCCGGAGGTCGAGGGCGCGATGGTGGCCATCAATCCGAAGGACGGCAGCGTGCGAGCGCTCGTGGGCGGCTTCGACTACAACAAGAACAAGTTCAACCACGTCACCCAGGCGTGGCGCCAGCCAGGCTCCAGCTTCAAGCCCTTCATCTATTCGTCCGCACTGGAAAAAGGCTTCAACGGCGCAACCGTCGTCAACGACGGCCCCCTGTTCTTCGACGCGACCACCACCGGCAGCCAACCCTGGGAACCCAAGAACTACGACGGCCAGTTCGACGGCCCCATGCCGCTGCGCCGGGCACTGGCCAAATCCAAGAACATGGTGTCCATCCGCGTGCTGCAGTCCGTCGGCGTGAAGTACGCACAAGACTGGATCACCCGCTTCGGCTTCGACGCCGACAAGCACCCCGCCTATCTGACCATGGCGCTCGGCGCGGGTTCCGTCACACCGATGCAGATGGCCCAGGCCTATTCGGTCTTCGCCAACGGCGGCTACCGGATCGCCCCCCAGTTGGTCCAACGCATCACCGATCACTCAGGGCGCCTGCTCTATCAGCAACAGCCCAAACCCTTCGAGGACTCGCAGCGCGCGATCGAACCCCGCAACGCCTTCCTCATGGACAGCCTCCTCCAGGAAGTCGCCCGCAGCGGCACCGCCGCCCGCACCCAGGCCACCCTCAAACGACCCGACATCTACGGCAAGACCGGCACCACCAACGATTCCATGGACGCCTGGTTCGCCGGGTTCCAGCCCGAACTCGTCTCCGTGGTGTGGATCGGCTACGACCAACCCCGCAAGCTCGGCGACCGCGAAACCGGCGGCGGCCTCGCCCTCCCCGTCTGGATCGAGTTCATGCAGTACGCGTTGAGAAACACGCCCGTGCAGGAAATCCAACCTCCCGAAGGCGTCGTCAACATCAACGGCGAGTGGTACTACGACGAGTTCGCCAACAACAACGGCGTGAAGGCGCTCGGGAACGAGGAACACGTGCCAGCCAACGGCACCGAGGAAGAGAAGAAAAGCATCCTCGATCTCTTCAAGCGCTGACGTCGCTCCCTTTGAAGAACAGAGCGCGGACAGACCCAACCGGGCCCCCTCCTCGTCATGTCCTCCTTGGGTACCCTCCCCGGGTACCCAATTCCCCCCAATACTTCCGATGAGGGGGCCCGGTCGGGTCCGTCCCGGACGACCGAGATCCGCCGGTCAGGCCGCGGACAGCGTCAGCGCCTTGCCACCATGGTGGGATGCCTCTTCGGATAGCCGGGCAAAGAACTCCTTGCCATCCTTCGTGTCCAGCCATCGGCCATCCACGAACTTGAAGTGATAGCCGCCGCGGCGCGACGCAAGCCACAGCTCATGCAGCGGGGGCTGCGTGTTCACGACAATCTTGCTGCGGTCGGGGAAGGTCAGCTCCAGCAATCCGCCAGTGCGATGCTGGTCAATGTCGATCGTGTCGTCATCCAGCCAGGCATCGATCGTCGATTCAATGCTGGCCAGCACGGCATCAGTGCGGGCGTCGTAATCGGCATCGGTCAGCGGGGTCGGAGTCATGGGCAGTGGAAAGCGGACTCGCTAGACTGCGAGCCCATGAAGAACACGAAGACGCGAAGTGTAGGCCTTGCCTCCACACCCACCCGCCGCCCCAGCGCCAAGGCCATGACGACCCTGATGTTGTGCGCCGCCACCCTCGCCCTCGCCGCCTGCGGTCAGAAGCGCCCGCTGCAACTCCCCGAGCACGCCAAGCGACCCGCCGCCGTCCAGCCCGCGGCCTCCGCCGCCAGCAACCCCAACTGAGCCCGACAAATCCTCTGGTTGGATCCTCAGGTCGGATCCTCAGATCCGCCCCTCCTCCACCGCGTGACACGCCACGCGCACCCCCTTGAGCGCCAGCAGCTGCGGCCGCTCGGCGCTGCAACGCGCGTTCGCATGCGGGCAACGCGGGTGGAAACTGCACCCGCTCGGGGGATTCAGCGGATTGGGCACCTCACCCTGAACGGGGGTCCGTGAACGACCCGTCATGTGGATGTCCGGAATCGCATCCAGCAACATGCGCGTGTACGGATGCCTCGGCGTGGCGAACAGCGTGCGCTTGTCCGCCTGCTCGACGAGCCGACCCAGGTACATCACCCCCACCTGATCCGCGACATGGCGGACCACCGCCAGGTTGTGGGAGATGAACAGGTAGGTCAGGCCCTGCTTGCGCTGCAGGTCCTTCATGATGTTCAGGACCTGCGCCTGCACCGACACGTCGAGCGCGGAGGTCGGCTCGTCGCAGACGAGGAACTCGGGTTGCGTGGCCAGCGCGCGCGCGATCGAGATCCGCTGCCGCTGACCGCCTGAGAACTGATGCGGGAACTTCTCCGCGTCCGCCGGCGAAAGCCCCACCGACTGCAGCAACTCTCCGACACGGCGCTTGAGCCCCTCGGCGTCGCGCACCAGCCCGTGCTCGCGCAGCGGCTCGCCGACGATGTCCTGCACCTTCCAGCGCGGATTCAGGCTGGCATAGGGGTCCTGGAAGATCATCTGCATGCGTCGGCGCAAGGCCAGCGCCTTCGGACCCTTGAGCGTGGTCGCGATGTCCTCGCCATCGAAACGCACCTCGCCGTGGGTCGGCGCGTAGAGGCCCACGAGCAGGCGGGCCACGGTGCTCTTGCCGCAACCCGACTCCCCCACCAGCGCCAGCGTCTTGCCCTTCTCGATCGAGAAGCTGACGCCATCCACCGCATGGACGAACTGCCTGGTTTTGCGTTCCACCACCCGGTTGAGCCAGGGCGCGGAGACGTCGAAGGTCTTGGCCAGGTCGCGCACTTCGACCAGCACCGCGCCCGGCGCGGACGACGACGTCGTCGTCGAGTTCGCCGGATTCATCACGTCGCTCGCCACCGTCATGCCACACCTCCGTGCACCGCGGCGACATCGGCCGCGTGCAGCCAGCACGCCGCGTCCGTGGCGGGTGCCTGCATCAATTCAGGACGCTGCGCGTGGCAACGGTCGAACGCCTTGGGGCAGCGCGGATGGAAGGCGCAGCCCGTCGGGATCGCGTTCAGGCGCGGCATGGCCCCGTCGATCTGCACGAGACGCTCGCGGTCCTCGTCCATCGCGGGGATCGACCCCATCAGCCCGGAGGTGTAGGGATGCCCGGGGCGGTGGATGACCTCCTGCACCGGACCGATCTCGGCGACCCGCCCCGCGTACATCACCGCCACACGGTCGCAGGTCTCGGCGATCACGCCCATGTCATGCGTGACCAGCATCACCGCGGCGCCCTGCTCTCGGCACACGCGCTTGAGCAAGGCAATGATCTGCGCCTGGATCGACACGTCCAGCGCGGTCGTCGGTTCGTCAGCCACGATCAGCTTGGGATCGGCGGCCAGCGCCAGCGCGATGACCACGCGCTGTCGCATGCCGCCGGAGAACTGGTGCGGGTATTGATCCACGCGCGCCTCGGGCGCCGGGATGCCGGTCGCGGCCAGCAACTCGATCGCGCGCGCCCTGGCCTGCTTCGCGCTCAGGCCCAGGTGTGTCGTGATGGTCTCCACCAACTGGCGACCCACCGTGTAGAGCGGGTTCAGCGAGGTCAACGGATCCTGGAAGATCGCGCCGATCTGGCGGCCACGGATGCGACGCATCTGATCCGCCGGCAGGTTGTCGATGCGCTTGCCGTCGAGCAGGATCTCGCCGCTGGCGATGCGCCCGGGCGGCTCCAGCAGGCCGATGATGGCCGCGCCGGTCAACGACTTGCCGGCGCCGGATTCACCGACCACGCCGAGCACCTCGCCCGGCGCGATGTCGAAGGACACATCGTCCAGCGCCAGCAGCGTGCCGCGGCGGGTGGGGAATTCCACCCGAAGGTGGCGGACTTGAAGCAGCGGTGCGGTCATGAGGCCGTCCATCGAAAACATCAGCGCAGGCGGGGATTGAGCGCGTCGCGCAGCCAATCGCCCAGCAGGTTCACGGACAGCGCGATCAGCACGAGCATCGCGCTCGGCCAGATCGTGATCCACCACTCGCCGGAGAACAGGAAGTCGTTGCCGATGCGGATCAGCGTGCCCAGCGACGGACTCGTCGGCGGCACGCCCACACCCAGGAAAGACAAGGTGGCCTCGGTCAGGATCGCCGATGCCACCTGCAGCGTCGCCAGCACCAGCACCGGCCCGGTGACGTTGGGCAGCACATGCCGCCACATGATGGCCAGCGGCTTCACGCCGATCACGCGCGCCGCCTGCACGTATTCCTTGTTGCGCTCCACCAGCGTGGAGCCACGCACCGTGCGCGCGTACTGCACCCAACCGGTCAGCGCGATGGCGAGGATCAGGACCGCGAAGGCCAGCGTGTCGTGCGCGTCCTTGAACACCACCCGCCCGATGCCGTCGATCAGCAGCGCGATCAGGATGGACGGGAAGGACAGCATCACGTCGCAGATGCGCATGATGAAGGCGTCCACCTTGCCGCCGAGGAAGCCGGCCATCAGGCCCAGCCCCACGCCGATGATCATCGACAGGATCACCGACGCCACCCCCACCAGCAGCGAGATGCGCGCGCCGTACATGATCGCCGACAGCAGGTCGCGGCCCTGGTCGTCGGTGCCGAGGAGGTACTTCGTGGTGCCGCCTTCGATCCACGCCGGCGGCAGCCGCGAGTCCATCAGCTCCAGCGCGGAGAGATCGAAGGGGTCATGCGGCGCGATCCAGTTCGCGAAGAGCGCGCACACCAGGCAGACCAGCGCGACGAAGGCCGCCACCATCGCGGTGGGCGATCGGGTGAACGAGTGCCAGACGTCGCCATCCAGGAAGCGGCGCAGCGCGTTCGGCGCCTTGGCCACGGGAGTCGCGGCCGGCGAAGGCGGAAGGGAAGCGGTCATGCGGGAATGGGGGCGGGGGAATCAGAAGAAGCGGGAAGAGGCAGGCCCTGCTCGACCAGCGCCGCGAACAGCGCGGAGCCCAGCGGCAGGATCTCGTCATTGAAGTCGTAGCGCGGCTGGTGCAGTCCGCACGGGCCGCCCTGCCCCAGCCGCAGGTAGGCACCGGGTCGGGCCTGCAGCATGAAGGCGAAGTCCTCGGAACCCATGCTCGGAACCAGCTTGTCGTCGACGTTCTCGGAGCCCACCAGCGACTGCGCGACGCGCACCGCGAAGTCGGCCTCGCGCGCGCTGTTGACGGTGGCCGGGTACAGGCGTTGGTAGTCGACCTTGGCGCTCGCGCCGAAGCCCAGCGCGACCGATTCGACCAGGCGACTCATGCGCTCCTCGAGCAGCTGCTGCACCTCGGGCTTGAAGCTGCGCACGGTGCCGGTCAGCTGGGCCATCTCCGGGATCACGCTGAAGGCGCTGGGTTCGCCCGCCTGCATCGAGCACAAGCTCACCACGGCCTGCTCGATCGGCGCGATGTTGCGCGAGACCAGGCTCTGCACCGCCGTGATGATGTGCCCCGCGATCAACACCGGATCGACGCTCAGGTGAGGATGCGCGCCGTGGCCGCCCCGGCCCTGGATGGTGATGTTCACCCGGTCCGCCGCGGCCATCATCGCGCCGCGGTTCAGCCCGATCTTGCCCGGCGGCAGGTGCGGCCAGTTGTGCATCGCGTAGATCGATTCGACCGGGAATCGGTCGAACAGGCCGTCCGCGATCATCTCGCGCGCGCCGCCATAACCTTCCTCGCCGGGCTGGAACACCAGCACGGCGGTGCCCGCGAAGCGGCGGGTCTGCGCCAGGTGGCGGGCCGTGCCCACCAGCATCGCGCAATGGCCATCGTGTCCGCAGGCATGCATGAGGCCAGGTGTCGACGAGCGCCAGGGCACATCGTTCTGCTCACGCAGCGGCAGCGCGTCCATGTCCGCGCGCAGACCGATGAGCCGCGGCTTGGCATTCGGGTCCTCGCCCGGCAGGCGCTGGCCGTGGATGGTCGCCACGATGCCGGTGCGGCCCAGGCCCTGGTGGATCTCGTCGACGCCGCAGGCCTTGAGCGCCTGCACGATCCGCGCGGCCGTGCGGTGCTCCTCGAAGCCGAGTTCCGGCATCGTGTGCAGCTCACGCCGCAGCGCGACGAGCTCCCCGCGTGCCTCGAACAGCCGCTGGTAGGTGCCCGCCGCGGGGGCGGTCAGGTGCTCCGGAGCGTTCATGTCAATGCGCGCCACCGCTCACGCGCAAGCGCGGATCGACAGCGAAATACAGCAGATCGACGACGAGGTTGATCACGACGAAGATCAGCGAGATCAAGCACAAGTAGGCCGCCATCACCGGAATATCGGCGAACTGCACCGCCTGGATGAACAGCAGCCCCATGCCGGGCCATTGAAACACGGTCTCGGTGATGATCGCAAAGGCAATCAGCGATCCCAGCTGCAATCCGGTGATCGTGATCACCGGCACCAGCGTGTTCTTGAGCGCGTGGCCGAAGTAGATCGTCCGGTCGCTCAGCCCTCGGGCGCGGGCGAACTTGATGTAGTCGGCGCGCAGCACCTCGAGCATCTCGGCACGCACGATGCGCATGATCAGCGTCAGCTGGAACACCGCGAGCGTGATGCCTGGCAGCAGCAGGTGGCGCAGGCCGTCGCCGGTCAGCAGGCCGGTGCTCCACGCGCCGATCATCACCACCTCGCCCCGGCCGTAGCTCGGCAGCCACGCGAGTTGCACCGCAAAGATCAGGATCAGCAGGATGCCGATCAGGAAGGTCGGCAGCGCCACGCCGAGCAGCGACAGGGTCATCAGCAACTGGGAGCCGAAGGTGCCGCGCCGGAGCGCGGCATAGACGCCCAGCGGGATGCCGAACACCAGCGCGATGACGGCCGCCGTGGCGGACAGTTCCAGCGTGGCCGGGAATCGCTCCGCGATCAGCGCGGAGACCTTGCGGCCCTGCTTCAGGCTCACGCCGAACTCGCCCTGCGCCGCGTTGCCGGCGAAGTGCGCGAACTGCACGATGAAGGATTGGTCCAGCCCGAGGTCCTTGCGCAGTTGCTCGCGCTGCTCCGGGGTCGCGTCCTGTCCGAGCAGGTTGTTGACCGGATCCCCGACGTACTGGAACAGCATGAAGGCGATGAAAGCCACCGTCAGCATGACGACGATGGCCTGCGCCAGACGGCGAAGAATGAAAACCAGCATGGACGGGGGCCTCCGGCGACGGCTTGGGCGTGCGGCTCGTGGCCTGCCCTGGCACGACCTGACCCCGGAGGCGAAGACGCTTTAGAAGGGACCCATCATCATGGAGCGTTCGCCCCCCGGCAAGTGGGTTACTCCTTAACGCGGCATGAACGAGACGTCGCCCGCACCGACGCCCAGCAACGAAAAAACCGCCCGAAGGCGGTTTGGCAGGGAAGCCGGACGGTCGGACCCACGGAGGATCCGACGCTGCGCGGGATCAGAAGCGGTGACGCAGACCGAGCATCGCGCCCCCACGCTTCTCGGCGCCGTTGGAGAAGCGGACCGCACCGTCGTGCTTGGTGTAGTCCAGCTCCAGGTAGGCGTCGGTGCGCTTGGAGAAGGCGTAGTCCGCGACGATCGCGAAGTAATGACCCTTGCTCTTGGTGTTGGCCAGCGCGGCGCTGTAGTGCGTCTGCGTGGCGTACCAGTAGTGCGCGCCCAGGTTCAGCTGCGGCGTGAGCTGGTAGGCGACACCGGTCGAGATCATGTCGCGCTTCTTCACGTCGTTGGCTGCGGCGTTCAGCACGTTGCCCAGCAGACCCGCGGTGTAGGCCGCGCCCAGCAGGCCGCCCTGGTCGAACTTGTTCTGCGCCCAGGACAGGTTCACGTACCACGGACCGTCGGTGTAGGCACCGCCAGCGGTGTAGCCCTTGACCTTCTTGCCCAGGGTGTCCTCGACCTGCAGGTAGGCACCGCCGAAGGCGATCGGACCCTGCGAGTAACGCAGCAGGCCACCGAAGGACTTGTTCTGCGAGTTGCCTTCGCCGGCCGAGACCTGCAGCTCGCCGCGCACGGGGCCGGTCTCGAACAGGTACTTCACCATGTTGTCCTGGCGAGCGCCCATGGACAGGCCGATCTCGGGCTTGTAGGCCTCGATGTAGGGCGAGTACTTGAACGACGCGTAGGTCGAGGTGTAGATGTCGAACAGGATGTTGTACTGACGGCCCAGCGTGATGCGACCGAAGTCCGCCGACTGGATGCCGACCCACGACTGACGCCAGAAGTCCGCTGCCGCCACGGTGCCGGTGTCGGAGTTCAGACGGTGCTCGAGGTTGGCGATCGCCTTCAGGCCGCCACCCATGTCCTCGGTCACGTTCACGCCGAGGCGGCTCTGCGACATGCCGCCGGGGGCGACCGTCTTCTTCGACGAGCCGACGCTGGCGTTGCTGGTGTAGCGCACGGCGGCATCAACGATGCCGTAGAGCGTGACGCTCGATTGAGCCCAGGCGGCGGTGGTGCTGCCTGCCAGGATGGTCAGCGCCAAGGCGGCTTTCTTCATGTGGTGTCTCCTTAGATTGGTTTGGTCGCCGTGATCGATTCTCAGCGAACGCCCCAGATGGAGACGCGTTGTGTTGCACATCGCCCACGCGCACAAACCCTGTCAAGTTTGTGACGAGCCTACAGAGGGAAAACCCGCGATCACTCTCTACAAAATCCACAAGAGTGCGTTGCGGCGACAGTGCTTGATCCGCCAGGCAAGACCCGGCACCTCTGCGGTGCGTCAGGCATCGAACGACGCGAATGGCGTATTCGGAACGGTCCGCGTCGCCTGCCTCGCCGGCTTCGCACGGACGAAAAAAAGCCGCCCCGAAGGGCGGCTTTCGTAGCGCTGATTCCGCGGGGAATCAGAAGCTGTGCTTGATGCCGACGTCGATACCACCCGACTTGCCGCCAATCGCCGACGCCACGGCATTGTTCTGCACGCGGAAGTTGGAGTTGTCGTTGTCGATGATCGAAGCCGTCGTGTACAGCGCGGTGCGCTTCGAC
Organism: Roseateles sp.; assembly: GCA_039594005.1. GTDB lineage: Bacteria > Pseudomonadota > Gammaproteobacteria > Burkholderiales > Burkholderiaceae_C > Roseateles. The sequence goes on from JBCNOF010000017.1 coordinate 151,338, forward strand.
AGGTTGTGCTGGTAGCCGATCGAGAACGCTTGCGCGTCGCCACGAGCCGACTGCGGGCCGGCGTCAGCCGAACCGTTGGTCTCAGCCTTGGTGTACTGAGCGGTCACCGAACCGGCGGCCGTCACCGGCACCACGGCGCCGATCGTGTACAGGTTCTGCTTGCGCGAACCGAACTTCAGTTGGCTGTACAGGCCGCTGACCTTCACGACCTTGAAGTCGTAGCTGCCGCCCAGCGAGAACTGCTTGAACTTCGAGCCCAGCGAGTCCGTGGTCTGGTAGCCACCAGCGACGTTCAGGTCGCCAGCCTTGTAGCCCAGACGGCCGCCGTACGACTTCTTGCCGTCGGTGCCTTCGCCAGCGGCGATGTCGAACGAGCCGTACACACCGCCCAGGTCGGCCGGCAGGAAGTACTGGACCAGGTTGTCGGCACGGTTGATCGTGTCGATGTTCGAACCCAGCAGGCTGTAGGTGCGGGTCACGTCGCCCAGACCGGTCGTGCTGTACACGTCGAAGTCGTCAACGACCAGGCGGGTCGAGGTCTTGCCACGGCCCAGGCGGACTTCACCGAAGTCGCCCATCAGGCTCACGGAAGCGCGACGGCCCCAGAAGCGGGTGGCGTCAGCCGTGCCGGTGTCGGCAGCCAGGGCGCCTTCCAGCCAGAAGCCGGCCTTCAGGCCGCCACCCAGGTCTTCAACGCCACGGACGCCGATGCGGCTCGAGGAGCTGCCGTCGTTCGTCAGTTGCTTCGTGTCGTTGCCGTTGGCCTTCGTGTAACGGGCGGCCACGTCGATCACGCCGAACAGGGTGACGGACGATTGAGCGGAAGCGGCACCGGCGAAACCAGCCAGCACAGCCAGCGCGACGAGAGATTTCTTCATTAGAGACTCCTAGATCTTCAATGAGGCTGCGGTCGGTAGATCGTCCGCAAACCAAGCTCCTGCAATGAAGCTGTGGTGTATTGCAACAGGTCCGATCACGCCTGACCAGCAGCCACCCCGTAAAAGTCCTGATTTCGTTGGATCAAAGCAACGCGTATGAGGTTAAAGAAATGTGTCATCAGGCATTCGCACAAAGGACCGACCGTCGAGCCTGAACCGCTTGACCCGCCGCTCCTAAACTCCAGCGTCAAGTCCCCGTCAAGCAGCCATCACGATGCAATTTCAGTCCTCACGCCCGGCGCGCATACTTTCCCGATCGGACGCGTGGATTTCCACGATCGACCACAGCTTGAAGACGCTGGCCGGCGTGGCGCCGATGGCACGCCCTGCCCCCGAGCCCCCCGCCCCCGACGACGCCCTGGACGAATCGCAACGCCGAGAAGCCGCCGCATTGATGCGCGTCAACCACGTTGGCGAGATCTGCGCGCAGGCGCTCTACCGCGCGCAGGCGCTCAGCACCCGGGATGACGCGCTGCGCCAGCACCTGGAACACGCCGCGCAGGAGGAGATCGACCACCTCGCCTGGTGCGCCGGGCGGCTGCGCGCGCTCAACGATCGCCCCAGCCTGCTCAATCCGTTGTGGTACGGCGGCGCCTTTGCCATCGGGACGGTGGCCGGATTGATCGGCGACAAGGTCAGCCTGGGATTCGTCATCGAGACGGAACGTCAGGTCGAGGCCCATCTGGCCAGCCACCTCGAGCGGCTGCCCGAGGGCGACCGAAGCTCGCGGGCGATCGTGACCCAGATGAAGGAAGAGGAAGCCCGCCACGCCGGCGAGGCCCGCGTGCTGGGCGGTATCGAGCTGCCAGCGCCGGTCCGCGGCCTGATGCGGATGGCCGCCAAGGTCATGACCCGGACGGCCCACCATATATAGGAAGCGGCGTGGAGCCCGGCGCGAGGCACCGGGCCGCCGAGGCGATCCGCGCGGGCTCAGGCCTCGACGATCTCCACGGACGTGGTGATCTCCGCCGTCTTCGCCAGCATGATGCTGGCCGAGCAGTACTTTTCATGCGACAGCTGCACCGCGCGCTCGACGGCGACCTGCGGCAGGCCCTTGCCGGTCACCACGAAATGCATGTGGATCTTGGTGAAGACCTTCGGATCGACCTCGGCGCGCTCGGCATTCATCTTGACCTGACAGCCGCGCACGTCGTGGCGGCCACGCTGCAGGATCAGCACCACGTCGTACGCGGTGCAGCCGCCGGTGCCGGCCAGGACCGTCTCCATCGGCCGCGGCGCCAGGTTGCGACCGCCGCCGCTCGGTGCGCCGTCCATGTTGATCATGTGACCGCTGCCGGTCTCGGCGACGAAGCTCATGCCGTCCGAGCCCATCCAGTTGATCGTGCATTCCATCGTCGTTCCTTCCAATCGAGCAGCCATCGGCCCCGGCGGGACCATCCTGTCCCCATTTTTCGTCCACCAGGTCGGCACGGAGATCGACTCTGGCGGTGATTTTGCGCAGTTAGAGACCCGACTCCACAGCCGGACACCCTGAAAAATATTGCAGCGCAACATGCATCGCCCTAGAATTCTAGGCATGCGATAGCGCTACCTCAGCTTGTGGGGTCAGCCTCGCGCCGATTGTCTCCTCCACCGCCTCCATGGTGGATTCAGCCCGAGGCCACAAGCCTCGGGCTTTTTTTCGTCCGCGCGGGAGCGCCTGACGCAAGCCTCGCTCCTCCAACGGCGAAAGCCCACCGCCGCAAGGCGTCCGGCTCCGCCTCGCGCCACGACCGTCCGTGGCTATCATCGTCCGCCCGACTTCCGACGCGTCCCGCGTGGAAGGGGGAATTGGAGGGATTTCCATGGCCGGCACCCGCCGCGCACCGCGCAAGACCATTTCCACGGGTTCGGCGGCCACGCCGGCGAGATCGCCAGCCAAGTCAGCCAAAGCCATTCGAAGGCCGGCTCCCCATCCCGCGTTACTCCCGGCAGATCAGAGTTATCTCCAACGGATTCTTAACGCGAAGGTGTATGAGGTCGCGCAGGAAACCTCGCTGGACGCTGCCCGCAATCTCTCCAAGCGCATCGGCAACAAGGTCTGGTTGAAACGCGAGGATCAACAGCCGGTATTCAGCTTCAAACTGCGGGGCGCCTATAACAAGATGGCAAATCTCGCGCCCGAGCAATTGGCGCGGGGGGTGATTTGCGCGTCGGCCGGTAATCACGCCCAGGGTGTGGCGCTATCGGCGAAGAAACTGGGATGCCGCGCCGTGATCGTGATGCCGGTGACCACGCCCAAGGTCAAGATCGACGCCGTCCAGGCCCTGGGCGGCGAGGTCGTGCTGTCGGGCGAATCGTTCACCGACGCCTACGAACACGCGCTCACGCTCGAACGCGAGCACGGCCTGAGCTTCGTCCATCCGTTCGACGATCCCGACGTCATCGCAGGCCAGGGCACGATCGCCATGGAACTGCTGCGACAGCACCCCGGCCCCATCGACGCCATCTTCGTGGCGATCGGCGGCGGGCGGGCTGATCTCAGGCGTGGCGGCCTACATCAAGGCCGTGCGACCGGAGATCAAGATCATCGGCGTGCAGACCCGGGACTCGGACGCGATGGTGCGCTCGGTGCGCGCGGGCAAGCGCGTCGCGCTGAGCGACGTGGGGCTGTTCTCCGACGGCACCGCGGTCAAGCTGGTCGGCGAGGAGACCTTCCGCATCTGTCGCGAACTGGTCGACGACTACATCCTCGTGGACACGGACGCCGTCTGCGCCGCGATCAAGGACGTGTTTGTCGACACGCGCAGCATCCTCGAACCCGCGGGCGGGCTGGGCGTGGCCGCGATCAAACAGTACGCGGCGCAGCACGGGACCAAGGGTCAGACCTACATCGCCATCACCTGCGGCGCCAACATGAACTTCGACCGGCTGCGCTTCGTGGCCGAGCGCGCCGAGGTCGGCGAGGAACGCGAGGCCCTCTACGCCGTCACCATCCCCGAGGAGCGCGGCAGCTTCCGCCGCTTCTGCGAGCTGGTCGGCGGCCGCAGCGTGACCGAGTTCAACTACCGCATCTCCGACCGCAACGAGGCGCACGTCTTCGTCGGCGTGTCCATCAGCAAGCGCGAGGAAGCCGACAAGCTGGCCCGCAGCTTCGAGAAGCACCGCTTCCCGACCGTCGACCTCACCGATGACGAACTCGCCAAGCAGCATGTGCGGCACATGGTGGGCGGTCGCACGGAGCTGGCCGAGCACGAACGGCTGTTCCGGTTCATCTTCCCCGAGCGGCCCGGCGCGCTGATGCGCTTCCTGTCGAGCATGAGCCCCGACTGGAACATCAGCCTCTTCCATTACCGCAACCAGGGCGCGGACTATGGCCGCATCCTGGTCGGGCTGCAGGTGCCCAAGGGGGATGGCAAGGCCTTCAAGACCTTCCTCGACCAACTGAACTATCCGTACACGGAAGAGACCGACAACCCGGTGTACCGGCTCTTCCTGCGCTGAGCCTGCGTCGGCGCGACGCGCACTGGGGTGAGACGCCGTTACGCCTTGACACCAACCGCTGCCCCCGGGACATGGGGCAGTGATCGGGCGACGGGGCAATTGCCGATGGTGACGGCGCGGCGCGGACCGAGAATGGCGATCCCCATGTCCATCCATCAGTCCCTCATCTCGCCGACCGCCAATCCGGAGCTGGAACGCGCCCTGCGCCAGCGCCTGGAGCGCCGTTGCACGCTCGCCGGTCGCCTGGGTGAGCTGGAGCCGCTGGCGGTCCGGCTGGGCCTGATCCAGGCGACGCAGACCCCCCGGTTCCGCGATCCGACGCTGGTGCTGTTCGCTGCCGACCACGGACTCGCGGTGGACGGCATCGCGCTGCCCAACGGACGCAGCACGCGCGAGCAGGCCTTGCTCGCGCTTCAGCACCGCTTGCCGTCGACCGTGTTCGCGCGCAGCCAGGGCATGCACGTGACGGTCGTGGATTGCGGCATCGCTGAGCCCCTCAGCCCGCAGCAGCGGCTGCTGGCGCGCAAGATCGCCCACGGCACGCGCAACTCGCGCGCCGGTCCGGCGATGACGCTGGACCAGGCGCACGCCGGGGTGCGCGTGGGCATGGAGATCTCCGACAACCTGGCGGGCAACGTGATCGCGTGCGCGGGACTGGGTCAAGGCTCGCTGGAATCGTCGGCCCTGGTGCTGTCGCGGCTGATGGACATGCCGGTGCAGGACTTCATCACCGCCGGCCCCGACATGCCCCATGAGGAGCTGTCGCACCTGATGCTGGTGCTGCAGGGCGCGCAATCCCGACACCGCGACGTGCATGAGCCGATGGCGGTGCTCGCCGCGTTCGGCGGATTCGAACTGGCGGTGATGGTCGGCGCGATGCTGGTGGCCGCGTCCAAGCGCCAGTTGATCCTGGTGGACGGCATGCCGGCCTGCGCGGCGCTGAAGGTGGCGTCGATGATCGCGCCACCGGTCACCGATTACGCCGTCTTCTGCCGCAGCACCACGCACCGCGGCCTGGACGAGGCCTTGCAGCTCTTCCACGCAGCGGCGCTGCTGGAACTCGGCATGGAATGCGGCGACGGCACGGGCGCGACGCTGGCCTGGCCGCTGGTGCGCTGCGCGGCAGCGCTGCTGACCGAAGTGCAGGATCTGCCCGACGGTCCCATCCACAGCCGGCCGTCCGACCTGCGCGAAACCGGTTCACCGCAGGACGGCGGTCTGCCGTCCGGATCCGGCCGATCGACGCTGGGCAGCAAGTACTGACCCCGCGCTCGACATCGAAGCCGACGACGGGTCGACTTACTTGATCGGATGGGCGCTGCCGTCGCCGGTGGGTTGCGGCAGGGAGCCTCCCACGGCCGTCGGCGGGACGATGCCGTCCTGACCGGGACCGACGCCCGGCGGCTGCATCGCCTGGCCAGGACCGAAGTTCGGCGGCGCGACACCACCACCCGGCGCGAACTGCGGCTGACCCGGCAGGGGATCGGCACCGCCGACGCCGGGCGCGAGGTTCAGACGCACGCTGACCGCATCGCCTGTACCCAATCCGACGTCCCGGCGGTTGATTTCGATCAATCTCAGGTCGCCATCGACCACCTGCCCGACGCGCACCGGCTTGGGCGGCATGCCCGACACGGCGATCAACGCGACGCCTTCGCCGGGATGACGACCGGCCGCCGTGGGCGCGACGACGCCCAGCAACTGGTAACGAGAAGATGCAGCTTCGACCGGCGCCTCTGCCGCCTTCGAGGCGGCGAGTAGCCGAGTCCAGTCAGCTGGCGCACCATCGGCGGTCGCGGGACGCGTCATCGCCGGGGCTTGAGGGCCCTTGACCATGAGCACCAGCGCCCAATACGCGAGGCTGGCCGCCAGCAGCGACCAGACCACGAAGCTTAACCATCGTGCATGCATCCGACGATTATGATGCAGCGCGATGGGCCGCCGGTGGCGGCTCCGCGAGGATTGCAACACCATGCGCCGACCTGTCTCCCCGCGCCGCGCGCGCGGCTTCACGCTGATCGAATTGATCGTCGCCATCACCATCGTCGCCGTCATGGGCGCGGTGGTCGTGCCCGCGGTGATGAACCACGTGTCCGAGGCCCGCCGCACCGCGGCCAAGTCCGACGTCGCCACGCTGATGCAGGCGCTGAAGCTCTACAAGATGGACAACGGCCGGTATCCCAGCGGCGAGCAAGGCCTGGCCGCGCTGGTGAACAAGCCGGCCAACGGTCCGGCCGCGCCGAACTGGAAGGTCTACATCGAGAAGCTGCCCAAGGATCCGTGGGGCAATCCTTACCAGTACGACAACCCCGGCCTGAAGGGCGAGGTCGACGTGTACAGCCTGGGCGCCGACGGCAAGCCCGGCGGCGAAGGCAACGACGCCGACATCGGGTCCTGGGAATAAGCGCGCGGCCCGCCGTGCGCGCGCGTCCGATCCGTCGCTCGCTCCAGCGCGGTTTCACGCTGATCGAGCTGATCGTGGCGATCACCATCGTGGCGATCGCCAGCGCGACCGTCGCCGTGGCGATGCGCGACCGGGCCGACGTGCAGTTGGAGCGCGAGGCGCTGCACCTCGCGTCCGTGCTGGAGACCGCGCGCGCCGAGGCCCGCGCCGCGTCGCTGGACGTGCGTTGGCTGCCCGAGGGCGGCACCGACGGTCGTTATCGGCTCACCGGCCTGCCGCCAGCGCTGGTCAGGCGGCTCGCGCTGGAACGTCCCTGGCTGGGCGACACGCCGGTCGTCGAGATCCAGGGGGCGAGCGCCAACGGCCGCAGCCTGCGGCTGGGCCCTGAACCGCTGATCGGCGCGCAACGCGTGACGCTGATCCGCGGCGAGCACCGCATCAGCCTGGTCACCGACGGCCTGCGGCCGTTCACCATCGCCAAGGACGGCGCATGAAGCGGCTCGCGACACGACGCATGACGTCGCGCGACGGCGGCTTCACGCTGGTGGAGGTGCTGGTGGCGCTGACCATCGTCGCGCTGTGCCTGGCCGCCGGCCTGCGGGCGGCCGGCGCGATGACCTCCAACGCCGACCGGCTCTCGGTCAACGCGCTGGCGCAGTGGTGCGCCGAGAACCAGCTCACCGAGATGCGCCTGACCAAGGTCTTCCCCGGCACCGGCGACAACAGCTTCAGTTGCACGCAGCTGGGCCGCGCGTTCACCGGCAAGCTGGCCGTGCGCAACACGCCGAACCCCAATTTCAGACGCGTCGAGGCGCAGGTCTTCGACGACCGCGAGCGACCGCTGCTGACCATCACCACCATCGTGGGGCGCTACTGATGCGGCGCGCCGCCCTTCCCTCCCGGCGCGCGGCGCGCGGGTTCACGCTGATCGAGGTCGTCGTCGCGCTCGTCGTGATGGCGGTGATGTCGGTGATGGCGTGGCGCGCGGTGTCGGCGCTGACCACCAGCCGCGAGCGCAACGAGGCCGCGATGGAGCGCGCCGAGACGCTGCAGACGCTGATGCGCCAGTGGGAGCTGGACCTGCGCGAGGTGCAGGACAGCGCGGTGCTGCCCGCGGCGCTGTCCTTCGACGGCAACGCGCTGCGGCTCACGCGCCGGCGCGAGTCGGGCCTGCAGCTCGTGATGTGGCAGCTTCGCGATGGCCGGCTCAGCCGCTGGGAATCGGGCCCGGTGACGCAGCGCGATGCGCTGCAGGACGCGTGGTTCCGCAGCCAGCAGCTCAGCGCGGAGGAGCTGCGCGCGATGCCCGGCCTGGAGGGCGTCACCGGCTGGCAGATGTTCTTCTTCCGCGGCAACAGCTGGAGCAACGCGCAGTCCAGCGGTGATGTCGTGGACTCGTCGGACGCTGCGGCGTCGAGCCCCGGCCAGACCACCGGCAGCGCCAAGCAGCGCATCGCGGTGCCCTCGGGCGTGCGCATGCAGCTGCAGTTCGGCGAGGGCAGCGGGTACGCCGGCGAGCTCGTGCGCGAGGTCGCCGTGGAGGCCCCGACCTCATGAGCGCGATCCGACGTCCGGCCGTCCCGGCCTTGCGCCCTCCCTGCTCTCGCCGCCACCACCGCGCCCGCGGCCCTGGCTCGTCCCATGCCCCGCGAGGCGCGGCGCTGCTGACCGCGCTGCTGATCGTGGTGCTGGTGACGACGCTGGCCGCGGCGATGCTGTGGCGCCAGGCGCGCAGCATCCAGATCGAGGCCGCCGACCGCGGCCGCGCGCAAGCCGACTGGGTGCTGCAGGGCGCGCTGGACTGGGCGCGGCTGATCCTGCGCGAGGACAAGCGCAACAACAGCAAGGACAACGTCGATCACCTCGGCGAGGTCTGGGCCGTGCCGCTGGCCGAGGCGCGGCTGTCGAGCTTCCTGTCCGCGGACGAGAACAACTCGGCCGACGCCGGTCCTGACGCCTTCCTGTCGGGCCGCATCGAGGACGCGCAATCGCGCTTCAACCTGCGCAACCTCATCAACTACAAGGCCGAGGACCTGCGCACCGCGGCGCGCCTGTTCCAGGCCGCCGGGCTGAGCGGCTCGTTGGCCGAGCAGTTGCGCGACAAGCTCAACTACGCCGCCGTGCCCGCCAGCGCGCCGCAGGGCGAGGTGCCGCTGCTGCCCACGCGGCTGGACCAGTTGCGCTGGCTGGGGATCAACGACGAGCAGATCGCGCGGCTGTCCACGCTGGTGGTGATCCTGCCGGTGGCCACGCCGGTGAACGTGAACACGGCGCCGCGCGAGGTGCTCGCCGCGCTGTTCGACGGCATGGACACCGGCAGCGCCGATCGCATCGTTCGCGCGCGCCAGACCAAGCCCTTCCGCACGATCGACGAACTCAAGGCCTACCTGCCGCAGGGCGCGGAGGCCACCGTCGAGCGCGGCGCCTTCACGAGCGACTACTTCTTCGTCGAGGGCCAGTTGCGCATGGACGATCGCGTGCTGGCGCAGCGCTCGCTGGTGCAGCGCAAGGCGCTGGAGATGATCGTGCTGGACCGGCAGCGCCTGCAGAAGCAGGTGGCCATTCCGGGCACGGCGGGGTTCGGCGCCGATGGGGCCACGCCTTGACCCGCGACACCCCCGCGAACACCGCCCGGGGTGACGTCAATGACACGACTGGAAACAAGAGGGACGGGATGCACGGACTTGTAAAGGCGCGACTACGGGCTTCTTCGGGGGCGCGCGGCGCCGTTCCGTCATGCAAGCGCTCCTAGAATCCGCGATCTCATGAGTACCCTGCTCATCCTGTTGCCGGCGACTCCGCCCCAGAGCGGCCCCGCGCACGAATACGAATACTGGTTCAGCCACGACGCGCAGGCGCCGGCGCATGCGCGCGGCCATGGCCAGCGCGGCACGCTGGCGGCGATGCCGCGCGCGGACCGCGTGATGGCCCTGATCAGCGACGGCCAGATCAGCTGGTTGCCCGCGCAGTTGCCCAAGGTCAAGGGCGCGAAGCTGCGCGGCGCCGTCGTCGGCGTCATGGAGGACCAGCTGCTCGAGGATCCCGAGCGGCTGCACTTCGCGGTGATGGACAGTCCCGACGCGGAAGGCCGCACGCACTGGGTCGCGGTGATGTCGCGCGAACCGCTGCGCGCGCACCTGCAGGCCATCGAGGCCGCCGGGCTGCTGGTCGAGTCGCTGCTGCCGCTGTCGTGGCCGCAGGCGCTCTCGGGCGAGACCGACCAGGGCCATGTCGACACCGGTCCGGACGACCGCGCGCGGCTGCGCGTGGCGCGCGCCGATGGCGTGGCGACCTTCCCGCTGGACAGCACCGGGCTGCGCGGCTGGCTGGGCGAGGACTGGTGGGCGAATGCCCCGGTGACGGCCAGCCCCGGCGCCGCCGCCCAGGCCGAGCAATGGCTGGGCCGCACGGTGCGCGTGATCAACGACACCGATCGGGCCTGGGCCGCGCGCCAGGCGCCGATCAACCTGCTGCAGTTCGACCTGACGCCGCGTCAGCGCGGCTGGCAGCGCGTCCATCAGGCGTGGCAGACGCTGCAGACCCCGGCCTGGCGCCCGTTCCGCTGGGGCGTGGTGGGGCTGGTCGTGGTGCAGGTGATCGGACTGAACGCGATGGCCTGGCAGCAGAATCGCGCGATCGACGCGCGCAAGGCCGAACAGGAGGCGCTGCTGCGCCAGAGCTTCCCGCAGGTCCGCGTGATCCGCGATGCCCGCGCGCAAATGGTGCGCGAGACCGAGGCCCTGCGCGGTGGCGCGGGTCAGGTCGGTCCGGGCGACCTTGAGGACCTGCTGACGGCGGTGGCGCGCGCGCTGCCGCCGGACCAGCCGCCGCTGTCGGGGCTGCGCTTCGAGCAGGGCCGGCTGCTGGTCTCGGGCCTCGCGGCGCCGCAGCGCGACCAATTGCGCCAGCGCCTGGGCCAGGATCCCGCGCTGCGCGTCGCCGAGGACGGCGAGGCGCTTCAACTCAGCCTGCGACCGGACAACCGATGAACAGCTTCACGACGATGCGCCGGGACCTCGAGGCCCGCTGGCTGGCCGCGGCGCCGCGCGAGCGCCTGATCGCGCGCCTGGCCGCCGCCTTCATCGGCCTGCTGCTGCTGTGGCTGATCGCACTGGCGCCGGCCTGGGGCACGCTGCGCAAGGCGCCGGGCGAGATCGACCGACTGGATCGGGAGCTCCAGCAGATGCGCGCGATGGCGCAGCAGACGCAGGCCTTGCGCCAGGCGGTGCCGGTGTCGGCCGAGCAATCGGTGAGCGCGCTGCGCGCGGCCACGGCCCGGCTCGGTCCGGCCGCGGAATTGACGATCGCCGGCACGCAGGCGCAGTTGCGTCTGCGCGGGGTGCCGGGCTCGGCGCTGGCGATGTGGATCGGCGAGGCGCGCCAGGGCGCGCGCGCGCGTCCGCAGGAGGCCGAGCTGCAATCGGGTCCGCAGGGCTACAGCGGGCGCATGACGCTGCTGCTGCCCGCCGCGGCGGGGAACTGAGCGATGGTCCGCCGCGCGCGTACCGTCCTGGCGACCTCCTCCGCGAGTGCCGCCGCCACGACCGGCTTCGTCCGGTCCTTCCGCTGGGCCGAGCTCGGCGCGGTGCTGGGCCTGGTGACGGCGGTCGTCCTCTGGGCGCCGGCCGCCTGGGTGGCGTCCGCCGTGGCGAGCATGACCAACCAGCGGCTGATCCTGGCTGACGCGCGCGGCAGCGTCTGGAACGGCAGCGCGCGCGTGATCCTGAGCCCCGGCGCGGGCAGCCGCGACGCGAGCGAGCTGCCGCAGCGCCTGGGCTGGACGCTGCGTCCGACCTGGATCGACGGGGGCCTGGGCGTGCGCCTGACGCTGGACCAGGCCTGCTGCATCAAGCCGGCCGCGCCGGTGACGGCGAGCTTCGGCATGGACCGCCTGACGGTGCGCCTGCCCGACGCCTCGCCCGATCAGCCGTGGATCCGCTGGCCCGCGGGCTGGTTGAGCGGCCTGGGCACGCCGTGGAACACGCTGGCGCCGGACGGCATGCTCGCGGTGAGCGCGCAGGGTTTCGTCTTCGAGGGACGCGGCAAGACGGTGACGGTCACGGGCCTGGCGCAGCTGGAGCTGCGTGACTTCTCGTCGCGGCTGGCGCAGGTGGCGCCGCTGGGCAGCTATCGCATGGCGCTGATCGGCGGCGGCAAGGAGCCGCAACTGGTGCTGTCGACGATGCAGGGTCCCTTGCAATTGAGCGGCCAGGGCAACCTGGGCGCGCGGCCGCAGTTCCGGGGCGAGGCATCGCCGGCGCCGGGCAGTGAGGCCGCACTGGCCAATTTGTTGAACATCATCGGGCGGCGCGACGGTGCGCGCTCGATCATCTCGGTGGGATGAGCATGAACAAGCACACGACGCGTCCGACGGCGCTGGCCCTGGCGATCAGCCTGATCGCGGGCAGCCTGCCGCTGCAGGCCGGCGCGCAGAACAATCAGCCCCGCCGACAACCGGCTGTGCGCGCGAGCACGCCGGTCACGCTGAACTTCGTCAACACCGACATCGAGGCCGTGTCGCGCGCGATGTCGGCGGCGCTGGGCAAGCCCATCCTCGTCGACCCGCGGGTCAAGGGGACGATGACGCTGACCGCCGAGCAGCCGGTGCCGGTGCAGGAGGCGTATCTCAGCTACCTGGCCGCGCTGCGCGGCATGGGCTTCGCGATGGTGGAGACGGGCGGCCTGCTCAAGCTCGTGCCCGAGGCGGAAGCCAAGCTGCAGACCGGCGCGGTCACGATCGCCGGCGAGACGCGCGCGCGCGGCGATCAGGTCGTGACGCAGATCTTCAAGCTCAACCATGAGAACGCCAACAACCTGGTGGCGGTGCTGCGTCCGCTGATCACGCCCAACAACACGATCAACGCCAACCCGGGCAACAACAGCCTGGTGATCACCGATTACGCCGACAACCTGCAGCGCATCAGCCGCATCGTGTCGGCGCTGGACCAGCCCTCCAACACCGACATCGAGGTGATCCCGCTGCGCAACGCGGTGGCCTCGGACATCGTTCAGCTGGTGCAGCGTCTGTCCGAGGGCGGCTCCGGCACGCCGGGCGTGGTGACCGCGCAGGGCGGCGCCGGGGGCGGCAGCAGCAGCGTGATGGCCGATCCGCGCAGCAACGCGCTGATCGTGCGCGCCTCCAATCCGGCCAAGCTGATGCAGCTGCGCGCGATGATCGCCAAGCTCGACCAGCCGAGCAGCGACACCGGCGGCAGCATCCGCGTGATCTACCTGAAGAACGCGGACGCGGTGCGCCTGGCCACGGTGCTGCGCGCGGCGTACACCAGCAACGCCGGCCCCGGCGCGGGCGGCAGCGGCAACAGCAGCTCGGGCGGCACCGGCAACTTCGCCAGCGCGCAGACCGGCAGCGCGGGCACCAGCGGCGGCTTCGCGGGCAACAGCAACTCGTTCGGCGGCAGCTCGTCGAGCTCCAGCAGCAGCAGCGGCTCCAGCAGCGGCGGCGCGTCGACGCAAGTCAGCCAGACCGCGCAGGTCAACACCGGCGGATTCGTGCAGGCCGATCCCGCGACGAACTCGCTGATCATCACGGCGCCCGAGCCGATGTACCGCCAGATCCGCGCGGTGGTCGAGCAGCTCGACACGCGTCGCGCGCAGGTCTACGTCGAGGCGCTGATCGTGAAGGTCGACGCCAGCAAGCTGGGCGAGTTCGGCGTGCAGTTCACGCAGCTGTTCGGCAACAAGGGCGACTCGACGGTGTCGGGCTTCGGCACCAACTTCGGCACCGGCTACAGCAACATCCTGAACCTGAGCGGCGCGATCGCCGGCGGCAAGACGACCGCGGCGACGGCGCTGGCCTCGGGCGACATCCCGGCGGGTCTGAACCTGGGCTTCCTGAAGAAGGTCGGCGACTTCTACACGCTGGGCGCGGTGGCCAGCGCGCTGGGCTCGATCAGCGGCACCAACGTGCTGTCCACGCCGTCGCTGGTGGTGCAGGACAACGAGGAGGCCGACCTGCTGATCGGCTCCAACGTGCCGGTGATCACCGGCAACTCGACGACGACCTCGGGCACGACGACGAGCCCGTTCCAGACCTTCGACCGGCGCGACGTCGGTCTGCGGCTGAAGGTCCGCACGACGGTGGGCGAGAACGGCACGGTGCGGATGAAGGTCTATCAGGAGAACTCGAGCGTGGTGTCGTCGGCCAACTCGTCGACGCAGGGCCCGACCTTCGACAAGAGCGCCGTGGAGACGAGCGTGACGCTGGAGGACGGCCAGGTGCTGGTGCTCGGCGGGATGATGAAGGACGAGTACACCGATGGCGAGGACAAGGTGCCCGGTCTGGGCGACATCCCGCTACTGGGCAACCTGTTCAAGAGCCAGAGCCGCAAGCGGGTGAAGTCCAACCTGATGATCTTCCTGCGCCCGGTGGTGCTGCGCACGCCGGAGAGCGGCAACGCGATCACCTCGGACCGTTACGACGCGATCCGCGCGTATCAGCAGGAGGTGCAACCGAAGTCCACGCTGGTGCTGCCGGACACGGGCGCGCCGCTGCTGCCGGAGAAGCCGGCGTCGGCGCCGGGCACGCGCAATCCGAGCCAGCTGCCGCTGCCGGTGTATCCGGCGTCGTCGCCGGTGCCGGCGCCTGCCGCCCCGGCCAGCGCGCCGCAGGGCCGCTGAACGCCGGAGACGATCATGGGCAGCCGCCATCCCCTTCCCTACGCCGTCGCCAGGTCGCAGCAGCTGCTGCTGGAGGACGACGGTCAGCAGCGCACGCTGTGGGCCTCGCCGGCGCTGTCGCTGCCGGTGCTGTCGGAGCTGCAGCGCGTGTACGCGCCCACGCGGATCGAATGCCTGAGCGTGGCCGAGCTGTCGCAGCGCATCCAGGCCGCCTACGCGGGCGGCGAGGACAGCGCGGCGCTGGTGATCGGCGAGGTCGAGAGCGCCGTGGACCTGTCGCGCCTGATGCAGGACCTGCCGGCGGTCGAGGACCTGCTGGAAGCGGCCGATGACGCGCCGATCATCCGCATGCTCAACGCGCTGCTGACGCAGGCCGCCAACAACGGCGCGAGCGACATCCACATCGAGCCCTACGAGCGCGAGAGCTCGGTGCGCTTCCGCGTGGACGGCACGCTGCGCGAGGTGGTGCGGCCGAATCGGGCGCTGCACGCGGCGTTGATCTCGCGGCTGAAGATCATGGCGGAGCTGGACATCGCCGAGAAGCGGCTGCCGCAGGACGGCCGGATCTCGCTGCGCATCGGCGGCCGCGCGATCGACGTGCGCGTGAGCACGCTGCCGTCGGCGCACGGCGAGCGCGCGGTGCTGCGTCTGCTGGACAAGTCGGAGTCGCGCTTCACGCTGTCCGCGTTGGGCATGGACGGCGAGCGGCTGGAGCGATTCCAGCGCCTGGCGCAACAGCCGCACGGCATCGTGCTGGTGACGGGGCCGACGGGCTCGGGCAAGACGACGACGCTGTACGCGGCGCTGCAGACGGTGGACACGTCGACGACGAACGTGCTGACCGTCGAGGATCCGATCGAATACGAGCTGCCGGGCATCGGGCAGACGCAGGTGAACGCGCGGATCGACCTGACCTTCGCGAAGGCGCTGCGGGCGATCCTGCGGCAGGACCCGGACGTGATCATGATCGGCGAGATCCGCGATTACGAGACGGCGCAGATCGCGATCCAGGCCTCGCTGACGGGTCACCTGGTGCTGGCGACGCTGCACACGAACGACGCGGTGAGCGCGGTGACGCGCCTGACGGACATGGGGGTGGAGCCCTTCCTGCTGAGCTCGTCGCTGCTGGGCGTGCTGGCGCAGCGGCTGGTGCGCAAGCTGTGCCCGGTGTGCAAGTCGGAGGAGCCGCTGCCCGATGGGCACAAGCGCTATCACCCGGTGGGATGCCCGGCGTGTTCGAACACGGGCTACAAGGGCCGCACGGGCGTGTATGAGCTGATGGTGTGCGACGACACGATCCGCGGCCTGATCCACAACCAGGCGGCGGAGTCGGAGCTGCTCGCGGCGGCGCGCGCGAACGGGTTGCGCTCGATGCGCGAGGACGGCGACCGGCTGGTGGCCTCGGGCGTGACGTCCGAAGAGGAAGTGCTGCGGGTGACGCGCGAGTGATCGCGGCGTTGCTCCTGAACACACACGTACCCGCAGTAGCAGACAAGGTTCCGAGCGATGCCCGCCTTCAAGTACGACGCCCTCGATGCGTCCGGCAAAGCCCAGCAGGGGCTGCTGGAGGCGGACTCCGCTAAAGCCGCGCGCACGCAGTTGCGGGCGCAGGGGCTGGTGCCGATGGAGGTCAAGCCGGTGGCCGCGCCCGCGGGCAAGCAGTCGCGCTTCGCGCGGCGCGCGTTCAAGCCGGCGACGCTGACGGTGTGGACGCGGCAGCTGGCGGGTCTGGTGTCGGCGGGCCTGCCGCTCGAGCGCTCGCTGGCCGCGTTGGCCGATGAGGCCGAGGATCCGAAGCAGCGCGAGCTGATGTCGCAGCTGAAGGCGGAGGTCAACGCGGGGGCCTCGTTCGCGCGGGCGCTGGCGACGGCGCCGCGCGAGTTCGACGAGGTGTACCGCGCGGTGGTGGCCGCGGGCGAGCAGAGCGGCGCGCTGGGGCCGGTGCTCGAGAGCTTGGCGGACGACCTGGAAGAGCAGCAGCGGCTGCGCGCGGAGCTGTTCGGCGCGCTGGCGTATCCGGTGATCGTCTGCATCATCGCCGTGCTGGCGGTGAGTTTCCTGCTGACGTACGTGGTGCCGCAGGTGGCGGCGGTGTTCACGCAGACGCGGCAGACGTTGCCGCTGCTGACGCGAATCATGATGGGGCTGTCGGACGTGATGCGGCAGTGGGGGCTGGTGATCGTGGTGTTGGGCGTGGGCGCGTTCTTCGGCGCGCGCCAGGTCCTCAAGCGGGACGGGCCTCGGCAGCGATTCGACGCGGCGTGGCTGAACCTGCCGCTGCTGGGCCGGCTTTCGCGCGGGTACAACGCGGCGCGGTTCTCGGGGACGCTGGCGATGCTGGCGGGCGCGGGGGTGCCGATCCTGAAGGCGCTGCAGGCGGCGGCGGAGACGCTGTCGAACCGGGCAATGCGCGCGGATGCGCTGGATGCGCTGGCGCAGGTGCGCGAGGGCGCGCCGCTGGGCGCGGCGCTGGCGGGGAAGAAGCGCTTCCCGGGGCTGCTGTCGATGTTCGCGCGACTGGGCGAGCAGACGGGTCAGCTGCCCGACATGCTGCAGCGGGCGGCGCGTCAACTGGGCAACGAGGTCAAGCGCCGCGCGATGACGCTGGCGACGCTGCTTGAACCGCTGCTGATCGTGGCGATGGGCGGCGTGGTCATGCTGATCGTGCTGTCGGTGCTGCTGCCGATCATTGATATGAACAAGTTGGCGGCGCAGTAGGCCGCCGCCGCGCCGGTCAAGGCGTGAATGAGCGAGCCGGTTCGGAGGCCAAGACGGCCTTGAGGTCGATGGCCTGCCTGGCGAGTTCGGCGAATCGCGACGGCGTGCACGGCCCCGCGCCGCACAGCGGGATCGCGACCTTCTTCACCACCATGTCGCCGGCCCCGTCGAAGCCGCCACGCCGGAGGGCCGACAGCGTCGGCATCGCAACGCTGAGGCGAACCGCCGGACCCGCCGCGCCGGCGACAAGATCGAAGACCAGCGCGCCGCCCGGCGGATAGTCGTCCGGCCGCGCCGGGTCATGCCAGTCCAGCCCCAACAGCCCCGCCACCGCCGCCAGATTCGTGTCGTGCCCGATCAGGAACACGGCAGCGCCGACAGGCCCCTTCGCGTCCGCCGCGAAGGGCCGCGCGTCGCCTGCGCGCAGCGCCTCGGCGATCCGCGCGAGCAGATCCGAGGCCCGCCGGCGCGAAGCCGCCCGATCGGCCTTCCACTCGTGCTCGAAGGCGGCGTTGTGCAGCTCGACGATCCGGCCGATGCCCGCCTCGTCGAGCCGGCCCCAGGCCGGCATGGGCAGGCCCTCGGCGTACTCCAACATCAGGTTCTCCGCGAGCGTGCCCATCGCCTTGCGCGGGTCGGGCAGGTCGATCAGCAGGCGACGGCCCGCGGCACGTGCCGCCTGTCGATGCGCCTCGTCATCGCCTCCGATGAGCGCGGCCTGGAGCTCGGCCAGCCGCGCCTGCGGCACCGCGCCCGCCTGCGCGGCGTTGGCCTCCTCCTCGTCCGCCGCCGAACGGCCTTGGAACAGCGGATCGTGTTCCCCCGGCGGCAAGCCGAAGTGGCCCGCGGCCGCGCAACCAGGCAGCAAGCCGGCGACCAGCGCCGACGCGCTCGCATGATTCCTCGGCGTGCTGTCCGAGATCACCAGCACTGGCGCCGTCGCCGTGCAGTGCGCTTCCGGACGCTCCAGCCCGAGCGCGTGTCGCCACCACCCGCCCAGGGCCCGCATTGCCGCCGCGCCATGCGGCGTCAACTGCCCCGGCGCGACGGGCCACGCCGCCCAGGGCTTGTCGGCATAGGGCGCCAGCGCCTCGGGCGCCTTCGTGGGCGAGCGCACCCCATGGCGCATCAGCACGATGCGCAGCGACGGCGACGGATCGAGCACGGGCAGCGGCTCGGCAGCCCGGGCGCTTCCGGCCCAAGCCAGCACCGCGGCCGCGATCAGCGTGCGCGCGGCCATCAGAACTTCACCGCCATGTCGACGAACGCGCCCCGGCCTGGCAGGCCGAAGTACAAGGGCGCGCCGCTCACCGACTGATTGCCGGCGAACGCAGTGAGCTTCCTCGCGTTGAACAGGTTGTTGACGTCGAGGCTGACGGAGAAGCCCTTCGTGCCCCAGGGCCCCTGGTCCGCCCGGTAGCCGAGCGCGGCATCCACGCTGCTGTAGCCGCCCAGGCGTTGGCTGTTGGCGAAGACGGTGTTCCCCTTGGCATCGGTCGTGTTGTCGAGGCCGTATTGCGCACCGACCATCTTGGTCATCAGCGAGCCGAACACGCCCTGCTTGTCGCCATAGATCAGGCCAATCGCTGCGGTCGCCCGCGGCGTCCCGGCGACACGCACCGTCCCGCCTTTGTAGGTCGCCTGGTTGAGGCTGGCGTTGGCGTACACGCTGAGCTGGCGGGTGAAGGCGTAGGTGCCCTCGAATTCGATGCCCTTGTAGACGGCACCGCCCGCGTTGACATAGACGCTCTCACTGCCCGCACCGGTGTCGACCATCGTCTGGCTGATGTAGTTGCCGAAGTCGATGTGATAGACGTCCGCGCCGAAGTTGAAACCGCTCGTGGCATAGGCGGTGCCCACCTGGACATTGGTGGTCAACTCCGGCGCCAACCCGCGCGCGCCGTTGAGCTGGATCACGTTGATGGGCGGCGCCAGGAAGCCCTTGGCGACCTGCGCGTAGGCGGACCAGTGATGGCTCAGCTTGTCGTGCACGCTGATCGACGGCAGCCAGGCGTCGTAGGTCGCGCTGGCCTTGAGCGGCGCGGGCGGCGTCGACTTGTTGAGCTCGGCGTCGATGCCACGGCGCACGCTCGAGTAGCGCAGCCCAGGGCTCACCGTCACGCCGTCGGCCGCCTTCCAGTCGTACTGCACGTAGGGCTGGAAGGTGTCGGTCGTGTCCTTCAGCCGGTAGTTGTCGGCGAAGCCGTACTTGGTGCCGGTGGCCGCGCCCGTGCTGAAGTCCACGGGGGTCTGCCAGCGCGCATCGTCGTTGCGCTCCACCCAGGCGCCGATCTGCAGCCGGCCGGGACCGGCATCGCGCGCCAGGCGCAGCACGTCGCCGTAGGCGTGGAAGCCGTTGTCGGCCTGCTTGCCGGGGACGTCGCTCGCGGCCTTGGAGGTCTTCTTGCCGTTGGCGTCGTAGAACTGCACGCCGTTGTGGGCCGGGTCGGTGTCAGTGGGATCGGTGGTCTTGCTCGACGCGTGATCGAAATCGTTGAAGTAGACCTTGTTGTCGATGGACCAGCCGCCGAGCTTCGAGCTGATGCCGACGTAGCTGAAGCTGGAGCGGTAGGTCGCGCCGTTGTAGCCGGTGTAGGTCTGCAGCGCGGGATCGTCGCCCAGTCCGAAGCGCCAGCCGGATTGCGCGATCTGGTCCAGCGTCGCGCCCTGCACGGTGTTCTGGCTTTCGCGGTTGATGCTGGAGACGAAGCTCAGCGTGGTGTCGTCGCCAAGCTGGCTGACGGTCTTCAGGAACAGGTGCTTGCGGTCGTCGCGGGTCTTGGCCAGGAAGGTGTCGCTGGACTCCTTCGAGACCTCCGCGAAGACGCCGGTCTCGCCGAAGTTGCGATCCACCGACAGCCCGGCCGCGCGGGTGTTCCAGCTGCCGGCGGTGAAATAGGGCGTGATGCCGTCGATGCTGGCCGGGTCGCGCGTGCGCAGCGCGACGGTGCCGCCGAAGGTGGCATTGCCGATCGACGCGCCGCCCCCCGGTCCGCGATCGATCTGCGCCTGGCCCAGCACGTGGTTGCTGAAGTAGGCCGAGGTGGTGTGATGCAGATCGCTCGCGTCGCCGAACGGGATGCCGTCGAAGGTGATGTTGAACTGGCCGTCCTGGAAGCCGCGCAGGCTGATGCCCTCGCTCTTGCCCAGCCCCGTGCCTTCCGGCGAAGTGACGGTCATGCTGGGCGCGTACTTGATGATGTCGTCGAAGTTGGCGTTGAAGCGCAGCGCATCGCGGATGAAGCGCTCATCGATCACCGAGGTGGGCTGGCTGGCGTCGAGCGGCGCGGCGCTGGGAGCCAGCGTGTTCACCGAATTGCCACTGACGCTGACGGCTTCCAGCGTCTGCGCGCGCCGGGCCTCGTCGGCATGGGCGCAGGGGAGAACGGCCAGCGCCGCGGCGGCGGCGGCGAGCCTGCGGACGGACAGACGGGCGGGAAGAAGGAGCGGCATGAACGGCATTCGACAGGTGCAAAAGCCGGCGATGCTGAAGGGCCCCGATGTCCCATCGATGACACCGCCAGCGCTGTCGCGAATCACCAAATCAACAAGAGATGTCCACTTCGTTGCGCCATCAAGAGCGCGTGACGATCGGTGCGAAAGCGCCGGCACGCACGGCCTATCATCCCCACCCATGCCCGCCTCACTCGACGGCCGCCTGGTGGTGGCCCTTTCCTCCCGCGCGCTCTTCGACTTCGAAGAAGAGAACCAGCTCTTCGAGAACAGCGACGACCGCGCCTACATGCGGCTCCAGCAGCAGCGCCTGGACGAGCCCGCCAAGCCCGGCACCGCCTTCTCCCTCGCGCGCAAGCTCCTCGCCTTCAACACCCCCGGCCAGACCCCGCGCGTCGAGGTCGTCGTCCTCTCCCGCAACGACCCCATCTCCGGCATGCGCGTCTTCCGCTCCGCGCAGCATTACGGCCTCACCATCGAGCGCGGCGTCTTCACCCGCGGCCACTCCCCCTGGCGCTATCTCAAACCGCTCAAGGCCCAGCTCTTCCTCTCCACCAACGAGGACGATGTGCGATCCGCGCTCGTCGCGGGCGTGGCCGCGGCCCGTGTTTTCCCGCAGTCCGCCCGCGCCTCCGCCGCCTATCCCGACGAGCTCCGCATCGCCTTCGACGGCGACGCCGTCCTCTTCTCCGACGAGGCCGAGCAGATCTATCAGCGCGACGGCCTCGACGCCTTCCAGGAACACGAGATCGCCCGCAAGCTGACTCCGCTGCCCGCGGGTCCGTTCAAGCAAGTGCTGCATGAGCTCCAGCGCCTGCAGGACGCGCCCGCCGTGCCGATGCGCCTGCGCACCGCCCTCGTCACCGCCCGCTCCGCCCCCGCCCACGAACGCGCCATCCGCACCCTCATGGACTGGGACGTCGAGGTCGACGAGGCCATGTTCCTCGGCGGCCTGCCCAAGGGCGAGTTCCTGCGCGAGTTCGAACCCGACTTCTTCTTCGACGACCAGCATGGCCACATCCAGAACGCCGTCCCCCACGTGCCCGCCGGCCACGTGGCCATGGGGGTGACGAACCGCTGACGTCCCCCGCGGCGCCAGAATCCCCGCCGCATGACTTCCGGCAGCCGTTCCGCCGGTCCTCTTTCTCCACCCGCTCCGGCCCCGGACTCCACCGGACTCCCACAAGGAAGACCCGCAATGCGCATCTCGTTCCGCCGCCTGGCCATCGCCACGGCCTGCTCGATGGCCACCCTCGCCATCGCCGCCGAGGCCTCCTCCAGCGTCTCGACCTCGGTCGCCATCTCCGGTGCCGCCGGCACCGCCGACGCCGCCGCCCGCACGGCCGCCGCCAAGCCCGCCGCCGTCGACCCCTCGCTGGGCTTCTACCGCCAGCCCGCGCTGCGCGGCGACCGCGTCGTCTTCGTCGCCGAGGGCGATCTCTGGTCGACCTCGCTCGCCGGCGGCGCCGCCCAGCGCCTGACCACCCACGGCGGCACCGAGACCTTCCCCGCCGTCTCGCCCGACGGCCGCTGGATCGCCTTCACCGGCCAACAGGAAGGCGCCAGCGACGTCTACGTCATGCCCGCCACCGGCGGCGTGCCCCGCCGCCTGACCTGGGACACCGGCGCCGTGCGCGTCTGGGGCATCACCGCCCGCAACGAGATCCTCTACAGCGGCAACACCGAGCGCGGCGAACCCGGCACCCAGCTCCACCTCGTGGACATCGCCACCGGCACGCACCGCGCGCTGCCCGTCGGCCAGGCCAGCGATGGCGCGCTCAGCGCCGATGGCAAGACCCTCTACTTCACCCGCAACGGCCTGCGCGGCGACAACGCCCGCCAGTACCGCGGCGGCGCCCTCGCCCGGCTCTGGGTGATGGACCTCGCGGGCACCGCCGAGGCCAAGCCCCTCGTCGCCGAAGGCGCCAACGACCGCCGTCCGATGCCCTACACCGACGCGTCCGGCTCCGCCCGCGTCGCCTTCCTCTCCGACCGCGACGGCACCTTCAACGTGTGGTCCGTGAAGGCCGACGGCTCCGACCTGCGCCAGCACACCCGCCTCAAGGGCTGGGACGTGCGCCACGCGAGCGTGGATGGTGCTGGCGGCACGCAGGCCGTGCTGGCCATCGGCGCCGACCTCTACCGCCTGGACCTCGCCGGCAACGCGCCTGAGCAGAAGCTCACCATCGCGCTGGGCGGTGACTTCGACCAGCAGCGCAAGCGCTGGATCAGCCGCCCGCAGGACTTCCTGACCGGCGTCTCGCTGTCGCCCAACGGCGAGCAGGTCGTGCTGACCGCCCGCGGCCGCCTCGCCACGCAGGGCGTGGGCCCGCTGCGCCGCGCCGAGCTGCCCGTGCCCGCCGCGCTCGGCGACGCCGGCCGCTGCCGCGACGCCGCCTTCAGCGCCGACAGCCGCGACGTCTTCGCGCTGTGCGACTACAGCGGCGAGATCGAGATCTGGCGCTTCGCCGCCAACGGTGCCGGACAGCCCAGGCAGATCACCGAGGGCGCCACCGCGATGCGGCGCTCGCTGGTGCCCTCGCCCGATGGCCGCTGGATCGCGCACACCGACAAGGAAGGCAAGCTCTACCTCACCGACCTGAAGAACCCCAGCCGCGCCGCCGCCACCCGCGAGGTCGACCACGATCCCTTCGGCGACGGCGCCTCGGCCATCACCTGGTCCTCCGACGGCAAGTCGCTCGCGTTCACGCGCTCGACCAGCAATCCGTACCGCGAGCAGCTGATGCTGCTGACCGTCGCTGACGGCAAGGTCCACCAGCTCGGCAGCGACCGCTACGCCGCCACCGCGCCGGCCTTCAGCCCCGATGGCCAGTGGCTGTACTTCCTCTCGCGCCGCACCTTCAACGTGACCGGCAACCCCGGCCCCTGGGGCGACCGCAACATGGGCCCGTTCTTCGACAAGGGCTGGAAGGTCTACGCGCTGGCGCTGCAGCCGGGCCTGCGTTTCCCGTTCGCGCAACCTGACGAGCTGCAAGGCCTGAAGGCCAAGGAAGAGGCCGAGGTACGCGAGCAGGAGAAGGACAAGCCCGACAACAAGGAGTCCAAGCAAAAGGTCGATCAGGCCAAGGCCGCCGCGGTCAAGGAAGAGAAACCCGCCGCCAAGGGCAAACCGGACATCCAGATCCCCGGCCTGTCGTTGCGCCTGTACGAGGTGCCCATCGCCGCGGCCAACTACAACGGCCTGGCCGTCGACTCCAAGCGCCTCTACCTGCACGAGGCCGGCGCGCTGCGCCAGTTGCCGATCGGCCCGGGCGAGACCAAGGTCGAGACCTTCGCCGAGCAGGTCGCCGCGTTCGACCTCAGCGCCGACGGCAAGAAGCTCATGATCCGCCGCCCCGCCGCACCCGGCGCCGCGCCCGAGATCCTGATCGTCGACGCCGGCCCGCGCATCCCGGGCGACCTCGACAAGGCCCGGGTGCGCTGGACCGACTGGCAGATCGCCGTCGATCCCAAGGCCGAATGGCGTCAGATGTTCAGCGACGCCTGGCGCATGCAGCGCGACTTCTTCTACGACAAGGACATGCACGGCGTGGACTGGAACGCCATGCGCGCCAAGTACGCCCCCCTGGTCGAGCGCGTCACCGAACGCAATGAACTCGCCGAGGTGATGGCGCAGATGGTCGGCGAGCTGAGCCTGCTGCACAGCCAGGTCGCCCCGGGCGACACCCGCAAGGGCGTCGAGGAACCGGGCTTCGCCGGCCTGGGCGCCCAGCTCGAGCGCGACGCCAAGGGCTGGAAGGTCACGCGCATCTTCAGCGGCGATCCGGAACTGCCGTCCGAGGCCGGCCCGCTCGCCGCGCCGGGACTCAATATCCCGGTGGGCGCCGTCATCACGCAGATCAACGGCCGCGACGCCGCCCAGGCGCCCGACCCCAGCGAGCTGATGCGCGGTCAGGCCGGCAAGCAGGTGCTGCTGCAGGTGCGCGAGCCCTCGGGCAAGGAACGCCCGGTGGTCGTCACCCCGGTCGACCTGCGCCGCGAGGGTCAACTGCGCGTGAACGACTGGCGCTACGGCCGCGCGAAGATCGTCGACACCGCCAGCAACGGCAAGATCGGCTACCTGCACCTGCGCGCGATGACGCGTGACGACATCGGCGACTTCGTCCGCGAGTTCTACGCGCAGAGCGAGCGCGAGGGCCTGATCATCGACGTCCGCCACAACAACGGCGGCAACATCGACAGCTGGATCCTGCAGACCCTGCTGCGCCGCGCCTGGGCCTTCTGGCAGCCGCGCTCGCCCTACGGCTCCAAGGCCTATCCAAACATGCAGCAGGTGTTCCGCGGCAAGGTTGTCGTGCTGGCCAACGAGGAAACCTACTCCGACGGCGAGACCTTCTCCGAGGGCTTCAAGCGCCTGGGCCTCGGCCCGGTCATCGGCGTGACCACCTCGGGCGCCGGCGTGTGGCTGTCCGACCAGAACCGGCTGATGGACAACGGCCTGATGCGCGCCGCCGAGAACGGCCAGATCACCGTCGACGGCCAGTTCCTCGTCGAGGGCAAGGGCGTGACGCCCGACATCACCGTGGACAACCCGCCGCGCGCCACCGCCAACGGCCAGGACGCGCAGCTGGACGCGGCGATCTCCTGGCTCAAGGACGCGATCGCCAAGGATCCGATCAAGACGCCCAAGCCCGGTCCGTACCTGCGGCCCATCAAGCAGTAAGCGCGCCTCACCGAGCGCGGCCCATCACAGGGCATGGGGCCTCCCGTCCGGGA
Organism: Roseateles sp.; assembly: GCA_039594005.1. GTDB lineage: Bacteria > Pseudomonadota > Gammaproteobacteria > Burkholderiales > Burkholderiaceae_C > Roseateles. Next base: position 176,670 of record JBCNOF010000017.1, read on the forward strand.
ACCCCAAGCCCTGTTCCGGGCCCGGTCATGCTCGCGGTCCGCCATGAAAAAACGGGAGGCCTCGGCCTCCCGTTCTTCATTGAGCGTCGGGGTCAGCTCAGGGTCACGCGTGCGAACTGGCGCTTGCCGACCTGCAGCACCATCGTGCCGGCCTCGACTTTCAGGCCCTTGTCGCTGATCGTGACGCCGTCGATCTTGACGCCGTTCTGCTCGATCTTGCGGTTGCCCTCGCTGGTCGACGGCACCAGGTTGGCCGCCTTCAGCAGCGCGGCGATGCCCATGGGCGCACCGCTCAGCGTCAGCTCGGGGATGTCCTCCGGGATGCCGCCCTTGGCGCGGTTGTTGAAGTCGGCCTCGGCCTCGTCCGCCGCCTGCGCGCTGTGGAAGCGCGCGGTGATCTCCTTGGCGAGCATCACCTTCACTTCCTTCGGATTGCGCCCGCCCTCGATCTCGCGCTTGAGCGCCGCGATCTCCTCGATGGACTTGAAGCTCAGCAGGTCGAACCACTTCCACATCTGCACGTCGCTGATCGACAGGATCTTGGCGAACATGCTGTTGGCCGGCTCGGTGATGCCGACGTAGTTGTTCTTCGACTTGGACATCTTGTCCACGCCGTCCAGGCCCTCCAGCAGCGGCATCGTCAGGATGCACTGCGGCTCCTGGCCGTACTCGGCCTGCAGGTGGCGGCCCATCAGCAGGTTGAACTTCTGGTCCGTGCCGCCGAGCTCGATGTCGGCCTTCAGCGCCACCGAGTCATAACCCTGCATCAGCGGATACAGGAACTCGTGCACCGAGATCGGCGTGCCCGCCGCGTAGCGCTTGGTGAAGTCGTCGCGCTCCATCATGCGCGCCACCGTGTACTTGGCCGCCAGCTGGATCAGGCCGCGAGCGCCCAGCGGGTCGGACCACTCGCTGTTGTAGCGGATCTCGGTGCGCGCCGGATCCAGCACCAGGCTGGCCTGCTTGTAATAGGTCTCGGCGTTGTGCTTGATCTGCTCGGGCGTCAGCGGCGGACGCGTCGCGTTGCGGCCCGAGGGGTCGCCGATCATCGACGTGAAGTCCCCGATCAGGAAGATCACCTGGTGCCCCAGGTCCTGCAGTTGGCGCATCTTGTTGAGCACCACCGTGTGGCCGACGTGGATGTCCGGCGCGGTCGGATCCAGGCCCAGCTTGATCCGCAGCGGCGTGCCGGTGGCCTCCGATCGCGCCAGCTTCTTCAGCCATTCGTCCTGCGGCAGCAGCTCCTCGCAGCCTCGCAGCGATTGCTGCATCGCATGACGGACCCGGTCGGTGATCGGAAATTCGGGGGCCGACGGGGCCGGGGTTCGGATGTCAGACATGGTGCTTCGGTGCCCGCACGGGCTTACGTAAAGTCTTGATTTGTCGGGTTTTCTAGCATTCGTAACCCGGTCACGCCGGTATACTGCCGGCTGTTTTTGCGGGGCGCCAGAAGGGCAATTCACATGCCTGACCGGACGCTGCAACGCAAGACGGCGATTCTAGTGGACGCTCTCGCAGCGGTCAGGACGCCCGGTACCCCCGGCTCCCGGACCGCACCTCCCCTGGCTCCGGAAAGAAGGTCTTTGGCGCGTGATGAATTGGACTGACGAATGGCAGCGCGTGCAGCGCACCCTCGCTCGCGCCGAATCCTTCGCGGCCAAACACCCCCGCGCCCTGACCGGCACCGTGGTCGGTGTGTTGAGCTGCTTCGCCGTGACCGCCTTCGGCGTCGCGCCGCTGGCCCCTGACGCGGCCGACCTGCCCCAACGCGTCGTCTCCGAATCCATCCCGCTGCAGTCGCTCGACGAGCAACTCGCCGCGCTGGCCGCCTACGATCCGGGCCTGTCGCGCAGCGACGTGACCCGCGCGGCCGACACCGCCGACTCGCTGCTCAAGCGCATGGGCGCGTTCGACACCGCCGCCGCCGCCTTCCTGCGCGCCGACGACACCGCCAAGAAGCTGCTGACCGGCCGGGTCGGCAAGCGCGTTCAGGTCGTGGCCACCGCCAGCGGCCAGGTCCAGAGCGTCGTGGCCCGCTACGCCGCCGAGTCCAACGACCAGCTCGACACCCATTTCACCCGCCTGAGCATCACCCGCGACGGCGACAAGTTCGTCTCCAAGCTTGAGACCGTCCCGTACGAGACCCAGACCCGTCTGGGCAGCGGCACAATCCAGTCCTCGCTGTTCGCCGCGACCGACGAGGCCAACGTGCCCGACGCGATCGCCACGCAGCTGGCGGACATGTTCTCCGGCGACATCGATTTCCATCGCGAACTGCGCAAGGGCGACCGCTTCTCACTGGTCTACGAAACCCTGACCGCCGACGGCGAACCCATCACCTGGGGCAATCGCTCGGGCCGCCTGCTGGCCGCCGAGTTCGTCAACGCCGGCAAGAGCTACCAATCGGTCTACTTCCGCGACCCGGCCAGCGGCAAGAGCAACTACTACGGCTTCGACGGCGAATCCAAGCGCCGCTCGTTCCTGGCCAGCCCGCTCGAGTTCTCCCGCGTGACCTCCGGTTTCGCGATGCGCTTCCACCCGATCCTGCAGACCTGGCGTCAACACCAGGGCGTCGACCTGGGCGCGCCCACCGGCACGCCGGTGCGCAGCGTCGGCGACGGCAACGTCGAGTTCGCCGGCTGGCAGAACGGCTTCGGCAACGTCATCCAGCTCAAGCACAGCGGCAACCGCATGACGGTCTACGCGCACCTGAGCCGCATCGACGTCAAGAAGGGCCAGAAGATCGACCAGGGCCAGAAGATCGGCGCCGTCGGTTCGACCGGCTGGGCGACCGGCCCGCACCTGCATTTCGAGTTCCGCGTCAACGGCAAGCAGCAGGATCCGCGCGTCATCGCGCGCGCCTCGGAAGCCGTCACGCTGCCCGCGACCGCCAAGGCGGCGTTCAAGGCACAGGTCGCCAGCGCCAAGAGCGCGCTCGACGCCGCGTCGTCGATCCACGACGGCGTCGTCGGCGAGTAAATCGACACCCGCCGGCCTAGCCGGCCCTGACCATGACCGGCTCGGAGCTCTACCTGGGATTGATGTCCGGCACCTCGCTGGACGGCGTCGACGCGGTGCTGCTGCGCGCCGACCAGGATGGGCGCGTGCGCACCCTCGCCCACGCTTATCAGGCCTTCGACGAGGCGCTGCGCGCCGAACTGCTGGCGCTGAACAGCCCGGGTGAGAACGAACTCCAACGGGCCGCGCTGGCCGGCAACGCGATCTCGCACGTGTACGCCTCGGCCTGCCAGACCCTGCTGCGCGAGCAGCGCCTGGTGCCGCAGCAGGTCCGCGCGCTCGGCGCGCACGGCCAGACGGTGCGCCATCGCCCCGGCGAGTTCGACGGCACCGGCTTCACGCTGCAACTGCTGAACGCGCCGCTGCTGGCGGAGCTCACCGGCATCGCCGTGGTCCACGACCTGCGCAGCCGCGATCTGGCCGTGGGCGGTCAGGGCGCGCCGCTGGTGCCAGCCTTCCATCGCGCGGTACTGGCGCGGGGAAGCGCGGATGTGGTCGTGCTCAACGTCGGCGGCATCAGCAACGTCAGCCTGCTGTGGGCTGATGGCCGCAGTGGCGGGTTCGACTGCGGTCCGGGCAATTGCCTGATGGATGGCTGGATCCATCGACATCAAGGCGCCGCGTACGATGCCGGCGGCGCCTGGGCGGCGCAAGGGCAGGTCGATGCCGACCTGCTGGCGCGCCTGCTGGCGACGCCCTACTTCCGCCAGACCCCACCTCGCAGCACCGGCCGCGATCTGTTCCATCTCGGCTGGCTGGATGAGCAGATCGCCGCGTCAGCGCCAGGCGTCTCGCCGGTCGACGTGCAGGCCACCCTGCTGGAACTCAGCGCACGCTGTGTCGCCGACAGCCTGGCCGCCTTCGCGCGCGGCGCGTGGCGGGAACTGCTGGTCTGCGGCGGCGGCGCGTTCAACGACACGCTGCTGGACCGCCTGCGGGCCCTGCTGCCAGGCGTGATGGTGTCCACGACCGACTCGCGAGGCCTGCCCCCGATGCAGGTCGAGGGCGCCGCCTTCGCGTGGCTCGCGATGCGGCATGTGCGCGGCTTGCCGGGCAACCTGCCCGCGGCGACGGGCGCCTCCGGCCCCCGCGTGCTGGGCAGCTACACGCCCGCCTGAGACCGAAGGCAGAAACGACAAGACCGCCCGAGGGCGGTCTTTGCACTTGCGCGGACGCGCGGGTCGATCAGACCGAGAAGCTCGAGCCGCAACCGCAGGTGGTTTGCGCGTTCGGGTTCTTGATGACGAACTGGGCGCCTTGCAGGTCTTCCTTGTAGTCGATCTCGGCGCCGACCAGGTATTGCAGGCTCATCGCGTCGATCAGCAGCGTGACGCCGTTCTTGGTCATCTGCGTGTCGTCGTCATTGACGGCTTCGTCGAAGGTGAAGCCGTACTGGAAGCCGGAGCAGCCGCCGCCCTGCACGAACACGCGCAGTTTCAGTTCAGGATTGCCTTCTTCGAGCACCAGCTCGCGCACCTTCTCCGCCGCGCTGTCGGTGAAGACCAGCGGAGCCGGCATGCCGCCCAGGTCGGTGCTTTGCGTTTCGAGGACTGCGCTCATCGTGGATCCTGTTGTATCGGAGGAATGTCGGGATTATCTCAAAGCCTTGGTCGGCAGCGCCGAACCATCTGGACAAATCCCTTACGGTCATGCGCGTGTTCGCGACTTGGAGGGCGGACGCCCAAAAAACAAGGCCGCTGAAACAGCGGCCTTGCTCTTGAGCTTGCGTCGCCAGCGGAATCCCAACCAGGATTCCACAAGCGAACGGAAGTCGATCAGCGCTTGCTGAACTGCTTCCGGCGACGGGCGCCGTGCAGACCGACCTTCTTACGCTCAACTTCACGCGCGTCACGCGTGACGAAGCCGGCGCGGCTCAGTTCGGGCTTCAGGGCCGCGTCGTAGTCGATCAGCGCGCGGGTGATACCCAGGCGCACCGCGCCGGCCTGGCCGGACTCGCCGCCACCGTGCACGTTGATCTTGATGTCGAAGGCCTCGCCATTGTTCGTGAGCAGCAGGGGCTGACGCGAAATCATGATGGAGGTCTGACGGCCGAAGTACTGCTCGATCGAGCGGCCATTCACCGTGATCTGGCCCGTGCCCTTCTTGATGAAGACGCGCGCCACCGACGACTTGCGACGGCCGGTACCGTAATTCCAGTTTCCGATCATCACCGCTCCTTAGATTTCCAGCGCCTTGGGCTGCTGGGCGGTGTGCGGATGCGTGTCGCCCGCGTACACCTTCAGCTTCTTGATCATCGCGTAGCCCAGCGGACCCTTGGGCAGCATGCCCTTGACGGCCTTTTCCAGGGCGCGGCCCGGGTGCTTGGCTTGCATGTCCTTGAACTTCGTGGCGTAGATGCCGCCCGGGAAGCCCGAGTGACGGTAATACACCTTGTCCGTGGCCTTGTTGCCCGTGACACGCAGCTTCTCGGCGTTGATGATGACGATGAAGTCACCGGTGTCGACGTGAGGCGTGTAGATGGCCTTGTGCTTGCCGCGCAAACGGAGTGCCACTTCGCTGGCAACACGTCCGAGCACCTTGTCGGTGGCGTCAATCACAAACCACTCGTGCGTCACTTCGGCCGGCTTGGCGCTGAAGGTCTTCATGAGATTCTTTCAAAAGGCTGAACTTCGGGCGATCTGCCCCCGTACGCTCGGTGCACGCTTGTAGGCGATCGGAATCGCGCGGCCTCTCACGGACGTTCCCCCGCTGCCTTGGGAACGGGAAAGCCGGCGAGTCTAGCAGAAACCCCTGGAAAGGCCAAATCCAGGCCCTCGCGCGACGGAACCGACACCGATTTCCCTCTGAACGCCGCTAGCATCCACGCCCATCGCCCGCCCCGCCATGCCCAACCCGCCCGATCCCCGCCCCACCCCCGCCCCCGGTGCCGCCAAGCCCGGCACGGAGGACAGCGCGCGCTCGCGCTGGAACCCCAAGGCGATGCTGGCGCGATGGACGGGCTGGGTGCCGATCCGCTCGCTGGGCAAGCGCCACCGCAAGCGCATCCTGGCCCACCTGCTGGCGCTGGGCGAGCGCGACCGCTACCTGCGCTTCGGCTACCCGGCCCGCGACCCGCAGATCGAGAAGTACGTCACCGGGCTGGACTTCGCCCGGGACGAGGTGCTGGGCATCTTCAACCGCCGGCTGCAGCTGATCGCCGTCGCCCACCTGGCCTACGCGCCGGCGCCGCAGATCAAGGGCCGGCCGGCGATGGCCGAGTTCGGTGTCTCGGTGGCCACCACCGCGCGCGGCAAGGGCTTCGGCGGGCGCCTGTTCGAGCGCGCGGCGCTGCACGCGCGCAACCGCGGCATCGACACGCTCTTCATCCACGCGCTCAGCGAGAACGCCCCGATGCTCAAGATCGCGCGCAACGCCGGCGCCACGGTGGAGCGCGACGGCGGGGAATCCGAGGCCTGGCTGCGCCTGCCGCCCGACTCGGTGTCCTCCCATGTGGACGAAGCCCTGGAGCGCCACATGGCCGAATGGGACTTCCAGTTCAAGCGCCACATGCGCACCGTCGGCGACTTCCTGGACGGCGTGGCCGAGGTGAAATCGCGTATCCGCAAGGTCCGCGACCGATCTGGCGACCAGGACCCGCCCGCCCGCTGAGCGAACAGTTCGGCGTTATTCGCCCGCCTCCCACCCGATTCCAGGGGGGAATCCGGATGCATTTTGTAACGGCTTTCCGCTACATTCGCGCGGATCGCCCGGTACGGTGCCTGTTGTCCTCCGATCCCGTGCGTCCGCCTGGTGCCGTCGCGCGCCTTTGTCCGGTCCGTCAGCTCGCTGGCCTCGTCCGCATCGTTGGGATATGCAGAACCTGCTTCCGTGGATCATCGCGGGCCTGTCGGCGTTGGCCGTGATCGGGCTGGCGGCCGCGCTGGTGCTGCGCCGGCCCCGGCGCGAGCGCAAGCCGCTGCCCACCGAGTGGTCGCTGAATCCGCGCCCGGTGTTCAGCGCCGACGAGCGCCGCGTGTTCCGCCTGCTGCGCGAGGCGCTCCCCCATCACGTCGTCATGTGCAAGCTGCCGGTGGTGCGCTTCTGCCAGCCGAGCGAGGCCCGCGACGTCCGCTACTGGTACGAGCTGCTGGGCGGCATCAGCGTCAACTTCGCCATCTGCAGCCCCAACGGCCGCGTGCTGGCCGCCATCGACCTCGAGACCGAGCGCCCCGGCTCCAGCCGCAGCCTGCAAATCAAGCAGGCGGTGCTGGCCGCGTGCCGCATCCGGTACCTCCGCACGACGGTGGACAACCTCCCCAGCGCGACCGAATTGCAACTGCTTGTGCCCTACAGCAACCAGGGCAGCCGCGCCAGCATGGCGCCGATGCCGCGCGCGGCGCAGCCGCCGGTGCCCGCCGCCGCGCCCCGGCGCGCCGCCCCGGCCACCGCGGCCTCGCGCAACACCCTGTGGAACGACTCGCCGGTCTTCAGCGATTCCTTCTTCGCGCCCGACAGCCGCTTCGACGCCTTCAGCGGCGAGACGATGCAGGCAAGCCTCGCGCCGCCGCCACCGGCTTCCTCCGAGCCCCGCGCCCGCGGCTACCGGCCGCGCGCCGGCGCTGCCGAGGTGCCGTCGGGCTTCCGGGACTCACAGCTGCGGGATCCCCGCGAGCCGCGCGACACCGCGTTCCGCGATTCGCAGTTCAGCCGCGACTTCCCGACCCTGCCTGGCGAGATCGGCGAGCCCGACATCGGGGGCGTGGTGGTCGATTCCCCGCGGTATGGGCGTCGCTGATGGACGTCTCTGATCACGGCGCTAAGCTACGCCCCTGATCCGCTTCCTCGACGACACGACGGCGCCTCGGCGCCGTTTTTGTTGTCGCTTCTTCCGATGAATGACGCGACGGCCGGTTTCGGCCTCCTGACGCCCGAATTGATGCTCGATGCGCTCGAGCACGTCGGCCTGCGGCCCGATGGCCGGCTGCTGCAGCTGAACTCCTACGAGAACCGCGTGTTGCTTGCCCATCTGGAGGACGGCGCCGCGGTGGTGGCGAAGTTCTACCGGCCGGGACGCTGGAGCGACGCGCAGATCCTGGAGGAACACGCCTTCGCGCGGGACCTGGCCGACGCCGAGGTGCCCGTGGTCGCGCCGCTGCCGTTGGGCCTGGGCGACGCCATCAGCACGCTCGGCCACTTCCAGGGCCAGCGATTCGCGGTCGCGCCGCGCCAGGGCGGCCGGGCGCCGGAACTGGAGGACCCCGAGGTGCTGCGCTGGATCGGGCGATTCCTCGCGCGCCTGCATGAGGTCGGCCAGCGCCAACCGTTCCGCGAGCGCCTGGCCTGGAACAGCGCGGCGCCGGCGCGCGACGCGCGCGACTGGCTCAAGGCGAATGACACGCTCGCGCCCGAGGTCGCCGCCCAGTGGCACGACGCGGCCGCGCGCTGCATCGACGAGATCGACGCCGCGTTCGACCGCCTGCCCGACCGCACCGCGCTGCGCCTGCATGGCGACTGCCATCCCGGCAACATCCTGTGGACGCCCGACAAGGGCCCGCACTTCGTCGACCTGGACGACGCGGCGCAGGGCCCGGCGGTGCAGGACCTGTGGATGCTGTTGTCGGGCGAGCCGGAAGCCGCGCGGCGCCAGCTCGACGCGCTGCTCGACGGCTACGAGAGCGTGCGTGAATTCGACTGGCGCGAATTGCGGCTGGTGGAGGCGCTGCGCACGCAACGCATGATCCACCACAGCGCCTGGCTGGCCCGGCGCTGGGACGATCCGGCCTTCCCGCTCGCCTTCCCCTGGTTCGGCACGCCCAACTACTGGAGCGACCAGGTGGTCAAGCTGCGCGAGCAGCTCGAGGCGATGCGCGCCTCGACCGAACCCGCGCCCGGCTGGCAGGGCTGACCCGGGCCGGGGTCGGCGCTCCGCATCCAAGCCATCCGGGGTCGTGAAAAGCACCGGTCTGCCGGGCAGGTTCCCCGGCCCCTGACGCGGCCATCGTCGGGACTGACGCAGCTCCATCGTCCCGGAGCTTCCTCATGCCGACCCCCGACACCCCCGACGCTCCGGCGGTTGACACGCTTCACGTGCAGCTGCCGCAGACTCCGCCACTGCCCGCCACGTCGTCGTCGCTCGATCCGCCCGCGGCGTCGCCTGCCGCGCGACGCACAGTGATCCCGTCGTTCCTGCATCTGCGGCATGACCTCGACAACCCCTACACCCATCCCGAGGAGGGGCGCGTGCGCGTCATCCTCCATCGGGTCGAATCGGCCCTGACCCCCTGGCGATCGGCGCCCGCGACGGTCACGCCCGAGCAGCGCGCCCGGCTGGAGAAGGAAGTCGCCGAGCACCTCGCCCGACAGCTCGTCGACGCCTTCCTCGATCCCGACGACGAGAACTTCCTGAAGCTCAGCGCGCGGCGGCTGGTGGCCGCCGTGCTCGACGGGAGCTACGTGGCCTTGCTGGGCGGCGGCGGTCCGCTCGGGCTGATCCGGCAACGCATTCTGGAGAAACAGGAGCTGGGCGATGCGGTGCTGCTGCGGCTCTGGGGCATCGGCGACCTGACCGCCGACGGCGTGGAGTCCGTGCCTGGCGGCCTGCGCGGCAGCAAGGCGGCCGTGAATCGCGGCAGCATTCTGTTCGCGGAAGGCTTGCTGGCTGCCGCGCATCGCGTCGAGCAACTCGACGATGCGGCCCATCCGCCGCTGGCCCTGGCGCAACGCATCGCCGCGGCGCGCCTGACGGCGTATCTGCTCGAATCCGGCTTGACGAACGCGCCCCTGCTCTTCGACCTGGATCGGCTGCAACGCCTGACCACGAGCCCGGACACCTCGGCGCAGGGTCACCTGGCGGCGCTGCGCGCGCTGTGGCCCGTCGTGAGCGACGTGCGCGAGCTGGGCCTCATCGGCGTCCCCACCTTCCTGTCGCGGTCGGCGCGCGGAGACGCGGACTGGGCGCCGTCGCCGATGCGGCGCCTGTCCACCGAGGACACGCGGCCCTTCGTGCAGCTGATCGGACTGGCGCCCATCGGCGATCCCTCGCCCGCGCCCGCGCCGGCCGCAACCGCCGTGCCGCTCCCGCTGCTGCGGGCCCTGATGCCCCTGGTGGGCCAGCTGCTGGACCGCCGGACCGGCGAGGTGTCGCTGCGGTCGACGACCGGGCCGGTGCTCACGGTGCGCGTGCCCGCGACCGCGGCCAACGCCACGCCGGAAGAGCTCCGCGCCCAGGACGGGCAGCTCGCCCGTGTGGACGCCCTGATCACGGTGCTCTTCGGCGACGTGACTCCGCTCGACCCCGAGACGCTGCCCCGGCTCATCGAACTGACCGACGACCGCTTGCGGATCGGCCAGATGTCGATGGCGATCCGGCGCCCCGACGGCACCTGGCGGCTGGATCCGGACGGCGTCGCGCTCGCGCGGGAGATCTACAGCGAGGATGGCGTGGCCGCGCCGAAGAATGATCCGCTCCCCGACTGGGCGATCGAGAGCAAGAGCCGGCGCAAGCCCGGCGACACCGCCGCCGGCGCGCGCCGCAGCGTCCTGCGCGTGTACCTGCAGATGGAGAACGATCCCGTGATCATGGACCTCGGACTCTCACAGTCCCGCGCCCATCCCGACGACCTGGTCTGGGTGCAGGTGCGCGAAGGCGGGGAGTACCGCGTGGTCCGGGGTCAATCGCTGCTGGACAACGCCGACGCCGACGTCTCGGTCAAGCTGCTGGTGTCCGGCCACGGCCACACCTCGCGTGTCACTGGAGAGCGCCTGCTCAGCGGCCGCGCGCCCCGGTCCCTGGCCGATGAACTGACGAGGCTCATGCCGCGCCTGCTGCCGCGGTCCGGCAACCGGCCGGTGCTGAGCCGCATCAGCCTGCTCAGCTGCGCGCTCGAGACCCCGGTGGCGCAGCGCAGCTACGGCCGGACCTTCGCGCAAGCCGCCGGCCCGCTGGGCCTCCCGGGCATGGAGACGACGGTCTATGCCCAGACGCTGTGGGTGGACATGCACCGGCGCCATCATCGGAAGAACACGCAGCTGCACTCGGAGGCGCCGATCCGGCGCGGCGCGGCGGGCACGACCTGGCTCTATCGTGTCGACCCGGTGACCGGCGTCGTCAGCGTGCGCGACAGGTACCCGAACGGCAGCGAGGGACTGGTCACCGACGGCCCCTGCTGCGCGATCCTCGGCGTGCCGACGCTCGTGGAAGCCTCGCGTCGATCGATGGAGCTGGCCGCCGTCGACATCATCGAACGGGGCTGGATGCGCGACCGCTTCCACGACGTCGTCCAGGCGCTTCGCCCGGCGGGCATGCACCTGGTGCCCCGGCTGGCGCTGCTGGAAGGCGGGCGCGCGCGGATGACCTTCATGGACCTGGATTCCGGCGCGCTGCAGACGCGCGAGGTCATCGCCGCCGCCGACGTCGCCATCCTGCGCGCCGGCATGGCGTTCATCGATCGCGGTCTCAGCGAGGTGGGTGGCCTGGGCATCGACATGCCGCTGTCGACCGCGCACCTGGATCTGCTCAACACCGGCCTGCTGGCGCTGATGCTGTCAGACCTCGCCGGAGACACTCCTCGCGGCGACGCGTACCAGGAGGCTCTCTGGTACCTGGGGATTGAGCAGGGCGGCTTCCAGGCCGGCGCGGAGGTCGCCGCCATGGCCTCGGTCATCCGCCAGACGGCGTCCAGATCGGACGCGGCGTCGATGGCCGTGCTGGTCGAACGCACCAGCCAGCTGTCGCAGGCCCTGGCGACGGTGAGCCGCCTGGCACAGGCCGGTTCGATCGGCGTCGACGTGGCGCGGCTGATCGACGCCATCGGCATGGGAGACCGCGCGCGGATCACGCCCGCGGCCGTCCAGGTGGGACTGGACGCGGCCGGGCTGGCCCTGGTGGGACTGAGCGTCGCCGCGGACCTGGCCGGCGCCACCGTGATCGCCGCGTTGGCCGAAGGCCTTGCGGTCCCGTTGGCGGGCCTGTCCCTCGGGATCGCCGCGCTGACGCGGTCGGTGTGGGGCGAAGCCGCGCGGCTGAACCACAACGCCGAGCCGCTGCGCCAGATCAACCGGGGCTATGAGGAGCCGTTGCGCCGGATGGCGTTGGCCAAGGGCGCGGATCCGAAACAGCCCGGACCCCAGGCCTTGATGGTCAACGGCTGGGCACCGATCCGGCGCATCGACTTCGTGGCGCAGGAGGTGACCTTCGCCAATGCCGACGTGGGCGCCTCGTCCCTGCACCGACACCAGCTGTACTGGCAGGCGGGCAGCCGCCGGCTGCACGATTGGTGGATCAGCGACGGCGCGGACAAGCAGCATCCTTATGCCCGGCACGGGCTCGACATGGACCTGTGGTCCCTGATGCACAGTCCCGATCGCATGACGCAGCCGAAGGTGCGGATTCCGATTCCGCTGCGCGATCCCGACCTGGTCCTGGGGCTGATGACGGCCCCGAACCTCGCCATCCACTTCGGCCAGTACTCGTCGTCGCGCGCCGGTGGCGATTTCGCGCTGCTCGGCGACCCGCTGATCGAGCGGATGCAGGAAAACAGCGACGCCAACTTCGTCGGCGACTACGTGAGCTCCACCAGCTTCGCCAAGTCGGCGGACGAATGGCGCTACGAACAGAAGCCGACGCTGTTCGAGGTGGTGCTGGACGAGCAGAGCCGGACGCTGGCGCTGCCGGAGCGTTCCGAGGCTGAAAGCGCCACCTGGGAATTCAAGGACGGCCGAAGCGTGGCCGAGCGCACCTATCGCCCGCTCGACCAGTCGCAGGTTCAGGTCCGGCTGATCGGCGGCGGCGGGGGCACCACGATCGCGCTGCCTGCGGACGGCACCGTCCGCCATCCGGTGCGCATCCTGCCGTCGTCACGCGGACGCGAGATCTGGACCCTGCGGCTCAAGGGCGGCTTGCTCAACGGAGGCCAGCCCATCGCGTTCACCGATGGCGGTGTCGCAGGCGTGCGGATCGCCGGGCAGGAGTTCCAGTTCGAGGCCCTGCACGGCGCCGTGGTCCAGCTCGCGGATCCGCTGGTGCCCGACGTGCGCCTGGTCCTCGACCTGGCGCGGCGCAGCGGCTCGCTCGTGCTCACACTGCCTCCATGGTCCGAGTCGCTGCGACCCAACGAGGTGCTCGCGGCGGCACTGCGCCTGCTCGCTCCGCCTGATGGGACGTCGGTCCAGGGCCGCGACCTGTTCCTGCGCCCCGACGACCTGTTGCCTCAGGGACCGGTCCAGGTCTCCAGCATCCTGCCCAGCGGGGAACTGCTGTCCGGGATCTTCGACCCCGTGCACGGCGGCACGCTGCTCTCCGGCGCCCACCACCTGCTGCTGGGCGGCCTGCGCGAGGACGGCTCGACCGGATGGCGGCGGTACGCGCTCAATGGGGGCGAGCTCAGCCTCGAGGAGGATCATCGGCCCGTCGTCCGCTACGACGGTGGACGCCATTTCGGACCGGTCACCTTCACCTATCGGGCCGAGGAGAGACGATTCGAGCGCGGACGACTGGCGCTGACCGTCGCCGGGGAACAAGCCATCACGCAATGGATGCTGGACCACCCCGGCTGGACCTGGGACCAGCTCAGCGCGTTCATGACCACCGAGCTGGCGGCCGATATCGAGCTCGCGGGGCCGGAAGGCGGACGGGCCGCGCCGATCGGGACCGTCGACTTCTACTACCTGAACGCCGACAGCCTGCGCCCGACCGAAGGGTTGACGGCGCTGGCGCTGTGGCAACGGCTGGATCGCCTGGAAGCGGCGTCGCTGAAAGCCGATCCGAAGGCCACCTCGATCTCGCTCGACGCCGACACGGGCCTGGCGCGGGCGCTGGTCCGGCTGGGCTTCGCGGCGTTCCAGGCGTACGCCGGCCCCCCGGACGGCAAGACGATCCGCACGCCGGCACCGCGCTCGTCCAGGCAGGTGCCTGTCGACGTCGTGGCCCGGGCCAAGCAATGGCTGATCCTGCGCCATGCGCAGGACACGGGCGCCTACGGTACCTGGTCCGACCTGCACGCCCCCACGACGCCGCTGAACGTCAACGAATACGGCACGCTCAGCGGCTTGCGGGCACGACTCAAGGCGCTGCTCGACGGGCATCAGGCCACGCACGCGGGCTCCGACTGGATCAAGCTGGGCGACTCGCCCGAGGCCTCGTCCGAATTGGCGCATCGGCTGCGCGACGCCGGTGTGAACATCCTGCTCGACCATTTCGGCGCCGAATCCACGCTGCGGCAGACCAACCGCGCAGGTCCCGATGATTTCTACGACGTCCTGGTGACCACGCTGCGCCTGTTCCTCCATGACCTGGATGAGCGCCTGGAAGGCAACGCCGCCGCGTTCCGGGAACTCTCCCGCGTGAAGCCGCCGGGGCTGTCGGACACGCCGCTGGAAGGCATGCTGACGCAACTGGCCGCGGCCCGTGAGCTGGGACGCAAGCACGGAGAAACCGTTCAGCAGGTGTCGCTGCGCACGCTGGATCAGGTCCGCCGCGCCGGCCTGACCTTCTGGCGTCCCGACGGCGGGGCGGAGGAAGCCCGCGGCGAGCTCACGCTGGGCCGCGTGGTCCTCACGGACAAGGGCGGCGCGATCGAGGACGCGACGCTGCGGCTGTGGCGCGCGCAGGCGAGCACGCAGGGGCTGCTGCTCGATGGCTGGTATGCGCGCCATGCCGTCCCCGGCACGCCACTGGAGCAGGATCTGCGCGAAGCCGCCGCGCTCGCGCTGCGCGACCGCCTGATCCGCCTGCGGGCCGAAGCGGCGCGCACCGGGGAGGCGGCGCTCGCGCTGGACGAGGACCCGACCTTCAACCGTCAACTGTTCGAGGCCTTGCAACGCCTGCTTCCCGCGACGGTCTCCATCCGGCAAGTCGGCAACGACAGCGCCCGCCCCGGCGACGTCGTCCACTTCCTTGACACGGCAGGCGACGGGCACTACGCGCTGATGCGCCGGCCCGATACCGACCTGGTGCACCTGCCCCGAGACCCCGCGGCGCCGCGCGGCGGGCAGGCCTACTGGTCCTACCTGGGCAGCGCCAAGGACCTCGACAAGCAGCTCAAGCCCAGGATCACGCCGGTGGGCGACGGTCCGCCCAAGCTGGATCCTGCGGCCTACCACGCCTGGCGCTACAACGACCCCTCGCCCGTGATCGGCGAGGCCTACCTCTACGACAACCCGCGCACGAACCGGCAGGAACTGTTCCAGCTCCTTCGCCTGCACCCGCAGTTCCAGAAGGGCGCTCAGCCCTACGACTTCTTCCCCACCGACGGCTCCAGCAGCCCGGCCTGGCGCTACCTCGGCAACACCGAATCGCTCAGCGCGGACGAACTCGGCGCCCTCGCGCACAGCCCGACGTCGCTGAAGGCGCAGACCTTCTCCGTGGGCCTGCTCGAATGGTGGACGGAGCAACTCGCGCCGTGGGGCAATCGCTACCGCAACTTCCGGATCGAGGACAACGGGTTCTCCGGCACGACCTGGGGCGGCAGCGTCTTCCGGGTCAGCGCCGGCAACAGCCTCCACCTCACGCTGGACGACAACGACGCCACCACCTTCCGGCTGGGCTCCGATCCGGAGTTCCAGGCCCTGTGTCGCCGCTTCCTGACCGGCAAGGCGCTGCCGCGATGGCTGCTGATCCAGGGCAACGGCCGTCCGGTGGACCTGGACGGGGCCGCGGCGCTGGGCATTCCGGAGATCGTGATCCTGGACGAGGTCGACGGCGCGCCGCGCCGCATCGACATGGACGACGTCGCGGGCCCGGGTACCGAGGTGTTCTACGAAGGCCGGGACCTGCTCATCCACCGCACGTCCAACGGACAGCTGATCCGCATCCGCAATGCGCTCCGGGCCGACACGCCCCTGTTCCTCGATGACGAATGGACCACCGACGTGGCCGTGACCGCGCGGTCCGGCCAGCAGCGGCTGCAATGGCCGGACACGGACCGGACCCTGCGGCTGCCGATGCTGACCTTGCACGGCACGGCGCTGAAGGCGGTCCAGGAAGACCTCGACCTGAGGATCGGCGACGCGGGCCAGTGGAGCCGCATGCGCGTGCCCGACGTGTACGCGCTGGTCGACGGGACGATCGGCGACCAACCGACCGGAGACGATGAAGCGCTGGTGCGCTACCAGGCGAAGGCCGGCACGTGGCGGATCGCCCGTCTGTCCGCGCCGCTGGTGGCGGCCATGGGCACCGGGGCGGGCACGCCCGTGGACTGGACGCTGAACCCCGGCACGAACGGCACGAACGGCACGAACGGCTCGGCGGCGACGCTGACACGCGACTCCCCCGCCGGTGTCGACGGCGCGCCCGGGCAGCGCTGGGCGCTTGCCCAGGCGAAGCTCTCGGAGGCGATGGCGTCGTCGCTGCCGGCCGGCCGGATCGACCTGGCGCCGCGGTGGGGTCCGGGCGACACGACGCTGTCGAGCGCCCCGCTGATCGCTCCCCTGACGGGTTCGACGACGAGCTCGAGAACCGGCTCGGGCCTGCCGGCGCCGCATTGAGCGCGGCGCCGGCGGGCTTCAGCCAAGCAGCAGCGCGTTGACGCGCCGGACGTAGGCGGCCGGGTCCTCGAGCACGCCGCCCTCGGCGAGCAGGGCCTGGTCGAAGAGCACCTGGGCGAGGTCGCCGAACCGGGCCTGGCCGGCGTCATCGGCGTCGATCTCGCCGAGCTTGCGCACCAGCGCGTGCTCGGGGTTGATCTCCAGCGTGGGCAGCGACACCGGCGCGGCCTGGCCGGCCTGCTTGAGCATGCGGGCCAGGTGGCCGCTGATGTCGCCCTCCTCGACGACCACGCAGGCCGGCGAGTCCACCAGGCGGGTGGTGACGCGCACGTCCTTGGCGCGGCCTTCCAGCGCGGTCTTCAGGCGCTCCAGGACCGGCTTGAACTGCTCGGCGGCGGCCTCGGCCTGCTTCTTCTCTTCCTCGTCCTGGAGCTGGCCCAGATCGACCGCGCCCTTGGCCACCGACTGCAGCGGCTTGCCGTCGAACTCGTTCAGGTAGCACAGCATCCACTCGTCGATGCGATCGGTCAGCAGCAGCACCTCGATGCCCTTCTTGCGGAAGACCTCCAGGTGCGGGCTGTTCTTCGCGGCGGACAGGCTGTCGGCGGTGAGGTAGTAGATCTTCTCCTGGCCTTCCTTCATGCGCGACACGTAGTCGGCCAGCGACACGCTCTGCTCGGCCGACTCTCGCCGTGCGTCGAGGCGAAGCGCAGCAGCTTGGCCAGGCGATCTTCTCCTGGTTGGCGTAGTCCTCGCCGAGGCCTTCCTTGAGCACCTGGCCGAAGTCGTTCCAGAAGCGGGCGTACTTGTCGCGCTCGCCGGCGTCCTCGCTGTTGGCCAGCTTCTCCAGCATCTCCAGCACGCGCTTGGTCGAGCCTTCGCGGATCGCCTTCACGTCGCGGCTTTCCTGCAGGATCTCGCGGGAGACGTTCAGCGGCAGGTCGTTGGAGTCGATCACGCCCTTGACGAAGCGCAGGTAGAGCGGCAGGAGCTCCTCGGCGTCGTCCATGATGAACACGCGCTGCACGTACAGCTTCAGGCCGCCGCGCTTGTCGCGGTTCCACAGGTCGAACGGCGCCTGGGCCGGGACGTAGAGCAGCTGCGTGTATTCGCTGCGGCCCTCGACGCGGTTGTGGCTCCAGGCCAGCGGGGCTCTCGGTAGTCGTGGCCGATGTGCTTGTAGAACTCGTCGTACTCGGCCTGCGTGATGTCGCTCTTGGCGGCGGGTCCACAGCGCGCTGGCCTGGTTGACCGTCTCCCACTCGTCCTTGAGGACCTGCGTGGCCTTGTCCGCGTCCCATTCCTCCTTGCGCATCAGGATCGGCAGCGCGATGTGGTCGGAGTACTTGGCGATCGTCGACTTCAGGCGCCAGGTCTTGAGGAACTCGTCCTCGCCCTCGCGCAGGTGCAGGATGATGTCGGTGCCGCGGCCGGGCTTGGTGATGGTCTCGACCTCGAAGTCGCCGGTCGCCTTCGGAGCTCCAGCGCACGCCCTCGTCGGCGGGCAGGCCGGCGCGGCGCGATTCGACGGTGATGTTGTCGGCGACGATGAAGCCCGAGTAGAAGCCCACGCCGAACTGGCCGATCAGCTGGGCGTCCTTCTTCTGGTCGCCAGTCGAGCTTGGCCAGGAACTCGCGGGTGCCGGACTTGGCGATGGTGCCGAGGTGGGCGATCGCTTCTTCGCGGCTCATGCCGATGCCGTTGTCGTCGATGGTGACGGTGCGGGCTTCCTTGTCGAAGCTCACGCGGATCTTCAGCTCGGCGCCGCCCTCGAGCAGCTCGGGATTGGCCAGGGCCTCGAAGCGCAGCTTGTCGGCGGCGTCGGAGGCGTTGGAGACCAGCTCGCGCAGGAAGATTTCCTTGTTGGAGTACAGCGAATGGATCATCAGATGCAGCAGCTGCTTGACTTCGGCCTGGAAGGAGTGGGTTTGCTTGTCCATCTTTGGTGAATCAGCTGAGAGTCACGGGAGAGCCCCGAGGGGGCGTGGATTATCGCGGCGGCAGATGGGCACGCCTCGCCCCGATTTCAAGGGGCCTCTACACTGCCGGCCCTATGCCGATGATCTACTGGTTCGACTTGTTGGGCGTGGCGGTGTTTGCCGTCAGCGGGGCGCTGGCCGCGATGCAGGCGGGGCTGGACCTGTTCGGGCTGCTGGTCATCGCGGCGATGACGGCGGTCGGGGGCGGCACCTTGCGGGATGTGCTGCTGAACCGTCATCCGGTGTTCTGGATGAAGGACACGCGTTACCTGCTGGTGATCATCGTCAGCGCCCTGGCGGCGTTGATGGTGGGCCCGTTCCCGGAGCATGCGATCGCGATCCTGAAGGTGGCGGACGCGTTGGGGCTGGCGCTGTTTGCGCTGTGCGGCACGGAGATCGCCGAGGAGCATGGGGTGAAGCCCATGCCTGCGCTGCTGATGGGCATGTTGACCGCGTGCGGCGGCGGCGTCTTGAGGGATGTGCTGAGCGGCCAGGCGCCCTTGCTGCTGCGCAAGGACATCTATGCGACAGCCGCGATCGGCGGCATCGCGATCTATTTCGTGCTGAAGGCGGTGGGCATGCCGATGCGCTGGGCCTTCGTGCTGGGCATGGTCAGCGTGGCCGGCCTGCGCCTGGCGGCGCTGTACTTCGGCTGGCAGCTACCGGCGCTGGGCGCATTGCAGGTCGGCGCGCCGCATTGAGGTCGGTGAAGGACAGCGGGGACCGGTAGCCCTGCGAGCGACCTGCCGAGCGTGCGGAGACTCGGGAGGGAGTGGGGCTACCGGTCTCCGCTGTCGTGCTCGGTGTCGGAGCCGTCGTCCTCGTCTTCTTCTTCCTCGTCGTCCTCATCAACGAGCCTGAACCCATCGACATCGCGGGTGCCGCGTCTGGCTTCGGCGGCGCGGGCTTCCTTCTCGGCGAGTTTGGCGGCTTCAGCGGCTTCGGCTGCGGCGGTCCACTCTTCGAATTCTTCGGGGGTTTCGAGGGTGATGCGGCCAAGCTGACCCTGGCGGAGGTCGTAGAGGAGGATCTCGGCGGCCTTCTGCGTGTTGATGCGACCGCCGGAGAGCACGGCGCCGCGGCGCTTGCCGATCATGGCGAGCACCTCGCCGTCGAGCAGCGAAGCGTCGGGCTCGAGTTGATACCGCGACTTGAGCGCCTGGGGATAGTGGCGGCGCAGGTATCCGAGCAGGTCCAGCGCGACGACTTCCTCCTCGAAGGCGTTGCGGCCGACGGCGCCGCTGGCGGCGAGGTTGATGCCGGCCTCAGGCACGCGGATCTTGGGCCAGAGCATGCCGGGCGTGTCGAAGAGATAGACGCCCTTGTCGAGCAGGATCTTCTGTTCGATCTTGGTGATGCCGGGCTCATCGCCGGTGGCGGCGGCGCGCTTGCCCACGATCGTGTTGATCAGCGTGGACTTGCCGACGTTGGGAATGCCGCAGATCAACACGCGCAACGGCTTGTCGAGTCCGCCGCGGCTGGGCGCCAGGGCGCGGCATTCCGCGGCCATCAGCTTGGCCAGGCCGGGCTGGCCCTGGTGGATGGCCACGGCGTGCGTGTTGGGCTGGGCGCGATAGAACGCCAGCCATTGCGCCGTGCGCGCGGGATCCGCCAGATCCTGCTTGTTGATCAGCTTGAGCGCCGGCCGGCCGGCGGTGAGTTGCGCGATCAGCGGGTTGGCACTGCTCGCGGGCACGCGGGCATCGAGCATCTCGATGACCACGTCGATCCCGCTTTTCATGCGCTCGCGGATCGCGCCCCGGGTCTTGTGCATGTGCCCGGGAAACCATTGAATCGCCATGGGGGGCGATTGTCCCCGATCTGATCGCGACCTCAGCTCGAGGCCGGCGCGGGGCGCAACTCCACGATGGTGGGCGCGCCGTCGCGCGACTCGATGCGGACCTCGATCCGGTCGCCGGCCTTCATGTCCGAGAGCTGCGCCGCGCTCAGCACGCCGGGCGCGAGCTTGAAGGGCATGGTCATGCCGGGCATGTCGAGGTGGCGGATGTCGCCGTGCTTGAGCGTGAGCTTCTGCTGCGCGGCGTCCACGCGGCGGACCTCGGCCGGGATCCAGTCCTGCGACGACGGCGCGGCAGCGTCGGCCGATGCGGCCGAACTGGCCACTGGCGCGTGCTGCTCGTGACCCTCATGGACATGGGCCTGCGCGCGGGCCGGCGCAGCCGCGGTCAGGCCAGCGGTCATGACGAGCATGGCCAGCGCGGCGGCAGCGGAGGAAACGAAGAACGAGACAGTGAAGCGGTTCATGGTGGATGCCTTTCAATGGCCTTGATGTCCGGAATGGCCGTGGCCATCGGGTTTGCGCACGCGCAGCGGCTCGGCGGCGGGCGACGATGAGGTGGGTGTGGCGGGCGCCCGGGGGGCGCCGGGCGGCGCGTCGACGGCGCGTGCGATGCTGCCGCGCGGTGCGGCGTACCAGCCCGGATCGCGGTAGTCGCCGGGCTTCTGATCCTTGCGCACCTTGATCACGCTGAACATCCCGCCCATCTCCAGCGAGCCGTGCGGTCCGCGGCCGCTCATCATGGGCACGGTGTTCTCGGGCAGCGGCATCTCCATCTCGGCCATGTCGGCCATGCCGCGCTCACCCATCGCCATGTAGTCCGGGATGACCTTGTTGATGCGCGCGGCGAGTCCGCGGTGATCGACGCCGATCAGCGTGTCGACCTCGTGGCCCATCGCGTTCATCGTGTGATGGCTCTTGTGACAGTGGATCGCCCAGTCGCCGGGCTCGTCGGCGAGGAACTCGAGCTGCCGCATCTGCCCCACCGCGACGTCGGTGGTGACCTCGGGCCAGCGCGCCGACTTCGGCACGGGGCCGCCGTCGGTGCCGGTGACCTCGAACTCGTGACCGTGCAGGTGGATCGGGTGGTTGGTCATCGTGAGGTTGCCGACGCGGATGCGCACCCGGTCGCCCTGGCGCACATTGAGCGTGTCAATGCCGGGGAACACGCGGCTGTTCCAGGTCCACAGGTTGAAGTCGGTCATCGTCATCGTGCGCGGCGTGTAGCTGCCGGGATCGATGTCGTAGCTCGACAGCAGGAAGCAGAAGTCGCGCTGCACCTCGGCGATCTGCGGATGCCGCGTCTTCGGATGCGTGACCCAGAAACCCATCATGCCCATCGCCATCTGCGTCATCTCGTCGGCATGCGGGTGGTACATGAAGGTGCCGGGCCGGCGCGCGACGAACTCGTAGACGAAGGTCTGGCCGGGCTGGATCGCCGGCTGCGTCAGGCCGGACACGCCGTCCATGCCGTTGGGCAGACGCTGGCCGTGCCAGTGCACGCTGGTGTGCTCGGGCAGCTTGTTGGTGACGTAGATGCGCACGCGGTCGCCCTCGACGACCTCGATCGTGGGACCGGGCGACTGGCCGTTGTAGCCCCACAGGTGCGCGGTGCAGCCCGGGGCCAGCTCGCGCAGCACGGGCTCGGCCACAAGGTGGAACTCCTTGACGCCGTCGCGCATGCGCCAGGGCAGCGTCCAGCCGTTGAGGGTGACCACGGGGTTGTAGGGCCGGCCATCAGGTGGTGCGAGCGGCGGGGCGGTGTCGGGCGTGTCGCGCTGCGCGGGCTCGGGCAGCGTGGCCAGCGCCACGCGCGAGACGCCTTGCGCGTTCACCGCGCCGGCGGCGCCGAGGGCCGCGCCGGCGGCGAACAGATGTCGTCGGGAAATCATGGGGACTCCTTGCGGGCCGCGCTCAATGCGCGGCACCGCCGGCCTGGGGCGCGGCGGTGGGGGAAGCGGAGGAAGCGGTGCTGGCGCCGGTGTCGCGCACCGGGCCCAGCAGGCTCTGCGAGAGCTCGGACTCGGCGAGCCAGAAATCGCGTTGCGCGTTGAGCGCGGCGGAGACGGCGCGGGCCTGCGCGCGCGCATCGGCGAGCAGGTCCATCACGCCGACCAGCATGCCGTTGTAGCGCAGCAGCGTCTCGTCCGAGACGTGGCGCGCCAGCGGCAGCAACTCGTCGTGATGGCGCCGCGCGATGCGCCACGCGGTCTCGGCTTGCGCCCGGGCGACGCGGACCTCTGAGCGCGCGTCGATCGCGACCTGCGCGGTGCGTTCGAGCGATTGCCCATAGGCCTCGCGCGCGCCGGCCACGCGGGCCTGGCCGAAGTCGAACAACGGCAGCTCGACGGTGAGGTCGATGCCGCGTTGCGTCGGCTCCTGGTTGCTGCTGTTGCGCTGCAGGCCGAGCTCGAGCACGTTCACGCGGCCGGTCTGGCGCGTCAGGCCGAGCTGCGCGGCGAGCTGCTCCGACGCGCGTTTCGCCGCGAGGATGTCCAGCCGCTGCGCGACCGCCTGCCGCTCGAGGTCGTCCGCGGCGCGGAAGTCGGCCGGCACGTCGGGCAGGCGCTCGGGCAGCGTGAGCGCGGCGAGGTCCTCGCCCCACAGCCCGACCGCGCGCACCAGCGATTCGCGGTCGCGCGCGGCCTGCAGCTGCGCCTGCTCCAGCGCGAGCTGCGATTCGGCCAGCACGGCGCGCTCGCGCGCCAGCCGCAGCGCGCTCACGTTGCCCGCCTGGCGCATGCGCAGCGCGAGTTCGGCGCCGGCCGAGGCCGAGTCCAGCACGGTGCGCGCGTGCTGGAGCTGCTCCTGCGAAGCGACCGCCTGCACCCACGCGCGACGCGCCTGCGAGGCCACGTCCAGCAACTGCTGCGCGACGCGGGCCTGCTCGGCGGCCAGGGCGCGGGCGCTGGCGTCCTGTCGCGCGCCGCGGCCAAGCAGGCTCAACAGGTTGAACTCGAGGCCGCGTTCGATCTCGCGTTCATCGCCGCGGATCATGCGGCCGATGTTGAGCACCGGATTGGGCCAGAGCAGCGTCTGTACGCGCTGCGCGTCGGCGATGCCCAGGCCGTAGAGGCTGGCCTGCAGGCCGCGGTGGTTGAGCAGCGCGAGCTGCACCGCGCCCGGTGCGTCGAGCGGCCGCGCGAGCAGCGCCTCGGTGCGCGCGCGGGCAGCGGCGCGCTGGTCGTCGGTGCGCTGCAGCGGGAGGTCGGCCTGGAGCCAGTTGCGGCTGTGCTGCTGAATCGGCGCGGCCGCCTGTTCCGGCGCGAGCGAGGCGCAGCCGGTGAGGCTCAGCGCGAGCAGCGCCAGCCACGGCGTGCGGGTCACGGCGCGGCAGGGAGTGATCGAGGACATCACGGGCTCCTCAATGGTGGTGGTGGCCGGGGGCGGGCGCACTCGCGGCCTGGCTCTCGCGCAGCAGCGCGCGCCAGCCGCCGGCTTCGGCGACACGACGGTTGGCTCGGCGCCAGTCACCGACGCCGGGGTCGGTCACCGCCGCCGCGGACGCTGCTGCGGGCGCCTGGACGCGCGGTGCAGGTGAGGTGATCCGCGCGTCGGCGGGATCAGGGGGCGCAGCCAGGGCCGACCCCAAGGTCAGCGCCAAAGCCGGCAGGCAAAGCAATCGAGAAGACATGGCTTCCTCGCGAAACGAACGGGGACGACGCCGACGCCCCGCGATCGGCGGGTGTCAACGTGGCAGGCGGCGGCTCGTCGGAAACGAGCGCCGGCGTTCAGGCGAGGAAGTGTTTCGGCGGCCGCTCGAACGGCTGCGGCGCAGGCTCGGGCGCGTCCAGCGCGCGGAGCGTGGGGGCGGCGTCACGCAGGTCCTGCGCGGCCAGCGACAGCGGCGCGATCAGCATCGCGGCGCCAACACAGCACTGCAGGCAGATGCCGCAGTGATGATCGGAAGCGTGGTCCATCGACGCGTCGGAGGGAGCGTCATGCCCATCGTGGGCATCCTGCGCGACGGTGTGATCCATCGCGCCCATGCCGTGATCCATCCCGGTCATGTCGTGGCCGATGGCGCTCATGTCCATGGCGGCCATCTCGTGACAATCGGTCGGCATCGTCGTGACGACATCACCGCCCTGCGAGCCCATCAGCGCCATGCCGATGCTCATCGTGGCGGCGAGCGCGCCCTGCAGCGGCAGGGTCAGCGCCAGCACGGCGAGCACCAGCCAGCGGCTCCAGGGGAACCGGCGCGGTGCGAACGCGATCGGGCGGGACATGGGGCGAGAGTTTAGGCGATCGGAGCGGCAGATCGAAACATGGCCGGATCGCCGCCGGATTCCCGCAGGGTGCCGCGGCTCGAGTCCGGCACTACGCGCACCTCTTCACAGCGACCGGAGGTCGACATGCTCCCACTGCAGCGACTCACCAGCTCGAGCCGCGCGACGGACCCTGTTCCGCGCAGCGACGGCGAGTGCGACGTTCCACCCGCTCCCGTCCTGCGGGAGCGCACCGCCTGGGAGGTCATCGCCCGCTGGTCGGTGAGCAGCAGCGGCGCGCCGGGTGACGTCCGCTACCTCCTCGGACGCACGCTGCAGCAGCGCAGCCTCGAACAGCGGGTCGCCGATATCCGGCCGTCCGACTCGCATGCGCCCGGGACGCACCTCGCGTGGGATCGTCTGGTTCGCGCCGACGTGCCCAAGCTGCTCGATGACTGGAAGGCGGCGGCCATTGCCGATCAGTCCATCACGCATCCCGACTGGGCGGAACGCGTCTGCCAACTCGTCGACCGTGTCACGCAGGATGACGAGACCGCCGCCATGGTCGCGGTGCATGGAAGTCACCCGGAAGGCAACAGCGCTCCGGTCCAGGAGCGCATCGCCGTGATGGAAGCCGCGCTTCGGTTCTGCAGGGACGTCCCGGCGCAGCTCCCGCGGCATGCACCGAGCCTGAGCCGATCGACGTCGACCTCCTCCTCATCCTCCGCGCGTTCCTCTTCGTACGCGTCCTCGCCTTCATCCTCTCCCCTCCCCGGTCCGATCCCGGCCCATGCCCCCGGCCTGCGACGGCTGCCATCGGTCCAAGGCGCGGACCCTGGCGGGATTCGTCGGACCGTTTCCTTCGCCCCGTCCGTGTCCTCCGAGGGCTCCGCGCCCTCTGGCTTCCACGCCAACCGCTCGATCGCGCGTTCGTCGTCCTCGTCGTCCTCGTCGTCCTCGGCGTCCTCGGCGTCCTCGGCGTCGACGGCGTCGTCAGCAGCGTCGTCGGCGTCGTCGTCGTCGGTGGAGACCGCATCGTCCGCGCCGTCGTATCGCTCATTGCGGTCGATCTCCTGGATCCCCTCGGTCAGCCTCGACGCCACATCGCTGCCAGGCATGGACGACGAACTCCCCTCCCGCGAGGAGCTGCAGGGCCTCCGCGACCTCATGAGCGGGGACATCAGCACGACGCTGACGCCCGTGGATCGCGAGTTGCGGCAACGTGCCCTCGACCTGCTCGACAGGCACCTCGCCAGTGGCGGGGACGACATTGTCCTGAGCGGGGAGGAAGTCCGGCTCGTCACCGATGTCGGGGAGCGGAGCTCCCGCTTGACCATGTGCTGCCAAGGCGGACCGGATCTCCCGCAGGAGACGAAGCTCCGCACCAGGGAGGAACGGGCCGCGCTGAGCGAGATGGCCCGCTGGGCGCAGGAGGCGCGCGGGATCGAGGGCATGCGCCGTCAGCGCTGGCGGGACTTCGTCGTCGATCGGACCTATGACCGGACCGCGCCCCTGGTCCTGTCCTCCGCCCTGATTGCCGAAGGTGTCGAGCTGCCACCCGCGACTTGCCTGCAGACGCTGTTTCCCTCGGAAGGCCCGCTGTCCGATCGCGGCACGCTGAAATGGGATGGCCAGCCGCTGCGGGGAGAACAGGGGCTGGCGGATCTGCTGGATCGCCTGGGCATCCGGCACATCGACATCGCTGCCCACCAGCTGCCATCGGGCCGCGCCCTGGGGGACATACGCGACGCGGATGTCGTCGTCGCCACCTTGCATCAGCCGGTGCAGCTGACCCCCGCCGCGCTGTCAGAGCGGATCGAGGCGCTGGCTGCCACGCTGCCGTCGCTGTACCTCATCCGGCTGCCACGCCGATCAGGGAAGGTCGATCCATCGGCGATCCCTGCCGGATGGCTGGCCGATCCCGCGGCGCCCGACCAGATCCGTCATCAGCGGCGCGATGCGAATCGGCGACGAATGGCCCCGCTGCGCCAACTGTGGCCCCGCCATCGAATCCCTCCGACGCTGCGGGCGCGCGCCGCGAATGTCCTGACCGACGGCGAACCGGTGCTGGACTATCTCGCCAAGGTGCGACACCAGCGCGCCTCGGCCGGTGTTCTCGGTGCCCAGGACCTCGGCATGTGCGCGCACCTGGGCAACATCGTCGACGGGCTGGCGCGCGACGCCGGTTTCGCGCGGCGGTGCAAGGAACTGGCCAGCCATCCGTTGGGCCCCTGCGCCGACGCCGGCATGCTGACGCTGTCGGCCATGTCCGCGCTGCGGGATGCCTCGAACGCGACCTCCTTGCCCGAAGTGGCCGAGAACGCCTTCGTCCAGGCGTGCTACGCCCGGGCCGACTACCTCTGCGCGCAGCGCAGTCCGGACAACGAGGAGGTGCTGGAGGAGGCGATGGTGGTCCGCTGGCATGTCTCGCAGGCCTTGGCGGAACTGTTGGGCGCGGAACGCGTGCGCGTCGCCGACAAGCCGCTCTTCGGGTCCTATGGCGCGGGCCGGGGGTGGAACTCGCCGACACGACGCGCCGAGTTTCGCGAGGAAGCACGCGCCCTCATCGCCCGGGAGATCACCGACGGGTTTCCGGGCGTGGTGCAGTTGCTGTCGGCGCGGGACGATCCGCTGGGCATCCTGTTCCAGGCGCCGGTCGATCAGACGCCTGAATGCGCGGTCTTCGCGGACCGGCGTCAGGCGGCGCTCGAGAGCTACGAACTTGCCGTGGACGGGGGCGAGGACGAGGAGATCGCCAGCCTGCGCGTCGCTGGGGAGCTCAAGCAGATTGACGAGGCGCACAACGCGGCGCGGCTGCGCGCGCTCGCACCCGGGCTGGACGCGATTCGATCCCGGGCGGAATCAGGCGACGCTCGCTGACGGAAAAAGGACAAGGGGCCGCGCAGTGACCTGCGGCAGCCCCTTGGAGGTGACAACGCGCGACATGCCGTCGCGCCGCGATCAGTCCTCGTTCTTGAACACGAGCTTGACCTCGTGCGTTTCCTTCTGGCCGCTCGGCTCGAACTTCCAGTCCATCAGCGCGCGGGTCACGGCCTTGTCGAAGACCTTGCGCGGCTCGGCTTCCAGGATCTCCACGCCGGACACCTTGCCATCGGGCTCGATGTTCATCTTGGCGCGCACGGAGCCTTGCGAGATCGACTGGCGGGCGGCTTCGGCCGGGAACTCCGGCGGCACCTTCTTGACGATCTTCGGGGTGGCGTGGGCGGCGCCGGCGGCCAGCGTCAGCGCGGCGGCCAGACCCAGCAGGGTGCGGGAAACAGTCTTGGTCAGTTGCTTGCTCATCTTTGGGACCTCGTACGTCTTGGGGTGAGGAAATCGGGTTTCCGGTAGGAACGGGGGGCGGCCGCGATCAGCTCGCGGTCCGCGCGGTGTTGAAGAAGCCCACGGCTTCGACCAGGCGGGAGCTGCTGTCACGCAGCGAATCGGTGGAACGGGTCAGCTCGTCGACCAGCGTGGTGTTCTGCTGGGTCGCGCGGTCGAGTTCGTTCATCGCGTTGTTCACGACGCCGACACCAGCCGCCTGCTCCTGGGCCGAGTGCGAGATCTCCTCGATCAGCTGGCCCATGTTGTTGACCTCGTCCACGACGGAGCGGATCGTCGCGCCGGCGTTGTTGACCAGGGCCGTGCCGTTCTCGACCTTCACGGACGATTCCTGGATCAGCACCTTGATCTCCTTGGCGGCCTGCGCCGAGCGCGAGGCCAGCGCGCGCACTTCCGACGCCACCACCGCGAAGCCCTTGCCGTGCTCGCCGGCACGCGCGGCTTCCACGGCGGCGTTCAGCGCCAGGATGTTGGTCTGGAAGGCGATGCCGTCGATCACGCCGATGATGTCGCCGATCTTGCGCGAGCTCGCGCTGATTTCTTCCATGGTCGACACGACCTGGCTCACCACCGTGCCGCCGGCCGAGGCCGACTGGCGCGCCTTGGTGGCGATGCCCGCGGCCTTGCGGGTCAGCTCGCTGGCGCCGTTCAGGTTGGAGGCGATCTGCTCGACCGACGCGGCGGTGTTCTGCAGGCTCTCGGCGGAACGCGCGGTGCGGTCCGACAGATCCACGTTGGAGCCGGCGATCTCGTTGGAGTTCTGCGCGACCTCGCCCGCGGCGGCGCTCACGCTGGCCACCACGCCCGACAGCGCCGTCTGCATGTCGCGCATCGCGCCCAGCATCTGCGCCAGCTCGTCGGAGCCCTGCACATCGATGTGCTGCGACAGGTCGCCGGAGCTGATCGCCTGCGCGGCGTCCTTGGCCTTGCGCGCCGGCACGATGATCGAGCGCGCGATCGTCAGGCCGCCCACGCCGCCGATGATCACGGCGATCACGACCAGCACGCCGGTGATCAGGATGGACTGGTTGGCCAGCTTGGCACCGCCCTCGGCCAGGTCGCGGCCGGCGGTGAACTGCAGGTCCACCAGGCTCTTGAGCGCGTCCTGGTAGTCCTTCTGGACCGGGCGCACTTCCTTGATCAGCGTCTCGCGGGCCTCGTCCGGGCTGCCGTCCTGCTGCACGCTCAGGAACTTGGCGACGGAGGCGGCGAACTTGCTCTGCTGCTCGCGAACCTTGGTCACGGCGTCCTTGTCTTCCTTGACGTCGGCGACCTTGCCCTCGAGCTCGGTCAGCTGCTTCTGGCCGTCTTCCAGCGCCTGCGCGATGTCGGCCTTCTGACGCTTGATCGCGTTGGCGGTGTCGAGCAGCAGCAGGTCGCGGGACGCGCGGGCGATGACGTTGACGTCGCTCTCCAGGGCGTTGGCGAGCTTGATCTTCACCAGGCTGGAATCGGCCGTCGTGCTCAGGTCATGGGACAGGCGGCTGGCGTTGTGGGCGCCGAAGGCGCCGATCACGACCAGCAGCAGGATCAGCAGCGCGTAGCTCAGCGTCAGGCGCTGGCCGATACGCAGGCGGGACAGAAACGACATCGATTCCCTCGCAACGGATGAGTTGTTGAATGGCCGGTCCGCCATGTCCTCGCGAGCGCTGTTGACGCTTGCAGGGCAGACCCGACCATCGGCTTCGGCGCGATCATCGTTGCACTTGATTCGGGTAATCCATGCCGGTTCCGAGGGCCCGTGAATTCTGACGCGGCACTTGCAACTGAATGAAAACGGGGGAGTGGCCCTCTCGGTAGAAGCCCTAATAAGCCGCTCGTCGCGGTTTCACCATTCCTGCACATTCGTGCGCGTTCCGCGTGCATGCGGCGCGTACCCGCACCGTAACCGCGCAGGACGCCGCGCCGGCGACCCGCCCGGGGTCAGGCCTTGCCCGCGTCCTCGGCGTCCAGCTCGACGCGGTTGCGCCCGCCCTGCTTGGCGCGGTACATCGCGGCGTCGGCGCGGCGCAGCGAATCCTCGATGGCCGCGTCGTCCTGGCGCAGCAGCGTCACGCCGATGCTGACGGTGTACGCGATCACGGTGCCGTCCACGGTCACCGGCGAGGCGGCGACGCGCTCGCGCAGCCGCTCGGCGAAACGCCGGGCGCCGGGCAGGTCGGTGTGGGCCAGTCCGACGACGAATTCCTCGCCGCCGATTCGCCCGGGCAGGTCCACGTCGCGCGAGGACGACTTGAGCACCTCGGCCAGCGCGCGGATCACGGCGTCGCCGGCCGCGTGGCCGTGGCGGTCGTTGACCTGCTTGAAGTGGTCGATGTCCAGCATCAGCAGGGCGGACGGCGTCCGGTAGCGGCGCACCGTGCGCAGCAGCGCGCGCAGGCCCTCCTCCGTGGCCATGCGGTTGGCCAGCCCGGTCAGGCCGTCGGTGCGCGAGCGCTGTTCCAGCTCCGCGTTGACCTTGGCCAGCTGCGTCACCAGGGCCTCGGTCGAGCGCAGCCAGCGCGACAGCGCCTGGTAGCCGAACTGCGCCACGAACAGCACGATCAGCGTGAAGACCCAGAAGAACACCCACGCCGTGCTGAGCATCAGGCGGGAGGCCTCTTCCAGCCGGCCCCAGTCCTGGCTGGCCAGCGCCGCGCGCAGCTGCAGCGAGCCCAGGCCCAGGCTGACCAGCCCGTAGCCCTGCACCGCCAGCACGATCACGAACAGCAGCCCCAGGCCCATCGCGCGGCGCCCGCTGGGGGCGGCGTGAAGAGCGCGGGCCGGGCCAGGATCCAGCGCGACAGCCGCGGCCAGGTCAGCGCCATCAGCGGCCCCCCCAGCAGCGCGCTCTGCAGGAAGGCACCCAGCCACCAGCCCTGCCAGATCGGCAACTGGCGCTCGGCGGCGAGGTCATGGCTGAAGTTCCAGATCAGCGCACCGGCGGAGCTGAACACCGCCGCGACGAAGCACAGCGGCACGAAGAAAAGCCAGGCGCGCAGGCTGCGCAGCCCGCGCGGCGCGCCCACGGCGCGGTAGCCCAGCGCCAGCACGCCCAGCCCCAGCGGATTGGCACAGGCGAAGACCGCCGCCCACAGCGGTGACAGCTGCGCGTCCAGCGCCAGGACGAAGGTCGCGAGCCAGGCCGGCACGGCGCCCCAGCGCCAGCCCATCGTCAGCGTCCACCACAGGCACAGCGGGATGGGCGGGTAGAAGGTCAGGAAGGCGTTGGCGCCGCCCAGGTCCACCGGAATGCCCGACCAGCCTTCGCGCACGGTGGCCAGCCCCAGCCCGACGCAGGCCAGGATCGTCGCCAGCCATCCGCCCAGTACCCACGCCCGTTCCGAGGACCGGCCATGGCGCCACAACGCCCGGATCGACAGGCTGCCCGGGGTCTCGGGCACCAGGTCGCCTGGGCGTTGGAGCGGATCCATCAGGTCACCGTCGGAGGGGGCGTCGGGGTGGTCGACCCGGTGGGCGCTGTTGAAGCGGTCGACAGGGGTCTGGGCCGCGAGCCGAAGATCGCCGACCCCACGCGCACCATCGTCGCGCCTTCCAGGATGGCGGCGTCCATGTCGGCGCTCATGCCCATGCTGAGCGTGTCCATGGCGAGGCCCAGCGCCGCGTTGAGCTCCGCCAGCAGCGCCGCGAGCGCCCGGTGCGGCTGGCGCTGGGCGTCCAGCGTGTCGGCGGGCTCGGGGATGGCCATCAGCCCGCGCAGGCGCAGGCCCGGCAGCGCGGCCACGGCCCGGGCGACCTCGGCCACCTCGGCCGGGGCCAGGCCGCTCTTGGAGTCCTCGCCGCTGATGTTGACCTGCAGGCAGACGTTGAGCGGGGCCAGGCCGGCCGGGCGTTGCTCGGCCAGGCGCTGCGCGATCTTGAGGCGGTCGACGCTGTGCACCCAGTCGAAGCGCTCCGCCACGACCCGGGTCTTGTTGCTCTGCAGGGGACCGATCAGGTGCCATTCGACCTGCCCGCGCAGGTCGGACAGCGCCTCGATCTTGTCCACGCCCTCCTGGACGTAGTTTTCCCCGAAGCGGCGCTCGCCCGCGAGGAAGGCTTCTCTCACATCCGCGGCCGGGAAAGTCTTTGTTACCACCAGCAGCGTGACGGTGTCCACAGACCGCGACGCCTGCAGGCAAGCCCTCTCAATGCGGCCATGGAGCTGTTGTATGTTCTCGGAGATCGTCGCCATAATCGCCAACGCTTTTCTTCATCCCATGGACATCACCCAACTGCTGGCATTCTCGGTCAAGAACAAGGCCTCCGACCTTCACTTGTCCGCGGGACTGCCCCCCATGATCCGCGTCCATGGCGACGTGCGGCGCATCAACGTCGAAGCCCTCGAGCACCGCCAGGTGCACGACATGGTCTACGACATCATGAGCGACGCCCAGCGCAAGACCTACGAGGAGACGCTGGAAGTCGACTTCTCGTTCGAGATCCAGGGCCTGGCGCGCTTCCGCGTCAACGCCTACAACCAGAACCGCGGCGCGGGCGCCGTGTTCCGGACAATTCCGAGCAAGATCCTGACGCTGGAGCAGCTCAACTGCCCCAAGGTCTTCACCGAGCTGGCGATGAAGCCGCGCGGCATCGTGCTGGTCACCGGCCCGACGGGCTCGGGCAAGTCGACGACGCTGGCCGCGATGGTCAACCACCTCAACGAGAACGAGTACGGCCACATCCTGACCGTCGAGGACCCGATCGAGTTCGTGCACGAGTCCAAGAAGTGCCTGGTCAACCAGCGCGAGGTGGGCCCGCACACGATGAGCTTCGCCAACGCGCTGCGCTCGGCGCTGCGAGAGGACCCGGACTGCATCCTGGTCGGTGAGATGCGGGACCTGGAGACCAT
Source organism: Roseateles sp. (assembly GCA_039594005.1). Classification (GTDB taxonomy): domain Bacteria; phylum Pseudomonadota; class Gammaproteobacteria; order Burkholderiales; family Burkholderiaceae_C; genus Roseateles. The sequence goes on from JBCNOF010000017.1 coordinate 209,269, forward strand.
CCGCCTGGCGCTGACCGCGGCGGAGACGGGCCACCTGGTCTTCGGCACGCTGCACACGTCCTCGGCCGCCAAGACGGTGGACCGGATCGTCGACGTGTTCCCCGCGGCCGAGAAGGACATGGTCCGCGCGATGCTGTCGGAATCGCTGCAGGCGGTGATCTCGCAGACGCTGTGCAAGACCAAGGACGGCAGCGGCCGGGTGGCGGCGCACGAGATCATGCTGGGCACCGCCGCGATCCGGAACCTGATCCGCGAGAACAAGATCGCGCAGATGTACTCGTCGATCCAGACCGGCAACAACCTGGGCATGCAGACGCTGGACCAGTGCCTGACCGACCTGGTCCGCCGCAACGTCATCAGCCCCGCCGAGGCGCGCGCCAAGGCGAAGATGCCCGAGAACTTCCCCGGCTGAGCACGCGCGGCCGCACCACCACCACAACGACACATCGACCGGAGTCCGGACGGCTGAGCGCCGGGCGGCCGGCGACCAGGAAGGGACCCCGCCATGGAGCGCGATCAGGCCACCAAGTTCATCAACGATCTGCTTCGCCTGATGGTGTCGCGCAAGGGTTCCGACCTGTTCCTGACGGCCGAGTTCCCGCCCGCGGTGAAGGTCGACGGCAAGGTGACCAAGGTGTCGCCCCAGCCGCTGACCGGGCAGCACACGCTGCAGCTGGCGCGGGCGATCATGAACGACAAGCAGGCCGCGGACTTCGAGCGCACGAAGGAATGCAACTTCGCGATCTCGCCGCAGGGCATCGGCCGCTTCCGCGTCAACGCCTACATCCAGCAGGGCCACGTGGCGCTGGTGCTGCGGACCATTCCGCAGACACTGCCCACGGTGGAGTCGCTGGAGCTGCCGCCCATCCTGAAGGATGTGGTGCAGACCAAGCGCGGGCTGGTGATCCTGGTCGGCGCGACGGGCTCGGGCAAGAGCACCTCGCTGGCGGCGATGGTGGACCACCGCAACGAGACGACCTACGGCCACATCATCACGATCGAGGATCCCGTGGAGTTCGTGCACCCGCACAAGAACTGCATCGTCAGCCAGCGCGAGGTCGGCCTGGACACCGAAGGCTGGGAGCAGGCGCTGAAGAACACGCTGCGCCAGGCGCCGGACGTGATCCTGATGGGCGAGATCCGCGACCGCGAGACGATGGAGCACGCGGTGGCCTTCGCCGAGACCGGTCACCTGTGCATGGCCACGCTGCACGCCAACAGCGCCAACCAGGCGCTGGACCGGATCATCAACTTCTTCCCGGAAGAACGCCGCGCGCAGCTGCTGATGGACCTGTCGCTGAACCTGAAGGCGCTGGTGTCGCAGCGGCTGCTGCCGCGCCAGGAGGGCAAGGGCCGGATCGCCGCGGTGGAGATCCTGCTGAACACGCCGCTGATCAGCGATCTGATCTTCAAGGGCGAGGTGGGCGAGATCAAGGAAATCATGAAGCGCTCGCGCGAGCTCGGCATGCAGACCTTCGACCAGGCGCTGTTCGACCTCTACGAGTTCGGCAAGGTGACCTACGAGGACGCGCTGCGCAACGCCGACTCGGTCAACGACCTGCGCCTGCAGATCAAGCTCAACAGCGAGCGGGCGCGCAGCGGCGATCTGTCGTCCGGCACCGAGCATCTCACCATCGTCTAAGGCTGGGGGAGCGGCCACAATCGGTGGGTTCTCAAAACCCACCGACAGGTCCTTCCATGAGCAGCATCGGCCAGCGTTCCTACGAATCGACCCCTTCCCAGCGCGTGTCCTTCCTGGGACTGGGCGTGATGGGATTCCCGATGGCCGGTCACCTGGCCAAGGCCGGGCAGCAGGTCACCGTCTACAACCGCTCCCCCGCCAAGGCCCAGGCCTGGACCGCGGAATTCGGCGGAGCGTCCGCGCCGACGCCGCGTGAGGCGGCCCAGGGCGCTGACATCGTCTTCTGCTGCGTCGGCAACGACGCCGACCTGCGCTCCGTTGTCCTGGGCGACGACGGCGCCTTCGCCGGGATGAAGCCGGGTGCGGTCTTCGTCGACCACACGACCGCGTCCGCCGAGGTCGCGCGTGAACTGGCCGCCGAGGCGGTGAAGCGCGGGCTGCATTTCATCGACGCGCCGGTGTCCGGCGGTCAGGCCGGCGCGGTCAATGGCGCGCTCACCGTGATGTGCGGCGGCGACGAGGCCGTCTTCGCCCGCATCCAGCCGGTGGCGATGCACATGGCCAAGGCGGTGACCCGGGTCGGTGAAACCGGCGCGGGCCAGCTCGCCAAGATGGTCAACCAGATCTGCATCGCGGGCATCGTCCAGGGGCTGTCCGAGGCCATCGCCTTCGGGCAGAAGAGCGGCCTGCCCATGCCGCTGGTGCTCGACGTCATCGGCAAGGGCGCCGCGCAGAGCTGGCAGATGGACAACCGCGGCAAGACCATGGTCGAGGACAAGTTCGACTTCGGCTTCGCCGTGGACTGGATGCGCAAGGACCTCGGACTGGTGCTCGATGAAGCGCGCCGCAATGGCGCGCGACTGCCGCTGACGGCGCTGGTGGATCAGTTCTATGCGGATGTGCAGGAGATGGGCGGCAACCGCTTCGATACGTCGAGCCTGATCAAGCGCCTGCGCTGAGCAACGGAAAAGAAAAACGGCGCCTCGATGGAGGCGCCGTTGTCGTCTGGCGAAAGAAGCCGATCAGCCCGGCTGACCGCCGCCCAGCACCTTGTAGAGCTGCACCTGGTTCTGCAGCTGCGCCAGCCGCACCTGCAGCGCGGCCTGACGCGCGGCGAAGCTCGCGCGCTGCGCATCCAGCAGGTCCAGGCTGGACGCCGCGCCATTCCGATAGCTCAGATCCACCAGCTCCAGCCGCGTGGCCTCGGCCGTGGCCTGCGCCTCCTGCGCGCGCAGCTGCTCATCCAGCGTCGCCCGGCCCGCCAGCGCGTCCGCCACTTCCTTGAAGGCCGTCTGCACGGTCTTCTCGTACTGGGCGACCGCGATCTCGCGGTTGGCCCGCGCCGCGGCCACGTTGTTGCGCACCCGGCCCGCATCGAAGATCGGCATCAGCGCCGAACCCGCGATGTTCCACGCCGTCTGGCTGAACAGGTCCTTCAACGCGCTGCTCGCCGTGCCCACGCTGCTCGTCAGCGAGATGCTCGGGAAGTACGCCGCACGCGCCACACCGATGTTGGCCTCCGCCGCCACGAGTTGCTGCTCGGCCTGACGCACGTCCGGCCGGGTCACCAGCACCTGCGACGGCAAGCCCGCCAGCAGCGCGCCCATGGTCTGATCGCTCAGCGCCTGCGAGGCCGGCAGCGACTCCGGCAGCGGCTGGCCCACCAGCAGCGTCAGCGCGTTCACGTCCTGCTGGCGCGTGCGCTCGGCCTGCGCCAGCGTCGCGCGCGCCGATTCGTACGAGGACTTCGACGTGCTCAGGTCCAGGTTGGACGCCGCGCCGTTGTCGAACTTCAGCTGCATCAGCTTCAGGCTGTCCTCGCGCGTGGCCAGCGTCTGGCGGGTCAATGCGAGCAGCTCCTCGTCGGCCTGCACCGCGAGATAGGCCTGCGCCACGCCCGCGATCAGACTGATCTGCGCCGTGCGCGCCGCTTCGCCGGTGGCCAGGTACTGCGCGAACGCCGCGGCGCTCTGGTTCTTCACGCGGCTGAACAGGTCGATCTCATACGAGGTGATCTGCAGACCTGCCTGATAAGCGCTGACGACCTTGGTCTCGCCGTTGGACAGCGTCTGCGGTCCCCGCGAGGCCGACAGCCCCACGTTGACCGTCGGCCAGCGGCTGGCCGCCGTGACGTTGGCCTGCGCTTGCGCCACGTCGACGTTGAGCAGCGCGACCCGGAGGTCGCGGTTGTTCTTCAGCGCCAGCTCGATCAGCTGTTTCAGCCGCTCATCGCGGAAGAACTTCTGCCATTGCAGCTCGGTGGCCACCTTGGCATCGGACGCTTCCGCGCCCGCACCCTGCGGCCACTGGGGCGCCACCGGCGCCTCGGGACGCTGGTGATCGGGGGCCAGGTTCACGCAACCTGCCAGCAGCGCCACGGTCGCGGCCGCGGCGGCCATCACAGAAAGTTTTCTCGTCATCATCGTCAGACTCCGTCCGCGTTGCGGGCCGCCGTGGCAGCGGTCGCGGCATTGGGGCCATCGAGCTCATGCGCGTACATCTTGCGCTGGCGCTCGCTGCCCTTGAAGAAGCGCCGCACCACCAGGAAGAACACCGGCACGAAGACCACCGCCAGCACCGTCGCGGTGACCATGCCCGCCGAGCACGCCGGTGCCGATCGCGCGCTGGCTCGCCGGAGCCGGCGCCGCTGGCGATCACCAGCGGCACCACGCCCAGGATGAAGGCCAGCGAGGTCATCATGATCGGGCGGAGGCGCAGGCGCGCCGCCTCCAGGATCGCCTCCACGAGCCCCTTGCCCTGCGCCTGCAGGTCCTTGGCGAACTCGACGATCAGGATCGCGTTCTTCGCCGACAGGCCGATGATGGTGATCAGGCCCACCTTGAAGTACACGTCGTTGGGCATGCCGCGCAGCGTCGCACCCAGCAGCGCGCCGAGCACGCCCAGCGGCACCACCAGCATCACCGACAGCGGGATCGACCAGCTCTCGTACAGCGCCGCCAGGCACAGGAACACGACCAGCAGCGAGAGCGCCAGCAGGATGCCGGCCTGGGAGCCCGACAGCTGCTCCTCGCGCGACAGGCCGGTCCACTCGAAGCCGATGCCCGGCGGCAGCTGCGCCACCATGTTCTCCATCTCCGCCATCGCCTGGCCCGAGGACACGCCCGCGGCCGGGTCACCGGCCAGGCGCATCGCCGGATAGCCGTTGTAGCGCGTGGCCTGCATCTGGCCCGTGATCCAGCGACTGGAGGCGAAGGCCGAGACCGGCACGTTCGCGCCCGACGCGTTGGTCACGTTAAGGTTGAGCACGTCCTCCGGCGTCGAGCGGCGCGCCGCATCGGCCTGCACCACCACCCGCTGCATGCGGCCGGTGCTCGGGAAGTCGTTCACGTAGGCCGATCCGAGCTGTGTGCCCAGCACGCGGGCGATGGTGTCGAAGCTCACGCCCAGCGCCTGGGCCTTGTCGCGGTCGATGTCGATCTGCAGCTGCGGCGCGTCTTCCAGGCCGTCAGGCCGGATGGTCGCGATCAGCTTGCTCTTCTGCGCCATGCCCATCAGCTGGTTGCGCGCCTTGAGCAGGGCCTCGTGGCCCAGGCCGGCGCGGTCCTGCAGGCGCAGCGCGAAGCCGGTCGCGTTGCCCAGTTCCTGGATCGGAGGCGGCGACAGCGGGAAGATGAACGCGTCACGCACGCCCACCATCATCGCGCCCATCACCCGACCGGCCAGCGCCTGCGCGCTGTGGTCCTTGCCCTTGCGCTCGTCCCAGGGCTTGAGCGGCACGAACACCAGCGCGGCGTTCTGGCCCTGGCCCGAGAAGGTGAAGCCGATCACGCCGATGGTGTCGGCCACTTCGGGCTGCTTGTGCAGGAAGTTCTCGACGGCGGCGACGGCGGCCTCGGTCCGGTTGGACGTGGCGCCCGGGGGCAGCTGCACGTTGACGATCAGGTAGCCCTGGTCCTCGTTGGGCAGGAACGAGGTGGGCAGGCGCACGAACAACCAGCCCACGGCCACGACGATCGCGACGAACGCCACCATCATCGAGCCCGAGCGCTTGAGCGTCTTGGCGACCCAGCCCTCGTAGCCCTTGGCGGTGCGCGCGAAGCCGCGGTTGAACCAGCCGAAGAAGCCGCGCTTCTCGTGGTGATGGCCCGCCTCGATCGGCTTGAGCAGGGTCGCGCACAGCGCCGGCGTCAGCGATCAGCGCCACCAGCGCCGACAGCGCCATCGACGCCACCATCGTCAGCGAGAACTGGCGGTAGATGTCGCCCACCGAGCCCGCGAAGAAGGCCATCGGCACGAACACCGCCGACAGCACCAGGGTGATGCCGACGATCGCGCCCGTGATCTGGCCCATGGCCTTCTTGGTCGCCTCGCGCGGGGACAGGCCCTCCTCGCCCATGATGCGCTCGACGTTCTCCACCACCACGATGGCGTCGTCCACCAGGATGCCGATCGCCAGCACCATGCCGAACATGGTCAGCACGTTGATCGAGAAGCCCAGCGCCAGCATGACCGCGAAGGTGCCCAGCAGCGCCACCGGCACCACGATGGTCGGGATCAGCGTGTCGCGCGAAGTTCTGCAGGAACAGGTACATCACCAGGAACACCAGCACGATCGCCTCGAGCAGCGTCTTCACCACCTTCTCGATGGAGATCTGCACGAACGGGGTCGTGTCGTAGGGCACCTTGTATTCGACGCCTGCGGGGAAGTACTTCTTGAGCTCCTCCATGCGCGCCTTCACCGCCTTGGCGGTGTCCAGCGCGTTGCCGCTCGGCGAAAGCTGCACGCCCACGCCGGTGGACGGCTGGCCGTTCAGGCGGGCATAGGTGCTGTAGCTCTGGCCGCCCAGCTCGATGCGCGCGACGTCCTTGAGCTGCACCGTGGAGCCGTCGGTGTTGGCGCGCAGCACGATGTTGCCGAACTGCTCCTTGTTCTCGAGCTGGCCCTTGACCACGATCGTCGCGGACATCGTCTGCGCGCTCGTGTTGGGGCGGTCGCCCAGCTGGCCGGCCGGCACCAGCGCGTTCTGCGCGGTGATGGCGGCGTTGACCTCGGCGGGGCTCAGGTTGAACGACTGCAGCTTGGCCGGATCCAGCCAGATGCGCATCGCGTGCTCGGAACCGAACAGCTGCGCCTGGCCGACGCCGGCGATCCGCTGGATCTCAGGCACGACGTTGCGCGCGGCGTAGTCTCCCAGCGCGATCGGGTCCATCGAGCCGTCCTTGGACGACAGCGTCACGAACAGCAGGAAGTTGCTGCGCGCCTTGTCGACGCGCACGCCCTGCTGCGTCACCGCGGCGGGCAGCCGCGGCGTGGCGCGCGAGAGCCGGTTCTGCACGTCCACCTGCGCCAGGTCGAGGTTGGTGCCCGGCTCGAAGGTCACCGTGATCGCGCCTGTGCCGTTGGCCTGGCTGACCGACTCCATGTAGGCCAGCCCCGGCGCGCCGTTGAGCTCCTGCTCGATGACGGAGATCACCGCCTCGTCCAGGGTCTTGGCGGATGCGCCCGGGTAGGCGACGTTGATCGACAGCGACGGCGGCGCCACGGTCGGGTACTGGGCCACCGGCAGCTGCGTGACCGCGACGCCGCCGAAGACCAGGATGAACAAGGCGATCACCCACGCGAAGATGGGGCGATCAATGAAGAAACGTGCCATGTCTTGGGTCCTTCCTGAGCGTCAGGCGCTCAGTGGCTGGCCGCCGAGGCGGCAGGCGCGGCGCCGGAGGCGGCACTCGCCGGATTGAACGGCACGGGGTTGACCGGCGCGCCCGGCACGAACATCTTCTGGAAGCCGTCGGCGATCACCTTCTCGCCGGACTTCAGGCCGTCGAGCACCACCCACTGGTTGCCGATCGCGTTGCCGATCTTCACCTTGCGCGGGGCGGGCTTGTTGTCCGGGCCGACCACCAGCACGGTGTCACCGTTGGAGCCGCGGGTCACGGCCTGCTGCGGCAGCAGCACCGCCGAGGGCAGTTCCGCCTGCGCGACGCGCACGCGCACGTACTGGCCGGGCAGCAGCGCGTTGTCGGGGTTGGGCACCTCGGCGCGCAGCGTGACCTGGCCGGAGGTCGGATCCACGGTCAGGTCGGTGAACAGCAGCTTGCCGGTGCGGGGCAGCACGGTGCCGTCGTCACCGACGATCTCCACCGACGCGGCGTTGTTGCCGGCGCTGCGCAGCTGGCCCGCGGCCAGCGCGCGGCGCATCGCCTGCACCTCATTGGCGGACTGCGTGAAGTTCACGTACACGCTGCTGACCTGCTGGATCAGCGCGAGCTGCGTGGCGTCGGAGGCGCCCACCAGCGCGCCCTCGGTCACCAGCGCGCGGCCGATGCGACCCGAGATCGGCGCGTAGACATGGGCGTAGTCCAGGCTCAGCTTGGCCTGCACCGCGGCGGCCTTGGCGGCGGCCACGTCGGCGGCGGCGGCCTTGGCGGTGGCCACGGAGGTGATGTATTCCTGCTGGCTGATCGCCTTGGCGTCGGCCAGCGGCTTGTTGCGGGCGGCCTGCGCGGCGGCCTGCGCCTCGTTGGCCTGCGCCTTGGCGACGTTGGCATTGGCGCTGTCCAGCGCGGCCTGGTACGGGGCCGGGTCGATCAGGAACAGCGCCTGACCGGCCTTGACCTCGGACCCTTCGGTGAACAAGCGCTTGAGGATCACGCCATTGACCCTGGCGCGGACCTGCGCGGTGCGCAGCGCCTCGACGCGGCCCGGCAGTTCCGACTGCAGCGCCACTGCCTGCTGGCCCACCGTGACGACGCCGACGTTGGCCGGCGGCATGCCGCCGCCCTGGCCTTGGCCCTTCGCCTCGTCCTTGCCGCAGGCGGTCAGCACCGACGCGATGGCGATCACCAGCGGCACCAGGTAAAGCATGCGCGCGCCGGCCTTCAGGCCCGGGCGCTCCGACCCCGGCGTTGCTTTTGTCAGAGGGGTAGACATCACGATGGGATTCCTCTCGCAGTACAGATCACAGTTCGAATGGGCGGCCCGGCCAAGTCGGCGAGGCGCTGGATCGGCCGCCCGGTCCGGCAAGCCGCGGTTCTCCCCGCCACGACGCCCAGCGCCGGCGCGGATCGACCAAAGTCGCGCAGTATATACATACATTCATGCATGTATGTTTCCGGTCCGTGCTTCTACAATCGCGCCCATGGCCCGCAGAACCAAACAAGAAGCCCAGGAGACCCGCGCCCGTCTGCTCGACGCCGCGGAGCAACTCTTCCATGAGCGGGGCGTGTCGCGCACCTCGCTGCAGGACATCGCCCAGGCCGCCGGCGTGACCCGCGGCGCCGTCTACTGGCATTTCGAGGACAAGGTCCAGCTCTTCAACGCGATGATGGAGCGCGCCACCATGCCGCTGGAGGAGGACTTCGAGGCGTCGGTGTCGCCCGGTCCGGAGCGGCCATTGGACGACCTGCGGCTGCGATTGATGAACGTCATGCACTGCGCCGTGTTCAACGCTCGCACGCGTCGCGCCTTCGAGATCGCCAACCTGCGGGTGGAGTTCGTCGGGGAAATGGCGTCGATCCGCGGCCGCAAGGTGGCCGCGCATCGGGAATGGACCAGCCACAACCGCGCCGCCTTCGACCGCGCCATCGAGCTGGGCCAGTTGCCCAAGGACGTCGACACCCAGCAGGCCGCGATCGGGTTGATGGCGCTGGTGGGCGGACTCTTGCATCACTGGATCCTGGATCCCGAGGCCTTCGACCTGATCGCCGTCGGCCAGGCGCGGCTGGAGCATTACCTGTCCAGCCTGACGGTGGACGTCCCCAACCGTTTCCCGCCGCTGAACGCCGCGGAACGCGCCGCGCTGGGCCGCCAGCCGGTGTGCGATCGACCATCCGATCCCCAGGAATAAGCGCTTTTCCGGTGGAAAGCCCCGCATTTGTGCAGGGTCCCCTGAGGGAAACCCCAGGGTGCGGCGACAATACCCGGTTGCCTACGCCCGAGCCGCCGCCGTGTCCATCGCACCTCCGCCCACCCGTCCGCTGTCCGATCTGAAGAAGACCGGCCAGAAGGCGCTGACCTCGTACCGCCCGTTCTGGGCGAAACGCTTCGGCCCCGCGCCCTTCCTGCCGATGTCGCGGGAAGAGATGGATCAGCTGGGCTGGGACAGCTGCGACATCATCATCGTCACCGGCGATGCCTACGTCGACCACCCGAGCTTCGGCATGGCCATCATCGGCCGCCTGCTGGAAGCGCAGGGCTTCCGCGTGGGCATCATCGCCCAGCCGGACTGGAACTCCAAGGACGACTTCATGAAGCTGGGCAAGCCGAACCTGTTCTTCGGCGTGGCGGCCGGCAACATGGACTCGATGATCAACCGCTACACCGCGGACCGGAAGATCCGCTCCGACGACGCCTACACCCCGGGCGGCCTGGCGGGCAAGCGCCCGGACCGCGCCACCCTGGTCTACAGCCAGCGCTGCAAGGAAGCCTACAACGACGTGCCGGTCGTGCTCGGCGGCATCGAGGCCTCGCTGCGCCGCATCGCCCACTACGACTACTGGCAGGACAAGGTCCGCCGCTCGGTGCTGGTGGACTCCAAGGCCGACATGCTGCTCTACGGCAACGCCGAGCGCGCGGTGGTGGAAATCGCCCAGCGCCTGGCCCAGGGCGAACCGCTGAGCGCGATCACCGACGTGCGCGGCACCGCCTTCGTGCGCAAGCCCGACGACGCGTCGCTGGAGGGCTGGTTCGAGATCGATTCCACGCGGATCGACCGGCCGGGCAAGATCGACAAGATCATCAACCCCTACGTGAACACCCAGGAGGCGGCCGCCGACCAGGGCACCGATTGCTCCAAGCAGCAGGAACAGGCGCAGGCCGCGGGGGCGCCGGGATCGCCCTCGGCGAGCGCGCCGGCTCAGCCGGGCATGCCCGAGATCAAGCCGATCAAGATCGTGCGCCAGACGCTGGCGCGCAACGGCAGCGACGGCCGCGCGCTGGTCACGCCGCGTGACCGGACCGTGATCCGCCTGCCGTCTTTCGAGAAGGTGCGCAACGACCCGGTGCTCTATGCCCACGCCAACCGCGTGCTGCACCTGGAGACCAACCCGGGCAACGCCCGTGCCCTGGTGCAGAAGCACGGCGACGTGGACGTCTGGTTCAACCCGCCGCCCATCCCGATGAGCACCGAGGAAATGGACTACGTGTTCGGCCTGCCCTATGCGCGCAGCCCGCACCCGGCCTACGCCGATCAGGACGGCAGCCACGACCACGGCACGAAGATCCCCGCCTACGAGATGATCCGCTTCTCGGTGAACATCATGCGCGGCTGCTTCGGCGGCTGCACCTTCTGCTCGATCACCGAGCACGAGGGGCGCATCATCCAGAGCCGCTTGCGACGACTCGATCATTCGCGAGATCGAGGAGATCCGCGACAAGGTGCCCGGGCTTCACCGGCGTGATCTCCGACCTGGGCGGCCCGACCGCCAACATGTACCGCATCGCCTGCAAGAGCCCCGAGATCGAGGCCGCCTGCCGCAAGCCCTCCTGCGTGTTCCCGGGCATCTGCGAGAACCTCGACACCGACCACGGCCCGCTGATCAAGCTGTACCGCAGGGCCCGCGCGCTGCCGGGCGTGAAGAAGATCCTGATCGCCTCCGGCCTGCGCTACGACCTGGCCGTCGAGTCGCCCGAGTACGTCAAGGAGCTGGTGACCCACCACGTCGGCGGCTACCTGAAGATCGCGCCGGAGCACACCGAGGGCGGCCCGCTGTCCAAGATGATGAAGCCGGGCATCGGCACCTACGACCGCTTCAAGCAGCTGTTCGAGCAGTCCATTCGAAGGCAGGCGGGCAAGGAGCAGTACCTGATCCCGTACTTCATCGCCGCGCATCCGGGCACCACCGACGAGGACATGATGAACCTGGCCCTGTGGCTCAAGCGCAACGGCTTCCGCGCCGACCAGGTGCAGACCTTCTATCCTTCGCCGATGGCCACGGCCACCGCGATGTACCACTCGGGCAAGAACCCGCTGCGCAAGGTCACCTACAAGAGCGATGGCGTGACCATCGTCAAGAGCGACCAGCAGCGGCGCCTGCACAAGGCCTTCCTGCGCTACCACGACCCGAACGGCTGGCCGCTGCTGCGCGAGGCGCTGGAGCGCATGGGCCGCGCCGACCTGATCGGCAACGGCAAGCACCACCTGATCCCGACCTACCAGCCCACCGGCACGGACGGCGGCTATGAATCGGCGCGTCGGAAGAATTCGACGAACGCCGGCCAGAAGGTCGCGCCGAACAAGCCGCGCGCCGGTCAGATCCTGACGCAGCACACCGGGCTGCCTCCGCGGGAGACCGGCACGGCGCGAGCGCCTCAGCGGCCCACGGGCGCGGGCGCTCGCCCCGCGGGCAAGACCGTCGGCGTGACGTCCGCGGGCAAGCCGGGCCTCAAGCCAGGCGCCAAGCGCGGTCAGCGCTGATCGTCAGGGGCCACCGGCGGTGCCGGCGGTTGGGCCGGCTTCATCCAGGACCAGACCTTCCATCCCAGGCTCACCCAGGCCCAGATCCGGGCGAGACGACCGGGCGGGCTGTCCGCCGCGTCGGGGTCGCGCTTTCGGAAGACGCGCATCAGTCCGGCGAGCCCGCCGGCCGCGGCCATCGCGACGACCGTGCGCCACAGGCGAGGCACGCTGCCCGCCAGGCGATACAGCGCATGCCCGCGCTCGGCCCATTGCATCGGACCGGCCAGGCCCTGCGCGTCATGCACGAGGCCCAGGCGCAGCTCCGCGCTGCGCAACTGCAGCTCCAGCTGGCGGAGCTTGAGCCGCTGACGCGCGTCGCGCCACATCATGGCCGCGCTCCGCGCGTGGCGTCGGGGCCGTCCTCGTCGGACACCGCGCGCCGATCGCGCGCGAGTTCCGCGATGCTCGCCGCGAACGGGCGGCCCAGGCTCAGCTGCCGCTTGGCCCAGTACCAGGCGCCGAGCGCGCCGATCAGGAAGGCCGCGCCCATCCCCGCACCCAGGGGGGCCCGCCACGGATCGGGGACACACAGCAGCAGCGAGAACACCATCATCAGCAACGCCGCCACGCCCAGCAGCAGCGCAAGCAGCAAGGCGGTCAGCGCGCCGAACAGCCGGAGCAGCTCCGCCTGCAACTCCACGCCCAGCAGCTCCAGGCGTACACGGGCCAGTTCCAGCGTCCGCTCGGCCATGCGCCGCAGCCGCTCCGTCAGCCCCGGATCGCGTGATTCCATCGAATGTTGCTCCTCTGTGTCCTACCCTCCGAACTGCGAAAGCTATCACTGAATCGGGGGAAACGAGGGCGTTCTTTGTCCAATGGGCCCCAAGTCATTGGGCTACAGTGCGGTAACGCTTGGTTGCGCGCCCCCCGCGCTGCCGGCCTTTCAAGGTCCATTCAATGCCTGATCGCCAGCCCACGCCGCACTCCGCCGTCGATGACGACGACCTGCTGCAGTTCCTGGACGACCACGAGCATGCCGAAGTCGAGGAACACCCCCCGCGCAAGCCCTGGCGGGTGCTGATCGTCGACGACGACACCGACGTCCACAAGGCCACCGAGCTCGCCATGCAGGGCTTGCTGGTCGAAGGTCAGCCGCTGGCCTTCCTGCATGCCAAGTCCGCCGCCGAGGCCCGCTCGCTGCTGGGCCACGAGTCCGACATCGCCGTCGTGCTGCTGGACGTCGTCATGGAGTCCGACGACGCCGGCCTGCAACTGGTGCGCCACATCCGCGAGGAGCTGCGCCAGCGCGCCGTGCGCATCGTGCTGCGCACCGGCCAGCCCGGTTACGCGCCGGAGATCGAGACCGTCCAGGCCTACGACATCAACGACTACAAGACCAAGTCGGAGCTGACCCGCACGCGGCTGTACACGGTGCTGACCGCGGCGATCCGCTCGTACCGCCAGATCCGCGCGCTGGAGGCCAACCGGCAAGGCCTGGAGATGATCGTGGAGGCCAGCACCGAGCTTGGCCGCCAGCACGGGCTGCACCGTTTCGCCGAAGGCGTGGTGACGCAGCTCTGCGCGCTGCTGGGCACGCTGCCTGAAGGCCTCGTTTGCGTGCAGGCGCCCGGCTACAGCACCGGGGACCCGAACGGCGACGCGCGCGTGATCGCTGCCGCCGGCCAGTACAGCTCGCTGATCAACCGACCGCTGCACGCGGTGCCGGTCGGCAAGATCCGCGACCTGCTCGCGCGTTGCCTGGCCGTCGGCCACAACCTCTACGAAGCGGGCTGCACCGTGCTGTTCTTCGGGCTGCCCAGCGGGCGCGCGATGGCGGCGCTGGTGGAGGTCCAGCGGGAGCTCGACGAGCTCGACCGCCAGTTGCTGCGCGCGTTCTGCTCCAACATCGCCGTGGGCTTCGAGAACGTCATGCTCTACACGCAGCTGACGGACCAGGCCTACAACGACCCCTTGCTGCAGCTGCCCAACCGCACCCGGTTCATCGAGCTGCTGGAGCACAACCTCAAGTCGCCCGAGGGCATCACGCTCGCGCTGATCGACCTGGACGACTTCGCCGACGTCAACGACGCCTTCGGCCACCGCTTCGGCGACCAGGTGCTGCAGGCCGTCTCGCAGCGCCTGGCGCAGCGGCTGGGATTCAACACCGCGATGGCGCGGATCTCGTCCAATGCGTTCGGGCTGCTCGGCCCTGACGAGATGGTCAACGGCCATCGCATCGGCACGGTCTTCGAGGACCCCTTCACCGTCGCGGGCGAGCGGCTGCAGCTCTCGGCCACGACCGGACTGGTGCGGCTCGCGCAGTCGCGGGCGCTGGGCTCGGAGCTGCTGCTGGACGCGCAGATCGCGCTCAAGCGCGCCAAGGCGGGCAACCGCGGCGCGTCGCAGTACTTCTCGCCCGAGATGGGCATCGACGCGCGCGAGCGCTTCAAGCTGCTCAAGGGCTTGCGCGCGAGCTTCGAGGAGCGGCGCCTGTTCGTCGTCTATCAGCCGCAGGTCGAGCTCACCACGCAGCGCGTGGTGGCCGCCGAGGCGCTGCTGCGCTGGCGCACCGACGAGGGCAAGTACGTGCCGCCCGACCAGTTCATCCCGCTGGCGGAGCAGTCCGGGCTGATCGTCCCCATCGGGGAATTCGTGCTCAGGACCGCCTGCCGGCAGGTGCGCCAGTTGCGCGACGCCGGCTACACCGAGTTCCGCATCGCCGTGAACATCTCGCTGGCGCAGTTCCGCCATCCGGCCTTCATCGACACGGTGCGCCGCGCGCTGGCCGATGCCGACGTGCCGGGCGACGCGCTGGAGCTGGAGATCACCGAGTCGATGGCGATGGAGGAGGTCTCGGCGGTGCTGCGCGTGCTGGCGGAGATCCGCGGCACGGGCGCGTCGGTCGCGATCGACGACTTCGGGACCGGGTTCTCGTCGCTGAGCCAGCTGCGCCGGCTGGACGTGGAGCGGCTCAAGATCGACCGCGCATTCGTGCGCGAGGCGCAAAGCTCGGCCGCCGGCGCGACGATCGCGCAGATGGTGGTGAATCTCGGCTGCAGCCTCGGAATGCGCGTCGTCGCCGAGGGCATCGAGACCGAGGAACAACGCCAGCACCTGCTGGCGCTGGGCTGTCACGAGGGCCAGGGCTGGCTCTTCGCGCGGCCGATGCCGGCCGACGAGCTCGAGCGCTGGCTGGCGGCGCCCAAACCATGGGAAACCGCCGCCACGGCGGTGACCCCGGCCCAGGCCCCGGCCGCCACCCCGGTGAGCGGCGGCCGATAAGCCGATCCAGGCTCAGATCAGCGCCGGGTCAGCAGCAGGCCCAGCAGCAGGCCCACGCCGGCGGCCACGCCGATCGATTGCCAGGGGTTGTCATGCACGTAGTCGTCGGTCGCCTTGCCGGCGGCCTTGGCGCGATCGACCGCGGCGGTCTGGAACTCGCCCAGGCTGGACTTGGCGCGATCCAGCGTCGATTGCACCCGGGCACGCAGCTCGGAGGCGCCGGCGCTGGTCTGATCGGCCGTGGCGCGCAGCAGCGATTCCGCGTCGGTCACGACCTGATGCAGGTCGGTCAGCAGGCGATCGGAGGGAGAGGTCTTGGCCATGAGCGGAACTCCTTTTGGTCGGATTGTGGGATTCAAGAAAATGCGCATCGGCGCCGGGCGAAGCCCGGTTGTACGTCTGTCGAGCAGCCCGGGGCAAGTCGCCCCGACGGGTGTCCGACCGCGGCGCGCGGGTTTACCGATGCACGAGCCATGTGCGCCTGACGGGCATGTGGCGCTCCCGGCCCAGGCAGCCACGCGGGCGCGGATCAGCGCGAGGCCCCGTCATCCTCGCCGCAAACGGTGTAACGACGCACCAGGAAATAGCTGGCGCGCCGCTCTCCTTCGACGATCAACACCTGACCCTCCAGCGCTTCCAGCGTCGGATCGCTGAAGGGATTGGCGCCGGCGCGGCGCAGGACGAGGCGCGAGGCGCCGACAAGCGCCGCATCGTCGCCGTCCAGAGCCAGCAGCAGCGCCACACGCTCGCTCTTGCTGCCGGTGTCGACCCGTTCGCGGCACAGGCGGCCGCGCAGGCGCTCGGGAGAGGGTTCATCGGGCATGCATGCGTCTCACGTGGAGCAGGTGGCCGTCCTGCTCGGTGGCGATCAGCGCCAGCAGCCGCTGCCCGACCCAGGCCTTGTACAGGTGGATCGTGCGCCGGCCCGGCGCGCCGGCGATGCGGTAGCTGATGGGTTCACAGCGGGCCGGGTCGATGCCCGAGTCCTTGAGCATCGGCTTCACGGCGTCGACGACCGCCTTGGCCGGCGCGTCGTCGGTGGGCTGCAACCGGGGCAAGGACCGCGCCAGGTTGCGGCCCTCGCGTTCCAGTCGCTCGCGGCGCAGACCGCGCACGCCGCGGTCCTCGATGCTCGCGAACGCCTTCTTGAACGCCTTGGTCCGGGCCAGCGCATGCGCCGCGCCCGCCACCGGCTGCAGCGACGGATCGCCCAGCAGGTAGAACTGGCCCAGCGTCTTGAGGTCCATCGGGTCGAGGTGGGTGCGCTCACCGGCGAACTTCTGCCGGGCCTCGAGCAGCGCCCGTCCCAGCGACGCGCCCGCCAGCACGCGCTGCAGGAAGTACTGGCAGAGCAGGTCGGCCGAGCCGTTGCCCTCGCTTGGACCGTAGGCCACCGTGGTGCTGCCCAGGAAGGCGCAGGCACCATCGGCCAGGTAGCGCAGCCCCATCGGCCAGGCGCCATCGGCCTGGACCGGATCGAAGAGCTGGGCGCCGTAGCAGCATTCCGCCGCGACCACGGTGCCGGCGGTGATGCGGTCGCGCAGCAGCGCGGAGCGCAGCGACACCGGATAGTCCTCGCCGCGCTGGCCGTAGTACTCGGGCATGTCCTCGGCGCCGTGGCAGTTGATGAAGTGCATGCGCGGCGCCAGGTCGGCCTTGCTCCAGCGCGGCCCCTGCGGCGGCGACAGGTGCATCCGGTCCGCGTGGCCGAAGGTGTTGGTCAGGCTCAGCCGTGTGGAGGCTTGCCACACCTCGGCGGACAGCCCGAAGCTGTCGGCGAAGGCGTCGCGGGGCAGTCCCTGATGACGCGCCGCGGCGCGGATCAGTTGCAGCAGCAGGTCGGGCTTGGCGGCGCCAGGAAGGTCCGGGAGCCGTCCCACCACGCGGGTCGGGCCGAGGAAGCGGTTCGGGTCGGTGGAATACGCGCCCTCGCAGGCATAGGGCAGGTCACTGGGTACGACGGCATCCGAGTCCCCCAGTTCGCCGCCGTGCGCCGGATTCTTCAGCGGGACCATCGGCAGCAGGTCCGGGCCACCCAGCAGCATGAGGTAATGCGGCTGGCGCGCGCGGGCGACCGCGTCGATGGCCGTCTTCAGCGATTTCGCGTCGGGTCGCGCCGGCACGGCTGCCACGCCGAACGGTTTCATCGCCGAGGCGAGATCGACGGCGAGGACCTGCGTGTCCACGCCGCGTCGCTTGTCGGCGGCGGTCAACGCCTTGAGCGCCGCGTCGATCTTGACGAGCGCCGCCGCGCCGTACTTCGCGCGCAGGGCCGCGCGGTGCGTGATGACCAGCTTGTCCATGTGAGATCCCTCCCCGCTTCATTCCGTCGAAAGCCCGGACCGGCTGCCGGGCAGTCCTTGATCGTAGGCAGCGCCGCGCGACACCGCAATGCACAAGCTGGGGAGGCGGCCCGCCGTGCGGTGGCCGCCTCCCCGCTCACGGGAACATCCGCTGCTGCTCGTGGCGCAGGCCCAGCAGCCGCTCGGTCAGCTTGATCTTGTCCTGCGCCTGGCGCCGCGCGGCCTCGGACATCGACGCGACGAGCGCCTCGAGCTGGTCGACGTCGCCCACGGTGCGGAAGGCCTTGAGCTTGTGCACGAAGACGACCGTCTTCTTGCGGCGACCCAGCAGTTCCAGCACGTTGGACAGGGTGCCGGTGCTGCGCGAGTCCCACACCATCAGCCCGTAGTCGGCGAGCTCGGCCATGCGCCGGTCCTTGGCGGCGAAGAAGGCACGGGTTCCCGGCGCGTGGGGCGACTCGACCGGCCCGACGGGCCAGTCGCCGAGGTTGTTGCGTGGCGTCTCGCCGGCGCAGTAGACGGTCACGCGCGTGGCGCCCAGCGCGTGCAGGTGGCGTTGCGCGGCGCTGTCCACGCCATCGGCGTCGCCCACGACGATGTCGAGCGACTGCTCGACCATGCGCTCGATGCGCGCCTTGACGCGCACGTCCAGGCGCTTGATGCCGATCGATCCGGCGATGAAGACGGTGGTCATCGGGTCGGGGGTCTCACTTCCAGGTCAGGGCGGCCACGTAGAGGTGGTTGATCTTGCGGTACTTGCGCAGCAGCAGGCTGGCCGTCTCCATGGTGGCGCCGCTGTCGTAGAGGTCGTCGATGAGCAGTGCGTTCCACAGGCCCTGGTTGCGGATCTCGTCATGCAGCGAGAAGCTGCCGGCGAGGGCCAGCATTTTCTCCTCGCGCGAGGGCAGATCCTTGAGGGCGCGGGTCAGCGGCGTCTTCAGCAGCAGTCGCTCGAACACCGGGACGCGCAGTTGCAGCGCGAGTTCCCGCGCGACCAGCGACACCGGCTGGACGGCCCGCAGACGCGAGGCCGGCATCGGCACGATGAAGCCCAGCGGTCCGAGTCGCGGAACGATGTGCGTGCGCAGCGCGCGGGCCAGCGGCTCGGCCTGGTGCTTGTCCTCGCGGTACTTGAGCCGGAAGACGGCCTCGCCGACCTCGGTGCGGGTGTTCTCGAACTGGGGATGGCCGTCGGCGTCGTCGCCGAGATAGACGCTGCGCAGCATGTGCTTGTCGAGCACGAAACCGGTCGTCCAGGGGCCGTCGATCTGTCGCAGGGACACCTTCATGGGAACGCCTTTCGCGGGTGGAAAGGCGTCTTGGTTGGAGGGTCGAACGAACAGTTCGAGATGCACTGGTTATGCTGGCCGCTTCCACGATCAGGGAGCCGCCATGAAACCCACGCCCGCCGGATGGCCGCGTCTGTCCAGTGCCGTGTTCTACGAAAGCGCCGCGAAGGCGATCCCGTGGCTGTGCGAGGCCTTCGGGTTCGAGGTGCAGCTGCGGGTGGATGGGGACGACGGATCGGTCGTCCACAGCCAACTGATCTACGGGGAGGCGCTGATCATGGTCAGCGAGGGTGGCGAGGGAGAACGCTCGCAGCGTTTCGGCATCCCGCTGCGCAGTCCCAAGGGGGTGGGCGGCGCCAACACGCAGAGCCTGATGGTCTATGTCGACGATGCGGTCGCGCACTGCGAGCGCGCGCGCCAGGCCGGCGCGACGATCGTCTATGAACCCAAGGTCGAGGACTACGGCCCGCAGTACTGGGCCGACAAGAGCTACGGCGTGCTCGACCTCGACGGGCACCTGTGGTGGTTTGTGGAGCGGGTGCGGGGTTGAGCTGATCGGGCCCGCCCCGCGAGGCCCTCAGCCTTTGCGCTTGGCCAGGATCGCCCGTCCGACGCGCGAGACCGGCGGGCGGCCCAGCACGCCGGAGATGAACGCGCCGGCGTCGACCAGCTTGTCGATGTCGATGCCCGTCTCGATGCCCAGCCCGTTGAGCAGGAACACCACGTCCTCGGTCGCGACGTTGCCGGTCGCGCCCTTGGCGTACGGGCAGCCGCCCAGGCCGGCCACGCTCGCGTCGAAGGTGTGCACGCCCATCTCCAGGCAGGCGTAGATGTTGGTCAGCGCCTGGCCGTAGGTGTCGTGGAAATGCCCGCTGACCTCCACCAGCGGGTAATGCCGCAGCGCCCGCTCCATCGCCCCCTGCACCTGGCGCGGCGTGCCCACGCCGATCGTGTCCGCCACGCCCAGGTGATCGACGCCGATCGCCTTCATCAGCTTCACCACGCGCTCGACCTCATCGGGCGAGACCTCGCCCTGGTACGGGCAGCCCACCGCGCAGGACAACGCGCCGCGCACCTTCATGCCGGCCTCGTGCGCCGCAGCCACCACCGGCGCGAAACGCTCGATGCTCTCGGCGATCGAGCAGTTGATGTTCTTCTGCGAGAAGGCCTCCGACGCCGCGGCGAAGACGACCACCTCATCAGGCTTCGTCGGCAGCGCGCCCTCCAGCCCCTTCATGTTGGGCACCAGCACGCTGTGCCGCACGCCAGGCCGGCGCTCGATCGCCGCCATCACCGCCGTGTTGTCCGCCATCTGCGGCACCCACTTCGGCGAGACGAAACTCGTGACCTCGATCTCCTTCAGGCCCGCGTCCTGCAGCAGGCTCACCAGCCGCGCCTTGTCGGCGGTGCTCACGGTTTCCTTCTCGTTCTGCAGGCCGTCGCGCGGGCCGACGTCAACCAGCGTCACTCGAGTGGGCAGTGTCGTCATCGCAAATCCTCCATCAGCTCGATTGCAGACGCAGCAGCTCGGCGCCGTCGCCGACCTGATCGCCGACGGCGAACAGCAACTCGGCCACGACGCCGTCGCGCGGCGCCGTGATCGTGTGTTCCATCTTCATCGCCTCCATCACCGCCAGCGGCTGGCCCTTGCTGACGGCATCGCCGGCCTGCGCCAGGAACGCCACCAGTTTGCCGGGCATCGGCGCGGTCAGCCGGCCGCCTTCCGATCCCCCCTCGCCTGCATGGGCGATGACATCGACCTCGGTCACCAGCGCCGAGCCCGACGCGCCGAACACCGCCACCTGCTCGCCCACCTTGTAGGTCGACACCGCCACGCGGCGCTCGCCCAGATAGAGCTCATGCCGCTCGGGACCGGCCGACCGCAGCGCCAGCGCGACCGCTTCACCGCCCACCGTCAGCGACAGGCTGCCGTGGTGGTGACGCGCCAGCAGCACCTGGTGATGCGTGCCATCGATGTCCAGTTCGAAGCGCCGCTGCGCCGCGCCGAACAGCCGCCAGCCATCGCGACGGCTCCAGGGATCGGTCGACTCGGTGGCCGATTCCTCGGCCAGCGTGTGCGCCACCACGGCCGCGGCGGCATCCGCCAGCGGCAGCCCCGGTTGACCGAACAGCACGTCCTTCTCGCGCTCGATCAGCGCGGTGTCCAGGTCGGCGTTGGCGAACGAGGCCGTCGCGGCGCACCGGCGCAGGAACGCGACGTTGGTGTGCAGGCCCACGATGTGCGTGTCGCGCAGCGACGCGTCCAGCAACGCCAGCGCCTGCTCGCGCGTCTCGCCCCAGACGATCAGCTTGGCGATCATCGAGTCGTAGAACGGGCTGATCGCATCACCCTCGCCCACACCAGAATCGATGCGCACGGCCGCGCGCTGGAAGGCCTCATGCGCGGGCCAGCGCGCCACCGACAGCGTGCCGGTCGCGGGCAGGAAGCCGCCCTCGGGGTTCTCGGCGCAGATGCGCGCCTCGATCGCGTGCCCGTGCATGCGCAGCTCGTGCTGCTTGAGCGGCAGCGGCTCGCCGGCGGCCACGCGCAGTTGCCACTCGACCAGGTCCTGCCCGGTGATCGCCTCGGTCACCGGATGCTCGACCTGCAGCCGCGTGTTCATCTCCATGAAGTAGAAACGCCCGTCCTGCTCGGCGATGAACTCCACCGTGCCCGCGCCCTGATAACCGACGGCCTTGGCAGCGGCGACCGCGGCGGCGCCCATCTCGGCGCGGCGCTCGGCGCTCATGCCCGGCGCAGGCGCTTCCTCAAGCACCTTCTGATGGCGACGCTGCACCGAGCAGTCGCGTTCGAACAGGTAGACGCAATCGCCGTGGCTGTCGCCGAAGACCTGGATCTCGATGTGGCGTGGGCGCTGCACGTAGCGCTCGATCAGCACCGCGTCGTCGCCGAAGCTGTTGATCGCCTCGCGCTTGCACGACGCGAGCGCGGCATCGAAGTCCTCATCCGCGAGCACCGCGCGCATGCCCTTGCCGCCACCGCCCGCGCTGGCCTTGATCAGCACCGGATAACCGATGCGCCGGGCCTCGCGGCGCAGCAGCGCCGGATCCTGATCGGCACCGTGATAGCCCGGCACCAACGGCACGCCGGCCTGCTCCATCAGCCGCTTGGATTCGGCCTTCAGGCCCATCGCCTGGATGGCCGAGGGCGGCGGGCCGATGAACACGAGGCCCGCGTCGGCGCAGGCCTGCGCGAACTCCTCGTTCTCGCTGAGGAAGCCGTAGCCCGGATGGACCGCCTCCGCGCCGGTGGCCTTGGCCGCCTCGAGGATGCGCTGCCATTGCAGGTAGCTGTCACGCGGCGCCGGGCCGCCGATGCGCACGGCCTCGTCGCAGGCATGGACGTGGCGCGAGCGGGCGTCCGCGTCCGAATAGACGGCGACGGTCTTCACGCCGAGCCGGCGCGCGGTGGCCGCGACGCGGCAAGCGATCTCGCCGCGGTTGGCAATCAGGATCTTCTTGAACACGGGTGTCTCCTCATGCTTCAGGTCCTCGGCGCGGGGCCGCTCGTGACCGCCGCGCGCCGGGTGCGCTCTTCAGGCGCGGATCAGGGGCCGGTCAGCCGCTGGTCAATGACGATGGCCGCAGGACGCGCCCTCGCCGGCCGGCGCGCAGCCGCTCTCGGCCTCGGCGCTCAGCTCGGCCTCGGTCGCGCAGTGCATGCCCAGGCGCGCGATCAGGTTGCGGTCCTTCTCAGCCTGCGGGTTGCTCGTCGTGAGCAGCTTGTCGCCGTAGAACATGCTGTTGGCGCCGGCCAGGAAGCACAGCGACTGCATGGTCTCGGGCATTTCCTCGCGGCCCGCGGACAGACGCACCATCGCGCGCGGCATCGTGATGCGCGCCACTGCGATCGTGCGGATGAACTCGAACGGGTCCAGCGCCTGCGTGCCCGCCAGCGGCGTGCCCTCGACCTGCACCAGGTTGTTGATGGGCACCGATTCCGGATACGGATCCAGGTTGGCCAGCTGCGCGATCAGGCCGGCGCGCTGACGCCGCGTCTCACCCATGCCGACGATGCCGCCCGAGCAGACCTTCAGGCCCACGCCGCGCACGCGCTCCAGCGTGTCCAGGCGGTCCTGGTAGGTCCGCGTGGTGATGATCTGGCCGTAGAACTCCGGCGAGGTGTCGAGGTTGTGGTTGTAGTAATCCAGCCCTGCCTCGCGCAGCTGCTCGGCCTGACCGTCACCCAGCATGCCCGCGGTCAGGCAGGTCTCCAGGCCCAGCGCCTTGACCTCGGTGATCATCTCGCCGATGGCCTCCAGGTGGCGCTCCTTGGGCGAGCGCCACGCCGCGCCCATGCAGAACCGGGTCGCGCCATTGGCCTTGGCCGCACGGGCGGCCTCCATCACTTCCTCGAGCGGGATCAGCTTCTCGGCCTTCAGCCCGGTGTCGAAGTGGGCCGACTGCGGGCAGTACTTGCAGTCCTCCTCGCAGCCGCCGGTCTTGATCGACAGCAGCGTCGAGAGCTGCACCGCGTTCGGATCGAAGTGCTCGCGGTGGACCTGCTGCGCGCGGAACAGCAGGTCGTTGAAGGGCAGCTCGAACAGCGCGGCGATCTCGTTGACGGTCCAGGGCGTCGCGTTGCGGCGCTGCTCGTCGGTGGTGGGCGTCAGCGTCTGGATCTGGTTGACGGTCTGCTTCATCTTCATGCTTTCAAGGCGTTCAGCAGCAGCGGCTGCTGCAGGTGCGCGGCCACGGCCGCGGGAGAGGGATCTTGGAGTCGGGGCACATGGCCCCAGCACGGCACGCTCAAGCCCCGGTCGAGACGGGCGTGCAAGGCGGCCAGATTGTCCGCCACATGGGGTTGATGGGGGTCGGCGGTGTTGGCCACCCAGCCCGCGAGCCGCAGCCCGCGCGCCAGGATGGCCTCGGCGGTCAGCAACGCATGGTTGATGCAGCCCAGCCGCAGTCCGACGACCAGCACCACCGGCATCGCCAGGTCGACGGCCAGGTCGGCCGTGTCCCAGTCGTCGGTCAGCGGGACGCGGAACCCGCCCACGCCCTCGATCAGCGCGAAGTCACCCTTGGACGCCGAGCGGCGGATCGCCGTCAGCAGCGCCAGGCGGTCGATCCCGCGCCCCTCGAGCTTGGCGGCGATGTGCGGCGCGCAGGGCTCCCGGAACTGCAGCGGGCCGACCTCGTCCATCTTCATGCCCTGGCGTTGCGCCGCATGCAGCAGCGCGACGTCCTCGTTGACCCAGACGCCATCGGCATCCTGCGCCTGACCCGCGGCCAGCGACTTGATCGGCGTGACGTACCGGCCCAGGTCATCGAAGGCGCGCGTGAGGCCCGCGGTGACGCAGGTCTTGCCGATCTCGGTGTCGGTGCCGGTGATGAAGAAGCCGTGCAGCGGCTTCGAAATGGATGGGGTATTCATGCACATCAATCGGAAGGCTGGAATCGCTTCAGCGCCGCGACCGCACGCGTCAGGCTTTGCGACGATTCGGCGGCGACGCCGGCGCGCCAGTGGTTTCGGACAAAGCCGCAAAGGTGGGCGTTGTACCCACTGCCCGGCTTGGAGGGGTCGCGCGGCGAAGGCACCTCGTCGCGGATCAACCGTTTCGACGAGCGCGCTGCTAATCGGAGCACTTCACGCTTCGCGTCGGCAATGGCGTCGACGTCCCGAGGAATCGTCGCCTGCGCGACGCCGAAGGACTCGGCAAACGTCGCTCGGTCAGCAAGGGCCCAGGCATCCGCTTCATTGACGGCAAATCGCAGAACGAATCGATCCGGCGCGCCGTTGGGCAGCCAGCGACCCAGCAGATCGATGACGCAATGCCCATCCGTGTCCGCCATGCACAGCACGTGGTGCACGCGCGCCAGATCCTGATATCGGCCCAGACTCGCATGAAGCTTGGTGACACCCTTGGTGTCAATCGGTGCAAGCGGCATCTCCCAGTTGGGCAGACAGTGCTGGACCAATCGGGTGCCGAGCGCGCAACACAGCTCGTCTTCTCCAATCACGACGATTGACGCCATCAGCTCAGACCAAACCCTTCCAACGAGTCTGGCCTCGTCTTGGGCAGGAGCACCTCCGCAGCATTCAGGCCATGCCGCATGAGCTCCAGTTCGTCTGCAGCAGGTGCCCGGATCCTGGATCCTTCAGGTCCGGGCTCGATCAGTAGTACTTGTCCTGGATCGTCGACCGCAGCCAGGAGCGCCTCACTGTGCGTGCTGATCAAGACCTGCCTCGTCACGCCCTTCTTTCGATCCCGCAACACGCGATCGATCAGCAACGGAATATGACGAACGATCTCCGAATTCAATGAGAGCTCCGGCTCTTCCAGAAGCAGAAGGCCATCGCCATCCTGCAGCGCCCAGAGCAACCCGATCAATCGCAGGGTTCCGTCAGAAAACTCATCCTCGCGCTGCCAAGCGCCATTTCCTCGCCAGTGCTTGAAGTTGGCCTCGAGGTGCCAGCGCCCGGTCACGTTGTCCTGCTCGAACTGAAGTTTCGAGAACAGTGGGACAGCCTGCTCCAACGCCTTGTCAATCCGACGGAGTCGCGCGTCCCGAACTCGTTTGGGCGTCGCTGCGATGCGCTGCAGCAGCCCTTGGCCGAAAGGATCGTTGTCCACGACTTTCGACGTCATATCACCATGCTTCAGCAGTTGCGGCACCAGGTGGAGGTAGGTGGTAGACGCAAAGAAGTCGGACAAAGCCCGAAACTCTCTGTTGAGATTGATCTGCTCCAAATGCGTCTGTGTCAGACGTTCAGGGTCTTGCCCATCGCTACTTGGGTCTGGACGATTGATCAAAACCGTTCCGTTGCGCTCCACGCGCTCCTCAGCAACCATGACCCGATGCTGTCCACGCGCGCCCGCTTTGATGGCGAGAACATATCGCCATACGGTGGCCGGCGTGGTCGAAGGGTCGCTCAGCTCCACCTCAATCGTGACGTTCGGATCCCGCCGCGCGTGGAGACTTCGCAACTTGGCCATTCCATTGCGGTCCTTGACCGCCTGCTGAAGGCCGCCCCCATCCTTCTGAGCAACTGTCCGAAGGAATCGCAGGACTTCCATGAAGTTGGATTTGCCCGAAGCATTCGCTCCGATCAACGTGGTCCGAGGTCCTAGCGGTACGTCCACGCTGCGGAAATTCAGCCAGTTCTTCAGCTTCAGGTTGACGATCTGCACAGGGAGGCTCCGGGTTGGTCAAGGCGCTACGGCACCTGAAGTTTCGCAGCATTGGGCCGCGCCACCGGCCGCCTCGATCGTCCGCTCCAGCGCGGCGACCAGCCGGTCGACATCGGCCTCGGTGTGCGTCGCGCACAGCGTGATGCGCAGCCGCGCCTCGCCCTTGGGCACCGTCGGCGGACGGATGCCGGGCACGCGCAGGCCCTCGCGTTCCAGCGCGGCGGCCAGCGCCATCACCTCGGCGTTGCCGCCGACGATCAGCGGCTGGATCGGGGTCTGCGACTCGGCGAGCTTCCAGTTGAGCGTCGGATGACGGTCCAGCAGCGCGGCGATGCCGGTGCGCAGCCGCGCCTGCAGCGCGCGCAGCGACGCGCGGCGCGACTCGCCCACCGGGCCGCGGATCAACTCCAGGCTCGTGAGCAGCGCGTGCTCCACCGCCGGCGGCGAGGCCGTCGAGAAGATGTAGTTGCGCGCGGCCTGCAGCAGATAGTCCGTGACGGTGGCATGCGCGACGACGAAGGCGCCCGCCAGTCCCGCCGCCTTGCCCAGCGTGCCCACGAGGATCAGACGCTCGCTGCGCAGGTCGAAGTGTTCCAGCGTGCCCACGCCGGTCTCGCCGAGCACGCCCAGGCCGTGGGCATCGTCGACGATCAGCCACGCGTCGTGGGCCTCGGCTGCGGCCAGCAGGTCGGGCAGCGGCGCGATGTCGCCGTCCATGCTGAACACCGCATCGGTGACGATCAGCTTGACCTTGGCCGTGCTCGCGGCCAGTTGCGCGCGCAGGTCCTCGACGTCGCAATGCGCGTAGCGCGAGACCTTGGCCTTCGCCAACCGCGTGCCGTCGATCAGCGAGGCGTGGTTCAGCGTCTCGCTGAAGATCTCCGCGTCGGCGTCGCCCAGCGCGGTCACCACCGCGAGGTTGGCCATGTAGCCGGTGCAGAACCCGATCGCCTTGGCGCTGGGGATGTGCGGCTCGAACCAGCGGCCCAGCAGCGCCTCGACATCGTGGTGCGCGCGCGAATGCCCGCTCACCAGCGGCGACGCGCCCGAGCCGCCGCCATACACCTGCGCGCCCTCGACCAGCGCGGCGGTCACCGCCGGGTGCGCGGCCAGGCCGAGGTAGTCGTTGCTGCAGAACATCGTCAGCTCACGCGCGATGCCATCGGCGCCACGCACCGTCTGGTGCGGTGCGGTGCCGGTCTCGGCGATGCGCGTGAAGCGCGTCAGGTCCTGGGCGCGGATCGCGTCCAGCTTGGTCTTCAGATGCTCAAGCAGCATGGACCACCTCCTCGAGCGTCGCCGTCACGGCCGCCGCGAGGAACTTCGCGGTCGCTTCATCGATCAGATAGGGCGGCATCAGGTACACGGTCTGGCCGATCGGGCGGATCAGCAATTCATGCCGGCGCGCGGCGAGATGGAAGGTCTCGGCGAAGCGCGCGACCGGTGCGGTCGTGGCGGGGTTGATGTCGAAGGCGAGGATCATGCCGCGCTGACGCAGGTGCATCACGCGCGGATCCGCCGCCAGCGGCGCGAAGGCCTCGGTCAGCCAGGCGGCCTGCTGCTGGTTGCGCGCGAGCTGGCCCGCGTCGAAGCGGTCCAGCACCGCGTTGGCCGCGGCGCAGGCCAGCGCGTTGCCGGTGTAGCTGTGCGAGTGCAGGAAGCCCCGCGTCACATCCTGCGACCAGAAGGCCTCGTAGACCGCGTCGGTGGTCAGCACCAGCGACAGCGCCATCGTGCCGCCGGTGATGCCCTTGGACAGCAGCAGGAAGTCGGGCCAGTCCGCCTGGGACGCCGGCGCGGTCTGCTCCCACGCGAAGAAGGTGCCGGTGCGGCCGCAGCCCACGGCGATCTCGTCAGCGATCAGATGCACGTTGAACTCGGTGCACAGCGCGCGCAGCGCCTGCAGGTAACTCGGCGCGTACATCGACATGCCGGCAGCGCCCTGCACCAGCGGCTCGACGATGACGGCGGCGATATGTTCGTGCCGATCCGCCAGCAGCGCTCGCATCTCCTCGATCGCCTGCGCCTCGTTGCCCAGGCGCTGGTCGGGTGAGGCCACGATGTGGCTGCGCATCAGCAGCGGGTCGTAGGCATCGCGGAAGATCGCCACGTCGGTCACGGCCAGCGCGCCGATCGTCTCGCCGTGATAGCCGTTGCGCAGGCAGACGAACTCGCGCTTGTCGGTGAGCCCGCGGTTGCGCCACGAGTGGAAGCTCTGCTTGAGCGCGATCTCCACGGCCGACGCGCCGTCGCTGCCGAAGAACAGATGACCCAGCGCGCCGCCGGTGCGCGCGGACAGGCGCTCGGCCAGGCGCACCGCCGGCTCATGCGTGCAGCCGGCCAGCATCACGTGCGGCAAGGTGTCGAGCTGATGCTTGATCGCGTCGTTCAGCCCCCGGTCGGCATGGCCGAACAGGTTGACCCACCACGAGCTGTTGGCGTCGAAATAACGCCGGCCCTCGTGGTCGATCAGCCAGGGGCCCTCGCCACGGGCGATGGGCAGCGGCGGCACGTCGTGCGCGCGCGCCATCTGCGTGCACGGGTGCCAGACCGCCGCGAGGCTGCGGCGCTGCCAGTCTTGTCGTACTGCTTCAGACATTCAGGAAGGAACTTTCAAGCCAGCCACGAGGGCTTGGCCTTGGACAGGAAACTCTGCACGCCCTCGCGCCCCTCGGCGCTGGCGCGGATGTCGGCGATGCGGCGCGCGGTGTCGTCGCGCAGCGCCTCGGTGATGGGGGCATGGGCCACGTCCTGCACCAGGCGCTTGCACGCGCGCACGGCCGCCGGCCCGTTGGCCAGCAGCGAGGCCACCAGCGCGTCGATCTTCGCGTCCAGCCCCTCGACATCGGCCGCCAGTTCATG
Organism: Roseateles sp.; assembly: GCA_039594005.1. Classification (GTDB taxonomy): domain Bacteria; phylum Pseudomonadota; class Gammaproteobacteria; order Burkholderiales; family Burkholderiaceae_C; genus Roseateles. The sequence goes on from JBCNOF010000017.1 coordinate 238,165, forward strand.
GACCAGCCCCAGCCGATGCGCCTCGGCGGCGGCGAAGCGCTCGGCCGTCACGAAGTAGCGGCGCGAGGCCTGCTCGCCGAGCGCGCGCACGACGTAGGGACCGATGGTCGCGGGCAGCAGGCCGAGCCTGGCCTCGGACAGACAGAAGCCGGCGGCCTCGGTGGCCACGACGATGTCGCACACCGACACCAGCCCGACGCCGCCGGCGTAGACGTCGCCCTGCACGCGCGCGATGACGGGCACCGGGCAGCTGTAGAGCGTCCACAGCATGTGGGCGAGGCGCCCGGCGTCGGCGTGGTTCTCGTCCCAGCTGTAGCCCGCCATCGCCTTCATCCAGTTCAGGTCGGCGCCGGCGCAGAAGGCCTTGCCCTCGGCGGCGAGCACGATCGCGCGCAGCGCAACGTCGCGGCCCAGCGCCTCGAACACCGCGGTCAGCTCGCTGATGACGGTGTCGTTGAAGGCGTTGCGCACGTCGGGGCGGTTCAGCGTGACGCGGGCCACGGCGCCGTTCGGGCCGCTGCGCTCGACGCGCAGCGTGGTCGTTTCAAGAGAGGTCATGGAGTGCTCCAGACGACGGTCCGGTTGATGGCATAGAGGCGGCAGCGCTCCTCGCCTTCGGTGTGGCGATCGCACAGGGCCAGCGCGCGCGAGGCGGCGTCGTCGCCGACGGCCAGGCCCCAGTGGTTGCCGTTGGTGGCGAAGGCGCGCGGCTCTTTGGCCGCGAGGAACTGCCGATAGCCATTGACGACGCGGCCGTCGGCGGGCAGCGAGCGGGTGTCCTCCACGGGGACGACCCCACCGCGCGCGACCAGCATGGCGCCCGGGATCGGAAAGCCCAGCGGGCGCAGGAAATCGTCGACGATGGGCTGCCAGACGTCGTTGCCCTTGGCGAAGAGCTGGTGCCCGTCGCTGCCGAAGGCCGGCATCGGACGCGCCTGCGCGAGACCGCCCGCCTCGCGGTAGGCCGCGAACCAGCGTTCCTGGTAACGCGGCGCGATGAAGCGGTCGTTCTCCGTGTAGATCCACAGCGTGGGCACCGGATGGCCGTCCTGCGCGGCGCGCCGGCCGAAATCGGCGAAGCGGCGCGCCAGCTCGTCGGGCCGACAGGGCTCGCCGGTGTGCGTGTCGGGATTGCCGCCGTGGCCGCCGGCGAAGTCGATCGCGGCGACGACGCCGGGCAATCGCTCGCCGGTCGCGGCGATCGTGGCGAAGCCGCCCAGCGACTGTCCGGCGAGCACCACGCGGTGGGCGTCGATGTCCGCGGCGGACTGCATGAAGCGCACGACCGCCGCGACCTGCGCCGCAGCCGCGGCGGCAGCGGTCTCGTAGCGCGGCGCGTCGCAACGCACGCTGGACTCGGGGTCGCCCACCGAGGCCAGTTCGCCGTAACCGAGGCGCGTCGGCACCGCGACGGCGAATCCCTTGCGCACGAAGAAGCGCGCCGCGCCTTCCAGCCGCTGGCGCGGCATCGCAGCGCGGGCCTGCTCGTCAACGGGCCGGCCGTGATTGAGCACGACCAGCGGGAACGGGCCCGAGCCCGCCGGTCGGAAGGTGGTGACGATCAGCTCGCCTTGCAGCGTGCGGCCGATGTGGTTCTCGACCGACACCGGCACGCGCACGATGGCCTCGCGGATGTCCAGCGCCAGGCGCGCGGGTGCGGCATTCGCGGACTCGCCCACCGTCGCGTCCTGCGCGTGGGCCGCGCCAGCCAGCAGCACGGACGCCGACGCGATCGCGATCGCGGCGAGCCGTCGATGGGCGCGGCGCGGCCTCATGCGCGGGCCTCCGTCGGCGCCGCGTCTCCCAGCGCCTTGCGCATCAACACGCTGCGGTAGGTCTTGCCGGCCCATTGCACATCGCCGATCAGCGCGTAGCCGCGGCGCTCATAACGACGCCGCAGCGCCTCGGCCGGCACGGCCGTGTCCAGCGCGACGTGCGCGTAGCCTTGCGCGAGCGCCCAGGCCTCCGCGATATCCATCAGCTGCTCGGCCACGCCCTGCCCGCGGCACGATGGATGCACGGCGAGCTGGGCCAGGATCGCGGTGTCGGGCTGTGTGTAGCAGTCGGGCACGGGATCGCCGAGGTATCGCCCCTCGGGCCGCTTGGGCGGCGCGACGGTCACGGTGCCGACCAGCTCGCCCGAAGCGGTCACCGCCACGAAGGCCTGCCCCGAGGCCACGCGCTCGCGGGTCGTCTGCACGCTCTGATCGACGGCCGTGAAGTTCCAGCCCTGCGCCGCCAGCGACGCGTAGGACGCGTGCAGCAGCGCGGTCAGTGCCTCGATGGAATCGTCGGCGGCGAGCGGTCGGAGGGTGATGGCGGTCATCGGGGGCGGAGGAACGGGCGAACGGGAGGACCGGACCTTACATGCGGAACACGCCGAAGGCGGTCGGCTCGATGGGGGCGTTGAGCGCGGCGGACAGGCCCAGGGCCAGCACGCGGCGCGTGTCTGCGCCGGGTCGATCACGCCGTCGTCCCACAGGCGCGCGCTGGCGTAGTAGGGATGGCCCTGGTGCTCGTACTGCTCGCGGATCGGCGCCTTGAAGGCTTCTTCCTCCTCGCGCGGAGCCACTGGCCGCCCTTGGCCTCGATGCCGTCGCGCTTGACCGTGGCCAGCACCCTGGCGGCCTGCTCGCCGCCCATCACCGAGATGCGCGCGTTGGGCCACATCCACAGGAAGCGCGGCGAGTAGGCGCGGCCGCACATGCCGTAGTTGCCGGCGCCGAAGCTGCCGCCGATGATCACGGTGAACTTGGGCACCTGCGCGCAGGCCACCGCGGTCACCAGCTTGGCGCCGTGCGCTGGCGATGCCGTCGTTCTCGTACTTGCGGCCGACCATGAAGCCGGTGATGTTCTGCAGGAACACCAGCGGGATCTTGCGCTGGCAGCACAGCTCGATGAAGTGCGCGCCCTTCTGGGCGCTCTCGGCGAAGAGGATGCCGTTGTTGGCCAGGATGCCCATCGGGCATGCCCTGGATGTGGGCGAAGCCGCAGACCAGCGTGGTGCCGTAGCGCGCCTTGAACTCGTCGAAGGCGCAGCCGTCGACCATGCGGGCGATCACCTCGCGCACGTCGAAGGGCTTGCGCGTGTCGGTCGGGATCACGCCGTACAGCTCCTCGGCGGGGTCGTAGGCGGGCGGCCGGGGCGCCTGCGTGAGCAGCTCGCCGCGCTTGCGCCAGTTCAGCCGCGCCACCGACTGGCGCGCGATCGCCAGCGCGTGCGCGTCGTTCTCGGCCAGGTGGTCGGCCACGCCGGACAGGCGCGTGTGCACGTCGCCGCCGCCCAGGTCCTCGGCGCTGACCACCTCGCCGGTGGCGGCCTTCACCAGCGGCGGGCCGGCGAGGAAGATGGTGCCCTGGTTCTTGCACGATGACCGTCTCGTCGCTCATCGCCGGCACGTAGGCGCCGCCGGCGGTGCAGGAGCCCATCACCACGGCGATCTGCGGGATGCCCTGGGCGGACATGTTGGCCTGGTTGAAGAAGATGCGGCCGAAGTGGTCGCGGTCGGGGAACACCTCGTCCTGGTTCGGCAGGTTGGCGCCGCCCGGAGTCCACCAGGTAGATGCAGGGCAGGCGGTTCTGCTCGGCGATCTCCTGCGCGCGCAGGTGCTTCTTCACGGTCATCGGGTAGTAGGTGCCGCCCTTGACCGTGGCGTCGTTGCCGACGATCACGCATTCCACGCCGGCGACCCGGCCGATGCCGGCGATCACGCCGGCGCCCGGGGCCGCGTCGTCGTACATGTCCAGGGGCGGCCAGCGGCGCGAGCTCCAGGAAGGGCGTGCCCGGATCGAGCAGCAGCTCGATGCGGTCGCGCGGCAGCAGCTTGCCGCGGGCGACGTGCTTGGCGCGCGCGGCCTCGCCGCCGCCCTCGGCGATCTTCGCCAGCCGGGCGTTCAGGTCGTCAAGCAGGCCGCGCATCGCGTCCGCGTTGGCCTTGAACTCGGCCGAGCGGGCGTTGAGCTTGGTGGTCAGCTGGGGCATGGTCTGGTGTCTCCGGGCTTCTGGGCTCAACGGCGGCCATCGTCGATGAAACGGATGGAACGCTCAGATGAGCCGCGCTCAATTCGTTGCCGAGCGCGAGGTGGGACGCTGCGGCCCGGGATCGCCGGGCCGGCGCAAGGCGCGAAGCATACGTCAGAAGCCACCGGTTTTTCCAGATGCCCGGGGGCGGGAGACCGGCACTTGAGCCCGGCTCAAGAAATCGGGAGAATCCGCCCCTCATGAGCGCCCTGCCCCCTGCCCGCCCCGACGCCGGTCCCGCGCCGACGTCCGCCGCCGCGCTGCCCGCGCAGCGCCGCTCGCCGGTGGGCGCCAAGGCGGAGCAGCGCGTGCGCGACATCCTGCGCGTGAGCCGCGCGGTGTTCGCCGAGCGCGGTTACGAACGCGCCACGACGACCGAGATCGCGCAGCGGCTGGGGATCTCCGAGGCGACGGTCTTTACCTATTTCCGGGGCAAGCGCGAGCTGTGCATGCGCGTGATCGGGGACTGGTACGACGAGATCATCGAGGCGATCGAGACCGGGCTGCCCCGCGGGCGGCCGATCCGGGACCAGTTGGAATTCGTCGTGCACACGCATCTGCGGCTGTTCCTGATCCAGGGCACGGGGCTGTGCGAGCTGGTGCTGTCGGAGGGACGCAAGCGCGAGGCGCCGGTGACGCGCGGCGAGGGCCAGGACTTCGGCGCGGCCTTCGTCGATTTGCAGCGGCGCTACACGGCGCCGCTGATGGACCTGCTGGCGCGCGGGCAGGCGCAGGGCGAGGTGCGGCAGGACATTCCGCTGCGGCTGCTGAGGTCGCTGGTGTTCGGGCCGATGGAGCACATGCTCTGGGAAGTGATCATCGCGGGGCGGCAGATCCAGGTGGATGCCGCGGCGCGCGACCTGGTGGCGCTGCTGTGGCCCGCGCTGCAGGCGCCGGACCAGGAGCTCAAGGCGCTGCGCCGGCTGAAGGCGCGCATGGCGCAGGCGCTCGAGGACGACGGCAAGCCCTGACCCTCAGCGCATCTGGGCATCCGGCGCAAGACTTGGGAAAGTCAAAAGCGCAGCAGTTGAGGTCATGGCGCGATCGCCTGCGTTCGAGAACGATGGCGGCTCCGACTTTCGAGTCGTTTCCTGGAGCCGAACATGCCGCCACTCGATCACGAAGAACTGCTGGGCACTGTGCCGATGCCGGTGCAGATCCCCACATCCGCACCGGGCGAATACGTCCCCCACATCAGCGAGGACAACTTCGACCAGGACGCCTGGGACGATTGGTATCGAGAGCAGATCCGCCTGTCGATCGCGGACCCCCGACCCAACATTCCGCATGACGTCGTCATGCGCGAGGCCCACGAAGTCATCTGGGGGAAGGAGGCTCGCCATGGACGAGCCCGCAACGCTTGAATGGCGTCCTCAAGCCCGCGTGCGGTACCTGTTGATCCTTGCGGAGATCGCTCGCCACAACGCGAGGGCAGCCGACAACATGGCGCGATTGATCATGCACAAGCTGCGCTATCTCCTCTTGTTCCCGCGGATCTATCGAGCGTCGACTCGCGTGGCGGGCATCAGGGAGATCGTCGTGACGTCAAACTATCTGATGGCTTACCGAATCACATCCGAGAGGATCGAGATTCTGGACGTCGTGCATGCTCGCCGCGATTGGCCCAATCCGCCTCAACGGATGCCGTCCGTTCATTGAATCCATGTGACCAAGTACAAGGGCGACCGCAAGCGGTCGCCCTTCTTCATTCGTGATGCGACACGCCGGCGCGCAAGACTCGGACAAGTCAAAAGCGCAGCAGTTGAGGTCATGGCACGATCGCCCGCGTTCGAGAACGATGGCGGCTCCGACTTTCGAGTCATTTCCTGGAGCTGAACATGCCGCCACTCGATCACGAAGAACTGCTGGGCAACATGCCGATGCCGGTGCAGATTCCCACATCCGCGCCGGGCGAACACGTCCCCCGCATCAGTGAGGACAACTTCGACCAGGACGCCTGGGACGACTGGTATCGAGAGCAGATCCGTCTCTCAATCGAAGACCCTCGACCGAACATCCCACACGAGGAGGTCGTCGCCTCGTTCGAGCGCAAGCTCCAAGAGATGAGGAGCGGCCATGCGCAACCAGGTCCATCAATCTCCGACATTGCAAGCTGACGACACCAGCAGAACAAGGGCGACCGCTCGCGATCGCCCTTCCTCATTCCACGCGCACGAAGAGCGCGTCCATTGATCAGCGCGAGCGCTTTTCCATCGCCACGCTCAGCGCCGCCAGGCCCAGGCCGACCACTGCCAGCACCGCGCCGGCCACTGGCAGCGCGCGCAGCGACGCGCCGTGCGTCAGCATCCAGCCGCCCAGCCACGCGCCACCCGCGTTGCCCAGGTTGAACGCCGCGATGTTGAGCGTCGACACCAGCGCCGGGGCATCCGGCGCCTGCTGCATCATCCGCATCTGCAGGCCCGGCACCGTCGCGAACGCGGCCACGCCCCACAGGAAGACCGACACGATCGTCAGCCACTGCCAGTCGAGCACCATCGCCAGCAGCGCCTGCACCACCGCCAGCGCCACCAGCACGCCCATCAGCGATGGCATCAGCTTCCAGTCCGCGAGCTTGCCGCCCACCGTGTTGCCGATCGTCAGGCCCAGTCCGAACAGGAACAGCACGCCCGTCACCGCGCTCGGCGACAGCCCCGTCACCTGCTCCAGGATCGGCGCGATGAAGGTGAACGCGGTGAAGACCCCGCCGAAGCCCACCGCCGTCAGCGCCAGCGCGATCAGCACCTGCGGACGCCGCAGCACCGACCAGTCATTGCCCTGACCACCGGCCTCCGACGCTGATCCCGCCTTGGGCAGCAAGGCCACCAGCGCCACCGCCGCCACCACGCCCAGCCCGGCCACCGCGGCGAAGCTCGCGCGCCAGCCCCATTGCTGACCGATCAGGTTGCCCAGCGGCACGCCCAGCACATTGGCCAAGGTCAGGCCGGTGAACATCAGCGCGATCGCTCCGGCCTTGCGGTCGGGCGCGACCAGTTCGCTCGCCAGCACCGCGCCGATGCCGAAGAACGACCCGTGCGCCAGCGCCGCCACGATGCGGCCCGCCATCACCGTCCAGTACCCGTCGCCCAGCGCCGACATCGCATTGCCCACGATGAACAGCGCGATCAGCACCAGCAGCGCGCGCTTGCGCGGCCAGCCCGCGCTCAGCGCCGCCAGCGGAGGTGCGCCCAGCGCCACGCCCAACGCATACCCGGTCACCAGCAGGCCCGCGCTCGGCAGGCTCACCGCCAGGTCCTGCGCCATCGCGGGCAGCAGACCCATGATCACGAACTCCGTCGTGCCGATGGCGAAGGCAGCCAGCGCCAGCGCCAGGATGGGCAGCGGGAAACCGCGCGACGCCACCTCGCCGCCGGCAGGTGTGGCGCCTGAGGCGCCGATTGATGAAGGCACGGAGCTCACGAGCTGACTCCTGGTTGATTCGATGACCCGCACTGTGATCTTTGCCTTCTCGCTTGAGAATCCATCGAAAGACATATGCATCTGTTCCAGAATGGAATAGATACCCGCCGCAAGATGCGGTCCACCTCATCAAGCAGCCGTTCGTGATCGACCTGGAGCGCCCCGATGAATGAACTCGACGACATGCGCCTGTTCGTGCGCGCCGTGGCCGCCGGCAGCCTCTCGGCGGCCGGACGCGAGCTGGGGGTCTCGCCCGCCGTCGGCAGCAAGCGCCTGGCGCGGCTGGAGGCCCGCTTGGGCGTGCGCCTGCTGCAGCGCAGTTCGCGCCGGCTGTCGCTGACCGACGAGGGCGCGATCTACCTCGAGCGCTGCCAGTCCATCCTGACCGACATCGACGACGCCGAGGCCGAACTTGCCCAGGGCCGCCAGCACGCGCGCGGGCTGCTGCGCATCACGTCCACCGTCGCGCTCGGACGTCGCTGCATCGGACCGCTCGCCGCCGAGTTCATGCAGGCCCATCCGGAGGTCACCGTGCAGGTCTCGCTGTCGGACACCATCGTCGACCTGATCGAGGAAGGTTTCGACTGCGGCGTGCGCATCGGCGGCTCGCCCGACTCGCGCCTGGTCGCTCGCCGCCTCGGCCCCAACCGGCGCGTGCTGTGCGCCACGCCCGACTACCTGCGCCGCCACGGCACGCCGCGCACGCTGGAGGACCTCGCAGGCCACGATTGCATCCTGCAGGAACGCGTCGCCACGCGGCAGTCCGAGTGGGTCTTCATGCCCGCGGATCCCTCGGTCGCCGCGTCGCCGCGCGCCGTCACCGTCCACGGCCGCCTGGTCACCGACAACGGCGAGCAGGCCCATGACTGGACGCTCGCGGGCCTGGGCCTGGCGCGGCGCTCGGTGTGGGACGTGGTGGCCGAGCTCGACGACGGTCGGCTCGTGGAGGTGCTGCCCGAATGGGCCGGGGAACTCGGCCCGCTGCAGCTCGTCTTCCCGTCGCGACGCCAGTTGCCGGCGCGCACGCGGCTGTTCATCGAGGCGCTGGTCGCGCGCTTCCAGCATTCAGCAGATCAGGCCCGCGTGCGCGCACCCGTGGTCGCCAGGCCCTCCCGGGCTTCGGAAAAGAAAAAGCCCGGCCGAAGCCGGGCTGGATGACGGATCCGCCACCGGAGCGCCGCGTCGCCGCGATGCGCCGGCGGTCGTCACCATCGATCAGAAGTCGTACGAGGCGCCGACCTTGTAGCTGCGCGGACGCAGCTTGTAGCCGTCACGCAGGTTGACCGGACGCTCGTCGCCCATCAGGTTGATGATGTTCAGCGACAGACGCAGGTTCTTGATGCCGGTGTAACCCAGGCTGAAGTCCGTGCGCAGGTCCTCGTCGATGAAGCACGGCAGCGAGCCCGGCTTCAGGCTGGACTGGCAGGCGGCCTCGCCCCAGGTGGCCTGGTCGGCCTCGCTGCGGTTCAGCGAGGTGCGCGACGTGTAGTTGAAGCGCACGCCGGTGGTCCAGTCGCCCTTGTTCCAGTAGGCCGACAGCACCGTCTTCAGGCGCGGGTTTTCGTACATGCCGACCTGGTTGGGACGCCACTGGTTGGACTCGATGTCCCACTGCTTGTAGCTCAGCGCGTAGGTCGCCGCCAGGCCCAGGTTCAGCGTGCCGAACGAGCCGGAAGCGACGCGGCCCTTCAGGTCGATGTCCACGCCCGAGGTCTCGGTCTTGCCGAAGTTCTCGTACTGCAGCAGCAGCGACGTGACCTGACCCGCGGTCCAGGAGATCGACTGACCCGACAGCTGGTTGGCGCGAGCCGCCCAGGCCAGTTCCTGCGCCGTCAGCGCGCCGCGGCTGATCACCGACTCGTAACCCGCCGTGCCTTCACGGGCCAGCACGTAGTCCGGATCACGCGAGGCGATCTCGTTCTTGCGCTCGATCTTGAAGTAGTCGACGGCGATCGACGCGTTCCTGGTCGGCTCGAACACGAAGCCCAGCGTCAGGCTCTTGGACGTCTCCGGCTTCAGGTTGGGGTTGGCCGAGATCATCACCGGCAGCGAGGCGCGGCAGCCGCTGTTCAGCGCCAGCGTGCCGTCCGCCTTGTCCGCGGCGGTGCCGTTCTTCAGGACGTCGTTGATCGCCGTGGCGGTCGCGCAGCGACGCGGGTCGACCATCTGGTTGTAGAAGCCGGTCACGCCGACCTGGCCCAGCGTCTCGGGGATGTTGGGCGCGCGGAAACCGCCGGCGACCGTGCCGCGCAGCAGCAGCTGCGGCGACACCTCGTAGCGGACGCCGAACTTCGGCGACACGCGGCCGTCAAAGCCCGAGGCCTTGTCGAAACGCAGCGCGCCGTTGAGCTCCAGGCCCTTCCACACCGGCGCGTTCAGCTCCAGGAAGGCGGCCTCGAGGTCGCGTTGGCCGTCGATCAGCACCGAGCCGCGACCGACGATCTGGGCCTTGATCACGTTGTCGGTCGACTTGATGCGCACGCCTTCCTGACGATGCTCGGCGCCGATGGCGAAGGCCAGCGGGCCGCCCGGCAGCTGCATCAGCTCGCCGCTCAGCTTGGCATCGACCCACGTCTGGTGGTTCTTGCCTTGCGAGCCGTTGATCGGGAACAGGCGCTCCAGCAGCTCGCGGCTGTTGCCGCCGCCGATCTTGTACTCGCCCGATTCCACGGCGGCGTACAGGTCACGCGAGCCCCAACGGGCCAGCTTGTCGGCCTCGGCGGCGTTGCGGCCGACCGAGACTTCCCAATCCATGTCGCGGAACGTGCCCTGCAGGCCGGTCAGCACGCGGTACTGCTTGCCGGTACCGTCGTAGTTGAACAGGTTGGGGTCGTCCATGAACCGGTAGTCGATGCCGCGCGCGGCGCCGGTCGGGTTGGCCGGGTTCGTGGCGGACAGGACCGGGTGCGGCACCGATTGGGCCACCTTGTTGTAGCCGTCGTACCAGCGCGAGGTGCCGCCGGCGGCGATGGTCATCGGCAGGACCTTGTACTCGGTGGTCGTCTTGGAGTACGACACCTCGGCGAAGGCCTGGATGTCGTCGGTGACCTTCATGCGGGCGGCGCTGAACAGGTTCACGCGCTTGGCCGGATCGGACACCGCGTTGAGCGAGTTCACGTCGGTCACGCACTGGCCCGCCGCGTTCAGCGTCGTGCAGCCCGCCACCGGCACGCGGGTGGTGCCCACGCGCAGGTTGCCCGGGAAGGAGCTCAGGCTGGGGTCGCCGAAGGTGCCCAGGAAGTAGGACTTGTGCCACGCCGGGTAGTCACCCTTCACGTCGGCCACGGTGTAGCCCTCGCGGCGATACGCCTCGATGTTGGCGAAGACGTTGAAGCGATCCTTCTCCAGGTCGCCGAAGCCGGCCACGATGCTGGCCTGGCGCTGGGCGCCGACGCTGGGGTTCTCGTTGAAGGTGTAGCTCGCCGAGGCGCCCACGCCGTTGTAGCTGCGGCGCGTGATGATGTTGATCACGCCGGCCATCGCGTCGGAACCGTAGATGGCGGAGGCGCCATCCTTCAGGATTTCCACGCGCTCGACCGCGTCAGCCGGGATCGCGTCGACGTTGACGAAGGTGTCCTTGGCGCCGTCGGCCAGGCCGAAGTTGGCCACGCGGCGGCCGTTCAGCAGCACCAGCGTCGCGCCCTTGCCCAGACCGCGCATTGACACGCCCGAGGCGCCCGAGGCGAAGCTCGAGGTGTTGCCGTCATCACGGATCTCGGAGCTCGAGGTCGAGGTCAGCGTGTCCAGCACCTGACGGACCGTGTTGGCACCGGTGCGACGGATCTCGTCGCGGTTGTAGACCTGCACCGGCGAGGCGGTCTCGGACGCCAGACGCTTGATGTTGGAGCCGGTCACCTCGACGCGCTGGAGCTGGGTCGTGTCCTGAGCCTGGGCCTGCGCGATCTGGGCGCAGCACAGCAGCGCGGCGGCGGCGCTCAGGGACAGGGAGAGCTGGGTGTTCTTTCTCATACTTCCACTTGCGATTTGATGAAGGGCCGAATGGATCGCACCGGCCGAGGGACCGGCGGCCAGGATCGGCAACCGGGTCACGCACCATCGAGGGTCACCCGTTGGACGCGAGGGGGCGGATTCTGGGGAGCCCACCACCCCCTGTCCGTCGTCACCCATTGCAAAACAGCAACATTGCTTCACCCCGCAGAAGCCGCCACTCGCAACTGCGGGCGACAATCGCCCGAATGCGCCAAAACTGACCCCTTTCAGGCGGTCTGCTTCACCCAAATCGAGGGAAAACCCTCCCGATGCAAATTGGCACCACGACGGTGCGTCATTCGCCCTTTCGTTGGGGGTAACCCGCTCGGGACCAACCCCGAAGCTTCGATTGAGCGGCCTCAGGCCGGTGCGCATCGGGGTCGGGACAAGCCCTGACCCCACCCCCGGCGGGAATGAAAGCGCTACGCTTGCACACCCCCGCCGCAAGACCCGGCCCCTGCAGGAAGGACCAGGCGCGGCGGATCCGCCCAGGCGTCTCCCAGGAGGAATCCACCATGTCCCTATCGATGACCGTGAACGGTCGGGCGGTGACGCTCGACGCCGATCCGCAGATGCCCCTGCTGTGGGCGCTGCGCGAGGAACCTCCAACTGACCGGCACCAAGTTCGGCTGCGGCATGGCGCTGTGCGGCGCCTGCACCGTGCACCTGGACGGCCAGCCGGTCCGCTCCTGCCAGACGCCGCTGGAGGCGGCTGCGGGCAAGAAGATCACCACCATCGAAGGCGTGGGTGCCTCCGCCACCGGCCGCGCGGTGCAGCGGGCCTGGCTCAAGCTCGACGTGCCGCAGTGCGGCTACTGCCAGAGCGGCCAGATCATGAGCGCGTGCGCGCTGCTGGCGGGCAAGAAGAAGCCTTCGGACGCCGACATCGACGGCGCCATGAGCGGCAACATCTGCCGCTGCGGCACCTACAACCAGATCCGGGCGGCGATCCACGACGCCTCGGCCTCGCTCGCCAAGGGAGGCTGATCATGGGCATCACCGTCGAATCCACCTTGGCGTCCCCGAGCCGGCGCGGACTGCTCAAGACCGGCGCGGCGCTGACCGTGTCCTTCGCGCTGCCGCTGGCCGGCGGGCGCGCGGCGCTGGCGCAGGCCGGCGCGCAAGACGCGAGCAACACCTTCGCGCCCAATGCCTGGCTGCGCATCACGCCCGACAACAAGGTCACCGTCGTCTGCGGCTCGGCCGAGATGGGCCAGGGCGTGCTGACCGCCATCCCGATGATGGTGGCCGAGGAACTGGACGCCGACTGGGCGCTGGTCTCGGTCGAGCAGGCGCCCGTGGACGCGGCGTACAACAACCCGATGTTCGGCATGCAGGCCACCGGTGGCAGCACGACGGTGCGCGCGCACTGGACGCCGGTGCGCCAGGCCGGCGCCGCCGCGCGCCAGATGCTGGTGGCCGCCGCCGCGCAGCAATGGCAGCTTGACCCCGCATCGCTGCGCACCGAGCGCGGCCAGGTGATCGGCCCCAACGGCCGCAAGGCGAGCTACGGCTCGCTGGTCGCCGCCGCCGCGAAGCAGCCCGTGCCCGACAAGCCCGCGCTCAAGGACCGCAAGGACTTCCGCATCATGGGCAAGCCCACGCGGCGGCTGGACAGCGCGGCCAAGATCAACGGCACGGCCAAGTTCGGCATCGACGCGCGCGTGGACGGCATGCTGGTCGCGGTGATGGCGCGCGCGCCGATCGCGGGCGCCAAGCCCAAGGCCTTCGACGAAGGCAAGGCCAAGGCGATCAAGGGCGTGCGCAAGGTCATTGCGCTGCCCTCGGGCGTGGCCGTGCTGGCCGATGGCTACTGGGCGGCCCGGCAGGGCCGCGACGCGCTGGGCATCGAATGGGACCTGGGGGCGCATGCGGACCTGTCCTCGGACAAGGTCTCGTCGACGCTGGACGAAGGCCTGCAGAACGCCACGGCGATCGCGCTGGAGACGGGCAACGTCAAGGACGGCAGCGCGAACTCGGCCCGCTCGCTCACCGCGCAGTACGACGTGCCCTATCTCGCCCATGCCTGCATGGAGCCCCTGAACTGCCTGGCCTGGGTGCGCGGCGACGAGGTCACGATCTGGGCCGGCACGCAGAGCCAGGGGCCGTCGCAGGGCATCCTGTCGCAGGTCGCGCAGGTCACGCCGGCCAAGGTCAAGGTGAACACGCTGCTGCTGGGCGGCGGGTTCGGGCGCCGCTTCGCGCCGGACTTCACCATCGACGCCACGCTGCTCTCCAAGCTGAGCGGCAGCCCGGTCAAGCTGATCTACGCGCGTGAGGACGACATGGCCGCCGGTTTCTACCGGCCCACGTCGCGCGTGCGTTTCGACGCCGGCCTGGACGACCAGGGCCGCCCGCTGATGCTGCGCGCGGACGTGGCCAGCCCGTCGATCATGGCGGCGTCGGGCTTCATGAAGATCCCCGAGAACGGTGTCGACGCGATGGCCGTCGAGGGCCTGGCCGACCATCCCTACGAGATCCCGCACCAGCGCATCGCCTACGGCCGCGCGGAGCCCGGACCGCAGGTCTGGTTCTGGCGCTCGGTGGGGCATTCGCAGAACGCCTTCTTCATCGAGAGCTTCATCGACGAGCTCGCGCACGCAGCCAAGGCGGATCCGCTGAAGTACCGCCTGGCGCTGCTGGAAAAACACCCGCGCGCCCGCGGCGTGCTGCTCCTGGCCGCGGAGAAGGCGGGCTGGAGCCGGCCGCTGCCCAAGGGCCGGCATCGCGGCATCGCGGTGGCCGAGAGCTTCGGCACCTGGGTCGCGGAGGTGGCGGAGGTCTCCGTCGGCAAGGACGGCGCGATCCGCGTGCACCGGGTCACGGCGGCCGTCGACTGCGGCCAGACGGTCAATCCGCAGACGATCTCGCGCCAGATCGAGGGCGCCATCGTGTACGGGCTGTCGGCCGCGCTGTACGGGCGCATCACGTTCAAGGACGGGAAGGTCGAGCAGGGCAACTTCCACGACTACCCGGTGCTGCGCCTGAGCGAGATGCCCAAGGTCGACGTGCACATCGTGCAGAGCGCGGAAGCCCCGGGCGGCATCGGCGAGCCCGGGACGCCGCCGATCGCGCCGGCCGTGGCCAACGCGATCTTCGCGGCCACCGGCAAGCGGCTGCGCGCGCTGCCCTTCGACAGCGAGGCGCTGAAGCAGGGCTGAGCGCGCAGGGCGCCGACCGATCACCCTCGCTCGCGAAGCGGGAGAGGGAGGGGTGAGGGCTCGTGATCGACAGCGAGCCCTGCCCCGAGCCCTCACCCCCCGCCCTCTCCCGCTTCGCGGGCGAGGGGGCCCAATGCCCACCGATTGACACGGTTGCTCTCCCGCAAGCGGGAGAGGGCGTATACGCGTGCTCAGGCGGCCGGCGGGTATCCGGCCTCGCTGAGCACGCCGGCGAGCTGCTCGCGGCTCAGCGCGCTCTCGACCTTGACCGTCTTCTGCGGCAGGTCGACGTTGACCTCGGCCTTGGCGTCAGCCTCCTTGACCGCCTCGGTGACGGCGGCCAGGCAATGCCCGCAGCTCATGTCGGGCAGCTTGAATTCATGCATCTCGGGCTCCTGATCGAACAATCAATGGCCGCGAGCGTAAACCTTCCCACGGTGGCAGGGTCAAGCGCGGCGATCGGACTTCTCCCATCAGGGGCATGGCCTTGACCTTCCCATCATGGCAAGCTTGAGACTTCCGCCATGAACACCACCACCGCTCCGGCCTCCCCGTCCGCGTCCGCGCCCGACGAGCTGCAACTCGCCGTCACCGGCATGACCTGCGCGAGCTGCGTCAACCGCGTCGAGCGCGCCTTGCGCAAGGTGCCGGGCGTGGACGAGGCCGAGGTCAACCTCGCGCTCGAGACCGCCACCGTGCGCCTGCGGCCCGGCGTCGACGCGCAGGCGCTGATCGCCGCGATCACCAAGGCCGGCTACGAGGCCCGAGCGCTGGTGGCCGAGGACGACAGGCCGCCCCCACCGCCACCCTGGTCCGCCACCGGCTGGCCGGTGCTGATCGCCGCGTTGCTGACGCTGCCGCTGGTCGCGCCGATGATCGGCCTGCTCTGGGGCCGCACGGGATGTTGTCAGGCTGGTGGCAGCTGGCGCTGGCGACACCGGTCCAGTTCTGGCTCGGCGCGCGCTTCTACCGCGCCGGCTGGGCCGCGCTGCGTGACCGCGCCGGCAACATGGACCTGCTCGTCGCGCTGGGCACCAGCGCGGCCTACGGGCTGAGCGTCTACGAGCTCTGGCGCCAGGGGCCGATGAGCCACGCGCTCTACTTCGAATCCTCCGCCGCGGTGATCACGCTGGTGCTGCTGGGCAAGTGGCTGGAGGGCCGCGCCAAGCGCCAGACGCTGAGCGCGATCTCGGCGCTCAAGGAGCTGCGGCCCGAACGGGCGCGCGTGCGCCGCGGCCCGCCCGGACAGCAGGCCGAGCTCGAGTTGCCGCTGGCCCAGTTGCGGCTGCGAGACCTGATGGTCGTGCGTCCCGGCGAGCGCGTGCCCGCCGACGGCCGCATCCGCGAGGGCCACAGCCAGGTGGACGAATCGCTGATCAGCGGCGAGAGCCTGCCCGTCGAGAAGACCGCGGGCGACCGCGTCATCGGCGGCGCGGTCAACGGCGACGGGCTGCTGCTGGTGGAGGTCACCGCGCTGGGCGCGGAGTCCACGCTGTCGCGCATCGTGCGGCTGGTCGAATCCGCGCAGGCGCACAAGGCGCCGATCCAGCGCCTGGTTGATCAGGTCAGCGCGGTGTTCGTCCCGGCGGTGCTGGTGATCGCGGCGATCACGCTGCTCGGCTGGGGCCTGTCCACGGGCGACTGGGAACGCGCGGTGATCCACGCGGTGGCGGTGCTCGTCATCGCCTGCCCCTGCGCGCTGGGCCTGGCCACGCCGGCCGCGATCATGGTGGGCACCGGCGTGGCCGCGCGCCACGGGCTGCTGATCAAGGACGCCCAGGCGCTGGAACAGGCGCGGCGCGTCGATCTCGTCGTTTTCGACAAGACCGGCACGCTGACCGAGGGCAAACCGCGGCTGACCGACTTCGTCGCCGCTCCCGGACAGGACGAGGCCACAGTGCTGGCCCTCGCCGCCGCGCTGCAGCAGAACAGCGAGCACCCGCTGGCGCGCGCGGTGCGCGACGCCGCCGCCCAGCACGAGCGCAATGGCCAGGAAGCCCCCTCCCCTGCGGAGCCCTCGCTCAACGGCCTGACGGCCCCCTCGCCCGCGGAGCGGGAGAGGGCGGGGGGTGAGGGCTCGTGGCGCCCCTCGCTGGTGGCCACCGCCGTGCGCGCCGTCGCCGGCCGGGGCATCGAGGGTCAGGTCCAGGCCCGCTCGCTGCGGCTGGGGAGCCAGCGATGGATGGAGGAACTCGGCGTGGATCTGACGCCCCTGCGCGCTCACGCGGATGCCGCGATGGCGCAAGGCCGCACGCTGTCGTGGCTCGTCGCCGATGACGCCCAGGGAAGCGCCCCACCCGTGCTGCTGGCGATGCTGGCCTTCGGCGATCGCGCGAAGGCGACGTCGGCGGCGGCCATCGCCGAGCTGAAGGCGCTGGGCCTGCGCACGCTGATGCTCAGCGGCGACAACGCCGCGGCCGCGCGCGCGGCCGCCGACGCGCTCGGCCTGGACGAGGTCCGCGCCGAGCTGCTGCCCGAGGACAAGGCCCGCATCGTCGCCGAGCTGCGTGCCGCGGGCGCGCACGTGGCGATGGTCGGCGACGGCATCAACGACGCGCCCGCCCTGGCCGCCGCCGACGTCGGCCTGGCCATGGGCGGGGGCACGGACGTGGCGATGGAGGCCGCCGGCATCACGTTGATGCGCGGCGATCCGCGGCTGGTCGCGCAGGCCATCGCGCTGTCGCGCGCCACGGTCGCCAAGATCCGCCAGAACCTGTTCTGGGCCTTCATCTACAACCTGCTGGGCGTGCCGCTCGCGGCCTTCGGGCTGCTCAGCCCGATGATCGCCGGCGCGGCGATGGCGCTTTCCAGCGTCTCGGTGCTGGGCAACGCGCTGCTGCTCAAGCGCTGGCAAGGACCCTCGCGATGAACGCGCCGCTGACCATCGGCCAGGCGGCCGAGCGCTCGGGCGTGTCGCCCAAGATGCTGCGCCATTACGAATCACTGGGCCTGCTGCCGCCGGTGCCGCGCACCGAGGCCGGCTACCGGCTCTACGGCGAGAAGGAGGTGCACACGCTGCGCTTCATCCGCCGCGCGCGCGACCTGGGGTTCTCGATGGCGGAGATCGCCGAGCTGCTCAAGCTCTGGCAGAACCGCCGACGGGCCAGCGGGCAGGTCAAGCGCATCGCCGAATCCCACATCGCCGACCTCGACCGCCGCATGGCCGAGATGCAGGCCATGCGCCGCGCGCTGGCCGAGCTCGCCCGCTGCTGCCACGGCGATGATCGGCCCGACTGCCCCATCCTCGACGACCTTTCGCAAGGAGCCACGCCATGAGCGTTCCCCATGATCCCGCCGGCCCTGCCGGTCTCCACGCCGATCCCGTCCCCGCCCGCTGGGAGCGCATCGCCGCGCACCTGGGCGACGTCGGCGGCCTGACGATCCGGCGCGCGGTGCCGACCTCCAAGCGCCGCATGATCGGTGCCTGGTGTTTCCTCGACCACGCCGGCCCGGCCGACCTGACGCCCGAGACCGCCATGCGCGTGGGCCCGCATCCTCACACCGGGCTGCAGACCTTCAGCTGGATGATCGAGGGCGAGGTGCTGCACCGCGACAGCCTGGGCTCGGTGCAGATGCTGCGTCCGGGGCAGGTCAACCTCATGACCGCGGGCCGCGGCATCAGCCACACCGAGGAATCGCAGTCCGACCGCATCCAGCTCGCGCAGCTGTGGATCGCGCTGCCCGATGCGGTGCGTCATCGCGAGCCGGCCTTCGAGCACTTCCCCGAGCTGCCGGGCTTCTCGACCGGCGGCTTCGACACCACGCTGCTGGTGGGCGAGTTCGGCGGCCATCGCTCGCCGGTGCCCAGCCACACGCCGCTGCTGGGCATGGACCTCAGCGCCACGCGCGCGGCCGAGGCGACCCTGCCGCTCCACCCCGATCACGAGTACGGGCTGATGGTGCTGGAGGGCGAGTTGTCGGTGACGCTGGACGGCGAATCCACCGGCGCGAGCCAGCCCGGCGAGCTGCTCTACATCGCACGCGGCGCGCAGTCGCTGAAGCTGCTCTCGGGCGGCGGCAAGAGCCGCGCGCTCCTGCTGGGCGGCCCGCCCTTCGGCGAACCGGTGCTGCTGTTCTGGAACTTCGTGGGCCGCGACCGCGAGGAGATGCAGGCCTACGCCGAGGAGTGGAACAGCCGCGAGGACGGCGGACGCTTCGGCGCGGTGCGCGGCTTCGACGGCCCGCGGCTCCTTGCGCCGGTCGTGCCGCCGCTCAAGAACCCGGCCTGAGCCGGCCCGGACCCATCGATCGCCCATGAAGAAGGGGCGGCCCCGAAGGGTCGCCCCGTGTGCCTCGCGGCGTTCGGATCAGGCGAACTTGCCGGCCTGGAAGTCCCGCACCGCCTGGAGCAGCTCACCCTCCGTGTTCATCACGAACGGGCCGTACTGCGCGATCGGCTCGCCCAGCGGCTGTCCGGCGATGAGGATCACGCGGGCGCCGTCCTCCGACGCGGTCAGCCGCACGCCGTCCGATCCCGGCGTGTTGGCCAGGATCGCCATGCGGCCGCTCGGCACCAGGCAACCGGTGTCGAAGCGCAACGCGCCGCGATAGACGTACACGAACGCATTGTGCGATTCGGGCAGCGCCTGCTCGAAGCTCGCGCCGGGCTCGAGATGCAGGTCCAGATAGGTCGGCAGCGTCGACTCGCGCTGCATCGCGCCAGCCACGCCATGGCTCTCGCCGGCGATGACACGCACCGTGGCGCCGGGCAGCGTCAGTTCCGGGATCTCGGCGCTGGCGATGTCGCGGTACCAGGGGTCGCGCATCTTGTCGCGGCCCGGCAGGTTCAGCCACAGCTGGAAACCTTCCATGCGCCCCTCCTGCTGCTCGGGCAGCTCGGAGTGGATCACACCGCGACCCGCCGTCATCCACTGCACACCGCCGGGCTCGAGCAGGCCTTCATTGCCGGCCGAATCGCGATGGCGCATGCGGCCGTCGAGCATGTAGGTCACGGTCTCGAAACCGCGGTGCGGATGGTCGGGGAAACCGGCGATGTAGTCCTCGGCCTGGTCGGTGCCGAAGGCGTCCAGCATCAGGAAGGGATCCAGGCGCCGCTGCAGGTCCTGCGTCAGCACGCGCGTCAGCTTGACGCCCGCGCCGTCGCTGGTGGCCCTGCCCTGCACCAGGCGCTCGACCTGGCGGGGCGTCCGAAGAGGGGTGGCAGGGGTGGCGGCGGTCATGAGGGATCCTTTCCAGGAAACAGGGTGGTCGAATGTCGGGGGAGGGACCCTTCCCCCGGGAGGGGCCCACCCTCGAGGGGTGGGCGTCAGCAGGCGCGAAGCGCTCAGGCGGTCTGGGCTTCGCCGAACAGCGCGGCGATTTCCTCACGGGCGCCGGCCAGGCCCTTGGCCGCGGCTTCCTCGCCCATGTTCAGGC
This sequence comes from Roseateles sp., assembly GCA_039594005.1. Taxonomy (GTDB): domain Bacteria; phylum Pseudomonadota; class Gammaproteobacteria; order Burkholderiales; family Burkholderiaceae_C; genus Roseateles. Next base: position 258,131 of record JBCNOF010000017.1, read on the forward strand.
CTTCGGCCAGCACGAACTTCACGTCGGTCATGCCCAGGAAGCCCAGCGTCACCTGCAGGTAGGGAACGATGTTGTCGGTGGGCTGGCCGCGGTGCACGCCACCGCGCGAGCTCACCACGATCACTTGCTTGCCGGTGACCAGGCCGACCGGGCCGTTGGCGCCGTAGCTGAAGGTCACGCCGGCGCGGGCGACCGCGTCGATCCAGTTCTTCAGCTGCGAGGGCACGCCGAAGTTGATCATCGGGGCGGTCAGCACGATCACGTCGGCGGCTTGCAGCTCGGCGATCAGCTGGTCGTTGAAGGCCACGCGGTCGGCTTGCGCCTGGTTGCGGTTGTCGGCCGGCGTGAACAGCGCGCCCAGCGTCGCCTCGTCCATCGGGGGCAGCGGGCGCACGGCCAGGTCATGGACCACCGTCTTGGCGCCGGGGTTGCGCTCGACCAGTTGTTGCACGACTTCGTTGGCCAGCAGGGTCGAGACGGAGCCCTGGCCTTCGTGCAGACGGCGGGCGCTGGAGTTGATTTGCAGGATGTTCATGGTGCGTTTCTCCGGAACGTTTCGGCTGCATCAGCCGGGGTGTGAGGGCATGGGATGAACTGTATTGATCGCACCCCGTCACCAGAAGACGCCATCCTGGATAAGATTGTTCCACTGAACGAACAATCGCTGATTCCCGATGAGCCTTGACGCCGACGACCTGCTCGTGTTCGCCCGCGTGATCGAAAGCGGCAGCTTCAGCCGTGCCGCAGAACGCCTGCAGTTGCCGAAATCGACGGTCTCGCGCCGGATCGCCGCGCTGGAAGAGCGCCTGGGCGAGAAGCTGCTCCAACGCAGCACGCGGCGGCTGACGCTGACCGAATTCGGCCAGGGCGTGCTGGAGCATGCTCGAGTGCTGGCCGGGGAAGTGGACGGCGCGCTCGCGCTGGCGTTGCATCGCCAGCAGCGGCCCACGGGCCGCCTGCGGGTGTCCATGCCGGCGGACTTCGCGCACCAGATGCTCACGCCGATGCTCAGCCGCTTCGTCGGCGACTACCCCGAGGTGCAACTGGAGCTGGACCTTTCACCGCGCCGGGTGGACCTGATCGCCGAGGGTTTCGACATCGCGGTGCGCATGGGGCAGCTGCCGCCGGACAGCCAGCTCGCGGCGCGGCGCATGGCGATGTTCAGCAGCGGCCTGTACGCGTCTCCGGCCTATCTGGAGCGCCACGGCGAGCCGCAACTGCCCGAGGGGCTGCTGAGCATGCATGGGCTGATGATCCTGAGCCGGGCGGGCGAGCCGCTGCCGTGGCGGCTGTTCGGCATCGTCGACGGCCAGGCCGATCAGCGCCAGGAGTGGGTGGGTGTGCCGGAGAGCCGCACGCTGGTCAACGCGCCGGACATGCTGCTGCAGATGGCGCGCGCGGGCCTGGGCATCACCTGGGTCGGCAACCAGTACGCGCAGGCCTTCGTCGACCGGGGCGAGCTGGTGCGCGTGCTGCCCGCGTGGTGCGCGGAACCGTCGACCTGCTGGGCGGTCTTCCCGCAACGCCGCCTGATGCCGCTGCGCACGCGGCTCTTCCTGGACGCGATGGCCGCGGAGCTCGCGCCCTTCGATCAGGCGGCGATGTACGGGATGTGAGGCGCCTGGGGCGGCGGGGGCGACGCCCCGCCGGCGCGCTCGCTCAATCGACCTGGAAGCCGATCTCCACGCTGACCTGACGCGCCGTGGTGATGGGCGCGAACTTCCATTGCTGGACGGCCTTGACGGCCGCGGCGCTGAGCTTGCGGTCCGGCGAGCGCAGTGCCTGCACGGCGTCGGTGCGGCCGTCGGGCTGCACGATGAACTGCACCAGCACCGAGCCCTGACGCTGCTGCTGCAGCAGCGCGCGCGGGTATTCGGGATCGACCTTGCGCAGCAGCTGCAGCTGCGCGGGGTCGTCATCGGGCTCGGGCGGCGGCGTCTTGCCGGCGGGCGTGGGGGTCGCGGGCGCGGCCATGGCCTGCGGCGACACGGTGTCGGACATCGGCGCGGGCTGCGTCGTGGGCGGCGCCACGGTCGGGGCGATGGTCGAGGGCGTGCTGCCCGCGCCCACACCGCCCTGGACGCCCGGGCTGGCCTGCCCGATCGGCGCGGGCGAGGTCGTCGGCGCGGCCGCCACCACGGGCGCGTCCTGCGCGGCGTTGCGCGCGGCCAGCGCGCGCTCCGCGGCGGGATCGAGCTCGGGCCGGCGCGGCGCCGGCGCCGGTGCGGACACCTGCTTGAGCGCGGGCTTGGGCTCGGCCTTGGCCTCGTGCTTCTCGGGGGCCTTCTCGGGCGCCTTCTTCTCGCCCTTCTCGGCGTGGAAGCGGATCCACTGGAACACCTTGTCGGCATCGCGCTTGGCGCGGTCGACGTCGCTCATCGGGGCCGCCTTGGGATCGGCCGGCGCGGCGGACGTCGTCGTCTGCGCCTGCGCGGCCATTGCGACCAGGGACAAGCTCAAGACCTGGCACAGCGCCAGGCCACGGCGCCGGACGCTCAGGAGACTACGGCTGCTCATCACTCCACCCTCTCTCGATTGCGCTGGTTGCTCTCTTTTGGAGACAACGCCGGTCTTGTCTGCTGATGTTGCTGTTGGTTTTCGCGCCCCGGCATGAGCGCCGCAGTGTAAGAAGTCATCGGGTGGCTCCTTACTCGGTGTTTCCCCGGAATCGGGCTGTAACAGTACCCGCGATGTCCCTGGACATCGGGGTTACGTCGAGAAGTTCACGCGTCGCTGGGCTGAACGGCCAGCGACAACGGGGCGCCGGACACCTTGGCCAGGTGCTCCCGAAGGGCCTCCAGCATCTTGTGGAGGTTCTGCGCCGTCGCCGGGAAGAGGGTGTGGACCGCCGCGGCCACCGACGCGGCCGCGCGGCCGGCCGGCGGCGGGGCAATGCCCAGCAACTCCTTCAGGCGATGCGCCGCCAGACCCTGGACCTGCTCGCGCTCCCAGGCCGGCCGATCCGCCATGACCCGCTGTGCCCGCAGGCGCATCTGCACGCTGATGAAATGCGAGCGGGTGGCTTGGCGCATGTGCTGCTCGTCCCCGCCCGAGCGGCTTGCCGGGCCGAGCTGATGCAAGGCATGCAGAAACGTGGCGGAGGGATCCTTGTCCGCCTCCAGGTTCGCGAACAGGTCCCCGAGCCCCTGCCTGACCTGGGCCGGGTCCAGGTCTGAAGAGGTCGCCAGCCGGTCGCACAAGCGATGCAAGGCGTTCAGTCCGAACGCGTGAAGGTTGCCTGCGGCATCCTCCATCCCCCCTGCCGGACGCTGGTCAATGAAATGTGCGAGGAACCGGTCGAGCCCCGGCCCCGGCTCGACGCCCCAGCGGCGCGCGCAGTCGAACAAACGCGCCGCGCCGGCCCCCACGGCCTGATTCATGGCCGCTCTTTCCGGCGCCGCCTCGGGCGCGGCCCGGGCGGTGCGCGGCGGCTCGACCTGACCCTGACGCGCGACCGGTACCGACGTGGCCGCCGGAGGCTTCGGCGTTGCCGCCAGCGCGCGCGGCCGCACCTGCGGCGGCGCGCCGAGGGTCTTGGGACGTGGCCGCCCCAGGGCCTGGGATTCCGCCTCCCTGATCCGCAGGAGCAGCCCGTGCAGATGGTCCGTCGACATGTCCAGCAGGTTGGCACAGCCCGAGGACTCCGCTTCCATGTCCCGCGACGACTCGGCCGTCGTCAATCCCAGCGTGTCGCACAGGGTCCGTGTCGCGGCGCCTTCCCATGCGCGCTGCTGCAGGGACATGCCGGTGCCCTCGAACACCATCGCGGCCTGGGCCTTCACCGCCGTGTCGACCACCTGGCGCGCGGCATGCTCCAGGCGCGTGTGCTCCGGCACGGTCAGCCCAGGCTCCAGGGCGTGCTGCCGAGCGACGTGCAACAGCAGGGACGAAGGATCCGGGTGGTCCTTGAGCTTCCCGACGAACATCTGCAGCAGTCGCAGGCATTCTGGCCATGCAACCGTTCGGGAATCCAGGCGCTCACACAGTTCCTCGAGCGCAGGCAGCCCATAGCAGTACAGACGTCCGACGGTGTCGTCCTGGCCTCCGGTCGCCGGCTGGTCGAGGAAACGCTCCACGAATGTCAGCAGCGCGTGCTTCGATTCCAGGCCGTTCAGTCCGCACAGATTGCTGGTCCATTGGACGGCCCGGAGCAGCCGATGCTCCACCTCGGGACGTTCCGCGTGGTCGAGGGACAGGAACACGTTGTAGGCGAGCGGCTTGAGCGGCGCTTCTTCCGTGTCACCGCCGGCCTCGTCGGCGAACGGGCGGGCAGATTCGGTGGCGGCCGAGGGCGACAACGGCATATGAACTCCGATCAGGATGGCAACGAAGCGGGATCAGTCCCCGCATCGGGATCCAGGTTCCTGCTGCTCGTCGGTACGCCTTTCGACCGCCGCGAACCCGGGCCTATACTGCGCGCCTGCTCCGGGGTGCCCTGAGCGGCTCGACGCGCAAGGCGTGTCGGGTCGCACGGGCTGAGACATGGCGATGAAGCCGTGGACCCGCTGAACTTGATCCGGTTCGTACCGGCGTAAGAAGAGCCCGCCCTTCCACCTTCCCGGCCCGCCAGGGCCTGTGACCCGAAGGGCCCCTTTCCCAACGCCCGTCCGTCCTCATCGGTCCAGCCTCCGGCGCCCAACCGGAGACCCCGATGACCGACCTGACCCCGTCCGCCGACGACTTCCACGCCCGGCTCGCCGCCAGCCGCGCGCCGCTGCCCGCGTCGACCAAGACGCATGAACCCGGCGTGCTGCATCCGCAGCTGCGTGTGCCGCTGCGCCAGATCGCGCTGACCAACGGCGAGCGCATCGCCGTCTACGACACCTCGGGCCCCTACACCGACCCCGAGGTCCGCATCGACCTGCGCAAGGGCCTGCCTGACGTGCGTTCGCGCTGGATCGACGCGCGCGGCGACACCGAGATCCTCCCCGGCCTGCCCGATCCAGCTCTTCGACGACGGGCTGCGCGAGGCCGATGCCAGCCTGGACGCCCTGCGCTGCGCAGAGCGCCGCGCTCACGCGCACGCCGCGCCGGGCCAAGGCGGGCGCCAACGTCTCGCAGATGCACTACGCGCGCCAGGGCATCATCACGCCGGAGATGGAATACATCGCCATCCGCGAGAACAGGCCGCCGCGCGTGGATGCACGAGTACCTCGCCGACAGCGAGCGCGAGCAGCGCCTGCTCGGTCAGGGCCTGGGCGCGCGGATCCCCGGGATCATCACGCCCGAGTTCGTGCGCGAGGAAGTCGCCCGCGGCCGCGCGATCATCCCGGCCAACATCAACCACCCCGGAAGTCGAGCCGATGATCATCGGCCGCAACTTCCTGGTGAAGATCAACGCCAACATCGGCAACTCGGCGGTGACCTCCGGCATCGAGGAAGAAGTGGAGAAGCTGGTCTGGGCCATCCGCTGGGGCGCCGACACGGTGATGGACCTGTCCACCGGCAAGCACATCCACGAAACCCGCGAGTGGATCCTGCGCAACAGCCCGGTGCCGATCGGCACCGTGCCGATCTACCAGGCGCTGGAGAAGGTCAACGGCGTGGCCGAGGACCTGACCTGGGAGATCTTCCGCGACACGCTGATCGAGCAGGCCGAGCAGGGCGTCGACTACTTCACCATCCACGCCGGCGTGCGCCTGCCCTTCGTGCCGATGACGGTCAAGCGCCGCACCGGCATCGTGTCGCGCGGCGGTTCGATCCTGGCCAAGTGGTGCATCGCGCATCACCGCGAGAACTTCCTGTACACGCACTTCGAGGAGATCTGCGAGATCATGAAGGCGTACGACGTCAGCTTCTCGCTGGGCGACGGGCTGCGGCCGGGCTCGCTCGCGGACGCCAACGACGAGGCGCAGTTCGCGGAGCTGCGCACGTTGGGCGAGCTCACGAAGATCGCCTGGAAGCACGACGTGCAGACCATGATCGAAGGCCCCGGTCACGTGCCCATGCACATGATCCAGGCCAACATGACCGAGCAGCTCAAGCATTGCGACGAGGCGCCGTTCTACACGCTGGGCCCGCTGACCACCGACATCGCCCCGGGTTACGACCACATCACCAGCGGTATCGGCGCGGCCATGATCGGCTGGTTCGGCTGCGCGATGCTCTGCTACGTCACGCCCAAGGAACACCTGGGGCTGCCCGATCGGGACGACGTCAAGCAGGGGCTGATGGCCTACAAGATCGCCGCGCACGCGGCCGACATCGCCAAGGGTCATCCGGCGGCGCGCGCGCGCGACGACGCGCTGTCCAAGGCGCGTTTCGAGTTCCGCTGGGAGGACCAGTTCAACCTCGGTCTCGATCCGGAGACGGCGCGCGAGTTCCACGACGAGACCCTGCCCAAGGACAGCGCCAAGGTGGCGCACTTCTGCTCGATGTGCGGGCCCAAATTCTGCTCGATGAAGATCACGCAGGACGTGCGCGAGTACAGCGCGCAGCTGGAGGCCGACGCGGCGAGCCGCGAGGGGATGAAGGAGAAGAGCGCGGAGTTCCTCGCCGGCGGCGGCGAGCTCTACATCCCGATCCGCCAGGCCTGAGCGCGATGGCCACGATCGCCATCGCCGGTGCCGGCCTGGCCGGCCGGCTGCTTGCGTGGACGCTGTCGGGCGCCGGGCATCACGTCGAGGTCTTCGACGCCTCGCCCGGACCGCGGCCGGCGTTCGCCGCGTCTGGCGCGGCCGCGTTCAGCGCCGCGGGCATGCTGAGCCCGCTCGCCGAGCAGGAACAGGGCGGTCCCGCGATCGCCGCGCTGGGCTGGCGGTCGCTGGCGTTGTGGCCGGGCATCGTGGCGGCGTTGCCCGGCGCCGCGCCGCAGGTCGACGGCAGCCCGCTGCTGCGTGTCGACGGGAGCCTGCTGCTGGCGCATCGCGCGGACCTGGGCGCGGCGCAGCGCTCGCTCGCGCGCATGCCAGGCGCCCAGCCGCTGGACGCCTCGGCGCTATCTGCGCTGGAGCCGATGCTCGCGCCGGGCCTGCGCGGCTGGCTGCTGCCGCGCGAAGGCCTGATCTCGCCCATCGCCGCGATGACCGCGTTGCACGACGGCGCGGCGTCGGTGCGCTGGCATTGGTCCCGCGCGGTGGAGCAGGTGCTGCCCGGCGCCCTGCATTTCGCGCAGGGGCCGCCGTGGCGCGGCGACTGGGCCGTCGACACGCGCGGTCTGGGCGCGCGTCCGCCGCTGCCGCTGCGCGGCGTGCGCGGCGAGATCGTCACGCTCTCGCTGCCGCGTCACGGTCTGCGCCGCCCGGTACGCCTGCTGCATCCGCGTCATCGCGTCTATCTCGTGCCGCGCACGGACGAGGAGATCGTCGTGGGCGCCAGCGAGATCGAGAGCGAGGATCGCAGTCCGATGTCGCTGCGCTCGGCCGTCGAGCTGATGGCCGCGGCGCAGAGCGTGCTGCCCGCGTTGTCGGAGGCCCGCATCCTGAGGCTGGACCGCCACCTGCGCCCCGCGCTGCCGGACAACCTTCCGTTCACCCATCACGAGCCTGGCCTGCTGCGGCTCAACGGCCTGTACCGCCATGGCTGGCTGCTGGCGCCGGCGCTCGTCGAGCGATTGCTCGCGGACACCGGCCTGGCCGACTTGGCCGACTTGGCCGGCACGCCCGGCCAGACCGTCTCCATTCCCGAGGAGAACTTCCCATGAATCCCCTGCCCTCGATCACCGTGCGGCTGGATGAGCGCACCGTGTCGCTGCCCGCGGGCGCGACGCTGGCGCAGTTGCTCGATGCCGAGCACCGCGAGCCCGTCGCCGTGGCCACCGCGCTGAATGGCCGCTTCGTGCCGCGCGACGCGCGTGCCGCCACCGCGCTGCGCGATGGCGACGTCGTGCTGTTCTTCCAACCGATCGTCGGAGGCTGACATGAACGCCATTCCCGATCCGCTGCTCATCGACGGCGTCGCGCTCGACAGCCGCCTGTTCCTGGGCACCGCCGGTTATCCCAGCCCCGTGGCGCTGGGCGAGGCGATCCGGGCCTCCGCCACGCAGGTGATCACCGTGGGCCTCAAGCGCACGCTGCAGGCCGGCGACAACGGCGCGCTGGCGCAGGCGCTGGCCATCGGCCACGCGCAGGGCGCGCGGCTGCTGCCCAACACCGCCGGATGCCGCAGCGCGCGCGAGGCGGTGCAGCTCGCCCACATGGCGCGCGAGCTCTACGGCACGGCGTGGATCAAGCTCGAGGTCATCGGCGATGACCACACGCTGCAGCCCGACCCGTTCGAGCTGGTGGCCGCGGCGACCGAGCTCGCGCGCGAGGGCTTCGTCGTCTTCCCGTATTGCACCGAGGACCTGATCCTGGGCCGGCGCCTGCTCGACGCGGGCTGTCCGCTGCTGATGCCCTGGGGCGCGCCGATCGGCTCGGGCCAGGGACTGCTCAACCTGCATGGGCTGCGCACGCTGCGCGAGCGCTTGCCCGACACGGTGCTGGTGATCGACGCCGGCCTCGGGGCACCCTCGCAGGCGGCACGTGCGCTGGAGCTGGGATTCGACGCGGTGCTGCTCAACAGCGCGGTCGCGCAGGCCGGCGACCCGGTGGCGATGGCGGCGGCCTTCCGCGACGCGGTGAGCGCGGGGCGGCAGGCCTGGCGTGCCGGGTTGATGGCGCCGCAGGCATTCGCGGTGGCGAGCACGCCGGTCGGCGGCCACGCGTTCGTGCTGGGGGACGCATGAGCGCGCGGGAGGTGAGCGCGCGTGAGATGGGCAGCATCGATCGGCGCGAGCCGCCAACGGCGGGACTGCCCTCGCCGCTGGTGCCGCACCCGAGCCTGCCCTCGCCGTGGGCGTCGGCGGTCGATCCCGACCTCGCCGTGCTGACCCCATGGACCGAGGATCCCGCGCCGCCCGTGGTCTGGAGCGTCGCCGGCACGGACAGCGGCGGCGGCGCCGGCCTGAGCGCGGACACGCGCGCCGCCGCCGCGATGGGCGTGCACCTGTGCCCGGTGGTCGCGGCGGTGACGGCGCAGCACTCGCTGGGGGTGACGGGCGTGTTCCCGGTGCCGACGGCGCAGGTGCGCGCGCAGCTGAGCGCGCTGCGTCAGGACCTGCCGGCGCGCGTCGTCAAGACCGGCCTGCTGGCCAGCGCCGCGACGGCGGACACGCTGCTGGCGCAGCTCGGCGACGCCCTGCTGGTCGTCGATCCGGTGCTGGGCGCGAGCGCGGGCGGCGCGGCCTTCTGCGACGACGCCCTGCTGGGCGCCTATCGGCATCAGCTGCTGCCGCGGGCGGCGCTGATCACGCCGAACCGCCGAGAAGCGGAGCGTCTGCTGGGCGTGGCGCCGGGGCAGTTGCCGGTGCCGGAGCTCGCCGCGATGTTGCGCGGGCTGGGCGCGCAGGCGGTGTGCATCACCGGCGGCGACGACGCCTCGCAGCGCGACGGCCTGGCGATGGACTGGCTCGACAGCCCGCTGGCCACCGGCTGGATCGCGTTGCCACGCCTGGCGGGCGCCGCCGGTCGACCGCCGCCGCATCACGGCAGCGGATGCACCTTCGCGACCGCGGCCGCGAGCGCGCTGGCGCGCGGCTTCGCGGTGCCGGACGCGGTCGTGCTGGCCAAGATGCTGACCTGGTCGGCGCTGCGTGACGGCCATCCGGCCGGCGCCGGGGCGGGGCCGTTGCGGCCCGACCGGCGTTTCGTCGAGGACCCGCGTGCGATGCCGGTGATGGGCTTCGACGACGAGACCACGCCGGACGCGACGACCGTGTCGCGCTGGCGCGAGGTCCTTTGGCCGGGATGGCGCCGCCCGATGCCCTTCGCCACGGGGCTCTACGCGATCACCGAGTGCGCCGAGCGCGTGGCGGCGATGGCGCTGAGCGGTCATTTCGCGCATGTGCAGCTGCGCGTCAAGGCGTCGGCTGATCGAGACGAGGACGCGTTGCGGGCAGCGATCCGCGAGGCGGTGCGCGACATGGCCGGACGGTCGACGACGCTGTGGATCAATGACCACTGGCGGCTGGCCATCGATGAAGGGGCCCGCGCGCTGCACCTGGGTCAGGAGGACTGGGCGGGGCTCGGGTCGGCGGACCGGGAGGAGCTGCAGCAGCGCCGCGCGCGGCACGGGGTCCGGCTGGGGGTGTCCAGCCACAGCCTGTGGGAGCTGTGCCGGGCGCGGGGACTGGCGCCGGACTACATCGCCTGCGGGCCGCTGTGGTCGACGACGACCAAGGACATGCCGTGGTTGCCGCAGGGACTGGCGCAGTTGCGCTGGTGGTCGCGCATGGCGGGAACGCCGGTGGTGGGCATCGGCGGCGTGCTGGAGGACCGCCAATGGCGGGCCGGCCTCGCGGCAGGCGCGTCCGCGATGTGCCTGGTGCGGGCGGCGGAGGAGATGGTGACGGCGGGGCGGTTGGGATGAGCCGTCCTTCCGAGGAGGGAACTGGCATCCCCCGCCGACTCCTTCTTTCTCGCGATTCCCAGGCGCACCGGTGTTCCCGAAGATCAGGGCTCATTCGATGCACGCCGGGCGGCTCTGCCTCCTGATCGCCTGCTCCCTTGGGACGCTCGGCGTCGCATCGGATGTTCAACTTTGTTTTACTTCGACCGATTGGGCTCCTAAGATGCAGTTCCTGCATGCAGCCGGAGGCAATCGATCATGGAAGTGGTGTTGAAGAAAATGGGAAACAGCACGGCATTGATCGTTCCCCCCGCCGTCCTGCGGGATCTCGGCTTGGCCATCGGGCACACGTTGACGCTGGAAACGACGGCGGATCGCCGCATCGTCCTCACGCCGAAGCGGAAGTACACGCTCGCGGAGATGATTGCTCAGTGCGATCCCTCCGCACCGCCCCCAACCGACATGGCAGCCTGGGACGACCTCAAGCCCGAAGGCGGGGAGGTCTGGTGAAGCAGGCCTTCGAGCGAGGTGACATCATCGTCGTCACCTTCGACCCTGTGTCCGGTCGCGAGCCACGCGGCAAGCGTCCGGCATTGGTGCTGACCCCTAAGGCGTTCAACCAACTTGGGGACACCCTCGTCGCGCCCATCACGCAGGGCGGAGACTTTGCTCGCCACGCGGGGTTCGCGGTGAATCTGTCGGGATCCGGCTGCAAGACACAGGGCGCTGTGCTTATCAACAAGATGCGGACCATGGACCTGTCCGCCCGGCAAGCCAAGCGAATCGAGCGGGCCCCGGCAGAAGTCATCGAGGAAGCATTGGGGCGACTGGTTGGGTTGCTGGCGTGAGGCTGGCTGCGTCGATAGCGCTTATTTCCTGACCATCCTCGCCGGCCGCTTCGCACCCGACGCGTCGGCCGGAGCGACCGGGCCCTTCACCGCGGCTTGCGCCAGCTTGAAGAACACATCCGTGTTGTCGATCACGCCGGTGAACGCCAGCGCGCCCGGCCCGAACGCCGACAGCGGAATGTCCGTCGCCGTGTGCACCGCCTGCTCGCCCGGCACCTGACCCGTCACCAGGAACTCGCCTTGCGCGTCGTCGCGCTCCGCGGCATTCGCCGGATACCACTTCAACGGCTCGCCCTTGACCATCGGCTGCTGCGAGTCGCGCAGCGGCGTCTGGTTCGTGCGCCAGTCCTCATAGCGGTCCGCGTTCGCGCCGTATCCCACCAGCAGGCGATAGTCGATGTCGGTCGCCTGCGGATAACCGTCAGCGGCGAGTCGATAACGCGGGAAGCCTGCCTTCTCGTACACGCCGACGACCTTGTCGCGCAGGTTGGCCGCGCCCTTCTTGGCCGCCGCGTCCAGCAGTGCCTGATCCGTCAGCATCGAGCCGCCGATCAGCGCCGCGCCCGAGCACTCGTGGTCCGCGGTCACGATCACCAGCGTGTCGCCGTTCTCGCGCGCGAAATCCTGCGCGACCTGCACTGCCCGATCGAACTCGATCGTGTCCAGCATCCAGCGCTCGCTGTCCATGTTGTGCGCCTGCTTGTCGATCGAGGCGCCCTCGATCATCAGCACGAAGCCCTTGGACTGCTTCTTCAGCGTCGCGATCGCCGCCTTGGCCATCTCGTCGAGCATCGGCTGATCCGGGAAGCCGTAGTCATCGACCACGCTGCCACCGGCCAGGCCCTGCTTCTTCCCGCGACGGCCGTCGATCTTGTCCAGCGCCACGTTCATGTTGGAGAACGCGAACAGGCCCAGCAGCTTGTCCGCATCGGCGCCGGCGGTCGCCGCGTCCAGCTCGGTCCGGGTCGGCGCGTAGCGATAACCGGCGTCCTGGAATTCCTTGATCAGGTCGCGGCCCTTGTCCTTCGCGCCCGGCGCGGCGCCCCAGCGCTTGACGATCTCCGCGGTGTGCGGATCGGTCGCGCTGAAGGCGTAGTCGTTGGCGTCCGCGCGCTCCGAGCCCGGCGTGCCCGCCGGCAGGAACCACTTGCGGCCGCCGCCCAGCAGCACCGTCAGCCCGGTGCGCGAGCGGTCATCGAAGAACTGGTCGACGATGCCGGTGCCCGCGCCGCGGTTGCTGGTGTGCACCGCGTTGCCCGCGGGCGTCGCATCGAACACATCCGCCGTGGTCACGATGCCCAGCGCCTTGCCCTGCGTGCGGTGCAGATATTCCGACAGGTATTCAATGCGCGGGTTGTCGAAGGGCTCGACGGTGTCGTCGGGGAAGACGCCTTCCTCATTGTTGTTGTTCTTGTTGCCCGAGACATAGGACGTCATGCCCGGCGACGAGTCCGTCACCACCGAATTCAGCGAGGCCGTCTTCACCAGGCCGGTCGCGGGGAAGGTGTCCATCGCCAGCGGCGAGATCGCCTTGCCCTGCGCGTAGCCGCCCTTGACGATGCGCGCCGCGGTGCGCTGAGCCGCGCCCATGCCGTCGCCCACCAGGATGATCACGTTCTTGACCTTCGGGCCCATCGCCGCGGTGAAGGGCACGACATCGAAGTTGCCGCTGGCGGACACCTTCTGTCCATCCGCCTGCATGGCCTCGACGCTGAACACATGACGGCCGGCCTTCTCCAGGCTCACCGCGCGCACCGTGGCGATCGCGGTCTCGGCGCTCACGCCCTTGACGCAGCCCGTGACGCAGTCGCGCAGCGCCACGGTCGCGTCGACCGGCTTGCCGTCGATGAGGAAACGCGCCGCGGTGATGCGCTGGCCGGCGTCAGGCTTGATCGTGGCCTGCAGGTCGAAACGCTGACCAGGCAGGAAGCGCGCGATGACAGGTTCGGGCTGGCCGCTGGAGAACAGCTCGCTGGGCGGCGTGAGCCGGGTCACGGTTGGCGCGGCCTGGGCCGCCGGGCTGAGGGCCAGCAGCGCGGTGGCGCCGGCGAGAGAAGCGATCAGAGGTTTCATCGGGAGGAGGTCAACTCGGGGGAATCGGAGAGCGCGTCGGCCGGCAGCTGCAGGCGGATCCAGGACACACGCCCGGTCTCGTCCTCGACGCGGCCCAGCGACAGCGTGCCGGTCAGGCTCACCAGCCCGTTGCGGTGCGCGACCAGGCGATCGCGCTGCGCGGCATCCAGCAGCACCGTCACGGTGCCCGCGGGCAGGTCATCGGCCTCGCCGTCGGCGTGCTCGCTCATGCGCACGGGGCGCGGGGTCAGCCAGAAGCGGCCGGGCCGGGCCTGCTCCTGCGCCACCATGTAGCCGACCAGGCGCACCGAACGGCCGTCGGCCGCGCGCAGCGTGTCCGACAACGCCAGGCCGGCGGGGCCGATCGGCGACTCGAAGAACTGGGAGAACTTGAGCTCCAGCGGGGGCGCGGGGACGGCCGCCTCGGCGGCGGTCGCCGGGCTCAGCGGCAGGAGGATCGCCAGGGTCGCGGCGAGGAAGGCCGCGCTGAGCGTTCCTGAGAACGTGGCGGGCAGGGAGGCATGAGGGGGATCGACGCACATGGGCGCGATTGTTTCGGTGCGGCATGACGGCGCCGTGACGGCCCGTTTTTCTTGCTTGACAGGGCGCGCGACCACACGCGAAGCTGGCTCGCCAGCAAAGGGAGCCCATGAACACGCACGATCCAGGATCGGCTCGGCACGCCTTGAACGCGCTATACGCGCGCCGCGCCCCGGTCTACGACTATGAGCTGATGCCCGTGGCGCCGCTGCGCCGCGAGGCGATCGCGGCGCTCGATCTGCAACCCGGCCAGACCGTGCTGGACATCGGGGCGGGGACAGGATTGAGCCTGCCCGGCCTGAGCCGCGCGGTGGGCCGAACCGGTCGCATCGTCGCGGTGGAGCCCTGCGAGACGATGATGCGCCAGGCCCGCCAGCGCGCGCGCACCGAGCATCTGGACACCCCGATCGACTTCCTGCCCGCCGCCGCCGAGGACGCGCCCTACGAATCGGCGCTGGGCTCGCGTCGCGCCGATGCCGCGCTGTTCTTCTTCACGCACGACGTGCTGCAGGACGAAGTCGGCCTGACGCGGGCGATCGCGATGCTCAAGCCCGGCGCGCGCATCGTGGCCGCAGGGCTGGTGTGGGCGCCGCCGTGGCTGCCGATGAGCAACGCCTTCGTGCTGGGCGCGGCGATGCATTCCATCGTGCGCATGGACAACCTGGATTGCCCCTGGCGACTTCTGGCCGACCGAATGAACAACGCGGAGGTCGAGCGCCGCTGGCTCGCCTCCGCGTATGTGTTGAGCGGTCGCCGCTAGACGACCGAGACAGGGATTCAATCCTCCATCGGCACGAAGATCCACAGCAGCAGGTAAAGCAGCACCCCGCCGCCTGCGCAGGTCGTGAGCGCCACGAACACGATGCGCCAGAACCACGGCGCCAGGCCGCTCAGCCGGCCCAGCCCGCCGCACACGCCGCCGATCCAGCGATCGTCGCGGCTGCGGCGGAAGCCGTTGATCGCGTTCACCGCCGGCGCGCCGCCCGGCGTGTAGCCGTGGCCATGGCCGTGGTTGTGGCCGGACGCATAGGCATACGAGGTCGAGGACGAGGTCCGCGATTGCGCGTTCAACACGCGCTCCTTGGCCTTGGCGAACTCCTCATCGCTGAGGATGCCGCGTTGATGCAGATCGGCCAGGCGGCTGAGTTCTTCGCTGTCGGACATGGGGGGCTCCTTTGCTGAAAGTCGCGCATCCGGGGATGCGATGGGGTGAAGACTACGCAGCCCCCGTGCCCCGGGCGAGCCGCGTGCGACCGGCTGCATGTGGGCGCGATGCGGAGCGGATGACGCGCGACAGGGCGTTTTCACCCAGTGCCGGCGGCGCGTCGCGGACTAGCATTCCCGCCCATGAACCTCGAAACCATCGAACTGCAGACGCCCACCCCGCCCCGCTTCAGCCTGCTGGTGCTGCACGGCCTGGGCGCGGACGGCAACGACTTCGTGCCGGTCGTGCAGGCGCTGGACCTCTCCCCGGTGCTGGCGCATGGCGGCCTGCGCGTGGTGCTGCCCAGCGCGCCGGAGATCCCGGTGACCATCAACGGCGGCATGCGCATGCGCGCCTGGTACGACATCCGCCATGGCGACCTCAGCCAGCGTGAGGACGCCAACGGCCTGCGCGTGTCGCAGACGCTCATCGAGGAACTGATCGCCCGCGAGGAACGCGAGTTCGGCATCCCGCCCGAGCGCGTCGTGCTGATGGGGTTCTCGCAGGGGTGCGCGATGACGCTGATGACCGGGTTGCGGTATCCGAAGCGGCTGGCCGGGCTGGTCGGCCTCTCCGGCTATCTGCCGCTGCTCGATACGACCGAGACCGAACGCCACGCCGCCAATGCCGACACGCCGATCTTCCTGGCGCATGGCCTGAACGACGGCGTCGTCGTGCCGGCGCGCGCCACCGCCTCGCTGACCGAGCTGCGCCGACTGGGCTACCGCGTCGACTGGCACGAGTACCCGATGGCCCACGAGGTCAGCATGGACGAGATCCAGGCCCTGCAGGCCTGGCTCGTGAGCACGCTGACCGTCTCCCCCTCGACTTCCTGATCCGTCCCATGTCCCTCCGGCCGTTCTCCCTCTCCCTTCCCGCACTGTCCCTGGCCCTGCTGCCGCTGGCTCCGCTGGCCGCGGCCACGCCGCCGCAATCGACGACACCGGTGGCAGCCGCCGCGTCCGCGCTCTCGCCGCCCGCCACCGCGCTGGCGCCGATCACGCACGACGTCTACGCCACCTGGCGCAGCATCCAGCACACGCAGCTGAGCCGCGATGGCCAGTGGATCGCCTATGCGCTGGTGGCGCAGGAAGCCGATGGGGAGCTGGTCGTGCGCCGCGTCGCCGACGGCCGCGAGTACCGCGCCCCGCGCGGCACGACCCCGAGCTTCAGCGCCGACGGCCGCTTCCTGGCCTTCGCCGTCGCGCCCACGCGCTCGGAACTCGACAAGGCGAAGAAGGACAAGAAGAAGGGCGACGACGCGCCCAAGGCGGGCGCCGCCTGGATGGACCTGGCCACGGGCCAGGTCGAGAGCGTCGAGCGCGTGAAGCGTTTCGCCTGGGCCAAGGACGGCAGCCAGCATCTGGCGATGCTGTTGGAGGCGCCCGTGAAGAAGGACGGCGGCAAGGACGCGAAGGCCGCCGCGAAGGCCGATGAACAGGATGATCCCAATGATGAATCGCGCGATCAGGAAGCGCCTCCCGAGGGCGGCGCCCCCTCCGCGAAGAAGACGCCGGGCAACGACCTGCTGCTGATCGATGTCCAGGCCCGTCAGCGCAACACCTTCAAGGACGCGGGCGATTTCGCCTGGAACAACAGCGGCACGCTGCTGGCCTACGTCGTCTCCGTCAAGGAGCCCGCCAAGAAGGACGCGGCCAAGCCCGCCGCGCCGCCGGCTCCGGCTTCAGCAGCCTCCGAGCCTGAGGCGAAGCCGGTGATCGACGAGACCGCTCGCGAGGGCGTCTATGTCATTGACCCCTCGGCGCCCACGCAGGTGCGCGCGGTGATCGCCGGCGCGGGCAGCTACAAGCAACTGCGCTTCGACGAAGCCGGCCGCCGCCTGGTCTTCGTGTCCAACCGCGATCACGTCGCGGAGACCCGGGCTGCGGAGAAGGCGAAAAAGGCAGAGAAGGCCGACGCCAAGGACGAGAAGTCCGACAAGCCCGATCCGACGCCGTTCAAGCTCTTCCTGTGGCAAGCCGGCCAGGAACGCGCGGCGGTGCTGGTCAGCGCGACGACGCCGGGCATGCCCGCGGGCTGGACGCCGAGCGAGCACGCGCCGCTCGCGTTCAGCAAGGACGGGCAGCGGCTCTTCCTGGGCACGGCCGAACTGCCCGCGCCCGAGCCCAAGGACGCGCCCGAGCCGATGAAGGTCGACCTCTGGCATTGGAAGGATCCCGAGCTGCAGTCCGCGCAGAAGGCCAAGGCCGAGCGTGATCGCGCGCGCAGCTACCGCGCCGTCGTCCATCTCGGCACCGACGTCGACACCGCGCGTTTCGTGCAGCTCGGCAACAAGGACCTGCCCACCGTGCAGGTCAACGAGAACGCCGGCATCGCGCTGGGTCTGAGCGACCTGCCCTACCGCCCGCTGATGTCGTGGGAAGGGCCTTACATGGACGCCTACGCGGTGGACCTGAACACCGGCGCGGCCAGGCCGCTCGCGCGCAAGCTGCGCCACGCGCCGACGCTGTCGCCCACGGGCCGCTACGTGCTGGGCTTCGACGCGCCGGCCGCGCGCTGGATGGCCTGGCGCACTGACACCGCCCAGGCCCTGGACCTCACCGGCAGGATCAAGTCCCGCTTCGACAACGACGACCGCGACGTCCCCGACCTGCCCTCGCCCTACGGCAGCGCGGGCTGGACCACCGATGACGACAGCGTCGTGGTCTACGACAAGTTCGACCTCTGGGCCGTGCAGCCCGCGACCGGGCAGTCGCGCAACCTGACGCAGGGCTGGGGCCGCAAGCAGCAGCTGCAGCTGCGCGTGGTGCCGCTCGATCCCGAGGACGCCGACAAGAAGCCGCTGCCCGCCGACACGCTCACGCTGACCGGCACGCACGACATCACGCGCGCCAGCGGCTACTACCGCGTCGACACGGCCGGCGGCGCGCCGCGCACGCTGATCCAGGACGACAAGATGATCGGCGGCCTGATCAAGGCCAAGGACGCGGACCGCATCGTCTTCACGCAGCAGACCTTCACCGAGTTCCCCGACCTGTGGACCTCGACGCTGGCGTTCCAGCAGCCTCAGCGTCTGAGCGAGGCCAATCCGCAGCAGGCGAAATACGCCTGGGGCACGCAGGAGCTGATCGAATACACGACCGCGGACGGGAAGAAGTTGCGCGCGCTGCTGGCCAAGCCGGCGGGCTTCGATCCGAGGAAGCAGTACCCGATGATGGTCTACATCTACGAGAAGATGACGGACAACCGGTTCCGCTACGTCCCGCCCGCGCCGAGCCAGAACATCAACGTCACGCGCTACGTCTCCAACGGCTACCTCGTGCTGCGGCCCGACATCGTCTACACCACCGGCCACCCCGGCAAGAGCGCGATGAACACGGTGCTGCCGGCGATCCGCCAGCAGATCGCCAAGGGTTTCGTCGATCCGAGGCGCGTCGGCATCCAGGGCCACAGCTGGGGCGCGTACCAGATCAACTACCTGATCACGCACACCAACCAGTTCCGCGCGGCGGAGGCCGGCGCGTCGATGGCCAACATGGTCAGCGGCTACGGCGGCATCCGCTGGGGCGCGGGCATCAGCCGCGCGTTCCAGTACGAGCACGGCCAGAGCCGCATCGGCGCCACGCCGTGGGAACGGCCCGACCTGTACCTTGAGAACTCGCCGATCTTCCGCGTCGACAAGGTCACCACGCCCTACCTGACCATCCACAACGACGAGGACGACGCGGTGCCCTGGTACCAGGGCATCGAGTTCTTCACCGCGCTGCGCCGCCTGGGCAAGGAAGCCTACTGGTTCAACTACAACGGCGAGAAGCACGGCCTGCGGGAGCGCGACAACATGAAGCACTACACCGTGCACATGGCCGAGTTCTTCGACCATTACCTGCTCGGCAGCCCGCGTCCCGAATGGATGGACCAGCCCGTGCCCTACCTGGAGCGCGGCAAGCGCGACGTGATGGGCCAGTTCAAGCCGGCGTCCCAACCGGCGGAGTCCGCCGT
The DNA here is from genome assembly GCA_039594005.1 of Roseateles sp. Taxonomy (GTDB): domain Bacteria; phylum Pseudomonadota; class Gammaproteobacteria; order Burkholderiales; family Burkholderiaceae_C; genus Roseateles. The sequence goes on from JBCNOF010000017.1 coordinate 277,082, forward strand.
GGCCAAGGGGCAGGAAGCGCCGACGACGACCAACGCGAAATGACGCCCGGCGCGCCGGATCAGCGCGCGGGCTCGGCCTCCTGGGCTGCGCGTCGCGCGGTCTCGATGCGCTCGACGATCGGTGGATGCGTCGACAACCACCCGGGCCCACTGTCCGCCTGGCCGGTGGCGCGCATCTGCTCACGCAGCTTGATCCAGGCGCCCACGAGCGTCTCGTTGGGGAGGTGCTCGCGCAGGATCACGCGTTGCGCTTCGGCGTCGGACTGGCGCTCGGCGTCGCGGCTGTAGCGCAGCGTCTGCACCGACGCCAACGTGCCCGCCGCCACGGTGGAGAAGTCACCCAGCACCGCGCCGGCCACCGTCACCAGGCCCGCGGCCTGCACCAGGTGGCGCATCGAGTGGCGATGCTTCACATGTCCGGCCTCGTGGCCGAGCACCGCGATCAGCTCGTCGTCGCTCAGCGCCTCGGCCATGCCGTCGAGCACGACGATCGTGCCGTTGGGCAGCGCCATCGCGTTGAAGCCCGCCCGGTCCTTGAGCCGCGCGAAGCGCAGTTCCAGCGTGACGCCGGGGAAGGACCGATCGGCGAGTTCATCGAAGCGATCCTGCAAGCGTTCCTGGCGCCATTGGGGCAGCCGGGACGGACGCAGGAACTCGCGATTGAGTTGCGCCTCGACCTGCTGACCCAGCGCCTGGTCGATGCGCTGGGGCACCAGCGGCAGCGCGGCGCTGGCCAGCAGGCCCGCGCCCTGGCGGTCGAACCACGCCACCAGCGACACCAGCAGCACCACGCAGCACACGACCCAGGCCCAGTGCGCGCTCAACTGCGTGGTCAGCGCCTGGCCGCCGAGCTCGCGGCCCATCGTGCTGTCCTCGGGCAGCCACAGCGTGCCGCCGTCGGGCAATCCCACCGGGGTCGGGCTGCCTCGCCACCATTCGCCGACCTCCAGGCCGCGCCGCGCGTAACGGCGCAGACCGGGCAGCGAGGGCTGCGACGCGGCCAGTTCCGCTTCGGACGGCGGCGCCGAGGTCGACGCCTGCGGCCGCGGCGGCCAGGGCATGAATTCGATGCTGTTGCGGGTCAGGCGCACGCGCACGTCCTGCGCCAGGGTGTCCGTGCCCTCGTACCAACGGCCCAGGCCGGTGTGGGTCTGCGATGTCATTCCGGGTGCTCCGCTCACCAGCCGATGTCCAGCCCGAAGGCATCCGCCACGCCGTCGCCGGCGGCTCCCCGCCGGCCGGTCGAGGCCGCGCGCACGCGCATCGTGCCCACGTTCTCGTCGGACAGCACCGTCATGCCCGCCACGCGCAGCCGCGCCAGCCGCACGGCCAGGAAGGGCCAGTACAGGCCCAGCGTCAGCACGGTCAGCAGGCCGTGCACGGCCAGCGTGCCGAAGAGCTTCATCGCGGGCAGGTCGTACCGGAACTCGATCCCGCCTTCCAGGCGCGTGTTGTTCCAGATGAGCTTCTGCAGCCGGGCGATGTAGACCGGCCAGCCGATCACCCACACCACGCCCATCGTCACGAGCGAGGACAGCAGCCGCACGCCGGTCATCGCCGGACCGCCGACGGACTGCACGCCCCACACCACCAGCGCCGAGACGACGAAGGCCGCCATTCCCGCCAGGAACATCAGGCCCACCAGCGCGAGGTACAGGCCGTAGAACTCGCGCACCGGCAGGTCGAAGCTGAAGGCGCGTTCCCCGTAGCGCGCGTGGCGATGCTGGAAGCGCTTGAGCCAGCCATGTGCCAGCGGGAACAGCAGGCTGACGCCCAGCGCCACCAGCCCGATCACGTAGCGGTTCAGGCCCATGCTGGCGCCGATGGACGCGACCGTCCACGCCACCAGCAGCGGCAGGCAGGACGCGTACACGACCGGCGCACTGGCCTGGAAGCCGAATCGCACGCCGCGCCAACTCGTGTTGCCGAGCTTGAAACGCTGCGCGCCGGCGAAGAGCATCGGCCCCAGGCCGTAGAGCACCGCCAGCATCGTGAAGCCCGCGGCCTTGGACCACTCGAAGGCATGGCCGTAGCAGATGAGCAGCGTCAGCGCGAGCACACGCCCGACGAGGATGCGGCGCGGATCGCCGTGGAAGTCGAAGGGCTCGCCGGCCAGCAGCGTGTGGCGCGCGAACCAGCGTGCCTTGCGGCGCTTGGCCCAGGCGGAATAGACCCCCAGCGTGGCCAGCGTCAGCAGCGTGTTGACGATCCAGAGGCGGAAGTACTCGGCGCCGGTGCCGGTGAAGACCAGGCGCTGCTCATGCGCCTTGGCCAGCAGCCCGGTGGCCATCGGACCGCCCCCGGCCATCCACGGCCGGTCGATCGGTTTCACGCGCGCGCGGGGCCGCATCGCCTCCGGTGCGTCCTCGTCCAGCGACGGCGGCACGGACGGCGGCGATGTCGGCGCGAATGCCCGTGCGGTCTTGTCGTCGATCACTCCCGATACTCCCTCTGCGCCCTGGTCGGCCTCGGCGGCCTGTTATTCGCGGGCGTTCAGCGCCCGGGGCGAGAGTCTACGCGGCCTCGGCGCCGGCGGTACCGGCGCGATCCCGGCCACCCGCCATGCCGCGATCCCCGCCGTGATCCATGCCGCGATGCAGCGCCTGATGCGCGGCCGAGGCCGGCTCGAACGCCGCCACCAGCGCGTCCATCAACGCGCGCGCCTTGCCGGAGTTGTCGCCCCCGTAGTTGCAGACGTAGACATCGAGCGTCACCGCGCCGAGTTCCGGCCAGGTGTGCAGCGCCACATGCGACTCGGCCAGCAGCAGCATGCCGGTGATGCCGCCGGGCTGGCCGTCGGCCGCGTCCGGGAATCGATGCCAGTGTTCCCCGACGACCGACAGCCCCGCGCCGCGCGCCGCGCCGCGGGCCAGCCGCGCCAGCGCGTCGCCGTCGGTCAGCAGCGCGTGTCGCGCGCAGCCGGCCAGGTCGGCCGTCAGGTGCAGGCCCTTCACTGACCGGCCTCGGCCAGCAGCGCGTGGCAGCGCTCCTCGTGCTGGGCGATCTCGGCCAGCGTCACCTCGATGTCGCTCAGCTGCTGGCGCAACTGGCGGCGGTGCTGCTCCAGCACGCCCAGGAAGGCGCGCAGCTGCGGCACCGTGTCCGAATGGCTGTCGTACATGTCCACCAGCTGCTTGATCTCCTGCAGCGCCAGGCCCAGGCGCTTGCCGCGGAGGGTCAGCTTCAGCCGCGTGCGGTCGCGCTGCGTGTAGACGCGATTGCGGCCGGCGCGCGCCGGCGTCAGCAGCCCCATGTCCTCGTAGAAGCGGATCGCGCGCGGCGTGATGTCGAACTCCGCAGCCAGCTCGGTGATGGTGAACAGCGGTCCCGCGTCGTCGCCAGCTTCGGGCAGCGACTCCTCGGACAGCTCGTCGGCCGGGGTCGGGCGGGGTTCGGTGCTCATGGCTACACTGGCAAATGACGTTGACGTAAACGTAAGTCTATAGCCATGGCCAATCCCCGCGAATCCGAACTCACCTACCCCCTGGGCGACACGCTGCCAGGACCCGGCGAGGCGCTGGACCTGCTGCCCGGCGTGCGGTGGGTGCGGATGGGGTTGCCCTTCGCGCTGGATCACATCAACCTCTGGCTGCTGCGCGACGTCCAGGACGGCCGCGAGGGTTGGACCATCGTCGACTGCGGCATCCACAGCGACGCCACGAAGGCCAACTGGGAGCGCGTGTTCGCCGAGCGCCTGGACGGGCTGCCGGTGCTGCGGGTCATCGTCACGCACTTCCATCCCGATCACATGGGCCTGGCGCACTGGCTGACCGAGCGTTGGTCGTGCCGGCTCTGGATCAGCGCCACCGACTACCAGCTCGCGCGCCTGGCGTCCTCGTCGACGGTGGGCATGGGCGGCGAGGCCGCCGCGGCGTTCTTCGGCAGCCACGGCCTGAGCGACCCCGACGCGCTGGACAAGATCCGCGGTCGCGCGAGTTATTACCCGAGCATGGTCCCCGCGGTCCCGCCCGCATACCGCCGCCTCATGGACGGCCTGACGGTGCGCATCGGCGATCACGACTGGCGCTGCCTCGTCGGTTACGGTCACGCGCCCGAGCACATCAGCCTGCACAGCGCGTCGCTCGGGGTCATGATCTCCGGCGACATGGTCCTGCCGCGCATCTCGACCAATGTATCGGTCGTGGACGTCGAACCCGAGGCCGATCCGCTCACGCTCTACCTGGATTCGCTGGAGAGGCTCAGCCCCCTGCCCGCCGACACGCTGGTGCTGCCCGCGCACGGCAAGCCCTTCCGCGGGCTGCATGCGCGCATCGATCAGCTGCAGGAGCACCACCGCGAGCGGCTGGCCGAGGTCGTCGAGGCCTGCACCGCCAAGCCCTGCCACGCGGCGGAGCTGCTGCCGATGATGTTCCGGCGGCCGCTGGACCTGCACCAGACGACCTTCGCCATGGGCGAGGCGGTCGCCCACCTGAACCGCCTGTGGCGGGGCGGGCAACTGCGCCGCCACCTGGACGCGGACGGTGTGTATCGGTTCTCGGCCTGAGCCGTCGATCAGGAAAATCGGACCCCAGAAAGACAGTCGCCGCCGACCCGGTCACGGGACGGCGGCGCTGGGCCTTTTTATGCATCGAGCTCATCGGTGCCGAGCGCGGATCTCCTGGCTCAGCCACGTGGCTGGGGGACCCTGGGCGCCGTCGGGACCGGAACCGTCGGTTCTGGCTCAGATGCGGGTGATGACAGCAAGCCCGCAGTGTCTGCGCCACTCAAATCAGCTACAAGCCCCCCCAAAGGGGGAAGTGCGAACGTTTACCGCTCTCAAGCTGAACGATTGACGTTTTTCGAGAAAGACGTTCAAGCCTCGTCCATCAGCGGCAACACCGCCTGCTTGAGACGGTCCCGGGCAAGTTCGTATTCCGGGAACACCGAGCGCACCACCGCCCAGAAACGCGGGCTGTGGTTCATCTCCTTGAGATGGGCCAGCTCATGCGCGACGACGTAGTCGATCAGCGTCGGCGAGAAGTGGATCAGCCTCCAGTTGAGCCGGATCATGCCGTCGGCGCTGGCACTGCCCCAGCGGGTCTGCGCCGAGGACAGGCGCAGGCCGGTCATCGTCACGCCCAGCGGCTCGGCGAAGTGGCGGCAGCGCAGCTCGAAGCGCTGACGCGCCTGGCGTTGCAGCCAGGCCTGCACCGCGTCGCGGATCTGCTCGGGCTCGGCGTTCTGCGGCAGGCCCAGGTAGAGCATGCGCCGCGGCACGGTGGCCAGCGTCGGCTGCGGATCGGCCTGACCCTCGTCCAGCCGCGCGCCCGTCATCGACGGGTCCAGCACGACGATCAACGGCTCGCCGAGATAGGGCAGGCTGCAGCCGTCGCCCCAGAGGATGCGCGCGGCCTGCGTGCGCCGGGCGCGCTCGCGCTGCTCGACGAGCTTGCGCAGGATCCAGTCCGCCTTCTGCTGCAGCGCGTTGTCGATGTCGCCCAGCGGCACCCACTTCGGCGCGGACACCCGCAACCCGTCCTCGCTGACGGTGAAGCCGATGCTGCGGCGCCGCGCGCGCTTGAGCTCATAGGGAATCGCCTGCCCCTGCAGCAAGACCTGGCGCAGGGATGCGCCAGGAGTGGCCGAATCGACGCGCGAGCGCGGCGCCGGGATCAGCGGGTCCGGAACGGGAGGCGGAGGTGCGGGGGTGGGCTCGGCGTCGAACAGCGACAACTGCGTGAACTGGTTCAGCAGCGCGCCCAGACCCCGCCGCTTGGAAGGCAGCATGGGCTGCGAGTGTAATCAGTAGGCCGACGGATCCAACACCCGCATCTCGGCCTCGATCCAGGCCTGGACTTCCTTCATCAGCTCGGCCGGCGCGCGGCCCTCGCTCGCGATCATCGGTCCGATGGAGATGTCGATGGTGCCGGGGCGCAGCAGGAAGCTCTTGCGCGGCCAGCAGCTCGCGGAGTTCATCGCGATGGGCACCACCGGCACGCCGGTCTCCACCGCCAGGCGGGTGCCGCCGGTCTTGTACTCGCCGGCCTTGCCGCGCGCCACGCGCGTGCCTTCCGGGAACATGATGATCCAGTTGCCCAGCGCCGCGATGCGCTTGCCCTGCGCGGCCACCTTGTTCCAGGCCTCGCTGCGCTTGCTGCGGTCGATGTGGATCATGTCCAGCCGTGCCATCGCCCAGCCGAAGAACGGGATGTAGATCAGCTCGCGCTTGAACACGTAGGCCAGCGGACGCGGCATCAGCATCGGGTAGGCGAAGGTCTCCCAGGTCGACTGGTGCTTGGACAGCAGGATGACCGACTGCTTCGGGTCGCTGGGCAGGTGCTCCATGCCGCGCACGCGCCAGTGCACGCCGCAGATCAGCTTGGCGCCCCAGATGGCGATCCGCAGCCAGGTGGCGCACATCCAGTACAGCTGCGTGCTGTTCAGGAACAGCGAGCAGAGCACGACGGCGCTGCCCCAGGGCACGACGGTGACGATCAGGTAGAGGACGAAGAGGAAGGAACGCAGCGCGGTGATCAGCATCGGGGTCAGCCCAGGTCTCCGGGGGCGGTATCGGGTTCGGCGGACTCGCCCCGCGACTCGGCGCGGGCGCGGCGTTCCGCGTGGATGAGGGCTTCGGCGAAGGCGGCGAGATCCTGATGCACCCGCGAGCCGGGCACCAGCGCGATCTGCTCCTGCAGCTGCGCCTCGTCGACGCCGGCCAGCCGGTCGCCGCGCACCAGGTGCGGCACGCAGCCGGCGTTGTGCGCCGTCTGCAGGTCACGCACGCTGGCGCCGACCATGTGCACCTGCTTCAGGTCCACGCCGAAGCGCTCGCCGATCTGTTCGACCAGACCGGGCAGCGGCTTGCGGCAGTTGCAGTTGTCCTCGGGCGCGTGCGGGCAGAAGAACGCGGCGTCCAGCCGCCCGCCCCGTTCTGCCAGCAGCTGGTTGAGCCGCAGGTGGACCGCGTTGAGCGAGGCCATGTCGATCAGCCCGCGCCCGATGCCGGGCTGGTTCGTGGCCATGACCGTGTGCCAGCCCGCGTGGTTCAACCGCGCGATGGCCTCGAGCGCGCCGGGCAGCGGATCGAGTTCCTCGGGCGACTTCACATGGTCATCGCGGTAGCGGTTGATCGTGCCGTCGCGGCCGAGGATCACCAGCTTCATGCCGTGCGGATGGTCGGACCGATTGGGCATGGCAGGCTCCGGGGTGGGTCAGGCGGGGTGGGTCGGGCGGGGCTGCGGCCGAGGCGGTCCGGGGCCGGGCGATCAGGCGGCCAGCCGCGAGAGGTCCGCGACGCGGTTCATCGCGTCGTGCAGCTGCTTGAGCAGCGCCTGGCGATTGGCGCGCAGCGCGGGGTCCTCGGCGTTGACCATCACGTCGTCGAAGAAGGCGTCGACCGGCGCGCTTGAGCGCGGCCAGCGCCTTGAGCGAGCCGGCGTAGTCGTGCTGCTCGAAGAGCGCGTCGGCCTGCGGCTTCACGCCGGCCAGCGCGTCGGCGAGCGCCTTCTCGGCGGCCTCGGTCAGCAGCGCGGGCTTCACCTCGGTCGGCAGCTCGCCCTCGATCTTCTTGAGGATGTTGCCCACGCGCTTGTTGGCGGCGGCCAGCGCCAGGCCGATTCCGGCAGCGCCGCGAAGTCGCGCACCGCGTCCAGGCGCTTGGGCACGTCGCCCAGGCGGGCCGGGTTCAGCGCCAGCACCGCGTCGACCTCCTGGGCGCTGTAGCCCTGGTCGCGCAGGTTGACCGCCAGGCGGTCGGCGAAGAAGCCCAGCAGCGGCTCGGTCGGATCCTGGATCAGCTCGCCGAAGGCTGGCAGCGCGCCCTGGATCAGCTCCGGCAGCGACAGGTGCATGTGGTTCTCGACCAGGATGCGGATCACGCCCAGCGCGTGACGGCGCAGCGCGAACGGGTCCTTGTCGCCGGTGGGCAGCGTGGCCGATGCCGAACAGGCCGACCAGCGTCTCGAGCTTGTCGGCCAGCGCGACGACGGTGCCGGTGTGGTTGCGCGGCAGCGCGTCGCCGGCGAAGCGCGGCTTGTAGTGGTCCTCGATGGCCTTGGCCACGCCGTCGCGCAGGCCGTCGTGGCGCGCGTAGTAGCTGCCCATGATGCCCTGCAGCTCGGGGAACTCGCCGACCATGTCGGTCAGCAGGTCGGCCTTGGCCAGGCGCGGCGGCTTCCTGCGCCTTGCTGTCGAGCACGTCGAACTCGTCCTTGGCCTCGACCGTGTACGGGTGCTGGGCCATGCGCAGCTGGTTGACGATCGCATGCGAGATCGCGCGCACGCGCTCGGTGCGCTCGCCCTGACTGCCGAGCTTGTTGTGATAGACGACCTTGCCCAGGCCTTCCACGCGCGAGGCCAGCGTCTTCTTGCGATCCTGGTCGAAGAAGAACTTCGCGTCGGCCAGGCGCGGGCGCACGACGCGCTCGTTGCCCTCGATGACCTTGGACGCGTCCTCGGGGTGGACGTTGCTGACCACCAGGAAGCGGTGGGTCAGCTTGCCGTGGCCGTCCAGCAGCGGGAAGTACTTCTGGTTGGCCTTCATCGTCAGGATCAGGCATTCCTGCGGCACGGCCAGGAACTCGTCCTCGAACTGGCAGGACAGCACATTGGGCCATTCGACCAGCGCGGTCACCTCGTCGAGCAGCTCGGGCGCGTCGATCGGCGACAGGCCCAGCGGCGCGGCCTGCGCCTGCAGCTGACGCACGATCTCGGCGCGGCGCTGGTCGAAGGACGCGATCACCGCGCCCTCTTCCCGCAGCTGCTGCTCGTAGGTGTCGGCGTGCCTGATCTCGATGGCGTCGGCCTTGGCCTCGAAACGATGGCCGCGCGTCACGCGGCCGGCCGTCAGGCCCAGCGCGCCGACCTCGACGAGCTCGTCGCCATGCAGCGCGATCAGGCCATGGGCGGGGCGCACGAACTTGACGTCGCTCCAGCCGTCGGCCAGCTGGTAGGTCATGACCTTGGGAATCGGCAGCTTGGCGAGCGCCTCGTCCAGCGCCTTCTGCAGGCCGTCCTTCAGCGACACGCCGGGCATGACGGAGTCCAGGAACAGCGCCTCGGCCTTGCCGTCGGGCGCGCGCTTGAGGCTGGCGACCGCGGAGGCGTCCGCGCCGACCGCGGCCAGCTTCTTCAGCAGCGCCGGCGTGGCGTTGCCCGCGGCGTCCAGCGCGACGGCCACCGGCATCAGCTTCTGCTGCACGGCGCGGTCGGCGGCCTTGGCGGCAACGCCGCCCAGGTGCACGGCCAGGCGGCGCGGCGTGGCGAAGGCGGTGACGACGGCGTCGGCCGGAGCCAGGCCTTGCGCCTTGAGCGCGTCGGCCAGCACGGTCGAGAACGCCTCGCCCAGCTTGCGCAGCGCCTTGGGCGGCAGTTCCTCGGCGAACAGCTCAACGAGAAGATTCTTCGTGGTCATGGATCGGTGTTCCTCGTCTCGTCAGGCCGCGGACGACTTGTCCGACTTGGCCGAGGCCTTGTCAGCCTTCTCGGCCTTCGCTGCCGCCTCGGCGCTCTTCTTCTCGATCTGCGCGACGACCTCGTCGGCCCAGGCCTTGGGCGCCATCGGGAAGCCGAGGCGCGCGCGGGCCTGGAGGTAGCTCTGCGCCACGGCGCGGGCCAGGGTGCGGATGCGGCCGATGTAGGCGGCGCGCTCGGTCACGCAGATCGCGCCGCGCGCATCCAGCAGGTTGAAGGTGTGGCCGGCCTTGAGCAGTTGCTCGTAGGCGGGCAGCGCCAGCTGCGTGTCCATCAGCTCCTTGGACTTGCGCTCATAGGCGCCGAAGGCCTGCAGAACAGGAAGTCGACGTCGGCATGTGCTCGAAGTTGTAGGTCGACTGCTCCACCTCGTTCTGGTGGAACACGTCGCCGTAGGTGGCAACGCCGAACAGCGGGCCGTCGGTCCAGACCAGGTCGTACACCGATGTCCACGCCCTGCAGGTACATCGCCAGGCGCTCCAGGCCGTAGGTGATCTCGCCGGTCACCGGCTTGCACTCGAGGCCGCCGACCTGCTGGAAGTAGGTGAACTGCGTCACTTCCATGCCGTTCAGCCAGACTTCCCAGCCCAGGCCCCAGGCGCCGAGCGTCGGGTTCTCCCAGTTGTCCTCGACGAAGCGGATGTCGTGCATCTTCGGGTCGATGCCCAGCGCTTCCAGCGAGCCGAGGTACAGCTCCTGGATGTTGTCCGGCGCCGGCTTCAGCACCACCTGGAACTGGTAGTAGTGCTGCAGGCGGTTGGGGTTCTCGCCGTAGCGGCCGTCGGTGGGGCGGCGGCTGGGCTGCACGTAGGCGGCCTTCCAGGGCTCGGGGCCGAGCGCGCGCAGGAAGGTGGCGGTGTGGAAGGTGCCGGCGCCGACTTCCATGTCATAGGGCTGCAGCAGGGCGCAGCCCTGCTTGGCCCAGTAGTCCTGCAGGCGGAGGATCAGTTGCTGGAAAGTCAGCATGGGGCGTCGGGCCGAGGGCCGGCGGTGGAGCAAAACGCCCGATTCTATGTGCGGCCCGAGAGGGCAGAACCGGCGGACCGGGCGCGCCGGCCCCGCCACAGCACCGGCAGCACGCCGAGTGCGGCCAGCACCCACAGCGGCCAGAGTCCGGCCGCGGCGAGCCATCGCGCGTACGGCGTGGCGCCGGTGCGACCCTCCACCGTCACCTCGAGCACGCCCGCCGTTTCCGCCGGCAGGCGCGCGAGCACCTGGCCGTGGTGGTCCACCTGGGCGGTCGCGCCGGTGTTGGTCGCGCGCACCACCGGCCGCTGAAACTCCAGCGCGCGCATCCGCGAGAACTGCAGATGCTGGTCCTGGACCATCCGCGGCCCGAACCAGGCCAAGTTGCTCGCATTGACGAACATCGTCGCGGCGGCGTCGCCGGACACGCCCGCGTCCAGCGCGCTGGCCACCACGTCCTCGCCGAACAGATCCTCGTAGCAGATCAGCGGTCGCAGGCGCTGACCGGCGAAGGCCAGCGCGCGCTGGTGCGTGCCGCTGGCCTGGTCATCCATCGGGATGCGCATCGCGGTGACGAACCAGTGGAAGCCCGGCGGGACGTACTCGCCGAAAGGCAGCAGGTGGCGCTTGCCGTAGTCGTAGCCGCCCGGAATGCCGAGCCCGGCGAGCGAGTTCACGAACCCGTCTGTCGAGTTGCCAAGAAAGGTGCCCAGCAGCAGCGGGCGCACGGCGGCGCCGCGGTTCAACCGCGCGACATGGTCCTCGGCGAGGAATGCGAGCGGCACCGGCAGCACCGATTCCGGCGTGATCACGACCTGGCCGCGCGAGGACTCGATCAGCGCGACGAGCTGGTCGAAGTTCTGGTCGAAGCGGTCGCGGTCGAACTTCTGGTCCTGCGGGATGTTGGGCTGCACCAGGGACACGGCGAGCATGCCGGTCGAGCGCGTGAAGTCGGCCGGCAGGAACTGCGCGGCGCCGATGGCCAGCGCCAGCGCGCCCAGCAGCTTCACCTGCCGCAGCGCGAGCGCCGCCGCGCCCAGCGCCGACACCGCCGCGATGCCGTACACGCCGACATACGGCGCCAGCGCCGCGAGCGGTCCCTGCGTGTGCGCGTAGCCGCTGGCGATCCAGGGGAAGCCGGTGAAGAAGCTGGCCCGGGCGAGCTCGGCCGCGAGCCACAGACCGGCGAAGGCCGTTGCGCGGCGCGGCGCGGCGGCCCCGGCGGTCCAGCGCGCCGCCAGGCCCATCGCGATCGCGTAGTACGCCGACAGGAACAGCGCCAGCGCCAGCACCGCCAGCGCGGACACGGCGGGGTTCAGATGCCCGAAGTCGTGCATGCTGATGTAGAGCCACCATAGCCCCGACGCCAGCCAGCCCACGCCGAAGAGGGCGCCGCTCAGCGCGGCGCGGCGCGGGCGCGCGCCGTCGCAGGCCAGGAACAGCCAGGCCAGCGCCAGCGGCTGCAGCCACCAGGCGGGACTCGGAGCGAAGGAGGCCGTGTGCAGCACGCCGCCGATCAGGGCCAGCGCCGGATGCCGCAGCCAGGCCCAGGCGCCCGGGCGAGACGCCGCGGCGCGGCCGTCGGCCGTGGGGGACCCGCGGCGCATCAGCCGCTGTGGTCGTCGGCCTCGGCGGCCGGCGCGCGGGTCACCTTGAACCAGCGCACGGCGCCGCCGCGGTTGATCATCACGGCGAAGCGCAGGCCCGCCACCTCCACGGTCTCGCCGCGGCGCGGCACGCGGCCATGCTCGTGCGCGACCAGCCCGCCGATGGTGTCGAAGGCGTCCACGGGCAGCGACAGCCCGAAGGCCTCGTTGACCGCGGCGATGTGCGCATCGCCCGCGACGCGGTAGCTGCCATCGGCCAGGGTGTAGATGCCCGCGTCGCCATCGCCGACGTCGAATTCATCCTCGATCTCGCCGACGATCTCCTCGAGCACGTCCTCGATGGTGATCAGCCCGGCGGTGTTGCCGAATTCGTCGATGACGATGGCCAGGTGATTCCGGTTGGAGCGGAAATCGCGCAGCAGCTCATTCAGACCCTTGCTCTCGGGCACGAAAACTGCCGGGCGCAGGAGCGCGCGCAGGTTCAGTTCCGGAGCGCGCTGGAGCTTGAGCAGGTCCTTGGCGAGCAGGATGCCGATGATGTTGTCCCGCTGGCCGTCGTAGACCGGGAAACGCGAGTGACCGGTGTCGATGACGGTCGCGAGCAGCTCGTCGGACGGCCACTGGATGTCCAGCAGGTCCATCCGGGGTGCGGCGACCATCACGTCGCCGGCGCTCAGCTCGGCCATGCGCAGGACGCCTTCAAGCATCTGGCGCGATTCGGGCGCGATCAGATCGCGCTCCTCCGCTTCGGCGAAATTCTCGATCAGCTCGCTGGTCGAGTCGGGGCCGGGGTGCAGGAATTCGAGGACGCGATCGAGGAGACCGCGTTGGTCGTTGCCACGCCCGCCATGTTTGGCGGGCCGACTAGGCTGAGGTTCAGACACTGTCGTGTGTGCCGTCGTTGAAGAGGCGCCAGAATAACCGATTGACATTGACATTCGCTTGAAACACAGTCATCCGCCCCCAGGTGCCGGACCCACGCATCCTGGGCCGAGGCCCAGGGCCGCCCACCGATATCGCAGATTGGTCACTTCCCATGTCGTCCGTTCCTGACACCGCCGCCCCGGCCTCCGCTGCCGGCGCCGCCATGACCCCGTCCACCGGGCTGATCCCCGCCACCATCCTCACGGGCTTCCTGGGCTCGGGCAAGACCACGCTGCTCAAGCGCGTGCTGACCGAGGCCCATGGCCAGAAGATCGCCGTCATCGAGAACGAGTTCGGCGAGGAGAACATCGACAACGACATCCTCGTCAGCGACACGCAGGAGCAGATCATCCAGCTGAGCAACGGCTGCGTGTGCTGCACCATCCGCGAGGACCTGCGCACCACGCTGACCGACCTGGCGGCCAAACGCCGCAAGGGCGAGCTGGACTTCGAGCGCGTCGTCATCGAGACCACCGGCCTGGCCGATCCGGGCCCCGTCGCGCAGACCTTCTTCATGGACGACGAGATCGCGGAGACCTTCCTGCTGGACTCGATCCTGACGCTGGTCGACGTCAAGCACGCCAACGAGCAGCTCGACACGCGCCAGGAAGCGCGCCGCCAGGTGGGCTTCGCCGACCAGATCTTCCTGAGCAAGACCGACCTGGTGGACGCCGCCGCGGTGGACGCGCTGTCGCACCGCCTCAAGCACATGAACCCGCGCGCGCCGCAGTCCAAGGTCCACTTCGGCGAGGTGCCGATCAAGGACGTCTTCGACCTGCGCGGCTTCAACCTGAACGCCAAGCTCGAGATCGACCCCGACTTCCTGTCCGCGGATGACCACGATCATGGTCACGACCATGACCATGACCACGGGCATGATCACGACCACGCGCACGGCCATGAAGGCCATGACCACGCCCCGGGCGAGGCCTGCAACCACCCGCACCACCATCACCACGACGACGACGTGAAGTCCTTCGTCTTCCGCTCTGACCGGCCGTTCAATCCGGCCAAGCTGGAGGACTTCCTGGGAGCGATCGTGCAGGTGTACGGGCCCAAGATGCTGCGCTACAAGGGCGTGCTGAACATGAAGGGCACCGACAAGAAGGTGATCTTCCAGGGCGTGCACCAGCTGATGGGCTCGGACCTGGGCCCGAAGTGGCTGCCCGAGGAAAAGAGGATCAGCAAGATGGTGTTCATCGGCATCGACTTGCCGAAGGACATCCTCATGCAGGGGCTGGAAGGCTGCCTAGCTTAGTGACACACTGGCCGGCGGTTCGAGAGCCGTCCCCGGTGTGGCGGCGGAGGTGGCTACAATCCGCCGCGCCCGAACCAGGCCCCTGCGTCCGCGCGGGAAGTCCCGGCTTCTCATGTCGAGCAGGTATAAAGAGCCGCTAGGAGAGTGAACGTGAGCAAGACACCGGCCTCCAAGACCGCCGCGCCCAAGGCCCCCGCCAAGTCGGCCAAGGCTTCCGCGGCGGACAAGTCCGCCGAGGCGGACGCGCCCGACAGCACGATCTCTCTGCTGGACAGTCCCGTCCGGCATTCGACCCCGACATCAACAAACCAGAACAGCCGACCCGCCGTGAAGACTGATCCCAAACTCTCGTCTGCCTGGAAAACCAAGGCCGGTGCCGAACTGAGCGACGCCGAAGTGCTGGCGATGCCGGACACCGAGTACATGAACGACAAGCAAGTCGAATTCTTCCGCGCCAAGCTGACGCAGTTGAAGGAAGACATCCTGTCCAACGCCGGTGAGACGACCGAGCACCTGCGCGAGGACACGTCCATCGTCCCCGATCCGGCCGACCGCGCCACGATCGAGGAAGAGCACGCGCTGGAACTGCGCACCCGAGACCGCGAGCGCAAGCTGCTCAAGAAGATCATGCAGTCGCTGTCGCGCCTGGACAGCGGCGAGTACGGCTACTGCGACGAGACCGGCGAGCCGATCGGCCTGGGTCGCCTGATCGCGCGTCCGACCGCCACGCTGTCGCTGGAAGCGCAACAGCGCCGCGAGCTGAAGCAGAAGATGTTCGGCGATTGAGCCGTTTCCCGCGCAGAGCCAGATCCGCCAGAGCATGACGACCGACCCCAAAGACGGCACCAAAGAAGGCGAGAGCTTCTTCCGGAAGGTGGCGCGCTTCGTCGCCAACCCGACGACCGACTGGGCGGAGATCAACTCCCGCCAGGACGACCCCGAAGCCGACGCGGCCAAGGCGGAGCTGCGGGCGATGGTCGAGCGCAAGCGCCGCAACGACTTCGTGCGCAAGCGCGAGCTCGACATGCTGCGCAAGATCCGCCGCGAGGGCCTCACGCCTGAGCAGCTCGCCGCGCTGGGCGGTCATGCCACGTCGGGCATCGACGAACTGGGCCGCATCAGCGAGATCCAGGGCGCGCGTCGCGACGACGGCACCGTCAAGGCCAAGATCGACCAGATCGAGCAGCAGATGGTTGGCGAGGGCTTCGTGCCCACGCAGATGACGGGTCAGCACTCGCAGGCCTTCTTCGAGACCAGCACGCGCCCGGTCAACTTCGCGCCGACGCAACCGGCCGATCAGGTCGGGGCGCGCGTCTCCGACTACGCGGCCCCGTCCGAGATCGAGCGACTGGACCTGGCGCCGGCGCCGGCCGCTGCCTCGATGGGCGGCGGCATGGCCCCGCCCTCGCCCGCCGGCGCGCCCGCGCCGATTCCGGAGCTCAAGAAGGAGATCCCGACGCTGAGCTTCCGCGTCGCGGATCCGCAGGTCGAGGTCAGCGAGGTCGTCCACGACGCCGAGCTGGACGAGGCCGTGATCGCCTTTGCCAACGCCGATTACGAGCACTGCGAGCGCAGCCTGATCGACCTGACCCGCCCGGGCGGCGCGCGCCACGAGCACGCCGAGACCTGGCTGGTGCTGTTCGACCTCTACCGCGCCACCGGCCAGCAGGGCAAGTTCGAGCATCTGGCCAACGACTACGCGCAGCAGTTCGGCCTGTCCTCGCCGCAATGGTTCTCGCTGCCCAAGCTGGTGGCCGAAGCCGTGCAGCAGGAACGCGCGCCGCGCGGCCGCGCCAGCAGCGTGTCGTGGACCTGCCCGGACTACCTCGACACCGAGGCCGTCACGCAGATGCGCACGCGCTGCGAGAACCTGCCGATGCCTTGGGTGATCGACTGGGCGCCGCTCAAGCAGATCGACATCGAGGCCTGCGCCAAGCTGCGCGACCTGTTCCGCGCCTGGGCGCAGCAGGCGCTGGATCTGCGCTGGCTCTCCGGCGACCACTTCTTCCAGGTGCTCAAGGAGCAGGCGCCGGTCGGCAGCCGCGACGCGGACCCGATCCTGTGGATGCTGCGCCTGGAAGCGCTGCGCCTGGCCAACCGGCCGGACCAGTTCGACGAGGTCGCCATCGACTACTGCGTGACCTACGAGGTCTCGCCGCCGAGCTGGGAAAAGGCGCTGTGCCACGTGCGCATCAGCGGCAACGCGTTGTCCACGAGCTCGCCGTCGTCGATCCAGCCCGCGGCGATGGACACCGGCATCGCCTTCCTCGAGTCGACGATGACCGACGCGGTCAACACGGCGGCGTTGATGGAACTCTCGGGGCAACTGAGCGGCGACATCAGCGAGACGCTGGCGCTGATGACCGAGCAGCTCGGTGGCGCGTCGCTGGTCACCATCGCCTGCCCCAAGCTGATCCGCCTGGACTTCATGGCCGCGGGTGACCTGCTGAACTGGGTGCTCGCGCGTCGCAGCGAGAACCGCTCGGTGCTGTTCACCGACGCGCACCGTCTGGTGGCGCTGTTCTTCGGCGCCATGGGCATCAACGAGCATGCGCGCGTGAAGGTGCGGCACGTCTGACGATCACGGCGATCGCAACCATCGTGACCACGGGGCCTCTGGCCCCGTTGTTCATTCGGATGTCCGATCATCGGCATCGTCCGACGGCATTCGCACAAGCGTGTCCGCAGGCGCGCCGTCCTCCGATTTTTCTCACCTTGTGATTCCCGCGCGGGAACCCACGTGAGTCCTTCATGACCGGATCCACCATGTCCCAAGACCACTCCTCCCCGCTTCCGCCGTATCACGGCACCACCATCGTCAGCGTGCGGCGCGGCAACCAGGTCGCCATCGGCGGCGACGGGCAGGTGACGCTGGGGTCGATCGTCGTGAAGTCGACGGCGCGCAAGGTGCGCAAGCTCCACAAGAACCAGGTGCTGGCGGGATTCGCCGGCGCGACGGCGGACGCGTTCACGCTGTTCGAGCGTTTCGAGGCCAAGCTGGAGAAGCATCAGGGCCACCTGGTGCGCGCGGCGGTGGACCTGACGCGGGACTGGCGCACCGATCGCGTGCTGCGCCGCCTGGAGGCGATGCTGGCAGTGGCGGACCGCACGGCCTCGCTGATCATCACGGGCAACGGCGACGTGCTGGAGCCCGAGCAGGGCATCGTGGCGATCGGCAGCGGCGGCGCGTACGCGCAGGCGGCGGCCAAGGCGCTGCTCAACCACAGCGAGCTGAGCGCGGTGGACATCGTCAAGCAGTCGCTGGTGATCGCCGGCGAGATCTGCATCTACACCAACGGCAATCACACGATCGAGACGCTGGACTGAGCCGGCGCCGGAGCACACGAATGAGCAGCAGCATGACCCCGCAGGAAATCGTGTCCGAACTGGACCGGCACATCGTCGGCCAGGCCGATGCCAAGCGCGCCGTCGCGATCGCGTTGCGCAACCGCTGGCGGCGCCAGCAGGTCGACGAGAAGCTGCGCGGCGAGATCACGCCCAAGAACATCCTCATGATCGGACCGACCGGCGTGGGCAAGACCGAGATCGCGCGCCGGCTGGCCAAGCTGGCCGATGCGCCCTTCATCAAGGTCGAGGCGACGAAGTTCACCGAGGTCGGTTACGTCGGCAAGGACGTGGACAGCATCGTGCGCGACCTGGTCGACATCGCGGTGAAGCAGGAGCGCGAGCGCCAGATGCGCTTCCAGCGCGCGCGGGCCGAGGATGCGGCCGAGGAGCGTCTCCTGGACGCGCTGGTGCCGCCGCCGCGCTCGTCGACGGGCTTCGCGCCGGCGGCCGAGGGCAACGCGGACAACACCGCGCGGCAGGTGATGCGCAAGCGCCTGCGCGAGGGCTCGATGGACGACAAGGAGATCGACATCGAGGTGGCCGAGGCCAAGCCCTCGATGGAGATCGTCGGGCCGCAGGGCATGGAAGAGATGGCGGAGCAGCTCAAGGGGCTGTTCTCGCAGATGGGTCAGGAGCGGCGCAAGACGCGCAAGCTCAAGATCGCCGAGGCGCGCAAGCTGCTGGTCGAGGAAGAGGCCGCCAAGCTCGTCAACGAGGACGAGATCAAGACCGCGGCGCTGGCGCATGCGCAGGACAACGGCATCGTCTTCATCGACGAGATCGACAAGGTGGCCACGCGGGCCGAACACAGCGGCGGCGCGGATGTGTCGCGCCAGGGGGTGCAGCGTGACCTGCTGCCGCTGGTCGAGGGCACGACGGTGAACACGAAGTACGGGATGGTGAAGACCGATCACATCCTGTTCATCGCCTCGGGCGCCTTCCATCTGAGCAAGCCCAGCGACCTGATCCCCGAGCTGCAGGGCCGGTTCCCGATCCGGGTGGAGCTGAAGTCGCTGTCGGTGGAGGACTTCGAGGCCATCCTGTCGAGCACGCACGCGAGCCTGGTCAAGCAGTACCAGGCGCTGCTGGCGACGGAGGGGCTGACGCTGGAGCTGAACGCGGACGGCATCCGCCGGCTGGCGCAGATCGCGTTCGAGGTGAACGAGCGGACCGAGAACATCGGCGCGCGCCGCCTGGCCACGGTGCTGGAGCGGCTGCTGGACGACATCAGCTTCGACGCGCACAAGCATGCCGGCAAGACGGTCACGATCGGCGGCGAGCAAGTCGACGAGAAGCTCGGCGCGCTGGCGCAGAACGAGGATCTGAGCCGGTTCATCCTCTGATCCGGCGCAGACCCGCGGGGACGATGGACGCGCCGGCAGGCGCGGCCTCGTCCCCGTGTCGTTTCAATCGAAGATCACCTGCACCGTCAGCACGGGGGCGCCGTCGACGGTGGCCTTGCAGAGCCGGCCGAGTTCCACGCCGCTGGGGCTGCCGGCCATCAGCGCGACCAGGTCGCGCGTCTTCGCCGCGGGGTAGCCCGGCAGGACGCGCTGGATGTCCTCGGCGCTTGCATTGGGCGCCACTTCCTGCGGCGTGCACACCATCGCGACCACCTTGCCGTCGCGCGTGGCCTTCAGACCGGGCGTGGTCTGGTCGTCGATGCCCTTGAGCACCAGCGCGCCATCGAGCTTGAGCTGGTAGATGTCCGAGGAGAAGCTGCCGCCGGTCACGCACAGCTCGGCGCGCAGGGACTTGTCGGCGACGGTCGACGAGACGGCCTTGCAGGCGGTCTTGCCTGGGGCAGGCGTGATCGTGGGAATCGGCGCGGTGGCGTCCTGCGCCTGGGCCGAGGCGGTCGCGCACAGCGCGCCGATGAGCAAGGCGCCGAGCGCCGAAGTCTTGTGGTTCATGTCCTCTCCTGAAACTGCGGATGCGAGCGCGGCCCCGAGGGGTCACGCGGCGCGCAGTATGAAAGGCGCTTGCAAGAAATCCCGCGGGCTGCAGCGATACCGCCACGCGCTCGATGACCCCTCGCGCGACTTTCGGCATTCCTTCACGTCGCCCAAGCCGGAGAGAATCGGCTGATGAGCGCCACGCCCCCCACCGACCTCTCCATCATTCCCGAGCCCGCGCGCGAGGAGATCCGATCGCGCCTGCGGCGCGCCGAGACCGAGCACGACGTGCGCGTGCTGCTGGCCGTCGAATCAGGCAGCCGCGCCTGGGGTTTCGCCTCGCCCGACAGCGATTTCGATGCGCGCTTCATCTACGTGAACCGCCAGGACTGGTATCTCTCCGTCGGACTCGAGGAACAACGCGACGTCATCGAGTACCCCATCGTCGATGAGATGGACATCAACGGCTGGGACCTGCGCAAGGCGTTGCGGCTGTTCCGCGGCTCCAATCCGGGCTTCGTCGAATGGATCCAGTCGCCCATCGTCTACGGCCGGCACACGGACTTCCACGCGCGCGCGCTGGAGCTGCTGCCGGTGGTGTACTCGATCGTGCGCGGCATCCACCATTACCGCAGCATGGCCAAGACCAACTTCCGCAGCTACCTGCAGGCCGAGCAGGTGCCCTTGAAGAAGTACTTCTACGTGCTGCGCCCCCTGCTAGCCGTCCGTTGGCTGGAGCGGCACCGAACCCCCTCGCCCATCGAGTTCCACCGGCTGCTGGAGACCGTCCAGGAGGAGCCGGGACTGCCTGCCGCGATCGATGACTTGCTCGACATGAAGTCCCGTACCACCGAGCTCGGCCTGTCGCCGCAGATCGTTCCGATCCAGCGCTTCATCGAGCACGAGCTCGATCGCATCGAGGGTCTGGAGCTTCCGGTGCAGGATCGGCCCGAGGTCGAGCCGATGCTGTCGGCGCTGTTCCGCGACACGCTGCGCGAGGCCTGGGCGAGCTGAGGCGACCTGAAGCGGCTTGGACGGGCTTGAGGCGAAGGCGCCTCCCGTGCGCCGTCCGCCGACTTCACCCTGAACTCACACGGGGCTCATGCTGAGCTCGAACTCGCTGGCGAGACTGGGGCCTTCTCCTGAAAGAGAGGACGCCCTTGCCATGAATCGCTTCTTCGCCTCGGTGCTCGTCGGACTGCTGGTCTGGAACGTCGCGACCGCGCTGCTCATCGATGTCTACGTGCCTTCGCCCTGCAACGCCACCGGCCGTTGTGACGGCGACATGATCTTCACGCTCAAGGTCCTCGGCCTCTGGCTGGGCATGTTCTGGGTGTGCTCGGTCAGCGTGCTGCTCTACAACGTCGCCTGCTGGAAACGCGAGTGGCGCCGACACCAGCAACGCTGGTCCTGAGCCAGAAGGGCGATGTCGACGCGGATGTCGACTTGGGTGTCGAAATCAGGCTCGCTCGATCGTCGTGCCGATGTCACCATCCGCCGACAGGAGCGACGCCATGACCGAAGACCCCGTGCAGACCTTCCTCCGCGAGTACGCGGCCGCCGTGCTGGAACGCGACTTGCCGCGATTCGTGGGGCTCTACGCCGAGGACACGCAAGTCTTCGACAGCTGGGACCGCTGGGAGTACGCGGGTCGCGAGGCCTGGTCCGGCATGATCGCCGCGTGGTTCGCCGGCATCCGCGACACCCGTGTGCGGGTCACCGCCAAGGACGTCCAGAGCTGGATCGCCACGGACGTCGCGGGCGGCAGCGCCACACTGGAGTTCGCCGCGCTCGATGAGCATGGTCAGCCGCAACGATCGATCGAGAACCGGCAGACCGTGCTGCTGCAGCGCCGCCAGGGCCGTTGGCTCGTCGTGCATCAGCACACTTCCGTGCCGGTGGACTTCCAGTCCAGGCAGGTCGTGGCGCGTTGAGCCATGTGGACGCGCGGGCTCCGCTAAGCTGGCGGGCCCATCACCCGCCGATCCGACGTCCATGCCGAGCACGCTCATCGAAGTTCGCCGCGCCTATGCGCCCGAACAGGAAGTCCAGCTGATCGAGGCCGTCCAGGCCGCGCTGGTCGAGGGTTTCAAGATCCCGCCCGAGGACCGCTGCGTGCGCCTGATCGCGTACGAGCCGCATCGATTCATCTATCCGCCGCGGCTCTCGCGCCCCGAGTGCTACACGCTGGTCACGGTGACCGGCTTCGCGGGACGGACGATCGAGGCCAAGCGCCGGCTCTATCGCGGCATCGTCGATCGCCTCGTCGCGCTCGACATCCCCGCCGACCACGTGACGATCACGCTCAACGAGGTCGAGCGCGAGAACTGGGGCCTGCGCGGCGGCATCCCCGCCTCCGAGCTCGACCTCGGGTTCAAGGTCGACGTGTGAGGCCGCGCTGTCGCTCAGAGCGCCAGCCGATGCGCCTGCAGCGCGAGCAGGCCGTCGAAGATCAGCGAATCGATCAGCTCGTGCGGGATATCCAGCGCGGGCGAGACCTTCCATCCCGCGCCGCCCGTCATCAGCGTGACTGGCGGCTGGCCGCAGCGCCGCACGATGTGACGGTGCATGCGCTCGATCGCGCCCGTGATCGCGTAGTTGCCGCCGCTGGTGAGCGCGTCGGAGGTGTTGGTCGGGAACTCGCGCACCTCGCCCGTGGGCACGCGCAGGCCCGCCGTGCCGCCTTCCAGCGCGCGCAGCATGATGCCGTGCCCCGGCAGGATCAGCCCGCCCAGGAAACGGCCGTCCGCGTCCAGCGCATCGACCGTCACCGCCGTGCCCACCATCACCACGAGCGCCGGCCTCGGTGTCTGGCCGCGCCCGCGCGCCAGCACGTGATGCCGCGCCCCGATCAGCGCCACGAAGCGGTCCACGCCCAGCCGCCCCGGATGGTCATACCCGTTGGTCACCCCGCCGGCCTGCGCCGACGACGCCGCCCAGCGCGGTTCGATGTCCCAGAGCTCCATCTGCTCCTCGACGCGATGCCGCATCGCATCGCCGGCCACGTTGCTGCCCAGCATGCTGCCGGGCATGGGCAACTGCGCCCAATCGTGTTCGGCCAGCTTCTCGATGTTCTCGAGGAACTGCGCGCCATGGGCCAGCATCGGACTGCCGGGCTGGGGGCCGGCGTACAGCGCCCATTTCAGGCGCGTATTGCCGATGTCGATGGCCAAGAAGGTCATGGGCGAGGCGGACGATCTGTGGAGTTCTTGGGGGAAATGGCGGCGCCGTGCGGCCAGGCGGCAGGTTAGCAGTGTTTGTCCTCAAGCCGGTGCACCGGGATGCCGATTTAGGATGGGATCGAGGCCCGTCGCACCATCCCGGGGCGACGCCCCCGAAACAACAATACAAGGCTCAGGACCGATGAAGTTCTCGATCGCCACGCGGCTCTGGATCCCGGTGGCCGTCATGTCCGTCATGACGGTGGTGATGTCGCTCGGCGCGGCATCGCGCACGCGCGCCCTGCTTGAAGTCGCCCAGGTGACACAGGAGAAACAGCAGCAGCGCTTCGAGCTGGCCCTGCGCTGGCGCGGCCTGACCGAGGCCAACGCCAGCCGCGTCCAGGCCGGCCTGGCCGCCAACGACAACGCGGTGGCCGACGCCATGAAGGCCGACATCGCCCGCACCACCGAGTCCATCAACGAGATCCAGAAGCAGCTCGAGGCGCTGATCGACGGCGACGACGACAAGGCGGCGATGGCGAAGATCGCCGAGCGCCGCCAGGCCTACATCGCCGCGCGCAACGAGGCCAACAAGCTCAAGGCCGGCGGCGACGTCGAGGGCTCGCACAAGGCGCTCAAGGACAAGGTCGCCCCGGCGATCGAGCAGTACCTGGTGGCGCAGCAGGACTTCGTGTCGCTGCAGCAGAAGCGTTCCGCGTCGCTGCGCGAGGCCGCAGGTGCCGAGCGCATGCGCACCGTCTGGGGCGTGGCCGCGCTGATGGCGTTGATCGTGGGCGCGCTGGCGCTGGCCACGGCGTATTTCGTGCGCACGATCTCGCAGCCGCTGAAGTCGCTGATGGCCGAGGCCGAACGCATCGGCGAGGGCGACCTGTTCCACGTCGAGCGCGAGTACCGCGCTGATGAGATCGGCGACGTGCAGCGGGCGCTGGCGGCGATGAAGAGCGCGCTGCGCAAGGTCATCCGCGAGGTGCGCGCGAGCGCCGACGGCATGCAGACCGCCAGCCAGGAGATCGCCAGCGGCAACCAGGACCTGAGCCAACGCACCGAGCAGACCGCGTCCAACCTGCAGCAGGCGGCCTCGTCGCTGTCGCAGCTCACGGGCACGGTGCAGCAGAGCGCGGATAGCGCGCGCACGGCCAACCAGCTCGCGGGCAGCGCCGCGGAAGTGGCGGAGCGCGGTGGCGCGGTCGTAGGCGACGTGGTGGGCACGATGGCGCAGATCGACGCGTCGGCCAAGAAGATCAACGACATCATCGGCACGATCGATGGCATCGCGTTCCAGACCAACATCCTGGCGCTGAACGCGGCGGTCGAGGCGGCGCGCGCCGGCGAGCACGGCAAGGGCTTCGCGGTGGTGGCCTCGGAGGTGCGGGCGCTGGCGCAGCGCAGCGCGAGCGCGGCGCGCGAGATCAAGACGCTGATCGGCGACAGCGTGACCAAAGTCGAAGTGGGCTCGCAGCAGGTGCGCGATGCCGGCGCGACGATGACGGAGATCGTGGCGAGCGTGCAGCGCGTGTCGGACATCATCGGCGAGATCAGCGCGAGCACGGTCGAGCAGAGCCAGGGCATCGGCAGCGTGAACGGCTCGGTGGCGCAGCTGGATCAGATGACGCAGCAGAACGCGGCGCTGGTCGAGGAATCCGCCGCGGCGGCCGAGTCGCTCAGCGAGCAGGCACGCAAGCTCACCGCGCTGGTGGGGCATTTCAAGGTCAGCGATCCCAAGCCCAAGGGCGATGACGCCAGCGGTGCCAAGCCCGCATCCGCGCCGATGACGGCCACGAGCGTGTCGGTCGCGGCCTCCAAGCCGATCGCCGCACCGCGGCCGGCCTCGGTGAAGCCGGCAAGCACGGCGGCCAAGCCGGCGGTGAAATCGACGGTGAAGGCCGCGAGCGCCGCTCCGAAGCCTGCGGCCAAGGCGGTGCCTGCGAAGTCGACACCGATCGCCAAGCCCGCACCGGCGGTGATCTCCAAGGCGCCAACGCCCTCTGGCCCGAGCGCGACGTCCGCGCCCGACGGAGATTGGGAGACTTTTTGATCCAACGCAACGGCCTCTTGAATAGAGGCCGTTTTGCCGTCTGGCAGGGTCGGGTGTCAAATGACCCGGGCTTAGGCTGAATCCCCCTCCACTCTGGGCCAATCCAGCATGTACTACCCTCCTCGACCCGATGACCTTCCTCACTCTTCTCGCGATCTTCGCGCCACCAGCATGAGCAAGCTGACGCTAGATCTCCCCGATGAACTGATCGCCTATGCAGACGAGCAGGCGTTCATCTCGGGACACGAGGACCGCTCAAGCTACGTCGCAGGCCTGATCCGCCAAGACCGGGACAAACATGAACTTCGAGACCGCTTGATCGCCAGCATCAAGTCGGGCCCGGCGGGCTTCGCCGACGATGCGTTCTTCGAAGAGCTCATCGAGCAGGCGGAGAGCCAGGCTGCCTTGCGCGCTCGCTCGGGGAGGCAGGAATGAACGCGAAGCCCCTCGTTCTTCAAGCTCACGCCCGGCAGTCGATCCACGCGATCA
Source organism: Roseateles sp. (assembly GCA_039594005.1). Lineage (GTDB taxonomy): Bacteria > Pseudomonadota > Gammaproteobacteria > Burkholderiales > Burkholderiaceae_C > Roseateles. The sequence goes on from JBCNOF010000017.1 coordinate 302,200, forward strand.
TGTCCCGTTATGTGGAGGAAGGCGGCATCCTTCCCGCTCGCGGCTTCCACAAGGCGTTGCGCAAGGCCTTCAACGACATCGGTTTCTCACCCGCCATCGGATCGCGACGATGGGCCGAGGCGCTGGACATCAAGCATCTCCGCCACTGGCGCCTGGGGCATCGCTACCCCCATGGTGTGTTCTACGCGGAAACCGCCGATCATGTCCGGATCATCGATGTCATCCATGAACGTCGCGACATGGCGCGAAGCGTTCTCCAAGCTTGACGCGCATCCCGGAGAGGCCTGTCTTTGTCTGAGACCACGCATCGTCCTCTCCTCCCCTGGCAAGTCTCCACCGGCGGCATCGCCGGGCTGATCCTGAGCATTGGGCTGGCGCGTTTCGCCTACACGCCGGTGCTGCCGCTGATGCAGCAGCAGGCCGGCCTCAGTGACGCGATGGGCGGCACGCTCGCCGCCGTCAACTACGCCGGCTACATGAGCGGCGCCCTCCTCGCCGCGCTCATCGACGACCCGCGCTGGCGCTCCCGCCTCTACTTCTGGGGCATGCTGCTCGGCCTTGTGGCCACCGCGCTCATGCCGCTCGCCCCCGACCTCGCGCTGTGGGCGCTGTCGCGCTACCTCGGCGGGCTCAGCGGCGCCGCCGGCATGCTGCTCGGCTCCGGACTCGTCCTCGGCTTCCTGATGCGCGCCGGCAGACGCCCTGAGCTCGGCGTCCACTTCATGGGACTCGGCCTGGGCATCGTCGTCTCCGCGATCGGCGCCATGGCCATGGACCGCCTCGCGCTCGACTGGGCCGGCCATTGGTGGGGTTTCGTCGTGCTGGGTGTCCCGCTGCTCGCGCTCGCCTGGTGGTGGCGGCCACCCGCGCCCCCGCCCGCCACCACGACCCTCGCCGCCGGCGCCCCCAGCGTCCAGTGGATGCGCTGGATGATCGCCGGCTACTTCTGCGCCGGTTGGGGCTTCGTGATCAGCGCCACCTTCACCGTCGCCATCGTCGAACGCCAACCGCTGCTGCACGGCCAGGGCCCGTGGGCCTGGCTGCTCGTCGGTCTGGCCGCCACGCCGGCCGTGTTCCTGTGGGACCGCGTCGCGCGGCGCATCGGCGACCTCAACGCGCTGCTGGCCGCCTTCGCGCTGCAGATCGTCTCCGTCGTGCTGCCGGCGCTCTCCGGCAGCCTGGGCGCGGCGCTCACCGGCGCGCTGCTCTACGGCGCGACCTTCATCGGCCTGGTCAGCCTGACGCTCGCGCTCGTGGGCCGCCGATCGCCCGGCAATCCGGGCAAGGCGATGGCTCGATTGACCTTGAGTTATGGCGTCGCGCAGGTCACCGCGCCCGCCCTGGCCGGCGCGATGGCGCAGGCCAGCGGTAGCTACACCGCCTCGTTGTGGCTCACGGCCGGCGTGCTGACCGTGGGCATGGCCATCATGCTGCGGCTGCGGGCGCTGGAAGCTCGCGCGTCGTCGTGACGCGTGGCTGCGCCGCGCTCAATCCGACATTCATGCCGGCATTCATCCCGAAATCCCCTCCTGCGTTCAGCCCCGCCTGATCGCGCCAACTCGGCGACAGCGCCACCACCTCGCCGATGACCAGCAGCGCCGGGCTCGCCAGCCCCTCGCGCTCGATCGCCCCGGGCAAATCCGCCAGCGTCGTGAAGCACTCGCGCTGATGCGGCGTGTGCGCCGCGCTGACGATCACCGCGGGCGTCTGCCCGCACAGGCCGCCGTCCTGCAGCGCACGCGCGATCCCTGCGGCGCGCGCGAGCCCCATGTAGACGACCAGCGTCAGGCGGCTGCGCGCCAACGCGGCCCAGTCGGGCGCGATGCCGTGATCGCCGTTGTGTCCGGTGACGAAGGCCACGCCAGGCGTGCAGCGCCGGTCGGTGACCGGCACGCCGACCGCCGCCGGTGCCGCGAGTCCGGCGGAGAGCCCGTTGATCACCTCGACCTCGATGCCGGCCTCGCGCAACGCGTCGACTTCCTCGCCCCCGCGTCCGAACACGAAGGGATCCCCGCCCTTGAGCCGCACCACGCGCGCGCCGGCCAGCGCCTCGCGGATCATCAGCTCGTGGATGAAGCGCTGTTCGGTCGACACGCAACCGCCGCGCTTGCCCACGCGCAGTACGCGCGCGCCGGCCGGCAGGCACGCCAGCACGCGGGCATCGACGAGATCGTCGGTCAGCACGACCTCCGCCTGCTGCAGCCGCTTGAGCGCCTTCACCGTCAACAGCTCCGGATCGCCAGGCCCGGCGCCCACCAGGGAAACACGAGGCGTGGCGCAGGGCGCGCCGGGGTAACTGTCGACGTGGGTCATGTCGGTTCCTTCATCGCATTCGAGACCGCTTCGCCGGGTGCGACGGCCAGCACCATGCGCCGCAGCGCGGGCAGGCAGGAGCCGCATTGCGTGCCACAGCGCAGCTCGCCCTTCAGCGCGGCGAGGCGCGCCTCGGCCGGTCCCGCCGGTTGTCGGCGCAGGCAGGCCGCGATCGCGTCCTCCCGCACGTTGAAGCAGTTGCAGACCTGCGCGCTGACCGGTGCCGAGCGCTGTTCCGCATCGGGCGCCAGCAGACGGCGACCATGCGGCGCGACCGGCGAGCGCTCCCGCCACAGCGCATCCAGCCAGGCGCCCTCGCTGCCCTCGCCCACGCGCAAGAGGGCTTGCAGACGCGCCTGAGCCCCCTCGCCGTCCAGCCGCAACGAGCGGCTGCGTCCACGGCGTCCATCGGCGTAGCGCAGCACGCCGACGCCGTTGAGCTGCAGCACCGTCCCCAGCGCCTGCACCACCGCCGCGGCCGGCGGCTCGGCGAAGGCGAGCGTCAGGCTCCAGCCCTCGCGCCCGTCCTGCGCGGGACCCGGAAGACAGCAGCCGTACTCCGCCTGGTCCATCAGCACGCGCAATTGGCTGCGCAGCGCCGCGCCCTCGCCCGGCCCCACCCAGGCCGCGCCGAACACGCGCCAGGGCAAGGCCACCGCTTCCACGGCCACCGCCGAGAACTTCAGCTCCGGCTGGCGCGCGTCCGGGCAGTACGCCGGCTGCGTCAGCGCGTTGACGCCGAGCTGATCGCGTCCGCCGAGGTACTCGCTGCCCCAGTGCATCGGCAGCCACGCGCGCTGCGCGCCGACCGACTCGTCCTCGCGCAGCGGCACGATCACCGCGCCGCGCCGCGACGTCACCCGCACCAGCGCGCCGTCCTTCAGCCCTCGACGCGCCATGTCCTGCGGATGCATGGACAGCGCCGGCGAGGGCTCGCCGGCGAAGAGCCGCGGAACCGTGCCGCTGCGGCTCATGCCGTGCCATTGATCGCGCAGCCGGCCGGTGCTCAGCGCGATGGGATAGCGCGCGTCCTGTGTCTCCGCGGTCGACTGCGCCGGCCTGGCCACGAAACGCGCGCGCCCATCGGCATGCGCGAAGTGGCCGTCCTCGTAGAGCCGCGCCTTCGCGGCCAGGGCGCCTTCGGGCCAGGGCCACTGGCGCGGTGCTTCCTCGAGCATCGCGTAGCTGAGGCCGCCGATGTCGAGGTCGCGTCCGCGCGTGGCCTCCCGATGCTCCAGCCAGAGCGGCTCCGGACCGTCCCAGGCGAACAGGCTCGGACGTCCCGGCCGCAGCACCGCTTCCATGCATCGCGCGACGTCGCGCACGATGTGCCAGTCGGCGCGCGATTCGCCGGCAGGCGTCAACGCGGCGCGCACGCGACTGATGCGGCGCTCGCTGTTGGTGACCGTCCCGTCCTTCTCGGCCCAGGTTGACGCCGGGAGCACCACATCGGCGAAGTCCGCCGTGGCGGTGCCGCTGAACGCTTCCTGCAGGATCACCAGCTCGCAACGCGACAGCGCCTCGCGCACCAGCGCCTGGTCGGGCATGGACTGGGCCGGATTTGTGCAGGCGATCCACAAGGCCTTGATCTCGCCGCGCGCGGCGGCCTGGAACAGCTCGACCGCCGTCTTGCCCGGCGCGTCGGGCAGCGCCTCCACGCCCCACAGCGCGGCGACCTCCTCGCGATGCGCGGCCTGGCCGGGATCGCGATGCCCGGGCAGCAGCGTGGCCATGCCGCCGGTCTCGCGCCCGCCCATCGCGTTGGGCTGCCCGGTCAGCGAGAACGGGCCCGCGCCGGCGCGGCCGATCTGCCCGGTCGCCAGGTGCAGGTTGATCAGCGCGGTGTTCTTCGCCGCTGCCGCCGCTGCTCTGGTTCAGCCCCATGCAGTACAGCGACAGCGTCGCCGGCGACTGCGAGAACCAGCGCGCGGCCTGCAGGAGGTCGTCCTCCTTCAGCCCGGTGAGACGGGCCGATTCGGCGGGCGTCATCGTGCGCACCAGCGCCTTCAGCGCGTCGAAGCCGTGGGTGTGCTGATCGATGAATGCGGCATCGATCCAGCCTTCCCAGATCGCCGCGATATGCAGCATGCCGTGGAACAGCGCGACGTCGGTGCCGGGCTGGAGCGCCAGGTGCAGGTCGGCGAACTCCGCCGTCTCGGTGCGGCGCGGATCGACGACGATGATCTTCAGGTCGGGCCGCGCCGCGCGCGCGGCCTCGATGCGGCGGAACAGGATCGGATGCGCCCACGCGGTGTTGGCGCCCGCGATGAACAGGCAGTCGGTGCGCTCGAGGTCCTCGTAGCAGGTCGGCGGTGCGTCGGCGCCCAGGCTGCTTGTAGCCGACCACCGCCGAGCTCATGCACAGGCGCGAGTTGCTGTCGATGTTGTTGGTGCCGACCAGGCCGCGCGCCAGCTTGTTGAAGGCGTAGTAGTCCTCGGTCAGCAACTGGCCCGAGATGTAGAAGCCGACGCTGTCCGGCCCGTGCTCGGCGCGGATCGCCAACAGCTGATCGGCGATGCGCCGCGTCGTCGTGTCCCACTCCTGCGGCTGCAGGGCGTCGTCGCGCGTGGCGCGCCAGGCCGGCCGCAGCAGGCGCTGCTGCTGCCGCACGAGTGGCGTGGCGGTCAGGTGCAGCGTCGATCCCTTGGTGCACAGCCGGCCGAGGTTGGCCGGGTGGTCGGGATCGCCGCGCACGCCGACGACGCGCGTGTCGGCGCCATCGCCGTCGGTGTCGATCAGCACGCCGCAGCCCACGCCGCAGTACGGGCAGGTCGAGCGCGTGGTGCGGACGTCGAGGCTCATCGCGCGGGTCCGCTCAGCAGGCCACCCGCGTGCAGGGGCCGGCCTGCACCGGCGGCAGGTCGATGCCCACGGTGTCCAGCTCCTGGCGATCGAGCAGCACCACGCCCGCCTCGACCTTCACGCGGAACACCGGCGTGCGGCCCTCGTCGGGCTCGCGCGCGCAGCCGTTGTCCAGCGCGATGGTCCAGTTGTGCAGCGGGCAGGCCACCGCGTTGCCGAAGACGATGCCCTGGCTCAGCGGACCGGCCTTGTGAGGGCAGCGGTCAAGCAGCGCATGGACGCGGTCATCGGCGGTGCGGAACAGCGCCACCTGCGGGCCCTTGGCGCGGGCGACGCGGCGCGAGCCCAGCACGGGGATGTCGGTGACGGCGCAGACGGAGATCCAGTCGGACATGGCGGGCCTCGAGATCAGAAGGGGCCGCGCAGCGGCGCGGCGGGAACAGGCTTGGCGCCGGCGCCAGCACTCGCGTTGTCGATCGCGTCCACCGCGGAAATGGTGGCCACCGGCTCGAACTGACGCACGTCGACCTGCGCCTTGGCGAACTCGAACCACGGGTCGGGTTCACCGTCGAGCGCGTACTGGAGCTCGGCCCACAGCGCCTTGCGGCCCTCGGCGTCCTCGAGGATGCGGCGCTTCACATGGTCCAGGCCGACGCGGCTGACGTAATGCACGGTGCGCTCCAGGTACCAGCCCTCCTCGCGGTAGAGCTGCAGGAAGGCGCCGGTGTACTCGCGCACTTCCTCGGCGGTCTTGAGCTTGACGAAGAACTCCGCGACCTCGGTCTTGATCCCGCCGTTGCCGCCGATGTACATCTCCCAGCCGGAGTCCACGCCGATGATGCCGACGTCCTTGATGCCGGCCTCGGCGCAGTTGCGCGGGCAGCCGGAGACGGCCAGCTTGACCTTGTGCGGCGACCACATGTGCCACATCGCGCGTTCCAGGTCGATGCCCATCTGCGTCGAGTTCTGCGTGCCGAAGCGGCAGAACTCGCTGCCCACGCAGGTCTTCACGGTGCGGATGGATTTGCCGTAGGCATGTCCGGAGGGCATGTCGAGGTCTTTCCAGATGGCCGGCAGGTCGTCCTTCTTCACCCCCAGCAGGTCGATGCGCTGGCCGCCGGTGACCTTGACCATCGGCACCTGGTACTTGTCGGCGACGTCGGCGATGCGCCGCAGCTCGGCGGCGTTGGTCACGCCGCCCCACATCCGCGGGACCACCGAGTAGGTGCCGTCCTTCTGGATGTTGGCGTGGGCGCGTTCGTTGATCAGGCGCGACTGCGGATCGTCCTTGGCTTCTCCCGGCCAGGTCGAGATCAGGTAGTAGTTGAGCGCCGGGCGGCAGGTGGCGCAGCCGTTGGGCGTCTTCCAGTCCAGCCGCTCGTAGACGCTGGCCAGCGTCGTCAGGTGGTCCTTGAAGATGGCGTCGCGCACCTCCTGATGGTTGAGGTCCGTGCAGCCGCAGATGGCCTTCTCGCTCTTCGGCGCGGACGAGTAGTCGCCGCCCGCGGTGAACATCAGGATCTGCTCGACCAGGCCGGCGCAGGAGCCGCAGGACGGCTGGCGGCCTTGGTGTGTTTCTTGCGCACCTCCTCGACGCGTGAACAGGCCCTTGTCCTTGTATCGCCTTGCCGATGGTGCCCTTGCACACGCCGTTGCAGCCGCAGACCTCGGCGCTGTCGGGCATGCTCGCGGCGCTGTTCTGGCCCTGGTGGCCGACGTCGCCGAGGGTGCTCTCGCCGAACATCAGGTGGTCGCGGATCTGCGCGACGTTGTGGCCCTCGCGCAGCAGCCGGAAGTACCAGCCGCCGTCGGCGGTGTCGCCGTACAGGCAGGCGCCGACCAGCTGGTCGTCCTTGATCACCAGCTTCTTGTAGACGCCGCCGATGGGGTCGCTCAGGGTCATGATCTCCTCGGTGCCTTCGCCGCCCATGAAGTCGCCGGCGGAGAACAGGTCGATGCCGGTCACCTTGAGCTTGGTGGAGGTCTGGCTGCCGAGGTAGCGGCCGATGCCGAACTGCGCCAGGTGGTTGGCGCAGACCTTGGCCTGCTCGAACAGCGGCGCCACCAGGCCGTAGGCGATGCCGCGGTGCGCGGCGCATTCGCCGACCGCGTAGATGCGTGGGTCGTAGGTCTGCAGGGTGTCGTTGACCAGGATGCCGCGGTTGCAGGGCAGGCCGGCGCTTTCGGCCAGCTCGGTGTTGGGGCGGATGCCGGCGGCCATCACCACCAGGTCGGCGGGGATCTCCTCGCCGTCCTTGAAGCGGACCGCCATCACGCGCCCCTGCTTGTCGCCGATCAGGGCCTCGGTTTGAGCCCCCAGGCGGAAGCGCAGCCCGCGCTCCTGCAGCGACTTGCGCAGCAGTTTGCCGGCGGTGCGGTCGAGCTGGCGCTCCAGCAGCCAGTCGCCGAGGTGCACCACGGTGACGTCCATGCCGCGCTGCTTGAGGCCGTTGGCCGCCTCCAGGCCCAGCAGGCCGCCGCCGATGACCACCGCGTGGCGGTACTTCGTGGCCGCCTCGATCATCGTGTGGGTGTCGGCGATGTCGCGGTAGCCGATCACGCCCTCCAGGTCCTTGCCGGGCACCGGCAGGATGAAGGGCATCGAGCCGGTGGCGATCAGCAGGCGGTCGTACTCGGCCTCGGTGCCGTCATCGGCCACGACCTGGCGCTGGATGCGGTCGATCGTCGTCACCGTCTTGCCCAGGTGCAGCGTGATGCCGTTGTCCTCGTACCAGTTGAGCGGGTTGAGGACGATCTCGTCGAGCGTCTGCTCGCCGGCCAGCACGGGGGAGAGCAGGATGCGGTTGTAGTTGGGATGGGGCTCGGCGCCGAACACGGTGATGTCGTACAGGTCCGGCGTGATCTTCAGCAGCTCTTCCAGGGTGCGCACGCCGGCCATGCCGTTGCCGACCATCACCAGCTTCATCTTCTTCATGCGGAACGCTCCATGGGGAATGCGGGGAGGTGCGATGGATGCCGAGCCTCGGCCTTGCCCTCTCCCGCATGCGGGAGAGGGAGTGAACGGCCGCCGGGGCCGACCCAGGTGCGGGTCCAGCGGGTCTGCATCACGCGCAGCAGGCCCAGCATGACCAGCGCGAAGACGGCGAACGCGGCGAAGCCCCAGGAATAGGTCCCGGCCCACTGCTTCGACAGGCCCATCAGGTTGGGCACGGCGCCCCCGCCCAGCGCGCCGATCTCGCCGATCATGGAACCCGCCACCGCGGTGGCAGCGGGCCAGCGCAGCGGCACCAGCTGGAACAGCGCGCCATTGCCCGCGCCCAGCGCGGCGAAGCACACGATGAGCAAGGCGGTCGTGAGAACCAGCGAGCCGTTGGCCGGGCCGATCAGGGCCAGCGTCGCCGCGACCACGATCAGCACCGCGGTCAACGCGTGCACGCCGCCGACGCGATCGGACAAGGCCCCGCCGACCACGCGCACCGCCGCGCCCATGAACGCGGCCAGCATCGTCAGCTGACCCGCCGCGACCTTGGAGACGCCGAACTGGTCGTGGTAGTAGGTGGGCAGGAACGTGGTCAGTCCGATGAAGCCACCGAAGGTGACCGCGTAGAGCAGGCTGAAGGCCCAGCCGTCCTTCTCGAACAGGCAGGCGACGTGATCGCGCAGACCCGCGTGGGCATCGACATCGGGCGGCTCCTTGGCGAAGACGACCATCACCAGCATCGGCAGCGCGATCGCGCCCGCGGCGATCGCGTAGACGCTCTGCCAGCCCAGCCATTGCGCCAGCGGCGGCGCTACCAGCACGGACACCGCGGTGCCCACGTTGCCCGCGCCGACGAGGCCCATCGCCAGGCCCTTGTAGCGCGGCGGGTACCAGCCCGAGCCCAGCGACATCGCCACGCCGAAGCTCGCGCCGGCAATGCCCAGCAGCACGCCCATCGCGAGCAGGTCGTCGTAGCCGTCGACCATGAAGTAGCCGTAGCTCATCGCCACGGCGATGAGCGCCATCTCCACCAGCGTCGCGTTCTTGCGGCCGATGTACTGCGACAGCACGCCCAGCGGAAAACGCATCAGCGCGCCGGCCATGATGGGGATCGACAGCATCAGCCCCTTCTGCGCGGCGGTGAGCTGGTAGGCCTCGCTGATGAACGGCGCCAGCGCACCGTTGAGCACCCAGATGCAGCACGAGAACGCGAAGTACAGGAACGCCGCGCCGAGGGTCGGGGCGTGGCCGGAGCGCAGGAAGATGCGGAACGCTGCCATGGCGGTGGGGCTCTGGGTGGCTGGAAATGAAAAAAGGCCGCGTCGAGCGCTGGGCTCGGCGAGGCCTTTCATCGAATGAGGCAGCGGAACGCGAAGGCTCCGTTGCGAAGACCGCGGGACCGGAGCCCCGCGAGGATGCGGCGCGTCGTTGCGCCACGGCGTTTCCATCGCAAGTCGCGTGCCAGTGGGCCGCATCGCATCGAAAAGCGCCGCGCCCGCGGCGATGGGCTTATGCTGCGCGCCCATGTCAGCGCCCGCCGCTTCCTCTGAGAACACCTTCGCGCACGATGGCGTGGCGGCGCCCGCTCGCGTGTTGCTGATGGGCGATGCGGACGCCGCCGGCTCGCCCGCGTGGCCAGCGCCGCCCTGGATCGTGGCAGCCGTGCACCAGCCCGGACGCGACAGCTTGGTGCACGCCGCACTGGAACAGGCCATCGAGGCCTTCGTGCTGCGCGTTGGAGCCGATGGCCTCGCGGTCTGGCTGGACGCGCTCGAGGCGGCCGCCGCGGTGCCATCGTTCCCCGCAGGACTGGCGGGCGTGGCGGTGGTGCCCGATGCGGCGCGAGTGTCCGAGGCGCTGCAGCAGCGCGCGATGGCGCTCGGCGTGCAGACGCTGCTGTCGGTCGTGCCCGACCACGAGGAGCTGCATCGCCAGCTGCGCTGGGCGTTGCGGCAGGCGGCGAGTTTCGCGGCGCTGCGCGCGCAGCTCGATGATCGCAAGTGGACCGAGCGGGCCAAGGGCCTGCTGATGTCGGCGCGCGAGCTCGACGAGGACGGCGCCTTCCGGCTGCTGCGCGACGCGGCGATGCATGCGCATCTGCGACTGGGCGAGGTGGCGCGGTCGGTGGTGCAGTCCGCGCAGCGGGCCGAGGCGGTCAACCTGGCCGGCCAGCAGCGCATGCTCAGCCAGCGCCTGGTGAAGCTGATGGCGCAGCGCGCCGCCGGCATCGAGGTCAAACGCGCGAAGACGCTGCAGGACGAGTCTTGCGCGCGGGTGGCGGCGAATCTCTCGCGGCTGCCGGCGTTGCTGGGCGCGCAGCCCGAGGCGGGCGGCGCGGGGGCGGGCGGCACCGACGCGGTCATCGATGCGTGGCGTCGGCTGGAGCCGCTGCTGGCGGGCAAGCCGAGCGTCGAGGCGCTCGTGGCCGCGGACGCTGCGGCGCAGGATCTGCTGACGCGGTCGGATGCGTTGGCCACGGCGATCGCCGCCAGCGGCGTGGGGGGTGCGAGCGGCACTGACAAGCCGCTGCACGTGGTCAACCTGTGCGGGCGACAGCGCATGTTGAGCCAGCTGCTGGCGAAGGAAGCGCTGCTCGCGGATCTTCTGCCAGGACGGGATCCGGCGGTGCTGCTCGACAGCCTCGATCGCTTCGCGGCGGGGCTGGCGGAGCTGGAGGCCTCGCCGCTGTCCAGCGACGCGATCCGCGCGTTGCTGGCGGAAGTGGGCGCGGAATGGCTGCGGCTGATGCGCAGCCTGCGCGACGCGCATGGCCGCGAGGCCGCGGGCGGACTCGCCCGCAGCAGCGAGGTGCTGCTCGATCGGCTCGACTTGCTCACGGGTCATTACCAGCAAAGCTTGCAGATCATTCTTGGGTGAGAGCCCTCACCCCCCGCCCTCTCCTGAGGGAGCCATCCAGGCATCGGCCCCAGCAGGCCCTCGCCCGCGAAGCCGGAGAGGGGGCCATCCAGGCGTCGGCCAAGCAGCCCCTCGCCCGCGAAGCGGAGAGGGGTTGGGGTGAGGGCTCGCCGCCCGCCCCGGTTGGCTCAGGCGGCCTTGGCCTCTACGTGCCGATGCCGCGTGTAGAGGAAGTCGATCACCGCCTTGCGCGCATGCACATACGCCGGATCCTCCGCGAGCGCCACACGATCGCGCGGTCGCGCCAGCCTGACTGGCAGGATCTCCCCGATCGTCGCCGCCGGGCCGTTGGTCATCATCACGATCCGGTCCGACAGCAGCACCGCCTCATCCACGTCGTGCGTGACCATCACCACCGTGCTGTGCGTCTCCGCGACGATCTTCAGCAGCTCATCCTGCAGATGCGCCCGCGTCAGCGCGTCCAGCGCACCGAAAGGCTCATCCATCAGCAGCACCTTGGGCTGCATCGCCAAGGCCCGCGCGATGCCCACGCGCTGCTTCATGCCGCCCGAGATCTCGTGCGGCCGCTTGAACATCGCATGACCCATGCCCACCAGCTGCAGCGCCTCCTCGGTCCGCGCCATCAGCCGCTTGCGCAGCTCCTGACCGCCGAAGACCGACTCCACCGCCAGCAACACGTTGTCGAAGCAGCTCAGCCACGGCAGCAGCGAGTGGTTCTGGAACACCACCGCGCGCTCGGGCCCGGGGCCCGCGATCTCGCGGCCGTCGCACAGCAGTCCGCCGTCGGTGGGCCGCAGCAGCCCGGCGATCAGGTTCAGCAGCGTCGACTTGCCGCAGCCCGAATGGCCGATCAGCGTGACGAACTCGCCCTTGGCGATGTCCAGATCGATGTCGCGCAGCGCATGGAATCGGCCCTTGCGTGTCGAGAACACCATCTCGGCCCGCTGCACCTGGATGAAGGGAGTGCTCATCGCGTTCTCCTGATGTGAGGAAACGGATCCGTCGCCAAGTCAATCGTCGAAGGAGAAGCGCCTGGCCAGCGCCATCAGCGCCCACTCCAGCAGCAGGCCCACGATGCCGATCACGAAGATCGCGATCAGGATGTGCCGCACGTTGAGGTTGTTCCACTCGTCCCAGACCCAGAAGCCGATGCCCACGCCGCCGGTCAGCATCTCCGCGGCGACGATCACCAGCCACGCGGTGCCCACGGACAGCCGCACGCCGGTCAACATGTAGGGCAGCACCGCCGGGAACAGGATGCGCGTCACGAGCTTCCACTCCGACAGCCGCAACACGCGCGCGACGTTCAGGTAGTCCTGCGGCACGCGCTGCACGCCCACCGCGGTGTTGACCACCATCGGCCAGATCGAGCAGATGAAGATCGTCCAGATCGCCGCCGGGTTGGCGCTCTTGAAGACCAGCAGCCCGATGGGCAGCCATGCCAGCGGCGACACCGGCTTGAGCAGGCTGATCAGCGGCGACAGCATGCGGCTCGCGAATTCGAATCGCCCGATCACGAAGCCCAACGGAATGCCCACCGCCGCCGCCAGGCCAAAACCCAGTCCCACGCGCTGCAGTGAATTGAGCACGTTCCAGCCGATGCCCTGATCGTTGGGTCCGTTGCGATAGAACGGATCGGCGAACAGCTGCACAGCGGCCGACCAGGTCTCGGCCGGCGTCGGGAAGGGTCCGGGCTTGAGCGTCGCGAGGAACCACACCAGCCATAGCAGGCCCAGGCCGAGCACCGGCGGCAGCACGCGCATCCAGACCGCGCGCCAATCGATGCCGGCACGCGGCGGTCGATCAACAACGGCGGCGGACGGCGCGGCAGCCGGACGCGACAGGGGCTGCGGCGTGGCGACCGAGACGCTCATCGGCTCGGCGGAGGGATCGGTGGGCGAGTGGAAGACAGCACTGACCATGGTCGACTCCTGCGCCGATCAGGCGCGCACCTTGAAGCTGTCGGCGTACTTCGCCGGATCCTTGCCGTCCCAGACCACGCCGTCAAAGAGCTTGGTGGACCGCATGGAATCCTTGGGCACCGCCACGCCCAGCGCGGACGCGGCCGACTTGTACAGCGCCACCTGGTTGATCTGACGCGCCACGCCCAGGTAGTCCGGGTGCTCCTTGATCAGGCCCCAGCGCTTGTGCTGCGTGAGGAACCACATGCCGTCTGACAGCCAGGGGAAGTTGACCTGCCCGTCGTTGAAGAACTTCATGTGGTGCGGGTCGTCCCAGGTCTTGCCCAGGCCGTTCTGGTACCGGCCCAGGATGCGCTGGTTGATCGCGTCGACGCTGGTGTTGACGTAGGCCTTGTCGGCGATGGTCTCGGCCATCTTCTGCTTGTTGGACAGGCTGGCGTCGATCCAGCGCCCGGCCTCGAGCACCGCCATGATCACCGCGCGCGCGGTGTTGGGATATTTCTTGACGAAGTCCCCGGTGGTGCCGAGCACCTTCTCCGGATGGTCCTGCCAGATGTCCTGCGTGGTGGCCGCGGTGATGCCGATGCCATCGATGATCGCGCGGTGGTTCCAAGGCTCGCCCACGCAGAAGCCGTCCATGTTGCCCACCCGCATGTTGGCCACCATCTGCGGCGGCGGCACGGTGATCACCTTGGCGTCCTTCATCGGATTCACACCCGCGGCGGCCAGCCAGTAATAGATCCACATCGCATGCGTGCCGGTCGGGAAGGTCTGCGCGAAGGTGTAGTCGCGCTTGTCCTTCTGCATCACCTTGGCGAGCGAGCCCGCATCGACCGCGCCGGCCTCCGCGAGCTTCTTCGACAGCGTGATCGCCTGCCCGTTGTTGTTGAGCGTCATCAGCACGGCCATGTCCTTCTTCGGACCGGCCACGCCGAGATGCACGCCATAGATCAGGCCGTAGAGCACATGGGCCATGTCGAGCTCGCCGTTGACGAGCTTGTCGCGCACGCCCGCCCACGAGGCTTCCTTGGTCGGCACGATCTTGATCCCGTACTTCTTGTCGAAGCCCAGCGCCGCGGCCATCACCACCGACGCGCAGTCGGTCAGCGGGATGAAGCCGATGCGGACCTCCTCCTTCTCCGGCTTGTCCGAGCCCGCGGCGTACGCGCCGCCCGGCAGCGCGGACAGCCCGCCCAGCGCCGCGCCGGCGGCGAGCAGCTTGCGACGCTCAGCGCTCATCAGACCCTCCTTGGAACCGTGTTGCATTCAAGACCTCCAGCGGAAAACCTCAGCGGAAAACAAAAAGGCGTCACGACCGCCGCGCGTATTGACGCGCAACCGGTCGGACGCCTTTGTCCAGATCCTCGAACGGTCCCCACGCCGTTGTGGAGACACCTCCAGCCTGTTGCATGAAGCGTGCCAGCGCCGCTGTCACGGAGCGGGCCTGGGAGCAGTCGCGTGGATGCGCCGCGAGCGCGCCGATGACGTGCACTGTCCCGCGGCATCGGTGCGCCGTCGCGGTGCATCGCACCGGGACGGATCGCCACCGGACCGCGAGCAGGCCCGATCAGCCGCGCAGCAGCTCGTGCGCGTCGATCACGCGTCGGGCCACTTGCGCGATCGGCTCGCCGCGGTCCATCGCGAGCTTGCGCAGCCGCTGATAGGCCTGCGCCTCGTCCATGCCCTGCTCGCGCATCAGGATGCCCTTGGCCTTGTCCACGAGCTTGCGCCCGGCGAGCTGCGCCTGCGCCTTGTTGAGCTCCTCGCGCAGCGCGAGGTCCTGCTCGAAGCGCGCGATCGCCACGTGCAGCACCGGCGCCAGCCGCTGCGACTGCAGCCCCGCGACGACATAGGCGCTCACGCCGGCCTGCATCGCGCGGCGCATCGGGCCGCGGTCCTCGTCCTCGGCGAAGACGATGACCGGACGCGGCATCCGCGCCGACAGCGTGGCGAGGTTCTCCAGCGTGTCGCGCGTCGGGGACTCGGCATCGACGATGACCACGTCGGGCTGCAGGCGCAGCACGCAGTCGTGGATGAGCGTGGCCTGCTCGATCACGCCGACCACCTCGTGCCCTTGCCGCGCGAGTTCGTCCCGCAGCAGATCCACGCGATGCGCGCCATCATCGATCAGCAGCACGCGCAGCCCGGCTTGCGCGGGCAGCGGGCTGGCGTCGGGGGCGGGCGGCGGCTTCACGCCGGGCTCGGCGCAAGTTCCGTGCCGAGCCCGACCGGGCACGCCATGGGCAAACGGCGCGCCCGCGCCGGCGCAACCGGCATGCCCGGGGTCCTCCCAAGAAGGGGCCGCGCGAATCCTCACTTCGTCTTAACTTCGCGACCGAGCGGTGCTCACGCCGCCAGGGAGACCCCCATGCGCCTCGTTCCGAGCCTGCCGCGTCCGCCGCGCCCCCGCCACGTCCCCATGCTGCTGGCCGCGCTGCTGTCGCTGTCCGGCGGCATCGCCCAAGCCGCCGAGTTCACCGCCACCGCGCGTGTGGTCACCGACACCGCCCTGCGTCACGACGAACGCGGCAGCCTCGACCCCGTCATCCACCAGCAACACGCGACGACGGGCGCGCGCTCAACGCTGACCGACACGGTGTCCGGCGCGACGCAGACGGTGACCGGCTCGGCCTGGGCCAGCGCGAGCTACGGGCACCTCGCGCTCGCCTCGTTCAGCCAGACGCTGCAGCAGTCCGTGGCCACGCAACCGGGCGCCTCGGCCACGGCACGCGCGGAGGCCAGCCTCAACGACGCCTTCGTCATCACCTGCCCGAACTGCACCGACGGCGCGCGCGGCACGATGCATTTCAAGGTCACGCTCGCCGGCGACATCTCTCTGACCCACGCCGCCACCGACACCGCAGGCCAACCCGCCGCCGACGCGCCCGGGCGCTGGATGCAGGACTACTGGTCGACCAACCTGTCGATGCGCGCCGAAGGCGTCGCCATGGAGTTCCCCGGCCCGGGCACGCTCGCCCTGAACGCCTACGAGTCGCGGACCATGCACAACGACAACGTCGTGCAGGGCAGCGGCCGCGAGGGCCTGGGCGAGTACGACTACTTCTTCGAATTCGAGTTCGGGCGCCCCATCAGCATGAGCTGGAACGTGGTGCTCGAGACCTCAGCCTGGCTGAATCCCGGCGACACCGATTTCGCCGGATCGCTGCGATCAACGACCTTCGCGGACTTCTCGCACAGCTTCACGTGGGACGGCATCTCCGAGGTCTACGACGCGTCCGGGCAGCGAGTGTCCGCCTTCACCGCGCTCAATGGCGACGGCGTCAACTACGCGCTGGCGCTGGGTGTCGTGCCCGAGCCCGGCACCTGGGCGCTGATGGGCGCCGGTCTGGCCCTGCTGGGCGTGATCGCCCGGCGTCGGTCGCGGACGTCGCACGCCGGGACTGCCGTCACGCGTGCGGCGGCGCCCACGGTGGCGATCCTTGGCGCGCTGACGCTGGGCAACGCGGCGCTGGCGCAGCCGGCACCCACACCGGCGTTCGGCGTGAGCTATCTCTACGAGATGGGCGTGCCCAACGCCAACGGACGCAGTGCCCAGGGCGGTGGCGAGAGCGCGCCCGGCGAGGTGCGCGGCTTCACCGACGCGGTCGGCTTCAGCGACGCCAGCCTGAGCTTCGACGCGCGGATCGAAGGATGGGGCGCCGCCCGCTACGGTCACCTGCAGGCTTTCGCCAAGGGATCGACCGAGCTCACCGCGCGAAACGGGCAGCAGGGTGTCTACGTCACCGGCAGCGTCACGTCGTCGCTGGCGGACAGCTTCGCCATCCAGTGCGGCACCTGCACGCCGGGCACCCGGGGCTCGATGACCTTCAACGTCAAGCTCGATGCGTTGACCTCGCGGGAGTACCGGCCGGGGCAGCCGCTCGACGAGGGCCATCTGTACATGGCCGACACGGACTGGTCGTCCTCGCTGACGGTCGTCGCATCGGGCGTGCCCGACCCGATGCCCCAGCCGCCTGACGGTTGGCCGGGCCCCAATCCCGGCCATTTCTGGCAGACCACCTATCGGCTCGACAAGCTGCACAACGGCGAGCACTCGATCGAGGAGATGACCCGCGGCACGCCCGGAGCGGGATGGATGGGCGTCGAGTTCATCTTCGGCGAGCCCATCCGGCTCGAGATGAGCCTGTCCGCCTGGGTGCTGGGCGTCGTCGCCACCGGCGAGAACCCGGCGTCCTTCAGCGGATACAGCGCGATGACCACCGACGCGACGCGCAGCATGTACTGGGACGGCATCGGCAGCGTCTACGACGCGCAGGGCAACGCGGTGACCGGCTTCACCGCGCTGAACGCCGCTGGCGTCGATTACGCGCGATCCCTCGCCGTCGCCGCGGTGCCCGAACCCGCCACCTGGGGCTTGATGGCGGGCGGATTCGTCCTGCTCGGGATCTTCGCGCGGCGCCGCGCCGGATCCCCGCGTCCATCCACGCATTGATCCGAGGGTTAACCCTTGCCATTGAGGAGCAATCCCCTCCAGTTGCCCGGCACGTCAGGCCACTCCCGTTTACGTTAACGTCAATCGACCCCTAGAATCCGGCGCAGTTTCCCGATCCAATCGGATCGAGAGCCCGTTCAACCAGAACAAGAGCGCCGCGGCCACGAGCCGACGGCCCGCGCTGGAGACACACGTCATGACCGAGATGTCCGCCGAGTACAAGGCCCTGGCCGAGTACCGCCCCACCCAGAAGGTCCGCTTCGTGACCGCCGCCAGCCTGTTCGACGGGCACGACGCGGCCATCAACATCATGCGGCGCATCCTGCAGGGCATGGGCGCGGAAGTGATCCACCTGGGCCACAACCGCTCGGTCGACGAGGTCGTCACCGCCGCGCTGCAGGAAGACGCACAGGGCATCGCGGTGAGCTCCTACCAGGGCGGCCACGTCGAGTACTTCAAGTACATGGTGGAGCTGCTGCGCGCGCGCGGCGGCGACAAGATCCAGGTCTTCGGCGGCGGCGGCGGCGTGATCGTCCCGGCCGAGATCCGCGACCTGGCCGACCAGGGCGTGCGCATCTTCAGCCCCGAGGACGGCCAGCGCATGGGCCTGCAAGGGATGATCGGCGAGATGGTCATGCGTTGCGACCAGGACCTGAGCGGCGCTGCGCCGACCGCGGTCGCCGCGCTGCAGGGCCACACCGAATCGGCCTGGCGCGCGCTCGCGCAGGCCATCACCGCGCTGGAGAACGGCCGCGCCGATGCCGCGTTCACGCAGGCGCTGCGCGAGGCCGCCCAGGGCCTGCGCACCCCGGTGCTGGGCATCACGGGCACCGGCGGCGCCGGCAAGTCCTCGTTGACCGACGAGCTCATCCGCCGCCTGCGCCTGGACCAGGACGACGCGCTGCGCATCGCGGTGATCTCCATCGACCCGTCGCGCCGCAAGAGCGGCGGCGCGCTGCTGGGCGACCGCATCCGCATGAACGCGATCGCGCCGTGGGCGGCGGGCCCGCGCGTCTACATGCGCTCGCTGGCGACGCGCGACTTCGGCTCGGAGATCTCGCAGGCGCTGCCCGACGTGATCGCCGCGGCCAAGGTGGCCGGCTTCGACCTCGTGATCGTCGAGACCTCCGGCATCGGCCAGGGCGACGCGGCGATCGTGCCGCACGTAGACGTGCCGATGTACGTGATGACGCCGGAATTCGGCGCGGCCAGCCAGCTCGAGAAGATCGACATGCTGGACTTCGCCGAGTTCGTCGCGATCAACAAGTTCGACCGCAAGGGCGCGGCCGATGCCTGGCGCGACGTCGCCAAGCAAGTGCAGCGCAACAAGGAGGCCTGGGGCAAGAAGGCCGAGGACATGCCTGTCTTCGGCACGATGGCCAGCCGCTTCAACGACGACGGCGTCACCGCGCTGTACCAGGCGCTCAAGCCGCGGCTGGCCGAGCTGGGCCTGCACCTGACCGAGGGCCGGCTGCCCGTGGCCGCCACGCGCTTCAGCACCCACCAGACGCCCATCGTGCCGCCGGCGCGCGCGCGATATCTGGCCGAGATCAGCGACGCGGTCCGCTCGTACAAGAAGCGCGCCCGCGCCCAGGCCCGCCTGGCGCGCGAGATCCAGCAACTGAGCGCCAGCGCCGCGATGCTGGGCCAGGCCGATGCGCAGGCCGATGTCGGCGCGCTGCAGGCGCTGGCGACGGCGCGTCAGGACAAGCTCGATGCCGACGCGCGCCAGCTGCTCGCGCAGTGGCCCGCGATGCAGCAGGCCTACGCGGGCGACGAGTACGTCGTGAAGATCCGCGACAAGGAGATCCGCACCGCGCTGGTGTCGAGCTCGCTCTCGGGCACCAAGATCCGCAAGGTCGTGCTGCCGCCGTATGAGGACCAGGGCGAGCTGCTGAAGTGGCTGATGCTGGAGAACGTGCCGGGCAGCTTCCCGTACACGGCCGGTGTCTTCGCGTTCAAGCGCGAGGGCGAGGACCCGACCCGCATGTTCGCCGGCGAGGGCGACGCGTTCCGCACCAACCGGCGCTTCAAGCTGGTGTCCGAGGGCATGCCCGCCAAGCGCCTGTCCACCGCCTTCGACTCGGTCACGCTCTATGGCGCGGACCCTGCGCCCCGGCCCGACATCTACGGCAAGGTCGGCAACTCCGGCGTCAGCATCGCGACGCTGGAGGACATGAAGGTCCTGTACGACGGCTTCGACCTGTGCAACCCGACGACCTCGGTGTCGATGACGATCAACGGCCCGGCGCCGTCGATCCTGGCGATGTTCATGAACACCGCCATCGACCAACAGCTCACGAAGTTCAAGTCGGACAACGGCCGCGAGCCGACCGCCGACGAGGCCGCCAAGATCCGCGCCTGGGTGCTGGCCAACGTGCGCGGCACCGTGCAGGCCGACATCCTCAAGGAAGACCAGGGCCAGAACACCTGCATCTTCTCCACCGAGTTCTCGCTCAAGGTGATGGGCGACATCGCGCAGTACTTCGTCAACCACGACGTGCGCAACTTCTACTCGGTGTCGATCAGCGGATATCACATCGCCGAGGCGGGCGCGAATCCGATCTCGCAGCTCGCGTTCACGCTGTCCAACGGCTTCACCTTCGTGGAGGCCTACCTCGCGCGCGGGATGCACATCGACGACTTCGCGCCCAACCTGAGCTTCTTCTTCAGCAACGGCATGGACCCGGAGTACACCGTGCTGGGGCGCGTCGCCCGCCGCATCTGGGCCGTGGCGATGCGCGACAAGTACGGCGCCAACGAGCGCAGCCAGAAGCTGAAGTACCACATCCAGACCTCGGGCCGCTCGCTGCACGCGCAGGAGATCGCCTTCAACGACATCCGCACCACGCTGCAGGCGCTGATCGCGATCTACGACAACTGCAACTCGCTGCACACCAACGCCTACGACGAGGCGATCACCACACCCACCGAGGAATCGGTGCGCCGCGCGATGGCCATCCAGCTGATCATCAACCGGGAATGGGGCTTGGCCAAGAACGAGAACCCCAGCCAGGGCGCGTTCATCATCGAGGAGATGACCGAGCTGGTGGAGGAGGCGGTGCTGGCCGAGTTCGAGCGCATCGCCGAGCGCGGCGGCGTGCTGGGCGCGATGGAGACCGGCTACCAGCGCAGCAAGATCCAGGAGGAGTCGCTGCACTACGAGATGCTGAAGCACACCGGCGAGTACCCCATCATCGGCGTGAACACCTTCCGCAACCCGCATGGCGACCCGGTGCCCGAGCACATCGAGCTGGCGCGCTCCACGGACGAGGAGAAGCAGAGCCAGCTCACGCGCCTGGCGGACTTCCACGCGCGCCACGCGTCGGAGTCGCCTGCGATGCTCAAGCGGCTGCAGCAGGCGGTGATCGACAACGGCAACGTCTTCGACGTGCTGATGGACGCCGTACGCGTGTGCTCGCTGGGCCAGATCACGGCGGCGCTGTTCGAGGTGGGCGGCCAGTACCGCCGCAGCATGTGACCCGGCGCGGCATGTGACGCCGGCGCGGTGTCCCCCAGGCACGGGATACCGCAACCACTGGCACGCATCGTGCAATCGGTCTCCAGGGATGTCGATCACAAGACCCGACGGAGACCGCCATGACCTTCCTGCGTCGTTTCACCACCGGCAAGCGCCTGTCCCTGGCCTTCGGGCTGATGCTGGTGCTCATCCTCGCCGTCTCGGCGCTGGGCATCCGCGGCAGCGGCCGCGTGTTCGCCGACCTCAAGACGATCTACGAGGACCGCACGATCCCGCTCAAGCAGATCGGCGACATCGACAGCCTGATGCTGCGCAACCGGATCCTCGTCACCGAGATGATCCGCGACCCTTCGCAGCTCGGCGCGCTCGACACGCAGCTGCAGGCCAACGTCGCCACCATCACCGGGTTGTGGAAGGACTACATGTCCACCTACCTCACCGATGAGGAGAAGGGTCTGGCCAACGCCTTCGCCGAGGTCCGCGGCAACTACGTGCGCCAGGGCCTGCTGCCCGCGCGCGACGCCGTGCAGGCGGGCGATGTCGCCAAGGCGCAGGCGATCTACAACGACCGCATCGTCGCGCTGGGCGCCCAGGCCAAGACGGCGATCGACGCGCTGCTCGCGCTGCAGGTGCGCGTGGGCGCCGAGTCCTTCCACGCCGCGGAGGCCACCGCCGCGTCGGTGCGCGCGTGGAGCATCGCCGGGGCGATCGTCGCGATCCTCGTGGCGATGGGCGCCGGGCTGCTGACGACGCGCTCCATCACCGCGCCGATGCAGGAAGCCGTCACCTTCGCCGAGGCGGTGGCGCAAGGCGACCTGCGCAGCCGCCAGGCCACGCCGGGCAAGGACGAGGCGGCGCGGCTGATCTCGGCGCTGGGCGCGATGGCGGGCTCGTTGCGCGACATCGTCAGCCGCGTGCGCAACAGCAGCGAGAGCATCGCCACCGGCTCCAGCGAGATCGCCACCGGCAGCCTGGACCTCAGCCAGCGCACCGAGGAGCAGGCCAGCAGCCTGCAGCAGACCGCGGCGTCGATGGAGGAGCTCTCCAGCACGGTGCAGAACAACGCGTCCACGGCCGGTCAGGCCGATGCGCTGGCCACGCGCGCGGCGCAGGCGGCCGGCCAGGGCGGCGGGGTCGTCGAGCAGGTGGTGCGCACGATGCAGGACATCAGCACCTCGTCGCGTCAGATCGCCGACATCATCGGCGTCATCGACGGCATCGCCTTCCAGACCAACATCCTGGCGCTGAACGCGGCGGTCGAGGCGGCGCGCGCGGGCGAGCAGGGCAAGGGCTTCGCGGTGGTGGCCTCCGAGGTCCGCGCACTGGCGCAGCGTTCGGCCCAGGCCGCGCGCGAGATCAAGGCGCTGATCGGCCGCAGCGTCGAGCAGGTGCAGTCTGGCTCGGGCCTGGCCGATGAGGCGGGTTCGGCCATGCAGGGCATCGTCGATCAGGTGCGCCAGGTCAGCGTGCTGATCGGCGAGATCGCCTCGGCAAGCCATGAGCAGTCGCGCGGCATCCAGCAGATCGGCCAGGCCGTGACGCAGCTCGACCAGGTCACGCAGCAGAATGCCGCGCTCGTCGAGGAGAGCAGCGCCGCCGCGGACAGCCTGCAGCAGCAGGCCAAGGAGCTCGCGGAGCTGGTGCGCGTGTTCCGGCTCGCGTGATCGCGCAGGGTCCCGCGCGGGTCCTGCCCGGGGTCATGGGTCGCCCCCGGTCCGGGGGGCCGGGTTCACCCGCGTGTTGCCGCCCTTGGGGGGCACTCCCATAATCGATCGCATCGACGTCGCAGGGGTGCGCCATGCTGCAGGCTCTGAACCGCATGAAGATCACCACGCTGCTGCAGGTCGGTTTCGCGGCGGTGCTCGCGATGGCCGCACTGATGACCGGCGTGGGCGTGCTGAAACTGCGCGAGATGGTGCGGCTCAGCGACGAGCTGCATGCGCTGGAGCAACGCCGGCTGATGGCCACGAACTGGCGGGCCGCGACCGAACTCAACCTCAACCGGGTGATGGCGATGGCCAAGTCCGGCGGGCATGAGGGCTTGAGCAGCTTCCTGTCGGGCGAGATGACGCGCACCACGGAGCGCATCAACCAATTCCAGGCCGAGCTCGAGAAGGCGATCGACGACCCCGAGCAGAAGGCGCAGCTGCCCGTCATCGCCGATGACCGTCAGCGCTACGTCGACATCCGCAAGGGCGTGATGGCCGCGATCAAGGCCGATCCCGACGCTGGCGCGCGGCAGGTGGACCAGACGCTGATCCCGGCGGCGACGCGTTACCTGGCCTCGGTCGAGAAGCTGGTCTCGCTGATCTCCGAGGACACCGAGGCCTTCGCGGCGAAGCAGCGGGAACAGGCGCTGCAGGCCGCGACGCTGATGCTGTCGTTGACCGGCGTGGCGATCGTGCTGGGCATCTTCATCGCGTGGCGCATCACGCAGTCGGTGCGGGCACCGATGGTGCGGGCCGGCGCGGTGGCGCAGACCATCGCCAGCGGCGATCTCAGCCAGGACATCCACGTCGACCGCAGCGACGAGATCGGCGTGCTGCTGCGCGAGCTCAGCGCGATGCAGGACTCGCTGCGGCGCATGGTGCGTCAGGTGCGCGACGGCACCGAGACGATCAACGTGGCGACGCAGGAGATCGCCACCGGCAACCAGGATCTGTCCGCGCGCACCGAGGCCACCGCGTCCAACCTGCAGCAGACCGCGTCGTCGATGGAGCAGCTCACCGGGACGGTGGCGCACACGGCGAGTTCCGCGCAGCAGGCCAACGAGCTGGTCAGCGCCACGCGCGTGTCGGCGTCCAAGGGCGGCGACGTCGTGGGCGAGGTCGTCGAGGTGATGCAGCAGATCGAGTCGAGCTCGCGGCGGATCAACGACATCATCGGCGTCATCGACGGGATCGCCTTCCAGACCAACATCCTGGCGCTGAACGCGGCCGTGGAGGCGGCGCGCGCGGGTGAGCAGGGCCGCGGTTTCGCGGTCGTGGCCGGCGAGGTGCGCGCGCTGGCGCAGCGCTCGGCGGGCGCCGCCAAGGAGATCAAGGCGCTGATCGGCGAGAGCGTGACCCGCGTGGACACCGGCACGCGGCTGGTGCAGGACGCGGGCACGGCGATGGGCGAGATCGTCCAGGGCGTGCGCCGCGTTGCCGACATCGTCGGCGAGATCGCCACGGCCGCCGCCGAGCAGAAGGACGGCATCGGCCAGGTGAACGTCGCCGTGCAGCGGCTCGACGAGATGACGCAGCAGAACGCGGCACTGGTCGAGGAATCGGCCGCGGCAGCGGGCAGCCTGCGCTCGCAGGCCGAGCAACTCAACGCGCTGGTCAGCACCTTCCGTCTGGCCGCGTGACCTCTTTCCACTCCACACGTCCGCGGCGACGCGGCGCCCTCTACCCATGTCCTTGCCGATCCGATGCTCCCCGGACCCTCTCGCCCCTGCCCGTCGATCCTTGCGCGTCGCGGCCGCCGCGCTGGTCTCGACGCTGATCCTCGCGGGCTGCGGCTCCGCGCCCAAGGGTCCGACCGACCTGGAGCTGGCCGAGTCGACGATTCGCGAGGCGATGGCCAAGGGCGAGGTGAAGGGGCTGGCGCTGGCGGTGATCGAGGACGGCCAGGTGCGCACGGTGCGCAGCTACGGGCATCGCAACGCGCAGGGGCTGGCGCTGCAGACCGGCACGGTGATGTATGGCGCGTCGCTGACCAAGGCGGTCTTCGCCTACACGGTGCGGCAGCTCGCGGACGAGGGCCTGATCGATCTGGACGCGTCGATCGCGACGCTGCTGGACCGGCCGCTGCCCGACTATCCGAAGGACTCGCGTTACGGCCCCTGGTCCGATCTGCGCGGGGATGAGCGCTGGCGCGCGCTGACGCCGCGCATCTTGCTGACGCATCGCAGCGGCTTCGCCAACTTCGCGTTCCTGGAGCCGGACGGGAAGCTGCGATTCCATTTCGATCCGGGCGCGAGGTATGCGTATTCGGGCGAGGGGCTGATCCTGCTGCAGTTCGTGCTGGAGCAGGGCAAGCTGAAGCTGGACCTGGGCCAGGAGATGCAGCGGCGCGTCTTCGACCGCTTCGGCATGACGATGACGAGCATGAAATGGCGCGCGGACTTCGGCCTGAACCTGGCGGACGGCGTGACCGAGGACCGCCAGTGGAAGCCGCACGATCCACGCAGCCGGGTGCGCGCGGCGGGGTCGATGGACACGACGATCGAGGACTTCGCGCGATTCGCGGCGGGACTGGTGCGGGGGGATGGCCTGAGGCGCGAGGGCCGCGCGGACATGACGCGGCCGGTGGCGCCGATCACGACGGCCTCGCAGTTCCCGACGCTGCAACCGGAGCTGCCGGTGGCGCAGCGGCGCCCGGACCTGGCCGCGGGGCTGGGCGTGGTGGTGTTCGATGGTCCGCAGGGACCGGGCTACTTCAAGGGCGGCCACGATGACCAGACGGGCAACACGATGGTGTGCGTGGAGCGCCGCCGGGCGTGTGTGGTGCTGCTGTCCAACGACGTGATGGCCGAGCGGCTCTATCCGTCGCTGGTGCGCCGGCTGCTCGGCGACACCGGCGTGCCCTTCGTCTGGGAATACGGAGAGAAGGCGGCGAGCTGGCCGAGGTGAGGGGCTTGAATAGAGTCGGTCAAGACTTCCAGACGGAGGAAGAAAGGGCCGCCCTCGGGCGGCCCTTCGTCATCGTGCGGACTGGTTCAGGGCACCACGGCCAGGAACAGGAACACGATGAAGACCACCATGTGGACCGCGCCCTGCAGCACCGTCGCACGGCCGCCGCCCAGCGTCAGCGCGCCCACGATGAAGGTCAGGAACAGCAGCACCATGCTCAGCGGCGTCAGCCCCAGCACCAGCGAGTGCGGGAACAGCGGCGACAGCACCGCCACCGTCGGAATCGTCAGGCCGATGCTCGCGAGGCCCGAGCCCAACGCCAGGTTCAGGCTGGTCTGCAACCGGTTGTGCAAGGCCGCGCGCACCGCCGCCACCGTCTCGGGCAGCAGCACCAGCATCGCCACGATCACCCCCACCAGCGAAGGCGGCGCGCCGATCGCATGCACGCCGCGCTCGATCGTCGGTGCCAACAGCTTCGCCAGGCCCACCACGCCCACCAGGCACACCAGCAGCAGCGCCAGGCTCACGGCCGCCACACGCCAGCTCGGCGGCGCGGCGTGCGTGTCCTGATCATCGACACCCGCCACCGGCAGGAAATAGTCGCGGTGCCGCACCGCCTGCACGAACACGAAAGCGCCGTAGAGCACCAGCGACACGCCGCCCGCGAAGAGCAGCTGCGTGGTCGTGAAGGTCGGACCCACCGAGCTCGTCGTGAACGCCGGCAACACCAGCGTCAGCACCGACAACGCCGCCAGCACGGCCAGCGTGGGACTCGTGCCCTCGACGCGGAACGCCAGCTCCTGATGCTTCCATCCGCCGACCAGGATGCACAGCCCCAGCACGCCGTTGCACACGATCATGATCGCGGAGAACACCGTGTCGCGCGCCAGCGTGTTGGTCGCCTCGCCGCCGGCGAGCATCAGCGACACGATCAGCGCCACCTCGATGATCGTCACCGCCACGGCCAGCACCAGCGAGCCGTAGGGCTCGCCCACGCGGTGCGCCACCACCTCCGCGTGATGCACCGCCGCGAGCACCGCGGCGATCAGCAGCGCGCTCACCACCGACAGGATCAACGTCGAATTGCCGCCCGCCGTCAGCCCCATCAGCGCGAGGATCGCGGCCAGCGGCGCCAGCAGTGACCAGATGGGCAGGGCCGCGGGCAAGCGGGCGAGAAGGGAGTTGGAGCGCTTCACATGCATGGGACCGAGCATAGACCACGATGGCCGGCGACCCGCCTTTTCGCTAGGCTTCCGCCCATGCCCACCCTCGATCCCCGCGTCGACGCCTACATCGAGCGCGCCGCCCCGTTCGCGCAGGACATCCTGCGCCACTGGCGCGCGACCGTGCATGCCCACTGCCCCGACGTCGTCGAGACGATCAAGTGGAGCTTCCCCAACTTCACCTACCGCGGCAAGATCCTCACCGGCATGGCCGCGTTCAAGGCGCATTGCTCGATCGGCTTCTGGCACGGCGCCGCGGCCGTCGGCGCCGACAACGCCAAGGACGGCGCCATGGGCGACTTCGGCCGGCTGACCTCGGTCAAGGACCTGCCCTCCAAGGCCGAGCAAAAGGCCATCCTGAAGCGCGCGATGCGCCTGATCGAGGACGGCGTGAAGGCGCGCCCCGCCAAGCCCGCCGCCGCGCCCAAACCGCCATCGCCGGTCCCCGACGACCTTGCCGCGGCGCTGCGCGCCAACGAGGCCGCCGCCCGGACCTTCGAGTCCTTGCCGCCCAGCCATCGTCGCGAGTACATCGACTGGATCGTCGAGGCCAGGAAGGCCGAGACCCGCGAGAGGCGCCTGGCCCAGGCCGTCGAGTGGATGGCCGAGGGCAAGCGGCGCAACTGGAAATACGAGAACTGCTGAGGCGCGTCGAACCGGGCGCTCAGACGACCTGCCGGCCCGCGTCCAGCGGCGGCTCCCAGTCGCTGTCGTGCAACTGCACGTTGTTGCGCCCGCCGTCCTTGGCGCGGTACAGCGCCCGATCCGCGCGCATGAACAGCTGGTCCGCGGTCAGTCGACCGCCGGGCTCCGCGACCGCCACGCCAGCCGACACCGTCAAGCTGAATTCGCGTCCCTGTCCATCGCACAGCCGCAGCGTCGCGACCGCCTCGCGGATCTGCTCGACGAGCCGCGCCGCGCCGGGCCCGTCGGTGGCCGGCAGCACCAGCCCGAATTCCTCGCCGCCCCAGCGGCCGACGACGTCCGAGGCCCGCAGCCGCGCGCGCACTTCCTGCGCGAAGGCTCGCAGCGCGTCATCGCCCGCGTGATGGCCGTGGCAGTCGTTGACGTCCTTGAAGTGGTCCAGGTCCAGCAGCACGAAGGCCAGCGGCGTGCCCTCGCGGCGGCCGCGCTCCAACTCGTGACGCAGCAGCGCGTCGGCCGTCATGCGGTTCATGCAGCCGGTGAGCCCGTCCGTGGAGGCCATCTCCTCCATGCGCCGCGCGATGCGCTCGAAATTCGCCAGCACGAAGCCGAAACCCGCGCCGATCAGGCAGATGAAGCTGAACAGGAAGGTCAGCCCCTGGCCCAGGCTGCTCTGCATCAGGTCCTGGTACTCCTCGGGGTTCGTGATCGCATGCAGGCTGCGCAGCATCAGGCTGGCGGCGGCGGCCACCAGCGTCAGGCCCACCGCGCGCAGCGAGGCCTCGCTGCGCCAGCCCGGCCCGAGCAGCACGAAGATCGCCGGGCACAGCAGCACTGCGAAGACCATCGAGATCGCGCTGGTGCGCAGGGCCAGCGGCCAGCTCAGCATCCACGCGGTCAAGGCCCACGCCACCGCCGGGCCGCCCCACCACATCCAGCGCGGCAAGGAGCGCCCCAGCACATGGCGATGGATGGCCTCGTTGTAGAACACGATGCCCAGGGCGATCAGCCCGTTGCCCAGCAGCGCGGAGATCCACACCGGCAGCACCACGCGCGCCGTCAGCATCGTGAAGCCGGCCAGCAGCGTCCACGAGCCCCAGGTCCACACCGCCAGGTCCAGGTAGCGCAGGCGGCTGCGCTGCGCGGCCCACAGCTGCACGCCGAGCATCGCGAAGCCGCTCAGCAGCGCCAACATCAGCGTGGGGATGTGGATGGACGCCATGAGGACCGAGTGTAGTGATCGGCGCCCGCTCCGCGCCCCCCCTAGCTCTCCTCGCTTCCCCTACCCGTCGTGGCGGTCCGGGTCGACACGTCCGTCGGCGCCCGCGCCGATCAGCGCGATCAGCCACGTTCGCGTCTGCCGCGGCGCGATGACGGCATCGATCTCCAACGTCTCGGCGATCGCCAGCGCCTGCCCTCGCGCCACCTGCGCCGCGAGCAGCCGCTCGAACAGCGCCTGGCGCTCCGGCCCCTCGGGCACGGCCTCCAGTTCCTTGCGATAGCCCAGGCGCACCGCGCCTTCCAGGCCCATCGCGCCGAACTCCCCGCTCGGCCAGGACGCGCAGCCCAGCGGCCGGTGCAGGCTGCCGCCCGCGAGCGCCATCGCGCCCAGCCCGAAGGCGCGCCGCATCACCACCGCCGCGAAGGGCACGCGCAGCGCGGCCGCCGCGCGGAACAGCTCGCCCGCCTCGCGCAGCTGGCCGGTGGCTTCGGCCTCGGGGCCCACCATGAACCCCGGGCTGTCGATCAGGCTGATCACCGGCAGGCCCAGTCTTCCGCACAGCCGCCACCAGCGCGCGAGCTTGCGCGAGGCCGCGCCGTCGACCGCGCCGCCCAGCACCGCGCAGTCACTGGCGACCACGGCCACGGCGCGCCCGTCCAGGCGGGCCGCGGCGGTGAGGACGCTATCCCCCGTCCCGCGCCCGAGCTCGATCACCGAGCCCGCGTCGAAGAGCCGCGTGAGGATCTCGCGCACCGGGTACGCCCGCTGGCGGATCTCCGAGATCGCGTCATCGAGCGGCGCCTGATCGGCGGCGAGCTCCGCGGGATCCATACGGGCATCGCGCGGAGCCTCCACGCGACACATCCACGCCATCAGCGTGCGGGCTTGCGCCGCTGCCTGCGCCTCGCCGTCGACCAGCAGATCGACGACGCCCGCGCGCGCCAGCTCAGGCGCGGGCCCGATCTGTTGCGGCTCAAACCGGCCCAGCCCGCCGCCCTCGATCATCGCGGGGCCGCCCAGGCCGAGGTTGCTGTCGCGCGTGGCGATGACCAGGTCGCAGCAGGCGAGCAAGGCCGCGTTGCCCGCGAAGCAGCGGCCCGCGGCGATGCCCACCGTCGGCACCTCGCCGGCGAGCGCCGCCAGCCGCGCGAAGGTCGCGACATGCAGGCCGGCGACGACCGGCATGTCGGTGTCGCCCGGCCGTCCGCCGCCGCCCTCGGCGAACAGCACGAAGGGCAGGCGCTCGCGCTCGGCCAGCTCGAGCAGGCGATCGGTCTTCTGATGGCTGCGGAAACCCTGCGTGCCGGCAAGCACCGAGGCGTCATAGGCCATCACGGCGATGGGCCGGCCCTGCAGCCGTGCCAGTCCGGTCACGACCCCATCGGCCGGCGTCTGCGCGCGCAGTGCCTCGACCGGGCGGCGCGCGGTCTGCGCGGCGATCGCGAGAGCGCCGTACTCGATGAAGCTGCCGGGATCGCACACCGCCTCGACGTTCTCGCGCGCGGTGCGTTGCCCCGCCGCATGGCGCTTGGCGACGGCTTCCGGACGCGCCGCGTCGGCGATCAGCGCATGACGCTCTCGCCACGCGCGCAGATCAGCGCGCTCGACGGGCTTGTCAGCGTCGACATCAGCGCTGACGTCGATGGCGGCACCGGCCTCCGTCGCGGTCGGCTCGCTCGTCACGACCGGCGCGATGCCCCACGCCATCAGGGCATCGCCTTCGCGGACGAGCTCGCCCTCCGCAGCGAAGAGCTCCAGCACGCGCGCGTCCGAGGTCGCGAGCAGCTCATGTTCCATCTTCATGGCCTCGAGCCGCACGACCGGCTGACCGCGCCGCACGACATCGCCGACGTCGACCAGCCAGGTCTGGACGGTGGCGGACAGCGGCGCGACGAGCGACGGCATCTCAGGACAGACGGTCGATCAGCGCCATCGCGGCGGCGGGCGCGCGTTCCTTCGCGCCGCTGATGAAGAACACGAAGACATCGCGGCGCTTGCGCGGCGGTGCGCGGTCGGCCTCCACCAGCGGCAGCCGATCGGGTTGTCCACCCGATTCCCAGCGCGCCGCGCTCGCGGCGATACCGTCGAGTTCCTCCTCGGTGACGCCGCTCACCAGCTCGGAGCGCGTGCGCATCACGCGGGTGTAGACAAAGTCGGCGGTGAGGTCGGGGATCGGCGGGTAGTCGTCGGATTCGGTGAACACGACGCCCGCGCCGTGATCGCGCGCCATCGCGAGGAACTCGGGCGATCGGAAGCTCTCATGTCGCACGTCCAGCGCGTGGCGCAGCGTGACGCCGTCGGA
Source organism: Roseateles sp. (assembly GCA_039594005.1). Taxonomy (GTDB): domain Bacteria; phylum Pseudomonadota; class Gammaproteobacteria; order Burkholderiales; family Burkholderiaceae_C; genus Roseateles. The sequence continues at coordinate 332,998 of JBCNOF010000017.1, forward strand.
CTGGCGCGGCAGCAGCTTCAGGAACGCGCCGAAGTCGACGGGATCGAATCGCTTGCTCGTCGCGAACTGCCAGACGATGGGGCCGAGCTTGGCGCCGAGCTCCGCGACGCCGCTCTCGATGAAACGCGTCACCGACTCGCCGGCCTCCGCGAGCACGCGCCGGTTCGTGGCGAAGCGATTCGCCTTGAGCGAGAACACGAACCCCTCCGGGGCGGTGTCGCGCCACTTGGCGAAGGTGGCCGGCTTGAAGGTCGAGTAGTAGGTGCCGTTGACCTCGATCGCGGTCAGCTTGCGGCTGGCGTATTCCAGCTCCCGTGACGCTGGCAGGTCCTTGGGATAGAAGGTCTCGCGCCAGGGCTCGAAGTTCCATCCGCCAACGCCAACGTGGATCGCAGTGCTCATGGGGTCGTGTCCTCCAGCAATCGTTCGAGTCGTGTCTGCCCGCGCCGCGTCACGCGCAAGGCGCGGCTGTCGGGATCGGGGTCGAGCCAGCCCTGCGCCAGCATCGCCTGCAACCAGGCCGCACCGAGCGCGCCGCCCAGGTGGGGCTTGCGCTCGCTCCAGTCCATGCACGCGCAGGCCAGACGGCGACGCCGCGCGCCGGTGGCGGCATCGACGTCCACGCCCAGCTCGCGCAGCGCGTCCAGGCCCGGCGCGGTGACACGGTAGCCGCGTTCCTCGCCGGGGTCGGCGCTCATCCACTGCCGGCGCAGCGCATGGTCATGCAGGCGCACGCCCCAGTGGCCGGCCAAGTGGTCGTAGCAGCGGCGCGCCTGTCGCAGCGCGGGCGGCGTGCTGGGCTCGAAGCGCGGCCGCGGCAGGCCGGCCAGCACGAGCATCGCCTCCAGCGCGTGGCCGACCTCGGGCCCCGCGAGCCGGTAGTAACGATGCTTGCCCTGCGCCATGCAACCGACCAGTCCCTGGCCCAGCAGCTTCGCCAGATGCGCGCTGGCGGTCGAGGCGGCGACGTCGCCCACCGCGGCCAGCTCGGTGGCGGTGCGGGCATGTCCGTCCATCAGGCAGCAGAGCATGCGGGCACGGACCGGCTCAGCCATGCTGGCCGCGATGTGGGCCAGCGCCTCGTCGGCGGTGGGGGCGTCAATCATGTTTCGATGCTAAGCGAAGCGTTCCCGGCCAACCATCGCGAAGATCCCCTCATGTCGAAACCCCTGCCCTCCGCCATGACCGGGTGTCCCCTCCATGCGGCGACCGCGCCCAGCGCCCCCTCTCCCCTGCTCGATCCCCAACTGCGCATGCGCCCGCCGGGAGAGCCCTTGCCTTCGCCGCTGCGGGATCACGGCGGACCGCTCGCCGCGGTCTTCAGCCGTTGGCTGCGTCAACGCGACGACGACGCGCATGCACCGCAGAAGGCGGCGCTGACGCGTGCGTTGCTGGCGCTGTCCGAGGACGAGGTGCGCTCGCACACGCGCCGCCAGGCCGCCCTCGCGATGCGGGCGGGTTGGTCGCACTGGTCGTGGGCGGTTCCGGCGTCGACCGTCGCCAGCCTGCTCGGCCTGCCGATGGCGGACCTCGACGCGCAGCGATCGTTGCACGCCGACTTGCGCGCGATGGCCGCCGGACTGGGCGCGAACGCGGATGGCGCGGCGGTGCGGGAGGCGGGCCGCGCCGTCGCGTCGCTGCTGGAGGCGATTGACGACGCCGAACGACGCGCCCCGGATGCGCCCTTGCAATGGGCCTTGCTGCACCACGCGCCGCCGGAACGCTGGCTGGATCGCCCGACCTTCACCGCCAACCGCCTCGCGCTGATCTGGCAAAGCCACGAGGCCGGTGCCGCGCTGCTGGGCCATGCCGTGCTGGCGTGGTCCCGGACCGGTGAAACGCCCTCGCGCGAGGCGCTGCTGCGTCTCGCGCGCGAGGGCGGCGCGGTGCGCGTGACGCGTCGTTTCGACGTGCGTGACCAGCCGCCTCGCGCGGTGACCGTGCCGCTGGCCGGCACCGATACGCCTTTCGGCGACGGCGCCCATCGCTGTGCGGGACAAGGCCTCGCGCTGAGCACCGCGCAGATCGCGATGGCGTGGCTCGCGGACCAATCAAACCTGCCCCCGCCCGTGGCCATCGCGCCGCTGTCGCTGCCCAACATGGACATCCCGCAATTCCAGGAGTCGACCCCATGATCGCCGTCATCTTCGAAGTCACGCCCAGCGCCGACGGGCGCGATCGCTATCTCGAGCTCGCCGCCGAGCTCAAACCGCTGCTGCAGGAGATCGACGGCTTCCTCAGCATCGAGCGTTTCCAGAGCCTGAGCGATCCGGGCAAGCTGCTGTCGCTGTCCTTCTGGCGCGACGAGGACGCGGTGCGCGCCTGGCGCCGGGTCGAGGCCCATCGCGAGGCGCAATCCGAGGGTCGCGCCGGCGTCTTCGCCGACTACCGGTTGCGCGTCGCTGCCGTGCTGCGCGATTACGGCATGAGCGCGCGCGACGAGGCGCCGGCCGACAGCCGGGAGCGGCATCAGGCCTGAGACGCCCAGGGCGACGACGCCACGCGTGACGCGCGTAACGCGCGTAACGCGGCTCTGATGCCCCATGCGACGGAGTGGCCGCGCGACGGGCTCGTTTTGTCGGACGATGCCGCCTATGTCATCTTCCACCCTGCCCGCTTCGGGCTCCCCGCGCCTGCACGGCCTGGACACGCTGCGCGCCGCGGCCATCGTGCTGGTCTTCGCGTACCACTATCAGGTCTTCGTCAGCGGCGAGGCCACCTTCGGCTGGCTGAGCCGCATCGGCTGGGCGGGGGTGGACCTGTTCTTCGTGCTGAGCGGCTACCTCATCGCCAACCAGCTGCTGGGCGGCATGAAGCGCGGCGAGCAGCTGTCCCTGCCGCGCTTCTACGGCCGACGGCTGCTGCGCACGCTGCCCAACTTCTACGTGGTGCTGGCGCTGTACTGGCTCTTCCCGCAGGTGCTCGGCGGACGCGAGCCACCGCCGCTGTGGCGCTTCCTGACCTTCACGCAGAACATCGCGCTGATGCCGGGCACGGCCTTCTCGCATGCCTGGTCGCTGTGCATCGAGGAGCAGTTCTACCTGCTGCTGCCCGCGGCCTTGATGCTGGGCGCGGCGCTGAAGTCACACCGACGCGCCTTGGCATGGTCCCTGATCGGCATGTTGACCGTGGCGGCAGTGCTGTGGCGCGATCACCTGTGGTCGCGGTACGGGACGCAGGATCCGTCGCAGGGCTACTACCCGCACCTGTACTACGGCAGCCTGGCGCGGCTGGACGAGTTCCTGCCGGGCGTGGCCGTCGCACTGCTCAAGCAGGGGCATCCCGCGATCTGGTCAGCGCTGATGGCGCGCGCGAGGACGCTACTCGCCGTCGGTGGCGCGGCGGCCTTGGGCATGCTGACGCTGATGCTGCACTTCTATTACATCGACAGCTACGGCTATGGCCGCGCGATGAGCAGTTGGGGATACAGCGCGCTGGCCTGGAGCTTCGCGTTGCTCGTGATGGCATCGATGGCGCCGGCCGGCGTGTTGGCGCGAGTGAAGGTGCCGGGCGCGAATGCGCTGGCGCGCTGGTCCTATGCGCTGTATCTGACGCACAAGCCGATCGCCTACGCGCTGCTGCAGCCGCTCGCGGCGATGGGCCTGATGCGGGCGTCGGGCTGGACGGTGCCGGTGATCACGGCGATCTGCCTGCTGGGCGGCTGGCTGCTGTATCGCGCGGTGGAAGTCCCGTTCCTGGGTTGGCGCGATCGCTGGATCCCTTCGCAATTCACCGACGCGACGCGTGCTACAACGACGTCCCAAAGGAGTCCTCAGCATGCCTAGCCTTCGTTCTTCCCGCGTGCGCCGTCCGCTGGCGCTGTCCCTGGGCGCCACCGCGATGGCGCTGATCGCGACCACCTGCATGGGCGCGAGCGCCGACGAGATCGGCGACGTGAGCACGGTGTTCAAGTTCTTCGGCCCGAACCACAAGATCGTGGTCGACGCGTATGACGACCCGGGCGTGTCGGGGGTGACCTGCTACGTGTCACGCGCGAAGACGGGCGGCATCAAGGGCGGACTGGGGCTGGCGGAGGACAAGTCCGAAGCCTCGATTGCCTGCCGCGCTGTGGGGCCGATCAGCTTCCCCAAGCCGCTGCCGAAGCAGGAAGAGGTGTTCTCGGAACGCAGCTCACTGGTGTTCAAGCGGCTGCGCGTGGTGCGGATGGTCGACGCCAAGCGCAACACGCTGGTCTATCTGACCTACTCGGACCGCGTCATCGAGGGCTCGCCGCAGAACAGCGTCACCGCCGTGCCGGTCGACCGGGGGACGGTGATTCCGGTGAGGTGAGCTCAGGTCGTCGCGACCATGCCGGTTGCGACCTCGAACCCCTCATCGATCCAACCCGTCAGACCGCCGATCATGAGCTTCACCGGGCGACCCAGCGCGGCCAGGCGGATCGCGCCGCGGTGCGCGCCGTTGCAGTGCGGCCCCGCGCAGTACACGACGAACAAGGTGTCCTTCGGATAGGCGGCCATCTTGCCCTCGGTGATCTTGCCGTGCGGCAGGCTCACCGCCCCGGGCACATGGCCGCGCTCGTACAACGCGTGGCTGCGCACGTCCAGCAGGACGAAGTCGCGCATCCCGCGCGAGCACGCATCATGCACGTCCCAGCAGTCGGTCTCGAAGGCGAAAGCCCGCTGGAAGTGCGCGAGCGCCTCGGCACTCGGGGCGGCGGGGACGGCGCTCACGTGGGACATCGACGAGCTCATCGGGCATTCCTCTCAGGCAGTGGATCAAGGCATCCAGTGTCGTGATCCCGCCCCGATCCCGCGAGTGGCGCGAAGGACAACGACCGGTAAGATCGCGCCATGTCGACAACGGCTCGTCCTTCCCGTTCCGCCCGTCCCTCCGGCCCAGTCCGGACCACGCCCGCCAAGCCTCACCTCGTGGCCATCCTCGCCTACGACCGGCTGTGCATGTTCGAGTTCGGTTGCGCGGTGGAGCTCTTCGCGCTGGAGCGGCCGGAGCTGGGCGTCGCCTGGTACCGCCACGCCATCTGCGCCGCGGAGCCCGGCCCGCTGCGCGGCACCGGCGGCGTGCGGGTCGAGGCGCCCTACACGCTGGCGATGCTGCGCCGCGCCGACACCATCGTCATCCCCGGCTGGCGCGACGCCGCCGAACGCCCGCCCCAGGCGTTGCTCGACGCGGTGCGCGCCGCCCATGCCCGAGGCGCGCGACTGTGCACGATCTGCTCCGGCGTGTTCGTGCTCGCGCATGCGGGACTGCTCGACGGCCGCCGGGCGACCACGCATTGGCGATACCTCGAGCGGCTCGAGCGCGAGTTCCCCGAGATCGCGGTGGATCGCAGCGCGCTCTACGTCGACGAGGGCCAGCTCGTCACCTCAGCCGGATCCGCCGCGGGACTGGACATGCTGATGCACCTCGTGCGGCGCGATCACGGCGCGCGCGTGGCCAACGCGGTCGCCCAGCGGCTGGTGATGGCACCGCATCGCGAAGGCGGCCAGGCGCAATTCGTGCCGCGCCCGATGCCCACCGACACCGCCAGCCCCATCGCCGTGCTGCAGGACTGGCTACGCGCGCATCCGCGCGACGCCCATACCATCGCCTCGATGGCGCGCCGCGCGGCGATGAGCGCGCGCACGCTGCAACGCCAGTTCAAGGACGCCACCGGCCTGGCCCCGCTCGAGTGGCTGACGCGGGAGCGCGTCTCGATCGCCAAGGAGCTGCTCGAGACGCGCGAGGCGCTCGACGTGGAAGCCGTCGCGGACCTCGCCGGGTTCGGCTCGCCGGAGTCCATGCGGCGTCACTTCCGCGTGATGGGCCTGCCGGCGCCTTCGCGCTACCGGCGTCAGTTCGGCTGACCCGACCCGCGCCACGCCCTGCTCAACGGAACACGACGCAGGCGGCGCCGGGCATCTCGATGAATCGACCGTCGAAGCGCGGCGGCGCGCCGCCGTCGATATCAAACACGCAGATCTGGTGACTGCGCTGCAGGCACACCCAGAGGGCGCGCCCGTCCGGGCTGAGCGTCGCGCTGCGCGGATAGCTCCCTTGCGCCCAGACCTCGCCGGCCCACGACGGCCGGCCCGCGGCGTCCACGTCGAAGACCGCGATCGCGTCATGCAGGCGGTTGAGCGCGAACAGCCGGCGTCCATCGGGCGAGATCAGCAGATCGGAGGCGTAGCTCAGGCCCTCGAATCCCGCCGGCAGGCTGCTCAGCCGCTCGCGACGACGGAGCCTGCCCGATTCATCCAGGTCCAGCCAGTCCAGCGCGTTGGCCTGCTCGTTGAGCAGATAGACCGAGCCCGTCATGCGCGGATGGAACACGAAGTGGCGCGGGCCGCTCCCGGTCGGCAGGCACAGTCCGTCGAGCTCGATGGGCGCCTTCGGATCGACGCGGTCGTCATCCAGCCGCCACACGCGCAGCAGGTCGCGTCCGAGGTCGCTCGCCAGCATCAGCGGCCATCGAGGATGCCGGCGCACCATGTGGGCATGCGCCGGGGCATCGGCACCTGATTCAGGACCTGCGACGGGCGCGGCGCCCGCCTCGGCGGCCCCCCGGGGCGCGATCCTCCGGTCAGGTGCCTGGAGCGCGCCGAGCGCATCCAGGCCCGCGCCACGCAGCGTTCCGTCGCCGTAATGAGCGATCCAGGCCCGGCGTGCGTCGACATCGACGGTCATGTGCACGGGCAACGCGCCGCCCGTCGGGTGGCGTCCGAGCAGCGACAGCGCGCCGTCCATCGGATCCACGGCGAAGCTCGCCAGGGCGTGCTCCTCCTCGATCAGCGCGTGAAGCCGCGAGCCGTCTTCGGTCAGGTGCAGCCACGTCGGGCTGCCGGACAAGGGCGCCGCCAGACGGGCCTCCACGCGTCCATCGTCCCGACGAAACAGCGCATGCACGCCCGTGCAATGGGGCGCGTAGCCGCCCGCGTAGGCGAAGGGCACGGGCGGAGACACGTCGACGGACGCGTCAAATGGATTGGCGATGGGGACGGCGGTGGGGGCGGGGATCGAGGCGCTCATCGGTGCGCGACTTTACGTGCTCGCAACTCCGCACCCGAAGCGCGCCGCGCGCGGCCACAATGGGTCGTCCTGTCTGCCCACGCCCGCGCTCGCCCGCGGGGGACACGCGTATGCGTTTCGACGTCCCGACGCTGTTCAGCCTCATGCTGATCCAGTCCCTGGCGCTGGCCCTGCTGCTGCCGCTGTTGCTGGGCTGGTGCGACAGCCTCGCCGCGCGCCGCGCGCAGCTCAGCGCCGCCGCGCAGGCCGCCGGCTGGGCGCTGCTGCTCCTGCCGCCCGAGGGCCAACGCCTGACGTCCATCGTCGCGCTGGGGCTGCTCAGCGTGAGCGTGACGCTGCTGTGGATGGCCGCCGACCGCTGGCTGCCCGGGCGCCTGGGCCGGCTCTTCCAGTACGGGATGCCCGTGCTGGTAATGGTCGGGTATGGCGCCGGCTGGGACAACTACGCGCTGCGCCTGGCCTGGTCCAACGGCTGCATCGGGCTGCAGATGCTGGCGCTGGGCGCGAGCCTGATGCAGCCGATCAAGCGCGGCCCCGTGGGCAACCTGCGCTGGCGCCTGCTGTTCACCGTGAGCCTGACCTTGCTGGCGGTGCTCAACCTCGCTCGCGCCTACCTGGCCGGCTTCGACACCGCCCACCTCCCCAGCTTCGATGCGCCGCACCCGTTGAACATGGCCTTCGCCGTCGTCGCGAATGTCTGCGTGCTGGCCGCGGCGATCGCGATCCTCGTGGCCTGGCGCGGCGAGAGCGAAGGCGAGCTGCGGCGCCTCACGCAGGTCGATGCCGCCACCGGGCTGGCCAACCGCCGCGCCTTCCAGCAACGCTCGGTGGACATGATCTCGATGGCGCGCCGCTACAGCGAGCCGCTGATGCTGCTGGTCATGGACGTGGACGGCTGCAAGGCGATCAACACCACGCACGGCGAGGCCAAGGGCGACCAGGCCATCGCGCTGTTCGGCCGCTGCCTGGACGAGCAGAAGCGACTGGGCGACGTCGTCGCCCGCATCGACGGCCAGCGCTTCGCGGTGATGATGGCCCGATCGGACCTGGTCGGACCGCCCGCGCTGGACCGCCGGCTGCGCGACGCGCTGTTGGAACTCGCGCCCCGCGAGCTCGGCTTCACGCTGGGCTACTCCGCCGGATGGGCCAAGCTGCGCAACGGCGACCGCAACATTGAGGACCTGCTGCACCGTGCCGAGGCAGCGCTCTATGCCGCCAAGCGCCAGGGAAAGGGGCGCTTGTGCGCCGAACCGGGGCTCGAGGCCGAGTTGAGCGTCGCCGTGCCCGCTTGAATCCGGGCCTCCCGGCGGCGCGCGCCGCGGATCCTCGTGGCCATCGGGGTCTCCTGTCTCCGGCCACCCCCTCGAGGACGTGACGCACTTCACGCCGCACGCGCGGCATTCGCCCAGCCGATGGCGACATCCCTCGGGCTGGCATGACGTTTGCGTCAGGGTTTTCCAGGTCCCGCCGCGATCCACGAGATCCGCCGGGGCGCCGTCGTACCGAGACCTGGAGTTCCTGCCCATGCATGTCGCCCTCAGCCCCACGGCCGTCCACGCCCGTGCCCCGCGCGCCCTCAACCCGCTGGCGTCCGACAGCGCCGCGTCCGAGCACCTGCAGCGCGCGCCGATCGAGATCGTCAAGCTCAGCTCCCGCGACCTGCAATGGCTGCCCGCCCTCACGACGCTGCTGATCGACAACGTCCATCAAGGCGCGACGCTGGGCTTCCTGGCGCCGCTGTCGCGTTACCAGGCGCTGGACTACTGGCATGGCGTCTTCGCGCGGCTGGGCCAGCATCACCAGCTCTGGATCGCGTGTGAGTCCGAGGGGCCTGGCCGCCTGCTGGGTGCGGTGCAGCTGTCGTTGTGCCCGCTGGCCAACGCGCACCACCGCGGGGAGGTCCAGCGTCTGATGGTGCATTCGCACGAGCGCAGCCGCGGCGTGGCCGGTCAACTGATGTCGCGCCTGGAATGCGCGGCGGCGACACAGGGTCGCTTCCTGCTGCAGCTCGAGACCTGCGCCGACTCGCAGGCCGAGGCCGTCTTCGCGCACCTGGGCTGGCAGCGCGCGGGTCAGATCCCCGATCACTGCCATGGTGCCGAGGGTCAGCTCCAGGCCGCCGCGCTGTATTACAAGCGGCTCCCGCATCTGGTCTGACGCCGGCCCGGGCCCCACGGGCCTGTCGCCGCGCTAGCCCGCGCCGAGCATGCCGGCGAGCAGCGCCTCCACGCGGCGCGCGCGCACCGGCGCCCCGCCCAGCGCGGCCAGGCCGCCCAGCTCCAGCATCACCAGCCCGTGCAGTCCGGCCCACAGCGCCGCGGCTCGCGCGGCCGGCAACGCCGCCGGCGCGATCAGCGCGTCCAGGCCCGCGATCAACGCTTCCCTGAGCGCTACCGGCGTGTCCAGCATGAGCAGCCGGTAGTCGTGCGGGTGCTGCAGCCCCCACTGCACGAAGGCCCGCGCCACGGCCGCCGCCTCGCCGCCCGCGGAGGCCCCATCCACCGCGCCCTGCAGGCGCGTGAGCAGGGTCTGCAGGCTGTCCTCGGCCAGTCGCGCCAGCAACTCGCCCTTGTCGTGGAAGAAGCTGTACAGCGTCGCGTGCGAGTAGCCCACGGCCGCGCCGACCTCGCGCAGCGTCAGCGCCTCGGCGCCGCGCTCCGCGAAGAGCTCGCGCGCGGCGGCCAGGATGCCGGCCTCCAGCGCCTGCTTGTGCGCCGCGCGGCGCTGCTGCGACGCGGTCGGCGCCGCGCCCTCCAGGCCGTCAACGCCATCGAACGCGCCGCCGTCCTCCGCCTCGCCGCTGTCGCTCATCGCCTTGCGCCGGGCCTGCCGCTTGAGCGGGCCGTCGGGCTTGGCCACCTTCTGCCGCACGCGCGGCTGGGGCTTGGCCTGCGGCCGCGCCTCGCTGGCGCCGTCGGGCGTGTCCTGCACGACGCCCGCGGTGCGATGCAGGCCCTTGGAACCGCTGGGACGCGGATCCGGCATCGGCGCTCGGCCGCCGCTTGATGATTTGCTAACCATTGGTTAGTATTTTGTCATTGGTTTTCAACAAGACTGAACGATGCCACAGATGACGGAGATTGACCATGCCATCGCGTCGCCCGAGGCCATCGTGCTGGAAGCCGTGTCCATCGATCACCCCGACGCGGTCCTGCTGATGCATCAGCTCAACCAGCGGTTGGAACGATTGAGCGGTGACTCCGGCGCGAGCCGCTTCGAAGCGACCTCGATGCCCGCAGGGCGTTCGGTCTTCCTGGTCGCGCGCGGCGGGGACGGCGCGTTGCTCGGCTGCGGCGCGCTGCGCCCACTGGCGAAGGCCGGCGCGGCACCGGTGGCGGAACTCAAGCGCATGTATGCCCGCGACGGCACCCGTGGGGTGGGCCGCGCGCTGCTGCGGGCCCTCGAGCGCGAGGCGCGGGCCATGGGTTATCGCGCGGTGTGGCTGGAGACGCGCCGCATCAACGAACGGGCGCTGCGCTTCTATCGGCGCCACGGTTACTCGGACATCCCCAACTACGGCGCCTATGCCGATCGCGCCGACGCGGCGTGCCTGGGCAAGACGCTGAACCCGGAGCCCTCATGGAACTGATCGAATTGCGCGGCACGGACCGCGAGTGGATGCCCGCGCTGGGCGAGCTCTTCTTCGATGTCATCGATGGCGGCGGCTCGCTGGGCTTCCTCGAGGACGTGGACGAGGGGCAGATGCGCGAGTATTGGGAAGGCGTGTTCGACCAGCTCGGCCCGCGCCACCGGCTCTGGATCGCCCGCGAGGGCGACCGCGCGCTGGGCACCGTGCAGCTCGGCGTGTGCGGCAAGCCCAACGGCCGCCATCGCGCGGACGTGATGAAGCTGATGGTCCATCGCGACGCGCGACGGCGCGGTCTCGCGGTGACGCTGATGGCGACGCTCGAGCAGGCCGCGCGCGAGGCAGGCCTCACGCTGTTGGTGCTGGACACCGAGGCCCAGTCGCCGGCCGAGCACTTCTACCAGGCCCAGGGCTTCCAGCGCACCGGCGAGATTCCGTTCTTCGCCGCCAGCCCGCAAGGCGAGCTGCGCGCGACGGCGCTGTATTGGAAGCGGCTGGCTTGAACGACGCGCGGCGCGCTCAGGCGCCGCCCCGGCGAGCGGTCAGCGCGCTCAGCGCGCCAGCCGCAGCAGCTTGCCGCCGTCGGTGACGATCAGCAGCGCGCCGTCCCGCGCCTGGATCAGGTCGCGATAGCGCTCGCCGGCCTCGCCGAACATCTTCTGCTTGTCGGTCACCGTGTCGCCGTTGAGCACGATGCGCCACAGCGCCGTGCCCGCCAGCGAGCCGGAGATCAACTGCCCGCGCCACTCCGGGAACATGCTGCCCGTGTAGAAGATCAGCCCGGCGGGCGCGATCGAGATCGGCGTCCAGGTGGTCAGCGGCTCGACGTAGGTCGGCGCGTGCGTGCCGCCGCCGATGCGACAGGCGTCGCCCACCGGCGAGCCGTAGGGGCAGCCGTAGCTCTTGACCGGCCAGCCGTAGTTCTGTCCGGCGCGGGCGATGTTGACCTCGTCGCCGCCCTGCGGGCCGTGCTCGGTGAGCCACAGCTCCCCGGTGGACGGGTGCAGCGCCGCGCCCTGGATGTTGCGGTGCCCGTAGCTCCAGATGCCCGGCTTGGCGCCGCCGCTGAAGCTCGGGTTGTCCGTCGGGATGCTGCCGTCGCGGTTGACGCGGATCACCTTGCCCAGCGTCTGCTGCAGATCCTGCGAGGGGCTGAACTTCTGGCGCTCTCCGGTCGTGATGTAGAGCGTCTTGTCGCGCGCGAAGACCAGGCGCGAGCCGTAATGGCCGTTGCCATCGACCTTGGGCGACTGCCGGAAGATGACCTGCACGCCGCTCAGCGCGTCGCCGTCCAGGCGGCCGCGCGCCACGGTGGTGCCCGACTTGCCGGACTCCGCACCCGTGCCCGCCTCGGCATACGAGAAGTAGACCCAGTTGCTGCCCGCGGTGGCGAAGTCGGGATCGAGCGCGATGCCCAGCAGGCCGCCCTGGCCGCTGTCCAGCACCTTCGGAACGCCCGACAGCGTGGCCTCGGTCTTGCCCGCCGCGCTCAGGCGCACGATCGCGCCGCCCTTCTGCGTCACGAGCAATCGCCCGTCGGGCAACTGCGCGATGCCCCAGGGACGATCCAGCCCGCTGTTGAGCGTCTGCATCGTCGGGGTGCCGGCGCCGCCGCCGGGTTGGGTGGGCGCAGCGGTCTCGTCGCCCGCGCCGGCACCGCCTCCACAGGCCGCCGCGGCCGCGGCCACCGCCAGGGTCGACATCCATTCCGCCACGCTCATGTCCATGCTCCAGGTTCAGGTCGAGGAAGGGTCGCGCGCCGCCACCCGCAAGTCGGCCGGCGCGTCATGATCCCGTGAAGGCAGCGAGTCTAGACCCCCAGGCTTGTGCCCGCCTTCCGCTTCCTCTACGCTGGCCGCAGTCGGCTCCAGACCCCACGTCCAACTCTTCCCGAGAGGAGCGAGCCATGAGCCCCAGTCCCACCCCTGACTCGGAAGGCCTCACCGCCGGCAGCCCAGGCAGCGCCGCGGTGCCGATGCATCCGGGCATCGCGGCGATCCGCACGCTGGCCCTGGTCGGTCCGGCCGGCGCCGGCAAGACCACGCTGGCCGAGGCCTTGCTGCTCAAGGCCGGCGCCGTCAAGAACGCCGGCAGCGTCGAGAAGGGCAGCACCGTCAGCGATCACGATCCGCTGGAGAAACGCATGCAGCACTCGCTGCAGACCGCGCTGATGCATGCGCTGCATGGCGGTCTGCGCCTGCATCTGCTGGACACGCCCGGCGCGCCCGACTTCATCGGGCAGGCTCTGCCGGCGCTGGAGGCGGTGGAGTCCGTGGCCGTCGTCATCAATGCGCAGACCGGCCTGGAGCTGATGGCCAAGCGGATGATGGAAGCGGCCGCGGGCCGCGGCCTCACGCGGCTGATCGTCGTCAACAAGATCGACGCGCCCGGCGTGGACGCGCAGGCGCTGCTGGGCCAGCTGCAGGAGGCCTTCGGCCGCGAATGCCTGCCCCTGAACCTGCCGGCCGCCGGCGGATCGCGCGTGCAGGACTGCTTCTTCGGCTGCAGCGGCGAGACGGATTTCGGCTCGGTCGAGGCAGCGCACCGCGCGCTGGTGGAGCAGGTCGTGGAGGTCGATCCCGACTTCGTCGACCGTTATCTCAACGACGGCGACGTGCCCGCCACCGAGCTGCACGCGCCGCTGGAGCAGGCCTTCCGCGAGGGGCACCTGATCCCCGTGTGCTTCGTCTCGGCGCGCACCGGCGCCGGCATCGCGGAGCTGCTGGACATCGTCGAGCAGCTGCTGCCCAACCCCTACGAGGCCAACCCGCCGCAGTTCCTGCGCGGTGAGGGCGACGCCGCCGAGCCGCTCCTGGTGCGCATGGATCCGGCGCAGCATGTCGTGGCGCACGTGTTCAAGATCCAATCCGACCCCTACCTGGGCAAGCTCGCGATGTTGCGGGTCCATCAGGGCACGCTCCGCAAGAACGCCCAGCTGTTCGTCGGCCACGCGCGCAAGCCGGTGCGGGTCGCGCATCTGTTCATGCTGCAGGGCAAGGAGCACGTCGAGATCGAGCAGGCGCTGCCGGGCGACCTGTGCGCGCTGGCCAAGCTCGAGGAGCTGCATTACGACGCCGTGCTGCACGACGCGCCCGAGGACGAGCACCTGCATCTATCCCCGATCGCGCTGCCCACGCCGGTGCACGGCATCGCCATCCGGCCGAGCCGGCATGGCGACGAGCAGCGGCTGTGGGAGGTGCTCGGGCGCATGGTCGAGGAGGATCCCTGCCTGCGGCTGGAGCGCGGCGGCGATCAGGAGGGCCTCGGTCCGCAGGGCGGCGAGACGCTGGTCTACGGGCTGGGCGAGCTGCACCTGCGCGTGCTGCTCGATCGGCTCAAGGAGACCTACAAGTTCGACGTCCAGACCCAGCCGCCCCGCATCGCCTACCGCGAGACCATCTCGGCCAAGGCCGAGGGGCATTTCCGGCACAAGAAGCAGACAGGCGGGGCAGGCCAGTTCGGCGAGGTGTGGCTGCGCATCGAGCCCCTGGCGCGCGGTGCCGGGTTCGAGTTCCGCGATGAGGTCAAGGGCGGCACCATCCCCGGGCAGTTCATGCCCGCCGTCGAGAAGGGCGTGCGCCAAGCTCTGGCCCAGGGCGTGGTGGCCGGGTATCCGATCGTCGACCTGCGGGTGACGGTCTTCGACGGCAAGCACCATTCGGTCGATTCCAAGGAAGTCGCCTTCATCACCGCGGGCAAGAAGGCGCTCGTGGCCGCGGTCCGCGAGGCGCGGCCGGTGGTGCTCGAACCGATCGTGCAGGTGGAGATCAGCGCGCCGGAGTCCGCCACCGGCGACATCACCGGCGACCTGGCCTCGCGACGCGGCCAGGTGCTGGGCACGCGCGCCAGCGTGCCTGGGCAGATCGGCGTGGAGGGGCTGGCGCCGCTCGCGGAGCTCAGCGCGTACCAGAACCGCCTCAACGCGATGACCAGCGGCCAGGGGCGCTACACGATGGTGCTGTCCCATTACGAGCCCGTCCCGCCCAACACCCAGGCCCAGCTCGCCGCCGGCTACCACCTGAAGGAGGACGAGTAGCCACGCCCTTCAGGCGGGTCGGGCCACCTCGAACGGGGGCCGCCGTAGCGCTACCACCACGATGGCCAGGGGGAGCCCCGGGGTGGGTGGCCCGAGCGTTTGTGAACGAAGCTTTATCATTGCGGGATGTGTTCTGCCCCCCGCGACGTCGCCCAGATCCGTCTGGACAACGCGATGCGCCTGTTCGACGAGTTCGTCTCCGCGACGATCAAACATCCCGATGCCGCCGCCTTGCGCGGCCTGGAGCGCCGTTTCGCGGAACGCCTGCAGATCCAGCCCAGCTATTGGAGCCAGATCAAGAGCCGCTCCCGCCAGATCGGCGAGCGGCTGGCCCGCCAGTTCGAGCAGCTCAGCCACAAGCCCAACGGCTGGATGGACCAGGAGCACGGTGCGCCGGGCGCGGCCGCTCCCGCGCCCGCCGTCGGCTTCGGCCAGATGGCCGGCCTGGTCCAGCAGGGCAACGGGGCTTTATCAAGCGCAAGCCGCCCATCCACCGACAGCGGCTCCGCCAGCCTCCCCCAGGACGATGACGAGCGATTCATCGTCGGCCTGGTGCTGACCTATTACCGCCGGCATCCGCAACGGGCCCGCACCCGGCTGCTGGACCTCCTCGGCGAGGTGCTGACCCCGCCCGCGCCGAACGCGCCGCCCATCCCCGCGCCCAAGGCCGTCGCACCCACCACCGCCGAGGTCGACGAGTGGCGCAAGCTCCAGCAGAGCATCGCGCCGCTCAAGCCCAAGAAGCGCTGAGGCGCCGGGGCGCGTCGGCGCCCCCTGTCCTTCCTTCCTTCCGCCCCCTTCCGCATCGCTTGAGATCCCCCCGCCGGGAGGCTCGCGCGCGGCCGCCTCCCCCGCAGGTCGTCCCGTCGCCGGGGGACAACGCCAGATAAAAACCGCTTGCGCTTGATAATCAGATGTTTATCATCTGCGCAACTTTTAAGCCCCGCCGTGACGCAAGCGCCCCCAGGCGAGCGTTCCGGGCCCGAGGCGGCTCGTCCCCTTTCCCGATTCCACGTCCGTCACAGGAGGCTGCCATGGCCCAGTTCACCGCTCCCCGTCCGCGTCTCGCATTGACCTCGCGCAAGCCGCGCAATCCCTTCGTGGCCCTGAGCCATGGCCGGTCCGCCGGCCGTCACGGCCCCTCTGCCGGTGGTCGCCGCCAGCAGGAACAGCAGGCCCTGAAGCGCGCGCTTCAGCGGCACGACGACTTCAGCCCTTGAGAGGGTCGCCTCCGACGGACCGGGACGTGCTCCCGGGACGGCGCAGGCCACCCCGGGAGACAAGACATGCAAGAGATCACCTTGATGCCGGGCCGCATGCATGGCCTGGCCCGCCAGCAGAGCCTCAGAGCCTGGCTGGCGATCCTACTGCTCAGCGCCGGCGGGCGCCTGATCAGCTGGGCCTGGCGCGTCGCGCCGGCGGCGCGCGGCGATGAGACCGTCCGCGCCATGGAGTTCCAGGCCGATGCCGACGGCACCGGCCGGCTCTACGTCGATGGCCAACTGCAGGGCACCCTCGCGGGTGTGCAACGGCTGTGATGCCCGTGTGGCTCGCGGTCGCCGTGGCCGCGCTGGGAATCAAGCTCGCGGGCGCCGAGCCGATATACGATGAACAACGATCACCGTGCATCGCCGCTCACGCCGCGACCTCGCTTCATGACCCAGAGCGCTCCGCCCGCTGCACCTGCCCCGTCCGGGAGCGGGGAGTCGCATCCGCCGATGCCCTCCCCGTCCCAGGCGACGCCGGCGCCGTTCCAGCCGCTGACCCGGGCGCTGCCCGACCTGGCGGCCTGGACGGCGCACCTGCGCGCGATGGAGATCCCGGTGCTGGCCAGCACGGCCGAGCAGCTGGAACTCTGGCGCGCCAATGAGGACGCGGTCGACGCGCACCTGCTCGGCGAGATCCTGAACAAGGACCCGCTGATGACGCTCAAGCTGCTGGCGCATGCCGCGTCGCAGCGCTCCAGCCGGCTTCTGACCGACACCGAGACGGTCACGGCCGCGCTGGTGCTGATGGGCATCACCCCCTTCTTCCGGGCCTTCGGCGCGCAGCCGACGGTCGAGCAACGACTGGCCTCGCGCCCCGACGCGCTGGCGGGCGTTCAGCGCGTGCTGCATCGTGCGGAGCGGGCCGCGCGCTTCGCGCTGGGTTTCGCCGCGCACCGCGCCGATCCCGACGCGGCGGTCATCCACAGCGCGGCGCTGCTGCACGACTTCTCCGAGATGCTGCTGTGGTGCGCGGCGCCCGACCTCGCGCTGGAGATCCAGCGAAGACAGGCGGCCGACCCCACGCTGCGCAGCGTCGCGGCGCAACGGGCGGTCCTCAACGTGGAGCTCGGCGACCTGGAACAGGCGCTGATGCGCAGCTGGCACCTGCCGGAACTGCTCGCGCACATCGTCGACGACAAGAAGGCCAACGACCCGCAGGTCCGCAGCGTCACGCTGGCGGTCCGGCTGGCGCGACACACCGCGCAGAGCTGGGAGAACCCGGCCGTGCCCGACGACCTGATCGACCTGGGCGAGCTGCTCAACCTCTCGCCCGCTCACACGCTGAAGCTGGTCCACGAGGTCGACGGCGTCGTCTGAGACTGGAGACCCCATGGCTGGCCCCGACCGAGAGTTCTGGCAACAACGCTTCGAGACCGGCGAGACCGGTTGGGACCGCGGCGGTCCGCATCCGCAACTCGCCGCGTGGATGGACGACGGGATGTTTCCCCGCGGCGCGCGCATCGCCGTGCCCGGATGCGGGCGCGGTCATGAGCTGGCGGTGCTCGCGGGCGCCGGTCTCGAGGTGATCGGCCTGGACTACACGCCCGCCGCGGTGGAGATCGCGCGATCGACGCTCCAGCGCGCGCAGTCGCCCGGGCGCGTCGAGCAGGCCGATGTCCTCGCCTGGCGGCCGGACCATCCGCTGGACCTGGTCTACGAGCAGACCTGCCTCTGCGCGCTGCATCCCGACCATTGGACGACCTACGCGGAGCAGCTCCAGCGTTGGCTGAAGCCCGGGGGCCGACTGCTCGCGCTGTTCATGCAGGCGCGACGCGCCGAATCGGAGCAGGGCCAGATCATCGGCCCGCCCTACCACTGCGACATCCACGCGATGCGGGCGCTCTTCCCCCTCTCCTTGTGGAAGTGGCCCGCCCCACCGTATGTCCAACGCCCCCACGAGCGGGGATGGTTCGAACTGGCCGTTGTCCTCGAGCGCCGCTGAGCTCGCGCTCCGTCCCCCTCTTCAGACGGGCAGGGCCGTCGTGTTCTTCAAGCGGTCCAGCACGAAACTCGTCTTGCAGTCCTGCACGCTGGGGTGGCGCAGCAGCGTGTCGCTGATGAAGCGGGCGTAGTGGCTCATGTCCTCCACCAGCACGCGCAGCAGGTAGTCCATCTCCCCGGTCAACGCCGCGCACTCGACGACCTCCGGCCAGGTCTGCACCGCGGCGCGGAACAGATCCATCGGCGTGCGCTTGTGGCTGTCGGTGTGCTTCTCCAACCGGACGTTGATGTAGGCCGTCAGGCCCAGACCCACGCGCTCCGGATTCACCAGCGCCACGTAGGCGGTGATCACACCCACCTCCTCCAGCCGCCGGACCCGTCGCAACACCGCGGACGACGACAGGTTCACCTGTGCCGCCAGCGCGTCGTAGGTCATGCGGCCATCCGCCTGAAGGGCGTGGAGGATGCGTCTGTCGATCGCATCAAGCTCGATCTGCTTGTCCATGGACGGATTCTTGCAGGATTCCTGCGCCATCCCGCTTCGGCACGACCCGGATCGCAGTAATCCTGCGCCCCCCCTGCTTCTACAGTGTCGCCATCGCATTTCTGATCAGATCCCCTTGATCGGGGCACCGGAGACAAGCATGGCATTCACCCCCTGGGACAACCCGATGGGCACCGACGGCTTCGAGTTCATCGAATTTGCCGCCCCCGATCCCGCCGCGCTGGGCGCGCTGTTCACCTCGATGGGCTTCGTCGCCGTCGCGCGTCATCGCCACAAGGACGTGACGCTGTATCGCCAGGGCGACGTCAACTTCATCATCAACGCCGAGCAGGACGCCTTCGCGCAGCGCTTCGCGCGCCTGCATGGCCCGTCGATCTGCGCGATCGCCTTCCGCGTCAAGGACGCCGCCTTCGCCTACCGCCGCGCGCTGGAACTCGGCGCCTGGGGCTTCGACAACAAGGCCGGCCCGATGGAGCTGAACATCCCGGCGATCAAGGGCATCGGCGACTCGCTGATCTACTTCGTCGACCGCTGGCAAGGCAAGAACGGCGCGGCCCCCGGCGAGATCGGCAACATCAGCATCTATGACGTCGACTTCGTGCCCCTGCTCGACGCCGACGGCCAACCGGTGAAGTCCACGCCCAAAGGCCATGGCCTGACCTACATCGACCACCTGACCCACAACGTCTTCCGCGGCCGGATGAAGGAATGGGCGGAGTTCTACGAGCGCCTGTTCAACTTCCGCGAGGTCCGCTATTTCGACATCGAGGGCAAGCTGACCGGCCTGAAGTCCAAGGCGATGACCAGCCCCTGCGGCAAGATCCGGATCCCGATCAACGAGAGCAGCGACGACAAGAGCCAGATCGCCGAGTACCTCGACCTCTACCACGGCGAGGGCATCCAGCACGTGGCGCTGGGCACGGACGACATCTACGCCAGCGTCGAGGGCATGAAGGACACGGGCGTCGTCTTCCAGGACACGATCGACACCTATTACGACCTGGTGTCCAAGCGCCTGCCCGAGCACAACGAGGACCTCGACGAGCTGCGCCGCCTGCGCATCCTCATCGACGGCGCCGCGCACCAGGGCGCGCCGCATGAGCTGCTGCTGCAGATCTTCACGAAGGAAGTGATCGGTCCGATCTTCTTCGAGATCATCCAGCGCAAGGGCAACGAAGGCTTTGGCGAAGGCAACTTCAAGGCGCTGTTCGAGAGCATCGAGCTCGACCAGATCCGCCGCGGCGTGCTCAAGGCCGACGCGTGACGCGCTGAGCCTCGGGAGCGGGCTCGGCCAGCAGCGCCAGGGCCCGCTCCATCGCCTGCGGCTCGAAGAGCAGCTGCAGGTGTCCTCGCGCCGGGAGGTGCAGGACACGCGAGCCCGGCAAGATCGCCGTTTCCGCCGGGAAGACGATCTGGTCGCAGTGCCCGTACAAGCAATCAAAGTGGCCGGCCATCTGCGCGGGCTCGTCGCGCGCGAGCTGATTCAGCCAATCCGAGTCGCCGCGCATCTGGCGCGCGTTCTCCGTCGTTCCGAGCTTGGCCATCAAGGTGCCGTGGTGCGGCGTGCCCAGCGTGAGGATGCGATGGATGCGGTCGAAGGGATGGCCCTGGCTGCGCCACCAGGCGCGCGCGCTCAAGCCGCCCATGCTGTGTGCGACGATCAGCGGCGCCAGGCCGGTGTGGGCCTGCATCCTGCGCATGGCCGCGTCGATCTGCGGCGCATAGGCATCGATGGAGCCGAATGCCGGCGTCTGCGTCAGCGCGATGAACGGCGTGCCCCGCGCGCGCAAGACCTTCATCCAGCAATTCCACAGGCCGCGATTGCAGTTGTAGCCGTGCAGGAACACGACGCCGCGGCGAGTGGCCCCCGTTGACGCTTCCGGGAGGAAGTCGGGTTCCTGGTGCTCCGCCCAGGGCTGCTGCCAGCTGAAGACTCGCGTCACGGCGACGACTTCGCGCCACCACGCCTGGAGGAGGTCGGGCAGCGGCGCCGCGGACAGGCCGGGCGCCGGCGGAACGAATCGCAGGATCAAGAACCCCGGCAGCATGCCCAGCGGGGGGCCGAGCACGAACAACGCAAGCACGCCGAGGCCGACCGGCACGCCCCAACGGGTGCCCACCCAAAGCGCCAGCAGCGGCCCGACGATCCAGCGAAAGGAGGAAATGAGGCGCTGCAGCCAACCGTTCATCCGGGGGTCCCCAAGCAAAACGTCGAGTGTAGAGGCCCGTCGGGCGGTGTCCCGGATTCGGGAATTCCTGCGCCATGGCGCACCGCCTCTCGGATTGACACCCAGTTGTCCCTCACGTGACGGCCTTGCCTAGGGCATCCCCGCTACGACCGCGCGGCGGCAGCCGCGAGCATCGACAGTTCCTCCGAGGGCCAGGCCCTTTCCCCACACCAAAGAATGAGACGAGGAGACATGAGCGCCACCTACGCCGACAAGCCCTGGCTGAAGAACTACCCGCCGGGCGTCCCCGCCGAGATTTCCGTCGACGTCTACCCCTCGTTGGTGGCCCTGCTGGAGGAGGCCTTCCGCAAGCATGCGCGTCGTGATGCGGCCGCCTGCATGGACCAGCGCCTCACCTTCGCTCAAGTGGATGAACTGTCGTCCGCCCTGGGCGCCTGGCTCCAGCAACGGGGTCTGGCCCGCGGCGCGCGCGTCGCGATCATGATGCCCAACGTGCTTCAGTACATGGTGACGATCGCCGCCATCCTGCGCGCCGGCTTCGTGGTCGTGAACGTGAATCCGCTGTACACGCCGCGGGAGCTCGAGCATCAGCTCAAGGACTCGGGCGCCGAGGCCATCGTCGTGCTGGAGAACTTCGCCAAGACACTGTCGGAGGTCATCGATCGCACGCAGGTCAAGCACGTGCTCCTCACCGGCCTGGGCGACATGCTGGGATGGTGGCGGGGCCCGCTCATCAATTTCGCGGTGCGTCACGTGAAGAAGATGGTCCCCGAGTTCCGGCTGCCTCTCACGGAGGGACGCAGCGTGACGCGCTTCAATCAGGCATTGGCGCAGGGCGCCGGCATGACGCTCAAGCCGGTGCAGGTCGGTGCCGATGATCCCGCGTTTCTGCAATACACCGGCGGCACCACAGGCTTGTCCAAGGGCGCGACGCTGCTGCATCGGAACATCGTCGCCAACATCCTCCAAAGCGAAGCCTGGTTCGCACCGATGTTGAACAAGCTCGGCGACAAACCGTTGACCATCGTCTGCGCCTTGCCGCTGTATCACATCTTCGCGTTGACGGCCTGCTACATGCTCGGCGCCCGCATGGGGATCATGAATCTGCTGATCCCCAATCCGCGTGATATCCCCGGTCTGATCGCCACGCTTCGGAACTACCGCGTGAACATGTTCCCTGCGGTCAACACGCTGTTCAACGCGCTGGCCAATGATCCAGGGTTCGCGAAACTGGATTTCAGCGAACTGGTGATCTCCAACGGCGGTGGCATGGCGGTGCAGCAGGCAACGGCCGAGAAATGGGCTCGCATCACCGGCTGCCCGGTGGTCGAGGGGTATGGCCTGTCGGAAACCTCCCCTGTGGCCACGGTGAATCGGCTGGATCTCGCCGAGTTCAACGGATCCATCGGCCTGCCGGTACCGAATACGGAGATCGCGATCCGCGACGACGCCGGCAACGACGTGCCGATCGGCGAACGGGGCGAGATCTGCATCCGCGGCCCTCAGGTGATGGCGGGCTACTGGAACCGTCCGGAAGACACGGCACAAGCGATCGGCCCGGATGGCTTCTTCAAGACCGGTGACATCGGCGTGATGGACGCTGATGGTTTCACGCGCATCGTCGATCGGAAGAAGGACATGATCCTGGTGAGCGGATTCAACGTTTATCCGACGGAAATCGAGCAGGTCGTGAACCTGCATCCGGGCGTGCTGGAATGCGCCGCGATTGGTGTGCCCGACCCGCACTCCGGCGAGGCGGTCAAGCTCTTCGTCATCAAGAAGGATCCCGCACTGGCTGAGGAGGATCTTTCCTCCTATTGCCACAAGCAGCTCACGGGATACAAGCGACCCAAGTACATCGAGTTCCGCGACGAGTTGCCGAAGACCAATGTCGGCAAGATTCTTCGCCGCGAGCTGCGTCAATGAGGGCGCTGGGCGCAGCGACGTGACCCGACATCACACGCTTCCGCCCGACATCACGGTCTTGGAACGCGGTTGGCTGTCGTCGAACAACATCCTGCTCCATGGGGACAAGCCCGGCGAAGGCGCCATCCTCATCGACACCGGGTACGTCACGCACGCGGCTCAGACGCTCGCCCTGCTCGATAGCGCGCTGCGACCGGGCGAAGGGATTCGGCTCATCGCCAATACCCACCTGCATTCGGATCACTGCGGCGGAAACGCCGCGGTCGCTGAGCGCCACGAGTGTCCGATCCTGATCCCACCTGGAGAGTTTTCAGCCATCGCAGCGTGGGATGAAGACGCTCTCAGCTACCGAGCGACAGGGCAGCGATGCGAACGCTTTTCGCCGGCGGGCACGTGGGCTCAGGGAGATGTCATCCATCAAGCAGGTCGGGAGTGGCAGATCCACGCGGCGCCCGGACACGACCCTCACTCCGTGATCGTCTTCGATCCGCAATCCTCCACGCTGATATCAGCAGACGCGCTCTGGGAAACAGGCTTCGGTATCGTCTTTCCGGAGTTGGACGGCGAACGCGCCTTTGATGAGGTCGAAGCCACGCTCGACCTCATCGAGCGCTTGAATCCCGCCTGGATCATTCCAGGACACGGAGCGCCGTTCCGCGACCTTCCTAGAGCGCTGCGCGTCGCGCGAGAACGTCTTCGCTATTTCCGACAAGAACCACAGCGGCATGCCTTGCACGCGGCAAAAGCGCTGACCGTGTTCCACATGCTTGAGGTCCGCGAAACCCCGCAGCGTGACCTGATCGGCTGGTTGTTGGCCGCGCCGGTGCTGATGAACACTTGGCACCGCTTCTTCTCAGAACGAAAGCCGGAGGTCTGGATCCACGAAATCATCGAAGATCTCGTGCGCGCCAAGGTCTTGGGGCGGGCGTCGACAGGCCCGTTCCCCCGAATCATCGCCATCGGCAATTGAATGCTCGACTTGCTCAGCGTTTGGCAAATCCCAAAAGCAAAAACCCCTCGCTCATTGCTGAGCGAGGGGTTTGCGGGATATTA
>JBCNOF010000018.1:0-10637 GCA_039594005.1 Roseateles sp.
GCCGATGCGGCGTCGGCGCTGGACAAGGGATCGCGCGCGGCTTCGGCCTCCTCGTCGATCAGCGCGGCCGAGCTCGCCGAGGCGGCCGTGCAGCGCGCCGCGGCGCGCCGTACGCCGCCCGCCGCGCCCGCCCCCGGCACGGCCAAGGCATCGCCCGCCGACGCGGACGCGACCTCGCTCGACCCGCATCGCGTGCAGATGGACACGCCGCCCGACAGCATCGTCTTCGCCAACGTCGCCAAGGACGACCGCGACGACATCGCCAGCGGCGACCGCGTGGTGCTGATCGTCGAGAACGACCTCGCCTTCGCCCGCGTGCTGCTCGACGCGGCGCGCCAGGGCGGGATGAAGGGCCTGGTGGCGACCACGGGTGCAGCGGCGCTCACGATGGCGCAGGAGTTCCGGCCCAGCCTCGTCACGCTGGACATCTTCCTGCCCGACATGCAGGGCTGGCGCGTGCTGGACCGGCTGAAGTCCGGCCCGGACACGCGCCACCTGCCGGTATGCGTGGTCTCCACCGACGATGCGCGCGATCGCGCGCTGCAGGCCGGCGCGCTGGGTTTCCTGTCCAAGCCGCTGCAGTCGCGCGACGACGTCGAGGACGCGCTGCGCGACCTGCAGCGCTACCTGGACCGCCCCCAGCGCCGGCTCGCCGTGGCGATGGCCGACGGACCCGCGCGTCAGGCGCTGCTCGCGCCGCTGGCGGGCGAGGTGGAGACCGTCTTCATCGCCGACGCCGAGCAGGCCCGCGCGCTGCTGCCCGGCGCGGACGCGCTGCTGGTGGATGCGGCCCACGGACTGATCGGGCCACAGGACGTGCTCGACGCCATCGAGCGTCGACCCGGCACGCTGCCATTGCCGGTCGTGGCGGTGAACGCGCTGCCTGTGGCCGATGCGGCCGACGCGACGGCAGGGGCCGGAGCGACCGGTGCAGGCGGCGACGACCTGGCTCGGCGCTGGTCGCGGCCCGCGGGATTGCCGGTCAGCCTCGCCGCGGACAACGACGCCGCGCGCGCCGCGCTGTCGCTCGCGCTGCATCGACCGCAGGCGGACATGGACGACGAGGAGCGCCGGGCGCTGCATGACACGCAGCAGGCGCGGTGTCCGCTCACGGGCCGCAAGGCGCTGATCGTCGACGACGACATGCGCAACATCTTCGCGCTGGCCACGGTGCTGGACGGTCACGGCATGGTGATCGTCTCGGCCGACAACGGCCGCGAGGCGATCCGGCTCGTGCAGGAGGACCCGTCCATCGACATCGTGCTGATGGACATCATGATGCCGGAGATGGATGGGCTGGAGACCATGCAGCAGATCCGCCGCCTGCCGCGCGGGCGCGAGCTGCCGATGATCGCGGTCACCGCCAAGGCGATGAAGGGCGACCGACAGAAGTGCATCGAGGCCGGGGCCTGGGACTACCTGTCCAAGCCGGTCGATCCGGACAACATGCTGACCGTGCTGCGGGGATGGCTATGCCGTTGAGCGCCCTGTTCGACGGTTATGCGACGCCGGACGCGGCCGAGCGCGCGAGCATCCTGATCGTCGACGACCTGCCCGAGAAGCTGCTCGTCTTCGAGACCATCCTGGCCGACCTCGACCAGCACCTGGTGATCGCACGCTCGGGCAGCGAGGCGCTGCGCGAGGTGCTTCGGCAGCAGTTCGCGGTGATCCTGATGGACGTGAACATGCCGGGCATCGACGGGCTGGAGACAGCCCGGCTGATCCGCGGCTATCGGCGCTCGGCGCACACGCCCATCATCTTCGTCACCGCCTACGCCGACGAGCTGCAGACGGCGCAGGGCTACTCGCTCGGCGCGGTCGACTACATCCTCTCGCCGGTCATCCCGGACGTGCTGCGAAGCAAGGTGCGGGTCTTCGTCGACCTGTTCATCATGCAGCAGCGCCTGCGGCAGCAGGCGCTGGAGCGCATCGCCATCGCGCGCGCCGAGGCCGCGCAGCGCGCCGCCGAGGAGAACACGCGCCGCTCGATCTTCCTGGCGCAGGCCGGGCGCGAGCTGGCCGACTCGCTGGACGCCGACGTCGCGATGCGGCGCCTGCTCACGCTGCTCGTGCCGCGCTTCGCGCCGCGCGCGCTGCTGTGGCTGCGCGACGCGGGCCATGGCCACGAGCGCGTGCTGCGCTGTGACGCCCCGACCGCCGCGGGCGAACCGCCGCTGCTGATGGAGGGCCGCGAGCAGATGCTCAGCGAGGTGCTCTACAACGCCGCGCGCAGCGCGCTGGACGATGAGCAGCCGGCGTCGCCCGCGCTGCTGCGACGCGAGACCGCGAGCGGTGTGGCGCTCCCGCTGGTGGCCGGCGAGCGCGAGCTCGGCGCGCTGCTGCTCGTGGATCCCCATGAACCACCGGACTGGCCCACGCTGGAGGAACTGGCCGGCCGCGCCGCGATCGCCTTCGAGAACGCCCGGCTCTACGGTGCCTTGCAGGCGGAGATCGTCGAGCGCCGACAGGCCGAATCCGAGCTGCTCGAGGCCAGCCGCCGCAAGGACGAGTTCCTGGCGATGCTCTCCCACGAGCTGCGCAACCCGCTCGCGCCGATCCGCGGCGCGATCGAGGTCATGCGGGCGCTGTCGTCGACGAGCTCGTCGGCGTCATCGACCCCGGCGCCCTCCTCCGCGCCATCGACGTCCGCGCTCAACGCCGGCGCGCAGGCACTGCCCGCCGCGGAGCGCGCGCGCCGCCTGGCCGAGGCCATCGCGATCACCGACCGTCAGGCCCGGCACCTGACCCGCCTGGTGGACGAGCTGCTGGACGTCGCCCGCATCAGCCAGGGCAAGATCGTGCTGAAGACGGAGACGCTCGATCTGCGCCAGATCGCGCGCCAGGGGCTGGAGCAGGTGCAGTCGCTGATCGACGACCATGGCCAGCAGCTCCGGCTGCAACTGCCCGATCGGCCCGCGCGCGTGCGCGGTGATGCCGCCCGGCTGATCCAGGTCGTCACCAACCTGCTGCACAACGCGGCCAAGTACACCGAGCCCGGCGGCCACATCGCGCTGAGCCTGGCGCAGGAGGGCGACACCTTCGTGCTGTCCGTGCGCGACAACGGCCGCGGCATCGCGGCGTCGCTGCTGCCGCATGTGTTCGAGCTGTTCGAGCAGGGCCCGCGCGGGCTGGACCGCAACCAGGGCGGGCTGGGCGTCGGGCTGACGCTGGTGCAGCGCCTCGTGCAGCTGCATCACGGCGAGGTCGAGGCGCTCAGCGACGGCCCCGGCCAAGGATCGGAGTTCCGCATCCGCTTGCCCGCCGCCTCGTCCGACGACGTCGGGGCCGAGTTGCCGCGAGAACCGTTCGTGGACACGACGTCGCGGGTCGTGCCGTCGCCGCGCCCGGCTGAACCGCGCGCGCCCGCACAGGCCGACGCCTGCCAGGTGCTGGTCGTCGACGACAACCGCGACGCGGCCGATTCGATGGCGGTGTTCCTCGAGCTGGCCGGGTTCGAGACCCAGGTCGAGCTCGATGGCCCCGGCGCGATCGACCGGGCGGCGACGCACGGACCCGAAGTGGTGCTGCTGGACATCGGCCTGCCGGGGCTCGACGGCTACGAAGTCGCGCGCCGGCTGCGCGCGCTGCCCGGCGGCGATCGCTGCCTGCTGATCGCGCTGACCGGGTACGGCCAGCAGGATGACCGTCGCCGTGCGCACGAGGCCGGCTTCGACGTGCACCTGGTCAAGCCGGCGGATCCGGACGCGGTGGTGGAGCTGATCCAGGAATGGCGGCATCGGGACGGCGCCGAGCGCCGGCCGGCCAGCACCACGCGCTGAACGGGACGCGAGGGCCGGGCACTACGGGCCGCCGCGTTGAAGCGCGCGGCCGGCCTTCCTTCAGGATTCGAATGCCCTGGTACCGCATGGCGGACCAGCGATGCGGCGGCACGCGGATCGGGAATGCGCGGGCGCGCTCGTCCAAGGAGAAAAACATGAACCCATTGCTACTCGGCGGCGGTTGCCTGGCGGGTGGTGCCGTACTGGGCGGCGCCCTCGACGGCGTCGGTAGTGCGATCGGCGGCGTGGTGTCGGGGATCGGCAACGCCATCGGCGGCCTGTTCAGCGGCGTCGGCAATGCGATCGGCGGCGTCGCCAATGGCCTGATGGGGGTCTCGTCGATGGGCTGCGCGATGTACTGATCCTCACCCCTTAGCCGATCCCCCGGACCTCGGAGCCTCCGCGCTCCGAGGTTCTATCCTGACGGCAGCTCCCAGCCATCCCAAGCCAGGTCTTGCCCACGCCGGGCCGCCTCCTGCGCACCCGGCCGGAGACCGTTCATGTCCCGTCTTTCCGTCCGCTCCGCCCCGTTCGATCACACCCCGCTCGCCCACGACCCGCCGCCCGGCAGTCCTCCCCAACGGTCTTCCGCATGCCGCAGGCTGCTTCGGAACCTCGCGCGCGTGCGCAACCTCGACGGCCCCGATGACATCGCCAGCGGCATTCCCGCCGCGATGTCCAAGGCGCACGCGCCGTTCGTGGAGATCGGCCTGCTCGGCGCCCTTTTCCCGCTGGTGGCCAGCGCAGCGGCCGGCGCGGTGAGGGCCGCGCGCGCGGCCTACGCGCGGGACTATCCCGACAGCGTGCGGCGAACCCTGGCGCAACAACAGCGGCTGATCGACGCGATGCGGCATGCCGACACGGCGACACCGGGCGCGACGGCAGCCGCCGGCGTGGCCGACGCCACCGCCACCCCCCAGGCTGACGCCCGGGCCGAGCTTCAACCGCTGGTCGATCTGCACGCGCGGGGCGTCGCGCGCCTGGAGGCCCGCGAGCGACATCGCGCCCAGGGCCTGCTGCCGCTGCTGCGACACAACCTGTCGGCCAAGCGCCGCCACGAGCCCGGCAACGGCGCGCTGAGCCAGGCATTCAACGCGCAGGCCGACGCGCTCATCGCCAGGCGCTTCGCGCGCGATTGGCGGCTGGATACCGTCGAGACGACCTATCAATCTCAGCGGGCCCGCCAATGCGAACGCGAGCAGAAGTCGAGCAAGCGCACGCGCACGGCGCGGCTGCTGACCGGCATCGGCATGCCGGGCATGGCCACGGGCATGGCGAGCGCTGCGGGCCGGTCCGCGGCAGCCGCGGGCGCGCATCTCGCCACGGACGCCGCCGGCCAGGCCGGTGCGCTGGCCGCTCAACAGGTCCTGGGCGCGGTCACCGGCGGCATCATGATGGGCGCGCAAGCGGCCCAGGGCGCGTCGGGTCTCTTGAACGGGCGGCTTCATGCGGCGCAATGTCGCCTGATCCGACAGGAGCGCGACGCGCTGCGCGCGATCGCCACGGAGCTGCCCGCGCGCGTGCCGGCGCTCCTCGAGCAGGACACGCGCGCCCGGCTGAGCGACGGCGTCCGCAGCCAGGTCTGCGACGGCCTGCTGAGCGCGGGCCAGGCGCTGATGCTCGGCGCCAGCGCCTCGGCGTTCGTCTGCCCGCCCGTGGCCTTGGGACTGGCCGTCCCGGGCATCGCGCTCACGTTGGGCGGCAGCGTGGGTGGCGCGGTCAACGAAGCGCGTCGCGAGCGATATCTCGGCGAGGGCGCCCCGCCCTCGGTGAAAGCGACGGCCCTCGGCAACCTGGGCGTCCCGCTGCGCGAGCGCGGTCTGGGCCCCGTGCTGGGCGAGGTCGCCCGCCGGTTCGAGGCGCCGGGGCATCCGTTCGTCCGCGCCGACACTCGCGCGGCGCTCACCGACCTCGCGGCCGTGATCGTCGAGCGTCGCGCCCGGCATGGGTATGAGCGCCACGCCATGCCCACGGCGCCGGAATGAAAAAGGGACGGCTCCCCAGCCGTCCCTTCCCGGTTCACCGGCCCCGCCGAGGCGAGGCCGCCACACGGCGATCAGCCGTGCTTCGCGTCGAAGAACTGTTCGTCCTCGGTGGAACCCTTCAGCGCCGCCGTCGACGCCTGCGCCTCGATCGTGGTGGTGACCGCGTCGAAGTAACCCGTGCCGACCTCGCGCTGGTGCTTCACGGCGGTGAAGCCCTTCTCGGCGGCGGCGAATTCCGCTTCCTGCAGCTCGACGAAGGCGCTCATGTTGTTGCGCGCGTAGCCGTAGGCCAGGTTGAACATCGAGTAGTTCAGGCTGTGGAAGCCGGCCAGCGTGATGAACTGGAACTTGTAGCCCATGGCGCCCAGCTCGCGCTGGAACTTGGCGATCGTGGCGTCGTCCAGGTTCTTCTTCCAGTTGAACGACGGCGAGCAGTTGTACGCCAGCAGCTTGCCGGGGAACTTCGCATGGATGGCCTCGGCGAAGGCCTTGGCGAAGGCCAGATCGGGCTTGCCGGTCTCGCACCAGATCATGTCGGCGTAAGGCGCGTAGGCCAGGCCGCGGCTGATGGCCTGGTCCAGGCCGTTGCGTGTGCGGAAGAAGCCCTCGACGGTACGCTCGCCGGTGCAGAACGGCTTGTCGTTGTCGTCGATGTCGCTGGTGACCAGGTCGCCGGCCTCGGCGTCGGTGCGCGCCAGCAGCACGGTGGGCACGCCCATCGTGTCGGCCGCCAGACGCGCCGCGATCAGCTTGGCCACCGCCTCACGCGTCGGCACCAGCACCTTGCCACCCATGTGGCCGCACTTCTTGGCCGCGGCGAGCTGGTCCTCGAAGTGCACGCCCGAGGCGCCGGCCTCGATCATGGCCTTCATCAGCTCGAACGCGTTGAGCACGCCGCCGAAGCCGGCTTCCGCGTCCGCCACGATCGGGGCGAAGTAGTCGATGTCGCTCTTGCCCTCGGACCACTGGATCTCGTCGGCGCGCTTGAAGGTCGC
The DNA here is from genome assembly GCA_039594005.1 of Roseateles sp. GTDB lineage: Bacteria > Pseudomonadota > Gammaproteobacteria > Burkholderiales > Burkholderiaceae_C > Roseateles. Next base: position 6,760 of record JBCNOF010000018.1, read on the forward strand.
GTTGATCTTCTTGACGACCTTGGGCACCGAATCCACCGAATACAGCGACTGGTCGGGATACATCTCGCCGTTGCTGTTGGCGTCGCCCGCGACCTGCCAGCCCGACAGGTAGATGGCCTTCAGGCCGGCCTTGACCTGCTGCATGGCCTGGTTGCCGGTCAGCGCGCCCAGCGCGTTGATGAAGGGCTCGGTGTTGACCAGGCTCCACAGCTTCTCGGCGCCGCGCTTGGCCAGCGTGTGCTCGATCGGCAGCGAACCACGTAGGCGCACCACGTCGGCGGCTGTGTAGCCGCGCTGGATGCCCTTCCAGCGGGGGTTTTCCGCCCAGTCCTTCTCGAGGGCGGCGATATGCTGTTCGCGGGTCAAGGTCGTCATGGTGAGCTCCTGTTGGAATGAAGTTGCTGAGAGAAAACGAAATCCGATGGGCTCAAATCTAGGCGCCTCGACTGCGGTCGTGTGGCTTTATGTCTTATATAAGACTCAGTTTTTTCTCGTTCAAAATCAACCACTTGCAAAACAAAAACCGGATCGTGAGAGTGACTCTTCCATGATGAGAAATCTTGCCGCGGTGCAGCACGCAAGTTTTTTGCATGCCGCAAACAACTTTTCATGATTTGAAATTTGACGCTTCTTGGGGACTGGCGAACGCGATTCGAATCGCGGCGCACTAGCCGCCTCGTGCCGCGACCTGATTCCAGGCCGCCGCGTACCGGAACCCCGGTCGCATGACGCGGCACCTCGACGATCGGACCGATCTCGCGGCGCCCCTCTTCTAGGAGAAAACAATGATTGGTGCACTGATTCCCATGGCGTCGAAGCTCATCGGCGGTGAAGCGCTGGGCGGCATCGCCGGCGGCCAGGGCGGCGGCATCGGTGGCGCTGTCGGCGGCATCGCCAACACGCTGACCGGCGGCCTGCTGGGCAACGTGATGAAGGGTCTGGGCGGCATCTTCGGCTGACCCTTCGCTGACACCCTCAACCCGACGCCCCCAGGAGGGGCGTCATTCCAGGAGCACACCATGATCGGCCTGATCGGCGAAGCCATCGGCGGCATCAAGCGACTGGTGGAAGGACCTTCCGCCTCTGAGATCATCAAGAAGTCCGGCCTGCAGGGCGACATCGCGGCGAGCAACGCCGCGCGCGGCCTGTCGGCGGGCCTGATGAGCCACTCGATGCAAGGACTCGGCGGCCTGTTCCGCTGAGCCTTGGCCAAGACGACAAAAGGGGCGTCCTTCGGGACGCCCCTTCCTCTTTGGGCGGTGGACGACAGGCGTCCGCGCCGCGGATCAATCGAGCTTGAGCTTCTGCGTCTCGACGACCTTCTTGTAGACCGCGTACTCGGCCTTGATCTGCTCGGTGAATTGCTCGGGGGTGTTGCCGATCACGATGGACCCGGTTTCCTCGATGCGCTTCCTGACCTCGGGCATCTCGACGGTCTTGCGAGCCGCCTCGTTGATCTTGGCCACGACCTCCTTGGGCAGGTTCTTCGGGCCCAGGATGCCGTAATAGGCCATGCGGTTCACGGGCTCCAGGCCGAGCTCCTTGAAGGTCGGCACGTTGGGCAGCACGGCCAGGCGCTGAGGAGCAGCCACGGCGATCGCCACCAGGCGACCGTCCTTGATGAAGGGCAGCGCCGAGGGCAGGTTGTCGAAGATCATCGGCACCTGGCCGGCGACGGTGTCGTTCAGGGCCGGGCCGGCGCCGCGGTATGGGATGTGCGTGACGAAGACGCCGGTCAGGCTCTTGTACAGCTCCATCTGCAGGTGGCCGATGCCGCCGGTGCCCGAGGTGGAATAGCTGTACTTGCCGGGGTTCTTCTTGAGTTCCGCGACGAAGGCCTTGTAGTCCTTGGCCGGGAACGACGGATGGACGGCGATGACGTTGGGCGTGGCCGCGAGGTTCACGATCGGCGTGAAGTCCGTCAACGGGTTGTACGGCGTCTTGGGGTTGATGGCGGGGTTGGTGGCCGTGGTGGACACCGTGGCCACGCCGAGCGAGTAGCCGTCGGGCGCGGACTTGGCCGTGTCGTTGGCGCCGATGATGCCGCCGCCACCGGCCTTGTTCTCGACGATCATGGTCTGGCCCAGCGGGCCGGAGATGTGCTGCGCGACGACGCGGGCGACGATGTCGGTGGTGCCGCCGGGCGCGAACGGGACGACCAGCTTGACCGGCTTGTTGGGATAGGACTGCGCGAGCGCCGCGGCGCAGGACAGCGACAGCGTGCTCAACAGCAGGCCGTGTTGAAGGATCGAGCGACGGTTCATGGGCTCCTCGTCTTCTGAAGGATGGGGGATCGGGAGAGCTTAAGTATCCCGATGTATCGCCCGGGCTAGCGGAACTACGTAGAGACCTCACCGGGAGGGCGGAAAAGCGCTGGCACACTCTGTCGCCCCCTTCGAGTCTTCCGATGTTGCTGCTGCTGCCTGACTTCCTGCTGATCGTGGCCGGCTTCGTCCTGTGCCGCTACACGCCGCTGGACCGCCCGGTCTGGGAGGCCGCTGAGAAGCTGGTGTATTTCCTGCTGTTCCCGGTGCTGCTGTTCAATTCGATCTCGCGCAGCAGCCTGTCGCCGGGAGACACGATGGCGCTGATGGGCGGCGGGCTGGGCGTGATGCTGACCGGCATCGCGCTGGCCTTCGCGCTGCGGTGGGTGCCAGGTGTTGATGCGAGGACGCACGCGTCGGGCTCGCAGGTGGCGTTCCGGTTCAATTCCTTCGTCGCGCTGGCGCTGGCGGAGCGGCTCCATGGCGCGCAGGGCGTGGCGTGGATCGCGATGATCGTGGCGGTGTGCGTGCCGGTGGCCAACGTGGCGGCGGTGTACCCGCTGGCGCGGCATGGCGGGCACGGCTACCTGCGCGAGCTGGCGCGCAATCCGCTGATCGTGTCGACGCTGGCGGGACTGGCGGCCAATCTGCTGGGGTTGCGCCTGCCCGAGCCGGCCGCGATCTCGCTGCAGAAGATCGGCCTCGCGGCGTTGCCGCTGGGGCTGATGGCGGTGGGCGCGGGGCTGCGGCTGGGGGCGCTGAAGGACGCGCCGTGGCTGGCGACGGCGCTGCTGTCGATCCGACACCTGCTGCTGCCGCTGGTCGCGCTGCTGATCGGCCACCTGCTGGCGCTGCCGGCGCCTCAGGCCGCGTTGTTGCTGGCGTTCGCGGCGATGCCCACGGCGTCGAGCGCATATGTGCTGGCGGTGCGCATGGGCGGCAACGGCCCGTTCGTCGCGGGCCTGGTCACGGTGTCCACGCTGCTCGGGATGATCGTGCTGCCGTTGTGGCTGGCGGTGGTGACGACGGGGTGATGGCTCGGGCCGGGCGCCATCGACGCCCGGCCACTCTGGTCACTCGGGCATTCCCGGGCCAGTGCCCTTGCGCAGATCTCTGCGGCGGAGCCAACGGCCAACGAGAAGCAGCGCCACGCCGAGCAACACGTGGTCAATGATCATCCGCAAGACCGGTGGGCGCGACACGTGAGCTGGCTCCAGGTAGAGCCCTATACAAAGCATCCCGAGGCCTGCAGCGACCCAGACCCAGTCGCGGTGCCCGTGGGCGCCACGGATCACCGCGAAGGTGAACCAACCTGCCGTGGATCCGATCAGCAAGGTGCCGAGCGAGTCCATGGCTCACCGATCGTTGGTGGACTTGTCATTATCAAGGGCTCCTCTGGCCGGAACAGCCAACCCGTCAGCGCATGCTCCTCCCGATGCGAGCCCGATGCCATCGTGGATTACTCGTCGCAAATTGCTGCATTCGCGATGACATGAATGGCTAGGTAGATCCCTGATCCAACGCCCAATCAATGTGCTCCGCCAGCAACTCCGACGCGTGCGGGCGTACCGCGCCCAGCGCCTCGCGCATCCGGCCACGGAGCTCGGGCGCCAG
>JBCNOF010000002.1:0-14207 GCA_039594005.1 Roseateles sp.
GACGACGTCGCCCCGCGCCGTCTGCGCGGCGCCTCGGGCGACGTCAGAAGGCATCAGAACTTGATGCTCGCGCCGATCGTGAACGCGCGACCCCAGCGGTTGTAGCCCTGGGGCAGCACGATGCTGCCGTTGCCCAGCGTGTACTCCTGCTTGGCATCGGTGAGGTTGCGGCCCTCGATGGAGATCCGCAGCCAGGCATTGACCTCGTAGGCGGCCTGTGCGGTCAGCCAGGTGATGGCCTTGGCGCGCTCGTTGAAGCCCGGACCGATCACGTTGATCGCGGAGACGAATTCATCGGTGTGGTCCGCCGTGGCGCTCAGGCTCCACGGGCCCTTCTCGTAGAGCAGGCCCAGCGACGAGGTCGCCGGCGCGATGCCCTCCAGCGGCCGCTCCTCGCCGCCGACCCAGCTGCGGGACTTGTTGCGCGTGTACTGGGCGCGCACCCCGAAGCCGTTGTCCCACAGGTGCTGGAAGCCGATCTCCATGCCGCGCACCTTGGCCTTGTCGCCGTTGATGGGCTTCATCACATTGAACAGATGGCCCGGCACGCCGATGTCCACGCCGGTCTCCCAGCTCGTGGTGATCTGGTTCCTGATGTCCTTCTGGAACACCGCGAAGGTCAGCGCCGAGTTGCGCGCGTAGTACCACTCCAGCGACGCGTCGTACTGCTTGGCGCTGTAGGGCTTCAGATCCGCGTTGCCGCCGTAGACCTGCGTGAAGTCGCCCCACGCGACGCTGGCCGTGGTGCTGGTCGGCGCGAGCTGCTCCACCGACGGCCGCGCCATCGTCTTGGCCGCGCCCAGGCGCAGCTGCAGCTTGTCGGTGAAGTGCCAGACGAAGTTGGCCGACGGCAGCCCGTAGGTATAGCTCGCGTCCTGGCCGATCTCGGTCGGGTCGGCATACACCGCGGTGTAGTTGAACGGACCGTTCTCCGTGAGGCTCGAGATCTTCGCGTCCCAGGCCTTGGCCGAGGTCTTGGTCTTGACCAGGCGCACGCCGATGTCGGCATTCCACTGGTCGCCGGAGAGGTCGGCCTCGACGAAGAACGAGGTCGTCTTCTCACGCACACGGTAGCTCTGCAGCGGGTTCCACACCGGCGCGGCCTGGCTGAAGTCGTACACGCCGTCGTCCGGACGCGGCTTGCCGTTGTAGGCCTGCAGCGCCGCGAGGTAGTTGGGCACGTCGAAGCCCAGGAAGCTGCGCGGGAAGTTGCCGCTGACGCCGTTCATGAAGTTGGGCGGGGCCAGGTGCTGGTCCAGCACGTTGCCGCCCAGCGTGCCGACGTTGATCGCGTTGCTGCCGGAGTAGTAGTTCTCGCCGCCGTTGATGGCGTTGTCCACCAGGTCGCGGTTCTTGTCGCGCCGCGTGGCCTGCACGCCGAACTGGATCTGGTCGACGTTGAAGCGGTCGACCGCCCACGCGCCGTTGAGCGTCAGGCCGCGGATCTTGTCGTCGATGTTGTCGCCGCTCAGGCCGAGGTAATGGGTGTTGAAGTCGCTTGCGCCGAAGGCTCCGCTGGCCAGGCCGGAGACCAGGTCACGCCCGTCGGAGAAGGTCGTCTTGATGTCGGGGACCTGCGAGCCGGTCAGGTTCACCGTCGTCACATTGGGCTGGTTCATGCGCAGCACCGTGTAGGTGTCCTGCCCGCCCGAGTGCCGCCGCGAGGTCGACTGGTAGACGTCGCCGTTGAAGCGCAGCGTCTCGGTGGCCTTCCACTCCAGGTTGGCGCCGTAGACCGCGCTGTCCACGACGCGGTGCGTGGTCAGGTTGAGCAGCTCCGGATTGAGCATCAGGTCCGGATTCGTGCTGTCCATCGTGAAGCCGGTGACCACCCCGTTCTTCGTCTGGATGTTGGACCAGCGGCCCGGCGAGAACAGCGTGTAGAAGGACTGCTGATAACCGACCTGCGGCGAATCGAGCCGCGTCTTGATGCCGTCCACCGTGAGCTTGATCGCGTCGCTGGGCCGCCATTCCACCTTGCCCGACAGCGCCATGCGCTTCTTCTGTTCCTGGATCGTGCCGACGCGGAACTGGCCCGGTCCGATCAGGCCTTCCTCGTCAGGATCGAGCACGCCGTTGCCGTTGGGATCGATGTTGCCGCCCCAGGCATTGCCGGTCCAGTTGGCGGCGGGATCGGAGATCGGGTTGCGCGTCCAGCCGCCATCGTTGCCGGCCGTGTCGGTGCGGACCTTGCGGTTGGCGTAGACGGCGCCGAAGAGCACGCCCAGTTCCTTGCCGAAGGTGTTGCTGTAGGTGGCCGAGACCTTGCCGCCATTGAGCTTGGACATGGTGTTGCGGTCGCCCTCGACGCGCAGGATGCCGTGCTGGCCGGGTTGATCGAAGGGACTGGCCGAACGCAGGTTCACCAGGCCGCCGATCGCGCCTTCCATCACCGAGGCCTGCGCGGACTTCACCACGTCGGCGCCGCTGATGATGTCCGAGGGCAGCACGTCGAAGGCGAAGTCGCGGCCCTCGCCGTCGGTGGCCAGGATGCGGTTGTTGAAGGTCGTGAGCGTGTATTCCGGACCCAGGCCGCGCACGCTGACCTTCTGGCCCTCGCCGCCGGCGGTGCGCGAGATCGACACGCCGGTGATGTGGCTCAGCGAATCGGCCACGTTGTCGTCAGGGAAGCGGCCGAGCTCCGTCGCGCTGATGCTGTCCTGCACGCCCGAGGCGCTGCGCTTGAGGTTCAGCGAACGCTGCAGGCTGGCCCGCGTGCCGCTGACCTCGACGCGATCCAGCGTCTGGTCGGCTTCCCTGGACTTCTCGCTTTTCTGGATCTGTGGGTTCTTCGGGTCCGCATCGGTCTTGTCTTGCGCCTGGGCGGCCGAGGCGGCCGGTGCCGGGGCCTGCACTTGCGCCTGGACCTGCGCCGGGGCCACGCCCACGGCGGCCAGCGCGGCGATCGCGGCCGCGGCGGCGATGGGCCGCGGCGCGAAGCCTGCGATCAGGAGGGAGGACAGGGGAGCTCGCATCTCAGGGTTCCTTGTGTTGGCTTGTCCGCTACCAGTCCTGGACCTCTGACCGGCTTGCGGCAAGTCTACGCAACCTTTCGAATGATTTCGCATATCGTTTTTACCGACGATTTTTCTTTCGCTTATCGCGCTGACGAAAGAAATCGGTTCGAAAGAAGACACCGGCGGTGACCTCTCGTGGTCGATTTCTACGGGTATTCCCTCGAAATCAAGGCTTTCCGGCCTTGTCACGGAATCTTCCGTTGTGTTTCCGGTTTCACTGATCTATTCTTTCGTTCGAAAGTTCAAGCACCTTCAGCCCCTCTCCCCCGGAACGAAAGCACCGCATGCAACGACCCTGGTTGACCTACGCCCTGATCACCACCCTGTTCTGGGGCGCCTGGGGCGCGCTGACCGGCCTGTCCTCCGAGCGCGGTTTCCCGGACACGCTGGTCTACGTCGTGTGGGCGCTGACGATGGTCCCGCCCGCGCTCATCGTGCTGGCCCGCGCCGGCTGGAAACTGCAGCGCGACCGCCGCGCGGTGGTGCAGGGTCTCACGGTGGGCTTGCTCGGGGCTGGCGGCCAGATGCTGCTGTTCCGCGCGGTGGAAAGCGGCCCGGCGTATCTGATCTTCCCGATCGTGTCCTTGTCGCCGGCGGTGACGATCGCGCTGTCCTTCGGGCTGCTGCGCGAGCGCACCGGCAAGCTGGGCGTGGCCGGCATCGTGCTGGCGCTGTGCGCGCTGCCGCTGTTCGACTTCCAGCCCGGCCAGCAGGGCCAGGCGCTGGGCCTGTGGTTCGGGCTGGCGCTCGTGGTGATGGCGGCCTGGGGCCTGCAGGCGTATTTCCTGAAGACCGCCAACAACGCCGCCAGCGCCGAGAGCATCTTCTTCTACATGACGCTCAGCGCGCTGCTGTGCATCCCTGCCGCGCTGTGGATGACGGACTTCTCGCGTCCCATCCCGTGGGGCTGGGACGGCCCGGGACTGGCCGCGGCCATCCAGGTGCTCAACGCGATCGGCGCGCTGACGCTGGTCTACGCCTTCCGCCACGGCCAGGCGCTGGTCGTGTCCCCGCTGGTCAACGCCGGCGCGCCGCTGCTGACCGCGCTCGCGTCGATGGCGATGAGCGGCAGCGCGCCCGGCGGCACCAAGCTCGCCGGCGTGGCGCTCGCACTGCTCGCCGCGCTGCTGCTGGCCCTTCAACCCGAAAAGGAAACCCCTTGAAGCTCATGCTCGATCTCGTGCGGCGCCACAAGCAGTCGGCGCCCGGATCCGCGGACCTCGCCTCGGCGATCCCGGTCGCGCCGGCCGTCGGCATCCCGTCCATGTGTTCCGCCCATCCCGTCGTCATCGCCGCGACGCTGCGCGAGTGCGCCGCGCACGGCCGCCCCGCGCTGATCGAGGCGACCTCCAACCAGGTCAACCAGGACGGCGGCTACACGGGCATGACGCCCCTCGACTTCCGGCGCTTCGTCGAGTCGCTCGCCCGCATCGAGGGCCTCGCGCCCGAGCTGCTCGTGCTGGGCGGCGATCACCTGGGGCCCAACGCCTGGCGCAAGTCGCCCGCGGCGCAGGCGATGGCCAAGGCCGAGGTGATGGTCGCGCAGTACGTCGCGGCGGGCTTCCGCAAGATCCACCTGGATTGCTCGATGTCCTGCGCCGACGATCCGGTGCCGCTGCCCGAGGCCGAGATCGCCGCGCGCGCCGTGCGCCTGTGCCTGGCCGCCGAGCAGGCCTGGCGCGACGCGCCCGACCGCGGCGAGCCGCCGGTCTACGTCATCGGCACCGAGGTGCCGGTGCCCGGCGGCGCGCACGAGGACCTGGACGAGCTGGCGGTGACCTCGCCCGAGGCCGCCGGCGCGACGCTGGCGCTGCACCGCGACGCCTTCGCGCGGGCCGGCCTGGACGAGGCCTGGACGCGCGTGATCGCGATGGTCGTGCAGCCGGGCGTCGAGTTCGACCATCACAAGGTCATCGACTACCGCCCCGAGAAGGCCCGCGCGCTGAGCGCGTTCATCTCGTCGCAGCCCGGCCTCGTCTTCGAGGCGCATTCGACCGACTACCAGACACCCGAGCGGCTGGCGCAACTGGCCCGCGACCACTTCGCGATCCTGAAGGTCGGCCCCGGCGCGACCTTCGCGCTGCGCGAGACGCTGTGGGCGCTGGCGGCCGTGGAGCACGAGTGGCTGGGCCGCGACGCGGCCGACGGCGAGGGCCTGATCGCCACCGTGCTGGGCGTGATGCGCGCCGAGCCCGAGCACTGGCGCCCCTACTACCAGGATCCCGCGCGGCTGCAGGTGGACCTGGCCTACAGCCTGAGCGACCGCATCCGCTACTACTGGGCCCATCCCCGCGTGCAGGGCGCCTGCGCCGCGCTGATGGACAGGCTGGAGCACTCGCCGCCGCCGCTCACGCTGCTCAGCCAGTTCCTGCCGCGCCAGTACGACGCGATCCGCGACGGCCGCCTGCGCAACCGTCCCGCCGAGCTGCTGCGCGATGGCGCCGCGCAATCGCTGCGGCCCTATCTCGCGGCCTGCGCCGCATGAACGCTCTCGGCGCCCGGCCCTCCCCTCACCGCCCACACGACCTGCCACGATGACCCTGCTCCACCTCGCTCCCGCCGACCTCGACCGCCGCGGTGCGACCCACACCGCGCGCGAGATCGCCCAGCAACCCCGAGTCTGGTCCACCGTGCAGGCGCTGGTGCAGCGCCAGCGCGCGTCGCTGGACGCCTTCCTGCGCCCGCTGCTGGCGCTGCCCGACCTGCGCATCGTGCTGACCGGCGCGGGCAGCTCCGCGTTCATCGGCCAATGCCTGGCGCCGGCGCTGCTGCAGCAGCTGGGCGCGCGGCCCGGACTGCGCGTGGAGGCGATCGCCACCACCGACATCGTCTCCAATCCCGCGCAATGCCTGCAGCCGGGCGTGCCCACGCTGCTGGTGTCCTTCGCCCGATCGGGCAACAGCCCGGAAAGCCTCGCCGCGGTGGAGCTCGCCGACGCGACGGTGGCCGACTGCCACCACCTGGCCGTGACCTGCGCGGCCCAGGGCACGCTGGCGCGCCGCCTCGGCGACCGCGACCAGGCCCGCGTGCTGCTGCTGCCCGACGAGACCCATGACCGCGCGTTCGCGATGACCTCCAGCTTCACCGGCATGCTGTTGGCCGCGGCCTGGGCCTTCGAGATGGCGCTGCCGCCGGTGCAGGCGCTGGGCGCCGCGGCGCAGGCGCTGCTGGACGCGGAGGCCGACCGGCTGGGCGCGCTCAGCGACGAGGGTTTCGATCGGCTGGTCGTGCTGGGCAGCAACGGGCTGCAGGGACTGGCGCGCGAGGCTGCGCTGAAGATGCTCGAGCTGACCGACGGGCGATGGGTCGCGCTGGCGGATTCGCCGCTCGGTTTCCGACACGGTCCGAAGACGGTGCTCAACGACCGCACGCTGGTGCTGATGCTGCTGTCCAACGACAGCTACACGCGGCGCTACGACCTGGACCTGCTGCGCGAGCTGCGCCGCCAGGGGCGCGGACGCGTCATCGCGCTGAGCACCTCCGCGCTGAACGCCGACGAGGCGCTGGCCGCCGATGATGTCCTGCTGGACCTGCCCGCCAACGCGCCCGACCTCGGCCTGGCGCCGGTGGCGCTGGTCTTCGCGCAATGCCTGTCGCTGCTGGCCTCGCTGAAGCTGGGCATCACGCCGGACAATCCCAGCGCCTCGGGCACCGTGACGCGCGTGGTCAGCGGCGTCACCATCCACCCGCTTCCCTGAGCCTGGCGCGAGCGCACATGAGCGACGACTCCCACGACTCCCTCTTCCTCGGCATCGACGGCGGCGGCACGAAGACCTCCTTCCTGCTGCTTGGCGGCGATGGCCGCCTGCTGGCGCGGCACGCGTCCACGACGAGCTACTACCTGGAGATCGGCTTCGAGGCCCTGCGCGCGCTGTTGCGCGACGGCGTGACCGAGACACTGCGTCAGGCCGGCATCGGGCCGGAGCGCGTGCGCGGCGCCTTTGCCGGACTGCCCGCGCATGGCGAGGACAGCGCGCTGCTGGCCGACTTCGACGGGCTGCTCGAGGGCGTGCTGCCGCGCTCGCGCGTGGGCAACGACATGGTCTGCAGCTGGGCCGGATCGCTCGGCGGCGAGGACGGCATCAGCCTGGTCGCGGGCACGGGCTCGATCGCGTATGGCGAGTGGCAGGGGCGCGCCGCGCGTTGCGGCGGCTGGGGCGAGGTCTTCGGCGACGAGGGCTCGGCCTACTGGCTCGCGCGGGAGGGACTGGCGCTGTTCTCGCGGATGGCTGACGGGCGCGTCGCCGCGGGACCGCTGCTCCAGCGCGTGCGGGCGCATTTCGGCCTGGCGCAGGATCTGGATCTGTGCGCCGCCATCAATGGCGATGCGGCACGCAGCCGCCTGGCGCAGTTCGCGCGGCTGGTCTCGGCGGCCGCGGGCGACGGCGATGTCCAGGCGGGCGCGCTGCTGGCGCGCGCCGGGGAGGAGCTGGCGGCGATCGCCGGCGGCGTGGCGCGGCAGCTCCAGTTGCCGGAAGGGGCCGAGGTGCCGGTGTCGTACACAGGCGGCGTCTTCGAGGCGGGCACGGCAGTCACCGACGCGCTGCGCGCTGCGCTCGCGCGCGAGGTGCCCGGCGCGACGCTGATCGCGCCGCGTTTCGGGCCCGAGCTCGGTGCTGCCATGTACGCAGCACGCCTGGCCGGCGTGCGACTGCGGCCTGTCTAGGCCACTGGCCCTCACCCCTTCCCTCTCCCGCAAGCGGGAAAGGGGGAGCGCGGCCACATCGATATCATTCGAAAGTTCATCGCTTCCGATTCCCATGACCACCACCACGCCCACCGCCGACAAGCAAGACGCCTCGCTGTTGATCGACGAGCGTCGGCGGCTGATCCGCGAGCAGGTGCAGGCGCAGGGCAAGGTGACGGTGGAGGAGCTCGCGGAGCGCTTCGGCATCTCGGTGGTGACGATCCGCAGCGACCTCAACGCGCTGGCCGCCACGGGCGCGCTGCTGCGCACGCATGGCGGCGCGCTGGCCCATCGCGACACCGAGGAAGTGCCCATCAGCGTCAAGCAGAAGCTGCATCACGAGCAGAAGGTGCGCATCGCCGTGGAAGCCGCGAAGCTGATCCGCGACGGCGAGACCATCATGCTGGACTCGGGCTCGACGACCGAGGAGATCGCCAAGCAGATCCGCGGGCTGCGGCTGCAGTCGCTCAACGTGATCACCAACGCGCTGAACATCGCGATGCTGCTGGCCACGGTGCCCGGCGTGAACGTGATCATGCCGGGCGGGCTGCTGCGGCCGAACTCGTATTCGCTGTCGGGCCCGCAGGCGGTGACCGCGCTGCAGAGCCTCTACGCGGACAAGCTGTTCCTCGGCGTGGACAGCCTGGACCCGGAGATCGGTGTGATGACGCCGCATCTGCTGGAAGCGCAGCTGAACGCGCAGATGATGAAGATCGCGCGCCAGGTGATCGCGGTGGCGGACGCGTCCAAGCTGATGAAGCGCAACCTGTCGGTGATCGCGCCGATCGAGCAGATCGACCTGCTGATCACCGACAAGGACGCCGACGAGGCGATCGTCGGCGAGCTGCGACGGCGCGGTGTCGAGGTCGTGCTGGCCTGATCGCCGGCTCTATTTCCTGAACTGCGCGCAGGGATCCTCGCGCGACGGCGCCGCGGCGCGCTCGACGCGGTCATAACCACCCGCGGGCGTCGCGCTGCCGGGCTCCAGATAGGCGACGGCGTCGATGTCCGACGCCGGCACGCCGGCCGCCTGCAGGTAGACCGGCACCGCGACGTCGCGTCGCACATGGCCGTTGCCCGCGATCAGCACGACACGTTTCGCGCCCGCCTCGCGGGCGGTCAGCATCGCCTGCGCCATCGCGGCGTCACGCGCGCGCTGCGCCTGCACCATGCCGGGCAGCATCGCCTCGGGCATCGCGCCGCAATGCCCGTCCTGGATGTCCTGGCGCAGCGTGCCCTGCTGCGTGTCGTTCCACGGCGTCCGAGACCGCAGCGCGAGCAGGTCCGCGGGCCAGGCGGCATCGCCCTCGCGGACGATCCGGCGGATCTGGTCCCGATCAAGGTTGCCGCCGCGGACTTCCGCACCGGCTTGCAGCGCCGCATCAAAGAGCGGTTGATGCAGCGGCCAGCGCCAGCTCTTGCGGTCGAGCTTCGCGGCATCGATGACCGCGTTGACGTCGCCGGGCGCTGCCTGCCGCGCCTGCGCGACGGCGCCGTCCTCACCGCGCGAGAACTGCTCGAAGACCACGGCGGTCCGCGGCTCCTGAGCGATGAGCTGGCGCAGTTGCTCGGCGCGCGCGCGGTGGTGATCAGGGTTGTCGTGCAACTCGCCGAGCAGCACGAAGGCCGGTTCGGACCGGGCGGACGCGACGGAAGAGAGGGGGCTTGGCGCCGAGGACGCACAGGCGGCCAGCAGCAGGGGCAGCAGCGCGAGCGCGCCGGCACGGAGGGCAATGTTCATGGTCAATCCTGGAGAGACAGGGAACGGGAACAGGCCTGCCGAGCGATGGCTGGGTCGGGCGGGGTGGAAGTCAGCGGGGGGATTGTCTGGCAGACGGGCGACGAATCCGGGCGGGGGAACTGACAAAAGTCGTCACTTGGTGGGAGTGTGGAACGCCCGGAAGCCCGATAACCTGTGACATTCCTCACGATTCGTGACCCGCCCGCGGGTTGGCACGGCCCCTGCGTGCAAAGGCGCAGTCTCTCTTTCCACCGCTGCTCAGGACACCCTCAATGAAGCGCGTTCAACAAGGTTTCACGCTGATCGAACTGATGATCGTCGTGGCGATCATCGGCATCCTCGCCGCCGTGGCCCTGCCGGCCTACTCGGACTACATCAGGAAGTCCAAGGTCACCGAGGTCGTGGGCATCGTCAGCCTGCCCAAGGCGGCCATCCAGGAATGGCTGTCGGTCAAGGGCTCGTTCCCGGCGGATGAGGCCACGCTGGGCCTGACGTCCAATCCGACCAAGTACGTGTCGAGCGTCACCTACACCGGCGGCGCGACCGCCGTGCTGACCGCCACGGCCCAGAACATCGGCACCGGCGTGGACGGCAACACCGTGGTCCTGACCGGCACGCGCGTCAACAACAGCAGCGGCGCGGGCACCGACCAGGTGACCTGGGCCTGCACCGGCTCGATCGAGGCCAAGTACCTGCCGGCCAGCTGCAAGGGCACCTGATCGCGGCGGACGTCCCCGCCGGGGCTCAGAGGTACCGGCGCCAGAGCTCGTTCGAGAATTTCCAGCCCGGGTCGACCTCGTCCTTCAGGCGCCGCAGCGCCGCTGACTCGGGATACGCGCGCTGGAACTGATCCCGCGTCGCATGCGGCTGGTACGGCAGGTAGTAGCGACCCTCGTGTCGCAGCACCGCATCGATCAGCGCCCGCGTCCACACGCCGACCTGCGCGCTCGCGCGCGCCCAGGTCCGTTGCTTGTAGTAGAGGACGAAGGAGAACACATCCTCCTTCGCCCACGCCATCAGCGCGTCGGGATCGGCCGGCGAATGCCGGATGGACACATTGAGCGCATTGACCTCGTGCTGGCGCAGCACCCGCGCCATCTCGCGCGCGAAGCCGAGGAAATGACGCTCCGGCACAAAGTACTCCTGCAGCGCGTACGTGGAGATGGCCCGCGTGCGCGGCTCCAGTTCGGCGACATCGAGGCTGGCTTCATGGTTGAGCCAGACCACCGCCGGCCGCGCGTTCATCAGCGGCTGCAGCACCGAGGCTCGCGACAGCGCGCCGCCGGGCATCTCGGTGATGGCCCAGATCACGTTCTGCTCCAGCGCGTAGCGCTTGCCGCGTGGCACCAGCGGTTCGCGCTCGGTCAAGGGAGTGGCCGGATCCGCCCGGCGCCAGGTGGTCGACACGGGTGCGTCGAAGGCCGGCGGCAACAGGTCCGCGTTGTGGAGCACGCTGCGCGGATCTCCCAGCACGCGCTGGCAGAAATGGGCGGCGTAGTCCGTCAACGCCACCGGCTCGACGGTCCGCTCGATCTTCACGTTCTCGGCCAGGTCGAGCTCGACTTCCGTGATCACGCCCAGCGCGCCGTAGCCGCCCAGCACCGCGCGGAAGAGCTCGGGCCGCTGGCTGCGGCTCGCCTCGACGACCTGCCCGTCGTGCAGCACCAGCTGCACCGCCCGCACCGTGCGGCCGACCGGGCCATGCCCGACATACCGGCCATGCGCGTTGACCGACACCGAGCCGCCGACACTGAAGTTGGCGAAGCTCTGCATCGTCTTGACGGCCAGGCCCTCGCGGTCCAGCCGGTCCTGCAGATCGCGCCAGCGCAGGCCGGCCTGCACGCGGACGACGCGCTCCTTCGGCTTGAGCCAGAGCACCGACGCCATCTGTCG
Source organism: Roseateles sp. (assembly GCA_039594005.1). GTDB lineage: Bacteria > Pseudomonadota > Gammaproteobacteria > Burkholderiales > Burkholderiaceae_C > Roseateles. The sequence goes on from JBCNOF010000002.1 coordinate 11,339, forward strand.
CATGTCCAGGTGCAGTCCGCCGGCCACCGCGATCTGACCGCCCATGCTGAAGCGCGCGCCGCCGATGCCGACCTTGCCGGGCCAGGCCCGCACGAGCGCCGACACCTCGGCCGTGGTCCTCGGGGTCTCGACGCGGGCGACCTCGACCGCGTACAGCCCGGTGACGTTGTCGATGCGCAGCTGCCCGGCATTCGCGGCCAGCGCTTCGGGCGGCGCCGACAGCAGCCCCGCCTGCGCCAGTGCGATCGTGAGCAGCCGGCGGCGCGACTGCGCCGGCACGCTTGCGGTCATGCGAGGCGCGTCCGCATCCACTGGAGCGCTTCGGCTCAGCGGATCGTCATCGTCGAGCGCGCGGCCTTGACCGCGCCCTCGCCCAGCGAGGCGCCGAAGCGCTTCGCGATGCGCTCGGCGACGTTGTCGCGCGGCGTGTAGTCGACGACATCCTCGGCCTTCACCACCTCGCGGGCGACGAAGTCCAGGTTGCCCGTGCCGTCGGCCAGACCCAGCTTGATCGCCTGCTCGCCGTTCCAGAACAGGCCCGAGAACATCTCCGGCGTCTCCTTGAGCCGCGTGCCGCGACCCTCGCGCACCACCGCGATGAACTGCTGATGGATCTGGTCCAGCATCGCCTGCGCATAGGCCTGCTGCTTGGGCGAGACCGGCGAGAACGGGTCCAGCATCCCCTTGTTCTCACCCGCGGTCATCAGGCGGCGCTCCACGCCGACCTTCTTCATCACCTCGGTGAAACCGAATCCATCCATCAGCACGCCGATCGAGCCCACCACCGACGCCTTGTCGACGTAGATCTCATCGGCGCCCGCGGCGATGTAGTACGCCCCCGACGCGCAGATCTCCTCGACCACCGCGTAGACCGGCTTGTTGTGCAGCGCCTTGAGCCGTTTGAGCTCGTCGTTGACGATGCCCGCCTGCACCGGGCTGCCGCCCGGCGAGTTGATGCGCAGCACCACCGCGCGCGAGCCCGGATCCTCGAACGCGGCCTTCAGCGCCGCGTTGATCAGCTCCGCGCTCGCCTCGGTGTCGGACGCGATCTCGCCGCGCACCTCCACCAGCGCCGTGTGCGGACCCGTCGTCGCGCCGGCATGGTGCTTGGGCGACACCATCGCCCACACCAGCAGCACCACCAGCGTCACCCAGATCAGCCGGAAGAAGGTCTTCCAGCGCCGATCGCTGCGGCGGTCGCGCAGATAGTCGTGCGCGAACTGCTCCAGCACGTGCTCGTAGCGACCCGCCCCTGCCGCGGCGGGCGCGGCGGCGGCAGGCGCCGGAGCAGGTCCGGCTCTGAGCATGTCCTCGGGATGCGGCGTCGCATCGGGGATCGGACGCGGCAAGCCCGCGTCGGGGTGGGGATCGTCGTGTTGGCTCATTCAATCCTCGAAGGCTGGCCGCGTGTCGCGGGAGGGATACCAGAAGACCTGTCCGTCGTGCTCGCGCACGTCGAGCTTGGTCAGCCCGAAACGCCCGCACATGCCCGTGACGCAGCGCCCGTCCATCGGGTGGTACACCGCGCCGTGGATGCTGCAGATGATGTATTCCTTGCGGGTGTCCAGGAACTCACCCTCCTGCCAGTCCATCTCCGTGGGCACATGCGCGCAACGATTGAGGTAGGCGACGACCTGCCCGTCGAAGCGCAGCGCGAAGGCCGAGGCCGGCTGGCGGAAGTGCTGGACGTCGAAGGTGTGGGCGCGGCCGCGCTCCTCCAGCTCGACGGAGGGGCACAGCGGAATGGGGGTGGATTCAGGCTCGGCGGACATGAGGGGACGACAAGGATCAGGCGGCTTCACGCGGGAGGGTCAGGCGTGCTCAGGCGTTGTTCAGCAACCAGTCGCGCAGCGTCGGCACGTCATGCGCGACAAGCAGTGGGTCGAAGCCGCGCAGCGACTCGTGCGCATGCGCGCCGTAGGTCACCGCCACCGCCGGGCATCCGGCGTTGAGCGCCAGCTGCAGGTCATGCGTCGTGTCGCCGATCATCAGCGTGCGCTCGGGCTCCGCGCCGAACTCGCGCATCAGCTCCAGCAGCATCTGCGGGTCGGGCTTGCCGGCAGTCTCGTCGGCGGTGCGGGTGCCGTCGAACAGCGTGGTCATCCCCACCGCCGTCAAGGCCTCGTCCAGCCCGCGACGGCTCTTGCCGGTCGCCACGGCCAGCCAGTGGTGTCGGGCCTTGAGGTCCCGCAGCAGCTCCGGCACGCCGTCGAACAGCGTGACCTCATGCGCGGAGGCGAAATAGTGATGCCGATAGCGCTGACCGAGTTCCGGATAACGCTCGCGGTCCAGGCCGGGCAGCGCGTACTGCAGCGCCTCGATCAGGCCCATGCCGATGACGTAGGCGGCGCGCTCGCGCGAGGGCGGCTCCAGGCCCAGGTCCGCGGCAGCGGCCTGCATGCAGCGCACGATCAGCGCAGTGGAGTCGAACAGCGTGCCGTCCCAGTCGAAGACGATCAGATCGAAGCGTTGAGGCATGGCGGGAAAGGAAAGGTCGTCAGGGCGCGGCCGGTCAGGACACCGGTCCGCGCAGCGCGGCCAGCAGTTTCTCGCACTCGGGCGGCAGCGGCGCTTCCAGGGTCAAGGTCTCGCCGCTGGCGGGGTGGGTGACGCGCAGCGCGCGGGCGTGCAGGAACATCCGGTCGAATCGCAGCGCGCCGCGCGCGAGCGCCCGGTTGGCCTCGAAGTCACCGTACTTCGGATCGCCGACGATCGCATGCCCCTCATGGGCGAGGTGCACGCGGATCTGGTGCGTGCGTCCGGTCTTGATCGTGACGTCCAGCAGGCTGTAGCCGGGGAAGCTCTCCAGCACCCGCACCAGGCTGATGGAGCGCTTGGCCTGCTCGGCTTGCGGGTCCTTGGGGTCGGG
>JBCNOF010000003.1:0-9326 GCA_039594005.1 Roseateles sp.
GCCAGCGATGTCGAATCGCCGCAGCAGTTCAGCATCGGGGAGGCTGCGGTCTCCTGTGTTTGGGTCGAGGCTCATGGGGTGGCATCCTCACCTCTTGTTGTCAGCGTGTCCTTGATGGATGTCATTGCGAGCGACCGCCAGTCGCCGCGTGATTGCGCGCCGCCATCGCCGGCACCTGGGTCGCACCGCTCGGCTCGGCAGCATGGCGCTGACGGGCCGAGGTCTCCGTGTCCGCCACCCCTGCCGACCCAACGACGGGGTCCGGATAGGCGATGGCCAGCATCAACGTGGCAATGCCGGCCACGACCACGATGCCGGGGCCGCCAACAATCAGCCACATCATGGGATGTCGCCACCACGGACCGCTGCCTGGCAGTTGGGCATCCGAGAGTCGGGGGGAAGTGGTCATGGGGAACTCCTTGTGGACACGCGGCGTGTCATCTCGGAACGATGAATGTGGACTTCTCAAGCAGCGCTGAGCCGCCCGGATTCACGAGCTCTCCGGAGGCGGTCACGGGCCGGACGGAAAAGTGCATCGGATGCGCACCGGGCCCCAGGCGTCTCGCGTCGGCGGGCGGCAGGCGCAAGGACACCGTGACCCATCGCGCTTCCGTCGGCGCCAGCGTGAGCGGACCGTCGGGCTGCGAGATTCGCAGGCCATCGATGTCTCGGACTTCCAGCGCGAGGTGCTGAACGGCATCTGCCGCATTCATCAACTGCAAGCGGTAGATGTTCTCGATCACACCATCCTCGACCTCGCGGGCCAAGGTGGCGCGATCGCGGACGACGTCAAGCTTGAACGGCTTCCTCATCGCGAGGCTGCCCACCAGCAGCGCGGAAGCGCTCAACAGGATCGCTCCGTAGATCAACACACGGGGACGCATCACACGTCGCCACTGTCGCGCGGAGGACCAGCGATGCTGCAGGCCGTTCTGTGTCGCGTATCGGATCAGTCCCCGCGGGTAGTCGAACCTGTCCATCACATCATTGCAAACGTCGATGCAAGCGGCACAGCCGATGCACTCGTACTGCAGCCCCTCACGGATATCGATCCCGGTGGGACACACCTGCACGCATTGCCGACAGTCAATGCAGGCGCCCCGCCCGAGCGTCGACAGATCCGCCTTCTTCGAGCGCGGCCCGCGCGGCTCCCCGCGCTCGCTGTCGTAGCTGATGATCAGAGTATCCCGATCGATCATCGCGCTCTGGAAACGCGCGTACGGACACATGTACTTGCAGACCTGTTCACGGAGATAGCCGGCGTTGCCGTAGGTCGCCAAGCCATAGAACAGGATCCAGAAGATTTCCCAAGCACTGAGCGCCCAGGTCATCGCGTTCATGCCGAGCGCGCGGATGGGCTCGAAGTAGCCGACGAAGGTGAAGCCCGTCCACAAGGACACCACCACCCAGCCAGCATGCTTGATCCCCTTGCGCCCGAGCCGCTCGAGGGTCCACGGCCCCTTGTCGAGTCGCATGCGCGCGGCGCGATCTCCCTCAGTGCGACGTTCGATCCGGAGGAAGATCTCGGTGTAGACGGTCTGCGGACAGGCATATCCGCACCACAGACGCCCAGCAACCGCCGTGAAGAAGAACAAGCCGAACGCCGAGACGACCAGCAGCGCGGTCAGGTAGATGAAGTCCTGGGGATACAGGACGAGGTCGAAGATCAGGAATCGGCGAGCTTCCAGATCGAACAGCACGGCCTGTCGGCCATGCCAGTTCAACCAGGGCAGTCCGTAGAACAGCAGCTGTGTCGCCCAGACCAGACCCCAGCGCCAGACGGCGAACCAGCCATGCACGGCACGGGGATAGATCTTGGCCTCGGCCGCGTAGAGCGAGACCGTCCGGACCTCAGCGCCGCTCATGGGACAAGCCCCATACATAAGCCGCCAGCACGCGGATCTGCTCAGGGCTCAGCCGGGAACCATGCTCGGGCATGTGGCTGTGCTTGCCGTTGTTGACGATCTCCACGATGGCGGACTCGCCCCAACCATGCAGCCAGACGTGGTCGGTCAGGTTCGGTGCGCCCAGCGCCTGATTGCCTTTGCCATCCATGCCATGACAGGCTGCGCAGGCCGAGAACTTCGACTTGCCCAGCGCCGCGGCCACCGAATTGTGCGGACTGCCCGACAGGCTGAGCACGTAATGGGCCACGTTGCGCACATCGTCGCTGTTGCCCACCGCCGCGGCCATCGGGGGCATCGTGCCCTCGCGTCCTTGCGTGATGGTCTGGACGATCGCGTCGCCGCTGCCGCCGTACAGCCAGTCGTTGTCCGTCAGATTGGGGAAGCCCTTGGATCCCTTGGCATCCGAGCCGTGACAGGTCGCGCAGTTGTTGGCGAACAGCCGCTCTCCGATGCCCTGGGCCTGCGGATCGCGTGCGATCGCTTCAACGGATTGCCCATCGAATCTCGCGTAGATCGCCTGCATGGCGGCCCTGGCTTGCTCTTGCTCGTTCCGGTATTGTTCCGCGCTGGACCACTGAAGTCGGCCAGCGTGACTTCCAAGCCCGGGATACAACGCGAGGTACACCCCGGCGAAGACCACGGTCAGCACGAACAACACCATCCACCATCGCGGCAAGGGGTTGTTGAGTTCGCGGATGTCTTCGTCCCACACGTGTCCGGTGGAGTTGTCCTCGGCCATCGTCTTGCGACGACTGGCAATAACCAGCAGCACCAGGCACAGCACCAGGCCCAGCACCGTTGCCGCGGCCACGAACAGTGACCAACCGTTCGATACGAAATCACTCATGGGGACCTCCTTGCGACGGCGTGTCCTCTTCGTTCAGGACAGCCCCGCTCAGGTCTTCGAAACGTTCGCGGTTGTGGCGGGCATAGGCCCAGATCACGATGCCGACGAACACCAGCAGCGACAGCACGGTCACCGCGGAACGCAATCCGTTCAGATCCATATCGGGCATGGGACCTCCGCTCAGCGTTTCATCGCGGTGCCGAGCACCTGCAGATAGGCCACCACCGCATCCATCTCGGTCTTGCCCTTGACGGCTTCGCCGGCTTCGGCGATCTCCGCATCGGTGTACGGCACGCCGACCGTCCGCATCGCGCGCATCTTGGGCGCGAGCTCTGACGGATCCAACGGTGCGCCGGACAGCCAGGCATAGGCCGGCATGTTGGACTCGGGCACCAGGTCGCGCGGATTCATCAGGTGCAAGCGATGCCAGTCATCGCTGTACTTGCCTCCGACACGGGCGAGATCGGGACCGGTGCGCTTGCTGCCCCATTGGAAGGGATGGTCGTAGACGAACTCGCCGGCGACCGAGTACGGACCGTAACGCAAGGTCTCCGCGCGCAGGGGGCGGATCATCTGCGAATGGCAGTTGTAGCAACCCTCGCGGATGTACACGTCCCGGCCAGCCAATTGCAGCGGCGTGTAGGGCTTCAGATGCTCGATCGGTTGCGTGGTGGAGCGCTGGAAGAACAGCGGGACGATCTCGACGATGCCGCCGACGATCACCGTCAGCAGCACCAGCACGATCATCAGGAAGTTGCTGGTCTCGATGCGCTCGTGGCCGACGGCTTGGGCATGGGTGTTGGCCATGACGTGCTCCTTGGATCCTCGAGGTCAGGCGGCAGCCGCGAGCGCGGCGCCGGGGATGGGGTGACGCGCCGGCCGTCCCGAACGGACCGTCATCACGACGTTCCAGGCCATCAGGCAGCATGCCGCTGGCGAAGTACAGCAGCGCCGCCGAGCAGGCGCACCACGTAGAACGGATAGGTCGCCTTGACGCTCTCGGCGAAGGTCCAGGTCAAGGTGCCATCCGGATTCACGGCGCGCCACATCAGGCCCTGCATCACACCGGCGATCCACATCGCGGCGATGTACAGCACCACGCCGAGGGTGGCGATCCAGAAGTGGAGTTCGATGGCACGCGTCGAATGCATCTCCACGCGGCCATACATCCGCGGGATCAGGTGATACAGCGCCCCCATCGAGATGAATCCCACCCAGCCGAGGGCGCCGCTGTGCACGTGTCCGATCGTCCAGTCGGTGTAGTGGGACAGCGCGTTGACCGTCTTGATGGACATCATCGGCCCCTCGAAGGTCGACATGCCGTAGAACGACAGCGCCACGATCAGGAACTTCAGGATCGGGTCGTCGCGCAGCTTGTGCCAGGCGCCGCTGAGCGTCATGACGCCGTTGATCATCCCGCCCCAGCTCGGCGCCAGCAGCACCAGCGAGAACAACATGCCCACGCTCTGGGCCCAGTCAGGCAGTGCCGTGTAATGCAGGTGGTGGGGGCCCGCCCACATGTAGGTGAAGATCAGCGCCCAGAAGTGGACGATGGACAGGCGATAGCTGTAGACCGGACGATTGGCCTGCTTGGGGATGTAGTAGTACATCAGGCCCAGGAAGCCGGCCGTGAGGAAGAAGCCGACCGCGTTATGGCCGTACCACCACTGGACCATCGCGTCCTGCACGCCGGCGTAGGCCGAGTAGCTCTTGGTCAGCGAGACCGGGATCTCCGCGCTGTTGACGATGTGCAGCAGCGCCACCGCGATGATGAACGCGCCGAAGAACCAGTTGGCGACGTAGATGTGGCGCACGCGTCGCACGCCGACCGTGCCGAAGAAGACGATCGCGTAGGCGACCCAGACGACGGCGATCAGCAGCGTCGATCGGCCATTCGAGTTCGGCGTACTCCTTGCCCGTGGTCAGACCCAGCGGCAAGGTGATGGCAGCCAGCACGATGACGGTCTGCCAGCCCCAGAACGTGAACCACGCCAGGGCCGGCGCGAAGAGCCGCACATGGCAGGTGCGCTGGACGACATGGAAGGCCGTGGCCATCAGCACGCAGCCGCCGAACGCGAAGATCACCGCGTTCGTGTGCAAGGGACGCAAGCGTCCATAGCTGAGCCAGGGAATGCCGAGATTGAGCTCCGGCCATGCCAGTTGAGCAGCGATGACGACGCCCACCAGCATCCCCACCACGCCCCAGAGGACCGCCGCCAGCGCGAACGCGCGGACGACACCGTCCTCATACACGGGCACGTGATCGTGCCCTGCGTTGGACCTTGAAAGACTTGGCATGCTGGCTCCTGGGGGCGCTCATGGCGCGAATGGGCGTCATTGTTTTGCGCCGCCCGCGGGAGCGTGTTGACGACTGTCAAGCCTGCGCGTCGTCCTCGAGGATTCGTTGACCCTCGCGATCGAGGGAATCAAGTTGCCCGGCTTGCACGGCCCAGCCGAACACGCCCAGCACCAGCAAAACGAGCACGACCGACAGCGGAATCAGCAGATAGAGGATGTCCATCGCGGGCCTATGGAGTTGGAGGATCAATCAGCGCGACAAGGTCGCGCGTCCCAATCGAGCGGCGTTGCCGATCACCAGCAGCGAACTGAGGGCCATGCCCAGGCCGGCGGCCCAGGGAGGGAGCCAACCGATGAGCGCGAGCGGCACGCAGGTGGCGTTGTAGAGCGCGGACCACGCCAGGTTCTGTCGCACGACGCGCCGCGCGCGGCGCGCCAGGCGCAGCGCCTCGCCGATGACCTCCAGACGCTCGGACACCAGCAGCGCGTCGGCACGAGACGCCGCGAGGTCCGCGCCCTGCCCCATCGCCACGGCCACCTGCGCGCGCGCGAGCACGGGCGCGTCGTTGATCCCGTCTCCGATCATCAGCACGTGATGCCCCCGCGCCTGCAGCGCGGCCACGTGCGCCAGCTTGTCCTCAGGACTCGCGCCGCCACGCCATCGATGGATGCCAGCCAGGGCCGCGATGTCGCCCGCGCGCCTCGGCAAATCGCCGGACAGGAGCTCGACCGTCAGACCGAGGGTCTGCAAGTCGGCGATCGCATCGATGGCGCCCGGACGCACGGTCTCGTCGATCTCCCACATCGCGCGCAGACGACCGTCCACGGTCAGCACGATCCGCGCGTTGAGCAGCGCGCCGTCGCCGAGGTCATCACCAACGCCGTCGACCACGCGATCGGTGACACCATCTGAGACTGTGTGTGTCGGCCCGGCCCACTCCGGCGATCCCAGGCGCCAGCGCTGCCCGTGCGCATCGATCCCTTGCAGCCCGCGACCGCTGAACTCCTCGATCGACCAACTGTCGTCTGACGAGGCGCTCTCACCCAACCATGTCGTCAGCGCGCGCGACAACGGATGACTCGAACGCCCGGCCATGGCGATCACCGCCGCCCGGTCGTCCGCGTCGAGGGCCGGGGGCCATTGCCCAGGAACACCGGGCGCGGGATCGGTCAGGGTCCCCGTCTTGTCGAGCACCACGCGATCGACGCCGACCAAGGCCTCGATCGCCTCCAGTCTCACCAACAGCAAGCCGCGTCTGGCGAGCTGGCCTGCCGCGGCGACCCACGCCGCCGGCGCTGCCAGCGACAACGCGCAGGGGCAGGTCACGATCAGGACCGACACCGCCACCGCCACGGCCTTGGCGGGCTCCACGAACTGCCACGTGATCGCCGCGCCCGCTGCCAGCAGGAGGACAACACCGAGAAACCAGCCGGCCACCCGCTCGGAGAGACGCAAGGTTGCGGGCCGATCCTGGAAGGCCTGCGCCATCAATTGCCGGATGCCCGCGAGGCGGGTGTGTTCCCCGACCTGCATCACACGCAAGGTCAGCGCGGCGGCCAGGTTCAAGCTGCCCGCCAGCACCGCGGCGCCCGGCGCCTTCGCCACGGGACGGGACTCGCCGGTCAGCAGCGATTCGTCCACCGCGCCGATCCCTGACTCGACCACCGCATCGGCCGGCACGCGCTGTCCGGCGCTCACCCGCACGCGGTCGCCCGGCGACAGCGCTTCCACGGCGACCCAGGTCCACGTCCCCTCCGGGGTCTGCCGCTCGACCCGCTTCGGCAGCGCGTCCGCTGCCTGCTCCAGGGCCTGGGCGGCCCGGTGGCGCGCGCGCAGCTCGAGATACCGCGCGCCCAGCAGGAAGGCCACGAACATCGTGATCGAGTCGAAGTAGACCTCGTGCCCGAAGGGCCCGCCCGGGTCGAGCGTGGCGCCGGTTCCGGCGACGAAGGCCACGGCCAGCCCCAGCGAGACCGGCATGTCCATGCCCAGCCGTCTGGCGCGCAACTGCGAGAGGGCGGCCTGGAAGAACGGTCCCGCCGACAGCAGCATCACCGGCAAGGTCAGCACCCATTGGCCCCAGCGCAGCAGCGCCGCCTGGTCAGGGGCCATCTCACCCGGCGCCGCCACGTAGGAGGGCCAGGCGAGCATCATGACCTGCATCATCAGGAAGCCGGCAACGAAGAGCCGCCAGATCGCCTGCCGATGCTCGCGCTGCCGAAGCGCCCTCGTCGGGCCGGCCAGGTCGGGCGAGAAGTCGTAGCCGGCGCCCGAAAGCGCCTGGCGCAGATCGTCGAGCGAGATATCCTCCGGTCGCCAGTCCAGCAGGAGGCCCTGCGTCGATGCGTTGACCTGGGCCTCCAGCACGCCGGGTTGGGCGCGCAGCGTGGCTTCGATCAGACCGGCGCAAGCCGCGCAGTGCATGCCCGACAGCCGAAGCCGCGAACGCGCGAAACGAGCGCCGCGAGGGTCCCCGAGCCAGTCGGTGAAGCCGTCCAACGGACCAGGGTCCGTCAGGGTGGCGTCGGGGTGGGGGCGATTGGCGCGTCCTGCATCGGCGCCCTGGGCGCCGGCGGACGCCGTGGCGGCAGGGGCGGGCAACATGGCCGCCATAATCCGCCAAACATCGAGGTCAACTCATGCTCAATATCAAACGCGCGGCATCGTCCGCCCTGCTCTCGGCGGCCTGCTTGATCTCCGCCCTCGTCGTCGCTGAACCCGCGGTCGCGCAGCAGATCCCGCAATCGGGCCTGCGTGTCGTCGAGATCGGCGCCGGCATGCACCTGATCCACGCCGAGGTCGCGCAGACCGACGAGCAACGCGCGATCGGCTTGATGGCTCGCAAGGAAATGGCGCAGAACGCCGGGATGATCTTCGTCTTCGAGCAGCCCAGCCAGCAATGCTTCTGGATGCGCAACACGCTGATTCCGCTTTCGGCCGCCTTCATCGCCGACGACGGCACGATCGTCAACATCGTCGACATGCAGCCGCTGTCCGACCAGTCGCATTGCTCGACCAAACCGGTCCGCTACGTCCTCGAGATGAACAAGGGCTGGTTCGACAAGCGCGGTTTCAAGGCCGGCGCCAAGCTGCGCGGCGGCCCGTGGCCCAAATGAGGCCCGAGAGGCGGCGCTCATCGCACGCCCCATGAAGAACGGCCCGGGATCGCTCCCGGGCCGTTCTTGTTTCCGAAGGCGTCCACCGCGGCGGACGCCTCAGGTCATTGACCGAAGTTGGCCTGCGCGAAGTCCCAGTTGACCAGGTTCCAGAACGCCTCGACGTACTTCGGACGCAGGTTGCGGTAGTCGATGTAGTAGGCGTGTTCCCAGACGTCGCAGGTCAGCAGCGGGGTGTCGCCGGTGGTCAGCGGGGTGCCGGCGCCGCTGGTGTTGACGATGTCCACGGAGCCGTCGGCCTTCTTCACCAGCCAGGCCCAGCCCGAACCGAAGGTGCCCACGGCCGTCTTCGTGAAGGCTTCCTTGAAGGCGTCGAAGCTGCCCCACTTGGCGTTGATCGCGTCGCCCAGCGCGCCGGTCGGAGCGCCGCCGCCCTTCGGCTTCAGGCTGTTCCAGAAGAAGGTGTGGTTCCAGATCTGCGCGGCGTTGTTGAAGATACCGCCCGAGGACTTCTTGACGATCTCCTCCAGGGTCATGCTCTCGAACTCGGTGCCCGGGATCAGGTTGTTCAGGTTCGTCACGTAGGTCTGGTGGTGCTTGCCGTGGTGGTACTCGAAGGTCTCCGCGCTGATGTGCGGCTCCAGCGCCTTCTTGTCATACGGCAGATCGGGCAGGGTATGTTCCATGAAGAACTCCTAATCGGTTGATGGTGGTGGACGGGTGTAGGCGGCGATTGTAGGCAGCGATCCAAGCCCCTGACGCATCCACCGGATTGGGCGGCTCGCGTCAGCGGCCCGGATCGATTCGCGTGACCTGGAGATCCACCTCGCCGTCGGCCAGCACCGCGCGCAAGTCCTGACCCTCGCTGAGCTGCGCGACCGAACTCAGCGCCCTGCCCTGACCATCGTCCAGCCACGCATAACCGCGGGCGAGCACCTGGCGCGGGTCGAGCGCCTCCAGCCGCGCCGCCAGCGTTTCAAGCCGCTGCGCGCCGCGCTGTGCCTGCTGCGGCAAGGCGCGCTCCAGGCGCTGGGAGAGGTGACGCAGCCGCTGCTGCTCAAGCGCGGCCGTGCGAGGCGCGACCTGCGCGAGCCGCTGCTCGAGATGGCGCAGGCGCTGGGATTCCATCGACACGGCGCGCGGCGCGATCTGTCCAA
>JBCNOF010000004.1:0-11318 GCA_039594005.1 Roseateles sp.
GCAAGCGACGCGGTGGGCGCGGTGGTGCTCATGCTCATGCCCCGGTGGGGGTCGTGGAAGCCGTGGCCGTGGTGTCGGCGGCGGCAGGGATCGAGGGCGTCGCGGGCGCCGCCGACAGGGTCGGCGTCGTCGGTGCCGGCAGCCCGAACGCCGTCCGAAGCGCATCGGCGCAGGCATCCAGCGCCTCGCCGGCCTCCGGAATGCTGCGGCCCATCTTGATGAAGTCGTGCGTCACGCCACGGTACAGCTCCAGCCGCACCGCGTTGCCGTTCGCGCGCAGCAGGTCGGCATAGGCGATGCCCTCGTCGATCAGCGGATCGGCCTCGGCCAGGATCAGGCACGCCGGTGCGAGGTCCTCATGGTCATCCGCGCGCAGCGGCGCGAAACGCCAGTCCTCGCGTCGCTCGCTCGGGATGTACTGGTTGAAGAACCACGCGATCGTCTCGGCGTCCAGCAGGTGGCCCTGGGCGAAACGGCGATGCGAGTCGGTGTCGGCATGCGCCGTCGCGCCCGGCGTGATCAGCAGCTGCAGCGAGAGCGTCAGCCCCAGTTGCTCGCGGATGTCCCGCGCGTGCAGCGCCGTCACCGCGGCCAGCGTGCCGCCGGCGCTGTCGCCCCCCACGGCGATGCGCGCGCGGTCCAGGCCGAGCTCGGGCGCCGCCGTGGCCAGCCACGCGAGCGCGGCCCAGCAGTCGTCGACCGCCGCGGGAAACGGGTGCTCGGGCGCGAGCCGATAGTCCACGGCGAGCACCGCGCACCCGGTGCGCAAGGCCATCTGGCGGCACAGGCTGTCGTGGGTTTCCAGATTGCCGATGACGAATCCGCCACCATGGAAATAGAGCAACACCGGCAGTCCGCGACCAGCCTGACCGTCCGCCTGATCGCGCTCGTCGACGGCCTCGCGCGTCATCGGCGCGTAAAGACGCGCATGGATCGTGCCCGCCGGGCCGGGGATCGCCACCGGCTCGACGCGCGGCAAGGGGCGCGCGCGGCAGATCCAGGATCTCCGCGCCCATCAGGTAGGCGATGCGCGCCTGCTTGGGCGACAGGCTGGCGAAGGACGGCCGGTTGGCGCGGTGGATGCGCTCCAGCACCGCGGCCATCCGCGGTGTCAACAAGGTGCTACTCAACGGGAACTCCAGGGCGTAGGCTAGGTCGTCGACCCAGCCGCAATCCCGGGATTTTCCCAGACAACGACCCCCACGGCAGAGGACCCCTTCCCATGGCCCTGATCCAGTACCTCACCCACATCCACCTGGAGGCCGGCGCGCGACGCGTGATCGGCGCCGAATGCGCGCGCAACGGCATCTCCCGGCCGCTCATCGTCACCGACCGCGGCGTGCGCGCCGCCGGGGTGCTGGACCTGGTCCTCGAGGCCTGGACGGGCTCCTCGATCGACGCCGGCGCCCTGCCCGTCTTCGACGCCACGCCGCCCAATCCGACCGAGGCCGCCGTGCGAGAGGCCGTCGCGCTCTATCGAGCGCACGACTGCGACGGGTTGATCGCGGTGGGCGGCGGCTCCAGCATCGACCTGGCCAAGGGCGTGGCGATCGCGGCCACGCATGAAGGCCCGCTGACGGCGTACGCCACCGTCCTGGGCGGCGCCGGCAACATCACCGACAAGGCCGCGCCGCTGATCGCCGTGCCCACGACCGCCGGCACTGGCTCCGAGGTCGCCCGGGGCGCGATCATCATCGTGGATGACGGCCGCAAGCTCGGCTTCCACAACTGGGTGCTGATGCCGCGCTCCGCGGTGTGCGATCCCGAGCTCACCCGCAAGCTGCCCGCCGGGCTCACCGCGGCCACCGGCATGGACGCGATCGCGCATTGCCTGGAGACCTTCATGTCGGCCGCCTTCAACCCGCCGGCCGACGGCATCGCGCTCGAGGGCCTGCGCCGCGGCTGGGGCCAGATCGAGCGGGCCACCACGCACCCCGACGACCTCGACGCCCGGCTCGACATGATGGCCGCCAGCACCCTGGGCGCGCTCGCGTTCCAGAAGGGCCTGGGCTGCGTGCATTCGCTCAGCCATGCACTGGGCGGGCTGATGCCGACGCTGCACCACGGCACGCTCAACGCCGTCTTCCTGCCGGCGGTGATCCGCTTCAACGGGATGCACGACTCGATGCGGCGCGACGACAAGATCGCCCGCATGGCGCATGCGATGAATCTGCAGGCAGGCACGCCCGCCGACGAGCTCGCCGGCGCGGTCAAGGCAATGAACCAGCGCCTGGGGCTGCCCGCGGGACTCGGCGCGATGGGCGTAACGGTGGACCTGCACGACCAGATCATCGAACGCGCGTTGCACGATCACTGCCACAAGACCAATCCCCGCGAGGCCTCTCCCAGCGATTACCGGCGCATGCTGGACGAGTCGATGTGAGGGACATGGGCGGCAGGGGCTTTGACAATCAGCCTACCAACTAGTAGAGTGCGACACATTGTGTCCCGGATCGATGCCCATGTCCGCCCTGCCTGAACCGCTGCCCGAGCTCTCGCCCAAGGCGGCCGAGATCGCCGCCCACACCCGCGCCCTGCTGGTGGCGGGCGGCTACAACAGCTTCAGCTATGCCGACCTGGCCGAGCGCGTGGGCATCACCAAGGCAAGCATCCACCACCACTTCGCGAGCAAGACCGTGCTGGTGCGGGACGTCGTCGCGCGTTACCGGCAGGAGGCCCAGGTCGGACTCGCGGGCCTGACGCGACAGCTGGACGATCCGCTGTCGGAGCTCAATGCCTACGCGGACTACTGGGCCGGCTGCATCCGCGGCGGCGAGCATCCCTTCTGCATCTGCGCGATGCTGGCCACCGAGCTGCCGACCATCCCCGAGGAGGTCGCCGTCGAGGTTCGCGCGCATTTCCAGGACCTGAACGCCTGGCTCGCGGCGCTACTCAAGCGCGGCGCGGCCGCCGGGCAATTCCACCTGCTCAACAGCCCGGCGGTGTCGGCCAAGGCCTTCATGGCGGTCGTGCACGGCGCAATGCTCGTGGCGCGCGCATTCGAGGACCCCAAGTCCTTCTCCACCATCGTCCAACCCGCCATCCTCAAGCTGACCCAGCCCGCCTGACCCGTTCTCTCCTGGGCGACCTCGGTCGTCCTCCTTTTCGCGCCCGCAACCTATCTACTAGTAGATCACGAGATCCACCATGCCTCATCCCTTGTCCACGCTCGGTGTCGCGCACACCGCCCTCAGCCTCATTCCGGTCGTCGCCGGCCTGATCGCCTTCGCGCGCCAGGGGCGCATCGATCCCGCCACGCGCGCCGGTCAGGTGTACCTCGGCGGCCTGGCGCTGTCGGTGTTCACGTCCTTCGGCTTGTCCAGCGTCATCGGCGTGAATCCCGGTCATGTGCTGGGCGTGCTGGCGCTGATCGCCGCGTTCGGCGGCGCGTGGCTCGCGCCTCGGCTCGGCTTCCTCGGGCGGCTGCGGACCTACCTCGCCACCTTCGGTCTGTCGTTCAGCTATTTCCTGCTGATGGTGCCGGGCATCAACGAGACGCTGAGCCGGCTGCCCGTGGCGCATCCGCTGGCGACCGGCCCGGAAGACCCGGTCGTGAAGACCGCGCTGCTGGGCTGGTTCGTGCTGTTCCTGGCGGGTTTCGCGCTGCAGGGGCGGTGGATCGCGAAAGCCACGCGGTCGGCTGATCAGGGCGGCTGATCGATCGGCAGTTGCCGGTAGCGGAGCGTGTTGATCAGGACGTTGAGCACCTTCACCTCCGACAGCGCCTCATCCGACAAGCGCTGCAGCATCAGCGACCGTGACCGCGTCAGCGACGCGATCATCTCCGCGGCCGGGACCGGCGCATCCATGAGGAACAGCGGCGGCTCGTCCTCGCCCAGTCCCTTGCGCTGTTCGATCTGCGCGAGGGTGCGGCGCGCGAGCTCGGCACTGGACGCACGGAGTTCCGACTCCGGCATCAGCGAACGCCAGGTCGCGAAGCTCGCATGATCCAGATCGCCGCGCTGCTTCGCCCAGTAGGCCTGCGCCTTCCCGTCGAGCGTCTCCGCGCGGACCTCGCGCATCGCCGCAGGGCCGTCGGGACCGCCGCTCATCATCATGAAGGTCATCACCCGGCTGAAGGTCTCGTAATCGGTCCAGGTCTCGCCCACGCGCCTGACCACGGGCACGCTGGCCGGCGAGCCGATCCAGATGAGGATCTCGACGATGCGGCGCGCGATCGCCGGGTCGGTCTCCACGCGCAGCAGCTCGCGCAGATGGGTCTCCCCGCGCTCGCCGTACGGCCCGTAGAGGAACACCGATGCGAGCGTGCTGTCGAGCTTCATCGCGTGCTGCGGCACGTAGAGCCGCACGTCCTTGCGCAGGAAGGCACGGTCGATGAAGGCCAGCGCGCGGGCATCCTGGCGCACGGCGGACTCTCGCGCCCGATCGAAGACCTGCGTCACGTTGGCGTCCGCGGCGGGTTCAACGAAGTCCGTCACGACAGGCGCTGCCGCCATCGCCGGGGCACCGCCCCCCACCAGCGCGCACGCGCCCAGCCAACCGGCGATTGCTCGCCGCATCCTCGTGTTCATCGGAACTCCCTCCGTGGTGATGCGATCCGGGGCCGCCGTCGTTCGCGGCGATCGCCCCGGGATGTGGCCGTCCGCGCTCAGTTGCCGGGCCGGCTCCTGGACTTGTAGCTCGTGCCGGCCGGTGTCCAGAACACCGCGCCGACGGACGTCTCATTCAGATGGGTGTCCAGGTCCCGCTCCGCGAGCTGCTCGCGCAGGCCGTCCAGCCCGGTCTCCGAGTTCAGGATGTAGCCTTCCTCCAGCACGTCGCCGTAGTTGGACTCGGTGTTGCCGACGGCCAGCTCGACGAGGTCCTCGACCTCGCTCACTTCCATCGACCAGACATGCACGTCCTGGTCGATCGCGAAGGTCTTGATGCGCCACACGGCGCCCTCGTGCGAGAAGAACTGGATCGTGTCGAAGGTGTCCTCGGTGGCCTCTTCCTCCGTGTTGGCGGCATAGCTGCTGCGGATGCTCAGACGGAAGAGGATCAGTTGCGTGGTCATGACAGTCCCATGGCTTGAATGGCGCGCACCAGCGCGGAGAACTCCACCGGCTTGCGGAAGTGGGCCTGGAAACCGGCCTCGAGCGCCTGGCGCTGGTCGGTCTCGCGGGCAAAGGCGGTCAGGGCGATGGCGCGGATGTCTCCACCCTGCCCCGCGGGCAGCTCGCGCACGCGGCTCAGGAGCTCGAAGCCGGTCATCTCGGGCATGCCCAGATCGGAGATCAGCAGGTTCAGATCGGACCCCGGCAGCACGTCCAGCGCCTCGGCGCCGCTGGCCGCCGCGGTCACCTGCGCGCCCTGCAGGCCGAGCGCTCGTGCGACCATCTCGCGCACGGTCTCGTCGTCATCCACAACAAGGATGCGCGCGCCCTTGAGCGAGATCCGGTCCGCCGCGCCCGGGTCGGCCGAGGCGCTGGCGAGGTCGCGCGTGACGATGGCCGGCAGCGTGACGATGAATCGCGCGCCCTGCCCCTCGCCCGCGCTCTCGGCGCGCACGTCGCCGCCATGCAGCTCGACGAGGTTGCGCACGATGGACAGCCCCAGCCCGAGACCGCCATGACGTCGCGCCATCGAGCCGTCAGCCTGCCGGAAGCGCTCGAAGACATGCGGCAGGAACACGGGCGCGATGCCCATGCCGGTGTCCTCGACGATGAGGTCCACGTGGCTCGCGCCCCCGCGAAGCAGCACGCGCACCTCGCCGCCGCGGGGCGTGAACTTGATCGCGTTGGACAGCAGGTTGGACACGACCTGCTGCAACCGGTCGGCGTCGCCCATCACCGTGTCGCCCGCGTCGACGGCGACATCCGCGGTCAGCTGCACGCCGGCGCGCTCGGCCGCCGGCGCGAGCAGTTCCACCGCCGCCAGTGTGAAGCTCGCCGCCGACACCGGCGCGACCTCCAGGCTGAGCTTGCCCGTGGTGATGCGGCTCATGTCCAGCAGGTCCTCGATCAGCTGCGCCTGCGCCTTGGCGCTGCGCTCGATGACGTCGATGCCCTTCTTCAGGTCGGCCGGCGCGTCGCCGAACTTGCGCCGCAGGATGTGGACCCAGCCGGTGATCGCGCTCAGCGGCGTGCGCAGCTCGTGCGACAGCGTGGCGAGGAACTCGTCCTTGACCAGCCCCGCCTGCTCGGCGGCCAGGCGCGCGGTGCGCTCGCTCTCGAGCAGCCGCGTGCGCTCGACCATCGCCTCGCGCGACGCGGCGTACAGCCGCGCGTTGTCGATGGCCACGGCGGCCTGGCTGGCGATACCCTCGGCCAGGCGCTCGCTGCGCTCCGTGAAGACGCCCACCTCCTCATGACCGAAGAACAGCCCGCCCAGGACCTCGCCCGAGCGGCCGGTCACCGGCACCGCCAGGTAGCTGCGCACCGGCAGGTGGCCCGGCGGCTTGCCGTGATGCGGGCCCCACTGGCCGTAGCGCGCATCGGCCATCACGTCGTCCAGCCGGATCGCGGGCTCTCCGCGGAAGGTCGGCCCGAACAGCGCCGTGGGCCGCGGATGCCCCAGCTTGTCGAAGTGCTTGCGATCGGCGCCCGAGAGCGCGTACAGCAGATAGGCCTCGCCCTGCTCGTCCACGCCGTTGTAGAAGAACGCGCCGAAGCGCGCGCCGGTCAGCTCGGTGGCCGCGTCGGTCACGCGCTGCACCAGCGCGCCGATGTCCAGCTCCGCCGACAGCGCCGCGCCCGTGCGGTTGAGCGTCTCCAGCGTGCGCGCCTCCTCGCGCAGCGCGGCCTCGGCCCGGGTGCGCTCCAGCGCCTCCCAGCAACGCGCCACGACGATCTTCACCAGCGCGATCTCGTCATCGGTCCAATGCCGCGCCTCGCGCTGATGCACGGCCATGGCCGCGACGAATCGACCATCCTTGTGCAGCGGCACGCAGATCACCGACTGGATGCTGGTGCGCGCGTAGGCGCTGAGATCGGTGTCGGCGGTGACCGGGTCGCGGTCGACGTCGTGGTTCACGAAGGCCTGGTCGGCGCGCATCAGCCGCAGCACCTCCTGGCCGAAGTCGCCGAAGCGGTAGGTCCCCACGATGCTGGCGACGCCGTCGTTGAAGTCGCCGATGACGTCGAAGGTGTCCTGGTCGCCGCGCACCGTCGCATACGCGCAGCGATTGGCGCCGAGGTGTCGTCCCAGCCGCTCGGCGGTGACGCGCATCACGTCGGTGGGCTCGGTGAGCGCGCGCGTGGCCTGGGCCAGCGCGTCGAGGAAGGCGAGCCGGCGCGAGGCCAGCACCTTCTCCGTGGTCTCGGCGAAGGTGACCAGCACGCCGGCCGCGCGGCCTGCGTCGTCGCGCACCGCGCTGTAGGAGAAATTGAAGTAGACGTCCTCGGGGTACCCGAAGCGGTCGATGGTCAGCTTGAAGTCGTCGAAGCCCATCGGCGCGCCCGACAGCGCCTGCTGCCACATCGGGCCGATCGTGGGCCAGATCTCGGCCCAGGTCTCGGACGCCCGTCCGCCCAGCGCGGGATCGGCCTTGTCGCCGAGGATCGGGCGATAGGCGTCGTTGAAGAGCTGGATGTGGTCCTCGCCCCAGGCCAGGTACATCGGCAGCTGGCATTCGAGCATCGTCGCCACGACGCTGCGCAGCGCGGCGGGCCAGCGCTCGAAGGGCCCCAGCGGCGTGGCCGCCCAGTCGAAGGCGCGCACACGCTCGGCCATGTCGCCCCGGATGGCGGCCAGGGCCGGGAAGGAGGAGGGATCACCCATGTCGCGCATAACGCGCGAGCATAGCCGCCCTCACCTCAGATCGGCCTCGCGATCTCCCCGCCCGACAACGTCGCCGCGACGGCCACGATCAGCGCCAGTTCCGGGCCGGTGAAGAAATCCTTGTCGAAGGCCTCGGAATCGAGGATGCCGACGACGCGGCGATCGGCGTCGAACAGCGGCAGGCAGGCCTCCGCCTTCACCTTGGGATCGCAGGTGTAGTAGCCGCCGCCCTCGGCCACGAAGGCCGCCACGTCGTTGATCAGGCGCGCGCGGCCGCTCAGACCCACCGCGCTGTTGTTGCTGCCCGCGGCGAAGGCCTCGGTCAACGGGAACTCGGCGCGGCTCTCGGCGCCGAAGTAGGCCAGCTTCACCAGCACCGGCTCGCCGTCCGCCCTGCGCCGCGCCTGATAGACGCCGAACCAGTGGCTGGCGCTGTGCGCGCGGTAATAGCGCGTGACGATCGTGGCCTCGGCCACCAGGCGCTGGTTGTCCGCGCCGGGAGCGCCGAGCAGGCCGGTGAGGTCATAGGGCTGCTCGGCCAGTTGCCCGAACAGCGAGCAGGCGCCGCCCTCGCCCAGCTCCGGCACGCGGTAGCGCCAGGCCACCTCGGTGTCGGCCAGCGCCTGCGGCGTCAGCAGCGTCTGCAGCGCGGCTTGATGCGTCGCGACGAGCGCGGCGAAGTCCGCGGGCAGCGCGGCGCTGTCGAGATTGGCGCGCAGGCCGCTGGCGTCGAGATAGAGGTCGTGGTTCATGAATCAGGGATCGGGGATCGGGGATCGGGGATCGAAATCAGGGATGTGCCGAAAGGTCCAGCTCCCAAGTTTCGCCGATCAGGTCCAACCCGAATCCCTGGAAGGCTTCCGTGCCGGTGAGCCGATAACCCGCCTTGCGATAGATGTGCTTGGCCGCATCGAGCTGGCTGTTGGTCCACAGACGCACGCGCCGATAACCGGCCTCACGCGCGAAGCGATGGCATTCCGCAACCAGCCGGTCGCCCAGACCCAGCCCGCGCGCCGAGGGCTCCACCAGCAGCAACCGCAGCTGGGCCGTGCCCTCGATGGGCGCGTCGGTCGCCTCGTCGCGGGCCTGCACCAGCGCCACGCTGCCGATGTTCAGGCCGTCGCGCTCGGCGATCCAGCAGGCCTCGCGGCGGGCGTCGAAACGCTCGATGAAGTCCGCCGCGATGCGTGCGACAAGCGCCTCGAAGCGCATGTCGAATTGGTACTCCCGCGCGTACAGCGCCCCATGTCGCGCGACGATCCAGCCCATGTCGCCAGGCCGATGGGGCCGCAGGATGAGGCCACCTCGCGCCGGCTTGGCAGAGGTCTCCGCCGGCGATTCGAGCAGCGCCTGCACGCGCCGGAAGGCCTGCAGCAGCTCGGTCTGCTGCGCCTCGCCCAGCGCGTCGAGCAGCTCGCCCACCTGGGCCTGTGAGCGTTTCTCCAGCGGCTTGAAGGCCTTGCGCCCGGCCGGGCTCAGCTGCAGCAGAGACTGCCGCGCGTCGACCGCGCTGCGCGTGGCGCGCACAAGATCGCGTTCCTTGAGGTCGCGCAGCAGCCGGCTCATGTAGCCCGCATCCAGGTCCAGCAACCGCCCCAGCTCGGTCGCGGTGAGCCCCTCGGCCTGCTCCAGATGGGCGAGCTCGAACAGGATGCGGCCTTCGGTCAGGCTGAAGGGCGAGTCCAGCAGTCCCTCGTTGAGCACGCCAATGCGGCGCGTGTAGAAGCGGTTGAAGCGCCGGACGGCTTCGATGCGGTCGAGATCAGTCATGGCCGGATGTTCCGGGATTTGATTGCTTTTAGCAAGTATTTGATTGACTAGCGGAATTTTGCGGATGTGAGGAATTGGCCGCGAATGCGTCGATTCATCGGCCACGCAAGGGTCGGCAGCGGCGCTTCGCCATGCTTCAATCCGCGCTTTCCAGACATCAACCGATGCGTCGACATCGGATCAGGGAGTTCAAGGCATGTCCGCCACCTTCTCGCGCCGGCGCTCGCACACGCTGGCCGCGCTCGCCTTCGTGGCGTTCACCGCCCTCCACGCCTTCGCTCCGGGCGCCCATGCCGCCACGGTGCCCTTGCTCGACGAGTTCGAACAATCGGTGCGCGCCGACGGCGGCGCGATGCGCGACCTCAATCTGCAGGCCGTCGCCGACATCCGCCAGCAGCTCAAGGCCGGCGAGCCGGTGCCTGCCTGGGCGCTGGCCGGCCTGGTGAGCAAGCTGACCGCCGAGTGCGAGCACGAGGTGGTCCGTCAGCCCGAACGCGCCCTGCGCAAGATCGCGCTGACGCTGAGGCTCATCGACGCCTGGCAGGACCGGTCCGAGAACTGGCTGCCGCATCTGCGGATGGATCAGGGCAAGGTGCTGCTGCTGCGCTGGTTCCTGCAGGGGGACCCGGCCGACCGCGATCGCGCGCATCGCCTCTACGCGGCCATCGACGAGGCAGAGACCGACGCGAAGGACCGTGGACGCGCCGCCTACCACCTGGGCGCCGAGTACGAGGAGCTCGCCGGCCATGCGCGTGACCTGGGCCGAGGCCGCGATGAGCAGATCGCGCTGATCCTCACCGGCATCCAGAT
The DNA here is from genome assembly GCA_039594005.1 of Roseateles sp. Lineage (GTDB taxonomy): Bacteria > Pseudomonadota > Gammaproteobacteria > Burkholderiales > Burkholderiaceae_C > Roseateles. The sequence goes on from JBCNOF010000004.1 coordinate 10,303, forward strand.
CAACAAGGCGGGCCGCGCGAAGTATCCGGATTACGACTCGAGCGTGGGACTGAATGCGCTCTACGCACAACTGCAGTTCGTCAGCGGCGGGTCCGCGTTGCCGGCCCATCTCGACGACTGGGCCGGCTACATGGCCACGCAACCGGCAGACGTGCAGGGACGCTCGGGAGAGGCGCTCGCGGATGCACTGTTCCTGCAGGGCCGCGACGAGGAGGCGCTCAGCTGGATGCGCCGCTACGCGGCCCACTGGGCGCGCGCGACGCCGCCCGCCCAACTCGAGGCCGGCTTGCGCAAGTTGCGCTGCGGCATGCTCGACCTCGACCTTGGCTTCCTGCAATTCGCCCGGCGCCAGCAACGGCAGAGCGACGAGATCCGCGCCGCCATCTGCGAGGGCAAGCCGCTGCCCGAGACGCCCGCAGCGCGACCGGGCGCATCCGCTCCAACGACCCCCTGAGGCTCAATGCCTCGGTGTGCGATCCCTGTACGCCGCGGGCGTGGGGCGGATCGTCGGCGCGCTGTGGCTGGCCATGAAGTTGCCCGGTCTTGCGGTCAGCAATACCGCCAGCAGGTCGGTGACCTTCAGCGGCTTGTAGAGCAGGCGGTTGAAGCCCGCCTGGCCGGCCTTCTCGTCGGTGATCTCGGGGCCACCGCCCGTCAGGCACACGTACATCACGTGACGGCCCGCCTCGGCGTCGATCAGCTTGGCCTCGGCCACCACCTCCAGCCCGTTCATGTCGGGCATGTCGAAGTCCACGAAGACCAGCTCCGGCTTGAACAGCTTGGACAGCCGCAAGCCCACCCGGCCGCTGTAGGCCACCGAGGTTGCGCAGCCGTAGCAGCGGAACAGCTCGCTGAGGCTGCGCGCGCCTTCGGGATCGTCATCGATCACGAGGACGCGAAGGGCATGAGGCGATGTGTCCGACATCGTTGAGTTCTCCGTGAATGCAACACGACGCAACAGCGGTAGGCACGCGACGAAGCGCGTCCGGCTCCTGCCGTCCGTCCATCACCTGAAT
>JBCNOF010000005.1:0-43722 GCA_039594005.1 Roseateles sp.
TTGATGTGTGAGCGTCGATCGCCACTTCGCTGAGGCCTGATCCAAAGCTCCTCGGAATCCTTGCGATTCGTTTGAGACTTGCACGGCTCCCATGGCAACGCCAGGCTCTCAGTACTCGCTGTTTGAATCCGCCGAGTCCGTGCCGGTGGAGTCGCCACCGCTCGGGGGCGGTGACCGACGGTTCAGCGACTACGTCGTTTACGTCGACGAGAGTGGCGACCACTCGCTGGCCAGCATTGATTCGAGTTATCCGGTTTTCGTACTCGCGTTGTGCGTGTTTCACAAGCGGCATTACAGCGAACGGATCATCCCGGCGATCGAGAAGTTGAAGTTCAACTACTTCGGTCATGACAGCGTCGTCCTGCATGAAACGGACATCCGCAAGCAGAAAGGCGATTTCGCATTTCTAAGCCACTTGCCGCGTCGCCAAGAGTTTGTTGCGTGGCTGGGCGACATCATGGTGCGGAGCAACTTCGTTCTGATCGCCTGCATAGTCGACAAGGCTCGACTGACTCGAAGCGAAGGCTCCGCCTCCAATCCGTATCACATTGCACTGGATGCCTGCCTGCAACGCCTTCATGCCTTTCTTGCGGAGAAAGGTCAGCAAGATCTGCAGACGCATGTGATCGTGGAGTGCCGTGGGAAGAAGGAAGACCGAGAACTCGAACTGGAGTTCCGTCGCATCTGTGACGGCAAGGATGGAATGGCCTCGCCCTTGCCTTTGAACATCGTCTTTGCAGACAAGAAGACGAATCTGGCGGGCCTTCAATTGGCCGATCTGGTCGCCCGGCCGGTAGGAATCAACTACATCCGACCCCACCAGCCGAATCAGGCTTTTGACGTGCTGAAGAAGAAGTTCTTCTGCGATGGCGGTCGAGGCAATGTTGGCGTCGGCTACGAGAATGTGGGGTTGGTTGTTTTCCCTCCCCAGAAAGCGAAAAGCCCCGATGAACCCACCGAGGCTGTAGCGCCGACCGGGAACCCCCAATCCACTTAGGCGCGCAGTGTAGCGCAGCCGATGCAGGGTTCCTTGTCGAGAAAGCCATGACCACACCACGTCATGTGGCCTCGGCATCGCCTCCCTGGGCTCCCCCTTCTGGCGATTTCCTGGTTTCTCGCTCCACATGACCTCGGTCATACGTGCCCCCTCCACAGGCTTCAAGCCCGCTCGACTCGGAGCGGCGCCCGCATCGAGACTCCGCCTCGTCGTCCCTAGCGGACATCCCTGAGGCCTCCCCATGCGCTTCTCCGCGTTCCTTCGCACGTCGCTCGCCGTCACGGCGGCCCTCACCGCAGCATCCCCCACGCTCGCCCAATCCATCGCCGTCAAACCCGGCCTGTGGGCCAGCTCGAGCGTGAACACGCTCAACGGCAAGCCACTCCCCACCATCTTCGACATCAAGGGCGCGCTCACCCCGCAGCAGAAGAGCAGCCTCTCCGCCGCGATGGCCAAGGCCGGGCTCCCGACCGGCGGCAATCCGCACCTCGACTGCCAGCAGTCCTCCGAGTTCGCCCTGCCCAAGCCCCAGTCCGTCGACGACTGCACCACCACCGTGAAGCCCGGCGACGCCACCAGCGGCTCCTTCACCATGAGCTGCAAGAGCGCCACCGCCTCCGGCACAGGCACCGGCACCTACCAGGTGACCGACAAGTCCTCCGCCACCATCAAGGTCGCCTTCAAGGGCTCCACCGCCCAGGGCATGCCCATCGCCTACGAATCGACCTCCGTCCACAAGTGGATCGGCAGCGACTGCTCCGCCCCGCCGCCCGGCATCGACCCGTCGCTCATGGACCTCATGCGCTGATCGTCCACGGACCGGCGCCGCTGTCCCCAATGGCGGCGGCGCCCCACCGCCGCGCATGACCTTCGGCCAATGCGTCCGCCGCACCGGATTCGCAGAATCGGCCTCACCGCCCTGAAGGACCGTTCCGGTCTTGCCGCCATGAGCCTCGCTTCGCCCCTCGTCGACGCCGACATCGACAAGGTGTCCGGCACATTCGCCGCCACCGCCGCCCAGGACCCCGCCGCCGCGCTTCGCGCCTTCGAGGACGGCATCGCGCAGCTGGACGAGCCCATGCGCGAAGCCGCGCATCGCCTCGCCGAGGCCTGCCTCGGTTGGCCCGCCCGCTTCGCGCTCAACACCACGCCGGCCGGCGCCGCGCTGCTGCGCCAATGGGCCGCCGCCCGCCAGCAACGCCCCGCGCTGCCCCGGCTGCCTTTCCTGTCGCAGCAGGCGTCGTTCCACTACTTCGCCAGCCTCGTCCTGCAACGCGGCTCGCGTCAGGCCGCCAACGCGCTGAACCAGGGCCGCATGCTCGTCGTCGGCCTGCGCCGCGATACCTCCACCCTCGTCAACAAGGGCCGCGGCGCCTACGACGACCACATCGTCGTGCTCAACGGCTGGCGCCGTCGAGGCAGCGTCGCCGTCTTCTCCGGCAACACCGAGCCCTCCGCCCAATACGCGCAGCGCGCTCTGCTCAAGGCCGGTCAGCCGCTCGACGCCCGCTACGCCGGAGTCATCTCCAAGGGCGCCGACAAGGTCGCCGGCTACGACGTCAACGCCGACAAGATCGTCGACGCCGGCCGACTGCGCGCCGGCACCTACTTCTTCAACGAAAAGCCCGACGGCCACCTCGGCGCACGCGCCTTCCGCTCCGCCGAAAACCAGACCGTCGAGCGCGACACCAACGGCGACGGCCGCTTCCTGCTCGACGACCCGTCACGCATTGATGCCAAGGGGGTCGGCCGAACGATGTACATCCACTGGGGCGGCGCTGACAATGGCGCGGTCGTGAACACCTGGTCCGCCGGCTGCCAGACGATCCCGAAGAACATCTACGGGAGCTTCCTGTCCGCCGTCGGCGCCCGCCCGTCCTTCTTCTACGTCCTCATCGATGGCCAATGACCGGACCTTCTCCGTCGCGTCGCCGCGGACCCGCCTGCTGCTGACGCTCTTGGCCGCCGCCGGTCTGTGCGGCGCCGCGCGGGCCTCCGGCGGCCCGCCCGAACCCCGCAGCTGCCAGTTCACCGCCTTCGTCGAGGAAACCGATCCCGCCGGACTCAACGTGCGCGCGGCGCCGTCGGCGTCGGCACAGATCCTGGGCAAGCTCCCCCCGGTCTGGTCCGACGACTCCGGCCTGAGGGTGCGCGCTCGAGTCACGGTCACCGGCACCGCCAGCGGCTGGTTCCGCATCAAGGACGGCGTGGACGAGCCGGACATCACCGGCCAGCCCGCACGCCCCGCCTATTCGGGCGAAGGCTGGGTCAGCGGCCGCAAGCTGGTGGTGAAGTCGCAGGCCAGCATCGGCCGGACGCGCCCGGACGCGAAGGCGCCGATCGCCGTGCAGCTCAAGGATGACCTGCTCTTCGACGGCGACAGCACCATGGCCGCAGGCCGGCTGTCGGACTGCCAGGGCAGCTGGGTGCAGGTGGACTTCGACGAGACCCGTTTCTCGGCGGACATGAAGCCCTACCTGCAGATCAAGTCCGCCGCGCGCGTCGGGCAGCCCAAGGGCCGCTTCCGCGCCTGGCTGAACCAGATCTGCGGCATCCAGGAAACCAGCTGCGACGGCTTGGCGTCGGCCGAAGCGCAGTGACGACGTAGCGGTCGCGGGGCGGCGTGCCAGCCGCCCTGACTGCAAGTTTCCTGTCCATCATGGGCTTCAACCCGTCCTTCTTCTACATCCTCGTCGATGGCCAATGACTGGAACCCCCGCGTCGCGTCGTCGCTGATTCGACTGGCGCTGACCCTCTCGACCGGCGCCGCGCTTTGCAGCGCCGCGAATGCGTCCGGTGGCCCGCCAGAACCCACCTCCTGCAACTTCGCGGCGTTCGTCGAGGAGACCGACCCTGCCGGACTCAACGTGCGCGCTGAACCCTCGGCCTCGGCGAAGGTCCTCGGCACGCTTCCCCCCATCTGGAGCGATGCATACGGCATGCGTGCCCGCGTCTTCGTGAAGGTCACGGCCAGCTCTAACGGTTGGTTCCTCGTCCGCGAAGCCTTCGAGGACGAAGCCCTCACGGGCCGTCCTGCCCGCCCGGTGTACGACGGCGAAGGCTGGGTCAGTGGCCGCAAGCTCGTTGTGAAGGCGCAGGCAGGCGTTGGTCATACCCGCCCCGACGCCAAGGCACCCATCGCCGCTCGCCTCAAGGATGGCGTTCACTTCGACGGAAGCAGCACCATGGCGGCCGGGCGACTGGTCGATTGCAAAGGCAGCTGGGCGCTCGTTGACTACGACGAGTCGAAGCTCCCGAAGGACCTCGTGCCCTATCTGGAGATCAAACCGGCCGCCCGCGCCGGGCTGCCCAAGGGCCGCTTCCGCGCCTGGCTCGACCAGATCTGCGGCATCCAGGAGACGACCTGCGACGGGCCGTCCTCACAGGACACCCAATAAGCCTTAGCCCGCCAGATCCGGCCGGATCGCCGGCGTCGATCGCAGCTTGCTGGCGTCCATGGGGCCTGATCTCGTCGTTCCACTATGTCCTCGTCGATGGCTACTGATCACCGCCTGCGCAACGCCGCGCTGCTCCTCGCGACCACCAGCTTCGCGACGCTGGCAAGCTGCGCGGGCGCCGGCGAGCCTCCTCCGGCCCAGTCGCCCTCCGCCGCCGCCGAGTCGGTGGCCAGCACGTGCAGCTTCGGCGCCTTCGTCGCCGAGACCGATCCCGCCGGACTGAACGTCCGCGCCGCGCCTGGCGCTACCGCCAAGGTCCTCGGCAAGCTCCCGCCCACGTTCGTCGAGGCCTCGATGGGCTACGGCGTGCGGGTCGAGGTCGAGGTCATCGGCGCGCGCAACGGCTGGTTCCTGATCCGCAACGCCCGCGACAACGAGGCCTTGACCAACCGTCCCCCGCGGCCGATGTACGCGGGCGACGGCTGGGTCAGCGGCAGCAAGCTGACCGTGAAGTCGCAGGCCGACGTCGGTCGAGCTCAGCCGAATCTGAAAGCGAAGACCGTGCTGCGCGTCGGTGACAACGAGACCTTTGACAACGACCTCCTCGTCGAGGCCGGGCGCCTCGCCGATTGCACCGGCAAGTGGGCTCAAGTGGAATTCGCCGATCAGCGCTTTCCCCCCAAGGATCGGAGCTCATTGAAGGTCGACGCGACGGCGCGCGCCGGCCTGCAAGCCGGCCGATTCCGCGCCTGGGTGAACCGGATCTGCGCGGTCCAGGAAACCAGCTGCGATGGCCTCGGCAGCGACAGCGACGTCACCACCGACGCCGACGTCAAACCCTGACACCGCTTGCCCGCCGGGCGGCCCAAGCGCCGCTTCCGCGCCTGGCTCGACCAGATCTGCGGCATCCAGGAGACGACCTGCGACGGGCCGTCCTCACTGGACACCCAATAAGCCTCAGCCCGCCAGATCCGGCCGGATCGCCTTCAGAATCGCCGGCGGCATCTTGCGGCTCTGCAGGCTGCAGCCGAATTCGGTCAGCTGCTCGTCGTGCGCCTCGATCAGCAGCACCCGCTCCACCGTCCCCGGCTGCGGCGGCTCCTCGCTGGCGGTCACCATGGGGCGGAAGCCGTCATCGGGACGCTTCTCCATCCACACCTCGCTGCGCACCAGCGCGGATCCTCCGTCGCGCAAGCGCGAGGCGTCCCAGATCAGCGGCTTGAAGCGCTTGGCGACCTCCGCCGGCTTGCCCTTCACGAGGAAGCCCCAGTAGTGCAGGTCCAGCATGCCGGGCACGCCGTTGTTGTCGTCGTAGAAGCCCACGACCTCCAGGCCCTCGACCATCACCGATCGCGAGAACCGCACCGTCGGCACGTGATCGCCCTCAGGCTTGACCTCGAAGGTCGCGGTGCTGCCGCGCTTGCGCATCGGGGCCAGCGCCTGGAGCGCCTCGGCCTGCGCGCCCAGCGCGTTGAAGAAGCCCGCATCGCAGCGGGTCAGCTCGGCGATGGGCAGTCGGGGCTCGGCGGATTGCGCGAACGCCGCGCCGCACAGCACGGTCAGACCGGTCATCAGCGAGCCGGCGAGCAGTCGGGAAACAGACGTCATGAGGAGCGATCCGTCAGCAGGTGTGAGGCTGTGGACGATACCTCAGCCCGCCTCGGCGTCGATCTCCTTGAAGACCTCGGCGGCCGAGCGGAACGCGTCGATCGCGGCGGGGACGCCGCAGTAGATCGCCGTCTGCAGGAAGACCTCCTTGATCTCGTCGCGCGTGAGCCCGTTGTTGAGCGCGCCCCGCACGTGGATCTTGAGTTCGTGCGGCCGGTTCAACGCCGTCAGCATCGCCAGGTTCAGCAGCGAGCGCGACCGGCGATCCAACCCAGGCCGGTTCCACACATCGCCCCAGCAGTACTGCGTGACCAGCTCCTGCATGTCGATGTTGAAGTCGGTGGCGTTGCGGATCGACGCATCGACGTAGGCATCGCCCAGCACCTCGCGGCGCGTGGCGAGGCCCTCGTCGAACAGGGTCGGATTCTTCGGGGCGTAGGAACGGGTCATCAGCGGCTCCGGCAGTGTGAGGATGGTGAATTCATCGGGGCGTGTCGGGATCAGCGCTCGACGCCGACGCCGCGGCCCAGAAGGTCTCCGCCGCCGCGCCCATCGCGCCGCGGTCGCGGTGCAGGCGGATGTCGAGCTCGAGATGCCAGTCCTCGCCGGCCGCGAGCACCAGACGGCCCGCCGCGAGGTCCTCGCCGATCAGCATGCGCGGCAGCCACGCCAGCCCGCGACCGTCGAGCGCCATCGTGCGCAGCACCGAGGCCAGGTGCGCCGTCAGCACCGGCTGCGCGCTCAGGCGCTCCAGCGCCGGCCCCTTCACCTCGCGCAGGATGCGGCCCAGGCCCGATTCGGAGCTGTAGGCGAGCAGCTGCACCTGCGCCGAACGCGCGGACCGGCCGTCGCCGAGCGGATGCGCGGCCGCGCCCGTCGCGTCAGGCGCGCACACCGCCAGCAGCTGGTCCTGCCCGACGACCACGCCCGGGAAGGCTGCCTGATCCAGCGGTCCCTGCACCTGGCGATGACCATGCGAGAGCACGAACTGCACTTGGCTCTGCTGCAGCAGCGCCTCGCACTTCTGCTGCGTGTCGGAGACGAGGTTCACCGGGCCGACCGCGGTGCGCGCCTCCAGCGCGCGCAGCCAGCGCGGCATGAACGTGAACGACAGCGCATGCGTGGCCGCGAAGCGCAGCGTCTGCGAGCTGGCCTCGGCCACCGCGCGCGCCTCGCCGGGCACGCGCGCGACGTGGGCCTGCAGGTCCTGGGCGGCCTTGCGGAACCACACCCCGGCCTCGGTCAGACGGGCGGGCTGCGAGCTGCGGTCGAAGAGCTCCACGCCCAGCCACTCCTCCAGCGCGCGGATGCGGCGGCTGAAGGCGGGCTGCGTCATGTGGCGTTCTTCCGCGGCGCGCGAGAAGTTGCCGCTGGCCGCGAGCACCATGAAGTCGTCGATCCAGCCCAGGTTCAGCGTCATGAGGAAGCGATGAGGAGAGGGGGATGCGCGCTCGGCGCGCAGGCGGTGCGCGCAAAGCATCAAAGCCTAAGAAAACTGAATTGGCCTCACGGGAGGTTCCGGCCGGAACATGCGATCCGTTCACAGCCAACCCGAATGGAGACCCCGTGAAGATCGTCGAGATCCGTGAGCAGACGCTGCCCATCAGCAGCCCCATCCGCAATGCCTACATCGACTTTAGCAAGATGACCCTGAGCCTGGTTGCGGTCATCACCGATGTGATCCGCGACGGCAAGCCGGTCGTGGGCTACGGCTTCAACTCCAACGGGCGCTACGGCCAGGGCACGCTGATGCGCGAGCGCTTCATCCCGCGCATCCTCGAGGCCGACCCCGACTCGCTGCTGGACAGCCGCGGCATCCTGGACGCGCACAAGGTCTGGGACGCGATGTTCAGGAACGAGAAGCCGGGCGGCCATGGCGAGCGCTCCGTGGCCATCGGCACCATCGACATGGCGGTGTGGGACGCGGTCGCGAAGCTCGAGGGCAAGCCGCTGTTCCAGTTGCTGGCCGAGCGCTACGGCACCGGCACGCCGGACCGCAAGGTCTTCGTCTACGCCGCGGGCGGCTACTACTACCCGGGCCAGGACCACGGCAAGCTCAAGGACGAGATGCGCAGCTACATCGACCGCGGCTACACGGTGGTGAAGAAGAAGATCGGCGGCGCCTCGCTCGACGAAGACCTGCGCCGCATCGATTCGATCCTCAGCGTGCTGGGCGACGGCCAGAAGCTCTGCGGTGGACGCCAACGGCCGTTTCGACCTGGACACGGCGATCGCAGTACGCGAAGGCGCTGTCGCAAGTACGACCTGTTCTGGTACGAGGAAGCGGGCGACCCACTGGACTTCGAGCTGCAGGCCACGCTGCGCAACTACTACGCCAACCCGATGGCCACCGGCGAGAACCTGTTCTCGATGCAGGACGCGCGCAACCTGATCCGCCACGGCGGCATGCGCCCGGACCGCGACTGGCTGCAATTCGACTGCGCGCTGAGCTACGGCCTGGTCGAGTACCTGCGCACGCTGGACATGCTCAAGGAACACGGCTGGTCGGCGAGCCGCTGCATTCCGCACGGCGGCCATCAGATGTCGCTGAACATCGCCGCGGGCCTGGGCCTGGGCGGCAACGAGTCCTATCCGGACCTCTTCCAGCCCTTCGGCGGCTTCCCCGACGGCGTGAAGGTCGAGAACGGCTACATCACGCTGCCGGACCTGCCGGGCATCGGCTTCGAGGGCAAGGCGGATCTGTATGCGGTGATGAGGAGGTTGTCGGCGTGAAGACCTGACCCCTCCGCCGTGATTTCCGTCCGTGTTGCGCCGGGCGGATGACGCCCATTCTTCTTTCGGACCGCCCCGCGCAGGCAGAATCCGCCCGCCGGCCTCGACGCCGGCCGCTCCCTTGACGACGGGAGTCGACACATCGACGGCCCGCGCAGACAGGTCGTCGCCAGGGAGGTTCTCATGACGATTCGAATCGCGCGCGGACGGCTGTCCGCGCTGCTGGGCTGTGTGCTGTTCGCCGCGGCCGCGTTGACGGGCTGCGGCGGCGGAGGCGGCGATACACCGGACGCCTCGAGGCCCACCGTCAGCCTCTCGCCGATCCGGGCCCTGGGCGGCATCGGCGAGTCCGACATCACCTACGGACAATCCGTCGGCATCTCGGTGACGGGCAAGGTGCTGGACCCCAATGCGTTCTCCGGCGCCGTCTACGCCGTCGTCATCGACGACAAGGGCATCCTGAACGGCCGCGTCGAGATCGGTCCGTTCTCCTCCAGCGGCGGCTTCACCGCCTACCTCTACACCAGCACCACGATCAAGGCCGGCCGCTACACCGGCAGCTTCGAGGTGCGCCTGTGCCGCGACGCCGGCTGCACCTCGCAGTTCCCCGGCTCGCCGGTGATGCTGCCCTACGACATCCGCATCAATCCGCGCCCGATCACCACGAACGCGTCGACGAGCACCGTCACCGTGCGCCAAGGCGCGACATCGCCGGTCGTCACCGTGACCGGCAACCTGCCGGCCGGCACCAGCTGGACGGCGACGCCGCTGTCCAGCTGGATTAGCGTCACGCCCGCCTCGGGCACCGGCAACATCAGCACGCAACTGCGCTTCGACACGGCCAAGCTCGCGCCCGGCAAGTACGCCGCGCAGATCGGCTTCAAGACCAGCGACGACAGCACCTCGTCGCAGCTCATCACCGTGGACGTGCAACCGCCCGCGTTCACGTTCTCCAACGGCAACGCCGTGTTCAACGTCATCAACGGCGCCCCGATCCCGGCCCAGACCGTGACCCTGAGCCTGGAAGGCCTGGCGGGCAGCGCCTGGTCCGCCTCCGCCGATCAGCCCTGGATGTCGGTCACGCCGACCAGCGGCGTGTCGCCCGCGGACATCGCGCTCAAGCCCGATCCGTACGCCACGCGCATGGCCTCGGGCACCTACACCGCGAAGGTCCGCCTGACCTCACCCGGCGCCGTGGATGCCTCGCTCCCGGTGACCTTGAACCTGACGCCGGCCACGCTGACCCCGGGCGTGTCGTCGATCACCCTGGGCGGCGCGCTGGGACGCTCGCCGCTGACCGGCTCGACGACGCTCGCGCTGGACACCGGCACCAACAGCTGGCCCTATGCGGTCACCGGCCTGCCGACCTCGGTCGCCGTGCCCGCCGGCTCGGTCAACGGCAGCGGCACCACGCTGCAGTTCTCGCCCAGCGGCACCTCGCCCACGGCCGGCACCGCCACGAGCACCGCCACCATCACGGCCACCGTCAACGGTGAGACGCGCACCGCCACCCTGCCGGTGACCGTGAACGCCGACGCCCGCAAGCTGCTGCCCTCGCGCTGGGGCCTCGGACTGTCGAGCACGTCGATGGGCCAGGTGCTGAGCCGCTCGGTGACGATTTCCACGAGCTACGGCGGATCGGCCAGCTGGAGCGCCAGCGCCGATGTGCCCTGGCTCACGACCGCGGCGTCGGGCAACACGCTGACGGTGACCGCCAATCCCTCGACGCTGGCGTCCAACGCCGTGAGCTACGCCAATGTCACGGTGACCTCGACGGACACGGGCGTGGCGCCCGCCATCATCCGCGTGGCGATCTGGAAGGGCAGCACCTCCAACATCCCGCACTCGCTGAGCGGTCAGTTCCGAGGCCTCGCCGCGGACCCGATCCGACCGTGGATCTATGTGCACGGCGGCACGTCCGTCGGGAACATCACCAACGTCCACACTGGCGCGCCGGTCGGCACGTTCTCGGTGTCGGGGGCCGCGCTGGGCGCGATGGCGGTGTCCTCGGACGGCAGCAAGCTCGCGCTGCTGGACAGGTCCACCGGCACCGTCACCGTGCTGCGCCTGCCCGACCTGAGCGTGCTCACGCGCCTCACGCCCGTCGGCACCAACCGGCCGACGACGCTCGCTTTCAGCCGGGTCGCGGGCAAGGAGGTGCTCTTCGCCGGCGCGTCCACGCGCGTGGTGAACGACGACGGCACCACCGGACCGCTGGTCGGCGGACGCATCGACGTCCTGGCGGCGAGCCCGGACGGCCGCAACGCCGCCTCGTTGACGGCCATGCTGACGCAGGTGGATGCCAGCGACGTCCAGGGCGGATATGTGGAGCCCGGCGTGTCGACCGCCATCGTGGACCGCAATCGCGGCGGCGCCAACGACGTGGCGTTCTCGGCCGACGGCAGCCGCGTCTACGGCGCCGCGTCCAACGGCGGGGACGCCGGTCACTTCTGCAGCGTCAGCGACGCCTCGACGGGCGCCTTCATCGGCACCTTGCCAGGCGGCGCCTCCGGCATCAACAACGTCGAGGTGACCGCCGACGGGCGGGTGATCTGCGGTGTCGCCAATGCGGCCTCCAGCGCTGACTTCTGGGTACACAGCGCCTCGGGCACGCTGCTGCAGGCCTTCCGGGCCGCGGACACCGGCCAGACCCTTCAGTCGCGTCAACTGATGGTCAGCGCCGACGGCGGCATCGTCATCGCGTTGACCAGCGACCTCAAGCTCGTGGTGATGCCGATCGGGTATTGAGCATCACCTCCTGATGCCCCTTCCCCGCCGGGATCATCGGGAAGCAGTTCTGCACGGGCGCGACGGCCACGTCCAGGAAGTACGGTCCCTCGCTGGCCAGGCACTCGGCCAGCGCGGCATCCAGGTCTTCGCGGCGCGCCACTCGCGCCGCGGTCCAGCCGAACCCTCGCGCCACCGCGACGAAGTCCGGCATGCAGGCGTTGTAGCTGTGGCTGTAGCGCTCGCCGTGGTGCAGCTCCTGCCACTGCCGCACCATCCCCATGTGCCCGTTGTTGCACAGCACGACCTTCACGCCCGCGCGGTGCTGCCGCGCCGTCGCCATCTCCTGCAGGTTCATCAGGATCGACGCGTCGCCGCTCACGCACACGACCAGTCGGCCCGGATGCGCCACCTGCGCGCCGATCGCCGCCGGCAAGCCATACCCCATCGTCCCCGCGCCGCCCGAGGTCAACCAGCGCCTCGGCCGCTCGAAGCGCAGATGCTGCGCCGCCCACATCTGATGCTGGCCCACGTCCGTCGACACGATCGCGTCGCGGCCCGCCAGCTGCGCGCCCAGCCGCCGCATCAGCGCCTGCGGCGCGATGACCTCGGCCGTGTCCTCAAAGTCGAGCGACCGCTGCGCCCGCCATCCCTCGATCCGCGACCACCAAGCCGCCAGCCGCGCCGCCGGCATCGCCCGCCGAGCCAGGGCGCGTCGCAGTCGCGGCAGCAACGTCCGCGCGTCGCCGCGCAGCGCCAAGTCAGCGCGGCGCACCTTGTCGATGGAGCCCGGGTCGATGTCCAGATGGATCACCCGCGCGCCGGGCGCGAACTGGTCCAGCCGCCCCGTCACGCGGTCGTCGAAACGCGCGCCGATGCACACGATCAGGTCGGCGTGGTGCATCGCCAGGTTGGCCTCCAGCGTGCCGTGCATGCCCAGCATTCCCAACCAGCACGGCGACGACGCCGGCAACGCGCCCAGTCCCATCAGCGTCAGCGTGCACGGCGCGCCGGCCAGCGCCACCGACGCGGCGAAGTCCGCGCAAGCCGCCTCGCCCGCGTTGATCAGGCCGCCTCCGCCATAGAACACGGGTCGCTGCGCAGCGGCGATCCAGTCCGCCGCCTGCTCGATCGCCGCGGCCTCCACCAAGGGCGTCTGCGCCCCGCCGATGCGTGACCGCGGGCGTCCACCCGACGCGGCCGCTGCGGCCGTCTCGGCGCGCTCGGTGGGCACAACCGCGAGCTGCACGTCCTTCGGCACGTCCAGCAGCACCGGCCCCGGCCGGCCGCCCAGGGCGATGTCCACCGCCTGACGCACGACCGCCGCGACATCACCGCCGGGCCGCAGTTGGGCGTTCCATTTCGTCACCGGACGCGAGATGCCCAGCGCGTCGCATTCCTGGAAGGCGTCGGTCCCGATGGCGGCGCTGTTCACCTGGCCGCTGATGCACAGCACCGGCACCGAATCGCACAGCGCGTCGAGCAACCCGGTCGTCGTGTTGCTCATGCCGGGCCCCGAGGTCACCAGCACCACGCCCAGCCGGCCGGTGCTGCGCGCGTAGCCCTCCGCGGCATGCACCGCCGCCTGCTCGTGCCGAACCAGCACATGACGCAGGCGCGGCTCGCCATGCAGCGCGTCGTACAGCGGCAGCACCGCCCCGCCGGGATAGCCGAACACGGTGTCCACCCCGCAGGCGACCAGCGTGTCCAACAGGGTCTGCGCGCCGTTGCGGGGTAGGGGATGCGTGACCGGGGCGGCCTCGTGGGCCCGCACGGCGACGGCTTCGCTCATTGCATTCATGCGGCTCAGTATCCCGAGCCCGCCGCCGAAAAGGCTGCCGTTCTTGCCTTCTAGAATCGAACTCACAGCAAATCTTGCTTCGAGATCGCCATGGAACAGGAAATCAAGCTCGACAAGTTCGACCGCGCCATCCTGCGCGCCTTGCAGCGCAACGCGCGCGCGAGCCTCCAGGAGATCAGCGACGAGGTCGGCCTGACGACGTCGCCCTGCTGGACGCGCATCAAGCGGCTGGAGGAGTCCGGGGTGATCGAGGGCTACACCGTCCAGGTGAACGCGGAGAAGGTCGGACGTCCGGAACAGCTGATCGTGCAGCTCACGCTCAACAAGCACACCGATGCCGCGATGGCTGAGTTCGCGCGCCACCTGCAAGCCATCCCCGAGGTCCTCGACGCCTACCTGGTCTCGGGCGACTACGACTACGTGCTGCGCCTGTCGGTGCGCGACACCCGCGACTACGAGCGGCTGCTGCGCGAGAAGCTCTACAAGATCCCCGGCGTGCGCCACAGCAAGTCGAGCTTCGTCCTGCGCTGCCTGAAGGCCAGCGCGCTGCCGCTGTGAGGGTTCCGCGAAGAGTCCGTGCCCGCACACGAGCCCTCACCCCAACCCCTCTCCCGCTTCGCGGGCGAGGGGCATCCAGCGCCGGCTACTCGACCGCCGCGCCTACCGCGTCGTCTGCTGCCCCGCCTGCCGCGGCGCCACCTCCGGCTGCTTGAGCAGGCGCAGCATGTAGGTCCGCGACGCGGCCACGTGGCGCCGCACCGCCTCGATACCGGTGGCGGCATCCGCATGCGCGATCGCCTCCAGCATCGCGCGGCCCTGCACGGGCAGGGCCTCGAGCTCGGCAGCCCACAGCTCCAGCCGCGCACGGCGGAAAGCCTCCAGCAGACGCCCCCGCGAGGCCTGGAGCCGATGCGCCTGATCGTTGCCGCCCAGTCGGCCGAGTTCGTCCTGGAGCGCTTCGTCCGCGGCGAGCAGCTCGCCCACGCGGACTTCGCGCGCGGCGTCCTCGACCGCGGCCAGCAGGGCGTGCACGCGCGCCGGGACGGGCGACAGCGTGGCGCCCGCGCCGGCCGGGCCAACCTGGCCCGTTGCGCGACAGGCCCGCACGATCAACAAGGTCTGCAGCGCCTCGCGGATGTCGAAGAACTCCTCGATGAATCGCGCATCGACGGCACGGACCACGGCCCCCTTGTTCATCCGCATGTCCACCATGCCGTCACCCTGCAACTGCAGCAGCGCCTCACGCACCGGGACATTGCTGACGTTGTAATGCGCGCTCAGCTCATGCAATGTCAGGTGTTGACCCAGCCGCCAGCAGCCATCCTCGATGTCGCTGCGGATCTGGTCGCGCAGCCGCAGGTAGGTCGGCGTATTGATCGCTTGGGGGGCTCGGCTCATCACGGCGCTCCGGGTGACAGGAAAGCCAACCACTCTACGAAGCCGGGTCGCCGGACGCCGTTCCGGAGGCGCACGCCCGGCGGCGTTATTGCCGAAGCGCAATGACCTCGCGCTTCGGACGCCGATTCACTCGTCAATCCAAGTGAATCGGCTTCGAGGTCCTACCGAGATCAGTCGGAACCCTCCCGCGTCCGGGTGGGGCCCTGTGGGGTTTTCACGTCGTCAGGCGTGGAACATCATCAGCGCGCCCACGATGCCTTCCCGCACCGCCGCGGTGGACGATGGATGGAACGTGGTTGAGCCGCTTGAAGGAGACGGCGAAAAGTTGGTACGCATGGCAATCACGGAAGTGGAACAAGTCCACCCGACGCGAGACGCGACCGGGCAGGCCGTTCAGTCACACGCCGCGTGGACCGCGTCCCTCCTTTGCGCCGCTTACCAGATCCGGCAGCGCTCCGCGTCCGGCTTCACCATCTTCTGGCCGGGCTTGCAGCGGAAGGCCTGCTCGAATTCCGGCATGTTCACCGCCACGCCGTTGATCCGGTACTTGCCCGGCGAATGCGGGTCCGTCAGCGCGTGAACGCGCGCGTACTCGGGGCGCGCGTGGCTGCAGTCCCACTGCGCGAAGCCGATGAAGAAGCGCTGCTCCGGCGTCAGGCCGTCGCGGTCCGCGGGCTGCGGCTTCATGTCCGCGATCTGCGCCTTCCACGCCGCGTGCGCCAGCACCAGGCCGCCCAGGTCCGCCAGGTCCTCGCCCAGCGTCAGCTTGCTGTTGATGCGGATGTCATCGACCACGACGTACTTCGCATACTGCTTCGTCACGCAGGCGGCGCGCTGCTCGAAGGCCTGGCCGTCCTTCTTCGTCCACCAGTCGCGCAGGTTGCCCTTGGCGTCGAATTGCCGGCCCTCGTCGTCGAAGCCATGGATCAGCTCATGGCCGATCGTGCCGCCGGTGTTGCCGTAGTTGGGCGCGTCGTCCATCTTCGGATCGAACAGCGGCGGCTGCAGCACGCCGGCCGGGAAGTTGATGTCGTTCATCTGCGCGTCGTAATACGCGTTGACCGTCTGCGGCGTCATGCCCCACTCGCCGCGATCCAGCGGCTGGCCGATCTTGGCCAGCTGGCGCTTGAGCTCGAACGCGTTGCCGCGCATCACGTTGCCGGCGAAGTCATCGCGCGCCACGACGAGCGCGCCGTAATCACGCCAGCGATCCGGATATCCGACCTTGTTGACGATCGCGTGCAGCTTCTCCACCGCTCGCTGTTTCGTCGCGTCGCTCATCCAGGCGAGCGACTGGATGCGCGCGGCCATCGCGTCCTCGATCTGCCGGGTCATCGTCAGGGTCTTGTCCTTCAGGTCGGGGCTGAAGTTGCGCGCGACGAATTCCTGACCCAGCGCCTCGCCGAGCTGCGCGTCCACGAGCTCCACGCAGCGCTTCCAGCGCGCCTTGAGCTGCGGCACGCCTTGCAGCGTCTGGCCGAAGAAATCGAAGTTGGCCTGCACCAGGGCGCCAGACAGCGTCGGCGCCTGGCTGCTGACGAGTTGCCAGCGGAGGTAGTCGCGCACCTGCGCGAGGTCACGCTGGCGGAGCTCGCGCGACATCGCCTTGAAGAACGCCGGCTCGGTGACGTTGTAGGCGGCCTGCGGGTCCAGGCCCAGCGCGCGCTGGTACGCGGTCCAGTCGAAACCCGGCGTCAACGCCTGGAGCTGCGCCGCCTTCATCGGATGGAAACCCTTGTAGGGATCGCGCTTGTCGACCCGGCTCAGCGAGGCCCGCGCCAAGGCGGTCTCGAAGGCCATCACCTGTCTGGCCTGCGCGCGCGCCGCTTCGGGCGTGTCGCCGAGCAGCTCGAAGCTGCGCGCGATATGGGCGACGAACTGATCGCGCAGCGTGCGCGACTTGGCGTCGTTCTTGAAGTAGTACTCGCGGTCAGGCAGGCTCAGACCGCCGGCGTAGGCGAACGCGATCACGCGCGTCGAGTCGGCCATGTCCTGGCCCGAGCTGAAGTGGAACAGCACCCGCTCGTTGTTGGTCGCCAGGTGCAGCGCGGCCAGCAGCGCGGGCAATTCGCGGCGGTCCTTGAGCGCATCGATGCGCGACAGCAGCGGGCGCAGCGGCGCCAGCGCGTGGCGGTCGGCGGCCGATTCGTCCATGCAGGCGGCGAAGTAGTCGCCCATGCGCGCCTGATTGGCGCTGCGCGAGGGATCGGCGGCGGCGAGCTTGTCCAGGATGCCCCACAGGTAGCGCTGGTTCTCGTTGGCCATCTTGGCGTAGACCGACCACCGCGCCTGGTCCGGCGGGATCGGGTTGGCGGCCATCCAGCCACCGCAGGCGTACTGGTAGAGGTCCTCGCAGGGATCGACGCTGCGGTCCATCGCCGCGGTGTCCAGGCTGGGCGTGTAGGGCAGCTGGTCCAGCGGCTGCTCCGGCGTGGCGCCGGCGGCCGGACCGGCCCCGGTCGTGGGCGCGGCGGCTTGCGCGCCAGCCACGGAGGCGACGCTCATGGAAACGGCCGCGACGAGCGCGGCCGCGGCGGTGCGGGCGAGGAGGTGACGGGTCATGCGCGACAGCGATGAGTTCTTGCTGCCACGGATTCTCCGTCAGGCGATCGCTGGCGCGAGGTGCCGGACGACACCTCGGGAAGACCCGTCTATCCGACCAGCCTGCGCCCGGTCCGACGGGGTCGGCGCGCCCTCTCAGGACCCGGGGGACTGGCGTCGCGCTTCGTTCGCGACGCTCAGCAGCACGGACAAGGTCATGGAGCCAGGATGGCCCTGGCCGTGCTCGTCCAGACGCATCCTTCCGCCGCAGCGCGCCACGTTGCGAGCCGTCGCGCGTTTGAGCCACTTGTCCTGCTCCGCCTGGGGAAGTTCAACGAAGGCGCTCTTGAGCGACTCCTTCAGCACAAGCATCTGCGCGTCGTCCTTGTGGACGCCCGATGTGCGGTTGGCCTCGGCAGCGTCCAGTCGCAGGGTCTTGAACATCTCGCGATGCCGCGCGCCTTCGGCAAGCCGCACCGCCTGATGGCAGGCCTTGCCGGCCCCGTAGGAGAAGGCCGGGGCAATGACCTTCGCGGGTCCCGCGGGATATTCGGCGCAGAAGGTCTTGACCAGGTCCTTGGTGAACTGCTCCAGATGCACGCCACGCTTCCCGTCGTTCGGATTGGCCCAGGCCCGCGCCACCGACGATGCCTGGAAGTCCGCGATGGCCTGACGGTGACCTGCGCAAGTGCTGAGCGGACGCTCCCGAACGCCGACGGATTCGTAGTCGCCGCTTCCGGCCGGCATGCTTCGCGCTTCGACCTCCTCGTAAAGAGACTTCGAAGCGCCGGCAGAGCCACCGATCTCCGAAGCGAGCTCGTAGATGGCAAGGTCGGTCGATGGCCCCGCCTCATGGAGCCGGTCGTGGCGCTCGTCCTGACCGGGCTTTTGGACGGCCGTGTAGATGGCCCCGTTCGGCGCCGAGTAATGGGGAATGCTGCCGATGGTCATGCGTGGTTCCTCGAGAAAAGAGACGCGCGGCCGACATCGGCCGCGCGACGCTCAGTGAAGGACCACGCGGGTTGGGCGACCCCGCTTCCCGGTCAACGCCGCTCGGGGAAATCAGCGCCGCGCGTGCTCCGGCCGTTCAATCGGCCTTCGGTCCCCGCACCAGCAGCACCGGCACTTCGGCGTAACGCACGATCAACTCGGCATCGCTGCCCAGCAGCGCGCGCGACAGACCGCGTCGTCCGTGCGTGCCCAGCACGACGACCTGAGCGCCCCAGGCCTTGCATTCCTCGGTCACGAGATCGCTGACGCGGGAGGAGAGGTTCTCGCTGAGCTGCGTGGACACGCGGATGCCGGCGGCAGTGACGCTGGCCGCAGCGTCATCGAGCACCTTCTTCCCGCCGGCCCGGATCTGCTCGAAGTTGTCAGCGGTGATGCCGAGCCCGGCGCTGGACATCATCGCGAAGGCCTGCAGGTCCAGCGCATGCAGCAGCCGGATCTCGCCGCCGCTGAGCCGGGCCAGCCTCACCGCCTCGGCCAGACCGGCGCTGGACGTGGGGCTGCCGTCGACGGGCACCAGGATCTTGTCGTACATGGTCGTCGCTCCATCGGATGGGGTGGACCGATGCTAGTCCGGAACCGCGACACGCACGCCCGGTGCCGTGCGCGAGGCGGAAGCGTCATTCGATGCGCCGCGTCGCCAGGCGCGCGGCCAGCTCGCTCTTGACGGACTGGAACAGGTCCTTCTTCTCGTCGCCGACGACGACCGGCGACCCGGCGGCGCCTGGTGTCCGGCCCGGCTTCAGGTGCTGCGGCGGGGGCGGCGGTGGGCTCTTCGGCCGAGCCGCAGGCTGCAGCCCGTCATGGGCGAAGGTCCTGGGCGGCTTGGGCGGGGGCTGCAGTTCGTCATGGACGGGGGACTTGGGAGGCTTGGCCGGCAGCGGCGGTGGCTTCTTCCCGGTCTGGATCTGCGGCTCCAGTTCAAAGTAGACGCCGGGCTTGGACGGCTTGGCCGACAGCGGCGGCGGGTGGTTGGCGGGCAGCGGCGGCGGGTGGTTGGCGGGCGGTCGTGCGGCGCAGGGCGTGTTCCCGGGCAGGTCGACCTGCTCGTAGTCCGGTGACGGGGTCCTGGACCGTGGCGACCTCGGGCCGACGTCCTCGTAGTCCGGCGACGGCGTGCGAGAAAGTCGCCGTTGGTTTCCCCCCAACGCCAGGGTCAGGTCCGTGAGGCTGGAGGCTGAGGCCAAGCCATAGACGTTCTCCGGCGGGGGGTGGGAATGGTCGTTCAACGTGGCATACGGACTCTCTGCGGGCGCGCCATCCACACCGCCCTCGGGCGGCGTGTTGTCGGAACGGAGGGCCTCGGCGTCAGAACTCCCGGTGGGCACGGTGGGGTGAAGAACGAGGGCGTGGATAGTCTTCATGTGATCTCCAAAGCGGCGCGCGGTCTGGACGACAGAACCGCGCGCCTCGTCAGTGGAGCTCGGCCGGAAATGCCCTCCCAGGCATTCCGGTCACTGCGCGCTGAAGGAAGCGAGCGCCTTCGGGAACTTGAACAGCCACAGGTGCGTGAGGCGATCGACTTCGTTGCCACGCGTCACCCGCACCGAGCTCGCGCCCGCCGCGCAGGTGCCGTCCTGGGCGATCACGCCGTTGACGTCGACCGTGCACTCGGTCGGATCGCCGGCGATCAGCTTGCCCTTGGCATCGACCAGCGTGGTCTTCAGACCGAAGTCGTTGTCGTTGATCAGCGCCAGCGTGTTGGCATCGACGATCGCCAGGCCCTCGGCCTTCTCGGCCTTCCAGCCGGCGGCATTCAGGTCCAGCAGCACCGTCTTCCTGAGCCTCACCACGTTGGCCCAGGTCACCGACGAGGCGGTCACGCCGTCGATGCTGTTCTTCTCGAGCTCGATGCCGATGGCGGCGATGTCGGTGGCCGTGGCCGGCACTTCCACCAGCATCAGGAAGTTGCGCACCACGCCGTTGGCGTCCGCGCCCTGTTCGATGACGATGAACTTGCCGTTGCCCAGCGACACCAGATCACCCAGCTTGGCGCTGCCGGTGCGGTTGCGGTCCCACTTCTCGTTCTTGGCCGCCAGCGGGTAGCTCAGCGGATAGGCGTAGAGCCTGGAGGTCTCGGTCTTGGGATCGAACTCGATCCAGCGCGCGAACTGCGCGAAGTCACGCACCTTGACCTTGTCCGTGGTCTTGCCGTCCTGGTCCATGTCGGCGCTGTCGACGACCTCGATGCTCTTGCCGGCGGTGTCCACCGGATCGATCGGGCTTTGCAGGAAGCCGTGCAGCTTGCCGCTGCCGGTGTCCATCGCCAGGCCTTCCATGCCGCGATTGGCGCGGCGGTTCTTCAGCACCTCGGGCAGCGAGCCCGCCGTGGTGCCCGGCGCGTAGCGCTTGACGATCTGGAAGGTCGCCGCGTCGATCTTGACGATGAAGGGGCCGTACTCGTCGGAGGTCCAGAAGGCCTTGTTGGCTTGGTCGTAGACCAGCGTCTCGCTGTCCAGGCCATTGGCGTCGAAGGCGCCCTTGGTGGCGTCGTACTTGAGGGTGTCCGACAGCGGCACCTCCGCGCTGCTGCCGATCGAGCCGAAGGGCAGCGGACGGCCCGACACGGCCGAGCCGTTGGGGTTCTTCAGCGGATTGAGCGCGGAGATCACCGCGCCATTCCTACCCAACGTGATCACGCCGATGGACGGCGCGAAGCTGGGCGCCGGGAACATCTTGGTCGTGACGACCGCGCCGTTGTCCGGACGCGGCGCGCTGGGGCTGTCGCCGTTGGGGCCGCGGTCGGTGATGCCCCAGAACTCGAGCTCGCCGGCGGTGTTCCTGCCCTTGAAGACCAGGCCCGAACCCACGGCCGGGTAGAAGCCCTTCGGGAAGTCCTTCTTCGCGTCGGCGTTGCTGCCCTCGTAGGGCACGTACTGGTTGTCGGCGGCCTTGATCTGGAATTTGGTGATCGCCACCGCGCCGCCGGCGCTCGTCTGGGTGGCGGTGCTCGTGTCGCTCTTGCCCAGCAGCGTGGCGAGCGTCGATTCGTAATGCTCGACGGCGGCGGCGCGGCGGTTGGCGCTCATCGCCCGGGCCGCGTAGGCCTGGCCATAGACGTCGTTCTGGCCGGCGGGCAGCAGCGCGGCGAAGGCCTTGTCGAAGTCGGCGGCCGACGCGGCGAAGTCCAGCGACTTGCCGGCGAAGGCGTCATGCACGGCCGCGGTGATGCGGATGCCGTTGGTCGGATCGTCGTCCTCGTCCAGCGCCTGCAGGAACACCAGTCGGTTGGCGAGCTTGTCATCGGTCAGCGTGGTCGTGCCCGACAGGTCGCCGATGGCGATGGTCTCGCCGCACTTGGCGCTGCCCAGCGTGACGCCGCCCACGGTGAAGCTCACCGTGTCGCCGCTGGCGCACATGAACTGGCCGCCTGCGGCCGTTTTGCCGGTGCTGCCGCTGGGCGACAGCGTGAAGCTCACGCCTTCCACCGGCGCATCCACCAGCCGCGACTGGATCGCCGGGGTGGCTTGGTCGTCGCTGCCGCAGGCGGTCAGCGCGGCGGCGGCTGTCAGGGTCATCAGCGGAAGGGCCAGGTGGCGCAGGGTCGCGGTGGAACGCGCGCTTGTCTTCTTCATGTCGTTCTTTCGTGGCTCGGGATCCGGCGCCGCGCTCGCGGTGCCTCGGGACAGGCGGCACGCTAGGGGCCGCGCGTGACAGCGCCGTTAAGCACCGACACCCGATTTCACGAATCGACAGGAATACGACAGAAAGCCCCGGCACCGCGTCGCGAGGACGCGGGCCGGGGCCCCGGTCAGACGGCTGCAGAGGAGGAGATCAGCCGTTGACCTTGATGCGGTTGTTGACCGACTGCACGCCCTTGGCGGCGAGCGCCATCGAGCCCGCGCGATCACGCGCCGCCAGGTCCGGCGCGGTGCCGTCCAGCGTGACATGGCCGTGGTCGGTGTCGACCTTCACATCCAGCGCGCTCAGCTTGGGGTCGCCGGCCAGCGCGGTCTTGATGGAGGTGGTGATCTGCACGTCATCGATGGCCGCGCCCGCCTTGTCGGCCGAGCGTTCCATCTTCTGGCCCATGTTGTCCATGGCCTGACGGGTGTCCTGCTTGGCGGCCTCGGACTTCTGCTCCATCTTGGAGATGCCGTCATCGAGGCGCTGGCCGGCGGTGCGGCCGTCATCCTCGCGACCGCAGGCGGTCAGGGCGACGGCAGCCACCACGGCGGGCAGCAGGAGGGCGAATTGGGAGGTACGGGAAGCGTGCTTCATGGCGAGGCTCCTTTCGAGGGGAAATCGCGGTGTCGCGGACATTCCGCGGGGGGCCGCGGATCCATGCAGCCACTCTAGACAAACCCTCTCGCGGGCCGGGTCGGCGGGCGCCGGAAGCGCAGGTCCCACGCGGTCCCGGCCGGCCGTAGGAGCCGGCCTACAGCCTCGGCCCCCCTCGCTCAGAGGCCCCCGCCCACCGGCGGCGCGCCGCCGGGCTGACCCGCCAGACCGGGCATCGGGAAGTCGATGCGCGGAATCTCCGCCTCATCGCGCGCCTCGCGCTTGAGCGGCAGCCACGCACGCACTTCCGTGCCCTGTCCGGGCGCGCTGCGCAGGCGCAGCTGGCCGCGTTCGGCCTCGACGCGGAAGCGCATGCCCAGCAGGCCGTGCGAGCCCAGCGCCAACCGCTCAGGATCGAAACCCTGGCCGTTGTCGGTGACGGTGACCATGGCTTGCGCGTACTCGCGCTCCAGCGACACGCTGACCTCGGTGGCCTGCGCGTACTTGGCCATGTTGGTCAGGGCCTCCTGGACCAGGCGGAAAGCGGTCAGCTGCGCGCTCGGCGGCAGCTCCACGGCTGGATCCAGCGTCACGCGGATCGGCACGCCCAGGCGCTCCGAGCTCTCCCGGCACAGGATCTCCAGCGCCGGCACCAGGCCGAGCTGGTCCAGCGTGGACGGGCGCAGGTCCTCGATGATGCGGCGCTTGAGCGCGATGCCGCTGTTGAGCGTCTCGGTCAGGTGATTCAGGCGCTGCATCAGGTCCGGCGCCTCGGCCTGCAGCTTGGGCCGCAGCCGCGCGACGTCGAGCTTGGCCGCCGTCAGCAGCGCGCCGAGCTCGTCGTGCAGGTCGCGGGCCAGGCGGGCGCGTTCGTCCTCGCGCGCGGTCTGCAGGTGCCGCGCGAGCTGGGTCAGCTCGGCCGTGCGCCGCGACACCTCGACCTCGAGCCGGTCGCGCTCGGCGCGCACTTCCTGCGCCTGCTCGAAGCGCTGCTCATCCAGCGCGCGGCTCTTGCGCACGAACAGCACGAACACGATCAGGCTGAGCAGCGTCATCCCGGCCACGCCGATGCGGCTGAGCATCAGCGTGTCGTAGACCTGGCCGGTGCCCAGCGCGATGCGGCGGTTCTCGTCGGCCAGCAGCTCGGCCGAGCGGCGCCGGATCTGCTCCATCTGGTCGCGGCCGATGTCGGTCATCATGAGCTCGCGCCCGGCGGACTCGCGGCCGCCTTCGTAGAGCTTGAGCACTTCCTGCAACTCGCTGAGCTTGGCGCTGACGGCCGCGGCGATCTCCTTGCTGCGGCGCTCGGCGTCCGGCGCGTTGACCTGGGCGTACATGCGTTCCAGCGCGTCCAGGCCCTGCGAGGCGTCCTCGGCGGCGAAGCGGTAGGGGTCCAGGTATTCGGGGCGGCGGGTGATCAGGTATCCCCGTTGCCCTGACTCCGCGTCGGTCACGCGGGCCATCAGCCGCAGGAGCTCCATCCGGGCCCGTCCCAGCGTGTCCAGGCGGTCCATTTGCGACACCGCGCCGAAATAGGCCAGTTCGCTGATCAGGATCATCAGCAGGGCCACGAATACGCCGAGCGGCATCGCCCAGGTCTTGCGACCCAGGTTCGTGACGGTGTCCTTCAGGCTCATCCTCTACACTCCCCGAGCGATTTCGCTCACTTGACCATCGCCACCATGATTCGAATCGCCATCGTCGACGACCACGCGATTGTCCGCGCCGGACTGCGGCAATTTCTTTCCGAGCAGGTCGATCTGCGCGTCAGCGGCGAGGCCAGTTCCGGGCGTGAGGCCCTCGATCTGGTCCGCGCGGGCGACGTCGACGTGATGCTGATGGATCTGTCGCTGCCCGACCAGAGCGGCGTCGAGACGCTCGCCGCGATCAAGGCCCGCAAGCCGGAACTGCCGGTGCTGATCCTCAGCGGCTTCCCCGAGACGCATTACGCGACCACGCTGCTGCGCCAGGGCGCCAGCGGCTACCTCAACAAGGAATGCGACCCTGAGGAGATCGCCACGGCGATCCGCACCGTCTTCCGCGGTCGCAAGTACATCACGCCGGCCGTGGCCGAGCTGCTGGCCGAGGGCCTGGGCGCGCCGGTAGACCAGGCGCCGCACGAGACGCTGTCCGAACGCGAGCTGCAGGTCTTCCTGCGCCTGGCGCGCGGCGAGACCGTCGGTCACATCGCCGACGGCATGTCGCTGAGCGTGAAGACGGTGTCGACCTACCGGTCGCGCGTGCTGGAAAAGCTCTCGTTGAATACCAACAGCGAGCTGACCTATTACGCCCTCAAGAACGGGCTGATCGAGTAGTCGCATCGCGTTGGGCCGAATCGGCAAGATCGCCGCAGTAGGCCAGCAGGTCGTCGAGCTCGGCGGACTTGTCGAACACCTTGTCGGCGCCCATCGCCAGGCAGCGCTGGCGCATGTCGGGCGTGGCGTAGTTGCTGAGCACGACCCGCCGCGCGGCGGGCATGCGCTCACTGGCCGCCCGCAGCACGTTCAGGCCCGTGCCCTGCGCCAGGAAGAGGTCGATGATGACCAGGTCGCAGCCCGCGTTCGATTCCGACATCCAGTGGATGGCGCCGTTCTCGTCCACCGCGTGACCGAGCACGCGCATGTCCAGCATCTCCTCGAGCGTCGCGACCAGGTTCTCCCGGATCACGGCGTTGTCCTCGACGAGGAAGCAGGTAAGGGCGGCGCTGGCGGGTTGGACTTCCATGGCGGGCTCGGGTACGGCTCGAGTTCCACAAGCAGGTGCGCGCGAACGGACGGTGTGCGCTGGCACGCCGTCCGTTCGCGCTGAGCGCCCATCAGCGGTCGGTCATTCCGCTGTCAGGCGCATCGGTGACGCATGCGCGCGTCGGTCGCGACCTCAGTTGCGGATGGCGATCTCGTTCTTGACGCGCTTCACGCCCTTGACCTCGCGGGCCAGACGCTCGGCGTCCGCCTTCTCGGTGGCGTTCTTGGCGAAGCCCGAGAGCATCACCTCGCCTTGCAGCGTCTCCACGTGGATGGAGCTGGCGTCGACGCTCTTGGCCTCGACGAACTTGGACTTCACCGCGGTGGTGACGGCCGCGTCGTCGACGTACTCGCCGACCGAGGACTGACCGCGCGTCACGGCGCAGCCCGGCAGCAGGGTGAGAGCGCCCACAGCGGTGGCCAGGGCGAGAACGGTGGCACGAATCATCATGTTGATCTCCTTGGATTGATGACAGGGCTCGGACTCACGCGGCGTGACGGTCTGTCGACACGACGGCAGGGGCCGGCTCGGCGAACGTGGCGGGGGCGTGGTCTAGCAGATAGGGCAGCGCCGCTTCCAGACCCAGCACCGAGTCCAGGTCGCCGACCGCGGTCCACTGGACTTGGCAGGCGTGGTCATGAACATGCAGGGCGAGGGAATGGTGGTCGGCGATACCCATCTGTCAGCTCCTTGTGCACCCCGTGGTGCGCTGAGATGGACTCTACGTATGCCGAACAGCCGGGCCTGTCGTCCGCTTCCGCGATGTTTTGTAGGACAAGCGGAGATGGGGTCCCCGGTGGCGGCAATGAGGCCTTGTCCTACACGCCGTCGCGGGAGGACCTCACACCACCGGGAACGGGTCCTGCCTAGGATGCCGTTCATGGAAACCCTGGAACGAGTGAACGCCGAACTCCTGCTGTCGACGCCGCTGACGGTGGTCGTGCGGGCGCGGCTGTCCTACATGGACGCTGATGGCCTGGCTGCGCAGGATGAATTGGCGCTGGTGATCCCGCGCAGCCGATGCGATGGCGATCGACCCTACTGGCCGGCGCTGCTGTCCGCGGCGAGCGAGCACTGGCATCGATGCCCGGGGCGAGCGTCCCGCTTGATGGTGTGCATCGATGGCGAATGGGAAACGCTGCTGGACGCCCACGCGGCGCATTGAACCGCAGGGGCGGCCTGACGCTCAGGCGCGCCTAAGTTCCCGGGAGTGTGGGCGCGGATAATCCGTCGCTGGCCGACCTCGGCCCGACGACACGATGATTCGACACTCCTCCCCGGCTTGCCCTGCTGCCCAACGTCCCTTGCGCCCGCTGCGCGTGATGCTTGCCGCCGCCCTGGCGGCCACGTTGATGGCGGGTTGCGGCAGCTTCGGAAATGGGCCCGCTCATAAGAACTCCGTGTATCAGAGCGAGCGTTTCGCGTCCGACGAGACCTTCTCGCGGCTGTTCGACGCGAGCGTGCAGGACACCTGCGAGGCGGCGCGGCGCGCGTTGCTGAGCCAGGGGTACGTGATCAACGCGGCGATGCCGGACTCGATCTCGGGCACGAAGCGCTTCCAGCCGGAGGGCGAGGTGCATGTGGAGATCAGCTTCACGATCGTGTGCGTGCCCGAGGGCGGCAGCGGGAAGCTGGCGACGGCGTATGTGTCGGCGCTGCAGGACCGCTACAACGTCAAGCGCAGCGCGAACTCGACGAGTCTGGGCGTGAGCGCGATCGGATCGATTTCGGTGCCGTTGTCGTCGACGTCGGAATCGCTGGTGAAGGTCGCCTCCGAGACCATCCCGGCCGGCCAGTTCTACGACCGGTTCTTCGCCCTGATGCAGCGGTTGATCGCGCAACAGGCGATTGAGGATGTGCCGGAGGCGGAAGGCGGGCGGTTAGGAGGGCCGCAAGTTTGTTCAACCCTGGCGCTGTCGCTCCAATTCCTCGACCTCGCGGATCAAAGCCAAGATTTCCGCTTGCATTTCAGGGGTCGGGTCGGCCACCTCCCTGCCTGCGAATTCATCGCTCAGATCCCGACGCGCCTCCTCAAGAGAGAGTGGTCGTGTATTTCGAAGCGCGATCTCATACGGCGTCATTCCATCACCTCGATCTTTCGCTCTTCAGCGAAACGGCGGAAGCGGTCCCAACTGGCGGATGACTCCCCCAAAGGGAACTCCAAGTTGAGCGTTGTTCCGTGTCGAATCCAGAAGTGCTTCCCTTCGCGTGTCGAGAACAGGTCAATGATGTTCTTGCAATCCCTGCAGGCTGCAGGCAGGTCTGGATGATCGGCCAATAACTGCGGCATGGGTGCGTTGAAACCCATCTGTGCCCAGACGTAGTAACCGTTCATCGCGAAGATGCCGCGACGGTGATGCCAATCGCCGACAGCATGAACCAGCACCTTTGAAAAGTATCCGAGGCGCTGCGCTTCAAAGAGCTCGAGCGCCACGCTTCGAGGACCGATGCCCAGCCCTCGGAACTGCGGCTGCAATACAAAGGCCTTGTTGTGGATCTCAAAGACAAAGCCACCATCCTGCACTTGAACAACGCTTCGAACCAAGGGTTCGCACAGCAAGTCCTGATTGTCGACGCGCAGCTCAATCCTTCCGCCTTGTGCGACCTTGACCTGGAGACAGCTGTCGCGCGGTGCACCAGACAGCCGGATCAACTCTTCATCGCTGTGCCAACCGTGCAACTCCGGCGCGCGGCGCACTCGCACGGTCGCCACATCAAACCACTTCCTCGTGATCGCATCCATGGGTACTGCTTTGTTCTGACAACAAGGCAGCCAGTCTGGTGCGACGCTTTGCGCCCAAAAACGAAGAAGGGCGCCTCGATGGGCGCCCCTTGATCGACTTCGGTTGGAGACCCACCTTCGGGCGGGTCCCTCTCCCCCGAATTACTGTGGCGTCGATGCCTGCGGCTTGCCCGCCGTGCGAGTCTTCTCGATCACCAGACCGCGGCGCTCCAGCAGCGGCTGGATCTGCGGCTCGTGACCCACCACCCCGCGGAACAGCGTCAGCGCGTCCTGACTGCCGCCCTGCGACAGCAGCTTCGCGCGGAACGCATCGCCCAGCTCGCGCTTCAGGCCGCCATTGGCCTTGAACCACTGCACCGTGTTGGCGTCCAGCACCTCCGACCACACGTAGGCGTAATACCCCGCCGCGTAACCGCCCATGATGTGGCTGAAGTAAGGCGTGCGATACCGCGGCGGCACCGCGTCGTAGTCATACCCTTCCTCGCGCAGCGCCTTGGCCTCGAAGGCCATCACGCCGTCCGCCGCCGGGATCTGGTCCAGCGGCAGCTGATGCCAGCGCTGGTCCAGGCTCGCCGCGCTCAGGTACTCCGTCGTCGCGAAGCCCTGGTTGAACTGCTTGGCCGCCAGCACCTTGTCCAGCAGCGCGCGCGGCATCGGCTCGCCCGTCTTGTAATGCTTCGCGTAGTTGGCCAGCACGCTCGGCCAGTCCGCCCACATCTCGTTGACCTGCGACGGGTACTCGACGAAGTCGCGCGGCACCTTCGTGCCGGCCATGCTCGGGTACTTCACGTTCGAGAACATGCCGTGCAGCGCATGCCCGAACTCGTGGAACATCGTCGTGACCTCGTCCCAGGTCAGCAGCGTCGGCTTGCCGTCGGCCGGCTTGGGGATGTTCAGGTGATTGGCCACCACCGGCTTCTGGTTCAGCAGGCCGCTCTGGTCGACGTACGCGTTCATCCACGCGCCGCCGCGCTTGGACGGCCGCGCGTACATGTCCGCGATGAAGATCGCCAGCTGCGATCCGTCCGCGTTGAACACGTCATAGACCAGCACGTCCGGGTGGTAGACCGGCAGGTCATGGCGCTGCTTGAACTTCAGCCCGTAGAGCTGGCCCGCCGCGTAGAACACGCCGTTCTCCAGCACGTTCTTCATCTCCAGGTAGGGCTTGAGCTGCGACTCGTCGAAGCCGTACTTCTCCGCGCGCAGCTTCTCGCTGTAGAAGCTCCAGTCCCACGCCGCCAGCTTGAACGACGGCTGCCTGGCCGCCTTCTGTTCACGGTCGATGATCGCCTGCAGCTCGTCGCCCTCGCGGCGCGCCGCGCCGACCGCCGCCGGCGCCAGCTGGCGCAGCATGCCGTTGACCGCCTGCTGGTTCCTGGCCGTCTCGTCCTTGAGCACGAAGTCCGCATGCGTGGCGAAGCCCAGCAGCCGGGCGCGCTCGGCGCGCAGCGTGACCACGCGCGACACCAGCGCGGTGTTGTCGTAGGCGTTGCCGCGCGAGCCGCGCACCACCGACGCCTCGTAGATGCGCTGACGCAGCGCGCGGTTCTCGAGCTGCGAGAGCACCGGCTGGCCCGTCGTGTTCAGCAACGCGATCAGGTACTTGCCCTCCAGCCCGCGATCCTTGGCGGCGGCCGCGGCGGCGGAGATCTGCTCGTCGCTCAGGCCCTTGAGCTCGGCCGCGCTGTCCACCACCACCGCCGAGTCGTTCACCTCGGCCAGCACGTTCTGGTTGAAGCGCGCGCCCAGCTGCGCCATCTCGGCGTTGATCGCCTTCATGCGCGCCTTGCCGTCGTCGTCGAGCTTGGCACCCGCGCGCAGGAACTGGCTGTACTGGCGCTCGACCAGGCGCTGCTCCTGCGCGCCCAGGCCCAGCGACGCACGGCGCTGGTACAGCGTCTCGATGCGCGCGAACAGCACCGGGTTCAGCTGGATCGCGTCGCGGTGCGCCGCCAGCTTCGTCGCGTAATCGGCCTGCAGCTTCAGGCGTGCGGGATTGGCGTCCGCGCCGGTCAGGCTCATCAGCAGCGTGGTCGCGCGGCCCAGCGTGCGGCCGCTGCGCTCCAGCGCGACGATGGTGTTGTCGAAGGTCGGCGCCGCGGGATTGCCGGCGATGGCGGCCACCTCGGCAAGGTGCTCGGTCATGCCCTGGTCGATCGCGGGACCGATGTCGGCGTCGCGGATCTTGTCGAAGGGCGGGTACTGCAGCGGCAGCGTGCTCGGCGCCAGCAGCAGGTTGACGGCATCGGCGGCCGGCGTGGCCTGGGCCGAGGGCGCGGCGGTCTGCGCCAGGACGGTCGAGGAGGTCGCGAGGTTCGCGGAAAGCGCCACGGTAGCGGCCAGGACGAGACGGATCCTCATGGGATTCTTGGGAGTCATGAGAGACGGGGCCCGGCTGTTGGCGGGCGCTGGCAGGTTGTGCGAGGCCGTCACCTTAGCCGATGCGGCCGCCGAATCCGAAGGCCACGGGCGCCGTCCGCCCCTGCGGCGAACCCGCTCCGGGACAACCCTGAGGGCCGCATCGATCGCCCCGTCGCCGCCCATCCACCCGGGCGTTTAGCATGGCCGCCATGTCCGACCGCAGCTTCCACTGGGCCCTGATCGGCCCCGGCGCCATCGCGCACCGCTTCGCCGACGCCGTCGCCCGACTCGAGGGCGGCCGCCTGCACGCGGTCTGCGGCCGCGACGCCCATCGCACGCAGCAGTTCGCTGATCGCTGGTCGCGGCCCGGCGAGCCCGCCGTGCTCGCGCACACCGATCCGGCCGCGGTCATGAACGATCCGGCCGTCGATGGCGTCTACGTCGCCACGCCGCATGGCCAGCATTTCGAGTACGTGCTGGCCGCGCTGCGGGCTGGCAAGGCCGTGCTGTGCGAGAAGTCGCTGGTGCCCAACCAGGAGATGGGGCGTCGCCTGGTCGAGGCCTCGCGCCAGCACCGCGCCTTCCTCATGGAAGCGGTGTGGACGCGTTTCCTGCCTGCCTACCAGGACCTCGCCGCCTGGCTGCGCGACGGCCGCCTGGGCGCGCTGCGCGGCATGCAGTCCAGCTTCTGTTTCCCGGCGCCGTTCGACCCGGACAGCCGCATCTTCAATCCGGCACTGGCCGGCGGCGCGCTGCTGGATGTCGGCATCTACAACCTGACCGCCACCCGCTGGGTCCTGCAGCACGCGCTGGGCGAGGTGCCGCCGCTGGTGGACCTGGCCGTGAAGGCGCGGCTCGCGTCGACCGGCGTCGATGCGGGGCTGGCGGTGACGCTGGACTTCGGCGACGGGCTGGTGTCGCAGTTCCAGTGCGCCGTGGACACCTTCGCGCCCAACACGATGCACATCCTGGGCGATGCCGGCGCCATCGTGCTGCCCGAGACCTTCTGGGAAGCGATCCGCGTCCAGTGGCTGCCGGCGCGCGGCCACGCCGAGACCATCGAGCGCCCCTTCGAGATCAACGGCTTTGAGGGCGAGATCCGCGAGACGATGCGCTGCGTGCGCGCCGGCGAGATCGAGAGCCCGGTCGTCCCACACGCGGAGACGCTGGCCGTGCTGGGCTGGATGGACCGCATCCGCGCGCTGGCCGGCGTGCGATATCCCTTCGACGACGACTTCCCGCCGCCGCGCTGACCCCGCGGCCGGCGCACCCCGCCCGATCCCGGGACCGAGACCCCCAACGAGAGCCGAAGAGCCGCCATGGAGACACAACCCGCCGACTTCACCGAATCGATCCCGGTCCCGCTGCCCGACACCCCGGCGCTGCGGATCGAGCGCGCCGCACCCGACGACCTGCCGCGGATCGAGAACCTCATGCAGTTCTACAACTACGACCTCAGCGAATGGACCCCGGTCCCGTTCGCGCCCGAGGGCCGTTACCTGCTGCGCCCCAAGGCGCCGTACTGGGCGCAACCGGACGTGCATCCGTTCCTGATCTCGGTGGGCGACGAGCTGGCCGGTTTCGCCGTGGTCGACGGCGACTGCGAGGATCCCGAGGCCGACCACAACATGGGCTACTTCTTCCTGGCGCGCGGTTACCGCGGCCACGGCCTGGCCGCCCGCGCGGCGGGTGAGGTGCTGGCGCGTTTCCCCGGCCGCTGGGAGGTCTACCACCTGATGGCCAACACGCCGGCCGTGCAGTTCTGGCCCGGCGTGATCCGCGGCCGTGCCGCCGGCGAGATCGTCCGCGAGGTGCGCTCGCTGCACGGCGACGAGTGCTGCCTCTACCGCTTCGACGTCGCGCTGCCGCCCGGCGCCTGATCGTCCCACCGCCTCCCCACGACAAGAAGACCCCAAGGAAACGCCATGCAGCTCATCGGCATGCTCGACTCTCCCTACGTCCGCCGCTCGGCGATCGCGATGCTGCTGCTCGGACTGCGTTTCGAGCACCGCTCGCTGTCGGTATTCCGAACCTTCGACGAGTTCAGCCGCATCAATCCGGTCGTCAAGGCGCCGACCTTGGTCTGCGACGACGGCACGGTGCTGATGGATTCGACGCTGATCCTGCAGTACGCGCAGTCGCTGTCGCCCGGACGCGCGCTGCTGCCGCCCAGCGATCCGGCGCTCAAGCGCGCGCTGCGCCTGACGGGGCTGGCCCTGGCCGCCACCGACAAGAGCGTGCAGGCCGTCTACGAGCAGCAGCTGCGCCCCGACGACAAGCAGCACGCGCCGTGGCTGGACCGCGTCGGCGGCCAGCTGCGCGCGGCGCTGATCGAGCTGGAGGCGGAAATGCGCAAGGCGCCCCTCTCGGCCGAGCGGGACGCGATCGGCCTGGCGGGCGTGACGATCGGGGTGATGTGGGAATTCGCGCGGGAACTGACGCCGGAGCTGCTGCCGCCGACGGAGCAGCTGCCGACGCTGATCGCCTATGCGACCGAGGTCGAGCAGCTGCCCGAGTTCCGCGCCGCGCCTCACGGCGACGGCATCGTGCAGCCCTGCGGGGGCTGACGGGAGGGCCGATCAGCGCGCGAGCGCCGCCGGCGTGCCCGCGCTGGGCAGGGTCTTGATCAGGTAGTTCAGCACCAGCGCGATCACGATCAGCACCGTGAGGCCGAAGGCCCAGCCGATCCACACCAGCGGCACCAGCCAGCCGATCGCGGCGCCCGCCATCGGCGCGCCCGTGCCGGCCATCTCCAGCAGCCACTGCACAAGGGCCTGCGCGGCCTCCAGCAGGCCGGTGTCGAGGAAGGGTTCGGTCCAGGCGGGGAACTTGAACTCGACCGCGGTCTTGCCCAGTTCGGCCGCGCGGGCGGTGGAGAGGGCCTCCACCGTCCAGCGCACCAGCCCCGCCGTGGCCCAGGCCAACCCGCTCCAGATCAGCGCGAGCAGCCCGGTCACGGACCAGAGGAAGGTCTTCATCGCGGCGTCAGTCGTCGCTCGAGCCAGCGAAGCCGAAGATGCTCAACAGGCTGGTGAACAGGTTGAACAGCGAGACGAACAGGCTGACCGTGGCCATCACGTAGTTCCGCTCGCCGCCGTTCACGATCATGCTCGTGTGGAACAGGATCATGCCCACCGACAGCAGCGCCACGACGCCCGACACCACCATCGCCAGCATCGGCAACTGGAAGAACAGGTTGGCCAGCGACGCCAGGATCGCGATGATCATGCCGGCGAACAGGAAGCCGCCCATGAAGCTGAAGTCCTTCTTGGTCGCCAGCACGTAGGCCGACAGCACCAGGAAAGTCGCACCGGTGGTGCCCAGCGCCAGCGCGATCGTGTTGCCGCCGCCGGGCAGCGTCAGGATGGCGCTGAGCAAGGGGCCCAGCGTGTAGCCCATGAAGCCCGTCAGCGCGAACACGAGCGGCACCGAGGCGGCGCTGTTCTGCGTCTTGTGGATGGCGAACAGCAGGCCGAAGTAACCGATCAGCGTGAGGATCATGCCCGGCGCGGGCAGCCGGTACGCGACCGCCGCCGCCGCGACGGCGCCGCTGAACAGCAGCGTCATCGACAGCAGCGCGTAGGTGTTGCGCAGCACGCGCGCCACGTCGGCGCGCTGGGTGAAGACCGAATCGCCGCCGTGACCGGTGGCGGGCGTCCAGGCCGAGGGGGACGCCGGATGTCGTTGGTAGTCGCTCATGACTGGTTCTCCTGGATCCGAGTGAGCCGTTGGACGGGAAGCGCGCTCGCGCGCGCACGAGGTGCGGACCTTAACGCCGTCACAACATCGAAGAAACCTGCATCTTCCTCACTCTGCTGAAGCAATTTCCGATTCGCTGTCCACGTCCGCCATCTGCATCGGCATGCCTCGACGCTGCAGCAGCTTGGCGACCAGCGGGTGGTTCTGGCCCCGGCGCGAGTAGATCGCGTGCACGTCCTCGACGACTTCGGTCTGGCCCAGCAGGTGCAGGCCGGCCATCATCGAGAGGTCGTCCGCGCCCAGTCGGCTGGCCGGGAACACGCCCAGGCCGCGGGCGGCGAAGACGCTCATCAGCGCGCTGTCCTCGAACTCGCCGACGATCTGCGGGCGGATGTGGTGCTGCTCGAACCAGCGCTCCAGGCTCGCGCGCAACGAGGCGTGCCGCGTGGGCAGCAGCACGGGCAGCGTCTCGAGGACGTACGGGAAGCCCTTGTTCGGGGCGCGGCGCGCGCGCTCGACGAGTTCCGCCGGGCCGTACCAGTCCACCGACGTGCTGGCCAGCAGCTGGCTGGTGATGCGCAGCGTCGGATTCACCGGCGCCGGCTGGTCGGTGAGCACCAGGTCCAGGTGATGGAGCGCCAGTTCGCCGATGAGCTGGTCCACCTCGCCCTCGTGGCAGACCAGGCGCAGTTGGGGCGTGTCCAGCACCGGCGCCAGCAGCGCGTGCGCGGCCAGCTTGGAGAGTCCGTCCGACAGGCCCACCGACAGGCGCTGCACGCGCTGGGTGGCGGCCTCGTGGACCTCATGCGGCACGACCTGGCCAATCTGGAAGATCTCCTCGGCGCGGGCGAAGGCGGCCTGGCCGGCCTCGGTCAGCACCAGGCCGCGGCCCTCGGGCTTGAGCAGCTGGTGGCCCAGCGAGCGCTCGAGCTCGCGCACCTGCGCGCTGATGGTCTGCACGGCCATGCCCAACCGGTCGGCCGCCCGGGCGAAGCCGCCCTCCTTGGCGACGACCCAGAAGTAATGCAGATGGCGATAGTTGAGGGCGGACATGGCAAGGCCTCCGAAAGAAACGAACCCGAATGATAGAAGCGCTTCGCTTAAACGGAAGTTAAGAACGTTCTAACGAAGGTTTTTCCGACAGTCGCATCGAAGCGGCCGGGTGGAGTCGGAGCCCCTCCCGGTTCAGTTCGACGCGCGGTTGAAGTGCACATCTTCACGCATTCTTAACGCGTTGCTTCGTTTCTTGTGCGGAAAGCGGTTCGAAAAAGCAGAACGCGCCGGTGGCCTCCCGGCCCCGGCGCGTTCGTTCAAGCGGTTCCGACGAGCGTCAGATCGCGGCCAGACCGGCCTTCAAGTCGTCGCGCAAGTCCTCGATGTCCTCGATGCCGGCGGAGATCCGCACCAGCGAATCGGTGATGCCGAGCCGCGCGCGGGTCTCGACCGGGATGGACGCGTGCGTCATGAGCGCGGGCAGCGAGATCAGGCTCTCCACGCCTCCCAGGCTCTCGGCGAGCGAGAAGATCCGCACGCGCTCCAGGAAGCGACGGGCGCCGGCCAGGTCGGTGTCCAGCTGCACGCTGATCATCCCGCCGCCGCCACGCATCTGCTGCCGCGCCAGGGCCTGCTGCGGATGGCTCTCCAGGCCCGGGTAATGCACGCGACGCACCTTGGGCTGAGCCTCCAGCCAGCGGGCGAGTTCGAGCGCGCTCTCGTTGTGGCGCGCCATGCGCAGCGCCAGCGTCTTCAGCCCGCGCAGCGCGAGGAAGCTGTCGAAGGGACCGGCGATCGACCCCACCGCGTTGTGCAGGAACTCGAGCTGCTCGCGCAGCGCGGCCTGGCGTTGCTCGCCGCCGACGACGACCACGCCGGAGATCACATCGCTGTGTCCGTTGAGGTACTTGGTCGCCGAATGCATCACCGCGTCGAAGCCCAGCTCCAGCGGGCGTTGCGCCCAGGGACTGGCGAAGGTGTTGTCGGCGATGGCGAGCGCGCCATGCGCGCGGGCGATCTTCGCCACCGCGGCCAGGTCGGTGAGCTTCAGGAGCGGGTTGCTCGGCGTCTCGATCCAGATCATCTTCGTCTCGGGCCGCAGCGCGGCGCGGACCTTCTCCGGATCGCTGCTGTCGACGTAGGTGACCTGCAAGCCGGCGCTGCGCTTGCGCACGCGCTCGAACAGCCGGTAGCTGCCGCCGTAGAGGTCGTCGCCGGCGACGATGTGCGCGCCGGCGTCCAGCGTGTCGAGCACCGTGGCCATCGCCGCGAGTCCCGACGAGAAGGCGTAGCCCTGCACGCCGCCCTCGAGGCTGGCGATCGCGCGCTCATAGGCCTGACGCGTCGGGTTGTGCGTGCGGCCGTACTCGTAGCCCTGGTGCACGCCGGGGCTCTGCTGGCGGTAAGTCGACGTCGCGTAGATCGGCGGCATCACCGCGCCGGTCAGCGGGTCGGGGTGCTGGCCGCCGTGGATCGCGCGGGTATCGAAGCGCAGGTCGGCGTCGGCGGGATGGTTCTTGTCGTTGTCGGAGGCGTGGCTCATGACAAGCCCTTTCGCAGGTGGTTCAACAGGTCGAATCGGGTGACGAGGCCGTGGAAGCCGCGATCGTCGGCGATCACGGCCACCAGGCCCTTGCGCAGCTGCGCGATCAGGTCGGACAGCGGCGCGCCCGGAGGCAGGGTCTGCACATCATGACTCATCGCGCTGTCCACGCTGTCCTTGAAGTGGCGCGCGTCCATGTGCATCTGCGCGAGCAGGTCGGACTCGTCCAGCAGCCCCACCAGCTTGCCTTCCTTGAGCACCGGCAGCTGGGAGACCTCCGCCTGGCGCATGCGCGAGAAGGCGGTGGCCAGCGTGTCCTCGGGGCTGACGCTGACGACGGCGCCGTCCTCGGGCAACCGCGCGATCAGGTCGCGCAGGTCGCCCTTGGTGGCGCGCTTGAGCAGGCCCTGGTCGAACATCCACGGGTCGTTGTACACCTTGGACAGATACCGCGTGCCGGTGTCGCACACCAGCGTGACGACGCGCTTGGGCGTGGTCTGCGCGCGGCAGTACTTCAGCGCCGCGGCCAGCAGCGTGCCGGTGGACGAGCCCGCGAGGATGCCTTCGGCACGGTAGAGGTCGCGCGCGGTGGCGAAGCTTTCCTCGTCGGTGATCGAGTAGGCGTGACGCACGCCGCTGAGGTCGGCGATCGGGGGCACGAAGTCCTCGCCGATGCCCTCGACGGCCCAGGAGCCGGCGTCGCCGAAGCTGCCCTTCTCGACGAAGTCCTTGAGGATGGATCCGGCCGGGTCGGCCAGCACCACGTCCAGGCCCGGACGCACCTTGGCGAAGAAGCGCGACAGCCCGGTGATCGTGCCGCCCGAGCCCACGCCGCAGACCAGCGCGTCGATGCGGTGTCCGATCTGCTGCCAGATCTCGGGCCCGGTGGTGGTCTCGTGGGCGAGCGGGTTGTTGGGGTTGTTGAACTGGTCGGCGTACCAGGCGCCGGGGATGTCCTGCACCAGCCGGGCGGCGCGGTCCTGGTAGTAGTCGGGGTGGCCCTTGCCGACGTCGGAGCGCGTGATGTGCACTTCCGCGCCGAGCGCCTTGAGCTGCAGCACCTTCTCGGCGGACATCTTGTCGGGCACGACCAGCGCGACGCGATAGCCCTTGGCGCGCGCGACCAGCGCCAGCCCCAGCCCGGTGTTGCCGGCCGTGGCCTCGACGACGGTGCCGCCGGGCGGCAGCAGGCCGTCGCGCTCGGCGGCCTCGATCATCGACAGGCCGATGCGGTCCTTGATCGAGCCGCCGGGGTTCTGGGATTCCAGCTTGAGGAAGAGCTGGCAGGGGCCGGTGTCGAGCCGGTGGACGGGGACCAGCGGCGTGTTGCCGATCAGGTCCAGCACGGCGGGGCGATCGGGCCGCTCGCGGCGATCCAGCGGTGAGGGGAAGCAGTCGTCTCCGTGGCGGTCATGCGCGCTCCTTGTGATCCTGGTGGGATGGGTCGGGCGTCGCGTCCGGCGAGGGTCACGCCGGACGCGGGCAAACCGCGCAGCCTAAGGGCCGGGAGCCGGTCGCTCCAAGCGCGGTTGTCGCAGCAGCTTATCCGCGGAACGCATGAGCGGCCATGGCCGAACGTAACGACCCCGGCGCCGTACCGGGACGGTCACGGCAGCACCGTCGCGCCCAGCTCGGGGAAGACCTTGCCGACCTTGCCGACCTTGCCCATCATGTACTCCCTATAGGTGCCGGCGAACACATGGACGTTGCTCGCATCCCAACGCGAGGCGCTGTCGTCCTCGGCGGCCGGCAGTCCGGCGATCGGCGAGACGCGGCTGTCGAATGCGGGATCGAGGAACAGCGGGATCGACAGGCGGTCGCGCGCGCCCCGGTTGAGCCTCACCCGATGCGGCGTGCTGCGGTAGAGCCCGGCGGTCATGCGGTCCAGCATGTCCCCGATGTTGCAGACCAGCGTGCCGGGCAGCGGCGGCGCCTCGATCCAGCCGCGACGCGTGCGGACCTCGAGCCCGCCGCTGTCGTCCTGGTACAGCAGCGTGAGCAGGCCGTAGTCGGTGTGCTCGCCCACGCCCCAGGGCGCCTGCATGTCGTCGATGTCTGGCGCCACGGCCGGATAGTTGAACAGGCGCAGCAGCACCAGCGGATCGGCGGTCCAGCGGCTGCGGAAATAGTCGGCCGGCAGGTCCAGGCTGAGCGCGATGCCGCCCAGCACGCGCTGGCCCACCGCCGTCGCCGCGTCGAGATAGCTGAGCACCGTCTCGCGCAGGCCGGGCACGTCGGGCCACAGATTGGCGCCGTGCAGCCGCGTGCCGGCGCGCACGCGCGGATCGTCCGAGGGAAGTTCGGTGCCAAGGTACAGACCCTCTTTCCAATCGGGTCGGCCGGAGGTCAATTCGCCGCCGGTCTGGAAGTAGCCGCGCCACGCGCGCCCGCCGTCGCGCATCGGCCATCGCAGCTTGTCCGCCTCGGGCAGCGCGAAGAACGCCCGCGCGAGTCGGTCCAGCCGCGCGATCAGGGCCGCGTCGATGCCGTGGTGGCTCACGTAGAAGAAGCCATGCGCGCGGCAGGCCTCGCCGATGCGCGCCGCCGCGAGGCGGCCGGCGCTCGAGGGTGGCTCGGCCGAGGCCGGGTCGGGCAGGCCGGTCAGGTCGATGACGGGCACGTGGTCGTGGAGCAGGCTCATGCGCCGGAGCATGCCGCAAGCGCGAGACCGCGTCGGCATCGGGGACGTGCGCGGCCGCGCGAAATCCGCACTTGGATATGCCCATCGCTTCGTTCGTCGCCAGGCGGCGGTTTCCTAAGCTGGCGTCCATCGAGAACCACCGCTCCCACCCGGAGCCCGACGCCATGACCCTCACCGTGACCCGCCGCGCGCTGCTCGTGATCGCCACCTCCGCCGCCATGATGGGCCTGGCCCACGCGGACCAGCTGGACGACATCCGCAAGAAGGGCGAGCTCGTCGTGGGCGTGCTCGGCACCGACGAGCCCAACAGCTTCGTCGATCCGAAGACGCGGGAGATCGTCGGCTACGAGGTGGACCTGGCCAAGGCCGTGGCCCAGAAGCTCGGCGTGAAGCTCAAGCTCAAGCAGCTCGCGGTGGCCGCGCGCATTCCCGAGCTCCAGCAAGGCCACGTGGACCTGCTCGCCGCGAGCCTCACGCACAACAAGGAGCGCGAGGCGGTGATCGACTTCTCGCTCACCACCTTCGTCACCGGCCAGAAGGTGCTGGTCAAGAAGGACAGCGGCATCACCGCGCTGAACCAGCTCGCCGGCAAGAAGGTCGTGACGGTCAAGGGCGGCACGCAGGAGCCCAACGTGCGCAAGGCCGTGCCCAGCATCGAGGTCGTCACCTTCGACACCGGCCCGCAAGCCTTCCAGGCGCTGCAGCAGGGCAAGGGCGTGGGCTTCGTCAACGATGAGGTCTCGCTGCTGGACCAGTTCGCCAAGCTCGGCCCGGCGGCGGCGCAGTACGAGATCCTGCCGGCCAACCTGAGCGTCGAGCCGCTCGCGCTGGGCCTGCGCAAGGGCGAGACCAAGCTCAAGGCGCAGGTCGACGGCGCCTTGCGCGAGCTTGAGGCCAACGGCACGGCGGCACAGCTCTTCAACAAGTGGTACGGACCGGCGACGCGGCTGAAGTTCCAGACGCGCAGCTTCAAGATCGACAGCGACCAAGTGGAGGGATGAACACGACCCAGATGAACTGATCACCTTGTCATCCGATGCGAGCACGCCCCGGCTTCGGCCGGGGCGATGTTTTTTCAGGACGCCGATGTCATGCCCGAACTCGATCTCACGCCGCTGCTGCATGGGCAGTTCCTCGATTGGCTCGCCGCCGGCGTGCGGATGTCGCTGACGCTGACCGCGATGGCGCTGGTGCTCGCATTGCCGCTGGCGATGGTCGTCGCGCTCGCGCGGCTCGCGCCGTTCGGGCCGTTCGTGCCGCTGCGGTGGCTGGCCACCGCCTTCATCGAGGCCGTGCGCAACGTGCCGCTGCTGGCGCACATGCTGTTCTGGTATTTCGCGGTGCCGGAGCTGCTGCCCGACGGGCTCAAGGCCCGGCTCTACGCGAGCAACGTCGAGGCCGCGGCGGCGCTGGCCGCGCTGGTGGTCTACACCGCCGCCTACATGGCCGAGGACATCCGCTCGGGACTGCGCTCGGTGCCGCCCGGGCAGTGGGAGGCGTCACGCGCGCTGGGCCTGGGATTCGGCGCGTCGCTGCGCTGGGTCGTGCTGCCGCAGGCGCTGCGCGCGACGGTGCCGCCGCTGATCTCGCAGACGCTCAACCTGTGGAAGAACACGAGCATCGCGACGGTGGTCGGCGCGGCGGAGCTGATGTACCAGGCGCAGCGGGTGGAATCCGCGAGCTTCCGAGGCTTCGAGACCTTCGCGCTCGCAACGGCGACCTATCTGGGCGTGTCGCTGCTGATCACCGCGCTGGGCGTGCTGTACCAGCACCGTTTCCCCGCGCGACCGGCCGCGCATTGAGAGCAGGAGCGGCATCGCCATGTCCATCGCCGAGATGATCGACACCTACTGGCTGTACGTGCTGATCGGGCAGTACCCGAACGGCCCACTGGGCGGGCTGGCGCTGACGGTGCTGCTCGCGGCGCTGGGCCTGCTGCTGGCGCTGCCATTGGGCATCGCGCTGGGCGTGGCGCGGGTCAGCGCCCGCGCCTGGCTGCGGCGGCCGGTGACGGCGCTGGTCTATGTCGTGCGCGGCACGCCCTTGCTGATGGTCGTGTTCTGGGCCTACTTCTTCCTGCCGGCGGTGACCGGGCACAAGACCGATCAGTTCAACACGATGCTCATGGCGCTGGTGATCTTCGACGCGGCCTACCTCGCGGAGATCGTCCGGGCGGGGCTGCAGTCCCTGCCGCCGGGTCAAGGGCTGGCGGCCCAGGCGCTGGGCATGACGCGGGGCCAGTCCTTGCGCCTGGTGCTGCTGCCGCAGGCGCTGCGGCACATGCTGCCGTCGCTGGTGAATCAATTCGCGTCGACGATCAAGGAGACGTCCATCGGCACGATCATCGGGTTGTCGGAACTGTCGTTCATCGCCGGGCAGGTCAACGCGCAGGTGCTGGTGCAGCCGGTGGCGGTGTACGGGACGCTGGCCGGGTGCTACTTCGTGCTGTGCTTCGGCCTGTCGCGGATCGCGCAGGTTGTGGAGCGGCGCAGTGGGCCGCGAGGGCCAGGTGTTGCCATGCGTGCGGTCACGCGATCATCGTGGACAGCCCGCTTCCACGCATTCATGCGAGGCGGACTACGGAACTCAGTGAGCTCCCTGAGCAGGAGAGCAAGAACCAGTCAGTGACGGTAGAGGGCGATGAGATCAAGCTTGCGGCTCCGAAATCGAATGAGTGAACGGACGATCATGCTTGACCTGACCCTCTACCATCGAGCGCTCCAACTCTCCGACTCGCCAATGAGTCCCGAAGAGATGGTGACGCTCGCGATGAAGACCTACATCGCCATTCAAGCGGGGCACCGATTGGCCGATCTCGGCGGCCGCGCGCCCGACCTGCAAGACATTCAGCGCCGTTGCGCGTTTGCCGAACTTGCGGGGGCGCCCGCATGATCGATCGAGCGCTCTACCGACGCGCATTGGCCGTCGCGGATCAACCGTTGGACCGGAAGAATTTCTTCAACGTCGTCTTGCGCACGTTCATCGCATATCAAGCACAGGCCGCGCTTTGCGAGATGGGCGGAATTGCGCCCGATCTTCCCGATATTCCTCGTCGTCGTCAGGATCCCGACGATCCTTCGGACTTGTAGACATGAAGGTTCTTGTGGATACCTCTGTCTGGATCGGCCACTTCCGCCACGGCAATGACGCACTACTCCATCTACTGCGGAGGGGCGTCGCGCTCGCGCACCCTCTCGTCATGGGAGAGCTGCGATGTGGGAGCTTGCCGAACCCTCGCTCCAACGCGTTGATCAGGGTTGAGAACCTGAATCACAGCGCCCCCGTGAGCATCGAGGAAGTGATCGACTTGATCGAACAGAAAGAGATCTATGGAAAGGGCTGCGGGCTGGTCGATATAGGACTGCTCGCGTCAGCGCTGAAGACACCGGGAACCCGACTTTGGGCCACCGACAAGCGCCTCGCCGCGCTCGCCCGCCGGCTCGACATTGCCTACGAGGAGACGCCGCCAAGAAGCTGGACAGGGATCCGTCGGTTCAATCACCGCTGCATCCCCCACCGCTTCACCGTGGCCTGCTCGACGGTGCTGAACACCAGACGCTCGACCAGCCAGCCGATCAGGATCACCAGCGCCAGACCCGCGAAGACCCGATCGGTCTGCAGCTCGTTGCGGTTCTGGAAGATGTACCAACCCAGCCCGCCCTGGCCTGAGGACGCTCCAAAGAAGAGCTCGGCCGCGATCAGCGTCCGCCACGCAAAGGCCCAGCCCACACGCAAGCCCGACAGGATCGATGGCAGCGCCGCCGGCAGCAGGATCTGACCGACATACGCCGGCCCCTTCAAGCCGTAGTTCCGCCCCGCCATGCGCAGCGTCTCCGGCACCGACGCGAAGCCCGCCGAGGCCGCCAGCGCCAGCGGCCACAGCACCGCATGCACCAACACGAAGATCAGGCTGCCCGAGCCCAGCCCGAACCACAACAGCGCCAGGGGCAGCAGCGCGATCGCGGGCAGCGGATTGAACATCGCCGTCAGGCTGGACAGCAGATCCCGCCCCCAGCGCGACGAGGTCGCCAACGCCGTCAGCGCCAGCGCGAGCACCACGCCCAGCGCATATCCCTGCAGCAGCAGCTTGA
The DNA here is from genome assembly GCA_039594005.1 of Roseateles sp. GTDB lineage: Bacteria > Pseudomonadota > Gammaproteobacteria > Burkholderiales > Burkholderiaceae_C > Roseateles. Next base: position 43,249 of record JBCNOF010000005.1, read on the forward strand.
GCGAGATCCCCGCACGCACGAGCAACTCGCCGTCGGCCAGACCCTCCCACAGCGCCCGGGTCGCCGCGGTGAAGGTCGGGAACAGCAGATCGTTGTCGGCAAGACGCGCGGCGAATTCCCACAGCCCGGCCAGCAGCGCGAGCAGCGCCGCCTGGCGCCACGCACTGGAATCGAGCGCGCGCTTCCATGGCGGGATCACAGCCAGTTCTGGCGGCGCCGCGGCTTCGGACAACGACAACTCGCGCTCGGCGCGCAAGGGCGGATCCAGCGGCCGAGATGTCGGCAGCACGGTGACGGTCATGGCGATGTCCAGGTCCAGGCGGCCACGCGCTCCGCCGTCACCGTCTCATCGACGGACGGCGCCGCTTCAGAAGCGGGAACGGTCGCGCCGTCGCCAAACAGCAGTTGCTCGATGCGGTTGGCCTGGCGCGCCCGTTGCGACGGCGTCAGGCCCTGCGCGTTGAGCTCGGCCCG
>JBCNOF010000006.1:0-11091 GCA_039594005.1 Roseateles sp.
GCCCGTCGCCGCTCCGGCGCCGGTCGCGGCCGGCGGTGGCTTCTTCGGCATGCTCAAGCGCCTGTTCGGCGGTGCTCCCGCACCGGCGCCGGAACCGGCCGCCAAGGCGGCTGAGCCGGTCAAGAAGGAACGCAGCGAGCGCGGTGAACGTGGCCGCGGCGAGCGCGATCGCAACGGCCGTGGCGGCGATCGCAACCGCCGTGGCGAACGCGGCGAGCGTGGTGAGCGCGCCGAACGCGGTGACCGTGGCGATCGTGGGGAGCAGAAGGCCCGCGACGGCAAGCCGCGCGGCGAAGGCAAGCCGCAGCAGGAAGGCCGCGGCGAGCGTCCGGAACGCGGCGAGCGTGGCGATCGCGCCGAGCGCGGTGAGCGCTCGGAACGTGGCGAGCGCGGCGGTGACCGCAACCGTCGCGGCGAGCGTGGGGACAAGCCGGAGCAACTGGTCGATGGCGCGCCGCGCCAGGACCGTGGCGAGCGCGGTGAACGCGCGGAGCGCGGCGAGCGCCAGGAACGTGGCGAACGCGGTGATCGGGGCGAACGCGGTGAAGGCCGCCGCCGTCGCGAGGAGCGCCCGGCTGACGTGACGCAGGAACTCGCGCCGCTGGCCGGCACCGAAGCCGCCAACACCGAGTCGCCGATCGCCTTCGCCGACACGCAACCGCTGGACGCGCCGATGGATGCGCCGGCCGGTGAATCGGGTGAGGAGCGTCAAGGCCGTCGCCGCCGTCGTCGTGGCAACCGCGGTGAGCGCGGTGCCGAGGGCGCCGAGCAGGTCGAGGGCTCGCTGGTCGAAGGCCAGGCCCCGCAGGGTGAGACCTCGTTCTCGGATGGCGCCGAATCGGCTGCCGCTCCGGTAGTCGAGGGCGAAGCCGGCGCTGAAGGCGTCGAAGGCGCCGAAGGCGCAGAGGGCGAAGCGCGCGGCGAAGGCCGCCGTCGTGGCCGCGGCCGCGATCGCTATCGCCGTGACCGTCGGGAAGGCGAAGGCGCTCCGGCTGAAGGCGGCGAAGGCGCCGGCCTGATCGCTGAAGGCGAAACCGTCTCGCCGGGCGTGGCCGCGCTGGACGCCGTCGTGCTGGACGCGGGTGCCGCACCTCAGCAGCTGGCCCTGGGCGATGAGCCCAAGCAGGCGCCGGTGCAACCCGTGGCCCCGGCACCGGTCGCCGCGCCGGCTCCGGTGGCAGCTGCTCCGGTGGCCGCGCCGGCCGTGCCGCGCTTCGAGCTGCCGATGGCTGAGCTGAGCGCTGTCGCCGACGGCGCCGGCCTGGTCTGGGTCAACAGCGATGCCGACAAGATCGCCGCCGCGCAGGCCGCGATCGCCGCCGAACCGGCCGCCGCGCCGCTGGGCCGCGAGCCCGCGCCGGTGGTCGTCGTCGACGAAGGCCCGCTGGTGCTGGTCGAGACCCGCAAGGATCTGAGCCAGTTCAAGCTTCCCTTCGAAGCCTGACGGCCGCTGCAGCTCCGATTTGGGCGCCCCACGTTGTTGCAAATCCTCGCCATAGCGCTGCTATGGCTGCGGTTTGCGCCTAGCGGGGCATCCCAACTCGAAGCCGCAGCAACCATCAGATCAGGGGAGTAATTCCTTGGATCCCCTCTAGCCGCCGAGCCACCGCCCGGCGGCTTTCCTTTGGGGCGTCACGAGCGCCCGACCCGACGGAGACAGTCCCGTGAACACGTCCACCATCGCCGCCTCCAGCGGCGCGGCCGGCAACGCGGCGCAGACCGCGCCCAAGATGCCGCGCCAGATCCCGTACATCATCGGCAATGAGGCCTGCGAGCGCTTCAGCTTCTACGGGATGCGCAACATCCTCACGGTCTTCCTGATGACCAGCCTGCTGCTGGCCATCCCGGAACCGCTGCGCAAGGGCGAGGCCAAGGAGGTCTTCCACACCTTCGTCATCGGCGTCTACTTCTTCCCGCTGCTCGGCGGCTGGCTGTCGGACCGCTTCTTCGGCAAGTACAACACCATCCTCTGGCTCAGCCTGGTCTACTGCGCCGGCCACGCCTGCCTCGCGATCTTCGAGAACAACCTGCGCGGCTTCTACTTCGGCCTGTTCCTCATCGCGCTGGGCTCGGGCGGGATCAAGCCGCTCGTGAGCTCCTTCATCGGCGACCAGTTCGACAAGAGCAACCGCACCCTCGCGCAGAAGGTCTTCGACGCGTTCTACTGGATCATCAATTTCGGCTCGTTCTTCGCGTCGCTGCTGATGCCGATCTTCCTGGACAAGTTCGGCGCCAGCGTCGCCTTCGGCATTCCCGGCGCGCTGATGTTCCTGGCCACCGTCATCTTCTGGAGCGGCCGCCGCAAGTACACGCACGTGCCGGCCGGCACCTCGCACCGCGATCCGCATGGCTTCCTGAAGGTGGTGCGCACCGCGCTGCTGAGCGCCGCGCCCGGTCAGGGCCGCGGCGGGCTCGTGGTCGCCGCGCTGGGCGTGCTGCTGGCGATCGGCGCGCTGGCGCTCACGCCCAACCTGGGCTTCGTGGTCGCGTTCTGCTCGGCGCTGGTGCTGGTGATGGGCTTCGGGGGCGTCGGCGCGTGGATGCAGCTGGAGCGCGCCCGCGCCGTGCATCCGGACGAAGCCGTCGAGGGCGTGCGCACCGTGCTGCGCCTGCTGGTGCTGTTCGCGCTCGTCACGCCGTTCTGGTCCCTGTTCGACCAGAAGGCCTCGACCTGGGTGCTGCAGGCCGACCAGATGGCCAAGCCCGAGTGGTTCAAGTCCTCGATGATGCAGGCGCTGAATCCGGCGCTGGTCATGATCCTGATCCCGTTCAACAACCTGGTGCTGTACCCGCTGCTGAGCCGGATGGGCCTGAAGGTCACGGCGCTGCGCCGCATGGGCGCGGGCATCGCGTTCGCGGGCATCGCCTGGATCGTCGTGGGCGGGCTGCAGCTGTGGATCGACGGCGGACACGCCGTGGACATCACTTGGCAGGTGCTGCCCTACGCACTGCTCACGCTGGGCGAGGTGCTGGTGTCGGCGACCGGCCTGGAGTTCGCCTACAGTCAGGCGCCGCTGGCGATGAAGGGCGTGATCACGAGCTTCTGGAACCTGTCGGTGACGATCGGCAACCTGTGGGTGCTGCTGGCCAACTCGAGCGTCAAGGGCGCGACGGTGACGGCCTACATCCAGTCCACCGGCACGAGCGTGACGGCCTTCCAGATGTTCTTCTTCGCCGGCTTCGCGCTGGTGGCGGCGCTGCTGTTCGCGCTCTACGCGCGCGGCTACCGCATGCAGGACAACTATCGGGGCTGAGACCCCATTGACCTTGAGGGAGTAGAAGAATGATTCGAATGATGGCCAGCCTGCCCGCGCGCCCCGCCGCGCTGTCCTGCGCGGTGGCGCTCGCGTTGTCGCTGCACGCGGGATCGGGCGTGGCCCAGACGACGCCGGCCGCCGCCGCGACGAATGCCACCACGACCACCGCACCCGCGGCCACGCTCAAGGCGGGCACGCCGGTGCGCCTGATGATGGTGCCGCTGCCGTCGTCGCGCCAGCAGATGGACATGACCATGTCCCTGCGCATGACGATGGCCCTGGTGCTGCCACCCGATGCCCCGGCCCAGGCGCGCGAGATCGCGGCGCAGGTGCAGAAGACGATGCCGCTGACGATGACCGCGGTGATGCGCCAGCAGATGCAGACGGCGGCGAAGACGGCCGACGGGAGCTACCCGCTCGAGGCGCAGGTGACCACGCTGGTGTCGGAGATGCGCAATGCGCAGGGGCAGACGCAGCCGCTGCCGGCCTCGCCGCCCATCACGCTCAAGGCGACGATCCGCGATGACCGCATCGATGCGATCGAAGCCCACATTCCCAACGGCACGCCGGAACAGGAGAAGGTGTTCTCCAAGGAAGCTCAGGAGAAGCTGTTCAACCAGACCTTCGACTGGGTGCGCAAGTTCAACGACGTGACGCTGAAGGTCGGCGAATCGATTGAGATGCCCTTGGAACTGGCGATCCCGATGGCGCCGTCGTCGGACGCGAAGAGTCAGCTGATGGCCAAGTACACGCTGGTGTCGGTCAAGCAAGGCGTGGCGCTGTTCGACGTCGGCGTGCGCATGGAGATGAACTTCGCGATGCCGACGCCGGCCGCCAGCGAGGCCACGGCCGCCGAGCCGGCAGAGCCGGCTTCCGCGCCCGCTTCTGCGCCGGCCTCCGCGTCGGTGAACGCGGCGATGACCGGCACCGGCAGCGGCAAGATGTCGATGCGCCTGGCGGATCGGCTGCTGCTGAGCAGCACGATGAAGATGCGCCTGGGCATGGACCTCGAACCGCAGCCGGGCCAGAAGATGCGCATGGACATGGACATGACCATGTCCAGCACCGGCAAGGCGCTGCCCGCGGCGAAGAAGCCTGCAGCGCCGGCGCCCTCCGCCAAGCCGGCGACCAAGGGCTGATCAGCACTCCTCGTGCGCTGCGCCCACGAGGCAGCGCACGAGGCGTGGGCGGGCTGGGACAGATCAGGGCGCGACCTTCGCCCAGGCCATCAGCATCCCGAGCAGGCCGACGCCGCCGCCGACAGCGGCCATTGTCCAGCTGAGGGACTCGCCGACGCGGCGCTCCACCAGGGCGGTCAGGTCGCTCCTCGTCTGCTGGATCTCGCCGCAAAGCACGCGAACCTCGGTCTTGACCTCTTCACGCAGGACTCGCATCTCGGTCTTGACCTCGTCACGAAGGCTGCGGATATCCGTCTTGAGTTCATGGAAGTCGGCCTTGGTCATGGCTTCCTCCTTGAATCGGGTCCGGATGTCCTCGTGAACGGCCTCGGCGGCCTGGCGGGCATCACTTTCTGGCCCCCCCGCGCGCTGCAGCGCGAGGAACATCTTCATCTGCATGGGCACCCTCACTTTCTTCAAGGGAGACAACGAGGGGAGAAATCTATGCCGATCGGTTCGCCGAAACACTGACCTCTTTTGAGAGCGAAACGCACGTTTCGACTTGGACCAGTAGGCGTGCTGACGCTTATCTCCGCCGCACCTCGCGCATGCCGCGCATCGTCGGGATGACCTCGCGCATGACCTGCAGGAAGGCGCGCAGCCGCGCGGGCTGCAGGCGACGCGACGGATACACCAGCGAGATCGGCAGCGGCGCCGCGCACCATGCCGGCAGCAGCCGCACCAGGCGGCCATCGGCGATGTCGTCCATCACCGCCCATTGCGAGACCAGCGCCAGGCCCAGACCGCGCCGCGCGGACTCGATCAGCGCGAACAGGCTGTCCGTGCCCAGGCGGGGCCGGAACGCGATGTGCATGCGCCCTTCCCCGGTCAAGCCCTCCAGGTCCACCCCGTCGCGATAGAAGGCCAGCAGCGCCAGCCATGGCATCGCGCCCAGCAGCGCGGCGATCTCTTCGGGCGGGCGCTTGTCCAGGCCCTTGGGCAGCTTCCTCACCAGGGCCGGCGCCGCGACCAGCACGCGCGGCACCTCGGCCAGTTGGGTCGCGATCAGGTTGGGCTGGCTGATCTCGCCGACCAGCAGGGAGCAGTCGACGTTCTCCCGGCTGAAGTCAGGGAGCTGGTCCTGCAGCATCCACTCGACCGACACGCGGGGATGCCTGGTGAGAAACGCCGCCAGCGGCTCGATCAACTGGCTCTGGCCGAACGCATGCGGCACCCGCAGGCGCAAGGTGCCCGAGAGCTCCTCGCCGCCCTCGAGTTCCTCGGCCAGCGACGACCAGCCGTCGAGCAGCTCCTGCGCCTGCGCGGCGCAACGCTCGCCCTCCTCGGTCAGGCGCAGGCCGCGCGTGGAGCGCTCGACCAAGCGCGCGCCTAGCAGCGATTCGAGCTGCTGCACGCGGCGGCTCACCGTGGGCTGGGTGGTGTCGAGCTGCAGCGCGGCGGCGGAGAAGCTGCCAGCCTCGGCGACGCGGAGGAAGGTCTGCAGCAGCGCGAGGCGGTCCTGGCCGCTGTCTCGGAGCATGTCATTCATGGGTCGCTTTATACGCCGTGCGTATGAATGCTGTGCGGTCGGGCCCAGTTCCGCCACGAGCGCCGTTTCCCAAGAATGCGAGCCAACCTGTTCCTCTCTTCGGGAGATGCCATGACCTCGATGCCCCTCACCGCCGAGCCCCGCGCCAGCGCGGCCGCCGCCCCCCCATCAACGCCGTCCACGCCATCGACACCGCTGATCGTGCTGCTCGCGGCGTCGGCCGGACTGGGCGCGGCCTCGCTGTACTACAGCCAGCCGATCCTCGCGCCGTTGGCGGCCGACCTGCACGCCTCCACGGGTGGCATCGGCGCGGTGCCGATGCTCACGCAGCTCGGCTACGCGGCGGGCATCCTGCTGCTGACGCCGCTGGGCGATCGCTTCGATCGACGCCGCGTGATCCTGACCAAGTTCGTGCTGCTGATCGCCACGCTGCTGATGAGCGGTTTCGCACCGGGCTTCGCGCCCTTCCTGGTGGCGAGCGCCTTGCTGGGCCTGACGGCCACGCTGGCGCAGGACGTCGTGCCGATGGCCGCCGCGCTGAGCCCCGCCGAGCATCGCGGCCGCATCGTCGGCCAGGTCATGACAGGGCTGCTGCTGGGCATCCTGTTGTCGCGCGTGATGAGTGGCGTGATCGCGGACGTGCTGGGCTGGCGCTGGGTCTACGCGCTGGCGGCGCTCGCGCTGACGGTGGCGGGGCTGGCGAGCTGGCGCTGGTTGCCGGCGTCCCCGCCGGCCATGCGCACCACGTATGAGGCGCTGTTGCGCTCGCTGGGCGGCTTGTGGCGCGCGTGGCCGACGCTGCGTCGGGCCGCCATCGCGCAGGCCTTGCTGGCGGTGGCATTCAGCGCCTTCTGGTCGACGCTGGCGGTGATGCTGCATGAGCGCTTCGGCCTGGGCAGCGCGGTGTCGGGCGCCTTCGGCCTGGCGGGCGCGGCGGGCGCGCTGGCCGCGCCGCTGGCCGGTCGCATCGCCGATCAGCGCGGGCCGGGCGTGGTGACGCGACTGGGCGCGCTGCTGGTGACGCTGTCCTTCGCGGCGATGTCGGTGACGGCCTGGCTGGACCGGAGCGCCGCGATCGTCGTGCTGGTGGTGCTCGCGATCGTCTTCGACTTCGGCGTGCAGGCGGCGCTGGTCGCGCACCAGACCATCGTCTACAGCCTGGACCCGGCCGCGCGCAGCCGGCTCAACGCCCTGCTGTTCACCGGCATGTTCATCGGCATGGCGACCGGCGCGGCGCTCGGCAGCGTGTTGCTGTCGCACTGGGGCTGGCTGGGCGTGACCGGCCTGGCCACGGTGGCGAGCGCCGCGGCGCTCGTGGTGCGGCTGGGCGCCGACGAGTGAGGCGAGCTCAGTCGCCTCGGCCGAGGTAGGCGCGGATCGCGGTGATGCGGCCGTCGTCGTCGAAGTCGAGCACGTCGACGACGAAGAGCTCGATGTCGCCATTGACGAGGATGCGCAGCTCGCCGGCGACGGAGCGCTCGCGCTCCAGGAGACTGAGCACCTCGATGCGCAGCGCGCTCGCCGAGTCGAAGTTCTTGCGCGTCTCGGCGATCACTGCCTCACGGCCGCGCACCGAGAGATTCCAGTCGCGCAGGGCCACGTCCGGCGCCAGCATCGCGGCGATGCCGTCGAGGTCCTTGGACTCGTAGCGGTGGAGGTAGTCGAGGAAGCGGGTTTGGAGGGTCATGGCATGACGGGGGATGCCGCCGGCGAGACCGATGGCGTGGGAGCTGCCGCTGGGCGATCGCCCCAAGAGACGGTCTGGAATCGCGGGATCACACGGGCGTGCTGCTCGGCGACATCGCCCTTGCCCTCCACGGTGATGAAGGCCATGCGGCCGGTGGGCGACACCAGCAGGTACTCGAGGAAGAAGCCCTTGGCGAGGAACTTGCTGGTCTCCACACCGACGGAGGACAGCGTGGTGCCGTCGGGCAGCGTGTCGCGCTGGAGGGGCAACACGACCTTGCCGGCCTTTTCGGCCTGAGCGATGAGCACGTTCTCGGCACCCGCGCGCGCCCGCTCCCGCAGCGCCTGGCGCTCCTGTTCCGACAGGCCGGGGCGCCCGCCCATCAACGTCACCAGCATCGCCTCGCCCGACGGCCCCGTGAGTGACATCGGCGAGCCGTTGGACTTCAGCCGGTAGCCATCCAGCCAATCCATGGTCAGGTCGTTGATGCGCATCTCCTCGGCGTGACCGAGCGTGCAGGCCAGGAGACTCGTGATCGCCACCAGCGATCTCAGCGCAGATTTCATTGGGCGTTCTGTAAAGGGAAGGAAAGCCAAGAAGAAGACGGGGCGGCGTGCGACGCCGACGAAGACATGCGAGAACATCGCGCCGTCCCGGCTCACTGCGTCCGGCCGCGCCAGCCGATCAGGCTGACGCCGAGCGCGGCGAAACACGCGCCGAAGGTCCGGTTCATCAGCTTCACACGGCGCGGAGAGGCCAGCCCGCGGCGCAGCGCGCGCGCCAGCACGACGTAGACACCGTGCGCCAGCACCGCGCATGCCGAGAAGGTCACCGTCAGCACGACGAAGTCGCGCATCGCGGTCTCGGGGTGATTCATGAACTGCGGGAACAGCGCGGTGAAGAAGAGGATCGCCTTCGGATTCGTCAGCGCGACCATGACGCCTCGCAGGAACAGCGCGCGGCGCGTCAGGCCGGCGGTCTCGGCGGCGGCCGCGTCGCCCTCGGGCATCGCCGACATGCGCTCGCCCTGGCGCCACTGCTTGATGCCCAGCCACACGAGGTAGCAGGCGCCCAGCAGCTTGACAACGAGGAAGGCGCGGGCGGAGGTGCTCAGCAGCACGCCGAGTCCCGCGGTGGTCGCCGCGGAGACGGCGAGCAGGCCGATGGCGTTGCCCAGCGAACCGACCATCGCGCGGCGCGGTCCGACGCTGAGCGAATTGGAGATCGCCATCAGGACCGCGGGCCCCGGCGTGAAGGTGACGAACAGCGCCACGCTGACAAAGCCCAACCAGCCGGTCACATCCACCGCGATCTCCTCAGCGCACGACACAGGAAGCGCCGATGTTACCGGCCCGGCCTTCGCGGCTAGGATCGCGCGATCGATCACCCTTCGCGCGAGCGCCGCGCGAGTTCCGCGGGAGTCCCCATGCGATCGCTGTTCCACCTGGCCTATCACGTGCGCGACCTCGACCAGGCGCGCGCCTTCTACGGCGGCGTGCTCGGCTGCGAGGAAGGCCGCAGCACCGAGACCTGGGTCGATTTCGACTTCTTCGGTCATCAGATCTCGCTGCACCTGGGCGAGCCCTTCGCGACGGGCAACACCGGCAGGGTCGGTGATCACCTGGTGCCGATGCCGCACCTGGGCGTGATCCTGCGGATGGCGGACTGGCGCGCGCTGGCGGACCGGCTGGAGTCGCAAGGGACCGCGTTCGTGCTCAAGCCCAGCATCCGCTTCGCAGGCCAGCCCGGCGAGCAGGCGACGATGTTCTTCCTCGATCCGTCGGGCAACCCGATCGAGATCAAGGGCTTCGCGTCGACGGACGGGATCTTCGCGACGTGAGCTTCGACGGCGTCAGAGCTTCAATCCGAGCCAGATGATCGCGCGGGTCGATCCGGCCACCAGCGGCGTCAGGACCGCCGGCCAGATCGAGGGTTCTGACATCTCCGCGGCGAAGGCATCGTGGTGCTCGCGCTCCTCGGCCACGATGGCGCTGATCGCGACGACGGCGGCCTCGTCGGTTGCGCGCAGCTGCTCGATCTGTGCTTCGAGGTGAGTCAGCACGACGCGCTCGACGGCCACGGTCGTGGCCGCGATGGCCGATCGACCGATGAGCCCCGTCATCAGGCCCAGCAGCCATCCCCCGATCGCGCAAGGCCAGTAGCTGCGGCAACGGCGTCGACCGCGGCGCTGGAGCTCTGCCCAGAAGATCGCGCGATGGCCTTCCTCATGCGCCTTGAACTCGCGGAGTGCCGGAACCATCGACGGCGCGCGCCAGCGGGCCATCGCGATCTGGCCGGCGTAGATGTGCACCGCGCCGTGCTCGCCGGCGTGGTTGACCTTCAGGTAACGATCGCCGAGCGATTCGCCATCGCGCAGGGAAACGGAGGCATCCATTGGCGCAGTGTCGCGCAGAGCGGCCGGGGCCGCGCGAGGGGTGTCCCGCGTAACATCGGCGCGACTTCACCGAGCCCGCCATGCACCTGCGCGTCCTGACCCCACTCGACACCGCCGACATCGACCTGGTCGCACAACGCATGCGAGCGACGCTCGTGGAAGTCGAAGGCGAGGTTGCGGGTGGCGGGATGTACTCGATGGACTGGTTGCGCGACCGCGTGCGCTGGCATCTCGATGGCCGCGCGGCGGAGGTCGTCGTGATCACCGATGACGACGGCGCGGTCGTCGGGCACACGATCTATCGACAAGAGGCGCCGGACGGCGCCGTGCCCTTCGGGCTCATCTCGACGACCTATGTCGCGCCGGACGCTCGCCGGCTAGGCGCGGCGCAACGGCTGCTCGCGCGCGCCGAGGACTGGTTCCGCGCTCAAGGCCTGCAGATGGCCTGCACCTGGACCTCCTCGACCAACACCCCGCTGATCGCGCTCTATGGCCGCAACGGCTACACCGAGGCGGAGCGCGGACCCAATGCGATCACGGGCACGATGATGGTTCGGCTGGCCAGGAGCTTGCCGATCACCTCACGCTGAGCGAGACGACATCGCCGCCCACGCAACCATTCAGTGGTGACCATGCCCTTGTCGAAGTCCGCTCTCGCCGCAGTCCTGGCCCTCACGGGTCTTCAGGCCTGCGCGGCTCCAGCCCCCTTCAGCTGTCCCGCCGAATGGGCGTCCACGAAACAGGAAGCCGCGGAGACGCCGGAAGGATTCGCAGTCGCGCGCGAGATCCCGCAGGCCAAGCACGATCTCGGTGGATTCCGCATCAATCAGGGCCCCATCGAGGAACACCAGGGCGCGATCTACGACGACGTGAAAACCCAGCGCGACACCAAGGGCGGTGTCACCGAGACGCTCATCTGGAACGTCTCCACGCTGGACCGGCCGCTCGCGATCTGCAGCTACACCGGGACCCGACTCGTCCTCACGCGTCCACTCGCCGGCTACACCCAATGCACGGCCATCATGCGCAAGGATCCGGGCGCGATGATGACCCTCCGTTCGGTCAGCTGCCGCTGATCTCCGGAA
>JBCNOF010000007.1:0-29028 GCA_039594005.1 Roseateles sp.
CGCAGGCGGGTGGCGGCCAGGCCTGAACTCGCGAGTCCCGCCTTCGGGACTCGATGCGCATGTACCACTGGTCCGACGTCGACGTCGTTGACTGAGATCGGTCAGCGAATCTGACCGAGATGAGCCATGCGACGTCGCAGCGCGATGCCTAAGCTCCGCGAACGGTGGATGGACCACCGGTGGAGGAGCAACGATGACGACCTGGAAATGGACCGCACCCTGGTCCCCGAGCCAACTGATGCTGCGTTGGCGCGAATTGAGGCAGGCGGGGCCGCTGTCGTTCACGATCCGTTTCGGACTGCTGCGCATGATGCCCACGATGGCCGGGCCGGTGATCGGATTCCTGATCGCGCGGGGCACACCGATCTCGCTCGCCGCCTGGGGCGCGCTCGCGGCGACGTACGTCTTCCTCGCGATCCTGTGGAGCTGCCTGACGTGGTACAGCTGCGAAGCGAGGTGGCACGCATCGACCTCGCCGGATTCCACGCCGAAATAACAGCAAGCCCGGGTCCAGTCCTCCGCACAAACCCTGGATTCGTGCGAAACCGGACCCCCTGGTCGCGGATGGCGGGGACAAGCGCCTCCCTATAAATTAGGGAGATCGCATCCATCGACACCAAGGGAACGACTCCATGACGCGCCTCCTGATCTCCGCTGCCCTGCTGGCCCTCATCGCCCCGCTGGCCCAAGCCGCCACCGCCGAGAACGCCGACGCCAAGGCCCTGCGCGCCGAGTGCGCCTCGCAGCACGCCGTCAAGTTCGACCAGGCCGCCGCCGCCAACGAGTACCGCTTCGTCTACAACCGCGGCGAATACCGCGGTGAGGCCACCTCCGGCCAGGCCGTCGCCTGCGGTCAGACCCAGTACGCCGAATACCTGGCCAGCGCCGACCCGGTCAAGGTGATGTCCGCCTACCCGACCGCCGCCGGCCGTCCGCAACCGGCCAAGAAGGCCGCTGCCAAGTAAGACCCGCTGGCCTTGCAAGCTCCGCCGCTGCGCTTCGGCAGCGCGGCGGGCAACAGCACGAAAGCCGCCCTCGGGCGGCTTTTCTCATGGGCGTGCGAACGCGTCCGGGGTCAGTCCTTGTGCGCCCAGGGCAGCATCAGCGCGAGCGTGAGCAGCTGCTGGAACTCCGGATCGAAGTGGGCCACGATGCGCTCCGGATCCGGGCACAGCCCCGCATCCGCGATCAATCCGAACTGCACCTGTCCCGCGTAGGTCAGGATGCTGATCCCCAGGCTCATGTCACCCGGTTGCGGCGCCCAGAACATCACCCGCTCGACCGCCGACCCGCACAGCTGCAGCGCCTGTGTCGGCCCAGGCACGTTGGTCATCAGGGCCGTGGCCTTGCGCGACAAGGTCTTGAGCATCGCCCGCTGCGCGGCCTTCTCCACCGTGCCCGACGTGGCCATCAGCCCCAGCGACAGCGCCGGTTGCAGGCTCTGCTTCACGGCCTGCGTCTGCGCATGCACCGCGTAGAGCCGCTTGGCCGGATTGGCGATGCCCACCGGCAAGGGCAGCGGCACCATGCCGAAGCGATTGCCCAGCTGCCACGCCGTCTCGATCGGCCGCAGGTTGACCGGCACCAGCGCGCGGATCTCCTGACCCTGCGTGTCGTCGCCATGCTCGCGCAGGTAGAGCCCGATCGCGCCGGCCACGCAGCTCAGCAGCACATCGTTCACCGACACGTTCATCGCCTTGCCGACCGCCTTGACGGCGTCCAGCGAGATCGGCGATCCCCAGGCCACGCGCTTGGCCCGTCCAGCCTTGCCCTTGAGCCGCGTCTTGGCATCGTCGGGCGCGTCGGTCAGCGCGGCGGCGTCCTCGAGCACCTGGCGGCCCAGCCGTTCGGCGGGGGAGGCCTGCGGCTCACCGGCCACCGCGCGTTGCTGGATCTCGCGCACGGTCCAGGCGTTGATCGGCTTGACCATCGCATCGGCCAGCCATTCGGGCTCGGCGGACTCGGAGACCGCCGCCGCCTGGGCCTTCGCGGCGCCTTTCGCCTTGCCCTTGGCATCAGCCCCGGACTTCGCCTTCGATGCCAATGCGGCCTCGGGCGGCACCGCGCCGCCGTCGGTGATGGACAGCAGCACCGCGATCAACGCGATGCCGTCGGCGATGCAGTGATGCACGCGCGCGATCAACGCGCTGCTGCCGTCGTAATGCTCGATCAGGTGGAGTTGCCACAGCGGCCGGGACGGATCGAGCGGCTCGGCGGCCAGCTCCGCGAGCCGGTCCTGCAGCGCGCCCTCGAGCGATCTGCCGCGCTTGCGGGCGAGCGGCTCGGCCACCACGTGACGCGCGATGTCCACATCCGCATCCTCGACCCAGTAGGCAGCGTCACCGGACTCGACGACACGCTGACGCAGCCGGGGGAAACGCAGCAGGCGCTCGGCGACGCGCTCGCGCAGCGGCTGCAGCGCGAGCGCCGGTTTCAGGAAGAGCACGCCGTGGATGACCATCCGGTTCGCCTCGGTGTCCAGGCGCAGCCAGGCGGTGTCGACCTTGGACATCGGCTCCGCGCCCGGCGGCAGGCCGTTGACGCCGGAGCGTCGGGGCGCGGCCTTGGCGGCCTTCGCGGCCTTCGCGGCCGTGTCGGGCTTGGCGGCCTTGGGCTTGGCGCTGCGGCTGGAGGACGACGGGGTCGACGCGGCGGGGGTGGGCAATGCGGTCTCCTGGGCGGACGTTGTTCTGGGGACGGGGCGACGCAGTGCGGATGATGCGTCATCTAGAGAGGCAGCCCCAGTCGGCACCGGGGGGTGGGATGGGTAACATCGCGGCCGTCCGTCCCGATTGTCGCCAACGGGACGCCTGATCACCGCCACGGGAGACCCACATGAGCCTCAAGGACCAATTCGACGCCGCCGTCGCCGATTCCAAGACCCTGCCCGAGCGGCCGGACAATCAGACGCTGCTGAAGCTGTACGCGCTGTTCAAGCAGGCCACGACCGGTGACGTCGAGGGCGACCGCCCCGGCATGACCGACTTCGTGAACCGCGCCAAGTGGGACGCGTGGAAGACGCTGGAAGGCAAGACCAACGACGAGGCGATGCAGGACTACATCGACCTGGTCGAAGGCCTGAAGTAAGCCGTCAGGCGCCGGCGCCCGCGCCGGCCGCCAACACCGCATGAGGCCGCCCCGTAAGGGCGGCTTTGTTGTTTGGCGAAGTCGATCTCAGTAGCGACCGATAGACTGCACGAGGCTCCGCAACCATCGGTGCACTTGGGGTCAATTCGACATGCCATTGGCCGCAAGCCTCGATCCAATAAATCGCCTGGTCCGCGACATCGTCGAATCGTGCGATCTTGAAGTTTGACCCTAGAGCCACCGTGTTCGCCCACCAGTCGAGACGAAGCTTCGACAAGGGATCCCGCGAGAAGCGCTGCAGCCCTGCCACGAGCATGAACGTCGTCTGCAACGGCTTCAGATGCCCAGTCGCCAGCGTGGCGATCTTCTGGCTCAGCACCTCGTGATATCCCACGAAATGCCAATCCATCAACTGACCGAAGCCTTCCAGAAAGTCGGCACCCCAGTGAAGCAGCGTCCGCTTCCCAGCACGGAACAGCGTGCCCGGGAGAGCGCCCTGACACTCCACGAGCAGCAGATGGGGCGCGATGTTCGGGGACTGCGGAACCTCAAGCAGGGCGAAGTCCGTCCGCATGTCACTGATGATGAACTCGCGAGCCACGAACAAGGGCGGCGGCCGTCCTGCAGCAAGCGCAAGGAGCGCCATCCTCGCAGTTGACGCACCGAACCACGCGAGAAGGTCCCGCTCTCGCATGCCTGCATCGCCTGCCAAGCTCAGCAGCACCTTCAGATCCCGGCCAGCCTGCAGCACATCGTTCGGCGCGTGCTCGCAACGATGGAAGTGATTGCCGCGGAGTAAACCCCCAACTTCTGATGGTCGTGCATCTTTTTCCCCCATGGTCAGGGCCTCTTCCAGACAGGAAGTTCATTGAGCAGGCCCTCGATCAAGATCCGATCGGCATCGCGACGGACAACGACGTAGTGATGATCGAAGGCCTCGTCCAGTTTGCACATCTCGAATCCGTTCGCCGTCGGCCAGAAGTTCAGTGCGCCGGCTTCCAGCGCCTGATAGAGCGCTCGCTGGCGACGGTGCGGCCACCACTTGAGCGTCCAGGTCGCGATCTCGGCTACCCGAACGGGGCTGCCCTTCCTCGGCTGGACCAATCCGTAGAGACAAGTGGGAACAGCGCAGAGCGGGCCGGGGTGCTTGCGCGCCGACCCGCGCCGCGACGAAGCAGGATGTCGATTCAAATTGATCACGAGCAACTCCATCCAGAGAGAAGAAGCCGTCGACTCTAGGACCGCACCGCCTGGCCAGTCAGCAGCCGCGCATGACATATCGCAAGAGCTCCAAGGCTCCCCTCCTCGGAGGGTGCCTGTCAGCTCATCGACAGCGCCTCGTCAACGAGACCTCACCGCTGGCCCAGCACTGCCCGCCGCTCTTCCTTCGGCAGCTTCGCCAGGCGCTGCACCTCGGCATAGAAGCGCGGGAAGTCCGCGCCCTGGCGCTCGTATAGCCGGATGAAGTCCGGCACCAGGTCCGTGTAGCTGCCCTGGATCGCCAACGCCGGCGTCGTCATGCCCTGGATCCATCGGTCGAATCGCGCGTCGCCGCCCCAACGCTCGCGTTTCATCGCGTCGTAGTCCGCGCGCAGCCGCTCGAAGGCTGCCGCCTTGCCCGCGCGTTTCTCGTCGTCGCTGGCCGTGCTGCGGAACACCTCCTGCAACTGCGCCCGCGTCGCCTTCAGCAGCACCTGCACCTCGTCCTGACGCCGACGCGACACCTCGTCCTCGCGCAGCGCGTCGGGCCGGTCCTTCAACCAGCGCGCCACGCCGATCTGCTCGACCGCCGTCGCGAAGCTCTCGTTGAACGTCGTGTCATCGCCCGCATACGCGACCTGGTGCGCCAGCTCATGGAAGATCATCCGCGCCAGTTGCCCTTCCGGGTAGCGGATGAACGTGTTCAGCAGCGGATCCCCGCCCAGCCAGTTGCTCCACCCCAGCGACGAATACGCGGGCACCCCGTACACGTAGGGCTCGAAGCCCTCCTTGCGCAGTTCCTGCGCGAGCTCGCGCGCCGCGTGCGGATCGAAGTAGCCGCGATACCCCGCGCAACCCATGATCGGATAACACCAGGTCTTGAGCTGCAGGCTCAACTCGGGCGTGGCGACGACGTTCCACACCGCCGCGCCGCGCTTGAGATCGGCGTAACGGCGATAGCTGTCGTTGTCCGGCAGCTTGAGCTCGGTCGACGCGAAATCGCGCAGCGCCTTGGACAGCACCAGCTGCTTGCGCACCTCCGGATCGAGGTCGGGCTGCGCCAGCCACTCGTCCACCGGCTTGGCCGCGCGCACCAGCGACAGGTGCCCCGACAGCGATTGCCCGTAATACGAGAGCTGCGCGCAGCCGCTCAGCGCCGTCAGCATCAGCAGCGCCGACGCGCCCCAAAGCACGAGCCACACACGGCGGATCCTCGATGGCATCGGACTTGTCATCGGATCAGGCCGCGGCCACCTCAACGAGGCAGTCGTAGAAGCATGGCGCGTTGCCCATGTCGGTGAGCCGCTGATGGGTGACCTCGTTGACGTTGCGACCGTCCGCGCCTAGCTTGCGCCACCAGATGCCTAGGCCGTGCACCACGCCCTCGCGGGCCCGCGCGCTCACGTCCAGCCTGCACGCATAGCTGCCGCGATCGTTGAACACGCGCACCAGTTGCCCGTCGCTCAGGCCGCGCGCCGCCGCGTCGCCCGCGCTCATCTCCAGCACCTGCTCTCCCTCGATGTCGCGCAGGCTCTTCACGTTCACGAACGTGCTGTTCAGGTGATTGCGCGCGGGCGGCGAGATCATCGCCAGCGGATACCGCGCCGCCAGCGCCGGCGCGCTGGTCCGGCTCTCGTAGTTGGGCACATGGTCCGCGCCGCGCGCGTCGGCCTTGCCGTTCGCGGTCGGGAAGCCGCCCTCGGCGAACGGCGCCTCGGGCAGCGGCAGCTTGAACCAGCCGCGCTCGCGCAGTTGCGTCAGATCCACGTCCTCCCGCATCGCCTGGCGCAGCAGCGCCTCGTCGTCGTCGTGGAACGCGGCGTCGTCGAAACCCATCGCCGCGGCCAGGTCGCGGAAGATCCGCGTGTTCGATCGGGCCTCGCCCAGCGGCGCCACCGCCGGCTCGTTGATCAGCACGTCGGTGTGGCCGTAACTCGTGTGGATGTCCAGGTGCTCCAGCTGCGTCGTGGCCGGCAGCACGTAATCGGCCAGGTCGGCGGTGTCGGTCATGAAGTGCTCGAGCACCACCGTCAGCAGGTCCTCGCGCTGGAAACCCGTCACGACCCTGGGCGACTCCGGCGCCACCGCCACCGGGTTGCTGTTGTAGACGACCAGCGCCTCGATCCGCGGCCCGAACGCGGGCGAGGCCTCGCGCAGCAGATCGTCGCCGATGGTGCTCATGTTGATGGTCCGGCCGGGGCGGCCCGCGCGCAGCTCGGGACGCTCCAGCGCCGGGTTCTTGAACGGCGCGAACCAGCCCGAGCTCGACAGCAGCAGCCCGCCCGCGCGATGCCGCCAGGCGCCGGTCAGGCACGGCAGCAGCGCGATCAAGCGCACGGCGTTCCCGCCGCCGCGCACCCGCTGCATGCCGTAGTTCAGCCGGATCGCCGCCGGGCCGCTCGTCGCGCGGTCGCCGTAGTCGCGCGCCAGGCCGCGAACCTCATCGGCGGTGATGCCGCATTCGGCCGCGGTGCGTTCCGGCGTCCACGCGAGCGCCTTCGCGCGCAGCTCCTCCCAGCCCTCGACATGGCGCGCGATGTAGTCGGCATCGAGCCAGTCATGGGCGATCAGCTCGTGCATCAGCCCCAGCGCCAGCGCGCCATCGGTGCCCGGCAGCAAGGCGATGTGCTGATGGCACTTGTCGGCGGTCTCGGTCTTGCGCGGGTCGATGCAGATCAGCTTGGCGCCCTCGCGCTTGGCCTGGTTGGCGAAGGTCCAGAAGTGCAGGTTGGACGCGATCGAGTTGCTGCCCCAGATCAGGATCAGCTTTGCCTCGGCGAAGTGCGGCAGGTGCATGCCGACCTTGCGTCCATACGTCGCCGCCAGCGCGGCGCCGCCGGCCGAGGCGCAGATCGTGCGATCCAGGCAGGACGCGCCGAGCCGGTTGAAGAATCGCCCCGCCATCGCCTCGCCCTGCAGCATCCCCATGGTGCCCGCGTAGCTGTAGGGCAGGATGGCCTGCGGATCGCGCGCCGCGATCGCGCGCAGGCGGCCGGCGATCTCCGCCAGCGCCTGGTCCCAGCCGATGCGCTCGAACCGCGGCGCCTCGTGCTTGGCGCTGATCCGCTTGAGCGGATGCAGCACGCGCTCGGCGTGGTAGGTCCGCTCCGGGTAGCGCGAGACCTTCGTGCACAACGCGCCATGCGTGCTGGGATGTTCGGGTTGACCCTGCACCTTGATGACCTTGCCGCCCTCCACCGTGATGCGCAGCGCGCAGGTGTCCGGACAATCGTGGGGACACGCGCCCTTGACGACGCGCGTTCCCGCGTCGGATGCGGCATGCTGGGCGCTGGTCGAATCGAGGGCGCCGCTGACGGCGGCGGCCTGTGGCGGGACGTTCACGGCAAGTTCGGAGAGGACGGACGACATGCGTCAACTATTGCACAGGCACCACACGCTTGCGTTTTCTTACCGAACGCGGCGATAACGCGAGACGAATCAGCCGCTAAGCTCGCGCGCCAGGGGGCCGAAATAGGTCGTGTCGAGTCCCCGCGCGCAGCCGCTGCGCCGCCACAACATCTATCGCACCCCCTGGGAGCCCCTCTTGGATCGCCGCCAACTCCTCGCCACCGCCAGCGCCCTGGGCGCGCTCGCCACCCTGCCCATTCCGTCGGCCGTCCGCGCTCAAGGCAAACGCCTCGTGCTGGGCCAGTCGGCGCCGCTGACCGGCCCGGCCGCGCAGCTGGGGCTGCAGATGCAGGCCGGCGCCAAGCTGTTCTTCGACGCCCAGAACGCGGCCGGCGGCATCAACGGCACGATGATCGAGCTGCGCACGCTGGACGACGGCTATGAGCCCGACCGCTGCAAGGCCAACACCGAGAAGCTGATCAACGACGACGTCTTCGCGCTGTTCGGCTACGTCGGCACGCCGACCTCGCTGGCCGCGCTGCCGCTGGTCAATCAGGCCAAGATCCCCTTCATCGCGCCGTTCACCGGCGCCGAGTCGCTGCGCGATCCGCTGAGCCCGTGGGTCTACCACGTGCGGGCCTCGTATTACGACGAGACCGCGCTGATCGTGAAGCAGCTGACCCAGCTGGGCCTGATGCGCATCTCGGTCTTCCACCAGAACGACGCCTACGGCAAGGCCGGCCTGGACGGCGTGCTGCGCGCGATGAAGCCGCTGGCGATCTCGCCGCAGGCCACCTCCACCGTGGAGCGCAACAGCGTCGACGTGGCCAAGGCCGTCAAGGACCTGGTGCAGAACGGCGCGCCGCCCGAGGCCATCGTGATGATCAGCGCCTACAAGAGCTGCGCCGCCTTCATCCGCGCCGCGCGCAAGGCGGGCTACGGCGGCGTGTTCTACAACGTGTCCTTCGTGGGCACGCAGGCGCTGCTCGACGAACTCGGCCCGGACGCGATGGGCGTCGTCGTCAGCCAGGTGATGCCCTACCCGTTCGGCTCGCAGGTCGGCGTGGTCCACGAGTACCAGCAGGCCGCCACCAAGGCCGGCCAGAAGTTCAACTACACCGCCATCGAGGGCTACATCGGCGCCAAGGTCCTCAGCGAGGGCATCCGCCGCATGACCCGCCCGACTCGCGAGGGCCTCGTGGCCGCGCTGGACACGCTGTCGAACTACAACGTGGGCGGCTTCAACGTGAACTTCCGTCCCAACCGGCATGTCGGCTCGAGCTTCGTCGAGATGACCATGCTGACCAACGACGGGCGCGTGAAGCGCTGATCCGGGCGCCAGGCGCCTCGGCGCTGATCGCCCCTGGGGCGACGCGTCGGCGGGCACCGGGACGGTGCCGCGGGTACACTGGTCCGACACAGCGGCGCCGCCCTGAGCGGCGCCGCGGCCTTTCTGGCTCGCGGCAAGCCCGACGCGCTGTCGCGACGACATCGGAGTGCCCGCACATGAAGCTGATCGAACCCATCCTGGCCGACGCGCCGGCCATCGCCAAGCTGCGACGTGACCTGCACGCGCATCCCGAGCTCTGCTTCCACGAGGACCGCACCTCGGACGTGGTCGCGAAAGCGCTGACCGACTGGGGCATCGAGGTGCACCGCGGCCTGGGCAAGACCGGCGTGGTCGGCATCATCCCGGGACGTGACGGTGGCAAGAGCGGCCGCACGCTGGGCCTGCGTGCTGACATCGACGCGCTGCCCATCACCGAGCACAACACCTTCGCCCACGCCAGCAAGCACCCCGGCAAGATGCACGC
Organism: Roseateles sp.; assembly: GCA_039594005.1. Taxonomy (GTDB): domain Bacteria; phylum Pseudomonadota; class Gammaproteobacteria; order Burkholderiales; family Burkholderiaceae_C; genus Roseateles. The sequence continues at coordinate 9,450 of JBCNOF010000007.1, forward strand.
ATGCGGCCACGACGGCCACACCGCGATGCTGCTGGCCGCGGCCAAGCACCTGGCGGCGCACCGCGACTTCGACGGCACCGTCTACGTCGTGTTCCAGCCCGCCGAGGAAGGCGGCGGCGGCGCCCGCGAGATGATCAAGGACGGCCTCTTCACCAAGTTCCCGATGGAGGCCATGTTCGGCGTCCACAACTGGCCGGGCATGGCCGCGGGCCAGTTCGCGCTCAAGACCGGACCGGTCTTCGCATCGAGCAACGAATTCAAGATCGTGATCAAGGGCAAGGGCGCGCACGGCGCGATGCCGCACCTGGGCACCGACCCGGTGGTGGTGGCCGCGCATCTGGTGCAGGCCTTCCAGACCATCATCACGCGCAACAAGCGGCCGATCGACGCGGGCGTGATCTCGGTGACGATGATCCATGCCGGCGAGGCCACGAACGTCATCCCCGAGAGCTGCGAGCTCCAAGGCACGGTGCGCACGTTCACGCTGGAGACGTTGGACCTGATCGAGCGCCGCATGCAGCAGATCACCGCGGCCACCGGCGACGCGTTCGAGGTGCAGTGCGAGTTCTCGTTCCACCGCAACTACCCGCCCACGATCAACCATGCAGCGGAGACCGAGTTCGCACGCGGCTTGCTGACCGAGATGCTGGGCGCGGCCAACGTGCAGGAGTTCGAGCCCACGATGGGCGCCGAGGACTTCAGCTACTACCTGCAGGAGGTGCCCGGCTGCTACTTCCTGATCGGCAACGGCGACGGCAGCCACCGCGAGGGCGGCCACGGCCTGGGGCCCTGCATGCTGCACAACCCGAGCTACGACTTCAACGACGAGCTGATCCCGCTGGGCGGCTCGATGTGGGTCCGGCTGGTCGACGCGTGGTTCAAGCAGCCGCGCCCGGCCAAGGCCTGACCGTCCGATTTCCCTCTTTCGACATCCAGCCCCACGCCCGATGAGCACCGCCCCGATCGCGCCCGACCAAGAGAAGACCGTCCGCGAGGACACCCAGCGCTGGCTGCAGCGGGCCGTCATCGGCCTGAACCTGTGCCCCTTCGCCAAGAGCGTGGAGGTCAATCAGCGGCTGCGCACGGTGGTCAGCGGCGCGCGCACGCCGGAGGAACTGCTCAAGGAGCTGGCGCACGAGCTGCTGTCGCTCAACCGCGCCGATCCCGACGAGGTCGAGACGACGCTGCTGGTCCATCCGTGGGTGCTCAACGACTTCCTGGACTTCAATGATTTCCTGGGCGCGGCCGACGCGCTGGTCGAGGACCTGGAGCTGGACGGCGTGCTGCAGGTCGCGAGTTTCCATCCGGACTACCAGTTCGAGGGCACCGAGGCGGACGATGTGGACAACCTGAGCAACCGCTCGCCGTATCCCACGCTGCACCTGCTGCGCGAGGAGAGCATCGAACGGGCCGTCGAGACGATGCCCGACACCGACGCGATCTACGAGGCCAACATCGACACGCTGCGCCGCATCGGCCGCAAGGGGTGGGACGCGCTTGATCTCGAACCCAAGCTTCCGCTGTCCCAGCGCACGACGCGCGAGGACTGATGTCCTGATTTGACCGAAACCGGTCCAGCCCCGGCGCGACGCCGGGCCGCGTCGCCGGCACGATGACGCCCATCACCCACCTGATGGAGTCTTCGATGACCACGACCTTCCCCACCGCGACCGCCGACACCGCCGTCCTGCTGATCGACGTCCAGGAGTCCTTCCGCCACCGTCCGTACTGGGACGTGGCCGGCTTCGACGCCTACATGGCACGCACCAACGCGCTGCTCACCGGCGCCGCCGAACGCGGCCTGCCGATCGTGCGCATCCTCCACACCGACGGGCCAGCCACGCCCGACAACCCGTTCTCGCTCGTCAGCGGCCATGTGCGCCCGATGGCCGAGCTCGCCGACGTGCTCATCGCCGCCGAGTTCCTCAAGCGCCGCCACAGCGCGCTGGCCGGCACGGGCCTGTCCATCTGGCTGACCGAACACGGCATCCGCCGCCTGATCGTCGCGGGCATCCGCACCGAGCAATGCTGCGAGACCACCACGCGTCACGCCAGCGATGAGGGCTGGACCGTCGATTACGTGACCGAGGCCACCCTCACCTTCCCGATCCGCCACGCGAGCGGCATCGTCGTCGGCGTGGACGACATCAAGCTGCGCACCGAGGTCGCGCTGCAGGATCGCTTCGCGGAAGTCGTCACCGTGGAGCAGGCCCTGGCCCGGGCCATCGACGCGAACGCTCCGCTCGCCCAAGCCGCCTGAGCGCATACTGCGGCGATGTCCGTTTCCGCCCGCCCCCACCTGCCCGTCGACGTCTGGATCCTGGTTGAGCGCCACACGCTGCTGCTGGACCTGGCCGGGGCGGCCGAGGCGCTGCGCCTGGCCAACCAGGCCTTGCGCCGCCGCGGCGACCCGGAGGCTTTCCGGCTGCGCTACTGCTCGGCGAACCCGACCGCGCTGAGCTCGGTGGGCCTGACGCTGGCGGCGCTCGAACCGCTGCCCGAACTCGCGCCGCGCGACTGGCTGATCCTCAGCGGACGCCGGCATGCCCATCCCGACGACCCGGCGCCCGGCATCGCCGAGCGCGAGGAGGAGCTGCGCATCGAGCGCTGGCTGCACCGCGAGGGCTCCGAACTGCTGGCGGGCGGCCAGGGACGACTGCTCAGCATCTGCGCGGGTGCCCTGCTGGCGGCGCGCGCCGGGCTGCTCGACGGGCGCCGATGCACCACGCACCATGAATCGCTGGACGCGCTGCGCGAGGCGGCGCCCGGCGCCGACGTGCAGGCGAACCGCGTGTTCGTGCTCGACGGTCCGCTGGCCAGCAGCGCCGGCATCACGGCGGGCATCGACCTGGTGCTGGCGCTGATCGCCGAGGCGTGCGGCGAGGCGATCGCGGCCACCGTGGCGCAGGTCATGGTGGTGTATCTGCGTCGCGGCGCGCAGGATCCGGAGTTGTCGCCGATGCTCGCGCACCGGCATCACCTGCATCCGGCGCTGCACCGGGTGCAGGACGCGATCTGCGGCGATCCGCGCGCGGACTGGAGCCTGGCGCGGATGGCCGGCGTCGCCCACGTCACGCCACGGCACCTGACGCGGCTGTTCACGCAGCATGGCGGCACGACGCCGCTGGACTACCTGCGCGCGATCCGGCTGGAGCTGGCCCGGCGCGAACTCGCCCGTGGCACGCGGCCTGCCCAGGCAGCGATGGCGGCGGGCTTCAGCTCGGACCAGCAATTGCGGCGCACGCGGCGCCGGCTGATGAATGCCGACAGTTGAGCGTCGCTGAGCGCATTTCCTTAGCACAAGCGATAGAAATCGGAGTCAAGCGGGATTCGTGCACTTCTGGTAACTTGCGCGCCCACATCGAACGAGGAGCGGGTTTTGAGCGATTGGCTGAAGCGACTGGAGGCCCTGGATCCGGCACGACTGGCGGGCATGCGCCGCGGCGTCGAGAAGGAGAGCCTGCGCGCGTTGCCGACCGCCTCGCTGGCCCTGACCCCGCACCCGACCGCGCTGGGCTCGGCGCTCACGCACGAGACCGTCACCACGGACTTCAGCGAATCGCAGCTCGAGCTGATCACCGGCGTGCACGCGTCCGCCGAGGCCTGCGAGGCCGAGCTCACCGAGATCCATCAGGCCGTCCACCGCAGCCTGGGCGATGAGGTGATGTGGGCGTCGAGCATGCCCTGCCAGCTCCCCGCGGACGAGACCATCCCGATCGGCCGCTACGGCGCGTCCAACATCGGACGCGCCAAGAGCGTCTATCGCATGGGCCTGGGCCATCGCTACGGCCGGCGCATGCAGACGATCTCGGGCATCCACTACAACTGGTCGATGCCGGGGCTCGACAACGCGGACCACTTCGCGCTGATCCGCAATTTCCGCCGTCATTCCTTCCTGCTGCTGACGCTGTTCGGCGCCTCGCCCGCGCTGTGCGCGAGCTTCGTCGCCGGACGCGAGCACGGCCTGCAGCCGCTGACCGACGGCACGCTGCACATGCCCCATGGCACCTCGCTGCGCATGGGCCGGCTGGGATACCAGAGCGACGCGCAGTCCTCGCTCTCGGTCAGCTACAACAGCCTGGACGGCTACGCCGCGTCGCTGCAGGACGCGCTGACCCGCCCCTACCCCGCCTATGAACAGGTCGGCGTGATGAATCCCGGCGGCGAGTACAACCAGCTGTCGACCACGCTGCTGCAGATCGAGAACGAGTTCTACGGCACGATCCGCCCCAAGCGCACGATCCGCTCGGGCGAGCGCCCGCTGCATGCGCTGCGCGAGCGCGGCGTCGAGTACATCGAGGTCCGCTGCATGGACCTGGATCCCTTCGAGCCCGTGGGCATCGCCGCGAGCACGATGCGCTTCCTGGACATCTTCCTGCTGCACTGCTGGCTGACCGACAGCCCCGACGACACGCCGCAGGAACTGGGCGCGCTGGCGCGCAACCAGCACCGCACGGCCTCGGCCGGACGCGAGCCGGGCCTGAAGCTGGAACGCCGCGGCGGCGAGGTCGCCTTGCGCGACTGGGGCCGCGAGCTGCTGGCCGAGTTCGCGCCCATCGCGCGCAAGATCGACCAGACGCTGGGCGGCTCGCTATATCAGGAGGCGCTCGCGCAATCGGTGCAGCGCTGGGATCGTCCGGACGATCTGCCGTCGGCGCGCGTGCTCGCCGAGATGCGCGCGGGCCATCGCTTCTCGCATCTGGACTTCGTCGCGGCGCGCTCCGTGGCCGCGCGCGACCACGTGCTGGACCTGCCGGTGGCCGAGGGCCTGATGGCGCGTTTCGAGCAATCGGCGCGGGCCTCGCTGGACGCGCAGGCCGCGATCGAGGCGGCCGACACGGTCGACTTCGAGACCTTCCGCCAGCAGTACCTGGATCCCGCGCAGCTGCGGGGTTGATCCGCGCGCCGGTCAGCCCGGCAGCGTCGAGCTGCGCAGCGCGTCGTGACGCTTCTGCAGTTCCTGACGCAGCTTCTTGCGCTCGAGGGCGGCGTCCCAGCGGCGCTTCTCGTCGGGCGTCTTCGGCGACAGCGGCGGCACGGGCACCGGCCGGCCGTCCTCGCCCACCGCCACCATCGTGAAGAAGCAGCTGTTGGCGTGGCGCACCACCTGGTCGCGGATGTTCTCCGTGACGACCTTGATGCCGATCTCCATCGACGAGGTGCCGGTGTAGTTCACCGAGGCCAGGAAGGTGACCAGCTCGCCGACCTGGATGGGCTGGCGGAACATCACCTGGTCCACCGACAGCGTCACCGCGTAGCGGCCCGCGTAGCGGCTGGCGCAGGCGTAGGCCACCTGGTCGAGCAGCTTGAGGATGGTGCCGCCGTGCACATTGCCGGAGAAGTTGGCCATGTCCGGCGTCATCAGCACGGTCATCGTCAGTTGATGGGAAGGCAGGTCCATGGCGAAGGCTCCGGAGCAGAAAACGTGGGGTGAGGGGTGGCGCCATGGTGCCAGAGTCGCGTGCCGCCGCGGCGGGTGCGCGCGCCTCTCCCTTCCGGTGCTTGCCGCTGACACCTGCCTCGGTTAGGGTGCGCGGCAGGAGGTCCCATGGCCCAGGTCCAGCAACCCAACATCGTGGAAACCCGCGGTGCCCAGATGTTCCCCGCGCTCGGCGTCGCCGACATCGCGCGCGTCGCGCGCTTCGGCCGATTCCGGCGCTATTCCCAAGGCGAGTGGGTCGTGCGTGCCGGCGAGGCCGGCATGGGCATGATCCTGATCCTCAGCGGCGAGATCACCGTGTCGCAACGCGACAGCCTCGGCCATGTGACGCCGATCCATCGCCATGGCCCGGGATGTTTCCTGGGCGAGGTCGGCCAGTTGAGCGGTCGGCCCTCGTTCATCGACGCGCTGGCCGAGACCGAGGTCGAGGCCGTCGACGTCAGCCCGCCCCAGCTGCGCGCGCTGCTGATCGCCGAGGCGGACCTCGGCGAACGCATCACCCGCGCCTTCATCCTGCGCCGCGTGGGCCTGATCGAGGCCGGGGCGAGCGGCGCGACGCTGATTGGGCACGCCAAGTCGCCGCCGGTGATGCGGCTGCGCAGCTTCCTGGGCCGCAACGGCCATCCGCACCAGCAGCTGGACCCCGACGAGAACGACGATGCCAAGGCGCTCGCCGCGCAGTACATGACCGAGGGCGTGCAGATGCTGGTCATCTGCCCCGGCGGCGAGGTGCTGGTGGATCCGAGCGACGACGAGGTCGCGCGCTGCATGGGCATCGTGGACATGCGCGAGCGCACCGAGCTGTATGACGTGGCGATCGTGGGCGCCGGTCCGGCGGGGCTGTCCGCGGCGGTGTACGCAGCGTCCGAAGGCTTGTCGGTGCTGGTCGTGGACTGCCGGAGCTTCGGCGGTCAGGCCGGGGCGAGCTCGCGCATCGAGAACTACCTCGGCTTCCCGACCGGCATCTCCGGCCAGGCGCTGGCCGGGCGGGCCTTCGTGCAGGCGCAGAAATTCGGCGCCGACATGCTGATTCCCGCGAAGGTGACGCGCATGAGCTGCGAGCGCCAGGGGCAGGAGGATGAGCTGCGGCTGTCGCTGGAGGACGGCCGCACCGTGCGGGCGCGCACCGCGGTGATCGCCACCGGCGCGCGGTACCGCCGCCCGGAGATCGACGCGCTGAGTCGCTTCGAGGGCCGCGGCGTCTGGTATTGGGCCTCGCCGATCGAGGCCCGCATCTGCGCCCGGCAGACGGTCATCATCGTCGGCGGCGGGAACTCGGCCGGCCAGGCGGCGGTGTTCCTGGCCAACCACGCGGCCAAGGTGCTGATGCTGATCCGCGGCCCGGGGCTGGCGGCGACGATGTCGCGTTACCTGATCGACCGGATCCAGGGCACGGCCAACATCGAGCTGCTCCCGCACCAGGAGATCTGCGATCTGCAGGGCGGCGACACGCTGGAGACCGTGTGCTGGCGCGACCGGCGCACCGGTCAGGAACGCCAGCTTCCCGTGCAGCATCTGTTCCTGTTCATCGGCGCGGAGCCGGAGACGGGGCTGATTTCTGCCTGCGGGCTGGAACTCGATCCCGCCGGGTTCATCACGACCGGCCGGGCCTGTGCCTGCCCGCTGTCCGAGTACAAGCCGGAGCTGCTGGAATCGAGCATCCCGGGCGTGTTCGCCGTCGGTGACGTGCGTTCGGGCTCGGTGAAGCGGGTGGGCGGCGCGATCGGCGAGGGGGCGCAGGTCGTGGCCAGCATCCACCAGTACCTCGCGCGCCAGGACGCCGCACGCGCGGAACGCCTCCACCCGGCGGCGGTCGGCGCGGCCAGCGCCACGGTCTGAAGTCCTGCGGAGGGTCCCGGCCCTCACCCCCACCCTCTCCCGCAAGCGGGCGAGGGGATCCGCAGGTCGCCGCCCGATCACCGTCGCGCGCCCCAAGGCTTCGCCTTAGAATGCGAATAATTGTTATTTGCACACTAGGCGCCGCCCGATGCTTTCCTCCGAATCCCGCCGTCTGTGGCTCTGGCCCCTGGTCCTGGGCCTGCTGAGCACGTCCGGCCTGCTGTCGGCGCTGGTCTCCGACGACTGGGGCGACGTCTGGTCGTGGGTCGGCCTGGGCGTGCCGGTGCTGGTCATCGCCTGGTTCTCCTGGCGACCCAGCCCGTCCCGCTGAAGGCCGCACGAACGCTTCCCCGCTTCCGGCCCCAGCCCGTCTCCTCCTCCCAAGAAGAACGCCGCAAGGTCCCCGTGTCCATGAATCACCTTCCGCTGCGCCCGTTGGCGCTCGCCATCGCCCTGGGCTTGTCCGGTTTGAGCACCGGGCTGGCCGTTGCGCAGAGCGCTCCCGCCGCCGCTTCCGAGGCCCAGAAGGACGACCCCACCCAGTTGCCCGCCGTCACCGTCAGCGCGACGGCTGACAAGCAGGGGCTGTCCAAGGCCTATGCCGGCGGTCAGGTCGCCCGCGGCGGCCGGGCGGGCATCCTCGGAACCAAGGACAACCTGGACACCCCGTTCTCCATCACCGCCTACACCAACGACCTTGTCCAGGACCGCCAGGCCAAGAGCGTTGCCGAGGTGCTGCAGAACGACCCCGGCGTGCGCGCCGCGCGGGGCTTCGGCAACTTCCAGGAGGCCTACTTCATCCGCGGCTTCATCCTGAATTCCGATGACGTCGCCTACAACGGCCTGTACAGCCTGCTGCCGCGCCAGTACATCGCCTCGGAGCTGTTCGAGCGCGTCGAGGTGCTGCGGGGCGCGTCCGCCTTCCTGATGGGCGCGAGCCCCGGCGGCAGCGGCATCGGCGGCAACATCAGCCTGCTGCCCAAGCGCGCGCCGGTGGAACCGCTGACGCGGGTCACGATCAACGCCGGCAGCGGCGGCGCGGGTGGCGCGGCCGTCGACGTCGCCCGCCGCTTCGGCCCGGACAAGGCCACTGGCGTGCGCTTCAACGCCGCGTACCGCGACGGCGGCACCGCCGTGGACGACGAAAAGGCCAAGACCAGCGTCGTGTCGCTGGGCGTGGACTGGCGCAGCCGCGACGTGCGCCTGAGCGCGGACCTCGGCTGGCAGGACAACCAGCTCAAGCAGACCCGTCCCAGCGTCACTGTCAACGGCCTGGCCGCGATGCCGGCGCTGCCTGACGCCAAGACCAACTTCGCGCAGCCCTGGACCTATTCCAACGAGCGCGACACCTTCGGCACGCTGCGCGGCGAGTGGGACCTGAACAACGCGGTCACCGCCTGGGCCGCCTACGGCGCGCGCCGCAGCAAGGAGCTGAACCGCCTGGCCGGCGTGACGCTCTCCGACGCCGCCACCGGCGCCGGCAGCTACTACCGCTTCGACAACGGCCGCAAGGACAGCGTCGACACCGGCGAGGTCGGCCTGCGCGGCAGGCTGCGCACCGGCGCGGTCGGCCATGAATGGGTCGTGTCGGCGTCCGTGTTCTCGCTGGACACGAAGAACGGCTACGCGATGGACTTCCTCAACACGCAGCCGACCAACCTCTACGCGCCGGTCCAGGGCGCGCTGCCGGCCTTCTCGGGCAGCGTCTACGCCGGCAACAGCGTCGACGATCCGCAGATCAACACCCGCACCCGCAACCGCAGCATCGCCATCGGCGACACGCTGTCGCTGATGGACGACTCGTTGCTGGTCACGCTGGGCCTGCGCCATCAGAAGCTGAAGGTCGACTCGATCGCGGCCACCGTCAGCTTCCTGGGCACGGTCACGCCTGGCGGCACCGTCACGACCTACGACCAGAGCAAGACCAGCCCGGTCGCGGGCGTCGTCTACAAGCTCTCGAAGCAGCTGTCGGTCTACGGCAACTACATCGAAGGCCTGAACAAGGGCGACAGCCTGGCCGCGCAGAACGGCCAGCCCGCGCGCGACCTGGCCCCCTACGCGTCCAGGCAAAAGGAAGTCGGCCTGAAGTACGACGGCGGCCGGCTGGGCTTCGGCGCCGCCTTCTTCAGCACCGACAAGCCGCGCGCCGTGCTGGCGCAAGGCACCGCGCAAGGCGAGGACCGACATCGCGGCGTCGAGCTGACCGCCTTCGGCGAGGCCTCGCCCGACGTGAAGTTGCTGGGCGGACTGACCTGGCTCGACGCCAGGCAACACGACACCGGCGTGGCCGCGACCGAAGGCAAGCGCACGCTGGGCATCCCGCGCGTGCAGGCCAACGTCGGCGCGGAGTGGGAAGTCCGCGCGGTGCAGGGCCTGGCGGTGGACGCGCGGGTGGTGCACACCGGCAAGGCCTTCGCCGACAGCGCCAACACGCTGAGCGTGCCGGCCTGGACGCGCCTGGACGCCGGCGCGCGGTATGTCTTCGAGGTGCAGGGCACGCTGCTGACGCTGCGCGCGCGCATCGACAACGTGACCAACCGCAAGTACTGGGCGTCCGCCGGCGGTTACCCCGACCAGAGCTATCTGGTGCTGGGCCAGCCGCGCAGCTTCAACCTGAGCCTGGCGGCGGACTTCTGAGGACCCGACGATGCTGAGCTCCCGCGCCATCCGTGTCTGGACCTGGCTCCACAAGTGGACCAGCCTGGTCTGCACGCTGTTCATGCTGCTGCTGTGCCTGACGGGGCTGCCGCTGATCTTCCATCACGAGATCGGCCACCTGCTGGGCGACGAGATCGATGCGCCGATGCTCCCCGCGGCGATGGACAAGCAGCGCGTGCCGCTGGACGTCATGGCCAGGGCGGCCAACGCGGTGCATCCGGAGCGCGTCATCCAGTACGCCGGCGAGAACGAGGACGACCCGCGCCTGTGGTGGTTCACGCTGGCGCCCACGCCCGCACCGACCGAGGACTTCAAGTCCGTCGCCGTGGATGCGCGCACCGGTCTCGTCGTGCGCGAGTACCGCGTCGGCGAGGGCTTCATGGACCTGATGCTGCGCCTGCACGTGGACATGTTCGCGGGCCTGCCGGGCAAGCTGTTCCTCGGCTTCATGGGCCTGCTGCTGTTGGTCGCGCTGGTGAGCGGCGTGGTGCTGTACGCGCCGTTCATGCGCAAGCTGGACTTCGGCGCGGTGCGCAAGGACCGTTCCACCCGCGTCAAGTGGCTGGACCTGCACAACCTCATCGGCATCGTCACGCTGGTGTGGTGCTTCGTCGTGGGCGCGACCGGGATGATCAACACCTGGGCCGACCTGCTGGTGAAGTACTGGCAGTACACCGAGGTGTCGACGCTGCTGGCGCCCTATCAGGGCCAGCCGCTGCTGGCGACACAGGACCGCGGTCCGCTGCAGGCCTCGCTGGACACGGCGATGCACCATGGCCAGCAGCGCAAGGTCTCGTTCATCGCGTTCCCGGGCACGGCGTTCTCGAGCCCGCACCACAACACGATCTTCCTCAAGGGCACGACGCCGTTGACCTCGCGCCTGCTGCAGCCGCTGCTGGTGGACGCGAAGACCTCGCAGCTGACGGCCGCGCCGGAGCTGCCCTGGTACCTGACCGCGCTGCTGGTCTCGCAGCCGCTGCACTTCGGCGACTACGGCGGCATGCCGATGAAGATCCTGTGGGCGCTGCTGGACATCGCGACCATCGTCGTGCTGGGCAGCGGCCTGTACCTGTGGCTGCGCAAGCCGCAGGGCGCTCGCAAGGGCAACAAGGCCATCGAGGGCGCTGGCGCGGCAGACGCGTCGACCGACCCGGACAACCCGAAGCATCCCGAAACCGCGGCCGCCTGATCGCCAGTCCGCACGATCATCCCTTCCGCACATGCCTGACTCGCACAAGCCTGATTCGCCCAAGCATCAGATCGAGAGCCTGCAATCCAGCGGCTTGAAGGCCACGCTGCCCCGCATCAAGGTGCTGCAGATCTTCGAGCAATCGGACCAGCGCCACCTCAGCGCCGAGGACGTCTACCGCCAGCTGCTAATGGACGGCGCGGACATCGGCCTGGCGACGGTGTATCGCGTGCTGATGCAGTTCGTGGAGGCCGGCTTGCTGGCGCGCCAGCACTTCGAGTCCGGCAAGGCGGTGTTCGAGCTCAACTCCGCGCAGCATCATGACCACATGGTCTGCCTGGCCTGCGGCCGGGTGGAGGAGTTCTACGACGCGGGCATCGAGCAGCGCCAGCGCGAGATCGCCGAGGAACGCGGTTACGAGCTGGTCGAGCATGCGCTCGCGCTGTACGGGCTGTGCTCGAACCCGGCGTGCCGGGCCAAGCGCGGGGGCCGCTGACAGTTCTCAGCGCACTGGGGCCCGTGGCGCGGCGCGCACAATCCGGCGCTTCCCTGTTGAATACTGTATGGGCATACAGTACATTTCCATCCATCGCAGCCACTTCCGGCTGCAGCAGGAGATGGCAATGCAGATGCTCAAGCAAACGGTCTGGACCTCGTTGAACAACGCGGATGCCTGGGTGCTCTGCATCGGCGTCATGTCCTGCCTAGGATTAGCGACCGGCCTGCTAGGCTGACCAAGAGCCCATCATCCGTCGCCTTCCTCGTTCCGCTTGCGGAGCCGGGTCCCCTGTCAAGGGGACCTTTCTTTTCAGTTCTCGTTTTTCAGTTCTCAAGTAATTCGTCCGCTGCCCTCTCGGGGGCCGCGGACATTTTTTTGAGCGCCCGAATCAGAGCGGCGTGAGCACCGGCTCACCGGCTTCCCAGCGCCGCGCGTTCTCCAGGAACAGATCGACCGTCGCCTGGACCGACTCCGGCGACCATCCCGCGATGTGCGGCGTGAGGATCACGTTCGGGAAGCCGAGCAACGCTTCGGGCGGCTTGGGCTCGGATTCGTAGACGTCCAGCGCCGCGCCGCCCAGCTCGCCGGCCGCCAGGGCCGCGGCCAGCGCGGCCGTGTCGATCAGGCTGCCCCGGGCGATGTTCACGACATGCCCCTGCGGGCCGAGCGCCTTCAGCACCTCAGCATTCACCATGTGTTTCGTCGCCGGACCGCCGGGCGCGGCGACCACGAGGAAGTCCGCCCATTGCGCCAGCTTCACCGGCGAGTCGAAGAAGGGGCAGCCCAGCGCGTCGTGGCGCTCGCGGCGGTTGTGATAACCGACCTCCATGTCGAAGGCCAGCGCGCGTTTGGCGATGCGCAGGCCGATCGTGCCCAGGCCCAGGATGCCGAGCTTGCGCCCGTTGACGCTGGGGCGCAGCGGAAGCGCGTCGCGCCACACGCCCGCGCGCAGCGCGGCTTCCTGCTGCGGCAGCGCGCGGACCGAGGCCAGCAACAGCGCCATCGCGTGATCCGCGACGCAGGAATCGTTGGTGCCGGCGCCGTTCCACAGCGTCAGGCCGCGGGCCTTGGCCGCAGGCAGGTCGATGGCCTCGTAGCCGGCGCCCTGGGCAGCGGCGACGCGCAGGTTCGGCATCGCGGCGATCTCGTCAGCGCGCAGGCCGACGGCGCCGATGGTCAGCACCAGCTCGATCGTGGCGCCGTGTTGCGCGATGGCTTGAGCGCGCGATTCGGCGGTCGGCGCGTAGATGACGTCGAAGCGCTGGCGCATCTGCGCCAGGTGCTCCTCCGCCGTGGGCATCAGCACCAGCAACTGGCGGCGCGAGGTGGTCGGAGAAGCGGAAGAGGGATTGGCGGACACGGCGACCTCATGAGGCTTGGGAGTTCGCCGCCGATGATAGGAGCGCCCTTCCCCGCCGTGCCCCGCGCGCGGACGCGCTTCGCACGTCAGCGCGATGTACTGCGACGGCCACTGGCCCTCACCCCTGCCCTCTCCCGCAAGCGGGCGAGGGGGTATGCAGAGCGCCGGTCGATCGCCCTCTCCTGCGAAGCGGGAGAGGGAGGGGTGAGGGCTCTGGGCAGGGCTCGCTGTCAGGCACGAGCCCTCAGCCCTACCCCTCTCCCGCTTCGCGGGCGAGTGGGAACTCCGTCACTCGTCGTCGAGCGGGAATCGAGCGCGCCAGAAGTCCTGCAGCCGTGGCTCCGCGTCGACGCGCCGCACCACCGGCGTCATGCGCGGCGCGACCTGCTCGAATCTCTCGCGCCATGGCCCGAAACGCGACACCACCGCCACGTACAGATCCAGCACGCTCAAGCGATCGCCGAGCAGGTAATCACTCGGCCCACCCGGCATGACCTGCGCATCCATCACGCCCCAGCAGAACGCGATGCGCTCATGGACCGCATCGACCACCGCATCGCGCTGCTCGGGCCGCGCACCGACGCGCGTGACGTCGGGCTTGATCCAGTGCAGCGAGTAGATCGCCGAGGACACGAACACCATCCAGCGCAGGAACTCCGCCCGCCGCGGATCGCCGATGCCCGGCGCGAGCCCCGCTTGCGGATGCGTGTCGGCCAGATGGATCAGGATCGCCGCGCTCTCCGTCATCACGCGGCCGTCGCTGTCCACGAGCGTCGGAATCTGCCGCATCGGGTTGGTCCCGCCGACACGCGCCCGGGCGGCCTCGGTCTCCCAGGTCGCGCCTTCGATGAGGTGGAAGTCGATGCCCAGCAGCGTCAACGCCGCCTCGACCGCGGTGGAGCCCGAAGCGGCCGATCCGAAAAGTGTGAGTCCCATCGGGCGAGTGTCGTCGAAGTCGCTCGACGGCCACCGCTCAGGAACGACCCCGGCCGATCAGGGCCGCTCACCCCGCGCCATCCGCGCGTTGATCTCCGCGAGCGCGATCGGCAGATGCGCCACCGAGTCGATCACCAGGTGCGCGCCCGAAGCCATCAGGCGCTGCGTGGCGGCATCGCGCTTCGCCGCGACGTCCGCGTCCGGCAGCGCCTGCAGCTGCTCGAGCGTCAGCCCGGTCTCATTGCCCGACAGGCTCAGGCCCACGGTCCACATCCCCGCGCGCCGGCCTTCCTCGATGCCGGGCGTCGTGTCGTCAACCTTCACGCAGGCTCGCACGTCGCCGATGCCCAGCGCGAGCACGTTGGCCAGGGCCATGAATGGCCCCGGACGACCGCCCGCCGCGAGCTCATCACCCGCCACAACGTGATCCGCCCACACGCCGTCGGCGCGCGCCTGCGGCAGCAGCACATCCAGCACCTGGCGCGGATACCCCGAGCACGAGCCGATCTTCAGCCCCGCGTCGCGCAGCGCGGCCAGCATCTCGACAGCGCCCGGGATCGGCGCCGAATAACGTCCCACATGCTCGATCTGCATCGGCATGAAGCGCTCGTAGATCGCGTCGATGTCCTCGGCGGTCGACGCGCGGTCGAAGCGCGCGCGCCATTGCGACTGCAGGCCGGCGTCCTCGAGCAGCGTGCGGATGTGATCGCGCTTGGACAACCCCATCGGGCCGCGCGCCTCGTCGAGCGTCAGCGTGATGCCGAAGCTCGCGAAGGCGTCCACGAAGATCTGCGTCGGCGCGAGCGAGCCGTGGTCGACCAGCGTGCCGGCCCAATCGAAGACGACGGCTTGGAGATGCGGATAGGGCGAAGCGGTCATGGGCGTCGGGTTCATGCGTGTGCCTGGATGAAGTTGCGTCCGCGGGGACCGCGCAGCGCGTGCGCGACGCGCGTCTCCCAGTCCTCGGGCGCTATGCCGTAATCGGCGGGATCGGTGGAGACGCCCAGCGCGGCGAGGAAGCGCTCGAGCGACGCGACGGCGCCCTCGGCGTCGCCGGCGGGGAAGATCGACAGCAGCTGCGCGTCCAGCGCCGCGTCGCGCCCCATCGCCAGCCGCATCACGCGCGGCAGGCTGAAGGAACACGCGATGCCATGCGCCGTGCCGCGCGCCAGCGTGATGTCGTAGGACAGCGAATGCGCGAGCGCGGTGCGCGTGTTGGAGAACGCCAGCCCCGCCTGCAACGCCGCCGTGGCCAGCGTCTCGCGCAGGTCGAGCCGGCGCGGCTCGCGCAGCAGCGCCGGCAGCGTCGCCACGATCGCGCGCGCCGCGCTCACCGCCAGGCTCGCTGACACCGGGTTGCGGTGCACGTTCCACAGCGACTCCAGCGCGTGCGACAGCGCGTCCAGCCCGCTGGCCAGCGTCGCCATCGGCGGCAAGCTCACCATCAATGACGCATCGACGATCGCGGCCTCGGGCCAGGTCCAGGGCAGGTGCAGCGAATGCTTGCGCGCGCGGTCCGCGTCCCACAGCGTCGCCCAGGGCGTGACCTCGCTGCCGGTGCCGGCCGTGGTCGGAATGGCGATCAGCGCGCGATGCGGCCGCCCCTGGGCGCCGTCGGTCGGCAGCGGTGCCGCCTTCGGATCGATGAGGTGATCCAGCAGCTCATCGAAGCGGCCCGACGGCGTCGCGGTCAGCATCGCCTTGGCCGCGTCGATGCTGCTGCCGCCGCCCAGCGCGATCACGCAACGCGCACCGCGGTGATCGCGCCACAGCCGCTCGTAAAGCGGCGCGAGCCAGCGCACATCGGGATTGGGGCGGATGTCGGTCTCGACCGCGACGAGCCGTTCACCGAGCAGCCCGCGCACCTGGCTGACCAACCCGAGCGGCTCGGCCTCGGGGAAGGCGATCAGCAGCGCGTCGCGCTCGCCCACCAACGCGGACAGCTGCGACAGCGCGCCGATGCCGGCCCGCACATCAACGGGGTTGTGAAAGGTCCACGGGGTCATGACGGGGTCCTCGCGTTCTTCAATGCCGACCGGCGTCCTGGATCGCGCGGCGCAGCCGGCTCGACACCAGGTCGGCGCTGACCACCATCGCCGTGATCACGAGGATGCAGGTCGCGGTCTCGGGGTACTTGAAGAGCTTGAGGCTGCCCACCAGCTCGAAGCCCAGTCCGCCCGCGCCGACCATGCCCAGCACCGTGGCCGAGCGCAGGTTGACCTCGAAGCGATAGAGCACCACCGCGATCCAGGCGGTGACGACCTGCGGCAGCACGCCGAAGGCGATCACCTGAAGCGGCCGCGCGCCGGTGGCGCGCAGGGCCTCGAGGGGGCCGTCGTCGATCTCCTCGATCGCTCTCGGCGAAGAACTTGCCCAGCATGCCCGCGCCGTGCACGGCCAGGGCCAGCACGCCCGGGAACGGGCCGAGGCCGACCGCGGACACGAACACCAGCGCGAGGATCAGCTCGTTGATGCTGCGCGTCACGTTCAGGCCCTGGCGCGTCAGGTGATACAGCCAGCGCGGCCCCTGCAGGTTGCGCGCCGCGAGGAAGGCGAACGGGATCGCGCCGACGACGCCCAGCAGCGTGCCCCACACGGCGATCTGGACGGTCTCCAGCGCCGGCGCCCCCAGCCGCTCCAGGATGCGCCAGTCCGGCGGCCAGGTCCGGCCAAGGAAGTCGGCGATCTGCGGCAAGCCGTTGGCCAGCTCCGCCGGGCTCAGCTGCGCGCCCTTCGCGCTCCACTGCAGCGCCCACACACCCGCGACCATCAGCGCAAGCAGCCTCGTCCATCCGCCCGGTGTCGCGGGCAGCGCGACCAGCCAGCGCGTGCGATCGCGCGCGGCGCCTTCCAGCGCGCTCAGGCTCGTGCTCATGCGGCGTTCCTTTCCTCTTGAGCCGTCAGGGGCTCGATCAGATGCAGTCCGGCGTGCGCGCCCTGGCCGGCCCGGCCCGCATAGAGCGCCTCGAGCTCCGCCTCGGAGACGTCCTGCGGCAGCCGGTCGAAGAGCACGCGCCCCTGCGACAGCCCGACGATGCGATCGCCGAATTCGCGCGCGTAGTCGACCTGATGCAGGTTGCACACCACGGTGATGCCGAGCTCGCGACAGGCCTGCTTCAGATAGCCGAGCGCCTGACGCGCGGTGTGCGGGTCCAGGCTCGCCACGGGCTCGTCGGCGAGGATGACCTGCGGCTGCTGCGCCAGCGCGCGCGCGATGCCCACGCGCTGCATCTGCCCGCCCGACAGCGCATCGGTGCGCGAGGCCGCCTTGTGCGCGAGCCCGACGCGCTCCAGGCACGCGGTGGCCAGGGCGATGTCGGAGGCGCGGAACAGCTGCAGCACCGAGCGCCAGACCGGCACCGCGCCGAGCCGCCCGGTGAGCACGTTCTTGAGCACGCTGAGCCGCGGCACGAGCTGGTGATGCTGGAACACCATCGCCACGCGCCGGCGCAGCTCGCGCAGCTCGCTCGCGCGACCGGCGGCGCGCGCGTCGAGGCCGGCGACGGTCATGGTGCCGCCGTCCGCGGCGACCAGCCGGTTCATGCAGCGCAGCAGCGTGGATTTGCCCGCGCCGGACGGGCCCAGCACGACGAGGAACTCGCCGGGCCGCACGTCCAGGTCCACGCCGCGCAGCACGGCGTTGTCGCCGAAGCGCTTGGTGACGCCGCGCAGCGCGGATCACTTCATGCTCCGCAGGTCGAGCTCGAGCACCTTGGCGGTGTCGCGCACGACGTCGTAGGCGGCGTCGCTGGTCGGCTGGAAGCCGTTGAGCACGCCCTGGTCGCCCCACGGCACGTCCTTGATCGATTGGACAGCGCCTTGGCGAGCTTGTCCTTGAGCGCGGGATCGAGGTCCTTGCGCCAGACCATGGGCGACTCGGGAATGGGCTTGGACGACCACAGCACGACGAAGTCGTCCTGCTTGACGGTGCCCTTGGCGACGGCGCTGGCGAGGATGCGGTCGGCCACGGCGGCGGCATCGACCTTCTGGTTGGCCACGGCCAGGATGCTGGCGTCGTGCGAGCCGGAGAACAGCACGCGGCCGAAGTAGCTGTCGGGGTCCAGGCCCGTCTGCTCCAGGCCGGCCTTGGGGAACAGGTGGCCCGAGGCGGAGCTGGGATCCACGAAGGCGAAGGTGCGGCCCTTGAGCTCGGCGACGCTGCGCAGGCCGCTGTCCTTGCGGGCGAGGATCACGCTCTGGTAGGCGCTCTGGCCGGTCTTCCTGGTCACCGCCACGGCGAAGGCCTCGGCGTCGGCCACCGGGCTCGCCAGCACGTAGGAGAACGGCCCGAGGTAGGCCACATCCAGCTTCTTCGCGCGCAGCGCCTCGATCACGCCGTTGTAGTCGGTGGCCACGAAGGGCTTCACCGGCATGCCCAGCTGCTGCTGGAGCGCGTCCAGCACCAGTTGGCGGCTCGACTCGATCATCGCCTGCGAGTCCTCGGCGGGGATCAGGCCGATGGTGAGGACCTGCGGCTGCTGGGCGAAGGCCGCTGGCGCCGCGGCGGCGCAGACGGTCAGGGTCAGGGCGGCCCGCAGCGCAAGGCGGCGATGGACAGAGGAGCGGAGCTGGGACATGGCGGCATCCAGGGGTGGTGAGCGGATGCGGCGGATTCTGGGAAGCTTGTGTGACAGCCCATCCATCGAGGCGATCTGGAATTCAACAGCCCTCCATTCATCCGATCTATGGATCGCGGCACCGGCGCTGTCACGGGACCGTCATGCCATTGATCGAGGATGCGCCGATCCACCCCGTCCATCGATCGTCTCTATCCATGTCGGCCGCCAAGCTCCGCGCCTTCCTCGCCGTCGCCCGCCATGGCAGCTTCAGCGCCGCGGCGCGGGCGCTGGGACTCTCGCAGCCCACGTTGACCACGCAGGTGCAGGGGCTGGAGCGGCAGCACAAGGTGGAGCTCTTCCACCGTCGCGGCCATCGCATCGAGCTCACCAGCGTCGGCCATCAGCTGCTGCCCCTGGCGCGGCAGCTCGCGGCGCTGGAGGTCGAGGCCTACAACCTGCTGCACGACTGCGGCGAGCTCACGCGCGGTCAGCTCAAGCTCGGCGCGGTCGGGCCCTTCCACGTCATCGAGATGGTGGATGCCTACCGCCAGCAGTACCCCAAGGTCGACGTCTCGATCCGGCTGGGCAACTCGGCGCAGGTCTTCGGTGACCTGGAGAACTACGTGATCGACGTGGGCGTGCTCGCGCGTTTCCACGACGCGCCGGGCTTCGAGACCATGCCCTACGCGCGTCACGCGATCATCCTGTTCGTCCATCTGGACCACCCCTTCGCCGCGCGCGCCAGCGTGTCGCTGAAGGAACTCGCCGGGCAGCCGCTGCTGCAGCGCGAGGACGGCTCGAGCACGCGCCGGGCGCTGGAGTCCGCGTTGCGCCAGGCCGGCATCGCGCCGCGCGTGGCCATGGAGATCGGCAGCCGCGAGGCGCTGCGGGAAGCAGCCGCGCGCGGCATCGGCATCGGCGTGGTGTCCGAGGCGGAGTTCATCCCCGATCCCCGGTTCCGGCCGGTTCGCATCGAGGGCGATCCGGCCTTCACCGAGACCCACCTGTACTGCCTGAAGGAGCGGCGCGACAGCCTGCTGCTGAGCTCGTTCTTCGAGGTGGCGCGGACGCTGCGGCGCTGACAGACTCGGGCCAGACA
>JBCNOF010000008.1:0-32928 GCA_039594005.1 Roseateles sp.
TCGACGACTTCCACCAAGGTCTTCCAGACGCCGCCCACCGTCAGGTCGCGGTGTTCCGTGTTCAGCGCGCCCGGCAGGGCATAGGCGTTGTAGCTGGCGAGCACGAACAGCAGGACGGCGAGCATCCCGAAGATCACCGACCACGCGTTCATGACGCCGATGCCGCGCTCCAGGTAACCGGCCAGCACCAGCAGGCCGCCCAGCGTGAGGAACTTGGACGCGTTGAAGAACGCGCCCTGCCAGCCGGCGTAGGCCGCCTGCTGCTTGTCGTCGAGCGAGGCCATGTACAGGCCGTCGCACGCGATGTCGTGGGTGGCCGAGGCATACGCCAGCAGGAACAGCACGCCGATGCTCGCGGCGAACCACATCGGCAGCTGCAGCGCGACGACCATCAGCGCCAGGCCCGCCGCGCCGGTGAACTGCATCGCCACCACGATCAGCTTCTTGCTGCGGGCGAGCTCCAGGAACGGACTCCAGAGCGGCTTGAAGGCCCAGGCCAGGCCCAGCACGCCGGTCCAGCGCGCGATCTGGTCGTTGGCCACGCCCATGTTCTTGAACATCAGGCCGGCGATCAGCATGACGACGAAGAACTGCATGCCCTGCACGAAGTACAGGCTCGGCACCCAGCGGATCGGGTTGCGCGCGGGGCTCGCCGTATCGGCGGTGGGAGTCGGCGAAGAGCTCATGGGGGAGGCCTCGATGCGATGCGATGGTGGCGATGCGCGGGATCAGGCAGCGAGCGTCACCGGCGACTGCCCGCCGGCCTGGCCGCGGCCTTGCAGCCAGGCGCCCAGCGCGGCGAGCGCGCCATCGGCGTAGCCCCAGCTGATCACCGTCGGGCCGCTGACGTCCAGCGCCTGGAACGGATTCCACAACACCAGGTGCAGATCGGGCCGCCACGCCGCGGCGTGCTCGCCGTAGCGCGCGCGGTGTGTCGACGCGACGATGGTGAAGCGGCCATCGGCGGGCACCGTCGCCCAGTCGAGCGCGGCGATGTCGGTCAGAGAGACGAATTCGACGTCACGGTAGCCCTCGAAGAGCGCCCTCACCTGCGCGCCGGTCGGACCGGCCTCGGACACGCCGTCGGTGGGCACCTCATCCTGCACGAGCACGCGGATCGCGCGGTCGGCTGCAGGCGGCGTCGCGCCGCGCAGCGCGCTCAGGCCCGCGGCCCAGGCGCGGCGCATCAGCACATCGTCCTGCTCGCGCTGCGCGCCCTGGTAGTCGTCGAAGCGCACGGGGAAGTCGCGGGCCAGCTTGTCCAGCCGGGCCTGCGCCTGGCGGCCGCGCTCGACGCTCAGCCCGCCGCGCGACAGCGCGTCCTGCAGCGCGTGGATCGCCTGCGCCTGCTCGTCCAGCGAGCCCTGCGCGAGGATCATGTCGGCGCCCGCGTTGATCGCCAGCACCGCCGCCTTGGCGTAGCCGTAGCGCTCCGCGATCGCCTTCATCATCAGCGCGTCGGTGATGACGACGCCGTCGTAGCGGTACTCGTCGCGCAGGATGCCACCCAGGATCGTCTTCGACAGCGTCGCCGGATATTGCGGATCGATCTTGGGATAGACGATGTGCGCGGTCATGATCGACGGCGCCGCATCGCGCAGGGCCTTGAACGGCTTGAGCTCCAGCGCGTCGAGCTCGGCGCGCGTCTTCTCCACCGTCGGCAGGTCCAGGTGCGAATCCACATGCGTGTCGCCGTGACCGGGGAAGTGCTTGATGCAGCAGGCCACGCCCGCGTCCATCGAGCCCTTCATCCACGCGCCCGCCAGCCGCGTGACGATGTCCGCGGTCTCCCCGAAGCTGCGCTCGGCGATGACCGGGTTGGCGGGGTTGTTGTTGATGTCGGTGACCGGCGCGAAGTTCCAGTTGATGCCGATGCCGCGCAGCCCGCGCGCCACCGCCGCGCCGACCTGCTCTGCCAGCGCCTCGTCATCCGCGGCGCCCAGCGCCATCGCCGACGGCGGCTGCGGCAGGAAGGTCGCGCGCACCACCGAGCCGCCTTCCTGGTCCAGTCCGATCAGCGCGTCCGGGCCCATGGCCTCGCGCAGGTCCTTCGTCAGCTGACGGACCTCGGCCTCGGTCCCCAGGTTCTTGCGGAACAGGCAGACCGCGCGGATCTGGTTGTCGCGCAGGAAGGCCGCGGTGGTCGCATCCAGCGTCTTGCCCTGGATGTCCACCATCACCAGCCGGCCCGGATGGAAAACTTGCTCGCTCATGTCGCTCTCTTCTGCCTGGCCCGCGGGTCGACGGCTGGGGGATGGAAAGACCGGTCGGTCGGGATCAGTGGGTCTTGGTGACCTTGGCCAGATGGCGCGGCTGGTCCGGATTCAGACCGCGCGCCTGCGCCAGCGCTTCCACCATCGGATAGAAGCTCTGCACCGCGGCGATGGGATCGAGGTCCTCGTTGCCGGTGCAGGTCAACGGCAGCTCGGCGCCGGGCGTGCCTTCGGGCGCGGCCAGCAGCACGCGCGCGCCGCGGCCGCGCATCTCCTCGGCCAGGGCGAGCAGCCCCGCCTGCGCCGGACCGCGCGGCGCGAAGACCAGCAGCGGGTAACCCTCGTCCACCAGCGCCATCGGGCCGTGCTTGACCTCGGCGCCGGAGAAGGCCTCGGCCTGGATGCCGCACGTCTCCTTGAACTTCAGCGCCGCTTCCAGCGCGATCGGCAGCGAGGTGCCGCGGCCGATGACGAAGAGCTTGTCCGCGCCCTTCAGCACGTCGACAGCCACGTCCCAGCGCTGCCTGGCGGCCTGCTCCATCGCCTGCGGCAGCGACTGCAACGCGGCGGCCAGGTCCTCGTCGCCCTGCCACGCGGCGACGACGCGCGCGCCGGCCACCAGCTGCGCGATGTAGCTCTTGGTCGCGGCCACGCTCTGCTCCACGCCCGCATGCAGGCGGAAGACGTGTTCGGCGGCGGCTTCCAGCGGCGAGCCGTCGGCGTTGACGAACGCGACGGTGCGCGCGCCGTTGGCGCGGAAGTACTGCGTGGGCGACACGAGGTCCGGGCTCTGACCCGACTGCGAGAACGCCAGCGACACCAGGCCCTTGCTCTCGATCTTGCTCTGGTACAGCGTGATCAGCGACATCGGCAGTGAGGTCACCAGACGGCCCAGGCGCGCCATGATCAGGTAGGCAAGGTAATGCGACGCGTGGTCGGAGCTGCCGCGGGCGATGGTCAGCAGCGAGCTCGGGGGCTGCTCGCGCAGGGCGTGTCCCAGCGCCGCGTAGGCGTTCTGATCGGCGGCCAGCTGACGGGCCACCACCTGCGGGGCGCTCAGCGCCTCATCCAGCATTCGCGAGGTCAATTGCTTCTCCTTCGATGACCACGCTGCGCAACTGCAAGCCACGGTCCAACACCACAAAGTCCGCCCAGGCGCCCGAAGCCAGTCGGCCCCGATCGTCCAGACCCAGGTAATCGGCCGCGTTCGTCGAGACGCGCCGCGACGCGTCCTCGATCGGCAGGCCCAACTTGAGCACCAGGTTGCGCAGCGCCTGGTCCATCGTCAGCGTCGATCCGGCCAGCGTTCCGTCGGGCAGGCGCACGCCGCCCAGGCACTTGGTGACGCGGTGACGGCCCAGGCTGTACTCGCCGTCGGGCATGCCGGCCGCGGCCGTCGAATCGGTGACGCAGAACAGGTGCGGGATGCTGCGCAGCGCGACGCGGATCGCGCCCGGATGCACATGCAGCAGGTCCGGGATGATCTCGGCGTACTGCGCATGCGCCAGCGCGGCGCCGACCATGCCGGGCTCGCGGTGGTGCAGGCCTGTCATCGCGTTGAACAGATGGGTGAAGCCGCCAGCGCCGCGGCCCAGCGCGGCCACGCCATCCTCGTAGGTGCCCAGCGTGTGGCCGATCTGGATGCGGAAGCCCGCCTCGCTCAGGCGCTCGACGAGCTCGAGGTTGCCGGGCAGTTCCGGCGCCAGCGTGATCAACCGGATCGGCGCGAGCGCGTGCAGCTCGCGGATCTCCGCGATCGACGCGGCCTTGGCGAAGTCGGGCTGCGCGCCGAGCTTGCCGGGATTGATGTACGGCCCTTCCAAGTGCACGCCCAGCACGCGGGCACCGCCCGCGGGGCGTTCGACGCAGGTGGGCGCGAGGTCGCGCATCGCGTGCCGGATCTCGTCCAGCGGCGCCGTCATCGTGGTCGCGAGCAGCGAGGTGGTGCCGTATCGCGCGTGCAGCCGGGCGAGCTGCGCGGCGGCGTCGCCGCCTTCCATCGTGTCGCGGCCGGCGCCGCCATGCACGTGGGTATCGATGAAACCGGGCAGGATCAGCGGCAGGTCCTGCGCGCCGTGACGGACCTCGTGCTCCGGCGCGGCGTGTCCGTCGATGCGGGTGATGCGCCCGCCTTCATGTTCCAGCACACCGCGGATGAACCCGCCAGGTGTCAATATGAATCCGTCGATGTGCTGGGCCGTCATCCGTCTCGCCTCATCTCCGCGACGAAGTCGTAGTAATCGCTGCGGCAGTAGGAATGCGTGAGCTCCACGGCCTGTCCCTGGTCGAGATAGCCCACGCGGGTGATGAAGAGGACGGCCTGACCCACCGGCACCTCGAGCAGCCCAGCCAGACGCGAGTCCGCGTTGATCGCGCGAATGTGCTGCAGCGCACGCACCGGCGCGCCGCCATGCTGGGCGAGGTGCTCGTACAGCGAGGCATCGACCTTCTGCGGATCGGGCAGCACGGCCTCGGGCAGGATGGACAGCTCATAGGCCATGACCACGGCGTCCGCCAAGCGCAGTCGTTCCAGGCGCGCGACGCGTTGACCGGTCGTCAGGCCCAGCGACAGCTGCTCATCGGGCGCGGCCATGGCGAAGCCGCGCGTCAGCCAACGGCTGCTCGGCTTGAAGCCGCGTTGATGCAGTTCCTCGGAGAAGCTCGTCAGGCGCGACAGCGGCTGCTCGAGCTTGGGGGCGATGTAGTTGCCCGAGCCGCGCTTGCGCACGATCAGGCCCTGTTCCACCAGCCGGTCGATCGCCTTGCGCGCGGTGACGCGCGACAGGTCCAGCGACTCGGAGAGCACGCGCTCGGACGGCAGCGCCTCGTCGGCCTGGTACTGCCCCTCGCGGATCGCTTGCGCGAGCTTGTGCGCGAGCTGCATGTACAGCGGCGAGGCGGCGTCGGAATCGGGCTTGAACTGGAAGGGCAGCTTGGTGCTCATCGGGCTTCTCTGCGTCTCAACGGGTTTCGGAGAGAGCGCCGCGGACCAGCCGCAGCGCGCCGTCGGCCGAGTCGCCTTGTGGCGACACGCAACGGGCCCGAATGTTGCCTGAGAAAAGCGCGGCGAGCCGCTGCGCCACGCTGCCCGCCAGCGACAGCGGCAGCTGCTGCGAGGGGTCCAGCGCGAGCGCGAGTTGCTCGAGCTCCGCCACCGCCTGCGCCACGAGCGCGGCCGCGGCGGGATCCGATCGGGCGTGCTCGAACACGAGCGGTGCCAGTTGGGCATACGCGTGCTGCCCGGCCTGGGCGACCCAGGCGTTGATCGCGTCGCGGTCCTGTTCGTTCTGGCAGCCGGCGGCGCCCCACACGGCTTGCGCGAGCGGGCCGGGCTCGACGCGGCCGTCCATGGCCTTCTGGGCCAGGCGCATCGCGTGGATGCCGAGCCAGGCGCCGCTGCCTTCGTCGCCGCCGATCCAGCCCCAGCCGCTGACGCACACCAGCGAGCCGTCGGCGCGCAGCGCCTCGCCCACCGTGCCGGTGCCCGCCGCGATCACGCCGCCGGGCTGGCCCGCGTGCGCGCCGATGACGGACGTGGTGCCGTCATTCACGAGTTCGATGTGGAGGTAGCCGGGCTGCTGCGCGATGAAGGCCTGCGCCTGCGCGGCGACGCCGGCGCCGGAGAGGCCCAGGCCGATGGCGGTCTCGGCCAGCGGCAGGCGATCGATGCCGGCCTTCACGGCGGCTTCCTGGACGGCCATCTGGATGTGGCGCCAGGCCTGGGCGATGCCCTGCCCCAGCGCGGACGGACCGGCCCATCCCTGGCCGAGCAGGCGTCCGTGGACGTCGCTAAGCCTCACCCGCGTGCCGGTGCCGCCGCCATCCACCCCCACCAGGAAGCGAACGGCCGCGAAGCGCGGCTGCAAGGGCGCGGACCAGGCGTCCGCCAGGGGGTGGCTTGTCATGATTAATACCAGTTTAGTACCAAAAAACGCAGAGCGTCAATTGGTAGCGCACTGGACTTAACCCTGATGCCGATGACGCACTGCGCGGGGTTTGCAGGTTATGACCACCACCGTACCAGTTATGGTTTCAGCGGGGATCGGGAGGACCACGTAGGGCGGTCAGTCGAGCGACCAACCGAGCTCCACGCCCTTGGATCGCAGCCACTCGCTCGCCGCCGAGAAGTGCCCGCAGCCGATGAAAGGCGTGGGCCCTCGCGTGGCCGACAGCGGCGACGGATGGTTGGCCTGCAGCACCAGATGCCCCTGCCCGGCCGCCTCGATCAACGCGGCCTTGGCCTGCGCATGCGCGCCCCAGAGCAGATAGACCTTGGGGGCTGCATCCCGCGCCGTCGCCGCGATCAACGCGTCGGTCAGCGACTCCCAGCCCTTCTTCGCATGGGAACCGGCCGCGCCGTCCTCCACCGTCAGGCTGGTGTTGAGCAGCAGCACGCCGCGCCTGGCCCACTCGGCCAGATGACCGGACATCGCCGGCTGCTGCCCGAGGTCGCGCTGCAACTCCTTGAAGATGTTGCGCAGCGACGGCGGCAGCTTCTCGCCCACCGGCACGGAGAACGACAACCCTTCCGCCTGCCCCGGCCCGTGATACGGATCCTGGCCGACGATGACGACCTTGACGTTCGTGAGCGGCGTGAGGCGCAGCGCGCGCAGCGGATCGGGCGGATAGATCACGGCGCCATCGGCCAGGCGCGCCTTCAGCAGCGCTTCGACGCGCTGCCCATCGGCGCTCGCGCGCCACGCGTCGATGAGCGGCTGCCAGCCGTCACCCGCCGACCAGTCCAGCGCCTTCAGCGTCGCCGACATCAGCCGAACAGCGCCGACAGCGCCGCGCCCGGATCGGGCGCGCGCATGAAGGCCTCGCCGACGAGGAAGGCATTCACCCGCGCGTCGCGCATGCGCTGCACATCGTCGGGGCCGAGGATGCCCGACTCCGTCACCAGCAGCCGGTCCGCGGGGACCTGCGGGAGCAGCGCCAGCGTCGTGTCCAGCGTGACCTCGAAGGTCTTCAAGTTGCGGTTGTTGATGCCCACCAGCGGCGTCTTCAGGCGCAGCGCGCGCTCCAGCTCCGCGCCGTCATGCACTTCCACCAGCACATCGAGGCCCAGACCCCGCGCGCAGTCCTCGAGCTCCGCCATCTGCCCGTCGTCGAGGCTGGCAGCGATCAGCAGGATGCAGTCCGCGCCCATCGCCCGTGCCTCATAGACCTGGTACGGATCGACCATGAAGTCCTTGCGCAACACCGGCAGCGCGCACGCGGCGCGCGCCTGCTGCAGGTAGGCGACCGAGCCCTGGAAATGCGGCGCGTCGGTCAGCACGCTCAGGCAGGCCGCGCCGTGCTGCTCGTAGCTGCGAGCGATGTCGGCGGGACGGAAATCCTCGCGCAGCACGCCCTTGCTGGGGCTGGCCTTCTTCACCTCGGCGATGACGCCGCTGCGGCCCGCGGCGATCTTGGCGCGCAGCGCGGCCTCGAAACCGCGCGTGGGTTCCGCGCGGGATTCGGCCTCGGCGCGCAGCGCGGTCAGCGGCTTGAGCGCCTGCGCCGCGGCGACTTCCTCGCGCTTGACGGCGTTGATGCGATCCAGGATGTCAGACATGGGTTTCCTCTTCAGCCCTGCGCCGCGGCCAGCCGCTGCGTCTGGGCGACGAACTGGTCCAGCTTGGCGCGTGCCGCGCCGGACTCCAGCACCACGCGGGCACGCGCGACGCCGTCGGCGATGGACTCGGCGACATTGGCCGCGTACAGCGTCGCGCCGGCGTTCAGCAGCACGATGTCGCGCGCGGCGCCGGGCTCGTTGTCCAGCACGCCGAGCAGCACGCGGCGGCTTTCCTCGGGACCGCTCACGCGCAGGTTGCGGCTGGCGACCATCGGCATGCCGAAGTCCTCGGGATGGATCTCGTACTCGCGGATCTCGCCGTTCCTGAGCTCGCCCACCAGCGTGGCCGCGCCCAGCGAGATCTCGTCCATGTTGTCCTTGCCGTAGACGACGACCGCGTGCTGCGCACCCAGGCGCTGCATCACGCGCACCTGGATGCCGACCAGGTCCGGATGGAACACGCCCATCAGGATGTTGGGCGCGCCGGCCGGGTTGGTCAGCGGGCCCAGGATGTTGAAGATCGTGCGCACGCCCAGTTCCTTGCGGACCGGCGCGATGTTCTTCATCGCCGGATGGTGGTTGGGCGCGAACATGAACCCGATGCCGGACTCGCGCACGCACTCGGCCACCGCCTGCGGCGACAGCGACAACGTCACACCCAGCGCCTCGAGCACGTCCGCGCTGCCGGTCTTGGACGACACGCTGCGGTTGCCGTGCTTGGCGACCTGCGCGCCCGCCGCGGCCGCGACGAACATCGAGCAGGTCGAGATGTTGAAGGTGTGCGCGCCGTCGCCGCCGGTGCCGACGACATCGACCAGGTGCGGGCCGGCCTCGATCGGCACCTTCACGGAGAACTCGCGCATCACCTGCGCGGCGGCGGTGATCTCGCCGATGGTCTCCTTCTTCACGCGCAGCCCGATGAGGATGGCTGCGGCGGTGACCGGCGAGATGTCGCCGCTCATGATCCGGCGCATCAGCGCCAGCATCTCGTCGTGGAAGATCTCGCGGTGCTCGATGACGCGGGTCAGCGCCTCGTTGTCGGTGATGGGCATCGTGGATCTCCCGCTCAGGCGTTGAAGAAGCGGCGCGTGGCCGTGATCGCGCGATCGACGCCCGCGGCGTCGACATCGAGGTGAGTGACGAAGCGCAGCTTGTACAAGCCGGTCGTCAGCACGCCCTCGCCCTTCAGGTGCGCGACGAGCTTCGCCGCGATGTCCTTGTCGACGTCGCAGAAGATGATGTTGGTCTGCGGCGCCTCGACGCTCAGGCCCGGCAGGCCCTGCAGCCCCTCGGCCAGGCGCTTGGCCAGCGCATGGTCCTCGGCCAGGCGAGCGACCTGATGATCCAGCGCGTAGTGCGCCGCGCTCGCGAGCAGCCCGGCCTGCCGCATGCCGCCGCCGAGCATCTTGCGCCAGCGGTGCGCGCGCTTGATGAGCTCGCGCGAGCCGCACAGCACCGAGCCGACCGGCGCGCCCAGGCCCTTGGAGAAGCACACCGACACGCTGTCGAAGTGCGAGCAGATGCGCCGCGCCGCGGCGTACGCGTCGCCGCCCTCGCGCGCCGCGATCGCGACCGCGGCGTTGAACAGCCGCGCGCCGTCGAGATGACGCGACAGGCCGTGGCGCGTGGCGAGCTCGGACGCCGCGGCCAGGTAGTCCATGGGCAGCACCTTGCCGCCGATGGTGTTCTCCAGCGCCAGCAGCCGGGTGCGCGCGAAGTGCGCGTCGTCGGGCTTGATGCTGGCCTCGATGTCGGCCAGCGGCAGCGAGCCATCGGGGGCGTGGTTCAGCGGCTGGGGCTGGATCGAACCGAGCACCGCCGCGCCGCCGCCTTCCCAGCGATAGGTGTGGGCGAACTGGCCGACGATGTACTCGTCGCCGCGCTGGCAATGCGCCATCAGCGCCGCGAGGTTGCTCTGCGTGCCGGTGGGCATGAACAGCGCGGCCTCGAATCCGAGCCGCTCCGCGAGCGCCGCCTGCAGCGCGTTGACGCTGGGGTCGTCGCCGAAGACGTCGTCGCCCAGCGGGGCCGCGGCCATCGCCGCGCGCATGCCGGCGGTGGGCTGGGTGACAGTGTCGCTGCGCAGATCGACGATCGCGCCGGGATGACCGGCTGCCTTGCTGCCTTCGTTCATCGTGCCAACTCCAGGAAGTTCTTGAGCATCGCGTGGCCGTGCTCGGAGAGGATGGATTCGGGATGGAACTGCACGCCCTCGAGCGGCGTGGCGGTGCCGGCCAGCGCGCGGTGACGCACGCCCATGATCTCGCCGTCCTCGCTGCGCGCGCTGATCTCGAGTTCCTTCGGGATCGTCGCTTCCTCGATCGCCAGCGAGTGGTAGCGGATCACGTCGAAGCGCTCGGGCAGTCCGCTGAAGACGCCCTGCGTGTCGGTCGAGATCGTCGAGGACTTGCCATGCATCTGCACCTTGGCGCGGACGATGTTGCCGCCCAGCGCGGCGCCGATGCTCTGGTGGCCCAGGCACACGCCCAGGATCGGGAGCTTCCCGATGAAGCGCTGGATCGCCGGCACGCATACGCCGGCTTCCTTGGGCGTGCACGGGCCGGGCGAGAGCACCAGGTGCGACGGGTTGAGCGCGGCGATCTCGTCCAGCGTGATCTGGTCATTGCGAACCGTCTTCACCTCGGCGCCGAGCTCGGCGAAGTACTGCACCAGGTTGAAGGTGAAGCTGTCGTAGTTGTCGATCATCAGCAGCATGTCGTTCTCCGTCTTCAGCTTCAGAAACCTTCCTCGACCAGCTCCGCGGCGCGCAGCAGCGCGCGCGCCTTGGCCTCGGTCTCCTTCCATTCCAGCTCGGGGACCGAGTCGGCCACGATGCCCGCAGCGGCCTGCACGTACAGCACCTGGTCCATGACGACGCCGGTGCGGATCGCGATGGCCAGGTCCATGTCCCCGCCGAAGCTCAGGTAGCCGCAGGCGCCACCGTAGATGCCGCGCTTGACAGGCTCGAGCTCGTCGATGATCTCCATCGCGCGGATCTTCGGAGCGCCCGAGAGCGTGCCCGCGGGGAAGCTGGCGCGGAAGACGTCCATGTTGGCCACGCCCGGCTTGAGCAGGCCCTCGACGTTGCTGACGATGTGCATCACATGCGAGTAGCGCTCCACCGCGAAGGCATCCGTCACCTTGACGCTGCCGGTCTGCGCGATGCGGCCGATGTCGTTGCGGGCCAGGTCGATCAGCATCAGGTGCTCGGCGCGTTCCTTGGGATCGGCCTTGAGCTCGACCTCCAGCGCCTGGTCCTGCTCGGGCGTGCCGCCGCGCGGACGGGTGCCGGCCAGCGGCCGGATCGTGACCTTGCGGCCGTCGGGCGTCTGCTCCTGGCGCACCAGGATCTCGGGCGAGGCGCCCACGATCTGGAAGTCCCCCATGTCGTAGAAGTACATGTAGGGGCTGGGATTGAGCGAGCGCAGCGCGCGGTACAGGCTCAGCGGCGACTCGGTGTAGCGCTTCTTGAGGCGCTGGCCGAAGACGATCTGCATGCAGTCGCCCGCGGCGATGTAGGCCTTGGCCTTGTCGACCGATGCGAGGAAATCGGCCTTGGCGAACTCACGCTCGACCGGATGCGCCTGACCGCGCACGACGCGCGGCGCGGCCACCGAGTAGCCCAGTTTGTCCTTGAGCTCGGTGAGCCGCTTCTTGGCCTTGAAGTAGGCCTCGGGCTGGGCGGGGTCCGCGTAGACGATCAGGTAGAGCTTGCCCGACAGGTTGTCGATGACGGCCAGCTCCTCGCATTGCAGCAGCATCACGTCGGGGGTGGGCAGGCCGCCCGCGGGGGTCGACGCGGCCAGGCGGGGCTCGATGTAGCGCACCGCGTCGTAGCCGAAGTACCCGGCCAGTCCGCCGCAGAAGCGCGGCATGCCGGGCCGCAGCGCGACCTTGAAGCGCTGCTGGTAGGACTCGATGAAGGCGAGCGGATCGCCCTCGTGCGTCTCGACCACGGCGCCGTCGCGGATCACGCGGGTGACGGGGCCCTCGCTCTTGAGCACGGTGCGCGCGGGCAGCCCGATGAAGGAGTAGCGCCCGAAGCGCTCGCCGCCGACCACGGATTCCAGCAGGAAGCTGTGGCGGCCGGGGCCGTTGCCGGCGCACAGCTTCAGGTAGAGCGAGAGGGGGTTTCAAGATCCGCGAAGGCCTCGCTGATCAGCGGAATGCGGTTGTAGCCGTCGGCGGCCAGGCTTTGGAATTCCAGTTCGGTGATCACGTCGTCAAACCTCATGTCCGTTGCGGCGTGCCGTCAGTGACGCGATGGTCCCGGCGCGCGCGCAAGCGCATAACTCAGGTCGCCTGTTGGACCTGCCCCGTACGGTAGGGTGCAGCGGATATGTGACGGTGTCCCGCGCCCGGGGATGAGGGTGGACGGCGGGTGGCAAGCAGCAGGCGGCTTCAGGTGAAGTCGTGCCAGGATCGCCAGGGCCAGGCTCCCCGGTCGTTCGACCCCTTGATGTGCTTGCGCGTGATAAACATGGTGCGGGCGAGTGTAGCAGGACGATCCCGGATGGCCCCGCGCCGGGCGCATGGCGGATACTGCGCGCCCAGAGCCGGCCGTGGAGTCGGCCGTTCCTCCTGGAGGGAAGGAGACACGATGTCCAAGCGCAAGGTCCTGATGGCTGCGGGTGCGCTCGCGGCCGCGATGCTGACGCCGCCCGCGGCGTTCTCCCAGACGACGGCGGCGGCCTCGGCCGCCGCGCCGGCCGCGCCGATCGAGGTGGCCGGCGTCAAGTACGACGGCAACGCCGAGGTGGCGGGTCAGAAGCTCGTGCTCAACGGCGCGGGGATCCGCTACAAGGCGA
The DNA here is from genome assembly GCA_039594005.1 of Roseateles sp. Lineage (GTDB taxonomy): Bacteria > Pseudomonadota > Gammaproteobacteria > Burkholderiales > Burkholderiaceae_C > Roseateles. Next base: position 12,579 of record JBCNOF010000008.1, read on the forward strand.
TCTTCAAGGTCTACACGGCCGGGCTGTACCTGAGCGCCAAGGCGGCCACACCCGAGGCGGTGCTGGCCAACACCGGCCCCAAACGCATCCACATCCAGATGCTGCGCGACATCGACGGCGAGGAGCTGGGCAAGCTCTTCACCAAGGGCATGGAGCAGAACGCGACGCGCGAGGAATTCGGGCGCTCGATCACCGGCGTGCTGCGCATGTCGGAGATCTTCGTGCAGAAGAAGAAGCTCAAGACGGGCGAGAGCTTCGGCGTGGACTACATCCCGGGCACGGGCACGGTGGTCTTCGTCAACGGTCAGCTGATCCCCGGCGAGTCGATCAAGGGCGAGGACTTCTTCAACGTGCTGCTGAAGATCTGGCTGGGCAAGTCCCCGGCGGACAGCGACCTGAAGGTCGCGCTGCTGGGCGGCGGCAAGGCCGCGCCCACGAGCTCGCGCAACGCGGCGGGCAGCAGCCGCTGATCCCGCACGCGACGGGCGCTCAACCGATCAGCTCGTCCAGCCGGTCGACATGACGATCCGCGGGCACGCCGCGGATCGGCTCGCCGTGGTTGTAGCCGTAGCTCACCAGCGCGATCGGGCAGCCCGCGGCGCGGGCGGCGCGCGCGTCGTTGCTCGAGTCCCCGATCATCCAGGTCGTCGCCGGCACGCTGCCCAGCGCCTCGCAGGTCTTGAGCAGCGGCATCGGATCGGGCTTCTTGCGCTCGAAGTCGTCACCGCCGAAGACCCGGTCGAAGTAAGGCGCCAGGCCCTTGCGCCGCAGCAGCTCGCGGGCGAAGGCCGCGGGTTTGTTGGTCAGGCAGGCCATCGGCAGGCCGAGCGCCTTCAGCGCGTCCAGCCCCTCGATGACGCCGGGGAAGACATCGGCGTGCTCGCCGTTGAGCACCTCGTAATGGCGCTGGTAGAGCGCCCAGGCCGCCTCGTAGCGCTCCTGCGGCGCGCCGACCTCGGCGAGCACGCTGCGGATCAGGTGCTCGCTGCCTTGGCCGATGGTGTGCTCGATGAAATCGCGCGAGACCGCGGGCAGCGACAGGTCCGCCATCACGCGGTTGAGGACGGCGACGAAGTCGCCCAGCGTGTCGACGAGCGTGCCGTCGAGATCGATCATGAAGGCGGTGGGCGTGGGATGCAGCACAGGCGGGGTCCGTTCGCTGAGAGGGCCAATCGGGGAATGTCAGGCGCGCATGCTAGAGTGCTGCCCCATAGATTCGCGCAAGACCTTTCTTCTGAGGTCTTTTCTGCGGCCTCCGGTCCTCCTCGGACCTCTCCGGAACCTCCGGTGAATGGCCTGATCCAGCATCACCCCCCGCTGACGGCTCTTGAGTGTTTCTGTCCCGGTCCGCTTCGTGGCGCCCGGGTTTTCCTGTTCATTTCAATTCCTAGAAGGAAACACCATGTCGACCAAGCAAGGCACCGTGAAGTGGTTCAACGACGAGAAGGGCTTCGGCTTCATCACCCCGACCGACGGCAGCAAGGACCTGTTCGCCCATCACAGCGAGATCCAGAGCAGCGGCGGTTTCCGCACGCTGGCTGAAGGCGCCAACGTCGAGTTCGAGACCAAGGAAGGCCCCAAGGGCCTGCAGGCGACCAACATCCGCGTGGTCTGATCCTCAGGGGCGGCGCGCGGGCTTCGTGCCCGGCGTCTTCCCCTCACCGGCTGCGGCCACCTCGGCCGCGACCTCCGCGACCAGCGCCCGCAACCAGCGGTGCGCCGGGTCGTCCCGATACCGCACATGCCACGCGATCTGCACCGGGAAGGTGCCCAGATCCACCGGCGACGGCAACACCGTCAGCCGCTTGTCCGTGGCGAGCTTCCGGCAGATCTGCGCCGGCAGCGTCGCGCAGTAGTCGGTCACCGCGATCACTTCGGGCACCGCCAGGAAGTGCGTCACCGACACCGCCACCTCCCGCTTGAGTCCCTGCCGTTCCAGCGCCTGGAACAGCCCCGCGCGCAGCCGTCCCGGCGGCACGACGTTGACGTGCTTGAGCTGCTCGTACTGCTTGCGCGTCATCTTGCGATCCACCGTCGGGTGACCGCGCCGCACGATGCACGCCAGGCCGTCCTCCATCACATGCTGCACCACGAGGTTGTCCGGCGGTTCGACGACCCGGCCCAGCACCATCGCCGTGGAGCCTGACACCACGCCGGTCTCCGCCAGGTCCGTCCCATACGGCGTGAGCCGCACCGACATGCCGGGCGCGCGCAGGCGCAGCCGCGCCACGATCGCGGGCACCAGCACCAGCTCGACGTAGCTGTTGGGCGCCAGCGTGACGAGCTGCGTGGACTTCAGCGGATCGAAGTCCTGCTGGCCGAGGATGGCCGTGTCCAGGCTCGCCAGCGCCGCGGCGATGACCGGGGCGAGCTCCTCGGCCTTCTGCGTGGGCTGCATGCCGTAGCGCTCGCGGATGAACAGCGGATCCATCAGCATCGCGCGCAGGCGCGTCAGCGCGTTGGACAGGGCCGGCTGCGTGATGCCCAGCCGCTGCGCCGCGCGCGTCACGCTGCGTTCCTCCATCACGGCAAGGAAGACGGGCAGCAGGTTGAGGTCGTATCGCATCCAGATATCCTGCCTCAGGCATAACTGATGTTCAACGAATAAATTGGATGAATGCGGCGGCGATCACCAGACTTCGTCCTGTCTCCCGATGACTCGACGACCTGAAAGGAAAACGCCATGTCCGCCGATACCCGCTCCGCTCCTGCCCTCTTCACGCCCGGTCGCATCGGTGCGATCGAGGTCCGCAACCGCGTCGCGATGGCGCCGCTGACCCGCTCGCGCGCCGGCATGGACGGCGTGCCGTCGCCGCTGGCGGTCGAGTACTACCGCCAGCGCGCCAGCGCCGGGCTGATCGTGGCCGAGGCCACCAACATCTCGCGCCAGGGGCGGGGCTATGCGTGGACGCCGGGCATCTACACCGATGCGCAGGTCCAGGCCTGGCGCCAGGTGACCGATGCCGTGCATGCCGAGGGCGGCAAGATCGTGCTGCAGCTGTGGCACGTGGGGCGCATGTCCCACGTGAGCCTGCAGGAGGACGGCGCGGCGCCGGTGGCGCCCAGCGCATTGCAGGCCGGCACGGTGGTCTACACGGAAGCCGGCTTCGAGCCGCCGTCGGCGCCGCGCGCGCTGCGGCTGGACGAGCTGCCCGGCTTGATCGAGGACTACCGCCGCGCGGCGGTCAACGCGAAGGCGGCCGGTTTCGACGGCGTCGAGATCCACGCCGCCAACGGCTACCTGCTCGAGCAGTTCCTGCGTGACAGCACCAACCAACGCACGGACCGCTACGGCGGCTCGATCGAGAACCGCGCGCGTTTCGTGCTGGAGGTCGTGGACGCGGTGATCGAGGTGTGGGGCGCGGACCGGGTCGGACTGCGGCTGTCGCCCCTGTCCACGGCGATCGGCGACACGCCCATCGACAGCACGCCCGAGCAGACGCACGGCTACCTGGCGCGCCAGCTGGGCGAGCGCGGCCTGGCCTACCTGCATGTGGTCGAGGGCCAGCTGCACGACGGCAACGACACGACGAGCTTCGACGTGGAGACGCTGCGCTACGCCTTCGGCGGCGCGTACATCGCCAACAACGGCTACGACCGACAGCGCGCGCTGGACGCGACGTCCTCGGGCCGCGTGGACATGGTGGCCTTCGGCAAGCCGTTCATCGGCAATCCGGACCTGGTGGCCCGGCTCGCCGCGGACCTGCCGCTGTTCGAGGCCCCGCCGTCCGCCTTCTTCGGCGGCGGCGCGGAGGGCTATACGCGGTTCAGCGAGCCAGCGACCGCGTGATCACGAGAACACGCCCACCGCCGTGACCAGCGCCTGGGACTGCTGTTCCAGCGACTCGGCCGCGGCGGAGGCCTGCTCGACGAGCGCCGCGTTCTGCTGCGTGGCCTGGTCCATCTGCGCGATGGCCTGGTTGATCTGCTCGATGCCGGCCGTCTGCTCCTGGCTCGCGCTGGAGATCTCGCCCACGATGTCGGTCACCCGCTTCACGCTGGCCACGATCTCCGACATCGTCGAGCCCGCCCGCGCCACGAGTGCGCCACCCGCCTCGACCTTCTCCACCGAATCGCCGATCAGCGCCTTGATCTCCTTGGCCGCCGTGGCACTGCGCTGCGCCAGCGTGCGGACCTCCGAGGCCACCACCGCGAAGCCGCGTCCCTGCTCACCGGCACGCGCGGCTTCCACCGCGGCGTTCAGCGCCAGGATGTTGGTCTGGAAGGCAATGCCGTCGATCGTCCCGATGATGTCGACGATCTTGTTGGACGAGGTGCTGATCGACGTCATCGTCGCCACCACCTGGTCCACCACCTGACCGCCCTGCACCGCGATCTCCGAGGCCGACATCGCCAGCTGGTTGGCCTGACGCGCGTTGTCGGCGCTCTGCTTGACGGTGGCCGTCAGCTCCTCCATCGACGCGGCGGTTTCCTCCAGCGCACTGGCCTGGGACTCGGTGCGCGAGGACAGATCGCGGTTGCCCATCGCGATCTCGCCGGCCGCGCTGGCGATGGTGTCGGTGGAGCCGCGGATCTGCGACACGGTCGTCGACAGGCTGCGCTGCATGCGGTCCATCGCCGCGAGCAGGCTGTCGTGGTGCGCGCCGCGCAGGTCCACGGCCACGTTCAGGTCGCCGCCGCCGATGCGGTGGACGATGTCGGACGCATAGGCCGGCTCACCGCCCAGCTGGCGATAGATGCTGCGGGCCATGTTCCAGCCCAGCACGCCCACCACCGCCATCAGCACCCCGCCCAGCGACAGCAGCACCACCGCGCTGCGCCAGAACGCGTTGTCGATGTCATCGATGTAGTCGCCGAAGCCGATGATCCAGTCCCAGGGCTCGAAACGGGTCACCGCATAGAGCTTCTCGACCGGGTCCTTGGTGTTGGGCCGCGTGCCGGGCGCGATCACCGTGCCGACCTTCTCGCCCTTGAGCGCGGCGCGGTAACGCTCGCCGGCCTCCTTGCCGCCCTTGGCGTCGACGATGCCGACGCGCTTGGGGTTGGGATGCACCAGGTTGACGTCGTCGCTGTAGCCGCGGACGAAGAAGTAGAGCTCGTCCTTGCGGAAGCTCGCGATGATCAGCTTGCCCTGCTTCTGGGCCTCCTCGCGGGTGATCTGCCCCGCGACCTCCTGCGCATGGAGCTTCTCCAGCGCGGAATGCGCCAGCACCACCAGCGTGGACAGCTGCGCGGTGCGCTCCTTCATCATCGTCTGACGCAGCGTCGTGAGCGACACCGCCGCCAGGACCAACATGCCGATCAGCGCGGCCAGGCACAGGAAGAGGATTCGGGTCTTGAGTTTCATGAGCAAGGGGGAGGCTGGCATCCGCGGATGCGGACGGGACCGGCCCGTCATGGGCCATCCGGCTTTATCGGCCAGAACGCGGCGCCGATGAAGCCCCCGGCCGCTCACGGACGCCGTCTCGCGTCACAAGCGCACACTTCGGGTCCGCCCGCCCCCCACGATTGACGCCTTGCGACGCCCTCCCCCGGCGCCTAGGCTGATCGATCGGCATCACGGGGAGGCGGCCATGCCCTTCGATCAAGACACGCGAGACAGCGGCATCGCGCTCGCCCTCTCGGGCGGCGGATTCCGCGCCGTCCTCTTCCATGTCGGCGTGCTGTGGCGCCTCAACGAGCTCGGCACGCTCGGCCGCATCGCGCGTTTCTCCAGCGTCTCCGGCGGGTCCATCACCGCGGGCGTCCTCGCGGTGCGATGGCCGCGGCTGGCCTTCGATGCCAACGGCCGGTCGCCGCGATTCCAGGATGAGATCGTCGCCCCGCTGCGCGAGTTCTGCGCCCGCAACATCGATGTGGCCTCGGTCCTCGCCGGCGCCTTCAACCCCTTCCGCTCCGCCGGCGAGGCCGTCGCCGACGAGTACCGCAAGCGGCTGGGCCTGGGCGTCTCGCTGCAGACGCTGCCCGACACGCCACGTTTCGTCTTCAACGCGACCAACTACGCTACGGGCGTCAGCTTCCGCTTCTCCAAGCCCTATGCCGGCGACTACCGCATCGGCCTGATCCACAAGCCCGCCTTCGACGTCGCCACCGCCGTGGCCTGCTCCAGCGCGTTCCCGCCCGTGCTCGCGCCCATCGAGCTCGACGTGCGTCCCGAGGACTTCGCCCGCGTCGATGGCGCGGACCTCTACGACCAGATCGACTACCGCCGCCGCCTGCTGCTGGCCGACGGCGGGGTCTACGACAACCTCGGCCTGGAGACCGTCTGGGGCCGCTACGAGACCGTGCTGGTCAGCGACGCCGGCAAGCCCTTCGACATCGACGCCGGCATCGGCACCCTGGCGCCGCGCCAGATCCTGCGCGCGATGGACATCGGGCTCAACCAGGCCCTGGCCCTGCGCAAGCGCATGCTGATCGCGGCCTACGCGCGAGGCGACGCCAAGGGCGCGTTCTGGGCCATCGACACCGATCCCGGCGATTACCCCGCGACCGAGCTGCCCGCGCTGCGGGTGGCCCCGGAGCGCATCGCCGACCTCGCGGCGATCCGCACGCGGCTGGACCGCTTCAAGGCGCAGGAGCAGTGCGAGCTCATCAACTGGGGTTATGCGGTCACGGACGCCGCGGTGCGCTCGCGCGCGCCGCACGCGGCCTTCCTCGCGCAGGCACCCGCCTGGCCCTACGCGGACCACGCGCTCGATTGAGCAGCGCACGCGACGCCGATGGCCGACATCTTCCGCCTCGAGATGCTGCCGGCGCTGCACGGCGATTGCCTACTGCTCGAGTACGGCGACGCCGCCCGGCCGCATCGCGTGCTGATCGACGGCGGCCCGATCGGCGCCTGGCACGCGCTCGCCGCGCGGCTCGACGTGCTGCCGGCGGACCAGCGCGAGCTCGATCTTCTCGTCATCACCCATGTCGATGCCGATCACATCGAGGGCTGCCTGAAGCTGCTGAACCACGGCGAGCTCGCCACCTTTCGCGACATCTGGTTCAACGGCTGGCCCCATGTCGGTCAGCAGCTCAAGGAGCCGGAAGGCAACGCCTACGCGCTCGATACGCCACCGCCGCCCGGCCAGCGCAGTCCGATGCAGGGCATGGAAATCAGCGTGCGCATCGACGACCGGCAGTGGAATGCGGCGTTCCGCGGCGCGCCCGTCTTCGTGCCGGCGCGCGGGCCGCTGCCCGTGCGCGAGCTGCCCGGCGGACTGCGATGGACACTGCTTTCACCCACGTTGCCCAAGCTCGAGAAGCTGCGCACCGCCTACGAACGCGCGCTCACCCGGGCGGCGGTCGATCCCGAGGACACCGAGGCGTTGCGGGCGCGGCTGGACGCCAAGACCGCGCTGCGCGGCTCCGACCCGTCGCGGCGACCGACGCCGTCGGAGATCCTCTCCTCGGCCGCGCTGGCCACGTCGCCCATGGACAACGCCGTCGCCAATGGCTCCAGCATCGCCGCGATCGTCGAGTACCAGGGCCGCCGCCTCGCGCTGCTGGGCGACGCGCATGCGCCCACGCTGTCCGAATCGCTGGCGCGGCTGGCGGCCTCGCTCGGCGAGCCCCGCGTGCGACTCGACGCGATCAAGCTCGCCCACCATGGCTCGGTCGCCAACCTCGACGACACGCTGCTGAACCGCGTGGACTGCGACACCTGGCTGATCTCCACCAACGGCAACCTGTTCAACCACCCGGACACCGAGGCGGTGGCGGCCATCGTGAAGCGCGGCCGCGGCCAACGCCTGCTCTTCAACTACCGCTCCGAACGCACCTCACCCTGGGACGATTCCGCGCTGCGCGAGACGCACCGCTACACGCCCATCTATCCGAAGGCGCCGGACTCCGGCCTGGTGCTGGACCTGCTCAGCGGCGCTGCGTCGTGATCCATTGACCGCGCCTGCTCAAGTGCGGACATCATGCACGGAGCTCAGGCGCGGAACTCTGGCGTGACCAGCATCGCCGAGGCCCACGCGTTGTCGCGCTCGCGGTAGCGCCGATAGATGCGTCGGCGCGCCAGGCCGAAAGCCGCGCCCAGCGAGTGGCTGCGCAGCAGCATGCGGTAGAACAGCCGCGCCTGGATCGCCGCCGTGCGGTCGTTGACGCGGCAGCGATACCCGAGCACCGCATGGATGCCGGCCGCCGCGGCCAACGCAGCGAAACCCGAATTGCCGCTCTCGCAGCTGCTCAGATAGACGAAACGCGCGGCGCGCATGTAGCTGACGACGTCGCCGAAGTCGATGCACTCGGGCGCGTCGGGCGCGCCGACGAAGAGGAAGCCCGTGCCGCCGTTCTGCTCGGCGCCCAGCGGCTGGTAGTACGTGTGTCCCGCGAAATGGATGAGATCCCAGCTGCCATCGCGCAACGCGGCCTCCAGCGCGTTGCGCGTGACGGGGCCGTCAAGTCCCAGCACCTGGATGTTGTCCGCGTAGAAGAGCGGCTGCCCGGTGCGCGGCGCCACCGTCGTCAGCAGGCGCCGCACCCGCTCGCATTCGATGCGCACCAGCGTCAGCGGGTCCAGCCGCACCATGCCGCCGGCCAGCTTGTCGCTGTAGACGCTGCCATGGGTGTCCGCGCAGATCAGCAGCGCGCGCCGCGCCGCCGGCGATCCGGCGAACAGATCCACCGACGGATCTGCTTCACTCTCCAGCAGTCGCCGCGCCACCGACGAAGCCCGCGCCAACCAGGGCTCAGGCAGCAGCGATGGGTCGAAGACGGCCTCCAGCATGAGCGGATAGCAGTCCTCGGAGACGTCGAAGATCAGGTGCTCGGGCAGCTTGCGTCCGGCGTCGCCGAGCTGCGCGATCGCCTCGGACTGCGCCTTCTCACGCTGCAGCTGGAAGGGCGGGTTGTCCTCGCACAGCGCGATGCGGATGCTCTTGCCGATGCCGGAGAACTCCGCGTACCAGTCCGGACGCAGCAGGTTCATGACCCAGCGGCTCGACGCCGCCGCGCTGATCGACAGCGGCCCGTCCCCGTTGAAGCGGAAGCCCACGCCCTTCATCTCGAAGTGCCAATCGCGGGCCCGCGCCCGCACGCGGATCTGCAGGCCCGGCTCGACGACGCGGTCCGGGCGCAGCAGATCCAGCGCGAAGCTGCCGGCGGTGGCCGGGTCCGCGTACAGCGTGACATCGGGGATGCGCGCGCATTCGCGCACCAGCTCCGAGGTGAGCGCCGGCGCCAGCAGCATGATCGGCGCCGTCGTCACCAGCCGCGCCTGGCGGCAGAACGCGAGCCCGCCGCCGTCCTCCACGACCGCGCCGGAATCCGCGGCCAGGCGGCTGCCCACGATGATGAAGTCCATGCGCTGCTGCTGCAGCAGCTGCAGCCCGGTCTCCGCGATGAACTCCTGCTGCACGGTGTGCGGGCCCAGTTGACGCAGCTGCTTCTTGATCGGCTCGTCGTCGATGCCGACCTGCAGCCGGTTGAGCACCAGGAGGATGTCAGCCATGGGGCCTCCGGTGCGGGAAGCCGAGCACGAACTCGGTGGTGTCGTCGGGCAGCGCGTTGAGCTTGAAGCTGCCGTTCTGGCTCTTCATGAGGCGCGCGATCAGCGGGTTGGCCAGGCGCAGGTCGGCCTGCGCGGCCTCGGGCGCGCCGAAACGCGCGCCCTGTCGCCGCGCCGGCGGCAGCTTGCCGCGCAGCCGCAGGAACACCGCGTCGTCATCGGGCACCAGCGTCAGCAGCACGCGGCCCGTCTCGGGCGCCGCGCGCAGCAGCACCGACAGCAGGCTCTCCACCGCGATGTGCAGCTGGGTGTGGTCGGCCTCGATCTCAACAGCCTGCTCGAAGCCGCTCAATTCGACCTTGGCCCGCTCCGACACGGTCAGGCTCGCCAGCAGCGCCTGCAGCTCGCTGTCCAGGCGGATCACGCAGGGCAGGCGCGAGCGGTTGCGGGCTTCGCGGTTGTACATGGCCAGTCGCGTGAAGGCGTGCTTGACGCGTCCGAGCTGTCGCAGCACCGCCTGCAGGTCGCGCATGCGGGTGGTGTCGCCGCGGCCGGCGGACGCCCGCGCGGCCTCATGCGCGGCTTCCAGCTGGCTTTCCAGCCACGACATCGCCAGCCCGAGCGGCGCCTGCGTCTCGACGGCGAGCTCGTAGGCCGTCTCCTCCAGGAACTCCAGCTGCACCGAGCGCCGGATCGGACGCAGGTCGCGGGCGATGAACACGTGACCGCCGAGCTGACCCGGAAAATCGCGGCGCGTGACGAAGACCGAGGTCGGCGGCGGCTCGGCGGTTGACCCTGCCGTCTCAACGGGCGGGATCGCGTCGCCGCCCGTCGACTCGCACGGCGGCCGCGAGACCCGCATCTCGCCGATACGCTCGCCGGCCTCGGTGCCGCGCAACAGCGCCTCCAGCGGTTGCGGGTCCTCGAAGAGCGGCAGCAGGCTCTGCCCGACCAGCGCCTGCCGGTTGCGGTCGAAGAGCTGCTCCGCGGCGCGGTTGACGCGGCGGATGCGCAGCCGCGCGTCGGTCGCGATGATGGGATCGGAGACGTTGTCCACGCACTCCGCGAGCAGCGTCAGGTCGCTGATGCGCTGCATCGCGCCGGCGACCTCGGCGGCCAGTCCCGTCAAGCGGGTCACATGGTCGCGAGAGAACGCATTCACGCGCGGATCGTCGACATGGACGATGAAGCGCACGCGCTCGGCATCGTCGAACAGGATGGGCACGGCCAGCACCGAGCGGATCGACGGATCCTCGGGCGGCGGGCCGAAGTCGTCGGTGCGCGTCATGTCGGGCACGTTGAGGGCGCTCATCGACTCGACCACGTGGCCGAGCACGCCCTGGCGGATGTCGCGCACGTCGTCGCCCCACACCGCGCCGGTGTCCACCGCATGGCCGGTCGCATCGCGCCGCGCCGAGGCCACCCGCACGATCGCGTCGCGCGCGCTGTCCACGCGGAACAGCGCGACATGAGCCCAGTCGAAGACCTCGACCAGCGCGTCGGCCAGGCAGCGGCACGCGCCCTGGATGTCGGCGCATCGATTCAGCTCACGGAACAGGCGCAGCTGGCGCTCGTCGCGTTGCTGCGCGGCGTGGTCCAGCGCGCACAGCACCGTCTCCACCAGCGGCAGCTGGTTGAACAGCGCCTGCTGCGTCTCGTCGTAGGCCCCGCGCTCGCGGCTGAGCAGCGTCAGCGTGGCCACGGTGCGTTCGTCCTCGCCCTGCCCGCGCGTGATGCGGCGCCACATGCTGGACTTCAGGGCCATCGCATGCATCTGGCGGCAGATCGGCTCGTCGGCCATCTCGGCCCACGGCGCCTCGGCCATCACGGTCTCGAAGTCGTGGAAGCCGCCGTCGTGCGTCTCCATGTAGGCGCGCTGCGCGTCGTTGAGCGGATACCAGGCGGTGGGCACGTCCTGCTGGAACGGCGGATGGTTGAAGACGATCTCCGATTCCCAGCTCTGCTCGTCGGCCACCACGCGCGAGACGAGCATGAGGTCGAAGGGCAGCTCGGCGCGCAGCGCCTCGGCCATGCTCGGGAGCAGATCGGGGCGGCCGGCGTGACGCAGCGTCAGCTCACGCAGACGGTCGGTCAGCACCTGATGCTGGAGGCTGCGGAAGAAACCCAGCGAGCCGACGACCTGTCCGCGCGCGTCCATCAGGGGCAGTCCGGTGACCTCGACGGCGACCTGCCGCGCCGGATCGTCCTGTCGGGTGAGCGTGACGCGGTAGGCACCGAGCTCGCCGTTGCGACGGCCGCGGGTCTCGTCGTCGAGCACGCGGCCGGCCTCGCCCGCGAAGAGCCGGTCCAGTCGCAGGTCCTCGACGCAGGCCACGCCGCTCATCGCGAGCGCCGCGGCGTTGGCGTAGAGCACGTGGTTCTCGAGGTCGCGCTGGATCACGGCGATCCGGGACCCGTCGAAGATCGCGCGCTTCATCTGCCCGAGCAGCGCGGCGGCCGCGGCGGACGTGGGGCGCTCTCTCGCGGTGTCGTCCATGTGGGTCTCCCTGGCCATCGCTGGCCATCCATCCCGCCATCCACGCCGCGAAGGCTACGCCGATCGGCGCGGACGCGCGCCTGACAACATAGGGATCTGAGGCCTCCAAGGGCCGATTTCATCGGGGTTTCCCGGAGATCCGGGGCCGATCAAGGTCCTCAAGCGTGGCTGATGCGCCACGCGTGCAGGAAGGCGCTGCCGCGCGCCTCACGAGGCGGCCGCGCGATTCGCGAGCTCACCGGCAGAGCGTCGCCCCAAAAGACGAAGGCGGACATCCTTTCGGATGCCCGCCTTACCCATTGACGTCCGGCTTGCGCCTCTGCAATCCACCACCAAAAACCTGGACCGCATGACCAAAAGAATACGGATCCGGGCACGCCCCCGGAAGCCTCGTTTTCCACACCGGGCCTTCAGTCGATCGCTGATCAGCGTGTGAGGCGATGCCCTACACGCCGGGCGACCGCAGCATCCGGTACAGCGTATTGCGTCCGATGCCCAGGCGCCGCGCTGCCTCGGCGTGGTTGCCGTCGCAGGCCGCCAATACCCGACGCGCATGCGCGATCGACTGCGCCCGCAGCCTCGTGGTCGCCGGCGCGGCCATGATCGCGTCCGGTGGCTCGCGTCTCGGCGACGACGGCGGCAGCAGCGTCGGCGCCGTCTCCGCCAAGTCCGTCTGACTCGACGAGCGCTCGGACGCCAGCGCAGCCCGCTGGTCCAGTTCCTCGACGAGATCGTCCGGCAGATGGCCTCGCCGGATCACCGATTCGCCGGGCTCCATCAGCGCGCAGGCGATACGCAGCGCCTGCTCGAGCTGACGCACATTGCCCGGCCAGCCATACAGCGCGAACTCCCGCGACAGCCCCGGGTCGATCGTCACCACACGCGCCTTCTCGATCCTGGCCAGCAACTGCCCGATCAGCCTCGGCTGGTCCTGACGCTCGCGCAGTGGCGGCAGAACCAGGGTCAGCCCGTTGAGCCGGTAATAGAGGTCCTCGCGGAACAGCCCGCCAGCGACCAGTTGCCGCAGCGGTCGGTGGCTCGCGCAGATCAACTGGAAATCGACCGCCACCGACGGCCCGCCGCCCAGCGGTTGCACCAGCCGGTCCTGCAGGACGCGGAGCAGCCGAGCCTGCAGCGCCAACGGCATGTCGCCGATCTCGTCCAGGAAAAGCGTGCCGCCCTGCGCCTCCCTCAGCCGCCCCGGCGCGCCCTCGCGCGACGCGCCAGTGAAGGCGCCAGGCCGGTATCCGAAGAGCTCCGCCTCGATCAGCGCCTCGGGCAGTGCCGCGCAGTTCACCGCCACGTAGGGCCGCGTCGCTCGAGACCCGCTGTCGTGCACGGCCCGGGCGAACAGATCCTTGCCCACGCCCGACTCGCCCTGGAGCAGCAACGGGATCGGCTTGTCGATCACGCGTCGTGCGCGTTGCACCGCCTGATGCATCGCGGCGTCGCCCAGGTCCAGGGCCTGCAGGGCATCGACCACCGGGGGCGTCAAGGACTGCGGCGCGGCGCACGCCTCAGGCGCCTCGGGCTCGGTGGACGTGGAAAGCGTCTCCATCACCGCGTGGACCTCGCGCCGTTGCCAGCCGCGTGGCGCCGACATGCGCAACCACAGCGCGGGCGCGTCATCGCGCATCAGCAGCCGGGCGCCCTCCGCGTCGCGGCGGGCCCAATCCATCAGCTCCGCCCAGCGCAGCGGCAGCAGCGCCTCCAGCGGCACGGGCCGTACCGCATCCGGACCCAGCCACGTCTGGGCAGCTTCGTTGCAGCCGAGGATCCAGCCGTCCTCGCTCAGCGCGAGCAGCCCCTCGGTGGGCGTGCCCAGGCCTTCGGGCTGCAGGTGCAGATGCAGCCGAAGCCCGTCCGCATGACGCGTCTGGAAAAGCCGGTGTTCCACCATCCGCGCCGCCGAGCGCACCAGGGCCAGCGTGTGGCGCTGGAAACCGCGCTGCTCGCCCGACAGGTCGAGCACACCCAGCACGCGCCCTTGCGGATCGCGGATCGGCGCCGCGGTGCAGCTCAGGAAGGCGTTGCGCTCGAGGAAGTGCTCGCCGCCGAGCACGGACACCGGCCTCGCCTCCGCCAGCGCGGTGCCGATCGCGTTGGTCCCGCGCCATCGCTCGTCCCAGATCGCGCCCGGCCGCAGGGCCACGCGTTGCGCGCGATCGACGAAACGGCCATCGCCGAGTGCTCCCAGCAACAGGCCCTGCGCGTCCGCCAGGATGACGAGCGCGTCGCCGTCACGGGTCTGCTCGAACAGGTCCTCCATCACCGGACGCGCGTGCGCGACCAGTTCGTGCTGTCGCTCCAGCGCGCGGCGCAACTGCGCGCCTGACGCATGCGGCGCGCCAGGGGGGGCGTCCCACCGGGCTCAGCCCGAAGTCGCGGCTGCGCAGCCAGCTGCGGCTCAGGCCCTCGTCGAGGCCCTCGCCGCTGAGCCGGCCCGTGTCCAGCAGCTCACGGCGCGCGGCGCGCAGTTGCTTGGGCGCCATGGCGGCGCTCGGGGTTTTCACCATCGGTCTGTCTCCTGTGGCCCGACCCGCCGTTCCTTGTGGCTCGATGGCGCGCCGTCACGAGGACAGCGGCCGATTCGAGCCGGAATCCGCGCCGGAGGTGTTCCATCGCGGAACACCTGTGCCGTCGCGGCGGTGTCGGGACCCGTCTGTGTGCCGATCCTGACCAAAGCCGGTCGCGATGGGAAGGGGCATTCCTCCGATCCGCAGGGTCTTGCGCGCAAGGCGCGTCCTGGCATGGCGCATGCAATGAGACCCGCGGCGTGCAACGCCACATGAGATCCACGACATCCACGGAGACACACCCATGATCTACGCCAAGCCCGACGCGGCCGGTGCACCGTTGCAGTTCAAGCCCCGCTACGACAACTTCATCGGCGGACGCTGGACCGCGCCGCGCGACGGCCAGTACTTCGACGTCATCACCCCCATCACCGGCCAGGTGTTCACGCAGGCGGCCCGCTCGACCGCGGCCGACATCGAGCTCGCGCTGGACGCCGCGCATGCCGCCTCCGAGCGCTGGGGCGCCACGCCGGCCGCCGAGCGCGCCAACGTGCTGCTGCGCATCGCCGATCGCATCGAGCAGAACCTGGAGCTGCTGGCCTACGCCGAGACCGTCGACAACGGCAAGCCGATGCGCGAGACCCTGCACGCGGACCTGCCGCTGGCCGTCGACCATTTCCGCTACTTCGCCGGCTGCCTGCGCGCGCAGGAAGGCGCGCTCAGCGAGATCGACGCCAACACCATCGCGTACCACTTCCATGAGCCGCTGGGCGTCGTGGGCCAGATCATCCCGTGGAACTTCCCGATCCTGATGGCGGCGTGGAAACTCGCCCCCGCGCTCGGCGCGGGCAACGCGGTGGTGCTCAAGCCGGCGGAGTCGACGCCGGTCAGCATCCTGGTGCTCGCCGAGCTGATCGCCGACCTGCTGCCGCCGGGCGTGCTCAACATCGTCAACGGCTACGGCAAGGAAGCGGGCATGCCGCTCGCGCAGAGCAAGCGCATCGCCAAGATCGCATTCACCGGCTCGACCGCCACCGGACGCGTGATCGCGCAGGCGGCGGCGACCAACCTGATCCCGGCCACGCTGGAGCTCGGCGGCAAGAGCCCCAACGTCTTCTTTCCGGACATCGCCGCGCACGACGACGACCTTTTCGACAAGGCGATCGAAGGCTTGGTGCTGTTCGCGTTCAACCAGGGCGAGGTCTGCACCTGCCCGTCGCGCGCGTTGATCCATGAATCGATCTACGACCGCTTCATCGCCCGCGCGATCGATCGCGTCAAGGCGATCAAGCAGGGCAACCCGCTGGACACCGACACGATGATGGGCGCGCAGGCCTCGTCGATGCAGCTCGACAAGATCATGTCCTACCTCGAGATCGGCAAGCAGGAAGGCGCGCAGTGCCTGATCGGCGGCGGGCGCGCGCAGCTCGGCGGCGACCTGGCCGGCGGCTACTACATCGAGCCCACGCTCTTCAAGGGCACCAACGACATGCGCATCTTCCGCGAGGAGATCTTCGGGCCGGTGCTGGCGGTGACCACGTTCAAGACCGAGGAGGAAGCGCTGCGCATCGCCAACGACACGCCCTACGGGCTGGGCGCGGGCGTGTGGTCCCGGGACATCAACACGGCCTTCCGCATGGGCAAGGGCATCAAGGCCGGACGCGTGTGGACCAATTGCTATCACGCGTATCCGGCGCATGCGACCTTCGGCGGCTACAAGGAATCGGGCATCGGCCGCGAGACCCACAAGATGATGCTGGACCATTACCAGCAGACCAAGAACCTGCTGGTGAGCTACTCGCAGCAGAAGCTTGGGTTCTTCTGAGGCCCTCAACTCATCCGGAACACGGCCACCGCCTGCACGAGCTGGGTGGCCTGCTTCTCGAGTGAATCGCTGGCCCCGGCGGAGCGTTGCACCAGCGCGGCGTTCTGCTGGGTCGTGCGATCGAGTTCCGACACCGCCTGGCTGACCTGCGAGATGCCCGCGGCCTGCTCCCGCGTCGCATTGCCGATCGTGGAGATCAGCACCGTCACGCGCTTGACCTGATCGACGATCTCCTGCATCGCCTTGCTCGCATCGTCGACCTGACGCCCGCCCGCCTCCACGCGCTCGACGCTCTCGCCGATCAGCTGCTTGATCTCCTTGGCCGCGGCCGCGCTGCGCTGCGCGAGCGTGCGGACTTCTCCCGCAACGACCGCGAAGCCGCGTCCCTGGTCGCCCGCCCGCGCGGCCTCCACCGCCGCGTTCAACGCCAGGATGTTGGTCTGGAACGCGATCCCGTCGATGACGCCGATGATGTCGCCGATGCGCTTGCTCGACGCGGTGATGCCCACCATCGTCTCGTTGACATTGCGCACCACCTCGCCGCCCTGCGCGGCTGCCACGCTCGCGCCCTGCGCCAGGTCCTCCGCCTGACGCGCCGCGTCCGCGTTGCTGCGCACGGTCGCGCTCATCTGCTCCATCGACGCCGCCGTCTGCTGCAGGCTGGCCGAGGCCTGCTCGGTGCGCGCGCTGATCTCGTTGTTGCCGGTGAGGATGTCCCCGCTGGAGCTCTGCACCGTCACCACCTGCGCCGCCACGTCGTCGATCACCCACCGGAACATCAGACCGAGCTGGTTGAGCGAGCGCAGCGCCATGCCGATCTCGTCGACCCGGTCCATCTGCAGCGCCTCACGCGTGTCGCCGCTGGCCACGCGCCGGGCGTGCCGCGCGAGCGATTCCAGCGGCCCCACCACCTGCGCCTCCAGGAACCACATCGCCGCCAGCGACACGACGACGAAGGCGCCGATCCACATCGAGGCCGTCGACAGCGTGGCCGCGCTCATCAGCGCCGAGACGATGGCCGCGATCGTCAGCGCCAGCAGCGGCAGCCGCACCCGCCACCGCACCGGCATCGTCTTGAGACAGGTGGTCCAGGCCATCAGCCCCTTGCGCAGCACGACGCCCTTGTGAAAGCGCAGGTGCCTGGCGCGGCCCTCGCGCAAGTCGGCGTAGAGCCGCTCCGCGCCGGCGATCTCCTCGCTGGACGGCCGCGTGCGCACCGACATGTAGGCCACCGGCTGCCCGTTGCGCATCACCGGCGTCGCGTTCGCGCGGACCCAGTAATGGTCCCCGTTCTTGCGCCGGTTCTTCACGAAGCCGGTCCAGGACTCCCCGCCCTTCAAGGTGGCCCACATGTCGCCGAAGGCCTCGGGCGGCATGTCGGGATGACGCACGATGTTGTGCGGTTGACCCAGCAACTCCTCGGACGTGAACCCGCTGGCCTCGACGAAGGCCTCGTTGGCGTAGGTGACCCGGCTCTGGGTATCCGTCGTCGACATCAGCGTGGCGTCGGCAGGAAAGTCGTACTGGCGCTGGGTGACAGGCAAGTTCTTCCGCATGGCGTCCTCCTTGATTGATCTCGCTGCGGCGCGCGCCCCGCCGTATCCGGTCTGTGGGCGCGCAGGAAGCGTATGCAAAGGTCGCGCATCGCGCGAGCAGGCGGCTCCGCAGCCCGTAGGACGACAACTTCACAATTTCCTGACGTCCTGCATGCCCGGTTGACGCTCCGAGGAGAAACAAACAATTGTCTCTTGGTTAAACTTTTGTTTGTCACCAGATTGATGGACGCCTAGAATGTGGCCCCATGACGACGTCCAAGGATCCGTCCTCCAAGGCCCGCCTGCTGGCGCTGGTGGAGGCCCACCCCTTCATCGGGCAGCAGGAACTGGCCGACCAGCTCGGCCTGTCGCGTTCCGCGGTGGCCGGCCATCTGGCGCAGCTGACCCGCGAGGGCCGCATCCTGGGCCGCGCCTACGTGCTGCCGCAACGCCAGCCCATCGTGTGCGTGGGCGGCGCCAACGTGGACCGCAAGCTGCGGGCGATCGCGCCGCTGCACATGGGCAGCTCCAATCCGGCGCGCCAGCATGAATCGGCCGGCGGCGTCGCGCGCAACATCGCCGAGAACCTCGCCCGCCTGGGCTTGCCCGTGCACCTGCTGACCGCTGTCGGCCGCGACGCGGCGGGGCAGTCGCTGCTGGACCAGCTGCAGGCGCTTGGCGTCGACAGCACGGGCAGCCTGCAGGCGCCCGACGAGGCCACCGGCAGCTACACCGCGGTGCTCGATCCGCAGGGCGATCTCGTGCTCGCGCTGGCCCACATGGCCTTGACCGAGCGCCTCGATGCCGCCTTCCTTCGCCAGACCGCGACGCGGCGTGCCGCCGCCAGCCTGGTGGTGGCCGACCTGAACCTGCCCCGCGAGACGCTGGACGGCCTGCGCGCCGAGGCCCGCCTGCGCGATCAACGCCTGCTGATGGTGGCGGTGTCGGAGCCCAAGATGAGCCGACTCGGCACGGACCTGCGCGGCGTGTCGTTGCTGGTGCTCAATCGCGGCGAGCTGCAGGCGCTGATCGGCCGCGAGCTGCCCGACGAGGACGCACTGGCGCAGGCCTGGCGTGAGCTGCGCGAGGCCGGCCTGCAGCGTCTCGTGATCAGCGACGGCGCGCGCGGCGTCTTGTTCTCCGACGGCGATGCACTGGTGATGCTGCCCGCCCCGGCGCTGGACCCGGCGTCGATCCGCGAGGTCACCGGCGCCGGCGATGCGATGACCGCCGGCATCGCCGCGGGCCTGCATCGCGACCCCGAGGACCTGCGCGGCGCCTGTGCGCTGGGCCTGCGCCTGGCGGCGCTCACGCTGCAAAGCGACGCCACCGTCAGCGAGGCCCTCGGGCCGGCGCTGCTGGTCTGAGCGGCGTTCCCGATTCCCTGAATTCCGAGAGAAAGCCCATGAACACGCAAGACCTGATTGACCGTCAACTGATCGACTTCTCGCCCGAGGTCGCGGAGGCCCGCGCGTCGGGACGCCCGCTGGTGGCGCTGGAGTCGACCATCATCTCGCACGGCATGCCCTATCCGCAAAACGTGCAGACCGCGCGCGAGGTCGAGGCCATCGTGCGCGCGCATGGCGCGGTGCCCGCGACGATCGCGGTGCTGGACGGCAAGATCCGCGTCGGGCTGAACGACGCGCAGCTGGAGCTGCTGGGGCAGTCGCCCGATGCGATGAAGCTCAGCCGGCGCGACCTGCCGTTCGCGATCGCCACGGGACGCGTGGGCGCGACAACCGTGGCCGCGACGATGATTTGCGCGCGGCTGGCCGGCATCGAGGTCTTCGTGACCGGTGGCATCGGCGGCGTGCATCGCGGCGCGGAGACCTCCTTCGACATCTCCGCCGACCTGCAGGAACTCGCGCGCACGCCGGTGGCGGTGGTCTGCGCCGGCGCCAAGAGCATCCTGGACCTGGCGCAGACGCTGGAATACCTGGAGACGCACGGCGTGCCGGTGCTGTCGGTGGGTCAGGAGAACTTCGCCGCGTTCTACACGCGGGACAGCGGCCTGAAGGCGGACTTCCGGATCGACGCGCCCGCGGACCAGGCGAAATTCCTGCGCGCGAAGTGGGCGTTGGGGCTGGGCGGTGGCGCGGTGATCAGCAACCCGGTGCCGGTGGCGCACGCGATGCCGCCCGCGGTGATCGACGGCTACATCGCGCAGGCGCTGGCCGAGGCCTCGGCCCAGGGCATCAGCGGCAAGGCGGTCACGCCGTATCTGCTCGCCCGCATCAAGGACCTCAGCAACGGGGCCAGCCTCGTCACCAACATCGCGCTGGTCAAGCACAACGCCACGGTCGGCGCGGCGCTCGCGAAAGCGCTCCTGCAGGACCGCTGAAGCCCCACGAGCCCTCACCCCCGCCCTCTCCCGCTGCGCGGGCGAGGGTGCCCTCGTACCGCTGCAAAACCAGTCCGACTGCGCCGCCTTGCCCCCTCTCCCGCTGGGCGGGCGAGGGTGCCTTCCTGCCCCTGCAAAACATGCCGACCGCGCCGCCTTGCCCCCTCTCCCGCTTTGCGGGAGAGGGCGGGGGTGAGGGGTGTCTCGGTCTCACCGCAACGCTCATTCACGTTCCT
>JBCNOF010000009.1:0-56347 GCA_039594005.1 Roseateles sp.
GAGGCAATGTAGCAGCCCCCTTTTCGTGCGAGGACCGTCGCGGACCGCGACGCGCTCGGGGCTATCCCTGAGCGTTCCCTGGGCATTCCCTGAGCAGCAGACGCGCCGCGCGGGGGCTGATGCGGCTATAAACCGCCCTCATGGCGATCGTGGACTCGTGGACATCGGCGCGCGCGGCGCGGCAGGTGCTGGCCCTGGCCCGCAAGCTGCTGTCCGAGCGCGGACAAGCGAACAGCCTGGGCCTGGCCCAGGACCTGATCCATCGCATGGGCGCCCTGTCGCCCGAGGCCTGGCCGGCGGTCTTCGACAAGTTGGCCGCCGATTTCAATCCCGAGCCCGCCGCGGTGCTGCGCGCCGCGCAGGCCTATGCCGACGCGCCCGGCACCGACACGCTGCGTGTCTTGACCGAGCTGAGCGAGCCGCCGCGCCAGGAGCTTTTCCGGCGGCTGAACCGCGCGCCGGGCGGCACGGGCACGCTGGTGCGGATGCGGCGCCGGCTGCTGGACGGGCTGAAGGCGCATCCAGACTGGCGCATGGTCGACGCGGACCTGCTGCACCTGCTGTCCTCCTGGTTCAACCCGGGCTTCCTGGAGATGCGCCAGGTCGACTGGCAGTCGCCGGCGCAACTGCTCGAGCAGATCATTCACCACGAGGCCGTGCATGCGATCGACGGCTGGGACGACCTGCGCCGGCGCCTGCTGCCCGATCGGCGCCTCTTCGCGTTCTTCCATCCGCAGCTGCCGCACGAGCCGCTCATCTTCGTCGAGGTCGCGCTGCTGCCCGACATGCCCGATGCGATCGCGCCGCTGATCGCCAAGCGCAGCGAGCCGATGCCCGCCAGCAGCTTCAAAATCGCGGTGTTTTATTCGATCAGCAACTGCGAGCCCGGCCTGCGCGGTGTCTCGCTGGGCAACTTCCTGATCAAACGCGTGGCCGAGCACCTGCGCCGCGAGCTGCCGCGCTTGAAGGTGTTCTGCACGTTGTCGCCGATCCCGGGTTTCGCCGCGTGGCTGCAATCCGTCCCGGCGCTGGACGAGCTGCCCGGCCTGAAACCCGCGCAGCGCGAGCGCGCCTTGGAGTCCCTGGACCGCGTGCGCCAGCACAGCGCGACGGCGCTCGCGAGTCCGTCCGCGCTGGAGGACGACGCCTTGCAGGCTGACCTGCGACGGCTGGCCGCGGTGTACCTGATCGGCCAGACGCCGCTGTCCGGCGGCGACCCGGTCGCGCGTTTCCATCTGGACAACGGCGCGCGCCTGGAGCGCCTCAACCCGGCCGGCGACCGGTCCGCCAAGGGGCTGAAACAGTCGCACGGGATGATGGTCAATTACCTCTACGACCTCGACCGCATCGAGCAGCACCACGAGGCCTTCACCCAGGGAGAGATCGCCGCCGCGCGCGCCGTCGGCGGGCTGCTCTGAGCCCGCCCTCCCCTCGATTCCTTCCTCACGACACAGAGGCCCGCAGAGGGCCCACAGGAGACTTGCCATGATCCCGCGTTCCCCGTCCCGCCGCCGCCTGCTCGGCGCCGCCACCCTGGCCGCGCTCGGCGCGGGCACCGTCGCCGCGCCGTCCGCCTTCGCGCAGGCCGCCTGGCCCAGCCGCCCCGTCACCATCGTCGTGCCCTTCCCCGCGGGCGGCGGCACCGACGCCTTCGCGCGGCCGCTCAGCGCGGTGCTGACCAAGCAGACCGGCAAGCAGTTCATCATCGACAACAAGGGCGGCGCCGGCGGCACCGTCGGCGCGACGCTGGCGTCCAAGGCCGCGCCGGACGGCTACACCTTCTTCATGGGCGCGGTGCATCACGCGATCGCGCCGGCGATGTATCCCAAGCTCGAGTACCGGCTCGAGGAGGATTTCATCCCGGTGGGCCTGATCTCCAGCGTGCCGCAGGTGATCGTGATCAACCCGAACAAGGTCGCCGCGACCGACGTGAAGGGGCTGCTGGAGCTGCTCAAGAAGAATCCGGGCAAGCTGAACTACGGCTCGGCCGGCAACGGCACCTCGCACCACTTGGCGGGCGAGCTCTTCAAGCTGCAGACACAGACCTTCATCACCCACATCCCCTACCGCGGCGCCGGTCCCGCGCTGCAGGACCTGATGGCGGGTCAGGTGGACCTGATGTTCGACGGGCTCGGCTCGTCGGCCGCGCACATCCGCGGCGGCCGCATCAAGGCGCTGGCCGTGGCGTCCTCCAAGCGCGCGCCCGGCTTCCCCGACATTCCGAGCGCGGTCGAGGCCGGCATCCCGCAGTACCAGGTCTCCACCTGGTACGGGCTGTGGGCCCCCAAGGGCACGCCCAAGGAAGTGGTCGCCGCGATGCAGGCCGAGCTGCGCAAGGCCTTCGCCACCGAGGAGCTCAAGACGATCTGGACCGGACTGGGCACCGAGATGCCCAACCTCTACGGCGACGCCTTCGGCAAGTACGTGCACGGCGAGATCGTGCGGTGGGCCGATGTCGTCAAGCGCTCCGGTGCGAAACTGGATTGATGCCCCGACCGTCTGACTGCTGACCGTCTGACCGCCTGATTGCCCTTCCGACCGACATGACTCCCAACGCCAATCTCTTCGCGGCGCTGCGCGCGAACTTCTCCGACGACCTGGATGCCTGCGCCATCGAGCTGGCCGACGGCCCCGAGGCCGGACAGCGGTACAGCTGGCGCGACATCGACCGCGCCACCGCGATGATCGCCAACCTGCTGGACTCGCTGGACCTGCCCGCGGGCAGTCGCGTGGCGGTGCAGACCGAGAAGAGCGTCGAGTCGCTGCTGCTGTACCTGGCGGTGCTGCGCGCGGGTTACGTCTACCTGCCGCTCAACACCGGCTACCAGGCCGCGGAGCTGGAGTATTTCATCGGCAACGCGGAGCCGGCGGTCGTCGTCTGCGCGGGCAAGAACTTCGGCTGGATCAGCAAGCTGGCTTTCCAGGCGAAGGTGCCCTGGGTGTTCACGCTCAACGAGGATCGCAGCGGCACGCTGCTCGACCGCGCGGTGCAGATGCCCGACACGCATCAGCCCGCGGCGAAGCAGGCCGACGATCTCGCCGCGATCCTCTACACCAGCGGCACCACCGGGCGCAGCAAGGGCGCGATGCTCAGCCACGGCAACCTGCTGGCCAACGCCGAGGTGCTCAAGCATTACTGGGGCTGGCGCGCGGACGACGTGCTGATCCACGCGCTGCCGATCTTCCACGTGCATGGGCTCTTCGTCGCGTCGCACGGCGCGCTGCTCGCGGGCGCACGGATGTTGTGGTTCAACCGCTTCGACCCGCGCGCCGTCATCGCGCGGCTGCCCGACGCGACGCTGTTCATGGGCGTGCCCACGCTCTACGTGCGCATGCTTGAGCAGGCCACGCTCACGCGCGACCAGTGCGCGCGGATGCGGCTGTTCATCAGCGGTTCCGCGCCGCTGCTCATCGAGACCTTCCATGACTGGCAGGCCCGCACCGGCCACACGATCCTCGAGCGCTACGGCATGAGCGAGACCGTCATGCTGACCTCCAACCCGTATCAGCAAGCGGACGGCGAGCGCCGTGGCGGCACGGTCGGATTCCCGCTGCCGGGCGTGGGCCTGCGCGTGGTGGACGACGCCGGCGCGCCCTGCCCCAGCACGGGCGAGGGCGAGATCGGCCACATCCAGGTCCGCGGCCCCAACGTGTTCTCCGGGTACTGGCGCATGCCCGAGAAGACGAAGGAGGAATTCACCGCCGATGGCTGGTTCAAGACCGGCGATGTCGGCCGGCGCGACGACCGCGGCTACGTGACCATCGTCGGCCGCAGCAAGGACCTGATCATCAGCGGCGGCTACAACGTCTATCCGGCCGAGATCGAAGGCTGGCTCAACGAGCTGCCGGGCGTGGCGGAGTCGGCGGTGATCGGCGTGCCGCATCCGGACTTCGGCGAGGGCGTGGTCGCGGTGGTCGTGCCGCGCGCGGGCGCGGCGCTGGACGGCGCGACGCTGATCGCCGCGCTCAAGGACCGCATCGCCGCCTTCAAGGTGCCCAAGCGCGTCTTCGTCGAGACGGAGCTGCCCCGCAACGCCATGGGCAAGGTGCAGAAGAACCTGCTGCGGGATCGGCATCGCGCGCTGTTCGGCTGAGACCGGCGGACAATCCGCCGCCATGAGCCCACCGGATCCCCTGCCCGCCCCGCCGCCCCTGGACAACACCGCGTGCCCGCGCTGCGGCGGCGGTTTCCATTGCGGTGTGGACGAGGGCTGGTGCGCCTGTTTCGGCACCCGGCTCGGCGAGGGCCTCAAGGCCGAGCTCGCCCAGCGCTGGCCCGGTCAGTGCCTGTGCCTGCGTTGCCTGACGGAGCTCGCGCGCCAGGACCCGGACAGCCACGTGCCGGACGCCCCGAAAAAACCGGCCGAGCCCCCGCTGTTGGGCGCTTGAAGCCGTACGCGGCACGGCCACAATGAGTCCGATGCCCGCCTCGCCCTTCAGCCAGTCCATCGCCGAGCGCCTCCAGGTTCGCCGGCTGGTCGTCTATGGGCCCTTCCTGGCGCTGGGGCTGGTGCTGGTCGTGCTGTGGGCCCTGGTGCTGTGGTTCGCGCTGGTCTACCCGCGCTCGCTGGTGGAGGAACTGCAGGACGACCTGCACGGCATCGCCCTCAACGCCGCGCAGGACACCGAGCAGTTGCTGCGCGAGACCGAAGGCAGCCTGCGCACGCTCGACCTGCTGCTGCTGACCCGCAAGAACGAACGCCAGGACCTGGACGCCACCGTGTCGCTGCTGGCGGACTCGCTGCGCGACAACTCGCGCGGGCTGACCGACGTGATGCTCGCGAGCATGGATGGCCGGCTCTGGCGCATCCCGTCGGTGACCGGCGATCCCTATGCCGACATCGGCCCCCGCAGCTTCCTCTCCGAGCTCGGCCGGCCGGGCGGCCCCAGCGTCGTCATCGGCCGGCCGCTGCAGCTGCGCCCCGGCGCGCGTTTCGTCCTGCCGATGGCCACGCGCCTGAGCGCCCCCACCGGCCCGTTCACCGCCACCGTCGGCTTCATCGACCTGGACACGCTGCTGCGGGTCTACCGCACGCGTTCGATGCGCGTGGGCATGGCCGTGCTGCTGGAGCGCGACGACGGCGTGGCGATGGCGCGCTGGCCCGAGGTGCCGGGGCTGCTCGGCAAGAACCTGCGCGACCTCCCCGGCGGCGAGGTGCTCCCACCCAGCCCGCCCGCCAGCGGCCAGTTCATCGTCACCGAGAGCCCGGCAGACGGCCACGAGCGCATCGTGTCCTACCGCGTGCTGCAGGACTATCCGCTGCGGCTGTTCGTGTCCTTCGAGCGCGACCGCATCCTCGCCGGCTACCTGCAGCAGCGCCGCGCGGTGCTGAGCTTCTCGGTGCTGATCAGCGCCATCGCCGTCGGCCTGATGGCGTGGTTCACGCGCATGCAGCAGCGCGCGCGGCTGCGCGAGGCGGAACGCCAGGCCACCTCGGACGCCTCCCCGATGGGCCTGTTCCGCTGCGACCTCCAGGGCCGCACCGTCTACGCCAACGAGACCTACCTGCGGATGCTGGAGGTCGACCGCGCCGACCTCGCCTGGGGCTGGCTGGACCGACTGCCCGCGTCGGAGCGCGAGCTCACGCGCGAGCAGTGGGCGGCGCTGGTCGCACGCGGCGAGCCGGTGGACCGCGTGCGCCAGCTCGCGCGCCGCGACGGCAGCGAGCTGCTGGTGCGGCTGCGCATGCAGCCCATGCGCATCGGCGGGCGCCTCGTCGCGCATGCCGGCACCATCGCCGACATCAGCGCCGAGCTCGCCGCGCGGCGCGAGCGCGAGCGCAGTCAGGCCGTCATGAGCGCGATGGCGCAGAGCGTCAACGTCATGATGCTGGCCGTGGACACCGACGAGCGCGTGCTGTTCTGCAACAAGGCCTTCGAGCGCCGCTTCAACATCCCCGAGCGCTCCTGGCAGGGCCGCCACGCCTCGGAGGTCTTCGACGACCTCTACCCCGCCGTGCATCCGCTGATCCAGAGCGCCTTCGCCGGCGAGACCAGCGTCGTGGAGATGCGCGATGACGACGGCATCAGCCGCCCGATGCCGCTGGACGGCGACGACCGCGGCGAGATGCGCTACGTCGAGCTGACCTACGCGCCGCTGCTGGGCGACGACGGCGCGATCATCGGCGCCTACGGTGTCGCGCGCGACGTGACCGACGTGAAGCAGGAGCAGTTGCGCCTGCTGCGGGCCTCCAACACGGACCCGCTGACGGAGCTGCTCAACCGGGCGGGGTTCGCCTCGCAGGTCAATGCGGCCTTGAGCCGCGCCGCCGATCGCGACGAGCTGATCGCGCTGCTGTACATGGACCTGGACCGCTTCAAGCCGGTCAATGACGAGCACGGCCATCCGGTGGGCGACGCGCTGCTCAAGGCCGTGGCCGGTCGGCTGCGCCACGCGCTGCGGCCGCAGGACCTGGTGGCGCGACTGGGCGGCGACGAGTTCGCCGTGTTCCTGACGCACGTCGCCAAGCCGGCCGATGCGCAGGTCGTCGCCGACAAGCTGGTGCACGCGCTGGCGATGCCCTTCCGGATCGGGGCGCTGGAGCTGCACATCGGCATCAGCGTCGGGTTTTGCGTGCAGTGGGCGCGCTCGGCCCACGTTGACGAACTGGTCACCCAGGCCGACGGGGAACTCTATCGCGCCAAGCGTGCCGGGCGCGGGCGCTCCAGCGGCAGCCTCTGCGCGGAACGCAAGCCGGCCGGCACGGCCTGATCGCAAGGTCCGGGCAGCTCGCCGACGCGGCGCGCGCCCGTTCAGCCGTTCAGCCGCAGTTGCCGAAATCGCCGGGGCTCTTGCCGCCCAGCGTCGCGGTCGGCGTGGCGGGTCCGTGCTTGAGCCGCATCAACGTCATCTGCAGCACCTTGGCATCGGCGCTGGCGCGGTGACGGCGCAGCTTGGCCTGCGCGCGCACATCCTGCTGCACCGCGTTCCAGCGCGCGGCCTCGTCCTCGGTGAGCAGGCGCCGCAGGTCCTCCAGGCGGAATCGCTGCAGGCGGCCCGCGCTGTCGAAGAGCTTGCTCAGCCACGGGTAGTCGTGGCCCCAGCTGTCGGAGTAGACGGTCTGACCCGCCAAGCGCTTGTTGAGCTCGTCGGCGACCCATTCGCGCGGACGGCCATGGCGCAGCAGCAGCTCGCGCGAGATGCCGTGCAGCGCCTCGGCCGACGCATCCCAGTGCTGCCACTCCGGCGCGGGCTGGATCAGCGAGCAGAACGGCAGTCCGCCCGCCTCGACGAAGCCGATCTCGATCGGGTAGCTGCCGCGTCCGAAACCGGAGGCCTCGAGGTCGAGGATGGTCGGCGCGAGGACCTGGGATTGGGCGGGCAGGACGGCGACGGTCATGGCCGGGAGTATGCAAGCGCCGGGCCAGCCGCGCGCGGCCCCCCTCCTCAGTTCAGGGGACGGCGGGGGCGGGCGAGCACGGCGAGGAGGGAGCGGGCGGCGAGCCCGGCCCCGGGTTCGCCGTGCCTGTCGGCGTCGCGGGGGTGGGCGAGGCGATCGGCTCGGACGCCAGCTCCAGCGCGCCCCCATCGCCGCTGTCGCCGCGATCGCGCATGCGCCGGCGCTGCAGCTCATGCCAGCCGTCCAGGCCGCCGTCCAGCGCCAGCGCGCGCGGATGGCCGCGCTGGATCAGTTCATGCGCGCCCTGGATGGCGGACACCTCGTTGGGGCAGTTGCAATACAGGACCAGCAGCCGGTCGTCGGGGAGCTGGTCGGCGTACTCGGGCAGCCGGGTCAGCGGGATGTTCAGCGCGCCGGGCAAGGTGCGCGGATCGGCGGCCCGGCCCGGATCGCTGCGCACGTCGATGAACAGCGGGGCCATGTCCTGCTCGACCAGCGCCGCGGCGTCCTCGACGCTGATGCGTTCGACCTCGCCCTGCAGCCGCGCCATGTGGCGCCGACGCCGCCAGCGGTTGCCGATCAGCAGCAGCAGCACCGCGCCCACCGCGGCCAGCGCCAGCAGGCCGGCATTGGCCAGCGCGTCCAGCACGTCCTGGATCTGGTCGCTGAAGACCAGGCCCAGGCCGAGGAAGCAGGCCGTCCAGACCAGTCCGGCGACGGCGTCGTAGGCGACGAATCGCCGCCAGCCCATGCCCAGCGCGCCGGCCATCGGCGCGGCGACGACCGAGATGCCGGGCAGGAACTTGGCCGCCAGCAGCGAGCTCCCGCCCCAGCGCGCGATGAGGCTCTCGCTCTGGCGCACGCAGACGTCGGGGGACAGCGACACGCGGCACAGCAGCCGCAGGACGCGGTGGCCGTAATTGCGGCCGGCGATGTACCAGATCGCGTCGCCCAGCACGTTGGCCAGCACGGCGGCCACCACCAGCGACACCGCCGACAGCCGCCCCGCCGCGGCCAGTCCGCCCGCCACCACCAGCAGCGGCGCGGCCGGGACCGGCGCCCCGATGCGCGCGGCCAGCGTCACGAGGAAGACGAGCAGGAAGTCGTGTTGGATCAGCAGGTCGATCAGGGCGCGCATGGACGCATTGTCGCGGTTGCCGAGGACGCCCATCGGCGGTGGGGCGATTCATGGCGGCGGGTTCGCCTCGCCCCTCGCCCGCTGTTCATCGCCTCGCACCATGCTGGCGCGCGCGAAGCTTCAGGACGCGAGCCGCTGGGCGCCCGGTCGCGCGACGAAGGCGAACTGCACGTACTTGGTCTCCTCGAGCTGCCGGCCGAAGAGCCGATAGACCAGCCGACGCTTGAGCGAGGACGTGTACCACTGCTCGTTGATGCCCTGCGCGTGGAGCACGTCGTAGCCGCACTCGTCGAACATGCGCAGCGCGCTGGCGCGCGTGAAGAAGCGCAGATGGGTGCGGTCGCGCACGCCGCTGGACTCGTAGCGGAAGTCGCGGTCTTGGACGAGCGGCCAGAGCGTGTCCAGGTGCAGCAGGTTGGGCAGCGACACGACGACCACGCCGCCCGGCGCCAGCAAGGGCGCCGCATGCAGCAGCGCGGCCCAGGGATCGGGCATGTGCTCGAGCACGTCGTTGAAGACGATGGCGTGGAAATGCGCCTTGGGCAGCGGCAGCGCGCCGTCGAAGAAGCCTTGCATCACGCGGTCCAGGTGCCGGGTCGCGCGCTCGGCAGCCCCGGCGTCGGGCTCCACGCCCCAGACCTCCACGCCAGGCCGGGTCTGCTTGACCAGCTCGCCGAAGGCCCCGGTGTTGCACCCGACGTCCAGCACCCGCGGGCAATCGCCCGGCAGGAAGGCCAGCATCTCGCGACGCGCCAGATGGGGATAGTCGATGCGGACCAGCGGGCTGGCGGAAGACGTTGCCGGCATGAGACCTCCTCGATCGCGGCAACTACAAGCACCGCTCAGGTGCGCGCAGCATAGTCAGCCCGAATGGCCGACGACATCCTTTGCTTTCGGGACAGGGTCATCCCGGTTGGTCACAGTGCGCTATCAGAACGACCGGGGTCGTGCCGGGGCCGGACGGTGTTCGCCTCAGGCCGTTCTCGCACCCTGGGCTGTCTCACCCGCGGCAGCGTGTCCGTCGAGCGGCTCGACGGTCGCCGCCGGCACCAGGCGCAGGTGCGAGGCTCGCCTCGGGAACGCGGCGCGCGCGGGCACGTCGGTCGTCGCGACGACGCGGATCTGCGCCCGGGCCCGGCCGGCGAGCGTCGTGGCGGCGATCGTCGGGGGGGCGGTCGGGGCGGCGGGAGGAAAATCCGAAGGCTCCGCCGGATGCGCCGCGGACCGCGGCGCGATCCCGCGGGGATCGAGGTCGATGAACGCGCTCGCGGCCAGGGCGGGATGCGCGGCACCCGACGCGCGTCCTGAGGCGGTGGCACGCGCGC
Source organism: Roseateles sp. (assembly GCA_039594005.1). Classification (GTDB taxonomy): domain Bacteria; phylum Pseudomonadota; class Gammaproteobacteria; order Burkholderiales; family Burkholderiaceae_C; genus Roseateles. Next base: position 9,804 of record JBCNOF010000009.1, read on the forward strand.
GCCGATGGACGGTCAGCCAGGCGATGGCGCCGACGGGCACGAGGGCCGTGAGCACGACCGCGCAAACCACCGCGAGGGGCTGCCAGAGAGAGAGACCGTTCATGGGACCTGGTGGCAAAGTCGAACCGGCGAAATGATATTTTTGATCGTGGCCGCGTGGTGATCGCCGCAGGCTCGCGCCGTGACGCTTTCCGCCGATCCGGCGCCGGGGCGGTCGCCAGGCCCCTTGAACACGGGGATCCCGGCCGTGACGGGCGTCACGGACCACGGGAAGACCGCGACGCCAACGCGGGTTCGGCGGGGTCGGCCAAGGCGGGCGGGGGCCGCGGAAAACGCCCGGACGCGCGGCTGCGCTACGATGGCCCGATAGACCGTGAGCCTGTCATCCCGAAGTCTTCGCCTGGTTCTGCTGTGCAGGACGCCGTGCAAGCCCTCGCCTTGATTGCTTGGCGACTCTGTTCGCGCCGCATGTCGCGGCGCGACACGCGCGGAGGTGTTCCATGCCTGTCCCCCAAACCCTCGACGAGCTACGCACCTCGTTGCGCCAAAGTGTCGATGCGCTGCAAAGACGCCAGGCCAGCGAGATTCCGGAGCAGTTGATCGATCGGCTGGTGGATCTGGATTGGCTCGAATGGCACGGCGGCAATTTGCGCCTCACGACCACTGGGGCCAATATCCATCGCCAGGAGATCGTTCGCACCCGCGCCCTCGCCGAGAACCCGTCAGGCTCATCGATCACCCCCAACCCATCGGAGGCCACCATCGCTACGCCCAACTACCAATACGAGAAACGTCAACGAGAGCTCGCCAAGAAGAAGAAAAAGGAAGAGAAGGCCCAGCGCAAGGCCGCGGGCGTGAACTCCCCGGCGGACGCCGAGGGCCACGACCAGCCGGCCGACAACGACACGCCGCCGCAGACCGAGACCCCCGGCACGGCCTGAACGTCCGCGGGGGTCGGCGCTAGCCGCACTGCCCCACGAACCCGCAGGCGGTGCAGAACTCGCAGCCGTCGCGGTGGATGAGCGTGGCGTTGCCGCACTCGGGGCACTTCTTGCCGGCCATGGCGAGGATGCCGCCGGTCTCCGACCCCGTGCGTGCCACCGTCCCCGCGCGCACCGGCGCCTGCTGCATCAGCCCCATGTCCACGAGTGGATAACCGGACTCGTCCAGCACGCCCAGCATCGCGTAGCGGTGGATCACGAGCCGCGCCACGTAGGCCACCGTCGACGGCCACACCTGCTGTCGTCGCTCGCCGGAGAGCGTCGGCACCGGCGCCATGAAATGGCCCAGCGGCTCGCCGACGTTGAGCAGCTTGCGCAGCTTCATGCCGATCCAGCCCGGGTCCAGCACCCGCATGTCCAGCGAGAGCAGTCTCGCCAGCCCGTCGAAGGCCTTGGGATAGTTGCCCGAGAACCCCATCGCGCAGGGCCGCGTGACGCTGCCGCCATCGGGCGTGGGCAGGCTGACCTCCTTGAGCGTCAGCGTGAAGAGCTCGCCGGTGGCAGGGTTGTCCACGTCCACCGCCCAGGCCAGCGTGCCCGCGGTGCCGGTGCGCGGCTCCTCGCGCGAGAACATCGCGTCCAGCACCGGCGTGGGACCGCCGTCCTGCAAGGCGCCCAGCTGCTCGCAGCGCCAGCGGATCACCGCCGCCGTCGCCGCGACCACGCCCGGGAACAGGCGCGGCTCGCCCTGCGGCGGCATGGGCATCTCGAAGGCGCGTTCCTCGGCCACGGTCGCCAGCGCGTCGAGCTTCAGGCGAAGCCACGCCGCGTCGTTCGCGCGCAGGTCCATGGACAGCGTCTTGGCCATCGCGCCGAGGCCGCGCGGCTGTTCCGCGCCGTTGACCCACACCTCGAAGGGCAGCGTGCGGCCGAAGAGCCCGGCCTCGGGCCCCTCGGCCGGCAGCTCGCCGACGAAGAGCGCGAAGTCGCCATGCGGGTGGCGGATCATCGTGGACCAGGCCGGATTGCCGCCGGGCAGCTCCGGCCGGCTCGGCCAGCGCAAGGACGCCAGCACCGGCTTGGGCAAGCGCTCCACGCGCAGCCGCTGGTTGGGACCGGTGTCGGGTTTCAGCGGCTCGGGCTGCGCGAGCGGCTCCACGCTCAGCACCGCGCCGAGCACGCTGTTGGGCCGGTAGGTCGCCAGTCCCTTGAGCCCGCTCTGCCAGGCCCAGCGGTACAGATCCTGGAAGTCGGCATAGGGATAGTCGGCGGGCACGTTGACCGTCTTGGAGATGGACGTGTCCACATACGGCGCGACGGCAGCGACCATGGCCTCGTGGTCCGCGGCCTGCAGCTCGAGCGCGGTGACGAAGGCGTCGGGGAGTGGAGCGTCGGGACCGAACAGGTGACGGAAGAGCCGCCAGGCGTGGTCCTCGACGGCGTATTCCTTGAAGCTGTTGTCGGGCATGCGCTTCTTGCGCGTATAGCGCCAGGAGAAGGCGGGCTCGATGCCGTTGCTGGCGTTGTCGGCGAAGGCCAGCGAGATCGTGCCGGTCGGCGCGATGGACAACAGGTGGGAGTTGCGCAGCCCTTGCGCGCGGATCTTGTCCTTGAGCCAGGGCGGCAGGCGCGAGGCGAAGTTGCCGCCCGACAGGTAGAGATCGGCGTTGAACAGCGGGAAGGCGCCGCGCTCCACGGCGAGGTCGGCGGAAGCCTCGTAGGCGGCGTCGCGCATGAGCTCGCTGATGCGGCGCGCCATGGCGCGGGCGGCGTCGCTGTCGTAGCGCAGGCCGAGCATCACGAGCGTGTCGCCCAGTCCGGTGAAGCCGAGGCCGACGCGACGTTTGTTGGCGGCTTCATGCGCCTGTTGAGGCAAGGGCCACGGCGTCACGTCGAGCACGTTGTCGAGCATGCGCGTGGCGGTCTTGCAGACGTCGGTGAAGCCGGCCTCATCGAACGAGGCCTTCGCGGAGAACGCGTCCACGACGAAGACCGCGAGATTGATCGATCCCAGGCAGCAGCAGCCGTAGGAAGGCAGGGGCTGTTCAGCGCAGTTGTGGACCATGAAGCCGTTCGCGTCGAACGCGTGGATGTGCTCGACGGTCACGTCGTACACCGGCGCGTCGCCGTCAGGCTCGATCGAAGCGACCGTCGCGACGAAGCGTTCCCGATTGGGTCGGCGCTTCTGCGCCGCGAGGCGCTCGGCCAGCCGCTGCGATTTCGCCGTGTCGGCAAAGCCGATCCGATCGGCGAAGACCTGGAGGTTCTCCAGGGCGATGACGAGGTCATGGACAGCCTGGTGCGGATACTCGCGCTCTCCGCCCCTCCCATCTGGCAGCAGACGCTTCCCGGCGGGCCGGCGATCTGCGTAGATCGTGCTGACGATGCCGAAGCGCTGGAGCATGCGCTGCACCGCTTCGAGGGTCAACAAATGGACTTGCGTCAGCCGGACGCTGACGCCCTTGTCCTGCGTTCCCTGCACCGAACCGTCCGCATCGAACAGGCCGCGCAGCAGCGCCGCCTGGAAGTCCGATGAGGCCTGCTCCATGGCGGCGGTGATCGTCTTGCCGCCGGGGCCACAGCGCATGCCGAGCTCAAACGCGAGGTCGCGCAGCGGCGCCGACGCCAGGCGCATCTCGCCGACCGAAGCGATCGGGCGCTGCCATCCTCGGAAGTCCGACCGATGGGTCAAGGCGGTGATGGCCGCGCTGATCTCGGCGGTGATCCCCTCGGCGGAGTGACCGGGCACCGAGCCATTGACCGATTGCCGGAGTTCCGGCGCCCAAACGGTCAGCACGGCCTTGTCAGGCTTCAAGGACCCGTCGCCAAGCAGCGCGCCGATCAGGTAGCCGTGCGCTGCGGAGTACTTCCCGCCCCAGCCTTCCGAGACTCGATGGTCATGCAGCACCACTTCGTCGCCGGGCTGTAGCGCGCCGGCCGCGACCCAGTCGGTCTCGGTCACGTAGCGCGTGCGCTTGAGCACCCGCCGCACCAGATGATTCGCCGTCAGACGCAGCGTGTGACCTTCCTGGGTCTTCAAGGCCAGCACCGGCTTCACTCCCGTCGGGAAGAAGCCGGCGGACTCGGTCCGATACGCCTTCCCGTCGACCATCGCCATGAAGGGCGTGCCGATCAGGTCCGCCACCTGCCGTGGCCCCTCCGCCGTCATCACCCAGGTCTCCGCCGTCACGCACGGATTCGTCGCGCTGATCGACTCGCAGTAATGCAGGTTGTTGTCCGCGTTGATCCGATCCAGGAACAGCACCCCGGGCTCGGCGTGGTCGTAGGTGGAGCGCATCACCTGGTCCCACAGCTTGCGCGCACGCATCCGCCGATACACCCACAGCCCGTCCGCGCGCTGCGTCGCGCCGGCCGCGCGTTGCTTGGCCCCCGGCGCCGCCTTGTGCACCAGCTCGACGTCCGCGTCCGCGTCCACCGCCTCCATGAACGCGTCCGTCACGCCCACCGAGATGTTGAAGTTGCGCAGGTCCCCCTGGTCCTTCGCGTGGATGAATTCCTCGATGTCCGGGTGATCGCAGCGCAACACGCCCATCTGCGCGCCACGCCGCGATCCCGCGGATTCCACCGTCTCGCAACTGCGGTCGAACACCCGCATGTAGCTCACCGGCCCCGACGCGCTCGATTGCGTCGACTTCACGTACGCGCCCTTGGGCCGGATCCGTGAGAAGTCGTATCCGACCCCGCCGCCCCGGCGCATCGTCTCCGCCGCCTCGGTCAGCGCCGTGTAGATGCCGGGATACCCGTCCTCCTCCACGGCGATCGCGTCGCCCACCGGCTGCACGAAGCAATTGATCAGCGTCGCCGACAGGCTCGTCCCCGCCGCCGAGGCGATCCGCCCCGCCGGCACGAAACCGCGCTGCTGCGCCGCCAGGAATCGCGCCTCCCAATGCGCGCGCTGCTCGGGCGACTCCGCCGCGGCCAGCGCCCGCGCCACCCGCGCCCGCACCTCTTCCAGGCTGCGCTCGCCGTCCTTGGCGTACTTCTCCAGCAGCACCTCCGCGCTGATGTCCTGCGGCGGCAGGCTCTCCGCGGTCGCGCGCTGCGGCAGCGACGAAGCGGGGGCTGCTGTCGATGCGGTGTCGGGAACGTTCGGGGAAGTCATGCGCGGCCTCTCATCCAGTGACGCAGTTCATCCTAGTCCCGCGCGCCCCCGCCCGATGTCCCTCCCTTCCTAGACCGCACGGACGACTTCCCCTGGGCAAACTCCCGTCACAAACCCTTCACCGAAGTGACCACCGGTAAGCGCGTACTCGCGCGTAGAACACCGTTTGATGCGATTTCATCGGGCTTTCCGCTGGTTAGCCCGCATTGGTTGGTCGCATAGCGGACGCTATTCTTTTTGGCTATGACTCCCGACAAGGTCTTGCGTGCCAGCCCCAACACCCTGGGCGATCTGGAACAAGGCTGCGCCGATGCCCGCCGTCTGATCACCGACGGCTCGCTCGACGCGGCGCGCTCGCGCCTGGACGAGCTGCGCAAGATCCATGGCGACGATCACGCCGTGATGCAGGAGTCCTTCAGCGTGCTGGCCGAGGCGCATGGCGACTTCGCCGTCGCGCTGGCCCATCACAAGCGATTCCACGCGCTGGCCATCGCGGCGGGCGTGTCCTCGCCGCTGGCTTCGCGCGATCAGCTGCTCGCCCGACTCGTCGAGCGCCAGCAGCAGCAGGCCCCGGACATGACCTGGTGTCTCGTCGCGCTGGCCGCGGCGCGGGCCCCCGCCGGCGCGCTGCCGCACATGCTGCGCCAGCAGTGCCGCGCCCAGGATGTGCTCGCGCTCGGCCAGGGCGAGGCGATGCTCATGCTGCTGCACGATGTCGACCTGCCCACCGGGCGCAAGGTCTGCGAGCGCTTCCGCGCGGTGTGGATGCAGCAGCAGCCCACCGCCGGACCGCTGAGCATGGGCCTGACGGCCTGGCGCGGTCCGGGCGATACCGGCAGCGGCCTGCTCGGCCGCGCCGAACACGCGCTGGCGCGCAGCCAGCGCGAGGGCGCCCCGTTCAGAACGGGTTGATCGTCTTCTCGCGGCGGTAGTGGATGTAGCCCACGCTGGCCCCGGCGCGCAGACCCACGCCCAGACGGATCGGTGCCAGCGTGACGCCGTCGGCGCGCTGGTAGTTGATGCCCGCGCCGCCGATGTAGTACAGGCTGCCGTCCACGCCCGGGAAGCGGCGATAGATGTCGGCCGCCCGGGGCAGCTTGTAGACCAGCGTGAACACCTTGGAGGCGTTGGCGCCCAGGTCGAAACCGACCGACGGCCCCGCCCAGTACACCTTGCCGCCGCCGCCGCGCTTCATGATGAGGTCGCCCTCGCCGTAGCGCAGGCCCACGGTGATCGCCGCGCCGGCTTCCTGGCCCTTGATATAGGCGTTCGGGCGGCCCTGCTCCTTGAAGGCCTTCTCGATCACCTTGGCCAGCCCCTCGGTGGTCTCGCCGAAGAAGTCGGTCGCCGCCTTCACGACCGAATCCTGGTCATAGGTGTCGTCCTCGCCGTCGGCGGCCAGCGCCGGCAACGCCGCCAGTCCCGGCGGCAGGATCAGCCCGGCGGCGGCGTAGCGCCCCAGGCGCCCCAACGCGTCGCGGCGCGCCGGCGCACGCGGCGCCTCGTTCAGGTCCATCGAGCCCTTGATCGACAAGTCTTCGCGGTTCATGCAGGTCTCCGGGTAAGTCTGGATGGCGTCGGGCAATCCCATGGCCCGGCGGGGGTCCGGCTCGGCAGGGCAAATCGGATGCCCGCTCTACGAACAGATGGATGCTACCCGGCGACGTGACAAACGGCGTGCGCATCGTGTCAACGCGCCGATACACTCCGCTTCACGCCGTCGAGAGGGAACCCCATCCATAACAAGGGAGCGGCGATGCATGCAAATTTCGGTCACGACAAGAGTGCATCAAGGAGGACATGCCGTGAGCAGTGATCTGCCCCGTCTGGCTCGAGCGCTGGAATACCTGGACATGGCATCGGCGCTTTACCTCGCCGGAGGTGCGGACCATTCCGCGCAGCTGCTGGCCGCCGCCGGCGAACGCCTGCTGGGCGACCTCGCCCGCCTGATCCAGTCCCCCGAGCACGGCCATGAGGTCCAACAGTTGCTGGCCCGCCTCACCCAGGCGCACACGCCCAACGCGGTGCCGGAAGTGTCCGGCCACAACCAGTCGCGCCAGCTCCAGGCGATGCTGTCGCGCCAGGAAACGCCCGAATCCACCGAGCTGCGCCAGGCGACCTCGGCGCTGCTGCGCGCGTCGTGGTACCTGCTCGAGACGATGGGCCTGGAGCCGCTGGCGCCGTCGCGCCTGCATCAGGCCATCGAGAAGAGCACCATCTACGCCGAGCTCTGAGCCGAGCCCGGAGCCCCACGCGGACACCGCCATGAGCACCGAACGCCGTCACTTCTCCCGCATCGCGTTCGCCGGTCCGGCGCACCTGGTGACGGTCGAGCAACGCCTGCCGGTGCAGGTGCTGGACCTGTCGCTCAAGGGCGCGCTGCTGCTGCTGCCCGAGGACGCCAGCGTCGAGGCCGGCGCGTTGTGCCTGCTGGACCTGCCGCTGGCGCCGCACGAAGGCCGCATCACGATGGCGGCGCAGCTGGCCCATGTCAGCGGCGGCCGCGCCGGGCTGCTCAGCCTGGGCATCGACATCGAGAGCATCACCCACCTGCGCCGCGTCATCGAGCTCAACCTCGGCGACGCGTCGCTGGCCGAGCGCGATCTGAAGGCGCTCGCCGCCTCTTGACCGCCTCGCCCGCTTGCGGGAAAGGGAGTTTTCACTCGGCGATGAACTTCCTCAGCACGGCGAAGGCCGCGACGGGATCGTCGCGCCACGCGCCATGGCCCACGCCCGGGAAACGCGCCAGCTGACGCCACTCGACCGGCAGCGCCTCGTGGATGTCCAGCGCGTCCTCGAGCGGGCAGACCGGATCGTCCTCGCCCACCATCACCAGCACCGGACATTGCGCCTTCTCCAGGCCCTGGAGCAGCCCCAGGTCCTGTTTCTCGCCGCTGACGAAGTGCAGCAGGATGTCCAGGTTGACCAGCGTGCGACCGCTGGCCTCCGGGTCGGCGGCCGGCCGCGTGTTGTAGAGGTGGCGCACGCCGGCCCAGTAGGCCTCGAAGGTCGCGCGTGACGGACGGCTCCAGAAGGCCTCGGCCAGCGCGCGCGCCTCGGGGCCGCCGCGCCGCTCGAAGGCCGCGAGCTTGCGCGCCAGGCCCATGTGGTGCGAGGTGCTGGACAGGATCACCTTGGACGCATGCCCCGGATGGCGCGCGATGTAGCGCTGCGCGACGAAGCCGCCGAAGGACTGGCCCAGCACGATGGGCTTGTCGATGCCCAGCGCGTCGCACAGCCGCACGATGTCGTCGGCCCACATGTCCAGCGTCCACTCCGAGGACGGCCGCGGATCGCTGCGTCCGTGACCGCGGTGGTCGTAATAGATGATCTGCGCCAGGTCGGCCAGCTCGCTGAAGGCGGGCTTGAACGCCGCGTGGTCGAAACCCGGGCCGCCGTGCATGCAGATCAGCGTGGGCTTCTCGCGCATGCGTGTCCCGTCAGGCACCAGGCCAGGCCCCTCGACGTCCACGAACAGGCGGACGCCGTTTCCGATGTTGATCTTCATGGGCGGGGAGTATGCCGCCGTTCGCCCGCTGTCCGCCCACTGGAAGCCGGTCCCGTCCGGCTGGGGCCGGCTTCGTCGCAGTCCGCTGGCGAGCCCGCCGGCGCGCGGCCAGAATGCCGCCCATGTCCGATGCGCCCCCTCCCCTGTCCGCCCCGACCCCGCTCGGCGCGGGCGCGCCATCCCGCCCGTCGGCCCGGGAGGCCGCGCTGCAGCTCTTCAACCTGCGCATGATCGCCGCGGCCTTCTACTTCTGCCTGGCCATGGCCGGGGCGCGCTCGCTGACCTGGCTCACCGCGGATGACAGCGTGTCGGACTGGCTGCTCGAATGGCTGCGTTTCACCCGCCAGACCCTGCTGACCGCGCTGAGCATCCTGGCCGCGCTGGCGCTCGCCGAGGCACTGCTGGCCCGCACCGCCAGCCGCTGGCCGGTGGCCGTGCGCGCGGTGGCGATCGCCGCGGGCGCGACCGCGGGCACGCTGCTGCGCTACAAGGTCGCCAATCTGGGCGCGCCCGAGGAACCGCTGCATTGGGATTGGGTGCTGTCCACGACATTGCTGTGGCTGGTGCTGGGCAGCTTCTTCGCCGCGCTGCTGCACGGGCTGCGCGAGGAACGCGGCGCGCAGGCCCGGCTGGCCGCGCTCGCCCGCCAGCACGACACGCTGCAGGCGCAGCAGATGGAGGCGCAGTTCTCCGCGCTGAACGCGCAGATCGAACCGCACTTCCTGTTCAACACGCTGGCCAACGTCAAGCGCCTGTATGAGACCGCGCCCGAGCGCGGCCGCGACATGATGACCAGCCTGATCGCCTACCTGCGCGCGGCGCTGCCCAGCATGCGCCAAGGCACGTCCACGCTGGGACAGGAGCTGGAACTCGCGCGCAGCTACCTGACCATCCTCCAGCTGCGCATGGGCGAGCGCCTGCGTTTCGACATCGAGGCCGACGCCGCGCTGTTCAGCACGCCGTTGCCGCCGATGGTGCTGCCCACGCTGGTGGAGAACGCGATCAAGCACGGGCTGTCGCCGCTGCCCGAGGGCGGTCGCATCGACATCCTCGCGCGGCGCGAACCCGACGGACGCGCGCTCGTGCTGGAGGTGCGCGACACCGGCCAGGGCTTCGCCGCGAGCGGCGGCAGCGGCGTGGGCCTGGCCAACACGCGGGCGCGGCTGATGGCGATGTTCGGTCGCGACGCCTGCCTGGAGCTCGAGGCCGGCACACCGCGCGGCGTCGTCGCCCGGGTGCGGGTGCCATTGGGCGCGACCGCCCGGACGGCCGGGCCGTCGAGCGCTGCCACGGCGGGAGCCGCGACGTGAGCGCCGCGATGAAGGCGGGGGCATCGAGCGTCGCGGCGTCGCCGCTGACCCACCTGTGGCGCTCGTGGCGCTCGCTGCGCCGAGAGGAACTCTCCTGGTTCCTGCTGATCAGCGTCTTCTACGGCCTCGTGGACGCGTCGTCGATCTTCTACGTGATGGACAACGCGCGCTGGCCCGCGGCGCTGGCCAACCAGCTGCTGACGCCGCTGCTGGTGGCGCTGGCCCTCCTGCTGACCTGGCTGCCGGCCTCGCGCAGTGCGCTCGACAGCCGCTGGCGCATCGCGCGGCTGAGCCTGGCGGTGCTGGTCGGGGCGGTGCTGGCCAAGCTCGTCTACGACCAGCTGATGCCGCTGCTGCATCTGCCCTCCATCGCTGATCTCGCCCGCGAGCGCAAGGGCGAGCACATGGTCCGTCCGAACCAGTGGCTGAACTTCATCGGCGAATGCCTGTCGATCTGCGTCACGGCGAGCCTGTCGGTGGCCTGGTACGAAATGGCCATGCGCCGCCGGCGCACCCGGGCCCGGCTCGAGGCGATGCTGCGCGAGCAGAGCGCGATGCAGCGCGACGCGGCGGCAGCGCGGCTGGCCGCGCTGCAGGCGCAGGTCGAGCCGCAGTTCCTCTTCGACACGCTCGTGGACATCGAACGCGCCTATGACCGCGCCGACCGCGAGGCGCCCGATCAGATGGAACGCCTGATCCGTCACCTGCGGGTGGCGCTGCCGCGCCTGCGCGACCGCGGCGTGACGCTGGAATCCGAGGCCGCGCTGCTGGACAGCTACCTGGCCGTCGTCGCGGGCCGGCATCGGCGCGCGTTGCCGTTGTCCATCGACTGGCCGGCGTGGCTGTCGGCGAGGCCGCTGCCGCCGATGCTGCTGCTGCCGCTGGCCCAGTTGATGCTGCGCGACGCGTCGCGGCTGCCGACGCAGGCTCGGCTCGCCGTGCAGGAGACCGCCGGGGGCGGGCTTCAGCTGAGACTCGGCTTCGACCGCGGCGGCCTGTGCGGCGAGGAGGCCGCGCTGCACGCGCTGGGCGAGCGGCTGGAACGCCTGGATCGCCCGGTGGGCGCGCCCCCGCCGCGGCTGAACTGCCGCAGCAACGCCGATGACACCGAATTCACGCTGGAGCTGCCCGCATGAGCCTGCATGCCACCCCGACCGCCGTGGTCGCCGAGGACGAGGAAACGCTGCGTCATGAGCTGATCGAGCGCTTGTCGCAGCTGTGGCCGGAGCTGGCCATCGTGGGTGAGGCCGCCGATGGCGTGCAGGCGCTGCGGCTGTTGCATGAGGATCCGCCCGACGTGCTGTTCCTCGACATCCAGATGCCCGGCGCGACCGGGTTGGAGGTCGCGCGCCAGGTGCAGGGGCGATCGCATGTCGTGTTCGTCACCGCGTATGACCAGTACGCGGTGTCGGCCTTCGACGAGGGCGCCGTGGACTACCTGCTCAAGCCGCTGGAACCGGCGCGGCTCTTCACCGCGATCCAGCGGGTGAAGCAGCGGCTCGCCGGCCCGCCGGCCGATCTGAGCGCGGTGCTGAGCCAGCTCGGCGCTCAGTCGGGCAAGGCGCCGCAGCGGCAGTTCCTGAGGTGGATCAACGCGTCGGTGGGACAGACGCTCAAGCTCATCACGGTCGATGAGGTGCTGTATTTCCAGTCCGACAACAAGTACACGCGCGTGGCCACGCGTCAGGGCGAGGCGCTGATCCGCAAGCCGCTCAAGGAGCTGGTGGAGGAGCTCGATCCACAGCAGTTCTGGCAGATCCATCGCTCGACGCTCGTCAACGCGGCGGCCGTGGCCGGCGTGTCGCGCGACTTCCGCGGGCGCATGCAGGTCAAGCTCAAGGAAAGCGAGGACGCGTTGATCGTCGCGGAGAGCTACACGCATCTGTTCCGGCAGATGTGAGCCTGCGGACTGCCGCGAGCCCTCACCCCCGCCCCTCTCCCGCTCCGCGGGCGAGGGGATCACGGACAGACTGTCGCCTACATGACCGCGGGGGCGGGATGGCACTTCCACAATCGCCGCAAACGACGGGAGACAAGCCATGGCCGACGCCGCAGCCAACGAGACCAGCCACTACCGCATCTGCCCGCTGTGCGAGGCCGCCTGCGGCCTGCAGATCCGCACCGCCCCCTCCCCCACCGGCCCCACCATCGTCTCCATCCGCGGCGACGAGGCCGATCCCTTCAGCGGGGGCTACCTCTGCCCCAAGGGCGTCGCCCTCAAGGACCTGCACGAGGACCCCGACCGCCTGCGCCAGCCGATGCGCCGCCGCGCCGATCGCCAGGGCTTCGAGCCCGTCAGCTGGGAGGACGCCTTCGCCGAGATCGCCCGGCGCCTGATGCCACTGCGCGAGCGCCATGGCGCGGACGCGGTCGCGCTGACCATCGGCAACCCGGCCTCGCACAAGATCGGTCTGTTCAGCTACTTTCCGCACCTGGCGCGCGCGCTGGGCACGCGCAACCTCTTCTCCGCGTCGACGCTGGACCAGATGCCCAAGCAGCTCGCCTGCGGCCTGATGTACGGCCACTGGCTCAGCGTGCCCGTACCCGACCTGCCGCGCACCGACCTCTTCATCTGCCTGGGCGCCAACCCGATGGTGAGCAACGGCAGCCTGTGGACCAGCCCCGACTACCGCGGCAAGGCCAAGGCCCTGCGCGCGCGGGGCGGTCGCATCGTCGTCATCGACCCGCGCCGCACCGAGACCGCGCAGGCCGCCGACGAGCACCTCGCGATCCGCCCCGGCGGCGATGTCTACCTGCTGCTGGGCCTGCTGCATGTGATCTTCGACGAGGGCCTGGAGCGGCTCGGCGCGATGGCGGACCACGTCGAGGGCCTGCACGCGCTGCGCGCGGCAGTCGCCGATTTCCCGCCCGAGCGCGGCGCCGCGCACTGCGGCATTCCCGCCGACGCGCAGCGCCGCCTGGCGCGCGAGTTCGCCACCACGCCCAAGGCCGTGCTCTACGGCCGCTTCGGCACCTGCACGCAGCGTTTCGGCTCGATCAACAGCTGGCTGATCGACGCGCTCAACATCGTCACCGGCCACTTCGACACCGAGGGCGGGCTGATGTTCCCCAAGGCCGCCGCGTTCGCCGCCAACACGATGGGCCGTCCCGGCCAGGGCAAGGGTGTCACGACCGGCCGCCGCCAGAGCCGCGTGGCCAAGGCGCCCGAGGTCATGGGCGAGTTCCCCATCAGCTGCCTGGCCGAGGAGATCGAGGTGCCCGGCGACGGACAGGTCCACGCGCTGATCACCGTGGCCTGCAACCCGGTGCTGTCGGCGCCCAACGGCGCGCGCCTGGCGCGGGCGCTCGAGGGCCTGGACTTCATGCTCAGCCTGGACCCCTACATCAACGAGACCAGCCGGCACGCCGACCTGATCCTGCCGCCACCCTCGCCGCTGGAGGACTGGCATTACGACATGGTCTTCTCGCAGCTGTCGTGGCGCAATCACGCGCGCTGGTCCGGGCCGGTGATGCCCGCGCCCACGGACTCCGGCGCCGATGCCACGGCCAACGCCTCCTCGCCCCGCGCGGAATGGGAGACGCTGCTGCGGCTGGCCGCGATCGCCATGGGCCTGCCGCCCGACGCCGACCTGCAGGCGGTCGATGACGCGGCATTGAAGGCCGAGCTCAAACGCCAGGCGGGCGATCGGGCCGACGAGATCCTCGCGATGCTCGACGGCGGCGCCGGACCGGCGCGCTGGCTGGACCTCGGCTTGCGGTCAGGCCCGTACGGCGACGGCTTCGGCGCGCGGCCGGACGGGCTGACGCTGGCACGCGTGCAGGCCGCGCCGCACGGCATCGACCTCGGCGAGCTCCAGCCGCGCATCCCCGAGGTGCTGCGCACGGCCTCGGGCCGCATCGACCTGGCGCCGGCCGCGCTGGTGGCCGATCTCGCGCACGCGGACGCGGCGCTGCGGCATCCCACCGGCGACGAGCTGCTGCTGATCGGGCGCCGCGAGACTCGCAGCAACAACAGCTGGATGCACAACCTGCCGGTGCTGGCCAAGGGTCGCGATCGCTGCACGCTGCTGGTCCATCCGGACGACGCGGCGCGCGCCGGGCTCGCCGATGGCCAGGCGGCACGGCTGAGCAACGCGCGCGGCAGCGTGATCGCGCCGGTCACCGTCAGCGAGGACATGCGTCCGGGCGTCGTCAGCCTGCCGCACGGCTGGGGCCATGACCTCGCGGGCAGCCGGCTGTCGGTGGCCGCTCTCCATCCCGGGGTCAACATGAACCTGCTGCTCGACGACGAGGCCCGCGACCCGGTCTCGGGCACCTCGGTGCTGAGCGGGATCGCGGTGCGGCTGAGCGCGGCGGAGGGTTGACGTCGGCGCGGCTCAACGTGCTCTGACGTCCGACTCCAGCAGGCTGCGCGGCACGTCGGCGCGCTCGGGCGGAGACGGGAAACGTCCGGCCAGCATCCCGCTCATCAGTTCCAGGTGATGCATCACCTCCCATTGCTTGCTCAGCGCGCGCGAGGGCAAGGTGCCGTCGATGAAACTCGTCAGGTAGCGCCGAGTCGCCTCGGTGGGCCCGAAACACGTGTCGGCCCGATCCAGCGCCACGTGGAAGGCTTGCAGCGCGCCACGGAAACGCGCCTGCGCATGGCCGTCCTCCCCGGGCTGCCGATCTCCGATGAAATGCTCGATCCAGACCTCGCTCCGCTCGCCCGCTTCCGCGCCGCAGCGCAGATAGGTCAACCGGAATGACACCAGGCGCGACGACAGATCCGGTGCGTCCGGCCTCGACGGCAGCGTCGCGAAATCAGAGAAGCCCGCCCGCCCCAGCGCCTCGTACCGCAAGGGCTGCTCGCTGAACGGGTGGCGTTCGTTCTGCCGCAGCGTCTGGTTGTCGGGCAGCGGCCGGTCCTCCACCCACACGCTCGAGGCGCCCGACAAACCGGCCGGGAACGCGGACGCCGGCGGCGGCTCGACGTCCTTGAAGAACACCAGTCGCACCGGCGCGCCGGCCAGCAGCGCGAGCACCTCCGCCAGCGGCGGCCCGTCGCGTCCGACAACCACCCCCAGCGGCCGTCCGCTGAAGAGCTGCACGAAGCGGCGCACCACCTCCGGCGTCAGCGTCGGACCGAGCAGCAAGGTCGGGTGGATCCATTGCCGCAGAGGCAGCGAGGTGAACAGCTGTCGACCCCATTCCAGCGTCTGCATCTGCGGCAACAACTCGAAGTCCTGCCGCGCGGGGTTCACCACCAGCCAGGTCTGCAATCGATGCGCCTCGCAGGCCTCCAGCGTGTGGCGCACCGAGGTCGTTGCCTGCCGCACCGGTTCGATCACCGGCTGCACGCGACCCTCCGCGCCGAGCAGCGGTGCGAGGTGCCGCAGGGCCAGCACCTCCTTCTGTTTGCCATGGAGATATGGGAAATACATGGTCGGCGCCTCCATCCTGTCTATTGAGGGAGGCGCGATGATGAAGAGCACTCGTCGATCCGTCAGCAGCGATCGCCGACATGTGTGAGCCAAGTCAAGACTTGCGCAAAAAAGCCGGAAACCGTCGGGTGCGATTCGCACCACCGCCACGGGCCACGACACTGACGCGCCCCGTTTTTCCAGCCCGCCGCCATCGCGGTGTTCAACGATCGCGCGCCAATGAAAAAGGGACCGCGATGCGGTCCCTTCAGGCTGGCCGCGCGAGCGCGGCGTTCGGGGTCAGGACTTGCGTCAGCGATCGCGTCAGGGATTGCTCTTGGCGGGCTGCTGCGCCTGGCCCATCGCGGCGAGTTCAGCCTCGCTGATGATCTCCATCGCGCGCACGACCTTCTGCACGCCGCGCACGCCGCGGGCGATGTCGGTCGCGCGGCTGGCCTCGCGTTCGGTCACGCGGCCCATGATGTAGACGTTGCCGCGCTCCACGACGATGTAGAACGCGTTGGTGATCAGGTCCTTCGCATCCACGAGGCTCGCCTTGACCTTGGCCGAGATGGCCACGTCGTTGGCGCGGCTGGACAGCGAGCTCAGCATGCCCACGCCGACCTCGTTGAGCACGCTGGACACGTTCTCCACGCCCTGCGCGATGCGCTCGACGGCGGCCTTGTCCTCGTCGTTGCGGGTCTCGCCGGTCAGCAGCACCATGCGGTTGTAGCTGTTGACGTTGATGTGCACGCGATCGCCGAGCTGCTCGCGGATGCGGTTGGCGGTCTTGAGCTCGATGCCCTGGTCCTCGAGCTGCGTGCCCGAGGTGCGCCGGTCGGTGGCGACGAACGCGCCACCCACCGCCGCGCCGCCCACGATCAGCGGCACGCACGCGGTCTGCAGCAGCGCGCCGCCGACGGCGGCGGCCAGGATCAGGCGGCGGGAGACACGAGAGACACGCTCGGAGCGGAAAGCGGTGCGGATCGGGGTCGTCATCGGGAGGTCCTTCGAGGTGGGGAGGGGCAAGCCCCGGGAGTCATTCGCTGGCGCCGAGCAGTTGCAGGTCGATCGCGTCGCTCAGGCAATGCGACAGCAGTCGGTGGGCCTCGCCCACCCGCGCGAAGCGGCTGTGCGGCACGCGCAGCTGCACGTCGGTGTCCAGCAGCGTGGCGCGCCAGTCGTCGTCCTGCGTGCCGCTGAGCACGATGACGCTCATCTCCTGCGCATGCGCGACCTGCAGCAGCGCCGCGGCCGCGCCGCTGGCCTGTGCCTCGAACAGCAGCAGCAGGTCGCCCGGATGGCCGAAGGTCTGGATCTGGCGCATCAGCGCCGACGCCGGATCGGCGTAGCCCTGGGCCTGCGCGTCCAGCGCGATCGCGGCCAGGCCGGGACGTTCCTGCTCGAAGCGGCCCGCGAGCAGCGAGGCCATGTACGTCGCGTCGGCGGCGGAGATGCCCAGGCCGGCGGTCAGCACGCGGCCGCCCCCGGTGAGCGCGTCCACCATCATCTGCGCGGCGACCGCCAGCGGGCGCGAGAGCCCCTCGGCGACCTGATAGAGCAGATCGGCGCTTTCGAAGAATTGTTGTTGTATGCGTTGTTCCAACATGAGCGCGAATGATAAGGGCTTGCCCTGCCCCCGCTCCGGGCGCCTGACGGCCCCCTCGTCCGCGAAGCTCGAAAGCGCGCGGTGCCAAGGGCCCTCCTCGCCTGCGAAGGTCGAAAGCGCGCGGTGCCAGGAGGCCCCCTCGCCCGCGAAGCGGAGAGGGCGGGGGGTGAGGGCTGGTGGCCTCACGCGGTCCACCCTTCGTCCGGCACATCGAACGCCGCTCGCAGCCACTCGATGCGATCGCCGTCGATGGCGACGACGTCGAACCGGCACGGCGGCACTTCCGCCAGCGACTGCAGGAAACATCGCGCCGCGAAGATCACACGCTGCTGCTTGCCGCGCGTGACGCTGGCTGCCGCGCCGCCATGGTCGCCATCCTCCCGCGCGCGCACCTCCACGAACACCAGCGTGCCGTCGCGCTCGCGCAGGATCAGGTCGACCTCGCCGCCGCGCGCGGACGGTCCGCGCGCCACCCGATAATTGCGCGCCACCAGGCGCAGCCCGTGCCGCCGCAGGTGGTCGAGCGCGCGCTGCTCGGCCTCGACCCCGCGCCGACGCGCCGCCTCGCGGTCCGCACCGCCGCCCCATCCGCTGGAGAGCTTCTTGAACATCCCGTCGTCCCCGTCCGCCTCGTTGACCGCCGCCGCCGCCGCGGCTGCCGGTCATCAGCAATATCCGGGCGGCACGCTCTACGTCGTCGCGACCCCGATCGGCAACCTCGCCGACCTGAGCCTGCGCGCGATCCACGTGTTGGGGCTGGTCGACGCCGTCGCCTGCGAGGACACGCGCGTGAGCGCTCAGTTGCTGCGCTGGCTGGGGTTGCACAAGCCGCTGCTGGCGCTGCATCAGCACAACGAGCAGCAGGCCGCAGAGGGCCTGGTCGCGCGACTGCTGGCCGGCGAGCGCATCGCCTACGTCAGCGACGCGGGCACGCCCGCGATCTCCGATCCCGGCGCGGTGCTGGTGGCGGCGGCCTCGCGCGCCGGGGTGCGTGTCGTGCCGCTGCCTGGCGCGAGCAGCGCGGCCGCGGCGCTCAGCGTGGCGGGCGACACGCGGGCGCAAGGGTTCCGCTTCGTGGGCTTCCTGCCGACCAAGGCCGCCGAGCGGCGCGCCGCGCTGCAGGCGCTGACCGGCGCATCCCACAGCCAGGTGCTGTTCGAGGCCCCTCATCGCATCCAGGAGTTGACCGCGCTGCTCGCGGAGCTGGCGCCCACGCAGACGCTGACCGTCTGCCGCGAGGTCACGAAGCAGTTCGAGACGATCCACACCGCCCCCTGCGCGACGCTGCCCGCGTGGATGGCCGAGGACAAGCAGCGGGAACGCGGCGAGTTCGTGCTGGTGCTGCACGCCGCGCCGGTGGTGCCGGGCGACGACGAATTGCCGGAAGCGGCGCAGCGCACGCTGCGGGTGCTCGTACGGGACCTGCCGCTGAAGCAGGCGGCGGCGCTGGCGGCCGAGCTGACGGGCGAGTCGCGCAAGGCGCTGTATCAGCTGGCGCTGGAGTGGAAGCAGGACGCCCAGGGCGTGGATGACGAAGGCGCCGACGAGGCGCCCTGAGTTCAACGTCCGTCGCAGCTTCCGAAGCCCCTCGCCCGCGGAGCGGGAGAGGGAGCAGGGGTGGCTGCCCGCCGGGCAGGGCTGGATCAATTGCCGGCCGTGCGCTTGTTGTGCTTCGCGCGGCGGATGTCGGCACTGGCGACGTCCTGCCTCTTCTGCAGCTGGCGGCGCTCCTTGGCGGTGACCACGCCATCGGACTTCGCCTTCGCTTCAGCGTTGTCGATGCGGGCCTGCTCCTTCTCCAGGTGCTGGGTCTCGCGGGCGGTCAGTTGACCCGACGCGGCACCGTTGGCGATGCGCTGCTGCTGGTTGGCTTCGCGCTGGTCGACGCGCGGCGTGGCGGTCGAGACAGGCGCCGTGGTCTGGGCGAACGCCGAGGCGGCGAGCAGGCTGGACACGAGGGCGATCGACAGGGACATGCGCTTCATCGAGGTTCTCCTTGGGAGGGTGGGTGCGGTTCGTTGGCCGCTGGGCAGACAACGCATGTCGAACCAGACACGGTGACCGGGCCCCAGTAAAGGTCTGTGAAGCGATTGCTACCGGCGGTCACCACGACAGGGGCAGGGTCACGGGGCCTGCCTACAATCGCCGGATGATTTCGCGCGAACCCACCCTCGCCCGCCTGGTCACCGCCCGTGCCCAGCTGCTCGAACCCTTCGGCCTGACCGACGCCTCGCTGTCGCAGGCCCTGCGGCTGATCACCGAGCATCGCGTCGATGACGCCGACCTCTACTTCCAGACCACCCGCGCGGAGGGCTGGAGCCTGGAGGAAGGCATCGTCAAGAGCGGCAGCTTCTCGATCGACCAGGGCGTGGGCGTGCGCGCGGTCGCCGGCGAGAAGACGGCATTCGCCTATTCCGACGACATCTCCGAGGCCGCGCTGCTGGACGCCGCGCGCACCGTGCGGGCGATCGCCTCGGCCGGACAGAGCAAGCGGGTGAAGGTGCCGGCCGAGCCGGTGGTCTCCGCCAGCCGCGCGCTCTACGGCGAGGCCGACCCGATCGCCAGCCTGGACAGCGCGCAGAAGGTCGCGCTGCTGGAGCGCACCGAGCGCCTGGCTCGCGCCAAGGATCCCCGCATCGCGCAGGTGATGGCCGGCCTGGCCGCGGAGCACGAGGTGGTGCTCATCGCGCGCGCCGACGGCACACTGGCCGCGGACGTGCGCCCGCTGGTGCGCCTGTCCGTCACCGTGATCGCCGAGAGCAATGGACGCCGCGAAGTCGGCTCGGGCGGCGGCGGTGGCCGTTTCGGCCTGGCCTACTTCACCGACGAGATGATCGCGTCCTATGTCGAGCAGGCCGTGAGCGCCGCGCTGACCAATCTGGAATCGCGTCCGGCGCCGGCCGGCGAGATGACGGTCGTCCTCGGCCCGGGCTGGCCCGGCGTGCTGCTGCACGAGGCCGTCGGCCACGGCCTGGAAGGCGACTTCAACCGCAAGGGCTCGTCGACCTTCTCCGGCCGCATCGGCGAACGCGTCGCCGCCAAGGGCGTGACCGTGCTGGACGACGGCACCATCCCCGACCGCCGCGGCTCGCTGAACGTGGACGACGAGGGCTGCGCCTCGCAGCGCAACGTGCTGATCGAGGACGGCATCCTCAAGGGCTACATCCAGGACGCGATGAACGCGCGGCTGATGAAAGTCGCCCCCACCGGCAACGGCCGCCGCGAGAGCTACGCCCATGTGCCGATGCCGCGCATGACCAACACCTACATGCTGGGCGGCGACAAGGATCCCAAGGAGATCATCGCCAGCATCGACAAGGGCCTGTACGCGACCAACTTCGGCGGCGGCCAGGTCGACATCACGTCGGGCAAGTTCGTGTTCTCCGCCAGCGAGGCCTTCTGGGTCGAGAAGGGCAAGATCATGTACCCGGTCAAGGGCGCCACCATCATCGGCAACGGCCCCGACGCGATGACCCGCGTCAGCATGATCGGCAACGACATGCAGCTCGACACCGGCGTGGGCGTATGCGGCAAGGAAGGCCAGAGCGTCCCGGTGGGCGTGGGACAGCCCACGCTGCGCATTGACGCTGACCGTCGGCGGCACCGCCTGAACCCCACGGATCGGCCCGCCCGGGCCGGCTTCCCACGACCCGGCTCCGGCCGGGTTTCGTTTTTCCGCGAAGGCTGACTTGCCCGATGTCGTCGCGCCGGACGTGCGGCTGTCACCCCTTCGCGCTTGACGCGCCGCAGCAAGCGCAGGCACTATTGCCCCTTATGCGTTCCGCACCGAAGTTTTACTTTGCTTATTTTTGGTTCTCGCACCGCCCCGGCGGAGGAGAGGCGAACGCATAAGCAAACGCCAAGCATCCTCAAGAAACCGCCGGGCCCACAGCCCGGCGGTTTTTTTTCGGCCCGGCGTGATTCCCCCTCGAAGCGATTCGTCAGCGGTTCCTGAGCGGCGTCCCCGCACACAACCCAGAAAGCGTCATCCCATGAATGCCAAGTCCAACAGTCCTTATCCCAGCGCCTCGCAGGCGGAGCGCTGGTATTCGCCGCAGGACAAGACCTCCCAGACCGACGATGAACGCATCCTGGACATCACGCCCTTGCCGCCGCCCGAACACCTCATCCGCTTCTTCCCCATCCGTGGCACGGCCATGGAGCAGCTCGTCGTCGGTACGCGCCAGCGCATCCGCGACATCATGCAGCGCAAGGACGACCGCCTGCTCGTGATCATCGGGCCGTGCTCGATCCACGACCCGGCCGCGGCGCTCGAGTACGCCAAGCGCCTGACCGTGCTGCGCGAGCAGCACGCCGACACGCTCGAGATCGTGATGCGCGTGTACTTCGAGAAGCCGCGCACGACCGTCGGCTGGAAGGGCCTGATCAACGACCCCTACCTCGACGAGAGCTACCGCATCGACGAGGGCCTGCGCATCGCGCGCCAGCTGCTGCTGGAGATCAACCGGCTGGGCATGCCCGCGGGATCGGAGTTCCTGGACGTGATCTCGCCGCAGTACATCGGCGATCTGATCAGCTGGGGCGCGATCGGCGCGCGCACCACCGAGAGCCAGGTGCACCGCGAGCTCGCCTCGGGCTTGTCCGCGCCGATCGGTTTCAAGAACGGCACCGACGGCAACATCAAGATCGCCACCGACGCCATCCAGGCGGCCGCGCGACCGCACCACTTCCTGTCGGTGCACAAGAACGGGCAGGTCGCGATCGTCGAGACCAAGGGCAACCGGGACTGCCACGTGATCCTGCGCGGCGGCAAGGCGCCCAACTACGACGCGCAGAGCGTCGCTGCGGCCTGCGCCGACCTGGAGGCCTCCAAGCTGGACACCCGGCTGATGGTGGACTGCTCGCATGCCAACAGCAGCAAGAAGCATGAACGCCAGCTCGACGTGGCCAAGGACGTCGCCGCGCAGATCCGCGCCGGCGGCACCAGCATCTTCGGCGTGATGGTGGAGAGCCACCTCAAGGGCGGCGCGCAGAAGTTCAACCCGGGCAAGGACGATCCGTCGCAGCTCGAGTACGGCAAGAGCATCACCGATGCCTGCCTGGCGTGGGACGACTCGATCGAGGTGCTGGACGTGCTCAGCGAGGCGGTCCGCGCCGCGCGCACCGAAACCGTCTGATGTCCGTGCACCCTCTCCCGCTTGCGGGAGAGGGGCTTCACCGGTCAGGCGGTCACGTCCAGGATGCGCGGCGTGCCGCCCGCGCGATCCACATGGCTGACCAGCAACGGCCCGAGCTCGACCCGCACGCTCAGGTCCGGAAAGCTGGCGGCGATGAAGCTGCCGTGGGAATACGCCGGTGTCTCGATGCGGCTGACCGGCGGTGCCTTCTGGCCCAGCGGGTGGCGACCATAGGTGACGTCGGCGCTGTTGCGGGCGTAGGTCTCCTTGAGCGGTCCCTCCGTCCCGATGAATGGGGACAGCTTGAGCACCACCGACGGCGGCGGTCCATCCAGCATCTCCTGCTGGATCCTGGCGCGGTACTGCTCCAACGGACTGACGTCGAACGGCGACGTCCTGAGCGGCGTCGCCTGCACTTCGGAAAACTTCAAATCGCCCCGACGGCGATCCGGTTCCAGGCCCGGCCGCCGCGCTCCCTCAAAGACTGTTCTGTGTTCTGGTGACTGGGCGGCCCGCGTGCGTGGCGCGTTCGTGCGCGCTCAAGTCGAGCCGGCCCAGGCCGAAATTGTCCGGGGTCGGGGGCGCGCGGCGCTCGCGCGCGGCGCTGTGTCGGACGTTGATCGCCCGCGCGCCGGGAAAGCGTCGCGTGCGCGCCGCATCTTGAAAAGCGGCAGCCCTGCGCGCATGTTCGGCGGATGGCCCTCCTCGTCCTGGCGCTGGTCGCCGCGTTGATCTGCTTCTGGTTGCTGAGCCAGCCCTGGCGACAGGCACGACGCCGCGCCGCGCTGCGCGCGCGGGCCTTCCCGGCGGCGTGGCGCGCGATCCTGCGCCGCAACGTGCCTCAGGTGTCGCGTCTGCCGGCCGACCTTCAACTGCGGCTGAAGCGGCACATGAATGTCTTCCTCGCCGAGAAATCCTTCATCGGCTGCGCCGGCCAGGTGATCACCGACGAGGTCCGCGTGACGATCGCGGCGCTGGCGTCGCTGCCGCTGCTGGGTCGCGCGCGCGGTTACTACCCCAAGCTGCACACGGTGCTGGTCTATCCCGGCGCGTTCATCGTGGATCGCGTGCGCCATCAGGGCCCGCTGCAGATGCAGGACCGGCAGGTGCTGAGCGGCGAATCCTGGGGCGAGGGTCAGGTGGTGCTGTCCTGGGACGACGTGTTGCGCGACGCCGCGCAGCCGGAGCGCGGCCACAACGTCGCGGTGCATGAATTCGCGCATCAGCTCGACCAGGTCAAGGGCCTGGCCAACGGCGCGCCGTGGCTGGGCGACCGCTCGCGGCAGGCGCGCTGGGCGACGGTGATGCAGCGCAGTTTCGACCTGCTGCGGGCGCGGCTCGCCGAGGGCGAGCCCGATCCGCTGGGCGACTACGCCGCCACCGAGCCGGCGGAGTTCTTCGCGGTCGCGAGCGAGCGTTTCTTCGGCCAGCCTTGGGCGCTGGCGCAGGCCCACCCCGCGCTGTACGCGGAACTGCGCCGGTATTACGAGGTGGACCCGATGCTCTGGTCCTGAATCAGTTGCTCCATGGTTTCCAGCATCTGCATCGGTTCCAGATAGCCCCCTTGTGTCGCCGCCAGGCGGCAACGGTCCGACAGCTCGTCGTCCCGCAAGACCGCCAGCAGCACACGACGCACTCGCGGCACCAAGGCCTGAAGGTTTTCCTCGAAGTCCAGCAGCACCGCGGCCATCGCGAAGAACACATCGCGACCATGCGTCGAGAAGCCGGCGACATGGCGATGAAAGGCCTCGCAGGATTCGGTGGAGACCTCCCGGAACGAGTCGAAGTCCCTTAACCCATCCGTTGCGTCGTCGACAAGGTGGCGCGACTCGTCGAGCAGGATGACCTTGTGCAGATTGGGCAGCGCGTGGCGCAGCGGCGGCAAGGTCCGCGCCGCCTCTTGCGACGGCGCCGTCCGGACCTCCAGGACCCGGATCCAGGGCGCGAGTTCGGCGGGGATATCTCGCACATCAGCCAGATCCCGCAACGTCAACTTGCGCACCCATGGCGCGAGCCCAGTCCAGGGCCCCAGCAGCATCCGCGCGTGGGCTGCCGGCGCCTCCAGGGCAAGGAACGAGGCCTTGTCCAGCACACCCAGACGCCTGGCCTCGTCAACCATCGAGGCCATTCGCGCGGAGGCAGCGCCCTGTTGTCGAGACGCCTGCGCGAAGGCCGCCAGCGGCGTGGGCAGCGCCGACGTCAGCAGCGGCATCTCGAAGCGCGCATCCGGTCGGCGCGCTGCGAATGACGCCTGCAGAGGAGCGCTCGTGCGCTGTATCGCGCCGAGGGGCACCACGATCGCGCCGCGCTCGCCATGGCGGTCACGCTTGATCAGCGCCCAGGCCAGCGCCCGGGCGGTCGGGGACTCGCGCATCGCGCTCTGCCAGATCCCACGCAGGCCGCTGGCGACGCGCGCATCTTCCGGCGCCGTGCCGCGCGACCGGCTGTCGCCATGGACGAACGACACCAGGCACATCAGGTCCTCGAAGCAGTCCACCGCGCCGGCCGGTCGCGGCGGATCGCCGCGCGCCACCCAATCGACCACCCGGCACGTCAGTTCCGGCCGACTCCAGCTGATCGCTTCCCCTTCGGGCGATCTCAGGGCCTCCATCACCCGCGCGGCATTCACGCTGGACGGCCATGGCGCGTCGAGCGGGGGGTGCCGGGACAGCCAACGCGCCAGCACGTGACTGTGCCGCCAGTGTTCGCGTTGCAGCCAGCTCGGCGGCGTGTGGCGCAGGTCCGCGGACGGATGGGCGTCGTCGCTTGAAGCCTCGGTGCCCGCCGATGAACCGGCGATGTCTTCCGGTGAACGAGCGGCAGAGAGGGCAGCGGAAACGGCGTCAGAACGGGCATCAGCCCCGGGAGCAAAGGAATCAGCGAAGGGATAGGTCACTGGGCGGCACTGGCGAGCTCAAAGGCGCCGTCAGTGAGGCTTGCGAGCCTTTGGAGCGCCGTCGGCAGCGCCAGGCCAGGCCCGCTCGAGACCGCGTCAGAACCCCATCTCGGCCAGCAGCGCGTCGACGTCGTCCTGCTGGAGCGCCTTGTCCGGCGTCTGCACGCCGGCCAGCTGCTCCTCGGCCGCGGCGGCCTGCGGCGGCTCGTGCGCGGCCAGCAGCTGCTGCAACGGCATCTCGGCCGGACGCAGCATGTTCAGCACCTTGTTGATCACCTGGCCCGACAGGTCCTGGAAGTCCTGCGCCATCATGATCTCGGTCTGCAGGCCCTTGACGCGGTCCGCGAAACCGGCCGCCCCCGCGGCGTAGGCCGCGCACAGCCGCATCATCGCGCGGGCCCGCTCGACGCTCAGGTCGGGCGCCGCTGCCAGCCGCTGCAGCGACTCCGACAACTCATGCCCCTGACGCGCCACGGCCTGCGCGTCCTCCTGCGCCGACTCCACGATGCCCAGCACCTTGTTGGCCGCCTGGTCGGTCATGCGCTTGACGTAATCCAGGCGCTCGCAGGCGTCCGGCAGCTCCTGCGACAGCTGGTGCAGGGCCTGATGTTCAGCGGCGGAGAGGGGTGTTGCGGGCTCTGACATGGCCCATAAATCTTAATTCTGCAACCGCTGTAACCATCGGAAAGGGGGTCCTGCACCCGTGCATTTTTGGGGGTGAACCCTGCATTTAAGTCGCTCTCGCGGCCAGTCGCCTGTAGCCTTCATCCCGTCCGCCCGCGGTCCGTGCTTGCTGTTGTTGGTCTTTGGCAAAGCGATCCGTCACATGAACATGGCCACCACCCGTTCCTCGCCTGGTTATCAACGCGCCCCGCAGCGTGCCGGGTCGTCCTCGTCGTCCTCGCCCTCGCGCGACGGGGCGAGCTTCGCCGCCGCGCCGCGCGCGCAGAGCGCCCCGCCGTCGCCGCTGCGCGACGCGAGCGAGATCATGGTCGGCGTGGTGCTGATGCTGGGCGTGCTGGCCGCGCTGCTGGTGCTGGCGCTGTACACGCGCGATTCGATGGCCATCGGCAAGGCGCTGCAGGAGCAGGGTCAGGCCCGCGGCACGATGGTCTGCAAGGATGGACGCATCGCGCGGGGTGATGGCTCGATTCCGGATCGCATCACCGAGGACGGAGTCTTCGTCTGCACCGACTGGCGCACGCTCCAGGCGATCGAGCAGGAAGAGGCTGAGCGCGGGATGCGCAAATACTGATCAGGACCACAGGTCCAATGGCGGCTCGTGCGTCATGCCGCGCAGCAGGTCGCTGCGCGAGAGAAAACCGATCAACTGGCCGTTCTCGGCGCTCACCGGCAACCCGGGCAGCCCCAGGTCCAGCATCAGCTGCGCGGCCTCGCGCAGCGGGGTGTCGGATTGCGCCACCGGCACCGGTGTCCACATCACGTCGTCGACCGGCGCCGCCAGCCGGTGCGCGATCATCGTCATCTCGGTGATCTCATCCAGGTCGTCGGCCAGACCGCGCGTCAGGTCGCCGCGCGTGGCCAAGCCGCGCACCTCGCCCATCGGACCGAGCACCGGCGCCTGCGCCACGCCGGCGCGCGACATCATCCGCATCGCCGCGCGCAGCGGCGCGCCCGAACGCACGCTGATCATCTTGCGGCTCATCAACTGGTGAACCTGCGTCAGCGGCTGCCGCGTGGTGTCGCCCGCATACGCGGCGAGCGCCTCCTGCGCGACGTAAGCCGAGGCCCCACCCGCGGCGCCTCCACCACCGAGCCCGCCACCGCCCTGCCCCACGCCCGCCAGCACGACGGTGGAGGGCGTCAGGTCGCCCTGGCGCGCCATCGGAGCGATCGCCCGCGTGCGCGCGACCGCCTGCACCGGGGCGAGGTCGCGCACCTGCTCGAGCCCGCCCGTCAGGATCTTTCCGGAAGTGCCGTACACGGAAAACATGCGCTCAGGATCTCACGCCACAACGCCGATGCCCATTGAGGAGAACGCGGATCAGGGCACCGATCCAGGCCTGGCCCAGGGCGCCCTCTCACGGCACGGCTCAGGGCACGGGGTACGCCGTCTCGTACTTCACCTCGCGCAGCACGACATTGCTGCGCACGCTGGCCACGCCGGGCACCTTGAACACCTTGCTCTGCAGGAACTGGTCGTAGCCCTTCATGTCGGGCGCGACGATCTTCATGACGTAGTCCGCCTCGCCGGTGATGGCCTGGCATTCCACGATCTCGGGGCTGGCGGCGACCATCGCCTCGAAGGCCTCCACCGCGCCCTCGGTGTGACGGACCAGGCTCACATTGGCCAGCACGCAGATCGACAGCCCGAGCTGTTCCCGATCCACCAGCGCCACGTGCCGCCGGATCACCCCGCGCTCCTCCAGCTCCTTCACGCGGCGCCACACCGGCGTGGCGGACAGCCCGACCTGCTCGGCCAATTGCTGCGTGCTCTGGCGCGCGTCCGCCTGGAGCGTCTCCAGGATCAACCGCGTCGCCCGATCGAAACGTTCATTTGCCATATCGGCCTCTTTTGAGAATGACGCTGTCGATCCATTCAGAGAATCGAGCGAACAAGGCAAGAAAGTGCGCATTGTCTCGGAAAGAATCTGCTCATTCATAAATTCCGAGCCGACCGGGGCGCCCCAGGGGCCGCGGCCGGCTCTTCCCGTTGGGGAGACAAGCCATGACCCAAGCCAGTCTTGCCGCCGCGCCGGCGCTGCGCACGTATCAGCTCTCGGACAACCTCGCCGCCTCGTCGGGCCAAGTCTTCCTCACCGGCACGCAGGCGCTGGTGCGCCTGCTGCTGATGCAGAAGGCCCAGGACGAGCGCCAGGGCCTGAATACCGCGGGCTTCGTCAGCGGTTATCGCGGCAGCCCGCTGGGCATGGTCGACCAGCAGCTGTGGAAGGCGAAGAAGTTCCTCGACAAGGCCGCGGTCAACTTCCTGCCCGCGATCAACGAGGACCTCGCCGCCACCGCCTGCCTGGGCGTGCAGCGCGTGGCGCTGGACCCCAAACGCACCGTCGATGGCGTCTTCGCCATGTGGTACGGCAAGGGCCCGGGCGTGGACCGCTCGGGCGACGCGCTCAAGCATGGCAACGTGTACGGCACGGCCAAGGAAGGCGGCGTGCTGGTCGTGTGCGGCGACGACCACGGCTGCGTGTCCTCGTCCACGCCGCATCAGAGCGACCTCGCGCTGCAAGCCTGGTCCATGCCGCTGGTGCATCCGGGCAACGTCGCCGAGTACCTCGAGTTCGGCCTCTACGGCTGGGCGCTGTCGCGCTTCTCGGGCGCATGGGTCGGCTTCAAGGCGATCTCCGAGGTCGTCGAGTCGGGCATGACCGTGGACCTCGACGCCGTGCCGCTGGACTTCGAGCAGCCCGTCGACCACACCCCGCCGACCAACCTGCACATCCGCTCCGTCGACCTGCCCTCGCTGGAGTTGGAGTCGCGCCTCGCGCACAAGATCGACGCGGTGCTGGCCTTCGCCAAGGTCAATTCCATCGACAAGCACATCGTGGTGAGCCCGCGCGCGACGCTGGGCATCGTCACCGTGGGCAAGGCGCATTACGACTTCATGGAAGTGCTGCGCCGCCTGGACCTCGACCCCAACGCGCTGGCCGCGGCGGGCGTGCGCGTCTACAAGGTCGGCCTGGTGTACCCGCTCGAACCGACGCGCATCCGCGAGTTCGCGCAGGGCCTGACCGACATGCTGGTCATCGAGGAGAAGGCGCCCGTCGTCGAGCGTCAGATCAAGGAACTGCTGTATCACCTGCCCGACGCGCAGCGGCCGCGCGTGGTAGGCAAGTCCGATGAACACGGGGCCGCGGTGCTGAGCGCGCTCGGCGAGCTGCGCCCGTCGCGCATCATGCCGACCGTCGCGGACTGGCTCGCGCGGCTCAATCCCGCGCTGGACCGCCGCCACCTGGTCGTGGACTTCCTCACGCCCTGCCTGCTGTCCAACAGCGCCGACGCGGTGCGCCGCCAGCCCTATTTCTGCTCGGGCTGCCCGCACAACACCTCGACGAAGCTGCCCGAGGGCTCGCGCGCGCTGGCCGGCATCGGCTGCCACTTCATGGCGAGCTGGATGGAGCGCGGCACCTCCGGCCTGATCCAGATGGGCGCCGAGGGCGTGGACTGGGCCGCGCACTCGCGCTTCACCACCGAGCAGCATGTCTTCCAGAACCTGGGCGACGGCACCTACTACCACTCGGGTTACCTGGCGATCCGGCAGGCCATCGCGGCCAAGGCCAACATCACCTACAAGATCCTCTACAACGACGCGGTCGCGATGACCGGCGGCCAGCCGGTGGACGGCCAGACCTCGGTGCCGCAGATCGCGCGCCAGGTCGAGGCCGAGGGCGTCAAGCGCCTGGTCGTGGTCTCGGACGAGATCGGCAAGTACGACGGCCATCACGGCCTGTTCCCCGCCGGCACGACGTTCCACGATCGCAGCGAGCTCGACGCGGTGCAGCGCGAGCTGCGCGAGATCGCCGGCGTGACCGTGCTGATCTACGACCAGACCTGCGCCGCCGAGAAGCGCCGCCGCCGCAAGAAGGGCGAGTTCCCCGACCCGAACAAGCGCATCTTCATCAACGAGTCCGTCTGCGAGGGCTGCGGCGATTGCGGTCAGGCGTCCAACTGCCTGTCCGTCGTGCCGGTGGAGACTGACTTCGGTCGCAAGCGCGCGATCGAGCAGAGCAGCTGCAACAAGGACTTCAGCTGCGTGAACGGCTTCTGCCCGAGCTTCGTCTCGGTGCACGGCGCCAAGCTCAAGAAGCGGGCCGGCGCGGGCTTCGGTCCGACCGAGCTGGCGCGCGAGATCGCGGCCATCCAGCCGCCCGCGACCTGGGCCTGGACCGGTCCGTTCGACATGCTGGTCACCGGCGTCGGCGGCACCGGCGTGGTCACGGTGGGCGCGCTCGTGACGATGGCCGCGCACCTGGAAGGCAAGCAGAGCTCGGTGCTGGACTTCATGGGCTTCGCGCAGAAGGGCGGCGCGGTGCTGTCCTTCGTGCGCGTCGCGCCGACGCAGGACCTGCTCAACCAGGTCCGCATCGACACGCAACAGGCCGACGTGCTGCTGGCCTGCGACATGGTCGTGGGCGCCAGCGCCGACGCGCTCGCCACGGTGAAGGCCGGCCGCACCGTCATCCTGGCCAACACCCATGAGCTGCCCACCGCCGCGTTCGTCCGCAACCCGGATGCGAGCCTGCAGGCGGATTCGCTGCTGGCCAAGATGCGTCACGCGGTCGGCGAGGGCTCGGGGCTGCTCGCGAGCATCGACGCGCAGGACATCGCGCAGCGCCTGATGGGCGACACCATGCCCAGCAACATCGTGATGCTGGGCGCGTGCTGGCAGCGCGGGCTGGTGCCGGTGTCCTTCGACGCGCTGATGCGCGCGATCGAGCTCAACGGCGTCGCCGTCGAGAACAACAAGACCGCCTTCGCGCTGGGCCGTCTCGCGATCGCTGCGCCCGAGGCGCTGCGCCGACTCGCGGGCGAGCAGGCCGGATCGGCCGTGCAGTGGTTCAACTTCGACCAGCTCGACGACAAGGACGGTCAGCCCGGCCTGGTCTCGCGCCGCAAGGCCTTCCTGACCGAGTACCAGGACGCCGCCTACGCCACGCGCTACGAGGCGCTGGTGCAGCGCGTGCGCGCCGCCGAGTCCGCGCTGGGCGATGCGGGCAAGGGCCTGCGCCTGACCAAGGCCGTGGCGCGCTACTACGCCAAGCTGCTGGCCATCAAGGACGAGTACGAGGTCGCGCGCCTGTACACCGACGGCAAGTTCGAGGCCGCGCTCAAGGCGCAGTTCGAGGACTGGGACCACCTGAGCTTCCACATGGCGCCCCCGCTGATCTCCAAGCCCGGCGCCGATGGCCGCGCGAAGAAGGTCGAACTGGGCTCGTGGACCTTCAAGGCGCTCAAGACGCTGGCGAAGTTCAAGGGCCTGCGCGGCGGCGTGCTCGACATCTTCGGCAAGACTGAGGAGCGTCGCATCGAGCGCCAGCTGGTGCGCGATTACGAGGCGCTGGTGGACGAGCTGCTCGCGCATCTCAGCGCCGACAAGCTCGAGCTCGCGACCAAGCTCGCGCGCCTGCCCGAGGGCATCCGCGGCTACGGTCACGTGAAGCTCGCCAACGTCGCCACCGTGCGCGCGCAGTGGCAGGACCTGCTGAACCGCTTCCACGGTCGCGCGGTGGAGGCGCCCATCGCTGTCGTGCCGCTGACGAAGGCCCCCGAACGCGTGAAGGGCGTGGCCGAACTCTGACCCTTCGGTCGCGATCGACGTCGCGAACGCGAGGCCCCGTGTCGCGGCTCCGCCCTGAAGAGGGAAGCCGCCGCGGGGCCGCGTCGTCTTGGACATTCGTCAAGGCGCGCGGCGGGCGTCGCGGGGAAGCTTCGGCCCCTGTGCCACTTCCTCGTCCGCCCGGCCTGCGCCGCGGCGGCCACCGCCATGCCGACGATCCTCAGCTTCCAGGGCCTGCGCGCCGCGATCTACCTCAATGACCAGCGGCCCGCGCAGGTCCATGTCATGGGCTCGGGCGGCGAGGCGCGCTTCGAGCTGCACGCGCCCTCCCCCGATGCGCCGCGCGGACGCGTCGCGCTGCGCGAGAGCCACTTCTTCTCCCATGCACGGCTGTCGGGCATCGCCGAGGTGCTCGCCGCGCAGCTGCCGCGGCTGCTCGCGGACTGGAGGGCGCTGCATGGCCGGCATTGACGACGACCCGGGGGTGGACGCCGCCATCGACGCGGAGACGTTCGAAGCCGCCGAGCGCGAGGGCACGATGCAGCGCTCGCTGATGCCCGCGGCGATCGCGGTGCGTTACGACGGCGTCACCGATCGCGTGCTGGTGGTGCTGGACACGGGGGTGGAGCTCGCCTTCGCGCCTTGGCTGGTGCAGGGCCTGGGCGGCGCGGAGGCGGGCGACCTCGTGCAGGTCGCGATCTCGCCGTCAGGCCTGGGCCTGCATTTCCCGCTGATCAACGCGGACGTCTACCTGCCCGGGCTGCTCGAAGGCGTGATGGGCACCCGGCGCTGGATGGCCGCGATGCGCCGTGCGGACCGCTACAACTGTGAAGTAGCGCAAAGGCCTCTGGACAGGCCCGACGGGGGAGCGGCATGCTAGCTCCATGTCCGCTTCGACACATCGCCGGAAGACCCGGCGCGCCGAACCTGCCGTGCCCGCAGCCCCTGGTGCATCCGCTGATGCCGCCGCGCCCCGGCTGCGCCGCCGCACGCTGCTGCTGAGCGCCACGGCGGGCGCGGCGCTGGCCGCCTGCGGCGGCATGCCCTCCACGCCCGACATCCCGATGGACGCCGCCCAGCGCCTGCGCGCCGCCGATCGCATCGGCTGGGGCGCGACGCAGGCGCAGCTCGCCGAGATCGAGCGGATGGGCTGGGGCGCTTATGTCGAGCGTCAGCTCAAGCCCGACGTGAAGGCGGCGATGCCCGGGCCCGTCCAGGCCCGCATCGACGCGATGGGCATCAGCCAGGGCGACGTCGCCGCACGCGTGTGGGCCGCGGAGTCCTTCCGACGCAATGGCGACAAGGCCGCCAGCGAGGACGAGCGCGCCGCGGCGCGCAAGGCTTACCAGGAAGCGCAAGGCCTGGCCGCGCGCGAGACCGGGGAGCGACAGTTGCTGCGCGAGCTCTACGCTCGCCAACAGCTGCTCGAGCAGGTGTCGTGGTTCTGGTTCAACCACTTCAACGTGCACCAGGGCAAGCGCGACATCCGCCTGCTGTTGTCCGATTACCAGGACCGCGCGCTGCGACCGCATGCGCTGGGGTCCTTCCGCGCGATGCTGGGCGCGGTGGCGCGGCACCCGGCGATGCTGCGCTACCTGGACAACGATCAGAACGCGGTACGCGGGCTCAACGAGAACTACGCGCGCGAGCTGCTGGAGCTCCACACCATGGGCGTGGATGGCGGCTACACGCAGCGCGACGTGCAGGAGCTGGCGCGGGTGCTCACCGGTTTCGGCGTGCGCGTGGAGCCGGAGCCCGCGAAGGTGGCGCCGCGTTTCGAGGCGCTCTATCAGCGCGACGGGCTGTTCGAGTTCCACCCCGGCCGCCACGACTTCGGCGACAAGCAGCTGCTGGGCCGCACGATCAAGGGCAGCGGCGCCAAGGAACTCGATGAGGTGCTGGACCTGCTCGTGGCGCAGCCGGCGACGGCGCGTTTCGTGTGCCGCAAGCTCGCGGTGTTCTTCCTCAGCGACCAGCCGCCGCCCGAGGTCGTCGACGCGATGTCGTCGGCCTTCCTCCGGACCCGGGGCGACATCGCCGCCACGATGCGGCCGATGCTGTACTCGGCGGCCTTCACCTCGACCGACGCGCCCAAGTTCAAGGACCCGCACCGCTACCTGCTGTCCAGCCTGCGCGCGGGCTTCGAGCAGCGCGAGCTGGTCAACGCGCAGCCGCTGCAGAACTGGCTGCGCCGGCTCGGCCAGGGGCTCTTCGACAAGCAGACGCCCGACGGTTATCCGCTCACGGCCGACGCGTGGAACAGCCCCGGTCAGATGACGCTGCGCTTCGAGGTGGCGCGTCAGATCGGCGGCGGCGCCGCCGCGCTCTATCGCCCCGAGGGCACGAACGGCCCGGTGCCGATGCCCGACCTGCAGCCGCTGCGCGCCCGGGTGGAGCCCACGCTCGCGGCCTCCACGCGCGGCGCGCTCGCGCAGACCACGTCGCCGCAGCAGTGGCTCACGCTGTGGCTGTCCAGCCCTGACTTCATGTACCGCTGACCATGCAACGACGACACCTCCTGCAAGCCCTCGCGGCGAGCCCGCTGGCGATGTCCGGCGCGCGGCTGTTCGCCGCAGGCACGGACCAGGCGCCGGGGCGGCCGCTGACCCGACCACGATTCCTGCTCGTGTTCCTGCGCGGCGGTTATGACGCCACGAACCTGCTGATTCCGACCAGCAGCAGCTTCTATTACGAGCAGCGCCCGCGCATCGCGATCGCGCGGCCGTCGGCGAGCGATCCGGCCTCGGCGCTGGCGCTGACCGCGGACTGGGGCCTGCATCCCGCGCTCAAGGCCAGCCTGTATCCGCTGGCGCAGGCGGGTCAGGCTCGTTTCCTGCCGTTCGCCGGCACCGAGGACCTCTCGCGCAGCCATTTCGAGACGCAGGACAGCATCGAGCTGGGCCAGCCGGTGGGCGGCTCGCGCGACTACAACTCCGGCTTCCTGAACCGACTCGCGGCGGAGCTCGACGCGCAGCAGGCGCTGTCCTTCACCGACCAGTTGCCGATCGCGTTCCGCGGACCGGTGCGCATCGCCAACGCGGGCTTGCGCGAGACCGCGCGCCCGGCCGTCGATGCGAGGAACCGCGCGCTGATCGCCAGCATGTACCAGGGCCAGGCGCTGGGCGCGACGGTCGAGGAGGGCTTGGCGCTGCGCGAGGAACTGGCGCGCGACCTGTCGCCCGACAAGATGAAGTCGATGACCGACGCCGCCGGCCGCAACGCGATCCCGGCCAAGGGATTCGAGCTGGAGGCGCGGCGCATCGCCACGCTGATGCGCGGGCGCTTCAGCCTGGGCTTCATCGATGTGGGCGGCTGGGACACGCACGTGAACCAGGGAGGGGCGACCGGCCAACTCGCCAACCGCTTTGAGGAGCTGGGCCGCGGACTGGCGGCGATCGCCGATGAACTGGGGCCGGAGGTCTGGCGCGAGACCACGGTGATGGTGATCAGCGAGTTCGGCCGGACCTTCCGCGAGAACGGCAACCGCGGCACCGACCACGGCCATGGCAGCGTGTACTGGCTGCTGGGCGGCGGCTTGGCCAGCGGCGGCCCGGTGGCCGGCGACCAGATCGCGCTGACGTCGACATCGCTGTTCCAGAACCGCGACTATCCGGTGCTCAACGACTACCGCGCGGTGCTGGGGGGCTTGTGGCAGCGGCAGTTCGGCCTCTCGAACGCCGCGCTCGCCCGGGTGTTCCCCGGCGTGCAGCCCAAGGACCTGCGGCTGGTCTGAGAGCCCTCACCCCCCGCCCTCTCCCGCTGCGCGGGCGAGGGGGCCTCAAGGCCTCACTTCGCGAAAGCCCCTCGCCCGCGAAGCGGGAGAGGGGTTGGGGGTGAGGGCTCTGGGCAGGGCACGAAGCCGAAGGCGCAAGACCCCAGCCGTTGCAAGCGCTTGCACGGCAGGGCTTGCAGATGCGAGCAATTCTCATCTAGCATCGTCGCAAACGAGAAGACTCCGGCGGGATCCGACCCCGCGACCAATGCAAATTGCAGGGAGGCCGCGCCGCGATCCGATCGGCATCGTTGGCGGCTCGGCCTCTCTTTCTTTTTGTCCGCGCCTGTCCAGCCCGCGCCGCTTCCCGTTCCTCCGCCACAGCAAGCGCTTCTGCCAGCCCGTGTCCGCCGGACTTCCCGGTTCACGCATCGTTTGTCAGGAGCCGCCATGTCCTTGCTTCCGTCCCGCCTGCCCGTGTCGCCGGCGGGGTCCGACCCGGCCCTCCCTCCGGCGGGGGAGTCCCGCCCCGCTCCGATGGCGGGCGACGGGGGATGCGCGGCGGCTGATCATCCCGGCGTCGAATGCCTGCGCTGGATGGGCTTGAAGATCAGCTGCGGCCTGTCCCCGGATGACCCCGGCCTGCTGCGCCGCCATCAGCTGGCGCTGGAGCAGCTCGTCCAGGCTGGCGTGCTGGCGCCGATTCCCGCCCAGGAGCAGGCCCTCCGATTGCTGTACGGCACGGCGCACAACACGCTGCTACCCTGGCATTGGCGATGTGCCTGCCTGGATCAGCTCAACCGACCGCTCGCGGCGCTGCACCGGCTGGCCGACGCCCACGGCGATGCCGCGCTCGTCGCGCGTCTGCAGCGATTCCATTGGCGCCTGAGCCGCCGCCCACTCCAGGATTGACCAGGAACGAAGGATCCCCGATGACCAAGGCCACCCGCATCGAACGCGACTCCATGGGCGACGTCGCCGTGCCCGTCGACGCGCTGTATGGCGCGCAGACCCAGCGCGCCGTCGAAAACTTCGCCATCAGCCGCCAGCCCATGCCCGAGCGTTTCGTGCGCGCGCTGGTGCTGCAGAAGGCCGCCGCCGCCCGCGCCAACATCGCGCTGGAGCAGCTGCCCGCGGACATCGGCCAGGCCATCGATCGCGCGGCCACGCAGCTGCTGCAGGACCCGACGCTGATGAACCACTTCCCGGTGGAGATCTTCCAGACCGGGTCGGGCACCAGCTCGAACATGAACGCCAACGAGGTGATCGCCACGCTGGCCACGCGGCTCATCGGCACCGGCGCGGCCAATCCGCTGGTGGTCAGCCCCAACGACCACGTCAACGCGGGACAGAGCAGCAACGACTCGATCCCCACCGTGCTGCACATCAGCGCGGCGCAGGCGCTGCAGGGCGAGCTGCTGCCGGCGCTGGACCTCCTGGTGCAGACGCTGCAGGACAAGATCGCCAGCGACGGGCATCACGTCAAGACCGGCCGCACCCATCTGATGGACGCGATGCCGCTGCGCCTGGGCCAGGAGCTGGGCGGCTGGTGCGCGCAGATCGACGCGCGACGCGCGCAGCTGCGCGCGCTGCTGCCCTGCCTGTGCGAGCTCGCGCAAGGCGGGACCGCGGTGGGTACCGGCATCAACGCGCACCCGGACTTCGCGCGACGCTTCTGCGAGGAGCTCTCCACGGCCACCGGTCTGAGCTTCCGTCCGGCGCCGGACTTCTTCGCCGCGCTGTCGGCGCAGGATACGGCGGTGGCGCTCTCCGGCGCGCTCAAGGGCTTGGCGGTGGCGCTGATGAAGATCGCCAACGACCTGCGCTGGATGAACTCGGGCCCGCTGGCGGGCCTGGCCGAGATCGAGCTGCATGCTTTGCAGCCGGGCTCGTCGATCATGCCGGGCAAGGTCAATCCGGTGATTCCGGAGGCGGTGACGATGGTGTGCGCGCAGGTGATCGGCCATGATGCGGCGATCACGATCGCGGGCCAGTCGGGCAACTTCCAGCTGAACGTGATGCTGCCGCTGATCGCGACCAACCTGCTGGACAGCCTGGCGCTGCTGGCGGCGGCGACCAAGGCGCTGGCCGAGCAGGCGATCCGTGACTTCAAGGTCAACACCGACGGCCTGCAGCACGCGCTGGCGCGCAATCCGATCCTGGTCACCGCGCTGAACCGCGAGATCGGCTATCTGAAGGCCGCCGCGATCGCCAAGCGCGCCTATGCGGAGAAGCGGCCCATCCTCGACGTGGCCGAGGAGATGACCGAGTTCGACCGCGCGACGCTGCAGCAGATGCTGGATCCGGCGAAGCTGACCGATGGCGGCCTCTGATCCTCACGCGGCCGATCCCGTGCTGGCTCGCCGTCATCGGCTGCGCCAGCTGCTCGGGTTCGCGATCCTGCTCGCGGGGGCGGCGGCGCTGCTGCACCAGGGCTGGTCGTGGATCCGGCCCGTGACCGGCGCCGGTCATGGATCGGTGATCGGGCTGGCGTTGCAGGCGGGCTTGCTCGCCGCCGCGGCGACCGCCTTCGGCACGCTGCCCGCGCTGGGCACGCGCAGCCTGTCGGCGCGCGGCCAGGACGCGCTGATGGGTTTCGGCGCGGGCGTG
This sequence comes from Roseateles sp., assembly GCA_039594005.1. Taxonomy (GTDB): domain Bacteria; phylum Pseudomonadota; class Gammaproteobacteria; order Burkholderiales; family Burkholderiaceae_C; genus Roseateles. The sequence goes on from JBCNOF010000009.1 coordinate 47,270, forward strand.
ATGCTGGCGGCGTGTTCGTTCTCGCTGATCATTCCGGGGCTGGCGGCGGCGCGCGAGCATGCGACGCCGACGGCTGCGGCGATGCAGGTCGCGCTGGCGGTGCTGCTGGGGGCCTGGGCGCTGATGGCGATGGATCGGTGGCTGCCGCATGAACATTTCATCAAGGGCCGCGAGGGGATGGATCCAACGCGGCTGCGGCGCACGACGCTGTTCGTGATCGCGGTCACACTGCACAACCTGCCCGAAGGGCTGGCGATCGGCGTGGCTTTCGCGGCCAACGATCCGGTGGCGGCCGCCAGCCTGAGCCTGGCCATCGCGATCCAGGATCTGCCCGAGGGCTTCGTCATCGCGGTGGCGCTGATCTCGGTGGGGTACTCGCGGCGCAAGGCGTTGCTGCTGGGCGCGGCGTCGGGGCTGGTGGAGCCGGTGGGCGCGGTGCTCGGGGCGTGGGTGGTGTCGGCCTGGCCGCTGCTGCTGCCGTGGGGATTGGGGTTCGCGGCGGGCGCGATGCTCTTCGTCATCAGCCACGAGATCATTCCCGAATCGCATCGCAAGGGACATGAGCGTTGGGCGACGCAAGGGCTGATGCTCGGCTTCGCGCTGATGATGGTGCTCGACACGGCGCTGGGCTGACGTGCGAAGCGTCACGGGTCGTCGTTGGGCCTGATCCGGTCGATTTACATCTCATCGCCGGCATCCGGCAAAGCGTCACGCGGTTCGCGCTGATGCAGCGTGGCGACCGCGCACAAGCGGCGCCTGGCCCGTCACCATCGGTGCTCTGCCCTTCCGACCGCAGGACCCGAGCCGTGATGAAGACGTTCTCCGCCGCGCTGTGCGCGATCGCCGCCGCGATCCCCCTGTTCTCGACGACCGCCTCCGCGGCCGGTCTCACGTCGCTGGAACAACGCTGGATCTCGGGCATGACGCCGGTGCTGCAACACGCCAAGGCGCAGGGCATGCCGGTGGATGTCGTGGTGCAGCCGCAGGATGCGCCGGAGGCCTCGCCGCTGGCGCTGGGATTCAAGGACGGCCGCTGCAAGCTGGTGCTCAGCCTGCGCGGCAATCCCGAGGGCGACGCCGCCACCGCGCGCTTGCCGGTAGGGCTCGAGGACAGCGCGCTGGAGCTGATGGCCGCGCATGAGCTGGGTCACTGCCGGCGTTACCTCGAGGGCGCGTGGTTCCACCTGCCGGCGGGGTTCTCCGCCGGACAGGCACCGGACGGGCTGAGCCCGGATCTGCAAAGGGCCTATCTCTCGATGAAGTCGACCCGCCGCGAGGAGGGTTACGGCGATCTGGTGGCGCTGAGCTGGTCGGCGCAACGGCACGCAGGGCAGTACGCCGCGCTGCACGCGTGGCTGGTCAGCGAGCGCAGCCGCGATCTGCTGCCGGGCAGTCACCACGACACGCTGGCCTGGATCAAGCTGGCCCGCGATCCCCGGTCGCTGGGAAGCGCCCCGTCGATGTTCGAAGCCGCGCTGCCGGTGTGGCAGCGTGGATTGAATATCGACGAAGAGTGAGATATTGGGATCAACCTACTCACTTGAGTAGGTTTTTTGATTGTCACCAAATCATTTGAGTGGTCACACCCACCGAGATTTGTTAAGCAAATCTCCCAGGTTTCCACTCGCAGAATTCATTCCTAGACTGGCTCCAATTCCTCGATGAAACCCGAAAGGGAGAAATCAGGAATTCGGAGTGCCGACCGGTTTCGGCTCGTCAACCAGGAATGGATATGCAACTGCTCACCGAACAGGAAATTGATCTCGTCTCCGGCGGAGAGGTCGGTGCGACCGGCATGGGGGATGACTGGCATTACACGGGGGATCCAAAGAAGGATCCGGATGCAACCAAGCCTCGGGATGAGGGGAAGTCGAAACCCGATGCGGTGCTCGCTTGGCTCCGATGCATCAACGGCGAGCCCCAAGGTTGCGTCGATGTCTTCTGGATTGCACTGGGTCAATAAATGAATCGCCGCCTGCGCCGCGGTGCGGGCGGCATTTGCAATTCCTCCAATGAAAAATATTCAGTTCGCCATCCTCATCGCATTCGGTTGTCTACTCCGCCTCGGGAATGCCGCCGTCAGTTCATCCTCCGAGCCCATCCCCGAAATCCATGTGTATGTCAGCGGCGATTCGCTGGTAATCAGAAACACGCTACTGCTCCATCAGGTCATCGAGCAAACCATCGACATGTTGGAAGCTCGTCCACAAATCAAGAATTTGTGGCTGGTCAACGTTCCGGGCGGGTATGCCCTGCCAAGCGCGCGCCTCGCCTGGCGCGCGCAGGAACTCGATGTGACCGTGGGCGGGGCCTGCTTCTCCGCTTGCGCCGACGTGGCGTTGTCGGGCCGCACCTTGCGCATGAGGCCACGCACAGACGATCGATCGACCGCACTGGTCATCCATGGCCAGTTCGACTTGGTCGGGAACTGGTCATCCGGCGGCCTCAATCAACTGCTCCGTTACGCAGAGCGGCTGGCGCCTATCCCGCAAGCGGACATTGAGGAGGCCTTGCGCTACCCCTATCCATCCGCTGCGGGCCTGTTCATCTTTTCCGACCGGAATTTTCCGAAGGCGGGCGGGCGAATCGCGATGCTGTGTTCGTTCTTCCCCAGCAAATGCAAAGACCTGGACGTCACGCTGGAGCAGTTGCACATCTCCACCACGGACGAGCCAGTACCACCGCCACCGACCGAAGACGCCTCTCAGGTCGCCACGCCGTGAATCACTGCTGTCTTACGGCGCAGCGTGGATGATCGGCCCCTCCCGGGGCCGATCGCCCTCATCGCATGTCGAAAGCCGACAGCGCCGTCGGCCCGTTGGTCGAGCCCGAGTTCAGGGTGACCACCACCAACGTGCCGCGCTGCGTCATGCCCAACCAGCCGCCCAGCGGATAACGCCACACCGCCTGCCGCGACGTCAGGTCGATCGCCACCGTCTGACGGTCCGTCGACACGATCAGGTGGGAATCCGTCAGCACCATCGTCGGTTGCCAGGCCTTGTCGCCCGTCTCCATCGGCCACGACCACACGAGCGCGCCATCCGCCACCTGCCGCGCCTCGATCGTCTTGCTGCCCTGGTTGGCGACGTAGAACAGGCCGTTGGCCGTCACCGGCAGCCCGCGGAACGGTTGACGCACCGTCCAGCGCACCGAACCGTCCACGCGCGACATCGCCTGGATCCCGGCGTTCACGCCCGCCTCGTCCGACACGTAACGCGGCCGATCCATCGCCAGTACCGTCGTCGCATCCGCGATCACCGGGGTCTGGCTCTCGTAGAGCTTGAGCGACAGCGTCTGACCGCCGTCCGCGGTCGTGTCCAGCAGCTGCGCCCCATCGCTCGCGCGGAATGCCCGGAAGGTCGTGCCCGCGTGCGCGTACACCACCCCGTCGGCCACCGTCGGGCCGTACTGCATGACCACCGGCAGCAGACCGCCCGGCGACGGCTGCACCGTCGCGGTCCAGCGCGACTGCATGTCGGCGAGATTGATCGCCTCCAGCGTGCCCTTGTTGCGGTCGCTCACGTACAGCGAATCGTCCGTGCCCAGCCAGAAGCGCGGCGGGTTGGTGTCGCTCAGCAACTTGCTGGCGATCACCGCGCCACCGGACCGCGAGGTCACGTAGGCCGTGTGCTGCGTTGACGTCGCCTGCTGCACGGCCCACGCCACGTTGTTGCCCGCCGCGGTCACCTGCGTCACCGTCGTGCCGGGGAGCGTCGCCGTCCACTGCGGCTTGCCGTCGAGCTCCGACAGCGCGAGCGCGTTGGTGCCGGCTGTCGCGCCGAACGGACGCGCCTGCGGCAGCAGGATCTGGCCGTCGACCAGCGCCGGCGTGCCCGGCGCCGTCGTGTCGGTCCCGCCGACCACCCAGGACATCCAGCGGCGCGAGAACTTGGCGGCGTCCAGCGTCACCGGCACGTAGCCGCTGCGCGTCGGACCGCCCGGCGCCTCGCTCCACGAGGACGCCCCGGCCACGACCGCCGGCAGCGGCGCGCTCGACGGCGTCACCGCGTTGACCTCGAGCCGATAGCTCAGCCGCGCGCCGCGATACCGCTTGCCGGCCGGCGCGACCACGTCCAGCGGCATGTCCACGTGAATGGCGCCGACGTACACGCCGGCCGGCCGATCGGGGCTCAACTTCACCTGCATCTGCCAGCGGCCGTCCGGCAGCTGGGTGCCGGTGGAGGCGATCGCCACCGGAATGCCCGGCGCGCCGTCCACCGAGCGCGCCACCAGCAGCGGCGTGCGGTCCTTGCGCTCCATGTGCGTGGGCGTGGCGTAGATGGTGACCGTCGCGCAGTCGCCTTCGGGCGAGGCCTTGCACTCCACGCTGTCGCGGTCCAGCGAGAACGCGACGACGTCTTCGACGCCGCTGTCACCGCTGGACGATCCGCCGCACCCCGCCAGCAGCGACGCGGCGATCACGCCCATCACCAGCGGCATCGGCGCGGACGCGCCCTTCCCCTCGACGGCACGCGGCCGTCCCGACAGAACGTTCATCTTCTCTCCCTGATTGGATCGATGGTCTTCCTGAAGGCTTGAAGACGACGACGCCTCAGCGGACGTCGAAGGTCACCAGCATCGGCCGGTTGGACAGCGAGCTGCGCTCCACCATCAGCATCAGCGTGCCGTTGGCCGACATCGCCAACGCGCCGCCCGCGCCGTAACGCCACACCGCCTGGTGCGTGCCCAGATCGATGGCGATGGTCTGCCGGTCGGTCGAGACGAACAGATGCTGATTCGTCAGCACCATCTGGCGCTGGAAATAGCTGTCGCCCGCGTCCATCGGCCACGACCACAGCAGGCTGCCGTTGGCGACGCTGCGCGCCTCGACGGTCTTCGTCTCCTGGTTGGACGCGTAGACCACGCCGTTGTTGCCCACCGGCAGGTCCATGTAGCGGCCCGGCTGCGTCCAGCGCGTCTGTCCGCCGGCCAGGTCGACGACGCTCCACTGGTTGTCACGGCCCTCGCCGGGGCGCAGGTCGCGGTGAGTGATGACGGTCGCGGTGCTCGCATCCAGCAGCACCGGGTGCTGGTTGAGCGGCGTGCTGAACAGCACCACCGGCGACTTGCCCGGCGTGACGATGTCGACGTTGCGCGCGCCGTCGCCCAGCGCGAAACCGCGCAAGCGGTCGCCCGCGTTGACGTGGACCCGCCCGTATCCGGCCGTGACGCCCCAGCGGACCAGCCCGGCGAGGTTCAGCGGCGGGTTGTAGGCCTGCGCGGTCCAGCGCACCGTGCCCAGGCTGTCCAGCCCGCGCGCGCTCAGCGTCAGGCCGTTCAAGTCCGGCGTGACCAGCGTGTCACCGCTCAGCGCCCAGGTGTCACCCATGTCGATGGTGTCCAGCGACTGCTGGGCGCGCACCGCGCCATCGGCGCGCGCGACCGTCGAGATCGACGAGGTCTTGCCGTCGTTGGAGGCCGCAGCCGCGATCAGCAGCCGATCGCCCGTGGCCAGCGCCCGGCTGGGCGTGCCCGGCAACGCGGCGCTCCACACGCGCTGGCCGTCGGTCTCGGACAGTACGGTGACCGTGTCGCTCGCGGTGCCGTCCTCCAGGCGCAGCCCCGGGAGCACGACCTGACCCTGCGACAGCAGCACGTTGGCCGCCGGATAGTTCTGCGACAGGAAGGCGCGCGACCAGCGCGGCTGGATCCTGGCGGGGTCCGCGGTCACGGCGATGAAGCCGTTGCGCGAGGGCGTGCCGCCCGGACCCGCCCAGTCCACGGCCCCACTGACCGCCTGCAGCGGCCGCGCGATGGAGTCCGCCGTGACGGTCAAGCGATAGCTGAAGCTGACCGAGCGGCGCTCACCGGGTGGCAACACATTGCTCAGCGGATCCTGGCCAAAGATGATCGTGCCGCTGTAGGTGCCGGCCTTGAGCCCGGTGGTGAAACCCACGCTGACCAGCCAGCGGCCGTCGGCCTGCAGATCGCGGTAGACGTGGTCCACGGCCTTGTTGTTGGCCACCGCGGGGCGTTCTTCCCAGCCGGGGCGGTAGTCGGTCGTCAGGCCGTTGATCGGGGTGGCGTAGAGCTTGACATCGGCGCAGGCAGTCGCGGGCGCCGCGTCGCAGCTCACGCTGGACTGGCTGAGCGCGTACATGTCCTTGGGCGAGTCCTCGAAGGGACTGCCGCCGCAGCCGCTCAAGAGCAGGCCCGTGCCACCCGTCAGCGCCGCCAGCACGGCGGCGCGCCACGCAGCATGACGCCGCGCTTGCATCGTTCGCATGTGTTCTCTCCCTGAATGGCCCGAGGGAGGTCACGTGCATGCGTGCCAGGTTATGCCTCGAGCCGCGCGCAGGCTAGCAGCCCGTGCCTGCGCGCGGAACCCACCCGAGGTGGGGACCGAGGGAAAGTCCGGAGCGCTCCGGCGCTCAGACCAGCGCGCGGCCGATCAGGATCTTCTGTACCTCGGACGTGCCTTCATAGATCTGCGTCACGCGCACGTCACGGTAGATGCGCTCCACGGGGAAGTCGCTCACGTAGCCGTAACCTCCGTGGATCTGGATCGCGGCGGAGCACACGCGCTCGGCCATCTCGCTGGCGAAGAGCTTGGCCATCGCCGCTTCCTTCAGGCAGGGCTGGCCGGCGTCCTTGAGCGATGCGGCATGCCAGATCAGCTGGCGCGCGGCCTCGATCTGCGTGGCCATGTCGGCGAGTTTGTGCTGCATGGCCTGGTGCTCGAAGATCGGCACGCCGAAGGCCACGCGTTCCTTGCTGTAACGCAGCGCCGCCTCGAAGGCCGCGCGCGCCATGCCCACCGACTGCGACGCGATGCCGATGCGTCCGCCTTCCAGTCCCGACAGCGCGATCTTCAGGCCCTGCCCTTCCTCGCCCAGCCGGTTGGCGGCCGGCACGCGGCAGTTCTCGAACAGGATCTGCGCCGTGTCGCTGGCGTGCTGGCCCATCTTGTCCTCGATGCGCGCGACGACGTAACCCGGCGTGGCCGTCGGCACCAGGAAGGCGGAGATGCCCTTCTTGCCCGCGGCCTTGTCGGTCACCGCCATCACGATGGCGACGTCGCCGTTCTTGCCGCTGGTGATGAATTGCTTCACCCCGTTGAGCACGTATTCGTCGCCATCCCGCGCCGCCGTCGTCTTCAGGCCGCCGGCCTCGGAGCCCACATGCGGCTCGGTCAGGCAGAACGCGCCGAGCATGTCGCCGCGCGCCAGCGGCTTGAGGAAGCGCTCCTTCTGGTCCTCGTTGCCGAAGGCCATCAGGATGGAGCACACCGGGCAGTTGTTGACGCTGACCACGGTGGACGTCGCGCCGTCTCCGGCGCCGATCTCCTCCAGGATGATGGCCAGGGCCAGGTAGTCCAGGCCCGCGCCGTCGTATTCGGTGGGCACGGCCACGCCGTAGCAGCCCAGGGCAGCCAAGCCCTTGAGCTCCTCGGCCGGGAAGTGATGGGACTTGTCCCATTCAGCGGCCTTGGGCGCGATCTGGTCTTGCACGTAGGCACGGACGGCGTCCTGCACGGCGCGGTGGTCTTCGGAGAGCAGCATGGTCAGCTTCGGGTCGGAGCGGGCCCCGTGCGGGACCCAGGGGAGGTGTCGGCGCTCGTGACGCCGGGGGGAATGCGGTAATGAAGCGTGGACTGCCTGGACACGGGCTCCCACAGGCGCGCGGCGATGCGGTCGCCGTCGAGCGAGAGCCGCTCGCGCAGGCGCGCGTCCATTGGCTGAGCGGCGAGCCACTCGGCGCGGCGGGCGGGCGCGATCTCGCCAGCGGCCAGCGCGAGGCGCGCGGCTTCGTTGAGCAGCAGCAGCGAGGCCTGCTTGCGGGCGTAGACCTGATAGTTCGGTGCCGAGATCCCCACCAGCAGGCGTCCGACGGAATTGCGCCACGCCAGCGCGTCCCAGAAGTCTTCCGTCGTCGAGTCCGGATACCAGTCGAGCATCTCCAGCGGTCCGCCGGGGGCAAGTTGGAGCGCCCGCAGCCATTGCTCGTCCATCAGGTGGCTCGTGGCGTTGGGCATGGACCAGAGCGCCGTGCCACAACGCATCGGCGTCGCGGGAGGCTTGAAGGCGATCACCACCGGATCGGCCACTGCGCCGTCGATGCAGGCCATCTCCCGGATCGACTCCCGGCCGAACTGCGCCTCCGTGCGGATCCAGGCGGAGGCATCCAGCGCCCGGAGCGAAAGCGGCGGCAGCATCGCTCGCAGCGCCGGCGCGGACGCCGGCTCGAGCGCTGCCAGATCGGTGAGGACGCGCCAGTGGCTCCGCGCCATCGCGCCGGCGACCTGCACCCCGATCAGGGTGCGCGTGCCATCGAGCATCGCGCCCGTCAGCGCGCTGGCCTGCCTGAGGCGTGCCAGCATCGCGGCGCGATCGCCTGACGCCGCCGCGAGCACGGCCCGCAGCTGCAACCAGCGCAGGCAACTGACGGCGGGCGCCATGGGCAGGGCCATCGCGCGGCTCGTGTAGCCGTCGCCGACCGTGCGCAAGTCCGCATGCCGCGTGGGCAGCGGCTCCTCGATCGCCATGCCCGGCCGGGCCAGCGCCTCGCAGCGATGACCGATCTCGGCGTGCGCGTCGGTCAGCACGCGAAGGCCCGCGGCCTCGCGCGTCCACGATGCCGCGCAGGCCTGCGTCTGCGTGTCACAGTGCCAGGCCTTGCCGACCGGCTGGCCATCGACGCCCGCAGGACCCTCGTCTGGCGATGGCCAGCGCTGCGCGTCGGCAGGTTGTTCCAACTGGCCCGCTTCGATCGCGGCCCAGCGCTTCAGACCCTGCGCGTGCGCGTCATCGCCCGGCAGCGACAGGCCGATCAACGCGAACATTGCGTTGCGGTCCGTGGGCACGCTGCTCGGTGGGACGCGCAGGGCGTCGGGCACGGGCCGCGGTGCGTCGTCGGTATACCGGTTGTTGAACGCCGCCCACGCCGCCGCGAGCGTGACGACGCCGAGCAGCAAACCGCCCAGCACCTTCAGACTCACTCGCGCCCAACGCTTCATCGTTCCTGCCCTCAGGGCCTCCGTACTGCCACCGCCTCTGGCCCTCACCCCTGCCCTCTCCCGCAAGCGGGAGAGGGAGTCGGGAGACCGCGCACCGTCGTCACCAGCGCGAGAGAGTTCTT